>CAVZOE010000037.1:0-832339 GCA_963776725.1 uncultured Candidatus Rokubacteria bacterium | reverse complement strand
CCGCCCGCCATTATAGAACTGGGACCGGCGCAGTGATATCGTCTGCGGGCCATGACGACCCTGGTGACCGGCGCGTTCGGGTGCATCGGATCCTGGGTGGTGCGCGGCCTGCTGGCCGACGGCGAGCGACCGGTCGCGCTCGACCTCGGCGACGATCCGTGGCGCCTGCGCATGATCGCCGGCGACGACGTCACCTCGCGGGTGACGCTGGTGCGCGGCGACGTCACCGATCGCGAGGCCATCGCCCAGGTGGTGCGCGAGCACGGCGTGCGTCGCATCATTCACCTGGCGGCCTGGCAGGTGCCGCTCTGCCGGCAGGATCCGGCCAAGGGCGCGCTCATCAACGTCGTCGGCACCGCCAACGTGTTCGAGGCGGCCCGCACCAGCGGCGGTCAGGTCGAGCGCGTCGTGTACGCCTCCTCCGCCGCCGTGTTCGGACCACCCACGCTCTATCCGCCCGGCCCGTTGCGGGACGACGCGCCCCAACACCCCACCACGCACTACGGCGTGTACAAGGTGGCCAACGAGGCGCTGGCCCGCATCCACTGGGAAGAGCACCGCGTCCGCTCGACCGGCTTCCGGCCGCAGTCGGTGTACGGTCCCGGCCGCGACGTCGGCGTGACGGCCACGCCCACGCTGGCCATGAAGGCCGCCGTGCTCGGCCGGCCCTTCGAGCTGCGCTGGGGCGGAGCGACCGACCTCGTCTATACCGAGGACGTGGCCCGCGCCTTCATCCGGGCCTCGCGGGCCACGCTCGATCGCGCCCGCGTCTACAACCTGCACGGCAGCACCGCCGCGCTGGCCGACGTGGTGAGGACCATCGAGGCGGCGTGGCCAGGGGCCAAGGGGCTCATCACGCACGTCGAGCAGCCGATGCCGTTTCCCTCCGCGCTCGACGACACGCGCTACCAGCGCGAGCTGGGGCCGGCGCCGCCGACCGCGCTGGTGGACGGCGTCCGCCGAACGCTCGACGAGTTCGCCCGCCTGCAGAACGACGGGCGCCTGGACGCCCGCGAGCTCGGCTGATGGCCGAGTACCGGGTGCGGCCGGCCACCGCGCAGGACGCCGCCGCCATCGCCCTCATCTACAACCAGGGCATCGAGGACCGCCTGGCCACGCTCGAGACCGAGCCACGCACCCCGGAAGAACGCCGCCAGTGGCTGCAGCGCCCGCAGCCCCCGCCACCCAGTGATCGTGGCAGAAACAACGGAGCCGCGAACTACCTCGAACAGGCCACCCACGCCTCAAGCCGGCCTCGCGGGGCCCGCTACAACAGTCCCGCGACAACACGCCCCGCGACAACACGCCCTGCTACGACAGCTGTCATCACCGGCTGGGGCAGCTTGAATCCGTTCAGCGCGCGGGCGGCCTATGGATTCGTGGCGGACTTCTCCGTGTACGTCGAGCGAGGCTGGCGCGGCAAGGGCGTCGGCCGCGTGCTGCTGGCCCGACTGATCGAGCTCGGGCGCGAGCACGGTTACCACAAGCTCGTGCTCTCGGCGTTTCCGTTCAACAAGCCCGGGGTGGCCCTCTACGAGAAGCTCGGCTTCCGGACGGTCGGCATCTACCACGAGCAGGGCATGCTCGATGGCCAGTGGGTCGATACCATCATCATGGAGAAGCTCCTGTGAAAATCCTGTACACGCCGCTCATGATCGTCCCCGCGCTCGACGACACCGACCGCAAGAACATCCTGGAGGCGGCCGGACCGGGCTCCGCGCTGATCGAGGCCAAGGATCCGGCCGTCCAGCGCCAGGAGATCGGCGACACCGAGGCGCTGTTCGGCCGGGTGGCCAACGATCTGTTCGTGACGGCCAAGCGCCTGCGCTACTACCACTCGATCGGCGCCGGGGTGGACGCCATCCTCACGCCGGAGCTGGTCAACAGCGAGGTGATCCTGGCCAGCGAGAAGGGCGAGGTCGGCATCCATCTGGCCGAGCACGCCTTCGCGCTCTTGCTCACGATCACGCGCGGCATCCACACCGCGCTGCGCAAGCCGGACTACAGCCTGCGCGAGCCCATCCGGAAAGAGCAGTGGGAGCTGCACGACCAGACGCTGGGGATCGTCGGTTTCGGCGGCACCGGCCGCGCCGTCGCGCAGCGCGCGCACGGCTTCGGCATGAAGGTGCTGGCGGTCGACATCGACGACGTGCCGGGCATGGCGAACGTGACGCTGTGGAAGAGCGATCGCCTCGGCGATCTGCTGGGCCAGTCCGACGTGGTGGTGATCTGCCTGCCGCTGACCAAGGCCACGCGTCACATGTTCTCGCGCGATCTGTTCCGCCGCATGCGGCGCCACGCGATCCTCGTCAACGTCACACGCGGCGCCATCGTCTTCGGCGACGATCTCCTCGCCGCGCTCGACGAGGGTCTGATCGGCGGCGCCGGCCTCGACGTCACCGACCCCGAGCCCCTGCCGGCCGGCCATCGCCTCTGGACTCACCCCCGAGCGGTCGTCACCCCCCACACCGCCGGCGGCTCCCCCCGCCGCGCCGGCCGCGTCATCTCCACCTTCTGCGAAAACCTCCGCCGCCTCCGCAACGGCCAGCCGCTGCTGGCGCTGATCGACAAGCAGAAGGGCTACTGACAGAAGCAGAAGGGCTACGACAGAGCAGAAGGGCCACTGACGCAGGAAGGCTCTGAGAGGCGCCGTTGAGAGCACGCTGGCGACGACAGCCTTGCGAGGATCCGCGTAGACCCCGGTGACGACGGCGGGCGTCGGGCCCCGTAGAGCCTCGCGCGCGCCATCACGGCGAGCCGTCGTCGCCGTTGCCGCTCCGGGCTCGGCGAGCGAGCCGCCAACAACCCGAAGAGCCCACGCCCTAGCCCCCTTGGGGGATGGGGGGCCCGAGCGAGCCGAGCCCGGAGCGGCTTACGGCGACAGGCGAGCCGTGCTGGCGCGCGCGAGGCTCACGGGCGCCCGACGCCCGCCGTCGTCACCGATGCCACGCGGTCCGTCAGCTGGCCGGGTCAGCGCAGGCGAACGGTGACGACGGCCGACATGCCCGCGCGCAGCGGCTGCGGATTGCCGACGGTCTTGCCGTCGAGCTGGATCTTCACCGGCACGCGCTGCACGACCTTGACCCAGTTGCCGGTGGCGTTCTCGGGCGGCAGCAGCGAGAAGCGGGAGCCGGTGCCGGCGCTGATCGAGTTCACGGTGCCGACGAAGACCGAGCCCGGGAAGCTGTCGACCTTGACCTCGGCCTTCTGCCCGGGGCGGATGCGCGTGAGCTGGGTCTCCTTGAAGTTGGCGATGACCCACACGTCCTGCAGCGGCACCAGCGCCAGCAGCGGCTGGCCCGGCTGGACCACCTGCCCGATCTCCACGCCGCGCTTGGACACGACGCCGTCGGTGGGCGCCCGGACGACACTGTGCTCGACGTTCAGCTCGGCGGTGGCGAGATCGGCCTGGGCCGCCCGTAGCACGGCCTCGGCCCGCGCAACCTCGGCGGCCTTGATCGACACCTGCCCTTGCTGGCCCTCGACCTTGGCCAGTGTGCCGCGGACCTCGGCCACCTTCTGGCGAGATTGCTCGATGGCCAGCACGCGAGAGGCGAGCTCGGCCTCGGACTGCTGGACCTCCTTCTCGGTCTGAGTCAGGCGCCGCTCCACCGCATCCAGGTTGGCGTTGGCGGTCTCCAGCGCGGCCACCGCGTCGTCATGCTCGCGGCGCGACACGTAGTCGTTCTTCATGAGGAGCTGCATCCGCTCGAGGTCGCGGACCGCCTTGCGCTGAGCGCTCTGCGACGCGGTCACCTCGGCCTTCATCGCGGCCGCCGCCGAGCGTTTGGAGTCGAGCTTGGCGCGGGCCTCGTCCACCGCGGACTCGCTGGCCCGCACGCTGACCCGGGAGCCCTCCAGGACCGCCCGGGCCTCGTCGACCTGCGAGCGCGTCATGTCGCGGGTCACCGGCAGCTCGGCGCGGGCGGCCCGCACGCTGGCCTCGGCCACGCCGACGGCGGCACGCGCCTGGTCACGCTTGGCCTCGAAGTCCCGGGGGTCCACCCGCAGGAGCACGTCCCCGGCGCGCACCGCGGTGTTGTCGTTCACCAGGAGCTCGACGACGTGGCCCGACACCTTGGCGCTCACGGGCGAGATCATGCCCTCCACGTAGGCGTCGTCGGTGGAGACCTCGATGGTAGACCGGTGCCAGGCCCAGGCGCCCCACCCCACGGCGGCCAGCGCCACGACCACCGCAAGCCCGATGATGACCCGGCGTCCCACTAGAGTAGAACCTCCCGGACACCATCGGCCGGGGAGCGAAGTGCGTTCATTGGTGCGACGAGGTTACCATCTACAGGGACGGGTCAGGGGGCTCAGGCGCGGTGGACCTCCGGCGACAGCGCGACGAGCCGACCGGTGGCGTCGAAGGCCAGCGGCGCCTCGCCGAGCACGGTGAGGTCGCTGCGCCGCGCCACGTCCGCGGCGAAGGCCTCGGAGACCTCGATCTCGCCCAGCATCAACGTGTTCTTGATACGGATGATCCGGGCCCGCTCGGGGGGCGTGAGCCCGATGCAGGACAGCGCCGCCTCCACCGCTTCGCGGTCCGTCTCGTAGGTGGCCGGCACCTTGGCCGTGCCCGGCTCGCAGGCGGTGATGGCGTTGATCAGCGTCGGCTTCATGTCGATCTTGTCCACGAGCCGCCGCGTGGTGAAATCCGCGTTGCCGATGCCGATGGCGTTGCCGTAGCTCTCCTCGGTGAGGTCGAGCGCGACGATCCAGAGGATCTTGGGGTCGGCGGGGAAGGGCTCGTGCGGATTGGTGGGCCGGCCGATGATGTTGGTGTCCATGCCCGAGCCCGAGATGTTCTTGCCCATCTCCTCGACGATGAGCACATCCATCGGGCGAGAACGGCAGCCGGGCCATCCACTCCCGCGCGCTCTTGAGCAGGCGTCGCTCGCCCGATTCCAGATCTGTCGCGTTGAAGGCCTCGATCTGCGCCGTCTCGTCGTAGCCGTTCTCGACGATGCCGACCCCGAACCCGATCTTCACCTTGGACAGGATCTCGCGGCCGACCGCGGTGATCACCGTCTCGTAGCCGTGCGTGACGTTGGCCCGGTGGTACTGGATCGCGCCCTTCCACTTGCCCAGCCCGATCGTCATCATCTTGAAGAGGCCGGACTCGATCGTGCCCTTGAAGTCGGTGTGGGGCTTGATCCGGTTGACCAGGCCGATCCAGTCGGCCTCGGCCGCGTAGCGATCGAGCCAGACCGGCAGCCCGAGCGCCTCGCCGACCTCGTTGACCTCCATGGTGGCCCGGATCGGGCATCCCATGGTGGCCTCGGTGATCCCGTAGTGCTCCAGGACCGAGAGCTGGCCCTCCACGGTACCGCCCCCGTGACTGCCCATGGCCGGGAAGACGAAGGGCCGGGCCCCCTGTTCCCGCAGCCAGCGGACGGTGGCGCCGACGACCGTGCCGATGTTGGCGATGCCCCGGCTGCCGGCCCCCACGGCGACCGTATCCCCCCGTTTGACGGGCAATCCGGCCCCCTCCAGGGCCTGGACCACGGCCTTCGGGATGTCGGTCACACGGGGGCGCTGGAAGGTCTGACGGACGCGGAGCATCTTGGGCAGCATGCCGGCAATTATGCTATATGTATGGGCCAATTTTCATGCGGACGTTCCCCGCCGCTCTCAGCTACGTTCTCATCGTCGCCGTGCTCGCCGCGGCGAGCGGCTGCGGTTTTCTACGGCCGGCGCCCACGCCGCTGCTTCCGCCCGATGAGCTCTACAGCCAGGGCGAGTCGTTCCTCGAGAAGAAGCAGTACGTGGAGGCGCGCGAGTCCTTCCGCAAGATCGTCGAGCGTCACCCCAACTCGACGTGGGCGCCGCGCGCCCGATTCCTGATCGGTGAGGCGTTCTACCGCGAGGCGGAGTTCGACAAGGCCGTCAAGGAGTTCGAGATCTTCCTGGCCTTCTACCCGCGCCACCAGATCGCCGACCTCGTGCAGTACCGCCTGGCCATGAGCTACTACGACCAGCTCAAGCCGATCGAGCAGGACCAGGGTCTGACCGCCAAGGCGCTCGATCAGTTCAAGAAGCTCGTCAAGGAATACCCCGACAGCCGCTACGCCACCGACGCGCTGGCCAAGATCGACATCTGCCGAGGCAAGCTGGCCCAGAAGGAAGTGTGGGTCGCGACCTACTACTTCAACCAGGGCAATGCGGGCGCGGCCCGCCAGCGGCTGGAGTTCGTGCTGAAGGAGTACCCGCGCACGCTGGTGATCCCCGAGACGCTCTACACGCTGGCCGACGTCAACTTCGCCGAGGGCAAGACCAAGGAAGGCGGTGAGCTGCTGCGGCAGCTCGCCTC
This sequence comes from uncultured Candidatus Rokubacteria bacterium, assembly GCA_963776725.1. GTDB lineage: Bacteria > Methylomirabilota > Methylomirabilia > Rokubacteriales > CSP1-6 > AR5. Next base: position 826,026 of record CAVZOE010000037.1, on the reverse strand, counting down.
TGACTACTCGTATACCGAGTGGGGACGCCGGGCCGCCCAGCGTCTCCGCACGTCGAGGTGAGAACCGTGCACGACTTCGTCGATCTCCGCTCCGACACGCTGACCCTCCCCACTCCCGAGATGCGCGAGGCCATGGCCCGCGCCGAGGTCGGCGACGACGTGTGGGGCGAGGATCCCACCGTCAAGCGCCTGGAGGCGATGGCGGCCGAGCGGCTGGGCAAGGAAGCCGGGCTGTTCGTCAGCTCCGGCACGATGGGCAATCTGCTCTCCGTGGTCGCGCAGACCCAGTCCGGCCAGGAAGTCGTCCTCGACCTCGACTCCCACATCTTCAACTCCGAGGTCGGCGGCAGTGCGGTGATCGGCGGCGTGCAGATGCTGCCGTTGAAGACCGAGCGCGGCTTCCTCACGCCGGCCCAGGTGAAGGACGCGATCCGCCCGGCCAACATCCACATCGCGCCCACCGGTCTGGTGTGCCTGGAGAACACGCACAATCGCCACGGGGGCACGTGCTGCTCGCCGGAGGAGATCGCCGCGGTGGCCGCCGTCGCGCACGACGCGGGGGTGCCGGTGCATCTCGACGGGGCGCGGCTCTTCAACGCCGCCGTCGCGCTCAAGCGCGAGGCCCGCGAGTTCGTCCGGTCCGTCGACTCGGTGACCTTCTGCGTGTCGAAGGGGCTGGGCGCGCCGGTGGGCTCGCTCGATCTGCGGCTCGGCGCCGTTCATCGACCGGGCCCGGCGCTTCCGCAAGATGATTGGCGGCGGCATGCGGCAGGCGGGTATCATCGCCGCCGCCGGCGTCGTCGCCCTGGACCGGATGGTGAACCGGCTGGCCGACGATCACGTCAACGCGCGCACCCTGGCCGAGGCGGTGACGAAGCTGCCGGGGCTCAGCGTCGATCTGGCCAGCGTGCAGACGAACATCGTCGTCATCCGGGTGGACCGCGGCGACCGGCCGCGCTCGGCGGCGGCCACGGAGGAGCTGGTGACGGGCTGCGCCGCCCGCAAGGTGAAGATTCACGCGATGGGACCGGCGGCGATCCGGTGCGTGACCCACAAGGACGTGGACGCCGAGGACATCCGCCGGGCGATCGACGCGTTGACCGAGTTGACCGCCCGCTGGTAGCGGAAAGGCAGCAGAGGAGGCTCCATGGCCGAACGTCTTCTCGAGATCAAAGGGCTGAAGACCCACTTCTTCACCGACGAGGGCGTCGTGCGCGCCGTCGACGGCATCGACCTCTACGTCAACAAGGGCGAGACCCTCGGCGTGGTGGGCGAGTCAGGCTGCGGCAAGAGCGTGACCGCGCTCAGCATCATGCGGCTGATCGCCACGCCGCCCGGGCGCATCGTCGAGGGCTCGATCATCTACAACGGACGGAACCTGCTCGAGCTCAGTCCGTCCCAGATGCGCAAGATCCGCGGCAAAGAGATCTCGATGATCTTCCAGGAGCCGATGACCTCGCTCAACCCGGTGTTCACGTGTGGCGAGCAGATCGCCGAGGCCATCCGCCTGCACGAGGGGCTCGGCCGCCGCGACGCGATGGACAAGACGATCGAGATGCTGAAGCTGGTGCACATCCCCAACGCCGAGCGCCGGGTGAAGGAGTATCCGCACCAGCTCTCGGGCGGCATGCGGCAGCGGATCATGATCGCCATGGCGCTGTCGTGCAACCCGAACCTCCTGATCGCCGACGAGCCGACCACCGCGCTCGACGTCACCATCCAGGCCCAGATCCTCGAGCTGCTCAACGAGCTGAAGTCCAAGCTCAACATGGCCATCATGCTCATCACCCACGACATGGGCGTCATCGCCGAGACGGCCCAGCGCGTCGTCGTCATGTACGGCGCCCAGATCGTCGAGGAAGCGCCGGTCGGGGAGCTCTTCAAGGAGCCGCTGCATCCGTACACGCAGGGGCTGCTGCGCTCGATCCCCCGCATCGACCTGGCGGCGACCAAGCGGCAGCGGCTCGAGCCCATCCCGGGCACGGTGCCGACGCTGCGCGGGCCGCTGAAGCCCGGCTGCCGGTTCGCGCCGCGCTGCGCGCTGGCCAAGCCCATGCACTTCGAGAACACGCCGCCACTCAAAGAAGTCCGACCGGGCCACAAGGTGGCCTGCTTCCTCTACTGAAGGGGGCCGCCCATGCCTGAGCCGCTCCTGCGAGTACGCAATCTCAAGAAGTACTTCCCCATCCGCGGCGGTCTGCTCTCGCGCGAGGTCGCCCGCGTGCACGCCGTCGACGACGTGTCGTTCGAGATCCAGCCGGGCGAGACGCTCGGCCTCGTCGGCGAGTCGGGCTGCGGCAAGTCGACGACCGGACGCACCATCCTGCGCCTGATCGAGCCGACCTCGGGCGAGGTGTGGTTCCAGGACGAGAACGTGACCACGCTCGACAAGCGGCGCGCTGCGTGGGCTCCGGAAGGAGATGCAGATCATCTTCCAGGATCCCTACGCGTCGCTGAACCCGCGGATGACGGTGGGCTCGATCATCGGCGAGGCGCTGGTCATCCACAAGCTGGCCAAGTCGCGGCGCGAGCGGGAAGAGCGCGTGGTGCAGCTGCTGGAGACCGTCGGCCTGTCGGCCGAGCACCTGCGCCGCTATCCGCACGAGTTCTCGGGCGGTCAGCGGCAGCGCATCGGCATCGCGCGCGCCCTGGCCGTGAGTCCCAAGCTCATCGTGGCCGACGAGCCGGTGTCCGCGCTCGACGTGTCGATCCAGGCGCAGATCATCAACCTGCTGGAGGAGCTGCAGGCGCAGTTCGGACTGACCTATCTCTTCATCGCCCACGACCTCTCCGTCGTCGAGCACATCTCCACGCGCGTGGCCGTGATGTACCTCGGCAAGATCGTGGAGATCGCCCCGGCCAAGGAGCTCTACAACAATCCCAAGCACCCCTACACCGAGGCGCTGCTCTCGGCGGTGCCGATCCCGGATCCCACGGTCAAGCGCAAGCGGATCATCCTCGAGGGCGACGTGCCGAGTCCGATCAACCCGCCTTCGGGATGCCGCTTCCACACGCGCTGCAGCTTGCGGGTGCCGTCGTGCTCGCAGAACGATCAGGTCTTGAAGGAGATCTCCCCGGGGCACTGGGTCGCGTGCCAGGTGCGGACGGGCGTCGCGACGGCTTAGCGTTCTCTGCTACCCGGCGGTGGGGCCGGGGAGCGTGGGTGGGGGGACGGGACCACGAGGCCCGTGGCGCTGGCCCCGCTCTGGCAATTCGAAACGATTCGCCTGTGTGTCGGGGCGGGGGACGGGTCCCGTTCCCCCCACCCACGCTCCCCGGCCCCACCGCCTACCGTTGGAGTCAGCTTCGACCTCAATTCCACGCATCGCTCGGCACGGCGCGACCGGCGTGCCCTCGCGACTGTGGAGCGGGCTTCGCCCGGCGGGAGAGACAGGCCGAGCATCGACCGATGCCGGCGCTACGATTCGTGAGGACTGCTTTTCTGGATGGCGGATCAATGGGACGGGAGGGGTGTGAGATGCCGAAGGTGAGGGTGAATGGGATCGAGCTTTTTTACGTGGAGAGTGGGAGCGGGGAGCCGTTGCTGTTGATCATGGGGTTTGGGGGGGATCATCAGGCTTGGGCGTTTCAGGTGCCGGCGTTTGAGGAGAGGTATCGGGTGATCAGGTTTGACAATCGGGGGGCGGGGCAGAGTGGGGTGCCGGATGCGCCGTATAGCACGCGGGGGATGGCAGAGGACGCGGTGGGGTTGATGGATGCGCTGGGGGTGGAGCGGGCGCACGTGCTGGGAGTGTCGATGGGCGGGATGATTGCGCAGGAGGTGGCGCTGAACCATCCGGGGCGCGTGCGGTCGTTGCAGCTGCACTGTACGTATGCGCGGGCGGATCAGTACATGCTGGCGCTCATGGAGGCCTGGCGGAGCATTCGCACCAAGGCCACGCCGGAGGAATGGATGCGCACCGTCGCCCTGTGGCTGTTCGCCCCCAACACCTATCGCGAGCGCCCCGAGTTCGTCGAAGGCGTCATCCAGACCGCGCTCGCCAACCCCTATCCGTTCTCCCTCACCGGCTTCCTCCAGCAGGGCGAGGCCGTCCGCACGCACGACACGCTCGATCGCCTCGCCACCCTCTCCTGCCCCACCCTGGTCAGCGTCGGCCTGGAGGACATCCTGGTCCCCTCACGCTTCTCCCGCCAGCTCGCCGCCGCCATCCCCAAGGCCGAGCTCCGCACCTTCTCCGACCTCGCCCACGGCTACTTCTGGGAAGACCCCGACCCTCTTCAACACCATGTGCCTCGACTTCCTCAGCCAACACGCAAACACCTGACCCGAGGGCGAGTGACCCAACACGCTGCGCGCGCCATGCACTCGCGCAGTCACGCGCACCACGCCACCGCTCGACCGATGCCCGAGCGACAACAGACATCGCCCTCCGAAGACTGGACTCCGAGCGAATCGCTACCGTAGGGCTGAGGGCGGTGGGAGGCGGGAGCGGGTCGCGAAACCCGTTTCCCGCACACGCGAGGCAGGCGCACCGCACCGATGGCTCGACGCAGCGTGACCATGGAATCCGGGCTCGTGGTTTCGCGACCGCTCCCGCCTCCCACCGCCCTCAGCCCGGCGACAGCTGATTCAGTAGGAGAGAGCTAGTCCCAGAGGTAGGCGCGAGGATTCACCGCTTGCCCTTTGAGCAGAACCTCGTAGTGCAGGTGCGGTCCCGTGGACCGGCCGGTGTTCCCCGTGTAGCCGATCACCGTGCCACGCTCGACATGCTGGCCGGCCTGGACGTTGACCTTCGAAAGATGACCGTAGAGCGTGCGGACGTCCTGGCCGTGCTCGAGCACGACGGCGGTGCCGTACTCCTGTCGCGGTGCCGGCGTGCACGACCGAGCCGGCGGCCGGGGCGTAGACCGGCGTCCCGCGGTCGGCTTTGATGTCCAGCCCCGCGTGGAACTCGGTGTTCCCCGAGGTCCACGGCGACGGGCGATTGCCGAACTCCGAGTTGACGGCGCCGCGCACCGGCCAGCGCGACGGCAACGCCGCCAGCGCGCGCCCGGCCTTCGTCATCATCTTCTCGAGCGCCTTGAGGCTGTCCGTCTGCTCGCGCACGCCGTCGCCGAGCTTGTTCAGCTCCTCGAGCGGGCGACAGCCGCTCCGGTCGGCACGATCGGTTCCTGGAGCGGGACCACCCACGCCCTTGTCGCGTCCGCCCGGCGTCAGCTCGGGGCCGAACGGCTCCCAGATCTTCGCGTGGAGATCGCGCCAGCCCGCCATCTCCTGGCGGAGGTCGGCGACGCGGCGGTTGAAGGCTCGATCGTCGGCGCGCTGCTCGATGGATCTGCTCGTTGCAACGTCACCGCCTCGCGGGTCAGCTCACGCAGCTTGACCCAGTCGCCGACAGAGCGCGGCCGTGAGCGAGCACCGTGCAGGCGATGCCCACGAAGGCGGCCACCGCCGCGGTCTTGACGAAGTTGAAGCGGAGCACCCGGTCGCCGTCGCCCCGGACGATGAGCAGACTGAACTCGCCGCGGCGGTTTCGCTGAGGTTTCCGGGCCGCATGCGATTGGCCATCCGCTCGGCCGCCAGCCGGCCCAACCGCTGGGTTTCGGGGCCTTCCAGCACCGCCGTGGTCCGACCGGTCGCCTGGGAGCATCGGGCGCGGATGTGCAGGCCACATGCCTGACCTACACACAAGACAATCAGGTACTTGCCGTGGCGCGCCGCGCCAGGCGTGCCATATCGCCGTCGCGACCGTCAGGGGCGTGACAAGCCCACAGCCGAAGGCTATGATCCCTGGACATTTCCGCACCGGTGGAGGACGTCGGATGGACGACTTCTACCGGATCAAGCGCCTCCCCCCGTACGTCTTCGCGATCGTCAACGACCTCAAGACCAAGGCGCGCGCCCGGGGGGAGGACGTCATCGACCTCGGCATGGGCAACCCGGACATGGCCGACGCCCAAGCACATCGTCGACAAGCTCGTCGAGGCGGCCAAGAATCCGAAGAACCACCGCTACTCGGCCTCGCGCGGCATCACCCGCCTGCGCGTGGCGATGGCCAAGTGGTACCGGGACCGCTACGCGGTCGAGCTCGATCCCGAACTCCGAGGTCATCGCCACCATCGGCGCCAAGGAAGGCATGGCGCACCTGGCGCTGGCGGTGCTGCAGCCGGGCGACGGCGCGCTGGTGCCGAACCCGACCTATCCGATCCACTCCTACTCCGTGGTGATCGCCGACGGCGACCTGCGCTCGGTGCCGCTCACGCCCGACGGCGACTTCTTCGCGCGGCTGCAGGAGACGGCGCGGCTGGCGTGGCCGAAGGCCAAGCTGCTGATCCTGTCGTTCCCGCACAACCCCACGACGATGTGCGTGGACCGCGACTTCTTCGTGAAGGTCGTCGAGTTCGCCCGCGAGCACCGGCTCATGGTCGTGCACGACTTCGCCTACGCCGACTTCACCTTCGACGGCTACCAGCCGCCCTCGTTCCTCGAGGTGCCGGGCGCCAAGGACGTCGGCGTCGAGATCTTCTCGACCTCGAAGTCGTACAACATGGCCGGGCTGGCGGCTGGGCTTCGTGTGCGGCAACGCCAAGATGGTCAACGCGCTGGCCCGCATCAAGTCCTATCTCGACTACGGCGCCTTCCAGCCCATCCAGATCGCCGGCATCGTGGCGCTGGAGGGCGACCAGAAGTGCGTCGAGGAGATCGTCGAGGTCCACCGCAAGCGCCGCGACCTCCTCGTGGACGGCCTCAACAAGATCGGCTGGAACGTGCCCAAGCCCAAGGGCACCATGTTCGTGTGGGCGCCCATCCCCGACGCGTTCCGCACGCTCGGCTCGCTGGAGTTCTCCAAGCTGCTCATCCAGGAGGCCAAGGTGGCCGTCTCGCCCGGCATCGGCTTCGGCGAGTACGGCGAAGGCTACGTGCGGTTCGCGCTCGTCGAGAACGAGCAGCGCATCCGGCAGGCGCTGCGCGGCCTCAAGCAGCTGAGTCGCTGACGGTCCAGGCTCACCTGCACGATCGTGACCGCCGTGAACGACGTCCGCATCGGTCTGCTCGGCCTCGGCACCGTCGGGGCCGGCGTGGTGAAGATCCTCCAGACCCGCGCGAGATGCTGCAGGAGCGCGCGGGCGCGCGCCTCTCCCTGGCCGCCATCGCCGACACCGACCTCACCCGCCCGCGCGAGGGCCTCGACATCGCGCGCGCTGCCGATGACCGGCGACGCCGCCCGCGTGCTCGGCCGATCCCGTCGATCCACGTCGTGATCGAGCTGGTCGGCGGCCTCGAGCCGGCGCGCGCGTTCATCCTGCGGGCGCTGGCCGCCGGCAAGCACGTGGTCACGGCCAACAAGGCGCTGCTCGCCCACCACGGCGCCGAGCTGTACGACGAGGCGCGCCGCCGCGGCGTCGCGCTCGGACTTCGAGGCGGCGGTGGCCGGCGGCATCCCGCTCATCCGCGCGGTCAAGGACGGCCTGGTGGCCAACCGGGTGCTGTCGCTGGCCGGCATCGTCAACGGCACCTGCAACTACATCCTGAGCAAGATGACCGACGAGGGGCTCGACTTCTCGCTGGTCCTCAAGGAGGCGCAGGCCCACGGCTACGCCGAGGCCGATCCCACGCTCGACATCGAGGGCATGGACTCGGCGCACAAGCTGCAGATCCTGGCCTCGCTGGCCTTCCGCACCTACGTCGATCTCAAGGACATCCACACCGAGGGCATCACCCGCATCACCGCCCAGGACATCGACTACGCGCGCGAGCTCGGCTTCCGCATCAAGCTGCTGGCCATCGCCAAGGTGAGCGGCGAGGGCGGCGGCGTCGAGGTGCGCGTGCACCCCACGATGATCCCGGCCGCCTCGCCGCTGGCCGCGGTATCCGGCGTGTTCAACGGCATCTTCCTCACCGGCGACGCGGTCGGCGACCTCATGTTCTATGGACGCGGCGCCGGCCAGATGCCGACCGCCTCGGCGGTGGTCTCCGACGTGGTGGAGATCGCGCGGCGGATCGCGCACGGTCTGCCCTCGCTCGCCCTCGACCTGCCGTCGGTCGGTCCGGCGCCGCTGCCGCTCACGCCGATGGAGGCGATCCGCTGCTGCTACTACCTGCGCGTCACCGCGCAGGACCGCCCGGGCGTGCTGTCGCGTGTCGCGGGCATCCTCGGCGAGAACGACATCTCGATCTCGAACGTCATCCAGAAGGGCCGCGGGACGCGCGAGGCGGTGCCGGTGGTGATGCTGACCCACGAGGCACGCGAGCGTGACATGCGCGCCGCGCTGGCGAAGATCGACCGGCTGCGCGACGTCGCCGCCGCCACCACCATGATCCGCGTCGAAGGCGCGTGATCGCCGTCCGCCTCTGCTGAAGCGCCTGCGCGTCGTCGCGGGCGTCGCGGTCAGCGTCGCCCTCTTCGTATACCTGTTCCGCAGCGTGGACCTGCCCGAGCTGGGCCACCAGCTCGCCGCGACCTCGTGGGCCTGGGTCGTGCCGGCCGTGGCGGTGGCGCCGCTGGGCCTGTGGGCCCGCGCGCGGCGCTGGCGCTACCTGTTTCCGCCCGGCCAGGAGCCGCCGGGACTTGTGGCCGCGAATATGATCGGGTACATGGGCAACAACGTCCTGCCCCTGCGCGCCGGCGAGTTCGTGCGGATCTACGTCGTCGCCCGGCGGATCGCGGCCCAGCGCGGCGGGTCGGTGAGCAACGGTCTGTGGCTGGCCGGCGCGACGGTCGTGATCGAGCGCGTGCTCGACAGCCTCACCCTCGTGCTCATCCTCGGCGTGCTCGTGCTGCTGATTCCCGTGCCGCCCGCGCTGCAGTACGCCGCGGCCGTCGTGCTCGCCATCGACGCGGTCGCGGCCTCCGCGCTGGCCACGCTGGCACTCGCGCCGGATTTTTCCCGCCGGCTGGTGGCCCGGCTCACGCGACGCCGGCCGGGACTCCAGCACCGCGCCGAACGCGTGCTGGCGCTGATCCTGCGTGGACTCGAGGGCATTCGCGCGCCGGGCCACCGGCTGCCGCTGCTCGGCTGGACCGTGGTGGCCTGGGGCCTGTCCGCCGCCGGAGCCTGGTCCCTGCTGCGCGCGATGCACCTGGTCCTGCCCTTCGTCGCCGGCTGGACGGTGATGACGTTCGTCGGCTTCGGCATCAGCATCCCGTCGGCGCCCGGCTACGTCGGCGTCTGGCACGCGGCGACGGTCCTGGCGCTCTCGATCTTCGGCGTCGGCCAGGCGACGGCGCTCGGCTACGCCTTGCTTTACCATGCCAGTCAGTTCGTACCGATCACGCTGATCGGATGGCTGTACCTGATGCGCGAGCACGTGAGCCTGGGTGAGGCGACCGGCGCCCGCCCGGCGCTGGAGGATGCCGGATGAGGCTGTCCGAGCACTGGACCTCCACTGGCGACGCCCTCTTCCGACGTCGCAGCTGGCTGCCGCTGTTGCTGCTGCCGCTGTTCCTGGCCAGCTTCCTCGGCCAGCGCTACCTGTTCGGTTCGCACACGGCGGGCTTGCTGTGGGAGATCGGCTGCTTTCTGATCGCGGTGGCCGGCATCGCGCTGCGCGTGTTCACCACCGGGACCTCGCCGCGGGGCACCTCCGGCCGCAACACCCGCGCCCAGAAGGCCTCGGAGCTGAACACGACCGGCCCCTACTCGATCGTCCGTCATCCGCTCTACCTCGCCAACTTCCTGGTCGCGCTCGGGCTCTCGCTCTTCCCGCGCACGTGGTTCCTGCCCATCATCGTGTCGCTGGCCACGCTGCTGTACTACGAGCGCATCGCCGCGCGGGAGGAGGAGTTTCTCGACGCGCGCTTCGGCGCGGCCTTTCGCCGCTGGGCCGAGACCGTGCCGGCGACCATCCCCTCGTTCAAGGCGTGGACGTCCGCCGGCGCAGCCCTTCGACTGGCGGCGCGCGCTCGACCGGGAGTTCTACGTGATCAGCGAAGTGGCGGTGGCCTTCCTGTTTCTCGATGTCATGGAGGACTACGCGGCCCACGGGCACTTCGAGCTCGACCCGGTGTGGACGACGGTGGCCGCGCTCGGCGCGCTGCTCTTCGGCGTGATGTGGACGCGCAAGAAGCTCCGGAGTCGGCCGGGCTGATCCCTCGCCACGCGACTTGCCGACGCGGCGCGTCGTGATAGGATGCGTTGGCCATGGCGCTGATCGTGCAGAAATATGGCGGGTCCTCGGTCGCCGACACGGCAAAAATCAGGAACGTCGCGCGCCGGGTCGGTGACACCGCGACGGCGAATCAAGTGGTGGTCGTCGTCTCCGCCATGGGCAAGACGACCGACGGTCTCGTGAGCCTCGCCCAGCAAATCGCCCCCACCCCCGAGCCGCGCGAGCTCGACATGCTGCTGGCCACCGGCGAGCAGGTCACCATCGCGCTGCTGGCCATGGCGCTGCACGACCTCGGTCTCAAGGCTCGCTCGTTCACCGGGGTGCAGGCGGGCATGCGCACGGACCGCGCGCACACCAAGGCCCGCATCACGCAGATCACCGCCGACCGCGTGCGCGCCGCGCTGGACGCCGGCTGGGTGGCGGTGGTGGCCGGCTTCCAGGGCGCCAGCGACGACGACGAGATCACCACGCTGGGTCGCGGGGGCTCCGACCTGACCGGCGTGGCGCTGGCCGCCGCGCTCAAGGCCGACGTCTGCGAGATCTACACCGACGTGGACGGCGTGTACACGGCCGATCCGAACATCGTGCCCGACGCGCGCAAGCTGCCCCGCGTGGCCTACGACGAGATGCTCGAGATGGCCAGCCTCGGCGCCAAGGTGCTGCAGGCGCGCTCGGTCGAGTTCGCCAAGAAGTACGGCGTGACCGTGCACGTGCGGTCCACCTTCAAGCCGGACCCAGGGACGATCGTCACCCGGGAGGAGAGCGCGATGGAAGAGGCGGTCGTCACCGGCGTCACGCACGATCGCAGCCAGGCGAAGATCTCCCTGCTGCGCGTGCCCGACCGACCGGGTATCGCCGCCAGCGTGTTCGGCGCGGTGGGCGCCAAGAACATCGTGGTGGACATGATCGTGCAGAACATCAGCCGCGACGGCTACACCGACATCTCCTTCACCCTGCCCCGCGGCGATTTCGCGCGCGCCACCACCGCGCTGGAGGAGATCGCCCGCTCCATCGGGGCCCAGGGCATCGTCCACGACGAACGGGTGGCCAAGGTCTCGATCGTCGGCGTCGGCATGCGGAGTCACTCGGGAGTGGCGGCCCTGATGTTCGGCGCGCTGTCCCGGGAGAACATCAACATCCAGATGATCTCGACGTCGGAGATCGCCGTCTCCTGCGTCATCGAGGACAAGTACACCGAGCTCGCCGTACGAACCCTGCACGACGCCTTCGAGCTGGGGCGGGAACGACCGTGACGGACCACGGGCGGAGCGTCCTCGCGCACATACGAAAGATCGTGACGATGACCACGGGCAAGGCGGCGGTGTTCTTCGGACCGGGCAAGCCGTTCGAGATCCGCGAGTTTGCGCTGCCGGAGGTCGAGCCGGACGCGGTGCTGATCCGCGTCTCGCTGGCCAACGTGTGCGGCTCCGACCTGCACTTCTGGCGCGGCGACGCCCCGCTGCGCTTGCCCGAGGACGGCTGGATCTTCGGCCACGAGATGACCGGCCGGGTCGCCAAGCTCGGCGCGCGGGTCAAGACCGACTCGCTGGGCCGGCCGCTGCGGGAAGGCGACCGCGTCGCCTACACGTACTTCTATCCGTGCGGGCGCTGCTACGTCTGCCTCAATCTGGAGCCGGCGAGCTGTCCGGCCAAGATCGAGCGGCCGCGCGGGCCCAGCGAGTTCCCGCACTTCCACGGCGCGTTCGCCGAGTACTACTACCTGCGTCCGGGCGGCGCGCTCTTCAAGGTGCCGGACGAGCTGCCCGACGGGATGGTGGCCTCGGTGAACTGCGCGCTCTCCCAGGTCATCTTCGGTCTCGACCGGGTCGGGCTGCGCTTCGGCGGCAGCGTGGTGATCCAGGGCGCCGGCGGCCTCGGGATCCAGGCCGCCGCGGTGGCCAAGGATCGCGGCGCCGCCACGGTGATCGTGGTGGACCAGATCGCCGGGCGGCTCGAGCTGGCGCGCGCCTTCGGAGCCGACCACGTGATCAACATCAAAGAGGTGCCGGAGCGGAAGGACCGCGTGGCGCTGGTGCGCAAGTGGACGGGCGGCGCCGGCGCCGATGTGGCCTGCGACTTCGTCGGCTTCCCGCAGGTGATCCCCGAGGGGATCGAGATGCTGCGGGCCGGCGGCCAGTATCTCGAGATCGGCACGATCAGCCGGGGCGCCAAGATCGAGCTGGAGCCGGCCACGCTGGTGTGGGGAGCCAAGTCGATCGTCGGCGTGATCATGTACGATGCGGCGGTGATCCCCAAGGCCCTCGACTTCCTCGTCCGCAACCGCGCGCGCTGGCCGTTCGACCGGCTCGTCTCCCACACCTATCCGCTCGAGCAGATCAACAAGGCGTTTGCCGATTCGGAATGGCACGGACGCGACACGACCACGATCACCAGGGCGGCGCTGGCACCATGAAAGAGCTACGGCGGCGGCTGGAGCGGGAGCGACAGGCGATGGCCGTTCGCCTGCGGCAGCTGGGCGGCTCCGTCACCCTCGAGGATACGGCCACGCCCGCGGACAGCGTGTGGGACGAAGCCGACCACATCCAGGCCAGCGAGCAGCGCGACATGGGACTGGCCAGCCGTGAGCGGCTCATCGAGCGCATCGATCGACTCACCGCAGCACTCAAGCGTGTCGAGGAAGGCACCTACGGCACCTGCGTCGAGTGCGACAAGCCCATCGCTCCCGCCCGCCTGAAGGCGATCCCCGAGGTCGCCACCTGCGTGTCCTGCCAGGAGAAGCTCGAGCGCGGCGGCGCCGAGTAGCCGCGCGGAATACGTCCGCTTACAGAGGAGCGACACATTCTGCGGGACGGGGCTGTGGAGCGGTGACCCGCCGGCAGGCAGAACCGAGGAGCGCCCCGGGTTCCCCGGGGCGTGACGAGCGCTGGGGGCTTGGGGGCCCGGTCGAGGCCCCCATGTAAATTGTCGGGCCATTCGGGCCCCCCAGAACCGAGCGCGCGACGAGGAGCGCCACGGCTTCGCCGGGGCGGTCCGAACGCTGGGGGGTATGGGGGGCCATTTCGGGGCCCCCCATCCAAATAGCCCTGTCTGAATTCGTCCACTCTAGAAGCGCACGTCGGGGCCGTGCGATCGTGCGTGCATGTCGCTCTACACTCCGCGCCAGATCCTCCTCATCCTGCTGCTGATCGGAGCCGCCGGCGCCGGGCTCGCGATCGATCACGCGCGCCGCGCCCGGCCTGACCTCGTCGAGCGCCTCGAGCGCCTGGATCGCGTCGAGCGTCCCGAGCCCGCGGCGCCGCGATCTCCGGCCGTCACTCCCGCCACCACGGAGACGCGGGCCGCTCCGCGCGGCGGATCGCGCGCCCCGCGTGAGGGCGGCGCGCGTCAGGCCCGCGGGCCGGCACCGACCGAGCCAGTCGACATCAACCGCGCGAGCGAGCCCGAGCTGCTGCGTCTGCCGGGCGTGAGTCCGGCGCTGGCGGCGCGCATCGTCGCGGCGCGTCCGTTCGCCGACATCGACGAGCTGCGCCGCGTGCCTGGTCTGCGGCGCGGGCTGCTCGAGCGTCTACGGCCACTCGTGGCGCCGCTGCCGTAGCATGCCGTCGTGGCGGGCCATGCCCCTGGTGCCGCTGGCCGCGGCGTTTGCCGGAGGTGTTGCGCTCACGCCGGTGGTCGCGGGGCCGACGGTGTGGATCGCCTGGGTGGGCGCGGGGCTGGTCGGCGCCGTGCTGGCGCTGCTCGCTCGCCCGGGGGCGGCCACCGTGGCCGTGCTCGTCGCGGTGGCCGCGCTGGGCGCCTTGCGCGCGCTGGTGTTACCGCTGCCGGCCGACCACGTCGGCCGGCTCGAATTCCCACGCGTGGCGCGGATCGAGGGACGACTGGCCGGCGAGCCGACGCGCTGGACGGCCGAGCGCGCCCGCCTGCTGCTGGAGGTGGAGCGCGTCGACGGCGAGGCGCGCTCGGGGCGGGTGCAGCTGACTGCGTACGGCCTCACGCCCCCGTTGACCGACGGGCAGCGCGTCGCCCTCGACGCCCGGCTCGACCGTCCGGTGGGATTCCGGAATCCCGGGACCTTCGACTACGGCGAATTCCTGATCCGCCACGGCATCGCGGTCGTGGGCTCCGTCCGGGGTGACCGGATCCTCCCGCTCGAGCCGGAGGCGCCACGCTGGCCGGTGCGTGTTCGACGTCAGTCGCTGGCGGCAATGCGTGAGGCGCTGCCGCCGACCTCGGCAGCGCTGCTCGCCGGACTTCTCCTCGGTGACCGCACCGATCTGCCCGCCGACGTCGATGCGGCGTTCCGCCGCGCCGGCGTCTACCACGTGCTCGCGGTCTCCGGCTTCAACGTCGCGCTCATCGCGTCGACCGTGTGGGCGCTGCTGACGCTGGCGCAGGCGCCGCGCCGGGCGGCCGCGCTGGGCGCCATCGTGACGGTGCTCGGGTTCGCGGCGGTGGTCGGGCCCGAGCCTTCGGTGATCCGCGCCACCATCATGGCCGTGCTCGTCCTGTCCGCCCTGCTGCTCGAGCGCGACGCCTCCGTGATGAACGGCCTGGCGCTGGCCGCGATCGCCATCCTGGCCGTCCGCCCCGTGGATCTGCACGATCCCGGCTTTCAGCTCTCGTTCGCGGCCACCGCCGGCCTCGTCCTGGCTGGCGGCGTTCCCGGCGCCGCGTCCTCCCGGCTCGCCCGGATCCGCGGCTGGATCGTCGCGGCGCTCATGGCCAGCGCCGCCGCGCAGCTCGCCGTGCTGCCGATCACGCTGACGCACTTCAATCAGGTCGGAACGATCGGCGTGATCGCCAACCTCGCCGTCGTTCCGCTGGCCGGCCTGGCCACGGTGCTCGGGCTCGTCGCCGTCGCGGCGGGCGCTGCCAGCACGACGCTGGCCACGTGGCTCTACTCGGGCGTGTGGCCCGTGCTCCTGCTCCTGCGGGGCGTCGTCGCGCTCGCGGCCGCGGTCCCGGGCGCGGTCCTGCACCTGCCCGCGCCGGGGCCGCTGGCGATCGTGGGCTACGGGGCCGCGCTGGCGCTCGGTCTGGCCGCGCGGCACCTGCGCGCCACACGGCGCGGGCTCGCTCGGCGTCTGGCGCTGGTGGCGGCGACGACGGGATTGGCCAGCGCGCGTGCTGGCCATGTGGCCGGCCCTGCGTCCGGCCGATGGGCGCCTTCGCGTCACCGTGCTCGACGTCGGCCAGGGCGACGCGATCGTCGTCGAAGGCCCCGATGGCCGCGTCGTGCTGGTCGACGCCGGGGCCGGCGGACCGTATCGGCTCGATGCCGGCGAGCGTGTCGTCGCGCCGTTTCTATGGAACCGCGGCATCCTCCGCCTCGCAGCCGCCGTGATCACCCACGCGGACATCGACCACGCCGGCGGCATGGCGGCGGTACGCGAGGTGTTCACGATCAACGAGGCGTGGGATGGTGCGCCCGGACTGACGCCGCTGGCCCTCGGCGGCGCAACCGTGACACCGCTGGCCACGGCGGCCACCGGCCGCAACGACGCCGCACGGGTGCTCCGCATCGACTTCGGTCGCGCCAGCGTCTTGCTGGCCTCCGACATCGAGGCCGCGGGCGAGCAGGCGCTCGTCGCCTCCGGCGCGCCGCTCGGCTCGGCGGTGCTCAAGGTTCCGCATCACGGCTCGCGAACCTCGAGCGGGCCCGAGCTGCTCGCGGCCGTGCGCCCCGCCGTCGCGCTCGTGTCGGTCGGGGCGCGCAACACCTACGGCCATCCCGACGCCAACGTGCTGGCGCGGCTGGCCGCCGCCGGCAGTGACGTCTACCGAACCGACCGCGACGGCGCGCTGTTGCTCGAGACCGACGGGCACGCGCTGACCGTCACCACCTGGGTGGGCGGGCGGACGGTCCGCTACTGTCTGGACCCGGAGGCCATCTGCTAGAATCCCGCCTACACTGCCGCCAAGGAGATGACGCGTGGCCAGGGTCAACGAGCACTACCTGAAGCTGAAGTCGAGCTATCTGTTCAGCGAGATCGCCCGCCGGGTGCGCGAGTTCCAGAACGCCCATCCCGACGCTCGCATCATCCGCCTGGGCATCGGCGACGTGACGCAGCCGCTGCCGTCGAGCGTGATCCGCGCGCTGCACGAGGCGGTCGACGAGATGGCGCGGGCCGAGACCTTCCGCGGCTACGGGCCCGAGCCCGGCTACGAGTTCCTGACCGCGCTGATCGCCAAGCACGACTACGGCACGCGCGGGGTGTCCATCGCGCCCGACGAGATCTTCGTCAGCGACGGCGGCAAGAGCGACAGCGCCAACATCCAGGAGATCTTCGCCGCCGATTCGGTCATCGCGGTGACCGATCCCGTCTATCCCGTCTATCTCGACAGCAACGTGATGGCCGGGCGGACCGGCGCGCCGGACGACAGCGGGCGCTACGGCGGCGTGGTCTATCTGCCCTGCACGGCCGAGAACAACTTCGAGCCCCCGCTGCCCGACCGGCCCGTCGACCTCGTCTATCTCTGCTATCCCAACAATCCGACCGGCTCCACGCTGACCAAGTCCGCGCTGGCGCGCTGGGTGGAGTGGGCGCGCAAGACCGGCGCCGTCATCCTGTACGACGCGGCCTACGTGGCCTACATCCGCGAGCCCGCGGTCCCGCACTCCATCTACGAGATCGAGGGCGCGCGCGAGGTCGCCATCGAGTTCCGCTCCTTCTCCAAGAGCGCGGGGTTCACCGGCACCCGCTGCGCGTACACCGTCGTGCCCAAGGAGGTGACCGCCGGCACGGTCAAGGGCGAGCGCGTCGGCCTCAACGGGCTGTGGTTCCGCCGGCAGTCCACCAAGTTCAACGGCGTCCCCTACGTCATCCAGAAGGGCGCCGCCGCTGTCTACACTGACGAAGGACAGGCGCAGGTCCGCGCGCTGGTCGACTACTACATGGAGAACGCTCGCATCATCCGCGAGGGCCTGGAGGCGGCCGGCCTCAGCGTGTACGGCGGCCGCAACGCGCCCTACATCTGGCTGCGGACGCCGCGCGGACTATCGTCCTGGGACTTCTTCGACAAGCTCCTGAACGAGGTCCACGTGGTCGGCACGCCGGGCTCGGGCTTCGGGCCCTCCGGCGAGGGCTACTTCCGCCTGACCGGCTTCGGCTCGCGCGCGCAAACCCAGGAAGCGATCGAGCGCATCAAGACTCGGCTGGCGCGCTAGTCTCCGGGCGCTTAGCGACCCGGAAGCGCGTCGGGGTCCCCTGGGGGTCCGGCGACCACGAGCGCGGCGGCGTCGGTCGGTTTGTCGCCTCCATACCCCGCGTCCCGCCTGTCAGCGTTGGGAGTGAAACGGGTCGGCGGACCCCCAGGGGACCCCGACGCGCTTCCTACCCGCGAGGACGGTGGCCCAGCTCGCACGGACGCGAGCTTGATGCGCGGCGCTGAGCTGAGATCGCGTACGGCGCGGAAGGCGGTCAGGGCGCGGCGCGCGGGTGAGGAGCATCGAGCGGTGCGAGCGCCGGCTTCGCCGGCGCAATCGGAGCATCGGCGGGCGAACGGATCGCGCGAATGAGATCGCCTACGGAACGAGGACGTCGAGCACTGGCACGCCGCGGGCGTGAGGCACAGAGCGTGGTTCGAGCGCCGGCTTTGCCGGCGCAATCGAAGCATCGGGGGCGAGTACTCGCTCAGGTGCTAGCGTGACCTGGTCGAAGCGGTGGGGGTATCGGGGGAGCGGCGCTCGCTCCCCCATGAAGATGGACGGTATCGGGAGCGGCGCTTCGCTCCGATTGATCAAGTCTCGTAGGCGCGTTCGTATTGGGAGCGGAGGCGTTCGAGCTCTTCGGGGTCGAGCTTCATGCCGAGCGACAGGCCCATCTCGCCCAGTATAGTTTTGATCTCGTTCAGCGACTTCTTGCCGAAGTTCTTGGTCTTGAGCAGCTCGGACTCGCTCTTCTGCACGAGGTCGGCGATGGTCCGGATGTTGGCGGTCTTCAGGCAATTGGAGGCGCGCACGGAGAGCTCGAGCTCGTCGACGTTGCGGAACAGATTGTCGTTGAGCTCGGTGCGCGGATGCGCCTCGTCGCGGGTCGACTCTTCCTCCTCCGGCATGGCGTCGGGGAAGTCGGTCAGGAGATTGAAGTGGTCCTGCAGGATGCGCGAGGCCTCGCCGACCGCCACCGCGGGCGTCACGCTGCCGTCGGTCCACACCTCGAGCAGCAGCCGCTCGCGGGGCGGATCCTCACCGGGTCGGGCCTGGCCCAGTGGCTCCACGCTGAAGTTCACGCGCTGCACCGGCGAGAAGTTGGCGTCCAGCAGGATGGCGTTGATGGGCAGCGCCTCCGGCTCGCGCTTCTCGGCCGACACGTAGCCACGGCCGCGCTCGATGCAGATCTCCATCTCGAGCACGCCGTCCTTGTCGAGCGTCGCCAGCGGGACGTCGGGCGTGAGGATATCGACGTCGGCGTCCGGCTCGCAGTTGCCCGCCTTCACGGTGCCCAGCCCCTGGGCCTTCAGGCGCAGGATCTTGGGGCGGTTCACGTGCAGGGCGAACACCACCTTGCGCAGATTCATGATGATGTCGAGCGTGTCCTCGGTGACGCCGGGCATGTGCGAGAACTCGTGCAGGACGTTCTCGATCTTGACCCACGTCGGTGCCGCGCCGTGGATGGCTGACAGCAGCACGCGCCGATAGGCGATGCCCACGGTCAGGGCGAACCCGGACTCGAAGGCCTCGATGGCGAGCTTGCCGTACGTGCGGTCAGACTGGATCCAGTCGTGGCGTGTCGGAACTTGCAACTCCAGCATGAGACCCCCTTCAGTCGTACGAGACCCGTGGTGAGCCCGTGTTCATTGGGAAATTCGAGGGGTGGCAGCCCCAGGTCCGCCAGTATATCAGAGGGTTGCGCCTCGCGACACCCGATGCCCAGGCCCCCCTTCCGGTGCGAGGGTCCGGGGGGGCTCCCGGGGTAGACTCAAAGTATGGTCCGGTTGCGGAGTCTGATAGTGGCGGGCCTGATCCCGCTGGCGGGCGCCGGCCTCCTGGTCTGGCTCGTCCTCACCCCTGGGCCCGCCCTGGAGGCGGGGCCGCTGGTGGTGGACATCCCGGCCCACGAAGGCCTGCTCGGCATCGCCGATCGCCTGGCCGATGCCGGCGTGGTGCGGAGCCGGGCCGCCTTCATCGCCCTCAGCGCCGCCCGGGGCAGTGTCCGGCGGCTCAAGGCCGGAGAGTACGAGGTGCCTCGCGACGCCTCCACCATCGACGTGGTGGGCTTGCTCGAGAGCGGCCGCGTGCGCCAGCACACGGTGCTGCATCCCGAGGGCGCCACGCTGTCGGAGCTGGCCCGGGTCCTCGAGTCCGCGCGCCTGGCGCCGGCCGAGGAGGTCCTTCGCGCGGCCCACGACCCGGCGGTGCTCAAGACGCTCGGCGTCGAGGGCCCGAGCCTCGAGGGCTACCTCTTCCCGGACACCTACCAGTTCGTGCGCGGCATGTCGGTCGAGGAGATGCTGGGCCGGATGGTCCAGCGCACGCGGAGCCGGCTGACGGCCGAGCGACTGGCCCGGGCCAAGGCTCTGCGGACTCGACGCCCACGGCCTGCTGACCCTGGCCTCGATCATCGAGCGCGAGGCGGTGGATCCCGACGAGCGACGGCTCATCTCGGCGGTG
Organism: uncultured Candidatus Rokubacteria bacterium; assembly: GCA_963776725.1. GTDB lineage: Bacteria > Methylomirabilota > Methylomirabilia > Rokubacteriales > CSP1-6 > AR5. Next base: position 806,380 of record CAVZOE010000037.1, on the reverse strand, counting down.
TTCTGGAACCGCCTGCACCTGGACATGCCGCTGCAGGCCGATCCCACCGTGCAGTACGCGGTCGCCAAGGAGCGGCGCACGCTCACGCGCAGCGACCTGGTGACCGACAATCCCTACAACACGTACGTGCGCCGCGGGCTGCCGCCGGGCCCGATCGCGAGCCCGGGCCTGCCGGCCATCGACGCCGCCGCTCGATCCCGCGCCGGTCAAGTACCTCTACTTCGTCGCGCGCGACGATCGCCGACATTCCTTCTCGACGACGATGGGCGAGCACAACGCGGCGGTGTCGCGCTACCGGCTGTCCCGCCGCTAAGCGCCGGCGCAGCCGGCGCGTCGCCGTCCCACACGGAGTACCGCATGACACAGATTCCCGTTCCGCCGCGGGCCTTCCGCTCTGCCGGCACCCTCGTGACCCCCCTGATCGCGCTGATCGTCCTCGCCGGGTGCGCCAGCGCCACGCGCGAGGGCCAGGTCGCGCTGCTGATCGGCGACAACGCCGACGCCGCCGCGCACTTCGAGGCCGCGCTCGCCAAGAACCCGACCAGCGTCAACGCGCTGGTCGGACTGGGAGTGGCCCGTTACCGCCTGGAGTCCTTCGCCGACGCCGATCGCGCGTTCACCAGCGCGCTCGCTCAGACTCCGGACCTGCCAGTGGCCCACCTCTACCTCGGACTGAGCGCGCTCCGGCGCGGCCAGGACGACGTGGCCGACGCCGAGTTCGGACGCTTTGCCGGAATGGGCGTGGCGCCCCGGCTCACCGCCTACATCGACCGGACGCTGCGGCTGCTGCACAGTATCCCGGCCAGCGAGGAGCTTCGCGCCTACATGGCCGACGGCATCGCGGATCAGGCGGCCTGGGCCGGCGAGGTCACCGACGCGGTCAACGCGGCCAACTACGCCCGGGGGGCATGGTTCAACGACACTCGCGTCTACTACGTCGTGCGCAGCTGTCGCTGCCGCTAGCGTCGGCGCGCCGCGCGCGGCCACCCCCGGCCGGCCGACTTCTATACACCCCGTGACCGGCGTGCTATAACCGCCGACATGTCCCGGTCGACCGCGCTGGAGGCGGGCGCTGGAGTCGCCGGCGCGACGACGCCGTTCCCGTTGCTCTATCAGGCGCTGCGGGCCCCGGCTCGGGTGGCGCTCGAGCGCTGGTTCGATCTCTCCGTCGAGGGGATCGAGTCCCTGCCACCGCGCGGTCCGTACATCATCGCGGCCAATCACCACAACTACCTCGACGGCGTGGTGCTGGCGGTGGCGGTGCCGCACCCGATCGCCTTCCTCGTGATGCCGCGCGTGTGGCGGGCCACGCCCCTGCATCCCCTGCTGCACCGGCGCATCGGCTCGATTCCGCTGAACCTCGCGCGCCCCGACGTCGGCGCGCTCCGCAAGGCCCTGGCGACGCTGCAGGCCGGCGGCGTGGTCGGGATCTTTCCCGAGGGACCGTTCAGCGTGCGCGGCCGGCTCGAGCGCGGTCTGCCCGGAGTCGCGCTGCTCGCGCTGCGCGCGGGCGTGCCGGTGGTCCCGGCGGGGATTCGCGGAACCTACGAGGCGCTGACCGGGCGGCGGATGTACGTGCCGCGGCGCGGGCCGCTGGCCGTGCGGTTCGGCGCGCCGCGGCGGTTCGCGGTCGGCCGCGCCGGCGGGCGCGCGGCCCGCGATCACGTCACGCGCCGGATCATGGACGACATCGCCGCGCTGCTGCCATGAGCGCGCCCGACCGGGCGCTGGCCCGCGCGCGACTCGGCGCGGCCGATCCCACGGCGGCACGCTTCACCGGCTCGCTGGCGTTCGATCAACGGCTGTGGCCCCACGACATCGTGGGCAGCATGGCGTGGGCGCGCGCGCTCGCCCGGGCCGGCCTGCTCACCGACGCCGAGCGCGACCGGATCGTGGCCGGTCTGGAGACCGTCCGGGCCGAGCTGGCCGGCGGCACCTTCGCCTTCCGCCCCGAGCTCGAGGACATCCACATGAACGTGGAGCGCCGCCTGCTGGAGCTGGTGGGCGAGGTCGGCGGCAAGCTGCACACCGGACGCTCGCGCAACGACCAGATCGCGCTCGACGAGCGGCTCTATCTCAAAGAGGTGGCGGCGCGCACCGGCGAGGCATTGCGGGCCGTGCAGCAGGCGCTGCTGGCGCGGGCGGCCGAGACGATCGACACCGCCGATGCCGGGCTACACCCACATGCAGCGGGCGCAGCCCATCGTGATGGCCCACCACCTGCTGGCCTACGTCTTCATGCTGCAGCGCGACCGCGAGCGATTCGCCGGCGCGGCCGCGCGCGCCGACGTGCTCCCGCTCGGCGCCGCCGCACTGGCCGGCGCGGCCTTCCCGATCGACCGCGCGGCGCTGGCCCGCGATCTCGGATTCGCCGCCGTCACCCTCAACAGCCTCGACGCGGTGAGCGATCGCGACTACATCCTGGAATATCTGGCGGCCGCCGCCATCACCGGCATGCACCTGTCGAGGCTGGCCGCCGATCTCGCGCTGTGGGCGACCGCGGAATTCGGCTTCGTGGAGTTCTCCGACGCCTTCGCCACCGGCTCGTCGATCATGCCGCAGAAGAAGAACCCCGACGTGGCCGAGCTGATCCGGGGCAAGAGCGGGCGTCTCTACGGCAACCTCATGGCCGTGCTCACCGTGATGAAGGGGCTGCCGCTGGCCTACAACTCGGACATGCAGGAGGACAAGGAGGCGTTCTTCGACTCCGTCGACACGCTGGCGGCGATCGGCGGCGTGCTGCCGCCCATGCTGGCCTCGCTCAGCTTTCGCGCCGAGCGCATGCGCACCGCGGCCGGCGAGAACTTCGCGACGGCCACCGATCTGGCCGACTACCTCGTCCGCAAGGGGTTGCCGTTCCGCGACGGCCACGAGATCGTGGGCAAGGTCGTCCGCCATGCGCTCGAGCGGGGCGCCACGCTGGAGCAGCTCGACCTCGAGGAGCTGCGGCGATTTTCCGATCTGTTCGGCGCCGACGTCCACCAGGCCCTGACCGTCGAGGCCTCGCTGCGCGCGCGCTCCGTCGTCGGGGGCACCGCGCCGGAGGCGGTGCGGCAGGCGCTCGCTCAAGCCCGGGCGCTCGTCGAGGGATGACCCTCACGGGCCGTCGGGCGCTGGCGCTGGCGGCCATCGGGCTCGCGCTGGCGATCGGCGCCTGCGGGCGCAAATCACCGCCGGTGGCGCCCGAGCGCCGGGTGCCGATGGCGGTCAGCGACCTCGAGGCGGTCCTGCGCAACGGCGTGGTCGAGCTGGCCTGGACCGCGCCCCGCCGCCGCGTCGACAACTCGCGCCTCCTGGATCCAGGCGTGACTCGCCTGTTCCGCACCGAGGACAGCGGTCAGGGCGAGCCGCGCCCGGCGATGCTCGGTGAACGATCGGGTCGTCGGCTACACGGAGATGATCAGCTTCAAGGTGGCGATCCGGCCGCGCCGACCGCGCAGCGTGGACGCTTCACCTATACCGACCGCAACATCACGCTGGGCCGTCGCTACACCTACGTGGCCACCTCGACCGATCTCGAGGGCCGCACGAGCGCGCCGTCCCGGCGGCTGAGCCTCGCCATCATCGCCGTGCCCGAGGCCCCGGTGGACGTGCAGGCGGTTCCCGGCGAGCACGAGGTGAAGCTGTCGTGGCAGCCGCCCACGCACCTCACCGACGGCGGCCCGGTCGACACCCCGTTGATCTACGAGATCCTGCGCGCGCCCGGACCCGAGGCTCCGCTCGCCGTCGTGAGCCGTACCGAGCCCGGCGTCACCACCGCTCTCGATTCCAATCTGGAGAACGATCGCGCGTACTACTACGCGATCCGGTCCGTGCGCCAGGAGGGCGCCGCCCTGGCCGAGGGGCTGACGTCGGCCCGGGTGGCGGTGACGCCCACCGACGTCACACCGCCCCGACCGGCCACCGCCCTCGTCGCGATCCCCTCGGAGCGCGCCGTCCGACTGTCGTGGACGCCGAGCCCGGACCCCGACGTCGTCGCCTACGTCGTCTATCGCGCCAAGGCCGAGGGGGCCCTCGAGCGCATCGGCTCGGTGCGGGCGCCGGCCACCACCTTCACCGATCGTGACCTCGCCTCCGGCATCTACCGCTACGCCGTCACCGCGCAGGATTCGAGCGTGCGCGCCAACGAGAGCGTCCGCAGCAACGAGACCACGGTCACGGTGCCCTGACGGCCCTGCGCGCCTTGACTTCACCGTCAAAACACGCAACGATCACACCCACCTGACCGCTCACGTGGGAGACGAGTGTATGAGCCAGACGACGTTCCAGGGATCGTTCGTCGCGATGGTCACGCCGTTCCGCAATGGCCGAGTCGACGAGGCGAAGCTGAAGGAGCTGGTCGAGTTCCACATCGCCAACGGGACCGACGGTCTGATCCCGTGCGGCACGACCGGCGAATCCCCCACCCTGAGCCACGATGAGCACAAGCGTGTGGTCGAGCTCGTCATCGAGACCGCGCGCAAGCGCATCGCGGTCATCGCCGGCACCGGCTCGAACTCGACGTCGGAGGCGATCGACCTCACCAAGCACGCCGAGCGGGCGGGCGCCAGCGGAGCGCTGGTCGTGAACCCGTACTACAACAAGCCCACGCAGGAAGGCCTGTATCGCCACTACCGCGCGGTGGCCGAGTCGGTGGCGATTCCGATCATCACCTACAACATCCAGAGCCGCACCGCCGTCAACGTGGAGACGGCCACGATGGCGCGCCTGGCCCGCGACTGCCACAACATCGTGGGCGTCAAGGAAGCCTCGGGCAGCCTCGACCAGATGAGTCAGGTCATCGCCGCCTGCGGGCCCACCTTCACCGTGCTGTCGGGCGACGACAACATCACCCTGCCGCTCATGGCCATCGGCGGCCACGGCGTGATCTCGGTGATCGCCAACATCGTGCCGCGCGAGACCGCCGACATGGTGCACGCGGCGCTGGACGGCGACTTCAAGCGTGCCCGCGAGCTGCACTACCGGCTCTTCCCGCTGGCGCGGGCCGCGTTTCTCGAGACCAATCCCATTCCCATCAAGGAAGCGATGGCGATGGCCGGCATGCTGGAGCCGGAGTTCCGGCTGCCCATGTGCCGGATGAGCGACGCGAACCGCGAGACGCTGCGCGGGATCCTCCGGCAGTACTCGCTCGTCAAGTAGCCGGTCGACAGCTGCGATGACGGTTGATTCGCCGACCGTCGGGCGTGGAAGCGCCCCGACGGCGAATCCGGTCGAGCTCGTCGTCGCCGGCGCCGCCGGCCGGATGGGCACGCGCATCGTCGCCCTCGCCCGCGAGTCCTCCGACCTGCGCGTGGGCGCGGCGCTGGAGATGGCCGGCCATCCCGCCCTCGGCGGCGACGCCGGCGAGCTCGCGGGCGGCAGCCGGCTCGGCGTGACGCTCGGCGCCGACGCCAGCGCCGCCATCACCCGCCCGCGCATCCTCGTCGAGTTCTCCGTGCCGGCCGCCAGCCTCGAGCACCTGCGACTGGTGGCCGCGGCCGGCGCGCGCGCGGTGATCGGCACCACCGGCTTCTCGGCCGCGCAGCGGGAGGAGATCGCCGCGCTGGCCCGGCGCGCGCCGATCATGCTCGCGCCCAACATGTCGGTCGCGGTCACGCTGGCCTTCAAGCTGCTGCCGATCATGGCCCGGGCGCTCGGCGACGACTACGACGTGGAGATCACCGAGATCCATCACCGCTTCAAGAAGGACGCGCCGAGCGGGACCGCGGTCCGCATGGCCGAGCTGGTGGCCGAGGCGCTGGGCCGCGACCTGGACAAGACCGGCGTGTACGGCCGCCAGGGCCTGCCCGGCGAGCGCACGCGCCAGGAGATCGGGGTGATGTCGCTGCGCTCGGGCGACGTGGTCGGCGAGCACACCGTCTCGTTCGGGACGCTGGGCGAGCGGCTCGAGCTCACGCACCGCGCGCACAGCCGCGACACCTTCGCGCGCGGCGCGCTGCGGGCGGCGCGCTGGATCGCCGGTCAGCCGCCCGGCCTGTACTCCATGGCCGACGTGCTGGGGCTCGACTGAGGCCGCATGCAGATCGTCCGCTTCCGGCTGGAGCGCGCGACCTGCTTCGGCGTCCTGGAGGGGACGGCGGTGGTCGAGTGCTCGGGCACGCCGTGGAGCGCGCTGCGGCGCGGCCGGCGGCGCCACGCGCTGCGGCAGGTCGTGCTGCTGTCGCCGGTGCTGCCCTCCAAGATCGTCGCCGTCGGCCTCAACCATCGCGAGCACGCCGCCGCGCTGGGCCGGGCGGTGCCGGCCGAGCCGCTGATCTTTCTCAAGCCGGTGACCGCGATGATCGGCCTCGACGATCCGATCGTGGCCCCCCCGGCCTGCGGGCGGCTGGAGTGCGAGGCCGAGCTGGCGGTGGTCATGAAGCGGCGCTGCCGCAACGTGGCGCCGGCCCGCGCGCGCGACTACGTGCTCGGCTACACCGCGCTCAACGACGTGACCGCCCGCGACATCCAGGTGCGCGACGGCGACTGGACGCGAGCCAAGGCCTTCGACACCTTCTGTCCCGTCGGGCCCGGCATCGCCACCGATCTCGATCCCAACGCGGTGACGATCGAGACCTGGGTGAACGGCAGCTGCGTGCGCGTGGCCTCCACCAAGGAGCTGGTCGTTCCCGTCGAGGATCTGGTGGCGCGCGTCTCCGAGGTGATGACGCTGCTGCCGGGCGACGTGCTCGCCACCGGCAGCCCGGGGATGGCGGCGCCGATCGCGCCCGGCGACCGGATCGAGATCCGGATGGACGGCGTCGGCTGCCTCAAGAACACGGTGGTCCGGCTGTGATCGGCGATCGCCTCTTCCTGGAGGACGTGCGGTTCTACGGCCACCACGGCGTGAGCAAGGCCGAGCAGGCGGTGGGCGTCTGGTTCTCGGTGGACGCCGAGCTGGCGGTCGACCTCGAGCCGGCAGCCGTGTCCGACGATCTGGCCAGCGCGGTCGACTACGGCGTGGTCGCCCGTCGCATCGTCGAGATCGGAACCCAGGGCCGCGTCAATCTCATCGAGCGATTGGCCGGGATGATCGCGCAGGCGCTGCTGCGCGAGTTCCCCACCGACGAGGTCCGCGTGCGCGTGCGCAAGCTCACGCCGCCCATGCAGGGGCTGGTCGGCACGCCCGCCGTCGAGCTGGTGCGGAAGCGCTGATGCCGCGCGTCTACCTCTCGCTCGGCTCGAACCTCGGCGACCGGCTCGCACTGCTGCGCGCGGCGGTCCGGCGGCTGCAGGCGCAGGGCCTCGCGCTGGTCGATGCCTCGCCGCTCTACGAGTCGGAGGCGTGGGAGGAAGAGCCGGGCCAGACGGACGCCGAGCGGCGCTGGTACCTCAACTGCGTCGTCGCGATCGACACGATCGCTGGCGCCGCGGGTGCTCCTCGACCGTCTGCAGGCGATCGAGACGGCGCTGGGCCGCACGCGACCGCCGGGACTCACGCCGGAGGTGCAGCGGTTCACGCCGCGCACCCTGGACATCGACATCATCTTCTACGGCGACGCGGTCATCAGCGTGCCCGACGACCTGCACGTGCCGCACCTGCTGGCCGCCGAGCGGGCCTTCGTCCTGCGTCCGCTGGCCGACATCGCGCCGGAGCTCACGCACCCGACACTCTATCGTTCCATCCGTGACCTTTTGGCAGAGCTGGCCGACGATCACGAGGTCCGGCCGGGCGCCTACCCCACCCGCTGGTTCGAGGAGTCGGCCTGAGGCCATGGTCGATCCCGACTTCCAGGCCCAGGCCCTGCAGCACCTCGACGCGCTCTACAACTTCGCGATGTACCTGACCAAGCGTCCACCCGACGCGGACGACCTGGTCCAGGAGACGTACCTGAGGGCCTTCCGGTTCTCCCACCGGTTCCAGCCGGGAACCCACCTCCGCGCTTGGTTGTTCCAAATCTTGAGAAACACGTTCCTGACGTTCTACCGGGTCCGCGAACGAGAGGCACCTGTCGCGGAGGACGGCGTTCCCGACTGGGACCCGCCCATGTTTCATGATGCCCCGGAAGACGATGGGGCCACGATGGAGGCCCACACCGATCTCGAGCGGGCCATGCGCCGCCTGCCTGAGGAGTTCCGCACGGTGCTCCTGCTCGCCGAGGTCGAGGGGTTGCCACTAGAGGAGGTCGCCCGGGTCATGGTGTGCCCGGTCGGGACGGTGAAGTCGCGGATCTTCAGGGCGAAGGAACGGCTGCGGGCTCTGCTCCGCGACTACGAGAAGAAATGAGCGAGCGCATCGACGACACGTCCGACGAGGTGCTGGGCCGCCGGCTGGCGGCCGAGCTGACCCGCCATACCGCCCCAGCCCGGCTCAGAGTCACGATCGTCGAAGCCGCCACCCCGCGCTCGCGACGGCCGGTCTGGCTCATGCCCATGCTCTCGGCGGCGGCCACCGCGATGATCCTGGTCCTGGTGGTCATGCCCGTGCTGCCCCGCATCGTCCCCGCCGATCCCGTGCAGCGCTACGTGCGCGCGGTGGTCAGCGAGCACTCGCGCGCCATCATGTGGGGCGCGCGCCACGGGGAGGTCCTGCCCACCGCGCTGCCGTGGCTCACCCAGGAATCCGGCATCGCGCTGAGCCGCGTCTTCGTGGGCGACGAGCGGCTCGAGTTCGTCGCCGCCGAGCCGGTGTACCTCGAGCGGCAGCGGGGTGTGGCCATCCACTACAAGGACTCCGACGGCCACATGATCAGCTACGTGGCGCTGCCCGCCCTCGGTCTCACGGTCCCCGATCGTGAGCGCGTGCAGATCGAGAAGTGGCGCCCCGCCCTCGTGCGCGACAGCGGCTTCGCCTCGTTGGTGTGGAAGCAGGGGGACGTTGGCTGCTTCCTCGTGTCGGACATGGTCTCTAGCGACGACATCGAGCGGTTCAAGGAATACTTCGTGCGCATTCGCGTCTCGACCGAGCCGGTTCCCGCCTACTAGTCAGCTACCGCTCGCGCGGTCTCGGCTTCGTGAGCGGGGTGCGCCCTACGGAGAGGCCCCCGGGAACCACGAGGCGGCAGGCCGCTTCGAACCGGTTGTGGCTGGGCTCCACCTCGGGCGAGGCGCACGGTAGATAGACGGCGGGAACGAGTTCCCGGGGGCCTCTCCGTTGGGCGCACCCCACTCACGGCGGGCGACTCCACAGTTCGGATTTTCTGATTCGGCCGAACTAGCTCCGCGGGCGCTTGCGCGTCGCCGCCGTGCCGCTCGCGGGGCTTCTTGCGGCGAGGATGAGGTCGCAGACTTCGCGGATGGCGCCGTGGCCGCCGTCAGTGCGGGTGACGTAGTGGGCGGTGCGACGGACGATCGGGACGGCGTCGGCGACGGCGACGGCGATGCCGACGAGGCGGAGGGCGGGGAGGTCGTTGATGTCGTCGCCGACGTAGCAGGCGGCGGCCGGGGGCACGGCGTGGCGGGCGAGGAGGGCGGTCACGGTTGCGCCCTTGTCCGAGACGGCCTGGTGGACTTCGGCGATGCCGAGCTCGTCGGCGCGGCGGGCGACCAGGGTGGTGCGCTTGCCGGTCACGATGGCGGTCAGGATCCCGGCTTGCCGCAGGAGCACGAGGCCCTGGCCGTCGCGGACGTCGAAGCGCTTCAGCTCGTCACCGTTCTCGGTGTAGTAGAGGCCGCCGTCGGTGAGCACGCCATCGACGTCCATGATCAGCGCGCGCACGCGGCGCCAGGGCGTGGGAGATGTCCTCATGCGTGGAGCGCGGCTCATGCGCCAGCCTCCGGGGCCGGCGCGGTCGGCTCGGCGGTGACGAACGGTAGCGCCATCAGCGAGACCGCGACCAGCACGACCTCCGTGTCGCCGAAGTTGTACTCGAACAGGCCGGCGACCAGGAACGCCACGATGGCGCCCTGCACGCCGATCACCAGCGTCCGCCCCGGGCCCTCGGGCCGGCCGCGGACGAAGCCGGACGGTGTGGCTCAGGAAGACCACGAAGATCGCCAGCCAGGCGGCCAGACCCGGGAGCCCGCGCTCGACGGCGATCTGCAGCGGCGTGTTGTGCAGGTGGCTGGTGGAGTGTCGCAGGGCGTCGGGGCCCGCGGCGATGGGATAGACCCGCTTCACCTGGCCGGGTCCGATGCCGGTCACCGGGTGCTGGCGCACCAGCGCCAGGCCGGTGGAGAGCATCGCGAGCCGGTCGCGTGTGGTGTCGTCACGCATGCTGCCGATCGTCCGCAGCCGCTCGGCAACGCCGGGCAGCGCCGCCAGCGCCGCGAGCACGACGACCACGAGCGCGAGCGCGGCCACGGCTGCGACGCCTCAGGCTGGCGAGTACCACGAGCCCGCCGGCGGCCAGCCCGATCCACGCGCCGCGGACGTACGTCAGCGCCAGGGCCACCACACCCAGCAGCCACACCGGCGCGAGCCGGGCTACCTCTTCGAGACGGAGCAGACGCGGCAAGATCGCGGTCAGCACCAGGGCCAGCACGCCGGCGAGCGTCATGTAGATGCTGAAGAATCCGTGCGCGCGCTGGCAGTGCCGGAAGAACTTCTCGAAGACCCGGCCGAAGGACACGCGCCGGCGTCATCGCAGAGCACGCGCCGACCTGCACGATGGCCAGCGCCGCCACCACCCCCAGCGCCAGCGCGAGCCCGGTGAGAAAACGCTGCGCCGACGCCGCGTCCGTCGAGGGTACTGGCCACGATCCAGAGGCCGGCCAGGTTGATCAGGTTCTTGCACGTCGCCAGGCCGTCCATCGGCCGCGCCGACGCGAGCGCGGCCACGACCGTCCAGGCGACGAAGATCGTGAGCGGCAGCGCCAGCGGCAGGCGCAGCCGCGGGACGACGCCGGCGCGGCGCGCGAGCACCAGCCACACCGCCAGGAGGCCCAGCGTGATCTGCGACAGCGAGATCGAGAAGACCAGCCCGAGCACGAGCATGACGAGCAGCGGCGCCCGCGCGGCCCGCAGCCACCTCGGGCCGAGGGCCGCCGGCTCGGCGCCGATCAGTACGCGTTGCGGTTGTGAAACCCGAGCCACAGCGTCTTGAACAGGATCATCAGATCGAGCCGCAGCGACCAGCGCGCGATGTACTCGAGATCGTACTCGATGCGCTTCTCGATCGAGGTGTTGCCGCGCCAGCCGTTGATCTGCGCCCAGCCGGTGATGCCCGCCTTCATCTTGTGGCGCAGCATGTAGCCCGGCACCCGGCGCCGGAACTCCTCGACGAAGCTCGGGCGCTCGGGCCGCGGGCCGACCAGGCTCATCTCGCCGCGCAGCACGTTGATCAGCTGCGGCAGCTCGTCCAGGCTGAAGCGTCGCAGGAAGGTGCCGATCTGCGTACGGCGTGGATCATCGGCGGTCGCCCAGCGCGGACCGGTCTGCGCCTCGGCGTCCGGCTGCATCGTGCGGAACTTCAGCATGCTGAAGCGCTTGCCATCCAGCCCCATCCGCTCCTGGCGGTAGAACACCGGGCGCCCGGAGATCAGCACGATCGTGGCGGCGATCGCCACCATGACCGGCAGGAACAGCAGCAGCGCCAGCGACGCCCAGGGCGAGGTCGACGCCGCGCTTGAGCACGCTGTTCCAGCCGTAGAGCGGCGACTCCCGCAGGTGGATGAACGGGACCGACTCGAACTCCTCGACGCCACCGCGCAGCGAGGCGAGGCTGAAGAGATCGGGCACCAGGTGGATCGCCACCGGCTCGTCGCCGATCTCGTGCAGCACGGCGGTGAGGCGCGAGTACTCCGCGTGCGGCAGGGCGATGATGACCGATGTCCACCGAGCTGGCTGGTCAGCACGCGCGGATCTCCTCGAGACCGCCCAGCCACGCGCACGCCGGCCCCCTCGCCGTCGGACTTGTCGCTCAGCAGCCCCAGCGGGCGGATGCCGGCGTCGGGGCGACGGCGCAACAGCCGCAGCACCTCCGCCGCGGGCTCGCCGCCGCCCACCACCACGGCGTAGCGCTGGTTGTAGCCGTGGCGCCGGGCCACGCGCAGGGCCTCCCGGAACGCGGCCCGCGACGAGGCTCCCCACGATGATCGACACCACCCAGAATCCCGCGATGACGAGCCGCGAGTACGGGTAGCCGTGGAACAGGAAGGTCATGATGGCGATGAGGACGAGGACGCCGAGCGTGGTGGCCTTGGCGACGTCGAACCACTCCGACAGGTGCGAGCCGAGCCGGAGCGGACGGTACAGGTCGAGGACCTTGTAGGCGATGCCCCACACCAGGAGGATCGGGATGAGCTGCAGCGCGTAGTCGCGGAAGGGCGGGATGTCGCCGCCGCCGCCGAAGACGTGGAAGCGCAGCGCGTAGGCCCCCAGCCAGCAGCCCGCGATGAGCGCCAGATCGGCGGCCAGCGCCAGATGCTCGAAGACGCGCGAGTGCGCCTTCAGCACGCCGCGGCCCCCGGAACGCGCGCCAGCGGCCGCTCGATGTACTCCTGCACGCCGGCGCGCGAAGATCGGGCGGTCGAAGCGGGCGGCCCGCGCCCGCAGGGCCCGCGGATCGAAGCGCGCCTCGGCCCGCTCGAAGGCGACGATGGCCTCGGCGACGGCGTCCACCGTCTGCTCGCGGAAGAAGACCGCGGTCGGCGGCTCGTCGCCCGCGTCGAGCCCGATCATCGTCTCGAGCACCCCGCCGCGGCCCAGCGCGATCGTCGGCCGACCGGCCGCCGCGGCCTCCAGCGGCACGATGCCGTAGTCCTCGACGGCCGGGAACAGCACCGCCCGGCAGCGCGCGTAGAGCTCGGCGACCTCCGCGTCGCTCCGCCAGCCGAGGAACGTGACGTTGGGTCCCGCCAGCGCTCGCAGGCGCCGCGACTCGGGTCCCTGGCCGACGACCAGCAGCCGGCGGCCCAGACGGTTGGCCGCGAGGATGGCCAGGTCCACGCGCTTGTACGGCACCAGCGCCGAGACCACCAGGTAGTTGTCGTCCACGCTGGCGGCGGGGCGGAAGCGCGCGCAGTCCACCGGCGGGTGAATCACCTCGGCGTCGCGAGCGTAGGCGCGGCGGATCCGATCGGCGATGTGCGACGAGATCGCCACGAACTCGCCGACGCCGTCCGTCCGGCGGTCCCAGCGGCGCAGCGCCGCCGCCAGCGGCGGCAGCACGAGCCGCGTGAGCGCGCCCGCGCCCTCGGCGTAGGCGTCTTCCAGATCCCACACGTAGCGCATCGGCGTGAAGCAGTAGCACAGGTGCAGGGCCCCCGGCCGCACCCGCACGGCCTTGGCCACGCAGTGGCTCAGCGACACGACGAGATCGAACTCGCGCAGATCGAAGCTCCGCACCGCGGCGGGAAACAGCGGCAGGTATCGGCGATAGCCGCTGGCCGCGGCCGGCAGCCGCTGCACGAACGAGGTGACGATGCGCCGGCGCTCGATGACGGGGCTGACGCTGCCCGGGATGTGCAGCAGCGTGTAGAGCGGCGCGTCGGGAAAGAGCTCGCAGAACACTTCGAGGCAGCGCTCGCCGCCACGCATCCCGGTGAGCCAGTCGTGGACCAGCGCGACCCGAGGCGGTCGCGCCGGGACCGCCGCGACCTTCCGATCGCTGAGCGCCAGCGTGGAGCCTCCCTGCATTCCGGTCATGGTACTACAGGCCCAACACCTCTCTGTACACGCCCTCCAGCGCGTCGAGCATCGACCGGACGTCGAACTCGCTCCGGGCCCGCGTGCGGTTCTGGGCGCCCAGGAGGGTCCGCTGCTCGGCGTCGGACAGCAGGCTGCCGAGCCGCGCGGCAAAGGCCTGGGGCGTGGCCGCCACCAGGGCATCCGAGACCGGGCCGAGCACCTCACGATGCGCGGCGATGTCGCTGGCGACCACGGGCAGCCCGAGCGCCATGGCCTCGAGCACGCCGAGCGGCAATCCCTCCTTGCGCGACGGCGCCGCGTAGACGTCGAAGGCGGCCATGCAGCGCGCCGCTTCTTCCACCTCACCCGGGAAGACCGCGCGCGCGCCCAGTCCAAGCTCGGCCGCCAGCGCACGGAGCCCGGCCTCCTCGGGTCCGCGGCCGACGAGCGCCAGGGTGGCGGCCGGCCGGGCCAGCGCCATCGCGCGCACCAGGATCTCCAGCTGCTTGACCGGATCGAAGCGGGCCACGCAGCCGACGACGAGCGCACTCTGGTCGAGCCCCAGGGTGGCGCGCGCGTCCCAGCGATCGAGCTGCCGGGCGGCCAGTCGCGCCGAATCCACGCCATTGACCACCACACGGCTCTGCCCGGCCCGGAACAGTCCGAGCGCCAGTCCCTCCTCCTGCTGCGCGCGCGAGACGTTGACGATCACGCGCGTCCAGCCGGCCAGGCGTCGCTCCAGGCCCAGGTACGCCGCGCGGCCGAGTGCCCCGTACTGCTCGTAGTGCAGCCCGTGCAGCGTGTGAACCGCCGGCACGCCCGTGATGCGAGCCGCCAGCCGCGCGTGCAGACCGGCCCCCTTGCCGTGCGAGTGCACCAGGCCCACACCGTGGCGACGAATCAGCCTGACGAGCTTGCAGACGGTGGCCGGATTCAGACGATCGGTGCGGGTCTCGACCACGGACTCGGCGACGGGGACGAAGCGCTCGAACAGGACACCGTCGCGCGGCCCCGCCACGATGAAGCGCCAGCCGCGCGCGCGCAGCCCCGCCGCGAGCGCCAGCACGTGCTGCGGGCCACCGCCCGGCTGGGTGGAGACCAGCACCTGGAGGATTAGCGGCGTTGCCGTCATGCGCGCGCCCGCAGCCGCCGCCAGGCCTGCCGGGCAGCCGCGGGCAGCACGAGCGCCAGCCGCGGGCGGAGCGCGAACAGGACGCACCACGGCGGGTAACGGCCGGCGCGGAGCTCGCGCCACCGCACCCGGGCCTCGGCGCGCAGGCGGTCGGCCTCGCGGGTGGCCGAGACGCGGCCGGCCAGCAGCCGCCGCGTCACCAGCGGGTCCGGAAGGTTGGCCAGCCGGGTGACGTGCGCGAGCCGCAGCCAGAGGTCGTAGTCCTGCGCTACCGGGAACGTGGCGTCGTAGCCGCCGGCGCTGGCCAGCGCCTGGCGGCGCATCACCACCGACGAGTGCACGAAGACGTTGCGCCGGATCAGCGCGCGCCGGATGTCGGCATCCGCGGCGGGCGGGACCACGCGTCCGACCTCACGCCCCGTGGCGTCGATCTCGATGGCGCCGGTGCCGAGCAGTCCGATCTCCTGATGCGCGTCGAGGTACGCGAGCTGGCGAGCCAGCCGCTCGGGCGCGGCCACGTCGTCGGCGTCGAGGCGCGCGATGAGCGGCGCCCGCGCCAGCGACACGCCCTCGTTCAACGAGCGTGTGAGGCCCAGCTGAGTCCGGCGCGCCACGCGCAGGCGGGCGTCGGCGAAGCGCGCGAGCGTCTGGGGCGTGTCGTCGGTGGAGCCGTCGTCGACGACGATCAGCTCCAGCTCGGTGAGCGTCTGGCCGAGAATGCTGCGCACCGCGTCACCCACCCACGGCGCGCCGTCGCGAACCGCCAGCACGACGGACACCCGCGGCGTCGGGCCTGTGCTCATCCGCTCCGATCGGCCGCGCGTCGCGCCGTCAGCGCCAGCACGGCCGCGAAGTGGCGCACAGCGGGCAGCCGTCCCACCACGCGCTCGAGCCCGAAGCGCCGCCGTGGATCGACGATCAGGCGGCGCGACCCCGGGATCCAGTACCCCTCGATCGCCACGTCGGTGAAGCCCCCCTGCCGGCACAGGTCGCGCAGCTCTCCCCGCGTGAGAAAGTCGTGCGTCGCCCAGTTGCGCTCGTCCCGCCAGAACGCGGTGGCGCGGTACTCCGCCAGGTATTTCCGGGTCAGGCGGGCCACGCGCCGCAGATTGTGGTGCGGCTCGACGAGGAACAGCCGCCCGCCCGGACGCACGGCCCGTCCCAGCGCACGGAAGACCTCGTCGCGACGGTGGAAGTGATGCAGGCTCTGGATGACGAAGGCCGAGTCGATCGACGCCTCGCCGACGTGGGCCGCGAGATCGAGCGCGGTGGCGCCCAGGACCTGCACGTGCTCCAGGCCCTCACGCCGGCACCGCTCGGCCAGCACCAGCCGGATGTCCGGCACCGGCTCGACCGCCACCACGGAGCGGGCGTGGCGGGCGATCAGCGTGGTGAAGTAACCGCTGCCGGCGCCCAGCTCGAGCGCACGGCCGTAGCCGGCGCCCACCCACGTCTCGTCCACCAGCGCCCGGGCCGGATAGTCGTTCTGGTTGGCCTCGTTCTGGTCCGCCTCGGCGTAGCGATGGATGCGGTCGTACTCACGGGCGCCGTCCCCGGAATAGATGCGCTCGTTGAAGGCGCGATTGATGTCGTCCAGCCGCCGGCGCGACTCGCTCGACAGCCGCGCGATCTTTGCCGGGTGCGACAGCAGCAGATAGGCGAGATAGTTCCGGTGCCCGATCTCGATCCGCATGCTCAGTCGCGCGGCCTCACCGTTCGCGCCGGAACAGGAGGTTCAGGTACGGCAGGGCCAGCGACGGCGGACGGCCGGCGGCCGCGAGCGCCGCCGGCGAGCGCACCGAACAGCCGAAGCAGCGCCGCGTCGCGTTCGCGAGCGCGCACGTCTCGCGGAAGTACGTGTCCGGAAGCGAGGCCGTAGCCGGCCTCCTCGGTGACGTCCACCACGCCGGCCCAGCCGGTCGACGGCAAGCACTCGGCGAGGGTCGCGTTGCGCCAGCCTGTGCCGTCGGCGGTGAAGACCTCGAAGCTCACCGCGATGCGTCGAAAGAGTCTCGCGTAGCGATACGCCAGCCGGGGCGGCAGAAACTGCACGAGGGGCAGACCGCAGCGAGTGCGTCTCGTGCGGAAAATAGCGGTTGGGCGTGTCGAGGAACGCGATGTGCCCGCCCGGCGCGAGCACTCTCCAGTACTCGTCGACCTGGGCGCGCCGGTGACGCTCCGGCAGATGCTCCACCACGCCGACGGCCAGGACGAGGTCGAACGCGCCGTCGGCCCACGGCAGGCGGCGCGTCGCCGCCTGGTCGAGCAGCAGGATCTCGTTGACGACCTTCAGCCCGAGCTCCTTGGCCTTGGTGCGCGCGATCTCGACGAATGCCGCGTCGGGGTCGAACGTCGACAGCGTCGCGATCTCGGGCTGCTCGGCGAGGTATTCGGTCATGTGGCCGAACGAGCAGCCGACCTCGAGCACGCGGAGGCCGCCAGCGCCGCGCGTGCGCAGGTAACGGAACAGCGGCGCCAGAAACCGTGGCGCGCGCTCGGCCTTGAACGGGAAGTAGAGCGGAGCCCGATCGACGCCCTTGCGCTCGATGAGCATCCGGATCACGCGCTCGCTGTAGTGCGTCGGCATCGACGGGCGCTCGCCGACCCAGAGCACGCGGTGGTCGCCGCGATCCTCGATGCGGTACGCCTCAGCCATCAAGGCTGTAGTTTGTCACGCCCGGCGGGCGACGACGAGCAGCATGTGACCGAGCAAGCGCAGCGCCGGCTCGGTATAGAGCACCTGCCGCGCCACGCGCGCGATCAGGCCTCGACGCCGGGGCGGGGTGACGCCCTCTCCGGCCGTGGCGCCGGCTGGGGCGCCTCCTGCACGGCCCGAAACGGCTCCCTCCCGGGCGGCGGCAGCGGCACGCTCACGAGCCTCGCCCCCGGTGCGCCGCGTGCGGCGACGCAGCGAGCGGAGGACGCGCGCGGGGTCGTAGGGATGCACGGCCAGCGGCGTGAAGCCGTGACGAGCGAGCGCGCCGAGCAGCTCGGCCCGCGTGAAGGCGTACTGGTAGAAGCTTGCCGCCGGCCGCCTCGAGCGCGTGGTTCTGTCGGCGAATCCAGCGGGCGCCGAGCCGGCGAAGGCCGTTGACGTACGGCACCGAGATCACCAGCGTGCCGTCGGGCGCGAGCACCCGGCGCGCCTCGGCCAGGATGCCGTCGGGTCCGGCCGGGTCGTGCTCCACCACGCCGAGCGAGACATAGCTGGCGACCGCGCCGTCGCGCAGGGCCAGCGCGGTCAGCCCCATCGCGGCCAGCGGCGCCGGGGACACGCGGCGGGCACTGGCCAGGGCATCCCTGCTCCAGTCGACGCCGATCGCCGCCCAGCCGCGCTCGCGGAGGAGCAAGACGTACTGCCCGAGGCCGCAGCCCGCCTCCAGCACGACGCCGGTCCGCGGCAGCGCGGCGACGATGAGATCGGTGAGCGGGGAGGTCCGGGCGATGGCGAGCAGCTCCTCGACCGTGTGGCCGCCCCAGTGCTCGCTCCAGAATTCGCGGTCGGCCGCGACCGAGTAGTACGCGAGCACGTCAGGCGTGGAGCGAGGGCGGGATCGGAGGTCTCAGCGGCGGACGCGCGGCCGGATCCACTCGTCGAGCATCAGCCTCAGGAACTTCAGCCCCACCGGGACCGCGTTGAGCTTCGACACCCCCTTGCCGATCCGGGGGGACTCATGGGTGGGCATCTCGAGGATGCGCAGGCCGAGCTGCAACGCGCGGATGGACATCTGAAACTCGATGGCGTAGCCCTCGGCGTCGGGTCGCAGGCGCACGAAGGCGGCCCGGGTCACCGCCCGGAAACCGTTGATGCTGTCGCTGAGCCGTACCCCGCGGGCGAAGAGCAGGCTCACCAGCCACGTGAACGTGAGGTTGCCCCAGCGGCGGCTGGCGAACAGGAACTTGTCGTCGTCTTCCGAGCAGCCGCCCGCCATGAAGCGCGAGCCGATGACCATGTCGTAGCCCTGGGACAGCCCCTCCACCAGCTGCGGAATGTCGGCCGGCTCCTCGTTGCCGTCGGGGCTGAAGAAGACCAGGAAGTCGTTACGCGCGTCACGGACGGCGAGCCGGAACGCCTCGCCGCGCCCCCGCCGCTGCTGCCGGATGACCTGCACGCCCCGAGCCTCGAAGAACTCGATCGTCCCGTCGGTGGAGCCGCCGTCCACCACCAGCACCTCGTCCACCAGGTGCAGGGGCAGCTTGGGAAAGATGTGGGTCACGCCCTCGATCTCGTTGAGCGTGAGGATCACCAGGGTGAACGGCGTCATCGCGCGGCCCCCGCCAGCCCCGTCCGCACGTACCAGTCGATCGTCCGGCTCAGGCCCTCGCGGAGCGAGATACCGGCCTCGAAGCCGAACGCTTCGCGCGCGCGCGAGACGTCGGCCGAGCGCCGCTGCTGCCCGCTCGGCTTGGAGGCGTCGAAGACCAGGCGGCCGCGAAATCCGGTCAGCTCGGCGATCAGGATCGCCAGCTCGCGGACGGAGACCTCGAACCCGGCGCCGAGGTTCACGGGCCGGGCGTCGTCGTAGCGCTCGGCGGCCAGCAGGATGCCCCGCGCGGCGTCCGCCACGTAGAGGAACTCCCGCGTCGCCCGCCCATCGCCCCACACGGTGATCTCCTCGGCGCCGGCGGCGGTGCCATCGACCAGCCGACGGATGAGGGCGGGCACGACGTGCGAGCGCTCGGCGTCGAAGTGATCGCCCGGTCCGTAGAGATTCATCATGAGCAGGTGGATCGCGTCGAATCCGTACTGGGCCCGGTAGGCCTGTCCCTGCACCAGCATCATCTTCTTGGCCAGGCCGTAGGGCCCGTTGGTGGGCTCCGGGTAGCCGTCCCACAGCTCGTCCTCGCGGAACGGAACCCGCGCGTGCTCGGGATAGGCGCACACCGAGCCCACGCCCACGAACTTGGCCACGCCGGTCCGGTGCGCGTGCTCCATCACCAGCGTGTTCATCATGACGTTGCGGTAGAAGATCGACCCGGGATTGGCCAGGTTGAAGCCAATGCCGCCGACCTCGGCCGCCAGATGGAGCACCACGTCGACCGGGTGACTGGCGAACAGCCGCGCCACGTCGGCGTCGCGGGTCAGATCGTACTCGGCCAGGCGCGGGGCGATCAGCTGCCGGCAGCCGGCGGCCTCCAGCTGCTCGACCACGTGGCGTCCGAGAAAACCGGCGCCGCCGGTCACCAGCACGCGGGCCTCCCGCAGCTTCACGCCCATCGGCTCATGAACTCGTCGACGCACTCTTTGACGTAGCGCCGCTCGCTCTCGCCCAGGGCGTGGTGGTTCCCGATGAAGAACGACTGGCGCATGATGAGCGCGGAGTTGGGCAGCGGCCCCGCGATGCGGTGCTCGAACAGCTTGATGGCCGGCTGCTCCTGGAAGTTGCCGGCCATGATGGGCCGTGTCTCGATGCCGCGGGACTCGAAGAAGCGCGTCAGCTCGTCGCGGCTGAACGGCGCGCCCGGCCGCACCGTGATCGGATAGCCGAACCACACCGACCGCGAGCCGCCGCCGTCCCGGCCCGGGCACTCCATGAGCCACTCGCTGTACTTGCGCAGCGCGGCGTTGAGGTCCTCGACGTTCTCGCGGCGCTGGCGAATGAAGCCCTCGAGCTTGGGCACCTGGTGGATGCCGAACGCCCCCTGCACCTCGGTCGCCCGGAAGTTGTAGCCCAGGTTCACGAACAGGAAGCGCTCGTCGATACCAGGGTTCGGGACGTCGGGCTTCTTCCGGACGTCGCGCGTCCAGCCGTGCGCACGCAGCATGCGGGACAGGTCGGCGACCAGATCGTCGTTGGTGACGACCACGCCGCCCTCGATCGTGCTGATGTGGTGCGAGAAGTAGAAGCTGAAGGTTCCCATGACGCCGAAGGTGCCGACGGGGCGGCCCTCGAAGCGGGCGCCGTGCGCCTCGCAGGTGTCCTCGATAACGTGCAGCCGGTGGCGGCGCGCCAGGTCGCCCAGCGCCCGCATGTCGCAGGGGTTGCCCAGCAGGTGCACTGGCATCATGGCCCGCGTACGCGGCCCGATGGCGCGCTCGACGGCCACGGGGTCGAGCGTGAAGGTGTCGAGGTCCACGTCGACCAGCACGGGCACCAGCCCCACGTTCACGAGCGGGTAGTAGGTCGTGGACCACGCCACCGCTGGCACGATGACCTCGTCGCCGGGGCGCAGGCGGTCGGGGAACGCGGGGTTGACGAGCACGGCGGCCGCCACCAGGTTGGCCGACGAGCCGGAGTTCACCATGACCGCGTGGCGCACGCCGAGATACTCGGCCCACAGCGTCTCGAAGCGCCGCACCTTCTCGCCCATGGTGATCTGGGTGGTCAGCAGCGAGGCGATCGCCTCGTTGACCTCGTCGGGCCCATAGGAGGGCACGTGCAGCGGCAGTCGCGGCGCCCCCGCCGCTTTCGGCTGCGCCTGGGCGAAGTACTCGGAGACGAGCGCGCGGATCTGATCGGCCAGCGCTTTTCGTTTGTCGCTCATCGGGCGGCCTCGCCTGCGATCTTCCGCCACCGTCGGCGGGTGTAGAAGATGTCGACGAACCACTTGGCGTAGCGGCTGTCCTCCGTCCCGGTGAAGATGGCGCGCAGCAGCGTGCGCGTCACCCGCCAGGGCCGGAGCGTGAACGAGATGACGTAGAAGTTCACGAACATCCACAGCATCGTCCAGTACAGCCGCCGGGTGGAGACGGCGTCGGCGTAGGACGGCGCCTGGGACGTGTAGAAGTCCATCGGGGAGACGAAGAACCGGTCGTCGAGCTCGATCTTGCCCTCCTGCTGCAGCCGGCGGAAGAGGGCCGAGCCAGGATACGGCACGAACTTGGACACGGCCACGTCCCACACGCCGAGCACCGCCATGCGGCGGATCAGCCAGAGCGTGCGCCGGAGCGTGGCCGGCGTGTCGTCGGGGAACCCGATGACGATGAAGCAGGACAGCTTGAGCCCACGCTTCACCGCCGACCGCATGGCGTCCATCATGTGACCGAGGTCGACCTGCTTCTTGACGGCCTTGAGGATCTCCGGCGAGCCGCTCTCGGGCGCGAAGGCCAGGGCCCGGCAGCCCGAACGATAGAGCAGGTCGGCCACCTCGGCGTCGAAGACCTCGGCCCGGGTGCCGCTCGGCATCTGCCAGGTGATGTCGAGGTCGCGGGCGATCAGCTCGCGACAGAAGTCCACGATCCACTGGCGCTTCACGATGGCCGTGAGGTCCTGAAAGTCGAAGTTCGTCACCTGGTACTTGCGGGCGTAGAGCTCCATCTCGTCGGCGAGGGCGACGGGATCGCGGGCGATCCAGCGCTGCGTCCACATGCCCGGGTTCGAGCAGAACGTGCACTGGAACGGGCAGCCCCGCGTGCCGAGGATCGGGATGGAGCGGCCCAGGTTGATGCCGTTCGTCTGGTGCCGGTCGATGTACTCGGTGATGGGGAATGCGTCCCAGTCCGGCAGCGGGATGGCGTCCACGTCGCGCCGACGCTCCGACAACCCGTTGGCCACCACGCGGTCCCCGCTCCGGAAGGCGATGCCCTTCACCTCGGACAGTGGACGCCCCTGCCGGTGCGCGCGCAGCAGCTCGACGAAGGTCTCCTCCCCCTCGCCCAGCACCACGACGTCGAACGGGCTGGTGGCCAGCACGTGCTCGGGGACGGCGGTGCCGTGCTCGCCGCCCAGCACCAGGAGGGCCTCGGGAAACTTCTCCCGGATCGTCCGGGCCACCCGGTGGGTGAGCGGCCACAAGGTGCTGAACATGCACGTCATCCCGATGACCCGACTGTCGGGGTGGATCCGCCCCACGATCTCGTCGGGCGTCAGCCCCTGCACCATGAAGTCGGCCCGATCCGGATAGGGGGAGACGGCGTCCAGCGCCTCGCCGGTCGCGTCGATCACGCGGTAGTCGAATCCGGCGTCTCGCACCGCCGCCGCCACGTACGCGAGCCCGAGTGGAGGATTCGGGGTGTGCATCTGCAGGCCCGAAAACGTCTTGATTCCCGGTGGGTTAATCAGGGTGATCATGATCAGGCGCTACAAACCAGCCTACCGCACCTTGTCTTCAGACCAATCAAGGAACCCGCGCGGTCATCACGCCCCCGACCCGGCCGGGCAGGTGCGGTCAGCCGGGGCGGGCCAGCCGTTTCAGCAGCGCGATTTCCGTGGCCACCAGGGCGCCCAGGTCGTAGCGGGAGGTCACCTGTTCCCGCGCGGCCGCCGTCAGGCCGGCGGCGAGGTCGGCGTCGGACAGTACGCGGTCCAGCTGGGCGGCCAGCTCATCCGGCCGGTGCGCGTCGAACAGCAGGCCCGTCCGGCCCTCGGCGACCAGCGAGCGATTGCCGTCACAGTCGGAGGCGATGCAGGGGGTCCCCGCCGCCATCGCCTCCAGGAGCACCTTGGGATGGCCTTCGGTAAAGGAGGCCAGGACGAAAGCGTCGGCGGCCGCCATCAGCCCCGCCACCTCGGGATGCGGGACGACCGGGCGGACCTGCAGCGCCACGTCGAGTGCGCGCGCCCGGCTTTCGAGCCTCCCCCGCTCCGGGCCGTCGCCGACCAGCGTGATCCGCACCGGGGCCCGCTTCACACGGGCCGCCGCCTCGACCAGGGCTCCGAGGTTCTTCTCCTCCGACAGCCGGCCCACGTAGAGCACCTCGCGGACGTCCCGCGGGGGCCGGACCACCGGCCGGAACAGCGTCGTGTCCACCCCGTTGGGGACGAGGTGGACCTCGCCGCGCGGGCGGCGACTCCGCACGTACGCCTCGAGCGCCGGCGTGGTGACGATGACCGCATCCGCCGCGGCCAGCGCGCTCGACTCGACGACGCGCCGGAGCGTACGCGTCAGCGGTGAGCGCGTGAGGGTCGAGTACCGGAAGCCATAGGTGACCACGAAGGGCACGCCGAGCCACCGGCGCGCCACGATGGCGGGAACGGCGCCGGTGATCTGGAACACGCGCAGGACCGAGCAGCCGGCGAGGGCCTGGCGGTGACGCAGCGGCAAGAGCAGGGTGTGCAGCCACGGGTGCCCGCGCCCGCGCAGCAGCGTGACGCGCGCGAGCACTTGTGGGTCGGTGGTGAACGTGTCGAGCGACTCTGGCAGGTAGCTGAAGTAGCGGACGGCGTCGAAGGCGCGAGCGTACGGACGCAGGTAGCCATCGACGAGCCGTGTGTGCTGTCCGGTGCGCGCCAGCTCCCCGAGGCCGCCGCGGATGGCCGGCAGCAGCCCCAGGACGCTCATCGCCGCGCCTTGTGGGCCCGGGCGCGGAAGCCAGTGCTGTCGCCCGGCCGGCGCATCGCGGCCTCGCGCTTCCAGCGGCTGAGCCGGTCGTAGAGCCGGAGCGACACACCGCCCACCGCGTCGATGGCGCCGGCCCAGGGTGTGTCGAGCACCACCGGCATCAGCTCGCCGTCCGGCTCGAAGCCCCCGGCCCGCAGCTCGGCCACGAACTCGCCGGCGGTGTACTCGATCTTGTGGTCGGGATCGGAGTAGGCGAACAGTCCGGCCCGGCGCAGCGTGCCGCGCCAGCGCGTCTGGCTGTTCGGCGCCGACACGAGGAGCTGGCCGTCGTCGGTGAGGAGCCGGTGGATCTCGCGCAGCACCGCGACGCGCGGCACCAGATGCTCGATGACGTCGAGGAAGAGGATCGTGTCGAACGCGCGGTCGGCGAACGGCAGGGGTCGGGTGATGTCACAGGCAAAGACCCGGGCGTTGTCCACGCGGCGCTCGCGCAGCTCGCGGTCGGCGATCTGCAGCTGCGCATCGTCGTAGTCGACGCCGACGATCGACTGGCAGTGCGGCGCGGCCTGCAGCAGGTGCGCGGCGTTGCTGGTGCCGACGTCCAGCACCCGGTCGGTCGGCGACAGGTACGGGATGTACCAGTCGTGCCAGGACTGGTCGACCAGGTGCTTGGGGTGGATCGCGTACGGGCGCTTGCCGGTGAGCTTGACCAGCCGCACGCCGACGGACTTGCCGCGGCGGTTCACCAGATCGACGCCGCGGACGACCAGGCGCGAGAGCGCGTTCACGGGGCGCTCGCCGGCCGGGCCCGCCACGCCTCCACCGCGCTCTCGTACTGCGCGCGGGTGGTCGCCACGCAGCGCTCCCAGCGAAACCAGCGGTCCACGCGCTCGACGTTGGCCGCGCCCTGCTTGGCGCGCAGCGGCGCGTCGCGCAGCAGTCGCAGCAGCGCCTCGACGAACTGCGCCGGGCGCGCCGGATCGCACAGAAACCCGCCCTCGCCGTCCACGAGCAGCTCCGGGATCGAGCCGCGATCGGACGCCACCACCGGCAGCCCCGAGGACATGGCCTCGCCCACCGCGAGGCCGAAACCCTCCAGCGCCGACGGGAACACGAAGACATCGGCGAGGTTGAAGTGCGCGGCCTTGTCCGCCTCCGGCACGTAACCGGTGAACCCCACGCGGTCGCCGAGCCCCAGCCTCGCCGCCCGGCGCCGCAGCTCGGGCAACAGCGGTCCACCGCCGGCGATCAGCAGGCGGGCGCCGGGGCCCGCGCGCAGGACGTCGGCCCAGATGTCGAGCAGCAGCGTCAGGTTCTTGCGCGGCTTGAGCCCGCCGAAGAACAGCACGACGGGGCCGTCGCCCAGGCCGTAGCGCGCCAGCAAGTCGGCGCGCGCCGGACGCGGCGCGAACTGCACGTCGACACCGTACGGCGCCACCGCCACGTGATCGGTGCGCACGCCGAGTGCCTCCGCGAGCTGCCGGCGCGCGAACTCGCTGCCGACGATCACGCGATCGCACGCCTCGACCACGCGCTTTTCGATCACCCGATTCAGCGGATCGGCATCGAGGTGATGGTGGTGGGCCACGACCGGCACGTCCAGTCGCCACCGGCGGCGGGCCCACAGGGCCCCCGGCCCGATGAAGCGCAGCGAGTGGACGCGGAGCAGGTCGAAGCCGACCCGGCGGTGGACGCGATGGATGGCCGGGGGGACCACGAACGGCGCCACCCACCAGCGGAGCCCGCGGCGGATCGAGAACCGGTGCACCGTCCAGTTCGGCACACCGATCGGGTGCGGCTTGCCGCGGGCCAGGATCAGGTCCACGTGGACGCCGTCACGTCCCAGCCGCGTGAGCAGCTCGCGCTCGTAGGTCTCGCCCCCCGAGGTCGTCTCCGGACTCACGCCGCAGTGCGGAGAGCAGAGCGCGAGCGCGCTCATCGCGTCGCCACGATCAGGTAGCCCCCCACGAACGACGCGAACTCCGAGCGCTGCACGCTGGGGCTGGCGTCGAGGCGCGCGAGGAGATCGAGAAGCGGGAACAGGCCATAGCCGAGGTGGCGGACGCCGGCCGGCGCACGCAGGACGAGGAAGCGGACCAGCCCGGCCAGGTGGGTGAAGTACCCGCCCTGGGGCGCGATGCGCACCGGCCGGAGTCCGGCCTCGGCCAGCAGGCGCGCCCACATCGTCTCGGTGAACCGCGCGTAGTCGCCGGGGTCGCCGTGCAGTCGCTCGAGAAACGGCGCCGTCGCCACCAGGTGGCCGCCGGACCGCAGCACGCGCGCGCACTCGCGGAGGGCGGCTGCGGGATCCGGCACGTGCTCGAGCACCTCCGTGGCCTTGACCGCGTCGAAGGCGCCGGACTGAAACGGCAGGGCGACGATGTCGGCGCGCACGTCGCAGGCTCCGGCAAGGTCGGCCACCACCCAGCGGGACCCGGCCGGCGGCCGGAAGCGCCCGCGCAGGCGCGCGCCGCCGACGTCGAGAACCCGGCCGCGAAAGTGATGGGCCAGCGATTCCAGGTCGGCGTCCACGCGCTTGCGCCGGTAGGACACGCCCAGGTAGTACCCGAGCGCGGAGGTCACGCCGGCCTCGTCGTCGGGCTTTCGTAGGCTTCGAGGAGCGACGCCACGACACGCTCCTCGTCGAACATGGTGGCGGCGCGAGCGGCCGCGGCGGCGCCCATCTGCGCCCGACGATCGGGATCGCGCAGCAGCGCGCTGATGGCCGCGGCCAGCGCGGGCGCATCGCCGCGCGGCACGAGGAGCCCGCTGACGCCATCCTCGACGGCTTCGGGGCTTCCGCCCACGGCCGTGGCGACGACCGGGCGACCCAGCCACATGGCCTCGACGATCACGCGACTGAGTGGCTCGGGCCAGATGGATGGCACGACGACGACGTCAGCCTCTCGGTAGAGGGGGAAGAGCATGTCATGGGTCAGCGAGTCGACGGCATGGACATCGGGCGCCGACGGCAGCGGCATCTCGCCCTTCCCGGCGAAGACGAAGCGCGCGCCCGGCACGGCGGCCCGGATGGCGTCGAGCGCGTCGACCAGCACACGCGTTCCTTTCCCGAACGACCGCTTGCCGGCGTAGAGCACCAGCGGTCCGGGACCGATCTGGAGCCGCTCGCGGACGCGCGCGGCCGCGGCGGCGTCGGGACGAGGTCCCGACGGCGGCAGCGTGTACACGACGTGGCGCCGGGATGCCGGCACCAGGCGCTCGGGGAAGAGCGACAGGATGCCTTTGCTCACGCCGATGACTCCGTCGACTTTCTGCAAGGCTCGCCCCGTCCCCTGCTGATCGCGCCACGCCCAGCGCAGGCGCAGGCGACGGATGGCGCGCCGCAGGCCCCGCTGCTCCGGCTCGTAGTGACGGAGATAGAACGGCACGCAGCGACCGACGTACTGCTCGGTCGTGCAATCGAACGTCGTCCACGGCTCGAACAGCGTGCAGGCGCCGAGCGGGCAGAGCAGCCCCACGTCGCGCACCGTGACGAAGGCGGGCAACCGACACCGCTGCGCGGCCGCCACGGCCGCCACCAGCGCGCCCTTGCTCTGCGCGTGGATCAGATCGGCGCCCTCCTGCCGCGCCAGCCGCTCGATCTGACGAGCGAAGGAGCGCCGGAAGAGCGGGTTGCTGCGGATCCGCCAGCCGGCCTCCCGGGTGCCGGGCGACATATGCACGGGAGACGGCACGCGATGGATGGTCACGCCGTCGCGGTCTTCCCGCGTCGCGGCGCCGTAGTTGGGCGTCACCACGACGACCCGACGCCCGTGGCGGGCCAGCGCGCTGGCCCACGCCGCATTCGTCCACTCCGCGCCACCGGGCGCGAAGGGCGGATAGTACTCGCTGGCGAACAGGATCGTCTTGATCACGGCGCGCTCACGGCTTGCGCACCACCAGCTCGATGAACGGCGACGTGCCGGTCACGCGGTAGTACGCGCCGGTCAGCGTCCGCAGCGGTCCCACCGACTCGCGCGCCGGCGTGTCGTCGTGGAGCGTGGCGCTCGTGGCGCCGGCCCGGGCGAACGCGCGGCGCAGTCGCGCGACGGTCAGCCGTCGCAGCGTGGCCAGATAGGCGGTGGGGCGACCGCGCAGCGTCAGATAGGCCCGGGCCAGCGGCCCCGGCAGGAACGGGGCCCAGAAGACCTTGTAGTGGCCTTCCCACCAGGACCACGCGTTCGGCGTGTGCACGTAGATGACGCCGCCGGGGCGGGTCACGCGCACCATCTCGGCCACCGTGGCCTCCACCGAGGCGACGTGCTCGATCACCGAGAAGCAGTACACGACGTCGAACACGCCCTCACGGAACGGCAGCCGCTCGGCCTCGGCCCGCACGTACGCGCTGCGGTCGCTGCCGTGCTTGGCGCCACAGATGGCGATGGCCTCGGCGTCGGCGTCCATGCCGACGATCCGCGCTCCCGCCGCGGCGGCCACCGCGTTGAACCCGCCGGTGCCGCAGCCGACGTTGAGCATCCGTCCGGCCAGCGCGTCGGGGCCGAGGACGGTCCGCAGCCGGTCGAAGTGACCCGCGCTCCTGGGCCTCTTCTTCCTGGCGGAGATCCACCAGCGTGGGCCAGCCGGGGATCCCGAGCGTGTCCCGGTAGTACGCGGTGTAGTAGCGGCGCAGCCGCTCGCGCAGCTCCACCACCGCGCTCACTTCAGGCAGGCGACCAGCGCGTCGATCACCGCCTGCCGCTCCTCGGGCGTGATGCCGACCGAGGACGGCAGGCACAGGCCGCGGTCCCACAGCCGGTCGGCGATCTCGATCGGCCCGGTGCGGGCGTCGCGGAACGGCGGCTGGCGGTGCAGCGGGTGCCACACCGGACGGACCCCGATGCCGGCGGCGTTGAGGTCGCGGATCAGCGCGCGCAGATCGGGAACGCGCCGCGCGTCGACCAGCACGGTCGGCAGCCACCAGTTCGACCGCGCCCACGACGCCTCGCGGAACGGCGTCACGCCGTCCACGCGCTCGAGGGCCTGCGCATAGGCGGCGGCCGTCGCGCGCTTGCGGTCGAGGAAGTCCTCCAGCTGCTCGAGCTGCGCCGCCCCGATCGCCGCCTGCAGATTCGTCAGGCGGTAGTTGAAGCCCACCTCGTCGTGCACCCACTCGAGCGGATCGCTGCGCGCCTGCGTGGAGAGCGCGCGCACCCGCGCGGCCACCTCCGCGTGGCGCGTCAGCACCATGCCGCCGCCGCCGCACGTGATGATCTTGTTGCCGTTGAACGACAGGCAGCCGGACGAGCCGTCGGCGCCGACCCGCCGGCCCCGGTAGAAGCGCGCCCAGCGACTCGGTGGCGTCCTCCACCATGGCCAGCGGCCAGCGCGCGACAGATCTCCAGCAGCGGATCGAGATCGCACGGATGTCCGTAGAGGTGCACCGGCACCATGGCGCTCACGCGGCGGCCGGTGACGCGATCGATCACCGCGCCGGCGCGGACCTCGCACTCCCGCGTCAGGAAGTCGGCGACCTTCTCGGGATCGAGGCCCCACGTGACCGGCTCGACGTCGAGGAACACCGGATGGGCGCCCGCGTGGACGATGGCACCGGCGGTGGCAATGAAGGTCAGCGTGGGTGTCAGCACCTCATCGTCGGGGCGGACACCGGCCGCGCTCAGCGCCAGGTGCAAGGCGGCGCTGCCGTTGACGATGGCGACCGCGTGGGGCACGCCGACGTAGGCGGCCGTCTCGCGCTCGAACCGCTCGACGAAGGGCCCGGCCGAGGACACCCAGTTGGTGTCCAGGCACTCCTTGACGTACTTCCACTCGTTGCCGCCGAGATGCGGGACCGCGTTGGGAATCTGGCGTCGCGCCGTCACGACCGCGTGCCCTCCTGTTGCCACCACGCGCGATACCAGTCGAGCGTCTCGGCCACGCCGGCCTCGAGCGACACCTTGGGCGTCAGGCCGGTCAGCGCGTGCAGCCGCGTGAGATCGGGACAGCGCCGCTCGGGAGAGCCGACCGGTGCCGGCCGCCGCTCGAGCGCGGGCGCGTATCCGGCGCGCCGGCACACGAGCGCGGCGAGATCCTCGATGACCGTCTCGTCGCTGTCGTTGCCGATGTTCACGACGTGGCCGGCCGCGCTCTCGGTCGTGGCCAGCCGCAGCGTGGCCTCCACCGCGTCGGCGACGTGGCAGAACGCACGCCGCTGGCCCGGCCCGTAGACGAGGAAGGGGTCCTCGCGCCGGATCGCGCGCAGCGCCATCTCGGGGATCACGTGATCGGCGCCCATGCGCGGGCCGTACACGTTGTGGTAGCGCCCGATGACCCAGCGCAGGCCGCGCGCGCGACCCGCGTGGATCACCGCCGCCTCGCCGAGGAGCTTGCTGATGGCGTAGGCGGCGCGCGGCGCGGCGGCGTCCGCGATGGCCAGCGGCACGTCCTCGGGCGTCGGCACCGGCGCCAGGCCGAGCCCGACCGAGCCCGCGTACACCTCGCTGGTCGAGGAAAAGAAGAGCGTCTCGCCGGCGGCGGGCAGCCAGTCGAGCACCGCCATCAGGGCCAGCGTGTTGGTGCGGATGACGCGGGCGGGATCGCGCTCGACGTTGCGCACGCCGACCACCGCCGCCAGCATGTAGACCTGATCCCACTGCCGCGACAGCCCGTCCAGCGCGCCGGGCGCCGTGAGATCAGCCTGCGACGAATCGCACGCCCGGCCGGGCACAGAGCTCCGCCAGCACCGCGTCCGACCGGCCGCGGGAGAGATCGTCGACCAGCGTCAGCGCGTGGCCCTCGTCGGCCAGCCGCGCGGCCAGATGGGCGCCGACGAAGCCCGCGCCGCCGAGGACGAGGACTCTAGCCATATCCGATGGCCGCGTACCCGACGCCGGCCTGACGCACGGCGTCCTCGTCGAGGATCCGCCACGCGTCGAAGACGACCGCCGGCCGCCGCAGCGTCGGGAGCAGCGCGCCGAGATCGAGCTTGGCGTATTCGGGATGGTTCGACGTCAGCAGCACCGCATCGGCGCCGGCGAACGCGGCCTCGACCGAGACCGGCGTGGCGCCCAGGCCGGCGATGACCTCGGGGCCCACGAGGTAGTCGTGGCCGCGCAGCTCGAGACCCGCGGCCCGGAACAGCGGCAGCATCGGCGACACCGGCGCGCCGCGCATGTCGTCGGTCGGCGGCCAGCCCTTGTAGGCCCAGCCCAGCACGGACAGCCGGGCGCCTTCGGCGCGGCCGCGCGCGGCCCGGATCAGCGCCGCCAGCCGCTCGGCCACGTGCACCGGCAGCGCCTCGTTCAGGTGGCGCGCGGCGCCGATCAGGTACGGCGTGTAGCCGACCCCGGCCGCCGCCGAGAGCAGGATGTAGGGATCCTTGGAGAGGCAGCCGCCGCCCACGAAGCCGGGCTTGGCGAGATCCGGCCGCGGGTACTCGACGTTGGCGCCGTGGATGACCTCGAGCGGATCGAGGCCGAACCGCTCGGCGAGCAGCGCGACCTCGTTGCCGTAGCCGTAGATCAGATCGGTGTGACAGTTGTTGACGAGCTTGACCATCTCCGCCGTCTCGAGCGACGACACCCGCACGACCCGCCGGGTCAGCCGCGAGAACAGCTCGGCCGCCGCCGCGGCGCTGGCCCCGTCGAGCCCACCGACCACCTGCGGCAGCTCCTCCAGCTCGCGCAGCGCCTGCCCCTGGATGGTGCGCTCGGGCGCGAAGGCCAGCCGCGGTGACGGCCAGTGGGCCGCCAGCGCGGGCAGCACGATGGCGCGCGTCGCGCCGACCGGCACGGTGCTGCGCACCACGACGAGCGTGTCGGCGACGGCCGCGCTCGGCCACGTGGCGCGCGGCGCCGGCGAGATTGTCCAGCTGCGGGCGCCCCGAGTCGTCGACCGGGGTCGAGACGCAGATGATGGCGACGTCCACGACGCCCGCCGGCAGCTCGTCGCCCACGTGGATACGCGAGCCGAGCCACTGGCCGAGGCCGTCCTCGAGTCCCGGCTCGAACAGGTGCGCCCGGCCGTCGCGGAGGGCGCCCAGCACACGCGGCGACTTGTCGACGCCGTGCACGACGATGCCCTTGCGGGCCAGCGCGACCGTGAGGGTCAGGCCGACGTAGCCCAGCCCGACGACACCGACCACGGTCACTCCAGCAGCCCCTCGGCGACGTCGCGGTTGGCCTGCGTGAAGTCGGCGTGGCGGCCGACGTCGAGCCAGTACTCGCGGATGGGAAAGGCGACCACCGTGCGCCCGGCGCCCTTGAGGAGCGGGATCAGCTCGGGCGCGTCGAACGGCCGCTCGCGCGGGATCAGCGCCAGCGCCGAGGGCCCGACGACGTAGACGCCGCTGTTGATCAGGAAGTCCAGGCGCGGCTTCTCGCTGATGGTGCTGAGCTGCTCGCCCTCGACCTCGAGCACGCCGTACGGCACCTCGACCGTGTGCGGCACGGTGCCGACGGTGAGGTCGGCGCGATGGCGCCGGTGGAACTCGAGCATCGCGCGGAAATCGCACTTGGTGAGGATGTCGCCGTTGACGAGGAAGAACGGCTCGGTGAGCGGCTCGCCGAGCAGGGCCAGGCCCCCGGCGGTGCCGAGCGGCGTCGTCTCGCGGACGTAGCGGATGCGGACGCCGAGGCGCCCGCCGTCACCGAAGTGGGCCTCGATCATCTCCGACTTGTAGCGGACGATGAGAAAGACCTCGCGCACGCCGGCCGCCCGCAGCCGCTCGATCAGAATCTCGAGCAGCGGCTTGCCGCCCACGCGCAGCAGCGGCTTGGGCGTGCTCTCGGTCAGCGGACGCAGCCGGGTGCCGTCGCCCCCGGCCATCAGCACCGCCGCGTTGGGCAGCGCGGCCGGCCGCAGCAGGTCGTCGAGCAGGAGCACGTCGACCAGCTTCCGCTCGGCGTCGACCACCGGGAGGTGACGCAGCCCGCGGCCCTGCATGAGAGTGAGCGTCTCGTCGCGGCCGAGGCCGGGGCCGATGGTGACCGGCTGGGGGTTCATGACGTCGGTGACGCGCCCGTCGATCGAGACCCCGCGCAGCAGCCCGCGGCGGATGTCGCCGTCGGTGACGATGCCCGCCAGCCGCCCGGATGCGTCGACGACCATCACGGCCTGGTGGCGATTCTTCGTGATGGCTTCGAGCGCCTCGCGGACGGAAGCGCCCGGGGTGACGAGCCAAGCGCCGTCGAAAGTCATGAAGCTAAAGACCTGAAACCGCCATGTCGACACGAGATTGTACGATAGTATCCGCGGAGATGCCTAGGCGCAGTCTCGGCCAAGCCTCTCTCCTCCTGCTCGGCAGCACGTGGATCCACAGTGGCCTCGGCCTCGTCGCCTCGGTGCTGATCGGCCGCATCCTCGGTCCCGCCGCCGTCGGCGCGCTCGCCCTCAACCTGGGCCTCGCCGGCCTCGTGATGGCCGCCGCGCTTCCCGGCTTCTCCCGGGCCCACCTCAAGCGCCTGGCCGAGGGCGAGGACACCGGGCGCTGCCTGGGGACGATGGGGCTGATCCAGGGTGGCCTCGCCGCGATCCTGGGGCTCGCGCTGCTCGTCGCGTGGCGGGCGGGCGCCCTGGCCAGCGCGCCCGCCGGCGCCGCGGTCTTCGTCTTCATGCTGGGATCCCAGGTCGCCTTGCGGCTGGCCGACGTGTTCATGCAGGTGTTCATCGTGCGCGAGCGGGTGGTGACCCACGGCGCGATCCTGCTCTCGATGCGGCTGACGCGACTGGTCGCCACGGTGGTCGTGCTGGTGGTCGCGCCGAGCGTCGTCTGGATCGCCGCCACGTTCCTCCTCGAGAGCGCGCTGACCCTGATCGTCGCCGCGGGCGTGCTGGCCACCGGCGGCATCCGGCCGCGGGCGCCGTCGCGGGCGAGCCTGACCGCCTACTGGCGCTTCGCGCGGCCCTTCCTGATCACCACGCCGATCGCGCTGTTCCAGGATTCGATCGACCGCGTGCTGGTCGGGCGCTGGGCCGGGCTCACGGCGGCGGGCTACTACCAGGTCGCCCGCGGGCTCTTCGAGGCGCTCTCCGGCGTGATGGCCCCGCCGGGCATGCTCATGTTCACGCGGCTGTCGTCGCTCTACGCCCAGCGGACACCGGAGCGCGACCGCGCGGCGCGCCGGCTGTTCTTCAGCGGCCTGGACAAGCTTCTGTTCCTGTCGACCGCCATGGCCGTCTTCTTCTGGGTGATGGCCGAGCCGCTGCTCGGCGCGCTCTACGGCCCATCGTTCGTGGCCGCCACGCCAGCGCTCCGCATCCTCGTCCTGGCCGCCCTCGCCGCGACGACGATCAACCCCTACACCTTCGTGCTGCAGGCGCAGGACGAGGTCGCCCGCTTCATCCCGATCAACATCCTGCGCTTCGGGGTGTACCTCGGCGCGCTGTACGTGCTGATCCCCGGCGTCGTTCCGGGGCTGCCGGCGGCGGCCGCCGGCGCGGCCCTGGCCCGGCTGCTGCTGATCCTCTTCCCGGCCTGGGTGTGGGTGGGCTGGACCCGCGAGCTGGCCGGCATTCCGTTCTACCGGCGCGCGCTCCTGTACTTCGCGGGGTTCGGCGTGGCGGTGCTGGTGTTCCACGCGCTCGTGTCTGCCGTCACGATGCTGGCCGGGTCCCGATGGGGTGGCGAGGTCGGGGCCGGAGCGGTGGCGTTCGTGGCGTACGCCCTGTGGCTGTGGAAGGTGCACCCCGACACGCGCGCGAACTTCGAGTACGCCTTCGGACTGCCTCTGGGGCTCCTCGGTCGCCGCTGAGCGCGTCAGCGGGGCGCGTCGACGAAGCGCTTGCGCACCAGCCGCGGGCCCAGCTCGACCTCCTGCAGCACCCGCGCGATGCGCGGCGCCGCGTGGCCGTCGCCGTAGGGATTGACGAGGCCGGCCAGGCTCTTGCGAAAGCCGGGATCGAGCGCGCGCCGGATGGCCGCGCCGATCGCCGCGCGGTCGTGGCCCACGTCGATCACGTTGGCCGCCCGCAGCCGGCCCCGCTGACGATCGCCGACGTTCACCGCCGGCAGCCCGAACGTCGGCGCCTCGATGATCGCGCTCGAGGAGTTGCCGACCATGACGTCGGCCACCTGCAAGAGCGAGCAGTACGTCTCGTCGCCGAGCGCGGCGACCAGACGCGTCGCCGGGCGCCGGACGGCCAGCGCCTGCAGAGCCGTGGTCACCGCCCGATGCGCGGTGTCGGCGCCGGGCGCGGTGACGACGAGCTCGCCGGGCAACCCCTCGAGGGCGGCGGCCAGCTCGCCGACCTGACGAGGGACATCGGCAGCGGCCAGCGTCTCGGGGTGAAACGTCACCAGCATCGTGGGACGGCCGAGCGCCCAGCTCCAGCCGCTCGGCCAGCGCCTCGCGGGACATCGTGGCCTGGGCCTGGAGTCGGTCGAGCCCCGGCGCGCCGCAGCAGTGCACGCGCCACGCCTCCTCGCCGAGCTGCCGTACCCGCTCCGCGTAGGGCTCGGCGGCCGGGAAGTGCAGGTGCGCGAGCTTGGTGATGGCGTGCCGGATCTGCTCGTCGATGGCGCCCTCGGTCACCTCGCCGCCGTGCAGGTGGGCGACGGGCAGGGCGAACGGCAGCGCGGCCACCGCCGCGCTCAGCATCTCGTAGCGGTCGCCGAGCACCACGAGGATGTCAGGCGCCCGCCGGGCGAACTCGCGCGGCGAAGCCGGTCACGCCCCGGCCGGTGGCCGCCGCGATCGCGCCCGGCGCGTCGTCGTCGATGTCCATGTCCACCCGCGCCACGACCGTCCCAGCCGTCGGCCTCGACCAGGCTGGCGGTCCGTCCGAAGCGGGCGGCCAGATGGCTGCCGGCGATGTAGACGAGCAGCTCGACGTCGGGCGCGGCGTGGAGCGCCTGCAGCAGCGGCGTGAGGTGACCGTAGTCCGAGCGCGCGACGGTGACGACGCCGATGGCGCGGCTCATGCGGGAAATCTTAGCACCCTCGACACGCGCACCTCTCGGATCCCCGGGCGGATCCCCAGGCTTTCTTGACTCTCGCCGGGCGGGGCTCTACGCTCGGCCGATGCTCAGGCGTGTGCGTACGTGGACGCGCGGCCTGCTCGGTGTGCAGCGCGATCCGACCTACTACCTGCCCTGGCTGACGCGTCCCGGGCTGGACTGCGTCGTCCTGCTGAACAACATCGAGTCGCGCTTCACCACCGGACGCGAGGGCCGCGGTCTCGACGCGACGGTCACCCAGTTCGATGCCGAGGGGCGCGTGGCCAGCGAGCAGCGCACCACGCTGACCGACAGCACCGACGCGCGCGAGGTGCGGCTGGCCCCGGCCGGCGCCGGCTACGGCTTCGTGACGGTGGACGCGCCCCGGATCAAGTCCGACCTCTACGTGGCGCTCGCCGACGGCCAGACGTACACCGCGACGCACGGCCGGCAGGAGTTCGTCGAGCGGTATCCGCCCTGGACGCGCGCGATCCTCGCGGTGGCCGGGGCGCTGCTGGCGCCGCTGGGTCACACGGTGCCGGCGTTCGCGCGCGATCAGTACGTCTACCACGGCGCGGACAGCCGCTCGCACCTGCTGGTCCTCAACCTCTCGAACGTCGTGAACCGCGTGCGCGTCGTGGCCGAGCGAAACGGCGCGCGCGTCGGCGCCCGGCTGGTCCGCATCCCGCCGAGAGGCGCGCGACTCGTCGACGTCGACTCGCTGGCGCCGGCCGCCGGTCCGCTCACCGTCGATCAGCTGCAGGCTCACCGGCAACGCGTGGTTCAACCTCTATCTGGTCGGCGCCGGCACCCGCAACCTCGAGGGCGCGCTGTCGCTCATGCATGTCAAGTGACCTCGGCGCCCTGATGTCGGCCACCTTTCACGAGGCCGGGCACGCCCACCTCGTCGAGCTCGTCCACCAGAAGGACCGCGCGGCCCGCCGGCAGCTGGCCAGCGTCCGACTCTTCGCCTACGACCAGGACGGCTGCCCGTCGGCTCGATCAGACGCTCGATCCCGGCCAGGAGATTCTCGACGTGGCCGCGCTGCTCGACGAGCCGGCGCGCCGTCACGGGCGGCTCCTCGTCGTCTTCGACGCGCGCTACGACCCGCGGATCTTTCCCTATCGCCCGCACCACTACGGCTACCTGCACCGGCAGGACTCGGCCGTGCCGCCGCTCTACTACGCGGTCAACGCCACGCTGGGCGGCGTGCCCGATCGCATCGGCGCGGTCGCGCTCAACAACTTCGAGACCTATCTCTTCCTCGACCGCCCGATGACCGGACACCACGCGGTGGCCGTCGGCAACCTGTCGCGCTTCGCCCCCGCCGACGCCGAGGTGGTGAGCTACTACGAGGGCGTTCGCCACGTGGAGACCGTGCGCCTGGCGCCGAAGGCCCACACCGAGGTGAAGCTCGAGCCCGAGCGCGACGGCCACCGTCTGCGCCGGGTCGAGCTGAAAGCGCTCTTCCGGATGGCCAGCTACGTGGTGGGCCGGCGCGCGGGCGGCGAGCTCGTGCTCTTCGACCACCTCTTCACGTACTTCAAGTGACACCCGGACTCGACCCCGCGCTGGACGCCGAGATGCTCTGCTACTGCACGACGCTCACGTTCGGCGAGCTGCGGGCGGCGTGCGCGGCGTGGCGCCTGGCCACCGGCGAACAAGGAGCGCACCGGCAAGCTCTGCACCGGCTGCCAGGGCGATCTGCAGTACTGCCTGCGAGCGCTCGGCGTGCGGGGTCCGGCGTGAGCGGCAACGGCTACGACGATTTCCGTCCCGACGTCTCCGGCCTGCTCGCGGCGCAAGACAAGACCGCGACGGCCAAGCCGCCGGGCGCCCGCAGCGGCGACGGGCTCGGCCTGCTCGGGCGGGCTGGCCAGCCGGGTCCGGCTGGCCGCGCTCGGCGGCGCTGGTCCTCACCGGCTGGCACCGCGCGCTCATGTACGCCAATCTCCGCCTGGGGTGGTTCGAGGAGTTCCAGCGCTACTGGGTGAGCGAGCTGGGCAACCGCCCGCTGCATCCGCACGACTTCTATCATCTGTACGGCGTGTACCGGCAGCGGCTGCAGTCGATCGAGACCGATCTCACGACCGACGCCCGCCAGCTCGAGAGCTGGCGCGATCACCGGATCGTCTACTACCTGTTCAGCCACGCCTATCGCCAGGCCCTGTCGCCGCTGCGCGTGCAGCGCTACGCCCGCTTCATCCCCCGGCACGGGCGGATCGCGGAGTACGGCTGCGGCACGGCGCCGATCGTGACCGCGCTCGCGCGCCACTATCGCCACCTCGATCTGGCGCTGGTGGCCGCCGACATCCCTCACCTGCTGTTTCACTTCATGCGCTGGCGCTTCCGCGACGTGCCGTACGTCACCCCGGTGGCGATCAACCCCGACGACGACGCGGCGCTGCCCGGGCAGTACGACGTGATCTTCTGCCTGGAGACCTTCGAGCACCTGCCGAGGCCGCTCGCCGCGCTGACGCACTTCCACACGGTGCTGCGGCCAGGTGGCGTGCTGGTCTTCGACTACATCCGCTCGGAGGCCACCTACCTGGACAGTCCGGCCGCGCTGCGCGATCGCGATGCCGCGCTGGCGTTCGTGCTGAAGCATTTCGAGGTAGTGGACGGCGAGATCAAGATCGACGGCAGCCACCTGGGGCCGACCGTCGTCCGCAAGCGCGGGTGAGTTGCCGTCCGCCGGCGGGATTCTTCGCCGCCGGCTAGCTGGAGCGGGCGACGGCGGGCGCGGCGGCGCTGACCCGCTCGATCTCGTCGAGGACGCGCTCGCTGCTGCGCGTGTCGTCGAAGCCGAGGAACTTCTCCACGTAGCGGCTCCGCGCGGCCGGATCGATGCGGAAGTCTTCCAGCCGTGAGGCGTCGAGCTTCGCTGCCACCGCCTCGGCCGGCAGCGACCACACGATACCGGGGAAGTTCTGCATCGTCCCCGGGCGGGCGCTGTAGACCTCGTCGAAGGTCGGATAGGCAGCCAGGTGTGACTGCGGGACCGCCACGCTGAGCGACGGCACGCCGGCGAAGGCCGCCTCCAGCGCCGCACCACTCTGGAAGTGGATGCACAGGCTGGCGATGGCCATCAGCTCCATCGACGTGTACGGATAGACGCGCTCGTCGCCCAACGCCACGTCGGCCAGGTCGCGCAAGAAGCGCGGGTCTTCGTTCTTCTCGCGCGACTTCACGATGAGCGCCGCGCCGATACGCTGGCAGAAGCGCCGGACGCTCTGCACCAGGTCGCGGTACCCGTGCGTGCGGAGAATCGTCCCGATCCATTCCGGGTGCCCCGCGCGCAGAGCGCGGGCGACGCGGACCAGCCGAGGCTCGGAGCCCCATACCGCCTGGCGCCACTTTTCGGGCACGGCCATCTTGAGCGACATGAAGACGACCACGGGCTGCTCGGGGGCCACGCCGTAGCGGCGGCGCACCTCGGCGGGATCGACGCGAGGCAGCTGGTCCATCATGGTGGAGCCGCACACCGCGCTGCGTCGTCGCCAGGTGGCGGGATCGCCCAGGCGGGCGAACTCCTCGGCCTTCACCTGCCAGTGCAGGTCCCGCTGGTACTCGCTCAGGTAGAACGTCGTGTCCACCCGGCGGTACGCGACGGGATCGAGGACGATCGTGTCGAAGATGTAGTCCACGTTGAAGACTCGGATGCCGGCCGGAGCGAGGGTGGCCATCTCGGCCTCATAGCCATAGGCCTGGAGCACGTAGTACAGCCGCGTGCCGACCAACGCCTGGATGCCGGCAGCCTGAAGCGCCGGGAGCAGCGGAGTCCCTCGTTCCCACGTGCGCACGACTGCGGTGGGCCAGAGCGCGAGGTCACTCTGGTCGATCAGCTCGCCCGGCTTCGTCTCCAGCGGGTCCCAGAGGAGGGTGACGCGGTGGCCACGCTCCAGCGCCGCCTGTATCACCGCGCCCAAAACTTTGAGGTAGCCCTTCCGCGTGACGAGAAACCCGAGATTCATGCGCTGCGCGGATTCTAGCAAGACCGGTTTCTCGCAGGGTAGAATCCAGGCACCAATATGAAGATCTCCGTCATCGGCACGGGCTCGATCGGACGGCGGCACATCGGCAACTTCCTCTCCATCGGCGCTGCGGTCACCGCGTTCGACGCCGATCAGGCGGCGCGCGAGCGCGCCCGGGGCATGCATCCGGCCGCGACGTACGCCGCCTCGCTGCCGCAGGCGCTGGCCGGCGCCGACGGCGTGATCATCTGCACGCCCCCGTCCAGCCACGTGGCCATCGGCCGGCAGGCCCTCGACGGCGGCTCTCACCTGCTGATCGAGAAGCCCATCGCCCACACGCTGGAGGGCCTGGAGGACCTGCTCAAGGCCGCCGACGCGGCGCGGAAGGCCGTGCTGACCGGCTACAACTGGCGCTACTGGCCGCCCATGCTCCTCGTGCAGAAGCTCCTCAAGGACGGCCGCATCGGCAAGATCCTCACCGCCCGCACCGAGTACTCGTACGACGTGACCGCGCGCTACCAGGGCAAGCCGGGCCGCGAGTTCTACATGTCGGTGGCCGCGCTGGGCGGCGGCGCCATCCTCGACGAGAGCCACGCGGTGGACTACATGCGCTGGCATCTCGGCGAGGCGGCCGAGGTCTTCGGAGTGGTGGATCGCATCTCGACGCTCGAGCAGGACACCGACGACGTCTGCGAGATCATCGTGCGCTTCCAGGCGGGCACCCTGGGCAACCTGCACATGAGCCTGTTCACGCCGGTCATGCACGGGCAGTTCGAGTTCACCGGCGAGCGCGGGATCATCCGCTGGGACCGGCCGCTGAACCAGATCAGCCTGTTCGACACCGCGGCCAACCGGTGGGAGGTCTATCCCTTCGCCTGCCAGCTGAACGACATGTACGTGGACGAGGCGCGCCACTTCCTCGACTGCGTTCGCGGAACGGCCGCGCCGGCGTGCGACGGCTGGGACGGCCTCAAGACCCTGCAGCTGTGTCTGGCCGCCGTGCGATCCTCCGCGGAGCGTCGGTGGGTCCGTCTCTAGGAGCAGCCCCCAGCGCGCTTGCCGTCATTCCGGCCCGCGGCGGTTCCAAGGGCCTGCCCCGCAAGAATCTCCTCACGCTCGGCCGCCTGTCGCTGATCGGCCACGCGCTGGCCTCGGCCCGCGAGGCCAAGCGGCTCTCCCGGACCATCGTCTCGACCGACGACGCCGAGATCGCCGAGGAGGCGCGGCGCTGCGGCGGCGAGGTGCCGTTCCTGCGCCCGGCCACGCTGGCCTCCGACGAGGCGGGGATGATCCCCGTCCTGCAGCACGCCGTGCGCTGGGCGGAGCAGATCGGCGAGCGGCCGGACCTGATCGTGCTGCTGCAGCCCACCTCACCGTTCCGGACCGGCCCTGACATCGACGCGACGATCGACAAGGTGCGGCAGAGCGGCGCGGACTCGGCCCAGACGCTGGTCGACGCGTCCTACCATCCGTTCTTCATGATGACGATGGACGGCGACCGGACGGTCCCCCTCTTCGCCGACGCGCTCAAGCAGTACGTGCGCCGCCAGGATCCACCGCGCGCCTATCAGCCCTCGGGCTCGGTCTACGTCACCCGGCACGCGGTGCTGATGGATCAGGGCCGCATCATCGGCCAGGACAACCGCGGCCTGCTCATGGGCTGGGAGGCCTCGGTGAAGATCGACACCGAGTGGGAGTTTCGCCTCGCCGAGGTGGTGCTGAAGGCCGGTCGCGCGCCGATCCCGCCGGAGCGGCGATGAGCCGGGCCCGCCGCCGACGCGTCCTCGTCCTGGGCGCCGGCGGCCACGCGCGGGCGGTGGCCGAGGTCGCGCGCGCCGCGGGCTTCACGGTGGTCGGCTTCACCGATCTCGCTCCCGACCCCAGCCGGCCCCACGTGCTCGGTCGCGACGACGACGTGCCGCGGCTCGTCCGCCGTCACCGCATCGACGGCGTGCTGGTCGGCCTCGGCAACAGCGCGCTGGCCCGCCGGGCCGAGATGTTCCACGCGTTCCGCACGCTGATGGCCCCGCCGGTGGTGCATCCGCGCGCCATCGTGGCGCGCTCCGCCTCGCTCGAGGCCGGCGCCGTGGTCTTCCCCAACGTCGTGCTGGGCGCCGGCGTCGCGGTCGGTGTCAACGCCGTGCTGTACAGCGGCGCCATCGTCGAGCACGACTCGCGGATCGGCGCCCACGTCTACATCTCGCCCGGCGCGGTGCTCTCGGGCGGCGTGATGGTGGAGGACGGCGCCTTCGTCGGGGCCGGCGCGGTGGTGATTCCCGGCGTGCGCATCGGCGCCGCCGCCGTCGTCGCCGCCGGGGCGGTGGTGGTCGACGACGTGGCGGGAGGAACCACCGTGCTCGGCGTCCCCGCCCGCGCGCGCGCCGGCGTGTCGCGGTGAGCGCGACGATCTCGATTGCCGGCCGCTCCGTGGGCGCCGGCGCGCCGGTCTTCTTCATCGCCGAGGCCGGCGTGAATCACAACGGCGATCCCACGCTGGCCCATCGCCTCATCGAGGTCGCGGCGAGTGCCGGCGCCGACGCGGTGAAGTTCCAGACCTTCCGCACCGAGGCGCTGGTCAGCCGTCACGCGCCGAAGGCGCCGTACCAGGTCGAGACGACTGGTGGCGCCGAGAGCCAGCTCGAGATGCTGCGCAAGCTGGAGCTCTCGCGCGAGACCTTCGGGTCGCTGGCCGAGGCGTGCCGCAAGCGCGGCATCCTGTTCCTCTCCTCGCCCTTCGACCTGGCCAGCGCCGACGATCTCGAGAGCCTCGGCGTGGCGGCGTTCAAGACGGGCTCGGGCGAGCTCACCAACCTGCCGCTGCTCGAGCACCTGGCCGCCAAGCGCAAGCCGATCATCGTGTCGACCGGCATGGCGACCCTCGAGGAAGTGGCCACGGCGGTGAGCGCCGTGGGCGGCCGGGCGCCGCTGGCGTTGCTCCACTGCGTGTCGGCCTATCCGGCGCCGCCCGAAGAGACCAATCTACGGGCCATGGACACGCTGCGCGCGCGGTTCGACTGCCCGGTGGGGTTTTCCGATCACACGCCGGGGTTGACCGTCTCGGTGGCCGCCGTGGCGCTCGGGGCCACCATCATCGAGAAGCACTTCACCGTGGACCGCTCGCTGCCCGGGCCAGACCACCGCGCGTCGCTCGATCCTGCCGAGCTCACGGCGCTCGTCGCCGCCGTGCGCGAGGTGGAGGCCTCGCTGGGCGACGGCGTGAAGCGCCCCACCCCGGCGGAGCTGCCCACGCGCGCCGTCGCTCGCAAGAGTCTGGTCGCCGCCCGGGCCCTGCGTCGCGGTGAGGCGCTGACCGCGACGAGTGTCGCGGTGAAGCGCCCGGGAACCGGCATCCCACCCGGCGAGCTCGCGCGGGCGCTTGGCCGACGCCTGCGGCGCGACGTCGAGGAGGACGAGGTCATCGACTGGACGATGCTGGAGTGACGCCGCCCGGTG
The DNA here is from genome assembly GCA_963776725.1 of uncultured Candidatus Rokubacteria bacterium. Lineage (GTDB taxonomy): Bacteria > Methylomirabilota > Methylomirabilia > Rokubacteriales > CSP1-6 > AR5. The sequence goes on along the minus strand of CAVZOE010000037.1, from coordinate 763,237 downwards.
CTCTTTAGCTCGCTCGAGTTCCTGATCCTCTTCCTGCCGCTGACCCTGGCGGTGGCGCTCCGTCTGCGTGGCCAGCCGCTCCTGCGCTGGATCGCCTTCACCAGCGTCGTCTTCTACGCCTTCGCCGGCCACTGGTGGTTCATCGTGCCGATGCTGGTGACCACGGTCGTCGACTACTGGGTGGCGATCGTGATCGAGCGGACCCAGGCCCCGGCGCGGCGCCGGGCGCTGCTGGCGATCTCGCTGGCGGGAAACCTCGGCCTGCTCGCCTACTTCAAGTACGCCGGGCTGCTGGCGCGGACGGTGGAAGCCGGCGTCGCCGCGCTCGGCATCCCCTCGATGCTCCACGTCACCCGCTGGTTCGACGTGATCCTGCCCGCCGGCATCAGCTTCTACACGTTCCAGACGCTCTCCTACATCATCGACGTGTGGCGGGGGGCCGCGCCGGCCGAGCGCAACTTCGTCCGCTTCGCCGGGTTCGTCTCGTTCTTCCCGCACCTGGTGGCCGGGCCGCTCACCCGGCATCACCAGCTCATCCCGCAGCTCACGCGCATCGCGACGACCGGCATCTCGCCGCGCTGGCGGGCCGGCATCCTGCTCTTCTGCGTGGGGCTGTGCAAGAAGGTCCTGCTGGCCGATCGTCTCGGCAATCTCGTCGATCCGCTGCTGGCGCCGCCGATGGAGCTCGACGCGCTCCGCGCCTGGCTCGCGCTGGCCGGCTACGCGCTGCAGATCTACTTCGACTTCAGCGGCTACTCGGACATGGCCATCGGCCTGGGCCGCCTGTTCGGCATCGAGCTGCCCCAGAACTTCAACAGCCCGTACAAGGCGGCCTCGCCGAGCGACTTCTGGCGCCGCTGGCACATGACGCTCTCGGCCTGGCTGCGCGACTATCTCTACATCACGCTCGGCGGCAATCGCTGCTCGCCGGCGCGGCGACGCGTCAATCTCATGACGACGATGATCCTCGGCGGCCTCTGGCACGGCGCCAACTGGACGTTCGCCGCCTGGGGCACGTGGCACGGCCTCATGCTGGTGCTCCACCAGGCCAACGCCGAGCGCTGGGAGCGCCTGCCGGTCGTGTGGCAGCGCAACGTGACGTTCCTGCTGATGACCCTGGGATGGGTGTTCTTCCGGGCCGAGACGTTCGGACAGGCCGCGCAGTGGTTCGCGGCCCTCGCCGGGCTCGGCGCTGGCGGCGGCGCCTGGACGCCGGAGGTGGCCGCGCTCTCAGCGCTGGTCGTGCTCGGCATCCTCATCACGCGGCTGGCTCCCAACAGCCTCGAGCTACCGCTGGAGCGGCTGCCGGCCCTGCGCCAGGCCGGGCTGGCCGCCGCCACCGCGATGGCGCTGGTGCTGATGAACTACAGCTCGAAGTTCCTCTACTTCCAGTTCTGACGCCGTGCGGGCCTTCACGCTCACCCTCGGCGCGCTGCTGGCGGCCGTCGTGGCCATCAACCTGGTGGGCGCGTGGAGCGCGGCGCGCGACGAGGCGCGCGTGCAGGCGGTCGCGGCCGCGCTCGCGCCCCGGCGAGGCGGTGCTGGGCTATCGCAACGTGGACGAGCGCCGCTTCCAGCGCGCTCGCCTGGGCGCGATCCCGCGGCCCCAGGTCGTCGTCTTCGGCTCGAGCCGGGCCATGCAGATCGCCGGGGCGTTGGTCGGCGTCGCGGCACCGAAGTTCTACAACCTCGGGATGTCGGCCGCCACGGTCGAGGACTTCGTCGGGCTCTGGGAGATCCTGCGCCGCCAGGACAAGATTCCCGAGCGGGCGATCTTCTCCCTCGATCCCTGGATCTTCAATGCCGAGGCGGAGCCGGGTCACTGGGCCCGCGAGGTCGACGCCTTCACCGCGGGCCACAGCCGCTGGACGATCATCGACGCCGCGCGCGGCGCCTGGAACCGGGCGAAGGAGCTCGTGTCCTACGAGGTCCTGAGGGAGTCTGCGCGCCGGCTTCGGCGCGCGCTCCGCAGCCGGCCGGTCGCCGCGGCCGGGGCGGCCGAGGCGGCGATCGTGGCCGAGCCGGCCGTGGGTGATCGTCAGGCGCTGCGCGCCGACGGCAGCCTCATCTACGACGGCGCGTTCCAGCGCCGCAGCCCGCTCCAGGTCCAGGAGGACGCCGTGCACTGGGCCGCCACCAACGGCCCGAACCTCGTACGCTTCCGCTTCAATCCCGAGCGCCTGCGACTGCTCGAAGCGCTGTGGCGCGATCTCCGCGCTCGGGGTGTACAGATCGTCGCCTACATCCCGCCCTACCATCCGGCGGCGTGGCGGGTGATGGCCGCCGAGCCACGACAGCACGAGGCGCTCGATGAGATGCGTGCGGCGATCGCCGCCCTGGCAGCGCGGATGAAGGTGCCCTTCCGCCGACTTTGCCGATCCGGCGGCGATCCCGTGCACCGCCGACGAGTTCTTCGACGGCGGCACCCGCGACCGTCGTGTCTGGAAAGCTCCTCCGACGCCTCTCGTCGGGGGACTGACCGTCTACCCGGCAGGCCTCCAGGGCCTCGCACACACGCTCCTGCTCGTCCTCGCTCAAGGTCGGATACAGCGGTAGTGACACCACGCGCGCATAGGCGCGGTCGGCCACCGGGCACGCGGCCCACCGGCCGGCCGCCAGTCGGTGACGGGGCGAGCGGCACCGATGCCGAGGCGTCGCATGCCCTCCACCACCTCGACTGCGGTCCGGTCGGACAGCTCGATCGCGTAGCGATACCAGACGCGCGACGCCATCCAGGTCGGCAGCCGGAAGGCCCGTGTGCGCTGGGCGGCCGGGCTGAGACGAGTCTGATACCGCCGGGCCCGCGCCTGGCGCGCGGCGATCATCTCGTCGAGACGCTCGAGCTGACAGGCGGCGATCGCTGCGTGGACGTCGCTGAGCTTGTCGTTCAGCCGCGTCCCGTCGGGCGGCTCGTCGCCATAGTCACGCCAGGCGCGGACGACCTCGGCGACGTCGGCCCGATCGGTCACGACGGCCCCGCCCTCGCCGGCGCCCAGCAGCTTGGTGGCGTGGAAGGACAGCGCGGCGAGGTCTCCACGCCCCCCGAGCACGCCGTCGGTCACCGCGAGGCCGAAGCCGTGAGCACAGTCCTCGATCACCGGGACCCCGAGCCGGCGCAGGCTCGCGAGGTCGGCGGGCACTCCAAAGGTGTTCACGGCGATCACCGCGCGCGTGCGGCTCGTGCGGACCGCGGCGACGGCCCGCGGATCGAGGTTCCAGTCGTCGGCGACGTCCGCGACGATCGGCGAGGCGCCGAGGGCCAGCGGCGCGTTGGCGAGCGCGACGCACGAGTAGGCGGGGACGATCACCTCGTCACCGCGCGCGACGCCGAGGGCCTTCAAGCCCAGGCGCAGAGCGGCCAAGCCCGAGGCGACGCCGATCGCGTGGGCGCGGCCGGCGCGGCCGCTCGAGCCCGCGCTCCAGCGCCTGCACGCGCGGGCCACCGGACCACTGCCCGCTGGCGACCGCCTCGGCCGCGGCACGGGCTTCGGCCTCGCCGAAGGTCAGCCGGTTGTGCGGCACGGCCAGCGGCTCGGCGGCGCCGCTCATACCGCCGCGACGTCAGTCGACCGCGGGAAGGGGTGGGGCGAGGGAGCAGAGACGATCATGGGGTTTTCCCCCACACGGGTACGGCACACGAGGCTGCGTGTCGGCGGTGCAGTCACGCCGCCAGCTTGCAGGGCGGCGCGGACGGGGAGTGCGCGTCGATGGGTCGAGCGCTACTCCCCCATCACCTGCACCGTGATCTCACGGCGGCCGGGGCCCGTCGAGCTCGGCGAAGATCACGGACTGGAAGCGTCCGAGCGAGAGCTCGCCGTTGCTGAGCCCGACCGCGATGTTGCGGCCGAGCAGCGCGGCCCGCAGATGGGCGTGCGCGTTGCCGCGCTCGCAGTCGGAGAAGCGCGGATCGTCGTGGCGGTAGCCGCCGCGCTCCGGGACCAGGCGCTCGATCAAGCCCTTCAGATCGTCGATGAGCGCGCTCTGGAACTCGTTGATGAAGAGCGCGCACGTCGTGTGCAGCGTGTTGATGAGGGCGATGCCGTTGCTGATCGGAAACTGCTGGATCGATTCACGGATGAGCTTGGTGATGTCCGAGACCTCGGTGCGCTCGTCTGAGGTCAGCGAAAACGAGGTACTGAACACTTTCATGCCGTGCATTCTCCGAGGCGCATCCCCTGAGTTTTCGCCCGCACACGCGTGCGGGCGTGGCCGCGCCAGACCAAACGTTACGATAAGGGCACCGTTACACGATTGTCAAATAGACCGTCACCCGGTCCGGGGGTCCAGGAGGTCCCGTAAACCGTCGCCCAGGAGGTTGAGGCCGAGCACCGTGACGGCGATGGCGCTGCCCGGGAAGACCGCGAACCATGGATTGAATGACAGGAAGTTCTGGGCCTCGCGGAGCATCAGGCCCCACGAGGGATGCGGGGGCTGCGTGCCGAGCCCCAGGTAGGCCAGCGCGGCCTCGGCCAGGATCGCCACCGGAAAACTGGTGGTCGCCTGCACCATCAGCGGCGGCAGCGCGTTCGGGCAGCACGTGCCGCAGCACCAGGCGCGCCTCGCCCGCGCCCAGCGCCCGCGCCGCCATCACGAATTCGCGGTCGCGCAGCTCCAGGACGCTGCCGCGGGTCAGCCGCGCGAAGGCCGGCACGAAGGCGATGCCGATGGCCACCATGCTGACGACCATCCCCGGCGAGAACACCGCGGTGAACAGCAGCGCGGAGAGGATGGCCGGAAACCCCTGCACCGCGTCGACCAGGCGCATGAGCGTCTCGTCGATCCAGCCGCCGATCCAGCCGCTGGCCAGCCCCAGCGAGACGCCCAGGCCGGAGCCGATGCCCACCGCAATGACACCCACGGCCAGCGAGGTGACCGCGCCGGTCATGATCCGGGAGAGCAGGTCGCGGCCGAAGTGATCGGTGCCGAACGGGTGCGCGCCGCTCGGGCCCTGCAGCCGCCCGGCGATGGACATGGCCAGCGGATCCGCCGGCGTGTACACGAGGCTCAGCGCGGCGGTGGCCAGCAGCCCCAGCGTGATGGCGGCGCCCAGCGTGAAGGTGACGTGGCGCAGCGGGCGCCGGCGGCTCATCGCTCACTCGTAGCGGATGCGCGGGTCGAGGAAGCCGTAGGCGAGGTCCACCGCGAAGTTGATGACGACGATGCCGGAGGCCACGAACAGCGTCACCCCCTGCACCACCGGCAGATCGCGCGCCGAGATCGCGCCGAGCGCGAGCCGGCCGAGGCCGGGCAGCGCGAACACCGACTCGAGCACGATGGCGCCGGCCATCAGCTGGCCCAGCTGCAGGCCGGCCACCGTGACGATCGGGATCAGCGCGTTGCGCAGCGTGTGCTTGCCGACCACGAGCCCCTCGCTCACGCCCTTGGCCCGCGCGGTGCGCACGTAGTCCTCGCGCAGCACGTCGAGCACCGCCGAGCGCGTGGCCCGCACCAGCACCGCGGCCTGGAAGACGCCGAGCGCGACGGCCGGCAGGAGCAGCGCGCGCAGCGCCGGCCAGAGGCCGGCCGACCAGCCGTCGAAGCCGCCGGAGCGGACCCAGCCCAGGCTCACCGAGAAGAAAAGGATGAGCAGCAGACCCGACCAGAACTGCGGCACCGAGATGCCGAACTGGGACACGATCATCGTCAGGTAGTCGCCGGCGCGCCGGTGGTGGGTGGCCGCGTAGACGCCGAGCGGGATCGCGGTCAGCGTCATGAAGACGGCGGCCAGCAGGGCCAGCGGCAGCGTGACGGGCAGGCGCGTGACGATCAGGTTGCCGACCGGCAGGTCGTACTGGATCGAGCGGCCCAGGTCACCGTGCAGCGCGCCCCGCAGCCAGTCGACGTACTGCACGGCCAGCGGCCGGTTCAGTCCCATCGATTCCCGCAGGCGCTCGGTGGCCTCGGGGCTGCCCTCGGTGCCCATGATGAGCGCGGCGGGATCGCCGGGCAGGACCCGCACCACCACGAACACCAGCGCGGTGACGAACAGCAGGGTCGCGGCCAGGGCCGCGACCCGTCGGGCTACGTAGCGCCGCACGCGCGCACGGGCGCGGTCACTTGGCGGGCGTCCAGCCGACCTCCGAGAGATCAGCGGCGGGCACCGGCAGATCCTTCCAGAAGCCCGTCAGCCCCTTCTTGGCCACGGCCAGCCGCGGGTGCATGTAGAGCCACACCACCGGGGCGTCCTCGCACGAGCATGTGCTGCATCTTCGCGTAGAGCTCGCGGCGCGCCTTGTCGTCGAGGGTGACCTCGGAGCTCTTGAACAGGTCCTGGAACTTGGCGCTGTCGTACCGGTAGTAGTACTTGGGGTTGGCGTAGTTCGCGATGTCCCACGACTCGGCGTGGCCGATGATGGTGAGGTCGTAGTCGGGGTCGGTGCACGGCGGCCGGCAGAACACCCGGGAGAGCCACTGCCCCCACTCGATCTGCTCGATCTTCACGTTCACGCCGACCTTCTTGAGATTCTCGGCGATCACCTCGCCCGAGCGCACCGTGTAGTAGTACTGCGGCGCCACCTTGAGCACGGTGTCGAAGCCGTTGGGATAGCCGGCCTCGGCCAGGAGCTTCTTGGCCTTCCCCGGGTCGTACGGCATGTCCTTGGACACGTCGATGTAGTACGGGTTCAGCGGATCCACGTTGGAGCCGAGGATCTTGCCCATACCGAACATCGCGCCCTTGAGCACGTCCGGCTTGTTGATGCCGTAGGTCACGGCGCGCCGCACGCGCACGTCGGTGTACGGCTTGCGCGCGTTGTTCATGGCCAGGACGACGTCGTTGGTCGTGTCGCCCACGATCACCTGGAAGCGCGCGTCCTTCTGGACGTCCTGCACGTGCTCGGGCCCGAGGCCGAAGAGCGAGGCGTCGACGTCCCCGGCCTTGAGGGCGGCCAGCACCGCGTTGGGATCGGCGATGAACCGGAAGGTCACCCGATCGACCTTGGGCACCCCCGGCACGTAGTAGTCCTTGTTCCGGACCAGGATGATCTTGTCGCCGCGCACCCACTCCTCGAAGCGGAAGGGCCCGGTGCCGATCGGCGCGCTCTTGAGCGTGTCCACCGCCTCGCGCGGATAGATGACCGAGCCCTGCCGGGCCAGGTTCAGCAGGAAGTTGGCGTTGAACGACTTCAGCGTGATGGTGACCGTGTAGTCGTCCTTCACGATGATGTCGCTGATCGCCTCGTAGTAGCCCGGATAGGGATGCTTGGTCTCCGGGATTCATGGCCCGCTGCGAGCACGAACTTGATGTCGGCCGCCTTCAGCTCGCGGCCGTTGTGGAAGCGCACGCCCTTGCGGAGGAAGAACGTGTAGTTCTTGTTGTCCGAGGTGTGCCAGCGCTCGGCCAGCCACGGCACGATCTTGCCGTGTGCGATCGACCTTCACCAGGCACTCCTGCACGTTGTAGAGGAGCACGCCGGCGGTGGCCGAGGCCGGCGTGGCCGTCAGGTCCAGTCCGGGCGGCTCCACCGGTGCCTGCACCACGAGGTTCGCCGGGCTCTGGGCGAGCGCGCTGCCGCTCGCCACGGTGACGACGAGGATGGCGCCCAGCAGCGCCGCGATCGTTCGACCGATCATACGGTCCTCCTGAAGTAATCCAGCGTGCGGCGCAGCCCCTCGTCGAACTCCACGAGCGGGGAATAGCCGAGCACTCGCTTGGCGCGGTCGATATCGGCGAGCGTGTGCGGGACGTCGCCGGCCCGCGTCGGCGCATGACGCCGGGTCAGCTCATACCCGAGCAGCTGCTCCAGCCGCTCCACGATCTGCAGCAGGCTCACGCGCGCGCCACAGCCCACGTTGAAGACCTGCCCCGAGGCCTCCGGCGCCTGGGCGGCCAGGCAGTTGGCTTCCACCACGTTGTCGATGTAGGTGAAGTCGCGCGACTGGTGCCCGTCGCCGTGGATCTCGAGCGGACGCTTCTGCAGTCCCCACATGATGAAGCGCGGGATGACCACCGCGTACTCCGAGGTCGGGTCCTGCCGCGGCCCGAACACGTTGAAGTAGCGCAGCCCGACCGTCTGCACGCCGTAGAGGCGGTGCCACACCGCGGCGTACTGCTCACCGGCCGCCTTGGAGACGGCGTAGGGCGAGATGGGCGCCAGGGGCTGGTCCTCGCGCTTGGGCAGCTCGGGGCGATCGCCGTACACCGAGGACGACGAGGCGTACACCACGCGCTTGACGCCGGCGCGCCGGGCCGCCTCCAGCACGTTGAGCGTGCCGTTGACGTTGTGGTCGTTGGCGCCGAGCGGGTCGGCGACCGAGCGCGGCACCGAGCGCATGGCCGCCTGGTGGAAGATGGTGGTGGCGCCGGCCGCCGCGCGCTCGACGGTGGCGAGGTCGCGAATGTCGCCGCGCACGATCTCCAGGCGCTCGCCGGCCGCCGCGGCGAACGGCAGGTTCTCCAGCCGCCCGCTCGAGAAGTCGTCGAGGATCCGGACATGCGCCTGCGGCTGATCGCGCAGCAGCCGCTCGGCCAGGTGCGAACCGATGAAGCCGGCACCGCCGGTGACCACGAACACGGCTGTCACGCGAGCGATTGTAGCACCCGCCTGTCGCGTCGCCTCAGCGCGCCCGAGGTGCGGCTCGAGCCATCATCGCCTCTCCTCGTTGAACAGCGCTACCCGACCCTTTACACTATCCCCGCGGTCGGCACCGGATATCCCACCCTCGATCAGGGAGGCAGCGTGCGGTTTTTCGTGGCGATGGTCTCGCACGAGACCAACACGTTCAGTCCCATCCGGACCGATCGTCGGCAGTTCGAGCTCCACGACCTCCGCTACGGCGGCGAGCTCCTCGAAGCGTACCGCGGCACCGGCACCTGCCTGGGCGGCATGATCGACACCGCCGAGGCGCGCGGCGTGACGCTGGTGCCCTCGCTGGCCGCCACCGCCTCACCGGCCGGCCGCGTGTCGAAGGAGTTCTACGCGGAGGCGCGCGACCGTCTCCTCGCCGATCTCCAGACGGCGGGACCGCTGGACGGCGTGCTGCTCGACCTGCACGGGGCCATGGTGGTGGAAGGCCTCGACGACGGCGAGGGTGATCTGCTCCAGGCCGTCCGCGCCGCCGTGGGTCCGGTGCCGATCGCGGTCACGCTCGACTTCCACGCCAACGTCACGCGCGCGATGGTCGACACGGCGACGCTGCTGCACGGCTACAAGACCTACCCGCACGTGGACATGGACGCGCGAGGCCGCGAGGCCGCCGCGCGCCTGGCCGACGTGGCCGCCGCGCGGATCCGGCCCACCGTCGCCTACCGCCAGCTGCCGATGCTGCCGCCGATCGCCGGCCAGCTCACCACGCGCGGGCCGATGCGCCGGCTCTACGATCTCGCCGACGCGATGGAGCGGCGGCCGCGCGTGCTGTCGATCTCGATCTTCGCCGGATTTCCGCTGGCCGACATCCACGACGCCGGCCTGTCGATCTACGTGGCCACCGACCGCGACGCCGCGCTCGCCGAGGCGCTCGTCGAAGACCTGGCGAGCGCGGCGTGGGCGCTGCGGCGTGAATTCCTGCACACCGCGCTGCCGGTCGCCGACGCGGTGGCGCGCGCGCTGGCGCTCGACGGCGGCCCCGTGGTCCTGGCCGACATCGCGGACAACACCGGCGGCGGTGCCGGCGGCGACACCACCGCGTATCCTGCGTGAGCTGCTGCGGGTCGGCGCCCGCCGGACCACCGTGGCCTGCCTGTGGGACGAGGCAGCGGTGCGTACCTGCCTGGCCGCCGGGGTCGGCAGCACCATCACGCTCGACGTCGGCGGCAAGATCGATCCCAGCCACGGCGCGCCGCTCACCGTCACCGGACGGGTGCGCACGCTGTCCGACGGCCGCTTCGTGTACAAGGGCCCGATGTTTCGCGGGCTCGAGGGGCGGCTGGGTCCCACCGCGGTGCTCGACGTCAACGACGTCAAGATCATCCTGATCAGCAACCGCCGGCAGACGCTCGATCCCGAGATGATCCGCTTCGTCGGGATCGATCCCGCCGCGGAGAAGATCCTCGTGGTCAAGTCCTCGATCCACTATCGCGCCGCCTTCGAGCCCCTGGCCCGCGCCATTCTCGAGGTCGACGCGCCGGGGCTCTCGTCCTCGAATCTCGGGCGCTTCTCGTTCACGCGCGTGCGACGGCCGATCTTCCCGCTCGACGACCTGTAGCGACACCGAACGGCGCAGGAGAACACCGATGCCCGCAGCCGCGTTCAACGCTTCGGACTTCAAGGCCTTCGAGACGAAGGGCTTCCAGCCGCGCATGGCCGTGATCCGCACGCGCATCCGTCCCAAGCTCGAGGCCATCGGCCACAGCCTCGTCCCCGGCGTGAGCCGGGCCACCGGCGCGCCCTCCTACGCCCACGTGGCCCGCCATCTGCGGCGCACGGTCAATCCGCCCGACGACACGTGGGTGGCGCTGGGACCCGAGGCCCGCGGCTACAAGAAGGCCGGCCACTTCAAGGTGGCCGTGTCGCGACACTGCGTGCGCTTCCTCTTCGAGGTCGGCCCCGAGCACGCCGACAAGAAGCGCTGGGCCAGCGCCTGGAAGAAGAGCGCGCCGCGGCTGGGACCGGTGCTGCGCCGCGTGCGAGGGCTTGCCTGGTTCAAGAACGAGCACGACGAGGAGCCGGCCGCACCGCTGGCCGACCTCCGCCCCGAGGATCTGGCCGAGCTCGCCGACGAGATCGTGCGCACGCGCGACGGGCAGCTCGTGCTCGGGCGGACGGTGGCGGCCGACGAGGCCGCCCGCTGGACCGAGGCCCAGTATCGCAGCGCGGCGCTCGAGACGTTCCGCGCGCTGGCGCCCCTGTATCGGCTGCACGCGTGACGACGGCCGCCGGCGCGGTGATCTTCGACATGGACGGCGTCTTGATCGACTCCGGCGCCCACCACCGTGACGCCTGGGACCTCCTCCTGCGCGAGCTGGGGCGCGAGCCGAGTCCGGAGTCGTGGCGCGTGACGATCGGGCGGCCGGCGGAGGAGGCGGTGAGCCTGCTCCTCGGCCGACGCCTGGACGCCGTCGAGGCGCGCTCGCTGGCGCGCCGCAAGCGCGCGCACTACACCCGGCTGGCCGAGCGCGGCATGCTGCCGATTCGCGGCGTCTGCGCGTTCATCGACACGCTCGTGCACGCCGGCGTGCCGCGCGCGGTGGCCACCTCGGCCTCGCGTGGGGACCTCGACGCGCTCCTGAGCCAGGTGGGATTGCGCGCCCACTTCGAGGTGATCGTGACGGCGGAAGACGTGCAGTGGGGCAAGCCCAACCCCGAAGTCTTCCTGCGCGCGGCGGCCGGCCTGGACGTGCCGCCGACGCAGCTGCGTGGTGTTCGAGGATTCGCTGGTCGGCGTCCATGCCGCGCGCAACGCCGGCATGCGCGTGGTCGGCGTCACCACCGCGCACGACAGCCGTGAGCTCCTGGCCGCCGGCGCCGAGCGCGCCATCGCCGACTTCGAGGGATTCGCATGGCTCGCGTGAGCCGCCCCGATTTCTGGGAAGGTCTCTACGCGAGCGGGGGTGACGGCTGGGACCTCGGCCAGCCGTCGCCGCCCCTTCGAGACTTCGTCGAATCCACGCCGCCGCCGCGCGGACGCGTGGCCGTGCCCGGCTGCGGTCGCGGCCACGACGCGCGCTTCCTGGCCGGGCATGGCTACGACGTGGTGGGCTTCGACTTCTCCCCGGCCGCGGTCACGGCCGCCCGCGCGCTGGCCAAGCGCGATCGCGTGGCCGTCACCTTCGAGCAGCGCGACATCTTCACGCTCGGCCGCGAGTACGCCCACGCCTTCGACGGCATCTGGGAGTACACCTGCTTCTGCGCCATCGACCCCGCCCGCCGCGACGCCTACATCCATACGCTCGCGCAGATCCTCAAACCCGGCGGCTGGCTGCTGGCCTGCTTCTTCCCGATGCGCCGCATCGCCGCCGGCCCCCCCTTCCCGGTCTCGCGCGCCGAGATCCACCGTCGCCTCGCCCCCCAATTCCGCTTCGAGCGCGCTCAGCCCCCACTGCGCTCGGCCCGCGGCCGCCTCGGCCGCGAGTGGCTCGTGCTCGCCCGCCACATCTAGCCACCCCCTCCCGCCGCAGGCGCTCGCCGACGGCAAGCGACGTTCGCCCGGTACCTCGCCACAGCTGGCGACGTTGCGCTCGCCGCCAGCTCGCAGGCAACTGGCGACGTCCGCCGGTCAGCTCGCAACGCTCGCCAGCCAGCTGGCAAAGCTCGCCGGACAGCCTGCGACGCTCGCCGGGCGTGCGGGCCGAGGGCCGCGTGGCCGCGGGTGCGCCCTCACGGCGAGCCGTCGTCGCCGTTGCTCGTTCCGGGTTCGGCGAGCGAGCCGACGACGATTCAACTGTCCGCACCCCAGCCCCCTTCAGGGGGATGGGGGGCCCGAGCGAGCCGAGCCCGGAACGAGCTACGGCGACAGGCGAGCCGTGCGGGCGCGCCCGCGGCCACGCGGCCCTCGGCCCGACGCCCGACGAGCGCCGCGCGGCTGTCCGGCGGCCGGCGGCCGACGCAACACCGCCGGTCGCGCGCCGCGAGGATTTCACGAGGCGTGGTACCTTAGCGCCCACTCTTCGGGCCAGGAGGTTCCTGCCGCATGAAATCGCTACGCGTTGCGCTGACGCTGGTCGTCCTGGGCGCGGTGGCCTTCGTGACGTGGTCGAGCGTTCCGGTCGGGGCGCAGGCGCCGACCATCAAGATCGGCGTCCTCTACGATCACACCGGCCCCTTCGCCGCCGGCGGCTCGCTCAACTGCTGGCGCGGCGCGAAGATGATGATCGACTACATCAACGAGAAGGGCGGCGTGCTCGGCAAGTACAAGCTCGTCCAGGTCGACGGCGACGGGCAGTCCAAGGCCGAGGTGGCCATCAACGAGGCGGAGCGGCTGCTGAACGTCGAGAAGGTCGACATCCTGGCCGGCATCTATTCCAGCGCGCACGCCGTGCCGCTGGCCGAGAAGGTCGACAAGCAGAAGAAGTTCCTGTGGATCACCACCGCGATCTCGTCGAAGGTCTTCGACGGACGCAACCTTCAGTACACCTTCCGGCCGCAGGCCACCGGCGATCAGTTCGGAAGCCTGTCGATGGGCTACATCAACGAGTTCGCCAAGGACAAGCTCAAGAAGGATCCCAAGGCGCTGCGACTGGCCCTCATCCACGAGGACGGCGCCTACGGCACCGACGTGGCCGCCGGCAGCGAGGCCAAGGCCAAGGAGCTCGGCCTGAACCTCGTGCTCAAGGAAGGCTACTCGATCAGCGCGCCCGATCTCTCGTCGCTGGTCACCAAGCTGCGCTCGCAGCGGCCCGACGTGCTGTTCCACGTCGGCTACAACCCGGACATCGCGCTGTTCGTGCGCCAGGCCAAGGAGCAGGGCCTGCGGCTGTCCGCCTACATCGGCCACGGCGCCGGCCACAGCCAGTACGACAAGCTCAAGGAGACGTTCGGCGCCAAGGAGATCGAGGGCTTCCACACCGTGGATCCGATCGCCTCGCAGCTGCTCGACCCCAAGAAGCTCAAGCCGGGCGTGGGCGAGATGACCGCAGAGATGGTGCGCCGCTACAAGGCGCAGTACGACAAGGACATCCCCGACCGGGCCATCGCCCCGCACGTGTCGATGGGCTTCAACAACATGTGGATCCTGCTCAACGACATCCTGCCGCGGGCGATCAGCAAGCACGGCGGCTTCGGGCCCGATGCGCTCGCCAAGGCCGCGCGCGAGACCGACATTCCCGAGGGCGGCACCATGCAGGGCTACGGCGTGAAGTTCTATCCGGTGGGCCATCGCTTCGCCGGCCAGAACGAGCGCGCCTTCCCGGCGGTCTTCGAGATCATCGAGGGCAAGTTCGAGATCGTCTATCCCAAGACGGCCGCCACCTCGGCGCCGATCTTGCCGCTGCCGGCGTCCTCGCCGCTTGCGATTCACTGACGCCACCGGGGGGCTTCGCCCCCCCGTCGTCGTCTGCCCGCGCCCGCCGCGGCTCGTGCGTCCGCGTCCGTGCTGAAGGTCCGTGAGCTGACCAAGCGGTTCGGCGGCTTCACCGCGCTGAACGCGGTGTCGTTCGAGGTGCAGGTCGGCGAGATCCTAGGACTGATCGGGCCCAACGGCTCGGGCAAGACGACGGCGTTCAACTGCATCTCCGGCGCCCTGCCACCCTCCAGCGGCTCGATCACCTTCGACGACCGCGAGATCGGCGGCCTCACGCCGGACGCGGTCTGCCATCTCGGCGTCGCCCGCACGTTCCAGATCCCGCGCCCGTTTCGCAAGCTGTCGATCCTGGAAAACGTCGCGGTGGCCGCGCACTACGGTAACCGCGAGCGCACCGACGAGGCGGAAGCGCGCCGTCGCGCCCGCCAGATCCTCGAGCTGGTCGGATTGCCCACCGATCCCGCCGCCTCGACGACGCTGCTGGGCGCCGGCGGCCTGAAGAAGCTCGAGCTGGCGCGCGCGCTGGCCACCGGTCCCCGCCTGCTGCTGGCCGACGAGAGTCTCGGCGGCCTGGATCCGGGCGAGATGGCCGGCGCCGCGGAAATGCTCCGACGCGTGCGCGGCGAGCTCGAGGTCACCATCGTGTGGGTCGAGCACATCATGGCCACGCTCATGCGCATCGTGGACCGCGTGGTCGTGCTCGACCACGGCGAGAAGATCGCCGAGGGTCGGCCGCTCGACGTGGCCGAGGACCCGCGCGTGATCGAGGCGTACCTCGGCGAGAAGATCGTGCTGGCATGAGCCTGCTCGAGCTCACCTCGGTCACCGCCGGCTACGGCCACTTCACCGCGCTGTGGGACGTCGCCCTGCGGGTGGAACGCGGCGAGGCGGTGGCGGTGGTCGGTCCCAACGGCGCGGGCAAGACCACGCTGCTGCGCGTGATCTCCGGGATCCTGCCGGTGCGCGCGGGCACGCTCACCTTCGACGGCGCCGCGCTGGCCGGCCGGCCGGCGCACGAGGTGGTCGCCCACGGCATCGCCCACGTCCCCGAGGGCCGCCGGCTCTTCCCGGCCCTGAGCGTGGCCGAGAACCTCAAGATGGGCGCGTACCTCCCCGCCGCCCGCGCGCACTATCGCGAGAGCCTCGAGCGCGTCTGGGCGCTCTTCCCGGTTCTGGCCGAGCGCAAGGCGCAGCGAGCCGGCAGCCTCTCGGGCGGCGAGCAACAGATGCTGGCCATCGGGCGCGCGCTGATGTCGCGGCCTCGCCTGATCCTGCTCGACGAGCCCTCGATGGGCCTGGCCCCGGTGATGGTGCTGCGCCTCTTCGAGCTGATCCGCCGCATCCGCGCCGAGGGCTACACCATCCTGGTCGTCGAGCAGAACGTGCGTCAGGTGCTCAAGCTCGTGGATCGCGCGTACCTGCTCGAAGTGGGACGCATCAAGATGGAGGGCCGCGCCGCCGAGCTGGCCGAGCAGGACTTCGTGCGAAAGGCCTACGTGGGCCTGTGATCGATCCGATCTTCCTGGCCGAGGCGGCGCTCAACGGCATCATGCTCGGCGGCATCCTCGCCCTGCTCGCGCTGGGCCTCAACCTCATCTTCGGCGTGATCGACATCGTGTGGATCGCCTACGTCGACCTCGTGATGCTCTGCATGTACCTCGTCTACTACCTGGTCCAGGTCTACGGCTGGCCGGTGTGGGCTGGGGGCGCTGGCCTCGATCGCGCTCGGCGCCCTGCTGGGCATCGGCGTGCACCTGCTGATCATCACGCCCATCCTCGGTAGCGCGCCGATCAACCAGCTGCTGGCCACCGGCGGCCTGCTCTTCTTCTTGCAGTCCTTCGCGACGTTCCTGTGGACGACCGACCACAAGTCCGTTCGCATGTCGCTGCCCGAGCTTCGAAGTCGGTGGCATCTTCGTGCCGCTCACCCGCCTGATCCCCTTCGCCATCTCGATCCTGGCGCTGATCGGCCTCTATCTGTTCCTCACCCGCACCTTCGTCGGCACCGCCATCCGCGCCGTCTCGCAGGACCGCGACGCGATGTCGCTGATGGGCGCCAACCCGCAGCGCATCTACATCGTGACCTCCGCGGTGGGCGGCCTCATGGCCGGCCTGGCCGGCGCGCTGCTGATCTTCCAGTACTCCGTGCACCCGTTCTTCGGCGGCCAGTTCGGTCCGCTGACCTTCATGATCTGCGTGCTGGGCGGGCTGGGCAACATGGTGGGCGCCTTCGTGGCCTCGTTCATCATGAGCGAGATCATCTCGCTCGGCCGGCGTGATCTGGTCGACCGAGATGGGCTACGTCATCGCCTTCGTGGTGTTCATCGTGATGATCTTCGCGCGGCCGGGCGGCATCCTGGCCCGCCGCGGCTGAGCCGGTCGATGAAAAAGCCTGCGAGAGTGCGCTAGGGCCATCGCTGCGTGCTCCCCGCCTGCTCCTTGCCGTGCTGGTCGTCGTGCTGGCGCTGGTGCCGGCGCTGCCGATGGCGGGCATGAAGCAGTACGTGCTGCACGTCATGATCCAGATCCTCATCTGGTCGTTCATCGGGGGGGCGTGGTCGCTGATGGGACGCTTCGGCCTGGTGTCGCTCGGCCACGGCGCCTTCCTCGGGCTGGGCGCCTACTGTGCCGTGCTGCTGTGGAACTTCTTCGGCGTCAATCCGTGGCTCGCGGGAATCGTGGCCATGGTGCTCACCGGCCTGCTGGCCGCCGTCATCGCCTACCCCTGCTCGCGCTTCCAGGTGGTCGGCCACTACTTCGGACTGGTGACGCTGGCCGTCGGCGAGGTCATCCGGCTGCTGATCGTGGCCGAGCGCGACTGGACCGGCGGCTCGCTGGGCGTGTCGATCAAGCCGGTGGGCGGCGACAGCCTGCTGGCCTGCAGTTCGCCGACAAGCGCGTCTTCTACTACGCGGCGCTCGTGCTCTGGCTGGCCGGGCTCTGGGTGTGGGCGCGCGTGGACCGCTCCATGGCGCGCTCCGCGATGGAGGCGATCGGCGAGGACGAGACGGCGGCCGCCTCCGTCGGCATCCACGTGACCCGCTTCAAGATCGGCATCACGGTGCTGTCGGCCGTGCTCACCGCGGTGGGCGGCGTGGCCTACGCGCAGTACATCTCCTACGTGAATCCCGACACGCTCTCGGGCATCGGCGTGTCGCTGCGGATCGTCTTCGCCGTCGTGCTCGGCGGGATGTACTCGTTGCTCGGCCCCACCGTGGGCACCGCCCTGACGATCGCGCTGTCGGAGTATCTCCGGATCGCGTTCGGGCTGCGGCTCATCGGCATGGCCGAGACGATCTACGGGCTCCTGCTCGTGATCTCTCATCATCTTTCTCCCGTCGGGGATCTACGGCAGCCTGGCCGCGCTGCTGCGCCGCCCGCGGCGCACGCCGGTCCCGGCCGCCGGCTGAGGAGGCGAGCATGGGCGAGTTCGGTATCTATCCGGCCAAGGAGCCGTCGAAGGCGGCCCGCGCGCTGAGCCGAGCAGGTCGAGCGCGACGGCGGCCACGTGCTGGCCATCTACCAGGAGCCCGTCGGCGAGCACTGGCAGATCTTCTGCTTGCTGCCACGCACCAAGGTGGAGGCCAGCCCGTACCAGCGCGACGTGTCGCCCACCCACGCCAAGCGGCTCACCGAGGCGGTGAAGAAGCTCGACCGCTTCGTCGATCCGATCGTGGCGGTGTCGCCCTCGCCCGGGGTGTACTGGACGCCGAACGGCAACCATCGCCGCACGGCGCTCGACAAGCTGAAGGCCGAGTACATCCCGGCCATTCTCGTGGCCGAGCCGGAGGTGGCCTTCCAGGTCCTGCCGCTGAACACCGAGAAGGCCCACAACCTCAAGGAGAAGTCGCTCGAGGTCATCCGCATGTACCGGGGGCTCGGCGAGCAGCAGCCGTCCACCACGGAAGAAGAGTGGGTGTTCCAGTTCGAGTCCGCGCACTTCATCACGCTGGGCATGCTGTACGAGCAGAACAAGCGCTTCGCCGGCGGGGCCTTCGCGCCGATCCTCCGCCGCGTGGACAAGTTCCTCAAGATGTCGCTCCGCAAGGGACTCGAGGAGCGCGCCGAGCGCGCCGAGCTGGTGCGCTCGGCCGACGAGACGCTCGTGCAGGTGGTGGCCAAGGTCAAGAAGCGCGGGATCAACCATCCCTACGTGAAGAACTACCTGCTGGCCCGCACCACGCCGCTGACCCGGGCCCGCAAGACGCTGCCCTCCTTCGAGCAGACGTTCAAGAAGCTGCGCAGCAACCTCGAGGACTTCGACGTGACCAAGGTCCGCTACGACGAGATCCAGCGCTCGGCCATCATGATGGCGCCGGCCGCGGTGGAGTAGCGCGATGCCGCGAGTCGCGATCGTGACCGGCGGCGCGGGCGCGCTGGGCCAGGCGGTGACGCTGAAGCTGCTGGCCGACGGTGGGGTGGTGGCGGTGCCGTGGGTGGTGGACAAGGAGCGCGAGGCGCTCACGCGCCGCGTGCCGGCGGCCGCGCGCGACCGCCTCTTCGAGGAGCGCTGCGACGTCACCGACGGCGCGGCGCTGGCCGCGCACGTGGAACGCGTACGGTCCAAGCACGGGCGCATCGACGCGCTGGTGTCACTGGTCGGTGGCTTCGCCGGCGGAAGCCTCTTGGAGACCGATCGAGCGACGTGGGACCGCATGCTGGAGCTGAACCTCACCAGCGCGTACACTGCCGCGCGCGCCGTGCTCCCCGGCATGCGTGACGGCGCGGTCCGGCCGCGTGGTGCTGGTCGCCTCGCGCGCCGCGCTGGCGCCCTCCGGCGGCTTCATCGCCTACACCGTGGCCAAGGCCGGCATCGTCACGCTCGTGCAGGCGCTGTCCCAGGAAGTGCGCGAGCACGGCATCACGGTGAACGCGGTGGCGCCGAGCACGATGGACACGCCCGGCAACCGAGCCGCCATGCCCGACAGCGACCGCAAGGGCTGGGTGCCGGTGGAGGCGGTGGCCGCCGCGATCGCGTGGCTGGCCGCCGAGGAGTCCGCGCACGTGACCGGCACCGTGGTGGCGGTCTAGCCATGTATCCCCACCAGGCCGAACGGCTCACCGCCGCGCTCGACGCCGCGGGTGTCGACGCGCTCATCGCGGCCTCCGCGGCGAACGTGGCGTACCTCACCGGCTTCCGCAGTCTCGTTCCGCGCGGTGTACCCGGCGAGCGAGAGCTACGCGATCGTGACGCGCGACGGTACGGCGCTGATCGTGCCGACCATCGATGCCCCGGCCGTCGTCGAGAGCGACGCGGAGGCGACGCACGTCGTCTGTCACGGTCGCTTTCATCTGGCGCTCGACGAAGCGGGCGGCGGCGCCCAGCGACTCCGCGACCTGACGAAGACGCCGGCGGCGAGCGCGCCCGACGCCGTGGCCTCGGCCCTCGACGCGCTCGGCGTGCGGGGCGGGCGGATCGGACTCGACGATGCGGGGTTGCCGACCGCCCGTCGCGCGCAGCTAGCCAAGCGCCTGTCGGCGTTCACACTCGCGCCCGGCTCCGACGCGCTCGCCACTGCGCGGTGGATCAAGGGACCGTACGAGATCGACTGCCTGCGGCAAGCGCTGTGGGTCGCCGAGGAGGCGATCAACGTGGTGCTGGGCCTGCTGCAGCCCGGCATCACCGAGCGCGAGGCTGCCACCGCATTCGAGCACGAGGTCACGCAGCGCGGCGGCGCGCCGAACGCGACGATCATCGTCTTCGGTCCAGGCTCGGCCATCCCCGCGCCGTGGCCGACCGACCGCGCGCTGCGCGCCGGCGATCTCGTGCGCTTCGATCTCGGCTGCGCGGTCAAGGGCTATCACGGTGACGTCGCGCGCATGGCGGTGATGGGCGAGCCCACCGCGCGCCAGCAGACGCAATTCGACGCCATCTCCGCGGGCGTGCAGGCCGCGCTCGACGCGATTCGCCCGGGGATCACCGGCGCGGCGGTGTTCGAGACCGCGGTGACCGCGACGCGCAAGGCCGGACTCGCCGGCTTCGACCGGCATCACGTCGGTCACGGGATCGGGCTGGAGGCCTCGGAGCTTCCCATGCTCGCGCCCGGCGGCGGCGCGCTCGAGGCCGGCATGGTCCTGCGCGTGGAGGCGCCGTACTACGTCCCCGGCGAAACCGGTCTCAACGTCAAGGAGACCGTGCTCGTCACACGCGGCGGCATCCACACGCTCAACCGCTCCAATCGCGGTCTCGTCGTTCTCGACTGAGCCCGTTCGCGGAGCACCCGCTCAATTCGTCGCCGCCGCGGTAAGGAATCGCTCGACGGCCCTGTCGAGGGGGTGACGGAGCGCGTCGCAACTAGCCGACTAATAGAGGATTAATGGCTTCGGCATTCGCTTTGCTCTATCCCCTGTCGTCATGATCAAGCCAGGGTTCTTCCGACAGGACATCGAGCGGATCGTCAAGGTTGGCGTCGTGGCCATGGCGCTCAGCCTGTTTCTCGGAACCTTCGCGTGGGGCTACGAGCAGCGCCGTCAGGCGCAGACGTGGCGCGACCTCGCGTGCACCTATCGACTGGCCGACCTCGGACGTCGCGCGACGTTCCTGGCCGTCGACGAACAAACACCTGCGGCGTGCAGCCGGCTGAGTGAGCTCGGCATCAGCGTGCAGGGTGCCGGCGTGGCCGCGGTGCCGGACACGAGCATCACCGGTCGTCCCTGACGATCTCGACCGCTTCTGACCGCCTACAGCCGTCCCGCCCGGCAATCCGACGGCGCTGCCCAGCACACAGTCATCGCTGACAAGTACCCGTCGTTGCTGACCGGAACGGACGGCCCGCCCGCTCGCCCGGGTCGGCGCGTAAACGAACCGCCGGGGCAGGCGTCCAATCAATCAGCAGTCCCCACACACTCGACAGGAGAGTGCCATGAGACTGACGGGATGGGTGATCACGGGTGGGCTCGTCGCGGCGCTGGCCGCAACCCCGGCGCTGGCCGGTGAGATCGAACGCGACCGTCGCGACGTGCGTCAGGACCGGCGGGAGATCCGCGGGGACAATCGCGACATCCGCCAGGACCACCGCGAGCTGGCCGGCGACCGCCGCGAGCTCGCGCGCGACCGCCGCGCGGGTCGGTACGACGAGGTGAAGCAGGATCGCCAGGAGATCCACGGTGACCGCAAGGAGCTGCACGAGGACCGGCGCGATCGGCGCGACGACGTCCGCGATCTGCATCAGGATCGGCGCGAGCTGCGGCGCGATCGGAACGGCTCGTAACGTCTTCCGGGGTCCAGTGTTCAGAGGATAGGATGGTAAACGTCGGGATTCGCGTTGAATCAGGAGATCTCGGATGAGATGTTGTGCCGGCGCGTCGCGGAGCGGGACGAGGCGGCGTTCGACCTCCTCGTCGCGCGTTACCAGGGCCGCGCGTACCGGCTGGCGTGGTCGATGCTGCGGGATGCGGAGGACGCGCGCGATCTCTCGCAGGAGGCCTTCCTGCGCGTCTATCGGACGGCGGGCAGTTTCCGTGGAGACGCGCGCTTCTCGACCTGGTTCTATCGAGTGCTGGTCAACCTGTGCCTGGACCACCGCCGCCGTGGCTGGTGGCGGCGGCAGGTGGTTCGTGACGCGATCGGCGATGACCCCGAGCGGGGGGTGCTCGAGCGGCAAGCAGCGCCGGTGGTCGATCCCACCGATACGCTGAGCCAGGAGCGGCTGATGACGCAGCTGTGGGGCGCGGTGGATCGACTCTCACCCCAGCAGCGGGCCGCGCTGCTGCTGCACGTGCAGGAAGAGCAGTCGACGAGCGAGATCGCCGCCGTGCTGCAGTGCTCGGAGGCGACGGTGCGCGTGCACCTGCACCGGGCGGTGAGCGCGCTGCGCAAGACGATCGGTCAGGGTTGACACCATGCATGTGGACGAAGACGTCGTCGCCTATCTGAGCGGAGCGCTGGCGCCGGCCGAGCGCGCGCGCATCGCCGCGCACCTCGACGGGTGCGATGCGTGCCGCCGCGCGGTCGAGGAGAGCCGCGTCGTGCTCGCCGCCCTCGCCCCCGGCCGGCCCGCGGCGCCCCCGGTGGACTGGGGACGCTACCAGGCCGAGCTGCGGGCCAAGGTGGCGCGGCGCCCGCGCGGATGGTGGATGCGGCCGTGGCCGGCGCTGGCGGCGGCCGCGCTGGCCACCGTCGTCCTGCTGCTGACGCTGCAGACTTCCGACCGCCGCCCCACCGATCTCGCGACGCTGGACGAGACGGTGCTCGGCGCGCGGCTCCCCCTGCTGCAACAGTATCGCGTCGTCGAGCGCCTCGATCTGCTCGAGGACCTCGACGTGATCGGCCAGCTCGATCGGATCGGGACCCGCTGAGTGCGGTGGACGCGCGTGGGCCTGCTCGTGCTCGTTACCGCCCTGGCGGGCTCACGCGGGGAGGCGGCCCCGGAGGACACGCCGGACGCGCAGATGCTCCTCGACCTCGATATCCTCACCCAGCCCGAAGCGCGCGACCGCGACTTCATGCGCCGGATGAGCCTGTTCGAGCGGCTGCGCATGATCGAGCTCTTTCGCATGCTCGACGAGACGCCGACCGCCGCCGCGCGGCGGCCACCGGGCACCCCGGCGACGCCACCCGGAGCTCCGGCGGCGCCACCCGGAGCTCCGGCGGCGCCACCCGGAGCTCCACCGCCACCACCCGGCGCACCGCCGGCGCCCCCGGCACCTGCGACCGCAACGCCACCGACGCCGGCCCCGCCGGCGGTCAAGGATCGCTGAGTTGAGCCGCCGCGCGCTCGCCGCGCTCCTGCTGATCGCGATCGTCACCGGTGTCGCGACCGGTGTCGCGTGGGCCCAGACCCCGGCGGTCCCCGGGCCTCGACACGCTCACGCCCGACGAGCGGGCCGTGGTCGAGCGCAACCTCGAGCGCTGGCGCAACATGCCGCCCGAGGAGCGCCAGCGCGTGATCGAGAACTACCGCCAGTGGCGCCAGCTCTCCCCCGCCGAGCGCAAGAGCGCGCGCGAGAACCTCCAGCGCTTCCGTGCGCTGCCTCCCCAGGAGAAGCGTCAGATCATGGAGGACTTCCGGCGCTGGAACGAGCTGCCCGAGGCGCGCCGGCAGGAGCTGCAGCAGGCCTACGAGCGGTTCCAGCGCCTGCCGCCGGAGCGGCGCGAGCGGATCCAGGAGCGCTTCCGCCAGTTCCAGCAGCTGCCGCCGGAGGAGCGCCAGCGCGTGATGGAGAACTATCAGCGCTGGCAGCGCATGACGCCGGAGGAGCGGGCGCGCGTGCGCGAGCGCATCCAGCGCATGCCCCCGGAAGAGCGCGAGCGGCTGCGCGCGCTACCGCCCGAGGAACGCCAGCGCCTGCGCCGCGAGCGCCGTCACGAGGAGGGTCAGCGATGATCCGCCGCCTCATCCTCCTCGTTCTCGCGGTGGCCGCCCTCGGCAACACGCTCGCCGCCGCCCAGAGCAGCAATGCTGGCGCCGCCACCGACGCCACGCTCGCCCACATCCTGCGGCGCGTGACGTACGGCCCGCGCCCGGGCGACATCGAGCGCGTGAAGGCGATGGGCCTGTCGGCCTGGCTCGAGCGTCAGCTCCAGCCGGAGACGATCGACGACCGGGCGGTGGAGCGCGGCCTGGCGACGCTGCCCACGCTCACCATGTCGATCGGCGAGCTGCAGCGCGCGTATCCGCGGCCGGACGCCGACACCCGCCAGAAGCTCGCCCGGGGCGACATGTCGCCGCGCGAGATGCGCGAGCAGTACCCGATGGACAAGCGGCCGGCCCGCATCGTCGGCGAGCTGCAGACGGCGCGCATGCTGCGCGCGGTCACCGCCGAGCGTCAGCTCCAGGAAGTGATGGTCGACTTCTGGCTCAACCACTTCAACGTGTTCGCCGGCAAGGGCGAGCTGCGCTGGTACCTGCCCGACTGGGAGCGCACGGTGATCCGCCCCAACGCGCTCGGCCGCTTCCCCACGCTGCTGCGGGCGAGCGCGCGGCATCCGGCCATGCTCTTCTACCTGGACAACTGGCTCAGCACGCGGCCGGACTTCGTCCGGCGTGGCGGGCCCGACCAGGGCCGGCGGGCCGGGCTCAACGAGAACTACGCCCGCGAGCTGATGGAGCTGCACACGCTCGGCGTCGACGGCGGCTACACGCAGCGGGACGTCACCGAGGTCGCGCGGGCCTTCACCGGCTGGACGATCGACCGCCCCCGCGCGGATGCGCGCTTCGTGTTCCGGTCCGCGACCCACGACTACGGCGCCAAGGTCGTGCTCGGACGCACGATCCAGTTCGGCGGTGAGCGCGACGGCGAGGCGATTCTCGACATGCTGGCCCGGCACCCCGCCACGGCGCGCTTTCTCGCCGGCAAGCTGGTCCGCCGGTTCGTGGCCGACGATCCGCCGCCCGCGCTGGTCGAGCGCGTCGCGGTCCGCTATCAGGACACCGGCGGCGACATCCGCGCCATGCTGCGCGTGATCTTCACCTCGCCGGAGTTCCTGGCCCCGGACACCGCCGGCGCCAAGATCAAGAAGCCCACGGAGTTCGTGGTCAGCGCGGTGCGCGCCCTCGGCGCGACGCCCGATGCCCGGGGCGCGATGGCGCTGGCCCGCGCCTCGGCGGAGATCGGCGAGGGCCTCTACGAGGCGCAGCCGCCCACCGGCTACCCCGACCGCGCGGAGGCGTGGGTCAATCCCGGCACGCTCCTGGCGCGGATGAACTTCGCATTGGCGCTGAGCGAGGGCCGGGTGTCCGGCGTGAGCGTGGACGTGGGCGCACTCGTCTCGGAAGCGGATCGGCAGCGGCCGGAGGTCGTGCTCGAGCGCTTGCTGGCCGCGCTGATCCACGGCGAGCCGAGCGCCGGGACGCGCGCGGTGCTCGTCGCGCAGCTCGGCACGCCGGAGATCACGCGGTTGAGCGCCGACGATCGGGGTCCCGCGAACACCGACGTGAACAAGCTGGCCGCGCTGGTCCTGGGATCGCCGGAGTTCCAGCGGCGATGATGCTGACCCGACGTGCGCTTCTGAAAAGCGGCGCCTGCGCGCTGGCCGCGGTGGCGGCTCCGCCCCGGTTCCTGGTCCGCGCCGCGCAGGGCGCCGAGCGCCGGGGCAAGGTGCTGGTGGCGATCTTCCAGCGTGGCGCGGTGGACGGTCTCAGCATGGTGGCGCCCCACGGCGATCCCGCCTATGCGCGCTCCCGGTCGAGCATCGCGCTGGCCCCGCCGCGCCGGGGCGATACCGCCACCGCGCTGGACCTCGACGGCTACTTCGCGCTCCATCCGTCGCTGGCCCCGCTGAAGCCGCTGTGGGAGAGCAAGACGCTGGCGGTGGTGCACGCCTGCGGCTCGCCCGACACCACGCGCTCGCACTTCGACGCCCAGGACTACATGGAGAGCGGCACGCCGGGCGTGAAGAGCACACCCGACGGCTGGCTGGGCCGCGCCGCGGCCGCGCTACCGACTTCCTCGGCCTCACCCTTCCGATCGGTCGCGCTCGCCTCGCGGCTGCCCCGGAGCCTGCGCGGCGACGCCGGCGCGCTCGCGATGAGCTCGCTCGACCGCTTCGACGTGCGGGGGGCGCCGTCGGGGGTGGCCCGCCGCGGCTTCGAGTCGCTCTACGCCGACGGCGTGCAGGACCTGCTGCACGGCACCGGGCGGGAGACGTTCGAGGCGGTGAAGCTGCTCAAGAGCGCGGGCGCCGCCCGGCTCTCACCGGCCAACGGCGCCGACTATCCGCGCGGGCGCTTCGGCGAGGCCCTGCGGCAGATCGCCCAGCTCGTCGCGCGCGGACGTCGGCCTGCAGATCGCGTTCGCCGAGGTCGAGGGCTGGGACACGCACGTGGGCCAGGGCGCCGAGCAGGGTCAGCTGAGCAACCGGCTCCGCGAGTTCGGCGCCGCCCTGGCCGCCTTCGCCCAGGATCTGGGCGACCGGATGGCCGACGTGGTCGTGCTCACCATGTCGGAGTTCGGCCGCACGGTCGCCGAGAACGGCAACCGCGGCACCGACCACGGCCACGCCACCGCCATGCTCGCCCTCGGCGGCGCCATCCGCGGCGGCCACGTCTACGGCCGCTGGCCCGGCCTCGCCCCCGAACAACGCTACGAAGGCCGCGACCTCGCCGTGACCACCGACTTCCGCGCCCTCTTCAACGAAATCGCCACCCGCCACCTGGCCCTGCCGGCGACGGCACCGCTCTTCCCCGGCTGGTCGCCCACCCCCCGCCCCCTCGGCCTGCTCGCCTAGCCAAGCCGCCGGTCTAGTCGATCTCTAGTCGCAGGTCTACTTAGTCGGCAGGAGACGTCTAGTCGGCAGGAGATGGTTAGTAGCAGACGATTAGGGAGCCGACAACCGCAGTAAGAGCTGCGAGCGCGCAGCGCTCATCGACAGTACCTCGCCGAGCTACCGTCTTCGCTCCGAAGCTCGCAGGGTTGCCGACGTGGGGAGTCGGGTATGGAGAGGGGGCTGGGGACTCGTTCCCGCCACCCAGGACCGTGCGCCCCGCCCGAGGTGGAGCCCAGCCACGGCGGGCCCGAAGCGGCCCCCAGCCTCGTGGTCCCCAGCCCCCTCTCCATACCCGACTCCCCACGTCCGCCCGACTCCCCACGTAGTTAGCGCAGCCGCCCGAAGCTAGACGCTCGACCCGGCAGCAGTCGCCGCCGGCTGCAGCAGCTCCGGCCGGCAGACCTTCTTGAAGTTGCACCAGCGACAGATCCTCAGCTCCTCGGTCTTCTCGAAATTGTCCAGCCGCGCGACATTGGCGTCGGCGTCGGCCAGATAGGCGCGCATCGAGCGGATGGACAGCCGGAGCTGCTGGCGGATCTCCTCCAGGCGCCCGTCGTCCCACGTGAGCGGCGTCACCTCCGGCTCGCGGAGGTTGACCTGCAGCAGATCCACCCGGGCCGGCTCGACGCCGAGCATCTCGCGCGCGTAGAGCGCGTAGCAGCCAAGCTGGAAGGACGTGGCCTCGATGTCGGCGGCTCCGGTCTTCCAGTCCACCAGCGCCAGCCGTCCCTCGACGGTCCAGAAGCCGAAGTCGGGGGCGATCCACACCGGCGTGCCCTCGAAGTTGAAGACCTTCGACCAGTGCTCGATGGACCAGTGCTCGGGCGCGGTGCGCCGCACGGAGGCCAGCAGCGGCAGGCGAAAGAAGTTACGCAGGCACGACTGCACGTGACGGCTGAGCGCCTGCCAGACCTCCGGCTTGAGCCCCACGCGCGTACTCGTGCTCGAAGAGCGCCAGCGTCTTGGGGGTGGCGTGATAGCGCCCGTCGCGCGAGCTGCGCCACTCGCCGCGCATGCGCTCGACCACGTCGGCGATGAACGGCTCGGCCGGCACCTCGCGACCCTCCCGGTAGATGTGCAGCGCCATCTCGATGGCGTCGTGGACGATGCGGCCGGCCCACATCTGGCGCGAGGCGAGCTGCTTGAGCACGTAGAGGCGGCGGATGTCGGCCGGCGCCTCGGCCTCCCAGCCGCCCCAGGCGCCGTAGTAGTGATAGAAATACTTGCGGCGGCAATCCTGGAAGGTGGCGTCCCGACTCCGCGACCAGGAAAACTCGTTGGCGAGGTCGCCCATCGGCCCGATTCTACGCCCCTTGACCCCTCCGAGGCCCCTTGCTAGCGTTGGCGCCATGCCGCCTCAGTCCTTCGTCGTCGCCTGCCCCTGCTGCAACGCCAAGCTGACGATCGATCCCGAACTCGGCGCCGTGATCGCCCACGAGGCGCCGCCGCCCAAGCGCACGGTCGGCGACCTCGGCGCCGCCTTCGACGTGATGAAGTCGAAGTCGGCCGAGCGTGAAGAGCGCTTCCGCCAGCAGATGCAGGCCGAGTCGCAGAAGGGCAAGGTTCTGGACCGCAAGTTCCAGGAAGGCCTCAAGAAGGCCAAGGACTCCCCGGACCCGCCGAAGCGCCCGTTCGACTACGAGTGACGCCTCAGGCCGCGCGGCTCACCGCGGCGTCCACCTGGAGCCGATCGACCAGCGTCACGTCCTGACGAATCTGCCGCGCCTCGCGGTCCACGAGGCGGATCACCTGCTCGCGCGATTCGCGCGGTCGGCACGCGCCCGCTTATCTCGAGGCGCACCGGAGTCCCGGACCACCACGGCACGTGGGCGGTGGGCGTCACCGCGAGGCTGATGAGGTCCGGCTCCCGCATCAGCGCGTCCGACAGCCGCGCCTGCAGGGCAACGCCCTCCATCTCGCGCTTGCGCTTGAGGTCGTACATCTTCACGCCGACTCCGATGACCACCAGCAACCCGAGGACGAGCAGGATCAGGACCGCCGTCGAGCCAGCACCCGCACTGTTGGTCGCCGTCTGCGCCATCGCTGCACCTCCCGCCCCGGTAGCGGAGCAACGGGGGTGCCACCAAGTCCGCTCGGTTGAAAAATCTACGCATTCTTACCGTCGACGCCGCAATCCCCCCGCGGCCCGGCAAGATGCCGGCGAAGTCGTTGTTATAGTTGGGAGGCGATGGCGAGCATCCGTTGAGCCGCCCCGGAACCCGTGACGAGCTTCTCGGCGACCTGCTCCGCGAGGTCAGCCGAAGCTTCTATCTCTCGTTGGCGATCTTGCCCCGTCCGCTTCGCGAGCCGCTGGGCCTGGCGTATCTGCTGGCTCGCGCGGCCGACACGGTCGCCGACACCCGGCTGATCGAGCGGCCCGCGCGGATCCTCCACCTCGAGGCGCTGCGCCGGGCCTACGCCGGACAGGGCGACGCCGGTGCGGTGGCCCGGGCCTGCGCGCCGCGGCAGGAGCACGACGCCGAGCGGCGACTGCTCGAGCGCGTGGACGAGACGCTGGACCGTGTCGGCCGTCTGCCCGCCGCCGACCTGGCGGGCGTGCGCTCAGTCCTCACGACGCTGACCGACGGCATGCTGTTCGACCTCACGCGCTTCCCGGGTGAGGATGCTCGCGGCCTCGCCGCGCTCGACTCGCTCGCGGAGCTCGACCGCTACACCTACCTGGTGGCCGGCTGCGTCGGCGAGTTCTGGACGGACGTGCACCTGGCGCATCGCCCGCGACTGGCCGGCTGGGAGCCGGCGCCGATGCGAGCGCGCGGCGTTCGATTCGGCAAGGCGCTGCAGATGACGAACGTGCTGCGTGACGTCCCGGCCGATCTGGCCAACGGGCGGTGCTACCTGCCGGCCGCCGAGCTCGCGACGCTGGGGTTGGCGCCGACCGACCTGCTGGATCCGGCCGCCGCGGCGCGGGCGCGCCCGCTGCTGGCCCGGCTCCTCGACATCGCGCTCGGCCACTACGACGAGGCCTGGCGCTACACGCTGGCGATCCCGCGACGCGAGTGGCGCATGCGGCTGGCCTGCGTGTGGCCACTGTCCATCGGCCTGGCGACACTGGAGGCGCTGGCGCGCCATCCGAACCCGCTCGCCGCGACGCCGCCGGTCAAGGTGTCGCGGGCGACGGTGCGTGGGATCCTGGCGCGGTCGACGCTCGCGGTGGCGTCCAACCGGGCGCTGGCGGCGGAGGCCGCGCGCCGGCGCGCGCGCGTCGCCCGGTGCGCCGCGGCCGCGCCGAGGTCAGTCGTGGACGTCGAGGCTTAGCAGCGCGGCCGGGTCCACCCGCGCGACGCTCGCCTGGGCGCCGAAGTGCAGGTGCGGACCGGTCGCCCGGCCGGTGGAGCCCACCGTGCCGATCACCTGTCCGCGCTCCACCCGCTCGCCGTCGGTCACCGCCACCGTGTCCAGGTGGAAGTACAGCGTGTAGAGGCCCAGGCCGTGATCGAGCGCGACGAGGCGGCCCGGGAAGAAGTAGTCGCCCAGGAGCGCCACGCGGCCGCTGTTCGCCGCGACCACCGGCGTGCCCCGCGGCGCCGAGAAGTCGATGCCGGTGTGCGGAGCCCGCGGCTGGCCGTTGATGACGCGGCGGGAGCCGAACCCGCTGCCGGGCTCGTGGCCGGCGACCGGACGCACCCAGCGCCCGCGCCACAGACGCTCCGGCGTGATCGTGCGGTAGAGCGTGCGCAGGCGCTCGCCCTCCGAGACCGCCCGACGCTCCGTCTCGGGGTCCAGGTCCACCATCGCCGTCGGCAGCGTCAGCCGCTGCACCTGAAAGTCGCGGCGGCTCACCGTCAGCTTGCCGCTCAGGCGACGGGGCTCGCGCCCGGGCTCGAGGATCGCCAGCTGCCAGGCGTGCGGTCCGGGCTTGGTCTCCAGGTCGATTCCCACCACCGCGGCCTGGCCGCCCGCGTAGGGAAAGAACAGCGAGCGAGCGCGCACCGAGCGAGCCCTCGATCGGCGCGCCGTCGGCGACGCCCTGGACCAGGACCCACGCGACGTCGCCGGGGCGAAGCTTGGCCGGATGCCAGGACACCGTCGGGCGGTCGACGGCCAGCGCGACGGAGGGCGGGATCAGCAGGCAGGCGAGAACAACCGCCAGGGCGAGCGGAGAGCGCGTCACTCCGGACGTTGCTGACGCATGAACTGTTCGATCTCGTCGACCAGCTGCGAGGCCGGCGGCAGATCGCTGGCGCCCGGCGTGGCCTGCTCCTCTTCCTCGCTGGCCCGGGACTCGAGCTTGGTGACGTAGGACTTGATCTTGGCGTTCTGGGCGACGATCTCGGCCAGGTTCTGGTCGAACTGCTTGGTGGCCTCGTCGAGATCGGTCAGATCGGCCTGCACGTTCATGAGCGTCAGCACCCGGTGCACGAGCGCCCGCGTCGCCTTCGGGTTCTCGATCCCCGAGATGTAGTGCGGGACGTTGGCCCACAGACCCGCCGTCGTCAGCCCCGCTTCACGACAGGCGGTGCTGAGCACGCCGACGATCCCCGTCGGTCCCTCGTACCGGCTCGGGCGGACGCCGAGCTGGGCGGCCAGCTCCGGATCGGACGCGCTGCCGCCGACCCGTACCGGCCGGGTGTGGGGCACCTCGGCCAGCAGGGCGCCGAGGGTCAGAACCAGGGTGATCTCGCACTGCCGCGCCAGCTCGAGCACCGTGGCGCAGTAGGTCCGCCACTTGAGGTGGGGCTCGGAGGCCACCCCGATCACGAGGTCGCGCGGCAGCTCGGCCGCGCGGACCACGGAGAACTCGGTGACCGGCCACACGATCTCCCGCTCGCCCGAGGAGTCCGGCTTGAAGCGCACGGTGGGGCGCGTCAGGCCGAAGTGGTAGAACTCCTCGGGGTCGATCTCGGCGAACTTCTCGGCCTGGTAGGTCGAGGCCAGGTAGCGGGCGGCGGTCGTCGCCGACTCGGCGGCGTCGTTCCAGCCGCTGAAGGCCGTGATCAGGATCGGGCGGCGCAGGTTACGCGGAAGTGTGCGGATCGTCAGCGCACTCATGGGGTGCTGGAAGTTTATCATGGTTGAAACAGCGTGGCGCCGCGGGTAGCATAGCGGCGGTTCGTGGAACACGATGCGTGGACCCGACAAACACGGCGACGGCGAGCATATCCAGGAGCCCTGACAGCAGCGTGACAGCACGACTGATCGGCTGTCAGCCGGCCGTCGGCAGCACGGGCCGAAGCCGGTGACATTCCACACCTAACGGGGCATGGCACCAGCACTGCAAGAGGCGACCAGCATGAACACTACATGGACCGCCCACGCTGTTACGACGCACACCCGCGGATTGGCCGCGGCCGGCTTCATGGCGCTGGCCCTTCTGCTGGGACCCGTCGCCTCGGCCGCGGCGCCGTCCGACGATGGCGTGATGCCCGCCGACATGCACACGTCGGAAAAGGGCAAGCGCCTCGCCCAGACCTACCAGGCACCGCTGCGGGAGATCAGCGCGAAGATCTACCACTGCGTGCCGTGGGTCGAGGTCAAGAAGAACGCGATCGGGTTCTACAAGCCCAAGCACATGACCGGTGGTGACACGCGCTATCTCTCGATCAACCTCTACATCGACCAGCAGCCCTCGGCGGAGTTCGCCGCCTACAAGGTCGAGGATCGCGCCTCCCGCATGTTCTCGCGCTACGTCGGCCCGATGCTGCGCCGGCTGGCCAGCCCGCCCGGCCTGATGGCCGATCCCAACCTGGACGGCTTCACGGTCATCCTGGAGTGGCTGAAGCAGACGCCGGCGGCCAAGGGCGACCGTCCGGTCCACGAGACCATTGCCGTGTTCCTGGACAAGCCGACCGTCGCCGAGTACCTCAGCGGCCGGCTGTCCTCGCGTGACCTCGCCTCGCGGGCCCGCATCCTGGCCTGGGACGGTGAGACCGCGCTCGGCGCGCTGCGTCTGGCCTCGTGGGACGACGACTTCGTCGCCACCTACAAGGTCAGCAACTACCAGCTCGCGCCCGGCGTCTCCTGCCCGTAACGGCGATGGCTGGGCGCGGGCCTGACGGCCCGCGCCCAGCCGTCTCCCCCTTCCGCCCTTCCCCTAGCGCGCCCCCTCGAGATAGCGACGGATCAGACGGCGCACGGCCGGGAACGCGATCCGCCGATACGGAATCTCGCGCCGCCTGAACCAGCGAGCTTCGGAGACATCGTCGGCGGGCCGCACATGGGTCGACGTCGGCGTGACGCGGTAGACGGCCGAGAGCACGACCACGCCGCCAGGTCCGTAGGTATCGGTGACAAACCCGATCAGCCGAGCGCGTCGGACGCCCACCCGGATCTCTTCCCGCAGCTCACGACGGAGCGCTCCGAGCGGCTCCTCTCCCGCCTCGAGAAACCCGCCGGGCAGATCCCACATGCCCGCGTAGGGTGGCCGGGCCCGTCGGGCCAGCAGCAGCCGGCCCCCGGACAGCACCACGGCGGCGCACGCCGGCACCGGGTTGCCGTAGTACGTCCAGCCGCAGCGCCGGCAGCGACGGCGGCGGTGGTCGCCGTCGCGCACGGAGACCAGCCGCCCGCCGCACAGCAGGCAGAAGCGGGCGGTCACGAGCGCGCAGCGGCGAGTGTGTCTCGCAGCCCGGCGGCGATTGCCGTGAGCGCGCGTGCGGCGGGCGCCTCCGGCGAGCCGGTCACGTAGGGCTCACCGCGGTCGGCGGCGGCCGCCAGCGCGGGATCGAACGGCACGCGCCCGAGAAAGGGCACGCCGCTGTCCGCCGCGAGGCGCTCGCCGCCGGCGCCCGGAAAGAGGCCCGCCATGTTCTCGATCACGCCCAGCACCGCCGCCGAAGCCTGCTGCGCGACGGTGATCGACTTGCGCACGACCAGGCTCGAGACGTCCGAGGGAATCGTGACGACGATCGTGCCGGACAGGGCTGGCAGCAGGCCCAGCACGGTGGCCAGGCGATCGGTGCCCGGCGGCAGATCCACCAGCAGCAGATCCAGCGTCCCCCACTCGGTGTCGGCGAGGAACTCGCGCAGGGCGTTGGCCTCCATCGCGCCGCGCCAGGTGTGCGCCTCGGCCTGGCTGGGCGCCTGCCACGCCAGCGGCGTGGCGTCGTCGGCCAGCAGCAGATCCATCGACATCACGCGGATGCCGAGCGCGCTGGCCGGCGGCGTCACCCCGCCGGCACCGACGACCAGCGGGGTGCCGCGCACGCCGAGCATCTTGGCCATCGTGGGCCCGTTGAGGTCGGCGTCGAGCACGCCCACGCGCTCACCGGCGTGCGCGCAGGCGGCGGCGAGGTTGGCCGTCACCGACGATTTACCGACGCCGCCCTTGCCCGACACGACCGCGACGATGGCCCGGACGTCGCGCAGTCGCGTGGTCAGCCGCGCTTGCTGGGCCTCGACCTGGCCGACGATGTTCGAGCCGCCGTCGCCGGCGATGTCGCGGTAGCGCTTCATCTGAGAACCTCGGCGGTCGTCACCACGCGGCGGATTCTACGACGAATGATCACCGCTCACACCGCCGGCTGTCGCCACAGGTGCGAGCGCGCGAGCAGGAAGCCGAGGACCAGCAGCATGGCGCCGGCGGGCCAGAGCACGGCGCTGCGCGGACCGACCGCCCCGCTCAGATATCCCATGACCACCGCGCCCACCGGCGCGCCGCCGGTGATGGCGAGCTGGTAGGTGGCCAGGAGCCGCCCGCGGCGCGCCTCGCTCGCCGCCATCTGCACGATGGTCCGGGCCTGCGTGAGCACCACGCCCGCGCCCATCCCCCACAGCGCGCACAGCGCCGCCAGCAGCGCCATGGGCCCCCGCACGGCCATGGCGGCCAGCACGCCGGCGCCCAGCAGGAGCGTGATCACGATGACGCGTCCGGGACGGCGCGGCGGCGCCAGGCGGATCTGGGCCAGGATCGAGGTGACCGTGCCGCCGAAGAAGCAGCCGTTGAACAGCGCCAGCCCGGCGGAGCCGGCGCCATAGTCGTCACGCGCGATGAGCGGCACGATCACGACGAACGATCCAACGAAGAGGCCGCCGACGGCCAGCATCACGACCATCACGGGGAAGATGCGCTCGGACATCCACGCCTCGGCCAGCCCGTTCCAGAGCGCCGTCAGCCGAGCCTCGGCCGGCGCGATCGGTGGCGGCGCGGTCACCGTTCGCGCGGTGGCGATCGCGCCGCCGATCAGGACCGCCGCCTGGGCGATCAGCAGCACCGGGGCGCCCAGACTGCCCGCGGCCGCACCCATGGCGATGCCGACCAGCTGGCACACGAGCGAGACGGCGGAGGCGACGGCCACGGCCCGCGGCACCCAGCCGATCGCGACGCGGCTCAGCAGCGCGTCGCGCGCGGGTACGATCAGCGCCGAGAACGTCCCCATCATCAGGCCGTAGCCGACGAGGACGGCGGGCGACACGTCCCCGCCGGCCACGATGGCGGCCAGGGCGAGCGGCGGCAGTGCGGCGACCACGTGGTAGCGAGACAGCAGCCGCCGCGTGTCCACGCGGTCGGCGATCACCCCGCCCAGCAGCGTGAAGACGATGGACGGCGCCATGAGCGCCATCTGGACGAGCCCCAGGCGCTCCGCCGGCAGGCCGAGCACCACCGCGGCCAGCCACGGGAAGATCACGCTCTGCAGGCCGAAGGCGCCGAACCACGAGCCGAGGCCACCCAGAAACCACACGAAGGCCGCGGGATGCGGGGATGTCGTGACCGCTCAGGCCTCCTCGTCCCACGCCGCGCGCGCCACCAGGACGAGCGCGACCAGCGTCACGATCATGAACACCGCGCCGCCGAGCCGGAAGCTGATCAGTCCGCCCCAGGGCGCCGCGACCATGGCGGTCTCGGAGCGGAAGACGACGTGGGCGACCGCGAGCACCCGGAAGGCCATGAACAGCACCACGATGCGCGCGAAGTCCCGCCGGCTGAGGATCCAGCGCTCGAACCAGGCCCGCGGCCGACGCAGGAGGAACGGGATCAGCACCACGAGCGTCGCGCCGAGGAGAATCCACACCACGCTCCACACGAAGCCTCGGCCGACGTCGTGCAGCCAGAGCCAGAGGCCGCCGACCAGGTAGACGAGGCCGTAGACGAAGTACGCGCGGGCGGCCATCCGGAACCGGTCGTCGAGACCGGCGCTCATGCCTGCGGTCGGAACCGCCCACCCCACTTCGCGCGCACGTCGGCGAGCAGCTCCGGCGTGACCGTGGTCGCCCCCTGGCCGCGCGCGTAGGCCTCCACCGCCTTCACCACCATGCCGCGCGCGAACGAGGGGATCGCCTGCAGCCGCTCGCGCGCGGCGGGATCCCACGTGAGCTGATAGTCCACCGGCAGCCCGAACGTCATGCGTGGCGGGCAGCTCGATCACCGCGCCGCCGTGGCCGCCCGGCTGATAGCCGCACGCCGGATCCTCGGCCAGGAAGTCGCCGTGAGTGGCGTAGGCGCGGCAGCGGCAGCCGCCGCAGACCTTGGAGAACTCGCAGGCTCCGCAGCGGCCACCTAGCTTCGGCTCGCGCAGCGCCTCGAAGGCCGGCGCCGTGCGCCACAGGTCGTCGAAGCCCGTGTCACGCAGGTTGCCGACCGACACCGGCATGTACGGGCACGGTGTGACGTCGCCGGTCGGCGTGATCCGGCAGTAGTACTTGCCGGCCGGGCACGAGCCGTGGGCGTAGTTGCGCAGCAGCGGCGACGAGGGATTGAGCTCGTAGAGGATGCGCCGGAAGTGCGGCGCGCACTTGGCGCGGATGAGGAGGCCGTCGGCTCGGCCCACCGGCGTCGACCACGGGTCCTCGAACTTCTCGACCGCCGGCTCGCCGCCGCCCATGCCGAGCAGCCGCCGCACGAACGACGGCGGCCCGTCGCCCACACCCTGGACCTTGGCGAGATAGGTCAGGATCCGCTCGTAGGCCGCCGCGTCGATGTCGGTGAGGTCTCGGCCGCGCCCCGTCCGGACGAGGAAGAAGAAGTTCAGGACCTTGGCGCCCAGCTCGCGCGCCAGATCGATCATCGCCGGCACCTCGACCGACGTTCCAGTCGGTGACCGACATGTGCAGCGAGAAGTCGAGCCCGGCGTCGGTCAGCACCCGCGTCGCCCGCATGGCGCCGTCCCACGAGCCCGGCAGATGGCGAAACGCGTCGTGCTTGGCGCGCTCGGTCGAATCCAGGCTGATCGACGCCCCCAGCACGCCGTGCTCGCGCATGAGCTTGGCCTCACGCTCGCGCAGCAGCACACCGTTGGTCCCGAGCACGGTGGTGAACCCCTTGCTCGGAGGCGTACCCCGCCACGTCCCAGATGTCCCGCCGCAGGAGCGGCTCGCCGCCGGTCAGGATCAGGAAGACGTTGGGATTGACCCGCGCGATGTCGTCGATCACCCGCCGGCACTCATCAGTGGAGAGCTCGCCCCGCGTGTCCGCCCCCGCATGCGCCGACATGTAGCAATGCGCACACTCGAGATTGCACCGCTGCGTGAGATTCCACGACACGCGAGTACGCCGTATACGGCGATACGACAGGCGAGGTCGACGACGACGATGCACGGAGATGTTCACGGGGTCGTTGGATCGGAAGCAGCCGTAGCGAGCGTGGAGGCCGAGGGGGCGCCGGTGGGGAGTGGGTCCGCCGACCCGTTTCCCTCCCAACGCCAGCCGGCGCGAAGCGTAGCGATGGAGCTCGCGCAACGCGACCACCGCCGCCGACCTCGTGGTCGCCGGACCGCTCCCCCCGGCGCCCCCTCGGCCGTGTCCGCGTCCGCTACCGCGGCTTCTTGTTCGAAACGTACCCCGCGATCACCTCGTTCATCGTCTCCCGCGCGTGCCCAATACCGTCCTCGCACACGGCGAGATCGATGGTGGTGACACCCGCGGCGCGCCGCGACCTTCTCCACTTCCTCGCGGGTCATGTCACGCATGAAGCCAGCCGGCACGCGGTTGAGCCGCGCGGTCGCGTCCTCGGTCCACGTGAACGGGCTGGCCGGCGCTCGCGGTCGACGACCGGGCGCAGTCGCCGGCTCGAACTTGGTCTTGGCCAGCAGCGTGTCCCAGCCGGCCCCCAGCTTGTCGCGGCCGACCGTTTCCTCGATCATCGGCAGCGCCAGCTGGCACGTGATGACCGGAATCTTCTTCGAGCGCGCGTACTTCTCCACCCGCGCCTTGGCGCGCCGGCGCAGGTAGGCGTCCTCCACCTCGCGCAGGGCATCGCGCGCATCCGCCGACCACTTCACCTGCACGCCCGGCATCGACTCTTCTTCCTCGATGCCGCCCTCCTGGGCCGCGATCGCCTCGACGACCTCGCGCGTGATGACCTGGAACTTGTCGGCGGACGGCCGAGCACACCGGGCAGGTCACCACCGCCTGCGGTCCCTTGACCGTGTAGCCGCAGATCGAGCAGATCGCGGTGGCCGCCTGCGAATCCTTGCGGAGCTGTGCGACTGCGAGATCCTCGGCCATGATCTGCATCTTCTCGGCCATGCGACTCGGCATGAAGATGGCCATGGCCTCGTCGATCACCTTGTTGGTGATGACCGTGTGGCCCTGCTCGATGGCGTAGCGCAGCAGCGCGGTGCGGGCCACGCCCTTCACCTGCGGCGGCACCCGCTCCATGCGTGCCTCGGCCTCTTCGGTCCAGGAGATGATCTCCTCGGCCTTGACGTCGAGCGGCGGATAGAACTTGCCGTTGGTCAGCAGCACGTTGCAGGGCGCCAGGCGCAGGAGGTTCTCGGTGTTGGAGCCGAGATCGACCTCGTTCTCGTCGGAGTGCACGCCGACGCGGCCGAGGATCAGCAGCCACGGCTGCTCCTTGCGCGCGAACGTCAGCATCTTCTCGAAGCACTTGCCGTCGAGCAGCGTGATCGAGAGATCGACGCCCGTCGTCGGCCGCCAGCTTGCGCGCGATCTCCAGGTGCGACTGGTAGATCTTGGCCAACCCAGTATCGATGATCTCCTCGTGCAGCTGCTCCTGCTCCTTGAAGCGGAAGATCTTCGACGCCTTCTCGTTCAGCACGCCGACGATGCCGTTGAACATCGCGTAGTGCAGATACGGGTCGTAGACGGCGACGGCCTGCACCTGCCGGTCGAGCGCCTTGCCGAGGGCCAGGCCGAGCTTGAGGCCGTGGAAGGACTGGGGCGAGCCGTCGAGGCCGACCACGATGGCGCCCTGGGCGTCCTTGAGCGCGTCGTGGTTGCGCACGACCAGCGTGTCGCGCGTCACCCGGCGGACGAAGCGCTCGGTCACCGAGCCGAGCTGGCTGTCCTTCACCGCGCCCATGCCGAGCGCGCCCATGATGACCAGGTCGTAGTCGGAGGCCAGGGTGTCGTCGATCAGCGCCTTGTAGTGCTTGCCGTCCATCATCCGCGGCGCGAATCGAGAGACCGGCCGCGTCGGCCTTGGCCTTCATGACGTCGAGATAGGACTCCGAGATCAGCTGCAGGCCCATGGCGATCAGCGAGTCGTGGATCTTGCGCTGGCGCTCGAGCTCGGTCTCGTCCTTGTACTCCTCGGGCAGCGTGTACTCCATCTGCTTGAACCGGTAGTCGTGCAGCCGGGCGGCGTACACGTGACAGCCCGTGAGCTTCGATCCGAACGCCCGTCCCAGCTCGACGGCCAGGTCGATCGCCCGGTTCGAGAAGTCCGAGTTGTCGACCGGAACATAGATGTGCTTGTACATGCTCGCTCCTTAGTTGGAGGGAATCTTCTGATCCCCTCTATCTATTCGAGGGGAACCCTCGCAGGGTTCCCCCTTCCCGCTCTATCTCAGGGGAACCCTAGGAGGGTTCCCCCTTCCCCTCCGGTTTCACCGAAGCTCGAAGTCAATCGTCGCGGTGGCCCTGGGCGCGATGGCGACGTCTTTCGTGCGGGTGCGCGGCTCGTCGTAGAGCGGGCGGCCGTCCTTGTCCACGCCGCGGGGCCGGAAGCCCTCGTGCCACATCGTGACCTTGTAGCTGCCGGGCGGGAGTCCCTCGATGCGGAAGGCGCCCCGCTCGTCGGTCACGGCGTAGTAGGGGCTGTCGTGCACCACCACCCACGCGACCATGTGGGGGTGGACGTCACACACCACGCGCACCACCCCGGGCTGGGCCAGGCGCCGCGTGATGTCGATCATCTGATCGCGGGGCAGCGCCAGGTTGAAGACGGTCGGCTTGCCCAGCAGACCGTGCGGGTTGTGCACGAGCGCGTCGGAGTTCTTCACCCGGCCCCGCTCGCCCGGCGTGGTGGCGCTGACGT
The DNA here is from genome assembly GCA_963776725.1 of uncultured Candidatus Rokubacteria bacterium. Taxonomy (GTDB): domain Bacteria; phylum Methylomirabilota; class Methylomirabilia; order Rokubacteriales; family CSP1-6; genus AR5. The sequence goes on along the minus strand of CAVZOE010000037.1, from coordinate 723,958 downwards.
GGGGAACGAACAGGCACTTGCTGCTGTCGAGCACCACGTCGGTCGTCGTCGGCTGCTTGCCGCGCGCCACGCCGCCCACCAGGATGACGCTGCCGCGCACGCCGCGCTCCGGGCCCAGCACGAGCGCCTCCGACTCCTTGCTGTCGCCGCACACGTCCCGGTTGCGACTCACGGTGGTCGGCTCGAGCCGGGGCGGCGTGCCGCTGAAGCGAACCGTGCCCTGGAGCACGCCGCCGTCGGGCACGGTGACGACGTCGTAAGCCGCCGCGGGGGCGGTCAGCGCCGTCAGCAGTCCCAGCATCGCGAGCGGTCTCAGCACCTCGTCACCCTTCGTCCGGGTTCAGCCCGTACTCCAGCCCCAGCCACAGGGCCCGGCTGTAGCGGAAGAACCACAGCGGGAACACCAGCACGAACGGCACCCACAGGGCCAGCTGCCCGGCGGTCTCCAGCCCCGGCCACTGTCGGAGCAGGAAGAACCCGCCCACCGCGATCGCCACCGTGACCCCGTAGTTGACGTAGATCGCGCCCACCCAGTAGCCCTGCGCCCGCTCGAACCGCAGATCGCACACCGCGCACACCACGTTCATGCGGAACCAGCCGCGGAACAGCGGCGCCCGCCCGCACCGCGGGCAGGTCAGCTGGAGCGCCCGGCGCTCGGCCTGGATGATCCGCGTCAGGACCGCCTCGGCGGCCATCGAGCACGCTCCGCTCCTGTCCCGCTGTTCCCGTCAGTGCTTCGCCGGGGCCTCGGCGGCCGGCTTCTTGTCGGCGGTCTTGTGATTCACCGCGAAGGTGTCGGGCATGAGGACGAACACCAGCAGGGTCGCGATCGCCAGCGGCGTGATGGCGATGAGCCCCAGCGTGCGGGTCTCGAACCGCAGATGCATGAAGTACGCGGCCACGATCGCCGCCTTGGCCAGGGCCAGCGCGCACAGCATGGTGCCGTTGGTGAACTTCCCGAACGGCAGGAAGACCACGCCGAGCTCCACCACCGTGAGGATCGCCAGCGTCCAGAAGATCGCCATGTAGTTGGGGTGCTTGTGCTCGCCCGCCATCGATCTCGCCTCCTAAAGGAGATACATGAAGGTGAAGACCATGATCCAGACGAGGTCGACGAAGTGCCAGTACAGGCCGACGATCTCGACCATGTTGTAGGTGGCCGCCGCCGGCCGCCGCGCGACCGACGCCGAGGACGGCGAGGAGATAGATGACGCCGCCGGTGACGTGCAGACCGTGGAAGCCAGTGACGATGAAGAAGGAGGTCCCGAAGAGCGACGCGCCCCAGGGATTGCCGTTGATGTGCAGCCCGCGATGGATGAGGTGCGTCCACTCGTAGGCCTGCAGGCTCACGAAGATGGCGCCGCCCAGCGCGGTGTAGAAGAGAAACTTCTTGCAGCGCGTCCCGGTCGCCCTTGCCCAGCCACTCCAGCGCCTTCACCATCGTGACGCTCGAGCAGATCAGCAGGAACGTCATGAGCGCGGTGAGGTTGATCCCGAGCACGTGATAGGGGTCGGGCCAGTCCCCGCTGGTCGCCCGCATGATGCCGTAGGCGGCCAGCAAGGCGCCGAACCCGACGGCGTCACCCGCCAGGAAGATCCACATCCCGAGCTTGCCCCAGCTGTCGGGGGTGAGCGGGGTCTCGGCCGGTTCCACTCCCGCGTGTGCGGTTGCGGCTTGGCTCATGTCCTCTCCTCGATGATGCGTGTTCGAACGAGCGTGCGTAGCTGGCCGGGCCGGTAGCCGGCGCTCCAGGCCAGGACGCCGGCGATGGCGACGAGAACTCCGAACGGCAACGCCAGGAGCATGACGTAGGCCCAGTTGAATCCCCGGTCGCCGTAGGCCGATGCCACGCAGCTGGCGCAGGCCGCCGCGATCTGCGGCGCCAGCGCGTCGGCGGCCGCGACCGCGCCCACCACGGTCCGCGCGAGTGCGCGCGTCATGTCAGGTACACCGCCACGTACAGGATGGGCCACAGGGCCACGACGAAGTGCCAGTAGATCGCGCAGGCGCGCAGCACCCCGGCGCGCCCGTCGAGGAAGCGTCCGTGCGCGGCCAGATACAGCGCCCGCCAGCAGCCACACCAGGGCCCCGATCACGTGGGCGGCGTGCAGTCCGATGAGCGTGTAGAACGTCGCCCCGTAGGCGCCCGACGTGACGTGGAGCCCGTAGCTGATCAGCCGCGCCCACTCGTAGCCCTGCACGGCCAGGAACAGCGTGCCCAGCGCCCCGGTGAGAGCGAGGCCGCGGACCAGGCGCGTGCGGTCGCGCCGACGGAACCCGGCCATCGCCGCGATCAGCGCCGCGCTCGAGGTCATCAGGACGAAGGTGTTGAGACCCGTCACGATCACGGGCAGCCGCGGCTGCAGCGGCGGTGGCCACTGCGGCGCGGCCAGCCGCAGGACGAAGAATCCCGAGACGAACGCGCCGAAGAGCATCGTCTCGGCCGACAGGAAGAACAGCATCGCGAGCCGGACATTGTCGAGCAGGGGCCGCGGCGGCGGGCCCGGACTGCCATCTCCATCGCCGTCGTCGACCGGCGGCCGCGGAGGCAGCCGATCGCCGGGCGGCCGCGTGCGCGGCAGCTGCTCGACCGGCGTGTCGATGGTCAGCGGGCTCACCAGCGAATGCCCACCAGGAACGAGGCGACCACGAGCACGGCCACCGCGGTGAGGATGATGCGCCGGACCCAGCGATTGCGCTCCTGGAGGTCGGACATCACGAGGCTCATGCCTTGTCGAACGCCAGCAGCGCCAGCAGCACCGGCAGGTAGAGGAGCGAGGCCAGCAGCACGCGGCGCGCGCGGAGCGCGGAGGGCGCCAGCGCCTGCTGCACGCCGAACGCGGCGAAGGTGGCGCCCAGCAGGAGCGCGCCGACGAAGTAGACGCCGCCGGCCAGGCCGATCAGGGTCGGGAGCAAGCTCACCGCCAGCAGCGCCAGGCAGCCGCTCAGGATCTGCCGCTCGGTCGAGCCGCCCTGCGCGTCGATCACCGGCAGCAACCGCACGCCGGCGCGCGCGTAGTCGGCCTGATAGAGCCGAGCGATGGCCAGCGTGTGCGGCAGCTGCCACAGGAACAGGATGCCGAACAGCACCCAGGCGCCGACGGCGACGTCGTCGCGAGCGGCCGCCCAGCCCGTGACCGGCGGCAGCGCACCGGGAATGGCACCGACCAGCGTGCACAGCGGCGTCCGCAGCTTGAGCGGGGTGTAGGCGAACACGTAGAGGACGAACGTCACGGCCGTCACCAGGGCGGCCAGCCGGCCCGCGCCGAGGGCCAGCACGGCGAGGCCGCCGGCGGTCGTCGCGGAGCCGAACAGCAGCGCCTCGAGCGGCGCCAGGCGCCCCTCGGGCAGCGCGCGCGTGCGCGTCCGGTCCATCAGCGCATCGACGTCGCGCTCCCAGTACTGGTTCAGCGCCAGCGTGCCGCCGGCGGCCAGCGAGGTGCCGATGAGCAGCGCGAGCAGGCGCGGCGTAGTCCGGCGCGCCGGCCAGGCCGACGTAGTAGCCGACCACGGTGGTCACGAGCACCATCAGCACGACGCGCGGCTTGGCGAGCGAGAACAGATCGGCCACGACCTGGGCCCGCGCCCGCGGCAGGGTGGCGACCACGACCTCGCCGGGATGGCTCATCGCGCGATACCGAGCGCGCGCTGCGACACGACCGGAGCCGTCGCTGACCGGCGAGCCCGTCATCACCCGCACCGCCAGGATCACGCCGGCGGCCAGGATGAGACCACCGGTCAGGCGGTGCGCCACCGGCAGCGCCAGGATCGTCAGCTGCCCGCCCGGAATCCAGATCGCGGAGAAGCGGACCAGATAGGTGCCGACGCCGAGCAGGAGCTGGACGGCGAGCAGGAGCAGCAGGGCGCGGGCGGCCGGCGCCGCCACCGCGTCGCCGGTGCGGCGCAGACGGGCGGTCACGACCGGCACCAGGGCGAACACGGCGAGCGCGCCGACCAGGTGAAGGTCGATCCGCCCGGCGTGGGTGAGGAGCGCGCCGAACACGATCTGCACATAGACGAGCAGCGCCGCCGCCAGCGTGAGGCCGCGGGTGCCGCCGTCCAGCGCCGGGGCCGGCTGCGCCATGCGCTCGGAGGTGATCAGCGCGATCGCGACGACCAGCGCGAAGAACCCCTGGGCCAGCGGGCCGTGCACCATCGCGAGGCCGTCGGTGAGCAGCACGACCCGCAGCCCGCCCACCACGCCCTGGGCGATCACCGCCAGCACGGCGACGATCCCCAGCGCCCGCAGGCGTCCGCCGCGCGGCCAGAGCGCGACGGCCAGCGCCACCGTCAGCAGCCCGACCACGGAGCCGAGGAGCCGGTGACTGTGCTCGTAGAACACGCCGCCGACCATCCGCGACCAGGGAAACAGGAACATGTTGTGGCCGAAGGTCGTGGGCCAGTCGGGCACGGCCAGGGCCGCGCCCGTGTTGGTCACGAGACCGCCGAAGACGATGAGCACGCCAGTCGCGGCCGCGGTCAGCACGGCCAGCCGGTGCGTCCGCCTCATCCCCGGCACCCCCGTCAGTGGCCGCGCGTCAGTGGCCACGCGCCCGGGCCGCTGTGCGCGCTGGCGCCTGCCACTGCGGCAGATAATCCTCGGCCGCCTCGGGATCGCTGTACTCGTACGGCCCGCGGTAGACGGTCGGGATCGTGGGACCCCAGTTGAGGTGCGGCGGCGGGGAGGCGGCCGTCCACTCGAGCGTGGTCGAGCTCCACGGATTCATCGGCGCCTTGCGCCCGGCGAACAGCGACCAGAAGAAGTTGATCACGAACAGGAGCTGGGTCGCGCCCAGCATCAGCGCGCCGTAGGTCATGAACACGTTCCAGTGCTGCTGGTGCTGGAGGAACTCGTACTGCATGGGGTTGTAGATCCGCCGCATCTGGCCGCCGACCCCGATGATGTGCATGGGGAAGAACACCCAGTTGAAGAAGATCAGCGTGCGCCCAGAAGTGCAGGTGCCCGAGAGCGGGGTTCATCATCCGGCCGAACATCTTGGGGAACCAGAAGTAGATGGCGGCGAACGCCCCGAAGATCGAGCCGCCGAACACCACGTAGTGGATGTGGGCCACGATGAAGTACGTGTCCTGGATGTAGATGTCCACCGGCGTGCTGGCCATGAAGATGCCGCTGAGACCGCCGATGACGAACATCGACACGAAGCCGAGCGCGAACAGCATGGGCACCGTGAACTGGATGCGGCCGCCCCACAGCGTGCCCAGCCAGTTGAACGTCTTGATGGCCGACGGCACGGCGATGACCATCGTGGTGACCGTGAAGGCCATGCCGAGCTTGGGATTCATGCCGCTGACGAACATGTGGTGGCCGTAGACGATCCAGGAGAGGAACGCGATCCCGATCATCGAGAACGCCATGGCGTGGTAGCCGAAGATCGGCTTGCGCGAGAACACCGGCAGGATCTCGGAGGCGATGCCCATGGCGGGCAGGATCAGGATGTAGACCTCGGGATGCCCGAAGTACCAGAACAGGTGCTGCCAGAGCAGCGGCTCGCCGCCGCCCGCGGGATTGAACCAGCTGGTGCCCAGCGTGCGGTCGAAGAGCAGCATGGCCACCGCCGAGGTCAGCACGGGCAGGGCCAGCAGCAGGAGAATGGCGGTGATGAACAGCGACCACACCACCAGCGGCATGCGGAAGAGCTTCATGCCCGGCGCCCGCATGTTGACGATGGTCGTGATGTAGTTGATCGAGCCCATCATGGAGCCGATGCCCATGGTGAACAGGCTGATGCACCAGAGGTTCTGCCCCCAGTTCACGCCGGTGTACGCGGGCACCGCCGACAGGGGCGTGTAGGAGGTCCAGCCCGCCGCGGCGTGCCCGCCCTCCACGAAGAAGCCGGACAGCATGATGACGCCAGCGCAGGCGGTGACCCAGAACGAGAGCATGTTGAGGAGCGGGAAGGCCATGTCGCGCGCGCCGATCATGAGCGGGATGCAGAAGTTGCCGAAGCGATCCGGCCAGGATCGGCATGATCACGAAGAAGATCATGATGGTGGCGTGCATGGTGAACGCCATGTTGTAGGTCGAGGGCTCCAGGATCCCGCCGGTCTCCTTGAGGATCGAGCCGAGCCCGGGCACGGCGGTCTCCGGCCACGCCAGCTGCCAGCGCACGATCAGCGCCAGCAATCCTCCCAGCACCATCATGATCAGGCCCATGAACAGGAACTGGCGGGCGATCATCTTGTGATCGGTGGAGAAGATGTAGGTGCGGACGAAGCCCATCTCGTGGTGATCGTGCGCGGTGTGCGCGTGCGCGGTCGCAGCGGTGGCGCTCATCGCTTGGCCTTTCCTCCCTTGGCGGCGGCCGGCGGGGCCGGCTTCGTCTCTTCGGCCTTCTTCTCCTCAGCGGCCGCCGGCGCGGCCTCGGCCCGGAGGTTCTCGGCCGCCCACTTCGCGTACTCGTCCGGCGTGTGCACGTAGATCCAGCCCCGCATGCCGGAGTGGCCGAAGCCGCACAGCTCGGCGCAGGGCAGCTCGTACTTGCCGGTCTTGGTCACCTCGAACCACTGCACGATCTCGCGCCCGGGCACCGCGTCCTGCTTCATGCGGAACTGGGGCACGAAGAAGCTGTGGATGACGTCCTGGGACCTGAGATGAATGTGCACGACCTTGTTGACCGGCACGTGCATCTCGTCGAGCAGCGTCTTGTCATCGCCGGTGCCGAACTTGCCGTCGGGGCCGGGGTAGGTCACCTGCCAGTTGAACTGCTTGGCGGTCACCTGCAGCACGAAGTCGCTGGGCGGCGGGGCCGACATCTTGATCTTCGACCACGCCGGCACGCTGAGGAACGTCAGGACGACGAGGATCAGCGCGGGCACCACCGTCCACACGATCTCCAGCGTGGTGTTGCCGTGCGTGTAGCGGGCGCGGCGGCCGGGACGGTCCCTGTACATCACCAGGAACACCAGCATGGTGGCGAACACCAGGATCGCCGTCACTCCGGTGATGTAGTAGATGAGGTGGAACAACCAGTCGATGTCCCGACCGTAGGTCGAGACGTTCTCGGGCAGCCACCAGTCAAGCATTCGATCTCCCCCGTTCGCCCACGCGGAGCGGTCCTACTTGCCCTTCATCTCGAAGCTGACCTTGGTCACCGCCCCGGCCTTGACGTCGACTTCCTTCTCCTCTTGCCGAGCGTCTCGTGCCACACCTCGACCTTCTGCTTGCCGGCCGGCACGTTCTCGATCTTGACCACGCCGTCGGCGTTGGTGACGCCGGCCGGACCGGGCACCACCGCCACCCAGCCGAGCATCCAGCTGTGCACGTCGCAGGTGACCTTGACGAACTCCGGCTTCTCGAGCTTCTCCGTCATCGTCTTCTTGAACTTCGGCTGGGCCTTGTTGATGGACGGATTGGCCGTCGAGTACGTGTGCAGATTGTGCAGGATGTCGTCCGAGTTCTTGACCTCGAGCTCGCCCGGCTGCATCACCACCACGTGCGGGACGAACTTGCAGCCGTGCTGATCGAGCACGCGCCTTGGCCGTCGGTGGCGCCCTTGGCGCCGGGGACCGAGACCACCGCGTTGGCCAGGCCCTTGTTGCCGCCGACCACCACCTTCTCGATCACCGCCTCGGTGCCGCACTTCTCGGTGTCCTTGTTGACCTTGATCTTCTCGACCTGCGGCGCGCCGCCGTACTTCACGTCGGCCTCGATGGTGCCGCCGCCCTGCGCGCCGGCGGTGGCCGCCAGCCACATCGCCGCGCCGCGTCACCAGCGCGATCGCCGTACCTGTCGTCAACGTCTTACGCATCACCGGTTGTCCTCCTGAATCGTCAATGTCGAAAGTGTCGGTCCGTCAATCAAGCGCGACGTCATCGCGTGCGATTCGCCGCACGGACGACGAGGATCATGGCCGCCAGCGTGAGGAGTGCCACGACGGGAGGAATGATGAATTTCCGACTCGACTGCGGTTCCTCCAGCCGCAGATAGTACCACGAGGTCAGCGACATCTTCGGGCCGGTCTCCCCCGCTCCGCCGTCCCACGCGTGGAACGCCACGGGCGTGAATTGCGCCGGCCGAAAGCTCGTGCGTCCTTCGCCCTTGCGCGGCCAGGGGCCGCTTCATCACGAGGCGATACTGGCCGTTGGAGAAGACCGCCTTGCCGGTGGCCTCGCCGCCCGTGAGCGCCGCGACCTTCGCCGGTCCGTTCCCGCTCGCCTCGCCGACGCCCTTGCCCTGCTCCCAGCGCAGCAGGTAGACGGCGTCGTTGGCGTCGCCCATGAGGAAGTACGGCCGCTCGGTGCCGGCGGCGGCCTGCGGCGGGAACTGCAGCTCGATCGCGTCGGCGAACGTCTGCTTGCCGTCGCCCTTGGACTCGGTGGGGTCGTCCCACGTGAGGTGGAAGGCCACCTCCTTGTCGCTGTAGACCGCCCGCACCGCCACCAGGTCGATCGCGGGATTGAAGTTCCGCGGATCGACGATGACCTGGCCCATGAGCGGCGACGTACTGGCCGGTGAGCTTCTTCCAGAACTCGGCGTTGGGATCGTCGGGGATCGCCTCCGACACCGCGCCCACCGTGATGAGCGTGGCGTAGGTGCGGCCGCTCCGGGCCGAGCGACAGGATGAAGTTCGTCAGGTGCCAGATGTCCTCGGGCTTCTCCACGCTGTCGAGGAACGCCGGCATCGGCGTGCCCAGCACGCCGTTGGCCAGGCGGGTGGCGATGTCCGTCCGGGTGCTGCCGCCGCGGAACGTCCAGCGCTTGGTGAGGTTGGCTGGCGCGATCGGATGGCCCCACTCGTCCTTCAGCTCGGACCGCGACGGACCGTCGGCCCGTCCCTCGGTTCCGTGGCACTTGTGACACTCGATGGCCTCGAACATCTCCTTGCCGCGCTTGATCGACTCCGCCGAGGACGCCACGTCCTTGGGCAGCTCGAGCTTCTTGGGCGCCTCCTTGAAGACGTCCGGCGCGAAGGTCTTCAGATAGGCCACCAGGTTCGCGCGGTCCCTCTCGGGGAGAACTGCCCACGACGGCATCGAGGTCCCGGGCATGCCGTCGGTGACGATCTTGTAGCAGGTCCTGGTCGAACGGCGTCTTGTTCGAGGTCGTCCGGATCTTGTACAGGCCCTTGGTGAAGTCCCGCGGCTTCGGCACCAGGTGCTCGGCACCCGGTCCCTTGCCGTCCCCCTTGTCGCCGTGACAGAGCAGGCACTTCTGCTCGTAGACCGTCTGGCCGGCCTTGGCGTCGCCCTGGGCGAAGGCGGGCACGGCCGAGGCGGCGACGCAGGGCCAGGTGCCGATGCGCGAGCCGCCGCATCAGTGGCTGCGTCTCCCACCGGCGCGGCTGCTGCCCGGTGGCGTCGTACAGGTACATGATGACCTGCCAGATCTGCTCCTCGGTGAGCCGATCTTCCCAGGCCGGCATCGACCGAGTTCCACGGCGTGGACTCCTTGGGCAGGCCCGGGCCGCCCTTGGCGATGCGCCAGAACAGATAGGCCTCCTGCAGCATCGCGATGGTGCCCGGATCCTGGAAGTTCGCCGGCGGCGGGTTGAAGCCGTAGGCGAAGTGACCCTTGCCGTCCAGGTTGTCGCCGTGACAGTAGACGCAGTTGCGGATGTAGATCGTCGCCCCCGGCCGCCACGTGCTTCTTGAAGGCCGCCGCGTCCTTGCGCAGCGGGTTGTCGAAGCCCGCGATGTTGATCTCCTTGCCCCGGAACTGGATCGACGCCGGCGGCGCCGGATGCACGGCCCGCAGCTCGGGCGGGGCCTGGGGCCGGGCCGCGGCCTGCGTGTAGGCGTAGTAGCCGAGCAGCAGTGGCACCGCCACGACGATCACCGAGCGCAGCATGCGGTAGCGGGGATCGGTGAGGGTCAGCCAGATCGGATACACGAAGTCGCGCCAGGAGTCGCGATCGGACGAGACGAAGATGAGCAGGGCCAGGCTGATGATGAACATGTAGAGCGACAGCACGCTCCACGGCGCGGGCGGACGGATGCCGAAGCGCAGCACCACGAAGGCCACCACGAAGATGGCCACCGCCTGGAAGAAGCGCGAGCGCAGGACGTTCATCGGCTCATTTCAGCGTGAGCAGGAAGGCGACCAGATCCACGTACTCCTTGGCCGCCAGGCGCGTGCCGAGGTCCTGCGGCATGACGCCGGGCGGGAAGCCGGCCACCGTGCCCATGCCCTTGGGATCGAGGATCTTCTTCATGATGTAGTCGGGCGTCTGGATCTTCGCGATCTGGGAGAGGTCGGGGCCCGACCGGGGAGGCGCCGATCTTGCCCGCCTTGTGGCACGCGATGCAGGTGCCCTTGCCCTGGAACACCAGCCTCGCCGGCCTTCGGATCGCCCGGCAGCTTCACCTCGGCCGGAGCGCCCCCGCCCGCCGCCGCCGCGCCCGCCGTGGCCGGGATGTCGTTGAGCGTCACGTCCACCGTGCCGCCCTGCGACTCCAGGAAGGCGGTCAGCGCCCACAGCTCGGAGCGGTTGAGCGCGATCGGCGGCTTGTCGACCGCGGGCATGATCGGCGGATAGCCCTCGACGACGTACGCCTGCGGGCTGCAGCAGCGACTCGATCAGGTACGCCTTGGCGCTCATCCCCGGCTTCGGTCTTGGCCGCGCGCGCACCGACGCCGGCCAGGTCGGGCGCCCGCGTGCCCTTCTGGCCGATGCGGTGGCAGATCTCGCACGTGCCCTTGGTGTGGAAGATCTCCTCGCCGGCCTTCACGAGCTGCGCGGGCGTCACGTTGCCGCCCTCCAGCGACAGCTCCTGGGGCGGCTTGGACTCGATCTGGGGAATGGAGTTGGCGAACCAGGAGTAGCCGCCCATCACCGCGACGGCGAAGACGCCGACCTTGACGGCCGACAGGCACGCTGCATGCTAGGCGTCGTCCCGATCGCTGCCGCCGGCGAGCACCGGTGCGGGGTGGTGGCGCGTGCGCGCCTTCCTTGCCCTTCTCGGCCAGCCCGCCGAGCCAGAAGATGAACATCACCAGCGCGAAGAACGCGATGGTCACCAGCGTGATCACGTTGGCGGCGTAGCCCAGCGCCGGCGTCACCGCGTCGACCGAGTTGTCGCGCAGCACACCGTAGACGTGCCAGTGCTGGCGGATGCCCGAGCGGGCGAAGCCCATCAGGCCCATGAGCCAGGTGAAGGTCACGGCCAGGAGGATCAGCACGTACTGCGAGCGGGGCGCGATCGTGCCCCAGCGGATCTCGCCGGTGGAGCGCGCGCCCTTGAACATCGGCACGTCGATCGCCATCACGAGCACGATGGCGCCGATCACCGCCAGCACCTGGTACACGCGAGAAGCCGATGCGCACGATCGACTCCGACGAAGTAGCCGTAGACGCCGTAGAAGACGACGACGAGCGGCGGCGAGCGCCGAAGGTCGCCCACTGGATCGTCATGCCCGTCCGGACCCACGAGGCGCTGGGACTCTTGTTGGCGCGGCGATACAGGATGTAGGACAGGAACGTCGTGAGGATCATGAGGTTCACGACGGTGTTCTTGGCCGACATGACGCCGAAGAAGCCGAGCAGCGGGTGGTGCGTGCCGCCCATGGCGCGCGCCTCGTCGAGCGTGATGACCATCGTGCGCGGGGTCGCCCACACCAGAAAGCCGATGGTGAGGATGACGAGCATCGGCGGGACGTACTTGCGATAGCGCTCGGCGCCCGGGATGCGCTCCATGCCGAGCCACAGGTAGTAGTTCGAGCCGAGGAACAGGACGCCGATGAGGATGGCCTGGATGATCCACAGCCACGACATGAAGCCGCCCATCATCGTGATGCCCATCGTCTGGTTGTAGGCGTAGATCTCGCGGCCCAGGTAGTAGCCGGCGAAGGGCAGGACGATGAAGGCCGACAGGGCGACGAAGTTGCCGATGTAGCCCATCCAGTCGTAGCGCGCGCGCTCCTCGTCGGTCTTGGCCGCGAGGAACCGGAACGCCGGCGTAGGCGCCGGCGATCGTGCCGCCGAACACGATGTTGGCGATCAGCCGGTGGATGTTGATCGGCATCCAGGTGGGATTGTGGATGGCGTCCCACACGCTGCCCTTGAGCGCGCCCGAGTCGTCGATGCCGGCGGCGACATCATGAAGGTGACCCAGGAGTTGGCCACCAGGAGGATCGCGGTGCCGAAGAGATTGGACAGCACGCCGAGCCCGACGTGGATGCCCTTGCGCGGACCGCTCAGCCAGTCCCAGCCGTAGTACCAGAGGTACACGGTGAAGGTCTCGGCGAAGAACAGCAGCGCGTACACCCAGTAGGTCGGGAAGAAGATCGACGTCATGTACGTCCAGAACTTCGGGTAGTACCCGACGAACAGGAACAGGAGCAGCGCGCCCAGCAGCGCCGTGGTGGAGAAGGCCGCGAAGGTGAGCTTGACCAGCTCGTGGGAGAGCCAGTCGTAGCGCTGCTCGCCGGTGCGCCAGCCGATGATCTCGATGATGACCGCGAAGATGGGCACGCCGAGGATGAACGCGGCGAAGTTGAGGTGGAGCTGGGCCACCGCCCACACTGCCAGGCGCGAGCCGAAGTACGGGAAGGCCCGGTACGCCGGCTCCTTGCTCGCCGCCTGCTGGGCTTCGACGGGCAGCGCCAGGAGGATCAGGACGACGGTGGCAAGCAGCAGACCGGCCGCGCACGCGCTCCGGCCCACAGCCCTGCCCGATCTCATCGGTTCGGCCCCTGACACCACGGTCCGCGCGAGCGTTCTGCCACGCCTCACGCAGCCGAGCTTGTTCGCGAAATCACATGAGCGTTCCGGGCCAGATTTTTAGGGTCAACGCCTCGATGTGTCAAGGGAAAAGACGCCGGGCAGGTTTGACACACCCCACCCCCGACGCTAGCATCACATCAGGGGGCTCTTCTGATGAAGCCGCGCCTCACTCAGCGAATCCAGTTCTCCCTGGCCTATGCCCTGGTCGTGGTGCTGCTTCTCTCACTGCTGCAGTCCTGGCTGCTCGCCCCGCGCACCGTCGAGATCCCGATGTCGAAGTTCCTCGAGCTGCTGCGGGCCGACAAGGTCGAGAGGGTGGCCCTGACCGAGCGGGAGATGCGGGGCGTCGCCAAGCCGGGCGCCCTGCCGACGCCCCCCGCGATCGCCGGGGACCGGCTGCGCAAGCTGCTCGGCTCGGAGGAGGAGGTCCGCGTCTTCACGGTGACGCGCATCCCCGGCGTCGACGAGCAGCGGCTGGTGGCCGAGCTCGAGCAGCACCACGTCGAGTTCGCCGGCCGCATCGAGACGACGTTCTGGAAGGACCTGCTCTTCGGCTGGATCATCCCGCTGGGCGTGATGGTGGCCATCTGGATGTTCCTGATGCGCCGGGTGGGAGGCGGCCCGACCCAGGCGCTGTCCTTCGGCCGGAGCAAGCACAAGATCTACGACCGCAAGGAGCTCAAGACCACCTTCAACGACGTCGCCGGGGTCGACGAGGCCAAGGCCGAGCTGATGGAGATCGTCGACTTCCTGAAGAACCCCAAGAAGTACCAGCGGCTGGGCGGTCGCATCCCCAAGGGCGTGCTGCTGGTCGGCCCGCCCGGCACGGGCAAGACCCTGCTGGCCCGCGCGGTGGCCGGCGAGGCCGACGTGCCCTTCTTCACGCTGTCGGGCTCGGAGTTCGTCGAGATGTTCGTGGGGGTCGGGGCGGCCCGGGTGCGTGACCTCTTCGAGCAGGCCAAGGACAAGGCCCCGTGCATCATCTTCATCGACGAGCTGGACGCCATCGGCAAGTCGCGGGCGGGCTCCAGCGGCTTCGTGGGAGGCCACGACGAGCGCGAGCAGACGCTCAACCAGCTGCTGGCCGAGATGGACGGCTTCGACTCCTCCAAGGGCGTGATCATCGTGGCCGCCACCAACCGGCCCGAGGTCCTGGATCAGGCGCTGCTGCGGCCGGGACGCTTCGATCGTCAGGTCGTCGTCGACAAGCCCGACGTCCGCGGGCGCGAGGCGATCCTGCGGCTGCACGCCCGCGCGGTGGTGCTGGCGCCCGGCGTCGACCTCGCGGTCATCGCCGCCCGCACGCCCGGCTTCGCCGGCGCGGATCTTGCCAACATCGTGAACGAGGCCGCCCTGCTGGCTGCGCGCAAGGAGAAGAACGCCGTCGAGATGGCGGACTTCGAGGAGGCGATCGATCGCATCGTGGCCGGCCTCGAGAAGCGCAGCCGGGTGCTCAGCGAGAAGGAGCGCGACATCGTCGCGCATCACGAGATGGGCCACGCGCTCGTGGCGGTATCGGTGCCCCACGCCGATCCGGTGCACAAGATCACGATCATCCCGCGCGGCGTCGCCGCGCTGGGCATGACCTATCAGCTCCCCATCGAGGACCGCTTCCTGCTCACCCGCAGCGAGCTGGAGGACCGCATCGCGGTGCTCCTCGGTGGACGGGTGGCCGAAGAGCTCGTCTACGGCGAGGTCTCCACCGGCGCGCACAACGATCTGGATCGCGCCAGCGAGCTGGCGCGGCTCATGGTCACCAAGTACGGGATGTCGGAGCGGATCGGGCTGGCCACCTACGGGGAGCGGACGCCGCTGTTCCTCAAGGTCGCCGGCGGTGGAGGCGGCGACCGCGACTACAGCGACGCCACCGCCCGGTCGATCGACGAGGAAGTCCGGGCCATCCTCGACCGGTCCCACGACCGCGTGCAGGGGCTCCTCACGGCCAAGAAGGCGGTGCTGATCCACGCCGCCGGCGAATTGAAACGCGTCGAGACGCTCGATGGTGAGAAGCTCAAGCGGCTCCTCGCCGGCGAGTCCTGACCGAGCGAGTCCGAGGAGGGCGCGCGCCATGCAGCTGTCGCGGAAAGCGTTCGTGGGAGCGGTCGTTGCCACGCTGGCCGTCGGGATTGCCGTGGGCGCGTTCGCGACGAGCCGGACCGCCAGCGACCGACGCTCGCTGATGCTCGCGCAGGCGCTTCCCCCCGTCCAGGCCCCGATCCTGCCGGTGCAGATGCCGCTCACCACCGGCACCTTCGCCAAGGTGGCCGAGGCGATCAAACCCGCCGTCATCAACGTCAACATCGTGATGCGCGGCGGCGCCGGCGGGCCCGCCGGACGCACGCCGATCGAGGAGTTCTTCGGCGAGGATTTCTTCCGTCGGTTCTTCGGGGACGCGCAGGACCGGCCTCAGCGCAGCCTCGGCTCCGGCGTCATCATCGATCCTTCGGGCATCGCCTTGACCAACGCCCACGTGGTCGAGAAGGCCACCGATATCGAGGTCATCACGCTGGATGGTGGCAAGCACAAGGCCAAGGTCATCGGGAGTGACAAGAAGACGGACCTCGCGGTGCTGAAGCTCGACGACGGCAAGGGCAAGTTCGCCTTCGCCCGCCTGGGCGACTCCGACCGGATGCAGGTCGGTGACTGGGTGATCGCGGTCGGCTCGCCGTTCGGGCTGCAGTCGACGGTGACCGCCGGGATCATCAGCGCCAAAGCCAGGGATCTCAAGCAGGGCCCCTTCGACGACTTCCTGCAGACCGACGCGGCGATCAATCCCGGCAACTCCGGCGGTCCCCTGGTGAACATGCAGGGCGAGGTCATCGGCATCAACACGGCGATCGTGGCTGGCGGCGCGGGCATCGGCTTCGCCATCCCGTCGAACATGGCCCGGAAGATCTCGACCGAGCTGGCCAGCCGGGGCCGAGTGACGCGCGGCTGGCTGGGAGTCGCGCTGCAGCCGCTGACCCCCGAGCTCGCCCGCTCGTTCAACGCCAAGGACACCAAGGGCGTCCTGGTGTCCGACGTCGTCCCGGACAGCCCTGCCAGCAAAGCGGGACTCAAGCCGGGCGACATCCTGCTGGAGTTCGAGGGCAAGAAGACCGAGGAGCCGGCGGACCTGCAGCGGGCGGTGGGTCTGGCCTCGCCGGGCAACAGCGCCAAGGTCAAGGTCTGGCGCGACAGCTCGGAGCGTACCCTCGAGCTGAAGATCGGCGAGGCTCCGGACGATCGCGAGGCGCAGCAACGGACGGGTAGCCGGACGACGCCGAGCGCGCTGGGCCTGGACGTCCGGCCCATCACGCCGGAGATTGCTCGCCAGCTCAACCTCAAGACCAACGAAGGCGTGATCGTCTCGCGCGTTGAAGAGGGCACCTCCGCCGCGGAGGCCGGCATCCAGCGCGGAGACGTGATCCGGGAGGTCAACCGGCAGAAGGTCCGAAATCTGACGGACTACGAGCGCTTCACCCGCGAGGCCAAGGATGGCGACCGCCTGACCGTGCTGCTCCAGCGTGGGCAGATGTCCCTCTACGTGGCCTTTACCGTAGGACGAGGCTAAGGACTCAAGAACTCGGGGCAGAACCATCGAGCCCTGAGATTTGGCTGCATCTTAGTGGCAGCACTAAGATAGTCTGCTACACTTCACCATAGGTTTATGGGATGAGCGTCGAATTCAAGGACTACTACGCGATCCTGGGCGTCGAACGTTCGGCCGACGACAAGGCGATCAAGTCTGCGTATCGCCGGCTGGCCCGCAAGTACCACCCGGACGTCGCGAAGGGCAAAGACGCAGGGGGTGACCGCTTCAAGGAGCTCTCCGAGGCCTACGAGGTCCTCTCCGATCCCGAGAAGCGCCGCCGCTACGACACCCTCGGTCCCGACTGGCAGCGCTACGCGCAGCCCGGGCCGACCGGCCAGCCCGGTGGCGTCCACGTGGAGTATGGCGATGGCGGCGACTTCTCCGACTTCTTCCGGACGATCTTCGGTGATCAGGGCGCGCGGGCGCGCCGGCCGGGCCCGGCGCGACGGATCGATCAATCTCGAGGATATCCTCGGAGCGAGGTCGGCACGCCAGTCGGCGCGCGGGCACGACGTCCAGGCCAACGTCACGATCTCGCTGGAGGACGCCTACAGCGGCGCGCGCAAGACGTTCGGGTTCGACGTCGAAGAGCCGTGCGCAACCTGCCACGGCGCCGGCCACGTCGGCGGCAAGCCGTGCGCGACGTGCCACGGCAGTGGCTGGGAGCAGCGGCGCCAGGATGTCGACGTGAAGATCCCGGCCGGCGTGCGCACCGGTCAGAAGGTGCGCGTGATCGGCGAGGGAGGCCGCGGCGCCGGAGCGCGCGGAGATCTCTATCTGATCGTGACGGTGGCGCCGCACCCGCAGCTCGAGCGCAAGGGCGACGACCTGCACGTCACGCTGCCGATCACCGCGCCCGAAGCCGCGCTGGGGACCTCGGTCGACGTGCCGACCCTGCGCGGGAAGGTCTCGATGAAGATCCCGCCGGGAACGTCGAGCGGGCGGACGTTCCGGCTGCCGGGCTACGGCATGCCCCGACTCAAGGGCGGTGGCTCCGGCGATGAGCTGGTGGGCGTGAAGATCGTCATGCCGGCCGATCTCAGCGCCGACGAGAAGGCTCTCTACGAAAAATTGAAGGCGCTCCGCGGCGAGACCCCTCGCAGCGGCTACGCGCAAGGGTAAGACGATGCGATTGGACAAGTTCACGGTCAAGGCGCAGGAAGCGATCCAGGCCGCGCAGTCTCTGGCCGACCGCCACGAGCACCAGGCGGTCGAGCCCGAGCACCTGCTGCAGGCCCTGCTGGAGCAGCGTGAGGGCGTGGTCGGCCCGATCCTGGCCAAGCTCGGCGCGCGGATCGACGCCGTGCAGAGTCAGCTCGAGGCGGAGCTGACGCGCATGCCCAAGGTGCGCGGCGGCGGCGGGCAGTATCTGGGCGAGCGCCTGCGCGCCGCCCTCGAGCGCGCGCAGCGCGAAGCCGAGCGCCTCAAGGACGAGTACGTCTCGACCGAGCACCTGCTGATCGGCATCGCCCAGGACCGCGACGGCGCGGCGGGTCGGGCGCTGGCCGCGGCGGGCGTGACGCCGGACGCCATCTACAAGGCGCTGGTCGACGTGCGCGGCACCCAGCGCGTCACCGACCCCAACCCGGAGGACAAGTACCAGGCGCTGCAGAAGTACTCGCGCGACCTCACCGAGGCCGCCCGCAAGGGCAAGCTCGATCCGGTCATCGGCCGCGACGAGGAGATCCGCCGCGTCATCCAGGTGCTGTCGCGTCGCACCAAGAACAACCCGGTGCTCATCGGCGAGCCCGGCGTGGGCAAGACCGCCATCGTCGAGGGCCTGGCCCAGCGCATCGTGGCCGGCGACGTGCCCGAGGGGCTCAAGGACAAGCGGCTGGTGGCGCTCGACATCGGCGCCATGGTCGCCGGCTCGAAGTACCGCGGCGAGTTCGAGGACCGGCTGAAGGCCGTGCTCAAGGAGATCACCGAGGCGGCCGGGCAGATCATCTGCTTCATCGACGAGCTGCACACGCTGGTCGGCGCCGGCGCGGCCGAGGGCGCGGTGGACGCCGCCAACATGCTGAAGCCGGCGCTGGCCCGCGGCGAGCTGCGCTGCGTCGGCGCGACCACGCTCGACGAGTACCGCAAGCACATCGAGAAGGACCCCGCGCTCGAGCGGCGCTTCCAGCCGGTGATGGTGCGCGAGCCCTCGGTGGAGGACACCATCGCCATCCTGCGCGGCCTCAAGGACAAGTACGAGGTCCACCACAAGGTCAAGATCAAGGACGCCGCCCTGGTGGCGGCGGCCGTGCTGTCGCAATCGCTACATCGGCGATCGCTTCCTGCCCGACAAGGCCATCGACCTCATCGACGAGGCGGCCGCGCGCATCCGCATGGAGATCGACTCGATGCCGCAGCCGATCGACGAGATCGAGCGGCGCATGATGCAGCTTCAGATCGAGCGCGTGTCGGTGGCCCGTGACCACGACGATCCGGGCGCGCGCGAGCGGCTCGGCAAGATCGACGCCGAGCTGGCCGAGCTGAAGGAGAAGGGAAGCGGCCTCAAGGCCCAGTGGCAGGCCGAGAAGGGCGGCATCACCCAGATCGGCAAGATCAAGGAGGAGCTCGACGCCGCGCGCCAGTCGATGGCGGAGGCGGAGCGCAAGGGCGATCTCAACCGCGCGGCCGAGCTGCGCTTCGGCGTCATCCCCGGCCTCGAGCGGCAGCTGACCGAGCTCGACCGGGGGCTCGCCGACCAGGGTCAGCGCGGCCGGATGCTGCGCGAGGAGGTCAACGAGGAGGACATCGCGACCACCGTCGCGAAGTGGACCGGCATCCCGGTCACCCGCCTGCTCGAGGGCGAGATCCAGAAGCTCGTCCAGATGGAAGAGCGGCTCGCGCAGCGCGTGGTCGGTCAGGACGACGCGATCCACGCGGTGTCCAACGCCGTGCGGCGCGGGCGGGCCGGGCTCAGCGATCCCAACCGGCCGATCGGCTCGTTCCTGTTCCTGGGCCCGACCGGCGTGGGCAAGACCGAGCTGGCCCGCGCGCTGGCCGAGTTCATGTTCGACGACGAGCGGGCGATGATCCGCATCGACATGTCGGAGTACATGGAGAAGCACACGGTGGCGCGCCTGATCGGCGCGCCGCCCGGCTACGTCGGCTACGACGAGGGCGGCCAGCTCACCGAGGCGGTGCGCCGCCGCCCGTACTCGGTGGTGCTGTTCGACGAGATCGAGAAGGCGCACCCCGACGTGTTCAACGTGCTGCTGCAGCTGCTGGACGACGGTCGTCTGACCGACGGCCAGGGCCGCACGGTGGACTTCCGCAACGTGGTGGTCATCATGACCTCCAACATGGGCAGCCACCTGTTCCGCGAGTACGAGCGGCCGGAGAAGCTGCGGCCGCTGCTCATGCAGGAGCTGCGCAACACGCTGCGGCCGGAGTTCCTGAACCGCATCGACGAGGTCGTGATCTTCCTGCCGCTGGGACGCGACGAGATCGGGCGGATCGTGGACATCCAGCTCGCCCACCTGCGGCGGCGCCTGGAGGACCGGCGGATCCATCTCGAGGTGACCGACGCGGCCAAGGCCCTGCTGGGACGCGAGGGGTACGACCCGACCTACGGCGCCCGGCCGCTGAAGCGGACGATCCAGAAGCTGGTCCAGGACCCGCTGGCGCTCCGGCTGCTGGAGCGCGAGTTCGTGGAGGGTGATTCCGTGGTGGTCGACGCCACGGGGGACCAGATCGTCTTCCGCAAGGAGGTCGCCGCGGAGGTCGTGAACTAGAACACCGCGCCACTGTTGCACTTGAGCCAATCGGCGTCTTCGGGCGCCGATTGGCTCGCTGAATCGTCTCCCTCCTGTGTCACCGTCTAAGGACCATGACGAACCGCCGTCTCCACCCCGCCTGGATCGTGCTCGGCGCCGTGACGGTCTGCCTGCTGGCCTCGACCGGACTGCGGGCCACGTTCGCGGTCTACATCAAGCCGATGGAAGCCGAGATGGGGTGGTCCCGCGGCGCGCTGTCGATCGCGGCTGCCATCTCGCTGCTCCTGCTCGGCGCCATCGGTCCCTTCGCGGGCCGGCTGGCGGATCGCTGGGGCCCGCGGCGCATCATCGTGGCCTCGATGGCCCTGCTCGGCGTGGGTGGCGTCGCGCTGGCCTTCGTACACAGCCTCTGGCAGCTCTACGTCACCGCCGGCGTCGTCATGGCGCTCGGCGCGGGCGGGGCGGCGCTGAGCACGGGCTCGTCCGTCGTCGCCCGGTGGTTCCACACGCATCGCGGCACGGCGATCGGCTTCGCCGCCGGCGGCATGTCGGCCGGCCAGCTGATCGTCATCCCGCTCGCCAGCTGGATCGTCCTCAGCCAGGGCTGGCGCGTGAGCGCGCTGTGGCTCGGCGCGGGTCTGCTCGTGCTGGTACTCCCACTGGCGGCGTGGCTCATAAGGAACACACCCGAGGAGCGCGGCCTGCGGCCGTACGGAGCCACGGGAGAGGTGCAGACCGCCGCGCAGGTGAAGGCCGAGCAAGTGGCCGGCCGAGTCACCGTCGGCGAGGCCGCGCAGACGATGCCCTTCTGGCTCTTGATGGGCACGTTCTTCGTGTGCGGCTACACGAGCGTCGGCATGATCGGCACCCACTTCATCCCGCACGCCCTCGAGCACAACTTCACCGCCATGCAGGCCTCGGCCGCACTCGGCGTGATGGGCGCCATGAACATCGTGGGTACGGTCGGCTCCGGCTGGCTCTGCGACCGCGTCGGCCGTAGGGTTCCGCTGGCCATCTTCTACTTCGTCCGCGGGCCTGTCGCTGATCTTTCTGCTCTACGTCTGGAACGTCCCCTCACTCCACTTCTGGGCCGCCATCTTCGGCCTGAACTACATCTCGACGGTGCCACCCACCACGACGCTGACCGCCAACATCTACGGTCGTTTCTCGGTGGGTGAGCTCAGCGGCTGGATCTTCTTCGCCCACCAGGTCGGCGCCGCCATCGCGGCCGCGCTCGCGGGGTGGGTCTACGAGGCCACCGGCTCCTACGGCCCGGCGTTCATGTCTGCCGCGCTGATGGCTTTCCTCGCCACCGCCATGTCGCTGATGATTCGCGAGGAGCCGATCAAGGCGCGCCCGCTCCAGCCGGCTGCGGCGACGACCTAGCCCGCGTGCGTCGTGCTGTCAACCGGCTCGGCGTCTCGCCGAGGGCGGCGTCGCTCCGGGGTGGGGTCCTAGGGACCACGAGGCGGCAGGTCGCGTTGAATCGGCCTTGGCTGGGCTCCACCGTACGCGGGGCGCGCGGTCCTGGGTGGCGGGAACGGGTCCTACGGACCCCACCCCGGAGCGACGCCGCCCTCGGCGAGGCGCCGGCGGGTGAATGCGAACGCCGGCGGCGTTAGGCTTCGCGACCGGACGCGCGGCCGCCTCTGTGCCAGCCACCCAAGCGATCTCTTCTACTACGCGTAGTACGCGCGACTAGCGCGCGATCGACAAAGCGCCGCGGCGCGGATCGGCGCCGCCCCAGCGCGTGCCTTCGGGACCAACCTTGACGGCGCAGACAGCGCCGGCGCGCCACTCCCAGTCCGGCCACTCCGCGACCTCGTGCCCCATGCCGACCAGCGCGTCGCGCGTCTCTTTCGGAATGCGCCGCTCGGCCTCCAGCTTGCCCGGCGAGTATGCATGCGGCCAGAACGAGTCCGGGAACGAGCGGGATGCGAGGCGGGGCGCTTCGATCGCTTCCTGCAGCGGCATCCCGAAGACCGTGGTGTTGAGGAAGACCTGCAGCATCGCCTGCTGCTGGACGTCGCCGCCCGGCGTGCCGAACGGCATCATCACCTTGCCGCCGGACAGCGCCATGGCCGGCGCCGGCGTGAGGCGCGGGCGCTTGCCTGGCGCGACCACGCTGGCGTGGTTGGGATCGAGCCAGCCCTGCGAGCCGCGCGGCGAGACCACGCAGCCGACGCCGGAGACCGCCGGCGAGTCGACGTTGGGATCGCTCGGCGTGGCCGAGAAGCCGTTGCCCTCGGCGTCGATGACCGCCACGTAGCTCGTGTCGAGCGCATCGGTCGAGCCGCCGGCCAGCGGCAGCACGGTCGCGCGCGCAGCTCGGCGTCGCCGGGCGGCGGCATCTCCTGCCAGGCCTTCTCGCGGATCTGCGCGCGGCGCAGCTCGCCGTACGCCTTCGAGAGCAGCCGCTCGGCGGGAATCTTCACGAAGTTCGGATCGCCGTAGTAGGCGTCGCGATCGGCGAAGGCGAGCTTGATGCTCTCCACGATCGTGTGCAGATACTTCGGCGAGTTGTGGCCGAGCGCGGCCAGGTCCATGCCGTCCAGGATGTTGAGCGCCTGCAGCAGCGCCGGGCCCTGGCACCAGAAGCCGCACACCGCGACCTCGTAGCGCGCCGAACGTCGTCCGCAGCGCCGGCCCACCTCGACCGAGAAGTCGGCGAGGTCGCTCAGGGCGAGCGGTCCCTCGTTGGCGCGATGGAACTCGGCGATGCGCTTGGCCGTCTCGCCGCGATAGAACTCGTTGCGCGCCGCCCGGATGCCCTCGACGCGCGAGCCGCCCGCGCGCTTCTCGGCCGCCACCATGCGCTTGAGCGTGTCGGCCAGCTCGCTCTGCACCAGCACCTCGCCCATCCGGTACGCGCGCCCATCGCGCAGGTACAGCGCGACCGAGCTCGGCCAGCGCTTGTACTTGTCGACGTTGGCGCCCATCTGATAGGCGGAGAAGGCCGAGACCGCGAAGCCGCGCTCGGCGTGGCCGAGGGCCGGCGAGATGGCATCCGCGAAGGACATCGTGCCCCACCGCTCGAGCGCCGTGCACCACGCATCGGGCGCGGCCGGCACGACGGTGCGCGGCAGGCCCGCGGGGATCTGGCCGCCGTGACGCTGCATGAAGTACTCGCGGCTGGACGCCTGCGGGTACGGCCCGACTCCGGAGACCTGCCACGTCTCACCCGTCCGGGCGAGGTGCACCAGGATCGGCGCGACGCCCGGCGACGCTCACCATGTCGGGATGGACCACGCCGAGCGTGAATCCCCCCGCGACCCCGGCATCGACGGCGTTGCCCCCCGCGCTCAGCACGCTGGCGGCGGCCTCGGCGGCGAGCGAGTGGCCGGCGGCCACGGCCCAGCGAGTGCCGATCGTCTGGACGGTCGAGGTCGGACGGTGGAAGGGCGCGCGGACCTGGGAGGACGCGGAGTCTAGGCTCATAGTTGCAACATGATACTGCGAAAGGCTAGGCTTTGCTTATGGTTGCACCACTGATCGGCATCACCACCTCGGTCACCGTCGACAAGATTCCCGAGCGCGCCTACGTCAACGGCACGTACATCAGAGCCGTCCAGGCGGCCGGCGGCATTCCCGTGCTGCTGACGCCGCACTTCACGCCCGAAGTTCAGGCCGCGCTGTGGTCGCGGCTCGACGGCCTCGTCCTCACCGGCGGCGGCGACATCGAGCCGTCACGCTTCGGTGAAGCGCGACACGCCACGGTCGACGACGTCTCCCCTGCCCGCGACGCGCTCGAGCTCGGCCTGACGCTACGTGCGGTGAAGGACGAGGTGCCGCTGTTCGCGATCTGCCGCGGCATCCAGGTGCTGAACGTCGCGCTCGGCGGCACGCTCGTGCAGGACATCCCGAGCGAGTGGCCGAACGCGCTGACGCACAGCCAGAAGGAGCCGCGCGATCAGCCCACCCACACCGTCAAGGTCATGGGCGAGGGCACGCGGCTGGGACGGATTCTCGACGCGGGCGAGGTCGAGGTGAACAGCATGCATCACCAGGCCATCAAGCGCCTCGGCGATGGGCTGCGCGAGGTGGCGTGGGCGCCGGACGGCATCATCGAGGGCGTGGAGATGCCGGGCGACGAGCGCTTCGTGGTCGGCGTGCAGTGGCACCCGGAGGAGCTGGTGGGGCGCGATCAGGCCGCCCGCAATCTCTTCGATGCGATCGTCGACGCCGCTCGCCGCCGCTCGCGCGGCTAGGCACACTTCCGAGCGAATCTAGCGAATCAGCTCCCAGCGCGACGGTGCGTCGCGCTCGGGGTCTCGCGCACCCGCCCCTCCCGCGCGAGCTTCTTCAGGTGCGAGGCGACCGACTGCGCGGCCACCGGGTGCAGGTTCTTCGGCACCTCGGCGTAGATGTGCTCGACCATCGTGGGGATCGTGCGCAGGCCGTCGCCGAGGGCCTGGAGGATCTGCCGCTCGCGCAGCATCCGGTGCTCGATGTACTCCGTCAGCTTGGCCTGCGCGTTCTCGATCACCGGGCCGTGGGCGGGATAGATGCGCTGCACGTCCAGCCCCTGCAGCCGCTTGAGCGAGTTCAGGTAGTCGAGCAGGTCGCCGTCCTCGGCGGGGATCACGGTGGTCGAGCCGCCGAGCACGACGTCGCCGGTGAAGACCGCCTTCTCCTCCTCGAGGTAGTAGCAGAGGTGGTCGGAGGCGTGGCCGGGCGTGTGGATGGCAACCAGCGTGGCGCCGTCGCCCTCGATGCCGCGCGCCGTCGGCCAGGTTCTCCACGTTCTCCGGCAGGCCGTCGTCGCGATAGATCATCTTGGCCACGCGCAGTCCGCGGTACTTCTCGCGCAGCTGCGGCACGCCGCCCAGGTGGTCGCGATGACGATGCGTGAGCACGACGCGCGAGGGCTGGCTCCAGCCGCGCTCGTCCAGGTAGCGTCCGAACAGCGGCACGTAGTCGTCCACACCGGCGCCGGTGTCGAGCAGGATCGGGTCGCGGCGACCGATCAGATAGGTGTTGGTGCCGGGCCCGGTCATCATCCCCGGGTTCAAGCCCCAGCACGCGTCCGACCAGCGGAGTCAGCGTTGCCGTGCGCGGGAAGTTCGGATCGATCCAGCTCATGCGCGGATCATACCCCGAGATAGCGGTGCTGCACGTCGGCGCTGGCGCGCAGCTCGGCCGAGGTGCCGTCCCACACCACCCGCCCCTTCTCCAGCACGTAGTGGTGGTCGGCGAGCCGGGTCAGCGCCTCGCACGTCCTTGTCGATGAGCAGGATCGACAGCCCGGCGGCCTTGAGCGCGGCCAGGCAGCGCCAGATCTCGACGCGGACCAGCGGCGCCAGCCCCTCGGTGGCCTCGTCGAGGATCAGCAGCTTGCGGGTTGGTCATGAGCGCGCGGCCGATCGCGAGCATCTGCTGCTCGCCGCCGGAGAGCTGTGCCGCCGAGGCTGCGCGCGCGCGCTGCCAGCGGCGGGAACAGCGCGTAGACCCGCTCGAGCGTCCAGGGCTCGGTCACATGCCGGCGGTTGCCCGCGGTGGCCACGAGGTTCTCGCGCACGGTGAGGTTCGGGAACACCTGCCGGCCCTCGGGCACCAGGCCGAGGCCGGCCTGGGCGATGCGGTAGCGGCGGCAGGCCGTGCAGCGCGGCGTCCGTCGAAGCGCACGCGGCCGGCGCGGACGGGACGATGCCCATGATCGAGCGCACGGTCGTGGTCTTGCCCATGCCGTTGCGGCCGAGCAGCGTCACCAGCCGCCCGGCGTCCACGCGCAGCGTGACGCCGAACAGCACCTGGCTGACGGCCGTACGCCGCTTCGAGTCCGTCGACGACCAGCATCAGGCTCGCGCGCGATCGCCGCCATCACGCGCGTCGTCCTCGCCGAGATAGGCGCGGCGGACTTCCGCATTGGCGCGGATCTCCTCCGGCGTGCCGGTGGCGATGACGCGGCCGTAGACCAGCACCGAGATCCGGTCGGCGAGCGCGAACACCGCGTCCATGTCGTGCTCGACCAGCACGATGCGTGTGCTTGCCGCTTGCAGCGCGCGCGAGCAGCTCGACCATGCGCTGCGACTCGTCGGCGCCCATGCCCGCCACCGGCTCGTCGAGCAGCAGCAGGCGCGGGCTGCGTCGCCAGCGCCATGGCGATCTCGAGCTGGCGCTGCTCGCCGTGCGCGAGCGTTGCCGGCCAGCACATCGGCACGCGCGCCGAGGCCGACGTCGCTCGAGAATCGCGCGTGCCGGCTCGCGCAGCGCCGCTTCGTCGCGCGCCGGACGCCAGAAGCGGAAGCTGTGGCCGGCGTGCGCCTGCACCGCGAGCGCGACGTTGTCGAGCGCGGTGAAGTCGCGATAGATGCTGGTGATCTGGAACGAGCGCGCCAGGCCAGCTGCGAGCGCGCGCGGCGCGCCGAGCGCGGTGACGTCCTCGCCGGCGAAGCGGATCGGTGCCCGCGTCGGGGCGCAGGTCGCCGGAGAGCTGGCCGATGAAGCGTGGTCTTGCCGGCGCCGTTCGGGCCGATGACCGCGATGCGTCTCGCCCTCGGCCACGTCGAGGTCGATGCCGTCGGTGGCCACGAGCGCGCCGAAGCGCTTGGTGAGCCCGCGCACCTCGAGGAGCGCGTCAGTCATCGCGGCGCACGCCACCGGGCAGCAGGCCCGCACAGTCCGCGCCCGGGCGATAGAGCACCGACAGGACGAGGATCGGGCCGAGGACCACCTGCCAGTGCACCGTCCAGGCCGAGAGCACGTCCTCGAGCAGCAGCAGCGCGATGGCGCCGAGCACCGGGCCGAACAGCGTGCGCCATGCCGCCGAGGATCACCATGAACATCAGCTCGCCCGAGCGCGTCCAGTTCATGAAGCTCGGGCGTGAGGTAGTTCGGTGTGGTTGCGTCAGCAGCGCGCCGGCCAGGCCGCACACGGCGCCGGCGAGCGACGAAGGCGGCGAGGCGGTAGCGGATAGGGCGAGAAGCCGATGGCCCGCGTGCGCGCCTCGTTCGAGCGCGCCGCGCGGATCACCATGCCGAAGCGCGAATTGACAGCCGGTGGCCGAGCCACAGCAGCAGCGGCGAGGATCGCCAGCACCACGTAGTAGAAGACGTCGGGATCGGCCAGGTCGAGCGAGCCGGCGAACTGGCTCCGCCGCGCTCAGCCGCATGCCGTCGTCGCCGCCGTACTCGGCGATCGAGATGCCGAGGTAGTAGAGCATCTGCGTGAAGGCCAGCGTGATCATGATGAAGTAGACGCCGCTGGTGCGCAGCGACACGGCGCCGATCGCGAGCGCGACGAGCGCCGAGAGCGCCGATCGCCAGCGTCCACTGCAGCCAGCCGCTGCTGGATGCCGTAGAAGCGCGAGGATGCCGACCGCGTAGGCGCCGAGCCGAGGTAGGCGGCGTGGCCGAAGCTGACACCATGCCGCCGTAGCCGAGGATCAGGTTGAGGCTGACGGCGGCGATGGCGAAGATCATGATGCGGCGGAAGAGATCCAGGTAGAAGGGCTGGCCGAGCGCCGCGGCGGCGGCCGGCACCAGGGCCAGCGCGACGAAGCCCACCGAGACGGCGATCGCACGCGCCCGCGAGTCCATGGTCAGCCGCGGACGGCGGGGAACAAGCCCGCGGGCGGAAGGACAGCACCGCCGCCATCAGCAGGTAGATCAGCATCGAGGCGAGCGCCGGGCCCGCGTCGTTGGCCGCGGATGGCGCCGATCAGGGTGCTCGAGCATCGGCTTGAGGAACGCGCGGCCGAGCGTGTCGACCATGCCGACGATCGACGCGCGCCGACGAGGGCGCCGCGGATCGAGCCGATGCCGCCGATCACGATGACGACGAACACCTGGATCAGGATCAGCTCGCCCATGCCGGGCTGCACCGTGTAGATCGGCCCGGCCATCAGCGCCGGCCAGCGCCGGCCAGCGCGGCGCCGAAGCCGAACACCACCGTGTAGAGCAGCGCGGATGTTGACGCCGAGCGCGGCCACCATCGTGCGATTGCTGGCGCCGGCGCGGATCAGCATGCCCAGGCGCGTGCGCGTCACGACGAACCAGAGCAGCAGCGCGACGAGCAGGCCGACAGCCGATGATGACCGCGCGGTACGCGGGGTAGCGCGAGCCGGCGAAGCAGCGTGATCTGCCCGGACAGCGCAGCGCGGCACCGTCGTGAACAGCGCGGCCCGGCCCCAGACGATGGCGACCGCTCGTTGAAGAACAGGATCAGGCCGAAGGTGGCGAGCACCTGGTCGAGGTGGTCGCGCTCGTAGAGCGTGCGCAGCGCCACCACCTCGACGAGCATGCCGACGAGCCAGCGTGCCGGCCAGGCGCGAGCAGCGACGGCCAGCACGAACGAGCCGGTCCAGCCGAGTGGCCGCGACGGCGCAGGTAGGCGCCGACCATGTAGAGCGAGCCGTGGGCGAGGTTGACCAGGTTCATGATGCCGAACACCAGCGTGAGCCCGGCCGCCAGCAGGAACAGCATCACGCCGAACTGCAGGCCGTTGAGCACCTGCTCGACGACCAGGAGAAAAAAAAGGGCGCGTCAGCGCCCTGGTGACCTGCGCAGCTACCACTTCATCGGGCACTCTTGGTAGTACGAGTCCTTGTGGTTCTCGAAGACCGTCTTCTGGATCTGCATCTCCGACCTCGCCGCCCGGCGCCCTTCACGGCCTTCAGCAGGTAGAAGTTCTCGATCGGGTGTGGTTGACGTTGAACGTGAACTTGCCGCGCGTGGACTTGAAGTCGGCCTTGCGCATGGCGGCGACCATGCCCTTCTTGTCCGACGAGGTTGCCCTTGACCGCGCGCACCGCCGAGTCGATCAGCAGGATGCCGTCGTAGCTCTGCGCGCCGTAGTAGGACGGCGTGTAGCCGAACTTCTTCTGAAGTCGGCCACGTACTTCTGGCTCGCCTCGATCTTGAGGTCCGGGCTCCAGTAGCGCGTCTCGTAGCTGCCGAGCGCGGCGTCGCTGACCGCCGGCAGCGATGGTCTCGTCGACCGTGTACACCGAGTAGAGCGGGATCTGGTCCGTGCAGGCCGGCCTGCGCGTACTGCTTGAGGAACTGGATGCCCATGTCGCCCGGATAGAAGACGAAGACCGCCTTCGGGTTCGTCGCGCGCAGCTGCGGTGATCTCGGCCTGGTAGTCCTGCTGGCCGAGCTTGGTGTAGACCTCGTCGACGATCTTGCCCTTGAAGTACCGCTTGAAGCCCGTGACCATGTCCTTGCCGGCGGCGTAGTTCGGCGCCATCACGTAGACGTCGCTGAGCCTGCTGTCCTGCATGTACTTGCCCATGGCCTCGGGCGTCTCGTCGTTCTGCCACGACGTGGTGAAGTAGAGCTCGTTGCACATCTTGCCGGCGAGCTCGTGCGGCCCGGCGTTGGTGCCGACCATGATGGTGCCCGCGCCGGTCACCGTCGGCGCGACCGCCAGCATCACGTTGGACCAGATGATGCCGGCGACGAAGCTCACCTTGTGCTTCTTGAGCATCTCGTCGGCGAGCTGCTTGCCGACGTCGGGCTTGAGCTGGTCGTCGCCGTAGATCACCTCGACGTCGAGTCCGCCCACCTTGCGACCAAGATGGTCGAGCGCGAGCTCGACCGAGTCCTTCATGTGCTTGCCGATGACGCCGGCGGGCCGGACAGCGTGGTGATGAAGCCGATCTTCAGCTGGGTCGGCCGCCCGGGCCGGACCCGCCAGCAGGCCGGCGACGAGAGCGAGGAGAAGGGCTCCTCTGAGTGTGCGCACGGTGGCCTCCTTGTGGTTCGCACAACCGCGAGAGAATTGCGGGATTCTAGCACGAAGAAAGAACCGGTCCGGGGGCCCGGTCAGCAGCGCGAGCGCCGAAAGGCGGCTAAGATACTTCTCCGTTCTCCATGCGACAGCGAAAGGGACAGCGCCAGGTTCGGAGGGCGAGGCGGGCCCGGGCTTCGACGCAACCGCCGCGCCTGCGCGTGACGCTGCTCGGCGGGTTCCAGGCGCGGTTCGGCGCCGGGGAACCCGTCATTCTGGCCAGCAAGAAAGCCCAGGCGCTGCTCGGCTACCTCAGCCTGCGCCCCGGCCAGTTCCACTCCCGGGAAAAGCTGATCGCGCTGCTCTGGGGTGACTCCGCGGCCGAGCAGGCCCGGCACAGTCTCAGCCAGACGCTCTTTGCGCTGCGCCGGGCGCTGGCCCGCGGCTCGTCGTGCCTGGTGGCCGAGGGCAAGACGATCGCGCTCGACGCGAGCCGGGTCGACGTCGACGTCGTGCGTTTCGAGCATCTCCTGGACGAGGCCACGTCGACGACCCTCGACGACGCCGCGACGCTCTACACCGGCGACCTCCTGGAAGGCGTGGACGTGCGGGAGGAGTCGTTCGAGGCCTGGCTCGTGGCCGAGCGCGCGCGCCTGCGCGAACGGGCCGTGGACGGGCTGGCGAAAGTGCTCGCCGCCCAGACGAAGCAGGAGGCGTGGCCCAGCGCGGCGCAGACCGCGGTGCGCCTCCTCGCTCTCGACCCGCTGCAGGAGTCGGTCCACCGCACCCTCATCAGCGTGTATGCGCACCAGGGACGGCGGGGCGCGGCGCTGCGCCAGTATCAAACCTGCGTCGCCGTCTTCCAGCGCGAGCTCGGGGTGGACCCCGACGCGGACACCAAGCGCCTGTACCAGGACATCCTGCAGCACTCGCCCGGCGGGGCGGGCAGCGGGC
This sequence comes from uncultured Candidatus Rokubacteria bacterium, assembly GCA_963776725.1. Classification (GTDB taxonomy): domain Bacteria; phylum Methylomirabilota; class Methylomirabilia; order Rokubacteriales; family CSP1-6; genus AR5. Next base: position 693,363 of record CAVZOE010000037.1, on the reverse strand, counting down.
TCGCCGCGGCGACGGCGAGCGGCGCCTCGCCCGCCAGCCGATCGCCGGCCGACGCGGAGAAGGCCGACACGCCGTTCGTCGGCCGGCAGGTCGAGCTCGCCCAGTGGAACGCGCTGCTGCGCGACATCGGGCACGGTCACGGCCGCGCGCTGTTCGTCACCGGCGAAGCCGGAATCGGCAAGAGCCGCCTGGTCGAGACGCTGGCCGCCATGGCCGCCCGCGCCGGCGCGCAGGTCCTGGTCGGCCGCGCGTACGAGACCGAGCAGGTCTTGCCGTTCCGTCCCTGGATCGAATCGCTACGAGCGGCGGTGGCGCTGGCCGACGCCGACACGGTGTGGCGACGGCACGCCCACTGGCGGACCGAGCTGGCGCGCGTGTTCCCCGAGCTGGCCAAGCGCGGCGGGCAGCCGCCGATCACCTCCGAGAGCTCGTTGCGGCTGTTCGAGGCGATGGACGGCCTCGTCGGTCACCTCGCGAGTCGGCAGCCCCTGCTGCTCGTGTTCGAGGACGCGCACTGGGCCGACGAGATGAGCCTGCGCCTGCTCTCGTTCGTGGCGCGGCGGCTGGGCGCACGCCCGGTGGCCGTGGTGGTCACCGCGCGCGACGAGGAGCTGGTCGACGTCCCGGTCCTTCGCCAGATCCTCGCCGAGCTCGGCAACGAGGCGCACGTCACCCACGTCCGGCTGGGCCCGCTGTCGGCCGACGCCACGACCGTGCTCGTCCGCGCGCTGGCCCGCGGCGGAAGCTCCAGCGCGCGAGTGGCGCGGCTGGTGCGCCGGGTGCTCGCGGTGAGCGAGGGCAACCCCTTCGTCGTCGTGGAGACGATGCGGGCGCTGTCCGGCGCGCCGTCCGGAGATTCGACGGTCGAGCTGCCCCCGCGCGTGCGTGACATGATCACCGCGCGCCTGGACCGGCTCACCGCGCCCAGCCGTCAGCTGGCGGAAGTGGCGTCGGTCATCGAGCGGGAGTTCAGCTTCGCCCTGCTGCAGCAGGCAGCCCGGTTCACCCGCGGCCAGGCCGCCGAGGGTGTCGAGGAGCTGGTCCGGCGGCGCCTCGTCGACGCCGTCGGCGAGCGCTTCGACTTCACGCACGTGCGGGTCCGCAACGCCATCTACGACGCCGTGCTCGCTCCGCGGCGGCTGGCGCTTCACGCCGCCGTGGGCGAAGCGCTGGAGAGCACCTACGCCGGACGCCTGGACGAGGTCTACGACCGGCTGGCGTACCACTTCTCCCGGGCCGACGAGCCGGCCCGGGCGTTCACCTATCTCGTGCACCTCGCCGACAAGGCGGCGCGAAGCTACGCCCTGCCGGAGGCGGTCCGCGGTCTCTACGATGCGCTCCGGTACGCCGACGGCCTGCCGGGCGAGACGCGAGAGCGCCGGCGCCTGGACGTCATCTATCGGCTGGCTCACGTCCTGGCCCTGCTCGGCCGCTCGGCCGAAGCGCAGGAGCTGCTGCTGCGGCAGGAGCCGACGGTGACGAGCCTTCGCAATCCGACGCTCAGTGGCCCCTACTACTTCTGGATGGCCCACGCGTGCGGCAACCTCGGGGAGTCCGAGCGGGCCCTGGAGCACGCGCGGCGTGCGCTCGAGGAGGCGACGGGCTGCGACGACGCGCTCACCATGGGTCAGGCAAGCTTCGCCCTGGCCCGCGAGAGCTACGTCACCGGGCACGCGCAGGAGGGCATCGCCCACGGCCGGCGCGCGATCGCGCTGCTCGAGGGCCGCGACGAGCGCTGGTGGCTGGGCCAGGCCCTGTTCGTCCTGACGTGGAATCTCCTCCACGTCGGCGAATTCACCCCCGCCCTGCAGAGCATGGAGCGCCTGCACGAGATCGGGGAGGCGATCGGAGAGATGCGCCTGCAATCCTCGGCGGCGTGGATGATCGGGCGCATCCACACGGTCATGGGCGAGGGCCAGGCCGCGATCGCCGCGGCCCAGCGTGGCGTCGCGCTCGCCACGGATCCCGTCGCGCTCGCGACCGCCACCGTCTGGCTCGGCGCCGCCCACCTCGAGAACGGAGACGCGGGTGACGCGATTCGTTTCCTCGAGGACGCCATCGGCCAGCTCGAACGACTGCGCGGCAGCGGCGGCTACCGCGGCCGCCAGATGGACGGGCTCCTCGCCGCCCTGCTCAGCGAGGCCTACCTGACCAAGGGTGAGGTCGAGCGAGCGCACGCGCTCGCGACCAGCGCCCACGCGACCGCCGTCGCGGGTGGCTTTTCCGTCGCCGTGGGTTACGCCGAGCGCGCGATGGCGCTGGTGGCGATGGCGCGCGGCGAGCGGGACGAGGGCGAAACCGGACTGCGCCGAACGATCCAGACGTTCGCGTCGGTCGACGCGCGCTGCCAGGTGGCGCGCTCGCGGCTGGCGCTGGCCGAGGCGCTCGCGGGCCGCGGCGCCCGCGACGAAGCGCGCGGAGAGCTCTGCCGCGCGCGCGATGCGTTCCGCGAGATGCAGGCTCCCCGCCTGGTGGAGCGCACGGAGCGGCTGGCCGGCACGATCGGCGTCAGACTCGAGGCGTCGTAGCTTCGCGCTTCAGAGCACCGTACGGCCGCGGTCCTCCGGGGGCACGGTGAGGCCGAGGTCGCGAATCTGCGCGTCGATGTCCTGCTTGTACATCTGTCGCAGCTCGGCGTTGCCCCAGCGGCGGATGCCGTAGGCCACCGCCAGGTCGCTGAAGCGCGACTGGGATTTGCCAAACGTGTCGAGCGCCTTCGGGTACCACTTGTCGATCGCGTCCTGCACCTGGGCCGGCCCGGCGGCGCACAGGCGCGCGTACTCGGGATCCTTCACGAGATCCCGCACGCGGCGGGCGCCGAACGAGGCGTGAAACTTCTCCTCGTGGACCATGGTGGTCATCTCGCGCGCCCACGGGGCGTAGCTGGAGTTCTCCATGGCGTGCAGGTGATACCAGGCGACCAGGTCCATGACGAAGCAGAAGGTGACCGTGTCCACCCAGCTCTCGAACGGCACGTTGAACGCGGCGATGGGATGCTGCCCCATCGTGCGCCGGAGCAGATCGTCGGCGAGCGCGACGCCCTCGGGACCGAAGCTGCGCAGCAGCCGGCAGTCGATGAAGCCCTGGTGCGCTTCGTCGGCGGCGATCTGCGCCTGGATGTAGCGGTCCTCGGGAGTCGGCCCCTTGTTGATCCAGGGCTGGTGCTGCTCCACGGAGGCGAACTCCGTCGACGCCAGCGCGTAGAGGAGCTTGAGCACGACCTGCCGGTACTCCTCCGGCATCTGCTCGACCGTCTCGACCTTGCGCATGCCGAGAAGGACGCCCCACTCCACCGCGCGGCTGACCGACATGGCCCTACTCTCCCGCCGGAAAGATGACCGCGCCACCCCGTAAGGTGTACCGCACTCGGCCCAGCGCGCGGATGTCGCGCGCGGGATCGCCCTGCACCACGACGAGGTCGGCGGCGAGCCCGGGCGCGACTCGCCCCGCGCGCGCGGCCATGCCGAGGCGTGCCGCCGGCGCGGTCGTCAGCGTGGCCAGAATCTGGGCGTACGAGAGCCCGGCGCGCTGCAGGTAGACGTACTCGTCGGTCGGATCGTACTCGGTCATGTAGCCGACGTCGGTGCCGAACAGGATCTGGCCGCCGAGGTCGGCGAAGGCGCGAACCTGCGCCTCGCCGTTGGCGAGCACACGCTCGACGACCGCCGGGGGCACGGCGAGCTTGCCGCCCTCGTACGGCCACAGCTTCAGCGTGGGCACCAGCGCCATGCCTCGCTCACGCATGCGTCCCGGCAGCGAGCGATCCCATGGCCCGTCGCGCTCCGTCGGGAACGTGTGGGCGAGGACATCCACGCCGCCTTCGATCGCCACCCGCGCGCCCGCGCTGTTGGACGGATGGGCGAAGACGAGCTTTCCGCGGCGGTGCGCCGCCTCCGCCGCCGCGCGCACGATCTCGACCGGCATGACGACGATGGTGTCCCGGGTCGCCCACGAGCCGGTGAAGAGCTTGATCACGTCGGCTCCGGCGTCGATCATCCGCCCCACCATGGCGTCGGCCATCTCCGGGCGCGTCAGCTCGGGCAGCCGGGCAGGGAGCAGGTAGTACGGGCTGCCGTTTTCGGGCACGAAGCCGCCGCCCGCGGTCAAGATCGCGGGGCCCGGGATCTCGCCGGCCTCGATGCGGCGCCGAAGGGCCATCGTGTTGGGCAGATTCGAGCCGGTGTCCACCACCCGCACGACGCCGTACGACGTCAGCATCGCGCGCAGCCCGGCCGCCAGACGCTCGGCGGGCGCCGAGTCGGCGTCGTCCCAGACCCGCTGGGTGAAGTGGACGTGGCTGTTCCAGAACCCGGCGGTGACCGTGGCCCCCGCGCAGTCGAGCACGCGAGCGCCGGCCGGCACGCGGACGTCGTTCCGGGCGCCGACCGCCGTGATGAGGCCACGCTCGATGAGCACGACGCCGTCGGCGAGCGCCGGAGCATCGGGCGCCGGCTGTACGCGACCTCCGACCAGCGCGATCACCCCCGGAGCCGACGCGGTAGTGGGCCTGGTCGTCATCTCGCCTCGCGCGCAGGCCGCCACGAGCACCGCAATCATCACGGCAAGCGCGCCCGCGCGATACATCATGCGGCGTCGCCCCGCAGCCGCCGCGCGACCTCGTCGGGGATCGCCACGGCCTGCAGCCGCTCGGCCGGTGTGGTCGGCCGCTTCACCCACGCGCGGATCTCGAAGCCCGCCGCGCAGAGTCGACCGTCGATCGAGATCTCGTACTCCATGCGGAACGTCTTGTCCTTCACCCAGGCCACCATCGCACGGATGGCCAGCGTGTCGCCGTAGCGCGCCGGCGACGGAAAGCGGGAGCCCGATTCCAGGATGGGCACGCCGACGATCCCGTACTTCGGAAACGTCTGGGGCCACGGCAAGCCCAGCGAGGCGAAGAGCGCCTCGCAGCCGTAGTCGTACCACTCGTAGAAGCGCGGATAGAACACGATGCCGGCGGCGTCCACGTCGCCCCAGCGCACCTGCACCGTGCTGGTGTGCTCGACGGTCACGCCCTCACCTCGTCGCGGCCGGGCCGGTGTCGTGCGCGCGGGCGTGGTCCATCGGTCATTGCTGGGCCCGCTGGCGCAGGATGTAGCGCTGGAGCTTGCCGGTGGCGGTCCGTGGCAATTCGTCCACCACGTGGATCTGCCGCGGCCGCTGGTGCGACGGCAGTCGCGCGTCCAGATGCGCGGCGAGCGCTTCGGCCAGGCCCGAGCCGGCGGCCGGGCTGCGCGGCACCACGAAGGCCACCGCCTTGACGAGGCCGCCCTCGAGCGCCGTGCCGACCACCCCGGCCTCGGCCACGCCGGGATGCGCCAGCAGCGCGGCCTCGACGTCGGTCGGCGTGACCCACATCCCCGCCACCTTGAAGCGATCGTCCTCGCGGCTGGCGTGATGATAGAACCCGTCGCCGTCGCGGGTCAGCACGTCGCCGGTGCGAAACCACTCGCCGATGAAGGTGCGGCGGCTGACGTCGAGTCGGTTCCAGTAGCCCGGGCTCGCGGATGGCGTGCGGACGTGGAGCACGCCGGGCTCGCCATCGGGGACCGGACGGTCGTCGGCATCCAGCAGGCGGACCTCGCTGCCCGGCACCGGCGTGCCGGCCGAGCCGGCGCGGCTCTTGCCGGGCCGGTTCGCCAGCACCATGAAGATCGTCTCGCTGGTGCCCAGGCCGTCGAGGATCTCCACGCCGAATCGCTCGCGCCACGCTTCGTAGACCTCCGCTGGCAGCCGCTCGCCGGCCGACACGCAGGCGCGCACGGAGCGGAAGGCGTCACGCGGCAGATCGGCGCGCAGCAGATGACCGTAGAACGTCGGCACCGAGAAGAACAGCGTGGGCGCGAAGCGCTCCAGCACGCCGCGCACGCTGAGCGGATCCGGCCACGCCGCCTGCAGATAGGTGCGCGCGCCGACGTAGAGCGGGATGAGGAGCGCGTTGCCGAGCGCGTAGGCGAAGAACAGCTTGGACGTCGCGAACACGCGATCGCGCTCCTCCGCCCCCAGCACGTCGATGCCGTAGTGCCGGCAGGCGAGCAGATCCCGATGCAGGTGGATCGCCGCCTTCGGCCCACCGGTCGTGCCGGACGTGTAGAGCCAGAACGCCATGTCGTCGCCGCTCACCGGCTCCGCGGTCAGCTCGGGAGCACCCGCCGCCAGCAGCGCGGAGAGATCGGCCGGGCCGGGGCCCGTCGCGACCACGGCGCGCAGGTGGGGCACATCGACGAGCGCCGGGCGCAGCCCGGCCAGCAACGCGGCGTCGGCGACCAGCACCCGGGCCCGGCTGTCGCGCAGCATCGCCGCCCAGGTGGCCGGGTCGAGACGGGTGTTCATCGGCACCGCCACCGCGCCGATGCGAAGCGCGCCCAGAAAGACCGCCGCCCACTCGAGTCCATCGGGCAGCAGCAACGCCACGCGCTGCTCGGCCTGCACCCCCAGCGTACGCAGGGCGTGGCCGGCGCGGGCGGCGAGCGCGAGCAGATCCCCGTAGGTCGTGGTGCCGGCGCTCGTGACGATGGCCGGCCGGTCGGCGGCGCCGGCCGCGATCGGGGCGTCGAGGAACGCGAGCACGGCGTTGCTCACGGCTCGGCCTCTAGCGGAACAACCCGTAGCGCACGGTGCACCACACGCCCCGGATGCCGTCCTTCCAGGTGATCTTCTTGCCCTCGGCGTACGTGCGGCCGTTGTAGGAGATCGGCACTTCGTAGATGCGCCAGCGGCCGCGCGCGATCTTGGCCGTGATCTCGGCCTCGAAGCCGAATCGATCCTCGCGCAGCGCGAGGTCGCGCAGCACGTCGGCGCGGAAGACCTTGTAGCAGGTCCACACGTCCGACAGGTTCAGGTTGGTGAACACGTTGGAGAGCGTGGTCAGCATGCGGTTGCCGACGTAGTGCCAGAACAAGAGGACCCGGTGCGGCCCGCCGAGGAAGCGCGAGCCATAGACCACGTCGGCCACCCCCCGGTCGATGGGGCCCAGCAGGCCCGGGTAGTCATCGGGGTCGTACTCGAGGTCGGCGTCCTGAATGAGGATCACCGCACCGCGGGCCTCCGCGAAGCCGCGCCGAAGCGCGGCGCCCTTGCCGCAATTGCGGTCTTGCAGGAAGACCCGCACGCCGCCGCCGTCCGGCCATCGGGCCAGCAGGTCGCGGGTGCCATCGGTGGAGCCGTCGTCCACCACGACGATCTCCTTGTCGAGCGGTACGGCCTGCACTCGCTTGAGCAGCTCCTCGACCGTCGCGCGCTCGTTGTACACCGGGATCACGATCGAGAGGCGGGGCACCCTCGTCGGGGCCGAGCTAGACAGTACGAGCCCCGTGCCGCCGGCCAGCCGCTCGGCGTCCGCCCGCTGACCTCATGTCGCCCTCCCGGCGAACGCTCGATTGCTGCGGGGGTCACGGCGCGTCCACCACGGCCCGCCCCACTTCATCGCGCGCTCGCGGCGATGTCAAGTCAGACGCGACACTGACATCACGGCCGCCGTCCCGGCTCCAGCCTGCGAGTCGACCGTCGCCCGAAGCGCACGTAGTGCGTCCGGGCGTTGCGCCCGAACCCGTCGCAGCAATCGCGGCGCCTCGACGTACCGCACGCGATGTCGCGATCTTGCACGTCGGCCGCGGCTGGAACGGGAGTTGCCCTGAGAGCTGAGAACGTACGGCTGTTCAATGGGCGCGGGGAGGACGGCGATGAGCAGGAAGACCCGGGGCAGCGATCAGAGGCAGAAGGGATCGGTGGCGCGAGATCTGACCGCGAAGAAGATCGCCGGGCTCAACGGCGGCGTCGTCACCGACAACAAGGACCCGGATCGCCTCTATCGCGATTCCGCCGTCGCAGCCGGCTTCTTTCGTTCCGTCGGCGGCCTGAAGACCGAGACGGACTAGCCGGAAGGCCCGCGACGCCCGGCTGGCGAAGCGGCTAGGTGCCGGGATCGACGTAGGTGCCGAACAGCGGCCCCACATCGTGAACAGGTCGCCGAGGTTGGCCACGTAGTGCTGCGGGTCGGCGCTGTGGTGGATGTGATGGTAGCCAGCCCGGGCGCGGAACGGGCCTTGCCATGGGAGGGGGCGGAGTCGCCATGAACAAGAGGGCGGTCTCTGGGGAGCGAATCCAAAGGCACTCGACGATGGCAAGGGCGCGAGTCCCCTGCTGACCAAGGCCTGCGCCACCGGCCAGCACGACCCGACGGTCGTGATCACCACCTGAGCACACGCCGCGTCGGGCCGGATGTGGTACACCTTGCCAGCATGAATCCCGACCAACGGTGCGCAGGAAAGATCGTGCTCGTGACCGGCGCCCAGCGCGGCATCGGGCGCGCCATCGCCGTCCGGTTCGCCCAGGCGGGCGCCGACGTGGCGCTCAACTATCTGGATGACAAGGCCGGTGCTGCGTCCGGCGCCGCGGAGATCACCGCGCTCGGCCGCCGGGCCACCACGCTCCACGCCGACATCGCCAAGCCCGAGGAGGCGCGGCGCCTCGTGGGCGACGCCGAGCGCGCGCTCGGCCCCATCGACGTCCTGGTGAACAACGCCGGCATCTTCCCTCGTACGCCGTTTCTCGAGCTCACGGAGGCGACGTGGGACGCGGTGCTCGACACCAATCTCAAGTCCACCTTCGTCTGCTCGCAGGAAGCGGCCCGTCGCATGGTGGCCGCGCGTCGCCCGGGCACGATCATCAATTTCTCGTCCGGCGCGCCCTACCGTGGCGGGACGCGCGCCACCGCGTACATGGCGAGCAAGCTCGGCATCGTGGGGCTCACCCGCGGCATGGCGCGCGAGCTCGCCCCGCACGGCATCCGGGTCAACGTCGTCGCGCCCGGCGTGACGAACACCGCGATGCCGCGACTGGGCAACACCGAGGAGGCGCTGGCCGCGATCGGCCGGGCCAATCCGACGGGCCGTCTCGCCGAGCCGGCGGACATCGCCGACGTCGTCGTCTTCCTCGCCACCGACGAAGCGCGCTACGTCGTCGGGCAGCTGATCCACGTCAACGGCGGCGACTATCACGGATAGCTGATCCCTGGCTGCCGACGCCGTTCGCGAACAGGCCGAGTGATGTCCCGCGCGCTCGTCATGGCCGGGCTTGTCGTGCTGTGGGCGGCTCTGGTGGCTGCGGATGGCGCCCCGCCCGTCCGGACGATCGACCTGAGTGTGCCGGGGGCGCTCGAAGCGCTCCAGCAATCGCGACCGGCGCACTTCGACAAGGTGCGCAGAATCCTGAAAGCACTGCCCGAGCAGCCGGACTCCGCGGTGTCGCGCTGGATGCGGGTGAGCTTCGACGCACGGGCCGTGAACTACTCGGCGTTCATCCTGACCAGCTACCCGCCCCAGCGGCGTCTGTCCTTCGTGCTCGATGACACGCGCTACCAGGCCGTCGTCATCCTGACGAGCGTGCCCGCCCGGGCGCTTCCGTTGCGGTAGCCGACCGGCCCGCCTCCGACCCACGATCGCGCCGTTCCCGAGGGACGACGATGAGATTCATCGACAGCGATGCAGACATTCGCATGATCGTCATGTGGTCGGGCGGCATCGACAGCACGTTCAAGCTGGCGTACCTGCTCAAGGAGACCGAGTACCAGGTTCACGCGCATCACGTGCACATCGTCAATCGCGAAGGCCGGAGCCAGGCCGAGCGAACCGCGTGTGTGGCCCTGCGCTCGAAGTTGAAGGCGATCAGAAGCTTTGCGTACACCGAGAGCCGTATCGACCATCGCCAGCACGCCAAGATTCCGTTCGACATGGCCATCGTCGCATTTGAAGCGGGCGTCGTGGCCCGATCGGGCGAAGGCCGCAGCTCCGAGCCGTTCACCCACTGGACGATCGGGACCCACAAGGCCGAGGGGCACTATCAGCGGCGCTTCGATCTCTACGAGGCCATGGTGAACGCCGTCTGCTTCCCGCAGGACTATCCGGCGTTCCAGATGGGAAAGGTCGTCACGAAGAAGGAAGAGATGATCTACCTCGACGGCCTGGGCCTCCTGGCGGACTGCTGGTACTGCCGGACGCCCCGAGCAGGCCGACCGTGCGGCCGATGCGGCACCTGCGAAGACGTGAAGACAGCCGGGGTGGGACATCCACGACGCTCGACGAAGCGGATGCGGCGGGCATAGCCCGCGCGCGGTAGTCACGTCGCGCCGAGCTCGTCAGATCGTGGGGATCGTGCCCCCATCGATCACGTACTCGCTCCCGGTGATCGACGCCGCGCGATCGGAGACGAGGAAGGCCACGAGCTCGGCGACCTCAGCCGGCCAGCCCGGGCGGCCCAGCGGGATCCCTCCCAGGGACCTCATCAGCTCGCCACGCGCGGCGTCCGCGTCAGTGCCCGCGCTCGCCGCCAGCCGATCGATCAGCGCGGTGGCCGCACTGGTCTCGATGAAGCCCGGCGCAACGCTCACGACCCGGATGCCTTTCGGTCCAACCTCGTTCGACAGGCCCTTGCTGTAGTTGCTGAGCGCCGCCTTGGCCGCCGCGTAGGCCAGGGTGGCCTCGAACAGCGGGAGGCGTCGCTGGATCGACGAGATGTGGATGATGACGCCGGATCCCTGCTTCAGCATCGACGGCAGGAGTCCCCGATCGAGACGAACGGCGGCAAGCAGATTCTGGTTCAACGCCGCCTGCCAGTCTTCATCCGTGAGCGCGGCGAAGCCGCCGCCCGGTGCCGAGGAACCACCGACATTGTTGACCAAAATATCGATGCCGCCGAGGCGATCCAGAACGTGGCGGACGACCGTTCCCGCGCCCTCGACCGTGCTGAGGTCAGCCGCGACAAACAGCTCCGGCGAGGGCAGCGCGATGGGCGCGGACCGCGCGGTGGTCACGACCATCGCTCCCGAACCTCTGAGGCGCTGGACGATGGCTTCGCCCATGCCCTTGGTGCCGCCGGTCACGAGCGCGCGCTTGCCCCTGAATTCGCGGTCGGAGGATCCGCTCATCTGTTTCAGCCTCCACCGAAGCCTAGACACCTCTCCGTCCGAGCGCAACATCCGGTCCACAGGCCTGTATACTCCAGCCGACCGCCGACGCGCTCCGCGCGCTTCGTGCGGTTGAGCAATTACGCTCGGGTCATCTTCGTCATCGCATCGTGCCGCAGGGTCTTCCCGGTTGCAGGAGGTTCACATGGGTCTTCTCGACGATCTTCTCGGTGGATTGGGCGGACAGACGATGGGCGGTCGCGCGCCACAGCAGCCGACGCAGATGGGGTCCGGCGGCTCCCGCATGAGCCAGGTGCTCATCGCGCTGATGCCGGTCGTGCTCGGGATGCTGGCGAACCGCGGGTCTCAGGGCGGCTCGCCGAACCAGATGAACTCCGCCCCGCGGGGCGGCGGCGGGATCGGCGACGTGCTCGGGCAGGTGCTCTCAGGGGCGGCGGGCGGCCGGGGCGCGGCGGGTGGTCTCGGCGGGCTCCTCGGCCAGCTGCAGCAAGCGGGCTTCGGCGAGCAGGCTGATTCGTGGGTGAGTCGCGGCGCGAACAAGCCGATCTCGCCGGACGCGATGACGCAGATCTTCGGACGCGATGGGCTCGAGCAGATCTCCAAGCAGGCGGGGATCAGTCCCGACGAGGCGTCGCGCGGCCTCTCCCAGCTGCTCCCCGAAGTCGTCGACCACATGACCCCCGAGGGTAACGTGCCGGATGACGGCGCGCTGGCCAGCAGCGTCGATCAGTTCGCGCGGCGCCTCGGCCTGGGATGAGCCGGACGACGACGCCTCGGTCCGGCTGAAGGACTCGAGACGCTCGTTCGTCCCGATCGGCGAACGGGTGACGGCGCGGCCTCGATGAAGCTGACCGGGGTGCCGGTGCTCACCGTGCGCCGCACCCGAAGCCCGGCGGCCGAGAGGAGCGTGCGGTACTCGGTGGCGGTCCTCTCGCGCCCGCCCGGCGTGAACACGAGCATCTCGAGGTCGTGGATCCGCGCGGGCGACGGACGCGCGCTGCGTGGAACGATCACCTCGATGATCACGAGCCGCGCGCCGTCGGACATGGCCGCGCGGCACTTCCGCAAGATGGTGAGCGCGCGCCGATCGTCCCAGTTGTGCAGGACGAACGCGAGCACGTAGACATCGCCGCCGGCCGGAACGCGCCGGAAGAAGTCACCCACCATCACCCGGCCGCGGCGGGACAGGCCGGCGGCGGCCAGCCGTCGCCGCGCGACGGCCGTGGCCGCTGGCAGATCGAGCACGAGTCCACTGGCGGCCGGGTTCGCCCCGAGGATCGCGGCCAGCAGCGCCCCTGAGCCGCCGCCCACGTCGACGATCGTCTGCGCCCGCACGAAAGTCCGAAGCCCGACGACCGCGCGGCGCAGCGCCGGCCAGTGCTCCTCCATCACTTCGGTGAACAGGCGGAAGGCGCCCGGCCGCCGAGCCAGATATGTATAGAGCGGCATCCCGTGGGCGCGCTCGAAGGGCGAGCGGCCGCCGCGCAGCGCATCGATCAGATCGTAGGAGACGCGGCGCCACGGCTCGCCGGCCAGCAGAGCGACGGCACGCAGCGAGCCGGAGACATCACTCCGGAGCAGGTCGCTGAGCGGCGTGCGACCGAACCGGCGCCGCGGCAGCTCCGCGAAGACACCCGCGTCGGCCAGCGCCCGAAGCATGCGGTAGAGCGGATCGGGGCGGACGCCGCTGGCGCGCGCCAGGGCCTGGACGTCCCGCGGCCCGCGCGCGACGAGGTCGGGAATCCCGAGACGCGCGGCGACCGAGATCGCCTGCGTCACGAGGTGCCCGGAGAGCATCGCCGACAGGACCTGCCGTGGCCGCATCGGCCATGACAATACTCGTTCGAGTAGCGCCACGCCGAAGAGGTCGAGGCCGCGCTCCAGTCCCCGCCTGGCGCTTGCGGGGCCGGTCAGGCGCCCGGCTTGGAACGAGGGACTCGGTCGGCTGCCCTAGCAGGCTGCGGAAAAACCCGCAGGCTGCGCAAAAAGGTCCAGATGCGAGGCGGCGCCCGCGGGCCGCGCGCGAGGCGTACTCCTTGTACGTTGAGCGCGCGGCCGCGGGCGCCGACGAAGCAGATGGGCCTTTTTCCGCAGCCTGCTAGGCCCGGCCGGCCCGCGGCAGATCGGAGGGCTTTGGCGATGGGCCCTACCGACGGTAAGATTTACCCGCGGTTCCACGATGCACAGCCACACACGACTCGAGTTCATCATCGAGGCAGTGCCGGCCCTGATCGGCTACGTCGACGTCGACGAACGTTATCGCTTCAACAACCTCGCGTATCAGGACTGGTTCGGGCGCCCTGTGGAGACGTACATCGGGCGCACCGTCCGCGAGGTCCTCGGTGACGTGGCGTACGCGGCCGTCGCCCAACACGTGCAGACCGCCCTCGCCGGCCAGCTCGTCACCTTCGAGAGCGAGCTGCTCTATCGTGACGGCAAGCCGCGCTACGTGCGCGCCACCTACGTGCCGGACGTGGGCGAGGACGGCCGGGTGCGCGGCTTCGTGGCCCACGTCAACGACATCACCGACCTCAAGCAGGCCGAGGCGGAGCGCGAGCAGCTGCGGCGACATGCCGACGAGCTGGCGCGCGTGTCCCGCCGGCTCACCGAGTCGCTCGACGTCGACGAGGTGGCGGAGCGGATCGCCGAGAGCATCCTGCCCCTGTTTCAGGCGCAGTCCTCGGTGGTCCGGCTACTGCTCCCCGACGGCTCGCTGGCATGTGTGGCCATCGCGGGCAAGTGGCTGGAGAACTTCAAGCCCGGCTACATCCTGCCGGCCGGTGTTGGCCTGGTGGGGCGCGCCGTCGTCGAGAAGCGGGCCCTGTGGACGCGCGACATCCTCGAGGAGCCGAGCGTCGTCCTCACCCCGGATTTCCGGCGGGGCCTGGCGGGCGCGGGCCACCACGCGGTGCTCGCGGTGCCGCTGCAGGTCAAGGGCGAGGTGATCGGTGCGGTCTCCACGGCGCACGCCGAGATCCGTACCTTCTCGCAGGTCGAGATCGACCTGCTCCAGGCCTTCGCCGACCAGGCGGCCCTGGCGATGCGCAACGTGCAGCTCTTCGCGCGAGAGCAGAGCGCGCGCGCCGAGGCGGAGGCGGCCAACCGCGCCAAGGACCAGTTCCTCGCCCTGCTCGCACACGAGCTGCGCAACCCGCTGGCTCCGATCGTCACCTCGGCCGCCCTGCTGCGCCGGCCCGGGATCCCGGCGTCGGTCGTCGAGCGCTCGGCCGGCATCGTGGAGCGGCAGGCGCGCAGCCTCGCCCGCCTCCTCGACGATCTTCTCGACGTCTCGCGCATCACCCGGGACCGGATCGAGCTGCGCTGGACCGTGCTCTCGATCGCCGATGCCGTCGAGCGCGCGCTGGAGGCGACGCGTCCGCTCGTCGACGAGCGGCGACACGCCGTGTCGGTGACCCTGCCGGCGCAGCCGCTGTACGTCGAGGCCGACCCGGCACGGCTCGAACAGATCATCGTCAACGTGCTGAACAACGCCGCCAAGTACACCGCACCGGGCGGGCACATCGGCGTGGCTGTCGCCCAGGAGGGTGACGAGGTCGTCCTGCGCGTGACCGATACGGGCATCGGGATCCCCGAGGACATGCTCGCGCGCATCTTCGATCTCTTCGTGCAGGGCGATCAATCGCTCGCGCACACGTCGGGCGGACTGGGGATCGGCCTGACGCTGGTCCACCGCCTCGTGAAGCTCCACCACGGTCGCGTCGAGGCGCAGAGCGACGGACCCGGGCGCGGAAGCCAGTTCACGGTCGCGCTTCCGCTCAACCGCCGGACGCCCACACCGGCCGATCCCGCGGCCGTCCCCGCACGCTGTCCGCCCGCCGTCGTCCTGCTGATCGAGGACAACGACGACGCGCGACAGAGCCTGCGCGCGCTGCTCGAGCACGAGGGCCACCGGGTGGCCGAGGCCGCCGACGGCACGAGCGGCCTGGACCGTGACGAGACGATGCGGCCCGATATCGTCCTCATCGACATCGGCCTGCCCGGCCTGGACGGCTACGAGGTGGCCCGCCGCATCCGCGCCCGGCGCGGCACCGATCCGATCCTGGTCGCGATCACGGGCTACGGACAGATCGACGACCAGCGCCGCTCGCTCGAGGCCGGCTTCGACGCCCATCTGACCAAGCCGGTCGCCCCGGACCGGCTCACCGACCTGCTCGGCACGCTCGCGCACAGTCGCGCGAGACCCTGACGCCGCGAATCTTCCGTGGGCGCCCGAGCCTCGGCCACCCGGCGAGGCACGCGGGCCGCGCCGTAGGCGCCGATCGCCTCGGCGGCCCGGGCCAGAGGATCGGGCCCCCGCTCCGCAGGGCGGCCTCGAAGCCGGCGACGTCGGCCGCGAGCGTGGGCCTCCGGGGCCTCGCCCCAAACAGCGTCGCGAGCATCTCCCGCGAGTGCCAGCGCCCGTCGGTAGGTCCAGAAACGCCAGCATCGCCTGAGCCTTGCGCATGGCAGGACGAGGGTAGGGCCCCCGGGACGTCGACGTCCCCGAACCTCGCACAGCACTCGAAAGAGCGCCCACGGTTGGTGGCGTCGGCAATCTTGACGGACTGGCGAGCCGTGGCGGCGCGCGCTTTTCACGCCTGATTCACACCGAGCTGGTGAGATCGCCGCGTGAACCGCCCCACCACGTGCGTAACGCAAGAACGGAGGCCAGCGATGTCTTGGCATGGATCGAGTGGGTTCTGCGCTGTCGCGATGGTCGTCCTCGCCCTGCTGACGGCCGGTCCGGCCTGGGGCGCCACTGCCGGAATCGACCGAGACGTCCTGACAGGGACAGGAGGAGGCCATCCGGGCAACGCTGACTTCGGATCGGGATTTCACGGCAATGGCATTCCCGGCTCGTATTCGGTGACGTGGGACTACACCCCTTCCGCTGGCGTCGTCCAGGTCAGCGCGCGGGTGCAGGGCACGCTGTACCTGGACCGGCTCGGCTCGGGCTGCGTGCGGCTTCTGGTCGACTTCGAGGACTTCGACTTCAACCTCATCGCCAGGCGGACTTTCCAGTTTTGCGGTCCTGGCTTCGACGCCAACAACTCGGCCAACCAGCTGGCCGTCGACATCTCCAGCGCCAACATCGCCAACTTTCCCGATCAGCGCCTGCGTCACGTTCAGCTGACCATCGGCTCGGGTTCGTCCCTTGGCGGGGTCGTCAATGACCGGACGGGTGTCCATACCGCCCCGCGGGTCGGCACCAACGACATCATCAACAATGGCGCCACCGATCTCGGCGGAGAGGGGCCAATCGGGCATGCCCTCGGTTCGCCGGTGAACCGGTATCCCGTGACGATCCAGCTCCAGGAAGACGGCCTCGTCAGGGCCCAGCTGAACAGCGACGATGACAACGGTATTCTGTTCTGGGATTCCGCGGCCGCGGGCACGGCTTGCCTGATCATCGACTTCCAGGATTCGTCTGGTGCGATTCTGAACACACGAATCGTCAGCGTGACCGCGCCCGCAGGCGGCAACGCGCTCCAAGCCGCGAACCAGAGGTCCTTCGGTGTCCGATCGTTCACCGACGCCTCGGTGTTCAAGATTCGTCTGCGGGTTGGTCGGGGAGTGGGTCCCGCATCGGACCCCTGCGGCACGCTCGCCAGTGTGCTCACCAGGACGTATGCCCTGGGGCCCGCGGTCGGCTCAGGCGTGGGCAGCCCGTTCGAGGCGAGCGTCGAGGTGGGCGAACAGACCAGCTACAGCGTGCAGTGGACCGTGCCGGAGCCGGAGAGCTGGCACTCGCTGGAGAGCCTCGAGGTGCGTCTGGTGGAGGTGGATGGCGAGGACGAAGACGAGATCCTCCACTTCCGCTTCGACGAGGCGAGCAACAGCTTCAGGCGGTTCCATCCGCTTCTCGGCCGGTTCGGGCTCCCCGTCCAGCCGGGCAGTCACGCTCGATTCGAGAGCCGCGATGTCGCCCTGCTCCTGCACGATACCGAGGTCATCGGCACTGGTCCCACGGGGCCATCCGTCACCTTGGACCTGGCGTTGCGGTTCAAGCCCGAATCGGCCGGACGCACCTTCGTGGTGGAGATGAAGGCGGCCGACGACTCCGGGAGCGTGCAGGGATGGGATCAGGTCGGCAGGATCACGGTCCATCGCGCCCACCACGGACGTCGATGAAGACCATCGCGGTCGACGCCGCGACGACTACTGCGTATCGGCAGTGATCTGCAGTCAGGCCGATCGCGCTGGGTGTGCTCAGCGCGATCGGCCTGCGGACCTTCGTGCTCTCCACTCAGTGATGATGCTGTCCACATCAAGGACGCCGAGACGTGTGGCCGGGCCCTCCAGTGTCCTCGCATTGACCTTGGCAATCTCGGCGTTCAGCGCTACGACCTGCTCTCTCACCTGGGCTTCGTTCGGCAGACGAGAAAGGTCCGCAAGAACACGCTCGACTTTCCGAAGTAGTTCCAGGGCGGGCGGTAATACCGAAACGCCTTCGCGCTGAACAAACTGCTTCACCCACCAGTCAGGATCGTAACCAGCCTCGAGGCCCGGCAAAGGACGGCCGGAGCCGGGCAGATTGTCGAGGGCACCTTGCTCGTCGGCTTCATGAATCCGCTGCTCGATCCACGCATCCCAAGGGATCCCCGGAGGCTTTCGCTCAGTCATATCGCCATCCTGTCGGGTTTAGGTGCTTACCAAAATAGCACCTGGGTCGGAGTGCTGCATGTCCCTGCGAAAACGTCGGGTGTGGGGAGGCGACTGATGCCCAGGCCACGGGCATCGCTATCAACACGTCGTCGGATGCTGCCGCTGGCGCGCAAGACCGAGACGCTACTGGGGAAACTCGATGAACGACCGCCGACCGGCCTCCGCAGCTGGGCTTCAATCCACACCCCTGGGCTCTGAGCGTGACGGGTTGGGCGCCCTAACTATTGATGCACCCGCCACGTTTGCCTCTAGCTCCTGACGCTTGGTCTTGAGACCTCGGCCGCTTGGCGCTTGTCAGCGGTCTTAGTCGATTGGCAAATGATGCTGCCCTGGAAGCCGATGCGGTACCACCAGAAGCGCGAGTTGCGTTGCTTGTACAGCCGGCCCACTCTCGCCTCTTAGCCACCTGCCTCCTAGACCGTCAGGAGTCGGTCGCCACCGGCCGCAGAGGCAGCGCCTAGGTTGAAGAGGAGAGCGACGACGTCGGTGAGCAGGGCCGCCCGCTGGTCAGGCGACAGCAGCGCCACCCGCGCAGGGTCACGCGCAAGCTCATCGAGGCTCCGCCGGGGGTCGTCGTGGCCCTTCACGCATAGCTATATCCTGTGTTGCTCGACCCGTCACCTGTCGACCGCGTAGGTCCCGGGCGTCAGACCGCCAACAATGACCTGTCGGGCGACGAGGTCATCAAGAATCGGCTGCAACGCGGAAACGGGTATGTCGAGACGGCTTGCCAGAACGTTAGCGCTAACAGAGGCGGGTACGCTGCTGGAGTAAGCTGCGCGCCGCAGTTACGAGCAATACCTGCTTCTCCACCATCTCCAGCTCTGGCGGACGGCGCGCGGCCGCAGCCGCAGCGATTGAAGGACCCTGGTGAACCACCCTGGACCACGTGCGGGCTGCGGACTCTCGGCAAGGACTTGGAGCCTGAGTCTCTCTTTTCATGCATCAATCCAACGTTAGCGCTCACAGAGGAACGCTTAGAAGCTGCGCGCCGCAGTTAGAGCAGTACCTGCTTCTCCACCATCTCCAGCTCTGGCGGACGGCGGCGCGGTCGCAGCCGCAGCGATTGAAGGACCCTGGTGAACCACCCTGGACCACGTGCGGGCTGCGGACTCTCGGGCAAGGACTTGGAGCCGAGTCTCTCGGGGTCTGGGTTCGTACATCCACCCGCGACGATGTACTGGGGATCGCTCATCACCAGGCTCCGAGATCCAGCCTCGTCGGCGTTGGAACCGATGTCACGGTAAGAACGTGTATAGCAAGTGGATAGCGCAAACAGATTTGGCTTTGTTTCTACTGCGTTTGCGACGGCCAGCGATTCGCCTTCCAGTCGAAGTCCTTCCACGCCCCGTCGAGCCGATGGCCGACGCCGCAGAACTTCTCCTGCCCGTCGGCGTGCGCGCTCCAGAGCTCGTCGACGGAGCGGAACTGGGCGAGATAGCCCAGGCCGTACTCGCCGGGCTCGGCCATCTGCATCTCGCCGGCGATGAAGCGGCGGTAGCCCTCGCCGGGGTGAATCCAGAAGGCCTCCGACGTCTCCTCGGTGAAGAGCGCGGGCGGCTGGTCGGCGGGGGCGCGGCACAGGAAGAAGCGCGCGGTGAAGCGGATGGGGCTCGAGGCCGGCGTGATGAAGTGCGACAGATAGCGTAGCCCGCGCAGATCGCAGCGCCAGCGGTGCCGTGTCAGCAGCTTCGGCAGCGGCGTGCCGGCCATCAGCTCCTTTCTCAGGCGGGAGACGAGATCGCGCGTGCCGCGGTCACGCCCGTCGATGGCGTGACCGCCCGCGTCGCAGGCGAACAGGATGCCGCTCTCCTCGAGCAGCTCGCGCACCGCCGTCATCCAGAACGCGAGCGCGGGGCCGCCCTTGTGGCCGGGAAACGTCGCCTCGGCCGTCGCAACGCTCACACCGTGACAGGAGGCCAGCGCCTCGGGCGCGCCATCGGCTGCATCGACGCGTCCGCCGGGAAAGGCGTAGTAGCCGCCGAGAAACTTCATCGTCTGATGGCGGCGGACCATCCAGACCTCGAGCGGCTCCGGCGCGCCGGATGCTGCGTCACGGACGATCACGACGGAGGCGGCCGGACGGGGATCGACCGGGGTGGCGGCGGGTTCGGACATGGGATCTATACTCTACGCCACGGAGGGCGGCATGGACGTCGTCAACCTCGCAGACAAGTTCCGCGGCTTCAGTGAGGCCTGGTCACCGCGCATCGTGGGCGATCTCAACGACATGCACGTGAAGGTCGTCAAGCTGCGCGGCGAGTTCGTGTGGCACCACCACGACACGGAGGACGAGCTGTTCCTGGTCGTGGCCGGGCGCCTGCGCATGCAGCTGCGCTCCGGCGACCGCGATCTCGGCCCCGGCGAATTCATCATCGTCCCCCACGGCACGGAGCACTGCCCGCTGGCGCTGAGCGATGAGGTCCACGTCGTCCTGCTCGAGCCCAAGGGCACGCTGAACACGGGCAACGTGATCAGCGAGCGCACTGTGGCCGAGCCTGGGCGGATCTGATCAGACCCGGCTGCGCAACCGAGGGTCGAGCGCGTCGCGCATGGAGTCGCCCAGCGCGTTGATGGCCAGCACGGTCACGAAGATGGCCAGGCCGGGAAACGCGGTGATCCACCAGGCCGATTTCAGATAGGTCCGGCCGCTGCTCAGCATGCTGCCCCACGTCGCGACGCGCAGGGGTACGCCGATGCCGAGAAAGCTGAGCGTGGCTTCCAGCACCACCATGCTGCCCACCGCGAACGTGGCGACCACGATCACCGGCGAGACGACGTTGGGCAGGACGTGGCGGAACATGATGCGGGCCTGCCCGGCGCCGGCCGCGCGGGTCGCCTCGATGAAATCGCGGTCGCGCAGCGCCAGCGTCTCGCCGCGGATGAGCCGCGCGTAGATGGTCCAGCCCGTCACGCTGAGGGTGATGATCAGGTTCGGCACGCCCGGCCCGAGCACGGTCACCAGCGCCATCGCGAGCAGGATCGTCGGGATGGCGAGCTGGATGTCGGTGAGGCGCATCAGCATGCGGTCGATCCAGCCGCCGAAGAACCCCGACGCCAGTCCGATGACGACGCCGAGCGGGCACGAGACGGCGACGGCCAGCAGGCCGACCATCAGCGACACCCGGCCCCCGTACAGCAGGCGACTCAACACGTCGCGGCCAAGCTCATCGGTGCCGAGCGGACGGCTCCAGGTTCCCCCGACCATCGCCGGCGGCCGCAGGCGCGCGGCGATGTCCTGATCGTTGGGGCCGGCCGGCGCCACCCGATCGGCGAAGAGCGCGAGCAGGACGATCGCGGTAAGGACGCCGCCGGCGACGAGCACGAGCAGCCGCCCGCGCCAGCGACTCATCCCAGACGGATCCGTGGATTGAGCGCCACGTAGGCCAGATCGACGGCGAGGTTGGC
This sequence comes from uncultured Candidatus Rokubacteria bacterium, assembly GCA_963776725.1. Lineage (GTDB taxonomy): Bacteria > Methylomirabilota > Methylomirabilia > Rokubacteriales > CSP1-6 > AR5. The sequence continues at coordinate 672,365 of CAVZOE010000037.1, read as the reverse complement.
GGCCACGAAGATGAGCGAGACGACCAGCGTCACCCCCTGCACCACCGGGAAGTCGCGGTTGAAGACGGCCTCGGCGGCGAGGACGCCGACGCCGGGCCAGGCGAAGATCGTCTCGGTGACGACGGCGCCGCCGAGCAGCTGAGCCAGCTGCAGCCCCACCACCGTGACGATCGGGATCGCGGCATTCTTCAGCGCGTGGCGCCAGACCACCGGCGTCTCGCCGAGCCCCTTGGCGCGCGCGGTGCGGACGTAGTCCTGCTCCAGCACCTCCAGCATGCTCGAGCGCACGAGCCGGGCCAGGCGGCCGAGCACGATCGTCGAGAGGCTCACCGCCGGCAGGACGAGGTGCCACGGCGTGCCCGAGCCGAAGACGGGCAGCCACTCCAGGCGTACCGCGAAGATCCAGATCAGCATCAGCGCGAGCCAGAAGATGGGCACGGCCTGCCCGGCCACCGACAGCACCATCGCGGTGCGGTCCACCAGGCTGCCGCGCCACAGGGCCGACACGATCCCGGTCGGGATCGCGATCAGCACGGCCAGCGCCAGCGCGGCCGCCGTCAGGAGCATGGTGCGGGGCAGCCGCTCGCGGATGAGCTGGATGACGGGGCGGTTGTGACGGAGCGAGGTGCCGAGATCGCCGGCGACGGCGTGCGACAGATAGATCACGAACTGCTGCGGCAGGGGCCGGTCGAGGCCGAGGGCGTGCCGCGTGTCCTGCATCACCTCGGGCGGCGCGTCGGCCGGGACCAGCAGGGCCACCGGATCGCCGGAGAGATGGAGGAGCACGAAGATGACGGCGGCCACGCCCACGACGACGGTGAGCGTGCTCCACAGTCGCCGCAGCAGGAAGATCAGCATGCGCGCTCAGCGCTGGTCGAGCAGAAAGCGGTGCAGCTCCTCGGCGCAGCGGTCGGGCACCGCGTCGGTGATGTTGTGGGGCAGGCCGCGGTAGACGACGAACTTCACCTTCGGCACCCGGTCGCGGATCACCTCGTACTGGGCCATGGAGCTGATCGGGTCGTGATCCGGCACCACGGCCAGCATGGGGCAGCGGATCTTCGGCAGGTCCGCGGTCAGATCGACCGAGCGCATGAGCGGGACGAAGCGCGCCAGCCACGCCGCGCTCGTCTTGGCGGATTCGTCCAGGAACCACTCGACGAAGCGCGGATCGACCTGGGCGAGATCGAAGCGATCGGCGATCGTCTCGGCCAGAAACCCGCGCACTCCCTTACGCTGGATGTGCGCCACCCAGCGCTCGGCGTCCACGTTGGAGGGGCCGAGGCCCGGCGTCGACGCGAAGTCGGCGAGCGAGAGCAGGCGGTGCGGATAGTCGATCGCGACCTTCATCGAGATGATGGCGCCGGCGGAGGAGCCGGCCAGGTGCACGCGGTCGACCCGGAGGTGATCGAGCAGCTCGACCACGTCGCGGGCCAGGCGGTCGAGCGTGAACGGCAGCGCGTCGTCGGGCACCTGCGAGGCGCCGTGGCCACGGAGATCGAGGCGCACCACGCGGAAGTCGCGGGCCAGCTTCGGCACCCAGGCGTAGAGCCGTTTGCTGCTCCCCATGGCCGCGTGCACGAGCACGAGCGTCTGCGGCGGCGTCCACGGATCGGTGAAGTCGTCGACGACGTAGCCGAGACGGACATCGTCGCTGGTCGTGAAGTACTCCACCTCAGGCCTCCACGTACGCGTCGCGCGTCCAAAGGATCTGATCCGGCCGCATGCGGAAGCCCTTCACCTTGCGGCTCACGCCGAAGATCTCGTCGAGCTGCCAGAGATAGAGCCAGCCCACTTCCTCCTGCAGCCCCTTCTGCACCTGCGCGGCCAGCTCGCGGCGCCTCTTGGCGTCGAACGTCTGCTCGTGCTCCTCGATCACCTGCTTCAGCTCGCCGGCGGCGTCGTAGTAGCGGAAGGATCCGTAGGTCGGCAGGAACCGCTGAGTGAGGTACGACGGATCCCAGGTGCCGTTGATGAACGCGTAGTACGCGGCGTCCTTGAGGAGCCCGCGCCCGGCGCGCCGGTTGTACTCGCCGAACTCCAGCGTCTGCAGCGACACGCGCACGCCGATCTTCTCCCAGTAGCCGGCGATGAGCTGCGCGGCCTCCTCGGCCTGCGACCAGCGGCCGGTGGCCTGCCACAGCGTGAGGTCGAAGCCGCTGCCCTGCCCGGCCTCGGCGAGCAGCTTCTTGGCGCGGTCGGGATCGTAGGCGTAGGCGGGCGGGTCGATGGCGTTCGTCACCTGGCGGGCCACGACGGAATTGGCGAGCTTGCCGCGCCCCGCGTAGAGACTCTTCACGATGGTGGCCCGATCGATCGCGTAGGCCAGCGCCTGCCGCACCCGGCGATCCTTGAGCGGCGGCGCCTGCAATGCGTTGAGGAGCAGCAGATGCACGGACGAGCCCAGCTCGGCGTAGACGGCGAGCTTGGCGTCGCCCTCCACCGTGGGGATGAGCGGCACCGGCAGGTTCAGCATGACGTCGATGGTGCCGCGCGCCAGCGCGGCCACGCGCGTGGCCGGGTCGGGCACGATCTGCCACACGAGGCGCTGGCTGGCCGCCTTGGCGCCCCAGTAGTCCGGATTGGCCTCGAGCACCACGCGCTCGCCCACCACGTACTCGACGAAGCGGAACGGCCCGGTGCCGATCGGCCGGTCGCTCACGAACTTCTCGCGGTACTCGGCCATGGCCTTGGGCGGCACCATGCTCACCGACTCCGCCGCCACGCGGTTGGGCAGGATCGGGTCCGGCACCTTGGTGGTGATGCGCACCGTGCCGGGATCGACGATCTGCACCTCCTGGCCGATGGACGGCGGCCACAGCACCTTGCCGAGCGTGTTGAGCTTGGAGCCGATCGTACGGTCGATGCTGAACTTGACCGATTCGGCGTCGAACGGCTCGCCGTTGTGGAACTTCACGCCGCGCCGCAGCTTGAACTCCCAGGTGTGCGGATCGACGTTGCGCCACGACGTGGCCAGCAGCGGCTTGAGCTCCATGCTCTTGGGATCGCGGGTGAGCAGCGTCTCGCAGATGTTGATCAGGATCGAGCCGGTGAGCACGGAGCGGAACTGGTGCGGGTCGATCGTTTCCGGGTTGGACGGCAGCGCGATCGTCAACGCCGGCTTGCGGCCACCCTGCGCGCGAGCGCTCCCGGTTCGCAGCGCGACGACGCCTCCGACCCCGATCAGCCCCGCCCGTTTCAGCGCTTCACGACGATTCACCACGCGGCGCTCCTTTCACGAGGCGCGCCGGATCCCGAGCGGTCGTTGACGCGGTCTGGCTCGCTTCTCGATCCACGCCCAGCAGCGCGGCGTGGATAGCGAAGTGTATCGCATGGTCGCATTCGGGCAACCTGCCCGACCGGCGGTCCGCCGTCGAGGCTTTCCGCTGCAGCTCGCCCGACGCGTGCCGCGAACCGCCGACGCCAGATCAGGAATCTCGTGCGCTTACCGCGCGCCGGGGACTGGAATAGGACTTGCCATGGCAGGCGGCAGCAGAACGATCCGATCTCACAGCAGCAGGAGGAGGAGACCATGGCCAAGGCAGGCACGAAGAAAGTCCGCGGCGACAAGCGACGGGTCCGTGACCTCGGAGCGAAGGCGGCCAACACGGTGAAGGGCGGTCAGGCCCCCTCCGTCTTGATGAAGGCCTGCGCCACGGGCGAGCACATCAAGGAAGCAACGATCACCGTCCGCTAGCCGCGAGCGAAGGCGCTCGCGGAGCGCCACGGCTCCGCCGGGGCCCGGAGCGTGGGGGGCTTGGGGGGCCCGGCGAGACCCCCCATCTACTACACGCTCGCGAAGCGCCACGGCTCCGCCGGGGCGCGAAGCGCGGGGGGCTTGGGGGGCCCGGGCGAGGGCCCCATCTACTACACGCCCGCGCTACTACACGCTCGCGGAGCGCCACGGCTCCGCCGGGCGCGGAGCGCGGGGGGCTTGGGGGGCCCGGGCGAGGCCCCCATCTACTACACGCCCGCGCTACGACACGCTCGCGGAGCGCCACGGCTACGCCGGGGCGCGGAGCGCGGGGGGCTTGGGGGGCCCGGGCGAGGGCCCCCATCTACTACACGCCCCGCTACTACACGCTCGCGGAGCGCCACGGCTCCGCCGGGGCGCGGAGCGCGGGGGGCTTGGGGGGCCCGGGCGAGGCCCCCCATCTACTACAGATTTATCAGCTGAGCGACCCGCTCGCGGTGATAGCTCGCGTCGCCGAACGTGAACTCCGACGACTTGGCGCGCTTGAAGTAGAGATGCAGGTCGTGCTCCCAGGTGAAGCCGATGCCGCCGTGCAGCTGGATGCCGGCGCCCGCGATCTTCCGGAAGGCGTCGGAGGCATAGGCCTTGGCCATGGAAGCGGCCAGCGGCGCCTCGGGGACGTTCTCGTCCACCGCCCACGCCGCGTAGTACGTCAGCGACTTGGCGTTCTCCGACTCGACCAGCATGTCGGCGGCCCGGTGCTTCACGCCCTGGTAGGAGCCGATCGGCTTGCCGAAGGCGATGCGGATCTTGGCGTACTCCGTGGTCATGTCGAGCACGCGCTGGGCGCCGCCGCACATCTCGGCGCAGAGCGCGACGGTGGCGCGATCGAGCACGCGGGCCAGGGGGGCCCACGCACCATCGCGCGGGCCGAGCAGCGCGTCGGCGCCAACCACCACGTCCTCGAACTTCACCTCGCAGAGCTTGCGTGTCTGATCCATCGTGGGCAGCAGCTTGACCGTGAGGCCGCGGGCGCCCTTGGGGACCAGGAACAGGCTCAGCCCCTCTTCGGGGCGCTTGGACTCGCGGGTGCGGGCGACGACCACGATCACGTCGGCCACGTGAGCGTCGAGCACGAACAGCTTGGTGCCGCTGAGCGTGAACTTGCCGCCCGCCTCGCGGGCCGTCACGGCGACGGCGGCGGCGTCCCAGCGCGCGTTCGGCTCGGTGAAGGCCAGCGTGGCCTTGGCCTCACCGGCCGCGATCTTCGTCAGCCACTCCTTCTTCTGCGCCGCCGAGCCGGCCTCGAGGATCGTCAGGCCGCCGAGCAGCGTGGAGAAGAACGGCCCGGGCATGACCGCGCGCCCCATCTCTTCCATGAGCACGGTCAGGTCCACGAAGCCGAGCCCGGTGCCGCCGAACTCCTCCGGATAGACGAGCCCCGTCCACCCCTGCTCGGCCAGCTTGGTCCAGAAGGCGTCGGTGACGCCGGCCGGCTCGGCCATGCGCGCGCGGACGAACTCCGAGGTGCACTCGTTCTCGAGAAACTTGCGCGCGGTGTTCCGCAGCAGCTCTTGCTCCTGATTGAATCCGAAATCCATGGCGGTGTCCTCTAACCCTTCGGCAGCCCCAGCACGCGCTCGCCGATGATGTTCTTCTGGATCTCCGTGGTTCCGCCCTCGATCGAGTTGGCCCGCGACCGGAGGAAAGCATACTGCCAAAAGCCGCCGTCCACCGCGCGATCGGAGCCCTTCGCCAGCTGCGAGTACGGGCCCTCGATCTCCATGGCCAGCTCTTGCAGCTTCTGGTTCGTCTCGACCCAGCCCATCTTGCCGGCGGAGGCCTCGGGCCCCGGCAGCTCGCCCTTGAGGAGCTTGGTGATGGCGCGGGCGCCGGTGTACTTGAGCGCCTCGGTGTCGATCCACAGCTGCGCGATCTTCTGCCGCATCACCGGATCGCTGGTGACCGCGCGGCCGTCCTTCTCCATCCGGCGTGCGAGGTCGATCATCGACTCGAGCGAGATGCGCAGCCGCACCTGCAGCCCGAAGCCGAGCGCGAGGCGCTCGAACATGAGCGTGGTGAGTCCCACCGCCCAGCCGTTGTTGACCTCGCCCAGCACCTGGCTCTCGTGCACGCGCACGTTGTCGAAGAAGACCTCGTTGAACTCGGAGTCTCCGGTGAGCTGCTTGAGCGGCTTCACCGTCACGCCGGGCGCGTGCATGTCGAGCAGGAAGTAGGTGATGCCCTTGTGCTTGGGCGCGCTGGGATCGGTGCGGGCCAGCAGCATCATCCAGTCGGACATGTGCGCGAGCGACGTCCACACCTTCTGGCCGTTGATCACGTAGTACTCGCCGTCCTTCACCGCCCGCGTCTGCAGCGCGGCCAGGTCCGAGCCGGAGTTCGGCTCGGAGTAGCCCTGACACCAGATCTCCTCGCAGGAGAGGATCTTCGCGGGATAGCGCTTCTTCTGCGCCTCGGTGCCGTACGCGATGATCGTCGGGCCCGCCATGCCCACGCCGAGCACGTTGAGCATCGGCGGCGCTTTCTGCAGGGCCATCTCCTGGTGGAGGATCATCTCCTCCATGAACGTCAGCCCCTGCCCGCCGTACTCCTTGGGCCAGGTGACGCCGATGAAGCCACCCTCGTGGAGCTTGGCCTGCCACTTCCGGAGGAGCTCGTAGGCCTCGGGGCGCGGCACCTCGGTGGCGCCCATCGACTTCCACTCGCGGGGGATGTTCGCCTCGAGCCAGACGCGAACGCGCTCGCGAAACGCCTGTTGCTCGGGAGTCAGCGTGAAATCCACGATTCCCTCCTGCGGTGGGTGACCGGTCCGGCTGAACGGTGGTTCATTCTAGGGAGGGGGGCTTCGGAGTGTCAAGGCGCTCGTTGGCCACGACACCATACGTTAGTTGCGAAGGTTGCTGACGACGGCGATCGCGCCTGCTCTGCCCAGATGGGGGCCGGGCTGGTGGCAGGCGGACCGTCAACGAGGTCGCCTCGACCGCCACCAGGTCGTCGAGCTCACGGTCGCGCCAGTAGAAGCACAGCTGAACGACTCCCCCTTGTTGAGTCACCACGATCTCGTCTGCCGGAACAAGGGTGATCTGCGAGGCTCCGCACAACGTCAGCAGGATGAGCGACGCCCAGAGGCCAATCGTCCCGTGAATCTTGAGTCGGCGGTTCCAGATCGAACCCATAGACCACAAATCTTAGTAGACCTTCTCTGCGATGTGGAGTCGGGGATCCTCCCGACACATCCCCGACGCTTCTGGCTATACTTCCTGCCCATGACCACCGTGAACGCCTCTCGTCTGCAGAACCGTCTGGCCGCTCTCGCGCGCTTCGGCGCGCTGCCCGGCGGCGGTGTCACCCGCCACTGCTGGGGCAAGCCGCACGAGGAAGCGCGGGCCTGGCTGCTCGCCGAGATGAAGACCGCGGGCCTCACGACGTGGGTCGATCCGGCCGGCAACGTCTTCGGCGGTCTCGGCGCCGCCAGCTTCAGCGCCTCGGCGCCGGCCGTGGTCACCGGCTCGCACATCGACACGGTGCCCGAGGGCGGCACGCTCGACGGCGCGCTCGGCGTGATGGCTGGTCTCGAGTGCCTGCACGCCATCCGCGAGGCGGGCGCGGCGCCCCGGCGGCCGCTGGTCGTCGCGGCGTGGAGTGACGAGGAGGGGCGCTACGGCAGTCTCTTCGGCTCGCGCGCGTTCTGCGGCCGGCTCGACGCCGCCGCCATCCCCACCATGGCCTCGGTGGACGGCGACAAGCTGGTCGACGCGATGGCCCGCGCCGGCTTCGACGCCAGCCGTGCCCCCGAGGCCAGCGCGCCCCAGGGCGCGGTACACGCCTACATCGAGCTGCACATCGAGCAGGGCCCGCGGCTGGAGGAAGCCGGCGTGCCGATCGCGGTGGTCGATTCCATCGTGGGCGTCCGACGCACGCGGGTGATCTTTCACGGTCAGGCGGACCACGCCGGCACCACGCCGATGGAGCGGCGCCGCGACGCCTTCCTGGCCGCCGCCGATTACGCGCTGCGGGCGCGTGAGCTGGTGGTCGAGCGCGGGGGTGGCCGTAGCGTGACCAACATCGGGGTGGTCTTCGTGCATCCCGGCGCCAGTAACATCGTCCCCGGCCGCACCGAGATGGTCCACGAGATGCGCAGCCCAGACGGCGCGGTGCTGGAGCGCCTGGCCCAGGAGTGCGACGCGCTGGCCAAGGAGATCGCCACCAAGCGACAGATCCGGGTCGAGATGCGGCCGATGTCGGCGACGACGGCGGTCGCGTGCTCGCCGAAGGTGCAGGGCGCGGTCGAGGCGGCCTGCGGCGAAATGGGCCTGGCGTGGCAACGCCTGTACTCGGCGGCCGGTCACGACGCCCAGAATCTCGCGCTCATCACCGACTCCGGGATGCTCTTCATCCCCTCGAGCGGCGGCAAGAGCCACCGCGTGGACGAGACCAGCGATCCCGCCGCCATCGAGCGCGGCGCCAACGTCCTGCTGCGGACGCTGCTGACGCTGGCCAGCTAGGCGGCGGCTCCGTGCGACGCCCGGCGCTTGCGGAGCCCCGGAGCGCGCGGTACCGTCCCTGACGTGAAGACCGTCCCAGCCTGGCCGGCAGCGGTCGGCGCGCTCGTCGTCGCTGCTCGCTGGGTGGATGCGCGTGGGACGGGCCGATGTCCACGGTCGTGGCCCGCTCGGACCTCGCGCGCTCGACCCTCTCCGTGTACGGCATCATCACGTGGGCCTCGGCGATCATCGGTACGCTGGTGTTCGTCGCGCTCGGCTGGATCCTGTGGCGCTTCCGCGAACGCCCGGGTGGCGGCCTGCCGCGCCAGATCCACGGCCACGCGCTGCTCGAGATCGCGTGGACGATCGCGCCGGCACTGGTGCTGCTGATCATCGCCATTCCGACCATCCAGGTGATCTTTCGCACCCAGGGCGTCGCGGCGCCGGCCTCCGCGCTGACGGTCACCGTGCGGGGCTGGCAGTGGTGGTGGGAGTTCCGCTATCCCTCGCTCGACGTCGTGACGGCCAACGAGCTGCACCTTCCGACTGGACGTCCGATCGTGCTCGACCTCGAGGGCCCCGACGTCATCCACAGCTTCTGGGTGCCGCAGCTGGGCGGCAAGCGCGACGTCGTGCCGGGTCGCGTCAACCGCATCACACTCACGCCCGACCGACCCGGCGAGTACTGGGGCCAGTGCGCCGAGTTCTGCGGCGCCTCTCACGCCAACATGCAGCTCCGGGTGATCGTGGAAGAGCCGGCGGCGTTCGATCGCTGGGTGGCGGCGCAGAAGGCGCCGGCGCCGGAGCCGGAGGGTGACGCGGCGGCGGGTAAGGACCTCTTCACCCGCCAGCGCGTGCGTGGGCTGTCACACGATTCGCGGCGTGTCCGCCGGCGCGCTCGGCCCCGATCTGACCCACTTCGGCAGCCGCGCCGCTGTTCGGCGCGGGCCTGTGGACCACCACCCCCGAGAACGTGGCGGCGTGGATCAAGGACCCGCCGGCGCTCAAGCCCGGCTCGCGCATGCCGAACCTCGGGCTGAACGACGCCGACGCCAAGAGCCTGGCCGCTCTACCTCGGACGAGCCTCAAGTGATGCCGGTGAGGCGCGCATGAGCATCACCGGAGCGGAGCGCGGCGCCGTCTATCCCGGTCACGCCACCGCCCATGCCGCGCCCGGCGCGCTGTCGACCATCCTCGGCTGGATCACCACGGTCGACCACAAGCGGATCGGCATCCTCTACGGCGTCACCGCGTTCGCGTTCTTCCTGCTCGGCGGGATCGAGGCGCTGATCATCCGGCTGCAGCTGGCCCGACCGCACGGCACGGTCGTGAGCGCCGAGACGTTCAACGCGCTCTTCACCATGCACGGCACCACGATGGTGTTCCTGGCGATCATGCCGTTCAGCGCCGCGTTCTTCAACTACATGATCCCGCTCATGATCGGCGCGCGCGACGTGGCCTTCCCGCGGCTCAACGCGCTGTCCTACTGGATCTTCCTGTTCGGCGGCCTCTTTCTGAACGCGAGCTTCCTGGTCGGCGCGCCGCCCGACGGCGGCTGGTTCGGCTACGCGAGCCTCACGCTCCGGCAGTTCTCGCCCGGGCACAGCATCGACTTCTGGCTGCTCGAGCCTGCAGATCCTCGGGCGTCTCGTCGATCACTGGCCGGCGTCAACTTCATCATCACCATCCTCAACATGCGCGCGCCCGGCATGACGCTGATGCGCATGCCGGTGTTCGTGTGGATGACGCTCACCGTGCAGTTCCTCATCGTGCTGGCGTTCCCGCCCATCACGGTCGGTCTCGTCTTCCTGATGTTCGACCGGTTCTTCGGCACGCACTTCTACGACGTGGCGGCCGGCGGCGACCTGCATCTCTGGCAGCACCTGTTCTGGATCTTCGGCCATCCCGAGGTCTACATCCTGATCCTGCCGGCCTTCGGCATCGTCTCCGAGGTGCTGCCGACCTTCGCGCGCAAGCCGCTGTTCGGCGCCCCGGTGGTCATCTACTCCGGCATCCTCATCGGCTTCTTCGGCTTCGGCGTGTGGAGCCATCACATGTTCGCGGCGGGCATGGGCCCGGTGGCCGACGCCGCCTTCTCGGTCGCCACCATGCTCATCGCGATTCCCACCGGCGTGAAGATCTTCAACTGGCTGGCCACGCTGTGGGGCGGAACGATCCGGTCCGACCGTGGCCCTGCACTACGCGGTCGGCCTGATCGCGCTCTTCACCATCGGCGGCCTCTCGGGCGATCATGCACGCCTCGCCGCCGGTGGACCTGCAGCAGACCGACACGCTACTTCGTGGTGGCGCACTTCCACTACGTGCTCATCGGCGGCAGTCTCTTCGGGCTGCTGGCCGGCGTCTACTACTGGTGGCCGAAGATGACCGGGCCGCCTGCTCGACGAGCGGTGGGGCCGGTGCAGTTCTGGCTGCATGTTCGTCGGCTTCAACCTCGACGTTCTTCCCCCAGCACTACCTCGGCGCCATCGGGATGCCGCGGCGGATCTACACCTACGGGCCGGGCTCGGGCTGGGAGTTCTGGAACCTGATGTCGACCGTCGGCGCGTTCGGCATCGCGCTCTCGATCCTGATGTTCCTCGTGATCGCCATGCCGCGTCGCTACGCCACGGCGCGCCGGCGCCGGCCGACCCGTGGGACGGGCGCACGCTCGAGTGGCGGATCTCCTCGCCGCCGCCCGTGCACAACTTCGACGCGATCCCGCCGGTCTACGGTCGCGACACGTTCTGGCGCGAGAAGCACGGCGACAGCCAGGGCCGGCAAGCCGCGCGCCCCTGCCCGCAGCGCGCCGATCCGCACGGCATCCACATGCCGTCGCCGTTCGTTCTGGCCGCTCGTGATGGCGCTCGGCATCGCTCCTCGCGGCCGTCGGCGCGCTGACCTCGCTGGGCCTGGTCGCTGGTCGGCGTCGCTGGTGCTGATCGTGGGCGCTCTGGGCCTTCGCGCTCGAGCACCACCGGGACCCGCGCCTACGTCGACCAGATGGGCAACCTCGGCGTCGACCATCGCAAGCTGGCGATGTGGATCTTCCTCGGCTCGGAGTGCCTGCTCTTCGGGACGCTGATCGCGACCTATCTGGCCTACAAGGGCCGCAGCGTGATCGGGCCGCACCCGCACGAGATCCTCAACATCCCGCTCACCACGCTGTCGCACCTTCGACCTGCTGATGTCGTCGCTGCTCATGGTGCTGGCCCTCGCCGCCGTGCAGCGCGGCGATCGGCGGCAGGCGCGGCTGTGGCTGTTCGGGCACCGCGCTCTTCGGCCTGATCTTCCTGGGCTTCCAGGCCTACGAGTTCACCCACTTCGTGCACGAGGGGCTGACGCTGCAGCAGAACCTGTTCGGCTCGACGTTCTTCGTGCTGACCGGCTTCCACGGTGGCCACGTCGCGCTCGGCGTGGCCCTGCTCGCGACCCTGTGGATCCTCGATCTGCGGGGCAAGCTGACGCGTGCAGGACGCCACCAAGGTCGAGGTGGTGGGGCTGTACTGGCACTTCGTGGACGTCGTGTGGATCGTCATCTTCACCGTGGTGTACCTGATCCCGTGAGCGCGCACGCCACGCCCGGCCAGGCCCACGGCGCGGAGGCTCAGCGTGCCTCTCACGAGCACGCCTCGGTCCGGACCTACGTCAGGGTCGCGCTGATCCTCACGCTCGTGACGGCGCTGGAGGTCGGCGTCATCTACATCCGCCTTCTCACGCCGATCGTCGTGCCGCTGCTCCTGGTGATGGCGGCGGCCAAGTTCGCGCTGGTGGTCATGTTCTTCATGCACCTGCGCTACGACGCCCGCCCGCTGACGACGCTGTTCCTGGGGCCGCTGATCATCGCGTCGCTGCTGGGGGTGGCGCTCATGACGCTGACCGGCGCTTTCCTGATATTCGGCCGCTGAGCGATGGCGGCGGCTGGGCGGTGACCGCTCCGTGACGCCACCCCTGCCCGGCGTCTCCTGGACCTCGATCCACGGCGAGGTCGTCCTGGGGGTCGGGCTGGTGGCGGCCCTCTACGCCTGGGGCTGGCGGACGCACGGAGATCGTCCGCGGATCGGCGGTGGTGATCCGCTTCGGGCTGGGCCTGTTCGCGCTCCTGGCCGCGCTCAACGGGCCGCTGCACGACCTGAGCGACTGGTACCTCTTCAGCGCGCACATGGTCCAGCACCTCATCCTGACCCTGGTCGTCCCTCCGCTGCTGCTCACCGGCACGCCCACCTGGATGGCCGACGCCCTCCTGCGTCCCCTGCTCGCGCGTCGGGCGACCGCCGCCGTCGTCCGCACGCTCACGCGGCCGCTGCCGGCGTTCGCCGCCTACGCGGTGGCGCTGATCGGGTGGCACCTGCCGGCCCCCTACAACGCGCGCGCTCGAGATCCACGGCTGGCACGTGGTCGAGCACCTGGTGCTGCTGGTGACCGCGACGCTCGGCTGGTGGCCGATCCTGTCGCCGTCCACCCTGGCGCCGTCGCTGCCGTACGCCGCGCAGCTGCTCTATCTGTTCGTGTTCGGCATGCCGATGACCGTGGTCGCGGCGATGGTCACCGCCGCCGAAACCGTGCTGTATCCGTTCTACGAAGCCGCCCCGCGCATCACCGATCTCACCGCGCTCGCCGATCAGAGGCTGGGCGGCGTGATCATGTGGGTGCCGTCCGGGCTGATTCCGCTCATCGCCTTCACGGCGGTCTTCTTCCGCTGGGCGGCGGCCGAGGCCGAGGAGCCGATTTAGCTGGCATTCCCGTTGCACTCACTCTTGCTCGCCGAACGGCAGCGCTCGGCGGACAGGAGAGCAGCGATGAACGCAGTGGCCAGCGCAGAACGGTCCGGGTGCAAGTTCATGCCAGTGGGTCGTGAGCGTCGCGAGTGGATGTGGAAGGCGCGTGACGAGAGCAACACGATCTCGATCTCCGGCCAGCGCTTCGAATCGCTCACCGAGGCCATGCGCGACGCGCGCGAGCAGGTATTCGGCGGGGACGACGACGAGGGACCGCTCGCCGCCTGAGGCTCCCGTCCGGAGGCATCGGCTCGCGGTAGATTCTGCAAACGTCCCTCTTTTTCGCTCATCCCGGAAGTCGTCCTGCTATCATGAATCCCTGCCCCTATGAACATCTGTGTCGTCGGAACGGGCTATGTAGGCCTCGTGACGGGCGCCGTGTTCGCTGACCTCGGCAACGACGTGGTCTGCGTCGACAAGGACGGCAACAAGGTCGCCGAGCTGCTCGCCGGTCGGATGCCCATCTACGAGCCCGGCCTCGAAGAAATGGTCGCCCGCAACATGAGCGACGGCCGGCTGGCCTTCACCACCGACCTGGCCGACCGCGGTGCGGCGCTCGGTGATCGTGTTCATCACGGTCGGCACCCCGCCCAAGGCCGACGGGCAGACCGACCTCGCGGCGGTGGCGGACGTGGCCAGCGGCATCGCCCAGGCGATGGAGCGCTACACGGTCGTCGTCAACAAGTCCACCGTGCCGGTGGGCACGGGGGAGTTCGTCCGCGAGGTGATCGAGCGCCACCAGACGGCGCAAGGTCCCGTTCGACGTCGTGTCGAATCCCGAGTTCCTGCGGGAGGGCTCGGCCATCGAAGACACGCTTGCGGCCCGACCGGATCGTGATCGGAGCACCGACCCAGCAGGTGGCCATGTCGCTCCTGGAGCTGTACGCCCCGCTGGAGCGTCCGATGATCATCACCGACGTGCCGTCAGCCGAGATGATCAAGTACGCCTCCAACGCGTTCCTCTCCACCAAGATCTCCTTCACCAACGCCATCGCGAACATCTGCGAGCGGGCCGGAGCCGACGTCACCCAGGTGATGAAGGGCATGGGGATGGACGCGCGCATCGGATCGGCGTTCCTGTCGGCCGGGCTGGGCTACGGCGGGTCGTGCTTCCCGAAGGACACCGACTCGCTGGTCCACACCGCGGCCACGCTCGGCTACGACTTCGCGATCCTGCGCTCGGTCGTCGACGTCAATCGCGACCGGGCCGGCCACTTCGTGGCCATGATCGACCGGGCGCTGGGGCCGCTCGACCGAAAGGTGGTGGCGGTGCTCGGCCTGGCGTTCAAGCCCAACACCGACGACATGCGCGAGGCCAAGTCGCGTCGAGGTCGTCGAGGGGCTGCTCAAGGCCGGCGCCATCGTCCGGGCGTACGACCCGGTGGCCATGCCCAACGCGCGTGCCGCGTTACCGGCCAGCGTCACCTACTGTGATTCCCCCTACGAGGCGGCGACCGGCGCGGACGCGGTCACCCTCGTGACGGAGTGGAACGAGTTCAAGTTCCTGAACCTCGAGCGTCTGCGGGCAGCGATGCGGCGGCCGGTGATCTTCGACGGCCGCAACCTGTGGGAGCCCGAGCGGATGCGGCGCCTCGGGTTCGAATACCACTCGATCGGCCGCAAGCCGATCCTTCCAGGCTGAGCGCGGGGAGCTCCCTCGGCGGCAACCCAGTCGAAAGCCGGAGCGTGATGCGAATACTGGTAACCGGAGCGGCGGGATTCATCGGGTCTCATCTGTGTGAGTTCCTGCTGGCCCGCGGGTGCGACGTCGTGGGGATGGACAACTTCATCACCGGGTCCCCCGACAACCTCAAGGGCTTCTGGACCGATCCGCACTTCACGCTTCCTCAAGCGCAACGTCACCGAGTACATCCATGTGGACGGCCCGGTCGACTGGGTGCTGCACTTCGCCAGCCCCGCCTCGCCGCTGCGACTACCTCGAGCTGCCGATCCAGACCCTCAAGGTCGGCGCGCTGGGCACGCACAACGCGCTGGGCCTGGCCAAGGCCAAGAACGCGGGCTTCCTGCTGGCCTCCACCTCCGAGGTCTACGGCGATCCGCTCGTGCATCCGCAGCGCGAGGACTACTGGGGCAACGTGAACCCGGTGGGGCCGCGCGGCGTGTACGACGAGGCCAAGCGCTTCGCCGAGGCCATGACCATGGCCTACCATCGCACCCACGCGGGTCAACACCCGCATCGTCCGGATCTTCAACATGTCACGGGCCCTCGCATGCGCACTGAACGACGGGCGGGCGATCCCCGCCTTCATGGGGCAGGCGCTGACGGGCGCCCCGATCACCGTCTTCGGCGACGGCTCGCAGACGCGCTCGTTCCAGTACGTCACCGACCTGGTGAGACGGGCGTGTGGCTCCTGATGGAGCGCGGTGGCAACGATCCCGTGAACATCGGCAACCCCCAGGAGATGACGCTGCTGGAGCTGGCCAAGCGCATCATCCGACTGGCCGGCTCGCGCAGCGAGATCGTCTTCCGCCCCCTGCCCGAGGACGATCCGAAGGTGCGGCAGCCCGACATCACGCGGGCGCGGACGCTGCTCGAGTGGGAGCCGCGCGTCGACATCGACGAAGGCCTCAAGCTGACGCTCGAGTGCTTCCGCGCCAAGATCGCCGGGTGAGACCATCCCGGCCTCGAAGGGAGGTGGGCGTGTGATCGACGAAGAGCTGAAGCGCATCATGGCCTGTCCGGCGTGCAAGGGCGCCCGTCATCTTCGAGGAGACGCGCATCATCTGCACGGCGTGCCGCAAGGCCTACGCGATTCGCGACGACATTCCCGTGATGCTGATCAGCGAGGCGCAGCCCTGGTCGCCCGGACACGTAGCGAGCGCCACCTCAGGCCGTCATCCTCGCCGGCGGCCAGGGCACGCGGCTGCGGCCGCTGACGCTGGCCCGGGCCAAGCCCGTCGTCCCCCTGCTCGGCCGGCCGTTCCTGGCGTACCAGCTGGCCCTGCTGCGCGAGCACGGCGTCACCGACATCATCCTGGCGTGCTCGTACCGCGTCGACGACGTGCGCCAGGCCCTGGGGGACGGCCAGCGCCTGGGCGTGCGCCTGCGCTACGTGGTCGAGACCGAGCCGCTCGGCACCGGCGGGCGGCGTTCGCAACGCCGCCGACCTCGCCCGCGGCACGGTGTTCGTGCTGAACGGCGACGTCCTGACTGACGCCGACCTCACCGCCATGCGCCAGCTCCACGAGACGCGCCGGCTCGCGCACGACGATCTTCCTGATGCCGGTGCCCGATCCCCGCGCCTTCGGGCTGGTCGAGCTCGACGCCGACGGCCGGCTCGACTCGCTTCCGCGAGAAGCCGACGGCCGACGAGCCGATCACGACGAACACGATCAACGCCGGGATCTACCTCATCGACGCCGCGCTGCTGGACCGGATCCCGGCCGACCGGCGCGGTCTCGATCGAGCGCGAGTTCTTTCCCGCGCTGATCGCCGACGGCATTGCCGCCTACGGCTGGGACCGGGCAGGCGTACTGGCGGGACATCGGCAGCCCGGCCGCCTACCGCGAGGCCCAGATCGACCTGCTGAACGGGCGCGTGCGCTCGCCGCTGCCGCCGCCGGGCGAGCAGCGCGACGGCTCGTGGATCGCGCCGACGGCGCGCCTGGCCCCCGACGCCCGGGTGGCGGCGCCCTCGCGAGTCGGCTCCGGCGTCGAGGTCGGGGCGCGGGCGCCGGGTGGGCCCCCTGGCCGTGGTGGGCGACGGCTGCCGCATCGGCGAGGACGCGTGCGTCGAGGGCGCCGTCCTGTGGGAGGGCGTGACGGTCGGGCCGGGCGCGCGTCCTCCGCGACTGTGTGATCGGCGCCCGGGCGCCAGGTCGGCGCCCACGCCCGCGTCGGCCCCGGCGTCGCCCTCGAGTCCGGCGCCGTCGTGCCCGACCACGCCACGTTCGACCGCTGACGGGCCGCGGGCTGGGGCCTTCTGACCGGCCGGGGCCCCATGACCCACCGTGCTAGACTGACACGCATGAGTCTCGCGCTCATCCGTAACTTCTCGATCGTCGCCCACATCGATCACGGCAAGTCGACGCTGGCCGACCGGCTGCTGTCGCTGACCGGGACGATGGACGCCAAGAAGGCGGTCGACCAGGTCCTCGACTCGATGGACCTGGAGCGCGAGCGCGGCATCACCATCAAGGCGCACACGGTCCGGCTGCTCTATCGCGCACGCGACGGCCAGGTCTACACGCTCAACCTCATCGACACGCCCGGGCCACGTCGACTTCTCGTACGAGGTCTCGCGCGCGCTGGCCGCCTGCGAAGGCGCCATCCTCATCGTCGACGCCGCGCAGGGCATCGAGGCCCAGACGCTGGCCAACTTCTACCTGGCCTCCGACGCCGGCCTGACCATCGTCCCGGTCATCAACAAGATCGACCTGCCGGCCGCCGACGTCGAGGGCACGCGCGAGCAGATCACCGAGCAGCTCGACCTCGACGGCGCCGAGGCGCTGGCCATCTCGGCCAAGCACGGCACCGGCGTGCCCGAGGTGCTGGAAGCCATCGTCGCGCGCATCCCGCCGCCGATCGGCGATGCCGACGCGCCCCTCAAGGCGCTGGTGTTCGACTCCTTCTACGACTCCTACCAGGGCGTGGTCGTCTACGTGCGCGTCACCGACGGCCGGGTGCGCGCCGGGCACGCGGATCCTGCTCATGTCCAACGGCCGGTCGTACGAGGTCCAGCAGGTGGGCGTGTTCAGTCCCGACATGCGGCCCGTCGAGGAGCTCTCGGCCGGCCAGGTCGGCTACATCACGGCGTCGATCAAGCGGGTGGCCGACGCCAAGATCGGCGAGACGGTCACCGAGACGCTCCGGCCCGACGGCCGAGCCCTTCGCCGGCTACCGCGACGCCAAGCCGATGGTGTTCGCGGGGCTCTTCCCGATCGAGGACACCGAGTACGAAGGGCTGCGTGACGCGCTCGAGAAGCTGCGCCTGAACGATCCGGCCTTCAACTTCGAGCCGGAGACGTCGCTGGCCCTGGGCTACGGTTTCCGCTGCGGTTTCCTCGGCATGCTGCACATGGAGATCGTGCAGGAGCGGCTCGAGCGGGAGTTCAATCTCTCGCTCATCATCACCGCGCCGTCCGTGCAGTACCGCATCCACACCACCGCCGGCGAGGTCCTCGACATCGACAACCCGTCGAAGATGCCCACGCCCGACCGCATCGAGCAGATGGAGGAGCCCTACGTGCGCTCCTCGGTCTACGTGCCGACCGAGTTCATGACCGCCATCTACAAGCTGGCCCAGGACAAGCGCGGCGTGCACAAGTCGCTCGAGTACCTCGGCAAGCGCGTGCACATCCGCTTCGACTTCCCGCTGGCCGAGATCGTGGTGGACTTCTACGATCGGCTCAAGTCGATCTCCAAGGGCTACGCCTCGTTCGACTACGAGTTCGCCGATTTTCGGCCCTCGGACCTGGTCAAGCTCGACATCCTGCTCAACGGTGACCCGGTCGACGCGCTCAGCATCATCGTCCACCGCGACAAGGCCTACGAGCGGGGCAAGATGCTGGTGGAGAAGCTGCGCGCCGTCATCCCCCGCCAGATGTTCGAGGTGGCCATCCAGGCCGCCATCGGCAGCCGGGTCATCGCGCGAGAGACCGTCAAGGCCATGGGCAAGAACGTCACCGCCAAGTGCTACGGCGGTGACATCACGCGCAAGCGCAAGCTGCTCGAGCGGCAGAAGGAAGGAAAGAAGCGCATGAAGCAGGTCGGGAAGGTCGAGGTCCCGCAGGAAGCCTTCCTGTCGGTTCTGAAGAGCTGATGGACCAGGAGCGCAAGCCCCCGATTCCGGGCGACGCGACGGCGTACGACTACGAGCGCCTGCCGCGGTCGATGGGGCCCAGCACCGGCGAGGAGACGCCGCCCCTCGCCGACAGCCAGGTGGTGCCGCCGCTCCCGGTGGCCCGCCGGCGCAAGTCGGTCCTGCGCGAGTACGTCGAGGCGATCGCGATCGCCATCCTGCTCGCGCTGGTCATCCGCACGCTGATCGTGCAGGCCTTCACCATTCCCGTCCGGCTCGATGATGGACACCCTGCTGGTCGGTGACTACATCCTCGTCAACAAGTTCCTGTATGGTCCCGAGGTGCCGCTGACCGACTACCGGCTGCCGGCGCTCCGGCTACCCCACCGCGGCGACATCATCGTGTTCAAGTATCCCCAGGACGAGAAGCGCGACTTCATCAAGCGCATCGTCGGGACGCCGGGTGACACCGTGCAGGTGCGCGGGCAGCAGGTGTACATCAACGGGCAGCCGATCGACGAGCCCTACACGCGCCGCAACCCCAATCCCCTCGGGCACACCGGCACGGCGAGCTTCTGCGGCTACGCCTACGCGTGCGACCCGCTGGTCGTGCCGGCCGACTCCTACTTCGTCATGGGCGACAACCGGGACAACTCGCAGGACTCCCGGTACTGGGGTTTCGTGAAGCGCGACAAGATCAAGGGCAAGGCGTTCTTGATCTACTGGTCGTGGGACTCCGACCGGCACTGGCTCCGGTGGTGGCGACTCGGGCACTACATCCCCTGACCGACGCGGCGGAGACGGCCCCCCCGCTCGGCGCGCTTGCCGAGACGGCGCCCCGCAGTCAGTCCCTCGGCCTGTACATCCACGTCCCGTTCTGCACGAAGCGCTGCCACTACTGCTCGTTCAACACGGCACCGCTCCAGGCGTCGTCGGAGATGCAGCGGTATCTCGGGGCCGCGCGTCGCGAGCTGGGCCTGCTGGCCGACGCGTCGTGGGCACCCGGCGTCGAGATCGAGACGGTCTTCCTCGGAGGCGGGACGCCGTCGCTGATCGAGGCCGACGACATGGCCACGCTCCTGGACAGCGTCCGGACCCGCTTCGCGGTGCGCCCCGACGTCGAGGTGACCGTCGAGTGCAATCCCGAGAGCGTGAGCCGCGACAAGCTGGCGGCGTACCGCGCTGCCGGCGTCACGCGGATCAGTCTCGGCGTGCAGTCGCTGGACGACGCCGTCCTGCCGAAGCTGGGGCGCCTGCACGACGCGCGGGGGGCGCGGGGAGCCTTCGAGGCCGCACGCGACGCGGGGTACGACAACGTCAGCGTCGACCTCATGTACGGGCTGCCGGACCTCGATCTCTCGGTCTGGGCGCGTAGCGTGGAGGGTGTCCTGGCCTGGGAGCCCGAGCATCTCTCGGCGTACGGCCTCACGCTCGACGCGGGCAGCCTGTGGGCCGCCACCGGGGTCGAGGGCCTGCCGCCCGAGGGCACGGTGGTCGAGCAATACTGGGCGCTGGCGCGTGCGGCGGCGGCGCGGGGATTCGAGCACTACGAGATCTCCAACTACGCCCGCTCCGGCTTTCGCTCGCGCCACAACCAGATCTACTGGCGCGCGGCCGAGTACCTGGCCGCCGGACCCGGCGCCTGTGGCTTCGTGGGCGATCTCCGGTACAGCAACGTGAAGCCCGTGGCGCGCTACTGTGCCGCGCTCGAGGCCGGCGCGCTGCCGATCGAGACCAGCGAGCAGCTCACCGCACGGCAGCGGGACAGTGAGCACCTGTTCCTGGGGCTTCGCCTCGCCGACGGCGTGCCGCTCGCCGCGCTGCAGGCGCGGATGGCCGACGATGCCGCGCTGGCGCGCCGGATCGCCGCCTGGCGAGAAGCCGGCCTGCTGGCCGACCGCGGGTCCAACATCGCGCTCACCGAAGCCGGCTTTCTGGTCTCCGACGCCCTCTTCGTCGAGCTGCTCTAGCCACACCTCACCCACACGGAGGAGCCATGTTCGAGCTCGAGACACCCCAGGACCTTCTGCAGCACATCGGAAAACAGCTGGGCCCGTCGGATTGGATGGTCGTGGACCAGAAGATGATCGACAAGTTCGCCGAAGCCACCGGGGATCACCAGTGGATTCACGTGGACGTCGAGCGGGCCAAGAAGGAGATGCCCGGGGGCAAGACGATCGCCCACGGCTACCTGACGCTGTCGCTCGTGCCGCGGCTGGCCGCGACGCTCGTCAAGGTGAAGAAGCGCAGCCGCGGCGTCAACTATGGCTCGAACAAGGTGCGGTTCATCAGTCCCGTGCAGGCCGGCGCCCGCATCCGCCTGCGCCAGCGGCTCGCCAACGTCGAGGCCATCCCGGGCGGCGTCCGCATCACCTCCGAGATGACGATGGAGATCGAGGGCCAGGACAAACCCGCCCTCGTCGCCGAGACCATCGGCGTGCAATATACATGAGGGGCCCCGAGCGGGCCCCTCAAGCTCCCCGCGCTCCGCGCCCCGGCAAAGCCGTGGCGCTCCGCGAACGTGTGACGGTCAAGCTCCCCGCGCTCCGCGCCCCGGCAAAGCCGTGGCGCTCCGCGAAGTGTACGCAGTCCAAGCTCCCCGCGCTCCGCGCCCCGGCAAAGCCGTGGCGCTCCGCGAACGTGTGACGTAAGCGAGACCCTCGTCGCGCCCTTATGCTCCCCGCGCTCCGCGCCCGGCGCAGCCGTGGCGCTCCGCGAGTGTGCAGTCAAAGACGAGACGGGTGTTCCCACTTAGTCAAGTCCGGCTCAGGGGCTGGAGCATGAACGGACCGCTCTCGACGAACGGGCCGCGGGCCATCAGGATCGTGTCATCCCCGTAGCCGAGGCTGTGCGCCCGCGCGTGATCCCACAGCTCGGGATCGAAGTGGTCCCCGAGACGCTCAGGCGGGAACAGGACGAGCGCGCGGTCGGCGTCGACGCCCTCGGTCAGCCGCTCGAGCGGTGGCAGTGCTGGTCCAACGACGTCATAGAGGACCAGCGTGCGATCGCGCACCTCGTGCACCGTGACGACGTCGAGCGCCTCGTGATGGTGCACCCGCGAGAAATCGCCCCACGTCAGCAGCAGCGCGACGACCAGGACCGTGCCGCCTTCCAGGCTGCCGACCCGGGCCGACACGGGCGCGCGCTGGGCGAGTAGCCGGCGCAGTAGTTCTACGTCGTCGGCAACGTCCGCCGAGAGCGTGCGCCAGGATGATCCGGAGCGGGCCGGACGCGATGGCACCAGCGAGCGGACGAAGCCGTGCTCGCGCAGCGGCCGGAAGCCGAACTTCGCGTAGAGATCGGGGATCAGCGTCGTGAGCACCACCGTCTCGTAGCGCGCGTCGCAGAACGCCAGCGCCTCCTCCAGCAGGGCGCGGCAATGGCCTCGACCGCGCACAGACGGATCCGTGCACACCGCGTGCACGGATCCGACGTGCACGCGCCGGCCGTCCACCACGAGCGGCAGGTCGATCACGCCGACGTGGGCGATCGCCCGGTCGCCCTGCCACCGCACGAAGGGCGTGGACACGTCCGCCCAGCGGAAGCCGAGCGCGGCGGCACGCTCGGCGGCGCCGGGCAGCGCGGGCCACACCCGAGCGAGGAGCGCGGCCAGACGAGGATCGAGCGCGGGCGCGCGCATCCGGCCATTGTACCGGTGGCCGTCTTGACTTCGGGGGGCCCGCCCGCTACAAGAAATCAGATGGACGCCCGCCACCGGGAAGTGCTGATCGCGGTCATCCGCGAGTACATCGACTCCGCCGAGCCAGTGGGATCCCGGGTGCTCACCAAGCGGCACTTCCCCAGCCTGTCGCCGGCGACGATCCGCAACACCATGTCCGACCTGGAGGATATGGGCTACCTGGCCCAGCCCCACACCAGCGCCGGACGCGTGCCGACCGACAAGGCATACCGGTTCTACGTCGAGTCGTTTCCGCCACTGCAGCCGAGCGCCTCCCCCGGCACGCTGTCGCGGGCGCCGCGGCATCGGGGGATCGACTCCTTCATGGAGCAGACGTCCTCCCATCTCTCGGCGGTCACTCGCCTGACCGGACTCCTGCTGGCGCCGCCGCTCAAGCAGACGACGATCGCCCGCGTGGACCTGCGCCCGCTGGAAGGCGACCGGGCGCTCGCGGTGGTGGTCACCGACGCCGGCTGGCTGACGGTGCGCGAGATCACGCTCGACCGGCCGCTCGCGGTCGAGGAGGTGCGGGCCATCGGCCGCGACCTCACGCAGCGCTTCCGCGATCGCACCGTCCAGCAGATCCTCGACATGGAGCAGGCGCCCGACGATCCGCTCGACACGCTCCACACGCGCGCCCGCGTGGTGACCGAGCAGATCGTCGCCATGCTGCGCGGTCGCACGCTCTACGTCAGCGGCGCCATCAACATGCTCGATCATCCGGAGTTCTGGGACCTCGAGACCACGCGCCAGCTCCTGCGCACCTTCGAGCAGAAGGAGCAGCTGGCCGAGCTCATGACCAGCCTGGCCGCCGACGAGGGGGTCCGGGTGACCATCGGCGACGAGAACCCGGTGGGCGAGATGCGCGAGTGCACGCTCATCACCTCGACGTACATGTATCGCGACCAGGTGCTGGGCATCCTCGGGGTGGTCGGCCCGCGCCGTCTGCCCTATCCCGACGTCATCGCCGCGGTCAACGAGACCGCCCGCCAGGTGACCGAGGCGCTGTCGCGCGTGCGGCAGGATCTCTACCTGCCCTCCTGAGCCTCCCGACGCCGTTCCGACTCGCTGCTATACTTCAGAACGATGGACGATCGCGCCCCCCACGAATCCGAAGGTGATGCCCCCCGCCCGCTCGAGGCGGAGATCGAGGACCTCCGCCGCCAGGTGGAGGACCGGCAAGACAAGCTCCTGCGCGCGCTGGCCGAGACCGACAACGTGCGGCGTCGGGCCCAGCGCGACCGTGAGGAGCACCTCAAGTACGCCACCGAGTCGCTGATCCGCGACCTGCTCCCGGTGCTCGACAATCTCGACCGCGCCCTGGCCGCCGGCCGCGGCACCTCCGGGGCCGCCACGGTCGTCGAAGGCGTCGAGCTGATCCAGCGCGAGCTGCTCCGCGTGCTCGAGAAGAACGGCCTCACGCGCTACTCGGCGGTGGGGCAGCCGTTCGATCCCACCCGCCACGAAGCCATCGCCCGCGTCGTCAGCGTCGAGCAACCACCCAACACGGTCGTCGCCGAGACCGCCCCCGGGTACATGCTCCACGGGCGTCTGCTGCGAGCGGCCCTGGTCGCGGTGGCGGCTGCGCCCGACGAGGACGCCGCGTAGGTGGCGCGCAACTATTACGAGACGCTCGGCGTCTCAAACGGCGCCAGCGAGGCGGAGATCAAGAAGGCGTTCCGCACGCTCGCGATGCAGTGCCACCCCGATCGCAACCCCGGCGACAAGCAGGCCGAGGAGCGCTTCAAGGAGATCAACGAGGCCTACGCGGTCCTCTCCGATTCCGACAAGCGCGCGCACTACGATCGCTTCGGCACGGTCCAGCCCGGCGGCGGTCCGGGGTTCGAAGGCGACCTGGGCTCGCTGTTCAACGACATCTTCGAGACCTTCGGCTTCGCCGGCAATCGTCGGGCCCGGGCCACGGACCCGCTGCCCGGCGAGGATCTCGCCTACGAGATGGCGATCACGCTCGAGGAGGCCGCCGCCGGCGTCGACAGCAAGATCCAGCTGCCCAAGCTCGCGGCGTGCGCGCGGTGTAACGGATTCCGCGTCGAGCCCGGCAGCCGGGCGGTCACGTGCGAGACGTGCCGGGGCCAGGGCCAGGTGGGATCGCGCCTGGGCCCGATCACCGTGGCGCGGCCGTGTCCGAAGTGTGGCGGAGAGGGGCAGGTCAGCTCCAGCCCGTGTCGTGACTGTCGGGGCCAGGGCCGCACCAAGATCGAGCATCTCGTGTCGATCCGCATTCCGCCCGGCATCGACGACGGCATGACCGTGCGCAGCCGGGGCGCCGGCAACGACGGGCTGAACGGCGGACCCACCGGCGATCTCCGCGTGCGCGTACGCATCCACGAGCACACGCTCTTCGCCCGCGACGGAAGCGATCTCTATTGCGAGGTCCCGCTGTCCTTCCCCCAGCTGGCCCTGGGCGCCGAGGTCGAGGTGCCGGTCCTGGGCGGCACGGCCACGCTGAAGGTGCCGGGCGGCAGCCAGCCGGGCCAGCTGCTGAAGCTGCGAGGGCGCGGAATGCCCCGCCTGCGTGAGCGCGGCCATGGCGACGCGTGCTATCGCCTGATCCTCGAGGTGCCGGCCCGGCTCAACGGCAAGCAGCGCGAGGCGCTCGAGGCGTTCGAGGAAGCTTCCAAGGAGCGCGGGCCGCTCGGCGCCGCGTTCATCGAGCGCATGAAGAAGCTGCTCGGGTGACCGCCGTCGCCGAGCAACCATCCTGGGTCGAGCTCGTGGTGGAGGCCGGCGAGGAAGCATCGGAGGCGCTGACCAACTTCCTCTGGGAGCTCGGCGCCGTCGGGGTGGTCGAGGAGTCGATCGGCGGCGCGCCCGGCCACCTGCGCGCGTTCTTCGCCGCGGCCAGCGATCCGGACACGCTGGCGTCGCGGGTCAACGTCTACCTCGAGGGCCTTCGCGCGCTCGGCCTCGACGCCGGCGCACGCGCGCGGGTGGCGCCGCTGGCCGACACGGACTGGAACGCCGCGTGGCGCGAGCACTTTCGCCCGCTGCCGGTCGGTGACCGCCTGCTGGTGGCGCCGCCGTGGGAGGTCCCCACGACGAGCGAGCGCCTCGTCCTGGTGATCGAGCCCGGCCGGGCGTTCGGCACCGGCCACCACGGTACGACCGCCGGGTGCCTCATGCTGCTGGAAACCCTGATCGCGCGTGATCGCCCCACCCGCGCGCTCGATCTCGGCACCGGGTCGGGCATCCTGGCGGTGGCGGCCGCCCGGCTCGGCGTCACGGAGATCGTGGCGTGCGACAGCGATCCCGACGCGGTCGCCGCGGCCGAGGCCAACGCCAGCCGAAACGGCGTGGCCGCGCTCGTGCACCCGACGCTCGCGGACGCGGCCACGCTCACGGTCGGGCCGGCACCGCTGGTCCTCGCCAATCTGCTGGCCGCGGCCCACCGCACGCTCGCCGGGCGCTATGGCGAGCTCGTTGCCGCCGGCGGCGCGCTGGTGCTCGGGGGCCTGCTCGACGCCGAGGCCGACGGCGTGGCCGAGGCCCTCACGGCTCACGGCTTCGTACGAGAGACATCCGTGAGCCTCGAGGGCTGGACCAGCCTGGCCCTGCGTCATGCGCCGATTCACGCTTCAGCCTGACCGTCTCGTCGCCGGCCGCGTGACATTCGACGCGGGTGAGTCACGTCACCTCAGTCGCGTGCTCCGACTGCAGCCGGGCGACACCGTGATTGCGACCGACGGCGGCGGCCGCGACTACACGGTCAGGCTCGAGAGCGTGGGCGAGGCCGCCTCCGGGACGGTCATCGCGGAAGCCGCCGGCGTCCCGGAATCACCGCTGGCCATCACCCTCGTGCAGGGCATTCCCAAGGGCGACAAGATGGAGGCCATCGTCCGCGCCGCCACCGAGCTGGGGGTCACACGGTTCCGGCCCGCCCTGTGCGAGCGGACGATCGTGCGGCTGGAGCCCGCGCGCTGGCGCGACCGGGCGCGACGCTGGCAGCGGGTGGCCCGTGAGGCCGCCAAGCAGTCGGGGCGTGCGGTGGTGCCCGAGGTCGAGATGCCGCGGCCACTCGCGGAGTGCCTGGGCACGGCCGCGGACCTGGCGCTGTGCCTGTGGGAAGGCGGCGGTCAGCCGCTCGGCACGACGCTGGCGGGTGCCGGCGCGCCCCGCTCCGCGGTGGTGCTCGTCGGGCCCGAGGGGGGACTCGCCATCGCCGAGGTCGAGGCCGCGAAGGCGGCCGGATCGATCGTGGTGTCTCTCGGCCGGCGAATCCTCCGGACCGAGACGGCGGGACCGGCGATCGTGGCCATCCTTCAATCCCGGCTCGGGGACCTGCGATGACCGAGGCCGGCTGGGAGCACTTCGAGGTCGAGGCCGACGTCGGAATCCGCGGCTGGGGCCCCAGCCGGGCAGTGGCTGTCGCCCAGCTCACCCTGGGCGTCTTCTCCCTGATCGCGGCGCCCGGCAGCGTCGAGGTCCGGGAGCGGCGCGAGGTCCGTGCCCAGGCCGAGGGCCCAGAGGCGCTCCTGGTGACCTGGGTCGACGAATGCCTCTACGTACACGAGATCGAGGGTTTCGTGGTCCACGAGGTCGAGATGACCGTCTGCACGGACACGCTGGCCCACGGCTACCTGCACGGCGAGCCGCTCGATGCCGCACGCCACCGGATCGGCACCGTGGTCAAGGGCGCGACCTACCACCGCATCGCCATGACCGCCCAGGATGGCCTCCATGAGGCCCGCCTCATCGTCGACGTCTGAGGAATGAGAACTGTCTCATAAACGAGACCGAGGCCCGCCCCGGCGTGTCTTACCAGCGACGGTCCAGGGCGACCCATCTTCGAGAGCCCACCCTGCATCCTTTGTAAACAAAGCTTTACAGCCCATGGGCAGTGTGGCACTTGCATTGCTCAACTAGGGCGTCGGGCATGCGACAGCAGACGATCCGGCGGTCCGTAACTCTCGAGGGTATCGGCCTCCACAGCGGCAAGCGGGTCCGGATCGTTCTCTCCCCCGCCCCGGCCGACTCCGGCATCATCTTCCGCGTCGGTGATGGCGATCCCATTCCGGCGGCGCCGGAGAGCGTGGTCGACTCGCACTACGCGACGACGATCGGTCGCAACGGCACCCGCATCTACACCGTCGAGCACCTCATGGCCGCGGCGGCGGGCCTGGGCATCGACAACCTCGACGTCGAGATCGACGGCCCCGAGGTCCCCGCGATGGACGGCAGCGCCAAGCCATTCGTGGCCCTGCTGCACTCGGCCGGACGCACCACCCAGAGCGCCAGACGCCGGCCGATCACCATCCAGCACCCGATCCACACGGGCGACGGCAATCGCTGGCTCAAGATCGTCCCGGCTCCGGAGTTTCGCATCAGCTACACCCTGGACAACGACCACCCGGCCATCGGCACCCAGGTCCTGTCCTGGACGCCGACCGAGGAGTCGTTCGTGAACGAGTACGC
Source organism: uncultured Candidatus Rokubacteria bacterium (assembly GCA_963776725.1). GTDB lineage: Bacteria > Methylomirabilota > Methylomirabilia > Rokubacteriales > CSP1-6 > AR5. The sequence goes on along the minus strand of CAVZOE010000037.1, from coordinate 644,521 downwards.
GCCGGCCCGGACGTACGGCTTCCTCAAGGACCTCGGCTTCCTGCGCAAGAACGGGCGGGCGCTCGGCGGCTCGCTCGACAATACGATCGTCATCGGCAAGAGCGGCACGCTGAACGGGCTCCGGTACCGCGACGAGTTCGTGCGCCACAAGGTGCTCGACCTCATCGGGGACCTGGCCCTGCTCGGCCGTCCCCTGCTCGGCCACGTCATCGCCCGCAACGCCGGGCATGCGCTGAACTTCGATCTGGTGGTGGCGGTGCAGCGCGCGCTCGGCCTCGAGCGCCGGCCCGCCGGCGCCGTGCTTCGCGCGCTTCCCGCGCTCGAGCCCGTCGAGCGCGCCGAGGGCTTCGCGCCCGGGCTCGCGGCTATTTGAATTGGGGGCCACGAAATGGCCCCCAAACCCCCAATCGTTCGGGACGGCCCGGCGGAGCCGTGCCGCCCCTCTGGAGCCCGCGAGACTTTCGTGTGACTGCCCGTACGACCTCCCGTGTGACTGCCCGTACGACCTCCCGTATAGCTGCGCCGTACGACCTCCCGTATAGCTGCGCGTACGACCTTTCGTGTCGCTGCGCGTACAGGGCTAGCCTGAGCGCGCGTAGGGCTTCCGTCTGACTTTGGACTCGTTCGTCGTGTGACCTCTCGGTCGGGTCGCGCGATTCGACTACGCGGGCGACCTCCATCCGCCCGACTGGGGGCTCGATCTCGCGCGGCGGCCCTTCGGTCTCGGGCGTCGGCGGGTGGCTGGGGGGATGGGGGCGGGTGGGGGCTATAATGGCGCGTTGCGTATGCATGCGTCGGCTCGCGTGCGTTCGCTGTGGGCGGTGGCGGTGACGGCGGCGGCGCTCGCGGCTGTGGCCCCGGCCAGCGCGGACCTTCGTATCAGCGACCTCGAGGTGTTCCTCAATGACCACGAGCTCACGGTGAACGTGGCCCTGCTGGGCGCCATCCCCGTGGCGTTCCACGAGGGCATCCAGAGCGGGATCCCGGCCCATATCCGCTACACCGTCGAGCTGTGGCAGTACCAGCGTTACTGGCGCGACAACCTGCTGCTGAGCCGCGTGGTCGAGCGCCAGCTCGGCTACAACGTGGTGACCAAGGAGTACAAGGTGAGCGCGGTGCGCGGCGAGACCCGGGAGCCCCACCTGACGCGCGACATGCGCGATGCGCTGCGCGTGCTGTCCGAGCTGCGCGGGCTCAAGCTCACCCCGGCCGGTGCGATGGATCCGGCCGAGATCATCTACGTGCGCGTGCACGCGGAGACGGCGCTGAACGGCGAGAACTCGTTCGTCTCGCGGATGGCCGGGACCGCGGAGCAGACCATGCGGCAGTCCGAGTACCGGACGCTGGTGCCGGTGCAGTAGCGATGCCGCTGCTCAGCGAACAGAACCGTCGCAAGCGCAACGTCGTCATCATCGCCAGCTTCCTGGTGCTGATCGGCAGCGCCGCCGCCTTCGATCTGGGCGTCTTCGCGCCCGAGCTGCCGGTGGCCTCCAACATCGTCATCTTCGCCCTGTTCAACCTGAACCTGATCGTCTTCCTGCTGCTGCTCGTGCTGCTCTTCCGCAACCTGGCCAAGGTGTGGTTCGAGCGCAAGCAGAACGTCATCGGCGCCCGCTTCCGGGCCAAGCTCGTGCTGGCCTTCCTGGTGCTGGCGGTGGCGCCCGCTGCGCTGATCTTCGTCATCGCCTCCAACTTCATCAACAAGTCGATCGAGGGCTGGTTCAAGCCGCAGGTGGAACGCCCGCTCGATCAGGCACTGTCGGTCGCGCAGACGTACTACGCCAACCTCGAGCGCACCGCCATCCGTCACGGGCAGCACATGGGCCGGGTGATCGACCGCGACAACCTGCTGGCCGAGGAGCGCCGCGAGGCGCTGGCCGCGTTCCTGGTCGAGCAGCAGGACCTGCTGGGCATCAGCACGGTCACCGTGCTGAACGCCGGCGGCCAGGAGCTGGTCCACGTCAAGGACCCCATCCTGGGTGATCTGCCGACCCGGGATCTGAGCGAGAGTCAGCTGCGCCGCGGACTGGCCGGCCAGGAGGTCACCACCGTACGCGAGCTGGCCAGCGGTGATCTGATCGAAGCGGTGACCCCCATATGGTCCACGCGCGGCGGCGAGCGTCACGTGGTGGGCGCCGTGGTGATCGGCAGCCACGTGACCGAGCGGCTGGAGCAGAAGGTGCGCGGCATCTCGCAGGCGTTCCTCGAGTACAAGCAGCTCAAGCTGCTGAAGAACCCGATCAAGGGCATCTACATCCTGCTCTTTCTCCTGATGACCCTGATCGTCGTCTTCTCGTTCACGTGGTTCGGCCTGCACCTGGCCCGTGGCATCACCGGGCCCATCGAGCAGCTGGCCGAGGGCACACGGGAGGTGGCGGCCGGCAACCTGGCCTACAAGGTCCAGGCCCGCGGCGACGACGAGATCGGCACGCTCGTGGAATCGTTCAACCGGATGACCGACGACCTCGGGCAGTCCAAGCGGCAGCTGGAAGAGGCCTACATCGACCTTCAAGACAAGGCCACCGAGCTCGAGGATCGCCGCCGGTACACGGAGACCGTGCTGGAGGCCATCACCACCGGCGTGGTCTCCCTCGACTCGCTCGGCCGGGTGACGACCATCAACCGCGCCGCCGCCCGCATGTTCAGCATCGCCGAGGAGGCCAGCGTGGGCCGTCTGCTGGAAGAGCTGTTCAGCGGGCCCGAGGGGCGGGACATCGTGAATCTCGTGCAGCGGGCGCGGCGGCCTCGGGCGGCCAGCGCGGCGGTCGAGCTGCACCTGCGCCGCAGCGGGGCCGGGCTGTCGCTCCTGGCGGCCGCCACCGCGCTGCGCGGCGAAGCCGGCGAGTACACCGGCGCGGTGCTGGTGTTCGACGATCTCACCGAGCTCTTGAAGGCCCAGCGGCTGGCGGCCTGGCGCGAAGTCGCCCAGCGCATCGCCCACGAGATCAAGAACCCGCTCACGCCCATCCAGCTCTCGGCCCAGCGACTGCGGCGGCGGCTGGGACGGCGCGACCCCGAGGAGCAGCGGCTGGTGGCCGAGTGCACCGAGACGATCATCCACGAGGTCGAGGGCCTGCGCAGGCTGGTCGACGAGTTCTCGCGGTTCGCCCGCATGCCTGCCTTCGTGCCCAAGCCGACCGACGTGCGGCCGCTGGTCGACAGCGTCGCCAGCCTCTATCGCGATTCGCACCCCGGGCTCTCGCTCACCACCCGTCACGCCGCGGATCTGCCGTTGCTCGAGGTCGACCCCGACCACATCAAGCGGGCGGTCCTGAACCTCGTGGACAATGCGGTGGGGGCGGTGGGCGGCACCGGCGAGGTGGCGGTGGAGACGCTGCACCTGGCCGAGGCCGGCCGGGTGCGCATCGTCGTGAGCGACAGCGGTCCCGGCATCCCGCTGGAGGACCGCGACAAGCTCTTCCTGCCCCACTTCTCCACGAAGGTGACCGGCATGGGCCTGGGGCTGCCGATCGTGAGCGAGATCGCCACCGAGCACGGCGGCACCGTGAGCATCGAGGACAACGAGCCGCGCGGCAGCCGCTTCGTCATCGACCTGCCGGTGGCGCGCACCCCGGCCACGGTGGAGGCGTAGCGTGGCCGGCGAGCACATCCTGATCGTCGACGACGAGCGGGCCATCCAGAAGGCCCTGCGGGGCGTGCTGGAGGACGAGGGCTACCGCGTGACCGCGGTCGGCACCGGCGCCGATGCGCTCAAGGCGGTGGCCGACGAGATGCCGGACCTCGTCTTCCTCGACATCTTCATGTCGCACATGGACGGCCTGGAGACGCTCACCGAGCTCAAGCGGCTGCGCCCGGAGGCCACCGTGGTGATGATCTCCGGCCACGGGACCATCGAGACCGCGGTGAAGGCGACCCGCCTGGGCGCCTACGATTTCATCGAGAAGCCGCTGTCGCTGGAGAAGACGCTGATCACGATGAGCCGCGCGCTGGAGCACGGCCGGCTCGAGCGCGAGAACGCCACGCTGCGGGCCCGCCTCGACGAGCGCGCCGAGATCATCGGCGAGAGCGACGTGATGCGTCGGCTCCGCGAGCACATCGCCACCGCCGCGCCCAGCACCGGGCGCGTGCTGATCCACGGCGAGAACGGCAGCGGCAAGGAGCTGGTGGCCCGCGCCATTCACGCCCTGTCGGCCCGGCGCGAGGCGCCCTTCGTGGAGGTCAACTGCGCGGCCATCCCCGAGGAGCTGATCGAGTCCGAGCTCTTCGGCCACGAGCGGGGCGCGTTCACCGGCGCCCTGGCCCGCCGCCGCGGCAAGTTCGAGACCGCCGACAGCGGCACGGTGTTCCTCGACGAGATCGGGGACATGAGCCTGAAGACCCAGGCCAAGGTGCTGCGCGCCCTCGAGGAGCAAGCCTTCGAGCGGGTGGGCGGCCGCGAGACGCTGAAGGTCGACGTCCGCGTCATCGCCGCCTCCAATCGCGACCTGCCCTCGCTCATCGCGCAGGGCGCGTTCCGCGAGGATCTCTTCTACCGTCTCAACGTCATCCCGATCGAGGTGCCGCCGCTGCGCGCCCGCAAGGAGGACGTGCCGGCGCTGGTCGAGCACTTCATCCGCGTCTTCTGCGCGGAGAACGGCAAGCGCCTGAAGACCGTGGCGCCGGCCGGCGCTGACCTGGTTCATGACCTACGAGTGGCCGGGCAACGTGCGCGAGCTGCGCAACATGGTCGAGCGGCTGGTGATCATGGTGCCCGGCGACGGCATCGGCCCCGACGATCTCCCTCCGCCGCTCAGGCCCAAGAGCGAGCTGGCGCCGGCTCTTGGCGAGGGCAAGCCGCTCAAGGAGGCGCGCGACAGCTTCGAGCGGGCCTACATCCTGGCCGAGCTGCGGGCCCAGGACTGGAACATGACGCGCACCGCCGAGCGCCTGGGCATCGAGCGCAGCCACCTCTATCGCAAGATTCGCGCGTACGGGATCATTCCGCCCAAGTGAGTCGCGCGATCTTGGAGGGCCTCGCCACAGGCCTCCCCATCCCCGGAGCCGCGTGATCGTGCCGGTCTGGAACTTCATCCGCCACAGCGCCTACCACGACTCGGTCACGCTCATGCGTCTCACGCGCGACATGGAGGCGGTGCCGGGCGTCACCCGGGCCGCCGCAATGATGGGCACACCGCCGAACCGCGCCCTGCTGGCCGGGGCCGCGCTGCTGACCGCCGACGGCGAGCGCGCGGGCCCCACCGATCTGGTGATCGCCATCGTCGCCGACACCGCGCAGGCGGCCGACGCCGCGCAGCAGGCCGCCGAGTCGGCGCTCACCGCCCGCCCGGCCGCCGCCGACGCCCGGGCGCGACCGCGCACGCTCGACGGCGCCCTGCGGGCGCTGCCCGGCGCCACGCTGGCGCTCGTGTCGGTACCCGGTCCCTACGCGGGAGCCGAGGCGCGGGCCGCGCTGCGTCGCGGGCTCGACGTCATGCTCTTCAGCGACAACGTGCCGCTGGCCACCGAGGTCGCGCTCAAGCGGGAGGCGCTCGAGCGCGGCCGCTTCGTGATGGGCCCGGACTGTGGGACGGCCATCCTGCACGGCGTGCCGCTCGGCTTCGCCAACGCGGTCCCGCGCGGGCGCATCGGTCTCGTCGCCGCCTCCGGCACCGGGCTGCAGGAAATCACCTGCCGCCTGGCCGCCACCGGTGAGGGCGTCTCCCACGCGATCGGCGTCGGCAGCCGCGATCTGTCGGACGAGGTCGGCGGCGCCATGACCCTCGCCGCGCTGGCGGCCCTGGCCGCCGACGTCGCCACCGAGGTCGTGGTGATCGTCGGCAAGCCTCCCGGCAACTCCGTCGTCGAGCGTCTCGCCGCCGCCGTCGCTGCGCTCGGCAAGCCGACGGTCGTGAGCCTGATGGGCTCCGACGGCATTTCCCGCCACTCGCGGGGTGCACGTGGCCGCGACGCTCGAGGATGCGGCGCTGGCCGCCACCGCGCTGGCGCGTGGTCAAGCCCCGGGCGGAGTCGAGCTGGCGCTGCCCACCGCGGAGGTGGAACAGCTGGTGGAGGAATGCGGGCGGGATCTGGCGCCCGGGCAGCGCTTCGTGCGCGGCGTCTACGCCGGCGGCACGCTGGCCTGGGAGGCCCGGGGGCTGCTGGCGGCGCGGCTGTCGAACGTGGCCCCCGGCGTCAACGGCGACGGCTCGGATCACCGCGTCGTCGATCTGGGGGACGATCACTTCACGGTCGGGCGCCCGCATCCCATGATCGACGGCACCGTGCGCCGCGAGTGGATCGAGCGCGAGGCCCGCGATCCGTCCACCGCCGTCCTGCTGCTCGACGTCGTCCTCGGCTACGGCGCCCATCCTGATCCCGCCGGCGAGCTGCTGCCCGCACTGCAGTCCGCGCGGCGCCAGGCGGCCGCGGCCGGCCGTGGTCTGGTGGTGGTCACCAGCGTCATCGGGACCGAGCGTGATCCGCAGGTGCGCTCCAGTCAGGTGGCCGCACTCCGAGGGGCCGGCGTCCTCGTCATGGACTCGAACGCGCAGGCGGCGCGGCTGGCCGCCTTGATCGCCGCGCACGCCGGGCGAGCGCGCCGATGATGTCCGCTGAGTTGGCCGAAGCGCCGGTGGCGCCGCGTGGCCTGATCCGCGGCGCGGTCCTGGTGGCCCTCTTCGCCGCGCTCCTGATCTTGCCGCCCGTCGGGCGGCGGGTCATCGTCTCGGGTGACGAAGCCCGCTTCGCCATGCTCGCGCAGGACATGATGCAGCGACACTCCTGGTTCGACGCGCACGTGCGCGACCGGCGCTACCGCAACAAGCCGCTGCTCTACCCCTGGGCCATCCGGGTCTTCTCGACGCCGGGGGGGCAGGTGACCCAGGGCACGGCGCAGATGCCCATCGCGCTGGCCGCCATCGCGACGGTGTTCTTCACGACGCTGCTCGGCCAGCAGCTGTTCGGCCGGCGCGCCGGCATCTGGGCCGGGCTGATCACGACCACGTCGTACGGATTCTTCGCGCACAGCCAGATCCTCCTGCCGGACATGATCGTGATCGCGTTCGGCCTGGCCGCGCTCTCCGCGTTCTGGGCGTCGATCAGCCACCCGCCGGGCCGGGCGATGCTGGCCGCGTTCTACGCGGCGCTCGCTCTCGGCGTGTTCGCCAAGGGCCCGGCGGGCCTGCTGCCGCTGGCGGTGGTCCTCACCTGGATCCTGACCGAGGACGGCTGGCGAGGGCTCGGCCGGCTGGGATCGAAGCTCGGCGCTGTGCTCTTCATCGCGGTGAGCGCGATCTGGCTCGTGCCGTTTCTCATCGCGGGGACCAGCACCTTCGCGCGCAACGTGGTCGTGCAGAACTGGCTCAACTGGTATCTGGGCGGGCCGAAGCCGCTCGGCCTGCTCAACTACGTGGCCGAGTTCGCTCGGGGACTCATCCCCTGGACGGCGCTCCTGGTGCTCCCGCTGCTCCGGGTCCGCACCGAGTGGCGGAACGCTCGCTTTCGCTTCGCGTTCCTCGCCTGGCTCGTGCCGCTGGTGGTCACCGGGCTCTCCCAGAACCAGCGCACGCGCTATCTCTTGCCCACGTTCCCCACGGCAGCCCTGCTGATCGCCTGGTGGGCGGACCAGCGCGGGACCGAGCGCACGCGCGCGATTCCGATCGTGGGCGCGCTGGTGGCGGTGGGCGGGCTGGCGGGTCTGGCGATCACGGCGGCGCCGTTTTTCGATCCCGCCGAGGCCATGGCGGCAGCCGGCCTGTGGTGGCGCGCGGTGCTGCTCGGGATCGCCGGCGTCGCGCTGGTCGTCTTCCAGTGCTGGGCGCTGCTGAAGTACCGGCCACGCCTGCTCGTCCCCGGCGTGGCGCTGGCCACGGCGGTCATGCTCTCGCTGGGCGTGTGGATCCATAACGAGTGGGTGAACCGCACGCAGGACTTCCCGCAGCTGGCGAGGCTCGTGGAGCGTCACGCCAAGGGGGGCGACGTCGGCGTCCTGGGTGGTCGCTTCTTCTCCGTCGACGTGTACCTCGGGCGGCAGCTGACGCCCGTGCGCACGGAGCCGCTGTTCCTGGCCTTCCTCGCGCGCCCCGACCGGCCGGTCGCGCTGCTGTCCGAGCGCGCGTGGAACAGCTTCACTGACCGCGTGCGCGCCAGCATCGATATCCTCGATCGTCTCCGCGTGCGCCGGCAGGTGATGCTGATCGTGCGGGCGCGTGACGCCTCGGCGCCCGCCGCGCCACGGACCGCGGCCGCCCCACCGACCGCGGCCGCCCTACCGGCCGGACGATGACCGATCTCCTCGGCGCGGCCCCGCGCGTCGTCAGCGTCGGCCTCGATCTCTTCGCCCAGGAGCTCTCGCGGCTCGGGGTGCCGGTGGTCCAGCTCGCGTGGTCGCCGCCGGCGGGCGGCGATCCCCGTCTGGTGGCGATGCTCGATCGCCTGGCCGAGCGCGCCGAGGCGATCGAGCGCGCCAACGCCGAAGCCCTGGCCCGCCTGGTCGGCGGCGAGCCGCGACTGCTGGACTGCCGCCCGGCCTGGGAGGCGCTCGAGCTGCCGGAGCGCGTGGTGCTGCACTCGGGACCGCCGATCGAGTGGGGGCGCATGTGCGAGCCGATGCAGGCCGCGGTGCTGTGCGCCGTCCGCTACGAGGAATGGGCCGCCAACGACGACGCGGCCCGGCAGCTCGTCGAGGACGGGCGCATCCGTCTGGAGCCGTGTCATCACTGGGCGTCCGTCGGCCCGATGACGGGAATCATCACGCGCTCGATGCCGGTCTTCGTGGTCGAGAACCGCGTCGGCGGTAACCGCGCGCACGCCACCATCAACGAAGGCCTCGGCCGAGTCCTGCGATTCGGCGCCAACGACGACAGCGTCGTGGCTCGACTGCGCTGGCTCGCCACCGAGGCCGGACCGCTGCTGGGCGCCGGGCTCCGCGCCGCCGGCGGTCTCGATCTCCGCACGCTCATGGCCCAGGCGCTCCGCATGGGCGATGAGATGCATCAGCGGAACCTCGCGGCCTCCGCGCTGCTGACCCGGGCGCTCATGCCCCACCTCGCCCGGGTCGGCGGTCGTCACCACGCGCTGGCCCGCCTGGCCGAGTTCGTCGCCGGCAACGATCAGTTCTTCCTCAACCTCGCGATGGCCGCCGGCAAGGCGATGGCCGATCCCGCGGCGGGCGTGGCCGGGTCGACGCTGGTGACGACGATGGCGCGCAACGGCACCGACTTCGGCATCCGCGTGTCGGCGCTCGGCGAGCGCTGGTTCACCGCGCCCGTCGAGACGCCGGTCGGCCTCTACTTCCCCGGCTTCGGGCCGGCCGACGCCAACCCCGACATGGGCGACAGCGCAATCGTCGAGACGATCGGCCTCGGCGGCGTGGCGATGGCCGCCTCGCCCGCGGTGGCGGGCTTCGTGGGTGTGGGCGGCCTGGCCGACGCGCTGGCGACGACGGAGGCGATGCGCGAGATCTGCATCGGCGAGCATCCGGTCTTCCGGATCCCCACCCTCGACGACCGCGGGACGCCGGTCGGCGTGGACGTGCGACGGGTCGTCGAGACGGGTGTGACGCCGCTGATCAACACCGGCATCGCCGGCCGCCGGGCCGGCACCGGGCAGGTCGGCGCGGGCGTGGTGCGCGCGCCGCTCGGCTGCTTCACGGCCGCGCTGGAGGCGCTGAGCGGAGGCTAGCTCGCCCGGCAGTGCTCGCTCGTCGCGTCGCCGATCAGGCGGCGAACGCGATCGAGCAGGGCGGCATCACTGAAGGGCTTCGACAGGACCTCGCAGTCGGACTCGATCTTCACCTCTTCGACCGTGCGGCCCGTCGTGAGGATCACCGGCAGCGTGCTCCACTGGGGCAGCGCGCGCAGCCGGCGGAGGAACTGGCGGCCATCCATCCCGGGCATCGACAGGTCGAGCAGGATGAGATCGGGAGCCAGCTCGGCCAGCCGGTCCAGCGCCTCGCGAGCCCCCGCGAGCGCGGTCGCCGTATAGCCGGCTTCCTTCAGGATGAGAACCTGGATATCACGCATGTACGACAGGTCGTCAACGACGAGGACCCGCTTTGACACGCGCGGCCGACGTGCAAGCGAGTTGCCACGGCTAGCCGGCGACACACCGGTAGAGGCCAACCCGGGAGCCGGTACTGCGGGCGGTGCGTTGACCCCCTGACTTCGTCCCGAGCAGAGCGGCGCCGCTGTGACGAAATGACGCACGTGTGTCAGAACCGCACACCGTCAACTGCTACACGTTCACCGGATGACGCCGGAGGAGCGGAGGCGGGCGACCTCGGCGGGGGCCAGGCCGGCCTCGGTCAGGACCGTGTCGGTGTGCTCGCCCAGTGCGGGCGCCGGGGTGCGAATCCCCCCAGGCGTCCGGTTGAATCGGATCGGGCGTGTCCAGCGTGCGGAGCCGGCCGGCCCGCGGGTGCTCTTGCTCGACGAGCATGCCGCTGGCCATCACCTGGGGATCCGACGGCAGGTCGGCGTAGCGATTCACCGGCGCGCAGAGCACGTCGCGCGCCTCCAGTCGCTTCATCCATTCGCCGACGGTGTGCGCACGGAAGACCTCGGCGAGCAGCGCGGTCAGCTCGGCGCGCCGTCCGAGGCGGTCGGCGCGCGTGGCGAATCGCGGATCGCCGGCCAGGTCCGGGCGCCCGATGGCCTCACAGAACGGCGTCCACAGCCGATCCACCCACACCGCGACATAGACCCAGCCGTCGCGGGCTTCGAGCGCCTGGAAGGGCACGAGGTAGGGGTGGCCGCTGCCCCAGCGGCCCGGCTCCTCGCCGGTGGCGAGGAACACCGACAGACGCGCCGCGTGCGCGAGCAGCGTGCCGTTCAGGAGCGAGACGTCGACGCGCTGGCCCTCGCCGGTACGTTCGCGATGCAGCAGCGCGGTGAGGATGCCCTGTCCGGCCATGAGGCTGCCGATCGTGTCGAGCACCGGCGCACCACACAGCACCGGAGGCCCGTCGGCGTCGCCGGTCACGGCCATGAGCACCTCCCATCGCCTGCACGAGCATGTCCACGCCGGGCTTCTCGCGCCACGGTCCCTCGGGGCCGAAGGCGGAGAGCGAACAATAGACGAGGCGGGGATTCAGCGGCGCCAGCCGCGCCCAGTCGATCCCGAGCCGCTCGGCCACGCCGCCGCGATACGCCTCGATCACGACGTCGGCGCGCGCGACCAGCCGCTCGAAGGCCGCGCGTCCCTCGGGTCGGGCCAGGTCGATCGCCGCGCTGCGCTTGTTGCGGTTGACGGTGACGAACACCGCGCTCTCGCCGCCGCCGTAGTGCGTGCCGTACGTCGTCCGGGAAGCGTCGCCCCCGGTGCGGCTGCTCGATCTTGACGACGTCGGCGCCCATGTCGGCCAGGTACATGCCGCACACGGGGCCGGCGATGAGGTGAGCGAGCTCGAGCACGCGGTAGCCGGCCAGGGGCAGGGTCATCGTCTCCGCGACTCAGAGTGCCCGTGTGCGCGTCCCAAGTCCACCGGGTGATAGAGTGCCGACGTCGGAGGTGCGTGTGAGCGGCGACGCCGTCGATCTCCTGCTGTGCGGCGTACGGTTGCCGGACCGCGATGAGGTGGTGAACGTCGCGATCGACGGCGGCGCCATCGTCGAGGTCGGGCCCGTGGCGCGGACGGCCCACCAGACGCCTCGACCTCGGCGGCCGACTGCTGACGCCGGGCCTGGTCGAAGCGCACATTCACCTCGACAAGGCGCTCCTCAGCGACCGCGTCTCGACGACCGCGGGCACGCTGGCCGAGGCGCTGGCGCTGAGTGCCAAAGCCAAGCAGGCGTTCACGGTGGACGACATCCGCGCGCGGGCCCGCCGCGTGCTCGACCTCGCCGTGCGGGCCGGGCACCACCGCGATGCGCAGCCACGTCGAGGTGGATCCCATCGTCGGGCTGGCGGGCATGGAGGCCATCCTGCCGCTGCGCGACGAGTACGCGGCGGCGCTCGATCTTCAGATCTGCGCCTTCGCCCAGGAAGGCATCGTCAAGGCGCCGGGCACCGAGGGCCTCCTGCGGCGGGCGCTGACGATGGGCGCCGATCTCGTCGGCGGGTGCCCGTACAACGACAGTGACGGCCTCGAGCACATCCGCATCGTGTTCGCGCTCGCCACCGCCTTCGGCGTCGACGCCGACTTCCACGCGGATTTCGCCGACGAGCCGGACCACCTGCACGTGCGCGACATCGCCGCCCACACGGTGCGCACGGGCTGGCAGGGCCGGGTGACGGTGGGCCACCTCACCGAGCTGGCGGCGGTGCCGGAGTTCCGCCAGGACGAGATCATCGCGGAGATCGCCGGCGCCAGGCTGGGTGTCATCTGCTTCCCCGCCACCGATCTCTACCTGATGGGACGTCGCGACGAGATGAACCCGCGGCGCGGTCTCACGCCGGTGCGCCGACTGCTGGCGGCCGGCGTGCCGGTCGCGCTCGCCTCCAACAACATCCGCAACCCATTCACGCCGGTCGGCACCGCCGACCTTGCCCACATGGCGTTCCTGGCCACGGTCGCCGCGCACATGGGCACGCCGGCCGACCTGCGCGCGCTGCTGGATACGATCACCACCCACCCCGCGCGCCTGCTCCGGCGGCCCGACCACGGGCTGACGCCGGGTTGCCGGGCCGACCTGGTGGTGTGGGATTGTCTGCGCGCGGAGGACGCGATCGCCACGATGGCGCCACGCGTGCTCGTCATCAAGGCGGCGCGGACGCATCACCGTCGAGGCCCGCCACGACGTGATCGAGCGGTGGCCCCCGGCGTGAGCGGCGCGGTACTGGGACGGGCCGCCGGCCTGCTCGCGCTCCTCATCCTGGGCGCGATGGTGCTCGGCGCGTGGGCTCACACCCGCCGACGGCGGCCTGCTGGCCTTCGTGCATCTCGTCGATCTCGTGTTTCACGAGGCCGGCCACGTCATCTTCGGCGTCTTCGGTCGCTTCCTCGGCATCCTCGGCGGCTCGCTCAACCAGGTGCTGATCCCGGCGATCTGCGCGGGCTACTTCGTCTGGCACCGGCAGCCGGCCGCCGCCGCCGCGATGCTGTTCTGGGTCGGCGAGAGCGTCGCCGACGTGGCGATCTACGTCGCCGACGGGCGCGACATGGCGCTGCCGCTCCTGGCCGAGGGGCTGATCCACGACTGGAACTGGATCCTCTCCGAGCTGTCGCTGCGCAATCAGGCCCGTCCCATCGGCGTCGCGACGTTCGGGACCGGCGTCGCGCTGATGGTGGCGGCGGTCGGTGTGGCTCGGCGCCGATCTGTGCCCGCCCCTCCGCGGGTCGGACGGGCCGCCCGTGCTATCCTCGGCTCGACGTCCCCTCGACAAGAACGATGTCGTGAGTCTCCCACGCCCGCGAGCCGCTGGACCCCGACGGAATCCTCGGTGCCGTGCTCGACGCGCTGGTGGAGCCGGTCATCGTGGTCGGACCCGACGGCGTCATCCAGCGGGCCAATGCCGCCGCCGTCCAGGTGCTCGGGGCCGAGCGTGACGTCGGCCGCCCGATCGAAGACCACCTGACCCGCGTCGGCGCGCGCACACCCGACGGCGCGCGCCTGCCCGCTGCCCTCCACCCGATCACGCGCGCGCTGGCCCAGCGCCAGGCGGTCATCGGGGCCGAGCTGCTGCTCGACGTCGACGGGCGCGCGCTCACCTGCCTCGTCAACGCCGTGCCGCTGACGTCCGGCGCCTCGAGCGGCGGGGTGCTGGCCGTCTTTCACGACATCACCGAGGCGGTACGGCTGGAGCGCGAGGTGGCCCGGCAGACCGCGCGTCTGGCTGCCATCGTCCACCTGGTCGACGAGGGCGTCTTCGTCGTCGACGCCGACACCCGCCTGGTCTTCATGAACGAGGCCGGCCGACGCATGCTCGACTTCCGCGAGGGCATGTCGCTGGACGAGCGGGTGCGCCACCAGCCGATGCTCGACACGGAGGGCCGGCCGGTGCCGGCCGACGCCTATCCGTCGGCGCGCGCGTTCCGGGGCGAAACCGTGAGCGAAGTGCCGATGGTCTTCGAGCATCCGACCACCGGCCGCCGTCAGCTCCGGGCCAGTGCCTATCCGCTGCGGCGGCCGCACGGAGACATCGAGGCCGTGCTCATCACCTGGAAGGACGTGACCGAGCACGACCGGGCCCGCGCCGAGGTGGAGGCCGCGCGCGAGGCGGCCGAGGCGGCCAACCATCTCAAGGACCGGTTCATCGCCGCGCTGTCCCACGAGCTGCGTACACCGCTGCAGCCGATCCTCGGCTGGACCGAGGTCCTGCGTCGTCACGGCAGCCTGGACGAGCTGACGGAGCGCGCGCTGGAGGCGATTCACCGCAACATCCGCCAGCAGGTGCGGCTGGTGGACGACCTGCTCGATCTCTCGCGCATCGTGCACGGCAAGCTCACGCTGCGGTTCGAGGCGCTCGACCTGCGCGATCCCGTACGCAACGCGATCGAGGCCTTCGAGGAAGCCGCCGAGCTCAAGCGCCTCGCGCTCGGCACGAGCCTGCCGGCGGCGCCCGTACCGCTGTGGGGCGACAGCGCGCGCCTGCAGCAGATCACGGGCAACCTCATCTCCAACGCGCTGAAATTCACCCCGGCGGGCGGCCGGGTGTCGGTGCGACTGAGCGTCGAGCGCGAGCAGGCGGTGCTGGAGATCGAGGACACCGGCGAGGGCATCGCGGCCGAGGATCTTCCGGTCATCTTCGAGGTCTTCCGTCAGGGCCGCGAGACGCACGTCGGTGGCCTCGGGATCGGCCTCGACCTGGTCCGCCGCCTGACCGAGCTTCACGGTGGCAGCGTGCGCGTCGAGTCCGATGGCGTCGGCCGGGGCGCGCGCTTCCGGGTCGCGCTGCCGCTGGCGGGAGCGCGCCAGACCGTGCACGAGCCCGGCGCGCGGCCGCCGGGCCGGCTCGGCCAGCGCTCGGTCCTGGTCGTCGAAGACGACGACGACACCCGGGCGGTGCTGCGCTACATGCTCGAGACGGAAGGGGCCACGGTGGAAGCCGCGCGCAACGGCGGCGAGGGCGTGCGGGCGGCCGAGCGGCTGCACCCCGAGATCATCCTGTGCGACATCGGCCTGCCCGACATCGACGGCATGGAAGTGGCGCGCCGGCTGCGCGCCGCCCCCGCACTGGCCGGCGTGCGTCTCATCGCGCTGACCGGCTACGGCCAGGCCGAGGACGTGCGCCAGGCGCTCGACGCGGGCTTCGACGCCCACGTCACCAAGCCGATCAACATGGATCAGCTCATGGCGCTGCTCGCGGAGTGAGACGGTCGTTGACACGGGCATGAGCGCCCGGTAGAGTAATTCGAGTTGCATCGATCCTTTCCTTTAACTGGGTCCAGAGAGACTCGGAAGGGGAGACAGTGAGCACCCGACCACCCCGCCTGCGCGAAAAAGCGCAGGTGCTCGATGAAACCGCCCTCGATCGCGCTCTCACCCGCATCGCGCACGAGATTCTCGAACGAAACGGTGGCGCCAAGGAGCTGGCCTTCGTCGGCCTCCGCACCCGCGGCGTGACCCTGGCCCAGCGGCTCAACGCCAAGATCGCCGGCATCGACGGCACCACCGTGCCGGTGGGCACGCTGGACATCACGCTCTACCGGGACGACCTCGACATGCGCGGGGCGCCGGTGATCCGCGGCACCGACATCCCGTTCTCGATCAAGAACAAGACGGTGGTCCTGGTGGACGACGTGCTGTTCACCGGGCGGACGATCCGGGCCGCGCTCGACGCCCTCATCGATCTCGGGCGTCCCAAGATGATCCAGCTCGCCATCCTCGTCGATCGGGGGCACCGCGAGCTGCCCATTCGCCCCGACTACATCGGCAAGAACCTGCCGACCTCCAAGCGCGAGACCGTCGCGGTGCGCTTGAGAGAACATGACGGCGAGGACCGGGTCGTGATCGAAGAGCCGGAGGAGGCCTGACATGGGCTGGACCCGGAAGGACCTCGTGACGATGCGCGAGCTGGACGCCGCCGAGATCGTGTTGCTGGTGGACACGGCGGCCTCGCTGCAGGAGATCGCCGGCCGGGAGATCAAGAAGGTCCCGGCCCTGCGGGGCAAGACCATCGTCAACCTCTTCTACGAGAACTCCACGCGCACCCGCACCTCGTTCGAGATCGCCGGCAAGTGGCTGTCCGCCGACGTCATCAACTTCTCCGCCAGCGCCTCCAGCGCGGCCAAGGGCGAGAGCTTCATCGACACCGCGAAGAACATCGCGGCCATGAGCCCCGACGTCGTGGTGGTGCGGCACTCCTCGGCCGGCGCCGCCGCGATCCTCGCCCGCGAGCTCACGTGCGGCGTCGTCAACGCCGGCGACGGCGCGCACGAGCATCCGACCCAGGCGCTCCTCGATCTGCTGACGATCCGCGAGCACAAGGGCCACTTCGAAGGGCTGTCGGTCGCGATCGTGGGCGACATCGCCCACAGCCGGGTGGCCCGCTCCAACATCCACGCCATGCGCAAGCTCGGCATGACGGTGACGGTGGCCGGGCCGCCCACGCTGATCCCGCCCTTCGTGCAGGAGCTGGGCGTGAAGGTGTCCTACCGCCTGGAGGACGCCATCCGCGACGTGGACGTGGTCATGATGCTGCGCCTGCAGCAGGAGCGAATGACCGGCGGGCTCATCCCCTCCCTGCGGGAGTACTCGCGCTACTGGGGGCTGACCCTCGACAAGCTCCGCGCCCACGCCCGGCCCGACGTGCTGATCATGCACCCGGGCCCGGTCAACCGCGGCGTCGAGCTCTCGCCGGAGGTCGCCGACGGTCCGTTCTCGGTGATCCTCGATCAGGTGGCCAAGGGCGTCGCGGTGCGCATGGGTGTGCTCTTCCTGCTGGCCGGCAACCGGGGCGGGGCGACGGCATGAGCCTGCTGATCCAGAACGGCCGGGTCGTCGATCCCGTCAACTCGGTGGACGGCGTGCAGGACGTGCTGATCGACGGCGATCGGATCCAGCGGGTCGGACGCGGGCTGACGCCGCCGCCGGAGGCGACCGTCCTCGACGCCACCGGCAAGGTCGTCTGCCCGGGCTTCATCGACATGCACGTCCACCTGCGCGAGCCCGGTCTCGAATACAAGGAGACGGTGGCGACCGGCACGCGGGCGGCCGCCGCCGGCGGCTTCACAGCCGTCTGCTGCATGGCCAACACCCAGCCGGTGAACGACAACCGCTCGATCACCGACTACATCCTGGCCAAGGCGGCGACCGAGGGGATCGTGCGCGTCTACCCGATCGGCGCCGTCACCCGGGGGCTCGGGGGCAAGGAGCTGGCCGAGCTGGCGGAGCTGGCCGAGGCCGGCTGCGTGGCCTTCTCCGACGACGGACGCTGCGTGATGAACGCCGCGCTCTACCGGCGGGCCATGGAGTACACGCTGCCGTTCGGCGCCCCGGTGATCAGCCACGCCGAGGATGACCACCTCTCGCACGGCACGGCCATGAACGAGGGCGTGGTGTCCACCGAGCTGGGCATCCCGGGCGCGCCGGCGGCGGCCGAGGACGTGATGGTGGCACGCGACATCCTGCTGGCCGAGCTGACCGGCGCCCACGTGCACATCGCGCATCTGTCGACCGCCGGGGCGGTGCGACTGGTCCGCGACGCCAAGGCCCGCGGGGTGCGGGTCACCGCCGAGGTGACGCCGCACCACCTGCTGCTCACCGAGGAAGCGGTCCGGGGATTCGACAGCAACACCAAGATGAATCCCCCGCTGCGGACCAAGCGCGACGTCGAGGTGTTGCTGGAAGCGCTGATCGACGGCACGATCGACTGCATCGCCACCGACCACGCGCCGCACGCGGCCAGCGAGAAGGAGGGCGAGTACGATCTCGCGGCCTTCGGGATCGTCGGCCTGGAGACGGCGGTTGGTCTGATGCTGGACCGGCTGGTGAAGCCGGGCGCGCTGCCGCTGGCGACGCTCGTGGCGCGGCTCAGCCGGGATCCGGCGCGCCTGCTCGGGCTGCCGGGCGGGAGCCTGGCGGCGGGGGCGCCGGCGGACGTGACGATTCTCGATCTCGAGGCCGGGTGGACGATCGACCCGGCGCGGTTTCAGTCGAAGAGCCGCAACTCGCCGTTCGGCGGCTGGGCGATCACGGGACGGCCGTGGAAGACGATCGTGGGGGGTCGAATCGTATGGCAGTGAAGGAAGCGGTGCTGGTGCTGCGCGACGGCCGCACGTTTCGCGGTCAGCCGCTGGGCGCGATCGGAGAGACCTCCGGCGAGGTCATCTTCAACACGGCGATGTCGGGATATCAGGAAGTCCTCACCGACCCGTCGTATCGCGGCCAGATCGTGACGATGACGTATCCGCTGATCGGCAACTACGGGCTGAACGACGAGGACATCGAGTCCCGCCGGCCGTGGGTGAACGGCTTCATCGTCAAGGAGGCCTCCGTCTGCCCGTCGTCGTGGCGCGGGCGCGTGAGCCTGGACGAATACCTGACGCACGCACGGCATCGTCTCACTGCAGGGCATCGACACGCGCGCGCTCACGCGCCACCTGCGCGATCACGGCGCGCAGGACGGCATCATCTCCTCGGCGGATCTCGACGTCGAGCGCTTGCGGGCCAGCGCCCGCGCGCTGCCCGGGCTGGCCGGCCGCGATCTGGTGGCCGAGGTCACGGTCGATCGGCCGTTCACCTGGAGCGAGGGCGAGTGGGAGCTCGGGCGAGGCTACGTCACGCCGCCGGCGGCCCGGTTCAGGGTCGTGGCCTACGACGCCGGTATCAAGCTGAACATCCTGCGCCAGCTGCGGTCGGCCGGCTGCGAGGTCACGGTGGTCCCCGCCTCCGCGTCGGCGGAGGCCGTGCTCGAGCACAAGCCCCACGGCGTCTTCCTGTCCAACGGTCCGGGCGATCCCGAGGGCGTGCCGTACCTGGCCGCCTCGGTGCGCGCGCTCCTGGGCCGCGTGCCGATCTTCGGCATCTGCCTGGGCCATCAGATCCTGGGGCTCGCGGCCGGCGGCCGCACCTACAAGCTGCCGTTCGGTCATCACGGCGCCAACCACCCGGTGCGCGACATCGCCACCGGCCGGGTGGAGATCACGTCGCAGAATCACAACTTCGCCGTCGATCCGGCGTCGGTGGCGGCGGCCGGCTGGGAGCCGAGTCACGTCAATCTGAACGACGGCACGTGCGAGGGCTTGCGTCATCGCGAGCTGCCGGTGTTCTGCGTGCAGTACCACCCGGAGGCATCCCCGGGTCCGCACGATGCGAACTATCTCTTCCAGCGGTTCACCGACCTCATGGCGCGCTCGGCCGGCGCCTGAGAGAGGGAGGCTGATCCGAACCATGTACAAGTACTTGATCTCGTACCGGAAGGTCGAAGGCTCCGGGCAAAAGCCCGACTGGGCGTCGTTCACGGCGCAGAGCGAAGCCTCGCTGGAGGCGCGCGCGATCCGTGAGCGGGTGGAGCGACGCATGAGCGTACTGGGCGAGCAGCTGTGGGGTGATGGCCAGGTCGTGTGGGTCGGCGGCGGCCGGCTGGATGACGTGCTCTACAAGCGCGAAGAAGCCGCGCCGGACACGTCCGTCGTCTACGGCCTGGTCGAGGAGTAAGCGCGCCGGATGCCGAAGCGGACCGACCTCCAGAAGATCCTGATCATCGGCTCGGGCCCGATCGTCATCGGGCAGGCGTGCGAGTTCGACTATTCAGGCACCCAGGGCTGCCGGGCGCTGCGCGACGAGGGGTTCGAGGTCATCCTCGTCAACTCGAATCCGGCGACCATCATGACCGACCCCGAGATGGCCACCCGCACCTACATCGAGCCGCTCACGCCGGAGTTCGTCGCCAAGATCATCGAGCGCGAGCGGCCGGACGCGCTGCTGCCGACGCTCGGTGGCCAGACCGCGCTGAACCTGGCGGTGGCGCTGCACGAGGACGGGACCCTCGCCCGCTTCGGCGTCGAGCTCATCGGCGCCAAGATCGAGGCGATCCGCACCGCCGAGGACCGCAAGCTCTTCAAGCAGGCCATCGAGCAGATCGGCCTGGCCCTGCCCCGCTCGGGCCTGGCGCGCTCGCTGGACGAAGCCAAGGCGATCGTTCGCTACACGGGCTACCCCGCCCTCATCCGGCCGTCGTTCACGCTGGGGGGCAGCGGCGCCTCCATCGCCTACGACCCCGAGGCGCTGGAGGGCGCGGTGAGCTGGGGCCTGCAGATGTCGCCGGTGGGCAGCGTGCTGATCGAGGAATCGATCATCGGCTGGAAGGAGTTCGAGCTCGAGGTCATGCGCGACCTCGCCGACAACGTCGTCATCATCTGCTCGATCGAGAACTTCGATGCGATGGGCGTGCACACCGGGGATTCGATCACCGTCGCCCCCGCCCAGACGCTGACCGACAAGGAATACCAGCTGATGCGCGACGCGGCCGTCGCCATCATCCGCGAGATCGGCGTGGAGACCGGCGGCTCCAACATCCAGTTCGCGGTCAATCCCGACGACGGGCGGCTGGTGGTGATCGAGATGAACCCCCGGGTCAGCCGCTCCTCCGCCCTGGCCTCCAAGGCCACCGGGTTCCCCATCGCCAAGATCGCGGCCAAGCTGGCCGTCGGCTATCGCCTGGACGAGATCCGCAACGACATCACCCAGGAGACGCCGGCGTCCTTCGAGCCGGTGCTCGACTACTGCGTGGTCAAGATCCCCCGCTGGGCCTTCGAGAAGTTCCCCGAGGCGGACCGGACGCTGACCACGCAGATGAAGTCGGTCGGCGAGGTGATGGCCATCGGGCGGACGTTCAAGGAGGCGCTGCAGAAGGCCGTGCGCTCGCTCGAGCAGGACCGCTGGGGTCTCACGCTCGACCGGCCGGTCGAGACCGATGAGCTGCGTCAGCTGATCCGGGTGCCGAATCCCGACCGGCTGTTCGCCATCGGCGACGCCTACCGGGCCGGGCTGCACGACCGCCGACATTCACGGGCTGAGCCACATCGATCCGTGGTTCCTCGAGAACATCCGTGAGGTCGTGGCGTTCGAGACCGAGATCGCGCGCGACGCGCTCACCGACGTCGCCACCCTGCGCCGGGCCAAGCAGCTGGGCTTCGCCGACCGGCGCATCGCCACGCTGACCGGCCGCGCCGAGCTGGAGATCCGCGCGCTCCGCGCGCGCCACGGCATCACGGCCACCTTCAAGACGGTCGACACCTGCGCCGCCGAGTTCGAGGCCCACACGCCGTATCTCTACTCGACGTACGAGGAGGAGGACGAGGCCCCGGCCTCCGACCGCCAGAAGGTCATCATTCTCGGCTCGGGCCCCAACCGGATCGGCCAGGGCATCGAGTTCGACTACTGCTGCGTGCACGCCGCCTTCGCGCTCCGCGAGATGGGCGTGGAAGCGATCATGGTCAACTGCAACCCCGAGACGGTCTCGACCGACTACGACACGTCCGACCGTCTGTACTTCGAGCCGCTGACCCTGGAAGACGTCCTCAACATCGTGGAGAAGGAGCGGCCGTTCGGCGTCATCGTCCAGTTCGGCGGACAGACCCCGCTCAAGCTGGCGGTGCCGCTGCGCGAGGCCGGCGTGCCCATCCTGGGGACGTCACCCGACGCCATCGATCGCGCCGAGGACCGCCAGCGCTTCAACGCGCTCATCGGCGAGCTCGGCCTGCGCCAGGCCGCCGGCGCCACCGTCCGCTCGCTCGCCGAGGCCCAGACCATCGCCGGCACCATCGGCTACCCGGTGCTCGTCCGCCCCTCGTACGTGCTGGGCGGCCGGGCCATGCAGATCGTCCACGACGATCAGGACCTCGTGCGGTACATGACCGAGGCGGTGAAGGTCGCGCCCGACCATCCCATCCTGGTCGACAAGTTCCTCGAGGACGCGATCGAGATCGACGTGGATGCCGTGTGCGACGGCGAGCACGTGGCGGTCGGCGGGGTGATGGAGCACATCGAGAAGGCGGGCGTTCACTCGGGCGACGCCGCCTGCTCGCTGCCGCCCTACTCACTCGACGACGGACAGGTCAATGAGCTGCGCGCCCAGACCCGGGCGCTGGCCCGGGCGCTGGGCGTCGTCGGGCTGATCAACGTGCAGTTCGCGATCCGCCAGGACGTGGTGTACGTGATCGAGGTCAACCCTCGCGCGTCCCGCACGGTGCCGTTCGTGTCCAAGGCCATCGGCGCGCCGCTGGCCAAGATCGCCACCCGCGCGATGATGGGCGAGAGCGTGGCCGCGCTGGCCGCCGTGGAGGCGCGCGAGCTGCGCCACATCGCGGTCAAGGAAGCGGTGTTCCCCTTCATCAAGTTCCCCGGCGTGGACGCCGTGCTGGGGCCGGAGATGAAGTCCACCGGCGAGGTGATGGGCGTCGACTCCGACTTCCGCAAGGCCTATCTCAAGTCGCAGATCGCGGCGGGCTCCACGCTGCCGACGGCGGGCAAGGTGTTCGTGTCGGTCAAGAACGCCGACAAGCGGACGACGACGACGCTGGCCCGCCGGCTGGTCGAGCTCGGCTTCACGCTGGTGGCCACCGCCGGCACCGCCCACGTACTCCAGCGGCAGGGCATGTCGGTGGAGATCACGCACAAGGTCGGCGACGACCATCACCCGAACGTCCTCGATCTCATGAAGGCCGGCGACATCCAGCTGGTGTTCAACACACCGGAGGACGGCCGCGCCCGCAAGGATTCGTTCTCGATCCGCCACACCGCGATCACCCAGAACATTCCCTACCACCTCACCCTGGACGGCGCCCAGGCCGCCATCGGGGCGATCGAGGCGCTGCTCAAGGGCGAACAGCAGGTGCGCAGCCTGCAGGAGTATCACGCCGATGCCTGAGCCGTCCGCCGCCACCGTGCAGGATCGGGTGCTCGTGGCCCTGGACGTCGAGCGGCTGGACGAGGCCGACGCGCTGCTCGAGCGGCTGGAGGGCGCGGTCGGCGGCTGCAAGATCGGCTCGCAGCTCTTCACCGCGGCGGGCCCCGTCGCCATCGAGCACGCGCTCAAGCGCGGCTACCGCGTGTTCCTCGACCTCAAGTACCACGACATTCCGAACACGGTGACCGGCGCGGTCCGGGAGGCGACGCGGCTCGGCGTCTTCATGCTCAACGTCCACGCCTCCGGCGGCGCCGCCATGATGCGCGCGGCGGCGACGGCGGCGACGAAGGCGGCCCGCGACTTCAGCGTGGCGCGCCCGCTCTGTCTCGGCGTCACGGTGCTCACCAGCCTGGACCGCCGGGCCCTCGAGGCCGAGGTGGGAGTGGCGGGGACAGTCCAGGCGCACGTGCTGCGCCTCGCCGAGCGAGCGCGCGAGGCGGGCCTCGACGGGTGTGTCGCCTCCGCGCAGGAGATCGGACTGCTGCGCGGCGCGCTCGGACGCCAGTGGGTGATCGTGACGCCGGGCATCCGCCCCGCCGAGCACGACGATGACCAGGCCCGAACCGCGACGCCCGCCGCAGCAGTGCGCGCCGGCGCCGACTACCTGGTGGTCGGTCGCCCCATCACCGCCGCGCCCGACCCGATCGCCGCCGCCCGCGCCATCCTCGACGAGATCGGCACCGCCAACTAAATCGCGGGGGCGGCCTCGCCTGGGGCCCAGGCCGCCTCGATGAGGGTCACGGCCTCGCTGAGCGCGGAACGAACCGACTGCAGATTCGCTTGCGGCTCGGCCAGCGCCACGACGAATCCGATGCGGCTCGCGGCCAGGAGCACCGTGCCGTCGTCGGCCGAGAACAGCGCCGTCTGAAACGCGCCGTGGCCGAGCCGGCTGGCCCCCACTTCGAGATCGCGCCCGAGCGTGGCCGCCAGCGCGGCCAGCGGCTCGACGGCCAGCCCGGGCGGAACCTCGGCGGCGATGACGAAGCCGTCCGGCGAGACGACCAGCGCACCGCGCACCCAGTGCAGGCGCCCGAGGCCTTCCACGATGTCGCGAACCTGACGGCCGCGCGACGTTCCTTCGAGATCGAGCGCCAGCTTCAATCGGCTCATGACACTCTCCTGATGCTGTCGGGCGGTGGGACAGGCTTCTCGTCGCGGGTGACCGCCAGCTCGTGCTGGACGGCGCCCCAGAGGCGATTCACCTCGAGCAACCCCTGGGGGATGGGGGTCGTGCGGGGCAGCGCCAGCGCCAGCGTGAGCGCGCTGTCGGCGCGGATGAAATCCGTCTGCTCACGGTCATCGAGGATCGCGCGGCGGAGCGGACCGAAGCCCGCGCGGTGCAGTGCAGCCCCGGCGAGCCTGGCGACACGGGCCAGACGCGGTCCGGCGCCCTCGACCGCGGGCCGCTCGACGAGCGCGCGCCCCTGGGTGTCCACGACGACGAGCGCGCGGGCGGCGCCGGGCAACCGCAGCCGCTCCAGGCGCGGCGGCGCCGCGGTCGGCGCCGCGCTTGCGTCGGGGGCGGCGATCGCATCGAGCACGGCGCGCGCCTCCGGGAAATCCGGATAGGCGCGCAGCGCGCTGGACAGGCACTCGCGACACCCGACGAGGTCACCCTCTTCCAGTGCGATGCGGGCCAGGCCGAGAAGTGCGCGGGGATGGGCGGGATCGCGCCCCAGCACCCAGCGGAATTCGCGCTTGGCCGGCTCGATCGTGCGCTGGGCGACGTGCAGGTACGCGGCGAGCAAGTGGCCGGTGACGCTGCTGGGGTCCAGCGCCAGGCCCGAGGCCACCAGGCTGGCCGCCTCGGCGTAGCGCCCCTCGCGACGCAAGCGATCCGCCTGCCCGAAGAAGTCCGTCGGGCTTCGGCGTCGTCCCCCCGGATGCAGCAACCTATCGAGCACCGCGGTCACCGCCGGCTCACGCGAGCGTCACGCGAAGAACTTCCTGCGTCGTCGTCACACCCTCCAGCACCTTCTGCAGGCCGGACTGGCGCAGGGTCTTCATCCCCTGGCTCTGCGCCATCGCGCGGATCTCGGCGGTGGAGGCGTCCTTGAGCACCAGCTCGCGTAGCTCGTCGGAGATCGGCATCACTTCGTAGATCGCGACGCGGCCCTTCATCCCGGTGAAGTTGCACGTCTGGCAGCCGCGGCCCCGATAGAGCGTGATCTTGCCGAGCCCCTGGGCGACGTGGCCGTAGGGCACCAGGTCGTTCTCGTGGGCGTCGAACGGCTCCTTGCACTCGGTGCAGATCCGGCGGCCGAGACGCTGGGCCAGGATCAGCACCAGCGCCGAGGACAGCAGGAACGGCGGGACCCCCATGTCGACGAGCCGCGCCACCGACGAGGGGCAGTCGTTGGTGTGCAGGGTGGTGAACACGAGGTGGCCGGTGAGCGCGGCCCGGATGGAGATCTGGGCCGTCTCGAGGTCGCGCGTCTCACCGACCAGGATCACGTCGGGGTCTTGCCGCAGGAACGACCGCAGCACCGCGGCGAAGGTGCGCCCGATCGCCGTCGTTGACCTGCACCTGGTTGACGCCGCGCAGGTTGTACTCGACTGGGTCCTCGGCCGTCATGATGTTGTGATCCGGCGTGTTGATCGAGTGGATGGCCGAGTAGAGCGACGTCGTCTTGCCCGAGCCGGTGGGTCCGGTGATCAGCACCATGCCGTAGGGCTGATGGATGGCCTCGGTGAACTTCTCGAGGCTCCACGGGTCGAAGCCCAGCGACGAGAGGTCGAGCTTGAGCGAGTCCTTGTCGAGGATCCGGAGCACCGCCTTCTCGCCGAAGATGGTGGGGAGGATCGAGACGCGGAAGTCGATCTCGCGCCGGCCCCAGCGCAGCTTGATGCGGCCGTCCTGGGGCAGCCGGCGCTCGGCGATGTCGAGGTTCGCCATGATCTTGAGCCGCGAGATGATCGCCGCCTCGTGGCGCTTGGGCGGCGAGAGCATCTCGTGCAGCACGCCGTCCATGCGGAACCGGATGCGGAACTCCTTCTCGTACGGCTCCCAGTGCAGATCGGAGGCCCCACGGCGGATGGCGTCGGCCATGACCATGTTCACGAGCTTGATCACCGGCGCCTCGTCGGCAGATTCCTTCAGCTCGATGACGTCGCCCACCGACGGCTCGTCCTCCGAGACGACCTCGAAGGTGCTGGTGTCGTTGGCGAGCTCGGCCAGGACGTCCGCCATCGGCGCGCTCTCGCGCTGGTAGTAGCGCTCGATCGCGGCGCGGATGGCCTGGCCGGAAGCGACGACCGGCAGGACGCTGAGGCGCGTCATGGCGGCGATCTCGTCCATGGCCACGAGGTTGGTGGGGTCGGCCATGGCCAGCGTGAGGCCGTTGCCCATCCGACCCAGCGGCAGGACGTCGTACTTGCGCGCGATGTGCTGCGGAACCATCGCCAGCGTCACGGGGTCGATGGCTGTGGTCCTCGATGGTCACCGACGGCAGCCCGTGCTCCTTGGACAGGATCTCGACCAGCTGGTCCTCGCTGACGAGTCCCTTCTTGGCCAGCACACTGCCCAGCCGCTCCTTCGAGCGCCGGTGCTCGCGCAGGGCGTCCTGCAGCTGCTGCTGCGAGATGAAGCCCTCGGCCACCAGCAGCTCGCCCAGCCGTCCGCGCCGGCGCGCCTGACGGGGCCGGCCACCGGGCGCGTGCTCGGCACGGGCGACCGCGGCGGCCATCTCCGGCGGGTCGGCCGGCACGACCATCGTCCCTCGCCCGGAGGCCCCGGCCGCTGCTGGTTGATACGCGGGCTGCGGAACGGGCCGCGGCGCGGGGGCGGCCGCGGGTCCGGGGGACGCGGCCGGGCGTGACGGTGCGGCCGGTGGCGGTGACGCCGCGGGCGCTCGCGGCGGCGCCGCGCTCACGGCCGCCGCCGCGACAACCCGTGCTGGTTGCGGCGGGGGCGGAGGTGGCGGCGGCGGTGGCGCCGACGGCACGGACGCTGCGGGAGCCGCCGGCAGCGGCTCGCCGGTCGCCCTCGACAATCGCTCGAGCGTCTGCCTGAGCCTGGCCTGATCACCCAGGCGCGCGTAGACCTCGCGCAGGCTCTCGAGAGCCGGCACGTCGACCTCGTTGGCCTCCACCACGCTCTCGAAGACGCGGGCGGTGGCCCAGAGCTCGCGCTCCTCCTCGGGCGACGGCCGCGACTCAGGCGGTGTGATGGTCGCTCGCGCGCCGCATCTCCTCGGCGGTCAGGGGCGCGGCCAGCACCCCCACCCGCCTCGGCCGCTTGCGCGTCTCCTCGAGGATGCCGCCGATGGACGTGCTGGCCTCGCGGGCGAACAAGCGGACCATCCCCACCGTCGTGCGTTCGTCGAAGATCGCCAGCAGGATGGTGTCGTCGTCCACCGTGGAGACGTGCATGCTCTCGCGCACGCCCTCGTGGAAGAGCACCGAGAACTCGCTCTCGCCCAGCAGCCGGGCCAGCGCCGCCGGTCGCGCTGAACGCGCCCGCGGCCAGCGCCCCGATCGAGCCGGTGTCCAGCGTGCGTGACACGCCGGTCTCGGCCAGGGGTTGACCGCTGCGGTCGATCAGCAATACCGCCGCGCAGCCGGAGTCGGCGAGAAACCGCCCGAGCACCGCGTCGATGCGGACTGCGTCGGCCTCGTGGATCACGATGTCGTGGACTCTCACGCGCCTGCCTCCTGTACTTGACCGAATTCTTTGGCGAGTACCAGGCGCGACACCGTGTTGAGGGTGTCGAAGACCCCGGTCCCGCCGACGGCGACGGCCTCGAACGTGGGAACGCGCCGCTCGCCGCGGTTGAGGAGAAACTCCAGGTAGTCGACCGGAGCGACCCGATCGAGGTCCCGCTTGTTGAACTGCAGCACCAGGGGAATCGTGGCCAGGTTGAGGCCGTACTCCTTGAGGTTCTCGTCGAGGTTGCGGAAGCTCTCGACGTTGTCGCGCAGCCGGTCCCACTGGGAATCGGCCACGAACACCACCCCGTCCACCCCGCGCAGCACGAGCTTGCGGGTCATGTTGTAGTGCGTCTGCCCGGGCACGGTGTAGAGCTGAAAGCGCGTGGTGAAGCCGCGCACCCCGAGCGCCGACACCGGCAGGAAGTCGAAGAACAGCGTGCGATCGTCGCCGGTGGCCAGCGAGATCATCTTGCCCTTGTTGCCGTCGGGCAGGCACTGGTGGATGTTCTGGAGGTTCGCCGTCTTGCCCGCCAGCCCCGGGCCGTAGTACACGACCTTGAAGTTGATGACCCGGGCCGCGTAGTTGATGATCGACATGTCACTTCGCCTCCAGCAACGCGGCGGCCTTGACCGCCGCTCGATGCGCGCGGCCCGCCAGCGCCACCTGCCCGGCCGCCGCCAGCACCGCTGGACCGCCCATGCCGCGCAGCGGGCGCACGATGGCGCGTTCGCGGCCGCGGCGGAGCGCTACCGACTCGATCCGCCCTAGCGCGTCATCGTCGTGGCCGACGACCAGCGCGGTGTGAACGATGCGGGCCACGCCCACCAGCGTTCGATCCGAGTCGGCGGCAAAGGCGTAGACGCTCGGGCCGCCCGCCTCGGGCGCCGCGGTCGAGGCGACGATCGACCCGAAGGCCGTGAGCACCCGTGTCGCCGCGGCCACGCTGCCGTTGGCGCTCGCCAGCGGGCTGGCCGAGGGCGAGAGCCCTGACAGCGCGTCGTCCGCAACGAAGCTCGGGTCCGCGCCCCCGGTGTTCGCGGTCGCGCTCCGAGCCCGCGCCGACAGCAATTCGACCAGGGCCACCGGTCCGCCACCCCGCACCGAGGCGGCCAGCCATCCGCGCGCGCCGAGCGGTGTGAGGACGCAGACCACGCGCGACGTCCGGATCGTCAGCTGATCGACCGGCCAGCGACCGAGCCGACCGGCCAGCGTCGTCGCGCGCGAGGCCAGCGCGTCGATCGCCTCGCGCGCCAGAGCCGGAGCGACGAACGACACGAGGATCCGGCCGTCGACCCGCCGCGTCTGCCACTCGAGCGCGCCGAGCGGCGACAGACACAGACCGAGGGCCCGCGCCAGCGTCCCGCTCTCCTCGTCGTGCGGTGCGCTCGCGATCGGCGCCGGTGGCGTAACTGGCGAGCGCGACGCGACCGGCGGTGATGGCGATACGGCCTTCGCCGGCGCGCTGGCCGGTGGCTGAGCGACCGGAGCCGCCGGGGACGGCGGCGCAATCGCAGCCGTCGCCGCCGGTGGTGCGGCCGCCGATGCTGCCGCCGGCGCTGGCGCCGCAGCGGGTGGCGCGACAACTGGTGCTGGCGCCGCAGCGGGTGCCGCGACAACCGGCGCTGGCGCAGGGACGGGCACCGGCGCGACCGGTGGCTTTGCGGCAACGGGAACCGCCGGAACGATCGGAGCCGCTGCGACAGGAGCAGCAGGCGGCGCAACTGGTGCCGGCGCGGCCGGGGCCGCCAGCACAGGAGCGGCAGGCGGCTCGGCGGACGATGCCACAACCGGCGGCGGCGCAACAGGCGCCGGCGGCGCGACGGGCGCGCTTGGCGCCGCCACCGAAACGGGCGGGACACTCACACGTGCAGAGAGCGACATCGGCGCCTCCGACACGACGGGCGTCTCTGCAACGGCCGGCGCCACCGCCCGACCGGCGGCGCCGGCGGGGGCGGCGGCGTGCGCGGCGCGGCGGCAGCTGCCGCCACGGCCGGTGCGGGCTGGCTCGCCTGTCCGGGCGTGAACGGCGCCGGGAACTGGGTGAGCGCCGTCAGATCGGGCGCGGGAACATCGACGCGCCACAGATCGCGCGGAGCCTGCTGGAGCACTTCGTCCATCGGCAGCGACAGATGCCAGCCGGCGAAGCGCCGGCGCACCTCGGCCTGGGGAAGCGCGAAGGCCATCTCGGGGAACTGATACTCGATCACCGCCCACGGGATATCGATGGCGCCCTCGGCCAGGCGCGGCAGCACGTGGCGCGACGGCACGGTCAGCACGAGCGGCTCTCGCAAGCTTTCCGCGAGCCGCGCCGGTGGCAACACGAACACATCGGGCGGCAGCTGGATCGCGATGCGGTCGAACGAGATTCGCATCAGCGGCTCGTCGACCGGCGGCGGGGGCGGTGCAACGAATGGTACCGCCATCGGCCGAGGTGACTCTGACTGGGGCGCGGACGCCGGCGTGCGCGGGCGCCGGCGCCGCCGCCACCGGGACCGGAGCGGGAGCCGGTGCGGAGCCGGTGCCGGAACCGGTGCCGGCACGTGTACCGGTGCCGCGGGCGCCGGCTGCCGGGCGACACGATATAGCGGCGCCGGCCCGGGATCGAAGCTGGGCGCCTCGTGGACCCCGTCCCAGATCGGGGTGGCCGTCGGTAGCGGCGGGGTCGCGGGTCGCGAAGGCGACGGCGTCGCCGACCGATCGAGCTGGATCGTCATCCGGGGACGGACGCGGCTACGCCACGCGAACATCACGAGGGGCGCGACCAGCAGATGGATGGCGGGAGCCGGCGCGAACGTCCACAGGGCGCGAATGAAGGCGCCGGGGAACGACATCGGATGCGCGAAGGACAGCGCCAGCGCGGTGGTGAGGCCCAGACCGGCGTTCACGCCGCACGTGGCCACGGCCCAGCCGAGGCGTCGCCCGGCCGGCGTGTGGCGCAGCGCGACGAGCGCCAGCAGCAGGTAGAACGCCGGCGGCGCCCAGGTCACGGCCCACAGCGGCACGACCAGGTCCCGGCCGAGATCCTGCTCGAACAGCGTGGTGGCGGCGAGACTGCCCAGCGCCGCCACCAGCAGGGCGCGCAGGACCCGAGCGACGCGAACGCGATCACGTTGCCTGGCCATCGCTACACCGCCTGCAACAGCTCGGGCAGGCTCTTCTTCGCGTAGTAGCGGACCTTGCCCAGCACGGCCGGCTCCGTGAGACCGATCGCGAGCAGCGCGCCCGCGCCCACGCCGTAGATGACGACCATGCCTCGCTCGTACTCGAGCATCATGCCGTGAAGTGCGCCCCGGCCGAGCTCACGTCCCAGCCCCACGGACGATTCGGCGAGGCACGCGCTCAGGGCGCCGGCGACCTCGGGGTCGCTCATCGTGGCCGGGACGGCCTCGAGCAGGAATCCCTCGCGATCGGCCAGCACGGCCCACTGCACACCTTCGATCGCCGCGAACTGCCCGAGGATCGAGGCCGTGACAGTCCCCGCGGTGTCGATCGGCGTCACTCGTGACGCCGCCGGGGCGGCGTCCTCGCTCTTCGGGGACGTGACGATGGGCAGCGGCGGCTCGACACTTGCGACGACGGGCGGCGGAGCGGCCACCGGCATGGACGGCGATGTGACGATCGGCGGCGGCGGCGCGATCGGCAGCGGTGCCGCGGCGATCGGCAGTGGCGCCGGCTCGACGGGCATCGGCACCGGCTGGACGTGGGCGTGGCCGTTGCCGTTGACCACACTCGGCGACGCCAGGACGCCCGGCGATGCGGCCGCGGGCTTCGACGCGGACGCCAGCAAGCTGTCCAGCTTGCGCAGCAGGTCGTCGGCGGCGAAGGGCTTGCTCAGCACGTCGGCCGACTGCACCTGCGCGGCGCGCTGACGGACCTCGTCGTTGACGATCCCGGACATCAACAAGACCGGCGTGCCGGCCAGACGCGGGTGCCGCTTGACGAACTCGCAGATCTCGTACCCATCACGATCGGGCATGACCACGTCACACACGACGACGTCGGGCTCATCGCGCTCGATCCGCTCGAGCGCCTCGTTGCCGGTGGCCGCGCACACCACTTCGATGTGCCGACCGAGCAGGGCGCGCTCGACGACCTTGCGTACGCTGAGGCTGTCGTCTACCACCAGCACCTTGGCCATGACCCGTTACCCCTTTTCGTCGATCGCCGTCGCGGTGCTCAGCAACAGCTGATCGACGCTCTTGTCGATCGTGCGCGGCCGGGCGGGCGTTCCCCCGCTGGCCGGCACGAAGCAGAAGCGGCCGGCGCCATCGCCGTGCGCGGCGGCCAGGAGCGCGGCGAAGGCCTCCTCGCCGACGGCCTGGCGATACTCCGCGTGCACGACACGGCCGGCATCGAACACGATCAGACCGCTGCCGCGGCCGAGGGCCAGGATCAGGCGGCCGCTCTTGCCGCCGAGGCCGATCGCCTGGGTCAGCTCGGCCAGCTCCATCACTTCCAGCGATCCCTGGAACATCCCGCTCGACACGGCCAGCAGATCGGGAGTCGGCGCGACGCCCGGGGCCCCGGCCGGGGCGGTGACCGGCGTCGTCTTCCACGTGGACGGCCCGTTGGCCGCCGCCGCCGTCGCGTACCGCTTGGGCGGCTCGACGGCGCTCGGCGGAGGTGGCGCGGGGAGCAGGCTCGGAACGCCGGCGAGCGGTCGTGGGGCCGTCGGCGATGTCGGCCGGGGCATCGGCGGCAGCGGAGCCACCGGCGCGGCCGGTGGCGTGGAGATCGGAGACGGCCGGGGCGGCTCGGCCGCCGGCGCCGGCGTGCGGTCCCCGCGCATCAGCCGCACCACGAGCGGAACGATGGCGCTGCCTGTCATGCCCGGCGGCAGCACGAGATCCACCCCCGCGGCGGCCGATTCCACGCCGCTCACCTCGTCGGCGCTGGCCACCAGCACGAAGCGGACCTCGCGGGTGCTGGGGTCGGCCTTGAGGATCGCGCACAGCTCGTGGCCGCCCATGTCGTCGATGAGCGCGCGGCTGACCACCACGTCGTGGCGATTCCACTCGAGCATCGTCAGCGCGAAGGAGCCGTTCGGCGCCACCGTCACCTCGGCGCCGCCGGTCACCAGCGCCTGGGCGAGGCCCGGGCGCCCGATGCGGATCGGGATCGACAATCAGTACCTTCACAGTGTGCGCTCCGTCCCGTTTCGCGGCGCCAGCGACTCGATCAGTCGCACGAAGGCGTCCTCGATGACGGGCTTGGTCATGTAGTGGTTCACGCCGAGCCGGCGCGCGAGGTGCTGATGCTTCTCACCGGATCGGGTCGTGAGAATGACGACCGGAAGGTCACGCGTCCCCGCACGACGGCGCACATCTTCGAGCAGCTCGTACCCGTTGAGGCGGGGCATCTCGAGGTCGGTCACCAGCACGTCGAAGTCGCGCTCGCCGAGCCGCGCCATCGCCTCCGCGCCGTCCGCCGCGATGCCGACCTCGAACCCCGCCTTCTCCAGCATCTGCGCCACGAACTTCCGCACACTGATCGAATCGTCCACCAGGAGCACGCGCGCCTTGCGCGCGCCGGCCAGGCTGCGATGCGGCGCGACCGTCCCGCTCTCGCCGTGCCCGGTGGTCACCAGCGGCGGGCCGGCCGGGGCCACCACCCGCTCCCGGCTCGCCGAGGTCGGCCGGGTGGCGAGCTCGCCGAGGCGAACCGGATCGAGGAGCAGCGTCACGCGCCCGTCGGCGGCCACCGTCGCCCCGGCGTAGGGCCCCACTCCGTCGAGAAACGCGCCCAGCGGCTTCACCACGATCTCCTCCTTGTGGAGGACCTGGTGCACGGCGCACGCGAAGAGGCCACCGCCGCCTCGCAGGGCGAGGACCTGCAGCCGCGTGGCCGAGCGCCGGCTCCGGCAGCCCGAGCGCGCGGTCGAGACGGACCATCGGCAGCCAGCGATCCTCGATCAGCGCGGCCTCGCCGTCCTCGGTGATGCGTCGTTCTGCCGGGATCGAGGGTGGCGATCACGTGCACCGCATTGACCGGCACCGCCAGCGCCTCGCCGGCCGCGCGCACGAGCAGCGCCTCGGTGACCAGCACGGTCAAGGGCAGGCGCAGGGAGAAGCGGGTCCCGACGCCAAGCTCGGTCCACACCTCGACCTCACCGTTGAGACGGCCGACGTTGGTGCGCACGATGTCCATGCCCACGCCGCGGCCCGCCGTGGTGGTCACCTCGGCCGCGGTGCTGAAGCCGGGACGGAAGATCAGCTCCAGCGCGTCCTTGTCCGACAGCGCCGCGGCGACCTCGGCGGTCACGAAGCCCTGCGCGACCGCGCGCTGGCGGAGCCGCACGACATCGATACCTCGGCCGTCGTCGGCCACCTCGACCACGACGAAGGCGCCCCGATGGCTGGCCGTCAGCGAGACGACCCCGCCCGCCGGCTTGCCGGTGGCCTGCCGCTCCTCGGCATTCTCGATGCCGTGCGCGACGGCGTTCTGCGCCAGGTGGAGCAGCGGGTCCACGATCTGCTCGATGACGCTGGCGTCGAGCTCGACGCTCTCGCCGCTGGTCTCGATCCGCACGCTCTTGCTCGCGGCCCGGGCGGCTTCCTGCCCCTGGCGCGTGAAGCGCGTGTACAGGCTGCCGATCGGCACCAGTCGCGCCCGTCCGAGCCCGGCCCGCACCTCACCGGTGAGCCGGTGCACCAGCCCGACGTCCTCGCGGACGGAGCGGCCGAGCGAGGCCAGCTCGGTGTGGACCTCGGCGATATCGGAGGCGATCTCGGCCACGCTCCGCGCGAACAGCGTGAGGTCGTCGTAGCGGTCGAACTCGAGCTCGGCGAACAGCTCGGCCACCGAGCGGGGCCGCGCGTGCTCGTCCTCGGCTGCGCCGCGCCCGCGCCGCGACGGCAGTCGCGCCTCCAGGCTCCGGTGCTCGATGTCGGCGACCGCCTGACCCAGTCGGGCCCGGCTGGCGAACAGAACCTCGCCGAGTCGGTCGATCTCGCCGAGCCGGCGCTCGAGCGCGCTGCGGGCGATGACCAGCTCGCCCACGAGATCCATGAGCGCGTCGAGCCGATCGAGCGCGACGCGGATGGTCTGCCGCCCCACCCGGCTCGGCGCGGGCGGCTGCGCCGATGGCGTCGCCGAGGCGTCGCCGACGGCACGAGGGCAGGCATCAGACCCGCCGGCGCCTCGAGCGGCTCCGGCTCCGGCAGCGCCAGCGGCTCGAACGGCGCGACGGTGGGCGCGGCCGCCGACGGCGCTGGCGTTTCGGCCAGCAGGCGTGCCAGGCGCCCGCGCACGTGGTCGGCGGCCTGGGTGAAGTCCAGCGCGGGCTCGGCGGCGGGGTCGAGCATGCGCTTGGCCAGATCCACGGCGGCGTGCACCTCGTCGAGCGCGGCGGGCGTGACGTCCAGCGCGGCCGGCGCGCACGGCCACCAGCAGATCCTCGACGGCGTGGGCGACCGCACCCATCGGCGTGCACCCCACGACGTAGGCGGCTCCCTTGAGCGTGTGGACCGCGCGGAAGAGCGCGGCCACGCTGGGATCCTTCCCACTCGAATCGGCGAGCGACAGCAGCGACGCGGTCATCGTCTCCAGGTGCTCGGCGGCTTCCGGCACGAAGTAGCCGACGATCTCGTCGCTGCCGGCGAAGAAGCGCATGAGCTCGTGCCGCAGCGGGTCCTGCGTGAGACTGGGCGACGGATCGGGCTCGACGACGGCCGCCGCCGGGACGATCTCCGGCGCCACCGGCGGAGCGACCGGTGCCGCGGTCTCGGATTCGGGGTTGCGCTCGATCGATTCGAGCGCGGACTTCAGGGCGTTCATCGTCCGGTCGAGATCGGCGGCCGCGGCGGCGCGCGCCGTGGCCGGCGCGGCGACCAGCGGCCGCAGCGCCTGCTCCATGGTGTCGGCCAGCGAGGCCACCCGCGGGAATCCGTGGAGCGACGCTGCCCCCTTGAGGCGATGGGACACGACGAACAGATCGTCCCAGGCCGGCTCGGTGCCGGAGGCCAGCCGGGTCACGCCGTCCTCGAGCGAGGCGAGCGTGTCCCACGCTTCCATGAGGAAGATGGACCGCAGAAAGTCCTGATCGGCCGTGTCGACCATGGCGTCCGGGCTCAGGCCGCGGCCAGCTTGAAGCGTGAGAGGCTCCGGGTCAGCTCGTCAGCGAGCTTGACCAGATCTTCGACCGTCTTGCGCGTTTGCAGCACGGCCTGCTCGGTGTTGACGGCCACCTGCGCGATCGAGCCCATCGCGCGCGCCACGCCTTCCACCCCCCGTACCTGCTCGGCCCCGGCCTGCGAGATGCCCTGGGCGAGCTCGGCGGAGGTGGTGCTGAAGGTGGCGATCTCCTTGAGATGCCCCTCGGCGCGGATCGTCACCTGATAGCCAGCCTCCACTTCCCGCGTCCCTTCCTCCATCGCGATCACAGCCTCCTGGGTCTCGGTCTGGACGTTTCGGATGAGGACGGCGACGTCCTTCGTCGCCTTGGCGGCGCGCTCGGCCAGCTTGCGAATCTCGTCGGCCACGACGCCGAAGCGGAGGCCGGCTTCACCGGCGCCCGCCGCCTCGATGGCGGCGTTGAGCGCCAGCAAGTTGGTGTGCGAGGCCAGCTCCTCGATCAGGTTCAGGATCTCGGAGATTTCCAGCGAGCGATCGCCGAGCCCCTTGATCTTCTTGGCGATGATCTGCACCTCGCCGCGGATCCGCTGCATACCGGCCAGGCTGTCGTGCACGGCCTGATCGCCCTTCCGGGCCGCCTCCAGCGTCTGGCCGGCGGCGGCCGCGGAGGCGGCGGCCTTGGCCGCCACGTCGCGCGCGGCGCGACTCACCGTCTCGACCGCCTGGCTCACGCTGGTGCTCTCCCGGGCCTGGGCCTGGGCGCCGCTGGCCATCTGATCGGTGGCGCTGATCATCTCGCCCGCGCTGCCCGACACGCGGAAGGCGGCGTGGCGGACGTCGCCCAGCAGGACCGAGATCTCCTCCACCATCACGTTGATGGAGTCGACCACGCTGCCCAGCACGTCGGGCGTGACCTCGCCGCGCCGGGAGAGGTCGCCCTGGGCGATCTCCATGGCGGTGTCGAGGAAGCGCTGGATGTTGTGCTGCAGCTCCTCGCGCTTGCGCCGCTCCTCGTCGCGCTCGGTCTCGGTCATGACCTGCGAGCGCAGGCGCACGACGGTGTCGTTGAAGGTGTGGGCCAGCAGGCCGATCTCGTCGCTGGACTGCACCTTGATCGTCTCGCTGAGGTCACCGCGGCCCACGCGCTCGGCCACCCGGACGATGTGCGCGATGGGCCGGGTCAGGCGGCGCGCGAAGAACGCACCGGCCAGTCCCGCCACCAGCGCGATACCGGCGAACACCGCGGACAGGAACCAGCCCGAGCGGGCCGCGGCGGCGTCGATGATCGCGCGGTCCATGCCGACTCGTACCGTGCCCAGCGTGCCACCGAGCATCGGCACGCCGATGTCGATGATGCGCCGCGACTTACCGGTGACCGGGTCGGCGTATTCGATGTCCCGCACCTGCTTGCCGACGTCACCGGGCACCACGTTCTTGTCCACCACGTCCGGCGGCACGAACGGCACGAAGGTGTGGGCGATCTGGGCGCGGTTGGCGTCGTACACCATGACGTAGGCCACGCCGCTGATCGTGGCGAACTGGTCGATGAGCGCCTGCACGGTGGAGGCGTCACGGGTGAGGATCAGGTCCACGCCCGAGGAGGCCAGGCTGTTGGCGATGGCGGTGCCCTTGGAGGTGAACTCCTCGGTCATGCGCGTCCGCAGGGTCTGCACCGAGATCAGCCAGGTCACCGCCGCCAGCGGGATCAGCACCGCCGCCAGGAACAGGATGATCTTCGCCAGGAGCCCGAATCTCGGCTTCAACGTCTTCATGCCGCTTCCCCTTGAAACGCTCATGCCTGCACGGCCGACGACCAGTCGGCGATCGGAACCCAGCGCTCGCCATCGATACGGGTGAAGTACACGCTGTCCAGACCCTGGTGGCGCTCGGGGCCGAAGTTGAGCGGCGCGCCGATGCCGAGGTCGAAGTTCTTGAGCGACTCCAGCGCCTGCCGCAAGCCGAGGCGCGTGGGATTCGGACCGGCCCGCCGCAGCGCCTCCACGATGACCCGCGCGTTGATGAACCCTTCCAGGCTGATGAAGCTGTAGGTCTGCGGCGTGTACTTGTCGTCGCGCAGCGCGGGCGGCACCGCCGGACTGCGGCGCTCCATCAGCGTGCGGTACTCCACCACGCCGGGCAGGCTGACGTCGTCGTAGCTCGGCACCACCTGCGAGTTCACCAGGGCACGCGTGTAGTCGCG
Source organism: uncultured Candidatus Rokubacteria bacterium (assembly GCA_963776725.1). Lineage (GTDB taxonomy): Bacteria > Methylomirabilota > Methylomirabilia > Rokubacteriales > CSP1-6 > AR5. The sequence continues at coordinate 606,866 of CAVZOE010000037.1, read as the reverse complement.
GCCGGTGGCCTTGCCGTGCTGGATGAGCAGCCGGAGCATGGCATCGGAGCCCACGAACGAGACGTTGGAGATCGGCACCGTCCAGCCGAGGTCGCGGGCGGTGCGGACGAAGGCGCCGCAGCCCTGGTAGGCGCCGGTGCAGAGCACGACGTCCACACCGGCCCGCCGGAGCGCGTTGACCGCCGGCCCCATGTCGTCCTCGAACCTCGCGCCGCGCGGATAGGTCGTCTCGACCGCCACGCGGGCTCCGCGCGCGGCCAGCGCCCGGGCCACGCCGTCGGTGCCGCTGCGGCCGTAGGCGTCGGCCTGCGAGTACACGCCGATGGTGCGCGCCCCGATCCCCCAGAAGCGCTCGACCAGCGACGACATCTCCTGCCGGTAGGACGCCCGGACGTTGAACACGTGCTCGCCGTACGGGGCCTCGCGCTGCGGCTGGGCGCCGGTGAAGTTGCCGACGAGCAGCACCTGCTGATCGGCGTACCGCTTGATCACCGGCAGCGCCCGCGTGAGCGTGGGGGTACCCACGTAGTTCGACAGGAAGAACACGTGATCCTTCTCCAGGAGCTGGATCGTGTTCTTCACGCAGGGCAGCGGCTCGTAGTTGTCGTCGAGCCCGACCACCGTGATCGTCCGACCGTGCACGCCACCGCGCGCGTTGACCTCGTCGTAATAGGCCTGCGCGCCGCGATAGAACTCCGTGCCCAGGCCGGCGGCGGTGCCCTTGAAGGCCGCGCTCATGCCCACGCGCACGTCCGTGGCCGAGACCCCCGGGGCGCTGGCGCCTGGCGTCTCGATGGGCGGGATCCACTTGGTCGGCGCGCTCGTCCGCGGGGCGGCGGTGTCGGCGGCCCGGGCGGCGGCCACGCGGCCGAGCGCGCCGGGAATCAGGGCCGAGGACAGCAGGCGCAGGACGGTGCGTCGTCGCATGGTCAGGCTCCGCGGTGTCCGGCCCGGGATGTCGCTCCCGGATTCCAGGCGCGTCGGGCGGCGGCCAGCAGGGCCGGCGCGTCGAGCAGGGTGACGGTCTCGCCGCTCTCGGTCGTGACGCGGCCGCGGACGAGCGCGGGCGGCACCCCCTCGGTGCCGGCCAGCGGCGCCACGTCGTCGAAGCCGGCCAGCCCGACCACGGCCTCGATCAGCACGGCGGCGCGGCGATCACCGTCGGCCACCACCAGCGCGCGCAGGGCGCCGCGCACGGGCAAGCCCAGCAGAGGACGCGCTTCGATCACGGGCAGCGCGGTGCCGCGCAGATTCATGACGCCCACCAGCGGCTCGGGGGCGCCGGGCACCGGCGTGATCGCATCGAGCACGACGACCTCGCGGGCGTCCACCACGTCCACCGCGAAAGAGCGGCCGCCCATGCGCACGACACAGGCCCGGCGCGCGGGCGAGCGCTCCTCGACGGCGAGGGCGAGGCTGGGGCCGACGGCGTCAGCGGACAAAGCGACCCACCGTTGTCAGCAGCTGATCGGACGTGAACGGCTTGGCGAGGTAGTCGTCGGCGCCCTGGCGCTTGCCCCACGCGCGATCGCTCTCCTGGTTCTTCGAGGACACCAGCACCACCGGCATCGCGCGCGTCTGCTGATTGCGCTTGAGCGCGCGCAGCAGCTCGTACCCGTTGCGCTTGGGCATCACGATGTCGAGCAGCAGCACGTCCGGCTGCTCGGTGGTGACGCGCTCCTCCAGGGCCTCGCCATCGATCAGCGTCACCACCTGATGGCCCGCGGCCCTCAAGATGGACTCGATGAGCTTGAGCTCGGAGTAGGCGTCGTCGACGACCATCACCTTCGCCATCACGCTCCTCGTCCCGCGGGGTTACGGCGCGTGGACGGGGTGCAACCGATTTGCCAAGCGCGCACATGGTCCGACTGTCGGAAGGGCGAACATGACACCGCCTGACACTGTCGACGCGCGATCAATCGCGCCAAGCTGGCGCGTGGCCGTGTCAGCTTTGGTGTCACGCTGACGGCAGATTGGCCACGGCGTGAGGTCGTGTCACGATGCGTGGGCGGAGTGACATATGATGTGGCCATGACGACACGCGTGACACTGGCCGAGCGTGAAACGCTGGCGCGCTACGAGAAGCGCGGCGCCCTCCTCCGCGGCCACTTCCGCCTCACCTCCGGCCTGCACTCCGACATCTATCTACAGTCCGCGCTGGTGCTCCAGCACCCGGAGGACGCCGCCGCCCTGGGCGCCGAGCTCGCCACCGCCTTCCGCGACGACCGCGTGCAAACCGTCCTGGCCCCGGCCATCGGCGGCATACTGGTCGCCCACGAGGTGGCTCGCGCGCTGGGCACGCGCGCGCTCTTCACCGAACGCGAGGCCGGCACAATGCGACTGCGGCGCGGCTTCACTCTGAGCCCGGGCGAGCGCTGTCTGGTCGTGGAGGACGTCGTCACCACCGGCGGCTCGACTCGAGAGGTCATTCAGTGCGTCGAGGAGCTCGGCGGCATGGTCGTCGGTGTCGGAATGCTCATCGATCGCAGTGGCGGCACCGCCACCTACCCCATGAAGCACGCCGCCCTCGCCACCGTCACCGCCAGCACCTACCAGCCCGACGATTGCCCGCTCTGCAAGGCCGGCAGCCAAGCCATCAAGCCCGGCAGCCGCACCTGACGGCGCCTCCCCACCCAGTCCGCGAATCGAGGTCTCCCACTGTCACTGCTGCCGTCGTGAGTGGGGTGGGGGCACGGTGAGGTCCTGTGGAACTCGTTCCCGGCCCGCGTGACCGTGCGCCCCGCACGAGGTGGAGCCCAGCCGCGGCCGATTCGAAGCGGCCTGCTGCCTCGTGGTTCCAGAAGGCCTCACCGTGCCCCCACCCCACTCACGACGCCAGCCCGCCGCGGCTCGAGCGCGAGAGCTAGTACTCCGGCGGCGCGTAGACGGTCACGAAGAAGAGCGGCGACGACCCAGGATTGCGGACGTGGTGCGGTGTGCGAGCGGGGATCGTGATGAGCGTGCCGGCCGGGGCGTGGTGCTCGCGCGTGCCGACGCGCAGAATAGCCTCGCCCTCGACGACGTAGACGATCTGATCACCGCCGTGCTCTTCCTCGGGCCCACCGTCGGCGCCGGCCGCGATCGTCATCACCGCGACCTGGCTGCGCGCCGTCTGCTGCAGCACGCGGAAGAACGCGCCGCGGTGCGACGCCAGCGACGTGATCTGCGCGTCCTCGCGAGTCTTCATCGGCCGAGCACTCCGTTCTGGACCAGGACGACGCCGAGCCAGGCCAGCTGGGCCCCCACGAAGACCGCGAGCGCCGGCTCCCGTCCCTTGCGCACGTAGATCCGATACTGCCAGATGCCGCCGAGCACCGCGACGATCGTGAACAGCGTGCCGTCGTATCGCTCCAGCGCGCCGTAGTGCGCGGCCAGCCCGCCGGCGAACCCCCACAGGATCCACGCCGCCAGCCACGCGGTCACCACGGCGATCAGCGCCGAGGCGCGCGAGCCGCGACGGCCGACCATCCGGGCCGTCCCGAGACCGACGAGGCCGAGGAGCACGAGCAGCCCCGCGGTCAGCCACACCCAGCGCTTCACGTCCGGCTCCGGTACTCCGGCCGCCAGCGGAGCAGCCGCTTTTCGATCTGCTTGATGCCGAGCGCCATGGCGATGCCGATCACGCCGAGCGCGATCAGCGCCACCATCATGTCGGCGGCGTTGAGCGTCCCCAGCGACTGGATGATCAGATAGCCAAGGCCACCGCCCGACTCGCCGCCGAGGAACTCGCCGACCACCACGCCGATCAGCGCGAAGGAGATCGACGGCGTCAGCGAGGCGAAGGTCCACGCCAGCGCCGAGGGCACGATGACCGTCCGCATGATCTGCCGGTCGCTGCCGCCCAGGAACCGCGCGGAGTGGATGAGGTCGGCGTCGACCGAGCGGGCGCCCTGGAACGTGTTGAAGAAGACGATGAAGAACACGATCGTCCACGCCAGCACGATCTTGGCCAGCAGGCCGAAGCCGAAGATCATCGTGATCAGCGGCACCAGCGCGATGCGCGGGAGCGAGTTGAACGCGATGATGTAGGGATCGAAGGATGCTGGCCAGCCGATCGTTCCGGCCGAGGACCAGGCCGGCCGCGAAGCCGGTGGACACACCGACCAGGAAGCCCCACAGCGTCGACTGCACGGTGGACAGCGCCATCTGCCAGATGGAGAGCCGCACCTGATCCGAGGCCAGATGGGCGAAGCGCTTGGCGATCAGCGAGGGCCGGCTGATGAAGAACGGATCGATCCAGTAGAGTCCCGGCGTGCGCGAGATCGTCTTGATGCCGGTGAGCCACTCCCAGGCGACCAGCAGCACGACCAGGATGGCCAGGCGCCACGCCCACACGGCGGCGCGCGCGCTCATCACGCCCGCTCCGCGAACTCTTCGCCCAGCACGTGCCAGATCGCGCTGTACTCGTGGGCGTAGGCGTCGGTCTCGCGCAGCTTGATCACGTCGCGGGGCCGCGGCAGCTCCACCGCGTGAATCATCTTCACGCGCCCGGGCCGGCGCGTCATCACCACGATGCGGTCGGCCAGCGTGATCGCTTCCGACAGGTCGTGGGTCACGAAGACCACCGTCTGGTGGCGCGACTCCCACAGCGCCAGCAGCTCGGCGTGCAGGTTGATCTTGGTGTGGGTGTCGAGCGCGCCGAACGGCTCGTCCATCAGGAGGATCTCGGGCTCGACCACCAGCGTGCGCATCAGCGCCACGCGCTGGCGCATGCCGCCCGACAGCGTGGCGGGAAACGCCTCCTCGAAGCCGGCGAGGCCGGCCAGCCCGATGGCCTCCCGCACGCGCCGCTCCTGCTCGGCGCGCGCCACGCCGCGGTACTCGAGCCCCACGGCGATGTTGCGGGCCACGGTGCGCCAGGGAAAGACGGTGTCCTTCTGGAAGACGTAGCCGACCTGCCGCGGCGCCCGGCCGGCCACCGGGGCGCCGTCGATCTCCACCCCGCCCGCCGTCGGCGTCACGAGCCCGCCGATCATGTTGAGGATGGTGGACTTGCCGCACCCCGAGGGGCCCACGATGGCCACGAACTCGCCGTCGAAGATCTCGAACGACGCGCCCTGGACGGCGGCCACCTCGCGGCCGTCGTCGCGGAAGGTCTTGGTCAGATCACGGACGATGATGCGGGAGCGCTTCACCCGGTCAGGACTTGTACTTGGCCTGGGCCTTCTTCACGAAGGACATGTCGACGGCCTTGGCGTACGGGATGGGCTTGTCGAGTGCCAGGGGGACCCACACCTTCGTGCCGTTGTCGTAGTCCTTCTCCTCGATGAGGAAGTCCCAGTCGAAGATCGTCCGGTAGTACTTCACGGAGCGCAGGACGATCTCGCGCGAGAACGCGTCCATGTACGGCTTGTACAGCAGCTCGACGACCTCTTCGTCCTTGGCCTGGTGGATCCACTGCTGGGCGCGCCAGTTGGCGTTGACGTAGCCCTGCACCAGGTCGGGCGACTTCTCGATCGTCTCCTTGAGCGTGTAGCCCACCGTGACCGGGATGGGGCCGCCGAAGACGCGGTTCCACGCCTTCTCGTCCTGCACGTCGTAGATGGCCTTGCCGAAGCCCTCGTCCTCGGTGGCCCACTGCCACTCGGGCACCGCCATGATCGCGTCGAACTTTCCGGCCTTGAGCCCGCCCAGCATCGTGGTCGACGCGCCGCCGCCCACCCACTCCACGTAGTCGTTCACCGTTCGGCCGTCGGGGGCCTTGCTCCCCTTCATGACGTAGACGCCGTAGACGTGCGTGCCCGAGCCGATGGCGGTGGCGGCCACGACGGCCTTGCGGCCGACCAGCGACTTGTCGGCGAGCGCTTCCACCGACTTGCACGCCCCGGTCCCACAGCTCCTTGCGCACCACGACGTTGGCGTAGGAGCACCGCGTGTCGGTCGCGAAGATCATGAGGGCCTCCTTGCCCTTCTCGGTGATCTTCAGCGGATGGTTGGAGTCGCCCAGCGCGAACATCGCCTGGCCGGCGGCCAGGGCCTGCACCACCTTGGCGCCGCCGCCCGGCACGATGAAGCTCGGCAGGCTGAGGCCTTCCTCCTCGAAGAACTTCTTCTCCTTCGCCACCAGGTGCTGGCCGTACACGACCGTCGAGACGCTGTGCGAGGCGGTGATCGCCTTGCCCTGAGCGTGGGCAGGCCGCCCGCGGCCGGCCAGCAGGCCGGCGCTCGTCAGGCTCGTGGCGGTGAGGAATTGTCGGCGGGTCCAGCTCATCAGCGATCCTCCTTGCCGGCTGAATCATAACATATTGACACTACAGAGAATTTCAGCCATTCTGTAGCACTCGATGATCCGGAGCATGACCGGGTTCGGCCGCGCAGAGGTGCGGGGCGACACGCTCGTCGTTGTCGTCGAGGCGCGCTCGGTCAATCACCGGCACCTCGACGTGGCCCTGCGTCTGCCGCGCACGCTCGCCGCGTTCGAGATCGACGCGCGCAAGCTCATCGCGGCCCGGGTCGAGCGCGGTCGGGTCGACGCCACCGTGGTGGCCACGCCGGTCGCCGGGCAGTCCACGCAGCGGGTGATCACCGACCTCGCGCTGGCCCGGGAGTACGCCGCCCGCGCCCGTGCGCTGGCGCACGAGCTCGACGACGCCGACCTCGCGGGCAGCGTCACGTTGCAGTGGCTCCTCGAGCGCCCCGGGGTCGTGCGGCTGGAGGACAGCGAGCCGGTCGAGGCGTCGGTGCCCTGGCCCCTGCTGGAGGCGGCGCTGGCCCGCGCCCTCGACGAGCTCGTCGAACGCCGCACCGCCGAGGGCGAGCGGCTGGCGCAGGAGCTGCGCAGCTTGCACGCCGAGCTCGCGACCATCGTGGACACCATGGCCGCCCGGGCTCCGGCCGCGGTGAGCCGCCGCGAGGAGCGGCTGCGCGAGCGGCTCCGCGCGATGCTGGGTGGCGTCGGGGTGGACGAGAGCCGCATCCTCACCGAGGCGGCGGTGTGGGCCGACAAGGGCGACATCACCGAGGAGCTGGCGCGCCTGCGGGCGCACCTGGGTGAGTGGGCACTGGTGCTCGACAAGGGAGGCCCGGTGGGGCGGCCGCTCGACTTCCTCCTCCAGGAGCTCGGCCGTGAAGTGAACACCGTGGCCAGCAAGGCCGACGACCTGGAGCTGAGCCAGGCGGCCCTGGCCGGCAAGGGCGTGCTGGAGAAGATGCGCGAGCAGGTTCAGAATCTTGAGTAGGGGCACGAACGGCGCGGCCTTGCGCCTGATGAACGTGGGGCACGGCAACGTGGTGGTGGCCGAGCAGATCGTGGCCATCGTCGCGCTCGATTCGCTACCGGTGAAACGATTGATCGAGAGCGCCAAGGGCAGCACCAAGCTGATCGACGCCACCAACGGCCGGCGGACGCGCGCGGTCATCGTGACCGGCAGCGATCACCTCATCCTGTCCTCACTGGAGCCCGCCACGCTCGCGCAGCGGCTGGGAACGGACCGCAGTCCGGGGGAGTGACGCCACGCCTGTGATCAAGCGCCGCGGCACCCTCTTCGTCGTCTCCGCGCCCTCCGGCGCGGGCAAGACGACGCTGTGCCGCGAGATCCGTCTGCGCCTGAACGACATCGCCTACTCGGTGTCGGTGACCACGCGGCCGCCGCGGCCCGGCGAGATCGACGGCACCGACTTCCGCTTCGTGCGCGAGCCTCAGTTCCGCGCGATGCTCGATCGCGGCGAGCTGGCCGAGTGGGCCACCGTGCACGGCAATCTCTACGGCACGCCGGCCAAGCCGCTGGAGACCGCGCTGGCCGACGGTCACGACATCCTGCTCGACATCGACACCCAGGGTGCGGCGCAGCTGCACGCGCGCTACCCGGAGGCGGTGCTGGTCTTCATCGTGGCGCCCTCGATGGCCGAGCTCGAGCAGCGGCTGCGCGAGCGCCGGTCCGACGGCGAGAGCGAGATCGCGCGGCGGCTGGCCCGCGCGCGCGACGAGGTGGCGCTGTGGCGCCGGTACGACTATCTGATCGTCAATCGCGACGTCAAGGAGGCGATCGACCAGCTGGAGTCGATCGTCCACGCCGAGCGCTGCCGTGTCAGCCGCCTGGCGCTCAACTTCCCCGACCTGGAGGTACCAAACTGATGGCGTTCCCGTCGCTGGAGGATGCATTGAACAAGGTCTCGAACCGCTACCTGCTCGTCGTGCTGTCGGCCAAGCGGGCCCGGCAGATCAACCGCGGGGCCGCCGCGCGCGTGGACAGCAGCCACAAGAAGCCGACCAGCGTGGCGCTGCAGGAGATCGCCTCGGCCAAGGTCGAGTACCGCGTGAAGGAAGAGGGCGAAACCACCAAGGCATGAGCGCCACGCTGGACGGCCGGGAGCTCATCCTCGGCGTCACCGGCTCGATCGCCGCCTACAAGGCGGTGTACCTGCTGCGCGAGCTGACGCGGCTCGGTGGCAGGGTCACGGTGTGCCTGAGCGAGCACGCTCAGCGGTTCGTGGGCCCCCTCACCTTCCGCACGCTCTCGGGCCGTCCGGTCCTCACCGATCTCTTCGACCCGCAGAGCGACGCGGCGGTCGAGCACGTCGCGCTCGCCGAGCAGGCCGCCGCCGTCATCGTGGCGCCGGCCACCGCGAATCTCCTGGCCAAGGCCGCGCACGGCATCGCCGACGACTTCCTCACCACGCTGCTGCTGGCCGCCCGCTGCCCGGTGGTGATCGCGCCGGCGATGGACGGCGGCATGTGGGAGCATCCGGCGGTCGCCGCCAACGTGGCCACGCTCCGCGCCCGGGGCGTGACCGTGGTCGATCCCGACGCCGGCGCGCTCGCCTCCGGCCTGCACGCGCGCGGGCGGCTGCCCGAGATCGACGCGCTGGTCGAGGCGCTGCTGGGCGCGCTCACCCCCACGCGCGACCTGGCCGGCGAGCGCGTGCTGATCACCGCCGGGCCGACGCGCGAGCCGATCGATCCCGTGCGCTACATCTCCAATCGCTCGTCGGGCCGCATGGGCTACGCGCTGGCCGCCGCCGCCCAGCGGCGGGGCGCGCAGGTCATTCTCGTCTCGGGCCCGACTGCGCTCACGCCTCCCGCGACGGCGACCTTCGTGCCGGTGCAGACCGCGGAAGACATGCGTGAGGCAGTGCTGCACCACGCCCCCACCGCCACCGTCGTGATCAAGGCCGCCGCGGTGGCCGACTACCGCGTCCGGCGTCCGGCCGAGCAGAAGATCAAGGGCAAGCGCGACCTCACGCTCGACCTCACGCCCAATCCCGACATCCTGGCCGAGGTGGCCGCGCGTGCGACCGGAAGCTTCATCGTGGGCTTCGCGGCCGAGACGAACGACGTCGTGGCCAACGCCCGGGTCAAGCTGGAGGCCAAGGGGATCGATCTGCTCGTCGCCAACGACGTCAGCCGGCGGGACATCGGATTCGACGCCGAGGACAACGAAGTCCTGTTGATCGACCGCTGGGGCGGCAGCCGCGCGCTACCGCGCATGCCGAAGCCCGCGGTGGCCGACGCGATCCTGGACGCGATCCTCGCGCTGCGCGCCAATCACCCCGCGCGCCGAGCCGTTCGCTGAGCGACGATCCGCGCGCGGCGCTGGCCGACGCGCTCGGAGCCCTCGCCGCCACGCTGCGCTTCCATCGTGACCTGGGCAGCGAGCGTCTGGCGCTCGACGGGGACTACCTGCTGACCCCGGCCGAGAATCTCCGCGCCCAGGAGGCTCGGCTGCAGGGATGCCAGCGCTGCAAGCTCTGCGAGGCGCGCAACACGATCGTCTTCGGCTCCGGCAATCCCGAGGCCGACCTGGTCGTCATCGGTGAGGGCCCCGGCGCCGACGAGGACGCGCAGGGGCTGCCCTTCGTCGGGCGGGCGGGCCAGCTGCTCACGAAGATGCTGGAGTCGGTCAAGCTCACCCGCGACGAGGTCTACATCACCAACACCGTGCTGTGTCGGCCGCCGGGCAATCGCAATCCGGAAGCCGACGAGCTGGCCGCCTGCGCGCCGTTTCTGGCCGACAAGCTCGGCGTGATCCAGCCCAAGGTGATCCTCACGCTGGGCAGCGTGGCCACGCAAGCCATGCTGCGCACCAAGGAGCCGATCGGCAAGCTACGCGGTCGCCTCCACACCTACGGCGCCTCGGTGCTCGTGCCGACCTTCCACCCCGCGTTCTTGCTGCGCAACCCGGGCCAGGAGTACAAGCGCATGGCCTGGGAGGATCTCAAGCTCGCCAAACGGGAGTACGACGCGCGCCGCACGCGATGAGGCTGGGGCCGTGATTGCCGACGTGGCGTTCGACGCGCCGGTCGAGCGCCCGTTCTCCTACCGGATCCCGCCCGGACACGGCGTCGAGGTCGGCCAGCGCGTTCTCGCTCCGCTCGCCGGCGCGCGCCGCGTCGGCATCGTCCTCGCGGTCCGCGACGGTGACGACGCGGGCCTCAAGGCGCTGCTGTCGCCCGCCGAGCCCGCGCCGCTGCTCACCCCGAGCCGGCTCGACCTCGCGCGCTGGGTCGCCGCCGAGTCGCTGTCGTCGCTCGGCTCCACGTGCGCCGCGCTGCTGCCGCCGCCGGTGGCGAGCGCGCCGGCCCGCGCGCGCGCGCCGCCGCCGAGTCCGGGCCCCGGCGCCGGCGAGGGCGAGCGGCCCGGCGCCGAATTGCTGATCGGCGCCGGCCGCGAGCGCCGCCTGCTGGAGCACGTCGGCCGCGCCACCAGCGCGCTCGTCGTGGTCCCCGACGTCGAGGCGGCCGCGCGCTGGGCCCAGCGGCTCGCCCGGCTCGGGCCGGTGGTGCGACTCGACTCCGGTGTCGCCGAGAGCGTGCGGGCGCAGCGCGTGGGCGGCGCTGAGCGAGGGCTCGGCCCGTCTGGGCGTGGGCACGCGCTCGGCACTGCTGGCCCCGCTGGCGTCGCCCGGCCTGGTGGCGCTGGTCGACGAGCACGAAGCCGCCCACAAACCGCCCGGCCCACCCCGCCTGCACGCCCGCGACGTGGTGCTCGAGCGCGCGGCGCGCGAGCGTCTCGCCGTCGCCCTCACCGCCGCGACGCCCAGCGTGGAGCTCTGGTGGCGCGCGAGCGATCGTCGCGGCCTGACGGTGGCGCCGCCGGCGCCCGGGCCGTGGCCGACGGTCACCATCACCGACACGCGCGGCATTCTTCGCCGCGAGCCGCTGACGCCGCCGCTGGCGCGCGCGGTGCGCGAGACGCTGGCCGCCGGGCGCCGCGTGCTCCTCGTGGTCAGTCGCCTGGCGTCCGCGCTGGCCTGCGACGAGTGCGGCGAGATCGTGCGGTGCCCGACGTGCGCGCTGGCGCTCACCTACGCGCGCTCGTCCACCACGCTGCTGTGCCGACTCTGCGCCACCACCGTGCCACTGCCCGATACCTGTCCGCACTGTGGCGGCCGCCGCCTCTCACCGTTCGGCTGGGGTCTCGAGCGCGTCGAGCACGCGGTGCGCCGGCGGTTTCCCAAGGTGCAGGTGGCGCGGTGGGATCCCGAGGCCTCGCGCGGCGCGCGCGGCGAGGCGCAGCGCGCGGCGGCGGCCGCGGCCGACGTCGTGATCGGCACGCGCGGGGCGCTGCGGCTCTTCGGCCCGTCCTCGCTCGGTCTGGCCGGCTTCGTCTCGCCCGATCAGCTCCTGCGGCTGCCCGACTTCCGCGCCGGCGAGCGCATGTTCGCGCTCATGTGGGCGGCGGCCGAGCGCGTGGGCGCGCAGGGCAGCCTCGTCATCCAGTCGCAGAATCCCGGCCACTACGCCATCGACGCCGTGGCCCGCCAGGATCTCGGCGGGTTCTACCGGCCCGAGCTGAAATTCCGGGCCGAGCTCGGCTATCCGCCGTTTCGCCGCCTGGCGCTGCTCACGATCACCGCCACCGCCGCGGCCGAGACGCGGCGGGTGGCCGACGAGGTGGCGGCGGCGGTGCGCGCCTCGTCGCGGTTGACCGTGTATCCGCCGGTCGCCGATCGGCGCGACCGCGCGCGACGCATCGTGGTCAAGGGCCACGCCGATCTGCCGGCCGCGCTGGCGCAGGCGCTGGAGGACTTCCGGGGGCCGCGTCCGCGCAGCCGCGGTATCATAGACGTGGAGGTGGATCCGGTCGAATGGCCGTCCTGAAGGTTCGTCGATACGGTGATCCGGTGCTGCGACGCCGCGCGGTCGCGATCGACGCGGTGACGCCCGAGATCCGGCGTCTGGCCGACGACATGATCGACACGATGTACGACGAGGTCGGCATCGGCCTGGCCGCGCCGCAGATCGGCGTCGCCGTGCGCCTGCTGGTGGTCGGCGACGAAGAAGGGCGCGGCGCCCAGGTGCTCGTGAATCCGGTCATCACCGAGCAGGGCGGCACCGTCACGGCCGAGGAAGGCTGCCTCTCGCTGCCCGGCTTCTTCGCGCCGGTCACGCGGGCGCAGTGGGTGAAGCTGGAGGCGCAGGATCTCGACGGCAAGCCGATCGCGATCACCGCCCGCGGCCTGCGCTCGCGTGTGTTCCAGCACGAGATCGACCACCTCGACGGCGTGCTGTTCATCGACCGCGTCGATGCCGTCACCCGCGATCGCATGAAGCGCCGCATCAAGAAGGACGGCTTCACCGAGGACCCCTCCGCGCACCGCGCCTTCGCGCTGTAATCCGCTGAAGGTTCTGTTCTACGGCACCCCGGGCTTCGCGCTTCCCACCTTCGAAGCGCTCCGCCGCACCCACACGATCGTCACCGTCGTCACGCAACCCGATCGCCCCGCCCATCGCGGGCAGAAGCTGACCCCACCGCCCATCAAGGTCGCCGCGCTCGCGGCGGGCCTGCCGATCCTGCAGCCGCCGCGCCTGCGCGACCCCGAGTGGCCCGAGCGGCTGCGGGCGCTCGGCGCCGACATCGCGGTGGTGGTCGCCTTCGGTCAGATCCTTCCCACGGCCGTCCTCGACGCCCCGGCGCGCGGCTCGATCAACATCCACGGCTCGCTGCTGCCCAGGTATCGGGGGGCGGCGCCGATCCAGTGGGCCATCATTCGCGGTGAGACCGTCACCGGCATCACGACGTTTCAGATGGACGCGGGCATGGACACGGGCGCGATGCTCCTGCGCGCGGAGACGCCCATCGGAGACGAAGAAACAGCCGGCGAGCTGTCCGAGCGGCTGGCCACCCTGGGCGCCGAGGTGATCCTGGATACGCTGGCGCGCCTCGACACGCTCACGCCGACGCCGCAGCCCGACGGCGCGACGCTGGCTCCCCGGCTCAAGAAGTCGGACGGCGCGATCGACTGGCAGCGACCGGCCCGTCAGCTCGTCGATCTCGTCCGCGGCTGCAACCCGTGGCCAGGGGCGACGACCGCGCTCGACGGCGGCGCGCTCACGCTCTGGCGCGCGCGCGTCGTGGCCGCGGCCGGTCCACCCGGCACACTCGTGCCGCACGGCCGGAGCCTGGCCATCGCGGCCGGCGAGGGCGCGGTGTTGCCCCTCGAGGTCCAGCCGGAGAGCCGGCGGGCGGTGGCGTGGGACGAGTTCCTGCGCGGCGCGCGGCTGGCCGCCGGCCAGAGGCTCGCGCCGCGGTGACCGCCGCGGCGTCGCCGGCGCGCGCGGTGGCCGCGCGCGTCCTGGAGCGTGTCGACACGGATGCCGCCTTCGCCGATCTCGCGCTCGACGCCGAGCTCGACCGACACCGCCTGTCCGTGCGCGACGTGGCGCTGGCCACCGAGCTCATCTACGGCACCTTGCGCTGGCAGCGCTACCTGGACTGGATCCTCGCCCCGCACTCGCGCCGGCGGCTGGCCTCGCTCGACTCCCGCGTGCTGATCCTGCTGCGGCTGACCGCGTATCAGCTCGCCTTTCTCGAGCGGGTGCCCGCCTTTGCGGCGGTCAACGACGCCGTCACGCTCGCCCGGGCCAAGCCGGGCGTCGCCGAGTACGTCAACGGCGTCCTGCGCTCGTTCTCCCGTCGGGGCGTACGCGAGCGGGAGCCCGCGCCGCCTCGTGACCCGCTGGAGGCGCTGGCGACGCGTTGCTCGTTTCCCACCTGGCTCGCCGGCCGCTGGGTCACGCGCTACGGCCTGGCCGAGGCCGAGGCGCTCATGCGCGCGCTGAACGAGCGGCCGGCGCTCGGCATCCGCGCCAACACGCTGAGGCTCAGCCGCGACGACCTGGCCGCGCGCCTGCGCGAGGAAGGCGTCGACTCGACGCCGATGCGCCTGGCGCCGGAGGGGGTCGTGGTCGATGGCGCCGGTGATCCGGGGCGCTGGCGCACCTTCGCGGAAGGCCGGTGTGTCGTGCAGGACGAGGGCTCGATGCTCGTGGCGCGCCTGCTGGAGCCGGCGGCCGGCGCCACGATCGCGGACGTGTGCGCCGCGCCCGGCACCAAGACGACCCATCTGGCCCAGCTGATGGACAACCGCGGTCGGGTGCTCGCGCTCGATCCCCAGGCCGGCCGCCTGGGTCGCGTGTCGGAGGCGGCCGCGCGGCTCGGCGTGACGATCGTCGAAGCCGTCGACGGACCGGTGGAGACGCTGGCGCCGCGGTGGGCGGGCCTGTGCGACGGGGTGCTCGTCGATGCGCCCTGCTCGAATCTCGGCGTGCTCCGGCGCAACCCCGAGGTGAAGTGGCGGCGGCAGCCGGCCGACGTGGCGGCCGCCGCCACGCGCCAGCGCGGCATCCTCACCGCGGCGGCCACGCTGGTGCGATCGGGCGGCCGGCTCGTCTACGCGACCTGCTCGCTCGAGCCGGAGGAGAACGAGGACGTGATCGGCGACTTCCTGGCCGGCGATCCGAGCTTCGCGCTCGATCCTCCGGCCGCCTTTCCCGTCCCCGCCGGCCCCGACGGCTTCGTGCGGTGCTTGCCGCACCAGCACGGCACCGACGGCTTCACCGCGGTTCGGCTCCGTCGCCGCTGAGCGAGTTGCGGTATAACAGTGCCGTGATCAAGATCGCGCCCTCGATCCTCTCCGCCGACTTCGGCATCCTCGCCGAGGAGATCGCCCGGGTCGAGGCGGCCGGCGCCGATCAGATCCACATCGACGTGATGGACGGCCGCTTCGTGCCGAACATCTCGATGGGGTTTCCGATCCTGGACGCGATCCGCAAGCGTACCCGGCTGCCGCTCGACCTGCACCTCATGATCGTCGAGCCGGAAAAGTACCTGCCGGAGTTCGCCGCGCGCGGCGCCGACATGCTCACCGTCCACGTGGAGGCGTGCCCGCACCTGCAGCGCACGCTGGTCAGCATCCGCGAGCTGGCGGGCAAGCGCGGCGCGCCGGTGAAGGCCGGCGCGGCGCTGAACCCCGCCACGCACTTCTCGACGCTCGACTACGTGACCGGCGACCTCGATCTGGTGCTGGTGATGTCGGTCAACCCCGGCTTCGGGGGTCAGGCCTTCATCCCCGCCGTCTATCCCAAGATCCGCCAGATCCGCTCGCTGCTGGGTAGCCGTGCGGTGGACGTCTCGATCGACGGCGGCGTGAAGGTCGAGCACGCGCGCCCGCTCGCCGAGCACGGCGCGTCGATCCTGGTCGCCGGCTCGGCCGTCTTCGACGCGAAGGACCCGGCCGCCGTGATCAAGCAGATGCGTCAGGCCGCCGGCGCCTGACCGGAGAATCCTCGAAGGGTCTGCCGCTGTCCTAAGGGTGTGATGGAGTCTCCCGGCCTTCGGGTCGCCGAGCTGTGGCGCTATCCGGTCAAATCGCTCGCCGGCGAACGGCTCGAGCGTGCCGTGGTCACGCCCAACGGTATCGTCGGCGACCGGATCGTGCACGTGCGCGACCCGCGAGGCCGGGTGATCAGCGCCCGCACCCGTCGTCACCTCCTGGCCCTGCACGGCACGCTCGGCCCGGATGGCGAGCCGCTGATCGACGGTCGGCCGTGGACGGCCCCCGAGTCGGCCGCCGCGGTGCGCGAGGCTGCCGGCGCGCAGGCCACGCTCGCCCGCTATGACGGACCCGAGCGATTCGACGTGCTTCCGCTGCTGATCGCAACGGATGGGGCCATCGCCGCGCTCGGCGTGGACGGCCGCCGACTCCGCCCCAACATCGTGATCAGCGGCGTGGCGGGCCTGGCCGAGCGCCAGTGGCCGGGCCGGAAGCTGCGCATCGGGGACGTCGTGATCGATATGGAGAAGCTCCGGGGTCGCTGCGTGATGACGACGTGGGATCCGGACACCCAGGTACAGGACCTCTCGGTGCTCCACCGCATCGTCGACGACTTCGGCGGGACGATGGCTCTGGACTCGGCCGTCGTGAGCGGCGGGACGATCGCGGTTGGCGATCCGGCCGAGATCCTGTCGTGACTTCGCCAGGACCGAGAACCCTAGGGCACCTCGGCAAAATGGGACCTCGGCAAAAATTGCGCCGCCATGGCGGTTGTTCATCCGGATAGCCGGGCTCGCTCGCAGGACAACAGGCCGATTCCATTGAAGTTTCACGTTGGCACCCAGCCTGCTAGTTAGCGGAGGCAGGAGGGCGCGCATGCGAATCTTGAAGCTGCTCGGGTTCACGGGGTTCGAGTGGAAGACGTGCTGGCGGAGCCTCGATTTCTGGGTCGCCATGGCCACGTTCTTCCTGCCCTTCGGGTTCGTGCTGCAGATCCTCCGCTGGGAGCCCGTGCGGGTGCGCGTCCGCTCCCGCCGCTGATCTCGCCCCCAGCCCTCTGGCGATAGCGCCGGCGCATCCGCCGGCGAGTTGAAATCTTCCGCGTAGTTGCGTAGACTTCGTCTTTCCAATGCTCGACTCCCTGAGCACGAGACTGCAATCCATCTTCGATCGGCTCGGCACCCGCGGCCGTCTGACCGAGGACAACATCCAGGAGGCGCTGCGCGAGGTCCGCGTGGCCCTGCTGGAGGCGGACGTCAACTTCAAGGTCGTCCGCGCCTTCGTCGATCGCGTACGCGAGAAGGCGATCGGGCAGGACGTGCTCAAGTCGCTCACGCCGGCCCAGCAGGTCGTCAAGGTCGTCCACGACGAGCTGGTCGAGCTGCTCGGCGGCAGCGGGCATCGCCTGGCCACCGCGCCGCATCCGCCGACGATCATCATGCTGATCGGGCTGCAGGGCTCGGGCAAGACCACGACCGCGGCCAAGCTCGCGCGCATGTACGCCAAGCAGGGACAGCATCCGATCCTGGCCGCCGCCGACATCTATCGCCCCGCCGCGCAGGACCAGCTGCGCACCCTCGGCGCGCAGATCAGCGTGCCGGTCATCGGTGAGGCCGGGCAGACGCCGCTGGCCATCTGTCAGGCGGCGCGCGACGAGGCGGCGGCGCGCGGCCTCACGCCGCTCATCCTCGACACCGCGGGTCGGCTGCACATCGACGAGGCGATGCTGGACGAGCTCAAGGTGATCAAGCGCACGGTGGGGCCGCACCACGTGCTCCTCGTCGTGGACGCCATGACCGGACAGGACGCCGTCACGGTCTCCGAGCGCTTCAACCAGGTGGTGGGGATCGACGCCGTCATCCTGACCAAGATGGACGGCGACTCCCGCGGCGGCGCCGCGCTCTCGGTCCGCCACGTGACGGGCCGGCCCATCGCCTTCGTCGGCATGGGCGAGAAGACCGATGCGCTGGAGCCGTTCCATCCCGATCGTCTCGCCTCCCGCGTGCTGGGCATGGGCGACGTGCTCTCGCTGGTGGAGAAGGCGCAGGCGACGGTCGATCAGGACAAGGCCCAGGAGCTGGTGCGCAAGCTGCGCGAGGACACCTTCTCGCTCGACGACTTCCGCGAGCAGCTCCGCCAGCTCAAGAAGATGGGACCGCTCGACCAGATCATGGGGATGCTCCCGCTGGGCAAGATGTTCAAGGGCGGCGCGGCCCCCGAGATGGACGGCGAGGCTGCCGACATGGGCCGCTTCGATGCGATCATCTCCTCGATGACCATGGACGAGCGCCAGCATCCGGAGATCATCAACGGCAGCCGCCGCCAGCGCATCGCGCGCGGCAGCGGCACCAACGTGCAGGACGTGAACCGGCTGCTCAAGCAGTACGCGCAGCTCCGCAAGATGATGAAGCAGTTCAAAGGCATGGAAGGCAAGCTCGGGAAGCTGAAGGGCCTCCCCGGCTTTCCGACCCTGAGGGGGTGACGACGTGGTAATGATCCGACTGCGACGTGAAGGTTCGAGCAAGCGGCCGCGGTACCGCGTGGTGGTGACGGACTCTCGCTCGCCGCGCGACGGCCGCTTCATCGAGGTGATCGGCCACTACAATCCGGTGACCCAGCCGCCGACGGTCCAGATCGACCGGGTCAAGGCGGCGGCGTGGATCAGCAAGGGCGCGCAGCCCTCCAACACGGTCAAGAAGCTGATCGCGCTCGAGAAGCCCGTCGCCTAGCGCGGTGGCCAGCGACGACCTCGTCGTGATCGGCGAGGCCACGCGGGCCTACGGTCTCCGCGGCGAGCTGCGCGTCGTCCCGCAGACGGACCATCCGGAGCGATTCGGGCGCATCCGCGAATGCATCCTGTGGGACCCGCGAGACGGCGGTCGCACGGTGCGGCGCGTGCGGGGAGTGAGGCGACAGGGTGACGTGGTGCTGCTGTCGCTGGAGGGGTGCGACACCCCGGAGGCGGCCGCCGCGCTGGCCGGTCGACTGGTGGCGCTGCCCCGGACGGAAGCGCTGCCGCCGCCTCCCGGCCACGTCTACCCGTGGCAGCTCGTCGGCTGCCGGGTGACGACGGAGGACGGGCGCCTCGTCGGTGAGCTGAGCGGGGTCGAGCCCGCGCCGGGGCAGGCTCTGTGGGTGGTGCAAGGGCCCGAGCGTGAGCATCTGATCCCGGCGGTGCCGGAGATCGTGCTCGAGGTGGATGTGGCTGCGCGCCGGGTGGTGATCCGGCCGCCGGAGGGGTTGCTCGAGCTGTAGGGATTGCGGTGATGCGCATCGACATCGTCACGCTCTTCCCGGGGATGGTGGAGCCGGTCGTCGCGGAGTCGATCCTGGGCCGCGCGCGGACGCGGGGGCTCGTTGACATCCGGGTGGTCAATCTCCGAGACTACGCGGAGGGTCGGCACCGCATCACCGACGATTACCAGTTCGGCGGCGGTGGCGGGATGGTCCTGAAGCCGGAGCCCCTGTTCGCCGCCGTCGAGGCGCTGCGGACGCCGGGCGCGCGCGTGATCCTCACGGATCCCCGCGGGCGGCGCTTCACGCAGGAGGTCGCGGCCGAGCTGACGCAGGTGGCGCACCTGATTCTCCTGGCCGGGCGCTACGAGGGTGTGGACGAGCGCGTGGGAGCCGGGCTCGCCGACGAGATGATCTCGATCGGCGACTACGTGCTCACCGGCGGCGAGCTGCCGGCGCTGGTGATCGCCGATGCGGTCACCCGGTTGATGCCGGGTGTGCTGGGCGGCGAGGGCGCGGCCGAGCGCGAGTCGTTCGCCAGCGGGCTGCTGGAGCCGCCGCAGTACACGCGGCCCGAGGAGTTCCGGGGCGCGCGGGTGCCGGGGGTGCTGCTGTCGGGGGACCACGCGCGCATCGCGCGCTGGCGCCGGCTGCAGGCGCTGTACATGACGTGGCGCCGCCGCCCCGATCTGCTGGTGACGGCGACGCTGGACGCGGACGAGAAGCACTGGATCGAGCGATTCGAACGCGGGGAGACGCTGCCCGACGAGGGCGGCCGCCCCTAGCGAAGAAGAGGCAAGAAGGAGCCGAGCGATGGACGCGATTCTGCTGGTCGAGGCCGCGCACATGAAGAAGGACCGGGCGGGGTTTGCGCCCGGTGATCAGGTGCGCGTGCACGTGAAGGTCATCGAGGGCGAGAAGGAGCGGACCCAGGTGTTCGAGGGCGCCGTGATCCGCCGCCGGGGCGAGGGGCTGCGCGCCTCGTTCACCGTGCGCCGTATCTCCTACGGCGTCGGGGTGGAGCGGACGTTCCCGGTGCACTCCCCGCGCATCGAGCGGGTGGACGTGATGCGTCGCGGCCAGGTGCGCCGCTCGAAGCTCTACTACCTGCGCTCGCTCGCGGGCAAGGCGGCGCGCATCAAGGAAAAGCGCGCCAGCGTCGTGCCGGCCACCGCCGCCAGCGACCAAGAGTAGCGACGCTCCACCCGGAAGTGCCGCCTCCCACGGCGCCGTACCGGTACGAAGCGAAGGCCTGGAAGACGGGCGTCACTCGTATCGCCGGCGTCGACGAGGCGGGCCGCGGGCCCCTGGCCGGTCCCGTCGTGGCGGCCGCCGTCATCATCGCACCCGAGCGTCGCATCCGCGGCGTGGCCGACAGCAAGCTGCTGCTCCCCGAGCGTCGCGAGCTGCTGTTCGCGCTGATCCAGGAGCGCGCGGTGGCGGTGGGCGTCGGCATCGTCGATCACCTGACGATCGACCGGATCAACATCCTCGAGGCCACCCGGCTGGCCATGGGGCAAGCGCTCGCCGCGCTGTCGCACGCCCCCGAGCTGGTCATCACCGATTTCGTCGCGCTGCGCGAGCTCGTCTGCCCGCAGCGCAACCTGGTAGACGGTGACGCGCGCTGCGCCAGCGTGGCCGCCGCATCGATCATCGCCAAGGTCACGCGCGACCGGATCATGCTGGAGATGGACCAGGCGTTCCCCGAATACGGCTTCGTGCGCCACAAGGGCTACGCCACGCCCGAGCACATCGCGGCCATCGATCGCCACGGCCTGTGCCCGCTGCACCGCCGCTCGTTCGTGAGCGAGTGGCGCCAGGGGACGCTGGTGTTTTGACGCGAGGAGACCCGACATGTCCGAAAGATTGGACATTGTCGGGCGGGCCGGACGGCGCGAATCTGGCGTTGTGACGGACCATCGACGGACGCTCGGGCAAGCGGCGGAGGCGGAAGCGGCGCGCGCGCTCCAACGGGCCGGCCTCGCGGTGGTCGAGCGTAACGTCCGCTTTCCCGAGGGCGAGATCGACCTCGTGTGCCGCGACGACGAGGTGGTCGTGTTCGTCGAGGTCAAGTGTCGCCGCGCGGGGTGGGATGACTCACCGGCGGCCGCCGTCTCCTGGCGGAAGCAACGACGCCTCACCCGCCTGGCCCAGCACTACCTCAAGTGGCGACGGCTCGACGGCGTACGCTGCCGCTTCGACATCGTGTCGGTCACCGTCGACACGCGCGGCGCGCTCGACGTCCGCCACGTGCGCTCGGCATTCGACGCGACCGGCGGCTAACGTCGCGGGTCAATCAGATCCGACCACCACCCGCTCGTAGAGCGCCGAGAGAATCTCGTTGGCGCTGGCCGAGGTCCAGATCGGAAAGAACGGCGAGAGCTGCAGATCCCGCCACTCGCGCATGAATCGGTCCCACGTCTGCTCGGGGCTCTCGCCGGGCCGGGCGGCGCGCATGGCGTCCGCGAGCCGGTGCTTGTGATAGATCGCGGGGAATTCGACGTAGTGCCAGAGGTAGCGGAAGTCTTTCGTGTAGAACGCGGCGATGGGAATCGACTGAAACGTCTGGCCGCCCTGCTCTCTCAGAAAACTGTTCACGAGGTCGGCGTTGGGTGACTCGGCGGGATCCGCGCGTGGCCCGCGCCCGAGGCGCTGCCCGTCGCGCGGGAAGATACGCAGCTGCAGCCCGCCGGCCTCGGCCATGCGCGCGAGCATGGTGACGTCGCGCCGGCAGTCGGAGGACCACTCTTCCGAGATCACGAGGATCCTGGCCGGGCCGCCGGGCTGGGCCGCCAGCCAGCGGATCGCCGCGGTCTGAGCGTCACTCAGCCGCGCCGGTCCCTCGTACCAGGCGCGGAG
The DNA here is from genome assembly GCA_963776725.1 of uncultured Candidatus Rokubacteria bacterium. GTDB lineage: Bacteria > Methylomirabilota > Methylomirabilia > Rokubacteriales > CSP1-6 > AR5. The sequence continues at coordinate 585,279 of CAVZOE010000037.1, read as the reverse complement.
CAGATCGCTGAGGTCCTTGCGCACCGTCCCCAGCCACCAGCCGGACTCGCGCGCGAGGTTGGCGGGCGTGGCCGTGTAGGCCACGTACTCGTCGAAGGTCATCCCCTGCGCGAAGCGTTCCGGCGTGAGCGCCCGTTCTGGCGTCAGTGGCATCGAGATCCTCCCCACGGTTGCGCTTGACGCTGGGCCGTCCCCACGAGATTCTGACGAAATCATGGCCCGTGAATTCGAGTTCGTCCAGGTCGACGTCTTCACCGATCAGATCCTCGCCGGCAACGGGCTGGCCGTCCTGCTCGATGCCCGCGGTCTCGACGACCGCGAGATGCAGGCGATCGCCCGCGAGACGAATCAGGCGGAGACGGTGTTCGTGTTTCCCCCCACCCGCGCGGATTGCGTGGCGGCCATCCGCATCTTCACCCCGGCGCGCGAGGTGCCCTTCGCCGGCCACCCCACGATCGGCACCTCGTGGGTGCTGGCCACGGAGGGCGTCACCAAGGGCGCGGCCCGCTTCGTGCTCGAGGAGCGCATCGGCCCGGTGCCGGTGGAGGTCGAAGGCGACCCGGCCCGTCCTCGCTTTCTCTGGATGCAGCACCGCGATGCGACGTTCGGCCCGGAGGTCCAGAACCGGGCCGGCATCGCCGCCGCGCTGGGCCTGGCCGAGACCGACCTGATCGCGGGCGTGCCCATCCAGCCGGGCTCCACCGGCAACGAGTTCCTGTACGTTCCCCTTCGCGACCGGGCCGCGGTGGACCGGGCGCGGATCGACGCGCGCGGGCTCGAGGCCGCGCTCGGCAAGCCCACCAGCCTTGGCACGTTCGTGCTGGCGCCCGACCCCGATCCGGCGGCCCACCGCGTGTACTCGCGCATGTTCGCGCCGGCAGCCGGGGTGCCGGAAGATCCCGCCACCGGCTCGGCCAGCGGGGCGCTCGGCGCCTATCTCGTGATCCACCAGCTGGTGAAGCCCGCGCCGCGGCTGACGATCGTCAGCGAGCAGGGCACCAAGATGGGCCGGCAGAGCTTTCTCCACGTCGACCTCACGGTCCGTGACGGGCGGGTGGGCGACATCCGGGTCGGCGGCAGCGTCGTCCCCGTTCTGCGCGGCCGTCTCCGCCTGCCCTAGCCTTCACGGCTGAAGGAGCCGGCACCAAGGACGTCGTGGTCGGCGGGGGCCGGCTGCTAGAATCGGACATGGTGCTTCGTCCGCCGCCGCGCTGTCCCGACGATGCGTACGTCAACGAGCGGCTCTACGAGCTGCTCCGCTCGCGCATCGACGATCCGGCGCACCTCGTCTCGGCGCTCAGCCTCTACATCCGCCGCATCCATCTGGGCAAGCTGCTGTCGCTCTACGAGGCCTACCGGCTGGTCACCGAGCTGCCGGGCTCCGTCGTCGAGCTCGGCGTGTTCAAGGGCGAGTCGCTGCTCTTCTTCGGCAAGCTGATGGAGCTGCTGAACGTCAACGATCGGTCGGCGCGGGTCATCGGCTTCGACAACTTCGCCGGGTTCCCCGAGCTGCACGCCAAGGACGGCGCCGACGATACGAAGGTGGACAAGCGCCTGGGCGGCTGGAGCTCGGCGGGCTACCGCGAGGAGCTGCTGGCGCTGATCAACGCCTTCGACCACGATCGGCTGGCCGGGCACAAGTCGCGGATCGAGCTCGTCGAAGGCGACATCACCGAGACGGTGCCGGCGTATGCCGCCGCCCATCCCGGCCTGCGCATCAAGCTCCTGAACCTGGACTGCGATCTGTACGAGCCGACGCTGGCCGGTCTGCGGAGCCTGTACCCGCTCGTGGTCGAGGGCGGCGTGGTGCTGCTGGACGAGTACGCCTTCGAGCAGTTCCCGGGGGAGTCGAAGGCGGTCGAGGAGTATTTCGGCTCCGCCATGCCGATGATCAAGAAGTTCCCGTTCTACTCCAATCCGGGCGGCTACTTCATCAAGCGCGGCGGTGAGCCCACGCGCTGATGCTGGAGCGCGCCGACGAGCTGGCCGCCGAGTTCCGCCGCGAAGGCGTCCTGGTCCTCCCTGGCATTCTGGCGCGCGACCCGCTGTTCCTCGACTACGTCGCCGAGCTGCGCGCGCTCCTGCTGGCGCTCTACGCGCAGGCGGGGCGACAGCCCGATGAGCCGGCGTCGCTGGCGACGCTGACCACCGAGCTGGCGCGCACGCACCGTCCGCTGGTCGGTCGCATCTACGACATCGGCACCGGCCCGGCCAAGCTCCTCAGTGCTCTGCGTCTGAAGCTGCATCCCACGTTCATGGCGCTGGCCCAGGCGGTGTTCGGCCCGGGCGCGGTCGTGGCCTCGCCCGCGCTCTCCGACACGCTGCACGTCTTCCCGCCGGGCGCCGAGAACTTCCGCTTCAATCTGCCGATCCACCAGGACTACCCGTACCTGATGCAGTCGCCGGCCCAGATCACGCTCTGGCTGAGCCTGGGCGCCGACACCGACTGCGGCGGCGTCACGGTGTGGCGGCGGAGCCACACGCAGGGCCTGCTGGCGTGCCGGCGAAACACGCACGGTCATCTGGAGGTGATCGACGGCGAGCGGCTGGCCGCGGGGTATCCCTCGACGTTCGTCGGCGGCGGATTCGGTGACGTGGCGGTGATCGACACGTTCAGCCTGCATCGGTCCGAGCACAATCTGAGCACGGACCGGACCCGACTGGTCCAGCTCTTCCGTTACACCAACCTGAACCAGCCGGCGGCGACTGCGACCGGCTGGGCCAGCGTGCCGCCGCGGGACGACGTGCGCCTGTTCGGCCGCACGCACCCCGACAAGCTGGTGGGAGAGCCGCTCGCCCCGTCGTCCTCCTGAGAGTACAATCCGTTGCCCATGACGATCCTCTGGGACTCCTACCGGAACGCCCTGCCGTCGATCGCCGCCGCCGTCGGCCGCACGCCCCTGGTGAAGCTCAATCGCGTGTCGGCCGGGGTGAAGCCCGCGCTCTATCTGAAGATCGAGTGGTTCGGGCCGAGCGGCAGCCTCAAGGACCGCATCTATCTCTGGATGTTCGAGCGGGCCGAGGCGCGCGGCGATCTCAAGCCGGGCATGCGCGTGCTCGAGTGCTCGACCGGCAACGCCGGCATCGCCTGCGCATTCGTGGCGGCGGTGAAGGGCTATCGCTGCACGATCGTCATGCCGGAGGGGATGAGCGAGGAGCGCAAGAAGATCATGCGCGCCTACGGCGCCGACCTGGTCTTCACGGCCGGCGGCGAGAGCGACGTCGATCTCTCGCTGCAGCGTCTTGCCGAGATCCGCCGGCGCGACCCCGCCGGCTACTGGGTGCCCGGGCAGTTCGACAACGCCGACAACATCGAGGCCCACTACCGCACGACCGGGCCCGAGATCTGGGAGCAGACCGGCGGCGTCATCGGCGCCTTCGTCGCCTCGCAGGGCAGCGGCGGCACGCTGACCGGCGCCGGCCGCTACCTGCGCGAGCGCGATTCGCGCGTGCGCCTCTACGCCGTCGAGCCGGAGGAGTGCGCGCTGCTGGCGCGGCGCGAGTGGGGCCCGCACGGCATCGAGGGCATCGGCGACGGCTTCATCCCCGACAACCTCGACGTCTCGCAGCTCTCCGGCGTCATCACCACGACCACCGACGAGAGCCTGATGATGGCGCGGCGGCTGGCCGCCGAGGAAGGCATCTTCTGTGGAATCTCGACGGGCTGCAACGTGGCCGCCGTGCTGAAGCTGGCCGCGCGCCATCCCGAGCTGCCTTCGATCGTGACCATGGCCAACGACACGGGTCAGCGCTACTTCACGACCGCGCTGTGCGGCGAGGACAAGAAGGTCGACGTGCCCGAGCGCGAGCACCCCATGGATCCCAAGACCCAGCGGGATCTCGATCGCTATCAATCGGCCTGGGAGATCCTGACCTGAACCCGATCGAGTACGACTTCGTCGCCGCCCGGCGCCGCCTGGAGGCGAAGGCCAAATCCGCGGGCGACAAGCTGACCAGCCTCGACGATGCCGCCAGCCGCGTGAAGGACGGCGACCACATCGTGGCCGGCGGCTGCCTCTTCACGCGCACGCCGATGGCGCTGGTGCGCGAGATCCTGCGCCAGCGGCGCACCGGTCTCACGCTGAGCCGCAACCTCATGTGCACCGAGGGCGAGCTGCTCATGGCCGCCGGCGCGGTCAACCGCGTGGTCACCGCGTGGATGTCGATCGGGCTGCCGTGGGGCGTGTCGAAGGTGATGCGCCACTACGTCGAGACCGGCAAGGTCGCGCTGGAGGAGTGGAGCCACCTGGCCTTCGGCCTGCGCTTCCGCGCCGCCGGCATGGGCGTGCCGTTCCTGCCGGCGCTGACGATGCTCGGCTCGGATCTCATGGGCGTGGGCGGGATGAAGACGATCGCCGATCCCTACACGGGCGAGACGCTGGCCGCCGTGCCCGGCCCTCTTTCCCGACGTGGCGCTGCTGCACGTGAGCCGCGCCGATCGCTTCGGCAACTGCCAGATCGACGGCTACCCGCACATGGACAACGACATGGCGCGCGCGGCCACGACGGTGATCGTGACGACCGAGGAGCTGGTCACCGACGACGAGATCCGGCGACGGCCCGACCGGACCGTCATCCCCGGCTTCCTGGTGGACGCGCTCGTGCTGGCGCCGTTCGGCGCCTACCCGCACGAGGTGTGGGGCCGCTACCACGCCGACTTCGAGCACTTCGCCGAGTACACCGCCGACATCGACGCGCGCGGCGTGACCACGGCGGTCGCCGACTATCTCGGCGAAGTACGTCCACGCGCCGGCGACCTTCGAGGACTATCTGGACCTGTTCGGGGGCGAGCGGCTCAAGCGCGCGCAGGACGCCGCGCGCGAGCTGGTGCCCGAACCTGTGAGCGACGCGGTCACGCCGTCCGAGCTGCTGGCCGTGATGGGCTCACGCCAGCTCAAGGACGACACGACGGTGTTCGCCGGCGTCGGCGTTCCGCTCCTGGCCGCCGCGCTCGCCCAGCAGCGTCACGCGCCGAAGCTGACGATGGTGATCGAGGGCGGCATCATCGGGCCGCAGATCCGTCCGGGCCGGCTGCCGGTCTCGACCAACGAGATGCGGGCGGCGCATCGCGCGCCAGATGCTGCCCGGGCATCACCGACACGTTCCTCTATCGCGCAGCGCGGCTTCCTGGACTACGGGTTCATGGGCGGCGCCCAGATCGATCAGTACGGCAACATCAACACCAGCGTGGTGGGCGGCGACTACTGGAAGCCCAAGGTGCGGCTGCCCGGCACCGGCGGCGCCAACGACATCGCGTCGCTGTGCCGCGAGGTCTTCATCCTCACCGCGCACGAGAAGCGTCGCTTCGTTCCCCGTGTGGATTTCGTGACCAGCCCGGCCTGGCTGGGCGGCGACGACGCCCGGCGAAAGGCCGGTCTGCTCTTCGGCGGCGTCTCGCGCGTGGTGACCACGCTCGGCGTGTTCGGCTTCGAGCCCGACACGCGCCGCATGCGCGTCGAGGCGGTGCATCCCGGCGTCACCATCCAGCAGATTCGCGACAACACCGGCTTTCCGCTCGGCGAGGTCGAGCGGGTGGCCGTCACCGAGCCGCCCAGCGCCGACGAGCTGTCGATGCTCCGGGCGCTCGACCCCGAGCGCCGCTTTCTTGGCTAGGAGCCTGTCGGAGCTTCGAGGGGCCCTGTATGTGACTACAACGCTCGCGAAGCGCCACGGCTCCGCCGGGGCGCGAAGCGTGGGGGGTATGGGGGGCCCGGTCGAGGCCCCCCATGAAACCAGAGGAGCCCCGTGACCCACTTCGGTCTCGCCATCAAGAACTTCGTCGGCCCCACCGAGACGCCCGACATCGACGAGCTCTATCGCTACTCGGCGCGAGCCGAGGCGCTCGGCTTCGAGTCGCTGTGGGCGTGGGATCACGTGATCCTCGGCGTCGAGCCATCCTTCCCCATCCTCGACGCGGTCGGCACGCTCACCGCCATCGCGGCGCGCACGTCGGCGATCAAGCTCGGCACCGGCGTCCTGGTGCTGCCGCTGCGCAACCCCACGGTGGCGGCCAAGGCCATCGGCACGCTGGACGTCATCAGCAAGGGTCGGCTGATCCTCGGTGTCGCTGCCGGCTGGTACGCGCGCGAGTTCGACGCCGTGGGCGTACCCTTCAAGCAGCGCGGCCGGCTCTTCGAGCGCAACCTCGAGATCCTCACGCGGCTGTGGACCGAGGACCGCGTGACGCTGCAGGCCGACGAGTTCAACCTGCGCGAGGCCGTCATGCGCCCCAAGCCCGCGCAGCGTCCGCGCCCGCCGATCCTCATCGGCGGCTACGTCGACGCCGTGCTCAAGCGGGTCGCCACCAAGGGCGACGGCTGGCTGACCTACTTCTACACGCCGGAGAGCTACACAAAGTCCTGGAGCAAGATCGTTGGCTTCGCCCGCGAGGCCGGCCGCGATCCGAAGACGCTGACGGGCACCAACCAGCTGGCGATTCTCGTCGGCAAGTCGCGCGCCGAGACCGAGGCGCCGATGCGGCAGTGGCTGCAGACGGAATGGGACGTGGCGGCCTGGAGCGAATCGACGATCGAGCACGCCATCCGGGGCAGCGCCAAGGAGTGCGTCGAGCAGCTCCGCGCGCACGTCGCCTCGGGCGTCGATCGCATCATCCTGATCCCGTACCGGTACCAGCCCGAGCAGGTCGAGATCATCGCCAAGGACATCCTGCCCGCCTTGCGCTAAGTCCCGGCCGGGAGCGGCTCCCTGGTCTGCTTGATACTGCTGTTGCCCCCATCCGGCCAGAGGAATACATTTTATCGGTGTCGATCCGTCGCGAAGCAGGCCCTCCCCCAACTCCATGGAGTTCCACATGGCCTCCAAACTGATTGCTGAGTTCATCGGAACGCTTTGGCTGGTACTGGGCGGGTGCGGCAGTGCCGTGCTTGCTGCCACTTTCCCCGATGTCGGAATCGGGCTCACCGGGGTCTCCCTCGCCTTCGGCCTCACCGTGTTGACGATGGCCTATGCCCTCGGTCCGATTTCCGGCGGGCACTTCAACCCGGCAGTCTCGTGTGGCTTGTGGGCCGCGGGCCGCTTTCCGGCGAACAAGCTCGCACCCTACATCGTTGCGCAGGTTGCCGGAGCAGTGGCAGGGGCCGCGATCCTCTTCGTCATCGCCAGTGGCAAGGCCGGCTTCGACGTGAGCGCGGGATTCGCGGCGAACGGCTACGGCGAGCACTCGCCTGGGAAATACTCCCTCGCGTCGGCGCTGGTCACGGAGGTGGTCATGACCTTCGGCTTCCTGGTCGTCATCCTCGGAGCGATTCATCGCCGCGCGCCAGTGGAATTTGCGGGCATTGCGATCGGGCTGGCGCTCACCCTCATCCACCTGGTCAGCATTCCGGTGACCAACACTTCGGTCAATCCGGCCCGCAGCACGGGATCCGCGGTGTTCGTCGGTGACTGGGCGCTGGGGCAGCTGTGGCTCTTCTGGGTCGCCCCGATCGCCGGCGCGCTCCTGGCCGGCTGGCTTTCCCGGACACTGCGGAAACACCTCCACGCCGAGTTGGAGCCGCCCGTGGAGGGCGACCGGTCTTAAACGCGCCTAGCTTCGAACTAATTTGTGAACCGGCGCGGGCATGCGCCAAACAGGGGCAACAGCTAGTCGCCGCTAAGCTGTTTCCCCACAGACCCTGCTTCGGCGGGGTTCTTGTTTAGGGCTTCGCGAATGTCCGACTAGTGTCTCGACAGCTTCGAGCTGGCAGAAGAAGAACCGTCGTGTTTCGAATTCCTCTGGATTCCGCCACTGTTCGAGAAGGAGCGCGGTGATTCGCGTGGCCCCCGGATACCCCGCCTCCCGCCATGTCCTCGCCGGGCTGCCGCCGACCGCGCGTGCACTCCTGAGGTCGTCCTACTATGAAAACGTCACCGCGAACCCACAGAATCCGCTGCGCGTCCGCCTGCGCCAGAACGCCGTCGATCAGTGGAGCCCGCAGGCGCCCGTGCGCGTCTACCACAGCCCCGACGACGAGAAGGTTCCCTATGAAGGCGCGCTGACGTCCGTCGAGCGCCTGCGACGCCGGGGCGCCGACGTGACGGTCCGGCCACTCCCAGGCTTCGACCACGTCAACAGCTGGATCCAGGCGATGCCGCGCGCGGCCACCGGCTTCCACTCGCTCGACCGAGGCCAGGCCGACCACAATGAGGCTTGAGCACGTCGCAATCTGGGCTGTGGACATCGAACGGCTGCGCAACTTCTACGAGAAATACTTCGACGCGCGGTCGAACCGGCTGGGAGCGCTGCTGGTGACCAGCGCCGCCTTCGTGGCCAATGCCGTCACGCTGATCGTCATGCGAGCGCGAGGGCACGAGATCGTGTTTCAGTGGGAGGCCCTCTGGCTCCTGGCCATCGCCGGGGTTGCCGCCGCCGGGGTCGATCTGTGCACGCTGCTCGCCTACGAGCGCGGGCTACGCCTCTCCTCCTCGCTGATCGTCGGTGGCACGTCGACCGCGCTCGTGCTCGTCATCGGCTTCGTGGCGCTGCAGGAGCCCGTGACGTGGGCGCGAGTGCTCGCGCTGGGGCTCAGCGCCGTCGGGGTCCCTCTGTTGCAGACTCAGGGAGGATAGCGGGCATGGATGGCGGCGACGAGATCCGACAGCTCCTGCGCGAGATTCGCGACGCGCAGCGCGAGCAGCTCGCGGAGTACCGGAGGGTGGCGGAGCGTTCGCTGGAGCTGCAGCAGCGCGCCGTCGCGCGACAGGAGCAGATCGGTCACTTCTCGCGGCGGCTGATGCTGGGCGGAGGAGTCCTGATCGCCGTGCTGCTGGTGCTCCTCGTCTACCTTCTGGCCAAGTGGTGGCGCTACCTGTTCGGGATGTAGCACGACCGATCCACGCCAGATGCCAGCACGCACCGACGCCTTTTCTTCCGACGGCTTTGTCGTGGTTCGCGATGCGATCGCGCCTGACGTCATCCGTAGTTGCGTCGAAGCCATCGAGGACGAGCTCCGCCGCCACGCCGTCGATCCTCGGGATCGCACGACGTGGACTGAGCCGGTCGTGCGCTTCGCGTGCCCCGAGGGCCCCGCGTTCGCGGAGGCGGGCACCTCACCGGCACTTCGGGCGGCGTACGACGAGCTCCTCGGCCCCGGCCGCTGGATCAGACGCGAAGGGGTCGGTGGGACGCTTCCCGTCCGGTTCCCCAGCCTGCGCGATCCCGGCGATGCGGGCTGGCACATCGATGGCAGCTACGACGTCGACGGCGCATGGTGGGCCAACGTACGCAGCCGTCGGCGTGGACTCCTGGCGTTGTTCCTGTTCACCGACGTCAGCGATGACGATGCGCCGACAGAGCTCATCGTTGGCTCGCACCTCGACGTCCCGCGCGTGCTCGCGCCGTTTGGTGAGCGCGGCGTGTTCTATGGTGACGTCGTGCCGCATCTCGCCCGCTTCACCTTCGAGCGCCCTCGAGCGCGAGCGACCGGACGGGCGGGCGACGTCTTCCTCTGCCATCCGTTTCTTGTTCATCGCGCAACGTGGCCGCATCGCGGCGACGGACCGCGCATGGTGGCTCAGCCGGGGGTGGCGATCCCGAAGCCATTCACGTTGCGCGTCGGTCCCGGCCTGTACCCCGTCGAGCAAGCGATCCTGCGCGGCCTCGAGGAGAGGTCGCCGTGACAGCCGGCCAGCCGCTAGCCGCCTGTCGAGCCATTTGTGATGGTTACTTTCCGCGGCATCATCGCGCCATCCGACGGGTTACCGGGCGGGCGGGGTTCCAGCCGCCACGCGGCTGCGGATGGATGCTCAGGCGCTGGCCGCCGCCGCGGCGGCGTTCGGGGCGCTGGGCGCCGCATTGGTGCCGCTGTCGGGGCGATGATGGCGACTCGCCAGCGCATAGATCCGCTCGAGCTTCTGGTCGATGGTGCGGGCCAGGACGAACGGATCCAGCCGATCGGCGGAGCGTCGCACAGCGCCGCCACCCGGTCCCGGTCCACCGCGGGAGCGGCCAGCACCCGTTCCAGCGGCGTCCGCGGCGCATCGTAGCGCCGGCGCACGCGCGCCCCGACCCGCTCTTTGCGCAGCAGTTTCACCGACGGCAGAAACAGGTTCTGAAACAGCCGCAGCTCGTGGCGATAGAGCGCCTGCATCGCGGCCTGCGCCGCGGGCGTGTCGTAGCGCACATAGCCCAGCAGCTTGCGCACGTGCGTCCAGTTCTTCTGCTCGATGTGCGCGTTGTCGTCCTTCTTGTACGGCCGGCCCCGCGTGAACTGAATCTGCCTGCGCCTGCAGTAGTCCCACAGATGCTGGTTGATGAACTCGACTGCCGTTGTCCGAGTCGATCCCGCGCAGCCGAAACGGCAGCGCCTGGCGCAGCTCCTCGAGCGCCGCCTGCACCGCGCTCCTGGCCCTCGGCCGAGCACGGCGCGCCGTCTCCACCCACGTCGTGTGGATATCCGTCAGGTTCAGCGAATGCACGAACTCGCCGTCGCCCGACGTGCCGCAATGCGCGACGAGGTCGATCTCCGTGAAGCCGGGCGTGGTGACGTCCCAGCGGTCGGTGCGCAGCGGAATGTGATGCTTGAGCAGCGTGCCGGGCTTCGTGCGGCCATACATCCGCTTGACCAGCTCGCGGCGATAGGGCTGCCAGGCGCCGGTCGATCTGGCGGGCCTGAGATGCTCAGCAACTGCTGCTCCGTGCCGCGGGCGCAGTCGCAATCGGCGGCGCGCCCAGGGCAGCCACAGCGGCAGCAACGCCTTGAGGCGCACCGACCAGGGATAGCCGGCGGCCGTCCAGATCGCGCGCAACGCCTCGATCGTCGACGCCGCATAGCGCACGGGACGCTGGCGGGCCGGCCGCGCGGCGCCGGGCGCCGGGTGGTTCAGCAGCCGGATCGCCGCCTTCCGGTGGTACCCCGTGACCGCACAACATTCGCTCAGGATGTGGCCCTTCTCCACTCGCCCGGCCCGTCGATACCGCTCGTAGATCGCCGCGACGTATTCCCGCTTGGCCCGCGCGCTCATGATGGCTGTTCCCATGAGCTCGCGACGGTAACATCCTCGCTGGCGCGACGATCGTCGCTCGGTAACAGTTTAGATGGCGCGAGACGAGCCGTTGCGGTGGATCGGTCTTCGAGCTACGCTCCCGAGCCGGAGGAAGCCGGGGCCGGCTCCCGCATGCTGACCGCGACCAGGTACGCCAGAGGTTTCTTCGATCTGCAGCTGCAATTTGCCAAGACGGTCTCGACGCTTTCGGGGCTCCCCCTGGATCGCACGCTGCTGGAGTACACGAACTTCTACATCCGGTTCGGGCTGGGCCGGGATTTCGATGCCGCCAACCCGGGCTGGCAGGAGTACCTGGCGGGGCTGGGCGGGACCGGCGACCGTAGCGAGTGGACCTGTCAGTTCTATGCTTCGCGCGCCCGCACCAAGCCGCCGCCATCGGTCGTGGCCACCTTCGGCTGCTTCTCCTACGCGCGACTCGGCACCGACCGGATCCGCCTGCACTTTCAGAATGCCGAACCGGACGGCCGATCCCCCTTGGGGCGAGCCTGTCGGGACCAACGGCTGATCGAGCTGAGGGCTCTCTTCGAGCACGCCAAGCGCACCGAGCCACAGCCCCTCTGGGTCGTGGGTGCATCGTGGCTCTACAATCTCGACGCGTACCGTCGTCTGTTCCCCGAGCCGTACCTGGCGACCGCGCACCCGTTCCCGGGACGCTTTCAGCACATGCCGCTCTGGGGGCAGTTCGTGGACCGGCACGGCGACGTCAGAACGGACATGGCGCGTCAGTTCCGGGAGCGGCTCGAGCAACAGTCGACGCTGGATCGCCTGGATCGCTGTTTCCCCCTCCCGGTACTGAGGCTCGAGGCTCCCGTCGAGGAGTTCTGTGACTTCTACGACGTGTGAGCGCCTGATCGACGTACCGTCCGAGATCCTCGACGTCCTCCTCGCGGACAGCGAGCGGGAGGGCTCGCGCTTCGTGCGGCGGCTCGTCGACGAGTGGGCGACCGGCGCGAATCGCTTCGACCGGCCGGGCGAAGCGCTCTTCACCGCGCGGATCGCTGATCGCGTCGTCGGCATCTGTGGCCTCAACGTCGACCCCTATGCGGCGGCGACGAACGTCGGTCGCCTCCGTCGGCTGTACGTGCTGTCGGCGTACCGCGGGCTCGGGGTGGGCCGGCGGCTCGTCATGGCAATGCTCCAGGCCGCCCGGGGGCGGTTCGACGTGCTGCGCCTGCGGACGACCAACCCCGCGGCGGCAAGGCTGTACGAGAGCCTGGGGTTCACTCCGAGCACCGCCGGTAACGACTGCACGCACGTCATCGATCTCGGATCCCACGTGTCGGAGGTGCCGCAGCCGTGATGAGATTCGACCATCTCAGGATCCCGGTGACCGATCTGGCTCGCTCCCGCCGCTGGTACGTCGACACGCTCGGCCTGAAGGTCGAGTTCGAGGTGCCGGATCGGCTGACGGTCGCGCTCCAGGACGGCAGCGACTTCACGATCTTCCTGCAAGAGGTGTCCTCCCGCGTCGAACCGCTCGGGTGCGCGCTCTGGTTTCAGGTGACCGACGTCGACACCATCCACGCCGAGTGGTCGGCGCGGGGTGTCACGTTCGCGCACGGTCCCCGCCAGTCGTACTGGGGCTACGGCGCCGAGCTCTGCGACCCCGACGGCTATCTCGTGCGGCTCTGGGACGAGCGCTCGATGAAGGAGAAGTAAGACAATGGGCATCGCGCGCGTCATCCCTCAGCTCCGGACGACGGATCTCGCCGGATCCATCCGCTTCTATACCGAGAAGGTCGGCTTCACGCTGGATTTCCAGTACGAGGACTTCTTCGCGGGCATCCGGGCGGGCGGTCAGGTCTTCCATCTCAAGCTCACCGACGCGAAAGATCCGTCGATCGATTTCGTGGATCGGGGCGGTCACTTCCACCTCTACTTCGAAGAGCGGCGATGCCGCGGCCGACGCGGAGGGGTTGGCCCGACGCGGGGTCGCCCTCGTCACGGCCCTGCACGAGACCCCCTGGGGGACGCGCGAGTTCGTCATCAGGGACGATCAGGGCCATACCCTCTACTTCGGTCAACCGCTGAAGACTGACGGTGGCTAGGACGACCCTGCCCATGACCGATCTCACGTATCGCGCGCCGAGCACGGAAGTCCGGGAGAGCCCGATTCACGGCCGTGGTCTGTTCGCCCGGAACGCGATCGCCAAGGGCGAGATCGTCGCCGTGAAGGGCGGCCACGTCCTCACCGGACCCCAGTGGCGAGCTCTGGAGCCGACGCTGGGATCGGCCGAGATCCAGATCGCGGAGGACCTCTTCATCGCGCCCGTGGATCGAGACGAGCGGCACGGCTGCATGCTCTACGTCAATCACTGCTGCGACCCGAACGTCGCGATCCAGGGGCAGATCGTGCTGGTGGCCATGCGGGACGTGCCGGCCGGCGAAGAGCTCACGATCGACTGGGCCACGACCGACGACCTCGACGAGGAGATGCCGTGCCGGTGCGGGAGCCCCAGCTGCCGCGGGACGATCAGCGGCAAGGACTGGATGAAGCCGGCGCTGCAGGAGAAGTACCGTGGCTGGTTCTGCTGGTTTCTCCAGCGCAAGATCGACGCGGCCGGTCGATGAGCCAGCGGCCCGAGCACGTCCGTCGCAACGAAGCGTTCTGGGACAAGCAGGCGCATGAGTACGCCGGGCCGGGAGAGCGGGCCTGGGCGCGCGACGAGCCGACGTGGGGGGTCTGGCGCGTGCCCGAGTCGCAGCTCGAGCTCCTGCCCGCGAGCCTGGCCGGCCAGGACGCGATCGAGCTCGGCTGCGGCACCGCCTACGTCTCGGCGTGGCTGGCGCGCCGCGGCGCGCGCGTGGTCGGCATCGACAACTCCGAGGCGCAGCTCGCCACGGCCCGACGACTGCAGCAGCGAGCACGGCCTCGACTTCCCGCTCCTCCACGGCAACGCCGAAGCCGTGCCCTACCCTGACGCGAGCTTCGACTTCGCCATCTCGGAGTACGGCGCCTGCCTGTGGGCCGATCCCGCATCGCTGGGTCCCGGAGGCCGCGCGTCTGTTGCGTCCAGGCGGACGGCTGGTGTTCCTCATCAACGCCTTCCTGCACGATGCTCTGCGTGCCGGCCGAGGACGAGTCGCCGCCACCGACCGGTTGCTGCGTCCGGCGTTCGGCATGTACCGCGTCGAATGGCCGGGCGAGACTGGCGTCGAGTTCCACCTCTCGCACGGCGACTGGATCCGCCTCCTGCGCGGCGCAGGCTTCGAGATCGAGGACCTGATCGAGTGCGCCCTTCCCCGACCCGACGACCAGTTATCCCTTCGTCACGCTGGAGTGGGCGCGGCAGTGGCCGTGCGAAGAGGTGTGGAAGGCGCGCCGGATTGGCTGAGACGGCCATGGTGAAGGCGCTGTCGTTCTTCAAGCGGAAAGCCGGGATGCCGGTCGACGAGTTCCAGGCCTACTGGCTCACCCGACCATCCCGAAGTCGTCACGCGGCTGGCCGGGACTCCGCCGCTACGTGCAGTCCCACACGCTGCCCACCGCCTATCGCAAGGGCGAGCCGGTCTACGACGGCATCGCCGAGGTGTGGTTCGACGACACCCGCGCGATGCACGCCCTGCGCGGCACGCCCGCGATGGACGCCGTGGTCGCCGACGAGGCGCGCTTCATCGACCACTCGACCATGGGGCTGGTCATCACCGAGGAGCACGTCTCCAAGGAGGGCCGGCCCAGCCCGGGGCCGTCAAGAGCGTGGGCTTCGTCCGCCGCCGGCCCGGGATGGCGGTCGAGGCGTTCCAGCGCCACTGGCGCGAAGTCCACGGCCCGCTGGGCGCCGCCGTGCCCCTGCTACGGCGCTACGTGCAGAGCCACACGCGCCCGGTCGCCTACGAGCGGGGTCGCGAGCCCACCTGGGACGGCGTCGCCAGCCTCTGGTTCGACGGGGTGGCCGAGCTTCGCGCCGCCACCGCCTCCGCCGAGTGGGCGCGGGTGACCGCCGACAACTCGAACTTCATCGACGAGGGCCCGGTCCACTCGATCGTCACCACCGAGCACGTCATCGTGGCCTGATGCGTGGGGGCCTCGAACGGGCCCCCCAATTTACATGGGGGCCTCGACATGGCCCCCAAGCCCCCAACGCTCGTCACGCCCCGGGGAACCCGGGGCGCTCCTCGGTTCTGCGTGTACGGCGGACGCACGCTCGACGGCCCCCGCCCCGCAGAACGAAATGCTCGGTCATTTCCGAGCAAACCTCCGGGGCGGCTCGGGACGCCCCGGCGCAGCCGTGGCGCCCCTCGTTACCCCGACGGGCTTCTAGGTCTTGCTGAGCGAGGCGCCACCCAGCTATTGTAAATTTCCGCCGCGTGGTGAATGGCCGGCGGGAACGCACCCAAAGGAGACCCCGATGAAGAAGAAGGGCGGAAGGCCAAGAAGCGCGGCAAGGCCAAGGATCTCTCGGTTCGCAAGGGTGGCAGCGTGAAGGGTGGGTTGAGCTCGGCCAAGATGAGGGCGTAGCGGCGACGACCTGAGGTCAGGCGGCATCCGTGCCTGCTGGACGGTTGACGCCTGACCCCGCCCTCCTGGCGCGCGCCTACGCGCGTATGCGCCGGGACCTGGCCGGCGTGCGGACGATCGGGGTCACCGGCACCAAGGGCAAGACCTCGACCACCGAGTTCATCGCTCAACTCATGGAAGCAAGCGGGCTCCGCACCGCCGTATCCACGACGGAATCCGCGCGGATCGGCACGCGCTACCTGGAGGCCTGCGAGCACCTCGGGCAGTTCGTCCCGTTCGTGACCCGCTGCCGGCGCGCCGGCATCGAGTGCCTCATCGTCGAGCTGTGCTCCTCGGGCCTGCGCTGGAACGTGCACCACGGCCTCGACCTGGATGCCGCGGTGCTTCACCAACATCGGAACCGACCACATCGTCGACCACGGCAGCGTTCGCAACTACGTGGCGGTCAAGCGGCGCCTGTTTCGCGATCTGGCCCCCGGGCCCGGCCAGTCCCCGCCCCGTCGCAATCCTGAACACCGACGATCGCTACTTCGGCGACTTTCGCCGCAGCCTGAGCCCCGGCGTGAGCCTCGCACCTATGGATTGGCCGGCCGCGGGCCGCGTCTTCCGGCGCCAGCCTCGACTTGCGGGCGAACCGCATCGAGGCCGAGGCCGACGGGACCTGCCTGGTCGTCGACGGCCTGCCCGACGGCCCAGCGCCCTGCCGCATCCCGCTCCACGGCCGCTTCAACGTGGCGAACGTCCTGGCCGCCCTCGCCTGCGTCGTGGCGCTCGGCGCCGACCCCCGGAAGATGATCGAGGCGACGGCGGGCCTGGTCCCGCCTCCCGGCCGCTTCGACATCGTCGCGCCGCCATCCGATCGCCAGCCGGGGGTCGTGGTGGACTACGCGCACACGCCGGAGAGCCTCGACGGCGCGATGGCTGCCGCGCGCGGGTCT
Organism: uncultured Candidatus Rokubacteria bacterium; assembly: GCA_963776725.1. Taxonomy (GTDB): domain Bacteria; phylum Methylomirabilota; class Methylomirabilia; order Rokubacteriales; family CSP1-6; genus AR5. The sequence goes on along the minus strand of CAVZOE010000037.1, from coordinate 568,878 downwards.
CGCGCCCCGCGGGCGTCTCCACGCCGTCTTCGGCTGCGGGGGCGATTGCTACAAGGGCAAGCGGCCGCTGATGGGGGCGATCGCGGCCCGCGTTGCCGACGCGGTCATCGTCACCAGCGACAATCCGCGCGGTGAGGATCCGCGGGCCATCGTCCGGGGTATCTTGAAGGGTGTCCCCGCGCGCCGGCGGCGGGCGGTCCGCGTCGAGCCCCATCGGGCGCGCGCGATCGAGCTCGCCGTCACCGGGGCCGCGGCCGGCGACGTCGTCGTCCTGCTTGGCAAGGGCGCCGAGCGGGGGCAGGAGGTCGCCGGGCGGCGTGTACCGCTTCTCCGATGCGCAGGTGGCCCGGCGGGCGCTCGAGCATCGCCTGAATGGCGCCGATGCCGACCCTGGACCGCGCCTGAGCGCCGAGGCCGCGCTCGTGCTCGACGGGGAGGGTCACGTCGTGTTCGCCCGACGTGCGGACGCCACGCACGCACCCGCCAGTCTGGTGAAGCTGATGACGCTCTATCTGGCGTACGAAGACGTCGCCGCCGGCCGCGTGAATCTCGATGAGGGCCTGACGATCAGCCGGTACGCGGCGCTGACGCCTCATCCCCGTCTGCCGCTGCATGAGGGCGACACGATCCCCCTGCAAGGCGTCCTGCGCGCCGTCGCGATCCGCTCGTCGAACGCCGCCGCGACCGCGCTGGCCGAGCACCTGGCCGGCGACGAGGCGGCCTTTGTGGATCGAATGAACCGCACGGCGCTCGCGCTCGGACTCACGGCGACCAGGTTCGCCACCGCGCACGGCCTGCCGCATCGGCACCAGCGCACCACGGCCCGCGACGTCGCCCGGCTGCTCGAGCGACTGCTCGCCGATCACCCGGCCTCGGTCACGGCCCTCGGTGCCCGAGGCTTCACCTTTCGCGGGCGCGCGTATACGCGGCAAATCCCGCTCTTCAAGAGCCCGGGCGGGATCCTCGCGCTCAAGACGGGCTTCACCGACGAGGCGGGCTACAACCTGGCCGCCGCGGCCCGAGCGCGAGGCGGACGGGTTCTCGTGGTCGTGCTGGGTGCGCGGACGCGTGCAAGCTCGTTCGCCGACGCCCGGACGCTGCTGCGCTACGGTGTCGAGCGCGCCCGGGTCTGAGGCCCGATGGCCGACTTCCAGACCATGCGGCTTCCGCCACGACCGGACGCCGTCGCCCCCGATGGCTCGGACGTGCGTGTGCTGCTGCAGCTCGCGGGCGGCAGCATGGCGCACTTCGAGCTGGGGCCACGCCAGACGTCCACCGCGGTGACCCATCAAAGCGTCGAGGAGATCTGGCTGGTGCTGTCGGGACGCGGAGAGATGTGGCGCCGGCAGGGCGATCGCGAGGAGGTCGTGTCGCTTGAGCCCGGCGTCTGCCTGACGATTCCACGGAACACCCACTTCCAGTTCCGCGCGCTCGGCGACGGCGCCGCTCGCCGCCGTCGGGGTGACGATGCCGCCCTGGCCGGGCGAGGGCGAGGCCAGCAACGTCCACGGCCCGTGGACACCGACCGCTCCCTCCGATAGCCTGACCATCACGCCATGATCAAGGCCAGGCCGGAGGTCGAGCGACTCAAGCCCTACGTGGCACCGCTGGAAGGCCGGCGGACGCTGCTGCGTCTGGACTTCAACGAGAACACGCTGGGCCCGAGCCCGAAGGTCGTCGAGGCGATCCGGGGCCTGTCGCCCCAGGCGTACTCGACGTATCCGGAGTACGCCGGCTTGACCGAGGCCTTCGCGGCCAGCCTGGGGGTGCGCCCCGAGCACGTCGGCGCGTTCAACGGCGCCGATGCGGCGATCAAGGCCATCTTCGACGCGTACGGGGAAGCCGGCAGCACGCTTCTGACCACCGTCCCGACGTTTGGCTACTACGAGCCGTGCGCGCAGCAGTACGGGATGGTGCTCGACGAGATCCCCTACCCGGCCGATCTGTCGTATCCGCTGGACGCGGTGACCGCGCAGCTCGCCGCCCGGCCGCGCCTGTTCTTCGTCTGCAACCCGAACAACCCCACCGGCACGCAGCTGGACCCGAGCGTCATCGTGCGGCTGGCGCGCGGTGCGCCCGACACGCTGGTGGTCGTGGACGAGATCTACGCGTCGTTCACCGGCCAGTCGGTCGTGCCGGCGGCGCTGGCGCTCGACAACGTGGTGGCGCTGCGCTCGCTGTCCAAGACCGCCGGGCTGGCCGCCCTCCGGCTGGGCTTCGCCGTCGGGGACCCGTCCGTGCTCGATCGCCTCGCGCGGGTGACCGGCCCCTACGACATCAACGCGCTCGCCGTCGCCGCCGGGCGCGCCGCCCTGGCGGATCCCGACTACATGAAGGACTACGTCGCGCAGGTGCTCGCGGCCAAGACGTGGACGGTCGAAGCGCTCCGGCAGCGCGGCGTGCGGCACTTCGCCGGCGGTGGCAACTATCTGCTGGTGTGGCCGCCCGGCGACGTCGAGCAGACGGTGCACGCGCTCAAGCAGCAGGGCGTCCTGGTCCGCAGCATGGCCGGCAAGCCGGTGATCGGCGGGAGCTTCCGTCTGACCGTGGGGCCGCAGGCGCACATGCAGCAGTTCATGACCGCGTTCGGCGACGTGCTCGCGGCGTACAATCCAGAGACGTCCTGAGCACGATCTCGACCTGGTAGGAGACAGACGATGCGCGAGCCACTGCGGTTCTCGGGGGTGATGCCGGCCAACATCCTGCCGTTCAAGGCCGATCTGTCGATCGATGAGCCGGCCTACCGGCGCCACCTGCGCTGGCTCGCCGACACGCGCGGCGTCACCGGCATCGTCGCCAACGGCCACGCCAGCGAGGTCTCCTCGCTCGACCGGCAGGAGCGCCGGCGCTCGCTGGACATCGCCCTCGACGAGATCGCCGGCCGGTGCCCGGTGATCGCCGGCGTCTACTCCGACGGCACCGCCGAGGCGGTGGAGCTGGCCCGTGACGTCAAGGCGGCCGGGGCGGCCGGTATTCTGCTCTTCCCGCCGACGCTGTTCATGTGGGGCGCCCAGGGCAAGCCCGACATGGTCATCCGCCACTACTCCGAGGTCGCGACGGTCGGGCTGCCGATCATCGCCTTCGAGTATCCGCCAGCCTCCGGCATCGGTTACGCGCCCGAGACACTGGCGCGCCTGACCGAGATCCCGCAACTGGCGGGCGTGAAGGACTGGTCGAACGAGATCGTGGCGTTCGAGCGGAACCTGCGCGCCCTGCGCGCCACCGGTCGTCCGGTGGCAATGCTGTCGGCCTTCACGATGTCGCTGATGGCCACCTTCCTGCTGGGCGCCGACGGCGCCATCTCCGGCATGGGCAGCGTCACCGCGGATCTACAAGCCGAGCTGTTCGAGGCCTGCGGCAAGGGCGATCTCGACGGCGCTCGCCGGATCAACGACCGGCTCGATCCGCTGGTGCGCGTCTTCTACGCGCCCCCGTTCGTGGACATGCACAACCGCATGAAGGAAGCGCTCGTGCTGCTCGGCCGGATCCCGGCCGCGTACGTGCGGCCCCCGCTCACGCCGGTGTCCGCGAGCGAGCGCGAGGCCATCCGCCAGGCGCTGATCGCGTCGGGACTGCTCGGGAGCTAGAACACGCCGCTGTTGGCCATCGGCAAGGTCACGCACGGTCGGGACTGCGACGTCACGCCGGGGCCAAACGTCAACGTTCGCTCGGCCAGCTCGTAGTCCGGTCCTTGCAGGGCCGCCCCGCCGATGACGTAGCGCGGCGCACGCCCGGCAGCCGCAACGCTTGCGCCGTTCGAGTGGTTAGTGTAACTAGGATCACCCTTTTTCACGTGGCGGCTGCCTATCCCACAAGCAGCACCCCGGAGGTCACGATGGCTGAACAGTGGCAGGGCGAAGCTTGGGCTCAAGACCTGTGGTGGAGCGGCAAGACCACCCGGCGGAAGTTCCTCGGCCTCTCGGCGACGGCGGCCGGAGCGGTCGGCGCCAGCCTGCTCGTACCGGCGCCCTGGCGGGCGGCATTCGGCCAGGCCAAGCCGTTCAAGGTGGGCGTGATGCAGCCGCTGACCGGCACCGCGGCGGCCGGCGGCAAGACGGCCCTGGTCGGCTCGATGATGGGCATCGACCGCGTCAACAAGAGCGGCGGCGCCAACGGTCGGCCGCTGGAGGCGATCGTCGTCGACTACGAGTCCAAGCCCGACATCGGGCGCCGCAAGGCCGAGAAGCTCACGCTGGAGGACAAGGTCGACGTCGTCGAGGGCGGCTACCTCTCCAACGTGTGCCTGGCCTGCATGCCCGTGTTCGAGGAAGCCAAGACCGTCTACATGATCGGCGTGTGCCTGGACACGACGATCACGCAGTCCAAGTGCAGCCGCTACGTCTTCCGGCCCTTCGACTTCGCGCCGGCCCAGGCGGTCGCGGCGGCGCCGTACATGGTCAACAAGATGGGCAAGAAGTGGTTCATCTCCTACGCCGACTATGCGTGGGGGCAGTCCACCAAGGACGCCTTCGCCGCGGAGATCAAGAAGAACGGCGGCGAGGTGGTCGGCACGCTCGGCATCCCCCTCGGCAACACCGAGCTGACGCCGTTCCTGTCGAAGATCACCGGCCAGTTCGACGGCATCTTCGGCATCTTCTTCGGGCCGCAGGGCATCGCCTTCGTGAACCAGGCCTTCGATCTCGGGCTCAGCAAGAAGTACAAGATCGCCGGCGACGGCGCCATCGCGGTGTCCACCAGCCTGCCGGCCATGGGCGCCAAGGCCGAGGGCTTCGTCGGCATCGACCGGTACCTCCCCGTGCTCGACGGCGCGCTGAACACGCCGTACCACAAGCGCTTCCTCGAGGAATCCACCAAGCGGCTCAAGGAGATCGACCCCTCCGGTCCGCTGCCCGACCGCTACGTGCAGTCGAACTACGAGGCGATCAACGCGCTGCGCATCGGCATGCAGAAGGCGGGCTTCCGCGGCAAGGAAGACACGCAGAAGCTGATCGAGGCGCTCGAGGGCCTGGAGATGAAGGAGAGCGACGACTTCCCGCAGGGCGACAAGCTCCTGCGCAAGGAGGACCACCAGGCCTTCCTGCGCGAGTTCATCTTCGAGATCCAGGGCGGCAAGTACAAGATCCTCGAGACCGTCCCCAAGGAAAAGACGATCGTGCCGGTGGTCGGCTGCAAGTTCGCCTGAGCGTGTCCGGAGGTCCGATGCCCGGCGGCGCCTCCGCCCCCGACGGCGGGGGCGCCGCTCCCATCCTGCGCACCGAGGGTCTCAGCGTCCGCTTCGGCGGCCTCGCCGCGCTCAACAACGTGAACATCGCGGTCCGGCGGGGCGAGATCCGCGCCATCATCGGGCCCAACGGCGCCGGCAAATCGACGTTCTTCAACTGCCTCACCGGCGTGATCCGGCCGACCGGGGGCCGGATCCTGCTCGACGGCGAGGACATCACGGGCCTGTCCCCCGATCAGATCTCGCGCAAGTCGCTGGCCCGCTCGTACCAGATCACCAACATCATGCCGGGGGCGACCGTGCTCGAGAACGTGCGCATCGCTGCGCAGTCGCGCCGTCACGCCTGGAGCCTGCTGCGCCACCGTGACGCCTACACCGACGTGCTCGACCGCGCGCGCTCGGTGCTCGACCGCCGTCGGCCTGGCCGACAAGCAGGAGGAGCTGGCCGCCAATCTCTCGCACGGCGAGCAGCGCAATCTCGAGATCGGCATCGCGCTGGCCACCGAGCCGAAGGTCCTGTGCCTGGACGAGCCCACCGCGGGCATGAGCGTGACCGAGACGCACGCCACCGTGGAGCTGGTGCGCCGCATCGCCGCCGATCTCACCATCCTCATCGTCGAGCACGACATGGAGGTGGTGATGGGGCTGGCCCGGACGATCACGGTGCTGAACTACGGCGAGGTGCTGGCGGAGGGCACCCCGGCGGAGATCCAGGCCAACCCGCGGGTGCAAGAGGTCTACCTCAAGACCTGATGCTCAGCCTCACCGACGTTCACACCTACTACGGCAAGTCGCACATTCTCCACGGCGTGAGCCTGGAGGTGGCGCCGGGCGAAGTGGTCGGCCTGCTCGGCCGCAACGGCGTGGGCAAGTCCACCACGCTGAAGAGCGTGATGGGCCTGGCCCCGCCCTCGAGCGGGCGGGTGACCTTCGAGGGCCGCGACATCACCGGCCTGCCGCCCCATCGCCTGGCCCGCCTCGGCATCGCCTGGGTGCCGGAGGACCGCCGGATCTTCCGTCTGCTCAGCGTGATGGAAAATCTGAGGACCGGGCTCGACCGCCGCGGCGTGGACGACGCGCGCCGCACGCGGCTGCTCGACAAGGTGTACGCCGCCTTCCCCGTGCTGCGCGACCGGCGCAACCAGGCGGGCGGCACGCTGTCAGGTGGCGAGCAGCAGATGCTGGCGATCGCGCGGGCCATGATGCTCGAGCCGAAGATCATCCTGCTCGACGAGCCGACCGAGGGGCTGATGCCGCGCATGGTCTCGCAGATCCGCGAGATCGTCGACATGCTGCACGGCGAGGGCGTGGCCATTCTGCTCGTCGAGCAGAACGTCGCCCTCACGCTGACGGTGTCGAGCCGCGTCTACATCATGGAGAAGGGCGTGGTGCGCCACCAGGCGCCGGCCGCCGCCCTGCGCGCGGATCAGGCCGTCATCCATCAGTACCTGGGAGTGTGAGCGTGGGCATCCCCGTCGAGCAGATCCTGGTGCAAACGGTCAACGGGCTGGTCAACGGCATGATCCTGGCGCTGGTGGCCTCCGGGCTCACGCTGATCTTCGGCATCATGGACGTCGTCAACTTCGCGCACGGCGATCTGGTGATGCTGGGCGGCTTCGTGGGAGCGGCCACCATCGCCGCCACCGGCAACTTCTGGGTCGCCCTCATCGTGGCCGCCCTCGTGGTGGCGGTGTTCGGGGCCGCGCTGCAGATGAGCACGCTGCGGCCCCTGCTGGGCCGCGACCCGCTCACCACCATCCTGGCCACCTTCGGCGTGTCGCTCGTGCTGCAGAAGTACGCGCTGTGGCAGTGGGGACCGTCGGCCCGCAACCTGCCGGAGCCGATCACCGGCCGCTTCGATCTCTTCTACCTTCAGTACCCGTGGTACCGGGTGGCCACCGCGATCCTCGCCGGCGCCATGATCGGCGCGCTGTGGCTCTTCCTCAAGCGCGGGACCTACGGGATCTGGATCCGGGCCACCACGCAGGACCGGGTCATGGCCTCCGCGATGGGCATTCCGGTCCCGTGGGTGCACACCGCGGTGTTCGCGATCGGCGCGGCGATGGCGGCGGCCAGCGGCGTGCTGTTCGGGCCGCTCGGCGGCGTCACCCAGACCATGGGCGCCGACTTCACGCTGCGCGCCTTCATCGTGGTGGTGGTCGGCGGGATGGGCAACCTCGGCGGCTCGATCCTGGCCGCGATCTTCATCAGCCTGCTGGAGGCCTACGCCGCGCTGGTGGTCAGCCCGGCCCAGGCCGTGATCGTCTCCTTCGTGGCGCTGATCCTCACCCTGCTGTTCCGTCCCACCGGCCTGTTCGTCCCCACCCCGAAATGACGCGCGCGCCGTCGCACCGCGGCTACTGGATCGGCTTCGGCATCGTCGTGGGCCTTCTGACGATCGCCCCGCTGGTGCTGCCGCCGTTCTGGCGGCGCTTCGTGACCGAGATCCTGATCTGGGGCCTGCTGGCGATGTCGTCGGACATCCTGATCGGCTACACCGGGATGGTGTCCTTCGGCCACTCGGCCTTCTTCGGTCTCGGCATGTACGGGGCGGCCGCCGCGCTGCTCACCGTCAAGCCGCCGAACCTGTGGCTGGCGATCGTGTACGGATCTGGTGGGGGCGGGCGCGGTGGCGGTATTCGTCGCCTACTTCTCCACCCGGTTGCGCGAGATCTACTTCGGGATCACCACGCTGGTGTTCTCGCAGATCTTCTACGTGATCATCTTCACCTGGACCGACGTGACGGGCGGCGAGAACGGGCTCACCTTCAGCCAGCCCGGCCTCGGCGCTGCCCGGCCTGGGCTCGGTGCCGTTCACGCCGCGATCGGCTGCACTGGTTCGTGCTGGCGGTGGTGACGCTCTCGTACCTGCTGCTCCGCCGGATCACCCAGTCGCCCTTCGGCATGGTGCTGCAGTCGATCCGCGAGAACGAGCCGCGCACCCGGGCCATCGGCTACGCCGTCGAACGCTACAAGATCGTGGCGGTGATGCTGTCCGGGCTCTTCGCGGGCCTGGCCGGGGTGCTCTACGCGATCCAGAACAAGTTCGCCGCGCCCGACTTCGTCTTCTTCCTGGTGTCCGGCGAGGTGGTGATCTTCAACGTCATGGGGGGGATCGGCACGCTGGTGGGGCCGATCGCGGGGGCCGCCTTCTTCCTGCTGGTCCGCGAGGGGCTGTCGCGCTACTTCGAGTACTACCTCATTCCGGTGGGCATCATCTTCGTGCTGATGGTGATCTTCCTGCCCCAGGGCTTCCTGGGCTTCCTCCGCCGCCGGCTCAACCAGTAACCGCCGGCCCGGGGCCGGAGGTGTCGCGGAGGATGTCGGCGACCTTCTGGATCAGCGCGTCCACCGTGAACGGCTTGAGCAGGAACCCACGCCCGGGCATCAGGCCCCGGTACTCCTCGATCGTGCTCTGGATGTCGCTCGAGAGATAGAGAATCTTCATGTCGTGGCGCCGGGCGCCGAGTCGCATCAGCAGCCCGTCGCCCGCGACGCCCGGCAGCAGCAGGTCGGCCACGGCCAGGGCGATCGGCCCGGGGTGGCGCAGGCTGATGCCGAGGGCCTCGTCCAGGTCGCGCGCGGTGAGGATGTGGTAGCCGTGCAGCTCGAGGATCTCGCTGATGAGCTCGCGAACGCCGGCCTCGGGCTCGACCACGAGCACGGTGGCCGTGCCGGCCGCCGGCGGGTCGGCCGGCGCCTCGGCGTCGGCGGCCAGCGGCAGCGTGATCGTGAACGTCGAGCCTCGCCCCACCTCGCTGGTGGCGTCGACCCGGCCGCCGCTCTGGCTGACGAACGCGAACACGGTGGCCAGCCCCAGCCCGGTGCCCCGGCCCGGCGGCTTGGTCGTGAAGTACGGCTCGAACGCGCGCGACAGCGTGGCGGCGTCCATGCCGAAGCCGGTATCGACCACGCGGAACATGACCGAGGCGGGCGCGGCGCCATTGCCCGACTCCGCCGCCACGTGACCGGTCTCCACGATGATGCGGCCGCCCATCGGCATCGCGTCGCGGGCGTTGAGCAGCAGGTTCATGATGGCCTGCTCGAGCGGGACGACGTTCACGTTCACCCGGCCCAGTCGCGACTCCAGGCGCAGCACGACGTCGACGCGCTCGCCGAGCAGCGGCTGCAGCGTGCGCACCACGCTGGCGATGACGACGTTGAGGTCGACGAGCTCCGGCGACGGCCCGATCGATCGCGTGGTGGCCATGACGTGGCGCGTGAGGTTCAATCCCCACACCGCGGCCTTGCGGATGGACTCCGCCCCCGTCCGGAGCGAGTCGGTCGGGTCCATGCGCCGGAGCATCAGCTCGCTGTGCCCGGAGATGACGGCCAGGATGTTGCTGAAGTCGTGGGCCACGCTGCCGGCCAGGCGGCCCAGCGCTTCCAGCCGCCGCGCGTCCTTCAGCTCGTCCTCGAGCCGCTGGCGTTGCGTGCGCTCCTCGTCGAGCTCGCGCTGCGCGCGCTCGACCTCGGCCAGCGCCTCGGCCAGCGTCAGGAACGATGTCATGGCTGCAGAGCCGCGAGCGGAAGCGCGATCACCGTAGGTCGTCACCGTGCGTCCCCGTCTCGGGCGGCGGATCGGGGAAGAGCGCAAGCGCGATCCGGAAGATCGTGCCGCCGCCGGGCGCGGCGCGGAAGTCGATGACACCGCCGTGGTCCTCGATGATCTTGTGCGTGAGGGCCAGCCCGAGCCCGGTGCCGCTCTCCTTGGTGCTGAAGAACGGGTTGAACACCCGATCGGCGGCCTCGGGGGCGATGCCCACCCCGCTGTCCTCGACCTCGATCTGCACGCGCCGGGCAGCGCCCGGATTCCGGCCCCCGGCCACGACGATGTCGTCGCTGCCGGCCCAGCCGACCCGGAGCACGAGACGGCCTCCCGCCGGCATCGCGTCCAGGGCGTTGCGCACGAGGTTCACGAGCGACTGATGCAGCGCGTCCGCGTCGGCCCAGATCGCCGGGAGGTCGCGCGCATACTCGCGGGTCAGGCGCACGCCGCGGCCGTCCAGCTCGTGTGCGCACAGGTCCACCACGCGCTCCAGCAGCACCGGCAGTCGCACGGCGGCGAAGGTCAGGCGCGAGGGCCGGGCCAGCTCGAGCAGGCGCTCCACGATGCCGTTGATGCGCTGCAGCTCGTGCGGGACCACCGACTGGAACTTCTCGCGGAACTGCTCGTCGTCGAAGCGCCGCGTGAGGTGCCGGCTGAAGGTGAGCAGGGAGGTCAGCGGGTTCTTGATCTCGTGGGCGAGGCCGGCGGCCAGGCTGCCCAGCGCGGCCAGCCGGTCGGAGCGACGCAGCCGGGTCTCCAGCTCGCGCACGACCGTGAGATCCCGCATGACCGCGATCACGCCGAGGTCCTTGCCCTCGCCGCCCTTGAGCGGGGCGGCGCTGATCTCGACCGACAGCGTCCGGCCGTTGCGCCGGCGCACGGTGACGGCCATCCCCGGGTAGGCGGTGCGGCTGGCGATCGTCTCCATGAGGATCTCGCCCAGCTGGGGCGTGCCGGCGAAGACGTCGGTGCAGTAGCGGCCCGTCGCCTCGCCGGCGAAGAAGCCGGTCATCAGCTCGGCGGCCGGATTGAGGGTGACCACGCGCCCGTCGAGATCGACGGTGATCAGCCCGTTGATCATCGAGGCCAGGACGTTGTCGGTGTAGCTCTTGAGATCGGCCAGCTCCTCGAGGCGGCGCCGCAGCTCGGAGTTGGCGTCCTCCAGCGCGCCGCGCTGCTGCCGGAGCTGCGAGGTCATGTGGTTGAACGCCACGGCCAGCCCGCCGATCTCGTCGTCGGTGGTGGGCTCGATCCGCAAATCCAGCTCGCCCCGCGAGACGGCGGCCGCGCCGGCGGCGAGCTGCTGGACGGGCCGGGAGATGCGCCGGGCCACCAGCGCCGCGGCCAGCCCGCCCAGCAGCAGCGTGGCGACGGTGAGGGAGCCCAGCTCCCAGCGCGTGCGGCGGATGAGCCGCTCCATGCGTTGCTTGGAGACGCCGATGCGCGCGGTGCCCCACTTCTGGTGGCCCACGACGATCGGTACCGCGAAGTCGTAGATCCCCTCGCCGGTGTCGGTCGTCGTCTCCTGGACGAGCGGTCCGCTGGTCTCGACCGCCCGACGGTCCAGCGCGCCGTGCAGCACCATGCCGACGCGCTCGGGGCGCTCGCTGTGGGCGGCCACGCGGCCGTCGGCGTCGAGCACGATGGCGTAGGGCACGTCGTCCTCGGCCGCCGCCTGGGCCACGTTCTGCTCCAGCGCGGTGAAGTTGTAGAGGAGCAGGGGCGCCTGCGCGGTGGCGGCCAGGCCACGAGCCAGGACCTCACCGCGCCGCTGGACTTCGTCGACGATCGCCGTCCGCTGGCGGTGCTCGACGACCAGCATCACCGCGGTCATGACCACGGCGATGATCAGCAGCGTGCCCCACAGCAGGCGCGTCCGGAGCGAGCGCACGCGCACGGACATGGGGCTCATACGCTCACCGGGCCGCGTCCAGCCAGATCTTGCGCATGAGAATGTAGGGATCGCCCAGGCCGTTGACCTCGACGCTCCGGACGTACGGCTGGAAGATGCGCTCGTAGGAGTAGTGCCACACCGGGAGCACCACGGCGTCGTCCATGATCAGCTGCTCGGCCCGTCGATAGAGCTCCACCCGCCGTGACACCTCGCGCTCGGACCTCGCCTGGCCGAGCAGGTTGTCGACGTTGGGATTGCTGTAGCCCATGTAGTTGCGGGGGCTCTGCGAATGAAACAGCAGGCCGAGAAAGTTATCGGGGTCGGGCGCGTCGGCGTACCAGGCGTGCAGGAAGGCCGGCGCCCGGCCTTCGCCGAGGATCTTGAGAAACGCCGGCCAGTCCGTCTGGTACTGGAAGTCGGCGTGGATGCCGACCGCCGTGAGGTCCTTGCTCATCTGCTCGTGCTCGCGCACGACCCGCTCGGACTTCACGCTCGACCAGAACGTGAGCGGTGGCAGCCCGCGACCGCCGGGATAGCCGGCCTGGGCCAGGAGATCGCGCGCCCGCCGCGGATCCCAGCCCGGAGCGTTGAGCGCGGGATTGAAGCCCAGCGTGCCCGGCGGCAGGATGCCCCGGGCCGGGATGAAGCGCCCGTCGTAGATCTGGCTGAGGATCTTGGCCCGGTCGATGGCGCTGACGATGGCCAGGCGCACCCGGCGATCGTTCAGCGGCTTGACGCGTGTGTTCAGTCCGTAGTGACGCAGGTTGTACATCGGCCGCTTGACGTAGACGTAGTCGCCGGCCGCGGCCGCCGCGACGACCTCGTTGTAGTGGGGCGTCGGGACCTGGCTGTCCTCGAGCTGCCCTTTCTGGAACTCGTCGAACATGGCGACCGAGTTCTCCCCCGAGAAGATCCGGTACACGAGCCGGCCGAGTCGGGGGGCGCCGTCGAAGTAGTCCGGGTTCGCGGCCAGCACGATCGAGCGGCCCCGCTCCCACTGGGCGAAGCGGAACGGCCCGGTGCCCACCGGGCGCAGCCCGAAGGCGTCGCCCTGAGCCTCGACGAGGTCGCGCGGGACGATCTTGGCGTGGCCCAGCGCCAGGAACGAGACGAACGGGGCGAAGGCCTCGCTCAGCGTGATCTGCACCGTGCGGGGATCGACGGCGATGAGGCCGGCCACCGTCTTGGCCCGGCCCTCCCGGAAGTCGCGCGCGCCCTTGATGGGCAGGAACGACTCGGAGGCGCTGGAGCGCAGACGCGGATCGAGGATGCGGGTGAAGGAGAAGACGACGTCGTCCGCGGTCACCTCGCGGCCGTGGTGAAAGCGCACGCCCCGGCGCAGCGTGAACGTCCACGAGAGGCCGTCGCGGGAGGCGCGCCAGAACTCGGCCAGCGCGGGCGTGATGGTCGAGCGTCTGATCGAAGCGCACGAGGCCGTCGAAGATCTGCTGCGCCACCGAGCGGCTGTAGACGTCGTTGATGCGCGCGGGGTCGAGCGTGGCCGGCTCGTTACCGAGCGGTCGCCGGTATGTCGTCGGGTCCGCCGGCGTGCGCCCTGCAGCGCGTGCCGGCGGACCGGCGACCAGGAGCGCCGCGACGGCCGCGACGACGAGCAAGGCAGAGCGCAAGGCTCCGCGTCGCCGGCCAGCGGCCGCGCTGCTCCGCATCGTGGGAAGCGGACTGGTACCTAGTCCCCGCCGCCGCCGCTGTCCGCGGTGCCGACCGCCTGGAACAGCTGGGTCGAGCCGGACGTGCCGGACTCGATGACGGGAAGAGCGAGCAGGAACGAGGCGAACAGAATCGCAGCCGCGAGGATCTTGGCCATGGGCCTCCCCTTTCAGGAGCTCGGAAGCCCTCTCCATGAGGGCTTCAACGCGGGGAAGCGTAAAGCAAGTGCATCGCCAGAAGTGCGACGACCTCGCGTCGACCGTAACAATGCGAAACTGTGACGATTTGTCAGACTCATAGGTGAAACTCGCCGAGCGGGGCTGGCCTGCCACAGGGCACCTCCATCCCCGACGGCGCGCGACAAGCCCGCAATCCGGCGTGGCTTTCGGGGATGTGGCCAACGACGGTGCGGCCTGGACTGCTACTGGGCGTCGCTCCGAAGGTCGCGCGCGCGGATCTTCCAGCGCGCCAGCTTGGCCTTCAGCGAGTTGCGGTGCAGTCCGAGCATCCGGGCGGCCTCGCTGACGTTGCCGTGGACACGGTCCAGCGCGCGCAGGACCATCTGCTGCTCGAAGCGGTCGCTGGCCTCGTTCAGCGGCAGGGTCTCCTCGGGCAAGACGTGGGCGACCCCGAGGGACAGCTCCAGCGGCAGGTCGTCGACGCCGATGGTGGGGCCGTCGGTCAGCACCACCGCCCGCTCGATGACGTTCTGCAGCTCGCGGACGTTGCCCGGCCAGCGGTAGCCACGGAGCAGCTCCAGCGTCTCGGGGGTCAGGCCCTCGATCCGCTTGCCGGACTCCTGGACGTAGCGCTGGACGAAGTGGTCCGACCAGCAACGGGATGTCGTCGGCGCCGATCGCGCAGCGGCGGCACGCCGATGTGGACCACGTTCAGGCGGTAGTAGAGGTCCTCGCGAAAGGTCCCGCGGCTCACCGCAGCCGGCACGTCGGCGTTGGTCGCGGCGATGATCCGCACGTCGATCTTGATGGCGCGCGTGCCGCCGACCCGCTCGATCTCGCGCTCCTGCAGCACGCGGAGCAGCTTGGCCTGCAGATCCGACCGCAGGGTGCGCGATCTCGTCCAGGAACAGCGTGCCGCCCTGGGCCAGCTCGAACCGCCCGAGCTTGCGCTGGTGAGCGCCGGTGAACGCGCCCTTCTCGTGGCCGAACAGCTCGGACTCGATGAGCGTCTCGGGAATGGCCGCCGGGTTCACGGCCACGAACGGCTGGTCGCGCCGCGGGCCCTGGTGATGGATGGCCCGCGCGATCAGCTCCTTGCCGGTGCCGCTCTCGCCCGTGATCAGCACCGTCGTGGTCGTCCGGGCCACCTGGGCGACGACCCGGTAGATCTTCTGCATCTCGGGGTTCTGGCCGACGAGCTCGTCGAAGTCGTGGTGCCGCTCCAGCTCGCCGCGCAGGTACACGACCTCGCGCTCGAGCGTGCGCTTGTCGAGCGCCCGGCGCACCAGCACCAGCAGCTCGTCCTCGTCGAAGGGCTTGGTGACGTAGTCGAAGGCGCCGAGCTTCATGGCCGCCACCGCGGTGCGCACCGTCTTCACCGCGGTCACCAGGATGATCTCCAGCCCCTCGTCGGTCGCCTTGATCCGCTCGAGGACCTCGATGCCGTCCATCCCGGGCAGCCGGATGTCGAGCAGGACCAGGTCCACGTGGGTGCCGCGGAGGACGCCGAGGGCGGCCGCCCCGTCGGGGACGTCGATGACCTCGTAGTCGTCGTCGAGGATCAGATGGAAGGATTCACGCACGCCGGGCTCGTCATCCACCACCAGGACGACCGGCCGCACCCCCGAGGGGGGATCGGTGTCGAGCGCGCGGACCTCGCTGCCCATGCGCGAGTGACTGTACCACCACGGGGTAGGGGCGGCCGCTCCGGCATGGCGCGCGGCGGCGCGTATCGTATTGCGGACATTGACGCGCGGCGGCGCCCCTCGAACAATCGCCGCATGCTGGCTACCGTTCTCTCGGCAGCGCTGCGCGGGGTGGAAGCCGCCCTGGTCCGCGTCGAGGTCGACGTGGCGGCGGGATTGCCGGCCTTCTACACGGTGGGCCTGCCCGACTCCGCCGTGCGGGAAAGTCGCGAGCGCGTGCGGACCGCGATCCGCAACGCGGGCTTCGCCTTTCCGTCCGATCGCATCACGGTGAACCTGGCGCCGGCCGATGTCCGGAAGGAAGGCGCGTCGTTCGATCTTCCCATCGCGCTCGGCATTCTGTCGGCCACCGGCGCGCTCCGCGAGGGCGCGCTCGGCCCGTTCGCTGTCGTCGGCGAGCTCGCGCTCGACGGCCAGATCCAGGCCGTCCGCGGCGTGCTCGCCGTCGGGCTGGCGTGCCGGCGGCGAGGCATCGCCACGCTGCTCGTCCCGCACGACAACTACGCCGAGGCGACCGCGGTGAAGAACCTGCGCGTGCTGCCGGCTGCCACCCTGGGCGACGCGGTGGCTGTGCTCAGTGGTGCCATGTCGCCGGTGACTCCGCCGGGGCCCGCCGCGCCATCGGCGGCGGCCACCGACGAGCTCGACTTCGCCGACGTGCGCGGGCAGGCGCACGCCAAGCGCGCGCTCGAGATCGCGGCGGCCGGCGGGCACAACGCGCTGCTGGTGGGGCCGCCAGGCGCCGGCAAGACGATGCTGGCGCGCCGGCTGCCGGCGGTCCTGCCGCCGCTCGACTACGACGAGATCATCGAGGTCTCGACCATCTGGTCGGTGAGCGGGCTGCTCGCCCCGCGCAGCGGGCTCATGAGCGAGCGGCCGTTCCGGGCGCCGCATCACACGATCTCCGTCTCGGGTCTCGTCGGCGGTGGCAGTCCGCCGCACCCTGGCGAAGTGACGCTGGCTCACCGCGGGATACTCTTCCTGGACGAGCTTCCGGAGTTCCAGCAGCACGTCCTCGAATCGTTGCGGCAACCGCTCGAGGACGGCCGGGTGTCCGTCGTGCGAGCGCGGGGCGTCGGCAACTTCCCGGCACGCTTCCAGCTGGTGGCCGCCGCCAACCCCTGCCGCCGGGGCTGTTCCAACCTGGAGGCGTGCATCTGCACGCCGACCGAGCGCAATCGATACCTCGGCCGTCTATCGCGGCCGCTCCTCGATCGTATCGATCTCCAGGTCGAGCTTCCCGCCCTGGCCGCCGACGAGCTCGAACGCCGGTCGCCGACTGACAGCTCGGCGGTGATCCGCGCGCGCGTGCTGGCGGCCCGCGACGTCCAGCGCCAGCGCGTCCGCGGACAACACACTGGCCTGAACGCCGATCTCACGCCGCGGCAGCTCCGACGCCTGTGTCAGCTCGCGCCCGAGGCCTCCCGGCTGCTCGGCGCCGCGGTCACCCGGCTGGGACTCACCGCGCGCGGCCACGATCGCGCCGTGCGCGTCGCTCGCACGATCGCCGATCTCGCCGGCGCCGAGACGATCGCCGCCGAGCATTGCGCGGAGGCCGTGCAGTATCGGGGCCTCGATCGCGCCTGGCGGCTTTGACGGGACCGTCCGAGCCGTGGGGCAGTTCGTGCGGGAGACCGGGACGTCGGTATGAGGTACGCTGGCCTGGAGCTCATCCGCGCCTCGCGCTGCGGAGAGCATAGGACGCATGAACCTCATATCGACCCTTGCGATGGACGACGCGCCGGCGTGATCATCCTGGCCTGGGTACAGGAGCCCTACTGAATGAGAATCGTCATCATCGGCCAGCAGGACTTCGGCAAAGCCGTCCTCGACGCGTTCCTGAATCGCGGTGACGACGTCACGGCGGTCTTCTGCGCTCCCGAGAAGGAAGGCGCCCGGCCGGACGCGCTGCGCGCGGCGGCCGAAGACAAGGGGCTCAAGGTCCACCGTTCAAATCACTGCGCGATCCCGAAGCGGCGCGGGCCATGCAAGACGCCGGTGCCGACATCGGCATCATGGCCTTCGTGCTGCAGTTCGCGCCGCAGGAGTTCGTGAACATCCCGCAGCACGGCACCATCCAGTATCATCCGTCGCTGCTGCCGAAGTATCGTGGCCCGAGCTCGATCAACTGGCCGATCATCAAGGGCGAGACGGAAACCGGGCTGACGATCTTCCGCCCCTCTGACGGGCTCGACGAGGGCGCGGTGATCTTGCAGAAGAAGACGCCGATCGGTCCCGACGACACGCTGGGCACGGTCTATTTCGATCGCCTGTTCCCGATGGGCGTGCAGGCCATGCTGGAGGCGGCGGACCTCGTCGTCGCCGGCGCACATCGGAGACCGTCCAGGACGAATCGCGGGCGAGCTACGAGGGCTGGTGCCGCACCGCCGAGGCGAGGATCGACTGGGCCAAGCCCGTCGACCACGTCTACAACCTGATTCGTGGATGCAATCCTGCGCCGGGCGCCTGGACGACGGTCGACGGCAAGAAGCTCCAGATCTTCGACGCTCGCAAGATCCCGTTCCGCCGTTTCGCCGACGTGCGCGGCAAGATTGGCGACGTCACCGACGTCACCGCCCAGAGCTTCAAGGTCACGGCGCAGGGCGGCCAGATCGAGGTGCTGAAGGCCCGGTTGGAAGACGGCAAGAAGATCGGCGGCGGCGAGCTGGCGCAGGCCGCCGGACTGTCCGGCGACACGCTACTGGGCAGTTGAGCCGCCGGGCGCAGTGATGACCCGCCTCAGCCTCACCGCTCGCGGCCACTAGCGCGCGCTCTGCGGGGCGCACACGAGTGCCGACCTCGCCCGCGTCGAGACGATCGCCGCCGAGCGTCGTGCGGACGCCGTGCAGTATCGGGGACTCGATCGCTCGTGGCGCCTGTGACGAACGGACCGTCAGAGGCGTGCCAGAGGCGTTGCCAGTCGGTCAGGCGTGATGCCGGGACGCACGTGACGGCGTGCGGCCCGCCCGATGAAGTACGCGATTCTGTTGCCCGGCCGCCGTCCCTCCACCGTGGCACCGCGTGTGCAAACCCCGGACGCGCTTAGCGCGACCACGTCGACACGAACAGAAGGGGGTTGCCCATGATTCGGCTCCGACAGGGACGGCGGGAGGCCGGCTTCACGCTGATCGAGCTCCTCATCGTCGTCGCCATCATTGGAATCCTCGCGGCCATTGCGCTGCCGCTCTACCAGAACATGCAGACTCGCGCGCGGATCGCCAAGGCCCAGGCGGATACGCGTGCGATCGCTTCGGCGGTCGGCATCTACTCCGGTGTTTGCGGTGGGCTTCCGGACAACACGTCGAACGCGACGAACTGTCCGTTGGCCAACGGCCAGACAGGTGCCCTCCCGCCCGGGCTCTTCACGCAGCAGACGAACGGGCCAGAACCAGGTCGCGGGTCCGTTCCTGAATGCCATGCCGACGCTGCCACAGGGCTGGGCCGGTTCTGGGACCTCGTACAAGTACATCAGCACGACCTTCGGCACTTATACGGTGTGCGGCAGCGGTGACAGCACGGCCGCCGACTCCAACGGCGGCGCCACCTGCCCGTAAGCGATCTCGGCCGGCCGAGGCCGCCGGTTGTTCGACGGCGACCTCGGCCCAGTTCGCCGCGCCTTCCCGTCCGGTTCATGATTCTCGAGCTGACCCGTCTTCTCACGGCACCTGACCCGCCCCGCTGACCGTGCGACAATGGGCGCCTCGCGAATCGCGTCCCGGGAGGCGCCATGGCTGGTCCCATCCTCGTCGTCATCGGTGTCCAGGAGCGGCTCTTCAATGTCATGGACGCCGAGCGGCGCGACGACCTCCAGGCCGATCGTGAGATGGTCACCTCGACGGAGACGGTCGTCTGCCAGTGGCGGGGTGGTGCCGACTCCGATGCCTTCCGCGAGCTGAGCGCGCTGCTCCGCTGATGCCGCGGTACTTCGATCTTCAGCACACCGTGCTGGTGGTCGTCGGGCACGGCATCCTGCCCGAGGAGGAAGACCGTCCACTGGCCTACGATCTCAAGCGAGAGATCACGACGCGGGCCAACGGAAGCGATCTCCGCACCGCCGTCGTCGTGACCGACGTGTGGCTGATGAATCAGGAGCTGGGCGACTTCTTTCCCGCCATCACCATCGGGGGGCCGGCCGTCAACGCGTTCACCGAGCAGATCTACGCGGACCTGCCGATCGTCATCGCGCGCGATCAGGAGGTCTTCGTGCAGATGGCCGACGAGGGCAAGCGCGCCGCCCTCTGGGGTATGGACCAGGAATCAACGAAAGAAGCCGTCGACACCTTCATACGCGACGGACTCCTCGACCGCTTCCTCAACCTCGTCTGGAAGCGCCCTAAGACGACACGCCCAGCGCCACGACGGCACCCAGCGCGCTCCGAACAGTTGGGTTGTGGACTACTGCGGCGCTCCCATCCCCGCGCGCGACAGAGGAGCCCCGCCGGGGCGCTCCGAACATCGGGGCTGCTCGGAAATGACCGCGCATTTCGTTGTGCTGGGCGGGGCTGCGGCCGCACGCCAGCAGAATCACGGCGCCCGGCCCGGCGCGTGACGAGCGCTGGAGGTTCGGGGCCATGTCGGGCCCCCCATGAGGTCACGCCGGCCGCGCGGAGGGACCGTGCCGTCCGAGCCGACCGTCTGATAGATCCGCGTCGGCGGTGTCGTGCCGCCCTCGATCCCGCCGTAGAAACGCATCACCTTCGCCACGTAGTCCTGCGTCTCCGGATAGGGCGGGATCGCGCCGTACTGCGCCACCGCTCTCTCGCCGGCGTTGTAGGCGGCGATCGCCAGCGCCAGGCTGTGCGGGAAGCGGTCGATCATGGCGCGGAGGTGTCGCACGCCGCCCTCGATGTTCTCGCGTGGATCGAACGAGTTGCGCACGCCCAGGATGTTGGCGGTCTGCGGCATGAGCTGCATCAGTCCCTGCGCGCCCTTCGGAGAGACCGCCCGCGCGTTGAACCCAGACTCCGCCCGGATCACCGCGGACACCAGCTTGATCGGTACCTGGTAGCGATCCGCCGCGTCCTTGATCTCACTCTGGTACTGCCCGCTCTCCGCCTGCGGCAAGCGCAGGAACCCCGCCGCCGTGCCCGAGGGAAATCCCATTCGCTGGTAGCGAGGATCGGTCGGCGCGTTCGTGTAGTGCTGGGTGCCGTCGGGCGCAGTGAGCTTGTACATCTCGGCCCCGGCGGGGGCGGGATGGACAACGGCGAACAGAGTCGCCACGAAGAGCGCGCGGAGAGGCAGCACGATGGGTCCATGATAGCGAACGGCTGGAGCGAGGCGCAACGCCCCGGCGGCGGCGGCCGCCGGGGCTATGTAAATCGAGGGCTTACGACCACTGCCCCGCGAGCTCGGAGGCCGTGATGGGGGCCTCATCGAAGGCGGCGCGGAGAACCTCCCCGATCGAATCGGCGAGATGGAACGTCATCACGTCGCGCACCGTCGCCGGAACGTCTTCCATCAGATTCTTCTCGTTGCGGCGCGGGAGAATCAGCGTCCGGATGCCGGCGCGATGCGCGGCCAGCACCTTCTCCTTGATGCCGCCCACCGGGAGAACCCGGCCCGACAGGCTCACTTCACCCGTCATCGCCAACCCGGACTGCACCGCTCGCTGGGTCAGCAGCGACACGAGCGCAGTGACCATGGTCACGCCCGCCGAGGGACCGTCCTTGGGAATGGCCCCGGCCGGCACGTGGACGTGGATGTCGGACCGCGCCCAGAAGTCGGTCGGAATCCCGAGCTCGCTGGCATGCGCGCGCACCCACGACAGCGCCGTCTGCGCAGATTCCTTCATCACGTCCCCGAGCTGACCGGTCAGCGTGAGTGTGTGCTGACCCGTCATGCGCGTCGCTTCGACGAACAGGATGTCGCCGCCCGTCGGCGTCCAGGCCAGACCGGTGGCCACGCCGGGCACCCGGGTGCGCTCCTGCAGCTCCTCGTACTCGAATCGCGGCGTGCCGAGGAACGACGTGATCGCGTCGGGCGTCACCTGCACCAGCTCGCTCTGCCCCTCGGCCCGCCGGCGCGCCACCTTGCGGCAGACGCTGGCGATCTCGCGCTCGAGGCTCCGCACCCCGGCCTCGCGGGTGTACCCGCGGGCCAGCAGCCGGATCGCCTCGCGCGTGAACTCGATGTCGCGCTCGGGATCGAGCCCGTGCTCGCGCGCCTGCTTGGGCACGAGGTGCCGGACCGCGATCGCCACCTTCTCCTCCTCGGTGTAGCCGGCCAGATGGATGATCTCCATCCGATCGCGCAGCGGCGCCGGCACCGTGTCGAGCACGTTCGCGGTGGTGATGAACAGCACTCGCGAGAGATCGAACGCCACGTCGAGATAGTGGTCGCGGAACGTTCCGTTCTGCTCGGGATCGAGCACCTCCAGCAGGGCGGAGGCGGGATCACCGCGAAAGTCCATGCCGAGCTTGTCGATCTCGTCGAGCATCAGCACGGGATTCTTGCTCCCGGCCCGCCGCAGTCCCTGCACGATCTGCCCCGGCAGCGCGCCGATGTACGTGCGCCGATGACCACGGATCTCGGCCTCGTCACGCATCCCGCCCAGCGAGAGGCGGTGGAACTTCCGGCCGAGCGCGCGCGCGATGGACCGCCCGAGCGAGGTCTTGCCGACGCCGGGAGGACCGACGAAGCAGAGGATCGGGTCCTTGCCCTCGGGCCGGATCTTCTTCACGGCCAGATACTCGAGGATCCGCTCCTTGATCTTGTCGAGTCCCTCGTGGTCCTCGTCCAGGATCCCCCGCGCCCGCACGAGATCGACGGCGTCGGTGGTCTCTTCCTTCCACGGCATCGTCACGAGCCAGTCGATGTACGTGCGGGCCACCGTGTACTCGGCGGCGGCGGCTGGCATCTTGCTCAGACGATCGAGCTCGCGCAGCGCTTCCCGCCGCGCTTCCTCGGTCATGCCCGCCTCGTCGATCTTCTGGCGAAGCGCATCGAGCTCGGCCGTCCGCTCGTCCGACTCGCCCAGCTCCTTCTGGATCGCCTTCAGCTGCTCGCGCAGGAAGTACTCCCGCTGCGTCTTGGAGACCTCCGACTGCACCTCCGACTGGAGCTTCGATCCCAGCTCGGCGACCTCGGCCTCCTTGGCCAGAGCGCTGAACAGCTTCTGCAGCCGCTCGCGGATGTCGAGCGTCTCGAGGAGCTCCTGCTTCAGCTCGTTACCCAGGGTCGGCAGTGATGCCGCGATGAGGTCGGCGAGCGGGCCGGGCTCCTGCGTGCTGCCCACCACGTTGATCAGCTCGTCGGGCAGGCCCGGTGACAGGGAGATGACCTTCTCGAAGAGTGAGCGGACGCCGCGCACCAGCGCCTCCAGCTCCACATCCGCGCTGGGCTCGGCCTCCACCACGGCCTCCACGCGGGCGCGCAGGTACGGCTCCTTCTGGATGATCTCCAGGATGCGGAACCGGCCCAGACCCTGGACCACCAGGCGCATGCTGCCGTCGCCCTGCTTCATGGCCTTGTGAATGATGGTCACCGTGCCCACCGGGAACAGGCCGTCCTGATCGGGCGCGTCGTCCTTCGGATCGCGCTGCATGACCGCCCCCACGAGTCGACCGCTCTGGACGGCCTCCTCGATGAGACGGACCGACGACGCCCGCCCGGCGCCCAGCGGCAGCACCGCGTGCGGCATGAGCACACTGCCCCGCAGCGGCAGGATGGCCAGGATGTCGGGAACGATCCCGGCCTGGAGGTCCTTGGCGTCACTCATCTGTCTATCGCTTTCTCAGAAGAGATCGACCGACCTGAGCTGGTTGGAAGCCGAGCGAACCAGCGCTTCGCGAGGCTCGCGCGGCGTATCCTCCCGGACCTCGCCGCCGGATTCGCGGACGTAAGCCAGCAGGTCCTCGATCTGCTTCTGCATCTCGATCATTCGGCGCCTCATCTTTAAGACGATTTCGACGCCGGCTAGATTCACGCCCAGATCGCGCGTAAGCCGAAGCAAACGCGCGACTTCTTCGAGATCCTCGTCGGAGTACATGCGGGTCTGGCCTTCGGTGCGGCCCGGTCTCACCAGCCCCTTCTTCTCGTAGAAGCGCAGGGTCTGCGGGTGCACCTTCAGCATCTCGGCCACGACGCCGATCATGTAGAGAGGCTTGGTCCGGTCGGTCACGACACTCCTCCCCGGTATCTCGCCAGGTCCTCTCGCGTCGGACCCGGCACGAGTCGCTCCAGCTCCCGCACCAGCTCCTCGGTCCGCGCGTCGAGCCCACGGGGGACCTCGACGCGCACGGTGACGTAGAGATCACCCGGAGTGCCATCGGCCAGCCGGGGCGCGCCCTGGCCGCGCAGGCGAAACACCTGCCCGGCCGAGGTGCCCGGCGGCACCACCAGCACGGTCTCGTCCAGCGGCGTGGGGATGTGGATGCGGGCGCCGCGCAGCGCCTCCCACACGCTGATGGGAACCTCACAGTGCACGGCGTCTCCCTTGCGCGCGAAGAACGGATGCTCGTGCACGAGCGTGCTGACGACGAGATCGCCCCGGGGCCCACCGAACGGCCCGGCGTGTCCCTGACCGGAGACTCTCACCTGCAGCCCGGAGTCGACACCGGCCGGGACCGTCACCGCCACCGGCTCCACCGCGCGTCGCACGCCCCGCCCCTGACAGGCCGGACACGCGCGCGCATCGACGCGGCCGGTGGCTCCGCACTCCACGCAGGGGGAGAACCGGGCCACGTTCAGCCGGAGGGTGGCGCCGGCCACCGCGTCGGCAAACGACAATTCGACCGACACGTGGCAGTCGTCACCTCGGCGCCCGGCGGCCAGCGCATCGCTGCCGAGCCCGGGGCCGAGGCGATCGTAGAGAGAGCGCGCGTCGGGGTCACTGAGGATGCGATAGGCCTCGGCGATCTCGTCGAACAGCGTGCGCGCCGTCACATCCCAGAAATTCACGTCCGGCGAGTACTGCCGCGCGAGCCGCTGGTACGCCTGGCGGATCTCGCGCGGCCTCGCGGTCGCGGTGATGCCGAGCACCGCGTAGTAGTCTCGCCGCACCAGCTCGCCTACTTCTTCTCGCCCAGGTCCTCGAATTCGGCGTCGACCACTTCGCCTTCCTTGGGACCGGCGCTCTTGCCCGGCTGACCGTCCGCGCCCGGCGCGCCCGGGGCCTGCGCCTCGCGGTACATCACCTCGGCGAGCTTGTGCGATGCCTTGGTGAGCGTCTCCTGGGCCTGCTTCATGCGCTCGAGGTCCTCGCCCTTGAGCGCTTCCTTCGTCTCCCCCAGCGCATCCTCGATGGCCTTGCGGTCGGCCTCCGGCAGCTTGCTGCCGTGCTCCGACAGCGTCCGCTCGGTGGAGTACACCAGTGAGTCGGTCTGGTTACGGACCTCGATCTCCTGCTTGCGCCGGGCGTCGTCGGCCGCGTTGGCCTCCGCGTCCTTCACCATCCGCTCGATCTCGTCCTTGGTCAGGGTCGACGAGGCCGTGATCGTGATGTTCTGCTGCTTGCCGGTCGCCTTGTCGCGCGCCGACACGTTCAGGATGCTGTTGGCATCGATGTCGAAGGTGACCTCGATCTGCGGCATTCCGCGGGGGGCGGGTGGGATCCCCACCAGGTGGAACTTCCCCAGCGTCCGATTGTCGCGCGCCATCGGGCGCTCGCCCTGCATGACGTGCACCTCGACGGACTCCTGGTTGTCGGCGGCGGTGCTGAACACCTCGCTCTTCTTGGTCGGGATCGTCGTGTTGCGCGAGATCAGCGTCGTCATCACGCCGCCCAGCGTCTCGATGCCGAGCGACAGCGGCGTCACGTCGAGCAGGACGACATCCTTCACCTCGCCCGTGAGCACGGCGGCCTGCACCGCGGCACCCACCGCCACCACCTCGTCCGGATTCACGCCCTTGTGCGGCTCCTTGGCGAAGAGGTTCTTGACCACTTCCTGCACCTTGGGCATCCGGATCTGCCCGCCGACCAGGATCACCTCCTGCACGTCCTTGGCGGTGACGCCGGCATCCTGCATCGCCTGCCGGCAGGGACCGAGCGTCCGCTCGACCAGCTCGGCGGTCAGCGCTTCGAGCTTGGCCCGGGTGAGCGTGAGCACGAGGTGCTTGGGCCCACTGGCGTCGGCCGTGATGAAGGGCAGGTTGATCTCGGTCTGCACGGTGGACGACAGCTCCACCTTGGCCTTCTCAGCCGCTTCCTTCAGCCGCTGCAGCGCCATGCGGTCCTTCCGCAGATCGATCCCGTGCTCCTTCTTGAATTCGTCGGCGATCCAGTCCATCACCCGCTGGTCGAAATCGTCACCTCCGAGGTGGGTGTCACCGTTGGTGGCCTTCACCTCGAACACGCCCTCGCCGATCTCCAGCACCGAGATGTCGAAGGTGCCGCCGCCGAGGTCGTACACCGCGATCGTCTCGTCCTTCTTCTTGTCCAGGCCGTAGGCCAGCGCGGCCGCCGTCGGCTCGTTGATGATGCGGAGCACTTCCAGGCCCGCGATCTTGCCGGCGTCCTTGGTGGCCTGCCGCTGGCTGTCGTTGAAGTACGCCGGAACGGTGATGACCGCCTGCGTGACCTTCTCGCCCAGATAGGCCTCGGCAGCCTCCTTCAGCTTGCGCAGGATCATGGCGGAGATCTCGGGCGGCGAGTACTGCTTGCCGCGAATCTCGACGCGCGCGTCACCGGTGCCGGCCTTGACCACCTTGTAGGGGACGAGCTTCTGTTCCTGCAGGGTCTCGTCGGCGCGGCGCCCCATGAACCGCTTGATCGAGAACACGGTGTTCTCCGGATTCGTGATGGCCTGCCGCTTGGCCACCTGGCCCACGAGGATTTCACCTTCCTTCGTGAAGGCCACCACGGACGGCGTCAGCCGGCTCCCCTCCTGATTGGGGATCACCGTGGGGTTGCCGCCTTCCATCACCGCGACGACCGAGTTCGTCGTCCCGAGGTCGATGCCGATCACCTTCGCCATATCCGCTGTCCTTTCCTCTGCCGAGACTTGGGAGGGGCCCGGCCGAGCGGGCCCCTCCGTGGGGCTTAGAGAACGTCGACCTTGATCGTCCGCGGCTTGACCTCTTCCGCCTTCGGCAGTCTCACCTCGAGAACACCGTCACGGTAGGTCGCCTTCACCTTGTCGGCCTGCACCGCGAACGGAAGCTGAATCATTCGCTCGAACTGGCCATAGGCCCGCTCGACGTGGAGGACCGTGTTGTCCTTGCCGTCCTTCGCATCCGTCTCCCAGCGCCGCTCACCCTTGATCGAGAGCAGATCGCCGGTGATCGACACCGAGACTTCCTTCTCGCGAATGCCGGGAATCTCCACGGCCAGGACCAGATCGTCCGCCGTCTCGGACATGTCTACCGGCGGCATCCAGCTGCGCCCCGACGTCATTGCTCCAACCGCTGGCCGACCCACGAACGTCTCGAACAGGCGGCCCACTTCACCCTGGATATCGGACAGGTTTCGAAACGGCTCCCACCGCTCCGAGAACCCCAATGGACGCCAACGCTGCATCGCCATCTTGCCCTCCTTCAGTTTTGCTAGCCGGCCTCCCGCCGGTCTGAGTACACAGTCCTTATATCATCTGAGTCTTATACTGTCAAATATGGGCCCAAGCCCTTGCCAGTAAGGTACTTCGGAGACCCGAGTGGTACCGTGAGCGGCGATGAGGCTAGGCTGCGTCGGGTGCCTGGTTGCGGTGGTCGGGCTCGCCGTGCTGACCCTGATCATGGGAGCCACGGTCGGGATGGGCTCCCGGATGCTCGGGCAGCCGGCGATCGCCCCTATCGTCACGACCGCGGCGGACGGCTCTCGGGCTCAGCAGAAGCTCTTCGAGCTGAGCCGGCGGCGCCGAGGCGTGGCCGAGACGGTGATCATCTCCGAGGCGGAGGTCAACGCCCTGCTGACCCGGCATCTCGTCGAAGCCCGTGGCGTACAGCTCGGGGCGCCGAGCGCTCGGCTTCTGGGCGGGGATAGGATCGAGCTCATGGGGTACCGCCCCCTCGGCCGGATTCTCGAGGAGATCTCGCTTGCCGCTGTGGGCAGTGTGTTACCGGCGCGGTGGCGAGAGCGCCCCATATGGCTTCGCGTCGGCGCCCACATCCGGGTCGAGGAGCGGTCGCCGCGTCACCTGCAGCTCGACGTCGACGCCCTGGTCGTTGGACGGCAGCGCGTGCCGGCCCTGGCGCTCCGGCTACTCATGGATCCTGGTGGCGTGGGCCTGCTGCGCTGGCCGCTGCCCGCGCACATCGAGAGCGTCACCATCGAGCCGGGCCGCGCGATCATCCGGACGGCCTCGTGACGCGCGCCGAGTCTCGTCGGTCCCGCGCCCGAACCTGGCGGCCTGGCCAACACCTACCTGTATAATGACCCGACCGCCAGGCACGGACATGACCCAGTCCCCCGGTGTTCTCTTCGAGCGTCTCCTGGACATCATGCGCCGTCTCCGCGGGCCGGCGGGCTGTCCCTGGGATCGCGAGCAGACGCGAACGTCGCTCAAGCCCTACCTGATCGAGGAAGCGTACGAAGTCCTCGAGGCCATCGAGGCCGGTCACGTCGACGGCGTTCGCGAGGAGCTCGGCGACGTGCTGTTCCAGGTGGTCTTCCACGCCGAGATCGCGCGCCGAGCGCGGCGAGTTCACGATGGCCGACCTGCTCGCGGGGCTCGGCGACAAGATGATCAACCGCCATCCGCACGTCTTCGGAGACGCGCGCGGTGCAGACGGCCGGTCAGGCCCTCACGCAGTGGGAGGCGATCAAGCAGCGCGAAGCCGAGGCGCAGGGTCGGCGGCGCTCGGTGATCGACGGCGTGCCGCGGGCGCTGCCGGGCTCGTCCGCGCCCAGCGAATCCAGAGCAAGGCGGCGCGCGTCAACTTCGACTGGCCAGACGCGCAGGCGGCCTGGGCCAAGGTCGAGGAAGAAGCGGCGGAAACGTCGGCCGCGCTGGCCGACCGGAGACCGTGCTCGGATCGAGGAGGAGCTGGGGGACATGCTGTTCTCGCTCGTCAACGTGGCCCGACTCGCTTCCCTCGACGCCGAGGAAGCGCTGCAGCGAGCCATCGAGAAGTTCCGTCGACGCTTCACCACCATGGAGGACGACCTGAACGCCCGGGGGACGTCGATCGCCAGCGTGACGCCCGAAGAGCTGGAGCGGTCCTGGCAGGCAGTCAAGGCGCAGGAGCGGGGCCGATGAGAGTCAAAGTCGGACCGGCCACGCGTCGCCGTCGAGCGCGGCGACATCACCAACCTGGAGGTCGACGCCATCGTCAACGCGGCCAACACCACGCTCGCCATGAGCACGGGCGTGGCGGCCGCCATCAAGCGCAAGGGCGGGGTGCTCGATCGAAGAGGAGGCCATGCAGCCAGGGGCCCGATCGAGGTCGGCGAGGCCGTCCTCACCCCCGGCGGCAACCTGGCCGCCACCCACGTGATCCACGTCGCGGTCATGGGCCCCGATCTCAAGACCGACCCCGAGACGATCGCGCGCGACGACCCGCTCGGTGCTCGCGGTGGCCGACAAGCACCGCCTCACGTCCCTGGCCCTGCCTGCCCTCGGTACCGGGGTCGGTCAGCTGGCCGCTGCCGGCGGCCGCCGAGGCCTGCCATCGGACGCAGTCCTCGCCCACCTCAAGGCCGGCAAGACGACCGTGAAGCGCGTCGTCTTCGTGCTCGCCCAGGACGACGCGGTACGAGGCCTTTACGGATACGTTGAAACGGCTGGGTGCGCGTACAGTAACAGTTCGCGAATGGCCCAGGCGAAGCTCGGGCAGCCTGTCAGTCGCCGTCTCGGCGACCTGCTCGTCGCCGAGGGGCTCGATCACCGAAGAGCAGCTCGCGCAGGCCCTGTCCGAGCAAAAGGGCACCAGCGAACAAGCTCGGATCGATCCTCGTCCGCCTCGGCTTCATCAGCGAAGAGCAGCTCATCGGCTTCCTGTCCCGGCAGTACGGCATCCCCTCCATCACGCTGGCCCAGCCTCGACGATCGACCCCGAACGTCGCGAGCTCGTCCCCGCCAGCATCGCGAAGAAGTACGAGGTGCTGCCCGGTCAAGCGGCATCGGCGACACCCTCACGCTGGCCATGGCGGACCCCGCCAACGTCTTCGCCGCTCGACGACGTCGCGTTCATGACGAACCTCCAGATGCCTGCCGGTCGTGGCCTCGCAGGCGGCGATCCGCAAGGCGATCGAGCGCGCCTACGAGGAGACGACCATCGCCCCCGTCGATGACCGACATGATGACGGAGATCACCGGCGACGGCGGCAACGTCGAGGTGGTCGACGACGACCAAGCGGGCGCCCAGGTCGACGTCTTCGAGCTGAAGGAGTCGGCCGACGAGGCCCCGGTGGTCAAGCTCGTGAACATGGTCCTGGTCGACGCCATCCGCAAGGGCGCCTCCGACCTGCACTGGGAGCCGTACGAGAAGGTGTTCCGCGTCCGGTTCCGCATCGACGGCGTGCTCCACGAGATGCTCTCGCCGCCCAAGCGGCTGGAGCCCGCGATCATCTCCCGGCTCAAGATCATGTCCAACCTGGACATCTCCGAGCGCCGGCTGCCCCAGGACGGCCGCATCAAGCTGCGCTACGGCGCGCGCGAGATCGACTTCCGCGTCTCGATCCTGCCCACGATCTTCGGCGAGAAGGCCGTGCTCCGGATCCTCGACAAGGAGTCGCTGCAGCTCGACCTGACCAAGCTCGGCTTCGATCCGTGGAGCTACGAGAAGTTCAGTCACGCCATCCACCAGCCCTACGGCATGGTCCTCATCACCGGGCCCACCGGCTCGGGCAAGACCACGTCGCTGTACTCGGCGATCGCCACCATCAACTCGCCCGAGCACAACATCATGACCGCCGAGGACCCCGTCGAGTACAACCTCAAGGGGGTCAACCAGGTCCAGGTCAACGATGGCGTGGGACGGACGTTCGCCGCGGTGCTGCGCTCCTTCCTGCGGCAGGATCCCGACGTGATCCTCGTCGGCGAGACGCGCGACCTGGAGACGGCGCAGATCTCCATCCGGGCCGCGCTCACCGGCCACCTGGTCTTCACCACGCTGCACACCAACGACTGTCCCTCGACCGTCGCGCGCCTGGTGGACATGGGCGTGCAACCCTTCCTGCTGTCCTCGGCGTTGCTGCTGATCCTGGCCCAGCGGCTGGGCCGCCGGATCTGCAAGGACTGCAAGGAGGGATTCGACGGCCACGAAGACGACCTCGTGCCCTACGGCCACGTCGCCCAGGGGCTGGGCAAGGTCACCTTCTACAAGGGCAAGGGCTGTCAGACCTGTAACTTCACCGGAATGAAGGGCCGCGTCGCCATCTACGAGGTCATGCCGGTCACCGAGGACCTGCGCACCGTGATTCTGAAGAACGGCACCACCTCGGAAATCCGCGAGATGGCCCAGACCCAGGGAATGAAGACGCTCCGTCAGTCCGGGCTCATGAAAGTGATCGAGGGGACCACCACGGTCGAAGAAGTCTTGCGCGTCACGCTGTCGACGTAGGAGGGGCTATGGCGCTCTTCGCGTACAAGGGACGCTCGGGGGCCGCGGCCGTCACGGGCGAGATCGAGGCCGACAGCCGGCCGGCCGCCGTGGCGGCACTGCGCACCAGAGGTGTGGTGGCGACGGCGGTCGAGGAGCGGAAGGCCAAGGCGGCCGCCGCCACCGGCACCGCGGTCAAGATCGGCGGCTCGGTCAAGGCCAAGGACCTGGCGATCTACACCCGGCAGTTCTCGACGATGGTGGACGCCGGTCTGCCCATCGCGCAGTGTCTGCAGATCCTCTCCGAGCAGAGCGAGTCCAAGGTGCTCCGCGACGTGACGGGGCGCATCGCCAACGACGTGCAGGGCGGCGGGACGCTGGCCGAGTCGTACGGCAAGTATCCCAAGACCTTCGACAACCTCTTCGTGAACATGCTCGCCGTCGGCGAGTCGGGCGGCGTGCTCGACATCTGTCTGCAGCGGCTGTCGAGCTACATCGAGAAGGCGGCCAAGCTCAAGGGCAAGGTCAAGAGCGCGATGGTCTATCCGGTGACCATCATCAGCGTGGCCGCCCTCGTCATCATCTTCATGATGGTGTTCGTGCTGCCGACCTTCGCCAACATGTTCAAGAACATGGGGGCCGAGCTGCCGCTGCCCACCAAGATCGTCATCTGGCTGTCCGACATGACCCGCAAGTACATCATCTTCATCCTGATCGGGCTCGGCGCCGCCATCTACGCGATCAAGCGGTACTACGCGACCGACCAGGGCAGCATGGCCATCGACACCTTCATGCTCAAGGTCCCGGTCGTCGGCATGCTGATCCGCAAGGTGGCGGTGGCCCGCTTCACGCGGACGCTGGGCACGCTGATCTCTTCCGGCGTGCCGATCCTCGAAGGCCTGCTCATCACCGCGCGCGCCGCCGGCAACCGCGTGGTCGAGAAGGCCGTCATGCAGGCCCGCCAGCACGTCACCGCCGGCGGCACGCTGGCCGAGCCGCTCAAGAGCACGCCGGTGTTCCCGGCCATGGTCGTCCACATGATCTCGGTCGGCGAGAACACCGGCGCGCTCGACGCCATGCTGAACAAGATCGCCGACTTCTACGATGACGAGGTGGACGCGGCGGTCGGCGCGCTCACCTCGCTGCTGGAACCGATGATGATCGTGTTCCTCGGCGTGATCGGTCGGTGGCATCGTCATCGCCATGTATCTGCCGATCTTCAAGATGGTGACCCTGATCAAGTAGGCCCGACGGGGCGAGTCCGGGGGGAATGACACTCTCCGATCCCAATAGACTGTTGCGGGCCTTCGGGTTGGCGCGCCTGGCGGTGGCGGCGCTCCTGCTTGCCGTCGGCCCTCTCCTCGCCCGAGGAGCTCATGCCCGGCGCCAACCGCGCCGTGCTGGCGCTCACGCTCCTCGCCATGGTGCTCACCTCGGCCGCGCTGGCCGCCTTCTCTCCGGTGGCCAAGCCGTATCGCATCGCCTGGCTGGTCTGCCTGCTCGACACGGCGCTGGTCACGGCCATCGTGGCGGCCACCGGCGGCCCCCGCTCGATCTTTCCCTTCCTCTACGTCCTGTCGGTGACGGCGGCCTGCGTGCTGCTCTCACGCGTCGGTGGGCTCACCATCGCGGCGTTCAGCAGTGTGCTCTACACCGGCCTCGTCTTCGGGCGCACGGTGTTCCCGCTCACCGCGTTCTTCGAGCACGCCCAAGGAGAGCACCGCGCTCGAGATCGTCACGATCTTCCTGAACGCCGGGACCTTCCTCGTGGTGGCCATCGTGGCCGGCGGGCTGGCCGAGCGATTCCGGTCCACCCGGGCCGAGCTCGAGACCAAGCAGGCCAATCTGCGCGACCTCGAGGCGTTCACCGACCTGATCTTCCACTCGGTCGGGACGGGGATCGTCGCGGTGGACCGCGAGCACCGCGTGACCGCGATCAATCGCGCCGCCGAGCACATCACCGGGGTGTCGGCCGCCCGCGCCATCGGGCAGCCGTGGACGGTGTTCGGTGACAGCGTCGCGCTCGCGCCCATCGAGGCCGAGATCGAGACCGAGGGCGCTGACGCTCCTCGTGGCGGGAGGTGAGCCTGCGCCGTCTCGACGGCCAGGTGGTTCCGGTGCGCCTGACCTTCTCCGCCCTGCGGGCCGGGGATGGCCGCCGCATCGGCCTGATCGCCGCGTGCGAAGACCTGTCGAGCATCCGGGCCATGGAGGCGCGCATGCGCGCGGCCGACCGCCTCGCCAGCCTGGGACGCATGGCGGCCAACATCGCCCACGAGATCCGCAATCCGCTGGCCTCGCTGTCGGGCGCCGTCGAGGTGCTGGCCGGCGGGGGGACCTTCGACGAGACGCGCGACCGCCTCGGCCAGATCGTGCTCAAGGAAACGGGCCGCCTCAACAACATCATTCGTGAGTTCCTGGAGTACGCGCGGCCGGCGCCGCTGCATCGCGAGTCGGTGAACGTGGCCGAGGCCCTCGACGAGGTGCTGCTGCTGCTCGAGCATCGGGCCACGCCCGGCACGCTCAAGGTGGTGCGGGAGTTTCCGCCCGCGCTCATGTGGAACGTCGATCGCCAGCAGTTCCGTCAGGCGATCTGGAATCTGTGCGTCAACGCCTTCCAGGCCATGCCGGAGGGCGGAGAGCTGCGGGTGACCACGGCGGTGACACGGCCGGAACCTCGTGCTGCGGGTGAGCGACAGCGGCGAGGGCATCGTCGCGACGGACCTGGCCCAGATCTTCGAGCCCTTCTTCTCGACCAAGGCCGATGGCAGCGGCCTCGGGCCTGGCCCTGGTGCACCGCATCGTGCAGGAGCACGGCGGCGAGATCGACGTCCAGAGCCGTCCGGGCGCCGGCACCACCTTCACCCTCACCATCCCCGCCCATGCCTGAGGTCCGGGTTCTCGTCGTCGACGACGAGCAGAGCATGCGCGACCTGCTGGCCATCATGCTGCGTCAGGCGGGGTACGACGTGGCGGTGGCCGACGGCGGTGAGGCGGCCATCGAGTCGCTGAAGGCCGAGAGCTTCGATCTGGTCGTCACCGATCTCCGGATGCGCAAGGTGGACGGCATGGCCGTCCTCAAGGCGGCCAAGGAGCACTCGCCGCGGACGGTGGTGCTCGTCGTCACGGCGTTCGCGTCCACCGAGACCGCGGTGGAGGCCATGAAGCTCGGCGCCTTCGACTACATCACCAAGCCGTTCAAGCTCGACGAGCTCAAGCTCACGGTGGCCAACGCGCTCGAGCGCCGGCGCCTGCAGGAAGAGAACCAGGCCCTCAAGCGCCAGCTGCGGCGGGAGCGGGGCTTCGAGAACTTCGTCGGGCGCAGCCCGAAGATCCTCGACGTGTTCGAGACGATCCGCAAGACGGCGGACAGCGGCTCGACCGTCATGATCACCGGCGAGAGCGGCACCGGCAAGGAGCTGGTGGCGCAGGCCCTGCACTACGAGTCCAGCCGGCGCAGCGGGCCGTTCGTGTCGGTCAACTGCGGCGCCATGCCCGAGAGCCTGATGGAGTCCGAGCTCTTCGGCCACGTCAAGGGCGCCTTCACGGGCGCGGTGTCGAGCACCGAGGGCCTCTTCGCCGCGGCCGACGGCGGCACGCTGTTCCTCGACGAGATCACGGAGATTCCGACCTCGGTGCAGGTCAAGCTCCTGCGCGCCATCCAGGAGCGGCAGATTCGACGGGTCGGCGACACCCGCGACGTGAAGATCGACGTGCGGCTCGTGGCGGCCTCCAATCGCGACCTGGGCCGCGCGGTGGCCGACGGCATCCTGCGTGAGGACCTCTTCTACCGCCTGAACGTCATCCCGGTGCACCTGCCGCCGCTGCGCGATCGGCGCGAAGACATCCCGCTGCTGGTCACCCACTTCATCAAGAAGCTCGCGCACGAAGTGGGCCGCGCGGTCCGCGGCGTGGCGCCGGACGCCCTGGCGGTGCTGGAGCAGTACCACTGGCCGGGAAACATCCGTGAGCTGGAGAACGTGGTCGAGCGCGCCATCGTGCTGGGCTCGAGCGAGATGATCGAGACCGACACCCTGCCGGTGCCGCTGCGCCAGCCCCCGGACCGCCAGGACGTCACGCTCGAGTTGCCGCCAGAGGGCCTCGACCTGGAGGCGACCCTCGATCGGATCGAGCAGCGCTACATGCAGATGGCGCTCGACCGGATGGGTGGGGTCCAGACCCGGGCCGCCGAGCTGCTGCGAGTCAGCTTCCGGCAGTTCCGGTACAAGCTCCAGAAGTTCCAGCAGCAGCGTGAAGCCGGGCGCGAGGGGTGACGCGCCACCACCAGTGACAATCTACGTCAATCGAGTGCCGCTCGCCGTCAGACTTCGGCGTCAGCCGGCTGAGCGCATATCAACGTAACGAGCCGAGTTCCCTCGAGAATTTCTCCTGAACCGAGTCTGGCATCCCCTCTGCACTACGCGTCCCCCCAGAAGTACGGTAGTCAACCAAGTATCGGGAGGAGTCGTTCACATGATGCATCTAAGGAAGGCCATGATCCGCGGCCAGCGCGGCTTCACGCTGATCGAGCTTCTGATCGTCGTGGCGATTATCGGCATTCTCGCCGCCATCGCCGTCCCGCTCTATGCCAACGTGCAGGCGCGGGCTCGTATCGCCAAGGCCCAGGCCGACACGCGCGCCATCGCGTCGGCGGTCAGCATCTACTCGGCGCATTGCGGTGGTCTGCCGGACAACACTTCGAACGCTCAGACCTGCGCGTCGGCGAACGGTCAGAACGGCGCCCTTCCGGGCGTCCTGCTGACCCAGCAGACCAACGCGCAGAACCAGCTCGGTGGTCCTTTCCTGAACTCCACGCCGACCCTGCCCGCTGGCTGGGGTGGCTCGGGCACGTCGTACAAGTACACGACCACGGCGGCCGGTACGTTCACGATCTGCGGCACGGGTGACAGCACCGGCGCGGATTCGAACGGCGGCGCGCCCACCGCTTGCCCGTAAGGAGCGGTCGCAGCTGAACGCTACCTCCCGGCGGCCGGGACCTCTCGGCCGCCGGGATCTTTTTTCACGACCCGCATGATCCGAGGAGTCTGAGCCCCCATGGTCGCAGTCGTGGTCGTCGTCTTCGGGCTGGTGATCGGCAGCTTCCTGAACGTCGTCATCGCTCGGGTCCCCGAGCGACGCAGCCTCGTGCATCCCAGATCGTCCTGCCCTGGATGCGGCGCGATGATCGCCTGGTACGACAACATCCCGATCCTGTCGTTCCTGGCGCTGCGCGGGCGCTGCCGCGCCTGCGGGATATCGATCCCGTGGCGCTATCCCCTGGTGGAAGCCCTGACGGCCGGACTCTTCCTGGCCGCGTACGAGGCATTCGGGCCGACACCGGATGCGGCCGTCGCGGCGGTGCTGCTCGCTGCGCTCGTGGCGATCACGGCGATCGACCTGCAGTACCAGATCATCCCCGACGTGATCTCGCTGCCCGGCATTCTGGCAGGGTGCCTTGCCAATGTGGCGACCGGACGGGTCCCGTGGGTCGATTCCCTGCTTGGAATCGTGGTGGGCGGTGGGGTCTTCCTGGTTATCATCCTCGCAAGCGGCGGCGGCATGGGCGGGGGGGATATGAAGCTAGGCGCAATGCTTGGTGCCTTCCTCGGCTGGAAAGTCGTCCTGGTCGCGGTTTTCGTCGCCGTCCTCCTCGGCGGCGCGCTCGCGTTGGGCTTGCTCGCCTCCGGCAAGCGCGGGCGCAAAGATCCCATCCCGTTTGGTCCTTTCCTTGCACTGGGAGGCGCGGCCGGGCTGTTCTACGGCGAAAGGGTGGTGCGGTGGTACCTCGGCGGCTTCAGCGGATTCTGAGGGAGACGCCAGGCTTCACGATGACGGAGCTGATCGTCGTCATCGCGGTCATCGGCATCATCATGGCCGTCAGCGTCCCCACGTTGTGGACCTACTTCCGGACGGCCACGCTTCGCGGTGCCGCCGAGGAAATGGTGACCGTCCTCAACGGCGCTCGACAGCTTGCCATCCGCGCCAACAGCACGGTGTGCGTCACCAACGACGGCACGCGCGTGCAATACCACCTGAGTCACCTGCGGCGCCACGACCTGGAAGGGACCCGGCACCGACTCCTCTGGGAACATCACGCTCTCCAACAGCGTCCGGGCCGGCGGCACCAGCAACGTCTGCTACAGCTACCTCGGCGCCACCACGGCCACCCCGGCTCCGTGTGTGAACGCCGGCACGCTCACCGTGACCAACCCCGCCGGGGGCTCGACGATGTCGGTGACCGTGGCCACGACGGGACGGGCAAAGATCCAGTGACGTCGGCCATGCCGAGTGACGAGCGAGGCCTGACGCTGGTCGAGATCCTCATCGCTCTGGTGGTCATCAGCGTCGGCCTGGTCGGCATCGCCATCGTCGTTCCCGTCTCGAGCGAGGCCATCCAGCAGGGTGGCCAGCTCTCCCGCGCGACGTTCCTGGCCGAGCAGACGATCGAGCAGGCCCGGCTGGCGACGTGGACGTCCGCCCCCGCGGTGGACTGTCTCGGCGTCTCGGGGGGAGACGCTCCACCCGCGCCGACCGGCGCCGGATGTCATGGCACCACCGTCTCCCGGTTTCCCGACGAAGCGTCGGTCGGCGGCGACCCCGCCTACCGACGGATTCTGCGGGTCGTCGACTGCAGCGCGACGCCGTGCGCTGGCGTCACCGATGCCGCGCTACGGCTGGTGACGGTGGTCGTGACCTACCGGACTCCGGGTGTGGCGGGGCAGGCGACCAGCGACAAGGCCGTCACGCTCGAATGGCTGGTCACCCAGAGGTGATTCGGCGCGAGTCCGGGGCCGAGGATGCACTCGGGCGCGTGCGCCCCGGGGCCGGGGCGCGCGAAAACGTTTGTGGCTACCGTTAAGAAACCTATACTACTAACCCAGCGAGCCGAAAAAACTTGTTAAATAAAATGTTCGGAAAACAGAGCGAGAGCTTCGGCCTGGACATCGGTTCCAGCGCGGTGAAGGTCATTCAGATCCGCGAGAGCGGCGGCGCGTGGACCTTGACCGGCTTCGGCATGGTCTCGTTGCCGAATGACACGATCACCGACGGTGCGATCAACGATCCCGGCACCGTCGCCGACGCCGTCAGGGAAGCGGTGGCGAAGGCCGGCGTGAAGGGCACCGACGCGGCGATCTCGATCTGCGGTCGCGAGCTCATCATCAAGAAGATCCAGATTCCCGAGGTGCCGGCCAAGGAGATCGGCGACGTGGTGCGGCTCGAAGCCGAGCACCACATCCCGTTCGCCATCGACGAGGTCTTCCTCGACCACCACACGGTGGGCAAGCACAACGGGCAGCTCGATCTCATCCTGGTGGCGGTGAAGAAGGCCAAGGTCAGCGACTACATGAACGTGGTCGAACAGGCCGGGCTTCTCGCCCACCATCGTCGACGTGGACGGCTTCGCGCTCGGCAACCAGTTCGAGGCGAACTTTCCCGGCGAGGACGACGAGGCGGTCGCCCTCATCGACATCGGCGCCTCGATCATGAAGACCAACGTGCTGCGCAAGGGCGCCACGATCTTCGCCCGCGACATTCCGTTCGGCGGCAACAACTACACCCAGGCCATCGCCCAGCGCCTGAACATCTCCTTCGAGCAGGCCGAAGCGGCCAAGCTCGGCAAGGACGTCGGCGTGAAGTGGGAGACCCTGGTGCCGCCGCTGGAGGCGGTCTCGCGCGACCTGTCGCTCGAGGTCCAGCGGACCTTCGACTACTTCGCCTCGACCGCCGAGTCCGAGCGCATCGGCAAGATCGTATTGGCCGGCGGCTGCGCTCAGCTGCCGGGCCTGAACGAGTACCTGTCGTCGAACTGGGGCATCCCGGTGGAGCTGGCTCGACCGTTCCAGCGGATCCAGGTCGCGTCAGCCTACGGAGAGGATCTCAACGCGCTGGCGCCCGCGCTGGCTGTCGCCGTGGGACTCGCCCTGCGGCGGCCCAGCGACAAGGAAGAGTCCAAATGATCCGGATCAACCTCGCGCCGCCCGAGACTCGCCACCGTCGCCGGTCCTTCAGCCTGCCGGTGCCGTCGATGAATCTCGGGCTCCTGTTCGGCGTCCTGTTCGTCCTGGCCGCCGGCGGCATCGGGTACTTCTGGTGGAGCCTCGGCGCCGAGGAGACGCAGATCGCCGGCGAGGTCGACCGCCTCAACCGCGAGCTGCAGTCGCTCAAGGCCACGCTGGGTCAGAGCGCCGGCGTCAAGGCGCAGCTGGCCGAGGCCAAGCGCCGCGTGGGCGTGCTCGAGGACCTGACCAAGGGCCAGGGCAAGTCGATCATCCTGCTCGACGCGTTCATCGACACCGTCCCGCGCGACCTCTGGATCACGAGCCTCGAGCAGAAGGAGTCCCAGCTGAAGCTCAGCGGGACGGCCTTCTCCACCGCGGCGGTGTCCGACTTCATGTCCAATCTGAAGTCGTCCGGCAAGTTCAAGGACGTCGAGATCGTCGTCTCCCGGCAGGCGCTCGACAAGAGCCCGAGCCTCGTGACCTTCGAGGTCACGTGCAAATTCGAGGGTTGAGATGGCGCTCCCACCCCAGATCCAGGGCTTCATCGACGGTCCCAAGCTTCCCAAGGTCGTGCTCGGCCTGGTCGGCCTCGTGGCCATCGTCGCGCTCGGATACTTCTTCCTGATCTCCCCGCTCCAGGCGCGCATCGCGGAGCTGGTCCAGCGGCGGAGCCAGGTGACGTCCGAGGTGACCCAGGCGCGGGCCCAGGTCGCGGAGATCGAGCGCTTCCGGCGCGAGATCGCCGAGCTCGAGAAGCGGCTGGCGCTGCTGCGCGACCGCCTGCCGTCCGAGAAGGAGACGCCC
Source organism: uncultured Candidatus Rokubacteria bacterium (assembly GCA_963776725.1). Taxonomy (GTDB): domain Bacteria; phylum Methylomirabilota; class Methylomirabilia; order Rokubacteriales; family CSP1-6; genus AR5. The sequence continues at coordinate 529,476 of CAVZOE010000037.1, read as the reverse complement.
ACGCTGTACCGGGCGGTCTCCACGGCCGCCGAGCAGGTCGGGCTCGGCGTGTCGCTCTTCCAGCCGCGCGACGCGCGGCCCAAGGACGTCGTCAGTGAGATCCCGATCGTCGTGACCGCCGAGGGCAGCTATCACCAGCTGGCCAAGTTCTTCGAGCGGGTCGCGGCGCTGCCCCGGGTGGTCAACGTCAACGACTTCAAGATGACCGGACAACCCAAGACGAAGAACTCCATGAAAGCTGACCTCACGCTCGCGACGTACATGTATCGGTCGTCCGCGGCCGCGCCCCCGGCCCGTACCGGCGCGCAGACCACGCCGCCCAAGCCGGCGGCCGCGTTGCCGACGTCGGAAGGGAATCGCTCATGAGCCGCGCGATCGCGCTGGCCGGCCTCGGAAGCCTCTGCGCGGTGCTGACCGCGTGCGGCGGATCGCCGCCTCCGCCTCCGGCCGCGGCGGTCAAGCCGGTGGGCGCGGCTCCGGCCGTGCCGCCGACGCCACCTCCGGCGGCCACACCGGCGGCCGGGCCTCTCGTCTCGGCCCCTGCCGTACCGGACGCCGGCGGTAACCAGTACGACCCCAAGAACCGGCGTGACCCGTTCATGTCACTCGATGTGACAAGTGGTCCGAAGGGACTCGAAGTGGCGACCACGAAGCTGACCGGGATCGTGCGAGGCGCGGGAACCACGCTCGCGCTCGTCGAGACCCAGGACGGCATCGGCTACATCCTCAAGCCGGGCGACACGCTCGGCGATGGCCGATTGGTCGAAATTGGCACCGACAATGTCATCTTCTCCGTCGGTGCCAAGCCTGGGTCCCCCAGCACTAACCGCGTGGTCCTAAAACTGGCGGCCAACTAGATGACTAAGGCACGGGCGGGCATTGTGCGGCGGGTAGTCGCAGTTGCGCTTCTGCTGCTTCTCCTCCCGGTGAGCCCCGGCGCGATCGCCCAGCAGGCGGCCGGCGGCGAGCTCCGTGACGTGACGGTCAGCACGCAGCCGGACTCGGTGACCGTGCTCGTCAAGACGTCGGGGGAGCCGAAGTACCAGGCGGAGCTGATGGACCACCCCTACCGGCTGGTCGTCGACTTCGACGACACGAGCTACGTATGGCGGAAGACTCCGCTGAGCGTGGATTCCGAGCCGCTCAAGCAGATCCGGGGCAGCCAGTACAAGCGCGGCGTCGCCCGGGTCGTCGTCGAGCTGACGCGGAGCGTGGGCTACGCGATCCGCGAGGAGAGCAACGGTCTGGCGATCGTCATTCCGACCGCACCGACCGCGCGGGGCGCCGAGCCCGTCGCCACCGCCAAGCCGGCCGTGGCCAAGGCGGCCGCTCCTTCCGGGGCGAAGCCGGTCGCCACCGCGGCGCTGGCGGTGAAGCCCGAGGTAAAGGACGAGACGGCGAAGCCCGAGGCGGCGAAGGCCGTGCCGGTCAAGCCCGAGACGGTGAAGCCGGACCCGATGACGCCGGTGACCAGGACCGAGCCCGCCTCCGTTCCCGCGATGCCCCAGGTGGCCCAGGCGCCAGCGCCTCCGGTGCCTGCGCCTCCCGCGACAGCCGCTCCGGTACCTCCGGCTCCGACCGCACCGCCACTGCCCGCGCCGGTCATCACGCCGTCGCCCACCGGTGGCCCCCGGCTCATCTCGCTCGACTTCAAGGACGCTGACGTCGTCAACCTCCTGCGCATCCTCGCCGCCGAGAGCGGCCGCAACGTCGTCATCAGCGAGGACGTGAAGGGCAAGATGTCGATCACGCTCCGCAACGTGCCCTGGGATCTGGCGCTGGACACGGTGCTGGAAGCCAAGGGTCTCGTGAAGCTCGAGCGCGACAACGTCATGCGGATCGTCAGCCAGGATCAGCTGGCCAAGGAGCGCGAAGCCAAGTTCAAGCTCGAGGAATCCAAGGTCAAGGCCGAGACCGAGATCCGGACCAAGCAGGCCGAGGCCGTCCTCAAGGAGCAGGAGGCGCTGGCCCGCCAGGTCGCCGCCCAACAGGCGGCCGAAGAGCTGGCCGCGCGCGGTCCTCTGAAGGAAGAGACGATCCGGTTGTCGTACGCCGACCCGGAGGAAGTGGCCAAGACGCTCGAGGGCATTCTCGGCCTCGCCCCCGGAGGCACCGGGCCGACGGCGCCCACCTCCGGCCCGGGCGTGATCCCGGCGCCGCCGTTCTCGCAGCTGTTCGGCCCCGGCCAGACGCCGGTCGTGCCGCCCTCGCCGTCGGCTGACGTGCTGGCCAAGGGCATCACGATCAAGGCTCACAAGCCGACGAACTCGCTCTTCATGCGCCTCTACGCCGCCGACATGGAGCGGATCAAGGTCCTCATCCGCGAGAAGCTCGACATCGCACTGCCCCAGGTCAAGATCGAGGCGCGGATGGAGATCCTGGCCCGCAACGATCTGTTCGCCCTCGGCGTGCAGTGGGGCGGCGGCGGCGTGGCCACCGGCAACCAGGCCACGCTGGTCGGTCGCGGCTTCACCAGCCAGCTGGGTAACACGCTGAACTCCGGTGGTATCGCGGCCAGCGGCCTCGGCACGCTGCCGAACCCGAACCTCAACGTCGGCACCCCCGGCGTCGGTACTCCGCTGCCGGTGAGCGCGCAGAGCGGCCTGCCCACGGGCGGCAACGTGGTCAACCTCCCGATCAGCTCCATCCTGCCGGGCGTGATCACCTCCGGTGTCGCCGGTATCGCCTTCGGCATCGTCGGTAGCCGCCTGAACCTCAACCTCGCCCTCGAAGCGCTGAAGAGCGAGGGCAAGACCCGCACGCTGGCGCGGCCCGAGATCGTGACCGTCGAGAACAACAAGGCCTCGATCGCACTCGGTGAGGAGATCCCGTACGCCACGGTGAGCTCGGCCGGTACCCAGATCCAGTTCAAGGAGGCGGTGCTCAAGCTCGAGGTGACGCCGACCGTCGTGCGCGAGGGCGACATCAATCGGATCAAGATGACGGTCGTCGTCGAGAACAACTCCCGCGGCGCCACGGTCGACCTCGGCTCGAGTGGCGGTCAGCCCCCGTCCATCAACAAGCGCAAGGCCGAGACGCAGGTCCTCATCAAGGAGGGCGAACGGCTCGTGATCGGTGGCGTGACCAACAGCGAATCGGAGACGGCCAACCGTCAGGTCCCGCTGTTCGGTGACATCCCGGTCCTCGGCTGGCTCTTCAAGCAGCGCGGCGATCGCAACAACTCCACCGAGCTGGTGGTGTTCATCACGCCGTCGATTATTCGCCGGGACACGACCGCCTCGCTGCTGCCCGGCGCTCCGACCAGGTAACCGCCTGGGGCCGGCTCACTCCGGAGCACTCCGGGGTGAGCCGGCGATCGACGCCGCCCCCTCCGCCTCGCACCTGTCGTACCATAGCCCCCTGAGCCGCTGACGCGGCCGGACTCACGGTCATGAACGTCTCCGTCAATCTCGGGACCCAGTCGTACTCCATCGTGGTCGAGGCCGGCGCCCTCGGCAGCGTCGGCGAGCGCCTGCGCGCGGTGGTCGACGGCCGGCGGACCGCGCTGCTCACCGACGCCGGCATCAGACGCCTGCACGGGGCGCCGGTCATCGCCAGCCTCGAGGCCGCGGGCTTCTCGGTGACGGTGATCGAGGTTCCGGAGGGTGAGACCGCCAAGACCCTGGCCGTGGCCGAGCACTGCTGGGATCGCCTGCTCGCGGCCGGGCTCGACCGCAGCTCGACGGTGCTGGGGCTCGGTGGCGGCGCGGTCGGCGATCTGGCGGGGTTCGTGGCCGCCACCTACATGCGCGGCCTGAACTTCGTGACGCTGCCGACCACCATCCTGGCCCAGGTCGACGCCTCGGTCGGCGGCAAGACGGCCATCGATCATCCTCGCGCCAAGAACCTGATCGGGGCGTTCCACCAGCCCCGCCTCGTCATCGTCGATCCCGCCGTCGTCCGCACGCTGCCCGACCGTGAGTTCCGCTCCGGACTCGCGGAGATCGTCAAGCACGGTATCGTGCTCGAGCGTGCGTACTTCGACGAGGTCGAGCGCGACGCCGGCCGCCTGCTCGGACGCGAGCTCCCCGTCCTGGAGCGGATCATCGGCGGCTCCTGCCGGCTCAAGGCCGCGGTGATCGAGCGTGACCCGGAGGAGAAGAGCGATCTGCGCTTCGCGCTGAACTACGGGCACACCGTGGGCCATGCCCTGGAGGCCGCCACCGGGTTCACGCGCTGGACCCACGGCGAGGCGGTCGCCCTCGGTATCGTGGCCGAGGCGCGACTGGCCAGGCGGCTGAAGCTCGCCGACGACGCGACGGTGGATCCCCAGGAGCGCTTGCTCGTCACCCTCGGCCTGCCGGTGCGCGTCCCAGGGGTGAACGTCGACGCCGTGCTCGGCGCGATGACCCACGACAAGAAGGCGCGCGACGGCCGGGTGCCCTTCGTGCTGTCTCCGCGGCTGGGGGAGTTCTGCGTCGTCCGCGACGTCCCCCCCGGCGACGTCCGCGCCGTCCTGCACGAGCTCGCGGCCGAGGCGGGCGCCTAGTGGTGGACGAGCGGGGCCTCGTCGACGCGATCCGGCGCCACGAGGAGCGGATGGCGCGCGACCCCGATTCCCTGGCCTTCGCCCAGCTGGCCGATCTCTACCGCAAGGCCGGTCGGACCGGTGAGGCCGTGGCCACCTGCCGGGAGGGCCTGCGGCGCTGGCCGCACTACACGACGGCCCGTTTGATCCTCGCCAAGACCCTGCTGGCCGAGGGACAGCACGAGGCGGCCCTGGAGGAGATCTCGGCAATTCTCCAGACGAGCCCGAAGGACGTACAATGTCACCGTCTGGCTGCCGAAATCCACCGCCGGGCGGGCCGGCTCGACGCCGCGGTGGAGCACCTGGAGAAGGCGGTGGGACTCGATCCGGGAGACCGCGAATCGACCGCGCTCCTGTCGCTGCTCCGGGCCGACGCGGTGCCGGGGGAAGGCGCCGGGCTGGGCCGGGTGTTGCGTGACGAGACGTTCATCACCCTGGCGTTTGGCACCCTGTGTCTGGAGCAAGGGCTGGCCGACGAGGCGGCCCTGGTGCTGACACGTGTCCTTCGCCGGGATCCCGACAATGCCGAGGCGCGCGCCCAGCTGGAAGCTGCGCTGCGCGCCCGCTCACGACGGAGAGGGTAGAGCTCAATGGTGGTGTCGACGGCAGAGTTCAAGAAGGGGTTGCGCATCGTCTACGACGGCGCGCCGTACCAGATCGTGGATTTCCAGCACGTGAAGCCCGGCAAGGGCGGCGCCTTCGTGCGGACCAAGCTCAAGCACATGCGCCAGGGCAAGGTCATCGACAACACCTTCCGGGCCGGTGAAAAGGTGGAGCTCGTCGAGTACGAGGAAAAGCGCATGCAGTTCCTCTACCGCGACGAACGCTACAACTTCATGGACACCGAGTCCTACGAGCAGCTTTCGCTGTCGGCCGACGAGGTCGGCGACGCCCGCGACTACCTCAAGGAGAACATCGAGGTGGACGTGCTCTACATCGATGGCTCACCCTCGACCGTCGAGCTGCCCAACTTCGTCGAGCTCGCCATCGCCAAGACCGATCCCGGCCTGCGCGGCGACACCGCCCAGGGCGGCACCAAGCCCGCCACCCTGGAGACCGGCGCCGTCGTCCAGGTGCCGCTCTTCCTGAACGAGGGCGACGTCGTGAAGGTGGACACGCGCACCGGCGACTACCTCGGCCGCGTGGCGGTCGGCAGCTGATGGCCACGCCGCGTCGGACCCCGCCGGCCACCGCTGCGCCCCCCGCGGGTGACGAGCGGGTCGTCGAGCTGACGCGGCGCCTGGCGGGCGTCCTCACCGAGCTGGGGCTGTCGGAGGTCGAGGTGGAGTCGGCCGACGTGCGCGTGCGGGTTCAGAAGACCAGCGTCGTGGCGCCCGCGGTGGTCGCGCCGACCGTGGCCGCGGCGCCGACGGTGGCCTCGCCCGAGCGGCCGCTGGTGGGAGAAGTCGGCGGCCCGACCCTGGTCACGGTCGAGGCGCCCATGGTGGGAACGTTCTACCGCGCCTCCTCGCCGACGGCCGATCCCTACGTCCAGGAGGGCGACGTCGTCAAGGAAGGCCAGGTGCTCTGCATCATCGAGGCGATGAAGCTGATGAACGAGATCGAGTCGAAGACGGCCGGGCGCGTCGCCCGGATCCTCGTCGAGAATAGCCAGCCGGTGGAGTACGGCCAGCCGCTGTTCTTGATCGATCCCCAGCCCTGAGCCCGGCCCGTGTGCGGGCCGCGCGCGCTCCGCGCCCTCGCCATCCCCGTGCTGCTCCTGATCATCGGCGGTGCCACCAGCTGGGGCGCCCGTGACGAGTCTCGCGCGCTCGCGCCACCGATCCGTGTCTCGCCGATGGCCAGCGTGAGCACGCTCGCGGAGGAAGGGATGCGACTGTACGCCACCGGCCAGTTCGCGCGGGCCTGCGAGCGGTTCTCGCGCGCGTGGGAGCGCGAGCCGGCCAGCGCGGTGCGGCGCGCCGACGTGGCGCGCTGCTTCGAGGGCTGGGGCTGGGACGCGCTCCGCCAGGGGCGCCCCGACGAAGCCATGCTGCTCTTCCGGCAGGGACTCCGTCAGAGTCCCGACTCTCCGGCGCTGCTGCGCGGCCTCGGCCTGGCCGCCGTGCACGCCGGCCGGGCGGACGAGGCGCTGGCGCCGCTCGAGGCGGCCGCTCGATCCCACGAGGACGCCGAGGTGCGGGTGCTGCTCGCCAATCTCTACGATCGCCGTGACGACGGTGGCCGGGCGCTCGAGCATCTGCGCGCCGCGCTGACCGTCGACCCCGCCCACGCCACTGCGCGCCGTCTTGTCGACAAGGTGGAGCGACAAGCGCGCGCCGAGGCCGGATTCCAGCGCGAGATCACGCCCCACTTCGTCGTGAAATGGCGCGCCGACCTCGACGCGAGCTGGCGCCGCGCGCTGCTGGCGGCGCTGGCCGAGGCGCGGGAGCGGGTGGTCGGCCAGCTCGGCGAGACACCGGGCGAGCGCGTGACCGTGGTGCTCTACGAGGCCGCGGCGTTCCAGGAGGTCGCCCGCGTCCACGCCTGGGTCACGGGTCTGTTCGACGGCAAGATTCGCCTCCCCGCCGGCGGCCCACTCCCGGCGCGGCGCGAGCTCGAGCGGATCCTCGCCCACGAGTACGCGCACGCCGTCGTTCACGACCTCACGCGCGGTCGAGCGCCCCGCTGGCTGCACGAGGGCCTGGCCCAGGCGCTCGAGGGCGCCGTCGTCGATCCCATGCTGCGGGTGCCGGGGCGGCCGACGCTCACCGGCCTCGAGGAAATGCTCGGCGATCCGGACCCGGTCCGGGCCCGGGCCGGCTACGACATCGCCCTGTGGGTGGTCCAGGATCTGCTCGACCGGGGCGGCATGCCGGCGATGCGCGGCTTCATGAGCCGGCTCGGCCGCGGCGATTCGATCACCACCGCGGTGCCCGCCGTCTATGGCCTGCCGCTCGCCGAGCTCGAACACCAGTGGCGCCGCGTGCTCGGCGGATGATGTGCCGTGTTTCATAAGATCCTGATCGCCAACCGGGGTGAGATCGCGCTGCGGATCATCCGCACCTGCCGCGAGCTCGGCATTCGCACGGTCATCGCCCACTCCACCGCCGATGCCCACTCGCTGCCCGTACGCTCGGCCGACGAGTCGATCTGCGTGGGGCCCAACGACGCGCGCGGCAGCTACCTCAACATCGCGGGGATCATCTCCGCGGCCGTGCTCACCGACAGCGAGGCGATCCATCCCGGCTACGGCTTCCTGGCCGAGAACCCGTCCTTCGCCGACATCTGCCGGGCCTGCGGGCTCACCTTCATCGGTCCCTCGCCAGAGGCGATCCGGCTCATGGGCGACAAGGCCCAGGCGCGCGTCATCGCCAAGCAGGCCGGGGTGCCGGTGGTGCCGGGCAGCGAGGCGCCGCTCAAGGACGAGAACGACGCGATCGAGGCCGCCGACGCGGCCGACTATCCGGTGATCCTGAAAGCGGCCGCCGGCGGCGGCGGACGCGGCATGCGCATCGTTCGCAGCCGGGCGGAGGTGGCCCAGGCGTTCGCCGCCTGCCAGGCCGAGGCGGGTGCGGCCTTCGGCTCCTCGGAGATCTACTGCGAGAAGTACATCGAGGAGGCGCGGCACGTCGAGGTGCAGGTGCTGGGCGACAAGAACGGCATGCGCGTGCATCTGGGCGAGCGCGATTGCTCGGTCCAGCGTCGCCACCAGAAGCTCGTCGAGGAGTCGCCGGCGCCGGTGCTGGCCCCCGAGACGCGCGCCGGCCTGCACAAGGCGGCGCTGGCCGCGGCCGCCGCGGTGAACTACGTCAGCGCCGGCACGGTGGAGTTCCTGGTGGATTCTCGCACCGGCAACTTCTACTTCATCGAGATGAACACGCGCATCCAGGTCGAGCACCCGGTCACCGAGATGATCACTGGCCTCGACCTGATCCGCGAGCAGATCCGGATCGCGGCCGGCGAGCCCCTGGGCTATCGCCAGGACGCCGTGCGCTTCAGCGGGCACGCGCTCGAGTGCCGGATCAACGCCGAGGACCCCGTGACCTTCGCCCCCAGCGCGGGCCGCGTCACCGCCTGGCTGCCGCCGGGCGGCTTCGGCGTGCGGGTGGACAGCCACCTGATGGCGCCGTACGCGGTGCCGCCGTTCTACGACTCGCTGCTGGCCAAGATCGTGGTGCACGGGCACGATCGGGCCGAGGCCATCGCGCGCATGAAGCGGGCGCTGGCCGAGACCGTCGTCGAGGGCGTGAAGACCACGATCCCCTTCCATCTGCGGGTGCTGGCCGATCCCGCGTTCGTCGAGGGCGGCTTCACGAGCGTCGACGGCGCGCGCCTCACCAAGGGTTAGGGTGGATCCGTCGCTCTACGTCGTGCTGGACCGCACCGCGGCCCGTGGGCGCGACCTCGTCGATCTCCTGGCCCTGGCCCTGGCCGGCGGCAGCCGGATGATCCAGCTGCGCGACAAGGAGTGGCCGTCGGGCCGGCTCCTGCCGCTGGCCGAGAGGCTTCGCGCCGCCTGCGCCGCGGCCGGCGCCACGTTCATCGTCAACGATCGGGTGGATCTGGCCCTGGCCGTCGGCGCCGACGGTGTGCACCTGGGTCAGGAGGACCTGCCGGCCCGGGCCGCGCGGCCGCTGCTCCGGCCCGGCATGATCCTGGGGATCTCCACCCACAGCGTGGAGCAGGCGCGGGCGGCCCAGACCGACGGCGCGGACTACGTCGCGGTCGGCTCGATGTTCGCGACGACGAGCAAGGCCGACTTCCAGCTGGTCGGGCCCGATCTTCTGCGGAAACTCCGGGGCGAGATCCGTGTTCCCTTGGTAGGGATCGGCGGCATCACCCCCGACAACGTGTCCGAGGTGATCCGGGCGGGCGCCGACGGCGTCGCCGTCATCTCGGCGGTGTGCGCAGCAGCCGATCCGCAGGCGGCCGCCGCGCGCTTTCTCGCGCAGATCAGGGCCGCGCGGAACTTGACCGCGGCCCGGCCGACGCTATAGATTGGCGACGCGCTAACTCCGTGATTTTAACGACCAAGGAGGCATTCATGGGTTCTCACTTCATCCGCGGCGTCCTGGTTCTCTGCCTGGCGCTCGCCGTGGGCTTCGTCCCGGCGGCCTCCCCAGTGGACGCCCAGGGCAAAGGCACGATCAAGATCGCCACGCAGAGTCCGCTCTCGGGCGGGCAGTCCGCCCTGGGCGAGGGCATCAAGCTCGGGACGCAGCTGGCCGTCGAGAAGTTCAAGGGCAACCTCGAGAAGGCCGGCTTCAAGGTCGAGGTCGTGCCCTACGACGACCAGGCCAAGCCGGACGTCGGCGTGTCGAACGCGAAGAACATCATCGCCGACAAGGACATCATGGTCGTCATCGGCCACCTGAACTCCGGCGTCGCCATCCCGTCGTCCGAGGTCTACAAGGAAACGAATCTGGCGATGGTGTCGCCCGCCAACACGAACGAGAAGATCACCGATCGCGGGTACCCGAACGTCAACCGCGTGTGCGGGCGTGACGACGTGCAGGGCCCGGTGGGTTCGGAGTTCGCGCACTCGCTGAAGGTCAAGAGCGTCTACATCGTCCACGACAAGACCACCTACGGTCAGGGTGTGGCCGAAGCCTTCAAGGCCGACATCGAGAAGAAGGGCGTGAAGGTGATCGGCTTCGAGGGCACCGAGGAGAAGTCGAACTTCGATCCGATCATCACGCCGATCAAGGCCAAGAACCCCGACCTGATCTATTTCGGGGGCATCTACGACCAGGGCGCACCGTTCTTCAAGCAGGCCCGGGAAAAGGGCGTGAAGTCCAAGTTCCTCGGCCCCGACGGCATGGACTCGTCCGATCTGGTGAAGATCGGCGGCAAGGCGGTGGTCGGTCTCTACTACACGACGGCGGCCGCCCCGGCCTCCAGCCCGCAGGCCAAGCAGTTCGGCGAGGAGTACAAGAAGAAGTTCGGTAAGAACCCGGAGCCCTACGCGGCGGAGTCGTACGTCTCCACCGCCATCGCCATCAAGGCCCTCGAGGCGGCCACGGCGGGCGGCAAGGCCCCGACCCGGGACGCCGTCACCGCGGCCATCCGGAAGGTGAAGTACGCCGGCATGACCGGCACCATCGAGTTCGACGACAAGGGCGACCCCAAGCGCGCCTCGTACTACGTCTTGCAGGTCTCGAGCGACAATCCGGAGAAGTGGGGCGAGAACAAGGAAGCGAAGCGGCTGGCCATCGCCGCCCCCGCCGCCAAGAAGTAGCGCGGTCTCGAAGGGGGCCGGAGCGGGGTCCGCCGACACCCGCCCGGCCTCCTTCGCAGACCAGGGACCCGCATGGATTTCGAACTGCTCGTCGGCATCTTCCCGCAGGTCCTGCTCGACGGGATCACCCTCGGCTTCATGTACGCGCTGATCGCGCTCGGCTACACGATGGTCTACGGCGTGCTGGAGTTCATCAACTTCGCCCACTCCGAGATCTTCATCTTCGGCGCCTTCGTCGGGGTCGAGATCTTGCTGTCGCTGCAGAGCGCCGGCTGGCTCGAGCGGCTGCCGTGGGTGGTGGTGCTGATCCTCGTGTTGCTCGCCGGGATGCTGGCCAGCGGACTGCTGGCCGTCACCGTCGAGCGGGTGGCCTACCGGCCGCTGCGGAATGCGCCCCGGCTCATCCCGCTGATCTCGGCGATCGGCGTGTCATTCTTCCTGCAGGACGTCATCCGCTTCTTCGAATCGATCTGGCGGAACGCGTTCAACCTCGTCTATCCCACGATGGACGTCATGAACCAGCGCTTCGAGCTCACCAGCACCATCGACGTCTCGGTGAGGTCGCTGGTGGTGATCGTCGCCGCCCTGCTGATGCTGTGGGGGCTGCACGTGCTGGTCAATCGCACCAAGATCGGCACCGCGATCCGCGCGGTGGCCGAGGACCAGGCCGCCGCGAGCCTGATGGGCGTCAACGTCAACCGGATGATCTCGATGACCTTCCTGATCGGCGGGGCCATGGGTGGCGCGGCCGGCGTCCTGTTCGGCATCCAGTACAGCCTGATCAACCCCTACACCGGCTTCATCCCCGGGCTCAAGGCCTTCACCGCCGCGGTGCTGGGCGGCATCGGCAACATCCCGGGCGCGATGCTCGGGGGCTTGGTCCTCGGACTGCTGGAGGCCTTCGCGGCCTCGTACCTGTCGCTGCTGACCGGCGGGGCGTTCGGCGCCGAGTACAAGGACATCTTCGCGTTCTCCGTGCTCATCCTGATCCTGATCTTCCGGCCCAAGGGATTGCTGGGCGAGGTCATCCGGGGACGGGCGTGATCCAGGCGATCGTCGCGGTGGGAGCGGTGGTGCTGACGGTCGGGCTCGTGACCGTCTTCCCGCGCTCGATCCTGTTGTTCCTCCTGTTCCAGGGCTCGCTGCTCTATGCCTACGTGGCGCGGATCCCGAACTGGCTCCGGGCCGGCATTCTCGGTGTGGGCCTGCTCGTCCTGATGCCGGTCATCGGGGCCTACTACAACGGCTACTACCTGGAGGTGGCGACCCAGGTGGGGATCTTCGCGGCGCTGGCGCTCGGACTGAACATCGTGGTCGGCCTGGCCGGCCTGCTCGACCTCGGCTACGTCGCCTTCTTCGCGGTCGGCGCGTACTCGTGGGCGATCGTCGGCTCGCCCCACGCCAACCTGATCTTCGGCAGCGGCTTCCCGCTGGCGCCCGGCTGGTTCTACGTCTTCCTCTTCGTCGGACTCGCGGTCGCGGCCATCACGGGCGCGCTGCTCGGATTGCCGGTGCTCCGGCTGCACGGCGACTACCTGGCCATCGTGACCCTCGGCTTCGGCGAGGTGATCCGCGTGCTGGCCAACAACCTCGACAAGCCGATCAACCTCACGAACGGGCCCAAGGGCATCACCCCCATCGGGCGACCGCCCGTGCCATTCGGCATGTCGTACGCCGAGGCGTTCTACTTCCTGGTGCTCCTCATCGTCGGCGTCGTGATCCTCGTCAATCGCCGCCTGGAAGACTCACACATCGGCCGCGCCTGGGAAGCGATCCGGGAGGACGAGGTGGCCGCCCAGGCGATGGGTGTGCCGCTCGTGCGCTCCAAGCTCCTGGCCTTCGCGTGTGGCGCGTCGTTCGCGGGGGTGATGGGCGTGGTGTTCGCCGCCAAGCAGGTGTTCATCAATCCCGAGTCGTTCACCTTCCTCGAGTCGATCGGCGTGCTGGCCATGGTGATCCTCGGCGGCATGGGCTCGATCCCCGGCGCCGTGGTGGGCGCCACGGTCGTGACCGTGCTGAATCTGCAGGTGCTCAAGGGATTCTCGCTCTGGCTCAACGAGCTCAAGAACGCCGGCGTGACGGTCTTCGGCTATAGCCTGGCCAGCCTGCCCACCCAGTTCGAGCCCGCCAAGTACGAGCGCATGGTGTTCGGCATCATCCTGGTGCTGATGATGATCTTCCGCCCGCAGGGCATCTTCCCCGCCCGCCGGCGCCAGCGCGAGCTGACCAAGTCGTGAGCGTGCTGTTCGAGGCGCGCGCCGTCACCAAGCGCTTCGGCGGCCTCATCGCCGTCAACGGCGTGGACTACGCCCTCGAACGCGGCATCTCCTCGATCATCGGGCCCAACGGCGCCGGCAAGACGACCCTCTTCAACGTGTTCACCGGCCTGTACACGCCCGAGGCCGGGACGGTCACCTTCCGCGGCCACTCGCTGGTCGGTCTGCGGCCGGATCAGATCACCGCGCTCGGCGTGTGCCGGACGTTCCAGAACATCCGGCTCTTCGCCAACATGACGGCCGTCGAGAACGTGCTGGTCGGCATGCACGCCCGCGTGCCGCTCGGCATCTGGGACGCGCTCAGTCACCGGCCGCGCTTCCACGAGGTGGAGCGTGGGCTCTGGCAGCGCGGCCACGCGCTGCTGAACCGCGTGGGCCTCGCCGCCAAGGCCAACGAGGTCGCGCGCAATCTGCCGTACGGCGATCAGCGTCGGCTGGAGCTGGCGCGGGCCCTGGCCTCGGAGCCGGCGCTGCTGCTGCTGGACGAGCCCACCGCCGGCATGACCCAGGGCGAGGCGAGCCAGCTGATGGTCCTGCTCCGGCAGCTGGTCGGTGATCTCGATCTCGCGATCCTGCTCATCGAGCACAACATGCGCGTCGTGATGGAGGTCTCCGACCGGGTGACCGTGCTGGACCACGGCGAGAAGATCGCCGAGGGCCTGCCGCGTCAGGTCCAGGGCGACGCCCGCGTCATCGAGGCGTACCTGGGGCGCCGCGGCTCGCGGAGTGCCAGTGCTGCGCCTTGACGGCCTCGACGTCTACTACGGCCAGATCCGCGCCCTGAAGGGGGTCTCGCTGGAGGTGCGCAGCGGCGAGATCGTCGCGCTGCTCGGCAACAACGGCGCCGGCAAGACCACCACGCTCAAGACGATCTCCGGACTGCTGGTCCCCCGCCAGGGCACGGTCCACCTCGAGGACCGCGTGCTCACCGGCACCCCGCCCCACGACGTCGTCGGTCGCGGCATCGGCCACGTGCCCGAGGGCCGCCGGATCTTCAATCGCCTCAGCGTCCGCGAGAACCTCATGATGGGCGCATTCCTCCGGAGCGACGGCGGCATCGCCGAGGACCTGCAGCGGGTGTTCACGCTGTTCCCCCGCCTGCAGGAGCGCATCACCCAGGTGGCCGGCACGCTGTCGGGCGGTGAGCAGCAGATGCTGGCCATCGGCCGCGCCCTCATGGGGCGTCCCCGGCTGCTCCTGCTGGACGAGCCGTCGATGGGACTGGCGCCCGTGCTGGTCGAGCAGATCTTCGACACGATCGGCGCGGTCAACCGTCAGGGGACGACGATCCTGCTCGTCGAGCAGAACGCCGCCATGGCGCTGAGCATCGCCCACCGCGGCTACGTGCTGGAGACCGGCAGCGTGGTACTGTCGGGCACCGCCGCCGAGCTGAGCGAGAACGCCGAGGTCCGTCGCGCGTATCTGGGCGAGTAGCCGCGTCACCGAGGAGCCACCATGAGAAGCGAGGGAGCGACCTTCGAGCAGCACAAGATCGGCGACGTGCACCGCACGCTCGGCCGCACGGTGTCCGAGACCGACATCGTCAACTTCGTGAACCTGTGCGGCTTCACCGAGCCCCTGTTCATGGACATGGAGTACGTCAAGCGCGAGTCCGTCTTCGGCCGCCGGGCCGCCCCGGGCGCCCTGACCTTCGCGCTGAGCGAGGGCCTGATCATGCAGACCGGGCTCATCCACGGCACCGGCATGGCCTTCCTCGGCGGCTCGATGAAGGTCGTGGCGCCGGTGCTCGAGGGGGACACGATCCGCGTCGAGGTCGAGGTCAGCGACAAGCGCGAGACGAAGAAGACGCGACCGCGGGATCGTCACCTACCTGCATCGCATTCTGAATCAGCGCGACGAGGTGGTGCTGGAGGCGACCATCCAGCGGATGATCCGGCGGGACGGCGCGAAGTAGGCCTCGGCGCCGCGCTCGACGTCCTCCGCCCTCTGGCGAGGTAGACGACATGACGGCTACAATCGATCCGTGAACAACCCTCACGACGGCCGGATCGCTCAGCTCAGCATCTCCCCGGGCGGCGTGCCCAAGCTCGCCGTGCCCGAGGCGCGCGTGACCACTCTGGGCCTGGAGGGCGACGCCCACCACAACACGAAGTATCACGGCGGGCCGGAGCGCGCCGTGTGCCTCTTCTCGCGGGAGGCGATCGACGCGCTGGCGGCCGAAGGGCACGCGATCGAGCCGGGGACGATCGGCGAGAACGTCACCGTGGAAGGCCTCGACTGGAATGTGGTGACGCCGGGGACCCGGCTGCGGCTCGGCGAGCGCGTCGTGCTGGAGGTCACCCGCTACACGACTCCGTGCTTCAAGATCGCTCCGGTGTTTGTCGGGCGCGACTCGGGGCGCGTCTCGCAGAAGAACCACCCGGGCTGGAGCCGGGTCTACACGCGGGTCCTCGTGGAGGGCGCGCTTCGCGCCGGCGATCCCATCCACCTGCTGGGAGAGCGCGAGGCCGCCGAGGTCGGCGCCGCCCGCTCGTGATCCGCACGGCCGACGTCGTCATCGTCGGCGGAGGCGTGACGGGCGTCTCGATCGCGTTCTCCCTGGCCGTGCGCGGCGTCCGCAACATCCTGGTCCTCGAGCGGCGCTTTCTCGCCTCCGGCGGCACCGGCCGCTCGGTCGGTATCGTGCGCCAGCTCTACCCGACCGCCGAGACCACGCAGATGGTCGTCCGCTCCCTGCGCGTCTTTCAGCAGTTTCGCGAGGTGACCGGCGGCGACGCCAGCTACGTGGCGTGCGGCTGTCTCATCGGCGTGGCGCCCGCGATGCGGGCGACGCTGCAGGCCACGGTGGCGCGCCAGCGCGCGCTCGGCGTGAAGGCCGAGATCCTGACACCGGCGGACGTCGCGCGCGTCGAGCCCCGCATCGATCCCGCCGGGCTCGGCGCCGTCCTGTGGGAGCCGGAGTCCGGCTACGGCGATCCGACCGCGGTGACGCTCGGCTACGCCGCGGCGGCCCGGCGGGCCGGGGTGACCATCGAGCAAGGCGTGGAGGTGACCGCGATCGAGCGCCAGGGCGATCGCGTGGTCGGCGTGACGACGTCGGCCGGCGATCGCGTGGCGGCGCCGGCGGTCGTGATCGCCAGCGGACTGTGGTCGCCCGCGGTGGCGCGGATGGCCGGGGTGACGCTGCCGATCGTCGTCGGCCGCCATCCGGTGTTCGTCGTGGAGCGCGACGCCGGCTTCGGGCCGCCGCACGTCGTCTATCTCGACCTGGCCGGCGGCGCCTACGTGCGCCCCGAGACGGGTGGGCTCACCCTGACCGGCTCGCTCACCGATGACGAGACGCAGCACCCGATGGACCCCGAGGCGCTGGGCGGCGACGTGGGCGGCGATGAGGCGGCGCTGACCCTGGAGCGGACGGCGCGCTCGGTGCCGCGGCTGGCGGAGGGAGCGTTCCGGCGGGGCTGGGCGGGCGCGTTCGACATCACGCCGGACTGGATGCCGATCCTCGATCGTGCCTCCGGTCGACGGCCTCTGGGTGGCCGCCGGCATGAGCGGCCACGGATTCAAGCTGTCGCCCGCCGTCGGCGAGATGATGGCGGCGTTGATGACCGGCGCCGAGTCGCCGGTGAGCGCAACGCCGTTCCGTCTGGACCGCTTCGCCGCGGCCGCCGCCGGGGGCACGTTCGTCGCCTCGTATCTCTCGTGACGTCGCGGGCGACCACCGACCCGTGACGCCGTCCGTCGCGGTCGTCCTGGTCACCTACTACGGCACCCGGTACCTCGAGCGGCTGTGGGCGAGTCTGCAAGCCCAGGTCTATCCACGCGATCGCTGGCAGCTGATCGTCGTCGAGAACGGCCCCGACGGCAGCGCCGCGGCGTGGCTCCGCGAGCGAGTGCCCGACGCGCACGTGCTCGTGCCCGGCGGCAACACCGGGTACGCGGGCGGCAACGCGCTCGGCATGCAGCAGGCGCTGGCCGCCGGCGTGGACTACGTGGTGATCGTCACCCAGGACACCGATCTGGCACCCGACGTCCTGCGCGCGCTGGTCGATGCGGCCGAGCGTCATCCCACCGCCGGCGCCGTGCAGCCCAAGCTGATGCGCCGCGCGGCCGACGGACGCGCGGTCATCCACTCGCGCGGTAACGAGCTGCACTATCTCGGCGTGGGATTCGTCGGCGGCGACGGCGAGACTGATCGCGCACTCGCCGAGGCGCCCATCGCCTACGCCAGCGGCGCCGGCGTGCTCTATCGGGCCCGCGCGCTGCGCGAGGTCGGGCTCTTCGATCCCGCGCTGTTCATGTATCACGAGGATTCCGATCTCGGCTGGCGGCTCCGGCTGGCCGGATGGGAGAGCGTGCTGGCGCCGGCCGCGGTGATCTATCACGACTACGACTTCACGCGCACCGCCGCGAAGTTCTACTGGGTGGAGCGCAACCGGCTGATCAACGTGCTGACCCACTATCGCGCGGCGACCCTCGCACTGCTGGCGCCGGCGCTGCTCGCCTTCGAGCCGGTGAGCGTGCTGTACGCTGCCCGGAGCGGATGGCTGCGACAGCGCCTGAGCGTCTACGGCTTCTTCCTGCGCCCGGCCAGCTGGCGCTATCTGCGCGCCAAGCGGCGCGCGGTCCAGACGCTCCGCCGGCGAGGCGATCGCGACCTGCTGCCGTTCCTCGCCTCGCGCTTCCGGTTCGGGCCCGTGGCCACGCCGGCCGTGCGCTTCGTCCTCGATCCCGTGTTCGCCGCTTACTGGAGCGTGGTCAGCCGGCTGATCGCCTGGTGAGCGCCGGCGCGGCGGCCAGCGCCAGATGCTCGCGCTCGAGCGCGGCGGCGCTCACCGCCGGGGCGATACCGCTCGGCCGCGAAGCGTCGAGCGCTCTCGCCCAGCCGGTCGCGCTCGGCCGGGTCGCGCAGCAGTCGCGTCACGGCGGCGGCAAAATCGGCGGGCGAGTCGGCGACGAGCAGGTGCTGGCCGGGCGTCGCGCCGATGCCGTCATTGCCGATGGTGGTCGTCACGACGGGACAGCCGGCGGCCAGCGCGTCGAGCGTCTTGCCCGCGATGCCGCCGGCGATCCGCAGCGGCGCCACGAACACCGTCGCGCGCGCGTAGAGCGGCTCGAGCGATTCGACGAAGCCGGTGACCTCGATCCCGGGCGACGCGGCCAGCCGCTGGATCTCGGCGGGCGGCTGAGCACCGGCGATCGTGAAGCGAGACGTCCCCGACCTCGACGCGCACCCGCGGCAGGATCTCGCCGTGGAACCACCGCACCGCGTCCACGTTGGCGTCGCGGTACATCGCGCCCACGAACAGCACCTCGGCCCGGGCCCGCGCCACGCCCCGCGCACGCGCCAGATCGAGACCACCGGGCAGCGGCAACACGCCCACCGAGAGCGCCGGGTCGCGGGCCAGCAACGTGCGACGATCGTGCTCGGACATCGTGAGGATGCGATCGAACTTCCGGCAGATGCGGCTCTGCAGCCGCCCGATCGCTCGCCAGTAGAGCCAGGCGCTCAGCCGCGGCCCGGCGCCACGGGCCAGACGCAGCCGGTGCAGCGCCGGTCGCGCGAGCTCGTCGATGGCGACCACGAGCTTCGGCACCGCGCAGGTGCGGTCGATGGCCAGCCCGGACTCCAGATATTCGACGTGGAGGAGGTCGAAGCCGCCGGCGCGGAGCAGCCGGTTGGCGGCGCGGCCCAGCCGGGCGTAGGAGGCGGCGATGCGTGCGGTCGCCCCGGGACCGGCCGGCCGGCCGAACTCCTGCAGGTGCAGCCCCGCCAGGCGTGGGGCCAGCCGCTCGGCCTCGCCCCGCTCGCCAGGCTCCACGCGGCACAGCAAGGTCACCCGATGGCGCTCGGCGGTCCAGCCGATCCACTGGGCCAGCGCGCGCCCGCCCGCGTGGGTGGCGTCGGTTTTCGGCAGGAAGGGGCTGACCCAGAGAATGTTCATCCTTATGGATCGCGGGCCGTACTTACTATAATTGACGGAACACCCATGAAAGTCGTGCTTCTCGCCGGAGGTCTGGGCACGCGTCTGCGCGGGGAGACGGAGTTCCGTCCCAAGCCCATGGTGGCGATCGGCACCCGCCCGATCCTCTGGCACATCATGAAGACGCTACGCCCACTACGGCCACAGCGACTTCGTGATCTGCCTCGGCTACAAGGGCGACGTCATCCGCGACTACTTCCTCAACTACGAGGTCCGCCACCGCGCGGTGACCGTCACGCTCGGCACCGGGGCTCTCGAGGTCCACGACGACCACGCCGAGGCGGGCTGGCGCGTCACCCTGGCCGACACCGGTGAGGAGACGCGGACCGGCGGACGGCTGGGTCGGGTGCTCCGCTACCTGGGTCGCGAGCGCTTCATGGTGACCTACGGCGACGGCGTGGCCGACATCGACATCGACCGGCTGGTCGCCTTTCACCAGTCGCACGGCAAGCTGGCCACGCTCACCGCGGTGCGGCCCTCCTCGCGCTTCGGCGAGGTGGTGATCGACAACGACCTGGTCCAGGTGTTCCAGGAGAAGCCGCAGGTGCAGGGCGGCTGGATCAACGGCGGCTTCTTCGTGTTCGAGCCCGGCGTGATGGATCTCGTCGACGGCGACGACGAGAGCCTCGAGCAGTCGCTGCTGGTCAAGCTCACCAGCCTCAAGCAGCTCGCGGTGTACCAGCACTACGGGCTTCTGGCAGTGCATGGACACTCCGCGCGAGATGGACCTGCTCAACGAGATGTGGCGGCAGGACAAGGCGGCCTGGGCCGTCTGGAGGTGAGCGATGGTCACGCGTGAGTTCTGGCGTGGCCAGCCGGTGTTCGTCACCGGCCACACCGGCTTCAAGGGCGGCTGGCTGACGACGTGGCTCACCGACATGGGCGCTCGCGTGTCCGGCTACGCGCTGAGCCCGCACACCCAGCCCTCGTACTTCCTGCGCTGCGGCCTGCCCGATCGAGTGACCACACACATCGCCGACATCCGCGACGCCGCGACGCTGCAGGCGGCGCTGGCCGCGGCCCGGCCGCGCGTCGTCTTCCACCTGGCCGCCCAGCCGATCGTCCGCCTCTCCTACCGCGCGCCGCTCGAGACGATCGCGGTCAACGTGATGGGCACCGCCAACCTGCTGGAGGGCGTGCGCCACACGCCCTCGGTCGAGGCGGTCGTGGTGATCACCAGCGACAAGTGTTACGAGAACCGCGAGCGCGAGGAAGGCTATCGCGAGGACGAGGCGCTGGGCGGTCACGATCCCTACAGCGCCAGCAAGGCCGCGGCCGAGCTGGTGGCCGACGCCTACCGTCGCTCGTTCTTCGCCACCACCGGACCGTGCATCGCCACCGTGCGCGCCGGCAACGTGATCGGCGGCGGCGACTGGGCGGAGGATCGGCTGGTGCCCGACGCGATCCGCGCGCTGGTGCGCGGTGAGGCCATCCGCGTGCGCAATCCGGCCGCGATCCGCCCCTGGCAGCACGTGCTCGAGCCGTTGCGCGGCTATCTCGCGCTGGCCGAGCGGCTGTGCACCGAGGGCCGCGAGTGGTCGGGCCCGTGGAACTTCGGCCCGCGCGACGAGGACACCGTGCCGGTCGTCGACGCTGGTCGACCTGATCGCCGGAGCGTGGGAGGGCGGACGCTGGGAGGCCAAGCCCGAGGGCGACGCGCCCCACGAGGCCACCCTGCTCCGGCTGGACTGGACCAAGGCGCGCACGCGCCTGGGCTGGCAGCCGGTCCTGGCGCTGAAGGACACGGTGGGGCTCACCGTCGCGTGGTACCGCGCAGCGGTGGCCGGCGGCGACCGCTCGATGTACGACCTGAGCGTGGAGCAGATCAGGGACTACGAGAAGCGGTGGCGCCTCGCGCGGTAGCCGTGACCGCTCCCGCGTGCCTCGGCTGTGCGGCCGCCTCTCTCGATCCGGTCCTCGACCTGGGGGCACAGCCGCTGGCCAACGCGTTTCTGCGTCCCGAGGACGCCGGGGCGCCCGAGCCCCGCTTCCCTCTCGCCGTCGCCTACTGTGCGCGGTGCCACCTGGTGCAGCTCACCACGCTGGCGCCGCCGGAGGCGATGTTCGAGGAGTACCTCTACTTCACCTCGTACTCCGACCACTTCATGGCGCACGCCGAGGCCATGGCCGCGTCCTTCACGGAACGCTTCGCGTTGGGATCCGCCAGTCGCGTGCTCGAGATCGCCAGCAACGACGGCTACCTGCTCAAGTTCTTCCTCGGCCGGGCGATCCCGGTGCTGGGCGTGGAGCCCGCGCGCAACATCGCCGCCGTGGCTCAGGCTCGCGGCATCCCCACGCTCAACCGCTTCTTTGGTCCTGAGGTGGTCGCCGACATCGTCGGCGAGTTCGGGCGGGCCGACGTCGTGATCGGAAACAACGTGCTGGCCCACGTCCCAACGATCAACGACTTCTTCGCCGCGGTCGCCGCCTGCCTGGCCCCCGGCGGGGCGGCGATCTTCGAGTTCCCGTATCTCGGTGAGATGCTGGACCGCACGGCATTCGACACCGTCTACCACGAGCACGTCTTCTACTACTCGCTGGCCGCCGTCTGTGGTCTGGGCCTGCGCGCCGGTCTCGAGGTCTTCGACGTCGAGCCGCAGCCGGTCCACGGCGGCTCGCTCCGGGTGTTCTTCCAGCACCGCGGCGCCCGGCCCCTCGCTCCCGCGGTCGCACGCCTGCACGCCGCCGAGACCGCCGCGGGCCTGACCGGACGCGCGCGCTACGCCGGATTTCAGACGCAGGTGACGCGCTTCACGACGGAGCTGGTGGCTCGACTGCGAGCGCTACGCCACGAGGGCAAGCGGCTGGCCGCCTACGGCGCGCCCGCGAAGGGCACCGTGCTGCTGAACGCCTGCGGCGTGGACACGAACCTGCTCGACTTCACCGTGGACCGCAGCCCACACAAGCAAGGCCGCCTGGTGCCCGGCGTGCGGCTGCCGATTCGGCCGCCCGAGGATCTGCTGCGCGAGATGCCCGACGTCACCCTGCTGCTGCCATGGAATCTCGCGGACGAGATCGTCGCGCAGCAGGCGGAGTACCTCGCCAAGGGCGGGGCCTTCCTGGTACCCGGGCTGCCACCGCGACTGGTCGGCGCCGGGGCTCACCTCTAGGCTTGCCCACCTGCAACCTCTGCGGTTTCCCGGTGCTGCGGCTGCATCCGGGGTCGGCGGGGCAGCGGTGTCTGCGATGTCTCTCCACGTTCCGCCATCGCGCGATGGGCGCGGTGCTGGACCGATTCGACCTCGGCCGGACCGCCGCCGTCTACGAGCTGTCGTCACGCGGGGCCCTCTGCCGCTACCTACGCCGCCGCTTCGCGCGGGTCACCGTGTCCGAGCTGTGGGACGACGTGGCGCCCGGCACCTTCCGCAACGGCGTGCAGTGCCAGGACGTGCAGCGGCTCACGCCACCCCGACGGCAGCTTCGACCTGGTGACCAGCACCGAGGTCTTCGAGCACGTCCCCGATGACCGCCGGGCCTTCGCCGAGGTGCACCGGGTGCTGCGCCCGGGCGGCCGGCTCGTCTTCACCGTGCCGTTGATGGACGCCGGCCCGACGCTGGAGCGCGCCGAGCTCCGGTACGGGCGCATCGTGCATCTGGTCACGCCGGAGTATCACGGCGATCGCCTTCGCGGCCGGCGCTCAGTCCTGGCCTTCCGCACGTACGGCCCCGACATCGTGGACCGCCTGCGCGCCGCCGGCTTCGACGCGCGGCTCGAGCGTATCGAGCAACCCTCACACGCGATCACCGACGGTCGGGTGATCGTGGGCCGGAAGGCCTCGTGACCACCGTCGCGCGGAACATCGCGGCCAACGCGGCGGGAGCCGGGTTGAGCTTCATCGTGTTCCTCATCGCCGTTCCCCTCTACCTGCGCTTGCTCGGCGCCGAGGCCTACGGGCTCGTCGGGCTCTTCACCACGGTGATGGTCGCCGCCGCCGCACTCGATCTCGGGCTCGGCGCCACGCTCAATCGCGAGGTCGCGCGGCTGACCGCTCGCGACGGTGGGCGGGCGGATACCGCGGACGTCGCCGCCACGCTGCAGGCCGCCTGCTGGGTGGTCGGGGTCCTCATGGGCGGCCTCTTCGCGCTGGGGGCGCCGGCCATCGCCACGCGCTGGCTGAACTTCTCCACGCTGTCCGCGAGCGAGGTGCGGGGCGCGCTGGCCCTCATGGGGCTGGCGCTGCCGGCGGTGATCGCGCGGGGCGTCTACCTTGCGGGCCTCAACGGTCTGCAGCGCCAGGCCCTGGCCAACCTGCTGCAGACCGGCGGGACGACGACGCGCGCGGTCGCCTCCGTGGCCGCACTGCTGCTCATCGCGCCCACGGTGCGCGTCTTCTTCGTGGTGCAACTGATGCTGCTTGCTGGCCGAGGCGATCGTCCTCGGCGTGGCGCTGCGGCGAGCCGCTGCCCACCACCGCCCGCGGCGGCCACGTGCACTGGGCCTGCCTCCGCCCGCTGCTGAGGTTCAGCGGCGGCATGGCCGGCACCATGCTGCTGGGCCACACGCTCAATTCCCTCGACCAGGTGATCCTGAGCGCGATCCTCCCGCTCGCCGAGTTCGGCTACTACACGCTCGCCGTCGGCGTCGCCGCCACGCTCGGGCTGGTCGGTGACCCGGTGACCACCGCCGTCTACCCGCGCTTCAGCCAGCTCGTCGAGCGCGCGCCCCGCGAGGTCTCGACCGAGTACCACTTCTTCTCGCAGCTCGTCGCCGTGCTGGTGCTGCCGCTGGGCGCGATCCTGATCTTCTTTCCCGCCGACGTGCTGGCGCTGTGGACGCGCAATCCCGACGTCGTGAGTCACGCCGCGACCGGTGCTGAGCCTCCGCGCGGTCGGCACCGTGCTGAACGCGCTCATGCACGTGCCTCACGTGGTCCAGCTCGCCTTCGGCTGGTCGAGCCTGGGCGCCTGGGCCAACGCCATCGCGGTGGTGATCATGGTGCCGGCCACCATCGCGCTCAGCCGCACCTGGGGCGGCGCCGGCGCCGCGCTCGCCTGGATCGGCCTCAACCTCGGCATGCTCAGCTGCGCGCATGGCGCTGATGCACCGGCGCGTGCTGCGCGGCGAGCTGGCGCGCTGGTACGCGCGGCCTGCTCCCGCCCGCGCTGGCCGTGGCGCTGGTGGCCGGAACGGCCGGCTGGTCATGCCCGACGGGCTCGCGGCGCCCGCGCGCCTGGCGTGGCTGGCGGCGGCGGCGGCGCTCTCGGCGGCGGCCGCGCTGGCCGGCGGCGCCGACGGTGCGGCGCCGGATGGTCGCGGCCGTCGCGGCCCGCCTGAGACGTGATGACCGCCAGCTGCCGCGTGTCGATCGGCATGCCGGCGTACAATCGGGCGCCGACCTCGCGCGTGCCATCGAGTCCGTCCTCGGCCAGACGTTGCCCGACCTCGAGCTCATCATCTCCGACAACGCGTCCACCGACGAGACCGAGGCCGATCTGCCGGCGATACGCCGCGGCCGACCCGCGCATCCGCTACACGCGGCACCGCGAACCGATCGGCGGCTTCCCCAACTTTCGCTTCGTGCTCGACGCCGCCCGGGCGCCCTACTTCATGTGGCTGCCGCCCGACGACTACGCGCTGCCGCGCCTGCTCGAGCGGGCGGTGGCCGTGCTCGACGCCCATCCCGACGTCGTGTGCTGCGTGCCGCAGATCGAGTTTCTCGGCGGCCGACGGGCGCCGGTGGCCGGCGGAGGGCACGCTTTCCGCTGCTCGGCACGCTGAGCGAGAACCTCTGCCGCTATCTCTGTCGACCCGCGGGACAACTCGCGCTTCTACGGTCTCTACCGCCGCGAGGCGCTGCGTCGCGTCCTGCCCGCCTCGGGCTATCACGCCTTCGACTGGACCGTCTCGGTGGGCGACGCTGCTGGCCGGCAAGCACTGGCGAGCTCGACGAGGTGCTCCTCGTGCGGGAGGCCAGTGATCCCACCCGCTACACGCGGATGATCGACCTGTCGTTCTCGAAGCCCGCTGGCCCGCCTGGTGCCTCTGCTGCCGTTCACGCGCGCCGCGCTGTTCGAGCTGCGCGTGCCGCCGCGGCCCTCCACGCTGGCTCGGCTGTTCCGGCTGAACCTCGTCTACCACGTCATGTACTGCCAGTACCGCTATCCGCGGTACGGCAACGCTTGCCTACAACGTCGCGGCGCCACGTCGAGCGCGCGATGGGCAGCGCTCTGGCGCGGCGCTGCGCGGCGCCCGCGGCCCTCGAACCGCATGACCCGGCCCGCCGACGTGCGCCTGCTGTGCGTCGCGCCCGACACGGTCGTTCCGCCGATCAGCGGCTCGGCGGCGCGCACCTACGGGCTGGCGGCCGCGGTGCGGCCGCATCTCGACGAGCGTCGAGCTGCGCTGCTTCTCGAGCGCGCCGGCGCCCGCACCGGCCCCCGCCGGCCTCGACGTCGTCCACATTCCGCGTCCGAGCACGGGGCTGGCCCGCGCCCGCTACCTGGCCGCCGCGCTGCTCGGTCCCCGGCTCGGCTATCGATTTCCGCCGTCGCTCGCGGGCGAGCGCCGGCTCGTGCAGCTCGCCTCGCCGCTGCTCTTCGAGGGCGCGCGGCGCGCCGGGCTCGGACGCTTCGTCCTCG
The DNA here is from genome assembly GCA_963776725.1 of uncultured Candidatus Rokubacteria bacterium. Classification (GTDB taxonomy): domain Bacteria; phylum Methylomirabilota; class Methylomirabilia; order Rokubacteriales; family CSP1-6; genus AR5. The sequence goes on along the minus strand of CAVZOE010000037.1, from coordinate 503,967 downwards.
ACGCCCACAACGTCTACCAGGACATGACGGAGTTCCCCCAGGCCTCGCTGCGCGATCGCGTGTTCTATCGGCTGACGCGGCGCCGTCAGGCCCGGATGGAGGCGGCGTGCTGGGCGGCGGCCGCGCACGTCATCTTCTGCTCGAGCGTCGACCGCGACCGCGCCGAGCGCCTGGCGCCCGGGATCGCCGCCCGATCGACGATCGTCCCGAACTGCGTGGACACGCGTGAGTTCGCGCCGCGCCCCGCCGCGGCCGCTTCGCCGGCGGGGGCCCGGTCGTCTTCATCGGCACCACGCGCTATCCGCCGAACTTCTTCGCCGTACAGGAGATCTGTCACGATCTGGCGCCGGCGCTCCCCGATCTCGAATTCTGGATCGTCGGCGAGGCGCCGTACCGGCCGGCCCGGGTCCCCGGCAACGTGCGCTTCCTGGGCCGGGTGGAGGCGACCTCCGCTCCCCTGGCCGCGGCCCGGGTGGCCCTGGCCCCGGTTCGCCACGGCAGCGGCACCCGCCTCAAGCTCCTCGAGTACTTCGCGGCCGGCCTGCCCGTGGTGTGCACGGCCAAGTCGGCCGAGGGGCTGGACGTCGTGGACGGCACCCACGTGCGGCTGGCCGAGACCCCGGCCTCACTGGTGGCCGCCATCCGGGACCTCCACGCCGACGCCCGGACGAGCGCGGCCCTCGGGGCCTCGGCGCGGGCGCTGGTCGAGGCCCGGTACGACTGGCGGGCGTGGGTGCCGGGGCTGCTCCAGGTCTACGTGGCCCAGGCCCCCACCTGCTAGAGTGGGAAATACGGCCCCCGAGGCCCCCGCGATGGACGAGATCGAGCGGTTTTCAAGCGAGGTCCGCGCCAACGTCGACCGCCTCCTGGGCGATGCCGACATGCAGGCGCTGTCACGCGCCTGGCTCGTCGGAGGTCACGCGCCACCGCTACACGTATAACTTCAGCTGGCTCGGCCGGCCCGTCATCCAGCTGCCGCAAGACCTGCTGGCCGTCCAGGAGCTCATCTGGCAGGTGCGCCCCGACCTCATCGTCGAGACCGGCATCGCGCACGGTGGCTCGCTGATCCACTCGGCCTCGCTGCTCGAGATCCTGGGCGGCGACGGCATCGTGGTGGGCGTGGACGTCGACATCCGCGCCCACAACCGTCGCGAGATCGAGGCGCATCCGCTGGCCCGGCGGATCCGGCTCATCGAGGGCTCGTCGACCGACGAGGCGGTGGCGGCGGCGGTGCGCGAGCAGGCCCGCGGCCGGCGCGCGGTGATGGTCATCCTCGACTCCAATCACACCCACGAGCACGTGCTGAGGGAGCTGGCGCTCTACGCGCCGCTGGTGACGCGCGGCAGCTATCTCGTCGTCTTCGACACGCTCATCGAGGACCTGCCCGACGAGCTGTTCGCGGGGCGGCCGCTGGGGCAAGGGCAACAATCCCAAGACCGCGGTGTGGCAGTTCCTGAAGACCACCGACCGTTTCGAGATCGACGCCCGCATCGCACGGCAAGCTGCTGCTCACGTGCGCGCCCGACGGCTATCCTGCGGTGCACCGGTGACTGAGCCCGCGCTGCCGCCGATTCCCGTCTTCCAGCCGCACATCGGCGTCGACACGATCAAGTCGGTCGTCGACGCGCTGCACGTCGGCTGGCTCGGCATGGGCGCGATCACCCAGGCCTTCGAGGACGGCATCGCGCGGTACCTCGGGCTGCGCGGGACGCACGTGCTCGCCACCAACACCGGGACCTCGGCGCTGCACCTGGGCCTGCTGGCCGCCGGCGTGGGCCCGGGCGACGAGGTGATCACGCCGGCCTTCAACTTCGTGGCCGATCACCAGGCCATCGTGGCCACCGGCGCCGCACCGGTCCTGTGCGACGTCGAGGACGCCACGCTGGGGCTCGATCCCGACAAGGTCGCGGCCCTGGTCGGCCCGCGCACCAAGGCGATCGTGCCGCTGCACTTCGGCGGCGTGGCCGGGCGAGTCAAGGAGCTGTACGCGGTGGCCGAGCGTCACCGCTGCGGATCGTGGAGGACGCCACCCACGCCTTCGGCACGCGGGTCGACGGCCGGCCGATCGGCAGCTTCGGCGACGTGACGTGCTTTTCCTTCGATCCGGTCAAGGTCATCACCTCGATCGACGGCGGCGCGGTCGTCGTCAACGACGCGGGCGACCTCGAGCGGCTGCGCCACTGGCGCTTCCTCGGCATCGACCGGGAGACGCTGGCGCGCTACCAGAACAGCCGGGCGTGGGAGTACGACGTCGTCTCCCAGGGCTTCCGCTACCACCTGACGAACATCAACGCCGCGGTCGGTGTCTCGCAGCTGGCGCGGGTCGACGAGTTCATCGCGAGCCGCCGCGCCTGCCTGCCGGCTCTATTCCGCGCGGCTGGCCGGGCTGGACGGCGTGCGCGCCCCGGCCACCGACTTCGAGGACGTCTCGCCGTTCATCTACACCGTGCGGGTGCCGCCGGCGCGGCGCGAGCCGCTCATCGATCACCTGCGCAGGCGCGGCATCGCCACCGGCATCCACTTCCTGCCCGCCCAGGACTTCTCGTTCCTCAAGGGCTGCCGGCGCGGCGACCTGAGCGTCACCGAGCGCGTCACCCGCGAGATCATCACCTTGCCGCTGCACACGCTGATGCCCGCGGCCACCGTCGAGCGGGTGGCCGCGGCCATCCGCGAGTTCTTCGGGCGTGACGTGAGCGAGGCAATCGCGCGCTTCACCGTCGAGGCGGACTGGGATGCCGAGCGCCCGCTGTCCGACGCCGCGCGCAGCGCGTACGCCGAGCACGGCACGCTGCTGCTGCGTCGCTTCGCGCCCGCCGAGCTCATCGCGCGCTTCCGGGAGGAAGCCGCCACGATGATCGGGCTGATGCTCCGCGAGCTGCGGTCTCGACGCCGCCGCCTCGCGCGTCACGCGCTTCGACCGCGGGCTCGATCTCCTCCTGGCCGCCGACCGGGCCCGCGTCGGCCGGATCTATCAGGCCGTGCGCAAGCTGCCGAGCGTCTACGCACTGATCACGGCGCCGCGCGTGTGGGCGGTGATGCGCCAGCTGATGGGCACGCGACTGCCCGGCATCTATCCCAACGGCACCGGCGTGCGCATGGATCATCCGGGCGAGGACACCTACCTCTCGCCCTGGCACCAGGAGTATCCCGTACAACCTCACGAGCGACAACGCCGTCACGCTGTGGCTGCCGCTCGTCGACGTGGACACGGCCAATGGCTGTCTCCTGCTGGCGCCTGGCTCGCAGCGGCCTCGGCGCGCTGCCGGTGCGGGTGCGCGACGTCATGAACGATCGGCGCAACGCCAACGAGGCCCTCGAGATCGACGATCTCGACACCGTGCTCGCGCGTCACGCGGCCCTGCCGGTGCCGGCCGCCGCGGGCGACGCGCTCGTGTTCCACACGTTTCTGCTGCATCGCTCCCAGCCCAACCGCAGCGCGGCCACGCGCTGGACGCTGCAGGCGCGCTACTTCGACTTCCTCAATCCGACCGCCATCCGTCACGACTGGGTCGGGCGGCATGAACGAGGGCGTGGACTTCCGGCGCTACCATCCCGAGCTGGTCGCCGGCCCCGCCGACGCCTGAGCGCCCATGCTGGCCGCTTGCCGCGCGTGCGCGCGCCCCGGTCCCGAGCTGCTGCACGCCTCGCCGCTCGATCAGACGCTGACCTCGGAGTCGAAGCTCCGTCCCGGCCGACTCAAGATCCACCTCTGCCCGGCCTGCGCCCACGTGATGAGCGATCAGGGCGGCCTCGACGACGTCGGCGCCTACTACGGTCAGCGACTACGACTCGCTCCTGGAATCCGCCGACGGCCGACGATCTCTACGACCTCGGCCCTGACCAGCAGCCCATCTATCGCTCGCAGATCCAGCTCGACAATCTGAGCCGCCTGGCCAACCTGCCGGCCAAGGGTCGCCTCCTCGATTTCGGCTGCGGCAAGGGCGCGTTCCTCGCACGCTTCCAGCACCAGCACCCCGGATGGGAGCTCTCGGGCAGCGACGTCTCGGAGCGCTACCGGGCGTTCGTGGAGCCGCTCACCGGGCCCGGCGCGCTTCCGCGTGACGGCCGCTCGACCGCGCCGAGCCGCCGGCCGGACCGTACGATCTGATCACGATGTTCTTCGTGGCCGAGCACCTCACCGATCCGGCCGCGACGCTGGCCCGGCTGGCCGCGCTCCTGGCCCCGGGCGGCCTGTTGTACCTCACTGTCCCCAACGTGATCGTCAACACCATCGACGCGTTCCTGGCCGATCATCTGTCGCACTTCTCGACGCCGAGCCTGACCGTGCTCCTGCACCGCTGCGGACTGCGACCCGTCGTCGTCTCCGAGCATCACCAGCTCGGCCAGATCACGCTGCATGGCCGAGCGCGAGCCCGCCTTCGCCGAGCGCCCGCTCGATCGCCTGGGCGGTGACGTGGTGCTCGCCTACGCCGACCTGATCCGGACCGGCGTCGCGCGGTGGGTCGACTGCGGCGCGCGGCTGGGCGCGTTTCTCGGCGCGCGCCCGGCGGGGCACGGCGCGCTGGCGGTCTACGGCGCCGGGGTCTTCGGCAGCTTCCTCACGCTGCAGGCCGGCGCCGAGCGCGACGCGGTCACCTGCTACCTGGATCAGAATCCGTTCAAGGCCGGTCAGTCACATCTCGGCCGTCCCGTCGTGCACCCGCGCCAGCTGCCCCCGGACGTCACCGACATCCTGGTCGGCCTCAATCCCGGGCGCGCGCGCGCGATCCTGGCGCAAGCCGGGCTCGGCGAGCGGTCGGGGCTCCGGTTCTTCTTCCCGTGATCGCCCGCTCCCGCCTGCGCCCGATCGTCGGCGAGCAGGTGCGGCTTCGCCCGTTCCAGGGACGCGACCTCTCCCGCGTGATCACCTGGCGCCGCGACGGCGAGCTGCGGCGCGGCGCACTGTGGGGCGATGGTGTCTTCGGGCCCCGCGAGGCGCGCCGCTGGCTCCGCGCGGTCACCGACCCGACGGATCCCGGCCGCCTGACCTTCGCGGTGGAGCTGCGCAGCAGTGGGCGACTGGTCGGCCTCACCAACCTCATCCGGATCGATCGCGCTTCCGGCACCGCCTACTTCGGCGTGGTCATCGGCGAGAAGGATTGCTGGGGCCGCGGGGTGGGCGGCGAGACGCTGCGGCTGATGCTCGAGCGCGCCGCCGCGCTGGGATTGCGCAAGGTGCTGCTGGAGGTGGCCGCCGACAATCCGCGCGCCATCGAGCTCTACCGGCGCATCGGCTTTCAGACCGAGGGCGTCTTGCGCCGTCAGCTCGTCCGGCCGGAGGGCGCGGTCGACGTGCTGGTCATGGCGTACTTTCTCGAGACGCCATGATCGTCGCGATCAACCAGCCCTGCTACCTGCCCTGGCGCGGGTTCTTCGCGCTCATGAAGGCCGCCGACGTCTTCGTCTTCTACGACGACGTGCAGTTCACCTCCAACACGAGCCGCAGCTTCTTCGCGCGGGTGCAGCTCAAGACCGCCGGCGGCCGGCGCTGGCTCTCCGTACCGGTCCGCAAGAGCGGCCGCTTCGGCCAGCGCATCGACGAGACGGAGATCCTGGACGATGGCTGGCCGGCGCGCCACTGCGCGGCCATCCGGGGCGCGTTCCAGCAGGCCCCCTTCGCCGCCCGCATCGAGCCGCTGCTGACCACGCTCGGCGGGCGCGCGTGGGCGCGGCTGGCCGACCTGACCGTGACGACCACGCTGCAGATGGCCGAGCTGTTCGGCCTCACGCGCCGGACGCTGCGCGCCTCGGCGATGAACATCGGCGGGACCGGCACCGAGCGCGTGCTCGCCGTCTGCCGATCGCTGGGCGCCACGGGCTACGTCACCGGCCACGGTGCGCTCGACTACCTCGAGCACGAAGCGTTCGACGCCGCCGGGATCGCGGTCGAGTACATGGACTACGACCTCTCGCCCTATCCCGCAGATGCACGGCGCCTTCGAGCCCTATGTCACCGCGCTCGACGTCCTGGCCAACACCGGCCCGGACGCCCTGGCCCACGTCAACGCGGTCACCGTGCCCTGGCGCGAGATGGTGGCGCGCCGGGCGGCCGAGGGAGCAGCCCGGCGATGAAGTCGCTGATCATCATTCCCGCCTTCAACGAGGCCGGGCGCATCGGCCGCGTGGTGGCCGGCGTCCGCAAGGCGGTGCCCGACGTCCCGGTGCTCGTGGTCGACGACGGCTCGAGCGACGACACGGTGGCGGTGGCCCGTCGCGCCGGCGCCCGCGTCGTGGCCCTGCCGTTCAACCTGGGCGCGGGCGTCGCCGCCCAGACCGGCTACAAGCTCGCCGTGCGTGAGGGCTACGACTGCGTCGCCCAGCTCGACGGCGATGGCCAGCACGAGCCGGCCGACCTGCCGGCGTTGCTCGGCGTCATCGCCCGGCGTGAGGCTGACGTGGCGATCGGCTCGCGGTTCCTGGGCGGCGGTGACTACCAGCCGGGGTTCGTGCGGCGCATCGGGATGGGACTGTTCGGTCTGCTGGCCTGGCTGGTGACCGGCATGCGGTTCTCGGACGTGACGTCGGGATTCCGCGCGCTGAGCGGCGACGTGGTGCGCTTCGTCGCGACCGAGTGGTACCCGACCGACTACGCCGACGCCGACGTCCTCATCACGCTACGCCGGGCCGGCTTCCGCCTCGCCGAGGTGCCGGTGCGGATGTACCCGCGCGCGGGTGGCCGCTCGATGCACGCGGGCCTGGCTCCCGTGTACTACGTGTTCAAGATGCTGCTGTCGGTCTCGCTGGCCCCGCTGCGGCGGGAAGTATCCGCGCGGAAAGGATCCTGAGATGGACGGACTGACGCTACACCAGACGATCTTCGCCCTGCTCATCTCGCTCGTGAGCTTCGGGCTGATCCTCGAGCTGGTCCGCCGGCGGCGCCTGCGCGAGGAGTACTCCTGGCTGTGGCTCCTGACCGCGGCGATCATGGTCCTGCTCGTCGTGTGGTTCCCGCTGCTGCGGCTCGTCACCGGGGTGATCGGCGCCGCCACGCCCATCAACACGCTGCTGCTCTTCGCTGTGCTGTTCCTCTTCGCGATTGCCGTCCACTACTCGGTGATCATCTCGCGGCTCACCAGCCAGGTGAAGAACCTCGCGCAGGAGCTGGCGCTCGTCTCGTCGCGCGTCGACGACCGCGCCGACAGCTAGCTGGCGGGAGCGGCGCGCAGCGCGGCCTCGAACAGCTCCAGCGCGGCCCGCGCGAACGCCCACATGTTGGCCTCGCGGTCGTCGCTCCGAGTCTCCAGCGTGATCACCCGCTCGACCGGACCGGCGACGGCCATGCAGGCGTGGCCGGCCGCATCGCCGTAGCGATTGCCCGTGGGGCCGGTCGCGCCCGTCTCGGACAGCCCCCACGTCGCGCCCAGCAGCTCGCGGATGCGGCGGGCCTTCAGCTGGGCGTAGGGCTCGCTGCTCGAGCGGATGCCGGTCATGGCCGAGTCGGCGACGCCGAGCAGGCCGCGCCGAGCCGCTTGCGTGTAGATGACGCCACCGCCCAGGAAGTACGCGGAGGCTCCCGGGATGGCGAGCAGCGCCGCCGAGATCAACCCGCCCGCGGAGGATTCCGAGACGGCCACGGTCTCCTTGCGCTGGCGCAGCAGGGACGCGATGGCGGCGGCGTTCATCGACAGCGCGGTCGGTCGTGGCTGGCTCATGGCCGCTACTGTACCCGATGCACGCGGCCCGCGACGGCGCGTACGTGGCGCGGCGCGGCGAGCCAGATCGCCAGGGCCGAGAACGAGCTGGACGCGATCGAGACCACGAACGCGAGGTCGTAGCTGCCCGTGACGTCGTGCAGCGTGCCGGTCAGCCAGGGCCCCACGGCGCCGCCGCCGATGGCGGCCACCATCAGCACACCGAAGATGCTGCCGTAGCGTGGCCCCTGGAAAATATCGGCCGGGATCGCCCCGACGACCGAGGTCATTCCGTAGCCGAGCATGCCCTGCGCGGCCACCATGACGTAGAGCAGCACCGGGGTGGGCATGTGGCGCAAACCGAGCAGGGCGCCGAAGCAGAGCGCGAACCCGAGGCACCCGATGGTCCACACCCACTCACGCCCGATCCGATCCGAGAGCTGGCCGAGCGCGATCTGACCGGGGATGCCCGCCAGGCTCACGAAGCCCAGCGCCCAGGCCGCGTGCACCGGGCTGAAGCCGACCTCGACGAGATACTTCGTCTGATGAATCTGCACCGCGTACCAGGCGAACAGGCCGGTGAAGAATCCTGCGGCCATCCACCAGAAGCGAGCGGTCCGCATCGCACGGGCAAGCGTCCAGTCGACCGCCACCCAGGCTTGATCGACCACGTTCGCCGGCCGGCCGCCGGCGGCCGCGCGTGAGGCAGGGTCGCCATCGGGCTGAAGGCCCAGATCCTCGGGGCGATGCCGCACCAGCAGATTGAGCGGCGCCAGCACCACCAGCACGAGGAGACCGAGCATCCAGCAGGCCGTCCGCCAGCCCGCTTCCACGATGACGGTCTGCACCCAGGGAAACAGGACGATCGAGCCCACGCCGACGCCGGAGAACGCGAGGCTCATCGCCAGACCCCGCCGGCGCACGAACCAGTTGGGAAGGTACAGCGACTGCCCCGTGTACGACAGGCAGACGCTGCCGCCGCCGACCAGCACGCCGAGCGTCGCGTAGAGCTGCCAGCGCTGATGCACCAGCGGCGCCAGAAGCAGGCCGGCGGCGACGAGGACCACGCCCATCTCCATCACCAGGCGCGGCCCGCGACGATCCATCAACCGACCAAGGGCCGGGCTCAGCACCGCCGACACCAGGAAGCCGAACGAGAACGCGCCGGCCGTGACTCCGCGCTCCCAGCCGAACTCGTCGAGGATCGGCGGGAAGAGCAGCGAGAAGGCGGTGCGCGCGTTGACGCCCAGCGCGACGGTCACGAAGGCGACGGCGACGACGATCCAGCCGTAGAAGAAGGGCAGACGCACGCGACTGAACTCTACAGCAGAGCGCCTCCCCCTCCTACGCCGGGGCCGCGATCAGATTGACCGGAGGCTCGCCCCGTGTGGTCCGGTGAATGTTCTCCGCGATGACTTTCGCACGCGCCGTCAGCATCCCCTCGGTCCAGCCGGACACGTGGGGCGTCATGAGGACGTTCGGCAGCTCGTGAAATGGAAAGCGGCTGGGGGGCGTGGGGTCCGCTCCGGTCGGATACCGATACCACACGTCGAGCGCGGCGCCCGCGATCGTGCCCTCGGCCAGCGCTCGATAGAGCGCCCCCTCGTCGAGGATGTCGGCGCGCGCCACGTTGATCAGCATCGCGCTCGGCTTCAGCATGCCCAGCTCGCGCTCACCGAGGAGTCCGCGAGTGGCCTCGGTGAGTGAGAGCGTGATCGCGAGATAGTCGGCCCGGCGCAGGATCTCGTCGAGCGCGTCCGGCCCGCCGAGGAATGCGAGCCCGTCGCGATCGGATCCCGCCGGATGCTGGCGGATGGCGCAGAGAACCATGTCGAAGGCCCGCGCGCGGCGGGCCAGCGCCTGCCCGATCCGGCCATAGCCGAGAATACCGAGCGTCTTGCCCGCGAGCTCCGGCCACACCGGCGGCGGAGGCATCGCCGGATTCCACTGACTCTCCCACACACCGCGGCGCAGGCTCGCATCCAGCCGGCCGAAGCTCCGGGTGAGCGCCAGCATCGCGCCGATCACGTACTCGGCGATGCCCACGTCGTGACCGTAAGCGTTGGCCAGGTGCGTACCGGCCGGTACCGCCGCCCGCTCGATCCGATCGAGACCGGCGCCGGGCACCTGCACCAGCTTCAGTCGGCGGCAGGCCGCGGCCATCTCCGGCGTGAACGCCATGGTCACCAGGACGTCGACATCGGCGAGCCGCGAGACGATGCCGCGCTCGTCGTCGACGATGACGTCGCACGGCACGTCCAGGTGAGATCGCACCGGCGCCTCGAGGCGAGCGGCGAAAGCTCCCGCGAAGGCGATGCGAAGCGGCGGGGCGGACTCCATGACGGGGGGCTCCTCCTGAGTGCATCCTCCGCGCGAGTCGGCGGGAATGCAATTACCCCGGAGGTCATCTGACCGCGGCCAGCTCCTGCCGGGCTCGCCAGGCCTCGTAGGTACGGGGGGCGAGCTTCACGTAGGCGCGCAGATGCTCGCGCGCGGTCGCTTCGTCACCGCGGGCGCGCGCGAGCTGGGCCAGGGCCCAGTGGGCGCGCGCGTACCGAGGATCCACGGCCAGCGCGCCCTGCTGGGCCTGCACTGCCTCGTCGAGCCGCCGCTCGGCCATCCGCACGTAGCCCTGCGCGCTCAGCGCGGCGGCGCTGCGTGGATCGAGCCGCAGGGCGGCGGCCACCTCGGCGTCGGCCTCGACGGGTCCGGCCAGCCGACATCAGACGTAGCGCGGCGTCGACGTGCTGGTCCAGCTTGGCGCGGGTCGCCGCGGCCAGGAACGCCGGCCCCAGATCTCCGGCCGCGGCCTCGTCGCCGAGCCGCCGGTACGCGTCGACGAGTGCCAGGTACACCGGGGCCAGAGCCGGATCGGCGCGCTGCGCTCGACGCCAGTAGCGGATCGCGCCGCGATCGTCGCCGGCCTGCGCCCGCACCAGGCCGGCGTTGTAGAGAATCGGCGCGGCGGTCTCGATGGCGATCGCACGGTCGAACGTCTCGGTCGCCCGCGCGAAATCTTTCTTGCGCCAGTAGGCGCTGGCGATGGCCTGCTCGGCCTCGAAGCGGTGCGCGGGGTCACGGACCCGGTCGAAGGCCGCAATTGCCGCGTCGGGATCGGGCGCGGCGTACCCCGACAGCAGCCAGCCCAGCGACGAGTCGGTCTCTCGAACGTTGCGCGCCAGCTCGGCCCGCACCAGCGCCGCGCGAGTCGGGTCCTCGATCAGGCGCGCGATGCCCGCCGCGCCGTTGGCTGGCTTCACCAGGCGATACTCGTCGCGCGCGATGGTCGCGGCGTGGCGTCCGCGACGCGGCAGATACACGAGGGCGACGTCGTCCCAGTAGACGAGCGCCCAGTCGGGCGAGGTCAGCGCCGCGTCAGCGTCTGGACCCAGCACGTCCTCGGCGCGGGCGCCCGAGTACGAGGGATAGTCCATCACGGCGGCTTGCAGGCCGTAGCGCTCGCGCAACCGCTCCAGGTGCTCCGGATAGACGCGCGCGAAGTGGATCTCCTCGAGCAGTCCGCCGTCGGCGTGACCGCGCCCATCGATGATCGCGGCCCGTCGCGGAAGGTCGCGCCACTCGATGTAGCCCCCGAAGTGAAACGCGTTGAACAGGCGCCCCTCGACGCCGCGGGCATCGAGGTAGCGGAGCGCGCCCTCGGGCACCCAGCGGACGTTGACGCCGAAGCCGGCCGCCTTGCGCGTGTCGGTGAGCGGTCCCACACCGGTTGCCGTCGCCACGACCGCCACGATCGCGAGCGCGACCGCGCTTGTCGCGCCGCCGAGCACGAGCCGCGCGCCGAGCCGTCCGGACACACGCGCGCTCAGGCCGGCCAGATTGCGCGCCACGATGGGCCCGGCGACCAGCTCGAGCAGGAACACGAAGCGCACGGCCGAGAGGCCGAGACGCACGAACGGCAGCGCCAGCAGCGCGGGAATCAGCGGAGCCTGCGCAACGGTGGCGGCGAAGCTCAGCAGCAGCAGACCCGTGACCGCGAAGGGCCCGGGCCACGCCCCGGGCCGCGGGGGTTGCAGCTCGAGGATCTCCTGCCGGAACCACGGCTGATCGGCCAGCTTGAAGGGCAGCGTGAGCGCATCGAAGCGATACGGGTTGATGGCCGACGCCGCCAGCACGGCGACGAGCACGGCCGCAACGACACCAAGGCGACGCCACGAGGGAATCGACGCCGGGGGGATCCGCCACCATCGCGCGACGAGCCACGCTCCCACCTGGAGCGCGACGCCACCGCCTAGCACCGCGACGAAGGGCACGAGCCCGACAATGATGCTCGGATGTGAGTTGGCCCAGACCAGCTGCACCACCGGGAGCCAGAAGATCCAGCGCCGGCCCGCGCGGATCCACGCGTTGAGCGCGTAGATCGTGAACGCCAGGAACACCATCAGGGCGATGTCGGGCCGCTCGACGAAGCGGTGGTGCATCATGACCACGACCGCAGTCAGCACGGCGGCCCGCACCAGCTGCCCGGCCGACGACTCGGACTCCGAGCCCTCTGCCGGCCGGGAGTCCAGCCACAGGATCCAGGCCACGAGGGCGACGATGGCCGACTTCAGTACGATCACACCGGCGGCGCCGCCGGCGAGATATCCCAGGTAGAGCACGACGTCGAAGAGCCACTCGGAGTTGTAGTACGGCACGGTCGAGGCTCCCGAACGAGAACGGCTCGTGGGCGGGCAGCCCTCGGTGCTGCACGAGGTCGCGGCCCAGAGCCAGGTGGGTGAAGGCGTCCGGATCGTCGATCTGCGTCAGCGCCAGGACGAACGCCGAGACCACCGGGATCGCCGGCAAGATCCATCGAAGCCAGGAGCGCGGCGGGGGGGTGGTGTCGCTCACCACGGGGTCCACACCCGAGTCTACGAGGGGCGGTGGCGACCCCCCCAAGGAAAACGCACGGATCCGGTGCGGAACCGACTACCGACATCTCACGGTATGCAGCCACCTGCCGTGTTTGGGTGCGGCGCCGACCTCCACGACGCCGAGCGGACCAGCCAACACCCGGATTTCACGGGGGTCAACCACACCGGAGGGCGTGGCACTCGCGTTGCTGGCCTGCATCGCTTGATGAGCCCGGGCTAGACCTGCCCCCGTGTCCAGTCCGTCGAGACCTCTGCCGAGTCCGAGCGAGGCGTGGCTCTACCTGCGCAACAACGGCCTGGCGCGCTCCCTCGGAAAGTTCCTCGCTACCTACGTCGCCGGCCGCCAGCGCTGGTACATGACGAGCGAGGACCTGCAGCCCTACCTGGACTGGCCAGCCCCGGCCGGCACGCGAGGAGTTCCGGTTCGCGGCCGCCGCCGACCTGCCCGCCATGGGCGCGTTCACGGTCGGCGAATGACGCCGGAGATCCTGGCCGAGTGGTGCGGGCCGCGCTACTGCTTCTTTCTGACGCTGATCGACGGGCAGCCGGTGTCGTACCGGTGCCTGTCCACACTGGTCCATCCCGGCGTCGAGGGATTCGTGCGCCTGCGGCCCGATCAGATCTTCATGGTGGACGAGTACACGGTGCCGGCGTTCAGACGGCGTGGCATCACGCGACGGATGGCGACCGCCATGGCGCCGACGCTGGTGGCGCGAGGCTTTCGCGAGGTCGTCGGCATTCACCGGGTGGACAACGGCGACACCATCGCGGCCACCGAGGCCAAGGGCATCCCTCGCGTCGGCACCGTGACGCGCTGGTGCGTGCCGTGGCAGGTCTGGTTCACGTTGAGGCCGCCCCGTCGCGGCCGACACCGTCCCCGTCACCATCCTGGACGTCCCGCGCCCCACGACCGGCCCGCGTCACTGACCGAGCCCGCGTCCACGGCGTAGACTCCCCGCCGTTCGCCCCGTCGGCCACGGCCGACGCTGGCCGGGCGTGGTGACGAGGTCAGCGAGAGAGCCCGCCAATCGCCGCCCTGCGAGCGCGGTCGTCGCCCGCGCAATCGATCGAGAAAAGTCGCTCGGGGGTTCTTGGCGGGAGGCTATCGGGGGGAGCGGCGCGCGCTCCCCCCGATCTAGAACAACTCCAGCTTCAGCGCTCTAGCTCTTGGGGCTGTCGCCCAGCGCGACGACCAGGAGCTCGCCCGGCGCGTCGGTCGGCTGCACACCCCGACCGTACGCGGCGGCCCGACCCGCGAGCCAGCCCACGCAGGGCGTCCGCTCGTCGAGCTCGGCGCGCATGGCCGCCCACTCCGATGCCACGGCCGAGCCGAGCATCTGGTAACGGGCCGCGCTCTCGACCACCACCACGACCCGGGGCGGACGGCCCTCGAGCCGCTTGACCGCGGTCAGCATCGCGTCGGCAGCACCGTGCACCATCGTCTCCGGCGAAGGAGGTACGCCATCGACGGATGCGGCATCGGTGTAGCCGATTCCCGAGGCATAGGGCGCCTCGACGGAGGCAACGCTGGCGAGAGGCGGCGTGTCGGCCCGCCCGTACACCACCGGCCCCTCCAGCACAGAACAGAGCGTGCGCATCTTAGGCCCCATGAAGTCGCGCCAGGCGGTGAGGAACGTCTGCGCCGGATTGTCGCCAACCGGACGCGCGAAGGCGAAGGCCAGGCCGCGCGGATACCGTGCGCGGAAGGGCCAGCCAGCCAGGACGAGGCGAGCTGCCGCCTGTCCTGCGTCGCAGAGGTTACGACCGGACGTAGCAGCCACGCCGCTGGCAGCACCATCGGCGTTTGCGACGCCGACGACCAGTGCGCCTTCCCTCAGGGGGCCGTGATCCGTCAACAGAGCGGTGGCAGCTCCACCCGCCACCGAAATGTGTCCAAGGACATCGCGCAGGCTTCCGACGGCATTCCGAGCCGCCGCGCCCGCGGTAACGACCATCGCAAAATCAGGAAGCGCGGTCCCGAGCCGCCGGCCGGCGATACTTGCCGCCTCGGCGATCGCCTTGTCGGGATCGGATTGCGTGCTGAGACCAATTGCTACTTCGAGCCTCGCTGCCGCTGCTTGAGAGAACGCCGTTTCCAGCATGAGGCGGCCTGATTGCGTCCATCGTGCCAAGCCTCAAATTGCGAAAACACTGGGCTTCCTGGGTTGTGCCTGGGAGCCCATCGTGCCTGTCCGGCACCGGCGCTGACGGCTTTCGGCAGTACGCAATGACTTCGCGTCAGGAAATGTCTCAGTTCGGCGGGAGTTTGGAGCGATCCGGAGGGTGAGTCGGACGCCGCCCGTCGGCGGGCGGAAGCTAGCGGCGGCTCAGAGGACTCCGTACTCCTTCAGGCGGCGGTAGATCGTCCGCCGGGAGATGCCCAGCGCGCGGGCGGCGGCTTCCTTGTCGTCCTTGTGGACGGCCAGCGCCTTGAGGATCAGCTCGCGCTCGACGTCGGCCAGGGTCGGCACGGACTGCGGACCCGGCCGCCACGGACGACGGCGTCGCGATCGGAGCCGCGTCCCAGCGTGGGCAGGTCGCTCAGCGTGATCTGCTCGCGCGCTCCCATGGCGTAGGCGCGCTCGATGAGGTTCTCGAGCTCGCGCACGTTGCCGGGGAACGTGTAGGCGGTCAGGACCGCCAGGGCGTCGGGGGCGATGCCGCGTCACCTCGCGATGGAACCGCCGGTTGAAGCGGCGCAGGAAGTGGGTGACGAGCACCTGGATGTCGTCGCGCCGGTCACGCAGGGGCGGCAGCGTGATCCGCACGACGTTCAGCCGGTAGAACAGATCCTGCCGGAACGAGCCCTCGGTCATCGCGCGCTCGAGATCGCGGTTGGTGGCCGCGATGACGCGCACGTCGACGGGAAACGCCTTGGTCGAGCCCACCGGCCGCACCTGCATCTCCTGCAGCACGCGCAGCAGCTTCACCTGGAGCGCGGGCGAGAGCTCGGCGATCTCGTCCAGGAAGATCGTACCTTCGTCGGCCCCGCGGAACAGGCCGAGCGCGTCGGCGACCGCGCCCGAGAAGGCGCCGCGGACGTGACCGAAGAACTCGGACTCCAGCAGGTCCGGCGGGATCGCGCTGCAGTTCACCGGGATGAACGGCCGCTTGGCCCGGGCCGACGTGCGATGGATGGCGGCGGCGACCAGCTCCTTGCCGGTACCGCTCTCGCCCTCGATCAGCACCGGAGAGTCCGTGACCGCGACCTTGCCGATGATCTCCTTGACCTTCTGCATGAGCGCCCGAAGACCCGACCAGGTCGCTGACCGCCAGCTCCTCACCCAGCCGGGCCCGCAGCGTGTTGACCTCGCCCCGAAGGAACCGGCGCTCCATCAGCCGCGCCATGAGGTGGCGGAGCTCGTCCAGGATCAGCGGCTTGGAGAGGTAGTCGTAGGCCCCTTCCTTGAGGGCCTGCACGGCCGAGGCGATGGTCGGGTAGCCGGTCATCATGACGACCTCGATCGACTCGTCCTGCTTGCGGATCTCCCGGAGCAGATCCAGGCCGCTCATGTCCGGCATGCGGACGTCGCTGATGAGCGGCGTCGAAGAGCCCGTTCTTGAGCAGCTCCAGGGCCTCGGTCGCCGAGGACGCGCAGGTCACCTGGTACCCCCACTGCGACAGGGCTTCCTTCAGGAGAAGCAGGATCGATTTCTCGTCGTCGACTACGAGGATCTTCGCGGGTTCCATAGGGTATTTCCCACTCTAGCAGTGCCTGCTTGCCACACTGACAAGGGTTTCCTCGACGCGGGCAAGTTGCGCTGGCGTGCGTCGTCAATGTTAGCGTAGACGTTGACTTTTTAGCGGAGGAGACGACCCCGCATGGCTGACTCGACGACCGTCCAATTGACCGAAGAAAACTTCGACGAGACCCTCAGCAGCACTCCGGGGTGATGATGGTCGACTTCTGGGCCGAGTGGTGCGGGCCCTGTAAGGCCATCGCGCCCGTACTGGAGGAGCTCAGCGCGCGAGTCGGCTGGGCGAGTCACCCTCGCGAAGGTCAACGTCGACGAGAATCACGGGCTGGCCGGCGCGCTACGGGATCCGTTCGATCCCGACGATCCTGTTCGTCAAGGCCGGCAAGGTCGTCGACCAGGTGATCGGCGCCGTGCCCAAGGCCAAGCTCAAGGAAAAGCTGGACGCGCTGGCCTCAGTAGCGCGTAGTGCTGGGCTTCGCATCAGTGCCGCCGGCGTAGGCAGTCCCGCCGCTGTCCCCGACCCGGGAGGAGTTTCGCATCCTCGCCGGCACAGGGGAACCTCGTGCCCGGTGTTTGCCGAGCTCCCGGCGGACCTGGACACGCCGCTGTCCGCCTATCTGCGGCTCCGGCCGGGACCCTACTCGTTTCTCCTGGAGTCCGTCGAGGGCGGCGAGGTCTGGGCTCGCTACTCGTTCCTCGGCACGGACCCGCTGATGGTCCTCACGGCGAAGAACGGTCGCATCACCCTCCGCCGCGGAAACGCCGCCCCAGCGTCTGCCCGATGGCAATCCGCTCGAGGCGCTGCGCAGCGCTGCTCGGAGAGTTCCAGCCCGGTCGCGGTTCCCGGCCTGCCCCGATTCCAGGGCGGCGCGGTGGGCTACCTCGCCTACGACATGGTGCGGCACATGGAGCGGTTGCCGCGCACGACGCGCGACGACCTCGGGCTTGCCCGACGCGGTCTTCATGTTCAGCGATACGCTGCTCGTCTTCGACAACCTCCGCCACCGGCTGCTGGTCATCGCCAACGCCCACGTGGACAAGCGGCGACCCCGCCGCCCTGGACCGGGCCTACGACGACGCCGCCGTCCGGATCGGCATGACGCTGGCGAAGCTGGCGCGGCCGGCGCGCGCCGCCGTGGCGCCGCGTTGACCGCGCCGGGACCGCTGATCGCGCTCGGCGAGGAAGGCTTCACCTCGACCATGGACGAGTCGGCAGTTCTCGGACGCCGTGCGGCGGGCCAAGGAGTACATCGCGGCCGGCGATGCGTACCAGATCGTGCTGTCGCGCCGTCTCGACTGTCGTCTCGACGCCGATCCGTTCACGGTCTACCGCGCGCTCCGGACCATCAACCCGTCGCCCTATCTCTTCTATCTTCGACTGGGCCCGACGACCATCGTCGGCTCCTCGCCCGAGGTGCTGGTGCGGGTCGAGGGCGATCGGGTGGAGCTGCGTCCGATCGCCGGGACGCATCCCCGCGGCGCGACCGAGGCCCAGGACCTGGCGATCGAAGAGACGATGAAGCGCGATCCCAAGGAGCGCGCCGAGCACGTCATGCTCGTGGACCTCGGGCGCAACGACGTGGGCCGCGTCTCCGAGCTGGGCTCGGTCAAGGTCACCGAGTTCATGGGCGTCGAGCGCTACTCGCACGTCATGCACCTGGTGAGCCACGTGATCGGCAAGCTCAAGCGCGCGGACCGCGACGCCCTCGACGTCCTCCAGGCCTACCTTCCCGGCCGGCACGGTGAGCGGCGCGCCAAGATCCGCGCCATGGAGATCATCGACGAGATCGAGCCGACCCAGCGCGGGCCCTACGCGGGCGCGGTGGGCTACGTCTCGTACTCCGGCAACCTCGACTCCTGCATCACCATCCGGACCATCGTCTGTCACGGCAAGCGCGCCTCCATCCAGGTCGGCGCCGGCATCGTCGCCGACTCCGACCCGAAGACCGAGTGGCTGGAAACGTGCTCCAAGGCGCGCGGTCTCGATCCTGGCGCTGCGGATGGCCGCCGCACCGTACCGGTGAGCCGATGATCCTCGTCATCGACAACTACGATTCCTTCACCTACAACCTCGTCCAGTATCTCGGCGAGCTCGGCGCCGACGCTGGAGGTCGTGCGCAACGACGCGCATCGACGCTGGACGACGATCGTCGGCATGAGCGCCCGAGCGCATCGTCATCTCGCCGGGTCCCGGCAACCCCGACCAGGCCGGCGTGTCCCTCGAGGTCATCCGACGGCTCGGCGCCCACCACGCCGATTCTCGGCGTGTGCCTCGGCCATCAGTCGATCGGCCAGGCCTTCGGCGCCACGGTGTCGCGCGCGCAGCGTGCAGATGCACGGCAAGACGTCGGCAGATCAGCCACGACGGGCGCGGCGTCTTCGCCGGCCTCTCCAACCCGTTCGTGGCCACGCGCTACCACTCGCTCGTCGTCCTGCCCGGACACCGTACCGGACGACCTCGAGGTCACCGCGTGGGCGGAGGACGGCGACGTCATGGGACTGCGTCACCGGCACTTTCCCATCGAGGGCGTTCAGTTCCATCCCGAGTCCATCCTGACCGTCGAGGGCAAGCGCCTGCTGGCGCAACTTCCTCGGGCCCCGACGCCGGCCGTGGTCGGCTCGTGAGCGCCGGCCGAAGTACCGAGGACGCGCTCGTCCGGCGGATCCGTGAGCTGGCCGCCCGTACGACGGGCGCGGGCGTCCGGGTGGGGATCGGCGACGACTGCGCGGTGCTGGAGACGCCCCGGGGACCCGTCTGCTCGCCACGACCGATCTGCTCATCGAGGACGTGCACTTTCGCCGGCGCTGGGCCGAGCCCGCCGACCTCGGCTGGAAGGCCCTCGCGGTGAACCTCTCCGACATCGCGGCGATGGGCGGGCGGCCGCGCTGGGCGCTGGTGGCGCTGGCGGGAGCCGACGGCACCACCGCCGAGGAGATCGACGCCTTCTACGCGGGCGCGCTCGAGCTCGCGTCCGCCGCACGACACCGTGATCGTGGGTGGCGACACCTCGTCGTCACCGTCCGGCTGGATGATCAACGTCACCCTGCTCGGCGAAGCGACGGCACCATTGCTGCGCTCGACCGCGCGCCCGGGCGACACGCTCGCCGTCACCGGCGCGCTCGGTCGATCGCGCGGCCGGACTGGCGATGCTCGAGCGCCAGACCGCACCGAGCGGTCGTCGAGCCGGCGGCCCTGGCCGCGGTGACCGCCGCTCATCTGCGCCCCCACCCCCGCGTGCGCGAGGGCATGTGGCTGGCCGCCGCCGGTGGCGTGACCGCGATGATGGATCTCTCCGACGGCGTCGGTCATCGATCTGCCGCCGCCTGGCCGCCGAGAGTCACGCCGGCGCCGCTGATCGACGTCGAGCGCCTCCCGCTCGACGACGCCACGCGGGCGCGTCGCCGCGGCGCTCGGCGCCGATCCGCTGGCGTGGGCCACCGGTGGCGGCGAGGACTACGAGCTGCTGCTGGCCTGCGAGCCCACGGCGCTCGCGCGGCTGCAGCGCGGCCTGGCCGAGGCGTACCGGATCGCATCTGACCCCGATCGGCGAGGTCACGGCGGGCGGCGGCGTCCGTCTGGCGCTCGCGAGGGCGCGAGGTGACGGTGGCGCGCGGGCTTCGAGCACTTCGCCGCGCGGCCGGCCGCCAGTGGAGCCGGCGCGTGATCGACAGCGTCCTGCTCCAGCTACTCTCGCTCTTCGCCCTGGTCGTCTGCTCGGCCCTGCTCACCGGCGCCGAGGCGGCCTACTTCTCCCTCGGCCGCGCACGCCTCAAGCGCATGACCGGCCAGCGTTCCGAGAGCGGCGGCTCGCCGCCCCTGATCGAGCGCCCGCACGATCTCCTGGTCACCCTGGTGGTCGGCATCACGCTGATCAACATCGGCGGCGCCGCGGTGGCCGCCCACCTCGCCGATCAGCTGGTCGGCTCGCGCTTCGGCCTGATCCTCGAGATGCTCGGCATGGTCATCGTGCTCACGACCTTCGGCGAGGTCCTGCCGATGACGCTGGCGGTGAAGTACCCGGAGCAGTTCCTGGCCGTGGTCGGCCGGCCGGTGGCGTGGCTGGGGAAGGCGCTGAGCCCCGTGCGCGCGGCGCTCGGTAGCCTCACCGCGCTGACGGTGCAGCTCGCGGGCCGTGAGAGCACCGTCCAGCCGGAGCTGACCGAAGAAGAGCTGCGGACCCTGGTGGACGTGGGCGCCAGCGAGGGCGTCGTCGAGCGCGAGGAGCGCGAGATGATCCACAAGGTGTTCGAGCTCGAGGACACGCTGGTGCGCTCGGTGATGGTGCCGCGCACCGACATGTTCTGCCTCGACGATCGAGACGCCGCGCGAGGAGATCCTGCCGGCGCTGCGCGAGAACCTCCACTCGCGGGTGCCGGTGTTCGAGGGCTCGATCGACGTCATCGTCGGGATCCTCTACACCAAGGATCTCCTGCCCTACGTGGCCAGCGGGCTGCCGCCCGACTTCGACCTGCGCGCGCACCTGCACCCGCCGTACTTCGTGCCGGAGTCCAAGCGCGCCGACGCGCTGCTGCAGGAGTTCCAGGCCAAGAAGCTCCACCTGGCCATCGTGGTGGACGAGTACGGCGGGACGGCCGGCCTGGTGGCGCTCGAGGATCTGCTGGAGGAGCTCGTCGGCGAGATCGCCGACGAGTACGACGAGCCCGAGCGCCTGATCCAGCGCCTGGACGCCTCCACCTTCCGCGTCTCGGGCAAGCTGCCGGTGGCCGACCTGAACGCGGCGGCCGGCCTCAGCATCTCCAACGAGGCCTACGACACGGTCGGCGGCTGGGTCCTCGACCTGTTCGGCCGTGTCCCGCGCAAGTCGGAGCGGCGGGAGACGCCGGAGCTGGTGGTCACCGTCGAGAAGGTCGAGCGCACGCGAGTGGTCGAGGTGCTCATCGCCCTGCGCAAGCCGGTCTCCACGGAGGCGGCGGCGTGACCGCCCAGCTCCTGTGGCTGGCCTTCGTGTGCCTGCTGGCCACGATGTTCTTCTCGGCGGCGGAGATGGCGTTCATCGCGGCCAATCGGCTGCGCCTGCGCCATCTGGCCGAAGAGGGCAACGCGGTCGCCGCGCACTATCTCGAGTCGTTCCGTCAGCCGGAGCGCCTGCTGTCCACCGCGATGATGGGCGTGACCATCGCGCACATCGTGGCCGCCTCGGCGGTGACCTTCGCCCTGCTGCCGGTGCTGGGGGGCGTGGCGCCGCTGGTGGTGACGCTCACGCTGACGCCCGTGATGCTGGTGTTCGGCGAGATCATCCCCAAGGCGGTGGCGCGCGAGTGGGCGACCAGCCTCATCCTGAAGCTGTATCGTCCGCTCACCTGGGCGTCGCGGGTGCTCGTGCCCTTCGTCGCGCTGGCCAACACCCTGGTGACCCTGGCCCTGCGGGCCGTGGGCGGCCCGCGCGCCAATACGCGGCAGTTCGTCTCGCGCGAGGAGCTGAAGGCGCTGCTACAGCTCGAGCCCGGCGAGGCCTCGGTGAGCACGCAGGAAGCCGAGATGATCGACAAGATCTTCGACCTCGGCGACACCACCGTGCGGGAGGTGATGGTGCCGCTGGTCGACGTGGTGATGCTGCCGGACACCGCCAGCTCCCGCGACGCCATCGCGCTGATCCAGCAGCGCGGCTTCTCGCGGCTTCCCGATCCATGCCGCCCGCGAGACCGACGTGATCGGCGTGGTCACCGCCATGGACCTCCTGAACCGCGGCGCCCAGGTCCGCACGGTGACCGAGCTCATGCGCCAGCCGACCTTCGTGCCGGAGACCAAGCGCATCGACGACCTGCTGCGCGAGATGCAGAAGGGCCGCAATCCGCTGGCCATCGTGGTGGACGAGTACGGTGGCGCCACCGGCATCGTGACGCTGGAGGACATCGTCGAGCAGATCGTCGGCGAGATCCAGGACGAGCACGATCGCACGCCGGCCACCGTCGAGCAGCTTCCCGACGGCAGCTACTGGGTGGGCGGCCGCACGCACATCGACGAGCTCAACGAGGCGCTGGACTGGAGCCTGCCCAAGCACGACTACGAGACGGTGGCCGGCCTGGTCCTGGCCACCCTGCACCGTATCCCCCGGATGGGCGAGGTCCTGCAGCTCCCCGGGTATACCATCACGGTGCTCGAGGCCGACGCCCGCCGGGTCGCGGCGGTGAAGATCGCGCCCACGGCCGCGCCGCCCGCTGGCGCCGCCTAGCGTCAACCCCAGCGTTCAGGAGGAGTCGACGATGCCCGGCAAGATGGTGGACTTCAAGTCGAACGGCGGCACGACCCAGGGCTACCTGGCCACTCCAGCATCCGGCAAGGGGCCGGGCTTGCTCGTCATCCAGGAGTGGTGGGGCCTGGTCGGCCACATCAAGAAGGTGTGCGACCGCTTCGCGGCCGAGGGATTCTCGGCGCTGGCGCCCGACATGTATCACGGCCAGACGGCCAGCGAGCCCGACGGCGCCGGCAAGCTCTTCATGGCGCTGAACATCGCCCAGGCCGAGAAGGACCTGCGCGGCGCCGCGGCGGCCCTGGCGCCGCACTCGTCGACGCAGAAGATCGGCGCGGTCGGCTTCTGCATGGGCGGTCAGCTCGCCCTGTTCGCCGCCACGCTCAATCCGAGCGTGGGCGCCACCGTGAATTTCTACGGCATCCATCCCAACGTGAAGCCGGACTACAGCAAGCTGTCGGGTCCGGTGCTGGGACTCTTCGCGGAGAAGGACGGGTTCGTGACGCCGCAGGTGGCCAGGGACACCGACGCCGCGATCAAGAAGGCTGGCAAGCAGTCGGAGATCCACATCTATCCCAACGTGGACCACGCCTTCTTCAACGACGAGAACACCGCCGCCTACAACAAGGCCGCGGCCGACGACGCCTGGCGCCGGACGCTCGGCCACTTCCGCCAGCATCTGAAGTAAACTCGCTCCGGGCCGGCGGCACCGCCCGAGGGCGCCGCCGGCCCCACGCATCACCGGGAGGACCTAGGCCATGCGCTACGAACGGATCTCCGCCGATTGCCACGTCGACCTCTGCTGGCTGCCCCCTGACCTCTTCACCACCAACGCCTCGGCCGCCCTGCGGGACCGGATGCCGTACGTCACCGACGGGCCCAAGGGACGCATGTGGACGACGAAGCGCGGGGCCAGCCTGGGCATGGTGAACGGCATGGGGTCGGCGGGCCGCCAGTACATTCCGGGCAAGATCCACCGGGCCGACCGCATGGCGGCCACCGGACTCTACGACGATGGCCTGCGCGGGATCCGCCGCCTCACCGATCCGCATCTGCGCGTCAAGGATCAGGACCGCGACGGCGTGCAGGCCGAGGTGCTGTACGGGGTGCTCGGCGCCAGCAGCCGCCTCAACGATCCCGAGGCCGCCGTCGAGGTCATGCGCGTCTACAACGAGTGGCTGGCCGACTTCTGCGCGGCGCAGCCCGGGCGCTTCGCCGGGCTGGCGTCGATTCCGAACAACCCGATCGAGGCCTCGATCGCCGAGGTCGAGCGCGTGGCCAAGCGCGGTGGCTGCGCCGGGCTCGACATCGCCAACTCCGCCGACCTGAAGCCGCTGTGGGATCCCTACTGGGATCCGCTCTGGGAGGTGGTGAACGCCTCCGGCCTGCCGCTGCACTTCCACACGGTGGGCGGCTACGTCCCCGATCACATCCGCAAGGTGATCCTGATCGGCTCCGATCCCACGCGGGCCAGCGCGCCCGACGCGCCCAAGGTCGACCTGCCGGTGGCGCGGGCGGCGTTCGCCGTCAACATCACCGCGTTTCAGATCAACATGGCCAACGTGCTGACGTCCTTCATCTTCAGCGGTGTGCTGGAGCGCTTCCCGCGCATCCGGCTGGTGCTCGGTGAGTCGGGGATCGGCTGGATTCCCTACATCATCTGGCGGATGGACGCCGAGTGGGAGGACCAGTTCAAGGACCTGTCGCTGAAGATGGCGCCCAGCGAGTACTGGAAGCGCCAGTGCTGGGCCACGTATCAGACCGATCCCATCGGCATCAAGCTGCTCGACGAGCTGGGCGCCGACAAGATCATGTGGGGCTCGGACTTCCCGCATCCGGACGGCGTGTGGCCCGACTCGACCGAGTACATCGAGCGGGAGCTGGGGCACCTGCCCGCCGCGGTGCAGCGGAAGATCGTGTGCGAGAACGCCGCGCACCTGTACGGGTTCCCGCTGGCCTGAGCGGACGGGTCACCGGACACCGCGACGGCGACGAGCACGAGCGGTGTCGTTCTTCGTCCCGCTGGTCGTCGACGGAGCGCTGGCCGGAATGGTCTACGCGCTCGTCGCGCTGGCCTTCGTGCTCGTGTACAAGGCCTCGCGCATGATCAACTTCGCCCTCGGCGAGTGGGTGATGCTGGGGGCCCGGCTCGTGGCCACCGGCGTGTACGGTCTCGGGCTGCCCCTGGCCGGCGGCGTGGGACTGGGCATCGCTGGCATGGTGGCGCTGGCGGTGGCGTTCAACCGCGGCGTGGTCCGGCCGCTGGTGGCCCGGCCTCTGATCAGCCTGCTCATGGTCACCATCGGTCTCGGGATCCTGATTCGGGGCGCGACGGTGGTGATCTTCGCCGGGGTGCCGTCACGCATCCCGTTGCCGGACCTCCCGGCCCCGACCATCCTCGGCGTCAGCGTCGCACCGGAAAAGCTCGTGGCCGCCGCGGTGGCGGTCGTCTGCATCACCGGGGTGACCTGGTTCTTCCGGACGACCCGCACCGGGCTGGCCCTGCGCGCGATGGCCGACGATCAGCAGACCGCGCTCGCCGTTGGCATCGACGTCCATCGCCATCTCGGCCTCACCTGGGCGATGGCGGGCGGCCTGGCCGCCGTCGCGGGAACGCTGTGGAGCGTGGCCTCGGGTGGAGGCTTCAGCCTCGTGCTCCTGGGGCTGAGGGTGTTTCCCATCGTGGTCGTCGGGGGACTCGATAGCATCCCGGGAACGATCATCAGCGCAGTCGGCCTGGGCGTGCTGGAAAGCCTGACGGTGGGCTACCTCGACCCGATCCTCGGCGCCGGCTTCAGCACCGTCGTGTCCTACGTCGTACTGCTGGTCGTGCTCCTCGTCCGTCCCTACGGCCTGCTCGGCCGCCCCGCCATCGAACGCATTTAGTTTGATGGGGGGCCTCGAACGGGCCCCCCAAGCCCCCCAGGGGGGCTCAGGGCGCCCCGGCGAAGCCGTGGCGCCCCTCGGTTCTTACAGCAGCATCGTGCGAAGGGCCTTGATCGTCGTGTGGGGGGCCGCGCGGACCACTTCCTCGAGCGTGATGCGGCCGTCCCGCAGCTTGCCCACCACGTCGTCGGCCATCGGGATCGTGCTCTTGCGCGCCGATTCCTGGATCGTGTCGAAGGGCGCGCCGTCGTTGACCAGCATCACGTCCCGCTCGCTCGGCGTCCACAGCTCGGAGATGAGCAGACGCCCCTTGTAGCCGCTGTGATGGCACTCGTCGCAGCCGGCGCCGCGGTAGAAGCGAAAGCCGGTGGGCGGAACCTCGAAGACCGACTCCAGCAGCGCGCGCGGGGGCTCGTACTCCTGCTTGCAGTTCCAGCAGATCTGTCGGACGAGCCGCTGGGCCATCACGCCGAGCAGGGCCGAGGTGCACACGTTGGCGTCGACGCCCAGGTCCTTGAGCCGGTTGATCGCGCCGATGGAGTCGTTGGTGTGCATGGTGCTGATGATGAAGTGACCGGTCTGGGCCGCCCGGAACGCCAGCTCGGCGGTCTCCCCGTCCCGGATCTCACCGATCATGATCACCTCGGGGTCGTGGCGCAGGAACGAGCGCAGGTACTGGGCGAACGTGTTCCCGACGCGCACATCCACCTCGTGCTGGGAGAAGTCGTTGCACACGTACTCGATCGGGTCCTCGGCGGTGACGACCTTGATCTCCGGCCGGTAGACGCTCTTGAGCATGCCGAACAGCGTGGTGCTCTTCCCCGAGCCGGTGGGTCCCGTCACCAGGAGAATGCCGGCCGACGACCGGATCAGCGGCTGCAGGCGCGCCGTGATGGCCGGCGCCAGCCCCAGCGCTTCGACCGACTCCGGCGCGCTGCGCGGGTCGAGGATGCGGATGACGACGTTCTCGCCGTAGTAGCCGGGAATGACCGAGATCCGGAAGTCCATGGCCACGATCCGGGCGCCGCAGTGCACGCGCGCGCGGAAGCTGCCGTCCTGCGGCCGCCGGCGCTCGGCGATGTCGAGGCTGCCCAGGATCTTGATCCGCGACAAGACTTCGGGCCGCTGGCGGACCAGGTCCTCGGCGAGGTCGCCCAGATTGAAGTGCTGCAGCAGGCCGTCGATGCGGAAGCGCACCCGCAGCCGGCCCTCGATCGTCTCCAGGTGAATGTCGGAGGCGCCGCGGTCGATCGCCACGCGCAGGAGCTTGCGCACGATCTCGTCGGCGCTGTCCATGCGCCGGCCGCTCGGCGGGCGGCGGTCGAGCGGCTCCTGCTCGGCGATGACGTCGACGTCCCCGCCGGCGTCCAGGCGCGGAGTGATCTCGGTCCGGTACAGGCGCTCGAGCGCCCGGGTGATCGCGCCCGCCGTCGAGGTGATCACCTCGATTCTCAATCCGGTGCTGCGGTGCAGGTCGTCCACCACCCGCGACATCGTGGGGTCGTCCATGGCGGCCACGAGAGTGTTCGACACGCGCGCCAGCGGCACGACACGGAACTTGAGCGCGAACCGCTCGTTGACCAGCGACCGTAGCGTCGGGTCGATGATGATCGCGTCGAGGTTGAAGAACCGGATGTGGAGCTGGCGGCACAGCGCCAGCCGCAGGCGCTCCTCGGTCACGAAGTTGAGGCGGATCAGCGTCTCGCCGAGCGGCTGGCCGGCCCGTCGCTGCTCGGCCAGTCCGGTCTCGAGCTGCTCCTGACTGATCTCCCCACTCTTGACGAGCAGGTCACCCAGTCGCGTGCTGCGGCGGTGGCGCTCGAGAACCGTCACGAGCTGATCGCGGCTGATGAGCCGCTGCGCGACGAGGACGTGGCCGAGCGGAACGTACCGGTCGAGGCTCGCCTGCATCTTCAAGGCTTCCTCGATCTGGGCGCCGGTCACGAACCCTTCCCGCACCAGCAGCTCGCCGAGGCGGAGACCGCGCGCCGGGCGTGGAGCATCGATCGATGCGGACGGCTCTGCTGCACTCACCGCGGCTGCAAGCATGCCCGGCCCTCCAGGGGCTCTGATCCACCCACGAAGACGCTGGGTGTCGCAAGAGAGGTGCCGCGGCGGCGTCCGAGGGTCCGTTTTCTATCTACTGGGAATTGTGTCGATTTTGCCTGGACCGTCACCCCAGGGCCCGGGAAGGTGGCTAGAATGTATCCGGGTGGTGAGAATCCCGCCAGGGCCACCGGCCTCTGGCGGGGGGAGTAATTCGGAGCCTACGCGGAGGCGGCGGCCGCCTTCTCGCGCTTCTTGCGCTTGCCGCCGGCGCCCGCCTCGCCCTGCTCACCACGCGGCGCCTTTTCCTTCTTCTCGCCCTTCTTGTCGCCGTCCTTCGGCGTCTCGGGGCGATCGACCAGCTCGAGGAACACCACCGGCGCCGCATCGCCTCGCCGCACGCCCGCCTTGATGATCCGCGTGTAGCCGCCGTGGCGCTCGGCAAACCGCGCCGCGATGGTGTCGAAGATCCGGCCGACGACCTCGTGATCGGGGACGAGCGAGAGCACCTGCCGCCGGGCGTGGAGATTCTCGCGCTTGGCCAGCGTGATGACGTGGTCGGCCAGCCCGCGCATGGCCTTGGCCTTGGCCTCGGTGGTCTCGATGCGCTCGTGGCGGAACAGGCCCACCAGCAGATTCCGGAACATCGCCCACCGGTGCTGGGTCAGCCGGCCGAGCTTGTAGCCATCGACACGATGCCTCATCGAAGTCCTCCGGTGCCGCCGCGCCCGAGCGCCCCGAGCACGTTGGGGTCGATCCGCATGCCGAGCGACAGTCCCAGCGCGGCCAGCGCCGTCTTGATCTCGTCGATCGACTTCTCGCCCAGGTTCTTGACGTCGGCCAGGTCGAGCTCGGTCTTCTGGACCAGATCGGCGACGAGGTTCAGCTCGGCGCCCTTGAGGGCGTTGATGGCCCGGGCGGGCAGGGCCAGCTCCTCCAGCGTCTTGCCGAGCGCATCCCGCAGGAAGGCGTCGCCCGCACCGGTCTCGGCTTCCTCGTCCTCGTCGGGGCCAGGCGGCGCCAGCGGCGAGAAGTGATCGCGCAGGAACGTGGAGGCCCGCGTGAGGGCGTCGTCGGGACTGACCGCGCCGTTGGTCCAGACCTCCAGCACCAGCTTCTCGTAGTCGGTGATCTTGCCGAGCCGCGACATCTCGACGTTGTAGGCCACCCGGGTGATCGGCGAGTACGCGGCATCGACCGAGATCGCCCCGGCCGGCGTGGTGCCACCCGGCTCGTCGGCCGCCTGGTAGCGACGACCGACCCCGACGCCGAGCTCCAGCACCACCCGGGCGCCGGCGCCCAGCGTGAACAGGTGCACCTCGGGGTTGAGGACCTCGACACCCGTCTCGGGCACGTCCTCGCCCTTCACGTCGCGCGGCCCGCTGACCTCCATCCGCAGCACCCGCGGCTCGTCCGAGGGCACCTGGATGGCCAGCTTCTTGAGGTTCAGCAGCACGTCGGTCAGGGTCTCGGTCACGCCGGGAATCTTCGGGTCCCCGGCCTTGACGCCTTCGATGCGCACCCAGGCCACCGCCGCGCCCGGCACGATGGACAGCAGCGTGCGGCGCAGCGAGTTGCCGACCGTCAGCGCGTAGCCCTTCTCGAAGGGCTCGGCCACCAGCCGACCGTACCGATCGCTCAGGATCTCCCACTCGACCTTCTTCGGCTTCTGGAACGGAATCCGTGGCATGCGCTCCCGGTCTCCTTACTTGCTGTACAGCTCGACGATGAGCTGCTCGGACACGGGGATCTGGATGTCCTCGCGGAGCGGCAGGCTCCGGATGACTCCTCGCTTGGCGTTGATGTCGAGCTCGAGCCACTGCGGCAGCTGCCCGCGGCCGGCGTTGGCGTTGTCGTCCAGCCGCGGCCCCATCTTCGACGTCGGCCGCAGCTGAACGACGTCGCCGACCTTGGCCAGGAACGACGGCACGCTCACCTTGCGCCCGTTCACCTGGAAGTGCCCGTGGGCCACCATCTGGCGAGACTCGCGGCGGGAGGCCGCGAAGCCCAGGCGGAACACCACGTTGTCCAGGCGCAGCTCCAGCAGCCGGAGCAGGTTCTCGCCGGTGACGCCCTTCTGGCTCTCCGCCCACTGGAAGTACTTGCGGAACTGGCTCTCCAGCACGCCGTAGATGCGCTTGGCCTTCTGCTTCTCGCGCAGCTGCACGCCGTAGGGCGTCAGCTTGCCGCGCTGCAGGCCGTGCATGCCGGGCGGATAGTTCCGCCGCTCGATCGCGCACTTGTCGGTGAAGCAGCGCGCGCCCTTGAGGAAGAGCTTCATGCCCTCGCGGCGGCACAGCCGGCACTTGGCGTCACGATATCGCGCCATGCCGGCCTCCTACACCCGCCGCCGCTTGGGCGGGCGGCAGCCGTCGTGGGGAATGGGCGTGACGTCGCGGATGGCCGTGATCTCCAGCCCGACCGCCTGCAGCGAGCGGATGGCGGCCTCGCGGCCGGCGCCCGGGCCCCGCACGAACACCTCGATCTGCTTGAGCCCGATCTCCATGGCCTTGCGGGCCGCGATCTCGGCCGCGATCTGCGCCGCGAACGGCGTGCTCTTGCGCGAGCCCTTGAAGCCCGCGCTGCCCGCGCTCGACCACGACACGACGTTGCCCTGCTTGTCGGTGAGCGTCACGATCGTGTTGTTGAACGTGGCCTGCACGTGGGCGATGCCGGTGCGAACCTCGCGGCGCTCGCGCTTCTTGCTGCCTTTCTTCCGGGGAGCGGGCTTCGCGCGCCTCAGCCATCCGTTATGCTCCTGCCTTCTTGGGCGCGGCCGGCGCGGACGCCGTGGCCGTCGGCTTCTTCTTCACCATGACGCCCTTGCGCGGGCCCTTGCGTGTCCGCGCGTTGGTGTGCGTGCGCTGGCCGCGCACGGGCAGACCGCGGCGATGCCGGATCCCGCGATAGGCGCCGATGTCCATGAGACGCTTGACGTTCATCGAGATCTCGCGGCGGAGGTCGCCCTCGACCTTGAGCTCGCGCTCGATGATGTCGCGGACGCGCGCGGTCTCCTCGTCGCTCCACGCCTTCACCCGCTTGGCCGGATCCACGCTGGCCTTGGTGAGGATGCTGCGTCGCGATCGACCGCCCGATGCCGTAGATGTACGTGACCGCCACTTCACCACGCTTCTCGCGCGGCAGATCCACTCCCGCCACTCGCGCCATGCTGGTCCTCCTTAGCCTTGCCGCTGCTTGTGCCGCGGGTTCTTGCAGATGATGCGCATGACGCCCTGGCGCCTGACGATCTTGCAGTGCTCGCACCGCGTCTTGACCGACGGTCGCACTTTCATGCGCTCGCTCCTACTTGAACCGGTAGGTGATCCGGCCGCGCGTCAGATCGTAGGGCGACAGCTCGACCTTCACCCGGTCGCCCGGCAGGATCCGGATGAAGTTCATCCGCATCTTGCCGCTGACGTGCGCCAGCACCCGGTGGCCGTTCTCCAGCTCCACGCGAAACATCGCGTTCGGCAGCGGCTCCACCACCGTTCCCTCGACCTCGATTGCGTCTTCTTTTGGCATCCCCTGCGCTCTCAGGCCGCCCCGCCGGCGGCGCCGCCATTCTTGCCGGTGAGCACCTCGGGCCCCATGTCGGTGACGGCGATCGTGTGCTCGAAGTGGGCGGCCAGGCTGCCATCCTTCGTCACCGCCGTCCAGCCGTCGTCCAGGATGCGGACCTCCCAGCTCCCCATCGTCACCATCGGCTCGATGCGCCAGCACCATCCCCGGCTCGCAGCTGAGGTCCCCGGCCCGGGTCGCCGAAGTTCGGCACCTGGGGCTCCTCGTGCAGGGCCCGGCCGATGCCGTGGCCGACGAAGGCGCGCACGACCGAGAAGCCGATGGCTCTCGACGTGCTGCTGGATCGCGTGCGAGACGTCGGACAGTCGACGGCCCGGCCGGCACTCCTTGATGCCGAGCTCGAGGCTCTCCCGGGTGACGTCGAGCAGCTGCTGGACCCGCGGCGGCACCTCGCCGACCGCGCAGCGTGAACGCCCAGTCGGCGTAATACCCTTCCACGATACACCCCAGGTCCAGGCCGACGATGTCGCCCTCCTGGACCCGGCGCTGCGCCGAGGGGATCCCGTGCACCACTTCCTCGTTGATCGAGATGCAGACGGTGGCCGGGAAGCCGCGATATCCCTTGAAGGCGGGCTTGGCCCCGCGCTCGCGGATGAAGCTCCTCGACGTCCTCGTCGATCTCCAGCGTGGACATGCCCGGCTTCACCCCGACCCGCAGTCGATCCATCACGTCGGCCAGGATGTGACCGGCCCGCCGCATGAGCCCGACCTCGCGCGCCGACTTGAGCTCGATCATCGGACCTCCGCGGCGCGCCGGATGTCGGCCCGGATGTCCGCGATCGACGCCCTCGCCCTGGATCGTGGCCAGCAGGTTGCGATGGCGATAGTAGTCGAGCAGCGGCGCGGTCTGCCGCTCGTACACCTGCAGGCGATGGCGCACGGTCGCCTCGCTGTCGTCCTCGCGCTGGTAGAGCTCGCCCCCGCACCGATCGCAGATCCCCGGGCGCCGGGGCGGAGCGCGAGACGAGGTGGAACGCGGTCTGGCACTGGCGGCACAGCCGGCGTCCGGTCAGCCGGCGCACCAGCTCGGGCTCGCTGACGTTGAAATAGACCACGCCGTCGAGCTTCTGCCCGAGGTCCTTCAGCAGGCGGTCCAGCGCCTCGGCCTGGGCGATCGTGCGCGGGAATCCGTCGAGGATGAACCCGCGGGCGGCGTCGGGCTGGCGCAGCCGCTCGGCGATCAGGCCGATCATCACGTCGTCGGACACCAGCGCGCCCGTGTCCATGATGCGCTTGGCCTCGCGGCCCAGCGGCGTGCCGGCCGCCACCGCCTCGCGCAGCATCTCGCCGGTGGCGATCTGCGGCATATGCCACTCGCCCGCCAGCTCGCGCGCCTGGGTGCCCTTGCCGGCGCCGGGGGGGCCGAGGAAGATCAGCCGCACCCGTCAGCTCCTCCGGGCGAAGGCGCCCGAGCGCGTCTTGGAGCGCTTGAGGAAGCCCTCGTAGTTGCGCATGAGCAGGTGCGACTCCATCTGCCGCACGGTGTCCAGGGCCACGCCGACCACGATCAGCAGGCTGGTCCCGCCGAAGTAGAACGGCACGTTGAACCAGCGGATGAGCAGATCGGGCAGCACCGAGATCAGGGCCAGGAACAGGGCGCCCGGCAGCGTGATGCGCGTCAGCACGTGGTCGATGTACTCGGCCGTCTTCTTGCCCGGTCGCACGCCCGGGATGAACCCGCCGTACTTCTTCATGTTGTCGGCCAGGTCGATCGGGTTGAACACGATCGCCGTGTAGAAGTAGGCGAAGAAGACGATCAGCCCCATGTAGAGCATCGTGTAGGTGAACCGGCCCGGCGACAGCGCGTCGGCCACCGACTGCATCCACGCCGTAGGGCATGAAGCCGCGTCAGGGTGGCCGGGAACAGGATCAGCGACGAGGCGAAGATGACCGGGATGACGCCGGCGGTGTTGATCCGCAGCGGGATGTGGGTGGACTGGCCCGCCGTACACGCGCCGGCCCACCACCCGCTTGGCGTACTGCACCGGGATCTTGCGCTGGCCCTCCTGCATCAAGACGACCGCCGCGGTCACCGCCACCATCACCGCGATGATCGCGGCGAACACGAAGAGCTTCAGCTCCCCCGTGGTGATCAGCGTGTAGGACGCGGTGATGGCCGAGGGCAGGCGCACCACGATGCCGACGAAGATGATCAGCGAGATGCCGTTGCCGATGCCCTTCTCGGAGATCTGCTCGCCCAGCCACATGATCAGCGCGGTGCCGGCCGTCAGGGTGATCATCGTCAGCAGCCGGAAGCCCCAGCCCGGCGTGGGCACGATCGAGAGCCCGGTCGGGCTGCGCATGCCCTCGAGGCCGTAGGCGATGCCGAGCGACTGGACCAGCGACAGCACGACCGTGCCGTAGCGGGTGTACTGCGTGATCTTCTTGCGACCGGCCTCGCCCTCCTTGGCCAGCCGCTCGAGGGAGGGGATCACCACCGTGAGCAGCTGCAGGATGATCGAGGCCGAGATGTACGGCATGATGCCGAGCGCGAAGATCGACAGCCGGCGCAGGTTGCCGCCCGAGAACAGATCGACCATGCCCAGCAGCGTGCCCTGCACCTGATCGAAGAACTGGGCCAGCGCGTGGCCGTCGATGCCGGGGGTCGGCACGTGGGCTCCCACACGGTAGGCGAAGAGCAGCAGCGCGGTCATCAGGACCCGGCGCTTGAGCTCCGGGATCTTGAAGATGTTCTGGAACGATTGCAGGCTCTCGATCACGAAGCGGCCACCTTCTCCTTGATCGCCAGCACCTCGATCCGGCCGCCGTGCCCCTCGATCTTCGCCCGCGCCGCCGCGCTGATGGCGTGCACGCGCACCGTGAGGGTGTGCGCGACCTCGCCGTCGCCCAGGATCTTCACCCGCCCCCGGCCGGAGCGCTTGATCAGGCCGGCCTTGGCGAGCCCGTCGGGATCGATCACGCTGCCGGCGGCGAAGCTCCCCAGCGACTTGATGTTGACCACGGCGTAGCGCGTCTTGCCCCCGAAGGGCAGGAAGCCGCGCTTGGGGATCCGCCGGTAGAGCGGCATCTGCCCGCCCTCGAATCCTCCGCCCTTGACGCCGCCCGAGCGCGAGCCTTGACCCTTGACGCCCTTGCCGGAGGTCTTGCCGTGGCCCGAGCCCGGGCCCCGGCCGATCCGCTTGCGTCGATGCGTGGCGCCGGGCGCCGGCCGCAGCTCGTCAAGCTTCATGGGTCACCGTGAGGACGTGCGGCGCCTTGGCGATCATGCCGCGGATCGTCGGGGTGTCGTCGTGGGTCACCTGGTGACGCATCCGCCGCAGTCCCAGCGACTTGACGGTCGCCTCCTGGCGGGGGCTCAGGCCGATCATGCTCCGGGTCAGTGTGATCTTAAGCTTCTTGCTTGGCACCCGCGGTCTCCTCCACCATGTTGCTGTCGCCGCCGCGCCGCCGCGCGGCGTGCAAATCTTGAAGGCGCTTGATCCGCTGCAACGCATCGATGGTGGCCTTGAGCACATTGTGGGGATTGTTGGTCCCCAGCGTCTTGGTCAGGATGTCCTGCACCCCGGCCGCCTCCAGCACCGGACGCACCGCGCCCCCGGCGATGACCCCCGTGCCCTGCACCGCCGGCTTGAGGAACACCCGGCCCGCGCCGAAGTGACCGGTGATCTCGCAGGGGATCGTGGTGTCCTTGAGCGGGACGAAGATCAGATCCTTCTTGGCGTGCTCGACCGCCTTGCGGATCGCCTCCGGCACCTCGTGGGCCTTGCCCAGGCCGACACCGACGTGACCACGGCCGTCGCCCACCACGACGAGCGCGGTGAACGAGAACCGCCGTCCGCCCTTGACGACCTTGGCCACACGGTTGATGGAGACCACCCGATCGTTCAACTCCAGCACGCTGGGATCGATCTTCGCTTCCGCCACTCAGTGTCCCCTTATCTTTCTGTCATCGACGCAGTCCCCTCGTCGCACGCTCAGGGCCGATCAAAACGGCCCAGATGCTAGGCGCCGACGAAGGGCCGCCCGAGGCGTATGCCGCATACGCCGCAGGGCGGACCCGAGGAGGCAACGACGCAGATGGGCCGTTTTCATCGGCCCGTTTAGAACTCGAGGCCGCCGGCGCGCGCCGCGTCGGCCGAGGCCTTGACACGCCCGTGGTACTTGAAGCCACCGCGGTCGAAGACCACCCGCGCGAGTCCGGCCGCCTTGGCCCGCTCGGCCAGCAGCGTCCCGACCGCCTTGGCGGCCGCCACGTTGCCGCCGCGCGGCTGGCCGGTCCGGAACTCCTTGCTCCGGCTGTCGGCCGCGACCAGCGTGCGGCCGGTCTCGTCGTCGACGACCTGGGCGTAGATGTGATTGAGGCTGCGGAACACGGCCAGGCGCGGCCGAGCCGCCGTCCCCCGCACCCAGCGCCGCAGCCGGTAGTGCCGCTTCTCCCGCGGCGCCCGACGATCCTTGGTGATCATTTCGCGCCCGCCTTCTTGCCGACCTTGCGCCGGATGACTTCGTTGGCGTACTTGATGCCCTTGCCCTTGTAGGGGTCGGGCTTGCGCAGCGCGCGGAGCTTGGCCGCGGTCTGGCCCAGGACGGCCTTGTCCGCGCCGCGCAGGGTGATCGCAATCTGCTTGTCGATCTCCGCCGTGACCCCGTCGGGCAACGGGAAGATGATCGGATGCGAGTAGCCGAGCGCCAGCTGGATGTTCCTGCCCTGCATCTGTGCCCGGTAGCCGATGCCGACGATGTCCAGCCTGCGCTCGAAGCCGTCCTTGACGCCGGTGACCATGTTGGCCACCAGCGCGCGGGCCAGGCCGTGCAGCGCCCGCACGTGGCGATCGTCGCCGGCGCGCTCGATGAAGATCGTGCCGTCGGCGACGCGGGTCGTCAGTCCGGTCGGGACCGCCTGCGCCAGCTTGCCCTTGGGGCCTTCGGCCCGCACGGTCGCGCCGTCCACCTGGATCTTCACGCCCTGCGGAATCGGAATGGGTAGCTTGCCGATGCGAGACATGGGGGCTCCCTACCACACGTAGGCGAGGACTTCGCCGCCGACCTTCTGCTTGCGGGCCTCGCGATCGGTGAACACGCCGCGGGAGGTCGAGAGCAGCGCCACGCCCATGCCGGCCAGGATCGAGGGGATCTTGTCGTGGGTCACGTACACGCGCCGTCCCGGCGTGGAGACGCGCACCAGGCCCGAGATCATCTTCTCGTTGGCGGTGCCGTACTTGAGATAGACGCGCAGCGTGCCCTGCTTGGGGTCCTCCAGGACCCGGAAGTTCTTGATGAACCCCTCGTCCTTGAGCAGCTCGGCGATCCGCACCTTGAGCTTGGACGACGGGATGTCCACCTTTTCGTGCTCGGCGTTGCTCGCGTTGCGGATGCGAGTCAGCAGGTCGGCGATCGGATCGGTTCGCATGGCTTACCAGCTCGCCTTCACGATGCCCGGCACCTCGCCCTTGAGCGCGTGCTCGCGGAAGCACAGGCGGCACATCTGGAACTTGCGGAGATAGCCGCGGGGCCGGCCGCAGAGCTTGCACCGGCGGTAGGCCCGCGTGCTGAATTTCGGGGTTGCCTGAGACTTGATGATGAGCGAGGTCTTGGCCATGGTGCCTGTCACTCCCTGAACGGCATGCCCAGCCCTGCGAGGAGCGCGCGCGCCTCCTCGTCCGTCGGCGCCGTGGTCACGATGATGATGTCCATACCCCGCACCTTGTCGATCTTGTCGTAGACGATCTCGGGGAAGATCAGCTGCTCGCGCAGGCCGAGCGCGTAGTTGCC
The DNA here is from genome assembly GCA_963776725.1 of uncultured Candidatus Rokubacteria bacterium. GTDB lineage: Bacteria > Methylomirabilota > Methylomirabilia > Rokubacteriales > CSP1-6 > AR5. The sequence continues at coordinate 467,307 of CAVZOE010000037.1, read as the reverse complement.
GCGCCCGTCGAAGCCCTTGGGCGGCACGCCCTTGAAGTCCCGCACGCGGGGCAGGGCGATGCTGATGAGCCGATCGAGAAACTCGTACATGCGGGCGCTGCGCAGCGTCACCTTGGCCCCGATCGGCACGCCCTCGCGCAGCTTGAAGTTCGCGATCGACTTCTTGGCGCGGGTGACCACCGGCTTCTGGCCGGCGATCAGCTGCAGATCGGCGGTGGCGAAGTCCATCACCTTGGCGTTCTCGCGCCCCTCGCCCACGCCCATGTTGATGACGATCTTGTGCAGGCGCGGCACCTGCCACACGTTGGTGTAGCCGCGATCCTTCATGAGCGCCGGCACCACCGTGCGCGCGAAGTGCTCCTTCAGCCGGGCCGGGACCTCGCCGGTGCCCTTGGCCTGGGTCTTCGGCCGCGGTGTCGGGCGCCGCCGCCTTGTCGCGCCGGGGCTGCTGGGGCTTGCCCGGCGCCTTGGCGGCGGCCGGAGCCTTCGGTGCGGGAGTTCCGCCTGCCTTTGCCATGGTCTCTAACCCTTATCGATCGACTCGCCGCACCGCTTGCAGACGCGGGACTTGCGGCCGTCGGCCAGCATCTTGAACCCGGTCCGCGACGGCTTGTCGCAGCGGCCGCAGATCGGCAGCACGTTGGACAGCGCCAGCGGCCCCTCACGCTCGATGATCCCGCCCTGCCGCAGCTTCTGCGTCGGCCGCTGGTGCTTCTTGAGCATGTTGACGTGCTCGACCACCACCCGCCCCTTGTCGGTCAGCACGCGCAGCACCTTGCCGCGCTTGCCCCGCTCGCGGCCGGCGATGACGCCGACCAGGTCGCCTCGCTTCACGTGGAGCGTCTGCATCAGATGACCTCGGGCGCCAGCGAAATGATCTTGGTGAATTGCCGCTCGCGCAGCTCGCGGGCCACCGGCCCGAAGATGCGGGTGCCGACCGGATTCTCGTCGGGCTTGATCAGCACCACGGCGTTGCGGTCGAAGCGGATGTAGGACCCGTCGCGGCGGCGCACTTCCTTGACCGTGCGCACCACCACCGCCCGCGCCACCTCGCCCTTCTTGACGGTGCCGTCCGGCACGGCCTCCTTGATGGCGACGATGACCGTGTCGCCCAGCGAGGCGTAGCGCTTGTTCGCGCCGCCCATGACCCGGATGCACTGCACCTTCTTGGCGCCCGAGTTGTCGGCGACGTCGAGCATGGAGCGGGTCTGGATCATGCCGGGCTCACCCGGTGCAGGATCTCGCGAATCCGCCAGCGCTTGTCCTTCGACAGCGGCCGCGTCTCCTCGATGAGCACCCGGTCGCCGACGTGGCTGGCGTTGGCCTCGTCGTGGGCCTTCAGCTTCTTGGACATGCGGATGACGCGCTGGTATCGCGGATGGCGGTACACCCGCTCGATCCGCACCACCCGCGTCTTCTGCATGGCGTCGCTCACGACGACGCCCTCTCGCGTCTTGCGCTCGCCCACGGTCCTATCCCTTCGCTTTCTTCTTCGGCTTCTTCGCCGCCGCTGCCGTCTTCGTCTTGGCCGCCCGCTTGGCCGGCTTCTTCGCCGCCCGGGGGGCCTTGGCCACCGGCTTGGGCGCCTCGACGACCGGCGTGGGCGCGACCGCCGCGGCGACCGCCGCCGGCGAGCCGCCCCGCTCGCGGATGATCGTGTAGGCCCGGGCCAGATCCCGCCGGACTTCACCCACCCGCGACGGGTTCTTGGCCACGCCCATCGACAGCTGGAAGCGGAGGTTGAAGACCTCCTCGGAGAGATCGCGGACCTTCTGCGTCACTTCGTCTTCCGAGAGGTCACGCCACTTGGCCGCCTTCATGCTCGCTCCGTGATCATAGGGTGCGCGTGCGGGTGATGAACTCGCGTCGCGATGCCGATCTTCTGGGCCGCGGTCCGGAACGACTCGCGCGCGATGTCCTCGGTCACGCCCTCCATCTCGTAGAGGATGCGTCCCGGCTTCACCACCGCCACCCACTCCTCGGGGTTGCCCTTGCCCTTGCCCATCCGGGTCTCGGCCGGCTTCTTGGTCACCGGCTTGTCCGGGAACACCCGGATCCACACCTTGCCGCCCCGCTTGAGGCTGCGGGTGAGCGCCACGCGGGCCGCCTCGATCTGGCGGTTGGTGACCCAGCCCGGCTCGAGCGCCTTCAGGCCGTACTCGCCGAACGCGAGCGTGGAGCCGCGCTGGGCCAGTGCCCCGCATCCGGCCGCGCTGGGCCTTGCGGTACTTGACGCGCTTGGGCATCAGCATGGCGTGGCGCCCTCACGCTTCCGGCGGCGCGGCCGGCCGCAACACCTCGCCCTTGAAGATCCACACCTTCACGCCGATGGTCCCGTAGGTCGTGTGGGCGGTGGCCTGCCCGTAGTCGATGTCGGCGCGGATCGTGTGAAGCGGCACCCGGCCGTCGCGATACCACTCGCGACGCGCGATCTCGCCGCCGCCCAGCCGGCCCGCGCACGCGATCCGGATGCCGTCGGCGCCCAGTCGCAGCGCGGAGGTGACCGCCTTCTTCATGGCCCGCCGGAACGCCACGCGCTTCTGCAGCTGCAGCGCCACGTTCTCGGACACGAGCTGCGCGTCGAGCTCGGGGTGGATGACCTCCTCGATGTTGAGGTAGATCTCCTTGCCGGTGCGCACCTGCAGCTCGTTCTTGAGCTTCTCGACCTCCGAGCCCTTGCGGCCGATGATGATGCCGGGCCGCGCCGTGAAGATCGTGATGCGCGCGCGGTTGGCCGAGCGCTCGATGTCGATGCGCGAGATGCCCGCGTGGTAGAGCTGATCCTTGATGTAACCGCCGGATCTTCACGTCCTCGTGCAGCAGGTTCGCGTAGTTCTTCGTCGCGAACCAGCGCGACGACCACGTACGCGTGGAGCCGAGGCGGAAGCCGATCGGGTGTGTCTTCTGGCCCATCGCCTATTCTTTCTCCTTGGCCCGGCCACGACGTCGGGCGGGGGTGGCCGGTCGGGAGCCTGCCGAGCGCCGGCGAGCGGGCGGGGCCGCCGCGGTCGCCGGAGCGGTGGCCGCCGGCGCCGGGCTCGGCCGCGGGGCGGCCGCGCCGCGCGGCACGCGTCCGACGGGGCCCATCACGGCGTTGACCTCGTCGCTCACCGCGATCGTGAGATGGCTCATCCGATGCTTGATGAAGAACGCGCGGCCCATGGCCCGCGGCTGCACGCGCTTGAGCGAGGGTCCGCCGTCGGCCACCGCGTGGACGACCCGCAGGTCGTCCAGGTTGCGCACCTGGTGATTGTGCTCGGCATTGGCCACCGCCGAGCGCAGCACCTTCTCGATGAGCCGGGCCGCCGCGCGCGGCGTGAACGACAGCGTGGCCAGGGCATCGCCGACCGCCTTGCCGCGAATCTGGTCGAGGACCAGCCGCGCCTTGCGGGCCGACACCCGTACGAATCTGGCCCGAGCCGTGGTCCGCATCGTCCTAGGACTTTCCCGTCGGCGTGGCGGAGGCCTTCTCGGCCTGACCGTGCGCCTTGAAGGTGCGGGTCAGCGCGAACTCGCCGAGCTTGTGACCGACCATGTTCTCGGTGACGTACACCGGGATGAACTTCTTGCCGTTGTGCACGGCCAGCGTGTGGCCGACGAACTCCGGCGGGATCGTGGTGCGGCGCGACCACGTCTTGAGCACCCGCTTCTGACGCGTGCGATTCAGCTCCTCGATCCGCCCGTAGAGCTTCTCGTCGATGTACGGGCCCTTCTTCAGCGAGCGTCCCATCCGCGGCTCCTATTTCTTCCGGCGCGTGATGATGTAGGCGTCGGTCGGGCGCGCGCCGCGCCGCGTCTTGTAGCCCTTGGTCGGCTTGCCCCACGGGGTCATCGGGTGATTGCCCTTGCCCTTGCCCTCGCCGCCACCCATGGGGTGGTCGACGGGATTCATCACCGTGCCGCGCACGGTCGGCCGGAATCCCTTCCAGCGCACGCGCCCGGCCTTGCCGACCGAGACGTTCTCGTGGTCCAGGTTGCCGACCTGCCCGATCGTGGCCATGCACTCGATGGCCACCAGCCGCACTTCGCCGGAGGGGAGCTTGAGCGTGGCCCGCTCGCCTTCCTTGGCCAGCAGCTGGGCCTGGGTGCCGGCGCTGCGGCACATCTGCGCGCCCCGCCCGGGGTGCAGCTCGACGTTGTGCACGAGCGTGCCGAGCGGGATGTTGCGGATCGGCAGCGCGTTGCCCGGCAGGATGTCCGCCTGCGGTCCCGACATCACCGTGTCGCCGACCGTGAGGCCGTGGGGCGCGATGATGTAGCGCTTCTCGCCGTCGCGATAGTAGAGCAGCGCCAGCCGGGCCGACCGATTCGGGTCGTACTCGATCGCGGCCACCCGCGCGGGGATCCCGAGCTTCTCCCGGCGGAAGTCGACCTGCCGGAGCATCCGCTTGGCCCCGCCGCCCCGATGCCGCACCGTGATGCGGCCGGCGCCGTTGCGGCCGTTGGTCCGCCGCTTGGGCAGGAGCAGGCCCTTCTCGGCGCGTGTCCTTGGTGATGTCGTCGTAGGTGACGTACGTGAGGTAGCGCCGAGCCGCCGACGTGGGCTTGACCGTGCGGATTCCCATGGTCTCAGGCCCCCTCGACGAGATCGATCTTGTGGCCGGCCGCCAGCGTCACGACCGCCTTCTTCCAGTCCGACCGCCGGCCCTGGAAGCGGCCCATGCGCTTGAGCTTGCCCTCGTAGGACGCGGTGCGGACCGCCGTCACCTTGACGTTGAACACGCTCTCGACCGCGGTGCGGATCTCCACCTTGTTGGCGTCGGGCCGCACCTGGAAGGCAACCGTATTCAGCTCTTCCTTCTGCCGCATCGACTTCTCGGTCATGAGCGGACGGATCAGAACCTGACGCGGATCGCGACTCATGACGAGAGCGCCTCCTCCAGCGCCTTCAGGGCGGCGCGCTCGAACACGACCTGGCGCGCGTGCAGCAGCTGATAGACCGAGACGTGACCGGGGCTCTCCACCGTGAGCCACGGCACGTTGCGGGCGGCTCTCAGAAGGCCGTCGCCCATCGTCGCCACCACCACGAGCGTGGGGAGCTCGCTTCAGGCCGAGCTGCCCGAGGCCGGTGACCAGCGTCTTGGTCTTGCCGTCGGCGGTCACGCTCTCGACGACCCGGAGGCCGTCGCCCGCGATCACCGCGGCCACGGCCTCGCGCAGCGCCTCCCGCCGCATCTGCCGCGGCATCGCCTTGTCGTAGCCGTGCGGCGTCGGGCCGAAGGGCTTGCCGCCGCCCTTCCACTGGGTGGCGCGGATGGAGCCCTGACGAGCCCGGCCGGTGCCCTTCTGCTTCCACGGCTTGCGGCCGCCACCGGACACCTCGCTGCGGCCCTTGGTGTCGTGGGTGCCCACGCGACGATCGGCGAGCTCGCGTACCACCGCCTGATGCAGCAGCGGCACGCTTGATCTCCACGCCGAAGACGTCCGGCGACAGCTCGAGCGTGCCGGCCTGCTTTCCCTTCGCGTCCAGGATCTGTACCGTCGGCATTATTTCTTGTCCGCCGTCTTCTGCTGCTGCGCCGGGTGGCCTTGATCGACTTGCGCAGCATCACCAGCGAGCCATTGGCGCCCGGGACCGCACCGTGCAGCAGCACGAGGTTCTGCTCGGCCATCACGCGCGCCACGGACACGTTGAGCACCGTGCGCTGCACCCCACCCATCCGCCCGGGCAGCTTGTGGCCGGGCCACACCCGCGAGGGATCCGACGAGGCGCCGATCGAGCCCGGCGCTCGATGGAACATCGAGCCGTGGGTCGCGTCGCCGCCGGACCAGCCGTGCCGCTTGACGCCGCCCTGGAAGCCCTTGCCCTTGGTGACGCCGATGACGTCGACCAGCTCGCCCGCCGTGAAGAGCGCGACGGTCACGACCTGGCCCACCTGGTAGCCCTGCAGCGTCTCGGACTTCTCCAGCCGGATCTCGCGCACGATGCGCATCGGAGCCAGGTTGACCTTCTTGAAGACGCCGGCCTGGGGCTTGGGCATCTTCTTGCGGCCCGCTTCGAAGCCGAGCTGCAGCGCGTCGTAGCCGTGGCTGTCCCGCGTGCGGATGCCGACCACCGTGCAGGGTCCGGCCTCGATCACCGTGACCGGGACGTGGTTACCGTCGTCGCCGAACACCTGGGTCATGCCGACCTTGCGGCCGATCAATCCTTCTTTTCTCGCCATTGTCCTGGATCTCTAGAGCTTGATCTCGACGTCCACGCCCGCGGGCAGGTCGAGCTTCATCAGCGAGTCCACCGTCTGCGGGGTCGGATCGACGATGTCGAGCAGCCGCTTGTGCGTGCGCATCTCGAACTGCTCGCGCGACGTCTTGTCGACGTGGGGCGAGCGCAGCACCGTCCACCGGTTGATGATGGTCGGCAGCAGCACGGGACCCGCCACGCGGGCCCCGGTGCGACGCACGGTCTCCACGATCTCCTTGACCGATCGATCCAGGAGGTGATGGTCGTACGCCTTGAGGCGGATGCGGATCTTCTGATCGGCGGCCAAGGTGACCATGTTTTACTCCGCGATCTCCGTGACGACGCCGGCGCCGACCGTCCGCCCGCCCTCCCGGATCGCGAACCGCAGCTCCTTCTCCATCGCGATCGGCATGATCAGCTCGATCGCCATCGTCACGTTGTCCCCCGGCATCACCATCTCCACCCCGCTGGGCAACGTGCACACCCCCGTCACGTCCGTCGTCCGGAAGTAAAACTGCGGCCGGTACCCGTTGAAGTACGGCGTGTGACGGCCCCCCTCTTCCTTCGTCAGGACGTACACCTCCGCCTTGAACTTCTTGTGCGGCTTGATGGATCCGGGCTTCGCCAGCACCTGCCCCCGCTCCACGTCGTCCTTGTCGATCCCGCGCAGCAGCGCGCCAATATTGTCCCCCGCCTGCCCTTCATCGAGCAGCTTGCGGAACATCTCCACGCCCGTCACCACCGACTTGCGCGTCTCGTCGATCCCCACGATCTCGATCTCTTCGCCCACCTTCACGATCCCCCGCTCCACCCGCCCCGTCACCACCGTCCCCCGCCCCGTGATCGAGAAAATGTCCTCGATCGGCATCAGAAACGGCTTGTCCACCGGCCGCGGCGGCGTCGGAATGTAGCTGTCCACCGCCTCCATCAGCTTCCAGATCGCCTCCGCCGCCTTCGGGTCGTCCGGCTTCTCGTTGGCCTGCAGCGCCGACCCCCGGATCACCGGCACGTCGTCCCCCGGAAAGTTGTACTTCTTCAACAGCTCCCGGACCTCCAGCTCCACCAGGTCCAGGATCTCCGGGTCGTCCACCATGTCGACCTTGTTCATGAACACCACCAGGAACGGCACGTTCACCTGCCGCGCCAGCAGGACATGCTCCCGCGTCTGCGGCATCGGACCGTCGTTGGCCGCCACCACCAGGATGGCGCCGTCCATCTGCGCCGCTCCCGTGATCATGTTCTTGATGTAGTCCGCGTGCCCCGGACAGTCGATGTGCGCGTAGTGCCGGTTCGCCGTCTCGTACTCCACGTGCGCCACCGCAATCGTGATCCCGCGCTCCCGCTCTTCCGGCGCGTTGTCGATCGACCCGTACTCCCGCACCGCAATCGTCTTGTTCTTCGTGTGCAGCACCTTCGTGATCGCCGCCGTCAACGTCGTCTTGCCGTGGTCGATGTGCCCAATCGTCCCCACGTTCACATGCGGCTTCGTCCGCTCGTACTTCGCCTTCGCCATCGTCTACTGTCCTCCGACGACTCTTCTGGTTCTCAGCGGATTCCGGTTCGGGCGGCGGGCTTGCCCGCGACCTTGGCCATGATCTCTTCGGAAATCGACGTCGGGACCTCTTCGTAGCGGGCGAACTGCATGGTGTAGGTCGCCCGCCCCTGGGTCATCGACCGCATCTCGGTGGCGTAGCCGAACATGGTGGCCAGCGGCACGTTGGCCCGGATCACCTGGGAGGTGCCGCGCGCCTCCATCGAGATGATCCGGCCGCGACGGCTGTTGAGGTCGCCCACGATCGCGCCCATGTACTCCTCGGGCGTGACGACCTCGACGTCCATCACCGGCTCGAGCAGGACGGCCCTGGCCTTGCGGCAGGCCTCCTTGAAGCCCATGGACCCGGCGATCTTGAAGGCCATCTCGTTGGAGTCCACCTCGTGGTAGGAGCCGTCGGTCAAGAAGACCTTGATGTCCACCATCGGGTAGCCGGCCAGCACGCCGGTCTGCATCGCTTCCTTGATGCCCTTCTCGACCGCCGGCACGTACTCGCGCGGGACGGAGCCACCCACGATCTTGTTCTCGAACACGAAGCCGCCGCCGGCCTCGTTCGGCTCGACCTCGATGTACACGTCGCCGTACTGACCGCGACCGCCGGTCTGCCGGACGTACTTGCCCTGGGCCTCGCCCTTGCGACGGATGGTCTCGCGGAAGGCGACCTGCGGCTTGCCGACGTTGGCCTCCACGCGGAACTCGCGCAGCAGGCGGTCGACGATGATTTCCAGGTGCAGCTCGCCCATCCCGTGGATGAGGGTCTGCGCCGTCTCTTCCTCGGTGGTGACCCGGAACGTCGGGTCTTCGAGGGCCAGCCGGGCCAGCGCCGCGCCGAGCTTCTCCTCGTCGGCGCGTGTCTTCGGCTCGATCGCGACCGCGATGACCGGCTCCGGGAACGTCATCGACTCCAGCACGATCGGCTTGTCGCCGTCGCACAGCGTGTCGCCGGTGGTCGTCAGCTTGAGGCCGATGGCCGCCGCGATGTCGCCGGCCGCGATCGCCTCCACCTCTTCCTTCTTGTTGGCGTGCATCCGCAGCAGGCGGCCGACCCGCTCCTTCTTGTCCTTGGTGGAGTTGTACACACCGGAGCCGGCCTCGAGCGTGCCCGAGTACACGCGCAGGAAGACGAGCTGCCCGACGTGCTGGTCGTTCATGATCTTGAACGCCAGCGCCGCGAACGGCGCCTCGTCGGCGGCCTCGCGCTCCTCGGTGGCGCCGGTCTCGGGGTTGATTCCGGTCACCGGCGGGATGTCGAGCGGCGACGGCAGATAGTCGATCACGGCGTCCAGGAGCGCCTGCACGCCCTTGTTCTTGAAGGACGCGCCGCAGATGACCGGGAACGCCGTCATCGCCATGGCGCCCTTGCGGACCGCCGCCTTCAGCTCCTCGGTCGAGATCGCCTCGCCGTGGACGTACTTCTCCATCAGGCGCTCGTCCACCTCGGCGAGCCCCTCGATCATCTTGTCGCGGTATTCCTTCACCTGGTCCCGCAGGTCGGCCGGGATCTCGACCTTCTTGAAATCCTTGCCGAGCGTCTCGTCGCCCTCGTCCCACACGTACCCGACCTCGTCGATCAGGTCGATCAGCCCGCGGAACTGGTCCTCACGGCCGATCGGCAGCTGGATGGCGACGGGATGCGCGCCCGAGGCGGGACTTGAGCATGTCCAGGCAGCGGTAGAAGTCGGCGCCGACGCGGTCCATCTTGTTGACGTACACGATGCGCGGCACGCGGTACTTGTCGGCCTGCCGCCACACCGTCTCGGTCTGCGGCTCCACGCCCGACACCGCGTCGAGGATGGCCACCGCGCCGTCGAGCACGCGCAGCGAGCGCTCGACCTCGACCGTGAAGTCGACGTGCCCCGGCGTGTCGATGATGTTGATGCGGCAGTCCCGCCAGAAGCAGGTGGTGGCCGCCGACGTGATGGTGATGCCACGCTCCTGCTCCTGCACCATCCAGTCCATGGTGGCGGTGCCCTCGTGGACCTCGCCGATCTTGTAGGACCGTCCGGTGTAGTACAGGACGCGCTCGGTCGTCGTCGTCTTGCCCGCATCGATGTGGGCCATGATGCCGATGTTGCGCGTCTTCTCCAGGGGATACTGCCGCTCCACGTCCGCCCTCAGCTTTCTGTTGCGTGCATGCGAAGAGGGGGGCAGGTCGTGCCCCCCTCTGCTGTGGATTCAGCTACCAGCGATAATGCGCGAAGGCCTTGTTGGCCTCCGCCATCTTGTGCGTGTCTTCTCGCTTCTTGACCGCCGTCCCGCGGTTGTTGGCCGCGTCGAGCAGCTCGGCCGCCAGCTTGTCGGCCATGCTGCGCTCGGCGCGCCGGCGGGCCGCCGCGATGACCCAGCGCATGGCCAGCGACGTACGCCGATCGGGCCGAACCTCGACCGGGACCTGGTACGTCGAGCCGCCGACCCGGCGTGACTTCACCTCGACCGCCGGCTTGACGTTGTCGATGGCGCGTCTTGAACATCTTGAGCGCCTCCTGCTTGCTGCGGTCCTCGATGGCCGTCATGGCGCCGTACATGATGCGCTCGGCCGTCGACTTCTTGCCGCGGATCATCATGATGTTGACGAACTTGGCCACCAGTCGGCTCCCGTACTTCGGATCCGGCAGAACTTCCCGCTTCGCTGCGCCCGCCCGCCGCATGGCCTACGCTCCCCTTGGGCGCCTTGGCGCCGTACTTCGAGCGGCTCTGCTTGCGACCGGCCACGCCCACGGTGTCCAGCGAGCCGCGGATGATGTGGTACCGGATGCCGGGCAGGTCCTTCACGCGGCCGCCGCGAATCATCACGATCGAGTGCTCCTGCAGATTGTGACCGACCCCGGGAATGTAGGAGGTCACCTCATAACCATTCGTGAGCCGTACCCGGGCCACCTTGCGGAGGGCCGAGTTCGGCTTCTTGGGGGTCATGGTGTAGACGCGGATGCACACGCCGCGCTTCTGCGGACACCGCTGCATGGCGGGCGTCTTCGACTTCTTGCGCACCGCTTCACGACCCTGACGCACGAGCTGGTTAATAGTCGGCATAGATCTCCATCGCCGGGAACGGCGACAAAACCCTCACTTTATAACCGAGTGACCCGGTGTTGTCAATCCGTGCGACACCTTACGGTCACTCACGCTTCTCTCTTCACTCTCAGCTTCGCCTAGCCGGCCACCATCGCTCGGGCCCCGGCTGCGATCGGCCCTGCAACTCCGGTCGGCGGTTTCAGGTGGGCGAAACTTCTATGTATTTGAGGAGGGGGAACCCTGGCAGGGTTCCCCCGGCCCCTCCGCGGAAAACTGTTGGCTTCTTATGCCGTCTTAGCCCGCGACTGCGACCGAACCTTCGCCGTCGGCCGACTCGGCCGGCGGGGGGGTGTCGAAGCTCATGATGCTGTCCAGCGGCTTGACGGCTTCGCCACCCGGGGTGAGGACTTCGACCCGGGTGTAGTTGCCGAGGCCGGTACCGGCCGGGATGAGCCGGCCGACGATGACGTTCTCCTTGAGACCGCGTAGATCGTCCGTCTTGCCCGAGATCGCCGCCTCGGTCAGCACCCGGGTGGTCTCCTGGAAGGAGGCCGCCGAGATGAAGCTGTCGGTCGACAGCGAGGCCTTGGTGATGCCGAGAAGCACGGGCTTGGCGGTGGCCGGGCGCTTGCCCTGGCTCAGCACCCGCTCGTTCTCCTCCTGGAAGACGAACTTGTCGACCAGCTCGCCGACCACGAAGTCGGTGTCGCCGACCTCCTCGATCCGCACGCGCCGCAGCATCTGGCGCACGATGATCTCGATGTGCTTGTCGTTGATGGTCACGCCCTGCAGGCGGTAGACCTCCTGCACCTCGTTGACCAGGTAGCGCTGCAGCTCGCGGTCGCCGAGGACGGCCAGGTAGTCGTGCGGGTTCGGTGAGCCGTCCATCAACGCCTCGCCCGCCTTGACCCGATCGCCCTCGTGAACGCTGATGTGCTTGCCGCGCGGGATCAGGTACTCCTTGGTCTCCGCGTTGTCGGCCCGGATGACGATCTTCCGCATGCCCTTCACGAACCCGCCCATCTCCACGCGGCCGTCGATCTCGGTGATGACGGCCTGCTCCTTCGGCTTGCGGGCCTCGAACAGCTCGGCCACCCGCGGCAGACCACCGGTGATGTCCTTGGTCTTGGTGCTCTCGCGCGGGATCTTGGCCAGGATATCGGCCGCGAACACGTCGGCGCCGTCGAGCGCGGTGAGGTTGGCTCCCACCGGCAACGGGTAGCGATGCCGGTCACTGGTGCCCGACTCCGCCCCCACGATGAACATACCGGGCTGCAGCCGGCCCTCGGCGTCCTCGATGATGACCTTGCGGGCCAGACCCGTGACCTCGTCGATCTCTTCGCGAACCGTGATGCCCTCGACGATGTCCTGGTACTGCACCCGGCCGGTGAACTCGGTCAGGATCGGGTTGGTGAACGGATCCCACTCCACCAGGACCGTGCGCAGCTTGACCTTCTGGTCGGCCTTGACCTTGATCTTGGCGCCGTACACCACCGGGTAGCGCTCGCGCTCCCGGCCCCGCTCGTCGGCCACCGCGATCTCACCGTTACGGTTGGTGGCCACCAGGTCGCCGTCGCGGTTCACGACGGTGCGCAGGTTGTGGAACTTCACCACGCCCGCGCTCTTGGACTCGTGCTTGGAGGCCTCCACGACCCGGCTCGCCGTGCCGCCGATGTGGAAGGTCCGCATGGTGAGCTGGGTGCCCGGCTCACCGATCGACTGCGCGGCGATGATGCCGACCGCCTCGCCGAGCTCGGCCAGCCGGCCCGAGCCCAGGTTGCGGCCGTAGCACAGCACGCAGATGCCGCGCTTGGTGTCGCAGGTCAGCGTGGACCGGATGCGGACCCGCTCGAGGCCCGAGTCCTCGACCTTCTGGGCCAGCTCCTCGGTGATCTCGTTGTTGGCCTGCACGATGATCTCGTTGGACACGGGATCGCGCACGTCCTCGGCGGTGACGCGGCCGAGCACGCGATCGCGCAGCGACTGGATGATGTCACCGCCCTCGACGAGCGGCGTGGTCTCGATGTACTTCACGGTGCCGCAGTCGTACTCGCTGACGATCACGTCCTGGGCCACGTCGACCAGCCGCCGCGTGAGATAGCCGGAGTCGGCCGTCTTGAGCGCGGTGTCGGCCAGGCCCTTGCGGGCGCCGTGGGTGGAGGTGAAGTACTCGAGCACCGTCAGGCCTTCGCGGAAGTTCGAGGTGATCGGCGTCTCGATGATCTCGCCCGAGGGCTTGGCCATGAGACCGCGCATACCGGCCAGCTGGCGGATCTGCTGCTTGCTACCCCGGGCGCCGGAGTCGGCCATCATGAAGATGGGGTTGAACTCGCCGCCCTGCTCGCCCTCCTCCAGCTCCTTGAACATCTGGTCGGCGATCTGCTCGGTCACGTGGGCCCAGATGTCGACGACCTTGTTGTAGCGCTCACCGTTGGTGATGACGCCGTCCTGGTACTGGGTCTCGACCTCCATGACCTGGGCCCGGGCGCCGGTGATCAGCTGCTCCTTCGACGACGGGATGTGCATGTCGTCGATGCCGATCGACAGACCCGACAGCGTGGCGTAGCGGAAGCCGAGGTCCTTGAGCTCGTCGAGGAACTTCACGGTCACCTCGTTGCCGAGCAAGTTCATGCAACGGCCGACCAGCGAGGTGACTTCCTTCTTCTTCAGCTCGCGGTTCTCGAAGCGCAGCGCCTCGGGCACCACCTCGTTGAACAGGGTGCGCCCGACGGTGGTCTCGATGAACTCGCCCTTCCAGCGCAGCCGGATCCGCGCCTGGAGATCGACGTCCTCGTTGTCGTACGCGATGCGCACTTCCTCGGCGTCGGCGAACAGCCGCCCCTCGCCGCGCACCGGATGCTCGGGGGTGCCCAGCTTCTCCTTGGTCAGGTAGTAGATGCCGAGGACCATGTCCTGCGTCGGCACCGCGATGGGCGCGCCGTTGGACGGCGACAGGATGTTGTTGGCCGACAGCATCAGCACCTGGGCCTCGAGCTGCGCCTCCATGCTGAGCGGCACGTGCACCGCCATCTGGTCGCCGTCGAAGTCGGCGTTGAACGCCGTGCAGACCAGCGGATGGATCTCGATGGCCTTGCCCTCGACCAGAATGGGTTCAAAGGCCTGGATTCCAAGTCGATGAAGGGTCGGAGCCCGATTGAGAAGAACCGGATGCTCCTTGATGACGTCGTCCAGGATGTCCCAGACTTCTGGACGCTCCTTCTCGACGAACTTCTTGGCCGCCTTGATGGACGAGGCGATGCCCCGCTCCTCCAGCTTGCGCAGGATGAACGGCTTGAACAGCTCCAGCGCCATCTTCTTGGGCAGCCCGCACTGGTGCAGCTTCAGGTACGGACCGACCACGATGACGGACCGACCGGAATAGTCGACGCGCTTGCCGAGCAGATTCTGCCGGAAGCGGCCCTGCTTGCCCTTCAGAGTGTCGGACAGCGATTTCAGCGGGCGATTGTTGGGACCGGTGATCACGCGGCCGCGGCGGCCGTTGTCGAACAGCGCGTCGACGGCCTCCTGCAGCATCCGCTTCTCGTTGCGGATGATGATCTCCGGCGCCTTGAGGTCCATGAGGCGCTTCAGCCGGTTGTTCCGGTTGATCACGCGACGGTACAGATCGTTGAGGTCGGAGGTCGCGAACCGACCGCCATCGAGAGGCACCAGCGGGCGCAGCTCCGGCGGGATGACCGGCACGACTTCCAGGATCATCCACTCCGGCTGGTTGCCGGACTTCAAGAACGCCTCGATGACTTTCAGGCGCTTGACGATCTTCTTGCGCTTCTGCACCGAGGTCTCGCCCAGCATCTGCGCGCGCAGGTCACGGGCCAGCGAGTCGAGGTCCATGTCCCGCAGCAGCTCGCGGATGGCCTCGGCGCCCATGCCCACCTTGAGCGAGTCCAGGCCGTGCTCCTCGTGGAGCTTGCGGACCTTGTCCACGCCCACCAGGTCCTTCTTCTTGATGCCGTTGATCCGCGACTCGAGGCAGACGTACTCCTCGAAGTAGAGGATCTTCTCCAGCTCGCGCAGCGACATGTCGAGGAGCTGGCCGATGCGGCTGGGCAGCCCCTTGAAGAACCACACGTGCGAGACCGGCGAGGCCAGCTCGATGTGACCCATGCGCTCGCGACGCACGCGCGCGCGGGTGACTTCCACGCCGCACTTGTCGCAGATGACCCCGGCGAACTTCATGCGCTTGTACTTGCCGCACGCGCACTCGTAGTCCTTGGTCGGGCCGAAGATGCGCGCGCAGAACAGGCCGTCGCGCTCGGGCTTGAAGGTCCGGTAGTTGATCGTCTCCGGCTTCTTCACCTCACCGTGCGACCAGTCGCGGATCTTCTGCGGCGCCGCCAGCTTGATCCGAATCGCGTCAAACGTGATGGGCTTCGCATGCCGATCGAGGATGCCCCACAGGTCCTTGGTTGGCTTGTCCTCTCTGATCAGGCTGCCGAAAGGCCGATCCGTCAGCATTATTCACATTCTCCTTAGGAGGTCTTCTTGTCCTTCGTGATGAGCTCGACGTCCAGGGCCAGGCTCTGCAGCTCCTTCACCAGCACGTTGAACGACTCCGGCGTGCCGGGCTCTAGGAAGTTCTCGCCCTTCACGATCGCCTCGTAGATACGGTTGCGTCCCTCCACGTCGTCCGACTTCACGGTCAGCATCTCCTGGAGCGTGTGCGCCGCGCCGTAGGCTTCCAGCGCCCACACCTCCATCTCGCCGAACCGCTGTCCGCCGAACTGCGCCTTGCCGCCCAGCGGCTGCTGGGTGACCAGGGAGTAGGGGCCGATGGACCGGGCGTGCATCTTGTCGTCCACGAGATGCGCCAGCTTCAGGATGTAGATCTGGCCGACCGTGACCTCCTGGTGGAACGGCTTGCCGGTGCGACCGTCGTACAGCATGGTCTTGCCCGAGGTCGGCAGGCCGGCCTCGCGCAGGTGGTCCTTGATCTCGTGCTCGGTGGCGCCGTCGAACACCGGACTGGCCACCCACAGCCCGAGCGCGCGGGCCGCCCAGCCGAGGTGGGTCTCGAGAATCTGACCGACGTTCATCCGCGAGGGAACGCCGAGCGGGTTCAGCACGATCTCGACCGGGCTTCCGTCCGGCAGGAACGGCATGTCCTCTTCGGGGAGCACCTTGGACACCACGCCCTTGTTGCCGTGGCGCCCAGCCATCTTGTCCCCGACTGAAAGCTTGCGCTTCACCGCCACGTACACCTTGACCATCTTGATGACGCCGGGCGGCAGGTCGTCGCCGCGGCGCAGGCGGCCGATGCGGTCCTCCAGCATCGAGTCGTAGATGCCGATCTGCTCCTCGGCGAGCTCCTCGATGCGCTTGACCATCTGGGCCAGGCCGTCGTCTTCCTTGACCTTGACCTTCTTCAGCTCGTTCCAGGAGAAGTTCTCGAGGTCGGCCCGCTCGATCCGGTCACCCTTCTTGGTGACTCGCTCCGTCTTGTTGGTGGGATCGAACAGCTCGCCCACCGCCGTCTTGCCGACCAGGAGATTCTTCAGCTTCTGGTCGCGCTCCATCTCGACCATGGCGATCTCGTCCTGGTAGTCCTTCTCCAGGCGGCCGATCTCCTCCTCCTCGATGGACTTGGCGCGCTCGTCCTTGTCCACGCCGCGGCGGGAGAACACCTTGACGTCGACCACCGTGCCCTCGATGCCGGGCGGCACGGTCAGCGAGGTGTCGCGGACGTCGCCGGCCTTCTCGCCGAAGATCGCGCGCAGCAGCTTCTCTTCCGGGGTCAGCTGGGTCTCGCCCTTCGGCGTGATCTTGCCGACCAGGATGTCGCTGGCCTTGACCTTGGCGCCGATGCGCACGATGCCCGCATCGTCGAGATCCTTCAGCGCCTCTTCCGACACGTTCGGAATGTCGCGCGTGACCTCTTCCTTGCCCAGCTTGGTGTCGCGAGCCTGGACCTCGAACTCCTCGATGTGGATCGAGGTGAAGCGGTCGTCCTTGACGAGCCGCTCGGACACGAGGATCGCGTCCTCGAAGTTGTACCCGCCCCACGGCATGAACGCGACCAGCACGTTGCGGCCCAGCGCCAGCTCGCCCTGATCGGTTCCGGGGCCGTCGGCGATGACGTCGCCCTGGGCCACCCGCTGGCCCTTGTGGACGATCGGCTTCTGGTTGATGCAGGTGTTCTGGTTCGAGCGGCGGTACTTGGTCAGGTTGTAGATGTCCAGCGGCAGGTCCTGGACCGGGTCGGCCTTCTTCGACCGGCTCTCGGCCCGCACCACCACGCGATCGGCGGAGACGTACTCCACCACGCCGGGACGCTTGGCCACCACCACCGCGCCGGAGTCGCGCGCCACCACGTGCTCCATGCCCGTGCCCACCAGGGGCGCTTCAGGCTGCAGGAGCGGCACGGCCTGGCGCTGCATGTTGGAGCCCATGAGCGCGCGGTTGGCGTCGTCGTTCTCGAGGAACGGGATCAGCGAGGCCGCCACCGACACCAGCTGCTTGGGCGACACGTCCATGTAGTGCAGCTCCTCGGGCGGCACCATCCGGAACTCACCGCTCTTGCGCGCCGACACCCGCTCCTGGGTGAACCGGCCGCTGCGGTCGATCTCCGCGTTGGCCTGGGCGATGACGAACTGCTCTTCCTCCAGCGCGGTCAGGAAGATGATCTCGTCGGTCACCTTGCCCTGCGGTGACCTTGCGGTACGGCGTCTCGATGAAGCCGAACTCGTTGGTACGCGCATAGGTCGAGAGCGACGAGATGAGGCCGATGTTCGGGCCTTCCGGCGTCTCGATCGGACAGATGCGTCCGTAGTGGGTCGGGTGCACGTCGCGCACCTCGAACCCGGCACGCTCCCGGCTCAGACCGCGCGGACCCAGAGCGGACAACCGCCGCTTGTGGGTCAGCTCGGCCAGCGGGTTGGTCTGGTCCATGAACTGCGAGAGCTGGGAAGAACCGAAGAACTCCTTGACCACCGCCGAAACCGGCTTCGCATTGATCAAGTCATGGGGCATGAGGTTCGTGATGTCCGAAATGGACATACGCTCCTTCACGGCCCGCTCCATCCGCGTGAGGCCGACCCGGAACTGGTTCTCCAGCAACTCGCCTACCGAGCGCACGCGCCGGTTGCCGAGATGGTCGATGTCGTCGGTGGGCTTGCTGCCCAGCTTGACCATCAGCAGGTGCCGGACGACCGAGACGATGTCCTCGCTGCGCAGCGTCTTGATGGACAGCGGCGCGTCGACCTGCAGCTTCTTGTTGATCATGAAGCGTCCGACCCGGGCCAGGTCGTAGCGGCGGGCATCCATGAACATGCCGCGGAACAGGGCCCGCGCCGACTCCACCGTGGGCGGATCGCCGGGGCGCAGCTTGCGATAGATCTCGACCAGCGCCTCGTCGGGATTCTTGACGTGGTCGCGGGCCAGCGTCTCGTAGATGGAGGCGTCGACCTTGCCGGGGGCGAGCACCAGGACCTTGAAGGTCGACACCTTCTTGGCCATGAGCCGGGCCAGCTCGGTGGACGTGATCTCCGCGTTGCTGGCCAGCAGCACCTCGCCGGTCTCGGTGTCCACGATCCGGGTGGCGGTCCGGCGGCCGACCAGCGCCTCGGCCCGCACCGGGATCTTCTCGACGTTCGCCTCGACGAGCTTCTCGACCAGCTTGGCGTTGAGCACCTTGCCGGCGGTGACGATCGCCTCGCGGTGGCGCGGCGCCTTGACGTCGTCGGCCACCTTGGCGCCCACCGACGCCTCGGGATGCAGCTTCAGCCAGGCGTTGCCGTCCTCGAAGCTCAGCACCTCTTCGGTGTCGTAGAACTGGGCGAGGATCTCCTCGTCGGAGAGGATGGTGCTCTTCTCGAGGAAGCAGAAGGCGCGCAGGAAGGCCGTCGCGTACATCTTGCGCCGGCGGTCCACCCGCACGTGGAGCAGGTCGTTGGCGTCGAAGTCGAACTCGACCCACGAGCCGCGATAGGGAATGACGCGCGCCGAGATAGAGCGGCTTGCCGGAGGCCAGCGTCTTGCCCTTGTCGTCGTCGAAGAACACGCCGGCCGAGCGCTGCAGCTGACTGACCACCACCCGCTCGGTGCCGTTGATGATGAAGGTGCCCTTGTCCGTCATCAGGGGCAGCTCGCCCAGATACACTTCCTGGCCGCGCTGCTCGCGGATGGTGCGGGTCTTGGCCTCTTTATCGTGGTCGAACACCACGAGGCGCAGCGTGACCTTGAGCGGGATCGCGAAGGTCATGCCGCGGTCGTGACACTCGTCCACCGTGTACTTCGGCTCGCCGAAGTGGTACGAGTCGAACTCCAGCATGGCGTTGTCGTTGTAGTCGGAGATGGGAAACACCGACTTGAAGACCGCCTGGAGGCCGTTCTCCTCCCGGCGATCGCTGGCAACGTCCTTCTGGAGAAACGTCTCGTACGAGCGCTTCTGCACCTCGATGAGGTTCGGGATCTCCACGATGGACGGGAATCTTCCCGAAGTCACGCCGGCTGCGGCGCCCACACTGAATCGTGCCTGCCATAGACTCTCCTGAATTAAGGGTTTCGTCCGCTCGTGAGCCCGGCTGCGAACCCGGCTACTTGACCTGGACGGTGCGCCCCCTGCTCCTCGAGCTTCTTCTTCATGTCGTCGGCCTCGGCCTTGGTCACCTTCTCCTTGACCGCCTTCGGCGCGCCGTCCACGAGATCCTTGGCTTCCTTCAGCCCGAGGCCCGTGAGCTCGCGGACGACCTTGATGACCTGGATCTTCTTCTCGCCCGCCGCCATCAGCATGACGTCGAACTCGGTCTTCTCCTCGGCGGCGGCGGCCCCGGCGCCCGCACCCGCGGCGCCCGGCATGGCGGCCACCGCGACCGGCGCGGCGGCGGACACGCCCCACTTCTCCTGGAGCATCTTGCTGAGCTGCGCGGCCTCGAGCAGCGTCAGCTTGTCGAGTTCCTCGGCGATCTGTTCCACGTTGGCCATGGTCGGTAGCTCCCCCTTTTCGTGATTACTGAGCGGCGGCGGCTTGTGCGCCGCGCTGCTCCAGGACGTAGACGAGTTGACGCTGCGGCGCTTGCAGCAGGCCGACCAGCGAGGCCAGCGGGCCTTGCAGCGCGCCGGCGATCTGGGCCCGCAGCGCATCGCGCGACGGCAGATCGGCCAGGGCCTTGAGGCCCTCGGGCTGCAGCACCTGACCATCCACGCACGCCGACCTTGACGACCAGCGCCTGATTGGTCCGGGCAAAGGTGGTGAGCGCCTTGGCCACGCTGACCGGATCGCCCTTGGCCAGCACCAGGCCGGTCGGGCCCTTGAGGTTGGCGCTCAAGGTCGACAGGCTCGAGCCGGTGAGGGCCAGCCGGGCCAGCCGGTTCTTGACGATCTTGTACTCGGCCGACACCGCCTTCAGCTGCTTGCGGAGCTCCGCCAGCTGCAGCACGGTCAATCCGCGGTACTCGGTCAGGAGCACGGTGGTCACGCCATCGAGGCGCGACTTCAGCTCACCGACCGTTTCGACCTTCGCTTGCGTAGGCACAGTTCCCTCCGACCTTAGGTCGTCGCCTTCTTGAACAGGTTCGCGATCGCCACCGCGTCGATGGGCACGCCCGGGCTCATCGTGCTGGACACGGTCAGCGACCGGAGATAGTTCCCCTTGGCCGCCGACGGCTTGGCCCGCACGATCGCCTCGATCAGCGCCATCGCGTTGTCACGCAGCTGCTGCTCGTTGAACGAGCGCTTGCCGACCGGCGTGTGGATGTTGCCGGCCTTGTCGACCCGGAACTCCACCTTGCCGGCCTTGGCCTCGCGCACCGCGCGGCTGATGTCGAACGTCACGGTGCCGAGCTTGGGGTTGGGCATCAGTCCCGCGCGGACCCAGCACCTTACCGAGGCGGCCGACCTGACCCATCAGGTCCGGCGTCGCGATCGCGGTGTCGAAATCCATCCAGCCGCCCTGCACCTTCTCGACGAGATCCTCGGCGCCGATCGTGTCGGCCCCGGCCTCGCGCGCCTCGCGCTCCTTCTCGCCCTTGGCGAAGACCGCGACCCGCACGGTCTTGCCGATGCCGTGGGGCAGCACCACCGCGCCCCGCACCATCTGGTCGGCGTGCTTGGGATCCACCCCCAGGCGGAACGACAGGTCCACCGACTCGTCGAACTTGGCCCCCGGCATCGCCTTCAAGACGCCGATCGCCTCGTCGAGCGAGTACGGCTTGTCGGGTGCGATCTTGGCCGCGGATGCGTCGTAGCGCTTGCTCACCATCGTCGCCATGTCTGTCTCCTAGACGACCTCGATACCCATGCTGCGCGCGGTGCCTTCGATGATCCGCATGGCGGAGTCGATCTTGTCGGTGTTCAGGTCCACCAGCTTGGTCTGGGCGATCTCGCGCACCTGCTGGCGCGTGACCTTGCCGATCTTGTCCTTGTGCGGCACCGCCGAGGCCTTGGCGATGCCGGCCGCGCGCTTGAGCAGCACGGCCGCCGGCGGCGTCTTGACCACGAAGGTGAACGACCGGTCCTGGAAGATGGTCACCACCACCGGCAGGATCAGGCCTTCCTGGCTGCCGGTCTGGGCGTTGAAGCCCTTGCAGAACTCCATGATGTTGACGCCGTGCTGGCCGAGCGCCGGACCGACCGGCGGCGAGGGGTTGGCCTTGCCGGCCGGGATCTGCAGCTTCACGATCGCCTGAACCTTCTTCACAGTCGCTCCACCTGGTAGTACTCGAGCTCGACGGGGGTCGGCCGGCCGAACACCGGGACCTCGACCTTCATGCGTCCACGCTCGGGGTTGATGTCTTCCACGACACCCTGGAAGTTGACGAAGGGGCCGTCGATCACGCGGACCTTGTCGCCGCGCTGGAACACCGACTTGGGCTTGGGCTTCTCGGCGCCCGCCTCCATGTTGCGCATGATCTCGTCGACCTGGTCGTTGGGCAGCGAGACCGGCCGGTTGCCGGAGCCCACGAAGCCGGTGACCTTGGGCGTCGAGCGCACCAGGTGCCAGGTCTCGTCGGTCAGCTCCATCTCGACGAGGACGTAGCCCGGGAAGAACTTCTGCTCGGTCTCGCGCTTCTGCTTGTTGCGGACCTCGACGACCTTCTCCGTGGGCACCAGCACCCGTGCGATCTTCTCGCCCATGCCGAAGATCTTGGCCCGCGACTGGATGGCCTCGGAGACCTTGTTCTCGAATCCCGAGTAGGTGTGGATGACGAACCACTGCTTGTTCGTCGTCGCTGCGTCGCCGCTCATCTCAGACTCCCCTCCGCCCGCCGCTCAGGACCCACTCAACCGCGCGCGCCAGAACGATGTCCACAGCGCCGAGGAACAGCGCCAGGACCACGGTGACCACGATCACCACGATGGTGGAGTTCACCAGCTCCTGGCGACTCGGCCAGGTGACCTTGCGGAATTCGACCAGGACCTCCTGCGCGAATTCCCTGACGCGCCCGACCACCGCTACCTGCATCCCTTCCCGCCCTCGCTATTCCAGGTTGCCCAGTGCCCCGCTCGACCACGCTCCCCACTTCCGGTCGCGCGGGCGAAGCCCGCGCTCGAACCACGTCCCTCGCGTTCAATGGCAGGGGTGGAGGGATTCGAACCCCCATCCCCCGGATTTGGAGTCCGGTGCTCTAGCCGTTAGAGCTACACCCCTATTGCCGTCGTCACGCGCTACTTGCTCTCTTTGTGCGGCGTGTGCTTCCGGCACCACTTGCAGTACTTCTTCAGCTCCATCCGGTCCGGGTGCGTCCGGCGATTCTTGGTGGTGCTGTAGTTCCGGCGCTGACAGGTGCCGCAGGCCATGGAGACGATGTCGCGCATGGCTTACTCCGCGATCTCCGTGACGACGCCGGCTCCGACCGTCCGCCCGCCCTCCCGGATCGCAAACCGCAGCTCCTTCTCCATCGCGATCGGCATGATCAGCTCGATCGCCAGCGTCACGTTGTCCCCCGGCATCACCATCTCCACCCCGCTGGGCAACGTGCACACCCCCGTCACGTCCGTCGTCCGGAAGTAAAACTGCGGCCGGTACCCGTTGAAGTACGGCGTATGACGCCCCCCCTCTTCCTTGGTCAGCACGTAGACTTCCGCTTTGAATTTCTTGTGGGGTTTGATGGATCCGGGCTTCGCCAGCACCTGCCCCCGCTCCACGTCGTCCTTGTCGATCCCGCGCAGCAGCGCGCCAATATTATCCCCCGCCTGCCCTTCATCGAGCAGCTTGCGGAACATCTCCACGCCCGTCACCACCGACTTGCGCGTCTCGTCGATCCCCACGATCTCGATCTCTTCGCCCACCTTCACGATCCCCCGCTCCACCCGCCCCGTCACCACCGTCCCCCGCCCCGTGATCGAGAAAATGTCCTCGATCGGCATCAGAAACGGCTTGTCCACCGGCCGCGGCGGCGTCGGAATGTAGCTGTCCACCGCCTCCATCAGCTTCCAGATCGCTTCCGCCGCCTTCGGGTCGTCCGGCTTCTCGTTGGCCTGCAGCGCCGACCCCCGGATCACCGGCACGTCGTCCCCCGGAAAGTTGTACTTCTTCAACAGCTCCCGGACCTCCAGCTCCACCAGGTCCAGGATCTCCGGGTCGTCCACCATGTCGACCTTGTTCATGAACACGACCAGGAACGGCACGTTCACCTGCCGCGCCAGCAGCACATGCTCCCGCGTCTGCGGCATCGGCCCGTCGTTCGCCGCCACCACCAGGATGGCGCCGTCCATCTGCGCCGCTCCCGTGATCATGTTCTTGATGTAGTCCGCGTGCCCCGGACAGTCGATGTGCGCGTAGTGCCGGTTCGCCGTCTCGTACTCCACGTGCGCCACCGCAATCGTGATCCCGCGCTCCCGCTCTTCCGGCGCGTTGTCGATCGACCCGTACTCCCGCACCGCAATCGTCTTGTTCTTCGTGTGCAGCACCTTCGTGATCGCCGCCGTCAACGTCGTCTTGCCGTGGTCGATGTGCCCGATCGTCCCCACGTTCACATGCGGCTTCGTCCGCTCGTACTTCGCCTTCGCCATCACTTACCTCCCGTTGACACCGCAACCACGGTCCGCCGAATTCTGGAGCCCATGTCCGGGATTGAACCGGAGACCTCGCCCTTACCAAGGGCGTGCTCTACCAACTGAGCTACATGGGCCTCTCGAAACACGCCGCGCGCCTCGATCCTGGAGCGGGAAACGGGATTCGAACCCGCGACCCCCAGCTTGGAAGGCTGGCGCTCTACCGCTGAGCTATTCCCGCAAACGCCGAAGACACCGCCATCGCTCGCCGTGCGAACTGTCGTCGCGCGTACCGAAGCCGCACACCCTGTCGTCGCGCGTCCGAAGCCGACACCTGTCGTCGCGCACGAACCGCGCACTGTCGTCGCGCGTACCGAAGCCACACACGCTGTCGTCGCGCGTACCGAAGCCGCACACCCTGTTGTCGCGCGTACCGAAGCCACACACGCTGTCGTCGCGCGAGTCGGAGCCACGCGCACCTCGCTCAGGCCACCCACGCCGCTATCCGTGCAAGCGGGGCCCGCTACAATGGTGGGGAGGGGAGGATTTGAACCCCCGAAGGCGTACGCCAGCAGATTTACAGTCTGCCCCCTTTGGCCACTTGGGTACCTCCCCGAACCTGCCGGCACGTGATGAGAGCTTTCTCGTAGCAAAGCGGTCGTCTACACTGGCGCTGGCGGGAGGAATCGAACCCCCGACCCACTGCTTACAAGGCAGTTGCTCTGCCCCTGAGCTACGCCAGCACAGGCAAAGTTCCAAGCTATTCGTGCATCACCCTTAAGTCAAGGACTTTTCGGGCCTGGACCCTCTTTGGCGAGCCACTTCGTAGCAGAGCGCGGCTCCGGCCGCCCCCACGTTCAGCGAGGAGACCCTCCCGGCCATGGGGATCGACAGCAGGACGTCGCAGGTCCTGGCGACGAGAGGACGTAGACCCTCCCCCTCGCTCCCGAGCACCAGACAGATAGGTCCACGAAGGTCGGCGGCCCAGGGCGCGGTACCCGCGGTCGGGGCCGCCCCGTAGATCCAAACTCCAGATTCTTTGAGTTTTTCGAGCGCAGAGACCATGTTGGTTTGGCGCGCGACGGACACGTACTCGACCGCCCCCATGGCCGTCTTGGCCGCGGCGTCGGTGAGGCCGACCGCGTGGTGCTTGGGCACGATCACCCCGTGCACTCCGAAGGCGTCGGCGGTTCTCAGGAGCGCTCCGAGGTTCCGGGGGTCCTGCACCTGGTCGAGGGCCAGGAAGAACGGCGCCTCCCCCCGCTGGCCGGGGAGGGCCGAGGAGATCCTCGAGGTCGACGTACTCGGCCGCGGCGACCCGGGCCACGACGCCCTGGTGCTCCGGCGTGCCGGCGATCGCGGTGAGCTGCTCGCGCGTGCGGTAGGACACCTTCACGCCGGCCTGACGCGCCAGCGACACGAGCTCGGCGAGCGGCCCGTGGGCGCCGGCGAGCACGGCGATCTCGTCGGCGCGCCGTCGGTCGCCGCGCAGCAGCGCACGCACGGGGTTGCGTCCCCACACGCGGTCGTCGCTCACCGGCCCTTCCACCTCCACCCGGTGCTGCCGGGCTTGTCCTCGAGGATCGCACCGAGCTGCTCGATCTCGGCACGGATCTCGTCGGCGCGCTTGAAGTTCCGCTGCCGCCGCGCCTCGGTCCGCTCCTCGATGAGGCGATTGACCCGCGCCTCGTCCAGGCCGGCCCGCCGCGGCGCCTGCAGGCCGAGCGCGCCGGCCAGCGTCTTCAGCTCCTGGCGCGCCCCGCACGAGCCGCGGCGCGTTCACGTCGCCCGACCGCAGGGCCTGACTCAGCCCGTGGAGCGCCGCGAGGGCTTCCGGCGTGTTGAAGTCGTCGTCCATCGCGTCGGTGAACCGCTGCCGGAAGGCCTGGAGATCGGCCGGGAGCGGCGCGTCCTTCGCGGCCGCGTCCGACCCGGCATATTTCTCGGCATCGTCGATCGGGCGCCAGAGGCGCTCCAGCGCTCGCGCGCTGTCCTCGACGCGCTCCTCCGCCCACTCGAGCGGGCTGCGATAGTGCGTGCCGAGCAGGAACAGGCGAAGCGCGGCCGGATCGTGCCGGGTGACCAGGTCGCGGATGGTGAGCGTGTTGCCGATCGACTTCGACATCTTCTCCCGGCGCATGTTGACCATGCCGTTGTGCAGCCAGTACCGCGCGAACGTCTCGCCGCTGGCGGCCTCCGATCTGCGCGATCTCGCACTCGTGGTGCGGGAACACGAGGTCGTCGCCCCCGCCGTGGATGTCGAAGGTCACGCCCAGGTAGCGGCTCGCCATCGCGGAGCACTCGATGTGCCAGCCCGGCCGGCCCGGGCCCCACGGGCTCGGCCACGACGGCTCGCCCGGCTTGACGCCCTTCCACAGCACGAAGTCACGCGGATCGCGCTTGCGCTCGTCCACCTCGACGCGGGCGCCGGCCTGCAGCTCGTCGAGGTTCTTGCCCGACAGCTTGCCGTAGGCGGGGAACCGCCGCACCTCGAAGTACACGTCTCCGTCCACCGGATAGGCGTAGCCGCGGGCGACCAGGCGCTCGATCAGCGCGATCATCTCGGGGACGTTCTCGGTCGCCTTGGGCTCGACGTCGGGGGGCAGCACGCCGAGGGCGGCCATGTCCTCGTGGAAGGCCGCGATGTAGCGCTCGGAGATCTCGCGGGCCGGCACGCCCTCCTGGTTGGCGCGCCGGATGATCTTGTCGTCGATGTCCGTGAAGTTCCGCACGAACGTCACCCGATAGCCGGAGAAGCGCAGGTAGCGCGTGATGACGTCGAAGACCATCAGCATCCGCGCGTGGCCGACGTGGGAGAAGTCGTAGACGGTCACCCCGCACGAGTACATCTTGATCTCGCCGGGGACGAGGGGGACGAGCTCCTCCTTGGAGCGGGTCAACGTGTCGTAGATCTTCATGCCGGGCGGGCTCCGAGTTTGTTTGAGATGCGGGACACGGTCATTGCGCTTCCACGCTCACCACCGCCATCGCGGCGATGCCCTCCCGCCGGCCCACGAGGCCGAGTCCCTCCGGACTCTTGGCCTTGACGCTGACCTGGTCGATCGGGAGGTCGAGCACGCCGGCCAGGCGCTTGGCCATCTCGGGCAGGTGGGGAGCCAGGCGGGGCGCCTGGGCCAGCACCGTGGCGTCCACGTTCACGAGCCGGGCGCCGCGAGTCCGCACCAGCTCGATCACGGCCCCCAGCAGCACCAGGCTCGAGACGCCCTTGTAGCGGGGGTCGGTGTCCGGGAAATGGCGGCCGAGGTCTCCCAGCGCCAGCGCCCCGAGCAGCGCCTCGCTGATGGCGTGCGTCAGCACGTCGGCGTCGGAGTGGCCGTCGAGTCCGACCTCCGAGGCGACCGTCACGCCGCCCAGGATCAAGGGCCGGCCGGTGACGAGCGGATGCAGATCGAAGCCGAAGCCGACGCGGTTCAGTGGCGCCTCCGCGCCGAGCGAAGATCGGCCGGCGTCGTGATCTTGACGTTCTCGGCCAGGCCCGGCACCACCCGGACCGGGTGCCCCAGGCGCTCGACCAGCATGGCGTCGTCCGTGCCCACGATCCCGTCGCGGCGGGCCTTCTCGTGAGCCTCGCGCAGCAACGGCGCCCGGAAGCCCTGCGGCGTCTGCACCGCCCACAGCGCCGACCGATCGAGGGTGCTCTCGACCACGCCGTCCACCACGCGCTTGACCGTCTCCACGATCGGCAGCGCGCAGAGTACCGCACCATGCGCCGCCGCGGCGGTCCGGATCGCGTCGATCAGTCGCGCGCGTGATGAACGGCCGGACCGCGTCGTGCACCAGCACGATCTCGGCGTCGGACGGCGCGGCCTGCAGCGCCCGCCACACCGACTCCTGCCGGGTCGCCCCGCCCTCCACGACCTTGACCTCCGGCCGCCCGCGCAGTCGCGCGGTCGCCTGCCGCGTGCGCGCGAGGTGGGCCGCCGGCGCGGCGATGACGATGGCGCGGACCGCGGGATGGCGCGTGAAGTGGCGGAGCGTCGTGGCCAGGATCGTCGCCTCGCCGATCCGGAGGAACTGCTTGGGCGTCCTGCCTCCGAGCCGCAGGCCGACTCCGCCGGCGGGAATCAGCACGACCACGTCAGGCGTCACGGCCCCCTCCGGAATCTTCTGCTCGCGGCCGGGCGAAGATCATGCGGCCGGCCGAGGTCGGCAGCACGCTGGTGACGACGACGTCGAGCGCCTGGCCGAGATGACGCTTGCCGTTCTCGACCACCACCATGGTGCCGTCGTCGAGGTAGGCCACGCCCTGCCCGGGCTCCTTGCCCTCCCGCGAGCACCTGCACCAGCAGCGCCTCGCCCGGCAACGCCGACGATCTGAGCGCCCCGGCCAGATCGTTCAGGTTACCGGTGGCCACGCCGGCCAGCGCGGCCACCCGGCCCAGCGCGGCATCGTTGGTGAGCAGACGGGCCCCGCGCAGGCGCGCCAGCGCCACGAGCGCGGCATCGACTTCACCGCCGGCCGCGACGTCGCCCTCGTCCATGACGACGCGCACCGCCGCGCTGCGGCGCAGCCGCTCCAGGACGTCGAAGCCGCGGCGCCCGCGGTTGCGCCGGATCGGATCGCTGCCATCGGCCAGCATCTGGAGCTCGCGCACCACCATTCGCGGCACGATCAGCGTGCCGCCCACGAAACCGGCCTCCGCGACGTCGGCGATGCGGCCGTCGACGATCACCGAGGTGTCCAGAACGCTGGCGCTCCCGGATGGCGGCCGGCCCGGCAGCGCCGGAAGCTCGGCCGCGCGTCGCGCCGCCACGACGGCCCCCACCCACGCGCCGAGCACGGGCAGCGCGGCCCGCACGGCCGGCGCAGCGCCGGCGGCCAGCGGGGCCAGCGCGACGCCGAGCACGGAACCGATCAGGAGGCCACCGGCGGCGCCGACGACGGCCCACGCCAGCGTCTGAATCGGCGCCGTGCCGAGGACGAGCTCCACGATCACCGCGAGAACGCCGGCCGCCGCGCCCAGGCCCGCGGCCAGGAGCGGCGCCATGCCGATGGATGATGCCAGCGCCGCACCACCGAGCGCGCCGACGACGACAGCGATCAGCCGCAGGAGCAGAAGCGACGTCACCCGAGCAGCGCTCCGAGCGCGTCGCCGATCGTGGCCACCGGCGTGACCGACATCGGCAGCGTGCCTTCGGCGTTGCTGCGGGGGACGATCGCCGACTTGAAGCCAAGCTGCGCGGCCGCGCGCAACCGCGCTTCGACGCCGTTGACGGCGCGCACCTCACCGGTCAGCCCCACCTCGCCCAGCACCAGGACGTCGCCGCGCACCGGGCGCTCGAGATAGCTCGAGGCCGCCGCGATGATCACGCCGAGGTCGGCGGCCGGCTCCGCGACGCGCCCACCGCCCGCCACGTTGACGAACACGTCCTGGTTGCCGATCGGCAGGCCGGCGCGCTTTTCCAGGACCGCCAGGAGCAGACAGACGCGGTTGTAGTCCGCGCCGAGCACGGTGCGACGCGGCGTGCCGAACGAGGCGCGCGAGACGAGCGCCTGCAGCTCCAGGAGCAACGGCCGCGTGCCCTCCAGCGCCGAGACGATGACCGAGCCCGGCGCATCGGCCGGCCGCTCGGCGAGGAAGAAGCCGGAAGGGTTCGGCACCTCGGCCAGTCCGCGCTCGGCCATCTCGAAGACGCCGATCTCGTTGGTGGAGCCGAAGCGGTTCTTCACCGCGCGCAGCACGCGGTACGCGTGATGGTGCTCGCCCTCGAAATAGAGCACGGTGTCCACCAGGTGCTCGAGCACCCGCGGCCCGGCGATGGCGCCCTCCTTGGTGACGTGGCCCACGAGGAAGGTGGCGATCCCGCGGCTCTTGGCCAGGGTCATCAGGCGCGCGGCGCACTCGCGGACCTGGGCCACGCTGCCCGGCGCCGACTCGAGATCCGGCAGGAACACCGTCTGGATCGAGTCGACCACCAGCACGCGCGGCTTGATCGTGTCGAGCTCGCCCTGCACGGCGGTGAGATCGTTCTCGGCCCACAGGAGCAGCCCGTCGCCGGCGATGCCCAGGCGATCGGCGCGCATCTTCACCTGGGCCGCCGACTCCTCGGCCGACACGTAGAGCACCGGCGGCGCGATCCGGGCCAGCGCGCGCGCGGCCTGGAGCACCAGGGTGCTCTTGCCGATACCTGGATCTCCGCCGATGAGGACGAGCGAGCCGCGGACGACGCCACCGCCCAGCACGCGATCGAGCTCGCCGATGCCGGTGAGCACGCGGTCGCCCGCTTCCATCACCACGTCCTTCAGCGGCATCGGGCGGGTGCCGGCGGCGAGCGCGCGGCGGGCCGTCGGCGCCGGTGCCGCGCGCTCCTCCACGAGCGGGGTCAGCTCTCCGGTGGAGCGCCGGCAGTCCGGGCAGGTGCCGGGCTTGGGGCTGGCGAAACCGCACTGCTGGCAGCGATAGACGCTCGTGGCGCGCGGCACTCTCACTCCTTGCCGTTCTTCGAGGCCTTGGGATCGCCGTCCTTGCCGAGGCTGCGAATCATGGTGCGCAGCAGGAAGCTGCGCTGGGCGCCGTCGAGAATCGTCACCAGCCGCTCGTACACGGTCGGATCGGCGATGAGCGCGCCGACCGTGCCCTCGCCAGTGTTGATCTTCTCGCTGATGGCCCTGAAGTTCGCCATCGTGGCCTGGAAGTCCTGCGAGGCCTGGCCCAGGCCGGCATCGCCCGGCTGATCCTTCAGCAGCGAGCCCAGCGTGCCGCGCCCGCCGGCCAGCCGATCCGAGATGTCCCGCATGTTGTGGGCCACCACCCGCGACGTCGTCGAGCAGCGCGCGATACTTGGGATCGAAGAGCAGCGCGGGCAGCACGCCGTCCTCCGGCGACGGCTGCTCCACCACGCGGCTCAGCCGATCCAGCGCGGCCACGAATCGCTTGGCCGACGCGGTGGACTCCGGCGACACGAGCACGCCCGCCGCGCCTTCCCCGCGCTGCACGCGCTCGAGCAGGCTCTGCGTCGTGACGATCACCTCGTTCAGCCGCCGCAGCGCCACTGGCTCCTC
This sequence comes from uncultured Candidatus Rokubacteria bacterium, assembly GCA_963776725.1. Taxonomy (GTDB): domain Bacteria; phylum Methylomirabilota; class Methylomirabilia; order Rokubacteriales; family CSP1-6; genus AR5. The sequence goes on along the minus strand of CAVZOE010000037.1, from coordinate 436,586 downwards.
GTAGACGATGGCGTGCGCCCAGCCCTTGCCGCGCTCGACCTCGGTCACCACGCGCCCGACCTGGTCGGTGACCTTGCGGGCCGAAGCCACCGTGGCGACCGCTTCCTCGATCAGCCCCGACTGGTTCAGCTTCTGCGCGGTCTCGCGCAGGCTCTCGGCCAGCGCGCTCACGCTCTTGACCACCTGACCGCTCTGGGCCATCACCCGGCCGATGTCGAGCGATTCCTGCGAGTCGATGATGTCGCCGGACTTGACGGCGGCCGCCGCCACGCGTGCCCACGCTGAGCTCGACGATCTTGTCGCCGAGCAGTCCCTGCGTCTCGAGGCGGGCCACCGAGTCCTTGCGCACGCGATTGGCGAACTGCCGGCCGATGGTGAGGTCGACCCGCACCCGGCCCCCCGGCTCGGGGGGCAAGCGTACGCCCGTCACCCGGCCGATCTGCACGCCGGCCAGCCGCACGGTCGCGCCCTCCACCAGGCCGCCGACCTCGTTGAACTCGGCGTGGATGGTGTAGCGCGCCTCGAACAGGCGCGCGCGCGCCCCGAGCGCGTAGATCATGCCCAGGAAGGCGGCCAGGCCGATGAGGACGAACACGCCCACCCGCAGCTTATGGCGTCGTTCCTGTCGTTCCTCGTTCACGGGGTCACCTCGCCTCGCCGGCCAGGAACGCCTGGACGGCCGGATGGTCGGAAGTCAGGACCTCGTCGCGCGGGCCGAGCGCCGCGAATTGCCCGTCGATCAGCACGGCGACGCGGTCGGCCACGGTCCGGGTCAGCTCGAGATCGTGCGTCACCACGATCGCAGTGTCGCAGACCCCGCCCCGCAGCCGCACGATCAGCTCGGCCACCAGGCGGGAGTTGGTCGGATCCAGGCCGGCGGTCGGCTCGTCGAACAGCAGCATCGCCGGCTCGCCGATGAGCGCGCGCGCGATCCCCACCCGCTTGCGCATGCCGCCCGACAGCTCGGACGGCAGCAGCTCCAGGACCTCGGGGGTCAGCCCGACCATGGACAGCGAGTGCACCACCCGCTCGCGGATCTCGGCCTCGCCCAGGCTGGTGTGCTCGCGCAGCGGATAGGCCACGTTCTCGAAGACCGACAGCGAGTCGAACAGCGCCGCGCCCTGGAAGACGTAGCCCATGCGACGCCGGATCGGCAGCAGCGCCTCTTCCCCGAGCTCCTCGATCCACCGATCGAAGACGCGCACGCGGCCGCTCGACGGCCGGATCAGCCCGGCCACCAGCCGGAGCGTCACCGTCTTGCCGGAGCCGCTGCCGCCCATGATGACCAGCGTCTCGCCGCGCACCGCGGTGAAGCGACACGCCGCGCAGCACCTCGTGGCCGTCGAACCGCTTGCGCAGATCGATCGCCTCGACGACGGCCTCGCCGACGGGCCCGTCCGGCGGCGAGGCTGACTCGCGCACTCCCAGGCGACTCACCAGAACAGCATCAGCATGAGCTTGGTCAGGAAGAAGTCCGAGATGATCACGCCCATCGTACAGTGCACCACGGTGGCCGTCGTCGCGCGCCCGAGCCCCTCGGTGCCGCCGGTGGTGCTGAGCCCGTTGTAGCAGCCGATCAGCGTCACGATGGCGCCGAAGAACAGCGACTTGCCCACGCCCATGAGGAAGTCGCGCGGCACCACCCAGTAGGCGGTGGTGTTCCAGTAGGCCCACATGTCGGTGCCCCGCTCCAGGAACATGATCACCATGCCGCCGAACACCCCGAGCACGTCGGCCATGATCGTGAGCAGCGGAAAGACCAGCAGCGCCGCCATCACCCGCGGCACGATCAGGCGCTTGATGAAGTTCACGCCGAGCGTGCGCAGCGCGTCGATCTGCTCGGTGACCATCATGGAGCCCAGCTCGGCGGTGATGCCCGAAGCGACCTTGCCGCCCACCAGGATGGCGGTGAGCACCGGACCGAGCTCACGCAGGATGGCCAGCGCGGAGATCGGGCCCGACGTAGTTCTCGGCCCCGAAGCGCGCCATGTTCACCGCGCTCTGCAGCGCGAAGACCATGCCGGTGAATACCGAGGCGGTCAGCGCCACGCCCAGCGAGCGCACGCCCATGGTCTCGACTTCCAGGACGACCAGCCGGAAGTACTTCGGCGGCAGCGCGAGGCTCCGCAGCACCTGGGCCGTGAGCAGGCCGACGCCGCCGTACCAGATGGCCGTGCGTCGTAGATAGGTGTCCATGCTAGTCGGTGACGAAGCTCTCGACGAGGCGCTGGAAGTCACCCCGCGTGGCGTCGAAGGCGTCGGGCTCGGCGACGTACAGCAGATCCCACACGCAGTGCTCGCCCTTCACCACGTAGCTCTCGATCCGCATGCGACCGTCCGGCTTCTGCATCCGTCCTTCCATCACCGTGTGCGTCGCCACGCGGCCGTTCACCGGCACGTCCCCCGATTCCACGACCACCCGATCGCGGAGCCCGAGCACGAGCTGGCGCACCAGCACATCGGGCCGGCGGTCGACCGCCGGAACGTCGCACGTGCCGTTGACCAGCATCGCGGCCGAACCCGACTGGTGTCGCAGCTCCAGATCGGCGTTGCTGTCGCGCTCGACGACCCAGCCGTCGCGCGGCAGGGTCACCCGGTACCCACTGCGCGCGTGATAGACCCCGTTGTCGATGTGCGGGCCCGCACACGCGGCGGCCGCGAGGGCGGCGGCCAGCGCCGCGGCGCACGCGGCGGCGCGCACGGTGCTCAGCGGCTGGGCGCCGGCCGCGCCGCGTGCCGGCGCGCGAGCTCCTCGAGCACATCGCGCAGCGGAATCGAGCGCTCGCCCAGCAGCACCAGGGTGTGGAACCAGAGGTCGGCCACCTCCTCGACCACGCGTCGGTCCCCCTCGCCGCCCAGCGCCGCGGTGACCACCTCCACCGCCTCCTCGCCGATCTTCCGGCACACCGCGGCCTCGCCCTTCGCCAGCAGTGAGGCCACGTAGGAGCCGGCCGGGGGCGCGGCCTTCCGCGCGGCCACGATCTGCTCGATGCGGTCCAGCATCCCCGCCGCCGCCCCCGGCCCCTGCATCGTCGTGAAGAAGCACGTGCGCGAGCCGGTGTGGCAGGCCACCCCGTCCTGATGGACCTGGACCAGCAGCGTGTCGGCGTCGCAGTCGGCGTAGACCCCCTGCACGTGCTGGCTGTGGCCGGAGGTCTCGCCCTTGCGCCAGAGACTCTGGCGCGACCGCGACCAGAAGTGCGTGAGTCCGGTCGTCAGCGTGGCGGCCACGGCCTCGCGGTTCATCCACGCGACCATCAGCACTTCGCCGGTCTCGGCTTCCTGGACGACGGCGGGAATCAGGCCGCGCTCGTCGTAGGTCAGCGTGTCGGGGGTCATGGCCGGACCTCGACGCCGTGATCGGCCAGGTACGTCTTCACCTCGGCGATCGTGTAGGTCCCGAAGTGAAAGAGCGAGGCGGCCAGCGCCGCGTCGGCGTCCGCCCTCGACGAAGCCTCGCGGAAGTGCTCGAGCGTGCCGGCGCCACCCGAGGCGATGACCGGGACGGTGACGGCGTCCGCCACCGCGCGCGTCAGCTCGAGATCGTAGCCGTCCTTGGTCCCGTCGCGATCCATGCTGGTCAGCAGGATCTCGCCCGCGCCCTGGGCGACGGCTTCCTGCGCCCACTCGATGGCGTCGCGCCCGGTGGGCCGGCGCCCGCCGTGGGTGTAGACGGACCACGTTGGAGCGGGGCGCGACTGTGCCCGGCTCGAGACGTGGGTGGCCTGTTCGAGGAGGTCGGCGGCTCCGTTCGCCGCGCGTCGATGGCGACGACGATGCACTGGCTGCCGAAGCGCTCGGCCGCCTCGCGAATCACCGTGCGGTCGCGCGAGCGCGGCGGTGTTGAACGAGACCTTGTCGGCGCCGGCGCGGAGCAGCGTCGGACGTCATCGACGGTGCGCACGCCCGCCGCCGACGGTGAGCGGCATGTAGAGGACCTCCGCGGTGCGCCGCACGACGTCGAGCATGATCGCGCGGTCCTCGTGCGACGCGGTGATGTCGAGGAAGACCAGCTCGTCGGCGCCCTGGGCATCGTAGGCGAGTGGCCGCCTCGACCGGATCGCCGGCGTCGCGCAGCTCGACGAACTGGACGCCCTTGACCACGCGGCCGTCCTTCACGTCCAGGCACGGGATGATCGCGCTTGGTCAGCATCAGCGATGCCCCGCGCCGCGCGCACGGCGTCGGCCAGCGTCACCGCGCCGGTGTAGAGCGCCCGGCCGACGACGACGCCCTCGATGCCCGCATCGGCCACCGCGGCCAGCGCGCGCGATGTGATCGGCGCTGCCCACGCCGCCGGAGGCCAGGACGGGCAGCCCGATGCGTGCGGGCCAGCGCCGCTGTCGCGTCCACGTTGGGCCCGATCTCGGTGCCGTCGCGGCTCACGTCGGTGTAGAGCAGCGCCGCCGCGCCCGGCCTCGCGCGCCGCCGGCCCAGCTCGGTCACCGTCAGCTCCGCCGAGCCTCGGTCCAGCCCTTGATGGCCACCCGATCGTCGCGCGCGTCGACCGCGACGATGATCCGCGCTCCGGAACGCGCCGACACACGTCGGTCAGGAACGCGGGCTCCACGGCGGCGCGCGTGCCGACGACACGCCCACGCACGCCCGGCCTCCAGCACGGTCTCCACCGCGGCCAGATCGCGCAGGCCGCCGCCGGCCTCGACCGGCACCGGGCGGACGGCGTCGACGATCTTGGCGATGAGCGCGGTCTGCCGTGGCGCGCCGGCGAAGGCGCCGTCGAGGTCGACCACGTGCAGACGCTCGGCGCCGGCCGCGACCCAGCGCTCGGCCATCGCCACCGGATCGTCGGAGAACACGGTCTCGGCCTCCGCTCGCCCCTCGCGCAGCCGCACGCAGCGCCCCTCGCGCAGGTCGACGGCCGGGATGACGATCACCGCGCGCTCCTTCACGATCGCCGCGAAGTTCTCGCAGCATCCGGATGCCCGGCTTCTGGCTCTTCTCCGGATGGAACTGCGTCGCATAGATCCGCCCGGTCTCGACCGCGGCCGGAGAAGCGGATGCCGTATTCGCACCACGCCCAGCGAACGGAGCCACCGACCTCCTCGAACAGGCCTCCCACGCTCGACCGGCTCCCCGGCTCCGCTACAACCGGAAAGTACGAGTGCACGAAGTAGAAGTGCGTCGCCGTCCGGCGATGCCGTCGAAGAGCCGCAGCGCGCCGCCGTGCCAGACGCGGTTCCAGCCCATGTGCGGCACCTCGAGACCGAGCGGGAAGCGACGCACGACGCCGGGAATGACGTCGAGCCCGCGCCCGTCACCGAACTCCTCGCTGCTCGGAGAACAGCAGCTGGTAGCCGAGGCAGATGCCGAGGAACGGACGGCGACCGTCGAGCGCACGGCGCAGCGGATCGAGCAGGCCCAGCGCGGTCGAGGCTGGCCATCGTGTCGTGGAAGGCGCCGTCGCCCGGGCAGCACCACCGCATCGGCCTCGTCGACGGCGCGCGGGTCCTGCGTGACGATCGCGGGCACCCCGACGCGCACGAAGAGCCTTCTCGACCGATCCCAGGTTGCCTCGCCCGTAGTCGACGATCGCGATCATCGGCTCGCGCTTACAGCGTGCCCTTGGTCGACGGCAGCACGCCGGCGATGCGCGGGTTGATCCGCGTGGCCTCGGCCAGGCAGCGCCCCACCGACTTGAACACGGCCTCGGCGATGTGGTGCAGGTTGTGGCCGTAGTGCATGGTGACGTGCAGCGTGATCTCCGCGTTGAAGGCGAAGGCGCGGAAGAACTCCTGCAGCATGTCGAGGTCGAAGTTGGACACCCGGGTGCGCGCCACCGGCACGCTGAAGACCAGGAACGGCCGGCCCGAGAGGTCGACCGCGGCCTGCACCAGCGCCTCGTCCATCGGCACGAAGGCGTTGCCGTAGCGGACGATGCCGCGCTTGTCGCCGAGCGCCTGCTTCAGCGCCTGGCCGAGCACGATGCCGACGTCCTCCACCGTGTGGTGGATGTCGACCTCGACGTCGCCGGTGGCCTCGACGGCCAGATCCATCAGCCCGTGCTTGGACCACGCCTCCAGCATGTGGCTGAAGAACGGGATCGGCGTCTGGACCTTCGAGCTGCCGGTGCCGTCGATGTTCAGCTGGACGGCGACCTCGGTCTCCTTGGTCTTGCGCTCGACGCGGGACTGCCGCTCGGCACCGCTCATCGCTTCGCCTCCTGATCGACCGTGGGCCCTCGGCGGGCTCCGGCGTCCCCTGCTGTCCGCATCTCCGCCGCCCGGGCGTGGGCGTCGAGCCCTTCGACGCGCGCCAGCGCCCCCAGGTGCGGCAGCGCCGCCGCGAGGCCCGACGCCGAGTACTCGAGCACGCTCGAGCGCTTCACGAAATCGTCGGTCCCCAGCGGCGACGCGAAGCGCGCGGTGCCCGCGGTCGGCAGCACGTGGTTGGGTCCGGCCACGTAGTCGCCCACCACCTCGGGCGTGTGCGCGCCGAGGAAGACGGCGCCGGCGCTGCCGCACCCGCGGCAGCAGCGCGGCCGGCACCGTCGACCATCAGCTCCAGGTGCTCGGGCGCCAGGCGGTTGGCCACGTCCACCGCCGCCTCGAGGTCGGCGACGAGGATGAACGCCCCGTTGGCGCCGAGCGACTCCTCGGCGATGGCCCGGCGCGACAGCCGCGTCAGCTGGGCATCGAGCGCGGCCTGCACGCGCGGCAGCAGCTCCGCCGCATCGGTGATCAGCAGCGAGCGCGCCATGGGATCGTGCTCGGCCTGAGCGAGGAGGTCGGCGGCGATCAGCGCCGGATCGGCGTGACGATCGGCCACGACCACGACCTCGCTCGGCCCGGCGACCATGTCGATCCCGACGTCGCCGAAGACCTTCGACTTGGCCAGCGCGACGTAGACGTTGCCGGGGCCGACGATCTTGTCCACGCGGCGGATGGTCGGCGTGCCGTAGGCGAGCGCGGCGATCGCCTGGGCGCCGCCGATCCGCCAGCCCTCGGTGACGCCGGCGATGCGCGCGGCGGCCAGCACGGCCGCGGGCACCGAGCCGTCGCGGCCCGGCGGCGTGACGAGCACGATCTCGCGGACGCCGGCCACGCGCGCCGGCACCGCGGTCATCAGCACGGTGGACGGATAGGCCGCGCGGCCCCCGGGGATGTAGATCCCGACGCGCTCGAGCGGCCGCACGTCCTGGCCGAGCACCGAGCCGTGCTCGTCGGTGAGCCGCCACGACTTCGGCAGCGCGGCGGCGTGGTAGCGCTCGATGCGCTCGGCGGCATACGCCAGCGCCGACCGCACCGCGCCCTCCACCGTTCTGCTCGGCCGCCTCGAAGTCGGCACGGGGAATCGCCAGGCCCGCAGCCGCGGCCGGGCCGAAGCCGTCGAAGCGCGCCGTGTACTCGAGCAGCGCGGCGTCGCCCCGGGCGCGGACGTCGGCGATGATCTGATCGACCGCGCGCGTCACGTCCGGGGCCACCTCGGAGGGCGGCCGATCGACGGCGCGGATCACCGCGTCCACGCCCAGCGTGCGCGCGTCGAGGATCTTCATTAGTAGCGGGCCCCGCGCGGCCGGCTCGCGGACGCAGGTGGCCTGTTCTAGACAGGGTGTGGCTCTGTCGAAGCTGTCCGATCAGCTCGGTGATGGCGGCGTATTCTGTCTTCATCGCCGCGCGATTGACGATCAGGCGCGCCGTGGAGCGCGCGATCTCCGCGACCTCGACGAGGCCGTTGGCCCGCAGCGTCTCGCCCGACTGCACGAGGTCCACGATCCGCTCGGCCAGTCCCACCAGTGGAGCCAGCTCGATCGAGCCGTCCAGGCGCACCAGCTCGACCTGCACGCCCCGGGCCGAGAAGTACTGCTCGGCCAGCCGCGGATACTTGGTCGCCACGCGGACCCACGACCACTTGGCGGGGTCGTCGCGCTCCCACAGCTCGCGCGGCTCGGCGACCACCAGCCGGCAGAAGCCGAAGCCGAGATCGAGCGGCTCGTAGACGTCCGGCTCCTGCTCGAGAAGGATGTCCTTGCCCACGATGCCGAGGTGGGCGGCGCCGTACGTCACGTAGGCCGGGACGTCGGCCGGCTTGAGAAAGAGCAGGCGGAGCCCGCGGCGCGCATCGTCGAAGATGAGGCGGCGCGAGTCCTGATCCACGCCGTCCACGCCGAGCTCACGGATCAGCTCGAGCGCGTCGTCGAGGAGACGGCCCTTGGGCAGCGCCACCGTCAGCCGGCTCGTCATGTCTTGCGCTCGATCCGCGCGCCCAGGGTGGTCAGCTTGTTCTCGAGGTGCTCGTAGCCCCGGTCGAGGTGATAGATGCGCGAGACTTCCGTGCGCCCGCGCGCGGCCAGGCCGGCCAGCACCAGCGCGGCGGAGGCGCGCAGGTCGGAGGCCATCACCGGCGCGCCCTGGTAGGACTCGACGCCGCGCACGATGGCGATCGAGCCCTCGGCATCGATCCGCGCGCCCATCCGGGCCAGCTCGGCCGCGTGCATGAAGCGGTTCTCGAAGATCGTCTCGGTGATCTTCGACTGGCCGTCGGCCACGCCCAGCAGCGTCATCAGCTGTGCCTGCATGTCGGTGGGAAATCCCGGGTACGGGCTGGTCACGATGTCGGTCGGCCGCGGCCGATCGCCGCCCCGGACGCGAACCCACGTCGGCCCGATCTCGAGCGCCACCCCGCACTCCTCGAGCTTGCTGAGCACCGCGGCCACGTGGTCGGGAACCATGTCGGTGACCCGCACGTCGCCGCGCGTGATGGCGGCGGCCACCAGCAGCGTGCCGGCCTCGATCCGATCCGGGACGACCTTGTGGACCGCTCCCGATAGCTCGGGCACGCCCTCGATCTCGATGCGCCCGGTGCCGACCCCGTGCAGGCGTGCGCCCATGGCCGTGAGCAGCGTGCCCAGGTCGCTGACCTCCGGCTCGCGCGCGGCGTTCTCGATGATCGTCGTGCCCTCGGCGAGCGCGGCCGCCATCATGAGGTTCTCGGTGCCGGTGACGGTCACCAGATCGGTTGCGATGCGCGCGGCCTTGAGCCGGCTGGCCCGCGCCACCACGTAGCCGTTCTCGATGGCGATCTCGGCGCCCAGCTTGGCCAGGCCCTTGAGGTGCTGGTCGATCGGCCGCACGCCGATCGCGCAGCCGCCGGGCAGCGCCACGCGCGCGGAGCCGTAGCGGGCGACGAGCGGCCCGAGCACGAGCACCGAGGCGCGCATGGTCGAGACCAGCTCGTAGGGCGCCAGGTCGCTGGCCACGTTCTCGACGGTGAGCGTGACCTCGCGGCCGCGACGGTGCACGGTGGCGCCGTGCGTCTGCAGCAGCTTCAGCATCGTGCGCACGTCGCCCAGATCGGGGACGTTCGTCAGTGTCAGCGGCCGCGCGGTCAGCAGCGCCGCGGCCAGCGCGGGCAACGCCGCGTTCTTGGCGGCGCTGGCCGCCACTTCACCCCGGAGCGGTACGCCGCCCTCGATGAGCAAGCGAGCCGGCATCAGCGGTCCTCCTGATGGGCCGTCGGCGTACCGGAGCCAGGCTCGACCGTCCGACGGTCGGGCGAGAAAGTCGCGGGGGATGTCCCCGCCACGAACCGTTCGATCCCGGTCAGGTCGCGGCGCGTCGCGACCTCGGTCATTCCCGCGGCGCGCATCATGGTCGCGGCCCGACGGGCCTGCAGGTCACCGGCGGTTTCGAGCACGAGCGCGCCGCCGGGCCGGAGCCGCCGCGGCGCGCTCTCGATCAGCCGGCGGATCACGGTCATCCCGTCGTGGCCACCGTCCAGCGCCAGCGCCGGCTCGTGGCCCGAGACCTCCGGCGGCAGACCGGGCAGCAGATCCGTCGGCAGATACGGCGGATTGGACACGATGAGATCCGCGGCGCCCTCGGCCACGGCCGTCAGCGCGTCGGCCGCGATCACGGTGACGCGATCACCGAGCCCGAGCCGCGCGACGTTGAAGGACGCGACCCGGGCCGTCTGCAGATCCAGCTCGACGGCGAGCACTCGCGCGTCCGCGCGCGCGTGCGCGATGGCCGCCGCGATACAGCCCGAGCCGGTGCCCACGTCGACCACGAGCGGCCGGCGGTCCGCCTGCGCAGGCGGAAGCAGCGCCAGCGCCCACTCGGCGAGCGTCTCCGTCTCGGGCCGGGGCACCAGTACGCCGGCGGCGAGGCCGACGCGGATGTCGAGAAAGTCCTGCCACCCGCGGATCAGCTGCAGCGGCTCGCGCGCTGCCCGGCGGTGCACGACGCCGCGATAGCGAGCGGCCAGCCCGGCATCGAGCGCGCGGTCGAGGCCGAGCACGACGTCGCGCCGGCCGCCGGGCAGCAGATCGGCCAGCAGCCACTCGGCGTCGACGCGCGGCGTGTCGACGCCGGCCGCGCGCAGGGTCGCGGTGGCCTCGTCGAGCGCGGCGCGGATGGTCATCAGCTGGCCGCCTTCTGCAGGCGCTCGGCCTCCTCGGCCACCGCCAGCGCCTCGATCAGCTCGTCGATCTCGCCCTCCAGCACCTCGGGCAACCGGTGCAGCGTGAGACCGATGCGGTGATCGGTCACGCGGTTCTGCGGCGAAGTTGTAGGTGCGGATCCGCTCGCTGCGCTCGCCGGTGCCCACCTGGGAGCGCCGGTCGGCGGCGATGGCCGCCGCCTGCTCGTCCTGCGCCCGCTCGAGCAGCCGCGCCTTCAGCACGCGCATGGCCTTCGCGCGGTTCTTGATCTGCGAGCGCTCGTCCTGGCAGGTCACCACCAGGCCGGTGGGAATGTGCGTGATGCGCACCGCGGAGTCCGTCGTGTTCACGCCCTGCCCGCCCGGCCCCGACGAGCGATAGACGTCCACGCGGATGTCCTTCTCGTCGACCTTGATCTCGACGTCCTCGGCCTCCGGCAGCACCGCCACCGTCACCGTGGAGGTGTGAATGCGCCCCGCCGACTCGGTGACCGGCACCCGCTGCACGCGATGGACGCCGCGCTCGTACTTGAGCCGGCTCCACGCGCCCTTGCCCTGCATGAACAGGATGACTTCCTTCAGGCCGCCCACACCGGTGGCGCTACTGTCCATGATCTCGATCTTCCAGCGCTGGCGTTCGGCGTACTTCGTGTACATGCGGGCGAGGTCGGCGGCGAACAGGGCGGCCTCGTCGCCGCCGGCGCCCGCGCGGATCTCGACGAAGGCGTTCTTGGCCTCGTTGGGGTCGCGCGGCAGGAGCAGGCGCTTGATCTCGGCCTCCAGCTCGGTCTGGCGGCCGGACAGCTCCTCGATCTCGGCCTGCGCCATCTCCTGCAGCTCGCGGTCACCGCCCTCGGCCAGGATGTGCTGGGCCTCGGTGATCTTTTTCAGGACGTCGCGATACTCGGTGAAGCGCTCGACGATCTCCTGGGTGTCGGCGTGCTCCTTGCGAAGGCGGGCGTACTCGGCCTGCTGCGAGAAGATGGCGGGGTCGGCCAGCCGGCGGGCGATGTCGTGAGACCGCTCTTCGATCTGGCGGAGCTTGTCAAACAGCATCGCGGTTCAGCGCCTCCCGGGCGCGCACCCCCGCCGCGGGCGAGCGGGTGGAGACAAGAACAGCCCGGCCGTTGCCAGGCGCGGACGGGACGGGCGACCTACTGCGTCGCCGTCGGCTGGCGGTTGTACTTGCGCTGGAAGCGCTCCACACGACCGGCCGTGTCCATGAGCTTCTGCTTCCCCGTGTAGAAGGGATGGCACTTGGAGCAGACCTCCACCCGGATATCGGGCTTGGTCGACCGAGTGTGAATGACCTCCCCACACGCACAGGTAATGGTCGTATCCACATAGTCCGGATGAATGCCCACCTTCACGGCGTACTCCTCCTTGGAAGCCCTAAGACTACCAGCCCAGCCTCAATAACGCAAAGCGCCGCAGCACCTTACCCGCTTATGAGGCTCACACCCACGCCCTGGATTCTCAGCCCCTGGGTCGGGCCCCGGGGGTCGGCCCGAGGCTAGATTCGCCGCCGTCCCGTCGACTGGCCACGTTCGAGCGCGGGCTTAGCCCGCGCAATCCTGGGTCTAGGGGGAGGCAGGCCCGAGCACGCCGCAAGGCGAGCGAGGGCCGTCGGAAGGGGGACGAAGTCCCCCTCCGAGTGGCTTACCCCATCGAATGCATCGCCCCCAGGAACTCCTTGTTGCTCTTGGTCTGCTTGAGCTTGTCGAGCAGGAGCTCCATGGCCTCGACGGGGTTGAGCTGGGACAGGGCCTTGCGGAGCAGCCAGACCTTCTGGAGCTCGTCCTTCTCCAGAAGCAGCTCTTCCTTCCGGGTGCCGGACTGCTCGATGTTGATCGTCGGGAAGATGCGCTTGTCCATCAGGCGCCGGTCGAGGTGGACCTCCATGTTGCCGGTGCCCTTGAACTCCTCGAAGATCACGTCGTCCATCCGGCTGCCGGTGTCGACGATGGCGGTGGCCATGATCGTCAGCGAGCCGCCCTCTTCCACGTTGCGGGCCGCGGCGAAGAAGCCGGCGGGGCCGCTGCAGGGCGTTGGCGTCCAGACCGCCCGAGAGCACCTTGCCCGAGGACGGGATGACCGCGTTGTGGGCCCGGGCAAAGCGCGTCAGCGAGTCGAGCAGGATGACCACGTCCCGCTTGTGCTCGACCAGGCGCTTGGCCTTCTCGATCACCATGTCGGCCACCTGGATGTGCCGTTGCGGTGGCTCGTCGAAGGTGGAGGAGACGACCTCGCCCTTGACCGAGCGCTGCATGTCGGTGACTTCCTCCGGGCGCTCGTCGATCAGCAGGACGATCAGGTAGACCTCGGGGTGGTTCGTCGCGATGGCGTGGGCGATCGACTGCAGCATCATCGTCTTACCGGTACGGGGCGCCGCCACGATCATCCCGCGCTGCCCCTTGCCGATGGGACAGAGCAGGTCCATCACGCGCGTGGTCAGGTCCTCGGCGTTCCACTCGAGCTTCAGCCGCTCCATCGGATAGAGCGGCGTGAGGTTGTCGAAGAAGATCTTCTCGCGCGCCTGATCGGGCGTCTCGAAGTTGATCGCCTCGACCTTCAGCAGCGCGAAGTACCGCTCGGTGTCCTTGGGCGGCCGCACCTGGCCGGAGATGGTGTCGCCGGTGCGCAGGTCGAAGCGGCGGATCTGCGAGGGCGAGACGTAGATGTCGTCGGGTCCCGGCAGGTAGTTGTAGTCCGGGGCCCTCAGGAAGCCGAACCCGTCGGGCAGGACCTCCAGCACGCCTTCGGCGTAGATGAGCCCGTCCTTTTCGGCCTGAGCCTGGAGGATCTTGAAGATGAGCTCCTGCTTGCGGAGCCCTCCGAAGTTCTGGACGTTGAGGTCGCGCGCGATGCCGTTGAGATCGGAGATGGCCTTTTCTTTGAGCTCCGACAGATTCATCCCGTTGGTGGGCGCTTGGACGGTCTCGGGGGCGTTGGGTGGCGGCTGGTTACGTTCGCGGCGGGAACTCATTCGGGGGCTCCGGGGGCGGCATCGCGTGGCCGCATACAGTTAGTGGGTTGTCGACGTTGGTGCCGTTTGCGTTGATTTTCTACGAGGTTGGCGCCCGGCTGCGACTTCAGACGACATCGTCGCATCTGCCCCTCGCCTTGTCAACGCCTTTCACAACCGGACCTCTATGATGGCGCGCTGCCGGATTTCCTTGATCCAGACCTCGAGGCGCGTGTCGTACTTCTGTCGGAAGAGGATGTCGCGAACCTGCTGACGGATTCTGACCAGCCCGTCGCCGTCCAGGCTGTCCTTGGCTTCCAGCTTGAACACGTGATACCCCAGCGGCGACCGGAACGGCTGGGAGACCTCCTCGACCTTGAGGACCAGGATCGCCGTCTCGACGTCCTGAGCCAGCTCCCCCCGCTTGAGGGTCCCCAGATCCCCGCCGTCCTTGGCCGTGGCGTCACGCGAATGCTGCTTGGCCATCTCGACGAAGTCCGCCCCCTGGAGGATCTGCGTCCGCAGCATGTCGGCCTTGATCCGGGCGCCCTCCCAGCCGGCGTCGTTGTCGACCTCGGGGATGATCAGGATGTGCCGGGCGTGATACGACAGACCCGTCTCGAGCTTGGCGCGGTTCTCCTCGATGTACTGGGTGATCTCGCCGTCGGTGACCGAGACCCGGAGCGCCACCTTGCGCCGGACCAGCTTCTGCACCTTCAGGGACTCGCGCAGGCGCTTCTTGATCGACTCGGCCGTGATGCCCTGCGCCCGGATGACCTTGTCGAACTCTTCCTCGTTCTTCATGCCGTAGCGCTTGATGCGCTCGTTGAACTCCTCGGTCACTTCGATGTCCTCGACCGTGATCTTTTCGCGCTCGGCTTCCTGGATCTGCAGCCGGAACTCGATCAGCTGGTTCAGCGAGTCCTGCAGCATCGCGTCGTCGGCGAAGTCCCGCTGCTGCTGTCGGGCCTCGGCCTTGCGGGACATGACGGATTCCTGCAGCTCGGCCAGCGTGATCGCGTCGTTGTTGACGACGGCGATGACCCGGTCGGAGACCGCGTCGTCGTTCGTCTCGAAGGGCCGCATCCGCACGTCGCCGGGCTTGGCGGTCTCCATCTTCTCGCCGACCGGGGTCGACGCCGGCGGCGGCGGCGCCGGGGCGGCCGCCTGCGAGGACGAGCCGAGCCAGGGGACCCAGTTGGGCACGCTGAACGTGTTGGCGCAGCCGGACGTCAGCAGCGCGACCGCGCAGAGAGCCGGGAGCCGGCGGATCATCGAACGGCGAAACCGCCCAGGATGCCGAGCAGTGAATCGCGCACGGCGGGCCAGGCGCCCGTCGCGATCACCGCCTCCAGCGTGAACTCGCGACGCATCCGCAGCCGACCGCGACTGGCCTGGATGGCACCCACCATCCGCGCCGGCTCGATCGGTGTGGAGGGCGCGAACGTGATCACCGCCTTGCCTTCTCCCGCCTCGACCCGCTCCACGCCGATGGTCCGGGCGGCGACGCGGATGCGCACGATGTCGATGAGCTGCTCGGCGGGCTCGGGCAAGGGGCCGAAGCGGTCGGCCAGCTCCGCGCGCAGGTCGGCGAGCTCCTCGTCGCTGACCGCGCCGGCCAGCCGCTTGTAGAACGCCAGTCGCTGGTTGACCTCAGGGACATACTCCTCGGGCAAGAAGCCTTCGACCTGGACACTGATGACCGGCTCGACGACGACTCCGGTCCGATCGCCCTTCAATTCTTGCACAGCTTCGGCGAGAAGCTTCGCTGTAAAGATCGTAGCCCACCGCGGCGATGTGGCCGTGCTGCTGGGCCCCCAGCAGGTTGCCGGCGCCCCGGATCTCCAGATCCCGCAGCGCCAGCTTGAACCCCGAGCCCAGCTCGGTCAGCTCCTGCAAGGCCCGCAGCCGGCGCTGGGCCTGGTCGTCCACCCGCCCGTCGGCCGGGAACCAGCAGGTAGCAGTAGCCCTGCAGGCGCTCGCGGCCGACCCGCCCCCGGAGCTGGTAGAGCTGGGCCAGGCCGAACCGGTCGGCGCGGTTGATGATGATCGTGTTCGAGGTCGGAATGTCCAGGCCGGACTCCACGATGGCGGTCGAGACCAGGACGTCGGCCTGGCCGCTGACGAACCGGACCATCGTGGCTTCGAGCTCGCGCTCGTTCATCTGCCCGTGCCCCATGATGACGCGCGCGTCGGGCACCAGCTCCTGGATGAGGCGTGTCATGGAGAGCAGCGACTGCACGCGGTTGTGGACGAAGAACACCTGGCCGCCGCGCTCGAGCTCGCGGTCGAGGGCCTCCTTGATGACGGCCTTGCTGAAGCGCCGCACCATGGTCTCGATCGGCAGCCGGTCCAGCGGCGGCGTCTCGATCACCGACATGTCGCGCACGCCGGAGAGCGCCATGTAGAGCGTGCGCGGGATCGGCGTCGCCGTCAGCGCCAGCGCGTCGACCGAGGCCCGCAGCTGCTTCATGCGCTCCTTGTGGGCGACGCCGAAGCGGTGCTCCTCGTCGATGATCATGAGTCCGAGCCGCTTGAACTGCGACGTCCTTGGACAGCAGACGGTGCGTGCCGATGACCACGTCGACCGTGCCCTGGCGCAGGCCCTCCACCACCGCCTTCTGCTCCTTGGGCGTGCGGAAGCGCGAGAGCAGCTCGACCTTGGTCGGGAAGGGCGCGAAGCGGTCGGTGAAGGTCGACCAGTGCTGCTGCGCGAGCACGGTCGTGGGCACCAGCACCGCGACCTGGTGCCCGTCGCCGACCGCCTTGAACGCGGCGCGCAGCGCGACCTCGGTCTTGCCGTAGCCGACGTCGCCGGCCACCAGGCGGTCCATCGGCCGCGTGTTCTCCATGTCGCGCTTGGTCTCTTCGATCGCGCGCTGCTGATCGGGCGTCTCCTCGAAGCGAAACGACGCCTCGAACTCCCGCTGCCAGGGCGAATCGGTCGCGAAGGGGTGACCCTCGGCCACCGCGCGCTGGGCGTAGAGCTTCAGCAGCCCCTCGGCCATCTCGCGCAGCGCCGCCCGCACCGACTCCTTCACGCGCTGCCAGGAGGCGCCGCCCATGCGGTCGAGCTTCGCGGTACCCGCGTCGCCGCCCAGATACTTCGAGACCAGGTCGAGCCGCTCCACCGGCACGTACAGCCGACCGCCCTCGGCGTACTCGAGCAGCAGGAAGTCGCCGTCGCGATCGCCGACCGACATCGTGCGCAGCCCGAGGTAGCGGCCGATCCCGTGGTCCTCGTGCACCACCAGGTCGCCGACCTCGAGATCGGTGAAGGCGGTCAGCGCCGCGCCGCGCTGGTACTTGGGGCGGCGCAGCGTGCGGCGACGGGCGCCGAAGATCTCGGCCTCGGTGAGGACCACCAGCCCCACCGCCGAGATCATGATGCCCGCCGAACACTCCCCCACCACGATCGACAGCGGGTCGGGCGCGTCGAGCGCCGGGGCGATGGGCGCCTCCACGTCGTGGTCGCGCAGGATCTGTCTCAGGTGCTCGGCCTGGTGCTCGTCCCCCGCCACCAGGCGCACCGTGAAGCCCTCGGCGCGCCAGCGCCCGAGCGCCTCGGTGAGCGGGGCGAAGTGCGCCGTGAACCGCGGCACCTCCTGCGTGTCGAGCACGTACTCGACGCCGGTACCCGCCACCGTCTCCAGCTCGACACGGCGGCCGGTCGCCGAGCATGGCACGCAGCGGCCGGCGGTTCGGCGCCTCCTCCGAGGTCTCGTCGAGCAGCGCCGGCGCATCGAGGATCGCCGGCGCGTCGGCCGGGACGTAGTCCAGCAGGCGCGCGGCGCCGTCCGTGTCGTCGGCCGGTCCGCCGAGCGGCAGCAGGAGGAGCTCGTCGAGGGCGTCGGTCGATCGCTGCGAGGTGGGATCGAACCGGCGGATCGATTCCACGTCGTCGCCGAAGAACTCCAGGCGCACCGGGCTCGGGTGGCTGGGGGCGAAGACGTCGACGATGCCGCCGCGGACGCTCCACTGCCCGACCTCGACCACCGTCTCGGTGCGCTCGTAGCCGGCCGCCTCGAACGATTCCAGCAGCAGCTCGCGCTCGAGCCGGTCGCCCACGCCGATCCGCAGCGTGCGCGCCGAGAAGTCCGCCGGCGCCGGCAGCGTCGTGTCCAGGCCGGCCGGCGTGACGACCACCACCAGCGGCTCGCCGGCGGCCAGCCGCCGCGCGATCACCGCGCGCTCGGCGTCGGCCTCGCGGTGGTGTCCGCCGCGCCAGAGCCGCGGCTCACGCTCGGGGAACTCGAGCACCGGCGCGCCGTAGAACCGGAGGTCCTGCGTGAAGCGATGGGCATCGGCCATCGAGCGGACGACGACGATGGCGGCGCGCGGATGCGCCTGCAGCAGCTCGGACACCACCAGGGCACGGGCGGGCGGGGCGAGGCCGGCGATGCGCAGGCAGACTTCTCCCTCGGCGAAGGCCTTTGCCACCCGCTGGAACGCCTGCCACTCTCTCAACATCGGAGCGCCTTACGGTATCACGGGGTTCTAGAGGGACCGCCGGGAGGCGGTCCAGCCGCCGCCTCGATCAGCTCGGCGACCTCGGCGACGTGCGTGGTGATCAGCGCGTGGTTCGCCGTCTCGAGCCTCACGACCGAGCCGCGCCGCACGTGGGCCGTGATGGCCTCGGCGATCCGGCGCGTGACGTCGGGGCTGCGTCCGCCGAAGACCGTGGTGACCGGCGCGGCCAGACCGCCGAGCGCCTCGGGGGCGTAACGCTGGGCCAGGGTGGCGCGGATGTCGCGGATGTTGGCGACCGCGCCCGTCACCATGAAGTCGCGGAGCGGATCGGGCAAGCGCGCGAATGCGCCGGGACCGAACCAGTAGTCGACCATCCCGCGCACCGCCTGGGCGTCACCGCTCTCGACGCTGGCCACGTAGCCCTCGAAGAACGCGTTGGAGGCCCGGTAGGTCTCGGTGTCGCCGGCCGTCAGCAGCATCGGCACCGCGACCGGCTCCAGCAGCACCAGCGCGTCGACCGGGACTCGCGCCCGCAGGGCGAGGGTGAGCGCGACCACGCCGCCGTACGAGTGCCCCGCCACCACGGCCGGGCGGCCGGCCGCCCGCACGAGCTCTTCGATCAGCTCGGCGGCGTACGCTGGATCCGGCGCGGAATCCGCCGGGGGCGGAGTCGTGGGGCCGTGGCCGGGCAGATCGGGCGCGATCACGCGATGGCGCGTGGCCAGCCGCTCGCCCACGCGCTGCCACGCCTTGCCGTTGCCGGGCGAGCCGTGAATCAGCAGCGCGATGGGGCCGGAGCCGTAGTCCTCGTAGCTCACGGTCCGATCGGCGAGGCACAGTGACGGCGACGTGCTTACCGCCCGCCCTTGGCCAGATAGAAAGACAGCGTCTCCAGCTCGATCGACAGGTCGACGTTCTTCAGACGCACCTCGCGGCCCACGCGCAAACGCGTCGGCGCGAAGTTGAGCACGGCCTTGATGCCGGCCGCCACGAGCTGATCGGTGACCGCCTGCGCGGACTCGACCGGCACCGCGACGATCGCCACCTGGATGCTCCGGGCCTTGAGCTCACGGGCCATGTCCCGGGTCGACACGATCGGCACCGAGTCCACCTCGCGGCCCGTCTTGGCCGGGTCGTCGTCGATGATGACGGCGATGCGGAAGCCCTGACGGCTGAACCCCTTGTAGTGGAACAGCGCGGAGCCGAGATTGCCGAACCCGACCAGGGCCACCGCCCACTCGCGGTCGAGTCCCAGGATGCGCTGCAGCTCGGCCTTGAGACCGGCGACGTAGTAGCCGATGCCGCGCACGCCGAACTCGCCGAAGTAGGCCAGGTCCTTGCGGACCTGCGCGGAGTTCAGGTTGAAGCGATCGGCCAGCTCCTGCGACGACACGGTCCGGACACCGTCCTCTTCGAGCTGCAGCAGGCAGCGCGTGTAGACGGACAGCCGCCGGATCGTCATCTCCGGAATCTTCGGCAGGCGGTAGTTCGAACGCGCCATGATCCGGCCGAGCGGCGCGGACCGGCGTCCGCGCCGCCCACCCTGGATGCGTTGTTACTTGATCGGCTGCACGAAGAGCAAGATCATCGCCACGACCAGAACGTAAATTGCCAGCGATTCGATGAGGGCCAGACCGATGATCATGGCGGTCTGGATGCGCGCCGCCGCGCCCGGCTGGCGGGCCATCGCGTCGACCGCGGAGGCCACCGCGCGGCCCTGGCCGAGGGCGCACAGGCCCGCGGCGAACGCCATGGCGAAGCCGGCCACCAGGACCGAGTACGGCCCGATCAGGCTGCCGCCGGCCGGCGCGTCTGCTGCGAGGGCCAGACCGGAATCCCGAGAACTACCAGAGCTGCCAGGGTCAGTGAACGTCGCACGACCGCCTCCTCTGTACGTGTGGTGTGCTTAGTGATGCGCCGGTTGGTGCTCGCCGCCATGGTGCTCGGCTTCCTCGACCGCGCCCGAGATGTAGAGCATCGTGAGCATGCACGAAGATGAACGCCTGGAGAAACGAGACCAGGATCTTCAGCGGATACAGAAAGCCGACCGTGAAGACGATCATCACGGCCCCGCCGATCCCGCCCACGACCGCGCCGATCCCGCTGCCGGACAGCGCCCAGCCGATGAGTCCCTGCAGTCCCATCAGGAAGAAGATGATGGCCAGCAGGATGTGGCCCCCGAACATGTTGCCGAAGAGCCGCAGCGTGAGCGAGAGCGGCCGGGCCAGGTGGCTGATGATCTCGATCACGAACATCAGGGGCTTGAGCGCGAGCGGCACCGGCCCCATGAAGTGCTTGAGGTAGGTGACCGCACCGTGCTTGCGCACCCCGATCCAGTGATAGGAGAAGAACACGACGAGGGCGCACGCGGCCGTGGTGTTGAGGTTCGTGGTGGGCCCGTTCATGCCGGGCACCAGGCCCAGCAGATTGCCGACCAGGATGAACAGGCCGAGCGTGGCGATGAGCGGCAGGTAGCGGCCGCCCCTCGTGGCCCATGACCTCGTCGATCATCTGGAGGAACTGCTCGAGCACGACCTCCAGGAAGTTCTGCACGCCCCGCGGCACCAGCGCCACGTTGCGCGAGGCCACGAAGGCCAGGCCGCGCCAGGATGATCATCACCAGCCACGTGTAGGTCACGTGGTCGGGAATGCCGGGCAGCCGGAAGATCGGGCGCGTGCTCGATTACGTCCACGAGCCGCTCTCTTCCCGGGCCAGGCGCAGCCCCTGAACGACCAGCGCGACCGGAAGCACCGTGTAGCCGGCCAGCAGCGCAATCGGATGAGCCCAGCCGCCCGCGAAGGCCATCGCGGCGAGCGCCGCCACGGCCGCCAGCCGGAGCCCGGTCACCGCCACCCACGCGGTGGGCATCGCCGGGCCGGCGGAGGCGGCGGCGATCCGCGCCGCCAGCCAGCGGAAGCTGCCGAGCGCGAGCGCGCCACCGGCCAGCACGCCGGCCGCGCCCGGAGCGCCACCGAGCCAGCCGCCGGCCAGCGTCAAGACGGCGACCGCGGCGGCGGTCCGCCGCGTCACGCTCGTCGTCAGATCACTTGACGTCATCCGTGTCCTGTCCTGCTCGCTTGACCGATCGAAAGAAGTTCACGAATCCCGCGGCGATACCGAGTCCGAGGCCGATCATGATCAGCCACGGCGAGGTGCCGAGCCACCGGTCCAGACAGTACCCGCCGGCCAGACCGATGACGGTGGCCAGCACCAGCGTCATTCCGATGGACGACAGCTCGGCCAGCGCTTTCCAGGAGCTTTCTTCCCCGGGCGGCGCCATGTGAAGAAGAACACTAGCACAACCTGCCGGTGCCGACAATCCGCGTGGCCACGCTTCGTTCGCTTCCGCGATGCGGGTGCGGGACGGCGCCGAGAGCGGGGTGGGGGCGACCCCTGAGGCCCCCAGGAACCACGAGGCGGGAGGCCGCTTTGAGCCGGCCTTGGCTGGGCTCCACCTCGTGCGGGGCGCACGGTGATGGGTGGCAGGAACGAGTTCCTGGGGACCTCAGGGGTCGCCCCCACCCCGCTCTCGGCGCGCCAGGCGAGCATCCACATTGTCAGTCGAGAACAAGCTCGGCCGCCCGCGAATGTCCGCCGGCAACTGGACGGTCGTGCGTCGGGTGGGCATCGTCGAGCCGCATCAACGGCGAGCACGCATCGATCCAGGGCTTCGAACTTGGGCAACGTGGGGCGGCGCGCATCGACCTTGGGCGGATCGGGTCTAGCCGAACATGCCGCCCATGCGGGTGCCGGCGGTGCGGTTGATGATGAGGAGGGTGAGGGCGGCGACGGCGATGAGGATGACGCCGAGGGCGGCGGCTTCGTTGGCGCTGCCGGCGATGTAGAAGGTGAAGATGCCGACGGGGATGGTTTCCCAGCCGCCGAGGGAGAGGAAGAGGACGGCGGAGGCTTCTTGCAGGGAAGTCATGAAGGAGAAGAGCGAGCCGATGAGGACGCCGCGCCAGATCAGCGGCAGCGTGATGTCGCGAAAGGTCCGCAGGCCGGTGGCGCCCACGCTGGCCGCGGCCTCCTCGGTCGAGCGATGCACCAGCAGCAGCGAGGCGTACGCGCCGCGCACCGTGTAGGGCAACCGGCGGATGCACAGCACCAGCGGGAGCACGAGCCAGACGCTCGTGAGGTTGATGTCGAAGCCCGGGAACGGGACGTGGAAGGCGCGGACGTAGGCGATGCCGATGGCGGTGCCGGGAATGGCCAGGATCAGCGTGTTGAGGCCGTCGAGCAGGTCGCGGCCCGGCGCGCGCGTGCGGGCCAGGACCCAGGCGATGGGCACGCCGAACATGACGCAGCCGAGCACGGCCAGCCCTGAATAGAGGAACGAGTTCAGGATGTACTTGGGCGTCTCGACGATCACCCGCTCGTAGTACTGCAGCGTGTAGGACAGCGGCAGCGGCGTGAGCGACCAGCCCTTGCCCACCGAGGCCAGCGCCACGCCGAGATACGGGATGAACGACGCCAGCATCACCAGCGACAGGAACGCGATCGTGGCGACCTGGGCCGGGCCCGCCAGTCGCCGGCGCGCGACCCGCGAGTAGGACAGCGACGAGTAGTCCTTGATGGCCACGTAGCGGCGAGCGGCCACCAGGAAGAGCACGGCCAGGCCCACCATCAGCGCGGAGATGACGATACCCATGCGGAACAGCCGGCGATCGACGAACTGCACGATGTTGAGATAGGCCTGCGAGGCCAGCAGGTCGTGGACGCCGAGCACCAGCGGCGTGGCGAAATCCGAGAACGTCCAGATGAAGACCAGCAGCGCGCCGGCGATGTAGCCCGGGGTCGTCAGCGGCAGCGTGATCGTGCGCAGCACGGTCCAGCCCCGGGCGCCCACGCTCTGGGCCGCCTCCTCCAGCGCGGGGTCGATCTTGGCCAGCGCGTCGAGCACGTTGAGCGTGATCATCGGGAACAGGTGCAGCGTCTCCACCAGCCACACGCCGTGGATGCCGTAGACGAAGTTGATGGGCCGGGCCAGATCGAACCAGTCGTGCAGGAGCACGTTCACGGTGCCGGCCCGTCCCATGATGAACGTGAAGCCCAGCACGCCCACCAGCGGCGGCGAGATGATCGGGATCAGCGTGAGGTACCCGAAGAGATCGCGGCCCCGGAAATCGAAGCGCACCAGCAGCAGGGCGATGGCGAAGCCCAGCACCGTGGTGCCGGCCACCGTGGCCAGCCCGAGCAGGATCGAGTTGCCCAGCGAGCGCAGGTAGTAGCGGTCCGCCAGGAAGGCGCCGAAGTTCGCCAGCGTGAGGGCTCCGGCTTCGTCGGTGAACGCGTCGTAGAAGATGCGCAACAGCGGATAGACGAGGAAGACGATCAGGAACAGCCAGATGACGGCATAGCCCAGCGCCGGCCCGGGCCGCGACCGGAGGCTCACTCGTCGGGCAAGGTCAGGACCACCGAGGCCGGGAAGCCGAGCTGCAGCGGCTCCCCCACCGCGAGCAGTCGATGGTGCCACGAATCGCGCACGTCCACCTTGAGCACGAGCCCGGCCTCCGTCTCGACGTCGTACCGCAGCGTGTCGCCGAGATAGGACGCGAACGCCACGCGACCGGCGAAGACGTTGTCGCCGCCGCCGCCGAGCACGACGTTTTCCGGACGGATGGCCAGCACGCAGCGCGCGCCCGCGCTCACCGCGGCGGCCGGCCCCACCTGCACCGGCCCGAGCGGCGTGTCCACGATGACGCCGCCCCGCCCCTGTTCGGTGCAGATACCGGGGATGAAGTTGTTGATCCCGATGAAGTCGGCCACGAAGCGGTTGACCGGGCGCTCGTACAGCTCCCGGGGCGTGGCCACCTGCTGGATGCGCCCGTCGCGCATCACCGCCACGCGGTCGGAGAGCGACAGCGCCTCCTCCTGGTCGTGGGTGACGTAGACCGTGGTGACGCGCAGCTCCTGCTGCAGCCGGCGGATCTCCGCGCGCACCTGCACCCGGATCTTGGCGTCGAGGTTGGACAGCGGCTCGTCGAGCAGCAGGATGTCGGGATTCAGCACCAGCACGCGGGCCAGCGCCACCCGCTGCTGCTGGCCGCCCGACAGCTGGCCCGGATAGCGCTCGGCCAGCCCGACGAGGTTCACCTGCCGCAGGCCACGCTCCAGGCGCGAGGATATCTCCTCGGCCGGGAGCTTGCGCAGGCGCAGGCCGTACGTGATGTTCGCGCCCACCGTCATGTGCGGCCAGAGCGCGTAGTTCTGGAAGACCATCCCGATGTTGCGCTCGTAGGGCGGCAGCTGGTCCACCCGGCGCTCGCCGAAGAAGATCTGGCCGGCGTCGGGCGGACTGTAGAACCCGGCGATGAGGCGTAGCAGCGTGGTCTTGCCGCACCCCGACGGGCCCAGCAGCGTGAACAGCTCGCCGTCGGCGATATCGAGATGCGTGCGATCGACGGCGGTGACGCCGCCGAACCGCTTGACCACGTCCTGGAGCAGGATCCGCATCCGGGGTCGATCTCTAGTTCGGCGACTTCCAGACCGCTTCGATGTCGGAGCGGAAGCGCGTCTTGAGCGCCTCCGAGCGCTTGGTGGCCACGCCCTCGTCGTACACGTTGGTGACCTCGCCGTCGAAGTAGGAGCGGACGCCGCCGGTGAACTGCACGGCCAGCTCGGCCGTCGAGCCCGGCGGGCCCTGCACCTTGTACTTGGGCGTGATGGGGAACAGGCCGCGCTCCATGAACACGCGCTGCCCGCGCTCGGTGAGGAGGAACTCGATGAAGGCGCGGGCGGTCCGGGCGTTGCGCGCGCCGGTCAGGATGGCCATCGGCTCCGGCGTGACGAAGGCGTTCTTGGGCGCCACGAACCGGAGATCGAAGCCGGCCAGCTTCTCCTCGAAGGCCATGTAGGAGGGCACGGCGAAGCCGGCCGCGTACTCGCCCTTGGCCACCACCGTCGGCACGTCGCGGCTGCGGGCGGTGAAGTGGCCGGTGTTGGCGGCCAGCTTCTTGAGCCACTCCCAGCCCTTGTCCTCGCCGTACATCGACAGGATGACCTCGTAGGTCGCGTTGGAGGACGACGAGCGGGTGGGCGCGCACTGCGCGATCTCGCCCTTGAGCTTGGGATCGAGCAGGTCGTTCCAGTCCTTCGGGCTCGGCGAGGCCGAGCCGCTTGAACTTCACCGGGTGGTAGACGAGGCCGTACGGCTCCAGCGCGGTGCCGATCCAGAAACCGTCCTTGTCCTTGAGCGGGATGGGCTTGGGCTTGCCGATCGAGGCCGGGATCGAGTCCCACGCCTCCTTGGAGATCTCGATCTTCTGCAGGAGCTTCTGCTCGGCCAGCTTCTCGAACAGCGCGGACTCGCCGCCCCAGAAGATGTCGGCGTCCGGCCGGCCCTTCCACTCCACGATGCGCCCGTAGGCCACCGGCGTGCCGGCCGGAATCGCGTTGGTCTTGACGGTGACGTTCCACTTCTCCTTGGCGTACTCGGCAAAGGCCTTGAGCGCGGCGTCGTGGATGAACTTCGACACCGGCGTGATCAGCGTCAGCTCGCTTTCAATCGGCGCCTGCGCATCCACGCCCACGGCGAAACTGGCTGCCAGTGCGATCACCACGGCCAGCCCAGTCAGCACTTTCATACGCTCTCCTTTTCCCAGTGGCGTGACCGCTCGACGGCGCGGCGCCAGCCCTCGTAACGGCCGGCCCGCGTCGCCGGATCCATGCGCGGAGTGAATGTGCGCTCGATCGACTGGCGGGAGGCCAGGGCGTCGAGCGAGCGCCAGAAGCCGCTGCCCAGGCCGGCCAGGAAGGCCGCCCCCATCGCCGTCGTCTCGATCACGGCCGGACGGAGCACGCGCGTGTCGAGGACGTCGGCCTGGAACTGGCAGAGGAAATTGTTGGCGACGGCGCCGCCGTCGACCTTGAGGGCGGGCAGCGCGACCTTGGCGTCGGCCGCCATCGCGTCCAGCACGTCGCGGCTCTGGTAGGCGATGGCTTCGAGCGTGGCCCGCACCAGGTGGGCGCGCGTGGTGCCGCGCGTGAGTCCCACGATCGTGCCGCGCGCGTAGGGGTCCCAGTACGGCGCGCCGAGGCCCACGAAGGCCGGCACGAAGTACACGCCGCCGGTGTCGTGCACGGACTCGGCGAGCCGCTCCGTCTCGGCGGCTCGAGCCACCACGCCGAGACCGTCGCGCAGCCACTGCACCGCGGCGCCGGCGATGAACACGCTGCCCTCCAGCGCGTAGGCCGCGCGCCCGCCGATGCGCCAGGCGACGGTGGTCAGCAGCCCGTGTCCGGAGGCCACCGGCGTGTCGCCGGTGTTGAGCAGGACGAAGCAGCCGGTGCCGTAGGTGTTCTTGGCGCTGCCGACCTCGAAGCACGCCTGCCCGAAGAGCGCCGCCTGCTGGTCGCCGGCGATCCCGGTGATCGGCACGCCGGCCGGCAGCCACCCGAGGTCGTTCGTCTCGGCGATCGGACCGGACGAGTCGACCACCGTGGGCAGCACCTCGCGCGGGATGGTCAGCCGCGCCAGCATCTCGTCGTCCCACGCCACCGTGCGCAGGTCCAGGCAGAGCGTGCGCGAGGCGTTGGTGACGTCGGTGACGTGGACGCGGCCGCCGGTGAGCTTCCACACCAGCCAGCTGTCGACGGTGCCGAAGGCGAGCTCGCCCCGCTCGGCGCGGCGCCGGGCCCCGGCACGTGGTCGAGCAGCCAGGCGATCTTGGTGCCGGAGAAGTACGCGTCGAGCACCAGCCCGGTGCGCTCGCGCACGAGCGCCTCCGCGCCGGAGGCCTTCAGCGCGTCGCAGATCGCGGCCGTGCGGCGGCCCTGCCAGACGATGGCGCGATGGATCGGGCTGCCGGTGGCGCGCTCCCAGACGATCGTCGTCTCGCGCTGGTTGGTGATCCCGATCGCGGCGATCTCGCTGCCGGTCACGCGCGCCTCGGCCAGCGCGCGACGCGCCGCCTCGCCCACGGTGGCCCAGATCTCCTCGGGGTCGTGCTCGACCCAGCCGGGCTGCGGATAGTGCTGCGTGAGCTCGGCGTAGCCGCGAGCGCGGACGACGCCCTCGGCGTCCACGACGAGCGCCGTCGATCCCGAGGTGCCCTGATCCAGCGCGAGGATGTAGCGGGGCGGCGGCATGCCGGGATGAGATTACTCCAAAACGACGAGTCGGCCGTCAGGGCTTTGACGTCGCGTGGCCGGCCGGCGCATCGCCGTGATACAAGGTTGACCGACTCCGATGTCGCGAAAGGGACGCTTCACCATGACTCGACGCTCGCGGACGATCGTCCTCGGCGCCGCCCTGCTCCCACTCTTCGTGTTCGGAGCGCTGGCCAGCCGCGCGCTGGCCCAGGGCTCCGACGTGACGATCCTCCTGGGCAACTGGGTGCGGCCCGACGGCGGCTACACGATCACGATCCGGGGAGTCGACACGAGCGGTAAGCTCCAGGCCTCGTATGCCAATCCCACGCCCCTGCCGTTTTCGAAGGCCGAGGTCTCGCGCGACGGCAAGACGATCAAGCTGTTCTTCGAGCTGCGCGCCGCCGGCTACAACGGCTCGACCTACACGCTGACCTACGACGCGGCCAGAGACCAGCTGGTCGGCGTGTACTTCCAGGCCGTCCAGCGCAAGGAGTTCGAGGTATTCTTCCAGCGGGCCAAATGATCCACCCCCAACTGCTCGAGCCAAGGAGCGCGTTCATGCTTCGATCGATCGTCGGCCGACTTCGCGCCGCGCTGCTGATGGTCGGCGCCCTCGTCGCCGTCACCCTGCTCAGCGGCCCCGCGCACGCGCAGAGCGACGTGCGCAGCCCGCTGCCGGCGCCGGTGAAGGTCAAGCAGGGGATGACCAACGTCCCCGCACTCTCGCCGCTGTGGCTGCTGCCCGACTACGCGGCCAAGTACAACGTGCAGATCGAGATGGTCATGTTCCAGCGCTTCGCCGACGCGCGCACCGCGCTGGCCTCGGGCGACCTGGACATCACCGCCTTCGGCCCGCAAGACATCTCACTGGCGCTGGGGCAGGGCGCCAAGTCGATGGTGGGCGTGGCGGGCGTCGGCTCCGGCAACGACTGCATGATCGTGCGCAAGGGTGACGACATCAAGGACTGGAAGGCGCTGAAGGGCAAGGCCATCGGCGTGGGCGCCGGCTCGATCTCGTGGCTGAAGTTCGCGGCGTCGGCGCAGGAGAACGGCGTCGAGTATTCGAGCCTGAAGGTCGTCAACATCATGGGCGGCGGCGGCAACTACCTCAAGGCGCTGGCGGCCAAGGAGATCGACATGGCCGTGGTGTGGCAGCCGTTCTGCGCGCAGGGGATCGTGGACGGCACCGCGCAGTATCCGACGATCGATCACAACAAGTCCAAGACGGTCGGCGGCCTGATCTCGGTGCTCGCGGTCAACCGGAGCTTCATGGAGAAGAACCGCGAGGCGACCCAGCGGCTGGTGGTCGCCTATCTCGACGTCCTGAAAGTGGCCCAGGCCGATCGCGCCAAGTGGTCGAAGATCTACGCCGAGAAGGCCGGGCTGCCGGAGCCGGTGGCCGCCGAGTCGATCCGCATCACCCAGCTCGACGCCACCCTGCCGCTCGAATCGATCAAGCGCATCTCGAAGTTCCTCTCCGACAACGGCATCATCGCGCGCGACGTCTCCGGCGAGGTCGCGCAGTACTACAACTACGACTTCCTGAGCAAGGCGACCGGCAAGTCGCCGGCGGACCTTGGCCTGAACCAGTAACCGCGGTGGCCGACGCGGTGGCGACGTCGAACGGCCCGCGCGCGTCACGCCGGCGCTTTCCGTGGCCGGTGCTCCTGCCGCTGGCGTTCCTCACGCTGTGGACGCTCGCCGTGCATCGCCACTGGGTCGTCGAGGGGATCATCCCCTCGCCCGTGCAGGTGGTGCAGTCCTGGTACTGGTGGATCTTCGGCCTGCCCACGCGCTCGATGTCGCCGTACTCGGGCACCTGGGTGGCCGCAGTCCTCTATTCCTCGCGCCGCGTCCTGCAGGGCTTTCTCCTCGCCTCGCTGGTCGGCATTCCGCTCGGCCTGTTCGTCGGCTGGAACCGGCTGGTGGCCCGGCTGGTCGATCCGTCGATCCAGCTCCTGCGCCCGGTGCCGATCACCGCGTGGCTGCCCTTCGCCATCGCCGTGTTCGGCATCTACGACGCCAGCGCGCTGTTCCTCATCGGCCTCGGCGCCTTCTATCCGATCGTCGTGAACACGACCCACGGCGTGCGCGACACGAATCTGCTGCTGCTGCGCGCGGCCCGGATGATGGGCGCCGGCGAGTCCACCATCCTGACCAAGGTGGTGTTCCGCTCGGCGCTGCCCTCGATCTTCACCGGGTTGCGCCTGGGTATCGGCATCGCCTGGACGGCGGTGATCGTGGCCGAGATGATCGCGGTGAAGTCGGGGCTGGGCTACGTCCTGTGGGACGCGTACTACGTCGGTCGCATGGACATCTGCGTGGCGACGATGCTGTCGGTCGGCCTGCTCGGCTTCGTCTCCGACCGCGCGCTGCAGCTGCTGGCGAACTTCGTCTTGAGGTGGCGGACGCTCGAGGCCCACGCGTGAGCGACCGGCCGGTCATCGAGCTCAGTGACGTGTGGAAGACGTTCGACAAGGGCGGCCGTCCGGTCGAGGCGCTGCAGGGCGTGAGCGTGGGCATCGCCCGCAACGAGTTCGCCGCCATCCTGGGGCCCTCGGGCTGCGGCAAGTCCACCCTGCTCAACATGGTGGCCGGCTTCGACGCGCCCACTCGCGGCGCGGTGCGCTTCGACGGCGAGCCGGTCCGCACCCCCAGCCCGCGACGCGCCGTCGTCTTCCAGGAGCCCGCGCTGTTCCCGTGGTACACGGTGCTCGACAACATCACGTTCGGTCTTCGCACGCGCGGGATTGCACCGTCGGCGTACCGAGATCGCGTGCAGACCATCATCGAGCAAGTCGGCCTGCAGGGCTTCGAGTCGCACTATCCGGCCGAGCTCTCGGGCGGGATGAAGCAGCGCGTGGGGATCGCCCGGGTGCTGGTCATGGAGCCCGACGTGCTGCTGATGGACGAGCCGTTCGGCAGTCTCGACGCCCAGACTCGCTCGGTGATGCAGGAGCTCTTGCTCTCGGTGTGGGAGCGTCACCAGCAGACGGTGCTGTTCGTCACGCACGACATCGAGGAGGCGCTGTTGCTGGCCGACAGCGTCTCGGTCATGACCGCTCGGCCCGGGCGGATCAAGAAGCGCCTGGCCGTCGAGCTGCCGCGGCCGCGCGCGCTGGAGGTGACGACCTCGCCGTTCTTCAACGAGCTCAAGCGCGAGGTGCTGGCGCTCATCCGCGAGGAGAGCGTGAAGGCGGCGGTCGAGCGCGCGCGCTAGCCTCGCGTCCGGGCCGCGCCCCGGGCCTTGGCCTTGGCCGCCTCGACCTCACGATCGCGCGCCGGCGCGGTGGTGACCAGCGAGTCGATGAGCTGTCGCGCCGTGTGCGTCACCTGATCGACCGCGCGGGCGAACGCCTCCTCATTGACCTTCGAAGGCCGCGTGAAGCCGCTCAGCTTGCGGACGAACTGCAAGGAGGAGGCGCGGATCTCGTCGTCCGTCGCCGGCGGCTTGAAGTTGTAGAGCGTCTTGATGGCGCGACACATGGCGACCCCCCTAGCGGTCCTTCTGCATCGTGGCCAGCTCGGCCTCGAGGCGATCCAGGTTCTGCTCGTTGGCGTCCACGGCGAAGACCTTCACCTTGGCGCACTGCTCCGCGGTCTCGAAGCCCATGCGCCAGGTGACGGCGGTCTTCCCCGCGCGATCGTCCAGCGTGAGCGTCATCCGGAACTTCGGCGCCGACACGTGGTCGAGCACGATGCGCTCGGGTTTCACGATCTCGACGAACACGCTCTCGTTCTGGTAGTCGGCGCCGTTCGGGCCATGCAGAACGAAGCGCCAGTGGCCACCCGGGCGCAGGTCGAACTCCCGGAAGGTGCTGGTGAAGCCCTTCGGTCCCCACCAGCGCGTCAGACGATCCGGGTCGGCGAACGCCTCGAACACGCGCTCGCGCGGTGCATCGAGGACGCGGTGGGCGACGATCTCACGATCCACCGGTGATGCCGGGCTATTCATGCTTTCCATCTTACCCGCGCGATGGTCGGCGTCGAGAAGTCGCCCTGTCGTCGAAGGCCCCTTGCTGAGCGGCTGCCTATTTTGTGGTGAAGAAGTAGTAGTCCGCCGTGTAGCCGATGCGAGCCGGCGTTCCGGCCGCGGCCTGCGAACAACCGGATGCCGGCGCGATGCCGCCCACGGTATTCACGCGCTGGATGCTCGTCACCTTGCTGAACGAGCCGTCGGGCCCGACCGATCTCGCGGCCAGCAGCAGCCATGGGATGGCGCCGGTCACCGGCGCATCGGCACGCTCCTTCACCGTGCCCACGACCTTGCTGCCATCTGTCGATTCCCAGTGCGGACCGGCATAGTGTCGGCCGATCCTGCTCCCGCGCGCGTCGAAGAGATCCGCCTCGGGGGCCACGAACGCCCACTCGTATTCCCCGGCCTGATCCTTCCTGACGCGGCACTCGTAGATCTGCACGCCCTTGGCGGCCACGATCATCGCCAGCGATTCGTTCGCGCCGGGCTTGAGCTTGTCCGGCACCTCGACCATCGACCTCGACGGCCGTGCGCACGCGCCGGCGGCGACGAGCACCACGAGAAGAAAGACCGTGAACCCGGGTACCTTCGGCATGGTGTCTTCCTATCGTGGCCGAGGCCAGCTGCCTGTTAGGCCGACTTTTGCCGCAGCAATCGAAGTGTCTTGTCGTCGGGCTCGCCGCCGAAGTACCGGTCGAGCAATTGTTCGAA
This sequence comes from uncultured Candidatus Rokubacteria bacterium, assembly GCA_963776725.1. GTDB lineage: Bacteria > Methylomirabilota > Methylomirabilia > Rokubacteriales > CSP1-6 > AR5. Next base: position 404,974 of record CAVZOE010000037.1, on the reverse strand, counting down.
CACCGATCCGGCCGGTGAGACGCTGGCGAACAGCGTCGCCGACGACCGCAGTTTCATGTCGTCGGGTGAGCCGAACACCTCGAGCGCGGACCGGCCCTCGACACCCAGAGTCGCCCTGGCGCTCTCCAACAGGCGCGGGCCAAGGATCGGATGCCGCAGGTATGCTTCGGCCTCCGCGACGCTCTTGAGCGAGTACCGCTGAGAGGTCGAGCTGAACCCTAGCCCATCGAACTGCGGGAAGATGAACCACATCCAATGCGACCGCTTCTGGCCGCTTCGGATTTCCGACAGCGCCCGTCCGTAGCTATGCTCCTGCGCTTCCACGAAGCGAGCCAAGTCGTAGGAGTCGCCCGTACTAATAGAGGGTCGGTGCTCCGTGCTCACCTGAGAAGCCCGTGACGGAGTCGTCTCATGTCGGCTTCCGGCCCCAGACGAAGATATGCAGACGGCCGGCGACGATCGATCCTTGAGCCTCCTGCTCATGGAACGCGTCGAGCCAGGCGCGGCGCTCGAATTCGGTAATGACACCCACCTTCACGGCCACCTCGGCGCAGCGGTCAGCCAGGCTCGCGTAGAAACTTCGTGGCTCCGTTTCGAGGGGAAAGAACCCGCGCACCCGGACGTCCGCGATGCCGGCGCGCCCGAAGAGGAATGGCAGCCGCCGCACGAGCCAGCCGTCCACCGCGGTCGCATCGGAAGCCGCGGCGACGATGCGACGCGTGAGAGCACGATCCGGATGAGTGAAGATCGTCATATCGGCGTCGAAGTCGAACACCCCGAGGCGTCCTCCAGGTCGAAGGACTCGAGCCAATTCAGGGATGGCCGCCTCTCCGTCTGGAACATGGGACAGCACCGTCGCACACACCACGGCGTCGAATGACCCGTCGGGGAACGGTAGTCGAAGCGCATGGCCTTCGCGGAGCTCTACGCGGTCACGCAGGCCCGCCTCCTCGGCGAGCTCGCGGGCGACGGCCAGCAGCTCGGGGCTCGGATCGAGCCCGACCGCGAGCCCGCGCTCGCCGACGCGTCGGGCGAGGTCGCGAGTGACGGCGCCGCTACCACAGCCGACATCAAGGACGCGCTCTCCAGCGGAGATGTCGAGCAAGGTTAGATAGGTCTCACGCGCCGCGACTTCGTCTTCAGCCTTGGCGCGACGTTCGAGGCGGGCGGCGAGATCACGCGCGCGTTCGGCGTCCGCCATCGCGGTATCACGCCAGATACTCTCGTGTCCGTATTCGCTCACGCCCTCATCCAATCGCCATCCAAGATCTAGCCTGGAGTTAGCGCGAAACATCGAGAGCGGCCGGATCTTGCTACGCTGCAGCGGCTCAGCCCCGGCTCCGCGACAACCCCTACCCCTCCGCCTGCAGTCGCGTGACGAGATCGGCGCGGTCGCTGATGATCACGTCCACGCCGAAGCCGGCCAGGCGCCGCATCGTCGCCTCGTCGTTCACCGTGAAGACGCCGACCGCGATCTTCGCCCGGTGCGCCGCCTCGACCACGCTCGCGTCGCACAGCGAGTAGTGCATGCCCGACGAAGCTCGCGCGCGCCTCGATCGCCCACGCAACGGTGTCGACCGGCCGCGCGCCCGAGTCCTCCACGTGCCGTCGATCGACGAGCAGCGTGGTCGCCTGCGCGGGAGCCAGCACACGCACCTCGGCGAGTATGGCCGGGTTGAACGCCATCACGTACGCGCGCTCGGTCATCCCGGCGCCCCGCAGCGCGTCCAGCACCTTGCGCTCCAGCCCGTCGTAGCGCGGCCCGGGCACGGCCACCGCCTGCTCGCCCCGGCGCTCGTAGCGGACGTCCTGGCCTGGCGTCTTGATCTCCACCAGCATCGCCACGCCGGCCGGCGCGGCCAGCGCCAGCACCTCGTCGAGCGTCGGGACGTGGTCGTCGCTCAGCGCGCCGTCCTTTCCGCGGAGGCGCAGGCGGCGCGAGATCGGCGGCGGTGACGCGCGCCACGGGGCCGTGGCCGCTCGTGGTGCGATCGAGCGTCGGGTCGTGGATCACCGCGATCGCACCGTCGGCGGTCTGGTGCACGTCGAGCTCGAGCACGCGCGCGCCCAGCGCGATGGCGTTGCGGAACGCGGTCAGGCTGTTCTCCGGCCACTGGGCGGCGCCGCCGCGGTGGGCGACGTAACGGGTCGGCATCCTACTTCTCCGTCTCGATGAGGCCCTTCACGAACCAGCGCTGCATCACGATGATCACCGCCACCGGCGGCAGCAGGATCATGATGGCCGCGGCCATGATGACATTCCACTCGGCCAGCTGCGAGCCGCCGCGCGGCACCAGCGACTCCACGCCGACCACGGCCGTTCGCATCTCCGGCGTGGTCGCCATCATCAGCGGCCAGAGATACTCGTTCCAGCCGTAGACGAACAGGATGACGAACAGCGCGGCGATGTTCGCCTTCGACAGCGGCAGCAGGATCGACCACAGAAAGCGCAGCGGTCCGGCGCCGTCCAGCTGGGCGGCCTCGGCCAGCGAGTCGGGGATGGTCTGGTAGAACTGGCGGAACAGGAAGGTCCCGGTGGCCGAGGCCATCAGCGGGACCGTCAGCCCCCAGTAGGTGTTCACCCAGCCGAGCTGGGTCATGACCTCGTAGGTCGAGACGATGCGCACCGGGATCGGGAGCATCAGCGTCACGAAGATCATCCAGAAGACGGTCGTCTTGCCGCGGAAGTCGAAGTAGACGATGGCGAAGGCCGACAGCAGCGAGATGGCGATCTTGCCGAAGGCGATGGCCAGCGCCATCACCGCGCTGTTGAAGAGCAGCCGGCCCATCTGCGCCCGGTGCCACGCCTCGGCGTAGTTCTGGAACATGGCCGTCGACGGCAGCAGCCGCGGCGGCAGGCTCGTGGCCTGGCTCGCCGTCTGCGTGCTGATCACGATGGCGTAGTACAGCGGGAAGGCCAGCACCGCCACCGAGGCGATCAGGATGGCGTGGGCGGTGAACGAGCTCCAGTCGCGCCGGCGCCGCGGCGTCGTCACGGCGACGCCCATCGGAGCCGTCGCGCTCCAGCACGCGCGCCATCAGTAGTTGACCTTCTTCTCGGCAAAGCGGAACTGGAACGCGGTCAGCCCGATGACGACGACCATGAGCACCACCGACTGCGCGGCCGAGATCCCCAGCTGCAGGTTCTCGAAGCCGTCCTTCCACGCCTTGTAGACCAGGATGGACGTCGCGTCGCCCGGCCCGCCCTGGGTCACCGAGTGCACCAGGCCGAACGTGTCGAAGAACGCGAACGTCATGTTCAGCGTGAAGAGGAAGAACGTCACCGGCGACAGCAGCGGGAAGGTGATGGCGAGAAAGCGACGAATGGGCCCGGCGCCGTCCACGCTGGCCGCCTCCAGCACCGAGGTCTCGATGGCCTGCAGACCGGCCAGGTAGAAGGCCAGGTTGTAGCCGAACTGCTTCCAGATGGCCGCCACGATGATCAGGGTCATCGCCACCCAGCCTTTGAGGAACCAGTTGAACTGGTACGCGGTGACGAACGACAGCACGTAGGGCAGCACGCCGTACGACGGATGGAAGATGAAGAGCCACAGGATGCCGGCGATGGCCGGCGCGATGCCGTACGGCCACAGCAAGAGCGAGCGATAGATCGCCAGCCCGCGGATCTTGGCGTTGGCCAGCGCGGCCAGCACGAGGGCCAGGGCCAGGCCGATCACGGTGACGAAGAAGGCGAACATCACGCTGGTGAGCGCGCTGCGGAGATACGCGGCGTCGTTGAAGAGCCGCGCGAAGTTGCCCCACCCCACGAAGATCATGCGATCGCCGAAGGGCGAGGCACGGTAGAGCGCCAGGCGCACCGAGTCGAGCGCCGGCCAGTAGAAGAACACGACGGTGATGATGACCTGCGGCGCCACCAGCACGTACGGCAGCCAGCGGTTGCGAAAGACCGTTCGCTTCATCGCCGGCCGGCGTTCGTCACCCTACGTGGCGTCCCTCGGCCCTACTTGTAGAGTCGCCGCGAACTCCTTCAGGACGTCGTCCGACTTCGCCACCGCGTCGTCCAGCCCCTGCTTGGCCGTCTTCTTGCCCGCGAAGACGTTCTCCATCTGCTCCTCGATGGCGTCGCGGACGGAGCCGTAGTTGCCGAGCCGCAGCCCCTGGCTGTTGGGCGTCGTCTTTCCCGCGTTCATCTGGGTGACCGCGGTCTTCAGCGCCGGGCTCTTGGCGTAGACACCCGAGCTCTCCATGGCCTTGACCGCGGCATTTGTCAGCGGCAGGTACCCCGTCACGCCCGCCCACCACGCCTGGTTCTCGACCGAGGCCAGGTACTTGAAGAACTGCGCCACGCCCTTGTACTCCTCGGGCTTGGCGCCCTTCATCACCCACAGCGTGGCGCCGCCGATGATGGAGTTGCCGTGCGGGTAGCCGGCCATGTGCGGCAGCGGCGCCGTGGCCCACGCGAACTTGCCCTCGGCGGTCTTGGTGATGTTGCCGATGTAGGCCGACGACGTGGTGAAGATCCCGCACTCGCCGCCGCCCATGTTGGCCTCGGCCTTGTTCAGCCGGCCGTTGTAGGTGAACCAGCCTTCCTTGGCGCCGCGCTGCAGGAGCTCGAGCATCTTCACGCCGAAGGCGCCGTTGATCTTGAGACTGGTGGCCAGCCCGTCGAAGCCGTTGGCGTGATCGGCGAACGGCTGGTCGTGGTAGGCGTGCATCGTCTCCATGATGACCCACGACGGCCACGCGGTGCTGTAGCCGCACTTGGCGCCCGAGGCCACCAGCTTCTTGGCCATCGACTCCACCTCGTCCCACGTGGCCGGCGCCTTGTCGGGGAGTCCGGCCTTCTTGAAGAGATCCTTGTTGTAGTAGAGGATCGGCGTGGACGAGTTGAACGCCATCGAGTAGAGGTTGCCGCCGCTCGAGTAATACGTCTTGACCGGACCGATGAGGTCGTTCCAGTCGATGGCGACGTTGTTGTCCTTCATCAGCGAAAAGACCGGATACACCGCGCCCGACGACAGCATGGTCTGCGTGCCGACCTCGTAGACCTGCACGACGTGCGGCGCCTGCTTGGCCCGGTAGGCGGCGATGGCGGCGTTGAGCGTCTCCGGGTACGAGCCCTTGAAGATCGCCTTCACCTCGTAGTCGTTCTGCGAGGCGTTGAACTTGGCGGCGATCTCGTTCACGCGCTCGCCGAGCGTGGCCTGCAGGGCGTGCCACCAGTAGATCTCGGTCTTGGCCAGGGCCGCGCCGGGCGCCGTCAGCGTGACGACTGAGACGAGGACGGCGAGTCGCAGCGAGCGCAGCGTGAACCAGCTCATGAATGTCCTCCTGGTCGATTCGAACGCGGTGGCGGGACTATAGCACAGGCCTCGCGACGTTCCGGTTACGGGCGGGGCGTGGCCGTGATCCAGCCGACGATGGCGGTCACCACCTCGGCGTCCAGCCCGACATAGCCGTGCGCCGCGAACGCCTCGCAGGGGCCCGACCGCGGCGACTCGCCCCCGTCGAACGCCAGCAGCTCCCGCTTCGGCGCCTGCTTGAGGTCGCGCAGCAGCGAGGGCGAGTCGGCGTAGGGCGTGGCCCTGCACGCGTCGTTCTTGTGGTGCACGACCAGCGTCGGCACCCGGATCTCCGCGAGGTGCACGTCCCCCACCGTCTCGATACGCTCACGGCCCACGCGCGTCACGGTCGACGTGAGCACGATGCCGTCGGGTCCACCGGCGGTGAGCCGCGCCGCGCCGTTGGCCGCCGACACGGTTCCCATGCTCGTGCCGATCAGCCACACCGGCACCTTCGCCTCCTGTCTCAGCGCGGCGATCACCGCGCGCACGTCCTCGGCGTGGGCCGCGCTGGTACGAAAGCCGTCGAGACCGCCGGGATGATCGGACGGCGTGTCCACGACGGCGACGAGCAGCCCCTGGCTGGCAAACCGTTCCCGGTTGCGCACGAGGAAGTTGCCGGCCAGACCGAGCTTGCCCGAGCCGAGCCCGAGGAGCCCGTTGCCACCAGCAAAGAGCACGACGGTGGCGACCGGCGCGCCGCCTGGATGCACGAGGAGAAAACCCTGCGTGACTCCCGGTCGCGTGGGGATCGTCTTGACGCCGTCGGCGGTCCGGGCCGGCGGGACGGCGACGAAGAGGACCACGCCGGCCGCGACCGAGGCCAGCGCCCGGCGAAACGCGGCCAGCTTCACCCGCGGAAGCGGTGGGAGCGGGTGACGTGCGCCTGGAACGACGCGAGCTCGGCGTCGACCCGGCGCCCGCTCCAGCCCAGCAGCGTCCCGAGTCGCCGCGCGATCGACTCCGCGCAGTCCTGACCCTGACAGTGGCTGGTGCCGATGCCCGTCCGTCGCAGCATGACGTCCTGCAGCGAGACGGTCAGCTCCTCGCTCACCGCGTGGGACAGCTGCGCCACCACGTCGGGGTTCGACGGGCACAGGCGCTCGGTTCCGCCCGGGACCTTGCCGGCCAGCTCCATCACCCGACGGTAGTTGCGACCGTAGAGCGTCACCAGCGACTCGAGCGTCGCCCGATCGAGTCCGCTGGCCGCGAGGTCGTCCGAGACGTCGAGCCAGGTGTGCGCCTCGACGCGGCGCGCTTCCTCGTCGACGCCGTCGAGGGTCAGCTGGGCGGTGCGGCCCGGCGTGAAGCGGCCGAGCGCGCGGGTCACGCGGTCGCCGAGCTCCTCGGCCAGGCTGCGGAAGCACGTGAGCTTGGTCCCGGTGATGGAGAGAAAGCGCCCGCCCGCCTCCTCGACGATCTTGTGCGCCCGCGAGACGTCCGACTCGCGCTTGCCTTCCTCGTAGGAGAGCGGCCGTACCCCGGCGTAGGTGTAGACGACCTCCCGCGCGGTGACACGCGGATCGGGCACCGCCTGCCGCACCTCGCCGAGGAGGTAGTCGACCTCGTCGTGGGTGGCGTGGAGGCGGTCGAGATCGCCGCCCACGAAATCGGTGTCGGTCGTCCCCACCAGCGAGAACTCCCGCCACGGAATCACGAAGATCATCCGGTCGTCGCGCGTCGACTGGTAGATCGCGCGATCGGTCAGGCGCGGCAGCACGCAGTGGATGCCCTTGGTCCGGCGCAGGATGCGCGAGCCGCGATCGCGCACGCCGGCCAGCGCGCGCAGCTCGTCGACCCAGGGGCCGGTGGCGTTGACGATGACCCGGGCGCCGAGCGTGGCGACCGAGCCCGTGAGCAGATCGCGCACGCGCACGCCGTTGGGCTTGCCGCGCAGGGTCGCGCCGCACCTCCTCCACCTGCGCGTAGTTGAACGCGCGCGCGCCCGTGCCGGCACGCCGAGAGCACGTTCTCCAGGCACAGCCGCTCGGGATAGAGCAACAGATCGTCGAAGTAGTAGCCGGCGCCGCGCAGATCCTCGGGCTGGATGCCGGGCTCCAGGCTGAGCGCGTCGACGGCCTTCAGCACGCGATAGCGCTCCCGGGTCCGGCCGGGCGTCAGCCAGTCGTAGAGCGTGAGGCCGATCCGCACCTTGATGACGCCGCGGGAGGAGTTGCCGTAGATCGGCACCAAGAACGGCAGCGGCCGCACGAGGTGAGGGGCCAGTCGCCCGAGACGCTCGCGCTCGCGGAGCGACTCGCGCACGAGCCCGAAGTCGAACAGCTCGAGATAGCGCAGGCCGCCGTGGATGAGCTTGGACGAGCGCGCGGTGGTGGCGGAAGCGAAGTCGCCCTTCTCGACCAGCGCAACCGACAGCCCGCGCAGCGCCAGGTCGCGGGCCGCGCCGGCGCCCGCCATGCCTCCGCCGATGATGACGACGTCGTACTCGGCGTCGGCCAGGGCCCAGGGCCGCGCCGCGCCGGGCTCAGCCGCCAAGCGCGTTCAGCATCACGGACAGCCCCAGATGCAGGCCGACCGGCAGTCCATCCTCGTTCATCTCGTATTCGGGAGCGTGATGCGGATGGGGGCGACCGTCCGTCGGCGAAATGCCGACGCGGAAGTAGCAGCCCGGGCGCGCGTTCAGGAACAGGCTCATGTCGTCGCTGGCCATCACGATCGGCCCGTCCTTGAGGGCGGCCGCGCCCAGCTCGGCGGTGGCGCACGCGCGCACGAACTCGGTCTCCCGGGCGTGGTTGACCACCGCCGGGCAGCCGTCACCCTGGAAGCTCAGCGTGGCGCTGGTGCGATAGGCGCGCGCCATGTCCGCCGTGTAGTCGGCCAGCCGCTGCTTGACCTGGGCGCGCACCGCCGCGTTGAACGTCCGCAGCGAGCCGCGCAGCACCGCCGAGGCCGGGATGATGTTGTGCTTGGTGCCGCCGACGAACTGTCCCACCGTGAGCACCGCCGTCTCGTACGCGGCCACCTCGCGCGACACTAGATTCTGCATCCCGAGCAGGATGTTGGCGGCGGCGGTGATCGGATCCATCGACAGATGCGGGTAAGCGCCGTGGCCGCCCTGACCCCGGACCTCCACGTCGAAGAAGTCCGCCGAGGCCATCGACGGCCCCGGCACGATGCCCACCTGCCCCACCGCCGTCTGGGTGGTGAGGTGCAGGCCGTAGATCTCCTCCACGCGCGGCTGCTCGAGCACACCGGCCGCGATCATCGGCTCCGCACCGCCGAACACTTCCTCGGCGGGCTGGAAGACGAACACCGCGGTGCCCGGCAGATCGCGCCGGCGCGCCGCGAGGATCTCGGCCAGCGTGATGGCGATGGCGGTGTGGCCGTCGTGACCGCACGCGTGCATCACGCCGGGCTTCGAGGACGTGTACGGCGCGTCGAGGATCTCGGTGAGCGGCAGCGCGTCGATGTCCGCACGCCAGGCGATGGTGCGCCCGGGCCGGTCGCCCCGCGAGTACGCCGACGACGCCGGTGCGGCCGACCCCGGTACGGACCTCCAGCTTGGCCGCGTGCAGCCGCTCGGCGATGATCTCGGCCGTCCGGCGCTCGTCGAAGGACAGCTCGGGGTGGCGATGGAAGTCGCGGCGCAGGGTCACCATCCCCTCGCGGCGGCGGTCGAGCTCCTGCGTCCACTCGGGCGTGATCGTCGTCATGCCGTCCACGATAGTCTGCCCTTGTCGCCTTGCCAAGGGGCAGCCGGCGCTGAGGCCGAGCGGCTCCGCGAACGGTCAGAAGCTGATCGTCACCTGCGCGCCGAGCACGAGCGCGTTTCCCACCGCTCGGACTCCGCCCGGACGGATGATGTACTGCAGATCCGGCATGATCGACAGCCCGCCGGGAAGGATGAGCTGGTAGTTCATTTCGACCACGGTCTCTGCCGTCGTACCAGGAAGGTCGTGGCTGAGTGCGCCTGAGATCACCCCCAGTGACGCGATGTCAGGTCCGCGGCCGGGGATGAGCCCCTGGTAGCTGACTCCCCCGCCGACGAACAACGGCAGAGGGCTGACGCTCGATCGCGGGGCCACCGCGACCTCTCCCCACAGCGTCAATCCCTGGTCACTGCCGGGCCCGCCCTCGCGGTAGACCATCTGCTGAAACATGGCATACACCGCGGTGTTGCCCTGCGTGGTCCCGCCGGAGCCGCTCACGCGGCTGAAGCGGCTGCTGTCGTACATGCCACCCACCGTGTAGAGGCCGGGCAATCCCGCGCTGGTCCCGGCGCGGTTGATCAGGTACGTGGCCTGAACGGCCGACAAAACGCCGGTGTGGTCGCCCCCGAGCGAGAAATCGGCGCCGCCGTCGGCGCCGGCCGCCGACCTCGGACTCGCGTTGAAGACCCCCGCATCCACTTGCAGCGCCGGGGTCAGGCGGTAGACGGCCTGTGCGCCCCACTGCATCCCGGGCGGATAAGCGGCGAAGCTCGGGATGTCCGTCGTCAGCGACCCGGGCGTCGCGCTGATGCCGCCGTTGACGTAGTTGTTCAGCACCGGCATCGTGGCGAAGGTCTCGGCGGGCGCGAGCCGTCCGACCGCGAGCATCAGCCGGTCGTCGAGCAATCGCTGGTGCAGGTACAGGGGACCGAGCGTCAGGCTGTTCGTGCCGCCGTCGACGGCCGTGTAGGCGCTCTGCACGGCGAAGATGTTGCCGATCTCGTCGGCCGACAGGCTCCGTCCCGTGGACCAGCCGGTTCCGACGACCAGGGAGAGGCCTCCGACCGGCAGCAGCTTGCCGATGTCCCAGTGCACGAGCAGCTCGAAGGTCCCGGCGTACGTGAACCCCGTCGACTGCCCGCCGCTCGGGTTGCCCAGGAACTGCGCGACGTACGATGCCGTCGGCGTGATGCCGAGCCGGATCAGCTCGGTGCGAAAGCCGGCCCAGTCCCGGCTCAGCGTCTCGCCGAAGTCGAAGGGGCGCCCGACACATTCCATGGGCAATCCGCCCGGATTGGCCAGCGTCGGGCAGCGCAGGGATCCTCTGACCCGGACGGTCCCATCGGAGGTGGGCGCGTCCTCGTTCTGGGCCACCGCCGGCGCAGCCAGAGGCAGCAACACCATCACGAGGATTGGCACGACCCGCGCCCACGCCTTGCGCATCGCTTCCGCCGCCGCGTCTCAGCCCAGCAGCGCGCGCACCGAGGGCAGGACGAGGTCCGGGCGCAGCTCGGCGATGCGCGGATCGTCCGGACGGGTCACGCCGCTGAGGACGAGCACGGTCGCCAGTCCCAGCCGCCGGCCCATCACGATGTCGGTCTCCAGGCGGTCGCCGACGATGACGCAGTCGGCGGCGGCGACGCCGAGCGCGGCGAGCGCGACCTGCAAGATGATGGGCGACGGCTTGCCGACCACGACCTCGACGCTCTTGCTGGTGACGGCCTCCACGGCCGCCATCATGCCCGCGCAGTCCGGGATCTCCCCGCCCTCCACCGGGCACGTGCGGTCCGGGTTGGTGGCGATGAGCCGCGCGTCGTGGCGTCGCACCGCCTGCAGCGCCGTGTCGAGCTTGGCGTAGTCGAACGTGCGATCGAACGCGATGACCACCCACCGGACCTCCGCGTCGCTGCGGACCTCGAAGCCGTGGTCGCGCAGCTCGCCGATCAGCGGCGGCTCGCCGATCACGAACACCGGCGCGCCGGGATCCAGCTGCTGCAGATGCCGCGCGAGCACGATCGACGAGTTCACGACGTCCTCGGCCGCGGCGGGAATGCCGAGCCGCGTGAGCTTGTCGGCGTAGTCGCGCGCGCGTGAACAGCGGCTTGTTGGACAGGAACGCCACCCGACGCCCGTCGGCGCGCAGCGCCGCGATCACCGCGTCCGCGCCGGGGATCAGCCGCTCGCCGAGGTACACGGTCCCGTCGAGGTCGAACAGCCAGCCGCGGTGCGGGAGCGCGATCGTCACCGGCGGGACCGGTCGCAGCGGCGACCCGCCGCGCCCAGCATCACCTCAGCAGCGGCGTGACGGCAGCCTGGGCGAGATCGGCGAACGGCGCGGGCATGAGGCCGAGCAGCACGAGACCGACGAGCGCGATGGTGAGCGCGAGACCGCCGGCCAGTGAGGGAGCCACCGACAGCCCCTCGCCCTCCGGCTCGCGCATGTACATGTAGACGATGACGCGCAGGTAGTAGTACGCGGCGATCGCGGAGTTCAGCACGGCGATCACGGTCAGCCAGAGATAGCCGGCTCGCACCGCCGAGCCGAAGAGATAGAACTTGGCCGACGAAGCCGGCCAGCGGCGGAATCCCGACCAGCGAGAGCATGAAGAGCGTGAGCGTGAGCGGCCAGCACCGGATGGCGCCGGGCCAGCCCGGCGTAGTCGCCGACGTCCACCGCCTCCTCGCCGGCGCGCGCGCACAGCCCGATCACCCCGAAGGCGCCGACCGTGGTGAACGTGTAGGCCAGCAGATAGAAGAGGATGGCCGCCCGCGCCCGGCGCGCCGCCGGCCACCAGCCCCATGAGCATGTAGCCGACGTGGGCGATGGAGGAGTAGGCCAGCATGCGCTTGAGGTTCGACTGGGCGAGCGCGACCACGTTGCCGACGGTCATGGTCAGCGCCGCGATGCCCCACAGCAGCGCCGACCAGTCGGCCTGGGCGCCGCGCAGCGCCACCACCAGCACGCGGATGAGCGCCGCGAAGGCGGCGGCCTTGGAGCCCGTGGCGATGAAGCGACGTGATCGGTGGTCGGCGCGCCCTCGTAGACGTCGGGCGTCCACATGTGGAAGGGCACCGAGGAGATCTTGAAGCCGAAGCCCACCAGCATGAGCCCGAGGCCGGCCAGCACCAGCGGGTCGGCGTTCTTGGCGGCCGGCGAGGCCGCGATCCGGTCGAGGCTGGTGGAGCCGGTGGCGCCGTAGATCAGCGCGATGCCGTAGAGCAGGAACGACGACGGCGAAGGCGCCGAGCAGGAAGTACTTCAGCGAGGCCTCGCCGGAGGCCAGCCGCGTCTTGAACAGGCCGGCCAGCACGTAGAGCGAGAGCGACATGAGCTCCAGCGACGAGGAACACCACGATCAGGTCGCCGGCCGAGGCCATCAGCATCATGCCGGCGGTGGCGAAGAGCACCAGGGCGTAGTACTCGCCCGGACTCGCCGCCGGTGCGGCCGAGATAGTCCATCGAGAGCATCACGACCAGGGCCGCCGCGTAGCAGATCACCAGGTCGAAGAAGAGCGCGTAGTTGTCGAGCAGCACCATGTCGCGGAACGCGCGCTGCTCGGTGCCCCAGCCGCGTCACCGCCACCAGCAGCGCGGCCACGATGCCGCCCAGCGCGATGCCGCCCAGGTGGGTCTTGGTGTCGCGCGGGCGGCAGCCAGGTCGAGGAGCAGCACGAGGCCGGCGGTGCCCAGCACGATGAGCGCGGGCAGGAGGCCGCCGAGGGCGACGCCGGGGAACACGATGTCGGTCATCGCAGCAGCGCCACGCTGGCCTTGCTCTGGACCTGGGCGATGCAGCGCCGAGATGGTCGCCTCGGTCTTGCCGGTGAAGGCCGACGGGTACACGCCGATCCACACGATCAGCACGAGCAGCGGGACCAGCACCGCCCACTCGCGCAGCGACAGATCGGTGAGCCGGCGGTTCTCCTCGTGGGTGACCTCGCCGAAGATCACGCGCTGGTACATCCAGAGCAGATAGACCGCGGCGAAGATGACGCCGATGGTGGCGAAGGCGGCCAGCCACGGCGTTCACCTGGAAGGCGCCCACCAGGACCAGGAACTCGCCCACGAAGCCGTTGAGGCCGGGCAGCCCCAGCGAGGACAGCGACACCACCAGGAACACCGCGGAGAAGGCCGGGATCACCGCCCACAGCCCGCCGAAGTCGGCGATGAGCCGGGTGTGGCGGCGCTCGTAGATCATGCCGACCAGCAGGAAGAGCGCGCCGGTGGAGATGCCGTGGTTGACCATCTGGATGACGCCGCCGACCAGCCCCTGCTGGTTCAGCGTGAACAGGCCGAGCATCACGAAGCCCAGGTGGCTCACGCTCGAATAGGCCACGAGCTTCTTGAGGTCGGGCTGCACGATGGAGACGAGCGCGCCGTACACGATGCCGATCACGGCCAGCGCGAACACCAGCGGCGCGAACGTCGTAGGTCGCGTCGGGGAAGAGCGGCAGGCAGAAGCGCAGGAAGCCGTACGTCCCCATCTTCAGCAGCACGCCGGCCAGGATCACCGAGCCCGCGGTGGGCGCCTCCACGTGGGCGTCGGGCAGCCAGGTGTGGAACGGAAACAGCGGCACCTTGATGGCGAAGGCCAGCGCGAAGGCCAGGAACATCAAGTTCTGCCCCTGCCCCGGCGGCAGCACGAAGCGCGCGAGGGTCGGGACGTCGAAGGTGTAGATCCCGGTGGCGCCGCCGTGCTGATAGTAGAGGGCCAGGATGGCGACCAGCATGAGCGGCCGAGCCGACCATCGTGTAGAGGAAGAACTTGACCGCGGCGTAGATGCGGTTGCCCCCGCCCCACACGCCGATGATGAGGTACATCGGGATCAGCATGGCCTCCCAGAACACGTAGAAGAGGAAGAGGTCGAGGCTGACGAACACGCCGAGCATCCCCGTCTCCAGCAACAGGACGGTGATCACGAACTCCTTGGTCCGGTCCTCGATGGCGTGCCAGGCCGAGGCCAGGGCCAGCGGCGTCAGGAAGGTCGTGAGCAACACCAGCAGCAGGCTGATGCCGTCGACGCCGATGTGGTAGCTCACGCCCAGCGTGGGCAGCCAGCGGGCCACCTCTTCGAACTGGAAATCCGCGCTGTCGCCTTCGAAGCGGGTCCACAGCGGTACCGAGAGCGCGAAGGTGACCAGCGTGATCACCAGGCCCCCGCCCCGCTGGATTGCGGCCAGGCGCCGCGGCACGAAGATCAGCGCCAGCGCCCCGAGGGCCGGCAGGAAGGTGACCACGGAGAGCAGTCCGGGCCTCATCGCACCAGGAGGAACGCGATCACGACCACGGCACCGGCCAGCATGGTCAACGCGTAGTTGACCACGTAGCCGCTCTGCACCCGGCGGAGGGTCGCGCCCCACGCGGTCACCAGACGCCCCACCCCGTTGACGATGCCGTCGATGACGCCGAGATCCACGGCGCGCGCCAGCACGCCGGAGAGCACCAGGAGCGGCCGGACGATCAGCGTGTCGTAGATCCAATCGACGTAGTAGGCGTTGATCAGCAGCGCGTGCAGCGGCGTGCGGGCGCGGCCCACCGTGTCGGCCTTCACCGGCGTCATGCGGTAGCGATACATGGCCAGGCCGAGGCCGGCTGCGAACACCACCACCGAGACCAGCACCACGATCGCCGAGTGGCTGCCTTCGTGCTCCGCGAACACCGCGGAGAGCAGATGCGCGATGCGCGTGGTGCCGAGCGGCAGCCCGAAGACGAAGCCGGCCACCAGCGTCAGCAGCGAGAGCACCACGAGCGGGCAGGGTCATGACCCAGGGCGATTCGTGCGCGTGGTGCAGCACCTCCTTGGACATCCGCGGCGAGCCGCTGAAGGCCAGGAAGAGCAGGCGGAAGGTGTAGAAGGCGGTGAGGAAGGCGCCGAACACCAGCAGGAGGAAGATCGGCGTGTGGCGCCCGTCGAGCGCCGCGGCCAGGATCTCGTCCTTGGAGAAGAAGCCGGCCAGCGGCGGAGCGCCGGCCAGGCCGAGGCCGCCGATCCACATGGTGGTGGCGGTGATCGGCATCTTGTAGGCGAGGCCGCCCATCTTGCGCAGGTCCTGCTCGCCGTTCAGGCCGTGGATGACGCTACCGGCGCCGAGGAACAGCAGCGCCTTGAAGAAGGCGTGGGTGACCAGGTGGAAGGCCCCGGCGACGTAGGCCCCCAGTCCCACCGCGGCGAACATGTAGCCGAGCTGGCTGATCGTCGAGTAGGCCAGCACCCGCTTGATGTCGGTCTGGGCCAGGCCGATGGTCGCGGCGAAGATCGCGGTGATGGTGCCGACCCAGGCCACGACTTCCAGCGCCGCGCCGGAGCGCTCGAACAGCGCGTGGCTGCGCGCCACCATGTAGACGCCGGCCGTGACCATGGTGGCGGCGTGGATCAGCGCCGACACCGGCGTCGGCCCCTCCATCGCGTCGGGCAGCCAGACGTGCAGCGGCAGCTGGGCCGACTTGCCGCAGGCGCCCATGAACAGCAGCAGCGCGATGCCCGTGGCGGTGGCCGGCGCCAGCGTCTCCACGCCTTTGAAGACGCCCGCGTAGTCCAGCGTGCCGAGCGCCACCCACAGCCACATGATGCCGAGCCCGAATCCGAAATCGCCGATGCGGTTGACGATGAAGGCCTTCTTGCCGGCCTGGACGGCCGCCGGCCGCGTGTACCAGAAGCCGATCAGCAGATAGGAGCAGAGGCCGACCGCCTCCCAGAAGACGTAGAGCAGGAGGAAGTTGCCGGCCAGCACCAGCATCGTCATCGAGAACACGAACAGGTTCAGGTAGGCGAAGTAGCGCGCGAAGCCCGGATCGTCGTGCATGTAGCCGGTCGAGTAGAGGTGGATGAGGAATCCCACCCCGGTGACGACCAGGAGCATGAGCGCGGTCAGCGAATCGACGTAGGCGGTGACGCCCGTGTCGAAGTCGCCGGCGACGATCCACGAGAAGAGCGTGGTGGTGAACGGCCCGTTCGACCACGCGTGCGCGGCCACCGAGCACGAGGCCAGGAACGAGCCGGCCAGCGCCGGCACCGCGATCCAGTGCGCGCGCCGACCGGTCAGGCGCCCGAGAAGGATGTTGGCGAGGGCGCCGGCCAGAGGAAAGGCGGGAATCAGCCAGACGGTGGACACCGCGTCAATCTATCGGCGCGCTGCCAGGGGTGTCAAGCAAGGTCGCGCCGCTTCGAACCCGTCCGTCGACGTGCAACGGCGCTCGGACGCGCGCGACGACGTGCTTTGGTCGTTCGGGACCGGCGCGCCGACGTGCTATGATCGCCGTCGTGCGTCAGCGGTCCCGTACCAAGGCCTGGGTTGTCCTCGTACTGCTGCTCCTGCTCGCGGTGATCGGATCCGTGTCGTATCTCGCCTGGCGACAGTCCGTGCCCGTCGCGCGCGCCACCGTGGAGGCCCCGAAGTTCCTCGGCCACAACGCCTCGGTCAACGTCACCCTCGAGGCCGTGCGCGGCCAGCTGCAGCGGGCCGAGGTCCGGATCGTGCAGGGCGGCACGGCCACCACGATCGCGCGCCCCGCCTCGCCGCTGGGGCCACGGGTGGCGCTGCCGATCGCGATCCAGCCCGCCGCGCTCGGCCTGAAGGAAGGCGCGGCGACCATCGAAGTGTGGGGCGCCGACGACTTCTGGCGCCCGCTCAAGCCGGGCGACCGCGCCCTGGCCTCCGTGCCGGTGACGATCGATCTCACCCCGCCGCGGCTGGAGCTGCTGGCCGCCACCCGCTACATCTCACCGGGCGGTGCCGTGCTCGTCGCGTTCCGCGCGCCCGACGCCTCTCGCGTCGACGTGAACGTCGGCACGCGTGTCTTCCCGAGCTTTCCGTACGGCCCGGCCGACCGTGGCGCCCGGATCGCCCTGATCGCGCTGCCCTACGATTTCGTCCACGGCACGCCGTTGACGGTGACGGCGCGTGACGAGGCCGGCAACACCGCGGCGCGTGGCCTGCCGGTCGAGCTGAAGCCACGCGCCTTCCCCAAGGACACCATCACGCTCACCGAGGCATTCTTACAAACGAAGGTGCCCGAGCTGCTGCCCCAGCGCCCGCCGTCGCAGCCGCTCCTCGATGGCTTCCTGACCATCAACCGCGATCAGCGCAAGCAGGCGGAAGAGGAGAAGCTGAAGATCGGCGCCAAGACCGCCGACAAGCCGCTGTGGGAGGGACCGTTCACACAGCCGCGCAACACCAAGGTCTTCTCGAACTTCGCCGAGACGCGCACCTACGTCTACCAGGGCAAGGCCGTCGACACGCAGGTGCACGTGGGCTTCGACCTCGCCTCGACCAAGCAGACGCCGGTGCCGGCCGCCAATGCCGGTCAGGTGGTCTTCGCCGGCCCGCTGACGATCTACGGCAACGCCGTGATCGTCGACCACGGCCTCGGCCTGCAGACGCTCTACGCGCACCTGTCGACCATCGACGTGAAGATGGGCGACGCGGTCACCAAGGGCCAGCAACTCGGCCACAGCGGCAGCACCGGCCTGGCTGTCGGCGATCACCTCCACTTCGAGGTGCTCGTCTCCGGCATCTCGGTGACGCCGGTGGAGTGGTGGGACGGCAAGTGGATCCGCGATCGGGTGAACAAGCCGCTGAAGCAGGCCGGCCTGCCGGAGATCGCCGGCATCGGCGCCGTGCCCGACGAGCCCACTCCCAGCGCGGCGCCGTCGAGCAGCCGCGCGGGCCGTCGCCGCCGCTAGGAGCCTGTCGGAGAATCGAGGGGCGCCACGGCTCCGCCGCGGCACGCTCCTGAGCGTGGCGGCGCTGATCCTGAGCGTGCTCCACGCCGCCGCCACCGAGGCGCCCGCCCGCGCTGATCTCGACCGCGGCCATCGATGCGCGACGTTCCAGGGACGCATCACGCGCGGGCAGCTCCTGGAGGAACCCCTCGACGAGGGCCTCGTGTTCCGGCTCGCGCCGGACACGTACGGATGGACGATCGGCGTCTTCGACCGCGCCAGGCCCGACGAGGACTTCGCCGGCATCGCCACGCCGCCCTATCGAGGAACGAATCACCGCTATCTCGAGGGCTGGCACTTCCGCAATCAGGCCAACACCGGTCCCAACGAGGGCGACGTCAATGCCCCGCAGCGCGAGCGCGGATTCGCGTTCGTGCTCACGCCCGCGGACTACCGGCGGGCGGCGGCCGCAGTGGACACGCTGCTCTGGGGCGAGCACCCGCAAGCCGAGCGTGAGCAGGCGCTCACCACGCTGCAAGGGGCCAGCCGCGGCCGCGGCACGCTTCGCATCACGGCCATGACGCTCGGCAATCTCGTCCCCGGGGCGCAGGCCTGGTTCGAGACGCTGGACTTCGACGCGGAGCTCTGCCGGCCGCCCTGACGAGAGGCGTGGGTCGGCCGACGCGCCGTCCGCGCGTCAGTCGGAGAACTTTACGGATCGAGCGTGCGGAAATCGCCGTGTCGTCGAAGCGCCCGGATCACCACGCGTTTGCCGGCTGGCATGCCACCCGCAGCAGTCGCGGGTTGCGTGGGTTTCTGTAGACAGGGAACCCGGTCGCAAGTGAGGCGAACCCCCGATGAGCACGAGCAGCTTTCTCGCAGAGCTCTGGCAGCGCGGCGTGGTTCTGCGGTTGAGCGACGATCGCAGCCGCATCCTGGTGCGGCGCAGTCAGATCAGCCCCGAGATGCGCGTGCGGCTGGCCACCGACAAGCCGGAGATCCTCAAGCTGCTCGGCTACGTCGACGAGTACCGCGCGCTCATCCGGAACGCCTTCGCCATCATGGTCCAGAGTGAAGCCACCCACTCGGGCCTGAGCGTGTTCGCCGACGACCAGGCCCGCCTCACCGACGAGATGGGCGCCGCCCTCACCCAGGCCATCCGCGACGGCGAGGCCCGCCAATGGCTCCGCGAAACCGGTCTCTGCCCCGTCTGCGGCGAAGACCAGACCTGCGACACCTGCCAGGACGCCGCCGACGACGACTAGCGCCAGACGAGGGGCGCCACGGCTCCGCCGGGGCGTCCCGAGCGCCGGGGGGTATGGGGGCCATTTCGAGGCCCCCCATTTCAACAGGCGGCCATTTCGGGGCCCCCCATTCAGAAAATCCCGAACTTCTCGTAGGCCGCTAGTGGCGTCATGCCGCGCTTCACGGCCGTGCGCACCTTGTTCTCCGTTCCCAGCAGTTGCTCGCAGCGCTTCAGCACCTCGACGGCCACCCGTCGTGGCACGATCACCACGCCGTCAGAATCTCCCACCACGATGTCGCCCAGGTTCACGCGCACGCCGCCGATGGTCAGTGGCTGGCCCCAGTCGCTGACGCGCCAGCGCGGCACCGAGTCTTGCGGGGTGCGATAGCGCACGAAGGTGGGAAAGCGCACGCGCGAGATGTAGCCGGCGTCGCGCGTGCTGCCATCGATGACGGCGCCGCGTACCTTGCGGGCGCGGAACCACTCGGCGGACAGCTCGCCGAAGTGGGCCGCCTCGTTGTCGTTGGCGGCGAGGACCAGCACCGAGTCGGGCGGCACCGCGCCGATCATTCCCAGGAAGCGCCGCAGCGTGGCGTCGCGCTCGCGCGGCTTGCCGCGATGGGCGCGGCCGCGCGCGGTGAACGCGTAGCCGGCCAGACGCATGTCCGGCGTCAGCGGCTGGATGGTGTGGGGCAGCGTCTGCCGGAGCAGGCCCATCTCGTCCATCACGTCGGTGATGGCGGCCGTGTAGATGCGGGCGAACCGGCGGGGAAGATTGTCCGAGCCTCGCGTGGCCATCGCGCCCCCTGATCATTCAAGAGTGACTGCGCACTACACCTACACCGCCGCTCGCGACGGGCACAAGCCCAGATTGCCCCGGGCGACCCGGTCTGCTAGCGTCGATCCATCCCGGGCGACACGGGGGACGTCATGCATCGCGTGCTCGCCGCTCTGCTGGGGGCTCTGCTGTTCGGTCCGCTCGCCGCCCACGCCGGGTTCCTGATCGTCGACGAGAATGGCGAGCAGGTGCTCCTGTCCACCGGTCGGCTCAAGATGGCGCCCAGGTCCGCCGGCGGGCTCGTCCTGATGCTGGACGTCGGGCGCGGCCGCCTCTGGGTCGCCGATCCGGGCCGGCGTCGGTACTGGGAAGGCACCGTCGACGAATACTGCGAGGGCGTGCGCGGACTGGCCGCGGCCTCGACGCCCGACGCCGAAAAGAGCGCCGAAAAAAGCGCCGGCGGTTCCAGTCGCACTCCGCAGGTGACCATCGAGCGCACCCCGGACACGGCCACCATCGCCGGGCTGCCGACCCGCAAGGTCCGCGTGCTCGCCGACGGAACGCTGTACGAGGAGCTCTGGCTCGCCAGCGACCCTGCCCTGCTGGGCGAGCTGATCGTGGCCCGCGCTCCCGACACGTTCGGACGGATGACGGGGTGCCTGTCCACCGCCGGGAGGGGCCGGGGGGTGGAAGCCACCGAAGAGTTCCGCCGGCTCTATTCCGAGGGTTGGCCGCTCAAGGTCGTGTTCCACGGCGACGGCAGCGCGGTGCCGGTGACGGCCGTGGCGCGGCTGGAGCGTCGCGACATTCCCGAGGGAGAGTTCACGCGTCCGGCGGGCTTCGCCGCGGTGTCGCTGCCCGAGGTCTTCGGCCGCGCCGCGCCCTGAGCGTCAGCCGCGCAGCGCGGCACCGAGCGCGCGCGGCGGCACGTAGTCGCCGAAGACTCCCAGCAGCGCATCGAGCGCGGCCGGACGCCGGGCCAGGGCGCGAACCGCGAAGTTGGCCAGGCGCCGGTGGCGGATCAGGAACTGCAGCGCCTGCGTCACCCGCTCCTTGCCGCTGAACACTTCTCGGCGCGCCCGCTCGTAACCCGCCAGCGCCCGCGCCGACACGTCGCCACTGGCGAGTGCCCTGACGATCGTCGCCACCGCCAGTTCGGCCGAGCGCAGCGCGCTGAACACGCCCTCCCCGGTGAACGGGTCGTAGAACCCGCCGGCGTCGCCGACCAGCAGCACCCCGCCCGTCTTCGGCGGCGCGACGCGGTGGGCGAGCGGGCCGAGCGCACGGATGGGCGCCACGCGGGTGGCGCCGGCCAGGCGCCGGGCGAGGTGCGGCAGCTGGCGCACGCGCGCGGCCATGAAATCGTCCAGCCGGTCGCTCCAGCGCACGGCGTGCGCGAGCGGCACCACCAGGGCCAGATTCACGCGGTCGGGCGCGATCGGGTTGAGGATCGCGTAGTCGGGCGGGTCCACGAAGATCTCACCGAGGTCGCGGCAGCTCTCGAGCCCGGCCACGTACGTGACCAGCGCCATGCGGCGCAGCGCGTGCGGCCGCCGGCAGCCGAGCCGCTCCGCCACCACCGAGGCGCGCCCGTCGGCGCCCACGACCAGCCGCGCCCGCACGTCGTGCACGCGCGCGTCGCGATCGGCGAAGCGCACACCGGTGACCACGCCCTGGTCGACGATGAGGTCGACCACGCGCGCGTGCTCACGGAGGTCGACCGGCAGCGCCCGCACCCGCTCGACCAGCGCGCCGTCCAGCGTCTCGCGCGCCACGCCCATCGCGTGCTGCCGGTAGGGTCGCCACGCGCCGACGTCACGGTAGTGGCCGGTGATCGCCGTCCCGTCGGGCGCGGTGATGCGCATGCCGTGGATGGCCGCCGCCCCGGCGACGTCCACCGCCTTGAGGACGCCGAGGCGGTCGAGCACGCGGCCCGCTTCCGGACTCAGGTACTCGCCGCAGATCTTCGGTCGCGGCAGGCTCCCGCGGTCGAGCACGATCACGTGCAGCCCGTGCTCGGCCAGGAGAATCGCCGTCGCCGCGCCGGCCGGTCCGGCCCCCACGACCACCACGTCGACGCGCGGCGCGCTCATGCGACCTCGGCCACCAGACGGCCCAGCCACGGATACGAGCTGACGCGGACGCCGCGGCCGATCCGCCGGACGAGCGCCGTCAGCTCGTCGGCCGAGTACGCGCGCCGCACCGACATCGGCCCGTCGTGACGCGACACCGGGTGCAGGCGAAGCGCGCGGGTGGCGAGCCACACGAGGGCGAGCGCCGCCGGCGTGCGCAGCAGGTCGTTCACCACCACGACGCGCGCCGCCCCCGTCATCGCCGTCAATGCCGCCATCGCCTCGTCCGGCGCCAGATGATGCAGCGTGAGCGCCGCCACCGCCACGTCGGCGGCGCAGGCCAGCAGCGGCAACGCCCTCGCCTCGGCGCACACCAGCGCGATCTCCGGATAGCGCGCGGTGCGACGACGGGCCAGCGCCAGCATGGCGGGGTCGCGATCGAGCACGACGATGCACACCGGCCGGCCGGCGCGCCGGGCCCAGCGCGCGATGCGTATCGCCAGGTCGCCGCGACCGCCGCCGACATCGACGACCACCAGCCGGCGGCCACGCGGCAGCCGATCGGCGATCCGCCGGATGCGCGCGAGCGTCAGCGCGTAGCCGCCGAACCAGGTGTTGAGCCGGTCGAGGTCGTCGAGCGTGGCGCGCAGATCCGCGGCGGGCAGCGGACCGTCGAGCAGCTCGCGGACTTCCGTCGCGCGAGCCATCACCATCGCAGCAACGCGCCCTCGGCCGCGAAGCCCGGGCCGAGCCCGATCATGACCCCCCACTCTCCCGGATCGGGCGCGGCCTGCTGCAGTACGCGCTCGAGCACGAAGAGGATCGTGGCGGAGGACATGTTGCCGAAGTCGCGCAGGATGCCCCGGGCGGGGGCCAGCGCCGACTCGTCCAGGTCGAGCAGCACGCGGGCGCGATCGAGCACGCGGCGTCCCGCCGAGTGCAGCACCCAGTGCCGCACGTCCGCGCGCTTGAGCCCCTGGCTCTCCAGCAGCGTGCGTCCCATCTCGGCCATCATCCCGGCGCCGATGCGCCGCACGTCCTTGGACAGGATCACGCGCGGCCGGCCTCCCGGGTACTCGAAGCCCATCGCGTCGAGGTGCTCGGAGCGGAACATGGTGCGATGCTCCACGATCGCCGGCCCGCTGCCGTCGCCACTCAGGGCGAGCGCCCCCGCGCCGTCGGCGAAGATGGCGTGGGCCACCGCGCTCTCCAGCCGGTCGTCGAGGAAGTAGGCCGCCGAGCAGATCTCGACGGCGAGCACGAGCGCGCGGTGACCGGGGAACGCCCGGATGTGATTGCACGCCTGCTGCAGCGCGACCACCGCGGCGGCGCAGCCGGTGTCGCCGACGTGCACGCGCTGCACGTCGCGGCGGCAGCCGAGGCGCGCCACCATGTGGGCGTCGATGCTCGGCGTCATCCGGCCCGTGCACGTGGTGGTGGCCAGGAAGTCGACGTCTTGCGGGCGCCAGCCCGCACGATCGAGGGCCGAGCGCAGCGCCGCCTCGCCGAGCTCGAGGGCGCCGCGCCGGAAGCGATCGCTCAGCTCGTCCACCGACTCATCGGGACGGAAGCGCTCGCGGTCGATGTAGAGGTGTCGGCCGCCGATATCGCTGGCTTCGAAGAAGCCGCGACGGCGCTCGTCCCGGTAGCCGGCCATCGCCAGCAGCTCGGCCTGCGTGAAGCGCTGGGTCGGCGTGGCGGTGGCGGCCGCCGCGATCCTCGGCAATTCCATTCGGTCACCTCTGATCATCGGCGCGTACTAGAATGCGGGCACTTTTGAGCATACTGCGGGGGACAACGTCATGCCACTGTTCAGCTTCGAAGGGAAATCGCCGCGCGTGCATCCATCCGCGTTCATCGCGCCGACCGCCGTCCTCGTCGGCGACGTGACGATCGAGGAGCGCGCGTCGGTCTGGTACAACGCGGTCGTCCGCGCCGACTTCCAGCCGATCATCGTGCGGCGCGGCGCCAACGTGCAGGACTGCGCGGTCGTCCACGTCAACGGCACGCAAGGCGTCGAGGTCGGCCCCGGCGCCACCATCGGCCACAACTGCACGGTCCACGCCGCCTGGCTCGGCGAGGAATGCTTGATCGGCAACGGCTCCACCGTGCTCGACGGCGCCCGCATCGGCGTCCGCGCCATGGTCGCCGGCGGCGCCCTCGTCACCCCCGGCACGGAAATCCCCGACGGCATGCTGGCGATCGGCGCCCCCGCCAAAGTCCGCGGCCCCATCGCCGGCACCCCCGCCGAACGCTGGGTCCAAGCCAACCCGCGAGGGCTACCAAGCCCTCGCCCAACGCCACCGCATCGGCATCACCCTCGTCGACCGCTAAAACTACGCCGCGCGAAGAAGATGCTGAGAGCCGCAAAGAGCTAGAGCCGCCCAAGGTCAGAGCGCTCAAATTCCGACGGGCCGACAGTCCGGCGCGTCAGAAGTCCTACCGGTGCCCGGCGTGACGAGGGCGGGACGGGGGCGAGGGTGGTGTCCCCTGGAACTCGTTCCCGCCCCCCATCACCGTGCGCCCCGCCCGAGGTGGAGCCCAGCCACGGCCGATCTCGAGGCGGCCTCCCGCCTCGTGGTTCCAGGGGACACCACCCTCGCCCCCGTCCCGCCCTCGTCACGCCGCCGCGCGCGGAAGAACTCGTGACGCGCGCGCCGAGCTACCGCCCCGAGAATTTAGCCGGGCGCTTTTCCTTGAAGGCCGCCACGCCCTCGGCATGATCCGCCGTCTGCCGCACGATCGACATGTGCGAGCTGACGAGATCGAGATGCGTGCGCAGGTCGAGCTTGAGGCTCTGGTAGACGAGCCGCTTGATCATGCGTACCGGAATCTGCGGGCCGTCGGCGATCTGGCGGGCCAGCGCGTACGTCGTCTCCTTCAGCTGGGCGTCCGGCACCACGCGCTGGACGATGCCGAGCCGGTGCGCCTCGGGCGCCTCGATGAAGTCGGCGGTCCACAGCAGCTCCAGCGCCTTGGCCGCGCCGACCAGCCGCGGCAGGAAGTAGGTGTCACCGTCGCCGGGCACGAGTCCGACCCGCACGTAGCCGGTGGAGAAGCGCGCGCTCTCGGCGGCCACGCGGATGTCGCACATCACGCACATGCCCATGCCGGCGCCGACCGCCAGGCCGTTGACCATCGCGATGACCGGCTTGTCCATCTGCTCGAGCTGCTTGGGCACGCGATGCACGCCTTCCCACAGCGAGTTCTTGCCGTCGAGCGCGGTCGGCTCGCCCGAGCGCATCCGCCCCACGTCGCCGCCCGAGCAGAAGGCGCGGCCGGCGCCGGTGACGATGACCACGTTGACGCTGTCGTCCCGCTGCGCCTCACCGAGCGAGCGCGCCCACGCCTCGATCATGTCGCCGGTGAACGCGTTGAGCTTGTCCGGGCGGTTCAGCGTGATGGTGGCGACCTTGTCCTTCACTTCGTAGAGCAAGTCACTCATGGCTCGGTCCTCGCTGGGTGAAAACTCAGTTCGTGTCTACGGCGTAAACGCGCCAGTCGCCGGGAACGCCCTTGAGCGTGTGGAGCCCCCGGTCCTCGAACCGCAGCCCGGAGCCCGCCACCAGATCGTGGACCGTGCTGGACACCAGCACCTCGCCCGCTCCGGCCAGACCCGCGATGCGCGCCCCGATGTGGACGGCGACACCGCTCAGCTTGGCGCCCATGATCTCGCACTCGCCGGTGTGCAGCCCGGCCCGGATCTCCAGCCCCAGCCGCTTCACGTCGTTCCGGATGGCCGAGGCCGCACGCACCGCCCGCGCCGGACCGTCGAAGGCGGCCAGAAAGCCGTCGCCCGCGGTGTCGATCTCGCGTCCGCGGAAGCGGCTCAGCTCCTCGCGCACCGCGCCGTGGTGGGCTTCGAGCAGATCGCGCCAGCGGCGGTCGCCGACCTCGCTGGCCTTGCGGGTCGCGTCCACGATGTCGGTGAACAGCACGGTGGCCAGCACTCGATCCGGCTCGACGCCGCGCCGCGTCCCGGTGAGGAACTCCTCGATCTCGTCCAGGATCGCGTCGGCGTTGCCCACGAAGGGCAGGTGATCGACGCCGGGGAGCTCGACGTACTTGGCGTTGGGGATGTGCTGGGCCAGGTGGCGGCCCGACTCCACCGGGATCGTCTGCTCGTTCACGTTGTGCAGGATCAACGTCGGCACCCGGATGGCCGGCAGGACGTGGCGGACATCGATCTCGGCGTTCATCATCAGCACGGACCGGCCGGTGGCCGGGCTGCCGCTCAGGCGCAGATACCGAGCCCACCAGTCACGAAACCGCGGATCATTCGCCACGCTCGGCGCGCGCGCGTCGAGCCCGACCGGGCCGCCCCAGTCGCGAATCACCGAGTCGGCGAAGGCATCCCACTCCTGGCGGGGAGTGCCACATGGATAGTCGGGCGCCCAGATCCGCCGCGCGTAGCTTCCGATCATGATCAGCGCCGCCGTCCGATCGGGATACGTCGCGGCGAACAGCGCGCACATCGGCCCGCCCTCGGAGTAGCCGAGCAGCGCGGCCCGCGAGGAGCCAACCGCGTCCAGCACGGCCCGCACGTCGTCCATCCGCGTTTCGAGGTTCGGAACGTCGGCGACCCGATCCGACAGTCCGGTCCCGCGCTTGTCGAACAGGATGAGCCGGGAAAACGACGCCAGCCGCTCGAAGAAACGGGCCGCCAGCGGCTCCTCCCAGAACACCTCGATGTTCGACATCCAGCCGGGCACCAGCACGAGGTCGAGCGGCCCCTCTCCCACGACCTGGTAGGCGATGTTGACGTCGCCGCTCCGCGCGTAGCACGTCTCAGGCTTCATGGGTGGACGTCGGCGTCAATCCTTGGGGAGACCGAGCACGCGCTCGCTCAGGATGTTCTTGAGAATCTCGGTGGTGCCGGCGCGGATGCCGCTGCCGCGGGCCAGCAGCTCATAGAACTGCCACTGGCCGTCGTCGGGCGCCCACTCCGATCCCTCGGCGATCTGCGAGTAGGGTCCGATCACCTGCGTCGCGGCCAGCGCGAGCTCCTGGTCGAGCTGGCTCCAGAACAGCTTGGAGGTCGAGCCCTCGGGGCCCGGCTGGCCGCCGCGCAGGATCTTGGTGAGGCTGCGATAGCCGTTGAGCTGCAGCGCTTGCTCGCCGATCCACAGCTCGGCGATCTTCTGGCGCACCAGCGGATCGGTGTTCTTGCCGCGGGCCTGCACCATCTTCACGAGCCGGTGCAACGCGTTGCGCAGCGAGATGTGCCGGATGAAGGTCAGCAAGTCCCGCTCGTAGGCCAGCGTCGTGATGGCCACGCTCCAGCCTTCGTTGATCTTGCCGACCAGGTTTTCCTTGGGCACGCGGACGTTGTCGAAGAACGTCTCGTTGAACTCGGCCTCGCCGGTGATCTGGCGCAGCGGCCGCACCGTGATGCCGGGGGTCTTCATGTCCACCAGCAAGAATGAGATGCCCTTGTGCTTGGCCGCGGCGGGATCGGTGCGGACGAGCAGGAAGCACCAGTCGGCCACGTGGCCCATGCTGGTCCACACCTTCTGGCCGTTCACCACGAAATGATCGCCGTCCAGCACCGCGCGCGTCTGGAGATTGGCGAGGTCGGAGCCGGCGTTCGGCTCGGAGAATCCCTGACACCACAGATCCTCGGCCGTACGGATGCGCGGCAGGAAGCGCTTCTGCTGCTCGGGGCTGCCCAGCTTCATCAGCGTGGGGCCCAGCATCGACACGCCGCCACGGTTCACGATCTGCGGCGACTCCGCCCGCGCCATCTCCTGATACAGGATCACCATCTCGGTGATCGGCGCCCCCCGGCCGCCGAACTCACGCGGCCAGTCCATGCCGACATACCCCGCCTCGGCCATCGTCTTCTGCCACGCCCGCAGCCGCCGCACCTCATCCACATCCGCCCGCGACGCCGCAAACGCCTTCCCCCGCAGATCGTCGGGCAGGTTCGCCTCGAGCCACGCCCTGACTTCCTTCCGAAACACCTCTTCCGCTTCCGTAAAATCGAAATTCATCTCCTACCTCTCGTGCCCTCTCAGCCGTACCGCGCGCAATCGCACGAGCGATGAGAAGGCCCCAGATGCGAGGCGCCGACGGACGGGCCGACTGAGACGTGGCCCGGCCACGTCGCAGGGAGGCCCGACTGAGGCAACGAAGCAGATGGGGTCTTATCATCGACTCGTCTCCCGCCTCAATACATCACGCAACCGCCGTCGACCATGAGCGCCTGCCCGGTGATGTAGCGCGCCTCGTCGGACGCCAGGAATACCGCCGCGTTGCCGATGTCCTCCGGCTGCTGCTCGACCTTCATCGGGACGATGTCCCCGACGCGCTTGTCGAAGACCTGCCGCGCCGTCATGCCCTTGAACGCCGGGTTCGTGTCGGCGATGTGCTGGGCCAGCTTCTGCCAGAACTCGGTGTAGAGCACGCCCGGGCAGATCGCGTTGACGGTGATCCCATGCGCCGCCAGCTCCTTGGCCACCACTCGCGTGAAGGTGATCACGCCCTGCTTGGCCACGCTGTAGGCGGGCATGGTCGGCGCGCTGAGCGGCCCGGCGATGGAGGCGATGTTGACGATGCGGCCGGCCTTGCGCTCGATGAAGTACGGCGCGACGGCCTTGCAGGTCAGGAACACCGACTTGGTGTTGACTGCGAAGGCGCGGTCCCAGTCTTCCTCGGTGTTGTTGGTGAACGGCATGCCGGGGGGCGCGGCCATCCCCGCGTTGTTCACCAGGATGTCGATCTTGCCGAGTGCATCCCGCGTGCGATCGACCATCGCCCGGACGTCGGCCGAGCTCGTGACGTCCGTCTTCATGGCGAGCACCTTGCGCCCGAGCCCCTTGACCTCTTCGGCGACCTTCTCGGCGTTCAGCACCTGGATGTCGGGGATCGCGATGTCGGCGCCCTCGCGCGCCATCGCCAGCACGATGCCACGTCCGATCCCGCTGCCACCGCCCGTCACGACCGCCACCTTGCCGGCCAGCCGCATGCAGTCTCCTCGTGATGCGAGTACTTCTGGAGGCTGCCCATGACATCACACCCGCCTGGGAGGCGCAACTCGGGGGATCGGGCATCCGTCAGATCCGACCCCGACACGATTGCGTTCCACGACGAATCGCCGCCCAAGCGCGTCCGACGCCCGGCTCTCCGATGGCGCCACGAGTGGCTTTCTGTGTAAGCTTCTGGTCTCGGAGGCCGCCATGACATCTCCTGCGCTGCGCAGTCGCAACTGGTTCGGCCGCAATGATCTCGACGGATTCGTCCATCGCTCGTGGCTCAAGGCGGAAGGCTTCAGCGATGTCGTGTTCGACGGCCGGCCGGTGATCGGGATCGCCAACTCGTGGTCGGAGCTGACCAACTGCAACGCGCATCTGCGGCAGGTCGGCCGAGGCGGTGAAGCGCGGCGTGTGGTCGGCCGGCGGCTTCCCGCTGGAGTTCCCCACGATCTCGCTGGGCGAAGTGCTGATGAAGCCCACCACCATGATGTTCCGCAACCTCATGTCGATGGACGTGGAGGAGTGCATCCGCGCGTATCCACTCGACGCGGTGGTGCTCCTGTCGGGCTGCGACAAGACCACGCCCGCCATGCTCATGGGCGCCGCCTCTGCCGACGTCCCGGCCGTCATGGTGACCGGCGGCCCGATGCTGAGCGGCAAGTGGCGCGATCAGGAGCTCGGCTCCGGCACCGATGGCTGGCGGCTGTGGGCGGAGAAGCGCGCCGGTCAGATCACCGACGAGGAATTCTGCGAGGCGGAGTCGTGCATGTCGCGCTCGGCCGGCCACTGCATGGTGATGGGTACCGCCTCCACGATGGCCTCCATGGCCGAGGCACTCGGCATGACCCTGCCCGGCAACGCCGCCATTCCCGCCGCGGACTCGCGGCGGATGGCGATGGCCGAGATGGCCGGCCGGCGCGCGGTGGAGATGGCCATCGCCGGCGGACCCAAGCCGAGCCAGATCCTGACCGCCGCCGGCGTTCGACAACGCCATTCGCACGCTCATGGCGATCGGCGGCTCCACCAACGCGGTCATCCATCTCATGGCCCTGGCCGGACGCGTGGGCGTGCCCCTCGGCCTGGCGCGCTTCGACGAGCTCTCGCGCACCACGCCGTTCCTGCTCAACCTGCGGCCCTCCGGAAAATATCTGATGGAGGACTTCTTCTACGCCGGCGGCCTGCCGGTCGTCCTCAAGGAGCTGCTGCCGCTGCTGCACGGGCAGGCGCCGACCGTGAACGGCCACACGCTGGCCGACAACGTGCGCGACGCGCGCTGCTGGAACGCCGACGTCATCCGCTCGCTGGCCATGCCGATCGCCGCGGAGGGCGGCCTGGCCATGCTGACCGGCAACCTCTGCCCGGGCGGCGCCGTCATCAAGGTCTCGGCCGCCTCCCCCCATCTGCTCACCCACCGTGGGCGCGCCGTCGTCTTCGAGGACCACGTCGACCTCCATCAGCGCATCGACGACCCGACGCTGGCGATCGACGAGACCTCCGTGCTCGTCCTCAAGCACGTCGGTCCCAAGGGGGCACCTGGCATGCCCGAGTGGGGCGCCGCGCCCGTGCCGGCCCGGCTCTTGAAGAAGGGGATCAAGGACATGGTGCGTATCTCCGACGCCCGCATGAGCGGGACGTCCTACGGCACCGTGGTGCTCCACGTGGCGCCAGAGTCCGCCGCCGGCGGCCCGCTGGCCCTCGTGCGCGAGGGTGACGAGATCGAGCTCGACGTGCCGAAGCGCACGCTCACGCTGCGCGTGAATGACGACGAGCTCGGGCGCCGGCGGAGCGCCTGGACCCCGCGCCCGCCGCACTTCGCCCGCGGCTACGGGCGGCTCTTCCTGGATCACGTGCTGCAGGCCAACGAGGGCTGCGACTTCGACTTCTTGCGTGGCCGCACCCCGGTGCGGTCGGAGGACACCGCCGGCCCCTCGCACGCCTGACCGCCTGACGCTGCTCGCGCTCCGCGTCAGCGGCTTTCCGGCCGCGTCAGGGGGACTGAGAGGGACCGCGCGGAACCGAGGCGGTGGGAACCGGCAAGCGAGGACGCGCCGAGCGAACGCTGTGTGACTGGCCGCGGCGACTCGCGACCCCGCCAGGAGGCGCTTCGGCGATGCTCACACGAGGCGCGCCGGGCAGAGCGGAGGCGATGTGCGGCCGCTCCGGAGGCTCGTGGACCGGCCGGGCGGCCAGCAGGACGACCGCCATGACCGCGATGACGACGAGCCCGATCCCTGGCATCCAGCCCACCACGTCCAGGCTGGTCCCCGCATGCGCCGGATGCGAGTCGGGGAGGTCAGCCCGCAGCTGCGCGGCGCATTGTGAACAAATTCCATCCCTGAAGCCCACGCGCAGGCCGCGCCAGTCGGTGACCCCGATCAGGGCGGGATGGCCGTGATAGCCCCGGTGCCAGGCACAGCGTGTGATAAGCACGAACCACAGTCGAGCAAGGCACGTGCCCGCGGACTGCGGGAACGCTAGCGGGCCGGTCGCTGTTCCAGCACCAAGCGCAGGGAGCCGCCAGCCGCCCGCAAGGCGCGGGCAGCGGCACCGGCCGGCAGGTCCCTGCGCACCATGACGATCGCGAGCCGCGCGTGGCCGCCGGCGGCTCGCAGTGCAGATTGCGCGCGCGCCGGTCCCACGCCGCCGAGCTCGGCGACGAGGCGCTCGGCGCGCGCGCGCAGCTTCGCCGAGCGCGGCTGCAGATCCACCATCCGGTTGCCGTAGACCTTGCCCAGTCGCGTCATGCTCGCGGTCGTCAGCGTATTGAGCACGAGCTTGGTGGCGGTGCCCGCCTTCAGACGGGTGGAGCCGGCCAGCACCTCCGGACCCGGCACCGGCGCGATCACGATCGGCCGGCCGGCACGGCGCAGTGCGGCACCGATCGGTCGCGCGGTGCACTGGACCAGAACGGTGCCGGCGCCGCGGGCCGCCGCGGTGGTCAGCGCGCCGTGCACGAACGCCGTGACACCGCTGGCCGAGACGCCGACCACGACGTCGCCGCGACGCACCCGCGCGCGGACTGCGCGGGCGGCCGCGCGCGCGTCGTCCTCGGCACCCTCGCGCGAGCGAAAGACCGACTGCCGCCCGCCCGCCATGATGGCCTGCACGAGCCCGGGCCGGGTGCCGAACGTCGGCGGACACTCCGCGGCCTCGATCACGCCGAGGCGGCCGCTGGTGCCGGCGCCCACGAAGAAGAGTCGCCCGCCTCCGCGGAGGGCGGCGACGATCCGCTCGACCGCGGCGGCGATGGCCGGCGCCACGCGCCCCACGGCGGCGACCGCGCGCCGGTCTTCCGCGTTCATCAGGCGCGCGATGGCCCGGGGGCTCAGCCGATCGAGTGCACGCGTCCGGGGGTTGACGCGTTCGGTGGTCAGACGCTCGTAGCGCGGACGTGGCATGGCGCATGGTAGCACCGCCTGCGCTACACTCTGGCGTGCCCTCCGTCTCGAGCGGCCTCGACGTTCTCCTTCACGACCAGTTGAAGCTTCTGCGCGGGCGTCGCTTCGGTCTTCTCGCCCACCAGGCGTCGGTCGATCGGCGACTGGAGCACGCCATCACGCTGCTGCGCGACGTGCGCGGCGCGCGGATGACGGCACTCTTCGCGCCCGAGCACGGGTTGTGGGGCGCGCCCCAGGATCACGCGACCATCGCCGCCGACCGCGACCCGGTCACCGGCATGCGCGTGAGCAGTCTCTACGGCGAGCGCCGCGAGCCGACGCCCAGCATGCTGGCCGGGCTCGACGTGATGGTGATCGACCTCCAGGACGTGGGCTCCCGCTACTACACGTTCGCGTGGACGATGGCGCTCACCATGCGCGCCTGCGCTCGGGCCGGCGTGGCGGTGATGGTGCTGGACCGGCCGAACCCTCTGGGCGGCGAGATCCTCGAGGGCAACATCCCCGACCCCGCGTTCGCCTCGTTCGTCGGCCTGCACCCGCTCCCGATTCGCCACGGGCTGACGATCGGCGAGCACGCCCGCTACCTGGTGCGCGAGCACGGCTACGGCTGCGCGCTGACCGTGGTGCCGATGCGCGGCTGGCGGCGACGGATGCTCTGGGAGGACACGGACGTACCCTGGGTGGCGCCGTCGCCCAACATGCCCACGCTCGACACCGCGCGCGTCTATCCCGGCGGCTGTCTGATCGAGGGGACGAACCTCTCGGAGGGCCGGGGCACCACCCGCCCCTTCGAGTGGATCGGCGCGCCATACCTCGACGCGCACGCCTACGCGAGCGCGCTGACCGCGGTACGTCTGCCCGGCGTGAAGTTCAGGCCGGCCCGCTTCACGCCAACGTTTCACAAGTGGGCCAATCGGCTGTGCGGCGGCGTGCAGGTCCACGTCACGGATCAGGCGCGCTTCAAGCCGGTCCTCACGTACCTCGCCGTGATCGCAGCCGCGCGGCGACTGGCGCCCGGCGGCTTCCGCTGGAAGCGCCCACCCTACGAGTTCGAGCGCCGCCGCCTGCCCATCGACATCCTGCTAGGCACCGACGTCATCCGCCGCGCCCTCGAGCGCGGCCGCCCCCTACGCGACATCGAACACACCTGGCTCCCCACCCTCACCCGCTGGCGCCGCCGCCGCACCCCCGCCCTCCTCTACCGCTAGCCCCCCAAGCCGTCCCGGGCTGGCATCGAATACACGTCGGGTCGGTTCAGGCGACACCCAATCCGACCGACCCCCGGAGTCGCGCGGAGCGGCCACGGCGGTCGAGGCAACACCCGATCCGATCGCCCCCCGGAGTCGCGCGGAGCGACCACGGCGGTCGAGGCGCCACCCGATCCGATCGCTCCGCAGTCGCGCCGAGCGACCACGGCGGTCGAGGCGCCACCCGATCCGATCGCTCCGCAGTCGCGCCGAGCGACCACGGCGGTCGAGGCGCCACCCGATCCGATCGCTCCGCAGTCGCGCCGAGCGACCACGGCGGTCGAGGCGCCACCCGATCCGATCGCTCCGCAGTCACGCCGCAGCGACCACGGCGGTCGAGGCGCCACCCGATCCGATCGCTCCGCAGTCGCGCCGAGCGACCACGGCGGCGGAGGCGACACCCGATCCAACCACCACCTAGAGTCGCGCGGAAGGGCCACGGTGACAGAGGAGCGCCCCGGCTCCGCCGGGGTCGCTCCGAACAGCTGGGGGGTATGGGGGGCCATTTCGGGGCCCCCCATGTCTACTGAAACAACCGAGTGAAGAAGTTCTTCACCGAATGGCCGAAAGAATTTGCGCTGTCCTTGAAGCTGCCCCACGAGCTCTTGGCTTCGGGCTCGGCGGCCTTGCCCGACTCCTTGAACTTCTCACCGGTGTACTTCGCGCCCTCGGAGACGGTGTGGCCGATGCCCTTGGCCGTCTCCTCGACGCCGGTACCGACCTGACCATCGCCGATCTTCTTGGCGCCGGTCTCCACCTGCTGGGTCGCGGCCTTGACCTTCGAGTCGTCGGCCGCCGAGGTAGTTCCCGCAGGGGCGAGTAGAAACAGCAGCACGCTGAGAACGATGAGTAGGAATTTCATCCGAGATCCACCTCCCGGCCCGCCCGGGCCCACTGCGCTTCCAATGATGCTAGCAGCGGGCCAGTTCGTCCTGCCCTTGTTCAGACGGTGGGCTGCGAAGACGAGGAACCGAAGCGGGCGAGCGGATGTGAGGAAGGGAGGGCCGGCACGCCGGCGAGCCGCGCATCGCGGTCCAGCGCCTCCCAGAACCACGCCTCGCGCACGGCGGAGCCGCGCTCACCGGCCACCCGCCGGCCGCCGCAGCGGCCGAGCACGCTGGCCAGCACGGCCCACACGACCGTGACGAGCATCACGAGCAGCAGGATCTTCATGGCCGCTCGACCCTCGCGCCCGCTACTTGCCCTTGGCGGCGGTGGCCGCCGTCGCGGCGGTGCTGGGTCGTTGGTAGCGGCTGACGACCTGTCCGAGGTTCTTTTCCTGGACGAGGCCCTGATCGCGCATGGTCTGGAAGATCTCGCCCCAGGCGTGGCCGCTCTGCTTCTGGGCCGCGATCTGATCGAGGGTCATCGGCTTGGCCGCCGGCGTGGTGCTGGCGGTGGCCGGGGCCGGCGCGATTACGCTGTTGCTGCTCGGGGCACCGGTGGTCGCGCCGCCGGTGCTCGCGCCGCCGCTGCTCGGCATCACGTGCGCCTGCTGCGCATCGAAGAGCGCGAGCGCGATCTTCTGATTGCCGGCAGAGAGACGAGAGTAGGCGCCCTCGGGCGCCAGAGACTGAGCTCCGACCGGCGTCGTCGCGACGCCGAGGAGGAGCAGAAAACCCGCGAGTGCAGATGCGTTGCCCATGTGAGGCCGCCTCCTACTTCGATGAAGCGACATTGGCCCGGATGGCCATGACTTTTCGGAATGAGGCATGAGCAGCGGTCATGCCATCAACCCTCTGAATTGGGGATTCTCACACTGACAGCTATTTGCGGTCGGCCCGCGGGCTCGTATAGGGGGTTGGACGTCGGCAGATAGACGCTGGGGCCAATTCTTACACGCCAGACTGGCACGTCCAGGAGGCGGAAGATCGAACCCCGTGAATTGGCCGATTCGGCGCCTCGACGTGCGCGACCTGGCCCCTCGATCCGATAGAATCGACGCGTGACCGACATCGCCGACCTGGTTGGGGAACGATTGACGATCGGGCTTCCGGGCCCAACGCTCTCCGACGCCGACATCCGCCTCTTCCGCGACACACGCGCCGCCGGGCTGATTCTCTATCGCCGTAACTTCGAGACTCCGGAAGCGCTCGCGACGATGCTGGATCGCCTCGACGACGCGCTCGGACGCCGGGTGCTCGTATCGACCGACCACGAGGGCGGGCGGATCGTCATGATCGGCCGCGGCACCACGATCTTCCCGGACAACCTCGCGGTCGGCACCGCCGGCGAGGAAGCGTTCGCGGCGCGCCAGGGGCTGATCGAGGCGCGGGAGATGCGGCGCCTCGGCGTGGACCTCACGCTCGGCCCGTGTCTGGACGTCCTCACCGATCGCTACAGCCCCAACATCGGCATCCGCTCCTACGGCAAGGATCCGAAGGTCGTCTCGCGTTACGGCGTGGCGCGCATCCGCGGCCAGATGCGCGGCGGGCTCTCGGCCTGCCCCAAGCACTTCCCGGGCAAGGGCCACTCACCGCTCGACGCCCATCTGAAGCTGCCGACGATCGACTCGACGCTGGAGGAGATGCAGGAGTTCCACCTGCCGCCCTTCCGCGAGGCGATCGCGGCCGGCGTCGAGTGCCTGATGACCTCGCACCCGGTCTATCCCAGGCTCGATCCCAGTGGGGTGCCGGCCACGTTTTCCCGCCGGCTCGTCCACGACTGGCTGCGGCAAGATCTACGATTCGACGGCGTGATCGTCTCCGACGACCTGGAAATGGGTGCGGTCAGCGAGACGTGTCCGATCGGCGAGGCTGCCGTGCGCACCGCGGCCGCCGGCCACGATCTGCTGCTCGTCTGCCACACGGAGCCCGCGCAGCGGGCGGCCGCCGAGGCGCTGGTGAGCGCGTATCGCGACGGCCGGCTACCGCTCGCCGAGTGCGAGGCCGCCGCCGAGCGGGTCCGCAAGCTCCGGCTCGCCCGCTCGGTCCGGCGTGAGGGTGGTCCGCCCGTCCCCGAGCCCGACGGCCGGCCGCTGGCCAGGGCGATGGCCACGCGCGCCGTGACGGAGGTCGGCAGCTCGGTCCCGGGGCTCGCGCGGGCGCTGAACGGCAACGTGCTCGTGGTCTTCCCGCGCTTCTCCGACCTCGCCGCGCGCATCACCATCGAGCCCGAGGTCGCCAACGAGCGCGGCTGGGTCACTGCCGCCTTCGCGCCGGCCGGCATCACGCCGGCCACGGCCGTCGTGGGCATCGAGCCGCGGCCGGAGGAGATCGCGGAGGCGGCCGAGCGGGCGGCCGCCGCCGACGCCACGGTGCTCTTCCTCTACGACGCCCACCTCTACCCTTCGAACCGCGCGCTGCTCGAGGCACTGCAGACGCGGGCCCGCTGCCTGGCGGTGGTGCTGCTGCGCGACCCCTACGATGCGGCCCTGCTGGCGCCGGGGGTGCGCGGCCTCACGGCGTACGGGTGGCGCGCCTGTCAGATGGAAGCCGTCGTCGCCCGACTCACCCATCCGTGAGCGCCCGGCCCCCGCAGCGTCTCGTCGTCTACGAGCCGTTCCGCTCGATCTTCTACGCGCCGCAGTTCGTCGCGCTGTACGGTGGCCACTTCGCCGCCGAGGGGTTCGACGTCGAGGTCCGCACCGCCGGGGGTGGCGTGTCGAGCGCGGGCGCGCTCGTGGACGGAGCGGCTCAGGTCAGCCTGGGCGGCGTGATGCGCAGCCTCGACCTCGTCGATCGCGGCGGTCCCCCGCTCATCCACTTCGCGGAAGTGAACAGCCGCAACGGGTTCTTCCTGCTGAGCCGCCAGCCCCAGCCGAGCTTCGCCTGGTCTCAGCTGGTCGGTCGCACCGTGCTGTCGTTCGCGGAAGCGCCGACCCCCTGGCAGTGCATGCTCACCGTGTTGCGGCGCCACGGCGTCGATCCGGCCAAGGTGCGGATCGAGCGCACGCTACCGGTGGCCGAGGCGGTCGCCGCCTTCAAGGCCGGGCACGCGGATTTTCTCGAGACGGGCCAGCCGGCCGCCGAGATCTTGCTGGCCGAGGGCGCCGCGCACCTGGCGGCGTCGATGGGCGAGGCGACCGGACCGGTCCCTTTCTCGTCCTACATGACCACGGCGGCGTACCTGCGCACCGAGCGAGAGGCGCTCACCCGGTTCACGCGCGCGCTCTACCGGGCCCAGCAGTGGCTGGCGGGCGCCTCGGCGGCCGAGGTGGCCGCACTCATCGCCCCGGCGTTCCCCGACGTGGCGGCGAACGTGCGGGCCGCCGTGGTGGCACGCTACCTGGCGCAGAACACGTGGGCGACCGACCCGATCCTGCGCGCGCCCGGCTACGAGTACCTGCAGCAGATCCTGCTCGACGGCGACTTCATCCAGCGCCGCCACCGCTACGAGGATCTGATCGATACCTCGATCGCGCAGGCCGTCGTCAGCGCCGGGGGCTGAGGGCGGTCAGGAGCACCGACAGCGCGATCGTCCCCACCGTCCCCACGATCACCAGCCACGACCACGCGAAGCGCAGCACGTCGAACTCGGACAGCAGGAGCAGCGTGAGGTTCACGCCGGCCATGGCGATCATGGCGACGACGTTGGCGGTGTCGCTCACCGGGCGGCGGGACAGCAGCCCGAGCAGGAAGACCCCGAGGAGCGAGCCGGAGGTCACCCCCGCGATCTTGAACACGGTCCACAGCATCTGGCCCGGCACGAAGGCGAAGGCCCAGGCCAGCACGCCCAGCACGATCCCGAAGATGAGCACCGCGTAGCGCGAGACGGCGAGGTAGTGCCGCTCCGAGCGGTTGCGCACCAGCAGCGGCCGGTAGATGTCGGTCACGAACGAGGCGGCCAGCGAGCCCAGTGGCGAGTCGATGGACGAAAGCACGATGGCGGCCAGCATCAGGCCGCGCAGCATGGGTGGCATGACCGTCCCCACGAAGTGCGGCAGGATCTCGTCCGAGCGGGCCAGGGTCGGCGCCGGGTGCTGCGTGTAGTAGGTGAAGAGCCCCGCGCCCAGGCCGAGGTAGATCAGCAGCGTGACGAGCGTGCCGATCGGGGTCAGCGCCAGCGTCCGCTGGCTCTCGCCGCGCGTCTCCACCGTGAGCAGGCGCTGCATCAGGTCGTGGTCCGTCCCGAACGCGGCCATGGAGCCGAAGAGGCCGTTGAGCAGCGCCACCCACACGATGTTGGGCTTCGTGAGCGCGCTCGACCAGAAGTCGGGCGACGTGATCGATGGGCCCCAGTCGACGACGTTCAGACGTCCAGCCGCACCCGCCGTGGAGATCACCGTGCCCAGCCCGCCCGAGACGTGCGCGACGAGATAGGCCAGGGTCACGGCGCCCGCCACCAGGAACATCACCGCCTGAAAGACGTTGGTCCACACCACCGCCTGCACGCCACCGGTCGCGATGTAGAGGATCGACACGATGCTGAACACGATGAT
This sequence comes from uncultured Candidatus Rokubacteria bacterium, assembly GCA_963776725.1. GTDB lineage: Bacteria > Methylomirabilota > Methylomirabilia > Rokubacteriales > CSP1-6 > AR5. The sequence goes on along the minus strand of CAVZOE010000037.1, from coordinate 366,241 downwards.
GGTGGGCACCAGCGACCAGCCCATCAGGTAGCCCACGGCCACCGCCGTCATCGTCAGACGGGCGCCGGAGCCGGCCAGGCGCGTGACGAAGAAGAAGATCGAGCCGGTGACCTGGCTGCGCTGGCCGAACCGATAGGCCAGGAACTCGTAGATGGTCGTCACGTTGTGACGGTAGAAGGCCGGGATGAACAGGAACGCCACCGCCAGCTTGGCCAGGCTGGAGCCCACGAAGAACTGCGCGTACTCCCAGTTCTCGCTGTAGGCGGTGGCCGGCACCGAGATGATCGTCACCGCGCTGATCTCGGTGGCGAGGAACGACAGGCAGGCCGCCCACCACGGCACCCGCCGGCGGGCCAGGAAGAAGTCCTGGGTGTCGTGCTGGGCCCGCGCGAAGCTGAACCCGATGGCGAGGAGGACCGCGAGGGCGGCGGCGACGACGGCGTAGTCCGGCCAGGTCAGAGACGGGATCGTGCCGGGCACGCCCTATCTTAGTACTACGAGCGCGGCAGACCGCTCTCCTTACGCAGGCGATCGACGAGCCCGGTGTAGGGCTCGCGCTGCAAGACCCGGGCGAACTCGCTCCGGTACATGGACACGAAGCTCACGTGGTCGATGAGGATGTCGTAGACCTTCCACCGCCCATCGCGCAGGTGCAGCTTGTAGTCGAGCGGGGTCTCGGTGCGCCGGCGGGTCACCACCTTGGTGCGGACGGTGGCGAAGGGACCGTCGACCACCTCGCCCACGTAGACGATCTTCTCGCCGGCGTAGGCCTCGATGCGGCCGATGTAGGTGCGCTCCAGCACGTCGGTGAACAGGTGCACGAACTCCGCCTGCTCCTCGGCGCTGCGCTCCGTCCAGTACCGCGAGAGCACGCGCCGGGAGATCTCGTCGAAGTCGAAGAGGTCCGTTGCCACGCGACGGATCTCCGCGTGGCGCTGCTCGTCGCCCAGACGGTGCCCCGACGTCGGCAGCGCTGCACCGTCACTGCGCTGGAGGATGACGAGCACGCGACTCACTGCGGACTGGACGACCTCGCGCGGCGCCAGGGCCGGGCCCGCGACCGCACCGGCGACAAGCAACCAGGCCGCGAGCGCTTTGCCCATCATCATCCTCCTGTCCGGCGGGAAACCTTAAGCACGCGGTATGCCACGCCTCCCCGGGTCTAACCCGGTGATTTCCTGCCGCTGCCATACTGGCCGAGCCGCGCATAATGGACAGCACCGTCAACCATGTCTCGCGGTCGACAGCGCATCTCACCGCTAGCCGTCGGGGTCGATCTCGGCGGCACCTGGATCCGCGTGGTCGTCCTTCACGAGGGCCGCACGCGACGTCACATCCGGCGCGCCACTGCGTTGCGACAACTCGGGAAGTTGTTGCGCAACGTCGTTGGCCGCGACGCCATCACGTCGCTCGTCGTCGCCGCGCGCGGCGTGTGGACCCCGCGCGAGCGCGAGCGCCGTGCGTCGCCAGCTGCGCGGCCTCGCGCAACGGGTGGAGGTCATCTCCGACGTCGAGGCGGCGCTGCTGGGCGCGCTCGACGGGCGACCTGGACTGCTCGTGCTCGCCGGCACCGGCTCGATCGTCCTGGGCCGCGATGGCGAGGGGCGCGTGGCCCGCGCCGGCGGACTGGGCCCGCTGATCGGCGACGAGGGCTCGGCGTTCTGGCTGGGTCGCGAATGGCTCCGGCTCACGCCGACGGTCGCCGCCATCGCACGCAAGCTGGCCCGCCGGCCCGATGCCGTCGCGCGCGTGGCGGCGTGGGCGCCCCTGGTGCTGACCCGCGCCCGCCGCGGTGACCCACGAGCCCGCGCGATCGCCGCCGCCGGCCAGGAGCACCTGGCCGCACTCGCGGGCGGTGTCGTACGAGCCCTGCAGCTGCCCTCGCCCGTGCGCGTTTCCTGGAGTGGCGGCGTGGCCGGCAACGCCTGGTATCGCGCCGGCATCCGCCGGGCCCTCGGCCGGCGATTCGCCTGCCGCTGGCAAGCTCCCGTGACCGATCCCGCCCTGGCCGCCGCCCGTCTGGCCCGCCGCCTCGACACACGAGTTCCCGCTGGGGGGCAACGGGGGGAGCGGCGCCGCTCCCCCGTTCCTGAACCATGCGCCGACTGGTCATCACCGTCTGTCCGCGCGAGCCCGGCGTCGTGGTGCTGCCCGTGGAGCGTGGCGGCCGCGCGCGCCGACTCGACGCCGCCGCGATCGTGCGCGATCTGCGCGGGCTGATCGCCCGGCGCCAGCTCGCGGACCACGTGAGCCTGCGTGAGGGCTGCGCGGGCGGCTGTTACGGCAGCGGGCCCAACCTCAGCGTGACGATCTATCCGCCGATCAGGCCCGGCGAGCGGGCCGACGGGATCGCGGTGAGCTGGAAGACCTACGTCTACACGCTGGCGACGCTCACCTGCCTGGCGCAGGTCATCGAGGAGAACCTGGACGCACCGCCGCCCGCGCCCACGCGTACGCCACGGGGCCGGTCAGCGCGGCGACCACCCCCGCCAGCGTGTTGAGCCAGCCCGCCGTCGCCATCGCGAGCAGCGACAGCGCCGCCGGCACCACCGCAACCACCAGGGCCGTGGCCATCCCCCCGGGCACCCGCCACGGCCGCGCCAGCGACGGCTGGCGGACCCGGAGCCACACGAACGCCGCCAGCTCGATCAGCAGGCTCAGCGAGTAGAGCCAGACGTTGAGAACGATCAGCTCCTTGAACGAGAACACGGCGAAGGCCGAGTAGAGGGCCGCCGAGAGCACGATCGCCACCCACGGCGTGCCGAAGCGCGGATGGATCGCCGCGAGCCGGGCCGGCAGGAGACCATCGCGGGCGAGCACGTAGGGCAGCCGCGAGTTGGTGAGCAGCAGCGTGAGGAACAGGCCGGTCGCGCTCACGACGGCGCCCACCGCGACGGCGTGCCCGAGCCAGTCACCCCCCGCGGCGGCGGCCAGCCTCGGCAGCGCACCCGTGTCCCACTTCGACCAGTCGGTGGCGCCGCTGGCGAGCAAGGCGCCCACCGGCAGCACGTACGCCACGGCGATCACCGGCAGCGCCAGGAAGAGCGCGCGCCGGAACGCGTGCTCCGGCGCCTTGGCCTCGCCCAGACAGGTCGACGGCGTGTCCCAGCCGGAGTAGTTCCACATGACCACCGCCAGGCCGAGCCCCAGCGAGGCGCCGACCGTTCGCCCCTCGGCGGCGAACGGTCGCCACGGCACCTGGGTGGCCGCCGCCAGCCCCAACACCACGACCAGCGCGATCGGCAGCAGGGCGAACACGGACAGCACCACCGCCGCGCGTCCGGTCGGGCGAACGCCGACGACGTTCAGCCCGGTCAGGACGACGATGAACAGCACGGCCAGGAGCCACCGCTCGCGCGCGGCCATCGCCGGATACCAGAACTTCAAATACTCGACGAACAGCGCGGGATAGACGGCGACGTCCACGAAGCTGTCGAGCCACGACCACCAGCCGACCTGAAAGGCCCAGAACGGCCCGAACGCGCGACGGACCCAGGTGACGTAGCCGCCTTCGTCCGGCATCGCCGCGGCCAGCTCGGCCATCGCGAGCGACACCGGCAGGCTCCAGAGAAAGGGCGTGAGCACGAGGAGGAGCAGCGCCAGCCCCGGTCCGAAGGACGACACCGCGTCCTCGACGCCATAGGGCCCACCGCTGACGTTGAAGAAGACGATGGCCGCGAGCGGCACCAGGCCAAGCTCGCGCTTCAGGCTCCGGACCGCAGTCACTTCTGGGCGGCAGCGAGCAGCGCGGGCAGCTCCTTCAGCCACTCGTCGAGCGGACGGGTGGCCTCGACCGTGATCTCGAGCTTGCCGCTGGGCAGGCGGCGCACGCGGCCGGGCGTGGCCGGACCGAGCGGGATGACCAGCATCTCGCGATGGATGCCCAGGCCGTCGGTCACCACGAAGATCGCGTCGATCTCCTTCATGCCGACGGCCTCAAGCATGGACGCCCACCTCGTCGGCCACCGCGCGGATCTGACGCCACGTCTCGTCGTCGATCGTCACCCCGGCCGCGCGGCGCTCGCGCTCGTTGCGCGCCTCCGGCTCGCCCGGAATCAGGATCTCCTCGGAGCCGGCGGCCAGCGGGGCCGAGCGCACCCACGTCATCAGCGCCGCGACCTGCGCGTGAAAGTCCGCCAGCGGCAGGAAGCGCGCGGGGTCGAGGCAGATGATCAGCGTGCCGTTGCGGAACACGGATTTCTCGCCGCTGGCGGCGCCGGCGCCCGACAGGATGCCGCCCAGGATCTCGACGGCGATCGACAGGCCGTAGCCCTTGTGCGCGCCGGCGGTGAGCAGCGAGCCGACCGGATCGGTGTAGTACTCGCGCGGATCGATGGACGGCTCGCCCTTGCCGTTGAGCATGATCCCCGGCGGCACCTTCTCGCCGCGGTTGAACTTCACGCGCAGCTTGCCCTCGGCCCACACGCTGGAGGCGAAGTCGTGCGACATGGCCACCGTGCCGTCCGGCCCCGGCACCGCGATCGCGTGGGGGTTCGTGCCCAGCCGCCGGGCCGCGCCGCCCCACGGCGCCACGTTGAGCCCGCCGCGCGCGTTGGCCCACAGCATGCCGATCAGCCCCTCGGCCGCGGCCATCTCCGCGTAGTCGGCGAGCCGGCCGACGTGGTTGGCGCCGCGCAGGGCCACCGCCGCCAGGCCGTGCGTCCGGGCGCGTTCAATGGCCATGCCCACACCGCGCCTGGCGACGACCTGGCCGAAGCCGCCGTCGCCTTCGAGGATGGCCAGGGTCGGCGTGTCGACGACCAGCGTCATCTGCGGCTTGGGATTGAGCGTGCCCGCTCTGCAAGGCGGCGACGTACTGGGGCACGCGGATCACCCCGTGCGAGTCGTGGCCGCGCAGGTTGGCGCGGATCAGCATGCCGGCGATGAACGCGGCGTCGCCCTCGGGCACGCCGCGCGCGGCGAAGATTTCGCGAGTCAGGCGCTCGAGCAGGCTGGATTGCACGGTTGGCATGGGCGCTACACTACTCCCGCCCATGTCCAAGTGGGAGCCCCCCCGAAAAATCCGCCTCGGCGTCTCCGCGTGCCTGCTCGGTCAGGAGGTTCGCTACGACGGCGGCCACAAGCGCGACGCGTTTCTCACCGACGTCCTCGGCGCGTTCGTCGAGTGGGTGCCCGTGTGTCCCGAGGTCGAGGTCGGCCTCGGCGTGCCCCGTCCGCCGATTCGCCTGGTCGGCGACCCCCGCCGCCCCGCGGCTCGTCGTCGAGAAGACGGGCGAGGATCTCACCGCGCGGATGCGGCGCTGGGCGAGCGGGCGCATCGGTGAGCTGGAGGCGCTCGGGTTGCATGGGTACGTGCTCAAGCGCGGCTCGCCCTCGTGCGGCCTCGTCCGCGTGCGCGTGTACGGCGAGGACGGCACGCCGGGCCGCGTCGGTCGCGGCGTGTTCGCCGCCGCACTCACGGAGGCGCTGCCGCTCTTGCCCGTGGAAGAGGAAGGCCGCCTGACCGACGCCGGCATCCGCGAGAGCTTCATCGAGCGGGTGTTCGCCGCCGCGCGCTGGCAGGCGTTCACCGCGTCGCGGCCGCGTGTCCGCGACCTGGTGGCATTCCACACCGCGCACAAGTTCGCGGTCCTCGCCCACAGCCCGCGAGACTACACGGAGCTCGGCCGCCTGGTGGCCGGCGCCGGACCGCGCCTCGCCGCCGAGACGCTGGCGACGTACGGCACGCGCTTCATGCAGGCGCTGGCCGTCCGCGCCACCCGCGCCCGACACGTCAACGTGCTCCAGCATCTGGCCGGCTTCCTCAAGCGCGAGCTATCCGACGACGAGCGCGCCGAGCTGGTGGAGGTCATCGCCGAGTACCGCCGCGAGCTCGTGCCGCTGGTGGTCCCGCTCACGTTGCTGAAGCACCACGTCCGTCGCCTCGGTCTCGCGTATCTCGCTGACCAGGTCTATCTGAACCCGCACCCCAAGGAGCTGATGCTCCGCAATCACGTCTGACTCGAGCCGCGGCGGTGGCCCGCGAGGTCGGGTATGCTGGCAGCCGCTCGCATCCACCCAGGAGGATCGTCCATGTCGCCGGCGTCGGCCGCTCCGCTGCTCGAGGGCATCACGGTGCTCGACTTCACCCGCGTGCTGGCCGGGCCGTACTGCACGCGGCTGCTGGCCGATCTGGGCGCGCGCGTCCTGAAGATCGAGCGGCCCGGCGAGGGCGACGACACGCGCCGTGGCTACTATCAACTCGAAGAAGGCCGGGCCGATCAGGCCACCTACTTCGTGCGCATCAACGCCGGCAAGCTGAGCGTGTCGGTCGATCTCTCGAACCCCCGCGGCCGCGAGGTCGTGCTCGACCTGGCCCGCGTGGCCGACGTCGCGGTGGAGAACTTCGTGCCGGGGGTGGCGGCGCGCATCGGCTGCGGCTACGAGGCGTTCTCGGCGATCAAGCCGAACATCGTCTACTGCTCGATCTCCGGCTTCGGCCAGACGGGCCCCATGCGCGACACGCCGGCGTTCCACCACATCATCAACGCGGTGTCCGGCATCATGCACCTCGAGCGCCAGACCGATCCCGTCCCGCGCATCGGCTACCTGCAGGCCGCCGACGTGCTGGCCGGCACCCACGCCTTCGGCGCGATCCTGGCCGGGCTCGTCCGTCGCGGCCGCACCGGGCAGGGCGCGTACCTCGACGTGTCGATGCTGGAGGCGATGATCGCCGCGGAGGACATCACCTACGGCGCCATCATCAACGGCGGCGACGTCTATCCCGGCCCGCGGGCGGGCATGGTGGCGCACACGCTCGAGGGCGGCGACTTCGTCATGCAGACGGTCGGCGCGCCGCAGCTCTTCGCCCGTCTCTGCGAGGCGATGAAACGGCCGGATCTCGCCGAGGATCCACGCTTCGCCACGCCGATGGCGCGCCGGCTGAACTGGCCGCCGCTGCGCGACCTCATCGTGGAGTGGCTGGACGGCTTCGTCACCCGGGAGCGCGCGCTGCAGGCGCTGCGGGCCGCGCGCCTGCCCGCCTCCGCCGGTGCTCTCGCCGACCGAAGTCGCCGCACTGCCGCATCTGCGAGGCGCGCAGCGCCTTTCCCGAGATCCCGCATCCCACGCGCGGCAAGGTGCGCGTGACCAGCACGCCGTTTCAGGTCGACGGCCAGCCCACGGGCCCATCCGCTGGCGCGCCGCATCGAATCGGCGAGCACACGCGTCAGGTGCTCGGTGAGGTGCTCGGCTACGACGGCGCGCGGATCGAGGAGCTGGCCCAGGCCGGCGCCATCGGCGTGGTGTGACGCCCACGCCGCCCGTCGTCCGACGAGGAGGTCCGATGCTGTTCATGGTGATCGAGAGGTTTCGTGATCAGAACGCGCTGGCCGTCTATCGCGAGTTCCGCGCCAAGGGCCGGCAGATGCCGGACGGTCTCACCTTCGTCGGCAGCTGGGTGACAGCCGATGTGACGCGCTGCTTTCAGCTCATGGAGTGCGACGACGTCACGCTGCTGCAGCGCTGGGTCGCCAACTGGTCCCCCTTGATCGAGTTCGAGATCGTGCCGGTCGTGGCCGGCAAGGAGACGGCGGCCGCGCTACCCCAGTAACGCCGCCTCGGCGGCAGCCTCGCCGGAGCGGACGCAGTCGGCGAGCCCGACGCCACGATAGGCGGCGCCGGCCAGCGTGAGCCCGGGCAGTCCCGCCACGCGCCGCTCGATCGTGTCGATCCGCGAGAGATGGCCCACGCGGTACTGCGGCATCGACGCCGGCCAGCGGTGCAGGCGCGTGAGGACCGGCGTGGCGGTGATGCCGAGCGCCGCGCGCAATTCCTCCCGCGCTCGTGTGGTCAGCGCGTCGTCGTCCTCGAGCAGCATCCTGGGATTCAGCATGCCGCCGAGGAAGCCGCGGATCAGGACATGGCCCTCGGGTGCGCGGCCCGGATACTTCACGCTCGAGAACGTGCCCGCGAGCAGCGCCCGGCCCTCGGTCCGCGGCACCACGAACCCGAAGCCGTCGAGCGGGTGCGGCACGTCGCTGCGGCGATAGCCGAGCGACACCGTCGCGGCCGAGGCGTAGGTGATCTCCTCCAGGAGATTCGCCAGCGACGGATCGAGGTAGCGGGTCAGGCGCGCGGTGGCGTGGGACTCGGTGGCCACGATCACGCGGTCGGCCTCGAACGCGTTGCCGTCCGAGGTCGTCACGCGCCAGCCGGCTCCCGCGCGCTCGAGCGCGCTCACGCGTTGCTTGAGCGCCACCGCCCCGGCCGGCAGCCGCGCGGCCAGCGTCGTCACCAGCTCTTCCATGCCGCCGGCGAACGTGACGAAGAGCGACCAGCGCGCGCCGCTGGTCCCCGGCAGCGGCGCCTTCCGCAGCCCGCGACGCAGGCCCAGGATGAGCGAGCGCTCCTTGCGCTCCACCTCGATGAAGCGCGGCATCGTCGCGCTCAGGCTCAGCTCGTCGGGGTCGGCCGTGTAGATGCCGGCCACCAGCGGCTGGGCCACGCGCTCCAGGGCCTCGGCGCCCAGCCGGCGGCGCACGAACGCGCCCAGGCTCTCGTCGTCGCCGCTGCCGCGCGGCAAGACGAGATCGAGCGCCATGCGCAGCTTGCCGCGCACCGAGAAGAGCGAGGAGGTGGCGAACGGCCGCAGCGCGGTCGGCGCCAGGAGCTGGAAGCCGTCGGGCAGCGGATGCAGGCGTCCGCGATACCACACGAAGACCTTGCGGAAGCGGTCGTCGGTGCGCACGAGCCGGTCCTCGACGCCCAGCCGCCGGCACAGCGCCAGCGCCCACGGCTTCTCCGAGAGGAACGAGTCGGGTCCGGCCTCCACCAGGAAGCCGTCGACTCGCTCGCTGGCGATGCTGCCGCCCAGCCGCTCGCGCGCCTCGATCAGCGTGAGGTTGAGCGGCAGGCCGCGCTCCCGCGCGATCTCCACCGCGCGATGCGCGGCGCAGAGTCCCGCGATACCACCACCGACGACGACCAGCCGGGTGGCCGCCGAGGCCATCAGCTCGGGCGAGGGGCGGCGCTCGACACGGGCCGCCCGGATCCGATCGCGTCCTGAACGAGGTCAGCCAGCATGGCGATGAATTGCGGATGCGCGTTCACCGCGGGAGCGCGGTGCAGGGTCACGCCGTGCTCGGCGGCGATCCACTTGGCCTCGACGTCGAGGTCGTACAGCACCTCGACGTGGTCGCACACGAAGCCGGCCGGCGACGACGACGATGTGCCCAGCACCCTGCTCGGCGACCTCGCGAATCACGTCGCGCACGTCGGGCTCGAGCCACGGATCGCGCGGGCTGCCGCTGCGGCTCTGATAGGCCAGCGACCAGCGCTTGTGGCCGAGGCGCTCGGCGACGGCCCGCGCCGTCGCGGTGAAGTCGGCGACGTAGGGCGAGGCTTCGGCCATGGCCACCGGCACGCTGTGGGCCGTGAACACGATCGGCGTTTCCGCCCGCTCCGCGGCGGGGACATCCTCGAGCGCCCGGCCGACGCCGTCGGCGATCGCCGTCACGAAGCGCGGGTGCTCGAACCACGGCGGCGCGAACACGACCTCGGGCGCGCCGCGCGTCTTCTCGCGCGCGGCGGCCACGTCGGCGTGGTAGCGATCCCACGAGGCCTCGGTGCGGAACGACGACAGGATGATGCCGAGCGCGCGGCGCTGACCGCGCGCGGCCATCGCGGCCAGCGTCTCGTGCAGGAACGGATGCCAGTTGCGCATGCCGATCCACACCGGCAGCGCGCCCCCGCGGGCCAGCAGCGCCCGGCGCAGGCCATCCGCCTGCGCCTCGGTGAGCTCGCGTAGCGGCGAGCGACCGCCGGGCATCTGCTCGTAGTGGTGCACGACCTCTTCCAGGCGCTCGGGCGGAATGCGACGCCCGTGCGTGACGATGTCCAGGAAGGGACGGATCTCGGCGGGCGCCGTGGGCCCGCCGAACGCGATCAGCAAGATCGAGTCGATCACCGGGCGCTCAGCTCGTGGACCATGTCGACGAGCATGCCGCACGTGCTCGACGGGCGTGCTCTGGTGAACGCCGTGGCCCAGGTTGAAGATGTGCCCGGGGCGGCCGGCGGCGCGAGTCGAGGATCGCCCGCACGCGCTCGCGCATCGTCCCCGGCGTGGCCAGCAGCGCCGCCGGGTCGAGGTTGCCCTGCACGGCGACATCGTGGCCCACCGCCGACCAGCCGCGGTCGAGATCGACGCGCCAGTCGAGTCCGATCACGTCGCCACCCGCCTCGCGCATGAGCGGCAGCAGGGTGGCGGTGCCGGTGCCGAAGTGGATGACCGGTGTCCCCGGGCGCAGGGCGCGGATGACGGCGCGCGTGTGCGGCAGCACGTAGGCGCGGTAGTCGTCGGGCGAGAGCGCGCCCACCCAGGAGTCGAAGAGCTGCACGAGCCTGGGCGCCGGCGTCGATCTGGCCGTTGAGGTAGGTCGCGGTGGCGTCGGCCAGCACCTCCATCAGTCGATGCCAGGCGGCCGGCGCCTCGTACATGAGCCGCTTGGTGTGCAGGTAGTCGCGCGACGCGCCGCCCTCGATCACGTAGGAGGCCACGGTGAACGGCGCGCCGGCGAAGCCGATCAGCGGCACCCGCGGCGGCAGCGCGCGCCGCACGAGGCGCACGGTCTCGAACACCGAGCCCACGCTCGACTCCACGTCGACGGGCTTGAGCCGCGCCACGTCGGCTTCCGTGCGCACCGGCCGGTGGATCACCGGCCCTTCGCCCTTCGCGAACTCCAGACCGACGTCGAGCGGCTCGACGATCAATAAGATATCGGCGAAGAGGATCGCGGCGTCCACCGCGAACCGCCGCACGGGCTGCAGCGTCACCTCGGCGGCCGCCTCGGGGTTGCGGCACAGCTCGAGGAAGCTGTGACGCTCGCGCATCGCGCGGTACTCCGGCAGGTAGCGGCCCGCCTGCCGCATGAGCCACACCGGGGTCACCGGCGTGGGCTCGCGGCGCGCGGCGCGCAGGATCAGCGGGGTTTCGGGGCTGGTCACGTCGGACAGAGTCGCATCCGAGCACCCCTGGAATCAAGCGCAGGCGGGGTTTATGATCCCGCCACCATGCCATTCATTTCCGGCAAGCAAGCGTTTCTCCAGATCCTCCGGCAAGAAGGCGTCTCGGTCATGTTCGGCAATCCCGGCACGACCGAGCTGCCGCTCATGGACGGTCTCGCCCGCGAGCCCGGCATCCGCTACGTGCTGGCCCTGCAGGAAGCGCCGGCCATCGCGATGACCGACGGCTACGCGCAGGCCAGCGGCGGCCTCGGCGCCGTGAACGTCCACGTCTCGCCGGGGCTGGGCAACGCGATGGGCATGCTCTACGACGCCTACAAGGCCGGCTCGCCGCTGCTCGTGACCGCGGGCCAGCACGATCAGTGCTTCACCGTGACCGAGCCGATCCTCTGGTCGGATCTGCCGCCGGTGGCGCGGCCGTACGTGAAGTGGTCGACGGAGGCGCATCGCCTGGAGGACCTGCCGCGCATCGTGCGCCGCGCGGTGAAGACGGCGCTGGCGCATCCGACCGGCCCGGTGTTCCTCTCGCTGCCGGTCGACGTGCTGAACGCCGAGCGCGACATCGATCTCGGCGCCTCCACCCGCGTGGCCCCACGCCTGGTCGGTGACCGCGCGGCGATCGACGACGCGGCCCGGCGTCTGGTGCGCGCCGAGCGTCCGCTGCTCGTGGTGGGCGACGCCGTCGCGCAGTCCGAGGCGCTGAAGGAGCTGGAGGAGCTGGCCGAGCTGCTCGGCGCCTCGGTGATCAGCGAGGGCGTGGCCTCGACCTGCAACTTCCCGTTCTCGCACCCGCTCAACGGCGGGACGTTCCCGCGGCTGGCGCCGCCGATCCGCGCCTTCCTGATGCGCCACGACCTGCTGTGCTCGATCGGCGCCGACCTCTTCACGCTCTCGCTGCCCTCCGACGTGGAGCCGATGCCGCACGGGCTCGACGTCATCCACATCGACGTCGATCCGTGGGAGATCGGCAAGAACTACGCCGCCGCGGTCGGCATCCAGGGCGATCCGAAGGCCACGCTGCCCGAGCTGTGCGAGGCGGTGCGCCGGCACTCCACGAAGAACGGCCATCCGCAGGCGGCCAAGCGCCGCGAGGCCGCGGTGGCCGCCAACATGGCCGAGCGCGCCGAGCTCGACGACAAGGCGCGGCAGTCGGCCAACCTGGCGCCGATGGCGCCGCTGGCCCTCGTCCACGCGGTCGCTCAGGCCACGCCCCCCGGCGCGACGATCGTGGACGAGACGATCTCGTCCGGAAGTGGCGTGCGGACCTTCTTCAAGTGCGAGGACGCCAAGAGCTACTTCGGCCTGCGCGGCGGCGGCATCGGCTGGGGGCTGCCGGCCGCGATCGGCGTGAAGCTCGCGCTGCCGCAGCGTCCGGTCGTGGCGCTGATCGGCGACGGCAGCGCCATGTACACCTGCCAGGGCCTGTGGACGGCGGCCCACGACTCGGTGCCGGTCGTGTTCGTGATCTTCAACAACGCCTCGTACCGCATCCTCAAGCAGCGCACGCTGGGGCTGAAGGGCTTCTCGGCCGAGGACGACGTGTACGTGGGCATGGATCTCGACAAGCCGCTCATCGATCACGTCGGCCTGGCGAAGTCGTTCGGCGTGCCCGGCGAGCGCATCGAGAAGGTGTCCGAGGTCGGGCCGGCCATGGGCCGCGCGCTGGCCAGCGGCGGGCCGTACCTGATCGACGCGCGCATCGACCCGCACTTCAAGTAAGCCGCTTCGTGCCCTGGCCGTTCGCGGAGCTGTTGGGGATGCGCCCGAAGTCCATCGGCGAGGGCCGGGCACGCTTCGAGCTCGAAGTGACGCCGAAGCTGCTCAACCCCAACGGCACGCTGCACGGCGGCGTCATCTACAGCGTAGCCGACACCGCCATGGGTGCCGCGCTCTTCAGTCAGCTCGAGCGGGGCCAGTGGTGCTCGACGCTCGAGATCAAGATGAACTACCTGCTGCCCGTCACGGCGGGGGCGATCGCCGCCGAGGCGGTGGTGGTCTCGCGCAGCAAGCGCATCGGCGTGCTCGAGGCCAGGGTCCTCGGCGACGGCGACCGCCTGGTGGCGCTCGCCACCGGCACCTTCTACATCCAGACCGTGAGAGCCGAGGTCGGCGACGGCCCGAATACTCCCACTCCTCCGGGAGTCTGACGTGGTAGGAGTTGAGATATGAGACCGCTCGCCCTCCTGCTGGCTTGCCTGGCCCTGACCGCACTGCCGGCCGCCGCCCAGCCCAAGGAATGCGGCAGCCTGCCGACCTCGGCCCAGAAGGCGCACACCTGCAACCCCCAGCAGGAATGCGTGGGCCAGGTGGAGAACAAGCTCAAGGGCTCGGCCCTCGACGCCGCCCGCAAGGACTGCCAGCGCCTGCCGACCAGCGGCACCTGCTACGGCCCGGACACCTACAACCCGCAGGCGGAGTGCCGGGAGCGCACGACCAGGAAGTAGCGTGCGTGCGGCACCGCATCGGCTCGCCGCCTCGGCCCTGACGACTGTTTTTGGTGCTACCCTCATAGGTCGATGAGTCTCCAACTCCACGCCGAAAGGGCAGCGCCATGACCGAGGGAAGCGGGCTCATCCGCGGGCTCGAAGGCGTCGTCGCCGCCGAGACGAAGCTCTGCGACCTCGACGGCGTCAACGGCCGCCTGGCCTACTGCGGCTACGACATCGACGACCTGGCGCGCCTGGCGACCTTCGAGGAAGTCTGCCATCTGCTCTGGCACGGTGAGCTGCCGAAGCCGGCCCAGCTCGACGCGCTGGTCGTCGGCGCTGACGATCGCGCGCGAGATCCCGGCCGACCTCGTGGAGGCCTTCCGGCCTCATGCCGAAGGCCACCGACCCGATGCGCGTGCTCCAGGCGGCCGTCGCGATCCTCGGCATGTCCGATCCCGACACCACCGACAACTCCCACGCCGCCAACGTCCGCAAGGCGGTGCGGCTGACGAGCCAGATACGCCACCGCGATCTGCGCCCATCACCGGGTGCGCCAGGGCCTGGCGCCGGTCGCGCCGCTGGCCGGGCTCTCGCACGCCGCGCAACTTCCTCTACATGCTCACCGGGCGAGCGGCCGAACCCGGCGGCGACCAAGGCCTTCGACGCGAGCCTGACGCTCTACGCCGAGCACGAGCTGAACGCCTCCACCTTCACGACGCGCGCGATCGTCTCCACGCAGTCCGACATGCACTCGGCGGTGGCGGGCGGCGTCGGCGCCCTCAAGGGCCCGCTGCACGGCGGCGCCGGCGAGGCGGTGATGCGCACGCTGATGGAGATCGGCGAGGTGGCCAACGTCGACGCCTTCGCCGAGAAGGCGCTGGCCGAGAAGCGCCGGCTCATGGGCATGGGTCACCGCGTCTACAAGGCGGGCGACCCGCGCGCCGCCATCCTCAAGGGCATGGCCGAGGAGGCGTGCCGGCAGTCCGGCCAGTTCAAGTGGTACGAGATGGCCGTGAAGCTCCACGAGCGCATCAGCAAGGCCAAGAAGCTCATCCCCAACGTCGACTTCTACTCGGCCCCGCTCTTCTACTCGCTCGGCATCCCCGTCGATCTCTTCACGCCGGTGATCGCCGCCGGCCGCATCGCCGGCTGGACCGCCAACATCATCGAGCAGCACGACGACAACCGCCTGATCCGCCCGCGCGCCGACTACGTCGGCCCCGAGCGTCCGCGTTCGTGGAGCTCGACAAGCGATGAGGCCCGACAGAGCCGCGAACTGTCTAGGCCAGGCCACCCACGTGTCTATCCGTGTAAGCGGGCCCCGCTCCAACAACTGCACGATCCCACATCGGAAGACCCCACATGCGCTAAGCCTCACCCGCAAGCTCATCGAAGCTCACCTGGTCGCCGGCCGCGCCGTCGCCGGCGAGGAAATCGGCATCGGCGTCGATCAAGTGCTGCTGACCGACACCAACGGCACGCAGGCCTGGCTGCAGTTCGAGGCGCTCGGCTTCCCGCGCGTGGTGCCGGGGCGAGCGGTGACCTACATCGATCATCAGGTCTATCAGACCGACTCGCGCAACACCGACGACCACAAGTATCTGCAGACCGTCTCGCGCAAGTACGGCGCG
The DNA here is from genome assembly GCA_963776725.1 of uncultured Candidatus Rokubacteria bacterium. GTDB lineage: Bacteria > Methylomirabilota > Methylomirabilia > Rokubacteriales > CSP1-6 > AR5. The sequence continues at coordinate 351,219 of CAVZOE010000037.1, read as the reverse complement.
ACGTTCTCCAAGCTCGGCAACGGCATCTGTCACCAGGTGCACATGGAGACGTTCTCCGTCCCCGGGCAGACGCTGCTCGGCACCGACAGTCACACGCCGCTGTGCGGTGCGGCCGGCATGCTGGCGATCGGCGCCGGCGGCCTCGACGTGGCGGTGGCGATGGGTGGCGGTCCGTACTCCTTCCGGATGCCGGCGGTCGTGCGCGTGTGGCTCACCGGCGCGCTCCAGCCGTGGGTCACCGCGAAGGACGTCATCCTGGAGCTGCTGCGGCGGCTCACGGTGCGCGGAGGCGCCGGCAAGATCTTCGAGTACGGCGGACCAGGACTGGCGAGCCTGCTGGCCGCGCAGCGGATGACCATCGCCAACATGGGCGCCGAGCTGGGGCTGACGACCAGCGTCTTCGCGTCCGACGAGGTCACCCGCTCGTTCCTGGCGCGACTGGGGCGCGGCGAGGACTGGCGCCCGGTGGCGGCTGACGCCGATGCGACCTACGACGATCAGATCGAGCTCGACCTGAGCGCGATCGTGCCGCTCGTGGCGCTGCCCGGCTCGCCCGATCGCGTGGTGCCGGTCAGCGAGGTCGCCGGGACCGCCGATCGACCAGGTGATGGTCGGCTCGTGCACCAACGGCTCGTGGCACGACATGTCCTCGGTCGTCGGCGTCGTGCGCGACAAGCAGGTGCACCCCTCGATCTCGTTCGTGGTCTTCCCCGGCAGCCACCGTATCCTCGAGACGATGGCCCGCGAGGGTCTGCTGGCCGATCTGCTGGCGACCGGCGCGACCGTCTCCGAGCCGACATGCGGCTCGTGCGCGGGCATCGGCCACGTGCCGGCGGCCGGCACCAAGAGCCTGCGCGCGTTCAACCGCAACTTCCCGGGGCGCAGCGGCGTGAAGGGCGACGAGATCTATCTCTGCTCGTCGGTGGTCGCCGCGGCCTCGGCGCTCACCGGCGTCATCACCGATCCGCGCACGCTCGGCGTCGAGCCCGGCGTGACGCTGCCGGCGAAGTTCGCGGCGTCGGTGGCCGGCTTCGTGGCGCCCGACGGACAGGGCGAGGTCGTGCGCGGGCCCCAACATCAAGCCGGTGCCGCTGGGCGAGGCGGTGGCCGAGTCGCTGGAGGCGCCGGTGCTGCTCAAGCTCGGCGACAAGGTCTCCACCGACGACATCTCGCCCGCCGGCTCCGCCGTGCTGGTGTTCCGCTCCAACGTGCCGGCCATCGCCGAGCACTCGTTCAAGTACGTCGACCCCGAGTTCGTGGCACGCGCGAAGGCCGCCGGGCGCAGCATCATCGTGGCCGGCGAGACATACGGCCAGGGTTCGTCGCGCGAGGCGGCGGTGATGGCCCCGATGTACCTCGGCGTGCGCGCGGTCATCGTCAAGTCGTTCGCGCGCATCCACCGGGCCAACCTCATCAACTGGGGCGTCGTCCCGCTCGTCTTCGACGACCCCGCGGCCGCGGACGGCATCGAGCGTGACGATCGGCTGCGAACTGCGACGGGCTGCGCGCGGCGCTGGCCGCCGGGCGCAGCGTGACGCGTCGAGAACGCGCGCACCGGCGCGCGCTTCACCGCCTCGTGCGTGCTCACCCCGCGCGAGCGCGACATCCTCCTGGCCGGCGGCATTCTCGCGCATACACGAGAGCCGGCCCGCTCCTGAGCCAGGCCACCCACGAACCGACGCGGGCTAGCGAGGTCGCTACCATGAACCAGAAGAAGATTCCGGCGGTCTACATGCGGGGCGGGACCAGCCGTTGCCTCGTGTTCCACGAGCGCGATCTGCCCGCGCCCGGCCCGGCGCGCGACGCCATCCTCCTGGCCGCGCTCGGCAGTCCCGACCCCAACGGCCGGCAGCTCGACGGCCTGGGCGGCGGCATCTCGTCGCTGTCGAAGGCGGTCATCATCGGTCCGCCGACCTTACCCGGCGCCGACGTCGACTACACGTTCGCCCAGGTCGAGGTGAAGAAGGCGTTCGTGGACTACGCGGGCAACTGCGGCAACTGCTCGTCGTCGGTCGGGCCCTTCGCCATCGACGAGGGGCTGGTGGCCGCGCGCGACGGCGAGACGCTCGTGCGCATCCACAACACGAACACCAAGAAGCTGATCGTCGCCCACGTGCCGGTCGCCAACGGCGAGGCCGCGGCGGCCGGCGACTTCGAGCTGGCCGGGGTGGCCGGTCGCGGTGCGCGCATCGCGCTCGACTTCGTCGATCCGGGCGGCGCCGGCACCGGGCGGCTGCTGCCCACCGGTCGCGCGCGCGACGTCATCGCGGGAGTGGAAGTCTCGTGCGTGGACGCGACCAACCCCGTCGTCTTCGTGCGCGCGCGCGATCTCGGCCTGACCGGGACCGAGACCCCGATGGCCGTCGACGCCGACCACGACGTCAGCGCGCGCCTGGAGAAGCTGCGCGTCGAGGCGGGCGCCCGCATGGGCATGGCCGAGAGCGCGGCGGTGCCCAAGATCGCCTTCGTGGCGGCGCCCGCCGACTACACGGCGCTCGACGGCATCCGCTACCCGGCCGCGGCGTTCGACGTGCTGGGGCGCGCCATCTCCATGGGCAACTGCCACCGCGCGTTTCCGCTCACCGTCGCCATGTGCCTGGCCGTCGCCGCGCGCATCCCCGGCACCGTCGTCAACGAGTGCGTCGCCAACCAGGCGGGCGACGTGCGGCTCGGCCATCCGTCCGGCGTGCTGCCGATCGCCGCGCGGGTGAGTGCCGAGGGCGGCGAGCCGAAGGCCGAGACCGTCACCGTCTATCGCACCGCGCGCCGGTTGATGGAAGGATTCGTGCGGGTCCCCTAGATGCCGTCAGCCGCGGGTGCGGATCTCCTCCAGCACGGGCAGGATGTAGCGACGGAACTGGGTGGGGTTCTCGCTCATGGGGAAGTGGCCGATCTCCTTCATGACCGTCACGTGGGCGCCCTTGATCTTGGCCGCGGTGCGCTCGGTGTCCTCGGGCGTGCACGAGAAGTCGTACTCGCCGGTGAGCAGGTAGAGCGGACACCTCGACGTGTCGATCTGACTGACGCGGTCGCGGAAGTCGCCGTCGGCCCGGTAGAAGAAGAGATCGCCCTTGAAGACGCCGGGCCCGCCCATCATGTACATCCACAGCGTGTCCCAGCGCGTCTCGCTCGGGCTCTGCGGCGCGATCAGTCCCGACATCATGGCGCCGGCGACCTCGCCGCCGTGGACGTCGGGCCGGTGCAGCCAGCCCGTGTCGTCGTACCACGGCGCCTGGTAGTCGGCGGACTCGAGCCCGATGAGCGCGCGGAACGTCGCCGCGTGCAGCCGCGCCAGCTCGAGCACGATCTTGCCGCCGATCGAGCAGCCGAGCACGACCGGCCGCTCGAGGCCCAGCGCACGGATGAAGGCCAGGATCAGGTCGATGTACCCCTGCGTCGTCAGCCGGTACTCCTCGTCCTGCCAGCCGACGGGCGGCAGCGACTTGCCGTGCCACGGCATGTCGAAGGCCAGCACGCGGAAGTGCCGCGTGATCTCGGCGTCGTTCAGCAGGTGGCGCCACTGGCGATTGTCGGCGCCGGCGGTGTGCAGGCAGACGAGCGGGATGCCCTGCCCGGCTTCCTCGACGTACAGGCGATGGGCGCGACCGCCGAGGTCGAGCCTCAGGTAGCGACCGACGATCGGCTCGTACCCGGCCACTCACACCCTCCCGCGCGGCTGGGCCAGCAGATCCTTCACGTAGCGGAGGTTGGCCATCAGCGGAGCCAGGTTGCCCTCGACGCGCGCGTGGCCGCCCTTGGTCAGGGCGAAGAGATCGTGAAATCCGGGCGCCGGCACCGGCTGCCAGAATCGCCGCCAGACCTCCTCGGACGCGCGCACCGCGAACGCCCAGTCGCGCATCAGGAACGGCCCGCGCTCGACGCGGCTCACGCGGCCCTCGTGCACGGTGATCAGCCAGCACACCTCGCCCACCTCGATCAGGAACGTCGTGGAGAGATAGCGGCCGCGGCGAACGAGGGCGGCGTCGGCGTTGACCCATTCGCTCAAGCGCTCGAACACGCGCGCCATCATAGCGCATGAGCCAGCCGCCCGCGCCCGACCGCATGGACCGCTTCTATCGCGGCGTCCGCGCCGTCGCCCGCTTCTGGCTGTGGTTTCTGTTCAAGGCGGTGGACGCGCGCCACCCCGAGCGCGTGCCCGCCGGCGGTCCCGATCCTCCTGTGCGTGAATCACCCGAACAACTTCATCGACTCGCTGGTCGTCGGCAGCGTGGTGCGCCGCAAGGTCCACTACCTGGCCACCGCCTCGATGTTTCGCAACACGCTGATGGCGCGCTTCCTCCTGGCCTGCGGCGCCATCCCCGTCTATCGGCGGCAGGACGACCCCGGCAAGATGGACAGGAACCTCGACACCTTCGCCGCCTGCTTCGACGCGTTCGCGCGCGGGCGCCTGGTGGCCATCTATCCCGAGGGCACCACGCACGCCGAGGCGCGCGTGCAGCGGATCAAGACCGGCGCCGCCCGCATCGCACTGGAGTACGAGGCCAGCCACCCGGGCGAGCTCTCGATGATTCCGGTCGGGCTCTCGTTCGAGGCGCGCAAGGCGTTTCGCAGCCGCGTGCTGGTCGCGTTCGGCGAGGCGATCCAGCCCGCCGCCTATCTCCGGGCCTACCGCGAGGATCCGGTGAAGGCGGTGGACGCCCTCACGCGCGATCTGCAGTGGGCGATGGAGGCCCAGGTCGTCAACGTCGAGCGCATCGACGACCAGCGGCTGGTGCAGGCCGTGGAGGAGCTCTACCGCGACGAGCTGACCGAGCAGGTCATGGAGTCGCGCGGGCTCCGGCGAGCGCGACGTCGATCCCGTGCGGCTGTCGCGCTCGATCGCCGATGCCGTCCGCCACTTCAAGGCGCGGGAGCCCGAGCGTATCGAGGCGCTGTGGCAGAGCATCCAGGCCTACCGCTCGCTGCTGGCGCAGTACCACCAGCGCGACGAGGCGGTCCGGCGCCGGCGGGAGCGGCTGCCGGCCCGCGCCAGGCTCGTCTATTCGTGGGATGCCGTCGCGGGCTTCCCGCTGTTCGGGTACGGCGCGCTCGTCAACGCCCTGCCCTACTACGTACCGCGCTGGCTCGCCCACCGGATGGCGCGCAAGGAGACCGACTACGCCACGATCCGCCTGCTGGCCAGCGTGGTGGCCTTCCCCCTCTTCTGGGGGCTGGAGACGCTGGCTGGTCTTTCGCGCGGCGGGGCCGTGGTGGGCGCTGGCCTTTGCGCTCTCGCTGCCGATCTCGGGCGCGATCGCGTATCGTTATCTGATCGGGGCCGGATGGCTCCGCGTCCGGCTCCGGTTCGCGGCTCTCGCCGCCACCCAGGGCCAGGCCGCCCGACGGCTGGTCGCCGAGCGCGAGGCCATCGTCGCCGAGCTCGAGCGGGCCCGGCAGGACTATCTCACCGCCACGAAAGGGAGCAGCTTTTGAGCGTGCATCGACTGGAAGAGATGTCCTCGCCAGCCCTCGACGCGCTGGATCGCGAGCGGACCGTCGCGCTGCTGACCGTCAGCCCGCTGGAGGAGCACGGCCCCCACCTGCCCGTGGGCGTGGACGCCTTCGCGGCCCGTCACTTCGCCGAGACGATCGCCGAGCGGCTGGTGGCGGCGCGGCCCGGCTGGTCGGTCATCCTGCTCCCGACGCTGCACCTGGGCTCGTTCACGTTCGAGACGGTGGGGACGATCAGCGTGCGCCAGCGCGTGCTGCGCGACGTGCTGGTGGACTACGGCGAGGCGCTGGCCCGCAGCGGCTTCCGCTTCGTTCTCATCGCCAACGGTCACGCCGGGCCCGGCCACCTGACCGCGCTCGACGAGGCGGCGGCGGCCGTCTCCCGCCGCCACAACGTGGTGATGGCCTCGTTCACCGGCCACCTGGCCTGGGAGTTCCTGCGCGGGCGCTACGTGGACGCGATCGAGGCCGAGCTCGGACGCGCCCTCACCGCCACCGAGCGCGGCGCCTTCGCGGAAGATGCCCACGGCGGCTGGTGGGAAACATCGCTGATGCTCCTGCTGCGCCCCGACCTGGTCGATGAATCGTTCCGCACGCTGCCGCCCGCACGCTACTCGATGGTCCGGCGCATCGTCCCCAACTATCCGCTGAAGGGGGGCGGGCAGGGCTACGTGGGGCATCCGGCGCTGGCCGATCCGACGTTCGCCAAGGCCACCACCGAGGTGCTGATGCGCGAGGCCATGACGATCGTCGACGGCCTGCTCGACGGCCGGCTCAAGCCCTCCGACCGTCACTCGCCGTTCTTCCAGGTGCCGTTCTTCCGCACGAACTTCTGGCGCGCGGCCGGCGCCACCGCCGCGGTGGCCGGCATCGGCCTCGGCCTCACCGGCTGGCTGCGGCGTCGCAAGACCCCGTGAGCGATCTCGCCCTTCTCGAGCCGGCCGGCGCGCGGAGTTGCCCGGCTCACGCTCAACCGGCCGGATGCGCTCAACGCGCTCAACCGCGAGCTGACCACCGCACTCGAGCAGAGCCCTGGAGCGCGTGGCCGCGATGGACGACATCCGCGTGCTGCTGATCTGCGGGCGCGGCCGCGCGTTCTGCGCGGGCAACGACATCCGCGAGATGGAGACGATCACCGGCGAGCAGGCGCAGGCGCTGGCCACTCGCCAGGCCGTGCTGATGGATCGCTTCTCACGCCTGCCGCAAGTGACGCTGGCCGCGATCGATGGCCACGCGCTCGGCGGCGGACTCATGCTCGCCGTCGCCCAGGATCTGCGCATCGCGTCCGACCGCGCCAGGCTCGGCCTGCCCGAGGTGACGCTCGGCTTCAATCCGGGTTACGGCATCGCCCGTTTCCTGGACATCGCCGGCGGCGGCCACGGCCGCGACCTGCTGCTCTCCGGCCGGACCATCCACGCCACCGAGGCCTTGCGGATGGGCCTGGTCAACCGCGTCGTCGCACCGCCGACGCTGGACGCGAGCGCGCTGAAGTGGGCCGAGGAGATTGCCGGGTCACCGCGCGAAGGCCTGGCCGCCACGAAAGAGATCGTCGCCGCGATCCGCGCCGGCACCAAGGGCCGCGAGCCTGAAGCCTACGGCGCGGCCCTCCGCACCGGAGCGGCCGCGCGTGATCGCATCCGCGCCTTCGCCACCCGCAAGCCTACATCGTAAGGACGACGCGAAACTCCGCCTTCCCGCTCATCATTCGCGCGTACGCTTCTCCGGCTTTTGCCAGCGGATACTTCTCGATCATCGGCCGCACGCCCGTCAACTCGGCGAACCGCAGCGTATCCTCCGAGTCAGTCGGGATTCCCGACCACCAGCCCTGAATGCTCCGCATACCGCGAATCAGCTGAAGAGGCGTCACCTCGATCGGGTCGGTCGTCGCTCCCACCACCATCATCGTGCCGTTCATTCCCAGTCCGTCTATCAGCGACGACATGGCCTTCGAGCTGGGCGCCGTCGCCAGGATCACACGTGCCCCGCCGAGTTTCTGCAACTCTGCCGCCGCGTTCGTCCCCGGTGCTGTCGATGTATACGTTCGCCCCCAGCTTTTTCGCCAGCGCCGCATTCCCGGTCCCGCGCCCGATCGCGACGACCTGGTAGCCGAACTTCTGCGCGAACTGGATTCCCAGATGGCCGAGCCCGCCGATTCCCTGGACGGCCACCAGGTCACTCGGCAGTGCGCCGCTGTGGCGTAGTGCGTTGAACGTCGTGAGCCCCGCACACAGCATCGGCGCGGCTTCCGCCGCGTCGAGCGACTCCGGCATCCGCGCCAGCGCTTCCACCGGGGCGACCATGTACTCCTGATACCCGCCGTCGTAGCTGAGTCCAGTGATCCTCACGTCAGTACAGTTGGCAAAGGCGCCACGCCGACACGCCAGACAGGTCCCGTCCTGACCGCCGTGCCAGCCAACACCGACTCTCTGGCCTTTCTTCCACTGCGTCACACCCGGACCCGCTTCGTCGATCACGCCGGCGACTTCGTGCCCCGGAACGCGCGGGTACTCCAGGCCCGGCCAGCCGCCTTCCTTGGTGAGCACGTCGCTATGACAGACTCCGCACGCCTGCACGCGAATCCTCACGTGCCCGGGAGCCGGCTGCGGAATTTCTCGCTCAACGATCTCGAAGTCCCCGCCCGCCTTCGGTATCTGCGCCACTTTCATCGTCGCCATCGCCTCTCTCCTTCAACCGGGCCGTCTCGATGTCACGGTCGCGGGCCCCCCCGGCGTCCAGGCGACCGCCTGTACGGGTTCCCCGTGCCTGCGCCATCGATTTTTCGACGACGGCGGAACATCGCAAGTTTCAGCTGACGCTCGACCCACGCCACGGCTACCTCAAGGAGTTCCCCCTTCATCAGGATCTCGCCGTCTGCAAGAGGACAGCGACCTGGCCCCGGATTGGCCAGCGTCGCGCGATCGGCAGCGCCGGCCGACTCGGCAGACCAAGGCGGGGGATCTCGATGAGCTCGAACTACTCGTGGTCGGCGTCGATCGCCTGGAACAGTCGTGGCAGGATACGATTCAATGGCACCGCCCAGCGGACCTCCCAGTTGATCGCATACGTGGTGATCGTGTCGATCAGGACCTTCACGGCGTGAGCACTCTCGAACGCCATGATCCGATCGGTACCACTATCAGAGGCCGCGCGCACCGCTGCCTCGATGCCGAGCTGGTGGACCCGCTGCGAGGCGACGAACTCGCTCAGTGCTGTCCAGTCCGTCGCGGGGACTCTGACCCGAATCGCGCTGATCGACCGACACTATCACGCGGTGGCGTGAAGCCATCCCCACCGAGCAAGCGTCACGGAGACTTCACGAACTCGTAGCAACGGCCATCGACACGGCCCCCTTCTCAGGGGGACATGACCCTTGCCTCCTCGATCCGATCGTAGGAGAAGACGCGCACGCGATACTGGGCGGCCGGCGTGACCGAGACATCGAAGTAGAGGCGACTGTCGCCGCTCAGCTCACCGGGCACCCAGCTGATCTTCTGATCGACGATGCGGCCGGCGTCATCCAGGCTGTCGACCAGCACACGAACACGGCCGACACGGTACGGCGATCGATTGATGACGTACCCATCGACCCCCACCCGCCCCTGACGCTGGACCGTGTCCCAGGTCACCGAGAAGTGATGCTCCCAGCCATTCACGAGGGGCTGCAGCTCAGCCGCGGGCGCGACGCCGGGTGCTCCCAGGAGAAGAACGAGTCCGAGCGCGAGCTCTCGAAACTGCCGGATGTACGCCATGGTCCGAATCTGACCTCCACGCCTTTCGATGCATTGTCGCCGGCTCTCGTTGCTGGGTCTAGCCAGCGAGGCCAAGACGTGAAGTCTCGCGCACTTGCGTGCAGGCGAGGGATGGCTGGCCGGGACCTTACGTCGCGTCGATCAGGTCGTCGAGTGACTCGAAAGTCGGCAGCGCGTCGGGCCACCGCACCAGGGCCTCGTAGGGCGGCATGATCATCACCGCAACGATGTAGCCTCGTCGTCGCCCGGATTCGCCGCGGAGCTGAACGGGCTGGCCGAGGCTGGCGTTGCGAAGCAGCTCTGACTGGGACATGACCCCTCCTGCAACACGGGTACGTCGTTGTCCCACACTCTGCCATCGACGTGTGTCGGCATGATCACACTCCAGCGAAGAATCGGACTCGCCGGACAGTCCGCGCCGAGGCGCCGGCCGGAGGACCTGCCGCGCGCCCGGACTCTCTATGACCCCACTCTCGACACGATCTCGTCGAGACCGGCCAGCATCGCTCTCGCCGCATCGCCCATCAGGTCGCCGAACCCTCCCACGAGTCCCTGGGTCGAACGCACGTCCCAATCAACATAGCGGCACGGCACCGCGAGATGCGACGAATGCGCCTTCGCACAGTCCGGGCAGAGACGGATGCGGCCGCATGCGATGCACTCGACCGTGGCCAGGTGATCCGAATCGGTTCGCGCAACGCATGGCGTGCCACGGGAAGCTGGCGGTATACCGACCGCACGGCGAGCTCCACGCCGTCGGTCTCTCGCAGCCGGCGCGCCGAGCGCCTGGGCGCGCTCGCGCACCTCGGGCCGGCCGCACATCTCGAACGCGGCGGTGAGCGCGTCGCTGTCGAGCCGGGCGATCGGAATCGGCTTCGGCCCCGCCCCGGCCTCGGCGACCATCCGCCCCCAGAAGAACTGATCGCCGAAGAACGGCACCACGACGGTGGGCAGGCCGGCGCGCAGCCCCGCGGCGGTGGTTCCGGCGCCCCCGTGATGGCAGACGGCGCGGCAGCGCGGGAACAACCAGTCGTGCGGGGTATCGCCGATCAGGAAGACGTTCGGCGGGGGTGTCTCGCCGCCGAGGTGCGCCCAGCCTTCCGACACGATGCCGCGCGCGCCCGCCTTCTCGAGCGCCGCGAAGATCGTGCGGCGTGACGGCGGCCGGATCCTCGACGACGACCGAGCCGAAGCCGACGTAGATCGGCGGGTCGCCGGCGGCGAGGAAGTCGAGCAGCGCGGGCGGCGGGCTGGTAGCGCTGCGCCTGATCGTGGAAGGTGAAGTTCGCCAGATCGATGTGCGGGCCCCAGTCGGCGGGCCTGGGCACAAGGCAGCCGGCCACAGGTACGTGAAAGGCACCTCGTGGTCCTCGAGCAGCGCCGCGCCGTCGACGAGCGCCATGGGCGGCAGCCCCAGGTCTGTCACGCGGAATGCGTTCACCAGATCGGCGATGCCCGCTCCAGATGAGCAGGTCCACCACCCCGTACGACAGGAAGTTCTGCACCGGCTGATCCGCGCCGGCGTCGAGGCCGGCGAACGGGTGCGGGTACGCGGACGGTGGGGCTCCACGGCATGGTGAAGATCATGTGCAGCGGGACGTGCAGGGCCTCGGCGCAGTGGAGGTGGCCGTAGCTGGGTGGATTGGCGACGATGACGTCGGCCCGGAACGCGGGTGCGTCGGGTCGGTCCGGATCCGCTTCGGTGCACGCCCGCCACGTCGACGCGAGGATCTCGGCGACCATCGCGCGCCTCTTGGCGGCACATCCTCGACGATCTGGTCGAGGCGCGTCGGGATGATGCGCCCGCCGGTCTTGACCATGTAGTCCATCAGCTCGTGCGGATCGCCGGCCAGCGGATAGAACTCGAGCCCGGCGCTCTCGACCAGGGAACGGAACTCCCGATGGGTCGCGATGCGCACGCGGTGCCGCTCCGCGAGCCGGCGGCCGATCGGGATGAACGGCTGCACGTCGCCGCGCGAGCCGACGATCATGACGACGATGGACAAGCGGCGGCACGGCGGCTGCTCGTCCGGGGGCGGGGCGGCGGCGACCTCGCTGGCGTGGCCGCCAGCAACGACGGGAGTTGGGCAAGGCAATCGGCGGCGTCATCGAAGTCCATCTGCAGACGCCCGCCGGCCCCGGCGAGACGGCCTTGAGCCCGCGCACCGCGGCGGCGCGCAGGCGCTGGTGCTGTAGCCGCCGCGCCAGGAAGGCCGAGGCGGTCGCGTCCAGAAACCGTGGGCCCCATTCTGCTCCCGCCGGCTCCTTCACCTTTGGACGCTCGCCGTAGGGCGAACGTCGCGGCGAGATGCGGCCGTCGGACCCGAGGCGTCGACGGCGCCGTACTCGAGCGAACGTCCACCGGCGTGATGTCGCGCCTGCCGGCGTCCGCCGCCCGCCGCGGAGGTCATCTCGAGGATCCGGGATCTTCGGCAGGCTCCGGCAGCGTGTTGGCGCGGGCGATACCGCCGAGCCAGCGCGCGCTCGGCTTGATCGTGCGGGCCTGCGTCACGCGGTCGACGGCGACCAGGCCGAACGTCGGGCGGTAGCCGAGGATCCACTCGAAGTTGTCGAGCAGGCTCCAGTAGATGTAGCCGCGCACGTCGATGCCGTCGGCGAGGCAGGCGAGCACGCCGGGCAGCGCTTGCTCGACGTACTCGATGCGCTCGGCGTCGTCGTCGGTCGCGATGCCGTTCTCGGTGACGAGCACGGGCACTCCGTGGGTCACCTCCCACGCGCGGCGGATGGTCGCTTCGAGCGCCTCGGGCCAGAACTCGTAGCCCATCTGCGTGATGCGCACGTCCCGCTCGGGATCGAGCATGCCGTGCGGCCCGATGCGCATCCGCGAGTAGCACTGCACGCCGAGGAAGTCGTCGCCGCGTGCGGCCTCCAGGAAGACGTCCTCCATGTCGCGGCGGTAGCGGTCGCGCTCGGCCTCGCCGCCGGCGACGGCCTGGCAGTCGGACATGGCGAGCGTCAGCCCGACGGCGGCGGCGCCCGGGCCCGTGCGGATCGCCTCGACGGCCTTTTGATGGGCGGCGATGAGGACGTCGTTCGCGCGCCGGCGAAGATCGGCGTCGCGCTTCCCGGGCGGGAAGATGCCGTAGAGGTGGCCCATGGTCGCCACGATGTTCGGCTCGCTCAGCGTGCAGGCGCGGGCGATCACGTCGCCGAGATGGCGCCGCGGCGCGCTCGCAGAAGCGGGCGAAGAGGTCCGCCGTCGCTGGCTCGATCCAGCCGCCGCGTGCGGCGACCCAGCGCGGCGTCGTGAAGTGGTGGAAGGTGACGATGGGCTCGAGGCCGTGCTCGCGGCAGGCGGCGCACATGCGCCGGTAGTGCTCGAGCGCGGCGCGCGAGAACTCGCCGTCCTCGGGCTCGATCCGGCTCCACTCGAGCGAGAAGCGATAGGCGCCGAAGCCGAGGTCGGCGCAGAGGCGGATGTCCTCGGGGTAGCGATGCCAGTGGTCGCAGGCGTCGCCGCTCGGCTCCTGGCACGGCGACTCCGGGTGTGTGCTCCCACGCCCACCAGTCGTTGTTCCAGTTGCCGCCCTCGACCTGGTGGGCGGCCGTCGCCGTGCCCCAGACGAAGCCCTCGGGGAATCGTCGAGACGTCATCGGCGCGGAGGTTACGCGCGGCGCGCGCGACGGTCAAGCCAGCCCCTCGCGGCCAGCGGCTCGATGAGGAAGGCGTCGCCCCCTCACGACGATCGCGTAAACTTCTCGTCATGAACGCGGCCGATTGGGTGCAGTGGCTCGAGCGGTACAGCGTGGTGATCCTGCCGGCCCTGGCGGTGTTCGAGCAGGTGGGCCTTCCGCTGCCGGCCGTCCCGGCCCTGCTCGCAACCGGGGCGCTCGCGGCGAGCGGACGCGTGAGCATCGCGCTCGTGATCGGAGCGATCGTCGTCGTGACGCTGCCCGTGGATCTCGTCTGGCACGAGCTTGGCCGCCGGCGCGGGTCCCGGGTGCTCTCCGGCTTGTGCCGCATGACCCTCGAGCCCGATGTGTGTGTACGTCGAACGCAGAATTTGTTTCGTCGCTTCGGTGTTCGAACGCTCCTCGTATCGAAATTCATCCCGGGAATGACGACGGTCTTGCCACCGCTGGCGGGGGTGTTCGGCGTGTCGCGCCTGCAGTTCGCGCTCTACGACGTCGCGGGGAGCATCCTGTGGGCTGGTGTCTGGATGGGCCTGGGCTTCCTGTTCAGCAGTGCCATCGAGACGGTCATCCTTCGCGTCGCGAGCCTGGGGCGCGCCGCGGTGCTGGTGGTCGCTGCCGTGCTCGTCGGATATGTCGTGCTCAAGTATCTGCGCCGACAGCTGTTCCTCCGCCGTCTCCGGATGGCGCGGATCTCCGCCGAGGAATTGAAGGGAAAGTTCGCGGCCGGCGAAGAGATCGTGGTCATCGATCTGCGCACGGCCCTCGATGTCGCCGCGACTCCCTTTGCGATCCCCGGCAGCCGCTGGATCGCGGCCGAGCAGCTCGATGACCGCCTGGCCGATATTCCCCGGGACCGTGAGCTGGTCCTCTACTGCTCCTGACCCAACGAAGCGACGAGCGCCCGTGTGGCGCTGCAGCTCCAGCGCCGAGGAGTCACCCGCGTCCGACCGCTCGAAGGGGGCATCGCTCGCTGGATGGCCTTGAGCCTCCCCGTCCACGAAATGGCCGTGCCAGCGCCACACTCCGCCGATGCGGAGATCACTGGGCCGGAACCGGGATCCAGCTCTCGAGGCAATACGTGACCTCCGGGTCGTAGGCCTGACACGTCTTGCATTTGGAGCGAACGGTGACCACGATGAAGCGATGGCCGCCTCATCCAGGTCCCCGAGTTCCGACAGGAGTCCGCCATGAGCACCGTCGCTGAGCAGCTCGTCGAGGTCCTCATCCAGGCCGGCGTCGACCGTGTGTACGGCGTCGTCGGTGACAGCCTGAACCCCTTCGTGGACGCGATCCGACGCGCCGAAGGCATCGATTGGGTCCACGTCCGCAACGAGGAGGCGGGCGCCTTCGCGGCTGCCGCCGAGGCGCAGCTCACCGGCCGGCTCGCGGTCTGCGCGGGCAGCTGCGGGCCGGGCAACACGCACCTGATCCAGGGCCTGTACGATGCCCACCGCAGCGGCGTGCCGGTCCTCGCCCTCGCCTCGCACATCCCGTCGGCGCAGATCGGCACCGGCTTCTTCCAGGAGACTCACCCCGAGCGGCTGTTCGTCGAATGCAGCCACTACTGCGAGATGGTCAGCCAGACCGTCGCCAGATGCCCCGCCTGGCGCGGATCGCCATCCAGCACGCGCTCGGACGCGGCGGCGTCTCCGTGCTCGTCCTGCCGGGCGACGTCGCTGCACCGGACGGCCGAGCATCCGACCGGCCCGAGCGCGCCCGTGATCGTGCGCGGGGCGGTCGTCACCCGGCCGACCCCGAGGTGCGCGAGCTGGCCGAACGGCTCAACGCCGCGCGCACGGTGACGCTGTTCTGCGGGGCAGGCGTCCGCGGGAGCCCACGACGAGGTGATGGCACTGGCGGGGAAGCTGCACAGCCCGGTCGGACACTCGCTGCGCGGCAAGGAGTGGATCCAGTACGACAACCCCTACGACGTCGGCATGAGCGGCCTGCTCGGCTACGGCGCCTGCTACGACGCGACGCACGAGGCCGACCTGCTGCTGCTGCTCGGCACCGACTTCCCCTACGACGCCTTCCTGCCCGCAGCGTCGCACCGTCCAGGTCGACCACGATCGCACCCGGCTCGGCCGGCGCACGCCGCTCGACCTCGCCGTACACGGCGACGTGGCGCGCGACCCTGCGCGCCGTGCTGTCGCTGGTGGCGCAGAAGACCGACCGCACGTTCCTCGACGACATGCTGCACCAGCACACCGGCGCGCTCGAGCAGGTGGTCAACGCCTACACGCGTGACATCGAGCAGCACGTCCCGATCCATCCCGAGTACGCGGCGAGCGTCCTCGACGAGCTGGCCGCCGACGACGCGGTCTTCACCGTCGACACCGGCATGTGCAACGTGTGGGCGGCGCGCTACCTCACCCCCAACGGCCGGCGACGCGTCATCGGCTCGTTCGTGCACGGCACCATGGCCAACGCGCTGCCGCACGCGATCGGCGCCCAGTTCGCGTACCCGGGCCGGCAGGTCGTCTCGATGTCCGGCGACGGCGGTCTCGGCATGCTGCTCGGCGAGCTGCTCACCGTCGCGCTCGCACCGGCTGCCGGTGAAGATCATCGTCTTCAACAACTCCTCGCTCGGCATGGTCAAGCTGGAGATGCTCGTCGCCGGCGTTCCCGACTTCGAGACCGACCACGCCCCCGTCGACTACGCGGCGATCGCCCGCGCGGCCGGCATCCATGCGATCCGGATCGAGCAGCCGGCGGACGTCCGGGCGGCGACTCGCGGATGCGCTCGCCCACCCGGGCCCGGCGCTCGTGGACCTCGTCACCGACCCCAACGCGCTCTCGCATCCCGCCGCACATCAGCGGCGCGCAGGTCACGGGCTTCGCCCTGGCCGCCACCAAGGTGGTTCTGAGCGGAGGGGTCGGGAGAATGCTGGAGCTGGCCCGCTCCAACCTGCGCAACATCCCGGGCGCCGTGCTGGCCCGCTGAGACCCAAGGCGCGCGGCTCAGGCTTGATTGGGGCGCGTCCGATACCGGACCGCGTGTTGGTGCTCATCGTGGGACGATGCGCCCACCTTCCGGCGATGTCGCCAGCGCGCGTAGGCATACCGCACGGCCTTGGCCGGAGTCGAATCCAGCGTGAGGAGCACGCACGCCCCGATCGTCAGGATCACGAGCACGACGTTCGCCAGCAGCATCGTTGGTCTCCATCCTTCCCGTACCTTGGGATGCCATGAATGGCCGCCGGGTTGCGCCGCCACGACCAAAGGGCGCCTGAAGCCGAAGCCATCTCGAGTGCCGCGCCGACGGAGTAGGATCGACAAATACGCCGGCCGCCCCAGACTTCGCCGCAACATCGCGGGACTGGCCAAAGGGGGACAAATCCACTGACGCCCCGTACTGATTCGACCCGAGCTCGATCCGCGCTGACGACACGCGAGCACCTCGGCACGCTGTCCGCAGCCCACGTCGCTGCACGAACGCGTGCGCTCAGCAAGGCCGGCGCCCGGATTCTCCGCGGCACGTTCGTGGACTCCGCCGGGGTGCTGCGCGCCAAGCAGGTCCCGATCGAGCGCGCCTCGGTCTTCCATTCGCCCGGGCTTGGCGCCTCGCCGGTCTGGGTGATCTTCTGCGCCGACGATGGCATCGCGTTCACGCCGAGCTTCGGTGTCGTCGGGGACATGCGGCTGCGCGCGGATCTGGACGCCGCCGTGTCGATCGCGGACGGATCGGCGTGGGCGCCGACGGAGCTGACCGATCAGGACGGACGCGCGCTCGCGTTCTGCCCCCGGGGAACGTTGCGCCGGCAGCAGGCGGCCGCCGAGGCCGAGGGGCTCGAGATTCTCGCGGCCACGGAGATCGAGTTCGTCGCCTTCGACGCCACGACCGGACGCATTGCCGGGCACGGCGGCCCCGCCTATGGCCTCGCGCCGCTGCTCGAGCATGCCGCCTTCGTGGACGACGTCCACCGGGACTTCGACCGCGCGGGGCTGTCGATCGAGCAGCTCCACGCCGAATACGGATCCGGTCAGATCGAGCTATCGGTCGCGCCGGCGGCGCCATTGCAGGCGGCCGACCGCAACGTCCTGGCGAGGATCCTTCTGTGCCGGGTCGGTCGACGCCACGGACTGCGGTTGTCGTTTTCGCCTCGCCCCCTCGCCGCGGGTGTCGGCAACGGCGCGCACGTCCACCTGTCGTTCGTGCGGCTGGCGCGCCACTGCTCTCGGGCGGCCAGGGTCCGCACGGACTCACGGATGGCGGAGCCGCGATCGTCGGCGGCTTCGTCCGGTGGATTCCCGAGGTGATCGGCGTGCTCGCGCCGTCGATGCTCTCCGGCCTGCGCCTGCAGCCGGGCCACTGGTCGGGGGCGTTCGCGTGTTGGGGGCTCGAGAACCGCGAGGCCGCCGTTCGCCTGTGCGCCGGCACGGCCGGCAATCCTCGCGGAGCGAATGTCGAGGTGAAGTGCATCGACCCGTCGGCGAATCCGTACGTCGTCAACGCCATGCTGGTCGGCCTCGCGCGGAGGGGACTCCAGGAAGGCGTGTCGCTGCCCGCCGAGACGACGAGCAACCCGGGCACGATGTCCGATGAGCAGCGGGCCCAGGCGGGGATCGTCCGCCTGCAATCAGACCAGGGGGCGATGCTCGATGCGCTCGAGCACTCCAAGGCCGCCGGAGAGATCCTTGGCGGAGCGCTGCTCGAGGCACTCGTGGCGGTCCGGCGGCACGAGGTGGCCATCGCGCGAGGTGTGTCGATCGAAGACCTGGTCGAGCGGTTCCGTTTCGCCTGGTCGGTCTGAGAAGTGACTGGCCCCGAGCGGGACGCGCGCACGTTCGAGGAGGCCGTCAACGCGCTGCCGCTGATCGACCACCACGTCCACGGCGCGTTCCGGGTTTCGCTGAACCGGGTCGCGTTCGAGCGGTCGATCACGGAGTCGGATCGGGCGATCGCCGCGGGGACGACGTCGTTTGACTCGCAACTGGGGTTTGCGATCCTGCGCTGGTGCGCGCCGATGCTGGGGCTCCCACCGCACGCGTCGCCCGACGAGTACCTCGCTCGTCGTGCCGAGCTCGGGCCCGAGGAGACGAATCGTCGCCTCCTTGGATCCTCGGGTGTCTCGCACTACCTGGTCGACACGGGCTTCGCCACCGGCGATCTGCTCGACCTGCAGGGCATGGCCGCATCCTCCGGCGGTCACGCGCGGGAGATCGTTCGCCTCGAGTCGGTGGCCGAGGAGGTCGCCGTCGGGGCGAGCGCGGACGGGTTCGCCAAGGCATTCCTCGATCGGCTTCACGGCCGGCTGCAGGCCGGGGCGGTCGGAACGAAGAGTGTGGTCGCATACCGGCACGGGTTCGAGCTCGATCCTGCCCGACCCGAGCCGGGCGCCGTGACCCGCGCCGCATCGGCATGGCTCGCGGCCATCGACGCGGGGCAACGCGTTCGCCTCACCGATCCCACGCTGTTGCGGTTCGGTTTGTGGTCGGGTATCGATGCGCACCTGCCCCTGCAGATTCACGTCGGGTTCGGAGACTCGGACCTGCACCTGGCGCGCGCGAACCCCCTGTTGCTGACCGAATTCATCCGGCACAGTGAACCATCGGGTACGCCGATCCTGTTGCTGCACTGCTATCCGTACCACCGAGAAGCGGGGTACCTCGCGCACATCTACCCGAACGTGTCGTTCGACGTTGGCGTCGCCGTCAACTACGTCGGAACGCAGTCGGCGCAGATCGTCGCGGAATCCCTCGAGGTCGCTCCGTTCGCCAAGCAGCTGTTCTCCTCCGACGCCTGGGGACCGGCCGAGCTGCACTATCTCGGGGCGCTGTTGTGGCGACGGGCGTTCTCGACCGTGGTCGGTCGCTGGATCCGATCAGGTGATTGGAGCCTGACGAGCGCGCTTCGCGTGGCCTCCCTCATCGCGAGGGAGAACGCCGAGCGTCTGTACGGGCTCTAGCCGCGACATGGCCAGCCGCGCCTCGAAACGGGTCATCTACGCAGCCCTGGTGGGCAACCTCCTCGTCGCGTCGACGAAGTTCGTGGCGAGCGGCCTCACCGGCAGCTCGGCCATGGCCAGCGAGGCCATTCATTCGCTCGTCGACACCGGCAACGAGATTCTGCTGCTGTACGGGCTCCACCGGGCGGCGAAGCCACCCGACGAGCTCCACCCGCTGGGCCACGGTCGCGAGCTCTACTTCTGGAGCTTCATCGTTGCGCTGCTCGATCTTCACGCTCGGCGCCGGTGTCTCGCTGTACCAGGGCGTCCGTCACATCCTCGCTCCGGCGCCGATGTCGCACCCGATCGTGAACTACGTGGTCCTGGGACTCGCCCTCGTGTTCGAGGGCGGCTCCTGGGGCGTGGCCATCAGGGAGTTCCGGGCCGCCAAGGGCAAGCGCGGGTATCTCGAGGCCGCGCGTCAGAGCAAGGACCCGACGATGTTCATGGTCCTCTTCGAGGACACCGCCGCGCTGATCGGGCTGATGATCGCGCTGGCCGGGATCACGGCGAGCCACGTGCTGGGGCGGCCGGAGCTGGACGGGGCGGCGTCCATCGGCATCGGGCTCCTGCTCGGCCTCGTCGCCCTGTTCCTCGCCGTCGAGAGCAAGGGCCTCCTCATCGGCGAGCCCGCCGCGTCGGAAGTGGTCGCGTCGATCTGCGCGATCGCCAGTGCGCAGCCGGGGGTCGAGCGAACGAATGGGCTGTTCACGGTCCATCTCGGGCCGGACCAGGTGGTGGCGGCGATGTCTGCGGACTTCATGGACACGCTCTCCGCGGCCGACGTGGAAGCGATCGTCGCGGACATCGAAGACCGCGTCAAGAAAGTCCACCCCGAGGTCGTATTGCTGCTGATCAAGCCGCAAAGCGCCGCTGCGCTCGAGCGGGTCCGCGCCCGGCGCTCCGGAAGTGCGTGAGTCGAGGAGTGAGGCCGCCAGGCGCTCACGTCTGCCGCCGCAGGCGCGGGTCGAGCAGGTCGCGCAGGCCGTCGCCGAGAAAGTTGATCCCGAGCACCGTGACCAGAATGGCGAGCCCCGGGAAGATCGCGATCCAGCCGGCCACCGTCAGGTAGTCGCGCCCCTCGGCCAGCATCCGGCCCCACGTCGGCGTCGGCGGCGGCACGCCCAGCCCCAGGAACGAGAGCGCCGATTCCATCAGGATGATGCGCGCCACCTCGAGCGTCCAGATGACCATGACCGGCGCCACCACGTTGGGCAGGACGTGGCGGACGATGATCCGCGCGTCGCGCGCCCCCAGCGCGCGCGCCGCCTGCACGAACTCGCGCTCGCGCAGCCCGAGGCTCAGCCCGCGCACGACGCGCGCGTAGATCATCCACGTGGTGATCGCCATCACGATCACCAGATTGCGCAGGTTGGCGCCGAGCAGCGCCACGACCGCCAGGGCGAGCAGGATCAGGGGGAACGCCAGGTTCAGGTCGGCGATCCGCATGATGACGGCATCCACTCGCCCGCCGCGGTAGCCGGCCACCAGCCCGGCGGCCACGCCCACCGCGGCGCCGAGACAGGCGGCCAGGACGCTGATCGTCAGCGAGATCTGGGCGCCGTAGACCAGGCGCGAGTAGACGTCTCGGCCGAGGTGGTCGGTGCCCAGCGGGTGGTGCAGTGAACCGTCTGCTCGCCAGAACGGCGGCTGGAGCGCCACCGAGAGGTCCTGCTCGATCGGATCGGTGGTGGCCAGGAGCGGTGCGGCCAGCGCGGCCACGATGACCAGGCCGACGATCAGCGCGCCGGCGCTGGCCAGAGGGCTGCGCCGCGCCAATCCCTGCGCCATCTACGTCACCCTGATGCGCGGGTCGAGCCAGACGTACAGCAGGTCCACGGCCAGATTGATCAGCACCACGGCCGTGGCCAGGACGACCACCGCCGCCTGCACCACCGGATAGTCGCGGTTCAGGATCGCCTGGATCGTGAACAGCCCGACGCCCGGCCAGGTGAAGATCGTCTCGATCACCACCGCGCCGCCGAGGATGTAGCCGAACTGCAGTCCGACCACGGTGACCAGCGGGATCAGCGCGTTGGGCAAGGCGTGACGGCCGGTCACGAACAGCTCGCGCAGCCCCTTGGCGCGCGCCGTCCGCACGTAGTCCTCCGAGAGCATCTCGATCATGGTCGAGCGCACCAGCCGGGTCAGCAGCGCCATCAGGTTGATCGCGATGGCGGCGGCCGGCATCACGACGTGCGCGACGCCGCCGCGCCCGGACGTGGGCAAGAGACCCCACGAGACGGCGAAGAGCAGGATCATCATGATCGCCAGCCAGAAGTTCGGCACCGACTGACCGACCAGGGCCACGCTCATCGCCGCGAGATCGATCGGGCCTCCGCGGTGGGTGGCGGCCAGTACGCCGAGCGGCACGGCCAGCACGATGGCCAGCAGCATCGCGGTCACGGTGAGCTGCAGCGTGGCGGGCAGCCGCGCGACGATCAGCGGCAGCGACGACTGGCCGTGCCGCAGCGAGACGCCGAAGTCGCCGTGGACGGCGCGCGTCAGGAACCGCCAGTACTGCACCGGCAGCGGGTCGGCGAAGCCCCACTCGGCCCGGAACTTCTCGATCTGCGCCGCCGTCGCCCCCGGCGGCAGCATGATCTCGGCGGGATCGCCGGTCAGGAACGTCAGGAAGAACGAGACAACCGACACCCCCAGGATGACCAGGACCGCGGTGGCCAGCCGGCCCGCGACGTAGGCGCGCACGTCAAGAGGCGCTCAGCCTTTCAGCCTGAGTGGATAGAGCCACTGCGTCTCGTCGGGGCGCGGCGTGTAATCGACCCGGGCGCTCATCCCGAACGCGGCGTCGGCCTGATAGAGGAAGATGAACGGCGCCTCGTCCTTGATGAGCTTCTGCACGTCGCTGTACATCGGCGCGCGCTTCTTGGGATCGTCGGTGGCCTCGATCTTCGTGAGCATCTCGTCCAGCTTGGGGTTCTTGTAGTGCATGCCGAGCCCGCCCTGGGTGAGCCAGCGGATCACCCACGAGGGCTCCAGATAGGCGTCGCCGATGCTGTAGATGAACAGCGGCGAGGTCGTGTTCTGCACCCGGCGCGGGCCGAAGGCGGAGAACTCGAAGACGTTGAGCTTGGCCCGGATGCCGACCTTCTGCAGATAGCCCACGATCGCCTCGGCCGGCTTGGAGTGATCGGCGATGCTCCCGGTGAAGCTGTCGAACTCGATCTCGAAGCCGTTCGGGAAGCCAGCCTCGGCCAGCAGCGCCTTGGCCTTGCTCGGATCGTACGCGTAGGGTGGCACGCCGGGGTCGTAGCCCAGCGCGCCCTTGTCCACCACGGTGGCCAGGCGGGTACCGTGGCCGAAATAGAGCGTCTTGACGATGGCGTTCACGTCCACCGCGTGGTTCAGCGCCTGACGGACCTTGACGTTGTCGAAGGGCGGCTTGCGCACGTCGATCGTGACGTGGAAGATGCGCGGCGCGGCGATCGTCTTGATCGCCAGCTTGTCGTTCCGCGAGAGCTCGGCGATGCGCACGTGCGGCACCGGTGCGATCAGATCGACCTCGCCGGTTTGCAGGGCGGCGATGCGGGCGGCGTCCTCGAGGATCGGGCGGACGACGAGGGTCTTCACTTTCGGCGCGCCGCGCCAGTAGTTCTCGTTGGCCTCGAGCACCAGCCGCTCGTTCTTCGCCCAGGTCACGAGCTTGAACGGACCGGTGCCGTTCGGCTTGGTGGCGATGGCCTCCTTGCCCATGGCGCTGGTGTGCTTGGGCGAGAGCATGAGGCCGAACAGCTCGCCCAGGCGCACCGGCAGCAGGAAGTCGGGCGTCTTGGTCGTCACGTTCACGGTGAACGGGTCCACGATCTCGGTCGCGGCGATCGTGCTGAGCTCCGAGCTGATGGTGGCCTTGGTCTCGGGATTCGTGGCGCGATCGAGCGTGAACTTCACCGCTTCCGCGTTGAAGTCGTCGCCGTTGTGGAATTTCACGCCCCGGCGCAGCGTGAACTGCCACGTGGTCGCGTTCAATCGTTTCCACGACTCGGCCAGGCTGGGCACCAGGTTGCCCTGGGCATCGCGCGCCGTCAGGCCGTCGTAGACGTTGGCGATGAAGATCTGGCTGTTGCGCCCCACGGTCAGATGCGGGTCGAAGGTGTTCGGCTCGGCCGCGAGGCCGACCTTGACCTCGCCGCTCGCCGCGGCGCCCGCCGGCGAGCCGGAGCGCAGCACCGTCGCCGCGGTGGTCAGGCCCAGGAGGCGGAGCGTGTCGCGCCGGGACAACGCTTGCGGATTCATCGCGTCTCCTCTCGGGCGCCGGTCGTCCGGCCCTTGACCTCGACGATGACGTTCCGGAACGTCTTGGTTCCGATGTTGCGCAGCGCGTGCCGCAGGGTGCCCTGGTTCCAGCGCATGATCGCGCCCGGCTTCACCTCGATCCGATCCACCGTGCCGTCGGCGTTCGGGCGCTCGACCAGGTCGCCCTCGACGACGACCGTGGTGTAGTCCAGGTAGTGCGTGTGCCAGCCGGCCGTCTCGCCCGGGGCCAGCTCGATTCTCCAGACCCGCACGCTGTCGTCTTCGTACACCAGCTCGGTGCCGATCGGATTGCCCTGGGGATCCGCCGCGTCCGTCATGCCTGCCTCCCGCGCGAAGGTAGCACAGAGCGAGTATCATGACCGGCCATGTCCTACGTCGGCGCGGCGCTGAGCCCGCGCGAGTCGAAGAAGCTGGTCCTCGGGCGCGGCAGCTACGTCGGCGATCTCACCGTGCCGGGCCTGCTGCACGCCGCGTTCGTCCGCAGCCCGCACGCCCACGCACGGATCGTTCGCATCGACGCCGATGCCGCGCGCCGCCAGCCGGGCATCGCGGCGGTGCTGACCGGGCGCCGACCTCGCGCGGAGTGACGACGCCGCTCACGGATCGCGCCCCCGATCGAGGGGCTGTCTGCCCATGGAGATGGCGACCCTGCCGACGGACAAGGTCCGCTTCGCCGGCGATCTCGTGGCCTGCGTGATCGGTGAGCAGCGCGAGCAGGTCGAGGACGCGTGCGCCCTCGTCGACGTCGACGTACGCTCCGCTGCCGGCGGTGGTCGATCCCGAGCGCGCGCAGGATCCCGGCCTGCCCCTGGTCGACGAGACGATTGCCGCCAATCGCGCGTATCACGGCGTCTTCGCCCACGGTGACGTCGCCGCCGCCCTCGGCGCGGCCGACCGTGTCGTCGCGGTGCGGTTCCACCAGGGCCGCCAGACGCATGTACCGATGGAGCCGCGCGGCTGCCTGGCGAGCTGGCAGCCCGGCGACGACACGCTCACCTTCTGGCACTCGACACAGATCCCGCATCCGATGCGCTCGGCGCTGGCCGCCCGGCTCGGGATCCCGGAGAGCGCGGTCCGGGTGATCACGCCCGACGTCGGCGGCGGCTTCGGTCAGAAGATTCCGCTCTACCGCGAGGAGCTGGCCACGGCCGCCGCCTCCCGCCTGCTGGGCCGGCCGGTGCGCTGGATCGAGACCCGTCGCGAGAACCTCCTGGCGTCGCTGCACGCGCGGGAAGACATCGTCGACGTGCGGGCGGCGGTGAAGGCGGACGGCGCCATCGTGGGCCTCGACGTCCAGATCCTCACCGACTTCGGCGCCTACGCGTACTTTCCGGCGAACTACATGGCGCGCGTCATCGGCATGATGGTGCCCGGCGCCTACCGACTGCGTGACTACCGCTACGCGATCACCGCCGTGCTGACCAACAAGTGCCCGGCCGGTCCGTACCGCGCGCCGATGCTGATCTGCAGCTGGGTCACCGAGGGCACCATCGAGGCCGTGGCGCGTGCGCTCGGCCTGGATCCCGTCGAGGTCCGGCGTCGAAACATGATCGCGGACTCGGACCTGCCCTACACGACGGCGACGAAGCTCATCTACCGGTCGGTCTATCCGAGAGATACGCTCGAGCGCGCGCTCGCGATGCTCGACTACCAGGAGGCGCGGCGCCAGCAAGCCGAGGCGCGCGCGGCCGGGCGCATCGTCGGGATCGGCATCGCCACCTACGTCGAGCCGAACACGTACGGCTCGGAGTTCTACAAGACGGCCGGCATCCCGGGATCGGGCCACGACGCCGCCATCGTCCGCATCGAGCCGAGCGGCGCCGTCTCCGCGCAGATCGGCGTCGTCAGCCAGGGCCAGGGACATCTGACGACGGTCGCCCAGGCGCTGGCCGACGCGCTGACCGTCCCGATCGAGAAGGTGCGCGTGCAGTCCGGCGATACCGCCGCCGCGCCGTACGGCATGGGGACGCGCGGCGCTCGCGGTGGCGTGGTGAGCGCGGGCGCCGCACTCGGCGCGGTGCGCATCGTCAAGGACAAGCTGTTGCGGATCGCGGCGCATCTGCTGGAAGCGCCGCTCGACGATCTCGAGCTGGTCGAGGGGGCCGTGCGCGTGCGGGGGGTGCCGGCCTCCAGCATGACGATCGGCCAGCTGGCCCAGAAGGCGTACCTCGCGCCCACCGAGCTGCCGGTCGGGATGGAGCCGGGACTCGAGGCGACGCACGCGTTCGATCCACCGCCGCTGACGTTCTCGAGTGGCACCCACATCTGCCGTGTCGAGATCGATCCGGAGACCGGCGCCCTGACCATCCTGCAGTACACGATCGTCGAGGACTGCGGGCGAATGCTGAACCCGCGCATCGTCGAGGGACAGCTTCACGGCGCCACCGCGCAGGGCCTCGGCGGCGCCCTCCTGGAGGAGATCGTCTACGACGCCGACGGACAGAATCTCAGCGCGACGCTCCTCGACTACGCCATACCGATCGCCGCGCGCGTGCCTTCGTTCGAGATCGAGCATCTCGAACGGCCCGATCCCGAACACGCCGCTCGGCATGAAGGGCATGGCCGAGGGCGGCGTGATGGGCGCCGCGGCGGCGATCTCCAACGCCGTCGCCGACGCGCTGGCCCCGCTCGGCGCGACGGCCGGTCGCCAGCCGTTCACCCCCGAGCGGATCGCCGCCGCGCTCCGCACCGCGGGGCGCTGACGTGGACGCGACGGATCTCTGCTTCACCCCCGCCGTCGAGCTGGCCGCGCTGATTCGTCACCGCGCGCTGTCGCCCGTCGAGATCACCCGCGCCGTGCTGGAGCGCATCGAGCGACTGAACCCGCGGCTGGGCGCCTACGTCCTCGTTCACGCCGAGCGGGCCCTGACCGACGCGCGCGCGGCCGAGCACGCGGTGATGGCCGGCGGGCCGCTCGGCCCGCTCCACGGCATTCCCGTGTCGATCAAGGACAACCTCTGGACCGCCGGCGAGCGGACCACGTTCGGCTCGCGCCTGCTGGCGGAGTTCGTCGCGCCCGAGGATGCCCCGAGCGTCGCGCGGGCTGCGGGCCGCCGGCGCGATCTTCGTGGGCCGGACCAACCTCCCCGAGTTCGCCTGGCGCGGCTCGACCGACAATGCCCTGTTCGGGGAGTCGCGCAACCCGTGGGATCTCACGCGCACGCCGGGTGGATCCACCGGCGGCGGTGCGGCCGCCGTCGCGGCGGGATTGGCGCCGCTGGCGCTCGGCTCCGACGGCGCCGGCTCGATTCGCATTCCGGCCAGCTTCTGCGGGCTCGTCGGCCTGAAGCCCACCTTCGGCCGAGTGCCGATGCACCCGGCGGCCGGGGGCAACGAGCTGGTGGCCCACGTGTGCCCGCTGGCGCGCACCGTACGCGACGTGGCCCTCATGATGAACGCGATCGCCCGTCACGATCGGCGCGATCAGTTCGCGCTCCCCGACGACGGCACGGACTACCTGACCACCTGCCGCGAGCCGCTCGCAGTCACGCGGGGCGGCGCGCCCGTGCGCGTCGCCTGGTCGGCGGACCTCGGCTTCGCGCCAGTCGAGCCGGAGACGCGAAAGATCGCCGAGGCCGCCGCGCGCGCGTTTGCGGAGATCGGCCTGGAGGTCGAGGAGGCCAGCCCGGACCTCGGCGATCCGGGCATGATCTTGAAGACACTCTATGGTGGCGCCCAGGCGGGCGCGCACGCCGCCCGTTCGCCCGAGCAGAAGGCGCAGATGGACCCGGAGCTGGTGCAGTACGCCGAAGCGTCGGCCGGCATGAGCGTGGGGGAATATGTCCGGGGGGTCGCCGCCCGTCAGGCGCTGGTCGACACGCTCAGGAGATTCTTCGAGCGGTACGATCTGCTGCTGACGCCGACGCTCTGTCTGCCGGCCTTCCCGCTCGGCCTCGTCGGTCCTCGCGAGGTGGCCGGCCGCGCGGTGACGCACCTGGGCTGGACGCTCTGCTATCCGTTCAACTACAGCGGCCAGCCAGCCGTCTCCGTGCCGGCGGGCTGGACGGCGCGCGGTCTGCCGGTCGGGCTGCAGATCGTCGGCCGGCGCCTCGAGGACGCGCTGGTGCTACGCGCCGCGGCGGCATTCGAGGCGCTCCGCCCCTGGGCCACGCGGCGGCCGCCGGAATCGTAGCGGCCTGGCTGCCACCCAGCCAGGCGCCGAGACCGCGTTTCATCCTCAGCTTGTCGACGACTTCTCCGGCCGCGCCGTGAAGGTCAGCTCGACCACACTCTGATCGATCGAACGCTGGCTGACCTCGCTCAGTCGGGCGATGAGGCCGAGCATGCGGCGGTTGTCGGCCAGGACCCAGGCGCGAAACCGCTCGATACCTTCGCTGCGCCGCGGCCAGCAATTCGCCGAACAGCACCGTGCCGAGCCCGCGACCCTGCCAGCCGTCCTGCACGACGAACGCGACCTCGGCCACCCCGGGCTCGACGGACGGCTCGTAGCGCGCCACGGCGATGAGCGTATCGGGATCCTCAGGCAGCTCGACGACGAGCGCCAGCCGGGACTCGTAGTCAACGTTGGCGTGGAAGCGCGCCCAGTCGGGCGGCAACCGCTGCATGACCGAGAAGAAACGGCCATAGCGCGTGTCGCGACTCAGGTGATCGTAGAGCGTCACGAGGCGCGGAGCGTCGTCCGCCACGATCGGACGCATGCGGACGCGGGTGCCGTCACGCAAGAGGATCGTCCGGTCGAATCGCTCCAGGCGGGCGGGACATCTCATTGATCGGTATGCTCGACCTCAGTAGAAGGGAGCCCACCATGACCCTTGCCAAGATCTTCTACGCAATGGTACTGGGCATCGGTGCCGCCGTCCTGCTGGCGATCGGGCTGGCCGAGGCCGCCGACCCCACCGTCATCGACGCCGCCTCGTTTCGCTGCATCACCGCCATGACGCCCGTGCGCCAGTTCTACGTGGACAATCTGCGCGGCGACCTGGCCGCGACAGTGGCGGCCGCGAAGTCGGCGACCGGGGCGGTCTATCCACCCGGCTCGGTCATCCAGCTGATCCCCGGGGAGGCCATGGTGAAGCGAGAGAAGGGCTTCAACGTGGCGACGCGCGACTGGGAGTTCTTCGAGCTCGATGTCTCCAAGGACGGCACGCAGATCCGCAAGCGAGGCTTCGCCGACGTGGTCAATCGCTTCGGCGGCAATTGCTTCGCCTGTCACATCGCGGCCCGCCCCGAGTGGGATCTCGTGTGCGAGAGCGACCATGGCTGCCAGCCCATCCCCGTGACGCGCGCCATGATCGGCGCACTGCAGCGGACCGATCCCCGGTGCAATCCTCCGGCGCCCAGCCCCCAGGACGCCGAGGCCCTCCGACAGCTGCAGATACTGCTCAAGCCCAAGGAGTAGGCCGCCGCCGGACCTCTTCGCAGCGGAGCTGCGCGCGGCGTGCTAGTTCTCGCGGTAGCTGGCAACCGGTAGACACGAGGAGAGTGGCGATGAAGAACAAGAGGGTGGTGATCGTTGTGGTCTCGCTCGCTGTCTCGGTGCTCGCCGTCCTGGGCGGCGGCGCCATTTCCGCGCAGGACACTGGCCAGGCCAAGTACAGCCGTGCGAGTGCCGAATGGGCTCGCATTCTCCGAGTTCAGAGGATACGAGAGCTGGCAGACGGTCGCCATCAGTCACAACGAAAAGGTCATGGCGGTGATCCTCGCCAATCCCGTGATGATCAAGGCCTACCAGTCCGGCATCCCGGGCAACGGCAAGCCGTTCCCCGACGGCTCCAAGATGGCGAAGATCCACTGGAAACCGAAGATGCTCGAGGCGCTCCCCACTGCGACGGTGCCGGCAAGCCTGAACGACGTCGACTTCATGGTGAAGGACAGCAAGAAGTTCGCGGACAGCGGCGGATGGGGATGGGGCGCCTTCAAGTATGATGCCGCGTCCGATAAGTTCACGCCGGCCACCACGGCCGACGAGCCGCCGCAGGGGAACGACGCCAAGTGCGGGCTGGCGTGCCACACGATCGTGAGGACAAGAGACTACGTCTTCACGGACTACGGGAAGCGGTGAACGAGAGTTCACCGCATGTGGGCGTCCCCCGTCGAGTACCGGCGCCTGACATTCCCTCGACGCGTCTTCGGCTGGGACGAGCTGCCGCTGCGGCCGAGCACTCGTTGCTGTCGCGGTTTGTCCGAGGGTGATCGCCGTGACTCCGAGCTTCCCACGTATTCGGCGCGCGTGGCTCGTCGCTTGGGGAGGTCGGCCTCGTCGCGGCCTTGAACCAAAGTAGTCGCGCTCGGAGAGGATGGTCGACATCCTCTGGCAACCGTCGTCACCGCCGGATCGGAGCCCGACTCGTGCTTGCACCGAGCCAAGAAGTACCCTTCGCCCGTGACGGCGCACGGAGCAATGCTCCGCCGCAAAGTTCGTCCCCGGCCTGACCACGGTCATGCCGCCGCTCGCCGGCGTTTTCGAAATCGCGCGACTGCGTTTCGCTCTTTACGATCTCGCGGGCGTGGTGCTCTGGGCGGGCACGTGGCTGGCGTTGGGATACTTCTTCAGCGACGCCATCGTCGTGATCAGCGCCAAAGCTTCGGCGCTCGGACGCATGTTGGGTCTCGTCATCGTGACCGCGCTCGCCGGGTACATCCTGGTCAAATGGGCGTCGCCGCCTGTTCCACGCAGCTCTCCGGACTGCCCGATCGCCCAGGTGAAGCTCGGCAGCTCGACGCGGGATCAGAAGCACGTGGACAGCGATCCCTGGAACCTGACGTACGGCCAGGGTTAGCACCGGCGGGGCCCTGTGATGGCACGACTTGCACTGCAAGCAGTTCCTCCGACTGCTGGGCGCGCCCGGAGATCAGCGACGCCAGAACGAGCGGCGGTGCCCGAGCGAAAGCGCAGAGGGATCCCGCTACGCGATTTCGTCCCTCCACCGAGGCGGCCGCGGCGGCTGAGGGCGCCTGAGTACCCCCGATCCAGCCAGGACGAGATCGCCACGAAACGAGCCGTAACGCGATCAGTAGCCGCGCCCGTGACCATCTCGGCGGCGAGAGCTGTCGCCGGCCGCTACGGAATATCACCTCTCGCCCAGCTGATAGCCTGCGGCCGACGAGTGACGGCGGCATCCGAACGGCACCATTCTGCAGGTGAACATTCGTCGCCCAGGACTGCCAGTCGCGAAGATGCTCGCCCTTGATGGTGGCCGCCGAACTGTCCGGCGGACGACCATCCTGCTCACCCGGAACCAGTGCTGGGGCCCGGCTTCAATGGTCGGTGCGGTCTGTACCCACGCCACCGGAGACCGCCAGGGTGGGACGACGCGAATGTAAGGTGCGTGGCGAATCGCGCGTGTGCGTTCATCGATGCGTCGCGTGCTGGTAGCCGATAGTGGGGCGATGCGCCCACCCTTCGACGATGCCGCCAGCGAGACGAAGCGTATCACGCGCCGACGTTGGGCGGAGACGCATGGCCAGTGGAAGACGGCACGCACACTCGCTCCGAAGCCACGAACGCCACCGGGACGTCCGCCAGCAACTTGCCGGTCCCGCCTCCTGCCCTTGAGATGCCGCAGATGGGCGACCAGGTTGCGCCACCGACCATGCCGGCCTCTATCCGGTTTGGCCCGCACCCCACGCTGATGGCAGAACATCGGGCATCGGCTGCCGGCAGGTCGAGCTGGATTCGGCGCGATCCCTCAACGCACAACAAGACGTACCCCGTTCAGCGCGCGACGGACGAGTGCGGTGCCCCCGACACCGACGAGGGTCTTCGCTGATCCGGCTCGATTCGGCGCGGTTCCGATCGACGGGCAGCGCGGGCGGGGCGGCAGATCGGACGGCGTATCTCCACACGCCGGCGAGCACCGATCCACAGCCGACGCGTTGAGCCGCACGGAGCGCCCCGAGGCATCCCGGGGTCGCTCCGGCAGGTACCGACGCGAAGCGTGGCGTCGCGCAATGCGCCCGGCTCGGAGACTCGCATCGGACCGCAGATCACGTCGCGTCGATGCAGGTCGTCGAGTGATTTGCGCGAAGCGATGAGCGGCCCGTCCGGGCGAGCGCGCCAAGAGTCATCGGCCTCGCGGAGTATGCATCACCGCAGCGAGATGCTGGCCAAGACGCACACCGGCGTTGTGACGCCGCGATGCGCCGTGCGAGGCTGCCCGAGCATGAGCGTCGCGCAAGCAGAGTCGCGGCTGCGGACATGGCTCGGCTCGGCAAGTGGAGGCGGTCGAGCGAGATCCGTCCAGTCGCAGGCCCACTCTGTCACCGATCCATGTCGGCACCATGCCTGGACCCGACTGGCCGGCGAGGTGTGCGAACCGAGGTCCGCCGCGCGCGAGCACGAGCGAAGGCCCTCGACGACGAGGGCCATGTGATCCCACGTCGCCCGGCACGCGTTTGCGGGGCACCCTGCAAGGTTCTCGCCCGTACGTCCGACGGGGCGCCCCCGCTGAGGGTATACGTCTTGCAGCGCGCATTCAGCCGGTCGAGGTGAAGAGTCATGAGTGAGTCACCGACGAAAGATTCAGTCGAAGAACGAAGGTGAGGGCAACCGCACGGCCGACCGGAAATATCGTGAGGGCGTCCGGCGCCACGTGGAGTCTGGCGCCTCCGAACCCGCCGCCGAGGAGGCGCAGCGCGCGCTCGAGGCGAGCCGAGGCGGAGGAGCTGCGGAAGGCCGAGGAGGCAGCGAAGGCGGGCCGCAAGACGGGATGAAAGAGCCGTTTGAAATCCTGGAGTGAAGGCGCGTCGCGGCCGTCGCGATATCGACGCCGCTACGGAAGCAGGTGCCTGGCGAAGAACGCGGCGATCGTGCGGTCGACCGCCGGCAGTGCGCGCGCGATTGAAGCCGGGTGGATCGTTCAGCAATTCACCAACCAGACCGGTGAGACCGGGCGGCAGAGGCGACAGCAGCGCTCCGTGACCGCCATCGCGGACATCGGCGATCGCTCGCACGCGGCGCATGCCTGGAGCACCGCGTCGCCATGAAAGCGTGGCACGAGCCACGCATCGAGCCGAGCGGTCACCAGCCCCAGCGGCACCGGCGGTGCGGCGAGCGAGGTCATGTCGAAGTCGGCGGCGTATGGCACAGCGGCGACGATCGCGGCGACGCGTGGGTCACGGTACGTCTGCCACGTCGCATCGCTGAACTTGAAACGAATGACCCAGAGCGCGATCGTCTGTCGTGCGCCGTCGAGGAAATTGCGCTGGCGCCGAAGTGCGAGACCGACGCACGCGTAGAAATCGTCCGCGATGTCAGCGTCGCAGTGCTCCCTGAATCGCGCCGGAGACCACCGGCCGCCCGCCAAGCTGAGCGCCGTGTGACCACCAGCCGACATGCCGTACACGCCGACCTTGTCCAGTGCGAGCAGCGGCTTGAAGCGAGAGTCTTGCCCGACCACATCGATCGCGCGTGACCCCTCGGCCGGCCGTCGGCGCCAGCTCTCGGGTCCGGGCGTGCTGTGGTCCCTGAAGTTGTCGCCCCGATGCTCGGGCATCGCCACGACGAAGCCCTCGTCCACCAGCGTGCGCGCCAGATCGGCGTGCACCCACGGCGAGCCGCCCGAACCGTGCGAGATGACGATGAGCCGCCGGTTGCCGCGCGCGGGCTCGCCCTGCCAGGCCATCTGGAACGTGAAGGGCCCGCGCTTGACCGTCTGCGCCTCGCTGCTGGACGGATAGTAGACGGTGACGGGGCCGTCCCCGTCCTTACCCGCGATCTCGGTCAATCGACGCCGCCTCTGTCGGGCGACCCACAGAAGAAGCGCGAGCAGCAGGGGCGCGACGACGAGGGCGTGAACTCCGGGTGCGCGCACGGGCGGAGGTGTTGCGCTGGTGGTCATGAGGCATCGTCAGGGTCACGTCGGGTGGAGAAGACGAAGAGGTGGAAAGCTACGCGGTCTCGTGCCGCTCGGCCTCGCGCGCCTTGCGACCGTGCATGTCGCGATCCGCCTCGCGCAGGAACTCCTCGGCGGTGTCCGGCGGATTCTGACTCCACGCGATCCCCGTCGAGCACTCCACGCTCACCGGCAGGCGGCGCTGCTGGGCCAGCAAGGCGAGCTTGTCCCGCACGCGGGCGATGATGACGTCGACGTCCTTGGGGGTGGCGTCGAGCAGCAGCACCGCGAACTCGTCGCCGCCGTAGCGTGCGACCACGTCGGTGGTACGCGTGGCCTCGGTGAGGGCGTCGGCCACCGTGCGCAGCACCTCATCGCCCAGCACGTAGCCGAAGGCGTCGTTGACCGCCTTGAGGTTGCGTACGTCGAGCGCCATCAGCAGCAGCCCGGTCTTGCGGCGACGAGCGCCGGCCGCCATGCGGCGGTACTGCTCGTGCAACGCGCGGCGGCTGTTGAGGCCGGTGAGCGGGTCGGGCGCGTAGCGGGCCAGCTTGCGGTCGGCATCGTAGAGGCGGGAGGCCAGCACGCGCAGCAGACCGTTGGCGAGGTCGACCGACTCGTCGAGGATGCTGATGAAATCGTGGTGGCGGAGCACCAGGCAATGCGTGCGCTCCACCGCGATGACCGTGGCCGAGCGCGGCTGCTCGCGCAGGATGCCGAGCTCGCCGAACACCTCGGCCTTGCCGATCTCGCCCAGCAGCATCTCGGCCTGACCGTCGGTGGTCGCTTCGACGACGCGGACCCGCCCGGAGAGCAGCACCCAGAGATTCTGCGGCGGCTCGCCCTGGCGCGTCACCACGTGGCCGGCCGGATAGACCTGCTCGGTGGCCTGCGAGACCAGCCGGTTGAGCTGGGCCGGGGTGAGGTTGCGGAAGAGCGGCACCGCGGCCAGCATGCTGGCCAGCAGGGTCTGGTTGGCGCCGCGGTCCTCGCGGGCGTCCTCGACGGTGACCACCGGCTCGTCGGTGGTCGCGCGTCGGAATATCCACATACGCCACCCGCGTGCGGGCCAGCCACGCGCGCACCCGGGCCCGCAGCATGGGCGGGCTGTAGGGCTTGGCGAGATAGTCGGTCGCCTCACCGCGCTGCAGCGCCGTCGCCTCGGGCCGATCGGCCAGCAGGATGACCGGGAAGTTCGCGCGACCCATCCGGCTGCGGAACGCGGGAATGAGATCGGCGCCGTCGCCGGGCGACAGGCCGGTGTCCACGATGGCCACGTCGGGCAGGTGCTCGGTGCCGCGCGTCAGCGCGGCGTGCATGTCGGGCACCGGCAGCGCCACCATGCCGTCCTCGGCCAGCGCTTCCTCGATCGTGGCCACCTGGCTCTCGTCGGGCGTGACCACCAGCACGCGGGCGCCCGCGATCAGGCGGCGGCGCAACGCCGAGATCTCGGACACCGGCGCGGTCCGCGCGCTGCCGGTGATGTGGACCTCGAGGCCCTCGCGCGCGGCGAACACGTCGAGCCCGCTGCCGGAGTCGGCGACCCGCGCCCGCGCGGCGGCCTCCATGCGATCCATGATGTCGTCGTCGTGCGTCGGATCGTGATGGAAGAGGGCCAGGCGCTTGACGCCGGCGGCCAGGGCCACGTCGGTGGCGTACTCGATGGTCGAGTGGCCCCAGCCCACGCGGTTGGCGTACTCCTCGTCGGTGTACTGGGCATCGTGGATGACGAAGTCGGCGCCCCGCAGGAACGCGATGTGCCGCTGGTCACCCGGGATGGTGCAGGATGCCGTCCTCCGACTTCCAGAACGGCTCGTGGTCGGTCACGTAGGCGACGGTGGCGCCGCCGTTGGTCATCCGGTAGGCGATGGTGGGCGCCGTGTGATTCAGGTACTGCGTCTCCACCAGCACGTCGCCGACCCGGAAGAAGCCTTCCTCGAGCTCGCTGAAGTGGATGCGGCTGCGCAGGTCGCGCAGCTTGACCGGGAAGTAGGAGTACTCCATCTGCCCGGCCATCGCCTCTTCCAGGCTCTGCTGGAAGCCGAGCGGCGCGTAGACGTTCAGCTCGGCGCCGGGCAGGAAGGCCGGCACGAAGAACGGGAAGCCCTGGATGTGGTCCCAGTGCGTGTGGCCGATGAAGAGGTGCAGCCGCAGCGGCGAGGGCATCGTCCGGACCAGGTGCAGGCCCAGCTCGCGCGCCCCGGTGCCGCAGTCGAGGACGATGACGGTGCCGTCCCCCGCGCGGAGCTCGACGCAGGAGGTGTTGCCGCCGTAGCGGACGGTGCCGCTCACCGGGCGAGGCTATCGATCCCCGAGTGCCCCAGAAGCGTACGTACACGCGTTCCCTCTCGCTGCTACGTGGCTGGAAATACTAGCACCGCCGACCGAAAGAACGCCGGGATAGAATACGGCGGCCGCAGCCGCCATCCCGTCGGCGCAGGGCCCCGCAGGGGACTCTCAAGGAGGCTAGCACACAATGACGACGACTCGGCGAGGGTTCCGGGTCGCATCGGAGGAACAGCGTCATGAGCAGTCTGCCCCTTCTGCCGACCTCGGTGGTCGGCTCTCACGGCAAGCCCAGCTGGTGGTTCACCCTGGTCAAGGCGCACGAGGCCGGCGAGGCCGGTCCCGGCGACCTCGAGGAGATGTTCGACGACGCCGCCGACACGGCCATCCGCGACATGGAGCGCGCCAACATCGACGTCATCACCGACGGCGAGGTGCGCCGTCTCGACGGCTACGTGGATTCGTACTACGCCATCATCAAGGGCATCCAGCCGCTGCCGGTGCGACGCCAGGTCGGGCCCTGGGGCTACGACCAGCAGACGCGCTACGAGGCGGTGGGGCGCATCGAGACGCCGGCGGGCGGCCTCGGCATCGTGAAGGAGTTCGAGTACCTGAAGAGCCATACCGGGCGCGCCACCAAGGCCACCTGTGCCGGGCCGCTCACTTTCGGATCGCGCATCCATCCCGGCAAGCAGTACAAGGGCGTGGTCGACGTGGCCGAGCGCTTCGCGGAGGTCATCAACGCCGAGCTGAAGGCGCTGGTCGCGGCGGGCGCCGACTGGATCCAGCTCGACGAGCCGGCCCGCGGCAACGTCTCCGGTGAGGAGATGGCGCGCCTCTTCAACCTGGCCACCGAGGGCGTGAAGGCCCGCCTGGGCTTCCACATCTGCTTCGGCAACCGCTTCGGCCGCTCGCGCTTTCCGCGCACCTACGAGCCGTACTTCCCCGGGGCCCTGTCGGCTCGCGCGGATCAGTTCGTCCTGGAGTTCGCCAGCCGCGAGCTGAGCGAGGTGGACCTCTGGCAGAAGTACGGGAGCGGGCGTGAGCTGGGCGCCGGCGTCGTGGACGTGAAGGGCTTTCAGGAGGAAACCGCGGACAGCGTGGGGCGGCGGATCCGTCGTGTGCTCCAGGTGTGCCCGGCCGAGAAGCTGACCCTGAATCCCGACTGCGGCTTCGGCTGGTCGCCGCGCTACATGTGCAACCAGAAGCTGCGCGGGCTGGCGGCCGGCGCCGCCCTGGTGCGAAAGGAGCTGACCGGGAAATCGTAGCCGTCGGGAACCGCCGATTTCTCGGCGGGTTGGCCAGTCGCCGATACCATATCGGCATCGGCCAACCTTTCTCGGGGAGGAGGAGGTTCCTATATGCGCACCGCACGTTTCGTGGTCGCCGCGCTGGTCCTGGCCCTGCTGGCGGGACTCGCGGC
The DNA here is from genome assembly GCA_963776725.1 of uncultured Candidatus Rokubacteria bacterium. Taxonomy (GTDB): domain Bacteria; phylum Methylomirabilota; class Methylomirabilia; order Rokubacteriales; family CSP1-6; genus AR5. The sequence goes on along the minus strand of CAVZOE010000037.1, from coordinate 314,636 downwards.
TCCGGCCGGCGGTCGAGGTCGGCGAGAAGGCGCCCGACTTCACGCTGACCGGCCCGGGCAACAAGCCGGTCAAGCTCAGTGAGCTGACGGCCAAGGGCCCGGTCGTCGTCTACACGTTCATCCAGGCCTTCACCGGCACCTGAAGCAAGGAAATCCGCGACTTCGACGCGGCCCTGCCGCAGTTCGAAGCCGCCGGCGCCCAGGTCGTGGGCGTCAGTGCCGACCACGCCGCCACGCTCGAGGCATTCGCCAAGCAGAACAACATCCATCACCTGCTGCTGTCCGACTTCCGCCGCCAGATGCTGCCCGCCTGGGACGCACTGGAGACGAACGAGCAGAGCCCGATCTATCGCTACGCCAAGCGCGCCTACTTCGTCATCGACAAGGACGGCGTGGTTCGCTACGAGAAGATCCAGACCAACCCGCTCGACCTCCTCAACCCCGACGAGGTCCTGAAGGCCGTCAAGGACGCCAAGCTCTCGTGAAGCACTGGCCGGCCGCCGTCTTCGCGATCGCACTGTTGCTGCCCGTCATGGCGGCCGGTGCGCCCGACTTCGCCGCGCTGAGCATCCAGCGCTACGACGCCCCGAAGGCGGCGCCGGCCTTCACGCTGCCCGATCTCGAAGGCCGCAAGGTCCAGCTCGCCGACTACAAGGGCAAGGTCGTCCTCCTCTTCTACTGGGCCACCTGGTGACCGGACTGTCGGGAGGAGTTGCCTTCCGTCAACGCGCTGTACCGTGAGTTCAAAGATCAAGGGTCTCGAAGTCCTGCTGATCGACTTTCGCGAGTCGCCCGATCACGTCCGCAAGGTCGTGCAAGGAGCGCGGCTACGTCGCGCCCGTGCTCCTCGACGAAAGCGGCGACGTCACCGGCCGCGTCTACGGCGTCTGGGGCCCGCCCACCATCTACGTCGTCGACCGCGGCGGGAGACTCGTCGGCCGTGCCGTCGGACCGCGTGACTGGACCACGCCGACCGCGAAGACCTTCGTCCGCGAGCTGCTCGCTCAGCCTTAGCGCGCTCTCCTGTCTGGCGCTTCGTGGAGTGGGCGGGGCCGGCGCGCGTGAGCCCGTGGGCGCGCCCGCATGGCTCGCCTGTCGCCGTAGCTCGCTCCGGGCCCGGCTCGCTTCGGCCCCCCATCCCCCAATGGGGGCTGGGGTGCGACCAGTTGAATCGTTGGTGGCTCGCTCGCCGGGCCCTGCGCTCCAACGGCGACGACGGCTCGCCATGAGGGCGCGCCCACGGGCTCACGCGCGCAGCCCCACCCGCTCCACGGCGGGCCGGACAGAGCGTGTGCTCGTCCCTCGTCAGAACAAGCAGCGCGAGGTCGACGATTTCGACGATGCGGTCGAGGTCGACGGGTTTGACGACGTAGTCGAAGGCGCCGTGGGCCAGGGCGCGGCGGGCGAGGGCGTCGTCGTTGGTGCCGCTGACCATGATGACGCGGGTGGCGGGGGCGATGGCGTGGATCGCGGGGAGGGCCGCGATCCCGCTGAGGCCGGGGAGATCGATGTCGAGCAGGACGACGTCGGGCGGGCCTTGTGTGATCACGCGCAGCGCGCTGGCGGCATCGCCGGCGATCTGCGTGGCGTGGCCGAGAGGGGTGAGCGCTTCCTCGAGGATCGCGCAGAACTCGGCGTTGTCGTCGACGATCAGGATGCGACCGCGCACGGCCGGGGCTTTCGCCGCGCCGGCGGACGGCGCCGACGGCGGGGTCGGGGGCGGCCCACTGAGCGCGGCCAGAACGTCGCTGGCCTGAACGGGCTTCCGAAGAACTGCGACCGCCCCCGCCGCCAGGGCCTCTGCGCTCGCCGCTCGTGCGGCGGCCCCCACGATCACCACCCGGATGCTCGAATCGAACAGCCGGACTCGCCGCAGCACTTCGAGGCCGGCGACGCGGGGAAGGTCGAGGGTGACGATCACCGCGGCGGGGCGAACGCGCTTGACGTAGAGCAAGGCTTCCAGACCGTTCTCGGCCTCGAGCACCTCGTAGCCGTGCTGGCGCAGCGCGGCCGCGAGGTGCGCCCGGGCCTCGGGCTCGGCATCGCCGATCACGATCGGACGGGTCGCCTCGCTGGCGGGCATCGTCACGGTGCGGCGGGCGAAGAGCGGTGCAGCCGATCACGCACGAGCGGCCCGTGCGTCTTGACGAGAAGCGTCCCCTGTCGCACGGACCTCCCCTTGCGGCGATAGCAATCACGCGGCGGCCCGATTGTGGCCCGAGGAGTCGCGATCGCCTAGCGGGGAAAGCCTGACACGCTCCGTGCGGCGCCGGCCGCGAGCGCTAGCCGATCTGCGGAGGTGACGGCGGCGGCGGCAGCCCCTCGTCGCCTCGCATGGTCAGCAGCCCCAGGTCCATCGCCAGGCGGACGAGGTCGGCGCGGCTGTGCAGATTGAGCTTCTCGCTGAGGCGAGAGCGGTAGGTCTCGATCGTCTTCACGCTCAGGGTGAGCCGCTGCGCGACTTCGCGATTGGTGTGGCCGCGGGCCAGCAGCTCCAGGACCTGACGCTCGCGGCGACTGAGCGGCGGCACGACCATGGTGGCCGACTCGAGCTGGGTTCCGCTGTCCACGCCGCTGCCCGTGTGCACGAACGTCCGGCCGTGGTGCACGGCGCGAATCGCCGCCAGCAGCTCCGAGCTCTCGGCGTCCTTCACCACGTGCCCCGTGGCGCCGGCCGCCAGCGTCAGGCCGGCATAGGCCGGGTCGTCGTGCATGGTCAGCACGAGCAGGCGCGTGGCCGGCACCTCTCGGCGCAGGCGCTCCAGGGTCTGGACGCCGCTCATGCCCGGCATCGTCAGATCCACCACGGCCACGTCGGGTCGGTTGACCCGCGCTCGATCGAGCGCCTCGTGGCCGTCGGCCGCCTCGGCGACGACGGTCATGTCGGGCTGGGCGTCCAGGAGCACGCGCAGGCCGGCCCGGAGGATCGCGTGGTCATCGGCGAGCAGCAGGCGGATCTTCTTCATGTCGCCCCCTTCCCCAGTGGGATCTCGACCTCGACCCGGGTGCCCCGCCCCGGCGCGGCGTCGATCGCGAAGGTGCCCTTCAGCACCGCCGCGCGCTCGCGCATCGTGTGAATGCCCAGGCCGCGCGCGGCGGTCGCCGGTCCCGGCGGCTCCTCGGAATCGAAGCCGCAGCCGTCGTCGTCGACGATCAGGGCGACGGCGCCCTGCCGGCGGCGCAGCCACACGGAGACGGTCGTGGCGGCGGCGTGACGGGCGACGTTCGACAGCGCCTCCTGCATGATGCGATAGAGCGCGGTCTCCACGGTGGGCGCCAGACGACTGTCGTCCAGTCCCACCGTCTCCACGCGCACCGCGATGCCGCGCGTCCGCCCGAAATCGGCGGCGTAGCGCGCGAGCGCGGTGGCCAGGCCGAGGTCGTCCAGCACGCTCGGACGCAGGCCCCAGGCCAGCCGCCGCACCTCGGCCAGCGCGCGCGTCGCCACCTGCTGCAGGTCGCGCGCATGGGTGCGAGCCGCCTTCACGGTCTTCGCCTCCTGCAGCGCTCCCAGCCCCATCAGCAGCGAAGCGAGCGACTGCGCGGTCTCGTCGTGCAGCTCGCGGGCGATCCGGCTGCGCTCCTCTTCCTGCACCGTGATGACCTGATTGAGGAGCAGCGCGCGGATCTCCTCGGCCTGCTTGCGCTCGCTGATCTCCGAGACCAGGCCATAGGCGTAGGCCACGCCCTGCTCCTCGTACGTGGTCACCGCGCGGTCGTGGACCCAGATCCAGCGGCCGTCCTTGCGCCGGGTGCGGTACTCCACGTCGAAGCGCGCACCGTCGCGGAACAGCGCCTCGATCTGAAGCTCGACCAGCGGCCGATCGTCGGGATGGATGCGCGCCAGCCAGTGCGCCGCGCCGGCGGCGTGGACCTCGTCGGCCGTGTAGCCCGTGACCGCGGCGATGTTCGGACTGACGAAGATCGTCCGTCCCGTGCGGTCGACGAGCCACGCCACCTCGGGGATGTTGGTGGCCAGCATCCGGTAGCGCTCCTCGCTGGCCCGCAGCGCCGTCCCGGCGCGCAGGTGCCCGATGGCCACGCCCGCCACTCGGCCCGCGCGCTCGATCAGCTGTCGGTCGGCGTCGGTCGGGCGCCGGACGTCGCGATGGTACAGGGCGAAGGCCGCCATCGTCGTCCCGGCCGAGTCGAGCACCGGCACCGACCAGCAGGCGCGCAGTCCGTGGGCCAGCGCCAGCTCGCGCTCGTCACGCCAGCGGGGGTCGGTCGCGATGTCGTCGACGACCACCGGCTCGCACCGCACGCCGGCCAGGCCGCACGTGCCGCCGCGCGCTCCGCCCAGGATGCCGTCCATCACGGCCACGTAGGCCGCGGGCAGGCTCGGGGCCGCGCCGTGACGTAGCTGGTCACCCTCCACCACGAGGATGGAGCAGTGCAGGCCTTCGCGCTGCGCCTCGACGGTCCGGCACAGCGCATCGAGGACGACCGGGAGCGCCTCGCCGGCGGCGATCATCTCCAGCACCCGCTTCTCGCCGGCCAGCAGCGCCTCCGTCCGCTTGCGCTCGGTGATGTCGACCTTCAGGCTGCGCAGCCGTCCTCCGCTGAAGGTCACGCTGTCGCGAAACCACACCACGCGTCCGTCAGCGGCGCGCATCCGGTACTCGTGGTACCAGTCCCGGCCGGCGGCGATCTCGCCCTCGATGAAGGCGAACACGCGCGCGCGGTCGTCGGGGTGAATGCGGGAGCGCCAGAAGTCGGGCTCGGTCATCCACTGCTCGACCGTGTAGCCGAGCAGCTTCTCGACCCGGCCGTTCACGAAGAGCACGCGGCGCGTGGCGATGTCGTACTCGGTGATGATGGCGTCCACGCCGTGCATCAGGTCGCGGACCCAGCGCTCGGCCGTCTCGGCTTCGGCGCGCGCCGTGCGCTCGGCGGCGAACAGCCGCGCGTTGTTCAGCGCGATGGCCGCCTGATCGGCGAAGGCTCCGAGCAGGCGACGCGACTCGTCGTCCACGCCCCGTCCGCGGGCCGCCGCCACCGCCAGCGCGCCGATCGGCTCGCCGTTGACCAGCAGCGGCACCGCGACGACCGTCCGGTAGCCGGCGCGGATGATCGCCGCCCGCAGCTCCGGGGTGTGGGTGACGCCGGCCGCGTTCAGGATGTCGGGCGTGAAGACCTCCCGGCGCGTCGCCACGGCGAGGCCGGAGGCGCCGACGCCAGGCGGCAACACCGTCGGCTGGGACAGCCCGGCCGCTCCCTCGCCGGCAAACGCCACCGACACCAGGTTGCCGGTCCGGGGCTGCACCTCGAAGAGCGTGCACGTCGCGCGCGCCGAGCAGCGCCAGGACGTTGTCGGCGATGAGGTGCGCCACCTGCCGTGGGTCGAGCGAGTGTGCCAGGGCCTGGCTCACCGAGGCCAGCGCCTCCGCGCTGCGCCGCCGCCGCTCGGTGTCGGCGAAGAGCCGCGCGCTCTCGACGGCGAGCGCCGCTTGCGTGGTGAGGACGCCGAGCGCGTCCAGCGTCCCGGGGCTGGGCCGTCTCGGCCGGCGGCTGTACACGGCGAGAACGCCGACCCGGGCGTGGCGGGCGGCGAGCGGCACGCCCACGAAGGTGCGCACACCCTCGGCGTGCAGGAGGCTCGGGTAGCGGGCGCGCGGATCGGCGCCGGGCTCCTCGACGATGACGACATCGCGCGCCAGCCCGGCGGCGCCCGCCAGCCCCTCGCCCACCGCCAGGGTGGTGGGCAGCCCGGTCCAGGGGTGCTCCAGCGTGCCGGCCGCCGCCCGGAGCACCAGCCGGTCGTTCTGCTGGACCCAGATGAGGACCAGGCTATCCGGCACCAGCTCGGCCGCGGCCCGGCTGGCGGCGGCCAGCACGTCGCCAAGCCCCAGCGAGGTGCTCATCGCGCGGGCGACGCGCGGGAGGAGGCTTCGGTCGAGCGACACGCCGGCGCTCGCCATCTACCGCAGCAGACTCACCGATCGTCGGCCCGGCGTCAAGACGACATCCACGGCCCCGGTGTAGACTCCACCCGTGGCGCTCCCGCTCGAAGGAATCCTCGTCGTCGATCTCACGCAGAACGTCGCCGGCCCGTTCTGCACGCAGACCCTCGGTGACATGGGCGCCGAGGTCGTCAAGGTCGAGCGGCCCGGCCGCGGCGACGACGCCCGCGCGTGGGCGCCGCCGTGGTGGGGCACCGAGAGCGCCACGTTCATGGCGTTCAACCGCAACAAGCGGAGCCTGGCGCTCGACCTCAAGCGCGAGGGCGGGCTCGAGGTGCTGCGCCGTCTCGTGGCCCGGGCCGACGTGTTCGTGCAGAGCCTGCACCCCGGCGCCATCGGCGACGCTGGGTCTCGACTATCGCGCGGGCCACCGCGCTCAATCCGCGGCTCGTGTACTGCTCGATCACCGCGTTCGGCACGCGCGGCCCGCTCGCGCACTTGCCGGGCTACGACCCGCTGATGCAGGCGTACGCCGGCCTGATGTCCGTCAACGGCCACCCGGGGCAGGAGCCGGCGCGGGTCGGCACGTCGATCGTGGACATGGGCACCGGGATGTGGGCCGCGCTCGGCATCATGGGTGGGCTGCGCCAGCGCGACGCCACCGGCCGCGCGGTGGAGGTGACGACCGCGCTCTTCGAGACCGCGCTGATGTGGGTGTCCTACCACGCGATGGGCTACCTGGGCTCGGGCGAGATCCCGCAGGCGCAGGGCTCGGGCACCGCGATGATCGCGCCCTACCAGGCGTTTCCCAGCGCCGACGGCTACGTGATGATCGGCGCCGCCTCGGACGCGCTGTACGTCCGCCTCACCGAGGCCCTCGGCGTCCCCGAGCTCGCGCGCGATCCGCGCTTCGCGGACAATCCCTCGCGCGTGACCCGTCGCGTCGAGCTGGTCGAGACGCTGTCGGCGCGAACCCGCGCGCACAAGACCACCGATCTGCTCGAGCGCCTGCGCGCGGCCGGCGTGCCCGCCGCGCCCATCCACTCGATGGACCAGGTGCTGCAGTCACCGCAGACCGAGGCCAGCGGAATGCTGGTCGGCGCCGCGCACCCCCGCGTGCCCGACTACCGCTCGATCGGCCTGCCGGTGCAGTGGGACGGCCGCCGCCCCGAGGTGCGCCGGGTCCCACCGCGCCTGGGCGAGCACACCGCCGACGTCCTCACCACGCTCGGCTACACACTGGACGACGTGAGAACGCTGCAAGCCCAGGGGCTGGTGCAATGAGCGCGATGGGCGGCGGCCAGTCGGCACTGGTGCGGTCAGCCGGACTCGTGCATCGATCTGTCAGGCAGTCGATCGTCGTGCAGTCGATCGTATCGCTGGAGCGGGGCCCGCTATGCACGGATAGACAACGTGGGTGGCCTGCTCCGGAAAGTGGTGGCTCCGCTCAATGCCTGACTATCGCCACCTGCTCCTCGAGCGCTCCGACGATCGTCACGTCGTCACGGTCACGCTCAACCGGCCGGAGCAGCACAACGCGATGAACACCGCGATGGGCGAGGATCTGCTCGCCTGCTTCACCGCGCTCGCCTCCGATCCCGACGTGCGGCGTGGTGATCCTCACCGGCGGGGGCGACCGCGCGTTCTGCGCCGGCGGCGATCTCAAGGAACGCAACGGGATGACCGACGAGGCGTGGCGCGCGCAGCACGTGATCTTCGAGCAGGCGGCGATGCGGCTGCTGCGCTGTCCGGTGCCGGTCATCGCCGCGGTGGAGGGCTTCGCGCTGGCCGGCGGCTGCGAGCTGGCGATCCTGTCCGACTTCATCGTGGCCGGCGAGACGGCGGTCTTCGGCGTGCCGGAGACGACGCTCGGCATCTTCCCGGGCATCGGCGGCACGCAGATCCTGCCCCGCGTCCTGGGCGCGCCGCTGGCCAAGGAGCTGATCTTCACCGGCCGCCGGATGAAGGCCGACGAGGCGCGGCGCCGTGGGCCTGGTGAACCACCTGGTGCCGGCCGGCCAGGCCAAGGCCAAGGCGCGCGAGATCGCCGAGACGATCGCCCGCAACGGCCCCATCGCCGTGCGCCAGGCCAAGAAGGCCATCGCCTACGGCAGCGAGACCGATCTGGAGACTGCGATGATCCTGGCCATCGAGGCCTACAATGCGACGGTGGTGACGGAAGACCGGCTGGAGGGTGTGCGCGCGTTCAACGAAAAGCGTCGGCCGCAGTACAAGGGCCGCTGACGGGCGAGGTTTGAGCATGGCCACGATCAATCTGAAGCTCACGGACGAGCAGCGGGCCCTGAAGGCCGGTGTCATCGAGATCTGCAAGCGCTACCCCGGCGAGTACTGGCGCGACCTGGACAGCCGGCGCGAGTACCCGGAGAAGTTCGTCAACGAGCTGACCCAGGCCGGCTATCTCGGCCTGCCTGATCCCGCCGGAGTACGGCGGCGCCGGCCTCGGCATGGCCGACGGCGGGATGATCCTCGAGACCATCCACGCCAACGGCGGCAGCGCCTCGGCCTGTCACGCGCAGATGTACATCATGGGCACCGTGCTGCGGCACGGCAGCGCCGCGCAGAAGCAGCAGTACCTGCCGAAGATCGCCACCGGCGAGCTGCGGCTGCAGGCCTTCGCCGTCACCGAGCCGGACGCCGGCTCGGACACCACGCAGCTCAAGACCACCGCGGTGCGCAAGGGCGACCGCTACGTGGTCAACGGCCGGAAGATGTTCATCTCGCGGGCGATGCAGAGCGATCTCATGCTGCTGCTGGCCCGCACCACGCCGGCCGAGCAGGTCAAGCGCCGGACCGACGGCCTGAGCGTGTTCCTGGTCGACATCCGGGGGATCAAGGGGCTGGAGATCCGCCCCCTGCGGATGATGATGAACCACTCGACCAACGCACTGTTCTTCGACGATATGGAAATTCCCGCCGACAGCCTGGTGGGAGAAGAGGGCAAAGGTTTTCAGTACATCCTGTCAGGCATGAACGCCGAGCGCATCCTGGTGGCCTCGGAGTCCATCGGCGACGGCCGCTGGTTCACCGACAAGGCGGTGGCCTACTCCAGCCAGCGGGTCATCTTCGGCAAGCCGATCGGCGCCAACCAGGGGGTGCAACTGCCCATCGCCCGGGCCTACGCCAACGTGGAGGCCGCCGCCCTCATGCGCGACAAGGCCGCCGCCCTGTTCGACGCCGGGGAGCCGTGCGGGGGCGAGGCCAACATGGCCAAGCTCCTGGCCGCCGACGCCGCCTGGGAAGCGGGCAACGCCTGCATCGATTGTCATGGTGGCTACGGATATGCAGAGGAGTACGATGTGGAGCGAAAGTTCCGTGAGTGCCGGCTGTACAAGACGGCGCCCGTGAACAACAACCTGGTGCTCGCGTACGTGGGCGAGCACGTGCTGGGGATGCCGCGCTCCTACTGATCGGGGTCGATGACGCTCTATTTCGAGAATTTTCCGCCGGGTGACGTCCGAGAGTCGCCGGCCCGGACGGTGAGTCGTGACGAGATCATCGCCTTCGCGAAGGATTTCGATCCGCAGCCGTTTCACCTCGACGAGGCAGCGGCCGCCCGCAGCATCTACGGGGGGCTGCTCGCCAGCGGCTGGCACACCGGCGCCATCCTGATGCGCATGATGTGCGACACGTTCCTGCACGATGCCGCCTCGCTGGGCTCGCCGGGCGTGGACGAGATCCGCTGGCTCAAGCCGGTCCGCCCCGGCGACACGCTGCGGGCGCGCTTCACGGTGGTGGAAGCGATCCCCTCGCGCAGCAAGCCCGACCGGGGCATCGTCCGCTCGCTCTCGGAGATGCTGAACCAGCGCGGTGAGGTCGTCATGACGGTGCGCGGAATGGGCATGTTCGCGCGACGGCCGGTGACCCCGTGAAGCGCGGGCTCGGCGCGTCCGTCGTCTCAGCCCTGCTGCTCGCGCTGCCGCTGGTGGCCAGCGCCGCACACCAGACCATGGTGCTGCCCACGCTGCTGGGCGAATACCACCTGACCTACGACAACCGCAAGGTGAGCGAGGCCGATCTCAAGCCGCTCGTCATCCTCTCGCCCCACCTGGCCGGCTGGAACAGCATCGCGGTGACGCCGCGGCTGGAGCGCTGCGTGGTGGGCGAGACCGATTACCTCGACTGCCGCGACCGGTCGGTGCGCTCGCCCACGTTCCTCTGGAACGCGCGCGTCAACCTCAAGCGCGGAGTCGCGACGCTCGACAGCCTGCGCGCCATGCGGGCGCCAGTCGAGCTCGATCCGGTCGTCACCTGGCTACAGTCCTCGCTCGCCTTCAGCCTGTGGCTGGAGGAGACGAAGCTCGAGTTCTACCAGACGGGTGACGTCAACGTGCTGCGGCGCCGCTACGGCGAGCTGGATCCGGGGCGGGGCTGCGAGTCGGCACTGGCGCAGGTCGAGCGCGGGGCCGCCGCCGCCACCGCGCAGTACGACATGCTGGTGCTTCCCTGGCACAACTGCGTCAACGATCTCTTCCGTCGCCGACTGGGCGACTACCCGATCGCCGCCTGGCAGCGCTTCCTCTCCAAGTGGGGCATCCAGGAGCGCTTCGTCGAGCTACTGCCGCAGGCCTCGGGGCGTTAGCGCTCGCCGACCCCTTCCAGAGCGACACCCTCTCGGAGCGCCAGGGCTTCGGCCCGCGCGGCCCAGATCGGCGCCTTCAGCTGCTTGAATGTCGCGTGGGCGTCCGCGAGGTGGGCCGCCGCGGTTTTCTGATCGCCGCGGCCGTACGCCGCCTCGGCCATCGCCAGGTGGATCGTTCCACCCACGAACACGGCGCGACTGGCGTCGGCCAGGGCCAGCGCGCGGGCGAGCTCACGCTCGGCCTCCTCGAGATCGCCGCGGGCCTTCGCCAGCTTCGCGTGCAGCGTGTGGGCCTGGATCCGGGCCGGCGCGAACGTGATGCTGCGCACGATCTCGGTCCCGCGCGCCAGCAGGGCCGTCGCCTCGGCCTGATCGCCGCGCATCAGCTGCGCCTGGCCCTGCAGCATCACGAACCAGCCCTCGAGCTGACGCCACTTCAGCCGGCCGAAGATCGCCGCGGCGGAGGTCAGGAGCGGCAACGCCGCCTCCCCGTCCCCCTTCTCGATGTAGCTGATCCCGAGGAATCCCTCGGCCAGCCCCTGGCTCGTCTCGTCGGGGGCCAGCGCCACCGCGCGCCGCCCCGCCTCGATGGCGGTCGCCCAGTCCCCGAGCGTCGCGTACACGTAGCCGCTCGTCCACGCCGCCTGGCTGGCCAGTCGGCGATCCTCGAGCTTGCTGGCGATGGTCGACGCCCACGTGGCGGAGTCGAGAGCGTCGTCGAAGCGCCCGAGCAGCAGGAAGTTGAGCGCCCGTGACCAGTGCGCCATCGCCAGCCACCAGCGGTCGCCGGCGCGCTCGAGGAGCACGATGGCCTGGCGTCCGTGATCGATGCCGCGGCTGAAGTCACCCGACCAGAACGACTCGCGCCCGATGATGTAGTGCGCCCGGCCCGCGGTATCGATGTCGCCCGCCGTCTCGGCCTCGGCCAGCGCCCGCTCGGCGTGCTCCCGTGCGCCGCCACCGTCGCCCAGCACGCCGAGGGCGGAGGCGAGACGAACGTGATACTGGGCCGTGAGCGAGGGGTCGCCCACCCGTTCCACCAGGTCGGCGTGCGCGCGGAGCTCCTCGAGGCCGGCCGGGACCTGGCCGAGCAGGAATCGGGTCTGTGAGCGCTCGATCAGCAGCTCCAGCAGGACCCGCTCGCGATTCGACTCGAGGCGATCCGCGTGCTTGTCGGCCTCGCGAAGGGCGGCCAGCGCCTCCGCGTTGGCGTAGTTGGCCATGGCCCGAGTCGCCACTCGACGCAGCGATTCGACCGCCTTGTCGGCGCGGGGCGTCCGCGTCCAGTGGTAGGCGAGCTGCTCGCTGGCCCGCTCGACCCGTCCGGCGTCCTGTGCCTCCAGGCTGCGCGCGGCCGCTTCGTGCAAGGCCTCCCGGGTGCCGGTGAGCAGCTGCTCGTAGGCGACTTCCTGGATGAGCGCGTGGTTGAAGGCGTAGACCGGATCGTCGCCGGCGCTGCGCTCGTGGACGAAGTCGAGGCGGGCCAGCTCGGCCAGGTGTCCGGCCACCGCGCCGGGGCCGTTCCACACGGCTTCCAGCAGCCGCTGCGAGAACTCGCGACCCAGCACGGCGGCCGTCTGGAGCAGCCGCTTGTGCGCGTCGACCAGCCGGTCGATGCGCGCGCCCAGCACGGCACGCAGGCTGTCGGGCACCGTGAGCGCGTCGGCCGCATCGCCCTGCTCGACGACCGAGCGCGCGACCTCGCCCAGGAAGAGCGGATTGCCCTCGGCCTTCTCGAGGATCGCGCGCACCAGCGACGGGGGCAGCCGCGTACGATCCGCCACGGCCTCGATCAGCGCCCGGCTCTCGTCCTCGCCGAGCGGCGCCAGCACGATCTCGGTGGTGCACTCGTCGGTGGTCCAGGGCCGCTGCCAGTCGGGCCGGTGGGTGGCCACCAGCAGGATCGACGTGTCTTCCACGTTCTCGATCAGCGTGGTCAGGTAACCCTCCGACGCCGGATCGATCCAGTGCAGGTCCTCGAACAGCACGAGCAGCGGGCGACGACGGCTCGCCGCCAGCAGCATATGGCGCAGCGCCTCGATGGTCCGCGCGCGAATGACCTCGGGGACCAGATCCTCCAGCGCCCTGCCGGTCTTGAGTCCGAGCAGATGAAGCAACAGGGGCGCCTGCTCGGCACTGTCGAGCCCCAGATCGTCGAGCGTCGCCCGCACCTTGGTGGCCGACCGTCTCCGGCGTGTCGGTGTCGTCGGCGCCGCACTGCGCGCGCACCAGCTCGATGATCGGCAGGTAGGCGACCGACGTGCCCCACGAATGACAGCGGGCCTCGAGCACCGTGACGTCCGTGCTGCCCAGCGTGCGGCGGAACTCGTAGAGCAAGCGCGACTTGCCGCTGCCGGCCTGGCCGATCACGCTCACCAGCTGGCCCTGGCCGCGCTGGGCGGCGGCCAGCAGCTCGCCGAGCCGACGCAGCTCGCCGTCGCGGCCCACGAAGCGTCCGAACGCGCGCTCGGCGACGCGCTCCTGGGCCGAGCGGTGGGGGGCCAGGCCGAGGAGCTTGTAGGCGGTGACCGGATCGCTCTTGCCCTTGACGGTGAGGCTGCCGGCGGGAAGGAGCCGCACCTCGCCGCGCACCAGGCGCGCGGTGGATTCGGAGATCAGGATCTCGCCGGCGGCGGAGGCCTGCTCGAGCCGCGCCGCCACGTTGGTGGTGTCGCCCACCGCCGTGTAGTCCATGCGCAGGTTGTCGCCGATCGAGCCGACCACGACGAGGCCGGTGTTGAGTCCCATGCGCACCTTGAGCTCGGCGCCGCCGCCGACGCCGGCGTAGGAGCCGCGGTCGCGCAGCGCACGCCGGATGGCGACCGCCGCGGTCACCGCCCGCCGCGCGTCGTCCTCGTGGGCCAGCGGCGCGCCGAACAGCGCCATGAAGCCGTCGCCGAGGAACTGGTTGATCGTGCCCTCGTTGCGGTGGATCTCGCCCATCGCCAGCTCGAAGAAGCCGTTGAGCAGCGCGTGCATGCGCTCGGGCCCGACCCGCTCGGCGAGCGGCGTGGAGTTGGCGATGTCGCAGAACAGCACGGTGACCTGCTTGCGCTCGCCCTCCAGGGCCGCGCGCGAGGTCAGGATGCGCTCGGCCAGGTGCTTGGGCGTATAGCTGACCGGGGAGGCAAAGGCCGCCCGGTCGCGGAGGTCACGCCCGCACTCCAGGCAGAACTTCGCGGTGTCCGGGAGCTCGGTCGAGCAGTTCGGGCAGCGCATCAGATCACTCGACAAGGCGCCGGGGCGACGTGCGCCCGCCCCGGCGCCGGTCGGGATCAGCCCAGGAACGACCTCAGCATCCAGCTGGCCTTCTCGTGCTTCTCGAGCAGTCCGGTCAGGAAGTCGTTGGTGCCGACGTCGCCACGCTTGTCGGCCTTCTCGAGGTCCTGACGGAGCGCCCGGATGAGGGTCTCGTGATCTGAGAGCAGCTCGGCCAGCATCTCCTTGGCCGGGGGGACGGTGCCGGGTGTTTCCTTGAGCCGGGTGTTCTCGCGGAACTCTTCCAGGGTGCCGAAGGCCCGGGCACCGAGCGAGCGCGCCCGCTCGGCCACCTCGTCCACGATGTCGTCGAGCTCCTCGTACTGGGCCTCGAAGAACTTGTGCAGGTCGTTGAACGACAACCCGGTGACGTTCCAGTGGAAGTTCCGGGTCTTGGTGTACAGGACGTATTCGTCGGAGAGCAGCGTGTTCAGGATCTCGGCCACCGCCTGCCGGTCTTTGTCGGCAATCCCGATGTTCGGCTTCATGTCTTCCTCCCCGTGTTTGATGCCACCCGGCCCGGCGGGGGTTCCGCCCTCCCCGAGGGGCTCATGCTACCCTGAGCCCACGCGGGAGGCGAGGCGAGCATGCGACTGCCGGAGCGCATCACGATCTGCGAGGTGGGCACCCGGGACGGCTTTCAGATCGAGCCGGACTTCATCGCGACCGAGCAGAAGATCGAGGTCGTCGATCGCCTCTCCGAGGCCGGCGTGCCCCGCATCGAGGTCACCTCGTTCGTGCACCCCAAGGCGATTCCCCAGCTGCGCGACGCCGAGACGGTCATGGCCGGCATCCGCCGGCGGCCCGGCACTCGCTACGCCGCGCTGGTGCCCAACGACAAGGGCGCCTCGCGCGCGGTGGACGCCGGCGTCGACGCCATCCACACCGTGCTGTCGGCCAGCGAGAGTCACAACCTGGCCAACGTGAACATGACCATCGCGGAGTCGGTCGAGAAGCTCCGCGCGGTGGCCCAGATCGCCGCGCGCGCCGGCGTGCATCTGCAGTGCGGCATCTCCACCTCGTTCGGCTGTCCGTTCGAGGGCGACGTGCCGCTGGCGCGCCTGCACGGGATCGTGGCGCAGCTGGTCGACATGGGCGCGCGCGGCATCGGCCTGGCCGACACCACGGGCATGGCCAACCCGCGGCAGGTGGCGGGCGTGCTCGAGCACCTGATGCCGCGCTTTCCCGGCGTCGAGTGGACGCTGCACACGCACGACACGCGCGCCATGGCCATTCCCAACATTTTGGCCGCGGTCGAGCTCGGCGTGACGACCTTCGACGCCTCGATCGGCGGGCTCGGCGGCTGCCCCTTCGCGCCGGGCGCATCCGGCAACGTGTGCACCGAGGATCTGGTGCACTGCCTGCACGCGATGGGCATCGCCACCGGGATCGACCTCGATCGGCTCATCGGCGTCTCCCGCCGCGTCGAGCAGATCGTCGGGCGCGCCCTGCCGGGACAGCTCATCAAGGCCGGGCCCTCGACGCGCCGCTATCCCGTGCCCGACACGGTCGGCGCTCGCCTAAGCCGCGCATGACCAAGAAGGCGCAACGGATGCTGGCGGCCATGGACCGTGTCGACGCGCTGTGGAACATCCCGAACATCGGCCGGGCCAAGGGCCGCGTGATCCGCCGCCTGATCGACCGCCATCGCCCGCGGCGCGCGATCGAGATCGGCTCGCTGCTCGGCTACTCGGCCATTCTCATCGCCGGCGGCGCTGCCGCCCTCCGGCAAGCTGATCTGCCTGGAGGCCAACGACTACCTGGCGAAGTTCGTCAAGAGCAACGCCGAGGAAGCCGGGCTCGGCCGGCGGGTGCGGGTGGTGGTGGGCGACGCGCTGCGCGTCATTCCGCTGCTGCCGGGCCGCTTCGACTTCGCGCTGCTCGACGCCCGCAAGGAAGACTACCTCGACTACCTGCGCCAGCTCGAGCCCAAGGCCGCACCGGGCGCGGTCGTGGTGGCCGACAACACCGGCGTGTTCCGCAAGGACGTGGGCGAGTATCTCGCGTACGTGCGCGATCCGGCCGGGCGCTGGGAATCGCGCGAGTACGACTTCGGTGACGACACGATGGAAGTCAGCGTGCTGCGCGGGCGGGACTGAGTCATGGCGCTGGCGGCCTATCTCAACCCCGGCGGCGATCTGGCGGCCACGATCGACTGCGTGAAGCTGTCCGAGACACTCGGCTACGACAGCGTGTGGGTCACGCACGGCCTCGGCCGCGACTCGTTCCTGGTCCTGGCCGCGTATGCCGCCGCCACCTCGCGGATCGGCCTCGGCAACGGCGTGGTGCCGATCTACCCGCGCCATCCCGCGGCCATGGCCCAGGCCGCGCTGACGCTCAGCGAGCTGTCGGCCGGCCGCTTCCGGCTCGGCATCGGCGTGAGCCACCAGGCGATGATGAGCGGCATGCTGGGTCTGCCGCTGGTCGAGCCGCTCACGGTCATGCGCGAGTACGTCGCGGTCCTGCGCGGCGCGCTGAGCGGCGCGGCGGCCTTCGAGGGCAAGTACTACCGCGCGCACTGGAGCCTGGCGCTGCCGACGCGGCCTGTCGCGCCGCCGATCTACCTGGCCACGCTCGGACCCAAGATGTGCGAGCTGGCCGGCGAGATCGCCGACGGCGCGATCCTGTGGCTCTGCCCGCCCGACTACGTGCGCGACGTGGCGCGGCCGGCGATCGAGCGCGGCCGCCTGCGCGCCGGCAAGACGCTGGAGGGCTTCGTGATCGCCTCCGCCGTGCCGCTGGCGGTGGCCGACGATCGCGCCGCTGCGCTCGCGGCGTTTCGCGCCGAGCTGACCCGCTACATCGCGCTGCCCTTCTACCGGAAGATGATGGAAGCCGGCGGCCTGCGCGAGGCGCTCGCGGCCTACGACCGCGACGGCATCGTCCCCGAGTCGATGGCCGACACGCTCGGCGGGATCGGCGACGCCGCCACCGCGCGCGCCTATCTCGAATCGTACCGCTCGGCCGGCGTCACGCTGCCCGCCGTACGGCCGATCACCTTTCCCGACGCGCCCTGGTACCGCCGCACGATCGAGGAGGCCGCGCGCTGGTGAGACGCTTCACCGTGGTCGCCACCGCGGCCACGCTGGCCGGCCTGGCGCTGGTGGCCGGGTGCGCGCATCGCCGACCGGTGGCTCTGCCGCGGGACCACAAGGCGCCCCTGCTCTACGTGGCGCTGGGCGACAGCACGGTGGAGGGCATCGGCGCGACGTCCCCGGCCATGACCTACGTCGCGCGCCTGCACACCCGCCTGCGCGGCGTCTACCCGCGCGCGGCCGTCATCAACCTCGGCGTGGGCGGCGCGACATCCGCCGACGTGGTGAGCGACCAGCTCGATCGGGCCATTCTCCTGCGGCCGAATCTCGTGACCCTGTCGGTGGGGCCGAACGACATCACCTCTCACGTGCCGGTGGCGGAGTACGAGGACAACGTGGGGAGGATCTTCCGACGCCTCACCGGCGAGATCAATGCGGTCGTCGTCGTCAACCTGATGCCCGACCTCGCGGTCACACCGCGCTTCCACGGGCGAGACAACGAGCCGGCGGTGGCGCGGCTGACGGTCGACTTCAACGCCGCGCTCACCCGTCAAGCGCGGCGCTACGCCGTCGAGGTCGTCGATCTGTACAAGCCGAGCCAGACCGAGATCCCTCGCCAGCCTGAATTGCTGGCCGCCGACGGGTATCATCCATCTGACCTGGGGTACGCGCGGTGGGCGGAGCTGCTCTGGATGGGCGTCGAGAAGCGGATCGGGCACCGATCGGCCAGCGCCGAATAGAAGCCCGGCAGGGGCCGTCGAACGGGCCGAGGGAGAGTTCGGTCATGAGAAGTCGGAGAGCTCGCGGGCTGGTCATTCTCTCAGGGTTGGCGCTGGCGGCGATCCTGGCGGGCCCGCTGCCGGCGTCCGCCGGGAACGTGTCGGCCATCGCCGGGGGCGTGCCGGCCATCGTCAACCCCGCCCTGCCCGCGGCGCCCCGGGTGCCGCCCGCCCTGGTCGGACCCGACCCGATCTACCAGCGCGGCAGCCTTGGCCAGGATCGCCCGCGCGACCGGCACCAGCACGGCCAGCGCCCGGGCACCACGGTGGTCGTGGTCACGCAGCCCATCTACGTCTCGCCAGGCCGTTGCTGGTATCCCGGCCACTGGACGTATGAGTGGGTGCCGCAGTGGACCGCGTACAACGCGTGGGTCGACCAGCAGGTGTCGCCCGACGGCGACTGGATCGGCGGCTACTACGAGCGCCGGTGGTACCCCTCGGGCAGCTATCAGCCGTACTGGGTCGAGGGCTACTACGACGGTTGCTAGTACCCCGCCGTCAGCGTCAGGGCTCGGTGTCGACGCGTCACGTCTCGGAGTAGACCAGCAGCAAGAGTGACACCACGGTCAGGAGGATCGGCCACGCCACGGTGAGCACGGCGCGGCCCGCCCGCGTGCCTCGAGCAATGAGCAGCGCGACGCCGCCGGCCAGCGCCGTCGCCCCCATGATCGCGTGGTGCAAGAACCGTTGATCGAGGTGGAAGCCGCCGTCGTGCGTGTGGATGAAGAGCGCGGCGCCGCCGAGCAGCGCCAGCGCCGGGAAGGCCACGAGCCACCGCGGCGAGCGTAACCAGCCGGCCCCCCGCAGCACCTCGATGATCCCGATCAGCATGGGAATCACCGCGAGCAGCTTGTGCTGGACCACGACTCCATCGGCCAGCGCCTCGGACAGGCTCCCCGGTCCCAGCGGCCAGGCTTCGGGATCCCCGCTGAAGAACAGGTAGACGCTGAAGGCCATCCACACCGGCGCGGAGAGCACGGACCACGGGAATCGCCGCGGGCGGCGCGTCTGCCACCAGGTCAGCAGAGCGATGGTCAGGAGCATCGCGCCAGACACGCGGTGGTTGAGCGTGGAGTAGGCGGCCTCGGCGGCCGAGAGCGAGTGGCGATGCGCGCTGCCGCCCCACGGAGCCAGTGCCGCGTTCTCGGGCGCGAAGGGGCCGGCCGGGTTGGGGATGAAGGCCCACACGTGGGCGACGGCCAGCGTCGGATGCCAGATCACGAACGGCGAGCCGGTGCTCGGATGCTTGGACGGGCAGCTGGAGGGGCTCGCGGCGGCCAGCTCCTCGTCGTCGCGGTAGTGACACGACGCCTCGTGACGCTCCCAGGCTTCGGCCGGGATCGGGCCCGGTCCCGCCGGCGCCTGCGCCAGCACGTACTCGACGCCGGCCAGACGCCAGTCGCCGTCGCGCTCGACGTAAAGCAACGCCGGGGGGCGGGAGAGATCGAGCCCGACCGTCAGGGCCAGCAGCTGCAGGCGCAGGTTGGCGAAGTGGATGCCGTGGCGTGCGAGCATCCCGCCGGCCTGCACGTAGCCGTCCTCGCGGGCGTGGGCGACGTCCTGATAGCGCTCGGTGTGACGGCGAATCTCCGTCACGACCTCGCTGGACGGCGACGACGTGGCCGTCGTGCCCTCCACCGTACCCGCCAGCACGAGCATCACCGCGACGGCCACCCAGGGTCGGATCACGTCTGCGATAATACGCCCGCCGCATGGACGCCTTCCTCACCTCCGACGGGCTCCTCTCGCTGCTGACGCTGGCCGCGCTCGAGATCGTGCTCGGCGTGGACAACCTCGTCTTCATCGCGATCGTCAGCGGCAAGCTCCCGCCGTCCCAGCAACCGCTGGCTCGCAAGATCGGCCTCGGGCTGGCCCTGCTCACCCGGGTGGCCCTGCTCCTGACCATTTCGTGGATCATGGGGTTGACGAAGCCACTCGTCACCGTTCCTCAGCCTGTCCGGCCGCGATCTCATCCTGTTGCTGGGCGGGCTGTTCCTCATCGCCAAGGCCACCTGGGAGATCTACGACAAGGTCGAGCTCGGCGGGCACGAGCCGGCCCGGGCCGGCGGCCGCCGCGGCTTCATCGGCGTCGTGGCGCAGATCATGGTGCTCGACATCGTGTTCTCGCTCGATTCGGTGATCACCGCGGTCGGGATGGTGGACGAGGTGGCGATCATGATCGCGGCGATCGTGATCGCCATGGCCATCATGCTGTTCGCCATGGAGACGGTGAACGGCTTCGTCGAGCGGCATCCGAGCCTCAAGATCCTGGCCCTGGCCTTCCTGATCCTGATCGGCGTGGTGCTGGTGGCCGACGGTCTCGGCCAGCACCTGTCCAAGGGCTACGTGTACTGCTCGATGGCGTTCTCCCTCGGCGTCGAGCTGCTGAACATGCGCTACCGTCGCCGCCGCCCCCGCCGCCGCTAGGCCATGCGCCGCTACGTGCTCGCGCGCCTGGCGCAGTCCGGGCTGGTCGTGCTGCTCTCGCTCACGGCGGTGTTCGGCATGGTGCGGCTGGGCGGCGATCCCGTGCTGCTCTTCCTGCCGATGGACATCCAGGCCAAGGACGTGAACGAGATCCGCCAGCGCCTGGGCTTCAACGATCCGCTGGCCGTGCAGTACAGCCGCTTCATGGCGGGGGCCCTGCACGGAGACTTCGGCGAATCGCTCCGCTACCGGCGCGATGCGTTCGGTCTCGTGCTCGAGCGGCTGCCGGCCACCCTGCTGCTGGCCGGCTCGGCGATCGTCCTCACGCTGATCGTCGCGATCCCGCTGGGCGTCATGACCGCGGTGCGGCGCGACACGCTGGTGGATCACGTGGGCACGCTGGCCACCGTGCTCGGCCAGGCCACGCCCGGCTTCTGGCTCGGGCTGATGATGATCTACCTCTTCGCCGTGCAGCTGCGCTGGCTGCCCACCGGCGGCTACGGGACGCTCGCGCAGCTGATCATGCCGTCGGTGGTGCTGGCCGCCTTCTTCTCGGCGCGCGTGGCCCGGCTCACGCGCTCGGCGATGCTGGAGGTGCTCGGCGAGGAGTACATCAAGACCGCGCGGGCCAAGGGTCTCGGCGAGGGCCGCGTCATCGCCAAGCACACGCTGCGCAACGCCGCGATCCCCATCGTGACGCTGGCCGGGCTCGAGGCCGGACAGCTCCTCGGCGGCGCCGTCATCACCGAGACGATCTTCGCGTGGCCCGGGCTCGGGCGCCTCACCGTCCAGGCCCTGCTCAACCGCGACTTCCCGGTGGTGATGGCCGCGGTCTCCTTCACCTCGGTCGTCTACACGCTCATGAACCTGGCCGTCGATCTGGCCTACGGCTGGCTCGATCCGCGCGTCCGGGTCCAGCGCCCGTGAACGTCCGCGAGCGACCCTCGTGAAGAAGTGGGTGGGGCTGATCCTCACACTGGCCGCGCTGGTGGTCGCCGCGGCGGCGCCGTGGCTCGTGACGCACGACCCGCTGACCGCCGACTTCGTGGCGAGCCTCAAGCCGCCCGGCACGCCCGGCCATCCGCTCGGCACCGATCAGCTCGGCCGCGATCTGCTGGCCCGTGTCCTCTACGGCGCGCGCCTGGCGGTCTTCATCGGCGTGTGCACGGTGGTGGTGACGGCGGTGGCCGGCGGGCTGCTCGGTCTGCTGGCCGGCTCCGTCGAGCGCTGGCCCTCGGCGGTGGTCATGCGGATCGCCGACGTGCAGCTGTCGTTTCCGTTCATCCTGCTCGCGCTGACCATCAATGCCATCGTCGGCCTCGGCCTGCGCAACATCATCCTCAGCCTCTCGGCGGCCGGCTGGGTCGTGTACACACGCGTCGTGCGCGCCGAGGTCCTGGCGGTCAAGCAGCGCGACTTCGTCCAGGCCGCGGCCGCGCTGGGGGTGGGCCGGCTCCGCCTGCTGTTCCGTCACGTGCTGCCGAACGTCGCGCCCTCGATCATCGTGGTGGCGAGCTTACAATTCTCGCAATTCATCGTGGCCGAGGCCGCCATCAGCTTTCTCGGCTTCGGCGTGCAGCCGCCCACGCCGGCCTGGGGCAGCATGCTGAGCGAGAGCCGCGACTTCCTCTACGTCGCGTGGTGGCTGGCCGCGTTCCCCGGCGCCGCGCTGGCGCTGACCGCGCTCGGCGTCAACCTGCTCGGTGACTGGCTGCGCGACACGCTCGATCCCAAGCTGCGCGTCTGAGGGAGGGGCCATGCGTGGCTGGGCGCTCGCGATGGGCGAGGGCGCTCTGCGCGCGCACACTGTCGCGCTACACTACGGACCCCAACCAATTCTGCAGCCAGGGAGAGCAAGCGCATGGGCAGGACGCGTGGTCTCGTGGTGGTCGCGCTCGTCATCGCCGCCGTCGCCTCGCTTCGTCACCGCGGCGGCCGCCCAGGACCGCGTCAAGACGAAGGAGATCGTCGTCGGGCTCGGGGCCGAGCCGCGCACCATGCTCGGCGTCATGATCGTGGACTGGACCACCAACAACATGCTCGAGCACATCTACGACCGCCTGCTCGATCGTGACAGCAAGACCTTCAAGCCCAAGCCGATGCTGGCCACCGAGTGGAAGATCGTCAACGACACCACCTGGGAGTTCAAGCTGCGCAAGGGCGTGAAGTTCCACAACGGCGAGCCGTTCACGGCGGCCTCGGTGAAGGCCACCATCGACTTCGCCCTCGATCCGGCCACCAAGTCGCACTTCGCGTCAGCCGGATACTGGGGCCTCGTGAAGGAAGTCGTGGTCGTCGACGACTACACCGTGCGCTTCGTCACCAAGCAGCCGTGGCCGAACCTGGCCGACAGCGCGGCGTCGACGAACTCGCTCATCATGCCGGCCAAGGCCCTCAAGGAGCTGGGGCCGGCCAAGCTGGCCGAGAAGCCCATCGGCACCGGGCCGTTCAAGTTCGTGGAGTGGAAGCGGGACGAGCGGCTGGTGCTCGAGCGCAATCCCGACTACTGGCAGGGCCCGGCCGACGCCAGCCGCGTGACCTTCCGCTTCATTCCCGAGTTCAGCACGCGCATGGCCGCCCTGCTGTCGGGCGAGATCGACGTCATGAAGGACGTGCCGCCCCACGCGGTGGAGGCCATCGAGAAGAGCGGACGGGCCACCCTGCGCACCACGGTGTCGTCGCGGATCAACTACCTGGCGCTGGTGAATCTGAAGCCCGGGCCCATGCAGGATCTCCGCGTGCGGAAGGCCATGAACCACGCGGTGGACGTCGACGAGCTGATCAAGCAGGTGCTCAAGGGCCGGGCCAGCCGCATGTGCGGCCCGCTGGCCCCGGCCAACGTCGACTACTCGCCGGTGGAGTGCTACAAGTACGATCCGGCCCGCGCCCAGGCGCTCTTCAAGGAGGCCGGGCTCGATCCCAAGACGCTCTCGCTCACGCTCGACACGCCGTCGGGCCGCTACCCGCTCGACAAGGACATCTCGCTGGCCATCGCCGCCCAGCTGCAGCGCCTGGGCATCAAGACCAACGTGGTGGTCAACGAGTGGGGCACGCACCTGGACAAGATCAAGAACCGCAACACCGGTGACATGTTCTTCCTCGGCTGGGGCCCGGCGCTCTACGGGCAGAACACGATGCAGCCGCTGTTCCTCGCCGACCAGACCTACTCGTCCTACGGCAACAACAAGGCGATCGACGACAAGATCGCCCGGGCCCAGACCCTGCTCGAGCCCAAGGCGCGGGCCGCGGCCTACGCCGATCTGCAGAAGACCGTCCACGACGAGGCGCCGTGGGTGTTCCTCTGGCAGCAGCACGACCTGTACGGCGTGACGCCAGGCCATCGAGTGGACGCCGCGCGCCGACGAGAAGGTCTGGATGTACGACGCCAAGATCGTGGCGAAATAACGGAGATCGCGACCATGCCCATCACCGTCTTCACCAACGCGTTTCTGATCGACTGCACCGGCGCCGACCCGATCGAGGGCGCCGCGGTGGTGGTCGAGGACGATCGGATCAAGGAGATCGTCGCCCAAGGGCCAGGTCGGCGCGCTGCCCGGCCGCGTGACCACGCTGGACCTCAAGGGCAAGACGCTCATGCCCGGGCTGACCGACGCCCACGTGCACATCTGCGCGGTGACCGAGAACATCACCGACCAGCACCGCTTCTATCCGCCCTCGTACATCGCGGCGCGGGCGATGAAGCGAGCGGAAGAGTGCCTGATGCAGGGATTCACGACCGTGCGTGATGCCGGCGGCGCGGACTACGGCTTCCGCATGGCGCTGGAGGAAGGCCATTTTATAGGGCCGCGCCTGCTCGTCTCCGGCCGCTACATCTCCCAGACCGGCGGCCACGGCGACAAGCGGCGGCGCTCGGAGTGGACGGACCCGATCGACTGCTGCGTGGGCATGGTCGGCTTCATCGCCGACGGCCCGGACGAGGTCCGCCGCGCCGCCCGGGAGAACATCCGCCGCGACGTCGACCAGATCAAGATCATGGCCTCGGGCGGCGCCATGTCGCCGTCCGACGAGCTCGACACCACGCAGTTCACGGTGGCCGAGATGCGCGCCGCCGTCGAGGAGGCGCAGGCGGTCGGCAAGTACGTCCTGAGCCACGCCTACTCCGACACCGCGGTGCGCAAGGCCATCGAGGCCGGCGTGCGCTCGATCGAGCACGGCAACCTGATTCGCGAGACGGCCGCGCAGGCCATCAAGGACGCGGATGCGTTCCTGGTGCCGACGATGGTGACCTACGAGGCCATCTACCGCGAGGGCAAGCGCTACGGGATCGGCGACCACCAGATCGCCAAGATCGACATGGCGCGCCAGCAGTCGATCCAGGGCCTGACCTACGCCTACAAGGCCGGCTGCAAGATCGGCTCGGGCTCGGATCTGCTCGGCGACATGGCCACCCAGCGCGCGGTGGAGTTCGAGCTGAAGGGCCAGGTGATGAAGCCGATGGAGGTGCTGCTGTCGGCGACCAAGGTCAACGCCGAGCTGTTCCGCATGTCGCACAAGATCGGCAGCGTGGAGCCCAACAAGTACGCCGACCTGATCGTGCTGGAGGGCAACCCGCTGAAGAACCTGCGCGCGTTCCAGAACCAGGACAACCTGAAAGTCATCATGAAGGACGGCCGTGTCTACAAGCAAACACTCTGACCTGATCCTCGACCAGTTCACGCGCCAGGCGGTGCCCTTCGCGACGGCGCCGTCGATCAAGGACGAGTCCGCGCTGAAGCTGATCGTCGAGTTCAGCGGCGCGGGCCCGAGCGACACCGTGCTCGACGTGGCCTGCGGCCCCGGCCTCGTCGTGTGCGCGTTCGCGCGCGTGGCCCGTCACGCCACCGGCATCGACATCACCCCCGCCATGCTCGAGCGCGCGCGCTCCACCGCCGCCGCGCAGGGACTGACCAACGTCACCTGGCGCCAGGGCGACGTGCTACCGCTGCCGTGGCCCGATGCCTCCTTCACGGTGGTGACCTCGCGCTTCGCGTTCCACCACTTCCTCGAGCCGGGCGCCGTGCTGCGCGAGATGGCGCGGGTGTGCCGGCCGGGAGGCACCGTGATGGTGGTGGACAGTGCGCCCGCGCCCGACAAGGCCGACGCGTTCAATCGCATGGAGGTCGTCCGCGATCCCTCGCACGCCCGCGCGCTGCCGCTGTCCGAGCACCTGGAGCTGTTCCGCACCGCCGGCTTGCCCGAGCCGCGCGTGACGCACTACCGGCTGGAGGGTGAGCTGGAGAGTCTCATCGCCCGCTCGTTCCCCAAGCCGGGCGACGACGCGACGCTGCGCCGGATCTTCGCCGACTCGCTGCCCGACGACGCGCTGGGCATCGAGGCTCGTCGCGACGGCGACACGATCCGCTACGGCTATCCGGTGGCGGTGCTGGCCGCCCGCCGAGACTGAGGACACATGCGCATCGTCGATCTGTCGTTTCCGATCCGGCCGCACTTCCGCTGGAAGGTCGAGCCCACGCTGCGCAACTCGCACGCCCGCGGTGACGTCTTCCAGTCGACGATCCTGACCGTCGCCTGCCACGCCTACACCCACGTGGACGCGCCGGTGCACTTCCTGCCCGGCGATCGCGACATCGCCTCGATGCCGGTGGACCAGTGGATCGGCCCGGCCGCCGTCGTCGATCTCACCCACCTGGGCGACAACGGCGAGGTCAGCGCCGCCGAGCTCGAGCGTCACGCCGGCCACGTGCAGGCGGGCGACATCGTGCTGCTGCGCACCGACTGGCCGAAGAAGGTCGACGTGGCCACGGAGAAGTTCTGGAAGGACGCGCCGTACACCGCGCGCAGCGCGTGCGACTGGCTGGTGGCGCGCCGGGTGAAAGCGGTCGGCTACGACTACCCGCCGGACTACACGGTGCGGACGGGGATCTTCTCGCCCGGCACCAAGGTCCCCCGCGAGGAGCACGTCACGCACTACGTGTTCTTCCCGGCCGGCATCACGGTCGTCGAGTACCTGACCAACCTCGACGCGATCGGCGCTCCCCGCTGCCGCTTCATGGCGCTGCCACTCCGGATCGAGGGGGCGGACGGCTCCCCCGTGCGCGCCGTCGCCTTCGTGGAGTGACCCGCCAACCCGACCGACTACAATAGTCGGCGTGATCCCCCTCGACCTCCGCCTGGCGCCCATGGCCGGCGTGACCAACGCGCCCTTCCGGCTCGTCTGCCGCGAGGCGGGCGCCGGCCCGCTGACCAGCGAGGAGATCGACGCCCGCGCCTACGTGCTGGGCAACGGCAAGACCGAGACGCTGGCCCGTTATCTCCCCGCCGAGCGGCCGCTGGCGATGCAGCTGCTCGGCGCCGATCCCGACATCCTGGCCGAGGCCGCCCGACGGCTGCAAGCCGCTGGCGCCGACGGAATCGATCTCAACATGGGTTGCCCGGTCCCCAAGATCGTCGCCAAGGGCCAGGGCTCGGCCCTCATGCGCGATCCGCTCGCGGCGGCGGTGATCTTCCGGACGCTGCGCAAGGCGGTGAGTGTCCCGTTCACGATCAAGATCCGCGGCGGCTGGGACGACCGCACGATCAACGCCGTCGAGATCGCGCGGCTGGCGGAGAGCGAGGGCGTGAACGCGGTCACCGTGCACCCGCGCACCCGCTCGCAGCTCTACACGGGCCGGGCGCCCTGGGACGTGATTGCCGCGGTGGTGACGGCGGTGCGCGCTACCCGTCGTCGGTAACGGTGACGTCCGCAGCGTGGAGGACGCGCACGCGATGGTGGCGGCCACCGGCTGCGCGGCGGTCATGATCGGCCGCGGCGCGCTCGGCGCCCCGTGGATCTTCCGCGGCGCGCCGCTCGATCGTGACGGGCGCGCGGCAATCATCCGCCGTCACGCCGCGCTCATCGAGGCGCACCTGCCCGAGCGCCTGGCGCTGGTCCAGCTCAAGAAGCACCTGGCGTGGTATTCGTCCGGGCTGCCGGGCTCGGCCGCGCTCCGCCCGCGACTCTTCGCGGCGGCGTCGGCGGCCGACGTTCAAGCGCTGTTCTGGGAGCTGTGGACCGCGTGAGCCAGCGCTGGTTCGAGGATTTTCAGGTCGGCGACCGCTTCGGGAGTCCGGGCAAGACCCTCACCGACGCGCACTTCATGTTCTTCGCCGGCATGACGGGTGACGCCCATCCGATCCACTACGACGACGAGTACGCCCGCAAGACGCGCTTCGGCCGTCGGCTCGCCCATGGGCTGTTGCTGACCTCGCTCACCGCCGTCGGCGCCTCGACCCTGGCGCCGATCATCGAGCACTCGATCGTCGCCTTCGTCGAGCAGACCACGCGTTTCCGGGTGCCGGTCTTCATCGGCGACACGCTCAAGCCCGACCACGAGGTGATCGCGCTCGAGCGCAAGCGCTCGGCCGGATTGCTGACGCTGCGCGTGACGCTCACCAACCAGCGCGGCGAAACCGTGCTGGAAGGCGAGCACCGCTACCTGATCGCCTACAGGCCTGGTTGAGATGGGGGGCCTCGAAGGGCCCCCCATGCCCCCCGCGCTCCGCGCCCCGGCGAAGCCGTGGCGCTTCGCGAGTGGCGTAACGGCTCCAGAGCCTGAAGGGGCCCCATGCCCCCCGCGCGATTCCGGTGTCCCGACCTAGCCGCCCAGCCTTCGAACGTGCATGGCGGCGAGACCCTCTGCTGTCAGCGCTGACCCACCCACGTCTCGTCGGCGGTCTGGTGCCAGCGGTGGCGGATGGCGTCCATGTCGGCGGTGGGTAGCGCGCCGGGGGCGAGCAGGGCGGCGTTCTCGCGCCAGCGGCCTGGTTGCGTCGTTCCCACGATGAGCGTGGTGACGCCGGGGAGCGAGGCGGTGAAGCGCAGCGCGGTACCGATGGATTGCGGCAGGGGCCGGCGCAGGAACTCGTAGTCGAGACGCTCGAGGCGATCCCAGTAGGCGTGGTGGTAGGCGTTGGCCGGGCGCTCCCCGGTGCGCCAGGCCGCGTTGGCGATCGGGCGCTTGGCGATCACGCCCACGCCGCGGGCCAGGGCCAGGGGCAGCGTCAGGTGCAGCGCCTCCTGGTCGGCCACGTTGATCGATGTCTGCAGCGTGTCGAACCGGCCACACTCGACGGCGTAGCGCGCCGCCGGCCCGTCGCCGCTGTAGCCGATGAAGCGCGTCTGGCCGCGCTGCCGCGCGCGCTCGATCACCTCGATGACCTCGCCGCGACGCAGATCGTCCTCCGAGCAGGTGTGGAGCTGAAGCAGATCGACGTGGTCGGTGCGCAGTCGGGCGAGGCTGCGGGCGATGCTCTTCTCGAGCGAGGCAGGGCTCCAGTCGTCGCGGCCGGTGCCCTCGAAGTGACCGCACTTGGTGAAGAGGTGGAATTCCCGACGTCGATCCGCGATGGCGTGGCCGATCAGCGACTCGGAGTCTCCGTAGCACTCGGCGGTGTCGATGACGTTGAGGCCGGCGTCGAGCGCTTCCTGCAGCAACCGTCGAACGTGGCTCGGATCGGCGGCCTCGAAGCCGATCTCCGAGCCGCCGAATCCGAGCACGCTGACCCGCAATCCCGTCCGGCCGAGCTCGCGCTGCTCCATCAGGTCCGCGCGCTCAGCCGGCGCCGATACCGCTCACGCCGCGCGTCGCAGCTCCCGGGCATGCACGGGCGTACCGATCGGTTGCGTCGGCCTGATCACGACCTCCCAGCCGGCCGGCACCTGATCCGCGATCGCCCGCCACGCGGTCTGCAGCACGGACTGCCAGTCGCTGGGCGCGTTCAGCACCACGCGTCCAGGGCGCCACAGCGTCGGGGGCAGGGCGTCGATCGAGACGAACGAATCGCCCTGCAGGGCGCGGAACAGGACCATATGCAGATCGGCGCGAACGCGAAGCGCGTTGTCCTTCCGCCGATCGTCCCACACCCGCCACAGCAGCGGTCCCACCACCAACCCCACGAGGAGCACCGCACCTACCAATCCAGGTAGCATGACCCCTTTCCTCCCGCCGATTGAGATGACGCGACGTGGCAGTCAGATTCGGGGTTGCCGGTTGAACTCCGCCCGGGACCCCATGATTTCTGGGGTGTTGCGGCCCGATGTCCTGGACGGTTCGAATGGGTGACGGACCGGGCGGGGGCCCGAACCCGCCAGCGCCGAAGCTCAGGCTATGGCTCGAGGACTGGGCTTCGGCCGGGGCAGGCTGGCGCCCACCTGCCACCCGAGCCACACGATCGCCACGAGCAGAGCGACCACGACCGCAATCGCCGAGACGCGCGAGATCTCCGACAGCAGCGTCACCGTCGTGCTCGACAATCCCGCGAAGACGAGGCCGAGCACCGGCAGCACCGGCGCGCCGCAGCCGACGACGCTGCAGGGGCCGGTGGACAGCCCGAGCACGCCGGCGCAGGCGCTGAGCGTGCCGCCCGCGCGGCCCGCGCCGGCTCGCCAGCCGCGCACGCCGGCGGCCCGCCGCTCGAGCCAGAGCGCGACGTAGATGCCGACGAGCAGGGCGGTGAGGACGAACCGGACCACGTCGCTGCCGTCCACCGCGAACCCCCACTCCGGCTGACCGTACGGCCCATCGGCGGAGAACCAGAAGAGCGCGACCCGTGACAGGAAATCGAGCTTGTCGGACCAGGGCGTCGCGGAGGCCAGGTACTCGGGCAGCCGCTTGAGCCACGGGTTGAACGTGAAGAAGGTCCATGGCTTGCGGGCCACGGACAGCACCAGCGGCGGCAGGAACACGTCGATGGCCAGCACACCGATCGCGGTCAGCGCGACGGCGCCGGGCCGGGCGCGTACGGTCCGCCCGATGCCCCGGGCCACGGTCCGGAGCGTTCCGACAAAGGCCATGTTGGCCATTATAGGGGCGTATAGTGGCGTATTGACGGTGGTCGGACCACATGTTAGAGCGGGGGCACGCAGAACGATGGGCAGCCCACCCACCGGAAGCCACCGGCACGCACCACCCAATGGAGGGGACACATGGCGGAAGTGAATCGGCGTGACTTTCTCAGCGGCCTCGGCCTCACCGTCGGCGCGTCACTGGCGGCCCTTCCGGGGCTCCCGTCGGTCGGCGTCGCGCACGCTCAGAGCCCGGTAAAGGGCAACATCCCGGACACCCCGTACAAGATCGGCCACATGACCTTCTTCACCGGCCCCGCCGCGGTGCTTGGTGAGCCGATGTTCAAGGGACAGCAGCTGGCCGCCGACGAGATCAACGCGGCGGGCGGCCTGCTGGGCAAGCGCAAGATCGAGCTGCTCAAGGCCGACGAGAACGCCGGCACCGACGCCAACGTCAAGGAGCTGCGGCGGCTCAAGCTGTCGGAGAAGATCGACTTCTTCTGCGGCATCACGTCCTCGGGCAACACCCCGGCGCTCGGGCCGGTGGCCGAGGAGCTCAAGGTCCTGACGATGTTCGTCGACGGGTGCACCGACTTCCTGTTCGACAAGGCCGTGCCCAACCCGCATTACGTCTTCCGCACGACGAACATCCAGTCGGCGGACGGCATCACCACGGCGCTGGCCATCGTGCAGACGTGGCCCAAGGCCAAGCGCATCGCCCACATCCACCCCGACTACTCGTACGGCCGCAACGCCTTCGACCACATCAAGATCGTCATGAAGAAGATGATGCCGCAGGCGGAGATCGTCTCCGAGGGCTGGCCCAAGCTCGGCACGACGGACTTCTCCTCGCACATCACCAAGGCCATCTCCTCCAAGCCCGACCTGGTCGTGTCCTCGGTGTGGGGCGGCGACTACGTGGCCATGTACAAGCAGGCCCTGCGCTACGGCATGTTCCAGAAGGCGAAGTTCGCCACCACGCTGGCGCTCGGCGTGGCGCCGCACGCGCTCGGCAAGGATCACCCCGAAGGCGTCATCGCCGGCGTGCACAGCAACTATCACTTCACGTACCCCGGCGGCGACAAGTGGCCCTACAACAAGACCTTCGTCGAGAAGTACCACCAGAAGTTCAACGAGTACCCGAACTTCCAGGCCGAGGGCGCCTACACCACGACCTACATGCTGAAGGCCGCCATCGAGAAGGCCAACCGGCTGGTCGGTGGATGGCCGGAAGACGACGCCATCATCGCGATGCTGGAAGGCATGATGCTGGCCGGCCCGGCGGGCTACGTGTACATCCGTCCCGACAACCACCAGGGGTACAAGGACGCGATGATCGGGTTCAGCAAGAACACCGACGAGTATCCGTTCCCGATCCTGGATCCGGCGCGCATCATCACCATTCCGATCCGCTCCATCACGGCGCCTCCCGGCTGGCCGAAGGGCGAGCCGACCTCGACGTACACCTGGATCGACAAGACCTGGCCGTCGGCCAAGGCCTGAGCCGCCTCTCCACGGGGGTCGGGCGCAGCAGCCCGGCCCCCGTCGTTTCTCCGTGAGAACCCTCACCGTCGTTCTGGCCACGCTGCTGATCGGTTCGCTCGCGTGGGCGGGCCACGAGCTGACGTTCTACCCCGCGTTCTATCCGCAAGAGATCACCGTCCGCTGGGTCGACCCGCGCGCGGCGGCCCCGCTGCTGGCGAAGGACTCGCTGCTGGCCTACGTGGGCGCCGATCCGTTCCCGGCCGGCGCGCCCGAGAAGATCCGCTACGCGGAGTCGCTGCGCGGCTGGACCGTGCTGACGTTCCCGCGCCCGCAGGGTGATGCGGCCGCGCGCTGCGCCGCCGGGGCGGCCATCGTCCGCGCGCTGGGCGCCAGGGCGCCGTTCGTGGCCCACCCGTGGCCGGTCACGCCGTACCACGACGACTACGTGCAGCAATACGACCTGGCCCAGCGGGCGCGGGAGCGCGCGCCCGGGGCCGTGCCCACCGTGCGCGCCACCGGGGCGCTGGCGCGCGCGCTCGCGGCCGGCGGCATCACCGTGGCCGATGGGGCGGACGCGGTGGTCGAGGAGATCACGCTGCCGTCGCTCCTCGACGGCGTCGAGACGCGACTGGCCGGCTGGCACGGCCCTCCGTGGCTGAAGGAGGGATGGTTCCAGGCCTGGCTGCTGCAGGCGCCGGCCCTGCCGCCGGCAGCGCGCCGCGAAGCCGAGGACACGTTCCGCCGCCGCACCGAGGGCGGCGCGCGAAGCGCGGCCGAGCGGATCAACCTCGAGCGGCGCCTCGTCGCGCAGGCCACCTCGGGCTGCGAGCGCGTGGTGCTGGGCTATACCGTGCGGCGCGAGGCGCTCGACGAGGAGTACTCGGCGGGCATCGAGAACATCGCCGTCGACTCGCAGGCCGGCGTCGGCTCGCCGATGTTCCTGCGCACCGTGAAGCTCAAGGACTTTCCGTGGAACGGCTGGCTGGCCATGGGCGTGGAGGGCGGCGCCCGCGCGGCGTGGAACCCGGTCGCTGGCTTCAGCGATCCGGCCGGACGTCTGGTGTGGGCGGCGGTCGGCGATCCGGCGCTGCTCCTCGATCCCGACAACGCGCGCTTCATCGCCAATCGCGCGCGCGTGCAGTCCATCGAGGACGGCGGCGAGGTCCCGCCCGATGCGCTGGTCCCGGCCGGCGGAATGCTCAAGCCGGCCGGCCCCGGCGTCACCGCGCGCACCAAGCTCGTCTATCGCGTGCTGCTGTCGAACTTCCACGACGAGCAGAAGATGAGCGGAGCCGATCTGCTCTATCCCTACGCGCTCGCCACGCGCTGGGGCGTCAGCGGCGGTCGCGACTACGACCCCGAGGTCGATCGGGCCACGGCGGCGCTGCGAGGGGCGCTGGCCGCAGTCCGGATCGTGCGCGTGGACACGCAGATCCGCGACCTCGGCGACATGCAGATCCTCTACGAGGTGGCGCTGGCCGAGGTCTATCTCAAGACGGCGGTCGAGCCGCGCTATGCCGCGTCGCTGGCGCCGCCCTGGAGCCCGGTGCCCTGGGAGGTGCTCGCGCTGATGGAACAGGCCGTCGGCCGCGGGCTCGGCGCCTTCTCCGAGCGCGAGGCCCGGCGCCGCGGCGTGCCGTGGCTCGACCTGGCGCGCGACGCCAAGACCGGCGCGGCCCTGAGCCGGCTCACCGCCGATTTCGAACGCCGCGCCTGGGTGCCCGGAGGCGCTGAGCGGCCTGGTGACGCCCGAGCAGGCGCGCCAGCGGTGGCGCGCGCTGGCCCAGTTCCACCGGAAGACGGGCCACTTCCTCGTCACCGCCGGCCCTTACCAGGTCGGCAAGGTGACCGCGACCTCGGCCACCCTGCCCGTGTTCCGCGATTTCACGTACCCGCTCGGCGTGGGCTCGTTCGACCAGTTCGCGATCCCGATCCGGGCCTTCGTCCGGGCGGTCGAGCGCAAGGGCGACCGCCTCGAGATCCAGGCCGATGTGGAATCTGTCGAGAAGGCCGGGCGCTCGTATAAGATCCTGCGCGGGCCGTTCACCCCGGGGCCGGCCGGGGAGAGCACACGCGAGCCGCTCACCGTGCACTGGTTGATGGTAAGTTCCGGCGACGAGGTCGTGGCGGCGGGGGCGGCGCGCGAGGTCCAGGGGGGCCGGCTGATCGTGGACCCGGGCGGGCGCGTGAAGCCCGGGACGTACCGTGTGATGCTGGCGCTGGCGCTCAACGGCAATCTCGTGAACCCGGAGGTGAAGGTGGTCTCGTACCGCGTGGGCGACTGATGGACACCGTCGCCATCCACCTCCTGAACGCGCTGCTCTACGCCTCGGTGCTCTTCCTGATCGCCGGTGGCCTCAGCCTGATCTACGGCGTCATGCGCATCGTGAACCTCGCGCACGGCAACCTCTACGCGTTCGGCGCCTACGTGACGGCCTGGGTGGTGGGTACCCAGGTCGCCCGGCTGCAGACCAGCGGGAGCGAGCCTTCGCAGTGGCTGCTCCTGGCGCTGCTGCCGGTCGGCGCTCTCGCGGCCGCCGCGGTGGGGGCGGTGCTGGAGCCGACGTTACTGCGGCCCTTCTACAAGCGGGCCGAGGAGTACCAGCTGCTGGTGACCTTCGGCCTGCTGATGATTCTCGACGACGTGATCCGCTTTCTGTGGGGCCCCTACCCGCTGACCGCGAGCGTGCTGTTCGAGAACTTCGGCAGCGTCAACATCGGCGACTCGATCTATCCCGACCTACAACTTCCTGGTCATCGCGGTGGGCGGCCTGGCCGCGGTCTTCCTGTGGGCGTTCATCTATCGCACGCGCTTCGGCGTGGTGCTCCGCGCCACCTCGCAGGACATGCGGATGGCCTCCGCCCTGGGCGTCAACGTCAACCGCGTCTACGTGCAGGCCTTCACGCTCGGCTGTCTCATGGCCGGCCTGGGCGGCGCCATCATCGTGCCGAGCCAGTCGGCGGTGCTCGGCATGGGCGTCGACGCCCTGATCCTGTCGTTCATCGTCGTCGTGGTGGGCGGCCTCGGCAGTCTCGAGGGCGCGCTGCTCGGCGCGCTGATCGTGGGGGTGGTCCGCGAGGCGGGCATCGCGTGGTTTCCGGAGATCGAGCTGGCCGTGCTCTATCTGATCGCCGCCGTGGTGCTGCTGATCCGGCCCGCCGGCCTCTTCGGGCGCGCATGAGCGTCGTCACGGCGGCCCCGATGGAGCACCGCTCGCCCCTGCGCTCGCTCGGCTGGGCGCTCCCGGCCCTGGTCATCCTGGTCATCCTGCCGTGGGTGACCGACCAGTATCAGACGATCCTGCTCGCCTACGGCCTGGTGATGGGCATCGCGGCGCTCGGCTTCAACCTGCTGCTCGGCTACACCGGCCTGCTGTCCTTCGGCCACTCCGCCTACTTCGGCGTGGGCGCCTACAGCGTGGCCTTGATGGTCAAGTATCTGGGCGTCACGTCGATGGAGCTGTTCCTGGCCGGCGCCATCGTGGCCTGCGTGCTGGTGACCGCGATCTTCGGCGTGGCGTGCGTGCGCTACACGAAGATCTTCTTCGGCATCCTGACCATGGCGCTGTCGCAGGTGCTGTGGAGTCTGGCCTTCAAGTTCTTCTGGGTGACCGGCGGCACCGACGGCCTGCGCGTGCCCACGCCCACGCTGCTCGGCTTCGTCACCGGCAAGGGCGACAAGATCGCGTTCCTGGCCACCGCCTACTACTACTACGTGCTCGGCGTCTTCATCATCGCGGTGGCCGTGATGTGGGTGATCGTGAACTCGCCGTTCGGCCGCGCGCTGCAGGCCATCCGCGACAACGAGGTGCGCGCCGAGTTCGTGGGCATCCAGATCCGCCGGTACCGCTGGGTGGCCTTCATGGTCTCCGGCGTGTTCACCGGGCTGGCCGGCGCCCTGTGGGTGCCGCTCAACGGCTTGACCACGCCCGACATCATGCACTGGACGTTCTCCGGTGAGATCGTCTTCATGACCGTGCTGGGCGGCTTCCGGTCGTTCACCGGACCGATCATCGGCGCCATCGTCTTCAACTACCTGAAGACCTACGCGGTCGGCTACACCGTGTACTGGCAGGGCCTGCTCGGCCTCATCCTGGTCGTCCTGGTGCTGTCGCTGCCGACGGGGATCGTGGGAACAGCCGACCGCCTGTGGGCGCGCTGGAGGGCCAAGTGAGCGTCCTGCTGGAGACCCGGGGCCTGCTCAAGCAGTTCGGCGAGTTCCGCGCCGTCGATCACGTGGATTTCCGCGTGCAGGAGGGCGAGGTGCTGGCGCTGATCGGCTCCAACGGCGCGGGCAAGACCACGCTGGTGAACCTGATCAGCGGACTGCTGCGCGCCGACGCCGGCCACATCGTCTTCCGCGGCCAGGACGTCACCCAGCAGACCGTGCACCAGCGCATCGGCGCCGGGATCGCGCGCAGCTTTCAGCTGGTCAACCTGTTCGATCAGCTCAGCGCGCTCGACAACGTGGCGCTGTCGATCTTCGCGCGCCAGGGCAAGACGCGGAAGCTGCACACGCTGGCCGAGGCCGACCGTCCGGTGTGGCAGGAGGCGATGGATATCCTCCACGTCTTCCGGATGGACACCAAGGCGCGGATCCTGGCCGGGGGCCTGGCCCAGGGCGAGCGCAAGCTGCTCGACGTGGCCATCGCCTACGCGCTCAAGCCCAAGCTGCTGTTCCTCGACGAGCCGACCAGTGGCGTGAGCACGCGCGAGAAAGCGCCCATCATGGACACGATCTCCGCGGTGGTGCGCTCCGAGCACATCTCCGCGGCCATCATCGAGCACGACATGGACGTGGTGTTCTCCTACTCCGACCGCATCGTCGCCATGCACCAGGGGACGATCCTGGCCGACGGCACCCCGGACCAGATTCGCCGTGACGAGAAGGTGCTGACGACCCTCATCGGCACGCCGGAGACGCCGAAGTGAGCACGCCGGGTCCGATGCTGGAGCTCGAGCGGGTCGAGACGTACCGCGGCCCGGCCCAGATCCTCCGCTCGATCTCGCTCAGCCTGGGCGCCGGCGAGTCGGTGTGCCTGGTCGGCCGCAACGGCGCGGGCAAGACCACGACCATCGACACGATCATGGGGCTGCTGCCGTCGCGCAGCGGGTCGGTCCGCTTCAAGGGCCAGGACGTCACGCGCCTGCCCGCGCATCAGCGGGCGCGGCTGGGCATCGGGTACGCGCCGGAAGATTGCGGAATCTTCCCCGACCTCACCGTCGAGGAGAACTTCCAGATCACCGGCTGGATCGGCCACGAGGCGGCCGTCACCGCCGACCATCAGGTCTTCTCGATCTTCCCCGAGATCAAGACGTTCCTCACGCGGCGCGGCCTGCACCTGTCGGGCGGCCAGAAGAAGATGCTGGCCATCACGCGGGCGCTCACGCTGAAGCCGGCGGTGCTGCTGCTCGACGAGCCGTTCGAGGGGCTGGCGCCGGTCGTGGTCACGCGATTCATCGAGGCGGTGCGCGCGGTCAAGGCCCTGGGCGTCTCGGTGCTCATCGCCGAGTCCCACGTGCAGAACGCCGGCCGCATCGCCGATCGCCTCTACGCCATCGATCGCGGCGAGATCATCTTCGCCGGCCGCCCGGCTGAGCTCCTCGGCAACACCGAGGTCATGAAGACCCTCCACGGCTGATCAGGGCGAGGTGGCCAAAACCTCCGCGGGCTGATCAAAAAGGTCCAGATGCGAGGCGGCGCCCGAGAGTCGCACGCGAGGCGTACTGCTTGTACGTCGAGCGTGCGACCGAGGGCGCCAACGAAGCAGATGGGCCTTTTCATCAGCCCGCTAGTCGGAGCGGCCGCGGGCGGCGATCTCCCAGGTGGTGACCACGTCGGAGCCCTTCACTACCCAGACACGGTCGTAGAGGTTGAAGGTCGGATCGCAGTGGGGCGGGAAGAACTCGATGCGCTCGCCGAGAGCGGGGGGACGTGACGGATCGGTGATCGTCAGCCGGCCGTGCTCGTCGCCGGCGAAGCCGTAGCTCACGCCCGGTCGCTCCACCGCCTCGGGCGGAAACGGCTTGTCGGTGGAGAAGGCCTTGAGCCCGGCGTCCACCATCGCGCGATCGGCGGCGACGCTCACCACGGTGGCGACCACGGTGATCGCCATCTCGAAGTCGGTCAGCGCCGTGCCGCCGCGACCGCCGACCTGCCGGTAGTCGAGATCCATCACGCAGTAGGAGCCGGACTGCAGCTCGGTGAGCCCCGGCAGCTCGACGTCGATGTCGTACGTTCCGGTGGAGCCGCC
This sequence comes from uncultured Candidatus Rokubacteria bacterium, assembly GCA_963776725.1. Lineage (GTDB taxonomy): Bacteria > Methylomirabilota > Methylomirabilia > Rokubacteriales > CSP1-6 > AR5. The sequence continues at coordinate 277,111 of CAVZOE010000037.1, read as the reverse complement.
GGCCACGATCTCGACCGGCAGTCCCGCCTTCTCGAACTGGGCGCGCGTCTCCATCAGTGGCGCCATCGCCCGCCGGGAGGCCTCGCCGCGCTCGGCCCAGCCCATGACGTGCGCGCACTGTCCGGCGTAGCCCTGCAGTCCGCGGAGCCGGAGCGCCCGCTGCTCGGCCACGAGCCGGCCGAGCGCCACCGCCGGTGCGCCTGGCTCGACGCCGGTGCGCCGCGCGCCGACGTGGATGTCGACCAGCACGTTGAGCGTCACCCCCGCCTCGGCGGCCGCGAGCGCCAGGGCCCGCACGTTGTCGGGATGATCGACCACCAGCATGGTGTCGGGCGCGGCGCCGACCAGCTTCATCAGGCGGCGGATGGAGGCCGGCGGCACCACCTCGGTCGTGATCAGCAGGCCGCGCACCCCGGCGGCGGCCATGACCTCGGCCTCGCCGAGCTTGGCGCAGGCGACGCCGAGCGCGCCCGCGGCGATCTGCCGTCGGGCGATCTCCGGGCAGCGGTGGGTCTTGGCGTGCGGCCGCAGTTGCTTGCCGGCCTTGCGCACGTGCGCGGCCATCCGCGCGAGATTGCGTTCGAAGCGGTCGGCGTCCAGCAGCAGCGCGGGCGTGGGGATCTCATCACGGTGCATGGTCATGGACTATACCCTGCCCGGGCCGGACGCGTCAGCCGAGGCTGACCTGGTCGCTGAGCTCGTTCCGGTCGTCGGGCCGGTGCGGAAAGAACTTCTGGAGAATGCCGCCCACGTCACCGACCGCGTGCAGGATGGCCTCGCGCGCCTCGCCGCGGCGGAGCCGCTCGACCATCGCGTCGCGCACGCCCGCCCAGTACGACTCGCCGACGCGGGCGTGGATGGCCTCGTCGCCCACGATGGCCAGCTTGCGGTCCTCGACCGCGAGGTAGACGAGCACGCCGTTGCGCTCGGCCGTCTCGTGCATCCGCAGGCGGACGAAGACGTGGCGGGCGTGGGCGAGCGCGTCGCCCGCTGGAACGTCGGCGTGCGTCGGCAGGCGGCGATCGAGGTGCACGCGGATCTCGGCCGACGTCGTCTTCTCGGCGTCGCCGACCGCGGCGGCAATGGCCTCGAGGTCCCCCGGCCCGAAGAGCCGGCGCGTCCATCGCGGGTGGCCGCGTTTCAGCATTCGCGTCTCACCAGTCGCCGCTCGCGCCGCCGCCGCCGAAGCTGCCGCCGCCGCCGGAGAATCCACCCCCGCCGCCCGAGCTGCCGCCACCACCGCCCCAGCCGCCGCCGCCCATCGGCGGCAAGAAGACCGGCGGCGACCCCCAGCCCCGGCGGCCGCCGGCCGAGTAGGCGTTGCGTCGACCGCCACCCCGCGCCGCCTCGCGGGCGAGCATCAGGCCCACGAGGCCGAAGACCACGAGCAAGCCGAGCGTCGTCGGAGACAGACCGAAGGCGTGGCGCGGCGGCGGTGGCGGCGTCGCGCCGCGCGTGTCGATCCGTGCAAAGACCGCGTCCACCGCGGCCGTGAGTCCGTCGGCCCAGCGCCCCTCGCGGAATCGCGGTCCGATCTGCTCGCGGATGATCTGGCTGGCCACCGCGTCGGGCAGCACGGGCTCGAGGCCATAGCCGACTTCCAGCCGGATGCGGCGCTCCTGCACGAAGACCAGGAGGATGACGCCGTTGTCGAGCTTCTTGTCGCCCACCCGCCAGCGCTCGGCCAGACGGATCGAGAAATCCTCGAGGCTCTCGCCTTCCAGCGAGGGGAAGATGGCGACGACCATCTGGGCGCCGGTGGCCCGCTCGCGCTCGGTCAATCGCGCCTCGAGGCGCTGGCGCGCGTCGGCGTTCAGCAGCCCGGCGTAGTCGTTGACGCGGACGGTCGGCGCGGGCGGCAGCGTGAGCGTGAGGGCGAGGAGGACTGCCGCCAGCAGGCTAGAACTTCACCTTCGGCGGCGTGGCGGCGTCGGGCGCCGCCTCGAAGTACGCCTTGGGCGTGAAGCCCAGCAGGCGCGCGACGATGCTGCCGGGAGCCAGACCCAGGCGCGTGTTGTACTCGCGCACGGCCTCGTTGAAGCGCCGCCGCTCCACCGCGATCCGGTTCTCGGTCCCTTCGAGCTGGGACTGCAGCTGCAGGAAGTTCTGGTTGCTCTTGAGCTCGGGGTACTTCTCGACCACCACCAGCAGGCGGCTGAGCGCGCCGCTCAGCTGACCCTGCGCGGCCTGGAAGCGCTCCATGGCCTTGGGATCGTTCAGCGTCTCCGGGGTGAGCTGCACCCCGGTGGCCTTGGCGCGCGCCTCGGTCACCTCGGTCAGCACGGTACGTTCCTGGGCGGCGAAGCCCTTGACCGTCTCGACGAGGTTCGGGATGAGGTCGGCCCGGCGCTGGTAGACGTTCTGCACCTGCGCCGACTTCTCGTTGACGTTCTGCTGCAGGGTCACCAGCTGGTTGTTGATGCCGACGCCCCAGACGACGAGACCGACGACGATCGCCAGGACGACCAGAGCCCACGATCAGGGCGCGCATACGCGCCTGATTATACGCGACGGGGCGCGTGCGACGCGCGGCCGGCGGGTCTCAGGACTTCGGTCTTGAGCACGTCCTTGGCGGCGACGGCGTTGTCCTGGGTGAGATCCAGCACCGTCTTCTCACCCACCGTCACCGGCATGTCCCACAGGCGTGTGTAGCCGAACTGGGCGCGCAGGCGGTAGTCGCCGGGCTTCACCTTGGCGAACTTGTAGGGGCCATTCAGCGTGGTCTTGATCCCGTAACGCTTGCCCTGGGTCGTCGAGCCCGTGCCCTCCAGCTGCATCTGCAGCTGCGGCAGCGGCCGCTCGGGGTCGAGCCCCGGCCAGTCCGTACGGCCTTCCATGACCCCGCCGCCGGTATCCTCTTCGTCGGTGCTGGCCGCGGTGGCCGTGGCCGTCGGCAGCATGCCGTTGTCGGCCAGCCACTGGCTCGCGCCCTGGACTTCCTTGCTGCCCGGCCGGCCGTGCTCCAGCACCCACCGGAAGGCGATGATGGCGTCGTCCCGGCGCTGCAGCTGCGCGAAGGTCACGCCCACCAGGTAGTGCAGCTTCACGTCCTCGGGCGCCCGCGACAGGCCCTCCACGAAGGCCCGCAGCGCATTGTCGTAGCGGCCGGCCTCGAGATCGGCCAGGCCGGCGGCGCGGAGCTCGTCCACGCCGACCGCCGGCGCGACCTCCCTGGTCGTCTTGGTGGCGTGCGGCTGACAGCCGACGATGGCGACGCTGATGAGCGCCAGCAGCGCGAGGATCGAGGCTTTCACTGGCTCACCTCCGTCCAGCTCGACATTGTGACCAGCTTGCGCGAAGCCTGGGCCTGATTGAGGGCCTGGCAGGAATAGCGGATCTGGGCGTCGGCGTAGACCACACCCTCATACAGCGGGTCGGTCGAGGTCTCGTTGGAGATCACGCCGCCGTATACGACCTGATTGTATGAGTTCGAGGGCGCCATGAAGCCGAGGCCCACCCAGTTGCCGGTCACGATGACGAGACCGTACCAGGTGAAGTTCCCGAGCACCTTGAGGTCGCCGTCCTCGACGACGAGCACTCCGTAGCCGGTCACGTTGCCGTCGAGGGTCATCGCCGTGAAGAGGGACGTGGGGTCGGCCGCGCCCTTGACGTAGACGACCTTGGGCTTGGCGGCCGTGCCCCAGCACGTCTGGCTCGCCCAGTTGCTGGAGCACGACGAGCCGATGTCGTTGTAGCTGAGCCCACTCGGCGAAGGGCTGTAGAGCGAGACGTCGGCGGTACGACTGACGTCCTTGAGGAAGCTCGTGATCGACGCCTGGGTCAGGGTCGAGTCCGGAGCGATGACGTTGTCACCGGTGGCGGCGCCGGAGGACACCTGCTTCTTGCCCTTGACGTTGTCCTTCTGGGCGGCGCTGAGCGAGTTCTGCACCGTCGTTTCCCGTGTCGAGGTCGCCGTCGTGATCCCGTACACCGCCGCACAGGTGCCGGGGTTACCGTTCATCAAGAAGTCGTTGCCGTTCACCTCGAAGTAGTCGTTCTGAAAGTACGTATCGGAATCGTTGCCCGGAAAGTTCAGGGCACCGGGCGTCGGCGGCAGCACCGTCTTCTTCACCATGACCTGGACCTGGCGGGTGGCGTTGCCGAAGGTTCCGGTGGCCACCATGATCAGTCGGTTGTTGGCGTCGACCGTGTTCGAGGTCTCCTTGGCGACACCGGTGATGACGGGATCTGCGGTCTTGGTGTCGTTGCGGATGATCACCGAGTACGTGCCCTGCGAGGAGTTGAGACCGGGCAGGGTCGCGTTGGTGTACATAGCGACCTCGCCGTTCGTCGGGGCCGAGGCGATCAGCGCGCTGAAGCTGGCGGCGCCGGCGACCTGGAGGTAGGCCACCTCCAGCCCGGCCTCGGCCACCGCGCGGGCCCGCGCCGAGTCGGCCAGGTTGCGGGCGATCTGGGGCTCCGAGGTGGCGACACTGCTGACCGCCACCGCCACGGTCGTGAGCAGCAGCAAGATCATGAGGGTGATCGGAAGGATCATCCCGCGCTCGTTCCTCAGCATCGCTCTCACCTGTTGCGCAGACGCGCTTGGTCGGTCATGGCGGCCGCCATGGTGCCAATTCTGAAGGTGCCCATCGACTCGGGCTGAATGGTCAGATCCACCTGGATCAGCCGCACGTTGGCGGCCGTGGGGTTGAGACCGTTGTCGGCGCCCCGGTACGTGAAGGTCAGGGCCTGCACGCCGCCGATGAGCGTGGTCTCACAGGCCACCGTGGTGGCGCTGGTCATCACGGCGCGCATCAGGCTGGTACCCGACTTGCGGTACCGCACGCGCTCGGCCGGGGCCGAGGCGTCGCAGGTGCCGCCCGGCGCGTCCAGCGTGCCGTTGGCGTTGATGTCGGTATTGAGCATGACCGTGAAGGAATTCATGCTGGCGCTGTCGACCGGATCGAAGTTGGCGATCGTCGGATCGTAGCCGGCCGCCCGCATGTCGGCGATCATCCGGTCCAGCGCGAAGCGAATGCTCGACTGGGCCTCGGCGCGGCCGGTGGTGGCGTCGGAAGCCTGCGTGCCCGCCTGCAGCGACAGGAGCGCGGCGGACAGCACGAACCCCATGATGGCGGTGGCGACCAGCATCTCCACGAGGGTGAAGCCGCGCTGATCCCGGAGGAGGGCGCGAAGGCGGTTCATCGCCGGGCCACCAGGGTCTGCACCGCCATCGAGGTCTCAGCGCTCAGACCCGTCGACTTGATCGGCTTGAAGAAGACCGTCACGGTGATGAGCTGCAGGTCGGCGTTGCCGCCCGCGTTGGGCGTGATGGTCACGGTCCGGCGAAAGTTGGGATAGCCCGTGATGGTGGTCTCGGCCGGGAACGACGCGCTGCTGAGGTTCGCGAACCCTTGCGACCCATCGGTGCTGACCACAAAGGCGCGCACCTGCTCAAGCTTCTGCTCGGCGAGAAATACCGCCGTGCTGGTGCCCCGGCTGCCCTCCACGCCCGCGACACCGTACATGAGGGCGGAGAGGACAACCGCCACGCCGACGATGAGCATCGTCGTCGCCATCAGGACTTCGGCCAGCGAGAAGCCTCGCGTGTCCCGGACCCCTTCGAGGAGACTCCTAAGCGTTTTCATCGGCAAGGCATCAGAGCAACCGCCGAGCCAAGCCCGTATCGCTCCAAAAACCTTCCGGATCAGCGCTTTACGTGGTGGTCAATGTTGGCCCACCACCCCTAAGCTCGCTCCGCCGAAAGGAAATGGCCAGGCACTGGCGAGCGATTGACCAGGCACTTCCGCCTCCGCTAGACTCCGCCACCGTGAACGCTCGAGGCCCTGCCCGAGTATCAGGTCAAAGCGCGAAACACCGCCCAGCAGAGCGAGAACGCGATCCACCACGACGACGTCGCCCAGCGTTACGGATTCCGCGGCGGCCTGGTCCCCGGCGTGACCGTGTACGCCTACCTGACCGAGCCGCTCGTGGCCACCCTGGGATCCGCGTGGCTGCAGCGCGGCACGGCGAGCGTCCGCTTCGTCAAGCCGCTGTTCGATGGCGAAGAATTTCACGTGGACGGCTCCACCGAGAGTCGCGGCAAGGCTGGTCTGGGCGCCAGCGTGCGCGGAGCGACCGCGGCGACGCCGCAGTGCGCGACGCTCACCGCGACGCTGCCGGCGGGCTCACCGACGCCCGTCAACCTCGCGATGTACGGCAGCGCGCCGCTGCCCGAGTCCCGGCCGGAGGCGACGCGCGAGCACCTGGCCTCGCTCGACGTGCTCGGCACGCCGGTGACCCACTACGACGAGGCGCTCGCCGAGGAGTGGGTGGCGCGCGTCACCGACCCGCTGCCGCTCTATCGCGGCCGCGACGGCTGGGTGCATCCCGCCTTCTTCCTCGATCAGGCCAATCGCGCGCTCCGTCAGAACGTGCGCCTGGGTCCGTGGATCCACGCGGGCAGCGTCGTCCGTCACCTGGGAGGCGCCCGGGTGGGCGACACGCTGGCCACGCGAGGCCGCGTGCGCTCGCTCTTCGAGAAGAACGGTCGCGAGTTCGTCGAGCTCGACCTCGTGGTGGTGGCCGGCGAGCGCCGGCCGGTCGCCCACATCCTGCATACCGCGATCTACCGTCTGCCCGTAGCTAGATGGGGGGCCTCGAACGGGCCCCCCAAGCCCCCCGCGCTTCGCGGCCCGGCGGAGCCGGAGCCGCTTCGCGAGCGGGCACGGGTCTGGCGCAGCCGGGACGCTCCTCGTTCACGCGACAGTCTCCTGAATTCGCGGCCGCGCGCCGTTGCCTGGGGCCCGGGCGCGTGTTACAAAGCGGGCACTCCTTCGAAGCGAGGCCGCCATGGATCTGAACTACTCATCCGAAGACCGCGCGTTCCGCGACTCGACGCGCCGCTGGCTCGAGGCCAACGTGCCGAGCGAAGACCTCAAGACGCTCGCCGAGCGCAAGGCGTGGCATCGCAAGCTCTACGAGGCGGGCTACGTGGGCATGCTGTGGCCCAAGGAGTACGGCGGGTGGGGCGCCACCGCGATGCAGCAGGCGATCGTGCAGGACGAGATGGCGCGCATCCAGGCGCCGCCGGCCATCAACGGTCTCGGCATCGGCTTCATCGGGCCGACGATCATCGTGCACGGCACCGAGGCGCAGAAGCAGCGCTATCTCAAGAAGATGCTGACGGCCGAGGAGATCTGGTGCCAGCTCTACTCCGAGCCCAACGCCGGCTCGGACCTGGCCGGTCTCAAGACGCGCGCCGAAGACGCCGGCGATCATTTTCGTCGTCAACGGTCAGAAGATCTGGACCTCCAGCGGGCCCATCGCCGACTGGGGCATCCTGCTCGCGCGCACCGATTCGAAGGTGGCCAAGCACAAGGGCATCTCCTGCGTGCTGCTGAACATGCGCCAGCCCGGCGTCGAGGTGCGGCCGCTCAAGCAGATCACCGGGCACTCGCTCTTCTCCGAAGTCTTCATGACCAACGCGCGCGCCGACAAGTCCGACCTCATCGGCAACCTCAACGAGGGCTGGGCGATCGCGCAGACGACGCTCGGCTTCGAGCGCGGCGGCAACTCGCTGGGGCGCGTCACGCGCTACGCCATCGCCTTCAACCAGCTCGATCCGGGCCACCAAGCAGCTCAAGCGCAACGGCAAGCCGCTCATCGAGGACGCGGCGGTGCGCGGCAAGCTGGGCAAGCTCGCCGCCGAGCTCGAGGTCCAGCGCTACGCCGGCCTGCGCGTGCTCTCCGCGCTCAACAAGGGCGACGCGCCGGGTGCGGCCTCGTCGATCACCAAGCTCTCCTACACCGAGTTCGAGAAGCGCTACTACGAGACGGCGCTGGAGATCCTGGGGCCGTGGGGCCAGATGATGACCGCGCGGGAGGAGTTCGAGGAGATCGACACGGCCTCGGGCGAGGCGGGCACCTGGGCCACGGCATTTCTGTGGGCGCGGGCCGGCACCATCTACTCCGGCTCGTCGGAGATCCAGAAGAACATCATCGGTGAGCGTGTGCTCGGCCTGCCCAAGGAAGTCCGGGCCGATCGCATGAAGGCCTGAGCCATGGACTTCTCCTTCACGCCCGACCAGACGCTGCTGAAGAACTCGGCCCGCGCCTTCCTCGACGAGCACTGCAAATCATCCACCGTGCGCCTGCTGTGGGACGATCCGCGCGGCGAGAGCGAAGGCCTGTGGAAGGAGATGGCCCAGCTCGGCTGGCTGGGTCTGGCCCTGCCGGAGGAGCACGGGGGCAGCGGCCTCGGGCATGGTCGAGAGCGCCCTGCTGCTCGACGAGCTCGGCCGCGCCGCCTATCCCGGCCCGTACTGGCCGACCATGCTGACCGCCGCCGCCATCGTCGAGGCCGGCACCGACGTGCAGAAGAAGCGCTGGCTGGCGCCCATCGCCACCGGCGACGCGCGCGCCACCGTGACCTTGCTCGACGCCGACCTCGACTGGAGTCCGGACGCCATCGCGACTCGCGCCGAGAAGACGGCGACCGGCTGGCAGCTCTCCGGCGTCAAGCGCTACGTCGCCGTGGGGCCACGTCGCCAACGTCCTGCTGATCCCGGCGCGAACGCCGGAGGGCGTGGCCCTGTTCCTGGTCGATCCGGCCGCCTCGGGTCTGCAGCTGGTCGCCCATCATGAACATGGACCCCGGCACCCGGCTGGCCCACCTCACGCTCGATCGCGTGCCCGTCCGCACGGAGGACGTGCTGGGCGCACCAGGCTCGGCGACCGCCCGGCTGCAGCGCCTGATCCGCCAGGGCGGCCATCGGCGCCGCTGCCGAGATGCTGGGCGCCGCCCGCCGCTGTCTGGACATGGCGGTCGGTTACGCCAAGGTGCGCGAGCAGTTCGGCCAGCCGATCGGCTCCTTCCAGGCGATCCGCCACAAGTGCGCCGAGATGCTGCTGGAGGTCGAGAACTCGCACGCCGCCGTCTACTACGCCGCGTGGGCGCTCGACGCTGCGGCGCCGAGGACGCGGAGCAGGCGGCCTCGGTCGCCAAGGCCTACGTGGGCGACGCCTCGCGCAAGGTCTGCGGCGAGGCCATCCAGGTCCACGGCGGCATCGGCTTCACCTGGGAGTACGACCTGCACATGTACTTCAAGCGGGCCAAGGCGCTCGAGGCGCAGTACGGCGACGCCGACTACCACCGCGAGCTGATCGTCCGCCACGCCGCCCGGTAGCGGGAGCCAGCCTCGTGGACTCCCTACCGCCGCCGCTCGACGGAGTCCGTGTCGTCGACCTGACCAGCTACATCGCCGGCTCCTACTCGGCGATGATGCTGGCCGACCTCGGCGCCTCCGTCGTCAAGGTGGAGTCGCTGGAAGGCGACTCGTTCCGCGAGCTGCCGGGCTTCTTCGGCTGGAACCGCGGCAAGCGCTCCATCGCGCTCAATCTCAAGACGCCCGAGGGCCGCCAGATCGTCGAGGGGCTGGCGCGCGAGGGCGACGTCCTGATGGAGAACTGGCGCCCGGGCGTGGCCGATCGGCTGGGCGTGGGCCACGCGCATCTGCTGGCCCTCAATCCCAAGCTCATCTACTGCTCGGTGACCGCCTTCGGCTCCACCGGTCCCTACGTCGATCGCCCCGGCTTCGATCCCCTCCTGCAGGCCATGGGCGGGCTCATGACGCTGCAGGGCTTCGGCGGGCCGCCCCAGTATCTGCGCACCGCGCCCGACCGACTACTACACCGCCGCCATCGCCGCGCAGGCCGTGCTGGCCGCGCTCTTCGTGCGCCAGCGCACCGGACGCGGTCAGCGCATCGAGACCTCGCTGCTGCGCGGCGTGCTGGCGCTGCAGTCCGGGATCGCCATCGACTATCCCGGCAAGCCGACGCTCCTCCGCGAGAACCCGACCTATCGCCTCTATCAAGGCAGCGACGGTCAGTGGTTCTTCGTCGCCTGCGGCAACCAGTCGTTCTGGGCGAAGCTCTGCACCGCGCTCGACATGCGAGGACTTCGCCCACGACCCGCGCTTCGCCTCCTGGCTGCTGCGGATCCAGAACAACGAGGCTCTGCTGCCGATCATCGAGAAGCGCTTCGGCGAGAAGCCGCGCGCGGAGTGGCTCGAGATCCTGGCCGCCCACGACATTCCCGCCGCGCCGGTGAAGACCATCCAGGAGTTCATGAACGATCCCGGCGTACGGCATCAAGACATGGTCCACGAGTACGATCATCCCGACGTCGGCCGCCTGCGCGTCATGGGCCAGCCGCTCGCCTTCGCCGGGACGCCGACCCGCGATCCCGGCCCGCCGCCCACGCTCGGCCAGCACACCGACCAGGTGCTCGGCGAGCTCGGCTACGACGCCACCGCCGTGAACGATCTGCGCGCCAGGAAGGTGGTCCGGTGAGCACCTACGAAGCGATCCTCTACGAGGCAGCCGACGGCGTGGCCACCATCACGCTCAACCGTCCGGCCGTGCACAACGCGATGAACGAGGCCATGCGTCTCGACCTGATGCGGTGCTTCGAGGGGCTGGCCACGGACGACGACGTGCGGGTGATCGTCGTCACCGGCGGCGGCGACAAGGCGTTCTCGGCCGGGGCCGACATCCGCGAGTTCACCGCCCCGCAGGTGCCCACCATCTTCCGCGAGAACCGGCGGCGGCTCGACTTCCGCCGAGCCATGGACGGCTGCTGGCAGCCGATCATCGCGGCCATCCGCGGCCACTGCTTCGGTGGCGGCCTGGAGCTGGCGCTGGCCTGCGACATCCGCATCGCCTCGGCGGACTCGCGCCTGGGCCTGACCGAGGTGGACCTCGCCATCATTCCCGGCGGCGGCGGCACGCAGCGGCTGCCGCGCGTGGTCGGGCGCGGCAAGGCGCTGGAGATGATCCTGAGCGCGGCGCGCATCGACGCCGCCGAGGCGCTGCGCATCGGCCTCATCGAGCGCATGGTGCCGGCCGGCGAGGCGCTGAAGGCCGCGCAGGAGCTGGCCGCCACGCTGGCGGCCAAGGCGCCGGTGGCGCTGCGCTACGCCAAGGAGGCCGTGACCAAAGGCCTCGAGATGTCGCTGGCCGACGGCGTGCGCCTGGAGAACGACCTGGCCACGCTGCTGCGCACGACGGAAGATCGCTTCGAGGGCGCCAAGGCATTTCTGGAGAAGCGCAAGCCGCGCTGGCAGGGACGCTGACCCGGGAGCCGGATGCCGTTTTCGTACTACGCCCGACTCTCGCGCTCCCAGCAGGCCGTCTACCGCAAGAGCGATGAGATCGCCGAGGTGCGCTTGCCCCGCCCCGACGCGCTGCACCCGATGGTGGAGGGACTGACCACGGCGCTCGCCTCCGAGGATCGCGTGGCGGTCCAGCGCGCGACCGACCGACTGATCCGCGGGCTCACCGACGCCTTCGCCGTCCCGCCCGTCAGGGTCGAGGTGCTCGCCGCGCGCCCCCACGCCAAGTGGGGCGAGCTGCACGGGCTCTACACGAGCGAGCGCGGCAAGACCCCGAAGATCCAGCTCTGGATGCGCACGGCCAAGCAGCGCCGCGTCGTGGCCTTTCGCACCTATCTCCGCACGCTGCTGCACGAGGTCGGGCATCACTTCGACTACGCGCTGCTGCGGCTGCCCGACTCCTATCACACCGAGGGCTTCTACAAGCGCGAGTCGAGCCTGTTCAAGCAGCTGGTGCCCGAGGCGCGCGCGCCCCGGCCGGCGCACGTGGAGGCGTGGTTCCGCACGAGCCCCGACGAGCGACTGGCGCGGCTGGCGCGGACGCCGGACCAGCTGGCCACGCTGCTGGCCGGCCGCCCCGCGGCGGCGCTCGCTCGCCGGCCGGCCTCCGACGCGTGGGCGCCGGTGGAGATCGTGTGCCACCTGCGCGACGCCGAAGAGCTGTTCGGTCAGCGCTTCGAGACCATCCTGACGATGGACGACCCGGTGCTGCCCGAGATGGGCCCGGGCGATCGGTGGGCGCTCGAGCGACAGTATCGACGCCACGATGCCTCGCTCGCCCTCACGCACTTCCGCCGGCGGCGGGGGGAGTCGATGGAGACGCTGATGGCGCTGCCGCCGGACGACTGGCAGCGTGGCGGCGAGCATCCCGTGCGCGGCCGCGTCACCATCGATATGTTCGTGGCGTTGATGGCCTGGCACGACGACAATCACCTCGAGCAGCTCACCCGAGCCGTGGAGGGACGACCCTGATGCCGACCATGGAAGAGTACGCCCAGCAGACCCGAGATCAGCGCCTGCAGCGCCTCACGCGAACCGCCGACGAGCTGAGCGCGGCGATCAAGGGACAGGCCGAGTCCGTCCTCGCGCGCCGGCCCGACACCAAGAACTGGGCGGCCAAGGAAATCATCTGTCATCTGCGCGACACCGAGGAGGCGTTCAATTCCCGCTTCGAGCTCATCGTGGCCATGGACACCGACCCCAAGCTGGTGGGGTCGAGCGCCGATCGCATGGCCGAGGAGCGGCAGTACCTGCGCAACGACGCGGTGGAGGCGATCGGGGCGTTCCGCCGGCGGCGGGAGGAGAACATCGACTATCTCCGGAAGCTCACCCCGGCGCAGTGGGACAAGGGCGGCACGCATCCGGTGCGCGGCCGGATGACGATCGACACCTTCCTGACGCTGATGGCGTGGCACGACGACAACCACCTGGACCAGCTGAAGCGGGCGCTCGACGGCAAGGCGTGAGTCGAATGGACGTCGGGGCGATCGACACGCGCGGCGGGCGCTGACGAGAGTTTCGCCACGAACCGCGCAACGCCGCGCTACCTGAGCGAGCACTACGAGCGGACGGGCACCTGCTTCCGGATCTTCGCTCAGCCCCGCTTCGTCAGGTTTTTCCGGACGCCGGTGCCGATCTATCTGCCAGCGCCGGCCGGGACGATCGGAGCCGGGCCCTCCGATCGCGACATCGTCACGGTCGATGCGCTCGACAAGCGCCCGTACTACGACGGCCCCTCGGACCCCGAGCGCTTTCCGCCGTACCGTGGCCCGCGGGGCACGCCCGCCCGCCCGCGCGGGGGCCACTTCGCCTACCTGCAGCCGTCGGGTCCGACCGCGCGACAGTTCTCCGCCGCGCAGGTCTACGCGACGGTTCGCTTCACGCTCACCGTGTGGGAGCACTATCTCGGCCGGCCGGTGCGCTGGTACTTCCGCCGGCGCTTCCCCCGGCTCGAGGTCATTCCCCGCACCCGCTCGGGCACCGCGTACTCACGGCCGGGCTACATCGAGTGCGGCTACGAGCGTGGCCGTACGCGCCAGCGCCGCTACCCGCTCGGCGAGAACTTCGACGTGGTCGCGCACGAGACCGGCCACCTGATCCAGCGCAGCGTCATCGGTCACCCCGAGCACGTCGAGGGACTGGAGCAGCGGGCCCGCGAGGAAGCGTTCGCCGATCTGGTGGCGATCGTGGCGCTCCTGCACGTGAGGCCGGCGGTGGCCCGCCTCCTGGACCGCACGCGGGGCAATCTCTTCTCGGCCAACCTGCTGTCCCGGATCGGCGAGATGAGCCAGACCACCGTCGCCCGCCGGGCCAACAACGACAAGACGATGAAGACGCTCGAGTGGGATCCCGACCCGCGGGCGTTCCGATACGAGTTATCGGCGCCGTTCACCGGAGGCGGCTATGATGCCCTCGTGGATCTGTACGAGAGCATCCTGGTTCGGCGTCGTGCGATCCCGCACGCGCTGGCCGCGGCGTCGTTCGAGGGCAGCGCCAGGAAGCTGCCGGGCATCCAGCGCGCGTTCGACCTGACCTACCGCGCGCGCCGCACCGTGTTCGAGGACGCGCTGCTCGAGGCGCGCGACGTCTTCGCCTCGGTGCTGGCGCACGCCTGGCGCCGGATGTCGCCCTACGACGGATTCGCTGAAGCCCTCGCCGCCATGCTGGCGGTGGCCGGCGAGCGACACGGGCCGCGCGTGCGCGGATCGTCCGCGACGCGTTCGCGGCGCGGGACATCGAGCCCGGGACGTCACCGTGACCACCCGGGTGTTGGTGCTGAGCGCCGGCAACGGCGCCGCCAGCAATCTGATTCGCAGCCTGCAGGCCGGCCACGTGGAGGTGGCGGGCGCCCACTGGGACCGGTTCGTCCTCAAGAAATCGCCGGCGGCCCGCAACTTCCTGGTGCCGGCCACCGACGACCCCGCCTTCGTCCCGACGCTGGCCGGTCTGGTCGAGAACGAGGACATCGCGCTGGTGCTGCCCGGCCACGACGACGACGTGCGGGTGCTGTCCGAGGCCCGGCAGGCGCTGGGCGGGCGCGTCTTCATGCCGACGCCCCACGTGATCGACATCTGCCAGGACAAGTACCGCGCCACCCAGATCCTGCGCGCGCGGGGCGTCCCCGCGCCGAGGACCGAGGCGATTCACGACCTCGCCGACCTCGAGCGGATCTTCGAGGCCTTCGGCCATCCGGAGCGGCTGTGGTGCCGTATCCGCGTCGGCAGCGGCTCGCGCGGCGCCATCCCGTGCTCCGGGCCGCCCAGGCGCGCGCGTGGATCGAATACTGGTCGGAGATGCGCGGCGTGGCCGTGGACACCTTCACGCTGTCCGAGTACCTGCCGGGCCGGGACTTCAACGCGCAGGCGCTGTGGCGCGACGGCCAGCTGGTGCTGGTGAAGACGTGCGAGCGGCTGTCCTACTTCGGCGGCGGCAGCCAGCCCAGCGGCATGTCGTCCACGCCGGGCCTGGCCCGTTCGGTCGTCGAGCCCGGCGTGGTCGACATCTGCACGCGCGCGGTGCAGGCGATCGACAGCCGCGCCACCGGCGTGTTCAGCATCGATCTCCGGGCGGACGCCGCGGGTGTGCCGAACGTCACCGAGATCAACGCCGGTCGCTTCGCGATGATCACGAGCTTCTACGACTTCACCGGCCGCCACAACATGGCGGCGACCTGTGTCCGGCTGGCGCGCGGAGAGCGGGTGGAGATCGCGGACCCCTACGACGCGGTCGAGGATCACTACATGGCGCGCGATCTCGACACCCTGCCCGGCATCTTCCACGCCGATGCGCTGTTCGAGGGAGTCGAGGAAGCGGCCGAGCGAGGAAGCACAGACCGTTGACGAAGGAGGTGAGGCCATGTTCCGGGTGGAACCCAAGAAGACGCGCACGACCGTCACGATCCGGATCTTGAAGTCTCGAGCCAAAGAGTTTGCCAAGTTCCGTAAAGAGCTGGACGCGCTCCTGAAGAAGCACAAGGTGAAGCGGAAGCGGTAAGCGTTGCTCCCGGCCGTTCCCTGTGCCCGCGGGGCGGGGGACGGCCGGGCGAAATCCTGGAGGGACCATGGACGACCTCGACGAGTCTCCGGACGAGATCGAGCTGGAGGGCGACCTCGACCCGCACGAGGCGGAGATGCTGCGCGTCGAGCTCCAGCGGCTGGCGCGCCGACACGGAGTCGAGCTCGGCGCTCTCGAGATCCGGCCGACCTCGCCCGGCCCGCCCTCAGCGTAGCTGCGTCAGCAGCCCCAGCGCCTCGGCGGCGCCCCGCTCCATGTGCATGTCCGTAAAGAGCGACCAGGCCGTGGTCAGGTGGGAGAGCGCCGTCTCCCGCTTGCCGTCCGTCGCGGCCAGCCGCCCCAGGCCCAGACGCGCATGCGCGATGAGAGGACGCATCTGGAGCTCCTCGGCGAGGGCCAGGGCCTGCGCGAAGCTGGTCGTCGCCGCGGCCGGCTCGGTGTCGGCCACGAGATCGCCCGCGAGCCGGTGGACCCACGCCTCCGTCCCGCGATCGTGATACTGGCGCGCGATCTCCAGCGCGCGATCGGCGTGACGCTGGGCCTCGGTCCGGCGCCCGGCCACCCCATAGCCTTCGGCCAGCGCGGCGACGAACGAAGCCTGATCGGCCACCGACAGGTTGTGGGCGACCGCCCGCTCGAGCAGCGGGATCGACTCGGCGATCCGTCCCGAGCGGGCCAGCGCCAGCCCCAGCGCCGAGGCGAAGCGCGTGATCCACACGTGGATGCCCCAGGTGCGGGCGAGCTCGGCGCCACGCGTGAGCACCTCGATGGCCCGCTCGAGCTCGCCCTGGCGCAGGTGGAGGTGGCCGACGCTCCAGTGCGCCACCGCCAGGCTGTACGTGTGTCCGGCGGTCTCGGCGATGTGCACGGCCTCGTCGGCGTGCTGCAGCCCGGCGTCGAACCGGCCCAGCTCGCTGAGGGCGCGGGCCAGCCACGTGCGGCAGCCCACCGAGAAGATCAGCGGCAGCCCGAAGCGGGCGGTGAGCAGATCGCCGGTGAGCGCGTCGATCGGTCCGCTCAGCATCTCGATGGCGCGCGGGTACTCCCCCAGCGCGTGGTGCACCTGACCCAGCCGCAGCTTGGCCTCGGCCTGCAGCGGGAAATCACCGAGCGCATCGGCCATGGCCAGCGCGCGCCGGCCGTACTGCAGCCCCTGCTCCTGGTCGCCGCTGATGAAGAAGGCGTTCGTCAGGTACGTGCAGGCGCGTCCCAGGCGGCGGCGATCGCCGATCGCGTCCGCCATCACCTCCGCCTCGCGCAGCACCTCGAAGATCTTGAGGTGCTCGCCGAGCGGCAACAGCGAGGTCCGCAGGTCGAAGCGGAGATCGACGGCCTCGGTCGACGAACGGGGACGGCAGCTGGCCGAGCGCAACGAGCGCCTGCTCGAAATCCGCCACCGCCTCGCGGTGCGCGCCCCGCGCGCGCGGCGTGGGTGCCGGCTTCCCGCAGATATCCGAGCGCCTTGGCCCAGAGTCCGCCGTGGTAGGCCTGATGGGCGAGGCGATCGACGACCTCGCCGGCCCGCTCGGCCGGGGCGCGCTCCAGGACCTCCACCACCTGGGCGTGCAGCGTGCGCCGCGCGGTGGGCTCCAGGCTCGCGTAGACCACCTCGTGGGTCAGCGCGTGCTTGAAGCTGTACTCGAGCTCGGAGCCGCGCGGCAGTCTCGTAGAGGAACTCCGCGCTGGAGAGCCGGCCGAGCCCGGCCCGTAGCGCGTCGGCGGGCAGGCCGGCCAGCGACTCGAGCACCGACAGCGGCACCTGGCGGCCGATGACCGCGGCGTGCTGCAGCAGTCGCTGATCCGGGCAGCTCCAGACGGTCGACGCGGCTGCGCAGCACCTCCTCGATGGTGTCCGGCACCGCGGCCGTGCTCTCGCCGCCCTGCTCGCGCACCGCCCGCACCAGCTCCTCGACGAAGAACGGATTGCCCTCGGCCTTGGTGGCAGATCGTCTCGAGCAGCGTCGGCGTCGAGCGTCTGGGCGCCCGACGTCGCCCGGGCCAGGCTCAGGCCGTCCTCCAGCCCCAGCGGCTGCAGCGCCATCTGGGTGGCGAACGACTTGTCGATCCAGGGCGGCCGGTAGCCCGCGCGGTACGTGCAGACGAGGATGATGCGCGCGCCGACGAGGGCATCGACCAGCGACGTGAAGTATTCCTCGGACGCGCGGTCGATCCAGTGCACGTCCTCGAGCAACACCACGAGCGGGCCCTGGCGGCTGCGCCGGATGGTGAGCTGGCGTAGCGCCTCGAACGTCCGCGCCTTGAACGCCTGCGGATCCGCCTCGGCGAGCCCGCCATCGTCCTTGATGCCGAGAAACTGCACGAGCACGTCGCGCTCGTCGTCGCCCATGCCCATGGCCCGCGTGGCCGCGCCCACCTTGAGCGCCACGTCCTCGGCGCTGTCCGTGTCCGCGATGCCGCAGCTCGCGCGCACGAGCTCGAGCACCGGCAGGTACGGCAGCCGCCGCGCCCTAGGCGTGACAGTGCGCCGACGAGGAAGGCCGCGACCCGCGCGGCCTCGCTCTGGTGGAACTCGAAGACCAGTCTGGACTTGCCGATGCCGGCATCGCCGACGATCCCGACGACCTGTCCGCGGCCGTTGGCGGCCAGCGCCAGGCGGCTCTGCAGCAGCTCCAGCTCCTGACGGCGGCCGACGAACTCGGCCAGGCGTCCGCCCAGCCCGAGGCCGGTGCGCTCGCAGACCGATCAAGCACGTGGGCGCGCGCCTTGTCGGGCGGGCCCGGGCTCGGCGTCAGCTCGAAGCGCCGCATGAGGAGCGACGCCGCCGTGTCCGTCACCAGGATGCTGTCGAGCGACGCGCGCTCCACCAGCTCGTCGAGCATCGGCCAGAGATCACGCCGCTCGTCCATGTCGAGCTCGACGGCCCCGGGACCGGGACCCACCCCGATCAGCGCGACGCCGACGTGGATGCCCACCTTGACCGCGGTTTCCGCGCCATCCTCGCGCTGCGCCCGCTCGACCGCCTTGACGATGGCCATCGCGCTGTGGCGCCGCCCGGTCGGCCGCGTCGCCGATCTCCGTCAGACCGAACACCGCCACTGCTCCGATCGGGCCCAGACCCTCGATGCGACCGCCGAAGGTGCGAACCTTGTCGAGCACGAGCTCCAGCGTGCGCGCCGTCTCGAGCTGCGCGTCGGGGCCGCCGCGCCGGCACCAGGGCCGCCCGCAGCAGCGCGATGCGGCGCCGCTCCCAGCGTCGTCCGCTCACCGGCGCGGGCGGCGATGGCGGCAGCGGCAGTCACCGGGGCGGCCGGCGTAGGCGGCGCGGGCGCCGGGGGCGCGATCGGCGGCGGGCTCGTGGCCGGCCGGGCGCGAGGCGGCGCCGGCATCGAGCCGGCCTCGCGCAGGCCGTACTTCTCCATGCGCGCGCGCAGCGTGTTGCGCGAGATTCCGAGCAGCGCCGCGGTGCGCGAGATGTTCCAGCTGGTCTGCGTCGAGCACCTCGAGCAGGTGCTCGCGCATGGCGTCGTCGAGCGACACCGGCGCCGTCGGACGCGTCGGCGCGCCGGCGCCGGCGGGACGGCCGCCGCCGCCTGCAGCCCGAGCGCCTCGGCGGTGATGCTCCCCCGCCGCCGTCATGCAGCACCGCGCGCTCGATGCACGTTCGACAGCTCGCGCACGTTGCCCGGCCAGCGATGCGCGAGCAGCGCGGCGCGCGCGTCGGCGGCGAGCGTCTTGGCGCGGCACGCCGTAGTCGGCGCAGGCCCGGGCGAGGAAGTGCTCGGCCAGCAGCGACGACGTCGTCGCCGCGCTCGCGCAGCGGCGGCAGCGCGACGCGTGAGCACGGCCAGCCGATGGTAGAGGTCCTCGCGGAAGCGGCGCTCGCGGATCGGCCGCGCGAGATCCTCGTTGGTCGCGGTGACGATCCAGACGTCGATCGGCTCGTCGCGCGTGCCGCCGAGGCGGCGCACCGTCCGCTCCTCGAGCACCTTGAGGAGCTTGGCCTGCAGCGCCTCGGGCAGCAGCCCGACCTCGTCGAGGAAGATCGTGCCGCGGTGCGCGGCCTGGAAGAGACCGGGCTTGGAGCGGCGGGCGTCCGTGAAGGCGCCGCGCTCGTAGCCGAACATCTCCGCCTTCGAGCAGCGTCTCGGGGATCGCCGCGCAGTTGACGTCGACGAAGGGGCCGTCCGGGCGCGGGCCCGCCCGGTGAATCATCCGGGCCAGCAGCCCCTTGCCGGTGCCGGTCTCACCCTGGATCAGGATCGGGGGCAGCCGACGGACGTCCTCGCGCCGGGTGCGCGAGCAGGCGCGCGATCTTCTCCCGGACCGACCGGATACCCGGGCTGTCGCCGAGTAGGTCCGCCAGGGCCTTCATGTCGGCATCTTACCTCGACCGGGCACAGGTGGTGTTCAACTCCTGACCACCACCGGCGGTGCCTCACCAGTCGACCGCATGACCTAAACATCTGATTCAGCGCACTTCTTCCTTGGTACCTCGATTGCGTTTCTGACCTGCCGTGATGAAACGCTGGTACGTCCCGATTCTGCTGAGCGGTGCGGCTTTGCTGGGGCTTCTGGTCCTTGCCCTGATCGCCATCGAGGTCCTCGCCGGCTCGCCGAACGCTACCGCCTCCCGGGCGTGGACGCCACCGCTCGCACGGGCCGACGAGGCGCTGCGCGAGGCGACCTCGCGGCGGCTCTGGCGTGGTGGCGCGAGGCCAGGATGACCGCCCTCCAGAGCGGCCAGTGGGAGGGCCTGATCGCGGTCGGCGACGCGTCCCGCCGGCTCGGCGAGGCTGGCGGCTTCCGGCAAGACGCCGAGACGCAGGCCCGCGAGGCCTATCTCGGCGCGCTCCTGCGCGCCGAGCGCCAGCGCTCGCTCGAGGGCGTGCTGCGCGCCGCCGTGGCGTTCGGCGAGCTCGGCGACCGCGAAGTGACTCGTCCAGGCGATCCGCATCGCCGAGCGTCAGGCCGGACGTGATGGTGAAGGCGCTCGACCACATCCGCGCCGTCGCTGACCGGTGGTCGATTCCGTCGAAGACCACACACCGCAGTCAGCACACGAATTCAAGAGGAGAGCAGCCATGATCGTCGACCACCGAGACGACGCGCGCCGTGGACGACGCACCTCGAGGCCATGGACGCGGCGATCGCCACCAGCAATGCGAGCGCTGCGGTGCTGGCCTGGCGACACGCCTATTCGTCCGCCCTCGACCAGCCGGGCTGGCGCGGGCTCGTCGAGGTCGCCGGCGCCGCGCTGCGTATCGGCGCGATCCCCGGCTTCAGAAGGCGGCCGAGTCACGCGCGCGCGAGAGCTACTGGACGGCGCTGTTTCGGGCCCGCCGACAGGGCTCGCTCAACGGCGTGCTCGACGCCGCCGAGGCCTTCGGCGCGCTCGGCGACCGCGTGATGGTCGAGCAGTGCGTGCGGATCGCCGAGCGCCTGGCGCTCGCTCACCGGGGACGTCGAGGCCGGCGAGCGCGTGCGCGCGCTGGCCGCCGACCTGGCCCAGCGCTACGTCGAGGTCGACGTCAACCGGAGCGCGGCGATCGCTGCCCGACGCTGAGCGGGTCAGTACCCGCGGCGATGCCGCCCGTGTTACCGGGGTCGCCGAGCGGCGGATCGCGTTCGGGTCGCGGACCGCCTCGCCCTTGGTGACCGTCGGATTGACGGCCACCCAGCCGCGGCCCCGCATGCACGGGTCGTCCAGCTTGCCGCTCTTCGATGCAGGCGGCGTGATCGCGACGGAATTCCTCGGTCGTGTACTTCTGGTCCAGCTTCATCCACTGGCGATCGTCGGTACGCCACAGCCGGCCAGCGCGCCAGCAGGCGAGGATCACGGGGATCGAGACAGTAGGTCCAACGCATTGCGCCGCATTGTACCGGGTGTAAGGTCAGAAACTGAACGTGCTATGGGCGACCGCTGGCCGAGCGACGTCTGGTCCGGGCTCCTTCAGGTCCGTGAGCGGCTGCTGGCCGTCGTTCCCTGGCCTGCTGGTGATGCTCACCCTGCTCGCCGTCGGGTCTCGCTCGCGGCCTGGCTGGTCCGGCGCGTCGTCTCCCGCGTGGCGCGCGCGCTCGGCGTCGACCGCCTGCTCGAGCGGTGGGGCGTCGCGCCCTCCCTCCGCCGCTCCGGCATCCTGCGCCCGCCTTCCGACGTCCTCGGGCTCGTGTGCTTCTGGGCCATCTTCATCCTCTTCGCCAGCGTCGGGCGTCGACGGGCTGGCGCTGCCCGGCGCCCCGGGCGCCACCGCCCTGCTCGATCGCGTTCCTGCCGCCGCTGTTCGCCGGCGCGCTCATCCTGCTGGTCGGCTGGCTCGTCGCCAACTTCCTGAGCCAGGGCGTGCTGATCGCCGCCGTCAACGCGCGCCTGCCGGAGGCGCGCCTTCTCGCCCGCGCGCGTGTACTGGGCCGTGCTGCTGTTCGCCGCCGCCACCGCGCTGACCCACGTCGGCATCGGCAAGGAGATGGTCCTGGTGGCGTTCGGCATCACCTTCGGCGGCGTCGTGCTCGCCCTCGCGCTGGCCTTCGGGCTCGGCGGCCGCGGCCTCGCCCGCGAGATCCTCGAGCGCCGGCTCCGCCGCGCCAGCCGCCCCCCCCAGGAGCGCATCACGCCACCTCTGAGTCGCCCTGCGCCGGGTCGAGAGACTGAGCGCCACCCTACCTCGGCAACCAGCGTGAGGGGGCCGTATCAGCGGTCGAGGGGAAACAGCACGTAGCCGACCGACGCCCGGTCGAGCCACACGCGGCGGAGCTCGTCGATCGAGTAGCGCCGCGCGACGGTGGCCGCGGTCGGCGCCGCCGGATCGTTCACCAGCGCCACGCCATCCTCGTAGCCGGTCAGCACCAGCAGGTGGCCCGGCGTCGCCTGGGCGGCGGCGCCGGTCAGCTCGCCGGCGGCGTAGCGCACGGAGGCGATCACCGGCAACCCCCGCGCCAGGCACCACGCGGCGGCGCCCCAGTCCGGGAAGCGTAGAAGGTAGCCGGCGACCCCACGGCGCGCCGCAACGAGGATCGCGGCCGGCCAGACACCGTAGAGATCGGTAGCGGGGTGGAACATCTCGCGCGCGCAGCGCGGCAACGTCCGCCGGCCGCCGCCAGTAGTCGAGCACCATTGCCACGCAGGTCGGCGAGCAGATCCGGTGCGCGAGCGCGGGGTCGGCCTCCATCTGGCTGACGGATGGTACGGTCAGACGGACGGGCGGGGCCGTCGCGGTCGTCGATTCACGAGGTGCGCTCGGGTCGGCCGCCGACAGCGTGAGGGCCCAGGGCGCCGCGAGCACCGCGGCCGGATCGGCGCTCGCACGCGCACGCGCAGGCGCACCGCCTCGACGGGCGCGCTGGCGCGGTAGACGTCGACGTCCACCGAGAGCGGCCCCCCCTGCTCGAGTCGCGACCCGGCGCACTGCCCGAATCGAACGGCGCCGGCCCGAGGCCGACGCTGGCAACCCAGGGCGACCATTCGCCCCCGACCCGTGCACTCAGCTCGAAGCGAATGCTGCAGGGCTCGGTGGTGAGCACGCTGAAGGACGGCACGAAGTGGGTCGCGCCGGTCGCCGGCCAGTCCGGCGTCACGACCACCGCCTCATCGGCGCTCACGCGCACGGCGGATGGGGCATCGCCTCGACGACACGGCGGCACGCCGGTGGGATCGCTTCGGCCAGTCTGTCAGCACGGATGCCGGAGACGATCCCCCACAGGCCGGCGCTCACGAGGGCGCCCCTGGGGAAGTCTTCCCCACAAGGGGGCAAGAAAGTTCTCCGATCGCCGGCAGGATCCACGGGAAGCGCGCGTCCCGTTTCGAGGTCACCAGCGGCATCCTGCTTGCATTTTGTGCCCGCCCAGCAGTGCTCGTCAGACGTGTCACCGGCGCCGGAGCGCCGGAGAACGAAAGGGGTGCTCATGCCGACATTCGGAAAGTGCGTGTGGGACGGGTGCACGCGGCACGCGGAGAAGGAAACGACCGGGGCGTGCCGGGCGCACCACGTGGTGCTGCGCGATGCTCGCTGTCAGAAGTGTCAGGGGCGCCTGGCGAGTCAGGCCGAGGTCAACGCTCGTCACTGCCGTCGCTGCGCCGCGGTTCACGCCGCCTGAGGGATCATCCGGCTCACGGAGCATCCGGCAGCGCGGAGCGGGGGCCGCGAGCGGTACGATGCCCGCCCGCGGCAATCCCCGGGACTTCATGCGCGGCGCTACGGCCGCGCGCTCCGGCACAGCCGGAGCCTTGTTCCTTCACGCGTGGCGCCGATCGGGATCGCTAGCACATCCCGCACGGCGCGGCTGACTGGATCCGGTGGCGTAGTCTCCATCTCTCGCACCCCCTTGTTCCTGGTGTGCGCCAATGACGGGGCTGGATCCTCGTCCCGTCACCTCCTCTGTACGCCTGCCCACCGAGACGGTCAAGTCCTTGAACCGCGCGCACGTGCGGCAATTCACGACCCGCGGAGGCGCGGATCGAGCACGTCGCGCAGCGCGTCGCCCAGCATGTTGAAGCCGAACACGGCGAGCGAGATCGCGACGCCGGGCCACACCGCCATCCACGGCGCGCGGAACATGTAGGTCCGGCCCGAGCCGGAGAGCATCCCGCCCCACGAGGGATGCGGCGGCGGCACGCCGAAGCCGAGGAACGACAGCGCGGACTCGGCGAGGATCACCGCGCCCAGTCCGATGGTGGCCAGGATGATGACCGTCGCGGTGACGTTGGGCAGGAGGTGACGCAGGATGATGCGCGCGTGCCCGCAGCCCATGGCGCGCGCCGCCTCCACGTAGGTGTGCTGCATCACGCCCAGCGTGGCGCCGCGGATCACGCGGGAGTTGGTGGCCGCGATCAGCACGGCCAGCGAGATGACGACGTTGCCCAGCCCCGGACCGAGCACGGCCATCACCGACAGGATGATGATCAGGTAGGGAAACGACAGCCACGCATCGACCAGTCGCTGGACCACCAGATCCCAGGCGCCCCCGAAGTAGGCGCTCGACACGCCGATGGCGGTGGCGAGCACGACCGCCAGCGCGACGGTGAGAAACCCCACGGTGATCGACACCCGCGCTCCGTAGACGACCCGGCTCCACATGTCGCGGCTGAGGTTGTCGGTGCCGAGCCAGTGCGCAGCGCTGGGCGGCTTCATGCGAGCCCCGCGGATCGACTGGTCGTATCCGTAGGGAGCGATCTGCTCCGCGAACGCCGCCATCAGCAACAGCGCCAGCACGATCACCCCGCCCAGCGCCCCGAGCGGCTTGCGCCGACCGAAACGTCCCAGCCACGCAGCCAGCCCAGGCCCGTCGCGCGGCCGCGCCCGCGCGCCGGCGTGGCCGCCACCACCTGCTCCGGAATCTCAGCGCTCGCGTGCTCGACGCGCGGCCGCGATCCGTCTCGACTCAATACCGTATCCGTGGGTCGAGGACCGCGTAGAGGGCGTCGACCATCAGGTTGACCATCACGACCGTGGAGACGACGACGAGGTTGACGCCCTGGATCACCGGGTAGTCGCGCTGGTTGATGGCGTCGAAGAGAAAGCGGCTCATGCCCGGCAATCCGAAGACGGTCTCGATCACCACCGTGCCCCCGATGATCTGGGGTAGCTGGGTGCCGAGCAGCGTGACGACCGGAATGATGGCGTTGCGCAGGCCGTGCTTCAGCACCACGCCCTGCTCGGCGAGCCCCTTGGCCCACGCCGTGCGCACGTAGTCCTGGCGCAGCACCTCGAGCAGCATGCCGCGCGTCAGGCGCATCAGCGCGGCGGATGACGCGATACCGAGGATCAGCGGCCGGCAGCAGCATCTGCCGCAGGTGCGCGAGCGGATCGCGAGAGAACTCCACGAAGTCGCCGACCGGCCGCCAGCCCCACCAGATGGCGGGCATCACGATCAGCAGCGTCGCCAGCCAGAAGCCGGGCACCGACAGGCCCGAGGATCGCGGTGCTCCGGGCGATGAAGTCGGCGAACGTGTCGTGCCGGGCGGCGGAGATCACGCCGACCGGAATGGCGATGAGTCAGCGCGAAGGTCAGCGCCAGGACGGCCAGCACGCAGCGTGACGGGCAGACGCTGGCCGATCTCCTCCAGCACCGGGCGCCTCGTCCACAGCGACTCGCCGAGGTCGCCGCGCACCACGCGGCCCAGCCCACTCGAAGTACTGCACGTAGAGTGGTCGATCCAGGCCGAGCTTGGCCCGCAGCTCGTCGATGTCCTTGGCGTACGCCTTCTCGGCCAGCATGAGCTGCGACCGCGTCGCCGGGGATGAGGCGCGGCAGCGTGAAGACGATCAGCGACGCGATCAGCAGCGACGGGATCGCGATCAGCAGCCGCTTGGCCACGTACCGCTTGAGCACGGGACTGCTCGCGCCGGTCCGGCCGCGCCTAGCGATCGAGCCAGGCCGCCATGCAGCCGCCCGCCGTAGTCGTAGCCCATGTTCGGGCGCGTAGTTCTTGAGCGCGCCTTCCCACACCGCCGACGTAGACGCCCGAGGGCATCTGCACGTAGTACTGCTGCTTGGCCAGGTAGCGCTGGATCTCGAAGATGACCTCGCGCCGCTTGGCGACGTCGAACGTGCGCCGCTGGCGCACGAGCATGTCGGCCACCACCGGGTCGTTGATGTGGCTCTGGTTCTTGAGCTCCTCGGGGTAGTACTGGCCGAAGAGGAAATTGTCGGGCTCGAGAAATCCGCGTCTGCGGCCCGTAGGTCATCGAATCGAACTTGCCGTAGAAGCAGGTCGCGATGTAGGCGCCGTACTCCTTCTGGTCGATCTTGGCGTCGATGCCGACGTCCTTGAGGTCCTTCTGCACGAGCTGCATGGAGTCGACCAGGACCGGTCGAGCCGTAGGTCGTGAAGCACATCGATCGCCGGGAAGCCGTTCGGATAGCCGGCGGCGGCCAGCAGCCTCTTGGCTTCGGCCGGATCGTACTTGTAGTACTTCGCGCCCTCGCCGAGCTTGTCGAAGGGGACCGACCACTCCTTGAGCCCGGCCGGCACCGCCGGATTGATCGCGCCCACGCCCTCGACGACGGAGTCGATGATGGCCTTGCGGTCGATGGCCATCGACATGGCGTGGCGCACGCGCACGTCGCTGAACGGCTTCTGGTCGGTGCGCATCGAGATGTGGCTCATGACCGGCGACGGAAACTCCACCGTCTTGAGGTTCGGCCGCTTCTGCTTGAGCGTGTCCTTGATCTGCACCCAGTCGGTGCGGTTGATCGTGCCCGGGAATTCCCAGCCGAGGTCGTACTTGCCGCTGAGGAACGCGGCCATGCGCGAGGCGTTGTCCTCGTCCACCGTCGCCTCGACGCGGTCGATGTAGGGCTGGCCGGCATGAAGTAATTCGGATTGCGCACGTAGGTGAGCCCGACGTTCGGGCCGGTAGCGAGTCGAGCATCCAGGGGCCGGTGCCGACGACCGACTCCGACTTCTTGAGATCGCCGATACTTCTCGACGACCTCCTTGGCGACGATGGCCACCGCGTGCGGGTTGGCGAGCATGTCGAGGAACCAGACGAACGGCTCCTTGAGCGTGAACTTCACCGTGTACTTGTCGACCGCCTCGACCTTGTCGACCGACTTGAGCATGTAGGCGTTGGCGTTGCCCTTGACGGTGAGGAAGTGGTTCACGCTGAACACGACGTCGTCGGCCGTCAGCTCGCGCCCGTTCACCGGCGGCTTGTTGTGCCACTTCACGCCTCGCCGCAGCTTGAAGACGTAGGTCGTCTCGTTGGGCTGCGTCCACGACTCGGCCAGGTCGCCCTCGATCGGGAAACGTGCCGGGCGACGACGCTCGGCCCGGCCTTGTGCTTGAGCAGCCGGCTGTGCGTGAAGCTCAGCGCGATGTGCGTCTTGTACGAGATCGTCTGGAACGGGTCGAAGTGCGGCGGATCCCACGTGCGCAGCGAGAGCGTGCCGCCGCGCTTGGGCGTCTGGCGCGCGGACGAGCGCGGGCGCGAGGGTGGCGCCGGCCACGGTGAGTCCACCGAGAGCGAGCAGGTCACGACGGCTGACATCCATTGGCAGCCTCCTCGAGGACTCAGCGCGTGCGGGCGGCTACCGCCGCCAGCGCCGCGTCGAAGATCCCGAGCGTCTCGTCCACGTCCGCGTCCGTGTGGGCCAGCGAGACGTAGATCTTGTTCACCGCCTTGACCACGCCCCGCCGCAGGCACTCCTCGTTGAAGAGCGCGATACGCCGCCGATCGGCGGTGAGGGTGGCCCGATAGTCGACGACGGGCCGATCGGTGAAGATGATGTCGAACACCGGCGGCTCGCCACTTACCTGCGCCGGCATCCCGTGCTTGGGCACGAGCGCGGCCAGTCCATCGCGCAGGCGCTGGCCGGTGGCGAAGAGCTGGCGTACGCGCCCGGCTTGCGGAGCTCGGCCAGCGTGGCCAGGCCCGCCGAGGCCGCCACCGGATTGCCGTTGAGCGTGCCGGCCTGCCACACGTACTCGGGGCTGCCCTCCAGGGCGGCGTCGAAGTGATGCATGATGTCCGCCCGCCCGGCCACTGCGGCCAGCGGAAATCCGCCGGCCAGCACCTTGCCGAAGGCGGCCACGTCGGGGACCACGTCGTAGTATTCCTGGGCGCCCCCGTAGGCGAGCCGGAAGCCGGTGACGATCTCGTCGAACACGAGCGGCACGCCGTAGCGCTGCGTCACCGCGCGCAGCCCCTTGAGGAATCCCGGCTGCGGGCACGATCACCCGCTGGTACGGCTCGACGATCACCGCGGCCAGCTCGTTGTGGTGCGTGGCGATGAGCGCCTCGGTGGTGGCCAGGTCGTTGTACGGCGCGATCAGGACCTCGCTCGCCGATGGCGTGCGGGATGCCGGCCGAATCGGCCATGGCCGCGGGGAACGCCTTGGGCGAGCGGGGGCTCACGCTCATGAGGGCGTAGTCGTGCGTGCCGTGGAAGCCGCCCTCGAACTTCATGATCCTGTCGCGCTGGCGGAACGCGCGCGCCACGCGGAGCGCGAAGAACGTCGCCTCCGATCCGCTCGACATGAACCGCACCTGCTCGGCGCCCGGCACCGCCTGCACGATCTCCTCGGCCAGCTCGATGATCGGCTCGTTGAGGAGCATGAACGTCGAGCCGTGCGGCAGCTGACGCTGCACCGCCGTCGACCACCGCGGGGTGCGAGTGCCCGAGCAGCATCGGGCCCGAGCCGAGGAGATAGTCGATGTAGCGGCGGCCGGCCGCGTCCCACAGGTGGGCGCCGCGCGCGTCCTTCACCACGAACTCGAGTCCGGAGGCCGCTGCGATGACTGCCGAGGACTCCGCCGGGCAGGACGCGGGCGGCGCGCGCGAGAAGATCGGGTTGATCGGCCATGGATCTACCTCTGTCGATGGAGTCGGCTAGCCGAAAGGTGGGGCGATCATACCCGGAAACGCTCGTCGGTCAATAGAACGCCCGAGCCCGAGATCACGCCCCGCTTGAGCAGCTCCAGGGCCTGGTTGGCGACGTCCAGCGGGAATTCGGTGGTGGCCAGCCGCACCGGGATCCGGGCGGCTTCGGCGAGGAGCTCGGCGCCGTCGGCTCGCGTATTGGCGGTCACCGATCGCACCCCGCGCTCGTAGAAGAGCTCGGCCTCGTAGTCGAGTCGCGGGATCGGCGTCATGTAGATGCCGGCCAGCGCCAGCGTTCCGCCCCGCGCCAGGTTGCGCAAGCGCCACCGGCACCAGCTCGCCGGCCGGCGCGAAGAGAATCGTGCCGTCGGCGCGATGCGGCATCGGCTCGTGCACGTCGCCCACCCAGGCGGCGCCGAGCGACTGCGCCAGCTCGCGGTGCGCCGGCTCCCGCGTGCACACGTAGACCTCCATGTTGCGGCCGCGGGCCAGCTGGATCGTGACGTGCGCCGAGGAGCCGAAGCCGTACATCCCCAGTCGGCCGCCCGGCCGCACCGCCGCCAGCTTCAGCGCGCGATAGCCGATGATGCCGGCGCAGAGCAGCGGCGCCGCCTCGACGTCGCTGAAGTCGGCCGGGATCGCGTACGCGTACTCCTCGTCCACCACCGCGTACTCCGCGTATCCGCCGTCGGCGTGCCAGCCGGTGAACTCGGCGCGCTCGCACAGGTTCTCGCGGTCGGTCGCACAGTAGAGACACCGGCCGCACGTGCGGCGCAGCCAGGCGATGCCCACCCGATCGCCCTCACGGAACCGCGTGGCGTCGCGGCCGCGGCCGGCCACGCGGCCCACGACCTGATGGCCGGGCACCAGCGGCGAGCGCAGGGTCGGCAGCTCGCCCTCGACCACGTGCAGGTCGGTGCGGCAGATGGCGCAGGCGTGGATCTCGACCAGGATCTGGCCCGGACCGGCGACCGGGTCGTCGAGGTCTTCCGGCCGGAGCGGACGATCGGCGACCGGGGCCGGGTGCCGCATCACCATCGCCTTCACGGCTCAGGACGCCTGGGCGATGATCTTGAGCGCGCGCGTGAGGTGGGGCGCGTCCACCATCTGGCCCTTGAAGCGGAACGCGAAGACACCGCGGCGGCGGTGCTCCTCGAAGGCCGCCACCAGCTCCTGCGCCTCGGCGACGACCGCCGGCTGCGGCGTGAACGCCTCGTTGATGACCTCGATCTGAGACGGATGGATGGAGATCTTGCCGGTGAACCCCATCGCCACGCCTTCCTCGCACTCGCGCCGCAGCCCGTCCAGGTCGGCGATGTCGGTGTACACCGTGTCGAGCGCCTGCACCCCGGCGGCGGCCGCCACGACCGTGCACATGACGCGCGCGTAGCGCGGGATGTCGAGGTAGCGGTTCTCGGCGTCGCGCACGCGCGGCAGGCCCATGGCCGCGCCGAGGTCCTCGATGCCCCACGACACGGTGACGATTCTCCGCTGGCGGCCGCCACCTCGCGGATGTTCAGCAGGCCTTCCGGAGTCTCGGTGGCGATCAGCACCAGGCGCGTCGAGCCGTGCGGAATCTGGTGGCGGTGCTCGAGCCCGTCGAGGATCTGCGAGATCTCGCGCACGTCGCCCGCGTGACGCGGCTTGGGCACCACGTAGCCCTCGGGCCGGCCCGCGATCGTCTCTTCCAGATCGGCCACGCCGAGCCCGGTGGCGATCGGATTCATCCGCACCCAGCGCTCGCGCGGGCCGAAATCCAGGTCGGTGAGCCAGCGCCGGACGATGGGCCGCGTCTGGGCCTTGAGGTCGGGCGCGACGGCGTCCTCCAGATCCAGGATCAGGCCGTCGGCGGGCAGCGTGAGCGCCTTGGCGATCATCCGCTCCTGCCCGCCCGGCACGAAGTGCATCGAACGGCGGCGCCTGGCCAGGGCCATGCTAGGCGGACCGCTTGCGCATCATGGCGTTGCGCCGCGCGCGCATCACGAGCTCGCCGTGCTGGTTCAGCGCGCGGTGCTCGAAGGTGACGATGCCCCACTGCGGGCGCGACTTCGACTCACGCTTGTCGACGACTTCGGTCTCCGCGTAGATCGTGTCGCCGTGAAACACCGGCTTGGGAAACTCGACCTTGTCGAAGCCGAGGTTGCCGACCGTGGTGCCCAGCGTCGTCTCCCCGACCGACACGCCGACGGCGATGCCGAGCGTGAGCAGGCTATTGACCAGCGGCTTGCCGAACTCCGCCTTGGCCGCGGCGTGGAAGTCGAGGTGCAGGGGCTGCGGGTTCATCGTCATGGTGGAGAAGAAGACGTTGTCCGCCTCGGTGATGGTGCGCCCGACCTCGTGCTTGAACGTGTGCCCGACCTGCAGCTCCTCGAAGTACTTCCCCGCCATGGGCGGCCTCCTCTCCACCGCGACCGTACCCGTTCGCGGGCCCTGATGGTAGATCATCCGGCGAGCCCCTGCCCTCGATCGGCTTCAGCGGGCGCCGACGCCGATGCGCTGGAGCAGGATCGTCCCGACGAGGATCAGGCCGATGGCGAACAACTTGGCCCAGGAAAACGGCTCCTTCAAGACGAGAAAGCCGATCAGCAGGACCAGCACCGTCGAGATGCCCCCGATCACGAACGACGAGGTCACGCGCAGGCCGCTCGCATAGGCCAGGAGCGTGAACAGATTGACGCTGGCGGTCGCCAGCCCGACCACGATCAGGAACCGGAGGCTGGTCGTGGAGAATGGCGTCGGCGTCCCGCTCGCCTTGATCAGGAGCACGATCGCCACGTTCGTCACGCAGGCGATGCCGGTGATGATGGCGGTGCCGACCGCGGGATGAGTGCCCGGCGCGGCCAGCCGCATCCCGATGATGTACGCCGCCATCGACCCTCCGGCGAGCGCCGCGTACAGGAACGACAAGTTGTTCACGATGGGCGCATGATAAACACTCCGCCCGGCGCGCGGGTCACTTCCTTCCCCGGCCGGCCGTGGTCCGGCAAACTCCAGCAGTTGCTCGCCCGGGCTGCTACCATCCCGCCATGATCTACGAATATCGTGCCTACTACGCGCTGCCCGGCAAGATGCCCGACATCCAGAAGCGGTTCAACGACGTCACCATGAAGCTGTTCGCCAAGCACGGCATCAAGGTGGTCGGCTTCTGGGACACGATCGTCGGCGAGAGCAACGAGCTCGTCTACATCTGCGCGTTCGACGACCTCGCCCATCGCCAGAAGGCATGGGGGGCGTTCCAGGCTGATCCCGAGTGGATCGCCGCGCGCAAGGCCTCGGAGGCCAACGGGCCGCTGCTCGAGAAGGTCATCAACAAGATCTGGAAGCCCACGCCGTTCTCGCCGCTGCAGTAGCGGCCGCGGGCGGCGGTCTCGGTCCTCCGTCGCCGACGAGCTAGCGGCGGGTGAGCGCCTTCAGCGTCGTCTGGATTTGCTGGAGGTGGTTGAGGTCGTGCTCCGCCCAGTGGGCGAGGAGCTGATCGACGCGGAGCCGGCCGTGCTGGGGGTGGCGGCCGTGCGCGCGGCGCTGGCGGCACATCGGACACGTCGATCGAGCCCCGCTTGCCCTCGCGGGCGATATAATGCGGGTCCTATGACATACGACGTGGCCATCATCGGCGGCGGAATCGTCGGCCTCGCGACCGCCCGCGGGCTGCTGGAGCGGTTCCCCTCGCTGTCGCTCGTGATCTGCGAGAAGGAGTCCGAGCTCGCCACCCACCAGACCGGACACAACAGCGGGGTGATCCATTCGGGCATCTACTACAAGCCGGGCTCGTACAAGGCCAAGCTCTGTGTGGAAGGCGCCCGGCTGGCCGTCGAGTTCTGTGACGCGCACGGGATCAAGTACGACCGCTGCGGCAAGGTGATCGTGGCCACCTCGCAGGAAGAGATCCCGCGCCTGCGCACGCTGCACGAGCGCGGCCTCGCCAACGGCGTGCCCGGCGTGACGATGATCGAGGCCGAGCGCGTGCGCGAAATCGAGCCGCACGTCCGGGCCCTGGCCGGCATCCACTCCCCGAACACCGCCATCGTGGACTGGGGCGAGGTGGCGCTGGCGTTCGGCCGCGACCTGGCCGCCCGTGGCGTGACCATCGAACGTAATTTCCCGGTCACCGCGATCACGCGCGTGCGCGGCGGCGGTGTGGCGGTCAGCACCACCGCAGCACTCCATCACCGCCCGCCGCATCGTCAACTGCGCCGGTCTCTACTCTGACGTCATCGCGCGGCTGGCCGGCGCCGAGCCCGAGGTGCAGATCGTGCCGTTCCGCGGCGAGTACTACATGCTGCGGCCGGAGAGCGAGCATCTGGTGCACGGCCTGATCTACCCGGTCCCCGACCCCGAGTTCCCGTTCCTCGGCGTGCACTTCACGCGCACGATCCACGGCGAGGTCGAGGCCGGGCCCAACGCGGTGCTGGCCTTCGCCCGTGAGGGCTATGCGTGGAAGAAGGCGCGCCCGGGCGAGCTGCTAGGCACGCTGCGCTACCGCGGCTTCTGGTCCATGGCGCGCAAGTACTGGCGGACCGGCGCGTACGAGGTCTATCGCTCGCTGTCGAAGGCGGCGTTCGTGAAGGCGCTGCAACGGCTCGTTCCCGAGCTCAAGCCGGAAGACGTGAAGCCGGGGGGCAGCGGGGTGAGAGCCCAGGCGGTGCGCCGCGACGGCAGCCTCCTGGACGACTTCAGCATCGTCACCAGTGCCGACGCGATCCACGTACTGAACGCGCCGTCACCGGGGGCGACGGCCTCGCTGGCGATCGGACGCCATATCGCCGGACTCGCAGGTCAGACCTTCGATCTGCGCTGAGAGCCCGTGGCGGAGGCTTATTTCGCTACTTGATTTCGCTACTTTAAGATTGGGGATAAGTCCGGGGGGTCGGCCAAATAACCCTATATTGACAGGGGTTTGCCGATCAGTTACAGTGCAGTCTCCATGATCAGCGTGCCCGCGCGCCGCGTCAAACAGTTCGGCGTCGAGTTCTATCAGGCTGGTCTCAGTGCCAAGGACATCGACCGACTGGTGAAGTTCGAGGTGCTGGGCTATTCCGGTGGTCCGGAGCCCGAGCCCACCAAGGGTCGCAAGATCAAGGCTTCTCGCGCGCGCGTCAACTGGGACATGCTGGAGAAGCGGATCAGCGAGAGCGAGACCGCGTACCAGCGCCCGGTCATCCGACGCAAGATCGACGAGCTCGCCGCTTACTACCGGGAGTGCAAGGACGCCGCGACGCTGCCGGCCATTCCCGGCGCGGTGATCATCACCTCCGAGAAGCGATTCACCTTCACGCCGGTCGCCGGCCATCACGATCTGGGCCTGCTGCAGATTCCCGAGGAGCACGGCGTGCTGCGCGTGCTCGACGGCCAGCACCGGCTGCTGGCGCTGCACGCCCTCAGCCAGAACGGCGAGGCGGCGGGCATCGAGGTGCCGGCCGTGCTGTTCGACTCGCTCGACGCGCGCCAGACCGTCGAGCTGTTCGTGACGATCAACGCCAAGCACACGCGCCTCAACCCGTCGCACATCATCAGCCTCAGCGGGCGCAAGCTCTACCCCGATCCGAACCAGGCGATGGCGCACGACGTCATCCGCTCGCTCAACGAGGACGAGACCTCGCCCCTGCACGGCGAGATCAAGATGCTCGGTACCGGCCGCGGGCGCGTGAGCCAGGCCCCGCTGGCCGAGGAGATCGTGGACTTCCTGGAGACGGTCGAGAAGGTGGGCGGCGGAGCCAAGATCCAGGAGGTGCGCTCGCACGCCAAGCGCTTCTTCCTGAACTACATCAAGGCGCTGTCCACCACGTTCCCGGGGGCGTGGGCGGGGCGGAAGTACTCGATCAAGACCGGTGCGGCCCTGCGCGCGTTCATCCGCACCGCGCCCGACGTGATGGCTCGCGCCCGCGAGCTGCGTCGCGACTCGTACGATCTCAACGCCATTCGCGAGGCGATCAAGCCCTGGGGCGAGCGGCTGCGTGACCGTCGCTTCGAGACCGAGGGCGAGTGGAAGCTGAAGCTGGCCGGTGGTACCCGCGGGACGGTGGACACGCTGACCCGCGAGCTGCGCGACGCACTTCGGTGACCCGGAGGGGGACTTCGTCCCCCTTCCGGCGGTCGATCTAGCCGGTACCGACCAATTCGAGGAACGCGGCGGCGATTCGTTCGGGAAGATCTGAGCCGCTTCGACGCTTGGCCCATCCCAGATCGTGACCGCCGTTGATCGAGAGCACGTGCGTCTTTCCGGGGATCAGGGCGCGCGCGGACTCGAGCTCGACGGGTGAGGCGAAGACGTCGGTGACGCCGTGGACGAACAGCGTCGGCACCCGGAGTTGCGGCAGGTGCGCGGTGCGGAGGGCGGTGGGGCGCCCGGGGGGATGGAGCGGATAGGATTGGAGCAGGAGCCCGCTGGCGAGCTCCGGCTCCGTGGCGAGGAGCATCGAGGCCTGGCGCCCGCCGTACGAATGACCCCCGAGGAACAGGCGGCCCGCGGCCGTTGTGCGGAGCACGGCCAGCGCGGCACGCAGGCCTTCGCGATCCCGGCCGGCGCCAGCCGGCGACGGGGCGCCGCGAGGTCGCGCCTGACGATAGGGAAGATCGCAGCGCAGGACGCTGACGCCGCACGCGACGAATGCCTCGGCCACCGCCACCAGCAGCGGCGCGTCCTTGTTGCCGCCGGCGCCGTGGGTGAGGACGAGACCGTCGGCGGCCTGGGATGCGACCCGGTGCAGCGCGCCACGCACCGGCGGGTCGCCGGCCACGTCGACGGCCTCGACCGGCACGGCCGCGCTCAGCGGCCGGCCGTGCGGTCCGCGGGAAGAGTGGCCGAGCCGGTCTGCGAGGCCGGATCGCGCCGCGACCAGCGTCCGGCGTCGACCGCGGTGAGGAAGTCGAGCACCGAGCGGTTGAAGAGGTCGGGCTCCTCGAGGTTGATGGCGTGGCCCGACTTCGGGATGACCACCAGGGCCGAGGTGGCGATCTTGCGCTTCATGAAGAGGGCCGGCTCCAGGCACGGATCGTCCTCGTCGCCGGTCATGATCAAGGTCGGCACCGTGAGGCGCTCGAGCTTGGCCTCCAGCTCGAAGATCGACGGCCGCCGGCGCTGCACGCCGCGCATGGTGTTGGCGTGGCCGAGCGCCGAGCCGCTGGCGAACCGCTCGTAGAATTCCTTCCAGCCGATGGGGTCCTTGGCCATGAGCTGCACGCGCGTCGGCCCCCGCGTGTAGAACTCGGCGACCTTGGCCATGCCGCCCTGCTCGAACTGCGCCACCACCGTGTCGGTATCCCGGTGGAAGCCCGCGCGATCGGCGCTG
Organism: uncultured Candidatus Rokubacteria bacterium; assembly: GCA_963776725.1. GTDB lineage: Bacteria > Methylomirabilota > Methylomirabilia > Rokubacteriales > CSP1-6 > AR5. The sequence continues at coordinate 241,410 of CAVZOE010000037.1, read as the reverse complement.
ACGCTGCCATAGCCGGCGCCCCCCACCACGAGGGACAGCGCGCGCTCGGGGAACATGAGGCCGAAGTGCAGCGTCGCGAAGCCGCCCATCGACAGGCCCACGACGTGGGCCTTGGCCAGCTTGAGATGGTCGAGGATCGCCTTGATGTCCTCGGCGGCCAGGGCCTGCGAGTAGCGCTCGGGGTCGGCCGGGACGTCGGAGGGCGGGTAGCCCCGCGCGTTGTAGGCGATCGTGCGGTAGCGGCGGGCGAAGAACTTCACCTGCGCCGCCCAGCCGTTGATGTCGTCGGCGAACTCGTGGACGAAGACAATCGGCGTGCCCTGCCCGACCTCTTCGTAGTACAGCTTGACGCCGTCGGCGGTCGTCGCGTGGGGCATCAGGCGTTCACTCCGTCCAGGGGAAGTTGACCTCGAGGATGTCGAACGTCTTCTTGCCGGCCGGCAGCTGCGCGGTGACCGTGTCGCCGACGCGCTTGCCGATGAGGGTGCGGGCCAGCGGCGCCAGCACCGAGATACGGCCCTTGGCCGGATCGGCCTCGTCGGAGCCGACGATCCAGTAGCGCACTTCCTTGCCCTTCTCGTCCTCCAGCCGCACGGTGGAGGCGAAGGTCACCCGGTCGCCGCCGACCGGCGTATCGATCACCTCCGCGGCGCCCACCTTGCCGTCCAGATCGTTGATCCGCCCCTCGGTGAAGCTCTGCTTCTCGCGGGCGGCGTGGTATTCGGCGTTCTCCGACAGATCACCGTGGGCGCGGGCCTCGGCGATGGCCTTGATGATGGCCGGACGCTCGATGCGCTTGAGGCGCTCGAGCTCCTCCTTGAGCTTGTCGTAGCCGCTCCGGGTCATCGGGGTCCGCGGCATCGCCATGCGGGTACGTTAACACGAGCTTCGGGATGCGCGCCGCCGGGCCCCCGTGAGGCCCGCGCGCGCTCGCGCAACCGCGGTGCCCGCGATTTGGCTGGCGGGAGGCTTGCTCTGTTACTCCCGTGTCGCTCGACGCACCCCTGTCGGGCGCCAGAAGGGAAATTGTCATGCGTTCAATTCTTGGATCAGTGGCCGGCGTGCTGCTCCTCGGAGCGGCGACCCTGGCGAGCGCGCAGTCGATGGAGACCGGAACCGTCGTTCGCATCGATCCCCAGTCGAAGGTGGTCATTCTCGATGACGGTCGCATGTATCGCGTCACCCCGAACACGGTGCTGGTGGTCGACAGCCAGCCCGCGCAGTTCACCGCGTTGGCCCCCGGGCAGCGCGTGATGATTCAGTCCGGTGAGGTGGTGGCGCTCCGCAACGGTCAGTACGTCGCGGTGAACGGCACGCCGGCCGTGGTGACACCAGGCCCGGCCGTGGTCACGCCGGCCCCGGCCCCCGTGATCGCGCAGGCGCCGGCGGCGGCCGTGCCGGTCGGCTTGAAGCAGACGTTCTACGGAACGGTCACCGACGTGGACAAGAATGGCGACGTGAAGATCAAGACGCAGCGTGACTCCTTCGAGATCAAGGTCGGCCCCGAGGCCCTCCGCCAGGTCAAGAAGGGCGACAGCGTGACGCTGGATCTGACGATCGCCCCGCCCGGTACCCCGGCCGCCTCGCCCCGCTAACGGGCGGACGCACGGTTCGTAGAGGGCAGACTCGCTCAGGAGGATGGGTTGTGGGGGGCCACTCGGGCCCCTCACGATCTTACGCGCGCTGCTGCAGGAGACCGAGCACCACACCCTCTTCGCGCTGCAGCGCGCCGGCGCCGTCGTCACCCAGCGCGCCTTCGGTACGAGCCTTGAGAGCGCCGATGGTCACGCCGTCGAGGTACGCTTGCAGCACTTCCGGGTGCACGTACGACCGGCGACAGATGGCCGGCGTGTTACCGAGCCGAGCCGCGACGCGCTCGACCGCGCGCACGATGTTGCGCTTGGCCTCGCGCGCGCTGGTGAACTCGCGCACCTCGTCCAGCGCGCGGGCGGCCAGCACGGTCCCGGCCCACGTGCGGAAGTCCTTGGCAGTGAAGTCCTCGCCGGTGATCTCGGCCAGATAGGCGTTGACGTCGGACGAGTCGATCGTGCGTCGCTCGCCGGCCTCGTCGAGGTACTGGAACACCGCGCGGCCGGGCAGCTCGAGCAACCGGCGCACGATACGGGCCATCCGCGGGTCCCGCACGTCGATCACGTGCTCCTTGCCCGCCTTGCCCCGGAACGAGAAGCGCACCTGGGAGCCGGTGACGTCCACGTGGCGGTCGCGCAGGGTGGTGAGGCCGAACGATCCGTTCGCGCGCCGATACGCTTCGTTGCCGATCCGGATCAGCGTCGTCTCGAGCAGGCGCACGAGCGTGGCCAGGACCTTCTCGCGCGGCAAGCCGGGCCGGGCCAGGTCGCGCTCGACCTGGGCGCGGATTCTCGGCAACACGCGAGCGAAGGCCAGCATGCGCGCGTACTTGTTCTCGTCGCGCGTCTCGCGCCAGCGGGCGTGATAGCGATACTGCTTGCGCCCACGCGCGTCGCGGCCGAAGGCCTGCACGTGACCATTGGGCGACGGGCAGATCCACACATCCGTCCACGCCGGCGGGATCGCCAGCGCGCGGATGCGCCGGAGCGTATCGAGATCGGTCACGCGATGGCCGGCGGCGTCACGGTAGGAGAACCCGCGGCCGGATCGGCGGCGACTGATGCCGTCTCCGGGGGCGCCGATGTAGCGAAGACCCGCGAGCCGAGCGGACTGCATCGAATCGCTGACGACTGCAGGGAGCTTCGCTTGTCTGGCCACGAAGGAGGGTGGGAGCAACCCCCGTGCCACGGCGTAGCCGTCAGGCGTTGAGGTCGATCAACACCTTCATGACGGGGCCACCGCGCAGTGTCTCTTCCATGCCCTGCTGCAACGATTCCAGGGGGATGCGCCGACTCACCAGGGGCGCCAGTGAAACAGCGCCGGCCGCGGCCAGCCGGATTGCCTCTTCCCAGTCCTCCCGCGAATAGAGCCGACTGCCGTGCATCGTCAGTTCCCGGGCGAAAAATTGATAGAGGTTCACGGGCGGCGCGCCGTGGATCGCGACCATGCTGATGGTGCCCCACACGCGCACCAGGTCGGTCATCGCGCTCACCGCGGCCGGATTGCCGGTCACCTCGAACACGATGTCGGCGCCATCGCCGCTCGTCCACTCCTGCACGAAGGCCTTGAGATCGCGGTCGGGGCCGACGACGTCGATGCCGAGCCCGGTGAGCATCTTCACGCGGAACGGATTCACCTCGCTCACCACGACGCGCGCGCCGCGGTGCCGGCACACCATCGCGATCAGCGCGCCGATCGGGCCGCCGCCGAAGACGAGGACCGCGTCGCCCGCCTTCACCTCGGCGCGCCGCACGTCGTGCGTGGCCACCGCCAGCGGCTCGATCATCGCCGCGGCGTCGTCGCCGAGCGACGACGGCACGCGCAGCAGTCGCGCGGTCGGCACGTTCCAGTACTCCTGCATGCCGCCCGGCTCTTCCACACCGCGGACGCGGAGGCGGTAGCAGAGATACGCCGCGCCCATGCGACACGCGCGGCAGGTGCTGCACGTCCACAACGGCTCGACCACCACGCGCTCACCGGGCCCGAAGCCCGCGCCCCCCGGCGCCTCGGCGATCTCGGCCAGCGTCTCGTGGCCGATGATGCCGCCGCGCGGGATGCGGTGGTCGAGGTGTCCCTGGAAGATGTGCAGATCGGTGCCGCAGATGCCCACGCGGCGCACCTTCAGCAGCGCCTCGTCGGCCGCCGGCTTCGGCGTCGGCGCGGTGCCGATGCGAAACGTTCCCGCGCCCTCGTAGAATGCGGCGCGCATCAGCCGCGCTTCGGCTCGCGCCGCCCCGTCACGTCGATCTTCGCCTCGCTGCGCGCGGTGGCCACCCAGCGCTCCCACGTCTGGTTCTGCTTCTGCCCGGTGAGCTCGCGGACGAGCTTCTCGCGCTCGGCCGGATCGACCGGGCCCGCCGGTACCCGCTCGAGCACCTTCACCAGGTAGTAGCCCTGCGGCGTCTTCACGGGAGCGCTCACCTCTCCGGCCGGCGTCTGCAGCGCGGCCAGCTGGGCATCGCCGGGGATCTTCTCGGCGGGCTTGGTGCGCGAGAAGCGCACGGTCTCTCCGTACGTCGCGCCGACCTTCTTTGCCGCCGCCTCCAGGTTGCCGCCCTTGGCCGCCTCGGTCGAGCTGCGTGGACTTGCCGGCGGCGGCCAGCTCGGCCTTCTCGCGCTTCACCGCCGCGGTCACGCGGTCGCGGATCTCGATCGAGCGGCGGCACGCCGGGCGGAATCGCCTCGACGGCCTTGGCCACGATCCAGCCGGCCGGCGTCTTGATCGGCTCGGAGACACCGCCGATCGCCAGGGCGAACGCCGCGTCCTCCAGCGGGTCGGGCGGCAGCCCGGGCGGCCGCGTCAGCTTCGACATCGTCGTCTCGATCGGCGACAGCCCGAGCTTGCGCGCCTCGGCCATGAAGTCGCGTGGCCTTCAGCAGCGGTGGCCGCACCTCGTCCGCCTTGGCCCGCGCCGCCTTCTCACCGCCCTCGGCGGCGAGCCGGTCCCGGATCTGCGGCGGCCACCTCCTTGAGCGGCTTGCGCGAGGCCGCGACGGAGCTCGAGCGCCTTGCATCGGCGTGGAAGCCGAACGGCGTGCGCACCGGCTCGGGGCTGATCTCGCCCTTCTTCAGCGCGAACAGCGCCTCCTCGAACTGGGGGACCATGTCGCCCTTGCTCACCCAGCCCAGATCGCCGCCCTTGTCCTTGGAGCCGGGATCCTCCGACATCTCGCGGGCCAGCTTGCCGAGATCCTCGCCGGCCTTGGCCCGCTTGATCGCCTCGGCGACCTTCGCGCGCGCGCGATCCTCCGCCTCGCTGCCGCCGGTCTCGCCCACCCGGACCAGCACGTGCACGGCGTGCACCTGGCGCCGGCGTCTCGAACTCCTTGACGTGCTCGGTGTAGTACTTCTCGACCTCGGCGTCGCTGATCTTGGGCGTCACGTCCTTGGGCACGATCGACACGTACTGCACCTTGCGGCGCTCGGGCTGCTTGAACTCGTCGGCGTGACTCTTGAGATACTCGGCCACTCCTCGTCGGCACTGGCGGTGGCCGCGGCCACCAGCGGCGCCAGCTCGACCAGCGCCCAGCCCGCGCGCACTTCTTCGCGGCGCAAGCCCCACGCCTGCTCGACCTCGGCGTCGGTCACGCGGACGCCGCCCGACCACGAGGCGCTGGACCTTGCGCATGGTGAGGAAGCGCCGCAGCTCCTGCTCGGCCTCCACGCCGCGCACCTGGAGGAAGCGGCGGTAGCGGTCCATCGAGAAGCGGCCGTTGTCCTGGAACTCGCGCATGGCGTGGACGGCGGCGTTGAACTCCTCGTCGGTGAGGCCCAGGCCCTCGGCGGCGGCGCGCTGGTCGATGACCGCGCTCGGTCACCATCTCGTCCACCACGCGCTGGGGCAGACCCAGCTGCTCGGCCAGCTCGGGCGAGAGTCGGCCGCGATTGGCTTGCGAGTAGTACTCGAGCACCGACTGATACCGGTCCTGGTACTGCTCGCCGGCTGATCGTCTCGCCGTTGACGGTGGCGACGGAGTCGGCCTGCTCACCCTTGCCGGTGAAGCCGCTGGAGCCGAACACGAAGAGCGAGGCCACGAAGGCGGCGATCACCAGCAGCAGCCCGCCCTGCAGACCTCGCCGATAACGGCGCATGAACGTGATCATCGCGGCTCCTTCGGTGAGTTTCTCTGGCTACTCGTCCCGCTCGGGCAGCGGCGGCCGGGGTCGCGTGACGCCCTCCTCGGGGACGACGCGCCGGGCCACGGTGATGAACCCGGTGTGGGCCACCATGCGGTGGAACGGCCGGACCGACGTCCCCTCGATGTTCCAGGGGCGCACCAGCGTCTCGAACGTCTCGACCAGCGCCCAGGCGCGCTCGCGATTGAGCGTCTCGGCGATCTGATGCGACTGGATGATCGTCGGCACGTACATCAAGAGGATGCCGCCGGGACGAAGGACGCGCGCGACGAGCGTCGTGAGCCTCCAGGGCTCGGGCAGATCGAAGACGACGCGATCCACCGGCTCCTCTTCGGGGAGGCCATCCTCCACTGGACGCAGACGCATCGATGAGGTTGGCCACCTCGCCCGCGCGCGTGTGAATGTTGGCCAGCGCGCGGCGAGCGAACTCGTCGCGCTGCTCGTAGGTGATCACCCGGCCCTCGGGGCCGACGGCGCGCAGCAGCGCCAGCGTCAGCGCGCCGGAGCCGGTGCCGGCCTCGAGCACGCGACAGCCCGGGTAGATGTCGGCCCAGAACAGGATCATCGCCAGATCCTTGGGATAGATGACCTGGGCCCCGCGCGGCATGTCGAGCACGAACTCGGCGAGCGTGGGGCGCAGCGCCAGGTAGCGCAGCCCGAGTGACGAGCGCACCCACGAGCCGTCGGCCTGGCCGATGACGGCGTCGTGCTGGATCCAGCCGCGGTCGGAGTGAAACGTCTCCGACTTGCGCAGGAAGATCAGGTGGCGCTTGCCCCGCTGATCGATCAGCAGCACCTGCTCGCCGTCCTGGAAGGGCAGTCGCTCGTTCACGCGGTGACTTCGCGAGGAGCCGGCAGGAATCGCGTGGGCACGAACGCCACCAGCGGCATCATCGCACTGATCCAGAGCGCCGCCGGCACGCCCCAGCGGTCGGCCACCCAGCCCAGCGCGGTCACCCCGGCGCCGCCGAGTCCGATGGCGAAGCCCACGATGAGACCGGAGGCCATGCCGGCGTGACGCGGCAGGTACGACTGGCCGAGCACGATCGACACCGAGAAGCTCGACGTGAGCACGCCGCCGTACAGCGCCAGCATGACGAAGGCGATCGGTCCGCTCGAGAGCAGGAACAGCACGCCGAACGGCGCGGCCGCCAGCAGCACCCACTTCATGAAGGCGCGCGGCCCCACGCGGTCGGCGATGGGACCCGCCACCACGGTGCCGAGCGCGCCCGAGCCGAGGAAGACGAAGAGCAGCACGCCGACCAGGCGCGGATCGGCCTTCAGCGTGTCGACGTAGTAGAACGGCACGAAGGTCGTGAAGCCGAAGGACGCCCAGGCCCGGATCGACACCACCAGGATCAGAAGCGCCATCGCGCGGGGCATGTTCGCGCCCTCGCGCCTGAGGCCACTCGACGCCGGCGCCCGGGCGGGCGCCGCTTCGCGCGAGATCAGCGGCAGCACCGCGATCAGCAGCATGCCGACCAGGACGGCCGGCAGCAGCATGCCGAGCGTGCCCTCGGGGCCGAGCTCGGCGATGAGGAGCGTGATCAGTGGCGGCCCGAGCGCGATGCCGACGTTGCCGCCCAGTGAGAACCACGACAGCGCGGTGGCCTTGCGATCACCCGCCACACCCGTCGCGGTCTTGTAGCCCTCGGGATGCCACGCCGCCACCCCGAGCCCCATGATCACCACGAGCGCGAGCACGCCGGCATAGCCGGGGGCCAGCCCCAGCAGCGCGATTCCCGCGCCCGAGACGAACACCGACGCCGGCAGGATCCAGCGCCGCGCGATCTGGTCGGAGAGATAGCCGAAGAGCGGCTGGATGATCGACGACGTGAGGTTCGCCGCCAGCAAGATCATGGCGGCCTGCGCGTACGACAGCGCGTGGTGCTGCTTGAGGAACGGCAGCAGCGCGGGCAGCGAGCCCTGGTTCACGTCGATGACGAAGTGACCCAGGGCGAGGAGCGCGATGAGCTTGGTGTGAGGTTTGACGCGCTCGGCGGCGGCGACGAACGCACCCGCGGCGACCGCGTCATAGGCCGCCGGCTTGGATTCAGCCATGACCAGACAATGGTACACCACGGCGCACACGCCACCCCGCGATCATCCCGCTCGTCAGGCGCGAGCGAACGGGCCGTGGACCTTGGCCGGCCTTCAGCAGCAGCCGGCCTTCAGCAGCCGGCGTTCAGCGCGAGATGGTCAGGCGCTCGCGACCGTAGTTGTCGTCGTCGACCCACGGACGCCCCTCGGCGAAGCGCGAGGCGCGGAAGGGCGTCAGGTCGACGGTGGACGGCGCGCCGGTGACGACCCACTCCGCCAGGCAGCGGCCGATGGCCGGCGAGGTCTTGAACGAGGTGCCGGAGTCACCCAGCATGCCCCACAGCCCGTCGGGTCCGAGCCGATCGATGATCGGCCGGCCATCGGGGCTCATCATGATCATGCCCGCCCAGCCCCCGCGCATGGTGGCGTTGGCCAGCCGCGGCCAGCGGGCGCCCAGTGCGGCGCGACAGTCGGCGACGTAGCCCTCGTCCACGCTCTCGTCGAACTTCTCGGGATCGGCGTGCCGCGAGCCCAGCTCGACGCCGATGAGCGTGGCGGCCTTGCCCTCCGGCCGCCACCAGGCCTTGTGAATGGCGTCGATGACCGCCGGGTGTCGCTGGGTGAAGCCGGCCGGCCAGCGGAAGATCGAGACCTGGATGCGATGGGGCGCCAGGCCGTAGTCCAGGCCGAGCGGGGTCAGCAGCGACCCTGCCCAGGCCCCGGCCACGATCACGACCTTCGGCGTGGCGATCCGGCCCGCGCTCGTCTCCACCCCCGTGACGCGGCCGCCGTCGGTGAGCACGCGCAGGACCTCGACGCCGGTCTCGATCGTCGCCCCGCGATTGCGAGCGGCCTCGGCAAAGGCGAACGCGGTCGCCGCGGGGTCGGCGAAGCCGGAGTCGGCCTCCCACGCGGCGGCGCCGACGTCGGCGATCTCGCAGCCGGGCAGGATCTCGCGGACCTCGGCCGGCGTGATCATCTTCGTGGTGATGCCCAGGCGCTGCTGGCGCGCCACGTTGCGGGCCAGGGCCGCCGCATACTGGGGGCCCACCAGCTGCACGAAGCCGACGCCCTCGAAGCCACAGTCGCCGCCCACGGCCTCGCCGAAGTTGCGGAAGATCTTGAGGCTCTCGAGAGGCCATGCGGGATTCGGTCTCGTTGGTGTAGTGCATCCGGACGAGCGCGCCCGACTTGCCGGTGGCGCCGGCCGCCAGCTGGCGGCGCTCGAGCAGCACGACGTTGCGCACGCCCAAGAGCGTGAGGTTGAACGCGGTGCTGGTGCCGTTGGTGCCGCCCCCGATGACGACGACGTCTGCGGTCGATCTTCATGGTGTCAGGAATTCTAGCATCTGCGCGAGAACCCAGCACTCTTGACAGGATCGCGCGCCTGACGAGAATACTCCCACTTCCCTTGCCGTTGAGATTCCGAGGGGCTGTGCCCCCTCGCTGAGAGGTGTGTATGAGCCGATTGACCCGTCGTGAGCTGCTCAAGTCCGCCGCCGGCCTCGGCGCCGCCGCCGCGCTGTCACCGGCGCTGCGCGGATCCGCCCAGGCCCAGACGCACGCAGAAGCGCGAGCTGATCGTCGCCCAGGCCGGCGACATCTCCAAGCTCGATCCCCACTTCAGCACCTCGTCCAACGACATCCGCTGGTCGTTCAACATCTTCGACAACCTGGTGAGCCGCCATCCGGACGGCAAGCTCTATCCGAGCCTGGCCACCGAGTGGAAGCTCACCGCGCCGACGACGTGGACGTTCAAGCTCCGCTCGGGCGTGAAGTTCCACAACGGCGATCCGTTGACCTCGGCCGACGTGAAGTTCAGCATCGAGCGCACCTACGATCCCAACGTCAAGACGATGGTGGCGACGATCCTCACCACCATCGATCGCATCGAGACTCCGGATGCCGGCACGGTGGTGATCCACACCAAGAAGCCCGATCCGCTCCTGCCCGCGCGGCTGGCCTTCTACGCGGGGCAGATCGTGCCGAAGAAATATCTGGAGTCCGTCGGCAACGACGGCTTCAACGCCAAGCCGGTGGGCAGCGGCCCGGTCAAGCTCAGCTCGTGGACCAAGGACGACAAGCTGGTGCTGGACGCCAACCCCGACTACTGGGGCGGCAAGATCGATTTCGATCGCCTCATCATGCGGCCCATCCCCGAGACGGCGCCGCGCATCGCCGCGCTGCTCAAGGGCGAGGTCGACGCCATCACCCAGCTGCCGGCCGACCAGGGCGAGCGGGTGGCCGGCAACGCCTCCACGCGCGTGGCCGGAGCGCTCTACGCCGGCCTCTACGTGCTGGCCGTGAACAGCAAGCGGCCGCCGCTCGACAATCCGCTCGTCAAGCAGGCGCTCTCGCTGGCCATCGACCGCGAGGCCATCGTCAAGGAGCTGTGGCGCGGGCGCGGCGTCGTGCCGAGCGGCCCCATCGCCAAGGGCGACAACCACTTCGACGCCTCCCTGGCGCCGCTGGCCTTCAACCCGAGCCAGGCCCGCGAGCTCCTGAAGAAGGCCGGCTACAAGAACGAGGAGATCTTCATCGAGACGACGGTCGCCTACGTCTCGAACGACAAGCAGATGTCCGAGGCGATCCAGGGCATGTGGAAGGACGTCGGCATCAACGCCAAGGTCGAGGTCATCGAGTACTCGGTGCGGGCCCAGAAGAACCGCGAGAAGTCGTTCAAGGGCGTGTTCTGGTCGGATCCCACCTCGACGCTGGCGATCCCGACGGCATGATGTGGCGGCTGCTCGGCCCCGGCGGCCCCCAGGACTACTGGCGCCAGGCGCGCTTCGACGAGCTGGGCAACGCCGCGCGCTTCTCGGTCGACGAGAAGTTCCGCGGCGAGTCGTACAAGGAGATGACCAAGATCTTCCTGGAGAACTTCCCGTGGCTCCCGGTGATCCAGCCCTACGAGGACTACGGGCTGCAGAAGTACGTGGAGTTCACGCCGAACCCGAACCAGCAGTTCGAGATCCGGCCCTTCAACTTCAAGTTCAAGCGCGCGTAGCCACCCGCCGTCCGGGGCCCCGCCGTCGGGGCCCCGGGTCGCGTCATCCCGATGCCCGGTATTGTCGCGTTCCTGGCTCCGAAGATTCTCCGAGCGCTCGTGGCGGTGTGGCTCGTCACCACGGTGGTCTTCGTCGTGATGCGCCTGAGCGGTGATCCGGTGCCGCTGCTGCTGCCGCCCGACGCGCCGACCAGCGAGATCATGCGCGTCCGTCACGAGCTTGGCCTCGATCGCTCCCTGCCCGTGCAGTACGCGGTCTTCATCGGCAACGCCCTGCGCGGGGACTTCGGCCGCTCCATCCACTTCCGCCAGCCCGCGCTGGACGTGGTCCGGGGCTACCTCGGCGCCAGCGTCGAGCTCGGCCTGACCGCCTTCGTCTTCGCTGCTCTCGCCGCCGTGCCGATCGGCCTGATCTCGGCCTTGCGGCGGAACTCGCTGCATCGACCACGCCGCGATGGCGGTGGCCCTGGTCGGCCAGGCCGCGCCGACGTTCTTCCTGGGGATCCTCTTCATCCTCCTGCTCTCGCTGAAGGCCGACCTGTTCCCCACCGGCGGGCGCGGCACCGCGCGAAACCTCGTGCTGCCCGCGCTCACGCTGGGGGCCTTCGCCATGGCCTCCATCGCGCGGCTCACGCGCTCGGCCGTGCTGGAGGTGCTGCGCGCCGACTACATCCGGACCGCGCGGGCCAAGGGCCTGGCCGAGGTGCTGGTCGTCGCCAAGCACACGCTGCGCAACGCCGCGCTGCCGATCGTGACCATCACCGGGCTGCAGTTCGGCACGCTGCTCGGCGGTGCGGTCGTGACCGAGACGGTCTTCGCCTGGCCGGGCATCGGCCGCCTGGCGATCCAGTCGATCTACAACCGCGACTACCCGGTCGTGCAGTGCACGGTGTTTCTGTCCGCGGTGATGTTCATCGTCATCAACTTCGGGATCGAGCTGCTGTACGGCGCCGCTCGATCCGCGCGTGCGGCCCCGCTCGTGAGCGACGCGCCCGCGGTCTCGCTGCCGCCGCCGGTCGCGCCCGTCACGCTGGCCACCGACGAGCGCGGCGGCGCCGTCGGACGCCGGACCGCGCGGCTGGCGCTGGCCGGGCTCGGCTTCGTGGTGCCTGCTGGTGTTCATGGCGATCGCCGCGCCGTGGCTGGCGCCACACGATCCCGACCCGCCAGTCGCTGCGCGGACGGCTCGCGCGGCCGACGCTCGAGGGGCCCGATGGGCGCGCGCGGCTGCTCGGCACCGACCAGCTCGGCCGCGACGTGCTCTCGCGCATGATCTACGGCGCGCGCGTCTCGCTGGCGGTGGGGCTGTCGGCGGTGGTGATCGGCGGCGCTCATCGGTGCCACGCTCGGCATCGCCGCGGGTTTCCGGCGCGGCATGGCCGACACCGTGATCATGACGCTGGCCGACGCCCAGCTGGCGTTCCCGTTCATCCTGCTGGCCATCGGCATCATCGCGGTGCTGGGCCCGAGCTTCCCCACGCTCATCATCGTCGTGGGCCTGTCCGGCTGGGTCTCCTACGCGCGCATCCTGCGCGCGCAGGTGATCGTGCTGCGCTCGCGGGAGTTCGTGGAGGCGATCCACGCCCTGGGCGGCTCGGTCGCGCGTGTGGTGCTGCGTCACGTCGTGCCGAACGTGCTCTCGACGCTCGTGGTCATCGCCACGCTCGAGCTGGCGCGCGCCATCGTGCTCGAGGCCACGCTGTCGTTCCTCGGCCTCGGCATCCAGCCGCCGACGCCGTCCTGGGGCGGGATGATCTACGAGGGCCGCGAGTATCTCGACTCGGCGTGGTGGATCTCGATCTTCCCCGGCCTGCTGCTGATGCTGACCTCGCTGGTGGTCAGCCGCACCGGGGACTGGCTGCGCGACCTGCTCGATCCCGACGCTGCGCGGGGAATAGTGGATGGACGTCGAGAAGATCCTCAAGTGGATCGGTGCGGTCGTGGCGCTCGGCGGCCTGGCCCTTGGCGTCGTGAACTACCTGGCGACGGTCCGGCGCGACGCCGAGACTCGCAGCCTCGAGGCACGCAAGCAGTACCTGACGCGGCAGCTCGACCTCTACACCGACGCCACCCGGGCGGCCGCCAAGCTGGCCACCGCCAAGCCCGACTCGCCGGAGTACCTCGCCGCGCGTGCGCGATTCTGGGAGCTCTGACTGGGGCGAGCTCTCGATGGTCGAGAACCAGGGCGTCGAGGCCGCGATGAAGCGCATGGGCCACTGCCTGACCGGTCGGTGCGTCGATTGCGCGAATCTCCCGCGCTGCTCGCTCGACCTCGCCCACGCCTGCCGTCGATCGCTCGCCGACTCGTGGGGCATCGCGGACTGGCGCTATTAAGATGGGGGGCCACGAAATGGCCCCCCATACCCCCAGCGTTCGGAGCACCCCGGCGGAGCCGGGGCGCTCCTCTGGATCGCGCGAGGTTGGTCAGGTGACTTCGCGTACGACTTGCGGTGAGAGCTAGCCGCGCTCCATCGGCAGTGATGGGTCGTTGGCCCATTCGGAGAGTGAGGCGTCGTAGACGGCGACGTCGTCGCGGCCGAGCAGGGTGAGGATGAAGGCGTCGCTGGAGGCGGCGATCCCACCGCCGCAGTAGGTCACCACGCGCTTGGCGTCGAGCGCGCCCACCGCCTGGAACTTCGCGCGCAGGACATCGGCGGGCAGGTAGGCGTGGGTCTGGGGATCGACCAGCTCGCGGGCGACGACGTTCACGCTGCCGGCGATCCGGCCCGGCCGGCCGTAGGTCGATCCCCCCGTGCCGCGATGCTGCTCCTCCGACAGCGCGTTCAGCACGCACGCGTTGGACTCGCCGAGCGCGGCGAGGACGCCGGCCTTGTCGGCCATGAGGGCCGGGCGCGGGCGCGGGGTGAACGTGCGGGCGGGACGCGTGCCGGCATCGGTCGACACCGGGCGGCCTTCCACCGTCCACTTCTTGAAGCCACCGTTCAGCACGGCGGCGTTGTCGAAGCCGAAGGCGCGCAGCATCCACCAGACTCGCGCCGCCCACATGTTGACGGCGCGGTCGTAGAGGATCACGCGAACGCCGTCGCCGACGCCCGCGCGCCCCAACGCCTTCCGCGAACTGCGCCGCCGGCGGCATCATGAACCGCAGCTTGCTGGTGCGATCGGACAGCTCTTCCTGAAGGTCGACGAAGCCCGCGCCCGGGATGTGCCCCTCGGCCCACTTCGCGCGACCGGATTCGACCGCGAAGCCGCCCGGCATGTCGGGGGCCGGGTGGAGGAAGACGTTGCACTCGAGGAGCCGGACTTCGGGATCATCGAGATGCTTCGCCATCCAGTCGGTCTCGACCAGGTGCTGCGGCCGCGTGAAGCTCATCGCGGCCCCTACGCGCAGGCCAGCGCGTAGACGTCCAGCACGCCTTCCGGCAGCCGCGACTCGCGCCACGTCTTGCCGCCGTCCTGGGTGCCGAACACCTGGGCGCAGCGGGAGACGCAATAGACCTGGTCGGGATCGCGCGGGTGCAGCGCCAGCGCCATCATGGTGGCGTCGGCCTTGACGCCGTGATCCAGACGCGACCACGTGCGACCGAGGTCGGTGCTGCGATAGAGCGAGCCGTCCTTGCTCCGCGCCGCCGGGCTGAGCGCGGCGTAGAGCGTCCGCGGATCGTGCGGCGACACACGGATGTCGCGGCCGTAGGTGAGCGGCGAGAAGCGGTCGATCTCCATGTCGCGCCAGCTCTTGCCCTTGTCGTCGCTCTGGAACAGCCCCATGCGCACGGCCAGGAAGACGCTGCTGGGCGCGGCACTGCTGACGGCCAGCGCGTGGGCGTCGAGCATGCCCTCGGCCTCGCTGTCGCTCTGGAGCATGCTCTTGAGATTGACGTGGTCGGCCGCGAGCTTTTCCAGATCGGCGCTGCCGTCCGACCACGTCTCGCCACCGTCGAGGCTGCGCATGGTGCCGCCGACTTCCAGCGCGGCGTGGATCAGGTCCGGCTGGCCGGGGACGATGCCGATGCGCATCACGCGGCAGGCGAACGACATCTTCAGCTTGTCCGGCTGCACGGCCTTGGCCAGCCGCGTCCAGGTGTCGCCGCCGTCCTCGCTGCGGAAGACGCCGACCGGCGAGGTGCCGGCGTAGATCACCCGCGGCTTGTCGGGATGGACCGCGATCGACCACACGGCCAGGTCACGCGGGAAGTCGGGGCGCTTGAAGGTCGTGCCGCCGTCGTCGCTGCGGTACGGGCCGTCGTGGGTGCCGACGAAGACGATCTGCGGATTGCTCGGATGGATGGTGACGGCCTGGATGGCCGCCGGCTCGGGCAGTCCCTTGGTCAGCCTCTCCCAGCGATCGTCGCCGACCTTCTGCCGGAACAGCCCTCCGAGGCTACCGCCCGTCACCTGCGCCGCACCGACGAAGACGTGGGAATCTGACTTGGCCATCGCCCTTCCCTCGGTCATGGGGTTATTACGCGTCCAGTGGCTCAGAGGATAGCAGGTGAGCATAATACGGCGCATGCGACCCCATGAGCAGACGATCTCGGTCGGCGGCATCGACGTTCACACCTGGGTAGGGGGAGACGGCCCCCCGCTGCTGGTGCTCCACGGCGCCGGGGGCAGTCGTGGCTGGCGCCGCTGGATGGACCAGGTGGCGCAGCGTCACACGATCTGGGCGCCGACCCATCCCGGCTTCGGCGCCTCCGGCGACGCGGAGTGGATGGAAGGCGTGGACGACCTCGCCCGCTTCTATCTGTGGTTCATCGACGCGGCGAAGCTCGGCCGTCCCCACCTGCTCGGCCAGTCGCTCGGCGGCTGGACGGCGGCGGAGCTGGCGACGATGAGCCCGGGCTCGATCGATCGGCTCGTGCTGGCCGCGCCGGCGGGGCTCAAGCCGGAGCGCGGCGAGATCCTCGACGTCTTCTATCACTCGCCGCAGGAGCTGCGCGATCTCAACGTCTTCGATCCCGAAGAGCATTCCCGAGTGGGACGAGCTCTTCGGCCGCCCGCCCACGCCGGCCGAGCTGGAGATGGCCGAGCGCAACCGGGAGATGTCGGCGCGGCTGGCCTGGAAGCCGTACATGCACAATCCACGGCTGGCGCACTTCCTGCCCCGCGTGGACAACCCGACGCTGATCGTGTGGGGACGCGAGGACCGGATCATCCCGTTCGTGTGCGGCGAGCAGTATCGCCGCGCGCTGCCCAGCGCCACGCTCACCGTGCTCGAGCGGTGTGGCCACCTGATTCCCCTCGAGCATCCGGATGCCTTCGCCCGGCTGGTGCTCGACTTCCTCGGCGGAAAGGCCCGCGCATGAAGCTCTACTACTTCTCCGAGATGCCACACCACGAGTACCCGGACGAGGAGGGCGGCAAGTATCCCTCCCTGCGCCTGGCGTTCCCCAACCGGTTCTTCGACCGGGAGAAGGCGGCGTCCGAACTACCAGCGCTACCTCACGGAGTACGAGCTGGCCGATCAGGTCGGCTACGACGGCCTGATGATCAACGAGCACCACTCCACGCCGTCGTGCGTGAACGTGGGCGCCAACATGACCGCGGCGGTGCTCGGCCGCACCACCAGCCGGGCCAAGCTCCTGATCCTCGGCAACATCCTGCCGATCGAGGACAACCCGGTGCGGATGGCCGAGCAGATCGCCATGGCCGACCTGATCTCCGGCGGGCGCGTGCTCTCCGGCTTCGTGCGCGGCGTCGGGGTGGAGTCGTGGTGGGCCAACTCCAACCCCGTCCACAACCGCGAGCGCTTCGAGGAATGCCACGACCTGATCCTGAAGTGCTGGACGGAGCCCGGCCCGTTCCGCTGGGAGGGCCAGCACTATCACTTCCGTCACGTGAACCCGTGGTGCCTGCCGCTGCAGAAGCCGCATCCGCCGATCTGGATTCCCGGCACCGCGAGCCCCGAGACGGCGGTGTGGGCCGGCCAGCGCGGCTACACCTACGTGCCGTTCCTGGTGCCGTTCGAGATCGCGCGCGCAGCTGTTCGACTTCTACCGCCAGGGCGCGGCCGAGGTCGGCCGCACGGTGACGCCGGACAACCTCGGCTTTCTGATCTGCGCGGTCACCGCGGACACGAAGGCGAAGGCGCTGCGAGGCCGGCCGGCACTTCGTCTGGCGCATGGGCCCGACGCTGCGCGGGCCCGTCGAGTGGTTCTCGCCGGTGGGCATGCGCTCGCGCGCCGGCAAGCAGTTCGCGCTGAAGGCGCGGCCGCGCTCGCTGGCCACGATGAGCTACGAGGAGCTGCTGGCCGAGCACTTCATCATCGCCGGCACGCCCGACGAGGTGGCCGACGGCTTCGCGCGCGTGCAGCGCGAGCTCGGCGTCGGCCACCTGCTGCTGGAGGCGCAGGAGTCGCGCATGGACCATCCGACGACCATGCGCTCGATCGAGCTGATGGGCGCCAAGGTCATTCCCGCAATCGCCAAGCTGTAAGGCGCCACACTCTCGAGGAGACCCGTCATGCGTATCGGATTCATCGGGCTCGGAAACATGGGCGGGCCGATGGCCTTGAACCTCATGAAGGCCGGCCACGAGCCTCATCGTGCACGACGTCCGGCGCGAAGATGGCGGCGGCGCATCTCGACAAGGGCGCCACGGTGGGCGGACAGCCCGCAGGCGCTGGCGCGCGAGACGCGAGCTGATCCTGACGTCGCTGCCCGGGCCCACCGAGGTCGAGGCGGTGGCGATCGGCGCCGACGGCGATCATCCACGGCGCGGTGCGCCGGGCGATCTACGCCGACCTCTCCACCGGCTCGCCCACCGTGATGCGGAAGCTCCACGCCGCCTTCAAGGAGCAAGCGGCGTCCACGTGCTCGACGCGCCGGTGTCGCGGCGGCGTGATCGGCGCCGAGCGCGGAACGCTGCAGGTGATGGTCGGCGGCGACGAGGCCATCTATCAGCGAGGTCAAGCACGTGCTCGAGGCGATCGGCACAAGGTCGGCTACATGGGGTCGATCGGCGCCGGCACCATCGCCAAGCTCGTGCACAACATGATCAGCCTCGCCACCCGCGCGATCATCGCCGAGGCCTTCACGCTCGGCGTGAAGGCCGGCGTCAAGCCGGAGGCGCTGCTCGAGGCGGTCCGCGGCGGCTCGTTCGGCCAGGGCAACATCCTCTCGCGCATGCTGCCCGACGTGGTGTTCACGGGCGACTTCGACACGCAGTCCGCTTCGCGCTGCAAGCCTCGCCCGGAAGGACGTGGGCCTCGCGACCGAGCTGGCGCGCGAGTTCGACGTGCCGATGCCGCTGATCTCGCTCGTCGAGCAGATGATGGTGGAGGCGGTCGCGCGCGGCTGGGGCGAGCGGGACTCCAATGCGTCCTGGGAGCTCCAGGAGGAGCGCGCCGGGGTGAAGGTGCGCGCGTCCAAGTGAGCTTCGCCCTCGACGGCGTCCGCGTCCTCGAGCTGGCGCGCTTTCAGGCGGGCCCGCGCGGCGGCATGCTGCTGTCCGACCTCGGCGCCGAGGTCATCAAGATCGAGCCGCCCGGCGGCGAGGAGACGCGCCGCATCCGCCGATGGTCCGCGGCCAGAGCGTCTACTTCTCCGTCTACAACCGCGGCAAGAAGAGCGTGTGCCTCGACCTGCGCAGCGACAGGCGGCAAGGAGGTCTTCGCCGCGCTCGTCGCCAAGGCCGACATCGTCCTCGAGAACTTCCGGCCGGGCGTCATGGCGGCGATGGGCTTCGACTACGAACGACTGCGCGCGCTGAACCCGGGCATCATCCTGGTCTCGGTCTCGGGCTTCGGCCAGTACGGCCCGTACCGCGACCGGCCGGCCTTCGATTCGCTCGGCCAGGCCATGAGCGGGCTCATGACGCTGACCGGCCAGACCGAGGGTCAGCCTATCGGCACCGCGTCGTCGGTGGTCGATCGCTACACCGCGCTGCACGCGACGATCGGCACGCTCGCCGCGCTGCGTCATCGCGAGCGCACGGGCGAAGGCCAGGTCGTCGACGTCTGCCTGCTCGACTCCGCGCTCACGATGGTCGAGATCCCGACCGTCGTACTATCTCGCGACCGGCGCCGAGGGCGGCGAGGGCGGCCGCCCGCCGTACCGCGCAAAGGACGGCTGGGTCGTCATCAGCGCGGCGGGGCGCGAGATGGCCGCGCGCCTCATGAAGATCGTCGGCGGCGCGGCGGCCGACGACACGCCGACTGGCCGGCAGCACCGGCACGGCGGCGATCGCCGCGCCATGGTCGACGCGTGGTGCGCCGCACACACGAGGGACGAGATCTGCGCCGCGCTGCACGAGGTCGGCGTGCCGGCCGGCGCCCGTCCGCACCATCCCCGAGGTCGCGACAGGATCCGCACCTGTGGGAGCGCGCAGATGCTGGTGAAGATGGACGATCCCGTGGCCGGCGAGATGTACGTGCCGGGCGTCGACCGTCAAGCTGTCGCAAGACGCCGGGGCGCGTCGGGCCGGTGCCGACGCCCGGGCCAGCACACGGACGAGGTGCTCCGCGACGTCCTCGGCTACGACGGAGCGCACTCGACGCGCTCCGGAGCGTTGGGGCCATCGCCTGAGCCATCCGACCGCGAGAGTCGGGCTCGTCGGCGGGCTTGGGCCGGAATCCACGATCGACTACTACCGTCGCATCCTGGACGCTTGGGCGCAGCACGACCCATCGACGATGCCCTCCATCGTCATCGACAGCCTCGACGTTCAGCTGGCGCTGCGCCTCGTCGCCAGTGACCGGCCGGCGCTCATCGAGTACCTGGTGGCATCGGTGCGCCGGCTCGCCGGCGCCGGCGTGGACTTCGTCGCGATGACCGCCAATACGCCCCACATCGTGTTCGACGAGATCGCCGCCGTGTCGCCGGTCCCCTTGCTGAGCATCGTCGAGGTCTGCGCCGAAGAGGCGCGGCGGCGCGGCCTGCGTCGCCTGGCGCTTCTCGGCACGCGATTCACCATGGACGGTCCGTTCTACCCTGCCGTGTGTGCGCGCTACGGAATCGTGGTGATCCCGCCGAGTGACCCGGACCGGGCCTGGGTGCATCAGCGGTACGTGGGGGAGCTCCTCAAGGGCGACTTCCGCGAAGAGACCCGGCGCGAATTCATCGGACTCGTCAGTCGTCTGCGGAGTGAGCACGGCATCGACGGCGTCATTCTTGGCGGGACCGAGCTGCCGTTGCTCCTGCCCACGGCGGTCATCGCGGACGTTCCGGCCCTCGACACCACGGCGCTGCATGTGGCCGCCATCGTCCAGCGCCTGCGCGAACGCCGGGGCTCCGAGGAAGGGTATGACACGTCCGCTGCTGCTGGCGGCACCAAGCGCAGCGCCGTCCCGCAACTGTGGGAGGTGTCCGCGCGAAACCGTCCACGGGCTGAACGCCGCGGGCGAGAACCGTGGCATTCTGCTGGGGACCAAGCGCTGGACTCCCGACGGCGCGGTGTCCGACCGCGGACGCTAGAACCCGGGGAAGGAGACACCCGCATGCTGCGGCCGACGGCGCTCGATCACGTTGGACTCAACGTCACGGACATGGACAAGACGCTGCAGTTCTACCAGCGGCTCGGGCTCACGCTGCTGCGGGTGTCGGAGCCGAACGCCAACGGCGTGCGGACCGCGGTGATCCAGGTGGGGAGCCAGGAGCTCAATCTCTTCTCCCAGCCCGACCTCGTGACCTCCGGCCTGGAGCATCCGGTCGGCCTTGACCACTTCTGCCTTTCGGTCGATGCCGCGTCGGTCGACGAGGTCATCGCCGGCTTGCAGGAGGTCGGGATCGCGCTCGTCCGAGGCCCGATCAAGCGGCGCGACGGTACGGCGCTGTTCGTCCATGATCCCGACGGTGTGCGGGTGGAGCTGCAGCTCAAGAACGTGAAGACCGCGGCCCAGTAAAGAGGACGTCGTCATGAAGCGCTTCGAAGGAAAGACCGCGCTGGTGACCGGTGGCAACAGTGGCATCGGCCTGGCCACCGCGCTGGCGTTTGCCCGCGAAGGCGCGCGGGTCGTGATCACGGGGCGCGATCCGTCCACGCTCGATCAGGCCCAGGCCCAGCTCGGCGTCGAGGCTCTGGCGATCCGCAACGACGCCAGCCGCATTGCCCGAGGCCACCGCACTGGCCGAGACGCTCGGCCGGCAGGGTCTGCGGCTCGATGCGGTGTTCCATCAACGCCGGGGGTGGCCAGGCTCGCCGCCCTCGAGGCGGTCGACGAGCGCCTGTGGGACGACTGCTTCAACACCAACGTGAAGGGCCCGTATTTTCTGCTCAAGGCCCTGACGCCCCTGCTGAACCCCGGAGCGGCCATCGTGCTCAACGGCTCGATCAACGCGCACATCGGGATGCCGAATTCCAGCGTCTACGCCGCGAGCAAGGCCGCGCTGATCTCGCTGGCCAAGACGCTGTCCGCCGAGCTCCTGAGCCGTGGTGTCCGCGTCAACGTGATCAGCCCCGGGCCCGTCGAGACTCCGATCTACCGCAGCCTGGGGGTCCCGGTGGAACAGCTCCCCGACATCGCGGCGAGCATTCTTGCCCAGATCCCGCTGAAGCGCTTCGGCACCCCGGACGAGATTGCCAGTGCGGTGCTCTACCTGTCCGTCGGCCGAGTCCGCGTTCATCGTGGGTACCGAGCTGGTAGATCGACGGCGGCATGAGCCAGCTCTGACCGCGCGCCGGTCCTCGCTGGTCGTGGACGGTGGCGTACGCCCGCCGCGACCGTGAGCGTCCCCGGCGGTCAGTCGCGCAGCGACTTGAAGAAAATACGTGGTCGCACAGGGCGTTCCGTCGGGCCAGAGCGCGTAGTTCGGAATCTCCCCGACAACGCTGCCAGCCCTGCCGCGCATACAGGCGCTCGGCATCTGCTCCGAGACCGTGTCGAGCACCAGCAGCGTCTTGCCGCGCTCGAGCGCACTGCGCTCGGCGGCTGCGAGCAACGCTGCGCCAACACCCTGCCGCCGTGCGCGTCGATGCACGAGCATCTTCGCGATGTCGCCGCGATGCGGCTGATTCTCCGGCTGACCCAAATGACCTGCACCGTGCCGACGATCGTTCCTGCCTGCGTCCTCAGCGACGAGCACCACGCGCTCGCCGCGCGCCACACTCGCCGACGATGCTCGCGCCAGAACGCCTCCGCCTTGGCGCGGGACATCGGGAGCATGAAGCTGACGGACGCGCCGCCTTCCACGCAGTCGATCAGCACGTCGCTCAACCCCTGGATCTCGCGATCGCCGATGGTCTGCAGACAGCGAATCTGAATGGCGTCCGGACATCTCATCTCCTCGACGCGCCGCGAGCGCTCGCTCGCGACGACCACGATGTATCGCGCCGGCTTGCGCGTGCGGTTGCGAAACGCCGTTGGCTCGTTGAGCTGCATGGCCAGGCAGTCGTCTTCCGAGAGGCGATAGCGTCACGCTGCCGACGTGACCTCGATCGCTTCCCTCCTGCACCCAGATCTGCTGATGAATGCTCACGTCGCGCGCGCCGGTTTCGTAGGCCACCCTCGCGCCAGCCGGCAGAACGACCTCGACGATCTGGATGGGCGATGGAAAGTTGGCGGGAGAGATGTTGCGTCGGACATAGCCGGACTGTGGATCGCGCCACGGTGTCCGGTCCTCGCGCCGCGACACCGGACTGGCAGCGGCGCGTCGAATCGTCGAACAGCGTCGCCAGCGGCACGCCGAGCCCCGTGGCGATCTTCTCCAGCACGACCGCGGTCGGGCTGCTTTCGCCCCGCTCGACCAGCGAGATCATCGAGCGGCTGACATCGCATTTCGCGGCGAGCGCATCGAGGGTCATCCCCTGGTCGGCGCGCAGCGCCCGAACGCGTGCGGCGATACGCGTGTTGATGTCCGGCGGGCGACAGGCTTCGCCGCTCTGATCCTGCATCATGGACATTCTGTCCATTAAAGTAGATCGCCTGTCAACCCGGCCGGCAGCGTAGATTCGGGTGGGTGAAGCGCGAGCCTTCACGGCGTCACGCGCAGGCGGGCGCCGCTCCGTGTCGCTGACGCTGCTCCTCGCGAAGATCGTCGTGTCGGCCGGACTCGTTGTCGCCGTCACCGCGGTGGCGGAGCGCTTCGGACCGCGCGTGGGCGGCCTGGCGGCATCCCTGCCCCAGCTGGCCGTGGTCTCGCTGATCTTCTTCGGTCTGGAGCAGGGCCTGCCGTTTGCCGCCGAGAGCGCGTTCTGGAACATCGCCGGGATGTGCGCCACCATCCCGTTCGTCATCGGCTACCTGGCCGGCGCCAGCCTGGCGCCCCGCCCGCGGCTGCTCTCGATCACGGTGGGCGCCCTCACCGGCACCGGGCTGTTCGCGCTCGCCTCGGCCGTCATCGGGACCGTCGAGCTTTCCCGCCTGGTCGTGGTTCCGCTCGCCGCCGCCTCGTGCGCGATCGCGGCCTGGTTGTTCCGTCGGCTGCCCGACACGGCGCCGCTCCAGCCCGTGCGGGTCACCGCCGCACTGATCGCCGTCCGAGCCGGCGTGGCGAGTGTCTCCGTCATCGTGCTCACGTCGGTCGCGCACATTCTTGGACCCAAGTGGTCCGGTCTGGTCACCGGCTATCCGGTGAACACGCTGCCGGTGATCGCGCTGCTGCACTTCCACTACGGACTGGACGTGGCCCGCGCGATCATGAAGGTCTGGCCGCTCGGGGCCTTCGGGATCTGCGTGTTCAACCTGGTGGCGTGGCTGACGGTCGTGCGGCTTGGCCTGACCGGCGCGGTCCCGCTTGGCTACGTCGCCGATTTCATCTACCTTCTGTCCTTCGACGCCCTCCGCCGCGTGTGGCTGCGGCGATCCGTGGCGCCGGACTAGTACGGCGAACGCCCCGAAAAGGAGTGCGAATGACGACCGAATGGTTCGAGACCGTGAGAGCGGAGCTGCTCGCGCAGAATCCATTCCGCGGGTCAGAGTATTTCAAGCGCTTTGCCGCCGGCAGCCTGACCCGCGAGCAGGCGTGGGGCCACGTGTCCCAGTGGTTCTTTCTGATCTGCTGGTTCCCGCGCATGTTCAGCGGCATCCACTCGCGCTGTGACGAGCTCGACGTGCGGAAGGACTGCGCGCGCCACCTGCTGGTCGAGGATCTCGGGTACTTCCGGGGCCAGATCGGCGGCACGCCCGATCACGTGGAGCTCTACCAGCGCATCGGCGACGACATGGGGTTCGCGCGCGATGCCTGGGCCCGGGTCACGCCGCTGCCCGAGATGAACGAGATCATCGCCTTCTTCCGTCGGCTCGCGCACGAGATTCCCTGGAGCGCGTCTCTGTGCACGACCGCGTTCATCGAGGCCGAGGTGGTCGAGGTGTCGCAGACGGTGGGAGCCGCGCTGGCCAAGCACTACGGCTGTCGGCCCGACTGGGGCGCCATGAACTATCTCGTGCACGAAGAGGTGGAGGCGGAGGAGGCCGGAGAGACCGAAGGAGCGATCCTGAAATACATCCGCTCCGACGACGACCGCCGGGCCGCCGAGCGATCCATGCGCGAGATGCATCGGCTCCTCGACGCCTATGCGAAGGGCCTGGCCCGCCACTACCTGCCGGCGCGATGACGGGCCTCGCCAACGGGCTCACCGCGCTGGTTGCGCTCGCCCACGCCGGATTCCTCGTCCTGGAGATGTTCTTCTGGGACCACCCGGTCGGCCGAAAGATCTTCTCGATGACCCCCGAGGTCTCCGCCTCCTCCGCGGTGCTCGCCCGGAACCAGGGCCTCTACAATGGGTTCCTGGTCGCGGGCCTGCTCTGGGGCCTGGCGTCCGGCCGGCGGGACGTGAAGGTGTTCTTCCTCGGCTGCGTCGTGGTCGCCGGGATTTTCGGTGGCCTCACCGCCAAGACCACGATCCTCTTCACCCAGGCCTTGCCGGGCCTGCTCGCGCTGGTGTGCGTGCTGCTCGCCTCACCCGGTGGTAAGGCGCAATCCCGTCACTGAGGAGACGACATGTCGATCCGACTGGTGGTCACGATCACGGCCGCACCCGGCAAGGGCGCGGAGCTGGCCCAAGCTTACAAGGCGCGCTGCGTGGAATGCATGAAGGAGCCGGGCTGCGAGCAGTTCGAGATCTTCCAGGGCGTCGCCGATCCCGATCGGCTCACGCTGCTGGAGCGCTGGAAGGACAAGGCCGCCCTCGACGTGCACGCCAAGCTGAACAGCACGCGGCCGCCGCTGCGTCCCGATCTGCGGGCGGGTGCCGGCGAGCGCGAGGACTACGACTACAACCGCACGCGCTGATCGCGGGAGACGACGACACCATGCCGCGACTGATCGCAGCCCCGATGGTGATCGAGGCGGCCGGCACCAGGCCCAAGCTGATCGAGGAGTTCGTGGGCGGGCCGAGCACCGGCAGCAGGACGGTCAGCGTCGCGCGCATGACGTCGCCCTCTGGCTGGGAAGAGCCGGGGCACGTCCGGAGTTCCAGGAGATCACGCTCGTGCTGAAGGGAAGCCTGCGGGTCGCCTTCGAGAGCGGGCACCTGGACGTCGCCGCCGGGCAGGCCGTGGTCACGGAAGCGGGTGAGTGGATCCGCTACAGCACGCCGCACCCCGACGGCGCCGAGTACGTCGCGATTTGCCTGCCCGCGTTCTCGCCCGCGACGGTGCACCGGGACGCCTGACCAACGACGGTCGGGCTACGCCTCGACGCGATAGAACCCCAGCGCGCGGCAGCAGCGGCACGTCCTGCACGGAGTAGAGGATGGCCGGGGTCGCCCGGCGTTGCCGTGGGCGTGCAGGGCTCGCGGGGCGGAATCGCAAAGAAGTCGCCCTCGCCCCACTCGACGCGGCTGCCGTCGATCTCCACATAGCCCGAGCCGGCCGACCGCGTGATAGACCGCGCTCGACGTCTCGCGATGCGCGCGCGTGCGGACACCGGGACGGAGCAGCTGCAGATAGCAGCCGAGCGCGGGCACCACCGAGCCACCGGTGGCCGGATCGAGATACTCCATGATGACGTCGTCGAACGGGTCCGCCTCACCGGCCGCGCGGCGCATGCAGCTCGGCGATAGCGCGGTCTCCCAGCGATAGTGAAGGTGCCGCGCCGGCGGGCCCGTGCGCACCGGCTGGGTCTCGCCCTCGTAGGGATCCATCGCGAGGTTCTCGAGGTAGCGCACGACCGGCGAGTCGAGGGCGTCGGTCCACATCACCGGCTCGCGGCCCTCGTTGCCGTGGTCGTGCCACGTCATGCTCGGGGTGATGACGAGATCACCGCGACGCATGACGAACTTGTCGCCCTCGATCGTGGTGTAGGCGCCCTCGCCGTGCAGCATGAAGCGGACGGCGTTGGGCGTGTGACGGTGCGCCGGGGCGACTTCGCCCGGCAGCAGGTACTGCACCGCGACCGAGATCGTGTGGCCGGCCGTGCGCTCGGGAACGCCGGCGTTGTCGAGACGCAGGATGCGCCGCTCGGCGCCGCGGCCGGGCGCCATGAACTCCGGGCTCCGTCGGACCAGCGGCTCGATCTCCCGCCACCGCCAGACCCCCGGCCGCATCGCCGAGGCCTTGGGCGGATCAGCGGGCCCGGCTCCATCCAGGGCGCGTCGAGGCCCGCCTTGGACAGGGTCGAGATGTATTCCCCGCGCGCGCTGGTCGCCGTCGTCTCCGTGCTCATGGGGCTTTCGGCCTCCTGGGCCAGAGTGTACTCTGGCCACCGCCAGCCGCAGCGCGGCTTGACAAACCCAGGCAGAAGCTCGTAGTTAAACAGTTCGAATTCAAACTATGCCCACGCACTATCGCGGAGCGCCTTCCGAGGTCGCGGCTCTGGACGCCTACATCAAGCTGATGCGGGCGGCGGAGTCGGTGACCGCGCGGCTCGAGCCCAGCATGGCGGCAGCCGGTCTCACCGTCGGCCAGTTCGGCGCCCTCGAGGCGCTGTGGCACCTGGGCCCGCTCTGCCAGCGCGACCTCGGACGCAAGCTGCTGCGCAGCAGCGGCAACATCACGGTGGTGGTCGGCAATCTCGCCCTGCGCGGACTGGTGCGCCGGGCCCGCCGGCGTGACGATCGCCGCTTCATCACGGTCAGCCTCACCGACAAGGGCCGTCGGCTCATCCGCATTCTCTTCCCCCGTCACGTGTCCTTGCTCGTGCGTGAGATGGATCCGCTCTCGCCGCGCGAGCAGACCGAGCTCGGCCGGCTCTGCCGGATGCTCGGACGGCGCGGGCGGGGCCGGTCGGCAGGAAAGGAGATCAGCAATGGCTCAAAGCCAGGCGACACGCTTCGGCTCGCTCGAGCGCTATGAGAAAGGCGGCGTCGAGGTCATCAACGACAACCCCAAGAACTACGTCTTCTCCAACGTCTTCGAGGTGGCCAGCAAGGCCAAGCCCTACGAGAAGATCGCGGTCGGCGAAGAACATCGAGTACGTGATCGAGGCCATTCGCGCCGAGGGCACCTCGCGGCTGGCGCGCGGCCGCGCACGACGAGTTCGCGCTGGTCATGGACGGCGAGGTCGAGGTCCGACTGCTCAAGCTCGACGATCCCGCCACCGTCCCGGCCGGCACGCAGGGATCGGTGGCGCTGCCCGGCACGCCGAAGGGCAAGAAGATGGGCGTGGTGCGGCGCGCGGCGCGGCCACATGACGCTGCTGCCCGCCGGCGCCGCCTACCAGTTCCACGCCGCGCGCCCCGGCGGTCGTGCTGCTGCAGACGCTGGCCGGCCGTGACACGGTCGAGCGCTGGGCCGACATCTGCCAGACCACACCGCGGCCGCAGGCCTGAGGAGGATCATCATGGCGACGCAGACTCTTCCCGAGCTCGGCAGCCTCGAGCCCAATCAGCACGGTTACCGCGAGTTCACGCTGGGCAAGTTCACGTTCAACCGCGATGAGTACTTCGCCCACATCGCGTGGCCCAAGGGCACGCACATGATCCCGGCCGACGCGTTCCTGCGCGCCATGCAGCGCGACGTCGCCTGGGGGTTCTTCTACGGCATCGTCAACTTCGACGCCGTGGTCGGCACGGTCAACCACTACGGCAACGTCGATCTCTACGCCGGTCGCTTCAACGAGCACTACCGCAAGGCCGGGCGCGACTACGTCGAGAACTTCCCGGCCGAGCTGATCACCCGCGTCTTCCAGGCGATCCTCGAGGACTGGACGAACGACGGCATTCGATCCCTTCGCGGCGCCGCAGGAGACCGGGCTCGGCGTTCGGGCCCAAGAACGGCAGCAACAAGGAAGCGATCACGCGGCACCGCGTGACGGCCAAGCGCATGATCGGGGCGCCCGGCGACGAGCCGATCCGCAGCGACGAGAGCGGGTTCCCGATCAATCGCGGCTTCACCGACGTGCCGCAGGACGAGCCGGACGTGATGGCCGAGCCCGGCTTCGAGGGCGAGGTGCGTGCCTTCAGCCTGTTCGCCTATCTGTCGCGCTCCGACGTCACCTGGAACCCCTCCGTGGTGTCGGTGTGCAAGGCCAGCCTCTACTGCCCGACGACCGAGGAGTACATCCTGCCCGTCATCCACGGCAACGATCGCGTCGAGTGGTTCGTGCAGCTGAGCGACGAGATCCAGTGGGAGGTGGAAGACCGCGACACCGGCGCGCTACGCGCACGGGTGACCATGCGGGCTGGCGACGTGGCGGCGATGCCAGCCGACATCCGACACCAGGGCTTCTCGCCCAAGCGCTCGATGCTGCTGGTGTGGGAGAACGCCTCGCCCGATCTCCCCGCGCTGTACGCCTCCGGCAAGATGCCGCCGACCCCGGTGCAGTTCTGATGCGCAGGCGCGAGTTCCTCCGAGTCGCGTCATCCGGCGCCGCTCTCACGCTGGCGGGCGTGGCGCCCCGCCCGGCCCGCGCCCAGGGCCGCACGCTGAAGATCGGTTACGTGAGCCCGCAGACCGGACCGCTGGCCGGGTTCGGCGAGACCGACAGCTTCGTCCTCGCCGGCATTCGCAAGACCGTGTCCAGCGTGACGGTCAAGGGTGGGCGGAGCTACCCGGTCGAGATCATCGTGCGGGACAGCCAGTCCGATCCGAACCGCGCCGCGGAGGTCGCCTCGCGCCTGATCCTCTCCGACAAGATCGACCTCATGCTCGTGGCGAGCACGCCGGAGACCACCAACCCCGTCTCCGACCAGTGCGAGGTCAACGGCATGCCGTGCATCTCCACCATGTGCCCGTGGCAGCCGTGGTTCTTCGCCGCGGGGGCAAGCCCGACACCGGCTTCAAGTCGACCTATCACTTCTTCTGGGGGCTGGAAGACATCATCGGCGTCTTCCTCGACATGTGGGGCTCGCTGCCCACCAACAAGGTCGTCGGCGCCCTGTGGCCCAACGACGGCGACGGCAACGCGTGGGGCGACAAGAAGCGCGGCTTCCCGCCCGCGCTGGCCAAGGCCGGCTACACGCTGGTCGATCCCGGCCGGTACCCAGAACCTGAGCGACGACTTCTCCGCGCAGATCTCGGCCTTCAAGAGCGCCAAGGTCGAGATCGTCACCGGCGTGCCGATCCCGCCCGACTGCACGACGTTCTGGAAGCAGGCCGCCCAGCAGGGCTTCAAGCCCAAGATCGCCACGCGTCGGCAAGGCGCTGCTCTTCCCGCGCTCGGTCGAGGCGCTCGGCCACGATCGGCACCGGCATGTCCACCGAGGTGTGGTGGTCGCCGCAGCATCCGTACAAGTCGTCGCTCACCGGCGCCACCGCCGGGCAGCTCGCCGCCGCCTACACGCAGGAGACCAAGAAGCAGTGGACGCAGCCGACTCGGCTTCGTCCACGCGCTGTTCGAGGTCGGCTTCGACTCGCTCAAGCGATCCACCAGCGTGGACGACAAGGCCGCGATCATCGCCGCGATCAAGGCGACGAACCTGAACACGATCGTGGGACCGATCAGCTGGGCCAAGGGTCCCGTGCCCAACGTCACCAAGACGACGCTCGTCGGCGGCCAGTGGGTGAAGGGCACGAAGTTCCCCTTCGACGTGGTGATCGTCAGCAACAAGTCGGCGCCGAACATCCCGACGGCGGGCACGCTCAAGCCGCTCGGGTAGGCCGGAATTCGACGCTCGCGGAGCGCCACGGCTCCGCCGGGGCGCGGAGCGCGGGGGGCTTGGGGGCCGCTCGGGCCCCCGATGTACTTCGATCGCTCGAGGGCGTCTCGAAGTCGTTCGGCTCGCTCGTCGTCATCGACGGGCTCAGCCTGGCCGTCGAGGACGGCGAGGCGCTGGGCGTCATCGGTCCCAACGGCGCCGGCAAGACCACGGCGCTCAACCTCATGATCGGCCGTCTGCGCCCGGACCGCGGCACCATCCGCTTCGCCGGTCAGGACGTCACGCGCCTGCCGCCACACGCGCGCTGCCGGGCCGGCATCGCGCTCACCCATCAGATCCCGCACCCCTTCGAGGCGCTCAGCGTCTTCGAGAACGTCCTGGTCGGAGCCAGCTTCGGGCGGGCGGGCGCCAGCCCGGCGGATTCCGCGGTGACCGCGCTGGAGCTCACCGGCCTTCTGCCCAAGGCCAACACGCGGGCGGGCACACTGACGCTGCTGGAGCGCAAGCGACTGGAGCTGGCGCGCGCGCTGGCCACGCGGCCCCGCGTGCTGTTGCTCGATGAGATTGCCGGCGGCCTCACGGACAGCGAGTTGCCGGAGGTGATCTCGCTCGTGCAGCGCATCAATGCCGAGGGTGTGGCGATCGTCTGGATCGAGCACATCGTGCACGCCCTGCGCTCGGCCGTCAGCCGGCTCGTCGCCATCGACGTCGGCCGGGTCCTGGTCGAAGGCCCGCCCGACGACGTCATGGCCAACGCCGATGTGCAGCGCGTCTACCTCGGCATCGACGTGCAATGAGCCGCCTGGTCGTCCGGCAGCTCGACGCCTTCTACGGCGACTTCCAGGCGCTGTTCGGCATCTCGCTCGAGGTGGCCGAGGGGGAGACCGTCGCGATCATCGGCGCCAACGGCAGCGGCAAGAGCACCTTCCTCAAGGCGGTGGCCGGCGCGCTGCCGGTCGCGCGCACCGCCGTGGAGCTCGACGGCGTCGCGGTGGGCGGGCGGCCCGCGCACGAGCTCGTCGACCGCGGGGTCACGCTGGTGCCGGAGGGCCGGCGCATCTTTCCCAGCCTGACCGTGGAGGAAAATCTCCGGATCGGCGCTTATCGCGGGCGGAGCGGACGCTGGACGCTCGATCGCGTGTACGCGCTCTTCCCTCGTCTGGCCGAGCGCAAGCGGCAGCCCGGCACGAATCTCTCGGGCGGCGAGCAGCAGATGCTGGCGATCGGCCGCGGGCTGATGGCCAATCCGCAGCTCCTGCTCATCGACGAGATCTCGCTCGGGCTGGCGCCGGTGGTGATCAAGCAGCTCTACGACGTGCTGGCGACGGTCACCGCCGAAGGCATCACGACGGTGATCGTCGAGCAGGACATGAGCCAGGTGCTGCGCATCGCCCGTCGCGTGTTCTGCTTCCGTCAGGGGATCGTCTCGCTGAGCGGACGACCCGGCGAGCTGAGCCGCGGCGAGATCGCCGCCGCCTACTTCGGGACCTGACCGTGGCCTGGCTCGACACGGTCGTGCAAGGCCTGCTGCTCGGCGGCCTCTATGCGCTCTTCGCCACCGGGCTGTCGCTCATCTTCGGCGTCATGCGCATCGTCAACCTCGCCCACGGCGACTTCAGCATCCTCGCCGCGTTCCTCGCCGTGACGCTGGTCGATGCCCTCGCGCTGCACTGGCTGCTGGCGCTGGCGGTGGTCGTGCCCGCTCATGGCGCTGCTCGGCTACCTGCTCCAGCGCCTGGTCCTCAATCGGCTGCTAGGGCGCGGCATCCTGCCGCCCATCCTGGTGACGTTCGGACTGTCGATCATCATCCAGAACGCGCTGCTGGAAGCGTTCTCCGCCGACTCGCGCCGCGTGAACCCCGGAGGCATCGACACGGCGAGCCTCGCGCTGGGCGGGGGGCTGGCGGTGGGCTGGTTCTCGCTCATCACGCTGCTGGTCGCCATCCTGGTGCTGATCGGTCTGCAGCTCTTCATCGGCCGCACCCGGCGGGGCCGCGCCTTCCGCGCGACGGCCGACGACCAGGCGACGGCCGCGCTGATGGGGATCGACGACCGCGGCCTCTACGCGCTGGCCATGGCGCTGTCGCTCGGCATCGTGGCCATCGCCGGCATCTTCCTCGGCGTGCGCACCACCTTCGCGTTCGGCAGCGGCCCCGACCGGCTGCTGTTCGCCTTCGAGGCGGTGATCATCGGCGGGCTCGGCTCGCTGTGGGGCACGCTGGTGGGTGGCGCCATTCTCGGCGTGGCGCAGACCGTGGGGGCCAAGCTCTCGCCGGGCTGGGGAATCCTCACCGGTCACCTGGTGTTTCTCGGCGTCCTCCTCGTGAGGCCCCAGGGACTTTTCGCGCGACAGCGACGGCGCGACTGATGGCCCGGGCGTTTCGCGTGCAGCGCACGACGCGAGCCAGTCGCGTGGGGCTCGGCGCCGCCGTCCTCGCGATCGCCGCGTTGTCCACGCTGCCGTTCTGGGGCGATCCAGCCAGCATGCGCCGGCTCGTGGAGTTCATCGCGTTGCTGGTGCTGGCGCAGATGTGGAACCTGCTCGCCGGCTACGCCGGCCTGCTGTCGATCGGCCAGCAAGCCTACGTCGGCCTCGGCGGCTACGCGCTCATCGTGCTGGCCGACGATCTCGGCCTCGACCCGTTCCTCTCGGTCCCCCTGGCCGGACTGATCGCCGCGCTGCTCGCGCTCCCGACGGCGGCGCTGGTGTTCCGCTTCCAGGGTGGCTACTTCGCCGTGGGCACCTGGGCCGTCGCCGAGGTGTTCCGGCTTCTGGTGGCCAACACCGGCGCGCTCGGACGCGGCACCGGCCGGACGCTGAAGGCCGTGTTCCCGCTGGCCCGCGAGACGCGCGAGATGGCCACCTACTACCTGGCCCTGGCCCTCGGCGTGGCGGCGCTGGTCGGGATCTACGTGTTCCTGCGCGCTCGCTTCGGGCTGGGGCTGATGGCCGTGCGTGACAGCGAGCCGGCATCGGAGACGCTCGGCGTCGACGTCTTCCGCACCAAGCTCATCGTCTACCTGCTGGCGGCCTTCGGCACCGGGGCCACCGGCGCCGTCATCTACCTGAACCTGCTCCGCATCTCGCCGGACGCGGCGTTCAGCATCAGCTGGACGGCGTCCACGATCTTCATCGTGGTCATCGGCGGCATCGGTACGCTCGAAGGCCCGCTGGTCGGCGCCGTGGTCTTCTTCGTGCTCCGCGAGCTGCTGGCCGACTACGGAAGCTGGTACATGATCGTGCTCGGCTCGCTCGCGGTCTCGGTGATGCTCGTGTATCCGCAGGGACTGTGGGGGCTGATCGCCGAGCGCTGGGGCATCCACTGCTTCCCCGTCCAGCGACGCGTGGAGGTCGACGACACCCCGCGGCCTTGACACGCCGTACGGCGCGGCGTATCCCTTCGACCGTGCGAAGGGCGAGGCGCCGGCCTCGAGAACGGAGGGCGAGCCGTGAGAACACATCGGACAGCACGCCTGGGAGTCCTGATCGTTGCGGTGGTCCTCGTCGCCGTCGGGTGCGCCAGCATGGCGCAGCAGGGTACCGTCGTTCCCATCCAGCAGTCCGACCTCGCCTCCCTGGCCGGCGTCTGGAGCGGATTCGCGTACGCGGGCGCCACCGGCTTCCCCGGCGAGCTGACGCTGCGCCCTGACGGATACTTCAACAACTCGGTCGGCGCATTCACCTCGACCGGAACCTTTCAGCTCCAGAACGGCTCGCTCGTGTCCAACCCCTACGTGAGCGGCGGTCTCAACAACGCCGATGCGGCGGTCACGGTGCAGCTAGTCGTCAAGAACGGCCAGCGCTACCTCTCCGGCACCGGCACGAGCAACGGCGGGCCGTACTCCTTCGAGTACTCCCGGCGCTAGCTAGCCAGCCTCGCAATGTCCGCTGGATAGCCTCGGTCTGCCTATCCCGGCCGCCGAGGCTACGCCGCCCGACCTAACCGGTGGCGATGTCAGGATTTCCCCTGATACAGGGAAGACGCGGCCGGTGCTAGCTTGCAAGAGACGCTATGGCTAACGGATTAGATTGTTCCGCAGACTACTAGTTAGACGGACACCATGGCGTACCCTTTCGTTTCCGGACTTCAGACAAGCCGTCACTGGCCGAGTTTCCCCAGCTCAACACACAGTTTCAAGGGGACGACGATCTTCCCTTCGTTCAGATCGGCATAGCGTCGCAGGATTCACCCAGCGCGCTAAGGGAGCGGCCGAGTTGGGGCCCGTACGAGCGCTGCGTTCCGAATCGCACTTCCCTCGTTTAGCCCGAGCTTGTGCCCGGGAACTCGAAGATGCCCTGGTGGCTCGCTGTCTCGAGTCACCTCTACTTTGAGGGCCCTCGCGGACCAAAGGCATGGAGCCTCGCTAACTCCAGAGGCTTTCCAGGCGGCCTGGCGCCGTATGCACAGCCCACCTGAAGCTGTATTGGCGTCGCGCCCGCGGGGGAAAGGACGTCGCGCTGCGCTGATTTCCGGCTATCGACCCGCCGTCTAACAGGCCGCTTGAACGGCCCGGCATGATCGCGCCCGTGGACGTCCAGGCCGCCAGCGCCGGCCGCTCAGCGCCGAGTCGTTAGCCGTACTGTCGGTCTTGGGTGGAGCACGCTATGCCGGACCCGTACATTTCCATCGCTCAAGCCGACACGGGGATGCAAACAAGACTTGCCGACGTGCTCGAACTCAGAGCGGCGGATCCGCAACAGCGAGCTATGCTCAATGCCTATCTATCGGAACTACAGCTTCCGAGCGACGCAAGTGCGTTGGATGTTGGCTGTGGGACGGGAGCGGTAAGTCGGGTTCTTGCAGAGATGCCCGGCGTTCGCGAAGTCGTCGGGATTGACCCCGCGCCGGTCTTCATAGAGAACGCACGAGAGCTTGGGAAAGGCTTTTCACGGCTGTCCTTCCAGACCGCAGACGGCCTGGCTGTTCCGTTCCCCGATGCGTCCTTTGATCTCGTCGTATTCCACACCACGCTGTGCCATATTCCCGACCCGGATCAGGCCCTTCGTGAAGCCTATCGAGTGCTTCGCGCAGGAGGCTGGTTAGCCGTGTTCGACGGAGACTACACGACGACCACGGTGTCCACCGACGCGTTCGACCCGCTCCAGCGCGCAGTCGATGCCATGGTGGCGAACTTTGTCCAGAATCCGTGGCTACCGCGACGCCTGGGTAAAATCCTGCGGTCGATCGGCTTTACCGTCACGAGCCTCCGCAGTCACGGCTACACACAAACGACCGACCCGCAGTACATGCTGACAATCATCGATCGGGGTGCAGATGTGCTTGCGAGAGCCGGGAGTATTGGCGCCGAGCAAGCAGCCGCACTCAAGAACGAGGCCCGCCGTCGGGTGAAAGAGGAAGAATTCTTTGGTCACATCTCTTTCATTAGCCTGATTGCGCGCAAGCCGACCTCATAGCCGGGTCTCTTCCGCGTCGAGCTTGGCTCGCGTGACTCCGAACGTGGAGATTGCATGAAGACATCACGAACCCTCATGGCGCTCACCCTGGTCAATCTCGCCCTGCTGCTCGTCACCCTCACGCAGCAGCTCCGTCCGCTTCTTGCACAAGGCCACGTCTCGGTGCTGCGCGGTCGCGCTCTCGAGATCCTCGATGCACAAGGCCGCGTCCGCGCGAGCATCAATGTGCTGCCCTCCAGCAGGTCGCCGAACGGCGAGGATCAAGCCGAAACCGTTCTGCTGCGTCTCATCACCGAACGCGGGCGTCCATCGGTCAAGATCGGGTCCTCCGAGCCCACCTCAGGCCTGAGCTTCGCGGGCCCAACCGGTACCAAGGACACGTACGTGATTCTCCAGTCCACCGCGACCATCAGCTCTTTGAAGCTGCGGAACGAAGATGGTCGCGAGCAAGTTCTTTCCCCCTAGCCGGGTCCGTACGCCGATGTTGCTCTACCCTCCGTCTCCCCGAGCGTCGGGGATAGCTGCCTTCGCTAGCGCGAGCCGGAATCCACGGCCAGTACTTCGCGATCGTGCCCGCGTCGACGCGCAGGTCGAAGCCGGTGATCATCTCCGCGTCGTCCGAGGCCAGGAACACCGCGGCCCGCGCGTAGTGGCGCGGGCTCGGCAGCTGGCCCATCGGCACCATCTTCTGGAAATCGAGCAGTCGGCTCCCGCGCTCGCGACGCGGCCGGCCCCACTCCACGGCCCGCTCCAGGCCTTCCTCCACGTCGGTGGCCGTCGGTGAGAGGCTGTTGACGCGAATACCGTAGCGCGCCACGTCCATGGCGACGGCACGCGTGAAGTTCAGGAGCCCCGCCTTGCTCGTGCAGTAGCCGACGTTGCCGGCCTGGCCCTGATATCCGGCGGTCGAGACGATCACGATGATGCTGCCGCGCGTCTTGTGCTCGACCATGGTGCGGGCGACGTGCTTGGTGCAGAGAAACGTGCCGGTGAGGTTGACGGCGAGCTGGCGCTGCCAGTGCTCGAGCGGCATCTCCAGCACGCTGAGCCCGCCCAGGATGCCGGCGTTGTTGACGAGGATGTCCACCGCGCCGTAGACCTCCCGCACCCGGGCGACCATCGCCGCCACCTGCTCTTCGTCCGTGGTGTCGCAGGCGATGCCCTCGGCCTGGCCGCCGTGGCCCCGGATCCACTCCGCGCACTGCCCGGCGTTCTCCGGCTCGATGTCGACACACACGACCTTGGCGCCCTCCTCCGCCAGGCCGCCGGCCAGGCCGGCGCCGATGTTGGGGCTCGTCCCTGTGACGATCGCCACCTTCCCTGTGAGCTTCACGATGCGCTCCTTCAGCCGACGGTGCTGCGCAGCCCGTAGAGTCGGGCGAGCAGCGCGCCGGCGAGCGAGATGAACATGATGATGCAGGCCACCACCACTGCGGCCTCCAGCTTGCGCTGGGCAATGTAGTCGAGCTGCAGGATCGACAGCGGCCGGTTGGCGCTGGTGGCGAGCAGCGCGATGTTGCCGATGTTGCGGGCGGCGCCCACGAACGTGATCATGCCCACCGCCACCAGGGTCGGCGCCATCAGGCGGAGCACGATCCGCCGATAGGTGCTCCACCACGAGGCGCCGGCGATGCGCGAGGCCTCCTCGAGCTCGGCGCCGAGCTGCATCAGCCCGCTCTTGATGATCTGCACCCCGAGCGGCATGCCGGAGATCACCCCGGCCACGATCAACAGGGTCATCGTGCCGTAGAGCGGGCGCAGCACGGTCGTGTCCAGGCACAGCCACAGCAGGGCCAGCCCCAGGATGATGCCGGGCACGGTGAAGGGCAGCCACGAGATCAGATCGAGGGCGCGACGACCGGCGTAACGCGTCCGCACCGCGATGTAGGCGATCAACGCGTGGACCAGGATGGCGGCCACCGCGGTCCCGGTGGCCAGGATCAGCGTGTTGCCGAGCGAGCGCAGGAACAGCTCGTCGGTCAGCACCGTCGTCCAGTTGTCGAGGGTCCACGGCTGCGGGATGTCGAAGAAGCCGAACAGCTTCATGAACGTCCCGAGCAGGGCGACCGCCAGCGGAATGCCCAGCACGATGACGAGCAGAACCAGCACCAGCACCAGCGCGGGCCACCGCCAGCGGCCCAGCGCGTGCGGGCGGTTCTGGAACTGGCCGGTGATCGTCGTGAACCGCCGGCCCCGCGTCAGCCACTGCTGGGCCAGCACCAGCGGGAGCATGGCGGCCAGGGTCACGACCGCCAGCGCGGTGGCCGCGTCGTAGCGCGGCACGCGCGTGACGAGCAGGTCGTAGATCATCGTGCTGAACACGAAGAACCGGAAGGGAATGCCGAGGACCTGCTCGACCTCGAAGGTCTGCAGCGACACCATGGTTCCCAGCAGGAGCACCGACAGGATCGCGGGCGCCATCACCGGCACCGTGATCCGGAGCGCGGTCCGCAGCGTGCTCGCGCCGGCCACCCGGGAGGCTTCCTCGAACGCCGCGTTCATGTTGCGAAACGCCGGCGTCAGCAGGATGACCTTCACGGTGAGCGATCCGGTGATGACGTGGACCCACACGATGCCCCAGAACGAGTAGATGTTGAACGGCTTGCCCACCCACGGCAGGCGCGCGAGCCAGGTGTTGATCAGTCCGTAGTCGGGATCGAGCAGCAGGATCCAGCTCAGCGTCACGGTCAGGCTGGGCAGGAAGAACGCCGCCCAGAACCCGACCTCGATCCAGTCCCGGCCCGGCAGGTTCGTGCGGGCGATCAGCCACGCGATCAGCACCGCCAGCGGCAGCGAGATCAGCTGGCGTACCACCGTGACCGTGAGCGTGTTGACCAGGGCGGCGCGCAGCCCCGGCTCGGTGAAGGCCGCTCGCCAGCCGTCGAGCCCCCACCGCGCGGGCTCCCCGGGTGCGGCCACCTGGAAGCTCTGCAGCGCGACCAGGAGCATGGGATAGACGACGGTGAAGGCGACGGCGGCGAGGACGGCGGTGCACAGCACGTCCGGCGCCTCCAGACGCCCGCGGCGCCCGGCGAGGCTGTCGCCGCCGGTCACGACCCGCCGACGGTCAGCTTCTCGTGCAATGCGCTCAGGATCTCGTCGACGCCGGCCGAGGCCCACAGGTCGAAGAACGGTGAGTTCTGCAGCGCGGCGAACTCGGCGGCGCCGCGCGCCTTCGCCTGCTCGGCGGTCTCACCTGCTCGCGCCGCTTGCTGGGAGGCGCGAATGCGGTCCTTGTGATAGATGGCGGGGTACTCGATGTAGCGGTGCAGCTCGCGGAAATCGCTCGTGTAGAACACCGCCACCGGCAGCGAGGCCCACTCTCCGCCGTCCTTGGTGTTCATGAACTCCGCCATGAGGTCGTGGTTGCTGTCGCGGGCGGTCGGATCGGGCCGGCGCGTCGCCAGAATCTTGCCGCCGTCCCGATCGAAGATGCGCAGCTCCAGGCCACCGGCCTCGGCCAGTCGCGCCAGCATCGGCACGTCGCGCCGGCAATCCGACGACCAATCTTCGGAGATCACGAGGATCTTCGCCGGGCCGCCGGGCTGAGCGGCGAGCCACTTGATGGCCGCCGTCTGCTGCTCGTTGAGCAGCGTCTTGCCGTAGCGTTCGCGCAGGATTCCGCTGTTGTCGCGCCGCGGGCCGCCCATCGATCCGCCGTCGGCGAAGTAGGCGCCCCCGAAGGCCTCGCGGGCGAGATTCTCCTCGCTCCCGGCATACCGCACGTACTCGTCGAAGGTCCGGCCCTTGGAAAACCGCTCGGGGGTCACGACACTCTTGGCCACGCGCTCCTCCTTGTGCTCGCGACGGACGAGTTGGGGCCGACGATCACGCCGGCCATACGCTCACCCCGTCGGGTGGAAATTCCAGATGTAGCCGCTGCCCTTCACACCACTCGCGGCCACGGGGCAACAGCAGCAGGATGCGCTGCTCGCCGCCCAGCGCCACCCGCGCCTCGTACCGATCGCCGACGAACAGCAACGCCTCGATCACGCCGGGCAGCGCGTGGTCGCCGGACGGCGCCTGGTCGCCCGACCGCGGGTGCTCGTCCGCGCTCACCGCGATGTCCTCCGGTCGGATGGCGAGCTGCGCCTCGGCGCCCTCGGCCAGCGCGGCGTCCCCCGCCGCGCGTCCGGCCAGGATGCGGCCGGCGAGGGCGCCCTCCATCTTCATCGTCACGCTCGCTCCGTCGCGCCCGGCGATGCGGCCGCGCAACACCACCGTCTGGCCCAGGAAATCGCGCACGAACGCCGAGGCGGGGCGGTCGTAGAGGCCGCGGGGCGTGCCGACCTGCTCGACGCGGCCGCGCTGCATCACCGCGATGCGGTCGGAGAGACTGAGCGCCTCGATCTGATCGTGGGTGACGAAGAGCACGGTCACGCCGAGCCGCCGCTGCAAGAGCTTCAGCTCCACGCGCATCTGCTCGCGGAGCTTGGCGTCCAGGTTGCTGAACGGCTCGTCCAGCAGCAGCAGATCCGGCTCGTAGACCAGCGCCCGGCAGAGCGCCACCCGCTGCTGCTGGCCGCCGCTGAGCAGCGTGGCCGCCCGCGTCTGCAGCCCGTCGAGCCCGACGAGATCGAGCACCCGGGTGACCTTGTCCTGGATGACCGCGCGGCTCGTCCCGCGCAGGGCGAGCGGATAGGCGACGTTGTCGAACACGGTCATGTGCGGCCAGATCGCGTACGACTGGAAGACCATGCCGAGGTTGCGCTTGTGCGGCGCGACGAACACGCGGCGCGCCGGCGCGGCCACGACGCGGCCGCGCAGCGTGATCTCGCCGGCGTCGGGCCGCTCGAGGCCGGCGACCATGCGCAGCGTGGTGGTCTTGCCGCAGCCGCTCGGGCCGAGCAGCGTGAAGACCTCGCCCCGGCGGATCTCGAGCGAGGCGCCGTCCACCGCCGGCGTCGGACCGAACAGCTTGCTGACGCCGGCCAGCTCCAGGACCGTCTCGTCCCGGCTCACGCCGCGGCCTCCACGTCCCGCATCACGCCGCGATGCCTTCCACTCAGCGGCCCCACAGCTGGGTCGTGGCCAGGCGCGCGCCCTCCACCAGCGCCTCGAACTTGGCCCACGCGATCTTCGGATGACCCACGCGCGGCCCGAGCCCGCAATCGGTTCCCGCGATGACGTTCTCCCGTCCGACAATGCGCGCGTACTTCATCAGCCGCTCGGCCACCAGCTCCGGGTGCTCGACGAAATCGCTGGCGTGGCCCACCACGCCGGGGATGAGGATCTTGCCCTCCGGCAGCTTCACGTCCTCCCACACGCGCCACTCGTGGTCGTGACGCGGATTGGACGCTTCGATGGAGTAGGCCTCGGCCCGGACCGCCAGGAGCAGGCTCGTCAGGTGACCGAGCGGAAGATCGTGCTTGTGTGGGCCGTGGTAGCTCCCCCAGCAGACGTGAAAGCGCACGCGGTCGGGCGGAATGTCTCTCAGCGCGTGGTTGAGCGCCTCGATGCGAAGGCCGGCGAACTTCTGATAGTCCGCGACGCTCATGTGAGGGTGAATCTGCCAGGCGTCGGCGAGGTCCGGGTCGTCGACTTGCAAGATGTATCCGGCCTGCACGATCGCGTCGTACTCGACCTTCATCGCGTCCGCGATCGCCGCGAGGTACGCCTCGTCGCTCGCATAGTACTCGTTGCGCAACCAGTGCTCGATCGTGCCGGGGGCCACCGCCGGCAGGAACGCCTCGGTCGTCTCGATCCCGGCCAGCCCCGCCCGGAAGTTCGCGACGTCCGCCTGCACGGCGCGCTGCCCGATGTAGGTCAGCGGCCCGATACAGACGGCCTCGCGGCCCGCCAGATTGCCTCGGCCCGCGAAGTACTCGGGGAATTCGGCGGCGTCGCGACCGTAGATCTGCGCGAGCACGCGCTCGCCCGGACGGAGTACCCGTTCTTCGATGCCACCCAGCCGCTCGCGCGCATAGGTGGTGAAGTTGCGCTTGGACTGCTCGCCGTCGTTGATGACGTCGAGCCCGGCGGCGGCCTGCTGCCGCACCACGCCGGCCACCGCGTCGCGCACCTGCACCGCCAGCGCATCGGCGTCGTAGGGCGTGCCTTCGTCTTTGGCGGTCAGCAGGACGCGCAGGGCGTCCGGCCTGGCCAGGCTGCCGGCGTGGGTCGTCAGGATGCGTTCGCGACTACGTTTCATCGTGGTCCCGCGGGGCTCCGACTATAATCGTCGCCTCGGAGGCGGTCAATCGTGCGACACACCACATTGCGACTGGCATTCTTGAGCCTGTTCGTCCTCGGCGGCGCCTGTGTCCGGCCTGCCACTGCGCCCCCGCCGACGCTCGCCCAGCTCATCGAGGGCTACGAGCGCGAGACCTCGCCCTACTTCCCCTTCACCGCCAGCGAGCGTGGCCTGCATGAGTACGACCGGGTGCTGGCCAACGACATCGGCGACGACTGGATGCGCGGGCTGAAGGAGATCTGTACCCGGTATCGTGGCGACCTCCGCCGCGTCGACGCCGGCGCGCTGTCGGCCAAGGACCGCGTGACCTACGACGTCTTCGCGTATCGCCTCGACCTGTGTGTCGAGAGCTTCGCCTACCCGTGGACGCTGGTGCCGGTCAACCAGGTGGGCTTCAGCTGGCCGACTCGCTTTCCGGTCCTCGGCGCCGGCCGAGGTGTCCACCCGTTCAAGACGGTCCAGAACTACGAGGACTTTCTCGGGCGCGTCGACGGTTTCGTCGTGTGGATGGACACCGCGATCGCCAACATGCGTCTGGGCCAGGCACGCGGCATCACGCTGCCGCGCGATCTCGTGCTCCGGGTGATTCCCCAGCTCGACGCCCAGATCGTCGACAATCCCGAGACCAGCCTCTTCTGGGAGCCAATCAAGAACTTCCCGTCGTCGTTCGACGACGCCGCCCGCCGCATGCTGGAGGCGAAGTATCGCCACGCGATCCAGGACCAGATCGTGCCGGCGTATCGCCGGATGCGGGACTTCATGCAGAACGAGTATCTGCCGCACTGCCGCACCACGGCGGGCTTCGGCGATCTTCCCGACGGGCGCGCGTGGTACGCCTGGTCCGTGCGCGCGACCACGACGACGGACCTGACGCCCCAGCAGATCTACGACATCGGCATCGCCGAGATCACCCGGATCCGTGCCGAGATGGCGGCGCTGCAAACCCAGATCACCGCGGCCGGCGATCCGGATCTCCCGCGGTACGGAAGCCCCGAGACGCTCCTGGCCGCCTACGGCAGCGTCCGGACCTCCGTCGAGGCCGCGCTGCCCACGCTGTTCGGCCGGCTGCCGCGGAGCAGCTTCGAGATCCGCGCGATCGAGGCCTTCCGTGAGCAGTCGATGCCGTCGAGCTACGAGGCGCCGTCGCCCGACGGCTCCCGGATCGGCGTGTTCTACCTGAACGTGTCCGACTCGCGGGACGGGCGGACCGCCCACGTCTCCCGCAGTCTCTTCCTGCACGAAGCCGTGCCCGGACATCACCTGCAGATGACGCTGCAGCGCGAGAACGCCAGCCTGCCCGACTTCATCCGCTT
Organism: uncultured Candidatus Rokubacteria bacterium; assembly: GCA_963776725.1. Lineage (GTDB taxonomy): Bacteria > Methylomirabilota > Methylomirabilia > Rokubacteriales > CSP1-6 > AR5. The sequence continues at coordinate 198,836 of CAVZOE010000037.1, read as the reverse complement.
CGGCTGGTACACCGCCTACGGCGAGGGCTGGGCCCTCTACGCCGAGAGCCTGGGCGACGAGCTCGGCGTGTACGCCAACCGGCGCGATCGGCTCGACATGCTCACCAACGAGGAGTTTCGCGCGGCGCGTCTGGTGGTGGACGTGGGCATCCATGAGAAGGGCTGGACCCGGCAGCAGGCCATCGACTACCTGCCGGGCCCGCGCGGTAACGCCGAGCGTGAGGTGGAGCGCTACATGGCCTGGCCGGGTCAGGCGCTCGGGTACAAGATCGGCCAGCTCAAGATCCGGGCGCTACGCACCAAGGCGCAGGCCGCGCTCGGCCCCGCATTCGACGTTCGTGCCTTTCACGACGAGCTGCTCGGTGACGGCGCGCTGCCGCTGAGCATTCTGGAGATCAAGATGGATCGCTGGATCGACGCCCAGAAGAGTCGCCGGCCGTGAGCCAGCCGATCTCGCGCCGTCGGCTGCTCGGCGGCCTCGCCGGCGCCGGCCTGACGGCCATGGCCGCGGGCCGGACGAGCCGGGCCGGGGCCGCCACCGAGTGGGAGCAGGTGGTCGCCGCCGCGAAGAAGGAAGGCAAGGTCGCGGTCAACACGTTCACCGGCCAGGGCTACGCGCGGATCTTCAAGCTCTTCAGCCAGGCCTATCCCGAGATCAAGCTCGACCACACCAATCTGGAGTCAGATGCCTTCGCCCCTCGCCTGGTCCAGGAGCGCAAGGCCGGTATCTACACCTGGGACGTCACGACCATTCCCACCAGCACCGCGCTGCAGGTGATGAAGCAGAGCGGGGTGTGGGATCCGATCCGCCCGGTCATCACCCAGCCCGAGGCCCGGAGCGACGCCAGCTGGCGTGGCGGCTTCGAGGCCGGCTTCCTCGACCGCGACAAGCTCTCCTACGCCTTCACGCTGGTCCGCTCGCTCGGCGTGTTCGTGAACGCCGACCAGGTGAAGGTGGACGAGCTGCGCAGCGTCAAGGACCTGCTGGCGCCGAAGTGGAAGGGCAAGATCGTCATCTCCGACCCGCGCATCATCGGCTCGACCTTCTGGCCGCTGACGGTGGCCCGCCTGGCGCTGGGCGACGGGATCATGAAGCAGCTGCTGATCGACCAGGAGCCGGTGCTGAGCCGCGACCGCAACCAGCTCAGCGAGTTCATGGTGCGCGGGCGCTATCCGATCGGCATCGGGCTCAACGTGCTCGCCATCCAGGATTTCCAGGCCCACGGCGTCGGCCGCAACATCAAGACGCACCTGCTGCCGGAGTTCGACTATCAATCCGCCGGCAGCGTGGTGTGGCTGCTGAACCGCGCGCCGCATCCCAACGCGGCGAAGGTCTTCATCAACTGGCTGCTGACGAAGCCGGCCCAGGTCGCGTGGGCCAGGGAGCTGCAGACCAACAGCCGCTTCGTCGGCGTGGAGCCCGGCAACCCCGACGCGGTGGTGCCGCCGGGCGTCAAGCTGACGCAGATCGACTCGGAGGAGACGCTACCGGAGGTGATCAAGACCCAGGAGCTGGCCAGGCAGCTGATCCGCTGAGGCGGCGACGGCTACTTGATGACGGCGCGGGCGATGTCCTGCGTCTTGATGACCTGAGGGAGATTCTCCTCGGCGTCCACCTGGAAGAACTTCGCGCCCTTGGGCACCACGAACTCCGGATTCCCCGGCTCGACGCCGAGCCGCCGGCTGTTCGTCTCCACGTCCTTCGCCCACGCCGCCTGCGCATCGCGCGTGAGCAGCCAGTTGATGAAGACGCGCGCCGCGCTCGGATGCGGAGCGCGATTCACCAGCCACGCGGTGGTGCCGAAGTTCACGGTGTCGATCTCGGCGAACCGGAGGAGCTTGAGGCTCTTACCGAGCCCCTGGCTCTGGAATTGCCTGAGCAACAGCGGGTTCACGCCGAGCGCGAGGGGAAAGCGGCCGCGCACCATGAACTCGGCGACCTGGCGGCTGTCCCGGCTGAGCACCGGCTCCTGATCGACGTACAGCCGCTTGATGATGTCGTCGCCCAGGTTGAGACGGGCGCTGGTCATCGGCCAGAAGGCGTCGCCCATCACCCTCACGTCGGGCAACAGCAGCTTGCCCTTCCACCGGGGATCGAGCAGGTCACCGAAGCTCTTGACCTGGTCCTCTTTCACCATCTCGGTGTTGATGGTGACCCCGCCGCCCCGGACGGCGACGAACCCGTAGGTCAGCGCGCGATCGGTCACCACCGAGAACCCGCGCTCGAAGCTGCCCTCCCAGCCGGCGTCGTCCTTCGCCTCCGGCAGCACGATGGCGGGACGGATCGGATCCCACACGCCGGCCGGCCGCAGCACCTGCAGCGCGGTGCTGGTGGGAATCATCGCCACGTCCCAGGTGAAGCTGTTCGCGCGGCGCTCTTGCAAGATGCGCGGAGCGAAGTCCTGCGAGTGCAGGCTCGTGTGCTCGAGCTTGATGTCCGGATAGGCTTGCGTGAACGGCTTGAGCGCCCGGGCATAGCCGTCGCCGGGGAAGGTGTTGACGACGACCTTGCCTTCCTTCCTGGCCGCCGCCACCAGCGCGGACCATTCAGGCGAAGCCTGGGCCGCCGCCCGGCGCGGGCCGATCGCGGCAACCGCCCCGCCCAGCACGGCGGTCTGGAGCAGCCGCCGCCGGCTGAGGCGTGGGCCAACTGTCATCGAGCCGCCTTCGCCCTCGCCTGCTCTTGCAAGTAGCGGACGGACACGCGCTCGATCGGCACGGCGTCGGGATCGAGCCCGTCGGGATTGCGGTACTCGAACGGGGCCTGACGGCCGCCGTAGTGCCGGGTCACCACCAGCCGGCGCCACTGGATGACCTCGGCGTCGGTGCCCGAGAGCTTCTCCGGCGTGTCGTAGCGCTGGTTGAGCATCACCGCCTCGTCCTGGCGCGAGAAGTTGTACTCGATGATCCACCGGCGCAGCGTGGTGTACATGAGCCGGTCCCAGAACCGCTTGAGCGCGGTGCGGGGCCGCGTGCAGTGGTAGTACCACACCCGGGTCAGGTGCTCCTCGACCGGCACGCACATGCGCGTGTAGAGATCCCAGCCGAACTCGGCGCGGAACATCCCGGGCAGGTGATGCCCGCCACACCAGCGCGCCGACTTCGGCGGCGGGATGTTGCGGCGCGCCCGATCGGCCAGCGGCTTGGTGAGCCACGTCCAGAAGCGACGGTAGTTGGTCTTGGGCCACACCCAGCCGTTGGGATAGAAATCCTGCGCGGGATTGCGGCGCATGTAGTTGCTCTCGGCCACGTCGCCGCCGAAGCCGTTGCCGACGTAGATCGGGTGCTCACCCTGCGCGCCCCGCGCGATGAAGCCGCCGCGCGCCACCACCACGGCGTTGCGGTGCACGTAGTTCACGTGCGAGTCCATCGAGTTCTCGAGCGCGACCTCCCAGTTGCAGCGCCAGTACACCTGGCCGGTCTGCACGAGGGCCTCGTCGTCGAAGAACTCCTCGGGGACGTCCTCCTCGATGGGCGCGGGATCGTCGCTGCCGATCCACACGAAGACCACGCCCTTGAGCGTGCGGGTGGGATAGATCTTGGCCTCGGTGCCCGGCTTGCCGCACACGCCGGAGTCCGGGCCCTCGGAGAGCACGGCCACGTTCTTGCCGGACTCGTCGTACACCCAGCCGTGGTACGGACAGGCCACCGTTCCGCGATAGTGGCAATTGCCCTCGCTGAGGCGCGCGCCCCGATGCGGGCACACGTCCTGGATGGCGGCCACCGCGCCGGTGGCGCCGCGGAACAGACAGATCTCCTCGCCGAGCAGCGCGACCTTCACCGGCTTGCGCGAGCCGACCTTGCGGTCTTCGATGGCCGGGTACCAGTAGTTGCGCAGGCCGAGCTTGGGGATGAGCGGACGGATCTCGCCGCTGAGCTTCGGGATGGAGCTGGAGCCGTTCACGGTCGTCTGGGTCGTCATGGCTTGAACACCGCAAAACACTTGTTGGAGTTGAACGACCACGTCTCGACGAACTCGCACTCGTCCGGCTTGCGGCCGAGCGCCTCCATGGCGCCGGCCAGCATGTACCAGTTCAGCATCTCCTGCTGCCCGGAGGCCTCGATGTCGGCCAGCGGCCGCTGGCGCCAGGTCTCCCAGTCGCCGATCCGGAACGCCTCGTAGAGCGCGCGATCGGCCGGGATGTCGGGATAGAGCTGGTGGTTCTTGTCCGTGAGGAACGCGTGCGACCAGCTCGACGAGGCAATCAGCGCCGTGCGCCACGGGCTCTCGCGCATCGCGCGCGCCGCCGCCGCGCCGACCTCCATGCACCGCTTGGGCGACGGCGACGGCGGATCGAGGTCGGCGTCGGTCAGCGGCGTGGCCAGGCTGCCGCGCCCGCCGCGCTGGGCGATCACGCGCCGGCCGTAACAGTTCACCTGGAACGTGACCACCGGATACGGAAAGCCCACCCGATCGTAGTCCAGGTACATCACCGTGTTGAGAAAGGCGTGCGCGAGTCCCTGGTGGTGCAGCGGCTTGTACGAGTACGGCATGTCCACGCCCTGCTCCAGCAGGCGCCGCGCGAGGTACTTGCCGGCCTCGCGATGCCCGTTGATCTGGAACACCTTGTCGGGGCCTTCGCCCCAGACGTTGGCGGCCGTGTCGCGCGCGCGATGGCGGGCCTCGACCTGATCGTAGGCCTGCACGCAGAACGGTGGGATCACGTCCTCGGTGAAATTCTCGTGCTGATCGTCGCCCCAGATGACGACGACCTCCGGCTGGAAATCGTCGAGGATCTTGCGGGCGTGGCGGAAATGGTTGACGAGGCTCGTCGCGGTGGGCCTTCGCCGAGGCCGTGCCCCCATCGTCGCCGTACTCGCGGCGCATCGCCTCCGGCCAGCTGGCCGGGTCGCGATAGCGCTCGGGCAAGCCGGGGTCCTTGAGAACCGTCCGGAGAATGCCGGCCATGTTCTCGTCCAGACCGATGAGCGGCGGATAGTGGGTCAGGCCAAGGCCGAGGATCTCACCCATCGTCTTCCTCCTGCAGCGTGGGCCTATCCTATCGCGGAAGACGGGCCAGCAGAAACCGGGGCCGGGGCCAGGTCTAGGCGAGCAGGAACCGCTTACCGACCGCCGTCGGAACCAGCTCGTCGCCGAACTCGCGGGCCAGCGCGCTCATGGCCCGCCAGCCCGTGCAGTGCCCGGGCGCCAGGACGCCGAGCCCGAAGCGCTTCAGGTCGCCCACGGTCTCCGGAATGATCTTCTCTGTCGTGCCGGAGAGGTGAAAGCCGCCCATCGTGCCGTACAGGGGCACGGCGGGGGCCACGTCGCGGGCGTGGGTGAGCACGTTCACGATGCCGGCGTGCGAGCACGCCGAGAAGACGAACTGCCCGCGGTCCTTGATCAGCACCGAGACGAAGCGCTCGTCCATGATCCACGGATCGGGCTCCCACGACTGGCCGTCGGCGGTGCGCCGGACGTGGCCGGGCAACCCCTTCTCGTAGGGCGTCACGCGGGGAATCTCACCGCTGACGCGGAAGATGTCGCGGACGAGCAGCTGCGGCTCGCGCGTGTTCACCACACGCGCGCCAGCCGCGCTCAGCTGCTCCGGCGACGGCAGCCGCCCCTGCACGAGCAGCACGCCGTCCGGGCGCTGCGAGCCGCGCTGGCCGAACATTCCCGGGTGCACGACGCACTCGATGGCGCCGCGCTGCTTGGCCACCGCCTCGACGGCGGTGAGGAGCCCACCGCCGTGGTCCCAGTGTCCGTGCGACAGCACGATGGCCTCGACCTCGCCGAAGTCGACGCCGAGAATGGCCGCGTTCTGCGTCAGCGTCGAGCCGGCCGGACCGGCGTCGAACAGCAGCGTGTGTCGCTCGCCCTCGACGTGCGCGGTGAGGAGCAGCGACAGGCCGTGGTGCGCGCGACAGATCACCTCGCCGGAGAGTACCGGCAGCCTCCCGGCCGCGTAGAGCCCTGGCCACTCGGGCACCACGAACTTTGGTGTGGTCGACAGGCTGTCGGTGGCGTTGTCCACCAGGACGAGCACCTCGAGACGATCGATCGGCCGCATCAGGCCAGGCACTGGGTGATGGCCGCCCGCACGCGCGCTGCCGTGAGCGGCAAGGTCGTCAGCGCCAGCGGACTCGGGGCCAGCGCGTCGCACACCGCGTTGGCGATCGCCGCGCCGAGGCCGGGATTGCCGCACTCGCCGAGGCCGCGCAGGCCGAGCGGATTGGTCTTGGCCCGGATCTCCTGATAGAAGCCGTCCACGACGGGAATGTCGGACGCCAGTGGGAGCGCGTACTCCATCAGCGTGCCGGACTGCAGCTGGCCGGCGGCGTCGTACACCAGGCTCTCGTGCAGCGTGTTGCCGATGCCAAAGGCCACGCCGCCCACGAGCTGGCCCTCGACCAGCGCGGGATTCACGGCACGCCCGACGTCGGCGCCCACCACCACCCGGCGCAGCGTGATGACCCCGGTCTCCGGATCGACGTCGAGCACCACCGCGCAGGCGCAGCCGGCATAGGTGACCTTGGGCACCTCGAACGAGGCGCCGGCCGCCAGCCGTCGCTCCGCGGCCAGCTCGGCCAGCGTGACGCGATGCCCGTTGGCCTGCAGCGTCCCGTGCGCGTAGGTGATATCGGCGGCCGCCACGCCCCAGCGCGCGGCGGCACGCTGTCGCGCCTCGGCGATGAGCTTGGCGGCCGCGAGCTGCGCCGCGTTGCCCGCGGTCACCGTGCCGCGCGAGCCGTACGTGCCCACGCCGCTCTCGACGGTGGCCGTGTCCGCGTGGCGGACCTCGAAGCGGACGGCCGGTAGTCCGAGCGCCTCGCCGAGGATTTGCGCCAGCACGGTCTCCAGTCCCGGCCCCATGGACGACGCGCCGGTATCCACGACCAGGGTGCCGTCGGCGCGCGCCTCCACCTGCGTGGTCTCGAACGGTCCGAGCCCGGTCTTCTCGACGTAGACCGCCAGACCAATGCCGCGGCGGGCGCCCGCCGGCCGCGCGTTCACCGTGCGCTGCTCGGCGCGCGCGGCGTCGTAGTCCAGACGATGCAGCAGCTCGTCGAAGAGCGCGGGGAAATCTCCGGAGTCGTACACGGTGCTGACGCCGAATGACCGGGTGCCACAATCGTACGGCATCTCGTCGGCGCGGATCAGGTTGCGCCGGCGGATCTCGGCCGGATCGAGGCCCAGGCGGGCGGCCGCCTGATCGAGGAGGCGCTCGCGTGCGAAGTTGCACTCGGGGCGGCCGGGCGATCGGAGCGTGCCGGCCGGGGTCTTGTTGGTCACGACCGACCACAGGTCGCACGCATAGCTCGGCACGCGGTAAGGCCCGGGCAGAAGGGCTGCGCCGAACTCGGCCGGCACGAGCGCGGCAGTGCGCACGTAGGCGCCGATGTCGGCGCGGACCACCGCGCGCATCCCGGTGATGCGGCCGTCGGCCGCCACGCCCATCTCGACCTCGTAGGTGACCTCGCGCGCGTGGTTCGCCGCCATGAGGTTCTCGCGCCGACTCTCGATCCACTTGACCGGCCGGCCGAGCATCCGGGCCGCGAGCGGTACCAGGATGTCTTCGGGATAGAGCTCGCCGCGCACGCCGAAGCCGCCACCGACGTCCACTTCGGTGAGACGGAGCGCACCCGGGGGCAGACCGAAGATGGGAGCCAGGATCGTGCGATTGATGTGGATGCACTTGGTCGAGCCGATCAGATGCAATTCGCCCCCGCGCGGATCGGGCGGGACCGCGACGAGCCCGCGCGTCTCGAGGGCGGCCGCCGTCTGCCGCGGATAGGCGAAGCGCTCGCGAACGACGAGGGCGGCGCCGGCCAGTGCCGCGTCGGCGTCACCGACGCGCATGGTGATGGTGGCCACGTTGTTGGCGTCGGTGCCCGCGAAGAGTCGCGGGGCGCCGGGAGCCAGCGCGTCGGCTACCGAGGCGCACACCGGCAGCGGCTCATAGACGGCGTCGATCAGCCCGAGCGCATCCCAGGCCAGGTAGGGATCGTCGGCCACCACCAGCGCCACCGGCTCGCCCACGTAGCGAACGACGTCCCGGGCGATGGCCGGCTGCAGATAGCGGTCGGTGCCGGCCGGGGCCGGCACGCGGTTGGGGATGATGGCGGCGGCCGGCACGTCGGCGGCAGTCAGGACGGCCCGGACCCCGGCGGCCTCGCGGGCCCGCTTGGCGTCGATCCGGACCAGCCGGGCATGGGCATGGGGAGAGCGGAGGACGGCCGCGTGGAGCATGCCGGGAACGCTGACATCCTCCACGAACCGGCCGGTCCCGGTCACAAAACGGTCAGCACCCAGGCGCAGATGCGACTCACCGATCATCGCCGGATTATATGCTCGGGCGGCCCGGCCGATCGGTAATGATGGGCTCATGCGCATACTTCTGGTGGACGACTCGTCGCCGCATCGCCGGCTCCTCACCATGCTGTTCAACCGCTCGGGCCACGAAGCCCTGACCGCCCCCGATGGGGCGGCGGCCCTCGAGGTCCTCGAACATGAGAAGAACATCGACGCCGTCGTCTCCGACGTGCGCATGCCGAAGATCGACGGCTTTCAGCTCTGCCGGACGATCCGCAACGACCCCCGCTGGGCGAAGCTGCCGTTCATCTTCTACAGCAGCATCTTCATCGGCGATCCAGCCAAGACCTTCGGCCGCGACCTGGGCGCCACCGCGTATCTGGACGCCAAGGACATCGCGCCGGATCAGGTGGCCAAGGAGCTCGAGCGCCTGGTCAACCAGCATGTGCGCGCCGAGTACGACGAGACGCTCGGCCGGCTCATCGACGACGTCGAGTTCGCGCGGCGCTATCACAACGTGGTCCTGGGCTCGCTCGACGGCGCCGGTTCCGAGGACGTGCGCGACCTGGTGGCCACCAGCGCCAAGGCCCTGGACGACGTCGTCTCGCGCCTCGACGCCGAGAAGCGCTCGATGACCGAGGCCCAGCGCACGGTGAAGTCGGCGGAGCTGCAGCTGCTCAAGGAGCTCGGCGAGTACCTCGGCGACCGGATCAACAACCCGCTGGCCGTCATCCTCGGCAGCGCCCAGCTGCTGGAGATGCGCGACCACAGCCAGGCCGCCAGCGAGGCCGCCGAACGCATCGGCGCCGCCGTGAGCAAGATCAACGACGTGGTGCGCGAGATCGCCACCCGCAGCGGCGTCGCGTTGCGCTGATTGACTGAACATGGGGGGCCATTTCGGGGCCCCCCATATTCAATAGTCCTGGGCTACCCGGCGCCGAAGGCGTCCAGCCCCGTCACATCCCGCCCGACGATCAAGACATGTATATCGTGCGTACCTTCGTACGTATTGACCGTCTCCAGATTCAGCATGTGTCTAATTACCGGGTGCTCGTCGACAATGCCGGCGGCGCCCAGGACGTCGCGGCCGAGGCGCGCGCAGTCGAGCGCCATCTGCACGTTGTTCATCTTGGCCATGGAGACCTGCTGGGGCCGTAGCGTGCCGGCGTCTTTCAGGCGGCCGAGCTGGAGCACCAGCAGCTGGGCCTTGGTGATCTCCGTGATCATCGACACGAGCTTCTGCTGCACCAGCTGGAATGAGCCGATCGGCTTGCCGAACTGGATGCGCTGCTGCGAGTACTGCAGCGTCCAGTCGTAGACCGCCATGGCCGCGCCGACCGCGCCCCAGGCGATGCCGTAGCGCGCCTGGTTCAGGCAGCCGAGCGGACCGCGCAGGCCCTTCACCTTGGGCAGCTTGTTGGCCGCCGGAATCTTGCAGTCCTGGAACGCCAGCTCCGACGTGATCGAGGCCCGCATCGAGAACTTGCCGTGGATGTCGAGCGTCGAGAAGCCCGGGGTGCCCTTCTCGACCAGGTAGCCGTAGATCTCGCCGTCGTCCTCCTTGGCCCAGACGACGGCGACATCCGCGATCGAGCCGTTGGTGATCCACAGCTTGGTGCCGTTGAGCACGTAGCCGCCGTCCACCTTCCGGGCCCGCGTCTTCATCCCGCCCGGATCCGAGCCGTGATCGGGCTCGGTGAGCCCGAAGCAGCCGACCTTCTCGCCGCTCTGCAGCCCGGGCAGCCACTGCTCCTTCTGCGCGTCGGAGCCGTAGGCGTAGATCGGGTACATCACGAGTCCGCTCTGCACCGAGGCGGCCGAGCGCAGCCCGGAATCCCCCCGCTCCAGCTCCTGCATGATGAGCCCGTAGGCGACGTTGTTGAGGCCGGCGCAGCCGTAGCCCTTGAGCGTGGCGCCGAAGACGCCGAGCTCGCCGAGCTTGGGGATGAGGCTCACCGGGAACGTGCCGACCCGGTGGTGCTCGGCCACGATGGGGACGAACTCCGCCTCCACCCAGTCGCGGACGGCGTCGCGGATCATCCGCTCGTCTTCGGACAGCAGGGTCTCGATGTTGTAGTAGTCGACGCCGCGGAATTTCTCCATGACCGTTATCCTCTGAGCCGGACGGGATTGAAGTCGGTTTCGTAGTCGAACGTATCCACCCGCTCGCGTGATTTCAACCACGCCACCGCCGCGTAGGTGAGCGGGGTGGCGAGCGTCTCGTAGGCGACCTTGACCAGCCACTGGCCGGCCACGATCCCGGCAATGGCCCCGGCGGGCACGATGCCGACGAAGGCCAGCGTGACGAAGACGACGCTGTCGAGCGCCTGCCCCACCACGGTGGAGCCGATGGTGCGCGTCCACAGCCAGCGGCCCTGCGTGGCGATCTTGAGCTTGGCCAGCACGAAGGCGTTGGCGAACTCGCCGACCAGGTAGGCGACGAACGAGGCGGCCAGGATCCGCGGCGTGTGCCCCAGGATCTCCTGGTACGCGGGCTGGCCCCGCCAGAACGGCGCGGCCGGCAGCTCGCCGCCGAGCCAGATGGCCAGGACCATCAGCGCGTTGCAGGCGAAGCCGAGCCAGATCACCCGCCGCGTGGCTGCGTAGCCCCACACCTCGGTCAGCACGTCGCCGAGGACGTAGGAGATGGGGAAGATGACGATGCCCGCGGTGAGCGTGAGCCCGCCCACCATCACGAGCTTCGCCGCGATGGTGTTGGCCGCCAGCAAGCAGGTGACGAACAGCGCCGTACAGGTGATGAAGCGCCACGACATGGCCGTTCGATCATACTATGGCCCCGTGAACGCCCGGGCCCGGGCGGTGGTGCTGCTCAGCGGGGGCGTGGACTCGGCCACGGCGGCCGCCCTGACCGCGCGCGACGGCCTCGACGTCCACGCGCTGACGTTCTCCTACGGTCAGCGCCACGACGCCGAGATCGAGGCCGCGCGGCGCGTGGCCGGAGCACTCGGCGTCGTCCGTCACGAGGTGCTGACGATCGACCTGCGCGCGTTCGGCGGCTCGGCCCTCACCGCCGACATCGCGGTGCCGAAGGACCGCTCGACGGAGGAGATGGGGCGCGACATCCCCATCACCTACGTGCCGGCGCGTAACACGATCTTCCTCTCGTTCGCGCTGGCGTGGGCCGAGGTGCTGGATGCCCACGACATCGTGATCGGCGTCAACAGTCTCGACTACAGCGGCTATCCCGACTGCCGTCCGGAGTACATCGAGGCCTTCGAGCGCATGGCAAGCCTGGCGACCCGAAGCGGCGTGGAGGGCCGCCAGCGCCTGCGCATCCGCACGCCGCTGATCCACCTGACCAAGGCCGAGATCATTCGCGCCGGTACCGCGGTGGGGCTCGACTACTCGCTGACGCTCTCGTGCTACGACCCCGCGCCGGACGGCGCCGCCTGCGGGCGATGTGACGCGTGCGCGCTGCGGCGGAAAGGATTCGAGGAGGCCGGCGTCCCCGACCCCACGCTCTACTGCGGCTAGGCGCTTGTCGGGACCCGCGGAGCGCCACGGATTCCCCGGGGCGCGGAGCGTGGGGGGTGTGGGGGGCCATATCGGGACCCCCCACGTCATCAAGGCCCGGAGAACTTCTGCGCGTTCCCCATGGCGGGCCACACGTAGGCCTGCACGTTGGCCAGTGCCTGGCGCAGGTGATTGCGATCGTGGTGCACCCATTCGGCCAGCAGGTCGCACACGCGCAGCCGACCCACCGTGGGGTGCCGGCCGCCGCGATCCAGGTCGGCCTCGCGCAGCCCGCGCACGAGGGCCACGCCGTCTTGCCGTAGCGCGGCCAGCTCGTCGAGCAGCGCGCCGACCGGCTTGTCGCAGTCGCGACGGGCGCGGGCCACCGCGGGCGGATCCCAGCTTTCGAACGTCGGGTTGTCGGCGCCCAGGATGATCCGGATGCGTCCGGAGAATCCGCGTCGCTCCGCTTCGATCAGGTGGCCGACGACCTCTTTCACGCACCACTCGTCGGGGCCCGGATGCCAGGCGACGACGCGATCGGGCAGCGCCCCGACCTCGCCGCGCAGGACCGTGATGGTCACGGGCAGCAGCGTCGCCACCTCGGCCGGCGACAGCGCCGGCGCGTGCTCGCTCACATGCCCACCGGCAGGCCGGCCTGGCCCCGGATGGTCGCCGCCTCGCCAAGGTGCATCGCGTTGTGCGCGATCGCGGCGGCGCCCAGCCGGGTCGCGCGGCTCATGCTCTGCCACGCCTTCTCGACCCAGGCCGCGTGCGGGCCGAACGCTCCGGCGCTGGCCGCGCGTGCGGTATCCGAGGCCGCGATGATCTCCTCCCACACCGATAGCGGCAGCAGCGTCACGATGTCGCGGGTGCGCCGACCGACAGCGCTACGGTAGGCGCGCGCCGCCGCCACGTCGAGGCTGCCGGCCAGATCTCGCACCTCGTCCTCCGTCATGCCAGTGCCGATATCCCAGCGGCGGATGCCCAGCCGCGAGGCCCACGCGTCGTCGAAGACCTGTCGGCCGTCGATGACCACGAGGTTGACGCAGACGTCCTCGACCCGGGCCATGTGCCACAGCACCCAGGCGAGCGGATTGAGTCCGCGGCCAGGCCTCAGGCGCATCTGCTCGTCGGTCAGGCCGCCGAGAATGCGCTCGGCCAGCGTGCCTGGCTCGGCCGAGACTTCGGAGGCGTGCAGACGGGCGTGCTGGGCGAGGATGAAGGAGCGCGCGTCCATGGCGGGGTGGTCCTCACACGTTGGTGACGATCGAGGAGGGCTCTTCGTTCAGGGCGCGCTTCAGCGCCGCCGCCAGGGCGGCGTCGTGCTCGTGGGTCATGGCGAAGATCCGGCACTGGGCGACCTTGCCCGGCAGGTACTTGAGGATCTCCGTGAGCGGTTCCTCCGACACCGAGCCGGTGGCGCTGTCGAAGACGTAGATCTGGCGGTCGCCCATCTTGAGCGGGTTGAGCGGCCGCGGATCTTGCAGAGCCATGTCGATCTTGAACGGGATGTCCCGCAGTTGGGCGGGCAGAAAGCTCTTCACGCGCTTCTCGACCTCGTCGGAGTGCAGGAAGCTCTGTCCCTTGCGCGCCTCGAACTGGTCGAGCACTTCCTCGCCCGCCATGCGCCACTTCAGCTTGCGGTCGAGCACGTGGCGCCACTCGGCACCGAGGGCCCGCCGCTCGGCGTCGTCGGCATCGTGCCAGCGCCCCACGTCCTCCAGCAGCGTCCACTCGGTGAGGTGCAGGTAGGGATGCAGGTCCTTGCGCAGGTCCCAGGGGAAGATGATCCGCATGGTGTCGCGGAAGATCTCCTTGAGGTGCAGGTCGATGCCGCGCGTGGTGCGGTGGTAGTAGACGTTGGTGTACATGTAGAAGCGGGCGTTGAGGAACATCGTGAAGGCCTGCAGCCCGCTGCGATCGAGCGTCAGTCCCTTCTCGGAGAAGAACGAGTAGTAGATGATCCGCTCGATGTCGATCGGCCCCACCGCCACCCCGCACATGTAGGAGTCGCGCAGCACGTAGTCCATGTTGTCGGCGGTGAACACGCCCGACAGCAGCGGCTTGAGGAAGGGCAGCCACTTGGGATGCGACTCGAGCGGATGGGTGTACGACTTGCCCATCAGGTAGCAGATCCACTCCGGATCGATCCGCTCGTCGGCGTTGAACACGCCCGAGGGGCTGCGCCGCAGGCCGCGCAGGGTATCGGCCAGCTCCTCCCGGATGATGCGCTGGCCGAGCAGCTCGTGGGTGAGGTCGAAGTCCACCAGGAAGTTGTCGTCGAAGAAGTGCCCGAAGGGACCGTGGCCGACGTCGTGCAGCAGGCCGGCCATCCGCAGCAGCTCCTCGATCAGCGGAGCGGAGGGCGCGTCGGGAAACACGGCGCGGAACGACGGGTAGAGCTGCTGGGCGAAGCGGCCGGCCAGGTGCATGGCCCCCAGGGAATGCTGGAAGCGGCTGTGCTCGGCGGCCGGGAAGACCCAGCGCGCCGACTGCAGCTGCGGGACGCGCCGCAGCCGCTGCACCCATGGCGTGTCGATCAGGTCCTGCTCGGTCGCCTCGCCGGGCACGCCGCCCGGGCGCGTGTAGAGGATGTACTGATGGATGGGATCGGCGATGAGCCCGCGGCCCTGGTAGGTGTCGGCGGCGCCCTTCATGAACCCGAGTTTATCTCACGGAAGCGGACGGTACAGCCGATAGCGATCGATCGAGCGGACGCTGATGACCTCCACCCCGCCGTTGCGGCGGACCGTGACGTCGATGGTGTCGCCGGCCTGCCGGCGCCAGAGCTGCTCGTAGAACTCCTCCTGCGAGGCGACGTCCACGCCGTTCACCCCCACGATCAGATCGCCGCGGCGGAAGCCGGCGGTTCGCGCGGGGCCCGATTCGTTGAAGCCGTCCACCACCACCCGGCCCGGCTCGCCCATCGTGTAGAGCCCGAGCCAGGGCCGCGGCCGACGGCTTCTCACCCGGCCGGCCTTCATGAGCTCGTCCTTGACGGCCAGGAGCTTCTCGGCCGGGATGGCGAGGTTCACGTGCGGGGGCTCGCCCAGACGGAGCGAGACGATCCCGATCACGCGACCGCGCTCGTCGACGGCGGCGCTGCCGCCCCAGGAGGAGATGGAGGGCGACAGCACGAGCGCCCGATCGAGCATGTACTCCCAGAAGGCCGAGAAGCGGCGCACGGCCTGCAGCGTGCTGGCCGCGTGCACGAGGTCGCCGTCCTCGTCGACGCCGACGGTGCCGGTGACCGCGCCGACCACCACGTCGCCCGAGGGGATCAGCGTCGCGGCCGTCCACGGGCCGGCGCCCTTGAGGCGCACGACCGCCAGGCCGGTGTCGAGATCGAGACCCACGAGCGTGGCTGCCACGCTCCGGCCATCCTGAAAGTGCGCCTCGATCCGCAAGGCGTCGAGCACCACATAGCTCACTGTCACGACGTAGCCCGTGGAGTCGAACACGATCCCGGTGGCGAACCGCCGGGCGCCCAGCCGCGCCGAGGACGGACGCTTCTCGTCGGCGCGCACGTGCAGGCCGACGAGCGCCGGCGCCACCCGCTGCACGTAGGACGGGATGGCCGGCAGGTCGTCGGGCTTCGGCCGCGGCTCGCGCACGCTCGGCACGGCCAGCGCCAGCACGGGCACGACCAGCAGCGCCAGCAGGGCGGCCACCAGACGGGGACTCACGCCGGGCACCCTCGGGCTCATCGCGAGCCGTACTGCCGGTCGTAGTAGGCGCGGAACTCGCCGGACTTGAGCGGGCGCCACCAGGCGACGTTGTCGCGGTACCAGCGCACCGTCGTCTCCAGCGCGGAGGCGAAGGGATAGCGAGGGGCCCAGCCCAGCTGCCAGAGCTTGGTGCAGTCGAGCGCGTAGCGGCGATCGTGACCGGGACGGTCGGTCACCGGCCGGATGAGGTGCTCGGGCTTGCCGGTCAATCGCAAGATCTCGCGCGTCAGCGCGAGGTTCTCGACCTCGTGACCGCCGCCGATGTTGTAGACCTCGCCGTCGCGGCCCTGACGCAGCACCAGGTCGATCGCCGAGCAGTTGTCGAGCACGTAGAGCCAGTCGCGCACCTGCCGGCCGTCGCCGTAGAGCGGCAGCGGCTGGTCTTCCAGCGCGTTGGTGACGAACAGCGGGACGACCTTCTCGGGATACTGATACGGCCCGAAGTTGTTCGAGGAGCGCGTGATCACGACCGGCACGCCGTGCGTGTTCCAGTACGCCAGCGCCAGGAGATCGCCGCTGGCCTTGGCCGCCGAGTACGGGTTGGTCGGCCGCAGCGGCGAGGCCTCGACGGCTGCGCCGCGCGTGATGGAGCCGTACACCTCGTCGGTGCTGATGTGCAGCAGCCGCGAGATGCGCTGCTCGCGGACCGCCTCCAGGAGCACGTGCACGCCGAGGACGTCCGTCCGCAGAAACTCGTCGGGGTCCAGGATCGAGCGATCCACGTGGGTCATGGCGGCGAAGTTGACCACCGCGTCCACGCCCCGCACGACGTCGCGCACCAGCTTGGCGTCGCAGATGTCACCGTGCACGAAGCTGTAGCGGGGGTGGCGCTCGAGATCGGCGACGTTGGCCGGGTTGCCGGCGTAGGTCAGCTTGTCGAGGTTGACGATGCGATCGTCGGCGTGCTCGGTGAGAACGTGCCGAATGAAATTGGACCCGATGAACCCGCAGCCGCCGGTCACCAGCAGCTTCATCTCAGCCGCGGACGACTTCCCACACGTCGCTGCCGGCGAAATCCCACGGTAGCCGGCCTTCGTCACACGACGCCGGCTCGGCCGAGAAGTGCACGTCGGTGAAGTAGATGATCCGGCCGGCCGTCGCCGCGAGATTGCGGACGCCGTGGGCGACACCGGGCGGGATCCGGAGCAGGCGCGAGCTGCCGTCGCCGAGCACCAGCCGCATACGGACGCCCTCGGTCGGCGAGCCGCGGCGCGTGTCGATCAGCACCACCAGCATGCGATCGCCGGGGCCCACGTACCACACGTCGGTCTGGCGCACGTGGAGATGAAAGGCCTTCAGGGCGCCCGGCGCGAGCTCGCTGACGTTGACCTGGCGCACGGTGAACCCGGCCAGGCCCTGGGCGCTGCCGTCGTCGAGCCGGACCAGCTCCGTCATCGCGCCGCCGTCGTCCACGTGGCGGGCGAGCGGCACCAGCGCCACGCCTTCGATCGCCGGCGAGGGTCCGTAGGTCTGGAGGTGAAACGCGCGCTTGGCGTCGGGGGTGAATTCCATCAGCCCGCTTCGGCGGCGCCAGGATAGCACGCGGTCATGGCTCGCCCGCCAGCAAGCGCAGCAGGTACTGCCCGTACGCGTTGTCGCGCATCGGCTTGGCCGTGCGCTCGACGTCGGCCACGCTGATCCACCCCATGCGGAAGGCGATCTCCTCCGGGCAGGCCACCATCAGCCCCTGGCGCGTCTCGATCGTCTGGATGAAGGTCGAGGCCTGCAGCAGCGCTTCGTGCGTACCGGTGTCGAGCCAGGCGATGCCGCGGCCGAGACGCTCGACCTGCAGCCGGCCCTGACGCAAGTAGGCGCCGTTGACGTCGGTGATCTCGAGCTCGCCGCGCGCCGACGGCCGCAGGCTGCTCGCGACGTCGACCACGCCGGCATCGTAGAAATAGAGCCCGGTCACCGCCCACGACGAGCGCGGGCGCGCGGGCTTCTCCTCGATGCCCACGGCCTGGCCGGCCGCATCGAACTCGACGACGCCGTAGCGCTCGGGGTCGCGCACGAAGTACGCGAAGATCGTGGCCCCTTCGGCGCGCTCGGAGGCCCGCCGCAGCGACTCCGGCAAGCCATGGCCGTAGAACAGGTTGTCGCCGAGCGCGAGCGCCACCGGCGAGCGGCCGATGAAGTCGCGACCGATGAGAAACGCCTGGGCGATGCCCCCCGGCTCGGGCTGCACGGCGTAATCGATGGTGAGGCCGAACTGGCCGCCGTCGCCGAGCAGACGACGGAAGGCCGACTGATCGGCCGGCGTGGTGATCACCAGCACCTCGCGGATGCCCGCCAGCATCAGAGTGGACAGGGGGTAGTACACCATCGGCTTGTTGTAGACGGGCACCAGCTGCTTGCTGAGCGCGAGCGTGAGGGGGTAGAGGCGCGTGCCCGCCCCTCCGGCGAGAATGATCCCTTTCCTGGCGCTCACCATGGAGTTTTGCGAGTATAGCAAGCTGACTTGCAAGGACACGAAAACCCAGGCAGGGATGTGAATAGCCGGGCGGCTGTTGGTTCTCGACCGGAAATGGGGGTAATATCGCCGATATGAAGACGCTCAAGGAGATGCTTGCCGAGGCGCGGCAGGTCGTCCCCGAAGAGGGCCCGGCGGAGGTGCACAAGCGCCTCGCGTCAGGGGACCCGCTCGTGGTGATCGACGTCCGGGATCCCGACGAATTCCGCGACGGCCATCTGGAAGCGGCGTCGAACATCAGTCGCGGCTTCCTCGAGTTCCGCGTCGGCTCGGCGGTGAGCGACCAGACGACCCCGGTCGTGCTGTATTGCCAGACCGGGCTGCGCTCGATGCTGGCGGCCAAGGCGCTCAAGGAGCTCGGCTATCAGCACGTGATCAACCTGCAGGGCGGCTATCAGAAGTGGGTGCAGTCGGGCCTGCCCACGGTGAAGGACCAGCCGCTCACCACCGACCAGATCCAGCGCTACAGCCGCCACTTCCTCTTGAGTCAGGTCGGCGACAAGGGCCAGCGTCGTCTGCTCCGCTCCAAGGTGCTCCTGATCGGCGCTGGCGGGCTCGGCTCGCCCACGGCGCTCTACCTGGCCGCCGCCGGCGTCGGCACGCTCGGGTTGATGGACGATGACGTTGTCGACATCACGAACCTCCAGCGGCAGGTCCTGCACACCACGGCCGACGTCGGCAAGCCGAAGGTCGAGTCGGGAACGCGGACGCTGAAGGCGCTCAACCCCGACGTCAACGTGATCTCGCTGCCGTTCCGGATCACCGTCGACAACGTGATGGACGTCATCAAGGACTACGACCTCGTCGTCGACGGGTCGGACAATTTCGAGACGCGCTATCTCGTCAACGACGCCTGCTACCTGGCCGGCAAGACGAACGTGCACGGCTCGATCTTCCAGTTCGAGGGCATGGCCACCGTCTTCGCGCCGAACCAGGGGCCGTGCTACCGCTGCCTCTATCCGACACCGCCGCCACCGGGGCTCGTCCCCTCCTGAAGCGAGGCTGGCGTCCTGGGCGTGCTCCCAGGAGTGATCGGGCTGGTGCAGGCGACCGAGGCCGTCAAGCTGGTGCTCGGCATCGGCGAGCCGCTGATCGGGCGGCTGCTGACCTACGACGCGCTCGGGATGCGGTTTCGCGAGGTGCGGCTGCGGCGTGACCCCAAGTGCCCGCTGTGCGGGACCTCACCCACGATCAAGGACCTGTCGATCCATCACGAGGGTGGGGCGGCGTGCGCGATCACGCCGGACGGCGCGGGGGAGGCGGTCGGCGCTCCGGCGCGGGCCGGAGGATAGTCGCCACGCCCTCTGTTCTGATCTGGCTCGATGACGCCGGCGCCTACCTTCGCGCGGCGGAGGCGGCCGGTCTCGCGACCTCGATCGACCTGATCACCACGCCGCTTTCGTCGGATCCTCCCGACGACCGGCTGGCGCGCGCCGACGCGCTGCTGGCCTGGCGGCCACCCGCACGCCTCGCCGCCCGGGCGCCCCGTCTGGCCTGGATCCAGTCACTGACCGGCGGCTGTGAGCAGTTCCTCGGTCCGGACGTCCCCGCCAACGTGGTGCTGACGTGCGCCCGCGGGACGCATCGCGTACAGATGACCGAGCACATCCTCGCCGCGCTCTTCATGTGCGCCAAGGACCTCGCCGGTATCGTGAGCGATCAGAGCCAGCAACGCTGGCGTCGCCGGGTAAATCCCACGCTGGCCGGCGCCACGCTCGGGATCCTCGGGCTCGGCGCGATCGGCGCCGAGATCGCGCGCGTGGCCTCGCTGCTGGGCATGCGCGTGATCGGAACCAAGCGCGATCCCACGCCGCTACCGCACGTCACGCGCGTCCATCCGCCCGCGGAGACCGAGCGCGTGCTCGCCGAGTCGGACTACGTGCTCCTGCTGCTGCCGTCGACCGGCGAGACCAAGGGGATCATCAACAAGGCGGCGCTGGCGCGCATGAAGTCGAGCGCGTTCCTGCTGAACTTCGGGCGGGGCGATCTCGTCGTGGATAGCGATCTCGTGGCCGCGGTGAGCGAGCGGCGGATCGCCGGCGCGATCCTCGACGTGTACACGACCGAGCCGCTGCCTGCCGTCCACGCCTTCTGGACGACGCCCGGGATCGTGGTGCTGCCGCACGTGGGTGGCCTGCATCCCCAGCGAGATTCGCTCGTGGCCGCGCTGTGGGTGGAGAATCTGAAGCGCTTCCTGGCCGGTCAGCCCCTGCGAGAAGTCGTGGATCGCGCTCGCGGCT
The DNA here is from genome assembly GCA_963776725.1 of uncultured Candidatus Rokubacteria bacterium. Lineage (GTDB taxonomy): Bacteria > Methylomirabilota > Methylomirabilia > Rokubacteriales > CSP1-6 > AR5. The sequence continues at coordinate 178,664 of CAVZOE010000037.1, read as the reverse complement.
ATTGACCTAACTTAATGGGGGGCCACGAAATGGCCCCCCATACCCCCAACCGTTCAGGGCGCCCCGGCGAAGCCGTGGCGCCCTTCTCGTTCACGCGAGGTTGGGTGCTGTGACGCTGCCTACCCCTTCGGCGGAGCTCCTCGTTCAGAGCGGCCCGGCGAGCCGTGGCCCCTTCTCGTTCACGCGAGGTTGGGTGCTGTGACGCTGCCTACCCCTTCGGCGGAGCGCCCGGCGAAGCCGTGGCGCCCTTCTCGTTCACGCGAGGTTGGGTGCTGTGACGCTGCCTACCCCTTCGGCGGAGCTCGTTCAGAGCGGCCCGGCGGAGCCGTGGCGCCCTTCTCGTTCACGCGAGGTTGGGTGCTGTGACGCTGCCTACCCCTTCGGCGGAGCCTCGTTCAGAGCGGCCCGGCGAAGCCGTGGCGCCCTTCTCGTTCACGCGAGGTTGGGTGCTGTGACGCTGCCTACCCCTTCGGCGGAGCTCCTCGTTCAGAGCGGCCCGGCGGAGCCGTGGCGCCCTTCTCGTTCACGCGAGGTTGGGTGCTGTGACGCTGCCTACCCCTTCGGTGTAGCTCGAGCCGTGGCGCTGCGCTGGGGCGCGGCGCAATTCGGGAGGCCTGAGATGTCCCTCCCTGTCCGAACTAGCGGGTGGCGGACTGGACGGGTAGGCGGGTGAGCGTGATCACGACCGGGTCGCCGCCCGCCATCGTGCCGACGAGGCGTCCATCGACCAGCGTGAAGGCCATGACCGTCGGGACCCCGGCGCCATTCAGCTCGCGCATCTCCGCGTCGGACCCTCTCACTCGATAGCCCACCCGCACACCGTCCGAGCCGGCGTAGCGGATCGACCACGGCACGCCGGCGGCGGCCGTCTCGTCCATGTAGAGCTGGCCCACGCCGATGATTCCGCTCTGCAGGAGCGTCATCCGGGCGTCGCTCTTCCGCAGCGAATCGAAGAGGCCGAGCCCCTTCCACGTCCCCACCCAGTTGCCCGTGAGGTCGACCGGCGGCGCCAGCGGCACGAGGTCGCCCCACCAGCCTTCCTTGACCGCCGTATCCTGGTCCGCCGCGCTGATCATCTTCGGGTCGACGTCGCCGCCGGTGCGCTGCGAGAACTCCCAGTGATTGCCGGACGCGTAGTGCGAAGGGTGAGACGCCCAGTTGTTCCACTGGTTCTTGGATACGCAACCCGACATCGAGAACATCACGGCGGCGAGGAGGAGAAGCCACCAGCGAAGGCTGTCCATGTTCCAACTCCTTGGGACGGGCCGACCCGACGCGGATCGCAACCCCGTAGCCTGCAAGGCGAGGACCATGGTTGTCATGTCCCAAGTCTGCGACGAGCCAGCCGAATCCCCCAAGGAATCTCGGCGGTCCGTCCGTCGCGTGACGCTCTGTCGTGACCCTGTTACAGTCCTGGCATGACGCGCCTGGTCGGAGCAGAACTGTCGCCGGCACTCGTGGATCGGCTGAGCCAGCGTGATCTCGACCGTCGCCTCGGCGTCGGCCTGCCGCTGGTGACCGTCGACGCCGAGGGCCGGCCCCACCCGATGCTGGCTGTCCTACCTGGAGCTCCGAGCGTACGACTCGCGCACGGTCGGCCTCGTCATCCAGGCCGAGAGCGCCAGCGCGCGCAACCTGGCCGAGCGGCGGGCGGCCACCCTGATCGTCGTCGAGCCGGACGCCATCGTCTACGTGAAGATGCGCGCGCTCGACGGGCCGCTGGACGTGGCCGGCGGTGAGGCGTTCGGGCTGGGCTACTTCCTGCTGGAGGTCGAGCAGGTGCTGGAGGACGCGGCGGCGGACTGGGAGGCTGGGATGGGTATCACCGAGACCATTCGCTACGGCCCGGTGCCGACGCTCGCGGAGCCCTGGGCGCAGGCGACGCTAGCGGCCCTCGCAACCCGCGGGCTCGCGCCTGACCTATTTCGGGGACCGCTCGGGCTCCTTGTAGCGGCCGATCGTCACCTCCATCTCCTTCTGCTCGCCGGCGCGCAGGACAACGACACGGACCCGCTTGCCGACCGGGGTCGTGGACGAACCACGCGCTGCAGGTCGCGCGGCGCGTCCATCGGGCGTGCCGTCGAGCGCGATGATCACGTCGTCGGCGCGTCACGCCGCCCTGATCCGCGGGCTCGCCCGGCATCACGCCGCGCACGAGCACGCCCTTGGCCTCGCGCAGCTTCAGCCGACCGAGGTCGTCGTCGCCGATCTCGGTGATCGAGACCCCGAGCCAGCCCCATTCGACCTTGCCCTTGTCGACCAGCTGGGGCACCAGCATCTTCAGCAGATTGGACGGGATCGCGAAGCCGATGGAGCCGTTGCGCGCCGCCATGCTGTTCACGCCGACCACCTGCCCGGCCATGTTGACGAGAGGACCGCCCGAGTTGCCGGGATTGATCGCCGCGTCGGTCTGGATGAAGTCGAAGCCGGGTGCGGCCACCGTGAGCGGGGCGCCCTTGCGGCTCACGATCCCGAACGACACCGTCTGCTCGAGCCCGAAGGGATGGCCGAGCGCCAGGACGAACTCGCCGACCCGCAGGCGATTGGAGTCGCCGAGCGGCAGCGTCGGCAGGTTGGTCGCGCCCTCGATCTTGCACGCAGGGCCAGGTCGACGCGGTTGTCCTGACCGACGACCTTGCCGCTGAAGCGCCGTCCGTCGGACAGCTGCACCTGAATCCGGTCGGCGTCCTCGACCACGTGGGCGTTGGTCACGATCAGACCCGCTCGGGTCGATGACGAAAGCCGGAGCCGCTGCTGCGGCGCGGCTCGCCCGGGCTCCAGATCGTCCGTGTCGCGGCCGCCCGCGCCCCGCCGGACCCGGACGTACACGAGCGCCGGGCTTGAGCTGCTCGGCGAGGTCGGCCAGCAGGTCGTTGAAGCGGCTGAGCTCCGGGCGCGGGGGTCACCGCGACGTCCTCCCGCCAGTACTTGCACCTCTTGTGCCGACCCTGGCGCCAGCGGGCACCGAGAGCGTCGACGCAGAGGACGATCGCGAGCAGGACGCTGACGACGCGAGCGAGACATACCCGACCTCCTTGATACGCAGCCCGGACCCAGTATAGCGCGCCCGTCCCGATCAGCGACTCACCTCGCGCACGAGATGACCCAGCTCGGGCAGCAGCAGCTTCTCGAGCGCGAGCCGACACGCGTTGGGCGAGCCGGGGAGCGAGACGACGATGCGCCGGGCGTGGATGCCCATCTGCGCGCGGCGAGAGCATGGCGGCGGCGCCGACGTCCTCGTACGAGAGCACGCGGAACAGCTCGCCGAAGCCGGGCAGTCGCTTGTCGAGCAAGGCCTCGACCGCCTCGAACGTCGAATCGCGCGAGGTGATGCCGGTGCCGCCGGTGAGGATCACCACCTGCACGCGCGGGATCGGCGCACGCCGTCGCGCACGATCGCGGGCCACGTCGGCCGGCTCGTCGCGCACGATGGCGGAGCCGATCACGGTGTGGCCGCCGGCGGTGAGGAGCTCCCGAATCGTCCGGCCCCCGGTGTCCGTCTCCGGCGTCTTGGTGTCGGACACCGTGAGCACGAAGCAGCCGACCGCCTGTGCGGCGCGGTGGCCTTGTGCTCGTCGGGCGTGGACCTCGGACGCTGACTCACGACGGCTCTGCCCTCCGTACGCGCGGTCGAGGATCTCCACGAGGTGCAGCACGGGGAGCTCGAGACCCTGCGCGCGCAGCCCGGCCTGGATCTGCAGAATGCAGCCGGGATTGGCGGTGACCACCGCCTCCGCCCCCGTCGCGACTCGATGTTGCCGCGTCTTGCGCCGGAGCAGGCGATCGGCCATCTCGGGCTGCGTCAGGTTGTAGATGCCCGCCGAGCCGCAGCACCAGTCGGACTCCGGCAGATCGACCACGCGGAGCTCCGGGCATCTGGGCCAGCAGCTGCGCGTGGCTGGCGGCGAATCTTCTGGCCGTGCACGACGTGGCAGGGGTCGTGATACGTCACCGTCATCGGCACCGCACGCAGCGGACCGCGCAGCGGCTCGCGCGCGAGGAACTCGGCGACGTCCTGGACCGTGCGCCGCGAAGGCCGCGGCGCGCGCCGCCCAGGCGGGCTCGCCGGCCAGCAGGGCGCCGAACGCCTTCATGTGGGCGCCGCAGCCCGAGGTGTTCACGATGACCGCGTCGGCACGCGCGGCCTCGAACGTCTCGATCGTGCGCTTGGCCATCGCGACGGCCCGCGCGTGATCGCCGCCGTGCGCGTTGAGCGCGCCGCAGCACCCCTGGCCGCGGCGGCGCCATCACGTCCCAGCCGTTTCGCGCCAGCACGCGCGCCGTGGCGCGATTGTGCGCGCCGAAGACGACCGACTGCACGCAGCCGGTGAGCAGCGCGACCCGTCCGCGGCGCGCGCCCTCGGCCGGCGTGAGCGGCGGCAGCGGCGCCCGCTCGGCCGCGGAGGGCATCGAGCGGCAGCAGGGCCTCCCACGCCGGCAGCGTGCCGGGCAGCAGCCGCGCCAGCCCCGAGCGGCGGACGAGCGCCTGCAGGCCGCTGGCCTGGTAGAGACGCAGTCCCATCGCGGCGGCGGCCAGCACGCGCGGATGGCCGAGCAGCAGCCCGAAGTTCAGCCAGCGGAACACCCGGCGCACCGGTCCGCCCGGCCGCTGGCGCTCGATCTCGGCCTTCGCCGCCTCGATCAGCCGACCGTACGGCACGCCGGAGGGGCACGCGGTCTCGCACGCCCGGCAGTCGAGACACAGCGAGAGGTGCTCGACGGTGGGATCGCTGAGTCCGATACGGCCCTCGGCGAGCGACTTGATGAGGAAGATGCGACCCCGCGGCGAGTCCATCTCGGTGCCGAGCTCACGGAACGTCGGGCAGTAGGCCAGGCACAACCCGCAGTGCACGCACTGGTTGACGCCCTCGACGCTCAGCCCGTGCAGCGTGAGCGGCCCGGACGGCGCGGATCGGACGTGGCGTGGGCCATGGCGCGTTCAGATCCCGGCCACGAAGCGGCCGGGGTTCAGCACGTTGTTGCGGATCGAGCTGCGCCTTGATCCGCTGCATGATCCGCGCGGCCGCGCCGGGGTCGTCCCACACCGGCACCTGCGACTTCACCGCGAGCGGCGCCCGCATCGAGATTGGCGTGGCCGCCGCCGGCACGCGCGATGGCGCGCCAGTCACCGAGCACGGCCGAGACGGTGGCGGTCTCGCCGCCGGCCAGCAGCGCGCCGGTCACCACGCCGACGCCGGCGTGCGCCGCCCACGCGCTGGACAGGCCGCGCTGTGCGCGCGGCCTGCGCGCCCTGCTCCATCGTCTCGGCCACCTGGGTCGGCAGCACGCTGAAGCGCATCACCGCCGACGGCGAGCTCGACCGCATCGCGAGCGACGGCGGCGAGCCGCGCCCACGCCGGCCGGCGGCAGAGAGACCGGCGTCGCGCCCGCCGAGCGAACCGACGACCGCGCCCGAGCTCGGTCACCTGCCACTCGACCTGCTCGGCGCACCCCGTCGAATCCCACCACGAGCGCGGGCGCCCCGCCCGCGAGCCCGAGCGTGGCGGCGCAGACGCCGTCGAGCGAGCTCGAGCGCGCTCGGGATGAGATCGCCGGCCAGCAGCGTCCGCGCCGCCGCGCCGCAGTCCTTCAGGCGATCGAAGCGCACCGCCACCAGCCGCTCCTCGTCGGGCAGCGGGCGTAGCTTGAACGTCGTCTCCACGATGACGCCGAGCGTTCCGTAGCGAGCCGACGAAGAGCTTGGGCAGGTCGTAGCCGGCCACGTTCTTCACGACCTTGCCGCCGCCGCGCACGAGCGAGCCGTCGGCGGTGACCACCGTCACTCCGATCAGCAGATCGCGCACGGTGCCGTAGAGCTGGCGCCGCGGTCCCGACGCGTTGGCCGCCACCACGCCGCCGAGCGTCGCGCGCTCGGCGTCGGGCGGATCGAGCGACAGCCACTGGCCGCGCGCGCGCAGCGCGGTCTGCAGATCGGCGATCGTCATGCCGGCCTCGGCGGTGACCGTCAGGTCGCCGGGCTCGTGCTCGAGCAGATGACCGAGCCGGCGCAGGCCGAGCACGATGCCGGCACGCGGCGGGGCGGCGCCGACGTCGACGGCGGTGCCGCCGCCCCACGGCATGATCGGCACGCCGGCCTCCGCCGCCACCGCGCACCACGGCGGCAACCTCGGCGGCCGAGCCCGGGAAGACCGCGGCGTCGGGCGTGCGGCCCTCGACCACGAAGGGCGACAGCTCGACTCCGGTCAGAACGTGGGCGGCACCGACGGCGGCGTGGAGCTTGTCGAGCAGCGTGGCCAACCGCCGACGTACCGCCCGCGCTCAGAAGCGCTGGGCGAGGCCCCGCTCTTCGATCGGGTGCGGCCGGTAGGCGACGGCGCCCGGCTTCCCCGCACGACTTCTTCGTGGGAAACACCTTGCCCGGATTGCACAGCCCGGTGGGGTTGAACGCGCTCTTCAGCCGCTGCATGAACGCCAGGTCGGCCTCGGAGAAGATGAACGGCATGAAGTCGGCCTTCTCCAGCCCGATGCCGTGCTCGCCGGAGATCGAGCCGCCGACCTCCGCGCACACCTTCATGATCTCGGCGCCGGCCGCCACCACCCGCGCCTCCTCGCCGGGCTTGCGCGGATCGTAGAGGATGTTCGGGTGCAGATTGCCGTCGCCGGCGTGGAACACGTTGCCCACGCGCAGTCCGTGCGCGGCGACGATCTCGTTCACGCGGTGCAGCACGTAGCGGCAGCCGCGTGCGCGGGATGACGCCGTCCATCACCATGTAGGCGGGCGAGATGCGGCCGTAGGCGCCGAACGCCGACTTGCGGCCCTTCCAGAGCAGCTGGCGCTCGGCCTCGTCGGCGGCGGCGCGCACCTCGCGCGCGCCCGAGTCGCGACACGCGGCGACGATGCGCTCGGCCTGGGCGTCCAGCCCGGCGGCGAGCCCGTCGAGCTCGATCAGCAGCGCCGCCGCCGCGTCACGCGGGTAGCCGCAGCCGAACGCGTCCTCCACCGCCTGGATGGTCAGCTGGTCGATCATCTCCATGGCCGCCGGCACGAGGCCGCGCGCGATGATCGCCGACACCGCCGCGGAGGCCTGCTCGATCTGGTCGAAGACCGCGAGCACGGTCTTCACCGCCTGCCGGCTTGCGGAGGATCCGCACGACGATCTTGGTGGCGATGCCGAAGGTGCCCTCGGAGCCGACGAACACGCCGGCCAGGTCGTAGCCCAGCGCCTCGCGCGTGCGGCCGCCCAGCCACACGATCTCGCCGTCGGGCATGACGACCTCGAGGCCGAGAACGTGATTGATCGTCACGCCGTACTTCAGCGTGTGCGGCCCGCCGGAGTTGTTGGCGATGTTGCCGCCGATCGTGCAGGCCTGCTGGCTCGAGGGATCGGGCGCGTAGTAGAAGCCGCTGGGGACCGACCGCCCACGACAGGTGGAGATTGACCAGCCCGGGCTCGACCACCGCGATCTGGTTGTCGTAGTCGACCTCGAGCACGCGATTCATCCGCATCAGCGACAGCACGATGCCGCCCTCGGCGGGCAGACAGCCGCCGGAGAGCCCGGTGCCGGCGCCGCGGGCCACGAACGGCAGTCCCTCGCGGCCGGCGAGGCGGACGACCGCCGCCACCTGCTCGGCCGACGTGGGGAACACGACGAAGTCGGCCAGCGCGCGGAAGAGCGTGAGGCCGTCCGACTCGTAGACCAGGAGCTCGTCGGGCTCCGAGAGCACGCCGCCCGGACCCACGACGCCCTCGAGCTCACGGCGGAGCGAGGACTTGCGATCGGCGGCGAGAGTGGTCATGGGGATGCTCGAAGTATACCCTGCTAGCCCAGGAAGGTCCGGGCGGCCGCGACGATCGCGTCGGTATCGATCCCGTAGTGCCGATACAGATCCCGCCGCGTGCCGGACTGCCCGAACGTGTCCACGCCGAGCGCGAGCTGGGGCACGCCCAGCGCTCCACCCAGGAACGCGAGCGCGTGGGAGTGGCCGTCGAGCACCGACACCACCGGCACGTCCTCCTCGTCGGCGCTCACCAGCGTCTCCAGATACGGCCGCGGCTCGCGGAGTCCGCGGTAGAGATGATCGGGACTGGTCACGACGAACAGGCTCGGGAAGGCGCCCTGCTCGCGCAGACGCTGCGGCCGCGGCGACGGCCTGCGGCACCACCGCGCCAGTGGCGAAGAGGTGCACGGCCGCCTCGGCGTTCCACCCGTCGGCGCCGCGGCCATCGATCAACCGGTAGCCCCCGGCCAGCACCGCCGCACGGTGCGCGTCGTCGGCCGGCGGCGCCAGCCGCTGATCGACCGGCGCGGTGCTGAGACGTAGATAGAGACTCTCGCGCCGCTCGGCCACCGCGCGCAGGCCCGCGAGCAGGATCCACTCCACCTCGCGCGCGAACGCCGGCTCGTAGTAAGCGAGGTCCGGCAAGGCGACGCCGATGCCCGGCGTGATGACGGACTGGTGGGCGCCGCCCTCGGGCGACAGCGACACCCCGGACGGCGTGGCCACCACGATGAAGCGCGCGCCGCAGTAGAGCGCGTGATAGAGCGCGTCGAGACCGCGGGTGATGAACGGGTCGTAGAGCGTGCCGATCGGCAGCAGCGTCTGGCCCGAGAGCTCGGCGGTCAGGCCCAGCGCGGCCAGGAGCAGGAAGAGATCGTGCTCGGCGATGCCGATCTCCACGTGCTGGCCCCGCGGCCCTTCCCGCCAGCGCAGGGCCTGGGGCGTGTCGGCGAACGGATCCGGCCGCGCGTCGGGAAAGTAGATGCCCTTGCGGTTCATCCAGCCGGCCAGATGCGTGGTGACCGCCACATCGGCCGACACCGTCACCACCGCATCGCCAGTCGGCTGGCGCCCCAGCGCGGCCAGGACCCGACCGAAGGCCTCCTGCGTCGAGGTCTCGTCGGGATAGGTCTCCTCGAGCGCATCGGGGATGACCGGCGCCGGCCGCGCCGGCGGGGCCGAGAACAGCGGCGGCAGGGCGCGGATGAAATTCGCCTCCGGCGTGCCGGGCGCGAACCCGGCCCACTCCTCCCCGGGCGCCACGCCGAACGCAGCCCGCAGCTCCTCCATCTGCGCTGGGCTCGTGACCATCGTGTGATTGAGCGGGTCGCCGGCAAACGGCAGGCCCCAGCCCTTGATGGTGTGCGCCAGGATCACCGACGGCCGCTCACGCTCCCGCGCGGCCGCGTCGTAGGCGTCGAGGATCAGCGCCAGGTCATGGCCGCCGACGTCCGACACGAGCGCGGCCAGCCGATCGTCGCTCACGTCGGCGAGTAGGCGGTCGAGCGCGCCGTCGATGCCGCCCGCGGCGTCGGTCACCAGGGCCTTGCGCAGCCCGCCGACCGGAACGCGCAGAAGCCGCTGATAGTCGACGTTGGACATCGCCTCCAGGCGCGCCTGCAAGCGCTCACCGCCGGGCCGAGCGAACAGCGCGTGCAGCTGTCGGCCCCAGCGCAGCTCCTCGACGCGCCAGCCACCCGCGCGGAACATCTCGGCGAGCTGCCGCGGCCGCGCGTCGGCCATGACCCGGTCGAGGCTCTGGCGATTGACGTCGACGATCCACAGCACGTTGCCGAGCCGCCCGACGACCTCCTCGCCCAGCGCCTCCCACACGTTGCCCTCGTCCAGCTCCGCGTCGCCGACCATCGCGACGAAGCGCTCGGGCATCGCGGCGCCACCGTGATCGAGCAGATAGCGGGCGGCCAGGCCGCCGAAGGTGGCGGCGACCGCGCCCAGTCCCATCGATCCCGTCGACAGATCCACCACGCGACGGGTTCTTGCGCCGGCTGGGATAGGCCTGCAGGCCACCGAACTCGCGGAGCGCCCGGAGATCCTCGACGCCGAGACGGCCGCGCAGGTACTGGATCGCGTAGAACGCGGGCGAGGCGTGGGCCTTCATCGCCACCACATCGGTGGGGCGCAGCGCCCGGAAGTACAGCGCGGTCAGCAGGCTGACGACCGAGGCCGACGAGGCCTGGTGGCCGCCGACCTTGAGACCGTCGCCCGGGCGCCCGGTGTTGGCGTGGTGCACCATCCACGCGCTCAGCCAGAGCACGCGGCGCTGGATGCGCTCGAGGAGGTCGAGGTCGCTCGCGGCCATGGCTGAGTATACGGCGGAGGCTAGGAGTGGCGTCGGGCGGCGGCGCGTGGCGGCGCCGAGCCGGCAGCGCGGAGCGCCACGGCTACCGCCGGGGCGCGAAGCGTGGGGGGCTTGGGGGCCCTCTCAAGGCCCCCCATGTCCTTCAAGCCACTTCGATGGCGTTGCGGCCGAGCCGCTTGGCGACGTAGAGGGCGCGGTCCGCGGCGGGCATCAGGTCCTCGCTGATGGCGGCGTCCTCGGGCATCGCGGCCACGCCCACGCTCACCGTGAGTGGCCCGTGCGGGAAGGGATGCCGCTCGATCACGTCCTTGATGCGCTGGGCGTACTTGACCGCGCCGGCCTTCGGCGTGTTCACGAGGAGGATGGCGAACTCGTCACCGCCGTAGCGCGTGACGATCGAGAAGCTGCGCGAGTTGGCGCTGATGACGCGGGCCGCTTCCTTCAGGGTGTCATCGCCGGCCCGGTGCCCGAGCTCGTCGTTGATCCACTTGAAGCGGTCGAGGTCGATGAGCACCAGCGACAGCGGTTCGGCGAAGCGCGTGTGCCGCTTGGACTCCTCGTCCAGGCGCACGCTGAAGTAGCGCCGATTGAACACGCCGGTGAGCGGGTCCTTGAAGGACAGCTCCTCGAGTCGGGTGTTGCGGATCGCGACCGCGGCCTGCGAGGCCAGGGCCTGGACCAGGCCCTCGAGCTCCTTGTCGAACGGCACCACGACGCCCGCGGCGTCCCGCGCGTTGATGAGCTGGAGCACGCCGATGACCTCACCGCTCGGCTCCTGCAGCGGCACCACCAGCACCGATCCGGTCTGGTATTGCAGGCGCGCGTCGATCGTTCGGTTGAACACGTAGGGCTTGGTGGCTGACACCTCGTAGGCGTCCGGCAGGCTGATCGACTGACCGGTCAGCGTGACATAGCCCGCCAGGCTCGGCTCGGTCAGGCAGAGGGGTTGGCTGGCGAAGTACCGGCGCATTTCCTTGTCGCCCATCCGCTCGGCCAGGACGTCGTTCTGAGTCACGGCGAAGCGAAGCTCGTCCTCCGACCTGAGGAAGAGGGTTCCCGCCTCGGCGTTCGTGAACCGCCGGGCCTCGGCGACGATCCGCTCGAGCAGGGTGGACAGCTCGCGCTCACTGGTGAGCGCGATGCCGATCTGGATGAGCTGCTTGAGCAGCTCGGTCACCCCGGGTCTTGCGGTCATCCGGATGGGGCCTGTCGGTCTTTCTTCCACGCTGACCGCCTGGTAGCGAGAGATGTGCCACACCGCCTCAAGGCACCCAAGGGTGTGTTTTTGCGTGCATTTCATGGCCGAAACCCGACCGGACTAGCTGGGTGGGCGGGAGTTTAGTTACCACTTGGATAGTTTATTAACGGGCGGGGCTGTTCAGCTACAATCGGGTATGAACTCGGTCCTGGTCATCGACGACGAACGGAACATCCGCACGCTCGTGTCCCGGGTACTGGGCCAGGACAACATCGAAGTCCACATGGCCGGCACCGGCAAGGAAGGGCTGGAGCTGGCCGACCAGGTCGACCCCGACCTGGCCCTGGTGGACCTGCGCCTGCCCGACGTCGACGGCATCCAGGTCCTGCGTGACCTGCGCACCAAGCACCCACAGACCGCGGTCATCATGATCACCGCCTTCGGACACATCGAAAGCGTGGTGGTGGCGATGAAGAACGGCGCCACCGACTACCTCGAGAAGCCCTTCCAGCACCTCGAGAAGCTCCGGATCTCCGTCTCGCGGGCGCTGGAAGAGGTCAAGGCGCGGCGCGAAATCAACCGGTTGCAGGGACTCGAGGAGGGCAAGTACCGGACCTCGCAGATCATCGGTGAGGCGGCGCCCACGCGGCGGCTGCGCGAGGTCATCACCCAGCTCGCCCAGAGCGAGGCGCACACCATTCTCGTCCAGGGCGAGAGCGGCACGGGCAAGGAGCTGGTCGCCCGTGGGCTGCACTTCGAGAGCAACCGGCGCAACTCGCCATTCATGGAAGTCAACTGCGCGGCCATCACCGAGACGCTCTTCGAGAGCGAGCTGTTCGGTCACGAGAAGGGCGCATTCACCGACGCCAAGTCGACGAAGAAGGGCCTGATGGAGCTGGCCGACGGCGGCACGCTCTTCCTCGACGAGGTCGGGGAGATTCCGGTCGCCAGCCAGGCCAAGCTGCTGCGTTGCCTGCAAGAGCGCACGTTCAAGCGGGTGGGCGGGACCCGGGACATCAAGGTCGACGTGCGCGTGACCGCGGCGACCAACCGTTCGCTCGAGGGGATGGTCAAGGAAGGCAAGTTCCGCGAAGACCTGTTCTATCGGCTCAACGTCATCCCCTTGACGATCCCCCCGCTCCGCGACCGCCGCGAGGATATCCTGCCGCTGGGGCGGCACTTCCTCTCCGAGGCGAACAACACGTTCCACAAGGCGGTCAAGCGCCTGGCCCCCGAGACCGAGACCTTGCTTCTGTCCTATGGGTGGCCCGGCAACGTGCGGGAGCTGAAGAACCTGATCGAGCGGCTGGTCATCCTGAGCACCGGGGACACGATCGAGGCCGACCAGCTGCCGATGCCGGTCACCGGCGACGTCGAGACCCCGGCGCCCGAAGAGGTGTCCCGCGAGCCCCGCACGCTGGCGTCAGTGGAGAAGTCCTACATCCTGAAGGTCCTCCGGCAGGTCAACGGCAACAAGAGCGAGGCCGCGAAGATCCTCGGAATCACTCGCCAGACTCTGCGGAAGAAGCTCACCGAAGACCCCTCCTGAGTCCGGATACTTTCCACCCGGCCAGGACTACCTGGCGCACGGTTTACGGCCAGGAATCAACCAGACCCACCCCTTCCAGATGACCCTCGGTGAGGAAAAATCTTTGTCTCTCGGGGTGTTATGGATCAGAGTCGGGTTTGGTACCCCCTTTGCTCAAAAGCGGTAGCGCGAGATAGCCGGGGGACCCGGCCGCACAGCCGAGGAGCGGGGAATGAGACTGGCCGTCAAGAAGCTCCATGTCGAAGATGCCGCAAAGCTGCAGACGCTCGTCGTCGAGAACCTCGATGGAATCGAGCCCGGCCTCGCCGCGCTCGATGCCCGTCTGCTGCTCGGCCACTCCACGATCGACGTCGTCGCCATGGACGCCGCCGGAACGCTCGTTCTCATCGCGGTCGGCTTCACGGCCAACGAGGAGATGATCCTCAAGGCCGTCGAGGCGTATTCCTGGTCCCTCGAGTACCCGCAGGCGCTGCAGCGTCTCTATCCAGGCTGTGTGCTCTCCGAGGAGCGGCCGCCCCGGCTGCTCTTCGTGGTCGAGCGCATGCCCGACGCCTTCCAGCGCAAGATCAAGCAGCTGGGCTTCCCCGAGGTCGACTGCGTGGAGGTCCGCCACCTGGAGGTGGACGGTGTCGCCACCGTGTACTTCGAGGCGCTCTCCCGGATCCGACGGCTGGCCCCGCCGCCGGCGGTCGATCGCGTGCCCCAGGCCTCCGTGCTCGGGGCCGAGCCGACCCGCGGTCCGGCCAGTGAGAACGTCATCGCCATGAACGGAAACGGCGCAGCGCGCCCGATGGCTCCCCGGCTCACGAAGCCGAGCCAGCCCGAGGCCACGCTGAACGGCACCCGCGCCAGCGAGCGCGGTGCGGCGTCGCGTGAGATCGGGTCGGTGGTGAGCATGATCAACCGTCAGACCGCCGCCGTGGCGCCGAGCCTCGAGCTGCCACGTCCCGTCGTCGAGCCCGTCGTGCTTCGTCAGCCTGAGCCGGTGGCTCCCGCACCCGTGGCGGCCGAGCCGGCAATGGTGGAGCCGGTTGCGGCGAAGCCCGTCGTGGTCGAGCCGATCGCGCCCGCGTCGGTGGCGGTCGAGACCGGGCCGAGCCCGTCGTCCTTAAATCGGTGGCTGTCGAGCTGAGCGTGCCCGAGCCTGTGGCCGTGAAGCCTGAGCCAGTGGCCGCCGAGTCGCGTGTGGCCGAGCCCGTTGTCCTCGAGCCGGTCGCCGTCGAGCTGAGCGCGCCCGAGCCGGTGGCCGTCAAGCCCCTCGTGTCGAGCCGAGCGTGCCCGAGCCGATCAAGCCGATCGTGGTCGAGCCCGTGGTTGCCAAGTCGCTCGTGAACGAGGACAAGCCGGTGATCGCGCCGGTCGCCGCGCGCCCGATGGTGACGACGACGACGCGCACGATCGCGTCGGCCGCGCCCGCTCCGACGACCGCGCCGCTGCCGCCGCTGGCCAAGCCCGTCGCGACCAGCATCCCGTCGCTGGGTGGGCGCGTGGAGCGCGTGACGCCGCGGAGCCTCAGCGACGTTGCGCCTCGCCCGAGCCTGGAGCCGGTGGCCAAGCCCGTCGTCGAGCCGGTCGGTGAGCGCGTGTCCTTCAAGGATCTGGCCCAGGCGCTGCTCGGAGGCAAGAGCCCCGAGGTCCGCGCCGACGCCCCGGCCGAGATCGTGACGCCGCCAGTCCTCACGCTCGTCGCGCCCGTGGCCGAGCCCATCGTGAACGCGCCGCTGGCCGCCGCGCCCATCGTGGCCGAGCCGGTGATTACCGCCCCCGCGGCGCCCGCGCTCACGGTCGAGTCGCTGGCCGCGATGGCGGCGCCGGCATCGCCAGCCTCGCCCGCCGAGCAGGCGATGGTCGCCGACACCGCCAAGCAGATCATGTCCGCGCTGCCGCAGGAGTTCGAAGGGCTGACGTTTCCCAACGACGGCGTGCTCACGCGCCAGTGGATGGACTTCCTGAACCAGATGTCCACCACCAAATAGGGGGCAATGATGGCCTCGCCCGCGCTGGTGACCGCCGCTCCCGAGACGCTGCGCGTTCTCGTCGTCGACGACAACGCATCGCTGCTCCGGTTCCTGGTCTCGGCATTCTCGGCCAACGGCTGCGTGGTCAGCCAGGCGGCCGCCGCCGAGCAGGCGCTGAGCGTGATCGCCGCCGAGGCCTTCGACCTCGTCGTCTCCGACATCAAGATGCCGGGCCTGTCGGGCCTCGATCTGCTGCGCGCCGTGAAGGCGCGGCAGCCGGGCACGCCCGTGGTGCTCATCACCGGCAATCCCTCGATCAACTCGGCGGTGTTTGGCCTGCGCCACGGCGCCTACGACTATCTGCCAAAGCCCTTCTCCATCCGGGAGATCCAGGATCTGCTCCAGCGCGTCCGCGCCGACCGGCAGAAGTGGGACGGGCAGACGCCGCTGCCGGCCGGCCTCGCTGAAGAGCTCGCGCGCCGCCAGACCGGTGTGGAAGTCCTGTTCAAGATCGGCGACCTCGCCCTGCAAGGGCTCGAGCCGGTCGCCTTCGTCGAGCAGGTACTCCGGCTGTTCGTGCAGAGCATGAAGAGCGACGCCGCGCTGGTGCTGCTGCGGGACGAGCACGGCCAGTTCAACTCCCGGCACCAGGGCGGGGCCACGCTGGTCAACGGGCTGCTGGCCATGCTGCAGCGCTCGTTCGAGAGCCTGGTGGCCACCGCCGGCCGCCAGACGTTCAGCCTGAGCGCGCCCGGCGACCCGGTCGACGCGATCGCCGCCGTCATTCCCGGTCTGGGATCGTCGATGGGCGTGGTGTGCCTGGCCCGCGAGGCGGCCAACGGCGCCTTCGTCCCCGACGAGCGCGAGCTCCTGCTGGGCTATGCCCAGACCACCGCGGTCGCGCTGCAGAAGATGATCCTGCGCGACAACGTCGAGCGGAACCTGGTCGACACGATCACCGCGTTCGTCAACGCGATCGAGTCCAAGGACCGCTACCTGAAGGGCCACTCGGCGCGGGTGGGTCTCTACGCCGCCGACGTCGCCCAGGTCCTCGGGCTCAACTCCGACATGGTCGAGGTCATCCGTCGCGGCGCGATGCTCCATGACCTCGGCAAGCTCTCGATCATGGACTCGATCCTGCGCAAGCCGGACCGGCTGACGGCGGAGGAGTTCGCGATCATCAAGAGCCATCCGGTGGTGGGCGCCAAGATCCTGGAGCCGCTGCGCTTCCTGGCCCGGGAGACCTGCGCCGTGCGCTGGCACCACGAGCGCTTCGACGGCACCGGGTATCCCGACGCGCTCAAGGGTGAGGACATTCCCCTGGTGGCCCGCGTGGTGACCGTCGCCGACGTGTTCGACGCGATCACCTCCAACCGGTCGTACCGCACCGCGATGCCGGTCGAGGAGGCGCGCGAGGAGATCACGCGCGGCTCCGGCAGCCATTTCGATCCGACCGTGGCGGACGCGTTCCTTCGCATCCCGCCCGGCCGCCTCGAGGAGATCACGCATCACTACGAGACCCTGACCAGCAGTGCGCCGGACGTCCCGGCGATGGCCCCGACGAAGTGACGACGGCCAAGAAAAAGATCCTCGTCGTCGACGACGCCAGTCCAGTCGTCGTCCTGTGCGTGAACGTGCTGCAGGCCCTGGGCTACGCGGTCAAGGGCGCCAACCGGGGCGAGATGGCGATCGAGCTCCTGCGCAAGGAGCCGTTCGACCTGGTGGTGCTCGACTACAAGATGCCCGGCATGACTGGCTTCGAAGTCTTCGCGCAGGCTCGCACTCTCCATCCCGGCATGGCCGTGGTCCTGGTCACCGGGCATGGCACGCCCGAGATCGTCAACGAGGCCAACCGTATGGGTTTCAGCGCGATACTCCTCAAACCGTTCACGTCGGACGAGCTCCGCGGGACCGTCGAAAAGGTTCTCGCGGAGCGCGCCTGACGCGGAGGCGGTGGTGCAACCGCAGACCGGCGCGCAGGCCGGAGGCCCGGCGGCCGCCGCGGAGGTGGTGATGAGCTCCCTGCATGGCGGGCTGCAGTGGGCGGTCGACCGGATGCTGTCGATCGTCTACGGCCTCGTCTACGACTACATCTTCGATCAGTTCGGGCCCTACCAGCAGCTGCGGGCCGAGGTGCTGGGCGTCGTGGAGGCGTCGGCCGGCGGGCACGCCCGACCGTCGGGCGTACCAGATCGTCGACGTGGACTGCGGCCCCGGCAACCTCACGTTCGTCCTGGCCGAGGCGGGCTTCTCCGTGCTCGGCCTCGAGCCGTACGGCGCGCTGGTCGAGCTCGCGCGCGAGAAGCGCCGGGCCAAGCGACTGGCCAACCTGGCCTTCACCCAGGGGGATCTGTCGAGCGCCAAGCTCCGTGACGCGTCGTACGACATGGTCGTCAACGTTCACACGCTCTACGCGCACGCGAGCCCGCTGACGCTGCTGACCGACGCCCACCGCGTGCTCAAGCCCGGCGGCCACGCGCTCTTCGTGAACCACACCCGTCGCGTCGAGGTGCGCGCGACGTTCCGCGCGATGCGCGCGCAGCTCGGGACCGCGGCGGCGCTGCGCTGTCTGCTGCTGTGGTTGCTGCCGCACCGCATGTTCGAGGCGGCGCGGCGGCAAGTCGGCCCGCACTACTGGAGCGAGAACGAGTTCAGCCGGAACCTCGCGGCGGCCGGCTTCGAGGTGCTCGAGACCCGTCGGACCTTCCTCAACGGCGCCAGCCTGCTCGTGTGGGCGCGTAAGAACGCCACGGAGTAGGTCTGGAGCTGGCCGACGCCATGCGGAATCGATCGTCGACTCAGCCGCCCGTCGAGCGGCTCATCGCGATCGGCTACGGCCTGACCTACGACGCCGTCGTGCGCGGCTTCCCGCCGTACGAGGCGCTGCTGGCCGAGGTGGCCGGACTGGTCGCCCGGGCGGCGACGCCGGGACCGCCGGCGGCGACCCGCGTGCTGGACGTGTCGTGTGGCACGGGCACCCTGGCCGTGCGCCTGGCTCGCGAGGGCTGGACCGTCGTGGGTGTCGACTCGGTCGCCCATCTGGTCGAGGTGGGTCGGCGTCACCACTCCGACAGCGGTCTCTCGCTCAGCTTCCATCACGCCGACGCCGCGCGGGATCCGATCCCCGGCGCCGGGAGCTTCGACGTCCTCGTGAGCATGCACACGCTCTACTGGCATCCGGATCCGAAGGGGCTCCTGGCCGCGTGCCGGCGCGCGCTGCGCCCCGGGCGGCCACGCGGTCTTCCTGACCTACACGCGGCCCGCCCACGTCGTGGCGACCTTCGCGGAGGTACGGCGGCAGCGCGGCTGGTGGGCAGGCCGTGCGCTCACTGCGCTGGCTGCTGCCCACCGCCCTCTTCGAGCTCTTCCGGCACGTCACCCGCCGCTACCTCGGTCCGGACGAGTTCCGGGCCGCGCTGCGGGAGGCCGGATTCGAGGTCCTCGAGACGCGCGAGACGTTCCTGGCCGGGATCAGCCTGCTGGCCTGGACGCGCGCCGATGACGCGCCGCCCGCGCCGAGCGCATGATCAGTTTCTTGCCGGTGGTGTCAGGCAGCCGTGGACGACTGGCCAGGAATCAGCCGGAATTGCCGGCGTTCGGTCGCGGTGAGCGCGCGAGATCGCGAAGGGTTTCAATAGGTTATGATCGAAGCGTCGATCTGGTACTCGGCTTGCTCTATCCTGGGCGCCGCCAATAGGGGGCAATGGCCGGAGACTATCGGCCAACGACGGGCCAGGAGAAACGCATGAAACGGTACGGGCATCGAGCGGCCGCGGTCGTGAGTTTGATGTGCACGGTGTACGCGGCAGTGCCCGCGGCATCGGCCCACGACGGCAAGAAGAAGATCGACGCCACGCTGTACGAGGTCACGGAGAACATGTCGCTCGACGACCTGTCGATGCCGACGCTCCGGACCGCGACGGCCGCTCTGCAGGGCACGGCCAAGCTCGGCTCACCGCTGTGTCCCGTCGACCTCGTCCACTTGCTGGTCGGCCTCGGACTGCTGACGCGCGCCGACAAGCCGTGCTCCATCACCGCGGTCGGCAACGATGCGATCGAGACGGCGACCGGCAGCGGCTCGGTGGACGGCACCTTCGCGGTGGTCATCAACCTCGACAACACCACGGACGCTCCCGAGTTCGTCGCGATGACCGGGACGTTCAAGGGCTCGATGCAGGTCGTCATCGACACGACGGCGAAGCCGCCGCGCACCCTGCCGTTGATCAATCTCAACGACGGGACCTTCACGCCGACCGACGTGCTCGGCTTCCCGATCTCGGCCCGTTCCCGGGCCACCCTGCTCGGAATCAGCCTCGACCCCGTCCGCCAAGTTCGGCCCGGCGCCCTTCACCGGCGTGTTCCGTCTGCCCTTCACGGTGGACAAGCGCGGCTGGCGTCACCGGGCGTTCTCGAACAGGGACGCGTTCTACCTCGGCGACCATGGTCAGCTGATCAAGGTCCAGCCCGACGAGCGGTCCCTCGGTTTCCCGACGGTCCGCGTCGAGATCGATTTCTAGGCTCACCGCAATGAGCGCCGGAGCGGTGGCCGAGCCGGATGCGCGCACCGAGCAAGCCGGTGACGGCTTCACGCGCGTGCGCCTGCTGGCCGGCCCTCTGACCGCCGCCACCGCGCCCGCCCTGCGGGCCGAGGTTCGGGCGGCCATCGATCAGGGCCGCACGGCGCTGTTGGTAGACCTGGATGCGGTGACCGGCGTCGACGCCGTAGGCGTGGCCGCCCTCCTCGAAGCCCGTCGGCTCCTCGAGGCGCACACCGGAGGCACACTGGTGCTGCGCGCCAACCCGATCGTGTGCCGGGCGCTCAAGGAAACGGGGACGCTCACCGCCTTCGCGCTCTGGACCGGTCCTGGAATGTGATCGCGGTGGAGCCGCAGGGGCCGGACGCCCCGCCACCCGCGGAGCCGCGCCCACGACCGCCTGAGTCGGGCGTGGTCATTTCCCGTGGCACGCGCGTCTATCTGCGCACGCTGGCGCCTCGTGACCTCGATCTGCTCGCCGCCTGGGTAGACGATCCGTTCCTCGAGCGCATGGTGGGCAGCGAGTTTCTCAACGCTTACAAGCACGTGTGGGACAAATCCCCCGCCTTCTACGAGGCCGTGCTGACCGACCCGACCCAGGTGGTGCTCGTGGTCGAGGCCAACCGGGGCTGGGACAAGCCGGTGGGCGTCGTCCGGCTCTTCAACATCCACCTGCTGGAGGGGTACGCCTTCCTGGAAACGATCATCTCGGACCCGCGAGCAATGAAGCGGGGTTTCGGCGTCGAAGCAGGTAAACTCATCTCGTACTATGGCGTGGATGTGCTGGGACTGCGGCGCATCGAGGCGAAAGTGTACGAGTACAACGTCCTGAGCATGAACTCCCTGCGCCGCAACGGATTCCGCCAGGAAGGTGTCCTGCGCCAGGCCGGGTTCGACGGCGAGCGCTACTGGGACCTCGTCATCTTCGGCATCTTGAAGGACGAGATCGACGCCCAGCGTCAGAAGGACAAGGTCCACCTTCCTCTCGAATCATCCGAGGGGAATGGGCGTGAGCCCGCATAACCTTCTCCCGCTCGTAGCGTTCGTCCTCAACGTCTCCCTGGCTGCGCTGTCGCTCTTGCGCAACCCGGGGAGCCGCCTCAACCGGGTCTTCGCCTATTTCGCCTCCTCGATGGCGCTGTGGAACTTTGGCGTCTTCCTGCTGCGGGCCAGCCCCGACGAGTGGACCGCCTATCTGACCGAGATCCTCATCCACGTCGGCGTCATCGCGCTGCCGGCCTTCTACTACCACTTCATCCTGATCTTCCTCGACAGCACCACCCGGCACCGCCCCTCGCTGGTGCTGGCCTACACCGGCGCCTTCGTCTACGAGCTGATCAACCTCTCGGGCTCCTCGCTGTTCATGACGGGGGTCAAGAGCACCTACTGGGGCTGGGCGCCGGCCACCGGTCCTCTCTACCTGCCGTACTTCCTGTTCTTCAACGGCTTCATGATCTACGGCCTCATCCAGATGGTGAGGTCCAACCGGGGCCTCGACTCCAGCTTCCGCCGCAACCGCGGCACGCTCATCCTGCTCGGCACCCTGGTGAGCCTGACCGGCGGCATGGTGGACTTCGCCCGCTTCATCCTGGCCCGCTTCATCCCGGCCGCCGACCTCGTGTACCCGGTGGGCATCCCGGCCAACATGGTCTTCGCGCTGATGCTCGGCACCTCGATCGTCCGCTACCGCCTCTTCGCGGTGGCGGTGGCGGTGAAGAAGACCGCGGTGTACGCGCTGGTCGGCACCGTCATCACGATCCTGCTCGGCGTGGCGGTGTCGGTGACCGAGGACTACTTCGACCTCAAGGAAGCCAGCGCGCTCTGGGTCATCGTGCCGGTCGGCGCCATCATCACGCTGCTGCTGTCCCCACTGGGTCAGGGACTGGACGACCGCGTCCAGCGCATGATGTTCAGCAAGCGGCAGGGCTGCTACGAGACGCTCCTGCACCTCAGCAAGCGGATGAGCTCGATCCTGAACTTCAACGAGCTGGTGGACTCGCTGGTGCACGGGCTGGTCGGCGGCATCCCGGCCACCCACGCCACCCTGATGATCCACGATCCGGTCTCCGGCATCTTCGTGAACTACCGCGAGGAGACCACGCTGGAGGAGAGCGCGGGGCCGGACGCGATCCGCGCCGACAGCCCCATCGTGCAGTGGCTGACCAGCACCGAAGGCCTGCTGGTCAAGGAAGAAGCCAAGCTCAACCCGCGCATCGCGAAATACTTCGAGACGGCGGAGGGCGAGCTCGAAGCGATCAAGGCCGCGCTGATCGTGCCGCTGAAGGTCGAGAACAAGCTGAACGGCATCCTGCTGCTCGGCGAGAAGCTCTCGGGCGAGATCTACGACGATCAGGAGCTCGACGTGCTCCTGCTGCTGGCCACCCAGGCGGCGATCTCGCTGGAGAACGCCCGGCTGTACGAGGGCCTGGCCACCTCCAACGCCCGGCTGATGGAGGCCAGTCGCCTCAAGTCGCAGTTCCTGGCCAACATGTCGCACGAGCTGCGGACCCCGCTGAACTCGATCATCGGCTTCTCCAAGGTGCTGCTGAACCGCCTGGACGGCGACCTCACCGAGCGGCAGGAGGCCTACGTGCGCTCGGTTCACAACTCGAGCCGCCACCTGCTCGAGCTGATCACCGGCATCCTCGACTTCTCCCGCATCGAGTCCGGCAAGTTCGAGATGCGCCAGGAGAAGGTGGACCTGCTCGACGTGGTCGAGGAGTGCATCGAGTCCTCGCTCCCGCTGGTGCGCGACAAGCGCGTGAAGCTCGAGAAGGACGTGCCGGTGGGGTTGCCGCCCATCGAGGGCGACCGCACGCGGATCAAGCAGGTGATGCTGAACCTCGTGTCCAACGCCATCAAGTTCACGCACGCCGGACGCGTGCTGGTGCAGGTCCGGCACGAGAGCGAGCACGTGCACGTGACGGTGGCCGACACCGGGATCGGCATCGCCCCCAACGATCTGGGACGGTTGTTCGAGCCCTTCCAGCGGCTCGACAATCCGCTGGCCCAGCAGGCCGACGGGACCGGTCTCGGTCTGGCCATCAGCAAGAAGTTCGTCGAATTGCATCGAGGCCGCATTTGGGCGGAAAGCCGCGAGAGCCAGGGCTCGACCTTTCACTTCACGCTGCCGCTCAGCGGGAGCGCAGGTCAGGCCTAAAGGACGTTCATGCCCGCACCGATTGTCCGTCGCGACGGCAAGAAGGCGAAGATCCTCTACATCGAGGACAACCCCGAGAACCGGATGCTGGTCCGGGCCATCCTCGAATCGGAGGGCTACACGGTCGTCGACGCCGAGGATGGGCTGGCCGGCATCGAGGCGGCGGTCCGCGAGGAGCCCGCGCTCATCCTGCTCGACGTCAACCTGCCGGCCATCGACGGCTACGAGGTCGTGGCCATCCTCAAGTCGTTCCCGGCCTTCGCCAACACCCCGGTGGTCGCCCTCACCGCCTACGCGATGGAGGGCGATCGGCAGCGCACGCTGGTGGCCGGCTGCGAAGGCTACATCCAGAAGCCCATCGACGTGGACGCGTTTCCCCGGCAGGTCGAGGAATTCCTGCACGGCAAGCGCGAGCAGGTCGAGGAGCGCGAGCAGAGCGTGTACCTGCGCGAGCTCAACCAGCGCCTGGTCTACCGGCTGGTCAACCAGGTCGAGGAGCTGAAGCGTCTCAACCAGCACTTCGTGCGCCGGGCCACCCAGCTCGCCGACCTCCACCGCGCCGTGCAGGACATCACCTCCGAGGTCGGGGTCGGCCCGATGCTCGAGCAGCTGCTGCCGGCCCTGGCCAAGGCGCTCGGCACCCGCAGCCTCTCGGTCGAGCTGACCGACACGCTCATCAAGGTCACGGTGGCCGGCGAGGCCATCGAGCGGCCGCGCAGCGTTCTGGCCGGAACCGGCGCCGCGCCCGCCGACGACTGGACCGAGGTGGACTGGACCCTGCCGCTCACGGTTCGCGGCCGGGCGCTGGGCGCGATGACCGCCCGTCACGTGCTGCCGCCGGGCGCCAAGGCCGACGAGGAGCAACTGCTCAACATCGTGGCCAACCAGGTGGCGATCGCCGTGGAAAACGCCCGACTCTACGACGGCGTCGTCCAGCGCGCGGCCGAGCAGCAGAGCCTCGTCGAGGCTGGCCACCTGCTGGCCGGCAGCCTTCGGCTCCGCGACGTGCTGTTGCGCTTCACCGAGCTCGTGCGCACGCGCCTGGGTCTGGACGTGGTCCGCATCTGGCTTCAGGAGGGCGGCCCCTCCGAGTACCGCCTGCACGCCCAGGCCGGCCTGGCCGGGCAGCCCGATGATCCGCGCCGGAAATTCGAGCCCGGGGAAGGCATCGTCGGCTGGGTCATGGAGCACCTCACCCCGCTGGTGATCGCGGATCTCCAGGTCGACCCGCGGCTCAAGGAGCGGGAGTGGGCGTCGGCCGAGGGACTGGTGTCACTCGTGGCCGTGCCGCTGCTGCTGCAAGACTTGCCGGTCGGAGTGCTGGTCGGCGTCGCTCGCCAGCGGCGCGAGTTCGTGCCCGAGGAGGTCGCGCTCACACAAGCGCTGGCCACCTCGGCGGCCGTGGCCATCCGCAACGCCCGGCTCCACGAAGAGACCCAGCTGCGGCTGCGTCACACCGAGACGCTGGTGAGCGTGAGCCAGGCGATCGGCTCCACGCTCGACCTCACCGAGGTGCTGCGTCGGGCCACGCGCGAGATGGTGCGCTCGCTCGGCGCCGATCTCGGCGCGGCGTGGCTGCGCACCGAGACCAAGGACCGCTTCGTGCCGCTGGTCGGCTATCACATCCCCAAGGAGATCCTGGCCTCGGCGGCCAGCACGGTCGTGTCGGCGGACGATCCGTTCTTCAGCCAGACCAGGCGCCAGGGCGGTCCCCTGTGCTCGGAGGACAGCCAGAACGACCCGCGCCTGGCGACCCCGCTCGGCCGGCTGATCCCGCACCGGTCCATGCTGGTGCAGCCCATCTACTGGCAGGAGGAGCTGATCGGCGGCTTCACGGTGGTCTGGAGCACCGCGCAGCATCGCTTCACGCCGGACGAGCTGCGGCTGGCCGAGGGCATCGCGCTGCAGGGCGCCCTGGCCATCGAGAACTCGCGACTGTACGAGGGCGTCAAGCAGCAGATGGCCGAGCTCAAGCAGACGCAGGCGCAGCTGGTGCAGTCCACCAAGCTGGCCGCCATCGGTGAGCTGGCCGCCAACATCGCGCACGAGATCAACAACCCGCTCACCACCGTGCTCGGCTTCGCGTCCTTCATCGCCGAGCGGTTGCCGGCGGAGGATCCGATGCGCGAGGAGCTGGGCCTGATCCAGGAGGAAGCCTCGCGGGCCCGCGACATCGTGCGCGACCTGCTGCAGTTCAGCCGCCAGCGCGACTTCATGCCCGAGCCGGCGGACCTCAATGCGGTCCTCGAGCAGGTGGTGGCCATGGTCCGCCGTCAGGGCGCGCTGAGCACGCTCACGGTCAACGAGGCCTACGGGTCCGATCTCCCGATGGTCGAGATGGACGTGCCGCGCATCAAGCAGGTGTTTCTGAACATCATCAACAATGCGGTCTACGCGATGAAGGACGGCGGCGCCCTGGCCATCCGCACCACCGTCGCCGGCGACAAGGTGCACGTGGCCTTCCAGGACAACGGACCCGGCATCCCCGCCGACATCCTGGGCCGGATCTTCGACCCCTTCTTCACCACCAAGCCCGAGGTGAGCGGAACCGGACTGGGCCTCTCGGTCAGCCTGGGGATCGTCCAGAGCCACGGCGGGGCCGTCGATGTGCAGAGCACGCCCGGCCAGGGCTCGACGTTCACGATCATCCTGCCCATCAAGTTCGACGATTAGACGTGGGGGGCCACGAAATGGCCCCCCACACCCCCCACGCTCCGCGCCACGGCGGAGCCGTGGCGCTTCGCGAGCGTCGCAGTCACATACCGCGGGCCACGAAGTAGCGAGGAACGCCCCTCGGGAGTAGCCAGAGAGCCTACTGAACCAGCTGGCAGGCGACCTCGGCGGCGCCCAGGAGGGGGGCCTTGGGATTCAGGGCGACCTGTACCGGGATGGTGTCCATCAGGGGCGAGAGCCGGCCCTTGTCCTTGAAGGCCGTCATGAAGCCGCCGGCGGACATCGCGTCGATGATCCGGGGCGCGATACCGCCGGCCACCACCACGCCTCCCACTGCCAGCGTCTTGAGGGCCAGGTTGCCCGCCTCGGCTCCGTAGATCGACACGAACATCTCGACGACCTTCACGCAGAGCGGGTCGCCCTCACTGGCCGCGTGGCTGGTGATGACCGCCGCCGGATCGCCGCCCCTCACCTTGTCGGCAACCTCTGACGATTCCTTGGCCCAGCCGGTGTCGCGCAGGAAACGGTACAGGTTGAAGAAGCCGGGACCGGCCAGGATCCGCTCCGCGGAGACGCGGCCGAACTCCTTGCGAAGGTAGCGCAGCAAATCCTCTTCGAGATCCCCGCGGGGCGCGAAGTCGGTGTGCCCGCCCTCGGTCGCGATCACCACCCGGCGCTCGCCCTCGCGCACGATCATCGCCTCGCCGAGGCCGGTGCCGGCGGCGATGACGGCGATGTTGCCGCGCCGGGAGACGCCGGCCTGCAGCGTCTTCAGCTCGTTGTCGGGCAGCGCCAGCACACCGTGGCCGGCGGCCTCCAGGTCGTTGAGCAGTCGCACCTTGGCCGCGGGGATGGCCCGCGACAGCACCTGCTCGTCGATGATCCACGGCAGGTTCGTGGCGACGCAGCGGCCCTCCACCACCGGCCCGGCCACCCCCAGACACGCGGCGTCGATGGACTGGCGCGGCCCCGATTCGAGGAATCGCCCGATGGCGGCCTCGAGCGAATCGTACTGGCGACTCTGCAACGACGTCTCCCGGACCGGGATCAATCCCGACCCGCGCTTCTCGTAGAGCGCCAGGTTGGTCTTGGTGCCGCCGACGTCGCCCGCGAGAACGATCATTTGGTCGTGCCGGCGTAGATACCCATGACGGTGCCGAGGAACTTCAGGGCATCCGGCTTCTTGCGCTGGAACGAGTTGCGGCCGATGATCGAGCCGAACCCGCCGCCGTCACGAATGGCGCGGACCTCGTCGAACACCTGCTCGTCGCTGACCGTCGGCCCGCCCGAGAAGATGACCACGCGGCGCCCGTTGAAGGTGGACTGCACGACGTGACGGACGCGCTCGGCCAGCGTGCCGATCGGCACGCCTTCCTTCTCGTAGACCTTCTTGGCGGCCGCCTGCTCGAGATGGGCCGCCGGCAGCTTCACCTTGACGATGTGCGCGCCGAGCTGGGCCGCGATGTGGGCGGCGTAGGCGGTGACGTCGATGCCGGTCTCGCCTTCCTTGGACAGGCCGGAGCCGCGCGGGTACGACCACACCACGACCGCCAGCCCGTTTTCCTTGGCCTCCTCGCTCATCTCGCGGAGCTTCGTGTACATCTCCAGGCGATGGGTCGAGCCGGGATAGATCGTGTACCCGATGGCCACGCAGCCGAGCCGGAGCGCGTCCTTCACCGAGCCGGTAATGGCCTGGACCGGATCCTTCTCCTCCAGGAGCACGTCGTGGTTGTTGAGCTTGAGGATGAGCGGGATCTGCCCGGCGTACTCCCGGGCGCCGGCCTCCAGGAAGCCGAGCGGCGCGGCGTAGGCGCTACAGCCGGCGTCGATGGCCAGCTGGAAGTGATAGCTCGGGTCGTAGCCGGCCGGATTGGGGGCGAAGCTACGTGCCGGTCCGTGCTCGAAGCCCTGGTCCACCGGAAGAATGACCATCTTCCCCGAGCCGCCCAGCGTTCCGGCCGAGAGCATGCGGGCGAGATTGGTCAGCGTGCCGGGACTGTCGCTACCGTACCAGCTCAGGATCTCGCGCGTCCGTTCCGTGATCGCCAATTCGTCTCCTCCTTCGTCGCTACGCACGCCGTGCGGCGTAAAACTCCTCGGCCAGTCGAACGTCCTCGGGGCTGCCGATCAACAGGGGCACCCGCTGATGCGGCGCCGTCGGCACCAGATCCAGCACACGGACCCGGCCGGTCGAGGCCGCCCCGCCCGCCTGCTCGATGATCATGCCCATGGGCGAGCACTCGTACATCAGCCGCAGCTTGCCGGTACTCTGCTTGCCGGAGCCGGCGGCGTCCTCGGGATAGAGATAGATGCCGCCCTCCAGCAGGGTGCGGTGCACGTCCATCACCAGTGAACCGGCGTACCGGGCGGTGTAGGGCCGGCCGGTGGCCGCGTCGACGGTGCGCACGTGCTCGACGAAGCGCCGCACGCCGTCGGGCCAGCGGGCGAAGTTGCCATCGTTGATGCTGTAGGTCTTCCCGCGCGCCGGGATCTGCACGTTGGCGTGCGTGCGGACGAAGGCCCCGCGCCCCCGATCGAGCGAGAACCCGTGCACGCCGTCACCGGTCGTCAACACGAGCACGGTGGACGGCCCGTACATGATGTAGCCGGCCGCCACCTGCGTCGTGCCCGGCTGCAGCACATCGGTGCGCGCGTGCTCGACTCCATCACCGCGTCTCTTCAAGATCGAGAAGATCGTCCCGACGATACCGTTCACATCCAGGTTCGAGGAGCCGTCCACCGGGTCGAAGCACACGACGAAGCCCGAGTCGGCACAGCGCTCGCGGCTATGGCGGATGTCCTCCATCTCCTCTGACACCAGCGTACACGTGCGGCCGGTCGCGTCCAGTGCCGCGACGACCACGTCGTTGGCCCACACGTCGAGCTTCTTGACCTTCTCGCCCTGCACGTTGACGCCGCCGGTGGTGCCGAGCTGGCCGATCAGGGCGGCCCGCGCCAGCTCGTCGGCGATGTCGACGCCGGCGGCGGCCATCGCGGTCACCAGCGCCCCCACCGCGCTGGCGTCGGCCCCGCGGCGCTCGGCCAGGTGCTCGGCCAGGGTGGTCATTCGCCGCTCTGCTCGATGCAGCTTGGCGACCAGCCCGGTCCAGCCCGTCTGGTGGCTGGCGCCGAGGCCGGCGCCCGTCGTCGCCGTGGAAGTACTCGTGGAAGAGGATGAGGTCGCGCCAGTGCGGGTCGCGTCTGGAAGCGTTCGGTCGCCGCCGAAGACCGGGCGCCGGCCGTCGCGCGTCGCGCAGGAAGATGCGGGTCAGGCGGCGCGAGAGCTCGGCGGCGACCTCCCACAGGGTCAGCATGCGGCCGGAGCCGGTCGGGCACTCGACCTTGAAGTCGTCGCCGTAGAAGTGGTGGAACTTCTGCAGCGACTCGATCAGCAGGTAGTTGACCGGGAACCAGATCGGCCCGCGCCAGTTCGAGTTGCCGCCGAAGAGGCCGGTGGCGGACTCGGCCGGCTCGTAGTCGACGCGGTGCTCGACGCCGTCGACCGTCCAGCACGTAGGGATGGTCGCGGTGGTAGCGCGAGAGCGCGCGGATGCCGTGGGGCGAGAGGAACTCGCTCGCGTCGAGCATGTAGCGACAGCACGCGCTTCAGCCGGTGGCGCGCCGCACGAGCGACAGCAGGCGGCGCACGCCGCCGCCGGGCGCGATCGTCGGTGGCGACGTGGCCGCGCGAGGTCCGGCCGGTTCTCGAGGAACCACTGCATGCGCCGCTTGAAGCCGGGCAGGCGGTCGCAGCACGTCGGGCTCGAGCGTCTCGACGGCGAACAGCGGGATCAGGCCGACCATCGAGCGCACCTTGCAGCGGGACGCGTCGCCGTCGGGCAGGTGCAGGACGTCGTAGTAGAAGCCGTCCTCCTCGTCCCACAGCGTCGATGCCGTCGCCGCCGAGGTCGTTCATCGCGTCGGCGATGTAGAGGAAGTGCTCGAAGAACTTGCGTGGCGACGTCCTCGTAGGCGGGGTCGTCGCGCGCCAGCTCGAGCGCGATCGCCAGCATGTTCAGGCAGTACATGCCCATCCAGCGCGGTGCCGTCGGACTGCTCGAGGTGGCCGCCGGTCGGCAGCGGCGCGCGAGCGGTCGAAGACGCCGATGTTGTCGAGGCCGAGGAAGCCGCCCTGGAAGACGTTGTTGCCCTCGGCGTCCTTGCGGTTCACCCACCAGGTGAAGTTCAGCAGCAGCTTGTGGAAGACGCGCTCGAGGAACGCGCGGTCGGCCGCGCCGGTCACGCGTCGTGTCGATCTTGTAGACGCGCCACGCCGCCCAGGCGTGCACCGGCGGGTTGACGTCGCCGAAGGCCCACTCGTAGGCCGGGAGCTGGCCGTTCGGGTGCATGTACCACTCGCGCAGCAGCAGGATGAGCTGCTGCTTGGCGAACTCGGGGTCGACCAGCGCCAGCGGGATGCAGTGGAACGCCAGGTCCCAGGCGGCGTACCAGGGGTACTCCCACTTGTCGGGCATCGAGATGACGTCGCGCGTTGTAGAGGTGCGGCCACTCGCGGTTGCGGCCGTGCCTGCCGCGCCGCGGGCGGCGGCGGCTCGGCCGGATCGCCGTCGCAGCCAGCGCTCGACGTCGTAGTGGTAGAACTGCTTGCACCACAGCAGGCCGGCGAAGGCCTGGCGCTGCACGCGGCGCGCGTCGTCGGAGAGCGTCGTCGGCGACGAAGCGCGCGTAGAACGCGTCGGCCTCGCGGCTGCCGCTGCGGCGAAGACCGCGTCGAAGTCCGTGCCGAACGGGTCGCGCGCGGGCGCGGCGTCGGTCAGGCGCAGGCGGACCGTCGCGGTGTCGCCCGGCCGCCGATCAGGAGCCGGTAGTGCGCGGCGGCCTTGGTGCCGACCCGCGCCGGGTTGACGGCGTCGTGCGCGACCGTCGACGACGTAGTCGTTGATGGCGTCCTTCACGTACGGCCGAGCGTGTTCGGCACGCCGCACAGCCGCTGCGTGTTGGTCTCGTTCTCGGTGAAGAGCAGCTCGGCGGCGCCCTCGCACGCTGAGCCAGCGCCGTCCGCAGGGTGGCGTGCTCGGCCTCGATCACGTGCCAGCCGGCCCGGGACGCCGCCCACGCGCAGGCGCGGGCGCGGCGCGCCGACATCCCACGACCAGGTGTTGCGGAACCAGAGCGTCGGCAGCAGGTGCAGCGGCGCCGGCTCGGGGCCGCGGTTGGTCGACGGTGATCCGGATCAGGATGTCGTCGGCGCTGGCCTTGGCGTACTCGACGAAGACGTCGAAGTAGCGGTCGTCGTCGAAGACGCCGGTGTCGAGCAGCTCGTACTCGCGGCTGCGTGCGGTCCGCGCCGGCGGTTCTCCTCGACCAGCTCGCGCGTAGGGAAAGGCCGCCTGCGGATACTTGTAGAGCCCCTTCATGTAGGAGTGCGTCGGCGTGGAGTCGAGGTAGAAGTAGTACTCCTTCACGTCCTCGCCGTGGTTGCCCTCGTGGCCGGTCAGGCCGAAGAGCCGCTCCTTGAGGATCGGGTCGCGCTCGTTCCAGAGCGCCAGCGCGAAGCAGAGCCGCTGGTGGTTGTCGGAGATGCCGGCCAGGCCGTCCTCGCCCCAGCGGTAGGCGCGCGAGCGGGCGTGGTCGTGCGGGAAGTACTCCCAGGCGGTGCCGTCGGCGCTGTAGTCCTCGCGCACCGTGCCCCACTGCCGCTCGCTGAGGTAGGGCCCCCAGCGCCGCCAGTACGCGCTACGGTCCTGGTTTTCCTTCAGCCGCCTCTCTTCCGCGGTCATCGCCTGGTGGGCTCCCGTCCGCCAATACAGGCCGTTCGCTGAGTCTGCGGCGAGGTCCGGCCCCGAGTCAACAACCCCTTAATCCTTGACTCCCCCCACCGCTTGCCAAATAGTAGGGCACTCGCCCGCGCCCCTCGGTGGCGCGGCCACCGGAGGGGTCTAGTTGTTCCAATACATCGTCTCCCGCGCGCTCTGGCTGGTCCCGACACTGCTGGCCATGGCGCTCGTGACCTTTCTGGTGATGCACGCCACCCCCGGCAGCCCCCTGGATCCGATAGCCGAGGGTGCCAACCCCCTATCTCCAGAGGCCCAGAAGGCCCTGGCGGCCTACTACGGGCTCGACAAGCCGCTCTGGCAGCAGTTTGCCATCTTCATCGGCAAGGCGGTCCACGGGGACTTCGGCTACTCGTTCGTGTACAAGACCCGGACGGTGGCCGAGATCCTGCGCGAGACCTTTCCCGTCTCGCTGTTCCTGGGATCGATGGCCCTGGTCCTGGCGGTCGTGGGCGGGCTCACCCTGGGCATCCTGGCCGCCGTGCACCAGAACCGGGGCTGGGACTACGTGTCGGTATCGCTGGCCACCGTGGGGGTGGCGGTGCCGAACTTCGTCCTGGCCGTGTTCCTGATCATCCTGTTTTCGTTCATCCTGCCGCTGTTCAGGACCGGGGGCTGGGACTCGCCGAGCGACTGGGTGCTTCCGACGGTCACGCTGGCGCTGGCCCCGATGGGCATCATCGCCCGCTTCACCCGCGCGAGCATGCTGGAGGTCATCCGGGCCGACTACACGCTGACCGCTCGTGCCAAGGGGCTGAGCGAGACGCCGGTCATCTTCAAGCACGCGCTCAAGAACGCGCTGATCCCGGTGGTGACCCTGCTGGGACCGCTCTTCGCGGCGGTGGGAACCGGATCCTTCTTCGTGGAGTCTATCTTTCGGGTCCCCGGCATGGGCCGCTTCTTCGTGCTGTCCATGACGGGGCGTGACTATCCGATGATCATGGCGGTCGTCCTCACCTACGGCGTGTTCCTGGCGATCATGAACCTGGTCGTCGACCTCACCTATGGCTTTCTCGACCCCCGAATCCGGTACTGAAGCGGTCGCGGGCCCCCGAGCGCTCGCCGACCCGGACGGCATGCGCGCTCCGAGCCCGGTGGCCCTCGGATCGGGCGTGGCGGTGCGGTCCTCGAGCCTGTGGAGTGACGCCTACCGCCGCCTGATCCGCAACCGCCTGGCGATGGCCGGCGGCGTCATCATCGTCCTGCTGTGCCTGATCGCGATCTTCGCCGACGTGCTGGCGCCGCTGCCCTACACCAAGACCAACTTCGGCCGACTCAACGAGCTCCCGTCGCGCACCTACCCGCTCGGCACCGACGCGCTGGGCCGCGATCTGCTGTCGCGGATGATCTACGGCGCGCGGGTCTCGATGCTGGTGGGGCTGGGCGCGCAGCTCATCATCGTGGCGATCGGCGTGCCGATCGGCGCGCTGTCGGGCTATCTCGGGCGGCCGCGTGGACGTGTTCCTCACGCGCGTCATCGACGTCATGTACGCCTTCCCGCGCCTGCTCTTCGTGATCCTCATCATGTCGATGCTGGGGGCGGGGCTGATGAACATCTTCATCGCCATCGGGCTCACCGGCTGGGTCGGCATCGCCCGGCAGACGCGCGCGCAGGTGATGACCATCAAGGAGAAGGAGTTCGTGGATGCCGCCCGCGGCCTGGGCGTCCGCTCCTTCCGCCTGCTCCGGCGCCACATCCTGCCCAACGCGCTCACGCCCCTGGTCGTCGCCGTCACCTTCGGCATTCCCGAGGCGATCTTCACCGAGGCGGCGCTGTCGTTCATCGGCGTCGGCATCAATCCGCCGACCCCGTCGTGGGGCCAGATGGTCGGCGAGGGTCAGCAGTTCATTCGCTCCTACTGGCATCTCTGCGTATTCCCGGCGATCGCCATCGCGGTCACGATGCTGTCGTTCACGTTCTTCGGCGACGGCGTTCGCGACGCGCTCGATCCCAAGATGAAGTGAGCATTCCTCAACCAGGAGGTCACCAATGAGGCGTCCCCGCATCACCGATTCGCAAATGGATCTGCTGGCCGAGCGCCTGAGCGCCGCTGGCGTCGGCCGTCGAGATTTCCTCAAGATCGCCGGCGGGCTCGCCGCGCTGGGCGCCGCCGGCTTCAACGCCACGCCGGTCTCCGCGGCGCCGACGCTGGCCCCGGGCGAGAAGCTCGCCAAGGAGCAGCATCTGCGCTATGGCGGCGGCGGCTGGGTTCAGAACGACCCGTCGAGCCACGATTTCAACAAGGACCTCTACTGCAGCGGCATCCAGGCGCTCTGGTCCGGCCTTCTGAAATTCAACGCCGACTTCCAGCCGGTGCCCTACGTGGCCGAGAAGGTCTCGTCCAACGCGGACGGCTCGGTGTGGACATTCAACATCCGCAAGGACTCCAAGTGGTCGGACGGCACGCCGTGCACGGCCAAGGATTTCGAGTGGTCGTGGAAGCGCCAGATGGATCCGGCCAGCAAGAACCCGTACTCCAGCTACTTCTACGACATCAAGGGCGCGGAGCCGTTCAACAAGGGCAAGGTGCCGGACGCCTCCGGCGTCGGCGTGGTGGCCAAGGGTGACTGGGTGCTGGAGGTCACGCTCGAAGGCCCCCGCGGCTACTTCCCGGTGCTCTCGGCCTACCGGCCGCGCTGCCGGCGCACCGGCCGTCGGTCGAGAAGTACGGCGACAAGTGGACGGAGGCGGCCAACCTGGTCTGCAACGGGCCGTTCACGCTGGAGGCCTGGGAGCACAACAAGGTCATCGTGCTCCGGAAGAACAAGCACTTCTTGAACGCCAAGGACGTGACGCTCGAGAAGATCACCATCCCGATCATTCCCGTGCAGTCGGGCGCCCTGCCGTACGAGAACAACGAGCTCGACATCACCGCGCTGCAGACCGGCGATCTCAAGCGGCTGCGCGACGATCCCAAGACCGGCAAGCAGGTATTCCGCTATCCCTTCCCGGGCACCTGGTACCTGACGCCCCAGGTGACCAAGCCGCCGTTCGACAACGTCAAGGTGCGGCGGGCCGTGGGCCACGCCATCGATCGCGAGAACGTCGTGCGCGTGGCCGACGGCTTCGCCATTCCGGCGCACTCCATGATCCCGCCGGGATTCCCGGGCGCGGTGGACGACAAGAAGATCCGCGACATCCAGCGCTTCGATCCCAAGGCGGCGATGGCCATGCTCAAGGGCACGCCGTACGAGGGCGGAAAGAACTGGCCCAAGATCACGCTGACGATGCGCGAAGAGGGGCTACGGCTCCAAGCCCCTCGCCGAGGCCGTGCAGGCGGTCCTGCTGGAGAACCTCAACATGAAGACCGAGCTGGAAGTGCTCGAGCAGCGGGTCTTCCGCGCCGGCCTCTGGAAGAACGACTACCAGTTCGTGTGGATCCGCTGGTTCATGGACTACCCGGACCCGCACAACGAGTACTTCGACACGTTCTACGGCAAGAAGACCGAGGGCAAGCGCCAGGCGTGGGTCAACGACGCCTTCGACAAGGAGCTGGAGGTCGGGCGCGACACGCGTGACCTCAAGAAGCGGATGGCCAACTACGCCAAGGCCGAGGAGATCATGCAGACCGACGGCGGCTACATCCCGGTGGCCTGGGTCGCGCGGTGGGCCGCGGCGAAGCCGACAGGTACGAGGGCTGGAGAAGAACAAGCAGGGCGAGACCGTGGTCGACGGCAACATCTACTTCGACATGTTCCCGCACATGTACATGGTCGAGAAGGCGTAGTGTAGTCAGGCTTCAAGGGGGCGCCCCGGGTTCGCCGGGGCGCCCGAGTAGCGGCAAGAAGCGGAGAACGATCTCGAGGCCTCCCATGACGCCGAGCGAGCAGCTGAGACCGGAGCTGTACGCGGCGTTCGAGAACCGCGCCCCGCACATCCGCCCGCGCGCTCGGCCGGCCCCCTGCTCGGCAATCTCGTGGCGAGCACGAACCGAGCCGGACAGTGAGCCGGGTCCTGCTCCGCCTGCTCCCGGGTGCCGTGCTGCTCGCGGCCGCCATCATCGCCCTCCGCTCGCCCGGGTTGCGGGCCGTCGTGTCGCCGCTCGTGCCGGCCTATCCGCTCGCCGTGCTCGGTGGCGGCATCCTGCTGGGCTGGCGCTTCGACCGAAGCCGGCTCGTGCTGAGCCTGCTCGTCCTCCTGCTGACCGAACGGGCCCTGCTCATCCCGGCTCCCGCGGGCGACGCCGCCGGCGAGGTTCCCCGCGTCGTGGCCGCGCTGATCGCGCTGCTGCTGCCGCTCGATCTGGCCGCGCTGTCCTGGCTGCCGGAGCGTGGGTTGTGGGCGGCCGGCGGTCGGATCTCACTGGTCCTGCTCGCACTGCAGATTGGGTTCGTCGCGTTGCTCTGCCAGCCGCTGTTCCTGCCCCTGAGCGCGACGCTCGATATCCTGCTGGCGCGGCCGGCGTGGCTCGTGCTGCCGGTGCCTGCCCTGCTCGCCTTCGCCCTGGCCCTCGTGGTCCTGACGGTTCGCGCGGTGGCCCTGAGCGCCGCGCTCGAGGGCGGGGCGGTGTGGGCGCTGATCGCGGCGTGGCTGGCCCTCGCCGTGGGCGGCGGACTCGATGCCAGCGTCTACCTCGCGACGGGCGGGCTGATTCTCGTGCTCTCGTTGATCGAGACGTGGCACGGCATGGCCTACGGCGACGAGCTGACCGGGCTCCCGGCCCGCCGGGCCCTGAACGAGGCCCTGACCCGGCTGCACGGAACGTACGCCGTCGCCATGGTCGACATCGACCACTTCAAGCGCTTCAACGATCAGCACGGCCACGACGTGGGCGACCAGCTGCTCCGCATGATCGGCACCCGGCTCGGCGACGTGGGCGGCGGTGGGCGGGCGTTCCGGTACGGCGGCGAGGAGTTCGCGGTGCTGTTTCCCGGCAAGGACGCCGAGGAGGCGGTCGAGCACCTCGAGACGCTGCGGCGCTCGATCGAGGCCACGCCGTTCACCGTGCGCGGCCCCGGCCGCCCGCCAACCAGGCCGCAGCCGGTACCGGCCGCTCGTGGGCGCCGGCATATCGCCGTCACGGTGAGCATCGGCGTGGCGGGGAGCGAGGGCTCCGATTACGCGCCGGAGGACATCGTGCACGCCGCCGATCAGGCGCTCTACCGCGCCAAGCACGCCGGACGCAACCGGGTCCGCACATGACCGGCCCGGGGCGCCGGACGGCGGCGGCGCACCGCGTCGTCTCGCCGCTGGCGACATGGTTCAGCGGGCCCGCCGCGATCGCACGCTTTCGCCACACGCGGCTCGGTCGCGCGCCCGACGTCCTGCGCCCGCGCGACACCGCGTGGCGGAGGATCGCGCCCGATTTCGACACGGTGATCGCGATGGCCGCCGCGGGTGTGCCGTTCCAGATTGCCGCCGAGCGGCGCTACGACCGTACTGGCGATCCGCGCCATCTTCGCCGCGCGCTCGCCGACGGCGCCACCATCTTCTTGCCCCAGGTGCATCAGGTCCTGCCCCGTCTCATGCGGCTCATCGTCGCCTTGCGGGTCAGCGTGCTGGGGCCCCGAAGAGAAGAATGCTCGTTTCTGTTCGGCGTCGAGGGCCGCGGGCGGACGGGCATGGGGCTCCATCACGACGGAGCCGTGGACGCCTTCTGGCTGCAGCTG
This sequence comes from uncultured Candidatus Rokubacteria bacterium, assembly GCA_963776725.1. Classification (GTDB taxonomy): domain Bacteria; phylum Methylomirabilota; class Methylomirabilia; order Rokubacteriales; family CSP1-6; genus AR5. The sequence continues at coordinate 142,125 of CAVZOE010000037.1, read as the reverse complement.
CAGGGGCGGCGCACGGTCACGCTCGGTGCGCCGGTCGCACGCGGAACGCCTCAGGATCTACCGGCGGCGGCCGCGGGCCGCGGAGCGTGGCGCACGCTCGAGCTCGAGTCCGGGGACGCTGTTGCACCTGCCCCCGTGGACACCGCACGACGTCGTCTGCCACGGACGCTCGCTGGCGCTGTCGCTCACCTGGACGACGGCGCCGGTCCGCGGGGCCCACGCGCGCGCGGCCGCGCTGGCGGCGTGGGACATCGCCTCGGGCTCGGTCGATCGCATACCCTCGGTGTCTCGCCGCCGACTCTGGACGCAGATCCCGGCGATCGCGGGCCCGCGCCGTCGCGATACGTTCCGCCTGACGACGCCCGACGGGGTGGTCGACCTTCCGATCGCCGCGCGGCCCCTGGCGCAACGCCTGGCCGCGATGCCGTGGTTCACCGCGCCGTCCACGCGCCGTGCGCCGGCGGCGCTATCGGCGCTCGTCGAGCACGGCCTCGTCGGCCCTCAGGATCTCCCGCTCAGAATCATCCCCGAGAACGCGCGCGCGCTCGACGGCTGGCGCTTTCGTTAGGCGACGCGGCCCGGAGCGAGGGGGGCTGGTGGGTCAGCCGGCGGCGGGAGCGCCGTGGCGGCGACGACGCCGGCCACCACGACGTGAACGACGGCGGCGAGGCGCCTCACTCGGCGCCGCGCTCTCTGCCTGGGCATCGTCGCCGGGATCATCGGCGACCGGGGCGCTGCTGGCCACCGACCGGCTCGACGTAGGCCGGCACGGTCTCGCCCCGCAGCGCTGCCTCGACAGCCGCCCGGCGTTCCTCGTACGTCTGCAGCGTCGGGGTCGGTGCCGGGCGCATGGGCGGCGGGCCGGAGGACGCGCGCGCCGGGACGAACGACACGGGTTCCGGGGCCCGGGAGGCCGCTGGCGGCGGGGGCGTCGGGGGCGGAACCGATTCGGACTCGACGAGTGTGATCTGCCCGGCTCGGTTGATCTGCAGCTCCCGGATACGTCGCAGCCGCGTGATCAGGCGAGGCGAGCCTGGCGGGCGACTGAAGCCGCGCGCCTTCAATGCGTTCGCCAGCGTGTCGAGCGTGACGGTACGAGCCGGCGCCTGATAGATCAGGTCGCGCGCGACGCCGAGCAGCTCATCGTGCGGCGCCGTATGAGGCTCGACTCCGGACTCGGCGGCCGGGGGCGGGGGCATCGCGGGCATCGCCGGCATCGGCGCGGGACGATCGTAGCGCCCACGGCCACCTCGGCCCCGACGGTACCGGCCGCCGCGCCGGTCGCCGGAGCCGGCCTCGCGAGTGATCGCGACGGGCTCCGGCGCCACCTCGACCGCCCGCGGTTGATCGGTGAGGCCGCGATAGGACAGTCGGCGGAACGCGATCCCCAGGCTCGTGGCCACGTCACCCACCGCGTCGAACGCCCGGTCGTCGGAGACGATCTCCAGCAGGTCTCCCGGCCGGGCCGCACCCAGCCACACTCCGGCCGCCACGGCGATCCGGAGGTCGCTCCAGTCCCGCACTCCGACGGCCGGCGCGCTGTGGACGAGCTGGGCACCGTGACGCGCGAGCAAGCGCCCGGTGTCGTGCCCGATCACGCGCCAGTTGCCGACGGCGATGAAGTCGGTCCGCGTGCCGACCCGATCGAGCGCGAGATGATCGATCACGCGGCCGATGTGCTGCATGCGGCTGGTGTTCTCGACGTCGAAGAAGACGACGCGGCGTCGGGCCGGCCAGGGGCGTTCCGGCTCGGGCGGCCGCGCGGCAACCCGCTGCGCGAACTCGACCTCGGGGGTGTCGAGCGCGAGGTCGTCGGGAAACGGCTCCGGCTCCGGGGGGCTCGCGAGCGCGATCGGTGCGGGCGTCGCGACAACGGGCTCGTCGTGCTGTTGCAGCGGCTCAACGGGCGGGGGCGCAGTGGCAGCAGCCGCCGGCGATCGGCGGCGCCGCACCCCCCCGCGCCGCTTCGTCGGTCGTTTTTTGGCTCCGTTCGTCACTTCGATCCTGTCATCGCATTCCCGTGCTGTTTCGCGGCAGCGTACCATGATTTCGTCGTGCCTACCGCCCCGGGACCACGGCGCCGCCGAGCCTCCACCGGCCGTAGAACACCGGCGACGGACGCCGTGCCAGTGTACGATGCGGCGCCATGAGCGATCCTACCGAGCCGAGCACGGCCGAAGAGCCGAGCGAGGCGGACCTCCTCTTCGCCTTCGTCCGCCGCCGGTACGCCGAGCGGCTCACGGCTGAAGAGCTGGACGCGCTGCGCCGGAGCGTCGACGAGGTGGCCCGGCTCGCCGAGGCGCTTCGCGCCGTGCGACTCAGCAATGCCGATGAGCCATTTCAACGCTTCGAACCATACCGCGACGACGCATGAATCCGGTCTTTCGTCCGCTCCGCGAGCTCGCCGACGCCGTCCGCGAGCGCCGCGTGTCGCCGGTGGCGCTCGCCGAGACGTTCCTCGAGCGCCTGGAGCGGCTGGGCCCTCGCTACAACGCCGTCGTCACGCTCACCCGTGACCGCGCCCTGACCCAGGCGCGACGCGCGGAGGGCGAGATCGCGGCTGGTCACTGGCGGGGCCCGCTCCACGGCATTCCGTACGGCGCCAAGGACCTGCTGGCCACGGGCGGCGGCATCCCCACGACCTGGGGCGCCGCGCCACTGCGCGGGCAAACCTTCGCCGAGGATGCGACCGTGATCCGCCGCCTCGAAGAGGCCGGCGCCGTGCTCGTGGCGAAGCTGTCGATGGTGGAGCTGGCCGGCGGCATGGGCTACCGCCAGCCCAACGCGTCCTTCACCGGTCCCGGGATCTCCCCGTGGGGTGGCACGTGGAGCGGCGGCTCGTCGAGTGGCTCGGGCTCGGCGGTCGGAGCCGGTCTCGTTCCGTTCGCGATCGGCTCCGAGACCTGGGGCTCGATCCTCTCCCCCGCCGCGTATTGCGGAATCACCGGCCTGCGTCCGACCTACGGCCGGGTGAGCCGTCACGGCGCGATGGCGCTCTGCTGGACGCTCGACAAGCTGGGCCCGCTCGCGTTGACGGCGGACGACTGCGGTCTCGTCCTCGACGCGATCGCCGGGCCCGATCCGCGCGATCCGACCGCAGCCAGCCGACCGTACCGCTACGAGGCACACGAGGTCGTCGGCCGACGCTTCCGCTTCGGCGTCGTGCGGGACGTGGCCGAGACCGCGGAGCCGCCGGTGCGCGAGGCCTTCGAGCACTCGCTGGAGGTGTTGCGGAAGATCGGCACGGTCGAAGAAGTGACGCTCGCCGATCTGCCGTACGAGGCGATCACCCGCACGATCTTGCTGTCCGAGGCGGCGAGCGCTTTCGAGGACATGATCGAGAGCGGCACGATCGCTCAGCTCACCGCGCCCGAGGACCGCTATCAGCCCTACGCGCGCGACGTGATCCTGGCCAAGGACTACATCAAGGCCCTGCGGCTGCGCGGGCTCGTCGTCCGGGAGGCCGATCGCCTGCTCGCGCGCTTCGACGCCCTCGTCGCGCCCGGCCGGCCCGCCACGCCGCCTCCTCTCGACCGGGAGTTCGGTGGCCTGCATCGCCCGCCCCGTGACCCGATGGGCGCCATCGGCAACCTTGCCGGCCTCCCCGCCGTCGGTGTCCCCAACGGCTTCACCTCCGACGGCCTGCCCATCAGCCTGCAGTTCATGGGCCGGGCCTGGGAGGAAAACACCGTGCTCGCCGCCGCCCGCGCCTGGCAGGGCATCACCGACTGGCACCTCCGCCGGGCTGTTTAGATGGGGGGCCCTCGACAGGGCCCCCCATCTGGAATTGGACTGGGTGAGCGTGGCGGTTGGCTGGTTGCGCGGGGGCGGTCGACCGTTATGCTATCGGGCATGAGCAAACACTTCGTGGATCTGCTGTCCTCGCGCGGGCGCATTGGGTGGGGCGGACCGGTGGCGACCCAGCGACCGCCCATGAATCCGACCTATGAGTTCGGGGGCGGATTCCCGGACCCGGTGTCCTTTCCGTACGAGGGGATGATCGAGGCCACGGCGCACATGATGGCCAACGAGGGCGCCGCCGCCATGACGTACGGCGATCCGCAGGGGTATCGCGGTCTGCGCGAGCTCATCTGCGAGAAGTACGAGCGCTTCGAGTCGTTCTCGACCTCGCCCGACAACATCATCGTGGCCAACGGCTCGGGTCACGCGCTGTCGCTGGCCTTCAGCGCCTTCATCGACCCGGGCGATGTGATCATCTCGGAGTCGCCGACCTTTTCGGGGTCGTTGCACACCATGCGTCGCCACGGGCCGGAGATCCAGGTCGTGCCGGTGGACGACGAGGGCCTCGTCACCGACGCGCTGCGCGAGCGGCTGCAGGCGCTGCGCGCGCAGGGCCGGCGCTGCAAGCTGATCTACACCATCGTGAACTTCCAGAATCCGGCCGGGCCCAGCCAGTCGCTGCGCCGGCGGCACGCGCTGCTCGAGCTGGCCAACGAGTTCGACACGCTGATCCTGGAAGACGACGCCTACGGTGAGCTGCGCTTCGAGGGCGAGACGCTGCCGCCGCTGTACGCGCTCGATCGCAACGAGCGCGTGATCCGCGCGGGCACGCTCTCCAAGATCCTCGGCGCCGGCGTGCGCCTGGGCTGGCTGTGCGCGCCCAAGGCGATGATCCCGGCCTTCCAGGGATTTCTCTTTGGCGGCGGTGTGAATCCCGTTCATGTCACGCGTGGCGACGTACTACCTGCGCGATCACCTGACCGAGCACGTCAAGCGCCTGATCGATATCTACCGGGCCAAGCGCGACGGGATGCTGCGCGGGCTCGACGAGACGCTGGCCGGCACCGACGCGGTGATCAGCCGTCCCGAGGGTGGGTTCTTCATCTGGATCCGTCTGCCGAGCGGGACCGACCCCAAGCGGCTCACGGAGCTGGTCGTGGAGGCCCGCGCGCAGTTCACGCCGGGACCCGCGTTCTTTCCGCAGGGCGGCGGCCACGAGTTCATCCGACTGGCGTTCAGCTACGAGTCGGCGGAGAAGTGCTACGAGGGCGCCCGGGTCATCGGCCGGGCGATTCTCGCCGCCAAGACGCGCTGACCACCGCGGCCGGCGCGCGGCGCGACCTCAGCACGCGACGCCGGCCAACCTAGTCCCGCACACGCCTCGCTCGCCTTGCGCGGGCCGGGCACCGACCAGACCACGCCGGCATCGGTGGCCAACCCCACGAAGTCTCCGCGCTGAACCCACACTCGCGCAGGCAGCCGTAGCCGGTCAGCCTCGTCGGCGCCGTGCGGGCGAGCGCGCGTTACCGCGTGCCGGCGCCGGGACGCTTCAGCAGCCAGTCGATCGCCGCGCCCCCATCAGCAGCGTCATCGCGCTCGGGCGCCCCCGCAGGGCGCTCCGGCGCGCGCGCGGGACGCGGGGGAGCGGCCGCCGGACGCTCGGGGGCCATCGCTGGCTTCTCGGGCGTTGGCTTCTCGGGCGCCGGGCGCGCATCCAGTCGAGGCGGCGCAGGGGCGCGAGGCTCGGGCGCCGGCGCCGGCGACACGGGAACCGGGGATGGCGATGGAGCCGGGCGCACTACTGGCGGTGACGCGACCGGGGCCGGCGGCATCTCACGGGCGGCCGAGGGCGGCGTCGGCGGGGTCACGGGCGGCCGCGAATGCGCGGATGGAGCGGGCGGCGTTGCCGCGGGCTTGGGCGGCGCGGGCGGCATCGGGATGGCGACCTCGGGCTTCGGCGGTGGCGGTGGGAGCGTCACCGCTGGCGCGGAAGGCGCGGGCGGCGCCGGAAGCGTCGCGGCTGGTGGAGGCGGCACAGGCGGCGCCGGGAGCGTGGCGGCGGGCGGCGGCAAGGCAGCCGTCGGCGGCGTCACAGACGGGGCCGGCGGTGCATCGGCCGGCGGTGGCTCTGTGGTCGTCACGGAAGGCTGCGGCACCACTGGCACCGCCGGTGTGACCGCCGCGGGCGGCGTCGATGAGCGCGGTGCGTCGGGCTGCGGTGTGAACACGTCCCACACCAGCGGCACAGCCATCGAGGCCAGGACGAGGACGCCGCCCACGACGGCGGCCACCCGCTTCCACGACGTCACCGGTCGCGATGCGGCATCGTCCAGATCGTTGAGGAGATTGGACATGAAGGGCCGCGCCTCGGCCTGCTTGTTGAGCGCGCGGCTGACGAGCGTCTGGACTCCCTTGGGGATCCCGCGCCGCCGGCGCCGCAGCCGCGGCGGCGCCTCGTCGAGCTGCGCCGAGAGCACCGCCTCGCGGGAGCTGTTCCGGAACGGGGGCGCCCCGCACAGGAGCTCGTAGAGCGTCAGGCCGAACGCATAGACGTCCGTCTTGTCGCTCAGCGGAGCGCCGCGCACCTGCTCAGGGGCCATGTACTCGGCCGGTGAGCCTTCGACCAGGAGGTCGCGCAATTCGGGCGCAGCCCGCAGGCCGGCAATCTCCAGATCCAGCAGCTTCACACGCCCCTGCGGCAGAATCCGCACGTTGCAGGGGCGCAGCGCGGCGTGGACGATGCCCAGGTTGTGAAGCGTCTCGATGGCGCCGCCCAGGTCGAGGGCCAATCGCAAGGCGTCGCGGATCTCCAGCTGCTCGTTCTCGGCCAGCACTTCGTGCAGACCCTGCCCCTCGGCCAGCTCCATCACCATGAACGATCGGCCGTCCGACGTCTCGCCTGAATCCAGCACGCGAACGAACGCGGGATGTGACGCCGACGCGGCGATGATGGATCGACGGCTTCGCTGGACGGCTTCGGCCGACAGCTCCCGGGGAAGGAGCCGGACCGCCACGCGCTCGCCCGTGACCTCGTCCTCGGCGACCGAGACGTCGCCGAGCGTTCCGCGCCCGAGAGGCGCGACGATGCGATAGCGGTCGCGAAGACGCAATCCGATTGAGCCGTCTATGAGTTCGGCGCGCACCGCAGCCATGGTGCCCTCTTCGCTACTCACGCACCGACTCCGGGAACTCCGGATGCTTCACAGCGCGAGGCGATGACACCATCCTGGGCCTCGGCGAGTCAAGGGCAAATCGCCACGCCCGGCACGGCCGTCGCGACAGCTTGACTCCCGGCGTGCCAGTTCGCACCCACCACCGGGCCCCGAAGCCTTGAAGTATGCGGTATTCTATTTGGCATCCCCCTTGCGAGGCAGGCCAGCGCCATGCGAACCCGTGCCCAAGTGACCATCCCCCGAGTCCACATCCCGTTGGCCCGACTCGCCCTGTGCGCCGATTGTGAAGTTTGCTTCGAGATCGGGCCCGAGCAGTGCCCCGGCTGCGGCAGCGAGACCTGGTCGCCGCTGTCCCGGTTCATCGGCAACGCGTCAGAGAAGGCCGTCGTGCGAGCCGTCCACGCGCTGGTCGACGAGGCCCGCGGTCTCGCGGGGTCCCGCGACAGCGCCCATCACCTGCTGATCGTGGGGCGAGACCAGCCGAAGCTGTTCCAGATGCTCCAGCGCGAGCTGAGCGGCAACCCGACGGTGACGGTCATCCAGGACCGGCGCGGACGGGGTCCGAACGGCCTGGGGCGCATCCCCAACCAGCGCTGGCGCAACGTGGACAACCAGATCCGCGCGCTGGGCTGGGCGATCGTCCGGGCGGAGGCTTCCCCGGCCGCCCGCTTGGCTCGCGAGCGCGACGCCGCCCGCTAGCGCCCGGGGCCGCACCACCCCCGTCAGCAACCCTGATCGGAGGCGCCGCGGGCTGGCTGGCCGCGCTGGCGCCCCTCGCCACGATGCCAATCGCCCTTGCTTTGTCCCCGGCCGCGGAGGAACCTTGACCCCGCATCGACGGTTACGGGAGCGCGAGCGGGGCGGAGCCATCTTCGGGAAGTGAGGTTCACCATGCAGAGTCTGCGCGTCATCGCTCTCATCGCTCTGGTGGTCGTTGTGAGCGTGCCGGCGCCTGCGTGGGCGGATGGCGGCGGAGGCACCAAGGCGGCCCGGGTCGTCCCGAAGCAAACGGACCCCGGGTACACCGCCGGCGTCCGGGCCATCCAGGCGGCGAAGTACGCCGAAGCGATCTCGCTACTCGAGCAGGTCGTGGTGCGCGACCAGGCGAACGCCGACGCCTACAACTGGCTGGCCTACGCCACGCGCCGCAACGGCGACCCGGCCAAGGCGATCGGCATCTACGAGCAGGCGCTGGCGCTCGATCCCAAGCACCGTGGCGCGCACGAGTACATCGGCGAGGCGTATCTCGCCCTCAACGACCTGGCCAATGCCAAGCAGCATCTGGCCACGCTCGACTCCCTGTGCTTCCTGCCCTGCTCCGAGTACACCGATCTGAAGAAGGCGATCCAGGAGTACGAGAAAAACGGCGGCACGACCAAGCCCTCCGCGGGTCGCTGAACCGACGGCCGCCGCCTCCGCTTGACCCGGCCCGGGGCGGCGGCTACGGTTGGCGCAGCCTGGAGGTGCGCGATGGTCGAGAGCCGGATCAGCAGGCGTGGCTTTCTTCGAATCGGCGGGCCGGCGCTGATCGGCGTCGCCGGGGTCCTGGGGAGAGCGCCGGCCTCCTGGGCGGCGCGTGAGCTCGGCATCCTGACCGCCGTGAACTACGCGCCGACCTCCGACGTCAAGCTGGACGAGCTCGGCAAGCGGTTCGCGAAGGCCGCCGGGGTCAACGTCCGCATCAACCACGTGCAGAGCGTGCAGATGCCGGCCAAGCTCTCCTCGGAGCTCATGGCCCGTTCCGGCCACGACATCATGAGCCTCGAGATGCACTACCCGTGGCTCTTCCAGCCCGGACTGGTCGACGTCTCCGACATCGCCGGCGAGCTGGCCCGCAAGCACGGCGAGTGGTATCCGCTCCTGAAGGAGCACGCGCAGGTCAAGGGACAGTGGCTCGGCATTCCGTTGCTGTTCACCTCGTTCCCCGGCAGTCACCGGATCGACCTGTTCGAGCAAGTCGGCGAGCGCCCGCCGGATACCTGGGAGGATTTGCTGCGCGCCGGACGCAAGCTCAAGAAGCTCGGCCATCCCGTCGGCTTCGCCATCAGCCAGACGACCGACTCGGTGACGACGATCTACTCCATCCTGTGGTGCTTCGGCGCCAAGGACGTCGCCGAGGACGGCAAGACGGTCACGATCAACTCCAAGGAGACCGAGGCGGCCGTCGACTACATCCGGGCGCTCTACGCCGACGCCATGGACCCCGCCGTGCTCTCGTGGGACAACGCCTCGAACAACCAGTACCTGAACTCGGGCGTGGGCTCGTGGATCCACAACCCGATCAGCCACTACGTGGTCGCCAAGGAGAAGAAGATGCCGGTCGCCGAGCAGACCGGCTTTCATCCCTCGCCGGCGGGTCCGGCCGGTCGGCACACGGTCGGCGTCCCCCGGAGCCTGGGAATCTGGAAGTTCAGCAAGAACGTCGACGTGGCCCGCGAGTTCCTCCGCTGGTTCTACGAGCCGGCGCAGTACCACGAGTGGGTCATGTCGGGCGACAACTACAACCATCCGGTGTGGCGCGACATGGAGAACCACCCGGTGTGGGACATCGACCCGAAGTACAAGCCGCTCCGCGCCGTCATCCAGTACTCGCACCTGTACGGCTGGCCGGCCCCGGCGGACGAGCGCATCCAGCTCGTCACGAACAGCTACATCATTCCCAACATGGTCGCCAAGGTCGTGACCAACGCCTCCAAGCCCAAGGAAGCCATCGCGTGGGCGGAGACGGAGATCAAGCGGATGTTCGACAAGAAGTAGCGCGCGGCGACTACGCGCCTTCGACGATCACCAGGTTGGCCTTGGACGCCTTGAGGCGCATGGCCAGCAGCGGCGCGTACTCGGGCGAGTCGTACCAGCGACGGGCGCTGTCCATGTTCGGGAACTCCAGCAGCACGATGCGCTTCGGCTGCCAGGTGCCCTCCCGTGTCTCGAACTTTCCGCCCCGGACGGCAAAGCGGCCGCCGTACTTTTCGACCGTGGCCGGCACCAGCTTGCGGTACTCCGCCAGACCGGGCTCGTCGTGAACGTCGATGTCGACGATGACGTAGGCTGCCATGGCGTGCCTCCTTCGGGATTTGCGGCGCTCCGGGCGTCCGGGTCGCGCGCGGCTCCTCAAGCTACACGACGTCTCCGCCGTGGTCACGCCTATAATCGGCGCCGGAGAGTCACTGGAAATGCCCGACGCGAGATTCCCCATCCCGGGCGTCGCGTACCTGCCCGACCACGATTCCGCGCGCTACCGCTCGGGCGGCGCCTGGCTCGACCGCTCGGCCGGGGACATGCTGCGATCGGCGGCGCGGCGCACGCCCGCCCGGTGGGCGCTCATCGCCCAGGAGCGTCGCCTCACCTACGCGGACTTCGACGAGGCGACCGAGCGCCTCGGCGCCGCACTCCTCGAGCTCGGCCTGGCGCCCGGCGACCGCGCCCTGTTCCAGATGGGCACCGTCATCGACACGGCGATCGCGCTGTTCGGCTGCTTCAAGGCCGGCCTGGTCCCGGTGTGCACCCTGCCGCAGCATCGCGAGATCGAGATGGGGGAGCTCGCCCGACGCTCCGAGGCGACCGCGTACTTCGTCCAGGCGGATTTCAGCGCGTTCGATCTCCCTGGCTTTGCCGCCAAGCTGGCGGCGGACCACCCGAGCATCCGGGAGATCATCGTCGCACGCGGCGCGGCGGGCCCGGGCGCCCGCGGCTTCGACGCGCTCATCGACTCCGTGAGCCTGACCCAGGCCCGGGCGCGGCTGGCCGGCGTGGAGGTCGGTACCGAGGACGTGCTCACCTTCCAGCTCTCGGGTGGCACCACCGGCGTGCCCAAGATCATTCCGCGCTTTCACGCGGAGTACATGGGCTCCGCCCGCGACTGGGCGCGCCGTCAGCGCATGGACGAAAACGTGGTGCAGCTCTACGCGCTGCCCCTCATCCACAACGCCGGGCAGATCGCGAGCCTCTTCCCCGCGCTGGTCATGGGCGGCACGACGGTGCTCATGCCGCGCATGGACCCGAAGGTGTTCTGCGAATGGGTCGAGCGGGAGCGGGTGACGCACTCGATGAACATCGGTCCCGCGCTGGCCCAGATGCTCGACTACCCCGACGCCTCCCACCACGACCTCTCCTCGGTGACGTTGCTGACCAGCTTCAACCGGTGTGATCTGCTCGAGCGGCACCTGAATGTCCCGTGCGCCAACCTCTTCGGAATCACCGAGGGCGTGCTGATGGTGTCCGGCCCCGACGCGCCGCGCGAGGCTCGTCACGAGACGGTCGGGCATCCCGTGTCGGATCTCGACGAGATCCGCCTGCTGGAGCCGGGGACCGAGCGCGAGGTGCCGTTCGGCGCGCCGGGCGAGCTCTGCTTTCGTGGGCCGTCGACGACCCGCGGCTATTTCCGCATGCCGGACGTCAACCGCGCCAGCTTCACCGCCGACGGCTTCTTCCGGACCGGCGACCTCGTGCGCGCCCAGCGCATCGGCGGCCACGCCGGCTATTCGTTCGAAGGCCGGATGAAGGACAATATCGACCGCGGTGGCGAGAAGTTCGGCGCGGAGGAGGTCGAGAACCTGATCGGCCGGCACCCCCACGTGGCCGACGTGAAGGTCGTGGCCATGCCCGATCGGGTGTACGGCGAGAAGGCGTGCGCGTACCTGATCATGCGCCCCGGCCACGCGCTCCTGACCGTGCGGGGATCGGCGAGTACCTGACATCCCTCGGCCTGGCCAAGTTCAAGCTGCCCGAGCGCGTCGAGGGCATCGACGCGTTTCCGCTGACCCGCGTCGGCAAGGTCGACAAGGGGGCGCTTCGCCAGCACATCGCCGAGCGGCTGGCCGCGGAGCGGGGCGAGGGGCGCTGAGGCATGCGCATCGGCGTGATCGGTGGCGGACCGGCCGGCCTCTACTTTGCCCTGCTCATGAAAGCGCGTGACGCACGCCACGAGATTCACGTGCTGGAGCAGAATCCGCCCGACGCCACGTATGGCTGGGGCCTCGTCTTCGCCGCGCCCACGCTGCGCCTGCTGGCCGACAGCGATCCCGAGTTCCACGCCGACCTCCGGAAGGACTGCGCCGAGCTGGACACGATGGAGATCGGACACCGTGACGTGCGGGTGGCCGTGAAGGGCAATCGCTGGGCGCGCATCTCACGCCTCGCCATGCTCGACACGCTGCAGCGCCACTGCCGGCACCGCGGCGTGAAGATCGAGTTCCGGACCCGCGCCGAGGATGTCGACTGCTTCGCGGGCTTCGACCTCATCGTCGTCGCCGACGGCGTGGCCAGCGCCATCCGGGCCAAGCATGCCGACTGGTTCCAGCCGTCCTTCGAGCGCTATCGGAACAAGTTCGCCTGGTACGGCACCACCGCGCTGATTCCGGCGCTGTCGCTGATCTTTCGTCAGAGCGAGCACGGGATCTTCATCGCGCATTGCTACCAGTACAGCCCGACCCACAGCACCTTTCTCGTCGAGTGCGACCCGCCGGCCTGGTCCCGCGCCGGACTCGATCACATGAGCGACGAGGAGAGCCTGCGCTACTGTACCGCGGTGTTCCGCGACGACCTGGATGGCCGGCCGCTCCTCTCGAACAAATCCTCGTGGTTCAACGCCACGATCATTCGCAATCGCCACTGGAGCCACGGCAACGTCGTGTTGCTGGGCGACGCACTGCGCACCGTGCATTTCTCGATCGGCTCGGGAACGCGCATGGCCCTGCAGGACGCGATCGCCCTGGCCGAGGCTCTCCACGGAAGCGGCGACGATGTCCAGGCCGGCCTGCAGGCGTTCACCGCCGCGCGGCGACCGGGCTCGGACGACTTCCAGGAGTCGGCGGTCCGGAGCATCCTCTGGTACGAGAACGTCGCGGAGATCTTCCACCTCGACCCCCTGGCCTTCGCCTACAGCTACTTCCGCCGCACCGGAAAGATGTCGCACGAGGATCTGCGCCGGATGGACCCGGTCTTCATCGGCGCCTACGAGGCGGCCCATGGCGCGCCCTAAGCCGACGCGTCAGCGCGCCAAGCTCCCGAAGAGCAAGGGACCCGTCGACCGGCTCGCCATCGAGAACGTCCGTCTGTCCAACGCGCTGGCGGCTCGGAACGCGGAGCTGACCGAGGCGCTCGACCAGCAGACCGCGACCAGCGACGTCTTGCGCGTCATCTCGAGCTCACCCACCGCGGTGCAACCGGTGTTCGACGCCATCGCGGCGAGCGCCACGCGCCTGTGCCAGGGCCTCTATGGCCTGGTGTTCCGCTACGACGGCCACGAGATCACGCTGGCCGCCGAGTACGGCTCCGCGCCGGACCGCCTGCCGGTCATCCGGAGCGCGTACCCTCGCCCTCCGGACCGCGGAAGCGTCGCGGCCCAGGCGATCCTCGAGCGCCGCGTGATCGCGATCGCCGACGCCCAGAGCGGAACCGAGTTTCCCCACGTCGCGGCTCGCGCCCGGGCGATCGGCTATCGCGCGATCCTGTCCGTCCCCATGCTGATCCGCGGGGAGGCCATCGGCGCGATCAACGTCGTACGCGTGGAGGCGATCCCGTTCACCGACACGCAGATCGCCCTGCTGCAAACGTTCGCCGATCAGGCCGTGATCGCGATCGAGAACGTGCGCCTGTTCACCGAGCTGCAGGAGCAGAATCGCGAGGTCGAGCACAAGAGCCTGGAGCTGGCGGCGGCCAGCCAGGCCAAGTCGGAGTTCCTGGCCAACATGTCGCACGAGCTGCGGACGCCGCTCAATGCCATCATCGGCTTCTCCGAGGTGCTGGTCGATCGCATGTTCGGCGACCTCAGCGACAAGCAGGACGAGTACCTGCGCGACATCCACGCCTCGGGACAGCATCTGCTGTCGCTCATCAACGACATCCTCGACCTCTCGAAGATCGAGGCGGGACGGATGGAGCTGGAGCCGGCGGACTTCGACCTATCGACCGTGATCGACAACGCCCTGATCCTGGTCCGCGAGCGGGCGGGCCGCCGGGGGATCACGCTGGGGCACGCCATCGACGACCGGATCGGCGTGATCCGGGGGGATGAGCGCAAGGTGAAACAGGTCCTCCTGAACCTGCTCTCCAACGCCATCAAGTTCACGCCCGAGGGCGGACGGGTCGACGTTCACGCCACCGCCAGGGGAAAGCGGGTCGAGGTCTCCGTCATCGACACCGGCATCGGTATCGCTCCCGAGGATCACGAGGCCGTGTTCGAAGAGTTCCGACAGGTGGGTCCGGCGGCGAACAAGGTCGAAGGCACCGGGCTCGGGCTCACGCTCTCACGGAAGTTCGTCGAGCTCCACGGCGGGCGACTCTCGGTAGAGAGCCGGGTCGGCGCCGGCTCGACCTTCACGTTCACCCTGCCGATAGGTGATGGCGACGACTAGGAGCCTGTCGGAGTACGACTAGGAGCCTGCCGGAGTATCGAGGGGCGCCACGGCTCCGCCGGGGCGTCCCGAGCCACCCGGGGGGTTTGGGGGGCCCGGTCGAGGCCCCCCATGTCTACCGGCGGGCCCGGTCGACGCCCCCCATTTCTACCGCCCGCCGATGAGGATGAACGGCGCCCAGTAGAACGGATGCGCGGTCACCTGCTGGCGCAGGATGGTCAGCTGCGCCTGCTGGAGCGCCGCCGCCCGGCCCGACGTCGCCAGCGACCGGTGAAAGGCGACCATGAAGTGCCGCGTGGTCTCGTCGTTGACCTTCCAGAGCGAGGCCACGACCGACTGCGCGCCCGCCTGACTGAAGGCCGCCGCCAGGGTCGTCAGCGCAGCGCCCGGCACCTGCTCGCCCAGCGCCGTCTCGCAAGCCGACAGCACGGCCAGGCCGTTGCGCCCGAGGCTCAGGCTGGCGATCTCGGCCACGCTCAGGCGCTGGCTGGCCTCGTCGGCGCCGGCCAGCAGCAAGTAGGAGCGCTCGGGCCGCTCGGCGTCGAGCACACCGTGCGTTGCGAGGTGGACGTCGGGAAACTGCGCAGCCAGGCTGACGAACCGTTCCTTCGTTGCCTGCGCACCCTCCAGCGCGGTCGCTCCCGACCGGAGCCGGGCCAGGTCGCGGACCTCGCGACCGGCCGCCGGCAGGCTGCCGTCGGGATTCCCCACGGCCAGCAGCGGGACGTTGGTCTCCGGCATCGACGGCGTGAGCAGATCGACCAGCTCGAGCTGGGTGACGTAGCTCACCACGTGCGTCTCCACGAGGAAGCGCACGGAGCCGTCACGATCGGCCAGGGTGAGGGCGTGGATGGGCAGGTAGAGCAGCATGTCGTTGGGAATCAGCACGAGGTTGCGATGCGTGGCCAGCTCGGGCGCCACCGGCTCCAGCAGCAGCGCCGAGAGCTTGCGGCTGACCTCGCGTAGTGGCGCCACCTTCTCGCGGTAGACGGCCGAGCCGTCGTCGATCCACGGCAGGGGCTCGGTCGTGGCGCTGTTGAGCAGCTGCCGGTACTCCTTCACCAGCGTGTAGAGATCCTCCTGCGCGATCGCCCGGCTCCGCACCTGGAAGCTGCCGCCGGGGGCGACGACGAAGAGATAGAGCGTGTCGGGCGCGGCGAAGTACTGGATGGCCAGTGTCCCGGACGGCAGCCGGTCGGCGAACTTTGCCAGCGCCTTGGGGTCCACGGTCTGCTGATCGATGAACTGTGCCTTGTACTGCGGATAGCGCGCCAGGAAGGCGTGCGCCTGCGTGAGGTACTCCGCCTTCGTCTGGGCCAGGAGCGTCGTGAGGTTCTCGAACCGCTTCGTGCCCGCCTGCGTCGTGCTGGTCTCCTGCTCCTCGCGTAGCGCCGCCTCCAGGCCGCGCAGCTGCTGCCCCTTGGCCTGGACCTGCTCGGCCGCCTGCCGGGCCGCGGAGTCGGGCACGGCCGGACGGGCGGAGGCCAGGGCGTCGGCGACCACACGCCCCTTCCGGGCCTCGAGCACCGCCCAGGCGTCGCGATCGTAGCCCTTGCTCGCGTCGCGTCCGTGCAGCTCCAGGAGCACGCGCGTCAGCCCGTCGTACGCCAGCAGGCGGTTGTCGGCCGCCAGGTACTGGCTGCGCAGCGTGTCGTCCCCGAACTGTCCGGCCAGGCTCTCGAGCGTGGCCACGGACTCGCGGTAGAGCGCCAGCGACTCCTGGAATCGTCCGCGCTGCTCGTACGTTCGCGCGAGGCCAAACGTGACGCGCCACTGTAGATCGGGGACGGCGAGCCGACGGGCCACCGGCAGGGCCCGCTCGTAGAGCGGCAGCGCCGCGTCGTAGTCACCCATCACCCGCAGGAGCGCCGCGAGGTTGTTGAGGCTCCAGATCACCTCGATGTGCTCGGGGGGCAAGGCGGCCTCGCGGATCTTGAGCGCCCGCTCGTAGCGCTGCCGCGCCTCGGGGTAGCGGCTCATGGCGCGATCGAGCAGGGCCAGCGCGTTGAGCGCCCCGGCCACGGTCAGATTGTCGGGACCGAAGGCGCGCTCGCGAATGCGGATCGCCCGCTCGTAGACGGGCCGCGCCTCGTCCCAGGCCTTCGTCTTCTGGAGCACGGCGCCCAGCTCGACGAGGCTCCGAGCGACTTCCGGGTGATCCGGGCCGAGCACGCGCTCCCGGATCGCCAGCGAGCGCTCGATGGCCGCGCGCGCCGGCGCGTAGTCGCCCATCTGGCGCAGGAGCGCCCCCAGGCTGTTGAGCAACCCGGCCAGACCGATGTTGTCGGGGCCGAGGGCTTGCTCGGAGATCCGGATCGCCCGCTCGTAGGCGCGCCGCGCGCCCGTCAGGTCGCCGCTGACGAGCAGCAGCACGCCGTAGTCGTTGAGCAGCGGCGCGATCTCGCGGTGGTTCGGGCCCTGCGCGGCTTCGCGAATGGCCAGCGCCCGCTCGTAGAGTGGGCGCGCCCCGGCGTAGTCGCCGCTCATGTAGAGCAGGTACGCCTTGGCGTTGAGCGCGCCCGCCACGGCCGGATGGGTCGGGCCCAGCGCCTGCTCGCGGATCGTGAGCGCGCGATCGACGAGGGGCCCGGCCGTCGCGACGTCGCCGCCGTTGCGGTGGCTGGCGGCCAGGTTGATGAGGGTCCCGGCCAGCGCGGGATGGTTGGGGCCGAGCCGTTGCTCCTGGATCTGGAGCGCGCGCGCGCTGCGCGCCTGCGCTGAGGCGTAGTCGCCCGTGCGCAGCAGCAGCGAGCTGAGGTCGTTCAAGCTGCCGGCGACGTCGAGGTGATCCGCGGGCAACACCCGCTCGCGAATGGCGAGCGCCCGCTCGAGCGGCGGCCGCGCCTTCGCATAGTCCCCCATCTGCATGAACAGAATGCCCAGATGCGAGAGACTCGTGGCGACGGCGGGCTGGGACACGGGCTGGGCCCGTTCCCTGATCTCGACCGAGCGCTCCAGCAACACGCGCGCGGCCGCATAGTCGCCGAGATCCCGGCGCACGCGCCCCAGGTACAGCGTCGTCAGCCCCAGCGAAGGATGGTTGGGACCCAGCACCTGCTCGCGAATGTGCACGGCTCGCTCGAGCCGAGGCTGCGCCCCGGCGAGATCGCCGCTGAGGTACAGGAGGATCCCCAGATCTTGCAGGCTGGTGGCCACGTTGCCGTGATCGGGCCCATAGACCTTCTCGCGGATCGCGAGGCCGCGCTCGATCAGCGGGCGTGCGGCCGCATAGTCCCCGGTGCGGATCAGGAGCACGCCGAGCTCGTTGAGGTTCCAGCCCACGGCCGGGTGCTCGGGCCCGAGCGCCTGCTCGCGGATGGCCAGCGCGCGCTCGTAGAGCGGCCGTGCCTCGGCATACTCGCCCGTTTCCCGCAGAAGATCGGCGAGCGTCTGCAGACTGTCGGCGATGAGCGGGTGGGTGGGGTTGAGGCTCTTCTCGCGCAGGGCCAGGGCCTCGCGAGCTTTCGGGACGCCCGCGGTGTACTCGCCCTTGCGAAAGTCCTCGAGCGCCAGGTGGTTCAGCTCGCGGGCCCGCTGCAGGCCGGACGGCGGCGTCTGCGCCGGGATGGTCGCCGGCGCCAGTACCGTGAGGCCCCCGAGCAGCAGGAGGCACAGCACCACCAGGCCCGGCCGCCGTCGACGCGACATCAATCTCGACTCTAGCCGATCTGACGCGGAACCCGGCTACGTGTTGCGGCCGGCTACCCGCCGGCGTTGCGCCGCCGCCGGCGCACGCTGTCGAACGCCACCGCCAGCACGATGAAGCTGCCGACGAAGGCGCCCTGCCAGAAGGTGCTGATGCCGAGCAGGGTCAGGCTGTTGCGGATGATCTCGATCAGCGCGGCGCCGACCACCGCGCCCAGGACCGTGCCGCTGCCGCCCACCAGGTCGGCGCCCCCGATGACCGCGGCGGCGATCACGCTGAGCTCCATCGACTGGCCGAGGTTGGTCGTCACCCCGCCGAGCCAGCTGGCCTCGAGCACGCCGGCCAGGCCGGCCATGAACGCGGACAGCATGTAGATGCCGATCTTGATCCGGCTGACCGGCAGGCCGGTCAGCACCGCCGCCCGCTCGTTGCCGCCGACCGCCATGATCCTGGCAGCCCCAGCGCGTCCAGCGCAGCGCGAATCCGGCGATCAGGCAGCAGGCGCCCAGCACCACGACCGGGTTCGGGATGCCCAGCGTCGATCCGCCGCCCAGCCACAGGAACAGCTCGTGGTCGGGTCCGAACTGGTAGACCATCCGGTTCTGCGAGGCCACCATGGCCAGGCTGCGGGCGACCGACAGCATCCCCAGCGTGGTGACGAAGGGCGGGATCCCGACGTAGGCGATCAGCACGCCGTTGACCAGCCCGACCACCAGCGAGGCGGCGAGCCCGGCGGCGATGCCGATCCACACGCCGTGACCGGCGTTCAGCACGACGCCGGTGACCATCGCCGACAGACACAGGATCGAGCCGACCGACAGATCGATGCCCCCGGTGATGATCACCGCCGTCATCCCGATGGCGACGATGGCCACGAAGGCGAAATTGCGCGTCACGTTGAACAGGTTCTGCGGGGTGGCGAAGGCATCGGTCGCGAACGACAGGATCACGGCGGCCAGCAGCGCGGCGGCCAGCACCCAGAACGCCTGCAGGCTCAGCACCCGCGCGACCAGGCCGTGGCTCCGCGTGTCGATGGCCCGCTGCAGATCGCTCGAGATCGAGTCGTTCATCGTCGCATCAGCCGCTGGTGATCGCGCCGGTGATGAGCCCCGTGACCTCTTCGGGGCTGGTGGCGGACATCGCCTTGTCGGCGACCTTGGCGCCGCGGCGCAGCACGATGATGCGATCGGCCACCGCGAACACATCCGGCATGCGGTGGCTGATGAACACGATGGCGATGCCCTGCTCTCGCAGCCGGCGCACCAGGCTGAGCACCTCGGCCACCTGGCGCACCGAGATCGCCGCGGTCGGCTCGTCCATCAGCACGATCTTCGGATTGGACAGTCGCGTGCGGGCGATCGCCACCGCCTGGCGCTGGCCGCCCGACATGGCGCGCACCACATCGCGCGGGCGCGTTTCCGACTTCAGCTCGGTGAACAGCTCGGCGGCGCGCCGGCTCATGGCCTTGAAGTCGAGCACGCGCAGCGGCCCGACCCAGCGGGTGAGCTCGCGTCCCATGAAGATGTTGATGGAGGCGGGCAGGTTGTCGCACAGGGCCAGATCCTGATAGACGATCTCGATCCCGCTCCGGCGCGCGGCGGACGGCCCCTCGAACACCGTCGGCTGTCCGTCGACGAGCAGGCGGCCGGCGGTCGGCGGAAAGTTGCCGGCCACGATCTTCACCAGCGTCGACTTGCCGGCGCCGTTGTCGCCCATCAGTCCGACCACCTCGCCGGCCGAGATGGTCAGCGAGACGTCGTCGAGCGCGTGAATGGCGCCGAAGTGCTTCGAGATGCCCTGACATTCCAGAACCGGCATGCTCCGCCTCCCTCGCGGCGGTCCGATGATAGCGGAATTGGCCGGCGAGTCACCTTGACCGTCGAGCGACCGCTTCGCTACACTGCGCGCCAGCACCAGGCGTCGCGGACGTCATCGAGCAACGGTCCCTCACAACGGAGTGAGACATGAATACGCTCGTCGCACTGGCGGTGGCCACGCTCGTGATGCTCGCCGCGCACCCGGCCCTGGCCCAGGACAAGACCCTGGCCATCGTGGTGAAGGGCCTCGACAACCCGTTCTTCGAGCAGATCAACCTCGGCTGCCAGAAGTGGAACGCCGAGAACAAGGGCAAGGGCTACACCTGTCTCTACACCGGACCGGCCTCCAGCACCGACGAGGCCGGTGAGGTGCAGATCGTCGACGACCTGCTGACCAAGGGCGTGGCCGCCATCGCCATCTCACCGTCCAACGCGCCGCTCATGGCCAATCTGCTGAAGAAGAAGGCCCCGAAGATTCCGGTCATGACCATCGACGCGGATCTGTCCAAGGAAGACGCCGGTCTGCGCAAGACCTATCTGGGGACCGACAACTATCTGATGGGCGTGAAGTTCGCCGAGTACCTCAAGAAGTTCAAGCCCAAGGGCGGCACCATCTGCCTGCAGCTCGGCAACGTGGCCGCCGACAACATCAACGCGCGCGCCGCCGGTACCCGCGACACCCTGGCCGGCGCCAAGGGCACCAAGAAGCTGACCGGCCAGAACGGCTGGAAGGAGATCGACGGCTGCCCGGTGTTCACCAACGACCAGGCGGACCTCGCCAACCGGCAGATGGCCGACGTGTTCACCGCCAACCCCAAGCTCGACGCGTTCGTGCTCGAGGGCGGCTGGGCCCAGTTCGCGCCCCAGGCCTACGCGCAGGTCACCGGCCAGGTCCTGGAGAAGCTGAAGAGCAAGTCGCTGATCATCGTGGCCGGCGACACGCTGCCGCCCCAGATCGAGGCGCTGAAGGCCGGCCGCAGCCACGTGCAGGTCGGGCAGCGCCCGTTCGAGATGGGCTACCGCGCGCCGACGGTGATGATCGATCTGATCAACGGCAAGAAGGTCGAGTCGGTGATCTACACGGGCCTGGACGAGTGCACGCAGGACAACGTCGCCACGTGCATCGCCAAGTAGCGCGTCCCGAGTCGCCTTCGCCCTCGCGGCGGCGCCGGCCGGCGACGGTCGGCGCCGTCTGCGTTACGGTCCGAAGGCTCGGTTGAGCAGAGCGGCCAGCCGGACGCCGCCCCGCTTCAGTTGCTCGGCGACGGCCGCCCGATGGGCCTCGAGGTACGCGGCGTCCACCTTGACCATCCGCTCGCGCGATCCGGGTCGATAGGTCGGCCGGCCGGCGGCGTAGTCGCACGCGTTGCCGTTCTGGACGCAGTAGAGGACAGACGCCTGCCGGGCCACCGCCAGCGATTCCGTGGCCCAGTCCTGAACATGCCCGGATTGCGCGGCCGTGCGATCGGCATCCGTGATCGTCTCCCCCAGATGTCGCGCGATGGTGCGGGCGTTGCGGCCCATGGTCTGCTCGATGATGCACCAGTCCCACACGCCGTGAAGGTCTCCGGCACACGCGCCGTCGCCCTCCACGATCCTGATGCCCCCGCGATCGTCCGCGAAGGAGACGTGAAGCGGCTGGTGTAGATCGCCGATCCAGTGACCGAGGAATTTCAAGGATCCCAGGCGGGCTCGATCGGAGCGGCCCGGCGTCGTCAGGACCTCGAGATCCGAGCGGATCGCGGAGAAGAGACAGCGGCTGCGCCCGGGGCACTGATCGGCCACGAACGCGCGAAAGTCTCTGGGCACGTTGATGTAGTGCTCGGTCTCTCGCTGCTTGGGATGATCCGGCCACACGCAGGAGTCCGAGAAGGCCTTGAACTCCGTGTCCTTCCTGATGAGCCGGATGACCTCGGCCCGGGCCTGGACGGTCAGCTCGTGAAACGCGATCTCGCAGACCACCTTGTGGCCGACGTCGCCCCACGCCCAGACGGAACCCGCGGCGGCCAGCACGGCCACCGCCGCCGTCACCGCCATCGCGAGCGGCGCTCGTTGAATGAAGGACGGCTCGCCGGTCACGGGTGCCCCCCGTCAGAAGCTCGTGTCGTCGTCGACGCCCAGCCCCAGCCAGTGCCGTCCGATCAGCGTGTAGTGCGCGAGTCGCCCCTGCAGGTGCTGGCTCAGGACGTGGACGTCCTGGAAGTAACGTTGCAGCGGGTGGCTCTCGTAGATCGCGGTGGCGCCGGCGGTGTTGTAGAGCGCGTCGATGATCTGGATGGCGAGCCGGATCGGGTGCGTGATCGCCATCCGCATGGCCACGCGCTCCTCGAGCGTGATGGTGCCCCGCGCGCTCACCGCGGCCCACACCTCGCGGACAGTCTCGTGAAGCATCGCCCGGCCCGCGCGCAGCTCGGATTCCGCGCGACCCACGTCCGTCTGGGCCAGGACCTGGTCGCGCAGCCGCCCGGTCATCTGCCGGGGGCTCTTGCTCGAGGCCAGCGCGATGAACGCGTCGAGCCCGGCGCGGGCGACGCCGAGCGCCACCGCGGCGTCTCCGCTGCCGAACAGCAACGTCCGGGGAAACTGGTAGAGCGGCCCGGGCTCGAGCAGCGGCGGGGTGGCGACGAGGACGGTGCGCTCCTCGGGCACGAACACGTCATCCACCGCGAAGTGATGGGTCCCCGTGCCCCGCATGCCGCGGACCTGCCAGGTGTCGAGCAGAGTGGCCTCGGCGGCCGGCACGAAGAAGTACCGAATGTCCGGCTCGCCGCCGGCCAGCAGACGCGGCGTTCCGTTCTCGGTGATGGACGCCTGCGCCGCCAGCCACGTGGCGTGACGGCACCCCGTGCTGAACCCTTGTCGGCCCGTCACGCGATATCCGCCGGGGACCACACTCGCGGTCGCCGTCGGCAGCGGCGTGTTGGCGACGATGCTGCGCGGCGGGTCGATCCAGATGGCCCGCGCGGCGTCGCGCGGCATGCGCGCGGCGTACGTCGCGAACACCGAGCACTGGCTGACGATCCAGGCGGTGCTCGCGTCGCCGAAGCCAAGCTCGCCGATGACCCGCACGTAGGTCGGCAGGTCCAGCTCCGGGCACCCCAGCGACCGCGGCAAGAGCAGATGAAAGAGCCCGGCGTCGGCGAGGGACGCGAAGAGCGGAGCGGGCAGCTCGCGGTTGGCCTCGATGGTGGCGGCGCAGGAGCGGATCTCGGCGGCGAGCTCGCGCGCCGTGTCGACCGGGAGCGGTGGCATCGTTCGCCTATGATATCCTCGCGCCGCCCAGGAGGCGGATCATGACGACGAGACGCGATTTCCTTCGCCGGACCAGCGTGGGCGCCGCGGCGGTCGGTGTGCTCGGTGTTCCCGCCTTCGGCGCCGCCCAGGGGGCCCCCACCCGGGCCCCCGTCAAGCTGACCTTCTGGACGTGGGAGAACCCGCAGCAGCGCCCGTGGCTCAAGAAGCGAATCGACCAGTACACGCAGCAGTACCCGAACGTCTCCGTGGAATTCCAGTACTTCGCCTTCAGCGATCTGGGCAAGAAGGTCAGCATCGGCTACGCCACCGGCACCGCGCCCGACGGTTACACCACCGGCGACTGGCTCATGCCCACCTGGCTGACGCGCAAGCTCATCGTGCCACTCGACGTGCAGCAGCTGGGTTACGCCTCGCTCGACGCGTTCCGTGACGACCACGCGCCCGCGTTCGTGGCCGGCGCCATCCACGAGGGCAAGGCGTACGGCTATCCTCTCTGGTTCTACGGCGTGCTCAACCACGTCAACACCAAGCAGTTCAAGGAGGTCGGCCTCGACCCCGTCAAGGACGAGCCCAAGACGTGGGAGCAGCTCGGCGAGGTCGCCAAGCGGCTGACGGTCAAGGATGGCTCGAAGTTCACTCGCCAGGGGTTCAAGTGGGCGATGCACGCCTCGCAGTGGACGGCCTTCCAGTTCAACCCCATTCTCCTGCAGGCCGGCGGCCAGTGGTTCGACAAGGACGGCAAGTGCACGGTCAACAACGAGGCCGGCGTACGCGCGATGACCATTCGCGCCGCGATGGTCAAGCAGTACGGCGCCGAGGATCCCGCCGATTCGCTGGCGACCGCGCCGGTGCCGTGGATGGACTGGCTGAAGGAGCGGGCCGCGATGTTCAGCGCGCCGCCCATCGGCCCGCAGGCCATCAAGCCGATCAACCCGGCCATGGAGGCGGAGGGCTACTACAAGGCCTACCTGATGCCGGGGGTCAGCGACGACAAGCGATACTCGACCTGCTACGGCTTCAACTGCGTGATCAACGTGCACGCGTCGAAGGACAAGCAGGACGTCCTGCACCACATGTACCGCTTCATCATGAGCGACCTGCTCGACTGCTGGAAAGCCACCGCGCCGCTCACGTTGGCCCGCAAGAGCGGCTGGACGGACTATCCCGAGGTCAAGAGCACTCCGAACATCCAGGCCATCCTGCGCGCCAAGGACACCGGCGTCTTCCTGCCGCGTACGCCGGTGTGGAGCGAGCTCGCCGACGCCATGCACCGCGCGGTTCAGAAGGTCACGCTGGCGAACGGCGACATCAAGGTGGCGCTGAACGAAGCCGCGGCCGAGGTCGACCGTGCCACCGCCGAGCTGAAGAAGGGCTAGCCGCCCACGACGACCAGCTCGGTCACTCTCGACCGGCCTCGCGCCGGAGCGCGTCTGCGCTATCGCGTGCGCCTGCAGCTCTGGGGCGTGGCCTTCGTCCTGCCCGCTCTCCTGTTCTTCGTCTTCTTCAAGTACGGTCCGATGGGCTGGGCGTTCTGGCTGAGCTTCACCTCGTACGACATGCTGGCGCCCCCGCGCTTCGTGGGGGTGGCCAACTTCGCCGGTTTGGCGGGGGACCCAGTCTTTCTTCAGTCGCTCCAGAACACCTTGGTCTACATCGTCGCCTCGACGACGCTCGTCACGCTGGTCGCCCTGCTGCTGGCGCTGGCCGTGAGCACGCGGGTGCCCGGTGCCCGCGTGTGCATGAGCGGGATCTTCCTGACCAACGTCATGCCCATCATCGCCGTGTGCCTGGTGTGGCGCTTCCTGCTCCACCCCCACGGCCTCGTCAACCAGCTCCTGGCGCCGTTCGGCGCCGGCCGGATCGACTGGCTCACCAGCGACGCCACCGCGATGCCGGCGATCGTCCTGGTGACCGTCTGGCGCTTCGCGCCCTACTTCATGGTGGTGTTCGTCGCCGCGCTGGCCGCCATCCCCGCGGAGTACTACGAGGCCGCGGCCATCGACGGCACGCGCGGGCTGAACCGCTTCCGGTACATCACGCTGCCGCTGCTGCTGCCGCAGCTCTTCTTCGTGATCGTGGTGGCCGCACTGCTCTCGGCGCGGCTCTTCCTGATGCCGTACATCATCACCGGCGGCGGTCCGGGCGGGGCGACCCGCGTGCTGTCGATGCTGATCTACGAGACGGGGTTCTCGTATCTCAAGATGGGCCGGGCCGCGGCCATCTCCGTCGTGCTGTTTGCCATCGTGCTGGCCCTCACGCTGGCCCAGATGAAGCTGTTCATGCGCCACGAGGAGACCTGAGGTGGGTCGCCGCCTCCTGCGATGGCTGGGCCTGGTGCCGCTGGCCGGCCTGACGGTCCTCGTGCTGCTGCCCGTGCTCTGGATGCTCAGCACGTCGTTCCAGGCCAGCGAGAAGATGTTCCAGCTCGCGATGGAGTGGATCCCTGCCGTCTGGCATCCGGAGAACTATCCGAACGCGCTTCATCGTGCCCCGTTTCCACTGTTCTTCACGAACAGCTTGATCGTCTCCACCGTGGTCATGGTCGGCAACGTCGTATTCTGCACGCTGGCCGGCTACGGCCTGGCCAAGTTCCGGTTCCCGGGCGACCGCTTCGCGCTGCTGGCCATCCTGAGCACGCTCATGCTGCCGCTCGAGGTCACGCTCGTTCCCACCTTCTTGATCGTCCACTCGCTCGGCTGGCTCAACACCTATCAGGGGATCTTCGCCCCGCTCCTGGTCGACGCCTTCGGCATCTTCCTGATGCGCCAGTTCGTCCTCGGCGTGCCCAGCGACTACCTGCAAGCCGCCCGCATCGACGGAGCGGGCGAGCTGCGAATCCTCTGGAAGATCGTGCTGCCTCAGTGCAAGCCGGCGCTGGCCGTGCTGGCCCTCTTCGCCTTTCGCGACAGCTGGGACCAGTTTCTGTGGCCGCTGGCCGTGGTCTCGCGCGACGAGTACCGCACCTACCCCCTGGGGTTGGTCCGGTTCGCGGAGGACTACGGCAACCCGCAGACGGAGCAGATGGCGGTCGCGGTGATGGCGACGATCCCGGTGTTCGTGCTGTTCCTCTTGCTGCAGCGGCTGTTGAAGAAGGGCTTCGGGCTCACCGGGTTGAAGGGGTGAGCTATTATTCGCCTGTGTTGCTGAGAGGAGGTAATCCGTTGCGCACCCCATGCGCACGGGCAGCGTACGCCGACCTGGTGGTGCCCTGGATGCTGTGGCCACCGGCACTCCGGGCGCGGCGCGGCGCTTGCACCCTGGCCGTCGTGGTTGACATCGTTGACTCCTCCAGCGCCGTCCACACTGCCGCCTGCAGTCGTTTCGACGGCGCTGATCAGCGAGTTCCACCGGGCGGGCTTTGCGGTCATCGAGCGGGTGACGACGCCCGAGGATCTCGACCGGATCACCCGGATCCTGGCCCGCCTGTACCGGCGCTATCGAGACCTCGCGCGCGCGCGGTACGCCTGGGATCTAGGGCTGGCCGGCGTCGGCCAGGCACCGGAGATTCTGGAGATCAATCAGACGATCGCTCTGGAGCCGGAGCTGCGGGAAACGTTGACCTTTTCGCGGTGCCGCGCCCTGGCCGAGGCTCTGCTGGACCGGCCGGTCCAGTACCGCTTCGACCACGCGATCTACAAGCCCGGGTACAACGGCCGGGCAACCGCGTGGCACCAGGACGAAGCCTATACGCTCGATCCGGCTCTGGTCACCGCCCACTTCTGGGTGCCGGTGCAGGATGTCAGCGTCGAGATGGGCTGCATGCAGTTCATCCCGGGCAGCCACCTGGAGCGGATCCGACTCCACCATCCGCTGGAGCGCCTGCGGCACGCGCACGCGCTGGAGACCGGTGACGTGGACGTCAGTCGCGCGGTCGCCTGCCCGTTGCGGGCGGGCGACGTCACCGTGCACTTCCCGCGGACGCTGCACTACACCGGTCCAAATCTCACCGGGACGCCACGGCTGGCGTGGTCGCTGGAGTTCGGGCCGCGGCGGCAGCTGCCGTTCCGATTGGTGGCCAAGGCCCGCCTCGTGTGGCGCACGGCCGCACGGGTCGGCCGGCGGACCTGACGCTGAGGCCTCCTACGGTGTCTCCTCGATCGATTCCCGGGAGATGAGGACGAAGGACTCGACGGTAAGACGAAAGGCCTCACTGCCTGACGGGCGCCGCACTGAAAAATACGCGCGGCTCCTGGCCGGAACACTGACGTAGACCCACGCCAACGTCTCTCCAACCACCCGGTCCGAGCTGTCCAGCGTCTCGACGCGTAACCGCACACTCCCGATCCGGTAGGTCGAGTCGTTGTAGATGTGGCCGACCAGGCGTGGCGGACCCCACTTGTCGCTTCCCGGTTCCCACTCGACGCGGAGCTGCCTGGCGACATCCGTAGGGCTCTGCGCCGCCGCTCCCTCGACGACTCCGAGGAGGAGCAGGCCGCTCACGGCCAGGCGTAACGAGACCCAGGTCAACCGCATGGACTTCTAGCGCCCCAGCGCCTTCAGCACGTAGCGATTGTCGAAGACGCTCTCGGGCTCGATCTTCATGCCGGCCGGGACGGCCTCGAACACGCGCATCGTCTCGATGACGCGGGCGACGCCCTCCCGGCCGACGAGCGAGTCGGGTGGAAACGCCTCGCGGGCGTGCTCGAACGACTCGGCGTAGAGCTTCGGATCACCGGCCAGCTCCGCGGGTAGCGACCGGGCCATCTCCTCGCCGGACGACGACGTGATGAGCTTGTTGGCTCTCACCAGCGCGTTCACCATCTTCTGCACCGTGGCCGGTCGCTTGGCGATGACGTCGGGGCGCGTCAGCAGGGTCGTCCCCTGCACCTCGCCACCCATGGCCTCGAGCGCGCCCTTGGCGGTGAACATGTCGACGAGGACGAAGCCTTTCCCCTGCTTCGTGAAGACGGTGAAGAACGGGTCGACCATCATGCCGGCGTGGACCGAATCCTTCTCGATGGCCAGCGGCATGGTGTTGCCGCCGGCGCCGATGATCTTCACCTCGTCGGGCTTCACGCCGTTCTTGACCAGCAGGTAGCCCAGCACCATGTGCGTCTGCGAGCCCGGAGACGTGACACCCACCGGACGGCCCTTGAGATCGGCGAGCGACTTGATCTCGCCCTTGTACTTGTTGGCCACCACCAGGCCCATCACGGGGAACCGGACGTGCGAGTGGACGGCGATCAGATCCTTCTTCTGCACCTTGGCCTTGATGGCGTGATCGATGGCGTTGGCGCTGAAGTCGACGGAGCCGCCGATGAGGGCCGAGGCCGCCTGCGAGCCGCCGCCCTTGATGTCCTGGATCTCGACGTCGAGCCCCTCCTCGGCGAAATAGCCCTTGGACTTGGCCAGCACGGTCGGCAGATAGACCATCAGGCCCACTCCGCCGATCCCGACGGTGACCTTCTCCGCCGCCCGGATCGAGGGCGGTGCGCCGAACACGACAACCGCCAGCAGAACCGCCACCACCGACGATGCGACGCAGAAGCATGGCCATCACGTCCTTTCCAGCTCGCGAGCGTTCATTTGGGAACCGGCTTCCAGTACGAGAATCGCGCGTCCAGCCGCTTGAGGGCCACGTCGATGGCGATGACTGCCGCCATCAGGACGAGCAGGCCGGCCAGCACGCCGGTGGCGTTGAACATCGACTCCGCGTAGGAGATGACGTAGCCCATGCCCTCGTGCGAGCCGAGGTACTCACCGACCACGGCGCCGATCAGCGCGAAGCCCACGCTGGTGCGCAGGCTCGCGAAGATCCAGGTGAGGGCCGAGGGCAACAGCACGTGGCGGATCATGTGACGCGGATGCGCCCCCAGGATGCGCGCGTTGTTGACGAGGTCGCGATCCACCTCGCGGATGCCGGTGTAGGTGCTGAAGAACACGACGAAGAAGACCAGCGAGACGACCATCACCACCTTGGAGAGCAGCCCGAGGCCGAACCACAGAATGAAGAGCGGCGCGAGCACGACCCGCGGCATGGCGTTCAGCGCCACCATGAGCGGGTCGAAGATGTGGGCCAGCGTCTGCCAGCGCGCGAAGGTGAAGCCGACCGTCACGCCCAGGAGCGTCCCCAGCAGGAAGCCGAGGATGGTCTCCTGCATGGTCACGAACAGGTGGCGCAGGATGAACCCCGTCCGGATCCAGTCGAAGATCTGCGCCGCCAGCACCGTGGGCTGACTGACGAAGAACGGGTCGACCCAGCCTCGGCGCGTCGCCATCTCCCACAGGAGCAGGAACGCCCCCAGGAGGACGGCGCGCCAGAGGCGGATCTTAACCCACGAGACCTTTTCGGGTCCGCTCGTAGCCAATACGCACCTCGTCCTTGAGGTCCTTCCAGATCGTCTCGTACAGGCGGCCGAAGTCGGGATGGAAGCGGATCTCGGTGACCGAGCGCGGTCGCGGCAGGGTGATCGGGTAGACGGCCTTGACCCGCCCGGGCGAGGCGCGTCATCACCACGATGCGATCCGACAGCGCGATGGCCTCTTCCAGGTCGTGGGTCACGAACACCACCGTGCGCCGCAGCTGGGCCCAGATCTCGAGCAGGTCGTTCTCCATGAGATTGCGCGTCTGCACGTCGAGCGCGCCGAACGGCTCGTCCATCAGGACGATCTCGGGGTCGTAGACCATCGTCATGGCCAGCGCCACCCGCTTGCGCATGCCGCCCGACAGCTGATGCGGATGATAGCCCTCGAAGCCGGTGAGGCCGATCCGCGCGATCCACTCGGCCACCCGCGGGCGCGCCGAGTCTGCGTCGACCCCACGAAACAGGAGCGGCAGACCGACGTTCTGAGCGACGGTCTTCCAGGGAAAGATGGCGTCGCGCTGGAAGACGAAGCCGAGCCGCGGATTCACACCCTCGACGGGTTGCCCGTCCAGGCTGATCCGACCCTCGGTGACGGGAGCGAGCCCGGCCACGAGACTGAGCAGCGTCGACTTTCCGCAGCCCGACGGCCCCACGATCGACACGAACTCGCCGCCCCCGACGTCGAACGAGACGTCCTGGACGGCGGTGAACTCCCGGCCTTCACGCGGCAGCGCAAACCGCTGGGTCACCCGCTCCAGCGTGATGCGGCCCCGGCGATCGTCGCGGGTCACAGCGCCTTCAACAGCTCCTCCGCTCTCGGCCGTGGACGCCATCACCTTCGACCCACCCTTCGCGCCGCTCGTCTTCGTCGGCGCGAGGTCCTTCAACCCCCGCCTCGCCGCCGGGCTTGCCCATGCCGCTCTTCTTCGACGTCATGGCAGCCCTCCTCGAGTTGATGCAGCTGATCGGTGCCACCCGGGATTGTAGGCGATTTTCGTTGAGGCCCGTCAGCCCCGCCTCGGAATCGTGAACGTAAAGATCGACCCCACTCCAGCCTGGCTTTCGACCCAGATTCTCCCGCCATGAAGCTCGATGAACTTACGCGACAGGGCCAGGCCCTAGCCCGGTGCCCTCGCCCGAAGCGCGAATGTCCTTCAAGGACTCTTCCTGCTTCGCGGAGAGGGTCAGCCGGCTGATGAAGGCGCTTGCCGATGATGGGGCCGCGACCCCATCGTCGCGCTCACGAGGTCGCCCTACCGCAGTTTCTTCTGGAAGACCTGCTGGACGATCTGCTTCAGTCCCGCGGCCAAGGGACCGCCCAGCAGCTCGCCCAGAATCGGGATATCGCCGGTCGCATGGACATCTTGGGCATCGACCCACATCTCGACCCTGACACCGGCTCCCTCCAGCTTCACCCGGCTGCGGTCGGCGGCCCACTCGACCCGGCGGATCCCTCCGAACCGGCTGGAGACTTCCTGGACCGCTTGTTCGAGGCGACGGCGGGCCTCGTCCAGGCTCTGGCCGTGCGCGAAGGTCAGGTTGATCAACGGCATTCGCGTCAGGCGGCTGGACTGACCTTGCCCGGAACCGCGCGGCACGCGGCACGCCAGTCGGGATGCGCGGCCGGCGATGTCCACACCTGCGCATGGAGCTGGGACAGCGCGATGGCGTCGGCGAGGAGGAATACCTTCTCGGGGTCGCTCAGGACCTTTGGTCCACTCGTGAGCGCCTCGCCGAGCACACGGTCCCTTCGCCGCTCCTGACCGGAGGAGTACTTCACGCGCGCACGTGACAGTGCGCAGGCCATGGCGTTCACGCGGGGATGGACGATGGCGTCGACGAAGCCCGGCGAGGGTTCGGCCCGGTCGGCGTGGACCTGGGCGCGCCGCAACTCTTCCGGTGGATCCGATTCCTCGGGGATGCACAACAGCCCGGCGCGGCGCAGGCGCCGCCCGAGAGACACACGGCTGGAGTACACGGATATGGGAATCGACAGTGCGAGCGGACCGACCACGGGCAGCAAGAGCCACCACGCATAGGACGAGTCCAGCCAGTAGACGGCCGTCACCCAGGCGGCTCCGATGATCGTATGCACTCCGTGACGACGGACGGCCTCGCCCCAGGGGGTCTCGGCATCCTCACGGGGCGGACTCTTCCAGTGCACGCCGAGCCCGGTGAGGGCCGCCAGCACGAACTGTGTATGAAACAGCATGCGGATCGGGGCGAGCATGGCCGAGAAGACGATCTCCAGCAGCACGCTGAGCGCAGCGCCGAGCCCGCCGCCGAATTGACGAGCCCCGCGCGCGATCGCCATGATGCCGCCGAGGATCTTGGGCGTGAACAGCACGACGCCGGTGCCCACCAGGAAGCCCACCGCGGCGCCGATGTTCCACTTGGGCCAGATCGGGAACAGCTGGCGCGGTTGCACGAAATATTCTGGGCCGATCACGGTTTGCACCACGATGAAGCTGGTCGAGACCACCAGGGAGAGAAGCCACAGGGGCGCGGAGACGTAGGCCATGACCCCCGTCATGAAGACGGCGCGGTGCGCCGGGTTCAGGCCTTGCCACAGGAACAGGCGCGAATTGATGAGATTGCCCTGGCACCAGCGGCGGTCGCGCTTGAGCTCGTCGATGACGTTCGGGGGGATCTCCTCGTAGCTGCCCGGCAGATCGTACGCCATCCACACCTTGAAGCCCGCTCGACGCATCAGCGCCGCCTCGACGAAGTCGTGCGACAAGATCTCGCCCGACAGTGGCCCGCGGCCCGGGAGGCGTCCGAGCGCACAGTGACGGATGAACGGGGCGACGCGAATGATCGCATTGTGGCCCCAGTAGTACGACTCACCCAGTTGCCAGAAGTGGAGGCCGGCCGTGAACAGCGGACCATAGACACGGGTCGCGAACTGCTGCATGCGCGCATAGAGCGTCTCCCGCCCGGCGGCGCCCGGCGCCGTCTGAACGATACCCGCCGTGGGATTCGCCTCCATCAGCCGCACCAGGGTCGTGAGGCACTCACCGCTCATGATGCTGTCCGCGTCCAGGACGACCATGTACCGGTACTGGCTGCCCCAGCGCCGGCAGAAATCCGCGATGTTGCCGCTCTTTCGCTTGACGTGGTGCCGGCGCCAGCGATAGAAGATCTGCCCGAACCCGTTGACGGACGCGCACAGGTCCAGCCACGCCTGTCGCTCCGCCACCAGCGTGTCGGGCTCGTTGCTGTCGCTGAGAACGAAGACGTCGAAGCGCTCACCCAGACCCGTGGCGAGCACCGACTCCCATGTCGCGCGGATACCCGCGAACACCCGCGTGACGTGCTCATTGCGAATCGGCATGACGATCGCCGTGCGCGCCTCGGGCGGGATGGGGGCCGTCGGGGACGCCGATCGGGTGATGGCGTGGGGGTCACCTCCCAGACACAGGAGAACGAACCCGCTCAGCGCCGTCCAGAACCCGAGCGACACCCACGTGAACAGGATGGTGAAGAGGCTGAGGATCGCGATTTCGAGGGGCCGCTGCCCATGGTAGGGCAACAC
Organism: uncultured Candidatus Rokubacteria bacterium; assembly: GCA_963776725.1. Lineage (GTDB taxonomy): Bacteria > Methylomirabilota > Methylomirabilia > Rokubacteriales > CSP1-6 > AR5. The sequence continues at coordinate 109,298 of CAVZOE010000037.1, read as the reverse complement.
TTGCGTCGCCATGAAGTACGCGAACGCCGCCGTCTGGGCCAGCCCGAGCATGATGAAGATCGTTCGCCGCAGCACGGCGGTTCGCGTGATGGTCTCGCGATCGGAGCGCCTGGTCACGCCGCCCGCCGTGGCCCGGGCGCCGCCGCGCGCGCCCATGCGGCGAAAGAGGCGCGACAGGATCGTGGCCGGCCACTCGGTCGGAGCCATCGGGGTTCGCCGGATCGGCGGAGCGATCGGAAGGCTCCCGACGCCACCCTGCCCGTCGGCGTGGGCCATCGCCTCGGGGGCGATGAGCTCGAGCCGGCGAGGCACCGACGCGAAGCCGGTCTGCGCTCGCCGCCTTGCTTCAGGTCGGCCCGGAGGTCCCCCACACATAAGACGCGGCCTCGCTAGACGCGATCCCGCGCCGCTTTCCGTCTCAGCGGCCGGGGCGTCCTGCCAGCACAGAAGAAAGGGCTACCGTCCGCAAAATACCCAGGCCCGCCAGGCGCGTCAAGCGCTGGTGGAGTGATCGCTGAGCGCGCGCCCGCTGGAGGCGATGACCCGAGCGTAGAACCGGGCGCTGTCCTTGAGCGTGCGCTTCTGGGTCTGGAAATCGACGTGCACGAGGCCGAAGCGCTTGGAGTAGCCGTGGGCCCACTCGAAGTTGTCGAGCAGCGACCACACGAAGTAGCCGCGGACGTCGACGCCGCGGTCCATGGCCGCGTGGACCGCCGCGATGTGCTGGCGCAGGTAGGCGGCACGCAGGGGGTCGGCGAGGGCGTCGCCTTCGACCACCGGCGGATCGAAGAAGGCTGCGCCGTTCTCGGTGACGTAGATCGGCGGATTGCCATAGCGATCCTTGACCCAGACCAGGGCGTCGGTGAGCGCGGGGGCGCAGACCTCCCAGCCGGTCTCCGTGTACGTGGCGCGCGGCTGCGGCTCTGGCCCCGCCTGCAGGAGCCAGGCGTGAGGATCGAAGCGCGTGACGCTGCGCGTGTAGTAGTTGACGCCGAGGAAGTCGATGGGCTGCCGGATGAGCGCGGCGTCGTCGGCTGGCCACCGAGGCCACGCCTCGCCGAACACCTGGCCCAGCTCATCCGGATCGCGTCCGAGGAAGATCGGGTCCAGGTACTGGCGGTTCATGTAGGCGTCGGCCCGGCTCGTCGCGGCCCGATCATCTGGATTGTCCGACGCCGGGTACTTCGGCTCCAGGTTCACGACGATGCCGATGCGGTGACGTCCCTCGGCGCGATAGGTCCGCACCGCCTCCGCGTGCGCGCGCAGCAGGTGGTGCGAGGCGATGGGCGCTTCGAAGCGATTGCGATGCCCTGGGGCGAGCGCTCCGTACAGGTAGCCACCGTCGGTGATCACCCACGGTTCGTTGATCGTCGTCCACAGCTTGACCCGTCCGTCGAGCCGCCTGACCACGGCGGCGGCGTATTCGGCGAACCAGTGGGCGATGTCCGGGTTGAGCCAGCCGCCCAGGTCGTCCAGGGCCGCGGGCAGATCCCAGTGATACAGGGTCAGCATGGGCTCGATGGCGTGCTCGAGCAGCGCGTCGACCAGGCGCTCGTAGAAGTCCAGCCCGGTCGCGTTCACCGGGCCCCGTCCGCGTGGCATGACGCGGCTCCACGAGACGCTGAAGCGGTAGGCATTGGTGCCGAGAGTCCGCATCAGCGCGACGTCGTCCCGGTATCGCCGGTAGTGATCGCACGCGACGTCACCCGTGGACTCCGTCGCTGATCGAGCGCGGGGTGTGCGCGAAGCGATGCCAGGTACTGGGCCCGGCTCCATCGGCCAGTGGTGAGCCTTCGACCTGATAGGCCGATGTGGCCGTGCCCCACAGGAAGCTCGGAGGAAACTGGATCATCGGCGCCCGCGGCCGGTCACGGTCGACCGCCGATCACGACCGTGGCGGGGACGTCGCGAAACCGCAATTCCTTGCCCTCCCAGCGAGCCGGCTTTCCGTTCACACGCGTGGTCGCCGGCGGGGGCTGGCGGCCCGGCCAGACGAGGACGAATCCACCCGGAGGCACCTGCGCGCCACCGGCTAGCTTTAGCACGAGATTGCCACCGTCGCGTTTGAGTGAATAGCTCAGCAGTCCGTCGCGTGTCCGCAGGCCCTTCACCGCGATGCCTGATCCCGCCAGCCATTCGGCGGGAACGCCGGCGGCGAGCACGAGCGCGTGGTCGCCGTCCCGCTCGAAGGCGAAGAGATCCAGCGCGGCGCGGATGAAGTCCGAGGCGACCCAGCCGTGCGGCAGGTCGCCGACGAAGCGCGGCTGGCGCGGATCCCGGCCGATCACCTCGGGCCACTGGTTCCACGCCGGCGGACGACGACCGGCCATGAAGAAGGCCAGCAGCTCGTGAGCCCGGTCTCGCCAGCCCAGCCGAATGAAGGTGCTCACGTTCCGCAGCTCGTAGGGCGTGTAGTCTTCCCAGTCCCGCCGGCCGTCTCGCCGGTCGACGAACTCGCGCCAGTACCGCTCGAATGTGCCGAGCACCAGGTCGGGTGGCAAGCGATGAAGCTCGCCGCCGGGGGCGATGGCGATCGTCGTGGACGTCGGATCGAAGTCGCCGAGCTCGGCTGCGCCCGGAAGATAGTCGATGCCGTGGGCGGCGACGACGGCCCGGAGCGACGCGGCGAGATCGACGCGGAACTCGTCGCGCTGGGTCTCCAGCCGGCGTGCGTCGTCGTCGCGGCCCAGCGCCACGGCCACGGCGATCGCGCCGTTGTAGCCCTTCAGGGCCCAGAAGTCGTCCCAGTACGAGTGCATGGGCTTGGCCGCATAGCCCTCGTGACTGATCGACGCCGGCAGCAGCCCGTAGAACGCGCGGTCCGCTGATCGCAGCGTGACGTCGGTACGCTCCGTTTGCCGCAGCGACTCCAGATAGCGCGCCGCCGCCTCGACGCGCGGCCACATGGCTTCCAGGAGCGACCGGTCGCCGGTGTAGCGGTACGTTTCCGCGGCGAGGAAGATGAGCTCGCCGGCACTGTCGTGCTCCGGCACGGGGTCGGCGCCGCGCTCGTCGACGCAGCACGGCACCTTGCCATTGGCGAACTGATGGGGGGCAAACCACCGGAGATAGTCGGCCGCGACGTCGGCGTGGCCCGTGCGCAGCAGCGACTCCGCCATCATGGTGCCGTCCCGGATCCAGGACCGGGCATAGGATCGCGTCCCCGGCCGGAGCACCGGCCCGTCGCGCGTGATCAGCACGTGCGCCTGTGCCGTGCGGAGAGCGGCGACCAGTGGCCGGCCGGGGCCCGGGACGTCGATCGACACGCGGCTCAGTCGCTCACGCCACCCCGCAGCGACGGCTGACTGCTCGCGGTTCATCCACGTCGTCGCGGTCTCGCCCTTGAGATCCGGTGGGGTCACCGGTCCCGAAAGCGGCACGACGACGCCCACGGTCGTCCGGCCGCGTGGCGGCAGCGTGAGTCGGTAGCCGAGCGCCGCCGAGGCATAGCCGAGCTCGTCGCGGACCTCGGCCGGCCCCGTCCAGCCCGGCGTGGCGATCAGCGCCCGGGATCGGCCCGGCGGCGAACGGAAACGTGCCGACCACGTCCGGCCGGCTCAGGGGAAAAACCTTGTGGTGCGTGTTGACGGCGAGCGCTGCGCCGTCCCAGGCGATGTCGGCAATCGCGCTCGTGCCGCCCACCGTGCTGAGGAATTGCGACGGGGGATTCACCTGGAACGGCCGGACCGCCAGGACGAGCTCCAGTGGCAGCGGCCGATCCGTGAGGCTCCGGAGCTCGTAGCGGGCCACGAGGCGAGACCGGCCGCGGTCTCCCGATGCGAAGGCCAGCACGCGCAGCTCCCACTGCGGCGCGCGCCAGGTGACGCCGGGCATCGGCAGGTCGCCATCGATCAGGAACTGACGAGCCTCGACGTCGGCCCACCCGACGACCCGGGAGCCGGCCACCACGAATGGCTCGATCGAAAACCCACCCCTCGATACCTCGAGCGCGCCGTCCTCCGACAGCAGCCCGCTCTGCTCCCCACCGTCGATACCGACCAGGGTCCACGTCGGCTGCTCGCCGGACATCCCACGCGGATACGTGCCGCGCGGGGACTCCCGAGCGAGCCCCTGGAAGAAGGCGTTCGCCGACACACCGAAGGCCAGAGGCTTGACCTCGATCTCGGCGAGTCCGTAGGTCTGGGCGATCCCCTCGTGCAGGACCAGGCGCAGAAAGCGCGTCTCGGCTTCGGGTAACCAGATGCCGTCGAATCCGCCGCGCGCGCCCGCGATCCGGCGCATGGTGTGCCACCCGGCGCCGTCGTCCGAGAACTCGACGTCGTAGCGCGTGGCATGGGCACCCGCGAGCCAGCGCACGATCAGCCCGCCGAATTCCCGGGGCTGGTGGAAATCGATCGTGAGCACCTGAGCGGCGCCGGTCGCCGGCGCGCTCTTCCACGCGGTGGTCACGGAGCCATCCATGGCCAGCGCGGGATCGGCGCCGGGGCTCGAGGACGAGGCCGACACGGTTGGCGGCGGCAGGCTGGCGGCGGTCTGGTCGGCGAGCTCGCGCAGGACGAGCCCGCTCACCTCCACCCACCCCCGTCCACCGCCACGACCGGCCGCGACGGCGAACTCGATGGCCGCCGCGCTCCGTAGAGTGCGGTCCTTCGTTGGGCCCCCACGCGAAATCGATGTGGCGCTTCTTGATCCGGACCGTTTGCCATTCGCGCGGGAACTCGAAGTCGGGTCGGCTGAACCACCACACGTTCTCACCGCTCGCGTCGACGAGCTTGACCTGAAAGTGATTGACCGGTGCGTCGCCGCGCATGGAGAAGACGATCTCGTAGTTGGCCGGCAGGTCCAGCGGCAAGGCCCGTCGGGCCAGCGCGTAGCCCGCCGTGCCGGCGAGGTCGAAGTCCAGACGCAGGGCTCGGCCGACCGGACCTTCGGCGGAATGAACGGCAGGTCTGCACGCCGTCGGAGGCGCCCGCGGTCCACGGCCTCACGTCCTCGAAGTCGTCCAGGATCCGAGCCGCCGCGGCGCCGGGCGGCTGGGCCAGCGTCGGCGGCGTCGCCGCCGGGAGGGCGACGACCAGCAGGATCAGCGCGTGAAGCACCGCCCGTCGCATCATTCCTTGACGCTGCCGAGCGTGAGCCCGCGAATGTAGTACCGCTGCAGGGCCAGGAACACGAGCAGCACAGGGAACGTCGTCAGGACCGCGCCCGCCATCATCAGCTCGTTGTCCTGGACGTGCTCGCGCGAGAGGCTGGCCAGCGCGACCGGCAAGCGTGTACAGATCCATGTCGTTCAAGCACGATCAGCGGCCACATGAAGTCGTTCCAGGCGGCCAGGGACGTGAACACCGCGAGGGTGATCACGATCGGACGGAGCACGGGGACGACGATCGAGCGAAAGATGCGAAACTCGCTCGCTCCGTCGATGCGGGCCGCCTCCAGCATGTCGTCGGGAATCGTCAGCGCGTACTGCCGCACCACGAAGATGCCGAAGATGCTGGCCAGCGCCGGGACGATGATGCCCCCATACGTGTTCACCAGGCCCAGGTTCCGGAGCAGGAGGAACAGCGGGATCATGGCGACTTGCGACGGGATCACCAGGGCGCCGAGCAGCAGCTTGAAGATCCGGTCGCGACCGGCAAAGCGCAGCTTGGCGAACGCGTATCCGGCGGCGACGTTGAAGAGCAACGAGCTCAGCGTGACGCCCGCCGTCAGCAGCACACTGTTGAGAAAGTAGCGACCCAGGCCCGCCTGGGTGAAGAGCTCGCGATAGTTCGCCAGCGTCGCCCGGCTCGGCCACAGCGGCGGCGGAAACCGGCTGGCCTCCCCGGGTGACATCAGCGAGACCGACAGCATCCACACCAGCGGTAACACCGTGAGGATCGAGATGATCAGCAACACCCCGTTCACGAGCCGGGGCCGCCAGGCGGCGCATCACGCGACCCCCTGCCACCGCGACACCCGCAGCTGGACGGCGGTCACCCCGAAGATCAGGACGAACAGCAGGAAGGCCACGGCCGAGGCGGAGCCCAGGTTCCACCACTTGAAGCCTTCCTCGTACATGAAGTAGAGCACGCTGACCGTGCTCTGCAGAGGGCCTCCCTGCGTCATGACGTAGGGCTCGGCGAAGAGCTGGAAGTAACCGGCGATGGTCAGGATGTTGACCATGGTGACGATGGGCACGAGGGTCGGCAGGGTGATGTGGAGAAACTGCTGCCAGGCCGGACGCCCCGTCGATGCGCGCCGCCTCATAGAGCGGCTCGGGGATGCTCTGCAGCCCGACCAGGAAGATGACCATGTTGTAGCCGAAGTTCTTCCACACCGCGAGAAGGATGATGGCCGGCATGGCCCACGCCGGATCTCCGAGCCAGTCGATGGGCGGCAATCCGAGTGCGGCTCAGGCCGTAGTTGAGCAGTCCGTAGTGCGGATGGAGCAGATACCGCCAGATGACGGCCACCGCCACCAGCGTCGTGACGACCGGGGCGAAGAGCGCCGTGCGGAACGCCGCCTGGAACCGGGTCACCCTGGAATGGAGGAGAAGCGCGGTGCCGAACGACACGCCGATCGACAGCGGCACACCCACGACGACGAAGTAGAGGGTGTTGCCCAGCGCCTTCCAGAAGAGTGGCGTCTGTAGTAGTTGCACGTAGTTGCGGAGACCGACCAGACGCAGGTTGCCCCGATCGGCCAGCGCATAGATGTCGAAGTCGGTGAGGCTCAGTCGCCAGGGCGGCGACGACGGGCACGATGAAGAACAGGCCGATGATGACGAGTGCCGGCGCGACGAAGCACCAGGCGGCTCCGGCGCCCTTCACCCGCCGTCCCGTCGCGTGAGAATCCACCGACGCTTCTCGAGAATTCGGTCCGTGCGCGCGTCGAGCTCCCGGGCGGCCTCGTCCACCGACAGCCCCGTACGCACCGCGCGCTCGGCCACCAGCCGCATCTCGGCGGCGATGCGCTCCCACTCGGGGACCTGGGGCGCCGGCTTGGCGCGCTCGAGCTGCTCGCGAAAGGCCCGCGCGTGAGCGTCCGCCGCCAGCTGCGGATCCTGCCAGGACGCTCGGCGTGGCGGCAGGTCGCCGGTCAGCGCATGGAACTGGCGCTGCACGGCCGGCTGCGACAGGAATTCGACGAGGCGCCACGCCGCCGCCTGGTGGCGTGACGCGCGAAACACCACCAGGCTGGAGCCGCCCGCGATCGACGCGCCCGGGCCGTCGGGTCCGGGTAACGGCGCCGTCGTCCAGCTCTGCTGCTGGTCGGCCGGCAGCCGCCGCTGCAGCTCGCCGATGTTCCAGGGCCCCGACACGTAGAACACGAACCGGCCGCGGCCGAACTCGTTCCACACGTTCGAGATCGCCGCGTCCGCGACCACGGGGGCCCAGCCGCGCCGGAACATCTCGAGATAGAACGCCAGCGCGCGATGGAAGCCGGCGCTCCTGAAGTTGCCCCACCGCCCATCGTCCCGCAGGAGCGGCTCGTCCTGCTGCAGAGCGAGGGCCAGGAGCGGCTCGACCTCGTTGAGCGGCAGCAGGATGGCGTGCCGATCCGGACGTGACCTGTCGCTCGATGGCGGCCAGCATCTGCGTCCACTGCGGCCACGACCGCGGTGGTGCGGAGAAACCGGCGTCGCTGAGGAGATCCCGGCGGTAGAACACGAGGCGCGTATCCACGTACCACGGTACACCATACAACCGGCCGCCAATGCGGTTCGTGTCCCAGATCCCCGCGAAGTAGTCCGCGGCGTCCACGATCGGCGAGCTCGCCACGTAGCGGTCGAGGGGCTCGAGGGCATCCAGCGCGACGAGCTCGGGGACCCACGTGTTGCCGAGCTGGCAGATGTCGGGCGTGACGTCTCCGGCGAATGCCGTCAGGAGCTTCTCGTGAGCAGCGGTCCACGGCAGCTGCTGGACCTTGACGCGGATGCCGGGATTCAACCGCTCGAATTCGGGCATCAGCGCGGCGACCACCTCGCCCTCGCGTCCCATGGCCCAGAATCGCAGGACGATCTCGGGCGAGGACACGCGCGCGCAACCCGCGGCGATCAGCAGCGCCGCGCCGACGGAGAGGACGACGGTCTGGGACAGCCTGCGTCGGGAGCTACTGACCAGGCGCGAGCCAACCACCCGAGAAGCCAGCCTGCTCGAGGCCCCGCCGCAGGTACGGGTTCTTGCGCATCACGCGCCAGACGAGCGCGCTGCGGTAGTTCTCCATCATCGCCAGCATGGCCCCCTGGTCGATGCCGAGATAGTCGCCGGCCGCCCAGCCGAAGCCCGGGATGTAGCGGCCGTGCCGGAGCGGGACATCGAAGACGAAGGTCCGGTTGTAGGCGTCGACGAAGCCGTACTTCGAGTAGATGTGCCGGCCGAAGCGTTTGTGCATGTCGAGGGTCGCCGGGACGACCAGCTCCGGGGCAAACGGCATGGACGCCACCACCGCGGTGGGCGCGAGCGTGCAGTCGTCGGTCTTGCCGGTGGGATCGATGCCGCGGGCCGTGTAGCTGCGAAACGCGCGGCGCCCGCCGGCGTCTTCGATCTCGAGGTCGGCCGGCCCGTCACTGGCCGTGAGGCCCCACACGGTGGTTCCGTAATCCCGGCACCGGCGCGGGTTGGCCACGGCGTAGGCTTGCTGCGCGTAGACCGCGCGCCGACTGTTTTCGAAGTAGTCCAGGCCCCGCTGCTGCATGTACGGGTCACGGATGTCGCGGAGATCCGCCCACACCTGCGTGTACTGGTGACCGAACAGCGGCGGGAAAGTCAGATAGTCCTGGCCGAACATCGTGGCCCATTGCTTGTCGTAGGTGCTCGTCCATTCGCCCCACGCGTCGGTGCCCACCGGAAACGTCGGAGAGCCGAGCGCCAGCAGGTACACCAGCATGGCCTCGTTGTAGCCGCGCCAGTCGTATCTGAGGAAGCCATCCTCGGGTGACCAGCCCAGCGTGATGGCGGGCCCCTTCGGCTGGGCCCACTGCCAGTCCACGCGCCGGTAGATGGTGTCCACCAGCGCGCGAATCTCCACCTCCTCGGGGTCGGCGCCGTCGAAATAGGACTGACAGAACAGCGCGCCGGCGAGCAGGATGGCGGTATCGACGGTCGACAGCTCGCTGTCCTCGAACCGCTCGCCGGTCTTCATATCGACGAAGTGGTAGAAGAATCCGCGATAGCCCGCCACGCCGCGGGCTTCGGCGCTTTGCGGTGCCGCGGCAAGGAACCGCAGGGTCGCCAGCACGCGCTGCCGTGCCTGCGGTCGCGTGACGTACCCGCGCTCGACGCCAACCGGATACGTCGTGAGCCCAAAGCCGACCGCGGCGATGCTGGAGTACGACGGCGTCGGATAGCGGTCCGGGATCAGTCCGTTCTGCGGATTGCCGGTCTCCCAGAAGAATCGGAAGGTGCGCTCCTGCAGCTCGCCGAAGAAGGGATCGAGGACTCCGCTCGCCCCGGGCGCGACCGCTGGCGAAGGCTTGCGATCCTGGGCGCTGATGGACGGCGCTTGAGCCAGGAGCATGACCGCCGAGACGATGGCGATGAGCGTACGAGATAGTGTCGAGGGCCCCTTTGACATGGTCACCTATCCGTCATCTGTCAGACCGAATACCGGGCTGGGCGCCCCGTCGCAAGCCGAGCTGCCCCGTTGGGCGTCACGATGCTGGCTACTCTCCGTATCAGTCCAGTTTGCGGCAGGAGACTGTACTTCCCACAACCCCAGAACTAGGCAACGCGGGTGCCAGGCCCTGTAGCCGTAACTGTCGAATTACACTCAACTTGCAGAAGCTCATACCGGGCAGATCGCCGGGGAGAATCTCCCGGGTCGGGCATTTATCCGAACACCGGCGTCGGGGGAGAAACACGAGTGGAAAAGGTCACAGCGAGACCTCGACCACGTCCCTGGCGGCGCCCAGCAGCGGCATCGAGGTCGCCGACCGGTACGCGCCACCCTCCCGGGCGGTAGGGGTTTCCCTCGCGGCGGGTCAATGGCAGCGGCACACCGTTTACGACGATGGCCGAGGGGGCAACGTTGCCGCGGCGCACCCGGTAGCGAAGCTCGACGACGCGTCCGAACAGCGTCAGCGTGGCGCGCAAGCCATCGAGGCTGTGGGGCAGAACGGGATCGAAGACAACGTCACCAAACGTCTCGCGCACTCCCAGCAAACATCCTCGCACCGTGTGCAGGAACAGGCCGGGTCCGCTGGAATAGAGCCGCCAGCCACCGCGCACGGCCACACCGCCGGTGCGCAGCTCGCTCCAGCGCGCCGCCGCCTCGAGTCGATCTCCGAAATCGGCATCCGAGCTCGAGAAGTACACGTTGGACTGGCGCGGCGGTGGCGTTCGACACGATCGCCGACAGGCCCACCGGGTTGCACACTTGCAGAGCCCACCAGAGCGCGTCGGCGTCGCCCACCTTGGCCATCGCCTCGCGCGTATCGCAGATGGGCGTGCACGTACTGCAGGCCGATCTCTCGGCCCGACATTGGCGGCCGTGTCGGCGCGCTTGAAGAGACGCTCGCGGCCGCCGTGATACGTCGCCGGCTCGCTCATCAACCGGACGCCGTCGGGGAACCGAAGCTCGCGCGCCACGATGTCCAGATGCCGCCGCGCCTCGTCCGGCGTGAAGAGCTCGGCCAGCACGGCCCGCGTCATGGGCAGGAGGCGATACCGGATGCCGGTCGTCGGTATCCGTCGGATGAAGTAGCGGGCGCCACGCATGCCCGCCTCCTCACGAACCAGGAAGCCGGCGACAATCCCACCGGGCATCAGGTAGGCGTGAAAATCCGCTCGCATGCGCTCGAGCAGGGCCTCCAGCCGCGAGGCGCGCGGCGCCTGCCCCGCCCGGCGGCAGAGCTCCGGGAGCTGGCGGAAGGTCTGATACGCCAGCGCGACCGTCCAGGCGCTGACCATGCGTGTGCGCATCGCCGGGTCGGCGGGCTGCAGCGTATCGTCCCAGTCGCCGTCGCCGTAGTCGACGAGTGCCGTGCCGGTCGCGAAGCGCGCCTGCGCAGTGCGCGAGCACCCGGTCGCAATGGAGCCAGAGAGACTCGCGCGGACCGGTCGGCTCACCGCTCTCGGGATCCGTGTAGCCGACCTCCTCGGTCAGCACAGTCGAGGTCGTTCGTCGCTTCCGCGTAGTCGCACAGGGCCTTGACCGGCCAGAAGCACACGTCGCCGTGGCTGTGTGCTTGCTGGATCGTCGTGAAACGGCGGATGCATGAACCACTGCGGCCATCCCCCGTCGTGCGGGTACTGCCGGGCGAAGACCGTCGTCGAGCACTCGACGGACCGTCGGAGTGCTCCCCGGCCGCCAGCAGCCACTCGACCGAGCCCTGGCAGACGTCGCGGACACCCCACGCCGCGCCGCCGTACTGCTCGAGCCCGTGGGGCGCCGAGAAATGAATGCCGGCGTTGTGCGTGAACCACGGAAGAATCTCGTCGACCCGCGCGACGGCCGGGTCGGCTCCGCTCGTCAGTCGCACCGGCGCGTCCAGCGCGCGAGCCGCCGGCGCGTCCGGCCGTCCATTCCTGACGCGCCGTCGCCACGACGGCGGGCAACGCCCGGGTGCCCCGCAGACAACCGAGCAGGATGACGCCAGCGCGCCGCGTCGGCCGGCGTACGAATCACCGCATAAGGACCGCCGCGGCGGACGCCGTCGGCATAGAGCAGCTCGTCCGAGCCGAGCGCCGCGACGCTCGCCGGGCTCCGCCGCGGCAATGGCGAAGCACAGGTCCGGAAGCTGCCTGGCCGCCGGCTGTCGCGGGATCGATGAGGCAGCCCGATCCATCCCTCGTCGTCATGCAGCTGAAGCTCGCCCGCGTGATCGAACTCGTTGGCGTCCAGGGCCAGCTGATGCGTGACGAGGAACTGTCGGGGCGGCCCCGCCGCAACGCGCAGCTCCAGAAACGCGGCAGGCTGGCGCAATGAGCACCACACCCGGGCCTCGATGAGACCATCGTCCAGACGATAGATCCAGCGCGCGTCAGCCGGCGTCATGAGAAACGCCGACGGCACGCCGAGCTGCCGCCACGTCTCGCCGTCGCGAACGAACACGCGCTGGCCAGGCGCGCGGGCCACGTTGAGCTGATTGCGTACCACCGAGAGCAGGCGCGCGAGATTGGGATTGCCCAGATAGGCCTGGGCCCCGAAGATCCCGGCGGCGTAGCAGGTGACGCCGAGGTGCTCGCCGTCGATCCAGCGGGGCTCGCCGCTACGCAGGATGTGTCCGTGGGGCCGCCAGACCGTGGCCTCCTTGTTGCGGCCCACGACGTGTGTGGCGGCGCCGTGGAAGAACGCGAGGAGCGGCGCCGCCGGCATCGCGTTCCTCGTGGCGTCGCTCGCCGGGACACCACGCATCCCAGTCGGCCACCGTCGGCACCTCACCGTGGAGCCATCCGGAGCTCGTGAACACGGAGGGTCGGACTGCTCACTTTCGGCGGGCGGCCGCGTGGACGGGTCCACCCGGAGCCCACGAGCCCGCTCAGCCGCTCCGCGTCGTTGGCCGTCGAAGCGTCCGGGTGATCGTCGAGATAGCACCCGACGAACGAGATCTCCGCGACGGCGCCCGGCGGCGAGATCGACCATCCGGCTCTGCAGCCCCGCCAGAGCGAACTCGTACTGCAGCCGCTGAGACGGCAACGATGGTCGACGCAACGCCAGTGGCTGAGCACTCAGACGGTGATCGACGCCGAAGAATTGCCACCCATCCGTGCAGAAGGCCGCGGCGCCAGGGACGCAGGCCACGCCGAGCCAGGGGTGAAGCCCGCCCGTCATGGCCTGATTCTGGCGCGCCAGGACGACCCGTCCGAGCGCAGGGTGCGCCACGGCCAGCAGATCGAGATACTGCGACACGTACGCCTCGTTGTTGCGTACCGCAGCTTCATCGGCAAGACCGAGATCCTGGGCGTGAAGTGCGTCGATCCACAGCGCCGACGTCGTGTCGTTACGCACGCGGAGGCGCCACGCCCAGGATGCACGCGTGGGGTGGAGCGCGAACGTGGCCGTGGCGTCGAGTCCCCGGGCAAGGTGGGTCGTCCAGGCGACGGCGCGCGGTCCGATGCGCCCGAACGTGCGGCCCGGGCCCACGACAGCCGCGGAACCGGCGCCCGCCTCCGTCAGCGGTCCTTCACCGTCCGGCCCACGCCCGACATGCCACCGCACCAGCAGCCGGAACAAGCCCTCCTCGGCCGGGCCCGGCAGAAGCTGATTGATGAGAATCTGACGGTGACGCAAGGCGAACAGCGCGCCGCTCGGAAGAAACTGGGCCCGGAGCCCGCTCGCCGACTCGAGCCCGATCAAGCCGAACCCCGTGTGGTCAGCGATCGAGACGCGGGTGGGATGGTCGGATGGCGCAGGACACATGACATCACCAGGGTTCAGCGAACGTTCCTCGCCGTGCGATAGTACACGTGGTCGGGGTCGCGAGCCCGTCCTCGTGGCTCCCCGCGCGCGTGTGAACTAGATAACCGATGCGGGAACTGCCGACGTCGTCAGGTCGTCCACTGTTGCGATCGGCCTCTCCGTTGCCCGGTCTGGCGGCGCAGACGTCGAGCGTGTCAGTGGCATGATCCGCCACCGATCCGCGGCGCGACAGATCGTGCTGATCTGCTGGGCGGTCGCGGGTCTCTTCGGTACCGGTGTGGCCGCGGATCAGGTACCCACCCCGCCCGCCGCCCCGCCCTCTGGGGCGCCCGACGTCGACGAGTGCGTCCATCGCGAAGCGATCGCCGCCAGCATCGCAAAGCTCGATTCATCTCGCGCCGCCCACACGCCGTTCGAGGAGCTCTTGCGGCAGATGGCCGACATCGAGAAGCGCATCCTCCAGCTCAAGCCTGACGCCGGGCGCACATGCCAGGCCGATTTCGGCATCGTCGGGCTCAGCGAGCGCTTTGACCCGATCCGGCAAGAGCTGATACGCGAGCGCCGCCTTCAGGAGATCGGCCGCAAGCCCTGGCCCGAGCACGTCAAGCGCGCGGTCATGGAGAACCGCGCCGAGCTCGGAATGACGCGGGAGCAAGTCACGGCCGCGTTGGGGGAGCCACGAAACGTCGATGTGACCCCTACCACCCGGCAGGAGCAGTGGACCTATGCCGGACCGACGTACCTCTATTTCACCGACGGCGCGCTGTCGATGATCGCGCGAGCTCGTCGACCGTCCGACTAGGGCGGCACCTTGGCTTGTCGAGGAATCACCGGGAAGGTCTGGCCATGATGATGAATCGTCGTACGTTCACGACCATACTCGCGGCCTCGCTGGCGGCTACGCTGAATCCCAGGGTCGCGCGGGCCGGCAGCAGACCTGCGGCTCGAAACGTCGTTCTGGTGCACGGGCTGTTCGCCGACGGATCGTCCTGGTCCGAGGTCATCCCACGCCTGCAGGCAGCGGGGCTGAACGTGACCTCGGTGCAGAACCCGCTGACGACACTTGACGATGCGGTGGCAGAGACCCAGCGCGTGCTGTCGCGGCAAGACGGCCCGACCGTGCTCGTCGGGCACTCCTTCTCGGGCATGATCGTGACCGAAGCCGGCGTCGATCCGAAAGTCACCGCCGTGGTCTACGTCGCGGCGCGGGCGCCGGATGCCGGAGAAGACTACTCGGCGCTGGCCAGCACGTTTCCGACGCCACCCGCCTCTGCCGGTATCGTGTTCGATGGCGACGAAGGGAGACTGACCGAAGCCGCATTCCTGCGCGACTTCGCCGGCGATCTGCCGGAGACGCGAGCGAGAGCTGCTCTACGCCGTCCAGCAGCCGTTTCACAAGGCGCTACTCGCCGGAAGGACCACACACGCCGCGTGGCGTTCGAAACCGAGCTTCTATGCCGTGTCCACGCAAGACCGGACCATCAATCCCGACCTTCAGCGTTTCATGGCCAAGCGCATGGGCGCGACGACGATCGAGGTCAACGCGAGCCATCTCTCGCTCATTTCGCACCCGCAGGAGATCGCCAACCTGATCGTGCAGGCGGCCGCGCGAGCCTGAGTCGCCGAAGAACCAGCACGGCGAAGCGGTCGTCCTACTTCGCGCGAAGCTGTCCCACAGCGCTGAGCCAGTTTTCGAGGTGGTAGGTCCGGGCGATCTTGCCGTCCTTGATCGTCTGGATATCGATCGCCATGATCCGAAAGCTCTTGCCGGAGTGGTCCGCTCGCCGGTCGCGACCTTGTCGAATTCGACCATCACTGACGACTTGTTTCTCGTCCACGGTGCAACGCCCGTCCGGCACACGGGGTAACGCGCGTCGATTCCCCACGCTGGATTCGATCGAACTCGGCCAATTCGTTGCTCGGCCTCGTAGAATCACAGCATGGATACCGGGCCGCCCGCTCCGCACACCGCATGACGCTGGACGCGGACGCGATCCGCGCCGTCGTCGAAGGCCGGCATGGTGACCCCTTCGCCGTGCTCGGACCGCACCGCGTGCAGACACCGGACGGCCCGGCCGTGGCGGTGCGCGCGATCGTGCCCGGCGCGGCCGCCGTCCGCATCGTGCCCACCGACGCCCCACCGGCCCCGATGGAGCGGCTCCATCCCGTGGGCTTCTTCGAAGCCGTGTTGTCCGGCCGGCCCGACCTGTTTGCCTATCGGCTCGAGGTGACGCGGAACGGCCGCGTCACCGAGATCGACGATCCCTACCGTTTCCCGTCGCTGCTGAGCGATTTCGATCGGCATCTCCTGGCCGAGGGCACACACCACCACGCCCACGACAAGCTCGGCGCGCATCCGGTCATCATCGACGGCGTGACCGGTGTCGCCTTCGCGGTGTGGGCGCCGAGCGCGCGGCGCGTGAGCGTGGTCGGAGATTTCAACGACTGGGACGGCCGGTGTCATCCGATGCGTCTTCATCCCGCCAACGGCATCTGGGAGATCTTCGTGCCGGGGCTGGGGACGGACGAGCGTTACAAGTTCGAGATCCTCGGCCGCGCCGCGGAGCCGCTCGCCCTGAAATCAGACCCCTATGCGCTCGCCTTCGAGGCGGAGACGCCGCGCACGGCGTCGGTCGTGGCGAATCTCGACGACTTCCGGTGGCGCGACGAGGCCTGGCTCGCCGAACGGGCCGGACGCCAGATGCTTCGCGAGCCGCTGTCGATCTACGAGGTGCATCTCGGCTCGTGGCGGCGCGTGCCCGAGCAGGGCGATCGCTTCCTCGACTATCGCGAGCTGGCCGACCAGCTCGCGGACTACGTCGTCGAGATGGGCTTCACGCACGTCGAGCTCCTGCCCGTGATGGAACACCCGTTCTACGGCTCGTGGGGCTATCAGACCATCGGCTACTTCGCCCCCTCGCGTCGCTACGGCAGCCCACGGGAGTTCATGGCCTTCGTGGACCATCTCCACCGTCGCGGCGTCGGCGTGATCCTCGACTGGGTGCCGGCGCACTTCCCGCGTGATCCGCACGGGCTCGTCTACTTCGACGGCACTCACCTGTACGAGCACGCGGACCCGCGGCAGCGCGAGCATCCCGACTGGGGCACGCTCATCTTCAACTACGGACGCAACGAGGTCGCGAACTTTCTCCTCGATAGCGCGCTCTTCTGGCTGGAGCGCTATCACGCCGACGGCCTCCGGGTCGACGCCGTCGCCTCCGCGCTCTACCTCGACTACTCGCGCAAGCCGGGCGAGTGGATCCCGAACCAGTTCGGCGGGCGAGAGAACCTCGGCGCCGTCGCCTTCTTCCGCCGCATGAACGAGGTCGTGCACGGCACCTATCCCGGCGTGATCGTCGCCGCGGAGGAGTCGACCTCGTGGCCGATGGTCTCGCGTCCGACGTACCTCGGCGGGCTCGGCTTCGGGCTCAAGTGGAACATGGGGTGGATGCACGACGTCCTCGACTACATGAGCCTCGATCCCGTGCACCGCAAGCACCACCACAACCGGCTGACCTTCGGCCTCCTGTACGCCTGGACGGAGAACTTCGTGCTGCCGCTCTCGCACGACGAGGTCGTGCACGGCAAGGGCTCGCTCCTCGCCAGGATGCCGGGCGACGACTGGCAACAGTTTGCCAACCTTCGCGCCCTCTACGCGTTCATGTGGACGCACCCTGGCAAGAAGCTCCTCTTCATGGGCGGCGAGATCGGGCAGCGGCGCGAGTGGCACCACGACCGGAGCCTCGACTGGCATCTGCTCGACGAGGGCCCCTACCACCGCGGCCTGCAGCGGCTGGTGCGCGACCTCAACCGGCTCTACCGAGGCGAGCGCGCGCTCCACGAGCTCGACGCCGAGCCCGCCGGGTTCGCGTGGATCGACTGTGCCGACTGGGAGCAGAGCGTCGTGTCGTTCGTACGACGCGCCCGAGACGCCGGCGACTTCGTCCTCGTCATTTGCAACTTCACGCCGGTGCCGCGCCACGCCTACCGGGTCGGCGTGCCGTCGCCAGGCTACTACCGCGAGCTGATCAACAGTGACGCGGGCGAGTACGGCGGCAGCAACCTCGGCAACGCGGGCGGCGCGTGGGCCGCGCCAACGTCGTGGCAGGGACAGCCGCACTCGCTCACGCTCACGTTGCCCCCGCTCGCCGTCGTGGTGCTGAAGCCGTCCTAGCCCCAAGGCGCGTGACGCGAGCGATAGACTTGGTACGGGGCGGATGAGACGCCCACGTCGGGTTGATCCAGCGCCACGCGGCGCAGCGGCGGTTCCCGGAAGACTGACTCGGGAGCTACCGGGGGATCTCGGGCGTGATCTCCGTCTCGTCCGCCCCTCAGTTTCAGTACAAACGGCTCGGTCCTGTATCCCAACACCCCCGTTGACCGGCTAGTCGCTGGCCCCCGCGTTGCAGCCTTTTCAACCAAAGAGGAGGCCTGTCGAATCCTGCCGACTTCGATCGCCATCGCTCGGTCCCGTGCCGTCCTTCTGGGCCTGGTTGCGCTCTTCGGTGCGCTCGGGCTCGCCTGCCAGACGCCGCCCACCACCGGCCTCGCTGGCCCTTCCGCTCGCTCCACCGCGCCCGCGTCTGCCGAAGCAAGCGGAGACCGCTCAGAAGAGGGCTACATCCGCCTGGCTGGTGGACCGCTCGATGCTCCACCAGGCGGAGTTGACGGCGCGGCGTTACTCGGGCCACGGGTCAGCTCTGGCAGCATCCGTACGCCAACCCGCAGCCGCGCGCCGCCTCGGCGATGGCGTCGGTGTGGTTCACCGCTTACCCGGCATCGCACATCACGCGGCCAGGGCGACTCGGTGCTGCACGGCCTCGGCGACCCGGAGCTCTGGAGCCTCTTCCAGGAGATCGGGCGTCACGGGGGTGCACACCGGGCCGATGAAGCGCGCCGGGGGTATTCGCGGGCGCGAGTACACGCCGACGATCGACGGCAACTTCGATCGCATCAGCACCGAGATCGATCCCTGGCTTCGGCACCGAGGACGAATACAAGGCGATGGTCCGGCACGCGCGCGACAACGGCGCCGTCGTCATCGGCGACATCATTCCCGGCCACAGCGGCAAGGGGGCCGACTTCCGGCTCGCCGAGCGCGGCTATCGGCGACTACCCGGGCCTCTATCACATGGTGGAGATCCAGCCGAAAGACTGGAGCCTGCTCCCGCCCGTGCCGGCCGGCAAGGACTCGGTCAACCTCAAGCCCGACGGTCGGTCGACCAGCTCAAGGCGCGCGGCTACATCGTCGGGCAGCTCCCGCGGACCATCTTCTACGAGAAGAGCGTCAAGGAGACCGACTGGTCGGCCACCGACGCCGTCGCCGGCGTCGACGGCAAGAAGCGCCGCTGGGTCTACCTCCACTACTTCAAGGAGGGGCAGCCCACCTTCAACTGGCTCGATCCCGCCTTCGCCGCGCAGCGTCTCGTCATCGGGGACGCGCTCCACTCCCTGGGCACGCTGGGCGAACGCATGCTGCGACTCGACGCCAATGGCTTCCTCGGTATCGAGATCGGTGCCGACAACGAGCCGCGCCTGGTCCGAGGGGCATCCGCTGTCGGTCACGTCCAACCAGCTCATCGCCGGCATGGTGCGCAAGCTCGGCGGCTTCACGTTCCAGGAGCTCAACCTCACCCTCGAGGACATCAAGGCCATGTCGCAGGGCGGCGCCGATCTCTCCTACGACTTCGTCACGCGCCCGGCCTACCATCACGCCCTCGTCACCGGCGATGCCGAGTTCCTGCGTCTCATGCTCGGCGCTGCAGAAGACCTACCAGATCGATCCGGCCGGCCTCATCCACGCGCTGCAGAACCACGACGAGCTCACCCTCGAGCTCGTGCACTTCTGGACGCGGCACAAGGACGACACCTTCACCTTCCGCGGCAAGAAGATGAAGGGCAGCGAGCTGCGCGAGATCATCCGCGACGAGATGCACAGCTCGCCTCATCGGCCCGCCGCGCCCTACAACCTCGAGGCCGCCAACGGCGTCTCCTGCACCACCGCGACCGTGATCGCCGCCGCCCTCGGCATCCGTGACGTCAGCCGTCTCACCGACGCAGAGCGGCGAGACATCCAGCGCGCCCACCTGCTGCTGGCGATGTACAACGCCATGCAGCCGGGCGTCTTTGCCCTGTCCGGCTGGGACCTCGTGGGTGCCCTGACCCTGCCGGCCGAATCGGTGAAGACCCTGCTCGCCGACGGTGACACGCGCTGGATCAACCGCGGCGCCTACGATCTGCTCGGCGACGACTCCGGAGCGGTCGAAGTCGAGCGCCGGCCTGCCACGCGCCCAGGCGCTCTACGGCTCGCTGCCCGAGCAGCTCAAGCGCTCGGGGTCGTTCGCCTGGCAGCTGAAGAAGATGCTGCGGGTCCGCGCCGAGTACCGCATCAACGAGAGCGAGCAGATCGACGTCCCGGCGGTGAAGGCCCGCGGACTGCTCGTCATGGTCCATCGGCTGCCCGCCGGCAAAGGGCATCCAGGTCACCGCGATCAACTTCGGCCGCACGGCCGTTCGGGAGACGGTGACCGTCAAGACGGCTCCGCCGGCCGGCGCGGTCCGGGATCTCCTCGACGACAAGGCGCTCGGCACGCTGGGCCCCGGCGGGCAGCTGCCGCTCGCCCTCGGTCCTCACGAGGGGCTGGTCCTGCTCATCAGGTCAGATCCGCCAGAGAGGTGCCGCGATGGGCGTCGAGAAACCGCCGCTGAGCTTCTGGCAGATCTGGAACATGAGCTTCGGCTTCCTGGGCATCCAGTTCGGCTGGGCGCTGCAGATGGCCAACATGAGCGCGATCTACGAATACCTCGGCGCTGACGCTCACCAGATCCCCATCCTCTGGCTCGCCGCGCCGCTCACCGGGCTAATCGTGCAGCCCATCATCGGCCACATGAGCGACCGCACCTGGAACCGGCTGGGTCGGCGTCGCCCCTACTTCCTCGTCGGCGCGCTGCTGGCCTCGTTCGCGCTCATCGCCATGCCCAACTCGTCCGGGCTGTGGATGGCGGCCGGCCTGCTGTGGGTGCTGGACGCCTCGATCAACATCAGCATGGAGCCCTTCCGCGCATTCGTCGCCGACCTCCTGCCTGCCGAGCAGCGCACGCGCGGCTTCTCCATGCAGGCCCTCTTCATCGGCCTCGGTGCCGTGATCGCCTCCATGCTCCCGTGGCTGCTGTCCAACGTCTTTCCCGGTCGGCGGTGACGGTGGGGCGCATAGCATCCCGCTCGCGGTGACCTGCGCCTTCTATATTGGCGCCTTCGTCTTCCTGGCCGCCGTGCTCTGGACCGTCGTCACGACCAGGGAGTACCCGCCCGACGACATGGAGGCCTTCAAGAGGATGCGGGCCGAGAAGGCCGGCATCCTCGCCGGCGCTTCCGAGATCTTCCACGACGTCATGGCGATGCCTCAGACCATGCGGCGCCTGGCCTGGGTGCAGATCTTCACCTGGCTCGGCCTCTTCTGCATGTGGCTGTACTTCGGCGTGGCGGTGGCCCGGAACGTCTTCGGCGGCACGCCCGGAACCCCCGCCTACGAGCAAGGCATCGCGTGGGGTGGCAACTGCTTCGCGATGTACTCGTTCGTCTGCTTCCTCGTCTCGTTCGCGCTTCCGACGGTGGCCGAGCGGCTGGGCCGCAAGCTCACCCACGGGCTGTGCCTGCTCGCGGGCGCCATCGGCCTGCTCTCGGTGGCGTTCATCAGCAGCAAGTATCTCCTGCTCCTGTCCATGGTGGGGGTGGGCGTGGCCTGGGCCAGCGTCCTCTCGATGCCTTATTCCATCCTGGCGGGCGCCCTGCCACCCGAGAAGACCGGGACCTACATGGGCATCTTCAACTTCTTCATCGTCATCCCGGAGATCCTGGCCGCGCTCGTCTTCGGCAGGATCATGGAGCAGATCCTCACCGACGACAGCGCGCTGGTGCGTCTGCTGGGCGGCGACAACCGGCTCGCGGCCGTGGTCATCGGCGGCGTCTGCCTGGCGGTGGCCGCCGCGCTCTGTACTTTCGTCGTCGAGCCCACCACCGCGGAGTCGTCGATGAGATCATCACCGGACGATCGACGGAAAGAAGACTCGGCGCTCGCGATCTGACTCAGCGCTGAAAGCGGGGCGGTATCGAGCGTCCGTCCGTGGTATCGAACCTCCCGACGCCGCCCCGTTTCCCGCTCAGCTATCGCCAGGTCGAAGCCGGATTGTCAGGCGACTCGTCATCGACCACCTCGACTTCGAGGGTCTGGCCGACGTGCAGCCCGGCGAGATCTTGGGGATCGGCCCGCAGTGCGATCATCCCGGCGTCTGTCCCGAGCAAGAAGCTGCCGTGCTGCGGATCGATCGCCAGGACCTTCCCCACGACTCGGTCGGGAGCCACGGGGCCATCGTTCACGGGCATCGCGGCGATCCGGTCACCGTCGTGAGTGATCGTCCGTTTCATCGCAGGCGGCGAGACCGCCGAGGCCGGCGATGCAACCGCTCCCAGGAGCGCGATGGCTACGAGGGCTCTGCAGGTCATGATGGCCTCCTTGCTTGTTATTCGAGTAGAGAACTGCCGAACGAAGAACCGCAACGAAGAGCCGCAACGGAGATGCCATCCAATCGAACGGCTGTACGTTGACGACTT
Source organism: uncultured Candidatus Rokubacteria bacterium (assembly GCA_963776725.1). Lineage (GTDB taxonomy): Bacteria > Methylomirabilota > Methylomirabilia > Rokubacteriales > CSP1-6 > AR5. The sequence continues at coordinate 87,381 of CAVZOE010000037.1, read as the reverse complement.
TGCATCGAGAGCGTCACGATCGTGACGTGCGCCCAGGGCGTAGACTGCAGAAACCTGGCGGCCGATGAACGCCCTACACCGTTTTGCCGCTCTCTACGCACTCATGTACGCAGCGTTCGGCGTCTCCTCGCCATTCATGCCGGCGTTCTTCAAAGGACGCGGACTCGCGCCCGAGCAACTCGGAATACTGTTCGCCGCGGGTACGGCGATCCGGCTCGTCTCCGGGCCGCTGGGTGGACGCCTCGCCGACCGTACCCAGGCGCTTCGCGCTGTCCTCGCGGCTTGCCAGCTGCTTGCCGCCGTCGTTGCGATTGGCCTGCTGTCGGCACCCAGCTTCACGCCGCTGTTTCTGACCAGCCTCCTGTATGCTGCCGCGCTCGCACCCACCACGGCGCTGGCCGATGCACTCGCGCTCGGCGCCGCGCAGCCGCGGAATGCCCGCCCGAGATTCGAGTACGGCTGGATACGCGGAATCGGGTCTGCCGTCTTCGTCATCGGTACGCTTCTCAGTGGGCAGGTCGTCGACTCCTGGGGACTCAGCTCGATCATCGTCTTCCAGGCGGCGCTGCTTGTTGCCGCGGCGGGCGCGGCGACCCTGGTCCCGACGCCCGAGCGACAGGAACCCGTCCCCGCGGCCGAGGTCGCGACTGAGCCCGGGGTGGTGGCTCTCCTGAGCCTGCCGTTGTTTCGGCGCGTGATGCTGGTCTCGGCCCTCGTACTCGGCAGCCATGCGATGCACGACACCTTCGCGGTCATCCGGTGGAGTGGGGCAGGTATCACTCCGGCCATGGCGAGCGCACTCTGGTCGGAGTCGGTTGCGGCGGAGGTCCTCGTTTTCTTCCTCATCGGCCCGCCGCTCCTGACTCGCCTGCGTCCGGCCGGCGTCCTGGCCGTCGCCGCGGCAGCGGGCGTCGTGCGCTGGGTGGCCATGGCAGCGTCCACCAGTGTGATCGTCCTCGCCCTGGTGCAGCCGCTACACGGGCTCACCTTCGCGGCGCTGCATCTGGCTTGTATGCGCGTCATTGCGGCGATTGTCCCGGAACGCCTCGCGGCGACGGCCCAGGCGATGTATGCGCTCGGTGCGGGCGCGACGACTGCGCTACTGATCCTGGCGTCCGGCTGGCTCTATGCAAGACTCGGCGCTCAAGGATTCCTGCTGATGGCGCTCCTCTGTGCAGCGGCTGCCCCGCTGACGTGGGGACTGCGCGCGGTTCGCTCGTAGCGATTTGCTCCGGTGACGGCCTTGTTCAGACGCGCAGGCGACGCAGCTTCAGCGAGGCGAGGGCGTGGCCGGCAATCGTTCGCACCACGGCGCCGAGGGAGTGGGCGGCGCGCTCCTCGATGTGCAGGGCGGTGAAGGCGGCCAGTGCGCGCGCCGCGGCCGAGGCCAGGAAGAGGAGGTGGATCGCCGTCCACGATGTGCCAAAGGCGTCCCAGCGGCCGGGAAGACTGGCGGCCACCAACCCCGCGAGCACCGAAGCGATGCCGAAGCCCAATCCGCTCGTCGCGCCGAACACGGCGACGTAGTAAGGGCGACGGTCTGCCGGGGCCGAGTTCAGGGTGAGGTCCATCGCGGCAATCCCATGGCCTGCCCAGAGTGCCCCGGCCGCCGCGGCCTCGACCGCCAGCGGCCACAAGAAATCGGGGGCGATCACGAGCCACAGAGCGGGCACGGCCGCGATGCCGAAGGAGCACAGCACGAGCACCGGCCGCGCACCGAGCCGGTCGACCGCGTGCCCCCAGAGGGGTGCCGTCGCGACCCGGACCACCGCAACCGCCACTCCGTGGAGGGCGACCACGGCAAACCCGAGGCCCAGGTAACTGAGCATGTGGTACGAAAAGAAGCTCGCCGAAAGGGCCACCGCTGCATTCCAGCAGAGCAGATAGCGGAGCCAGGGCCGGATGCGGGGGTCGAGAGCCGCCCGCGCGAGCGCCCGAAGCTCTGGGCGTTTGCGATCGTGCACGCGGCGCGGCGCCGCCTGGCGCAGCAAGAGCCCGACGCTGACGATCCCCGCCACGCACGCGAGAGCGGCCAGGCCACTCAGCATCGCTGGCTTGAGGCCGAGTGGGGTCGCGGCATCGAGTGCGACGCCGGCGCTGAGCGAGGCCAGCGTGCCGGCGACCGTGATGTAGATCGTGCGCCGGCCGAAAAACCGCCCGCGTAGCGGGCCGGGCACGAGGTCGCCCATCCACGCCACCCAGGCGTTGTTGCCGAGAACGCCAAGGACGGCAGCGGCCGCCGCCACGGCCACGAACAGCGAGAGCTCGGCGGCGACGGAGAGGGACACGAAGGGCAGGGCCACCAGCGGCAGCCACACCAGGCGCGAGGCGCCGATGGCCGTGATCGCGACTGGTTTTGGTCCGAGCAGCTGCGTGAGTAGTGCGCTCGGCAGATGGAGAACCTGCGCGGCCAGGGGAAGGGCGCCCAGCAGGCCGATGACGAACGGCGTGGCGCCCAGATGGAGCGCCCACGCCGTGAGCACGGTGCCGCCGGTGCAGGTGGCGACCAGCTCGGCGGCTGCTCCTTCCGCATAGGAGGCGCGAAAGGAGGTGCGCAGCCCCGGGCGGCCGGCCAGGCCCGGGCGAGTGCCGCGCAGCGGCAGGGGCGGCGCAGCCGCGAGCGCCGGAGCGCTGCCCGGAATCGATTCGCCCGGGCGAGGAATCGCCGCGGTCGAGGCGATATGGCCGATCGCGCCGTGGGTTCGCTTTTCTCGAGGGTGCAGGATTCCAGCCTAGCGTGAGCGGACACCCAGACCCAAGCGTCGTCGTATGATGGCGGCGTGCTAGGCTTCCCGCCATGACACGGATCGCTGTCGCCGTCCTGCTCGCCCTCCTCACGCTCGCCGCCGGTACCTCGGCCCAGGCCCCCAAGCCCGGCGGCCAGATCGTCCACGGCTCCGTCCAGGAGCCCGACCGCATGTGGGGGCCGGTGACCGGCCTCACGGTGTCGGGCGAGATCGGCCAGCTCGTGAACGGCCACCTCATCGAGATCAACGACAAGCTCGACTACGTGCCGTCGCTCGCCCTCGAGGTGCCGACCGTCGACAACGGCGGCGTGTCGAAGGACGGACTGCGCTACACCTTCAAGCTGCGTCGCGGCGTGAAATGGCACGACGGCCAGCCGTTCACCGCGGCGGACGTCGCGTTCACCCACGGCGTGCTGATGAATCCCGCCATGGACGTGCGGGGGCGCGTGGGCTGGAACAAGGTCACGAAGGTCGACACACCCGACGACGCCACCGTCGTCTTCCAGTTCTCCGGCGTGGACGCCCCGTTCCTCGATCGGGTGGCCACGCTCGGCATCCTGCCCAAGCACATCCTCGGCAGCGTGCCCGACGCGGACCTCAAGACCCACAAGTGGTTCCGCGCGCCGGTGGGCCTCGGGCCGTTTGTCTTCAAGGAGTGGGTCGCGGGCAGCCACCTCGTGCTGGCGAAGAACCCGAGCTACTGGAAGCCGGGCCAGCCGTACCTCGATCGCATCGTCTACAAGATCGTGCCGGACGCCAACGCGCTGCTGAACCAGCTCGAGACCGGCGACGTCGACACGCGGGTGCGGCTCGTCAACGAGCAGATCGACGTCGTGCAGAAGCTGCCGAACGTCCGCGTCGTGGCCACGCCGTCCGTGACGCCGTGGCTCTTGTGGATGAACAACACCGTGGCGCCGCTCAACGACAAGAAGGTGCGTCAGGCGCTCGGGTACGGCTTCGACAAGGAGCGCATCGCGAAGACGCTCCTTGGAGGCCACGTCACGACGGCGTGGGGCCTGCTGCCGTCCATCTCGTGGGCCTACAACCCGAACGCGCCGAAGCAGACGTTCGACCCGCCCAAGGCCAAGGCGCTGCTGGACGACGCGGGGTGGAAGATGGCCAGCGACGGCGTGCGGGCGAAGGACGGCAAGCGCCTCAGCTTCGAGATCGCGAACATCGCGGGGGAGCAGGAGCGGGTGCAGGTCCTGTCGTTCATCCAGCAGCAGTGGAAGCAGATCGGCGTGGACGCGAAGATCCGCGCCGTCGACGTGGGTCAGATGTGGGGCCGGATGCTGCCGCAGCGACAGTTCGAGATGGCGTACTCCTACACCGGGCGGCTGCCCGATCCGGACATGTCGAGCCACTACCTGTCGCCCGAGCTCAAGCCCACGACGAACTTCGCGGGCTACGCGAACCCCGAGGTCGACAAGCTGCTGCTGGCGGCGAATGCGACGGTGGAGCGCGACAAGCGCAAGGCCGCGTACCAGCGCGTGCAGCAGATCGTCGCGGACGACGCTGTCTACATCTTCGTCTACTGGCTCAATGGCACCACCGTGCTCAACAAGCGCGTGCAGGGCTACAAGCCGGCGCCGGGCTACAACGAGTTCTGGAACGCGGAGGAGTGGTGGGTGCAGTAGCCGCGAGTCGATGGGCCCGTTCCTGATCCGGCGGCTCCTCGCCGCCGTCCCGACGCTGCTGGCCGTCTCGGTGGTCGTGTTCCTGCTGCTCCACGCCGCACCCGGCGGGCCGATGGCGGTCTACGCCAACAACCCGAACGTCGATCCGGAGGACCTGAGGCGGCTGGAGCAGAGCCTCGGGCTTCACGATCCCTACCCGGTGCAGTACGCGAAGTGGCTGGGATCGATGCTCATCGGCAACTGGGGCGTGTCGTACAAGTACGCGCGACCGGTGAGTGCGATCCTGGGCGAGCGCCTGGCCGCCACGCTCCAGCTCGTGTTCGTGTCGCTGGTGATTGCCGCCGCGGTCGCCATCCCGATCGGCGTGCTCGGGGCCGTCGCGCGGCCCGCCGTCCAGCGCGTGATCGGGGCGGTGTCGATGCTCGGCGTCTCCGTGCCGACGTTCTGGCTCGGCATCGTGCTGCTCCTGCTGCTCTCGGTGAAGGTGCGGCTGCTGCCGTCCGGGGGCATGGCGACGATCGGCGCGGAGTTTTCTGTCGCCGATCGGCTGTGGCACCTCGTGGCGCCGGCCGCGGTGCTGGCCACGCTCGAGATCGCCGGCTGGAGCCGCTACCTGCGCTCGATGCTGCTGGAGTCGCTGGGGCAGGACTATATCCGGACGGCCCGCGCGAAGGGCCTGGCGGAGTGGAGCATCGTGCTGCGCCACGCGCTCCGCAACGCCCTGCTGCCGCTGATCACGCTACTCGGGCTGCAGGGAGGCCGGCTGGTCGGCGGGGCGCTGATCACCGAGACCGTGTTCTCGTGGCCCGGAATGGGACGACTGCTCGTCGAATCGCTGGCCGCGCGCGACTATCCGGTCCTCATGGCGGCGTTCATGCTGATGTCTGCGCTCGTGATCGCGGGGAACCTGGCGGCCGATCTCACGTACGGCGTGGCCGACCCGCGCATCCGCCTGGACTGACACGATGGCCGTCGCCGCCTCGCTCGAGCGCGCACCGGCGGCCAGCCGCCGCGCCGGTTCGCTGAGGCTCCTGCTCTCGCGGGTGAGCCGTGATCCGACGTCGGCGGCCGGCGCGGTCTTCCTGATCGTCGTGGCCGTCCTCGCGCTGCTCGCGCCGGTGCTCTCGCCGCACGATCCCTACGCCATCGTCGATCGTCCACTGCGACCCGCCGGCGAGGGGACGCTCCTCGGTACCGACGACGTCGGGCGCGACCTGCTGAGCCGGCTCCTGCACGGGGCTCGCGTCACACTGGCCGTGGGCATCGGCGCCGCACTCCTGACGGCGAGCATCGGCACCGTCGTCGGCGCGCTCGCCGGATTCTACGGCGGACGCACCGACACCGCGCTGTCCGGCCTCGTCAACGTCGTGCTGTCGGTGCCGGCGCTGCCGCTGGCCCTCGTCATCGGCGCGTTCGTCGAGATGAGCCTGCCGATCCTCATCGTGGTGATCGGTGGCGTGTCGTGGACGGGCACCGCGCGGATCGTGCGCGCCGAGACGCTCTCGCTCCGCGAGCGCGAGTTCGTGGCGAGCGCCCGGGCGCTCGGGGCCGGCGACGGACGGCTCATCGTCCGGCACATCCTGCTCAACGCGATGCCGCCGATCATGGTCGCCGCGACGCTGCAGGTCGCCACCGCGATCCTCGCGGAGTCGGCGCTCTCGTACCTCGGCTACGGCATCCAGCCGCCGGTGGCGTCGTGGGGCAACATGCTGCAGAATGCGCAGCGCTACCTGCGCCGGGCGCCGGAGCTCGCCGTCTACCCCGGGTTGCTCATCTCGTTGACGGTCGTGAGCATCAACTTCGTCGGCGACGCCCTGCGCGACGCGCTCGATCCCGCGCGCCGCGGCGCGCCGAACTGGTGAGGAGATCCATGCTGGACAGCCTGTCGTCCGCTCGCGAGATCACTGCCGCCCGTCCGTCGCTCGCCGTGCTGCCCATCGGCTCCATCGAGCAGCACAGCCGCCACCTGCCGCTGGGGACCGACTGGATCGCCGCCACCGCGCTCGCGCATCGCGTGGGCGCGGAGCTGGGCGCCCTCGTGCTGCCGGCCCTGCCGGTGAGCATGGGACGCTGTCACAAGCCGATGGCGGGCACCGTGTGGCTCCGCCCCATGACGCTGGCCGACGCGGTGACCGACCTGGTCCGCTCGCTGGCGGCGAGCGGGATCCGGCACGTGCTCATCGTCAACGGCCACGGCGGAAACTTCACGCTGGAGGTGGCGGCGCGTGAGCTGAACATGGGCTCACCGGAGCTCACCGTGCTGCTGCCGCCCATGACGCTGCGCTCGAAGGGCCCGCAGATCTTCGAGACGGCGGGGATGGAGGTGCACGCCGGGGAGTCGGAAACGTCCGTCATGATGGCGATCGACGCGTCGCTCGTTGGCGACGATCGCGTGGATTACATCCCGCCCGTCGGCCGCGAGTACCTCGACTACGCGCTGGTGGGCGACATCAGCCCGGAGGGCGTGTGGGGCAAGCCGTCGCTGGCCACGCGCGACAAGGGCGTGCGCGCGTTCGAGGCGCGCGTGCAGTCGCTCTCCGAGTACGTGCGCGAGACGTTCGAGCGCGTCGCCAAGGTGAAAGGCGGGGCGCCGCCGGTGCTCGCGCCATCCGCGCCGGCGTCCCGCTGGATGGACTGGGGCCCGTGGGCGATCGGCGCGGGGCTGAACGCGCGGTCGACAACCTTTGAGGTCTCGCGCGCGCGTCCCGCGATGGCGATCCTGCCGATCGCCACCGTCGAGGCGCACGGCCCCCATCTACCCGCGGGGACGGATTTGCTGATCGTCGAGGCCGTCGCGCGCCGCGCGGCGCAGATCCTCGGCGACGCGTATCTGCTGCCCACGATCCCGTTCGGCACCTCCGCGCACGTGCGCGGACTCGCGGGCACCGCGGACTTCACGCCGGACGTCCTGCGGCGCGTGGTGCAGGAGATCGCCATTGGCCTCCACGAGACGGGCATCCATCGCGTCGCGATCGTGGCGGGGCCGGGGCTGATCACCGGCAACACGGTCGTACCGTTCGGCAACTTCATCCTCAAGGCCGCGGTTCGCCAGCTGAACCACGAGCACCCGGGCATGGACGCCATCTGGGTGCAGCCGCTCGCGGCCGCCGCGCGCGAGCTGGACAAGGTCTTCGAATCCGGCGCGGATGACGTGCACGCCGGCGAGGTCGAGACGTCGCTCGTGATGGCGCTCTGTCCCGGCGCGGTGGGCGATGGCGCGGCCGATCACGTGCCGGGAGCCGGTCGCGATCTGATCGAGATGGTGCCCTTCGCGACGCTCGCCCCGGGCGGAGTGTGGGGGCGGCCCAGCCTCGCGTCGAAGCAGAAGGGCGAAGCAGCCCTGGCGGCGGCGTCCGATGCGACGGCCGCGTACATCCGCGACAACTTCGAGATCCTGGCGCGGATGAAGCACCGCTGAGGGGGGGGGAAGTTGTACAGAGGACAGCGCCCGCGAAACGAGCACTGTCCCCTGACGCTGATGGGTGGTTTCGGTTGGCTCGCCGGGCTGGCGCCCAGTCTTCGCGCTCGAGAACTCGGAGCCGGCCTGCCCCGGCCTGGTGCTGAAGCCCTCCTAACCGGAGGGTGTCCCAATGACGCGAGCGATAGACTTGGTATAGGCAGATGAGACGCCCACGCCGGGCTGCGGGGGACGGTTCCGACTGGCGGTTCCGCAAAGGAGCTGAAGGGATAGCTACTCTAGTTCGCGCGCTCACCGGCCTCATGGGAGGCCCCGGCTTGATCGCCCTCATGCTCATCGCGCTGGCGGGCTGCGCCCCGGCGGGCTTCAGGTCCACCTTCACGGAGCGGTCGGCCCCCTCGATCACTCTCGAGGGCCGCACGGTCGCGGCGTTCGTCATCGGAATCTACGAGCCGATGGGGCGCACGGCGGAGGACGCCCTCGTTCACGAGTTGACGGCTCGCGGAGTCCGGGGCATCGCCGGCTCCCCCCTGTTGCCGGCACCGGAAGCCAGGCATCCGGAGGCCGCCCGGCAGAGACTGCAGGACGCCGGGGTCGAGGGCACCGTCGCCTTGCGGGTGGTCGCGCGCTCCCAGCACATCACGTATTTCCCTCCGACGTTCTTGGGCTATTGGGGCGTGGACTGGCCTCCACCCTCCGAGCCCAATTACATCAGGATGGACACGGTCGTCTGGGCGGAGGCGCGTGTCTACTCCGTCGTGCAGGACAAGGTCCTGTGGGTCGGTGAGAGCGTGAGCACAAACACGACGACGGTGGCGGCCTTCGTCAAGGAGCTCAGCGCCCAAGCGGCGGATGGCGTACAGAAAGCGGGCTTGCTCGGGAAATAACCCGGCCTCGGTTGGCCGGGGGGACACACGAAATCTCTGGACCATTGTGCTACCATCCGATAGGTCGGAGGCGAAGTGGGCGTTGTCGTTGCGTTAGACGCGACGTTGAAGGTTGTCGATGGTTCCCCTCACAGATTGTCCGCTAGACGATCCCCGCGGACCGGACAGCTCGGGGCAGGCGCGCGAATACAACCTGGCGTGCTCCGTCCAACTCCTCGTATGACGCGAGCTTTCCTGGGCGGCGTGCTGGTGGCGTTACTTCTCGCCAGTGCAGTCACGCCTGCAACCGGCGCCACCGGGACGATGAACCCGCCGCGAGGTGAGGGCGGAGCCGATCCGGCCCCGGATCGGCTCGCCGACGGCTGGCCGGGGATCAGCTTCGGGCTCGGCGTCTCTCCGCTCCGATCGCAATTCGGCCTCGCGGCTCCCCAGGCCGCGACCGGAGTCCAGGGCGGCGAGCCGGCGGGGCTTCTCGATCCCGAGGGCAAGGCGCTGTCGTTCGACCTCAAGCTCGGCTGGCCCGGAACGGACAAGTTCTCACTGCTGGAGCCGTATGTGAAGCTCGGCCCGGCGCTGTTCATCGTCGAGCCGGACTACGTCTCCCGGCTCGTCGGCGCCCAGCCCGACCCGAGCTACCGGCTTGGCGCCAAGGCGGGCGCCGGCGTGAACCTGCATCTCGGCAAGAACGCCGAGCTCTTCAGCGCCTATGAGATCACGAGCCCCAGCCATACCGCAGTGCCGCCGCTCGGCGCGAAGACGCCGGCGGAGACCGGGATCAGCGGCTACGACTTCATGTACGGGCTCCGCCTCCGCTACTAACACCACTTCTCAGCTCATTTCGGCTTCAGCGCAAGTCTCAACGCAAGAGCCTGTCGCGATCGAGGAGGCGATTCAGAAGTAGCTGAAGAGGTTGGCTCCCCGGGCTGGTCTCGAACCAGCGACTTCCTGATTAACAGTTGGATCCGGAGCGACTCACGACGATTCATGGGGGACTATCGGCTCAATAGACTGCTATGGAGCTCGCGGATTGATGCTCGTAGACTGCGGTGAAGCGGGCTGGTTAGGAACCAATGTGGAACCAGCGCCTCCCCTTGACGGCGGACCGCCGCTTTCGTGAACTGGCGCCCGGAGCTACCCCGCCGTCGGTTTGAGCGCGCGCGCGCCGCCCGAGGCGTACCACGCCGAGATGCCGCCGCGGACGAAGCGAGCGTCGAAGCCGCGCTCGATGAGCGTCTTCGTCACGTTGCGCCCGACGTCGAAGCCGTAGGCGCAGTAGACGGCCACCGGCTTATCCGTCATCAGCTCGGCGATCCACTCCTCGACGCGATCCGGATCACGCCACGTCGCGCCCGCCATCAGATCCACGTGGCGCGACATGTGGTCCCGCTGCCGCGCGTCGACAATCTGCACGCCGCCGCCGTTGGAGATCTGCGCGGCGAGCTCCTCGACCGAGAGCGACGGCATGTCCGTCGTCGACGAGGGGTCTTCGTTCGGCAGCGGCTGATTATTCCGCGCGGCCTCGATCCGCTTCAGCACGGCCTCCCAGTTGATGTTGCGAAAGAACGTGTCGATGTACGCGGTCGCGTTCACGCCGAAGTCCATCTGGTAGGCGTGCTCGTACATATCCAGAACGAGCACGGGCGCCGCGTCGACAGCCGCCTGCGCGTCATCCGTCGCGATCTGGATCCAGAACCGCTTCTGCCGGCGCGAGTAGGTGAGAACCACCCACCCTGAGCCGCCCGCCAGCGACTGCGCCGTTCCCACGAATTCGCGACGCCACGCATCGGCGCTGCCGAAGTCCGCCGCGATCTCCGCGGCGAGGGCGTCCGGCACTTCGTGCCAGTCGGGCCGACCGAGGCCCGAGTTGGGGCCGGCGCGGCGGAAGCCGCCGAGATTGCCGAAGTAGAGCTCGTGCAGCGCGACCGAGCCCATCAGCGAGAGCTCTTCGCGCTTGAGCCCGCGCACGCGATACGGCGGAGTACCCGAGTCGAGCGCAGCAAGCTCGCGGCGCACGGCGTTCAGCGTTCGCACGGTGTTCCCGTAGTTGTTTTCGTAGTGACTGACCACCATCGGCTCCGAAATTCCGGTGAGCGTCGACGGGCGTACGGCGATCGGGGCGATCTCCTGGGGCATGGCCGGATCCCTTCTGCGATAGGTCATGGGCCTTTCCTCCGTGATGGTGGGGTGCTATTGCGGCTCTAACCGCCAGACGGCCGCATTGCTCGCCGCCCGCCGGCGGCGTACCACGCGGAGACTCCGCCGCGGATGTAGCGGGCGTCGAAGCCGCGCTCTCTGAGTGTCTTCGCGACGTTGCAGCCGACGTGGAAGCCGTACGCGCAATACACCGCGACCGGCTGATCGGAAGAGAGCTCGCCGATCCATTCCTCGACCTGATCGGGGTCGCGCCATACCGCGCCTTCCATCAAGTCGACGTTCCGCGAAATGTGGTGCCGCGGCCGCATATCCAGGACCTGGACCGGCTGCCCCTTCCCGAGCCGCCCCGCGAGCTCTTCGACGGACATTGAGGGGATCTCCTGGTTCGACGGATCCTCCGCCGGCAGCGCCTGATTACCGGTGACGGCGGCGATCCGCTTGAGGACGGCGGCCCAATTGACGTTCCGCATGAACGCGTCGATGTAGGCGGTCGCGTTCGCGCCAAAGTCCAGGTGGTACGCGTGCTCGTACATGTCCAGCACCAGGACGGGCGCCGCATCAACGGCGCACTCCGTGTGATCGGCGGCGATCTGATTCCAGAAGCGCTTGTCGCGGCGCGAATAGGTGAGCAGCGCCCAACCGGAGCCACCGGCCAATGCTTGCGCCGCGCCAACGAACTCGCGCCGCCACATCTTCACGCTGCCGAAGTGCTCTTCGAGCACGGGGGCGATCTCGTTCGGGACCTCGTGCCAGTCGAGCCGCCCGAGGCCGGCGTTGCCCTCGCTGCCGAGATTGCCGAAGTAGAGCTCGTGCAGCACCACCGATCCCATGGCGCTGTGCTCCTCGCGCTTGAGCGTGCGCAGCCGGTACGGCACCGTACCGGCGTCGAGCTCGGCCAGCTCACGCCGCACGGCGTTCAGCGTGCGCACGGCCGCACCGTAGTTGTTCTCGTAGTGGCTTACGATCATCCGCTCCGAAATGCCGTTGAGCGTCCACGGTCGCACCGCAATCGGGCTGATCTCTCTCAGCATGGTGGGTGTCCTTTCCTTCCCGTTGGTGTCAGTTGCGGCTTCGTCTTCGAGGCGTGTCAGCGAAGGGTTCGCGCTCAGTTCGCGAGCCGCTTTCCCGTACCCGGAGCGACGGGGTGACATCGTCAGTTCTCCCTCCGCGTCATCGGCTGGCCATCCTTTCAACACGACGGCTCGGCAGCAGCGCCGCTACCGCCCGCCGCAGTCGCGCGACCAGCGTTTCGCCATTCCGCCTGCGCGACCGTTCGAGTTCACCAAGCGCCGCTTGTAGAGCTGCGCGGCGCTGTACATCGGCTTTGTGCTCCCGCATCCGCGTTTCCATCAGGTACACGTCGACCATCGTTGCGTCCTCCAGTTGTGTTCTACTTGTTGCTGCATGAAACAATAGTTGCATTGATGTGTCAAGCTCGAGGCGTGCCGGCGATCTCCCTCGGCGTGGGGGATCCCAACATCCACGCCAGCTACTGCGAGACCCTCATCATGCTCCGCGACGGCCCAGCCGCCGAGCGGTGCGCGGCCCGGATGCTCCGCTACGACCCTGACAACGTCTCCGCCAAACAGAACATCGGCGTCGCCCGCCGGATGCAGGGCAAGACGTGATGACGCCCGTCTTCCGGCTGGTGCTGCGTCACGTCCTGGTCGGCATCCTCGGTGCCGGCGCGATCTGGGCGCAGTTCGTCTACCGGGTGCCGAGCCGCTTCGCGGCGGTTGCCCTCGTCCTCGTGTGTGTCGTGCTGAGCGTGCTGCACCTCGTGCTCATCGCGGCGGTAATCGGCCGCTGGGGCACATCGGCGAGCCCATGGCGTCGGACCGCCGCCTCGATGGAGCGCGCGACCAGCGTGCTGGTCCTGCTGTTCGGCTTTTACGGGATGTTCCTCCTCTTCAACGGCATCCTGGACCAGGCCCGCCCAACCCCACAGCGGAGCGAACTGCTGGCGATCCGCCGGAGCGAGACCGATTTCCTCGAGAACGTGCCCTTCGTGTGGGCCGACCTGGCGCCGTGGCGCCCGGGCCGTCCCGTCGAGCGCGTGCTCATGCTGCCGTTCGAGCGCGAGATCCTGTGGTCCGCCGGTCAGCGCATCGTGGTCAGCGAGCACCCGGGCTATTTCGGTGTGCCCTGGATCTCCCTGATCGAGATCGACGAGGAGTGGCGCGCCCGCAGGATCCTCGAGGCTCGCCCTACCGCCACGCGCCCGTGGCTCGAGCTGGCGGCGTTCCACGTCCGCCACCACCGCCTTCCCCAGGCCCGCGAGGCCGCCCTCGAGTACCTCCGCCGCCGCCCGCGCGACTTCACGTTCGCCCTCTGGATGGCCAAGGTCTTCTTCGAAAGCCAGCGCTACGCCGAGATCGTCGACGTCCTGGAGCCGATCGTTCACCACCACGAGGATCGCGACACCTACCTGCTCTACGGCACCGCCCTCAGCCGCGTGGGCCGCGCCCCCGAGGGCATTCGCTGGCTGGAAACGTCCCTGAAGATCGACGCCGAGTTCTGGTTCACCTACTACCTCATCGGCATCGCCTGGACGTATGCCAACGACTACCGCGCCGCGATCCCGAAGTTCGAGGAGGCGCTGCGGCGTGGCAACGGGTGGGACATGAGCGAGGTGGAGTACTCGCTGAAGGTCGCGCGCGACACGGCGCGTAACCAGGCCGCGCATCCAACGCCACCGGCGCGGTAGCGCACACCGTGACTGACACCAGCGTTACGAGAGCAGGTGGCGGTGTGATGGAAGTGTGCCAGAAGAAGTTGGCTCCCCGGGCTGGTCTCGAACCAGCGACTTCCTGATTAACAGACGAGGGCCGGTGACAAGCCGGCCCTCAGTCTTTCTGCGTAGTTCCGTGTAACTACCTGTCCCCGCTCGAGTTCTCGTTGCTAAGACCTCGAGTACCGAGCAGGACTCTCGGCGCGCTCGAGGACTGAAATCGCCCTGCCTGACGGGTGCGTTCAGCGCAAATCAACGCAAGCGGTCAACCCAGGACGCCGTTCCGATTGTCGGTCAGGCGCACATAGCCGCGTCATGTCATCCCGCTCGCAGGGTCGCTTCTGCGGCCGCTTCTCACATGTTGACGGTCGGCCGCCGTTGCGCGATGTTGAAGGGCAAGCGGCTGTGGGCGTCGGACTCGACGCCTCTAAACGATGGTGGGCACGGCGCGCGGGGCGCCGGCATTCTCGACCGGATGTAGCCAGGGATCAAGGGGTGAATATGACCCAGCGTTTGCCGCGTGACGCTCTCCGGCAGCCACCATGGTCCTGGGCGCTGGCGGTGATCGTCCCGGTCATCGCGATGCTGATGCTCCAAGCTGCTGGCGTGTTCGTGGACCGCTTGCCGAGCCCGCCTCTTCTGGCTGCCGTCCTTGCGGTGGCCTGGTATTGCGGGCGGCCCCCGGCCCTGCTTGCCACGATAGTCAGCATCGGTCTTCACGCATATGTGTTGATCCGTTCGCCACGACATGAGACCGACGTCGCAGATGTCGTCGGCCTGATCCTGTTCGCAGGATTGGCGGTCTTCGTCTCATACGCCGCACCGCGGCTCGGACAGACTCTGCGCGAGCTGGAACACGAGCGGAAGCGGGAACAGATCGCCCGAACTCAAGCCGAGCGACACGGCCGGGAAGCTGACGAGCTACGGCGCTTGTCCCGAGCGCTGACACATACCGCGAGCCCTACGGCGGCTGCGCAGCGCGTGGCCGATGCCGTCAAGCGGTTCTTCGATCCGAGTAGCGCCGTCGTCCGCCTTCTCGAGCCCGACGGCGCGATGGTGGCCGTCGCCATCGCTGGCGAGAATCTCGTGGTGACCCCAGGCCATCGGATGCCGGCGGGGTCCGGTGTCGTGGGGCAGGCCGTGACGCAGCGCAGTCTCGTTATGACTAACTCGGTCCTTTCGGATCCGCGCATCGATCTGCCTTCCCGAGTCAGGGATCAGCACGAGAGGCTCGGTCACCAGCTCGTCATCGCCGCGCCGCTCATCGTCGACGACGCCGTCATCGGAACCCTCGCGCTGAACGACACGACGACGCGAACCTTTGTGGAGACCGAGCTCGCCCTCTTCCAGGCCCTGGCCAGCCACGCTGCGGTTGGGATCCGAAACGCCCAGCGCTTTCAGCAGGAACGGACCGCGCGCCAGGAGGCGGAGGCAAGCAGCCGAACGAAGGATGAGTTTCTGGCGATGCTGGGTCATGAGTTGCGTAACCCGCTGGCCGCCATCGGTTCTGCCATTGCGGTTCTGAATCGGCTCGGCGGCGGGGACGAACGTTCGATGCACTCCCGCGAGGTCATCACGCGACAGGTCGCGCACCTGCGCGAGCTCATGGATGACCTCCTCGATGTCGGCCGGGTAATGACGGGCAAGATCATCCTGTCGTCCAAAACTGTAGATCTGAGTGAACTGGCTTGCCGGGGCTGGGCCGTGCTTGAGTCGACCGGAACGTTCGCGCAGCACCAAGCCCGGCTCGAGACCCAGCCCGTGTGGGTGAACGCCGACGAGACCCGGATAGCCCAGGTCATCGACAACCTGATCACCAACGCAGTGAAGTACACACCGGCCGGCGGCAGCGTCATAATGGCCGTCCTGTGCGAGGGTGAAGATGCAGTGATCCGCGTCGCCGACACCGGAATCGGCATCAGTCCAACACTCCTGCCTCGGATTTTCGATCTGTTCGTCCAGGGCGAGCTGACGCGGGATCGGGCCAAAGGAGGTTTGGGGATCGGACTGACGCTGGTGAAGCGGCTGGTGGAGATGCACGGCGGATCCGTCGGCGCGTGCAGCGAAGGCCCGGGCCGAGGCAGTGCTTTCACGGTGCGGCTACCGCGCCTCGCCGTTCCCGCGGAGACAGTCGCCACAGGGCCGATACGAACGGTCGCCAGGGGCGCTCGCCGCGTTCTGCTTGTCGAGGACAGCGCCGATGTACGGCGGATGCTTCGCCTCAGGCTCGAGCTGGACGGTCACGAGGTGCACGAGGCAGAGGACGGCATCACGGGGCTCGGCGAGGCCTTCCGTCTCCAGCCCGATGTCGCCGTCATCGACATCGGCCTACCGGGCCTCGACGGCTGGGAGCTGGCGCGTCAATTGCGCGCCACCGAAGCGGGACGCCGGATGATCCTGGTCGCCATCTCCGGCTACGGGCAGCTGGAGGATCAGCAACTCTCACGAGAGGCGGGCTTCGACGTGCACTTGGTCAAACCGGTTGACCTCGATACCCTCACCGAGGCCATTTATGGAGTCTCTCTTCGCACGGTTGGCCATGCATGATCGGGGGTAAAGCCGGCATCGCGTGCGCCCCCGTAAGCGCCCGATCCCGCAGCAACGCGCATCCGATCGCGGATCAGGGGCGGCCAGCAGCCAGCGAGCCCAGCAGCTGTCCAATCCCGCGCTGAACTCAAGTGCCCGGCAAAGCATGCTTTTCCCCAATTTCACACGGGGGGTATAGCCCCAAATCGATGCCGCCCATCGTCACGCGGGGAAGGTTCACGGCTATCGCACAGGAAACCGAAAAGACACTAACCCACTTCTCGCGGAGTTCAGCTCAGGCTGACATGTTTTGTGAATCAGAACGTCCTACCTGGTGCGAAGCCGAACAGCTAAAGGTTCAGTCCTCAACACTGGGTTGCGCAGGCCTTACGTCAGAGCGACGGCGATGAACGCCGGTTTCATGAGGCGGCCATCGGTCGGCTACAAGTCGAGTATCAGCGCCTGCAAGGCCGCCTCGATGCGATGTACCTGGACAAGCTCGATGGTCGTGTGGATACAGCCTTCTTCGATCGAAAGGCCGCCGAGTGGCGAACCGAGCAGGATCAGATCCTGCGAACTGTCGAAGAGAGCACCGCCACGCGAACACGACTTACCTGGACGAGGGAGTCCAGCTACTCGATTTGGCGCGGCGCGCGCATGGTCTGTTTCGAAAGCAGGTGGCCAGCGAGAAGCGACGATTGCTGAACTTTGTCCTCTCGAACTGCCTCTGGAAAGGCTGCGAGCTTACGGTCAATTACCGCCAACCATTTGAAATGTTGGCGGTTACTACGAGGTCCCACGAAGCGCTCAGAGCGGCTGGAGCTACGACCGAGCGGGTTTTTGAGAATTGGCTCCCCGGGCTGGTCTCGAACCAGCGACTTCCTGATTAACAGTCAGGCGCTCTACCAACTGAGCTACCGGGGAGTGACCGGCGAACTCGACGACACGCCATTATAGTCCGCGACTCGCGTCGTGCCTACACCCGAGGCCGACCGCCGCTAGCTGATCTCGCGCCGGCCCTCCAGGGCCTTGGTGAGCGTGACCTGGTCGGCGTACTCGAGATCGCCGCCGACCGGCAGGCCGCGGGCGATCCGCGTGACGCGCATGACCAGGGGGCGGAGGAGCTTGGCGAGGTAGATCGCGGTGGCCTCGCCCTCGACGTTGGGATTGGTGGCCAGGATCACTTCGGTCGCGCTGTCGGTCTCCAGCCGCAGGAGCAGCTCGCGCACCTTCAGATCGTCGGGGCCGATGCCTTCCAGCGGCGAGAGCGCGCCGAGGAGCACGTGGTAGCGGCCGCGGTACTCACCCGTGCGCTCCATCGCCAGCAGGTCGTTGGGCTCCTCCACCACGCACAGGAGCTTGGGGTCGCGGGCGGGATCGGCGCAGATGCGGCAGGGGTCCTGGTCGGTGATGTTGAAGCAGGTGCTGCACGACACGATGCGCTCCTTGACGGCCAGGAGCGATTCGGACAGCTCGCGCACCTCGTCGTGAGGTCGCTTGAGCAGGAAGAACGTCATCCGCTGCGCCGTCTTCGGGCCCACGCCGGGCAGCCGCTGCAGCGCCTCGATCAAGCGGGCGACGGGCTCCGGATAGTACGTTACGGCCTCCTACATCCCCAGGCCGGGGATCTTGAGTCCACCGGTGATCTTGCCCATCTCCTGCTGGACGAGCTCGCGCGACTTGCGCAGCGCCTCGTTGGAGGCGGCGAGGATCGAGATCCTCCAGCATCTGCACGTCGTCCTTGCTCACGACCTCGGGATCGATCTTGATCGAGACGATCTCCTGCTTGCCGTTGGCCTCCACCGTCACCATGCCGCCGCCGGCGGTCGCCTCGACCTTCTTCTTTCCCACTTCCTCCTGCAGGGCCAGCATCTGCTCCTGCAGTTTCTGCGCTTGCTTCATCATGTTGCCGAAGCCACCCTTCACTGGCCTTCTCCTTCCCTCACGCGCGGCCGCACGGCCACGATCTCACCCTGAAACTGGGCCACGGCCGCCTGCACGGCCGGATGGTCGGTGACCTCGCCGCTGCTCGACTCGCCCTCGGTCGCCAGGCTCATCCGCTCGGCGCCCGCGACGTGGCGCCGCAGCGCCTGGCCGATCAGATCACGGTTCGCGCTGTCCGACAGCATCTCACGGTGGAAGGCATTTCCGACCAGGAGGATGCTGAGCTCTCGATCCCGAATGGGGCCGGGGCGGGTCTGCGCGAGCACCGCGCCGAGGGTCGGCTTGCGGCGCATGACCTCTTCCACCACCCGTTGCCAGCCGGTCGCCACGTCCTCGCTGGCCGGCGCGGGAGCCGGCGCCGCCGCGGGGACGGGCGCCACTGCGGGACCGGACGCCGCCGCCGGCCCGGGCGCCGGCCTGGACGTGGTCGGCGGCGCAGACGGAGCCGGCGCGGTGGCGAACGAGGTTGCCGCCGGCGCCGGACGCTCGGACTGCGATGCGGCCCGGCGAGGCTCGGCGGCCGGACGGCCCGCCGGCTCGACGCCGGGCAGAAGGCTTTCCTGGGTACGCGCCGGCGGGGCGGCGACCGCCTGCTGGCGCAGCCGTGTCTCCGCTTCCTCGACGCGCTTGAGAATCTCCTCGACGGCGCGCGGCTCCGGGCGGCGGGTGGCGCGGACGGCGGCGATCTCGAGCTCGACCCGCGGGTGCGGCGACTCACGCATCGCCTCGTCGGCGTCGAGGAACGCGCGCAGCACGTAGAGAAGATCGTCGAGCGAGGCCGCCTCGGCGAGTGCGCGCAGCTCGTTGGCCTCGGCGTGCGGCACGTCGGCGAGCTTCGCGGCCGGCGCCGCCTTGAGCACGAGCGCCCGCCGCAGCAGCTCGATGACGTCGCGCGTGAAGGCGCCCAGATCCTCGCCGTCGCGCGCGGCCCGGTCGATGGCCTCCAGCGCCGGCGTGGGCTCGTGGCCGACCAGCGCCCGCGCGAAGGCGCGGACCTCGGCCGGGGCGGTGGTGCCCAGCAGCCCGGCGGTGGTCTCGGCGTCCAGCCGCCCGTTGCCGTAGGCGATCGCCGTGTCGAGCAGCGTCAGCGCGTCGCGCAGCGAGCCCTCGGCGCCGCGTACGATCGCCGGCAGCGCGGCGGCCTCGTACACGACCTTTTCCTTCTGGAGGATGCTCTCGAGCGTCGCCGACATCAGATCGGGCGCGATCGGGCGGAAGTCGAAGCGCTGCACGCGCGAGAGAATCGTGGCCGGCAGCTCGCGGGGGTCGGTGGTGGCCAGCACCATGACGACGTGCGGCGGCGGCTCTTCCAGCGTCTTGAGCAGCGCATCGAAGGCATCGCTGGTGAGCTGGTGCACTTCGTCGATGATGTAGACCTTGTAGCGGCCGCGGGCCGGCGCGTACTTGACGTTCTCGCGCAGCGTGCGGATGTCCTCGATTCGCCGGTTCGAGGCCGCGTCGATCTCGATGATGTCCACGCTGGCCGCCGCATCCGCGCAGGCCGGGCACACGCCGCACGGGTCGGCGCTGGCCTTGCGCTCCGGGCACAGCAGAGCGCGCGCGAGCAGCCGCGCCGTCGTGGTCTTGCCGATCCCGCGCGGGCCGGCGAAGAGGTAGGCGTGGGCGATTCGCCCGGAGGCCAGCGCGTTGCGGAGCGTACGGGTGATGGCGTCCTGCCCGACGACGTCGTCGAACGCCGCGGGCCGGTATTTCCGCGCGAGGACCTGATACGTCATTGCACTCCCGACGTCATGCGAAAAGAGTGACCGTGCACCCTCCGTCGATCGAACCGTACTGCGATCTCCCCGCAGAGCCGACTCCAGCCAGGTACTCCCACGGCACACGAGAGGGTCGCCTTACCGTTGCTCCCTTCCGGGCCTGGCGGGGTTCGACGATTCTCGTTGCGTGGGGCCCAACCTTCAACGCCGTCCCACGAGGCTCATTCAACACGGCCCGCCCTCGGGAGGGGATTCGACCCCGCTGAAGCGGATTGCGGGCTACAGGGCACCGCTAACTCCCCGTCTAGCACGGCCACATCGAAAAGATGGCGGAGGGGGCGGGATTTGAACCCGCGGCACAGGGGTTACCCGTGCACGGCATTTCCAGTGCCGCACCTTCGGCCGCTCGGTCACCCCTCCAACGCTGGATCTGCCGAGAATTGGCGGAGGGGAGAGGATTTGAACCCCCGAGGGACCTTCTGGGCCCCTATCCGATTTCGAGTCGGACGCCTTCAACCGGGCTCGGCCACCCCTCCGCGAGTCATTCACCGTCGTCGCCTGTCAAAGAACTCGCGCAGCAGGGCGGCGCCTTCCTCAGCCAGCACGCCGCCCACCGATGCCACGCGATGGTTGAGACGCGTGTCGTCGAGCAACCGGTAGAGCGACTCGACGGCGCCGCCCTTGGGATCCCGCGCGCCGTACACCACCCGCGCGATCCGGGCGTTCAGCATCGCGCCACAGCACATGGCGCACGGCTCCAACGTGACGTAAAGCGTCGCGCCGGGCAACCGGTAATTCCCGACCTTCTCCGCCGCCGCTCTCAGCGCGAGCACTTCGGCGTGGGCCGTGGGATCGCTGGACGCCACCGGCGTGTTGTGCGCGCGTCCGGCGACGGCGCCGTCAATGACCACCACCGCGCCGATCGGCACCTCGTCGGAAGCCTGGCCGAGTGCGGCCTCGGCCAGCGCCTCCCGCATCCAAGCCTCGTCGTGCATGAGAGTGGTGGGCCCTAGAGGATTCGAACCTCTGGCCTTCGGGTTCGTAGCCCGACGCTCTGTCCACCTGAGCTAAGGGCC
This sequence comes from uncultured Candidatus Rokubacteria bacterium, assembly GCA_963776725.1. Classification (GTDB taxonomy): domain Bacteria; phylum Methylomirabilota; class Methylomirabilia; order Rokubacteriales; family CSP1-6; genus AR5. The sequence continues at coordinate 66,543 of CAVZOE010000037.1, read as the reverse complement.
CGTGGCGGAGAGGCAGGGATTCGAACCCTGGACAGAGCTTTTGGCCCTGTAACCGCTTAGCAGGCGGCTGCCTTCGGCCGACTCGGCCACCTCTCCAACGCAAAAGCCTCCGTAGTATACACCGCGCTCAACAGGGCGACCTGACCAGGGGTAGGGCCGAGGGAAGGTTGGGCGCAAGCGCCGGTGAGGTGAAGCAGAGGTCTCGCGAGGCGGGGATACGCGTGGGCCCCTGAGACGTGAAGAAGGTCCCGGGCCGGTGGGGCGGCGACCGGCCCGGGACCTGAAGAGCGCGCTACCCGCGGACTAGCGACACTTGTTGCCGAACTTCAGCTCGAGGCGCACCGTCGGCATCCGCAGCGACTTCTCTTCCGCCACCGCCGGGAACACCGTGTGGCCGTCGTCGGCCAGGTAGTAGGCCGCCGAACCACGCCGCGGGTTAACGCGCTGGCCGTCGATCTCGACGGCGAACGGCAGGCGGAACGTTCCACAGAACGGCACCGCCACACCGGTAGTGCTCGGGATGAAGTTGCCGACCACCGTGCCGAGCGGCCGCATGGAGAGGTCCATGTTTCCGCGGAAGAGACCGTTCATCACGACGAACTCCGGCGCGTCGACCACGTTATCGTCCTGGACGACGACCGCGAACGAACCGTCCACGGTCCCCCGGCCGGTCGTGAGACTGATGTTGTCGAGACCCTCGGCCGTGACGGAGCAGGTCTTGAAGTGCACGCCCTTCGTGACCATCTGCTTGGACGGGCACAGCGGCGATCCGAGGCGAGCCCAGCCAACCAGCGAGGCCTCCGCCCGTGCGGGAAACCGCCTCGTCCGGCCCGACGACGTTGCCCGCGGCGTCCATCAGGTACATGTTCTCGGTCACCTCGTACAGCACGGCGTCCACACCGGGCAGGTCCACGATGATGCCGCGCTCGAGGTTTTTGCCCAGTTCGGCCACCGCAGCCGAGTTGCCGAACGTCACACACGTCACTGCGGTCAGCGCCATCAGCGCCGCACGCTTGAAGATCGCAATCGCTCCGCCCCTGCGGTCCATGACATTCTCCCGGAAGCCTGTTTCGGTCTCTCTCCGGAGGAGGGTGTGAGCCCGCCTCTTTCTTCGGTAGCCCGGCCGTCAGACACCACGCCTGACCCGGTAGCTTTGCGTCCCAGCCTCACGGCTGGTTTGCCTTTGTCGGAAAGAGCCTGTGCTACTTGGCGGGAGTGAAAGGCAAGGCCTCTGCCAAGGCCCCGCCCTGGGCTCTAAGTGGCTTTTGATATTGCAGTTTAGGGCGTGTGGCCGTGTGTAGTTTGCTTCACTCTGCGGATGATTCGTGAGCGGGATTTCCAGGCACGGTGGCGCTCCGTGGCTTGGAACCATCCAGACGAGCTCAGGGCTTCAGACGGCTCAGGGCTTCAGTGGCCCGTTGCCGCGGCGCCGCGTTGTGATAGGGCGACCACACGAAGAAGACGGCGAACACGTAGGGCGCCCGCCAGTCGGCGAATCGGGCGCGAGCCCCTGAGGCGTGAAGAAGGTCCCGGGCCGAGGGGCGGCGACCCGGGACCTGAAGAGCGAGTTACTCGCGGACTAGCTTGACACTTCTTGCCGAACGTCAGCTCGAGGCGCACCGTCGGCATCCGCAGCGACTTCTCTTCCGCCACCGCCGGGAACACCGTGTGGCCGTCGTCGGCCAGGTAGTAGGCCGCCGAACCACGCCGCGGGTTAACGCGCTGGCCGTCGATCTCGACGGCGAACGGCAGGCGGAACGTTCCACAGAACGGCACCGCCACACCGGTAGTGCTCGGGATGAAGTTGCCGACCACCGTGCCGAGCGGCCGCATGGAGAGGTCCATGTTTCCGCGGAAGAGACCGTTCATCACGACGAACTCGGGCGCGTCGACCACGTTATCGTCCTGGACGACGACCGCGAACGAACCGTCCACGGTACCCCGGCCGGTCGTGAGACTGATGTTGTCGAGACCCTCGGCCGTGATGGAGCAGGTCTTGAAGTGCACGCCCTTCGTGACCATCTGCTTGGCCGGGCACAGCGGCGATCCGAGGCGAGCCCAGCCAACCAGCGAGGCCTCCGCCCGGCGGGAAACCGCCTCGTCCGGCCCGACGACGTTGCCCGCGGCGTCCATCAGGTACATGTTCTCGGTCACCTCGTACAGCACGGCGTCCACACCGGGCAGGTCCACGATGATGCCGCGCTCGAGGTTTTTGCCCAGTTCGGCCACCGCGGCCGAGTTGCCGAACGTCACACACGTCACTGCGGTCAGCGCCATCAGCGCCGCACGCTTGAAGATCGCAATCGCTCCGCCCCTGCGGTCCATGACATTCTCCCGGAAGCCTGTATCGGTCTCTCTCCGGAGGAGGGTGTGAGCCCGCCTCTTTCTTCGGTAGCCCGGCCGTCAGACACCACGCCTGACCCGTAGCTTTGCGTCCCAGCCTCACGGCTGGTTTGCCTTTGTCGGAAAGAGCCTGTGCTACTTGGCGGAGGAAGGAAGTGCAGGGCCGCTGCCAACCCCGCTAGTGCGTCCTTAAGCGTCTGCTTTGGTTGGCGTTTACGGTAGGCACCGTGTGTACTTTGCTTCCCACTGCGGATGATTCGTGAACGGGGCCTCCCGGCGCGGTGGCACTCCTTGGCCGGGAACCATCCAGGCCGGGTCAGGCTTCGGCGGGAACGGGCTGATCGACGACGGTGCGGAGGTTGGGATCTCGTCGCAGGCGCCAGATGTAGGCGTCTACCACAAAGTGGTGGATGTTGATCACTGCGACCACGAGCTGCGCGGTCAGCATCCGCTCGTAGCCGAGCGCGACGTACGCATCGGGCCACAGCACGAAGAGCCCGTAGGCGAGCGCCACGCTCGCACCATAGAAGATCCCGACGTGAAAGGCCCAGCCCCGGCGGTTCTCGGGCCGGCGCGTCTGCTCTCGCACGTGGAAGATCGCGGCGATCGTGAGGTACTGCACGCCGTGGAACAGCGCCGCCCAGAAGAACGCGTTGATGTAGTTGAACGCCGTCCACCAGACCGCGTTCACCGCAATCACCGACAGGCTGATCAGCGGCAGCGTTCGCCCTCGCCGCTGCAGCACGAGGAAGAGCACGAACGGCGCGAGCAGCGCCACCACCGAGAGCCCCGTGCTCACGCCGGCGCGTAGATGCTCGAGCGGCATCGGAGCCACGATTCCCAGGTGCTTCAGCGTGACGCCCAGGCCCCCCTGCGGACGGAGCACGGCCCAGAAGAAGGGAATCAGGCAGGCGAGCCGGACGAGGCGCTTGTCGCCGTCGGCGACGGGGCAATCGGAACGATAGGCGTACATCATCGAGAGGCCGTACGCCTGGGCCGCGTAGTGATACGGCGACCACACCAGGAAGACGGCGAAGACGTAGCGCACCAGCCAGTCGGCAAAGGCCAGGACGGCGGTGAACACGATGAGGCACGCCAGCGGGAAGCCCAGCGTCAGCATGGGCCAGCGTCGGGTCGCGCCCGGGGTGATGTAGAGCCGCACCGTCGACGCGGCGAAGTGGGCGAAGTTGCCGAACAGCAGGATGGCCGGAACGTGGTCTTGCGTGAGTCGCAGGCCGCCGGCCCACGCCAGGGCCCCGACGAACAGGCTCAGGCCGCCCCCGATCAGCAGGAAATCGAACGCGGGATTGACGAACATCCGCCCCAGTGGCAGCGTGCGCGGCCGCTCCAGCGAATCCGTCGCCGCGAGCGTCGCCATACTTCAACCTTAGCCGAACGGCTCATCCGGGCAGAAGTCCTCCGGGCGGCCTATCCTTTGGTATGCCCGGCTCGCTCGGTGACCTGCCCCAGGGCTTCGCCTACCATCCCGACATCCTCGACGAGGCCGAGGCGCGCGAGCTGGCGGGCCACCTGGAAGGGCTCGATTTCGCGGCGGTTGCGATGCGGGGGCAGGTCGCCCGCCGACGAGCGAAGCACTTCGGGTGGGTCTACGGCTACGAATCCTGGCGCATCACGCCGGGCCCTGCCATCCCCGATTTCCTCGATGCCGTTCGCCGGCGTGTCGCCGGGCTGGCGGGCGTCAGCCCGGAGGCCCTGGCCGAGGTGCTCGTGAATGCCTACCCCACCGGCGCGGGGATCGGGTGGCATCGCGATGCGCCCCAGTTCGGCGTGGTCATCGGGGTGTCGCTGCTGGGCGAGTGCCGGCTGAGATTCCAGCGCGGTCGTGGATCCGCACGACAGACCCGCGCGGTGACGATCGCGCCGCGCTCGGCCTACGTGCTGGACGGCGCTGCCCGCGATGAGTGGCAGCACTGCGTTCCGCCGATGAAGACGCTGCGCTACTCGGTGACGTTCAGGACGCTACGGGATCGATCGACAGCAGGGGCGGCGATTGCGCCGGGCGAAGAATCAGCGCTCAGCGCAGAATCAGCCCTCAACGAAAAATCAGAATGACGGCGACGGCGAGCGCGGCCCACAGCGGCAAGCCGATCGCAACGCCCACGAGCATTCCGATGAACGCGCTGAACGTCGTGTCGTCGTCTTCGGCAGGCGCGTCCGAGACTTCGGGAACTCGGCGAACCGGCCGTGCCTCGAGGAGCGCGTCCGCGTGTTCGCGTTCGAGGGTCCTCATTGCGCGGCCAGAGTACTGTGACGGCCCCTCCGGACTCTCCAAAAATCTTTCTTACAATGACCCGGCGTTCAGCGGCGGCGCGCGGCTTGGACCGACCCTTGAGGCCCCCACGCGTACTGGGATTGGCCCACGCCTTCCACACGATCCGCCTCGATCAGTTTGACCCTCATCTCCTGATCCCCGGCCGAGGACCGGCCGCGCAGGACGACGCCGTACCCCTCACCCGCCTGCGCGATCAGGCCGGTCATGTTCGTCGAGACCGCCTCCCCACGGATGGTGGTGGTCATGATCCCGCTCACTGTCGGATAGTACTGGCCGAGCAGCTGCCACGAGCCAATCACGACGCCGGAGTCGCCGGTGCCGGTCTGCTGGTCGAGCACGACAAAGCTCAGCGGCGTCCCACCCCAGGTGCCAATCCACGTGCCTCGCAGATCGGGTGGAGAGATCGCCGGCGGACCGACCGGTGGCGTCACCACGCAGCCGGCGGCCAGGAGGGCGACAAGCATCGCGAGGACGAGCCGCATAGATGCACATCCTCCCATACCTTCCAGGCGCTTGACCCCCCGGGCGCTTGACCCCGGCCAGCCCTTTGACCCTGGCCCTTTGACCTCCGGCGCCCCTTGACCTGGCCGACGCACACTGGCCATAATCCCCGCGTCGCGACGGGCGCCAGGGCGGGCGCCGTGAGCTGAGCGTGAGGATCCAATGACGGCTTCTCAGGATGTATCGTCGACCATCGCGGTCGGCGCCGCGGGACCGAGCGGGTCGCGAGGTCTCTTGCGGGCGAAGCTCCTCGTCGCCGGCCTGATCGTGCTCGCCTTGCTCGGGGTGTTCGCCGTGTCGCTGCTGCGAGAGACCACCACGATGGGCCGGACCGCCGCCGTCTCCGCGCGGCCCTCGCTGGCGCCGCCGCGCCCGGCGCTCACGCCCGCCGAGGAAGCGTACGCGCAGGCGCTGTGGGCCATTCACAGCGACGTCAAGAGCGCGGCCTACAACCTGACCTTCGGCGGCCTGCGGTACAAGCTCAAGCAATCGGACGGCGCCGAATTCGGGACCCGTGTGCAGACCGTGGCGACGAACCTCGCGCAGGCCGAGGCGCGCGTGCGCGCGCTGGCGCCGCCGCCATCGCTCGCTGCGGTGCACGCCCAGTACCTCGACGCCATCCACCTCTTCCAGCAGTCGGCCGCCGAGATGCTGAAGGTCACCGCCGACGGCCGTGAGGATCATTTGCTGCTCGCGCAGCCGCTGAGTCAGGACGCCAGCGAGAAGTTGCTGCGGGTCGGAAACACGATCTGGCCGGGTGAGTATCTGCCGAACTGATGAGAGGTATCCACCGGAGCTCACGGTCGAAGGCAGCGCCGTCGTCAATCCGCGGAGGGAGATGAAGGTGACGAAACGAGTTCCGACATTCGTGCTGCTCGCGCTGGTGGTGGTGCTGGCCCTCTCGATCGGAGCGCAGTCGGTCCCCGCCCAGGGGCCGGCGTACTCGGTGTGGCTCGTCCGCAGCAGCGTGTTCAAGGACGTTCCGGCCGGCGCCTTCATGCCCGACCGGGTCTTCGTCCCGGGCAGCACCAGCCCGAACAACAATCAGGTCTTCTTCCAGCTGCCCGTCAACGTCGGGGTCATCAAGGGCGGCAAGGACGTGATCCTGTACGACACGGGCTGGAAGCAGCAGGACTATCTGAAGATGACGAACAGCGTGAACTGGGCGCCGCTACCCGACTCCTTCGCGGCGACATGTGGCAGTGTCGCATCTCCCATGGGGGTTCCCCAAGAGTCGCGCTCTCCTTGATGGTTGTCCTCAGATCTCCGTCGGAGAGGTCAACTCCGCGTACATCGGCTCCTGGGAGCGACGCGCCGCGCATGTTCGTGTCGCTCAGATCAGCCGCTTCCCTATCTGTCAGGCGTAGATCCGCCCCTGCCAGGTCGGCGAGACCAGCGTCTTCTAAGCGTCTTCTAGATAAGCGCCGCTGAGATTGGCGTCTCGGAGTGTCGCGCCCGCAAGGTCAACGCCCACGAGGTGCGCACCCAGCAAGAGCGCGCCAGTCAGGTCAGCGCGCTGAAGATTGACGCGGGTGAGATTCGCTTCAGTGAACAGCGTTGCAACCGCGCGCACGTCCCGCAGGTCCGCGTCGGTGAGGTCGGCGCCGGTCAAGTCCGCCTCAGTGAGCGTCGCATGGCGCAGATCCGCCCCGCGCAGATCCGCGCCCTGCAGGTGCGCGTGGCGTAAATCTGCCTTGCGTACTCGCGCGGCATTCAGGTCCGCCTGCTCCAGGTGAGTATCCACGAGTGTGGCTCTGGCGAGATTCGCGCCAGCGAAGTTCACATTGCGCAGATCAGCGTGGGACAAATCTACACCGACAAGATGCCAGCCACGAAAATTGCGGCGTCCCTCGGCATACGCCGCCAGCAGATATTCGGCTCGCGAGGGCAGAGATGGTGTCATGGGGTCACACTCCTGGCGAGGAGTCAGCGCGGTCCAACAAGCTCGCACGAGATCGCATGCATGTGTTGGTCGAGATGCAGTCAAGCTGGAGCGCGCCTGCTCACCACCCTGCTACTAGAGGGTCAGGCCGCGTTGGCGTACCGGCATACGCACTATCAGGCGCAACCGTCACGGGCCCCTCACCACAGCGTACGCGCACGTCACAGTTCCCTCTCGCATCTCGTCCCGCTTGAGCGTCATTCGAGGCGTCATGCGTGGCGTCGTGCGTGGGCGCTGCTCGCGGCTCTGTCCCTCCAGCGTGGCAGGCGCGCCCTCCGTAAACAGCGAGGGCGAGAGAACTGAGGTGCACCTGCGATGAGGGGCTTTGTAGGTCGGTTGCCAGAACTCCCGTTGCAATGGTCAGATCAGATTGCCCAGCGCTCGTCCAGTGAGGGTCCCTTCTCGGCGCCCGGCCATCTCATGATGTGGATGTGACATGGAGGGGGGGGTGATGTGAGAGGCGAGTGATGTTGGTCCGCTATCCTTTGCGTAGGCGACAGCGGAGCGACAAGAGCAGTCAGTGATCGGCTTCTCAGTCCTCTGCGCCAACAGCCTCTCAACCATGTACCCCATCAGCACAGGAGCAACCGACATGAACACCGCCATCCGCTGGAGAATTATCGTCTTGCAAGCCGTCGCCCTCTTCGCCCTCATCCTGGGCACGGTCGGCGCCTACACCGCCTATTCGTTCACCAACACGCAGATTCACGACCAGCTCGCCCCCCAACAGATCTTTTTCCCTCAAAACGCCGCCGCCGGCCTGCCCGACAACCTCAAAGCCTACGCGGGCCAGCAGGTCCTCACCGGCGACCAGGCGCACGCCTACGCCGAGAAGTTCCTCGGGCTGCATCTGAGCGAGATCGGGCAGGGTCATCCCTACGCGTACTGGAGTGGCAAGGCGATTGCCGATCGGGCAGCCGCCGCGGCGGCGACCGATGCGACGCTCAAGGCGGACCTGACCGCGCAGGCGGCCAAGGAGCAAGGCACCGCCGACACAATGTTCAAGGGGGAGACGCTCAAGGGGCTGCTCAATGAGGCGTATGCCTTCTCGGTCTTCGGCCAGATCGCGTTCTATGCCACCATCGGTCTGGGGCTGGCCGCCCTGGTGGTGCTGGGCGCGCTCGCCTTCGAGATCGTCGACGCCTTTCGCGGGCGCAACAGCGTGACTCAGTTCGCGGCGATGACGCCGACCGCTCCGATCCGCGAACCAGTCGCTCTCAACTAGGTCGCTCACCTGCCCCCTGGCGCTTGGCCAGGGGGCAGATCATTGCACGCAAACCGAGACCGCTGACTTGCAAGTCAGCGGTCTCTCCACACGAAATCGCCTATGGGTATGCCGAAGCGAGTTGGACTTGACGCTCATGATGCCATGCGTTCTGGGAGCGCACAAACCGTATAAGAAGGGAACAATCGAATATAGGTGCAAAGGCTACCTGAGATGGGTCTTCCGGCTGCGCCTGCCTTGTGCTTCATTTCAGGTCCTCGGGCGTCCATGACGCCATCTGGATGGGTGCGTTGAGCAAACACGTCGGCCTCCAAACGTACGGTTTACAGAAATGGGCCAGAAAGCCCCTGCCTTTAGGCGGGGGATGAATGGCCCCCTCCCATTGCCGATTTCCTGCCTGCGTGCGAGAATAGGTCCGTAGGCACTTTGCACCTCACCAAACCCAATAGTGTTTGGCGGTTCCGTGGTAAATCGTTCCCACGGGTAAAAGCACTAACGTTCTTGGACGAGGTGCGCCGCGCTTGAGCCAGGTTGCTTTTGAGCTTACACTCGCCCGGCGATGCGGTCAACGCCTACCGGGGCCGGGCAGGCCCTTCGGGGGCTAACGTAGTGGGTTGCCACAAGCGTTCTCCGAGAATCTCCCGGATTTATGCGGGGGAGTGTCAAAAATGCAGTTTCCACAGTTCATCATCGTTCGCCAGCGTTCAGCAGACTGCTCAAGTTCGCTCCTTTTCGCAGGGTACTGTTCACCGACCTTCATGCACGTCTGCCCAGGATGGCGTAGACGTTGGCGTAATAGCCGATCTCATCATCATTCGGACGATCGGTTTAGAAGACCAGCACGTTGTGTTCTTAGCCGTCCAGATTCATCCATCGGTGGCTTGAATTCAAGCGTGCCGTCACTGAGATGTCTGATATCGTCCAAGGCTGTCTGACCAGTATGTGGTCAACTCACGGCCTGTCGAAGTGGTCAGATGCGATCGTTCGCTCAGCTGCTATGCTTGGCTCAGGTCCTGCGTCACTGCTTGATGCAACACAGCAGCTCAGGCCGGTACGTCCTTTCGGCGCTACCTTACCGCCTTGACGTGGCCTACGCACACCCGTCACCAAGGCTGGCATAAGCAACTGGTCTAATTAGCAGCTCACTGCCGGATCGGAGACGAGTGGGAGATTGAACCAGACGGTCGCTCCCTGACCATGTGGAGTGCGCACCCCGATGCGCCCTCCATGCCGCTCAATGAAGTGGCGACACAGATACAGGCTCAGGCCCGTTCCAGCAACACCTGCCGGATTGTCTTGCCCCCCAAACCGAGTAAAGATGCGCTCACGCTGCTCCTTGGGAATGCCTACGCCATGGTCGTGTACTTGGATGAGCACATCATGGAGCGCGACGCGGTGGCGCACCGTGATCTCCACCTGCTCCCCAGATGGGCTGTACTTCATGGCATTGACCAGCAGATGGTCCAGCGTCTGCTCGATGAGCCGAGCATCGATGGGAGCGACGAGCGACTGGGTCGGGGCGCGAACCAAAAGCATATGCGTCTGCGCTCTCTCTCTGACACGCGCCACCACCCGCCATACGAGTGCCACCAGGTCGTGGAGCTCACTACGTACCTCCAGTTGTCCAGCCTGAATGCGTGTCACATTCAGCAGTGTCTCGGCGAGCATCTCCAGCCGCTCCGTCGCCATGCGTATTTCATCGACTGCATCGAGCTGCCACTCGCTCAGGGGAACACCTTTGCCATGTCTAGTGTGGAGTAGGAGGGTATCGACATAGCCATGTAACGCGGTGAGTGGCGTCTGCAAGGTATGAGCGGCGAGTGCAACGAACTCGTCCTTCACCTGTTCGGTGTCGCGCCGCTCGGACACGTCGCGTATCACGCACAGGGCGCAGAGGGGTCCAGCGCCGAGCAGCGGATTGAGGCTGATTTCCAGTTGGAGCACGCGTCCATCATGGTGTCGTCCCAGGACATTCAGGCCGGCTCCCATGACGCGAGCGTGTGGATGCGTCACGTATTGCGCAAGCAGCGCGTCGTGTAGCTCGTGAAATTGCTCGGGCAGCAAGCGGTTGAGGGGTTGATCAAGCAACTCCTGCGCAGTGTAGCCAAATACGACCTCCGCCTGATGGTTCACTAAGAGCAGCTGTCCATTGGTGTCGACGAGTAACACAGCGTCGGGAATAGCGTCCGCATGTCTGCGCTGGTCTGTTGGGGTCATAGGGGAATAAGTCGGCATGTAGGAGCGTGGGCGATCATTCATCATAGCGCAGGTCTTTCAGATGCTCTACGACACTCACGCAGCATGAAGGGCGCATTTGCCCGCTGTGATGGCCCGCCGAGTCGGTCGTACGCGCCGCCTGTGTGAGCCGAGCACGTTGCAGAAAGGATAGACCCATCGCCTCACATATGACGACACAACGCGCTGCTCTTACCTCCCATCGGCGTCACGGGCGCCTCGCAACAAGTTGCCCGTCTGATCACTCCTGAATGTCGTGAGAAGCAAAGAGGTGCAAGTCCGGCTCACTTTCGAGCGGGCAGGCGTCCTGTTGATCGCAACTGGCGCAACGAGCCAGCATCTGCCGCTGGCTGTGAAACTGTGCCTCGGGGAGCAGCGCAAGCGCTGCGTCAAGTTCCGAAGCGATGTTTCCGCCTATCCGCAACGCAGGGCAGATGCGACAGGCGATCAATCGATGCAGTCGCTCCCAGCGCACCAGATCTTCAAGTAGGTCTGGTCGAGGCGTGTACTCACCTTCTGCGTAGAAGACGAATTGGGAGACCGCGGTATAAGCAAGCTGCTGCATCGCGAAGTGCAGAGGGCAGAGCCTCTCGCCGGCACATCCCTCGGATTCATGCTCTCGCAGCGAGATGGAGGCCGCAGTGGTCTGGCCTGGTCGCTCCTCAACCCTATAGGATTGCCTCTCGTTCATGCCACTTGCCCTCAGTTCCGAGCTCGCCTGTGTTCCGGTCTTCTGATCCAACCGGCGGCTGCGATGACACCAATCGATGCAGATGCGCCGCTGGCCCGGTGGCAATTGCGCGCGGCGGCACATCTTTGGTCACAATTGCGCCCGCACCGATGACTGCGTCGTCCCCAATGGTGACTCCTTTGAGAATGATGGCGCGGCAACCGATCCAGACGCGGTCGCCAATCCAGACGGGAAGCGCTCTCGCTTCCTGGTCGCCAATGCCGTGCTGATCGGTATCCATGATCACGACATCCCATGCGATCTTGCAGTCTCGACCGATGTGTGTCTGCGCGCCAGCAATGATCTCGGCGTTTCGATTCAGATACGTGCCGTTGCCAATGAAGATATGCCCGCCAGCAAGGCATTCGAGGCGGACGCCAGAGAAGAAGCAACAATTCTCCACGACTATCTCACCCCCATGATTGATCACCAAGACATCGTCCGGCGAGAAGCAGCCCGCACGAGTGAATTTATGGCGCAGCCAGGTGCCGCGCAGGTGTGCTAGCAACGGCGCGCGTCGAATCCGCCTCGTAACCTTTCCGAGTTGCCCTCCATCGATCGCCTCCTCCAGCTTCCTCAAGCATGGTCTCATCTGCGATGAGCATGTCAGACTCGATCCGCCACATGTCGAGCGTGACGCATAACCTGTGGGGGAAAGCGCTGCCGCGACAACCAAGTAAGGTGGGCCGAGATCCGTCCTCTGCTGAGGCAAGGACCCTGCAAAAGGCTTGCGCGGCCTTGAAGTCGCTTACCACCCGATGCCAGGATGATTTTGACGGGCTCACCCGAGCGACCCCACCTGCGTGGGCCCGGTTGCCTACTCATGTGAAGCGTAGCTGCTTGCCTAGTGCGCGTTCAATCCCTTGGCGTCACGGCTGGGTCACAGCAGCGATAGCTGGCTGACGGTGAACTTCTCTGAGCGATTGAGACACCAGCGAGAGGCCCCCGCTAGCTCTTGTGAGCGCCCTGTGATGGCCATTCGGTAGAGTCGGTGCAAGCCCGGCAACCACATCAGTTGGTCATGGAGCGCCGCGCTTAATCGCCCGTAAGGAGAGCTGCCCATGCTATCCGCGCCCACACTGCAGTGGGGATGGCTGCTCATCACCGTCCCGAATCTCATCGTCATCGGCCTGATGATCGTCGTCTTCGTGATTGCCGCGATCGTGCGCCTTCCTGGTCACGACAAGCAGAACGAGGGGAGGTAGGCGTCCATGGCGAACTGGACACGCGCCACGCGGAACCGCCTCACCGCAGCGCTCCCCGCCGAACATCTCCTGCCCGATCAACAACCCGCCTATGTGAACTCGCTGGTCTATCTGTTTGGCTCCATCACCATCGGCGCGTTCGCGCTGATCATTCTCTCCGGGGTCATCCTGGCGCTCTATGGACCGCACTGGTGGCATGTCGACGCGGTGGGGCACTTCGTCAACAGCCTCCACTTCTGGAGCGTGCAGGTCTTCTTCTTCTTCATGGTGCTCCACCTGTGGGCCAAGTTCTTCATGGGCGCCTACCGCGATGGGCGTGGGAAGAACTGGATGCTGGGCGTGGTCGCGTTCATCGTCAGCATCATCGCCGCCTTCACCGGCTACCTCTCGCAGACCAACTTTGACTCCCAGTGGATCGGCGTCTCCGCCAAAGATGCGATGAACTCCATCGGCGTTGGCGGCTTCTTCAACGTGTTGAACTTCGGGCAGATGTACAGCTTCCATGTCATTCTGCTGCCCGCCGCGCTCGTCGCGCTGATCGCCATTCACGTGATCCTCGTCCGCGTGATGGGCGTGGTGCGCCCCTATCCGGCCAAACACGAGACGCCAGCGCGCTACACGGCAGGCATGACCCAGGAGCAGTACTATCAGGGTGTGAAGATGCAGAACTTCGACATCCTCAAAGAGCTCACCGTCATGTCCGGACTGGCGCTCATCCTGGTCTTCGTCCTGGCAGGCGTCTTCTCCTCCCCCGATGAGAAGGCGCTCACGCTTCGAAGCGTCTCCACTGCCGACCCGTTGGGCTTCACTGTCGTCGCCGTCTCTGAGCTCGCCGGAACCAGTGGGATTGCGAGCTATGGGCAGCCCTACAACAACGGCACTGACGACGTGCAGTCGGTGGGTCCGGTCTCGCCACAGCAGCTCGCTGGGGTGACGATTCCCATCGAGACCGCGCAGGTCTACGTCCTTGGCCCGCTCGCTACGGTCGACAACGCCGATGTGAAGAGCGCGCTGGCGACCTACTCAGGAGCGTCAGCCGACCAGCAAGCCGCATGGGCAGCCGCGTACGCCGACGCGCTGGACAAGGCTGATGGATCGCTCAACGACAACGGCCACCTGACGGTGACACCTGACGCCGCCTATGGACCGCTGCCGGTCATGTTCGACTCCTTGCTCGACATGGCGCGCAGCGGCGGGTTAGATGGCTACCTGCTCACCGTGGACGGCAAGTTCTACCAGACCGACTTCACCAAGCCGCTGCTCTTCCTCAACGAGAAGGCCTTGCCTGATCGCGCGGACGAGCTGAACCTGAACGGTGACCAGTGGGGCATGATGAACAGCGCGGGACTCTATCCTGGGCAGGCGTGGCTGTGGCTCTACACCTTCTGGTATCAGGTGCCAGCCGGTCCCTACAATGGTCCCAATGCCGATATCGCCGTGTGGCTGACGATGGCGGTCCTGACGCTGCTGCTCATCCTCTTCCCCTATCTGCCCGGTCTCAATCGGCTGCCGCGCTATCTGGGCGTGCATCGGCTGATCTGGCGCGATCACTATGCGCAGATCGAACAAGGTGAAGCAGCGCCGTCCACGCAGGAGCCGACATCGGTCAGCTAGCTGGTTGCGCTGTGTCGTAAGCGAGACTGTCCAAGTGCCTGGGTTGATGGCGACTCAGGCACTCGCGCTGCGGATAGGGGAAAGTCGAACTCCTCGCAGCGCGTTCATCCGCATTCACGACTGTTCATCACAGCGCAAAATTTCGACAGATCTCTCCATCTGGAGAACCGTCGCTGTTCGTGGTGTGTCGTCGGTGTTGGCGTCAGCATTGGCGTCAGCAACGCACGCTTAGCTCGGGATCTTACACAGACGGCGTATCAGAAGCCACTGTTCTCGTCTTGCTGCGCGTAAGGATGCGCCTCAGTGTACGTCGAGCTGCCTGGTGGGCCAAAGCGTTCAAACCACTCGGCGAATGGGAGATGCGTGATGCCCATCGTCTCGCCTAGCTCCGTGCGCTCGATCCCATCGTAGGTCTCATCATACAGAAACTCGAAGTCCACGTCCTCGAAGAGCGTATCATGGAGGCTAGAATAATCGACAGCCTGATCTTGCTCTTCAGCAACAGCCTCAGCCTCTTGCAGCAAGACATGCGCCGCCAGTTCCTCGGCGACACAGGAGAGACGAATCGGCTCTCGCTGTCCTAGCTTCCAAATCAGCGTGACGAGACACACAAAGAACCTGCGCGCGACCTCTGCTGTATATCGCAGTCGGTAGCGTGGCGGAAGCATTGTACCGATCAACCAGTTGTCTGCCGTTCAGTCAGAGCGGTCGCTGGCTGCCAGATCCATCAAGGTGGAGCGCATGGCTGTTTGTGAGTATCTGCCTGCGCTCGATCACGGTCACGCCAAGGCGCAGAAGCATCCGGGCTGGTCGCTGACAGGCTGGCTGGCATGGTACGAATGCACTACGAATGCACACAGTGCGGTGAGACATGCTTTGCGCCTGTCTCGCGCGTTCAGGTCGCGAAATGGGGCCGCGACGGCTGGGCGCGAGTGTAGGCGGGTGTAGGCGGGTGTAGCCCCTGCTGCGCAAACAGCGCTGCCGCGCATATCCGCGATGTGCGCGGCTTAGGGCGCGGCTTAGGGCGCGCCAGGCTGCGCCTGTGTCGCTCTGGGCACGACCAGCGAAATACCGCAGTTCGTCAGGTCGCGTGAGACAATGCGCCAGCGGCGATTCGTCACGATGTGCAGCAGCAGCACCCGCAGCAGCCAGCCATGTGACACGACAGCAATCGCCTCAGCTGGCTCGCGCGTGATCTCATTCCAGGCTGCTCGCGCGCGTCGATACGACCGGCTAAAGGCGTCGGGTGAAGCCGGCGAGAAGAGCATGCGCGTATAGGAGCGCCAGAAGAGCTGCGCCAAGGGGAGCTGGCCAGGGGATCACCGGGGCGGTCCCGCAGCAGCACCGGGCGGAGTTCGCGGAGATCATCGATGACCTGTGGCGTCAGGTGGATGGTGGCGTTCAGCGCGGCGGCGGTTGCCAGCGCGCGTGGCAGCGGGCTGGTATAGAGGCGGTCAAAGCGCACCGCAGCCAAGCGCTCCGCCAGGCGCTGTGTCTGGACCACGCCTTCGGCTGTCAGGGGCGAGTCAAGATCCCTACGCACCAGAGCATTGAAAGCTGTCCGGCTCAGCCGTGTGCTGAGCGGCGCGTCATGGAGCGCTACATTGAGTTCACATTGGGCATGACGAATCAGGTAGACGTGCACCGCGCTCTTGTTCCCCTGTGGGTGTCGTTCCAGCAGACCCAGTGTGGAGAGTACAGAGCAGCCATACGACCATGTCACGGCAGCGCTTGCGCTGCGCTCCACCACGTATCGCGATTGATACTCGCTACCAGTATCGCTGAAAGTTCCACCTCGCTGCAATGGGCAGCCGCTCCGACACGGCGCGCCAGATCTAAGCAGTGGGACGAGCAACCAGGAAAGACGCGCTCAAGCAAGCGATACGCCAACGCGAAGACCGCCGGCGGGCCTGCCCGGCCGGTGGGAGCGAGCATCTGCGTTATGGGAGAGGGACATCACCGAGCGTGCGGGGCGCGCTCGCCGTCTGGGTCAGGCAGGCCGAAACGTTCGGCGTCGAATTGGCGTTCGCTCCACTATCCGAGTTCCGGTCCAGCGGTCGTCGACAGGTCCAGCGCTGCCACCGCGCAGTCGCACGTGTTCCAATTGGCGCGCGCCTACGTGAGTCGCTCGCGTGAGTCGCTCGCTTTGCGCGTGTCGAACGGCCCCTCCATACTTCACCACGCTACCGCAGGCAAAAAGCTGCCGCGCTGCGACGAGCGGCCCAGAAGCTGGACCGTCACAGTGCGGCAGGAGATGCCATCGCCGATGTGCCACGAAGGCAGGCGGCTAGCAGGCGGCTAGCAGGCGGCTAGCGGACGGTCGGAGCCGCCACGAAGAACGGGATGACCGTCTTCAGGTTCGCTAGCAGACAGTCGATCTCATGCACGCTCAACTCTTTGAAGGCGGGCGCTGGGAACGTGGTAAGCACCGCCGCAGGGATCGTGTACGCCAGGGTGAGGTACACCGTCGTCTCCTTGGCGACCGGCTGGAACTTGAAGGTGAGTGTGCCCTCAATGCCACCAGTGAACTTGCAGACGATGCGGTCCTTGGGCACGAACTCCACGAACTCGCCCACGCCCTCAAAGCGCATGCCCGCCAGGTAGTAGACGTAGTCGAACCGGTAGCCGCCTGCGGGCAGCGGCTGCACATGCTTGACCTCCACCAGCCCCGGCCAGATCGGCACGAAATGCAGGGGGTCAGCGATGTAGTCGAACACAGTTTCAATTGGCTGGTCGATGGTGATTCTTCGCTCGAATGTCAACACCGTTGTTGGTCCTTTCTTGCTGTACACGCGACCTCTCCATTGCGGTTCGCTGCGGTCCATTGCGGTCCGCAGCGGTCCGCTGCGTCCCGCTGAGGTCCATTAGGGTCCAGGCATGGCCTCGCATTCCCAAAGCACGCTCAAGCACGGTCTCCGTCCGTACGCTGAGTCATGCATGCACCCAGGTGATCGGTCCAGGCATCACGCGCAGCCACGCACCACTTAGACATAGCACACTGCTAGCACGTGGCCATCACTTTCCGCGTCAAGCGCTTCACGACGACCTCACAGTACCTTGCCATTTCGGTCGTGTTCCTGGCTATAGAAAGCTCCCCAGCTGGTCACCTCAAGGCAGCACGCCGAGGAACGCACGCTCACGAGGGCGCGAGCGCAGAGAGCACGTCGACGCCGGTTGCGTGAGCCCCGCCGTCAGCCTCGTGCCACTGATGGAGGGACGGCGCACCCACCCATGGAGGGCTCATCGCGTTCGGTACGCTTCTTCTGCGCAGGAATCGGTGCTGAGCGCGAGGACGTAGCGCACCTCTTTCTCTCCAGTATCAGTTCCACTTCTTGCGCCCACATGGTGGATCCGACTCAGCCCACGTGCGGGCGCCACACGCGCAACCGACACGGCAGTTGGTCAGGGGGGGAGTAGATTGCGCGTGGGCTGCCATGCTGTCCTTGCTCTCGTGGTCCCTCTTCCACTCGCCGACCCGGCGTCACAGATCGTTCAGAGATCATGCAGAGAAGATCATTCCACGAGGCAACGGCGCGCTGTGGGTATACTGCTGGCATGTCTGTCACACAACCTAAAAAGGCGACCGGTATCTTGGGCGGCGCTGCGATCTGCTGCCCACAGGTCATGCAGGAGGGAGTGAACGAGCGCCATTTCATAGGTCTACGCAGCGTTGGAGGCAGGCCAGTCTTGGCGACTCGACGGGCGGGTGAGATGAGCAGTCTGCGCAGGGGCAGGCCAATAGAAGCGCCCTGGTGTTCACTGTGGAATTCTACCAGGAGCAGCGGCGCGGAGGGATGAGCGGACGGTTGGCGTGGCGCACACGCGCCCAGCGTGCTGTGATCGGAGGGAGACATGACCCTCCTGCGCCTTGAGGGCGCTGCGGTGGCTGCGCTGGAGGTGGACGTGGAAGAAAAGGCGCTGGATGCGCGCCTGCCCGCTCGGGCGCGGTGGGCGAAGACGACGAACGTCCCGAGCGATCGGCGCGCAGCACGACCATTCCACGCGCCCACGTCACCAGCGCCTGTCGCTGACGCGAGGTCCAATCTTCGCGTCGCCGCCACTCCTCGTCCGCCAACACTCTGACGCGCGCCACCAGCTCGGCCATCTCAAACGGCTTGGTGATGTAGCCCGTCGCGCCGGCGAACCGACCGCGCACGCGGTCGACGATGTGGTCGCGCCCGCTCACCAGGAGGATAGGGGTCTCGCGGAACTCAGGCAGGTCGCGGAGCAGGCGGCAAAGCTGGTAGCCGTCCGTCTGCGCGCCGACGGCGAAGGTGATGTCGAGCAGGATCAGGTCAGGACGTTTCCGCGCCGCGGCGATCACTTCGCGCGGGGTAGCGGCCTCGATCGTCTGCAGCCCCTGCGCGTTCAAGCGCGTGCCGCGTCACGATGCGCATGGTGGGGCTGTCGTCGGCGATCAGGATGAGGGGGCCGAAACGGGGCTCCGCGAGGAGGTCGCTGGAAAGATCTCGCTGCATCATGGTTGGCCTCTGCTCGCTAGTGGGCGCGGCTCGCGTCGCGCGGATCGCCTCTCGCATTCACCGCACCCTTGGTCGCCGTCATGCGCAGCAATCACGTCCGGAGCGACCACCTTGGAGGACTGCGGTACGCTCCTCCCAGTGCATGCATGGTTCAGTCATGCTGCGGCGGAGGCGTGCGAGCGCGCCGATGGACGCGATGGACGCGATGGACACGGAGCGACCTCCCGCCTTCAGTATGGGACACGATCATCACAATGGACACCATCATCACCGGTGTGAGCGCACGATACGATCACATGGTGTGTCAGGGGCCGCCAGAGGCCACGCCGCCATGGCCGGAGCGAGACGCGCTCTCACGTGGCGTCTGGCTCCTCCACGGCCCCGCGCTCCGGCGCGGCGCCATCCTCTGCGGACGCTGTCCTGGCGCGTGCGGTTTCGCCCGCTACCGTGTCGGGCCAATCGTCGCTGCCTCCATGCTCCCCCACGGATCATCCACGGGATACATCCACGATCGACTCGGGTGTCGTCCCTCGCAGTGCCGCCATCATCCACCTCCTTCAGTGTCCCCGCTGTGACTGCCCTCAGCCTGGGGATCGGGCGACCATCCACATCATGGTTCTCGCTGCGCCTGTGTCGCCGATGGGAGCCTGCGTCAGAGACCATCTGCGCTGCGCGTGGTTTCGCCGGTTGCTCTGTGGAGGGCGGGAATAACAGACTGTGGCAAGGACTCTAAGGACCGTGGCATCGACTCCGTACGCGGCAGGTCCAAGGCTCTGTTGCCTGCCCGCGCGAGCGTGTGACAAGGCATCTATGTGAGGTGCTGCTGAAGAAATCGCAGCATCTGCATCCAGGCATCGCCACTGGCTTTTGCATTGCCTTGTGGCGTTCCTCCGAGCATGCTGGTCAGCATGAATGGCGTCGGCAAGTTGGGGAGAGGAAACAGATGACCAGCGTGCTCATAACTGAATTGGTGATCAGCATAGGGATGCTGGTGTTCGCCCAGCCGCTTCATGACCATCTCTGCGAACATGGCGGACGGCCAGACCTGGTCTTCGTGTCCCGCAAATAGCAAGACTGGCCCCTGAATCTGCTCTACGGGAATACTGGCCGATTCCACCGGCCGCGATCGGAGAGGTGGCCTGCATGCATCGGCAGCAGTGGGGTCGGGGTATGCGTGATGGCGCTCCAGACGGAACGCAACGCCAACCCCGGTGTGTAGTAGTATGGCACGAACGGGACGGGTTTCCCGTGCCAGGTCCACGAGGACCGTTGATGCTTCATGTCCCGCCCCTGGTACACGACGCCACTGGCTACATACCCGATCACCGCTTTCACCACGGGAAACGTCGCTCCCAGTAGCAATGCCAGTTCGCCGCCCTTGGAAACTCCCACCACCGCCAGCTTGTCAAACGCAATCTGTTCTTGTCGGCGCATCCACTCGAACGCCGTGGCGAAGTATTCCAGGGGAATCTCCACGAATGTCTTGGGCAGTGGCTCCACTCCATGATAGGCGAGAGCAAAGGCGGCATAGCCGTGCGAGCTCAGTAACGCGGCCATGGCCTCGGGAATCCCTCCCTCACTGCCACCCAGCACCAGGATGCCCGGCGAGCGGGAAGCGCCAGCAGGATGGAACAACGTGCCGACCAATCCCTCTTCTCGTACAGGCTGCATCTCCACATCCGATCCCCGAAACGTCCGCTCGATGTGCGCGCTGGTAATTGGACGGGCGTCAATAGCAAGCGTGAGCGTCGTCGGATAGGCACGCGGTTGGTTGAAGTAGTCCAGGCGATGTCGATGAGATGCTGGCGCCATGGACCAGAAGAGCCCCATGGGATCGCACCCCGTGTACGACCCCTCCAGCGGAGCATGTGTCGCAAGGTCGACGAGCCCCTGTGTATCCGCCTCAAAGGTCGCACGGGAGGTCCAACGTCTGCCGCCATCATCGGTCATCTGTGCCGTAAGCGTGATACGCTGCTGTGGTCTACAGTGCAGGACGCGAATCCGCACCGGTTCATCCATCAACACGCGCTCAGGCGTTACTTCCAACTGCGGTGAGACCCTCGATAATCGCTCTGATTCACGGGTAAACATCGTGTTTCTCCTTTGCTTTCACTAGCACACGGTCCATGTCCAGACCAGCGCGGCCTCAGTCGGTCGGGATCTGATCAAACAGCGTTGAGAGATGGAGAAAGAGCGAGAGGTGCCCTTCTCCGGGGTAGAACGTGGCCTGGCAGTGAGGAAGCGTCTCAGCGAGGGCATGTCCCATCGCCACGGGCACGTTACGATCGTCTTCCCCCTGCCAGAGCAGAATCTCCTGGGAAATATCCGCCAGCCGGAAGCCCCATGGCTGAGTGAACAGCCGAGCTTCCCAACTCGCTCCACGTGCGCCTGAGCGGAACGCGTCGATGAACGCCTCCCGCATCTGCGATCGCATCTGCGGATGCGCGGCGAAGGTGGTGTGATCCGCAGCAGCCATGTCCTGGGTGACACGTGGAATGAAGCGGGCGAAATCGCGTCGCATCTGGCGCATACGCCATTCCAGGAGCAGCCGCAGGAGCCACGGAGCCTGGCGCGCCAGAGCGAAGAGCTGCCGGTTTTGCACCATCATGCCTGCGGTTGCCTGCGGCTCATCGAGGGGGCCAAGGCTCCCTAAGAGGGCAACTGACGTTAATCGCTCTGGGATCTGGTAGGCGCAGGCGAGCGCATGGGGACCTCCTCCAGAGACACCGATGACAGCAAACCGGGGAATGCTCAGGGCAGTGGCCACCGCAACGACATCCCACGGCCAATGCAGGAGCGTTCGATGCGGCTGGAAATCAGATAAGCCAAAGCCCGGCCGATCTATCGCGATCAGACGCACACCGTGTTGCAGCGCCGTCAAAGCATGAAGCCGCGCTTCCAGCCGAGAACTCGGCCAGCCGTGAAAGTAGAACACAGGCCGACCACGAGGATCGCCATAGACGTGGCGTAGCCAAGTCTACGACCATCAGGGAGCTGAAGCGTGCGATCCTCAACGCCCTTCTTTCTGAGGCTCGGTGCGTGTGGTTCGCGACGCATCAGGCGAGGTACGTGGTGTCATGTTCTTCCCTCCTGCGATCTGCCTATAGCTTGCATACATTCCTCATGTATGTAAACTGCGCAAAAAAAGGAGCTCAAGGGGCGTTGGCGATGCCGTTGAGAAAGGTATCAACCAGCGCAGGCGCAGTGGCTTTCACGGAAAAGGATGTAGGCTGTTGTAGCCACAAGGATGTGATGCCCCCAAGGAATCCCATGACGGCGAGAGCCGCAGTGTGTGGCTCCACTCCTGGTTTTACCTCACCCGCCAGCAGACTGGCATGTATGAGTTGAGTGAGCATCGCCAACGACCCGTCGTTTCGCTGATTCATGCGCTGAAAACCTTCCGCGAGGTCTGCAGTGGTTTCGGTCATCAGCAGCTTCAGTTCAAGCACGGTCCGGTAATCAGCATCCTCCTCGAGATATTCCAGAAAGCGGCGCATGAAGCGCCGCAAGCGATGGATCGGCGTTCCCTTCTCGGTGAGCACGCGCTCAAAGACCGCATAGGCGCGCCTGAGATGCTCGCTGACGAGCACATTGTAGAGCTCGGCCTTCCCGCCAAAGTGCCAGTAGATCGCGCCCCGTGTTACGCCAGCGGCTGCGGCAATATCATCGAGGGTGGTCGTGGCATAGCCCTGGGTGCGGAAGACGGTGAGGGCAGCACGCAGCAACTGTTCGCGTGTACGAGCGGCCTCTTCTTTCGTGCGACGCATTGACCTTCCCCACTTGTTTCAATGTTTATATCACGTTCATCGACGACCTCTCGAACTGGTACGTGCGCCGCTCGCGCCCCCGGTTCTGGAAGAGCAGCGACCCGGCCGCCCACGCCACCCTCTACGAGTGCCTGGTCACCACGGCCGCAGCTGCTGGCCCCGTTCTGCCCGTTCCTGGCCGACGCCATCTACACCCGCCTCACCGATGAGACCTCGGTGCACCTCAGCGACTGGCCCGAGTCCGCAGGGCCGCCACGACGAGGCCCTGGCCGCCCAGGTCGACGCCTCCCGCCGGCTGGTGGCGCTGGGGCGGGCCGCCCGCACCGACGCCAAGGTCCGCGTGCGCCAGCCGCTGGCCCGGGCGCTGCTGCTGCACCCCGGCATCGAGCTCGACCCGGCCATCGAGGACGAGATCATGACCGAGCTCAACGTCCGCTCGCTCGAGCGCATCGACACCCTCTCGGGCCTCATGAGCTGGACCGTCGTCCCCAACTTCCGCACCCTCGGCCCCCGCCTCGGCCCCCGGGTCAACGAGGTCAAGGCCGCCCTGGCCGCCGCCGACGGCTCGGCGCTGCAGCAGGCGCTCGAGCAGGACGGCTTCGTCGAGATCGCCGGCGAGCGGCTCGAGCCGGCCGACGTCGACGTGCGGGCCGAGCGCCACGACGACTTCGCCCTGGCCGACGACGACGGCTGGGCCGTCGCCCTCGACCTCGAGATCGACGACGGCCTGCGCCGGGAGGGTCAGGCCCGTGAGCTGGTGCGGGCCCTCAACGACCGGCGCAAGGAGCTCGGCTTCGCCATCGCCGACCGGGTCGCCGTCACCATCGGCGCCCCCGACGAGCTGCAGCCGGCCGTCGACGCCCACCGCGACTGGATCGCGGCCGAGGTGCTGGCCGTCGAGCTGCGTCGACGCCCCGCCGGACCGGCGACGACCTGCCCGTCATCGACGTCGACGGGCTGCCGGTGCGCCTCGAGCTGCGCCTGGCCTGATCAACCAGGCCTGATCAACCAGGTCGATCGAGCCGGGCCTCGTCGATGGTGGGCTCGAACAGCTCGACCGGGTTCCCCGACGGGTCGTCCACCAGGATCTGGCGACCGCCCACGCCGTCGACGATCTCGTTGCGGAAGTGTGGCGCCCGAGGCCCGTAGGGCCCCGACCAGGTCGTCGAGATCGTCGACCTCGATGGCGAAGCGGTTCCATCCGCCGGGCTCGGGGACGCGGCCGTCGGGCATGACCTGTCCGCCCCCGCCCGGACCTCCAGGGGCGCTGAGCACGAGCCGGAGATCACCCCGGGCCAGCATGGCGAAGGTGGGGGCCGGGTGCATCACCTCGGTGAAGCCGAGGTGCGTGCAGTAGAACGCGATCGACTGGTCGACGTCGTGCACGATGTAGCGGACGCTGACCGTGGGCATCGGTGGCCTCCTCGTGGATCAGCGGCGGCGGCCGAAGCGGGAGCTCTTGGCCTCGGCGTCCTCGTCGAGGTCCCGCTCGAAGAACGCCCGCATGGCGGCGTCGGCGGCCGCGTCGGGCTCGCCCAGCGGTGACGACGGCCTGATCGGCCACGGTGTCGAACAGCTCCGTGGGCGGACCGTCGTCGATGCCGGACTCGCCCTCGCCGAACAGCCGCTCGGTGGTGAGGTCGATCGGCTCGGACGGACGGCCGGCCGGCGTCGAGCGACGACGACTCGTCGATGCCCTCGGGTCCCGGGTAGTCGGCCGATGCCACCGGGGCCTCGACCGGGAGTCCCCGGGCGCCGGACTCGTCGTCCTCGGCGCGGTCGCCTGTCGGCGCCGGTCGGCCGCGTCGATCGGGGCGACGCCCCCTGCGCCGTCCTGGAGCGTCGGCGAGCGGCCCGGCGCCGGCGGCCGTCCTGCAGGTCGGCCAGCCCGGACTCCGACGAGCGTCGGCCATCGGGCTCCGGGCTCGGGCTCCGGTCCGTCGATCTCGGGCACCTCGGTCTCGGTCAGCTCGGGCGCCGGTCAGCAGGGCCAGCGCCGTCGGGTCGTCGACGATCCGGGTCAGCTCGCCGAGCTGGCGGCGGAGTCGCTCGCGCTCGCCGTCGAGGTAGCCGTTGAGGGCGTCGACGTCGGCCTGGAGGTCGCCGCGGGCGGCGTCGAGCGACGTGACCTGCTCGTGCAGCTCGCGGGCCCGCTCCTCGGCGGCGGCGTCGGCCTTCTTGCGGGCCTTGGCCAGCATGCGGATCGCGCTCCTGCTCGGCCTCGGCCAGCAGGTTGACCGGCCTTGGCCCGGGCGTCGGCCACCGTGCGGGTGGCGGTGGCGTTGGCCTCCTCGACGGCCTGGTCGGCGGCCCGCTGGGCCAGCACCAGCACCTTCTTGAGCTCCTCGTCGCCGCCGGCGGCGGCCTCGGCCCCGGCGCCCGAGCCGACGCCCCCGGCCCCGGCCTGCTCGGCCGCGGCCTCGGCCTCGGCCTGCAGCCGACGGGCCTCGGCCACCTGGGCGTCGGCCGACTCGGCCCGCTCGGTGGCCTGGCGCAGCTTGTCCTGCAGCTGGGCCACCGCCGCGCTCACCCGCTCGAGGAAGTTGTCGACCTCGTCGGGGTCGTACCCCTTGCGATGGGTCGAGAACTTGACGTCGGTGAGGAGCTGGGGGGTTCCGTCCATGGCATCGGATGGTACCCACACCACGGCGACGGACGGGTCGATCCCTGCCCGGCGACCGGAGCTCAGCGGCTACGTCAGGAAGCTGATGAGCACGATGATGATGCCGAGGATCAGCACCGTGGGCGACAGGTCGAGGGCCATGCCGCCGATGCGCACCGGCGGCAGGATGGCCCGCAGCGGGGCCAGCACCGGCTCGGTGACCGAGAACAGGAAGCGCTGCAGCGACGACCATGAACCCGCTCTGGGGCGGCGGGAACCAGCTGAGCACGATGCGGCCGAAGAGCAGCAGCAGGTAGATCTGCAGGACGATGACGATCAGGGTGAGCACGGGAGCCTGTCAGGACGGAGGCGGCGAGCGGGGACGAGCGTCAGGCGTCGTGCAGGCCACGCTCGGACAGCCGGCGACGCTCGTCGGCCGACACCTCGACGTTGGTCGGCGTGAGCAGGTACACCTGGTGGGCGACCTTCTCCATCTGGCCGCCGAGGCCGTAGCAGAGGCCGCTCGAGAAGTCGATGAGCCGGCGGGACAGGTCGCGGTCGACGCCCTGCAGGTTCAGGATCACCGGCTGGGAGTCCTTGAACTTGTCGGCCACGTCCTGGGCCTGGTTGAACGACGTCGGCGCCACGACGTGGGGCTTGGCCGAGGCGACGGCCGGGACCGGCCGCACCACGCTCTGGGGCTTCGGGACGGTCGACGCCCGACGGCGACGGCAGCGGGCGCACGGCCGACTGCTCGTGGAGCTCGGCGACCGGCGGCTGGCTCGGCGCGCACGGCGCGGGGCCGGCCGGCTGGCGGCGGCGGGACGGGCCGTGACCGGCGAGGGCTCGCGGGTCGGGCACGCGCCGAGCGGGTCACCGGCGGGGCCGGCGCGGCCGCGATCGTCGACCTGGTCGTAGTCGTCGTACTCGTCGTCCGGCCCGAGGCCCAGGTAGAGCATCGCCGTTCGCCACATGAGCCATCGAATCCTCCTGAGCCGGTCTGTTCCCAGGTCGGGACCGCATCCGGGCATCAAAGTACCGCGCAACCTTAGTGACTCCGCGGACGGTCGGCACGAAGGTCGAGATCGGCTCGCCGCGCCGTGGCGGCCCGGGGCGGGCGGGGCGCCGAACAGGTCGCGACCGATCCGCACCATGGTCGAGCCCTCCTCGCACCGCGACCTCGAGGTCGTCGCTCATGCCGATCGAGCGCACGGGCAGGCCGAGCTGGTCGGCCAGCGCCACGAGCTGGCGGAACCCCGGCCGGGCCGCCTCGGGCGGCGCCGGCGGGGCCGACGCCCATGAGCCCCCGCACGTCGAGGCCCAGGTCGGCCGCCCGCGGCCACCAGCGCCGGCGGCCTCGTCGGGCGGGCAGCCGCCCTTCTGCGGCTCGCCGGACAGGTTGACCTGCACGAGCACGGCGGCGCCCGGGCGCCCGCCGGGCGATCTCGGCGGCGAGCTCGGCCCGGTCGACGCGTCTGCCACAGGGCCACGAGCGGCGCGAGCGGCCGCACCTTGTTGCGCTGGAGCCGGCCGATGAAGTGCCAGCGCGGCGCCGGGCCGGGCGACGCAGCTCGGCCGAGCGCGCCGGCCTTGTCGACCAGCTCCTGGGCGTAGTTCTCGCCGACCTCGGCGAGCCCGGCGCGCCAGCGCGGCCGCGACGGCGTCGAGCCCGAAGCCCTTGGTGACCGCCAGCACCTCGACGTCGGGCCCGCCCCCGGCGGCGGCGATGCGGGCCCGCACGGCGGCGGCCCGCGTCGGCCACGTCGGCCGGGTCGATCACGGCGGATCGCCGGCTCGCCGGCCGCGTCGCGCCAGATCGACGGTGGCCATGCGCCCGGCCTCGGCCCGGGCCCGGTGCGAGAACCAGCGCTCGGCGGTGGCAGGCGGTGCACGACGCCGGTCGGTCGCCGCCAGCTCGGCGATCGCCGGCCCGCGCGGGCGGCCGCGCCGAACGCCGCGCGGCAGGTCGAGCGCCGGCGCGCCCGACGGCGGTGCGGCCCCGGACCTCGTCGCCCGAGGCGGGCGGCGACGCCGGTCGAGGTCGTCGGCGCCGAACTCGTAGCACTCGGCGTGGATGCAGGGCCCGAGGCGGGCCGCGATCACGGTCGGCGCCCGAGGCCGCGCATCGCGGCCGACGGTGCGCCTCGATCACGCCGGCGTCGAGGCCGCGCCAGCCGGCGTGGGCGACGCCGATCACGCCCTCGGCGCTCCAGAGCACGACCGGCGCGCAGTCGGCGGTCTGGACCGCCAGCACCAGGCCCGGCGCTCGGCGGTGACCAGCGCGTCGGCCTCGACGCCCGGCGACCGTCGCCGGCGTGCCGCGCGTCGACCACCACGACGCCGGCGCCGTGCACCTGGCGCAGCCACACCCAGGGGCGGTCGACGCACGCCGCGCCGGCGCGCGGCCAGCGCCGTCGGCGTCGCCGTCGACGGCGAAGTCGCCGTCGGTCGCGGGTGGTGGTCGGCGACGTGGACGTCGCCGGTGCCGAGCTCGAGCGTGAGGGCCACGGGCCCGGCCGAGCGCCGGCTACTTCAGGAACGACGGGACGTCGAAGTCGTCGTCGCCGCCGTCGAGGTCGAGGTCGTCGTCGTCGTCGCGCGCCGAACACGTCGGTGACCGGCTCGAGGTCGCCGCGACGGGCGCGGCCGGCGCCGCGACGCCGGCGCGCGGCCTTGCGGCGTCGTCCCAGCGGTCGAAGCCGGCGGCGATGACCGTGACCCGGACCTCGTCGCCCATCTCGTCGTCGATGACGGTGCCGAAGATGATGTTGGCGTCGGGGTGGGCGACGCCGTGGATGACCTCGGCCGCCTCGTTGACCTCGAACAGGCCGAGGTCGCTGCCGCCGGCGATGGTGAGCAGGATGCCGCGGGCGCCCTCGATGGACGGCCTCGAGCAGCGGGCTGGAGATGGCGGCGCGGGCGGCGTTGAGCGCCCGGCCCTCGCCCGAGCCGTAGCCGATGCCCATGAGCGCCGAGCCGGCGTCGCTCATGATCATCTTCACGTCGGCGAAGTCGGTGTTGATGAGGCCCGGCGTGGTGATGAGGTCGGTGATGCCCTGCACGCCCTGCAGCAGCACCTCGTCGGCCATCTTGAACGCGTTGAGCACCGACGTCTTCTCGTTGGAGACGGTGAGCAGCCGGTCGTTCGGGATGACGATCAGGGTGTCGACCTTCTCCTTCAGCTTCTGGATGCCCTGCTCGGCCTGCACCGAGCGGCGGCGACCCTCGAAGCCGAACGGCCGGGTGACGACGCCGATGGTGAGCGCGCCGAGGCTCTTGGCGATCTCGGCGATGACCGGCGCGGCGCCGGTGCCGGTGCCGCCGCCCTTGCCGGCGGTGATGAACACCATGTCGGCGCCCTTGAGCACCTCTTCGATCTCGTCGCGGTGCTCCTCGGCGGCCTGCCGGCCGACCTCGGGATCGCTGCCCGGCGCCGAGGCCACGGGTGAGCTCGCGGCCGATGTCGAGCTTCACGTCGGCGTCGCTCATCAGCAGCGCCTGCGCGTCGGTGTTGACGGCGATGAACTCGACGCCCTTCAGCCCGGCGTCGATCATGCGGTTGACGGCGTTGACGCCGCCGCCGCCGATGCCGACGACCTTGATGACCGCCAGGTAGTTCTGCGGGTTGCCGGCCATGGCTGCTCGCTACCTCCAGGGGGGCCGCATCGGTGATGCGGCGGGTGCGGCGGGCCGGTGGACGTGCTCGCGAGCGTCGGCGATCGCGATCGGGCTGTCAGGCGCGTCGGGTCGACGCAGCCGAGCCATCGCGCGCCTTGCGAGCCGATCGCTGGACCGGTCGATCAGGCACGATCACCCGCTCGGAACGTCTCGACCTGAGGTTGAGGGTTATGTCAACCTCAGGTTGCGGTCGACAAGGCTACGTGCAGCGCCGACGCGCGGTCAACACCTCGGAGCGCCCGGCACGCGACGGTCGATCGTCGGCAGCCGTGGTCGGCACCGGCGAGTCGGCGGACGCACGCCGCAGGGCGGCCAGCTTGGTGTCGTCGACGTCGGCGAACCACGTGGCGACGCTGGCCAGCTTCGTCGGCGAGCCGATCGGGCCGGCACAGGTCGACGACGCCCGACGGCCGGACCTGCAGCTGCACGGTGCCGTCGGTGCCGGCGACCACGGCGAGCACCGGCGAGCGCAGGCCCGGCGACAGCCGGCGATCACCTCGAGCGGCGCCGTCGACGCCGGGACCGACGTCGCGCCCGGGCGTCGACCGGCGCCACGCCCTCGACGGCGACCAGGCTCGGGCCGCCGGGCGGCGGCGTGGCCGAGCACCCGGCCGGTCGGCGTCGACGAGCGACCCACCGGCCGTCGCGGTCGCCGACCGCGGCCACCGGCGCGCGCTCGGTGACCGTCGATGCGACGACGTCGCCGCCACCAGTCGAGCGTCGACCGTCGGCGTCGGCGACCCACGGCAGCGCCGCGCAGCCGGTGCGCGCACGGCGCCGGCGATCGACGTCGACCAGGTGCTGCGCCGACGCCGGACGCCGCCGACCGTCGACGATCTGGTCGGCGCTGACGTGGGCGCGTGCCGGCGACCTCGACCTGGTCGACGTCGAGCAGCGGCGCTGTGGCGTGACGCCGACACGCCACGGCGAGCACGCGCCACGACCACGCCGACCGCGATCAGCCGCGCGGCGCCGGCGCCGCTGCGGCTCGCGGCGACCTCGTCGCGCCGGGCCTGGATGCGGGGGTCGACGGCGCCGGCGTCGCTCGGCGGCGCGCCGGTCGAGCGGTCGGGTCGGTCACGAACCCTCGACGTCAGATCGAGGTCGTCGACCGGCGCGAAGCCGACCAGGCGGGTCTCGGGCTGCGAGGTCGACGCCGGTGTGGCTCGTGCGACCCGGCGCCGGACCTCGACCATCAGGGCGCACGACGTCGTCGGCCGAGCCGCCCGTCGTCGGCCTGGATGAAGTTGGCGTGCTTGGTCGACACCTCGGCGGTGCCGACGCCGCAGGCCCTTGCAGCCCGGCCGCGTCGATGAGCCGGCCGGCCGAGTCGCCCGGCGGGTTGGTGAACACCGAGCCGGCGTTCGGCGCCGCCGGGCTGGTTCTCGCGCCGCCACCGCACGATCTCGGCGATCTCGGCCTCGGACGCGGCCGCGGTCGCCGCGGCGCGAGCCGCAGCTCGGCCGCGAGCACCACCTGCGACGGGCGCGATCGCCGAGCGGCGGTAGCCGAGGTCGAGGTCGGTCGGCGGTCACCCGTCCATCCTCCCCGCTGCGCAGGTCGACGACGCGGACCCTCGACCAGCGCCGCGGCCATGTCCGAGCCGTGGCCGCCGGCGTTCATGCGCACCGCGCCGCCGATCGAGCCGGGCACGCCGACCGCCCACTCGAAGCCGGTCAGCCCGGCGGCCGCCGTGCGGCGGGCCACCACCGGCAGGCTGGCCGCGCCGCCGGCGCGCGACCGCGGTCGCCGTCGATCGTCGATCGTCGGCGAAGCGCGTCGCCGAGCACGCACGGCCAGCCCGGCGAAGCCCGGCGTCGGCGACCAGCAGGTTCGACCCTTGCCCGACCACGAGCACCGGCACGCGCGGTCGGCCGCGACCGCCGCGGCCACGGCGGCCGAGGTCGGCGTCGTCGTCGGCTCGCACGAACAGCGCGGCCGGGCCGCCGACCCGGTAGGTGGTGAGCGGGCCGAGCGGCACGTCGCGTCGGGCCCGGTGCGCCCGAGCGATCGCGCCAGCCGCCGTCGAGCGGCGTCGGTCACGCGGCGCCGGCCCGCCGGCGCGAGCAGCGGCCTGCAGCTCGTCGGGCAGCGACGGTGAGGTCGCCGGCGCCGAGGGTGAGGCAGAGGTCGCCGGGGCGCAGCTCGGCGGCGCAGGTAGGCCGACGACGTCGGCCCGGCGTCGGGCAGGTAGGCGACGCCGGCGCCACGGGTGGGCGTCGAGCACGGCGTCTGCACGACGAGCTTGCCGGTGACGCCCGGGCCGCGGCGCCTCGCCCGGCGGCGTAGACGTCGGTGACGACGAGCAGGTCGGCGTCGACGAAGGCGTCGGCGAAGTCGTGCCACAGCGCCGCGGTGCGGCTGTAGCGGTGGGGCTGGAACACGCACGACGACCCGGCCCCAGCCCGCCCTGGCCGGCGGCCGACAGCACGCCGGCGACCTCGGTCGGGCAGGTGGGCGTAGTCGTCGACGAACGTGACGCCGTCGGCCTCGCCCCGGTGCTCGAAGCGGCGGGCCACGCCGGCGAAGCGGGCCAGCGCGGCGCGCGCCGGCCTCGAACGGCGACGCCGAGCTCGCAGCGCCAGTGGCCAGCGCGGCGGTGGCGTTGCGGGCGTTGTGCAGGCCCGGCGACGGGCAGCGTGCACCGTCGCCGAGCGCGCTCGCCGTCGTGCCGCAGCGACGAAGCGTCGACGCCGCCGCGGCCGCGCGTCGAGGTCGACCATGCGGTAGTCGGCGCCGGCGGCGGTGCCGTAGGTGACGGCGCCGGCGGCCGCGCCCGAGCGCGGCGGCCACGCGGGTCGTCGGCGCACACCACGCCGGGGCCCGGTGCGTCCGGCGAGGAACCGGTCGAAGGCCGCCTCGCAGCGCCTCGAAGCCGCCGTAGTACTCGAGGTGGTCGGCCTCGACGTTGGTGACGACGGCCGCGTGCGCGGGGCAGCTCGAGGAACGTGCCGTCGCTCTCGTCGGCCTCGACCACGAACCAGCTCGCCGTCGTCCCAGACCGCGCCGCTGCCGATCTCGTTGACGTCGCCGCCGATGATGAACGACGGGCTGCAGGCCCGGCCTCGACGAGCACGAGGGCGAGCATCGACGAGGTCGTGGTCTTGCCGTGGGTGCCGGCCACCGCGACGCGTCCGGCGGGTGGCGGCGATGGCGGCGAGCATCTCGGCCCGGCGCAGCGACCGGGACGCCCGCGCTCGCGGGCGGCGACGACCTCGGGGTTGTCGGTCGGGGATGGCGGTCGAGATCGGCGACGAAGTCGACGTCGGCGCGGCAGGTTGGCCGCGTCGTGGCCGACGGTGACCGTCGACGCCGAGCGGCGCGCAGCCGGTCGAGCACCGGCGGACTCCTTGAGGTCGCTGCCGGACACGTGGTGGCCCATCGCCGCCAGCACGGTGGCGATGGCGCTCATGCCGGCGCCGCCGATGCCGACGACGTGGATCCGGCCGGGTGCGACGAGGTCGCAGCTCGGTCGCGTCACGTCGGCTCAGGCATCGGGCGTGCGCCTCGACGAGGTCGGCGACGCGGTCGGCGGCGTCGGGGTGGGCGAGCGGTCCGGGCGGCGGCGGCCATGGCGGCCAGGCGGGCCGGCGTCGGCGAGCAGCGGCGTCGAGCTCGGCCGCCGAGCCGCGTCGGCGTCGAGCTCGGCGTCGGGCACCAGCGACGGCCGCGCCGGCGCCGCACGAGCGGCGCGGCGTTGGCGGTCTGGTGGTCGCGGGTGGCGATCGGGCAGCGGCACGAGCACGCGCCGGCAGGCCGACCACGGCCAGCTCGGCCACCGTCGTGCCGCCGGCCCGGCTCACGCGCCAGGTCGGCCGCGGCGAGCAGCAGCGTCCATGCGGTCCTCGTAGCGCACCGGCTGGTAGACGAGGCCGCCGGCCGGCAGCGTCGGGCGGCGTCGGCGCCGTGCGCGTCCCAGTCGCGGCGCGCCGACCACGTGGTGGATGGCGAGGTCGTCGCGGTCGCGCCCAGACCGGCCGAGCGGCCGCGCACGGCCTCGTTGATCCGGCGGCGAGCCGAGCGAGCCGCTGAACACGGCGACGACCGCGCGGTCGGCGGGCAGACCCGAGCTGCGGCGCGCGCCGCGGTCGCGGTCGCGGCTCGATCGATCGGCGCAGGATCTCGGGCGCGCACCGGGTTGCCGGTGACGACGGCGCGGGGCAGGTCGGTGCTCGGCGAACGGCACCGCCGCGGCCTTGGCGAAGCGGCCGGCCAGCCGGTTGGCCGCGCCGGCGCGGGCGTTCTGCTCGGTCACGACGATCGGCACCCGCCACAGGATCGCGCCGACGATGCACGGCGCACGCTGGCGTAGCCGCCGAGCGACGACGACGACCTGCGGGTCGCGGCCGGCGGACGAGGCCGATGCCCGTGAGCACGCCGCGGACGAGGCCGACGACGGCGCGCGACGTTGGCGCAGCGTGAGCCGGCGCTGGATGCCGCGGCCCGGGCAGCGCGGTCGAGCGGGAAGCCGGCCTCGGGCACGAGCGTCGGTCTCGAGCCCGCGGTCGCTGCCGACGAAGTGGATCGTCGTCGCGGATCGTGGCCGCGCGCGACGAGCGCCGCGGCGACGGCGAGCCCGGGCAGCAGGTGGCCGGCGGTGCCGCCGCCGGCGATGCACGGCGATAGGCGCGCGCGTCGACGGCGCTCGATCGCCGCGCGGCGGTGGCAGGCCGCGCCTGGCGGGCGACGTTGAGCAGCAGGCCCGCCGCGGCCATCGTGCACCAGCAGCGACGAGCCGCCGAAGGAGACGAACGGCAGCGGGCACGCCGGTGATGGGCAGCACGCCGACGACGGCGCCGATGTTCACGAACGCCTGGACGCAGGATCCACGTGGTGATGCCGGTGGCGAGCAGCATGCCGAAGCGGTCGGGGGCCCGCAGCGCGGTGCGGATGCCGAGCACGCCGAGGGCGACGAACAGGGCGACCACGAGGAGGGCGCCGACGCAGCCCGAGCTCCTCGCCGATGATGGCGAAGATGAAGTCGGTGTGGGCGTACGGGCAGGAAGCCCCACTTGGCCCGGCTCTGCGCCGAGGCCGATGCCGATGAGGCCGCCGTGGGCGAGGCCGACCTGCGACTGGATCGTCTGGTAGCCGGTGTTCTGCGGGTCCGTCCACGGGTCGAGGAAGCCGAGCAGCCGGCGCCGGCGGTACGGCTCGAGCGATGGCGGCCATCGATGGCGAGCGACGCCGCCGGCCGGCGACGGTGAGCACCAGCGGCTTGCAGCGGCGACGCCGCGCGACGAACAGCATCACGAACACGATCGACGCCGAGGATGATCGTGGTGCCGAGGTTGGGCTGCAGCATGATCAGCACCGCGAACGACGCCGAACACGACGAGCACCGGCTCGCAGCGTGACCCGCCAGTCGTCGATCCGTGTCGGCCCGGCGGGCCAGCAGGTCGGCGACGAACAGCAGCACGGCCAGCTTGGCGAGCTCCGACGGCTGGATGCGGAGCGAGCCGAAGCCGAGCCAGCGCGACGACGCCGTTCACGTTGACGCCGAGGCCGGGCACCAGCACGAGCGACCATGAGCAGCGACCGACGCCGAGCACGAGCGGCGTCGCGCAGCGGCGCCACCGGTGGTAGTCGACCCGCATGACGACGACCAGGGCGATCGACGCCGAGCGACGACCCAGATGCAGCTGGCGCTTGAAGTAGTACCAGCGGCGAGCCGTACTCGTCGAGCGCGGTGACCGACGAGGCCGACAGCACCATCACCAGGCCGATCAGGTTCAGCACCGCGACCAGGGCGAGCAGCAGCCGACGAAGGTCGGCGACCGGCGACCGACCGGCTTGGCCGGCCGCGGCCGACGACGCCTGCGGCGGCGGACGCGGCCGCGAGCCGTCGCGGCTGGCCGTCGGCGGGTCGCGGGCGCGGCGCCGACGGGCCGCGGCGGCCGGACGGATCGGGCGCATGGTGTCGCTCACGCCGGCTCCGATCCGACGAGCGGCGTGACCGCGGCGGCGAAGTCGTCGCCCCGCTCGCCGTAGCCGAGTACCAGTCGAACGACGCGCAGCCCGGCGACAGCAGCACGACGTCGCCGGGCTCGGGCGAGCCGCGGGCGGCCGCGCGACGGCCTCGGCCATCGATCGGCGCCGGCGCGACCGGGCGCGACGCCGGCGAAGGCGGCGGCGACCTCGTCGGCGGCCTCGCCGATGGCGACGACGGCCCGGACGTGGGCGGCGGCCGTCGGCGAGCGACCGACGAGGTCGAGGCCCTTGTTGCGGCCGCCGGCGATGAGCACGACCGAGGCGAAGCCGCGCGACGGCGGCCAGCGTGGCGTGGGGGGCGGTGGCCTTCGAGTCGTCGTACCAGCGCACGCCGTCGGCGCTCGCCGACGAGCTCGACCCGGTGGGGCAGCCCGGCGAACGTCGCGGAGCGCCTGCGCGGACGCCGTCGAGCGTCGGCGCCCGCCGCCGAGCGCGGTGGCCGCGGCGGCGAGCGCGTTGGCCACGTCGTGGGGCAGGGCGCGCCACAGCTCGCCGACGCTCGACGATGGTCGTCGCCGTCGGGGCCGACGAGCGGCCGTCGCCGTCGACGGTGGTAGTCGGCCGGATGGTCGAGCCGAACGTGACGGTCGCGGCCGCGTCGGGTTGCGCGTGGCGCATCACGACCGGGTCGTCGGCGTTGGCGACCGCCACGCCGCGTCGGGCGCCGAGGTCGCGCCCAGATGCGGGCCTTGGCCGCCTCGTAGCGCCTCGAGCGAGCGCGTGGACGTCGAGGTGGTCCGGCGGCGAAGTTCAGCCAGGTGGCCGACGCGCGGGCGCGAAGTGTCGGCGTGTGGCCGAGGCGGAACGACGACGCCTCGACCACGAACACGTCGACGGTCGGGATCGTCGATGGCCTCGACCAGCGGCACCTCGGTGTTGCCGACGGCGACGGCGCCGCCGGCCCGACGCCTCGAGCATCGCGGTGACGAGCGTGGTGACCGTGGTCTTGCCGTCGGTGCCGGTGATGGCGAGCGAGCGGGCGGTCGTCCCACGCGCGCGGCCAGGTCGAACTCGCTGAGCACCGGCACGCCGGCCGCGGCGCGCGGCGGCGAACACCGGGATGGCGATCGGGGACGCCGGGGCTCGGCAGCACGCGCGTCGACCGCCGGCGACGAGCGTCGCCAGCTGCTGCGCCGACGGGCGCCTCGACCAGCTCCACGCCGAGCCGATTCTGCAGCCGCCGCGCGCGGCTCGGACGGGATGGTCGTCGACGACGGTCGACGTCGCGCCCGTGGCGCGACGAGCGCCGCGCGCCACGGCCTGGCCGGTGACGCCGAAGCCCGTACGACCAGCGGCCGCGCGTCGGCGGCGGCGCGTCATCATCGAGCACGCCCGAGGCGCGACGAAGTCGGCGTAGAAGATGCCGAGGGCCGAGCGCGGTGCACAGGCCGGCGAGGATCCAGAACCGGATGATGACCGTGGTCTCGGGCCAGCCCGCCCAGCTCGAAGTGGTGGTGGA
The DNA here is from genome assembly GCA_963776725.1 of uncultured Candidatus Rokubacteria bacterium. Lineage (GTDB taxonomy): Bacteria > Methylomirabilota > Methylomirabilia > Rokubacteriales > CSP1-6 > AR5. The sequence goes on along the minus strand of CAVZOE010000037.1, from coordinate 30,477 downwards.
TCGGGCGCCATGCGGAAGATCGCGGCTGCCCGAACAGCCGGAAGCTGCCGACCTGCATGATCACCGACACCGTCTCGATCACGAACAGCGCCGCCGATGATGCGGCAGCAGCAGGACGGTGTTGGTGCTGAGCGCCAGGCAGGCCAGGCCGGCGCCGATGGCGAGCGACGCCGGTGTCGCCCATGAAGATCCGGGCCGGCGCCGCGTTCCACCACAGGAACCCGGCGCAGCGCGCCGAGCATGGCGGCGGCGATGACGGCGAGGTCGAGGAAGCGCTGGTCGCCGTAGACGTGCGGGTGGCGGAAGCCCCAGAAGCCGATGACGACGAAGGCGGCGAAGGCGAAGATCGCCGAGCCGGCGGCCAGGCCGTCGAGGCCGTCGGTGAGGTTCACGCGCGTTGGTCGTGGCGAGGATCAGGAAGACGCGCCCAGACGACCCAGCCGACGTTGCCCAGGTCGATGCCCGGGTAGTCGAAGCGGGTGAACGAGAGGGTGGTGTGCGACGTTGGTGAACGTCGAGCACGCCGACCGCGAAGCCGATCGGCGACGACCAGCAGGCCGAGCGATCTTGGCCCGCTTGTTCAGGCCGAGGTTGCGCTCCTTGCGACACCTTGAGCCAGTCGTCGAGGAAGCCCGACGAGCGCCGGCGCCGACGATGGCGCCGATGCACGAGGATGCCCGCGCCGGGTGAAGCGTGCCGTCGAACAGGTCGCCGACGAGCCAGCCGACGACGGCGCGCGACGACGATGGCGATGCCGCCCATGGTCGGCGTGCCGGCCTTGGTGATGTGGCCCGGCCGGGCCGTCCTCGCGGATCGGCTGGCCGATCCGGTGGCGGGTGAGCCACGCCGATGAGGAACCGGGTGCCGACGAGCGACACGGCCAGCGCGATGCCGGCGGCGACGAGGAGGCGGATCACGGGCGTCGCCTCCGAGCCGCCGGGCCAGCTCGCTCGCGGGCGACCTGCGCGGTCGTCGAACGGGGACCACGTGTCGCCGATGGTCTGGGTCGTCTCGTGGCCCTTGCCGGCGATGACGCACGACGTCACCGGGCGGGCCGCGCGCCGAGGGCGAGGGCGATGGCCGCGGCGGCGGTCGGGCTCGACCACGCAGCTCGGTGGCCCGGCGGTCGGTGCGTGCGTTCGAATCCCTGCTCACGGCGTCGATGATGGCTCCTGTGTCCTCCCCCCGCGAGTTGTCGGCGGTCAGGACTACACGATCGGCGAGCCGTGGCCGCCACCTCACCCATGGCCGGGCGCTTGGTGGCGTCGCGGTCGCCGCCGCACCCGAACACCACGGTGACCGGCCCGTCGCCGGCGACGTCGCGCGCCGCGGCGAGCAGCTGCTCGAGCCCGTCGGGGGTGTGGGCGTAGTCGACGACGACCGGGAACGGCTGGCCGGCGTCGACCAGCTCGAAGCGCCCGGGCACCGACGACCGGCCGGCTGAGCCCGGCGGCGATGGCGTCGCCGGATCGAGCCCGACGGCGACGGCCGCCTCGGCGGCGGCCAGGGCGTTGGCCACGTTGAACGCGGCCGCCGAGGCCGAAGCTCGACCGGCGTGGCCGCGCCAGCGTGAACGCGGCTGCCGGCCGCGCCGACCTCGAGGTCGGCGACGTCGTCGAGCGAGAAGCCGGTCGGTCGGGATCGTCGGCCGCGTCGAGCAGCAGGCGGCCGTAGGGGCTGTCGAGGTTGACGACGGCCCGGTCGGCGAACGTCGGGCTCGAACAGGCGGGCCTTGGCCTCGAAGTAGGCCTCCATCGTCGCCGTGGAAGTCGAGGTGGTCGCGGCTCAGGTTGGTGAACACCGCCGACGGCGAACCGGGTGCCGTCGACCCGGTGCAGCGCCAGCGCGTGCGACGAGACCTCCATGGCGACGACCTCGACCCCGTCGGTCGCGCATGCCGGCCAGCCGGGCCTGCAGCTCGGGTGCCTCGGGCGTGGTGCGGGCGCCGGACAGCGTGCCGAACACCTCGGTCGCGCAGCCCGGCCGCCTCGAAGATGGCGCGCAGCAGGTAGGTGGTGGTGGTCTTGCCGTTGGTGCCGGTGACGCCGACGACCGTCATCGACGAGGATGGGTCGCCGTGGAAGCGCGCCGCCAGCGTGCGCCATGGCCGGCGCGGGTGTCGGGCACCACGACGCACGGGCACGCCGAGGTCGAGCGGGTGCTCGACCAGCAGCGCCACCGCGCCCGCGCTCGACCGCGTCGCGGCGCGTGCTCGTGGCCGTCGGCGTGCGCGCCGCGGACGCAGCAGAACAGGCTGCCCGGGCCGCACCGCGCGCGAGTCGAGGTCGATCGAGGTGACGTCGACGTCGAGCCGCCGCACCGTCGGCGGTCGCGGCCGCGAGCTCGGGCAGGTCGTGGATCAGGCCGCGGAGGAGCACGGCGGCGCCCCTACGGCGTCTTGGTGGTCGGCGGGCTCTTCGTGCTCGGTGGGCTGGTCCCGTCGTGGTGGTCGTCGACGTCGGCCGTCGGCCCGTGGTCGCCGGGGTCGTGGTGGTCGTCGGCGCGACCGGCGGCGGCGGGGCCGCCGGCGGTCGGCGCCGGACTTGCCGTTCGGCAGCACCGTCGCCGCCCGCGTGCCCGGCCGTCAGCGGCCGACCGGCGCGCCCGCCGTCGGCGATGTCGGTGACGCGGCGGCGGCACGCGAGAACTGGCGCAGGGCGAACGAGGCGATCTTCGAGAACGCCGGAGCGGCCGACGGCGCCGCCGGTGTAGTTGCCGCCCGCCGGCTCGTCGATCACGACGATGACCGACAGCGCCGGGTGCTCGGCCGGCACGAACCCGACGAAGGTCGACTCGTACTTGGTCACGCCGATTCGGCGTCGGTGTAGCCGCCGCCGGGCTGGGGCTTGCGGGCCGTGCCGGTCTTGCCCATGACCGTGTAGCCGGCGACCGCGGCCGTCTTGCCGGTGCCGTCGGTCACCACGCCGCGCAGCATGAGGTTCAGCTTGTCCGCGGTGGCTGGCGGACATCACGCGATGGCCCTGTCGCTGGCGATCGGGTGCTCGCTGGCCGTCGGCGTCGACGGTGGCTGTCGACCAGGCGGGGCGCGACGTAGATGCCCCCGTTGGCGATCATGTTGTAGGCCGCGAGCATCTGCATCGGCGTGACCGACACGCCCTGGCCGATCGGGATGGTGCCCATCGAGGTGCCCGACCACGTGTCGGGGGCCGGGCACGGTGCCGTGCGACTCGTTCGGGAAGCCGAGCGCGGTCTTCTTGCCGAAGCCGAACGCCATGAGCGTGGTCGTAGAGCGGCTGCTTGCCGAGCTTCTGGGCGATCTTGATGGTGCCGATGTTCGACGACTGGGCCAGGATCTCGGTGACCGTCCATGGTCACGGTGCCGTGCTCCTCGGCGTCGGTGAACGCGTGGTCGCCGACCTGCAGGCTGGCCGGGCACGCGTGCACGTCGTCTCCGGGGTGACGACGCCCTTCTCGAGCGCGGCGCGACACGGTCACCATCTTCATGACCGAGCCGGGCTCGTAGACGGTGGTCAGCGGCGGCGTTGTTGCCCGACGACCGTGACGTCGCCGGTCTTCTCGTCGCGGACCACGTTGGCCATGGCCAGGATCTCGCCGGTGTCGGGCTTGGTGACGATGGCGATGCCGCCCTTGGCCGTGGTGGCCCGCACCTGCTCGGCCAGGACGCGCTCGGTCTCGTACTGCAGGGACTGGTCGATGGTGAGCACCAGGTCGTCGCCCTTGCACCGCCGGGGTCAGCTGGTGCTCGCCCACCGGCGATGGTGCGGCCCTGCGGGTTGCGTCTCGAGCGTCAGCGAGCCCGGGCGTGCCGGTCAGCTGCGCGTCGTACTGCTTCTCGAGGCCCGGACACGCCGTTGTTGTCGACGTCGACCGTGCCGAGCAGCGATGCGGGCCAGGGTGCCGCTCGGGTGTCGCGCACCGGCTCTCGTCGATGAAGCCGATGCCGGCGAGGCTTCGAGCGCCTTGACCCGGTCGGCCACGTCGTCGGCGACCTTGCGGGCCAGGTAGACGAACCGGTCGGGCACCATCGCCCGGTGTCGATCGGCGTGGCGCTGGCTCAGCTTGGCCTGCAGCGGCCGGCGTCGAGCTGCAGCACCGGCGCCAGCGCGGCGGCCTCGGCCGCCGGGTCGGCGACCAGCTTCGGGTCGACGAAGATCGTCTTCGTCGGCACCGACATGGCCAGCTCGGTGCCGTTGCGGTCGTAGATCGTGCCCCGGTCGGCGGCGAGGGTCTGGGACGCGGATGCGTCTGCGACTCGCCGATGGCGAGGTAGCGGCTCGGGTTCAGCACCTGGAGGTCGGCGACCTTGGCCAGCGATGAGCGACGAACAGCGACGGCCAGCGCGCACGAGCAGGACGAGCGAGGCGCCGGCGGGTGTCGGCCGGCGGGCGGCCGGGGCTGGCGCGGCGTGGCGAGCCCGGGCCGCCGGCCGGCGCGGCCGGCTGGCCTCGCGGGCGGCCCGACCGGTCGGCCGCGGGCGGCGGGGCCGTCGGGCGGACGGTCGCGGATCGGCGGCGCCGTCGGTGCGGGCTCGGTGCGACCGGCCGTCGGCGGTCGGCGTCGGGCCGGCGGCCGTCGAGCGGCCGTCGGTCGACCGGCTGGCCTCGGCCGGGTCGGCGCGGCGTCGTGGTCGACGGGCGTCCTCGGGCGGGAGCTGCTGGCGTCGGCGCCGACCGGGCGGCGAGGCGCGTCGCGGCCCCGGGCGTCGCCGACGGGCTCACGGGGTGGTCGGCCTGTGGCCGTCGTGCGGTCGTGCGTCGTGGTCGGCGCGCGTCGGTCGTGGTCGTCGGCGTCGTCTTGGTGGTCGGCCGGCGTCGGTCGGTCGTCGTGGCCTTGGTGGTCGACTTGGCCGTCGCCTTGGTCGTGGCGTCGGCGGCGGTCGTCGGCGGCGGCGGCGCCACGTAGCGCGCTGCGGGTGGCGTCGTCCGGGCTCGGGGCTGCAGGTAGACGACCGAGCCCGGCGGCACCATGCCCGAGCCGGTTGCGTGGCCGCGTCGACGATGCGCGCCGGCGACTCGAGGTCGGCCACCTGCTGGTGCAGCGTCTCGGCTGCGCTCCTGCTCGGCCGCGGCGCTGCGCGTTGCAGGTCGTCGAGCCGGGCCTGGCCCTGCACGATCAGGGTCTGGAAGACGACGACGCCGAACACCGACAGCGAACAGCGCGACGGCGGCCAGCGTGCCGATCCGGCCGAGCTGGTTGCCGACGTGCAGCGAGTCGACGACGCCGGCGATGCGGCGCTCGGCGCTCGGCCTCGCGGACGGGGACGATCTCGGGCGACGCGGCCCGGGGCGCGCGCCGGGCGACGCGGCGCGGCGCGGCTGGCGGCGCGCGGCCGCGGCGGCGGCCTGGCCGGGCTCACGGCGCCGACCTCCACGGGCGGTCGCGAGCCGCTCGGCGGCCCGCAGGCGGGCGCTCTCGGCGCGGGGGTTGGCGGCGATCTCGGCGGCGCGACGGCGTCCAGCCGCCCCGCTTGAGCAGGCGGACCGTCGGCATCGGCGCCGCACACGCACGGGCAGGCCCGGGCGGGCAGGTGCAGCCGCCGGTCTCGGCCTGGCGCAGGCGGTCCTTGACGATGCGGTCCTCGCCCGAGTGGTAGCCGAGCACGGCGATGCGGCCGCCCGGGGCGAGCACGTCGATGGCGTGCGTCGATGGCGCCGGGCAGGATGTCGAGCTCGTCGTTGACCTCGATGCGGATCGCCTGGAACGTGCGCTTGGCCGGGTGGCCGCCGCGTGCGGCGGGCGGCGGCGGGGATGGCGTCGCGGACGATCTCGGCCAGCTCGACGGTGGTGCGTCACCGGGCGGGCGGCGACGATGGCCCGGGCGATGCGGCCGGCGAAGCGCTCGTCGCCGTAAGTCGCGCAGCACGCCGGCCAGCTCGCGCCTCGTCGTAGGTGTTGACGACGTCGGCCGCGGTGCGGCGCCGGTCGCGCGGTCCATGCGCATGTCGAGCGGGCGCGTCGTGGCGGTAGCTGAAGCCCGCGCTCGGCCCGGTCGAGCTGCGGCGAGCTGACCCCGAGGTCGAACAGCACGCCGGCGACCGGTCGTCGGCCCGGCGTCGTCGGCCGCGACCACGTCGGCGAGGTGGTCGAAGCGGGCCGCGCGCGCGGTCGACCCGGCCCGGGAACGCGGCGGCCAGCGGCGGCCGACGCGGCCAGGGCGTCGTCGTCCTGGTCGATGCCGACGACCCGCAGGTGCGGGTGGGCCTCGAGCAGCGCCCGGGCGTGGCCGCCGCCGCCGACGGTGGCGTCGACCACGCACGCCGGGCGGCACCGGTGCGAAGAGCTCGGTGATCTCGTCGACCATGACCGGCCGGTGCGTGAAGGCGGGATCTGGACTCGTCCGAGCGTCGGTGTCGATCGGTCGGGCATGCCGCCGCTCGTGGCTGCGTCGGTGGCGGCAGCCGGGGATCGCTCATCGGCAGCCCCTCGGTCGGCGGGCGCCCGTCGGGATGTCTCCCCGATCGGGCTAGATGGGAAGCGGGCGGAGTAGGGGCCTTCCATCGTGCCGGCCGAGAGGCTGCGGATGAGCGATCCGGATGCTGCGGTCCTGCGGTGGTGCGTGTCGGTCCTGCGTCGTGTCGGTGTCGGTGTGTCGTGGCCCATGGTCGCCCGAGCGGTCCTCAGATCCCCAGGGCGGTCACGGCGTGGATGAGGCTCTCGTCGGCCCGGGCGCTGACGGCGCCCCACCGGCTGGCGTCCCAGATCTCGATGCGGTCGATGGCGCCGATGACGACGACGTCGCGCTCGAGGCCGGCGAACTCCCGCAGGCGCTGCGGGAGGAGGATGCGGCCCTGGGTGTCGGGCTTGACCTCGGCGGCGTTGGCCGAGAAGGCGCGCATGGCGTCCTGGGGAGCGAGGCCGTCGCGGATCTTCTCGGTCAGGCGGCTTGGCCACGTCGGCGAACCCTTCCTCGGTCCAGACGCCGAGGCAGTTGTCGAACTGGGAGACGAAGCCCCGGTCGGCGAGGTGGCTGCGGAACGTCGAGGGCAGGACGACCCTGCCCTTGTCGTCGAGCGAATGCTCGAACGTTCCGACGAACACGTGTGCCTCTCCACCGGACGACCTTCCCCCGGTCCTACTTCCTGCTCCGGACGTTCCGGATGATCTCCTGCTGGTGCGTTCCTGCTGCGTTTCCGGTGCTCAGGGGTACCCCTGTGCTCCACTGCGCCCCACCCTATGCCACTTCCCCCCACCTGGTCAACCCTTTCCCCACCACGGTCCCCCGCGCCGCCATCTGACCGAGCGCGTTCGACCCCCCGCTCACCACGCGTCGCGCAGACTCGCCGAGGCGGTCGCGCTGGTCAGGCCGAGGTGGGTGAGGAGGGCCGCCTCGACGGCGGCGGCCGGCGCGTCGACGCACGGCGACCGGGGGCAGCTCGTCGGGCTCGACGCCGGCCAGCGCGGCGAGCGGCGCCGGGGTGCCACGCCCGGTGGACCACGCACTGGAACCGGGCGCCGGCGCGGGTGCGCCGTTGCGACAGGCCGACCAGCCTTCACGCCGTCGACGGTGACCTCACCGGGGCCGATGCCGGCGAAGCAGACCTGCTTGCCGAACCGCCCGCACGCAGCGCGCCCGCGTGCACCGCGCGCGTCGCCGACGCCGAGGTCGGCCAGCGCGGCCACCCAGGCCTGGCCGAGCCAGCGTGAACGACCGGCCGACGTCGTCGACCCAGCGCGGGTCGTCGCCGTCGGGATGAGCACGTCGATCCACACCGAGCCGTCCGGCTCGAGCAGCACCGCTCCCCCGCCGCTGCGCCGGCGGGCGAGCGTCGATGCCGTCGGCCGCGAGCCGATCGGCGTCGACGGTGTCGGCCGTCTGGGTCGAGCCGAGCACCAGCGCCGGCGCGTCGACCTCGAGCAGCCACACCGTCGGCACCACCGGGTCGGGCCAGTCGAGCGCGTGCAGGTCGGCGGCCGCGCCCCGGTGGCGCTCGACGACCCAGGTCGCCGTCACGGCCGGACGCTCACGGTCGGATCGAGCAGGCGGTCGACGGTGACCTCGGCCAGCCGCTCGGGCCGCGGCGCGACCCCGATGCCCGGGCCGTCGGGCGCGTGCATCAGCCCGTCGGCGCCGAGCTCGATCGGCTCGGTGAGGTCGTCGTCGAAGTACCACGAGCTCGGGCCGAGATCGGTGTGCGTCGAGCCCGAGCGCGACGCCGACGGCCAGCGCGGTGGCCCGCCCGACGCCGGTCTCGAGCATGCCGCCGAGGAACGCCGCCGGTCCGACCGGCGTCGACGCCGGGCACTCGACGGAACGCGTCGAGCGCGGCGGTCAGCCCACCCGAGCCGGGCCGGCTTGACGTTGACCAGCGCCGGCCGCGCCGAGGGCCCACGCCGTCGCCACGTCGCCCGATCGGGTCGATCGACTCGTCGAGCGCCACCGGCACCGCGCAGCTTCGCGGCCAGCGCGCGCGGTGCCCACGAGGTCGTCGGCCGGCGAGCGGCTGCTCGACGTAGACCCGACGCCGTCGGTCCGGGTCGACGCCGGCTGCGCCGCGAGCTGCTCGGCCAGGTCGGCGAGCTCGTCGTCGTGCCCCGGAAGCGAGCCGTTGGCGTCGACCGCCACGGGCAGGCCGGGCTGCGCGCGACCAGGCCCGCGGCCGGCCGCTCGACGGCCCGGCCGCGGCCGCGATCTTCACCTTCAGCGCGGAGGCCCCGGCCGCCCGGGCCGTCGACCGGCCCGCTGACCGACGCGCCGCGCGCGTCGTCGATGCCGAGCACCGCGGTCCACGACAGGCCGCGCCGCCGGGTCGGCGCCGTACGACCGGCCGAGCGCACCGGCCGCCAGCGCCGCAGGCCGGAGCGTCGAGCTGGGCGTCGCCAGCGCGGCCGAGGCGATCGGGTGGCCGCGACGACGTGGCCGACGCCGGTCCGCCGCGTGCCGAGCAGCGGCCGGCGACCAGGTGTCGCGGAGCACGGCCCACGCGCCGTCGGTGTACTCGCCGGTGTAGGTCGGCGCCTCGAGCGCGCTGCACTCGCCCCAGCCCTCGACGCCGTCGGCGTCGATCACCCGCACGAGCACGACCTCGCGGACCGACTCCGCCCCGTGCGCCGACCGCGAGCGGTCGCGCGCAGCGGCAGCCGCACCCGCACGCAGCTCGATCGCGGTCGAGCGCCACCGGGTCGCCGCCGAGGGTCGGCGGTCGCTCACGCGACGTCACGCCGGGATGGCGGCGTCGCCGAGGTAGGGCTCCCACAGCTCGGGCACCCGACCCACCGCCACGCGTCACCCAGCTGAGGTGGCGGGGCGCGTCGCGGGCGGCGCCGCAGCTGCATCGTGGTCTCGTGCAGGTAGCGGTCGCGCTTGGCGGTGTTGCAGCGACGGCAGGCGGCCACCACGTTCTCCCACATGTGCTCGCCGCCGCGGCTGCGGGGCACGACGTGGTCGATGCTCTCGGCCCGGTTGCCGCAGTACTGGCAGCGTGCCGCCGTCGCGCAGGAACACGCCGCGGCGGCTGATGGCGGCCCGGCGCTGGAACGGCACCCGCACGAACGTAGCGCAGCCGGACCACCGACGGCACCGGGCACGCGTCAGGTGCTCGGAGTGCAGCGCCTCGCCGGTCTCGTGCACGACGTCGGCCTTGTCGCTCGAGCACGAGCACGACGGCGCGCCGGCCGGACACGACGCACAGCGGCTCGTAGGTGGCGTTGAGCACGAGCGACCGGCCCATGCCGGGGCAGGGTAGCCGGGCCGAGCCACGGGCCGTGCTCACTGGCCGGCGATCGCGATCGGCGCGTCAGCATCGGGTCAGCGTCGGCCAGGCCCGGCACCAGTGGAGGTAGGTGACGACGTCGGCCGGCTCGGGCTCGCGGGTCGGGTCGCCGTACGGCGGTCTGCAGCCGGAACCGCAGGTAGGCCGGGTCGGGCAGCGGGCAGGAACGGCGCGGCGCCGCCACCACCCGGGCGCGGCGAGCACGAAGACCTGGCGCACCGCGGTGGCCCACAGCGCGGGCGCGCGAGCCAGCGACGGCGCCGCGCGGCCGACCCAGCGACCGGCCGACGACGCCGGCTCACGCGCGGTCTGCGCTGCTGCAGCTCGCGCCAGGTGCCCTGCGGCGACGCCGGGCTCCTTCGGCAGGCCGAGCACCATCTCGCCGATGATGTTGCGCTGCACCTGCGACGTGCCGGCGTAGATCGTGCCGGCGCGCGCGTTGAAGAACGTGCCGACCCACGACGGCGCTGTCGTTCGGGCGCGCCGGGGTCGTCGGTCTGGAACGACGTTGGCCGGCCACCGGCCGCTCGGCGACCAGCGCGTCGGCGCCGAGGATGTCGACGGCGAGCTCGGTGACGATCGCGGTGGTACTCGCTCCAGTACAGCTTGAAGATCGACGGCGTCGGGGCCGGGATGCTCGCCGGCGAGGTACTTCGTCAGCGTGCGCATGCCGAGGTAGCGCATGATCTCGACCTTGCGAGTGGCACCACGCCAGCCGCTGGCGGATGACCGGGTCGTCGGCCGCGCCGCGCTCGTCGGCCAGCGCCAGCGAGCCGGTCGAGCTCGGTGCGGAACATGATCGGGAACGTCGCCGCCGCCTCGCCCCGCTCGTAGCCGAGCAGCGTCATGGCCACGGCCCAGCCGTCGTTGACCTCGCCGACCACGTTGTCCTTCGGGCAGCGGGCGTCGGTGAAGAACGACCTCGTTGAACTCGGACTCGCCGGTGATCATCTTGATCGGGCGCACCTCGACGCCGGGCTGGTCCATCGGGCACGAGCAGGAACGTGATGCCCTTGTGCTTCGGCGACGTCGGGGTCGGTGCGGGCCAGCACGAAGATCCAGTTGGCGAGGTGGCCGGCCGACGTCCAGATCTTCTGGCCGTTGATCACCCACTCGTCGCCGTCGAGCTCGGCCCGGCAGCCGAGGTTGCCGAGGTCGCGAGCCGGCGTTGGGCTCGGAGTAGCCCTGGCACCAGAGGTCCTCGCCCGAGAGGATCCGCGGCAGGAAGTGCGCCTTCTGCTCGTCGGTGCCCCACTCCAGGATCGTGTTGCCGACCATCTGGATGCCGAACACGTCGTTGCCGCTGCCCGCCGGCACGCCCGGCCTGGTCGAACTCCTCGGCCAGGATCGACCTGCTCGAGCGCGCGTGAGCCCGCCGCCGCCGTACTCCGTCGGGCCACGACGGCGGCCAGCAGGCCGTTGGTCGTGCAGCGTCGTCGCGCCACTCGCTCGGTGAACGCCGGCGCCTCCTCGGGCGGCAGCGCGCCGATGCCCTGCCAGCCGGCCGGCAGGTGCTCGGCGAGGAACGCCTGGATCTTCTCGCGGTAGGCCTCGGCCTCGGCGGTGTAGGTCGGCTCCATCGGCTGCCGATGGCCGTACGTGCGCCCGAGGTCAGCCGGCGCCGAGCGCCGCGACGCCGAGCCCGCGGCAGCCGACCGCGGCGGCGCCGACGAGCGGGCCGTCGGCGCCGAGGCCGGCCGGGCGGACCGACGCGTGCCGCCGCGGCGAAGTCGAGCCGGGCCCGGCGGTCGATCTCGGCCTGGGCGGCGGCGAAGAACGGCTCGCCGAAGCCGAGGGCCACCGAGCCGGCGACGACCGCGAGCCGCAGGTCGAGCAGGTTCGCCACCGAGGCCACGGCCCGGCCGACGAGCGTGCCGGTCGCGCTCGACGACCTCGGGCGCCGGCCTCGGCCGGCGGCCGGCCGGTGATGGCGGCGATGGCCGTGCCCGACGCCTCGGCCTCGAGGCAGCCCGCGGCCGCCGCAGCGCGCACGCGGCGCCCGTCGGGCTCGACGATCGACGTGGCCGATGTGGCCGGCGTTGCCGTGCGGCGCCGTCGAGCAGGCGGCCGTCGAGCACGATGCCGCCGCCGACGCCGGTCGACACGACCATGGCGATGAAGTCCGGCACGCCGGCGGCCGCGCCCATCCAGCCCTCGCCGAGCGCCAGCGCCTTGGCGTCGTTGTCGACGAACGACGGGCAGCCCGGTCAGCTCGGCCAGCCGGGCCCGCAGCGGGAAGCCGCGCCACGCCGGGATGTTGAGCGGCGACACCGTGCTCGCCACCCGCGGTCATCGGTCCGCCGCTGCCGACCCCGCACCGCGACGATCGGCGACGACCGCCGCGGCCGGCACCTCGTCGATCGACCGCGACCAGGCCGGCGAACAGCGTCGTCGCCCGAGTCGTGGCGCCGCGGTCGGTCGCTGGCCGTCGATCGACGAGCGCTGCCGTCGCCGGTCGACGAGGCCGGCGGCCAGCTTCGTGCCGCCGATGTCGACGGCGAGGACGATGCTCGCCGGCCTCGACGCGGTCGCCGCCGCGTGCTCGATCGTCCGGCCGTGAACCTAGCAGGCGACGGACCCGGCCACCTGCGGCCGTGGCGCCGACGCACGAAGGAGACCCGCACCGACGTTGGCGACGCAGCAGACGGAGGCCATCGACCGACTCGGTTCGCCGAGCTCTTCGACGCGATCTCGGCGAACATCGCAGCGGGTGATCCAGGGCAAGGCCGAGGTCATCGAGCTCGTCCTGCTCTGCCTGGTCTCCGAGGGCCACCTGCTCATCGAGGACGTGCCCGGCGTCGGCAAGACGAGCCTGGCCAAGGCGCTGGCCCGCTCGATCGACTGCGTCGTTCGGCCGGATGCAGTTCACCCCCGACCTGCTGCCGTCCGACGTCGTCGGCGTCACGCGTGTGGAACCGCAGCGACGAGCGAGTTCGAGTTCCGGCCCGGCCCGATCTTCGCCAACATCGTGCTCGGCGACGAGATCAACCGGGCCTCGCCGAAGACGCAGTCGGCGCTGCTCGAGGCCATGGCCGAGGGCCAGGTCACCGTCGACGGCGACGACCTACCCGCTCGGGCCGCCGTTCATGGTGATCGCCACCCAGAACCCGATCGAGCACGAGGGCACCTATCCCGCTGCCCGAGAGCCAGCTCGACCGGTTCCTCATGCGGGTGTCGGTCGGCTACCCCGACCGCGACGCCGAGATCGACGTGCTCGACACCCACGGCGACCACGACCGCGCTCGACGACATCGGCCCGGTGGCCACCGCCGCCGACGTCGAGGCGCATGATCGCCGCGGCCGCGCGCCGTGCACGTGGCCCCGGCGCTCAAGGGCTACCTGGTCGACCTGGCCGACGCCACCCGCCGCCACCCGCACCTCGCGCTCGGCATGTCGCCGCGCGCCACGCTCAGCCTCCAGCGGGTGGCCCGGGCCCGGGCCGCGGCCGCACGGCCGCAGCCTACGTCATCCCCGACGACATCAAGGCGCTGGCCGAGCCCGTGCTCGCCCACCGCCTGCTGGTCACGCCCGAGGCCCAGCTCCAGGGCATCTCGTCGGCCGACGTCCTCGCCGAGGTGCTGCGCCGCGGTCCCGGTGCCCGACCGTGCCGGCGACGTGAAGACGCCGGCATGCTGACCCGGCAGGGGTGGCTCAGCCGTCGGTGGCGGCCCTCGTCGCTCTTCATCGCCGGGCGCCTCGTTCGGCGCGCTCGAGCTGTTCGTGCTCGGCGCCGCGATCGGCGCTGCTCGTCGCCGGCGCCGCGCTGTACGTGAGCGCTCACGCCGCTGTCGCATCGACGTGGCCCGCGAGCTGCACCCGCCCCGGGTGCACGCCGGCACGCCGAGCCGGGTCGACCTGCGCGGTCGCGCAACGACGGCGACCGCCGCGCGCCCGTGCTCAGCCTGCGCGACGCGGTGTCGGGCACGCGCGGCGCCAACCTGCTCGTCGGCCCGCTCGCAGCCGGCGAGTCGGCGCCGCGCCGCCTACCGCCTGCCGACCGAGCGGCGCGGCATCCTCACGGTCGGCCCGCTCGAGGTCGATGCGTCGCCGACCCGTTCGGCCTCGCCCAGCGTCACCATGCACGGCGCCGGGCGTGTCCGAGCTCACCGTGCTACCCCCACATCGACGATCGTGGCCCCGCTGCCGCAGACGACCGGCAACGACCCGCATGGCCGGGGCCGAGCACCCCAACGCGCTCGGTCGCAGCGGCGAGGACTTCTACGCCCTGCGCCACTACGTGGTGGGCGACGACCTGCGCCGGGTGCACTGGCCGTCGACCGCCCGCCACGACGAGCTGATGGTCCGCCAGGACGAGCTGCCCTGGCAGGGCCGCGCCACCGTGCTCGCTCGACGTCCGGTCGCTCGACCAACACCGCCGAGTCGCTCGAGCTGGTCGATCTCGGCCGGCGGCGAGCATCGTCACCGCCAGCGCGCGCCGCCAGGACCTCGTCCGCCTGGTCACCACCGACGGCGCCGACTCGGGCTTCGCCGCCGGCCACGCCCACGTCGAGGCGATCATGGAGCACCTCGCCAGCGTCGAGGCCAGCCAACGACGCCGGCTTCCGGCGGGTGCTCGACCGGCTCGGCCCGCTCGGTCGACCGGCGGCGCCCTCGTCGTCGTCGTCGCGCTCATGCCGCGCGGCCGAGCTCGAACGGCTCGCCCGGCTGCGCCACCGCTTCGGCTCGCTGACGCATCGTGCAGTTCGACCGGTCGTCGTGGGACCCGCGCGGCGCCCGTCGCCGGCGGTGGCCGCCACGCGCCGACGCGCGTGCTGCGCGTCACGCCGCGACGCCGCCGTTCGCCGACGCGCTGGAACCGGCCGCGGCCCGGTGCGCCAGGCCACGCGTCGCGGAGCGCGCCGACCGACCGTCCGCGGCCGCAGGCCACCGCCGAGGCCGCGCCGACGCCCGGGACCGCTGGGCCCGCCACCGCACCGGCTGCCGCGCCGTGACCGCCACCCGATCGGCCGCCGTCGCCGCGTCGCACCACGCGCCGCCCGCGCCTCCCTCGCACGAGCCGGCGGCCGAGCTCGTGCTGGCGCTCGTCACCGCTGGCCGTCGTGGTCAGCTTCAGCCGGCTCTTCGCCGGCTGGCGACTTCGTCGCCCCGCTGATCGCCGTCGCCGTGGTCGCCCACCTCGGCCTGCTCGTGCGCGCGGCGCCGGGGCTCGGCCTGCCGGTCACCGCGGCCATCGCCGTCGCCCGGCTTCGTGCGTGCTCGTGCAGCTGGCTCTTCTTCGTCCGACACCACGCTGCGGTCCTGCTGCCCACCGGCGACACCGCCGCCGCCGCGCACGGACGCGCTCGCACGACGTCGTGGACGTCGTTCCAGGAGGTCGTCGCGCCCGCGCCGGCCGAGCCCGGCTTCCTGCTCGCCGCCGCGCGTCGGCGTCTTCTTCGCCGTGTTCCTCGCCGACTGGGCCGCGTTCCGGCTGTGGGTCGCCGATCGAGGCCATCGTGCCGGCGCTGCACGCTGTTCGTCTTCACCTCGCTGCTCGGCTCGAGCGCCGGCGCCAGGTCGGCCGCCACCGCCGTCTACGCCGCTGCTCGCCCTGCTGCTTCGTGCTCGCGCACCGGGTCGCCCAGCGCGAGCGGTCGACCGGGCTGGCTCGGCCGACAGGCCGAGCGCGGCCGCGGCTGGCTGCTGCGCGCCGGCGGCGCCCTGGTCGTCGGTGCGCCGTGCTCGGCGGCGTCGTCGTCGGCCCGCACCTGCCCGGCGCCGACGACGACGGCGCTCGTCGACTGGCGCGGCAACGGCGACGGACCCAGCTCGCCGCGTCACCATCAGCCCGCTGGTCGACATCCGGAGCCGGCTCGTCGAGCAGACCGAACGTCGAGCTGTTCACCGTGACGAGCCCGAGCCGCGCGTACTGGCGGCTCACCGCGCTCGACACGTTCGACGGCCAGATCTGGAAGTCGAGCGGCCAGCTACGCGAGCGTCGAGCGGCGAGCTCGGCGCCGACCCGCCCCGAGGGCTCGACGATCGAGCAGCGCCTCGAGATCGAGCAGACCTTCCGCATCGAGGCCCTCGGCCGCGCTGTGGCTGCCGGCCGCGTTCCAGCCCGGTGGCCATCGACGCCGCCGACGCCAAGGTCCGCTACCAGGAGCGAGACCGTCGACGCTGATCGTCGACACCAACGTGCCCGACCTCCGACGGCCAGACCTACACGGTCGACGTCGGTGCTGCCCGACTTCACCGCCGACCAGCTGGCGCACGGCCGACGCCGCCGTGCCCGACGACATCGCCGACCAGCGACGCGGTGCTGCCCGACGGACTTCAGCGCCAAGGCCGCGGACTGGCCGCCCAGGTCGTCACCGGCCGGGCCACCGACGCCCTACGACAAGGCGCTGGCGCTGCAGGACTTCTTCCGCGAGACCGACGTTCACCTACGACACTCGACGTGCCGCGCCGGCCACAGCGACAGCGCCATCGACGACTTCCTCGGCATCGCGGCGGGGCTACTGCGAGCAGTTCGCCGGCACCTTCGCGGCCATGGCCCGCGCCGTCGGCATGCCGGCCCGGGTCGCGGTCGGCTTCACCCGGGGCGATCAGCGACCCGACCGACCCGGACCGCTACCACGTGCAAGGGCGAGCACGCCCACGCCTGGCCCGAGGTGTACCTGGGCCAGTACGGCTGGGTGCCGTTCGAGCCGACGCCCGGGCCGGGGCGACCCGAACGCCGAGGCCTACACCGGCGTCGCGCCGGCCGCAGGCCGACCCGAACCGCCGACGAGCCGACCACGACCACGTCGACCACCGACGACCACCGGCGCCGACCACCACGTCGAGCGCAGGCCGACGCCCGCGACCAGGCCGGCCGACCTGGCCGGCGTGAGCCGCTCGAGCGGGCCGACGCCGGCCGTCGGACACGTCGTCGACCGTGGCCGGCCCGCGCTGCTCGGTCGCCGGCGCCGTGCTGCTCGTGCTCGCCGCTGCTCTACCTCGTGGCCGTGCCGGCCTGCGCGCGCCGTCGCGCCGTCGACGGCGTCGCGCACGCGGCCGACGACCGCGGCCGCGAGGGTCGCGGCTGGCCTGGGAGGAGTCGCCGAGGACGTGCTCGAGCTGGCCGGCCGTGGTGCGCCGCCCGGCCGAGACCACCACGCGAGTTCGCGTCGCCGCGGCCGCGGCCCGCGCGTGCCCGATCGCACGGCGCCGGCTCGACGAGCTGGCCGCGCTGGCCGCGACGCCGTCACCGTACGCGCCCGACGCGATCGACGACGCCGAGGCCGACCGCGCCGATGCGGCATCGAGCGCGACCGTCGGCACCGTCGGCCGATGCCGCGGCTGGCGGTGCCGCCGCGCCGCGTCACCGGCTGCGACCGGCGACGCTGGCGACCAGCGGCGACGGACGCGGCCGCGTCGAGCTGCGATCGGCCGGCGAAGCGGCTGAGCTCACTCGTCGCGCGTTGAAGCGGTCGCGCATGCGTCGAGCTGGTGTTGCCGAAGTAGTCGCGCAGGCCGGAGGCCCGCATCGACTGCGTGATCTGCTCGCAGCCCGGCCTTGCCCATGCGGCGGGCGTTGCGCTCGACGGCCAGCGGCCGAGACCAGCATGACGAGGAAGCCGCCGAAGGCGAGCAGGCACGAAGCTGACCGAGAGGCGTGAGCGATGAGCACGACGACGCCGAGCGATGAAGCCCGAGCAGCGCCCACTTGAGGTTGCGGTAGGCGTGGCGTGTAGATGGTCGTGTCGGCGATGTCGCGCGCCAGGCGGGGTCGGTCTCGTAGAGCTGTTGCCTCGATCTCGCTGAGGATTCGCTGTTCGTCCTCGGAAAGCGGCACCCTTCCACCCCTCTTCGCCTGGCCGCTCGCAGGCCCGTCTGGTCGGTCCGGCAGCGATCCTGGCTGCCCATCTTTCCACAGCATCCCGGCAGCAACAACGCGGCGACGAGCGATCATCTCCCGTGCCATCGTTGTCGGCCATCGGTCGAGCCCGATCGGCTTCGACGCGGATCGGCCCTCCGGGCCCGGCTCGGTCGCCGGTCGGCCGCCGGGCCCCACTGCTGATCGCCCTGGCGCTTGACGCCGCAGGCCGTCCGGGACCGGCCAGCGCCGCGGGGCCGATCGGCGCGGCGCCGAACCGGGCCCGGATGCGCGTCGACCGACCTCGGTGGCGTCGCTCCCAGCCGGCCCGCCGCGTCGAGCGTCGTCGAGGCGTGAGCTGGCGGGTGCCGCCGTCGGCCAGGCCGCTGACGCTGCACCCCGAGCAGCCGCACGCCGGGGCCGGGATCGACCGGCGTCGAGCAGCGCCTTGGCCGCGCGCGACGATGGCCGGGCCGGAGTCGATCGGCGCCGGCCAGCGTGGCCGACCGGGTGATCGTGCGGAAGTCGTGGAAGCGGACCTTGATGCGTGACCGTGCGCCCGGCCAGGCCGTGGGCCCGCAGCCGCGCGGCCACCGCGTCGGCCAGGCGCACCAGCTCCCGCTCGAGCGTCGGCGCGGTCGTGGTGGTCGCGGGCGAAGGTCTCCTCGTGGCCGATCGACTTCGGCCTGGCGGTCGGGCTCGACGGCCCGGTCGTCGATGCCGTTGGCCAGCGCGTGGAGGTGGCGCGCCGGCGGCCTGGCCGAGGGCGCCGGTCAGCAGGTCGTCGACGCGGCAGGGCGGCGAGGTCGCCGACCGTGCGCGATGCCGAGCCGCTCGAGCCGGGCCAGCGTCGCCGGGCCGACGCCCCACAGCGCCTGCACCGGCAGCGGGTGCAGGAAGGCCAGCACCTCGTCGTCGGTCGACGACCTTCACGCCCGAGGCCCGGCGCCGGACCCGTCGGCGCGACGCCTGCGGCTTGGCCGCCTCCGACGCCAGCTTGGCCACGAACTTCGTCGGCGCCACGCCGACCGAGCAGGTGAGGCCCTCCTCGTCGAGCACCCGGCGCCCGGATGTGCTGCGGCGATCGTCGGGCGCCGGCGCCGAGCAGCCGCGCGAGCCGGTGCACGTCGAGGAAGGCCTCGTCGAGCGAGATGCGGCTCGACCAGCGGCGTGAACGACGCGGAAGATCGCCATGACCCGCGCGCTCACCTCGCCGTAGCGGTCGTGGCGGCCGGCGAGGAACACGGCCTGCGGGCACAGGCGCCGGGCCCGCACCGACGGCATGGCCGAGTGCACGCCGAAGGCCCGGGCCTCGTAGCGACGCCGCCGCCACCACGCCGCGGTCGCCGGCGCCGCCGACGATCACCGGCCGGCCCCGCAGCTCGGGCCGGTCGAGCAGCTCGACCGACACGAAGAACGCGTCCATGTCGACGTGCAGGATGCGGCTCGGCTCGTCGGCGCCGGTCGACCGGGCCGGCTCAGCACGCGGGTGACGACGAGCGTCGCCGGGGTCGGTGCCGGCGACGTCGGTAGCCGAACGACCGCGCGACCCGTCCCACCGCTCGGCCAGCCACTCCGCCAGCGGCTCGCCGACCCACGGGTGGCCGCCCGCCGAGGTGGCTCGCCGCAGTCGGTCGACGGCCACGAAGCGGGCGTCGACGACGATGCCGTCGGGGTCGTCGACCACGAGCTCGCCCTCGCACGTCGAGCGCCCGGCAGGCCTCGACCCGCAGGTGCCAGCCGAGGTCCGGGCGCGTCGCCCTCGATCTCGTAGACGGGCCCGGCCCACTCGGTGACGACCAGGCCGGTCTCCTCGTCGACCTCGCGGGTCAGGCCCGTCGAGCACCGTCTCGCCCTCGTCGATCACCCCGCCGGGCGGGGTCCAGTCGAGCGAGCCGTTGCGGCGGCGGTTCTCGACGAGCAGGAGCCCACCCGGGCCTTCGATCAGGGCGCCTGCGACGAGCCAGTCACGCATCCCCGTAGTGTGCCTCAGCCTCGACCGGCAGCGAGCCGGGTGGTGGGTCGCACCTGGTGGCGGTGCAGCACGCGGTCGCGGATGCCCCACCAGGTGACCAGGCCGAGCGCCTCGAACACGATGATCGACGACATCTTCGACGCGCCCCGCTCGCGGTTGCCGAACGTGATCGGCACCTCGACGATGCGCCCGCCGTTGTTGGCGACCGCGTAGGCCATCTCGATCTGGAAGCCGTAGCCGTCGGCCTTGACGTGGTCGAGGTCGATCTGCTCGATGGCGCGTGGCCGCGTAGGCCCGGAAGCCCGGCGGTGAGGTCGCGCACGTGCAGGCCGAGCACCATGGCCGCGTAGATGTTGCCGCCCTGGGAGATGAACCGGCGCGACCACTTCCAGCCCGGGACGCGCGCCGCCGGGCACGTAGCGCGAGCCGATGGCCAGGTCGGCCCCGTCCTCGACCGCGTGGATCAGCGCCGGGAGCATGGCCGGGTCGTGCTGCAGGTCGGAGTCCATCTCGATGAGGATCTCGAAGCCCGTGCTCGAGGCCCCAGGTGAACCCGGCGCGGTAGGCCGAACCCAGCCCGGACTTCTCGGCTGCGGCGCAGGACGTCGACCGCGCCGTGCTCGGCGCCCCACTTCTCGGCCAGGTCGGCGGTGCCGTCGGGGCTGCCGTCGTCGACGACGAGCACGCTCGCCGCGGGCGTGTGCTCGCGGATCAGATCGAGGACGATCGTCGATGTTCTCGGCCTCGTTGTAGGTGGGCAGCACGACCAAGGTCTTCACGGGCGGTCACTCTAGGGCGCAACCACCTGCCGGCGGGCACCACCTCGGCGCGAACTGCCCCGTACGATGTCGGGCGATGTCTCCCGACCCGATCGATCGATCCGCCGCCGATGCGCCGCCGGCCGACCGCCCGCCCACCGCCCTGCCGTCGGTCACCGCCCGGGCGCTCGGGTTCGTGGCCATCGTCGTGTCGGGCGCCGATCGGCGCGTTCATCGGCTGGGGCTTCACCGACCTGCAGTGCCAGGGCGACTGCGCCACCCCCGACGCCATCGGCGCGCTGGTCGGCGCGCTGATCGGCGCCGGCGGGGTGGCCGTCGTGGTGGTGCTGGCCCTGCGGGCCATGGGCGAGTGGCGCACGATCCAGCGCCGACCCACCGGACCCGAGCGGCCGGCCATCCCGCAGTCGAAGCGACCGCGGGTGCGCTGACGTCAGGCCGACCGGCCGATCAGCCGCCGGCGAGCTCCGAGGCGGCCGGGCAGTCGTTGGTGACCCACAGGCCGTCCTCGACGACCCACGTGCTCCAGCTCGGCGTCGGCGGCGCTCGACCAGCTCGGCGCCGCTCGAGTCGAGCACGACGACCTGGGCCTCGCCCGACATCGGGGTCACGTTGCGCACCGTCACGGTGCCGACCTTGGCGTCCTTGAACGCCGGCAGCGCCGTCTTGAGGCCCGTCGGCGATCTGGTGCTGGTTGGCGGTCCACTGCGGCGTCGGTGAACTTCGCCTTGCAGCTTGGCCGAGAGGTAGGCGTAGGAGTCGGCCGAGTCCTGCAGGTTGGCCGGCGGCCAGCGGCGGTGGCCGCCGTCTTGAGGTCGGCCTCGGTGGTGCCGTTGTCGGTCCGCGGCGCCGCCGTCGACCGTGGGCGTGTCGTCGCCGCTCGACTTCGAATCCGAGCTGCAGCCCGCCGCCCCGATCGCCAACGCGGCGACCGCCACGGCAGCCAGCGAGATAGCGGGTCCCAGTTCCTCGAGCGTTCACAGCCACCCCTTCAGTCGTGTTTCGCCGACAACGTAGCGGACCTGCTCCGCCGGTGCGCCCGGTCCGCCGATGCCGGCCGTCAGAGCCCGAGCACGCGGAACGACTCGGCGTGGGCCAGGCCGGCCTCGGCGCCCGCGGACGCCGCCCGCCGGCGCACGACCTCGCCGACCAGCTCGAGGTCGTCGCCGACCTGGCTGCGGTGGCAGCGCAGCGCCTCGACCTTGCGGTCGAGCGTGGAGCCGATGTCCTCCCAGGTGTCGGGTTCGAGCGTTCCCGAGAGGTAGATCGTGCGGCACCCGGTGCGGCGCTCCCGCGTCGGGGAAGTAGAGCGGGCTCGACGCCGCCGGTGCGCAGGCGTCGAGCACCGCGAAGCCCACGCCGCGGTGGTCGTGGTGGTTCACGTAGCGGCTGCCGAAGAACACCGCGGTCGGGTCGCACGACACCACGACGTCGGGGCGGACCGCGCGGATGCGCTCGACCAGCCGGGCCCGCAGCTCGAGCGTGTTGTCGACCTCGCCGTCGGGGAGGCCGAGGTTCTCGTGGCTGGTCAGGCCGAGCACCGCCGCGGCGGCGGCCGGCCTCGGCGCCGCGCACGCGGGTCAGCTCGATCGGGGTCGACGTCGGGGTCGTGGCTGCCCTTGTCGCCCCGGGCGCAGATCGACCAGGTGCACCTCGGCACCCTCGTCGGCCCAGCGGGCGAGGGTCCCGGCGCACGAGACCTCGGGATCGTCGGGGTGGGCGTAGACGGCGAGGACCCGTTGCACGGCGCCACCGTACAAGCGGCCAAGATGGCGCCATGACCACCCCCGACCCCGCAGGACCTCGTCGAGCTGGCCGAGCAGGTCGGGCGCCAGGCCGCGGCCCTGCTGCTCGACGGGCTCGACCGCGAGCGGACGTCGGTGAGCACCAAGTCGAGCGGCACCGACATGGTGACCGAGATCGACCGGGCCTCCGAGCAGCCTGATCGTCGACGCGCTGCTGGCGGCCCGGCCCGACGACGGCATCCTCGGCGAGGAGGGCGCCGACCGCGCCGGGCACCAGCGGCATCCGCTGGGTCATCGACCCGCTCGACGGCACCACCAACTACCTCTACCGCCATCCCGGCTTCTCGGTCTCGATCGCCGCCGAGCGCATCGACCCGGCGACGGTCGACGACGGCGTGCAGCGGGCGAGCTGCTCGCCGGCGTGGTGATCGACCCGCTGCTCGACGACGTGTTCCGTGCCGCCGGCGGCCGGGGCAGCACCCGCAACGGTCAGGCCGATCCGGTGCTCGACCGGTGACCGACCTCGGCCAGGCGCTGCTGGCCACCGGCTTCTCCTACGACCCCGACCGGCGGGCCCGCCAGGCCGGCGTGATCGCCGGCGTGATCGGCCGCGTCCGCGACATCCGCCGGGTCGGGTCGGCCGCCGCTCGACCTGTGCTCGGTGGCCTGCGGCCGGGTCGACGCCTACGTACGAGCTGGGCCTGGCCGCCGTGGGACATGGCCGCCGGCGACGCTGATCGCCCGCGAGGCCGGGCGCCGTCGTGCAGAACCTCGCACGGCGGACCGCCGTCGCGGCCTGTCGCGTGCTGGCCGCGCCGCCCGGCGCTGCTCGAGCCCGCTCGTCGGCGCGCTGCTCCGCGGCGCCGGGGCCGACCGAGCGCGTCGACGAATTGCGCGGGTATCGGCCATTTCCGGCGCGCCGATCGGGCACCATGGGGCGGTGGGAACCCGCATCCTGACCGTCGAAGACGACGAACGCATCCGCACCGCGGTCAAGATGGCCCTCGAGGACGAGGGCTGGATCGTCGAGGAGGCCGACAACGGCGAGGACGCCCTCGAGTCGTTCAACCGCCACCCGACCGACGTCGTGCTGATCGACATCATGCTGCCCGGGCATCGACGGCTTCGAGGTCTGCCGGTCGATCCGCCGCAGCAGCGACGTCCCGATCGTCATGGTCACCGCCCGGGCCGACACCCACGACGTGGTGGCCGGGCTCGAGGCCGGCGCCGACGACTACCTCACCAAGCCGTTCGCCCCGAAGGAGCTCTCGGCCCGCATCCGGGCCCTGCTGCGCCGGGCCCGCACCACCGATCCGGCCGTCGCCCACCTCAAGTTCGGCGACCTCGAGATCATCCCCGACGAGGGCATGGTGCTGCGCGACGGCGCCGAGGTGCACCTCACCAAGACCGAGTTCCGCCTGCTCGTCGAGCTGGCCTCGAGCCCGGGTCGGGTGTTCAGCCGCGAGGTCCTGCTCGAGCGGGTCTGGGGCTACGGTTACTTCGGCGACGGTCGCCTGGTCGACGTCCACGTCCGCCGGCTGCGCACCAAGATCGAGGCCGACCCGGCCAACCCCCGCCACGTCGTGACGGTGCGGGGGCTCGGCTACAAGCTCCAGACCTGACGCCAGGACACGCTCCGGCCGTGCGCCTCCGGCGCTCACAGGCCCGACCGCATCGAGCGCCGACTCGGCCTCCGTGCCCGGCTCACGCTCACCTTCGCCCTCGGTGCCGCGCTGCTGTCGGCCGTTCCTCGTCGGTCACCACCTTCGGGCTCACCCGCGAGAACCTGCTCAAGCAGCGCGAGGACACCGCGGTGCCGCAGGCCGTTCGGCAACGCCGGCACGCTCGTCGACAGTCCGAGCCGCGGGCCCGACCACGATCAGCCGACATCGAGAGCCTCATCGGGTCGCTGCCCACGCCCGAGGGCGCGCAGCCGGTGCTCGAGCTACAGCGACCGGTGGAGCTCGAAGAACCCCGTCGAGTTCGACCGCGACGACGCTCCCCGCAGTCGCTGCGCGACCAGGTGGCGGCCGGCAACCCGGCCCGCATGCGCTTCATCCACGACGGCGAGCCCCTACATCGCCGTCGGCGTGCCCATCACCGCGCCCGGCCGTCGACGCACCGCCTACTTCGAGGTGGTCTCGCTCGACGAGCTCGAGCGAACCCTCGAGAACCTGGCCATCACGCTGCTCGGCGCCTCGGCCATCACGACGCTGGCCGGCGGCCTCCTCGGCTGGTGGGCGGCCCGGCGGCGCTGCGCCCGCTGCTCGACGTCGGCGCGGCCGCCGAGGCCATCGCCGGCGGGCGGCTCGACACCCGCCTCACCGTCGGCGACGACCCCGACCTCGACGTGCTGGCCGTGCCGTTCAACCACATGGCCCAGGCGCTCGAGGACCGGATCGACCGCGACGCCCGGTTCGCGTCCGAGGTGAGCCACGAGCTGCGCTCGCCGCTCATGACGCTGGCCGCCTCGGTCGAGGTGCTCGAGAACAGCCGCGACGAGATGCCCGAGCGGGCCCAGACCGCGCTCGACCTCCTGTCGGCCGACGTCGACCGCTTCCAGCAGCTCGTCGAGGACCTGCTCGAGATCTCCCGCTTCGACGCCGGCGCCATCAAGCTCCACCTCGAGGAGGTGCTCGTCGCCGAGATGGTGATCCAGGCGGTGAGCGTCCTCGGCGGCGGCGGCGTGCCCGGTGCGCTACGACGACGAGGTCAGCGACGGTCGTGGTCCGGGTCGACAAGCGCCGCTTCGCCCGGGTGCTGGCCAACCTGCTCGACAACGCCGACAAGTACGCCGGCGGCGCGACCGGCGTGAACATCGAGCTGCGTCGGCGACGCGGTGCAGATCGCCGTCGAGGACGAGGGCCACGGCGTGGCCGAAGCCGAGCGCGAGGTCATCTTCGACCGCTTCTCGCGCGGCAGCGAGGGCGGCAACCGGGCCAGCGACAGCGGCGTCGGCCTCGGCCTGGCCCTCGTCGACGAGCACGTGCGCCTGCACGGCGGCGGGTGTGGGTCGAGGATCGGCGCGACGGCCGGTCCGGCGCCCGCTTCGTGGTCGAGCTGCCGGTCGTGCCCGCTCGCGTCCGACGAGGACGACGGCGGCCCTCGATCGATCAGGCCGCACCCGAGACCCCCGACAGCGCGGCGCCCGATGCCCGAGGAGGAGCCGGCCACGTGACCCGTCCCCGGCGCACGACCCGTCCCGCTGCTGGTCGCGCTGCTGCTCGTCGCCGTCGCCGTCGTGGCTGCTGGCCGCCGGCTGCGGCATCCCCACCGAGGCCACCGCCCGCCCGATCGACCGCGACGCGCTCCCGCCAGACCCTCGTCGAGCAGCCCACGACCACCACCGACGCCGTCGAGCGCGGCCGGCCTGAGCCGCGTCGCCACGAGCTGTTCCTCGTGTCGACCAAGGGCGACACCGAGGCGCTCGCCCCGATCGACGCCGACATCGTCAACGTGGTCGACACGGCCGACCTGCCCCCGCCAGGTGATCGAGCAGCTGATCGCCCAGCAGCCGCAGCAGAACAGCAGCGGCAACGACCTCACCAACGCCATCCCGCCGACGTCGCAGGTGCTCAACGCCACCGTCGACGGCGGCGTGCTCGACCTCGACCTGTCCGACCTGGGCGCGGTCGAGGGCAGCCGGCCAGCGGCTGGCCGCGGCCCAGATCGTCTACACGGCCACCGCCATCACCCGGCATCCACGGCGTGCGCTTCTCGATCGACGGCGAGCCGGCCGCGGTCCCGCCTCGACGAGCCACGCGCGTCCGAGCGTCGGCCAGGTCGATCACCCGCCGACGACTACCCGACCTCGACCCACTGACGCCGCCTCCATCACCACGGCTGACCACCCGTCACCCGACGTCGGCGCCCCGAGCGCACCGACCCCCGGCTGACGATCGCCAGGTCGACCGGTCACGACGCCGCGCCCCGGGACGTAGCACGGCGGACCTCCGGCTCCACGCTCAGCCGGCGAAGAACACCTCGGCGACGCCGTGGTAGAGCGCCGGGTCGACCAGCTTGGGCTGGCCGACGCCGGCGGCCAGCGGCACCCGCACGATCTCGCCGGCCTGCAGCGCCACCATCGTGCCGAAGGCGCCGTCGTGCACGGCGTCGATGGCGGCGACGCCGAACCGGGTGGCCAGCACCCGGTCGAACGCGGTCGGCGTGCCGCCCCGCTGCACGTGGCCGAGGATCGTCACGCGGGTCTCGTAGCCGGTGCGGGCCTCGATCTCCTCGGCGCAGCTGCTGGCCGATGCCGCCGAGGCGGACGTGGCCGAACTGGTCGACCTCGCCCGACACGGTGGCCATCGTGCCCTCCTTGGGCGTGGCGCCCTCGGCGACCACGACGATCGAGGCGTAGTTGCCCTGGTCGTGGCGGCGCACGAGCGCGTCGCACACCGCCTCGATGTCGAACGGCTCCTCGGGGATGAGGATCATCGTCGCGCCGCCGGCGATGCCCGCCCACACCGCGATGTGCCCGGCGTGGCGGCCCATGACCTCGCACACCATCACCCGGTCGTGCGACTCGGCCGTGGTGTGCAGCCGGTCGATGGCCTCGGTGGCGATCTGCACCGCGGTGTCGAAGCCGAAGGTCAGCTCGGTGGCGCGACAGGTCGTTGTCGATGGTCTTGGGCACGCCGACCACGGGCACGCCGTCGGCCGCCAGCTTGTCGGCGACGCCCAGCGTGTCCTCGCCGCCGATGGCGATGAGCGCGTCGATGCCGAGCCGCTCGAGCGTGGCCCGGCACGCGCTCGACCCCGCCGTCGATCTTGAACGGGTTGGTGCGCGACGAGCCGAGCACGGTGCCGCCCCGCGGCAGCGTGCCGCGCATGGCGTCGACGTCGAGCGGCATGGTCTCGCCGTCGATCACGCCCCGCCAGCCGTCGAGGAAGCCGAGCAGCTCGTCGCCGAACTGCGCGCTCGCCCTTGCGCACGACGGCCCGGATCACCGCGTTCAGGCCGGGGCAGTCGCCGCCGCCGGTGAGCATCGCGACCCGCATGTCGGTCTCCTCCTGAGCGTCGACGGCTCGCGATCGGCCCTCACCCTACGTGAGCCGGTCGACTCTGCGTAGCCTCGTCGCGCCATGGCCGTCGTGATCGCCATCGATGCGGGCACCACCGGCGTGCGGGCGATCGCCGTTCGACCGGGCCGGCACGGTCGTCGGCTCCGCCTACCGCGAGTTCCCCCAGTACTTCCCGCAGCCCGGCTGGGTCGAGCACGACGCCACCGAGATCTGGGACGCGCGTGCAGGACGACGCTCGGCGAGCTGGGCGCCGCGCTGGCCGCGACGGCAGGCCGGTGGCCGCCATCGGCATCACCGACCAGCGCGAGACCATCGTGGTCTGGGACCGGCGCACCGGCCGGCCGCGTGCACCGGGCGATCGTGTGGCAGGACCGGCGCACGGCGGCCCGCTGCGACGAGCTGCGCGAGGCCGGCCACCTGCCGCTGGTGCGGGCCACCACCGGCCTGGTGCTCGACCCGTACTTCTCGGCCACCAAGCTCGAGTGGCTGCTCACCGAGGGCGGCGTCGAGGCCGGACGCCGACCTCGCCTTCGGCACCATCGACTCGTGGCTGCTGTGGAACCTGACCGGCGGCGACGGCGCGTGCACGCCACCGACGTCGTCCAACGCCAGCCGCACGATGCTGTTCGACATCCGGTCGCTGGCCTGGTCGACCGAGCTGTGCGACCTGTTCGGCGTGCCGGCCGACGATGCTGCCGCGAGGTGCGGCCGTCGAGCGGGCGGTTCGGCGTGACCGCGGACGGCACGGTCGGCGTCGGCGGCGGCATCCCGATCAGCGGCATCGCCGGCGACCAGCAGGCGGCGCTGTTCGGCCAGGCCTGCTTCGAGCCGGGCATGACGAAGAACACCTACGGCACCGGCTCGTTCGTGCTGATGAACGTCGGGCGAGACGTGCCCCGACCCGGTCGACGGGCTGCTCACCACCGTGGCCTGGACGCTCCCCGGCGAGGCGCTCGGCGGCCCGGCGATCGCCCGGTCACCCACTACGCCCTCGAAGGCGCCATCTTCGTCACCGGCGCCGCCGTGCAGTGGCTGCGCGACGGGCTCGGCATCATCGCCGACGCGGCCGAGATCGGGCCGCTGGCCGCGTCGATCCCCGACACCGAAGGCGTCGTGCTCGTGCCCGCCTTCACCGGCCTGGGCAGCCCGTGGTGGGATCCCTACGCCCGCGGCACGCTGCTCGGCATCACCCGGGGCACCGGCCGGGCCCACCTGGCCCGGGCCGTGGTCGAGGCCATGGCCTTCCAGACCCGCGACGTGGTCGAGGCCATGGTCGGCCGCGTCGGGCCGCGAGGTGCTCGAGCTGCGGGCCGACGGCGGCGCGTCGGTCATGCGACCTGCTGCTGCAGCTGCAGGCCGACCAGCTGCAGGTGCCCGTCGAGCCGACCGACCGTGCCCGAGACCACCGCGCTCGGCGCGGCCTACCTCGCCGGGCTGGCCGAGGGCGTCTGGGGCTCGACCGACGACATCGCCGCCAACTGGGTGCTCGACACCCGAGGTCGAGCCGGCCGCCGAGCCGGCCGACGGCCGACGAGGCCTACGCCCGGTGGCGCCGCGCCGTCGAGCGGGCCCGGGACTGGGCCACGGACTGCCACCGCAGGCCGGCGCCGGCTCAGCGCGCAGGACGGGTGCAGCGCGGCGGGCCTCGAGGCGCGGTCAGCTCGCGAAATCGAGTGTCGACGATCCGCGCCAGCGCTGCCGCCTGGCGCCGCTCCCGGGCACGGAACGGCGTGCCGTCGCGGCCGAGCACGAGCGCCATGCCCGTGCCGGGCAGCGGCGCCCAGATCACGTCGTCGGGACCGCCGTCGCCGCCGGCGACCTTGGCCGACGACTGGCTGCCCTGCACGAAGGCCACGAGCCACGGCACCGCCGGGGCGTCGCCCTCGCTGCGGCCACGATCTCGGTGCCCTCGAGCTCGACGACCACCGACCAGGCGGCGCCGATCGTGCG
This sequence comes from uncultured Candidatus Rokubacteria bacterium, assembly GCA_963776725.1. Classification (GTDB taxonomy): domain Bacteria; phylum Methylomirabilota; class Methylomirabilia; order Rokubacteriales; family CSP1-6; genus AR5. Next base: position 1,510 of record CAVZOE010000037.1, on the reverse strand, counting down.
GACCGAGTGCGACGCACAGCTCGTCGAGCGCGCTCGACCGGGTCGAGGCGCCCGACGAGGATGGCCGCCGTCTCGAGCGCGTCGAGCCGCGGGTCGCGCAGCGAGTCGGCCGCCGGGCGTGATCGACTCGACGTCGACGCCGTCGACCTGCTGCATCTCGGCGATGCAGCAGGTCGACCAGGTCGGCGCCCGGGCAGCTCGACGACGAGCTCGTCGATGGCCCGGCCGGCGCCCCGCTCGAGGATGTCGATGCCCACGACGTCGCCGCCGACCGCGCCGACCCGGCTGGCCACCTGGCCCAGCGCACCGGGACGATCGGGCATCCACACTCGCAGGATGTAGGTCAAGGTCATGGCCGCGACGCTACGGATCGTGGATGAACGCCATGTTTCTGGCACGCGATCATCAGATGACCGAGCATTGACCGTTGCTCATCAGAACTCTCGGGTCGGTGATCGGCACCACGCCATAGGGTGCGTCGCGTGACGTCGAAGCTGCGGGTGCCGACCTTCCTGCAGGCCTCGACCGACGTCGGCGGGCCGGCCCGGGTGGACTGGCTGGCCGCGCTGCCCGGCCGGGTCGAGGAGCTGACCGCTCGCTGGGGGCTGGAGCTCGGCGATCCGTTCGAGCCGGGCGGCAACTGCTCGTGGGTCGCGCCGGGCGTCGACCGCGACGGACGCGACGGTCGTGCTCAAGGTGGCGTGGCAGCACACCGAGGCGCGGCACGAGGCGGAGGGCCTGGCCGCGCTCGGCAGGCCGGGGCGCGGTCGAGGTGTACGCGGTATCGAGCACCGATGCGGACCGGCGACGCCACCGCGATGCTGCTCGAGCGATGCCGCCCGGGAGCCGAGTTGCGCGGACGCCCGGAGGCCGAGCAGCACGTCGTCGTCACCGACCTGCTCCGGTCGGTCTGGGCCGTCGACCTGCCGTCCGACCATCCGTTCCGTCCGCTGTCGGTCATGGCCGACGACTGGGTGGCGCGCGCCGAGGTCCGCCTCGCCGCCGACCCGGGACGACTCGACGCCGGGCTGGCCCGCGACGGGCTGGCGCTGTTCCGCGAGCTGGCGCGCACCGCACCGACCGACGTGCTGCTGTTCACCGACCTGCACGCCGGCAACGTGCTGTCCGGCGAGCGCCGCCCGTGGCTGCTCATCGATCCCAAGCCCTACGTCGGCGACCCGCACTACGACGTGCTGCAGCACCTCCTGAACTGCAACGACTCGCTCCACGCCGACCCGATCGGGCTGCTGACCGAGGTCGCCGACCTCGCCGGCCTCGACGCCGAGCGGGTCCGCCGGTGGCTGTTCGCTCGATGCGTCCAGGAGATCCTGGGCGACGGGCCGGCGTGGCCCGACCTCGACCTCGTGCTGCACCAGCTGGGTGATCCTAGGTGATCAGGCTGCGAGTGAACCACTCGCCGAGTGTGTAGCTACCTACCGCCACCGTGGCCTACTGCACACTCGACCTCGCAGACGGGTCGCCGCCGAGCCCAGCGTTCTAGACCGGTCGG
>CAVZOE010000036.1:0-280750 GCA_963776725.1 uncultured Candidatus Rokubacteria bacterium | reverse complement strand
GCCGGGACTCAGCCGAGGCCCGTGCCACCCGGCGTGCCTGGAAGCCGCGAGCGACGAACCGCGACGTCGCGGAAGAAGGCGCCGAGCGCGGGGTTGGCGTAGGTGCCGAACGCGTCGACGAGCGTTCCGCGGAGGCCGCTGCGGCTCTCGACGGCGTAGACAATCGCCATGTCGTCGGGATCCGAGATACCCTCGAAGCGATAGAAGCAACGGATCACGAGGTCCCGCGGGCGCAGCGTGCTCGCCGGTGCCGAGGGCCAGGCCGCCCTCCGCGACCCGGAAACCCTCGGCAAAACCCCGGCGAGCGAGCCGTCGACCGATCCCCCAGGTCTCGTAGCCCACTTCGCACTCCAGCCGTTGGACGTCCCCTGCGCCGCGATGAGGGCATCGGCACGTACTCGACCGAGGGGGTGGTGCGCGTCGGCTGCGGGAACAGGCTCATGAACTGGTAGACGTCCTCCGGCATCTCGGTGCTCACCGGCAACCCGAGCGCCTTGGCCTCCTCCGGCCTGATCGCGTAGTCGTGCGTCCACGTGCCGGTCGGCCAGCTTATCCGCCAGAGAGGCCGCCTGTTCCTGGTGCATGCGCTCGGCACAGGAGCTCCTGCACCGTCCGCCGCACCTGGACGATCGCCTTCCGCGCGACGTCGGCGAGGATCAGCGTCTGGTCCTCGATGTCCTCCGGCTTCTTTCGCTCGAGCACCGTCAGCATCGAGGCCGCCGGCGACTGCCCCAGCTGCGGATCGACCGGACCCAGCACCGCGTTGGTGTCCATCACGATCTCGTCGGCGGCGAGCGCAGATCAGCGTCCCGCCCGACATCGCGTAGTGGGGCACGAACACGGTCACCTTCGCCCGGTGGCGCTTGAGCGCGTGAGCGATCTGGCCCGCGGCCAGCACGAGGCCTCCCGGCGTGTGCACGATGAGGTCGATGGGGCAGTCCGGATCGGTCAGCTTGATCGCGCGCAGCACCTCCTCCGAGTCGTTCACGTCGATGTAGCGCATGAGCGGGAAGCCGAGGAAGCTCATCGTCTCCTGGCGGTGGACGAGCGCGATGGCCCGGCTCTTCCGCGTCTGCTCGAAGCGGTTCAGGACGCGGTAGTCGGCTGGCCTCCAGCATCTTCTGCCGGATGACGGCTGCAGGGCCGAGAACATGAAGAAGAACCAGAGAAGATCAGCGATGCCCATCGAGTCCTCCCTGGGATGACGCGTTCGTGATCACCACGCCGCGTATTCCTCCCGCCAGGCGCGGCGAGGCTCGCGCCGCTCCAGCAGCCGCGCGAGCAGGATGCCGGCGACGAAGCCCCCGACGTGGGCCCACCACGCCACGCCGCCCGCGTCCGGGGCGATCGTCGAGGGTGAGCGTCCCGCTCACGAGCTGCATGAGAAACCAGATCCCGAGATAGAGAACCGCTGGGACCTCGATCACGTCGACGATGATGAAGACGAGCGGGACGAGCGTGAGCACTCGCGCGTGACGGAAACATCAGAGGTACGCGCCGAGCACGCCGCTGATGGCGCCGCTGGCGCCGACCGTCGGAACGCGTCGAGTCCGGGTTCGAGGTACGCATGCGTGAGCGCCGCGCGAAGCCCGGCAGCAGGTAGAAGCCCGAGGTAGCGCACGTGGCCGATGCGGTCCTCGACGTTGTCGCCGAAGATCCACAGGTAGAGCATGTTGCCGATCAGGTGCATCCATCCCGCCGTGGAGGAACATCGACGTGAAGATCGGCACGAACCGCGTCCAGTCCGACGGATCGATCTCGGCGAGCACGAAGTAGTGCGCCGGCACGAATCCCCACGTCCGGATGAAGTCCTCGACGGACGATCCGAGCACCAGCTCGTAGAAGAACACCCACACGTTGGTGCCGATCAGGGCCCACGTCACGAAGGGACTGCTGCGCGTCTGACGGAGTCGCGCAGGGGAATCACGCGGTCCGCCCGAAGCACGACGTCAGGAACGGTCATAGCCGCCGCGGTTCCCACGCGTGAACCACGATCCCGATCGGCTGCCTGCTCGACGGCCTGGGCGAAATCCCGCGGCGAGCGTACGGGCTGGCGGTTCGACCTCCTGGATGACGTCGCCCGGGCGGAGCCCCGCCTCGGCCGCCGGTCCGCCGGGCGCCACTTCGACCACCGCGCCCTGGGCGGCTGGCGGAGGCCGAGCTGCTGCGCCATCTCCGGCGTGACGTCGGTCACGGTGACGCCCGGAGCCCCGCCCGGCCGCCGGGTCGGCGCCGCGGCGGCACGGGCCGCGCCCGCTCGGGCATCTCGCCGATGACGACCTCCGCGGTCTGCTGGCGCCCGTTGCGCAGGACCGTGAGCTGCACGTGCGTGCCGGGGGCCATGCCGGCCACGAGATTGCGGAAGTGGCCGACGTCGGTCACCGACTGGCCGTCGACGCCGGTGATCACGTCGCCGCGCTGGAGGCCGGCCTGCGCGGCGGGGCCGCCGGGCGATGACGTCGGACACGAGAATGCCGCGCGTCGACGGACAGGCCCAGCCCGCGGGCGAGCGCCGGGGTCATGTCCTGCACGGAGACGCCGAGGTATCCGCGGTTCAGTCGTCCGTGCGTGACGAGCTGGTCCATGACCTGCACGCGCCATGTTGATGGGGACCGCGAAGCCGATGCCCATGTAGCCGCCGCTCTGCGCTGAGATCGCGGTGTTGATGCCGACGAGCTCGCCGTTCGCGTTGACGAGCGCGCCGCCCGAGTTGCCGGGGTTGATCGCGGCGTCGGTCTGGATGAAGTCCTCGTAGTCCGCGATCCCCACGTTGGCGCGCCCTTGCGCTCACGATGCCCATCGTCACCGTCTGGCCGAGCCCGAACGGATTGCCGATCGCGAGCACGACCTCGGCCACCTCGACCCGGCTCGAGTCGCCGAGCGGGAACGGTGGAAGTAGCCGGAGCCCGGCAGCTTGAGCACGGCGAGGTCGGTCTTGGGGTCGGTGCCGACGAGCTTGGCCTTGAGCTCGCGCCGGTCGCTGAGCGTCACGCGGATGTCCTCGGCGCCGTCGACGACGTGGTTGTTGGTGAGGACGTAGCCGTCCCGGGTGACGATGACCCCCGAGCCCAGGCTCCGCTCGCGCTGGGGCGCCGGCTCGGAGCGTGGAAGAAGCGGAAGAACGGGTCGGAGAAGAACGGCGCCGACGATCCCTCGAGCCCCCGGACCGTCTTGGCCGAGGCGATGTTGACCACGGCTGGCATCGCGGCCTTGGCCACGACTGTCCAGCCACCGGGCGGCGCGGAGCGGGCGGCGCCTCCACGAGTGAGAGCCGGGGCCGGGCGGGCTCTGAACGGCCACCAGAGGTGCGGGCCTCCGGCGCGAGGCTGCACCACCATCCAGCCGATGCCCACGATCACGAGCCAGAACAGCAGCTGGACCCATCGCCCGAAGAACCACGTCTGCCATCGCCGCATCGAGCTCTCCTTGTCGTCTACGCTGCGCGCGCGACCGACACCGGCACCTGTTCCGACAACCCGCGGAGTCGAAATGCCAGCGCGACGAGCAGGACGCCGAACACGATCGCGTAGGCGCCGATCCAGAGGACCATGACCAGGGCCCCGGCGCCCGGATCGAGTGACACGAGGACACCGAAGGCGATCGACAGCACGCCGGTCAGCGCGAGCCACCACTCCCCCGTGATGTGCTTGCGCAGCCTGACGGCGGCGGCGATCTCGAGGACGCCGGTGAGGACGGCCCAGGCCGCGATCAGGTACACGAGCGCTAGGGCCGTGAGACCGGGCATGACGAACGCGATGACCCCCGCGGCGACGCTCACCAGGCCCTCGAGGAGCAGCGCCCACCACGGGCGGTCGCCGGCCGCACCCCGGACTGCGGCGATGATGTTGAAGCCGCCCTCGATCAGGGCATACGCGCCGAAGAGCAGCACCAGGACGGCCAGGGTGAGCGCCGGGCACGAGCGCCGTGAGGATGCCGAAGAGGATCGCGACGACACCCCGCAGGGCCACGATCCACCAGTTCTTGGCCAACACTGCCAGATCGATGTCAATCTGCCGTTCATGTGCGCTTCCTCCTCGATTCGCTCTTCGGATCCATGGACCGACCAGCGCGAGAGCCGCCGGGCGACGAAGTGCCAGCTCAGCTCCTCCGGCCGCTCGAGCGAGAGCTGATCGAGCACGGCGTGCGCGGCGCTCGTCGCCTCGGCGAGCCAGCGGGCGCTCTCCCCGCCGTGGCCGCGCACCGCCTCCAGCGCCGCGCGGCAGACGGTCTCGACCAGCTCCTCCGGGGCGTCCAGCTCCCGCACCAGACGGCAGGCCGCGCGCACCGTCGCCTCCACCGCTCTCGCTCACCTCGCGGGCGCCGAGCGGTCCGCGCTCCAGGCGGGCGACGACGAGCTCGCGCACGGTGAGGTGGACCGCGCGCACCGGCACGCCCGCACGCAGCAGCCCCGCCAGCTCCCCGCCATCGCGTCCTCGAACGGCCTCATGCGGCCCGCCTCCGCGGCGCGCCGGCCACCGCCTCGACACGCAGCGCGTCGCCGGCCACGTCCACGCGCACCGTGCCGCCGTCGCGGAGCTTGCCGGCCACGATCAGCCGCGCGACCGGCGTCTCGACCTCGCGCTGGATCGCGCGCTTGAGCGGCCGCGCGCCGAAGACGGGGTCGTAGCCGACGCGCGCCAGATAGGCCCGGGCCGCCTCCGTGACCTCGAGCGTCGATCCGCCGCTCGGCCAGCCGCGCGCCGCAGCCCCTCGAGCTGGATCTCGACGATCTTCGCGAGCTCCGCCTCGGTCAGGGCGCGGAAGACCACGATCTCGTCGACGCGGTTCAGGAACTCCGGCCGGAACTGGCGGCGGAGCGCCTCGAGGACCTGCTCGCGCATCCGCTGATAGGCTGCGCTCGTCGGCCCCGCGCATCTCGAGGATGAGCTGGCTGCCGATGTTCGAGGTCATGATGATCACGGTGTTCTTGAAGTTCACCGTGCGGCCCTGGCCGTCGGTCAGCCGGCCGTCGTCGAGCACCTGCAGGAGCACGTTGAAGACGTCCGGGTGCGCCTTCTCGATCTCGTCGAGCAGCACGACGGAGTAGGGCTTGCGCCGCACCGCCTCGGTGAGCTGGCCGCCCTCCTCGTAGCCGACGTAGCCGGGCGGGGCGCCGATGAGCCGCGCCACCGTGTGCTTCTCCATGTACTCGGACATGTCGAGGCGGATCATGTTGTCCTCGTCGTCGAAGAGCGTCGCGGCCAGCGCGCGCGCCAGCTCGGTCTTGCCGACGCCGGTGGGGCCGAGGAAGAGGAACGAGCCGATGGGGCGCTTGGGGTCCTTGATGCCGGCCCGGGCGCGGATCACCGCGTCGGCCACCGCGCGCACCGCCTCGTCCTGGCCGACCACGCGCTGGTGCAGCTCCTCCTCGAGCCGGAGGAGCTTCTGCATCTCGCCCTTCCATCAGCTTCGAGACCGGGATGCCCGTCCAGCGCGAGACGACCTCGGCGATGTCCTCCTCGTCCACCTCCTCCTTGATGAGCCGCCGCCCGCCGCGCGGCCTCGGCGCTGTGCCTCCAGCTCCTTCAGCTCCCGCTCGAGCTGCGGCCAGCGTGCCGTACTGCAGCTCGGCCACGCGGTTCAGGTCGTAGGCGCGCATCGCCTTGTCGATCTCGAGCTTGACCTCCTCGATGCGCTTGCGAGCTGGCGCGGCCGCTCGATGGCCGCCTTCTCGCGCTCCCACTGCTCGCGCAGCGTCTTGGCCTGGGCCTGCAGGTCGGTCAGCTCCTTCTCGAGCTTCGTCCAGCCGGTCCCGGGAGGCGGCGTCGGTCTCCTTCTTCAGCGCCTCGCGCTCGATCTCGAGCTGCAGGATGCGCCGCGTGATCTCGTCCAGCTCGGCCGGCATCGAGTCGATCTCCGTCCGGAGCCGCGCCGCCGCCTCGTCGACGAGGTCGATGGCCTTGTCGGGCAGGAACCGGTCGGCGATGTAGCGGTCCGAGAGCACGGCGGCCGCCACCAGCGCGGCGTCCTTGATGCGGACGCCGTGGTGGACCTCGTAGCGCTCCTTGCAGGCCGCGCAGGATCGAGATCGTGTCCTCCACCGTCGGCTGGTCGACCATGACCGGCTGGAACCGGCGCTCCAGCGCCGCGTCCTTCTCGATGTGCTTCTTGTACTCGTCGAGCGTCGTCGCGCCGATGCAGTGCAGCTCGCCGCGCGCCAGCGCGGGCTTCAGCAGATTGCTGCGCGTCCATGGCGCCCTCGGCGGCGCCCGCGCCCACCACCGTGTGCAGCTCGTCGATGAAGAGGATGATCTCGCCCTGCGCGTCCTGGACGGCCTTGAGCACCGCCTTGAGCCGCTCCTCGAACTCGCCGCGGTACTTGGCGCCGGCGACCAGCGCGCCCATGTCGAGCGTCACGACGCGCTTGCCCTTGAGGCCCTCGGGCACGTCGCCCCGCACGATGCGCTGGGCCAGGCCCTCCACGATCGCCGTCTTGCCGACGCCGGGCGCGCCGATCAGCACCGGATTGTTCTTGGTGCGGCGCGAGAGGATCTGGATCACGCGGCGGATCTCCTCGTCGCGGCCGATGACCGGGTCGAGCTTGCCCTGCTGGGCGAGCGCGGTGAGATCGCGCCCGTACTTCTCGAGCGCCTCGTAGGTGCCCTCGGGCGTCTGGCTCGTCACCCGCTGGCCGCCTCGGACGGCGGCCAGCGCCTCGAGCAGCTTGTCGCGCGGTGAGGCCGGCGGCGCGGAAGCGCCTCGGCCACCGCGCCGTCCTTGAGCGTCGGCGAGCGCCAGCAGCAGGTGCTCGACGCTCACGTACTCGTCCTTCATGCCGCTGCGCCTCGGCCTCGGCGCCGGTCAGGACCTCGTTCACGCGCGGGCGAGATGTAGACCTGGCCCGGCTGGGCGCCCGGGCCCCGAGACGCGGGGCAGGCGGTCGAGCGCCTGCTGGAGCCGCTGCACGCAGCGTCGCCGGGTTCGCGCCCGCCTTCTCGACCACGCGCGCGCGCGACGCCGCCGTCCTGGCTCGAGCAGCGCCACGGCCAGGTGCTCGGCGTCGATCTGCGACTGGCCCTGGCGCTGCGCCAGGCTCTGCGCCTGGCGGACCGCGTCCTGAGCCTTCTCGGTCATCCGGTTGGGATCCATGTCGCTTCTCCTTGCTCGACGGGTCAGCGCGATGTCAGCGTCGCCGCGCGCGGCGCGCCAGCTCCGCCTCGAGGCGGTCGAGCCGCTCCAGCAGGTCCACGATGATGGCGGCGCCGGTCGAGGTTCACGCCGAGGTCGCGGTGCAGGCGGAGCATCCGCCGGAGGCGCGCCGCGTGGCCGCCGGCGAACTCGCCCGACGTCCGGGCGCGGCCGGCTCGACCAGCCCGAGGCGCACCAGGCGCGCGAGCCGCGCCGCGCTGATGCCGGCGGCCGCCGCGAGCTCCTCGCGCGGAGAGAGCGGCTCACGCGTCGGCGCGCACGCGTGATCAGCATCTGCAGCGGCGTCCGCGCCGGGTCGCCATGCGCCGCTGACCTCCCGCGGCCGGCGGCCGGGCCGTGGCGCTGCCGCAGCGCCTCGTACGCCTCGCGCTCCGCCGCGCTCGGGCGCTCGGGCACCACGATCCGGACGACCGCGTAGAGATCGCCGCGACTGCCGTCCGCACGCGGCAGGCCGCGGCCGCGCAGGCGCAGGCGCCGGCCGCTCTGGGTGCCGGCCGGCACCGTGAGCGTCACCGGCCCGTCCGGGCGTGTCGACCCTCACCTCGGCCGCCGAGCACCGCCTGCCACGGCCAGAGCGGCAGGTCCATCTCGAGGTCGTCGCCGGCCACGCGGTAGCGCGGATGCGGGACGCAGGCGCAGGCGCAGGTAGAGGTCGCCCGGCGGCCCGCCGTTCACGCCGCGGCTCGCCCTGGCCGGCCAGGCGCAGGACGGTGCCGTCGCGCGACGCCGACGTGGAATCTCCACCTCGAGGCTCCGGCCGCCGTCGAGCGTGATCCGGCGCCGGCCGCCTGCGGAGCAGATCCTCCAGGGTCACCGGCAGCTCGGCCTCGACGTCGCTCCCCGGGATCGTGACCCGCACGCCTCGCCGCGCCCGCCGCGCCGCCGCGCCCGCGCCCGAAGAGCGAGGCGAAGAAGTCGCTGAACGTCGCCGACATCCTCGCCGAACGCCGAGCGGTCGCGGCGCTTCGCGCCGCCGCGCCCGGGCGGCGGCGTGAAGTCCATCCCGCTCTTCCAGTTCGCGCCGAGCGCGTCGTACTTGGCGCGCTTGTCGGCATCGCTCAGGACCTCGTAGGCCTCGTTGATCTCCTTGAACCGCTCGGCGGCCTTGGCGCGCTCGGCGGCGCGGCTGGAGATCGGGGTGGTGCTTGCGCGCGAGCTGGCGGTAGACCCGCTTGATCTCCTCCGCCGTGGCGGTGCGCGGCACGCCCAGCACCTCGTAGTAGTCCCGGAACTTCACCGCCACGAGTCGGCGGCCTCCTCGCGGCCGCGGCGACCACGACCTGGGCCGGACGCAGCAGCTCGTCACCGAGCCGCCAGCCGCGCCGCACCTCGCGGACCACGGTCCCGGGCTCGACGCTCTCGGACGGCAGCGGTGGCGACCGCCTCGTGGACCTTCGGATCGAACGGCTGCCCGACGCTCTCGACGGGCTCGGCGCCCGCCTCGCGCAGGGCGCGTCATGAACAGTCGGTGCGTGGCCGCCACGCCCTCGTAGAAATCGGGGTCGGTGGACCCGGCGGCGAGCGCGCGCTCGAGCGTGTCGAGCACCGACAGGAGCGGCAGGAGCGCCGCGCGCCGCGCCCTCGCGGCGCGCCGTCTCCTGCTCGCGCGCCGTCCGGCGGCGGAGGTTGTCGAAGTCGGCGAGCAGCCGGAGACTGCCGCTGCTGCTCCTCGTCGAGGGCCTGCCGCAGGCGCTCGACCTCGTCGGCCGTGACGGCTGCGCTGCGCATCGGTCTCGGGGCCGTCCATCGGATAGGCCGCCGTCGAGCGCCCGCGCAAGTCCGTCTCCGTGACGATCCGGCCAAGCGGCGTCATCCAGCCCGGCAGCGCCCCGACTTGGCCGACTGGTACCGCCGCTCGATGGCCATCGCGCCGCGGACCGACGGTGACGACGGCCTGTCCTGTTCGACGACCATGACCGCTCAGAACCATCCCGACACGACGCTCTGCGCGACCAGTGCGCCGGTGCCGATCGGTGAGATCCGAGCATGACGCCTCGCGGTGACGAGCAGTCGAATGCCCGAGCGATCCGTCGACCCTTCCCGCCTGTCGTCGGTCGAGTCGACGGCTGCCCGTCCGTCAGGACTTCCGGTCGTCGGCGTCCTTGAACTCGGCGTCGACCACGTCGCCCGCCTGCGGCCCCCGCGAACTGCCGGGGCCGCTCTGCCGCCACTCGCCGCTCGAGCTCTGGCGGCACATCGGCCTCGGCCAGCGTCTGGGCCGCGCGCGTCAGGTTGTCCTGCGCGCGCCGGATCTCGTCGCCGTCCTCGCCCTTCAGGGCTTCGCGCGCCTCGTTCAGCGCCTGCTCGACCGCTCGCGCGGTCGGGCTCGGCGAGCTTGGCGCCCTGCTCCGCCAGCGTGCGCTCGGTCGAGTACACGAGCGAGTCCGTCTGGTTGCGCAGCTCGATCTCCTGCCGGCGCCGCGCGTCCTCGGCGGCATTCGCCTCGGCCTCCTTCACCATCCGCTCGACCTCGTCCTTGCTCAGGCCCGACGACGCGGTGATCGTGATCTTCTGCTCCTTGCCGGTGGCCTTGTCCTTGGCGGACACGTTGAGGATGCCGTTGGCGTCGATGTCGAAGGTCACCTCGATCTGCGGCATGCCCGCGCGGGGCCGGCGGGATGCCGTCCAGGCTGGAAGCGGCCGAGCGTGCGGTTGTCGCGCGGCCAGCGGCCGCTCGCCCTGCAGCACGTGGATCGTCACCGCGGTCTGGTTGTCGGCGGCGGTGGTGAAGGTCTCGCTCTTGCTGCGTCGGGATGGTCGTGTTGCGCGGGATCAGCATGGTCATGACGCCGCCGAGGGTCTCGACGCCGAGCGACAGCGGCGTGACGTCGAGCAGCAGGACGTCCTTGACGTCGCCCGCGAGGACACGCCGCCCTGGATGGCCGCGCCGACGGCCACGACCTCGTCGGGGTTGACGCCCTTGTGCGGCTCCTTGCCGAAGATCTCCTTGACCATCTCCTGGACCTTCGGCATGCGCGTCTGGCCGCCGACCAGGACGACCTCGTCGATGTCGGCCGCGGTGAGCTCGGCGTCCTTCATGGCCTTGCGGCAGGGCTCGACGGTGCGCTCGACGAGGTCGGCCACGAGCGGCTCGAGCTTGGCCCGGCGTGAGCGTCATCGCCAGGTGCTTGGGGCCGGTCGCGTCGGCGGTGATGAACGGCAGGTTGATCTCGGTCTGCGAGCGTCGAGCTGAGCTCGATCTTGGCCTTCTCGGCCGCCTCCTTGAGCCGCTGCAGCGCCATGCGGTCCTTGCGCAGGTCGATGCCGTTGCTCCTTGCGTGAACTCGTCGGCGATCCAGTCGATCACGCGCTGGTCGAAGTCGTCGCCGCCGAGGTGGGTGTCGCCGTTGGTGGCCTGCACCTCGAAGACGCCCTCGCCGACCTCGAGGATCGAGATGTCGAAGGTGCCGCCGCCGAGGTCGTAGACGGCGATCTTCTCGTCCTTCTTCTTGTCGAGCCCGTAGGCGAGCGCGGCGGCGGTCGGCTCGTTGATGATGCGCAGCGACCTCGAGGCCGGCGATCTTGCCGGCGTCCTTGGTGGCCTGGCGCTGGCTGTCGTTGAAGTAGGCCGGCACGGTGATGACGGCCTGGCGTGACCTTCTCGCCCAGGTGGGCCTCGGCGGCCTCCTTGAGCTTGCGCAGGATCATCGCCGAGATCTCGGGCGGGGAGTACTCCTTGCCGCGGATCTCGATCCGGACGTCGCCGTTGGGCGCCTTGACGACCTTGTAGGGGACGAGCTTGATCTCCTGCTGCGACCTCGTCGTAGCGGCGGCCCATGAACCGCTTGATCGAGAAGACGGTGTTCTCGGGATTCGTGACGGCCTGCCGCTTGGCGATCTGGCCGACGAGGATCTCGCCGTCCTTGGTGAAGGCGACGACCGACGGGGTCAGGCGGCTCCCCTCCTGGTTGGGGATGACGACGGGGCTCGCCGCCCTCCATCACCGCGACGACCGAGTTGGTGGTCCCGAGGTCGATGCCGATCACCTTCCCCATGCTGTCCTCCCTGGCGCAGGTCGTCCGGCCGTTCAAGGCTCGGCGGCGAATCATGTCTCGATTGGAATGCGGCGCGCCGGGCCGTGCGTCTACCTTCGGGAAGCGGACGGTCAGCACGCCGTTCTTGACGCGCGCCTCCGCCCGGTCGAGGTCGAGCCCCGGCGGCAGCGGCACCGCTCCGGACAAAGCGCTCGTAGCGCGACTGTGCGACCACGCCAGTCCTCGCGCCGATCTTCGCTCTCCTCGCGCTTCTCGCCGCGGATGGTCAGCCCCTCCGGGGTGATCGTGAGCTCGATGTCGTCCCGGTCGAGCCCGGGGACCTCGACCGTCACGATCAGCTCGTCGTCGGTCTCCCGGACGTCGACGGACGGCGCCTGGCGGAGCGCGCCGAGTGCTGCGGCACCCCAGGGCTCGCCCATGAGGCGCTCGAACCAGCGGTCCAGGTCGTCGCGGAGAGCGAGCGCGTCGGCCCGGCGGGGCGGCTCCTGCCGGCCGCCCCGCCACGGAAGCAGCGAGGTCGACCTTGTCGATGATGCCCATGGTCGTCCTCCTGGCTACTCGGTGCGGACGGGGATCTTCTTCGGCTGCACCTTCGGCGACTTGGGGATCTCGACCCGCAGCACGCCGTCCCGCAGCGTGGCGCTGATGCCGTCGGTGTCGAGGTCGTCGGTCAACGTGAACGTCCGGTAGTAGTCTGGCCAGCTCGAACTCCTGGTAGTCGGGCGTGCTGGCGGGCGGGTCGACGCGTCCGCGGATCACGAGCTCGTCCCGCTCGGCCACGACGTCGAGGCCGTCGGGCGCCACGCCCGGGCATGTCGGCGAGGAGCACGAAGGCCTTGTCGGTCTCGTAGATGTCTACGCGCGGCGCGACGGTGCGCGCCGTGCGGTCGGCGGTCCTGGGCCGGGAGGCGGTTGGAGTCGTGGTCGGCGCCGTATCGGTCGTCATGGTCGCCATGCTCGAGCCTCCTTTGCGCAGTGCTGGTGGCAGTGCTGGATCGGAATCTTCTTGGCGTCGCCTCGGCCGCCGCGGGCGAGCTGCACCCGCAGAATGCCGTTGGTGTAGTTCGCCTGGGTGTGCTCGGCGTCGAGGGGCTCGCCGATCCCCACGGTCCGCGTGAACGCGCCGAGCGGCCGCTCGCGACGGTAGTACCGATCGTCGGCCACGTCGGGCTCCGGCTTGCCGCTCACCGCGGATCGTCACCGCGTCGCCGACGACGCTGATGTCGAGGCTCGCGCGATCCGCGCCCGGGCACAGCGCCTCGAGCGTGATGCCCTTGTCGTCGCGCGTGAGGTTGATCGGCGGGTACTCGCCCGGTGAGCGGCCAGCGCCAGGCCGGCGTGAAGTCGCCGAACGAGGTGCTCCATCTCGCGCTGCAAGCGCCGCATCTCCTGCCACCACGGCTGCCACGTCGACTGTCGATTCCATGGGTATAGCCTCCCGTCCCTGTTGCGTGTGTGTACGGCCTAGTACGCGATCGTGATCCGGTTCTCGACCTCGGTGACTCCCGGGCGCCGACCACGCGGTCCGCTCCGCCTCCTCTCCTCCGCCCACGAGCGCACGGTCCCCCTCAGGATGACCTTGCTGCCGTGCACCTCGACCGTGATCCGCTGCGGCGTCGGTCTGCGCGCTGCGCACCAGCGCCTCGCTCGATCTTTTCCTTGAGCTCCGACGGCGTCAGCGCGTGGCTTGACGGTGATCAGGTTGATCACGCCCTTGACGCCGGACAGCCGGCGCACGACCCGCTCGGCGTCCTCCTTCTGGAACTGCCACTCCACGTCGCCCTTGAGCGTGACCCAGCCCTTGGAGACCGTGACGTCGAGCTTGTCGACCGGCACGAAGGCGTCCCACTCCAGCGCCCGCACGGCGGCCGCCGCGATGTCGGCGTCCGTGCGCTCGGCGGAACCGGGCAGCCGCACCTCGATCTCGTTGGCCACGGCCTTCACGCCGCGGACCCGGTGGGCCGCCTCCTCGGCCGCCCACCGCTTGGTGTAGGAGTCGACCCAGCCCGTGAGCGTCGACGACGCCGTCCTTGACGACCACCCCGATCTCGTTGGGCTGCCACGCGAGGCTCCCACCCCAGCTCCGCCAGCACGTCCCTCTGGATCTGCTCGTCGGTCAGCGTGGCGGTGCGCGCCATGGTTGCCGTGCTCATCGGTACTCCTCCTTCACTCGTTTCCGCTCGCACCTGTTCGGAGCAAGAGCGACGCCACACTGCTGCCCGGCAATTTTGCTGGCTGGTACGGGCTCACGCAGCACCCTGGGCGCGAGAGCGGGTCAAGAGGCACCCAAACGGGTGTGATCAGACCCGCGCGCCCGGGGCCCAGATCCGGGGAAGCCACACGAGCGCCGCCGCCGCCCGTCGAGCTTCGAGCGTCCCGCGCTGAGGTAGCTCCGTACTTACTGGCGTCTAGCCCAGGACGGCGAGCAATGCGCGAGGGGCGCGCGCTTGGTACGGATCCACG
Source organism: uncultured Candidatus Rokubacteria bacterium (assembly GCA_963776725.1). Taxonomy (GTDB): domain Bacteria; phylum Methylomirabilota; class Methylomirabilia; order Rokubacteriales; family CSP1-6; genus AR5. The sequence continues at coordinate 267,143 of CAVZOE010000036.1, read as the reverse complement.
CAAGAGAACTGGTGGCCGGCACCAGAACATGGCAGCTCCGCTTGAGGGGAAAGTGAGTCAAACGAATGGCGACGATCTTTGAGGGCAATCGACCATGATTCTTCAGCCTGGGACGCCCGCGCCCGCGTTCACGTTGCACAGCACGCCGGATCAGACGGTATCGCTCACGGACTTCCGAGGACAGCCGCTCATCCTGGCCTTCTACCCCGCCGACTGGAGTCCGGTCTGCGGCGACCAGATGACGCTCTACAACGAGATCCTGCCGGAATTCCGCCAGCACAACGCGGCGCTGCTCGGCGATCTCGGTAGACGGTGCCTGGTGCCACGGTGCATTTGCCGCCGCCCGCAGTCTGCATTTTCCGCTTCTGGCCGACTTCGAGCCGAAGGGCGCGGTGGCCAGGACGTTATGGTGCCTATCGGCCCCAGGAAGGCGTCTCCGAGCGGGCGCTCTTCGTGATCGACGGCCAGGGCACCATCCAGCTGGAGCTATCTCTCCCCGATCGGGGTGAACCCCGGCGCCGACGGCATCCTCGAGGCGCTCGAGTCGCTGCCGACGCCCGCCCGTACCGCGTGAGCGCCGGGGAGAACCATGGCAATCGGACAATCTCGCGCCTCCCGCCTGGTGCTGCCGATGGCGAACGCGATCACATGCCAGGGTCCGGCCGATGCACCGCTCACGCTGGTGGAGTACGGCGACTATCGAGTGCCCGTACTGCGGCGTGGCCCACCCGATCGTCAAGGAAGTGCGCCGGCGTCTCGGCCGTCGACTGCGGTTCGCGTTCCGCCATTTCCCGCTCGCGGAGATGCATCCCCACGCGGTGAGCGCGGCCGAGGCGGCGGAAGCGGCTGGCGCGCAGGGCAAGTTCTGGGAGATGCACGACCTGCTCTACGCAGAACCAGCAGGCCCTCGACGACCCAGATCTCCTGACGCTACGCTGCCGCCTCAAGCTCGACGTGCCGCGCTTCGTGAGGAGCTCGCCGATCGCACCTGGGAAGCCGCGAGTACGCGAAGACTTCATGACCGGCGTGCGCAGCGGAGTCAACGGCACACCCTCGTTCTTCGTCAACGGCATCCGGCACGACGGACCGTTCGATGCCGATGCGCTGGTCAAGGCCCTGAGCATGGTGGCGCCCGTCCACGCATGATCGACAGGCCCCGACCGCCCGGGCTCACCGGGCGGTCGGGGCCACGGTTCCTCGCTCCGAGGCTTCGGCGGATTTAGGTCGCGCGCGACACGCCCTCGAAGCGGTACTGCTCCACGATGGCGACCTGACCGGGGCCGAACGTCTGCCCGCCCTGCACGCCGCGCAGTCCTTCGCTTTCTAGCTTGACTGCTCGGTCAAGTGGTATTCGGCCAGAATCTCCGACGCGCGCCCGGACCGCGCCGCCGAATGCGTCGACGCGCCGGCCCAGCATTGCTCGAGGAGCCACGCCTCGAACGCGCTGGTACGACGAGCGCTAGCGGGCCAATCGAGGCTTAAGCCGGCGGCGGCGCGCCGAAGGGGTGACGGCCCACCCACAGAATCGAGTGGGATCGAACCCGACGGCGTGCACGCTGCCGCGAAGCCATGACCGCCCGCGAGGTGCTGCGCGTCACTGGGGGCGGTCCCTAGTCCTCTCGCACCAGTGGCGTGTCGACCAGATGCTGGCTCAGAAACCAGACCTGCATCTCACCGGTGCGGATCAGGTCGCTGACCAGCAAGTCGTTGGTGCCGTCGTCGCCGGCCTCGGCCGCCCGCCGCGCCATGGCCCGCGCCTCCTGCAGGATGATCTCGTGGGCGTGCAGGAGCCGGGAGATCTGCACGGGCACCGTCTCCCGCCCACGCGGCGGACGCGGGATCAGCGTCAGCTCGGCGACGTCCGGGGCCATGGCGATGCTGACGCCGCCCAGCGACTGGATTCGCTCGGCCAGCAGATCGACGAGCTCGCTCTGCGCGTCGTAGTGCTTGTCGAACAGAAGATGGAGCTGATAGAAGGTCGGGCCCGCGACCTGCCAGTGATGCTTCTTGTACATGTCGCGCAGGGTCATCGTATCGGCCAGCACCTGGTTGAGGTTCTCCACGCTCGTCGCCCGGACCGAGGTCTCGAGCGCGATAGGCCGGCTCGTGATCGAGCCAAAGTGCTGGATCTCCTTGGCGTGCGGGAAGGGCGCGCGCTCCGGTGTGACGATGGTGGCGCTCTCGTGTCTCTTGTTGGTCATGGTCATTCGCTCCTTGTTGACGGCGGTGCCGCCGGTGTCCCGTCGCAGCGCCACGCTAGATCTGTCTCAGCGTCTCATCGGTGCTCCACAACGCATTGGCGATGTAGCGGAAGTTGGTGAGGGCGGCCCGGTAGCCGTCCTGGTCGGACAGCGTCGCCGCCGCGGTGGCGTCCTGCACCACGGCCACCTCGAAGCCATGCTCGAGCAGCGCGCGCAGGTGGGACTCCAGACACAGGTTGGCCGACATCCCGGCCAGAATCACCTGTGCGACCTTGTAGTCGCGCAGCTGCCACGCGAGGTCGTCGCTGCCGGGGCCGTACACCTTGTGCGGCGAGGCGACGATCGTCTTCCGGTCGAGGAGATACGGTTTGTACTGGGGCATGACGTCCGCGCCCGGATGCTCGAACTTCTCGAGCGCCACCGGTGGCGTGCGGTCGGAGGGGCTGGTGCGGTCCATGAGCTTGCCGAGCGGGCCGCCAAAGCCCCAGCGATGATCGCTCGGATAGTAGTAGTGCGGCGAGATCGCGACGACCATGTTCGCCTGCCGCGCGGCCTTGAGCAGACGCTCGATGTTCTGCACCGTGTTGTTGCGTTCGACGCTCCGGCCGACCATCCGCCAAGCCGCTCCCTGGGGACTCAGAAAATCGATCTGGGGATCGGTGATCAGCAGGGCCGTGCGCGGAACGTCGAGCCTGAAGGCGTCGGGATAACTCACGTCAACCTCCGCGTGAATCGTATCGGCACATCGCTTCCACTGTCGGCGCGCTGGACGCAACGGCGATGCCAGGCCCGGCGGCCCGTTCCGCCCGCGCATTCAGCGCTCGGGTCGCCATCGTCTGCCTGGCGCCGGGTGACAACTCACCCGGCGGTCCGGGTGCGACCGTCCGGGCGCAGCGACCCAGCCCAGGCGCTGCGAAGGAGCGATCTCTTTCGGGGGTGAGCATCTAGAGCGTCGGCAGGGTGCGCGGGCGCGGGCCCAGCGGGAACGCCTGGTCGATCCTTGCGAGCTCGGCGCTCGGTCAACTGGAGATCCCCGGCGCCGGCGTTCTCGGCCGCGTGCTCGGGGTTGGAGGCCTTGGGAATCGCGAAGAGCGAGCGATGCTGCACGAGGAACCGGAGCGCGACCTGGCGCGGGGTCGCGCCGTGTGCGGCGGCGATCTCGTGCAGGACACGGCCGCCCTTCGTGCGCGGGCCGGGGAAGCGCCCGTGACCGAACGGGCTGTAGGCGACCACGGCGACCCCGTGCGCCTCGCACCACGGGAGCACCGCGTGCTCGATCGCGCGCTCCTGCAGATGGTAGAGCACCTGGTTGCAGACGACGTGGCCGTCGCCGACGATCGCATGAATCTCGTCGAGGTCGGGCACGTCGAAGTTGCTCACGCCCCACGAGAGGATCTTGCCCTCGCGCTGGAGCTGGTCGAAGGCGGCGACGGTCTCCTCCAGTGGGTGCTCCCCGCGCCAGTGCAGGAGGTAGGCAGTCCAGGCGGTCGGTGCGCAGACGGGCGAGCGACCGCTCGCAGGCCGCCATCGTCCCGCGCCGCGAGGCGTTCTCGGGAAGGACCTTGGAGACCAGGAACACCTCGTCGCGCCGCCCGGCGATCGCGTCGCCGACCATCTCCTCGGCACGGCCCGCTCCGTACATCTCCGCCGTGTCGATGTGGGTCATGCCCAGGTCGAGGCCTTGGCGCAACGCGGCGATGGCGGTGGCCCGATCACCGTCCTCCAGATACCAGGTGCCCTGCCCGATGACGGCGACCTCTCGCTTGGTGAAGCCGAATGGGCGCAGTTCCATGTCGCCTCCTCAGGCGAGGGCTTGGTCCAGCCGTCGCACAATCTCCGCTTTGGGCTGCACCCCGACGATGCGATCGAGCTCACGGCCCTTTTCCAGGGCGAGCAGGGTCGGAATGCTGCGGACCTCGAAGCGGGCCGCCGTCACCGGCGACTCGTCCACGTTGAGCTTCGCCACGCGTACGCGTCCCGCCATCTCCACGGCCAGCTCCTCGAGGATCGGCGCCATCGTCCGGCACGGGCCGCACCACGGGGCCCACAGATCGAGAAGCACCGGCAGCGGTGAGCGCTCGACCTCCGCGGCAAACGTGGCATCGGTGACTGTCACCGGCTTCTCGGAGACGGGCAGCGGCTTCTTGCACCGTCCGCAGATAGGCTCGAACCCGGCGTCGACCCGCTCCCACGGCACGCGATTGGTCGCGCCGCAGGCAGGACAGCGAATCATTCGTGTCATGGACTGCTCCTGTGTTCGCCGGGTCCCGGGCTCATCGGCGGTCAGCCCCCTGGAGGCACATCCCGACTCCACGAGCCGCTGGCGAAGATACGCGCGCGCATGGTCGAGCATCCGATCGGTCTCTGCCTCCGGCCGCCCCAGCGCGCCGGCCAGGGCGGCCCCCGCGAGCCCGTTGATGTGGCGCAGCAGCACGGCGCGTCGCCACGTGCTCGGCAATCCCGCCAGCGCCTCATCCACGCACGCCGGAGCTCGGCAGCTGCCGTCTCCTGCTCCGGCGTCGGCACCGTCAGGTCCGGGACGATGTCCTCGAGTTTCAGATCGTCGTCCGGCTCGTGGAAGTCCAGGATCTCGTCACCCAGCGTGGACACGAACTGCTGCGGGGGCGTCTCCGGAACGGCCTCCTCGATGTGCCCCGTGCGCTTGCGCTCCGATCTCGACCGCTTCACTTCGGCCGCGAGATATTGCCGTGCGCGCTCGATGAGCCAGCCCCCGAGCCGGCGCGCGGGAGGCTCCTTGACGAACTCTCGGTAGGCGGACAGGAGTACTGCGTCGACCACGTCCTCGACCGCGACCTCGCCGGGGAGCAGATCCCCCACGGCCTCCCGGTACGCCAGCTCGTGGCGGACGACGTGATACAGCCCGCTCAGGTGCCGACCGATCAGCGAGAACAACCGCTGCCGGTTGCTCTCCGTGTCACGATGCTGGGCACGCGTCACGCTGTCGGCCACGCTTGCGCTCCCATGCACGACCCGGGCCGACCCGCGGCCCTCACGACGACCGGCGCTCGGTGCTCGGCTGATCGAGCACTCGCAGGTCGCCGAAGCGGAGCAGCGCGCCAAGTCCGACGAGAAAGGCGGTCAGCACGGCGACCTGCTTCCACTCCAGCTCGACGACCCCGCGCAGCACGACCTCGCGCAGCGTCGCGACGATTCCCAGCTCCACCATGAAGTCCACCGCCACCCGGTGCTCCTCGAGGTAGATGATGAGCAGCCGCACGACCTCGACCATCACCAGCATGAACAGCACTTCCCCGATCAGCAGGCGGAAGTCGAGAGCGGGCGCGAAGATCTCGCGGAACAGGCGGGCCAGCGTCCGGACCATCACCCCGAAGAGCGCCACTCCGATGCCGAGCACCAGAACATCCTGAGTGGGCTCCAGGAACCGTCGGGCGACCCGATGAACGAGTGTGTGGGCCGCGCTCACGCCGATGACGCCTCGATCCGGCGTGCGGGATTGTCACCGGCGAGCGCCGGTGGCACCTCACTTACCGGGGTGAACCGATCGCCCACGCGGCAGGGGGGCGCCGATCCGCCAAAGTAGTCGATATACCGATCGACGGCCCGCGGGTGATCGTTCCTGAACATGCTGGCCAGGGACGGCGGCGCTTTCATGTCATGCCTCCTCGCGCGCGACCTCGGGTGGCGACACACTCCGGGGTGAAACGCGCCCATCGGCGATCGGCTAGGCGGCGAAGACTCGCGGGTCGACGCCGTGACGCTTCAACAGCTTGCCAAGATCTCGGCGTTCCTTGCCGGCCGCCTGAGCGGCGCGGCTCACGTTGCCCTTGTGCTCGGTCATGAGACGCGCGATGTACTGCCGCTCGAAGGCCTCCAGCACCTGCGCCTTTTCGGCCTTGTAAGGACGCGCAGTCGCGAAGGTCATTGGCGCGCCGTCCTGACCGGCCCCGCCCGGCAAGCCGAGGTCCGCCGCCTCGATCACGCCGTCACGCGCGAGATGCACGGCGCGGACGATGGCGCTCTCCAGCTCCCGCACGTTGCCCGGCCAATCGAAGGTGAGGAGAGCCCGCACCGCCGCGGTGGAGAGCTCGGGGGCCACGCCGAAGGCGGGCGTGTATGTGGCGAGGAAGTACTGCGCCAGCGGCAGGATATCGTCCCGCCGCTCGCGCAGCGGAGGCAGAGTGATGGAGAACACCGACAGGCGATAGAACAGGTCCGCTCTGAACTGTCCGGCCTGGACGAGACGGTCCAGTCGGACGTTCGTGGCCGCGACGAACCGCACGTCGGTGCGCTGCTCCGCCGAGGCGCCCACCGGACGGAAGGTTCGCTCCTGGAGTACCCGCAAGAGCGCGACCTGGGCCCGCGGCGTGAGCGTCTCGGCCTCGTCGAGGAACATCGTGCCGCCGGCCGCGTGGGCGATGAGGCCCTGTCGCCGAGCGTGGGCGTCGGTGAACGCGCCCCGTTCGTGGCCGAACAGCTCGCCCTCGAGCAGCGTGTCGACCAGGGCCCCGCAGTTCACCGCGACGAACGGGCGCGACGCCCGCGGGCCGAGATGATGGATGGCGCGCGCGACGAGCTCCTTGCCGGTGCCGGTCTCACCGTCGATCAGCACCACACCATCCGTCCTCGCCAGCGTGGGCAGCCGCTCGATGACCGCCCGGAAGGCGGGCGCCTCCCCGACGAAATTGACCGGCATCCCATCGCCCGAAATCGTTTCGTGAGCGGTCGGGTCGTTCATGGCCAACTCCTGGACGTCGCCGGCGCTACGGGGCCGGCGGTGTTTTGAGCATCGAGGGAGACGGTTTCGCACTCATCGCGGGGTAGGGTACCCCGCTTCGAGCGAGCGGCTAGCTATACGTTGGTATAGGGCGGCTAGCGCGAAGGCGAGAGCGGGCCGAGCCGCTCGGCCAGACGCACCAGATCGGCGAGCGACTCTGCCCGCATCTTCTGCATGACCTTGGCGCGGTGGACCTTGACGGTGATCTCGCTCGTTCCCAGCTCGTTGGCGATCTGTTTGTTGAGCAGACCGCTGACGACCAGCGTCATCACTTCACGCTCGCGCGGAGTCAGCGACTCGTGGCGCCGGCGCAGCTCGACCATCTCGCTCCGGCGCCGGCGCTCCACGCGATCGCGGTCGAGGGCCTGCTGAATCGCATCCAGGAGCTGCTGGTCGCGGAAGGGCTTGGTGAGGAACTCTACCGCCCCCGCCTTCATCGCCTGCACCGACATGGGCACGTCGCCATGACCCGTGATGAAGATGATGGGGATCGCGACGCCCGCGCCGATGAGCTCGCGCTGCAGATCGAGGCCACTCAACCCGGGCAGCCGCACGTCGAGTACGAGGCACGACGGCGCGTCCGGGCGGGGGGTGTTCAGGAAGTCCTGCGCCGTCTTGAAGGTCTCCACCCGGAGCCCGACCGAGGCCAGCAGGCTCCGAGTCGCCTCCCGCACGGCCCGATTGTCGTCGACGACGAAGACCTCCGGCTGGTCGTCGATCATGACCTCCGCTTGTTCCCGGCGGGAATGGAGAACTGCAACGTCGCCCCCGGCCCGGGGTTGGCCGTCGCCCACAACCGCCCCCCGTGCCCCTGGACGATCGACCGACTGATCGACAGCCCCATCCCCAGGCCGTGCGTCTTCGTCGTATAGAACGCGTCGAAGAGACGGTCGAGACTGTCCGGAGCGATCCCCACGCCCGCGTCGCGGACCGCGACGAGAATGCCCGGGACCTCCTCGACATCGTGACGCTCCGCCCGGATCGCGAGCTCGCGGTGGCCGTCCTCGACGGCGGTCATGGCCTCGATGCCGTTCATCATCAGATTGAGCAGCACCTGCTGGAGCTGGATCCGGTCGCCCATGATCGGCGGCAAATCCTCGGCGAGCGACTCGCGGATCACGATCCGGTGCCGGAGCACCTCGGGCTGGGCGAGGAGGAGGATCTCGCGGATCACCTCCGTGATATCGAGCAAGGCCTTGCCTCCGCCCGACTTCTTGCAGGAGGGCGCGCGTGTGCGCGATCACGTCGGCCGCGCGATTCGCGTCCCGGATGATGCGTCGCACGGCGTCCGTCGCCTCGGCGAGGTTGGGCTCGGCGCGTTCCAGCCAGCGCAAGCAGGCGCTGCCATTGGTGACGACGGCGGCCAGGGGCTGGTTCAGCTCGTGGGCCAGGGAGGCGGCCAGCTCTCCCAAGGTGGTCAGCCGCGAGACGTGCGCGAGATCGGCCTGCGCGTCGCGCAAGGCTTCTTCGGCCCGCTTGCGCTCTTCGATATCCGTATCGGTGCCGAACCACTGAACGAGGTGACCCTGCGCATCCCGGACGGGGACCGCCCGCGACAGAAAGCGACGATACCGGCCATCGACTCCGCGCAAGCGTTGCTCGGCTTCGTACGGACGGCCGTGGGCGCTGGCCTCCTGCCACGCCTCGACGATGGCACCCACGTCGTCGGGATGAACGTGCGTCGTCCACCCGTCTCGCCGGACGTCTTCCGGGGTGAGGCCGGTGATAGTCCATCCAGCGCCGGTTGCAATAGTCGAGCGAGCCGTCGGGCAGGCTGCTCCACACCTGGTGCGGGATGGCCTCGGCCAGCAGGCGGAAGCGACGCTCACTGTCTCGAAGGTTCTCTTCGCTGCGCAGGCGCTCGGTGATGTCGCGGCTGATCGTCCCCAGGGCCAGGAGACGATCGGTTCTCGGCTCCTTGATCACGAAGATGTTCTGCAGCATGGGAATCGCGGCTCCGGTACGGAAATGTCGGAAGCGCGTCTGCCCCTCCCATCGCCCGTCCCGGAGCACCGTAGGCAGGATGTACGTCTCGAAGCGGTCCCGCTCCTCCTCGGCGAGGTAGTCGAGAACCTGGGTGGCTCGCGCCTGCGCGTCTCCCTCGAGCCCGACCATCTCTCGACCGGCGGGGTTGACGAAGAGCACCTGCCCGTCGGGCGCCGCCATCCCGATGAAGTCCGTGCTGTGCTCGACGAGCGAGGCCAGGGCCCGGCGCTCTCCCTCGACCCGCGTGCGCTCGCGCCGATACTCCCCCAGGAGCTGGACCTCACGCAGACCGATTCCCGCCTGGTTGGCGGCCACCCGCATGAGGAGCGTCTCGGTCTTGGTCGGGAAGTCGCCGCGTTGCGAGCCCGCGACGAGGACACCCGCGTCGCTGCCGATCCCCAGTCGGCAGGAGGCGATCGAGACCTCTCCGTCCCCGACTGGATTGGGCACCCGTACCGCCGCCGATGCGCCGGCCGCCGACACGCGGGCGAGGGCCGCGCCGACCTCCGCCGGCCGGGCGTCCCACTCCGGCCGGGGCGCTGAGCGGACGACCTCGATGGGCAGGCCGCCGGCCGCAGCGCTCAGCCGCGCGTAGGCGAAGTCCAGACGGAGCATGCCGAGCAGCGCCTCGAGCAGCGTGCTCACGACGTGAGAGGGCTCGCGGCCGGTCCAGATGGCCGGCAGCGCCAGGACGCTGATCATGTCATTGATGCAGCCCTCGAGGCGTTTGACCTCATCGCCGTCGGGCCTCACCGCAGCCTCCCGCGTCATCCCCGGTACGGCGTGGGTGGCGCTCCGCTCCGCCCGACAACCTCACGCAGCAGCACGTCCGGGCGCACGAAGAACGGGTTTTCGTGCAGAAAGCCGCCAATGATCGCGACGGGGTGCGTGCGCAGAATGTCGACGGCGATGGTGCCGCTCAGCAGGTTGGCGTCGTACGTACAGATCACCGGATCGTCGTAGCGGGGCAGCACGTCATTCAACCGCGACTCATACTCGATCCAGTCGTTGACGCTCGGCCAGTCCTCCAGAACACTCTCGGCGTGCGCAATCATCCGGGTGAGCGGGAACCCGAGGGTCGACCCTGTCTTGAGCGCTTCCTGGATGAGGGCGAGCATGGCGTCCTTGTCGAAGCGCCCGCCTTTCAGATAGGTCTCCTGGGGCGTGGCCACCTCGAGCTGGCGGCTGTGCTGCGCCGCCGCCACGTCGATGCCGGCGTGGCGCAGCTGCCCGAGGTGCTCGTCGCGGTACCGGGAGTGGAGGACATGATACGCGCGCTCACCGCGCTCGAGGCCGTCGCGAATGAACGGCAGCAGCGTGTCGTACTCCTCCTTCGGCGAGCTGAAAAAGGCGCACACGTGCCGGTAACCGCGGAGGGTCGAGCCGGCAAACGGAATGGGGGCCGCCGTCGAACTCGTCATGAGCCCCTCTCATCTTCGGTCACACGCTTGTCGAGCGCGGACGCCAGCGCGCCGAGCAGGACATCGCCGGAGACCGGTTTCGGTAGGTACGCCACCGCGCCCGCTTCCATGGCCCGCCCCCGATCCGCGTCGTTGCCGTGCGCCGTCAGAAAGATGATCGGGATGCCGTATCCGCGTCGGAGCAGCTGCTGATGGAGCTCCCGGCCATCCATCCCCGGCATCATCAGATCGAGGATCAGACAGCCGGCCGTCCCGAGGTACGGCGACCGGAGGAAGTCTTCTGCGGACTCGAACGCCACCGGTCGAAGTCCGATCGAGCGTAGGAGGCTTTCAAGAGCCTCCCGGACACTCGCATCATCGTCGACGATGCAGACCTCGCCTCTTCCCATCGATGTCGAACCGTAGCGCTCGCCCGCCGAAGTCGTCCACTTATACGTTGGTATAGTGCTCCGGGGCGATCCCGACGCCCGAGTCCCGCACTGCCACGAGGGCGCCCGGGCTGTCGTCGACCCCGTGGCGCTCCGCGCTGATCGCAAAGCTCCCGACTTGGATCCGCCACGTCCGTCATGGCCTCGATCCCGTTCACGATCAGGTTGAGCGCCACCTGCTGGAGCAGGATCCACTCTCCCAGCACCGGGGAACTCGTTGTCTTCCAAACCCGCCTCGGTTTTCCTGAGCACGCTGGCCATGACCTTCTCCTTCGTCTCAGGCCTCGAGGATCCGGACCGGTCGCCCGGCACCACCGCGATAGCGACTACGGTACTCCCGCGGCGACGATCCGATGCGCCGGCGGAAGACCTTGTCGAAATGGGGCAGGTCGTAGAAGCCGGTCTCGATCGCGATGTCGGTGAGCGAGCGGCCGGAGCCCAGTATGAGCCGATGGGCCTGGTCGAGGCGGAGGTCGCGGACGTAGTCGCGCAGTGGCTGGCCGAACACGGCGTGGAAGGTGTGCGAGAAGTGCGAGCGGCTCATCGTGGCCATGGCGGCGAGCTCGCCGAGCGTGCTGTTCTCTCCGAAGTGTCGGCCGAGGAAGGCGAGGATGCGCCTCATCGTGACGATGACGCCGGGGGCGGCCGGCAGCCGTAAGCCGAGCCGAGGCGCCACGCGCTTGATCGTGCCGACAAGGGTGGCCCTGCTCACGGGCTTCGCGAGAATCAACCGGACGCCGGTCAGCAGCACGTCGCCCGTTAGGGGGGCCCGCTCCTGGCACCGGCTTATGACGACCATCGGCATCCAGGGCCATCGTTGAAACGCGGTGTGCGCAAATCCGATGGCTTGGCGGTACCGCGGATGGGACCGGGGATTCATGCACGTCAAGACGACGACGTCGACGTAGGGCCGGGATGACGCGAGCAAGCCGAGGGCGATCCCGATGTCGGGAGTCTCGATGACGTCATGACCGTTCGACAGGGTCTGGGCCAGGAATGCGCGCGTCAGCCCCTCGTCGTAGACGACGAGGATCCTCCGTCGAGGGAGCGATGGGCGGCGGCCTGATGGGTAACCCACAAGTCTCGATGGAGCCGACGACGTCGGACCCGGCGACTCCCGCTCGGGACGACCACCCACAGGTGGGCCCGCTCACGCGAACTGTATACCCTCGGGGGGAACTCGGCTAGTACGAAGATGCGGTCTCGGTGCTCAGCGCTCAGGCTCACTGACCCGGCCGTCGCGTGTCATCGTGCTCCCAGGCCCACGGCGGCGGACGTGAGGGCGTGCCGGAGCACGTTCTCGGCGTCATCGACGAAGACGAACGAGATCTGCCGGCGCAGCTCCTCCGGCACATCCTCGATGTCACGCTCGTTGCGGCGGGGCAGGATCACCTCGCGGATCCCGGCCCGGTGCGCGGCGAGCACCTTCTCCTTGATGCCGCCGACGGGGAGCACCTTGCCGCGAAGCGTGATCTCGCCCGTCATGGCGACGTCGCTCCGCACCGGTCGCCGGGTGGCGAGCGAGGCCAGCGCCGTCACGATGGTCACGCCCGCCGAGGGCCCGTCCTTCGGAATCGCCCCCGCCGGCACGTGCACGTGAACCGTCTTGCCCTCGAAGATCGTGGCGTCGATGTCGAGCGCTTCGGCATTGGAGCGCACGTAGGACAGCGCGGCCTGCGCGCTCTCGCGCATGACGTCGCCGAGCATCCCGGTGAGGACCAGGTGCTCCTCCGGGCTCGGCATCATCGTCGCCTCGACGAACAGCACGTCGCCGCCGGTCGGTGTCCAGGCCAGGCCGGTCGCGACGCCCGGGCGGGTGGTCCGCTCGGCGATCTCGTCGAAGAAGCGTGGCCGGCCGAGATACTCGACCACGAGGTCGGGGGTCACGCGGACCGGCTCCTGCTGGCCCTCGGCCAGCCGACGCGCCACCTTGCGAGCCACCGTCGCGATCTCCCGCTCGAGGCTCCGCACGCCGGCCTCGCGCGTGTAGCCTCGGATGATCTGGCGGATCGCCTCGGGCTCGAACGACAGCTCGGCCGGGGTGAGGCCGTGGGCGGCGAGCTGCTTGGGGATCAGATACTCCTGCGCGATCCCGACCTTTTCCTCGTCGGTGTAGCCGGAGAGCATCAGCGATCTCCATCCGATCGCGCAAGGACGCGGGGATCGTGTCGAGCGTGTTGGCCGTCGCGATGAACAGCACCTGCGACAGGTCGAAGGGCACGCCGAGGTAGTTGTCGACGAACGTGTGGTTCTGAGCGGGATCGAGCACCTCCAGCAGCGCGGAGGACGGGTCGCCGCGCCAGTCGGCGCCGAGCTTGTCGATCTCGTCGAGCATGAAGACCGGATCGCGGGTCTCCGCGCGCCGCAGCCCCTGGATGATGCGGCCCGGCAGCGCGCCGATGTAGGTGCGGCGATGGCCGCGGATCTCCGCCTCGTCGTGCACGCCGCCCAGAGACATCCGGATGAAACGCCGGTCCAGAGCGCGCGCGATGCTCTGGCCGAGGCTGGTCTTGCCGACGCCCGGCGGCCCGACGAAGCAGAGGATCGGCTCGCGGGCCGCGACGTCGCCCGGCTTTCCACGCTCCTGGCGGAGCTTCTTGACCGCGAGGTATTCGAGGATCCGATCCTTGATCTTCTCGAGATCGTAGTGATCCTCGTCCAGGACCTCGCGAGCCCGACGGATGTCGATGGCGGCGCCGCTCAGCTTGTTCCAGGGCAGGCTCGCGATCCATTCGAGGTAGGTGACGATCATGCCGTGCTCCGGCGAGGCCGGTGAGAGACTGTTGAGCCGAGCCAGCTCGCGCTCCGCCTCGCGCCGGGCTTCCTCGCTCAGGCTGGCCTGCTCGATCCGGCGGCGGAGCTCGGCGATCCCGCCGGCGCCGTCTTCCTCCTCGCCGAGCTCACGCTGGATGGATCGGAGCTGCTCGCGCAGGTAAAACTCGCGCTGCTTCTTGGAGAGTTGCTGCTCGGTGTCGGTCGTGATCTTTCGACCCAGCTCGCGCACCGCGACCTCGCGCTGAAGTACGTCGACCAGGCGGCGCAGCTTGTCGGCGATGGGCGTCCAGCTCGAGCAGCTCCTGGCGTGCGGCCGTGTCCATGGGCACGACCGACGCGATGAAGTACACCACGTGTCGGGGATCGCTGAGGTTCTCGGCGGCGATCGCCATATCGTCGGGCAGCTCCGGGGAGGCCTCCACGAGCCGGCGGAAGATGCCGACCACCGCGCGACGCAAACCGTCGACCTCCGCGGTCTGGACCGCCGGCTCCCGGGCGGCCTCGACCCGCGCCACCAGATAGGGCTCGGTCCCGACCCACTCCAGCAGCCGGATTCGCTCGATGCCCTGGACCATCATGCGCACGCTACCGTCGGGCATCCGCGCGAGCTGATTGATGACGGCCGCGGTGCCCACCCGGTGAAGGTCATCGGGCGTGGTCGGCACCAGCGCCAGGCCGCGCAGCGTCGCCAGCGCCAGGAGCCGGTTGCCGCGCATGACATCGTCCACGAGACGGACGGAGCGCGGCTCGGCCACGGCGAGGGGGACCGCCGTCAGCGGGAAGACGACCGCGTCCCGCAGCGGCAGGACCGGGAGCGCGTCGGGGATCGCGAATTCCTCGGGGCCGCCGGCGGGCTGGACCGCCATCACGGCATCTCCGCCCGCTTGGGCAACGTGATGCGTAGCAGGCCGCGGTCGTAGTACGCCTCGACACCTTCGGGATCCACGGGCACCGGCAACGACAGCTCCAGCTGAAACGGACCCTGGCGGATCCCGGCGGCGTGATATACCGCGCCCTCCCGGCTCGTGGGCAGTCGTCGCAGCCCAGCCACGACGACCGCGTCCTCGAAGAGCTGCACCTCGACGTCGTCCTCGTCGACGCCGGCGAGCTCGACGACGATCTCGATCATCGTGGCCGTCTCGTACGTGTCGCCGGCGGGGCGCCAGCGAGGTTGCACGAGCGCGTGCAGGTGATCACTCCGCCAGATGTCGTCGAACGGCCACATCTGACCGGCGCGCACCACCATCGCTTCGTGATGACTCAGACGTCGATAGCGAATCACGCGAACTCGATCCCCCTCGCCGCCGTGGTCCCGGAGCAAGAGCGCTGCCAGAGGTCCCTCGCTGGTTCCGGCCGCCGATCCAGCGAGGGGACGGCCTCGGCCGCCGCGATCGGGTGGAGACACACCCAGTGAGGCTGGGTCAGCCACCACCCGACCTCAGGCGCCGGGTCCCGCCTGTCTGGGTATGAGCCAGCGGCCGGGCCACCCGACGACCGCCGTGTCCGCCGACCTGTTCGAGTGGTGTGGTGCGAGCCCTGCCGCGACCGCTCGGGCGCGAGCCGCCGCGTGGCGGCGATCAAGCGGTTGTCGCGGGCTCGAAGCTGGCGCTGATGCGCGAGCGGCCAGCCAGGCTTCCGCCTCCGCGCGGAGTTGCTGCCGCTCGGCTCCGCCGAGGCCGGCGAGATCGAAGCGGTAACGGTAGTGCAGGCAGTGCACGAGAAGCGTGTGTGGCCAGACCTCGTTGCAGAGGGGGATGCTGCCGTATGACGGCATCCCGAATGTGGGGCATCACGAGCAGCGGAGAAACGTGTGACGTCTGCGATCTGATCATTGCGCCGACCGAGGTGCTGTCAGAAGGAATCTCTGTCAGCGCTAGTGAGCGTCGTGGTGGGCACGCTCCTTCGGTTCGCGCCCCGGTCACCAGAAGCGGGTTCAGGACCTATCGTCCGGCAACTTGATGTAGTCGAACATCCGACGCACCTCTGTAGCCAGTCGCATCGGCGTGACGGGCTTCACCAGGAACGCGCGAAAGCCCACGTCCTCCGTCACCGTGGGGCGGTAGTTGTCCGGGAATGCCGTGACGGCGATCACCGGAGTCGGATGGGTGTCCTCGCCGCGATAGTCACGAAGGCGCACGACGAACTCTATGCCGTCCATCCCCGGCATCGACAAGTCGGTCACGATCACGTCAGCCCTGGCCTGGGTGAGAAGGCCGAGCGCCTCCGCACCGTTACGCGCCAGCGTCACCAGGGCTCCGAGGTGACGAAGATAAGCACCGAAGATGTCGAGAGCATCTTCGTTGTCATCGACCAGCAGCACGTGGATGCCGGTCAGGTTGTTTTCTTCTATCGGATTCATCGCGTATGGCCCTCGGGTATCGGTCCGGATAGGCATCTCCGATACTGGAAGAGTTACCCCAGCGTCTCCGATCGACGCAAGATGAAAAGGTTTACACAGTGAGTCGCCCAGGCGCACGCGACGAACCGACTCACGAGTAGGACACCGGGCCGACACTTGACAGCCACAATGCCGATCCGCTACAAAAAATAGCGGGCCGAGCATAGCGTCCGCGGTGCACCGGGAGGAGGAATGATGAGCACCGTTCTGGTCGTGGATGATCGCCCAGATGCCCGCTACATGATGGTTCGAGCACTAACGGCCGCGGGCTTCGATGTGCGCGAGACGGCGACGGGACGTGATGCACTGCGGCTGGCGCGGTTTCACCTGGACGCCATCGTCCTCGACGTCGCCCTCAATGACATAGACGGGTTCGAGGTGTGCCGCCGCCTCAAAGCTGACAGGGTGACCACCCGGATTCCGGTCGTTCACAAGACGGCCGTGTTCCGCGACGACGAGCATCGGCGGCGCGCGTTTGCGGCCGGAGCTGACGACTACCTCGTTGAGCCCATCGAGCCCGAAGCTCTCATTGCGGCTGTGCGCCGAGTGCTAGGTAACGGCGTCTCATGCGGCTCGAGATCGACCCCGTGACGGCGTGCTCAAGATTGAGGACGACAGCCTCAGCTCGCGACGGGCATGGCGATTGGTGCTGGAACCCCGCGCGGACGGTCCGTACGCGACGCTGAGCACGTAGCATCGATCCAGCCGTCAGGGCCGCAGCAGCTTTCTTCCGGGGCGTTTCCGAGACTTCCTTGCGCAGCGTCTGAATCTGTTCTGCCAGTTGCGGAAAGCGACAGCTCGCCATTGGCGGCGGCCGTGGCCTGATTGGACTGGTAGATGCCTTGCAGCACGGTCGACACCAGCCTTGATGCGCTGCCAAGGTCGCCGCGGCCGGGCGTAGCGGCTCCTGGGGTACCCGGTGATCTCTGCGTATCTTCTCAGGCATGCTGGGCGGTCCGCCGTCATTGGTCATAGCGTGTCCGCTCCACCAAGCTCCTTGAGCAACTCCCTCGCCGTGGCCAGCAGGTGCCCCCCTGACGTCTATTCGCAAGCGCCTTCTTGAAGCTCGCCATGTCGAGCACCGCCTGAGCGAGTTCTCGCCGCAAGGCTCGCAGCTTCAACGTGCCCGCACATACCTCGCGAGAGTAGAGGAGGAGGCGCGTCCTGGCTCGACCTCTGCACGTTGACGATTCGCATGACGCGAGGATCCGCGTTCTCGCGCGCGATGACACTGTGACACCCCTCGGTGCGTGCGCGCCATGGTCGGCGACACTGCCTCACGCTGCGTGGGGCAGCTTCTGCCGCTTCAGAGTCTCCATCTGCTCACCGGCATGCTACGATCCGCCGCTGCGCCGGCGTTACTTCCTGCTCGCCGAGCGTTGCGGCCAGGCGGGGAGACCGGGCCACGCCGCTCAGAGCGCCTCGCGCGCCGCGCCAAAGGATGCGTTGCGCGGGTCAGCCAGCGCGGGCTGGAACGTATTCGGATTGTGGATCTCACGCGGGACGAGGCCGGCCCCTCATGCCCGCAGCTGCCCGCGTCGCTGGGCGCCGAGGTGAGTATCTTTCGCTCGTCGATGAGGTTCAGCCACGCGTCTTCCTCGCATCGCGATAGAGTCGGACTCGTGGTGTAATCTGCAGCGGGCTCGACCAACGTCGATGCGCACCACGTCGCTCCGTCGCCGCCTTTTGCTTGTTGGCGCTGCCAGCCTCCTGCCGCTGGCGGTGGCTTCGGGGTTTGCTCTGTTGGCCCTCGTCGATCACCAGAAGCAGCGGGCCGCACAGGCCGGCATCGAGATCACCCGCGCGCTGTCGATCGCGATCGATGGCGAGCTGCAGCGCACGGTCGCGGCGCTGCAGGCGCTGGCCGCCGACCCGCGGCTGGCCGCTGACGATCTCTCGCGTTATCGCCCGCTGCTCGAGCGCGCGGTGGCCGGGCGCCCCGACTGGACCGAGGCGATCCTACACGACGCGCGCGGCCGCATGGTCATGAACACCAGCATCTCAGCGGGCACGCCACTGCCACCCACGGTCGAGTTGGCAAGCCTGGAGCAGATCCTGCGCACTCCGAAACCGGTGATCGGCGCCCTGCGGCTTGGCGTCCAGGGTACCTACCGGTTTCCTATCCGCGTGCCCGTCCTCGACCGGGGCAGTCTGCGGTACGTATTGACCGCTGTCGTCGATCCGGCCGCGTTCGTGGAACTCTTGGACCGCCAGCGGCTGCCGGACGACTGGGTAGCGTCGATCTTCGATGCGGCCGGGCGCCGGGTGGCCCGCTCGCGTCGGCACGAAGCGTTCGTGGGCCAAGAAGCCTCGCCCAGCCTCAAGGAGCTGATGCAGCGCGGCGAACGCGAAGGCGCCGGCATCACGTACGCGCTGGAGGGCGATCGCATCTACACCGCGTACACGCGCTCACCCATGGCGCACTGGGCCGTCGCGCTCGGCATTCCGCCGGCCGTCGTCGAGGGCGCCGCCCTGCGTTCGTTGGTGGTGTACGGCGGCGGCATCCTGCTGTCCATCGGTCTCGGCATCGTCGCGGCGGTGCTGGTGGGCCGGCGCATCGTCGGCCCGATGTCGGCGCTCCGCGCGGCGGCTGCCGCACTCGGGCGACGCGGGCGGCTCGAATCCCCGGCCACTGACATCCACGAGATCCGCGAAGTGGGGGACGCGCTCGCCGCGGCTGGCGCGCAGCGCGACCGCGCCGAGGCCGAGCGCGAAGATCTGCTCGTCCTAGAGCGCGAAGCACGGGCGGCAGCGGAGGCGCTGGCTACGGGTGCGCGCACGATCAACACACTGGACCTCGAAACCGCGCTGCAGAACATCGCCGAGAGCGCGTGCACGCTGCTCCAGGCGCACGTCGCTACCGTGTTCCGATTCGATCCGGAGTCCGGCGGCCTCGTGCTGATTGCCGGTGGCGGCCCGCGGGGGACGACGCTCAGCCGGGGCGCCGTCGTCCCGCGTGGCACCGGGCTCGTGGGCCTCGCCGTCAACTCGAAGCAGGCCGTCGTGAGCGCCGACGTGCTCGATGATCCGCTCGTGGCGTACCCGCCAGACATCCGCGCGCGCGTCGAGGGCGAACGACATCGGGTCGGCCTGGCCGTGCCGCTCATGGTGCACGGCCGCATCACCGGTGCGCTCTTCATCGGCGCTCTACCCGGCCGCGTGTTCTCGGCCGGCGACGTGCGTCTCGCCAGCACGTTCGCCGACCAGGCCGCGTCCGCCATCGCGAACGCCGAACTGTTCCGGGAAACGCAGCGGGCGAACCGAGCCAAGGACGAGTTCCTGGCCATGCTGGGCCACGAGCTGCGCAACCCGCTGAACGCCATCGGCAGCGCGGCCAGCCTGCTCGGCCTGGCCGACGGCACGGCCGAAATGGCGGAGCGCGCGCGCGGCGTGATCAACCGCCAGGTACAACATCTCGCTCGGCTCGTTGACGATCTGCTCGACGTCAGTCGCGTGACGTCCGGCAAGGTGGTGCTGGTGCGCCAGCCGACGGACCTGGCGGAGCTGGCCGCGAGCACGATCGGCAACTCGCGCGCCTCTGCGCGGTTCGCGCGCCATCAGGTCTCCCTGGAGGCCTCGCCGGTGTGGGTCGACGCCGATCCGACGCGGCTGGACCAGGTGCTGAGCAACGTGCTCGCCAATGCCCTCAAGTACACGCCGGCCGGCGGAGCCGTCGCCGTGCGTGTGCGTGCCGAAGGCGACCGCGCGCTGCTGGAGGTCGAGGATACCGGCGTCGGCATCCCGCCCGAGCTGCTCGTCAGAATTTTCGATCTCTTCGTACAGGGCGAGCGTACGCTCGATCGTTCGCAGGGCGGCCTCGGCATCGGCCTCACGCTCGCCCGCGCGCTGGTGGAGATGCATGACGGGACAATCGAGGCGCGTAGTGCGGGTGCCGGCAGGGGGGCGACATTTACGATACGGCTGCCGCGGATTACCGAGCCGGCCCCCCCTGTGGTCTCTACGGCGCCGCCGTCAGCCGTCTCGGCGCCTCGGCGGATCCTGATCGTCGAGGACAACGGCGATGCGCGTGAGATGCTGCGTATGCAGCTCGAGCGCGACGGACACGAGGTCCACGCGGCGGCTGACGGGCCCGCGGGGGTCGAAGCGGCGGCCGCTACGCGCCCCGACATCGTCCTCATTGACGTTGGGCTGCCCGGCTTCGACGGCTACGAGGTCGTGCGCCGCATCCGCGCGACGGCATGGGGCAAGTCCATGCGGCTGGTGGCGCTGACCGGCTACGGTCAGCCCGAGGACCGCCGCCGGGCGGTTGAGGCGGGCTGCGATCTACACGCGACCAAGCCCGTGATGCCGGAGCGCCTGGCCGAGATCCTCGCCGGCGCTGGCGAACCGCGATCGTCTGGATCATCCATCTCGTAAGCCCGGCAAAGCCCTAGTCCAGGATGGCTGATCCGACCGCAATGCAGGCTATCGTCTCCGCGGAAAGGCGTCCTTAGGTCGCCGTCGGAGCAAATCGGTCGCATCCGCGGCGGGGGTGTAGGGCCTGTCGTCTCCCATTGGCATGCACGACTGTCGTCTCCCATTGGCATGCACGAATAGATTGCGGGGCACTTATGGCTGATGACAAGGCCGATGTAGCCGGCCGCTTGCCGCAGAGTTGCCTCTGCCCGGGCGACGTGACGCGCCCGTCTTGACGGTGCGGGTGCGCCGGCATAGCATCCCGGCAGCGATCGAAGGGCACGAGGTAGTTGGGTCTGAGAATGGGCGATGGGCATTTGTCATGGCCGGGCGGCCCGGAGGAGGCCCCTCGGCGCAGTCCCACACATCACCCAACCGGGAAGGAGACACACCGTGCCACGAACCATGCGAGCAGTGTCGCTGATCGCGCTGGCCGCGCTGTGCGCGGCGGGCGGCGCGTTGGCGCAGCAGAAGCCCGAAGAGGAGCCCGGCTGGGCCAAAGGCCGCCCGAAGACCGACGAGGCCATGAAGATGGCCCCGGTGCCGGCGTTCCCGGTGCCGACTCCGGCCGACCAGCTGCCGGTCAAGAAGTTCAAGCTGCCGCCGGGCTTCAAGGCCGAGGTCTGGGCCTCTGGTGTGCTCGACGCGCGCGGCCTGCGCCAGGGCGAGAAGGGCAACATCTTCGTCAGCACGCTGTTCGTCGCCAACAAGGTGTACGTGATCCCCGAGAACGGCAAGCACGAGCCCAAGGTCATCATCGACAACATGCCGATGGCCGCTGGCATCGAGATCCACAAGGGCAGCCTGTACCTGGCCACGAACACGAAGATCATGCGCTACGACAACGTCGAGGCCAACCTCGACAAGCTCGGCGAGCCCAAGGTCATCTACGACAAGCTGCCCGGCGGCAACGACCACAGCTGGAAGTACCTGCGCATCAAGGACGACAAGATGTACTTCGAGGTCGGCGCGCCGTG
Source organism: uncultured Candidatus Rokubacteria bacterium (assembly GCA_963776725.1). GTDB lineage: Bacteria > Methylomirabilota > Methylomirabilia > Rokubacteriales > CSP1-6 > AR5. The sequence goes on along the minus strand of CAVZOE010000036.1, from coordinate 245,785 downwards.
CAACATCTGCGATCCAGGCGAGTGGGCCAAGATCTTCCGCATGAACCTCGACGGCACCGGCATCGAGACCTTCGCCTCCGGCGTGCGCAACACGGTCGGCTTCGACTTCGACCCCAAGACCGGCAACCTCTGGTTCACCGACAACGGGCGCGACTGGTTCAGCGAGGAGTTGCCCAACGATGAGCTGAACGTGGTCACGCAACCCGGCAAGCAGCACTTCGGCTACCCGTTCTGCCACCAGGGCAACATTCCCGATCCGGAGTTCGGCTGGGGCAAGTCGTGCGACGACTACACGAAGCCCGCGGCGCTGCTCGGGCCGCACGCCGGCGCGCTGGGGCTGAAGTTCTACACCGGCAAGATGTTCCCCGCCAAGTACCAGGGCGCCATGTTCATCGCCCTCCACGGCCCGTGGAACCGCTCCAAGAAATACAACGGCGTCTTCGTGGCGTGGCCCGACGGCAAGGGCGGCGCGAAGGTCGAGCCGTTCATGACGGGCTTCGTCGAGAACAACACCTACCTCGGTCGGCCGGCGGACTTCCTGGTGATGAAGGACGGCTCGCTGCTGGTGAGCGACGACCACGCCGGAGCGATCTACCGAATCAGCTACAGCGGCAAGTAAGTGAATGAAGGGGCTGGCCGGCCTTGTCCTCTTCACGGCGACCCTGTTGGCCCTGGCCTCGCCGGCCGGGGCTCAGGGCACGCCGCGGAGCGGCAAGGCGGCCAGCCCCGCCGCCGGCCCGAACCCCTACGCGCAGCGCTTCGCCACGCTGTGCGCGGCCTGCCACGGCGCCAACGGCCGCAGCGACATGCCGGGCACGCCGGCACTCGCCGGACAGCATTCGTTCTACGCGATCACGCAGCTGTTCCTGTTCCGCGAGCGCCGGCGCAGCAACGAGGCGATGACGGCGGTCGCCAAGCCGATGAGCGACGCCGACCTGCAGGGTTTCGCGAACTTCATCGGCACGCTGCCGCCGGTGCTGGCGCCGCCGCCGGCCACGCCGCCCGACGCGGCGCGCATGAAGAAGGGCGCCGAGCTGGCGCAGCAGCACAAGTGCCTCGTCTGCCACGGCGCTGACTTTGCCGGCGGCCAGCAGGTCCCGCGCATCGCCGGCCAACGTGAGGACTACCTGCAGATGACCCTGCGTGGCTTCAAGTCGGGCGAGCGGCCCGGCTACACGATGGCGATGGGCGAGGCGGTGAACCGAGTCACGCCGGACGAGCTCGACACGCTCGCGTACTACGCGGCGCGCTTCCCCGGTGCTGTGGCCGCGTCGGACAAGTGACGTGCGGGCGGCGCCTCGGGTCGGCCCAGCGGCCCGTCGCCTGCGACGCCTCGGTTCGATCCCGTTGGCCGCGAGCGACTCGGTAGCTGGCTGCTAGATATCGGTGCCGCTGGCGGCCTACAGCATGTACGTTCCCAGGCCGGTCGATCCGGTCGATCCTGTCGATCTGACCAACAGCGGGCGCGGCTAGCAGAGTCGCGCCCGCTCGATGTGCCGCGTACGCCATAGCTATCGACCACGCCGTCAAGACTATTGGCTCTCGGGAGACGACATGAACAGCTCATGGCTCTTCTTCGCGGTCGCGTTCCTCGTCGGAGCGCTGATCACGGCGCAGACAGGCACCAACGCCCGCCTGAAGGAGGCTTTCGGGGAGACGCTGCCGGCCGTGATCGTCAGCTCCTTGCTGGGAGTCATCCTGCTGATCACGGTGACGCTCGGCGCGCGGACGCCGTGGCCCTCGCTGCCCAGCCTGGTCGGCACACCGTGGTGGGGCTGGCTGGGCGGCGTCCTCGGCGCGGTGTACGCGGTCGCCACGGTACTGCTGGCACGGGAGCTCGGCGCGGCGCCGCTCACCGCTCTCATCGTAACCGGTCAGCTCGTCTGCTCGGTCGTGCTCGACCATTTCGGCTGGGTGGGCTTCACCGAGCACGCGGCGGGTCTCGGGCGCATCGTGGGTTGTGTTCTGATGGTAGCCGGGTTCGTCTTGATCGCGCGCTCTTGAGAACCGATGGCGACCGCGCACCGTGAGCAGACTCCCGCGCCAACACGTCTGTGCATCCGCTCGAGGGGGGTCAAGCCTGCCACCCGTGTGACCGCAATTCGAGCGAGGGCAACTGGCTACGAATCCGTCAATCGCTGAACCGCATTTAGCCAGGGGAGGGCCTGTGACCACGCCCAACTGCTGGATATTCGAACGCTTATCGTCATGGCATCCACATTGCGATCAGGCGTTGTCATGCGACCTCGTAATCCGATACTGAACGCTGCTCCTCGTGTGCACTTTCCATTGGCGCGCCTGGCCCTGTGCTTGGACTGCGATGCGTGTTTCGAGATCGGCTTGGAGCAATGTCCGGCCTGCGGAAGCCGAACATGGTCATCGCTGTCCCGCTTCATCGGATTCCAAGGAGAGGACCTTGGACAACCGGCTCTCGTGCGCACGCGCTCGACCGAGACAGGCCGCGAGCCCCTCAGCAACGTCGCGTAAGTCGGTCTCGCTCACCGGGCGGTTGATAGCGGGTATTGCGGCACAGGGCATCTGATGGTGACCGGCGTGGCAAGGGGCCGGCGGCGGGTTACTCTGGCGCCAGCCCCGACCACCGATCCTCCACGGTGCACGGTTCCAATGGGAACGACTGCTGACGATCTTCGAGCCCTTCTATACGACCAAGCCTGAGGGTAAAGGTACCGGCCTTGGCCCGCCGATCAGTCGGCGTATCGTCGAGGCGCACGGCGGCCTGTTGGAGGTCGAGAGCAGCCCGGGCAAAGGGACGCTCATGCGCGTGCGCCTGCCGTTGACCTGACGACAAGCGTGAGGGAGCAATGACCACGACCGCGGCTGAAGTTGTCGACCACTTGGCGCGCATCCTCGTCCACCGTGCCGAGCGGACGCCCGCGCACGTACTGCGGGTGGCGGTCACCGGCATCACCGCCAGTGGCAAGTCCACCCTGGCCCTGGCGCTGACCCGGCGCCTCGAAGATATGGGACGCGCAGCCTTTCGCGTGCCGATCGACGGCTTCCACCACGCCAAAGCGATTCGCTACCGGAGAGGGCGGGAGTCGGCCGAGGGGTACTACCGAGACGCATACGACTACGAGTTGTTGCTGGCCCATCTCCTGCGGCCCTTGGGGCCGGGAGGCAACCGAGCGTACCTCGAACAGGCCTTCGACCTCCAGACTGACGCTCCGGTCGAGGCTCAGCCGAAGATCGCCGACGCCGGAAGCATTGCCATTCTCGACGCGAGCTTCCTGCTGCGTCCCGAGATTCGAGATTGCTTCGACTACCGGATCTTTGTTCAGAGCTCGTTCGAGGTGGCGGAGGAGCGCGGTGTGGCGCGAGACCATCAAAGTCTGGGCGGCATCGAGGAGGCGCGACGACTGTACCGGCAGCGCTATCACGAGGCCCAGCGGATCTACTTTCGCGAGGCAGAGCCCCTGAAGTACGCGGATGCCCTAATCGTGAACGATGACGTGGCGCACCCGATCCTCTTCATCCGCTCCGGGCCGGATGCATCCGGGTAACATCCAGGCGCGAGCGACGACCATGGCGAAATGCCCGACGGTCAGCCAGTCGGTCCGCAGTCTCCATGCCGCACTATCTCGAAAAGCCGTAGCATCTGGGGCCCGGACCACGTGGCGCGACGTTTGCGTGAGCGGCAGGCGTTAGCCCTGACGGTCGAAGAGAGGACGACGATCATGAAGAAGAAGCCCGCCGCGAAGTCCAAGCGCCGCGCGACGCGCGCGTCTACCAGAGACCTTCTCGCAAAAGGCAAGCGTGTGACGGGTGGTCGGGAGCCCACCCAGCACCCGGCCAAGGTCACGGTTCCGGATATCAAACTTTCCGTGAGCGACGGCCTCGCCTAGCGCGAGCCGACGAGCGACCGGGCGGTGGCGAGTAGCTCGGCCGGGGCCGGGAACTTGCCGATCCCGTTGAGGCCATCGCTGCCCTCGAGGCTCGTCCAGCGAATGATGCCGTCGCGGTCGATGAGGAAGTGGCCGACCAGCTGCGCCGGGTTGCCCTCGAAGATCTTCTTGTCGGCGTCCGTCGGCTCGAAGCCATCCTTCACATTGAGTGCGGCGAGCGCGTCCAGTGGCGGCAGCGGCGCGGGCAGCTCGCCGGTGGGGTTGATGCGCGCGGCGGCGAGTCCGGCGGCCAGGTTCGCGTCGATCGGCGGCGAGGGCACCGCGAAGGCGCGATGCGTCGCCGCCTCGGGGTCGGCGAGCAGCAGGATGCGCGTGGAGTGGTGGCGGAAGTAGAGTCGGGCGCGCTCGGCCGGCGTGTTCATGACCACGATCGTCTCGACGCCGAGCGCGGCCAGCGCGGGCTGCACCGTACCCAGCTGGAAGACCTGGCGGCGGCAGAAGGGACAGTGCAGCCCCCGAAAGAGGCCCAGCAGCACGGCCTGCTTGGGCGGATAGTCGGCGAGTGACACCAGGCCGTCGCGGTTCGCGGCCTCCAGCGTGAACGCCGGAGCCCGGTCACCGGGATGCAGCGGCTGAGCGACATCGGTCATCATCTTCTCCAGTCGAACGGGATCGTGGCGACGGACGATAGTCTACCGGCACACCGCTGACGGGGCCATGCAATCGCCCGGCAGTGCGCCGGCCGTCGGGCATCCTGCCTGATCCCACCGCAGGCCAGGGCGAGGCTCACGCATCGTCGAAGGTCAGGCCCGCGAAATCATTCACGGTCGATCTGGCCCCCTCCGTGCAATCCCCCTCGTGCGCGACAAGGATCTGACGGACGCCGAGCACTGGAACGTGAACCAGATCGCGCCGTCGAGGAGACTGCGATGAAGGCAAAGAGGAGCGGCGGCAAGGGTAGGCACGCGGGCAGGCGCGGGGCGAGAGATCTCTCCGCGAAGAAGTCGACTGACGTGCGCGGCGGTCGCGATGCCGCCTCGGGACTGCCGACCGGCAAGCGCCAGTACAAGGCCGCTCACCGTCTAGCTGGCCGCCGTCAGTCGGACATCAGGAAGATCAGCGGCCGCACGTCGTCCTCCGGCGTCCATTCCCAGTAGCGCAGCAGGATCGTGTAGACCATGAGCCCGGTCTCGCCCTCGCCGAACAGCAGGTAGCGGATCGCCTGTGCCATCAGGTCACGCCGGGTGAGGCCGATGAAGACCGAGATGGGGTCGATGGCTCTCGCTGACGAAGGCGATGGTGTTGGCGATGGCGATGGCGCCGTAGACCTCCGCCACGTAGTCGCTCGCCGTCCTTCGAGAGGCTCACCTCGAGCGGCGCGGCGAACTCGCTGCGGTTGTCGAGCAGGTTCACGTGGAGGAACAGGAACGGCCCGCGCACCTTGTAGTGCCGGACGATCTCCGCCTTCTTCCTGCGGCGGGCCTCGGGCGACGAGCTCGTGATCGGCACCAGGTGCACCTTCTTGCCCCGCAGCTCCGGCCCGAGCCGCCAGCTCTCGACGTCCGTGAAGTAGCCGTGCGGGATGCGGATCTCCATCGAGCGCATCGACCGGCTGACGCCGCACGCCAGCATCAGGAGCAGCGTGAAGATGGTGCCGATGATCAGCCCGTCCGGGCGCTCCAGGCAGTTGTCGGCCAGCGTGTAGGCGAACACCAGGCAGAGGAACGCCGGTGTAGACGGCCAGCCGCCACCGGCGCTCCCGCCACAGCGCGAGCGTGGCCGCGACGGCGGCCGACAGGATCAGCACCAGCACGCCGGTGGCGTAGGCGCCGCTCTGCGCCTCCACGTCGGCGCGGAAGATCAGCGTGATGACGACGTCGACGGCGAACAGCACCAGCACCAGCGGCCGGGAGAGCGCGGCCCAGTGCGGCGCCATCCCGAAGCGCGGCAGGTAGCGCGGGATCAGGTGGAGCAGCCCGGCCATCGCCGACGCGCCGGCGAGGCCGAGGATGAGAATCGTCGAGACGTCGTAGACGGTGCCGAAGCCCGGCCGAGATAGCGTGTGCGCCAGGAACGCGATGGCGCGGCCGCTCGCCTTGCCGCCTCCCGCGTAGTCGGCGGGCTCGATGAGCAGCGTGGTGACGAAGCTCGACAGGATCAGCATGACGCTCATGATCGACGGCGGCGGTCGACCAGGAGCTTTCGCGTGTTGGCGACGCGCCCCTGCGGCGCGCCGCCCGCGCGCGGGTTGTAGCCCTCGGTCCGCGCTCGCCGCCGTCGATCAGCGGCATGACGGAGACGCCCGTCTCGAAGCCGCTCAGGCCCAGCGCGAGCTTCGGGAACACCAGGACGGCGCCCGCGATCAGCAGGGAGAAGTCGCCCTTCGCGGCGAGCGCGGAGCGCCAGTCCGTCGAGCAGCGCCGGGTGCGTCATCACCTCCCACGGCGCCGCGTCCGAGCACGACGAGGTTCAGCGCGAGGTACGGCAGGGCCGCCGCGGCGGCCAGGCCGATGGCCTCGGTGAAGCCCTTGCAGGAAGACCGCGGCGAGCACGACGAGGATCGCGAGCGTGACGAGAATCTGGTGCTCGCCGAGGACGCGGCTGCAGAAAGGGATTCTCGATGGCGTGCTTGGCGGCGTCGGCCGCCGACAGCGTCATCGTGATCACGAAGTCGGTGGCCGCGAAGCCGAGCAGGACCAGGACGAGCAGCTTTGCCCTTCCAGCCGGTGAGCAGGTTCTCGAGCATGGCGATCGAGCCCTGCCCGGCGTAGCTGCGCCCGGCCACCTGCGCGTAGACGGGCAGCGCGCCGAGCAGCGTGACGAGGACGAGGATCACGGTGGCGATCGGCGCCACGGCGCCCGGCGGCGAGCAGCGCGATGCCGGGCTGGTAGCCGAGCGTCGAGAAGTAGTCGACGCCGGTCAGCCAGATGACCTTCCACCAGGGATAGGTCCTGGCCTCCCGGTCGGTCGTGGTCGTCGACGGACTCGCCGCCCGCCAGCCACCGGCCGATCGCGGAGCGGTACTCGAGCGAGGGCTGCGGCAGCTGCTCGCGGAATGCGATGCGCTGGTTCACGTCGTTCGCCTCTGGCGTTTTTCCGGCGTCAACCCCGCCACCTCTAGTTCGGAGCGCCGGTGAGCAAGGCGAGCAGCGCGCGGGCGGCGCCGCTGAGGTGCGCGCGGCGCCGGTGGACGAGGACCACCGGCACCGCCAGGCGCATCGCGGCGATGCGCAGCTCGTGCAGCGTCCCGAGGCGTAGCTCCTCCTCCACGCTGCTCTTCGGCACCAGGCCCAGGCCGAAGCCGGCCTCGACCAGGCGCTTCTGGGCGGTGAGGCTGTCGATCGGCACGATCTCGGCGCTGCCCAGGCCGATGGCCGCCAGGCGCTCGGCGAGCACCTGCGCGTAGGACTCGCCCGATGAGCCCTGACGGATCGGAAACGCGACCCACGGCTCGCCCGCCAGCATGCGTGCGGTGATCTTCCGCGCGCGGGCCAGGCGATGGGTGGGGGCGCACACGGTCAGCAGCGCCTCGCGGTAGAGCGGCAGCGAGACGACGTCGGGATCGGGATCCGGAAAGTAGCGCAGGCCGAGGGCGGCGTCGCCGCGCCGCACGAGGGCGCTCACCTCGCGGCTGAGCGCGGTGCGCAGCTCCAGGCGAACCTGACGATGGGCATCGCGGAAGCGCTGCAGGCGCGAGGTCAAGAGCGTGTTGGCCAGCGTGCCGACCAGGGCCACGGTGACCGTCCCTCGATCCGAGCGCTCGAGCGCGCGGACTGCCTCCACGCCGTCGCGCATCGAGGCCAGCAGCGTCTCGGCGTGGGGCAAGAAGGCGCGGCCGGCCTCGGTGAGCTGCGCGCCCCCGCGCGTGCGGTCGAAGAGCGGCCGTCCCAGCTCACGCTCCAGCAGGTCGAGCCGGCGACTCACCGCCGGCTGCGAGAGGTGCAGGGTGGTCGCGGCGCGCGTGAAGCCGCCGCGGCGGACGATCGCGACGAACGCCTCGACCTGGTCGAGCTCCATGGGTCATCAGCATAGCTGATGACAACGACCAGATCTATGCATTGGACACATCGGGCGGGGCGACCCTACGCTGCGCGATCAGGAGGTGTGCCGATGCTCAGCAACGAGTCCCTCGCGAGCGAGATCCTCAGTCATGGTGCGTATGTCTGTCTGCGCGCGGCCGAGGGCGCCGGGTCGCCGCCGCCGGCGGCCGCCCTCGTGGCGCTCACGGAGCGGCTGGGGTTGCGCAACGAGTTCGATCCGGGCGATCCGCCAGCGCGCGAGTCCTTCGCACTGCTGCGGCGCCACGGTGCCACGGCGGCCGACATCGCCGACGAGGGGATCCTGGGCGCCGACTGGGTCATCCACGTGGCGTCCAAGCGCGCCGAGGTGGTGGACGAGCTCTGTGCGGGCGTGACGAAACACCTGGCGCCGGTGGCGCGGGCGCGAGTCCTGCGCGGCGTCGTGCGTCCCAAGAACTACACGGGAGCGGCGATGAACAGCTGGGCGTACGGCCACGCGGTGGTCCAGCAGCGCGGTGCGGCGATGCCGAATGCGTTTCTGTGCCCGATGAGCAAGACGGCGGAGTGGTGGCGCAAGGACTGGATGGAGCGGCACACGTATTTCCTGCCGCGCTACGACGAGCAGGGGCGGATGGTGAGCGAAGGCCACGCGCTCGCCACGGCGGCCGGGATCCCGTGCCTGCTGCGGCGCACGTACAAGAGCGTGACCGAGCCGGCGGCCGAGGGCGACTACGACTTCGTCAGCTACTTCGAGTGCGACGACGCGTCGATCCCGACATTTCACGACGTCTGCGCCGCGCTGCGAGACGTCAAGCGCAATCCGGAGTGGCGCTTCGTGCGCGAGGGCCCGACGTGGCATGGGCGTCGTGTAGCGTCCTGGGAGGATCTGTTCGCGCGCACGCCGAAAACCGCGTGACGCGCAGAACGCCGCGACAACCGTGCGACTGGCGTAGAATACCGAAACGCAGTCATGCCGTCCTGTCACGAAAGGAGAAGGCGATGAGTCACGTCACGTGGCCGCTCCTTCTGCTACTTCTCCTCTTGGCCCCCGCATCGGCTTTGGCGCAAACTGGCGCCGTCTCCGCTCCAGGCCCGGGCGTCAGCGTTTCGACACCGGCTCATCCGGCGCTACCGTGGGCCCTTGGTCCAGCCATCCCGGTCGGTCAGCTGATTCGTGACATCTGGGTGCAGCCACAGCAGGTGGTGATCGACTCCGCGGTCCAGGTGCCCGTGATCCCGGCCGGAGAGCCGGCGGACATCAGCCAGGTGTCGACCGACGGCGGCAAGGACAAGGACCAGGAGCCGGCGAAGGTCCCGGCGACCCAGCCCGCGATCTTGCGGCAGACAATGACGATTCCGGGCTACTGGGTGAAAGACACGACCGCCGGGTTCTACATCCCGGCTCGCTGGGTGCTCGTCCAGCCCTCCCCGGGGACCTACGCGTGGTGGCTGGCACCGCCTGAGTTCCGCCGCCGCTGAGCCCGCGGGACGTCGCCCTGGCGGGCGCCGTCGTCCTCCTCCGGGGATGACGTTCGTTGCGACCCGCCTCGGCCTCGCCGTAGTCGTGCTGCTGCTCGATCGCCTCGGGCGCCGTGGCACGACGGCCCAGGCTCTGCCGTCGCGGTGATCTCGCCGGCGACGCGGGCTGATGCCGCTGACGTCATCGCCCTGATCGGGCGCGTGTTCGCCGAGCACGGCTGGATCTGGCAGCCCGCCACCGAGGTGCCCGACCTCTTCGACTTCTCCGCCCACTACGAAGGCGACCGCGGCGGGTTCTGGGTGGCGCGCGCGGAGGAGCGCGTGGTTGCCTCGGTGGGCGTCGAGCGGGTCGATGACGACACCGGCGAGCTGCATCGCCTCTACGTCGATCCCGAGTGGCGCCGGCGGGGGCTGGGCGATGCGCTGGTGCAGAACGCCCTCGAGTGGTGCCGCACGCGCGGCATCCGCCGGATGGTGCTGTGGTCGGACACGCGCTTCGAGAACTCGCATCGGCTCTACACGCGCCTGGGCTTTCAGCGTCAGGGCGAGCGGACGGTCGAGGGCGACATCAACGACTCGCGCGAGTACCGCTTCGAGCGCCCGATCTAGCCGCTCACGTCACCTTCACTCTCGACTCACGCGGGCTTCATCTATTGGGAAGTGGGCGCGCTCCGGCGTCGTCCAAGTGCGTGTTTCTGCGATGAGCGGCGGGTGGCACATGGCTTGCCCCTGGAACGTCTGCTCCGTGGTGCCGAGAGGCTCTTCAAGGCGAGCGCAGTGACGCTTCCAAGAGCCCTCGCACCACAGGAGCGCCAGACCGTCAGGCTTGCCAGATCGTCGATCGGCGTCAGCCGCTCACGCCGCCTTCTTCGCGCCTCGTCGCGCCGTGCCTCGGCGTGACGTCTCAGACCTTGGCGTCTGTCGCCGTCCCGCCTCTCGCCGTGGCGTCTTGAGACTCTGCTCGAGCGCCTTCATGAGATTCACGACCTTGGCCGGCGGCCGGCGCGCCGGCGTCGCGATCGTCTTGCCCTTGGCCTTCTGCTCGATGGCCTGCAGCAGCACGTCACGATACGTGTCGTGATAACGCTTGGGGTTCCAGTCGGTGGCCAGCGTGTCGATCAGCTGCAGCGCCAGCTTCATCTCGCGCGTATCGGCGCGGGCGGCGGCCGGGAGATCCAGCGCGCCCGGCGAGCGGATCTCGTGGGCGAAGCGCAGCGTCGTCAGGGCCAGCGCATCTCCCACGGGCGCGAGCGCGGCCAGGTGCTGGCGTTGACGCATGACGATCGTCCCGACGCCGACGCGCTGCGCCCGGACGAGGCCATCGCGGAGCAGCGCGTACGGCTTGCTCGCGGCCTTGCCGGCCGGCGCCAGATAGTACGGCTCGTCGTAGTAGCGGACGTCGATCGCGTGATCGGGGACGAAGTCCTGCACGACGAAGGTCTGACTCGCCTCCACGCGGGCCCGCGCAAAGTCCTTGTCGCTCATCACGACGTAGTGCCCCTTGTCGTACTCATAGCCGCGGACGATCTGCGACCACGGAACCTCCACGCCTTCTTCCTCGCAGACGCGCTTGTAGTCGATGGGGCTCTGGTCCTTCGCGTGAAGAAGTCGGAAGTGGAGCTCGGCCGAGCGCTCCGTCGCGGAGTAGAGACTCACGGGGACGGTCACGAGCCCAAAACTGATGGCGCCTTTCCAGATCGGACGTGGCATGAATGCCTCCCGTCAAACAGTGAGCCCTGAGTACATTTCGCAGCGTCAGTTAGCAGCGACATTTCACAGCGTCAACCAGCAACGTCAGTGCCAGGACGGTCGGAAACGGGCTGGGCCATATGGGAAAACTTTGTCTCACCGGCCCCCGGGCGACCGTGCATTCCCGCGGCTTTCGCCGTGGCACCGGGCTTGCGTCAGCTTTTTTCGCAACGATGCCCCGTTCCACCCCCCCACGCCAGACCAGGACCCCGGCGCCGCGGCGCAAGCACCGTCCTCGCGTCGAGACACCCGCCCGCGGGCGCGTCCTGGTCGTGGACGACCACGCCGACACGCGTGAGATGCTCTTCACCATTCTCAAGACCGAAGGATACGACGTCGCGCTGGCCGAGGACGGCGACCAGGGACTGCAATCGTACCGGTCGCGCCCCGCCGACGTCGTACTCCTCGACATGGTCATGCCGCGCAAGGATGGCCTGGCCACGATTCGCGAGCTCCACATCGAGTTCCCCGACGTGACAATTCTGGCCATGTCGGGCGACACGGGTAACGGCTTCCGCGACGTGCTGGCCGAGGCGAGGGAGGCCGGCGCGCATCTCACCCTGCGCAAGCCGCTCGAGCCCTGGGTGCTGCTGCACGCGCTCGAGGGCCTGGTCATGGGGCGTCGCTCGCAAGCCGTCAGCGGTCTGCACCGAACCGCCTGAGCGCGATCCCTGAAGGCGAATGCCTGAGCGTGCCGCTCAGGCGGCGCGCCGTTCGATGACCTTCTCTTCCGTCGGCTCCTCGTCCGCTGTTCTCTCGTCCACGTCGGCCTGACCGCGGAAGCGCTCGATGGCGGCGATGGTGGCCGCGATGTGCATCGTGTTCCTGGCGAGACGTCCACCGGTCCCCGCAACCTCGCTCAGCGATCGCCGCCGGAGGAGCCAGCCCAGCACGACCCCGCCGCCGAGCAGAGCGATCGGCGCCCACCCCCGGCGTCGCGCCTCGGCCACCCAGCGCTCGATGACCCGGCCGGCGATGGCGACGTCGTCGGTCAACGTCCGGCCGGGCAAGGGCCAGACGCCCTCCTCGGGCTCCTCGTCCGCCGGTGCGCGCTTCTCGCCGGGGGCCTTGGCGGTGAGCGCGCCGCGCCGGGCGGCCGCGTGCTCGATCTCGGCATTGATCTCGGCTCCGACGAGCAGCACCACGCCCGTGAGGTACAGCCACAGCACCAGCAGGACGATGCCGCCGATGGAGCCGTAGGTGGCGTTGTAGTCGGCGAACCGCCCGACGTAGAGGCGCAACCCCCACGACATCGCCAGCCACAACGCCAGGGCCACGACGGAGCCCGGCGTCACCCAGCGCCAGCGCTGCTCCACCGCGGGCGCCAGGTAGTAGACGAGGGCAATGCCCACGAGCACGAAGAACATCACGATCGGGATGTTGGCGACGGCCCAGATCGACGTGAAGATCGTGCCGAGACCGAAGAGCCCCGCGACGCCGGCGCCGATATGGGGCCCGAACACCAGCATGATCAGCGCGGCCAGGATGAAGAGCGCGAAGCCGAACGTCAGCAATACCGCCAGCAGCCGGCGCTTCCACCACGAGCGGTTGTCCTCGACGTCGTAGGCCACGTTCAGGGCGCTCATGATCGAGGCCATGCCGTTGGAGGAGGCCCACAGCGCGGTCAGGACCCCGATCGACAGCAGTCCGCCGCTGGCCCCGCGGTTGATCTCGACCCACGTGCGCCGCACGATCGAGGCGGCATCGCCTGGCAGTGCCTGGTCGCCGTACTGCAGCAGCCGATCCATCAACCCGGGCAGGGGAAGCAGCCCGAGCAGGACGGTGAGGAACAGCAGGGTGGGGAACAGCGCGAACAGGAAGTAGTACGCCAGCGCGGCGGCCCGGTCCGTGACCTCGTCGTCCCAGATCTCCGCCCAGACCCGGCGGCCCAGCTCACCGACGGTCAAGCCGCCAAGATTCCAGGGCGACGGGCGCTCAGACATGCCCTGTCCTCTGTGCACTCCGCATGCCGCCGCCTTACCGATCGTCCGGCCGCGAGTTCCTCTCGCTCTGGCGCGGCCTTGAGTTATCCTGCCCGCAGCGCGTGGCCGCTGCCCCCGTCACCCGCGCGCAGGGGGGATTCATGACCGACCAGGCTCGCCTCGATCAGCTCACCGTCAACACCATCCGCACGCTGGCCATGGACGCCGTCCAGGAGGCCAACTCCGGCCACCCGGGCACGCCGATGGCGCTGGCGCCCGTCGCCTACTGCCTCTGGCAGCGCTTCCTGCGCTTCGATCCCGACGATCCGATCTGGCCCAACCGCGACCGCTTCGTGCTCTCGATCGGCCACGCCTCGATGCTGCTCTACTCGCTGCTGCACCTGACCGGCGTCAAGGCGGTCAATCCCGAAGTACGAGCGGCTCGGCGAGCTCTCGGTCACGCTCGACGACATCAAGCGCTTCCGCCAGCTCGACAGCAAGTGCCCCGGCCATCCCGAGTACCGCTGGACCTCCGGCGTCGAGACGACGACCGGCCCGCTCGGGCAGGGCGTGGCCACCAGCGTCGGCATGGCGATCGCCGGCCGCTGGCATGGCCGAGCACTTCAACCGGCCCGGCTTCGAGATGTTCGACTACGACGTCTACGCGCTCGGCGGCGACGGCTGCATGATGGAGGGCATCTCGGGCGAGGCCGCCTCGCTGGCCGGCCACCTCAAGCTCGCCAACCTCTGCTGGATCTACGACAACAACCAGATCACGATCGAGGGCCACACCGAGCTGGCCTTCAGCGAGGACGTGGCCACGCGCTTCATCGCCTACGGCTGGAACGTCACGCGCGTCGGCGACGCCAACGACCTCGAGATGCTCGAGCGCGCCTTCAACACCTTCAAGAAGGACGCAGGACCGCCCGACGCTGATCATCGTCGACAGCCACATCGCGCTACGGCGCGCCGAACAAGCAGGACACGCACGCCGCGCACGGCGAGCCGCTGGGCGAGGACGAGATCAAGCTCGACCAAGCGCAACTACGGCTGGCCGGAGGACGCGAAGTTCCTGGTGCCCGACGGCGTGCGCGAGCACTTCGCCGCCGGCATCGGCGCGCGCGGGCAAGGAGCTGCGCGCCGAGTGGATGGCGCTGTTCGACGCAGTACAAGCGGCAAGTATCCCGAGCTGGCCGACCAGCTCGATCCGCATGCAGCGCCGCGAGCTGCCCGACGGGCTGGGACAAGGACCTCCCGGCCTTCCCGGCCGACGCCAAGGGCGTGGCCGGCCGCGACGTCTCCGGCAAGGTGCTCAACGCGATCGCGCAGAACGTGCCGTGGCTGCATCGGCGGCTCGGCCGACCTCGCGCCGTCGACCAAGACGCGGCTCACGTTCGAGGGCGCCGGCGACTTCAGCGCGCACGACTACGGCGGGCGCAACTTCCACTTCGGCATCCGCGAGCACGCCATGGGCGCCATCCTGAACGGCCTGTCGCTCTCGAAGGTCCGCGCCTACGGCTCGGGCTTCCTGATCTTCAGCGACTACGTGCGGGCGCCGATCCGCCTGGCCGCGATCATGGAGATCCCGGTCATCTACATCTTCACCCACGACTCCATCGGCGTCGGCGAGGACGGTCCGACGCACCAGCCGATCGAGCAGCTGGCCTCGCTGCGCGCGATCCCCGGCCTCATCACGCTGCGGCCCGGGCGACGCCAACGAGGTGGTCGAGGCGTGGAGGTCATCATGCAGCTCAGGCACGAGCCGGTGGCGCTGATCCTCTCGCGCCAGGCGCTGCCGACGCTCGATCGCGACGAAGTTACGCGCGCGGCCGCGGGCGTGGCCAAGGGCGCCTACGTCCTGGCCGACGCGCCGGGCGGCAAGCCCGACGTGCTCCTGCTCGGCACCGGCAGCGAGGTGGCGCTCTGCGTCGGGGCGTACGAGCAGCTCGCCGAGGACGGCATCAAGGCCCGCGTCGTCAGCATGCCCTCGTGGGAGCTGTTCGAGCACCAGAGCCAGGAGTATCGCGACGGCGTGCTGCCGCCCGCCGTCACCGCGCGCGTCTCCGTCGAGCAGGCCTCGACGTTCGGCTGGGAGCGCTACGTCGGGCTGACCGGCGCAGGCCATCGGCATGAAGACGTTCGGCGCCTCGGCGCCGCTCAAGGAGCTGCAGAAGAAGTTCGGCTTCACGGTCGACGCGGTGGTGGCCGCGGCGAAGAAACAGCTGGCGTCGCGCCGCTGAACTGCCCCGGCTGCGATCAGCCGATGGCCCCGGAGGACTTCGACGCCCACTACGGGCGCTCGGTCACCCTGGATCTCTGCCACGGCTGCGGGCTGATCTGGTTCGATCGCCAGGAGAGCCTGGCGCTCACGCCGGGCGCCGTCCTCCGGCTCTTCCGCGAGCTCAACGAGCATCGCGCCGAGCGCCATCCCTTCCAGCCGGACGCCATGAATTGCCCGCGCTGCCACCGTCGCCTCGTCGCCACCAGCGACCGCGCGCGGGCGACGCCGTTCGCCTACTGGCGCTGTCCGGGCGACGAGGGACGCGCCACGACCTTCTTCGATTTCCTCCGCGAGAAGAACTTCGTCAAGCCGCTGTCGCCCGAGCGGCTGGCCGAGCTGCGTCGCTATGCGCCGAGTGTGCACTGCTCGGCGTGCGGCGCCCCCATCGATCTGGCCCGCGAGTCGGTCTGCGGCCACTGTGGCGCGCCGCTGTCGATGCTGGATCCCGACCAGGTGGAGACCATGGTGCGCGACCTGCAGCGCGCCGAGACGCGCCGCACGACCGTGGATCCGACGCTCGCGCGTGCGGCTGATGGCCGATCGTGCCGCGATCGAGCACGCGTTTCGCGATGTGCCGGGCAACGCGCCGGCCCACGCGAGCGGCCTGTTCGGGGTGGTCGAGTCCGACGTCTCCGCGCTGGTGCGCCTGCTGTCAGATCCCTCCACGCTGCCGGAGGCGCCGCCGCCGACTACTTGAAGGCCGGCATCACCTGCTGCGTGAGGATCTGCAGCGACCGCACCTCCTGCTCCATCGTCAAGAGCCCGCCCGGATTCAGCTCGGCCGCCACGCCTGTCAGATGGAGCTCGTCGCGCAGCATCGTGAAGCGATCGACGAGCGCCGGTCCCGTCCCGAACGCCACCTTGGTGCTCAGAATCGTGTCGTAGGAGAGCGTGAGCGCCTCGAGCTGCTGGGCCTGCGTCTGCAGCCGCTCCGCCGGCCCCACGCCGGCTCGACCCATCGGCGCGCGCGTGAGCTCGGCCTGCCGCTTGAAATAGAACAGCGCCGTCTCGCGCGGCTCGTCCAGCGCGGCCTGCTGCGTGGGCGCGGCATACACCGGGATCCGCAGGCACACGTCGCCCTCGCCGGGATGCCCGGCCTCGTGCCACGCCGCCCGGTACACCTTCAGATTTCTCGACAGCTCTGGGACGTCCATGCCGCGCAGGCCGACGAAGATCGGCAGCCCGAGCTTGGCGACGCGAGGAAAGGTCTCCGGCGTCGTGGCGGCCATGCGGACCGGCGGGTGCGGCGTCCGGTAGGGACGCGGCGAGACGGCGGCATTGTGGAAGCGATAGTACTTGCCCTCGTAGCTGAAGGGCTCGCCCTTCCACGCTTTGAGGATGATCTCGAGCGCCTCGAAGAAGCGGTCCTGACTCTCCGCGTAGGAGACGCCGAGAGCGTCGTAGGAGCGGGGAGACCCACTGCGGCCGATGCCGAAATCGAATCGCCCGTGGCTCAGGTGATCGAGCGTGGTGATCTCACCGGCGATGCGGAGCGGATGGTTCAGCGGCAGCAGCTGCACGGCGGTACCCACGCGCAGGCGCCGGGTCTTGGCCGCGATCGAGCTGGCCACCAGCAGCGGCGCCGAGAGCACCGAGCGCGCCGGGTTGACGAGCATCTCCGCCAGCCACAGGACGTCGAGCCCCCACGCCTCGCCCTTCTCGGCGAACTCCTGGATCTCCGCAAACCAGCCGTCCTGGCTGCCGCCCTCACGCAACTGCTCGGTAAATATCCCGAAATCCATTGAGCCCCTCTCGCCCGGACCGCGGCCGGTCGGGCTTTGCTCCGGCAGGCATACTGAAGCCGGCGACCGGGCCGCGTCAAGCGCCGCCCTTGGCGTCGCCTCTGGGCTATGCTCCTGGCCGGGTTCCGTCATGGCGCCGCCCCGCTTCGGTTTCTTCTTCTGGCCCTACACGCCGGCGTACACCGCGCGCATGGTGTCGCTGGGCGAATCCCTCGGCTGGGACCTGGTCGGCATCGCCGACACGCCGGGCAACGCGATGGATGTGTGGGTGGCGCTCGCCCTGGCCGCCGAGCGGACCGAGCGCGTCTCGCTGGCGGCGTGCGTCACCAACTTCGTCACCCGCGCACCGGCCATCACGGCCGGCGCGGCTGCCTCGGTGGATGCGCTGAGCGGAGGGCGGCTGATTCTCGGCGTCGGCACCGGCCACAGCGGCGTCACCAACGTGGGCGCCGCGACGTCGACTCCGGACGCCTTTCGCCGCGGGCTCGTCTTCACGCGCGCGCTCCTGGCCGGCGAGCGCGCGACGCTCGATGGGACGACGACCCAGCTGCCGAGTCTCGAGCGCCGCGTGCCCGTCTACGCCGCGGGCTCGGGCCCGGCGGCCCTGCGGACCGCCGGCGCAGTGGTCGACGGTGTCTTCGTCAACTACGGCCTCGGCGCCACGCACGTCACCCGCGCGCGCGGGCTGATCGCCGAGGGCGCACAGGCGGCCGGCCGCCGCGGCCGAGGACGTGGACGTGTGGTGGATCGCCTGCCTCGACGTCGACGAACGGCGCGAGGTCGCGCTCGACAAGCTCGGCAACATCCTGGGCTTCGTGGCCGCGTACGTCGTCGGCCCGGCGCCCGAGCGCCGCGACGTCCCGGCCGAGCTGATCCCGGCCATCCGCGAGCTGCGCGCGAGCTACACGACGCACCGCGCCCAGATGGATCCCGCGCTCACGCGCCGCCTCGGCGTGTTCGACTATCTGCGCCAGCGCCTGGCGGTGGCCGGCACCCCCGAGGATTGCCTGGCCCAGGTCGACGCCGCGCTCGAGGCCGGCGCGCGCAACCTGATGTTCACGGTGAGCCTGGCTGCCGACCCCGTGCGTACCGTCGAGCTGTTCGGACGCGAGGTCTTGCCCGCCTTGCGCCGACGATACGCTTGACGGAATGGCGGAACCCGGGGTAGGTGAGAGGCGCGGCTGATCCTACCGCCACGCACTGACGCGAGGTGACACGCATGAGTCGACAGCATCGCTCCGGCCGGGTCGAATACCTCGCCGTGCTCACGGCGATCGTTCTGATGCTCTTCACCGTCCAGCGGGCGGCGGCCCAGACCGGACCGTCGGGCGAGGCGACCATCGCCTGGCACGTCACGATCGCGCCGACCTGGCTGGACCCGTCGAGCGCGCCGCCCCAGATCACACCCTTCGGGATCCTGTACGCGATCCACGACGGCCTCGTGCGCCCGCTGCCCGGACAGAAGCTCGGCAACAGCCTGGCGGAGTCGTGGACGGAGAGCCCGGATGGTCTCGTCTACGAGTTCAAGCTGCGCCGGGGCGTCAAGTTCCACAACGGCGACCCCGTCACGGCCGAGGACGCGAAGTTCAGCTTCGACCGCTACAAGGGTGCGGGCGCCACCGAGCTGCAGGCGCGCGTTCGGCAGGTGGAGGCGGTCGATCCCTTGACGCTGCGCTATCTCTGAAGGAGCCGTGGCCCGACTTCATGACCTTCTACGGCACGACGGCCACCGCGGCCGGGCTCGTGGTGCCCAAGAAGTACGTGCAGCAGGTGGGCGACGACGGCTTCCGCAAGCATCCGATCGGCGCCGGGCCGTACAAGTTCGTGAGCCACAGCCCGGGCGTGGAGATCGTGCTGGAGGCCTACACCGGCTACTGGCGCCGCGTGCCGAACGTCAAGCGCCTGGTGATGAAGAGCGTGCCCGAGGGCACGACGCGCGTGGCCATGCTGAAGAAGGGCGAGGCCGACATCGCCTACGCCCTCGACGGCGAGGACGCCGAGAACGTCCGCCGCGATCCGAAGCTGCAGCTCATCCCCTCCAAGCACGCCTCGATCTACTGGATCGAATTCACCGAGCAGTGGGACCCGAAGTCGCCGTGGAACGACAAGCGCGTGAGGCAGGCCGTGATCTATGCGCTCGACCGCCAGGCGATCAACGAGGCCTCCTGTCTCGGCTTCTGCCCGCCGACGTCGATCATCATTCCGCGCGTCATGGATTTTGCGCTGCAGACACCGGGCGCGCCCTACGACACGGCCAAGGCCAAGCAGCTGCTCAAGGAGGCCGGCTACCCCAACGGGCTCGACGCCGGAGAATTCGTCCCGACGCCACCGTTCTATTCGACCGCCGAGGCCGCCGTGAACTACCTGAGCACCGCGGGCATTCGGGTGCGGATGCGGACGATGGAGCGCGCGGCCTTCCTCGCCGCCTGGCGCGAGAAGAAGCTGCACGGGCTGTTCATGGTCGCCGTCGGCAACTCCGGCAACGCGGCCACGCGCGCCACCGAGTTCATCTCGTCCAAGGGCAGCTACGCCTACGGCGGCTATCCCGACATCGACGACCTGATCGTGCAGCAGGCCCGCGAGCGAGACCCGCGCAAGCGCGAGGCGATGCTGCACCGCATCCAGCAGCTCACCATCGACCGGGCGATGTACCTGCCGATCATGGACTACCGCACGCTGCGCGGCGTGGGGCCCCGGGTGGCCGAGCACGCGCTGGACACGTTCAATCTCGTGCCGTTCCCGGCGTACGAGGACATGAAGATGAAGGACCGGTAGGCCCGCCGAGCCGCCACCGTCGACCCTTGGCTCGCTGGCACCGCGTTTGTAGCGCTAGCCAGCGATTCTTTGGGCAAAGCTCACGGGAGGCGCTCCATGAAGACTGTGACAGCCGTCGCGATCGCTCTCTTGCTGGCCGGATGCGCGACCGCGCCGACCCCGCTGCCGGCTGGCGCGCAGACATATGTCGGCGAGGTCCGGAACTGGAATAGCAAAAATAACACGGTGACCCTGTTCCAGCCCGACGTCGGGCTGGTCCATCTGAAGGTCACGCCCGAGCAGCTGGTCGGGCTGCAGCTGAACCAGACCGCCCGCATGCAGGGTGTGCGAATCGAGCCGGCGGATCTGCTCGTCCTCGTGCCGGCCGGCCCGGTGACCCCCGTGCCGAGAGGCCCAGCCGAGATCGTCGAGCTGAACGGTACCGTGACCTCCGTCGACCCCGGCGGTCACCTGACCGTCAACACCGACCGAGGGCCGATTCGGCTCCTGACCGCATCGGGCGCCGACCAGCGCTTCAGCACGTCCGCGCCGGTGATGGTGCGGATCAGCGTGCAGCCGATGAACCTGGTCTCCGCGCCAACCGTCGGCCAGGTCGTCACTCCCGCGCCGATGCCGGTCGGCGACTCCGCCTCGCCCACCAGTGAGCCCGGCGACCACGCCGTCTCCACGGGCCGGGTTCTGAGTGTCAGCCCTGCTGGTCTGCTGGTTGTCGAGTCACCCAGCGGGCCGGTCCAGGTGGTCGTCGCCAACGCCGCCCGCTACAAGGCTGGCGAGGTCGTGCAGGTGCGGACCACCGCACGCGCGGTGCGCTGAACCTCGCGGGGGACGACGGGGCGCGGGCTCAGGTATACTGCGCTCGCTGACCCCGTCGTCTAGCCTGGCCCAGGACGCAACCCTTTCAAGGTTGAGATCGCGGGTTCGAATCCCGCCGGGGTCACCATCGCCAATGATGGTACCGCGCCAGCCACCAACCCGCCGAGGGTGCCCTTGCCGCTGAACGTGTAGAGCCGCTGGTCGGGATGGGGCGTGAAGGTCAGGCGCCCCTCCAGCAGACGGCCAAGCAGGGGCCGGGCTTCTGGCGTCTGTCGCCGGAGCACGCCCTTCCAGTTCTGCAGCCGGGCGCGGAGCCGGCGCTCGAGGTCACGCACTGTGCTGGCCCTCGGCGCGGGCGCCTCGACGGTCGCCAGCCGTGTGCGCACCTGCTGGCCCAACGACGGGCAGGACACGCGGGCGATTCAGCACTACCTCGACCACAAGAACATCACCCACACCGCGCGCTACACAAACTTGGCGCCCGATCGGTTCAAAACGTTCTGGCGCGACTGAGGATAGAAGCGCGAGGCCACTTGAGCCGTTACGGCGCAGACTGGCTCGATCAAGCATTCTTGCCCACCACGAGTCTGTCGAGCTGCGGGCGTCCGCGGGCGGCGTGAGGACGCCGACCTGGTCAGAGAATGGCTCGAATGCCTGGACTGCAACGACGTCGTTTCGCGTACGCGTCCCCGATCGAGATCGTCGATCCTGGCGCCACCGCGGCGCTCGGGGTTCCTACCGTGCCGGCTCATCTCCGGAGTTTCTGCACGACACAGTTGCGGGAACGGCTTCATTGCCCCGCTTCAGCGCTTTGGAGTCGATATTGGAGATCCCCGCGGCCCAGGCAATTGTCTGCGTTCCCGTCGAATGGCTCCAGCGCAATCGCTCCATTCAGCTCCATCACTCTGAACCCAATCTTGCCCTTGCCGTGGGATGCGAGGAATTCTCTAGTCGCATTCGTGATGGCCTTCGCCCGTGGCGTCGACAAATTGGACAATGACTCCCTCGACACAACCTGGCGGCTCGCGCAAACGTTCACCCACCTGTAACCAGGCTTCAGAGTCTGTTCCGAGGCTGAGAGGGCGTTCACCGCGACACGTAGAAGCTCTACGAATTCGCCTGACGTCCCCGGGCCTTGCGCAGCTACGCTGGATGAGGCCTGAGGACCCAATGGAATCGCACGATCGTTTGCGGTGAGCGCCACCGTGGCGCTCATACTGGGACGACCATAGGTGCGGCCAACGTAATCGTAATAGTCGCCTGCGGTCGGTTCGAAGTCGATGGACGCGGCTATCAGCAAGGCGTTAGTTTTACCTTTACAGGCCGTTGCCGGGTCTTTCGCATCCACTCTGTACTCGAAGCTCTTCCTCGTGACGCACAGTTGCAGACGGGAGCGGGCAATGCCGGGGGAGGGATTGACCTTAGCAGCTCCCCAGACACCGGTTGAGTCGGTAAACGCAAAGGCCAGATGGACGGGGAAGCTTCTGAACCCCAGCCAATTGCGGTCCTGCTTGACGTACGAATGGGCAAAGACAGTTTTGCATTTTCCCTTGGGGACGTCATACCAGCCGTCGATGACCCAAAACTCGTTGCTGAAGCCGAAGTCTTTGTAGGCGACAGCAACGTCGACGGTGATCTGCCCTTCATTGCACACCTCGGCGGAATACAGCTCTAGGTCGGGTTGGGCCCAGAGGCGCGAAGCGGGCAGTAGAAGCAACGTGACCAAAACCACGAACCAGATAGGTTTCATGTTGCCTCCTGTCTCCCGGGCAACTGAGATAGCCGCCCCGAGTCCTTGCCTCGGCTCCCTCATTCGACCGCATCGGCTGCCCTCCCAGATGCGGGAGCCTATCGCAGTGCCGTGGTCTCCGCTACCGAGTACGACGCGAGCCGGCCAGCTCGGCAACGACTGCGGGTCCATCGAACTTCCTGGGCGAGGGTATACCCACGGGCACTGTTACGAGACGCCAGCCGCCTGCGTCCACGACGACCTCCGCCCTTCGCCGTCTTCGTGCCGTCCTCGGTTTCACCCGGCTCCCCGCCGCGCGCGCCTGAGCTGCAGCTGCTCCACCGGTGGCTCGATACGTGGCCGGGCGTCGGCCTGGTCGTTGCCGGCCTCCACCGCCAGGGCGGGGATCTTCAGCTCACGCAGTATGGCGACGACCCCTGGCGCCCGACGTTCTACGTGACCGACCCGGCGCACTCGATCGTCGGCGGATCCGCGTGGGAGCCGACGGCGTGGCCGGCGGTCCAGCGGCCGGGGTGGACGGTGATCGCGAACGCGCGGGCGAACTGACGGCGCTTCCGCAGCGCAGACGCCGTGTCTGCGCTACGATGGCGCCCATGAAACGGGATGTCGAGAAGGCTCCTAGCGCGCTCCCTGCCGGCCTGTTGTTCCTGCCCAGTTTGAGTAGTTGTTTGTCCACCGCTACGGCTGCGAGGGCAAGGTACAGCGCTCTTTCTGAGCGTCTGCCGGCTCTGCATGGTACTTGCAGCTTCTACGACGAGGGAGGCCACCGTGCGCTTCGGGAAAACGCTCTCGGCGATCGCAGGCCTCGTGACAGGTTTCGCCCTTGGGTTTGTGCTCTGGGGCCTACCGTTCGACGATCTGAAGCGGGCGTTCGCGAAGACCAGCGGGGAACTGTCGCAGACGCAGACGTGGCTGCGTGATGAGATCCGATGGTCGGAGCAACGGCACGAGCAGGTGACGACTACCCTCAGGAAGGCGCTGGCGGACTTGGCAAATGCTCACGCCAAAATCGCGCAGACCAACGCTGGCTTGAGCGCCAATGTGGCCCCCAGCGCGAGCCCGCGCCCGGCGCCAGTCGGGAGTGAGGTTAGATGAGCGGCTGAGCCGCACCGACGTCGACTCGGCTCATCTCAGGCTGAGTCAGTCGGCATGCTGGTTGCCAAAATGGCTCGCCGGGGCGAATCGGGGTATCAGGCCATGAAGTGCGCCATCTGCGGCTGCGGCTATGAGCACAGACCTCTTCCTCGCGCAGCCTGAACCGTTACACCGTAGGGCAAATAACCTCGGCGATCTCCTTGCATAGTCGCTCAGGCTCGACGGGCTTGAGCAGCTTGCGCGCGAATGGTGCTGCGGCCAGTCTCGTAACTTGATGTTCATGATAACCGCTGACGAGGACGACGGGGACAGGGCGAGGTTGCCTGTTCACTTGCTCCAAGAGCCACACGCCGTCTTCACCGGGCGGTAGCGCGAAGTCCGTGACGATGATGTCCGCGTCGGGTGCGGCGGCAAGGGCATCGAGAGCCGTCGAGACTGTGGTGACGAGGGCCCCGTAGAACCCCAGCATCTGCTCCAGAATCTCGCGGCTATCGCCATGGTCCTCAACAACAACAACACGGATTCCGGCGAGCCTGTCGGGCATCTACTGCCTCGCACTTCGCTGAGTTGGAGTGCGCGCCTGTCGCGCCACCGGCATAGATTTGAGGGAAGGCACTTACAATTGTACGCGCCTTCCCGAATCGTTGTTCGCCTACCTTCGCGACCGCGGCGCGGCATCGTCCGAGGCGGGCCGCTTGCTCCCGCGCGTCTTTTATGCAAACTGATGTTCCGAGCGAGAACGGGGACCTCCATGGGCGCGAGCAAGAACCAAAAGAAGGCGCGCCGCCACCAGCTGCCCACGCAGGATTTGCAGCCGCGGAACGGCCAGGCTGTGAGGGGCGGCAAAAAGGCCGCTAGCGTAGTGAAGGTAACGCAGCAGCAGATCGACGCGTCGTTGCAGGAGGTTCAGGGCGCCCCGCAGGATCTCCCGAAGTAGCCACCGCTCAGGGTAGGCGAGGCCCGGGGCGTTCGACTGGGCAGCTAAATTCGCCTGAGCAGGTCGTCAAACATCTCATCTACCTTGTCGTTGCTCATGAATTCATCGACCGAGGTGAACGCCTCGAGCTGCGTCAAGGTGGCGCTGAGCTCGGCCTCGCTCATGGTGCCCTTCCGCGCGAGGATCGTCCGCACTGCCCCGAGCTGAAGGTGCAGGGTCAGAACTTGACTCGCAAGGCTGCGAACCGACCCGATCAGATCAGCCATGACTTCTCTCTCGTTGGCGTCCATCGGCACGGCGACTCCTCCATTGCGCCTACCGTTCGTGGCGCGTGAGGAACAACTGACAAACGCGAACGTTCAGACCTCAACGATCTCGGGAGCAACCTGAGTGCCAGCGATGGTGGGCCTTGGCTCGACCCGTCACAAAAACCTTGGGTGCGGTCGCGCTTCGGCGGTAGCTTTCTGACGACTGGAGGATATCCATGGAGTACGGGACCCGGCTGTGGACTCTCGCGGCCGCCCTGTCGATCTTCAGCGCCGGCTGCGCCACGGCGGAGTGGACCGAGGACCTTTTCGCCAAGCGTCAGGTGGAAGTCGACGCCCGCTTCGTCAAGGTCGAGACCGATGTGCGCGACCAGGGCGGGCGGATCGACCGCGTCGAGGTCCGGGTCGCGAATCTCGACGCGCGACTGACGGAGACGCGTGACCCGGTGCGCACCGCCCTTCCGCAGGCCCCCAGCACCGTGACCGCGCGGCCTCGCCCCTCCGACGCCCGGCCGTCTCAGGTGACGCCGGAGCGGACGGTCTACGGCGGCCGCACGCTCATTGGCGTGGTCCACGTGCCCTTCGGTTTCGACAGCGCCGACCTGGAGCCGGGCGCCGAGGTGGCCCTCGCCGCGATCGTGAAGGAGCTGCGGGAGCACCCCAACATGACGATCGATCTCGAGGGAACGACGGATCGCGTCGGCCGCCTCGACTACAACCTCCGGCTCAGCCAGCGCCGCGTGGAGGCGGTCACCCGCTGGCTGGCCTCGAAGGGTGTGGACCGGAGTCGCATCGTCGGGGCGAGGGGGCGTGGTCCCGACGCCACTGCCTTTCTGAAGGACGACGTCAAGCGGCGCGTCATGGTCAAGCTGATGATGTCCGCCGAATGACGCCGGCGGAGCCGCCCGAACCCTCTTTGGAACCACAGGAATCGTCGGAACAGTACGCGCTGTTCCTGCACTACCGGGCACGCGGACAGGCGCGGCGCGAGCGAAGGCAGCGGCGTACGCATCGCCGCCGGCGTGTTCGTGGCCGGCGCCGGACTGCTCACAGCCGTCCTGTTCTGGACCCGACACGAGCGACCCCCGGTGACCGCGAGAACCATCGAGCCACCCGCAGTACTTTCTCGGGACAGCGCTACATCCCCGGCCGCACCAAAGGAGAGCGTGGGGGCAACCACGCAGGCGCCAGGTGGGCCCGCGCCCGCGCCCGCATCACCCTCTCCACGATCGATGACCCGGCCGCCCGCTCCGGCCCCGACGCCGCGCGCCACGGGCGTGATGTATCCGCCGCGCGGGCGGCTGGCAACCATTCGCGCGGGGGACGCGAAGGAAGCCGTCTTCGAGCTTTTCGGAACCACGATCGAACGCAGGAACGGGTCGCTGGTTCGGATCGAGGGCATGAGGCTGCGGGCGACCGGACGCTCGCCGCACCACGCGCAGGTCGAGGTCGCCGATGTCAGAATCGGCGACGCAGCGTCGTGGAGTCTGTACTGGTTCCTGTTTGGCGACGGCCGGCTGGTCGCGTGGGGCCGGCCCGAAGAGTGGGCGGCGGCAACCGCACGCTACCAGGTCGAGACCGACTACCAGCCGAATCCATCGCCATCCCGCCCGCGGACCGCCGATCACTCCTGACTTGCCGTGACGCTGACACTGATCGGGCGAGCGACAGTGGACCGAGCGTGCCAAAGAGTGACAAATTGAGCGCGCGCTAACGCACACCTATCGCGGGCTGTTCCAATGAGGCTCGCCGGGCGCTCAGCGTGCCGGTGACGGGGCTCCTCGAATGGGCAAGCCAATTGTTCCAGAGTGGCCGGGGCACGGTCGTACGCGCGGAGAGGCGGGCTATGTCGATGCTTCCGCCTTCCGGGCCGTGACGGAGCGGCTATCGCCCTCCAGGAGGCGGACGCTCCCGAGCGGCAAATCCTCGACTTTCTCGCAGCGCTCTGTCGGGCTCACGCCGAAGACGTGATGACGCCCGGCGCAATTCATGCGCCGACCGTTCGGACCTTGACCTTTGCCGCCCGACTGGGACTGGAAAACCGTTTCACAGCTTGGCACCACCGCCGGCGGTCTTATAGCATGACCGAACCCATGCTCGTAGCGTCTGGCAGCGGCGGTAGCGACGGTCGCACGATCCGGCGGGTGGCCTGAGTCGTGGGCCGACACGACGTCGCGCATAGTCTCGCCGGGATCCACGTACTGATCGTCGAGGACCACGACGACAGTCGGGACTTGTGGGAGCGGGTCCTCCAGTACGCCGGGGCGCTCGTGACCGCGGCCGGCTCTGCCCGTCAGGCCCTCGATCTCTGCGCCACGGTCCGACCCGACGTGGTCGTGACCGACCTCTCGATGCCGGACGAGGACGGGGTGTGGCTCGCCGAGGAGCTGCGATCGCGGGGCGAACAGATGCCGCTCATCGCCGTGAGCGGGTATGCGGCCGTGTTCGGAGACCGTCTCAAGCGCGCGCCGTTCACGCGGGTGATGCAGAAGCCCATCGACCCGTGGCATCTCGTCGAGGCCATCATGTCGGCGGTGCGATAGCGGCGACTGATCAGAGCCGGCGGCCACCGACCCAGTGGGTGCGGTACCAGTCGTCGTCCAGGTTCCCGACGCCCACGTACTTGCCCGTCTGCCTGGAGTGGATGAAGCGCCCGTCGCCGATGTAGATACCGTTGTGGCGCAGGTGATCGAAGAAGACGAGATCGCCGGGCGCGAGCTCGTCGCGCGAGACCGAGGTCCCGTACTGGTACTGCATCGCGGCGTTGTGGGGGAGCGAGATACCCACCTGGGCGTAGACGTAGCGGACGAAGCCCGAGCAATCGAAGCCGGAAGGCGTCTCGCCGCCCCATCGATACGGAGCGCCGCGATACTGCATCGCGAGGTCCACCGCACGCTGCGCCCACTGGCGCTCCGGGCCGCGACGATCGATCGAGCGGTCCGGCTCGGGCGGTCGCCGCGAGACGCTGGAGCACGCGGCCAGCGTCACGGCCAGGCCGAGGAGGGCAACCCGAACGACACGTGAAGGGTTCGTGGACACGCGGCCAAGCCTCCGGTAGCGTACCAACGCTGATCGGCCGCGGTCCAGAACTGGCGATATCGGGTGGAGGGCGACGATGGACGATGCGCTGGCTGCCTTGTTCACGCCGGTCCAGGTCGGCCGCCTCACGCTCAAGAACCGGATCTACTCCTCCGGGCACGCCGAGGCCATGGCCGAGGACGGCCGGCCCACCGCGCGCCTCACCCGGTATCACGAGGCCAAGGCCCGGGGCGGCTGCGCGCTCACGATCTTCGGGGGCTCGTCCAGCGTTCACCCCTCCTCGCCGGCCGCGGCGTGGAAGCAGATCGCCAACCACGACGACTCCGTCATCCCGGGATACCAGGCACTCGCGGACGCCGTGCACCGCCACGACTGTCTCGTGTTCACCCAGCTCACTCACCTCGGGCGCCGGGCGCAGTCGGATCCGGAGGCGGGAAGCGTCCTGCTGGCGCCGTCGCAGATTCCGGAGCGCGTCCACCGGGAGATTCCGCACGAGCTGGAAGCCGAGCAGATCGTCGAGCTCGTGCGAGCTTTCGGGGATGCGGCGCGAAGGTGTCGCGACGGCGGCCTGGACGGGATCGAGCTCTCGATGGCGCACAACCACCTGATCGATCAGTTCTGGTCACCGCTGTTCAACACGCGAGTCGATGAGTACGGCGGAAGCGTGGAAAACCGGATGCGCTTCGGGATGGAGGTCCTGACGGAGATTCGCCGGCAGACCGGCCGCGACTTCGTGGTCGGTGCGCGCATCTCGGGCGATGAGCACACGCCCGGCGGCCTGACGACGTCGGACCTGGCGGAGATCGCCCGACGGCTCGCCGCCTCCGGCCTGGTCGACTTCCTGTCGATCATCGGCGGCGGCGCTCACACCTACACGCTGCAGGCCGCGGTGGTGCCGAACATGAGCTTCGCCACGGGACTCTTCGTGCCGCTGGCCAGGCTCATCAAGGACGCGGTGCCGGGGATGCCCATCCTCCACGCCAGCCGCATCGTCGATCCACGACATGCCGCCCAGATCGTCGCCGGCGGGCAGGTGGATGTCGTGGGCATGACCCGTGCGCTGATCGCCGATCCCGATCTCCCCCGCAAGGCGCGCGAGGGCCGGCTCGACGACATCCGCACCTGTGTGGGCGCCAACGAAGGCTGTATCGATCGGATCTACCAGGGCAAGGCCGTCACCTGCGTCCAGAACCCCGCCACGGGACGTGAGGCCGAGCTCGGGGAGATTCGCCCGACGTCGACGCCGAAGAGGGTCGTGGTGGTCGGGGGCGGCGTGGCCGGGCTGGAGGCGGCCCGGATGGCGGCGCTTCGGGGCCATCGCGTGGTGCTGCTGGAGAAGTCCACCGAGCTGGGAGGGCAGGTCCTCCTCGCCGCTCGCGCCCCGGTGCGCGCCGAGTACGCCGGCATCGTCCGCTTTCTCGCCTCGCAGATCGGCAAGCTCGGCGTCCAGGTCCGGCTCGGCGTGGAGGCGACGGCGGATCTGGTGCTGGCCGAGCACCCGGATGCCGTCATCGTCGCGACCGGCTCGCATCCCTATGTCCCGCCGGTTCCCGGCAGCGACGGCAAGCACGTAGTGACCGACCGCGACGTGCTGGCTGGCGAGGCAAAGGTGGGGGCGAACGTCGTCGTGGTGGATGACGTGCATACCGAGCAAGCGCTCTCCACCGCCGAGCTGCTGCTCGAGCAGGGCAAGCGTGTCGAGGTGATCTCGCCGCTCTTCCACGTGGGTCAGGACATCGGCATCACCTCCATCGCGCCGCTCTACACGCGCCTGTACACCAGGGGCGTGGTGCTCACGCCGAGCACCGAGCTCCGCGCCATCGAGGGCTCGGCGGTGATCGTCCGCAATGTCTTCTCGCACGCCGAGCGCCGCATCGAGGGCGTCGATAGCGTGGTGCTGGCGACCGGGAGCCGCTCGACCGACGCCCTCTACCGGGCCCTCAAGGGCCAGGTGCCCGCGCTCCATGCGGTCGGTGATTGCGTGGCGCCGCGCGGTGTCCACCAGGCGATTCTCGACGGCACCCGGGCCGCGCGCGCCATCTGACAAACACGGCCATGCCGGCGCCGGACGCGGTATCCTCCAACGCCGTGGGATCGTCGACCGCGGAGCGGCTATCGGTCGGAGGCGTCGACCTCGAGGTGATTCGCCGCGGGGCGGGGCGTCCGGTGCTGCTCCTGCACGGTATGCAGCATGTCCCTGCCGACGCGCGGTTTCTCGATCTCCTCGGCCGGCACGCCGAGATCATCGCGCCGTCGCATCCTGGCTTTGGCAACTCGCCGCGGCCGGCCGACTTCGAGACCGTGTACGACCTGGTGCGGCTCTACCTGGCGGTCCTCGACTCACTGCCGTACGAGCGGGTGACGCTCATCGGGTTGTCATTCGGGGGCTGGCTCGCGGCCGAGATCGCGGTGGCGTGTCGGCATCGTCTCGACCGCCTCGTCCTCGTGGACGCGCTCGGCATCAAGGTCAGCGACCGTGAGACGCCCGACATCCTCGACGTCTTCAACACCGCGCCGGCCGAGGTGCGCCGCCGGGCGTGGCACGATCCGGCGCGGTGGGCGCCCGACTACGACGCGATGTCGGACGAGGAGCTCGTCCTGCGGGCCCGCAACTGGGATGCGCTATGTCTGTATGGCTGGCACCCCTACATGTACAACCCCCAGCTCAAGCGGTGGCTCGGCGGCATCCGCGTGCCGACGCTGGTGGTGTGGGGGGCCAGCGACGGTCTCGTGACGCCGGCCTATGGACGCGCCTACGCCGAGTGCATTCCCGGGGCGCGCTTCGAGCTCATCGCCGGGGCCGGGCACCAGCCGGAGATCGAGCAGGCCGAGAGCTTCGTCGACACGGTCGCGCGCTTCCTGGGGCGCTGACCTTCAGGCGGAGACGGGAGAGACGCGATGGACGCTTGGTGGCAGTGCGAGGTGCCGTACCCCTTCATTCCTCCGGATGTGCTCACCGCGACGGATTCCGTGCGGGCCAGCCTGCCCAACCGGTACTGTGACCCGAAGATCGCCGCCGACCTGTTCGAAGAGGTGATCGACGAGTTCCTCCTCTGCGACGACCTCGGCCTGCACGTGCTGGCCATCGAGCATCATGCCGGTATCAACTCCCTGCTGGCGTCCAATCCGATGCTCCTGGGCATCCTGGCCCGCCAGACGCGTCAGGTGCGCATCCTCACGCTGGGCACGCTGATCTCGCTGCGCCAGGACCCGGTGCGCGTCGCCGAGGAGTACGCCACCGCCGACGTCATCTCGCGCGGCCGCCTGGAGATCGGCTTCGTGAAGTCGGGCGGCAGCGAGATGGCCTCGGCCAACGCCAATCCCATCAACAACGTCGAGCGCTACTGGGAGGCGATCGACCTCATCACCAAGGCGCTCAGCCACCACGAGGGGCCGTTCAGCTGGGAGGGCAAGCACTACACGCACCGCCACGTGAACATCTGGCCCCGGCCCTGGCAGACGCCGCATCCGCGCCTGTGGTCGGCCACCGGCGATCCGGACACCGCCGCCGAGGTGGGCCGTCGCGGCATGGTCCACGTGCTGGTGCTCCGCGGTCCGGAGGGGACGCGCCGCGCGTATGCCGCACACCGCCGGGCGCGGGCGGAGGCCGGCCTGCCAAAGGTGACGACCGACAACTTCGCCTACGCGGCGTTCGTCTACGTGGGCGACACCGACGAGGAAGGCCTGCGCGTGGGCAGCAAGCTCCTGTGGTTCCTGCACACGAGCCTGAAGTCGGCGCCGCAGTACTCGCGCTTTCTCCCGGGCAGCATCGAGCCCCACCTGGCGCCGCAGGTGTATCGCTCGGCGCCCCGGCCCGGCGCCACCACGCTGTCGGCGAACCAGAACGCCGCGCGGCTCACGTCGATCAGCGTGGAGCAGGCGCAGGCCCAGGGGATCCTGTTCGCGGGCAATCCGGACACCGTCTACCGGCAGATCATGGAGTTCTACGACCAGGTCGGCGGGTTCGGGCACCTGACCCTCATCGGCCGCTCCGGCTACATGACCCACGCCGAATCGGAGAAAGGCATCCGGCTGTTCTCGACCGAAGTTCTGCCCCGCCTGCGCGCGATCAAGCCCGTGACGGTCGACTGAGCAAGCGTCTACCCATGGCGCGCCTGGTCGTGACCAATGCGAATCTCATCGATGCGGTCACGCCTGGCGTGAGGGCCGGCTGCAGCGTCACCGTCGAGGACGAGCGCATCGTCGAGGTCCTGGACGGCCGCCGTTCCCCGGCCACGCACGGCGCCGAGGTCATCGACCTGCGCGGCGCCTATCTGCTGCCCGGGCTATGGGACGCGCACGTGCACCTCGAGTGGCCCCGGATCGCGCAGGCCGGGGTGCCGGAGCTGACCGCGCAGTACCTCGCCAATGCCCAGCGCGCGCTCCTCGAGGCGGGCGTGACGGGCATGCGGATGGCGGGCGCCCCGCACTTCATCGACGTCGCGCTCAAGCGAGCGTTCGACTCGGGGCAGCACGTCGGCCCGCGTCTGTACACGTGCGGCTGGTTCCTCACGACCACGGCCGGCCACGCGCTCGGCACCGGCTTCGCGCTGCCCTGTGACGGTCCCGATGGGTTCGTGCGCACCATCCGCGAGCACATCCAGGCCGGGGTCGATCACATCAAGCTCAATCTCACCGGCGGGATCATGGGTCCGGCGTGGGACCGCCACTGGCACTCGTTCTTCACCGAGAGCGAGCTACAGGCGGCGTTCGCGATCTGCCACCAGCGCGGCCTCAAGGTCATGGCGCACGCGGCCAGCGCCGGGGCGGTCAAGGCCGCGCTGCGCCTCGGCGCCCACTCCGTCGAGCATGGCTACATCATGGACGACGAGTGCCTGGCCCTCTTCCGCGAGCACGACGCCTGGTACGTCCCGACGCTCGGCATCACGCACCTGACGCCCGGCCAGGCGACCACCCGGTGGGAGAAGCAGTGGGTCGAGCAGCGCGGCCTCTCGCCCGATCTGGTCAAGCGCGCCGAGGACGCGGTGGACGAGCACCGCGCGTGGTTCCGTCGGGCGCTGGCGGCCGGCCTCAAGATGGCGGTCGGCTCCGACGTCCGCCCGGTCCGCGACGGCGCCCTCCTGGAGCTCGGGCTGTGGGTGAAGTCGGGCGCGACGCCGTGGCAGACGCTGCAGGCGGCGACCAGGCACGCGGCCGACATCTGCGGCGTGGGCCACGATCTCGGCACGATCGAGGTCGGCAAGCTCGCCGACCTGATCGTCGTGCGCGACAACCCGCTCGACGACATCGACAACGTGCGAACGCTGCAGCTGGTGTTCAAGGGCGGTCGTCTCGTCGCCGACCACCGTGGCGGCAGCTCGCCGCTGACCGCGATCGCCGTCCTGGACGCGCGGGTCGAGCCATGCAGGCCCGCGCACGACGAGTCGGCGCTCGTCTGCCCCACCGCGTTGACCGACTGGATGCAGACGAAGCGGCGCTGGCGGCTCCACTCGGGTGATACGGCATCTTCAGCTGGAGCGACGGCCCGTGACCGTGCCCTGCTGGAAACCGCTGCCGTCGTTGAAAGCAATCCCATAGCGATAGGACGTGGCACCGGTGCCGACCGTCCACAGAAAGGCGAACGTGACGCCGCTCCCGTCGGCGGAGAGCTGGATCACGCTGGGATTGCCGGGCGCGTCCGGAGGCGTGGAAGGCGCAGAAAGGTTGAAGGTGGCGGTCGCGGTGGTCGCGGCGTTCACCGTGATCGCGCACGAGCCGGTACCGGAGCAGGCGCCCGTCCATCCGGCAAAGCTCGAGCCGAAGGCCGGGGTAGCGGTGAGCGTCAGCAGCGTGCCGGGCATGACGGACTGCGAGCACGTGGCGCCGCAGCTGATACCGGATGGAGCGCTGGTGACCGTGCCCGAGCCAAAGCCCGTCTTCGTCACCAGAAGCGTCACGGGAGTCGGATTCGTGGTGAACGTGGCCGTCACCGAGGTGGTGGCGTTGACGGTCACCGCGCACGTGCCGGTGCCCGAGCAGGCGCCGCTCCAGCCAGCGAAGGTGGAGCCGGCGGCAGCGGCAGCGGTGAGGGTCACGGTCGTGCCGGACGTGACGGACTGCGAGCAGGTGGCGCCGCAGTTGATTCCGGCGGGAGCGCCGGTGACCGTGCCTGAACCCGAGCCGTTCCTGGTCACCGAGAGCGTCACCGGAACCGGGCCGGGCGGGCGGGCAGCAGGACGGCACCGCACGGACATGGTGGCGCTGGCTGACCGGCCGCGTTGACCGACTGGATGCAGATGAAGCCGTTGCTGGCCGCCCCGCTGGAGTGATACGGCAGCGTCAGCTGGAGCGACAGGCCGGTGACCGTACCCTGCTGGGCGGCGGTGCCGTCGGTGAAGGCGATCGTGTACTGGTAGGACGTCGCGCCGGTGCCGGCCGCCCAGGCGAAGGCAAACGTGACGCCGCTCGCGTCAGCGCCGAGCTGGACCCCCGTGGGATAGCCGGGCGCGTCCGGCGGGTCCGACGGCGGCGGCGCCGCGAGGCTGAAGTTGGCGGTCACGGTGGTGGCGGCGTTGACGGTCACCGCGCAGGTGCCGGTGCCGGAACAGGCGCACTCCATCCAGCGAAGGTGGAACCGGCGGCGGGGGTGGCAGTGAGGGTCAACGCGGTCCCGGGCGCCACGGACTGCGAGCACGTGGAACCGCAGTTGATGCCGGCCGGGGCGCTGGTGACCGTGCCCGAGCCCGAGCCGCTCTTGGCCACCGAGAGCGTCACGGTCGCTCCGCTCGGTCCCGGACCCCGTCACGGTGCGCGAGATCGTGTCACCGCCCGCGGTGAAGTTCACGTTGCCGGCAAAGGTGCCGCTGGTCGTGGGGCGGAACCGGACCGTCACGGCCTGGCTGGCGCCGGCGGCGAGCGAAAACGAGCCGCCGGACAGGATGCTGTAGGGCGCGCCGACGCTTGCCGTGCCCGTGAGGCTCGTCGTGCTCGTGTTCAGGACCGTGAAGGTCCGATCCACCAGACTCCCGATCGCGACGCTGCCAAAGCTCATGGTGGTCGAGGGCGTGACGCTGAAGTCGGGCTGCGCCGCTCCGCTGGCCGAGACCGAGCACGCGCTTTCGTTCCCGGAGGTATCGACCGCGGTCACGCGCACGAAGTATGTGGTCCCAGCGGTGAGCTCGGTCACGCGACTCGACAGGCTCTGTCCACTCGTCGGTGTCGTTGTCGGTGACGCGACCGTGAAGAACGAGGCGCTGGGACAGGCCGGGTCCGAGGTCGCCAGGTAGATGCGGTAGCTCGCGAGATCTGTCAGGCCGGTTCCATCAGCATTCGTGGTGGGCGCCGTCCAGCTCAGACTCAGCACGCGGCCTCGACACCTCCGGCCCCCACGACCCCAGCGATCAGGACGACTGCCACGAGCACGAACCACGAACGCGACCTCGGCGCCGTCCGCGCACGAGTGTCGCCAGTGAAGCACCGCATAGCCTATGGCCCCTTCGTTGCGCCACCAGTACGGCAGCGGTGCGCAGTGATTCGCGCACCGACACGAAGACGGACTTCTTTCTCCTTTTTTCATTTGTTTACTGAATGAACCGCGCGGCAGTGGGCAAGGACAATGCCAGAGCGTAAAAGTGCGCACGTGCAGCGCGCGAACGGGCGCGATGTAACAACGGATCGCGAATGTGTCAGTGATGTGTCAGAACAGAAGAGTCATGGGTCAGATCGGTGACGGTTCCGTCGCCAGAGGTGCCGTCGCTGCGCGACCAGTCTGATTCCTGATCGCATTCGTGAGAGCGTACGTGATCAGACGCGAGCACGCTCAGACCACGGGATCAGGTAGCGCGCGGTTGCCGGACTCCAGCGGGTCGCGGCTTACGAAGCGGGTTGGGTGAGTGAGGACCGGGAGTGGTAGCTAGGACAGACGGCGCGGCGTGGCCCGATAGTACTGCCGCGCCTTGACCCGCACGCTCTCGGCGATCGTGGGGAGCAGCGACTCGAGCGCGAACATCGCCGCCTGCGCCGAGGGCATCTCCGTCGCCAGGCGCTCGTGCGACACCAGCAGGTGCCTCAGGGTTTGCACGTCGCCGTCCACACCGAAGACGTCGGCGTAGGCGCGGTCGACTGCCTCGGCGTAGCGCTCGGAGTTCTCCACCGGCAGCAGATGCGAATGACAGTGGGTCACCTGGCGGAGCACGCCCTGCACCTGGCGATCGAGCGGGTCCATCCGGTACGCGCAGAACAGCGACAGGCGCTCGTCGGCCAGCACGTCGTTCCAGAGGCGCTCGAGCTCGAGGGTGGCCTCCAGGCTGTCGGCCCAGAGCAGATCCACCATCTCGCCGTAGAGGCGAATGCGGCGATAGCCTGCAGCGCGGACGTGATCGAGGGTGGTGGCCACGATGCTCAGGAACATCTGGCGATCGGGTCGGCCGTCGACCATGAAGCGGGCCAGGGTCTGGTCGGCGTCCAGGAAGAGCAGCTGGCGCGTCCGCAACGCCGCGGGCACATCGATCCCGAGGGCCGCGAATCGCTCGGAGAAGAGCTCGGTGTGCTCGGGGGTGGCGATGAGCACCGCCGCTTCACCCTGCTCGAACCCGGCGGCGACGTACTCCGCCACCACCTTGCCCAGAAAGGCGTCGTCCGTGTAGGCCTGGATGAGGTGATCGCAGGGACTCGGCGAGCGCAACACGTCTGACGGTGGCGCCATCCCGTCACCTTACCCTATAATTCTTCGCGCGGGCCGGAAATGCACCGAAATCGGCCCCGGGGGCAGATCTGGGGAAATGTTTTCCCACGTCCTCGCGGACTCCGGCGCTAGCGCCCCAGCCTTCGCGAGATGGCGTCGGCAAACGTGATGGCCGCGGCGGGAGCGAGCGTGAACCCGAGGCCTGGCTCGTTGACCTCGACCTCCATCAGGCGAAATCCCTCCCGCGTCTGCACGCCGTCGATCCGCGCATACAGCGGCGCCACGGGCAGGGCGGCCACCGCCTGCTGAGCGGCGGTCCGCACCTCGGCGGGCGCGGGCAACGCCTGAGCGCTGCCTCCGCGGGCCGGCTGGACGCGGAACTCACCCGGGCCCGGCTGCTTGAGAAAGCTGTGGGTGATCACGCCGTCGATGAAGACGATCGACCACTCGCCGCGCGTCACGATCTCCTCCACGAACGGCTGGACGAGCACCGGCTGGCGGATCTGGCCGGCCCGAAGCGCGGCGACGACCGAGGCCACGTCGCCGTCCTTGATCAGCACGGTGTCGTGCGCGGACGCGGAGACGACCGGCTTCACGACCGCCGTCGCCCACTGCCGCTGAGCCAGCACGGCGGGTAGCTGCGAGGCGGCGTCGCCGTCGAGCACGACCGTCGGCACCGTCGGGACCCCGGCCGCGGCCAGCTCCAGCAGATAGCGCTTGCTCAGGTTCCAGCGGACGAGGGGCGTCGGGTTCCAGACCCGGGCGGAGGCGGCGTCGAGCTGATCGAGCCAGGCGGCGAACGCCTCCACCGTGTGGTGGTAGTCCCAGTTCGACCGGAGGATGACCGCGTCGAAGTCGTCGAAGCGCTGGTCGGCGCCATTCCAGGGACGCGCCGCGACGGCGATACCCCGGCGCTCGAGGGCCGCCTGGACCAGGGCATCGCTGTCGGAGATGTCCGGCCACGTCCTGCACGTGACGAAGCAGACGTGGCCGGCTGACGGGTGGCTCAGCGCGTGACGAGCACCTTCTTCACCCAGCCGGCGCCCTTGCTGGTCTCGACGTTCAGGAAGCCGTCCTGCTCCTTGCCCATGAAGATGAGCTCCTCGCCCTTGGTCAGCATCACGACGAGCCCGCTCTCCTCCGAGGGCTTGGCCAGGAGTTTCACGTTGGCGATCTTCGGTCGCAGGACGTCACCTTCGCTGAAGACGCTGCCGGCCTTGGTCTGGGCCCCCGTCTCGGCGCCTGCGAGCGAGGCGACCTGGCGCTGCAGGCCCGGGTTGCCGCGCACCGCCCGGACGATGCCGTTGTAGTTGTCGGCGAAGCTGGCCGCGATGACCTTGCCTTCGTTGGTGTTCTCGTACCCACCGAGCGCCGGCCACCACGCCGCCGCCGGCGAAGAGGCCGCCCAGGCGGAAGTCGGCCTTCCGGGCGCTACCCTCGGCCGCGGCGACCTGGATGCTGGAACGGGCGTCGGCGACCAGCATGCTGGTCTGCGCTTCCTTGAACTTGAGGCCGCCGGCCACCGCGCCGATGGCCCGGCCGCCGGAACCGAACAGGCCGCCGATGGCCGCGCCGACCCCGCCGCCCACGCCTCCGGCGTTGTCCTCGGAGAACACCACCGCCGGCGTCAGGACGTAGTCGGCGGTGACCATCTGCCCGCCCCCCACGTTGGAGTCCTGCCGGAGCTCACCGGCCTTTTGCAGCGCGCGCTCCTGCATGAGGTTCTGCATGCCGACGCCGCGCTCGACCACGAGGAAGCAGTTCGACTGCTGGATCATCAGCCGGATGAGCCCGGACGGTGAGGCCAGCTTGTAGCGGGCGAGCTGAGCGAGGATGTGGGCCTGGGGCTCGACGACGGCGATGGTGGCCATGGCCTTGTCGCACCGCTCGAGGTCCGACGCCGCGTTCTGCGCCCCGCCCGGACCGGCCGAGCCCTGCACGGCGCTGCCGCCCTCGCCCTTCTTCATGTCCGTGATCTGGGCGTGAGCCGTGGTTGCCATCGCGAGCACGCACAGGCTGGCGGCCAAGCCGTGATACCGGGTCGTCATCCTCATCTCCCTCGTCGGTCCTGGGCAAACATTTTCACGTCCGAGCAGATATTGCCAAGCGCCAGTGCCGATACTGACCCGACCGTCATTGGCCAGTCAAGAGGGACGTTTACTCGGCGAAGGCCGACCTCGCGGCGGCCGATGCCGGGCGCGGGAGCACCGCGCGCGAGAGTCCGTAGACGAAATTTAGCGGCGAGGGCTTGATTGCTGTGCGACGCTGTGGGCGTCGGTGGCCGTGTCGTTGTCTCGCCTCACAATTGTAAGGAGGTAAAGGGATGAACCGAAAAGTCAGTGTCATGGTGGGATGCCTGGGCGTCGCCGTGCTCCTGTCGGCATGCGCCACGAAAGGTTACGTGCGCGAGCAGGTCGGCTCAACAGAGACCAAGATGGGCCAGCGCGTGGACAGCACGGATGCCAAGCTCCGGGAGACGTCGGACCGGACCGCGTCCAACACGCAAGCGCTCGAATCAACCGGTCAACGGCTCACGAGCATCGATGCCAAGGTGAGTGAGGTCGGCACCCTGGCCAGCGAGGCGAAGAAGGATGCCGCCTCGGTCGCGCAGGCTCAGAAAGAGTCGGAATCGGTCTTCAACCAGCGCTTCGCCAACCGCAACAAGTACGCCGCGGTGGACACCAAGTCGGTGTTCTTCGATTTCAACAAGGCCGATCTGAAGGACGAGGGCATCAACGAGCTGCGGGAAGTGGCCAAGGCGCTCAAGGCCGACCCCAACGCGGTGCTGGAGCTGCAGGGCTTCGCCGACGCGCGGGGGACCGATCGCTACAACTACCAGCTCACGCGTGAGCGCGTGGATGCGGTGGTCCGCTACCTCGTGATGCGTGAAGGCGTCGATCTTCGTCGTATCGCCGCGGTCGGCATGGGCAAGGTGGCCCTGACCTCGGGTGAGAAGGCCGACAAGGACACCTACGCCAAGAGCCGTCGGGTGGAGATGCGGCTGCTGGCGCCTCAGAGCTGAGCACGCCTCGCCGCGATTGACGTGACGGGGCGAGGCTCCGCGCCGCACCAGGGAGCCTCGCCCCGTGTCTACGTACCGGTCGACCGCTGCCGTTCGACGCGCGATGGGCTATGCTCCAGGCATCGTGATTCCCGTGATCGACGTGGGGCCGTGCTTCGCCGGAGTGCCCGGGGCGCGTGAGCGCACCGCGCGGCAGCTCGGTGAGGCGCTGCAGACGATCGGATTCTTCGTGCTGGTCAACCACGGCGTGCCGCGCGATCTCATCGCGCGGACCTTCGACGAGGCGCGGCGCTTTCACGCCCAGCCGATGGCGGCCAAGATGGCGCTCCGGATGAACGAGCACAACAACGGCTACATGGCGATGGGCCGCTACGCGGTGTGGACGTCGGACGTCAACGACAACGACAAGCCGGACCTGAACGAGGCCTACTTCACCAAGCGCGAGCGCACAGCCGACGATCCGCTGGTCCGCGCCGGCCGACGCTTCGCCGGCCCGAACCGGTGGCCCGACGATCTTCCCGGGTTCCGCGCCTCGGTGCTGGCGTACACCGACGCGATGGACGCGCTGACGCGCCGCCTGCTGCCGGCCTGCGCACTGGCGCTCGACCTGCCGCCCGACGCCTTCGACGCGGCCTTCGCCGAGAGCCAGTTCTCGTTCCGGCTCTCACACTATCCACCGGTCGCGGCCGAGGCCAACCAGTTCGGTATCGCGCCGCACACCGACGCCAACTTCCTGACCTTCCTGGCCCAGAGCGAGGTGCCGGGACTGCAAGTCCGCCTACCGTCGGGGGAGTGGATCGACGTGCCGTACGTGCCGGACTCCTATGCGGTGAACTCGGGCGACATGATGACCCGCTGGACGAACGGCCGCTTCAAGTCGACGCCGCACCGGGCGGTGCCGCCGGTCGGGCGCCACCGCTACGCCATCCCGTTCTTCCTCGGGCCGCACATCGACACGGTGATCGCCTGCCTGCCGACCTGCCAGAGCGCCGACAATCCGCCGCGCTTTGAGCCGATCACCTACGACGCGTACCTGCACTGGTGGTACGACGCGAACTACAACGCGGCGAAGCAGAACGAGCCGGCGGCGAGCGCCTCCTAGTCGATCGCCGACGACGTCGCCGCGCGCAGGATCCCGAGCAGCGCCTGCCGCTTCACGCACGCGCCGAAGCGGAACGAGTCGGCCAGCGCCGTGATCGCGTCCGGGCCCAGCCCTTCGAAGCACCGCCCGAACTCCTCCACCAGCGGCTCGGCCAGCAGCACGTGGCGGACCAGCCCGTGGATCCACGAACGCTGGCCGAACGGGAAGGGATCGAAGCGGGGGAACTCGCGGCGAAAGGTGGCCTCGATCGGATCCAGGATGTCGCGCACGCCCGCGTCGGACGAGCCCCAGGCGTCGGTCCCCAGCCGGGCCTTGCGCTCGAGCACGGGGCGGAGCCGGCGCAGGTAGGCGGAGTCGGGCGCGGCGTGCACGAGCCCCTGCAGTCCGATGTCCTTGTACGTCCACAGCGACCAGCCCGCGTGGTGCCGGCCATAGATCTCGAGCTGATCGGCCAGGATCTGCAGACGCATCGCGTTCTGGCGCTCGTCGCCCGGATACACCGGACCGAACTCGCCGACCCAGATCGGCGTGCCGGTCCGCCGCATGTACTCGGTGCGAGCGCGGAACGTCTGCTCCAGCACGTCGCGGTCGACGAAGCGCCCGCGACTCACCCCCGGGTAGTCGCCGCCATCGTAGAGTCCCGGCAAGCGCGTAGTCGTGGACGGTGTAGACGGTGTTCGGCCATGGCTCGCCGAACACGTCGAAGTCGACCGAGTAGCGGTTGCCCTCGAGAAACAGGATGTGGTCGGGATCGATCGCGCGCACGGCGTCGTGCAGGCGCCGGTAGAAGGGGCCGATCGCCGTGCCGCTGACGTCGCCCGGCTCGTTGATGGGATTGTAGCCGGCCACCCACGGCTGGTCCCGATAGCGGCGCGCGAACGCCTCCCACAGATGGATCACCCGGTCCTGAAAGTGCTTGTAGTCCCAGAAGAACGCCCGGTGCGTCGGGTTGTCGCTGTGCCAGCGCTGGTTCTGGCTGCCGGGCAGGGCGTGCAGGTCGATGATCGTGTAGAGACCGTGCCGCGCGCAGCGCTCGATGGCGCGGTCGAGGAGCCGGAAGCCCTCCTCCTTGAGCTCGAACGGGCGCAGGTCGTCGTCGAAGTGGCGATAGCTCACGGGCAGGCGCACGGAGTTGAGCCCGAGCG
Organism: uncultured Candidatus Rokubacteria bacterium; assembly: GCA_963776725.1. Taxonomy (GTDB): domain Bacteria; phylum Methylomirabilota; class Methylomirabilia; order Rokubacteriales; family CSP1-6; genus AR5. Next base: position 204,162 of record CAVZOE010000036.1, on the reverse strand, counting down.
AGGCCAGGAAGGCGGCATCCTCGTCGCCGAAGAACACATCGAGAAAGCGCTCGAAGAACTGCCGCGCCCCCTCGTCGCCCAGGGCCCGGCCCAGGGCATCCCGCTGCAGCGTCTCGGTGGCCGGGAACCCGGTGATGAAGTTTTCCATGTTCATCCAGCCGCCGAGCCCGACCCCGCGGAGCACCACGCGCCGTCCGGCGCGCGTGGTGAGGTGCGGGCCGCTGACCTGCAGCCACACGTCGTCGTTCATGGGCTGGGATGCTGGGCCGCGAGCACGGGTGCTGTCAAGGGTGCGGGACCCGTATAATCGCGACCGGCCCGGCATGCCGACCTCACCCCGCTTCGTCATCGTCTTCGTGGTCGACGGGCTCCGTCCCGACGCCATCACCCCCGACGACACGCCCACGCTCCAGCGCCTGCGCACCGAGGGCGTGGCCTTCACGAACAGCCACGCGGTGTTCCCCACCGTCACGCGCGTCAACGCGGCCACGCTGGCCACCGGCGCCCAGCCCGGCACGAGCGGGATCGTCGGCAATCAGATGTACGTCCCGGCCGTCGACCCCCGGCGGGCCTTCGGGACCGACGACTATCGCAGCCTGCGAGCGCTCGACGGCGCCACCGCCGGACGTGTCGTGCTCGTTCCGACGCTGGCCGAGCGGCTGCACGCCCGCGGCCTGCGTCTGGCCGGTGTCGGCTCGGGTTCGACGGGCAGCACATTCTTGCTGAACCCGCGGGCTCCGGACGGCGTGGGCGTGCTCGTCAACGGCTACTTCGAGCCCGGCAAGACCGTGGCGTACCCCGCCGCCGTGAGCGAGACCATCCTGGCGCGCTTCGGACCGGCGCCGCCCAAGGGGGGCCTGGCCGACCGCTACGACGCCGTGGTCAGCTGGACGCAGCGGGTGCTGCGTGAGTACGTGCTGCCGGAGCTTCGGCCGGACGTGGTGATCAACTGGCTGACGGAGCCCGACCACAGCCAGCACGGCGTGGGCGTCGGCTCGCCGTCGGCGCGCGAGGCGCTGCGCCACGCCGACCGCGAGATCGCGCTCGTCTTGCGCACGCTCGAGACGCTCGGCCTGGCGGCGGGAACGGACGTCTTCGTCGCCTCCGACCACGGCTTCACGACGAACGCGGGCCGCGTGGACGTCGCGGGCGAGCTGATCGGCGCCGGGCTGAAGGCCAGCCCGGACTCGACGGACGTGGTGCTGGCCAGCAGCGGACAGGCGGTGGCTCTGCACGTGCACGGCCCTGATGCCCCCGACCGCATCGCCCGGATCGTGAGCTTCGTGCAGTCGCGCGAGTGGGGTGGCGTGATCTTCACGGCGGCGCGCGCCGCCGGCGATCCGCACGGGCGCCTGCCCGGGACCTTCGCGCTCGAGCTGATCAACGTGGCCAACGCCGAGCGGGCGCCCGACGTGCTGCTGACGTTTCCCTGGAGCTCGCAGCCGAACCGGTTCGGCGTGCCCGGAATCGATCGGGCGTACGTCACCGGTGGCGGGAGGCTGCTGGTCAGCGACCACGGGAGCATGAGTCCGTGGAACGTCCGCAACACACTGCTCGCATGGGGCGTTGACTTCAAGAAGGGCGCGACGGTCCGCACCCCGGCCGGCAACGTCGACGTCACGCCGACGATCCTGGCGCTGCTCGGCATCGACGGGCGCGAGGGACTCGCCGGGGGCGGAGGACTCGATGGTCGCGTGCTCTTCGAGGCGCTCGCCGGCGGACCGGATGAGGAACAGATGACGGCGGAGACACGGATTCACACGGTGGAGGCGGGCGCGTATCGGGCGGCGATCCAGATCTCCCAGATCGACGGGCGCCGCTACGTGGACAAGAGCTGGCGGATCAGCTAGCCGGTTGATGAAACAGGCCTATCTGGACCTTTTTGATCAGCCGGCGCGCGGTTCCGCGGCCTGCTAGGCTGGCACGACACCGGGGAGGAACGACCATGGACTTCGGCGCGGCGATCTTCTTCACTGACTATGCGATGGGACCGGCGGCACTGGGCCGGGCGCTGGAAGAGCGCGGATTCGAATCGCTGTGGGCGCCCGAGCACTCGCACATCCCGCTCTCGCGCCAGTCGCCGTTCCCGGCGGGCGGAGACCTGCCCAAGAAGTACTACGACGTGATGGATCCGTTCGTCACGCTGGCCGCCGCGGCGGCGGCGACCACGCGGCTGAAGGTCGCCACCGGCATCTGCCTGGTCGTGCAGCGCGATCCGATCCAGACCGCCAAGGAGGTCGCGACGCTCGATCAGATCTCGGGCGGACGGTTCCTGTTCGGCATCGGGGCCGGCTGGAACGCCGAAGAGATGCAGGACCACGGGACGGAGTTCAAGTCACGCTTCCGGCTCATGCAGGAGCGCGTCGAGGCGATGAAGGCGATCTGGACCAAGTCCAAGCCGGAGTACACCGGGACCTTCGTGAAGTTCCCGCCGATGATGACGTGGCCCAAGCCGGTGCAGAAGCCGCATCCGCCGGTGATCGTGGGCGGCGCGTTTCCGTTCGGCGCTCGCCGGGCCCTCGCCTACGGCGACGGCTGGCTGCCGCACGCGCGCCGGCCGGCCTACGGCGAGGTCCTCGGGCTGCTGCCGGAGTTCCGCAAGATGGCCGCCGCGGCCGGGCGCCCGGTGGAGAGCGTGCCGATCACCGTGTTCGGCGTGGCGGAGGACGCCGACCTGGTCAAGCGCTATCGCGACGCCGGCGTGGCGCGCATCATCTTCAATCTGCCCGCCGCCAAGTCGGACGAAGTGCTCCCGGTGCTGGACCGGTGCGCGACCCTGATGCGCTAGAGCCGCCTAGGGACCGCCGACGAGGATGACGATCGGCGGCGTCCCCGCAATTCGCAGCTGCACGCTCCAGGGCGCCGGCCCCGATTGCGACAGCGGGAACGACACGAACGTGTGGCCCTCGATCGTGGTGGTGGAACTGCCGACGGGGCCGCCGACGCTACGCCGATCCCGACGCCGACTCCACTGCCGCCGCCGCCGCTGATGCCCCCGATGCCGAAGCCGATGCTACTCGATGACGCCTGGGTGACGAGCGGCGGGTTCTCGATGTTCACCGCGCGGACTTCCGTGCCGTCGGCCTTGACGATCCGCGCTTCCTCCAGGCGGCGATGGTCGGTGTCGACCTCGAAGCGGAGCGTGTCACCGGCGATCTGATAGCCGGCGGAGATCTTGCGCGCCCGGAGGCTGCTGCAGAGGCGCATACGGCAGCGTGGGGGAACTGGCGCAGCCGGCCAGGACCGAAAGCGCGCCGAGGGCGAGAGCCAGCATTTTCATACGTCGATCGTACCCCGACGCGCCACCGGCGAAGCGCCCGTCAGGCGTGCCGGTGCCCGCGCTGGTAGTGGGCGCGCAGCAGGTCGGCGCCGAAGTCGTTGCGCGGGTCGTGCCACACGGAATGGATGTGATTGGCGTCGTTCTGCGAGTTGTCGAACTCGATCAGCAGCGTGGGACCGTGCACCCGGTAGTAGTGAGCGTGGCCGGGTTCGATCGGCCCCGCCCAGGCGAAGTGCAGGCGCTCGAGGCCGGCGTCGCGCACGCGCTTCAGCTCGTCCTCGGCCATCTCGGTCCGCATGTTCCGCGCATATGTCTCGACGAGCGCGACGAGCTGCTCGCGCTGGGCCGGGCCGAGCTCGCCGAGTGCCACGCCGGCTGGCGTGGTGAGTCGATCGCTGCGGCCCGGCCCGGCGACGATGTCGCCGAGCGAGCGATCCCCGATCAGCATGCGCTGGCGCTGGGCGGCGTCCATGCTCTGGGCCAGGGCCCGGCCGAGATCCTGCTCGCGGGCCAGCGTGCGCAGGCCCTTGGCCTCGCCGGAGCGGACCTCGGCGGGGTTCGCGCCGAAGAACGCCGGCGTGACAGCGATCGGCTTGCCCGGCACGAGCGTGAAGTTCAGCGAGAGATGGTGGCCCTCGAGCCGCCAGCCCCACGGCGCGCCGGGTCCCGGAGTCCCGAACACCGTGAGCGCGTAGTTGTCGGGGTCGCGCAGCAGACCGCCGAACGTCTCGAGCTGGCGGAGCACGCTCTCCAGACGGATCACGTTGACGGCCTTGCCGTAGCCGACGCTGCTGAGGCTCGCCTTCATCAGCTCGTGGGCCGCGGCGCGGGCGGCAGTGGGCATGGCCTTGAAGGGCAGGCCCTCGCGACTGCGCGGGACGTAGCCCCAGTTGAAGCGCTCCTTGTCGTCGAAGGTGAAGACGGCGCGCCGCCGGGCATCGGCGGGCAGGGCGGCGAGGAATGCGGTCGCCGCGCCCGCGATGGCGTCGCGGGCGGCATCGGTGACTTCGGCGAAGGCGGGGACGCGGAGGGCCCAGGTCGCGGTGGCCACCGCCGCCCCGTGCAGCAGGCGGCGGCGGCCGATCGCGCCGCCCATGGTCAGGAGTACTTGACGGTGCAGCCGTAGGCCCGGGTGACCGGCGTCTTCACCGGCTGCCCGGCACTCACCGCCTGCAGGGCCTCGCGCACGTAGTTCTGCGCGCCCTGCACGTCGCTACGGCGCGTGGTGGGCCGGTCGTCGATGGCGCCCGCGTAGACCAGCAGACCCGCCTTGTCGACGACGTACATGTGCGGCGTGTTGGTCGCGCCGTACATCTTGCCGACGGCCCCGGTGGGATCGAGCAGCACCGCCGTGGGGCTGGCCTTGCGCGTGGTCGTCAGCTCGTCGGCCTGACCGGCTGTGACGAATCCCTGCGTCCCCGGCGACGAGGAGATGAGCGTGAGCCACACGACGCCCTGGCCGGTGGCGTCCTTCTGCAGCGCCTGCATGTTGCCGCTGTCGTAGTGCTTGCGCACGTACGGACAGTCGTGGTTCGTCCACTCCAGCACGACCAGCTGGCCCTTGTAGTCGGCGAGGCTCACGTGCTTGCCCGTGGTGGCGTCGATCGTGAACGCCGGCGCGACGGTGCCCACCTTGGCGCCCGGCGCGGCCCACGCCGGCGTCCCGGACACGAGGCGCTGCGCGATGACGGCGAGGCTGGTGCCGGCCAGGAACGTACGACGGGTGAGCGCGAGCTCGATCATAGAACCTCCTTGGTCGCGTCGATGAGGATGCGTTCGCTGAGGATCTGCGGAAGCACGGCCGGCTCGCGAGTCGCCCCGCCGGCCGGATACAGCAGGTAGAGAGGGACGCCGTTGCGTCCGAACGTCCCGAGCACCTGGGTGATGACGGGATCGCGCCGGGTCCAGTCGGCCTTGAGCATGACCACGCCCTTGCGGGCGAAGACATCCTCGACGGCCGGCGTGCGCAGCGCCACCCGCTCGTTGACGAGACACGTCAGACACCACGCGGCGGTGATGTTGACGAAGACCGGCGTGCCCGCGGCCCGCAGCTGCGCCAGGCGCGCGGGACTGAACGGCTCCCAGCCGTCGCTCTTCGTCGCGGCCGAGCCGGCCGTCCGCGCGGCTGATCCGGGACTCGCGATCGCGCCCAGGGCGACGGCCGCCACGACCAGGGCCAGCGCGATCACTGATGTCACGCGACGCCTCAGGCCGGCGGTGTCGCGCACGAGGCCGTGGAGCCACGCGGCGAACGCGATCAGCACCAGGCCCGCCAGTGCGGCCGCCACGCCCGGGGATCCGGCCTGCTGGCTCACCACCCACACGAGCCACGCGACCGACGCATAGAGCGGAAACGCCAGCAGCTGCTGCACGCGCGTCATCCACGGACCGGGGGCGGGCAGCAGGCGACGCCACGCCGGCGCCAGCGTCAACAACAAGAACGGCAGCGCCAGGCCCAGCCCGAGCGCCTCGAACACGAGCAGCGCGGTGAGCCACGGCTGGGTGACCGCGTAGCCGACGGCCACGCCCATGAACGGGGCCGTGCACGGCGTCGCGGCGACCGTGGCCAGCGCGCCGGTGAAGAACGAGCCCGCGTATCCCGCGCGGCCCGCGAGCGCCTGGCCCGCGCCACTCCAGCGCGAGCCGATCACGATCACGCCCGAGAGGCTCAGCGCGACCGCGAAGAGCACGAGGGCCAGGAGGGTGACGAAGACCGGCGACTGCAGCTGGAAGCCCCAGCCCAGCTGCTCGCCGCCGGCGCGCAGGGCGAGCAGCACGCCCGCGACGACGGCGAAGGAGGCGAGGACGCCCGCGGTGTACGTGATGCCGTGCAGGCGGAGCGCGGCGGGCCGCTCGCTGGCGTGCTGCACGAGGCCGAAGGCCTTCATCGAGAGCACCGGCAGCACGCACGGCATCAGGTTCAGCACGACGCCGCCCGCCAGCGCCAGCACCAGCGCCCGGAGGATCGAGAGCGCGTTCGTGCCGCCGTCCAGCGCGCGCGGCTCGGCGCGCACGGTGAACGCCTGGCGTGACACTGAGGCGTCGAGACGCTCGGCCACCACCAGGACGCCGTCGATGGGCGCGGAGACCGCCTCGGGCAGGGGACCGCGTGCGACGGCGAGCGTGACGGCGTCGCGGCCGATGCGGACGCGCTGCGGGGCCGCCTGCTCGATCGCCCCCCAGCGCGCGGGATAGAACCACACCTCGGCGACGCGATCGGCGGCCAGACCGCGCGCGGCGACCGTCAGCGTGACCGTGTTGGACGTCGCCGTGAAGGACGCGGGCCAGGGGCTCGGCGCGGGCACCGACCGGCGTGCGGCGGCGATCTGCGGCGCGCTTGCCGCATCGAGCTGCGCGGGGCCGGCGCCGACGGGCAGGGTCAGGGCCAGGGGCGCTTCCTCGGGAATGCAGATCTTCTCGCAGACGATCCAGCTGGCCTGCCCGCGCAGCGCCAGGCGCGTGCCGGGGACGAGGTCACGCGGAGCGGTGACTGCGACCGGCAGCACGACGCCGTTCGAATACCCGTACGTCATCGCGGGTCCCACCGCGATGCGCTCCGGCGGCGGCCACACGAAGTCGCCGGCCGTGAAGCCCTTCGGCAGCGACCACTCGATGCGCGGCGGCTCCCCCGAATCGCCCGGGTTCATCCAGTACGTGTGCCAGCCGGGCGCGATCTCCTGGCGGAGCGCCAGCCAGAAGGTCTCGCCAGGGACGATCGAGGCCACTTCGCTGAGCAGCTCGACGCGGACCTTGGGCTCGGCCGTACGGGGCTCGGCCGCACGCGCGGGCCCCGGCGTGCCCAGCAGCACCGCGATGCCCAGGAGGAGGACCACGATGATGGCGAAGCGGCGGCGCCAGGACGTCATCTGTCCTGCATTGTCCCACAGGGGGTTAGGGCTCGTGCTACGCTCCCCGGCAGGACAGGGCCGTCCGGTCTCGCGAGGAGGCGACATGAGACTGAAAGACAAGGTGGCGATCGTCAGCGGCGGCGCCAGCGGCATGGGACAGAGCGAGGCGATGCTGTTCGCGCGGGAAGGCGCGAAGGTCATCGTGGCCGACCTGCTCGAGGCGGAGGGACGCCAGACGGCCGACAAGATCGGAGCGGGCGGAGGCCAGGCGCGCTTCGTGAAGCTCGACGTCACGAGCGAGACCAACTGGGTCGCCGCGGTCGAGGCCACGCTGTCGGCCTTCGGCAAGCTCGACGTCCTCGTCAACAACGCCGGCATCAGCGGCACCTTCGATCCCGACATGCTGAGCACGACGGCGTGGGACAAGCTCATGGACGTCAACGCCAAGGGCGTGTTCCTCGGCATGAAGACCGCCATCGCGGCCATGCAAAAGACCGGCGGCGGATCCATCGTCAACATCTCGTCGATCTCCGGCTTCGTGGGCCAGGCGGCGGTGCACATGGCCTACAACGCCTCCAAGGGCGCGGTGCGGATCATGACCAAGACCGCCGCCGTGCAGTACGCCAAGGACGGCATCCGCGTGAACTCCGTGCATCCGGGCTTCCTGCCGCCGATGCGCACATCCAAGGGCTCGGCCGATCCGGAGTGGCGCGCCAAGATGCTGCGAGCGGTGCCGATGCGCCGCGAGGGGCGCGTGGAGGAAGTGGCCAATGCCGTGCTGTTCCTGGCCTCCGACGACGCCTCCTACATCACCGGCACCGAGATCGTCGTGGACGGCGGCTATCTCGCTCAGTGAGGGAATGACACCATGAGTGATCGCGGAATCCAGGCCGTACGCGAGCATCTGGCCAAGCTACCGCCGTCGAACACGCTGACGATCGAGCAACGGCGCAAGCAGTACGAGCGGGCGGAGCGCGTGTTCCCGACTCCCGCCGACGTGACGATCGACCGCGTGACGACCCCGACCCGCCCGGCCGAGCGGCTGCGGCCGCCCGGCGTGCGGACCGACGCGGCCGTGCTCTATCTGCACGGCGGCGGCTACGTGATCGGCTCGCCCAGCTCGCACCGCCATCTCGCCGCGGCGATCGCGCGCGCCGCCGGCGTGCAGGCCTTGCTGCTCGACTATCGCCTGGCGCCCGAGCATCCGTTTCCCGCCGCGCTCGACGACGCGCTGGCCGCCTACCAGTGGCTGCAGACCCAGGGCGTGGCGCCGAACCGCATCATCGTCGCCGGCGACTCCGCGGGCGGCGGCCTCACCATGGCCACGCTGCTGGCGCTGCGTGACCGCAAGCTGCCGCGGCCGGCCGGCGGCGTCTGCATCTCGCCGTGGGTCGATCTCACGTGCAGCGGCGCCAGCTATGCGACGCGGGCCAGCGCCGATCCGATCGTCACCCGTGAGGGCATCGAGATGATGGCCCAGGCCTACGTGGGCAGCGGCGATCGCAAGGCCCCGCTGGTCTCGCCGCTGTTCGCCGATCTGCACGATCTGCCCCCGCTGCTGATCCAGGTGGGGAGCGACGAGGTCCTGCTGGACGACGCGCTCGTGCTCGGACGTCGAGCGCTGGCGGCCGGTGTCACGGTGCAGGTCGAGGAGTGGCCCACGATGATCCACGTCTGGCACTGGTTCCTGTCCATGCTGGACGAGGCCGAGCGGGCGGTGGCTGGCATCGGCGACTTCGTGCGCAAGCGCGTCGCCTGACCGGGAGGAGCGTCATGCCCCCGCTCGACAATCGCATCGTGCTGATCACCGGCGCCGGCCGCGGCATCGGTGCGGCCTCGGCCCGCCGCCTGGCCGCGGGCGGCGCCAAGGTCGTGCTCGCCGACGTCGACAAGGCGGCGGTGGAGAAGCTCGCCGCCGAGCTGGGCGGCGTCGCCGTCCAGGCCGACGTCACGCGCGCCGCGGACATCGCCAGCATGGTCGACGAGACCTACCGCCGCTTCGGCCGGCTCGACGTGCTCTTCAACAACGCCGGCGTCATCCGCGTCCAGCCCCTGCTGGAAGTCACCGAGGCGGAATGGGACCGCGTGATGGCGGTCAACCTCAAGGCCGTGTTCTTCGTGCTGCAGGCGGTGGCCCGGCGGATGAAAGCGCAGACGCCGATGGCCGGCTCCGAGCTGCGCGGCAAGCTGATCCACACCGCGTCGATCGCCGGCTATCGCGGCGGCAACCATCTGATGACGCCGTACTCGGCGTCCAAGGCCGGCGTGATCAGCCTGGCCCGCTCGGCCGCGCAGGTGCTGGCGGCCGACCGCATCACCTCCAACTGCGTGTGCCCGGGCGCCGTCGACACGCCGATGTGGGAGCAGATCGACGGTGAGCTGGCCAAGCTCCACAACCAGGCACCGAGAGAGCCGTGGAAGCGCCGGATCGCCGGCATCCCGCTCGGTCGCCCTGAGACGCCGGAGGACGTGGCCGGCATCGTCGCGTTCCTCGCCGGCCCGGACTCCGACTACATGACCGGCCAGGCCCTCAAGGTCGACGGCGGCATGGTGATGGGCGACTAGCGAACGGGCCGGCCGATGCGGTCCCAGCGGATCGCGCCGCTGGCCGGCTCTTGCGAGAAGTAGATGAGGTTGACGCGCCCCACCACGTTCTGGATGGGGAGAAATCCCCAGGAACGACTGTCGCGCGAATTGCCGCGGTTGTCGCCCAGGACGAAGAGCGCGTCGCTCGGGACGGAGACCGGTCCGAAGCGGTAGCCGAGCGATTTCGGCACCACGATGTAGGGCTCGACCAGCGGCACATCGTTGACGATCGCCCGGCCGTCGTGCACCGCGACCCGATCGCCCGGCAGGCCGATCACGCGTGCGATGGAGCTGGGCCGCGTGCTGCCGACGGCGAACTCGAAGACGATCACCTCGCCGCGCTGGCGCACGGTGACCGCCTTGTTGGCCATGACGTAGTCACGCTCCATCACCGTCGGGGCCATGCTGTCGCCCTCGAAGACGAAGCCCTGGCCCGACCGGCGGAAGACCGACGTCACCGCCGGCTGGATGACGAAGAGGAACAGCGCCACGATCGCCGTCCAGACCCACCAGGGATATGGCGAGGACGTGGCCCGGGCGCGACGGGTCAGCCGCGCGGCGTCGACGATCTCGATGATGTAGTACGCCAGGAGCGCATTCATCGGCAGGGCCAGGTTGTACGGTGGCTGCTGGCTGGTGAGGATCGCGCGCATCGTCAGCGTTCGCGAGCCCGACGGCGCCCAGGAACCAGACGAACGCCCGCACTGGATAGCCAGCGTAGGCGTGGCCGAGCCCCGGCACGAGAATCCCGAGGAGCACCGCCACCACGACGTGCCGGCGGCGGAGGACGGCCCCCTCGGCCGGATCCTGGCGCGCACCTTCCACGCCGCCATGATCGGTCGAACGACACGATTTCTCCCAGGGAATAGCGTGGGCTGGCCGGGCGCGGTATCGTGTCCGCCATGAATCAGCCGGCGACGCTGGGCACGCTTCCCGAGCGCGCGGCCCGTCGCTGGGGCGGACGCGAGGCGGTGTACTTCCGCGGACGGCGACAGACCTTCGCGGACCTCGCGGCCGGCGTGGACCGCGTGGCGCGCGGGCTGATCGCGCTCGGCGTCCGGCCGGGCGACAAGGTCGCGCTGTGGCTTCTCAACCGCCCGGAGTGGATCGAGATCGCGTTCGCGGTGATGAAGATCGGCGCCGTGCTCGTGCCCATCAACACGCGCCTGCGCACCGAGGACGTCGCCTACATCGTCGATCAGTCCGATTCGTCCACCCTGATCCTGGCCGAGCGCTCGGGGCCGATCGACTATCTCGGCCATGGTGCGCGAGCTCGTGCCGGAGCACGCCGCACCCGGCGCGGGCCGGCTGCCCAAGCTCCAGCGCCTCGTGGTGCTCGGGGAGACGCCGCGCCCGGCGACCGTGCCGTGGGCCGCGCTGCTCGAGCGGGCCCGCCGGTGAGCGACGCGACGCTCGCGCAGCGGGCCGCCGACGTCGATCCCGACGCGCTCGCCTTCCTGATGTACACCTCGGGGACGACCGGCTTTCCCAAGGGCGCGATGCACGCGCATCAGCATGATCCGCAACGTGACCGAGCGCGGCTTCCGCCTGGCCATCACCGAGCAGGACGCCATCATGATGTACCTGCCGCTGTTTCATCTCTTCGCGTTCTCGGAAGGGATGCTGATGTCGCTGGTGACCGGCGCCCGCCAGGTGCTGACCGAGGGGTTCGACCCCGCCGAGAGCCTGGAGCTGATCGCGCGCGAGCGGGCCACGATCGTGCACGGCTTCGACACCCACTACAAGGAGCTCGGCGAGGCCTACGATCGCCAGCCGCACGACATCTGTCGAGCGTGCGCACCGGGATCTTCGCCGCCGGCATGGCCAGCTCCATCGGCCATCGGCCGCCGGGCGCGCAAGCTGTTCGGACCGCTCGTGTCCGGCTACGGCATGAGCGAGTTCGGCGTGGGCGCCGCCATCGGCAGTCTCGATTCCACCGAGGAGCAATCCTGCGAGGCCTCCGGCTTCCCGGCGCCGGGCTACGAGATCCGCGTGATCGATCCCGTTACCGGCCGTGATCAGCCGGCCGGCACGCCCGGCGAGATCCTGGTGCGGGGCTACACGCTCATGCGCGGCTACTACAACAAGCCCGAGGCCACCGCCGCGGCCATCGATGCCGACGGCTGGATGCACACCGGCGACATGGGCCTGCTGCGCGCCGACGGACATCTGCGGTTCATGGGGCGCTACAAGGACATGCTCAAGATCGGCGGCGAGAACGTCGATCCGATGGAGGTCGAGGCCTATCTCATGCGCCACCCCGCCATCAACCTGGCCGCGGTGGTGAGCTACCCCGACGCGCGCCTGAGCGAGGTCGGCGTGGCGTTCGTACGCTGCGAGCCGGGCCAGACACTCGCCGAGGCCGACGTGCTGGACTACTGTCGCGGCCGCATCGCCAGCTTCAAGATCCCGCGTCACGTGTTTGTCGTCGACGAGTTTCCGATGACCAGCTCGGGCAAGATCCAGAAGGTGAAGCTACGCGAGGAGGCGCTGCGGCGACTGCCGGTTCCGTCGAGTCCGCGATGATTGGGCGGACGACGCGCGCGTGGCCGGCACACGCGTGGTCGGGGCTCGCGTGGTCGGTACATGCGTGGTCGGCGGTCCTGCTCGCCCCGCTCGTCCTGGCGTCGGCGTGGCCAGCGGCCGCGCAGGATCCCGAGCGCCTCGCGATGGCGCGCCTGCGACTCACGACCGATCCCGCTCAGACGCGCGGCTGCACCAGGATGGGCGCGGTGAACGACGATTCCGTCAAGGACCTGCGCCGCAAGATCGTGCGCGCCGGCGGCAACACCGCGCTGGTGATATTCGGCGTCGAGGACATGTCGCGCATCTACGCCGAGGTGTTCCGCTGTCCGACGCCGGAGGCGCCGCCGTCAGCTGGCGGGGCTCCCTCGCCGCCCGCTCCTGACGTTCCGCCACCGCCCGCGGGCCCGCCGCCGCCTCCACCCCCCTCGGGCGCTCCGCCCCCTCCGCCCCGCTAGACCGGGCTCCAGATCGGCGCGGCGACGACTGGCGACCCGACCTCCCCCAGCGCTAACGGGTGGAGCACGTCGATCGCGTAGCCGACGTTGAGGCGCTCGCCCTGCCACAGTGGTGTTGCGGTGCGCGGGCCCACGACGATCCCGGCCTCGTCGTTGAGCATTCTCACGACGCTGGCGGGATCGGGCGGCGTCTGAGGAGAGCACGGTACGTCGGGCACGACGCGACCATCCGGGCGGCGGAAGCAAAGCTCGCCGTCGGGCTGCCGATCGACCTGATAGCCCTCCTCGTGGACGGCGCGGTGATGGCGGCGGCAGAGCAATGCGAGGTTCGAGAGCGTCGTCGGGCCGCCCTGGGCCCAATGTTGGATGTGGTGAGCCTGGCAGAAGCGTCCGTGGCAGCCCGGGAAGCGGCAGCTGCGGTCGCGATGCAGCAGCGCCCGCCTCAAGGCGGGCGGGATCGTGCGCGTCTTGGCCCCGACTTCGAAGATGCGCCCGTCAGCATCGTGCCGCATCAGCACCCGACTCGCGTCGCACGCCAGGCGCTGGGACGTTTCCGCGGAAACGCGGGCGCCCTCTTCGACGACGGACTGGCCGGGCTGATCGGGATCCGCCAGGACGGCGGCGTCGACATGGACCACCACCTGGTAGTGCTCGGCCGGCGTGCCCGGATCGATCCCGCGGTGGAGCGCGGTCTCGGCGAGGAGTTGCAGCGCGTCGGCTTGCTGCTGAGCCATCGTCGGCGTGTCCGCGGAAACGTCAGCGGGCTGAGCCGTCTCACGGTGAGCGCGCTCCCGCTTGTTCAGGGCCTGACGAGCGGCGCTCAGCGCCTTCAGGAGGAGCGCCCCGGCCTCGGGCGAGAGGCGCCCCCGGATCGTCACAGTGCCGTCTTCGGCGGGATACACGTGGAGCGCTCGGCTCGTGTGCTGCCGGGTGGCCTCGTCCCGCTCCGCCTTGCGATCCATCCGGCGCCAGCCGCGGACGATGCGCTCGACGTGCTCGGCGGTGCCGGCGCGGCCGATGGCCAGCAGGCGCTCTTCGGTCGCGGGCGTGGCCACGCGCGTGAGAGCGCGGACCTTGGCGTAGGAGAGCTCGCCGCGGGCGAGCGCCCGGGCGAGGCGCGGCAGCGCGGGAAGCGCACGCGCCACGCGGACCTTCTCGCGGGCCGCGCCGAGGTCGAGGCCGACGCGCCAGGACAGCCACTCCGCGCAGGAGCGAAAGCCCGTGTTCCAGCCGGCACGGGCGTCGAAGTCGCGGATGAGATCCAGCAGGCGGGCGGACGCCGCATCGAGATGGGCGGAGAGCTCCGCGATCTCGTCGCCAATCCGCTCGATCTCGGCTACCCGAAGATGGGATGCTTGAACGCCCATCGCGAGTCCCCCCTGTGATTGAGGCGACTCTACACCGCGGTTTCGGGGCCCCTGGCCTGACTCACTCGCGCGCGATCCCGTGATGAGAGCGAACTCTGCTCGGTGGGGTCACGGATCGTTCTTCCGGACGGCGCTGCGCGTCGCAGGGGGCCGCCTCGACGAGGGTCAGGGCCTCTGCAAATGGGCGCACGGCGAATGTTGTCAAGAGTGGACTTCCGGATACACGTTATCGCTTCGTCCGAAGCACAGCCGTGGTGCGACTCGAAAGGCTCCAAGCCCCGCCTACCGCTGCGGGTCCAGCCAGTCCCTCAAGCCATCGGCGAGCATGTTGAAGCCCAGCACCGCGAGCATGATCGCCAGCCCCGGGAAGATCACCATCCACGGCGCCTGCAGCATGAAGCTGCGCCCGTCGGCGAGCATCAGGCCGAGCGACGGCGTGGGCGGACGCACGCCCACGCCGAGGAACGACAGCGCGGCCTCGATCAGGATCCCGATCGCCATCAGCACCGAGGCCTGCACGAGTACCGGCGTGGCCGCGTTCGGCACGATGTGGGTCAGCACCAGCCGCGGCACGCTGGCGCCGAGCGCGCGAGCGCCGTCGACGTAGACCTCGACCTTGGTTGCCAGCACCGCGGCGCGCACCACGCGCGCGACGATCGGCGTGTAGACGACGGCGAGCGCGACGGCGACCAGCACGGCGCCGGTGCCGAACACGCTCATGAGCGCGATGGCCAGCAGGATGGCGGGGAATGCCATCAGCACGTCGAGTGGTCGCATGATCAGCTGATCCGGCAGGCCCTCGGCGTAGCCGGCCACCAGACCGAGCGGCGCGCCGATCAGCAGCGCGAGCAGCGCGGCGGCCATCGCCACGCCGAGCGAGACGCGGTAGGCGTGGATGACCCGGCTCAGCACGCTGCGGCCGAGATCGTCCATGCCGAAGGGCTCGGCCGCGGTGGGGCCGCGCAGGGCGTGGTCCTTGGAGATCTCGGTGGGGCTGCCCAGCGGCAGCAGCGGCGCGCTCAGCGCGGCCAGGGCCAGCGCGACGATGATCAGCAGGCCGGCGAGCGTGACGCCGCCGCGGGTCACCGGCGGCGGACCCGCGGGTCGATGACGCCGTAGAGGATGTCGGTGGCGAGGTTCACCAGCATGAACATCGCGCCGATCACGAGGACCGTGCTCTGCACCACCGGGTAGTTGCGCTCGAGGACGGCGTCGAGGGTCATGCGGCCCACGCCGGGGAGCGTGAAGATCATCTCCACCACGATGGCGCCGCCCAGCATGTAGCCGATCTGCAGGCCGAGCACCGTCACGATGGGGATGGCGGCATTCGGCAGCACGTGGCGAAAGAGCACGGCGCGCTCGGCCAGTCCCTTGGCGCGGGCGAACTGCACGAAGCTGCGCTGCACCACGTCGAGCACCGCGGCGCGCGTGAGCCTGCCGAGCACCGCGGCCCGGCCGACGGCGAGCGTCAGCGCCGGCAGCACGAGATGCCAGAGGTTCTCGAGCAGTCCCTCGCTGATCGGCACCCAGCCGCCGGAGGGCAAGAGCCCGACGCCGAGCGCCAGGCCGAGAATCAGCATGATGCCGAGCCAGAAATCGGGAATCGAGATGCCGAGCAGGCCGACGGCCAGGGAGGTGCGATCGGCCAGGCCGCCGCGCCGGGCGCCGCCCAGCAGGCCGAGCGGAATGCCGATCAGCGCGGCGCCGAGCGTGGCGAGCAGCGTCAGCTCGAGGGTGACGGGCAGGCGATCGAGGATCATGCGGCCGATCGGCTCGTTCTGGCGGAAGTCGACGCCGAAGTCGCCGCGCAGGGCGCCGGCCAGCCAGCGGAGATACTGCGTGACCAGCGGCTCGTCGAGGTGGAAGGCCTCGCGCAGGGCGCGGATGCCCTCGGGCGTGGCCTTGTAGCCGAGGACGGCCACCGCGGGGTCGCCGGGGACCAGACGCATGAGGCCGAAGACGAGCACGCTCATGCCGAACAGCAGCGGCACCGCCAGCAGGAGCCGGCGGGCCGCGTAGACCCAGGGCGACGACATCAGCCCGGCCGCGTGCTCAGATCAGGCGAGCCAGGTGTCCTCGAACTTGAGCTCGAGCGACGAGAACGGCACCGAGCCCTGCACGTTGGGCTTCATCCAGTATTGCTGGATCTCGTTGCTGAAGACGATGATCGAGCCCTCCTCCTGGAACCAGCGCACCATCTCCGGGTACATCTTCTTGCGCGCGGCCGGGTTCGAGGTGAAGCGGAACGCGTCGATCCGCTTGTCGGCCTCCTCGGACTTGAAGCCGGCGAAGTTCCACGGCGAGCTCGAGTGCTGCAGCGGCGAGTAGAACATGTCGGGATCGACGGTGACGCTCCACCAGCCGCCGACGATGTCGAACTTCTTGCCGACCATCGCCTCGAAGTACTGGCCGGACTCCAGCGGCTGCACTTCGAGCGTGATGCCGATCTTCTTGAGCTGCTCGCGCAGGATCTCCCCCGTCTTCACCAGCACCGGCACCTGCGACTTGACGAGGTAGGTCACCGTGAGGCCACCGGTGACGCCGGCGTCGGCCATGAGCTGCTTGGCCTTCGCGAGGTCGGGTCCGCCCTTGTGGGCGTTGACGCCGGTGGCCCACGGGCTCGGCTCGGGCGTGGGCTCGGCGGTCACGACGTGGCTGCCGAAGTAGACGAGCTTGACGATCTCCGCGCGATCGATGGCCCACGCGATGGCCTGGCGCAGCCGCTTGTCGTCGAACGGCGGCTTGCTCGCGTTGAGGTTCAGGTAGAAGGGCAGGTACGGCCGGCCGGCCGAGGCCTTCAGGTCGCGCCCGCGCTCCAGCTCGGGGATGCGCTGCGGCGGCACGGTCTGGATCCAGTTGAAGCGCCCGGTCTGCAGGCCGGTGAGCCGCACGGTGTCGTCGGCGGGCGCGTAGAAGATGATCCTGTCGATGTAGGGCCGGCCCGGGCGGAAGTACTTGTCCCAGCGCTCGAGCGTGATGTGGTCGTCCTTCACCCACTCCACGAACTTGTACGGTCCGGTGCCGATCGGGAAGAGCTTGGGGTCCTTGTCCTTGAGCGCCTTCTCGTTCACCACCTCGGTGGCCTGCGAGAGCATGGCCAGCAGTGGCCCGCACGGCTTGGACAGGTGAAGCGCACCTGGTACTGGCCGACCGCCTCCACGCCCTCGACCGGCGTGAAGAAGATGCGCATGGGCAGCTTGTTCTTGGCGATCGAGCAGGCGGGTGAACGTGAAGACGACGTCCTTGGACGTGAACGGCTCGCCGTTGTGGAAGACGGCGTTGTCGACGAGATCGAAGAGCCAGGTCTTGTCGTTCTCCTGCTTCCACGACTTCGCCAGGCCGGGAACGAACTGGCCCGCCTCGTCCACGTAGACCAGCTTGCTGTAGACGTTCTGGTAGACCTGCAGCGACGAGTAGAGCTGGGCGTAGCCCGGGTCCATGTTGACCGGCTTGTCGACGGTGGCCACGCGTCAGCGTGCCGCCGCGCTTGGGCGCGCCCTGCGCGAACGCGGGACCCTGCGGAGGCCGCCGAGGGGGCCAGGCCGACGCCGGCGGCGGCGCCCGCCGCGCGCGTGAGCCACTGGCGCCGCGTCAGTCCGGAGCGCGCGTCGATCGCGTGTGAGTCGCTGTCGCCCGTACGGTGCCGCTGGCTCATCGCTGTCCTCCGAGGACTCCGTCGTAGGTCACGCCATCCTTCATGACGAGGCTCACTCGATCCATCGCCGCGATGTCTCGTAGCGGATCGCCGTCGATCGCGATCAGGTCGGCGCGCTTGCCGGGCTCGCAGCGTTCCGATGTCCCGGTCGATGCGGCAGGCCTCGGCGCCCCACCGGGTGCCGGCCAGCAGCGCGTTCTGCGGCGATACGCCGAGGCGCACGAGCGTCTGCAGCTCGAACGGCATGGCGCCGTGCACGGCGTCGGTCCCGCACGCGAAGCGCACGCCGGAGGCGAGGTGGCGCGGGAAGTTCTCGTCCACCACGCGGCGGGCCCAGCGCATCTTCTCCATGATCGCCGGGCGCTGGCCGTCGCCCCCCTCGATGCCGCGCGGGTGCAGGAAGATCGCGAAGGTGGTGATGAGCCAGACGCGGCGCTCGATCATGAGCGCGATGTCCTCGTCCTCGGCGAGCGCGGCGTGCTCGATGGTGCCCACGCCCTCCTGCACGGCCAGGCGCAGCCCGGCTCCGCCGTGCGCGTGCGCGGCGGCATAGGTGCCGGCGCGCTCGGCTTCCTCGACCGCGGCGCGGATCTCCTCGCGCGTGTAGGCGCTGGACGTGGACATGGCGCCCGGCGAGCTGACGCCGCCGGTCACGAAGATCTTCACGTGGTTGGCGCCGCGGCGGAGGTTCTCGCGGGCGCCGCGACGGACCTCGTCCACACCGTCGTAGCCGACGAGCGCTCGGCCGTGGCCGTTGTTGGCGGCGAGCCCGCGGCCGGCGACGAGCAGGCGCGGCCCGGTGATGACGCCGGCCTCGATGGCCTCGCGCACCTCGATATCGACGAAGTGCTCCTCGCCCATGATCCGCATCGTGGTCGTGCCGGCGGCGAGATCCTGCCGCAGGTTGCGCGTCGCGGCCAGCGCCTGCGGCACCGGCCCCCGGCAGAGCTGGCCGAGCTGATCGCCGAGGCCGGGGACGATCGAGGCGTGGCGAGTGACAATCGATCAGGCCGGGCATCACGAAGCGATTGCTCAGATCGAGCGTGCGGGCGCCGGGTGGGGCCGCCGTGGCGTCGGCGCGCCCCACCGCGGTGATGCGGCCGTCGGTGACGATGATGCCCGCGTCACGGAGCGGGGCTGCGCCGGTGCCGTCGAACAGCGTGCCGCACCGGATCGCCCACACGGTCACCTCAGCCTCCGTTCGGCACGGTGATCCCGTAGTCGCGCCGCGCGGCCTCCGCCGAGACATAACCCTCGCGGACGTCGCGGCGGACCGCCTCGGGGTCGCGCTCGGTCGCCGTACCGAGCCCGCCGCCGCCGCCCGTCATGATGCGCACGCGCTCGCCGGCGGCGATCGGGTGCTGGGTGGCCTTGCGCACGTGGCGCACCGAGCCGTCGGGGGAGGTGATCTCCACGCCGTTGACGGCGCCCGCCTGACCACCGGCGAGACCCCACGGCGGCGTGGCCTTGCGCTCGAGGCTGAAGGTGACGAACGCGGGGATGAGGAACTCGTACTCGCGCTCGATGCCGAGGCCGCCGCGGAACTTGCCGGCACCGCCGGAGTCCTGTCGCAGGCCGTAGCGCAGGATCCGCAGCAAAGGCAGGCGCGACTCCACGACCTCGACCGGGTTGTTCCGTGCGGTCGAGCCCGCGAAGATGATCATCGCCGACTCGCCGTCGAAGGTGGGACGCGCCCCGGTGCCGCCGGCGTTCAGATCGCCCTGGATGAAGAGCCGGCCCGGTCTCCGGGTGCGTGCCGAAGGCGATGGTCGGCATCTGGTCGCCGTAGGCGCCGGCCGGCACGCGGTCGGGGATGGCCGGCGCCAGCGCGCGCAGCCCCAGCTCGATGAGCAGGTTGATCGGCACGTAGTAACGCGCCGTCGGCGCCGGCTCCTCGGCCGCCAGCACCGAGCGCCTGGGGACGACCACGCGCAGCGGGCGGAAGCAGCCCTCGTCGACCAGATCGTGCGGCGTGGTCAGGCACTTGATGAGCAGCCGGCAGGCGCTGATCGTGATGGCGTCGCCGCAGTTGAACGGGCCCGCCACCTGCGGGTCGGAGCCCGTGAAGTCGACGGTCATGGCGCCGTCGCCCACCGTGATGGCCATCGCCACCCGCACGGGCCGGTCCAGCGTGATGCCGTCGTTGTCGAAGGTGCCGTCCGCCCGGTAGATCGCCGGCGGGAATCGTCCCCAGTGCCGCGCGCGTGCGGCGCTCGGACTGCTCCATGTAGACGCGCGTGGCGTCGAGCACCGTCTGCCGGCCGTACTTGGCGAGGATCTCGTGGAACGAGGCCTCGCCGGTGCGGCACACGGCGATCATGGCCTGGACGTCCTTCAGCGTGCCGCTCTCGGTGCGGATGTTGCCGCGGATCATCCGCATGACCTCGTCGTTCAGCTCGCCACGGCTGAACAGGCGCACCGACTGGAAGCGCAGCCCCTCCTGGCGGAACTCGCGCGAGCCCACCTGCATGCTGCTCGGCACCGGCCCGCCCACGTCGCTCCAGTGCGCCTTCACCGAGACGAAGCCGGTCAGCTGGCCCTCCCAGAACACCGGCGCGGTCATGGCCACGTCGTTGAGGTGGTTGCCGTTGCCGGCGTAGGGATCGTTGTGGATGAAGACGTCGCCCTCGCGGAAGGCGTCCAGCCCGCGATCCTGGATGGTGGCCTCGATGGGAAAGCCCAGGTGGCCCTGGAACACGGGCAGGCCGATGCCCTGGGCGATCATCTGCACGTCGGCATCGAAGATGGCGCAGCCGAAGTCCAGGCTCTCGCTGATGATGTGGTTGTACGCCGTCTTGATCATGGTCAGGCGCATGCGTCTCGGCGGCCGCATTGAGCGCGGCACGGATGACCTGGACTGTGATCGGATCGAGAGGCTGGCGCTCGTGTCTGAACGTTGGGGGAGCGATGCTCGCTCCCCCAACGCCCCCCATCGCCTCGGAGGCGTTCAGCTCGATGATCAGGCAGCCGTGGTCCTCGACCGAAAGAGTGTCGGCGGCGTCGATGATGGTCGTCGTCCCGGGCTCCTCCACGGCGGCCGGCCCCGCGATCACGTCTCCGGGGCGGAGATCTTCGCGCTGGTAGACGCGGTACTCTCTGGAATCGCCTGCGCGAGCATCGAGTAGATCGTGCGCGTCTGGAATGCGGCGCGCGCCCGGTCGTGCGCGGCTCGCAGCGTCGGGCAGGCGCGGCCGCTCGAGCGGGAAGACGACGGTCAGACGGAGATTCAGCAGCTGCACCTCGACGTCGGGGGCGGCGTAGCCGTAGGCGCGCTCGTGGGCGTCGTCGAACTGCTTGCGCAGGCCGTCCCAGTCGTCGACCTCCGCCAGCGCGACGGTCACCGTGTGCTCCTGGCCGAGATAGCGTAGATCGGCGGCGCGCAGCGTGATGGGCTGGCCCTCGCCGGGGAGGATGGCGGCGATCTCGTGCTCCATCTCCGCGTAGCGCGCCTGGGCCCACGTCGCGTCGGTGCGCTCCAGCGGCTCCAGCACGGTGCGCACCAGGTCGTGCCGCAGGTCGGTGGCCAGCATGCCCCAGGCCGAGAACGTGGACGGCGCGGGCGGAATCACCACGCGGGGAATGCCCAGCTCGCGGGCGATGGCCACCGCGTGCAGCGGGCCACCGCCGCCGTAGGCGGCCAGCGCGTAGTCGCGTGGGTCGAGGCCGCGGTTGGCGGTGATGCTGCGGACCGCCAGGGCCATCTTCACGTCGGCGAGGCGGACGACGCCGGCCGCGGCGTCGAGGCGCGCCAGGCCGAGCGGCTGCGCGAGCTTGTCGTCCACGGCCCGGGCGGCCGCCGGCGCGTCGAGCGGCATCGTGCCGCCCAGGAACCGCGAGCCGTCGATCCGGCCGAGCACCACATTGGCGTCGGTGACGGTCGGCTCGCGGCCGCCCAGCGCGTAGCAGACGGGACCCGGCTCGGCCCCCGCACTCTGCGGTCCGAGGGTCAGTGCCCCGCCGGCGTCGATCCACGCGATCGTGCCGCCGCCCGCGCTGACCTCGCGGATGTCGATCACCGGGATGCGCAGCGGCCGGCCGTCGACGTGGTACTCGTCGGTGGTCTGCACCATGCCGTCCTCGACGATGGCGCACTTGGCGGTCGTCCCGCCCATGTCGAACGAGATCAGCCGTGGCAGACCGAGGACCGTGGCCAGCGCCGCGCAGCCGACGGCGCCCGCCGCCGGTCCGGATTCGATCGTGTGCACCGGCTTGGCCCGCGCGGCCTCCAGCGAGAACGCGCCGCCGTTGGACTGCGTGATGAGCAGGCGGCCGCGAAAGCCGCGCTCGCCCAGTCGAGTACCGAACGCGCCCAGATAGCGATCGACGATCGGCAGGACGTAGGCGTTCACGACGGTGGTGCTGGTCCGCTCGTACTCGCGCCACTCCTGCGTGAGCCGGTGCGAGACGGAGATGGCGACGCCCGGCAGCTCCTCGGCCACGATCGCGGCCGCCCGCTGCTCGTGCACCGGGTTGCGATACGAGAAGAGGAACACCAGGGCCACGGCCTGCACGCCATCGGCGGCCAGCCGCCGGGCGGCCGCGCGCACGGCGGCCTCGTCGAGCGGCACCAGCACCTCGCCCCGCGCGGTCAGCCGCTCCGGCACTTCCAGGCAGCGCCCGCGCGGCACGAGCGGGGTGGGGCGCCGGTACAGGACGTCGTACATCCGGAGATAGTTGCCGCGGCCGATCTCGAGCACGTCGCGGAACCCGTCGGTGGTGATGAGGCCGGTCCGCGCGCCCTTGCCTTCCAGCAGCGCGTTGATGCCGATCGTCGTGCCGTGGATCACCAGCCGGGTGTCGGCGAGGCGGGCGCCGGCCTGGTCGACGCAGCGCAGGACGCCGTCCAGGAGCGACTGGGGCGTGCTGAGCGCCTTGGTGTTGAGCACGGCGCCCGTCGCCTCGTCCAGTGCCACGAGATCCGTGAAGGTGCCGCCGATGTCGACGCCGATGCGGAGGGCCACGGACCGGCAGTATAGGCCCGGCGCGTCGGGCGCCGCAACGACTTCGCGGTCGACGCGCCGGGGACGACGCCGACTACTTGACGATCACGGAGGTCATCGCCGGACGGCAGTTGTTGCTGTCGCTCGACTCGCTCACGGCGCCCGTCTGGTCCGTGCACGCCAGCAGGAAGTAGGTGCCGCGCGGCGTCCCGGTCGGCACCATCACACTGACGCTGCCGGTGGAGCTGGCGCCGGCGGCCAGCGCCGGCACGCGGCGGCGGTTGGCCAGCGCGCGATCGGACGTGCTCTTCACCGGATCGGACGACAGGAAGTAGCTCGTCACCGACGGGCCGGCCGCGGTGCCGCCCTGGTTCTTGACCGTGTCGGTCACCGTGAAGTGACCGCCGCGCCGCACGCTGGCCGGCGGATTGGACACCGCGGTCTCGACCAGATCGGAGGGCGCGGGCGGCGGCGGAGGCGGTGGCAGCGTCACGACGTGATATTCGTCCGCGCCGATGTCGGAGGCCGGACCCGAAGGCCGCGCCAGGCCTTCGAAGTCGGTGGTCACGTCGGTCGCGACCATCGCGGCGTCGCGGGCGGGCGAATCCGCGCGGATGTGATAGTCGCCGGCGCTCGGGTCGACGAAGTTGGCCGCCGGCGTGGTGGTGAACGAGTGCGCGTCCTGACCGGTGGCCGTCCGCCAGGCGGCCAGCGTGAGCACGGAGTCGCCGCCGTTGGTCGTGAAGCGGCCGGTCACGGCATTGCCGTCGCTCACGAAGCCGCTCAGGCTGTCGGTCGAGATGTCGATGACCCCGCGGAAGGTGTGCAGCGTCAGGAGAATGTTGTTCACCACGTGGTTGCCGGTGCTGCCGTCCTGGATGTTGATGGCCCAGCGCCCGTCGGTGGCCTGCAGATCGTGTTGTGGGCGACGAAGTTGTTTCGCGAGGGCTGCCCGCCGTCGATCTGGTAGAGCGAGATCCCGCTGGCGTGGTTGTCGTAGAGGAGGTTGTTGTCGATGCGCGAGCTCTGCACGCCGTCGCCGTTGATGCCGGAGCCGCCGGTGCGGCCGTTGTTGTAGATGATGTTGGCCTCACGACCGCGCCGGAGATGATGCCGTCGCCGCCCTGGCTCAGGTCGCCGTTCATGTGGATGCCGTTGTCGGAGTTGCCCCACACGTGGTTGCGCCGGATCACCGGGCGATCGCCGCTGTTGGACACGTAGATGCCGTGCTCGGCCACCGAGCGCGACATCTCGTTGTCCTCGATCAGCAGATCGTCGCTGAAGCCGGTGAGGATGCCCCAGCGCCCGTTCATGTCGCCGATGTTGTGGCGGATCGTCACGTGGTCGTTCGTCACCGAGCGGATGCCGGTGCGCGGCATGCCGACCACGGTGAAGCCTTCGATCACGATGTAGCTGGCCCCTTCCAGGTTGATGCCGTCCAGCGTGCGCACCGGGCCGGGCGTGTCGACGACGACGCCCGGATCGGCGCTGAACAGGATCGGGTTGGCCGCGGTGCCGCTCGTCTCGAGATTGAAGCCCGCGTAGTGGCCGGCCCGCACGATCACCTGGTCGCCGGCGCGGACGACGTTGGCCGCGTGCTGCAGCGTGCGCCAGGGGGTGATGGCGCCGCCGGCGGCGCTGTCGCTGCCGGTCGGCGCGACGTACAGGGTGCGCAGGGGGGCGGCTTCGGCGACGCCCACGGACAGCACGACGGCGGCGAGCAGGAGACTGAAGATGTGCATGGGGCGCGATTCGTGCAGCGCCCATGCCAGCCGAACGATCCGATGTGACGCGAACTTACATGCGGCCGCGTGGGCCCGGCGACACGCCGCGGACGCACGGTGTCAGGCCGACGGCTGAAGGTTGCGGGCCCTATCCGCGCTGGCTGCTGCCCGGGAAGTGCGGCATGACCTCCTTGGCGAACCAGCGCAGCTGCTCCAGCATCACCTTCTGCGGCGTGCCCATGCTGATGGACATGTTCACGTACTCGAGGCCGGGATAGCGCGACTGCAAATCCTTGAGGTACGCGGTCAGCTCTTCCGGGCGCCCGGCGAACCACGCGCCCGACTTCATGTAGTGCTCGACGGTCGGCACGCCGGCGGCGCCCCAGCCGCCGCGCCTGGTGGAGGCTTCGAGCTGCGCGGGCGTGATGCCGGGGACGAAGCCGAGGGGCCCGAACATCTTCACGTGCTCTTCGTAGAACGGCGTGATCTCGCGGATCGCGCGCTCGCGCGAATCGGCCAGATGGTAGAAGATGCTGACGCAGAGATCCTCGCCCAGCGCCAGCTTCTTGCCGGCGCGGGCCGCCGCGTCGCGATAGCCGGCGATCGGGCCTTCGGCCATCGTGGCGGCGCCACCGCCGATGACGCCCTTGATCCCGTGCTTGACCATGAAGTCCAGCCCGCGCGCGCCCGCGCTCACGATCGGCTGCCAGCACTCGAACCGGTGGATCGGGCGCGGCACGAGCGTCAGCTCGCGCAGCTCGTAGCCGCGATAGGGCACCGCCGGCGGCAGCGTGTAGTGCTTGCCGTGGTGCGCGAAGGACTCCTGCGTGAAGGCCTTGAAGATGATCTCGACCTGCTCCTCGAAGAGATCGCGGTTGGCGTCGGCGTCCAGCATCGGCGCGCCGAACGTCTCGACCTCGCGCGTGTGGTAGCCGCGGCCCACGCCGAAGATGGTCCGGCCCCGGGTGAGAATGTCCGCCGTCGCGTAGTCCTCGGCCAGCCGGAGCGGATGCCACATGGGCGCGATGTTGAAGCCGCAGCCGATCTTGATCTGCTTGGTGATGTGCGCCAGGTGCACCGCCGACATGAGGAGGTTCGGCAGGACCTCGTAGCCCTCGTGCTGGAAGTGGTGCTCGGCCAGCCAGATCACGTAGTAGCCGAGCTCGTCCATCACCTTGGCGACGGCGTCGGTCTTGTCGAAGACGCTGGCCAGGTGCTCGTTCGAGAAGCGCCGCTCGTTGGCCGGAGTGGCGTCCTGGCCCATGTCGGGCAGATCGACGTGGCCGGCGTAGACCGTCCCGAACTTGGTGATCACTGACTGACTCCCTTCGAGGACTCCGAGCGGGTGGCTCCGGTGGCCAGCAGCGCGTCGATCTCGCCGGCGTCGAACCCGGCCTCGCGCAGCACTTCCAGGCTGTGCTCGCCGGCGCGCGGCGGCAGCCGTCGGATGCTGCCGGGCGTCTTGGCGTAGCTGGCCGGAATCCCCGGCATCCGCAGGGTGCCCTCGCTGGCGTGCTCCATGACCTGCCAGAATCCCGTGGCCTCCAGGTGTGGATCCTGGAGCAGCGTCTCGAGCGAGTTCACGGTCATGGCGGGGATGTTGATGCGGTCCAGCTCGGCCAGCCACTCGGCATTCGTGCGCGTCAGCGCGATCTTCGACAGCTCGCCATACAGGAAATCGATGTGGCGCAGGCGCGAGCCGAGCGTCTTGAAGCGCGGGTCGTCCAGGAGATCCTGGCGGCCGTTGAGCGCGAAGAAGTCGCGCCAGTTCTGATCCGTGTAGGGAAGGATGGCCAGGTGGCCGTCCTTGGTCTTGAACGGCTTGCGGTGCGGGCTGAGCACGCGCTTGTAGCCCACGCTGTCGATCGGGGGCACGAAGCTCTCGCCGTAGAGATGCTCGACCATGATCCAGGCGGCGAGGCTCTCGAACATCGGGACCTCGACCTCCTGGCCCTCGCCGGTGCGGGCCTGGTGGTAGAGCGCGGCCAGTACGGCGGCGAACAGCGTCATCGAGCTGGTCTTGTCGGCCACGATGGTCGGCACGAAGCGCGGCTCGCCGGTCAAGGCACTCTGCAGCGAGGCCAACCCCGACGCGGCCTGGATGATGTCGTCGTAGGCCGGCTTGTCGGCGTACGGTCCCGTGGCCCGGAAGCCGTAGGTGCCGACATAGACCAGGCGCGGATTGACCGCACGGAACATCTCGTAGGACAGGCCGAGGCGCTTGGCCGCCCGCGGCCGGTAGTTGTGCATGAAGACGTCGGCGTTCTCCGCGAGCTTGAGCAGCACCTTGCGCGCGGATTCCTGCTTGAGGTCGAGCACGATCGAGCGCTTGTTGCGGTTGACGGCCAGGAAGAACGCGCCCATGTCGGGATTGCGCATGGGACCGAGCTGCCGGGTGGTGTCGCCCTCCGGCGGCTCCACCTTGATGACCTCCGCGCCGAGGTCGCCGAGCTGCTGGGCGGCCCACGGGCCGAGCACGACCGTGGTGCAGTCGATGACGCGAACGCCGTGGAGCGGTCCGCTCATGACGATCGCCTCACGCCGGCGCGAAGATGCTGGTCGTGCCGGGCACGGCCACCGGCGCCGGCCGTCGCGCCGTTCGAGGGAGCCGGCGAATCCACCGTCGCGCTGGAGCACCGGCATCACGCGGTCGGCGAACATGCGCATGTTGAGCTGGGCGTCCTCGTGCGGCATGCCGCCGTAGCCGAACTCGCCGACCAGGTGATCCAGTGCCGGTGAGCTTCTGCAGCTCGGCGATCTGCTGGATGCAGTCGTCGGGCGTGCCGACGACCTGGATCTTGACGTAGAAGTCGGTCGCCTTCTTGCGGAAGCCCTCGTCCTTCATCTTGGAGTACGTCTTGGCCATGCCGCCGTAGAACTCGTAGCCCTTCACCGTGGCCAGGTGGCCGTCGGAGAAGTGGTAGTGGGCGTCGATCGAATCCCACTTGCGCGCCAGGTACTGCGCCGGCGCGCTCGTGGCCTCCTCGCGGCTCTCGGCCACCGAGATGTTGGTGGAGATGATCGGCGGGCGCGGCGTGTGGCCGACGCTCGCGGTGATGTCGCGGTAGCGCCGGATGTCCTCGGCGGCCTTGGGCCACTCGTTCTGCATGATGACCAGCAGGCCGAAGCCGAGCTTGGCCATGATCTCGGCCGACTCCGGGCTGACCGACGAGGCGTAGAAGCGCCGCTCGGGGTGCGAGATCGGGCGCGGCCGGATCGAGGTCGGCGGGATCTTGAAGAACTCGCCGTCCCAGTCGAAGACGTCCTGGGTGAGCGCCTTGACGACGATCTTGGCCGCCTCCACGAAGCGCGGCCGCGCCTCCTCCATGGGCACGCGGAACCCCGCGTACTCCACGCTGGCCGCGCCGCGGCCGAAGCCGAACACGCAGCGGCCGTGCGAGAGGATGTCGAGCAGCGCGATCTGCTCGGCCACCCGGACCGGATCGTGCCAGGGCAGGACGATGACCGCGGTGCCGAGGATGATGCGCTTCGTGCGGCCGGCGATGTAGCTCAGCAGCTGGGTCGGCGACGGCGACATGGCGTAGCCGGTGAAGTGATGCTCGAGCGCGAAGACCGAGTCGAAGCCGAGCGGCTCGGCCAGGTCGCCCAGGGCCAGGTGCTCGGCGAAGACGGAGGCGTCCGAGCGGCCTTCCTTCGTCAACATGTTGAGCGAGATGCCGACTTTCATGATGTCCTCCCGGTCGATTTGCGGTCGTCGACGGCGCGCGGTAGCCGAGCAGCGTGGAGATGGCGCGCGCCGTGCGCTTCACCTCGGCGGCCAGCCGGCGCAGCCTGCGGCCGCACGCGGTCGGTGGGGCCGGCGATCGTGCAGGCGCCGGCGACCTGCGACCGTGGCGATCGAAGATCGGGGCGGCCACGCCGGCGGCGCCGCGCACCATCTCGTCGAGGCTGACGCACACGCCGGTGCGCCGGATCTCGTCGAGCGAGTCGCGTCCAGCGTGGCCAGGCTCGTCACCGTCCGCTCGGTGTGGCGCACCAGCGGCAGCGTCTTGCAGATCTCCTCGCGCTGCTCGAGCGGCAGGAACGCGAGGATGGCCTTGCCGCTGGAGGTGGCGTGCAGCGGGCGGCGGTCGCCGACCCCGGCGGCGTACCGGATGATCTGCTCGCTCTCGACCTTGTCGATGTACACGACGGACAGGCCGTCACCGGCCAGCGTGCCGAGGAAGACCGTCTCGCCGGTGCGACGCATCAGCTCGACGAGGGCGGGCCGGGCCACCTCGGCCAGATCGCGGCGAGCCGACGCCGCGCTGCCGAGCTCGAAGATGCGCAGGCCCGAGGCGATAGTCGCCGTCGCGACCCTGCTCGAGGTAGCCGCGCGCGGTGAGCGCGCGCAGCAGCGGAAGCAGGCTGCTCTTGGGCGCCTCCAGCTGCGCGCTCACCTCGTGCAGGGCCAGCCCGTCACGGCTGGTCGAGACGCAGCTCGAGAATGTCGACGATCCGGTTGGTGGCCCGATGAGGCCGTGCCGCCGTGGCTTCTCACCCCTCGCGCACCTCGAAGCCGAACAGGCGTGCGGCGTTCAGGCCGAGGATCTTGGCGCGCGCGCCGTCGGACAGCTGACCCATCGTGCGCTCGATGGCCTCGGCCGAGTGCGGCCACGTGCCCTCGTGATGCGGGTAGTCGTTGCCCCACATGAAGTTGTCGGCGAGATTCATCGGCTCGGCCAGCGCCAGCCCGGCCGGATCTTCCTGGAACGAGGCGAAGCCGTGCTCGCGGAAGTACTCGCTCGGCAGCTTGGCCAGCTTCGGCCGCACCCAGAAGTGGTGCTTGCGGTAGGCCTCGTCCATCGCGTCGAGCAGCCACGCCACCCAGCCGATGCCGGCCTCGATCGTGGCGAAGCGGAGCCGCGGGAAGCGCGACGAGCACGCCGGAGGCGCAGAGGTTGGCCACCGGCTCGATCGTCGGCGACAGCGAGTGCGAGACGTAGTTGATGACGGCGCCGCCGTTGCCGCGCGCGGCGCGCGGATCGCGCCCGGTCGAGACGTGGAAGGTGATCGGCAGGTTGGCGTCCTGGATCACCGCCCACAGCGGATCGAACACGGGCAGGTTGTAGTTGGGATGATCGACGTCGTGCGCGCCCCACACCGGCTTGCAGGGCAGGGTCAGCGCCCGGAAGCCGAGCTTGGCCACGCGCTGCACCTCGGCGATCGAGCCCTCGAGATCGGCGGTGGCGATGGCCGCGGCCGGCGACATGCGGTGGTTGTAGCTCGCGAAGATCTCCCACGCCCACTCGTTGTAGACGCGGCACTGCGCCATCGCGAAGGCGCGCGTCGGGCGTGGCCCACATCGACAGCCCCTTGTTGGGGAAGATCACCTCGGCGTCGATGCCGTCGCGGTCCATGTCGCGCAGGCGCTGCTCGGGATCGGCGCCGGCCAGCTGGCGCAGCCGGTCCTCGCCCTCGAGCTCGTCGGTGCGCAGCCGGTCGGGCCGGTGGCCCTCGGACACGCGCCACTTCACGCCGTTGGCGTCGACGATCACGCGCGGGATCCGCTCGCGATACTTGCGCGTCGATGCGCGTGGCCCACAGATCGGCCGGCTCGTTGACGTGGGCGTCGGCGGAGACGATGAAGTACTTCTTCGGATCGCCGGGCCGCGCGCTGCGCGGCCAGCTCGCGTGGCCGGGCGTCTTCAGGCGCCAGAGGTTGGGCTCGTTGATGGTCGAGCTCGGTCGTGCTCATGCCGCTCTTCCTCCATTGCACCAGCGTGAACGGCGGCGTCGCGTCGTCGTGGGGCTCGAACACCGCCTCCACCGGCGCGCCGATCGTGACCGTCTGCTGCGGATCGCCGAGAAGATTGCCGACCATGCGAACGTCGCCCGCGTGGGGCAGCTCGACCAGGACCACGATGTAGGGGCCGCGACCGCGCAGCGCCGGATGCACCGGATGCCACGCGCGCTCCCACGAGTAGATGCGGCCGCGCGGCTGCGACCGCCACCCACTCGCAGGTCGAAGCCGAGACAGCGGTGACAGATCCACTCCGGCCCCCACTGCCAGCCGCGGCAGCCGCGCGCAGCGCTGCACGCGCAGCTCGCCCCGTCGCGTGCCGTCCCAGTACGGCGCGTCGAGGCCGTCGGGCTCGGGCACCGGGCGCGGGAGCCCGGCCGGCAGGTAGGACGTGGCCGCGCTCACAGCGTGTCCTCGGCTGCCGAGGATCATGCTCGACACCGGCGTGACCATCGGGCCCGAGATCACCATGGCCACGCTGGGCGCCCGGCACCTGGTTGGTCGACTGGCCGCGGAGCTGGCGGACCGCCTCGATCTGCAGCTCGAGGCCGTGCATGTAGCACTCGGCGAGGTTGCCGCCGCTGGTGTTCAGCGGCAGCCGTCCGGTCGGCGCGATCAGGTTGTCGAGCGTGAGGAACTCGTTGGCCTCCTCGGCGGCGAAGAAGTCGTGCTCGACCAGGCTCATCAGCACGCCACCGGTGAAGTTCTCGTAGCTCTGCACCACGTGCACGTCCTTGGGCCCGACGCCGGCCATCGCGTACAGGTGCGGCGCCACCGTCGTGAAGCTGGACGACGCGTAGGTCGGCGCGTTGTGGCCGCGGGCCGCGTTGCGGTACTCCGAGCCCTGCGCCACCCCCAGCAGGTACGCGGGCGGGTGGCGGAGGTCGCGGGCCCGCTCGGCGGAGACCAGCACCAGCGCGGCGGCGCCGTCGTTCTCCATGCAGCAGTCGAACAGCCGGAACGGCTCGACGATCCAGCGCGAGTCGTCGTAGGCCTCCGCGGTGAGCGGCCGGCCGTGCATCACCGCCCGCGGGTTGTCCTGCGCGTGGTGATAGGAGGCCAGCGCGATGGCGCGCTGGGCCTCGGGCCGGATGCCGTGATCGTGCATGAAGCGCATCACGCGCATGGCGAAGCGCTGGGCCGGCGAGATGAGCCCGTACGGGAAGGTGAGCGCGGCCTCGCCGCTGGCCGTCGCCGCCGGCGGGGCCGCGCCGAAGCGCTGGAACTGCCCCTGCGCGAGCGCGCGGAATACGACCACGCAGTCGGCGTAGCCGGCGGCGACCGCCGCCGCCGCGTTGCCGACGGCCGCGGAGCCGCCACCGCCGCCGCCGCCCCACTGCATGTTCGAGAAGCGCAGCTCGGGCAGGCCCAGCGCCGCGGCCAGCCGCGAGGGATCGTTGCGGTCGTTGCTGTACGAGGCGAAGCCGTCGACCTGCGCGCGGATCGAGACCGGCGTCCTCGCAGGCGGCGAGGATCGCCCGCAGTGCCAGCTTCACCTCGGACTCCGGCGCCTGGCCGTGCTTGTAATAGGTGGTCTCGCCGACGCCGGCGACGGCCACGTGACCTCGGATCGTTCTCATGCCGGAACTCCGTTCCGTATACGGTACGGGCGGACTATAGTCCAAGCCCGGGCCGAAGTCACGCGGGCGTCCTCGGCGCGGTACGCTGGACGGCGTGTCCCGGATCATCGCGTTTTCGAGGTGGGCCGTCGTCATCGGTCTCGTGATGCTGGGCGCCCTGTATGCCGTCGAAGGGCTCAGGCTCCAGACCGAGACCCTCACCTTCTACTACTCGACCCGCCTCAAGAACGGTCGCGATCAGGTCTTCTACGATCAGCCGCAGACCGAGATCTGCGTGCACACCGTGTTCCCGCACGGCGGCCGGCGGCCATGCTGGTACGCGCGACGCGAGCTGGTGCGGCGCGTCAGCTAGCCGCGGCCGGTGCCGGCACGGGGAGCGGCTCGCCGTCGCGCCGGCTGACGATCAGGCGAGGCAAGAGCGGGATGAGGCACAGGACCAGCGCCGTCGTCCCGGCGTTGAGCCAGACGAGCTGGTGAAACGCCCAGCCGTGGCTGTCCACCAGCCACGAGCCCACCACGTCGGAGCCCGAGATCGCGAAGTTGCGCGCGCTCATCATCAGCGCGAAGCCGAGGCTCTCGCAGCCGGGCGGGGTGGAGCGCACGGCCAGATCCATGAGGGCCAGCTCGGAGGCGACCACCGCGAGGCCGGCGATGCCGTGGATGAACGGCGCGGAGCCGCGGCCGTAGAACAGGTACAGCAGCGTCACGAGCGCGTTGACGGCGATGGCGGTCGTGAGGAGCTGGCGGAGCGTGAACGTGCGGCAGGCGACACCGTAGAGCGCGGCGCCGAGCAGCCCGGCGCCGCCCTCGATCGTCTCCATCAGCCCGATGAAGGCCGGGCTGAAGCCGAGCGCGTCGGTCTGCAAGTACAGCAGCGGCGTGGTGAAGCCGGGCGCGATGTAGACGAGCGCCAGAAAGGACCCGGCCGCCCACAGGGTCCGCGATCCCACGAGCGTGCGCAGCTCGTGACCGGCGGCGCTCAGCACCGCTTCATTGCGGACGGCGGTCGGGGGCTCGAGCAGCACGAAGAAGGTCGCGAACGCCAGGACGACCAGCATCCCGGTAGCGACGCCGACCGTCCAGCCGAACGCCACCGAGGCCAGGTAGCCGCCGAGCAGCCCGTTGCCCAGCGACACCGCGCTCTGCAGCAGCTGGCGGATCGACGTGATGCGTCCGGAGATGCCGAAGCGCTGGCCGGCTTCCACCATGAGGCCGCCCATCACCGTGCTGGCGACGACCAGGAAGACGTTGGCGCCGAGCGCGGCGAGCAGCAGCGGCACGTGCGCTCGCGGCACGACACCGAGCAGGAACCAGCAGCCCGCCGCCAGGCCGGCGGCGAGCAGCATGTAGTGACGTCGTCGCGTTCCGAAGAGCGGGAAGGTGTCGGACAGGATGCCGGCGATCGGCTTGACGTTCCACGGGAACGACACGATCAGCAGGAACGTCGCCAGCGTCTGGGCGCTGAAGTGCAGCTCGTTCTTCAGCAGGAACTGCAGGGGCAGCCGCCCGATGACCGCGGGCTGGGCCAGCGTGGTGACGAAGGCGCCGAGCCCCACCATGATGTAGTACTGCCGGATCGTGAGGCCGGTCGACGGCGTAGCCATGGTCCTCCCCGAGCGCCGAGGCCGCGAGCGCACTCCATCATCGCCCAGCCGGCCATCCATTCGTTTGTTTCCATTCTGCGGTGCACTACGCTAGCCGTATGGCGAAATCCGCGCTGCGGCTCGTCGGGATCCAGATCGCGGTGATCTCGTTCGCGGTGCTGTTCCAGGAGCTGCTGCTCATCCGGTGGCTGGGCCAGCAGGTCCGGGCGCTCGCCTACTTTCCCAACCTGATCCTCATCGCCTCGTTCCTGGGGCTGGGCGTTGGCTGCATCGCCCCGAGCCACCGGGCCATCCGCCATCTGTGGGGCCCGAGCGTGCTCGCGCTGGTCGGCGCGGCACTGCTGCTGAGCCGCACGGTCATCACGCAGGAGTCGGCCTCGGAGCACCTGTGGCTGCTGTACTACGATCTGCCGCCGACCGCGCCGGTGATCCACGGGCTCCGGCTGCCCCTGCTGGCGGTGTTCGTGCTGACGGCGCTGTCGTTCGTGCCGCTCGGCCGCGCGCTCGCCGAGCGCCTTCAGGTCTTCCGCCAGGCCGGCCACACCCTGGCCGGCTACCTGTGGGACATCGGCGGCTCCGCGGTGGGCGCGGCGGCCTTTGCCGCGATCTCCTTCCTCGGTACCCGGCCGCCGGTATGGTTCCTGGTCCTGGCGGCCGGCGGGCTGGTCGTGCACTGGCGCCAGTCGCGGAAGCTCGCGGCCGCCGGCGCGGTGGCGGCCCTCCTGCTGACCGCGTTCTACGATCGCGCCGACGTCTACAGTCCCTACTACGCGTTGACCGCGGACCGAAGGCCGGACTCGCCCGCCGTCGCCGTGCTGGCCAACGGATCGCTGCACCAGTACGCCATGCCGATGGGGCGGGGGGCGACGACCGGCACGAGCTTCACGACGCTGGCTCGCGCCGGCTATCACGTGCCGTACCGCATGCTGACGCAGGCGCCGAAGCGGGTGCTGGTGATCGGCGCGGGCACCGGCAACGATGTCGCCGTCGCGCTGGACGAAGGCGCCGAGCGCGTCGACGCGGTAGAGATCGATCCGCAGATCCTCGCCCTGGGCGCCCGGGTGCATCCCGATCGGCCGTATGCCTCGCCGCGCGTGCGTCGGATCGTGGGCGACGCGCGCTCGTATCTGCAGGGCACGGAGGCGACCTACGACCTCATCGTCTTCGGCACGCTGGACTCGATGACCCGGCTGTCCGCGCTCTCCAGCATCCGGCTCGACAACTTCGTCTACACGGTGGAGTCGCTGCAGGCCGCGCGGCAACGGCTGGCGCCCGGCGGAGGCCTGGCGCTCTATTTCATGGTAGGCCAGCCGTACCTGCTCGAACGACTGGGCGCCATGGTGAGCGAGGCCTTCGACGAAGCACCCATCGCCGTCGTCGAGCAGCGCAACGTGTTCAACACCATCCTCATGACCGGACCGGCCTTCGCCCATCACGATGGCGCCCGGCGCCAGGCCATGGCCCGGACCATTCGCGACGAGGCGAGCCAGCGTATCGAGCCGTCGCGCGACGACTGGCCGTTCTTCTATCTCGAGCAGCGCGGGATCAGTGGCTTCTATCTCAGCCTGATGTTCGGGATCGCGCTCGTGGCCGCGGCGGCGCTGCTGGGCGTGTCGCGCGCCTTCCGGGCGAGCGCGCGGAGCTGGACGACGATCGACTGGGAGATGCTGCTGTTCGGCATGGCGTTTTTGCTGCTGGAGACGCGCGCGGTCACCGCGCTGAACTTGTTGTGGGGGGCGACCTGGTTCACCAACGCGGTCGTGCTGGAGTCGATCTTCGTCGTGATCTTCTTCGGCACGCTGCTCAGCGCGCGCGCCTCGCTGCCCTTCAGCGCCTGCGTCGTCGCGCTCCTGGCCTCGCTGGCGGTGCTCTACGCGAT
The DNA here is from genome assembly GCA_963776725.1 of uncultured Candidatus Rokubacteria bacterium. Classification (GTDB taxonomy): domain Bacteria; phylum Methylomirabilota; class Methylomirabilia; order Rokubacteriales; family CSP1-6; genus AR5. Next base: position 168,975 of record CAVZOE010000036.1, on the reverse strand, counting down.
GCCGCTGGGCGCCTGGCTGGGACCGGGGCTCGGCCTGAAGGCGATCGCCTCGCTCCTGGTGGCGGGCCTGCCGATCTTCTTCGCGTCGATGTGCTTCGCGCAGCGCTTCGCGGCGCGCGAGGACGCGGCGGCGGCCTTCGGCTGGAATCTGCTGGGGGCCGTCCTCGGTGGCCTGGCCGAGTTCCTCTCGATGGTCATCGGGCTGCGCCACCTGGTGGCCGTGGCCGCGCTACTGTATCTGGCCGCCACCTGGCTCGTGGTGCGGCGCCGGGCCACCGTCGTCGTCTTCGAGACGCCCAGACCCAGCCTCGGCTAGCGCGCGGTCGCCTCGCGAATCGCTCGCCAGATGCGCTCGGGCGTCATCGGCATGTCGAGATGGCGCACGCCGAGCGGGGCCAGCGCGTCGTTGACCGCGTTGACCAGCGCCGGCAGCGCGCCGACGGTGCCGGCCTCGCCGACCCCCTTGGCGCCGAGCGGATTGACCTGCGTCACCACCTCGTGCGAGTCGACCTCGAAGAAGGGCACGTCGTCGGCGCGGGGCATGGCGTAGTCCATGAACGAGCCGGCCAGCAGCTGGGCCGTCGTGTCGTCGTAGACCAGGTTCTCGAAGAGCGCCTGCCCGAGCCCTTGCACCACCCCGCCGTGGATCTGGCCCTTCACCAGCAGCGGATTGACCATCTTGCCGACGTCGTCGACCACCGTGTGGCGGACGATCTGCAGCACGCCGGTGGCCTCGTCGATCTCGACCTCGCAGATCTGGCAGCCGTTGGGGAACGTCACCGCCGGCGGCGTGAACGCCGCCGTCTCGGTGAAGCCGGGCTCCACGCCCGGCGCGCGGCTTGGGCTGGTAGGCGACGCGGGCCACCTCGGCCAGCCCCAGGCCGCGGTCGGTGCCGGTCACCACGAAGCGGCCGTCGCGGAACACGATGTCCTCGGGTGCGGCCTCCATCGCGCGCGCCGCGATGCGGCGGCCGTGCTCGATGATCTTCTCGGTGGCGCGCAGCATCGCCGAGCCGCCCACGGTGAGCGCGCCCGAGCCGCCGTTGCCGCGTCCGCTCCCGAGCGCGTCGCTGTCGCCCCACAGGACCTGGACGCGCTCGGGCGCCACGCCGAGCGTGTCGCACACGATCTGCGCGTAGGCGGTCTCGTTGCCCTGGCCCATCGAGGTGGAGCCCGTGTTGACCGTCACCGAGCCGTCGGGGTTCACGCAGATCTGCGCGGTGTCGGGATTGACCGAGGTGTAGGGCCCACCGGCCACCTCGATGGCGTTGGCGATGCCGAGACCGCGGAGCTTGCCCCGCGTGCGCGCCTCGGCGCGGCGCTTCTCGAAGCTGGCGTGCTCGGCGACCGACAGGGCCAGGTCCATGCTGCGCGCGAAGTCGCCACAGTCGTAGGTGAACACCAGGCCGGTCTTGAACGGCATCGCCGAGGGCGGGATGAGATTCTTGCGCCGGAGCGCGACGGGATCCATCTGAAGCTCGCGGGCCGCCACGTCGATCACGCGCTCGATCGCGAACGTCGCCTCCGGACGGCCGGCACCCCGGTAGGGACCGGTGGGCGTGGTGTTGGTGAACACGCCCGTGGTCTGGTGGTGGATGGCGGGCGTGGTGTACACGCCGGCCACGCCGCCGATGTTGTTGGTGCCGGGCCCGGCGCTGCGCTGGGTGAGATACGCGCCGACGTTGAGGTTGATGGCCACCCGCAGCGCCAGGAACGTGCCGTCACGGTCGAGGGCCAGCTCGGCGGTGGAGACATTGTCGCGGCCGTGCTCGTCGGTGACGAATCCCTCGCGGCGATCCGACGTCCACTTGACCGGCCGCCCCAGCCGGCGCGCGGCCCACAGCACCAGGATCATCTCCGGGTAGATCCCGCTGCGCATGCCGAAGCTGCCGCCCACCTCGCCGGTGATCACCCGCATGTGGCTCTGGGGCACCTTCAGGGCTGAGGCGAGCAGCGTGCGCGTGCCGTGCGGTCCCTGGATGCCGGTGTGCAGCGTGTAGCGTCCGCTCCGCCGGTCGTACTCGCCGACGGCAGCGCGGGGTTCGAGCGGAGCGGCGGCCACGCGGGTGACGACGAAATCGACGCGCGTCACGTGGGCGGCGCGCGCGAAGGCCTGGTCGACCGCTTCGCGTTGGCCGGCCTGCGCGAGGAAGGCGACGTTGTCGGGCGCCTCGTCCCACACCGCCGGCGCCCCGGGACGGAGCGCGTCCATCGCGGCGGCGACGGCGGGCAGGGGCTCGTAGTCCACGGCGACCTGCTCGGCGGCGTCCACCGCCGCCTCGTGCGTCTCGGCGATCACGAGCGCCACCGGATCGCCCACGTGACGCGCGCGACCGCGCGCGAGCGCGGGGCGCGGCGTCGGGAAGGCCGCCGAGCCATCGCGACGCTTGCGATTGCGATCGGTGGGGAGATTGCCGATGCCGTCGGCGGCCAGATCCTCCGCGGTGAGGACCGCCAGCACGCCGGGGGCGGCGAGCGCGGCCCGCGCGTCGATGCCGCGAATGCGCGCGTGCGCGTGGGGCGAGCGGACCAGGACGGCCCAGGCCTGCCGCGCCAGGTTGACGTCGTCCGAGTAACGCCCCAGGCCCTGCACCAGCCGCGGGTCCTCGATCCGGCGCACCGACTGCCCGACGGCGAATTTCTCGACGACGATCGGATCACTCACGATGGTTCTCTCCGGCTCCGAAGGTGACAACGCCCGAGAGTGTACCGCACGCCTTCAGGACGGAACTGTGGCAGGGCCCGGATGACTGTGAAGCGCTTGGGGGGCCCGCTCGGGGCATCGCATTTGACTGCACGCTCGCGGAGCGCCACGGCTTCGCCGGGGCGCGCAGCGCGGGGGGTTTGGGGGGCCCGCTCGGGGCCCCCCATGTTAAACAGCCCCGGCCGGCACGGCCGGATCGAGGAACTTGCGACCGGTCGGGGCGTTGGCCTCGAACGGACTCCAGAGCCCCAGCTCCTTGCCGATCTCGCGCACCGCCGGCAGCACTTCCTCGCCCATGAGCTTGATGCAGGAGCGCGTGTCCGCGTGGCTCACGAAGCCGTCGGCGGCCCAGAAGCCCATGATCGACGGCCGCGTCTCCTCCAGCAGCTTGCGGATGCGCGGGATGACCGTCTTCGGCGTGCCGGCCAGGATCTGGCCGTTCGCCAGCTGCTCCTCGAACGCGGCGCCGCGCGGGTTCGAGCGGCGCCCGACCGCGTACTCGACAAAAGCCTGGCGGTAGGACGGCGAGAAGTAGCCGGACGGGCTCGACCACACCGGGTGCGCCAGGCCGGTGAACTCGCCCTGCATCCACATGAACTGCCGGGCGTTGGCCATCGCCTTCTCGTCGGTCTCGGCGATGTGGCAGCGCTGCAGGTAGCCGCGATACTCGGGACCGCCGGCGTAGCCGCACTCGTTGGCCACCTTGTCGTACTGCTCCCAGATCTTCTTGGTCGCCTCGATCTCGGTCGAGAGCGCGATGTACGGGTAGCGCTGCTGCGCCGCCCAGATGATCGTCTCCTTGCTGAGGACGCCGGGGATCCACACGCGCGGGTGCGGCTTCTGCAGCGGCACCGCCCACGGGTTGACCACGCGGTGCTGGTAGTGCGTGCCCTCCCAGCGGAACGGGCCCGGCTGCGTCCACGTCTTCACGATGAGGTCGTGGGCTTCCTCGAAGCGCTCGCGGTTGTACGCCGGGTTGACGCCGGTGGCCAGCTGCTCCTGCCCGCCGCCGCGCACGAAGCCGGAGACCAGGCGGCCGCACGAGACCATGTCGATCATCGCCAGCTCTTCGGCCAGGCGGACCGGGTTGTCGGCCAGCGGCAGCGGGTTGCCGAGCAGCACGATCTTCACCCGCTTGGTGGTGGCGGCGAGGATCGAGGCGAACACGTTGCACTTGGCCTGCATGCAGAACGGCGCGTTGTGGTGCTCGTTGAGCATGATGCCGTCGAAGCCGACGTCTTCGGCGAGACGGTAATGCTCGAGGTACTCGTTGTAGAGACGGCTGCCCGCCACCGGATCGAAGTGCTTGTTGGAGAACATCAGCGCGGTGGCGCCGAAATCGCGGCCGGCCTGTTCGTTGTAGGCCGACATCGGCTGCTCGGTGAAGTACATCAAGTGCATTAGAAGTCTCCGATCAGGCGAGCGAGCTGGTCCGGTTGCTCCATCTCCACGAAGTGTCCGGCGTTGTCGACCACCGACAGACGCGCGTTCGGCAGCGCCTTGGCGTAGCGCTCGCCACACTCGAGCGGCACCACGCGGTCGTCACGTCCCCACACGACCAGGGTCGGCGTGGTCACGCCGCCGAGCAGGTGAGGGAGCGAGGCGTTGTACATGTACGGCTTCCAGGCCACGCGAAACGTCATCTCGCGGTTCAGGTCCCACTGCTCGAGGGTGGGGGTCGGCGGCTCGGCGCCGTAGATCGCGTCGCACTTCTTCTGGTCGGCGAAGCCGAGCCGCACGTAGTCGATGTAGGACACGAGGGCCTGGTCCGCGATCTCGCCGCGCTCCGGCTTGATGCCCATGGGCCCCACCAGCACCAGGCGGCGGAAGGCCGCGGGCGCCATGGTGGCCATCTCGGCGGCGATCCATCCCCCGAAGCCGAGCCCCACCACCGTGACGTCGGTGCGGCCCCGCGTGGCCGCGTCCTGCGCGAGCAGGGTCTGGTAGACGGCGGCGATGTCGCGCACGTTGCGCAGCCAGGTGGGCCGCTCGGAGCCGTCGTAGCCGGGATGCGACGGGCGCAGCACGGTGGCGCTGCGCGCCAGGGTGTCGTAGAAGGGCAGACCCGCGGGCGTGCCCACGTCGTGCTGCAGCACGACCAGGGGCGCGCCCGAGCCCGCTCGAGAGATCTGAAGGCTGACGCCGGCGGTGGGGACGGTCTCGGATGTCCAGTTCACGGCCCGCAGTGTACCTTACCGAGCGATAGCGTGGAACCCGGGCCGAACGGGCGTTCCGGATTTGGTACGCGCGCCCGGCTGCCTCAGCGGTCGGGCACGGGCGGCAGCTCCTGGCCGGCGACCGGATTGGCGATGGCGTCTTCCAGCGTGCGGGCCTGGCGCCACTCGCTGGGCGGGCGGACCTCGCCCGTCGTGCCGACCTGGTCGATGTTCCAGTAGATCTCCAGATTGTTGCCGTCGGGATCGCGAAACTCGACGGCGACCTGGCAGCCGGCCCGTCGTCGCCCCTCGAACACGATCGGCACGCCGTGCTCGCGCAGCCACGCGCGCGCGTGGAAGACCTCGGCCAGAGTGCCGACCTCGAAGGCGAAGTGATTGAGGCTGCTGGCCGGCACCGCCGGCGCGCCGCCCACCAGCGCCACGCCGTGGTGATCGGTGCCGTAGCGCATGAACACCATGCCGCCCGGGACCATGCTGTCCGGGTAGCGGTCGCTGATCGAAAGGCCGAGTACCTGGGTGTAGAAGCGCACCGCGGCCTCGATGTCGGTCACGTTCAGCACCACGTGGCCGAGCTTGCGCAGCTGGAACGGTCGCACACCGGCCATCTCGTCCCTCCCTTGGCGTCGGAGAATCTAACACATCGATGGCGCCGGTCCGGCCCGGCGCCGGCTTGCGCGCGGCACCCGAACGCCGCACACTTCCCCTCGTGTTACGATGCCGGCCCCAGGGGATCCGATGATCGTCACCAACACCCGTTTCGCCGACGTCGTGGTGCTGGCGCTCAAGGGCCGTCTGGACCAGACGACGGCCGACGATGTCCGGACGGAGCTGGCCCCGCACCTGCAGCGCTGCGCCGAAGGGCAGGATCATCTGGTGCTCGACCTGGCCGGCGTCGACTACGTCAGCAGCGCCGGCCTGCGCGTCTTCATGCTCGCCGCCAAGCAGGCCAAGGCCCAGAAGGGAAATCTCGTGCTCGTGAGCGTGCAGCCGCTCGTGCAGGAGATTCTCGAGATCAGCAAGTTCACGCTCATTCTGCGGACGCTGCCCGCGCTGCGCGACGCACTGGCGGAGGCCTCGCCGGCCGCGCTGGCCGCGCTCGAGCCACGCTGAGGCGAGAATGCGCGTCAAGTTCTGGGGCACGCGCGGCTCCATTCCCGTCGCCACCACGTCGGCGGCGATCCGGCAGAAGCTGGTGGCCGCGCTGACCCAGGCGGCCGGCCGCCAGCTCGACACCCCGGCCCGCATCGAGGCGTTCGTCGACGGCGAGCTCGACTGGGCGGCGCGGCACACGTTCGGCGGCAACTCGTCGTGCGTCCAGCTCGACGCCGGCGATCCGCACTACGTGCTGTGCGACCTCGGCAGCGGCGTCCGCGCCCTCGGCAATCACGCGCTGGCCACCCGGCGAGGCGAGCCCGCCGTCTACCACGTGTTCATGTCGCACACCCACTGGGACCACATCATGGGGTTCCCGTTCTTCATGCCCGCGTACATGCCGGGCAACGTCATCACGATCTACGGCTGCCACGAATGGCTGGAGGAGGCGATCCGGCGCCAGCACGGCGCGCCGTCGTTTCCGGTGGAGTTCTCCCAGCTGGGGGCCGACGTCCGCTTCGTGCGCCTCGAGCCCGGCCGCGCCTACGACCTGGCCGGATTCCGGGTGACCGCCAAGCGCCAGCGCCACACCGGCGATTCCTACGGCTACCGGTTCGAGCGCGACGGTCGCGCCGTGGTGTACTCCACCGATTCCGAGCACAAGCTCGACGATCCCGCCGCCACCCGCGCGTTCGCCGAGTTCTTCCGCGACGCCGATCTGGTGATCTTCGACGCGCAGTACTCGCTGGCCGACTCGATCTCCATCAAGGAAGACTGGGGCCACTCGAGCAACGTGGTGGGCGTCGAGCTGTGCCAGATGGCGCGGGCCCGCCACCTCTGCATGTTTCATCACGAGCCGACCTACGACGACGCCAAGATCGCCGCGATGCTGGCCGAGACGCGTCGCCTCGAGGAGATCACGCGCGACGGCCACGCCGTGCAGGTCTCGGCGGCGTGGGACGGTATGGAGATCGATCTCTAGTGCCCCCGGCTTCCCGCGCCGAGCCCGGCGCCGGTCGGGTCTCGCCGCTCCGCAAAGGCCGGCTGATCGGCTTCCTGCTGGTCGTGGTTCTCGCCGCCGTGTGCGCGATGCCGTACGTCCCCGGCCTCAACACGCTGCGCCTGTCCTGGTTCGACGTCTGCCAGCGGGCCTCCCCGCGCGCGCGCGCGTCGGGCCCGGTCGTGATCGTCGACGTCGATGACCGCAGCCTGGCCGCCCACGGGCAGTGGCCCTGGCCCCGCACGCTGCTGGCCGCGCTGTTCGATCGCATCGCGGCCGGCACGCCGGCGGCCATCGGTCTGGACGTCGTGATGCCGGACCAGGATCGCCTGTCGCCGCAGCGCCTGCCCGCGCTCATCCGTACGATCGGCCCCGATCTGGCCGCCCAGCTCGCCGCGCTCCCGAGCAACGATGCGGTGCTGGCCGCGGCGATCCGCGGCCGCCCGGTCGTGCTGGCGACCGCCGGTGTGGACAAGATCGCCGAGCCCGGCTCGCGGCCGCCGCGGACGGATGGTCCCGGTGCGCTCGGTGGGCGGCGACCCCGCCCCCTTCCTCCGGCGCTACGACGCGATGCTGCGGACGGCGACCGAGATCGACCACGGCGCGGCCGGCTACGGCCTGCTCAACGCCGATCCCGATGGCGGTGTGGTGCGCCAGATCCCGCTGCTCGCGCTGGTCGGTGGCGTCATGACGCCGACGCTCGCGCTCGAGATGTTCCGGGTGGCGGCCGGCGCCCCCGGGCTCACGGTGATGGTGGTCAAGGGCGGGATCCAGGGCGTCGGCGTCGGCGACGTCCGTATCCCCACGCAGCGCGACGGCTCGGTGTGGCTCCGCTACACCGGCCCGACGCCGGCGCGCTTCGTCTCGGCGACCGACGTGCTGGCCGGAACCGTCGCGCCCGACGTGTTCGATCACAAGCTCGTGCTCGTGGGGGTCACGGCGCTCGGCCTGTCCGATCGCCGGACGATCGCCGGCGGCCTGGCGCTGGATGGTGTCGAGATCCACGCCGAGCTGATCGAGAGCATCTTCGATCACGCGCTGCTCGCGCGGCCGCCCTGGGCGCCCTGGGCCGAGGCGGGATTTCTGTTCGCGGCCGGCGTGCTCCTGGTCCTCGCGCTGTCCGCCCGTCGCACGCGCGTGAGCCTGCCCCTGCTGCTGGGGCTGGTGGCCCTGGCCATCGGCGGCAGCCTGGCGCTCTACCACTGGCGCTTCCTGCTGCTCGACGCCGCGGTCCCGTCGATCGGGCTGGGGATCGTCTTCACCACGATGCTGAGCCTCACGCTGGCCGAGACCGAGCGACAGCGGAGCGCGCTGCGGCGGCAGGTCGAGCAGCAGCGTCTGGTGGCCGCGCGGATCGAGGGTGAGATGTCGGCCGCCCGGCGCATCCAGATGGGCATCCTGCCCAAGCCGGCCGACGTGCTCACCGGCGAGAAGCGCTTCGGCCTGTCGATCGTGCTCCAGCCGGCCCTCGAGACCGGTGGCGACCTCTACGACTTCTTCAAGCTGGACGCCGACCGTCTCTTCTTCATGCTGGGCGACGTCACCGGTAAGGGCCTGGCCGGGAGCCTGTTCATGGTGGTGAGCAAGTCGCTCTACAAGAGCACCGCGCTGCGCCGCGGCGACTCCGTGGCCAAGATGATGCGCGAGGCGAACGCCGAGATCTCCCGCGACAACAGCGAGGACTATTTCGTCACCGTGTTCGCGGCGGTCCTGGACGCGCAGACCGGCGCGCTCGAGTACTGCAACGCCGGCCACGAGCGGCCGTACGTGGTGGCCACCGGCCGCGGCCCCACGGAACAGCTCCGCGCCGCCTCCGGGCCGCCGCTCTGCGTGATGGAGGACTACGCGTACGCCGCGGCGAAGACCCGGCTGCGGCGCGGCGACTGCCTGGTCCTCTTCACCGACGGCGTGACCGACGCCCGCAACACCACCGGCGAGATGTTCGGCCGCCCCCGCCTCGAAGCCCTGCTGGCCAGCCTCCCCTCCGACGCCCGCCCCGAGGCGATTACCACCGCCATCCAGAACGCCGTCACCCGCTTCGCCGCCGGCACCGAGCCTGCGGACGACGTCGCCATCCTCGTCCTGAGATGGGACGGCCCCGCGTAACAGGAAGAAGAAGCAGAGGAGTCCGACCTCGAAGCTCGCCGCGCGTGTGATCGCCGGGGGCGCGGGGCTGCCGTGGGGTCCACTGGAACTCGTTCCCGCCACCTATTCACCGTGCGCCCCGCGCGAGGTGGAGCCCAGCCAAGGCCGGTTCGACGCGGCCACCAGCCTCGTGGTTCCAGTGGGCCCCACGGCAGCCCCGCGCCCCCGGCGCCACCCGCGCAGGGCGCGCTTCGAGCTCGAGCGACGAGACTCAGCGGACGGTGATTTCGACGCGGCGGTTGCGGGGCTCGGGGACTTCGTCTTCGGTGGCGACGATGGGCTCGCGCTCGCCGCGGCCGGCGACGGTGATGCGGTCGCTGGGGATGCCGAGCTGGACGAGATCGTTACGGACCCGGTCGGCGCGGCGCAGCGACAGCGCATCGTTGTAGGGGACGGTGCCGACGCGGTCGGTGTGGCCGATCACCACGATCTCGGGGGCCGGGTGGGCGGCGATCTCGGGGAAGATCTTCTGGAGCTCGACCTTCGACTCCGGCGTGAAGTTGTCGCTGTCGCCGAGGAAGTAGAGCGTGAAGGTGACGGGGCGCGGCGGCTGGGCGCTCAGCGCGCGGCGCGAAGGCCTCCCGCACCGCGGTGGGGTCGGCCTGGCCGCGCTCCAGCGCGCCGGGATCCTTCACGCGTGCGGTGGCGTACGCGTTGTCGAGCGTTGCCTGATGGCCGGCGTGCGTGACCACCAGCGCGCCGGTCTTGCCGTCGGCGCCGGGCAGGAGCACGACCATCTCGTCGTGAGCGGGCGGCACGACGCGAGGCGTCTGCGCGCACCCCGCCGCCACGAGCAGCAGCGTCAGACCCAGCCGCCAGCCGCGCATGGGCCGAAGCCTACGGCGCGACGCGGCCCGGAACGGACGAGGAACTCGGTCCCGCGCACGCCCAGGATCGTCGCCTGCGTGCGCACCCGCATGGCATCGGGCGAGCCCTTGGCGATCTTGCCGGAGACGGCGGCCATGGTGCCCTGACGCAGCGAGGTCTCGAAGGCTCCGGCGTACGTCGTGGAGTCGAAGGCGAAGCGGTCGATGGCCAGCACGCTGTCGGGTCCGATCGAGAGGAGGCTGTCGTCCTTGAAGGTGATGCCGGCCGAGCCGTCCGGCCCGGTGATCACGACGTCGCCTTCCTGGACCACGGTCCCCACCGTGACGGGCATCCGTTGCTTGGCGCGCTCGATCGAGACGGTGCCCTTGGCCACCTTGATCTGGCCGACATCGGCCGCGGCCGCCGCCCCCGCGGGCGCGGTCAGGGTGAGCGCGACGATGCCGACCAACGCGACAAGAACGATGATTTTAGAGTGCATGCCTGGCCTCCGTGGTGCGCACTTATACTAATCCGAACGTGGAACGTCGACAGACCTTTCGCGCGCGGCTCGACGAGGGTCCCACGCTGACCGCCTTCCTCGAGGCGGCGGTGGCCGGGATGGGCGACCGCGTCTCCATGCGTCTGCGCCTGGTTGTCGAGGAGCTGTTCGTGAACACGGTCACCCACGGTCACGGCGGCGACTGCGACGCGCCGGTGGACATCACGCTCCTCATCGCCGAGGACCGGGTGGTGCTGACGTACGTCGACGTGGCGCCGCCCTTCGATCCGTTCGCGGAGGTGCATGGGCCCCGAGACCGACGTCCCGCTGGAGCAGCGGACGCTCGGTCGTCTCGGCGTGTTCCTGGTGACCAAGTTCGCCACGCGCTACGAGTACGCGCGCGCCGACGAGGCCAATCGCGTCATCGTGGAGCTGCCGGCGGGCCCCTGATCGGCGGACGCCGCCGTACTCAGCGAGAAGTGTTACCATCCCCGGCCAGAAGAGCCGGAGACTCCGCTCGCGGGAGGCGAACAGCCATGGCCAAGGCGAAGAAGGCGAAGAAGAAGATGAAGATCCGCGACCTGAAGGCGCGCAAGTCGGTCAAGGGCGGCAGCAAGATCGCCCGCCCCCGGACCGGCGATCCCTGCGAGGGCGGCGAGCTCACCGGCAAGATCGGCTAGGTCGGCCCAGCCATGAGCATCAAGGGAAAGGCCTGCATCGCTGGCGTCTTCGAACACCCCACCCGCAAGGCGGACGAGCAGTCGCTGGCCCAGCTCCACGCCGAGTCGGCCCGCGGCGCGCTCGCCGACGCCGGGCTGACGATGGCGGACGTGGACGGGTATTTCTGCGCGGGGGACGCTCCCGGTCTGGGCGGCATGTCGATGGCCGACTACATGGGGCTCAAGCTCCGCCACGTCGATAGCACGGAGACCGGCGGCTCGTCCTACGTGATCCACGTCGGCCACGCCGCCATGGCCATTGCCGCCGGCAAGTGCGACGTCGCGCTGATCACGCTGGCCGGGCGCCCGCGGGCCGAGGGCATGGCCACCGGTACGGCGCCGCGCAACTACGGCGCGGCGGCGCCCGACGCGGCTTTCGAGTTTCCGTTCGGGCCGACGGTGGTGAATCAGTACGCGATGGCCGCCATGCGCCACATGCACCAGTACGGCACGACCAGCGCGCAGCTGGCCTGGATCAAGGTCGCCGCCTCCCAGCACGCCCAGCACAATCCCCACGCGCTGCTGCGCGACGTCGTCACGGTGGAGGAGGTCGTCAACTCGCCGATCATCGCCGACCCGCTGCACCGGCTCGACTGCTGCGTCATCACCGACGGCGGCGGCGCCATCGTGGTCACGCGCCCGGAGGTGGCCAAGAGCCTCAAGCGTCCCCGCGTGAACGTGCTCGGCGCCGGCGAGGCGATCAAGCACCAGCGCGGCGGCAAGATCGACCTCACGCACACCGGGGCTGTGTGGTCGGGGCCGACGGCCTTCGCCGAGGCCGGGCTGAGGCCGTCCGACGTGAAGTACGTCTCCATCTACGACAGCTTCACGATCACCGTGCTGATCACGCTGGAGGATCTGGGGTTCTGCGACAAGGGCCAGGGCGGCAAGCTCGTCGCCGACGGCAACCTCATCGCGGGCGTCGGCCGGCTGCCGTTCAACACCGACGGCGGCGGCCTCTGCAACAACCACCCGGCCAACCGCGGCGGCCTGACGAAGGTCGTCGAGGCGGTGCGCCAGCTGCGCGGCGAAGCGCATCCCAAGGTCCAGGTGAAGAACTGCGACATCGCGCTGGCCCACGGCACCGGCGGCTCGCTGGCGACCCGCCACGGCAGCGCCACCCTCATCATGGGACGGAGCGACGCATGAGCCCCACCGAGCGCACGATCCCCGGACCGTCGGTCAATCCCGAGACCAAGCCCTTCTGGGACGCCGCGGCCACCGGCAAGCTGCTGGTCAAGCGCTGCACCGCGTGCGGCGAGCGCCATCACTATCCGCGCGCCATCTGCCCCTTCTGCGGCAGCGACCGCACGGAGTGGACGGAGGCCTCAGGGCGGGGGACGATCTACTCGTACAGCGTCTTCCGGCGCGCGCCGATCCCGTACGCCATCGCCTACGTGACGCTGGCCGAGGGGCCGACGATGATGACCAACATCGTGGACTGCGATCTGAACGCGATCCGGATCGGGCAGGCGGTACGGGTGGTATTCAAGGCGACCGAAGATGGTCCGCCTGTGCCGATGTTCGCGCCCGCGGCCTGAGCCGGACCGTGCCGTTCCCGCACAGCACCGAGCGGTTCCTCACGACGCACACCGGGAGTCTGCCGCGCCCGGCCGATCTCATCCGCACGATGTACGCCAAGGAAGAGGGCGTGCCGGTGGACGCCGCCGCGCTCGACGCCAGCATCCGGGCCGCGGTGGCCTCGGTGGTGGGTCGTCAGGTCGAGGCCGGCGTCGATCTCGTCAACGACGGCGAGATGAGCAAGCCGAGCTACGCCACCTACGTGAAGGATCGGCTGAGCGGCTTCGGCGGACAGAGCCATCCGCTCGCGTATCGCGACCTGTCGGATTTCCCCGAGATGGCGGCGCGGGTCTTCGGCGATCCGGGCCGCTCGCGGCGGCGGACGCCGGCGTGCAACGCGGCCATCGCCGTGCGCGATCCACGCGCGGCCCAGCGCGACGCCGAGAATCTCAAGGCCGCCGTCGGCGCGCGCTCGGGATTCATGAGCGCCGCCTCTCCTGGCGTCATCTCGCTGTTCTTCCGCAACGAGCACTATCCGAATCACGAGGCCTATCTCTTCGCCATCGCCGAGGCCATGCGCCACGAGTACGAGGCCATCGCCGCCGCCGGCTTCGTGGTGCAGGTGGACTGCCCGGATCTCGGCATGGGGCGCCACATCCAGTACGCCGACCTGGACATCCAGGGATTCCGCAAGGCGGCCCAGATGCACATCGCCGCACTCAACCACGCCCTGGCCCGCGTGCCGCCCGAGCAGGCGCGCGTGCACATCTGCTGGGGCAACTACGAAGGTCCGCACCACTTCGACGTGCCGCTCGCCGACATCATCGACCTCGTCTTCACGGTGAGGGCGAGCGGGATCTCCTTCGAGGCGTCCAACCCCCGCCACGCCCACGAGTGGCGCGTCTTCGAGGGCGTGAAGCTGCCCGAGGGCAAGGTGCTGATCCCCGGCGTGCTGGACTCGACGACCAACTTCATCGAGCACCCGGACCTGGTGGCCGAGCGCATCGGCCGCTACGCGAAGCTGGTCGGCCGCGAGAACGTCATCGCCGGCACCGACTGTGGCTTCGGCACGTGGGTGGGGCAGGCCGCCGTCGTGCCCGACATCGTGTGGGCCAAGCTGGCGAGCATGGCCGAGGGCGCGCGGCGGGCGACGAAGGAGTTCTGGAAGTAGCCACGCCTGGAACCTGGAGTGCACCCCTAGCGTGAGACACGGAAACTAAGGAAAGTCTTCCGGGGAGGAGCGATGCCCGGACGACGCTTTCGGATCTTCAGTCGGCAGTTCAAGGAAGCGGCGGTGCGCCGGATCCTGGCGGGCGAGAAGATTCGCCCGGTCGCGGCTGAGCTGCGCGTGCGACCGCAGTTGCTGTACACCTGGCGCGACTACTACGAGCAGGGCGGGGTCGACGCGTTGGTACCCCGAGGGCGGCCTCTGAAGGAGGTCGCGTCGGCCCGGCGCCGGGCGCTCCTCCAGGAGCCCAGTCCTCAAGCGCGGAAGTATCGACACGCTGGCCGTGAGGCGCGGGACTCGCGACTGGTGGAGCTCGAGCGCAAGGTCGGTCAGCAGGCGGTGGAGCTTGATTTTTTCAAAGCAGCCTTGCGGCACGTCGAGGCGCCACCCCGGCCGAGCGGCGGGCGTGGCGGCAGAGCGTCTTCGCGCTCATCCACGCGATGACGCCCCCGCAAGGCACCCTCGGTATCGAACGGATGTGCGCGCTGACCAGTGTCAGTCGGGCGAGCTATTACCGGTACTGGCGCCGCGTCGCGCCCGGCCGGGAACAGATCGAGCTGCGGGATGTCCTCCAGCGCCTTGCACTCGGCCACCGGCACTACGGCTACCGTCGCCTCACCGCGCTGCTGCGCCGCGACGGCTGGGCCGTGAACCACAAGCGGGTGCTGCGGCTGATGCGGACGGACAATCTGCTGTGTCTGCGCCGGCGCGCGTTTGTGCCGGCGACGACCGACTCCCGCCATGACTGGCGGGTGGTCCCGAACCTCGCGCGGGGCATGCAGGTGACCGGCCTCGATCAGCTCTGGGTGGCCGACATCACGTACCTGCGGCTGCTCGAGGAGTTTGCCTTTCTCGCCGTGGTCCTGGACGCCTTCAGCCGCCGCGTCGTCGGCTGGGCGGTGGACGTGCACCTGCGGGCGGCCCTGGCGATCGCCGCCTTGCAGATGGCGCTGACGGCGCGTTGTCCCCAGCCCGGGCAGTTGATCCATCACTCCGACCGCGGGGTGCAATACGCCTGTGCCGAGTACAGTGCGCTGCTGGCGGCTCATGGGATCCAGCCGAGCATGAGCCGGGTCGGCTCGCCGTATGACAACGCCAAGGCGGAAAGCTTCATGAGCACGCTCAAGCGCGAAGAGGTCGATGGGCGCGCATACCGGCACGCCCAGGAAGCACGCCGCTCCATCGGGAGCTTCATCGAGGAGGTCTACAATCGACAGCGGCTGCACTCGGCGCTGAGCTACGTGGCGCCGGCGGACTTTGAAGCGACGCTCGTGCCCGCGGTGGCGACACGGCGGCGCGCGCATGCGGTGAGCCGCGGTTAACGAGGACTTCCCTTAGTTTCCGTGTCTCACTTTAGGGGTGCACCCCAAACCTGAACCAGAGACGTTTCCGCGGAAACATCGGTGCGGACTAACGCCTCTTTTGCATCCACCCGATGCGTAGAAGCGCCGCCAGTACCCGACGCGCTCGGGTGCTCGGCCAGGCGGTCACGCAGCGTTGAACGAGATGGTAAGGAGCTCAGGGCCTGCTTCACCGTGCTCAAGGCGTTCCGCTACGACGCGGAGGGCAAGCGCCTGGACCCTGGAGAGAGCCGCATCTTCACTCTCGCCATAGGCCAGGACGCCTGGTAGCTCCAGCACTTCGGCCAGCCAGCGGCCGTCGTCTTCCCGCGCCGTTTCAACCTTGAAGGTGATCAAGTCCGATAGCCCTCAGGCCTTGATTGTACGGCGGACCGGCTGCCTTCAGGAATCCAGCTAACGAGTAGTCTGCGGAACAATCTCATCCGTTAGACATGGCGTTTCTTGCAGGCTAGCACCGGCGGCGACCCGGCTCGTCGCAGGGAAACTCCCGACAGTAAGGTGCGCGGTGGAGGGCCGAGGGGCGGGATAGGCAGATCGCGACTATCCAGCGGACACTGTGAGGCTGGCTAACCGGTCGGCGACGACCTAGGCGCGCTCCGCAATCATGAACAGTCTCCGGAAGGGGAACAGCGTCCGCCCGTCGGCGCGCGGCGGATACGCGCGTGCCACGAGCCGCGCGTAGGCGGCCTCGAAGTCGTCGCGCTCCTGGCCGGTCGAGCGCGTCGAGCAGCGGCCGGAGCCACGTGCCCTTCACCCACTCCTTGATCGGATCCTTGCCCTCCAGCGCCTGCACGTACTCCGTCTCCCACATGTCGATCGACTTCGCCTTCGGCGCCAGCAGACCGTAGTAGAAGTCGGGCTCGGCCACCGGTGCCGGCCGGAGCAGCGGCTCGAGCTTGGCCCGCCACGGGCCGCTGCGCGCCGCCTCGCTGATCGACGTGTGCGAAGGGGCCGAGAAGTTGCGCGGGATCTGCACCGCCAGCACGCCGCCCGGCGCCAGCCCGTCGAGGAGCTTGGGAAACAGCTTCGCGTGATCGGGCAGCCAGTGCAGCGCGGCGTTGGAATAGATGAGATCGGCCGGGTGCGACGGCCGCCAGGTGCCGAGATCAGCCTGCTGCCACGTGATGTCCGGACTCTCGGCGGCGGCCTTGGCCAGCATCTCCGCGGAGTCGTCCACCCCGGTGATGCGGGCCTCGGGCCAGCGCGCGCGGAGCAGGCGCGTGACGTTGCCGGCGCCGGCGCCGAGGTCGTACACGTGAGCAGGCGCGGCGAGGTCGATACGATTGAGCAGATCGAGCGCGGGTCGCAGCCGGTGCCCGGCGAACTTGAGATACTGCGCGGGGTCCCAGGGCACCGGCCGCTATCCCGTCACGCCGCCGTCACCGCCTCGAGGACGGCGGCCGGATGCTTGGCCGCGTCCGCCACGCGGGCCCAGTGCTTGCGCACGGTGCCGTCGGGGCCCACCCACACGGTGGAGCGAATGACGCCCTTGGTCTTCTTGCCATACATCATCTTGTCGCCGTACGCGCCCCACGCCGTCATGACCTTGCGGTCGGCATCCGACAGGAGCGTGAACGGCAGACGGTACTTGGCCGCGAACTTCTGGTGCGACTCGCCGGAGTCGGCCGAGATGCCGAGCACGACCACTCCGGCGCGCTGCAGCTCTTTCCAGTAGTCGCGGAACCCGCACGCCTCCTTGGTGCATCCGGGCGTGTCGTCACGCGGATAGAAGTAGACGACGACGTCCTTGCCCTTGAAGTCGGCGAGCGACACGCGCCGGCCCTCGGCGTCCGGCAGCGTGAAGCTGGGGGCCTTGCGGCCCTCGGTGATCGCGGCCACGAAGGTGTCCGCTCAGCACTGCTTGAGCATCGTGTCGGCGTCGCTGACCTCGAACTTGCCCGGGCCCTCGAGGTTGATCGACTTGACCACGCCGTTGTCGACCAGCATCGAGTAGCGCTGCGAGCGCACGCCCATGCCGCGGGCCACCAGGTCGAACTCCATCCCGAGCGCCTTGGTGAAGGTGGCGCTGCCGTCGGCCATCATGCGCACCTTGCCCTCGCTCTTCTGGTCCTTGCCCCACGCGCCCATCACGAAGGGGTCGTTGACCGAGATGCACCACACCTCGTCCACGCCCTTGGCCTTCAGCTTGTCGATGTTCTGCACGTAGCTCGGCACGTGCTTGGCCGAGCAGGTGGGCGTGAAGGCGCCGGGCAGCCCGAAGATCACGATCTTCTTGCCCTTGGTGAGATCGCCGACCTGGAACGCGTTGGGGCCGACGGTGCAACCCGGCCGCTCGGTCTCGACGAACTCGGTCAGCGTTCCCTCGGGGAGCTTGTCGCCTACTTTGATCGCCATCACTGCCTCCTGTTTGACGTGAGATGGTGGTTGCCCGGCAACTCCGGGAGTATATCCGCGTCGAGCGGCCGGGTCATGACGGCGCTATCCTACGCCCGGCGGCAATGGGCAGCACGGGGCCGGTGGGCGCCAGCTGGGATGCGGAGTATCGCCGCGGCCGATACGCCGGTGAGCCACCCATCGCCTGGGTCGGGACGATCCTCTCGATGCTGCAGGCCGAGCCTGCGCTGTGGGGTGGCCGCGGCCTGTACGTCGGCTGCGGCAACGGCCGGAATTACCTGCCTCTGGTGGACGCCGGCGCCACGCTCGACGGCATCGATCTCTCGAAGGAAGCGATCGCCCAGCTCGTGCGGCGCCGCCCGGACGTGGCCGATCGGCTGTGGGTGGGCGACTTCCGTACGCAGCGTCCGACCGAGCGCTTCGCCTACCTCGTGGCCATCCAGGTGTTCCAGCACGGTGACGGCGCCACGCTGAGCGCGGCGTTCGCGCAGGCGGCCGTGCTGCTGCAGCCGGGCGGGCTGCTCTTCGTGCGCGTCAACTCGATCGCCACGCAGATCTACCACCGCCATACGGTGGTGGAGCGCGACCGTCTGG
Source organism: uncultured Candidatus Rokubacteria bacterium (assembly GCA_963776725.1). Classification (GTDB taxonomy): domain Bacteria; phylum Methylomirabilota; class Methylomirabilia; order Rokubacteriales; family CSP1-6; genus AR5. The sequence continues at coordinate 150,773 of CAVZOE010000036.1, read as the reverse complement.
GCGGGTTCACCATTCGCTACGACGACGGGCCCAAGGCGGGGCTGCTGATCCACTTCGCCTCGCGCGAGGATCTGCTGGCGCGGGCCGGCGCCGTGTTCGAGATCGTGCGGGAGCCGCAGGAAGTCGTGATGCAGCGGCAGGCGCCGAAGACCGGGACGTGGGCCCAGTGGCAGGCGGTGTGGCGGCGGCGCGCTCCCGTCGTTGATCAGTCGGCGGTCAGCACCGACATCGCCGGCTGAGCCGGCCGGACGGTCACCGGGGCCGCCGCGCTCCGCGAGTAGTCGGCCAGGCGCTTGAACTCCGCGTCCGACAGATTGACGAACGTGAAGATGTGTCCGTCGGGCTCGGCGCGCGAGAGCATCGCCTTCAGATGCAGCGGCGCCCCGCCGTCGGGGAGCGCGAAGAGCAGCGAGACCGTGGCCCCTGGCTCGATCCAGGCCTGGGGCGGCATCTTGACCCCGACCGGGCTCAGGTCGAGCGAGGTCCACTGCGTCTCGGCCCGCACCCGCATCGGGATGTGCGCCTCGGCGCGCGGCAGCCGCCGGCGATCGCCACCCTCCACGGCGTAGATCTCGAGCCAGGAGACGATCGCGCTCAGGCGCTCGAACGAGACGGGCTTGGGGAGGAAGTCGACCGCGCCCAGCCGCAGGCATTCCCGGCCGAGCCGCTCGGTGGCGCCGGCCACCACCGCGATGATCGGGATCCCGCTGGCCTGCACGACCGGGTGCTCGAGGAGCGAGCGCTCGGTGCTCGTCACGGCCATGTCGAAGATGACGACGTCGGGCGGCCAGCTCTGGATCTGGTCCAGCGCGGCGCTGGCTCCGCTGACGAGACGAACGTCGTGGCCGAGGCCGCGGAGGAAGTCGGCGTACACGTCGGCGAGACGGGAATCGGACTCGGCCAGGAGAATGTTCATCGCTACCTCCGAAGCTGCGGCGACCGTCCGAGGTGGGCGGTGGATGATCATAGCTACACCGGCCGCCATGTTCAAGGCGTTGCGCTCAGGCCTGGCGCCGGGGAAACAGCGCCTGCGGCGCCGCCGCCCGCGTGCCCGCCGGCACCCCGCCCCAGCGCAACGCATCCCTCCAGCTCGACGCGGGCGTCAGGCCGAGCTGAAGGGCGATGCGCTCGGCCGCCTGCGGCAGCAGCGGCCGGAGCGCCTCGGCGACCACGCGCAGGATCTCGGTCAGCTCCCACAGAGTCGCATCGAGCCGGCGGCCGGCCTCGACGTCGCCGTCCCGCTCGGCGCGCAGCAACACCCACGGCTTAGTCTCCTCCACCCGCCGGTTGCCGGCGCGGACGACGGCGAAGATGGCGTCGAGGGCGCGGCGCGGATCCCAGTCGTCGCCGAGCCCGCGCTGCAACGCGTCCGGCACGTCGGCCACTGCCGCCACCAGCGGCGAAGATGCATCGGGCTCGCCGGACCGCACGACGCCGTCCCGCGCGCGGTGGAGCAGGCTGACCGTCCGCTGCAGGAGGTTGCCCAGATCGTTGGCCAGGTCAGCGGTATAGACCTGGGCGAAGCCGGCCTCGGTGAAGTCGGCGTCACCGCCCGCCGGGACCTCGCGGAGCAGCCAGTAGCGGACGGCGTCCGCGCCCCAATCCCGGACGAGTGCGGTCGGATCGACGCCCGTCCCCAGCGTCTTGCTCATCCGGCGTCCGTCGCGCGTGAGGAAGCCGTGGACGAAGATCCGTGACGGGGGCGGCAGGCCGACCGACAGGAGGATCGCTGGCCAGTAGACGGCGTGAAACCGCACGATGTCCTTGCCGATGACGTGCACCCGATTGGGATTGTCCAGCCAGGATCGTGACAGCCGCGGCTCAGCGCTCCCGTAGCCGAGCGCGGTGATGTAGTTCGCCAGCGCATCGAACCAGACGTACATGACCTGCTCGGCGTCGCCCGGCACCGGGATGCCCCAGCCGCGCGCCCGAGCCTGCGTGCGCGAGATGCTGAAGTCGTTGAGGCCGCGGGCGACGAAGGCGCGGACTTCCTGATGGCGCCACGCGGGTACCACGCGGAGCGCGCCGGTATCGAGGAGCTCGGCCAGCCGCTCGGCGTAGTGCGAGAGCCGGAAGAAGTAGTTCTCCTCTTCGACAACCTCCGGAACGATGTGGTGCTCCGGACAGGCGCCGTCCACCAGTTCGTCCGGCGCGTAGAAGGACTCGCAGCGGACACAGTAAAGGCCGCGGTAGTGCCTCCGGTAGATATCGCCGGCTGCGTCGCACGCCCGCCAGAGCCGCTGGGCGCCGGCCAGGTGGCGCGGCTCGGTGCTCGTCCGGATGAAGTCGTCGTTGCTGATGCCGAGCGTGCCGGTCAACGCACGGAAGATCTCGGCGTGACGTTCGACCAGCACGCGGACCGGCTCGCCCGCGCGCTCGGCGGCGAGCACGTTGCTGAGGCTGTTCTCGTCGGTCCCGGTGAGAAACCAGGTGTCGTCGCCGAGCAGCCGGTGATAACGGGCCAGCACGTCGGCCTGCACCAGCTCCAGGGCGAACCCCAGATGCGGCGTGGCATTGACGTACGGGATCGCGGTGGTGACGTAGAACGAGTCCATCGTGCCCTCCTCCCGTGGCGGCCGTCCGTGGCCGCACACCGGTGAAAGCACGACGGCCACGGGGAGCCGGAAGCCCACCCGTGGCCGCAGCGCGCGGTCAGCGCACGGCGACCCGGGAGGGCGGACCCATGCCCATGTCCTGCGTGGTGGCGCCAGCGCTGTGCCGCATGCGGTCATGGTAGTCGCGGGGCGCCCCGGCTGGCAAGACGGTCAGTGGTGCGTCGGTCCTGGTCATGGCCGGCTCACTCCGCGGCCAGCCGGTAGCCGACGCCGGGCTCGGTGAGCAGATAGCGCGGCCGCGCCGGCCTCGGCCTCGATCTTGTGGCGCAGGTGCGCCATGTAGACGCGCACGTAGTGCGACTGATCGTCGTGGCTCGGGCCCCACACATCGCGCAGCAGCTGCTGGTGCGTCACGACGCGGCCGGCGTAGCGCACCAGCGTCGTGAGCAGCTTGTACTCGATCGGCGTCAGGTGGATCTCGTTGCCGCGCGACCGTGACGTGACGGCGCAGGAGATCGACCTGCAGCTCGCCGACCTTGAAGGCCGCGCTCTCCTCGTGAGCGGCGCCCGCGGCGTGGCGCAGCGCCACGCGCAGGCGGGCCAGCAGCTCGCCGGCGCTGAAGGGCTTGGTCACGTAGTCGTCGGCGCCCGCGTCGAGCGCTGCGACCTTGTCGCGCTCCTGGCCGCGCGCGGAGAGCACGATGACCGGCACCTTGCTCCACTCGCGCAGGCGCCGGATCACCTCGAGGCCGTCGATGTCGGGCAGACCGAGATCGATGATGACGACGTCGGGCTGCCGGGAGCGCCACCTCGACGAGACCGTCGGCGGCGGTCGCCCGCCTCGAAGAGCCGGTAGCCCTGGCCCGTGCAGGGTCGCGCGCAGGAAGCGCCGGATCTGCGGCTCGTCCTCGATCAGGACGACGACGGGATCAGGCATCGGCCGGCATCCGAGGCCGGCGGCTCGCCGCAGCGGCAGCGTGAAGAGAAACGCGACGCCGCCGCCCGGGCAGGTTCTGCGCCCAGATGCGCCCGCCGTGCGCCTGACGATGCCCTGGCAGATCGCGAGCCCGAGGCCGGCGCCGCGCCCGCTCGCCCGGATTGGTCCGCGATAGAACTTCTCGAAGACCTTGTCCTCGTCGACCCGGCGGCAGACCGGGCCCGCGGTCGGCGACCTCGACCGTGAGCGTTCTGCGTCGGTCGCGGTCGCGCTGGATCTCGATCGGGCTGCCGGCCGGCGTGTACTTGATCGCGTTGTCGAGCAGGTTGACCAGCACCTGCTCGATGAGCACGTCGTCGATCGGCACCAGCGGCAGGTCGGCCGGCACGCGCGTGGTCGACGCGTCGGTCGCCGAGCCGCTTGCCGAGCCGGGTCAGCGCGGCGCCGATGACCTCCTCGAGCGGGTGCCAGCTCCCTGCGCAGCTGCAGCGCGCCGGACTCGAGCCGCGTCATCTCCAGCAGGTTCTGCACCAGCCGGTTCAGCCGCTCGGCTTCCTCGTGCACGGACTCGAGCAGCTCGCGCCGCGTCGCGCGCGTCGAGCGTCGCGCTGTCGTCGAGGATCGTCGCTGGCCGCGCCGGTGATCGTCGCCAGCGGCGTGCGCAGATCGTGCGAGACCGAGCTGAGCAGCGAGTTGCGCAGCCGCTCGGTCTCGATCCGCAGCTGCGCCTGCTGCGCCTCGTCGGCGAGATGGGCCCGCTCGAGCGCGAGCGCGGTCTGAGCGGCGAACGTCTCGAGCTGGTGGAGCTGCTCGGGCTCGATCGATGCGCGTGCCGATCCGCCGGCCGCATGCCGAGGACGCCGACGGGCCCGCGTCGGAGCCGATGCAGCGGCAGATACAGCGCGGCGGCGCCGGGCAGCGTCGTCGTGCCGAGTCCCGCCGGCTGGCGGTGCTCGTAGCACCCACTTGGCGACGCCGAGCTCGTTCGGCGTCGACCTCGAACTGTCCGCCGCGCCCACGCGCTCGAGGCGCGCCGTCGCGGCGCGGGCAGCAGCACGACGACCTGGCCGCGGAAGACGTCGCTGATGTGGCGCACCGCGACCTGACAGCAGACTCGTCGACGCCGCGGGTGCTCGCGAGCTCGCGGCTCATCGCGTAGAGCGCGGCCGTGCGCTGCTCGCGATGGCGCGCCGCGTCGGCCTGCGCGCGCGATGCGCGCGGTGAGGCTGCTGATCACGAGCCCGACGACGAGCATGACCACGAACGTGAACAGGTAGCGAGCGTCGGTGACCGCGAAGGTGAAGACGCGGCGGCACGAAGAAGAAGTCGAAGCGCGGCCACGCTGAGGACCGACGGCGAGGAGCGACGGGCCGCGCCCGGTGCCGCATCGCGACGAGGACGATGCCGAGCAGGTACACCATCACGAGATTCGCGAGCTCGAAGAACGGCAGCGGTGAGCCACGCCGCGCCCGTGGCCAGCGCCGCGACGGCGCCGGCCCGCGCGTAGGCGCGCCCAGTCCGGTCGGGATCGCCGCGCCGGCGAAGGCGCGGCCGGCGCGCACGCCTCGGTGCTCGCGCTCGGCGCTGATGACGTAGCACGTCGATGTCGCCGCTGCCCCGCACGAGCGCGTCGACGATCGAGCCGATGAGCGATTCGCGCTCCAGACCGGCGTCGCGGCTTGCCGACGACGATCTGCGTCACGTTGCGGTCGTGCGCGTAGGCCAGGATCGCCTCGCTCATCGTCGGTGCCGCGCAGCCGCGACCGTCTCGGCACCGAGCTGCTCGGCCAGGCGCAGCGTCTGCGATGACGCGATCGCGAGCCTCGGGCGGCAGGCGCAGCTGCGCCGGGCGTCTCGACGTAGGCGGCGATCCATCGGCGCGCCGAGCCGATCGGCCATGCGCTTGGCCGGCGCGCACCAGGCGCGCGGACTCGCGGGCTCGGGCTGACGCACACGAGCAGTGCGCTCGGCGCGTCGGCCAGGCTTGCGCGATCGCGTGCTCGTGCAGGTAGACGCGCATCTGCGCGTCGACCCGCTCGGCGGTGCGGCGCAGCGCCAGCTCGCGCAGCGCGATCAGGTTGCCCTTGCGGAAGAAGTTGCTCGACCGCGCGCTGCGGCCTGCTCGGGCACGTAGACCTTGCCTTCCTTGAAGCGCTGCGAGCAGCTCGTCGGGCGGCAGGTCGATCAGCTCGACCTCGTCGGCCTGCTCGAAGACCGAGTCGGGCACGGTCTCGCGCACGACGACGCCGGTGATCTTCGCCGACGACGTCGTTCAGGCTCTCGAGGTGCTGGACGTTGACCGTGGTGTAGACGTCGATGCCGGCGTCGAGCAGCTCGACCGACGTCCTGCCAGCGCTTGGCGTGGCGCGAGCCCGGGCGCGTTCGTGTGCGCCAGCTCGTCGACGAGGATGAGCGCGGGTCGGCGCGCGAGCGCGGCGTCGAGATCGAACTCGCGCGAGCGTGGTGCCGCGATAGTCGACCGGCCGCGGCGGGAGGAGCTCGAGTCCAGCGAGCAGCGCGTCGGTCTCGGCCCGGCCGTGGGTCTCGACGTACGCCGACGACGACGTCGACGCCGTCGGCCTGCTGCTCGCGCGCGGCCTCGAGCATCGCGTACGTCTTGCCGACGCCGGCGGCGGCGCCGAAGAACATCTTCAGCTTGCCGCGCGGGCGACGCGCTTCCTCGCTGCCTTCACGCGGGCCAGGAGCGCATCGGGGTCGGGCCGGTAGCTCGCTCCATGGTCGCGCTCGGCGCCATTCTACGCCGGCCGGCGCTCCGCGCGCAAGTCCTACGTTCTTGTCACGCCTCCCACTGCGCCCGCGGTCGAAGCGATCCGGCCGTACCGCCGGATCGAGGTATTCGACGATGATCATGCTCGAGATTCTGCCGGATCGTGATACCTCTCATGGCGGCCAATCGTCAGACCGGCGTGGCGCGCGAAGCGCCTGCGTGCATGGAGCAGCTGATCCGCGCTACCTCCGGACAAGCCGCGGTATCTACGCGTCATAGCTACTACCTGGCCGGAGATGGGCGGCATCCTTGACCGCGTTCATCGATCGCCGGCGCCGCAAGCGTTTCGGCGGAGCGCTACGATGAGGCTCGCAGGATGATCTGCTCTTACTCGGACTGGCGTGGCTGTTCTTCGGTCTGCACTGGGCGCTTCGTCAAGCTCTGTGAGCGGCTGTAGGAGGCGCCATGCCACTGCTCTACGTCGTCGGCGGGCTCGTGTCGCTGGGCCTGCTGGTCTACCTGGTGCTGGCGCTGCTCAAGCCGGAGCTCTTCTCATGACCGCCAACGGGCATCGTGCAGCTCGCGTCCTCTATGTCGTCGTCCTGCTCGCGCTGGCCAAGCCGCTCGGCGCCTACATGGCCCGGGTCTACGAGGGCCAGCCGATCGGGCTCGACCGCGCGCTCGGCTGGCTCGAGCGCCTCGATCTACCGGGCTCGCGGGCGTCGAGCCCGACGCACGAGATGGGCTGGAAGACCTACGCGCTCGGCGATGCTGCTCTTCAACCTCGTCGGGCTTCCTGCGCGGTCTACGTGCTGCAGCGCCTGCAGGGCGTCCTGCCGCTCAACCCGGCAGGGCTTCGGCGCCGTCTCGCCCGATTCGTCGTTCAACACCGCGGTGAGCTTCGCGCACCAACACCAACTGGCAGGGCTACGGCGGCGAGACGACGATGAGCTACCTCACGCAGATGCTCGGGCTGACCGTGCAGAACTTCGTCTCGGCCGCGACCGGCATGGCGGTCGCTGGTCGGCGCTGATCCGCGGCTTCGCGCGCCGCTCGGCCGCAGACGATCGGCAACTTCTGGGTCGATCTCACGCGGACGCACGCTCTACATCCTGCTGCCGCTGTCGTTCGTGCTCGCGCTCGTCCTGGTCTCGCAGGGCGTGGTGCAGACCTTCGGCCCGTACGCGAAGGTCGCGGTCGTGCAGCCGACCGAGTACGACGAGCCGGTGACCGACAAGGACGGCAAGCCGGTCCTCGACGAGAAGGGCCAGCCGAAGACCAAGAAGGCCACGCTCACCGAGCAGGTCCTCGCGGTGGGGCCGGCCGCCTCGCAGATCGCCATCAAGCAGCTCGGCACCAACGGCGGCGGCTTCTTCAACGTCAACTCGGCGCATCCGTTCGAGAACCCGACGCCGCTGTCGAACTTCCTCGAGCTGCTGGCGATCCTGCTCATCTCCGGCCGCGCTCTGCTACACCTTCGGCGTCATGGTCGGCGACACCCGCCAGGGCTGGGCGGTGCTCGCCGCCATGACCGTCATCTTCGTCGCGCTGCTCGTCGTGTGCGTCGTCGCCGAGCAGCACGGCAACGTGCTTCGCGCAAGCAGGGCGTCGATCACGCGGCCGAGCGCGCTCCAGTCGGGCGGCAACATGGAGGGCAAGGAGGTCCGCTTCGGCATCGCCAACTCCGCGCTGTGGGCGACGGCCACCACCGCCGCCTCCAACGGCTCGGTCAACGCGATGCACGACTCCTTCACGCCGCTCGGCGGCCTGGTGCCGATGTGGCTGATCCAGCTCGGCGAGGTCGTCTTCGGCGGCGTGGGCTCCGGCCTCTACGGCATGCTCATGTTCGCCATCATCGCCGTCTTCGTCGCCGGGCTGATGGTCGGGCCGCACGCCGGAGTACCTCGGCAAGAAGATCGAGGCCTACGAGATGAAGATGGCGTCGCTGGTGATCCTGATCCCGCCGGCGCTGCGTGCTGATCGGCACCGCCGTCGGCGTGCTGGCACCGCCGCGGGCAAGGCCGGCATGGCCAACCCCGGGCGCCCACGGCTTCAGCGAGATCCTCTACGCGTTCTCCTCGGCGGGCAACAACAACGGCAGCGCCTTCGCCGGGCTCAGCGCCAACACGCCCTTCTACAACACGGCGCTCGGGCTCGCGATGCTCTTCGGCCGCTACTGGCTGGCCGTCCCGGTGCTGGCCATCGCCGGCTCGCTGGCCGCGCAAGAAGATCGTGCCGGCGGGCCCGGGCACGCTGCCCACCGCACACGCCGCTGTTCGTCGGTGCTGCTGGTCGGCGTGGTGATCCTCGTCGGCGCGCTGACCTTCGTTCCCGCGCTGGCGCTCGGGCCCGATCGTCGAGCACCTCACGCTGATCGCGGCCGAAGTGAGGAGATGACGGACCATGGCCAGCACCGTCAAGGCGCGCGTCGCTCTTCGACGTGCTCGATCGTCCGGCAGGCCGTCGTCGACTCGTTCCGGCAAGCTGACGCCCCGGCGTCAGGTGCGGAACCCGGTGATGTTCGTCGTCTACGTCGGCTCCATCCTCACCACGCTGCTGTGGGTCCAGGCCGCTCGTCGGCCAGGGCGAGGCGCCCGCCTGGTTCATCTTCTGGGTGTCGGTGTGGCTCTGGTTCACGGTGCTCTTCGCCAACTTCGCCGAGGCGATGGCCGAGGGGCGCGGCAAGGCGCAGGCGGCGTCGCTGCGCGAAGGCGCGGCGCGACCTCCAGGCCAAGCGGCTGGCCGCGAGCCGCGAGCGCGACGCCGGCGTACGACGACGGTCTCGGCCGCCGCCCTGCGGCAAGGGCGACGTCGTGCTCGTCGAGGCCGGCGACTTCATTCCCGGCGACGGCGAGGTCATCGAGGGCGTCGCCTCGGTGAACGAGAGCGCGATCACCGGCGAGAGCGCGCCGGTCATCCGCGAGAGCGGCGGCGACCGCAGCTCGGTCACCGGCGGCACGCAGGTGCTCTCGGACTGGCTCGTCGTGCGAGTGACGCGCCAACCCGGGCGAGGCGTTCCTCGACCGCATGATCGCGCTGGTCGAGGGCGCCAAGCGCCAGAAGACGCCGAACGAGATCGCGCTCGACATCCTGCTGGCGGCGCTGACGCATCATCTTCCTGCTCGCCACCGCGACGCTGCTGCCGTATCTCGCTCTACAGCGTGGGCGCGGCCGGGCAGGGCACGCCGGTCACCGTGACCGTGCTCGTGGCGCTGCTCGTGTGCCTGATCCCGACCACCATCGGCGCGCTGCTCTCGGCCATCGGCATCGCCGGCATGGACCGCATGATCCAGAAGAACGTCATCGCCATGTCGGGCCGCGCGGTCGAGGCGGCCGGCGACGTCGACGTGCTGCTGCTCGACAAGACCGGGCACGATCACGCTCGGCAACCGCCAGGCGACCGCAGTTCGTCCCGGCGCGCCGGCGTCACCGAGCGCGACCTCGCCGACGCCGCGCAGCTCGCCTCGCTGGCCGACGAGACGCCGGAGGGCCGCAGCATCGTCGTGCTGGCCAAGGAGAAGTACGGCGATCCGCGAGCGCGACGTCGAGAAGCTCGGCGCCACCTTCGTGCCCTTCACCGCGCAGACGCGGATGAGCGGCGTCGAACCTGAACGGCCGCCAGGTCCGCAAGGGCGCGGCCGACGCGATCGAGGCCTACGTCCAGGCAGCTGGGCGGCGCCGTTCCCGCCGACGGTGCGCAGCGCCGTCGACACGATCGCCAAGGCGGGCGCCACGCCGCTCGTGGTGGCCGACGGCGCCAAGCGTGCTCGGGCGTCATCCAGCTCAAGGACATCGTCAAGGGCGGCATCAAGGAGCGCTTCGCGCGAGCTGCGCCGGATGGGCATCAAGACCGTCATGATCACCGGCGACAACCCGCTGACCGCGGCGGCCATCGCCGCCGAGGCGGGCGTCGACGACTTCCTCGCCGCAGGCGACGCCGGAGGCCAAGCTCAAGCTGATCCGCGACATCCAGGCCGAGGGCCGGCTGGTGGCCATGACGGGCGACGGCACCAACGACGCGCCCGCGCTCGCCCAGGCCGACGTGGCGGTGGCCATGAACACCGGCACCCAGGCGGCCAAGGAAGCCGGCAACATGGTCGACCTCGACTCGAATCCGACCAAGCTGATCGAGGTCGTCGAGACCGGCAAGCAGATGCTGATGACGCGCGGCGCGCTCACCACGTTCAGCATCGCCAACGACGTGGCCAAGTACTTCGCCATCATCCCGGCGGCGTTCGCCACCACCTATCCCGGCGCTCGAACGCGCTCAACATCATGCAGCTGGCCACGCCGCAGCAGCGCGATCCTGTCGGCCGTCATCTTCAACGCGCTGATCATCATCGCCCTGATCCCGCTGGCGCTGAAGGGCGTGCGCTACCGGCCGCTCGGCGCGGCCGCCGTCCTGCGCCGCAACCTGCTGGATCTACGGCGTCGGCGGCATCATCATCCCGTTCCCGGGCATCAAGCTCATCGACATGATCCTGGTCGCCCTGCGGCTGGGTGTAGACGGAGACGGACGAGCCATGCATGCGACTCAGCATCCGGCCCGCGATCGTCTCGCTGGTCGCTGCTCACCGGTCGTCACGGGCGTCGCCTATCCCGCTGCTCGTGACCGGCATCGCGCAGGTCGTCTTTCCCGCGCCAGGCCAACGGCAGCCTGATCGTCAAGGACGGCAAGGCCGGTGGGCTCGGCGCTCATCGGGCAGCCGTTCGACGATCCGAAGTACTTCTGGAGCCGTCCCTCGGCGACCAGCGCCGTTCGCCGTACAACGCCGCCGCCTCGTCCGGGCTCCAACCTGGGCCCGACCAATCCCGCGCTGATCAAGGCGGTGCAGGGGCGCGTCGACGCGCTGCGCGCGGCCGATCCCGGGCAACACGGCGCCGGTCCCGGTCGATCTCGTCACCGCCTCGGGCAGCGGGCTCGATCCGCACATCAGCCCGGCCGCCGCCCTCTATCAGGTGGGCCGCGTGGCCCAGGCGCGCAAGCTCGACGAGACCGCCGTGCGGGAACTGGTCGAGCGGCACATCGAGGGTCGCCAGCTCGGGACTCCTCGGCGAGCCGCGCGTGAACGTGCTGCGCGCTGAACCTGGCGCTCGACGGCAAGTAGCGGCCTCTCGCCCCATCGCGGTCGACGGAGGGGACCCATGATCCGTGTGTGGACGCTCGTACTCTGCGCGCGCTGGCCGTCATCGGCGCCCCGGCGACCGCGGTCGCCCAGAAATCCGTCGCCGATGTGCTGGGCCGGCCGGCCACGCCGGAGGGCGAGGCCAAGAGCTATCTCGAGGAGCTGATGCTGTTCAGCTATATCGAGAATAGCTACGTGGTGAACCTCGGGACGCCGGGGCGCGGCGACGTCAACAACCTGCGCTTCTACGACCACGACGAGGGGTACACGTTCAACGCCGCGGAGTTCAGCGTGAAGAAGGATCCCTCTCCGCGGTATCGGCTCGGCTACGGGGCGGTGATTACCGCCGGCATCGATTCACAGAAAAACCATTCGCTGGGAATCTTCCGGGACTCCGACGACCAGGGGCCGTTCTTCCGCAACACGGCCAAGTACGATCTACCGGAGGCGTACGCCTCGTTCCTGGTGCCGCTCGGCGAGGGCCTCACCCTGAAGGCCGGCAAGTGGGCCACGCTGATCGGCTACGAGGTCTACGAGAGTCCCAAGAACCTGAACTTCTCACGCTCGTTCCTCTACACGCTGGGCACGCCCTACACCCACACCGGCCTTCTGGTGACCTACCCGTTCGCGAAGTGGTTCAGCATGACGGCCGGCTTCACGAACGGCTGGGACAACTCCGACAACAACAACGGCCATCTCCGACCGATCGGCTCGTTCGCCTTCACGCCCACGGACACCCTGTCGGCGACGGTCAACTACCTGGTCGGCCCCGAGCAGAACCGCAACCAGATGCACGGCCACGTCAACAATCGGTGGATCGTGGACACCACCATCCTCTACACGGGCATCGAGCATCTGACGCTCGCCGTGAACTTCGACTTCGCCGGCGAGGAGAACGATCCCGCGTTGGTTGCGCTCGGCACACGCAAGGATACGAACTCGCGCTGGGGCGGCGTGGCCGGGTACGTGGGCTGGGACTGGACGAAGGCGCTGCGTACCGTGCTTCGCACGGAGTACTTCTCCGATCCGCAGAGCGTGCGAGCCAGCGAGACCGTCCTTCCGGGCCACAACCTGGATCTGTGGGAGGTGACCGCCACGGTCGAGTACAAGATCTGGCGGGGGTTGGTGGGGCGACTCGAATATCGACACGACCAGGCGAATCGGCCGGCGTTCAGCACGCGGAATGACGGGACGCCGACGTCACACGCCCTGGACACCCTGACGTTCGCCCTCTACTACTCGTTCTTTTGACGAGCCCCGGCTCCGCGGGCTGAGCTTGGTGAGTGGGCTCGGCGTCTCGACTCGACCACCCGCATGGACACGTTGCGCCACGGGGGAGAGCGCGGCGGCTCCTCCTAATCTCCCGGGTCCGCTAGGACCTGTTACTATCAGGTGTGCGCGTCGCCCACGCAGTGCCACAGCTCCCACGGAGGAACACGACATGAAGCGCCAGCTAGCGGCCACCACGATCGCGCTTGTGCTCGCGACCACGACGGGCGTGCTCTCCACGCCCCTCGTCACGGGCGATACGGCGTGGGCGCGCGCGGGAGGCGGGTCCTCCGGGGGCAGCCGTGGCTCGCGCGGCTTCTCGACGCCATCGTCTTCGCCCACGTCGCCGAGCCGTCCGACCGCGCCGGCCACGTCGCCCACATCCCCCATGCCGCAGCGCAGTGGTTGGGGCGCCGGCCTGATGGGTGGGCTGGGCGGGCTCGTCCTCGGCGGTCTGATCGGTAGCATGCTCTTCGGCGGCATGGGCCATGGGTTCGGCGGCGGCTTCGGTTTGCTCGAGATCGCGCTTCTCGGCGGGCTCGCCTACTTCGCGTTCTCGTTCCTGCGGCGCCGCCGTGAGTCCCAGCCTGCGATGGCGGGTGGCTACGGGACGTCGGCGCTTCCGGGCGGTGGACAGAGCTGGTCGCCGGACCGCAGCGCGGCGTCGGTGGCGACGTTCGAGCCGCCGGCCGGGCCGACGGATCTGCAGGTCGGCGTCGACCACATCCGGCAGATGGATGCGGCCTTCGACCAGGCGCGGATGGCCGCGACGGCGTCGGATATCTTCTTCAAGGTGCAGGCCGCCTGGATGGCGCGCGATATGGGCTCGGCCCGTGACAGCCTGACGTCCGAGATGAACGACCGGATGCAGGCGCAGTGCGCAGAGCTGAGAGCCCAGCGGCGCATCAATCGGCTCGAGAACATCGCCGTGCGGTCGACCGACGTCACCGAGGCCTGGCAGGAGCAGGGGAAGGATTTCGTGACGGTCGCCTTCGTGGCGAGTGTGCTCGACTACACGACCGACGAGTCCGGGCAGGTCGTGGACGGCAGCCGCACCGAGCCCGTGCGGTTCGAGGAGTACTGGACATTCGTCCGGCCGGTCGGGCCGAACGCGTGGCGGTTGTCAGCGATTCAACAGCCGTAGAACGGCGCGCCGAAGCGCCCGCTCAGCGTAGCACCAGCTCTCGCTCTTCTTCGGTCCAGGCCGGCGAGTGGGCCGGCGCGTCGAGCTCGGTGAGCGGGCTCGGGCGTCGCGACTCGATTACCCGCATGGTCACCGTGGCGCCGGCACACGCGCACCAGTTCAGCATGTCGAGCGCCGTCCGACTCGTGCGCACCCAGACGGCCATGCCCACGAACGCGCCGACCGCGAAGACGAAGCGGAGGAGCGTCCGGATGACATTGGGGGGCGCCGAAATCTCCACGACGGCGAGCGCCGCCAGCGGTGAGAAGGCCGCCCCGTAGAGCAGACCCCAGCGAGGGCGTACGACGGCAGGTCCGGGAGGTCTGGGCGTATCACACATCGTTGCCGTGTCCTCCTGGTGAGTACTCTGCCAGCGCGACCCTCAAGCGCTTGTTAAGACACCGGCCGGCGACGTAAAAATCACGTAAAAATCCGGCGAGCGCGGTTCGCGCCGGCGCATCCGGCGTAGCATCGATTGACGTATGCGACTGCCGCTGCTGAAGCGCTGGGTCGTCGGGCCGCCGATGCCGCTGGCGCAGGCGCGACACGAGCGGCTCACCAAGCGCGTCGCGCTCGCCGTCTTCTCGTCGGACGCGCTCTCCTCGGTCGCCTACGCCACCGAGGAGATCCTGCTGGTCGCTGGTGCTGGCCGGCGCGGCCGCTGTCGCACCTCGCGGTGCCGATCGCGCTGTCGATCACCGCGCTGCTCGTCATCGTCGTCATCTCGTACCGCAGACGATCTACGCCTATCCGAGCGGCGGCGGCTCGTACATCGTCGCCCGGGACAACCTCGGCACGGTGCCCGGGCCTGATCGCGGCGGCGGCGCTGCTGGTCGACTACGTCCTGACCGTCTCGGTGTCGGTGGCGCCGGGGTGGCGGCGATCACCTCGGCCTTCCCCGAGCTCTGCCACGCACAAGGTCGCGCTCGGCGTCGTCTGTGCGTGGCGGTGATCGCGCTGGCGAACCTGCGCGGCGTGCGGGAGTCGGGCCGGATCTTCGCGGTGCCGACCTACGTCTTCATCGTGAGCTTCGGCCTGCTCGTCGCCGTCGGGGCCTATCCGGCTGCTGACGGGGACGCTGCCGCCGGCGGCGCCGTCGCCGGTCGCGTCGACGGAGGCGCTCACCTGGTTCCTGGTCCTCCGCGCCTTCGCCTCGGGCTGCACGGCGATGACCGGCACCGAGGCGATCTCCAACGGCATCCCGGCCTTCAGGCCGCCCGAGTCGCGCAACGCGGCCATCACGCTCGGCTGGCATGGCGCTCATCCTCGGCACGCTGTTCGTCGGCATCACGGTGCTGGCCTCGGCGCTCGGCGATCCTGCCCGCCGAGAGCGAGACCGTCGTGTCGCAGATCGCCCGCGCGGCTCTTCGGCACGGGCCTGCTCTACTACCTGATCCAGGCCTCCACCGCGCTCATCCTGGTGCTGGCCGCCAACACGTCGCTTCGCCGACTTCCCGCGCCTGGCGTCGCTGCTCGCGCGCGACCGCTTCGTGCCCGCGTCAGTTCGCCAGTCCGCGGCGATCGCCTCGTGTTCTCCAACGGCATCCTCGTGCTGGCGCGGCTTCGCCGCGCTGCTGATCGTGATCTTCGGCGGCGAGCACCCACGCGCTGATCCCGCTCTACGCGGTCGGCGTCTTCATCTCGTTCACCCTGTCGCAGGCGGGCATGGTGCGGCACTGGTGGACGCGAGCGCGGGCAGGCTGGCGGCGCCGGCTGGTCATCAACGGCGTCGGCGCCGTCGCCACCGGCGTCGTGGCCGTGGTCATCGCGGTGACCAAGTTCACCCACGGCGCCTGGATCGTGGTGCTCGTCATTCCCATCCTGGTCGCGAGCTTCCTGGCGATGCGGCGGCACTACGAAGAGGTGGCCCTCGGGCTCTCGCTGGAAGGCTTCGACTCGCCGCCGGAGTTCCAGCACACCGTGCTGGTGCTGATCGGCGACGTGCACCGGGGCGTGGTGCGGGCGATCCAGTACGCCCGGACGCTGGCGCCCACCGCCGCGGTGCGCGCGGTCTATGTGGAGACGGATCCCGCCCAGAACGGCCCGGCTCGAAGAGAAGTGGGCGCGCTGGGGTCTCGGCGTGCCGCTGGTGGTGCTGACCTCGCCCTACCGCTCGCTGCTGCGCCCGCTGCTCGACTACATCGACCACATCCAGTCCCGCGGCGACGACCAGATGGTCACCGTCGTCCTCCCGGAGTTCCTGCCCCGCCGCTGGTGGCAGCACATCCTCCACAACCAGACCGCCCTCCTCGTCAAAGGCGCGCTCCTCTTCCGCCGCAACCTCGTCGTCGCCGACGTGCCGTACCTCCTCAAGCGCTGACCGCCGAAGCTCCTGACCGATGCTGCTGATGCCGAAGCTGCGCACTGCCTTCGTCGGCCGGTTCATCGAGAGGACAGCGCCGACGTGGGCCGGGGGCTACCGACATGGGGTCCGCTGGAACTCGTTCCTGCCGCCCATCACCGTGCGCCCCGCATCCGATGGAGCCCAGCCGCGGCCGGTTCAAAGCGGCCTGCCGCCTCGTGGTTCCAGGGACCCCATGTCGGTAGCCCCGGCCCACGTCGGCGCGTGGCCTGCAGTCGAAGTCGGCTACTGTTGCAGCGTGCCGAGGCTCGATCCGCTGACGCTGTTCGGTCTGTTCGCGGTCGTGGCGATGCTGGTGTGCTATGCGCTCGAGGCGCGCAGCCGGTGGTTCGTGCTGGCGTTCGCGGGCGCGTGCGCGCTGGGATCGGCGTACGGATTTCTGCAGGGGGCATGGCCGTTCGGTGTGGTCGAGGCCATCTGGGCGCTCGTTGCGCTGCGGCGGTGGCGCCGCGCGGCGTGAGCGCAGCGAGCCCGGTGCCGCCCGCGGCTCAGGTGCCGAGGCCGGCGGCTACTTGACGGTGCGGAGCCGCTGCTTCGCGAAGGAGTGCTGTAGCCCGCGCCTCCGGTCATCGACGAACCCGAGACCTCGACACGCTGGGCGCGGCCGCCGCCGGAGAGGGCGCCGACGTGCGGCTGGGCGTCGACGACTGGGGCGGGGGAAACGGTGCCGGCGCCGAGAAGACCCGCGTGTCGGACGCATCGGAGCCGTCCGTGTCGTCGTCGCCGAGGGTGACCGGCTGCGGCTGATAGAACGCGATCGAGCGGGGGCTTCGCCACAACCCGCGACCGCTCTGGCGAGCGCTCGACTCGAACGTCGCGAAATATTCGGCCAGCTGCGGATCGGTGGCCGCGCCGACCGCCCAGCCGCCGTGGACGAGCGCGCCGTTCACGAACAGTGCGTCACGCCAGACCCAGGCACGCAGGCGACCCTGCGCGTCGCGGGGCTCGCGGTCGAACAGGAGCCAGATCCATTGGCCCTCGACCAGCCGGCGGTTGGCTTCGCGCGCGGAGGCCGCGTAGGGAGAATTCCCGTAGCTGGGATCGTTGATGCGCGGGACTCGCACGCCGAGGTAGCGCACGACCTCGATGTGGCCGGCGATGTCCGCATAGAGCGTGACGCCGTCCACGACACGCGTGACATACGCCGGTCCGGCCTGGCTCTGGGCGCTGGCCGGCGTCGGCGTGAGCGCCAGCAGCAAGAACAGGCCGGCCAGATAGAGACCGCGGGTCGGCGTCATGGCAGGACCATGGTACGCCTGAACCGCGTCAGGCGGCAGGAGCTTACATCCCGCCGCCAATGCGGATCCAGTCGAAGGACTGGACCTCCACCTGGTAGTTCGCCGCGGTCGGCACCTTGGCCTGAAACCATGCACGGCTGCCTGCGGGTGCGCCCCCCAGGACCCTGGTGCTGCTCTTGCCGACCACGCTGCCGGAGCCGTCCAGCAGATTGATCTCCAGGGTCATGCGATCGGCCGGTATGTTGGCCAGGTTGTACACGTAGCCTTCCAGGACGGAGCCGCTCGAGGCCGGGACTACCTGCCATTCCAGGCGAAAATAGCGATCCAGGCTGCCGGGGGCGTAGTTGGAGCCGGCCGCGACCATCGAGCCGGCCAGCAGGGGAGCCAGCATCAGAAGAGGAGCCACCACCAGGGCCACGATCCGTATCCGGTGCATAGCCACCCTCCTCGAGGTCGCGTTCGGGGCGAACCCCTGTCGGATACAACGCCCAACCTCGGCCGAAGGATTCGCAGGAGTTTGACCCGCGCAAAGGACAAGCCGTAGAGTCGGGAAAGGGTGACCGTCTCGCCCACATCCCTCCGGCACCGCCGCGCCGAGGTCTTCGCCGTCGCGATCCTTCTGCTGCCGCTCGTGCTCGCGGTACCGGCACTCGTCACGGGCCGGGCCTGGTCGCCGGCCGCCAACCTCTACACGGGCTATCCGTGGCAGGGCCTCACCGCCGACGCGGGCGCTCCGAATCCGGCGCTGAGCGATGTGACGCAGTGGTTTCACCCCGCGCTGCTCTGGAGTGGTACCGAGATCCAGGCCGGTCGCTTCCCGCTCTGGGTGCCGCACGCGTACGCCGGCGCACCGTTCTTCGCCAATCCGCAGACCGCGCTGCTCTTCCCGCTGACCTGGCTGGCGTGGCTGCTGCCCGCGGCGCCGGCGCTCACGCTGATCACCGCGCTCAAGCTCGTCGGCGCCGGCCTCGCGATGTTCTGGTTCCTGCGCGCGGGCCTCGGACTCGCCGTCACGGCGGCGCTGATCGGCGCCCTCGGGTTCGAGTTCTCCACGACGCTGGTCGGGTGGGTGGGCTGGGCCTTCGGCAGCACCATCATGTTCGTGCCGCTGCTGTTCGGCGCCATCGAGCGCCTGCGCCAGCCCCGGCAGTGGCGCTGGATCGTCGGACTCGCGCTGATCGTGGCGCTCGACCTGTTCGCCGGCTATCCGCAGAGCGCGTTCCACGCGCTCCTGGCCGCTGGCGTGTGGGCGCTCGCGCTCGCGCGCGGCACGGACCGGTGGTTCCTCGCACGCTGCCTGCTCGGCGCGGTGCTCGGCGTCGGTCTGGCGGCGGTGCAGCTCCTGCCGTTCGCCGAGTACGCGCGCGAGAGCACGGTGCTCGCGTACCGCAGCCAGTGGATGCCGGCGTTCGCGGTGCCGCCGGCCGCCGCGATCACGCTGCTCATGCCGTACGCGTTCGGCAGCGGCGCCCAGGCGTGGGGCCGCTGGCAGTTCAACATCGTCTCGACCTACATCGGGCTCGTGCCGCTCCTGCTGGCGCCCCTCGGCGCGCTGGCCGGCCGCCCTCGCCCGGCGGCGCGCTTCTTTCTGGTCTTCGTGATCGTCGTGGCGGCGGTGCACTACGGCGCGCCCGGCGTCAGCGCGGCGGCGTCGCTGCCCGGGCTGTCGCTGGGGACGAATCTCCGGCTGATGCCCTATCTGCTATTCGGGATCGCCGCGCTGGGCGCGCTCGGCGTGGATGCGCTGGCGCGCGGTGAGTTCCCCGTGCGCTGGTGGCCGATCCGAAGCTGGTTCATCGTCCTGGCCGGCGGCGGTTTTGCGTGGGTGGCCGCGCATCACGCCGCGTCGGGCGCGCACGGCCTGACCTGGCCGCTGTGGGTGCAGTTCTCCCTGGCGCTCACCGGACTCACGGCGGCCGCGCTCGTCGCGCTGCGCTGGGGCGCGGTCGGCGGTGCCGCCTGGGGGCCGGCGCTGGTGACGTTGCAGGTGCTCAGCGTCGTGCCGCCGGCGTTCGCCTACGTGCCGAGTGTGCCGGAGCACTGGCTGTATCCGGAGACGCCCGCGATCGCCTGGATCCAGTCCCAGCCCGGCCTGGCCCGCACGACGATGCCCGGGCACGTCGGCGTTCTCTACGGGCTCTTCGAGCCGCACGGCTACGACGGCCTCACGCCGCGGCGAATCGCCGATCTCGTCGGCTCGGTCGGCACCGGCAGCGCGCTGGTGCGGGGCTACTTGCAGAATCCGCTCGCGGTCGTCGGCAGCGAGGCGGTGAGTCCGGCCGCCGTGCTCACCTCGCCGGTGGTGGATCTCCTCGGCGTCCGCTACGTGATGCTGCCGGCTGGCGCCGGGCCGCTCTGGCCGCACCTCACGCTCGGGTACGACGGCCGCGACGCGCGGGTGTTCGTCAACGACCGCGCGCTGCCCCGCGCCTTCCTGACATTCCATGCGCGCTGCGTCGACGACGCCGTCGCACCGCGGCTGATCCGCGAGCACGCCGTCGATCTCCGCCACGAGGTCGTGCTGGCAGGGTGCGTGACGCCGCCGAAGGCCGGGCCGCCGACCGAGGCATCGGCCGACATCCGCGAGTACGGGCCGACGCGTGTGCGCGTGACGACCGCGGCTGGCGCGGCGGCGTACCTCGTGCTGACCGATACGTGGTTCCCCGGCTGGCGCGCGCGGGTGGACGGGCGCGACGCGGTCCTCTGGCGCGCCGACCACGCGTTCCGCGCGGTCTGGATCCCGCCCGGCAAGCACGAGGTCGAGTTCCGGTTCGAGCCGCGCTCGCTGAAGATCGGGCTGGTCGTGAGCGTGCTGAGCCTGACGGCGGCGCTCGCCCTGCTGGTGCCGGGCCGCCACCCCACGGGGCCGGCGTGACCAAAGCCCTCGTGTTCGCGGTGGTCGTCGGCCTGGCCGCGCTGGCGGAGGCCGCGCTGCCCGCGCCGCCGTTCGCGCTCGACGTGACCCCGGCCCGGGTCGGCCCGGGGCAGCCCGTCCGCCTGCAGATCACCCCTCGGGGTGACGTGGGCGAGTTCGACGTCTATCTGATGTGGGAGCAGTCCGAAGAGGCGGCGTTCCTGACGCCCGAGGGCGCCTGGTCGCCCCGGCCGGTCGCGTTTCGTCCGCGCCTGCCGGCGCGAGGCGCACCGGTCACCGTGTCGTGGGTTCCGACGCCCCCTGGCGACATCCCGCTGGCGCTCGTGGTGCTACGGCCCGGCGACGATCCGATGACGCGAGCCTCCTGGACGTTCAGGCCGGTGGTGGCCTGGGTGGGCGTGGAGCCTCCGGCCACGCCTGCCGCGCCTGCCTGGCGCGCGCTCGCCCCGCTCGCCGGCGCGACGTTGCTCGCCTGCGGCCTCGTCGCGCTGGGCGGGGCCTTTTTCCGCTGATTTGCGTCTGGTATGATCGGCACGCCATGCCTCGCCTTCCCGAGCTGATCGGACGAGCAATGATCGACCCGGACTTCCTCGCCCAGCTGCAGAAGTCGCCCGACGAGATCCTGGCTCAGTACGAGCTCGACGAGACCGAGCGCCGTACGGTGCTCGGCGCCCTGGCCCGGCTCGGCCAGACCTCGGCGACGGAGCGCGCACAGGCTTTCCACAGCGCCCTCATCCGTCGCGTGGCCACCTAGCCGGGCGGCAGGCGCGGTGGCCAGCCCCGCCGAAACGGTCGCTTTCCTGCGCGAGGTCCGCCTGTTCAAGGACGTGGCCGTCCCGGAGTTGAGCGTGCTCGGCGCGAGCCTGCGTGAGCGCGCGCTCAAGCGCGGGCAGGTGCTGTTCCGCGAGGGCGACGTGGGCGAGGAGATGTTCCTGGTCCGGCAAGGCTCGATCGTCATCTCCAAGCCGGTCACCGGACGGGTCGAGCAAGTGCTGGCCCGCATCGGGCCCGGCGACTTCTTCGGCGAGATGGCCCTGTTCGATCACTCGCCCCGCTCGGCGACCGTGCAGTCCGACTCCGAGTCGAGCCTGCTGGTGCTCGACCGCGAAGGCCTGCGACGGCTCACCGAGGAGAGCCCGCGCGCGGCGGCGGCGTTCTTCCACGCGCTCGTGCAGGTGTTCATCGAGCGGCTGCGCGCCTCCGGTGACCTCGTGGCCGAGGTCACGCGCTGGGGTCTGGAGGCGACCGGCCTGGATCTGGACGCGCGATGAGCGAGACCGCCGCCACGCCCTCGAGTCCGCCGCCGCGCCGGGCGCAGCTCGAGCTGCTGGTCCGGCGTGATGACGAAGGCTTCGACGTCCGCCAGATCGGCAGCGCCACCGCCTTCGTGCAGTCGCGCCCCAAGCGGGTGGCCGACGACTCGTGGGAGCTCGCCGAGGTCGCCTCGCGGGTGGCCGGCCAGCGCGGCTTCTTCCTCAAGAACACCACGACCGATCGCTTCCTGCTGCTGACCGAGCCCGAGAAGTTCCTGTGGGAGCAGATGGACGGCCGCACCTCGCTGCAGGAGATCGCGACCGCCTACGTGCTGCGCTACGGCGCCTTCGACTTCGACATCATTCCCGCGCTGATCCGCAAGCTGCAGCGCGCGCATCTGCTCACGCTCACGCCGACCTCGCGGCTACGCCAGGCGCTGGCCCGCAACCGGCGCATTCCGGTGGCCAAGGCGCTGGAGATCGGCTTGACCGCGCTGGAGCGGATCAACATCTCCAGTCGGAACGTGCACCGCGTCTTCGTCTGGCTCTACCGGTTCGGCGGCTTTCTCCTGTTCACGCGCGGCGCGGTGGTCGCGTGCATCCTGCTGGGGATCGCGGGCCTGGTCGCGGGCGCGCACCTCTGGCGCGAGGCCGACACGGTGGTCTCGGGCTTCGGGGGGCACGCGCTCAAGGCGGTGCTGAGCGTGAAGGGATTGTTCTTCCTGACCGTGGCCGCGCACCAGATCGTCCACGGCCTGGCCCTCGTCCACTACCGGCGTCGCGTCCGCGAGTTCGGCTTCACGTTCCTGCACGGTTTCGTGCCGACGTTCTACGTGGATGTCACGGATATCTTCATGGCCAGCCGCAAGGCCCGCGTGGTGACGGCGGTGGCCGGCACGCTCGTGCATCTGGTGCTCGGCTCGCTCTGGTTCCTGCTGGCCGCGCAGGCGCCGCTCGGCAGCTTCACCCAGGCCTTCGCCGCCACCTCGGGGATGATCCAGTGGCAGGCGCTGGTCGTCGCGCTCTACCCGTTCTGCTTCATCGAGATGGACGGCTACCACGTGCTGGTCGACGTGCTCGGCGTGCCGACGCTCAAGCAGGAGGCCTCGAGCTGGGTGGCCCGGCTGGTCACCGGCCGCGCGCCCTGGCGCTTCGGCCGGCAAGAGCAGCTGTGGGCGGGCTACGTGCTGCTGTCCACCGTCTCGGTCGCCGCGTTCATCGCGTTCAACGTCTGGCTCATCATTCACGCGATTAGTTAGACGTGGGGGGCCCCGAAATGGCCCCCCACACCCCCCACGCTTCGCGCCCCGGGGAACCCGGGGCGCTCCGCGATCGTCATGGCTCTGAAATGCCCCCCCCCTGCGTTCACGCCCGGAACCGGGGCTCCGCGATCGTCATGGCTCGACTGCCCCCCCCCCACGCTCCGCGCCCCGGGGAACCCGGGGCGCTTCGCGATCGTCGCCTCGGATGCAGGCCCCCGCGCATGGCCTCGAGTCCGTCGATCTCGCTTCGCTCACGTGCTCTGAGCGGCGGTCTCCAGCAGCGCCTCGACGGCTTGGCCGATCTCGCGGGCGTTCGCGGCGGCGTCTGCTGCCGAACGCTCGGCGGTCAGCGCGCGGTTCTGGGCCGGCGCCGAGTCCGCGGCGAGTCGTCGTTGAGCTCGGCCGCGTAGCGCATCGCCCGCTGCGGCGGCCAGCTCGGCGAGGGCGGCGAAGCCCAGCCGCACCTGCTCGACGCGACTGCCGGCGGCCGTGAGCCGGGCGCGCAGGGCCACGAGCATGGCGCCCGACAGGCGCGCGTGAGCCTCGGTGATCTCGGCGAGCTCGCCGGCCAGCGGCGCCCAGGTGAACGTCAGGTCAGCGGCGACGGCGCGGATCGCCTCGGCCAGCGGCGGCGCGCTCGACGCGACGACGACCGCGACGAGCCCGGCGGCGACCTCGGCCCCGCACGGTTGGGCGGAGCCCACCGCCTCGGGCGCGTAGGCCGCGATCACGTCGCCCTCGACCGTCAGGGCCAGGTGCGTCTGCAGCGCGCTGCCGAGCGCCCACAGCACGCAGTGCACGCGGCCGCCGACGTCGTGCACGCGGTGGGCCGCCTGGCGCTCGACCCCCTGCCAGTCGGCGCGCGTGTAGGTGCGCGCACGCCAGACGACCTTCTCGATGCGTTGCCGTGATTGCACGTACGCGCCCTCGGGCGTGAATGCGCGGCAGAAGGGCGCGGGCGTCCACGTCAGCCCGCCGGCCATGAAGATCGCCAGCGGATCGTCGGGCACGTCGTCCGCCTCCCACCGGAAGGCCTCGAGCAGCGCGACGAAGAGCTGCTCGGTGGGGTACGGACCCCGGTACGCCAGCCGGGTGCGACCCTGGTCGACGGCGAGGGCGGCGATCAGGTTCAGCACCGCGGTGCCCGCGCCGGGGGCAGGCGAGCCGGCTCGGCCAGCGGGGGAATGGCATCGATGGCCGCCCAGTTCACCGACGCGAAGTGCGTGAGCGGCGCCTCGCTGTCGTCCAGCCTCAGCACGTCGGAGGGGCCCCAGCGCGCGTCGCGCGCGGCGCCGGGGTGGATGAAGAGCCACGCGCCGTCGGGCAGGCGAACGGCGGCCTCGCCCAGCGCACCATCACGAGTCCAGGTGAGGTGGGCGACGTCCCCGCCCCAGCGGTCGCGCTCGCCGATGCGCCGCCCGCGCGCGTCGCGGAGAATTTCAGCGCCGGCGACTTCGCCCACGAGCCGGATGATACAATGGCGATCAGTGCCGAGGAGGGTCCCCTGATTCACGAGGATCTCGCCTGGCGGTCGGCGCTCGAGATCGCCGCGCTGGTCCGCGACAAGCAACTGTCCCCCGTCGAGTTGACCGCTGCGCTGCTCGCTCGTATCGAGGAGCTCAACCCGCGTCTCAATGCCTATTGCCTGGTGACGGCCGACCTCGCCCGCGTCATGGCCCGCGAGGCGGAGATCGCGGTGATGAAGCGCGAGCCGCTCGGTCCACTCCACGGAGTACCGGTGTCGCTGAAGGACGTGCTCTACACGCGCGGCCTGCGCACCACCGGCGGCTCCCGGCTCTTCGCCGACCTGATCCCGGAAGAAGACGCCGTCCCGGTCGGGTCGCCTGCGCGCGGCCGGCGCGGTCATCCTCGGCAAGACCAACACCTCGGAGTTCGGCCACAAGGCGCTCACCGACAATCCGCTCTTCGGCCTCACGCGCAATCCCTGGGACCTCGAGCGCACGCCGGGCGGCTCGAGCGGCGGCGCGGCGGCCGCGGTGGCCGCCGGACTCGGGCCCATCGCGTCTCGGCACCGACGGCGGCGGCTCGGTCCGCATTCCGGCGGCGTTCTGCGGGCTGGTCGGCTTCAAGCCGTCCTACGGGCGCGTTCCTCAGGGCGTGGGCTTCCCGGGGCTGGGACCACGTCGGCCACGTCGGCCCCCTCACCCGCACCGTGCGCGATGCGGCTCTCGCCCTCGACGTCGTCGCCGGCGGTGACGACCGCGATCGCATCTCGCTGCCCCGCGAGCCCGGCGCCTATCTCGAGGCGTGCGACGAGGACGTCAGGGGACTGCACGTGGCGTGGACGCCGGACCTCGGCTACGCCGCGGTGGACGACAAGGTGCTGGAGGTGTGCGGCAACGCGGCCGCGGCGTTCGAGGAGGCGCTCGGCTGCCACGTCGAGGTCGTCAATCCCGGCTGGGAGAATCCCGAGGAAGCCTTCGCCACGATCATCGCCGCCCAGTTCTACGCGGCGTGGACCGACGCCCTGCCGGCGCGCGAGGCCGATCATGGATCGCCTCGCTCGTCCGCTTCATCCGCCGCGGCGGCGCGGTGACCGCGCGCGACTACCTGCGCGCGCGATGAGCCGGGTCGCACGTCTACTGGCACGAGGTGCAGACTGTTCCTCGAGCGCTTCGACCTGCTGCTGACGCCGACGACCGCGGTGCCCGCCGTTCCCGCTCGGCGCCGGCGTGCCGCGCGAGATCGCCGGGCAAGACGTCTCGGTGCTGGGCTGGATGCCGTTCGCGTACCCGTTCAACCTCACCGGACAGCCCGGCGATCTCGCGTGCCCGGCCGGCTTCACCGAGGAGGGCCTGCCGGTCGGCCTGCAGATCGTGGGACGTCGCCACGCCGACCGCACCGTGCTGGCCGCGGCGGCCGCGTTCGAGGCGGCGTGTCCCTGGCGCGACCGGCGCCCCACGCTGTGACCGAACGCCGTAAACGGGGCCCGATGACGTGGAGCGGGCCCACTCGATGGGCACTGGCCTCCCTGTCGCTGGCTGCCGTGCTGGGCCTCGATCGTCTGGCTCGTCGCCACCGATGCCCCCTCGATCCGTTTCGTGGTCCGGCTGTACCGGGACAAGCACTTCCTCAAGGCCACGGTGGCCTCGTGGGGCTGGGTGGCGCCCCTGGTGTTCATCGCGATCCAGGCGATGCAGGTGATCATCGCGCCCATCCCGGGTGAGATCACCGGACCGGTGGGCGGCGCGCTGTTCGGCACCGCGTGGGGCATGTTCTACTCGACGATCGGCCTCACCGTCGGCACGCTGGTGTGCTTCGGCCTGGGCCGGATGTGGGGCGAGCCGCTGATCCGCCCGTGGCTCTCCGAGCACCACTGGAACAAGATGAACTTCATCATCGAGGCCGAGGGCGCGATCCTCTGCTTCATCCTCTATCTGATCCCCGGCTTCCCGAAGGACATCATCTCGTACCTGTTCGGGATGAGCCCGATGGCGTTCTGGGTCTTCGCGGTGGTCTCGACGATCGGGCGGCTGCCCGGCACCTGGATCAGCTCGTACTTCGGCGCCCACGTCGGCGAGCAGCAGTACATCTACGCGCTGTTCTTCATCGCGCTCGTGGCGGCGATCTGCCTGCCGCTCTACTACTATCGCGAGAAGATCATCCGCCGCTTCCATCGCAAGACCAGCCCCCACGCCCACAAGCCGCCGGGAAAGCGCTTGACACCCCCCGCGCGGGAACCGTAGAGTACGCGGCACGCTATGGGCAGCCGGATGCACGCGGACGGGCTTCTACTACTTTTACTTTTTCACCGGAGTCTGCCCACCGGCTCTGACCTGACGTTTCCAGGAGCCGCGGGCAGACGAAGCCCGCGGCGCCGATCCCTCCAGGCCGCGGGCTCGAGCCCGCGGCCTTTTTGTTCCGACCCCAGGGAGGGAGGAGAAGGCCGTCATGATCATCGTGTTGAAGTCCGGAGCCACCGAGGCCGACGTGGCCGACGTCGAGCGCCGCATCCGCACCATGGGCTACACGCCGCACACCATCCACGGCGAGCTGCGCAACGTCATCGGCGCCATCGGCGACGATCGCGGCAAGGAGCGGCTGCGCGCGCTGGAGTCGCTCGAGTGCGTGGAGTCGGTCACGCCGATCCTGCAGCCGTTCAAGCTGGCCAGCCGCGAGGTCAAGCGACAGGCCACGCAGGTCATGGTGGGAGACGTCGCGGTGGGCGGCCGGGACATCGTGGTCATGGCCGGGCCGTGCTCGGTGGAGTCACGCTTCCAGGTCATGGACGTCGCGGTGCGGGTGAAGGCGGCCGGCGCGCGCGTGCTGCGCGGCGGCGCCTTCAAGCCGCGCACCTCGCCCTACGCGTTCCAGGGGCTCGAGACCGAGGGGCTGAAGCTGCTGGACGAGGCCCGGCGGGAGACGGGACTGCCGGTGATCACCGAGGTGATGGAGCCCGACAAGGTCGAGCTGGTGGCCGAGCACTCCGACATTCTTCAGATCGGCGCGCGCAACGTGCAGAACTTCTCGCTGCTGCGGCGCGTGGCCGAGACCCGCAAGCCGGTGCTGCTCAAGCGCGGCATGTCCACCAGCGATCCAGGAGTGGCTGCTGTCCGCCGAGTACGTGCTGGCCGGCGGCAACCCGAACGTGATCCTGTGCGAGCGCGGCATCCGCACCTTCGAGACGGCCACGCGCTTCACGCTGGACCTCAACGCCGTGCCGGTGCTCAAGAAGCTCACGCATCTGCCGGTGGTCGTCGATCCGAGCCACGGGACCGGGCACTGGGAGTACGTGGAATCGATGGCGATGGCCGGGGTGGCGGCGGGTGCCGACGGCCTGCTCATCGAGGTACACCCCAAGCCGGAGGAGGCGCTGTCCGACGGCCCGCAGTCGCTCAAGCCGGACCGGTTCGCCGCGCTGATGACGCGCGTGCGTAAGATCGCCCAAGCCGTCGACCGCGACTTATAATCACCATGGATGGGTCTCTGGGAATTCCTCCGGCAGTGGCGGCCAAGCCGGGTCACCATCGGTATCCTCGCGTCGATCCTCTTGCACCTGGCGATCGTCGCGGTGGTGCTGTGGGGCGGGCTGCTGTTGCCGCACTCGCGCCGGGACGTCAAGAAGGGCGACTCGCTGATCGTCGAGCTTCCGAAGCCGGAGGAGCCGGCTCCGGCCGGCTCACCGTCGGCGCCGGCGCCGCCCAGCAGGCCGAGCCCGCCGAGCCCGCCGAGTCCGCCCGCAGCACCGAAGCCTCCCGCAGTCACGGCGCCGGCGCCACCGCCCAAGGCGGCGCTCGCGCCGAAGACAGTCCCGGCGCCGCCGCAGGAGCGGCAGGTCGCGAGCACGCCACGCGCTCCCGCACCGGCGCCCACACCGCCGGCCCCAAAGGCCGCGGAACCGTTGCCACCCGTCCCGAAGGGAACGGAGCCCACACCGGCGCCCCCCGAGCCGTCGCCCAAGGCGACGGCGCCGGCGCCCGAGCCGCAGGCGGCTCCGAGCGGGCCGGCCGCGCCCGCCCGCCCGCCGGCCGAGCAGAAAGTCGCGAGCCTACCGCCGAGCGGCCAGCCCTCGGCGCCGCCGGCGCCGGACTCGCGGACGGCGCTTCGGCGGGGCGCCGGGGGCGCCGGGGGCACCGGGCTGCCGGGGCGCGGCGGGATCGAGGGCGAGCCCATTCCGCTCGACTCCGACAACCCGCGCTTCAACGACTACCTGGAGCAGGTGCGGCGGCGGATCCAGGCGAACTGGGTGTATCCCTGCCTCAAGTCCGGGCAGAACTGCGAATACAGGGAAGCCACGCTGGAAATCGAGTTCGGAATTCTCAAGGATGGGCGGTTGCAGTTCGTCGAGTTGGTGCGCAAGTCCGAGTACGACGTCTACGACGAGTACGCGACCAACGCCATCAAGCTGGCCTCCCCCTTTCCGCCGGTGCCGGCCAGTATGATGAGCACGACGAAGGCGGGCAGCGCGGGGGTGCCGATCCGCGCCCGCTTCGTCTACCTCATCGTCAAATCGTCGCTGACCAACCTGCTACACTGACTCACGAAACTGCTGAAACTCCGGGCCGTTGGCTTGACACTGCTATCAACCGGTGTGTAGCATGAGCGCCACTCTGGACAGGCTCGTAGCTCAGTGGGAGAGCGCCTCTCTGACGCAGAGGAGGTCGGCGGTTCGAAACCGCCCGAGCCTACCAACCCCCCAGTCCTCAGGAGTGTATGGCCGAGTCTGAAGAAGAGCGACATCTCAAGCTGACCGGCGAGTTCGACTGCGACCCGACGCCGCTCTCCACGCTGCGTCACTCCACCTCGCACGTGATGGCCCAGGCGGTGAAGCGCCTGTTCCCCGAGGTCAAGCTGGCGATCGGTCCGGCCATCGAGGACGGCTTCTACTACGACTTTGCCCGCGGCACACCGTTCACGCCGGAGGATCTCGCGCGGATCGAGGACGAGATGCGCGCCGTGGCCAAGGCCGACCTGCCCTTCGAGCGGCAGGAGATGAGCCGCGAGCGCGGCCGTCGACTTCTTCCGCGGACGGGACGAGCGCTTCAAGGTCGAGATCATCCAGGGGATCGCCGACGATCAGGTCTCGCTCTATCGACAGGGCGACTTCATCGATCTCTGCCGCGGGCCGCACGTGGCGTCCACCGGCAAGGTGCGGTTCTTCAAGCTGCTGTCCTCGTCGGGCGCCTACTGGCGTGGTGACGAGAAGAACCCGATGCTGCAGCGGATCTACGGCACCGCCTGGCTGAGCCAGGAGGAGCTGGACAAGTACCTGTGGCGGGTCGAAGAGGCCAAGAAGCGCGACCACCGCAAGCTCGGCCGCGAGCTCGACCTGTTCGTCTTCCACGACGTGGCGCCCGGCGCGCCGTTCTGGCTGCCCAACGGCATGGTGATCTTCCGCGAGCTGGAGAAGTACTGGCGCGAGGTGCACGACGCCAGCGGCTACCTGGAGACCTCCACCCCGATCATGGTCAACAAGCGGTTGTGGGAGCAGTCCGGGCACTGGGAGCACTACAGCGACAACATGTTCAAGCTCGAGGTGGAGGAGCAGACCTTCAGCCTCAAGCCGATGAACTGCCCGGAGTCGACCTACATCTACCGGCACGCGCTCCGCTCGTACCGCGATCTGCCGCTGCGGGTGGCCGAGATCGGCCGCCTGCACCGCAACGAGCGATCGGGAACGCTGAGCGGCCTGTTCCGCGTGCGGCAGATCACGATGGACGACGCCCACATCTACTGCCGGCCCGACCAGGCGCAGGGCGAGATCCGCAACGTCCTGGAGCTGGTGCGCGAGTTCTACAAGCTCGTCAACCTGACGCCCTCGTTCAAGCTGGCCACCCGGCCGCCGGACTATCCTCGGCACGCCCGAGCAGTGGGACGTCGCCGAGCAGGCGCTGCACGACGCGCTCAAGGCCGACGCGCTGCCCTACGAGCTGAAGCCGGGCGACGGCGCGTTCTACGGACCGAAGATCGACATCCACATCGAGGACGCGCTGGGGCGCGACTGGCAGATCGCCACCGCCCAGCTCGACCTCACGATGCTGCCGGAGCGCTTCGACCTGACGTACATCGACGCCGACGGGCAGGCCAAGCGGCCGGTGGCCATCCACCGGGCCATCTTCGGCTCGTTCGAGCGGTTCATCGGCATCCTGACCGAGCACTTCGCCGGCGCGTTCCCGACCTGGCTGGCGCCCGTGCAGGCGCGCGTGCTGCCGGTCTCCGAGAAGTTCGGCGAGTACGCCCGCTCGGTGCACGAGCGCCTGCGCGCCGCTCGCGTCCGGGTCGAGCTCGACGACCGCAACGAGAAGCTCGGTTACAAGATCCGCGACGCGCAGATGCGCAAGATCCCCTATATGCTGGTGGTCGGTGGCCGCGAGGCCGAGCAGGGGGCGGTGAGCCTGCGGCGCCGCACCGGCGAGGATCTCGGCGCCGTACCGCTCGACCGGGTCGTGACCGATCTCGCCAGCGAGATCGCGCAGCGTTCGCCCGACCTCACCGTGGGCCGCGCGTGAGCGGCGCCGCCGCACTTCACCGTCTGACGCCCCGCCACGCCGGGACGCACGAGGAGCCACCCCTCTGAGCCAAGCGAGAGACATCCGCATCAACGAAGCCATCCGGGTTCGCGAGGTCCGCGTGGTCAGCGCCGACGGCGAGCAGCTCGGCGTCATGCCGACCCAGCAAGCGCTGGAGGCGGCCCGCAGTCAGGATTTCGACCTCGTGGAGGTGGCTCCGGAGGCGAACCCGCCGGTGTGCCGGATCATGGACTTCGGCAAGTACAAGTACACGCAGGCCCGGCGGCTGAAGGAAGCGCGCAAGAAGCAGACGGTCATTCTCGTCAAAGAAGTGAAGATGGGGCCCAAGACCGAGCGCCACGATTTCGAGTTCAAGGTCAAGCACGTGCGCCGGTTCCTGGAGGAGGGGCACAAGGCCAAGGTGACGGTGCGCTTCAAGGGCCGCGAGATGGCCCACACCGAGCTGGGCTGGAAGATGCTCCAGAAGATGGTGGAGTCCGTGCAGGACATCGCGGTGGCCGAGAACAACCCCCGCATGGAAGGCCGCATGCTCCACATCATGCTCAGCCCCAAAGCCAGCCAGCATTGACATGGGGGCCCCGAGATGGCCCCCATGCCCGCAACGGCCGCCGCGGAGCCGCGCCACGGCTCCGCACCGTCGTGTATGTTGCGGCGGGTCGGGCCATGTCGGGACCTCCCATGGAGAGATGAGATGCCGAAAATGAAGACGAAACGAGGGGCGGCGAAGCGGTTGAAGAGGACCGCTTCGGGACGGCTCAAGCGCGCCAGCGGTTGGAAGCAACACAAGCTGGAGGGGAAGGAGCCCAAGCGGCGGCGCCGGCTCCGCAAGGCGGGAATGATCTCAAAGGCGGACGAGCCACGGTTGAGCGTGCTCGTCCCCTATCTCTAGGCCGAGGAGGCCGAAGGCATGCCACGCGCGAAGGGCGGCGCCAAGACAAGACAGCGTCGCAAGAAGATTCTCAAGAAGGCCAAGGGCTACGTCGGAGGGCGTTCGCGGCTGTACCGCACCGCCGCCGAGACCGTGCTGCGGGCGGGCGTATTCGCGTACCGCGATCGCAAGGCCAAGAAGCGTCTGGCCCGGCGGTTGTGGATCACCCGGATCAACGCGGCCTGCCGCGAGGCGGGGCTCTCGTACTCCGTGTTCATCGCCGCGCTGAAGAAGGCCGGCATCCTGCTCGATCGCAAGGTGCTCGCCGAGGTGGCGGTTCGCGACCCGGCGGCCTTCGCCAAGCTCGCCGAGACCGCCAAGGCGCAGGCGCGCTGAGGAGGTAGCCCGGTGAGTCCGGCTGCGCACCCGCGCGTCGACGCCATCGCCGGCGAGGCCCGAGTGGCGATCGAGCAGGCGGAGTCCTCGGCCGACCTCGAAGCCCTGCGCGTCCGCTTCCTCGGACGCCAGGGCGAGCTGACCCAGCTGCTGCGCTCGCTCGGCTCACTGCCGGCCGACGAGCGGCCGGTGGTGGGCGCGGCCGCCAACGAGGCCAAGCGCACGCTGGAGGCCCTGCTGGAATCGCGGCTGGCCGACACCGCCGAGCGCGAGCGCCGGCAGCAGCGCGCGCAGGCCCGCCTCGACCTCACGCTACCCGGCCGCCGGCCCCCGCTCGGCGGTATCCATCCACTGAGTCGCGTGCGCGACGAGATCGTCTCGATCTTCGTGGGGCTGGGCTTCTCGGTGGCCGAGGGCCCGGAGATCGAGACCGACTACTACAACTTCGAGGCGCTCAACATCCCGAAGGACCATCCCGCGCGCGACATGCAGGACACCTTCTATCTGTCGGAGTCCGCGCTGCTGCGCACGCACACCTCGCCGGTGCAGATCCGCACCATGCAGGCGGCCAAGGGGCGGACCCCGCTGAAGATCATCGTCCCCGGGCGCGTGTACCGCCGCGACGTGGCCGACGCCTCGCACTCGCCGGTGTTTCACCAGGTCGAGGGCCTCGCGGTGGACCATCACATCACGATGGCCGATCTCAAGGGCACGCTGGAGCTCTTCGCCCGCGAGATGTTCGGGCCGCGCTCGAAGATCCGCTTCCGGCCCTCGTTCTTTCCCTTCACCGAGCCGTCGGCGGAGGTCGACGTGCTGTGCTTCCTGTGCGGCGGCTCGGGCTGCCGGCTGTGCAAGCAGTCGGGGTGGCTGGAGATCCTGGGCTGCGGCATGGTCCATCCCAAGGTGCTGGACAACGGCGGGTACGACCCGGAAGAGGTCACCGGCTGGGCCTTCGGCATGGGCATCGACCGGATCACGATCCTCAAGTACGGCATCGACGACATCCGTCTGTTCCAGGAGAACGACCTGCGCTTCCTCCGGCAGTTCTCCTGACATGAAGATTCCGTACGGCTGGGTGCGCGAGCTGGTCGACCTCGACCTCACGGCCGAGCAGGCGGCCGATCGCCTGATCAACGCGGGCGTCGACGTGGCCAGCGTGACGCCCATCGCGCCCGATCTCCGCGGCGTCGTCGTCGGCGAGATCGAGGCCATCGAGCGCGAGGTGGGCGAGGGCCAGGGCCACCGCGTGCTGCTCTGCCGGGTGAGCACCGGGCGCGCGCGCTTCTCGGTGGTGTGTGGGGCGCCCAACACCGCGGTCGGGGCCCGGGCCGCGTTCGCGCCGCCGGGGGCGACGCTGCCGGGCGGCCGCGCCATCGGCGTGGCCAAGATCCGCGGCGTGGAGTCGCACGGCATGCTCTGCTCGGAGCGCGAGCTGGGGCTCGGCGAGGAGCACGAGGCCGGCCTGCTGCTGCTCGACGCCGGCGCGCCGCTCGGCGCCGACCTCGTGGCCCACCTGGGCCTCGACGACCACGTGCTCGAGATCGAGATCACGCCCAACCGGCCGGACTGCCTGTCGGTGCTCGGTGTCGCCCGCGAGCTGTCGGCGCTGACGGGCGCGCGGCTGCGCCCGCCGAAGATCGCGCCGCGCGAGTCGCGACGAGTCGGCGCGCTCGCTGGCCAGGATCCGGGTGGAGGCGCCGGAGCTGTGCCCGCGCTACACGCTGCGGGTGATCAGCGGCCTGCGCGTGGGGCCCTCGCCGGCCTGGATGGCCGCGCGGCTGCGCGCCTGCGGTCTGCGGCCGATCAGCAACGTGGTGGACGTCACCAACTACGTGCTGTGGGAGCTCGGTCATCCGCTGCACGCCTTCGACGCCGATCGCGTGACGGACGCCACCATCGTCGTGCGGCGCGCCGCGGCGGGCGAGCGCTTCACCACGCTCGACGGGCAGGCCCGCACGCTGGACGCCTCGATGCTCGTCATCGCCGATCCCGAGCGCGCCATCGGCCTGGCCGGCGTGATGGGGGGCCAGAATTCCGAGGTCAGCGCCGGCACCACCCGGGTGCTGCTGGAGAGCGCGTACTTCGATCCCGGCTCGATCCGCCGCACGTCGCGGGCGCTCTCGCTCCGGACCGACGCCGCCTATCGCTTCGAGCGCGGCGCCGACATCGAGGGGTTGCTGGACGCCAACGATCGGGCCGCGCAGCTCATGGCCGAGCTGGCCGGCGGCGCGGTCGCCCGCGGCTTGCTCGACGCGTACCCGCGCCGGCGCAAGCCCGTGCGCGTGCGGCTGCGCATGGAGCGCGTGGAGCGCGTGCTGGGCGTGGCGCCGAAGCGGGCGCACGCGCGGCGGATCCTGACCGGGCTGGGCCTCGCGGTGCGCGAGCGGGGGGCGATCCTCGAGGTGGAGGTGCCGAGCTTCCGGCGCGACCTGGCGATGGAGGACGACCTCGCCGAGGAGATCATCCGCGTCTGGGGCTACGACAAGATCCCCTCGACGCTGCCGGGCGGTCAGACGGTGGAGGTCGCCCGCGAGTCGGACCGGCTCCGGCAGGAAGATCTGCTCCGGCGCACGCTGGCCGGGGCGGGCTTGCTGGAGACGGTCACCTCGAGCTTCACGGATCGCGCCCGCCACGAGGCGCTGGCCGCGGGCGAGCCGCTGAGCCTGCTGAATCCGCTGAGCCAGGACGCGGCGTACCTGCGAGCCCATCCGCTCGACGGCATCCTCGGCGTCGTCGCCACCAACGCGCGACGCCAGCAGGGCGAGCTGCGCGTGTTCGAGATCGGCAAGACGTACGAAGCCTCCGCCGACGGCGACACGGCCACGCGCGAGCCGCGCTGGCTCGCGCTCGCGGTGAGCGGAACCCGCGGCGAGCCCTCGTGGCGTGACGGCGGCGGCGCGGGCGACGTGTACGACGCCAAGGGCCTGGCCGAGCACGCGCTGGGCGCGCTCGGCGTGCGCACCTCGACCCGCCCGGGCGGCGCGCTCGGTGGCTTCGAGCCCGACTGCCACGCGAGTCTGGTCACCGCCGCCGGCGAGGTCGTCGCCGAGTTCGGCGAGGTGGCGGCGGGCACGCGCGCCGCACTCGGCATCGACGCGCCGGTCTTCGCGGCCGCCGTCCGTCTCGATCCGCTGCCATGGTCGCGGACCTTCGAGCGCTATCAGGCCCTGCCGCGTTTTCCCTCGGTGGAGCGCGACATGGCCTTCCTGGTTCCCGACCCGGGGCCGAGCGCGGCGGCCGTCGAGACCGCCATCCGTCGCGAGGCCGGGCCGCTGCTGCGCGAGGTGGCCGTGTTCGACGTCTTTCGCTTGCCCGACGGACAGCGTAGTGTGGCCTGGCGGTTGACGTTCCAGGCGGAGGACCGCACCCTGACCGACGAGGAGATCAACACCATCCACGGGCGGGTGGCTGCGCGAGTGGGCGCCGAGCTGGGGCTCACCCTGCGTGGCTCGTGAGGACAGCGGATGCTGGCAGACACGCCGATGAATGACGAGCTTCCCGAGCGGCTGACGCGACTGGAAGATGCGGTCCGGCGGGCGGGCGAGACGCTGGTGCGCCTGCGCGACGAGAACGAGCGGCTGCGTCGCGACGTGCGGCGGCTGGACGACGAGCGCCGCCAGGTGGTCGGACAGATCGACGCCATTCTCAAGGACATCGGCCGGCTCGACCTCGGAGATGGGACGTGAGCACGCCCGGCCGGGTCGAGATCACGTTGCTCGGCCAGACACTGACCGTTCGTACGGAGGCCTCGCCCGACTATCTCCGCCAGCTCGCCGAATATCTGGAAGAGCGCGTCGGCGCGCTCATCCGCGGCGGGATGAAGGATCCGATGGCCGCGCTGACGCTGGCCGCGCTCGACATCACCGACGAGCTGTTCCGCGCCCGCGAGGACCAGAGCCGCCAGGACGGCGACGTGGGCCAGCGCATCGGCGCGCTG
Organism: uncultured Candidatus Rokubacteria bacterium; assembly: GCA_963776725.1. GTDB lineage: Bacteria > Methylomirabilota > Methylomirabilia > Rokubacteriales > CSP1-6 > AR5. The sequence goes on along the minus strand of CAVZOE010000036.1, from coordinate 114,793 downwards.
GTCGAGATGCTCGACCGCCTGGCGCCCGGTCCGACGCCGCCCCGCCGCGCCTGACGCCGTCGAGGTCGTGATGGTCATCCTCGAGACCGAGCGGCTCCGGCTGCGCGCCTTCCGTCAGGATGACTTCGAGACGTACGCCGCGATCTGCGCCGATGCCGAGGTGATGCGCTATCTCGGTGAGGGCCGACCGCTCGCGCGCAGCGATGCCTGGCGGCAGATGGCGATGATCCTCGGGCACTGGCGCCTGCGCGGCTACGGGCTGTGGGCCGTGGAAGAGCGCGCCAGCGGCACGCTGCTGGGCCGCATCGGGTTCTTCGAGCCCGAGGGCTGGCCGGACTTCGAGCTGGGCTGGATGCTGCGGCGGGAGGCGTGGGGCAAGGGCTACGCCACCGAGGGCGCGCGACGCGCGATGGCCTACGCCTTCACCGAGCTGGGGCGCGACCATCTCATCAGCCTCATCCGTCCGGGCAACGATCCGTCGATCCGCGTGGCCGAGCGCCTGGGCGAGACGCTGCGCGGCCAGACCGAGCTGTTCGGCCACGCCGCGCTCGTCTACGGGATCGACCGCGCGCACTGGCGCCCGGCCTGACGCGCGTCGTCCACGGCCGGCTTGACGCCGCCGGTCTCCACCGACGAGGATGTGCGCCAGACCGTGCCGGGGCCCGAGAGCGCGGTCACCGAGTAGCTCGGCTAGCCCAGGCCCGAGCGCCGCTGAGCGGAGGAGCGAGAGCTATGACACGGACACTCAAGTCACTGGTCGTGGGGGCGGTGGTGCTCGCCAGCGGTCTGGTCTTTCTGGCCGCGTCGGCCCAGACGCCCGCCGTGCCGTCCTGGGTGAGCGATCCACAGGTGTACGCCGCCGCGAAGAAGGAAGGCGCGGTCGTGCACTACTGCACGCTGCCGCAGGCGTACTGCGAGGACATCGGCAAGCGCTTCGAGAAGCACACCGGCATCAAGGCCGACATCACGCGGATGTCGTCCGGCCCGCAGTACAGCCGCCTGATGCAAGAGCATCAGGCGGGCCTGAAGGTCACCGACGTCTTCGAGATCGCGCTCGTGGCCGCGGCGGTGGAGATGAAGACCAAGGGCATGCTCGAGCCCTATCTGCCCCGAGACGCCGCCAAATTCGACGCGAAGTATCGCGCCGGCGACCGGCTGTACAACGAGTACTACGTCAACGTGCAATTCATCGCCTATAACCCGAAGCTCATCAGCGCCGCCGACGCCCCCAAGCGGTGGAAGGACATCTACGAGCCGAAGTGGAAGGGCAAGCTGACGGTCAGCCATCCGAAGTTCAGCGGCATCACCGTCGACTGGCTGATGTGGCAGGCCAAGCTGTCCGGCGGCTGGGACTTTCTGCAGAAGCTGAAGGCCAACGACCCGATCGTCGTCCGCTCGTCCGCCGAGTCGATTCCACTGCTGGTCAACGGCGAGCGACCGCTCAACGCTCAGGCCTACAGCGATGCCGTGTGGGAGGCGAAGCTCAAGGGCGAGCCGCTCGAGATCAACTACCCTGAGGAGGGCGTGGTCGTCAGCCACGACTACACGGGGATCCTCAAGAGCGCGCCGCATCCCAACGCGGCCAAGGTGTTCGTCGACTATCTGTTCTCGCTCGAGCACGCGCAGTGGCTGGTGGATCACTACGTGTACGTGACCCACCCGGACGTGAAGGCGCCGGCCGGGTTCCGGCCGCTCAAGGATCTCAAGACGCTGATCCTCGACGCCGAAGAGATCGCGCGGGAGACTCAGGCCGTCCGCGACCGGTTCTCGGCCGTCTTCGGCGGCTAGCATGGGACGGTCGGCAGGTTGGCTGGCGCTCGCCGGCCTGCTGGCCTTCCTGGTTCTCTACCCCATCGCGTGGCTGGTGGTGGAGAGCGTTCGCGACGAGGCGGGCGCCTTCACGCTGAGCCACTATCGGGCGGCCGCCACCATGCCGGCCTTCCGGACCCCGGCGGTCAACTCCTTCATCCTGGCCACGAGCGTCGGACTGCTGAGCGTGCTGATCGCCACGCCGATGGCGTGGGCGATCGCCCGCACCGACATGCCGGGGCGGGGTCTGATGCGCATCCTGGTCTTTGGCTCGGTCGTGACGCCGGGGTTGCTGACCGCGCTGGCCTGGATCATCCTCGCCGGGCCCAACGCCGGCATCCTGAACAAGTGGTACCGCGCGCTCACCCACGGGACCGGGGGAGTCAACATCTTCACGCTGCCGGGCGTGACATTCGTCGCCGTGCTGGAGTGCTTCCCGTTCGCGTTCCTGTTGATCTCCGGCGCCCTCACCCTGGTCTCGGCCGACATGGAGGACGCGGCCAGCATCCTTGGCTCGAGCCCGCGGCGCACCCTGCTCAACATCACCTTGCCCCTCGTGCTCCCCGCGCTGCTCGCGGGATTCATCCTGTCCTTCCTGGAGGCCCTCACGCTCTTCAGTAGCCCGGCCATGATCGGCATTCCGGCCCGGATCTTTCTGCTCACGACCGAGATCCGGGCGCTCTTCGAGTATCCCCGGCGGGTGGGCGTGGCCGCGGCCCTGGCGTTGCCGCTGCTGCTCGTGACGATGGCGCTGCTGTGGCTGCAGGCGCGACTGCTGGGGCGGCGCAGCTACGTGACCCTCACCGGCAAGGGCGGGGCGCGCCGGTTGATCCATCTGGGCTGGGGGCGGTGGCCGATGCTCGGCTTCTGCCTGCTCGTGCTGACCTGCTCGGCGGTCCTGCCCTACGTGCTCCTGTTCCTCCACGCGACCGCGCGGACCTGGTCGGCGCCACTCGGGCCGGCCAACTTCACGCTCGACCACTTTCGGACCGTGCTGTTCACCAGCAGCGCGGCTCAGCGGGCCATCAGCAACAGCACGGTGCTGGCCCTGACGGCGGCCACGGCCGCCAGTGCGCTCGGCGCGCTCATCGCCTATACAGCCGAGCGACGGCTGATCGCCGGGGCCCCGGTGCTGCGCGGGCTTGCGATGGCCCCGATGGTGATCCCCGGCATTGTCTTCGCCGTCGGCCTCTTCGCCGGATATACCCGGCCGCCGCTGGCCCTCTACGGCACGCTCTGGATCCTGTTCATCGCCTACCTCACGAAGTTCCTCCCGTACGCTTTCATGAACACCGCGGCCGCCGTGAAGGCGGTCCACCCCGAGCTGGAGGAAGCCGCGCGGATCGCGGGTGCCGGCGCGATCGCCGCCTTCCGGGACGTGACGGTGCCGCTGATCCGCCTGGGCGTCCTCGCGGGCTGGTTCATCGTCTTCATCTATTCTCTGCGGGAGCTGAGCGCCTCGATACTGCTCTTCACCAACAAGACGACGGTGATTGGCGTGACGATCCTGGACAACTACGAGTTCGGCTCGTGGCCAGCGGTGACGGCGATCGGCTGCCTGCTGCTCACCGTGAACCTGGTCGTCATCGCCGCCGGCTACCGCATCGTCGGCGTGAACTTCCTGGGCGGGATGAAGGAATGACCGGCGGCGTCGTGCTCGCCGGGCTCACGAAGCGCTTCGGCGAGGTGGTGGCCGTCAACGCCGTCGACCTGCGCATCGAGCCCGGCGAGTTCGTCTCGCTGCTCGGCCCGTCGGGATGCGGCAAGACGACCACGCTGCGGCTGATCGCCGGATTCTTGTCACCCGACGCCGGCGAGATCCGGGTGGGCGAGCGCGTCCTCTCGCGGCCCGGCGCCGTCATCCCGCCCGAGCAGCGCAACATGTCGATGATCTTCCAGAGCTACGCGGTGTGGCCGCACATGACCGTCTCCGCCAACGTCGCCTACGGACTGCGGATGCGCCGGGTGGCGCGCGAGCCGATCCGCCGCCGCGTGCTCGAGGCCCTGCAGCGCGTCCGCCTGGAGGCGCTGGCCGATCGCTACCCGAGCGAGCTGTCCGGCGGCCAGCAGCAGCGCGTGGCGCTGGCCCGGGCGCTCGTGGTCGAGCCCGAGACGCTGCTGCTCGACGAGCCGCTGTCCAATCTGGACGCCACCCTGCGCGAGGAGATGCGCTTCGAGATCCGGCGCCTGCACGACGAGTTCAGGATCACGACCATCTACGTCACGCACGATCAGGCCGAGGCCATGGTGACCTCCGATCGCATCGCCGTGATGAACACCGGACGCATCGAGCAGATCGGCACGTCGGAGGAGATCTACGAGCGCCCGCGCACCTCGTTCGTCGCCCGCTTCATCGGCGCCAGCAACATCCTCGACTGCCAGGTGCAGGGGGATCGGGCGACGGTGGACGGCGTCGTGCTCCGGCTGGCCGTGGCCGGCCCCGCGGCGGCCCGGCGCAGCGCGCTCTCCATCCGCCCCCACGCCATCGAGGTCAGGGCCGGCGGCGAACCCCCGGCGGCGGGTGGGGTCAACGTGCTGCCCGGCGTGGTGCGGCGCCACATCTATCTGGGCGACTCGCGCGACTATCTGATCGCGCTCGACGGCAGCGCCATCGCCCTGCGCGTGATCGTCGCCCCGACGATCCGCCACGCCGTCGGCGACCGCGTGGTCCTCCACATCCCGCCCGCCGCCTGCCACCTCCTCACCGAAGTCTGAGGTCAACCTCCGCAGCCTGCTCCGCGCGGCGCTCGGCGGCCGCGACCAGCGCGCGTAACTTGGCCTCGGCGACCACGGCCGAGGTGATCGGCGTGTCGGCGCAGCCTGCTAAGCCGCGGCGGACGAGCTCGGCGGCCTCGACCAGCGCGCGTAACTTCGCCTCGGCGACCACGGCCGAGGTGATCGGCGTGTCGGCGAACGGTGGCGACGCCGCAGTCCGGCGGCTGAGTCAGGACGCGCTCGGCGCCGAAGAGCCCGACGGCGCGACGGGCCCGGGCCGCGATCTCCGCGACCGGCTCGACCCGCTCCTGCTTCTGGTCGACGACGCCGACGCCGATCCGAACGTCGGACGGCAGCCCGGCCAGCACGTCCATCTCGCCGGCGCGCGGCGTGGCCAGCTCCAGGAACAGCGTGCCGACCGGGACCTCGGCCAGCAGCGGCAGCAGCGGGCGGTAGTCGCCGGCCAGCGCCGCCCGCTCGTCGCGCGTCCAGTTGCCGCGACAGACGTGCAGCGCCAGGCGCGCCCGCGGCAGGCCGGCCACGACGCGGCCGAGCAGACTCTGCGCGAAGGCCAGCTCCTTGGCGGCCTCGCCCTTCTCGCTGAGTGCTCCGCACATGAAGCTGCGCGTGTTCTTGGTCCCGGTGAAGACGACCTCGGAGAGCACGGGCTCGTCGAGCTGGACCACGGCCACGCCGGCGGCCAGCAGATGATGCAGCTCCTCGCGGAGCACCCGCACGATGTCCTCGGCCAGATGCTCGCGCGAGCGGTACACCCGGTCGGAGATGCACTCGACCCACATCATCCGGGTCAGCAGATACGGGCCGGGCAGCGCGACCTTCACCGGCCGATCGGTCAGCGCACGCACGAACGCGTGCTCGTGCCCGCCCAGTGGACGCGCGCTCCGCCCGAGCGGGCCGAAGATGGCCGGGTGTCGGACCTCGGAGGCCGGGACGTCGAGGGCCTGCAGCTCGGCGCGAAACTTCTCGGGGTCGTCGACCAGCGGGAGCAGATCGGTGAGGGGAATGAGCTGGCAATTGTCGAGGCGCCCGCCCACGAAGCTCGCGTAGTTGTCGCGCCGCTGCTCACCGTCGGTGACCACGTCGACGCCGGCGCGGAGCTGCGCGTCGAGCGCCAGCCTGACGGCATCGTCGGCGGTCGCCGCAAACTCCGCCTCACCCAGCCGGCCTTCCATGTGCTCGTGCATCGCCTGCAACATCCAGCGCGGTCGCGGCCAGCTGCCGATGCCCATGACCGCCAGCGGCCGGATCGCCGCCGCCGGCGCCGGCGGCGGCAGCGTCGCGGGGATGCTCACCGCCACGACCGGCCGCCCGAGCACCGAGGCCGGCGGCGCCGGGCGCGACGCCGTGGCCGCGGAGGCCCGGCCGCTCAGCGGGCCCTTGCAGACCAGGAAGCTGCGCTGGCGACCGTCTTCGTGAACGAGACGAGGCCCGGCTGCTCAGCGGGCCCTTGCAGACGAGGAAGCTGCGCTGGCGACCGGTCTTCGTGAACGAGACGAGCTCGTTGCCGGTGAGCCGACACCAGGCCGGGAAGTCCTCCTCGACCGAGATCTCGACGGAGCGAAACTCCAGGAGCTGACCGGGCGCCAGCGGATCGAGGTGCTGGCGGATGAGGAGCAGGAGCCCGTTGCCGCAATCCAGGTCGCCGCCGTCGAAGCTGACGTCGGCCGGCCAGGGATGACGGTCAACGGGCTCGAGCGCCATCGCTCAGTAACTCACGCAGGGGCTGCCCTCGGAGAGGAACTCGACGAGCTTGGCCCCGCCGACGATGGCCGCGCCGGCCACCAGGTTGTTCTCGTCGAGCTTGCGCTTCTTGAAGCACGGCGAGCAGACGTAGATGGTCCCGCCGGCCTTGGCGAAGTTGTCCATCAGCTCGCGCAGCGGCGCGAAGCCTTCTTCGCGGATGTCGTCGGCGTAGCCCTTCTGGGCCAGCCGGACCCCCTCGACGCTCAGGAACACGAGCGTCTCCTTGCCCGAGCCGGCCGCGGCGTTGGCGACGACGAAGCCCACGGTGGCCTTGTCGGTGTTGTCCTTGGCGTGAGTGAGGCTGACGCAGAATCGATTGGCCATCTCAGATCTCCTTTCGACGGATGAGGTACACGGGACGTTGCTCCAGCACCAGGGTGTGCCCGGTGAGGCGGCACCAGGCGGGAATGTCGGCCGGCGCGCCGGGGTCGAGCGCGATCAAGCGCAGCACCCGCCCCGGCGGCATCGCCTGCAGCCGATTGCGCAGCTCGAGCACGAGCTCGCCGCAGCCGAGATCGCCGGCGTCCCACTCGGCATCGGCGGCGGGCGCGGGCGCCGGCTGGCTCACGGCGCGCTCCGCTCGTAGATCTGCTCCAGGGCGTGCACGTCGAGCTGCGCCGTCGGCGCGTCCTGCACGAGGCGGCCGGCGCGCAGGGCCAGGATGCGATCGGCGTAGCCACGGGCCAGGTGCACCTGGTGGAGGCTGGCCACCACGGCCACGCCGGCGCCCAACCCACCCCGCGGAGCGGAGCGAGGCCAGCACCGTGGCGGCCGACTCCGGATCGAGGCTCGCGACCGGCTCGTCAGCCAGGATCACACGCGCATTCTGCGCGAGCGCGCGGGCGATCGCCACTCGCTGCTGCTGGCCGCCCGACAGCTGGTCGGCGCGCACCGCCGCCTTGTCCAGCAGCCCGACCGTGTCGAGACACGAGAGCGCGCGCTGGCGATCCGCGCGCGTGAAGCGCCGGAGCAGCACGCGCCAGGTGGACACGTGCGCGAGCCGACCGACCAGGACGTTCTCGAGCGCGGTGAGGCGACGGATCAGATTGAACTGCTGGAAGATGAGCGCGACGGTCTGCCGGGCCGCGCGCAGCTCGCGGGCGCCGGTCCAGATGTCCCCTGCCCGTCGATCCGGACCGTGCCGTGGTCCGGGCGCGTGAGGCCGGTCAGGCAGCGGAACAGCGTCGTCTTGCCCGCGCCGCTGGGGCCGAGCACGGCCACGAACTCGCCGGAAGCGCCACCGCGAAGCTCACCCCGGCCAGCGCGGTGACGTCGGGCGCGTAGCGCTTCGTCAGCCCCTCGGCCGCGGCGACGATCGGCGGGGCGGGGGCGACGGCTACTCGAGCTTGCGCCGGAGCCATTCGCTGGCGTGGTCGATGACCGTGACCGTGACGAGGATGAGCAGGATGATCGTGAGCAGGCGCGGGAACAGCAGCAGGTCCATCGAGTTCTTCAGCTCCTGGCCGATGCCGCCCGCCCCGACCACGCCCAGCACCGTCGAGGCGCGCACGTTGAACTCCCACCAGAACAGTCCGACCGACACCATGCTGGGCGCCACGTCGGGCAAGAGCGCATAGGAGACGACCTTCAGCCGCGAGGCGCCGGTGGCCGCCGCCGCCTCCAGCGGCCCCGGCGGAATGTTCTCGATGGCCTCCGCCCAGAGCTTGGCCGTGCTGCCCCACGTGTGCAGCGCGATCCCGAGCACGCCGGCGAACGGGCCCAAACCCGCGAACGGGCCCAGCCCCACCGCGGCCACGAAGAGGCAGCGCGAAGACGAACGAGTCCACGCCCCGCAGCGCGTTGAGGAACCAGCGCGCGGGGTAGTAGATCGCCAGGCTGGGCGTCACGTTGCGGGCGGCCAGCACGCACAGCGGCAAGGCCAGCAGCGCGGCGGCCGTCGTGCCGATCGCGGCCATGGCGATGGTCTCGGCCGTCCGGAGCAGCAACACCGGCAGCTCGTCGGTGGCGGGCGGCCAGGCCTTGACCGCCCAGCCCGCCATCTTCGGCAGACCGGTGAGGAGCTTGGCGGGATCGACCCTGGCGAGGTGCCAGCTGGCGGAGTAGAAGATCGCGAGCAGCACGAGGACGAGGATGAAGCGCCCGCGGCCGCGCACCCACCCGCGCGGGCCGGGCTCGGGATACTCTCCGGCCCGGCTCGTCGCCATCGCCATCTACTTCTTCTTGATGCGGCCGACGAGGATGCCGGCGTCCTCGATCATGCGATAGCTGTCGTGGTTGGCCACCACGAAGCCGGTGTAGTGATTGGGCAGGATGGTCTTGGCCTGCTCGTCGGTGATGCCGACCACCAGCTTCTGGATGCGGTCGGCCAGGGCGGCGTCGAAGTCCTTGGGCACCGCGATGGCGTCGTTGGGCAGGGGATCGGAGGTCCACACGATCTCGGTGGCGTTCTTCTCGAGCTTGCCGCCCTCGATCATGGCGTTGCGATTGCGGTCGAAGTCGGTCGCGCAGTCGGCCTGGCCGCTGGCCACCGCGATCTCGTTGGCCGCGTGCGTCGCGCCGTCGGAGTAGTTGAAGTACTGCTTGGGGTCGATGTTCTGCTTCTTGAACCACGCGGTGGGGATGAGCCAGCCCGAGGTCGAGCCCACGTCCGCGAACGACACGCGCTTGCCCTTGCCGCCGTCCGGCCAGCCCTTGACCAGCCCCGGCTTGCACACCACGATGGCGTGGTAGATCGGCTTGCCGTCGTACTTCGCGGTGGCGATGGCGCGCACGCCGGAATCGTCGTGGGCCAGGATGTAGCCCCACGGCCCCATCCACGCCAGGTCGACCTGCTTGTTGGCGAGCGCCACGGAGATGCCGGCCCAGTCGGTGGTCGCCACCAGGTCGAACGGCCGGTCGAGCTGCTTGGCGAGATAGGCGAAGAACGGCTCGTACGCCTTCTTCGTCTCCGTCGGTGTCGCCTGCAGCGGCCCGACGCCGAAGCGCAGGGTGCCACTCTTGTCATCGGCAGCGCCGCGCGAGATCGTCGTCGCCAGCAGCATCACCACGGACAGCAGCAGCACGGCCCTGCGTCGGTTCCAGACGATGTCCATTCGAAGGTCCTCTCGAGGCAGATCTGAAGTTCGGCTTCCGGGTATCCGAAGGTATAGACAAAGCCACGCATTGCAAATCGCAATGGCCGATAGCGGAGGCCACGAGCTATCGTCGAGCTCCGCGGCGCGCGGCTGGAGCTACGCCAGGATCTCGGTGAGCGGGCGGCCCTCGGTCGGGGCCGGGGGCAGGTCCAGGAGCGCGGTGAGCGTCGGCGCAACATCGCGGCTGGTGATGGCGCCCAGCGTGGCGCCGCGCCTGATGCCGCGGCCGGCGGCGAGAAAAAGCGCACGGTTGTCGGCATAGGTGGGCCGCTGGCCGTGGGTGCCGCGGTACCGGGGAGGGCCGGTCTCGTCCTCGCCGCGCATCTCGTCCGACAGCATGAAGCCGGGCGCGGCCTCCAGCAGGAGGTCGCCGGCGCGCGGGTTCTCGGCCGGCGTCGGCAGGCCCAGGTCCGCATACGCCTCGGGCGTCCACACCGCGGCGACGCCCTCGAGCGCGGCCAGCTCGCCGCTCAGGTCGCGAGCCAGGCGGCCGCGGTCGCCCACGCCGGCCGTATAGACCCACCCCGCGCCGTGGTTCATGACGAAGCGCGCCTCGGCGTCCGCGACCTCGCCCGCGTCGTCCAGCCGCAGCAGACCGCGCCGCCGCAGGCGGACGTTGGGACGCACCTCGCGCGAGACCGGCAGGAAGCCGTGGTCGGAGACGACCACCACGGTGGTGCGGTCGAGCCCGTCCGGGCCCAGCGCGGCCAGCACGCGGCCGACGAGCCCGTCGATGTAGGCGATGGCCCAGTACGCCTCGGGCGAGCGCGGGCCGTAGAGGTGCTGGTGGCTGTCCGCGCAGAGGAAGTGCGCGAGCAGCAGGTCGGGCGCGTGGCCGCGCAGGACGTCGATCGCCAGATCCGCGACCATGGCGTCCTTCAGAAAGCGCTTCGGCAGCTCGGCCCACTCGCCCTGCCGCTCGACCGGGTAGCCGAGTCGCTGGAGCTCGGACCACACGCCCGGGGCGGTGTGAGCCTCGAAGATCCGCTGGCTCTTGAAGAACGGCAGGTTGAAGTCGAGCGAGGCGGCCCGGCGCGTCGCCGGCCAGTCGATGGCTGCCGTCCGCAGGCCGGCGGCGTGGGCCCGATCGTAGATCGTCGGCGCCCGCACGAGGTCGGCGGCGTCGTACACGGGATCGCCGGTGAGGTCCTCGGTCCGGGCGCTCGCGCGGTTCAGGATGTGGTTGGACACGACGCCGTGCGCGCGCGGGCCGACGCCTGTCACCAGGCTCACGTGCGACGGCCAGGTGGTGCTGACGAACACGGTGGCCATGCCGCCGGCGGCGACGGCGCCCTGGTCGGCCAGGCCTCGGAGCACCGGCATCCGGGCCGCCGGATCGGTCCAGTAGAAGTGGGCGAGCCCGTCGATGCTGATCAGGATGACGCGGGGCACCGGGGCATCATAGCCGAGGCGACAAACTCCTTGACGGACCCCCGATCCACCGGGTAAACCGGTCCTGTCCCTGCGCTGTTAGTGATGCCGGAGGGAAGTTTCAACCTCATTAACCCAACGGGAGCTGTACGTGAGAGCGGTGAGCATGCCCCTCGTTGAAGGGGAAGCCTGAAGCTCTCCATAAACGGCACCCACCTGGCTTGCCAGGTTCGAAACACCGTCGGCACACGGCAGAGGTGGGGACACTTTCCTCCTCGTTTGTCCACACATTGACTCCCTCCGGTACCGGCCTCTATACTGACCCGAAGTCGTGAAACCGAAACTGTCAATCGTGGCAACTATTTGACGCTCACAACCCACCTGGGATAGAGAGCGATGATGGACGCGACCTGGATCCTGCTGCCGTTCGTCGCTGCCCTCGCGCTTGCCGTTGGATATCTCTTCCACAAGGCGTCGAGTGATCGACGCATCGGCGGCGCCGAGCGCGAAGCCCACCGCATTGCCGAGACCGCCGATCGCGACGCCAAGCGGATCGTCGAGACTGCCCAGCGCGAGGCCGAAGCGCGCCAGCGCACCACCGAGCTGGAAGCGCGCGAAGCCATGCTGAAGGCGCGCGCGACGTTCGAGGACGAGACCCGCCGCCGCGAGCGAGACATCCAGTCGATCGAGCAGCGTGTACTCACCAAGGAAGAAGAGATCTCCCGCAAGCTCGAGCAGCTCGAGCGCCGGCTGGCCGAGTACACCGACAAGGACAAGGGCCTGGTCGACCGCGAGCGCCGCAACGCGGAGGCCGAGCGCCGGCTCGGGGCCGCGCTCGAGGAGCAGCGGCGCAAGCTCGAGGCGATCGCCGGTCTCACCGCCGAGGAGGCCAAGCGCCAGCTGCTCTCCCAGATGGAAGACGAGGCCCGCCGTGAGGCGCAGCTCATGGGCATGCGGCTGGAGGAGGAGGCGCGGGAGACCGCGCGCGAAAAGGCCAAGGAAGTCCTGGCCACCACCATCCAGCGGCTGGCCCCCGACTACACCGTCGAGACCGCGGTGTCGGTGGTCGATCTGCCCAGCGACGACATGAAGGGCCGGATCATCGGCCGCGAGGGGCGCAACATCCGCGCCCTGGAGCTGCACACCGGCGTCGACCTGATCGTGGACGACACGCCGGAGGCGGTCCTGATCTCCGCCTACGATCCCTATCGCCGCGAGATCGCCCGGCTGTCGCTGCAGCGGCTGATCGCCGACGGGCGCATCCATCCGGCGCGCATCGAGGAAGTCGTCAACAAGGTCAAGCAGGAGATGGAGGTCCACCTCAAGGAAGAAGGCGACAAGGCCTGCTTCGAGGTGGGCGTGCACGGCCTGCACTCCGAGCTGGTGAAGCTGGTCGGCCGGATGAAGTACCGGACGTCCTACGGCCAGAACTGCCTGCAGCACTCGAAGGAAGTGGCGTGGCTGGCCGGCATGATGGCCGCGGAGATCAAGGGCGACGTCAAGCTGGCCAAGCGCATGGGCCTGCTGCACGACATCGGCAAGGCGCTCACCCACGAGCAGGACGGCAGCCATCCCGAGCTGTCGCTGCAGATCCTCACCAAGTACAACGAGAGCAAGCAGGTCATCAACGCCGCGCTGTGCGGCCACGAGGACGTGAAGGCCGAGACGATCGAGGCCACGCTGGTCGAGGCGGCCGACGGCATCTCGGCCGCGCGGCCGGGCGCCCGTCGCGACGTGCTCGAGTCGTACATCAAGCGGCTGGCCAAGCTGGAGGAGATCGCGCTCAGCTACAAGGGTGTGGAGATGTGCTACGCCATCCAGGCCGGTCGCGAGCTGCGCGTGATCACCAAGGCCGACATCGTCAGCGACCTCGACGCCTATCAGCTGGCCAAGGACATCTCCAAGCGCATCGAGGCCGAAATGCAGTACCCCGGCCACATCAAGGTGGTCGTCATCCGCGAGACGCGCGCCGTCGAAGTGGCCCGCTAGGCCCGCCAGGAAGGATCGTCTGTCATGAACGTGCTGATGATCGGTGACGTGTTCGGCGAATCGGGGCGGGCGGCCGCCGTCAAGCTGATCCCCCGGCTGCGCCAGGAGCACGCCATCGACATGTGCGTCCTCAACGTCGAGAACGCCGCCGGCGGCTTCGGCGTCACGCCGCCGATGTGCCGTCAGTTCCTGGAGGCCGGCGCCGACGTGATGACGTCCGGCAACCACATCTGGGACAAGCGGGAGATCGTCGAGTACATCACCAAGGAGAACCTGCTGCTGCGTCCGGCCAACTTCCCGGTGGGCGCGCCCGGCGTGGGCCACGTGACGATCAAGGCCGGCCCGCACCGGGTGGCCGTGCTGAATCTGATGGGCCGCGTGTTCATGACGCCGATCGACTGCCCGTTCCGCAAGGCCGACGACATCATCCCCGAGCTACGCAAGGACACGCCCATCGTGCTGGTGGACATGCACTGCGAGGCCACCAGCGAGTCGCAGGCGATGGGCTGGTACCTCGACGGGCGGGTGAGTGCGGTGGTCGGCACGCACCGTCACGTGCAGACGGCCGACGAGCGCGTGCTGCCGGGCGGGACCGCGTACATCACGGACCTCGGCATGACCGGCCCGACCGACGGCGTCATCGGCGTGGACCGCGACCTGATCTTGCAGCGGTTCCTCAGCCAGATGCCGATGCGCTTCGAGCCGGCCAAGGGCCCGGCCGCGCTGCACGGCGTGATCATCGTCGTCGATCCCGAGACCGGGCGCGCGTCCGACATCCGGCGGCTACGCGTGCCGGCGTGAGCCTTCCTTCGCGTTGATCCTCCACGGCAAGCCGGTGGCCGAGAAGGTGCTCGGCGACGTGCGCGCCGGCGTCGAGCGCTTCAAGGCGGCCAGCGGCGTCACGCCCACGCTGGCCGTCGTGCTGATCGGTGACGATCCCGCCTCGCAGGTCTACGTGCGCAACAAGAAGCGCGCGGCCGACAGCGTCGGCATCGCCACGCAGGACTTCATCCACCCCGCCGGGCTCGGTCAGCGCGAGCTGCTCGACCTGGTGCGCCGGCTCAACGCCGATCGCTCGATCCACGGCGTGCTGATCCAGCTGCCGCTGCCCAAGGGGCTGAACGAGGACGAGGTCATCGCGACGCTGGCACCCGCGAAGGACGCCGACGGTCTGCATCCCGAGAACCTCGGCCGGCTGCTGGCCGGCGCGCCGGCCACCGTGCCGTGCACGCCGGCCGGCTGCATCGAGATCCTCGACCACTACGGCGCGAAGCTGGAAGGTGCCGAGGCGGTGGTGATCGGACGCTCGCGCCTGGTCGGCAAGCCGCTCGCCCAGCTCCTGCTCGCGCGCCACGCCACGGTCACGATGTGTCACACGCGCACCCGCGATCTCGCCGGCCACGCGCGGCGCGCCGACATCCTGTGCGTGGCGGCCGGCCGGCCGCGCATGGTCACCGGCGACATGGTCAAGCCGGGCGCGTGGGTGATCGACGTCGGCGTCAACCGCCTCGACACCGGCAAGCTGGCCGGCGACGTGGACTTCGACTCCGTCGAGCCGGTGGCCGCCGCGATCACGCCGGTGCCGGGCGGCGTCGGCCTCATGACGATCGCCATGCTGATGCGCAACACCCTGCTCGCCGCCACCGCCAGGTCGGCGGCGGTCGCTGATCCGGGTGCCGGACCGCGCCGTCCTCACCGTCTCGGCGCTGTCGCAGCAGCTCAGCGCTGTCATGGAGGAGCGGTTTCCGGCGGTGTGGGTCGAGGGCGAGATGTCCAACTTCAAGGTGTATGGGTCGGGCCACGCCTACTTCACGCTGAAGGACGAGAGCGCCCAGCTGCGCTGCGTGCTGTTCCGCAACCGCGCGCGCCGGGTGCGCTTCGAGCCCAAGGACGGGCTGAGCGTCATGGCGTTCGGCGCCGTCGAGGTCTACGCGCAGCGCGGCGAGTACCAGCTGGTGGTGGAGCTGCTCGAGCCGCGCGGGCTCGGCGCGCTACAGCTGGCCTTCGAGCAGCTCAAGGAGCGCCTGGCCGCCGAGGGGCTCTTCGACGCGCGCCGCAAGCGCCCGCTGCCGCGCTTTCCGCGCAAGATCGGCATCGTCACCTCGCCGAGCGGCGCGGCGCTGCGCGACATGCTGCGCGTCATCGGCCGGCGCTTCGGCGAGGTTCACATCGTGCTGGCGCCGGCCCGGGTGCAGGGCGACGGGCGCGGCGGCCGAGATGGCCCAGGGCGTGCGCGAGCTGAACGCGCTGGGCGGCGTGGACGTGATCATCGTCGGCCGCGGCGGCGGCTCGCTCGAGGATCTGTGGGCCTTCAACGACGAGATGCTGGCCCGCACCATCGCCGCCTCCAAGGTGCCGGTGATCTCCGCGGTCGGCCACGAGGTCGACTTCACCATCGCCGACTTCGTCGCCGACGTGCGCGCCGCCACGCCCTCCAACGCCGCCGAGCTGGTGGTGCGCGAGAAGCGCGCGGTGGCCGAGAGCGTGGGCGATCTCACGCTGCGGCTGCAGCGGGCCATGCGCCGCGCGCTCGGCGCCCACCGTGACCGGCTGGAACGGACGCTCGGCCGTCGTGTGCTGACCGACCCCAGCCGGCCGCTGCACGATCTCGCGCGGCGGCTGGACGACGCGCGCGCCCGGCTGCGCCAGGCCGAGCTGGCCACGCTGGGCCGCGCCACCCACCGGCTCGCCCTGGCCGAGCGCGGCCTGCGCGCGGCGAACCCGGTGGCGCGCACGCTGCGTGATCGCCGCTCGCTGATCGACCTGCAGGGCCGGCTCGTCCGCGGCATGCACCGCGCGCTGGATCGCTCGCGCCATCGGCTGGGCGCGGCGGCCGGCCGGCTGGACTCGCTGTCGCCGCTGGCGGTACTGGGACGGGGATACAGCTTGACGCTCACGCCGGCGCGGCGCATCGTGCGGAGTTGGCGCGACGTGTCGGTCGGCGACGCGGTGCGCGTGCTGCTGCACGACGGAAGCCTCGACTGTCGCGTGGACGCGACCAGGGAGCACGATGACCGACCTCAAGTTTGAAGACTGCCTCACGCGACTCGAGCAGATCGTGAGCGCGCTGGAGGCGGGCAACCTGCCGCTCGAAGATTCGCTCAAGGTGTTCGAGGAAGGCGTGTCGCTGGCCCGGCACTGCTCGCGGTATCTCGACGAGGCCGAGCGCCGCATCGAGCTGCTCGTGAAGGACGACACGGGTGCCACCACCACCAGGCCGCTGGCCTGGGAAGGCGAGGACGAGGCGTGAGCATGGCATGGCGAGCCGAGGCGGCGGGCGCGGAGGCGAGTCTGTGAGCTTTGACCTCAAGGCCTACCTGGACACGCGCAAGGCGCTGGTCGACGCCGCGCTCGACCGCGTGCTGCCTCCCGAGACGACGGCGCCCACCACGGTGCACCAGGCCATGCGCTACAGCGTGCTGGCCCCGGGCAAGCGGCTGCGCCCGATTCTGGTGATCGCCGGGGCCGAGGCGGTGGGCGCGCCGCGCCGACACCGTGCTCGACACCGCGTGCGCGCTCGAGCTGATCCACGCGTACTCGCTGATCCACGACGACCTGCCGGCGATGGACGACGACGACTACCGGCGCGGGCGCCTCACCAACCACAAGGTGTTCGGCGAGGCCATGGCCATCCTGGCCGGTGACGCGCTGCTCACGCTGGCCTTCCGGCTCGTGGCGGCCAACGCGGCGGCGGCGGCCGAGCCCGCGGTGGTGGCGCGCGTGGTGAGCGAGATCGCCGATGCCGCCGGCACCGACGGCATGGTCGGCGGGCAGGTGGTGGACATCGAGTCGGAAGGCAAGACGATCTCCGCCGAGATGCTCGACTACATCCACCTGCGCAAGACCGCGGCCCTCATCCGGGCCTCGCTCCGCGTGGGTGCGCTGCTGGTCGGCGGATCCCCGGCTCAGGTCGAGGCGATCAGCCGCGCCGGCCAGTCGCTCGGTCTGGCCTTCCAGATCGTCGATGATATCCTCGACGTCGAGGGCAGCCTGGCCGAGCTCGGCAAGTCCGCCGGCAGCGACGAACGCAAGCAGAAGGCGACCTATCCCGCGCTCCACGGCCTGCCGACGTCGAAGCGGCGGGCGCGCGAGCTCATCGACGACACCAAGCGCATGCTCGAGCCGCTCGGCCCCCCCGCCGATCCAATCCGGGCCCTGGCCGACTACGTGCTCGAGCGGAGGTCCTGAGATGTCCGCCATCACCGGCGTCTACGGTCGCGAGATCCTCGACTCGCGCGGATTTCCCACCGTCGAGGTCGAGATCCAGCTGGAGTCCGGCGCGTGGGGCCGGGCCGCGGTGCCCTCGGGCGCCTCCACGGGCAAGCGCGAAGCGGCCGAGCTGCGCGACGGCGACGGCCAGCGCTATCGCGGCAAGGGCGTGCAGCACGCGGTGCGCAACGTCGAGGAGACGATCGCGCCGGAGATCGACGGCATGGAGGCCAGCGAGCAGGCGGCCATCGATCAGGCGCTGCTCGAGCTCGACGGCACGCCCAACAAGTCCGCACTCGGCGCCAACGCCATCCTGGCCGTCTCCCTGGCGGTGGCGCGCGCGGCGGCCGACGACGCGGGCCTGCCGCTCTACGCCTATCTGGGCGGGGTCGGCGGGCGGCTGCTGCCGGTGCCGATGATGAACGTCATCAATGGCGGCGCGCACGCCGACAACGGCATCGACTTCCAGGAGTTCATGCTGGTGCCGGCCGGCGCCGATTCCTTCTCCAACGCGCTGCGGATGGGCGTGGAGATCTTCCACGTCCTCAAGGAAATTCTCAAGAGCAAGAAGCTCAGCACCGGCGTCGGCGACGAGGGCGGCTTCGCGCCGGCCCTGGCCTCCAACACCGCGGCGCTCGATCTGCTGATGGAGGCGATCGAGACGGCCGGCTACCGGCCGGGCGACGACGTGGCGCTGGCGCTCGACATCGCGGCCAGCGAGTTCGCCGAGGACAACGGCCGCTATCGTCTGCGCCGGGAAAACGTGGTGCTGCAACGCCGACGAGATGGTGGGCCGCTACGAGGCGCTCGTCGAGCGCTATCCCATCGTGTCGATCGAGGACGGCCTCGGCGAGGACGACTGGGCGGGCTGGGCGCTGCTGACCAAGCGCCTGGGCCACCGCGTGCAGCTGGTGGGCGACGATCTCTTCGTGACGAACCCCGCCATCATCCAGCAGGGCATCCAGAAGTCGATCGCCAACGCCGTGCTGGTGAAGGTCAACCAGGTCGGTACGCTGACCGAGACCATGCAGGCCATCGAGCTCAGCAAGCGCGCGGCGTACGGCACGGTCATCTCGCACCGCTCGGGCGAGACGGAAGATACCTTCGTGGCCGACCTGGCGGTGGCGGTCAACGCCGGGCAGATCAAGACCGGCTCGCTGGCGCGCAGCGAGCGCACCGCCAAGTACAACCAGCTCCTGCGCATCGAGGAGGAGCTGGGTCACGCCGCCTCCTGGCCCGGGCGCAGCCTCTACACGCGCAGCAGCCGATGAGCCCCCGCGTGCTCGGCGGCACCGCCGTCGTGCTGCTGGCCGCCGGCGTCGCCGGCTACGCCGGCAACCAGATCCTCCGGGTGACCCAGATGCGGCGCGAGATCGTCACGATGGAGCGCGAGATCACGACCCTGAGGGCCCGCACCGAGGAGCTGACCCGCACCGTCGAGCGCCTGCGCAACGATCCCGCCTACGTCGAGAAGCTCGCCCGCGAGGAATTCGGCATGGTTCGTCCCGACGAGACCGTGCTGAAGTTCCCCTCCGCCGCTCGCTGACCGTCACCATGGACTGGTTCTGGTCGACCGGACCATTCTGGTTTGCGCTCTTCCTCGTGACGCATGTTCTTCAACGCGCGCGCTGCCTTCAAGCTGCTGGTGGACTGGAAGGGCATGGTCACCACCTGCCGCTTCGTGGAGGACGCGTACGCCGCGCTGCACCGCGCTGCCCACGAGGTCGACGCTGGAGCACGAGCCCGCGGCCCCGGTCTTCGTCCACCTGGTGCCGGCCTTCTACGAGCCGGCCATCGCCGACACGCTGAGCGCGCTGCTCGCCTCCCGCTATCCGCACGGCCGCCTGCACGTGATCGTGGCGACCCGCGAAGAGGAAGAGCGCGCGCCGCACCCGGCCATGGCGGCCACCACGGCGGAGCTGGTGCGGCGCTTCCGCGACGGGCTGCCGCCCTGGCAGCAGAAGATGCTGACGCTGGTGGTGGCGCCCGCCGCCGAGGGCCGCAAGGCGCATCAGCTCAACTGGGCGCTGCGTCCCGAGACGCTGCGGGCCGTGCTCGGCGAGGCCTGCGGACCCGGCGGCCGTCTATGTCGGGCGTGAGCGACGCCGACTCGCTGCCCGACGCCAACGTCTATCGCTGGATCGCCGCCGAGGTCCTGGCGCGGCCGCGCGCGGACCGCCTACCAGGGCGTCACGCTCTCGCTGGCCAACTTCGAGCGGCTCGAGCAGCGCGGCCGCGTGTGCGCGATCCAGCAGTCGTCGATCTTCATTCGCGTGTCGATCGCGCGGCTCATCAACGAGGTGCGGCGCGTGGCGTGGTTCGGGCGGCTGCGGGCCCGGTCGCCGCGGCTGGCCGCCGTGCTCCGTCCCGCGTTCGAGCTCGTGCTTCCGGCGCTCGCAGATCTGCCTCGGCCACAACACCAGTTCCTGCGTCTGGACGTGTTGCCGCGCTCGGCGGCTTTCCGACCTCCGGCGCCACGGAGGACTCCACGCTGGGCTACGCGCTCGGGCGCCCGCGGTGTCCTCATCGGTGCCTTGCCCATGGTGGAGCTCGTCGACCTGCCCGAGACGACCGACAAGATGGTCCGGCAGAACGCGCGCTGGTACAAGGGCGTGCTCGACGACGTGCGCTTCCTGGTGCGGCAGTGGCGCGCCGCGCCGACCGCGTTCAACTTCGCCCAGCTGGCCCGGCACGTCGGCAACAAGGTGGTGGAGTGGCCGATCGCCGCGCTCGTCTACCCGGTCGTGGGTTTCCTCGGCTGGCACCTGGCCTATCGGTTCTCCGACCATCCGGTGATGTTCACGCTCGGCATCGCGTTTCCGTCGATCTCGCTCGGGCTCACGATCTGGGTCGGCGGCATCGTCACCCAGGACCTGATCGAGAGCCTCGTGCCCTACTTCCCGCGGCCGGTCGAGCGTGGCCCGCACCTCGCTGGCCGCCAAGTTCTGGGGCACCTTCCGCTGCCAGACCTACTGGCTGCTGGCCACCCGCGGAGCGTGGCGCGTGCTGCTGGCGCTTGGCCGCTCCGGCCGCTTCGAGCCCGCCAAGACCGACCGCGTGATCCGTTGAGGGCTCCGGCCGACCTCACGGTCGAGCCGATCGACGTGGATCGCGCGACCGCGATGATGACGCGCCGACAGTGGGGCGGCTCACTCGTGGCCGCCATGGCGATGCTCGCCGGTGGGTGCGCCACCATGTCGCCGAGCGACGAGCGTCGCCTCGGGCAGATGGCGGCCCAGGAAGTCGAGCAAACCATCGGGCTCGTGCGGGATCCCAGGCTGGTGGGCTACGTCCGGCAGGTGGGCGGTCGGCTGGCGCACGTGGCGCAGCGCCCCGACGTGACCTGGCGCTTCAACGTGGTGGACGATCCGCAGGCCAATGCGTTCGCGCTCCCGGCCGGCTGGGTCTACGTGACGCGGGGGCTGCTGGTGCTGCTCAACAGCGAGGACGAGCTGGCCGGGGTCGTCGGCCACGAGATGGCGCACGTGCTCGAGCGTCACGCCGCCCGCCGGGTCAGCGCGGCCACACCCTTCGCGGTGATCTTCGGCGTTCCGGCGGCCATCCTGGGCTCGGTGAGCCCGACGCTGGGCGGCATCGTGGGCGGCACGGGCCGCCTGGCATCGAGCGCGGTGCTGGCCTCGTACAGCCGCGATCAGGAGCGCCAGGCCGATCAGGGCGGCATCGTGCTGGCGGCGCGGGCCGGCTATGACCCGGCCGCGCTGGCCACCTTTCTCCGGACGCTCGAGCGCGAGGAGGAGCTGGCCGGTCAGAATCCCGATCGCCCCGGCTTCTTCGCGTCGCACCCCGCGACGCCCGAGCGCGTGGGCAACGTCGAGACCGCGGCCCGCGCGCAGCCGCGTACGCCGGGGACACCGATCGCCGCCAGCCGGCCGGCGTTCGTCGGCCGGCTCGAAGGCCTCGTGGTCGGAGACGATCCGGCCACCGGTGTCTTCCTCGGCTCGCTGTTCGTGCAGCCGGACCTCGACGTGGCGCTGGCGATGCCGGCGGGCTGGAAGACCATCAACACGCCCGAGGTCGCGGCGGCCGTCGCGGTCGACGGCGATGCTGCCGTGCTGCTGAACCTGGTCGGTCCCGGAGACGATCCGGTGGCCGGCGCCAAGGCCGATGGGCTCCCCGACGCGCAGATGAAGCGGGTGCAGCGCCTGCAGATCGCGACGCTGCCGGCCGCACGCCTGATCGCCGACACCCGCGAGAACGATCGGGTCGCGCTGACCTGGATCGCCCACCGCAAGCGCATCTTCCGCGTGACCGGGATGACGCGAAGCCGCGACTGGGCGCACTACGGCGCGATCTTCGAGCGGACGGCCGCAGGCTTCCGGCCGGTGGCGCCGGCCGAGCGGGAGCGCATCGTCGAGAGTCGGCTGCGCCTTCGCCCGGCCGCCGCCGGCGAGACGGTGGGGCAGGTCCTGGCCCGTGGCGGCGGGACGTGGAACGCCGTCCGGACCGCGGTGGCCAACGGCACGACGGTGGCCACCCGCCTCGAGGCGGGCTGGCCCGTGAAGGTCCCGGTCTCTCAGCGCTACGGTGGCTGAGCCTCGCGGTAGAATGCCCTTCGAATCGACAACGACAGCGTGACGGGGAGCACGGACATGGCGTCGGCCGGTGGCAAGCGGGTTCTGAAGGTCGCCAAGGAAGCTCAGCCCTACCGGACCGAGCTCACGCCGGTGGCGTTTCTGCGGCGCAGCGCGTACGTGTTTCCGGCGAGCGCACCGCCATCGTGCACGGCGCGCGGCGCTACACCTATCGGCAGTTCGAGGAGCGCGCCAATCGCCTGGCCTCCGGGCTGCGCGGCCTGGGACTGCGCCATCTCGATCGCGTGGCCGTCATCCTGCCCAACATCCCGGCCATGCTCGACGTGCACTACGGCGTGCCCGCGGCGGGCCTCGTCCTGGTGCCGATCAACACCCGGCTCAGCCGCGACGAGATCGGCTACATCCTGAAGCACTCGGGCGCCAGGGTGCTGTTCGTCGACCAGGAGTTCGAAC
Organism: uncultured Candidatus Rokubacteria bacterium; assembly: GCA_963776725.1. GTDB lineage: Bacteria > Methylomirabilota > Methylomirabilia > Rokubacteriales > CSP1-6 > AR5. Next base: position 92,835 of record CAVZOE010000036.1, on the reverse strand, counting down.
CGCTCGTGAAGCCGCTCGACCTGCCGGGCGTGACCGTCATCCGCGTCGACGACACCGGCGCGGCCGGCGATCCCTACGAGGACTTTCTCGCCGCGCGGCTCGCCCGAGCCGTGCGAGCCGTGGCTCGAGGACGAGTACGAGACGATCTCGATCAACTACACCTCCGGCACGACCGGACGTCCCAAGGGCGTGATGGTCCATCACCGCGGCGCCTATCTCAACGCCATCGGCGAGGTGCTCGAGACGCGGCATGACGTTCGACGTCGACGTACCTGTGGACGCTGCCGATGTTCCACTGCAACGGCTGGTGCTTCACCTGGGGCGTCACCGCGCATGGCGGGGCACCCACGTGTGCCTGCGCCGCGTCGAGCCGGGCCGGATCTGGGACCTGATCGACGCGCGAGGGCGTCACCCACTACTGCGGCGCGCCCACCGTGCAGATCGGCATCGTCAACGATCCCAAGGCCCACGCGCTCGACGCGGCCGGTGACGTGCGCGGTGGCCGGCGCGCCGCCCTCGCCGACGCTGCTCGGCAAGATGAAGGAGCTCGGCTTCCGTCCGGTCCACGTGTACGGGCTCACCGAGACGTACGGCCCGCACACCGTGTGCGCGTGGCACGCCGGAGTGGGACGCCTGCCCGCCGAGGAGCAGGCGCGCAACGGCCGCGCGCCAGGGCCAGGGCGTACGTCATCGCCGACCTGGTGCGCGTGGTGGACGAGCACGATGCAGGACGTGCGCCATGGACGGCGAGACGCTGGGCGAGGTCGTCATGCGCGGCAACAACGTGATGAAGGGCTACTTCGAGCAGCCCGAGGCCACCGCCGAGGCGTTCCGCGGCGGCTGGTTCCACTCCGGGCGACCTCGCGGTGTGGCACCCCGACGGCTACATCGAGCTGCGCGACCGGAAGAAGGACATCATCATCTCGGGCGGCGAGAACATCTCGACCATCGAGGTGGAGCAGGCGGTCGCCAAGCACCCGGCCGTGCTGGAGTGCGCGGTGGTCGCGGTCCCGGACGAGAAGTGGGGCGAGCGGCCCAAGGCGTTCGTCACGCTCAAGCCCGGCGCGCAGGCCACCGAGGCGGAGATCATCGAGTTCTGCCGCGAGCACATCGCGCACTTCAAGTGCCCGGCGGCGATCGAGTTCGGCGACCTGCCGAAGACGTCGACCGGCAAGATCCAGAAGTTCGTGCTGCGCGACCGGGAGTGGAAGGGTCACGCGAAGCGCATCAACTGAGCCGCATGTCATGAGCCTCGAGCAGACGCTGAACGACACGCTGACCCAGGCGATCCGCGACAAGGACCAGCGGATGGCCGACATCGTCCGCATGATCAAGAGCCGGATCACCGAGCGGCGGACGGCCAAGGGCTTCTCCGGCCAGATCGACGACGCCGCGGTGCTGGACGTCATCAGCGCCTACCGGAAGTCGCTGCAGAAAGCGCTGCCCGAGTACGACAAGGTCGGCGAGCGCGGCGCGCGCGCAGGCCGAGCAGCTGCGCTTCGAGATCGACGTCCTCGCGCGGTGGCTGCCCAAGGGGCTGGACGAGGCGGCGCTGCGCGCGCTCGTGCGCGAGCGGCTGGGCGCGCTCGGCATCACCGACGCCAAGCAGATCGGCCGCCTGCTCGGCGACCTCATGAAGACGCACAAGGGCCAGATCGAGGCCGCCGACGTCAAGCGCATCGCCGAGGAGCTGCTTTCCAGCTCCGCCTAGCCTCGGGCGGAAGGGACCGTCCCACGCTGCTCCGTCCGTTGCGCCCGTCGGAGGCGACGCTGAGCGTCCGCGTCGCACCGTTCCGCAGCGTCGCCCGCCCGGGCGAGGCGGAGCGTCTCGTCCGTGCGCGAGCCGAGCGGCACGGCTACCTCTTCTGCCCGGGGCTGATTCCCCGCCGCACCGTGGCCGCGCTGCGGGAGGCCGCCCTCGCCGTCGCCCGCGAGCTGAGCTGGCTCGATCCGGGCGCGCCGCCGCGATCGGGCCGGGGAGCGGCCGGCGTCGCGCTCGGCGCCTACGACGATCCCCGCTGGATCGAGTTTCTCCGCGTGATGCTGGCCCATCCCGCCTTCGTGGCGCTGCGGACCGAGCCGCGGCTCCTGGCGATGCTGCAGACGATCCTCGGCGCGCCCGCTGCGCCCGACGCCGGCGATCTTCTGCGCGTGGTGTCCTGCCGATGATCGGTCGCATACGACGGTTGCCCATCAGGACGGGTTCTATCTGCCCGAGTCGACGTCGGGCTGGACGGCCTGGATTCCGCTCGGCGCCTGCCCGCGGTCGCTCGGGCCCATCGCCGTGCGGCCGCGCTCGCACGCGCAGGGACTCTTGCGTCATCACGGCCCGCGCGACTGGCAGCAGGCCGTCGACGTCTCCGCGCGCGCGGTGTGGGCGGCCCAGGATCTGAACGTCGGCGACGCCGTCCTCTTCAGCGGGCTCACCGTGCATCGCGCGCTGCCGAACCGCGCCGGCCGGCGCCTGCGCCTGTCCGCCACCTGCCGGTACCGGGCGGCGAGCGCCGGGGAGCGCTCGTGCAGGTAGTCGTCCACCAGTTCGACGGCGTGTCGACGATGCGCGCCTGGCCGCTGGCGGCCGGCCTGCTCGTGGCCTCGGCCGGCGCGACGCGCGCATCCAGCGACCGAGCGAGCTCTGCGATCCGGACCGGCGCGGCTCGATCCCGACGCCGTCGTCGACGCGGCCGGCCGCCCGACGTGCTGGCGTTCTCCATCTACGTGTGGAACGAGCGCTACTCGCTGGAGGTCGCGCGGCGCGCTCGGGCGCGCTGGCCGCGCGCCTTCATCCTGTTCGGGGGGCCCTCGGTCCCGCGCCGGCCGGAGCGCGCCGCGGCGGTTCCTGCGCGAGCACCCGTTCGTCGACGTGCTCGTGTTCGGCGAGGGCGAGCTGGCGTTCCGCGAGATGCTCGCGCGCCCTGCTCGACGGACCGCCCGCTCGACGCGGTCGCCGGCCTCGCGCTGCGGGCCGCGGCCCGGCCCGACGGCGCGCTGCTGACCGCGCCGCGTGAGCGGCTGCGCGATCACGACGCCGAGGCCTCGCCCTATCTCGACGGCACCTTCGAGCGCCGCTCGGCGGGCGCGCCGGAGCGCGGCCATCGTCGAGACCAACCGCGGCTGCCCGTTCGCGTGCACGTTCTGCGACTGGGGCCAGGCGACCGCCAGCCGCGGTGCACGAGCTGCCGCTCGAGCGGCTGAGCCGCGAGCTCGCCTGGATCGCGCGTCGCGCGGATCCCGTACCTCTACCTCGTCGACGCCAACTACGGCATCCGCCGGCGCGATCTCGAGATCATGCACGAGATCGGGCGCGCTGAAGGCGGCCACCGGCTTTCCGCGCTACGTGTTCTTCCACCTCACCAAGAACGCCACCGAGCGTCACCTCGACGTCGTGCTGGCGCTGCGCGAGGCGGGGATCGGCACGCACCTGGCGCTGTCGGCGCAGGACTTCGAGCCGCGCGTGCTGACTGGCCGTCCAGCGCGACAACATCCGGCTCGATCGCGCGCTCGATCTGCGCCGCATCTGCCACGAGCGCGGCATCCCGACCTTCAACGAGCTGATCCTCGGCTTGCCCGAGCAGACCTACGACTCGTTCGCCGACGAGCATGGCCAGAGCGGTCACGCCCTTTCCCGTCGACACCTTCAACCTCTACCTGGCCCGCGTCCTGGAGAACGCCGAGATGGCCACGCCCGAGTACCGCGCGCGCTACGGGATCGAGACCCGCCACGGTGCGCATGGCCTCGTTCCACCGCGACGCGGCGACTCATCCCGTCCCCGAGGTCGAGGAGGTCGTGGTGGCCACCCACGCCTGCCCGTCGCCGACTGGCGTCGCGCGTTCAAGCTCGGCTACCTCCTCGCCGCCGCGCACAACCTCCGCCTGCTCGACGTGGTCATGCAGGTGGCCTGGCGTGCCGCCGGCGTGGAGCGCCGCCACTTCATCGAATCGCTGGCGTCCCGACTGGCCACGGCCCCGCAGGGCACCGCGCTGGCGGCCATCGACGCCGTGCTCGAGCGGTATGCCGACGCCGTGCTCGCGGCAGAGGCCATGGTGCTCCCCGCCGCGCAGACCGGCGATCACCTGTGGGCGGTCGAGGACGCGGTGGTCCTGGCCGCGCTCGGCGCGGCCGGCCGCTTCTTCGACGAGATCGACGCGTTCGTGCGGGAGGATCTGACCGGCGGCGATACCGCGCTGCTGACGGAAGCGGTTCGCTACCAGCGCCTCGTCACGCCGGTCCCCGGCGAGACCGCCGAGCGCCGCGCCGAGCTCACCCATGACTTCCCCGGATGGCTCGCGGAGGCATCCTCGGTGGAGCGCTCGATCGTCCCGGACCGCGCCACGTCGCTGTCGTGGACACCGCTTCCGGTGCTGGCGCAGGCTCGCGATCCCCGCGGCTTTCTCACGACCTATCTCTCGCTGGTCCACGCGAGGACCGCGACCGGGATCCTGTCGACCGAGCGCGAGCGAGCGGATCGAGCGTAGCGGTCCCTCGAAGGGTCTGCCGTCGTCCGCGACGGTGGAGGATCGGAAAGCGCTCGCCGGCCAGCCGTCCGGTCGCGTCCGTCTGGAAATGCCGGACGGCCTCGGCGGAGGGAAGCCGCTCTCGCACCACGCGGCACCCGCCGGCGACGAGGTGGGTGACGATGGTCCGGCGGGGCGTCTCGGTCCGGCTCTCGTCGCTGCCGTGCAGCGTGAGGCAGTGGTGCAGCGAGACGTCGCCGGGCGCCAGCTCCAGCAGCACGCGGCGGGCGTCGACCTGCGCCGCCTGGTCGGCGGTGAGGAGCCCGCGGACGTCGCGGAGCCCGCCACTCAGCGCGTGAATGTCGCCGAGCAGCCCCCAGCGGTGACTGCCGTCGACGACCCACATGCAGCCGCTCCGCCGCGTTTCGGTCTCGAGCGGGAACCGCACGCCGAGCGTGCGGGGCGATTCAAAGTATCCCGTGTAGGAGTAGTCCTGGTGCAGCGCGATGCGACCCCCGCCGCCGCGACGCTTGAGCAGGAAGGTGTCCTGCAGCAATCGCACGTCGTCGCCTCCGAGCAGCTGCGCGGCGATCGCGGCCGCGCCGGAGCGCCGAAGCAGATCGATGACCACCGGCCGCGCCCGCTCGGCGCCGGCGAGCTGCCAGAGGCTGGCGCTGCGCGCGGGCGTTGCGTGGGCGCGCAGGCACGGCGCCATCAGCTCGTCGTAGACACGGCGCGCCGCGGTCAGTCGAGCGGCGTCGACTCCACCGCGGATCACGAGCCAGCCGTGCTCGGCGAAGAACGACCGGCGCGCCGCCGCTGACGTCGGTTGCGCGGCGCGCACGGAAATCACCGGGACCGGCAGACCAGCATGAGGGCCATCACACGGGTGCCAGTATGGGCTATCGGGTCGTTCGTACGCACCTGGAGTTCTCGGTCCCACATGCGATGCGCGGCGTTGTAAGAATTCCTGCCTGCCTGCAAAACGTTTCTCAGCTGGCGCGCGAAGAGCCTTGGCGTCGATCGCTGGAGCCCGTCTTGCAAATGAGCAAGGGCGAGGAGGGCTCACGCCCATGAAGAAGATGACGACAGCAGCGTGCGCGCTCGCCCTAGGTTTTGCCTGGGCGGCCGCCCCCGCGATGGCGCAGACGACCCCGCAGGACAAGGCCGAGCAGAAGGCCCAGAAGATCGAGCAAAAGGGCGAGCAGAAGGCCGACACTCTCGAGCAGAAGGCCGACCAGACTCGGGCCAAGGCCGACGAGAAGGCCGACAAGGCTCGCGCCAACGCCGATGGCACGAAGAGCACGACGCGGCGAGAACAAGATGGAGCGGGCCTGGGACAAGACCAAGGCCACGACCAAGGACACCGCGCACAAGGTCAAGGAAGCCGTGACCCCGGACAAGGAAAAGGCCGAGATGGCGGTTGACGTCCGTGGCGCGCAGCAGGCGCTGCGGTCGAAGGGCTTCGATCCAGGTCCCGTCGACGGCCGGATGGGCCCGCGTACCTCCGCCGCCGTTCGTGATTTCCAGTCGAAGGAAGGCCTGTCGGCAACCGGCCAGCTGGACGCCGACACGCGCGCGCGCCTGATGGCCGCTTCGAGCAGCACCACGGACTCGAACATTCCGGCCGCGTCGCCCGCGACCGAGAGCAACCCGAAGGTCAAGCAGCGCAACTAGCCCGCAGGAACGCGGCGGGGGCACGGTAAGTGCCCCCGCCCGTTTCTTCGCCCGGGCCAATCGATAGAGAGCCGGCGGTCCGCGGCTCCCGGGGACTGTGCAGCGCAGTCGTGGCTATGGGGAAAACGGTACCGCCGGCACCAGACGCGCACGACGACGCGGCGACCGCGCAGACGCTGGTCGACATCATGCGGCGGCAGCGGGAGCGCGACCGTCGCATGCTCCGACTGGCCAACAGCGTGGCGATCGCCGCGTTCATCCTCGCGATCACCGCCACCTTCGTGGCGTGGTCCGAGCATGCCGGATGGCGTTCGAGTGCCCGCCGGTCGGCCACGCGGACTTCCAGTGCGCCGGCTCGACCTCCGGCGTCGCCGGCCACGCCGCCCTCGGGCCCGTCCTCGCCCCCGTCGACGGCTACCGCGCCGCCCTCGACGGGTCACCGCGCCGTCCTCGACGGCTACCGCGCCGCCGCCGTCGACGGCCAACGCGCCGCTCTACTCGCCGCGTCACAGCCACCGCCCTCGACGGTCGCCGCGCCGTCCTCGACGGCGACCGCGCCGTCCTCGACGGCCTCCGCGCCACCCCCTATGCCACCAGCACCGTCGCCGCCGACATCGACGGCACCGACGCTGCCGGCAGCGCCGCCCGTGGTTTCGAGCGCACCGTCAGCTGCGCCCGACGGGGCGCGCCCGGTCGCTCCGGTTCATCCGCCATCTCTGCCCCGAGAGCCGGCGACGCCGACGCCGGAGCGTTCGTCGGCGCGCACGCCGCGTCCGGCCCGCGAGGCGGACACCCCGAGCGCGATGCCACAGGCGCCGGCCTTTGGCGACGTGGACGTTCAGGTCGGTTCCCGGAAGGACGCCGGTGGCGAGTTGCGCGACTACGTCGTGACGCTGAAGGACGCGGCGGGCGCCGCCTTCACCGGCGCCGATGTGCGACTGCAGGGTCGAATGGCGGACCGACGTCTGGTCGAGGTCGTCCTGGATCCCGCATCGCGGCCCGGGCAATACCGGGCCGAGGTTCGCGTGAGCCCGGACGGACCGGCTGATCTCCGTCTGAGAATCACCGTGCGGGGTACGACGGTCGTCGTGCCCATCACCCCATCGACCGGGTCTTGAGCAGCGGCGCTTCCCGCGACCGGGGTTACAACGACATGGCAACTCTCTACCACCCTGGAGGACGAGCGTTGTAAAAAATAGGGACAGTTGACAGCCCCCGCCCGGTCTCCTATTCTCCGGCGCCAGCATTATTGAATCCTTCCCGGCGCAGCGAACGGATCGAACGGTAGGGGGTCAGCACATTCGTATTCGCCTCGCAGCGCCCTCGCGGGTCGCCGTGCGCCGTACCACACCCTCCTGATCACCTGCGCGCTGCTCCTGATGCTGGCACCGGGCGTGGCCCAGGCCGGGCCGCTGGCCATCATCGGCAACTCCCTCGACGGCACCGTGACGGTGATCGATACCGCGGTGTCGGTGACGAACACCGCCAGCCCGTCGAACGTGACCGTGACCGCGACGATCCCGCTGACCAGTACCCCGGTGGCGGGGATCGCGACCAACCCGGTTCGCGCCGAGGCGTACATCGCAGCGCTCACCAACGAGGGCGCCTCGGTCCTCACCGTGCTCGGCATCAACCCGCTCGCCCAGATCGTCGAGATCCCGCTGGGCGTGTTCGAGCCGATCGGGGTGGCCGTCAATCCGGCGGGGAACCGGGCCTATGTCACCGGTGGGCTCACCGACAACGTCGTGTCGGTGGTCAATCTCGACACCCGCGCCGAGATTGCCACGATCACGCTTCACCCGACCGACCCCGTGGGCCCCTACGGCGTCGCCGTCCATCCCACCCAGCCGCGTCTGTACGTCGGCAACTCGAACTCGGGCACGATCTCGGTGATCAACACCACCACCAACGCGATCGTGACCACGATCACGCTCGCGCCCTGTCAGGACCCCTGCGCGCCCAACAAGGCGGCGGTGAGCCCGGACGGCACCCGGCTCTACGTCACCGACGACTTTGCCGACGTCGTGTGGGTCATCAACACCGTCAACAATACGATCGTCACCTCGGTGCCCCTCGGGCCGCTATCGTTTCCCGAGGGCGTGGCCGTGCATCCCGACGGCTCCAAGATCTACGTGGCCCACCTGGACGCCAGCGGCGCCGGGCAGGTGAGCGAGATCGATACGGGCACCAACACGTTGACGACCTCGGCGCGCGGTGGGCGCCGATCCCATCGGAGTGGCGGTCGATGCGTCGGGCACCAACGTGTTCGTCGTCAACTACGGGGACGACACGGTGACCGCCGCGTCGACGGCGGACCTCACGAGCCAGGTGGTCCTGCCGGTGGGCGGCGCGCCGGCGACGTTCGGTCAGTTCATCACAGCGGCGGTGACTGGATCGATCCAGTTCAGCAGCGGCAACTACAGTGTCAACGAGCCGCTGACCGGGACCGCCAACGCGGTCGTCACCGTCACGCGCACCGGCGCACCGGGCGCCACCATCCTCGTGCCATTCACTACGACCGCCGGGACCGCCACCCCGGGCGCCCTTGGTACCGGAGACTACGCCGAGATCTCCCAGCGGACGCTGACCTTCGGCCCCACCACCACGAGCCTGACCGTCAACATCCCGATCTTCGCGGACACCACGGCGGAGGGACCCCAGACGGTCAACCTGCTCCTCGGAACGCCGACGGGGCTGGCCAACCTCGGCACGCCCAGCACCGCCGTGCTGACGATCGCCGACGTCTCGGGCGGCTCGGTGCAGTTCAGCTCGGCCACGTACTCGGTCAACGAGGCCGGGACGGGCGGCGCCGCCACCAGCGCCAGTATCGTGGTGACGCGGACCGGCGGGACGGCGGGCGGGGTCACCGTGGACTACACGACGCGGGACCTGGTGCCGCCGGAGGCGCAGGGGGGCGTCGATTACACCATCACCAGCGGCACGCTGACCTTCGCCGCCGGCGTGACCAGCCTCACGTTCCCGGTGCCGATCCTCAACGACAACCTGCCCGAGGGCAACGAGCGCTTCGAGGTCGTGCTGTCCAATCCCTCGGCGGGAGCGCGCCTGGGCAGCACCAGCATTTCGAAGGTGACGATCCAGGACGACGAGGTCGTCCTGCAGTTCGACGCCACCGCGTACACCGTGAGCGAGGACGGCACCAAGGCGACGATCACGGTCGAGCGGTCGGGCCCGCCGGGCAGCACGGTGACGGTGCAGTACGCGACCAGCAACGGCACCGCCACCGGCGGCGCCACCGCCGCGACGCCGGGCGCCGACTATGTCACGACGTCGGGGACGCTCACCTTCGGGCCCACCATCACCAAGCAGACGTTCACGGTGACGATCGTCAACGACTTCGTGATCGAGCCCGACGAGACCGTGACGCTGACTTTGAGTAACCCCGGGGTGGTCGGCACCGGCACGGCGCCGATCCTCGGGCCGCGCAATCCCGCGACCCTGACCATCACCAACGACGACAAGGCCGGCACGATCGAGTTCAGCGCCGGGACCTATACCGTGAGCGAGGCGGCGGGAACCGCGGCGATCGTGGTGTCCCGCACCGGCGGCCTCGCCGAGGGCGTGACGGTCACCTTCGCCACCAGCGCGGGTACGGCGACACCGGGCGACGACTACACCGAGACCACCACCACCTTGACCTTCGCGGGGGGCGAGGCCATCAAGACGGTCCTGGTGCCGATCGTCAACGACAGCATCGTCGAGCCGAACGAGACGGTGAACCTCACACTGTCCAGCCCGGGCGGGGGCGGCACGCTGGGAGCCCGCTCCACGGCCGTGCTCACGATCATCTCGGACGATCAGCCCGGTGTCATCGAGTTCAGCGCGGCGACGTACAGCGTCAACGAGTCGGCGGGGCCGGCCAAGATCATCGTGACGCGGACCGGCGGCACCGCGTCGAACGTCACGGTGAGCTACGCGACGAGTGACGGCACGGCGGTGGCGCCCGGCGACTACGCCGCCACCAGCGGGACGCTGACCTTCGGCGCCGGGGTGTCGAGCCTCACGTTCCTGGTCCCGATCGTCAACGACAGTGACGGCGAGGGCCCGGAGACCGTGAACCTGACCCTGTCGAATCCGGGCGGCGGCGCCGCGCTCGGGCCGAAGAAGATCGCGGTGCTCACGATCCTCGACGACGAGCCGACCGTGCAGTTCGCGGCCGCCGAGTTCGTGGGCATGGAAGGCGCCGCCGGCGTCATCACCGTCACCCGGACTGGTCCGCTCACCGGCACCGCCACCGTGCGCTACACGGCCTCCGACGACACGGCCGTCGTGTTCCGCGACTACAGCGCGACGACGCGGTATCCTGACGTTTCCGCCGAACATCGCGAGCAAGACCTTCACCGTGCCGATCACCGATGGCTCGATCCTCGAGCCCGACGAGTTCGTCACGCTGACGCTGTCGACCCCGACCGGCGCGGTGCTGGGCAACCAGAAGGTCTCCAGGCTGCGGATCCGCGACAACGATCCCGGCACGCTCAAGCTCAGCGCGGCCGCGTACTCGGTGCCGGAGAAGGTCACGGGCCAGAAGGTCGTGATCAGCGTGCAGCGCACGGGCAGCCTGAACGCGACGACCACGGTGCTGTTCCAGACGATCGACGGCACCGCGACCGGCGGCCCCGTGGCCGTGCCGGGCGTCACCGACTACGTCAGCGTGTCGACGACGCTGACCTTCACGCCGGGGATCACGAAGATCGACGTGCCGATCACCATCGTCGACGACACGCTGGCCGAGGGGAACGAGACCTTCATCGTCCGGCTCGGCGAGCGCGACCCCGTGACGGGGGTCGTCACCGGGGTCACGAACGGGACCGTCAACCCGCGCGTGCTCGGGGAAGCGACCGTGACCATCGTCGACGACGACAAGGCCGGCACCGTGCAGTTCAAGCAGGCCGCGTTCACCGTGCCGGAGCCGTCCCTGATTTCCGGAACCGCCACCGCCGAGATCACCGTCACGCGCACCGGCGGCACCGCCGGCCCGGCCACGGTCGCGTTCTCGACCGCCGACGGCACCGCGACGGCCGGTGAGGACTACATCGCCTTCAGCGGCGTGCTCACCTTCGCCTTCAACGAGATGACGAAGACCTTCCAGGTGCCGATCCTGGCGGACAACATCATCGAGGGCACCGAGACGGTACGCCTGACGCTGTCGAATCCCACCGGCGGCCTCGCCCTCGGCCCGCAGTCGACCGCGATCCTGTCGATCGTGGAGTCGACGTCCGTTCTACAGTTCGGCCAGCTGGTCTACACGGTGTCCGAGTCGACACCGATGGCGACGATCACGGTCGTGCGCTCGGGCTCGCTCGCTGGCGTGGCCACGGTGAGGTTCCGGACGCTGGACGGCACGGCCACGACCCCCGCCGACTACGGCAACCGGTCGGGCATTCTGACCTTCGCCGCCGGCTCGGCGACGCCGCAGACCTTCACCATCCCGATCGTCAACGACGACCTCTTCGAGGGCGATCAGACGGTGAACCTGGTGCTCAGCGATCCGGTCGGCGCGGTCCTCGGCCAGCTCAGCACGTCGACGCTGGTCATCACCGACAACGACCTGCCGGGCACCGTGGCGTTCCCCAGCGCCACCTTCGCGGTGTCGGAGAGCGCGGGGACGGCGAAGATCACGGTCACCCGCACGGGTGGGACGGCCACCGGCATCACCGTGCAGTACGCGACCGAGGACATCACGGCGACGGGCGGCGCGGCGGCGGGCGGGGGCGTGGACTACATGACCACGTCCGGTACGCTGACGTTCCTGGCCAAGGAGACGAGCAAGACCTTCGACGTGAAGATCTTCAACGACACCGAGGCCGAGGCCCCCGAGACCATCCGGCTGAAGCTCTCGAACCCGGGCGGCGGGGCGACGCTCGGTCTCGCCGAGGCGATCCTGACCATCACCAGTGACGACAAGGCCGGCGTCATCCAGTTCAGCGCGCCGACCTACACGGTGACCGAGGGCAACACCACGGCCGCCATCGTGGTCACGCGCACGGGCGGCACCGCCGCCGGCGTGACCGTGACCTACCAGACGAGCGACGGTACCGCCACCGCCGGCCAGGACTACACCGCGGCGGGCGGCACCCTGAGCTTCGGCGCCGGTGTCACCAGCCTGACCTTCACGGTGCCGGTGCTCGGCGACGACAATGCGGAAGGCGACGAGACGATCCGGCTGACGCTGTCGAATCCGACGGCCGGCGCCACGCTCGGGACGCCGGCCACGGCGGTGCTGACGATCCTCGACGACGAGCAGGTGATCCAGTTCTCCAGCGCCACCTACACGGTCAGCGAGGCCGGGCCGAACGCGACGATCACGCTCGTCCGCTCGGGCGCGATCGTGTCGGCGGCCACCGTGCAGTTCGCGACGGGCAACCCGAGCGACACCGCGACCGCCCCCGACGACTACAAGGCGGTGAACACCACCGTGACGTTCGCGGCCAAGAGCACAACGGCGACGGTCCAGGTCCCCATCGTCAACGACACGCTGGTCGAGGGCGACGAGACGGTCACGCTCACACTGAGCGCTCCGGCCACGGTCGGCGGTGGCTCCGCACCGGTGCTCGGTCCGCGCAGCACCGCCACGCTGACGATCGTCGACAACGATCTGCCGGGCGTGATCCGCTTCGGCCAGCCGGTCTTCACGGTGCAGGAGACCTCGACCGGTCCGTCGGTGGTGGCCGCCATCACCATCACCCGCGCCCTCGCCACGACCGTGGCCGGTCAAGGCCTCGGGAGCGGAGTGACGGTCGACTTCACGACGATCGACGGCACCGCCATCGGCGGCCTGGCGACCGGCGGCGGGATCGACTACATGAATCAGTCGACGACGCTGACGTTTGCCGCCGGCGAGGCGAAGAAGACCGTGAACGTCACGGTCTTCAACGACACGCTGGTCGAGAGCAACGAGAACGTGATCCTGCGTCTGAGCAACCCCACCCGCGGCGCCACGCTGGCGCCGCCGACGGGTGCGGCGCCCGGCGTGACCTCGTCGGACGCCTCGCTGCTGATCGTCAGCGACGACCGGCCGGGCACCTTCCAGTTCAGCTCCGCGTCGTACACCACGACCGAAGCGCTGGGGGTGACGTCCACCGCGACCCTCACCGTCAACCGTATCGGGACGGCGGCCACGCTCGCCTCCGGCGTGACGGTGGACTATCAGATCACCGGTGGCACCGCGCTGCTCCAGACGGACTATTCCCTCGCCAAGCCCAATGCGGCGGGCGGCCGACTCACGTTCGGGGCCGGCGTGACCAGCCAGACGTTCAACGTGACGATCCAGCCCGACACCGGGGGCGAGGGTCCCGAGACCGTCGTGCTGTCGCTCATGAACCCGAGCGCCGGCGGGACGCTGGGTACGCCCTCGACGGCGACGCTCACCATCAACGACGCGCAGACCAGCGTCAGCTTCGTTACCAATCTCATGGGCACGCCCGAGTCGGGCCTGGTGAAGATCCCGATCGTGCGCACCGGTCCGGTGGCCGGCATCACCTCGACCGTGATACTGACCGCGGTCGCCGGCACGGCCACGGGCGGTCTCGATTTCACGCCCACGCCACCTCTGGCCCAGGGCGGAGTCCGGGTGACCTTCCTGCCGGGCGTCACCTCCCAGACGGTCTCGCTGGCGATCCTGCCGGATGCGATTCCGGAAGGAAACGAGTTCTTCGTGGCCGTCCTGTCCAATGCGTCGGCCAACACGACGATCGGACCGGTGCCGAGCGCCTTCATCACCATCACCGACGACGACGTCGGGAGCTTCCGGTTCACCAGCCCGACCTTCACGGTGAAGGAGGGCGAGCCGGTGGCGGTCGTCAGCGTGACCCGTACTGGCATCCAGGACAACCTGGCCGGGACGACGACGGTACGGCTCTCGACCGTCAACGGCACCGCGCTGGCGGGCACCGACTATACCGCGGTGTCCAACCAGCTCCTGACGTTCGGACCGAACGTGACCATCCAGACGTTCGTGATTCCCATCACCGACAACGAGGTGAAGGATGGCGCGCGCACGTTCAGCGTGTTTTTAACCTCCGGCACGGCGGGCACGGCGATCAGCGCCGGCGGCACCGCCACGGTGACGATCCAGGACAACGATTGATTGGCTGCGCCGACCGACCCTCTCGACGGACCCTCGCGACGAGGTGACCTATGAGGACGGGAATTTGTTGGTTGCTTCTGCTGGCCGCTCTGATGGGACTCGGCCTGACGCTCCTGATGCCGCCGCCGGTCGACGCCCAGCCCGTGGTGGTCCGCACGGTGACCGTGAACTGCGGTACACCCGGCCAGACGATCGCCAATGCGCTGAAGCGGCAAGTGATCGGCGGCGGCCTGCTGGTGAAGATCTCCGGCACCTGCCACGAGCACGTCGACATCTTCCGGGATGACGTGACGCTGCAGGGGGTGGGGACGGCTCCGACCATCGACGGCCCGACGAACACCGACGCGACCATCGCCCTGGACGGCGCCAAGCGGGTCACGATCTCTTCGCTGATGGTGACCGGCGGTCAGGATGGAATCAGCGGCCGGGGCTCGTCATTCAACGTGGACGGTGTCACGGTCCAGGGGGCAGCCCGGTTCGGGATCATCGCCAGCTACGGATCTCAGATGTTCATCGACGGCTGTACGGTCCGGCAGTCGGGGAGTGTCGGCGTGATTGCGGCCAACACCTCGAGCCTCGTGATCACCAACAGCACGGTATCCCAGAACACCGGCGTGGGCATCCAGGCCAACCGGGCCTCGCACGCGCGCGTCGGCCAGGACTTTCGCGGGAGCTCGGTGGCCGGGCCGGTCATCGTCACCGGCAACGGCGGCGGCGGCATCACCATCAATGAGTCATCGGCCGGAACCCTGGTGGCGAACGAGATCGCCAGCAACACGGGCAATGGTATCAATATCAGCCGCGGCAGCTCGGGACAGATCGGGATCGGCACCCTGGGATTCATCGCGCCGAATAGCATCCACGACAACACCAGCAACGGGATCTCGGTCTTCCAGGCGAGCCAGGCGGCCATCCAGGGCAACACCATCCAAGATCACGGCTCCAATGGCATCGTGGTGACCGGCTCGTCGGCGACGATAGTCGGCAATCAGATCCGGCGAAGCGGGAGCCGTGGGATCTCGGTAGCGGAGACCGGCACCGCCAAGATCGGCGTCGTCGACGCCAGCAACGGCCTGAACGGAAATGTCATCGAGAACAACGGGAGCGACGGGGTGGGCGTGTTCAACGGCGCGTCCGGTGTCATCGGCGGCAACACGATCCAGTCGAATACCGCCGACGGCATCAACATCGGTCGCGCGGTGGGCCGCCTCGTGGGCAGCAACGTCATCAAGCTGAACTCGGGCAACGGCATCAGCGTGTCGAACACCTCGTCATTGTTCCAGGCTCAGGGTGATTTCGGCGTACCCAACGTCATCGACACCGTCCAGGGCAACACCCTGGCCGGCATCAACGCATTCAACGGAGCCTCCCTGGACGTTCAGAACGCGTTGATCAAGGGTAATGGCACGCGCGGGGTCTCCATGAGCAACAACGTCAGCGCTCGTTTCCTCAACAGTACGATCCAGGACAATACGGGCGACGGACTCTCGCTGTTCAACGCGTCGACCCTGCTGTTCGTCGGTACGCCCTCCAACATGATCGTCACGGGCAATACGGGCTTCGGGATCAACTGCCCTCAGGCCGAGTCGAGCTTTGGCGGTGACTCCGCAGGAGTGACCGGCAACACGCTCGGCCAGGCCAGCTGCTCCGGCTTCTAGAGAGAGGGTTCAGACTCGCCAGAGGGCCCGCGGCTTCCGCCGCCGTGGTATCCTCCGGACCGGATCCTGGATACAAAATCCAGGACCCCAGCGGGAGGCCGAAGCGATGACCCCGGCGGTGGCACCCCTCAAGCGGCGGCGCCTGGTTGACGACGCCGCCGAGACGCTTCGAAAAGCCATACTCGACGGGCGCTTCCTCCCCGGCGCCCGCCTGCGCCAGACCGACCTCGCCGACCAGCTCGCCATCAGCCGCACGCCCATCCGCGAGGCGCTGGTCCGCCTGCAGCAGGAGGGGCTGGTCGATCTCCTGCCTGGCGGCGGGGTCCGGGTGAAGCTGCTCGACCTCGACGAGGCGGTGGAGCTGTACGACCTGCGAGAGGTGCTCGATGGGCTGGCGGCACGGCTGGCCGCCGGGCGGGCCGACGCCGCGACCTTCACGCGGCTCGAGCAGTCGCTGACCCGGCAGGCGCGGTGCGTGGAGCGCGATGACGCCGGCCCGTGGTTTCCGGCGCACGTGGCCTTCCACGAAGAGATCCTGCGCGCCGCCGGCAACCGGCACCTCGACCGGCTGGGCTCGATCGTGCGGCTGTCGATCCGCCACTTCCATCCGCTGCTGCTGCGCACCGAGCATCGGCTCGAGCAGGCGTGGCGCGAGCACCGGGCGATCTACGAGGCGATTCTCACGCGCGACACGGTCGAGGCCGAGCGGCTGGCGCGGCAGCACATCGCCAGCGCCAAGGAGATCGTGCTGAAGACGATGACGCAGGGGGCCCGCGATGGCGCTGTTCAAGGCTGACAAGAAGGCGCCGAAGGGGCCGGCCGGGAAGTGGGACGTCGTCATCGGTGAGGACATGTGCAAGGCGTGTGGGTTCTGCCTGAACGTGTGCCCGACCGACGTCTTCGCCTACCGTACGGCGGCCAACCGCATCGGGTGGTTCCCCATGTACGTCGCGCACGAAGAGAACTGCGTCGGCTGCAATCTCTGCTACCAGATCTGTCCGGACTTCTGCATCGACGTCGCGCTCAAGCCCGGCGCCGTACTCAAAGCGAACGCGAGGAACAACTGATGGCCACGGTCGTGAACATCCCGCTGCGAGAAGGACTGGTCGCGCCCTGGATCGACTGGCAGCGCCGCTGTCCTGACGGTCGCCGCCTGCTCGAGGCCGGCACCTACGCGCTCACCGAGGGCGCCATCGCCGCCGGCTGTCGCGTCTTCGCCGGCTATCCCATCACGCCGGCCACCGACATCGCCGAGTACATGTCCAAGCGACTGCCGCAGGTCGGCGGCTACTACATGCAGTGCGAGGACGAGCTGGCCGGCATGCACACCTGTGCCGGCGCCAGCCTCGGCGGGCTCAAGGCGATGACCGCGACCTCGGGGCCCGGCTACACGCTCATGCACGACGCGTATGGGTGGTCGCTCACCAACGAGATCCCGCTGGTGGTGGTGGACGCCATGCGGGTGGGGCCGATCAGCGGGATCACCGGCGCGCCGGGGCAGGGGGAGTTCTACGTCGCGCGCTACTGCACGCACGGGGGCAACTTCGAGACGATCGTGCTCTCGCCCTCGTCGGTGCAGGAGGCGTTCTGGCTGACGATCGACGCCTTCAACCTGGCCGAGCGATTCCGCACGCCGGTGACGATCCTCACCGACCAGGTCGTCTCCGACATGTGGGAGGACCTGTTCATTCCGGCCGACTACGACGCGCTCGATTTCGTGGTCCCGCGCAAGCACAACCTCATGATGCCGTTCTACCCGCTCAACAGCGCCGACCTCGACGTGCCGCCCAACGTGATCGGTCACGGCACCGGCGTGTGCGTCTCGGCCTACACCCACACCGAAGAGGGCTACGACATCGAGGACATGGAGGCGCAGTGGGCGCAGACCTACCGCCTCGTCAACAAGATCCGTCATCACCGGGCGGAGCTGACGCGCTACGAGGCGATCGGCCTGGATGACGCCGAGGTCGTCGCGGTGGCCTACGGCGCCAACGCGCGCACCGTGAAGACCGGAGTGCTGGAGGCGCGCCAGCGCGGGATCAAGGCCGGCTTCGTGCGGCCGATCACGCTGTGGCCGTTCATCGACGAGCTGTTCGAGCGCGACTGCCACTACGTGGTCTGCGAGCTGAACTACGACGGCCAGCTGGTGCGCGAGGTGGCGCGCGCGGCGCCCGACAAGAACAAGGTGCACTTCATGGGCAAGAGCGCCGAGCTGCACACCGTGAGCGAGGTCGTCGCCGGCCTCGAGGGCGTGGCGCGGCGCGGGCGCGTGCCCGAGCTGCCGTACATCTGGACGGAGGTCAGGTAGCGATGAACAAGCTGGCGGCCAAGTACCTGCGTCCGAGTCAGATCCCGACCAAGGCCTGTCACGGCTGCGGGATCGGCATGATCGAGAACTGGCTCCTGCAGGCGATCGACGAGATGGGGCTCAAGCAGGAAGACGTGATCTTCGGCACCGGCATCGGCTGCGTGGGGCGCCAGACCTTCGCGACGTGGGGCGGCGACAACTTCGGCGCCACCCACGGCCGCGCGCTGGCCGTGGCCACCGGCCTGAAGCTGGCGCAGCCGCACAAGAAATACCTGATCGTCGTCGGCGACGGTGACGCCGCCTCCATCGGCACCTCGCACCTGATCCACGCCGCCCGCCGCAACCTGGGCGTGACGGTCATCTGCGAGGACAACATGGGCTACGAGTCGACCGGCGGTCAGTTCTCGCCGACCACGCCGGCGGGCTACGTCACCAACTCCAGCCCGTACGGCATGGTGGAGCCGGGCTTCGATCCGTGCGACGTCGTCAAGGCCGCCGGCGCGACGTTCGTGGCGGAGACGACGGCGACCCAGTGGCACCAGACGGTGAAGATCGTCAAGAAGGCGCTGGCCAACGACGGCTTCTCGTTCGTCCACGTGCGCTTCCCCTGCAACGAGAACTTCGGCGCCTACGCGCTCGGCACGCGGGACACGCTCAAGAATCTGGAGTGGATCTACGAGCACACGCAGGGGCGCAAGGCCGACGGCAGCGAGACCGATTTCACCTGGGAGACCGGGATCAAGCACGACGCGTCGAACAGCCGACCGGAGTTCACGAGCCTGCTGCGGGCCATGAACGACCGAGTGCAGGCCGACGTCGCGGCCAAGGCGGCCAAGGCCGGCCGAGGCCGCCAAGGCTCGGCCGCCAAGGCCGTGCAGACCGCCGAGGCGCGACCGCCGACGACAAGGCGCGCGACGACGGGTACGGCAAGCACTGATGACCGCGCGACCCCGGCGACTGCGACGAAGACGCGCACCGAGATCCTCATCTCCGGCTTCGGCGGCCAGGGCGTGGTGCGCATGGGCCAGATCCTCGGGCTGTGCGCGATCAAGCAGGGCCATCGCGTGACGATGCTCAAGAGCCACGGCACCGAGACGCGCGGCGGCTACGTGCGCGCCCAGCTCGTCATCGCCCCGGAGTACGTGGACAGCCCCGTGGTGGAGAACGCCGACGTGTTCGTGGCCTTCTCGGCGCCGGCCTACAAGAAGTTCTTCGATCTGTGCCGCGGCTGGATCCTGTACGACCCCGAGATGGTGGCCGACATCCGGACGGATGCACCCGAGCGCCACGTGGCGGTGCCGGCCACGCAGCTCTCCAAGGAGCGCTTCGGCAAGGAGCTGTTCGCCAACATGATCATGCTGGGCGCGCTGACCCGTCTGGCCGGGCTCGACTACGAAGCCATGAAGCGGGCCATGCTGGAAGTCATTCCGCGCTTCCACGAGCAGAATCTGGCCGCGATGGATCTTGGCCACGCGCTGCCGGCCGTCGTCACCCGCGCCTGACCATGTCGTCCCGGATCCTCGAGGCCACCCGGCCCTGGCACGGCGCCTGGCCCGCGCACCTGCCGCCGTCGCTCGAATACCCGGCCGTGCCCGCGTGGTGGCTACTCGAGCGAAACCTGCCGCGCTTCGCCGAGCGCGTGGCCGTGCGCGAGCTCGACCACGACACCCTCGCGGAGGGCCGCACGCTCACCTACGAGACGCTGTGGACCGCGGTGCGCGGGGCCGCCTCCGGGCTGCGGAGCCGAGGCGTCGAGCCGGGCGTGCGTGTCGGCTTCTGCCTGCCGAACAGTGCCGCGCTGATCGTCGGGTACTACGCGACCTGGTACGCCGGCGGCGTCGTCGTTCCGGCCAACCCGCTCGCGACCGAGAGTGAGCTCGCCCAGCAGCTGAGCGATGCCGGCGTCTCGCTCATCGTGGGTGCCGCGGGTGGCGTCGGTCAGGCGGTGGCCGGCACGCTGACGCTGCCGTTTGTCGATACGGCGGCATTCCGGGCGATGGAGCACGAGCCCCCGGCCGCGCCGGCGGCCTGCCGACCGGAAGACGACGTCGCGGTGCTGCTGTATACGGGCGGCACGACCGGCGCGCCCAAGGGGGCGATGCTGACGCACCGGAACATCGTCGCGAACACGCTGCAGTTCGCCACCTGGTACGCGTTCGAGCCCGGCGACGAGGTGTCCGCCTGCGCCATTCCCATGTTCCACAGCGGCGGCATGTCGGGCGTGATGAACGTGCCGCTGTCGGCGGCTGCGACGCTGCTGGTCTTTCCCCGCTTCGCCGCCGCTCCGATCGCGCGGGCCGTCGAGCGCTATCGCGTGACGCGCCTGTTCGGCGTGCCGACCATGTTCATCGCGCTGCTCAACGATCCGACGGCCCGCAGCGCCGACTACGCGTCGCTGCGTGCGTGCCGGACCAACGCCGCCCCGCTGCCGCCCACCGTCAAGACGGCGTTCGATACGCTGGTCGGACGGGAGGTCTTGATCGAGGGCTACGGTCTCACCGAGACGAGCCCGCTGACGCACGCCAATCCGATCAGCCGCGCCAAGGCCGGCTCGATCGGCATTCCGCTGCCCGACACCGATGCCCGCATCGTCGATCTCGCCAGTGGATTGGACGTGGCGCCGGGCGAGAGCGGCGAGCTGGTGATCCGCGGCCCCCAGGTGATGCGCGGGTACTGGAACCGGCCGGAGGCCACCGCCGAGGCGATCGTGGACGGCTGGCTCCGCACCGGCGACGTCGCGACGGTGGACGCCGAGGGGTACTTCGCCATCGTCGATCGCCGGAAGGACATGATCAACACCGCGGGGTTCAAGGTCTGGCCGCGCGAGGTCGAGGAGGCGCTCTACGCGCATCCGGCCGTCCGGCTGGCCGCGGTGGTCGGCGTGCCCGACGACTACCGCGGCGAAGCGGTGAAGGCCTTCGTGGTGCTCAAGGACGCCACGCGGTGCAGCGAGCGCGAGCTGGGTGAGTTTCTCCGGGAGCGGTTGACGGCGTACAAGGTGCCCCGCGCGATCGAGTTTCGCGCCGAGCTGCCGACGAGCGGCGCCGGCAAGGTGCTGCGGCGCGCGCTACGGGCGGAGTAGCCGCAATCCCCCGGGTGCACGGTTGACCCGAGGGGCTCCGGACGGGTAGGGTGGCGGCGCGGTTTCACGATCCGGACTGACCGACGAAGGGAGCCAGACGATGAAGGCAGCCATCCTCTATAAGCCGAACACGCCGCTCGAAGTGGTCCAGGTGGAGCAGCAGGGCCCCAAGGCGGGCGAGGCGCGCGTGCGCGTGAAGGCGGCCGGCATCTGCCATAGCGACTGGCACGTGATCAACGGCGACTGGACGATGCCGCTGCCCATGGTGCTCGGTCACGAGGCGGCCGGCATCGTGGAGGAGGTCGCGCCCGGCGTCACGAACGTCAAGCCCGGCGACCACGTCATCTTCTCGTTCCGCCCGCAGTGCGGCCGCTGCCTCTACTGCTCGCTCGGCCGCTCGATCCTCTGCGACGGCCACAACGACACGCCGCGCTTCGTGCTGTTCGACGGCACCCAGCGGATGTCGGTCAAGGGCCAGGGCTTGAACCAGATGGCGCGCATCGGGACCTTCTCCGAGCAGGTGGTGTGTCCCGCCGAGCATCTGGTCCCCATCCGCCACGACATGCCGTGGCCGCAGGCCGCGCTGGTCGGCTGCTGCGTGCCCACCGGCGTGGGCGCCGTGACTCGCTGCGCGGAGGTCGAAGCCGGCGCCTCGGTGCTGGTCATCGGCTGCGGTGGCGTGGGGCTCAACGTGGTGCAGGGGGCTCGCCTCGCCGGTGCGGCGACCATCATCGCCTGCGACCTGCTCGACTCCAAGCTGGCCTACGCCAAGGAGTTCGGCGCGACCCACACCATCAACGCCTCGGGCACGAGCCCGGTCGACTTCGCGCGCAGCCTCACGCAGGGCCGCGGCGTCGACTACGCGTTCGATGCGATCGGTGGCGAGGCCACCACGCTGCAGATCGTCGACGCCATCCGCCCGGGAGGCACCGCGGTGATCGTCGGCATGGCCGCCATGGCCGTGCGCGCGCCGATCACGCCCTACATGATGGCGCTGCAAGAGAAGTGCATCCGCGGAACGATGTACGGCTCCGTGCGGCCCGACCTCGATTTCCCGAAGCTGGTCGAGCTCTACATGCAGGGCCGGCTCAAGATCGACGAGCTGGTCAGCCGGACGTATCGCCTCGAGGAGATCAACGAAGGCTTCGCGGCGCTGCGCACCGGGCAGGTGGCGCGCGGAGTGATCACATTCGATTGAAGGCCGCGTGCCGGGCTCGCCGGCCCCTCGTGGTCGGCGGGCCCGGCCAGCCATGATCACGCTGGACGAGATCGTCGCGAACCCGCCGATCGTGCACGGGGGCCAGGCGACCTTCGGCATCAGCCCGGCGCTGTGCCGCTTCATCGACGAGAGCCTCACGCCGGATGCCGTCACGCTGGAGACGGGCGCCGGCCTCAGCACGCTGGTGATCCTGCGCCATGGCGTCGCTCGCCACATCAGCGTCACGCCCTACCCCAACGAGCTGGAGGCCCTCCGGACCTACTCCGCCACGGTCAAGATTCCCACCGACGCCTGGCAGCCCGTGACTGCGAGCTCGCTGGACTGGCTTGCCGTCGGCGACGTTGCCCTCTCTGGACCTCGTGCTCATCGACGGCGCGCACGCCTTCCCGGCGCCATTCGTGGACTGGTGCTACACCTCGGAATCGCTGAAGATCGGCGGTCTGATGGTCGTGGACGATTTACAACTGGTGACCCCGCGGATCCTGGCCGATTTCATGCGCGCGGACCAGCGCTGGGCCGAGGTGCGGCGTGACCACCGCTTCGCCGTGTACCGCAAGCTCGTCCACCCGCTGCGCGACGAGCGCGACTGGCTGGCCCAGGCCTGGGTGAGCGGCTCCAACCCGGTCGCCGCCGTCCGCGTGATCCGCGCCGGGCCTCTGCGCCGCGTGGCCTCGCTGGCGGCGCGCGCCTGCGCCGAGCCCGGCGCTCGTGATTCACGCGCTTCGCCAGTGGCGTCGCTCGCGCAAACGAGGGACGTTCGCTTGACTCGGTGGCGGGCCTCAGGTACGGTACGTCAGTCACCGCGGGGTGGAGCAGCCCGGTAGCTCGTTGGGCTCATAACCCAAAGGTCGCTGGTTCAAATCCAGCCCCCGCAACCACGAAAACAAGGGCTTCGGGACTACGGTCCCGAGGCCCTTCGTGTTTTTGTCCGCTGACGTGATCGTCGTCAACGACGGGAAGTAAGATCCCGGCCGACGACGGCCCGAGCGGCGAAGGTCCGGCGCATGCGTGGCGTCTTTAGGCCTTGTCATTCGACGGAGCGATCAAGAGAGTTCTCAGTTCGGACAGGGAGTGGATGTAGAACGTGGCATTGCCTGCTCGCGGCACCCCCGGCCGAAGCGTCTGAACGGTCCGCATGCCCAGGTGATTTCCCGCCCTGATCTCTGAATCAGGATTGTCTCCCACGACGAGCACTTCTGGGGACGTGAGGTCATAGTCCGTCAGGATCCGCTCAAAGACTCCCTGCTTGCCGAGCCTGTCTGGCTCGTCAATGGCATCCACATATAGGGCGGTGAAAAAAGGAGCGAGGTTCAGCGCCTTGATCTTGCTCTCCTGCAGGCGCCGGAAGCCGGAAGTCACCAGAAAACGCTGCGCCGGCAGTTCGGCCAAGATCGGTAGATCGCCGTAGCCATGCATCGGACGCGCGACCTCCATCCCTACGAACACGCGCCAGCCCGCCGCGAGCATCGCCTCGGAGAAGCTGTATTTGGCCGCCACCCAATCCAGTGGGTGTCGCCAGGCATCCGCAAACGCCAGTTCCAAAGCCTCGTTGGAGACAGTGCCGTGATTTGCCTGCCGTATCGCGTCGAAGGCAGGCTCGAAAAGCTCCTCGCCCACTTCGCTGGCCGGCGCCAAGCAGTTATCGAGGTCAAAGATCAGGGCTTTTGTCATGTAGCGCGGGATGGGGACTGAGACCGCGAGAGCCGGCTCCGAATCGTGAGGGCCCGCGCCAATACGGTCTTCGCGGTTAGCCAGGTCGCCTCGTCGAATGTCGTCGTTCTGATCGATCGGATCAGCAGGGCCACGCGAACCCACGGCAGCAGGTAGGAGCGGGTTCACTCGATCACCTGATCCGCCTGCAGCAGCACCGAGGAGGGGATCGTAAGGCCGAGGGCCTTGGCGGTCTTCAGGTTGACGACGAGCTCGAACTTGCTCGGACGTTCAACCGGCAACTGCCCCACCGGGGCCCCGCGGAAGATCTTGTCGACATAGGTGGCGGCGAGCCGAAACATCCGGGGTTGACTCGGACCATAGGCCATCAGAGCCCCCGCGCTTGGAAACACCGTGAATGGACTGATGGTCGGCATCCGATATTTTTGCGCCAGTTGAGCGATCTGTCGCAGATTGTTCGAGATCAGCGCCGACGTGAGCACCAACATCGCCTGGGCACGCCCACGAGCAGCGCGGTCCAGAGCCGGCATGATCTCGTCGGCTCGCCGGATGCCGAGCGTATTCACGGTGACGCTGGCCACGCGCGCGGCCTCCTCGGTTGCTCGGAGCTGGGGCTCCCCGACGTCCGGTTCCCACAGCACGCCCACTCGCTGGAGGTCGGGAACGGTTTCCTTGAGCAGCTGGAGCTGCTTGCCACTGAGCTCTGGCAGATCCAGGAAGACGCCGGTGAGATTTCCTCCAGGCCGCGCCAGGCTTGCCACGAACCCGCTTGCCACCGGATCACTCTCGAGGTCGAGCCCAACGATCGGGATGGTGCTCGTGGCTTTCTGGAAGGTTCGAATGGTCCACGGCCCCGTGGCGAGGATGACGTCGACCTTGAGCGC
The DNA here is from genome assembly GCA_963776725.1 of uncultured Candidatus Rokubacteria bacterium. Taxonomy (GTDB): domain Bacteria; phylum Methylomirabilota; class Methylomirabilia; order Rokubacteriales; family CSP1-6; genus AR5. The sequence continues at coordinate 67,777 of CAVZOE010000036.1, read as the reverse complement.
GACAATCTCTGAAACCATGTTGGCAACCCGATCCCGCTCACCCCCGACGGAACGACGCTCGATCGTCGGGTTCTGTCCCGGGACCCAGCCCGCGTCACGCAAACCCTGCTGAAAAGCCATGTAGTTGATGTCGGAGGCCACGGTGACGCCGATCCGGTAGACCCTCCCCGGCTGCGCCTCGGCGGCGCGCGGCGCGGCGAGCGCACCAGCCAGCGAGGTCAGCAGGAAGCGGCGGCGGTCCACGCTGAGATGGTGGGGCAGACGCCGGCCAGGAGTCAACGTCGAGGATCTACCGACCGCGCAGCGACGAACATCGCAGCGTCGGCCCACGATGCTGAGCCGGCCCCGGAAGCAGCGGCTCGCGCCCTTGGTCTCGACCGCGAGGAGTTGCGTTGTGCGGACGGGGCCATGAGAGGGCGGCGTCGGGAGGAGTGCGGGCTTGGGGCGTGGAAGGCGGGCGGCAAGGACGTGCCGGTCTGGGTGTAGGAGTGCGGCCATATTTGCGACTGGATGGTGGGGAACGAGCGGTGCTGTGGCTGCGCCGGTGAAGTTCCGCTCTGCGACATCTGCAGCCAGCGAGACGCCAGCCGTGAGAATCGCTGACCCGTTGCCCGCGTTCTGTCCGTGTCCTGTCCGCGAACCAGTGCAAACCAATGTGAACGCCGCGTGGCCGATACCGCGTGGAATCAGCCACTTGGGGCACTGATCTGCGCTGATTCCGCCCCGAAAATGTCCTCATAACACAAAGGTCGCTGGTTCAAATCCAGCCCCGCAACCAGAGAAGGCAAGGGCTTCGGAGAGATTCTCCGGAGTCCTTGCTGTTTTCATTCGAGGCGATACAACGTTCTGGTCGCTCGCCATCGCCACATCGACACCGCCCCGGCGACGCCATTCGGCATGAACCGCATCGCAAGCACGAGGAGCGCCCCGAACACCGGATGGACGAGGTCGCGGGAGACCATGCCGGCGATGTCGGGCCAGAACTGAAGGAGCAGTCCCCCGGCCACGGCGCCCCACACCGATGTCATGCCGCCGAACACCGAGCCCACCAGAAAGAGGATCGAGAGCCAGTAGGTGAAGCTCTCGGGTGCGATGAAATCGAGGAGGAGCGCGGCGAGCGCGCCGGCGACGCCCGCGTACGCCGCCCCCATTCCGAAAGTAAGGGCAGTGTAGCGCGGGACGTCGATGCCCATGGCCTGCGCGGCGATGGGGTGGTCGCGCATGGCGCGGATCGCGCGGCCGATTCGGCCGGCGACCAGGTTCCGGGTCATCCACAGCAGGAGAGCGAGGATGCCGAGCGTCACGAAATACCACCATTGATCTATGGTCACCGGCAGGTGCAGGGGCGCGCCGGGCCGATCCAGGTAGAGCCCCTGCACGCCACCGGTCCAGGGGCTCACATAGCTGCTCTTGAGCACCTGGGGCAACGCCAGGGCCAGGGCGAATGTCGTGAGGGCGAGGTAGAAGCCGACGAGCCGCGTGGCGACACGTCCGAAGACGTACCCCGTGACCAGGCCTACCAGTGCCGCCGCGGGGATCGCCGCGTACGCGGACACACCCCAGTGCCGCATCAGCACCGCGAGGGTGTACGCGCCCAGCCCGTAGAACGCGCCGTGCCCGAGCGAGATCAGCCCGGCCTGTCCAGCGATCAGGTTGAGGCCGAGAATGGCGATCGCGTTCGTGGCCGCGAAGGCCAGCTGGTAGGTCCGGAAGTCCCACAGGAAGAACGGGAGCGCGAGTACGCACGCGGCGAGCACGAGCACGGCGAAGCGGCGAGGTGTCTTCACCCGACCTGTTCTACCCCGTTGCGGCGGGGCCGCCTAGTTCTGCGCGGCTTCCTATTCTTGACTTTGGCCTCTAAACTCGTGCAAACCCGTGGAAGGGAGGGTCTGACGATGGAAGAGGTGAAGAAGGGGAGGTTCAGCGCCGGTCCGTTGACCTTCGCCGTCCGCCACGAATTGTGGGACGGCAACATCCAGGATCATCCGGATCAGGGCGTCGCAATTCTGGTAGTGGCGGACGTCGCCGGCAAGGAGACCGCGCTGCTGCGGTTCAACTGCTTCGACTTCGAGAGAAGTTACGTCTACGGCCCGGAAAATGCGGACTTGCGTGCTGACGGGCCAGCGATGCTCGGGGGCGCGGCCACGACGAATCTCTACCGGATGGACTCGACCGTCGACGGCAACCCGATCGGCTGGACGATCCGCACCTTGGGGACGAAGCTGCCGAGAATGCTGGGGCGCGCGGGCTATCCGCAGATTGCCGAGCTCGTCGACATGGCGGCGGTGACGGCGGTCCTCCCGGATGTCGAAGCCTGCGCCCGCGAACTACGCGCGACGAAGCGCAACACCGTCAAGCACAACCGCGGCACCCATATCTTCGAGGCTGGCAACATCCGATTTGGGCTCGAAATGAGGCGGCTGGCGATGGGCGATGGCGGTCTCGCGATCCATGTCCTGGCCGATATCGGCGGGACGCCGGGCAAGAAGTACACGGAGGAAACCGAGCTCCTGGCTTTTGATCACTTCTGGAACGGTGCGCACTACCACTACGGCCCGCGCAACAAGAACCATCGCATCTACTGGGATCGCACCCTGGTCGAGGATCCGCTCGCCTGGACGCTGGAGCAGTTCGAGAAGGGCAAGCTGCCGGCGATGATCGAGCGCGCCGGCTATCCAGGCGTGGCGGCGGATCTCGACGTCGAGAAGATCGCCTCGGTGCTGCCGGCGATGAAGAAGCAGGCGCTCGATATGTGGGAGCAGGGGCGGCGGCTGACCGGTCATCCCGGGCTGCCGCTGGAGCCGACTCCGAACCTCGGGGCCGCTGATTGACACTGTCGGTTCTCGACCTCGCTCCCATCCTTCAGGGCGGCACGCCGGCGGAGGCCTTCCGGCACTCGCTGCAGCTGGCGCAGCACGCGGAGCAACTGGGCTATCGGCGGTTCTGGCTGGCCGAGCATCACAACATGCCCGGGATCGGCAGCGCGGCCACCTCCGTGCTCATCGGCCACGTGGCGGCGGGCACCTCGCGCATCCGGATCGGCGCCGGGGGCATCATGCTGCCGAACCACGCGCCGCTGCAGGTGGCCGAGCAGTTTGGCACGCTGGAGGCGCTGTTCCCCGGGCGCATCGATCTCGGCCTGGGGCGCGCCCCGGGCACGGACCAGGCCGCCGCGTTCGCCTTGCGGCGCACACTGCACGTCGATCCCGACAACTTCCCCAACGATGTGCTCGAGGTGATGGAGTTCCTGGCCGACCCGCGACCGGGGCAGGCCGTGCACGCGGTGCCCGGCGCCGGCCTGCGGGTGCCCATCTGGATTCTCGGGTCCAGCACGTTCGGTGCCGAGGTGGCCGCGGCGCTGGGCCTGCCGTTCGCGTTCGCCTCACACTTCGCGCCGGCGATGCTCTTCGACGCGATCGGCATCTATCGGGAGCGCTTCCGGCCATCGGCCCAGCTGGCCGCTCCGTACGTGATGCTGGGCGTGAACGTGGTGGCGGCGGACACCGATGACGAGGCGCGATTCCTGGCCTCGTCGGGGCGCCAGTCGTTCGCCAGCCTGCGCTCCGGTCGGCCGATCCAGCTGCCGCCGCCGTCGAAGGAGTGGGAGCGCGACCTGCGCGATGCCGGCGATCCGCTTCAGCGGTCGCGCGTCTCGTTCGTCGGCGCGCCGGGTACCGTGGCCGCGGAGATGCGCGAGTTCGCGAAGCGCACGCAGGCCGACGAGCTGATGGTCGTGTCGCACATCTACGATCAGTCGGCCCGCCTGCGGTCCTACGAGATCGCCGCGGCCACGATGACCGAGTCGCCCGCCCGGCCCTCTTGATCAGCCGTGCTGTCGCGCTTCGAATTCGGCGAACTCGCCCATGAAGGGCGCGGCGATGTCCGCGTTGACCTTGCAGTCCAGAAGGATGAGGCCGTCCGGCTTACCCAGGAAGTTGCTCCCAACGGGAGCGAAAGAGCCCCGAAGTTGACGACATAAGAAGCGCTGATTTCCGAGGCGTTGTTTGTGGCGCTTGGGCTCTAGTGTTGATTTGAAAGGGCTCATATCCCAAAGGTCGCTGGTTCAAATCCAGCCCCCGCAACCAATCAAAGGCCTCGGAAGATCAAACACTTCCGGGGCCTTCGTGCTTCTATCGGTCGACGCCGCATGCAGGGACGCCGATCGCCCCGCTGCACGCCACACGCAGCGGACTGCTAACTTTCTTGCGTTTACCCAAAACGCTTGAGCCTTTTCCCTTCGCCGCGAAGCCTCAGTCGTTAATGCGATGCCTTGGACTTGATCGCCGGAGCGTCGTCGCCGAGCACCGCTGGAACTGCTGGGCGAGGCGCGCGGTGCGCTCGAAGTCCCAGCCTTCAAGCTAGGGTGCAGTGTTGCGAGAGGAACTCGTCGCCGCGCCGATGATCCGACCGAAAGGAGAAACCACGAGGGCTGACAAGGCCGCCGCGACCACAACGCCGAGAAGTCCTCAGGCCCGTACACGCCGTCGGTGACCCAGAGGCCAACTTGACCGGCTCCCGGCCCTGCGCTGCCATGGCGTTGTCGGCCCCACGTAGGCCTTTAGGCCAACTTGACCGGCTCGGGAGTCGGGAAGAAACTGCGGCGGATCGAAGTTCTCAGCGATTGGCCCCGCAGCATGTGTGCCGCGGAGTTTCGTGAGGTTTCGGACATGCGTACGGCCCGTCAACTCTCGATCATCGCTCCGACGATCCTCTTCGCAGCAGTGGCACCTCCATGGTCACGCGGCCTGCTCTGTCCTCCCCATGGCCCGCCCCCCACCAGTCGGCGAGACCAGAGGGGCCGAACGTGAAAAAGCCTTCGCGTGGCCGCTCCTGCTCGTGAATGACCACCGGGGAGCCGTGCGGACGCGCGTGCCTCTCGGATCTGTGCCAAGGGGCGAAACGGCGGAGCGTGCGAGCGGGCGGGATACGGAGGACGGGTGTTCCGTCGTCGAGTGCGTGAATCGCCGCGCACCGCAACTGCCCTACCGTCGCACCGGGGGCCATAAGCTATGTGGTGTTGCACTGGCGACACTCAGGCGCGGACGGCGCCGCGGTGGCGCTCTTGGTTTGTTCTCGTGGGATTCATCCTGATCAGCAGCGTCGTCGGTGCAGCACGTGTCGACGCCGCGTCGGTGACCTTGAGCTGGACAGCGCCCTTCACGAATGCTGACGGAACGCGGCTCACGGATCTCGCCAGCTATCGCATATACCTGGCAACTTCGACCCCGCCGTGTCCGAACGCGTCGTTCTTCACGGTCCCCTCGCCGACGATGGCGCCGGCTAGGGGTCAGACCATGTCGAGCCGGATTAAGGCGCTCACTGCGGGCACGATGTACTTCGCGCGCGTGACCGCGGTCGATACCTCCGGCAATGAAAGCGCGTGCTCGGGCACGGCGAGTGGCGTCGCCCACTCGGATTTCGGTGTCACACCCCCCACCACGACCTTTGGCAACGTCCCGATCGGGAGCACGGCAGACCGGACCTTCACAGTGCAGAACACGAGCACCACGACCCTCTCGGGTGCGGCCAGCGTCGGCGCGCCCTACAGCGCCCTGTCCGGTGGCTCCTTTTCGCTGTCCCCCGGCGCTAGCCAGACGGTGACGGTCCGGTTCCGTCCGACCACCAGGGGCACCTTTATAGGAAACGTGAACTTCACCGCGGGCGTAGACACGGTCTCGCGCGGCGTGAGTGGGTCCGGAACGACCAGTGCGCCCGTGACGACCTTCGCGAAGGTCCGGCTCACCGTCGCCACGGCCGGCGTCGGGGCCGGAACCGTCCGCGGCCCCGGCATCACCTGCGTGTGGCCGGCGGCCACGGGCCGGGACTGCACCGAGACCTACCCCCCCCGCGCTGTCGTGAGATTGACCGCCACCCCCGCCGCCGGCTCCGGCTTCACCGGCTGGAAGGGCGCCTGCACGGGCACCGACGACTGCACGGTCACGATGAGTGTCGCGCGGGCGGTCACCGCGACCTTCGCGAAGGTCCGGCTCACCGTCGCCACGGCCGGCGTCGGGGCCGGAATCGTCCGCGGCCCCGGCATCACCTGCGTGTGGCCGGCGGCCACGGGCCGGGACTGCACCGAGACCTACGCCCCCCGCGCCGTCGTGAGATTGACCGCCACCCCCGCCGCCGGCTCCGGCTTCGTCGGCTGGAAGGGCGCCTGCACGGGCACCGACGACTGCACGGTCACGATGAGTGTCGCGCGGGCGGTCACCGCGACCTTCGCCAAGTTCCGGCTCACCGTGGCCACGGCCGGCGTCGGGGCCGGAACCGTCAGCGGCCCCGGCATCACCTGCGTGTGGCCGGCGGCCACGGGCCGGGACTGCACCGAGACCTACGCCCCCCGCGCCGTCGTGAGATTGACCGCCACCCCCGCCGTCGGCTCCGGCTTCGTCGGCTGGAAGGGCGCCTGCACGGGCACCGACGACTGCACGGTCACGATGAGTGTCGCGCGGGCGGTCACCGCGACCTTCGCCAAGTTCCGGCTCACCGTGGCCACGGCCGGCGTCGGGGCCGGAACCGTCAGCGGCCCCGGCATCACCTGCGTGTGGCCGGCGGCCACGGGCCGGGACTGCACCGAGACCTACCCCCCCCGCGCTGTCGTGAGATTGACCGCCACCCCCGCCGCCGGCTCCGGCTTCACCGGCTGGAACGGGCGCCTGCACGGGCACCGACGACTGCACGGTCACGATGAGTGTCGCGCGGGCGGTCACCGCGACCTTCGCCAAGTTCCGGCTCACCGTGGCCACGGCCGGCGTCGGGGCCGGAACCGTCAGCGGCCCCGGCATCACCTGCGTGTGGCCGGCGGCCACGGGCCGGGACTGCACCGAGACCTACGCCCCCCGCGCCGTCGTGAGATTGACCGCCACCCCCGCCGCCGGCTCCGGCTTCGTCGGCTGGAAGGGCGCCTGCACGGGCACCGACGACTGCACGGTCACGATGAGTGTCGCGCGGGCGGTCACCGCGACCTTCGCCAAGTTCCGGCTCACCGTGGCCACGGCGGGCGTCGGGGCCGGAATCGTCCGTGGCCCCGGCATCACCTGCGTGTGGCCGGCGGCCACGGGCCGGGATTGCACCGAGACCTACGCCGCCCGCGCCGTCGTGAGATTGACCGCCACCCCCGCTGCCGGGTCCGGCTTCACCGGCTGGAAGGGCGCCTGCACGGGCACCGACGACTGCACGGTCACGATGAGTGTCGCGCGGGCGGTCACCGCGACGTTCGCCAAGTTCCCGCTCACCCCGCCGTAGCTTTCGCGCACAGCCGCCGTTGCACGCTTCGAGTTAGCAGCCCGCCAGGCGGCGGCCGGGCACCGTCCTTTGGTCGGTCAGTAACCCAGCAGAAACTCGAAGCGGTCGTTTCCACAATTCAAATCCAGCCCCCGCAACCATCGAGAACGAGGGGTTAGCGGACGCAGCAGCCACTAACCCCTTTCGTTTGCCAGGACTTCACCCAGGAATCGGCTCCCTACCGTACTTCTTCCGTGCCGCCGTATCGGCGAATGCCGACCCGGGGAGAAGCGAGACGTCAGTGAATGTCTGCGCCGGCCTACATGGGTAGAAGTTCGCGCACCACTAGCCGTCGCCGGCGCGAGTTTCAGATGCCGCCTCACTCGGCGGGCAGCTCCCTCAGCAACGCCTCGGCCGCCGGGCGGTGCTGCTCACGCCACGCGCGCGGATGTGTCGGAGACGTCATCTGCAGCACGGCCTGAATCTGCGCGCGCGCTTGCGCAGTCTGCCGGCGGCTCGCGTAGTGCCTCGCCAGATCCAGGCGCGCTTGGGAGGAGTTCGGGTCCGACTCGGTCGCGGCAACGAGATACTTCTCGGCATCGCGGGCGCTTCCCTTCAGGAGGAGCCGTAGCGGCGCGGGCGTCCGCTCGAGCAGCACGCCCATCATGTGCAGCGCCCGCGCGTGACGCGGGTTCAAGACCAGAGCGCGCGACAGGAGGCGCTCGAGCTCCTGGGGCACGAGGAGCCCTCCGAGGTCCTTCTGCAGGCTTGCGATCTGGCCGCGGTGCGCGGCAAGCAGGAACAGGGCCTCCGCATCGTTCTGATCGAGAACGACCGCCCGCTCCGCGGCGGCCCGACCGAGCTGATACCAGCGCAGTCGGTCTCCGCTCGTCCAGGCGGCAACCGTGAGCGCCGCATCCGCCAGCTTCACCTGGATCTCAGCGCTGTTCGGCTCGAGCCCCGCCGCCTCCTGGTAGAGCGTGATGGCTCGCTGTGAGAATTCATCGGAGGTATCGGATGCATCGGAGGCGGCCTGGAGCTGATCGGCCTGCCGGACCAGTTCTTGCGCCTTTCCGGTGAGGGCCCATACCGGCCAGACCATGCCTACCGCGAGAGCCACCACGATCCATCCGTGTCGCGGCCAGCGGCGCCCGCGGACGCTCACGGCCCGAAGTATACGCGTGGCGCTTCGGATGGGCTATTGGGCCGGTCTCGGCCAGATGGCCTGGGATCCTTCGTCGGACATTCCGCTCCGCGGTTCGCACGCGCCGCGAGTGGGCGCTGGAGAGTCTCGCGCGGAGGCTGCAACGTGCCGTGTGGAAAGCGCGTCCGCCCCGGCCGCGGCTTCCTTGCAGGAGGACCTGGAGCAAAGGCTCCCGCCGCCAGCGCGCGATCATGGCGGAGTAGCGAAACGGGTTGAGCACAGCGCGCACAGGCAAGCGGCCACCCAGAATTCACCGAGGAATTGCGCGAAGAATAGTAGTGTGCTCGGTAGGCTGAGGTGCCGCTCTATGGGACTTTCACCGGCCGGCCGGGCGCGGCGCTACGTGCCCGCACTTCGCCGCCGCCTCCTCTTCCGTCTCGCGACCAGCGACACCTACGAGCGCCTGGTCCGCGCCCTGCCCCCGATCGCGATGGCGGCGCGCCGCCGTGCCCATCGTTACGGGCCCGCCACCGACGATGCCTACCGCCGGCTCGCCCGCGCGCTTCGCGCGGTGGGGGCGCGCGTGACGCTGGCTACCTACGACGCGGCGCTTCGCGACGGCCTGCTCGCCGAGCTCGGCCCGCTGGAGGTGGAGATGCTGCTCGGGGTCCGACCCGAGGACCACGCGCCGCTGCTCGCGCACGGCGTGACGCCCCGGCTCACGTGCCCTACGGGCGCGACTGGTTCCGCTACTGGATGCGGCGGGTGGCGGAGTCACAGGGCGCCGGCTAAGCCACCACGCAGGCTCGGCCGGGCGCTGCCGCGCGCGCAACGATCTTGCGGACGCCGGAGTCGGTGGGTGGGCCACCACGCGTCCGCGCTTGCGATTCTTCGCCAGCTCCCGGAGGCGCCGGTGCCGCGGGGCCCCGGCGCCTCGCGTCAATGCTCAGCGTTAAGTCGCTGTCTATGCCGCCTGCCCGGGACGCTTGATTTCGCCACGCCAGGCGCCCGTCTCACCGCCGCGGCTCTCGATGAATTCTTTGAAACGCTCGAGATCGCCGGCGACGCGCCGGGAGACAACCCCGATCGCGTCACCCACGTTCTCGACCACGCCTTCGGGCTCGTACTCGAGCTGCAGCATGACACGCGTGCGGGCCTCGGCGATCCGGTGAAACGTTACAACGCCGGCATTGGCGGCACCATCCCGACTGCGCCAGGCGATCCGCTCGTCCGGCCTCTGCTCGGTAATCTCAGCCTCCCACTCCTTTTCCTGGCCCCCCACGTTCGCCCGCCAGCGCAGCCGCTTATTGTCGAGCTGCGTCACCTGCTGTATGCCCTCCATGAACCGAGGAAACTCCTCGAACTGCGTCCACTGGTTGTAGGCGGTTCGTACCGGAACCTCGACCTCGATGGATTTCTCGATGTTGGACACCTCAACCTCCTCTGCGATGGACGATCCAAAATTGTCCTGGCGATCCCTTGCTGTTTGACGACCGTCCTTTCGGCATGTGATCGAAACCAAAGCATTTCCCGCGCCACCAAGGTCAGTTCGCACCGCGACAAAAATTGCCCTCAGATGACGTGCTGCCGCGAAACACGTCACGATCCCTATCCACTTCTGCGGAGCAGCTCGGGCGCTCGGATACCGGATCAGCAGGTCGACGCGAACCCGCGGGTGCACGAACGGGAGGGCGCGGGCCCCGCGAGGAAAACGCCCGGCCGGTTGACAGGCCGCCATAGCCCGGGTCTGATGGCGTAGTCGGTTGACAGTGAAGGTCGAGGGGGCCTCATGCGCGGGGTCATCGTCGCGGTTTCCCTGGTGTGGTCGGTCGGCCTGCTCCCCGGCATCGCCGCCGCTCAACGCGAGCGTTCGAGCGAAGAGTTCCCCGAGGGTCGCGAGCACTTCCAGCTCAAGCTCGGCTCCGCCTACGACCAGGGAGACTTCGGCACCTCGGACACCACACGCAGCGCCTACGTGCCCGTCACCTTCCGCTACCTCGGCGAGCAGTTCGACGTCGGCGTGACCGCGGCGCTGGTCTACCTGAACACGACGTCGAACGTCGTCATCATCGACGGTGTACCGACCGCCACCGGCCGGCAGCAGCGCACCCAGGACGTCGGCTTTGGTGATCTCGTGTTCCGCGGCCACTACTACGCCCTCGACGATCCTGGCGTCGACTCGCTGGTGCCGGCGCTGACGCCGTTTCTCAAGGTCAAGGCCCCTACCGCCGACGCGCGCAAGGGGCTCGGCACCGGTGAGTGGGACGTGGGATTCGGGGTGGAGTTCGACAAGCAGTTTCGCGAGTTCTTCCTGCTAGGCGACGTTGGCTACACCTTCATCGGTGATCCCCCGGGCCAGACCCTGCGCGACCGGCCGTCCGCCAGCCTCGGCATCGGCCGCTCCTTCACCCCGATGCTGGCGGCGACGCTGCTGCTCGACTGGCGGCGCTCACTCGTCCGGGGACAGGACGACCCGCTCGAGCTGGTCGGCATCGTCCAGGTCAAGCTCGCGCGCGGTCTCACGCTGGCCCCGTACTCCTTCGCGGGCCTGACCGACGGCAGCCCGGCCTTCGGCATCGGGGCCGAGCTGTCCTGGAGGTTCGGTCGCTACTAACAACCCCGGCTGCGCCTGAATCGGCCAACGGCCCACGAATTGCTTCCACAAATTGCTTCTGAGGAGCGGGATGAGAATGGCGGCGATTCTTTTGTGGCTCGCCTGGCTCGGAACCGGTGTCGTGGTGTTCGCGATCTGCTGCCTGATCATCTTCCAATTCTCCCGATTCACGCGCGCGGTGATTGTTTCGGTGTTGGGTGCCACTGTGGTCGCCGCTTTTCTGACGCTGACAGCCCTCCCGCTGGGTGGTATAGAGCTGCTCTACCGCTATCTGGCTAGCCACGTCGTCGCCAGCGTGGGGGAGTTGCGTACGGACCTGAGGCCAGTCGGACGACTGGCCCGCGCCATCGCCAGCGGCGCCGGGGAGGCCGATGCAGCCAGTAGCATGGCCGTGGCCGTCGGTGCCCCGTCAACTGATCTCCCACAAGGCTCCGTGGCTGGCTCCCCCGACCACTCGTCTGGACCGGGGCAGTCGAGCTCGGAGCGATCGCTCGTCAGCACCGAAGCGTCGCGGCCACGAGCTCTCCCCCCTGCCGAGTACGGCCAGCAAGGCGGGCGCGAGTACGGCCAGCAAGGCGGGCGGGACCTGGTCCCCGCAAGCGTTCGGAACGACGCCGTGAAGCTCCGGGGTCTCCAGCCGTCCCATCGTCGCCGCAGTCTCGGCCGCGTGGACACTGTCGATCAACAAGTGGTACGGAACGAGAGGCCTGAACACGTCGAAAAGGCGGACCGAGCAGACAGGACAGATGCGCTCGACAAGATCGACGTGTCCGCCGCGGTCGTGTCCGACATCATGGAGCGGCGCGACAAGCGGCCCGAAAAGTCGCAGCGCGCGGATGACCTGGATCGAGCCGACAAGGGTGAGCCGGCGGAGAAGGGCGAACGCCCCGACAAGGGCGAGAAGCCCGAGAAGGCTGACAAAGCCGAGAGGGCCGACAAGCCGGACAAGATCGAGAAGGCCGACAAAGCTGAGAAGGCCGAGAAGATCGAGAAGGCCGACAAGCCGGAAAAGGCCGACAAGGTCGAGAAGGTCGAAAAAGTCGAGAAGGCCGAGAAGATCGAGAAGGCCGAGAAGATCGAGAGGGCCGACAAGCCGGAACGGGCCGACAAGGTCGAGAAGGTCGAAAAAGTCGAAAAAGTCGAAAAAGTCGAGAAGGTTGAAAAGGTCGACCGGGTCGCTCGAGTCGATCGAGTCGAGAAGGTCGAACGCGTCGAGAAGGTCGCGCGCGTGGACAGGCCGGTCCGGCCGGAGCGCATCGAGCGGCCCGAGCGCCGCGGCAAGTAACGCGTAGCACGCTCGCCGTCAGGCCATGTAAGCCTCGCCCTCGCTCTGCAACGGGACCAGCGCGCTCACTCCCGGCACCCGCGGCACATGAAGATGAACTCGGGGGCATGTCCTCGGGCCGTGGTACGAGCGATACTCCTCACCCGTCGTGAGGTACTGATAGAAAACACTGAGGGTCCAGCAAGGCGTCGCACCGCTCGCACTCGAATTGATTGATAGTCCGGCTTCTCATGGACCGTCCACGGCCGGCGGCAGGTCGAGCAGCCCGTGTCCCCCGGCCGCGCGATGTTGTGCAGCGGCTAAAGAGTGGGGCGATCAGCAGCTTGACGCGGAGAGTCCATCGCGCTATCTCATTTTTGGGAGCGGGTGTTTTGGGCCACGGCCCCGGCGCGGCGCCCACCGCGCGCGGGGCGTCCTAAACCTTTTGCTGGGTGAGGTTGCACCGATGCGGAAATATCCCCCCGATCACATCTGCCCGAAGTGTGACGCTGATGACATAGAGCGCGTGCCGCCGCGACGCGCCATGGACCACGTGAGACGGCTTTTTGGCCGGCGCGTGTATCACTGCCGTAAATGCGGAGCCCGCTTCTACGATCAGCCGGCTTATCGTAAGGCGTCGTAGTGGCTCCTCCGTGAGCCGGGAATCTGCTATTCGATCACCTGATCAGCCTGCGCCAGCAGCGACGGCGGGATCGTCACGCCGAGAGCCTTCGCGGTCTTGAGGTTGATGACCAGGTCGAACTTGGTGGGCTGCTCGACGGGCAAGTCAGCAGGCTTGGTGCCCGTCAAGATCCTGTCACCGTACGTCGCGGCGCGCCGGAAGATGTCGGCGACGTCCGGCCCGTAGGACATGAGGCCTCCGGCCTCGCCGAACGCCCGATTCTCGCAAATGGTGCGGATTCGGTGCCGGGCGGCGAGGTTGACGAGCTTCTGTCTCTCCGCGTGGAGCAGCGCGGACGCGACGGGCATGACGACTGCAACACGCTGCCTGACTGCCGTGGAAGGCCCCGTGGAAATCCGCGGCGGCACGTACCTCCAGTCGTGTGAGCTCGAAGCCGAGCGAGCGCGCTCCCGCGGCGATCGGGGGGATGATGTCCCGGCGCTGTCGGGGCTCGTGGAGGACGCCGAGCCGCGAGGACCAGTCCCCCTCGGCTTTCATCTCTGCCGTCCCCACCTGCCGAAACTCCTCGAATACCGCCTCAGGTACTGGATGGCGTGAAAGACCGGGCTCGCGTGCGGCTTCATGGCCACGCGATCTTCCGGACGGAACACGTCGAAGTAGAGCGCGGTCATGATGTCGAGCGCCGAGGCCGAGGACGCCTGGTGAGGCAGGCGAGGGCGTCCGGGGTCATGGCGTCATGAGCCGCGCTGCCAGAGCCGCTCGGCCATCACGCCGACCGCCCGCTCCACCGCCTCCGCGGCATCGAGAATCATGTCCTCGCGGAAGCGCCGGCCGACGATCTGGACACCGACCGGCTGGCCCCCGTTCTCATCCGCGGGCACGACGGCGGCGGGCAGGCCCATGAAGTTCATGGCGTAGCTGTAGAGCGCGCTGCCCAGCACCTCGCGTACGCCCTCGGCGCCCTGCTCGTCGCGGTTCCAGGTGAAGATCGGCGCCGGCAGGAACGGGGTGAGGACCAGCGGGTAGTCGGCCAGGAACGTGGTCCAGGCGCGAATGAAGCGGTTGCGGTCGGCCATCGCCTTCAGGAACTCGAGGCCCTCGAACGGCTGGAAGTAGCGGTAGTACTCGTCGAAGATCGCGACGACGGTCTTCGAGCCGTACTTGCGCACGTCGGCGTCCATCAGCGCCTTGGCCTCACCGAAGAGGCAGCGCGCGCCCGTGACGGCGGCCTCCTTGAGGAGCGGCGGTTCGACCTCGCGCACGTCGTAGCCGGCGGCGACCAGCGCGGTGCGCGCGGTGTCGAGCGCCCGGGCGACCGCGGGGTGCAGGGGAAAATCGAAGGTGTTCCGGGTGAAGGCGACCTTGATGGGCCCGGGCTCGGGCGGCCCCTCGAACGGCATGGACACCTGCCAGGGATCGCGCGGGTCGTAGCCGACGAGCGAGCGCATGGCCAGGCGCACGTCGCGGACCTCGCGGCAGATCACGCCCTGCACGGACATCACCTGCGCCAGCATTCCGCGCTCGGCGGCGCCCGAGGGATTGTAGGCCGGCACCCGACCCAGCCCGGGCTTCACCGTGGCCGCCCCGCAGGCGTAGGCCGGGAAGCGGAGCGAGCCGCCGATGTCGTTGCCGTGCGCGATCGGACCATAGCCCATCATCACCCCCGCGGCCGCGCCGCCCGAGGAGCCGCCGGCCGAGGCAGTGGTGTTCCACGGATTGAAGGTGCGGCCGTGCAGCTCGTTCACCGTGGTCCCGCGGAAGGAGAACTCCGGCGTGTTGGTGCGCCCGATGACGATGGCCCCGGCCCGACGGAGATTTCGCACCACGGGTGCATCGTCCGGCGCGATCACGTCCTTGAAGGCGACGACGCCGTTGGGCGTCGCGCGCCCCTTCTGATCCACGTTCTCCTTGATCGTGACCGGCACGCCATGCAGCGGTCCGATCGGACCACTGGCGCTCATCGACTTGTCGTGCGCCTCGGCCTCGCGTAGCGCGGCGTCGCCGAGATCGTCCACGACCGCGTTGATCTTGCCGTTGGTGGCGCGCATGCGAGCCACCGCGTTGCCCACCGCCTCGACGGCGGTCACCTTGCGCGCCGCGATGGCTTCGGCCAGCTCGCAGGCGCTCCACTGCCACAACGGCCTATTCGGGTTTGCCATTGCTCGCTCCTCTCGGCCTCAGGGTAGTATGAAACGGTTTCGCGTGGAGACCTCATGACCCACACCGTAAACGAGCCGGGCCGGCAGACGCCGGTGGTCGCGGAAACTGACGTGTTGGTGGTGGGCGGCGGGCCCGCCGGCCAGGCCGCTGCGGTGGCGGCGGCCCGGGCCGGTGCCGGCGTGACGCTCCTCGAGCGCTACGGCTACCTGGGCGGGTTGGCCTCCGGCGGCATGGTCCTGGTGCTCGACGACATGTGCGGCGATGGCGAGATCTCGGTGGGCGGTCTCGCGCTCGAGATCATCGATCGCATGCAGCGCATCGGCGCCTGCGTGGCGCCGCCGCTGGACGACTGCTTCCGCAACGACGCCGTCGTCCGCGAGCGCTGGGTGCGCTATGGCTTCGAGGAGCTGTACGCGCGCAAGAAGCCCAAGCCGATCGTGTACTCGGCCGTGTTCGACCCCGAGGGCTGGAAGCAGGTGTCGCAGGAGATGGTGCTCGAGGCGGGCGTCACGCTGCGCTGCCACTCCTGGTTCTCCCGGGCCATCGTGGAGGACGGCGCGGTCCGGGGCGTGATCGTGGAGACGAAGTCGGGACGGCAGGCCATTCGCGCGCGCGTGGTGATCGATACCACCGGCGACGGCGACGTCTTCGCCAGCGCGGGGGCGCCGAACGCCCATGGCTCCTACATCATGACGCTCGTCCACCGGCTGGCCGACGTGGACACCGACGCCGCGCTGGCGTTCGAGCGGCGTGATCCAGCCGCGTTCCAGGCGCTCGATCGCGAGGTCAAGCAGCTGCTGGGCGGCGCCTGGGACATGTGGTGGCTGCTGACGCCGCGCCCGGGGGTCGTGTGGTGCAACTGCCCGCACATCCCTGGCTACGACGGCCTCGATCCCGTCCAGCAGACCCACATCGAGGTCGAGGGCCGGCGGCGGTTCATGAAGGTGATCGAGCTGGTGCGGGCGCACTATCCGGGGTTCGAGCGCGCCTACATCCTGGACGCGGCGCCGCAGCTCGGCGTGCGGCAGACGCGCCTGCTCGAGGCTGAGTACGTGGTCACCAAGGCGGACATCGTGGAGCGTCGCACGTTCCCCGACGTGATCGCGCGCGGCCGCGATTACTACACGCCCTATCGCAGCCTGCTGCCCAAGGGCGTCGACGGTCTCCTGGTGGCCGGCCGGTGCTACGGCGGCCACGCCAGAGGCGCAGAAGATCAGCCGTGAGATCCCACCCGTGATGGTCATGGGCGAGGCGGCCGGCACCGCGGCCGCGCTGAGCCTGGAGTCCGGCGTGGCGCCGCGCAAGATCGACATCGGCTCGCTGCAGAAGCGACTCATCGCCCAGGGGGTCAACCTCGGCACTCTCGCGGGGGTGGCGTGATAGCGGCGCCCGAATCCCCGGGAGTCTTGAGCATGACAGACGTCGCTCTCCTCGGGGCATAGCGATGGGATCGGTGCTTATTGCCGGCCGATCGATCTACTACCACGCCGCCGGCGAGGTAACCAGGCAAGGGCGGCGCGTGCTGTATGTGCACGGCACCGGCTGCAACGGCGCGGTGTGGGCGCCCCACATGGCGGCTCTCGCCGACCGCCACGCCTGCGTCGCGATCGACCTGCCTGGCCACGGCAAGTCGCCAGGGCCCGGCTTTCGGGGTGTCGCCGACTATACGTACTTCGTGGTGGAGCTGGCTGCCGCGCTCGGATGGGACCGCTTCGTCCTTGCGGGTCACTCCATGGGCGGCGCGGTGGCATTGCTCACGGCGCTCTATCATCCGGAGCGACTGGAAGGACTCGTACTGGTCGACACGGGTGCACGGCTGCGCGTCGACCCGCGCCTGCTGCGCGAGGCGCGCGAGGCCGCGATGAGCGGACGGAGCCCGGCTGCCGACCGCTTGTGGGCATTTGCCGCTGGGACACCTCAATCCGTGGTGGATACGGTGCACGCGTTGACCGCAGCCACTGCCCCGTCAGTAACCTACGGAGACTGGATCGCGGATGACACATTCGACGTGATGAGCCGGGTGTCCGAGATCGGGGTGCCGACGATGGCGGTGTGCGGCGCCGAGGACCGGCTGACACCCGTGAAGTACCACCAGTATCTGCAGGCGGGGATACCTGGTTGTCGGCTGACCATCATCGGCGGCGCCGGCCACTGGGTATTCTGGGAGCAACCCGAAGCGTTCACGCAGGCCGTGCGGACCTTCCTGGACGAGCTCCCAGTCGGCGCGGCACGGTGAGACCCGGAATCGATTCGTTCGAAGCTGCCGATCCCTTCGCGCCCGTCCAGCCGCGTGTACATCGTCGTCGTCTGGATGTCGGCGTGCCGGAGATGCTCCTGCACCGCGCGGAGGTTGCCGCCGGAGCGCTTGAGTAGCTCGACGCCGCACGCGTGACGGAACGCATGCGGGTGGATGGTGTCCACGCCGACGCGCTTGTCCAGATCCTTGATGATCTTCCAGACACGCTGGCCCGACATGCGCCGGATCTTCTTCTCACCGCCGTACCACCTGTACTGGACCTGAAACAGCGGCTCGCTTGTCGACGCGCCCGGCCGCTCCTTGGCCAAATATCCGCTCCGAGCCATCCGGGGCAACGGCGAACCCTCGTCACCCGATCGTGGCAGGAGTGACCGGGCCGTGGCCAAGGCGGAAGCCAATGGGTGCGAAGATCTCACCGCCCGCCAGTACCGTTCCAAGTCACGAGGGCGTGGGGAGCGATCACCGCGGCCCCTCTGGCGACACGGAGAGAAGCGACAAGGGCGAGAATCCAGCCGCCGACTGAGTCCCTGGGGGGGAGCTGCCAAGCGCGTCACGCTCTACGAGCCGACCCGTTCGGGTGGTGGCACCCGCTCATGAGACAGACGCGAATCTGAAGCGGTGGATCGACGAGTACGTGGTCGCGTTTGACCGCCGGATCGGACGTGCCCGGATCGAAGTGGAGCGACAGCACTAGACACTGCGCCCGGCAGCGCCGGCATCCGCATCATCGGCGTGGCGTTCATCGCGCTGGCCCTGTGGCTCGGTCTGTTCGACATCGCGCGGCGCACGGTCCGGATATCTGGCTTGCCACGATTCATCGCGGTGGCCCTGCTCTCGGGCTATGCCTGGCTCGGCGTGGCGGGACTGCTCGCCGTGCGCGGGGGCCCTGTCGCGGCGGGCTTGGCGTACGATGCGATGCTGCACGTTATGTTCGTCGGCTTCGTCTTCTCCATGATCTTCGGGCACGCGCCGATCATCGTGCCCGCAGTGCTGGCGCGACGGCTCATCTACCGGCCGCGGTTCTACGGCCATCTCGGAGGGCTGCACGCATCGCTCGTCCTCCGGATCGTCGGAGACCTTGCGCCGTGGCTGCCGGGGCGTCGGTGGGGCGGGCTGCTGAACGCGCTCGCGGTCGTGCTGTTCTTCGCCAGTACCGTGACTGGGCTGCTTCAGCCGGAGTGCCGCGCCGATCTCGGATCGTGCGCCCCCGAGCCGCGAGTGCCCAAGGAGGAGGCACCGGGAGGCGGCAACCGTCACGGCGTTCGTCTTCGACGCCGGCGAGGGCCTCAGCGAGCACACCGCGCCCTTCGAGGCGCTCGTGGTGATGATCGACGGCGAGGCCGAGATCTCGATCGCCGGCACGTCCCACCGCGTCACCACCGGGCACCTGCTGCGGCGAAGGAGGCGGGGCTGCCGAGAGCGCCAGAGGCGACGGCGGAAAGGGTCCTCGGATGATTGCTTAGTGGAAGACTTGGCGGACGAGCGCTTGCAGCACGTCCTTTTGGGTGATCAATCCGACTAGGCGGTGTTCAGCGTCGACGATCGGGACACAACCGACCTTCTTCATGGTCATCAACTGCGCGATGTTTGACAGCGGTGTGTCCCGATGTCCCGTCGTGAGCCGGGCAGCTGGTGTCATGATTTCGGCGACCTTGATGGTGAATACGCCACGGACGGAACCCTCACCGTCGGCCCGCTCGAGCACGCGTCGGTAGTCTCGATTGGACAGCACGCCGACGATCTTGTCGCCATCGACGACCGGTAAGTGCCGAATGTCGCCATCCCGCATGATCGCCAGCGCGGTCCAGATTGTAGCGTCCGGGCCCACGGTCTTCACCGCCGTGGTCATCACATCGCCAGCTGTCACGGCCTCCTCCAGTCTCGTTGGACCAGTCCTCTCGCCCGAGGGCTACTCGCATGTGGAGTTATGTCCTCCATTCGGCTTTCACGATCGGCCAGGTCTCGAGGCGGAGCGTGGGAAAGGTGGAAGGGCATGCGGACAGGCTAGACCGACAAGGCGCACGCCGTCAAACGCCTTCAGATGATGCGAAACCGGAATGGCTGGTGGCGCTCTACTGTATCTGCTCTTCGAAGGCGCTGAACTTGGCACTATCCGTCTAACGGTTGCGGCTGAGGGGCCGCCGTTCAGTGGTCCGCTCCAACAGCCTGTTGGGCTGCCTCGCGGCTTAGAGGCATATTCGAATCCATACCGGGAAATCTCCTGGACTGGCCCTCACGGCTTTCTCGTCGGCAAACCCCCGCTCGAGGGCAGCGTCACGATTCGCTCGTCCCGGCGAGCAGGTAGATGCCCGTCATCGAATCACGCCGAAGTGCCGGAGCGCTTCTTCGATCGCCTCGCGCTTTTCGGCGGGCACGGCTCGACGTCGCGATCGCGACGGGCTCGGCTCGCCCCGCGCAACGTCGGTATGCCGTGCACCTCCTTGACGTGAGCGATCCACCCCGTTTTCGGGATGAAGCCGTGGTGACGCTGCACGAACTTCTGAATCTCGGCGTCTGGTAACCATTTCTGCCCTCCGGGATCATTTGTGTGCGGGCCTAGGATGCTGGCGTGACCGATGTCGTCGTCGGTGTTGCGGGGCCCCTGCCGAGCAGTCTGGCGCATCAGTCGGCGCTTGACCACCTCGACGAGGACGAGATAGGTGATGGTGACTCCGCCGAGGAACACGAAGTACGCGCCCGGCAGCGGCACGAAGCCGAGCGTCGCGGCGCAGCGGCGTGAAGGGCAAGAGCACGCCGATCAGCACCACGAGCACCGTGGTCACCGCCAGCGGGAGGCTCGGCCGGCTGCGCAAGGGATTGCCGGCGGTGCGGATGACGAAGAGCACGAGCGTCTGCGTCGCGAGCGACTCGACGAACCAGCCGGTGTGGAACAGCGCCTCGGAGGCGTGGAAGACCCACAGCAGCACGACGAACGTCAGGAAGTCGTAGATCGAGCTGATCGGCCCGATGACCAGCATGAAGCGCGGATGATCCCGATGTCCCAGCGCTGCGGGCTCCGGATGAATGCGTCGTCGACGTTGTCGGTGGGGATCGTGACCTGGGCGAGGTCGTAGAGGAAGTTGTTGAGCAGGATCTGCGTCGGCAGCATCGGCAGGAACGGCAGGAAGAGGGACGCGCCCGCCATGCTGAACATGTTGCCGAAGTTCGAGCTCGTCCCCATCAGCAGGTACTTCATCACGTTGCCGAAGGCCTGCCGGCCCTCGAGGATGCCGGCGTGGAGGACGCCCAGGTCGCGCTCGAGCAGGATGATGTCGGCGGCGTCCTTGGCGACGTCGACGGCGGTCGCGACGGAGATGCCGACGTCCGCGGCGTGGAGCGAGGGCGCGTCGTTGATGCCGTCGCCGAGGAAGCCGACGACGTGGCTGCGGCTCTTGAGCGCGAGGATGATCCGGTTCTTCTGCGCGGGCGAGACGCGGGCGAAGACGGTCGTCTGCTCGGCGACCGCCGCGAGCGCGCCGTCGGTCATGCGCTCGATCTCGTCGCCAGCCGACGATGCGGGCACTGTCGAGGCCGACCTGGCCGCAGACGTGCTGGGCGACGAGCTCGTTGTCGCCGGTGAGGATCTTCACCACGACGCCGTCGCGGCGGAGCGCGCGGAGCGCCTCGGCGACGCCTTCCAGCGGCGGATCGGAGAAGGTCACGAAGCCGGCGAGCACGAGGTCGCGCTCGTCGCGGGCGCGAGTACGCGGCCTGGAGCGGCACCGCCGCGTAGGCGACGGCGAGGACGCGAGATCCCTGAGCGCTCAGCTCGCGGTACGTCGCGTCGCAGCGCGCCCGCGTCGCCTCGTCGAGCGGGGCCGCGCCGACCGTCGACCTCGTAGGCCGTGCAGCAGGCGAGGACGCCCTCGGGCGCGCCCTTCGTGATCAGCAGGCGCTCGCCGCCGTGCTCGACGACGACGGAGAGCCGGCGGCGCTCGAAGTCGAACGGGATCTCGTCGATCTTCCGGTACCCGTTGGTGGCGGCGCCGCCGCGCTTGAGGATCGCCGCGTCGAGCGGGCTCTTGATGCCGGTCTCGAAGCGGCTGTTGACGTAGGCGAGGGCAAGCGGCCGCTCCGATGGCCTGGCCGAGCGGGTCGAGGTGCCGGTCGAGCGCCATGTCGCCGCTCGTGAGCGTGCCGGTCTTGTCGCTGCAGAGGATGTCCATGCTGCCGAAGTTCTGGATCGCCGCGAGATGCTTGACGATCACCTTCTGGCGCGCCATGTGCGCGGCGCCGCGGGAGAGCGTGACGGCGGTGATCATCGGCAGGAACTCGGGCGTCAGGCCGACGGCGAGCGCGACCGCGAAGAGCAGCGACTCGAGAAACGCGTGATGCAGGAGCGCGCCGGCCAGCAGCACGAAGAGGACGAGGAAGAACACCGTCCGCATGATGAGGAGCGCGAACTGCCGGGTGCCGCGCTCGAACTCGGTCTCGGGCGGACGCGTCGACAGGCGCGCGGCGATGTCGCCGAACGCGGTCGCCGGGCCCGTCGCGACGACCAGCGCCGTCGCCGTGCCGCTCACGACCGAGGTGCCGAGGAAGACGACGTTGCGGGCATCCGCCGGCTGACGCGGCGCGGCCTCGAGGTCGCCCGCGTCCTTCTCGACCGGCATCGACTCGCCGGTGAGCGCGGCCTGCTGGACGTGGAGGTCGCGCGCCTCGAGGAGGCGCGCGTCGGCGGGCACGAGGTCGCCGGCCGCGAGCCGGACGACGTCGCCGGGGACGACCTCGCGCCGGCGAATCTCGCTCCAGGTTCCGTCGCGGAGGACGGTCGCGGTCGGCGCGACGGCGTCGCGCAGTCGCTCGGCGGCCCGCTGGGAGCGATAGGTCTGCACGAAGTTGAGCACGACGCTCAGAACCACCATGAGGACGATGATGGAGGCGTTGACGCGCTCGCCGAGGAGCGCGGAGACGACGCTGGCGATCAGCAGAATGATGACCAGCGGATTCGCCAGGAGCAGGAGGATCTGGACGAGGCCGGCCGTGCGCGGCGCCCGCGCGGGCTCGTTCGGGCCGACCTCGCCGAGCCGCCGGCGCGCTTCGTCGGTCGTCAGGCCTCCCCGTGAGGCATGGAGCTCCTCGAGGAGCGCGTCGATGGGGCCGTGTGGCGCCGTCACGGCGAACGGCGCCCCGGCGGTGTCATCACTGCGATGTCCAGTCGTGCACCTCCGACATCGCGTCGCAGTCTGTGGTGCTCGGTGCTTGATGCTCAGCTCGACCGGCCCGGCTGCGGGCGGGCATGAAGGGCGCGGCGCTCATCGCGCCGGGGGGCTGATCGATGCTGCACAGACCCCGCCGGGTTCTGCCGGGGATGCTCCACGACTCGAGGCCCCGATGGGGGCCGCGCACGTGGCGGATCCGCCTCCATCCGAGCGGCGATTGTACGGCAGCTTCGCCAGCAGCATCGCCATGCCGCATCGATCGGTGATCCCCGCGTACACGAGGCCGGCTCCCACGAACGCCGGGAGCAGGCCGAACCAGGGGCTGGCCGCGACCGCCAGGGCGCCGCCGATGCATGCCAGGGCGCCCGCCACGACGCGGACCTGCCGCTCCAGGCTCATGTGGGCCTGACCCTCGACGACGGGATAGCCCGCCTGTTGCCAGGCAGCGATCCCGCCTTCGAGCACGCGCGTGCGAAGGCCGGCCAGCTGTGCTGCGGCCAGGCGGGCGCGGGCGCCGGTGCGACAGACGAGCACCAGCTCGCGCTCGCGCGGCAGCTCGCTACGCCGGCGTGTGATCTCGTCGAGTGGCAGCAGGACGCTTGGCTCCAGATGCACCGCGCGGTACTCCGCCGGCAGGCGCACGTCCACCACGAGCGGCGCCTCCGCCCCGCCAAGCACGCCGGCAAGCTCCTCGACGGTGATCCGGGGCGACGGTCTGACGCCGTGGATGTTGGCGGCCACGATCGCGTCCATGTTCGCGGGTTTCGGCTGTCGGGCGGCGCGCAGCGTGGCGATGAACCGATCGCGATCGGAGAGGAGCAGCAAGGGATTGGTGCTTCCGCTCCTGGGCGAGCGTGGAGTGCGTACGTCCAGCGTAGTCGTGGCCCGGGTAGACGGTGAGATCGCCGGGCAAGTCGGCAAGGCGCTTGTGCAATGTCTCGTAGAGTGCCTCGGGACTGCCGTTCTGGAAATCGGTGCGCCCGGCCCCCCCAACGAGCAGCGCGTCGCCAGTGAGGAGTGCCGCCCCGACCAGCAGGCTGATCGAATCGTCGGTGTGTCCTGGACTCGCGACGACCTCGAGCTCGTGGTCGCCCAGAGTCACGCGATCGCCATCGGAAAGCCGGCGCGTCGCGACCTCGGACGTCGCGCGGGCCGAGAGCAGCACCTCGGCGCCGGTGCGGGCGCGAAGCTCGGCCGCACCGGACAGGTGATCGGCATGCGTGTGGGTCTCGATCACGAGGCGCAGGCGCAGCCCGCGCTCCTCGATCTCTCGCAAGTAAACCGGGACGCGATCGGCTCGCGGATCGACCAGAGCGCCGTCCCGGGTGCTACTGTCCTCGATGAGGTAGGCGAAGCAGTTGTCCGCGCGCATCTGGTGCACGACGAGAGTATGGGTCATGGATTCGATCACGTCCTTCTCCTTCACGCTTTCGGTAGGACCGCCGGTCCTTTCACGATGAGGACGGGCCGGTCGACGTGCCGCAAGACGCCTTCGGACACGCTGCCAAGCAGCAGGCGCTCCAGCGTCCCCAGACCGCGGGCGCCGAGCACGACCAGGCCGACGTCCGGCGTCGCGGCGGCGCGGGTCAGCGTGTCGACGGGATGGCCGACCAGCACCCGCCGCTCGACGTTTTTCACGACGCCAGCGAAAGGCGCGGCCGCCTTCACGAGGGCCTGCTCGAGGGCCGTCGAGCGTTCCTTCGCGATCTCAGCGAGGGCCTCCCGCACCATGCCGCTCGCGAACCTCGGGGTGGTCGCGGGATAGTACGGGGGCTGCGCAACGCCGACCAGCCGCACCGCGACCGTGGGGTCGAGGGGCAACCGGGCCAGGAAGGCCGCGGCTGCCGCCGCATGCGCGGAGCCGTCGATGGCTACCAGCGCGCCGCGGAAGACATCCGCGCGGCCCTTGACGACGAGCACACTGCAATCGGCGTGGCGGGCCACCCCGAGGGACACGCTGCCGAGCAGGAACCCGGCAATCGTGCCCAATCCGCGGGCGCCGAGCACGATGAGATCCGCCCGCCACTCCTCGGCCAGGCGCAGAATCGCCTCGCGCGCATCACCTTCGGGGACCTGGATATCAGCCCAGACAAACCGGTGGGCGAGGGTGGTGTGGGCCGCCTCGGCCGCGTGCCGTGCGGCTTCGCGCAGCGAGGCTTCGAACTCCCGCACCGTCGGGATGTCGAGCGCTGAAGGTGGGATGCTGACCGCGCTCACGATTCGAAGGCGGCTATCGGCCGGGAGCGGAAACTGCGCCAGCCACGCGGTCGCGGTGCGAGCGTCGTCGGAGCCGTCGGTCGCGAGCAAGACACGCATGGTCACTCCCTCTTGGCGGCCTGGCGGGCCGCTGCGTAGTACTTCTTCGGCCGGCGCCGGTTGTCCCGGTCGGCCTCCTCCGTGCGCAGCACACGCCGCTCCAGCTTGGCGAGGGCGCCATCCAGCGCCTGCCGAGGCGTCGTCGCCACGTCGTCGACGTGGAGCCGGCGCCGGCCGCGCAGGCTCACCGTGATCGCGCAGCGGATATCGACCCCGCCCTTGTCGCCGTTGACGTCGGTGAAGATGACCCGCGCACTGCTGACCACCGATGGCAACGCGGCCACCGCCGCCGCCACGCGCGCGTCAGCGCGAAGTCGCACCGCCCGACGCGGAGAGAGTCCGGACACGTCCACCTGGGTCATCATGGGTACGACACCACGATGGCCTCGACATCGGCGCAGCAGGCATTGGCACCGATGATGTGGCGGAGCAGATCGGTCTCGGTGATCATCCCGACAATGCGGCCACGGTCCGAGACCGGGAGCGAGCCGAGCTTCTTCTGAGCCATCAGGCTCGCCGCCTCCGCCAGCTCGGTGTCGAGACCGACGGAGATCACCGGTGCCGACATCAGATCGCGCACCCGGACCTCGGAGAGTAGCCGCTCGACCGGCACAGTGCCGAGGGAGCGGAACACGTCCGCACCGAAGAGCCGATGGCGCACGTCGCGGTCGGTGACGATGCCGCACAGCAGGCCCTCGCTGTCCAGCACCGGCAGGTGGCGGATCCTCTTGCGTACCATCAACTCGACGGCGTCATGGCCCGACGCCTCCGCGCCGATCGTGACGACATTGCCGGTCATGAGCGCGTTCACCTTCGTCATCTCGGTCACTCCTTGTTCTTGTTATCAGGACGGACGGTCAGCACCGGGCAGGGGGCCGGTGCGGATGACCCGCTCGGCCACGCTGCCAAGCATCAGGTGCTCGAGGCCGGTCCGCCCCTGCGTTCCCATCACGATCATCTCTGCGTGCTCCTCGGCGGCCAGGCGCACGATTTCCTTCCACGGCACACCGGCCTTCACGACGGCATGGGCGTTCACGCCTTCCGCAGCCAGCGCCGCGGCGCGTGCCGCGAGGAAGTCGGCCGCCCACTTGAGCTGTCCCTCGACCAAGGTGCGCATCTCGGGCGTGTATACGGCCTCACGCCAGAGGGTCGCGTCCGTCCCGATGTGCGCCAGAATGAGCGGGGCGTCGAGCGCCTTGGCCAGCCGAACGGCTTCCCGCTCCGCCCGCGCTGCGCTCTCGGAGAAGTCGGTCGCGTAGACGATGCACTTCATGCCCGCGCCCACTGGCCCTTCAGATCGCGCGGCAGCTGCGCGCGGATGTCGTCGGCCTCGCCGGGGGAGAGCTGCTCTTTGAGCCCGGCAAACACCGCGTCGGTCACCAGCTCGGCTTGGCCCAGCGACTTCAGGCCGGCGTCGATCCGCACACGCTCGAGGAACTCGCGGCGGTGCATCTTCACAGGCCGGAGCAGAGCTGGGTGCCCGCTCGCCCACAGCCGTTTCAGCTCCTGCGGCAGCTGCGCCACGGCCTGGTCGGCCTCCTCGGGGGTGAGTCGATCCCGGAGAGCGCGCAGCACCGCTGCCGTCGCCTGGCGCGAGTCCTCCAGCGAATCGATGTCCGCCTCGATGCTCACTCGCGAGTACAGGTTGCGCGCTTTCATGGCCCGTTCTCCCTTCGCTCGAAGCCTTACGTGGTTGCTGCGCAGCCGTCTGGAAGTGCAAGGCAGGTGCCGCACCCCGCGGGAGAATCAACACGCGATTTCCGCTGGTTACCAGCGAGGCGGCGGTAGATGCCCGGCCCCGACTGGGGCGGAGCCGCCCGAGTGGGGCGCCAGTTCCCCGTCTCCTGACGACGTCTACTGGCGCCCAGCGACCACGCCACGCCCGCGCGGGCCGGACCCGTCAGGACTCCGCGCGGGCGACCGCCCCACGGAAACGGGCCAGGGCGATCAGGAAGAAGATGGCGCCGAGCGCGGTGATGGCCAGGAAGTCCGGCCACACGACCTCGAGTCCGGCGCCGCGGTACAAGATGGCCTGGGCAAATCGCACGAAGTGGGTGGTCGGCGCCGCCAGCGTGATGATCTGGACCGCCTCGGGCATGCTATCGCGTGGCGTCATCGCGCCAGACAGCATCTGCAGCGGCAGCATCACCAGGATCATCAGCAGGCCGAACTGCGGCATCGAGCGGGCGACGGTGGCCAGGACGATGCCGAGCGACGTCGTCGAGAACAGGTGCAGCATGGCCCCGAACAGAAACAGGGACACGGACCCGACGATGGGCACGCCCAGCGCGCCCTTGACGACGATCCAGAGCGACAGCGTCGCGGTGACCAGCACCACCAGCCCGTTGGCCCACACCTTGGCTGCCATGATCTGAAGGGGCGTCAGCGGCATCACCAGCAGGTGCTCGAGCGTGCCGTGCTCGCGCTCGCGGATGAGGGCCGCCCCGGTCAGGATCGACCGAGAGCAGCGTGATGTTGTCGATGATCTTCATCACGCCCCCGAACCAGATCCCATTGAGATTCGGATTGAACTTGACGCGGACGACGAGCGGGATGCTCGGGGTGGCGCCGGCACTGCGGCGCTGCACGAAGCCGCCGACCTCGTCGGCCACGATGTTCTGGATGTAGGTGGCTCCGATGAAGGCCTGGCTCATCCGGGTGGCGTCGATGTTGAGCTGCACGGTGGGGCGCCGGCCGGCCTGGACGTCGCGCTGGAAGTTGGGCGGGATGTCCAGCACGAACGTGTAGCGTCCGGTGTCGAGCCCGCGATCGACCTCCCCCAGGCCGATCGGGACCGGCGGTAAGAAGTACGGCCGGTAGAACGCGCTCGTGATGCGCTGCGACAGCGCCGAGCGATCCTCGTCGACCACGGCGATCGGCGCGTGGTGCAGCTCGCGCGACACCGCCGTCGCGGCGCTGTAGATGCCGAACGAGAACGCCCAGACCATGAAGAGCAGTAGCACCTTGTCGTGCCACACGCTCCGCAGCTCCTTGACGCCGAGCTGGACGATGGCGCCGCGTCCCCATCCGCCTCACCGCGCTTGCTTCCTCAGCAGGAGCAGGCTGACGACCAGCCCCAGCGGGATGAAGACGGCGAGGGCCAGGAACTCGCCGCCGAGGTCGCGGAAGCCGAGCGCCTTGTTGAAGGTGCCGCGGCTGATCGTCAGGAAGTACGTCATGGGGAAGGCCTGGCCGATGAGGCGACCGGCACCCTCCAGCGAGGAGACGGGATCGGTGAGTCCGGAGAACTGGTTGGCCGGCGTGATCGTCGCGATGGCCGTGCCGAACAGGGCGGCGATCTGCGTCCGGGTGAACGCGGAGACCAGGAGGCCGAATCCGGTGGTGGTCACGACGTACAGCACGGCGGCGGACGTGAGCGCGGCCAGGCTGCCCTTGATCGGCACGCGGAACGCGAACACGGCCAGCATCATCAGGATTCCGAAGCTCACCATCGCGATGGCCACGTACGGCAGCTGCTTGCCGAGCAGGAACTCCAGGCGGGTCACCGGCGTCACGTAGAAATTGGTGATCGAGCCGAGCTCCTTCTCGCGCACCACCGCCAGCGCGGCCAGGATTGCCGGGACGAACAGAAGCAGCAGCGCGATGGTGCCCGGCACCATCGCGTCGAGGCTCCGGAAATCCTGGTTGTAGCGGTAGCGCATCTCGAGGATGGCGCCGGGCCCGCGCGGGGCTCCAGCCCGCGGTGGACAGCCGGGCCAGGTAGTCCTGATGCGCGCCCTGCACGTAACCGCGGATCGTCTCGCCCCGGAACGGCATGGCGCCGTCCACCCACACGCCGATCTCGGGCGCGCGCCCGCGCGTGAGGTCGCGCCCGAAGCCGGACGGGATCTCGATCGCCAGCGCCAGCTCGCCCCCGCGCCAGACGCCGGTCGATGTCGGCGGCGGTCGCCAGCGGTGGTCGCCGGACGAAATAGCGTGAGCCGGCGATGTTGTCGACGTAGTCACGACTCGCGGCGCTGTCGTCGCGGTCGAGGACCGCGAAGGCCAGGTTGTTGCACGTCCAGGGTGATGCCGTAGCCCAGCACGACCATCAACAGCGCCGAGCCCAGCAGGGCGAAGGTGAGGCGGATCGGATCGCGGCGCGAGCTCCAGGCTCTCCCGCCGGGCATAGGCCAGCAGCCGCCCCACGCTGAACCAGCGGGCGGCGTGATGCGGCGTCGCGGGCGTCGGCATCGACGCGCCGCCTCCGGAGTGGGCCCGCCGCTGGCCTCCTCGAGGTAGCTGACGAAGGCCTCCTCCAGGCTGGCGGCGCCGCGCGCCCGCACCAGGGAGGCCGGGCGCGTCGGTGGCCAGCACCCGACCGGCGTGCATGAGCGAGATCCGATCGCAGCGCTCGCCCTCGTTCATGAAGTGCGTCGAGACGAAGATCGTCACGCCGTCGCCGCCGCGAGAGGTCGATGAGCAGCTCCCAGAACTGGTCGCGCGCCACCGGATCGACGCCGGAGGTCGGCTCGTCGAGGATCAGGATCTCGGGCTCGTGCACCATCGCCACGGCCAGCGACAGACGCTGGCGGATTCCGACGGGCAGCGCCTCGGCCAGCGCGTCCGCGTGGGCGTCGAGGTCGAACCGGCCGAGCAGCGCGGCGACGTGCGCTGGCGACGGAACTGGCAGGCAACTGGAAGAGGCGCGCGTGCAGTTCGAGATTCTGGCGGACGGTCAGCTCTCCGTAGAGCGAAAAGCCCTGGGACATGTAGCCGACCCGGCGCCGGCTGTCCAGGTCGCGCGGGTCCACCGCGCGACCGAAGAGCCGCGCGTGGCCCTCGGTCGCGGGCAGCAGGCCGGTGAGCATCTTCATCGTGGTCGTCTTGCCGCAGCCGTTGGAGCCGAGGAATCCGAAGATCTCGCCGCGCTCGATGCGGAAGCTGACGTGGTCCACCGCGGTGAAGTCGCCGAATCGCCGGGTGAGCCGCGTGGCCTCGATGGCGGGCTCGCCGTCGTCGGCGCGGCGCGGGGGAATGGCGAAGCGCGCGATGGCCGCGCCGGCTGCGCCTCGGGCAAGAGCTCGATGAAGGCGGCGTCCAGGTCGCGCGTCCCCGTGCTCGCCATCAGCGTCGTGCGGCGTGCCGCTGGCCAGGAGCCGCCCGGCGTCCATGGCCGCCAGCCAGTCGAAGGATCTCCGCTTCCTCCATGTAGGCGGTGGAGACGAGCACGCTCATCGCCGGACGCCGGCTCCGGATGCGGGCGAGCAGCTGCCAGAACTGACGGCGCGACAGCGGATCGATGCCGGTGGTGGGCTCGTCCAGGATCAGGAAATCCGGGTCGTGGAGGAGCGCGCAGCACAGCCCGAGCTTCTGCTTCATCCCGCCCGAAAGCTTGCCGGCCTGGCGATCGCGGAACGGGCTCGAGCCCGGTGCTGGCGAGCAGCGCGTCGATGCGGCGGCGCGCTCTCGGCGCCGGCTGGTCGAACAGGCGGCCGAAGAAATCGACGTTGTCGAAGACCGACAGCGGCGCGTAGAGATTGCGGCCCAGCCCCTGCGGCATGTAGGCGATCCGCGGCGCGACGCTGCGCCGGAAGCGGCGTCGAGCGCATGTCGCCGCCGAGCACCTCGCACGGCGCCGTTCCGGATCTTCCGCGCGCCTGCGATCAGACCGAGCAGCGTGGACTTGCCGACGCCGTCGGGGCCGATGAGACCGGCCAGGCATCCGGCGGGAACGTCCAGCTCGAGTCCGTCGACCGCGCTGACCTTGCCGTACCGGTGGCTCAACTCCCGGATGTGGACGACCGGTGGGGAGGCCCCCGTCATCGAGTGAGCTTGACGCGCAGGTACTCGGGCCAGTCGGCGTGCGGCGTCGAGACGCACATAGGCCACGCCGGGCAGCCCGGTCTTCACTTTCTCCACGTTGCGGGCCAGGAGCTCGGGATCGATGCGGACCTTGACCCGGAACATGAGCTTCTCCCGCTCGGTGCGCGTCTCGACCTCCTTGGGGGTGAACTGCGCGCGGGGCGAGACGAACGACACCGCGGCGGGAATCACCAGCGACGGCGCGGCGTCGAGCACGATGCGGCCCTCGGATCCGATGACGGCGCGACCGGCCTCCTCGGTGGGCAGGAAGATGGTCATGTAGACGTCGCTCAGCTCGAGGACGGTGACCACCTTGCCGCCCGCCGACAGGACCTCGCCCGGCTCGGCGAGCCGGTACAGCACCCGACCCCGGATCGGTGCGCTGAGCGTGCTGTCGGCGATGTCCGCCCGGATGCGCTCGATCCGGGCGGCGGCCGCGGCGATGGCCGCGTCACGATAGTCGACGTCGATCCTCGCCGCGGCGAGCGCCGCCGCAGCCGACTCGCGCTGCGCCTGCTGTTGCAGCAGCGCGGCGTCGGCCATCTGCACCTGGGCCTGGGCCTCGACCAGGGCGCCGTCGGCAACCCGGACGCCGGCGCGCTCCTGCGCCAGCCCGGCCACCGCGGTCTCCACCCGGGTGAGATCCTCGTCCAGCTTCTGGCGGGCGATGAGGTTGCCGTCGTAGAGCGTCTGCGAGCGCTCCAGCTCCTTGCGCGCCAGCGCCAGCTCGCTCTCGCGCTGGACGATCGTGGCCTGTGCCTTCTCCACGCTGCTCTGGCGCTGGGCCACGGCCGCGTCGGCGCGGTGGCGATCGCTCTGCCGCTGGGCGATGCCGCCACCGCGCTCTGCACGTCGCTCTCGCGCTGGGTGATCATCGCGAGCGCGCGCCGCTTGTCCTCGCGCGCCTGCCCGGACTGCGCCTCGGCCTCGTGGAGGTCCGCGTCGAGATCCTGCGTGTCCATGCGAGCGAGGATCTGTCCGGGCTCCACCATGTCGCCCTCACGCACCGTGACGGCGGCGATCCGCCCCGGCCGCTTGGTGGCGATGTCGTACTCCGTGGCCTCGATGCGGCCGTTGCCCGACGCGAAGCCGGTGGGGAGCGCGGGACCCCGAAGTCGCTGCACCAGCTTTGTCGCGACGGTCCGGGCCTCGGTCGCGTATGCGAGGAGCCCCCAGGCGCCCAGCCCAAGGAAGAGCAGCACCACGCCGAGGACGATCCATCGGCCCGGCTGGGGAACGACCACGTCGGCTTCGGCGGCGGATTTCATCATGCGTGCCTCGGCGCGCAGTGGTGCAACGGTCATGCCCCGTCTCCGGGAGCCGCAATGTCGCTTCAAGATAGACTTTTTCGGGAACGACGTCAGCCCGGGTCCGTTCTCCTCTGGGGCGGACGCGCCCCAGGTGAGAGCGCCGCGACTCACGCAAGCGATAGCCGACGGCTGCCGCCGCTCGCATGGAGGCCTCGATGTCGTGCTCTAGCCCGGCGACGGCCTCCCGGGATGGAGTACCGCACCTCCTGGTACTCGTGCACGCCGGTCAGCCACGCAGCGTCCGGGGCAGCGGGCCAGTCGGCGCGGGCGGCTCGAGCGCTCTCGCGTCTCGGGCGTGATCAATCGCGCCGCCACTGAGCGAGCCAGGCTCCAGTCGGATCGTCTCCGTGCCGCCGGGTCAGCTCGTCGAGCACCACGTCGGCCGCGGCCATCGCTTGGGTGATCCAGCGCGCACTGTCGCCGCCGTGGCCGCGCACAGCCTCCAGCGCTGCTCGGCAGACGGTCTCGACGAGATCCTCGGGCGCGTCGAGTTCCTCGACCAAGCGCCAGGCCACCCGCACCGTCGTCTGCACGTTCTCGCTGACCTGGCGTGCGCCCAGCCGCCCGCGCTCCATGCGCGCGACGAGCAGATCCCGCACGGTGAGGCGCACCGCGCGGGCCGGGACTTCCGCCCGCACGAGCCACGACAACTCCCAGTGCAGTTCATCCTCGAACGCGCTCATGCCGGGACCGCCTCGCGCGGCGCGCCGGCCACCGCCTCGACCCGCAACGCGTCGCCGGCCACGTCCACCCGCACGGTGTCGCCGTCCCGGACCTGCCCGGCGACGATCAGCCGTGCCACCGGCGTTTCCACCTCGCGCTGGATCGCGCGCTTGAGAGGACGGGCGCCGAAGACCGGGTCGTAGCCCACGCGCGCCAGCCAGGCCCGCGCCGCCTCCGTGACCTCGAGGGTGATGCGCCGCTCGGTCAGCCGCTTGCGCAGCCCCTCGAGCTGGATCTCGACGATCCGGCCGAGCTCCGCCTCGGTCAGGGCGTGGAAGACCACGATCTCGTCCACTCGATTGAGGAATTCCGGCCGGAACTGCCGTCGCAGCGCATCGAGGACTCGCTCGCGCATCTGCTGATAGCTGCGCTCGTCCGTCCCCCGAGACTCGAGGATCAGCTGGCTGCCGATGTTGGAAGTCATGATGATCACGGTGTTCTTGAAGCTCACCGTGCGTCCCTGGCCGTCGGTCAGCCGCCCGTCGTCCAGCACTTGCAAGAGCACGTTGAAGACGTCGGGGTGCGCCTTCTCGATCTCGTCGAGCAGCACGACCGAGTAGGGCTTGCGTCGCACCGCCTCGGTGAGCTGGCCGCCCTCGTCGTACCCCACGTACCCGGGCGGGGCGCCGATGAGCCGGGCCACCGTGTGCTTTTCCATGTACTCCGACATGTCCAGGCGGACGATGTTGTCCTCGTCGTCGAAGAGCGTGGCGGCCAGGGCGCGCGCCAGCTCGGTCTTGCCCACGCCGGTGGGGCCGAGGAACAGGAAGGAGCCGATGGGGCGCTTGGGGTCCTTGATGCCGGCCCGGGCGCGGATGACGGCGTCGGCCACCGCGCGCACGGCCTCGTCCTGGCCGACCACGCGATGGTGAAGCTCCTCCTCGAGCCGGAGGAGCTTCTGCATCTCGCCCTCCATGAGCTTGGAGACGGGGATGCCCGTCCAGCGCGAGACAACCTCGGCGATGTCCTCCTCGTCCACCTCTTCCTTGATCATCCGCCGCCCACCGCCGGCCTCAGCCTGGGTCTCCAGCTCCTTGAGCTCGCGCTCGAGCTGAGCGAGCGTGCCGTACTGCAGCTCGGCCACGCGATTCAGGTCGTAGGTGCGCATCGCCTTGTCGATCTCGAGCTTCACCTCCTCGATGCGCTTGCGCAGCTGGCGCGGGCGCTCGATGGCCGCCTTCTCCCGCTCCCACTGCTCGCGCATCCTGGCCGCCTGCGCCTGCAGGTCGGTCAGCTCCTTCTCGAGCTTCTCCAGGCGGTCCCGGGAGGCGGCGTCGGTCTCCTTGCGCAGGGCGGTCCGCTCGATCTCGAGCTGCGTGATCCGACGGGTGATCTCGTCCAGCTCGGCCGGCATCGAGTCGATCTCCGTCCGTAGCCGGGCTGCCGCCTCGTCCACCAGGTCGATGGCCTTGTCAGGGAGAAAGCGGTCGGTGATGTAGCGCTGCGATAGCACCGCGGCTGCCACCAGGGCGGCGTCCTTGATCCGCACGCCGTGGTGGACTTCATAGCGCTCGCGCAGGCCGCGCAGGATCGAGATCGTGTCTTCCACCGTCGGCTGGTCCACCATGACCGGCTGGAACCGGCGCTCGAGGGCGGCATCCTTCTCGATGTGCTTGCGGTACTCGTCCAGCGTGGTGGCGCCGATGCAGTGCAGCTCGCCGCGCGCCAGCATCGGCTTGAGCAGGTTGCTGGCATCCATGGCGCCCTCGGCCGCGCCGGCGCCGACCACCGTGTGCAGCTCGTCGATGAACAGAACGATCTGGCCCTGCGACTCCTGCACGGCCTTGAGCACCGCCTTGAGCCGCTCCTCGAACTCGCCGCGGTACTTGGCGCCGGCCACCAGCGCGCCCATGTCGAGGGTGACGATGCGCTTGCCCTTGAGGCCCTCGGGGACGTCGCCGCGTACGATGCGCTGGGCCAGGCCCTCCACGATCGCGGTTTTGCCGACGCCCGGTGATCCGATCAGCACCGGATTGTTCTTGGTGCGCCGCGAGAGAATCTGGATGACCCGGCGGATCTCCTCGTCGCGGCCGATGACCGGGTCGAGCTTGCCCTGCTGGGCGAGCGCGGTGAGGTCACGTCCGTACTTCTCCAGCGCCTCGTAGGTGCCTTCGGGCGTGGGGCTCGTCACCCGCTGGCCGCCTCGCACGACCGCCGTCGCTTCGAGGACCTTGTCGTACGTGAGGCCGGCCGAGCGGAAGACCTCGGCCACCGGACCGTCCTTGAGCTTCGCCAGCGCCAGCAGCAGGTGCTCCACGCTCACGAACTCGTCCTTCATACGCTGCGCTTCGGTCTCGGCTCCACGCAGGACCTCGTCGACTCGCGGCGACACGTACACCTGGCCGCTGGACGCACCCGGGCCCGAGACCCGGGGCAGCTTGTCCAGCGCCTGCTGCAGGCGCGGCGTCAGCGTCGCCGGGCTGACCCCGGCCTTCTCCACCACGCGCGCGGCCACGCCGCCGTCCTGGCCGAGCAGCGCAAGGGCCACATGCTCCACCTCGATCTGCGACTGGCCCTGGCGCTGCGCGAGGCTCTGCGCCTGGCGGACTGCCTCCTGGGCCTTCTCGGTCAATCGGTTCGGATCCATATCTCTGTCACCTCGAGGTTTGGTGTGGATGGAGGCTCGGGGCCTCGACGGGCCAGCTCCCGCTCCAGCCCGTCCAATCGTTCGACCAGATCCATGATGATCGCGGCACTATGGAGATTCACGTGCAGGTCGCGGCGCAGCCGCAGCATTCGCCGCAGCCGCACGGCCGTCGCCGCTGTGAAGGCATATGGCTCCGGGCCGCTCGACTCGATGAGTCCGAGCCGCGCCAGGCGGGCGAGCCGAGCCGGGCTCAGACCGACGGCCGTCGAGAGCTCGTGGAGGGTCAGCACGATGTCCATGGCTGCTCAGCCCGACACCGGCCGGTTGCCGGCGGCCGCGGTCGCGCGCTTCAATGCCTCGTAGGCCTGGCGCTCGGCGTCGGTCGGCCGCTCAGGGACGACGACGCGGACGACTGCGTGCAGGTCGCCACGCTCACCGTCGGCCCGCGGCAGCCCGCGGCCGCGCAGGCGCAGTCGCCGTCCGCTCGGCGTCCCCGGCGGGACTTTCAGTGTCACCGGACCGTCCAGCGTCTCGACCTTGACCTCGTCGCCGAGGACCGCCTGCCACGGCGCCAGCTCCAGATCCAGCTCGAGGTCGTCACCGGCCACCCGGTAGCGCGGGTGCGGCGACAGGCGTACATGCAGGAAGAGATCGCCGGGCGGTCCGCCGTTGACGCCAGCCTCGCCCTGTCCGGCCAGGCGCAGCACGGAGCTGTCGCGCACGCCGGGAGGGATCTCGACCTCGATCGTGTGGCCGCCGGGAAGCTGCAGGCGGCGCTTACCGCCCCGAAGCAGCTCGTCCAGCGTCACCGTCAACTCGGCCTCGACGTCGCTGCCCGGGAGCGTGACCCGCACGCCACCCCGTCCACGCCGCCCCGCTCCGCGCCCGAACAGCGACGCGAAGAAGTCGCTGACGTCGCCGACGTCCTCCCGATCAGCCGATCCCGGCTCGGCTTGACCGGAACCGGGAGGCGGCGTGAAGTCCATCCCACTCTTCCAGTTCTGGCCGAGCGCGTCGTATTTCACCCGCTTGTCGGGATCGCTCAGCACCTCGTTGGCCTCGTTGATCTCCTTGAACCGCTCGGCGGCCGCGGCCCGCTCGGCCGCCGGCTTCAGGTCGGGATGGTGCTTGCGCGCGAGCTTCCGGTAGGCGCGCTTGATCTCCTCGGCCGTCGCGGTGCGCGGCACGCCGATCACCTCGTAGTAGTCGCGGAACTTCACCGCCACGGATCGGCCTCTCGCGGCGCGATGACCACGACCTGGGCCGGTCGCAGCAGCATGTCCCCGAGCCGCCAGCCCCGGCGAATCTCGCGAGCCACCATGCCCGGCTGTCCGGCGTTGGCAGGCATCATGGCGACGGCCTCGTGCACGTTGGGATCGAACGGGCGGCCAACCGACTCGATCGGGTCGGCGCCGGCGTCGCGGAGCCCCTGGATGAAGAGGCGATGCGTGGCGGCCACACCCTCGTAGAAGGCGGGGTCGGTTGAACCGGCCCGAAGCGCATGCTCGAGCGTGTCGAGTACGGGCAGCAGCGGCGTGAGCGCGGCGCGACGGCCCTCCAGCTGCCCGGCCTCTCGCTCGCTCGCCGCCCGTCGGCGGAGGTTGTCGAAGTCGGTGCGGAGCTGGAGATAGCGCTCCTGTGCGTCGATGGCAGGGCTGTCCGTCTCGCCGCCGTCCTGCGAACGCCCCATCCGCTCGGCGTCCCCCGGCTTGATGGCTTCGCCCACCAGCTTGCCCATCGCAGATCTCCCCGCTCGATGATCGCAACTTCGTCGTCGCACAAGTGCAAGGCAGGTGCCGCAGCAGCCGGAGATCAACGATGCGCGATGTCTGCTGGTTACGGGCGCCAAGGCACCGGATGACAGCGCGCGACCGAGGCGGCGCCGCCCGTGTGGGGCGCCAGTTCCCCGACGACTCCCTCAGTCCATCCTCCCCCGGGTTGTTGTCGAGAGCCCGAATCGCGCCGGCGAAGATGTGTCGTGTCCGCCCGTCGTCGGTTTCGAGAACCAGGCTGCCGTCGGTGCCAACCCCGCGGTACCAGCCCTCACAACTCGCATCCCCGGTCCGCACCTCGATGCGGCGCCCGCACAAGGCGTCGCGGGCCAGCCACGCCGCGCGCACCGCGTCCGGTCCCCGTGTCGAGAAGGTCTGATGCCACTTCTCGAGCCGGCTCAGGAGCGAGGCGGCAAAGACGTTGCGATCCACGTCGCGGCCCAGGACCTCGTGCAGGGACAGTGCCCCCTCGGCGTTGTCGCCCAGCGCGGTCGCGAGCTCGGTGGCGGGGACATTGAGATTCACGCCGATACCGAGGATCACGTAGACGACCCGGCCACTGATCACCGGCGCCTCGACCAGGACACCGGCCAGCTTGCGCCCGTGCACCACGACGTCGTTCGGCCACTTGATGCGGGCCGGAGCGCCCTCCAGCCAGACGGCCTCGGCCAGCGCCAGCGAGGCGATGGACGCGAAAAGCGGCAGCTCGCGCGGCGCGATGCGCGGGTGAAAGAGAACGGAAGCATAGAGGTTCTCGCCCGCTGGTGAGAACCATTCGCTGCCGTGACGTCCGCGACCCGCCGTCTGCGTCTCGGCCAGCACCACGGTTCCCTCGGTGGCCCCGCGGTCGGCCAGCCTGGCCAGCGCGCTGTTGGTGGAGTCAACGCTGTTGAAGACGAATACGTGATGGCCCACGGTTTGAGTGGTCAGGTGCCGCCGTAGGCGTTCCGGACTCAAGCGATCATGAGTGCGTTCCATCACCAGACCCCGCATCCCAGGGTTGTCGATCGGTCCGTAGGCCGCGCCCTTCGGGTGCTGGCTCTCCGCCATGTCGTCACCTCCTTTCACCACGCCCTTGCGCGTGATGTATGGACGCAACGAGGAGCAACGAAGGTGCCACGGCGAATCGACGCGATGTCGCTGACTTAGCGTGCCGCCGATGTGCGTGGGCTGAGGCGCCAGCGCCCCACACGGGGAACGGGTGCGCGCCTGGAGCCGGTAAGGAACGGACGGGACGCCTGACGCGGAAGCTATGTCGCCGAATATCTATGACCGCACGTCGGGCACCGGCCGCCCTCTGGCGCCAGCGCCTTGATGAGATCGGCCCGGCTCACGATGCCGACGAGCTGGCCATCGAGCACGACCGGCAGACGGCGGATGCGCCGGTTCTGCAGAATCGTGGCGGCCGTCTCGATGCCCCACACGGGACTGATCGTGATCACGTCGCGGGTCATCACCTCGCCAACCGTGGTGCCCATCGCCCTCTGGTACTCACGCACGAGCTGCTCGCCGTCCTCGAAGAATCGGCTCCACCAGGGCTTCTCGCCCCGCCGCGTCTGACGGAGAATGAGGTCGCCTTCGCTGATGATGCCGACGAGCCGCCCGTCGTCGTCGACGACAGGCAGCCCGCTCACGCCGTGCTCCACCATCAGCTGCGCGGCCTTGTGGATGGGCGCTGTAGGGGCAACCGTGATCACGTCCCGGGTCATGACCTCTTCGATTGTCATCGCGGGTTCCACCTCCGTCGTGTCCTGTGCTGAAGCCTCGCCGGCCACATGGACGGCCGGTCAGCGTCGCCGAGTCGTGGATCGTGGACGGTCTGTTGAGCCTCACACCTTCAGCGCCTCCGCACAAGGCTTCAGAGACAGCGCGTGAGCCATCCATCGGATGAGAGTCTCCTGGACGGCCGGTCGAGAAACGTGATATCGCCAATGCTGTGAGTGATGCCGCCGAGCGCCTGCAGCGATTCGACCGCACGATCCTATTGCGTGACGGCTCCTGCGTCCGCATGCGTCTGATCCGGGCGGACGATGCGCCGCGCCTGGTGGCACTCTACGATCACTTGAGCCGCGATACCCGCTACGGCCGTTTCTTCTCGGTCATGCAACGGCTGCCGCCAGACTGGGCCCGCTTCCACGCCGACGTCGACTACGAATCGCGGCTGGCGCTCGTCGTCGAGTCTCCTGAGGATCCCGGTACACTCATCGCCGTGGCGCGGTACGAGCCGGCCGGTGAGCCTGGCGCGGCTGAGGTCGCCTTTGTCGTACAGGACGGCTGGCAGGATCGCGGGCTCGGCACGGTGCTGTTCAGCGAATTGCTGGCCGCTGCGCAGCTGAATGGCATCCGGCGGTTCCGTGCCTGGGTCCTCGCCGACAACCGGCGCATGCTCGACCTCATCGTTCGGCTGGGTGAGGTGAGTCAGCGCTCGATCGACCAGGGTGTGGTCGAGCTGACCTTTACGGCGCGGCCGCTGAGGTCGTCGGGAAGCTGAGGATGAACGTGGTCCCGGCGCCGGGCCGGGACTGCACATCGACGGTTCCGCCGTGCTCCTGGATGATGCCGTAGGTCACCGAGAGTCCGAGGCCGGTCCCGGTGCGCTTCGTCGTGAAGAACGGATCGAAGATCTTGGACACCTCCTCGGCCGGGATGCCCGGGCCGGTGTCGGCCACCAGCGAGCCGAATCCAGCCCGGTCGCTCGGCCGGTCCAGTCTCGATGCGGACCTGGCCGCCCGTCGGCATCGCCTCCCGGGCGTTGGTCAGAAGGTTCATGAGCACTTGATGGAGGGTGGTGGCGTCACCGAGGATCGGGGCCAGTCCGCGGTCGAGGCTGGCGACGATCTGCACGTTGTCCGCTGCCAGCGGCTTTTGCATGAGCTGCAGGCTCTCGTCCACGACCGCGTTGAGGTCGAGCGGCACTCGATCGCCCGGCGAGTGACGCGCGAACGAGCGCAGGCTCGCCGCGATCCGCGCCACGCGCTGGCTGGCCCGGTGGAGCACCTGCAGGTCCTCCAGCACCTGGGGTGGCAGGTGCTGCTGCTCGGCGTCGAGCAGCATGACCTCGATGCGGGTGGTGATGATTCCCAGCGGGTTGTTCATCTCGTGGGCGATGCCTGCGGCCATCGTGCCGAGGGCGGCCAGCTTCTCGTTCTGGTACAGCACCTCGCGCTGGCGCTGCAGCTGCGTCTCGACACGCTTGCGCTCGGTGATGTCGGTGATGAACGCGATGGCGACCCCGCCCTCTGCCGACTTCACGTGGCTGAGACTGATCTCCACCGGGAACTCCGTACCGTCGTTGCGCCGTCCGGAGAGATCGAGGCCGATGCCCATCGGACGGATGCGGGGCTCGGCGAAGTAGCCGGTGCGATGCGCGACGTGGCCCCGGCGGATCCGTTCCGGCAAGAGAATCTCGAGGGGCTCGCCGAGCAGCTTCGCTCCGCGGGTAGCCAAACATCCGCTCGGCGGCTGCGTTGACCAGCGTGATGCGCCCGGTCGCGTCGATGAGGATGATGCCCTCGGAGGCGGATTCCAGGACCGCGCGCGCGGTGTCCTGACTTAGCTGGAGCGCCGCTTCCGACAGCTGCGCGTCGCGCTCCAGCTGGTGTTCGGCCCGCTGATGCTCGACGGTGCTGGCCTCCAGCTCGGCCACGCGGCGGCGCAGGCGGTCGACCTCGGTAGCGAGCGATGCGCTGTGTTTTGGGCGGTCGTCCATGGTCCCGACTATCGCTCAGGACGCACAGCTGGTGTCAAGGGATCCTTCGGCGGCTCGCCAGCATCCCGCCGGGACTCGGCTATGCTCGAACGCGTGCTGGCCTGGATCGCATGGGAACATCTCGCTCTGGCCGCGCTTGCCTGGGCGCTGCTCACGGCGGGCTCGCTCGCCGTCGTGCTACGCATCGTTCTTGCCCTTCCCCACGACTACTTCGAGGTCGACGCATCGCCTCGCACCGCGTGGACAGCGGCTCGTGTCGCGCGCAACGTCGCCGGGATCCTGCTCATCGGCGTCGGCACCGTGCTGTCCTTCCCAGGGGTTCCCGGCCAGGGCGTGCTCACCGTGCTGGTCGGCATGTTCCTGGTCGATTTTCCACGTCGGCAGCAGCTGGAGCGCGCGCTGGCGCGCCGGCCTGGCGTGCTGCCAGCGCTCAACCGCCTGCGCGCCCGCTTCGATCGCCCGCCACTACGACCGCCGCCACCGTCGGTTCAGCGCAGCGACCCAAGGTAGGTGGCCAACGCTTGCACGTCGGCGTCGGTCAGCTCGAGTGCCGGCATGTGAGCGTTCGGTC
Organism: uncultured Candidatus Rokubacteria bacterium; assembly: GCA_963776725.1. Classification (GTDB taxonomy): domain Bacteria; phylum Methylomirabilota; class Methylomirabilia; order Rokubacteriales; family CSP1-6; genus AR5. Next base: position 26,513 of record CAVZOE010000036.1, on the reverse strand, counting down.
GCTGCTCGGCTGGGTCCCGCAGCCAGCGAGCCAGGTATGCCGGCTGGTATTTCTGGCCCACGTGCGAGAGATCGGGCCCGATGGGCGTACCGAACTTTCCGATGAGATGACAGCCGTAGCATCCGTTCTTCTTGAATGCGGCCTCCCCGCGCTGGATGACGGGGTCGGGCGGCGATTGCGCGACCGCGAGTCCGGCGACGGCCAGCAGCACGATGGCGAAGACGATGGGCTTCATGATTCCTCCTCTGTCGATATCCGGCCGCGAACGTCGAGCGCGCGGGCGCCGGTCGGCGTGGCCAGGAGTGGGTTGATCTCGAGCTCTCGAAGATCGGGCACCGAGCAGACCAGATCCGAGAATCGGCTGACCGTGTCGGCGAGCGCGTCGAGGTCGGCGGCCGGGCGGCCGCGGAAGCCTTGCAGGGCAGGCGCCATCCGCAGCTCGGTCAGCATCACCCGCGCTTCGGTCGGATCGACGGGTGCCAGCCGTGTCGCGATGTCTCCGAGGAGCTCCACGAAGATGCCGCCGAAGCCGACCATGACGAGCGGCCCGAACTGCGGATCCTTCACCATGCCCAGCAGCAGCTCGACGGCGTCGCCGCCGGCCATGGCCTGGACCAGCACGCCGTCGAGCCGCGCCTGCGGGCACGTACGGGCGACGCGCGCGAGCATCGACTCGGCAGCGGCGGCAGTCGCTTCGGGTGTCGCGAGTCCCAGAGCCACGCCGCCCACGTCGGTCTTGTGCGTGATGTCGGGCGAGACGATCTTGATGGCGACCGGCGCGGCGAAGCTGCGCGCGACCTCCGCGGCTTCGGCCGGCGAGCGGGCCAGCCGGGCCGGCACGACGGCGATCCCGGCCGCTTCGAGGAGCGGGGCGCCTTCAAGGAGGCCGAAGGTGCCGGACGTTCGCGCCCCCGCAAGAGCCGCCACCAATCGCGCGCGATCAAGGCGCGCCGCGGGTGGCGGCGACGGCGGCCGCCGTCGCTCGCGGAGCGTCACCGCATGGGCCAGTGCCCGCACCGCTCGTTCGGGAAAGGGATAGCATGGGACACCGCCTTCCTCGAGGGCGGTGATGCCGGGCTGAACACGAGCGCCGCCGGCGAAGACGCCGAGAACCGGTGCCGGCCAGTCGCGGGTGGCGCCCAGCACGGTGCGGGCCACGCCGGCCGCATCCGTGGCCGCCTGGGGCGCGAGCATGACGACGAGCGAGGCCGATTCTCCGGTCAGCGCGTGCAGCGCGTCGCCGTAGCGTGAGGGCGTCGCGTCGCCGATGAGGTCCACCGGGTTCGTCGTGGCCGCGTGAGGCGGGAGCACGGCGGTCAGCCGTGCCCGGGCCGCTGCCGGCAGTGGCGCCACGTCGAGGCCGGCGTCGTGCGCAGCGTCGGTCGCCAGGATCCCCAGACCACCGCCGTTGGTGACGAGGATCACGCGCCGCCCCGGCGGCGTCCGTCCGGTGACGAGCGCCCGCGCGACGTCGAACAACTCCTCCAGCGTCGTCACGCGCAATGCGCCGGCCTGGCGCACGGCGGCGTCGAACGCGCGGTCGGAGCCGGCCAGCGCGCCGGTGTGCGAGGAGACGGCGCGGGCGCCCTCCGCCGAGCGGCCCGCCTTCATCAGCACGCACGGCTTGCGGGCGGCCGCCGCCGCCAGCGCCGCGAAGAACGCCCGGCCGTCGGCGACGCCCTCGAGATACCCGAGGATCACGCGCGTCTCGGGATCGTCGGCGAGCGCGCCGAGGAGGTCCGTCTCGTCGACGTCGGCCTGATTGCCAAGGCTGGCGAGGAGGGAGAAGCCAAGGTGGTGCTCGCGCGACCAGTCGAGGATCGCCGTGGCGAGTGCGCCGGAGTGCGAGAAGAAACCGAGCGGCCCTGCCGGTGGCATCCCGGGCGCAAACGTCAGGTTGAGCCGGCGCGCCGGGCGGATCCAGCCGAGGCAGTTGGGGCCGATCAGCCGCAACGGCGCCTCTCGCACCCAGGCGCGCAGCTCGGCCTCGCGGGCGCGACCCTCATCGCCCGCCTCGCGGAAGCCTGCGCTGATCACGACGGCCGCCGGCACGCCCTTGGTGACGCACTGCTTGAGGGTGGGCAGTACCGCGGGCGCCGGCACCGCCAGGACGGCCAGGTCGATCGGCTCGCTCACGTCGAGGATCGAGGCCACCGCGGGCAAGCCCTGTACGATCTGACGGGTCGCGTTGACTGCGATGAGGCGGCCGGGAAAACCGGCGGCCTTGAGATTCGCGAGCACGCTGCCGCCCACCTTCGAGGGATCGGCGGAGGCGCCGATGACGGCGACCGAGCTCGCTTCGAAGAACGGCGTGAGCCCGGGACGGTTCACGGCGCGATAGGCCGCACGGGACCCGACGGCAGGGACGCCGGACCGGAAGCATCGCCGACGATCCCGCGCACCAGCTCCAGCAGATCGGAGGCGGAATAAGGTTTGGCGAGGAAGCCTGACGCTCCTTCGTCCAGTGCGAGCCGGCGCGTGGTCGCCGATCCGTAGCCGGTGACCATGATCACCGGCGTGGTGATGGCCAACGCCGCTCTGAGGATGTCGAGGCCGTCGCCATCGGGCAACTGGCGGTCGACGATGGCCAGCACCGGCCGGGGCGCCCGGGTCAGGGCGGCGAGCGCCGTCTCGCGGCTGCCGGCGGTCACCACGTTCCATCCGCGGCGGCGCAGCAGCCGCTCGCAGGTCGTGGCCAGATCCGGCTCGTCGTCGACGACCAGGATCGTTCGGCTCACGCGCTGCCGGCCGATCCCGCCATCGCCCGGACGAAGTCCGACTCCGTGACGATACCGACCAGGCGTCCTTCTTCCACGACCGGCAGCGCGCCAATCTTGTGATCCATCATGATGCGCGCGGCCTCGGCGACCGGCCGCTCGGGATCGACGACGATGACCGTCGCCGACATGACGCCGCCCACCGTGAGCTGCGCGAGCAAGATAGTTGAGCTCCCACACCGACAGGCTGGTCGCCGGCGAGGGCAGGTTGAACCGGATGTCACGGTCGGTGACGATGCCCACCACCCGGGCCGTCGTCGACCACGACCAGGTGGCGGATGCGTTCCTCGGCCATGCGCTGGCGGGCCTCGCAGCATCGGCGTCTCAGGATCGACCGTGATCGGCTTGGCGGTCATGAGCTCGCGCACACGCATGGTTCAGCCTCCTGTCGGGTGGGCGACACGGGTGAGCAGGCGACGGGCGAAGCCGACGAGGTCCTCGGCGGCCGTCCACTCGCTCCGCGTCTCGGTATCGAGCAGCAGATCGGGCTTGAGCGAGTACTCGTACTCGACCGCGAGGTCGGGCGCCGCCGTGGCCACGCCACCGTGTGGACGCCAGCGCACCGCCCGCTCGCGATCGAGACAGACCTCGGAGCGGCACACCGAGCTGAACCTCGGCGAAGGCGCCGACGATCTCCCGGGCGAGCGCGCGCCAGACCCGGCGCGGCGCCGTCGCGTCGACCACGACCACCAGGCCGGCGTCGGCGAGCAGCTTGGCGGTGTAGGCGAGCGCGCGATGGGCGATCTCGTCGCCATGCTCCGCGGCCCCCGGAGCGCCGAGGGCGAGTGCGCGCAGTGCCGTCCACTCGAGGACCGTGACGGCCGCGCCGTCCGCCGTCAAGCGCTCGGCCAGTCGTGAGGCCAGCGTCGTCTTGCCGCTGCCGGGCGGTCCCGTGAGCCAGATCACCGCGCCGCCGGGCCGCGCGCGGACGCTGGGCGCGCTGGTCCCAGCGTCAGCGCGAGCGCCGCGATCCGCGCTGCCGCCGAGGCCACGTCCTCGGCGCTCGGTGTCGATGGTCAGCTCCGGCGATCGCGCGTGCTCGTAGGGCACGTTGACGCCGGGCACGGTGGCGCCGGGCGTCGTCGGCGCCGGCGTAGATCGCGCGCGGGGCCGCGCCGGCCGCGCGCGTGCGCTCCCGCGCCTCGGCCACTCGAGCGGGCAGTCGAGCTGCACCTCGGCGAAGCGCGTCGATCGACGCGCGGGCGAGGTCGCGCCAGGCCCGGCGATGGCGCGGTGGCGTCGACGATGACCGGCACGCCTGCCTCGGTCAGCGACACCGCCGCGAACACGAGCGAGCGATAGACGACCTCGCGCTCCGTCTCGGTGTACGTCGGGTGCGGCGTCACCACCGCACGCATCGCGTCGAGCTCGACGAGCGCGACCGGCGGTCCCGGCCTGCGCGAGACGGGCCGCCGCCGCGCGCGCGACGGTGGTCTTGCCGCAACCCGGCGGCCGGTGACCCAGATCGCCCAGCTCATGGCGTCACTCCGCACAACCACGACACGTCGGCCGGGTCGAAGCGAGTGAGCCGCGTCAGCGAGCGCGCCAGGTGGGCGAGGTCCGAGCGCACCGTGTCCGGCAGGTCCGGATACCAGCGCGGATGCGCCAGGACCAGCGCCCGGAAGGCCAGGAACGGCGGCAACGTCTCGAGCAGCTCGTAGTCGCCGCTGGCCTCGATGTACGTGTTCAGGAAGTCCAGGAACAGGGTGCGGAACGGCTCGGCGACCCCGCGCTCGCCATGGGCGGCCGCCTTGCGCATACCGAAGAAGAGATAGTTGATCGCGAGCGCGGCCACGTCGTCGGCCGGCTCGCCCCATTCGCCACGGCTGCGATCGAGCAGACTGAAGTCGGTTCCCTCGCGGAACAGGATGTTCCAGGGGTGAAAATCTCCGTGGGTGCGAGACAGACGGTGGACGCGATCGCGCAGCCGCCACCGCCAACGGACCATCGCCGACTTCCAGCGCCTCGCACGCCGCCGGCGGCAGCACCGGCAACGGATGCGGGTAGCTGTCGAGGATACCCATGACGCACTCGCCGTGGCCGACGAGCTCGCGGATGCGCCGAGCGTAGAGCGTCGGCTCGTCGCGCTTGGTCGCGTGCGTCTCGGCCAGGAATCGGGCCAGCGTGTGCGTGCGCCGTGCGTCGAGCGGATCGAGCGTGCCGTCGAGCAGCCGATCCAGGTCGAGCCAGTACGAGATGCGCCGTCGGCCTTCTCGACCAGCTGGAAGAAGTCGACGGCGTCGGCGGCCGACACCATCTCACCCGACGCGCGCACGAAGCCCACGTCGAGGCTGCGGACGTGGCGCGGGAAATCGTTGTAGGCGGCGTGGCCGTAGAGCGCCTGCCAGGCGCGGTCGGCCGGATAGTCGTGACTGAAGCCCTGGGCCGGCCGCGTGCGGCTCACGACGAGCGCGCGGCGACGGCCGGCCACCCGGCACTCGATCTCGAACGGCTTGCCGTAGCCGAAGCCCTTGGGATCGTCGCACGGCTCGCCCCCGAGCGAGCGCAGCGCGACGATCGTCGACCGGTTCGCCGAACAGGCGAACGAGATACTCGTCGAGCCGGGCGGTGTCGAGGGCGAGGCTCATCACCCGCGTCCTCGCACGGTCAGCACCGGGCACGAGCGCCGTCGCCGTCACCCGCGCGGCCACGCTGCCGAGGAAGAACCGGGCCACGCCGGTGCGGCCGTGCGTACCCATGACGATCATGTCGGCCCGCTGCCGCTTGGCCGCCCGCACGATCTGCTCGTGCGCCACGCCCTCGAGCAGGATCGCCGCGCGCCCGCACCCGCGCGGTCTTGGCCTTGGCGAGCAGGCGGTCCATCTGCTTCTGCGCCCACGCCCGGGCCGACTTGCTCATCTGGTCGTACACCGACGGCGACAGTAGCCCTCGCCGGCGCGGCCATCGGGATCACCGGCGACAGCACGTGGACGAGCACGAGCTGGCCGCCGGCTCTCGCGGGCCTCGGCGAGGCTCCGGGTGAACGCGGCGTTCGATGCCTTCGAGAAGTCGGTGGGGTGGAGCACGCGACGGCTCATCGCGCGGATCCCTCTCTGGCGGCCGGCGCCGCCTCGACGGTGTGACGTTCACGGATCATGAAGACCGGCACCGACGCGCGGCGGAGGACGGCCTCGGCGACCGAGCCGAACAGCAGACGTCCGACACCGGTGCGGCCGTGTGTGGCCATGGCGATGAGATCGGCGCCGCTCTCGCTCGCCGCGGCGAGGATCTCCTCGCGCCGGCCGACCGCGCCGGATCGCCCAGGACGGTGTTCACGCCCTGCGAGCGCAGCGCGGCCGAAATGGGCGCCAGGTACTCCTCGGCCTCCTGCCGTCGCGCTTCGATGTCATCGAGGACGACCATGCTCTCGGCGACCTGCGGCGTGATCGGCTCCAGCACATGCAGGAGCATGACCGTCATGTCGAGCGGTCCTGCGATCTCCATGAGGAACCGCAGCACCGCTTCGCCCTCCGTCGAACCATCGAGGGCGACCAGCACGCGCTTGTGGCTATACATGGGAGACCTCCTTGGCGGCCGGGGCCCCGAGGTACGGCGTGTCGACCGGCGCGCCGTCGGGACGGATCACGAAGAATCGGCACCGCGGTCGCCCGCAGCACGCGCTCGGCGACGCTGCCGAGACGAGCCGCGCCACGCCCGCTGCGGCCGTGGCTCGACATCACGATCAGGTCGGCGCTGACGATGTCGCGCGGCCTCGACGATCGACTCGACCGCGGGACCGTACCAGGCCGAGACCTCCACGTCGGCGACGCCGGCCGCCATCACCCGCGCGCGGGCGGCGTCGAGATACTCCTCGGCCTCGCGCATCACGTCCACTTGGGCCTCGATCGGATCCGTCATCGGCAGCGTGTGGGCCTCGGCCGCGCGCAGCAGCACCAGCTTGGCGCCGGACTCCCGCGCGAGGTCCACCGCCGGGCGTCAGCGCGGCCTCGGCGATCGTCGAGCCGTCGAGCGGAACAAGGATCGTCTTGACGTTCATTGCGCTCCCTCCTCCTGACGTTGTTGATTTCGCTGCTCATCGATGTGCGTAGGAGGGGCAACGTCCGTGCCACGCCAACCGGCGAGCAAATACTGGCGGGTTAGAGGACCGTGCCTCGACGGGGCGGGTGGGGCGATCTCGCCTCGCTGGGACGTGCGGCGACCCCAGCGAGCCATCGATCCACGAACGACGGCGAGGGTCGGCTCGCCGGCGTCCTCGAACTCATACCGAGCGCGCACGATCGGGGTGCCGATCCTGAGCAGCCGTGCGAGATCGACCGGCGTCGCCGCCACCACGACCTCGACGTCGCTGCGCACGATCGTGGCGCGCAGTGCCTCGACCTGAGCCGGGCTGTAGCCGATCGCCGGCAGCACCGGGCCGATGTGCGGGTACCGGGCGAACACCGTCGGCAATGTCGCCGATCGCGAACGGCCTGGGGTCGACGATGGCGGCGGCGCCGCGCCGTGGCGGCGACGAATCCCGCGCCGTACGGCATCGAGCCGTGGGTGATCGTCGGTCCGTCCTCGACGACCAGCACTCGGCGGCCGCGGACGAGCTCGGGCGTGTCCAGGCGCACGGCCAGGGCCGCCCGGACGATCGGGGCTCGCGGGTTCACGCGGCCGACGACGGCCTGCGCGCGGCGACCTGGGCGGGCGAGGCCGTGTTCGACCTTGCTGACGATCGCGACGTCGGCCATGCGGAGCACGGCCTCGCCGGGATGGTAGCCGGCGGCGTCGTCGGGACGGAGCGCGTCGACGACCACGAGGTGCAGATCGGGGCGGACGAACGGGAAGTCGTTGTTGCCGCCGTCCCAGACGAGCACGTCCGATTCCGCGCCGGCGCGGGCGAGGATCTCCGCGTAGTCCACGCCGGCGAACACGACGTGGCCGGCCGCCAGATGCGGCTCGTATTCCTCGCGCTCCTCGATGGTGCAGCCGGCGGCGTCGAGATCGGCGGGCGTGGCAAAGCGCTGGACTCGCTGCCGCTCGAGATCGCCATAGGGCATCGGGTGGCGAACGACCGCGACGCGCCGTCCGCTCGCGTGCAGTCGGGCGGCGAGCCAGCGCGCGATGGGCGACTTGCCGCAGCCCGTGCGCACCGCGGACACCGCCACGACCGGTACCGGCGCCCGTAGCATCGTGCGCTCCGGCCCGAGCAGCGTGAAGTCGGCGCCCAGGGCCAGCGCCCGGGAGGCCAGCGTCATGACGTGGGCGTGCGTGACGTCGCTGTAGGCGAACACGACGAGCGTCACGCGCTCGCGGCGACAGATCGTTTCGAGGTCCGCCTCGTCCTCGATCGGGATGCCGCGCGGATAGCGGGGGCCGGCCAGGGCCGGCGGATAGCGGCGTTTCGCGATCCCCGGGATCTGCGTCGCCGTGAAGGCCACCACCTCCCAGGCGGGATCGTCGCGAAAGACGACGTTGAAGTTGTGGAAGTCGCGGCCGGCCGCTCCCAGGATGACGACGCGTCCAGGCTCGTGTCATGCACGCGGCTCGTGCACCGACGATGCCAGGCGGAACGCGCGACAAGTCAGGATGATCCTGTCCACCCGGTGGGGAAGTGGCGCCGCAGTGGCGCAGAGGTGAGGCCGTCACGCCTCACGCCCGCGGCCGCCGGCGGTCGTCAACCGCGTGAATCTACGGCGCTTGGCGTGGAAGTCGTCGTGGCAGGGCCATTGCTCTGTGTCGCATGCCGTGCTCCGGTTCCAGGTACGCGGGATCATCCAGCCGTGACAGACGAATGGGGCCGGGCGGCCGGTCCCGTCGAGGTCACGCGCTTCCTCGAGGGCCCCCAGCCTCGGCGTTCCGAGCTCCGGATGGCGCTCGGGGTCTTCACCGAGTTCATCCGAGGCTTCCGGGCGCTGCACTTCGTGGGCCCCTGCGTCACGGTGTTCGGGTCAGCGCGGTTCAAGGAGGACCACCCGTACTATGCGATGGCGCGCGCCATCGGCCACGGTCTTGCCGAGCTCGGCTTCACGGTCGTGACCGGGGGCGGCCCGGGCATCATGGAAGCGGCCAACCGCGGCGCCCGCGAGGCGCGGGGCCGCTCGATCGGCTGTAACATCGAGCTGCCGAAGGAGCAGGCGCCCAACCCGTACCTCGATCGCTGGATCACGTTTCGCCACTTCTTCGTGCGCAAGGTCATGCTGGTGAAGTACTCGTACGCGTTCGTGGCGCTGCCCGGCGGGTTCGGCACCCTGGACGAGATCTTCGAGACTGCGACGCTGATCCAGACCGGCAAGATCCTGGATTTTCCGCTCGTCCTGGTGGGGCGCGATTTCTGGCGCCCGCTCACGGACTTCCTGCACGGACCGCTGGAGCGCATGGGACTGATCGATCCTCGGGACGCCGATCGCATCGTCGTGGTCGATTCCGCCGCCGAGGCAGTCGCGGCCGTACGCGACATCGCCATCCCGACCTTCGGCCTGCACTACCGGGTTCCACGTCGCCGCTGGCTGCTGAACGAATGAGTCACGACGCGTCGGCGGTGTGCCCGTGCTGCCGATCCTCGGATTCGGATCGGTGGTGCCGCTGATCGGGTCCTGACTCCGCGATCGCGCTACTTCGCCGGCCGCATCCGCTCCGCGTACTTCATCATGATGTCGCCCATCGCCTTCATCATCTCGCCCCGCATCGCCATCATCTCGGCCTGCTGCTTCGGGTCACTGCTCATCGCCGGCATCATGCCCATCATGCCGCCCATAGAACCTTCATGCCCCATCATCTGGCGGCACATCTGCATCATGTGCATCATGTGTTGCGAGGGATCCATCGGCTGAGCGGCGCCGGGGGGCTGCTGTCCGCCGCTGTGTGTGGAACCGGGCTGCTGCGCCGACGCCGGCGCGCTCGACAGGAGTACCAGCGCGGCCAGCACGACATACACCATGCCTCTTGTCATCTTCGCCCTCCTCTGGTCGCGGCGCTGCCACGAGCGTCGGTTCAACCGAGCTCCGGCTCGCCGCCAGCGTCTTTCTTGGTTTCGGGTAGCTGGACCATGGTGGCCTCGGTCAGTAGCAGCAGACTGGCCACCGACACCGCGTTCTCGAGCGCGACGCGCACGACCTTCGTCGGATCGATGATGCCGGCCTCGACGAGGTCCACCCACGTCTTGCGGGCGGCGTCGAACCCGATGGCCCCGACGCTTTCCCGCATGCGCGCGACGATCACGCCCCCGTCGACGGCGGAGTTCTCGGCGATCTGCCGCGTCGGGGCTTCCAGGGCCCGCCGAAGGATCTGCAGACCCGTCCGCTCGTCACCGTCCGTCTTGGCCTCCTCGCGCTCGACCGCCTCGATGGCGCGGAGCAGCGCCAGCCCGCCGCCCGGGACGATGCCCTCGGCCACGGCCGCCTTGGTTGCGCTGATCGCGTCCTCGAGCGCCTCCTTGCGGCTCTTCATCTCGGCCTCCGACGGCGCGCCGACCCGGATGACAGCGACTCCGCCCGACAGCTTGGCCAGCCGCTCTTCGAGCTTCTCCCGGTCGTAGTCGCTGGTGGTCTTGGTCAGCTGCTGGCGGATCTGTTGCTTGCGTCCCTCGATGGCGGCCTTGTCGCCGCGGCCCCCGATGATCGTCGTGGTGTCCTTGTCCACCACGACACGGCCGGCTCGCCCGAGCTGACTGGCCTGGACGTTCTCGAGTTTGGTCCCGGTCTCCTCGCTGAGGACCTCGCCGCCGGTCAGCACGGCGATGTCGGCGAGCATCTCCTTGCGGCGGTCGCCGAAGCCGGGGGCCTTCACCGCGATGCAGCGCAGCGATCCACGCAGCTTGTTGACGACCAGCGTGGCCAGCGCCTCGCCCTCGATGTCCTCGGCGATGATCACCAGTCCTTCGCCCGCCTTCGCGATCTGCTCGAGCAGCGGCAACAGGTCCTTCATGATGGTCAGCTTGCGATCGGTGACCAGCACCCGGGCGTCCTCGAGGACAGCCTCCATCTTTTCCGCGTCGGTCACGAAGTAAGGGGACAGGTAGCCGCGATCGAACTGCAGCCCCTCCACCACCTCGAGCTGGGTTTCCGTGGTCTTCGACTCCTCCAGCGTGATGACGCCCTCGTCGCCGACCTTCTCCATGGCGTCGGCGATCAGCTCACCGACGGCGGTGTCGTTGTGAGCCGAGATCGCCGCCACTTGCGCCTTTTCCAGCCGGCTCTTGACCGGGCGCGAGAGCTCGCGTAGCCGCTCGACGGCCGCCCGCATCCCCCGATCGAGCCCGCGCTTGAGGTCGACGGCGCTCGCTCCGGCCACCACGTTCTTGACGCCCTCGGCGAAGATCGCCTGGGCCAGGATGGTGGCGGTCGAGGTGCCGTCACCGACGGCATCGCCGGTGCGCTCGGCCGCCTGCCGGATCGTCTGGGCGCCGAGGTTCTCGGTGGGATCTTCGAGGTTGGTTTCCTTGGCGATGGTGACGCCGTCGTTGCACACCAGCGGCGCTCCGAACTTGCGCTCGATGAGGACGCACTTCGACCGGGGCCCGAGGGTCACCCGCACCGCGTCGGCGACGGCGTTCACGCCTCGAAGGATCTTCTCCCTCGCCTGGGACCGGAACATCACCTGCGTGTGGCTCATCGTCTTCTCCTTCGCGGACGTCTCGAATCGAGCGACCGAGAGTGCAGTGTGAATGCCAGCTGCGATGCCCGCGAATCCGCCGGTTTGCAGTCGGCGGGTGGTCCGGCACCGGGGCGCCGGCGCCTCGCCGCGGGGCTGCCACGCCTCAGATGAGCGGCGCGGCCAACATTGCGGTCATTCCTCGGGCCACAACCGGTCCTCCACGGCATGAACACCCGGGGTCGCGCGCACGGCTCCAAGCACGGAGCGACGCTCCGACCACGAGTGGACTGACCCGGTCAGCGTGGCAATGCCGCCGCGAACCTCGACCGCGATCCGCCGCGCGTGACGCTCGGCGCGGCGCGCCAGGGCCCGCTCGATGGCGTGGGCGGCGTGCTCGTTGGTCGACGGCGTGGTCGCGAGGGTGATCTTGTTCACGACCGCGGTGACACCGGTCAGGTTGCGGACGGCGCGCTCCACGTCGTCCCGCTGGCTCAGACGGTCCACGGCACCTTCGAGTGTGACGCGCCCGTCGGTGACGCTCGACTGGATGCGCTCGTGCTCGACGAAGACGTCCCACTCGAGCGCCCGGCGGACCGCCTGGGCGATCTCGGTGTCGGTCCGATCGAGCCCCCCGGGCGTCTTGACCTGGATGTCGTTCGCGACGTCGAGCACACCGACGACGCGGCGCGCGGCATCTTGGGCGGCGGCGCGCTTGGCCCAGCTCGTCACCGTGCCGGTCAGGGTGACCACCCCGCGGTCGACCTCGACTCCGACTTCGGTCTCGTCGACGTGGGGATCCCACGCCAGCTCCTCGAGCACGTCATGATGAATGCGCGCATCAGTCTTTGAATCGACGGCTGTCATGGCGATCTCCTCTGTAGGGGGCCCTCTTGAGGGGGCGAATGATCGAGGAGAGCAACCCACCTGCCAAGGCGGAGCGCCCCAGCTTTCCAAGGATCCGGGAGTTTGCGAGACGCCCGCTGGAGTCTCGGGTGAGGAACGAAGGCCTCACTGGGACAGCCTCACCCCATCTTCGATGAGGTGACTAGCGACACTCGAGTTCCTCGGTGCTGCAGGAACGGTCACGGGCTCGAAGTTCCTCCTCGAGGTGACTGGCCGCCGCCTGCTGGTCGACGGTGGGCTCTAGCGGCCGCGTTCTCCATCACCTGCGACGACGGCTACCTGACCCCCGCTCGACGGTATTGCTCGTGGGATATCAGGCGATCGGCACGCGAGGGCGGGCGCTCGAGGAGGGGGCGTCCACGATCCGGATCTTCGGCGAGGACGTGCCCGTGCGGGCTCACATCGAGACGCTGCCCCGACTGTCGGCCCACGCGGACGCTGACGGTCTGCTCCGCTGGCTCCGCACGGCGAGCCATCCGCCGCGGCGGCTGTTCGTCGTGCACGGCGAGCCGGAGCCGGCGGCCGCGCTGGCCGGCCGCGTCACCCGCGAGCTCGGCTGGAACGTGAGCGTGCCCGCCTATCGGGATCGCGTCACGATCGAGTGAACCGCGGCGAGCGGGCCACGGCTAGCAGACACGCCTTGCGGCACAGCGCGACGCCGGGCGCGCCGAGCACCGAACAGCATGTGACGTCAGTGAACCGGCGCGTCCACTCGTCCCGCGCGAGCTCGGCCGTGGCCCGCCCGCCGATCAGAGGACAGTCGACACCGGCGGTCAGGGTCCGCATCGCCCGCGGAAAGAGAAACTGCACTCCCAGCACGAGCAGGGTGGTCGTCACCAGCATCGCAAGCCCGAGCAGTGTGCCTTCGAGCGCCGTCACGGAATACATGGGCCTCTCCTCGGCGCGCTCAGCGCGCCGCCTCCTCGCGCGCCTGGCAGGTCGCACAACGACGAGCCGTAGGCATCGCCCGCAGGCGCGCCAGCGGGATCGCGCGATGACAGCCTTCGCACACCCCGAACACGCCGGCTTCGAGCCGGCGCTGTGCGGCGTCGATCTCGTCCAGCTCGTGCCGCTCACGCCCCTCGAGCTTGGCCAGGAGGTCTCCCACGCCGCCGGCCGTCGCCCCCTCGCCGAAGTCACTCCGTTGCTGGGCGTCGAGCGTCGCCAGCTCCTCGTCGGTCGTGGCGACCGTCCGGGCCAGGCCAAAGCACATCTCGGTCAGGCGCTGCTGGAACTCGGTCGTCAGATCTGGCCTCTGCCTACGTGTCCGCGTCGTCATGTCATCAGCTCCTCTCGCCGGATCACCCTTGGGGCACCCGAATCATGGGGAGCCTTGTGCACTGTCAGTGCCAGGACACAAGGCTCGAAATCCAATGGCTTACGCGACGGGTGACGAGCTCACCCGAGGCGGTCGCGCCTCGGGTGAGACTCGGGCGCCACGGAATGAGCGCTTCTTGCCCCTCGACTTGGTCACCACCCACCGCCCCCGCGCACCGTCAGCCGTTTGCATCAGCATGGTGTCCTTGCGCACGGCGACGTGAACTGTCTTCTGGCGCCGACACTCGCGCGGTGTGGGTGGGATGTCGCGCCACGGGCTAACCAGCTTTCGGAGAACGGGGGGCTACTAGCGCCTTGTGCAGCTCACCACAGATACGTATCGGGATCGGCGCCTCTGATGCATGGCAGCGTCGTGGCCAGTGCCTTGAGCACGTCGTGCTCGGTGACGATCCCGACCAGCTGCCCGGCCTCGACGACCGGCAGGCTGCCGACGCGGAAGTTGGCCATCATGGCCGCCGCCTGCGCCACCGGCGCCTGGGGACCAATCGTCACGACCCGCCACGTCATCACGTGGCTCACCCGGACGTCGTTGAGGGTGGCGGTCAACGCGCGCAGCCGGCCGTCGTGCTCGGCCGGTAGGTGCTCTACGAGGGCGGAGCCGAACATCGCGCTGCGCAAATCGCGATCGGTGACGATGCCAATCAATCGGCCCTCGGCGTCCACGACGGGGAGGTGGCGCAGGCGACGCTCACGCATCACCGCCACCGCAGTCTCCACCGGCGCCTCGGGGTCGATCGTCATCGGCACCTTCGTCATCACATCTCGGACCAGCATCGTCGCACTCCTTGCCCGTCGGGCGCGACTCACACGCGTCGACTGCGCGGCGCGCGTGAGCGCACGCGGGGTACTACTCGGCCTTGACAGGGATCGTCGTGCCCTTGGCGCCCGGCGCTTTGGGCAGCGTGATGGTGATCACGCCGTTCTTGAACGCGGCTGTCACCTTGCTTCCATCCACCGGCGCCGGCAGCCGGACGCTCCGCATGAACGCGCCCCACGACCGCTCCAGGCGGTGCTGGCGCTCGTCCTTCTCCTCGTTCTTCTGCTCCTTCTCGCCCTTGATCGTGAGCACGTCGCCCTCGAGCGAGACCGCGATGTCGTTGGCGTTCACGCCGGGCAGCTCCGCCTTCACGGTGATGGCGTCCTTGCCCTCGCTCACGTCGAGCGCCGGAGTCCAGTCACCCAGCGCCGGGACCTCGGTCCACGGAGACTCGAAGAATCGTTCGAACAGCCTGTCCATCTCCCGCTTGAGTCCAGTCCCGGGCCACGGGGTCAGTGCGCGCATCGTCGTCCTCCTTCGTCACGGGTTGTCTGCTTCGGTCCTGACGTCGCTCGTGAAGGTGCAAGGCGACAGCCACCGCGAAGGGTCGAGAAGTCGCGGGGTTCGGCGGCGCGCTAGGAGGCGTGCGTGGCGCCGGCGCCCCGCTCTGGGGCGGCGGTGCCGCAACGTGAGCGGCGCGTCGAGAGGCACCAGCAGGCCCCCCCACTGCGATGATCACTATGGAGCCCAGGCTGCGGGTCACGTACCTGGCGGTCGCGGCCGCGGTCAGCGCAGGACGTTTTGGGCGCGACCCACTTTCACGAACGCCCGCACGGCATGCTCGAGGTGCTCGGGCTCGTGCGCGGCGCTGATCTGCACGCGGATGCGGGCCTGACCTTCGGGCACGACGGGATAGGAGAAGCCGACGACGTAGATCCCCTCGTCCAGCAGGTCCGCCGCCATCCGGTGCGCGTGGTGGGCGTCACCCAGCATGATGGGGACGATCGGATGGACGCCGGGGCGAATGGCGAAGCCCGCCTCGGTCATCGCCTGCCGGAACCACCGGGTATTGGCTTCGAGCCGATCGCGGCGCGCAGTCGTCGCCGAGAGCATCGCCAGGCACGCCAGCGACGCGCTGACCAGCGCCGGCGGCAGCGTGTTCGAGAACAGGTAAGGTCGCGAGCGCTGCCGCAGGAGCGCGACCACCTCGCGTCGACTCGCGGTGAAGCCCCCGCTGGCGCCGCCCAGCGCCTTGCCGAGCGTCGAGGTGACGATGTCCACTCGTCCCGTCACTCCGCAGTGCTCGGGTGTGCCCCGTCCGGTCGGCCCGAAGAACCCTGTCGCGTGGCTGTCATCGACCATCACCAGCGCTCGGTAGCGCTCCGCCAGGTCGCAGATGTCGACCAGCGGCGCGACGTCGCCGTCCATGGAGAAGACGCCGTCGGTGGCGATCAACCGCGTCCGCGCCCCTTCCGTCTCCTTCAGCCGCCGCTCCAGCTCAGCCATGTCGGCGTGGGCGTAGCGGTGGCGCGCCGCCCGGCAGAGACGAATGCCGTCGATGATCGAGGCGTGGTTCAGCGCGTCGGAGATGATAGCGTCCTGCTCGCCGAGCAGCGTCTCGAACAGGCCGCCATTGGCGTCGAAGCAGGAGGTGTAGAGGATCGCGTCCTCGGTGCCGAGGAAGCGCGCGACGGCCGCCTCGAGCTCGGTGTGGATCGTCTGGGTGCCGCAGATGAACCGCACGCTGGCCAGGCCCAGGCCCCAGCGCGCGAGCCCGTCCTGGGCCGCCCGCACCAGCGTCGGGCTCGGCGGCCAGCCCCAGGTAGTTGTTGGCGCAGAAGTTCAGGACCTCGCGACCGGCCACGGCCACCCGGGCACCCTGCGGCCCTTCGAGCACGCGCTCGGCCTTCCAGAGCCCGGCCTCACGGATCGCCTCGAGCTCGGCCTGCAGTCTGACCTTCACGTCACCGTACATGTCGTCTCCTGGTGCTCAGCCGCGCGCGTAGTGGTGTTTGACCTCGGGGAGCAGATACTCGTCGAACGCACGATCGAGATCATAGGCGGGACGGAAGCGCCAATCGCGGCGGGCTCGCGCGTCATCGACGTCCTCCGGCCAGGAATCGACGATGGCCTGCCGGCGTGCGTCCGGCGCGAAGGCGATGCGGGCCTGCGGGAAGGCCTTGCGCACGCGGTCGCCGAGCTCGGCGGCGTCGGGGCTGAAGGCGGTCACGTTGTAGACGAGCGTGGTGAGCGACTGGGCGGGCGCGTCCATGAGCGCGAGCAAGGCGGTGACCGCGTCGGGCATCGCCATGAAGGGAATGCGCGTGTCCGGTCGGACGAAGCAGGCGTACGGCTGGCCCTGGGCAGCAGCATGCAGCATCTCCGGTGCGTAGTCACTGGTGCCGCCGCTCGGCATCGTGACGGCGGAGAGCAGGCCGGGGAAGCGGATCGCCCGGAAGTCGACCCGATCGGGCTCGATGGCCGCCAGCTGGCGGTAGTGGCGCGCGTAGTAGCGGCCGAGGTGCTCGCAGTGCAGCTTGGTGCAGCCGTAGATCGTGATCGGCGCCAGCCAGGCGTCCTCGGCGACCTTGCCCGCCGCCCGCTTGGTGCCCACGTCCGGCAGCCCGTAGACCGCGATCGAGCTGGGGAAGAGAAACTTCACCGGCTGCCCCAGCTCGCGCCCTTCTTCGATGGCCAGCGCCAGCAAGTTGAGCGTGCCCTGCACGTTCACCGCGTGGGCCGTCTCGGGCACGAACTCCGCCCGCGTCGACAGCAGAGCGGCCAGGTGAAAGATGACGGCGATCTCGAACTCGGCGTGGAGGCGATCGAGCAGATGACGATCGAGGATGTCGCCGACCCGCACCGTGGCGCAGCACCGGGCCACCTCGGGAGCGGGTGGCCGCACGTCGAGGGCGAGGATGTCGAAGGTCCCGCGCTCGGCGATCTCGTGAATCAAGCCGTGGCCGATTTCACCGCCGGCGCCCGTCACCAGGACCACGGGTCTGCGCGCCATGCCGCCATCATCGCACTGTTCGGGATGGGGCGAAGGCGCCCCCGGGTAGGGGTGTCAGCGCCTCGCCCCCTAAGACGCCTCACCGGTAAGCGGCCGATATCGCGTACCTTGCGCGTGGCATCGAGGTTGCGACGTGAGTAGCGATGAATCGGGGAGGTCTACGCATGAACGGGCATGGAGGGACCGTCACCATGGACGAGCTCGGCCCCGCGAAAGTCATTCAGGTGCGGGAGCCGGGGCTTGGACTCGACGCCGTGCTCGTCGTCGACAACGTCGCCTGTGGCCCCTCGATCGGCGGCCTACGCATGGCGCCGGACGTGAGCATCGACGAGTGCCTTCGCCTCGCGCGCGCCATGACGTTGAAGAACGCCGCCGCGGGCCTTCCGCACGGCGGCGGCAAATCCGTCCTGCGCGGCGATCCCCGGATGCCGGCCCCCGACAAAGAGCGGCTCATCCGGACGTTCGCGCACGCGCTTCGCCGCGAGGACGACTACATCTTCGGCCCGGACATGGGGACCGATGAGACCTGCATGGCATGGATCCAGGACGAGATCGGTCGCGCGGTCGGGCTGCCACCCGCCCTCGGCGGAATCCCGTTCGACGAGCTCGGCGCGACTGGCTGGGGCATCCGGCACGCCGCGGAGGTGGCGGCCTCACGCTGCGGCCTGGCCCTCCGGGGCGCCCGCGTGGTCATCCAGGGCTTCGGCGCCGTTGGCCGACACAGCGCGCGCTTCCTTCAGGAGTGCGGCGCCGTGTTGATCGCGGCCTCCGACTCCACGGGCACCGTTCACAACCTGGGCGGCCTCGACGTCGGCCGGCTGATCGCGCTCAAGACGGGCGGCCAGCGCGTCGTCGCGTACGACGACGGAGAGCCACTCGAGCGGGAGGCGATCCTGGATATCGAGTGCGACATCTGGATCCCGGCGGCTCGGCCTGACGTCGTCCGCGAGGACAACGTCGGGCGACTGAAGACGCGGTTGGTCCTCCAGGGTGCCAACATCCCATTCACGACCGGCGCGGAGCAGACACTCCACGAGCGTGGCGTGCTCGTCGTCCCCGACTTCATCGCGAACGCCGGTGGCGTCATCTGCGCGGCGATGGAGTATCGCGGGGCAACGCCGGCGGCCGCCTTCGCCGCGATCGAAGAGAAGATCCGTGCGAACACCACCGCCATGCTCGAGACCGCCGCCACCGAGCGAGTCTCGCCCCGGCGCGCGGCCGTCGACATGGCGACGGCGCAGGTGAAGCGGGCCATGACGTACCGCCGCTTCTCGATCCTCTGATGGGTCGACGGCCAGCGTGAAGGCCGCGCTCCTCACCGCACCGGCCCCCATTGCCCGGCACCCGTTACAGATCACCGAGGTACCGCGCCCCGAGATCACGGCCGGTCACGTGCTCTTGCGCGTGCGCGCCTGCGGCATCTGCCGGACCGATTTGCACCTGGTTGAAGGCGACCTCCCGCTCCGGGGTACATCGGTGATTCCCGGCCATCAGATCGTTGGCGAGGTCGTCGATGGAGCCACCGCGACCCTCCCGCTCGGCACGCGGGTTGGAGTCTCCTGGATCGGCGGTGTCGACGGCGACTGCTGGTACTGCACACACGACGCCGAAAACCTTTGCGACTCGCCGACGTTCACGGGATACACGGTCGACGGTGGCTACGCCGAGTACACGCTCGCCCGCCGCGATTTCGTCTTCGCCCTGCCGGCTGCGCTCGGTGATCTCCAGGCCGCGCCGCTCCTGTGCGCCGGGATCATCGGATTCCGCAGCCTGCGGGTCGCCGGGGTGCAACCCGGCGAACGTGTCGGACTCTTCGGGTTTGGCGCATCGGCTCATCTGGCGATCGGCGTGCTCCATGCCTGGGGGTGCGCGGTCTACGTGTCGACACGGGGCGCGGCCCACCGGCAGCTGGCCTCCGCGCTCGGAGCCGTGTGGGTCGGGACGGAACGCGAGAGGCCGCCCGTGCCGCTGGATCGCGCCATCACCTTCGCGCCCAGCGGTGATGTGGTGGTGGCCGCGCTGGCGAGCCTGCGCAAGGGCGGAGTCGTGGCGATCAACGCCATTCACCTGGATCGGATCCCCGAATTCGACTATGACCGACTGCTCTGGGGCGAGCGACAGATCCGCAGCGTCGCGAACATGACCCGCGCCGACGCGCGGGACTTCCTCCGTATCGCCGTCGAGAGTCGGCTGGCGCCGCGCGTGACGGTATTCCCGCTGGAGCAGGCCAATCAGGCTCTGGCGGTGCTCAAGAACGACGGGATCGAAGGTGCGGCGGTCATCGTCCCGTGAGGACGCGCGCGGGACGTTCCGCGCTAGCGCAGGACGCCATGCTCGCGCCAGTAGCGCTCGGCGCCCGGATGAAACGCGGTGGGCACCAGCTTGTGCTCGACGAGGAATCGTGTCTTGGCGGCGGTGAAGTCCGCGCCACCGGGATGCAGGTCGCCGAACGCGCGGCCATGGTCGACGATGGCCTTCACGATGCGATAGATCAGCGCCGCATCCACGTTCTGGTGGGCCAGCAAGGCCGTATGGCTGCCCGGCACGACGAGGTCGGCGTCCTGGCCTTGATAGGTGCGTGCCTTGACGAGCACGGACGTCCACGCGGGCGCCCTGTCGAAGGCCTTCGCCTTCGTCGCGTCCAGCCCGAGCACCCGAATCCTCGTGGCCGAGGCCAGGCCCGCCACGTCAGCGTTGTACGGGCGTACCGGCACGAAGCCCGCATCGATCGTTCCTTCCCGTAAGGCCGCGATCTGCTCGGCGTAGTTCATGAAGGTCAACTGGACGTCGGCCTCACGGACGCCATAGAGCCCGAGCGCCGCCAGCAGCAGGGTGCTCGACGCCGGCGTGTTCGCCGCGACCCGGAGCCCTTTGATATCGGCGTAGGTCCGGATGCCGGAATCGCTCAGGGTGACCAGCGTCTGCCCGGTGTCCATGGCCGCCATGACGAAGCCGGCGTTGTCGTATCTCTTGTCGACGGGCGCATCGCCACGCCCACGCTCGGGCCCGCTGCCGAGCGCGACGATCGCCAGTGTCAGCTGGCCGGTGTGGACGAGCTCCAGCGCGTGCGCGGAGCCCTCCACCGGCTCGGCGCTCGCCTGGATATCGGCCACGTAGCGATTGAGGAGCGTCGCGAGCGCACTGCCGACGGGAAAGAAGACGCCGCCCCACGGCCCGGTGCCGATCGTGACGCGCGTGACGCCACGCGCCGCCGGCGACGTGAGCAACACGATGGCGAATCCGAGCACCAGCGCCCGTTTCACGATGATCTCCTTCCAGGTCGGCGCGGCGACCGTCTGGCGGTTAGCCCGACTGCGCGGCCGGCTGCGCTCGATCGTCGGTCGAGGCGCGCCGCGGGCGGGTGACGATCACGGACATCGGAGCGGTCCGCAGGACGGTATCGGCGACGCTTCCGAACATGTCGCGCTGGTTTCCCGTGCGACCGTGGGTGGTCATCACGATCCGGTCGGCCCCGCACACCTGGGCGGCGCGAACGATCGTCGCCGCCGGCGCACCACGCCACACGGCCGTGGATACGTCGCGATCGTTCATGACGAGGTGACGGCGCGCCGTCTCCAGATAGTTCTGCGCTTGTTGGACGGGTGCCAGATCCTGCTCGCAGGGCGCCGGCTCCGGGGCGGGATGCACATTCATGACCATCAGCAACACGAGGCCGGCACCGCTGGCGCGCGCCAGCTCCGCCGCGAGTGGCAGCGCCGCTTCGGCCGTGGTCGAACCGTCGAGAGGAACAAGGATCTTCATGCGTCATCCTCACCGTGGTAAGCGCGCACCACGTATTCGTGGAGCACGCGCTGCGTATTGAAGAACGATGCGTTGATGGCAATCGTCGACCGCATGATGTCCGCCCACCGCGCCGCGTCCCGCCAGGCTGGCAGGACGTCGTGCTCCAGCACGTAGTACAGGGCGTCCGCGTCGTCGGCGTCCTCCCGCGGCGTGGGGTGCTCGCGATGGGCGGCGCCCACCGCCCACCCGGTGACGCCTTCGACGTGGCCTTCCCACCACCAGCCGTCGCGGACGCTGACGCTCGGCACACCGTTGTGCGCCGCCTTCATCCCGCTCGTCCCGGACGCCTCCTCGGGGGGACGCGGCGTATTCAGCCACGCATCAGCCCCGCCGGTGATCAGCTGGGCCAGACGGAGATCGTAGTCGGGCAACCAGACGAGGCGAACGTCTGGCGCGAGCGCCGCGCCGTGGCTGAGCACGGTGCGGATGAGCGCCTGGCCGGCCTCGTCCCGCGGGTGCGCCTTGCCGGAAAATACCAGCTGGAGGCCGCCGGCGGCCTGGGCCAGCTTGCGCAAGCGCTCGGCGTCGTGAAAGATCAGAGCCGGCCGCTTGTAGGTGGTCGCACGTCGCGCGAACCCGAGCGTGAAGACGTCGGCGTGAAAGCCGGCGCCGGTGCGGTCGTTCACCGCGTCGATGAGCAGCTGCTTCGCCTCGCGGTGCGCCGCGCTCACCGCCTCGGTGGGAAGACTGCGCGCATAGCGCAGAGCGAAGCTGCTGCGCCGCCAGTCCGGGATATAGTGGTCGTACAGCCGGGCGAACGGCGGCGCCGCCCACGTGACGGAGTGCACCCCGTTGCTGATGGATGCGATGTGGTAGCCGGGGAACATCGAGCTCGACACTTCGCGGTGACTGCGCGCCACACCGTTGACCCAGTGGCTCAGCCGCAACGCCACCAGCGTCATATTCAGACGGTCACCGCAGCAACCCAATCCCCGCAAGGCATTGACCTGCGGCACGCCCAGCACGCGTTCGGCAAGGCCTACCGGAAATTGATCATGGCCCGCCGGCACCGGCGTATGCGTGGTGAAGACGCACGAGCGACGCACACGCTCGGCCGCCGCCTCGTGCGATAGGTGTGCCGGCGCCTCGGCGTACAGCTCGAGGGCCAGGAGCGCGGAGTGGCCTTCGTTGAGGTGAAAGCGCCGCACGTCGTCGTAGCCGAGCGCCCGGAGCATCCGAACGCCGCCGATGCCCAGCACGGCTTCCTGGCAGAGCCGGTAGTGATCGTCGCCGCCGTAGAGGGCATCGGTGAACCGCCGTGCCTCGGCGTCGTTCTCGGCGAGATCGGTGTCGAGCAGCAACACGGGGACGACGTGACCTTCGAGGCCCCCGGATGTCGTAGCGCCAGGCACGGACCATGACCCGCCGGCCGTCGATGTCAAGCTCGCAGCGAGCGTCGAGTTCCGCGAGCCGTCGCTCGGGCGCCCAGCTCATCGGGTCAGTTTTCTGACGACCGTCCGCGTCGAATCGCTGTCGGAAGTAGCCTTGCCGGTGGACGAGCGTGACGCCGACCATTCTCAGGCCGAGGTCGGCGGCACTACGCAGCAGGTCGCCGGCGAGGACGCCCAGTCCACCCGCGTACGTCGGGATGTCGCTCTCGAGGGCGACCTCCATCGAGAGGTAGGCGATGTGCGCGTCGTTCCCCGGCTGCCGCACCACGTCGTGCATGGTCACGAGGCGTGTGTGCAACCCATTGGCCAATCCGCCGGGCCACGGGGAAGGATCGAGAAGTCACGGGGTTTGACCGCGCGCCCGCAGTGGTGCGTGGCGCTGGCGCCCCGCCCTGAGGCGGCAGCGCCGCATGTCGACGAGGGAAAGGGACCGCCGCCAGCCTAACACTCCGGTTTCGTTCGACTGAGGCCTGGCATCCGAGTTGCCCTATCTCTCGCCGTCATGCTGCGCTCCGAGTCGGCCGCCGTGCCCGGCTGCGACGGGGAACCCTCCGTTCCGGCCATCGTCACCCTGACGATGAATCCGGCGATCGACGTGAGCGCGAGCGTCGACTACGTGACCCCGGACCACAAGCTCCGCTGCGAGGCGCCGACCTACGAGCCCGGCGGCGGTGGCATCAACGTCGCGCGCGCCATTCGAAAGCTCGGGCGGCGACGCGCTGGCGCTCTTTCCGGGCGGCGGCCCGGCCGGCGCGCTCCTGTCCTCGCTGCTCGACGCCGATGGCGTACGGCATCGTACGATTCCCGTGGCCGGCTGGACGCGCGAGAACACGAACATCACCGAGCGCGTGACCCGGCGCCAGTTCCGCTTCGTCATGCCGGGCCCGACGCTGGACGAGCGCGAATGGCAATCGATCCTCGATCAGCTCGGAGCCCTGGATCCCGTCCCCCGCTATCTCGTGGCGAGCGGGAGCCTGCCGCCCGGTGTCCCGGCGGACTTCTACGCGCGGCTGGCGCGGCGCGTGAGGCCGCGCGGCGTCGCGCTGATCCTCGACGCGTCCGGCGAGCCCCTTCGCCAGGCCATGGCCGAGGGCGTCGACGTGCTCAAGCCGAGCCTGCGCGAGTTCGAGGAGCTCACGGGCGAGGAGGGCTGCGACGAGACGCGGCTGCCGACCGTGGCCCGACGCCTCATCGACGACCGGCGATGCGACGTGCTGATCCTGTCTCTCGGGGCGCGCGGCGTGTTCTGGATGTCGGCGTCCGAGCGCGGTCGTCTGGTGGCGCCCGCCGTTCCCGTGAAGAGCACCGTGGGCGCAGGCGACAGCATGGTCGCCGGCGTCGTCCTGTCCCTCGCGCGCGGGCACACGCTCGGCGAGGCGATCCGGTTCGGCGTCGCGGCCGGGGCGGCTTCGGTCATGAATCCCGGAACGCAGCTCTGCCGCGTCGAGGACGTCGAGCGGCTCTACGCAGAGGTGGGCGTCGCACCGAGCACGCGCTGAAAGCCCTCCAGGACGTCGGTTTCCGTCAGAATACCGACGAGCAAGTTGCGCTCCACCACGGGCAGGGCGCCGATCTTTCGCTCGTACATCAGCCGGGCCGCCTCGCGGATCGACGTCGCCGCCCGCACGCCGATCACCCCGCGGGCCATGATGTCTCGGACCGCCAGACCGTCCAGGACACCGCGAAGGTTCTCCAGCCCATCCTGCACCGACGGCGCGAACAGGGCCTGGCGGAGGTCGCGAGCGCTGACCATGCCGACGAGCCGACCGCCGCGCTCGACCACCGGCAGGTGCCGGACCTTCCGTCGCCGCATGAGGGTGGCCGCCTCGCTGAGTCGGGCGTCCGGACCGATCGAGAAGACGCGACGGTTCATCCATTCCCGAACCATGATCGATGGCTTTCGTGGCATCACGTTCTCCTCGTGTCGGCGTAGGGCGCGCCGGACGCGCGGCGGGCATGCGGGGTGCTCGAGCCGACCTCGCCGAGCCCCGGTTGCTCCCGCTCGGCGGCGGCGATGGTCTCGAAGCCGTGGACGACCGCGTCGGGGTTCAGCGAGATGCTGTCGATGCCCTGCTCGCACGAGGAACCGCGCGAACTCCGGGTAGTCGCTCGGCGCCTGGCCGCAGATGCCGATCTTGCGGCCGCGGCCTCGCGCGCGCGCGATCACGTCGGCGATCAGCGACATGCACCGCCGGGTTCCGCTCGTCGAAGAGCGGGGCGACGATCTCCGAGTCGCGATCGACGCCGAGCGTGAGCTGCGTCAGGTCGTTCGAGCCGATCGAGAAGCCGTCGAAGACCTCGGCGAACTCCTCGGCCAGGATCACGTTGCGACGGGATCTCGCACATCACGTAGACCTCGAGCCCGTCCTCGCCGCGCCGCAGCCCGTGCTCGGCCATCAGCTCCACCACCCGGCGGCCCTCGCTCGACGGTGCGGCAGAACGGGACCATCAGCTTGACGTTCGTCAGGCCCATGTCGTCGCGGACGTGCTTCATCGCCCGGCACTCGAGCGCGAACGCCTCCCGGTAGCGCGGGTCGTAGTAGCGCGAGGCGCCGCGGAAGCCGAGCATCGGGTTCTCCTCCATCGGCTCGAAGTCGTCGCCGCCGAGCAGCCCGGCGTACTCGTTGGTCTTGAAGTCGCGACAGCCGCACGATCACGTCCTTGGGATAGAAGGCGGCGGCGATCATCGGCCACGCCCTCGGCCAGCCGGTCGACGAAGTAACTCGGCCTGTCGCTGGCGTAGCCGCGCGGTCAGCGCGTCGATCTCGGCCCGCACGCCGGCGTCCGTCGACGCGATCCGGGTGCAGGAGCGCCAGCGGATGGACGCCGATCGACGTTGGCGATGATGAACTCCATGCGGGCGAGCCCGACGCCGTCGTTGGGCAGCGCGGCCAGCGCGAAGGCCTGGTCCGGGATTGCCGACGTTCATCATGACCTGTCGTCCGCGGCCGCGGCAGCGCCGCGAGGTCGATCGCTCCGGCGCGTCGAAGGCGAGCGGCCCCGCGTAGACGACGCCCGTCTCGCCCTCGGCGCACGAGACCGTGACCGCCTGGCCGTCGCGCGAGGCCGTCGGTCGCGTGCTCGGTCCCGACGACGCACGGCACGCCGAGCTCGCGGCTGACGATGGCGGCGTGGCAGGTGCGGCCGCCGCGGTCGGTGACGATCGCGGCGGCCGTCTTCATCATCGGCTCCCAGTCCGGGTCGGTCATGTCGGCGACCAGCACCTCGCCGGTCTGGAACGTCTGCAGATCGGCGCGCGTGCGGACGACGCCGGGCCGGACCCACGCCGATCTTCTCGCCGACGGCCTTGCCGGTCACGAGCGAACGGCGCCGTGTGTCCGCGAGCGTGAAGACCTCGACAGCCTTCGGTCGTCCGCCGCGTGCACCGTCTCCGGTCGCGCCTGCAGGATGAAGAGCTCGCCGGTCGGCCCGTCCTTCGCCCACTCGATGTCCATCGGCGTCGGCGCGCCGCGTCGCCGGTGTAGTGCGCCTCGATCGCCACGGCCGCCCGCGCGCAGCGCGACCGCGTCGGCGTCGCGCAGGCTCATGGCCGCCGGCGTTCGGCGGCTGCGACGTCGGCCGCGCCGGGGCCGCCCGTCCGGCGTCAAGCACCAGCTTCCACGTCCTTGCGCCCGACGCCGCGCTTGAGGATGGCGCCCGTGCCCGGCCAGCGTCGGCTTGAACAGCCAGAACTCGTCGGGATCGACCTGGCCCCCGACGACCGTCTCGCCGAGGCCGTAGGCGGCCTTGATGAGGACCACGTCGCGAAAGCCGCTGTCGGTGTCGAGCGTGAACATCACGCCCGCCGACGCCGAGATCCGAGCGCACCATGCGCTGGACCGCCGATCGACAGGCGGACGGCGAGGTGGTCGAATCCGTGCTCGACGCGATAGGAGATCGCCCGGTCGGTGAAGAGCGAGGCGAAGCACCGCCGGCATGCCCGCACGAGCGCGTCGGCGCCGCGCACGTCGAGGAACGTCTCCTGCTGGCCG
>CAVZOE010000035.1:0-56518 GCA_963776725.1 uncultured Candidatus Rokubacteria bacterium | reverse complement strand
ATATCGGTGCAAGTCCCACTTGTCGCCAAACGATCGGACCGTCTGATCGGCCTGGACTTCGCCGGCTACGAAACTCGGGATACCAGAGCGCACCGGGTATTCCCGCTCTCCCCCCCTCAAATTCCCGGTCCAGACATCCCCTTGGCGTTCTTCCAGCACCTCGAGGGTCAGTGACTGAAGGGTGTCGGGATTGACGAGCTGTGCAAGAGCGAATTGCTTCACGTTTCCTCCAGGGAATCAATTCCCGCACGTGCGGCGACGGCTGTGCTGATCCAGATCCGTGTCTGACAATTGAAGAGACGAAACTCGACGGAAGAGCCACCAGGCGTTTTGGTTATCTGCGAGCTCGACGCGATCCACGGCTCCCTTCTTGAAAAGGGCCTTTCGGCTGTCCGCAAGAGAATGCACGAGGAAATAGTCGAACTCGTCGCCCCAGTACCGGTCCCAATCGAAGGCTTCCGGCGCCCATTCGAAATCTAGCGGCAGTGTTGGCGCAGCGCCATCGCAGTATCGAAATCGGTTCATGTTGAGAGCGTGCGAAAGAGAAATCAGTGACCCCACCTTGACGAACCTGATGCCACATTCCTGAATGAAGAAAAACCGGAAACAGCGTGTTCGCGCTGAAGCGGTCGACTGGCAGGTATAACAGCCGCGCGCCGCGGGGAATCTGCGCCAGGAGCTTGTCCAAGCCGTCAGACTCCCTATTGAAGCCCGCGAAACGGACGCCAATGGAAAGCAACAGGATCAGCGTGAGAGCAGGTGGAATCGCGCACGACCAGATGGCAGGGGCCGTGCCGTTGCGATGTGAGGGTGTGTCGAGGGCAAGCAACAACCCCGAAATGCAGAACACCACAAACCGCTGGTAGATGAAGGCGGTCCCAAAGATGAAGTGGGGCGCTCCGAAAAACAGCACCGCCGATATCACAAACATCGTCCAACGCCATGGCTGAGTCGAGAACTTGGCGCCGCCGATGAATGGTGCCGCGAAGATTAGGAGTCCTGTGAGAATGCCGTCGACGTTCGTCCGCCCGCCGGCGAGCACCATGAAGAGCAACGGAACTCGATGCCCGCCCAACTGGAAATCAGTTGCCATTCGTGCTGCGGGTTCGGTCTGCTGGGTCGCCAGGAACCATAGGACTACGACGGGTACCAAAAGAGAGTAGGGGCACGAGGCCAACCATGGCCCTGCGGAGACTGGGTGAACGCAAGACGATCACCGCGCCGGCCACGAGTATGCCGAATCGAAATGCAATCGCGTGGATCGCAAAAAGCAACAAGGTCGTGCCGAAGATCAAGCGGCGAGGGCACGCGACGGTCGCCCCGCGTGACGGGCGGCTAGCAGGACCAGAAAAATGGAGACGGGCACACCCAGACAGAAGTTGATGAACCCAAAGCCAAAGGGAAACCCGAAGCCGACGGGAAGGTCCAGGAACACCCACCACGGATTTCCCCCCACCTCCTCGACTAGGAGACGCGTCACCAATGGAACGGCCAGGTACGGCGATCGTGATGACTACCTTCAGCGCCATTTCGACCGAGACGAAATGGGCAAGCACGCCAACGCGAGGGCAGTCGAGACGAACGCCGGCGGCAGCGGCGCCAGACGATACACCTCCTGGTACCCCAGACCGGGATCGTTCCAGTCGCGCCAGATTGCGATTTGGCCCGCGTGCTGGGGCAAATCGACCATCGGCAAGTGCACTCGGGCCACCAGGATGACACCGAGCGTCAGCACCGTGCACGCCGACCAGGCCATCCAGTACGCCGTTTTGCCGGGAAAGACCGAAATCATTGAGATTGGACGGGGCGCGGACGCGTCCATCGTGCGTACCGTCATCTTCAGTTTATCGGTTGGGCTTGCCCAAATCTTCTCCGTGGGGGCCCCCGACCCGCCAAGCCGGAAACAGATGACTCTTGCAAATTGATCGCCGCCTCGAGCTTCGGCGACGGCCTCTATCACCTTGAGATCGCGGTCGAGCACCGGCCGTGTTTGATCGCGGCAGCCGTCTTCCGGCAAATAGACAGTTGTCTGGCTCCAGCCTGAAAGCGCTGCCCTTGGAGCCCCTACCCCTCGCCGTTTCGGGCATTGTATTTGCGATACCCATCTCCTCAAGAAGCAGGGAGGCCGTCCCGTGAGCAAGCTCTCCGTCGTCATTCCCGTGTTCAATGAGGCACGCACGATTCGGGAGATCGTGGCGCGGATCCGCGCCGTGCCGCTCGACATGGAGCTGATCATCGTCGACGACTGCTCGACGGATGACACGACTGACGCTCTGCTTGACCTCGAACGATTTGCTGACGTGGTCGTCATCCGCCACGACCGGAATCGCGGAAAGGGCGCGGCGCTCAGGAGTGGGTTTGCGGTCGCCAGCGGCGACATGGTCGTCGTCCAGGACGCCGATCTCAAGTACGACCCGGCAGAACTACCGAAGCTGGTGCGTCCGATCCTGGACGGGAAGGCCGACGTCGTGTACGGATCGCGATTCGTCGGCGGCGACTCGCACAGAGTCCTGTACTTCTGGCACTCGGTCGGCAATCGAGTGTTGACCTTGCTTTCGAACATCTTCACGAACCTCAATCTGACGGACATGGAAACCTGCTACAAGGTCTTCCGTCGCGAGACCATTCAAGGCATCACACTCGAGGAGGATCGGTTCGGCTTCGAGCCAGCGAGGTAACCGCCAAGTTGGCATCCCTGCCGGATTGCCGCATCTACGAAGTCGGGATCTCTTACGCTGGACGCACCTACGCAGAGGGAAAGAAGATCGGATGGCGCGACGGCGTCCGGGCCGTGTGGTGCATCTGGAAGTATCGCCGCGGGGAACAGGTGAGCCGACGTCCCCCGACAATCGATCGGGCTCGCCCGCGGCGCGCTGTGGCCGAACGGTGACGAGCAGTTCACGAAGCTCGTCGCACTGAAGTCCCGTCAGCCTCGACAGATCGGGGGCTTCAGCGTAAGCTCGCACGACCGAGATCTCTTTTTCTCGACCTGCATGCGAACACTTCCGGGGGCCGCAGAGCGAACGGCTTCGTTACGCGTCGCTGTCTGGACCTTCATCGCCACGACCTTCCTCTCTTCAACGCTGCTCTTCCTCGTGCAGCCCATGTTCGCCAAGATGCTTCTGCCGCGTCTCGGCGGAAGCGCCGCCGTCTGGAACACGTGCGTGCTGTTCTTTCAGACCACGCTGCTCCTCGGATATCTCTACGCACACCTCACGCTCCGGTGGCTCGGCGCACGTCGTCAGACGCTGCTGCAGATCGTCGTGATGACCCCCGCGCTCGTGCTGCTTCCACTGAGCCTGGGCCACCCGGCGCCGACCGAAAACAGCAGTCCCATCGTGTGGCTCCTGAGCACGTTGACGATGCGCCTGGGGCTTCCGTTCTTCGCGCTGTCGACAATGGCGCCCGTTGTGCAGCGGTGGTTTGCGACGCTGCCGATGGCCGTCCGCGAACCCGTACTTCCTCCACGCCGCGAGCAACACGGGCAGCATGCTGGCGCTGCTGGCCTATCCGTTCCTGCTGGAACCGCTCTGGGGAACTCGAGCCCAGACGCTCGGGTGGGCCGCCGGCTAC
Source organism: uncultured Candidatus Rokubacteria bacterium (assembly GCA_963776725.1). GTDB lineage: Bacteria > Methylomirabilota > Methylomirabilia > Rokubacteriales > CSP1-6 > AR5. The sequence goes on along the minus strand of CAVZOE010000035.1, from coordinate 52,945 downwards.
GTCGTCCTGCTGGTGCTGGTGATCAGCTGCACCTGGATCGTGCGGCGCTACGATCACGATGTTCCGGAGCTCCGCAGCGAGAGCCCCTCGTCGTGGTCCCAGAGGACTCGATGGACGGCTCTCGCGGTCAGTGCCTTCGAGCCTGATGCTGGGGCTCACGACGCACATCTCTACCGACCTTGCCGCAACGCGCTGCAGTGGACCGGCTACAAGAAGATGTCCTTCACCTCGGTGGGCGAGTCGGCCTGCGCCGACTCGTGGGGCAAGGCGCTCAAGACCGGCGAGCCGGCGCTGACCATCCCGTGCTACGCCGAGCGCCGCTACGGCGGCGTCGCCGACGACGAGCTGCTGATGGCCCTGCCCCCGCGCTTCCTGCCGAAGGTCCTCGATGGCCTGGCCGCGCTGTCCAGGAACGGGCTGCGCTATCCGGTGCCGCCGTACGGCATCCAGTCCGACGCCGCGGCCGGGCTGGCCGTCTCGTACGCCGACAAGGACAAAAAGGTGTGACCACGCCGCGGGTTGCGATTCGGCACGTGGTCTGCTAGTTTCGCCACGCTGTTGACGCCCGCGCGCGCCCCGTTGGGGGCGCCAGGGAAGGCGGTGCGAATCCGCCGCGACCCCGTCACTGTAATCGGGGACGAAACCCGCGAAGGCCACTGGCCCGCCGAGGCTGGGAAGGCGCGGGGAGTAGGACGATCCGAGAGCCAGGAGACCTGCCCGGGCGCGCACTCATCTCAACCGGTCTTCGCGGGAGGATCCGGGAACCGTTGGCGTCGTCACTCTTCATCCTGGGCGGGGCGCGCAGCGGCAAGAGCCGCTTCGCCATCGCCGGCTTGCCGGCCCGCGGTCGGGTCACCTTCATCGCCACCGCCGAGCCGCGCGATCCCGACATGGCGCTGCGGATCACGCGGCACCAGGCCGAGCGCCCGGCCGCCTGGATCACCGTGGAGGCGCCGCTCGACCTCACCGCGCGGCTGGCCGAGGCGCTGACCACGGCCGACACCGTCCTCGTCGACTGCCTGACCCTCTGGGTCTCCAACCTCATGCTGCGAGGGGACGACGACGCGGCGATCCTCAAGGAAGCCGACGCGCTGGCCGCGCTGCTCGCCGATCCGCCCGCCGAGATCCGGCTCGTCTCCAACGAGGTCGGCTTCGGCGTGCACCCCGCGACCGCCGAGGGGCTGCGCTTCCGCGACCTGCTGGGCTTCGTGAACCAGCGCGTGGCCGCCGCGGCCTGCCGCGTGGTGCTGATGGTCGCGGGCCTGCCGCACCTGATCAAGGACGCGCCCGCTGGAGGTCGCTCCGGTGCTATCGAGACTTCGTAGCGCGATCGCCGGCGCGGACGCGGCCGCCGCGGCCGCCGCCCAGCGTCACCTCGACGCCCTGACCAAGCCGCCCGGCAGTCTCGGCCGGCTCGAGGAGCTGGCCGTCCGCCTGGTCGCGCTGACGGGCCGCGCCCCGCGCGTGACGCAGCCGGTGATCTTCACGTTCGCGGCCGATCACGGCGTCGTCGCCGAAGGAGTGAGCGCCTACCCGCAATCCGTGACCGCGCAGATGGTCGAGAACTTCTTGAACGGCGGCGCCGCGGTCAACGTGCTCGCCAGCGAGGTCGGCGCGCGGGTCGTCGTGGCCGATTTCGGGGTCGCCACCCCGCCCACCGCGAGGAACGGTCTGGTGGTGCGGCGGATCGCCAGCGGCACGCAGAACATGGCGGTGGGACCGGCCATGACGCGCGAGCAGGCGATCGCCGCGATCGAGCACGGCGCCGCGCTCGCGGAGGAGGCCATCGCGGCCGGCGCGGATCTGCTCGGCACGGGCGAGATGGGCATCGGCAACACGACGGCGGCCAGTGCCATCACCGCCGCCATCACCGGCGAGCCGGCCGAGGCGGTGACCGGCCGAGGCACCGGCGTGGACGACGCCGGCTGGCGGCGAAAGGTCGCCGTGATCCGCCGCGCGCTGCTGGTCAATCACCCCGATCCGTCCGACGGGCTCGACGTGCTCGCGAAGATCGGCGGCTTCGAGATCGCCGGGCTCGTGGGCGTCATCCTGGCCGGAGCGAGCCATCGCGTGCCGGTCGCCCTCGACGGCTTCATCGCCGGCTCGGCGGCGCTGGTGGCCGTCACGCTGGCGCCCGACGCGCGCCACGCGCTCTTCGCCTCGCACCGCTCGAGCGAGCCCGGTCACGCCCTGGCGCTCGAGCATCTCGGCCTGGCGCCCTATCTCGACCTCGGCATGCGCCTGGGCGAGGGGACGGGTGCCGCACTCTTCGTGCACCTCGTGCGCGCGGCCGGCGCGATCTACAGCGCGCATGGCGACGTTCAAGTCGGCCGGCGTGGACGGGCCAGCGTGAGCGCCCGGGTCGTGGTCGTGGCGGGTGTGGCCAGCGGGGTGGGCAAGACCTCGATCACCCTCGGGCTGCTCGAGGCGCTGCGCCGCCGTGGGCTCACCGTGCAGTCCTTCAAGGTCGGGCCCGACTTCATCGATCCCGGTCTGCACGCGCGAGTGACCGGCCGGCCGTCGTACAACCTCGACGGCTGGATGTGCGGGCGCCAGCGCGTGCTCGACGCGGTCGCGCAGGCGGCGGGGGACGCCGACGTCGCCGTGGTCGAGGGCGTGATGGGCTGCTTCGACGGCGTGGACGGTGTCAGCGCGGACGGCTCCACGGCCCAGGTCGCCCGGTGGCTCGACGCGCCGGTGCTGCTCGTGCTCGACGCCGCGGCCCTGGCCCGCAGCGCGGGCGCGGTCGTGCTCGGCTTCGAGTCGTTCGATCCCGATCTCCGCGTGGCCGGCGTCATCGCCAACCGGACGGGCGGCCTCACGCACGCGCGCTTCATCGCCGAGGCCATCCGCGGCGCGTGCCGGGCCGAGCCGCTCGGCGCCATCGGCTACGATCCGTCGCTCATCCTGCCGGAGCGTCACCTCGGCCTGCACACGGCCGCGGAGGGGGCGCTGACTCCCGCGCTCGTCGGCGGGCTCGCCGACGCCGTCGCGCGTGGCGTCGATCTCGATCGACTCCTGGCGCTGGCCGGCGAGCTGCCGCAGACGGTGCCGCCGCCGCGCGCCTCAGCGCCGACCCGGGCGCGGATCGGCGTCGCGCGCGATGCGGCGTTTCAGTTCTACTACGAGGAGAATCTGGATCTCCTGCGTCGGGCCGGCGCCGAGCTCGTCGCCTGGAGCCCGCTCGCCGACACCGACGTCCCCGACGTGGACGGGCTCTACCTGGGCGGCGGCTACCCCGAGCTCCACGCCGCCGCGCTGGCCGACAACGCCCCCCTGCGCAAGGCGGTGCTCGGCTTCGCCGAGGCGGGGCGCCCGATCTACGCCGAGTGCGGCGGGCTGATGTTCCTGGCCGAGTCGCTGGAGGACGTGCACGGGCGTGTCCACCCGATGGTCGGGCTCCTGCCCGCCGCGGTGAGGATGCGCGAGCACGGTCTCACGCTCGGCTATGCCGAGGTCACGCTCGCCGGTGACGGTCTCCTGGGCGCCGCCGGCACCGTGGTGCGCGGGCAGGAATTCCACGCCTCCACGCTGGGGCCGGTGCCCGCCGCGGTGCCGCGCCTGTATCGCGTGCGGGCGCCGGGCGGGCGCGAGCGCCCCGAGGGCTACGTGGTCCATCGCGCGCTGATGAGCTATCTGCACCTGCACTTCGCCTCGAACCCGGCGTGCGCGAGCGCCTTCGTCGACGCCTGCGCGAGCGCGCGATGAGGCGAGCGCTCGCCGCGACCCTGATGGCGCTGACGCTGCTCGTCGCGGCGCCCGTCACCGCGCCCGGCGCCGCGCTCACCGTGCGCGACATGCTGGGGCGCGAGGTCACGCTGCCGCGCCCGCCCCAGCGCATCGTGTCGCTGGTGCCGAGCGTCACCGAGATCATCTTCGCGCTCGGCGCCGAGGCCCGGCTGGTGGGGCGCACGGACTTCTGCGACTACCCGGCGGCGGCCCTCGGCAAGCCGAGCGTGGGCGGGATGGTGAATCCCAATCTGGAGACGCTGGTGACCCTGCGTCCGGATCTGGTCTTCGCCACCGACGAGGGCAACCGTGAGGACACCGTCCGGCAGCTCACGCGCCTGGGCATTGCCGTCTACCTCGTCCACGCCAACCGCATCGCCGAGACGGTCGACCTCATCGCCCGCGTGGGCGCGCTGTCCGAGCGCCCGGCGGACGTGGCACGCGTGAGCGGGGAGATGCTGCGGCGGATCGATGCCGTCCGCAAGGCGGTGGCGCCGTTTCCGCGCCGGCGCGTGCTCTACGTGCTCTGGCCCGATCCGCTGATCGTCCCCGGGCGCGAGTCGATGCTGACGGAGCTGATCGAGGTGGCGGGCGGTGTGTCGATCACCGCGAACGACGCCGAGGCGTATCCGCGGTTCAGCCTGGAGACGGCGGTGGCCCGCGCCCCCGAGGTGATCATCCTCGCCGACCACTCCACCGGGACCTCGACCGCGGGTCGCGCCGCGCCGGAGAAGTGGAAGCGGCTGACGAGCGTGCCGGCCATCCAGGCCGGCCGCCTGCACTCGGCCGATCTGTCGATCCTCCACCGCTACGGTCCGCGCGTGCCGGAGGGCATCGAGACGCTCGCGCGCTTCATTCATCCCGAGGCGTTTCCGTGAGCGCGGCCCGCCGCCTGACGCTCGCCCTCGGCATTCTGACGGCCGTGCTCCTGGCGGTCACCGCGCGTCGCGCTGTTCGTGGGCAGCGCGGGGCTCTCGCCGCGGGCGGTGGCGCGCGCGCTGGCCGGGCAGGCCGGCGCCGAATCGGTCGAGTCGATCGTGACGCTGCAGCTGCGCCTGCCGCGCGTGGTGGCGGCGGTCCTGGCCGGTGGCGCGCTGGCCGTGGCCGGTGTCGCCTTCCAGGGCCTCACGCGCAACCCGCTGGCCGAGCCCGCGGTGCTCGGGGTGTCGAGCGGCGCGGCCTTCGGCGTGGTGCTGGCGCAGATCCTGGGGCTGCAGCTGACGTTTCTCCAGGCGCTCGGCGTGGCCACGTTCGCGTTCGCCGGTGCGCTCATGGCGGCGGCCGCCGTCTACCTGATCGCCGTGGTGCCGGGCGGGCTGTCGATCCAGACCTTGCTGCTGGCCGGCGTCATCGTCGGCATCTTCTTCACCTCCGCGATCACCGTGCTCATCTCGGTCATGGACTACAACCGGCTGGGCGGCATCATCTACTGGCTGCTCGGCAACCTGGCGCCCATCCCGGCCGGCTCGCTGGCGCTCTTCGCGGTGCTGGCGCTGGGCGGATGCTGGCTCATCCTCCGCCACGCGCGCGAGCTGAACCTGCTCGCCCTCGGTGAGGAAGCCGCGGTGCAGCTCGGCGTCGACGCGGTCCGGCTCAAGCGGCGCGTGTTCGTGGCGGCGGCGCTGCTGACCGGCAGCGTGGTGGCGTTCACCGGGCCGATCGGCTTCGTGGGGCTGGTCGTGCCGCACCTGCTGCGCGGGATTCTCGGGCAGGACAACCGGCTGCTGGTCCCCACGGCGCTGGTGGGCGGCGGCATCTTCCTGCTCGCGGCCGACACGCTGGCCCGCAACATCGTGGCCCCGGCCGAGCTGTCGGTCGGCGTGATCACATCCTTCTGCGGCGCGCCGTTCTTCGTCTACCTGCTGCGCACGCGGTACCGGGCCAGCCTGTGATGGCGCCCCTGGTAGAGTTCGCCGGCGTCGGGTTCGGCTACCCCAGGCCGGAGCGCAGCCGCGAGGGCGGCTTCAGCGTCACCGACGTCTCGTTCGCGATCGAGCCCGGCGAGATCTTCGGCGTGATCGGCCCGAACAGCGCCGGCAAGACGACGCTGCTCCGGCTGCTCACGCGAGTGGTGGCGGCGGAACGCGGCGAGATCCGGCTGGCCGGCCGGCCGATCGCGCCGATGGCCCACGCCGAGCTGGCCCGGCAGGTGGCCGTGGTCCCACAAGATTCGCCCCGCCCGTTTCCGTTCACGGTGGAGCAGCTCGTGCTGATGGGCCGCTACCCGCACGGCCCGGGCCGGTTCTTCGAGAACGACGAAGACCGCGCGCTGGCCCGGGCCGCGATGGCCGCCACCAGCGTGCTCGATCTCGCCGGCCTGCCGCTCGAGCAGCTCTCGGGCGGTGAGCGCCAGCGCGCGATGCTGGCCCGCGCGCTCGCCCAGCAGCCGCGGCTCCTCGTGCTCGACGAGCCGACCTCGCACCTGGACCTGCGCTATCAGCTGCAGACCGCCGAGCTACTCCGGCGCGTGAACGCCGAGCAGGGCACCACCGTGCTGCTCGTCTCCCACGATCTGGATCTGGCCGCCGAGGTGTGCGACCGCCTGCTCCTGCTCGACGGTGGCCGTGTCGCCTGCGTGGGCACTCCGGCGACCGTGCTCGAGCAGAGCGTGCTGGAGCCGGTGTTCCGGTGTCCGGTGGCCGTGGATCGAAATCCGGCGAGCGGCCGACCGCTCGTGCGTGTCGCCTGGCCGTCTCAGCCCGGCGCCGCGAGAGGGAGGTGAGCGAAGAGCGTTCGATCGATCAAGGGTCCCGGAGCGAGGGAAGCCGGTGAGGCGAGCAGAGGCGTCGCCGAAGCCGGCACGGTCGCGCCACTGTGAGTGGGGAGCGCCGCCCAGGTCCCGCGCAACGCGCGCGGGAGCCACTGTCCGGTGTCGCCGGGCGGGAAGGCATGGGCGGTGGCGACGATCCACGAGTCAGGAGACCTTTCCGGGGCCGAGGTGTCCACCCTTTCGCCAGAGAAGGAGCGGAGCACATGGCCCGAGTCTTGGTAGTTCTGCTGCTGCTCATGCTGGCTGTCGCCATGCCGGCGGCGGCCCAGGAGACGAAGAAGCTGGACCCGGTGATCGTGACCGGCACGAAGATCGAGACCCCCGCCGAGCAGGTCGGCGCGACGGTGACGGTCATCGACGGCGAGGAGATCGAGACGCGTCATCTATCCGACCGTCGACGAGGCGCTCCGCCAGGTGCCGGGCGTGGAGATCCGCCGCTCGGGGTCCTTCGGCAAGACCACCTCGATCAGCATCCGCGGCGCCAACCCCAACCAGGTGCAGGTGCTGGTGGACGGCGTGCGCGTGAAGAGCCCGACCCTCGGCCAGGTCGACCTGGCCGACATCGCGCCCGAGTCGATCGAGCGGATCGAGATCATCCGCGGACCTCAGTCGACCATCTACGGCGCCGACGCCATCGGCGGCGTGGTGCAGATCATCACCAAGCGGGGAAGCGGGCCGCCCACCGCGTACGCCTCCCAGGAGGTCGGCAACTACGACACCTACCGGGCCAAGACCGGCATCAGCGGCGCCTGGAAGGCCTTCGACTACTCGCTCGGCTACTACCACCTGGAGTCCAACGGCCTCACCATCAACGACGGCATGAACCAGAACGCGATCGCCGGCCGCTTCGGCCTGGACCTGCCGTGGGGCAACACGCGGCTGAGCGGCGCCGTACGCTACAACAAGACCGACACCGGCGTGCCCATCGAGTTCGTCGGCAACCCAGCGCCCATCGTTCCCACGATCGATCCCAACACGCACCAGGAGAGCGAGACCTACACCGCCACCGTCGACCTGCGCACGCGGCCGGTCTCCTGGTGGGAGGGCGAGGTGCGCTACGGGCGATACTGGAACAAGCAGACCTTCATCGATCCGCCCGATCCGTTCACCTGTCCGCCAGCGACCTTCGGTCCGCCCTGCGACTTCCCCGGCACCTTCCAGTCGAGCCGCAACGAGGTCGAGGCGCTGAGCCACTTCCACCTCGGCAAGTGGAGCACCTCCACCTTCGGCGTCGAATGGCGGGAGGAGCAGGCCGACGTGCAGGGCACCAGTGGCTTCGGACCCTACAGCCGGACCTGGTCGGGGCTCTTCCAGCAGCAGTTCCGCTTCTTCGACCGGCTCTTCATGAGCGGCCGGCGTGCGGGTGGAGGACAACAACAACTTCGGCCGCTCGACCACCGAGCGCGGCTCGCTGGCCTACGTGGTGAAGGAGTGGGGCTCGCGGCTGCACGGCAGCGCGGGCAGCGGCTTCCGGGCGCCGACCTTCAACGAACTCTTCTTCCCCGGCTTCTCGAACCCCAACCTGACGCCCGAGACGTCGTTCTCGTGGGACGTGGGATTCGACCAGAAGCTGTGGAACGACCGCATCACGTTCGGGTTCACGTACTTCGACAACAAGTTCACCAACCTGATCGCGTGCTGCGTGCCGCTGCCCGGGCCCCCGTTCGCCACCACGGCCAACATCGGCCGGGCCACGAGCCGGGGCGTCGAGGTCGTCTCCCAGGTCGTCATCCTCGACAACCTGGTCGCGACGTTCAACTACACGCACACCGACACCGAGAACCTCGACACCGGCCGGCCGCTGCCGCGCGAGCCGGCCAACCGCTACAACGGCTCGCTCACCTGGGAGCCGATGAAGCGGCTGTCGCTGTTCAGCGAGATCCAGGTCGCGTCCAAGCAGTTCGAGCCCCTGGGCGACCTCTACAATTCCGGCCACACGACGGTCAACCTGGGCGGGACCTGGCGGATCCTGGAGCGCTGGGGCCATCTCAAGGCGCTCGATTTCACGACGCGGATCCAGAACGTGTTCAACGAGCAGTACCAGGAGGTCCGCGGCTTCCCGGCGCTCGGCATCAACGCCCTGGTAGGATTGCGAGCCACGCTGCAGTGATGGCCGGGTGATGTCGAGCATCGAAGGCGTCGAGATCGAGATTGACGAGGAGGCGGTCGTGGTCACCGCGGCCGCGCCGCTGACCGTGCTGTCCTCCGCAGTGGAGGGCGGTGGGCTCGGCCCCGCCCGCACGATCGTCAATCTGCACGTGCACAAGCACTGCCCGTGGGAGGACGTGGCTCTCCGTCTCGACGCCTTCGTGGCTCGTCGCCGTCTTCCGGCTCCGCGCGTGGGGCTGCTGACCGCGGCCTGGACCGCCCGGGCGCAGGTGGCCTCCGAGCGGGCCGCCGACATCGACGCGCTGGTCGTCGTCACCGTGGGACTCGGCAACCTGATCGCCGCCGGCTGGAGTGCGGCCGCCGCGGCCCCGGTGGGAACGATCAACACGATCGTCGTGCTCGACGCCAATCCCGAGCCGGCTGCGCTCGTGAACCTGGCGCTCACCGTGACCGAGGTGAAGTCCCTCGTCCTCGGCGAGGCCGGTCTGCAGTGCGCGGACGGCCGGCCCGCCAGCGGCACATCGACGGACGCCGTCGTCATCGCCGCCACCGGGCGTGGACGAGCCGTGCGCTTCGGGGGCCCGATCAGCGAGGCGGGCTGGCTCGTGGCACGCGTGGCGCGGCGGGCGCTCGGCGACGGCGTCCGCCGCTGGATCGAGGAGCACCGATGAATCGAGCCCCGGTGAAAGGCCGGCTGCTCGGCCTGGCGCTCTCGGGCCTCGTGCACCTGGCGCTCGTCGTGGCCGTCATCGCGCTCGTGCGCGGCGTGGACCCGCCCATGCTCTTCGTGGACCTCGCCCACGGCCTCGATCTGGCCGAGCACGCGGTCGCTGGTCTTGGACGCGCGGTCGCCGATGCGCGATCGCACGTCGCGCCGCGCGCTGAAGGATCGCGAGACAAGCCAGACGGAGGGTCACGGGGCCATGCCGCCCGGTCGCCCGCTCCGCCGCTGCCATCAACGGCCACCGAGCCGACCGAGACCCGGCGTGCGGAGGCGCCGGGGCCACCGGCGCCTCCGGAGCCCGCGCTCGCGGCGGCCGAACCCCCTCCGACCACTGGGCCTGCCGCACCGCAGCCACGAGTCGTCGAGCCAGCGCCGTCGGCGCTGGCTTCGGCCGCCGGTGAAACGCCGGCGCCGGCCGAGCAGCCGGCGGCGGCGCGCTCCACCAGCGCGGGGGACGGCACGGGTCGCGGGGCTTCTGGGGCCGGGGCCTCGGGCCACGAAGGCTCGAACGGGGCGGTCAGCCTCAGCGATGCTGGTGGAGGCCAGGGTGGAGGGGCCAGATCGGGATCGCGCGATGGCAGCCCGCTCGCGCTGGCGATGCCCGGCGGCGGTGGCGGGAGCGGGGATCCCGCCGCCGCCGACTACGCCGGCTACTACGACACGGTGTGGCGGCGGCTGTACGAGTCCCTCACGTATCCACCGCTGGCGCGGCGCCGCGGCCTCAGCGGCACGGTGCTCGTCGACGTCGAGATCGATGCCTCCGGCCGGCTCGGGCGGGTGACGCTGGTCACCTCGTCGTCGCACGCGCTGCTCGACGACGCGGCGCTGGAGGCCGTGCGCGGCGTGTCGCGCGTGCCGTTTCCGCCCGGCGTGCCGCCGAGGCGGCTGCTGGTCCGCCTGCCGGTCGTCTTCGAGATGCGCTGACGCCGGGCACGCCGCTTTCGCGGTAGGATGCGCGCCATGACATCCGAGACCAGCCGAACTGTCGTGCGCGAGGCCGACGGCACCACGACCGAGTACGACGAGGTCCCGGTCGCCGGCGACACCGTCGAACGGCTCATGACGGAGATCTTTCGCGACCACTGGAACGCGATCTTCGCCGGGCCGGTCATCGAGGGCGCGGCGTACGAGATCCGCTTTCCCACGGCGCCGCGCGTGTCCATGCTCGACGGCTACCTCACGGTGGACACGGGCCCCTGGCACTTCCACCTGTGCGTGAACGACCATCGCGGAGCCCGGACGCCCGAGCAGGCCCGCCTGCGGAGAGTGGCGCGGGCGGCGTTCTTCCGGTCCGAGGGAGAGACGTGTGTGCCCGGCGCCTGGGGCCTGCGGCTCTGGAACGGACGCGACGAGCAGATGGTCACCATCTACTTTCCCAATCCGTGGCTCGACGACGACGCCGAGCGCGTTCGCGCGCCTCGCTGGGAGCGTACGGCCCTCTGGGAGGATCTGCGTCGGCGCTACGCCGGCGCGCGATGAGGCTCCTGGCGCGTGATCGGCCTGGTCGTCGCGTTGCCGCTCGCCGCGTGGGCGGCGGACGACGCCGAGCCCATCTCGCCGGACCGCGCGGGCGCCGCCGTCAGCGCCACCACGGTGGGTCGGGGCGTGACCCAGCTCGAGACCGGGCTGCAGTACACGCACGAGAGCATCGGCGGCAGTCCCGCCCAGCGTCGGTTCTCGGTCCAGCTGGCGGTGCGCGGTGGCCTGACGGACCACCTCGAGGTGGGCGTCGACGGCGAGCCGCTGGTGTCGCTGAGCGGCGCCAGCGACGCCACCAACATCGGCGCGCTGACGCTCAACGCCAAGTACCTGTTCTTCGACGCGCCGTCGGACTCGGCGTGGCCGACGCTGGGGCTGCAGCCATTCGTGAAGCTGCCGGTGGCCCGGCAGCCCATCGACTCGGGCAAGACCAACTTCGGTCTGCTGCTGCTCGCCAGCTTCGACCTGCCGGCGGAATTCAGTATGGACGTGAACGCGGGAGTCGCCGGCATCGGTCAATCGTCAGGTGGATATCTCGCCCAGGCGCAGGCGGCTCTGGGCCTGGCGCGCGACGTCACGAAGACGCTGCAGGCTGTTCACCGATCTCTCGTACGCCTCGCGCGACGAGCACCACGGGCGCAGCAGTCTCGGCTTCGACGCCGGCGTGCTCTGGTGGCCCACCCCCAACGTTGCGATCGACGCCTCGGCCGTCACCTCGCTCGTCGGCCAGGGGCCCGACTGGGGGCTGCGGGCCGGCGTGAGCGTGCGCTTCGACCATTGAGCCAAGCGGCGTGCCTGATGCTGCAGGGCACGTCGTCGGGCGTGGGCAAGAGCCTGCTCGCGACGGCCTTCTGTCGCATCTTCGCGCGCGCCGGTCTCCGGGTGGCGCCGTTCAAGGCGCAGAACATGTCGCTCAACGCCGCGGTCACCGCCGACGGCGGCGAGATCGGCCGGGCTCAGGCCGCGCAGGCGGAGGCCGCGGGCGTCGAGGCGACGGTGGAGATGAACCCGATCCTCCTGAAGCCCGAGACGGACGACCGCTCGCAGCTCGTCGTCCGCGGTCGGGCCATCGCCCGCGTGAGCTTCGGCGAGTACCGCGCGCGTCAGGCGGAGCTGGCGCCGATCGTGGCCGAGTGCCTGGCGCGCCTGCGGGCGACGCACGACGTGGTCGTCATCGAGGGCGCGGGGAGCCCGGCCGAGATCAACCTGCGCGACGCCGACCTCGTGAACATGCACGTCGCCCGGCTGGCGGAGGCGCCGGTCCTGCTGGTGGGCGACATCGACCGTGGCGGCGTGTTCGGAGCTCTCGTCGGCACGCTGGCGCTGCTGCCCCCGGCCGACCGCGCGCGGGTGGCCGGGCTCATCATCAATCGGCTGCGTGGCGATGCGGAGATCCTCCGACCCGGCCTCGCCGAGCTGCACGCCCTGACCGGCGTGCCGGTGCTGGGCGTGGTGCCGTGGATCGCCGAGCGTCTCGTGCCCTCGGAGGATTCGCTCGACCTCACGACCGGCCGCCGGCGACGACGCGGCCGTCGTCGACATCGCAGTGGTACGCCTGCCGCGCCTGGCCAACTTCGACGACTTCGAGTGGCTGGCGGCCGAGCCCGGCGTCCGCGTGCGCTGGGTGACGAGCGCGGCCGCTCTCGGATGCCCCGATCTGATCGTGCTGCCGGGGAGCAAGAGCACGCTGGCCGATCTCGCCTGGCTGCGCGAGCGCCGGCTGGCCGACGCGATCGTCGCCGCGGCCGCCGCGGGGCGGCCCGTCCTCGGCGTGTGCGGTGGCTACCAGATGCTCGGCCGCGCGCTACTCGACCCCGACGGTGTCGAGTCCTCGACCGCGTCGGCGCGGGGACTGGGATTGCTCCCCGTCGAGACGGTGTTCGTGCGCGACAAGACCACCGTCCGGGTGCGGGCCCGGGCCACCGGTGCGCCGGGACCCTTCGAGCGTGCGGCCGGTGTCCTGACCGACGCCTACGAGATCCACGCGGGCGTCACGCGCCTGCTCGATCCCACCGTCGCCCGGCCGCTGGCCGTCGTCGCGCGCGGTGGATTGGTGGTCGAGGATCGCGACGGCGCGGCCGATGCGACGGGCACCGTGACCGGGACGTACCTGCACGGGATCTTCCGGAGCGGTGCGGCCCGCCGCGCGTTGCTGGGCTGGCTCGCCGCGCGCTCCGGGAGCGCGGCGCGCCCCGAGTGGGGACACGAGGACGCGGCACGCGGCCGCTGGGATCGGCTCGCCGATATCGTCGCGGGGGCCCTGGACGTCAAGGCCGTCGGCCGTCTCGTCGGCATCGCGCTCTGAGCGCCCGTGTCGCCGGGCCTGCACGCCGTCGCCGTGGTTGTCCTCGCCGTCGCGCTCGATCTGGCGCTCGGCGATCCTCCCAACGCGATCCATCCGGTCGCCTGGATGGGACGGGCGATCGCGGTCGGCCGTCGCCGGCTCTGTCGCGGCGGGCCGGTCGTCCTCCTGGTCGCCGGCGGCGCGCTCACGCTCGGGGTGCTGACGATCGCGCGGGCTCGCCGGATGGCTGGTCACCCTCGCCGGTAGCGCGCTCGGCCCCGCCGGCCTGCTGCTCGAGGCGGCGGCGCTCAAGTCCACCCTCGCCCTGCGCGGCCTGACGGCGGCGGGGCGCGAGGTCGCCGTCGCGCTGCAGCGTGGCGACCTGGCGGCGGCGCGCACGAGCGTCGGTCGCCATCTGGTGAGCCGGCCGACCGCGACGCTCCGGGCCGAGCAGGTGGCGGCGGGCGTGGTCGAGTCGCTGGCGGAGAACCTCACCGACGCGTTCGTCTCACCGCTGATGTTCTATCTCGTGCTCGGCCTGCCGGGGGCGCTCGCGTACCGCGCGCTGAACACGGCCGACTCCATGCTCGGCTATCGACAAGGCGCGCTCGAGTACTTCGGAAAGCTCGCGGCCCGTCTCGACGACGTCGCCAATCTCATCCCGGCGCGCCTGGCCGCGCTGGCACTCGTGATCGTTGCCGGCCGCCGCGTACGCTCCGCGTGGTCGACGATGCTGAGCGATCATCGCCTCACGGCGAGTCCCAACGCGGGGTGGACCATGGCCGCGATGGCAGGCGCGCTCGGCGTCACGCTGGCCAAGCCGGGCGCTTACAGTCTGGGCCACGGCCGCGAGCCGGACGTGACCGACATCGCGCACGCGCTTCGTCTGCTGGGCCGGGCGATCGCCGCAGTTTTGGCCATCGCCACAATATCAACAATAATGATCAGTTGAAGCCTGTCACATCACATCGATCCCGAAGTCCAGCAGAGGGCCGGTCGGCCGGCTGATCCAGCCCGGCGTCATTCTTCCGCCGTGGAGCCGTTCGCGTGGCACTTCGCGCGGCGGGCGAACCTGAGCCGCGCTCGCCGAGCGCCGACTCGCGGCGAGGTGCGGTCGATGCGCGCGGGTTCCGCGCGGCTCCTCGCATCTCGCCGACGCGACGCGCACGACGCGCTCGGGGCCGCGCGGCCGGCGATAATTCCTCGTGAAGGCTCGGGTCCACGCCGTATGATGGCGCCGACCGCCGCCGCCGCGCGGCGTTTTGTATTTGTGAAGAGCCTGACTGAACGACTGACCGAGGGAGTGCAGACGGCGCTCGCCGCCGCCTCGTTGCCGTCGGCCCCGGACTGCGTCTGGGAAGTGCCGCGCCAGAGCGAGCACGGTGACTACGCGACCAACGTCGCCATGGTCCTGGCCCGCGCCGCCAAGCGGTCACCGCGCCAGATCGCCGAGGCCATCGTGAAGCACTTCCCACCGCGGCCCGAGGTGGCGCGGCTCGAGATCGCCGGCCCGGGCTTCCTCAACGTCTTCCTCGCGCCGGCCTGGTGCGCCAGCGCGCTGCGCGACATCCTCGCGGCCGGCGCCGGCTACGGGCGCGGCGACGATCAGGCCGGGCAGCGCGTCCGCCTCGAGTTCGTCTCCGCCAACCCCACCGGGCCGCTGGTGATCGTCAACGCGCGCGCCGCGGCGATCGGGGACTCGCTCGCGCGCCTGCTGCGGGCGCGTGGCGCGCGAGTGACGACCGAGTTCTACGTCAACGACGCCGGCACCCAGTTCGAGGCCCTGGCCCGCTCGTTCGAGGCGCGCCTGCGCCAGGCGGTGGGGGAGCCCGCGGTGCTGCCGGACAACGGCTATCCGGGCGAGTACCTCGTCGAGCTCGCCGCCGAGTACCTGAGCGAGCACAAGCTCGCCACGCCGGCCGACCTCAGCCGCGCACCTGGCCCGCGTGGCAGGCGGTCGCGTCGAGCGAGTACCTCGGCCGCTGGGCGGTCGAGCGGATGCTGGCCGGCCAGCGCCGGGTGCTGGCCGACTACGGCGTCGAGTTCGACGTGTGGTCGTCGGAGCAGCGTGACGTGCGCGATCGCGGGCTGCCGGACCGCGTGCTGGCCGAGCTGGCCGAGCGCGGCCTCACCTACGAGGCCGACGGCGCGCTCTGGTTCCGCTCGACGCAGGTGGGCGACGAGGCGCACGGACGACAAGGACCGCGTGCTCCGCCGCTCGAGCGGCGAGCCGACCTACTTCGCGGTGGACGTCGCCTATCACCACTACGTGAAGTTCGGCGCCGCCGACCGCCTCATCAACCTGCTCGGTCCCGACCACCACGGCTACCTCGGTCGCATGCGGGCGGCGATGCAGGCGCTCGGGCACCCCGCCGGAGGCCTTCGAGGTGCTCATCGTCCAGCTGGTCACGCTGCTGCGCGAGGGCCAGCCGGTGCGGATGTCCAAGCGGCGGGGCGAGTTCGTGCTGATGGAGGAGCTGCTGGAGGAAGTGGGCCGCGACGCCGCGCGCTTCACGTTCCTCACGCGGCGTCACGACAGCCCGCTCGACTTCGACCTGGCGGTGGCCACGCGCCAGTCGAGCGACAACCCCGTCTACTACGTGCAGTACGCGCGGGCGCGGATCCACTCGATCGCGCGGCAGGCGGCCGAGCAGGGGATCACCATCCCGGCCTGGGACGCGATCGACCTCGACCCGCTGACCGAGCCGGACGAGCAGGCGCTCATCAAGCGGCTGCTGCAGTATCCCGAGGTGGTCCGCGGCGCCGCGCGGGCGCTGGAGCCGCACCGCATCGCGTTCTGGCTGCAGGAGCTGGCCGGGATGTTTCATCCTTACTACAAGAACCACCGCGTGATTCAGGAGGACCGTCGGGTGATGCTCGCGCGCTTCGCGCTGTGTGCGGCGGTCGGCCAGGTGATCGCCAACGGTCTCGAGCTGCTCGGCGTCTCCGCCCCGGAGAGCATGTGATGGCGCGCGGACGACAGAGCGGCAGCCGGTTCGGGACGTTCCTGGTGCTGGCCGGCATCGGCGGTGTGCTGAGCGTGACGTTCGTGGCCGGCGTGTGGACGGGCCGCCACTGGCCGCTGCTCACCACACCCGCGCCGCCGCCGGCCGCGGTCGATGCGGTCACCGGCAAGCGCGTGGCCGACGAGCGGAAGGCGGCGGCGCCCAGCGCGCTGCCCGCGCTCACCTTCTATCAGGAGCTCAAGGCGCCGCTGACCGCGCCGCCGCCCCCGCCCAAGCCCGCCAAGGGCGCGCGTCCGCCCGATCTGGCCGTGGTCGCGGCCCCGCCGAGCGTCGCGGCCCCGGCGCCCGCGGCGGCGCCGCCCCGTCCCGAGCCCGCGGCGCTTGCCCGAGTCGTCGCGCAGCGACGCGGGGGCGGCCCGGGCGGAGTCGACGGCCACCGACAAGCACGCGCGGTTCACATTGCAGGTCGGCGCGTACACCGCGCGCCAGCCGGCGGACACGCTGCGCGCGATGCTGGCGGCCTCCGGTCACGACGCCCGGGTGGTCGAAACGGAATCGCGGGGCGGAGTCCGGTACCGCGTGCAGGTCGGACTCTTCGACAGCCGGCAGGCGGCGCAGGAAGCCCGGGCGCGGCTGGCCTCCGAGCGCGCGCTCCAGTCATTCGTGACCACGCGCTGAGCGATGGCGCGGCCTGGCCGGGTGCTCATCTCCGAGGCCGAGATCCGGTCCCGGATCGCGGAGCTGGGACAGGAGCTTGCCCGTGACTACGCGCGCGAGAGCCCGATCCTGGTCGGGGTCCTCCAGGGCGCGTTCCTGTTCATGGCCGATCTCGTTCGGGCCACGCCGATCGATCTGACGACCGACTTCATCGGGGTCTCCAGCTACGGCGGCAGCCGCTCCTCCGGCCACGTGCGCATCCTGTCCGACCTGAGCATGTCGATCGAGGGGCGTGACGTCGTGATCGTCGAGGACATCGTCGACACCGGCCTCACGCTGACCTACCTCAAGCGGATGCTGGACGCCCGCCACCCGCGCAGCCTGCGGGTGTGCGTGCTGACCGACAAGATCGAGCGCCGCCAGGTCGACGTCGCCGTGGACTACGTGGGCTTCACCATTCCCAACGTGTTCGTGGTCGGCTACGGGTTCGACCACGACGGCCTCTATCGCAACCTGCCCTACGTGGCGGTGCTCGACGGCCCCTGAGCCAGGGCTGGCGCGTCGCGTCACGCGACGCCCGTGGTAGAATCGGACCCGTGAATCAGGTTTACAAAAACCTCGCGCTCTTCATGGTGATCGGCCTCATCGTCATCCTGCTCTTCACCGTGTTCAGCACCTCCCAGCAGGGCGGTCAGGAGACTCCGAACTTCTCGGAGTTCCTGAAGTCGGTGGAGAGTGGCCGGGTGGAGGCGGTGACCATCCGCGGCAACCTGGTCACCTACACGCTGAAGGACGGCGGCCAGCCCCAGCGCACCTTCATCGTCGACTACCCCGACCTCATCAAGATGCTGCGCGAGCGCGGCGTCCGGATCGCGGTGAAGCCGCCGGACAGTAACCCCTGGTACACGATCGTGCTGCAGTGGTTCCCGATGCTGCTGTTCATCGGGGTCTGGATCTTCTTCATGCGCCAGATGCAGGGCGGTGGGGCCAAGGCGCTCAGCTTCGGCAAGGCCCGCGCCCGGCTGATCTCGGAGAAGCAGAACAAGATCACCTTCCAGGACGTCGCCGGCGTCGATGAGGCCAAGGAAGAGCTCCGCGAGATCATCGACTTCCTGAAGGATCCTCAGAAGTTCCAGAAGCTCGGCGGCAAGATCCCCAAGGGCGTCCTGCTCGTCGGACCTCCCGGCACCGGCAAGACCCTGCTGGCCAAGGCCATTGCCGGCGAAGCGAACGTTCCGTTCTTTTCGATCTCCGGCTCGGACTTCGTCGAGATGTTCGTCGGCGTGGGCGCCTCGCGCGTGCGCGACCTCTTCGAGCAGGGCAAGAAGCACGCGCCGTGCATCATCTTCATGGACGAGATCGACGCGGTCGGCCGTCATCGCGGCGCCGGCCTCGGCGGCGGCCACGACGAGCGCGAGCAGACGCTGAACCAGCTGCTGGTCGAGATGGACGGCTTCGAGACCAACGAGGGCGTCATCCTGATCGCGGCCACCAACCGGCCCGACGTGCTCGATCCGGCGCTGCTGCGCCCCGGGCGGTTCGATCGCCAGGTGGTCGTCCCGCGCCCCGACGTCAAGGGACGCGAGGAGATCCTCCGCGTCCACGCCCGGCGCATCCCGCTGGCGCCGAACGTCGACCTCAAGGTCCTCGCCCGCGGCACCCCCGGCTTCTCGGGGGCCGATCTCGCCAACCTGGTCAACGAGGCGGCGCTGTGGGCCGCGCGGCAGAGCAAGAAGGTCGTCGAGATGGGCGACTTCGAGAACGCCAAGGACAAGGTCCTCATGGGCGTCGAGCGCCGCTCGATGATCATCAGCGACACCGAGAAGCGCACCATCGCCTACCACGAGGCCGGGCACGCCCTGGTGGCCGACTTCCTGCCGGGCGCCGATCCGCTGCACAAGGTGACGATCATCCCGCGCGGCCGCGCGCTGGGTCTCACCATGCAGCTGCCCATGGACGACAAGTACAACTACTCGCGCGACTACCTGATCAACCGCATCACCATCCTGCTCGGCGGCCGCACCGCGGAGGAGCTGGTGCTGCAGCAGCAGACGACCGGCGCCGGCGACGATCTCGAGAAGGCCACCGAGATGGCGCGCAAGATGGTGTGCGAGTGGGGCATGTCCGATCGCCTGGGGCCGCTCACCTTCGGCAAGAACGAGGAGCACATCTTCCTCGGTCGGGAAGTGGCGCGGGCCAAGGACTACAGCGAGGAGACCGCGCTGGCCATCGACAGCGAGATCAAGCGCATCGTGATCGATTGCGCCACGCGGGCCAAGCAGATTCTCGAAGACAACATGGAGAAGCTGCACGCGCTGGCCCGGGCCCTCCTCGAGCGCGAGTCGCTCGACTCCGAGGAGATTGCGCGGATTCTCCGGGCTCAGCCGTTCACCGAGGCACCCGCTCCGGCCTAACTGCAGCAGGGGCAGTATGGCGCGTGACTCCACCGCCGATGTGGCTGGTGTGACGGTGGGCTCCGGCTCACCCGTCGCCGTGATGGGCGTGATCAACGTCAGCCCCGAGTCCTTCCATGCCGGGTCCGTCTACCGTGACGACGAGGCCGTGCTGCGCGCCGGGCTCGCCATGGTCGAGGCGGGCGCCGTGCTGGTCGACGTCGGCGCTCGCTCCACGGCGCCCTACGGCTCCACCGCGCTCGACGAGGCGGAGGAGACCGCCCGGCTCGCGCACGCCGTGGCGCTGCTCGTCGCCAAGCTGCCGGTACCCATCTCCGCCGACACGCCACGGGCCGCCCCCGCCCGCGCGGCGCTCGAGGCCGGCGCGCGCGTCATCAACGACGTCTCGTGTCTCGCGGATCCGGCTCTGGCGCGGATCGTGGCCACTCACGGCGCCAGCCTCGTGCTGATGGCCGCGCCCGTGGCGGGGCCGGCCGGCGTCGGCGCACGCGGTCGGCGGCCCGCAGCGGCGCGTCGGTTGCCGGCGGCGCGTCGGTCGCCGGTGGCGGTGGTGAGGACGCTGCTGGCGGCGGGGCTGCGACGCGCGCAGGCGGCCGGCATCCCCACGCGGCGGATCGTCGTCGATCCGGGGATCGGGTTCTTCCGTGACGAGCCGGTGGCGTGGCCCCAGTGGGATCTGCGCGTGCTGGCCGGCCTGCCCGCGCTGCGGGCGCTGGGGCGTCCGCTGGCCGTCGGCGTGTCGCGCAAGTCGTTCCTCGGCGCCGTGCTGGACCGGCCGGACACCGCCGATCGTCTCGCCGGCTCGCTGGCCGCCACCGCCATCGCCGTGGCGCACGGCGCCGCGCTGATCCGCACGCACGACGTGGCCGAGACCCGTGACGCCGTGCGCGTCGCCCAGCGCCTGCGGGAGGTCCGGCCATGAACGAGATCCTCTCCGCCTTCCGGTGGCGGGACGCGCTCGACATCCTGCTCGTCGCGATCCTCATCTATCGCGTGCTCACGCTGTTCCGCGGCACCCGGGCCGTGCAGATCACCATCGGCCTGGCCGTGCTGGCGGGGGCGGCGCTGATGGCGCGCACGCTCGGTCTCACGAGCCTCGGCTGGCTGCTCGACCACTTCTGGTCGTTCTGGGTCGTGGCGGTGATCGTCGTCTTCCAGCCCGAGCTGCGCCGGGCGCTCGCCTGGATCGGGCAGGGGCCCGTGTTGCAGCGCCTGCTGGGCGGCAGCGCCGAGCGCGCCCAGGTGGTGGACGAGCTCGTCCGGGCCAGCGACTCGCTGGCCGGGCGGCGCATCGGCGCCCTGATCGTGCTCGAGCGCTCGACCGGGCTGCGCCAGTACGCGGAGCTCGGCGTCGCCCTCGACGCGCTCGTCTCGGCCGATCTGCTGACCAGCATCTTCCTGCCGTACTCGCCGCTGCACGACGGCGCCGTCTTCGTGCAGGGCGGACGCATCGTCGCGGCCGGCTGCTTCCTGCCGCTGTCGCGCAACACGCAGGTGGGGCGCGCGCTCGGCACCCGGCATCGCGCCGCGCTGGGCATCGCCGAGGAGACGGACGCCATCGCGCTGGTCGTCTCGGAGGAGACCGGCCGCATGTCGCTGGCCTGGGCCGGGCGTCTGGAGCTCGTCGACGATGCCGACGCGCTGCGCAGCCGGCTGGACGATCTGCTGGGCGGTGCGCGCGACGCGCGGCCCGATCGGGTCGGCGCGCTGCGGCGCCTGTGGGCGCGGCGCCCGGCCGTCGCCCCGAGCGCCGAGGGGCCGGGGGGCGGCCCGAGCCACTCCTGACCGATGCTGCGCCTGCTCGTCGGCCAGTGGCAGCTCAAGCTCCTGTCGCTCGCGCTGGCCGTCGGCCTCTGGCTCTTCGTCGCCAGCACCGAGCCCCGGGAGATCATGCTCGCCGTCCCGGTCGAGTACATCGGCCTGGAGGGCCCGCTGACGCTCGACGGGCCCCGGCGCGAGGCCGTCGACGTCCAGGTTCACGCCACCCGGTGGGCGGCCGGCGGGGTCAGCCCCGCCACCGTGCGGGTGCAGGTCGACGTGGCCCGCCTGCGCGAGGGCGATAACCTCGTGCCGTTACAGCCGGATGCCATCACGGTGCCGGCCGGCGTCCGCGTCACCCGGGTGGCTCCGGGATGGGTCACCGTACGGCTCGTCCGCACCGCCACCCGTAGCGTGCGCATCGTGCCCCGGATCCAGGGGCACCCGGCGGCGGCCTTCGTCGTGGGCCGGGTGGTGGTCGAGCCGGCAGTTGTTCAGATCAAGGGTCCTCGCACTACAATCGAATCGAGGACTGCTGTCGAGACCCTGCCGGTGGACGTCTCCGGCCGCCGTGAGGCGGTGACCCAGACGGTTGGCCTCGAGCTGCCGGAGTCGGTGGTGGCGATGGAACGGCGCGCGGTGCAAGTCACCGTGGACATTCGACCGGAGGACACGATGGACGGTCGCTCGTCTGGAAGTCAGCCTCGGTGAGCCGGCTCTTCGGCACCGATGGCATTCGCGGCGTGGCCAACGAGCCGCCACTGACCCCTGATCTCGCGTATCGAGTCGGACGGGAGCTGGCCGTGACGCTGGCCGCCCGGCACGGCGGCACCGGGGTACGGGTGGTGATCGGGCGGGACACGCGCCGTTCGGGACCGCTACTGGAAGCGGCGATCGTGGCCGGGCTGTTGTCGGCCGGCGCCGATTGCTACACGGTCGGCGTGCTGCCCACGCCCGGGATCGCGCTCCTGACCCGGGCCCTGGACGCCCACGGGGGCATCGTGCTCTCGGCCTCCCACAACCCGTTCGAGGACAACGGCATCAAGCTGTTCTCGTCGGAGGGCACCAAGTTCCCCGACGCGTGGGAGGAGCAGATCGAGGCGCGGCTGCAGGGAGTCGATGAGGCACCGCGGCCGCGCGGCGCCGCCATCGGGCAGCTGGTGACCTACGATCGCGCGGAGAAGTACTACGTCGATTTCCTCACCCACTGCTTCCCGATGGAGCTCGCCGGCACGACCATTGTTCTGGACTGTGCGCATGGCGCAACCTATCGGGTGGCTCCGGCGGTGTTCCGGCGACTCGGCGCCCGGGTGGTCACCAGCTGCGTCAAGCCGGACGGGATCAACATCAACGCCGGGTGCGGCGCGCTGCACCCGGAGGGCCTCCGCCGCCGCGTGAGCGCCGCGCGCGCCGACATCGGCTTCGCCTTCGACGGCGACGGCGACCGGCTGATCTCGGTCGACCACACCGGCGAGATCCGCGACGGCGATTTCCTGCTGGCCATCGCCGCGCGCCACATGGCCGACGGGCAGACGCCTGAAGGCCAACACCGTGGTGACCACGGTCATGGCGAACCTGGGGCTCGACGAGTGCCTGCGGGCGGCCGGCATCGGCGTGGTGAAGACGCAGGTCGGTGACCGCTACGTCCACGAGGAAATGCAGCGGCTGGGTGCGAACCTGGGCGGCGAGCAGTCGGGTCACCTGTTGTTCCCGGACCACGCGCCGACCGGCGACGGCATCCTCTCGGCCCTGGCCCTCCTCTCCGTCATCCGCGACAAGGGCGAGCCGCTCGCCTCGCTGGCCGGGTGCATGCGAAAGTTCCCCCAGGTGCTGGTCAACGTGCCGGTGGCGCGCAAGCCCCCGTTCGACTCGGTGGCCGGGC
This sequence comes from uncultured Candidatus Rokubacteria bacterium, assembly GCA_963776725.1. Classification (GTDB taxonomy): domain Bacteria; phylum Methylomirabilota; class Methylomirabilia; order Rokubacteriales; family CSP1-6; genus AR5. Next base: position 30,173 of record CAVZOE010000035.1, on the reverse strand, counting down.
TCGCCGAGCGCATCCAGACCTACGAGCGGGAGATGAACGGCACCGGCCGGATCCTGGTGCGCTATTCCGGCACCGAGTCCCTGGCCCGGGTCATGATCGAGGGCGCCGACGATCAGCGCATCCGGGTGATGGCCGACGATCTGGCCGCCGCCATCCGGAGCGAGATCGGCGTCTGATGGCCGTTCGCGGCATCGGCGTAGATTTGGTACGGATCCCCCGGATGCGCGAGGTCATCGCGCGCTGGGACGAGCGCTTCCTGCGCCGCGTCTTCACCGAGGAGGAGATCGCCTACTGTCGGGCCCGGCGCGATCCGGTGCCGCACTTCGCCGCGCGCTTCGCGGCCAAGGAGGCGGGGATGAAGGCGCTGGGCACCGGGCTGCGGCTCGGGGTGAAGTGGCGCGAGCTGGAGGTGCGGCGCGAGCGCGGCAGCGCGCCGACGCTCATCCTGCACGGTCGGAGCCGCGAGATCGGCGTGTCGCGTGGGCGGCCGGCGCATGCTGCTGGCGCTGACCCACGAGGGCGACTACGCGCTGGCCCAGGCCCTGCTGGTAGATGACGATGCGGTTCCCGGCGTGGATCCGACGATTCGGTAGCGTGTCCGCCGGGATCGCGATTCTCGCCGGCTGCGCGGGGCAGCCCGCGGGGCAGCCCCGTGGACGTCGCCTCGACGGCGGCCGACCGCCGCATGCTGGTCCGCCCTGGCCGCTCGGGATTCGTCGTCGCCGCCCACGCCACCGGCGACGCCAGCACTGCCGTCATCGCCCGCGAGATCGCCCAGCACACCGGCTTCGGCCTCGTCGTGGCCCCGGGCGCCTCGCCCCGCGATGCCGGCCCGTCGCCCGCCGGTGCGTACGAGCGCGCGGTGGGGGAAGCGGCCCAGGGCCCGCTTCGCTTTTTCGTCGAGATCCGCGGGAGCGATCGCACACCGTGCGCCGGACAGATGGACATCGCCACGGTCGGCGTGGACGCCGAGCTCGGGCTGCGGCTGCGGGCGCTGGCCGAGCTCATCCGCGACGCGCACCTGCGCGCCAACCGCGAGATCGAGCGCCTGACGGTCCAGGTCGAGGGCGCCGACGGGACCGACCTCGGCGTGAGCGCCTGGCCCGACGACATCCGGCGCCGGCCCGAGCGCGCCCTGCAGATCGAGCTGCCCCGCTGCCCCCGCCCCGACTGGCGCGAGATGTACGGTGCCATCCTCGGCGACTTCGTCTCCCAGGCCGCCGCACTGCCCGCCGGGCGCTGACGGAAACCGCGCGTGCTGCCCGTCTTCACCGCCGACGAGATGCGCCGGGTGGACCAGCGCGCGATCCGCGAGCTCGGTCTGCCCGGCGTCACGCTCATGGAAAACGCCGGCCGCGGTGCGGCCGAGCGCATCGTGGAAGCGCTGCCCGGCCTCGCGCTGCCGCGGCGCGGGGCCCGCGTGGCGATCGTGTGCGGCAAGGGCGGCAACGGCGGCGATGGCTTCGTGGTCGCGCGCTGGCTCAAGCGGGCCGGCCATCGCGTCTCCGTGTTCCTCCTGGCGCGCCCCGACGAGCTGCGCGGCGACGCCGCCACGATGCTCGCGCGCGCCCGGCAGCGCGGGATCCGACCGCGAGTCGTCGAGGACGAGCCGGCGCTCGCCCGCGCCCTCGCCGGCGCCGACCTCGTCGTCGACGCGATCCTGGGCACCGGCGCGCGCGGTGAGCCCGCGCCGCTGCACGCGCGGGCGATCGCGGCCATCAATTCAAGCGGCCGACCGGTCGTGGCGCTCGACGTGCCCTCCGGGCTGCCGGCGGACGGTGAGCCGCCACCCGGCCCGGCCGTCCGCGCCGTGCTGACGACCACGTTCGCGGGGATCAAGCGCGGCCTGGTCGCCGGCCCGGCCGTGGAGCTGGCGGGCCGCGTCGTGGTCGTCGATATCGGCGTGCCGGCGCCCGAGGTCGCGCGCGGCGTGTCCACGTTCGTGAGCGAGGCCGGCGACGTCGCCCGGCATTTCCCGCCGCGCCCGCGCGAGGCGCACAAGGGTGGCTACGGCCATCTGCTGCTGGTGGCGGGTTCGGTGGGCAAGACCGGTGCGGCCGCACTCGCGGCCCGCGCCGCGATGCGCGCCGGTGCGGGTCTGGTCACCGTGGCCACCGCGGCGAGCGTGCAGCCCGTCGTGGCCTCGCTGATCCTCGAGGCGATGAGCGAGCCCGTGGCCGAGACCGAGGCGCGCAGCATCGCGCTCGGCGCTCGCGAGCTGCTGGGTGAGCTGGCCGAGCGGCGCGACGCGCTGGCCCTCGGTCCGGGCCTGGGCTTGCACGAGGACACGCAGGCGCTGGCCCGCAGCCTCGTGTTCGAGTGCGCGCGTCCGGCGGTCGTGGACGCCGACGCGCTGACCGCGCTGGCCGGGCACCTCGAGCGTCTGCCCGGCGCGCCGGCCGCGCGCTGCCTCACGCCGCATCCGGGCGAGATGGCGCGCATGCTCGGCGCCACGATCGCCGAGGTCCAGCGCGATCGCATCGCCACGGTACGGCAGTTCGCGACGGCCTGGCATGCCCACGTCGTGCTCAAGGGCGCGACCAGCGTGATCGGGCTCCCCGACGGGATCGTGCTGCTCAATCCCACCGGCAATCCGGGCATGGCCAGCGGTGGTACCGGCGATGTCCTCACCGGCATCCTCGGCGCGTTCCTGGCGCGCGGCCTTGCCGCCGGCGACGCGCTCGCCTCGGCCGTCTATCTGCACGGCCTCGCCGGCGACGTGGCCGCCGAGCGGTACGGGCAGGAGTCGCTGGTCGCCGGCGACGTGATCGAGGCGCTGCCCGAGGCGTTCAGGCGGGTTCGTGGCGGTCACTAGCGTGACGGCCGCCACGCCGGAGCACACGGCGACGGCGGGCGAGGCGCTCGGTCGCACGCTGAAGGCCGGCGACGTGGTGGCGCTCTACGGCGAGCTCGGGGCGGGGAAGACCTGCTTCGTGCAGGGACTGGTCCGGGGTCTCGGCGTCACCACCCGCGCCACCAGCCCCACCTTCGTGCTCGTCAACGAATACCGCGGACGCCTGCCGATCCACCACGTCGATGCCTACCGCACCGCCAGCCTCGCGGAGCTGATGGATCTCGGTCTGCTGGATCTGTTCGGCGGCGAGGGAGTCACGCTGCTGGAGTGGGCGGATCGTGCCGAGCCGTTGCTGCCCGCTCGCGCGATTCGCGTGCGCATCGACGGGCTGGGCGACGAGCCGCGCGAGGTGACGATCGAGGACCCCCGGGGGCTCGAGTGAGCCCCCGGGGCGTCCTGTGTGACGACTACTTGTCTCTGATCGCGGCCTGAGCCTTCTGCGCGACGTCGGGCGGGATCTGCGTCATCCCGTGGTCTTTCTTGGCGTGATCCACGGCCTTCTTCATGACCTCGTCCACGTCCTTGCCCTCGGCGCGGAAGCTACACCCGGGGTTGAGATCGCTGCAACGTAGCTCCTTCATGAAGCACCTCCAGACCCATCGTCGCGCAGCCCCGGGCTTCGCGCCAGCGATCGCAAGCCGCGGGTGTGCCCGCCGCGCGACGTCTCTGAATCGCACGTTGACGCGCACCGCGGCACGCGCGTACCAGACAGTATGGCGATCGAGCAGTGGCCCGCGAGCGAGCGGCCCCGCGAGCGGCTCTATGCGACCGGCGCCGGCGCGCTCGCCGACGCCGAGCTGCTCGCGCTGCAGCTCGGCTCGGGTCGGCGCGGGCAGACGGCGGTCGAGGTCGCCCGCGAGATGCTGGCCAGCTATGGCTCGCTCGCGGGTGTCGCGGCACGCGATCTGGCCGAGCTGGCCCGCCGCCCCGGGGTGGGACGCGCCAAGGCCGCGCGACTGGCCTCGGCCTTCGAGCTGACGCGCCGGCTCCGGGCGCGGACGCCGGGCGCGCGCATCGTCCTGGGAAGCCCGGCCGAGGTCCACGCCGCGTTCGGGCCGCTCATGGAGGACCTGCAGCGCGAGGTCTTTCGCATCGCCCTGCTGGACGCGCAGAACACGCTGCTGAGAGATCTGATCATCTCGGAGGGCACGCTGTCGGCCAGCCTCGTGCACCCGCGCGAGGTCTTCAAGCCGGCCCTGCTGGAGCCCGCGGTCTCGATCATCCTGCTGCACAATCACCCCAGCGGGGATCCGACGCCGAGCAAGGAGGACGTCAAGCTGACGCGGCAGCTGGCGGAGTGCGCGAGACTGCTCGAGCTCCGGATTCATGACCATGTGGTGATCGGCCAGGGACGCTACGTGAGCCTCGCCGAGCGCGGTATCATCTGAACAACGGAGGCAGCATGGCCATCAAGGTGAGGAATGTCGGGCACGTGGTGTTGAAGGTGCAGGACCTCGAGCGCTCGGCGCGCTTCTACCGGGACGTGCTCGGGCTCAAGGAAGTCGCGCGGGGGAATTTTGGACGGCCGATGGCCTTCTTCTCCACCGGAGACAATCACCACGACGTCGCGGTCGTGGAGGTCGGCGCCACGGCGCCGCGGCCCGAGGCGGGCGAGGTCGGGCTCTATCACGTGGCGCTGCGGATCGGCACGACGCTCGACGAGCTGCGCGCGGCCAAGGCGCACCTGGAAGCCAACGGCTATACCAAGCTGCGCCTGACCGATCACCGCGTGAGCCAGTCGATCTACCTGGACGACCCGGATGGCAACGGCATCGAGCTCTACGTCGACGCCGATCCAGCGATCTGGCGCGAAGATCCTAGCCGCGTCGCCTCGGTAGGACCGCTGACGCTCTGACCGCGAGCCTCAGCTTTTCGCCAGCTTCTCGATCTCTTTGCGTGACAGCGTCTGCAAACGAGTGAGCAGCCCCTTCACCTTGCGCTCGGAGGCGTGGTCGGCAAGGATCAGCTTCTTGGAGCGGCTTCCGTTCGCGATGTACGCCACCCAGTCGTCGAGGTTCGGAGTGCCGCGGTAGGCCACCGTGACTCCGCTCAGGCGCATGCGCCGACGTCCTTCGACTTTTGCGAGCGGTTTCCGACCTTCCATCGCGCGTCGCCCTCTCAGACTAAGTCGGCCGGAATGTGACCGAGGTACGGTGGTGAGACGTTCCTGAATCACGCCGCACAGTACGAGTGACGTCAATTCAGTGTCAAGGGCTCGTTTGCTGCCGCCAAATGCGCGCTTTGGTCGCGCCGTCGAGACTTCGGCCAGTCATCATCGGCGAAAACGCCTCCGAGGCCGATATTGTGGACGAATGACGCGGCAATGCTTTCCACTGTGCTCGCGAGCCCGCGCCAGTCCGGCCGATTCTCACGCCTGTGGATTGCTGTGGACATGTGGATAAGCTGTGCAGAACTCACGGGCGATGCACCAGTCGTTCGAGGATGCGCCGCGCCAGCATGGGCCCCTGCGTGATGAATCCGGTGAAGTAGGAGACCGCCCGGGCGCCTGCCTCGAGCAGTGCCGCGGCCTTGTCCGGCGAGTCGACGCCGCCGGTGCCGATGATCTCCAGCGCATCGCCGAAGCGCTTGCGCGTGCGTCGCACGTTGTCGAGCGTGGTCGGGAAGATCTCGGGCCCGCTGAGGCCGCCCGCCCGCTGCGACAGCCTCGGCTCCTCGATCCGACGCGTGTTGCCGTAGTTGACGATGCGCACGCCGGCCTCCAGCGCGGCCGGGATGATGTCGCGCTCGTTGGCCTCGGCGAAATCGGGCGAGAGCTTGACGATCAGCGGCCGCGGCGACACGCGACCCAGCGCCCCGAGCACCTCCCGCAGGGCCTGCGGGCGCTCGTTCCACGCGTAGACGAGCCGCGTGTTGGGCGACGAGATGTTGAACTCGACGAGATCGCCGAGCGGGCCCAGCGCCTGCACCAGCGCCACGTAGTCGTCGACCGATTCGCCGGCCACGCTCACGATCAGCGGCACGCGATGGGGCAGGGTGGCGATGGACGCGGCGAACGCGGCGAGCCCGGGATTCTGGAAGCCGTTGCAGTTGACCAGGCCCGGCCCGGCCGCCGACGTCGAGCGCACCAGGTTCGGCAGCGGGTGGCCCGGCCGCGGATTGCGCGTGATCGACTTCGCCGTCACCGCGCCGAAGCCGAGCCCCATGGCGCGTCGCAGGATGCGCGGATCGTAGTACATCGCCGCGAGGATGAGCGGATTGGCCAGGGCCACGCCGCCCAGCGTCGTGGCCAGGCGCGGATCGGTCAGCCGGAACAGCGGCACCGCGTCCCAGGGCAGCACGCGCAGCGCGTTCTGGCCGAGCGCGATGGCGGTGGGCTCGGGCAGGCGGGACAGCAGACCGTCGTAAAATATCCGGTAGAGCGTGGCGGTAGCGCGGGTCATCGCTGAGCCGGCCGGAGGATAGCATAGGGCGTGCGCGCCGCGGTCCGCGCGGCCTTGACCTCGCCCGAGGGGGCCTTTAGGGTAGCGCTGAGGGAGGCGTCCAAGCTCATCCTGAACCGTTGGCTTCTCGTCGTGGTCGTGCTGTGCGCGACGGCCTGCGCCTCGCTGGAGACGGCACCCCTTGCGCCGTCGGCCCAGCAGCCGGTCGCGGTTCCCGGCTTCGACTTCGCGACCGACACCTTCGCGTTTCCCAACGAGATCCGCGCCCGCCACCCCGACCGAGACGACCTCTACGCGAACTACTGCTTCGTGCTGGCGCGCGGCCTGCGCCAGTTCTTCCTGTTCGCCCGCTTCGATCCCGCCGCACCGCCGCTCACCGCGCCCGAGTACGCCGAGCGCGTGCGCGCGGTGGCCGCGCACTCACCGTGGGAGCCGGCCGCGCCGTCCGAGGCGCGGGTCGTCATCCCCGGCTACGCGAGCCTGCGTGACTTCTCGCGTGGCGAGGAAGCGGCGGTGAAGGAGGGGCTCGGCGGACGATTCTGGACCATCGTGCACTGGACGAACTGGCGCGTGACGTTTCCCGTGAGCGACGATCACCAGGCCGGGGTCTCCCGCGAGATCGTGGAGGAGCTCGCGGCCGGCCGTCTGGTGCAGCTCCTCGTCACGAACTGGCCGAAGCCGGAGCTGAACCACACCGTCGTGGCCTATGCCTACCGGCCCGCCAGGCGGGGGATCGAGTTCGTCGTGTGGGATCCGAACGACCCGCAGGAGGCCGGGCTGATCACGTTCGATCAACGACGTGCGTCGCTTCGAGGCGAGCCGGCTCTACGACACCGAGGTCGGCCCCATCCGCGTGTTCCGGATGTACTACTCGTGGTGGCTGTGACGACGGCGGTTCCGGGGCTCGCGCCGGCGCGCCGCGACGCCACGCTGGTACACGCACCGCCTCAACCGGCCCGCGGTCTACCGGGCCGGCGCCGTCCTCGCCGGCGCGCTGCCACGGCCGGCCCGGCTGGCTCTGGCCCGCCGCTGGCCGGGCGCGCGGCGGATGGTTCCCCGTCGAGCGCGCGCGCGTGCGCGCCAACATCGCGCGCGTGCGTCCCGAGGTCGACGCGGTCGAGCACGAGCGTCTGGTCGGCGAGGTCTTCCGCCACTTCGCGATCTGCTTCGCCGACCTCCTCAGCACCAATCGCGCGAGAGCCGGCCCGAGCGGCTGCTGGCGCGTCTCGAGGGCGACGAGCACCTGCTGGCGGCCCTGGCCGAGGGCAGCGGCCTCGTCCTGGTCACCGCGCATCTCGGCAACTGGGAGCTCGCCGGGCGCCTGATCGCCTCGCGTCTGCGGCGGCCGACCCACGTCGTCGTCGCCGCCGAGGCCGATCCCGGCGTCGAGCGCTTCCTGCGCGGCGGCGATTCGCCCGATACGACTTCGTCCGTCGCGGCGATCCGCGCGCGATGGTGCCGCTGGTCGGCGCTCTGCGGCGCGGCGAGGTCGTCGCCCTGCAGGGCGACCGCGCGCTCGGCACCCGCGGCGACGTCATGGTCGATTTCTTCGGCGCCCCCGCCGCGTTCCCGCTGGGCCCCTTCGTCCTGGCTCGTGCGGCCGGCGTGCCGCTGCTGCCGGCCTTCTGTCTGCTCGGCCGGGACCTGCGCTACACGGTGGTGATCGCCGAGCCGATGCGGGTCGCTGCCGGCGAGGAGACCGAGGCGCTCGGTCGCTGGGCGCGCATCCTCGAGACGGCGGTACGGCGCGCCCCGGAGCAGTGGTTCAACTTCTTCGACCTGTGGAGCGCGCCCCCTGCGTCGCTGAGCCGATCGCCGTGGTCGCCGCCGGCGTGGTGACGCCGATCGGCGTCGACCTGGACACCTTCTGGTCCGGGCTCCTGGCCGGCAGCGATGGGATCTCGCGCCATCGAGCGCTTCCCGGTCGACGACCTGCGCGTGGGACGCGGCGGCGAGATCAAGAAGCTGCCGCCCGTCGCCGCCGGCGTGCGATCGCGCGCCGCCGCCCTGCTGATCGCGGCGGCCGCCGACCTGCAAGGCCGCGCGGCGCTCGACGCCGCGCCGGAGCGGATCGCGGTGGTGGTCGGCACCGCGCTCGGCGGCGTCGAGGAGCTCGAGCACGCGATGGCCGGGGACGGCTCGCCGCGTCGCGCGCTGGACGCGCTCTACGACGCGCCGGCGCACGCGCTGGCCGCCTGGCTCGGCGCGCGTGGGCCGGTCATCACCGTGTCGAGCGCCGTGCGCCTCCGGCGCGACCGCGCTCGGCCTCGGCGCCGATCTGCTGCGCGACGGACGAGGCGGACCTGGTCGTGGCCGGGCGGCTACGACATCCTCTGTCGGTTCGTGATGCGCGGCTTCGATGCGCTGCGCTCGCTCACGCGCGACCGCGTGCGGCCCTTCGACCGGCGGCGCAGCGGGCTGCTGCTCGGCGAGGCCGCCGGCCTCACGCTGCTCGCCCGCGAGCGCGACGCGCCCGGCCGGCGCCTGGGACGGCTGCTGGGCCACGGCAGCGCCAGCGACGGCATCCCACATCGCCGCGCCCGATCCCCAGGGGGCGTGGACTGGAGCGCGCGATCCGCGCCGCGCTCGGCGCAGCCGGGGTCGATGCCGGCGACCTCGATTTCGTGAGCGCGCACGGCACCGGGACCCCGCTCAACGACCGGATCGAGACCGCGGTGCTCCGGCGCGTGCTCGGAGCGCGGGCGAGCCAGGTGCCGGTGAACTCGATCAAGGGCGCGCTCGGGCACACCATGGGCGCGGCGGCGGCGCTGGAGGCTATCATGTGCCTGCTGGCCGCGCGGGACGGGCTGCTGCCGCCGACCGTCGGCTACGAGGAGCCCGATCCCGACTGCGCCCTCGACTACGTGCCGGGCGCCTGCCGCGTCGCCCGGCCGCGCCTGATGCTCAGCACGTCGCTCGGCTTCGGCGGCTGCAACGCCGCACTCGTGCTGGAGGGAATGTGAGGACGGGCGCCTGCGTCCAGGCCGTGGGAGTATCTGACCGGGTGGGGCGAGGGCGTGACGGCGCTGCCCGCCGACGCGCGGGCAGGCCGCCACCGCACACCCCGTGATCCGGCTGACACGCCCGCCGCTCGAGGGCGAGCGCTTTCGCCGGGCGACGCGTGAGTGCCTGCTGGGCGTGGCCGCGGTCGCAGCAGATGCTGCGCGAGGCCGGCCTGGAGCGCGCTGCGATCGCCGGCCCCCGGACGGCGCTGCTGTTCGTCACCGCCGGCGCCTACGGCGCATCGAACGTGGAGTTCATCGCGGGGCGGGCGGGGACGCTGCACTTTCCCCTACACGGCGCCCAGCGTCGCTGTCCGCCGAGGTCGCAATCGAGTTCGGTCTGACGGGCGCCTATGTCATCCTGATCGGCGGGCGCCGCCGCCACGGTGGACGCCCTCTGGCAGGCGAGCCGGCTGCTGGCGGACGGCCGCTGCGAGCGGGCGCTCGTGCTCGCGGTGGAGACGTTCGACGGAGTGCGCCGAGCTGTGCGCGCGGGCCCGCTGGCCCGTCGCCGGCGCCCCTGGTCGAGGCGGCGGTGTGCGCGCTGCTCGTGCCCGGCACGGCGTGACGCCCGCGCGGCGATGCGCCGCGGGACGGACGCGCCGCTCGAGGCCGCGGTGCGACGCGGGCCGGGAGACGCTGGCGTGCGGACCGCTCATCGCGCTGGCGCTGGCGCGGCAGGCCGGCGAGGAGCGGCGAGCGTCATCGGGACCTGGCGCGGGCGTCGGGCCACGGTCGACTGACGATGAGCGGGCGAGCAGCCGCCCGGCACTGACGACCGCGCAGCGAGGAGGGCCATGGAACCCAAAGAAGTGTTCGACGAGCTCAAGACGATCCTCGTCGACGCGGCTCAAGTTCGATCCGCGCCGCGCCGCCGAGGTGACCGAAGACACCGCGCTGCCCAAGGGCGTCGAGGGCTCGATCGGTCTCGACTCGCTCGACTTCATCGAGCTGTCGCTCGCGATCGAGGAGCGATTCGGCATCGTCATCGACGAGTCGGAGGACCTCGACCGCCCACTTCGCGTCGTTCGACACGCTGTCGCCGCTTCATCGCGGGACGGCTCGGCGGCGCATGAGACGAACCGTCGTCACCGGACTCGGCGTGGTCAGCCCGTTCGGCGCCGGCGTCAAGGCGTACTGGGCCGGCCTCGCGGCGGGCGCCTGCGCGATCCGCCCGCTCACCCTCATCGAGACCGACGGCTTTCGGTGCCGGCATCGCCGCCGAGGTGCCGGACGCCGCCGGCGGCTCGCTACGCCGGCGCTCCCGCGCCGATCGACTCGCGCTCGACGGCCGCCCGCGAGGCCCTCGACGACGCCGGGCTCGACGCGCGCGAGCGCGGGGACGCCGCGCTGGTCGTCGGGCGCGGTCGGCGGCGGCATGCTCGAGGCCGAGGCGTGGTACTGGCGGCGGGCTCGCGGCGCGCGCGTGCCGGGCAGGGCCGCCGCGCGCTGCGCATCGATGCTGCCGTGCGTCGCACGCCGACGTGGTCGGCATCGCCTCGGCCTCGAGCGGGCCGCGCGAGACCGTGGTGACCGCGTGCAGCTCGGGCGCCGTGGCGCGTGGCCGATGGCGGCCGACCTCGTGGCCGACGGCGTCGTCGAGTCGCGCTCGCTGGCGGCGTCGATGCGCTGACGCGTATGTGCTTCATGGGCTTCAACGCGCTGAAGCTGCTCGATCCCGCGCCGTGCCGTCCCTTCGATCGCGATCGCCGCGGCATGTCGATCGGTGAGGGCGCGGCCTTCGTCGTGCTGGAGGCGGCCGAGCACGCGCGGGCGCGCGGCGCGCGAGTCTACGCCGAGCTCGGCCGGCTACGGCATGACGACCGACGCCTTTCACGTGACGGCGCCGCATCCGGACGGCGAGGGGCATGGTGCGCGCGATGCGCGCCGCGCTCGCGCCGGCCGGCGTCGCGCGCCGACGTCGGTCGGCTACGTGAACGCGCACGGCACCGCCACGCCGCAGAACGACCGGATCGAGGCGCGCGCGATGCGCGAGGTCTTCGGCGAGGGCGGCGCTCCTCGTCAGCTCGACCAAGTCGATGATCGGCCACACGATGGCGGCGGCCGGCAGCGCTCGAGGCGGTCGCCACCATCCTGGCGCTCGTGCACGAGCTGCTGCCGCCGACCGCGAGCCTCGAGTGACGCCGGACCCCGAGGTCACGTTCGACTGCGTGCCGCGGGTCGCCCGCGAAGCCGCCGTCGAGCACGCGATCTCCAACTCGTTCGGCTTCGGCGGCCAGAACGTCACCCTCCTCTTCCGGCGCGCGTGAGCGGCGGGATGGCCGTCCGACCTCCGCCGCCGTCGAGACACGCCCGTGACGGAGCGACGCGGCGTCGCCATCACCGGCGTGGGCGTGGTCAACGCCGCCGTCGTCGGCCCGTCGGCCGCGCTGGGCGCGTGGCTCGCTCGACCGCGGCCGGCCCCGCGGACGTCGGGCCCGCGGCCGGCCGTACGCGTGCCGGAGGCGACGCTGAGCGCGCTCGTCGACGGCGGCGAAGCGCGGCGGCTGTCGCGCGTGTGCCAGCTCACGATCGCCGCGGCGCGACTGGCGGTCGGCGAATCGGGCTTCGATCCCAACGGCGACCTCAGCCGCGGCCTCGGTCTGGTCGTCGGCACCGAGCTGGGCGACTTCACCTCGACGATCGCCTTCGCCGACGGCTACCTGGCGCGCGGGCCGGCCGGGCTCTCGCCCCTGCTGTTCCCCAACACCGTGATGAACACCATGGCGGCGACCACCGCCATCGCGGTCGTGGCGCGTGAGCTGACGCTCACGCTGAACGTCCCGACCGTGGCCGGCGAGCTGGCGATCGCGCGCGCCGCCGCGGCGGTGGCGAGCGGACGGGCGGACGCCGTCCTGGCCGGCGGCGTCGACGAGCTGAATCCGCTCGTCGGCGACATGCTGGAGGTGCTCGGCGATCACGACGTGCGGGGCGAAGGTGCGGCGTTCGTGATGCTGGAGGCCGAGTCGTCCGCGCGGGAGCGTGGAGCGCCGGTGCTCGGCCGCATCCACGGAACGGCGTGGGGCTCCTTGCCGGCACGGCCGTGGGGGCTCGGGCGCCGCGCGAGCTCGCGCGCCGTCGCCGAGGCGCTCGAGCGGGCCCGACTCGGGCCGCCCGGCTGGATCTACGCCTCGGCGAGTGGTGACGCCGAGCGCGATGCGTGGGAGGCGCGCGTCCTGGCCGATGCGCTGGGTCCCGCGTCGCGGCCGACGAGCTCGCTGAGCCCGCTGCTCGGGCACTGCGCCGGCGTCGGCGCGCTGCGCGTGGCCGCCGCCGCCTGGACCGCGCGCTCCGGCCTGCTGCCCGACGACGCGGGCGGTGAGCCGACGCGTGTGAGCGGTCCCGGTCTCGTGCACGGCCTGGCCCGGGGCGGGGGCCACGTGGCCCTGGTGGTCGGGCTAGCCCGTGGCGTCCATGGCCGCCATCGTGGTGATTCCGGTCGCCGACGAGGCAAGGACGATCGCGCGGGTGATCACGGCCGCGCGCGCCCACGCGCCGGTGGTCGTCGTCGACGACGGCTCGCGGGACGGCAGCGCGGAGGTTGCGCTGGCCGCCGGCGCCGAGGTGCTGCGCCATCCGCGCCGTCTCGGCAAGGCCCAGGCCCTGCTCACCGGCGTCGCCGCCGCGCGTCGGCGCGGGGCCGCGGCCATGATCACGCTGGACGGCGACGGTCAACACGACGCGGCCTCGATCCCCCTGCTGCTGGCCGCGGCGGCGCGGGTGGAGCGCACCATCATCGTGGGCAGTCGGCTCGACGGGCCGGGCACGCTGCCCTCGGCGCGCCGCAACGCGGTCCGGCTGGCGAGCTTCTTCGCGAGCTGGACGTGCGGGCTGCCGATGCGCGACACGCAGTCGGGCTTTCGCGTCTACCCGCTCACGCTCTTCGACGAGGTGCGCACGCGCCGCGGCGGCTTCGTGTTCGAGACGGAGATCCTGCTGGCCGCGGCGGCCCGCGGCTGGGCCGTGCAAGAGGTGCCGGTGGCGGCGCTGCCGCGCGGTGCGGAGCGCAGCCGGTTCCGTCCGCTGCGCGATGGCGTGGCCATCGGCGTGTTCCTGGCCCGGCGGGTGGGGGCGCGCTGGGCGCACGAGGGCCGGCTGATCGGCCACGACGTGCTGGGCGTGTTCGATGCGCAGCGCATGTCCTCCCGCCACGTCGCGATGCTGCAAGCCGCCGTCGCCTACAGCGATTCGCCGGTGCGCTGGAGCGCCGCCTTCGTCACCGCCGCCGCCCGCCGCGCCGTCGCGCGCCTCGGTGCGACCTGGCGGGCGACGCGCGGGCGCGGCAGCGTGACGGCGGCCCGGGGCACGCTGATGGCGCCCGTCGCGCTGCCACTGCTTGCTGCTGCAGGCGTTGCTGGGACGGCACGCGCCGGATCTGCTCACGCCGCTGGTGAACGTCGTGTACGGCGATGGACGGGCCGCGGCCGGCGCGGGTGACGACAACGTCCGGATGTCCGTGGGGCCCGAGCCGATACCCGAGGGCCCGTGACCCCGGCCGTGACACACGACGTGGTCGTGGTCGGCGGCGGCCCCGGCGGCTCGACGGTGGCCACGCACCTCGCTCGTGGCGGTCTCAGCGTGGCGCTCTTCGAGCGCGAGGTCTTCCCGCGCTTCAAGGTCGGCGAATCGCTGGTGCCGGCGACCATGCTGCTGCTGCGGCGGCTCGGCGTGCTCGACGCCATCGAGCGCGGCGGCTTTCAGGTCAAGTACGGCGCGACGTTCCACGATCAGGAGACCGATCTCGGCACCTCGTTCTATTTCCTGAAGGGCATGCCGTGGCCCGAGTGGACGTACAACGTCCAGCGCGGGGAGTTCGACGCGATCCTGCTCGACCACGCGCGCAAGCAGGGGGTCCACGTCGTGCAGCCGGCGAGCGTCCAGGCCGCGGCGTTCGACGCCGACGGCGTCACGCTCGAGGTGGAGGCCGACGGCGAGCGGGTCACGCACCGCGCGCGCTTCCTGGTCGACGCCAGCGGGCGCGACAGCTTCCTGGCCAGCCGCCTCGGGCAGCGCACGCGCGTGCCCAACCTCGGCAAGGTGTCGCTGTTCGCGTACTACCGCGGCGCCGACCGCTTCCCGGGGCAGGGTGAGGGCAACGTCCGCATCTACCTCTTCGACGGGGGCTGGTTCTGGTGGATCCCGCTCTCCCACGACCTGACCAGCATCGGCGCGGTCCTGCACGCCAAGACCGCGCGCGAGTTCGCCGGGACGCCGGACGAGCTCTACGCGCAGATGGTCGAGCGCTGCCACAAGGTGCGCGACCATCTTGGTCGGGCCGAACGCACGACACCGGTCTACCGCACCGCGAACTTCGCGTACACCAACGCGCCGGTGGTCGGCGATCGATTCCTCGCGGTGGGCGACGCCGTGGCGTTCGTGGATCCGATCTTCTCGAGCGGCGTCTTCATCGCCATTCGCACGGGCGAGCTGGCCGCCGAGGCGATCGTGAAGGCGTTCGCCGACGGACGCTTCTCGGCGCGTCGCTTCGCCGGCTACGAGCGCCGGGTGTGGCAGGGGGTGGGGCCCTTCTTCACGTTCATCAACAAGTACTACGAGCCGGCATTCATGGACCTGTTCCTCAAGCCCAAGAACGTTCTGGGCATGGTGACCGCCGTCCTCAACGTGCTCTCGGGTGGCGCCTTCATCCAGAGGCCGCTGGCGGGTCCGCGCGTCGCTGCGGCTGCTGTTCGCCCTGGCCCGGATCAACACCTGGGTGCGTCGCCGTCACGGCCTGCCGGTCGAGTCCCGACTGGAGTGGTAGCGGTCCTTCTCCGCACGCTGCGCGGATACGCCTTCACCATCGCCGGCATCGCCATCGGCGTGGCCGGGATCGTGGCGCTCGGCGCCATGGCCGAGCGCATCGTTCGCTTCATCGAGGGCGGCGACCGCTTCGTGCTCGGCCAGATCTCGGTGGCGGGGCGCGGCATGGGCATGGGCACCGGCTTCACGGCCGGCGGCCTGCTGCCGGCCGCCATCCATCCGGGCCATCGCCGAGGTGCCCGGCGTGCCCGGCGTGCAGGCGCAGGTGATGCTGCCGCTCAACCCGTCCACCTCGCAGTTCATGACGCTCACGCAGGAGCTGGTCCTCGGCCTCGACCTCTCGGTGCCGATGCCCAACCGCCACTACCGCGAGCTTCCCCGTGCGCGCCGGGCGGTTTCTGCGGCCGGGCGATCGCCAGGTGGCGGTGGTCGGCTCGTCGTTCGCCGCCTCGCACGGCCTGCGCGTGGGCTCGCAGCCTGACGCTGGAGGGCGAGTCCTACGAGGTGGTGGGCGTGCTGCGAGCGCATGCTCACCGCGCCCGATCGCTTCGTCATCGTGTCCGATCGAGGACGCGCGCCGGCAGTGGGTCGCCAAGGACCCGCTGCTGCGCACCGCGCTGGCCTCGGGCGGCATCGCGCTCACCGCGTCGCGATCTCAACACCGGCGCGGCCGTCGGCTGGCGCGACGGCGAGGACCCCGACGCGGTCGCCCGCCGCATCGCCGACGCAGGTGCCCGGCGTCAACGTGCAGATCCCGAGCGAGCTGAGCGGCCTGCTCGCGCTCGTCGACCGCGTTCTTCTCCGCGCTGCTGGTCGGCATCGGCGCGCTCGCGCTTCGTGATCGGCGGACTGTCGCTGGCCAACACGATGGCCGCCGCGGTGTTCGAGCGCATCCGCGACTTCGGCGTCAAGCGCGCGCTCGGCGCCACCGACCTGCAGCTCGGCCGCGAGGTGCTGGGCGAGGCGCTCGCGGTGACGCTGACCGGCGGCGCGGCTCGGCGTCGGTCTGGCGCTGCGGCCTGGGCGGAGCGGTCGACGGCTGGGCCGCGCGCACGGGCCAGCAGCTCTTCCTCTTCTCGAGCGCGCCTGCTCGGCGGCGCGCTCGTCTTCTCGGTGCTGCTCGGCGTCGGCGGCGGCGGCCTACGCGACGCTCCGCGTCGTGCGGCTGTCGCCGGCCGAGGCGATCCGCCGCGGTGCCTGATGCTGCGGGCTGCGGGCTCGTGAAGATCGTACCGGGCGCCGGCCGGCACGCCGATCCGCGTGCTGGACGGCGTCGACCTCACGGTGACGGCCGGCGAGCTGGCCGTGGTGCGCGGGCCCTCGGGCTCGCGGCAAGAGCACGCTGCTGAACGTGCTCGGGCTGCTCGAGGATGCCGACGGCGGCGACGTGCTCTGGCGCGGCGAGCGCGTGAGCGCGCTGGGGCGCACGGCGCGGAGCCGGGCGCGCGGCCGCGTACGGTCGGCTTCGTCTTCCAGTCGTTCCTGCTGCTGCCGTCGCTGACCGCGCTCGACAACGTGCTGCTGGCCGGCCCGCTACGTGGGACGCACGGGCGCCGCGACCCGCCGGCGCGGCGCGCGAGCTCCTGGCGCAGTTCGGCGTGCGGCGAGCGCGAGCGACCACTATCCGCCCCAGCTCTCCGGCGGCGAGCAGCAGCGCGTGGCCTTCTGCCGGGCGGTGCTGAACGATCCGCCGCTGCTCGCTCGCCGACGAGCCGACCGGCAACCTGGACGACGCCAACGGCCGCGTGATCCTCGAGCGCGCTGCGGGCGCGCGCGCGGGCCGGCGGCGCGGTGGTGGTCGTCAGTCACCGCGCCGACGCCGTCGGTGCGCGCGACGCCGTGTACCGGATGCAGCGGGGGCGGCTGCAGGCCGGGCCGCGTCGCCGGCAGGAGGAAGCGCCATGAGGGGCGCTCGTGGCGCTGCGTCGCTTGACGCGCTGTGTCGCGCGCCGGCACTCCGCCGCCGCCGGCGACCGGTCGGAGCGGACGTTCGCGCCGCCGGTCGATCGGGTCTGGTCGACGACCGAGGCGGTGCTCAAGCACCTGGGCTGGGACATCGACAAGTCGGACCGGGCCATCGGCTTCATCACCACGGAGTCGCGCCGCGTCGACGGCGAGAACTACGGAGTCTACGAGAAGGGCCGCGGCACCGGCTGCAGCTCACGATCAAGGCGGCCGGCGACAACCAGACGGCGGTGAGCGTCGAGCGCGCCGTGTTCAAGCGCGAGCGGATTCTGTTCGTCGACAAGGACGAGCCGGTGACCGACACCGAGCCAGACCGTCGAGAAGGCCGTGCTGGAAGCGATCGGCAAGGCGCTGTGATCAAGACCTCGTGCTGGTCGCTCATCGCGGGTGTTGCTCGGCGGCGCCGGCCACGTCCTGCTGGCCAAGGGCATGCGGACCGTCGGCGATCTCACCGAGGCGCCGACCGCGGCTGTGGGCGGCATGGTCGGCACGCGCGCTCGGCAGTCCGTGGATCGCTGCTCGGCGTCGCGCTGCAGGCCGCGTTCTTCTTCATGTACCTCACGCTGCTGTCGCGCGCCGACGTGAGCAAGATCCTGCCGATGACCGCCTTCGACTACATCGTCGTCGCGGTGCTGGCCCAGTACCTTGCTCGCCGAGCCGGTCACCCCGGCGCCGCTGGGCCGGGATCGGCCTGCATCGTGCGTCGGCGTCTTCCTGGTGTCGCGCACCTGAGCCGCGCCGGACTCGGCGCTGGCCGCGGCGGCGCTGGCGTCGTGGCGGCGGCGCCGCTCCTGCTGTCGCGGCCTCGGTGCCGTGCCGCTTCGACGATCCGGGCGAGGGGATGCACGCCGAGATCGCGCGCGAGCTGCTGGCTCGCCGGGATCGCGCTCGCCGCTCACGCTCAACGGCGTGCCCTACGTCGACAAGCCGCCGCTGCTCTACGTCGCTGATGGCCGCGTGTCTTCGCGCTGGCGGGGCCGAGCGAGGCGCGCCGCCCGCGCCGTCTCCGCGCTGGCGGCGCTGGTGGCGGTCGGCGCCACCGCGTGGCTCGGCGCGCGCCTCGCTCGGCGCGGCGCGGCGGCCTGGTGGCGGGGCTGGCGCTGCTCGACCTCGCATCGGCTTCTTCGCCTACGGCCGCTACGTGCGCCCCGAGACGTTGTTCGTCGCCTCGCTCGCCGTCGGCTTCGCGCTGGCGCTGTCGGGCATCGTCGACGGGCGCCGCGGGCGCTGCGTCGCGGGCCTGGCCGTCTTCGGTCTCGCGGCGCTGGCCAAGGATCCGCTCGGCGCGCTCGTGCCGCCGCTGGCGATCGGCCTGGCGCTGGCGCTGGGCGGACGGGCGCGGCCCCTCGGCGCTGGCTGCCGTGGCCG
This sequence comes from uncultured Candidatus Rokubacteria bacterium, assembly GCA_963776725.1. Taxonomy (GTDB): domain Bacteria; phylum Methylomirabilota; class Methylomirabilia; order Rokubacteriales; family CSP1-6; genus AR5. The sequence goes on along the minus strand of CAVZOE010000035.1, from coordinate 11,823 downwards.
GGCGTGGCGCGTGGCTGGTGATGGCGTTCGGCTGGTGGGCGCTGGCCGAGCTGCGCACGCCGGGATTCACCTGGTACACCGTCGTCGACAACCACCTGCTGAACGTCGCGCGCGCCCGCCACTTCCCCGACGAGGACGTTCCCCTGACGGCGCCGTCGAGTTCCTGGCCGTCGCGGTCCTCGGCGGCGTTGCCGTGGATCGTCGCCGCGCGGTCGCGGTCGTCGTCGGCTGGTGCGTCGCCGGGCCTGGCGCGAGGCCGACGGAGCTGCCGTGGGTCGCGCTCGCGCTGTGGGCGGTGGGCGTGCTCGGCCTGACCGCGCTGTCGCCGTTCCGCCTGCCGCACTACGGGCTGCCGGCGCCTATCCGGCCATCGCGCTGCTCGCCGCGCGCGGCTGGGACGACGCGCCGGCCGCGCGCTGGCTCGCGGTGCACGCGCTGATGTTCCTGGCGCGCGCTCGCCGTGGCCTGCGCGCTGGCCTGGACGGGCGACGGCTCGGCGTTCATGACCGGCGTGCTCGACGCGACCGACGTCGCCACCCGGAAGATGAGCGCGCCGGCGGCCCCGCCGCCGGTGCCGCCGTGGTCGGCGTTCCGGCCGCTCGTCGGGGCCGCCGCGCTCGACGCTCGCCGCGCGGGGCGATCGCGCTGCGGTGTCGGCGGCTGACCCGCGGCCGCGCGCGGTCGGCGTCGTACGCCACCGTCGGCGACGCTGGTGCTGCTGCTGCCCAGCGCGGCCAGCGCGCTCGGCCTGGTCGTCGGACGCATCGCGCGGTGAAGGATCTGGCCGAGCGATCGTGCGCGCAGCGCCGCCCCGGACGACGTCGTGGCGCACGAGGGACCGATCGAGAACTCCGGCGCGCTCGAGTGGTACTCGGGGCGGCGTCCGGTCATCGTCGACGGGCGGCGCAGCGTGCTCGGCTTCGGCGCCACGCGGCCGGAGGCGCGCGACCGTTCTGGGACGCCGCCGACTGGAGCGGCGTGGCGCGGGCTCGCGCCGCGTGTGGGTGCGTGACCACGCCGGCCGCCGGAGCGCAGCGTGGTGGCCCGGCTACCGGGCGCCCGGCTCGTCGACGCCGGCGGCGGCCGTAGCCTCTACGTCAACCGCTGACGGCGCCGGCGATCAGATAAGATGGGCCGGATGCCCGACGACCTGAAGACGTTGTTCCTGCATCCGCCGTCGTTCGAGGGCTTCGACGGTGGCGCCGGCTCGCGCTATCAGGCGCGGCGCGAGGTGCGCTCGTTCTGGTATCCGACGTGGCTGGCCCAGCCGGCGGCGCTGGTGCCCGGCAGCGCCTGGTCGACGCGCCGCCCGCCGGCCTGAGCGCTCGACGACATCGCGCCGCTCGCCGGGCAATACGAGCTGGCCGTGCTGCACACCAGCGCGCCGTCGTTCGCCCACGACGTGAAGGTGGCCGAGGCGCTGCGAGCGGAGAACCCGCGGCTGCGAGTCGGCTTCGTCGGCGCCCACGTGGCGGTCGCGCGCGAGTAGCGCGCTGCGCCGCCTCGCCGGCGATCGACTTCGTGGCCGGCAGCGAGTTCGACTTCGCCATCCAGGAGATCGCCGCAGGGGCGTCCGCTCGACCGCGTGGCGCGGCCTGTCGCTATCGCACCAACGGCCACCTCCAGTCGCACGCCGGAGCGTCGCGCCGCTCGAGGACATGGACGGCTGCCCTTCGTGGTCGACGTCTACAAGCGCGACCTCGACGATCGAGCACTACTTCATCGGCTACCTGCAGCATCCCTACGTCTCGCTCTACACCGGCCGCGGCTGCCGCTCGAAGTGCACCTTCTGCCTGTGGCCGCAGACGGTGGGCGGCCACCGCTACCGCACGCGCTCGGTCGAGCACGTGGTGGCCGAGATCGCGCACGCGCAGCGGCTCTTCCCGCAGGTGAAGGAGTACTTCTTCGACGACGACACCTTCACCGACGACCGGCCGCGGGCCGAGGCGATCGCGCGCGGGCTCGGGCGGCTGGGCGTGACGTGGTCGTGCAACGCCAAGGCCGAACGTGCCGTACGAGACGCTCAAGGTGCTGCAAGGACAACGGCCTGCGCCTGCTGCTGGTCGGCTACGAGTCCGGCAACCAGGCCGATCCTCAACAACATCAAGAAGGGCATCCGCCTCGACCGCGCGCGCGAGTTCACGCGGGACGCCAAGGCGCTCGGCATCAAGATCCACGGCACGTTCATCATGGGACTGCCGGGCGAGACGCGCGAGACGATCGAGGAGACGATCCGCTTCGCGCTGCGACATCGATCCCGATACGATCCAGGTGTCGCTGGCGGCGCCGTATCCCGGGCACCGCGCTCTACCGCCAGGCCCGCGAGCAGCGGCTGGCTGCAGGACGACGACGGAGCTGGTCGACGCCGGCGGCGTGCAGACGAGCGTGCTCGGCTATCCGCACCTCGCGCGCACGGAGATCTTCGCCTCGGTCGAGCAGTTCTACCGCCGCTTCTACTTCCGCCCGCGGAAGATCTTCGCCATCGGCGGCGAGATGCTGCGCGACCGCTCGGTCATGCGGCGCCGGCTCGGCGAGGGCGTCGAGTTCCTGCGCTTTCTCTCTCGTCGCCGACGCGGCGCGTCTCAGTGCCCGCTGAGAGCAGCTCGCCCACCGTCGCACGCGTAGCCGCGCTCGCGCAGGCCGTCGAGCAGCGCGGGCAGGGCCTCCAGCAGCCGCGCCGGCGCCGCCGGCGTGCCCTCGGCGTCGTGCAGGTCGACGATGGCGCCGGGATGGGCGCGTCGGAGCACGTACGTCCACCTGGCGCGCCGCCGGCGCGGGCCGCTGGCCCTCGGGCTGGATCGACCAGAACACGCAGCGCTCGCCGACCCGCCGCAGCGTCCGGAACATCGCCGCGTTCACCATGCCCCACGGCGGCCGGAAGTGGCGGGGCGGCGTGCCGGTGAGCGCGGCGATGCCGCTCGTGGGCCCGGCCGATCTCTCGCGCGGTCGCGCGCGGCCCGCAGCAGCCACGAGGCTGCGGTGCGACCACGAGTGATTGCCGACCTCGTGACCCTCGGCGGCCATGCCGCCGCACCACGTCCGGGCGCGCGCGCCGCGCGCTCGCCGACCAGGAAGAACGTGCCGCGCACGCCGGCCGCGCCGAGCAGCGTCGAGTACGCGCGCGGCGTCCACTCCGGATCGGGCCCGTCGTCGAAGGTGAGCGCGACGCCGCCGGTCGTCACGGGCGCCGCGCCAGCGCGCAGGCCGGCGTGAACAGGTGGGGCACCCACGCCCAGCCCGACCCAGGCGGCGGCGCCCAGCGCGAGCGCGCGGCCGATCACGCGCGCAGCCCGTGCGGCGCGAGTCACGGCGTCGACGATGCGGCGGCGCCGCGTCGGGCCGCCGGACGCGACGCATGCGCTCGCGCAGGTGCTCGAGCAGCTCGGGCTCGGTCGAGCGCGCGCTCGAGCAGGCGGCGCCAGCTCGCGGCGCGGAGCGCGCGGCCAGCGCGATGCCGGCCCGCGAGGCGAAGCGCTCGTTGCGACGCTCCTGGCCCGGCAGCGAGCCGTAGAGCAGCATCGGCAGCTCCGCGGCCATGGCCTCGGCCAGCGTCATGCCGCCGGCCTTGGTCACCAGCAGATCGGCCGCGGCCATGAGCGTGCGGACGTCGTCGGCGTAGCCGAGCGACGCGCGATCGTCGTGCCGCGGTCAGGCCGCGCAGCGTGCTCGGCCAGCGCGCGTGTCGTGTCCGGCGACGAGCACCCCCTGGACGGCGCCGCCGTGCCGCGTCAGCGCCCGCGCCACGTCGGGCAGGCGGCCCACCGTCGCCGTACGAGCCGGCCATGGCGAGGACGACCGGCAGCGTCGGCCCGCAGCCCGCAGGGCGCGCCGGGCCGCCGCCGGCGTCGACCGCGGTCTCGAACTCCGGCCGCAGCGGCACGCCCGTGCACGACGACGCGCTCGCGCGGGAATGCCGCGCGCGACGAACTCGTGCCCGACGTCGTCGGCGGCCACGCAGTAGCGGTCGATGCCGCGGGCGATCCACTGGCTGTGCGCGACGAAGTCGGTCACGACCGTGGTGTGCGGCGGCAGCCGCCGGCCCTCGCTCGGCCAGCGCCGACATGGCCGCGGCCGGCGTGGCGTGCACCGAGACGACGGCGTCGGGCGCCAGCGCGTCGAGCAGCGCGCGAGAGCCGTCCGGTGCCGATGCGCGTCACGCCGAACGCCAGCGGCGAATCGCTCGGCAGCCAGTCGCCCAGCGCGTAGGCCGCGCCCCAGACCATCGGCGCGCGGCGCAGGAGCGCCATGTAGACGCCCGGCTGGCCCGGTCGAAGACCGGATGCACCAGCTCGCGGAAGTGATCCACGACCGTCACGGCGGCGCCGCGGTCGGCTGAAGGCGGCGGCCAGACTGCGCGCGGCCGCGTTGTGGCCCGAGCCGTAGCTGGCGGTCAGGATCAGAACGCGCATCAGCTGGGGGTCGGGGCCGCCGCCGTCTGGATGACCGTGAAGGACTTGCTGGCCACGAACCGCTCGTCGGCGTACAGGCGGAACTCGTAGCGGCCGGGCCGCTCGAACCCGAGGTTCTCGAGGTTGACGGTGAGCTCGCCGGGCGTCATCCGGTCGGCGAAGCCGGCGCGCAGGTTCCCCTGCGCCACCATGTGGCTGTCGTCGAGCCGGACCAGCTCCAGGCGGATCCCGTACTCGCCCTCGGCGTCGGCGAGCTTGGCGTAGACCGTCAGCGCGCGGTGCACGACGGGAAAGCGCGCCGCGCTGATGTTCTCGAAGATCCCGATGAGGCTCATCTTGCCGGTGCCGTGCTCGCGAATGGTGAGGTCGCACAGCAGCATCGCGTTGAGGCTGGGGTGCGGACGGGCCGAGGTGGGCACGACGCCATCCTACGTCGGTCGCCCGGCTGGGCCAAGCACGGCGCACACCGTCGCGGCTCTGGCCGTGCCGCTCGATGGTTCGGCGCTGCGCCTGGCGCCCGCGATCGTGGTGCGAGGCGGTCGCCAGATCCTCGACGTTGACTCCTGACCGGCGCCTGCCCCACCATCCCGGATGGACCGCCGTCGCTTCCTGCTGACCTCGCTGGCCGGTGTGCTCGGCGTGCCGCTCGGCGCCGAGGCGCAGCAGGCGGCGAAGGTGTTCAAGGTGGGCGAGCTGAGCCCCGGGACCGGCTCCGAAGAGCGCTTGGCTGCGCTGCGCGAGGTCGGGTACGTCGAGGGCCAGAACCTGGTCGTCGAACGCCGGTATGCAGAGGGCCGCATCGAACGCCTGCCGGCGCTCGCAGCGGAGCTGGTCGGCCTGAAGCCCGACGTCATTCTCGCGACGGGTGGGGACGCCATCCGGGCGGCCAAGAACGCGACGAAGATCATCCCCATCGTCATGGCGTTTGGCGAGGATCCTGTTGGGAAGGGACTTGTCGCCAGCCTGGCGCGCCCGGGCGGCAACATCACCGGCGTCAGTCTCGTGGCGGAGGGCACCATGGCCGCCAAGCGAGTGGAGATTTTCAAGGAGGCGGTGCCGCGCGCGCGCCGTATCGGCCTCCTATCCTGGCCGAGGATGGAGGCGGCGCAAGCGAAGGAGGCGGACCAGGCGGCGCGGGCGCTGAAGACCGAGACGGTTTTCGTCGAGGTCCGGAACGGCGACTATGAGGGTGCGTTCTCTACGCTGGCCGTGGAGCGTGCCGACGCCCTGTTCGTCCTGTCGAATCCGCTTCTCAATCGTGACCGGAAGCGCATCATCACCCTGGCGGCTCGACACCGGCTGCCAGCCATCTACGAGTGGCGGGAATCCGCCGAGGACGGGGGCCTCCTAGCCTACGGGGCCAAGATCCGCGACCTCAACCGGCGTGTCGCCGTGTACGTCGATAAAATACTCAAAGGCGCCAAACCCGGGGATCTACCGGTGGAGCAGCCGACGTCCTTCGAACTCGTCATCAACATGAAGACCGCGAAGGCGCTCGGCCTGACGATCCCGCCGTCGCTGCTGGCGCGGGCGGATCAGGTGCCTCATGGCCGAGACCCGCGCAGACTTCGTCCCATGGCATCAGGTGACGGCCGCGTCGACAATCGCGTGCGGCTGGCGTCACACGTCCCACCCGGCAGTCACGTCTCATCCCGATCGGCTTTGCACGCACCGCGGCGAGGGGAGGCAGCAAATGGCCGAGCGTAGATCACCCATCCGCACACTGGCCTTCTCGATGGTCATCCTGACGGCGCTGGCCGGCAGTCCGGCGGCCGCTCAGCAGATCCGAGGCGTGCCGGGCTCGCCCGGAGCCGCCGAGTCGATCGATGGCAAGTACCTCCCGCCGCCGCCGGGGAAGTTCGGCGGCGTCATCAACCTCGAGGCCTACCGCTCCAAGCCGTACTGGCGGCCCAGGTGGTCCCGCCGAAGGGCGCGCCCAACGTGCTGCTGATCATGACCGATGACGTGGGCTTCGGCGCGTCCTGCACGTTCGGCGGCGTCATCCCCACGCCACCATGGATCGCATCGCGAAGGCGGGGCTGCGCTACACGCAGTTTCATTCCACCGCGCTCTGCTCACCGACGCGGGCGGCGCTGATCACCGGGCGCAATCATCACTCCGTCGGCTTCGGCGTCATCACGGAGCTTGCCACCGGCTTCCCGGGCTACAACTGCCTCATCGGCCCAGAGAACGCGGCACCGTCGGCGAGATCCTGAAGCAGAACGGCTACGCACACGTCCTGGTTCGGCAAGAACCACAACATCCCCGAGGCTTCCAGCCAGGCCGGGCCCTTCGACCTGTGGCCGACGGGCATGGGCTTCGAATACTTCTACGGCTTCATCGGCGGCGACACCGACCAGTGGCACGCCGTATCTGTTCCGCGAACACGACCCAGATCTTCCCGTGGCTCGGAAAGCCCGAGCTACAACCTGACCACCGACATGGCCGACGACGCCATCGCTACCTGCGCAAGCTGCAACGCCGCCGCGCCGGACAAGCCGTTCTTCGTCTACTACGTGCCCGGCGGCACGCACGCGCCGCACCAGCCCACGAAGGAATGGATCGAGAAGTTCAAGGGCAAGTTCGACAAGGGCTGGAACGACAGCGCGAGCGAGATCTTCGCCAACCAGAAGCGGCTCGGCGTCGATCCCGCAGACACGCAAGCTGACGCCCTGGCCCGACGATCCTGCCGAATGGGACGCGCTCGACGCCGACGAAAAGAAGCTCTTCGCCCGCCAGGTCGAGGTGTACGCCGCCTACGCTGCGCCTACACCGATCACGAGATCGGCCGCGTCATCGAGGCCGTCGAGGACCTGGGCAAGCTCGACAACACGCTGGTCATCTACATCAGCGGCGACAACGGCGCGAGCGCCGAGGGCTCCCCGATCGGCACCGCCGATCGACAGTGGCGGCCATCCAGGGCGTCGACGTGCCGGTCGAGGATCAGCTGAAGTTCTACGACATCTGGGGCTCGGCGGCACGACCTACACCGCACATGCCGGTCGGCTGGGCGTGGGCGTTCGACACGCCGTTCAAGTGGACCAAGCAGGTCGCCTCGCACTTCGGCGGCACGCGGCAGGGAATGGTGATCGCCTGGCCGGCCCGCATCAAGGACGCGGGCGGCATCCGCACGCAGTTCCACCACGTCATCGACATCGTGCCGACGATTCTCGAGGCCGCCGGCATCCAGCGCCGGCGATGGTCAACGGCATCGCGCAGAAGCCCGATCGAAGGCGTCAGCATGGCCTACACCTGGGACAAGGCGAACGCCGACGTCGCCGTCGCACGCACACGACGCAGTACTTCGAGATGTTCGGCAATCGCGCCATCTACCACGACGGCTGGATCGCGGCGACCACGCCGCCGCGCCGCCGTGGCTGATGGGCCGGCCAAGATGCCCGATGTGGTCGACGGCTACAAGTGGGAGCTCTACAACCTCGCCGAGGACTACTCGCGAGACCAACGATCTCGCCGCCAAGATGCCGGACAAGCTCCGCGAGCTGCAGGAACTCTTCCTGGTCGAGGCCGCCAAGTACAACGTGTTCCCGCTCGACAACTCGATCTGCCGCGCGCGCGCTCGCGCCGCGGCCGAGCGCGACCGCCGGGACGCGACGTGTTCGCCTATCTCCGGCGAGATGTCCGGCTTTGCCGACAGCCGCGCGCCGAGCTCGCTGCGGCAGGTCGTACACCATCACCGCCGGACGTCGAGGTTCCCGCAGGGCGGCGGAGAGGGCGTGATCGTCACGCTAGGGCGGCCGCTTCGGCGGCTACGGTTTCTATCTGCTCAAGGGCAAGCCGGTGTTCACCTAGAACCTGCTCGACCTCGAGCGCTTCCGGTGGGAGGGCCAGCAGGCGCTCCCGCCCGGCAAGCACACGATCGTCTTCGACTTCACCTACGACGGTCCCGGTTTCGGCAAAGGTGGCACGGGCGTCGCTGAAGGTGGACGGCAAGGAAGTCGCCAGCAGATAGATCCCGCACACCATTCCCTTCCTCGTGACCTTCGACGAGACGTTCGACGTCGGCATGGACACCCGCACGCCGGTGGACGACAACGACTACCAGGTGCCGTTCCGCTTCACCGGCACGATCGACAAGCTCACCTACCAGGTCGCCCCGCGACAGGTGGCGGAGTCGGAGTACGAGATCATGCACGCGCACATCCTGAAGGCCCGCGTCAGCCGAACCGGCGGCGTAACGAGTCGAGGCTGAGCCGCTGCGAGCCATCCGCGCGGCGCCACCCTGATCGCCCTCCTGCTCATCGCGCTGGCGGGCTACTTCTTTCCGAAGGGCTCGAAGCGGAACTTTTGGCCACCAACACTCGCCTCGGCCATGAGGCCCCCCTTCTCATGGGTGAAGACCGCCACGCCATCCGGTATTTGGCGTCCTTCGACGCTCCTGCCGAAGCCGCCACCGCGCTTACCTGAGCGGCCAACGCGAGCGCCCCTTTCTTGAAATCCGTCAACGCCGACGCCGTCTCGAAGAAGATGACCTCCGAGTACGTTTGACCGCCGATCTGCGCGCCGATGGTCCCCTGGGTGAGGTGCGCCTTGCCGACGGCCTTGCCCTTCTCGAAGACGACTCCCGAGCCGCTGGCACCTCCAACCCCGACGGCCCCCTTTACAACTGTCGGGAAGACCGCATACCCAACCGCGTGATCGAAGAAGCGAGACAGCCCCGGATCGGTCTTCTTGAAGACCGCGATGGTCTCTTGCGCCTCCGTTACATCCCTGGTGACATCCATGGTGTTCTGCGCGAGGGCCAGGCTGACGAGGCCGAAAACCAGCAGAATTCCTACGCCGAGCGCTTTCGATACCATTCGATTCTCCTTTGACCTACTCTACTTTTGGCCTAACAGCGGCGCCGGCCCGCCCCTCGATCTGCACCGCCTCTCGGCGGGACCGTGCGCAAGTGATTGACGACACGGCAAGACCCGTGCCCGGCACCCGCTTCGGTGATCGCTACACCCCGCTGGAGGATGTCCTCCCGGCCGAGGGAGAGACAGGATTGATGGACCGCCGCCGCTTCCTGCTGGCCTCGCTGGCTGGGGTGCTGGCCACGCCGCTCGTCGTGAGAGCACGGGCGCCCAGCCAGAGTCCCAAGATTGGATGGCTGACGAGCAGCACCATCCACGCCCCGAACGTCGACGCGTTCCGGGAGGGGATGCGGTCGCTCGGCTATCCCGACATTCGCCTCGAGACGCGCGCCGCCGCCGGGCGGGTGGCTCGGCTCGACGCGCTCGCGGCGGAGCTCGTCATCCTCAACGTCGATGTCATCGTCACGGACGGCGGCCCGGCAGCGACCGCGGCGAAGCAGGCCTCGGCAACCATTCCCATCGTCATCGGCGCGGCGACGACTGAGTTCGTGATGCGCGAGAAGCTCGTCAAGAGCCTGGCCCGTCCCGGAGCGAACGTCACCGGGTTCACGATCTCCACCGGCGCCGAGCTCGACGGCAAGCGATTGGACTTGCTGCGCGAGGCGATCCCGAGCGTCAGCCGGGTCGTGGTCGTCTGGAATCCGAGCAATGAAGGGGCACTGACTTCGCTGCCGGCGATCGAGTCAGCGACCCGGGCACTCGGACTGCAGGCCCAGCCCATCGCCGCTCCGGATATCGAGGAGCTCGAGCGCCGTCTTGGTGGCCTCACCCGAACCCGGGGGCGGCGATGCCTCACGGTGGCCGATGCGTTCCTCTGGAGCCAGCGGGCGCGAATCGTCTCCCTGGCGATCCGGTACCGGTTGCCGGGAATGCATCCCGAGCGCGAGTTCGCACTGGCGGGCGGCTTGATGGCGTACGGCAGCAACGTGCCGGACAACTTCCGTCGGGCCGCCGGCTACGTCCGACAGAATTCTCAAGGGCACCAGACCTGCCGATCTCCCCGTCGAGCAACCGACGAAGTTCGAGCTGGTCATCAACCTCAAGACCTCCAGAGCGCTTGGCCTCAAGATCCCGCCGGCGCTGCTGGCGCGGGCGGATCAGGTCATCGAATAGGGCACCGTTTCCGCCGCCACTTTCAGATCGGTGTCACGGCATGAAGCCGCTGAGGCTCGACGCTTACAATCACGGCGACGATCGCGGACGAGAGGTTGACGCGACGGCAGTAAGGGTCTAGATTTCCACGACACGGTCGATTAGCTCAGTTGGCAGAGCACCGGCCTCACATGCCGGGGGTCGCTGGTTCAAGTCCAGCATCGACCACCATTCACGACGCGGGGTTGCAAGACACCCCGCGTTTCGTATTTTTCCCGGTGCCGTAATGGTGCCACTTGACGTCGTCCATCGGTTCGCCGAGGTCGTGCGCCGCACCCTCTGCGGTCACCCAGCCCAAAAACGTGACGCCGCTGGAGCCGACGACAGTGAGCATGTAGCGGACCCCCCGGGTCTACCTGGCGCTCGGCGGTGACACGGTGCGAGCGCTCATCGCGCATGGCCTGCTCCGTCGTGTCCGGGTGCCCGCGCGTCACGGCCAAGCGGGCAAATGGCGGGGTGCGAAGATCCTGCTCGATCGCCTGGACCTCGACGCCCAATCATCGCGTGGGCGATATACTGGCCGTGACCGCTGCTGGCGTGCGGCCTCACGGTCGCTCGGCCCACGGTGATGTGAGCATGATGTCTTCGAAGCGCCGCTTCCTCAACTCATGCGTTTACCCGGTGCTGGCGGCCCTGGAGGTCCCGAAACTGCTGCAATGGCTGATGGAGACCCACAACGCTCGTCTCTGCCTTTCGCGCGTCGCCGCCGCGGAAGGCGTGCGCTTCAGCGCGAGCGCCGTCGTGCGCGACTCACCGGCGATGCCGGCCGTATCCGGATAGGCAGGCACGCCCTCGTCGAGGGTGAGCTGACGGTATGCGAGTACGGCGGTCACATCGAGATCGGCGAGTACAGCTACGTGGGAGTGAGCACGCGCGTGTGGTCTGGCGACTCGGTGAAGATCGGCCGCTACGTGTTGCTCGCGCAGAACGTGCACGTCATTGACACGAACGTCCACCAGCTCAGCGCGCTCGAGCGCGCCGAGCATTTCCTGCGCACGGAGGTTCACGGCCAGCCTTACCTGAGAGGCTCGATCAAGACCGGGCCCGTCGAGATCGGCGACCATGCCTGGCTGAACTTCGGGGTCAGCGTCCTGCGCGGTGTGAAGATCGGCGAAGGCGCAGTCATCGGCGCCTGCAGCCTGGCCACCAAGGACGTTCCGTCCTATACGCTCGCCGTCGGTAATCCCGCGCGCGTGATTCGCGAAGTTCCCCGGGATCGCGACCTGACCGTGCGCCTCAAGCTCGCCGAGGAGGCGGGCGCGCAGCGCCGGGCTTTCGCGTCAGCCGTAGCACAACGCGCTTTGCGTTCTGTCACGTCACTCGCTCTCCGAGCAGCTTGAACGGTCTCACATGCCGGGGTCGCTGGTTCAAGTCCAGCATCGACCACC
>CAVZOE010000034.1:0-149646 GCA_963776725.1 uncultured Candidatus Rokubacteria bacterium | reverse complement strand
GCTGGCCAATGCCAAGGAGCTCGAGGGCATCGAGACGGCCGGGACGGGTGCGGCGACCACGGGGACGGGAACCAGCGGCGGGGCCGCCAATGGCGGCCGGGTGCTCGGTCAGATCCGGTGGCAGGACATCACGCCGCAAAAGAAGATGGTGCGGGTCAACGTCAACCTCATCGGTGAAGAGGGCGAGACCCGCGACGTCCGGCTCGGCCGTGAGTTCAAGATCGGTCGAGTGTATGAGTTCCGCGAGGTCCCCGCGGGTGCCTACCGTCTGGTGGCCGAGGTGGGGGGCACTCCGATGTGGGACATGAAGGTCGTCGTGCAGGGGCAGAAGGAAAACACCTTCGACCTCACCGACGGCAACGCCGCCGTCGCCAAGGACTTCACCCCTCCCAGCGACTGATCGACCGCCCCGAGCTGGGGGCGCCCGCGCCGGCGGCCCTGCCCTGCTCGCCTGGCAGCCTGAGCACGGTCGGTCCGCCAAGTCCGCGACTCGTCGGGCATCGGCCATGGCGCCGAGGCTGCACACCAGGACGCCGTGGCCCTCTCACTCGCCCTGCTCGCGCTAGCGCTGCTCACACCGATCATGCTCGCCTTCGCCATGCTGGCCGACACCGAGCTGGCGATCGCCGCCAATCAGCTCCGCGCGAGCCAGGCGCGGGCCCTGGCCGAGAGCGGTTTCGAGTTCGCGCTGCGGGCCCTGTCACGCGCCGCTCTCGGCGAGGACCCCGAGCATCTGCTGTCCGGTCCGGTGGCGCCCGCGCCGCTGGACGGCCGCACGTTCATCACGCTCCGCCGCACCGGCGGCTTCACGGTGCGCGCCGCGCACGCGGCGGGAAGCGATCCCCAGGTCCGCGTGATCACATCGGTGGGCTGGACGCCCACCGACAACCCCGCCGACACGCGGGCCAAGGCCCACCGGCAGATCACCGCCGACGTCGTCGCCATCCCGCAGCCGGGCGTGCGCGCACCGTGCGCCCTCTGCGTGAACGGGGCGCTGACGCTCACCGGCGGTGTCACGATCGACGGCGCCAACGGTGATCGCGCCTGCGGCGACGACCTCAAGTACGGCGCCATCACGCGGGATGAGACGACCATCAGCGGCCCGGTCGCGATCTCGGGAGGCGCGGGCGCCGGGGCCCAGCGCCGGCCGGCCGCCGACTTCGACGCCGTGACGTTTTCCCCGGCGGTGCTGGACGCCCTCAAGACGCTCGCCCGGCGTAACGGATCCTACTTCGGGCCGGGCTTTCCCACCGGCGGACGGACGTCCGATGGGCGCGCGAGCTGGAGCGGCCGGATCGTGTTCGATGCCTCCAACCCGCTGCCCGATGGCGTCGTGTTCGTCGACACCACCGATGGACGCCCCGTCGATCCCCACGCGCCCAGCGGGTCGACGCTGGCCGGGGCCCGGCTCGGTGCGGGCGCCATCGCCCCGCCCGCCGAGGCGTTCCGGGGCTGGCTGATCGTCAATGGCGCAATCGAGATCGCGGCGGGCGCCGCGATGCGCGGGCTGGTCTACGCGCTCGACAGCATCACCTATCAGGCCGGCGGCGCGGGCAGCATCGAGGGGCTGGCGGTCGCCTTGAACGTGCAGAACACGTCGGGCACGCGCATCGAGCCAACCGCCGGCGGTAGCATGAAGATCCGGTTCGACTGCGGGCACGCGGGCGCCGCGGACCTGGTGCCCCACGGCTTCGCGCTGGCGCGCGGCTCCTACCGCGAGGCGGCGGACTGAGACCGCCGCTCAGGAGCCTCCGTACACGCGCCGATATTCCTCCCACGAGAGCATCACGCGCTTGACGTACTGGCGGGTCTCGTCGAAAGGAATCTGCTCGACCCACGCCTCGACGTCGCTCGTCCGTCGGGCCTGCCACCACCCGCGAACCCGCGCGGGCCCGGCGTTGTACGCGGCCACCGCCAGCCGCGGGTCGGAGAACTCGCGCATCAGGCCCCCCAGGAACGCCGTGCCCATGTCGAGGTTCGCCCGAGGATCGTCGAGCAGCTCGCCGCCGGCGAAGGCCAGGCCGCGGTGCTCGGCCATCGGGCGCGCGGTGGCGGGCATCAGCTGCATCAGACCGCGGGCGCCGGCCCGCGACACGGCCCGCGGATAGTACGAGGACTCCTCCCGCACGACGGCGGCGACCAGATACGGCTCGATCCCGGCCCGCTGCGCCGCCGCCGTGACATCGCTCCGCCACGCGAACGGATACACGGTCTCCCAGAACGCGCGCGGCAGCGCGGGATCGCCGCTGGCGGCGAGGTTGGCCAGGTGGCGACGGTGAATGCGCAGCGCCAGATGGTAGCGCTCGTCGCGCGCGTAGGCGTTGGACAGGCCGTAGAGCCGCACCGGGTCGCCGATCGCGCGCTCGACGACATCGTCCAGCTCCTCGAGCGCGGCCTCGATCAGCCCCAGCCGGCGCAGCAGCTCCACTCGCATGAACCCCGGATCGCCGGCCAGGGCCTCGGCCGGATCGGCCGGCAGCGTGATCGGAGCCGGGATGGACACGTCGGTGAGCCCGCCCACCCGGCGAGCGGCCAGCACGCCGTAGTAGCTGCGCGGCGCCTCGGCCAGTACCTGCCGGTAGAGCGGCATTGCCGCCCCCCGGTCCTTCGTGCCCTCGATCGCGCGGGCCCGCCAGTAGATCGCGCCGATCCGATAGGCGCGATTGCCCGTGCTCGCGACCAGCTTCTCCCACGACTTGGCCGCATCGCGGAGGTCACCCTTGAGGTAGGCGTACCAGCCGAGCCGCCACATGGCGCCGCCAGCGACCTCGCGCTTGGGATAGCGCGCGGCCAGAGCCTTGTACGCGGTCACCGCCTCGGGGAGCCGGTCGGCGTCTTCGAGCGCGCGAGCCCGCATCCACATCGCCTCCGCCGCATCCGCCTCGGGCGCCGTGGCCGCCACGCGGCCGAGCACCTCGAGCGCGCGCTCGCGGCGGCCGCCGCGCAGCAGCAAGCGCGCCTGCTCGAGCCTCAGCGCCGTCTGCTGATCGGCGGGCGCCCGGGCGATCGCCATGTCGAGGGCCTTGGCCGCCGCCTCGTACTGGCCGAGCCGACGGGCTCCGTCGGCCACGACGCGCAGCGCGCGCACCACGATCGACGGGTCCTGCGACTCGGTGGCGATCCGTTCCGCCTCGTCACTGGCGGTCTTGGGGACGCCGCCGCGCAGCAGTCGCTCGGCGCGGTCCAGGCGCTGGCGCATGGTCAACGGCGGCACCGGCGTGCCGCCGGCGGCGAGCACGGCCAGCCGATCGGCGGCGCCGTCGGCCCAGCCGGTCGTCGGCGCCAGCACCATCAGCTCCCGGTAGGCGCGCGCGGCGTCGTCGCGCTGGCCGCGCGCCTCGGCCGTCTGGCCGAGCAGGTACAGCGCCTCTGGCACCTCCGGCGAGTCGGGGTGGCTCTCCAGCAGACGCGTGAGCGCCGTCTGGGCCCCCGCCTCGTCCCCGGCCCGCGAGGCCAGCGTGGCCGTCATCAGCAGGGCCCGGGGGGCCAGGCGGCTGGCGCCCTGGTGGTCCGCCACCGACAGCGCGGCCGCGCGAGCGCCGGCCAGATCGTCGCGCCGCGCCAGCGCGTCGGCCAGGATCAGCATCAGATGGTCGCCCACCCCGCTCTGGCGCACGGTGTCGGGGGAGAACTCCATCGTCACCGGGCCGGGGTCACCGTCCTGGTAGGCGGCGATGGCGCGCGTCCAGGCCTTCTCCAGCTCCGGCGTGACCGCTCGCGGCAGCGCGGACGGCGATTCGGCGGCCCCGGCGACCATCGGCAGCAGCAGCATCGCGAGCACCACCGCGCGCAGCACCGGCGGCTCGCTCATCGGCTCGCTCATCAGCCGGCGCGTGACGACGATGCGTTGCAGCGCGGTCACGTTGGCCAGGATCGCCAGGACCCAGAGCGCCGGCTCCAGCTGGTCGAGCAACGCGCCTGCGATCAGGCAGATCATCCGTTCAGGCCGCTCCATCACTCCGACGTTACACTCGATGCCAATAGACTCGGCCCGGGCCTTGGTGTAGCTGACCATCACCGAGCCGACCAGGCCGGCCATCGCCACCAGGGCCCCGCGCGCGTTGGGCGTGCGCGCGAAGAGCACGACGATCCCCAGCAGCACCACCAGGTCGGAGTAGCGATCGATCACCGAATCGAGAAACGCGCCGAAGGCCGTCACCTGTCCCGAGGCCCGCGCCAGCGAGCCGTCGAGGAGATCGCAGAGTCCGGCCAGCACCAGGAGCGTCCCGGCCGAGCGCAGGTGCCCGGCGATGAAGGCGCCGGCGGCGAAGAAGCTCACCACCAGACCGATGACGGTCAGGTGGTTGGGGCGCAGCCGCAATCGGAAGAGCACCCGGCCCACCGGGTCACTCCAGTGCCGGACCGTTTCTCGGTAGCGACCGAGCATCTCAGACCGGCTGCATCAGCGCCGACTCCAGCGTGTGGCGAATTCGATTCGTGGCGGCCGGCTCGTCGAGCTTGCGGCCGGCGCGGTCGTGCACGTAGAACGTATCGAAGGCCTGGTCGATCTCGGTGGCGATACGCGCGCTGGCGATGTCGAGTCCTTCGGCCGACAGCGTGCGCGTGATCAGGTAGAGCAGCCCCAGCCGGTCGGCGCACTTGACCTCGATCACGGTGTCGGCGTCCGAGAGCCGGTTGTCCACCACGATCTTGGGCCGTCCGAAGCCGTTGGACCGCCGCCTGCCCCGCGCGCTGGCGCCGCGCCAGCAGTGTCTCCACCGATTGCTCGCCCGCCAGCACCGCACGCAGCGCGTCCACCACGCGGTTCCACGCGGCCGTCGCCGTCACCACCTCGCCGGCGGGGTCGTTGACCTGGAAGGTGTCGATGGCGATGCCGTCGGCGCGGGTGGCGATCTGGGCGGAGGTGATGTTGACGCCATACGCCGCCAGCGTGCCGGCGATCAGGGAGAACAGCCCCGGGACGTCGCGGGTGACGACGACGAAGGCGGAGGTGCCGAGGTCGGGATGGTGGAACAGCTCGGTGGCCACCGGCACCCGGTCGAGCCGGCCGATCAGCCGCAGATGCTCGGCCATCCGCTGCACGCTCGTGTTGGTGAGATAGCGCTCCGGCACCATCGCCACGTGGGCCTTCACCGCCTGCAACGGTACGTCCTCGGCCACGACCTCGCGCACCCGCTCGACGAGCTGGGTGTGGTTGGGCTTGTCCTCGTGGCCGCTGGTGAGGCGGCCGAGCGTGCGGCGATAGAGCTCGTGCAGGATGGCCGCCTGCCAGCCGGTGAGGACCCCGGGACCGACCGCGCGCATGTCGGCGTAGGTCAGCAGATAGAGCATCCGCAGGCGCTGGGCATCGCCCACCGTGATCGCGAAGTCGGCGATGGTCTTGGGGTCGTCGATGTCGCGCCGCTGGGCGATGTGCGACATCGTCAGGTGGTGCGCCACGAGGAACTCCACCTGCGAGGCCTCGTCCGGCGGCAGGCCCATCCGCCGCCCGAGCTCCTGCACGAGGGGAATGCCCTTGGCCACGTGCCCGTGACCCTTGGCCTTGCCGATGTCGTGCAGCAGCATGCCCAGCATCAGCAGCTCGGGCCGCTCCACCTCGTTGAACACCTGCGCGGCGCCTTCCGACTCCGCCGACTGGCCCGGCGCCAGCGCCTCCATGTGCTGCACGGCCAGCAGCGAGTGCTGGTCGGCCGAGAACTTGTGATAGACGTCGTACTGCACCAGGCACGTGAGCGCGCCGAACTCCGGCAGGTAGCGGCCGAGCAGCCCCAGCTCGTGCATGGCCGACAGGGTCGGCGCCACCCGGCCCCACGACCGGCAGATGTCGAGGAACAGATCGCGCACGACGGGCGATCGGCGGAAGCCGTCATCCACCGCGTCGAGCGAATCCTCCAGCGCGCGCTCCAGCCCCAGCGACAGCTCGCAGCCCAACCGGTGCACGTGGCGGAACACCTTCATGATCCGCACCGGGTCGCTCCGCAAGGCATCCCCGTCGCGATCGACGAGGTGAAGCCGGCCGTCGAAGAAGACGAGCCCGTCGGCCAGCGCCTGCTGCCGCTCCCGCCGCTCGGCCGAGCCGCGCCGTGAGAGCGACTCCTGGCAGCGCGCGATGAGCCGGCGGGAGACCCGGTGGATCACCCGCGCGTGCAGGTAGTACTCGCGCATGAACTGCTCGACGCCCAGCGTGTCGCCGTCGTTCTCGTAGCCGAGGTTCTTGGCGATCCGCGGCTGCAGGTCCCGGGTGAGGACGTCGTTCTTGTGCCCGGTGAAGAAGTGCAGCTCGTTGCGCACGCGCCACAGGAAGGTCAGGGCGGCGTCGGCGCCGGCCTGCTCGCGCGGCGTGATGAGGCCCTTGTCGGACAGCTCGCGCAGCGTGCGGGTGCCGAACTTGGCCGCCCCCAGCCACATGGCGGTGTGCATGTCGCGCAGGGCCCCCGCCGACTCCTTCACGTTCGGCTCGCCGATGTAGGGTGAGCTTCCGCCGAACTTGCGATAGCGCTGATCGCGCTCGGCCAGGGTCATCCTCAGGAATTCGCCGAAGTCCTGACGGTAGACGTTGTCGCGGAGGACCCGGCGAAACCGCGTGAACAGTGGCCGGTCGCCCGCGATGAGCCGGGCCTCCTGCATCGACGTGCGGCTGGGAAAGTCGGTCCGGGCCATGGCCACGCAATCCTCGAGCGAGCGCAGGCTGTGGCCCACCTGGAATCCCAGATCCCACAGCGCATACAGCAGCTCCTGCATGACTCGCTGCACGAACGGCGTCTGCTCGCCGTCGTAGACCACCATCAGATCGATGTCCGACGAGGGGTGCAGCTCGCCACGACCGTACCCACCCAGCGCGACCACCACCAGTGGGACGGGGGCGAGCCCATCCCGCTGGGCGTCGTCCACCACGAGCCGGGTCAGGCTCTGCACCACCGCGTCGATGAGCCGCGCGTGAGCCCGGACGGACTCCTCGCCCGAGGCGCCCTCGGCGTGCATGGCCTTCAGCGAATCAAGGCCTTCGGCGAGGACGGCGCGGAAGAATTCCAGACGGAGACGTCGCCGATCCTCGACACGGGCGGCGCCCGCCTCGGCGCGCCGGGCCCGGCGAAACAACTCGGACGACATACAGCGGGAAGCCTAACAGCCCGTTGCAAAGAGTGTCAAATGAGGGGCCGGCGCCGTACCGGGTCCGCGCTTGATCCGGTCCGGAGGCCGGCATAGAGTCAGGCGTCGGTCCCCTCGGGACGACCATGGAGGAGCGCATCCCGTGCGACAGATGTGGCGTCCGGTCGTCGAGCGCATCACCCCCTACGACGCCGGCA
This sequence comes from uncultured Candidatus Rokubacteria bacterium, assembly GCA_963776725.1. Taxonomy (GTDB): domain Bacteria; phylum Methylomirabilota; class Methylomirabilia; order Rokubacteriales; family CSP1-6; genus AR5. The sequence continues at coordinate 142,378 of CAVZOE010000034.1, read as the reverse complement.
AACCCCTCGAAACGCTCAAGCGCGAGCTCGGCCTCGACGAGCTGATCCGCCTCTCCGCCAACGAGAACCCGCTGGGCCCCTCGCCCGCCGTGGTGGAGGCGATCCGCCGGGAGGCGTCCCTCGTGCACCTCTACCCCGATGGTGGGGCCACCGCCCTGCGGGCCGCGCTCAGCCGCCGGCTGGGGGTGCCGCCGACCCAGATCGTCATCGGCAACGGCGCCGACGAGCTCATCGGCATGGTCGCGCTGGCCGCCTTCGACCCCGGCGACGAGATCGTCGTGCCGACGCCGTCGTTCGAGCCGTACGCCACGTCGGTCACGCTGGCCGGCGCGCGCGTGCGACCCAGTCCGCTGGCCGGCTACGAGACCGACCTGGACGACGTGCTGGCGCAGGTCACGCCGCGGACCAAGGCCGTGATCCTGTGCTCGCCGCACAATCCGGCCACCACGATCATCCGGCGCGCGCCGCTGACGAAGTTCCTCGAGGCGCTCCGGAGCGATCCGCCGCTGGTCGTCCTCGACGAGGCCTACTGCGACTTCTGCGACGATCCCGACTACCCCAACGGGATCGAGCTGCTCGCCCATCACCCGCGCCTGATCCTGCTACGCACGTTCTCGAAGATCGCCGCGCTGGCCGGGCTGCGCGTCGGCTACGCGATCGGCAGCCCCGAGTCGATCGATCGACTGAACCGCGTCCGGGCGCCCTACAACGTGAACCGCCTCGGCCAGGTGGCGGCCCTGGCCGCCCTGGACGATCCCGCCCACTGGGACCGTACGCGGCAGGTGGTCATCGAGGAGCGCCGGTTTCTCGCCCAGGAGCTCGCGCGGCGGGGGCTCACCTTCCCGCCGACGCAGGCCAACTTCTTTCTGGTCAAGGTGCCGGGCGCCGCGGCCGTGCGCGAGCGTCTGCTGCGGGCCGGCCTGCTGGTGCGTGACGGCGCCGCGCTGGGATTCCCCGACCACCTGCGGATCGCCATCGGCTCGCGCGACACGAACACCCGGCTGCTGCGGGTTCTCGACAGCCAATAGCGCGGGTCCCTGGACAGCGCGCGCGTGAGGAGGAGCCCGTGAGCAAGGACGTCGCCGTCGTCCACCATCCCGACCGCCGCACCGACGTGGCCATGCCCTACGCCCCGGCCATCGTGGTCCGGCGCGGCGGGCTTCTCTTCCTGTCGGGTGTCACCGCGGCGGCCGTCTACCACAGCCATCCGCACCGCGAGGAGGAGTTCGACCTGCCGCGATCGATGCGCGAGCAGGCCGTGCTGGCGATGGAGAATCTCAAGCAGACGCTGGCCGCCGCCGGCTGCACGCTGGCCGATCTGGTCTCGGTGACGCGCTTCCTCACCGACGTGAACGAGCAGGACGACCTCAACCGCGTGTGGGCCGAGTATCTCGGCGCGCACCGGCCGACCACGACGACGGTGGAGGTCAGTCGGCTGGCCACCCACGCCAACTGCAAGATCGAGATCACCGCCATCGCGGTGACGGAAGCGTAGCGATGGCGCGACTGGCCTTCATCGGGCTGGGCGCCATGGGCAGTCGGCTGGCCCGGCGGCTGCTCGCCGCCGGCCACCAGGTGGTCGGCTGGAACCGCACGCCCGACAAGGCGCGCGATCTCGTCGCGGCCGGCATGACGCTGGCCAAGTCGCCGCGCGCCGCCGCCGAGGGCGTCGAGGCGGTCTTCACGATGGTCACCGACGATGCGGCGCTGCGCGCGGTCGGGCTCGGGCCCGACGGCGTGGTCGAGGGCCTGGGCCCCGGCGTCACGCTCGTGGAGATGAGCACCGTGAGCCCGGTGGTGGTGCGCGAGCTGGGCGAGGCTGCGGCCGCCCGGGGGGCGACGGTGCTCGACGTGCCGGTCTCCGGGAGCACGATCACCGTCGAGCAGGGTCAGGCCTCGTTCATCGTGGGCGGCGATCCGGCCGCGCTCGAGCGCGTGAAGCCGTGGCTGCTGGCCATGGGCACCGCGGTCACCCACGTCGGCCCGCTCGGCCTGGCCAAGACCATGAAGGTCGCCACGAACCTCGGGCTCGCCGTGCAGATGCTGGCGTTCAGCGAGGCCGTGCTGCTGGCCGAGAAGGCCGGGATCGCGCGCGAGCGCGCGGTGGAGGCGCTCATGAAGTCCGTGATCGCCTCGCCGATGGTGAAGTACCGCGGTCCGTTCGTGCTGGGCCAGATGCCCACCGACGCATGGTTCAAGGTCGCCATGATCCAGAAGGACCTGCAGCTCGCGCTCGACGCCGGGCGGGCCACGGGCGTGCCGCTGCCGCTCACGTCGGTGACGCAGGAGTGGATGACCGCGGCGCGGGGGCTCGGTCTCGGCGAGTACGACTTCGCGATCGTGTTCGACGTGCTGGCCCGGCTGGCCGGAGCGGCGCCCAGCACCAAGCCCTGATCTCAGCGCCGGCGCATCGCCTCGAGCTCGCGCTGGACCTCCTGAAGCTTGCGGGCCAGCGCGTCACGCTCCCGGGTCACGGCGATCAGCTGCTGATCCCGCAGTGTCTGGCGGTTCTCGTTCTGGGCGACCTTCGTGTGCAGCTCGGCTTCCTGCGCGTAGAGCGCCCGGAGCTCCTTTTCCAGGCTGGCCGCGCGGCGCTTGGCCGGGATGTAGGCGCCCAGCAGCGTGTACACGAGGATCACGGTGAGCAGCACGCTGGCCGCGACGAGGAACCACGGCAGCCGGGCACGCGGGCCGTGCGGAGCGTGTGCTGCGTCTCGGCCATTCGCCACGGGTCGTGATTCTACGGGGGGCCGCCCACCCGGAGCAACTAGCCTTCCGCCGGAGTTTGCTATCCTTTGGGTGTGGAGCTGCGGCGATTCTTCGATCGCGCGGTCCGGGCCACGTTCCGGGATCTCACGCTCCACGATGAGCCCGTGGCCGGCTACCTGGTCGACCTGCTGACCCGCTTCGCCCGTACCGATCAGCTCTTTCCGGCGGGGGTGGCCGTGCCCCGGCTGGAGGCGATCGTGGACGTGCTCCTGGAGGCCCAGGCCGCCTGGGACGACGCCTCGCCCCACTTCAGCCCCGAGCGCGAGGTGAGCGCGCGACGGCACCTCGGCGACTACGCGCTGTTCATGACCGGGGTCTTCAGAGAGCGCGTGGAGCGCCTGGCGTCGACCGCGTACTACGTGCGTCAGGGCCAGCGCGCCTACCGCTTCGTCTCCGAGCACGACCGCGCGAGCGCGCGGCCGACGACCGTCGAGGGCGGACCACTGTTCGCGCGGCTCGCCGAGCGCTTCGAGAGCTATGCCTGGGCGCTCGACTACGCCCGGCGCGTCCACTTCCGCGAGGCGCCCGCTCATCCGTTCTTCCGGCTCGGCTTCAACTGAGCTCGGCCCATTGAAGGTACAAGCTCGCCGGTTGAAGGTACGCTAGGCCCAGGAAGACTCCTTGACTGACCCCGACGCGACCGCTGCCCGCCATGCCCTGGATGCGGCCCTGACCGATCCCGCGCGGCTGGACGCTGCCCCCCTGACGGCGCTGGCGCCCGCCGCGCTCGACGACACGCTGCGCGCCTTCGCCGACGCTCACGGCGCCGAAGCCCTGCCGGTCCTGGAGGCGTTGACCGCGCCGGGCCTCGACCGCGGACTGCGCCGCGCGGCGCGCCTGGCCACCTATCGACTGGCCCAGCGCGGAGTGTCGGCGCCGGCCCGGCCGCCGGCCCGGCCGGTGGTCGAGCGTAGGGCAGAGGCCGCGGCCCGCGCGTGGCTCAGCGGGATCGACGGCAGCGGCTCGCGCGCGGTCTGGGTCCTGTTCGACGGCGCCCTCGGGGGCCTGGCGCTCTGCTCGCTCATCGTCAACGACGAGGTCGGCATCCTCGACGCGGCCGGGGGCGAGATCAGCAAGAAGCGCCTGGAGACGGAGCTGGCCGGGCTGCGCGCGTCCCAGAAGCTGCCGTGGCTCGAGGTCGAGCCGTCCCGCGCTCTCGGCGTCGTCGGGGAGGCCTTGATGCTGCACCGTGCGCGGGGAACCTCCCCACCCGCCGCCTTCGCGCGCTGGGATCGACTCTTCGTCGCGACCCCGCCGGCGCCGCTGCCGCCGCTGACGACCGACGCGGCATTGCTCGAGCAATCGGCGTCCCTCCTCGAGCTGCCCGAGCTGGCCGGCTGGTTCCTCGATCCCGAGTCGGTCCAGAGCGACGCGCTGGATCTGCTGCAGGTGCGCGAAAGCAAGCTCGTCGTGTCCGATCAGATCAAGAGCGAGCGCGAGGACGCGATCGTCACCCGCGTCGTCGAGCGCATGCTGACGCCGGAGGCCCGCGCGCGCTGGGCCCGGCGCCTGATCGAGATGGCGTTCGTCTTCGGCGCGACCGGTCGGCCGGAGCTCGTGGCCCTCGCCGAGGCGGCGGCCGCCGCCCTGGCCGACGAGGCGCGCTCGGTGACGCTGCAGCCGTTCGCCCGCACGCTGGCGCATCGCGGGCTCGAGATCGCGTCCGAGGTCGCGCTCGGGCGCATTCCAGCATCCGAGGTCAGCCGCAAGCCGGGTGGCTAGGACGGGCTCCGCGGCGCTCGCGGAGGCGCTGCCCTCGATCACCGACGTCCCCGGCATCCGGGTGGGTCACGCCACCGACGCGGTCGCGCTCACCGGCGTCAGCGTGGTGCTCTGCGATCGTCCGGCGGTGGCCGGCGCCGAGCTGCGCGGCTGGGCCAACGACGTGGTCGGCCTCGACTATCTCGATCCGCGCCATCTCGTCGGCACCGTGAACGGCGTCGTGCTGGGTGGCGGCAGCCGCTTCGGTGGCGAGGCCATCTGGGGCGTGCTCCGCTGGCTGGAGAGCCAGGGCCAGGGCTTCACCGCGGGGCCGACGGTCGTGCCGCACGTGCCCGGCGCGTTTCTGTTCGATCTCAACGTCGGCGACGGCCGCGTCCGTCCCACGCGCGAGATGGGCTGGGAGGCCGCGAGTCACGCCGCCGGCGGCGCGGTCGTCGAGGGCAGCGTGGGCGCGGGCACCGGGGCCAGCGTCGGCAAGATCCACGGCATCACCCGCGCGATGCGCGGCGGGATCGGCTCGAGCAGCGTGAGGCTCGATGGCGGCGTGATCGTGGGCGCGCTGGTGGCCGTCAACGCGCTGGGCGACGTGCGCGATCCCGACACAGGCGCGCTGATCGCCGGCACCCGCGACAGTCCGAGCGGCCGACGGCTGATCGACTCCGCCCGCACGCTGGCCACCGGTGAGGCGCTCGGCCGGTTCGCCGCGCCCAGCCACACGACGATCGGCGTGGTGGCGACCAACGCGCGCCTCACCAAGTCGGAGGCGAGCAAGGTGGCGTCGCTGGGGATGCTGGGATTCGCCAGGGCGCTGTCGCCACCGCACACCGCCTTCGACGGCGACACGCTCTTCGCGCTGTCGATAGGCGACGTCGCGGCGGACGTCACGCGGCTGGGGCTCGCCGCCGCCGACGCGGTCGCCCGCGCCATCGTGCGTGGCGTCCGGGCCGCGACCTCGCGGCCCGACCTGCCCGCCGTCGCGGACATCACTCCCGGCGCGTGAGACCACGGCCGCTCACAGCTCAGGTATGATTGCGGGCATGACGCCTCGGGGCAAGATCATCCCCTTCCCTGGCCCGCTCGCCCGGGAAGCCCGCACGGCCCGACGGCCGGCCGGTGAGCCGAGCGGCATGGTCGAGGTCCATCGCTGCGACCAGTCCGAGGCCGTCGTCATCCGGGGTCTCTTCGAGAGCGAGGGCATCCCCACGCTGCTTCGCTCGCGCCTCGCCCACTCCGTGCATCCGTTCAGCGTCGGCGCGCAGGGCGAGGTCGTGGTGATGGTCCCCCCGAGCGAAGTCGCGCGCGCCCGCCTGCTAATGGGGGGCCCCGAAATGGCCCCCCATACCCCCCAGCGTTCGGAGCGTCCCGGCAAAGCCGTGCCGCTCCTCTAGTAGGCCCTCGGCCACGGGGCCCGCTTGGCCCCAAACCCCGCGCTCGGCTAAGGAGAGCGTAGCGTCTCGACGACGGCGGCGAGCGCGTTCACCATCCGGTCGAGTGCGGTGGCGTCGAGCGTGGCGCCGGTGTCGCCGGCGGTGTGGTAGGTGTCGAAGGGCTTGGGGCGGCGACCGCCGCCGCGAAACATCGTGCGTAGTGGACTGAAGATGAACTGCCGCAGCGCCGGCACCTCGTGGGCCGGTACCGTGGTGAGCCCGTAGGCCGGGACTCCGGCATCCGCGAAGGCGCGGTGGTCGCTGCCGAAGACCGGGATGCGCCCGACGACGTGATAGCCCTCGTCGGCCCGTAGCCCGAACCCCTCGAAGGCGCGACGGACCGAGCCGAGGAACGGCGTCTCCGCCGCGGCGTCCCACAGCGCGAGGCTGTCACCCACGCCGGGCAGCTCCAGGCTGAGGACGCCCGCGATGCCGCTGATCCCGTGATCGCGCACCCACACGCGCGCGCCCAGATAGCCGAGCTCCTCGCACGCCGGGAACATGAGCCGCACCCGCACGCCGGCCGGCTCGCGCTTCGTCCAGCGCTCCAGCAGGGTCAACAAGATCGCCACCGAGGCGGCGTTGTCGTTGGCGCCCGGGCTTCCGGGCACCGCATCGTGGTGGGCGGCCAGCACGACGATCCGGTCGCCGCGGCCCACGTCCACGCTCAGGTTCTCGCCGCGGCCCTCGAACGTCTCGAAGGGGTGGCGCGCGATCGGGAAGTTGCGCGTCTGCAGCCAGCGCAGCAGCGCCGCCTGGCGATCCGCGTTGCTCCGCCCCTCCAGCAGGCCCGTCAGCGCCAGCGGCGTGCGGGGGCCGCGCATGACGTCGTCGCAGTGGCGCCGGCGGCGCGAGTGCGAGGCTGCGACGGTTCCCCCAGCGCGTGAGGACCCCGCCCAGCCGCGCGCGAAGAAAGAATCCGGCGTCGCGCCAGCCCATGGCGGCGTCAGCTCAGGCCGAACAGGCGGCGGGCGTTGTCCCGCATGACCGGGCCCAGGCTCGCCAGTGGCTCGCCGCGGAGCTCGGCCACGCGCGCCGCCGTCAGCGCGAGGTAGGCGGGCTCGTTGCGCTTGCCGCGGTGCCCCTGCGGCGGCAGGAAGGGGCAGTCGGTCTCGACCACCAGGCGATCGGCCGGCACGAAGCGCGCGACCTCCGGGAGCGCGCGCGCGTTCGGATAGGTCACCGGCCCGGCCAGCGAGATCGTGAGCCCGAGATCGAGACACCGGCGCGCGATGGCCACATCGCCCGAGAAGCAGTGCATGATGCCGCCGGTCTCGCCCAGGCGCGCCTCGGCGAGGATCGCCAGCGTCTCGTCGTGCGCCTCGCGGCAGTGGATCAGCACCGGCTTGGCCAGCCGGCCCGCGACCTCGAGCAGCGCGCGGAACGTCCGCGCCTGCACGTCGGGCGGCGACAGGTTGCGGAAGAAGTCGAGCCCGATCTCGCCGATGGCGACGACGCGCGGGCTCGTGGCCAGCCGCTCGATCTCGCGGACGGTCTCGGCGTCCGACGCCGCCGCGTCGTGCGGATGGATCCCGACCGCCGCCCACACGTCGGCCTCGCGACCCGCCAGCGCGATGGCGGCGAGCGACGTCTCGATGTCCGTGCCGATCGTCACGAGTCCCGCCACGCCGACCGCCCGGGCGCGCCCGAGCACCGCGGGGAGATCGTCGGCGAACTCGGGGAAGTGCAGATGCGCGTGCGTGTCGAAGAGGGCCGGCGGCGTCACGGCACCACCCGGAATCGTAGCCGGCCGATGAGCTGTCCGGACGCGGTCACCACGTCCACCGTCCAGCGGCCCACGGGATCGTCGGGAAACGCCGTCTTGCGCGAGAACGTCCGGAAGCCCTCGCGCCGGCCCCCCTGCACCGGCGAGAGCGAGACCCGGTTGACGATCTCACCGTTGCGCCGCCACACGTGCTCGACCGGCTGCAGCAGACCCGCCGGCGCGTAGATCGCCGTGTAGGCGACGAGACCCCGCTCGCGCAGCTCGGCGACCGACACGCTCCGCAGCACCGGCTCCAGCGACTCGACGCTGCCGACGGCCCAGCCCAGCGCCGTCTGCGCCAGGAACAGCGGCGCCGGCGGAATCACCACCCGTCCGAGGCTTACCAGAATCGCCAGGCCCACACCGGCGACCATCGTGGCGCCCGCTCCGTAGATCCACGACCAGCCGCGCTCGCGGCAGATCGCCGGCGTCAGTGCCACCATTGCCGTCCAGGCCGCGATCTGCAGCGCGCCGAACGGCGGGACGCGCACCAGCGGCAGGGCCAGGTTCAGCGCGCCGAACATCGAGACGAGGAAGAAGACGTTGCCGACCCAGGGATAGGGATGCACGAGCACCCGGTACCACGGGTCGAACGTCGCCAGCAGCGCCAGCGCCACCAGCAGGCCGAAGAACAGCACGTTCGGCGAGGTCAGCGTGGTGGACGCCCAGTAGGCGGGCAGCAGGAAGAGCAGCACACCGTGGTAGAGCGTCTGGATCGAGTACTCGGTGGCAGTGAGCACCAAGCGGTGCGCGCGCCGCTGGGAGGCCTCCAGCGTGCCGCGCACCTGCACGAGCACCGCGACCAGCAGCCAGAGCAGGAGCAAGTACCCGACGATCAGCGCGACGTTCGGAAGGCCACGGCGGAACACGAACAGGGTGGACAAGCCCGCGACCAGCGACCAGATCGAGATCCCCCACCGCCGGAGCCAGTCGAGTGCTCCGCTCACCCCGGAGGGCCGAGCCGCTCGACGACGCGCCGGGCGACGTCGTCGTGAGACAGTGCCTGCACGCACTCGAGCACGTCGGCCGCCGCGGCGTGCGTGCGCAGATGGGCGCGCACCAGCTCCAGCGCCCCGGAGCGCACGGCGCCGTCGAGCGCGCAGATCTCGCGCAGCACGCCGGCGATCGACGGGTCGCGCGCCGCGACCTGGAGCATGGCCTCGATGTAATCCTCGCGCATCACCGGATGTATTCCTCGCACATCACCGCACCTTGGCGCCGGCCGGCAGGTCGCGGTCGAGCACCAGCACCGCCAGCGCGCCGTCGTCGTCGGTCGAGCCGGCCAGCACCATGCCCTGCGACTCGAGCCCCATGAGCTTGGCCGGCTCCAGATTGGCCACCACGACCACCTTCTTGCCCACCAGGTCCGCCGGCGCGTAGTGCTGGGCGATACCGGCCAGGATGGTCCGCTGCTCGTGCCCGAGCGACACCGTGAGCTTGAGCAGCTTCTTGGACTTCGGCAGTGCCTCCGCCGCGATCACCTCGGCCACGCGCAGATCGATGCGCCGGAAGTCGTCGATGGTGGCCGGGCCGGCGGGCGCTGCCGGGTTGGCCGCTGCGGGCGCCGACGCCGCGCGTCCCGCTGCCGACTGATCGGCCGGCGCGGCCTTGTCCTTGGACTCCACGCGTGGAAACAGGCCCGAGAGCTTCTGCACCGCCGGCAGACGATCCAGGCGGCCGATCTCGGCGTCGGTCAGCCGCGGCGCCGCCGTCTGTCCGATCGCCGCGCGGATCTTGGCCGCGGCGTCGGGCAGAAACGCGGTGAGCATCACGCCGAGATAGCCGAGCGCATCGGCCAGCGTGACCAGCACGCGGTCCAGCCGCGGGCGCTGCGCGGGATCCTTGGCCAGCGCCCAGGGCTGGTTGCTGTCGACGTAGCGATTGATCCCGCCGATGAACTCCCACAGCGCGGCCAGCGCTCGCTGGAAGGCGAACTCCTGCATCGCCGTCTCGACCGCGCGACGCGCGGTGGCCGCCGCCTCGCGGATCGTCGCCTCCTCGGGCCCCGCCGCGGCCGGCGGGCCGGCCTCGCGCTGATAGTTGACGATCAGCGTGGTGGCGCGCGCGACGAGATTGCCGAGGTCGTTGGCCAGGTCGGCGTTGAGCCGCCCCACGAACGCCTCCTCGGAGAAATCCGCGTCGAGGCCGAACGTCATCTCGCGCATCACGAAGTAGCGGAAGGCATCGCCGCCGTACTTGTCGGAGAGCGCGAAGGCCTCCACCACGTTGCCGACGGACTTGGACATCTTGCCGCCGCCCAGCGTCCAGTAGCCGTGGACGTTGAGGTGCTGGTAGACGTCGATACCGGCCGCCTTCAGCATGCACGGCCAGTACACCGCGTGCGGCTTGAGGATGTCCTTGCCGATCAGGTGCTGGGCCACCGGCCAGAACGTCTTGAAGCGCTCGCCGTCGGGCCAGTCCAGCGCCGAGAAGTAGTTGATGAGCGCGTCGAACCAGACGTACGTCACGTACTTGTCGTCGAAGGGCAGCGGGATCCCCCACTGCAGCCGGTGCTTGGGCCGGCTGATCGACAGGTCTTGCAGCGGGTCCCGCAGGAAGCCGAGGATCTCGTTGCGATAGCGCTCGGGCCGGATCAGGTCGGGCCGCGCCGTGATGTAGTCGATCAGCCAGGCCTGGTACTTCGACATCTTGAAGAAGTAGTTCTCTTCCTCGATGAACGTCAGCGGCGTCTGGTGGTCCGGACACTTGCCGTCGACGATTTCCTTTTCCGTGTAGAACCGCTCGCAGCCGAAGCAGTAGTGGCCGCCGTACTTGCCGAGATAGATCTCGCCGGCGTCCCACAGCTTCTGGAGGATGGCCTGGACCACCCGGCGGTGGCGCTCCTCGGTGGTGCGGATGAAATCGTCCTGGGTGGTGCCCAGGCGCTGCCAGGCCTCACGGAAGGCCGCCGAGTTCCGATCGGCCAGCGCCTGCGGTGACACCCCGGCCTTGGCCGCCGCCTGCGCGATCTTGTCCCCGTGCTCGTCGGTACCGGTGAGCAGCCACACCCGGTCGCCGGCGAGCCGATGGTAGCGCGCCATGGCATCGGCCACGATCGTCGTGTACGCGTGGCCGAGGTGCGGCACCGAGTTGATGTAGTAGATCGGCGTCGTGAGATAGAAGGTTTCGCTCACGGCTGCACTGTAGCATGCCGACTCATTGCTATGATGCCGGCCAGGAGGTCAGGCGATGAACCGATTCGGCACGACGCTCGCGCTCGCGGTCCTCACGCTCCTGGTCGTCACGCTGAGCGCGGTGGAGGCGGCCGGCCCGCATCCGATGGATCCGCTCAGCCCCGACGAGATCATCACCGCGGCGACCATCCTGCTCGGCGGCGGCGCGGCGCAGCCCGGCGCCATCTTCCAGGCCATCGACCTGCGCGAGCCGGCCAAGGATGCGGTCCTCGGCTTTCACCCCGGCGACCCGGTGGCGCGCCGCGCCACGGTCTTCTTCCGTCAGAACAAGAAGAGCTTCCGGAGCGTCGTGAACCTGACCAGCGGCTCCTTCACGGCGCCGGTGGAGATTCCCGCGCACCGATGGCCAGCTCGGCCTCACGTTCCAGGAGATCATCGACTTCGCCTTCGTCGTTCCAGGACGCCGGCTTCCTGCGGGCGATGGCCCGGCGCGGCATCGACACCCCCGCGGAGCTGGCCAACGTGCTGGTGACGCCGCTGACGCCCGGCTCGTTCGGACTGCCGGAGGAGAAGCGCCGCATCGTGAAAGCGCAGATGTACAACACCGCCGGCACCGGCATCAACCTCTTCGCCCGTCCCATCGAGGGCGTGCAGGCCATCGTCGACCTCGACGATCGCAAGGTGCTCGCCGTGCTGGACACCGGGGTGGTGCCGGTATCACCCCAGACGGAGGACTTCGACGAGGCGACGGTGGCCGCGCGCTTCGGCCTGCGGCCCGCGCTCAAGCCGATTCGCATCACGCAGCCGCAGGGCAAGAACTTCACGATCGACGGCGGCTTCATCAGTGGCAGAAGTGGAAGTTCCACGTCCGCTACGAGCGGCGCGCGGGCACGGTCATCTCGCTGGCGACCTACGACGGCCGGTCGGTCCTGTACCAGGGCTCGCTGGCCGAGGTCTTCGTGCCGTACCAGGACCCGAGCACCAACTGGTACTACCGCACGTTCATGGACGCCGGCGAGTTCGGCTTCGGCGCCCTGTCCTCCCCGCTCAAGCTCGGCCTCGACGTGCCGGAGAACGCCGTGCTCCTGCGACGGCCTCATCTCGGCGGCGCTCCCCGATCCCACCGTGCCGGTGGTGCCGCTGCCGCTGCCCGCCGGTCGTCGGCGTCTTCGAGCGAGTGACCGGCAATCCGATCTGGCGCCACTACGAATTCCTGGCCAACGGGCTGTACGAGGGCCGGGCCGAGGTCGAGCTGGTGGTGCGGATGATCTCGCAGGTCGGCAACTACGACTACCTGATCGACTGGGTGTTCACGCAGCACGGGGCGATCCGGGTCGACGTGGGGCTGACCGGCATCGACATCCCCAAGGGCGTGCGCAGCACCACGCTGCACGATCCGACCGCGCCGGCCGACACCGCCTTCGGCACGCTGGTGGCGCCGCAGATCGTGGCGCCCTTCCACAGCCACCACTTCAACTTCCGGCTCGACGTGGACGTGGACGGGCGCAACAACAGCTTCGTGCTCGGCAAGCTCAAGACCGTCGACGTGCAGGGCAGCCCGCGCAAGAGCGTGTGGGTCGCTCGACGAGGAGACGCTGACCCGCGAGAAGGACGCGCGCCTCGACGAGCCCGACGTGTGGAAGGTGGTCAGCGCGTCCCGCAAGAACGCGCGCGGCTATCCCACCGGCTTCGTGCTCGAATCGCACAGCCACGCCAACCCGCTCTTGAAGAAGGCCGACTTCCGGCGGGCCGGGTTCATCGAGCACGCGCTGTGGGTGACGGCGTTCGACCCCGACGAGCGCTTCGCCGCCGGCGACACGCCCAACCAGAACCCGGACGAGCCCGGCCTGCCGCGCTACGTGGCCGACAACGAGAGCATCGTCAACCGCGACATCGTGCTCTGGCACACGGTGACCTTCCACCACGTCACCGCCGCCGAAGACTACCCCGTGCTCCCGCGCGAACACGCGTCGTTCGAGCTCAAGCCCGCACAACTTCTTCGACCGCAACCCCGCCCTCGACCTCCGCCGCGCCCCCTTCGAGGTGCCGTGAGGGATTGGGGATGCAGGTCGTAGATGACTGCACGCCCGCGGAGCGCCACGGCTCCGCCGGGGCGCGAAGCGTGGGGGGTGGGGCATTTCGGGGCCCCTCCGTGTATGACTGCACGCCCGCGGAGCGCCACGGCTCCGCCGGGGCGCGGAGCGTGGGGGGTGTGGGGGGCCATCTCGGGGCCCCTCCGTGTATGACTGCACGCCCGCGGAGCGCCACGGCTCCGCCGGGGCGCGAAGCGTGGGGGGTGTGGGGGGCCATTTCGGGGCCCCCCACGTCTATTAATGAGCCGAGCGGCCCTCCCACGTGAGCTGGTCCAGCGGGACCTCGGCCTGGCTGCCGTCGGGGAAGCCGACGATCACCGACTGGGCGAGGACGCGGATCGACTTGACCTTGCCGGTCATGCAGCCGCCGCCGCCGCACGAGGCCTGGCAGGGTGAGTTGACCCGGGGCAGGCGCGCGCGCAGCTCCTGATAGGTCGAGAACTCGTAGAGCAGGCAGCACTTGAGCCGGCCGCAATTGCCGAGCAGCCGGCTGTCGGTCAGCGGCATGTCCTGGGTCTTGGCCATCTTCACCGAGATCGGGTCGAACTTCCGCAGATGCGACGAGCAGCAGAGCTGGCGGCCGCACGGGCCGATGCCGTCCATTACCCGCGTCGTGTCGCGGGCGCCGACCTGCCGCATCTCCACGCGCGCCCGGAACTCACGGGCGAGATCGCGGACCAGGTCGCGGAAGTCCAGGCGATCCTCGGCGTTGAAGTAAACAGTCACCCGGCGCTCGGGACCGTACATCTCGACGTCGACCACCTTCATCGGCATCTCGCGGCTGTGCACCACGCGCTGGGCGGTGGCGATCGCGCGCTCCTCGCGCTGGCGCCGGTCGCGATACTCTCGCGCCTCCGCGTCGGTGGCGATCCGGACCACGCGCCGGAACAGCCGATCGCGCTTGAACTCGGGCACCGCCCGGCGCGGGCGACGGATCTCGCCGAGCGCGGTGCTGGAGCCCGTCTCCACCAGCACGATGTCGCCGACCGTCACTGCCAGATCCTCGACGAGCTTGAAGTCGTCGGCCGGCACCGTGTCGCGCAGGCGGATCCCGATCAGCCACTCGTCAATCTGTTCTGTCATCGATATCCTCAGGCGGCTCGGGCCAGCAGACGGTTCACCACCGTCTCGACCGTCAACCGCAACGTCACATTGTGGATCAACGCTTCGCGTGCGGCCCGGCACGCGCCCATCACGGCCACCAGTGCGTCGTCGGTCCACAGGCGGGCCTCGGCGGCGAGCGCCTCGGCGCGGGCCGGATCGCTCAGCAGCGCGGCGGGGGCGCCGGCGCGCACCAGCAGGAGATCGCGGCACAGGAGCCAGCTGCCGTCGATCAGCACCTCGGTCCGGTCGCGATCCAGACGATCGGTCCGCCGGAAGAGCGCCGGCACGCCGTCGGCGCGGGCGGCCTCGAGCAGGGCCCACGCCTCGCCCACGGCCGCGCCCGCCTGGTCCGTGTCCCGGGCGGCGAACCGCACGATCTGGCAGCGCGAGATCACCGTGGCCGGCAGGGCGCGCACGCCCGACAGCACCAGAATCACCGAGGTGCCGGGCGGCGGTTCCTCCAGGAACTTGAGAACTGCCTGGGGCGCGTCGTCCGTCATCCGCTCCGATTCGTCCAGGACGAAGACGCGACGGCCGGCCAGGGCCGGGCGCAGCGACGCCTGGCGCTCCAGCTCTCGCACCGCGCCGATGCGAATGGTCCTGGCTCCCTTGGGGTTGCTCTCCGGCGGCGTCGGCACGAGCACGTGCAGATCGGGGTGCTGGCCGCGCGCCACGAGCTGACAGCCGTGGCACGTCCCGCACGCTTGCCCGCTCTCGCACAGCAGCGCCTGCGCGAAAGCGCGCGCGGTGGTCATGCGCCCGGAACCGGTCGGCCCCACGAAGGCGTAGGCGGACGCCACGCGGCCACCGGCCAGAGCGCGACGCAGCAGCTCGACCGCGCGCGGCTGATCGCGGATGGCCTCAAGCGCCACGGAGCGCCTCCGCGACGATGGCCTGCACGTCGGCGGCCACCGCCGCCGCCGGTCGGGCGGCGTCCACGATGCGCACGCGCTTGGGCTCGGCGCGCTGGATCTCCAGATAGCCGCGGCGCACGCGGCGGTGAAAGGCCAGCGCCTGGCGCTCGAAGTGATCGAGCCGGCGACTGCCGATGCGGCGGAAGCCGACGGCCGGGATCCAGATCGAAGAGCAGCGTGAGGTCGGGCAGCACGCCGCCCGTCGCTCGCAGATTCAGCTCGCGGATCATCTCGGGATCGAGGCCGCGTCCGTAGCCCTGGTAGGCGATGGTGGCGTCGGTGTAGCGGTCGGACAGCACGACGCGGCGCGCGCGGAGCCAGGGCTGGATGCGCTCGACGACGTGTTGCCGCCGGGCGGCCAGGAACAGGAACATCTCGGTCAGCGGATCGGGACCGCGCTCGAAGAGCCGGCGCACACCCTGGCCGAGCGGTGTGCCATCAGGCTCGCGTGTCTGCTCGACGGTATGGCCCTGGCGTTTCAGCCAGCGCGCCAGCCGGAGCATCTGGGTGGTCTTGCCCGAGCCCTCGACCCCTTCGAATGTAATGAGCACTCCCCGCACGTCAACGCCTCCGGTCGCGAGTCACGCAACTGTAGCACGGTGCCCGGAGCCCACCAACGATGGCCCTCCTCGCGCGCGCGGTTGCGCGACGCCAGCGACATCCGGGCTCCTGACCAGCGAGGGGCTAGAATGGCGACACATCATCGCCGGCCCCGCTGGCCGCGCCAGGAGGCTCCATGACGTCGTCGATCATTCGCGTGATCCTGCTGGTGCTCGGGCTCCTGCTGCTCGCGCTCCCGGCGGGCACGCCGGCCCGGGCCGAGGACACGATCACCCGCGAGCAGGCCGATACGCTCATCAAGGAGATCCGCGAGCTGCGGCAGGCGATCGATCGGCTGCGGGCGCCGCGCTCCGCGGAGCGGCCGGCGGACGAGAAGGTGCGCGTGCCGCTGACCGCGCCCAAGGTCCTGGGGCAGGCGAACGCGCCCGTCACGCTGGTGGAGTTCACCGATCTCGAATGCCCGTTCTGCCGATCCTTCCACGTGGGCACCTTCGACAAGATCAAGCAGACGTACATCGACACGGGGAAGGTGCGCTTCGTCACCTTCGA
This sequence comes from uncultured Candidatus Rokubacteria bacterium, assembly GCA_963776725.1. Taxonomy (GTDB): domain Bacteria; phylum Methylomirabilota; class Methylomirabilia; order Rokubacteriales; family CSP1-6; genus AR5. Next base: position 126,340 of record CAVZOE010000034.1, on the reverse strand, counting down.
CTTCCCGCTGGACATGCATCCCAACGCCCGTGTGGCCGCGGTGGCGGTCCGCTGCGCCGGCGAGCAGGGAAAGTTCTGGGAGATGCGGCACCTGGTGACCGTCAACGCTGCCACGCTGAGCCGTGAGACGTACGTGAATCTCGCCAAGGGCCTGGGCCTGGACACCGCCAAGCTCGACCAGTGCATCGACGGCGACCAGTACAAGAGCGACATCGATCGCGACATGGCCGCCGGCGTGAGCCTGGGCGTGAACGGCACGCCGACCTTCTTCGTGGGAAAGACCGCGGCCGACGGGATCGAGGCCCAGCGGATCGTCGGCGCCCAGCCCTACCCGGTGTTCGAAGCGCACATCAAGGCCCTGCTCGGCGAGCGCTGACGCGACGCGCGGCCGCGACGCGGTGATCTCCCGGCGAGGGTTTCGCACGGCGCGTACCGCGCTCTGGATCACCGGCGGCTGGATCGTCGCCGCCCTGGTCGTGCACTGGATCGTGCGCCGGGTGCCGACGTACCCGGCGCGTGAGCTGACCGCGGCGGCGACCGGTGCGGCCATCGGGCTCGGCAGCGCCGCCTTCGAGCTGGCCTTCATCCCCCGCTACGTGCGCGCCCTCCGGTCGGCGGCCTCCTCCTCGTCCGCACCTTCTTCTACGTCACCCTGTGTGCGGTCGCCATCCACGCCGTGACGGGAAGTCTGCTCGGCATCTTCGAGCACGGCGGCCCGCTCGGATACTACCGATCGGAGCAGTATCGAGATTTCGTGCTGGGCGGCCGGTTCGTCGTGGCCCTGGTCAGCCTTACGCTGGCCAGCTTCTTCATCAACTTCGTCCGGCAGCTCAACCGCATGCTCGGACCCGGCACGCTGATGAACCTCCTGCTCGGCCGCTATCACCGTCCCGTCGCGGAGGATCGCATCTTCATGTTCCTGGACCTGAACGACTCCACGGCGATCGCCGAGAGCTTGGGCCCGCTGCGGTTCAACGACTTCAAGAACGACTTCTTCTACGACGTGGCGGAGCCCGTGCTGCAGACGCGCGGCCAGATCTACCAGTACGTCGGCGACGAGGTGGTGGTGACCTGGACGACCGAGCGGGGACTTGCGCCAGGGCAACTGCCTGCGCTGCGTCTTTCTCGTCAGCGAGCGCATCCACGAGCACAAGGATCGGTATCTCGCCCAGTACGGGCTCGTGCCCGAGTTCAAGGCGGGGCTGCACGGCGGGCCGGTCGTCACCGCGGAGATCGGCGACATCAAGAAGGACATCGTGCACAGCGGGGACACCGTCAATACGGCAGCCCGCGTCGAGGCGCAGTGTCGGCCGCTCGATCGTCGCGTCTCTGGTCTCCGAGTCTCTGCTACGGCGGTGTCAGCTGCCCGCCGAGCTCGAGGCAGAAGACATGGGCGAGCGCGAGCTCCGCGGGAAATCCGGCGCGCTTCGTCTCTTCAGCGTCCGCGCGCGCGTCTAGTGCTCCGAGTCGAGCGTTGGCGTCACTCGGGTTGCGAGGGGGCGGGCGGGGTAGGGTGTGGGGTCCGTGGCACCACGAGGCTGGCAGGTCGTCTCGGACCGGCCTTGGCTGGGCTCCACCTCGTGGGGGGCGCACGGTAACAGGTGGCGGGAACGGGTCCACGGACCCCACACCCTGCCCCGCCCGCCCCCTCGCAACCCGGGGCGCGAGCTACCGAATGCGGACGAGCTGGCCTGCGGACGCTCAGAGACGGTGGAACGGGAAGATCGTCTTCTGCACGGAGTCGACCTGGCGGTCGACGTAGTCTTTTACGGCGCGGCCGATGTCTTCGGGGATCGCAGCCGGGCTGTCCCAGAGCTGGCGGGACTCGAAGCCGTATTGCTTGATGTCGGGCGTGAACGACTCTGGAAGCTCGCTGGCGCAGCTCCACGTTGTTGAGAATGGCCCAGGCGATGGTCCAGGCTTTGGCCACGTTGCGGACGTCGTAGCCGCCGCCGCCGAGGGCGACGATCTTGGGGGCGAGGGGGAGGAGACGGGTGAAGGCCTTGGCGAAGCCTTGCATGTCGAGGGCGAGGTGGGTCAGGGGGTCGGTGCGGTGGGCGTCGATGCCGAGCTGGGCCACGATGACGTCGGGCTTGAAGCGCTCGAGGAGTGGGGGGACCACCGACTCGAAGGCGGGCAGGTAGACGGCGGAGTCCGTGTAGGCTTCGAGCGGCAGGTTGACCGAGAAGCCGGCGCCGTCGCCTTCGCCGAGCTCGCGGACGAAGCCGGTGCCGGGGAACAGGCGCTCGCCGCGCTCGTGCGTGGAGACCGTCAGCACGTTGGGGTCGTCGTAGAACGCGTACTGCACGCCGTCGCCGTGATGCGCGTCGATGTCCACGTAGGCCACGCGCAGGCCGTGCTCGCGCAGTCTCAAGATCGCCAGCACCGGGTCGTTGACGTAGCAGAAGCCGGACGCGCGGCCGGGCAGCGCGTGGTGCAGGCCGCCGGCGAAGTGGAAGGCGCGGTCGGCCTCGCCGCGCGCCACGACATCCGCCGCCAGCAGCGAGCCCGCCGCCACCAGCCGCGCCGCCTCCCACAGGCCGGGGAACACGGGGTTGTCGCCGGCGCCGAGCCCGAAGATGCTGCCGCGGGGCGGCGCGACCCCGGCGTTGGCCGCCTGCAGCACCGCGAGATACTCCGGCGCGTGGAAGACGCCGATCTGGCGCTCGTCGGCCGGGCTCGGCGTCAGCACCGTCGCGCCGGGCAGGGTCGTCACACCGTACGCTTGCATGAGCCGCCAGGTCAGTCCCAGCCGCTCCATGCGCAACGGGTGTTGCGGTCCGTAGTCGAAGCGGGCCCAGTCCTCCGAATGAATGAGCGCCGTCTTCACGCGCGCCGCCAGACTCCGGACTTGCCGCCCAGCTTCTCGAGCAACTGCACGTTGGTGATCGTCACGCCCTTCTCCAGCGCCTTGACCATGTCGTAGACCGTCAGCGCGGCGACGCTGGCCGCGGTGAGCGCTTCCATCTCCACACCCGTCTTGTCCACTGTGCTCACGCGCGCGCGCACCGTCAACTCGCCACGACTCGGTCGGGCGTCGAACGCCACTTCCACCCGCGTCAGACGCAGTGGATGACAGAGCGGGATCAGCTCGGGCGTGCGCTTGGCCGCGAGGATGCCGGCGGTACGGGCGACCCCGAGGACGTCACCCTTGGGCGCGTTGCCACGCTGGATCGCGCGTAGCGTGGCCGGGCGCATCCGCACGATGGCCTGGGCGACCGCCTCGCGGGCGGTCTCGGTCTTGGCGGAGACATCGACCATGCGCGCATCGCCCTGCGCGGTGAGGTGCGTGAGACCGGCGAAGCCGTCCGTGGCGACGGCTCGCGGCGAGCGCCGTCCCTTGGCAGGACGGCGTCGCCGGCGAGGACCGACAGCGCTCAGGCGGTGACGCCGGAGCGGCTGGTCCGCAGGATCGCTTCCATGCGATCCTTGGCCATCAGCTTCAGCTTCTTGAGCTCGCTGATCCGCCAGTGCTGATCCGCCGAGAGCGGGGAGTTCACCTTCAGCGCGTCCAGTTCACGCTCATAGTCCTGGTGCTCCGAGCGGAGGCGCCGGAATTCCTCGTTCTCGGCCATCAGTCGTTCGATGAGGTTCTCCTGGGTCATCCTCGACCTCCATTGGCGTGGCGGGCGCTTCTTCGCACCAAACAAACAAAGCCAGCCCGGGGTCCCGGCGCTGGCTTCTCGGACTGCTGGATCTCGATAGCTTCCCCCGTCCATGGGCTACTGGTTGCGGGTGAACTCCTTATAGCCCCGGGCCCCGTCGGCCTGTCAAGCGCGCGGGGTTGCCGCCTTCGCCGCCGGACCGCCCGGGATCACGTGCGGGGAACTTGCCTTGAAAATCGCGACGATGGGCGCGCCTTCCTTCAGGCCCAACTCGTCCACCGAGCGGGGCGTGAGGGTCGCGACGAGCGGGAAGCCGCAGTCCACGACGATGCGGGCGCCGCTCTCGGTCACGCTGATGCGCGTGATGGAGCCCGCCAGCACGTTGCGCGCGCTGGTGCCGCCATCGAGGTCACGCGGGTGCGCGAGGATGACGTCTTCCGGACGAATGGCGATGCGGACGCACGCCCCCGGCTCGGCGGCGGCCGACACCTGCAGGGTACGGCCGCCGACGTCCACGCGCGTCACGCCGGCCGCGCGCTCGATGACCCGCCCGCTCACGATCGTCTCGATCCCGACGAAGCGTGCGACCGACTCCGACACCGGCGTCTGGAAGACACGCGCCGCCGCGTCGAGCTGGTGGATGCGGCCGTCGATCAGCACCGCGATGCGGTCGGCCAGCGCGCGGGCCTCGCCGCGGTCGTGGGTGACCAGCACGGTGGTGACGCGGTCCTGCCGCAGCACCGCGCCGAGGTCCGCGATCAGCGCCGCGCGGCTCGGCGTGTCCAGACCCGCGAACGGCTCGTCGAGCAGGAGCACTTCCGGCTCCAGCACCAGCGCACGCGCCAGCGCCACCCGCTGCGCCTCGCCACCGGAGAGCGTCCGCGCCTGTCGAGACGCCGAGCGGGCCGACGCCGAGGCGCCGGAGCCACGCGGCCACGCGCGGCGCCGCGGCGTCGGCGGCGATGCCGCGAAAGCGCAGACCGAGCCCGACATTGTCGGCCGCCGTGGCATCCGCCAGCAGCGGCTCCTGGAACACCGTGGCCATCCGGCGCCGCTCGGCCAGCGCCTCGCGCGCGTCCACCGGCCGACCGTGGAACTCCACGCGGCCGGCCTCCGGGCGCTCGAGCAATCCCAGCACGCGCAGCAGCGTGGACTTGCCGCTGCCGTTGGGCCCCATGATGGCCAGCAGCTCACCGGCCGCCACGTCGAGCGCGGGGACGTCCAGCACGAAGCCCGAGGGATGGACCCGGCGCACGTCGCGCAGGGCGAGCACCGCGCTCACGCCGGCAGCACGTGGATCGAGCCGCGGTGGATCGAGAACTCCCAGCGCCGGTCGCGCTCGATCTCGAGGATCTCGTAGACCAGGTGCGGCACCTCGACCTCGAGGTCCCAGCCGTCTTGCGCCGGCGCCCCCGGGGCGTCGAGGCGGATGCGCAGCAGCCACGTCGTGCCGAAGTCCTCGTCGGCCACGACGACACCGGTCATGAGGTTCATGTGGTGTTGCGGATCGGCCGGACCGCGATCCTTGCGGATCAGGCGCACGTACTCGGGGCGGATGAAGAACGCGATCGGTGCCTCGGGCGGCGGCAGGTAGGAGTGCGTCGGTGAGTTGACGGCTTCCAGGATCTGGCCGCGCCAGCGGAGCTGGATGCGATCGGGCGTGGCCTTGATGACGGTCCCGTGCAGGATGTTGGGAATTCCCATGATACGCGCCACGGACTCCGAGGCCGGCTGCCAGAGCAGCTCGGTGCGCGGCGCCGACTGCACGACGCGGCCGTGGTCGTAGACCACGATGCGGTCGCCCAGCCGGTATGCCTCGGTGAAGTCGTGGGTGACCACCACGGCCGCGGTCCCGACGCTGCTGAGGACCTGGCGCAGCTCGTCGCGCAGCGCCCGCCGCAGCGGCGCGTCGAGCGCCGACAGCGGCTCGTCGAGCAGCAGCAGCGCCGGCTCGATGGCGAGCGCCCGCCCCAGCGCCACGCGCTGGCGCTGCCCGCCCGAGAGCTCGCGCGGGTACCGCTGCTCGAGGCCGCCCAGGCCGAGCTGCTCGGCCACCCGCGCCACCCGACCGCGCGCGCTCCGCGCGGGGACGATCCCGCAGGCCGAAGCCGAGATTGTCGGCCACCGTGAGGTGCGGGAAGAGCGCGTAGCCCTGGAACACGTAGCCGACGCGGCGGGCCTGCGCCGGGAGATTGATCCCCGCCGCGCTGTCGAAGAAGACGCGCCCATCGACCACGATGCGCCCCGTCGCCGGGGTGATCAGGCCGGCCAGGCACGAGAGCGTCAGCGTCTTGCCCGCCCCCGACGGACCGAACAGCACGGCGACGCCACCGCCGGCCGCCCACGCGACGTCGAGATCGAATCCCGGCACGTGCAGCGTGAGGGCAACCTCGAGGCGATCGATCATGTGGCCCTCGCGCCGAGCCGATTGGCGGCGACGATCACCAGACAGGACAGCGCGGTGAGGACGCCCACGAGGAACAGCGCCGTCGACTCCTCACCGGTCTGGACCGCCGTGTAGATCGCCAGCGGCACCGTCGAGGTCTTGCCCGGGATGTTGCCCGCGAGCATGAGCGTCGCCCCGAACTCGCCGAGGGCGCGCGCGAAGGCAAGCACGAGTCCGGCGAGAACGCCGTTGCGCGCCAGCGGCAGCGTCACCTCCAGCGCCGTCCGGAGCTCGGAGCGTCCCAGCGTGTAGGCCGCCCGCTCGAGGTCGCGGTCGACGGACTCGAACGCCGCCTTCGCCGTGCGCACCAGCAGCGGCAGCGCCATCACGGTGGCCGCCACCACCGCCGCGTACCAGGTGAACGCCACGCTCCAGCCGGTCAGCTGGTAGACCGGTCCACCGAGCCAGCCGCGACGCCCGAGCAGCACGATGAGGTAGTAGCCGGTCACGGTCGGCGGCAGCACCAGCGGCAGCGTCGTCAGCAGGTCGACCAGGCTCCGGCCACGGAATCGTCGCCGGGCGAGCAGGTAGGCCAGCGGGATCCCGACCACCGCGTTGAGCAGGGTCGCCAGCACGGCGACGCGAATGGACAGCAGGAGCGCGCTCGCGGTGTCCGGACTCACCCCGGGGATTCTACTGCACGCCGAGGGTGGGACCGGACACCGCGGGGCGAGCCTCGATCACGGCTCTCCAAGCCGCACAACGGCGGGCGGACCGTCGCGTCGGACCTGATCCGTGCGACGCTCTGCTATCATTCGCCGCGTGAAGCCGATGCCCTCGAGCAAGCCCGTTCCGGCTGACTCCGACGCGCACGACCGAACGACGCTGCCGGAGACCGATGTCAAGACGAAAGTGTGGCTCGAGCGCAACGGCGACTTCGTGATTGGCGATGGTGGCGTGCGATTGCTGCTCGGCATTCTCGAGCACGGCTCGCTGCTCGCCGCCGCGCGGCAGATTCAGTGGTCCTATCGCCACGCCTGGGGCTACCTGCGGCGCGCGGAGGCCGCGCTCGGCACGCCCCTGACGGAGCCGCGGCCGGGCAAGGGCGCCTCGCGAGGAACGGTGCTGACCGAGGCCGGGCGCCTCGTGATCGAGCGTCTCGCCGAGATTCGTAACCGGATCGACGACGCGGTGGGTCCGCTTGGCCCCACGGCGGCGGAGGTCGCCTCCCGTGGCCGGCGGCCGCCGGTCAAGGTGCCCCGCGCGGGAGCGCGCGCCCCGGCACCCCCACCGTCTCGGTACCGCGACGGAGACTGGCGCCGGCCTAGCTGATCGTGGGCGCGGCGGCCGCGGTCAGAACCGGCCGCTGGTAGCGTACTGCGACTTCAGCGCATCTTCGCGGAGAACGGCGCCGAGGCCGGCACTGTGCGTACGGCCGTCGCCGCGGCCGAGCACGCCCGCGTCGAGTTGCGACTGGCGCATGTGCTCACGCATCTGCGCACGCACGACGTCCTCACCCAGGACCAGCGACAGCTCTACCATCGTCTTCGCTGGGGCCGCGCCGCGCACCAGTAAAGCGCGGCCGCGCCCTGCGCGTCACCGTCAACCTCGCCCCACCGAGGGCAGGCACACGCGCGTCGTGTGCCCCTCGCGCACGACCGCGATGTCTCGACGATCCAGCGTCTGCACGTGGTCCGGCGCCGTGGACGATGTTGCGGCGCTGGGCGGTGGCGGGACGGGGCGCGGCCAGCACAGCAACCGCTACGCCCACGAACCGCCGCCGGGTCAGCACGGGGCTGGCCTCAGTCCTTGGCCACGATGACGTCAGACGCCTTGATGACCGCGTAGGCGACGTCGCCGGCGCGCAGTCCCAGCTCATCGACGGCCTCGACCGTGATCGATGCGGTCACCACCGAACCGCCGCCCACGTCGATCTTCACGTGCGCGGTCGTCTGACCGCGCGTCACCTTCCCCACTCGCCCTTTGAGGACATTGCGGGCGCTGAGCTTCATCGGTTCGTCTCCTCGGACACCGAGATGCCGGGCACCGCGATGACGGCACCCGGTTCGACCGCGATCCGCTCCACGTGACCGGACGCCCGTCCATCGAGCGTCCGGAAGTGCATGTGCAGATCGGAATCCTTGGGCGTGAAGATGCCACGATGCCATCCCGAGTAGAAGCCGAGCACCTCGACCGACTGTCGTTCGATCTCGAAGCGGACCTTGGCCCGCTCGTGGCGTTCGGGGGTATGGGGCAAGCCATCGCGCTTGTCCAGGATGTGGAAGGTCACGGTCGCCGCCTGCGAGCGCACCCGGAAGATCAGCGGCACGTCGGCATCGAGACCGGCCGCGCCGGCGGCCCGCAGCACGGCGGCCTGCAGCGCGTGCTCGTCGTCGATCGGCTTGTCTTCGATGTGGTCGCGCCAGAGGCTGACGTGGTCGTAGACGAGAAAGCAGGCGGCGTGATCGGCGTCCGCCGTGACGTGGACCTGCCGGTCGACGACGCGCGCGACCGACGGCTCGCCATCGAAGACCGTGATCTCGCCGGAGACTCCAGCCCGCGGGCCGAGCGCATACAGATGGGGCTGCTGCGTGAGCGAGCGGAGATCGACCTTGCCCTCGACGTCACCGCCCAGCACGTCACGCTGGGCCCCCACCCAGCGGACGCTCACGCCCGCGCCTTCGGAGAGCCGCCGCTCACCGCACTCCGGCGGGCGGAGGCTGGAATCCGAGCCGACCGAGCGTGGCCTGGCCCTCTCGACTGAGGAGCAGATCGAGAAAGGCCTGGGCCAGCGTCGCCTGCCTGGCGCCAGTCACAACCGCCGCGGGATACAGCACCGGCCGATACGTGTCTTCCGCCGGCCGGAACGCCTCCTTCACCTGCTGGCCACGGGTGACGGCATCGGTGGTGTAGACGAAACCCGCATCGACCTCGCCGCGGGCCACGTAGTCGAGCGCCTGGCGCACGTTCTCCGAGAAGACGAGCTTGGGCTGCAGCGCGGCCGCGAGCCCGAGCGCCTTGAGGCTCTCCTCGGCGTACTGGCCCGCCGGCACCGTCTTCGGATTGCCGATCACGATCTTCGTGACGCGTGCGTCGAGCAGGTCGGCGGGTTTGGCGATGTCAAATTTCGAATCGGCCGGCTTGATGACGGTGAGCACGTTGCGCGCGAAGACCCGGCGGGTGGCGCTCACCACGAGCCGCTTCTGCTCGAGCTCGTCCATCTGGCGCTGGGCGGCCGAGATGAACAGGTCGACCGGCGCGCCCGCCTCGATCTGCTTCTGCAGCTCGCCGGACGAGCCGAAGTTGTAGCGCAGCATCACACCCGGGCGGCCGGCCATGAAGCCCTTGCCCAGCTCCTCGACCGCGTCCTTCATGCTGATCGCGACCGAGAGCGTCACTTCTTGAGCCTGGGCCAGCGTCGCGGTGGCCAGCAGGATGGCCGCGAGCATCGCGACGCGAACGAAGCAGCGCATGGGTGTCCTCCGACACGGAGTGATGCTGACGGAGGCGATCGTACCCACGCCCCGAGCCGCGATCAAAGTGCTCGACTCGGCATGTTGATCGGCGCCCGCTCAGGCCGGGCGTCGCTGCTGGATCGCGGTCAGTGCCCAGTTGATACCGAACACCAGCAGCAGCAGGAGGATCGAGAGCGCGATGGCGATCTCGAAATTGCCCTTGCCGGTCTCGAGCACCATCGCGGTGGTCAGCGTGCGCGTCTGTCCCTTGATGTTGCCGCCCACCATGAGGGAGGCGCCGATCTCCGAGATGACGCCGCCGAAGCCGGCCATCACCGCCGCCAGCATGGGCAGCCGCGCCTCCCGCAGCGTGACCCACACCATCTGCGGTCGCGAGGCGCCCAGCGCGATCAGCTGCAGCCGGAATTTCGCGGGAACGTTCTGGACGGCGGCCAGCGTGATGCCGGTGACGATGGGGGACGCGATCAGGGCCTGGGCCAGGATGATGGCGGCCGGCGTGTAGAGGATCTCCCAGCCGCCCAGGGGACCGCTCCGCCACAGCAGGATCGTCACGAAGAGACCCACCACGACCGGCGGCAGCCCCATCCCGGTGTTGACCGCGCTGACGACCAGCGTGCGCCCGGGGAAGCGGCTCAGCGCCAGGACGGCGCCGGCGGGAATGCCGACCAGCAGCGCGATCAGCGTGGCCGCGCTCGAGACCTGCAGCGAGAGCCACAGCACGCCGAGGATCTCGCGATCGCCGCCGAGCAGCAGCGCGACCGCTTGCCGGGCGCCCTCGACGAGGACGTCCAACGTCTAGAAGTCCTCGTCCTTCTTGCCGGCGATCGGCACGAACAGCGGATGACCGTACTTGTCGACGCCGAAGCTCTTGATGACGGCCTGCGTCTCGGGCGTCAGCATGAAGGCGGCGAAGGCCTTGCCGCCCACCACATTCACCTTGGGGCCGTTGGCCGGATTGACCTCCATCACCGAGTAGACGTTGAGCAGGAGCCGGTCGCCCTCGACCATCGTCTTGAGGTCGACGCGCTTTCTGAAAGCCAGCAGCGTGGCGCGATCGCTCAGCGTGTAGGCCTGGCGGTCGTTGGCGATGCCGAGCGTGGCGCCCATGCCCTGCCCCGACTCGATGTACCAGGGCGACGCCGGCGTGACGTCGGCCTGCTTCCAGAGATTCTGCTCCAGAATGTGGGTGCCCGACTTGTCGCCCCGCGAGACGAAGCGCGCGCCCGCCGCGGCGATCTTCTTCAGGGCGTCGACGACACTTCGCTCGCCCTTGATCCTGGCCGGATCCGCGTCCGGCCCGACGAGCAGGAAGTCGTTGTACATGACCAGGCGTCGGTCCTGCATCTTGCCCTCGGCCACGTACTTCTTCTCGAGCGCCGGCGCGTGACACAGCGTGACGTCGGCCTCACCGCGAGCGGCCAGCGCCAGCGCCTGCCCGGTGCCCACGGAGATCGTCTTCACCGTGTACCCGGTGCTCTTCTCGAACAACGGCACCAGCACGTCCAGCAGCCCGGAATCCTGCGTGCTGGTGGTCGTAGACAGGATGACGGTCCTCGACGGCGCCTGCGCCCACGCCACCGCCGACAGGGCCACCCCGAGGAGCACCAGGACCGCGCGACGTCCGAGACGAGTCATCATGTTCATAGGTGCATATTGATATCGGCTCGGTCGGGCGGACGCAAGGACACCTCCGGCTTGAGCCCGGGCCCCGGCACGCCTACGCTAGGCCTCGCAGGCCGACGCCACACACCGCGAAGGAGATTGCCCATGGTGCTGCATCCCACCGATTTCTCATCCGCCTCCGGAACCGCCTTCCGTCGCGCCGTCGCCGAGGCGCGAGCCCGGAAGGCGCCGCTACTGATCCTGCACGTGCTGGCCCCGGTCGTGCCGATCGTGGGCGAGGGCTACATCTCGCCGGCGGCCTATGAGCAGATGAGCTCGGCGGCTCGGGCCTGGGCGCAGAAGAGGCTCGATCGCGCGGTGGCCAAGGCCAAGACCGCACGCGTCCGCGCCCGGGGGATGCTCCGCGAGGGCGTCGCGCACGAACAGATCGCGCGCGTGGCCAAGGCCCGGCACGCCAAGCTGATCGTGATGGGCACGCACGGACGGACCGGGGTCGCGCGCTTCTTCCTCGGCAGCGTGGCGGCGCGCGTGGCGGCGACGGCGCCCTGCCCTGTGCTCACCGTGCGCGGCCGCTGAGCACCCGGCGCTCGTGAGGCCCTATCTGGCGATCTTTGTCAGCGTCCTGCTCGCCGAGATGGGCGACAAGACCCAGCTCGCGACGCTGCTCTTCGCGACGGATCCGACGCTGAACCGCTGGGGCGTGCTGGCCGGCGCAGGGGGAGCGCTCCTTCTCTCAACGGTCGTGGCGGTCGTGGTCGGCACCTGGGCCGCCGCCTGGGTCCCGACCCGCCAGCTCCACATCGCCGCCGCCCTCGGCTTCATCGCAATCGGCGCCTGGATGCTGTTGCGCGGCTGAGCCAAGCGCGCGACAGAGGATCGTCACCGCTCCGCCGGGCCGCTCCGAACGTAGGGGATTGCGGGTTGGAGCCATGTCGCGCCTCCAGAACCAAGCGCGTGACAGAGGAGCGTCACGGCTCCGCCGGGACGCTCCGAACGCTGGGGGGTATGGGGGGCCATTTCGGGGCCCCCCATGTTTATGGCCCGCCCATCTCCAGGCGGTCGTAGCTGAGCACGGTGACCCGGTAGCCGTCGCCGTGGCGGGGCACGGTGATGAAGAAGTAGGCGCGGCCACGCCCGGGCACGTTGCCGTACAGCCAGCCCTCACCCTTCGCCAGCACGCCGCCCGTGGCGTCCAGCACCTCGACCCGGAGCCGCACGTTCGAGACGCTGACGCCCTTGTCGTTGTACAGCCAGCCACTGACCGCGGGGCCCCGCCGCGAGAGCGTATCGGTCTCGGCGTCGGCGCGGAAGTCGGGTCCGGCGGGGACGGGCTCGGCGCCCGCGGCGCTACCGGCGGCAAGCGCGACGGCCAGGACCACGGCCAGCGCTCTGATCGCGTGGAGCATTCTGTCGGTTCTCCGCTCGTCGGGGCGCCGCTCGCGAAGCCCGGCGCTCGGTGAACAGCAGTCCGAGGACATCAGGCCGGCCGTGGCCGGCCTGGCCGTCGCGTCGCCATTATCGCGCGGTGCGCCAGGCGGCGCGCCTGGTCACGCGCGCGGCAGCCGGATCGTGAGGCGGGCGCCGCCGCCCAGGGCGCGCTCGACGGTGATGGTCCCGCGATGCGCGACCACGATCGATCGCGCGATGGCCAGGCCCAGCCCACTGCCGCCGGTCTCGCGGGCGCGCGCCGCGTCCAGGCGGACGAAGGCCTCGAAGACGCGCGTGGCGTCGGCCGCGTCGATGCCGGGACCCGTGTCCTCGACGGCCAGGACCGCCTCGGCCCCTTCGGCGACCACCGACAGCTCGACCCGGCCGCCCGGCGGCGTGTACTTCACGCCGTTCTCGACCAGGTTCAGCACGGCCCGGCGCAGAGCGCCCACGTCGCCGAGCACGGCCAGCGGCGCGACCGGACCGACTCGCACCACCACGCTGCGGTCCTTGCCGAGGCGCGCGCCGATGTCGGCGACCTCGAGGACGAGCGGTTCGAGCTCGACCCGGGCCCGGGGGGACTCCGGACCGGCCGTGGAGCGCGAGAGCAGCAGCAGGTCCTCGGCCAGTCGAATCAGCCGCTCGACCTCTTCCAGCGCGGAGACCAGCGCGGCCCGGTAGTCCTCGCCGGATCGATCGGCGCGGAGCGTCACTTCGAGCGTGCCCTTGAGGGCGGTCAGCGGCGAGCGCAGCTCGTGCGCGGCGTCGGCCGAAAACCGGCGCATCTCCGTGAACGTGTTCTCCAGCCGCGCGAGCATCCCGTTCAGCGTTCCCGCCAGGCGATCGAGCTCGTCGCCGGTGCCGCGGACGGCGATGCGCCGGGCCAGCGCCTCGGCGTCGATGCGGCGCGCGGCGCTCGACATCTCGTCCACGGGTCTGAGCGCGGCGCGCGCCATGATGTAGCCGCCGGCCGCGGCCAGGCCCACCCCGAGCGGGATCAGAATCAGCAGCGTCTCCAGCCAGCGCTGCAGTGTCTGGGCGGTGGGCCGGAGCGAGGCGCCCACCTGGACGACCTCCACGAGACGCTCGCCCCGTCGGACCGGCACCGTGACGACGCGCACCCAGCGCCCGTTCAGATTCACGGTCTCGAACGTCGGCCGGCCCAGCGCGACGTTGCTCCGCGCGGCCGGCGACAGGACCAGGCCGGTGTGCAAGCGCGAGGACCTGACCCGCAGATCTCCGTCGGGTCCGTAGAGCTGGAACAGCCGGTGCTCGGGATCGAGCACCTCGCGCAGCCAGCGCTCGGTGGCCTCCAGGCTGTCGGGCCCGTGGGCGGCGTCGCGCATCACGTCGGCGACGGTGAGCAGCGAGCGATCGACGTCCTGGGCCATGCTCCAGGCCAGCAGCGAATAGGATCCGCCGCTGATGAGGACCAGGATGACCAGCATCGCGCCGGCGTACCACAGCGTGAGCCGCGTGTGGATCGACATCGGCAGCAGGCGCCGCGTGCTCACGGCTCGTCGATCTTCAGGACGTACCCGGCGCCGCGGACGGTGTGGACGAGGCGCTTGTCGTCGGGGCCGTCGACCTTCCGGCGCAGGTAGCCGACGTACACGTCCACGATGTTGCTCTCGGGGTCGAAGTCCAGGCCCCAGACGTGCTCGGCCAGCATGGGCCGCGTGAGCACCCGCCCGGGGTTACGCAGGAAGTACTCGAGCAGGGCGTACTCGCGGGTGGTGAGCGTGATCCGTCGACTGCCCCGCCAGACCTCGCGGGTGGCCGGGTCGAGCGTGAGGTCGCCCACCTGCAGGCGGGGCGTTCCGGCGACCGAGCCACGGCGCAGGAGCGCCCTGACGCGGGCGAGGAATTCGTCGAAGGCGAACGGTTTGGTCAGGTAGTCGTCGGCACCGAGGTCGAGACCGCGCACCTTGTCGGCGACGCTGTCGCGGGCCGTGAGGATCAGCACCGGGGTGGCGACGCGGCGCTGGCGAGCCGCCTTGAGGATGGCGAAGCCGTCCACCTTGGGCAGCATCAGGTCGAGCACGACCAGGTCGGGCGGCGGTCCCTCCACGAGCAAGTCGAGCGCGGTGGCCCCGTCGGGGGCCACCTCCACGCTGTGGCCCTCTTCAGTCAGGCCTTGCCGGATGAAGTTGGCGACTTTCCGCTCGTCTTCGACGACCAGGATTCGCACGTCCCCCAGCATGCCGCGTCCGTCCCCTCACTTTCAACCATCTCGGTTCTACGCCGTGGACGGCACCGCCGCCCGGCGCGCCCGCACGCGGACCCGTCGAGGCGTCGGCACGCTGTAGGGAATGAAGAACAACCAGCGGGCCCAGGCCTCCGTCCGGCGGGCCGGAGGCCGCGTCAGGGCCCGCTGCAGGTCGACCCGGACCAGCTCGATCCACGGCCCCCACGCCGCCCGATCCTCCCGGGCGACGAGGTGCTGGAGCAGACGGCTGAGGACGCCGTCGTGCTCGAGGCCGGAAGACGCCGGCGCTGGCTCCTGGGTCGTATCGCTCAACACGCGCTCGGCGATCCACGCGTGAGTCTGCAGCACCAGTCGTCGACGCAGCGGTGGCTCGATCGCAAGCCAGCACGGCGCCATCCGCGCGTACCAGTCGCGCAGATCGGTCAGTCGGCCGTCGGCGAGGCCCGACGGCGAGCCGGCCACGCCGGCGTCCGGTTCGCCCGGGGCGACCGGATCGCCGGACGCGACCGGTTGGAGGGCTGCCGACTCCCCGGCGGGCTGGGCCCGGTAGGCCTGCCCGTCGAGGAATCGCTGGTCGGCCAGGTGGCTGTCGACGACGGCCAGCAGCTGCGTGCGCCGGACCTGGTCACCGTCCCAGCGACGCACCCAGCGCGACGACGATGCTGGCCACGTCGCCGAACGGCAGCCACTGGAGCACGACGGTGGCGCCGTCGAAGCCGGCCACCCGCAGATCGGCGATCACGGCCCGCGCCGTCGCGCGGGTCTCGGCGAGCCACTCGAAGTGCTCGGGGCCGAGGGGCACCAGCGTCTGGCGCAGGAGCAGCGCCAGGCGACCGCGCGGCGATTCGTACACCGCCACCAGGTCGTGGTGGCGGCGGCAGACCTCCGTGAACCGATCCTCCCAGATATCCATCACGCCACCGTGAGGTAGAGCGTGTGCCCGTCACGATGCACCAGCAGCAGCACCGGGGCATTCGCCGGGTGACGCTTGAGCGCCTGCTCGAGCGCCTCGACGCCGGCCACCGGCTGACGATCCACCTCGACGATCACGTCGCCGGTCGTGATGCCGGCGTTCTGCGCGCGCCCGCCCTCTTCGATCTGCTCGACCAGGACGCCCTTGGTCTCGGAGACGCCGAGCTGATGCGCCAGCGACGGCGTCAGCGAGCGACCGGCCAGCCCCAGCTTCGTGGCGGCCCGCTCGGTCGTGGCCTCGGCGCGCTTGTCCTGCTCCTCGAGCCGCGAGATCTTCGCGGTCAGCGTCATCGTCTTGCCGTCGCGCACGATGTCGATCGGCACGTCGCGGTTCAGCGGCGTCTCGGCCACGGCCCGCGGCAGGTCACTCCAGCGCTCGACCGCCTTGCCGTCGTACCGCGTGACGACGTCGCCCGCCTTGAAGCCCGCCCGGCTGGCCGGGGAATCGTTGCTCACCGAGCCCACCAGCGCGCCCGTGGTGCCGGGCAGGCCGAAGCTCGTGGCCAGATCCTTCGTGACCGGCTGGATGGACACGCCGAGCCAGCCGCGGACCACGTGACCGCTCTGGGCCAGCTGCGTGACGACCGGCTTCACGAGGTTGGTCGGGATCGCGAAGCCGATGCCGACCGACCCGCCGCTCTCGCTCGCGATCGCGGTGTTCACGCCGATCACTTCGCCGCGGGCGTTGACGAGCGGCCCGCCGCTGTTGCCGGGATTGATCGAGGCATCGGTCTGGATGAAGTCATCGTAGGGCCCCGCACCGATCGATCGGCCGGTGGCGCTCACGATCCCGGTCGTCACCGTCTGCTCGAGCCCGAAGGGATTGCCGATGGCCATCACCGGCTCGCCGACTTCCAGCTTCGACGAATCGCCCACGGGGATCACGGGCAGCCCGGTGGCCTCGACCTTCACCAGGGCCAGGTCGGTCTTCTCGTCCCGTCCGACGACCTTGCCCGGCAGCTCACGCCCATCCGAGAACTTCACCCGGATCTCGCTGGCGCCGTCCACCACGTGGTTGTTGGTGAGGACGTAGCCGTCGGCGTTGATCACGAACCCGGAGCCCAGGCCGCGGACCATCCGCTTGGGCGACCGGCCAAAGCGCTGCATGAACTCCTCGGCCGGCCCCTCGCTCTTGTCGCTCTTGCGCTCCACACCCCGCACGCTCACGTTGACGACCGCCGGCTTCGCGGTCTTGGCGATCTCCACCCACGCCGGGGCCGGCGCCGTCGCCACCGGCGCGCTGCCCGCGCCCCGCTCCGACCAGATCGCGGCGTCACGGCCGAAGCCGAGACGCGGCACCACCCCCACCATCGTCAGCACCGTGGCCAGCGCGAGCGCGGGCCAGGCGAATCGAGCAACACGCTTCGGGATCTTCATGTTGTCTGTCTCCTGAGCGGCACTCCATGACCGCGGCTGTGCCGACGCCAGAGACGATATCGACGGTCGATGAGACCGCGATGAAAGGCACATGAGAAATCTCTTACCGGCGCGTGGCACGCCCGTGACACGCCCTGCGGTGGGAGCGACCGACGCGCTAATGCCCCGGGGCGGCAGGGGCCTGACGGTCCGGAGCTCGACACGGAGGAGACGCCAGATGCGTTCGACCGAGAAGCCGGACTGGAGACCACCCTGGCGGACCGGGGACGGGGCGCGGTCATGGGAGCGACGGACAGATCACGTTCTGGAATGCTGCCGCCGAGCACATCTTCGGCTGCACGAGCCGCGAGGTCCTCGGCCGGCCCTGCTGGGAGGTCTTCGTCGGCTGCGACGACAACGCGCTGTGCTCGCCGGTGTGCCAGATCATGTCGCTCGCGTGCCGGCGCGAGCCGGTGCACAGCTTCGACATGCGAACCCGCACCCGGGCCGGCCGGCCGCTCTGGCTCAACGTCAGCGTCCTCAGCGTGGACGGCTCGCCGGGACCGCAGGTGGTTCATCTCTTCCGCGACGTGACGGTGGCCGGAGACGACGGCGCTCATGGCGAGCGGCTGGCGCTCGCGGCCAGCACGGTGGAGACGGGCGGAGCTCCCGCGCTATCCCGACGCGAGGTCGAGGTGCTGCATCTGCTGATCGAAGGCCTCGGCAATGCGGCCATCGCCGAGCGCCTGCGGGTGCGCCGGGGTACGGTGCGCAATCACCTCCGGAACCTCTTCGGCAAGCTTGGCGTGCACAGCCGACTGCAAGCCGTGGCCTACGCCAGCAAGCATCGACTGATGTAGTGCCGTGGGCGGGCCCGATCTGGCCCGCCACGTGATGCGCTACTTCGGCGTCAGGATGCGCCCGGCCGCGCGGCGCCCATCCGGCCGTCGTCGACCACGACGGCGCCGTTGACGAGCACGTAGGGGATGCCGGTCGGATACCGATGCGGCTCGGCGTAGGTCGATTCGTCCTTCACGGTCGCCGGATCGAAGACCGTGAGGTCCGCGAAGTACCCGGGCTGCACCAGGCCGCGCTCGCGCAGCCCGAGACGGGTCGCCGCCATGCCGGTCATCTTGTGGACGGCGGTCTCCAGCGAGAACAGCCGCCGCTCGCGCGCGTACTCACCGAGCACGCGGGGGAACGTCCCGTAGGTGCGCGGGTGCGGCTTGCCGGGCCGATCGCCCTCGCCCTCGTAGAGCGGGATCGAGTCGGAGCCGATCATCAGGGCCGGGTGCGCGAGCACCTTGGAGACGTTCTCGATGCTCTGCGAGAAGCTCACCATGCCGACCGTGCACTTCTCCTCCAGCAGCAGGTTCATCAGCACCTCGGCCGGCGCCATCCCCGACTGCCGGGCGATCTGCGCGAGGTTGAGGCCCTCCAGCTCGCGGCGCTTGCAGGTGGCGATGAACACCTGGTCGAAGCCGATGCCACCCTGCGAGACCGTGCCCCACCGCTCGCCGTCGATCAGACACTCCTCGACGATGCGGCGCCGCGTGGCGCGGTCGGCCAGGCGCTCGAGCAGCTTGCCGATGCCGCCGTCGTGGGCCCAGGTCGGCATCATGTTGTCGAGCTTGGTGCTGCCGGCGTTGTAGGGATAGACGTCGCCCAGCACGTCCACGCCGCGGGCCCGCGCGGTCTCGAAGAGACGGAGCGCCGCGTCGATCTTCGGCCAGTTCTCCTTGCCGGAGGCCTTGACGTGCGAGACCTGCACGGCCACGCCGCCCTCCTCGCCGATGCGGATCGCCTCGTTGATCGAGTCGAGCAGCATCGAGGACTCGCCGCGGATGTGGGAGAAGTAATAGCCGCCGCGCGACGACATCGACTTCGCCAGCGCGATCAGCTCGGCCGTGTCGGAGTAGGCGCTCGGCGCGTAGACGAGCCCGGTCGAGAAGCCGAACGCGCCGGCGTCCATGGCCTCGCCGAGCAGGCGCTGCATCCCCTTCATGTCGTCGCTGCCGGCCGGGCGCGCCTCGAAGCCCATGGCCGCGATGCGCAGCGCTCCGTGGCCGACGAAGTGCGCGATGTTCACCGACGGCCGGACGGCCCGCAGCGCGTCCAGATACTGCGCGAAGGTCTCCCAGCCCAGGTCCAGGCTGGCGCCGATGCCGCCGGCCCAGCCCCGCACGATGTCCCGCTGGTCGGGACGCAGCGGCGCCTGGGAGAACGAGCACATGCCGACGACTTCCGTGGTCACGCCCTGGCGGATCTTGGACTCGGCCGACGGGCAGGCGAAGTAGAAGAGGTCGGAGTGCGAGTGCATGTCGATGAAGCCGGGCGAGACCATCTTGCCGGCGGCATCGATGACCCGATCGGCCTGGCCGCTGAGCCCCGGCCCCACCGCGGCGATGCGCTCGCCCTCGACGGCGACGTCGGCCGCCCGGGCCGGGCTGCCGCTGCCGTCGACCACGGTGCCACCGCGAATGAGGAGCGACCAGGCCATGGCTCTCAGGCCTCGTTGATGACGACCGTCTTCATCCGGTCGCCCTGCTTGATCCGGTCCACGTGCTCCATGCCGGAGGTCACCCGCCCGAACACGGTGTAGTTGTTGTCGAGGTGCGGCGTGGGGCCGTAGGTGATGTAGAACTGGCTACCGGCCGAGTCGGGATGCTGGCTGCGAGCCATCGCCAGGCTGCCGCGCAGGTGCTTCTGCTTGTTGAACTCCGCCGGGACGGTGTAGCCGGGCCCGCCGGTGCCGTTGCCCTTGGGGCAGCCGCCCTGCACGACGAAGTCGGGCACCACGCGGTGGAAGGTGAGGCCGTTGTAGAAGCCCTTCTTGGCGAGCGTCACGAAGTTCTCCACCGTCTTGGGCGCGTCGGCCGGGAAGAACTCGAGGTGGATCTCTTGACCGTTGTCGAGCGTGATGACGGCAGTCTGCGTCACGAGATTCTCCTGTAAGGCGTCGGGGATTTACTGGATGATGCGGACGGTCTTGATGCGGTCGCCGACCTTGATCTGGTCGACCACGCCCATGCCGCTGGCCACCTTGCCGAAGGCGGTGTACTTGCCGTTCAGGAAGTGGGACGGGCCGAGCATGATGTAGATCTGACTGCCGGCGGAGTCGGGGTCGTTCGTGCGGGCCATGCCCAGCACGCCGCGGTCGAAGGGCCGCTTGTTGAACTCGGCCTTGATCGTGTAGCCGGGGCCGCCGCTACCCAGCTTCGGGTCGTCCATCGGCAGCGTCTTGGACTGGGGGTCGCCAAACTGCACCACGAAGTTCGGCTCGACCCGGTGCACGCGCTGACCGTCGTAGAACTTCGCGTTGGCGAGCTTGATGAAGTTCTCGACGTGCTTGGGCGCGTCCTGAGGCCAGAACTCCAGCACGATCTCGCCGCCCTTCTCGAGCGTGATGACGGCGGTGGGCGCCTTCTTCGCCGCCGGGGCCGGCGCCGGCGTGGCGGGCGGCGTGGGCGCGGGGGCCTGGGCCGACGCCACTCCGAACGTGAGCACCACCGCACCGACGAGCGCTGTCAGGAACCGGATCATCGCAAGTCCTCCGGAGGGGTGAACGTGGCGGTCATTATAGCAGCGCGCCGCACGGTGAACGCCCGGGCGCGGGCTAAGGCGCGGGGCCATGGTACGATGGGCAGATGCAGCAGCGCGACAGCATCCGTAACATTGCGATCATCGCCCACGTCGACCACGGCAAGACCACCCTGGTCGACGCCATGCTCTGGCAATCGGGGCTCTTCCGCGAGAATCAGGCCGTCGCCGAGCGAATCATGGACTCGATGGACCTGGAGCGCGAGAAGGGCATCACCATCATGGCCAAGAACACGGCCATCAACTACAAGGACGTCCACATCAACATCGTGGACACCCCCGGCCACGCCGACTTCGGCTCCGAGGTCGAGCGGACGCTGACGCTGGTCGACGGGGTGCTCCTGCTGGTCGACGCCGCCGAGGGCCCGCTGCCCCAGACGCGCTTCGTGCTCAAGAAGGCGCTGGAAGCCGGGCTGCCGCCGATCGTGGTCATCAACAAGATCGACCGCTCGGACGCGCGCCCGGCCGAGGTGCTCGACGAGGTCTACGACCTCTTCATCGACCTCGAGGCCACCGAGGATCAGCTGGAGTTCCCGGTCCTCTACACCAACGCCCGGACCGGCACGGCCACCACCGACCTCAAGATCGACGGCCAGACGCTGGAGCCCCTCTTCGATACCATCCTGACCACGGTGCCCCCGCCCCGCTTCGACCCCGCGCTGGGGCTGCAGTTCCGGGTCACCATGCTCGACTGGGACGACTACGTCGGCCGGCTCGATCATCGGGCGCCTGGTCAACGGGCGCGTCCGCCAGGCCGACCGGATCTCGGTGGTTCATCGCGACGGTTCCGTGGAGCAGGCCAAGGTCACCGTGCTGTATGGCTACGAGGGGCTGAAGCGTATCGAGATCCCGGAGGGCAACGCGGGGGAGATCGTCGCCATCGCCGGCATCGAGACCATCGACATCGGCGAGACGGTCGGCGACCTCGAGAATCCCGTGGCGCTGCCGCTCATCCGCATCGACGAGCCCACCGTCTCGATGCTGTTCTCGTCCAACGTCTCGCCGTTCGCCGGCAAGGAAGGCCGCTTCGTCACCTCGCCGCAGCTGCGCGAGCGGCTCATGAAGGAGCGCAAGCTCAATCCCGGCGTCCGCGTCGAGGAGACGGACTCACCCGACACGTTCCGCGTCTCCGGCCGCGGCGAGCTGCAGCTGGCCATCCTCATCGAGATCATGCGCCGCGAGAGCTTCGAGGTGGAGGTCGGCAAGCCCGAGATCATCACCAAGAAGGACGAGGCGGGCAAGACGCTCGAGCCGATGGAGCACCTGGTCATCGACATCCCCGAGGAGTTCATCGGTGCCGTCACGCAGAAGGTCGCCCCGCGCAAGGGCCGCATGACCAAGATGGTCAACCACGGCACCGGCCGCGTGCGCCTCGAGTACCGGATCCCCTCGCGCGGGCTCATCGGCTACCGCACCGAGTTCCTGACCGACACGCGCGGCACGGGCTTGCTGAACCACCTGTTCGACGGCTGGGACGCCTGGCAGGGCGACATCGCGCACCGCCAGAACGGCGCGCTGGTCGCGGACCGGACCGGCCGGACCACCGGCTACGCCATCGACAACCTCCAGGCGCGCGGCACGATGTTCATCGGTCCCGGCGATCAGGTCTACGAGAGCCAGATCGTCGGCGAGAACTCGCGCGACAACGATCTCGACGTCAACATCACGAAGGAAAAGAAGCTCACCAACATGCGCGCCTCGACCTCCGACGAGGGCATCAAGCTCACGCCCCCGCGCATCATGAACCTCGAGCAGTGCCTGGAGTGGATCCGCGAGGACGAGCTGCTCGAGGTCACGCCGAAGTCGCTGCGCCTGCGCAAGCGCACCATGGGCGGCCGCCGCCGGTTTTAGCTCGGCGTCGCTTCGACTCGCCGTCCACTCTGGCCGACCGCCTCATCGCCAGCGCCATCGCCCCGAGCACTCCCGCCCGATCGCCGAGCGCGGCGTCACCAGGTAGCTCTCGATCGCCTTTCCCGAGCGCCGGCGACGCGCACGTAGCCGGCGAGGACGCCCGCGAGCTTCGCTCCGCACCATCGGCAAGAGGCATGCGCGCGCCATGACGCCACCGCCGAGCACGATCCGCTCGGGCGAGAGCACGAGGACCACGTTGGCCAGGCCGAGCGCCAGGTAGTCCGCCTCGAGATCCCAGGCCGGATGCGCGTCGGGCAGCGATCGCCGGATCCTGCCCCCAGCGTGCCGCGAGCGCCGGCGCCGAGGCCAGACCCTCCCAGCAGTCGCCGTGATGCGGACACACGCCGGGGAACGGATCGCGCGCGCGGTCGTGCGGCAGTCGCTGATGGCCCATCTCCGGATGGACGAGCCCGTGCACCGGCCGGCCATTGCATGACCGCGCCGCCGCCGATCCCGCTGCCGACGGTGACGTAGACCAGCGAGCGCACGCCCCGCGCGCTGCCCCAGCGATGCTCGGCCAGCGCCGCGCCGTTCACGTCGGTGTCGAAGGCGACCGGAATGTCGAGTGCGCGGCGCAGCGGACCGACGAGATCGACGTGCCGCCAGCCCGCCTTGGGCGTGGTCGTGATCGAGCCGAACGTTCGTCGAGCGCGGATCGAGATCGACGGGCCCGAAGCTGGCGATGCCGAGGCGGCGAGCGGCGATGCGCGCGGCTTGCTCGGTGAAGAACTCCACCACGCTGGCGATCGTCTCCGCCGGCGTGGTCGTGGGAACTCGCGCTCCGCGCGAACGTCGTCGGGGCCGGTGCCCACGGCGCACACGAACTTGGTCCCGCCGGCCTCGAGGCCGCCGACCAGCCTCGCCATATCGGTATGGTAGTATGGCACAGTATGGTGAAGGTCACGTTCACGCTCGACGACGAGACCGTCGAGTCGACTGCGTCGACTCGCGGCCAGGCTCCGTCGTCCGCTGAGCCACGTCGTCCGAGAGTCTATCAAGGACTACGAGGCGCGCTCCGACAAGCTGAGCGATGAGGAGCGCACGACGAATGCTGGCCGTGCTGGACGAGATCAAGCAAGGCGCCTCCGACGCGATCCCGGGCCGAGGTGGACGCCGAGCTGCGTGAAATCCGCGCCGCCCGGCGCCGCTGGGGCCGCCGCCCGCCACGGTGATCCTGGTCGACACGTCAGTGCTCGTCGACGCGCTGACCGGACCCCGACACCTGCTGCCCGCCCTGACCAGCACTGTCCGGACTCGGCGAACGCCTCGGCATTCCCGCCCTCGTCCTCTACGAGTACCTCGCGGGCCGCGGAGCGCGGCCGAGATCGCCCATCAGGAGCGACCTGTTCCCTGCCGCACCGCGCCCTGCCGTTCGGTCCGATCGGAGGCGACCATCGCCGCCCGCCTCTATCGGCAGCTCGCTCGCCCGCGCCAGCGGATGATTCGACATCGCCATCGCGGCCACGGTGCCTCGCGCACGACGGCGACGCTGTGGACGGTAAACACTCAGGACTTCCGCGACATCCCGGGCCTGCGCCTCTACGAAACGCCTGCCTGACCGGTCCGCGACACGGCGGCGCCGGAGTACACTCCCGGCGTGGAGGACGTGCCATGACCGATCCGATCACCGCCCAGCCGATCGCGCGCAGCGGGCATCTGCCGATGGAAGCCGTGCACGTGGACGACCGAGAGTGGGAGACGCTGCGCTGGGATGGCCAGTGGAGCAAGATGCTGTTTCATCCACGGCCCGACCGGCCCACCGAGCCGAACGCGGGCCTGGTGCGCTACGAGCCCGGCGCCCACCATCCGCGCCACCAGCACGACTTCGCCCAGGTCTGGTACATCGTCGAGGGCGAGTTCCGCATCGGCGGCCAGACCTACCGCCCCGGCACGATGCTCTACTATCCCGATCCGCACTTCGAGGAGCCGCTGGTCACCGAGACCGGCGGGGTCATGCTCTTCGTGCAGTATCCGGGGCCCACGACGGGCGGCCGGCCGATCTACGACGGCCGCTTCAACGTGCAGACCCGCCGTCCAGACCAGGAACGCCTGGACGTCTGAGCCCGCGCCCCCGGCGCCAGCTCCATGCTCCTGACCAACGGGCGCATCTACACGCTCGACGCCGCCGGCACCATCGTCGACACGCTGGTCGTGCGCGACGGACGGATCGCCTTCGTCGGGCGACGTGCCGACGTGAATCCGGATGTCGGCGAGGCCGTGCATCGACCTCGGCGGCCGCGCCGTGCTGCCGGGGCTCGTCGACGCCCACGGCCACCTGATGCACCTGGCGCGCGGACGGCTCAGCTTCGACGCGCGCGGACTTGCGTCCGAGGAGGACATCGCCCGCCGCGTCGGCGAGCGCGCGGCCGTGCGGCCGCCCGGCGAGTGGATCACCGGACGGAACTGGGATCAGAATCTCTGGCCCAGCCGCGCGTTTCCCACCAAGGCCTCGCTCGACCGCGACGGCGCCCGAGCACCCGGTGGCGCTGGTGCGCATCGATGGCCACGCGACGTGGGCGAACTCGGCCGCGCTGGCCGTCGGCCGGCATCGACCGCGCACACGCCCGATCCGTCGGGCGGCCTCATCGCCCGCGACGCGCGCGGGTGAGCCCACCGGCCTCCTCATCGACACCGCCCAGTCGCCTGCTGCAAGCGGTCGAGCCGCGGCCGTCCGACGAGCAGTTCGACCGCGCGGTCGCGCGAGTGCATCGCCGACTGCCTGGCCGTCGGGCTCACCGGCATCCACGAGATGGGCGCCGAGCTCTACGCGCTGGCGTCCTACCGGCGCCTGCTCGAGCGCGGCGAGTTCCCGTTCCGGAACTACGTGGCGGTGGCGCGGCGCTCGGAGTCGACCTGGGCGTACTACCGCGAGCGCGGCCCGGAGAGCTTCGGCGACGGCCGGCTGACGCGTCGGCGCGGTGAAGCTCATGGCCGACGGCGCCCTCGGCTCGCGCGGCGCCGCGCTGCACGACGCCTACTGCGACGACCCGGGCAACACCGGCCTGGTCCTGGTGCCGGGCGACGAGATCGAGGGCGTCACGCTCGAGGCGGCGACGCGCGGCTTCCAGGTGTGCGTGCACGCCATCGGCGATCGCGCCAACCGCTCGTGCTCGACGCCTTCGAGCGGGCGCTCGGCCGCGCCCCGCGTCCCGACCATCGTCTGCGGGTCGAGCACGCGCAGATCCTGGCCGACGACGACATCCCCCGCTTTCGCGCGCTCGGCGTGCTGCCGAGCATGCAGGCGACGCACTGCACCTCGGACATGGCGTGGGCGGCCGAGCGCCTCGGCCCGGAGCGCCTGCGCGGCGCCTACGCCTGGCGCTCGCTGCTGGCCACCGGCGTCGTCATCGCCGGCGGCTCGGACTTCCCGGTCGAGAGCCCGAACCCGTTCTACGGTATCCACGCCGCCGTGACGCGTCGGCCCCGCACCGGCGACGATCCGCACTGGCAGCCGGAGCAGCGGATGACGCGCGAGGAGGCGGTCCGCTCGTTCACCTCCTGGAACGCGTACGCCGTCGCTCAGGAGACCGAGCTGGGCACGCTCGAGCCCGGCAAGCGCGCCGACCTGATCGTGCTCTCCGACGACGTCTTCACCTGCCCCGAGGACCGCATCGCCGAGATCCGTCCGGTGCTGACGCTGGTCGGCGGCGACGTCGTCTACCGAGCGTCCGCCTAGGCCTACCCTAGAGCTGCAGAACGACCACGCCGCTCAGCGCCAGCAGCACGCCGGCGATGGTGGTTCGCGAGATTCGCTCGCCCAGGAACAGCACGCCGAGCGGCAGCGCGAACACGGGGGCCGTCGCGGACAGGACCGACCCCACGGCCACCCCCGCGTACTTGAGGCTCGCCACGAACAGGACCGAGCTGGCGGCGGTGACGAGGCTGAGCATGCCGATCGTCACCAGCGGGCCGCGGCCGGCCTTGCGCATCGCGCCGACCGCGCCCCACGTCCACGGCGTCAGCCACAGCAGGACGGAGGCCAGCGGTAAGCGGATAGCCTGAGCCGTGAGCGGATCGATCTCGCTCAGTGGCACCTTCATCATGACGGTCGAGACCGCCCACGCCACCGCAGCCACCACCGCCGTCCACACGCCGAACGCCAGCCGCTCGGGGCGCGCGTCGCCCGACCGGACGCTGACGATGAGTGCCACGCCACCCAGGGTCAGCAGCGTGCCGACCATCACCGGAACCGTGAGCGGCTCGTTCAGAAATGCCGCGGCGAGCAGCGCGGCGCCCACCGGATAGGTCGTGGCAATCGTCATCGCCCGGCTGAGGCCGATGGCGCGCGTGCTCTCGAAGAACACCGTGTCGCCGATGCCGATGGCCGCCACGATCGACACCGTCAGCTGCACGAAGGTCGCGCCCGACATCGCGAACAGCGTGTGCGGCCCGTCGACGGCCATGACGAGGACCAGGAGCAGCACGCCCGCGGCCCCCGAGCGCACCGCGTTGATGGTGACCGAGCCGTAGTGGGGAATGAGCGTGCGGGCCATCAGGCTGGTCACCGACCAGGCGAGCGCTGAGGCGAGCGCGCACAGCGCTCCGAAGGTCGGGTCGGACATGACCCCAGAGTTATAGCAGGGGCAGTGATATCCTGGTCGAACCATGAGCCGAGCGACCGTCTACGAAGCCCCCCGACCGGCCGCCGCACCAGGCGAGACGGTGGTCACCAGCACGTGCGGCCACAACTGCGGCGGCCGCTGTGTGGTCAACGCCCACGTCCGCGACGGCCAGATCGTCAAGATCAGCACCGATCCGCGCAAGTGGACCCCCGAGATGCCTCCGCTGCACGCGTGCGTGCGCGGCTTCGGCCAGGGCGAGCGGGTGAACCACCCCGACCGGCTGCGCTACCCCCTGCGTCGGATCGGCCCGCGCGGCAGCGGACAGTTCGAGCGGATCTCGTGGGACGAGGCGCTGGACGAGGTGGCGCGCCAGATGCGCCGCATCCGCGATACCTACGGGCCGGCGGCCATCCTCGACTGCTCACGCACCGGCAGCCTCTCGATCCTGCACAACGCGCGCATCACCGCCCAGCGGCTGCTCCACATGTTCGGCGGCTGCACGGAGCTGTGGTCGAACATCTCGGCCGAGGCCGAGGTGTTCTCGGTGCACATGACCTACGGCGCCAAGGCCGACTACAAGAGTGGTGGCCGCGAGCCCACCGACTACGTCAACTCCCGGCTCATGATCATGTGGGGCTGGAGCCCCGGCGACGGCACCTTCGGCACCGGCACGCTGCAGTACCTGAAGCTGGCCAAGAAGCACGGGATGCGGATCATCTGCGTGGATCCGCGCCAAACCCGCACCAGCTACGAGCTGGCCGACGAGCACGTGTTCATCCGGCCGTCGACCGACGCCGCCGCGCTCATCGCCATGGCCTACGTGATCGTCACCGAGGGGCTGCACGACCAGGCCTTCCTCGATCGGCACGTGCTGGGCTTCGACGAGGCGCACCTGCCGCCGGGCGCGCCCGCTCACGCCTCGTACCGCTCGTACCTGCTCGGTCTCGCCGACGGTGTGCGCAAGACGCCGGAGTGGGCCGCGGCCATCACCGGCATGCCGGCCGAGACGATCCGTCGCCTGGCCATCGAGTACGCCACGACGAAGCCGGCCGCGTTGCAGTGCGGCTACGCGCCCGGGCGCACGATCCACGGCGAGCAGTTCCACCGCGCGGCCTACGCGCTCTGCGCGATCACCGGCAGCGTGGGCACGGTGGGCGGTAACTCCGGCGTCAGCAACGGCGCCACCGGCCGCGGCGGGATCAAGAGCCTGCCGCCCGGGCCGAACCCGGCGAACGCGCGCGTGGCGACGCCGCTGCTGGCCGACGTGCTCGCGCGCGGCAAGGCCGGCGGCTATCCGGCCGACATCAAGATGGTCTACTCGGTGGGTGGCGATCTCTTCAACCAGGCGCCCAACGTCGCCAAGAGCGTGGCCGCCGCCGAGAAGCTCGAGTTCATGGTCGTGCACGATCAGTTCATGACGCCGACCGCGCGGTACGCCGACATCCTGCTGCCGGCCACCACGTTCTGGGAGCGCAACGACGTCCACACGCCGTGGGCGGGCGCCGGCCACTACACGCTCTTCATGAAGCAGGCCATCGCGCCGATGTACGAGTGCCGCAACGACATCGACATCTGCGCCGACCTGGCCGGCCGGCTCGGCCTCGTCGGGCTACAACGACAAGAGCGAAGAGCAGTGGCTGCGCGAGCTCACCAAGGACACGATCGACGACTTCGACACCTTCCGCGCGAAGGGGCTGGCCCGCCTGCCCGCGCCAGAGGACGCCGTCGCCTTTGCCCGCGAGATCCGCGATCCCGAGCACCATCCGTTCACCACGCCGTCGGGGAAGATCGAGATCTACTCGATGGCCATCGCGGCCAACCCCGACCCCTACGGGCTCGGGGCGATCTCACCGATTCCGACGTGGATTCCCGATCCCGAGGAGGGACGGCATCCGCTGCGGCTGGTCACCCCGAAGTCGCGGGCGCGCACACACTCGATCCACGACAACCAGCCGATCCTCTCGCGGGCCGACCGCGACGATGTCTGGATGAACACGGCTGACGCGGCCGCGCGCGGCATCGTCGATGGCCAGATCGGTGCGCGTGTTCAACGAGCGCGGAGCCACCGTGCTGCCCGGCGCGGGTGACCGATCGCATCGCGCCCGGCTGCGTCTCCATCAAGGAAGGCGCCTGGTTCACACCCGACGCCCACGGCCACGACACGCACGGCTGCGCCAACGTCCTCACCGGCGACCGCGCCTCCCCGGCCGCCGCCGCCGCGTTCAACAGCACCTTCGTCGAAATCGCGCCCGCGTAGCCGCGCCGGCGGCTGTTCACAAGCCTCCGCATTCCATTTCACGTTCGCGGAGCGCCACGGCTCCGCCGGGGCGCGCAGCGCGGGGGGCTTGGGGGGCCCTTTCGAGGCCCCCCATATGATAGAAACACCGCCATGAGCCAGATCCCGACCGAAGCTGACGTCCTCAAGATGCTCGACTCGCTCAGCAACTGGAACCGCTGGGGCGCCGACGACCAGCTGGGCACGCTGAACTTCATCACGCCCGACAAGCGCAAGCGTGCCGCCGCGCTGGTGCATGAAGGCGTGTCGGTGAGCTGCTCGCGGCCGATCTCCACCGAGATCACCGCCGACACGGGCTTCCAGCCGATGCGCTTCATGGTGGACAGCGGCGAGGGCCGCGACACGGCCAGTCGCGACCGGATCCTCGAGCGGCGCGGCGCCGCCGAGTTCATCGGCATGGTCTTTCACGGCTACACGATCACGCACATCGACACCCCGGCCCACTACTTCTGGGACGGGCGCATGTACAACGGCCGCTCCTGCAACCTGATCACCTCGCGCGAGGGTGCCCAGGTCGAGGCCGTCGATCTGCTGCGCGACGGCGTGGTGAGCCGCGGCGTGCTGCTCGACGTCGCCGCCGTGAAGGGCCGCTGGCTCGAGGCCGGCGAGGGTGTGATGCCGGAAGACCTCGAGGCCGCCGAGAAGGCCCAGGGCGTGCGCGTCGAGCCGGGCGACATCTTGCTCGTGCGCACCGGCTACTACGGCCGGCGTCGCGCCGAGGGCGCGCGCAATCCGGGTAAGGATGGCTCGCCGGCCGTGCACGTGGCCTCGCTGCCGTGGATTCGCGAGCGCTCGGTCGCCATGCTCGGGACCGATACCCACAACGACGTCAGCCCCCTGCCCTATCCCCGTATCGGCAATGCCTTGCACGTGGTGAGTCTCGTGGCCATGGGCATGTGGCTGATCGACAACGGCAACCTGGAGGAGCTGGCGCAGGCGTGCGCGCGCTACCGGCGCTGGGAGTTCATGCTGACGCTGGCGCCTCTGGTCCTCGAGCGAGCCACCGGCTCCCCGACCAACCCGATCGCGCTGTTCTAGCCACGATGGCGGGCACGATGTTCGCACCTGCCAGGGGTGGAGGTCGCCATGGCCAGGAGCAGGAAGACACCCATCCGCAAGCAGCGTCCGGCGCGAGTCTCGCGGAAGATGGCCGCCGTCCAGCCCATGAAGGGCAAACCCGCGATCGGTCGACCGTATGATCTCGGGTTCAAGCCCGCACCCCATCCAAACGCCGAAGCCGGCGAGGGCGAGCCGGAGGTCAACGGCTGAACCGTCGTACTCCTCCGCGCTGATCGGCCGGCGCCAGCTGCTGGGTCTCTCCCTGGCGCCCCTCGTCGCACTGGCCGGCTGCGCCGACTTCCGCGCGCACTACCCGGGTCCGGATATTCTCTTCGTCGCCACGCCGGAGCAGGTCGGCGTCGAGATGCTGCGCATGGCCTCGGTGGGCCCCGAGGACACCGTCTTCGATCTGGGCAGTGGCGACGGCCGCCTGGTGATCGCGGCGGCGCGGCAGTTCGGAGCGCGCGGGGTCGGCGTGGAGATCGACGCGCCGCTCGTGCAGACGAGCCGCGAGTCGGCGCAGACCTCCGGCGTCGCCGACCGAGTGACCTTCCTCTGGCAGGACATCTTCATCACCGACCTTCATTCCGCCACGGTGGTCGCGATCTATCTCCGCGACGACGTCAACCTCAAGCTCCGACCGAAGCTCCTCGGCGAGCTCGCGCCCGGCAGCCGGCTGGTGTCGCACGACTTCGCCATGGGCGACTGGACCGCCGATCGGGTGCAGCGCTTTCAGGGCCCCAGCCGCATCCACACGCTCTACTTCTGGGTGATCCCCGGCCACGCCGAAGGAATCTGGCAGATGCGCCTGGGCGAGCGCGACGCCCGGCTGACGCTGACGCAGCGATACCAGACGCTGGACGGCACGCTCTCCGCCGACGGCCGCGAGCAGATCCTGACCGACGCGAAGATGATCGGCTCTCGGATCACGTTCATCGCCGGGGGTCAGACGTTCAACGGGCGGGTGACCGCCGACGCCATCGAGGACGGCACGGTCCGCGCATCTCAGGGGCCGCCGGCGCCCTGGTCCGCTCGCCGGGTCCCGTAGGTGCGGCGCCGCTAGCGCGCGAGCCGCGCCGCCGTCAGGGCGGCGACCGTCGTCAGCAGCTCCTCATCGGCCCGCGAGAACGCGCGGTCCGCGCTCCAGAGGGCGAGCACGCCGACGGCGCGATCGACGAGGCTCATCGGCACCAGCGTCGCGTGCCGCAGTCCGTGCGCGAAGGCGGACGGCTTCACGCCCTCGGCCTCGCAGATGGCGAGGTAGTCGGCGGTCCGGATCACGCGGCCGCCCTCGACCACCCGCGTCTCGAGCGCGGTGTCGTCGGGCGACCAGCCCGGCGCCGACGCCCACACCAGCTCGAACGCGCGCACGTCCGCATCCCAGCGCAGGGCCAGCATCCGGCGGACGTCGAGCAGGCGCCCCAGCAGGGGGTGCACGGCCTCGATGAACGCGTCACTGCCGAGCGGACCGCTGAAGACGCGGACGATGTCGTACAGCACCGCCAGCTCCTCCTGCCGGCGGACGTGCCCGCGAAACTGGCGCGCGTTCTGGATGGCGAGGCTGGCCTGATCGGCCAGACGCTGCACGCTCGCCTCGTCCAGCTCGGTGAAGGCGCGGGGAAGCTGATTGCCGACGTAGATGATGCCCTCGACGCGATGGCCGATGACGATCGGCACGGCCAGCAGTGACGCGATGGTCTCGTGCTCGGCGGCGGCGACGTACTCCTTGCCGATGCTCGGATCGCTGGCGTAGCGATCGGTCCGCACGGCCCGGCCGAGCGACATCACGCGCGCCGCCAGCCCGGTGCCGCCGTCCACGCGCAGCGTGGCGTTGTTCACGCCGTGGACGCCGGACCAGTAGCGAAAGATCATCGCGTCGGTATCGCTCTCGCGCAGGGCCACACCGACCAGGTCGCCGCCCGACAACTCGCGCGCGCCCTCGGCCACCTGCTCGAGGACGGAGTCGAGATTGACCGTCACGCTGACGTCGGCGGTCACACGCCCGAGCACCGCGATCTCGCGCCGGCGACGCTCCTCGGCGCCCCGCCGCGTCTCTTCCTCGTTCTGGCGTCGGGCTTCTTCCGCTTGCCGGCTCTCGGCGGCGAGGCGCTCGAGGGCTTCGACGCGCAGCCGTAGCCGATCGTTCTCGGCTGTCAGCCTGTCGGTCGGTCGCATGTCGCCTTTCTGAACAGTCTGCAGTAGTAGGATGGGGCCCGGAGGCCGTCCAATGGACTACACCCAATACCAGCACCTCACGTTCGAGCGCAAGGCCAACGGTGTGGTGCTGATCACGATCAACCGTCCCGAGGTGCTCAACGCGACCAACGATCGGCTCCATTGGGAGCTCACCCAGGTGTGGCTGACGCTCGACGCCGACGACGACGCCCGCGTAGCCGTCGTCACGGGAGCGGGCCGGGCCTTCTCCGCCGGCGGCGATCTGAATATGGTGGAGGCCAACGCGCGCGACCCCAAGCGGCTGGCCCGGACGGTGAAGGAAGCCTCCGACATCGTCTACAACATGATCAACCTCGAGAAACCGGTGGTCTCGGCCATCAACGGCGTGGCGGTGGGGGCCGGGCTGGTGGTCGCCCTGATGGCAGATGTCAGCATTATTTCCGAATCTGCAAGATTCACTGACGGTCACACCAAGCTGGGCGTGGTAGCCGGTGACCACGCCGCGATCCTGTGGCCGCTGCTGTGCGGGATGGCCAAGGCCAAGTACTACCTGCTGACCTCGGAGTTCATCGACGGCAAGGAGGCCGAGCGCATCGGGCTCGTCAGCCTCTGCGTGCCGCCCGAGCAGCTCATGCCGAGGGCGCTGGAGGTGGCCGACAAGCTCGGCCGTGGCAGCCAGCAGGCGATCCGCTGGACCAAGAAGAGCCTCAACAACTGGCTGCGGCTGGCCGGGCCGATCTTCGATCAGTCCATCGCGCTCGAGATGCTCACCTTCATGGGCGAGGACGTGCGCGAGGGCGTGGCGGCCATCCGCGAGAAGCGCGCGCCGCGATTCCCGTCGGCGCAGGAGCCGCCACCCCGCTAGTCTTTCTGAGTTCGCGGTCGTCCTTCCCTCGACGCGCCGCGAGCCACCCCGACGCGCAGACGCGTCAATCCGAAGGGGGTCCTTCATGAAGGGCTACAACATCGTCGGCTACGCGCTCATCGTCGCCTACGCGCTGGCGTGCATGTACTTCGCACCGCCCGACATCGGTCCCTGGACCGGCTTGCTGATCGGCGCGGCGTATTTCGTGGCGTGCTGGTTCGTCGGCGGGCTGTATCTGTCTTCGCGTGATCCATATGGGGATCGCCCATCGCGCGCTCGACTACAAGGAGTGGTTCGTCAAGGCGATCACGGTCGTGAACAACACGTTCGGGGTCTACGTCAATCCGGTCACCTGGGTGAACCGGCACCGGCTGCACCACAAGTTCTCCGACCACCCCGGAGATCCCAACAAGCTCGCCGTCCGATGGTTTCTGGCGGACGCTCTATCTCTGCGTGATGCCCTACAAGATGCGAAGCCAACATGGCCACCGACGACATCTTCGAGTCCTGGTCGTTTCGCCTCGTCTCGAACCCCGTGTTCGCCGTGGTCGCCCAGGTGTTCAACTTCTGGTTGCTGTGGCTGCTGGTGGGCGACCTGCGCTTCGCGGCCGTCATCTGGTTCGGCGTTCCGGGTCTTCGCGCTGTGGATCAACATGATCCAGAACTACTGGACCCACGATCGGCGGTTCGGCTACCGGCGCTACGACGACGAGCGCGACAACGCGATGAACATCGGCGAGTGGCTGCCCGTCACCGCGACCTTCAGCGCCTGCCTGCAGAACAACCATCACCATTCCCCGGGCCTGCTGCGGCTGAGCCACGAGGAATCGGAATACGACTTCGGCTTCATGACCGTCAAGGTCATGAAGGCCCTGGGCCTGGTGCGGGCGACGAGCAGGGGCGCGGAAGCTGCCCAAGGACGTTCCGCTGACGTCCCTGAACTTCTAGCGGCGCTACGCTTCTTCCGGCTGAACGGATAGAAGGTCTGGCCCCAGAAGCCGGCCGGTATCTTCTCGTTGTCCAGGCCGTAGGTGTCCGGCCACCTGTCCTCCGGGTAAGTAGTAGGTGCCGAAGAGCTTGTCGATCCACGGGAAGTGGATGGCGAAGTTCTTGTCGATCGCCTCTTTCTGCGACGTGTGATGCCAGTGGTGGAACCTCGGCGGAGATCAGGTAGGGCTCCAGCCACTTGATGCGTCGGGCCGAAATTGCAGTGCGCCCAGGTGGCGTGGATCGTGACGAACAACAGGTAGGCCACGATGATGTCGTGCGGAGAACACGAACATCATCGGGATGAGCATGCAACGCCTCGCATCAGCGACGTCGTCCACGAGGTGGGCGCGCGAACCGGCGATCCAGTCGAGCGCCTTGGAGGAATGGTGGATGGCATGGAAGCGCCACAGGAACGGCACCTCGTGCAAGGCCCGATGAATGCCAGTACTCGGCGAGGTCCGCCACCAGGACCGCCAGGAAGAACTGCACCAGCCACGGCAGGCGGCCCATCGCTTCCTGCAGACGCCGGCGTTGCCCAGGACGCTCGTGAGCTGAGTGGCGGGCAGCAGGATCAGGAACGACGTGATCTGGATCGGCAGATGCGTGGACAGGAAGTACACCGATGTCCAGCAGCCACTCGGGCCGGAAGACGCTCTGCTTCGGATACGCCGGCCAGAGCACCTCGATCGGCGAGAAGATCAGCGTCATCAGCAGCAGGTCGAGCAGGAACCAATCCAGGCCGATGGCCGGGCCGTCGCGCAGCGTCTCGTTGATCGGGACGCTGGCGCCGCCCAGCAGCGTCGCGGCGAGCGCGAACAGCATCCCGGTCAAGCGCCAGGACCTTCTTCCTGCGCAGCATCGCGGAAACGACGCCGAGGATGATCGCCGCCACGATGACGCGCCTGGATCAGCATGCGCATGAGGGGCATCGGGTAGTAAGGCCGCAGCTCGGGCGACGACAGCAGCTGAGGGAAATGCAGGCACACCACCGCCCCGAACGCGAGCAACCCGAAGAAGGCCGACAGGACCCCGCTCCACCAGCCGGTGCCGAACCCGGTGGGGTCCTCGTCGCCGAACATCTCGTTGATCTTCTGTTCGAGCATGGGTCCC
Organism: uncultured Candidatus Rokubacteria bacterium; assembly: GCA_963776725.1. GTDB lineage: Bacteria > Methylomirabilota > Methylomirabilia > Rokubacteriales > CSP1-6 > AR5. The sequence continues at coordinate 90,717 of CAVZOE010000034.1, read as the reverse complement.
CGAAAAATACTTTAGTTCGTCAGCATTAGACGGGGCGAGAAGTTTGTTTTCCGCCGCTCGGGCCTTCGCCGCGTGCGACCGATCACCACACGCCCAGCTGCCTAGCTATACGCGGCGGGACGCTGACGAAGGCGGCGCCAGACCTGAAAGCCGATGAGGGCCAGCACCCCGGCGGCTCCGAGCGCGAGGCCCACCCAGCGAGTCTCGGCGGAAGCCTGAGACCACCGGTCGCCCAGGAACCAGCCGAGCCCGACCCAGGTCGACGTCCACGCCAGCGCGGCCGCCACGTCGAGCGCGAGAAAGAGCGGATAGCGCACGCCGTGGCCGCGTGCCATGGGCCAGGCGAGCACCCGCACGGCGGCCACGAAGCGCCCGACCACGATGGTCAGCGGGCCGTAGCGCTTGAACCAGTCGGTGGCGCGGCGCGCGCAGTCGGGCGAGCTGAAGGTCAGCCGGCGGTAGAGCCGCAGCAGTCGGTCACCGCCCAGATGGCCGGCGAAGTACCAGACGTGATCGGTGATGACGACGCCGGCGGCGCCGAACGCGATCACCATCGTCACGCTCCGCTCACCCGCCGCGGCGAAGGCGCCCGCCGCAGCGAGCAAGATTCTTCCGGGAAAGGGAATGGCCGTGGCGTCGATGAGGGTGGCCACGAACACCACCGAGTAGGTATGTGCCGATAGCCAGCCCGTGAGCGACTGAACGATCTCCGTCACGAGCAGGCAACGTGCAAGCCGGGTACCAGCCGGGCCCGCCCCCCCCGCTCGCCGCCGTCGGGGCTCAGCGGGCCAGTGCTTTCTTCTTCCACAGCTCCCAGGGCCGCGGGATGGTGCCGCCCACCGAGGCCTCGGCGCGCCGGGCCTCCTCGTCGTCCAGATAGGTCACCGGGCCCAGCGCCATCGCCTGTGCCTGCAGGCGCGCGTTCATCTCCGTGTACACGCTGCGAAACACGACGACCGGCAGCGAGGTGCCGACGACGACGGCCCCGTGGCCCCGCATGAGCGCCACCGGACGGGCCCCGAGCGTCTGGGCCAGGGCCCGCCCCAGCGCGGCGTCACGCACCAGCATGTCGGTCGGCTGCGCGGAGGCCTTGCGGATGTCGAACACCGGCACGCCGCCGCCCAGGAAGGCGCTCATGTGATAGAGCGGCCGCAGGGGGGCGGTGCTGACGCCGAAGGGAATGATCGACGGCGAGTGATTGTGCACGATCGCGAGGACGTCGGGCCGGACGCGATAGATCTCGCCGTGGATGAAGCGCTCGAGGTAACTCGTCCGCCCGCGCGCGTCCACCGCGGTCGAGTCGAGGTCGTACTCCATGATATCGGCCACCGTCACCAGCTCCGGCGCGATGGAGCGCGACATCAGGTAGCGCTGCGGATCGGCCGGATGGCGGAGACTCACGTGACCGTATCCGTCGACCACACCCTGGTCGGCCAGGATGCGATTGGCGGCCATGAGGTCCTCGAGCAGCTTGGGATCGACCGGGCCGGCCGAGGCCGGTCCCTGGGCCAACGCGCCGCGGGCGACGAGCACGCCGGCGACGCCGAGCGCGCCGGCGCGAAGGAACTGGCGACGATTCGTGACGAGCACGGTGGCCTCCTAGGTGTGGCGTGGACGCCGGCGCTCGAGCGACCCGGCGAAGATCGTCGAGCCCATCGAGGAACGCGTCGAGCGCCGGGCGTGCGCGGCTTGTCGCGTCGGCGCACCAGGCCGATCTGGCGCTCCAGCGGCGGCGTCAGGCGCAGCGCGGTGACGGTACGGCTACGGACCTCGCTCTCGACCGAGAACCACGACGTCACCGACCAGCCCAGGCCCGCCTCGACCAGCTTCTTGATGGCCTCGGTGTTGCCGAGCTCCATGGGAGCGCGGGGCGTGACGCCGGCGCGATGGAACCAGCCGTCGATCACCCGCCGCAGCGTGGCGCCGGCCTCGAACAGGATCAGCGGATGACCGGCCACCGTGGGCGCGTCCACCGCGCGGGGGCGGCGGCCCACCCATTCGGGTGGCGCGATCGCCACCAGCTCGTCGCGGAAGAACGGCGTCACCGCCAGCTCGCGGTCGCGCACCGGCAGGCTGACGATCCCGACATCCAGATCGTTGGCCACGACGGCCCGCGTGATCTCGGCCGCATTGCCGGTCACGATGACGATCTCGACCTCGGGATGGCGCCGGCGGAAGCGGCGCAGCGCCAGCGGCAGCAGGTAGATGCTGATCGAGGCGCTGGTGCCCAGCCGCACGCGTCCGGCGACCACGCCGCGCAGCTCCTGGACGCGCTCCACCCCGGCCTCCAGCTCGCGGAGCGCGCGGTCGGCATGGGCCAGCAGCACGGCCCCGGCGTGGGTGGGAAACGCGCGCTTGCCCACGCGCTCGAGCAACGGCAGCCCCAGCGCCTGCTCGAGCAGACGGACCTGCATGCTGACCGCCGGCTGGGTGAGGTTGAGCGCGCGCGCCGCGCGCGAGAACGAGTTGTGACGCGCGATCGCCTGCAGCGTGCGCAGATGCGCGATCGGGACGTCCATCGGCAAAATCTACGTGATGGTCAGGATCAAAACAATTGATTTCCCTGATGGCGGCGGGCACGGCAGCATGTCTGCCATGGACAACAACCTGTACGCGCTCGAGACGCTCGTGGCGATCAAGCTTGCCGAGGCGCGTGCCGAGAGCCGTCGCCTCGATCTGCTCGCGCTCGGTGCCGCCGGCACCCGTGCGCCGGCGGCTCGGCGCCGCGCTGATCGCGCTCGGAGAGTGGCTTCGCGGCCCCGGCGCCGTCGTCCCGGCCCGGTCCGCCGTCCGGTGATCCGCACCGCGACGCCGCGCGATAACGGCGCGATCGCGGCGATCTGGAATCACGCGGTCCTCGAGACCGTCGCGACCTCCGACACCGAGCCGCGCCGGGCGGCGGCCCAGCGCGCCTGGCTGGCGCGCCACACCGACGACTATCCGGCCATCGTCGCCGTCGACGGCGACGACGTGGTGGCGTTCGGAGCGCTGGCGCCCTATCGGGCGAAGCCCTCCTACGCCCACACGGTGGAGAACTCCGTGTACGTCCGCGAAGGTTGGCGGGGCAAGGGGCTGGGCGGCCTGGTGCTGGATCGACTCGTCGCGCTGGCGACCGCGCGGGGCCACCGTTCGATCATCGCCCGCGTCACCGGTCAGAACGAGGCCTCGCTGGCCCTGCACGAGCGGCACGGCTTCGTCCGCGTGGGGCTGGAGCGGCAGGTCGCCTTCAAGCACGGAATCTGGCTGGACGTCGTCACCCTTCAGCGGATACTTATCGACTGACGTCACTCATTCCTCAGGAGAGGAGCGCGATGGGCCCGCGGCGGACGCTCCTCTTCTGCGTCGTGATCACGCTGCTCCTGCACGTGGTCACGTATCTGCTGAACACCCAGCTGCCGCTGCAGATCCTGGCGCTCGGCGGTCGCCACGCCCAGATCGGCTGGCTCTTCGCGGCCCTCACCGGGGTGGCCATGATCCTGCGGCCCCAGGTCGGCGGCTGGACGGATCGCTACGGCGGACGGACGGTGATGCTGCCGGGCGCGGCCACGCTCGTGGCCACGCTGCTCGCGCTCCACTACGCCACCACGCCGACCGGGCTGATCGCGCTGATGGTCGGCCTCGGCGTCGCCAACGCGCTGATCTCGACCACCGGCAGCATCGTGGTGGCCAACGCCAGCGCCCCCGATCGCCGGGGCGAGGCGCTCAGCATGTACTACGTGGCCTCCTCCGCCGGCGTGGCCACCGGTCCCGCAGCGGGCTTCGCGCTGGTCGCGGTGGGCGGCCTGCCGCTGGCGCTCGCGGTGGGCACCGCGCTGAGCCTGATCGTGGCCGGCGCTCGTGCTCGCGCTGCGGACGCCGCCGGGCAAGGCGGTGGCGACGAGCGGCCGCGCGCGCCTGTGGAGTCGCCACGCGGTGGCCGCCTCGCTGGCGCTCATGATCATCACCGCCGGCCATTCCACGGTGTACGCCTTCCTGCCGATGCACACCTCCGCGGTCGGGCTCGGCAATGCGGCCTGGTTCTTCCCGCTCATGTCCGGCTGCACGATCGCGTGTCGCTTCGTCCTGCGCCGGGCCTCCGACCAGTTCGGGCGGGCGCGCGTCCTGGTCCCGGCGCTGGTCGCCCTCGCGCTCGGCAACACGGTGCTGGCGGCCTCGCCGACCATTGGCTCGCTGATCGCCGCCGCCGTGCTGCTCGGCACCGGCAACTCGATGCTCTATCCCACGCTCGTCGCCCTGGTGGTGGACCGCACCCCGGTCTCCGAGCGCGGCCTGGCGATCGGCACGCTGTCGGGCGCGTGGGACGTCGGCGTCTTCGTCGGCGCGCCGCTCATCGCGCTCCTGGTGGAAACGCGCGGCTACTCCGCCGGCTTCCTCGCCTCCGCGCTCACCGTCCTGGCGGGGCTGCTCGCGTTCGTCGTGAGCGAGCGACGGCGCGCCCCCGCGCACGCCGCGCTCGCGGGCTGAGCCTCTCGCAGTAGACTCAGCGGGTGGCCCTGCCGCCCTCGCGCCTGCCTGGACCGCTCCGTGCCCTCGCGAACCGCGACTTCCGGCTCTTCTCCGCCGGCCAGCTCGTCTCGCTCGTCGGCACCTGGATGCAGTCGGTCGCCCAGTCGTGGCTGGTCCTCGAGCTGACCAACTCGCCCTTCCGGCTGGGGCTGGTCGGCACGCTGCAGTTCCTGCCGATGCTGCTCCTGTCCTTCTTCGCCGGCGTGCTGGCCGACCGCGTCTCCAAGCGTCGGCTGCTGATCACGACCCAGTCGGTGATGGCGGTGCAGGCGCTGTCGCTGGCCGCGCTGGTGGCCCTGGGCCACGTCCAGTACTGGCACGTCCTGATCATGGCCACCGTGTACGGACTGGCCAACACGCTCGACATTCCCGCCCGCCAGGCCTTCGTCACGGAGATGGTGGGCAAGGAGTCCCTGGTGTCCGCGATCGCGCTGAACTCGGCCGTGTTCAACGGCGCCCGGGTGGTCGGGCCGGCGCTGGCCGGGCTGGCCATCGCCCGCTGGGGAACGGCGACCGCCTTCGCGGTGAACGCGGTCTCGTTCGTCGCCGTGATCGGCGCCCTGATCGCCATGCACACCGAGGGCGCGCCCCGGCGGACGGGCGGCCGCGGGATGCGCAGCGAGATCGCCGAAGGCATCGCGTACGCGCTGGACACGCCGCGCATTCTCCTGGTGCTCTTCCTGGTGCTGTTCGTCAGCGTCTTTCTCTTCAACTACAACGTCACCATCCCCCTCTACGCGCGCCAGGCGCTGGACCAGGACGCGCACGGGTTCGGTCTGCTCATGGCCGCGCTCGGCGTGGGTGCGGTCGCCGGCGCCATGGCGCTGGCCATGCTGGGCGGGGGGCGGCCCGCCATCCGGGCCTTGCTGGCCCCGGCGCTCCTGCTCGGCGTGGCCACTGCCTCACTGGCGGTCATCACGAGCTTCGGCCTGGCCGCCGCCGTGCTCGTCGTGATCGGCTTCACCGGCATCTTCGTGATGGCCGGCGCCAATACGTCCCACCAGCTCACCGTGCCCGACGAGCTGCGCGGCCGCATCATGAGCCTGCACATGATGGTGTTCGCCGGCATGGCGCCCTTCGGCGCCTTCATGGTCGGCGCGCTGGCCGAGCGCTTCGGCATCCGCACGACCCTCGCCGTCGCCGGCATCGCCGGCTTCATCTCAGTCGCCGCGCTCGCCCTCTGGTGGCGCCTCCGCCGCCGAACAAAGTAGAAGATGCCAGCGCCGCCCGAGTAGAAGCGCCAGCAGGGCCCGAAGTAGAAGTGCCAGCGCCGCCGACGGCAAGCAAGTGTGTGACGATATACCGAGGAGTGTGAGGAGACCCCATGCCATCAGGAGCTTCGATGCTGTGGCGACTCGCCCGGGTCGTGGCCGGAAGCCGAGTCGCAGAAGAAGCCGTCGCCCAGCTGATCGGCCTGGCAAAAACCAAGGCCGCGCCATCCCTACCGCCCGGCCCCGGTCCCGACCAAGCACGCCTCGACATGCTCGAAGACCTCGTCCGCGACCAGGACCACAAGCTCGCCGTCATCGGCCTCGGACTCGAAAAGCTCAGCGCCGAGCTCCGCCCCCTGATCGCCCGCTCCGCCATCACCTTCTGGCTCGCGATCAGCGCCACCCTTCTATCGCTGATCTGCCTCGTCCTATTGGTTCGCCGCTAGATCCAGCCCCCACCCTTCGTCAGGCGTATTGCCGCCGGGGGCGGGGTTCGGGCTTGGTGGGGTCCCCTGGAACCCATTCCCGTCCCGTATGACCGTGCGCCCCGCCGGCCGGATGGAGCCCAGCCAAGGCCGGTCCGAGGCGGCCTGCCGCCTTGTGGTTCCAGGGACCCCACCAAGCCCGAACCCCGCCCCCGGCGCGCTCCGCAACTGACGAGTCGAGACGAGAGGGCGAGCGCGATATCTACGGCTGCCGATTGCGAGTCAGGAAGCGGTCGAGCTGATTGGCGAAGCGCTGGCGGTCGCTCGACCCGAAGGGTCGCGGACCGCCGATGTTGTCGCCCGTCGAGCGGAGCTGCTGCATGAGGTTGCGCATGGCGAGCCGCTCGTCGACGTTGTCCTCGGAGTACAGATCGCCCCGCGGATCGATCGCATGCGCCGCACGCTTGATCACTTCCGCGGCCAGTGGAATGTCGGCCGTGATCACCAGGTCGCCCGGCTCCAGGTGCTGGACGATGTAGTGATCCGCCACGTCGAAGCCCTTGGGGACCCGGACCGTCTTGATGAACGCCGACGGCGGGATGCGCAGCGGCATGTTGGCGATCAGCGTCGTCACGATCTGCGCACGATCGGCCGCGCGGTAGAGGATCTCCTTGATGACCAGAGGTGTCGCGTCGGCGTCGACCCAGATCTGCACTAGGACCTGCCCGGCGAGCTTGGCCGCATGCCCCAAGCTAACATCCTCATGGTAAGACTACGTCTATGCCTGAACCCACCAGCTTCATCGTCCGCGACACGCCCGTGAATCTGCTCCGGGCCGGCGCGGGCCCGGCGCTGCTCTATCTGCACGGCGCGGGCGCCGGCGGGCGGTGGCTCGGCTTCCAGCAGAAGCTGGCCGAGGGCTTCGACGTGATCGCGCCGAGCCATCCGGGCCACGGCGGCGCGCCGCCGGCCGAGTGGATCGAGCACATCTCCGACCTGGCGTTTCACTATCTGGACCTGATCGACACGCTGGGCCTGCCGCAGGTGCACCTGGTCGGCGCCTCGCTCGGCGGCTGGATCGCGGCCGAGATGGCCACGATGGCGTCGCACCGTCTGGCCTCGCTCGTGCTGATCGATCCCGTCGGCATCAAGGTCGAGGGCTGGATCTATCCGTTCCTGTTCGGCATGGATCTGATGGAGATGGTCGGCACGATCTTCCGCAACCCGGTGGCGGCGCTGGCCCTGGCGCCGGCGGACATGAGCCTCGACACGATCGTGGAGATGTACCGCCAGAGCACGGCGATCGCCCGCGTGTCGTGGAATCCCTACCTCTACGATCCACTGCTGCGCCGGCGGCTGGCCCGCATCACGACGCCGACGCTGCTGGCCTGGGGCGCCCACGACCGGCTGGCGCCGCTGGTCGTGCGCCGAGGCCTGGCGCAAGGAGATCCCGGGCGCGCACGCTGCGCGTCTTCGACGATTCCGGCCACGTGCCGCACATCGAGGAGCCGGACGCGGTGGCGGCGGCGGTCGCCGAATTCTGCGGGAGCCGGGAGGCGAGGCGATGAAGTTCTACTACTTCCACCTGATGCCGTACACGATGGAGCACGACGAGCCGTCGTCGTGGGTGACGCTGTCCAACCGCCACTACGACCCCGCCCTGGGCCACACGTTCTATCACCAGTATCTCGACCAGCTGGAGTACGCCGAGGCGCTGGGCTGGGACGGCATCTGCGTCAACGAGCACCACCAGAACTGCTACGGCACGATGCCGAGCCCCAACGTGATGGCGGCCATGCTGGTGCGCCGCACCACGCGCGCCAGCATCGCCATCCTCGGCAACGGGCTGCCGCTGCGCGAGAACCCGCTGCGCATCGCCGAGGAGATCGCCATGCTCGACGTCGTCTCGGGCGGGCGCATCGTCTCCGGCTTCGTGCGGGGCATCGGCGCCGAGTACTACTCGACCGCGGTGAACCCCACGCACTCGCGCGAGCGGTTCTACGAGGCGGCCGACCTGATCCTGCGCGCCTGGACCGAGCCGGGGCCCGTTCGCCTTCGACGGCCAGTTCTATCGCTATCCCTACGTGAACCCGTGGCCGCGGCCGCTGCAGCAGCCGCACCCGCCGGTGTGGTGTCCGTCGCAGGGCTCCAGCGAGACGGTCGAGTGGGCGGCCAAGCGGCGCTTCCCGTACCTGATGGTCTTCACGCCGATCAAGCGCATCGCCCAGGTCTACGCCGAGTACCGCGAGGCCTGCGAGCGCTTCGGCTACACCGCCAGCCGCTACCAGCTCTCGGTCAACCTGCCGATCTGCGTGGCCGAGACCGACGCCAAGGCCGAGGCCATCGCGCGCGAGCACGCCATGTGGGTCTATCACGTGGGCCTGCGGATGCCGCCGCCGTTCTGGCAGCCGCCGGGGTACACGAGCGAGTCGTCGCTGCGCCGCCTGCTCGCGCACGCGCGGCAAGATGCCCACCGAGCTCACCTACGAAGACCTGGAGGAGGGCGGCTACATCATCTGCGGCAGCCCGGCCACCGTGCGCGACAAGCTGCGCGTGTTCGCCGACGAGCTGCAGGCCGGCATCGTCTGCTCGGGGATGAACGGCGGCACGCACGAGAAGACGCTCGAGATGATGCAGCTCTTCGCCGAGGAGGTCATGCCGCACTTCCGCGAGGACGCGCACGTGGACGAGACCGCGGGGGTCGGGAGGTAGGCCATGAGGCTCGAGGGCAAGATCGCGCTCGTCACGGGCGGCGGCTCCGGCATCGGCCGGGCCATCGCGCAGCGCTTCGCCGAGGAGGGCGCGCGGGTGGTCGTCAACGACATCCGCAAGGACGCGGCCGAGCGTGCGGCGGCCGAGATCGGCGGCCGGCCGGGCGCGGGCGATCGCCGCCGACGTCGCCGACAGCGCGGCGGTGCGCGCGATGTTCGCCGAGGTCGAGCGCGCGTTCGGCGGGCTCGACGTGCTGGTCAACAACGCCGGCATCGGCGAGGTGGAGTCCTCCGGCCGCGAGGCCTTCGCCGCCAAGGTCGAGGCCCGGGTGGGCGAGATGATGATGGGCAAGGTCGAGACGCACTGGGACATCACCCAGTCGCTGACCGACGAGGTGTGGGGCCGGATGCTGGCCGTGCACCTCAACGGCACCTTCCACTGCACGCGCGAGGCGCTGGGGCTCATGAGCCGCGTCAATCGCGGGGCGATCGTCAACATCTCGAGCGTGGCCGGGCTGATGGGCCTCGAGGTCGCGCCGCACTACGCCGCGGCCAAGGCCGGCATCCTCGGCTTCACCCGCTCGGTCGCCCGCGAGGTGGCCTCCCGCGGCATCCGCGTCAACGCCATCTGCCCGGGCTTCATCGACACGCCAATCCTCGATCCGCTGCCGCCGATCATCCGCCTGCTCGGCGAGCGCCAGACGCCGATGGGGCGCCTCGGCGAGCCGCGGGAGATCGCCGCCGTCGCGCTGTTCCTGGCCTCCGACGACGCGAGCTTCGTCACCGGGCAGTGGCTGTCGCCCAACGGCGGTCTGCTCACGGTCTAGCGCTCGGTTGACCGCGGTGCCGGCGTCGGGTAGATTTCGCCACGCTTCATTCGGTAGCCGCCAGGAGGCTTCATGATTCCGCGCCAGCTCGGCCGCGTGCTGTTCTACGTCCTCCTGCTGTCGACGGTGGTGCCGAGCGCGTGGTCGCAGACGCCGGAGATCGATCCCCAGGCCCTGGTCGGTCGATGGTCGGGCTCGTGGATCGGCGCGCACCAGTCCAAGCACAGCGGCAAGTACTACCTCACGATCGAGCGGGTCGAAGGCCAGAAGGTGTACGGCCGGCGCGAGATCACCGGCCGCTACGACACCGAGGGCAAGATCACCGGTCGGCTCTCGGGCAATCAGCTGACGTTCAGCAAGACCGAGCTGACGATCGATGGCGACGCCATGCGGGGATCGGGCCAGGACTACAAGATCACGCTGACCAAAGAGAAGTAGGTGCAGATCCGTATCGGCACCTCCGGCTGGAACTACACCGAGTGGCGCGGCTCGTTCTATCCCAAGGACATGAAGCCGGCGGCGATGCTCGCCTACTACTCGGCACGGTTCTCGACCGTCGAGGTCAACAACACCTTCTACCGGATGCCCACCGCCAAGGTGGTCGAGGGCTGGGCGGCCACCGTGCCGCCCGGCTTCTCCTTCGTGCTCAAGGCGCCGCAGCGGATCACCCACTTCGCCCGGCTGCGTGACGTCGACGAGCCCGTCCGCCTGTTCTGCGACACCGCGCGTCTGGTGGGCGGCAAGCTCGGCCCCCTGCTCTTCCAGCTACCGCCGAACTTCAAGGTGGACGCCGGGCGACTGGCGGATCTGCTGGCGCTGCTGCCACCCGACGTGCGCGCGGCCTTCGAGTTTCGCAACCCCACGTGGTTCACCGACGAGGTCTACACGCGCCTGGCCGCCCGCAACGCCGCGCTGTGCATCGCCGACAACGACGACGGCGCCACGCCGGCGGTGGCGACATCCGACTGGGGCTATCTCCGGCTGCGCGCGACCGGGTACGAGGACGACGATCTGCGCGGCTGGCTCGCCACCATGCACCGCGTCGGCGAGCGCTGGCGCGACGCGTTCGTCTTCTTCAAGCACGAGGATGCCGGCACCGGCCCCGCGCTGGGCGCTCGGCTGGCCACGCTCATCGAGGCGTCACCGCCGGGCTCCGCTGCCGGAGCCCGCTGAGCACCGAGGAGGAGCCGACGATGACTCGTACGTTCTTCGCGCTGGGCGCGCTCTCGGCGCTGCTCGCCGTCGCGGCCGGGGCCTTCGGCGCGCACGCGCTGCGCGCCCGCCTCGTGCCGGACATGCAGACCGTCTTCGAGACCGGCGCGCGCTATCACATGTACCACGCGCTCGCGCTGTTCGTGACGGCGGGCGCGTTCACTCGCTGGCCGGGCGGCCCCGTCATCGCCGCCGGCTGGCTGTTCGTGGCCGGGACCGTGCTCTTCTCCGGCAGCCTCTACCTGCTCGCGCTGACCGGCCAGCGCTGGCTCGGCGCCATCACGCCGCTCGGCGGCCTCGCGTTCATCGCGGGCTGGGCCGCGCTCGCGTGGGCCGCGCTGCGCGCGTAGGACCGCGCCCTTCACTCCTTCAGCGCGCCGGCCACCAGGCCGTGGACGAGCCAGCGCTGCAGCCCGACCACGATGATGATCGGCGGCAGGCTGGCCAGGATGGACGCCGCCGCGATGTCGCCCCACGGGACCTCGAACACGCCGGGGAACAGCGCGAGCGCGACGGGCACGGTGCGACTGGCCTCGGTGGCCGTGAAGGTGTAGGCGAACAGGAATTCGTTCCACGAGGCCAGGAACGTCAGCAGCGCGGCCGAGGCGACGCCGGGCGCCACCAGCGGCACCACGATCCGGCCCAGCACGCCCAGGCGGCCGGCGCCGTCGAGAAACGCCGCCTCCTCCACCTCGATCGGGACCTCGCGGATGAACCCGGCCAGCAGCCAGATCAACAGCGGCAGCGCGAACGAGGTGTTGGCCATGACCAGCGCGGTCCACGTGTCGCGCAGCCCCAGCGCGCGCATCAGCAGATAGAGCGGGCTCACCGTGGCGATCTGGGGAAACGCCGTGCTGGCCACGATCACCAGCAGCAGCAGCGCCTTGCCCGGCACCGGCAGCCGCGCGATGGCGTAGGCGGCCGGCAATCCCAGCGCCAGGGCCACCAGCGTCGTGAGCGTCGCGACGGCCAGGCTGTTGCCGAGCGCGCGGGGCATCACGCTGCGCTCGGCCACCGCGCGGTAGTGAATCGTGGTCGGCGAGGCGGGCAGCGCACGATTGGTGGCGAGCAGCTCGGCTGTCGGGCGTGAACGAGGTGCGCACCTGCCAGAAGAACGGCGTGGCCCACACGGCGAGCAGCAGGAGCACCGCCACGTCCCAGACGCGCGCGCGGGCTCTCATGCCGTGGCGCCGGCCCGTCGCAGCACGCCCAGGTAGGCGGCGGCCACCACCATCACCAGCGTGAAGATCACCACGCCGATGGCCGAGCCGAAGCCGAGCTGCAGCGTCTGGAACAGGCTGCGGTAGGCGTACACGGTCAGCGTCTCGGTGGTGCCGGCCGGGCCGCCGCCGGTGAGCACGAACATCAGGTCGAAGGCCCGGAGCGCGTCGAGCGTGCGGAACAGCAGCGCGATCAGGAGCACCGGCCGCAGCAGCGGCAGCGTGATCGACGGTCAGCATCGCCGTCCGCCCGGCGCCGTCCACCCGCGCCGCCTCGTACACGTCGCCGGGAATGGTCAGCAGGCGCGCGTAGCAGAGCAGCGCCACGAACGGCATCGTGCGCCACACGTCGGCCGCGATCAGCCCGGCCAGGGCCAGGCCGGGGTCGCCGAGCCAGTTGAGCGTCCGCCCGCCGAGCAGCACGTTCACCAGCCCGGCCGAGGGGTGATAGAGCCACTCGAAGAGCTTGGCGGTGACGACCGACGGCAGCGCCCACGCCAGCAGCAGCAGCGAGACCGCCAGCCGTCGTCCGAGCCGCTGCCGCTGCAGCGCCAGCGCCGCCGCCAGGCCCAGGATCAGCTCGAGGGCGACCGACACGACGGCGAACACGAGCGTGACCCTGGCCGCGTTCCACATGCGCGGGTCGCTGGCCAGGAAGGTGTAGTGATCGACGCCGACGAAGCGGGCGATGCCGAAGATCGGGATCCGCTGCTGCAGCGAGAGCCAGATCACCCACAGGCCCGGATAGAGGGCCAGCGCGGCGAGCACGAGCACGGCCGGCGCGACGAACGCGAGCCCGGCTCGCCGGTCGGCGCGCTGGCGCGCGGTCACCGGACGGCCAGCAGGTGCTCGAGGCGCAGCCGCGCGTGCTCGAGCGCCACGCGCGGGGTCTTCACGCGGACCAGCGCGGCGGAGAACTCCGGCTGCACCGTCGTGGAGATCATCAGGTAGTACGGCGTCACCGGCCGCGGGCGCGCGGTCAGGGCCAGGTCGTGAAAGCGCGGCATGTTGGGATGCGCACCGACCGCGACGGGATCGGAGTAGAGCGCGGTGCGGGTCGGGTACAGCGCGACGCCGGCCGCCGTCAGCGCGCGCTGGCCCCGCTCGCTCCCCAGGAAGCGGACGAGCGCAACGGCCGCCTCGGCGTGGCGTGTGCGCCGGTTCACCGCGAGGTGAAAGCCGCCGGTCGTCCCCACGCCGGCCGCGCCCGCCACGTGCCCCGGCACGGCCGCGATACCCACGCGTCCGCGCACCGGAGAGTCCGGCTGCTCGAAGAGATCCATCGCGTACGGCCACGAGCGCAGGAAGACCGCGTGGCCGTCGCCGAACGCCCGTCGCGTCAGCTCCTCGTCGCCGGCGGTCACCCAGCCCGGACTCACGCCGCGGTCGATCAGGCCGCGCATGAACGCCAGCGCCGCCGCGGCGCGCTCGAGATCCGGCAGGACCCGCCCGTCGTCGCTGAAGAGCGCGGTGCCGCTGGCCCAGAATTGCTCCACCACGTTGCAGACGAGCCCCTCGTACTGCTTGCCCTGCCAGAGAACGCCGTCGAGCTTTGGATCGCGCTCGCGCGCGCGAATGAGCTCGGCCTGCTCGACCAGCGCCTCCCAGGTGCGGGGCGGGGTCAGGCCGTACTTCGCCAGCAGATCGGCGCGGTAGTAGAGGACGCCGACGTTCATGTTCCACGGCACGCCCCACACGCGATCGCCCCAGGTGGCGGCGGCCACCGCCGCGGGGAAGTGCGGGGCCAGCTCCTCGCCGCGTCACCCACGGCGAGAGGTCGAGCAGCCAGCCGGCCTGGGCGAACTCGGGGACCCAGATCACGTCCAGCATCAGCACGTCGAAGGTCGGTGTCGCCCCCTCGAGGTTGATCACGTAGAACTGATGCTGCTCGTCGCTGGTCCACGTGAGCTCCTCGCTGCGCACCGTCACCCCGGGGTGGGCCGCCTCGAACTCGCGCAGCAGCCCGGGGATGGGATCGGAGGGGCCGAAGATCTTGGCGTGCTTGAACACCAGCGTGATCGGACCGCCGGACTCGCGGCGCTCGGCGCAGCCGACGAGCAGAAGGAGCGCGAGCAGGACGAGCGCCGCGCGGCCCATACGCCAGGCGCGCACGACGCTTACTCGAGCAAGCGTGGCAGCCGCTCGCCGAAGATCGTGGCGCCCAGGCGGAAGGCCTCCGGCAGCGTCGCCGCGGCGCCAGCCGGCTGCCCGTGCTGCCACCACGCCGCCAGATGGTCTTCCGACCGGAAGAAGTTGAGCGTGTGTCAGAGCGAGGTGCACGCCTTGCCGCGCAGGTCCCGACGCTCGCCCACCCACGCCAGCAGGCCGTCGCCGCCCACCGGCCCGTCGGGCGTCACCTCGAGGGCGAAGCCGTCGCCACAGTGATGACAGCGCGAGCGCACCGTCACCGGCTGCCGCAGGAATGCCGGGATCCCGAGCGCGTCGATGGCGCAGCAGGCCCACCGCTCGCGTCCGTCGGGCAGGACGGTGACGAAATCCGTGGGCGTCCCGGCGAACGGATAGGCCAGCATCACGCGGCCGTCGGAGATGTAGATCAGATCCCGCTCGTCCAGCTCGGCAACGGCGGCGTCGTTGCCGAGCGCGGCAATGCCCACCGGGCCGCCGTCGGCGACGAAGCCGTCGAGGACGGCGCGCAGGGTGGCCCGCGCGGCCGGCCCGATCCGCGCGCGATCCAGCCAGCGGGCGTCGAAGCTCGCGTCCATCAGCTCCGCCGCGGACTTCAGGGGGAACGGTCGGCGTCATGGTCTCTCACATACCACGGACAGCCGGCGGCCGCCGCTCAGCGTGCGCGCTCCAGCCGGGCGAGCGCGGCCGCGATGTCGATGCCCTCGCCGAGCACCGGCGCCATCGGATCACCGTCCTTGACCAGTCGTTCCGGCGCCGTCCGGATGGTGAAGCGCCTGGGATCGAGCTTCGCGGTCACCTCCGACCAGCGCAGCGGCCAGGACACTGGCGCGCCAGGCAGCGGCCGCACCGAGAACGGGCCGACGATGGTCTGGCCCCGGCCGTTCTGGCCGAAGTCGACGTAGACCTTGCCCTCGCGGGTGCGGATCATCCGGGCGATGGTGGCGATGGCCGGAAGCTTCTGGACGGCCAGCGTGGCGAGCAAGCGCGCGAAGGTCCGCGTCTCCTCGTAGGAGTAGCGGGCGCCCAGCGGCAGCAGGATGTGCAGGCCGGTCGCGCCGGACGTCTTCGGATAGCTCGGCAGCTCCAGCTCCTCGAGGATGCGCCGGATCACCAGGGCGATCTTCACCACGTCGGTGAACGGCGCGCCCTTGGGGTCGAGATCGAGCACCAGCCAGTCGGGCCGGTCCAGCGCGGACAGCCGCGAGGCCCACAGGTGCAGCGGGATCGTCCCGGTATTGGCGACGTAGCGCAGCGTCTCGACGTCGTCGACGATGAAGTAGTCGATGTCGCGCTCGACGCCCCTCGGCGCGGATGCGCTCGGTGTGGACCCACGAGGGCACCCAGGTCGGCGCATCCTTCTGGAAGAAGGACTTGCCCTTGATCCCGTCGGGATAGCGCGTCAGCACCACCGGGCGCGCCCGCAGATAGGGCAGGAGCCACGGCGCGACGCTCTCGTAGTAGCCGACGAGATCCGACTTCGTGTACCGCTCCTCCGGCCAGAAGACCTTGGTCGGATTGGTGACGACCACCTGTCGATCGACCGAGCCAGCCGAGCTCGCGTTCCGTTCTGCCGTGCTCGGATGGAGCCACCGGAGCGGGACTGCCGCCGGGAGACGGGGGCGGGCTCCCAGAGCGAATGCTGTACTGAGCGAAGGAGCCCGCCCCCGTCTCCCGGCGGCAGTCCCGCGGCGACTTGTCCACCCGCAGCCCGAAGAACGCCGGGATGGCGAATGCCGCCTTCCTCGGTCCATTCGGTGAAGCGCACCTCGGCGACCAGCGTCGGCTCGACCCAGTGATGGCCGCGACCCGTCGGTGTGCCGGCGTCGAACGGCGAGGTCGCGCGCTTCAGCGGCTGTAGACGGTCCCACACCTGCCGCAGCGTCGCCTCGTCGAATCCGGTGCCGACCTTGCCCACGTAGACGAGGCGATCGCCGTCGTAGACGCCCAGGTGCAGCGCGCCGAACCAGCCGCGCGCGCCCTGCGGGTCGGTCCAGCCGCCGACGACGAACTCCTGGCGCAGGTGGCACTTGATCTTGAGCCACTCGCGCGTGCGGCCACCCGTGTAGCGGCTCTCGGCGCGCTTGGCGACGATGCCCTCCAGCCGCTGCTCGGCCGCCGCCTCGTAGAAGGCCTCGCCCTGCTCGACCACGTGGTCGCCGTAGCGGATGACGCCGCGGGCGGGCACCGTCAGGGCCAGCAGCGCCTTGCGCTCGGCCAGCGGAAGCGTTCGGAGATCGCGCCCCTCGAGCGCGAGCGCGTCGAAGAACACCGCGCTCACCGGCACCGTGCCCCGCGCGCGCTCGACGTCGGTCGGCGCGGTGAGGTGCATGCGGTTCTGCAGGCGCTGAAACGACGGGCGGCCGCCCTCGTCGAGCGCGATGACCTCGCCGTCGAGCACGAAGCGCGTCGCCGGCAGCGCCCGCAGCGCGGTGACGACCTCGGGGTAGCGGCGCGGTGAAGTCCTGTCCCGCCCGTCCCCAGAGCGCGATCGACTCGCCGTCGCGCGCGGCGAGGATGCGCACGCCGTCGTACTTGATCTCGAAGAGCCAGCCGGGCCCGGAGAACGGCGCGCTCGCCCTGCGAGGCCAGCATGACCGGCTGGTGCGCCGCGTCCACCGTCGCCGACGGGCGCGCCGCTGCCGTCCAGCGCCTCGCGCACCGCGGCCAGCCGCGCGCCGCCCCGCCGGACCTCTTCCACCGTGAGGCCCGACAGCACCGACTCGGGAAACTGCTCGGTGACCTCGACGTCGCCGGCGAAGCCGTCGGCCTTCTTGAGCAGCAGCCACTCCTTGTCCTTGCCGCCCATGCGCGCCAGCGTCCAGCGCCCGCGCAGCTTGACGCCGAACAGCTCGACCTCCAGCCGGCCGCTCTTCAGCTGATCGCGCGCCGCGCCGTCCTTCACCAGCCGATACCAGCCGAGGTCCCACACGATGACCGCGCCGGCGCCGTAGTTGCCGTCGGGGATGTTGCCCTCGAACTCCGCGTACTCGACCGGATGGTCCTCGACGTGCACCGCGAGCCGCTTCTCCTCCGCGCGCAGCGAGGGGCCCTTGGGCACCGCCCAGCTCTTGAGCACGCCGTCCATCTCGAGGCGGACGTCGTAATGTAAACGGCGCGCGGCATGCTTCTGCACCACGAACAGGCGGCCCTCGTCCGCGCGGGGCGGAGCGAAGGGCTCGGGGGTGCGCGCGGGGTCACGCTTCTTCCGGTAGTCGTCGAGGGGAGCTGGCACCGCAATCCCTTGGATATCCGGTGTTTGCACGCATCATAGGTCCCTGCGTGCTATCGTGCAAAGACGCAAGAAAGGCCTCCCCAGGAGGGGACGGGGGAACCCTGCGAGGGTTCCCCTTAATAGGAGGCGCAAGCGCGATGGCGCCGCATTCTCTAGGCTCGGGAACGATCTCGTTTGGATTGGTCTCGATTCCCGTCCGGCTCTACACCGCCGCCTCGTCGGCCAACGTGTCGTTCAACCAGCTGCACGGCGTGTGTGGCTCGCGCATCCGCCAGCAGATCTTCTGCCCGACCTGCAACCGGACGGTCGAGCGCAACGAGCTGGTGCGAGGCTACGAGTTCTCCAAGGACCAGTACGTCCAGGTCAAGGACGAGGAGCTGAAGGCGCTGGAGGGCGAGGCCTCGACGATCATCGACATCGGCGAGTTCGTGCCGCTGGCCGACGTCGACCCGATCTACTTCGAGAAGAGCTACTACCTCGGCCCCGACAAGGGCGGCGAGAAGGCGTACCGGCTGCTCTCCGACGCCATGGAGAAGGCCGGCCAGGTGGCGCTGGCCAAGTACGTCATGCGTGGCAAGGAGAGCCTGGTGCTGATCCGCGCGGCGCAGAATGGGCTCATGCTGCACACGATGTACTTCGCCGACGAGGTCCGCAACTTCGACGAGATCGACAAGGGCGCCTCGGCGAAGATCAAGGAGGGCGAGCTCGACCTGGCGCTGCAGCTCATCAACGGTCTGGCCAGCGAGACGTTCTCCCCCGACCGCTACACCGACGAGTACCGCCATCGCGTGCTCGAGATGGTCAACCAGAAGGCCGAGGGCCAGGAGATCACCGTCGCCGAGCCCGCCGCGCCGCGCGCCCAGGTGATCGATCTCATGGAAGCGCTCAAGGAGAGCCTGGCCAAGCGTGGCCTGCCCGCCGAGGCGGCCGACGCCAAGAAGCCGCCGACGAAGGCCGGCACCGGCGCCGCCGCCGCGAAACCCAAGGCCGCCGAAGCGACCGCACCGAAAAAGCGCGCGCAGGCCGGCCGGAAGTAGCGACGACCGCGCCACCGCAGGCGATCTCAGCGGCAGGCCGCGTGCCGTTCACGCCCTTCCACATGGGCCCCGGCCTGGCGATCAAGGCCGTCGCCGGCCGCCACGTCAGTCTGATGCTCTTCGGTTTCTCCCAGGTCGTCATCGACCTCGAGCCGGCGATCCGTATTCTCCGCAGTGACCCGTCCCTTCACGGGTTCACGCACACCTACCTTGGCGCCACACTGGTCGCATTCGTTTCGGTGGTCCTGGGCCGTCCAGTCTGCCAGTGGCTACTCGATCACTGGAGGCTCGATCCCGACTCGGCATTTCTGAGCTGGCTGCGCGGCTCGGGACGCATCTCCTGGACCGCCGCTCTATCCGGAGCGTTCCTCGGTACCTACACGCACGTCGTGCTCGACAGCATCATGCACGTCGACATGGAGCCGTTTGCCCCGATCTCCGGCGGCGAATTCCCTGCTTCGGCTCGTCTCGGTCGGTTGGCTCCATGTGTTCTGCGTCGCGAGCGGCCTCCTCGGGCCGTCGTTCTGGTCAGCCTCTTCCGGTGGCGCGGAAGCGCGCACCTGGCCGCAGCGCCGTCGCGCTCACGGGCGGAACTTGAAGCCCTTGTAGGGATCGAATCGGCTGGTGTTGGTGGCGCCGCCCTTGGTCGCATCGGCCTTGGTCGGCTTGAGATCCCTGACCGCGGCCTTCTTCGCCTTGGCCTTGGTCCCCTTCGACTTGCTCGGGCTGGTTCTCATGGCTCTCTCCTCACTCTCGAGGTTACCGATCAGACAGGCCCGGCTACCCGCCCTTCAGTCGCGGGTCGAGCAGATCGCGCAGGCCGTCGCCCAGCATGTTGAAGCCGAACACGGCGAGCGACAGCGCCACCGCCGGCCAGATCGCCAGCCACGGCGCCTGGTACATGTGGTCGAGGCCCGCGAGCGAGAGCATGCCGCCCCACGTCGGGAACGGCGGCGGCACCCCGAGGCCGAGGAACGACAGGCTCGCCTCGGTGAGGATCACCGTCGAGAGCCCGGTGGTCGCCACCACGATGATCGTCGGCAGCGTGTTCGGCAGGATGTGGCGCGTGGCGATGGCCAGGTGGCCGGAGCCCATCGCCCGCGCGCTCTCGATGTAGGTGTTCTCCTTGATGCCGAGCGCCACCCCCCGGACGACGCGCGAGTTCTGGATGCCGAAGGCCGCGCCGAGCACGATCGTGATGTTCCACGCGCTGGGCCCGACCAGCGACATGATGGACATCAGCAGCAGCAGCGGCGGGAACGCCATCCACGCGTCGACCCCGCGCTGCACCAGCATGTCCACGCGGCCGCCGAAGTAGGCGGACAGGATGCCGATCGCGGTGGCCAGCACGCTGCCGATGAGCACCGCGCCGAAGCCCACGTAGAGCGACACGCGCGCGCCGTGGATCAGCCGGGTCAGAAGATCGCGACCGAGCTGATCGGTGCCGAGCCAGTGCGCGCCGTTCATGGCGATGAAGCGCTCGCGCAGGCTCGTCTCGGCGAAGCCGTAGGGCGAGATCAGGTCGGCGCCAACCGCGGCGGCCAGCATGACCAGCACGATGGCGGCGCCGGCGGTGCTGAGCGGCTTGCGCCGCACCATCTGCACCCAGACGTCGAGGTACCACGGTCGGCTGCGCGGCAGCGCCACCCGCTGCGGCAGCGTCGCGTCGATAGGCGGCGTCGCGACACTCATCAGCGGTACCGGATCCGCGGGTCGAGGAACGCGTAGGAGAGATCGATGGCCAGGTTCAGGCCCACGACCATGGCCGCGATGATGAGATTCACCGACTGCACGACCGGATAGTCGAGCTTGCCGAGGGCTTCGAAGAAGAACAGGCCAACGCCTGGAAGGCGGAAGATCGACTCGATGATGACCGAGCCGCCGATGTAGAGCGGCATCTGCAAGCCGATCAGGCTGATGACCGGGATCATGGCGTTCTTGAGCGCGTGGCGCAGGATGATCGTCTGCTCGCTCAGCCCCTTGGACCACGCGGTGCGGATGTACTCCTGGCGCAGGACGTCGAGCAGCGCCGAGCGCATGATGCGCATGATCGGTCCGGCCCGGGTCACCCCGAACACCAGCGCGGGGATCAGCATGATCTTGAGGTTCTGCAGCGGGTCCACGGTGAAGGCGACGTAGGTCCACACCGGCGTCCACTTGAAGTAGATCGACGGCACCACCACGACCACCACCGCCAGGCCGAAATACGGAATCGACAGCGCGAGGATGGCCAGGATCCGTCCCGCGTAGTCCGACACGCTGTCCTGGCGCACGGCCGACAGGATGCCGACGACCACCCCGATGACGACCGAGACCAGGATCGTCAGCAGCGCCAGCTCCAACGTGACCGGGAAGCGCCGCACGAACTCTTCCAGAATGGGCTGCCGCGTCCAGTACGAGTTACCGAAGTCACCGCGCAGCACGATGTTGCCGATCCACTCGACGTACTGCACGTACACCGGCCGGTCCAGGCCGAGGTCGTGGCGGAGCGCGTCCAGCGTCTTGGCGTAGCCGTGCCCCTCCACCATGCGGGTGGCCACGTCGCCCGGCATGAGCCGCATGAGCGCGAACACGATCACGCTGACCAGGAACAGCGTGGGGATCGCCAGCGTCAGCCGGCGCAGGATGTACTGCTTCACGCGAAGCCCGGCGGAGGCCGGAAACCGCCCAGCACGTCGGCCAGCCGGCCGGCGATATCGATTGGCGTGGCGTCCTCGAGGTAGGGACCGACGATCTGGATGCCGACCGGCAGGTTGCCGCGCGTGAGACCGACCGGCGCGGTGGTGGCGGGCAGGCCGGTCAGCGTCGCGAACGAGATCCAGAACGCGAGGTCGAGATAGCTCCGCGGCCCGGCCGGCGTGCTCAGCAGCCGGTCCAGCATGTTGGACGACTGGTCGTGCGGAAAGGCCGGCACGAACGCCGTCGGCATCAGGAACGCGTCGTGGGTCGTGAAGTAGTCCTGCCAGATGGCGCGGGCCCGCATGCGCAACCCGTTGGCGCGTGCGTAGTGCTTGTGCGGCGCGGTGAGGGCCTGGGCCTGCTTGGCCGCGTAGGAACCATCCTGATTCGCCGCGCGACGCCGCAGCCCATCGATCTGGTCGTCCGTCACCCCGAGCGCGAAGGTCGAGTACAGCAGGGTCAGATAGACGTCGTACTGCTCGATCGGCTGCACGCCCTTGGGCCAGCCTTCCTCCAGCTTCACGCCCGCCGCGCGCAGCCCGTCGATGGCCTTGACCAGCACCTCGCGCTCGTCCGACGACACGGCGCACGCCGGATCGTCGACGAGGTAGCCGATGCGGTACTCGCTCAGCCGCGTGGCCCGGGCCGGCGGCATCGACCAGCGATACGCGCGCGCGTCCTCGTCATCCGGGCCGCCCATGATCTCGAGGGCCGTGCGGAGATCGGCGGCACTGCGCGCGAGCGGGCCGACGACCGGCAGGATCGACGGCGGCGCCACGATGCCGGGCGGCGGCGGAATATGACCGCGCTGCGGCACGACGCCGAGCGTGGGCTTGTGGCCGTACACGCCGCAGAAGTGGGCGGGGATACGAATCGACCCGGCGAGGTCGCTGCCCGGCTCCAGGAAGGTGAGCCCGGCGGCGAGCGCCGCGGCGCCGCCCGCCCGTCGAGCCACCCGGCGTCCGCGACACATCCCACGGGTTGTTGGTCGCGCCGAAGATCGGGTTGTAGCTCTGCCAGTCGGCGGCCAGGGTCGGGACGTTGGTCTTGCCGAGGATCACGACCCCGGCCGCGCGCAGGCGCGCCACCGCGGCGGCATCCCGCGCGGGCAGATGGCTCGCGTACTGCGTGGCGCCGGCCGTCGTGCGGACCCCGCCCACCTCCAGCGTGTCCTTGATGGTGCGCGGGCACGCCGTGCAGCGGACCCCACCACTGCTGGCGGCTCCGTGCCTCGTCGGCGGCCTTCGCGCGCGCCATGGCGTCATCCGCCGTGAGCGTGACGATCGCGTTGATCTTGGGATTCAAGCGCGCGATGCGATCGAGCAGCCGCGTGGTGAGCTCGACGGACGAGACCTCGCCGCGTCGGATGGCCCGGGCGGCCTCGACCGCCGAGGCGAAGTCGAGATCGGCGACGGCGGCCCCCGCGAGGCGGGGCCGGAGCAAGGTCGCGCCCGCCACCGCAGCACCGCCCGCCAGGAACGCGCGCCGGGTCAGTGTCGTGCTCATGACTAGCGATCCAGCCAGGTGTAGACCAGCCGCATGCCGAGCCCGTAGCCGTCGTGGTGCTTGAAGCCCTTCACCGCCGGCGGGTGGGCGACGTACTGCGGCCACTGCGGAACGTAGACGTAGTAGGCCTTGTCGGCCAGGTAGCGCTGGATGTCGTCCACGATCTGCTTGCGCTTCTTGGGATCCATCTCGCGCCGCTGGGCCACCAGCATCTTCGACAGCTCGGCGTCGGCCACCCGGCTCTGGTTGGTGGGCAGCTCGGGATAGAAGCGGCCGTACAGGAAGTCGTCGACCTCGGTGAACGGCGTCGACGGGACCCATGGCCATCTTCTCGTACTTGCCGAGCGCGGTGGTCGAGATGTACTTGCCGTACTCCTCTGGCTTGAGCTCGACGGTGATGCCGATCTTGCCCAGGTTGTCGGCGGCCAGCTCGTAGTAGCTGCGCCACGGCACCACGTAGCCCGGCCAGTGGAAGATCGGCGTGGTGAAGCCCTTGCCCAGGCCGGCCTCGGCCAGAAGCTTCTTGGCCTCCGCTGGATCGTAGCCCGTCAGGTACTTGGCCTTGGCGGCGTCGATCTTCGAGGCGTCGAGCTTCCAGTCCTTGAGCGCACAGGGCACCGGCCCGGCGTCGATGCATCCCTCGCCGAACAGCAGCGCCTCGTTCCACGCCGTGCGATCGATGGCCAGCGAGACGGCACGCCGTACCTTGATGTCGTTGAAGGGCGGCTGATCCGTCCGCATGTACATGAAGCCCTGCCCGATGACCTGATGCGGTGTGATGACCAGCTCGGGATTGGTCTTCTGCAGCGCCTTGGCTTCCTCCGGACTCACCCACCCCCAGATGTGCGGCAGGTCGGCCTTGCCCGCTCGCAGCACGGCCACGCGGGCGGCGGCGTCGGGCGTGATCTCGATGACGGCGCCGTCGAGGTAGGGGAAGCCCTTCATGTAGAAGTCGGGGTTGCGCTCGAAGACGACGCGCACGCCTTTCTCGTAGGACTTCAGCACGAACGGCCCCGTGCCGATGACCGCGTCGGGATGGTTGAAGTCCTTGTACTTCTCCTCGGCCTCGCGCGGCAGGATCACGCAGAAGGACGGGTTGGCCAGGTGGTTGAGGAAGGGCGCGTAGGGCTCCTTGAGCGTGATGCGCACGGTGTGCTTGTCCACCACCTCGATGGCGCTCACCGGCTCGAAGCGCGTGTTGAAGCCCGACTTGGCCATGAACCGCTCGAGCGAGTACTTGACGTCCTCGGCGACCATCTCCCGGCCGTTGACCGGCGGCTTGTTGTGGAACTTGACGCCCTTGCGCAGGGAGAACGTGTAGACACGGCCGTCCTTGGACACGGCCCACTTCTCGGCGAGGTCGGGAAGGATCGAGAAATCCGTCGGGCTCTTCTGCTCCGGGCCATTGGGGAACCGCACCAGCTGGCTGTAGGCGAGGCTGACGTAGGAGTGGCTCAGGAAGCTGATCGTCAGGTGCGGATCGAGCCCGGGCGCCTCGCGCTCGGCGATGCGGATGACGCCGCCCCGCTTGGGTGTCTGCGCGTGGGCGGCGGGGATCGCGAGCAGCAGCAGGAAGGGCAGCAGCAGCGCGGCGACGGCGACGCGACGGGCCATGAATCCTCCTCAGTGAGACCGAACGGGTGGCCCATTATGCTGACAGCCGTCGCCGCCTGCAAGGCACGCCGGCGGCACTGCCCTTGCACTCGCCCTTGCTCCTGGCATGTCGCCCGGGTGCACCCAAGGGAATGAACAGCGCCAAGCAGGCGCGCAAGGAAGTGTTCTCGCCATGAAGGCCAAGCGGAACGGCGGACGTACGGGTCGCAATGGTGGGTCGAGCAAGGATCGCAGCCTCGAGCCGTTCCGAGAGCATCCGGACCAGGCGGCGCTGACGACCGACCAGGGCGTGCGCGTCCACCACACGGACGACTCGCTGAAGGCCGGTCAGCGCGGCCCGACGCTGCTCGAAGACTTCCACCTGCGCGAGAAGATCACCCGCTTCGACCACGAGCGGATCCCCGAGCGCGTCGTGCACGCGCGTGGCTCCGGCGCCCACGGCTTCTTCCAGGTCTACGAGCCGATGGAGACGTGGACCCGGGCCAGCTTCCTGCAGGATCCCCGGCGCAGGACCCCGGTGTTCGTGCGCTTCTCCACCGTGGCCGGCTCGCGCGGCTCGGCCGACACGGTGCGCGACGTGCGCGGCTTCGCGACAAGTTCTACACCGACGAGGGCAACTTCGATCTGGTCGGCAACAACATGCCGGTCTTCTTCATCCAGGACGGCATCAAGTTCCCCGACCTCGTCCACGCCGTGAAGCCGGAGCCGCACCACGAGATGCCGCAGGCCGCCTCGGCCCACGACACCTTCTGGGACTTCGTCGCGCTGCAGCCGGAGACGATGCACATGGTCATGTGGGTCATGTCGGACCGCGCGCTGCCGCGCAGCTACCGCATGATGGAGGGCTTCGGCGTCCACACCTTCCGGCTGATCAACGCCGCGCGGCAAGGCCGTGCCTCGTGAAGTTCCACTGGAAGCCGCTGCTCGGCATGCACTCGCTGGTCTGGGACGAGGCGCAGAAGATCGCCGGCAAGGACCCCGACTTCCACCGCCGCGACCTGTGGGAGTCGATCGAGGCCGGCGCCTTCCCGGAGTACGAGCTGGGCGTGCAGATCGTCGATGAAGCCGACGAGCTGAAGTACGGCTTCGACCTGCTCGACGCGACCAAGCTCCTGCCCGAGGAGCTCGTGCCGGTGCGCCGCGTCGGCAAGATGACGCTGAACCGCAACCCCGACAACTTCTTCGCCGAGACGGAGCAGGTGGCGTTCTGCGTCGAGCAACGTGGTGCCGGGCATCGACTTCACCAACGATCCGCTGCTGCAGGCCCGGCTCTTCTCCTACCTCGACACGCAGCTCAGCCGGCTGGGCGGTCCGAACTTCGCCGAGATCCCGATCAACCGCCCGGTGGCGCCGCGTGCACAACCACCAGCACGACGGCCACATGCGCACGACCATCAACACGGGCAAGGCCCTCTACCACCCCAACTCCGTCGGCGGCGGCTGCCCGTACCTGGCCTCGCCGGATGCCGGCGCCTACGTCCATCACACGCAGCGGGTCGACGGCCACACGATCCGCGAGCGAAGCGAGAGCTTCAAGGAGCACTACAACCAGGCCACGCTGTTCTTCCGCAGCCTCTCGAAGCCCGAGCAGCAGCACCTGATCGAAGCCTGCCAGTTCGAGCTCGGCAAGGTCGAGCGCAAGGAGATCCGCCAGCGGGTGGTCGATCACTTCGCGCGTATCGACGGCGAGCTCGCGAAGGCGGTGGCGTCCGCCGTCGGGGTTACCGCACCGCGCGGCAAGGACGGCCCGGCCCTGCGCCCGTCGCCCGCCCTCAGCATGGCCAACACGGTCAAGGACACGATCAAGGGCCGCGTGATCGCCGCCCTCGTGGCGCCGGGGGTGGCCGCCCGTGAGCTCACGGCCGTGCGCAAAGCGCTCGAGGCCGACGGCGCCAAGGTCGAGATCGTCGCCCCCGCGCTGGGCACAGTGGCCACGAGCGACGGCACGGCGCTGCAGGCGACCAAGAGCCTGCTGACCGTGAAGTCGGTCCTGTTCGATGCGGTGCTGGTCCCCGGCGGAGCCGAGAGCGTCGAGGCGCTCGTCGCCAATCCCGACGCGCGTGACTTCGTCGACGAGGCCTACAAGCACTTCAAGGCGATCGGCGCCCTGGGCGAGGGTGACGATCTGCTTCGGGCTGCGGGAATCGACCAGGAGATGCTCGGCTCACCCGGACGGCGCAACGGCAAGGTCGGGGGCCGGCACGGCGTCGTGATCGGCGCAGGATCGGACGCGCGCGGCTTCGTCACACAGTTCCGTGATGCGATCGCCCAGCACCGGCACTGGGGGCGGGCGGACGCGGGCCGACCGGTGCCGGAGGCGAATCGCCCCCGGGCGAGGACGCGCTAGCATCACGCGCCCCCGCTGACCCCGCTTGCCCGTCGGGGCCGTTTCGCCTAGCCTTGGCGCCACTGTCCACGACCGTGCAGCGCCGTCTCGAGCGGCGCGCGGAGACCGATGCCCCGACGCGCGAGACCCGCGAAGCCCAAGCGCTCCGTCGCTCGAACCCCACCCAGCGGTACGGCGGCGAGTCCCGGCCAGCTCCGCAAGCGCCTGGCCGAGGCGCTCGAGCAGCAGCGGGCCTCGAGCGAGATCCTCAAGGCGATCAGCCGATCGACGTCCGACATCGGGCCGGTGCTCGAGACGCTGATCGAAAACGCCACCCGGCTCTGCGGAGCGGACCGCGGTCAGATCTACCGGGCGGACGGCGACGTGCTGCGCTACGCGATCGCCTACGGTCTCGCGCCGGACGTCATGCGCTATCTCGAGCAGCGCCCGCTGCCGATCACTCCCGCGTCCATGGCCGGCCGAGCGGCCCTCGCGCGTCGAACGATTCACGTGCCCGACCTGCTCGCCGAGCCGTGGTTTCAGGTGCCGGATGACCGGCTCAAGCTCCTCGGGCTCCGGACGGTCCTGGCCGTGCCCATGCTGCGCGGCGAGACGGTCGTCGGCGTCGTCACGATCTGGAAGACCAAGGTCCAGCCGTTCACCGACCGACAGATGGAGCTCGTGACGGGCTTCGCCGACCAGGCGCTCATCGCGATCGAGAACGTCCGGATGTTTCAGGAGCTGCAGAGCCGGACCGGCGACCTGGCCCGGTCGGTCGAGGAGCTCAAGGCCCTCGGCGAAGTCGGTCAGGCGGTGAGCTCGACACTGGACGTGGAGACGGTGCTCAGCACGATCGTGGCGCGGGCGGCTCAACTGTCGGGCACCGTCGGAGGCGTCATCTACGAGTACGACGACGCCTCCGAGGAGTTTCACGTGAGGGCGACGCACCGGATGGCGCCGGAGCAGTTCGAGGTGCTTCGCGCCAGTCCCGTCCGGCTCGGGCAGGGCGCGGTCGGCCAGGCCGTCCAGATCGGCCGGCCGGTCCAGGTGCCCGACATTCTCGACGCGCAGGCCCCGACCGCGCGCCACGTCCTGCCCATCCTGGTGCGGCTCGGCTATCGCTCCCTGCTCGCGGTTCCGCTCCTCTTCGAGACGCGGATCATGGGTGGCCTGGTCGTCTGGCGCCACGAGGCCGGCCTCTTCTCTCCGGAGACGGTCAGGCTCCTCGAGGCGTTCGCCACGCAGTCCGTGCTGGCCATCCAGAACGCGCGGCTCTTCCGCGAGATCGCCGACAAGAACCGCCAGCTGGAGATCGCGAGCCAGCACAAGTCGGAGTTCCTGGCCAACATGTCGCACGAGCTGCGGACCCCGCTCAACGCCGTCTTGGGATTCTCGGAAGTCCTTCTGGACCGGATGTTCGGCGAGGTGAACGACAAGCAAGAGGAGTATCTTCAGGATATTCGCGAATCGGGGAGCCACCTGCTCTCGCTCATCAACGACATCCTCGATCTGTCCAAGGTCGAGGCCGGGCGGCTCGAGCTGGAGCTGACCGACTTCGACTTGCCGGCGGCGATCGAGCAGGCGCTCATGCTCGTGCGCGAGCGCGCGGCCCGCCGCGGGATCACCATCGATCAGGCCATCGACGAACGGCTCGGTGACATCCGGGCGGATGAGCGCAAGGTCAAGCAGGTGCTGCTGAATCTGCTCTCCAACGCGATCAAGTTCACCCCGGACGGCGGGCGCATCGAGGTTCGCGGGGCGCCGGTGGATCGCGTGGTCGAGGTCTCCGTCAGCGACACGGGCATCGGGATCGCCCCGGAGGACCAGGAGGCCGTGTTCGAGGAGTTCCGGCAGGTGGGGACCGTGTCGAGAAAGATCGAGGGCACCGGGCTCGGGTTGGCGCTCGCGCGCAGGTTCATCGCGCTTCACGGTGGACGGATCTGGGTGAACAGTGTGCTCGGCGTGGGCTCGACGTTCACGTTCACGCTACCGCTCCTGGGCTAGAGGAGATGGGTCATGTTTGACCTCGATCGGTTCATCGCCGAATGCCAGGGCAGCGGCCGCCGCCAGCGGACCGGTCAGCGTCCTCGACGTTGTCACTCGTGCCGTCGCCGAGCCCAACGAGATCCTGACCGCGCTTGGTGAGCCTCGCCGCGCGGGCCTCCACGTGCTGTCCCGATCAGCCGACCTCACGATTCTGAATGTGGTCTGGGGGCCCCGGATGAGTCAGGTGCCACACAACCACCGGATGTGGGCGGTCATCGGCATCTACACGGGCCGTGAGGACAACATCTTCTGGCGGCGCGTGGCGGGCGCCTCGGATGGAAAAATCGAGGCGGCGGGCGCTCGAGCACTGAGCGACCGCGACGCGGTGCCGCTCGGGCAGGACATCATCCACTCGGTACTCAATCCGATCAACCGTCTGACGGGCGCGATTCACGTCTACGGCGGAGACTTCTTTGCCCTGGCGCGCAGCGAATGGGACTCCGAACGGCTCGTCGAGCAGCCCTTCGACGTCGAGAAGACGTTGGCGCTGTTTGAAGAATCCAATCGGCTTCACCCATTGACGCCTCGGTAGCGTCCGTCGCCCGCGGCGAAGCCCGGTCGTCGCTAGACGCCGTCCGCGCCATCTGTCCTTGCCCGTCGGCTCGACGGGATGCACTCCGAGCTTGCGCGGCCAAGACGCCGTAAATCAACGACTCTGCTGCCGCCCCTGATCCCACGGCGCAAGACGGCCTTGCGCCCCCGTTCGCCGAGACCCTCGTCAATGCGCCGTTTTGATCGGGGCACGCCGCTTGCCTGATGCGCGCTGTCGTAGCCAGCACGAGCCTGCGACCAGGAGGTCGACGATGAGCAAGCGCGTACCCGTGATGCTGTTGATCGTGCTTTTCGGAGTACTGCCAGCACTGGCAGACCAGTCGGCGCACGTGGTCGTCTCGCCCGACACGCTCAAGTGGGCCGAGCCGCCCATCCTGCCGGGCGCGAAGCTGGCGGTCGTTCAGGGTGACCCGAGCAAGGAGGGGCCCTTCGTCTACCGCCTCAAGATGCCGGCGGGCTACAAGGTCCCGCCGCACTTCCACAAGGCCGCCGAGAACGTCACCGTGCTCACCGGCGTGTTCTACCTCGGGCTCGGCGAGAAGTTCGATCAGGGCTCCGGGCAGGAGCTCCCCGTCGGCGGCTTCGTCTCGGTGCCGCCGAAGCATCCGCACTATGCCTGGGCGGGTCCGCAGGAGACCGTCGTGCAGGTGCACGGCGTGGGCCCGACGGATCTCACGTTCGTGAATCCGGCCGACGATCCCCGGAAGAAGTAAGCGGACGGCTCGGCTCAGGTCACCTTCACGGGATGCGGCACCGGCACGTTGTAGCCGTATCCTTGCGCGTTCCAGGGAATCGTGGGCGGCTGCGTGTTGCCCCGGTCATCGGTGGCCCGCGTCAGGATCGTGTGGTCACCCGGCCGGGCGTCCCACTCGAAGTCCCACCGTGCCCACGCGCGCGGAATGTTCGGCTCGCGCAGGGCGGCGAGCTGCCACGTCGCGCCGCGATCGAGACTGTATTCCACGCGCCGAATCTGGCCGACCGGCGACCAGGCGAAGCCGCGTACCCGCTGCCGGCCGGCCGGTAGCGTTCCGCCCCAGGGCAGCGCGACGGCGCTCTTCAGCGTCTGCTCCCGCAGCACCACCCGGTTCGGATAGTCGGGACCTTCGAGCACGTAGGTCTTGGTCGTCGTGGGCACGTCGATCGCGCTCTTGCGCACCTCGATCCGCCCCACCCACTTGATGCTGTTGATGCCGACCCAGCCCGGCACGATCGCGCGCACCGGAAATCCGTGGTCGGCGGGCACGGGCTCGCCGTTGAAGGCGTAGGCCAGGAGCGTGTCGTCCTCCAAGGCCTTGGCGAGCGACATGGGCCGATTGACCTTCACCGAGTCGAGCCCTTCCACGAGCACGTTCAGGATGTCCCGCGGCGTGTCGGGCCGGATCTTCGCGAGCTCCAGGACCGCGCCCATCGGCACGCCGGTCCATTCGGCCACGCCGATGGCGCCGTCGCGCCACTGGGTGCCCGAGGCCACCTTGCCCATGAACTCGTTGAAGAACGCCCGGCCATTGCCGGCACACTCGACGTAGGCGGTCACGGACCGGGACGGCAGGCGCAGCAGGTCGTCGAAGCCGAGATCCACCGCGCGCTCGACGCCGTCGCCCTCGACTCGCAGTCGCCACGTGCGCAGATCGATCGCAGGGACGTTCGAGTGCTGTCGGACGAAGAAGTGGCTGGCCGGGGTCAGATAGCCTCGCAGCGTCTCGAGCCGGGTCTCCTGGTTGATCCCGTGGTCGATGAAGACATCGCCCGGCACGGGCTTGACGTGGAGCGTCTGCGCCGGGGCCTGGGCCGCGGCCTGATTCGCCGCGAGCGCCAGCGCTCCGACGCTGCCCGTGACCAGGAACTGCCGTCGGCTCACGACGTCACCTCGTGCCATCGCCGCTGCCTCCTCCCAGAATGCCGGAGTGAACCACGCGCACCTCGACCTCGGCGCCGTCGTCGACGGCCAGCATCCGGAGCGCGGCCGGCGCGATCTCGCCGCGGTGTCCGTTGCCGGGCAGCAGTGAGACCACCCATGCGCGCAGGGGCGCGCCACGCGGGTTGACCAGCTCGATCACTCCACCCGTGGCGACGCCCAGCGCGCGAGCCGTCGCCTCGTCGAGGCGGACGGATCGACCCTGGGCGGACTCCACGTCAGACGCCCCGCGCAGTCGGATCCGCTGCCGCGCCGCGCGCAGCTGTCCCCGCCGGGCCGCGGTCGCCGGCGCGTCGACCACCCCGTTGGCCAGGACCACGCCGTAGATCGCCTCCGCGGCGGCCGGCGTGACGTATCCTTCGGCGAGATCCGCGATGACCATCGCCGGGATCGCGCTCGAGTGGATCGCCGAAGCCGCCACCGCCCGAGCTCTCCATCAACAGGACGTCGTCGAGCTGGACCGGGAATGCGCTGACCTTGCCCGGCAGGGCCGAGGGCTGGACAGGGCTGGCCGTGGCGGCGGATCCAGAAACGGTTGGTGGCCCCCGCGCCGCCCGCCGCACACGCCGAACGGTGGAAGCACCGCGCGCTCGGCCAGCACCGACAGCCGCGTGTGGGGCGCCAGGATGCGCACCGCCCGCGTGAGCCCGAGGCCCCCGCGCCACTGTCCGGGCCCGCCGGAGTCCTCGCGCAGCGCCGTCGTCTCCACGCGCACCGGGTAGAGCTGCTCGATGGCCTCGATCGGCTGCAGCGTGGTCATGTCGCTCTCGGTCCACGCGCGCACGGTGTTGCTGCCGTCGCCGTTCTCGAAGCCGCCGGTGCCGCCGGCCGGGTACTCGTAGAAGATGAACGTCTCGCCGGTAACCCGCGGATCCGGTCCGCCCACGTAGCAGTGATTGCCGCCGCCCTTGAGGTCGCCCGGCCACCTTGCCGTCGAGCGCCTGGGCCAGCGCGCCCTGCACCGCCGTCTCCACGCCGTACTTCACCTCGACCATCCCGCCGCACGGCGCCGGCGGCTCGGCGTTGACGATCGTGCCCAGCGGCGAGATCACCGTGAGCGGGCGGAACGCGCCGGAGTTCACGTCGGAGCCGGGATCGAGATACGACTTCACGATGGTGAAGGCGCCGGTCGGCGCCATGGCCGGGCCGACGTTGGTCGGGCCCGCCGTCTGCGGCGAGGTCCCGGTGAGATCGACGGTGATGGTGTCGCCGGCGATGGCCACCCGCGCGCGCACGGTCAACGGCTCCAGCCGCTCGCGCCCGGATTCCAGATGGGCCTCGTAGCGGTACTCCCCATCGGGCAGCGCGGCGATGGCGCGCCGCATGCGGCCCTCCGCGCGGTCCATCAGATCGGCCACGGCGGCGCGCACCGTGTCGGCCCCGTAGCGCGCGGCCAGCGCCTCCACCCGCTCGGCGGCCTTGCGGCAGGTGCCGATCATCGCGTGGTAGTCGCCGCGGCGCTCGCGCGGCCCGCGCATGTTGGCGAAGATCAGGTCGAGCGCGGCGTCGTTGGGCCGCCCGCGCTCGATCACGCGGATGGGCGGGATGCGCACGCCCTCCTGGAAGATCTCGGTGGCGCCGCCGGACAGGCTGCCCGGGCTCATGCCGCCCACGTCGCCCCAGTGCGCGCGCACCACCGGAAAGATGAACAGGCGCCCGTCGGCGAACAGCGGCTGGATCAGCGCGACGTCGTTGAGGTGGGTGCCGCCGGTGTAGGGGTCGTTGTGCAGGAACATATCGCCGGGGTGGATGTCGTCGCCGAACTTCTCGCGCACCGCCTTCATCGACCAGCTGATCGGCACGATGTGCAGCGGATGGTCGGCGCCCTTGGACATGGCCACGATCTGCGCATCGCCGTCCATGAGCACGCAGGAGAAATCCTCGCCCTCGTAGAGGATCGACGAATACGCCGTGCGCACGAGCGTCACGCGCATCTCGCGCACGGTGGAGACCAGCGTCTCGCGGATGACTTCCAGCGTGATGGGATCGATCATGACGGTCCGCATCCTCCTCGATCGAACAGGGCGGCCAGGCCACAGGCCGACACGAACATGGCCCGGCCCTGGTGGCCGACGCCCGTCACGTCCTGGAGGCGATGGTGCAAGCCACTCGGATGTCGCATCTGCATGTAGCGCATGTAGGCCACGCCTCGGGCGTAGCGGTGTGGGCCCTGGGCCTCACCGCCACACGATGTGTCCAGCTCGTAGTGCGTCGGATCGTTGTCGGCCGTGCCGAGCAGGTAGATCACCTCGCGCGCCGCGTACGCGCGCTCGAGATCGCCCGGGTTCTTCTCGACCACGTAGGCGGGCGCGTCGATCAGTCCGTAGCGCCAGCGATTGAACGCCGGGCAGCGACGTTCGTCGAACGGCGCGAAGCCCCCGTTCGGCTCCGGCCGCTCCGCGCTGAAGTAGAGATACGACGACGGGTTGGCGACGACGTAGCGGACGGCGATGCCGGCTTTCGTCAGGGCCGCCTCGCCGTGGCCCACGACGGCGTAGCGCTGCACCAGCTGTCCGCCCCCGGAGTGCCCGGCCACGACCACGCGCCGCAGGTCGGGAAAGTGCGCGCGATCGGCCAGCCGGGCGAGGATGACGTCCATCACCTCGAACGAGCTGATGGGCGCTGGCCCGGTGGCCTTGCCCCCGCCGCCCGGCGCCGACGGCCGCCAGTGCAGCAGCGTGGCGGGCAGCCGATGGCTCGTCACGTCCAGATCGCTGAGGAACTGGGGGGCGATCAACACGGTCGTGCGGCCGGCATCGGCGGCCACGGCCAGCTCGTCCGCCGTCCGCACGTAGACGTCGCGGCCGAGCAGACCGTGCACGAGGATGACCGCCTGCGTGACGCCGGGCTGCGGCGTCTGCCAGTCGCGCGAGACATACAGCGCCAGATCACCGCTGCCCGCGGCGGTGGTGATGCCCAGGCGCTGGGTGGCCACGGTCGCCACCGCGCGATCCGGGATCGACGCCTTCGCACAGCCCGCGCCCAGGATGGCGACGAGCGCCACGAACGCGA
Source organism: uncultured Candidatus Rokubacteria bacterium (assembly GCA_963776725.1). GTDB lineage: Bacteria > Methylomirabilota > Methylomirabilia > Rokubacteriales > CSP1-6 > AR5. The sequence continues at coordinate 56,538 of CAVZOE010000034.1, read as the reverse complement.
GTCTACGCACGACGCTCGAATCTCAGGTTGCCGTGCGCGTCGAGCGCACCGCGCCAGTCCGGCGGGACCACGGTGGTCGCGCCGAACTCCTCGACGATGCACGGACCGCTGCAGCACGGCGTCGGCCGGCAGGCGCTCGCGCTCCCACACCGGGCAGTCGTGGGCAGCGCCGTCGAATCGGACCGGCCGGCGCTCGATGAGCGCGGCGTCGAGCGAGGTGCCGGTCGCGTCCGGGCGGGCCGCGGCCGGCTTGGCCACCAGGCCGTAGGCGCTGAGCCGCGCATTGACCAGCTCGACCGTCGCCGTGGGGTCGGCGTGGCCGTACATCGCCTGGTGGCGCGCGTGGAAGGCGGCCTCGACGGCGGCCAGAGCCGGCCCGGCGTCGAGCTCCAGATTGAGCTCGAAGGCCTGGCTGCGGTAGCGCAGATCGAGCGAGCGCCGCATGCGCTGCTGCGCGGCGTCGAAGCCTTCGAGCTCGAGCTGGCGGCGCACGCCGGCCTCCATCTCCGCGAACAGGCCGGCGATCAGGGCCCAGCGCTCGCGCAGCGGCCCCACGCGGGTGCGGACCTCGTCGTGCTTGATGTCGGAGGCGAGCAGGCCGAGCGCGGAGAAGTTGCCCGGATGGCGCGGCACCAGCACGCGCGGGATGCCGATCTCATCGGCCAGGGCCAGCGCGTGCATGGGCCCGGCGCCGCCGAAGGCGATCAGCGTGAAGTCCCGTGGGTCGTGGCCGCGCTGGATGGAGATCTCGCGGATGGCGGAGGTCATGCGGGCCACGGCGATGCGCACGACGCCCTCGGCCAGCGCGTCCACGGTCATGACCGAGCCCATGCGCGCGGCCAGATCGGCGACGGCCTGCCGCGCGCGCGCCGCGTCGATCGTGATGCTGCCGCCCAGCCGGCGCGCCGTGCCGATGCGGCCCAGCACCACGTTGGCGTCGGTCACGGTCGGCTCGGTCCCGCCCAGGCCGTAGGCGGCCGGACCGGGGACGGCGCCCGCGCTGCGCGGCCCCACCTGCAGGCTACCGTCCAGGTCGAGCCACGCCAGCGAGCCCCCGCCGGCGCCGACCGTGTGCATGTCGATCTGCGGCACCTTCACGGGAAACGCGCCGACCATGCCGTCCGAGGTGGCCAGCGGCGTGAGATCGCGCACCAGGCAGACGTCGGTGGACGTCCCGCCCATGTCGTAGGTGATCAGGTCTCGCACGTCGGCGATGCCGCCCGCGAAGCACGCCTGGCTCACTCCGCCGGCGGGGCCCGAGAAGATCGTCTTGATCGGCAGACGGCGCGCGGTCTCGGTCGTCATCATCCCGCCGCTGGAGGCCACGGTGAGCACGCCGTGGGCGTAACCCACCGCGCGCAGCTGCTGCTCGAGGCTGCCCAGGTAGCCGTCCATCAAGGGCTGCAGGTAGGCGTTGAGGACCGTCGTGGAGAAGCGCTCGAACTCGCGGTACTCGGCCACCACGTCGGCCGAGCACGACACGGGCACGCCCGGGCACCGACCCTTGGCGGCATCCGCGATGCTCGCGCTCGTGCGCCGGGTTCAGATAGGCGTGGAGCAGGCAGACGGCGATCGCCTCGGCGCCGGAGGCCATCGCCGCGTCCAGCGCGCGCTCGACGCTGGCGATGTCGAGTGGCACCAGCACCGCCCCGTCGGCGGCCAGCCGCTCGGCGACCTCGAAGCGGCGCCGGCGCTCGACCACCGGCTTGGGGCGCACGAAGGTCGGCACGAAGAGCGCGGGGATGTTCCGCTTGGTGCGGCCGATCTCGATGAGGTCGCGAAAGCCGGCCGTGGTCAGCACGGCCACCGGGGCGCCGCGCCGCTCCAGGACGGCGTTGGTGCCCACGGTGGTGCCGTGCACCAGGCGCCGGACGTCACGAGGGGCGATGCCGAGGGCGGCGAGCCCCTCGAGCACCGCCGCCGCCTCGTGGCGCGGGCGCGAGGGAACCTTGGTGACGACCACCCGGCCGGTGGCCTCGTCGACTGCGGTGAGATCCGTGAAGGTGCCGCCGACGTCGATCCCCACGATGAACATGGGCCGGATGATACACTCCCCTTCGGGTGACCACGGCGCGCGCACGAATCCGCCGCCGGCAGCTCGCGACGATCACGCTCGTCGCCTGTGTCATCACCCCCGTCTTCAACCTGCTGACGTCCGAAGCCTCGCTCCGACAGGCGGTCCAGGGTCTCGTCGACGCCCTGCTCGTCTCCCTGACCGTGGGCGGCTACCTGCTGTACGTGCGCGACGGCTGGCTTCGCCACGTGGTTTCGCCGGCTGGGGTTCTGGACCGAGCTGGTGCTCAGCAGCACGATCGTGCTCACGCTGTTCCTCGTGATGCGCGCGGCCGGTCAGGTCCTGACGACGCGAATGCCGCGGCGCTTTCTGGCCAGCTTCACCGACGCCCACCTGATGGTCGCCCTGCCCTTCTTCGCCGTGATCGCCGTGACCATGCAGTTCATCCTCCAGATGAACCGCATGCTCGGGATCAACGTGCTGGGCTACTTCGCGGCCGGCGTGTACCGCCGGCCCAAAGCGGAGGAGCGCGTCTTCCTCTTCATCGACCTGGTGGGCTCGACCCAGCTGGCGGAGCGGCTGGGCAGCGCCCGCTACTTCGATCTGCTCCGCCGCTTCGTCGACGATCTGTCCGAGCCGGTGGTCGAGGCCGACGGCGAGATCTACCAGTACGCGGGGGACGAGGTCGTGATCACCTGGCCGCTGGCGGCCGGCGTGCGCGCGGCCAGCTGCGTGACGTGCTTCTTCGCGATTCGCGCGGCGGTGACGCACCACGCTGCCCGGTACGAGCGCGAGTTCGGGGTGGTGCCGCGCTTTCGGGGCGGACTGCACGGCGGCAGCGTCACGGGCGGCGAGCTGGGCGACCTCCGGCAGCAGATCGTCTTCGTCGGCGACATCCTCAACACCGCCGCGCGGCTGGAGGAATACGCCAAGCGGGCCGACCTCGACCTCGTCGTCTCCGGCGCGCTGCTGGATCGGTTGACGCTCCCGGCCGGCGTGGAGGCGACCCGGTGCGGCGAGCTCGCGCTCCGGGGCAAGGAGGCGCCGGTGGCCGCCTACGGCCTGGCGGAAGGCGCGAGGTCGGCGACCAGCGGAGGGCAGCCGACTCCAGAGACGGCCCGCATCGTCAGGCCAGAGGCGACCGCCCGCACGAGCGGGAAGCCCTCGCGAACCTCCCGGGCGGCGTCCTCCAGCGCCCACCGGTAGTATCGGCGGGCGAGCTCGTCCGCGGCGGCATGAGCGACCATCACCGGGTACAATGACATGCACCGGAGGCGTGATGCCGCGAACGATTCTGGAGCCTCGGTTTCAGGTCGAGTATCTGTCCATCCTCGACAGCGACGGCAAGCTCGATACCTCGCTCGAGCCCGAGATCTCGGCCGCGGACCTCAAGCGGCTGTACCACGGCATGCTGATCGGGCGACGGCTCGACGAGCGGATGATTCGCCTGCAGCGCCAGGGTCGCATCGGCACGTTCGCGCCGATCAAGGGCCAGGAGGCCTCGCAGGTCGGCGCGGTATCCACGCTGCGGCCGACCGACTGGATGGTGCCCTCCTTCCGCGAGACGGCGGCCATGCTGTGGCGGGGCTGGCCGCTCGAGAAGCTCCTGATGCTCTACGCCGGCTTCCTCGAGGGCGGCCAGCCGGAGCCCGGACAGAACGACCTGCCGGTGACGATCCCGGTGGCCACCCAGCTGCCCGCACGCCGTCGGGCTCGCCTATGCCGCGCAGTACCGCGGCGACGACGCGGTGGTGATGGCGTTCTGCGGCGACGGCGCGACCTCCGAGGGCGATTTCCACGAGGCGCTCAACTTCGCCGGCGTGTGGCACGTGCCGGTGATCTTCCTCGTGCAGAACAACCAGTGGGCCATCTCGGTCCCGCTCAAGAAGCAGACGCACTCCAAGACCATCGCCCAGAAGGCGCTCGCCTACGGGCTGCCCGGGCTGCAGGTGGACGGCAACGACGTCCTGGCGGTCTACGCGGCGTGCCAGGAGGCGGTGGAGCGAGCGCGCGCCGGCGACGGGCCGACGCTGGTCGAGTGCGTGACCTATCGTCTCGGCGTGCACACCACCGCCGACGATCCGACCAAGTACCGCTCGACCGAAGAGGTGGAAGCGTGGGAGCGCAAGGATCCGCTCACGCGCTTCGGCGCCTACATGCAGAAGAAGAAGCTTCTGGACGACGGCCTGGTCGAATCGGTCGACGCCGAGATCGCCGCCGCCGTGAAGCGCTTCGAGGCGCTCGGCACGCCCGACCCGCTCGGGATGTTCGAGCACGCCTACGCCACGCGGCCGCCGCATCTCGAGGCCCAGCGCGCCGCGCTGGCCGCCCGACTGCGCAACGGCGACGGCCCCGGCGCCGAGCCCGCGACGGATCCTCCCTCGCCCCCGATGCGCGGGCAGCGCACGAGCCGCCGGTAGCGCCATGGCCAAGCTGAACCTCGTCAAGGCCCTGAACCTGGCGCTCCTTCAGGAAATGGAGCGCGACGAGGACGTCCTGATCATGGGCGAGGACGTCGGGCGTCGACGGCGGCGTGTTCCGCGTCACCGAGGATCTGCACCGCAAGTTCGGCTCCAAGCGCGTGATCGACAGCCCGCTGGCCGAGGCGGCCATCATCGGGGCCGGCGTCGGCATGGCGCTCTACGGCCTCAAGCCGGTGTGCGAGATCCAGTTCTCCGGCTTCGCCTTCCAGTGCTTCCACCAGATCGAGAACCACGTGGCCCGCTACCGCATGCGCTCGCAGGGCCGCTTCCACGTGCCGATGGTCATCCGCATGCCCTACGGCGGCGGCGTGCGCGCGCTCGAGCACCACTCGGAGTCCGAGGAGCAGTTCTACGCGCACATCCCCGGGCTGAAGATGGTCATCCCCTCGGGACCGCGCAACGCCCGCGCGCTGCTGGTCAGCGCCATCCGCGATCCCGATCCGGTGATCTTCTTCGAGCACAAGGGCCTCTACCACGCGGCCAAGGAAGACGTCCCCGACGAGATCGAGACGATGCCGCTCGGCCGGGCCCAGGTGGTGCGCGAGGGCTCGGACCTCACGCTGATCGCCTACGGCGCCATGCTCCGCCTGGCCCGCGAGGCGGCCGACACGCTGGCCGAGGAAGACGGCGCGCAGTGCGAGGTCATCGACCTGCTGACGATCTCGCCGCTGGACCGCGAGACCCTCGTGACCTCGGTGCAGAAGACCGGCCGCGCGGTCATCGTGCACGAGGCGCCGCGCAGCTTCGGGCCCGGCGCGGAGATCGCGACGTCCGATCATGGACGGCGCCTTCCTGTCGCTGGAGGCGCCGATCGCCCGCGTGACCTCGTGGGACGTGCCGTTCCCCGGCTTCGCGCGCGAGAAGGGCAACGTTCCCGATCTGGCGCGCGTGCTGGCGGCGGCGCGCGAGACGCTGGCCTTCTAGGCCCCGATGGCCCGGGACTTCGTCCTCCCTGACCTCGGCGAAGGCCTCACCGAGGCGGAGATCCGTCAGGTGCTGGTGCGCGAGGGCGACGTGGTGGGCGAGGACGCGCCGCTCCTGGAAGTCGAGACCGACAAGGCCACCGTCGAGATTCCCTCGCCGTTCGGCGGCCGCGTGGACAAGATCCACGTGCACCCCGGCCAGACCGTGAAGGTCGGGCAGGTGCTGGTCAGCTTCGGCGAGGGGGCGGCCGCGCCCAGCGGCAAGCAGGCCGCCGACACGCTCGATCCCACCCGCACGCTCGCGCCCGAGCCGAAGACCGTGGTCGCCGAGAGCGGACGCGCCCGGCAGGCGCCGGCGGCTCCCGCCCCGACGGGTCGCCCGCGCCCGCGGCCCGCGTCTCGGCTTCCGCCCGGCGTCCCCGGCCGACGTGAGGGTCCAGTGCCGGCCACGCCGTCCACGCGACGTCTGGCGCGGGAGCTTGGCGTCGACCTGCACGCGGTGAACGGCAGCGGGCCGGGCGGGCGCGTGACCGACGACGACGTGCGCGCGGCGGCCGCCGGCCCCTCCACCGCCGGCGTCGCGGCGCCGGCGAAGGCCGGGTCGGCCCCGCGGAGCGCGCCGTCCGAGCCGCTGGTCGCCAAGCCTCTCACGCGCGTGGCGACCGAGCCGCCGCTGCCGAAGTTCGAGCAGTATGGGCCGATCGAGCGCCAGGCGCTCTCGCACCTGCGACGGACGATCGCCGAGCGGATGACGCTGTCGGCGACCGTGATCCCGCACGTCACCCACTTCGACCGTGCCGACATCACGGATCTCGACGCGCTGATTCGCCGCAACCTCGAGGCCGGCCAGGCGCGCGGCGTGACGCTGACGCTCACCAGCTTCCTGCTGAAGGCCGCCGCGCTGGCGCTGGGCGAGCATCCGCAGTTCAACGCCAGCCTCGACGCCGCCGCCGGTGAGCTGATCGTCAAGCGCTACATCCACATCGGCGTGGCGGTGGCCACCGAGCGCGGCTTGATCGTGCCGGTCATCCGCGACGTCGACAACAAGCCGCTGCTCGAGGTCCAGCGCGAGCTGGCCGCCCTCGCCCAGCGCACCCGCGACGGGCGCGCGACGCTCGACGATCTGCGCGGCGGCACGTTCACCATCACCAACATCGGCGCCCTGGGTGGCACCGGCGCGATCCCCATCATCAACTATCCCGAGGTCGCCATCCTCGGCGTCGCCCGCGGGCGCGAGGAGGCGGTGGTGCGCGCGGGCGCGATCGTGCCGCGACTGCTGCTGCCGCTGTCGCTGACGTTCGACCACCGCGTGGCCGACGGCGCCGACGGCGCGCGGTTCGCCTCTGCCATCGTCCGCCGGCTCGAGCATCCCGACGATCTCTTGCTCGGTCTATGAGGCGTGTGGCGCTCATCATCCTGGCGTTGCTCGGCGTGTCCCTGGCCGCCGATGCTCAGACGCCACCCTCGATCGCGCGCATCGGCATCCTGCTGTTCAGCACCCCGTCCGCCGATCCGAACATACCGGTGTTTCGCGATGCGCTGCGTGAGCTCGGCTGGATCGAGGGACGCAACGTGGCGTACGAGTACCGCTTCGCCGACGGCCGGCCCGAGCGGCTCCCGGAGCTGGCCGCCGAACTGGCAGCGCTCAAGCCGCACGTCATCTACGCGCTAGGCGGCGATGTCGCGCCGTCGGCCAAGCAGGCGACGCGCACGATCCCGATCGTCGCCGTGGTCAGCAACGACCCGGTCGAGTCCGGTCTCGTCGCCAGCTTGGCCCGTCCGGGGGGCAACGTGACGGGCCTCACCTTTCTTCTCTCTGATCTGGCGGCCAAGCGCCTCGAGATCGTCCGGGAGATCATGCCCAAGGCCTCGGCGATTGGCGTGCTGTGGAATCCGGACCATCGGGACCCCGACTTCCGGGAGACCCACGCGGCCGGGGTCAAGCTCGGTGTGCGCGTCGTATCCCTGGAAGCCCGGCGCCCGGAAGACATCAACGCGGCCCTTCAGACGGCGGTACGCGAGCGCGATCGACGCGCTGATCGTGGTCTCGTCCCGCTTGATGACGCGCGAGCGGGCGCGCATCCTCGAGTTCGCGACCGGCCGGCGACTGCCGCTGGCCACGGGCTGGGGAGACTGGGCCGATCGCGGCGCGCTGCTCACCTACGGGCCCAACATCGACGAGATCGTGCGCCGGTCGGCGCGCCAGGTCGATCGCATTCTTCATGGCGCCCGCCCGGCGGACCTCCCAATGGAGCAGCCGATCCGCTTCCAGCTCGTTATGAACCTCGCGGTGGCGCAGACGCTGGGCCTCACCGCACCGCCCGCGCTTCTGGCCCGCACCGACCGCGTGATCCAGTAACCATGGCCGCCGCGACGCCGCCCACCGATGCCCGCGCCATCTCGCGCATCGGCTATGGCCTCCCGGCCTCGCAGGCGCTCTTCGCCGAGCGCTGTCACGTCATCACAGGCATCACCCGACTACTGCAGGCGAGGACGCCGTAGATGGTGATGGGCGATCTGGTCCGCGAGGTCGACGTCGTCGTCATCGGCGGCGGGCCCGGCGGCTACTCCGCGGCGTTCCGCTGCGCCGAGCTCGGCCTGGAGACCGTGGTGGTGGATGCCGGCAAGCGGCTGGGTGGCGCCTGCCTGTTCGAGGGCTGCATCCCCTCCAAGGCGCTGCTGCACGTGGCGGCGGTGCTGGGCGAGGCCGAGCGCGCCAAGGAGTTCGGCGTCGATTTCGGCGAGCCGCGCATCTCGCTCGATCCGCTGCGCAAGTGGAAGACCGAGCGCGTGATCGGCAAGCTGGCCCGGGGCCTGGCCTCGGTGGCCCGCGGCAAGAACGTCGAGGTGGTCGGCGGCCGCGCGGTGTTCGAGGACGGGCGCAGCCTGCGCGTGCAGGGCGACGAGCCGCAGACGATTCGCTTCAAGCACGCCATCGTCGCCACCGGCTCGCGACCGGCGCCGCTGCCCGGCCTGGAGCTGACGAGCGAGCGGATCCTCGATTCCACCGCGGCGCTCGAGCTCCCGGAGATCCCCGCGCGCCTGCTCGTGATCGGCGGCGGCTACATCGGGCTCGAGCTGGGCCAGGTCTACGCCGCCCTCGGCAGCCAGGTGACGCTCGTCGAGATGACGGACGGGCTCCTGCCCGGCGTCGACCGTGATCTCGTGCAGCCGCTCGCCCGGCGGTGCGAGAAGATGTTCGCGTCCATCCGCCTGGGCACCCGCGTGGCGGACCTTCGCGAGGTCGGCGACAGCGTGCAGGCGCGCGTCGGGGAGGACACCGCGACGTTCGATCGCGTCCTGGTGGCGGTCGGCCGCCGGCCGGAGACGGCCGGCATGGGTCTCGAGACGACCCGGGCCCGGCTCACCGAGCGCGGATTCATCGAGGTGGACGAGCGCGGTCGCACGGCCGATCCGCACGTGTGGGCGGTGGGCGACGCCACCGGCGAGCCGATGCTGGCCCACCGTGCGATGCGCCAGGGCAAGGTGGTGGCCGAAGCGATCGCCGGCCGGGCGGTCGCGTTCGACAACGTCGTCGTTCCGGCGGTCGTCTTCACCGACCCGGAGATCGCCTGGTGCGGCCTCACCGAGACCGCCGCGGCGGCGGCCGGGCGCACCGTGAAGGTGGCGCGCTTTGCCTGGGCCGCGTCCGGTCGCGCCGCGACGCTGGGACGCAGCGACGGCGTCACCAAGCTCCTGGTCGATCCCGATACCGGACGCGTGCTCGGCGTGGGCCTCGTCGGCCCCGGCGCCGGCGAGCTGATCGCCGAGGGCGCGCTGGCGGTGGAGACGGCGCTGCTGGCCGAGGATCTGGCGCTCACGATCCACACGCACCCCACGCTGTCGGAAACACTGATGGAGGCCGCCGAGACCCTGCTGCACTGAGATGTCCAGCCGGCAGTCCCAACGAGGAGGCTCGCTCATGCGTCGATCGTCCCGCTTCACCGTCGCCGTCGTGCTGCTCACCGTGGCCGTCGTGGCGGCGGCATTCGTCGTGCGGCCCGCGGAGAGCCAGACGCCACAGGCGTCGCAGACTCCACAGCGTCGCAGACTCCACAGGCGTCGCAGACTCCAAAGTCAGGCGGCACGCTCAAGGTCATGCTCCGCGAGGACACGCCGCAGGGCTTCGCGGTGCACGAGTCGGCCACCATCTCGACGGTGTGGCCCTCCAGCCCCTGCTTCAACAACCTCGTCTACTTCGATCCGCTCAAGCCCAAGGAGAGCGCCGACACCGTCATCGGTGAGCTGGCCGAGAAGTGGTCGTGGCAGGACAACTACCGCAACCTGGTCTTCTTCCTCCGCAAGGACGTCAAGTGGCACGACGGCAAGCCGTTCACCGCGAAGGACGTGAAGTTCACCTTCGACATGGTGCGCGAGGCGCCCAACGCCGAGGGCAAGCTGAGGCTGAACCCGCGCAAGGACTGGTACGCCAACGTCGAGGCCATCGAGACGCCGGACGCCTACACCGTGGTGTTCCGGCTCAAGCGGCCGCAGCCCTCGCTGCTCATCCTGCTCGCCTCCGGCTACTCGCCGGTGTACGCCGCGCACATCCCGCCCGCCCAGTACCGCACGACGTGCGTGGGCACTGGACCCTTCAAGCTCAAGGAGTGGCGGCTCGGCGAGTACCTCGACTACGTGAAGAACCCCGACTACTTCGTCAAGGGCCGCCCGTACCTCGACGGCCTGCGCTACGTCATCGTCAAGGAGCGCGGCACCCGCACGGCGGCGCTGCAGGCCGGTCAGCTCGAGGTGGCGATGCCGGGCGAGACGACGAAGGCGGCGGCCGAGCAGATCAAGGCCGCGGTGCCCAAGATCGTGGTGACCACGACGGGCACCAACGTCACCGACAACATCATCATGAACGTGAAGAAGCCGCCCTTCGACAACCAGAAGGTCCGGCTGGCGGTGAGCTACGCGATCGACCGCCGCGCGCTGATCCAGGGCGTGCACCAGGGCGGCGGCATCCTGGGCTCCGGCATGGCGCCGGCGCCGTACGGCGTGTGGGCGCTGCCCGAGAAGGAGCTGCTGGCCCTGCCGGGCTATGGCAAGCCGGCCGACATGAAGGCGCGGGCCAGGCAGCTGATGGCCGAGGCCGGCGTGACGCCGCAGAATCCGCTCAAGGTCGAGATCGTCACCCGGGCCATCGCCGTCTACGTCGACATGGCGTCGTTCGTCATCAACGAGCTGAAGCAGATCGGCATCGAGGCCACGCTCAAGCAGATCGAGACCGCGCAGTGGCACGCCATGGCCACGCGCGGCGACTACCAGATCGGCGCCAACCTCACCGGCCTGGGCCCCGACGACCCCGACGCCAACTTCTACGAGAACTACGGCTGCGGCTCGCCGCGCAACTACGGCGGCTACTGCAACGAGGAGATCCAGAAGCTGATCGATGCGCAGTCGATGGAGCTGGACCACAAGAAGCGCCTGGCCCTGATCACCACGATCCAGAAGCGACTCGAGGACGAGGCGGCGCGGCCGGTGCTCAGCTGGCGGCTCGACTACTTCACCGTCTGGCCGTACGTGAAGAATCTGCCGCCGCATCAGTCCATCTTCAACTTCGGGCGGTTCCAAGAGGTTTGGCGCGACGGGTAGTCGTCGTCGAGGGCGGGGCGGGTTGGTGAGTGGGGCCCTGGAACCACGAGGCGGGAGGTCGTTTTGGATCGGCCTTGGCTGGGCTCCATCTCGGGCGGGGCGCGCGGTGATAGGCGGCAGGAACGGGTTCCAGGGCCCCACTCACCGACCCGCCCCGCCCTCGACGACGTGGCCGTGCGACGCGGGAGCATAGGACGGGAATAGGCGGGGATGGATTTCGAGCTGACGGGTGTGCAGCAGCGCTTGGTCGAGGTGGTCCGCGCATTCGCTCACAAAGAGGTCGCGCCGCGGGCGGCGGAGATCGATCGCAGTGATGAGTGGCCTCGGGATCTTTACCGGCGGCTGGCGGAGCTTGGGCTCCTCGGGATGATGCTGCCGGTCGGTGTATGGGGGCAGTGGGGCGGATACGGTGACGTGGGTGTTGTGTCAGGAGGAGCTGGCGCGCGCTTCGGCGGCGGTCGCGCATACGCAGCTGCTGTGTGAGTTGATGGGGCAGTTGTTGGTGGAGCATGGGAGTGAGGCGCAGCGGCAGCGGTGGCTGCCGGCGATGGCGCGGGGGGAGACCATTTGCGTCATTGCGCAGACGGAGCCGGGTGGAGGGTCTGACGTCGCGGGGATTCAGACCACCGCGCGTCCGACCGCGGACGGGTGGGTGCTGAATGGCACCAAGCGCTTCATCACCGCGGCGACGGTGTGTGATCTGGCGATCGTTGTCGCGACGACGGATCGGACGCTCGGGCGCGAGGGGATCGCGCTGTTCGTCGTCGAGCCCGGCACGGCGGGGTTCCGGCACGGGGGCAAGGACCACGTGATGGGGCTGCACGGCGTGGGGACGGGCGAGCTGGTCTTCGAAGATTGTCGGGTGCCGCGCACGGCGCTGCTCGGTAGCGAGCGGGGCGGCTTCAGGCGGGCCATGGAATCGCTCAACGCCGGCCGCGTGGGCATCGGGGCCCAGGCCGTGGGCGTGGCGCAGGCGGCCCTCGACGCCGCGCTCGCGTATGCGAAGACGCGGGTGGCGTTCGGGCGGCCGATCGCCGAGCTGCAGGCCATCCAGTTCATGCTGGCCGACATGTCGATGCAGATCGAGGCGGCGCGGCTACTGGTGCGGCGCGCGGCGCTGCTGAAGGACCGGGGCCGGCCGATCGCGCGCGAGGCGGCGGAGGCCAAGCTGATGGCGGCGGAGATGGTGGTGAAGGTCACCAGCGACGCGCTGCAGATCCACGGCGCCTCCGGCTACGTCAGCGATTTCCCGATCGAGCGGCTGTACCGTGACGCGCGCGTCTATCCGATCTTCGAGGGCACGAGCCAGATCCAGCGGCTCGTCATCGCCCGCCAGCTGCTGCGGCCCGCATGAGCGATCCCATCGGTCCGCTCGGCTTGCGCGTGGGACAGCGGGCGCGGCGGACCCAGACGGTGACCGCACGCGAGGTCGAGCTGTACGCCGAGATCACCGGCGACCGCAACCCGCTCCACTTCGACGCCGACTTCGCCGCCCGTACGCGGTTCGGCCGGCTCGTCGCCCAGGGCGGCATCGCCAGCGGCATGCTCAACGCGCTGGTGGCCATGGACCTGCCCGGGGCGGGCACCGTCTTCATGAGCCAGACGCTGTCGTACAAGGCGCCGACCTATCTCGGCGATCAGCTGACGGCCGAGGTGGAAGTCCTCTCGCTCAAGCCCGACAAGCCGGTCTGCCAGCTGCGCGCCACCATCACCAACCAGGACGGCACGGTCATCCTCGAGGGCGAGTGCTGGACCTACACGATGCGGCCCGCCTGAGCGAGCGTGACGAGGCTCCCCTCCTGAGCCGTGCGATGATGCATGCGTGAAGTTGGCTCTCGTGAAGTTGGCCCTGTGGGCAGTCAGCCTCGTCGGCATCGTGCTCCTGGCCAGCTTCGCTAGCCTCCTGTTCGCCGTCCGCCCGCCGCGCGTGACGGTGACGCTGCGGCCCGACGACTACCGTCTCGCCGTCGAGCGCGTCATGATCCCGACCGACGACGGGCTGCGGCTGTCGGCCTGGTTCATCCCGCGGGCGGGCGCGCCGGCGCTGATCCTGCTGCACGGCTATCCCGCCGAGAAGGCCGACCTGCTGCCGCTGGCCTCCGCGCTGGCGCCGCAGTTCGCGATGCTGCTGGTCGATCAGCGCTACTTCGGCGCCAGCGAGGGCCACGCCACCACGCTCGGATTCCGCGAGCGCGGCGATCTCAAGCGCATGATCGACTTTCTGGAATCACGCGGGGCGCCCTCGGTGGGCGTCTTCGGCTTCTCGCTCGGCGGCGCGGTGGCGCTGCTCACCGCCGCCGAGGATCCGCGCATCCGCGCCATCGTGGCCTATGCGCCGTTCGCCGACCTGAAAGAGCTCGGTCAGGAGCTGTACGGCTGGATGTCGGTCGGCCGGTATCCGTTCGTGGAGGGCATGCTGCTGTGGTCGCGAGTGCTGTTCGGTGCGGACATCTCGCGGCCTTCTCCGGTCGAGGCGGCCTCGCATCTGGAGGTGCCCGTCCTGCTGGTGCACAGCCGTCAGGACGAGCAGATCCCCTTCCGTCACGCCGAGCGGCTGCGCACGGCGCTGTCCCACAACCCCAAAGCGGAGTTCGACTTCATGGACCGCGGTCGTCACGGTGAGATGCCGGCAGGGTTCGAAGGCAAGGTGAGCCGTTTCTTCCGGCGGGCGCTCGGCCGCCAGGTGGCGACGTGATCATCGGCGTGCCGCGCGAGATCAAGCCCGGCGAGCAGCGCGTGGCGCTGACGCCGGCCGGCGTGCGCGCGCTCGTGGAGGCCGGACACCGCGTGATCGTGGAGCAGGGCGCGGGCGGCGGCAGCAGCATCCGCGACGAGGAGTACACGCGCGAGCAGGCGACGGCGGCCAGCGTGGACGAGGTGTGGGCCCAGGCCGATCTGATCCTCAAGGTGAAGGAGCCGATACCCGAGGAGTATCCGCGGATGCGGCCGGGGCAGATCCTGTTCACCTACCTGCACCTGGCCGCGGTGCCCGAGCTGGCGCGCGCGCTGCAGGCGGCCAACGTCCTGGCCATCGCCTACGAGACGGTGCAGCGTCCCGACGGCAGCCTGCCGTTGCTGGCGCCCATGAGCGAGGTGGCCGGCCGACTCGCCGTGCAGGAGGGCGCGTTCTACCTGGCCAAGGCCCACGGCGGCCGCGGCATCCTGCTGGCCGGCGTCCCCGGCGTGCCGCCCGGCAACGTCGCGGTGCTGGGCGCGGGCACCGTGGGCGTCAACGCGGCGCGCATCGCGCTCGGCCTCGGCGCGGACGTGTCGATCCTCGACATCAACCTCGATCGCCTGCGCGCCGTCGACGATCTGTTCCACGGCCGGGTGATCACGCTGATGTCCAACAGCTTCAACGTCGACCAGGTGCTCCGCCGCGCCGATCTGCTCGTGGGCGCCGTGCTGGTGGCCGGGGCCCGCGCGCCGGTGCTCGTCACCAAGGAGATGGTGGCGACCATGAAGGAGGGCTCGGTCATCGTCGACGTGGCGGTGGATCAAGGCGGCAGCATCGAGACGATCCATGCCACGACGCTGTTCGATCCGACCTACGTCGTCTCGGGCGTCGTCCACTACGGCGTGGCCAACATGCCGGCGCTGGTGCCCCGCACCTCGACCTTCGCGCTCACCAACGCCACGTTGCCCTACGCGCTGGACCTGGCCGGGCGCGGGGTGACGGCGGCCGTGCGCCGCAACCCCGCGCTCGCCAGGGGCGTGAACGTCTGGCGGGGGCGCCTCGTGCACCCCGCCGTCGCCAGCGCCCTCGGCGAGCGCGCGACCCCGCTGGAGGCCCTGCTGGACTGACCCGATCTAGACGCCGGTGATCAAGATGTCGTTCATCTTGACGACCAGGAACTCCTGCTGGCCCTTGCCGGCCTTCCGGGCGACCACCTCTCCGCCGCCGCCCTTCACGTGGCGGGCGTCCTTGGGAGCGAGATCCTTGGGCGACTTGCGCTTGCGAGCCTGAGCCTTGCTCTTCTTTGCCATCATCGGCCTCCAGTCCGCGGATTGACGACAACAGGCGAGATGGCAAATGCTGCGCCAGAGCCTCCCCGCCCGCAAGTCATCGATTCGTCGGGGTACGGTTCTCACTCCAGCCTGAGCCGCCCGGGCAACCTGCCCGGACGGGCCGCGCGGCGGCAGGCATGTGACCCGGCCTCATCGGGCGGCCGACGAGGTCCAGCGGATGGTGCGCTTCTCCAGCTGCGCCTCGTCGACCTCGAGCCCGAGGCCGGGCGCGTCCGACAGCACGAACTTGCCGTTGACCGGGCGCACCGGGGTCTTGAACACGACGTCCTGCACCTCGCGCGGGCCGTTGTACTCGGCCGGGTGGTGCGAGTGGGTCAGTGACGCCACGAAGTGCAGGTTGGCGGTGTGGCCGATGGAGGGCTGCGTCTGGTGCGGCACCAGGTCGACGCCGTACGCGCGGGCCAGGGCCGCCATGTCGCCCAGGCCGGTGAAGCCGCCGGTCTTCACGATGTCCGGCTGCACGATGTCCACGCCGGCCTCGATCAACCGCTTGATGCCCTGCAGCGTGTACTCCTGCTCGCCGGCCGAGACCGCGATGTCGAGCGCGGCGGCGACCTTGGCGAAGCTCTCCACGTGGTAGTGCTGCACCGGCTCCTCGAACCACACGTAGCCCAGCTCCTCCAGCGCGCGGCCGACGCGGATGGCGCCCTGCACCGAGTAGCCGTTGTTCGAATCGAAGGCCAGCGGGAAGTCGTCGCCCACCAGCTTGCGGACGGCCCGGGCCTTGGCGATGTCGCCGGCCAGATCGACGTCGCGCGCCGTCTTGTCGGCGTCGAAGCGGATCTTCACCTGGACCGGGCCGAGCTTCAGCCAGTCCTCGACGACGCGGCACACCTGGTCGACCGTGCGCTGGCCGTTGCCGCCGATCGAGGCGTAGAACGGCAGCTCGCGCCGCCACGCCCCGCCGAGCAGCTTCCACACGGGCTGGCCGAGCGCCTTGCCCTTGAGGTCCCACAGCGCGATGTCGATGGCCGCCAGCGCCCCGGCGTACGCGCCCTCGGGCCCGACCTTGATGTGCTCGTGGAAGAGTCGGTCCTGGATGATGCGCGGCTGCAGGGGATCGGCTCCCACCAGCATCGGCGTGAACGCGCTGGCGATGATCTCGAGCGAGGCGTTGCCGTGCACCATCGGACTCGCCTCGCCCAGGCCGTCCACGCCGGCATCGGTCCGGATCCGCACCCAGGCGCTGCGGTTGCGCCCGCCACCCCAGTCCACGTGCAACGCCTCGACCGCGGTGATCTTCATGCTCTCCCCCGGCGTCAGGCCCGCCTTGATCGAGCCCGGCGAGGCCCCCATACTGCCCCAGACGCCGGGATCACGCACGAGAGGAGCCCTCGCGATGCAATTCGGCTGGCTGACACTCGGACTCTCGCCCTCGCCCGACGAGGACGCCGCCGCCATCGACGAGGCGGTCACCCAGGCCTGCTTTGCCGAGACGGCGGGCTTCGACGGCATCTGGCTCACCGAGCACAACTTCACGGGCGAGAGCGTCTACTGCGATCCCATCCCGTTCGCCAGCGTGGTGGCGGCGCGCACGTCGCGGATCCGCATCGGCTTCGCCGTGCTGCAGCTGGCGCTGCGCCATCCGATCCGGCTGGCCACCCAGCTGGCGCTCCTCGACAACCTCTCGGCCGGCCGGCTCGACGTCGGCGTGGGTCACGGCACCAACTACAACGAGTACGAGTTCGTCGGCTTCGGCCTGCGCAGCGACGACAGCCGCGCGCGGATGGAGGAGACGCTCGAGGTGATGGTGCGCGCGTGGACCGAGGCGCCGCTGGTCCACCACGGCAAGTTCTATCAGCTGAGCCTGCCCGCGCTCCGTCCCCGCCCGCGCCAGCGCCCCTACCCGCCCGTCTGGCGCGCGGTGTCGTCGGCCGGCTCGGTGCGCGAGTGCGGCCGCCTCGGCGCGCCGATCCTCATGGCGCGCATCCCGATCGCGCGCGTGCCCGAGCGCCTGGCGCTCTACGCGACCGGCCTGGAGGAGAGCGGGCTCGATCCGGCGACCCGGCAACGACTGCGCGAGCAGGCCGCGCTCTGGCGCTTCGTCCACGTCGCCGACAGTCAGGCCCAGGCCGAGGACGAGCTTGCCGCCGCGCTGCGGGCGACCCGCCACCACATGGTCCACGCGCGCTCGACCTACAATCCGCCCGGCTTCGAAGTCGAAGCCTCCCGTCTCAACGCCTGGACCGACCCCAACGTCTCCGACGAGGACGGCGTCCGCTACGCGCTCGATCTGACCGCCCTGTACGGCACCCCGGCCCGCGTGGCCGAACAGGTGGCCGCCCTCCGCGACGCCGGCGTCCACCACGTCCTCTGCCAGATGAGCGTCGGCTACCTCGCCCACGACACCATCCTCGACTCCATGCGCCGCTTCGGCGAGCAGGTCCGTCCGCGCTTTCAGCCCTGATCAGACCGACGAACCGCGAAGAGACCGTCGAGGACCATTTCGGCTGGGCGCTTGATGACTCTTTCGACAGCGAGGAACGCACACTGGCGCCCCTCGAGCTTCTGCAAACGAACAGACGACTCGGCGCAGGGCTAGGTCGACGAAGAAGCCGGATCGCTCGGCGGCAAAACTTCGCGGAAGACCGGTCGTGTCTTCCACTCGGGCACCGGCGGCGTATGTCCCTCGCATGGCGCGTACGGCGATTCCTCGACCATTTGCATCTTGTGGATATACCGCGGACAGTTGGGGAAGACCGCCTCGACCCGCACCCGCACGACGAGTTGGGCGCCGACGAACTCGCCGAGCAGCGGATCGTTGTCCTGCACGGACGCGCGCCCGTTCACTCGCAGGCGCCGGGGACTTTCGAAGTCGACGAACAGCAAGCCGACGTGCGGGTTGACCAGCACGTTGCCCAGACTCTTGAACATGCCGTTGCCGTCGTAACTCGGAAAGGCTAGCGTCTGCGGATCGACCACGCGGACGAAGCCGGGCCGGCCCCCCTTGTATGAGCAGTCCGGCCGTCCCTCGGCGTCGGCGGTAGCGAGGAAGAACAGCGGTCGGCTCTGGATGAACGCGCGGTCGGCGTCGGTAAAGGTGTCGTGCACGACGACCTCGACCAGCCGGTCGGCCAGCCGGCGCGTCGCGTATCGATCCTGAAGCTGCCGCGAGCCCTCGTGGTACATAGGAACGCCGATCATTCGGATCTCCTGACTCACCGGCCGACGGTCCGTACCGCGGTGACGAGATCCTTGGGAATCTCGATCGCCCGGTGTGGATCGCCAGGGTCGACGACGATATAGGCCTTGTCGTTGGCAAAGAGCAAGAGATGCTCGGAGAGCAGCGTCGGCAGCGCCGCTCCGCGCAGCAGGGCGGCCGCCGATGCCTCGGCGGCGTCACTCCTCAGAAGAATCTGAACGCGCCTCGGCTGACCACCGCCGATCGCGGCCGGAATAAGTGGATACACCGAGGCTGTGAAAAAGCCGAGGTATCCGAGCAGAACGAAGAGTGCGGTACTGAGCATGACCGTGCCGAGGACAGGATTACGCCTTTCCTCGCCAACGATGAACCCCAGGCCCGCCATCACGAACAGCGCCAGGGCAGCGGCAAAGCCGGCCACCTTGGCGGCTATCGCCAGCAACGTCCACCGCCCGAGCGCGTCGATGCCCGAACCAGCGATAGGCGGGGTCACGAACCCAAGAAAAAAGCCAGCGACGATGAGCCACCCCAAGGCCGCAAAGACTCCCTGTCTGACCTTGCGCCCGATCATGAGCCAGCGCTGCTTCCTGGTGGAGGCCGGGTCCGCCTCCATTCGCCCAAACTCTTCGAACGCGGTTCCTCCGATCACGGCGCAGACAAACCCGACGGCGCCGAGCGGAAGCAGCGCCCACATGCCGGCTAACACGTACTGCTCTTGGAGGAGGCCGAGTCCGGAGGCACCGTACCGGGCCAGGTGAAGTGTGACGACGGCGAGGCCCAGTGCGTAGATCAGGCCCAGGACCGCCACCGCCGCCTTGCCCAGGCCCTCGACGGTTTCGAGCGTGCTGAACGAGGTCCCACCGTCGGTCATCGTCGGCTCGCCGGCACCGCCCGACCGCGTCAGGACGGAGTGGAGCCTTCGGCGACGCGTGCCGGCGGGCGCAGCGGCACGAAGGTGCGGTCGATGAAGGCGCGCGCGGCGCCGGCGTCGACGCCGTTGGCCTCCATGCACGGGGTGGCCTCGGCCATGATGGCCGCCGGGTCGCCGGACAGCATCCAGCGCTTGTAGGTGTCCTCGAACTCGATGCCGAGCGCCCGCGCGAAGACCGACAGGTAGTGCTCGATGGCCACCGGCGCGTGCGCCTCGAAGCCGCAGACGAGGCGCTGGCAGCCGTGATAGATCGTGGCCAGCGTGTCGGCGCCGGCGCCATGGGCCCGCGCGATCTCGTCGCGCACGAGCCCGTCCCACACCGGCCGGCCGAGCTCCTGCTGGACGCCGGCCGTGCAGATGCGACCGAAGCGCGGCTCCGGCTCCACCGGCACGAACGTCAGGCCGGGCACGGCCTCCAGCAGCCGCCGGCCGGCGGCGCCCTCGCGGCGGCGCGCGTCGTTCTGCACGTGGTAGTGCAGGGCCACGCGCTGCCGGACCTCGCGGGTGAAGGTCAGGCGTGGCAGCTGCTCGACGAGGAACTCCGCGGCCTGACGGAACGGGAACGGCAGCGTGAGGTGCTGGACCTCGTCGTAGAAGTAGATGCAGGACGGGCACCACATGACGACCTCGCGCGGCGAGAAGCGCTCGAAGAGCTTCAGCGTCCCGCGGCTCATGCCCGCGGCGGCCTCGGTATCGCCCTGCCCGTGGTGCACGATCCCGCAGCAGTAGCTGGGGCCGCCCACCGCGACGTAGTCGAGCCCGAGCCGGTCGAAGATCGCGGTCACCGTCTGCACCATGTGCGAGGTGCGCAGGACGTTGCAGCCGAGATAGAGCACGATGTCGTGGTGCTCACCGGCGACCGGGGGCGGGGTGGTCCGCCAGCGACGCTCGTCGCGCCGGCTCATGAGGTCCTGCGTCAGCGTGACCTCGCCGAAGTGCGCGCGGTAGTCGTAGCTCACCGCGGCAGCACCGTGCGCGTGGCCTCGATGGCCTCGCGCGCGATCTCGGTGGGATCGCGCTTCCACGTCTTCTCGTTGGGCGCCTCGT
Source organism: uncultured Candidatus Rokubacteria bacterium (assembly GCA_963776725.1). Lineage (GTDB taxonomy): Bacteria > Methylomirabilota > Methylomirabilia > Rokubacteriales > CSP1-6 > AR5. Next base: position 36,374 of record CAVZOE010000034.1, on the reverse strand, counting down.
ACGAGGCGAAGCCCCCGTAGCCCTTGGCCGCCATGATCGCGAAGAACTCGCGGAACGGATAGGAGCCCTGCCCCGGCGGCAGCCGGTCGAGCGCCTTGCCCGGCTCCAGACCGGTGCGCGGCGGATCGCTGAACTGCACGTAGGCGATCTCGGACGGCGCCACGTCGTCCACCGCCTTCAGCGTGGCCCCGCTGCGGCCGAGATGGTACGTGTCGAGCAGCAGCCCGCAGGCGGGATGGCTGGCCCGCGCCATGATCTCGCGCACCCGCTCGAGCGTGTTGATCTGGTCGCACTGCGAGTTGAACTCCACCGCCAGCCGCACTCCGTGACGCTGGGCGATGTCGCCGACCTCGCGCACGCCGGCGGCCGCGCGCGCCACGTCACCGCGGCCCTTGTCGACCGGGCTCATCATGGTGTTGCACCCGAGCGCGGCCGCGCGGCGGGCCTGCTCGTCGAACACGGTCAGCAGGCGCGTCTTCTCGGCGCCCTCCGACCACATCCAGCCGAACTCCACGCCGACGCACGCCACCGGCAGCCCGCTGGCGCGGACCTGATCCAGCACCGAGTCGGCCGGGCGGCCGGACTCCTCGGCCCGCTTGAAGTCGATCCGCCGCAGCTCCACGCCGTCCCACCCGGTGGCCTTGGCGATGCGAAGGGCGTCGGCCAGCGGCGAGACGTCGAGCGTCCAGGTGTGCAGCGCCAGACGCTGGCTCATCACGCGGCTCCCAGCAGACGGGCCGCGCGCGCGATCGAGGCCGGGCTCGTCCACAGAATGAGGCCGTACCGGCCGGAGCCGGCGCACACGGCGTCGAGGGCCGTGACGTTGATCTTCGCCTCGGCCAGACGCCGCATGATGTCGGCCACCGCGCCGGCCCGGTCGTCACCCACCACCATCAGCGCGCGCTTGGGCCCTTTGATCTTCCACTTGGCCTTCCTGGCCACCGCCCGGAACGACGCGGCGTCTTCCGGCACGAAGTCCACCTGGGCGCCACGACCGCTCGGGAAGCCGGAGAAGGCCAGCAGATTGATGCCGTTCTGCTGCAGCTCGGCGAGCAGGGCCGCCCCCACGCCGGGCTTCTGGGGGGCCATCACGTAGAAGTACTCGACGAGGCGGATCGTGTCGGCCATGGGCGACTCCTCTCCCGCCGCGGCTGGGCAGCGAGTGTGGCAGACGTTACCATAAGCGGCGATCATCCATGCAGCCCGACCCGGTCATCTTTCGCGATCTCGCCTACGTGTTCGTGGCCGCCGTGCTGGGCGCCGCGGTGGCCTGGCTCGCGCGCCAGCCGCTGATCCTCGGCTACGTCGCGGGCGGGATCCTCATCGGGCCGTTCACGCCCGGCCCGTCGGTCTCGGACGTCCACACCTTCGAGGTCGTGGCCGAGATCGGCGTCGTGCTCCTGATGTTCTCGATCGGCATCGAGTTCTCGCTGTCGGACCTGCTGCGCGTGAAGTGGATCGCGCTGATCGGCGGGCCGCTCGGCATCGCGCTGTCGGCGCTGCTCGGGCTGGGCGTCGGGGCCCTGCTCGGCTGGCCGCCGCTGCAGGGCATCGTGATCGGCATCGTCGTGTCGGTGGCCAGCACGATGGTTCTCGCCCGGCTGCTGATCGACCGCGGCGAGCTGCAGTCACGCCACGGCCAGGTGATGATCGGCATCACGCTCGTCGAGGATCTGGCCGTGGTCGTCCTCACCGTGCTGCTGCCGGTGCTGGGGGCGCTGGAGCCCGGGCGCCTGCTGGCCATCGCGGGCGCGCTGGGCAAGGCGGCGCTGATCCTGGCACCGTTCGCGTACCTGGCGTGGAGGGTCGTGCCGACGCTCCTGCTGCGCGTGGCCCGCACCGGCAACGACGAGCTCTTCCTCATGGTCGCGCTGGCGCTCGGCCTGGGCACGGCCGCGCTGACGCAGACGGTCGGGCTCTCGGTGGCGCTCGGCGCCTTCCTGGCCGGGCTGATGATCAGCAACTCCGACTACGCGCACCAGACGCTGGCCCGCCTGCTGCCCGTGCGCGACATCTTCGTGGCCGTCTTCTTCGTCACGATCGGCACGCTCATCGATCCGGCCAGCGTGGTGGCGCACCTGCCGCTGCTGGTCGCGATCATCGGTCTGGTGGTGATCGGCAAGCTCGTCATCTGGGCGCTCGTCGTCCGGCTGTTCGGCTACCCGCTGGTCACCGCGCTCCTCGTCGGCGTCGGCCTCACCCAGATCGGGGAGTTCTCGTTCATCCTCGTGCAGGTCGCCCGCGGGGCCGGTCACGTCGGCGACGACGTGTACAACGCCACGCTGGCCGCCTCGCTGTTGACGATCCTGATCAACGCCACCCTCGTCCGCCTGGCCCCGCGCTGGCTGGCGCGACGAGGTGAGGAGGGCACCGCCGCGGCGCCCGTGCCGCCCGCGACCGGGCTCGAGGGCTGAGCCGTGTGTTGCATCCCGCGACTCTTGCCGTAGACTCCTGGCTCGACCCATGGACACTCCACCGCGCGCGCTCGAGGGCCTTCGCGTCCTCGACCAGACGCAGGTCATGGCCGGCCCCTTCTGCGCCATGCTGCTGGCCGACATGGGGGCCGAGGTCATCAAGATCGAGCCGCCCGGCGGAGACGCCACGCGCGCGATGGATCTGGAGCTGGCGCCCGGCGTCTCCGCACCGTTCCTGGCCGTCAATCGCAACAAGCGCGGCCTGGTGCTCGACCTCAAGCGTCCGGAGGGCGTGCGCGTCTTGAAAGAGCTGGCGGCCACCGCCGACGTGCTCGTCGAGAACTACCGGCCCGGCGTGGCCGCACGGCTGGGCGTGGACTACGCGACGCTGTCCGCGCTCAATCCCCGGCTGATCTACTGCTCGATCTCCGGCTTCGGCCAGACCGGGCCCTACGCCGACCGCGGCGGCTACGATCTCATCGCGCAGGGCATGAGCGGCATCATGAGCGCCACGGGGAGCGAGGGCGGCGCGCCCGTGAAGGTCGGCGTGCCCATCACCGATCTGGGCGCCGGGCTCTTCGCCGTCTTCGGCATTCTCTGCGCGGTCCGCGCGCGCCACGTGACGGGCCGCGGCCAGCTCGTGGACACCTCGCTCTTCGAGGCCGGCCTCGCGCTCTCCGCGTGGGAGGCGACCGAATACTGGTTCACGGGACAGATCCCGCGCGGGCTCGGGACGGCGCACCGCCTGAACGCGCCGTACCAGGCCTTTCGCGCCCGCGACGGCCACTTCACCGTCGGCGCGGCCAACAGCAATCTGTTCCCGCGCTTCTGCGCGCTACTCGGCCTCGACCACCTGGTGAAGGACGAGCGCTTCGACACGGTCGCGCACCGTCTGCAGAACCGCGCGGTGCTCGAGCCGCTGATCGAGGCCGTCACCGTGACCGAGCCGCGCGCGCACTGGCTGGCCCGGTGCGAGGCGGCCGGCGTGCCGGCCGGCCCGATCTACAGCGTGCCGGAGGCGCTCGACGACGCCCACGCGCGGGCACGCCACATGGTCCAGGAGCTGCCGCACCCCAAGGTCGGACGCGTGCAGGGGCTCGGCAATCCGGTGAAGATGTCCGTCACCCCGGCGCGGCTGGACAACGTCGCGCCCGCGCTCGGTCAAGACACCGATGCGATCCTGCGCGAGCTGGGGCTGGCCGACACCGAGATCGCGGCGTTGCGCGCCGCCAAGGTCGTGGCGTGACGGTCCGCTCGATACCTGGCCACAAGCCGCGGATCCATCCCGGCGCGTGGGTCGATCCCGCCGCGCTCGTCATCGGCAACGTGGAGCTGGCCGAGGGGGCGAGCGTCTGGCCCTTCGCGGTCGTGCGCGGCGACGAAGGCCAGTACATCCGCATCGGCCGCAACACCAACGTGCAGGACCACACGGTCGTGCACGTCATGCCGGAGACGCCCTGCATCATCGGCGAAGGCGTGACGATCGGCCATCGCGCCGTCGTGCACGGCTGCACCATCGGCAACAACGTGCGCATCGGCATCGGGGCCATCGTCCTCTCCGGCGCGGTCGTCGAGGACAACGCCCAGGTCGGCGCCGGCGCACTGGTTCCCCAGGGCAAGGTGGTGCCGGCCGGCACCCTGGTGATGGGCGTGCCGGCCAAGTTCATCCGCCAGATGAGCGAAGCCGAGCTGGAGGACATCCGGTGGAACGCGCGGGAGTACCTGGAGCTCTGGCAGCAGAGCTATCGGGGTGGCGCCAGCCAGGTGATCGAATGAAGCCGCTGGCCGGCTTGCGCGTGATCGACCTCACCCAGGCCATGGCCGCGCCGTTCTGCTCGATGAACCTCGCCGACATGGGCGCCGACGTCATCAAGGTCGAGCCGCCGAGCGGCGAGGACATGCGCCGCGGCTCGGCCAGCCGGGGCGGCGAGAGCGGCACGTTCCTGACGATCAACCGCAGCAAGCGCGGCATCACGCTCGATCTCAAGCAGCCGGCCGGCGTGGCGATCATGCACCGGCTGGTGAAGACCGCCGACGTCTTCGTGCAGAACTATCGCCCCGGCGCCGCCCAGCGGCTCGGCGTGGACTACGAGACGCTGGCGGCGATCAACCCGCGCCTCATCTATTGCTCGATCTCCGGCTTCGGCGGCACCGGTCCCTACGCCCCTCGCGGCGGCTACGATCTCATCGCCCAGGGCATGAGCGGGATCATCAGCGTCACCGGCGACGAGGACGGCCCGCCGGCCAAGGCCGGACTGCCGGTGAGCGACCTCTCGGCGGGACTGTTCGGCGCCTATGGCATCCTCTGCGCGCTCGAGTATCGCGAGCGCACCGGGCGGGGCCAGCTCGTCGACACCTCGCTGCTCGAGGCGGCCATGGCGCTGACGGTGTGGGAGTCGACCGAGTACTGGGTCACCGGCAAGGCACCCAAGCCGCTGGGCTCGGCTCACCGCCTGGCCGCGCCGTACCAGGCGCTGCGGGCCAGCGACGGCTGGTTCACGGTGGGCGCGAACAACGACAAGCTGTTCGAGGCGTTCTGCGCGGCGCTCGCGCGCCCCGACCTCGCCGCGGATCCGCGCTTCACCACCGTGCGCGAGCGCATGCGTCACCGCGGTGCGCTCATCCCGGCCATCGAGCAGACGACCGTGACGGCCACCCGCGCGCACTGGCTGGCCCGGATGGACGCCGCCGGCGTGCCGGCCGGCCCGATCAACGACTACGCCGAAGCGCTCGCCGATCCCCACACCCTGGCGCGCGACATGGTGGTGGATCTCGTCCACCCGAGCGCGGGACCGATCAAGGCCCTCGGGGTGCCCGTGAAGCTCTCCGACACCCCCGGCGCGGTCGACCGCCCGGCGCCGCGGCTCGGTCAAGATAACGCCGACGTGCTCACCGAGCTCGGCTACAGCGAGGCCGAGCAGCGCGACCTCGGCGCCAAGGGGGTCGTGTAGGTCGAAGCGACAGTCGGCGGCAGGCCGGTTGCACCAGCCTCTCGCAAGAGATCGCTGGGAGGTCAGCATGCAATCGAAGCTGCTACTGGATCACGGAGAGCGGACGTTCGCGGTCGTCTTCGACAAGGGTGACGAGGTCGTCGCGGGACTGACGGCCTTTGCATCTCGCGAGCACCTCCGCGCCAGCCACCTCACGGCCATCGGCGCGCTGCGCGACGTGACGCTCGGCTATTTCGACCGCGACCGCCGGGACTACACGCGCATCCCGCTCGCCGAGCAGGTCGAGGTGCTGTCACTCCTCGGCATCATCACCCTGGATGGGCCCCAGCCGAAGCTCCACGCCCACATCGTGGTCGGGCAGGCCGACGGCACCGCGCGCGGCGGCCATCTCCTCGAGGGCCGCGTGTGGCCCACGCTGGAGGTCATCGTGGAGGAGTTGCCGCGCCACCTGCAGCGCCGGACCGATCCCGAGACCGGGCTGGCCCTGATCGATCTCAGAGAAGGCGGCCGAGCACCTTCGCGAGCGATTCCGGCTTGAAGCCGAGCTGGAGCAGCGCCACGCCCTCGTTGAAGTACTCGCGGTAGCGCGCCACCCGCCCGTTCTCGAGCTCGAACAGGCTCATGCCGCGGAAGCGAACGGGGCGCCCGGCGCTGCGCGGCAACGCGTCGCTCACCACGTAGCTGAAGGACCACTCGGCGGCGGCCGCGGCCGGCGACTCCACGACCGTGTCCATGACCCAGGCGTAGTCGCGTCCCTCGTGGAACATGCGCGCGAACATCGCCCGCAGCGCGTCGGTGCCGGTGTGGGGGCCGAAGAACGTATCCGTGTAGGTGGCGCCCGGCGTGAAGCACGCCACGAGCGCGTCCACGTCCCGGCGGTTGAAGGCCTTCTCGAAGTCGCGTACCACGCTCATGGGGGGACTCCTTGCTCGGCAGACTCGCTCGCGCCGCCTACTATACCGTCCGGCGCGGTGATAGGCTGAGCCGGCCATGACGAACCTGAACCGGATGGACGCGATCGTCACGACCGACTGGCTGGCCGCGCATCTGGGCGAGCCGGATCTGCGCGTGGTGGACGGCACCTGGCACATGCCCCAGCTCAAGCGCGACGCCCGCGCGGAATTCGCTCAGGCGCATATCCCCGGTGCCGCCTTCTTCGACATCGACGCCATCGCCGATCACGGCACCTCGCTGCCGCACATGCTGCCGAGCGCCGCGGACTTCGCCTCGGCGGTCGGCGCGCTGGGCATTGGCAGCGGTGACCGGGTCGTGGTGTACGACGTCCGCGGGGTCGTCAGCGCGGCGCGGGTGTGGTGGACGTTTCGCGCGTTCGGCCACGACGCGGTCGCCGTGCTCGACGGCGGATTGCGGAAGTGGCAGGCCGAGGGTCGGCCGGTCGAGGCCGGCGCGGGGAAGGTGCAGCCCCGGAGCTTCACCGCGCGACTGCGGCCCGAGCTGGTGCGGAACGTCGAGGCGATGCGCGCGAATCTCGCGTCGCGCGCGGCGCAGGTGCTCGACGCGCGCAGCCGCGGACGCTTCGCCGGTACCGAGCCGGAGCCCCGCGCCGGACTGCGCGGCGGCCACATTCCCGGCAGCCTCAACCTGCCGTACGAAACGCTCTACCGGCCCGACGGCACGCTCAAGCCGCCGGACGAGCTGCGCGGCGCGGTGACCTCGGCCGGGGTAGATCTCACCCGGCCCGTCGTGACGACCTGCGGCTCGGGCGTGACCGCGTCGGTGCTGGCGCTGGCGCTCTTTCAGCTCGGCCGGTCCGACGTCGCCGTCTACGACGGCTCCTGGAGTGAGTGGGGGAGCCGGTCCGACACGCCGATCGAGACCTGAGCCATCACCTGCGGGCGTGCTCGCCGGGGCGCCGTCGCCACCACAGGATGAGCGCGACCAGTCCGATCAACCCCGCCGTGCCCTGGACCCGGAAGGCCATGGACACGTTCGAGGCCTCGGAGATTGCGCCGACGCAGAAGGCGCCGATCGGGAACACCCCTCCCCACACCAGCGTGTAGAGGCTCATCATCCGGCCGCGTAGCTCGTCGGGTGCGGCGAGCTGCAGGCGCGTGTTGCAGCTCGCCACCAGGATCAAGCCGGCGAATCCGGTCACGAAGAGCAGCGGCACCGCCATCCACACGCTGTGCACGGCAGACAGCCCGAGCAGCCCGCCGAGCGCGACCGCCGAGGCGACCATCATGCCGCCGATCGGCGGCTCGGGTGCACGCCGGAAGCCGACCGTCAGCGCGCCGGTCACGGCGCCCACGCCGAGGGCGGCCATGAGAAAGCCGAACCCCTCGGCGCCGAGGCCCAGCACCTGGCGAGCGAGCAGCGGCACGTAGACGGTGAAGTTGAAGACCGTGATGCTGACGGTCAGCAGCAGGCCCAGGATCATGCGGATCATCGGGGTGCGTGCAGCGTAGCTGAGGCCTTCGCCGATCTCCTGCAGCATGGTCGTGCCCCGCCGGGGCGCCGCCGCCCCGCGCGCCCCGAGGGTCGTGAGCGCGACGGTCACGATCAGCAGGCCCACCGCGTTGAGCACGAAGGCCGGGGCGACGCCGACGCGCGCGATGAGCAGCCCGCCGATCGCCGGCCCGACGATGCGGGCGGCGTTGAAGGAGGCGGAGTTCAGTGCCACAGCGTTGGCGAGATCGGTCTTGCTGACCATCTCGGCCATGAACGACTGGCGGGCCGGCGAGTCGAAGGCCTGGGCCAGGCCGGCCAGCACCGCCACGGTGCCCACGTGCCAGTAGCGCACGTGACCCGAGGCCACCAGCGCGGCCAGGACGAGCGCCAGCGCGGCCAGCGTGAGCTGGGTGGTCACCAAGACACGGCGCTTGGGCAGCCGGTCGGCGACCGCGCCGGTGACGACCGAGAAGAGGAGGATCGGGCCGAACTGCAGGGTGCCGATCAGCCCGAGCCGGAGCGGCGAGTCGGTGAGCTGCAGCACCAGCCATGACTGGGCCACCGTCTGCATCCAGCCGCAGATCAGCGAGAGGAGCTGGGCCAGGAAGAACCGGCGGAAGTCGGGATGGTTCAGCGAACGAAGGCCGTTCGGAAACGTCATCGTCCCACCGTAGAATAGCCTGCGTGAGTGAGTCGGAGTTCCTCTACCTGACCACCACGGGACGCCTCAGCGGCCAGCCCCGTCAGATCGAGATCTGGTTCACCGAGCGTGACGGCCGCTACTACCTGCTCGCCGAGCACGGCGAGCGGGCCGGCTGGGTTCAGAATCTCCGCACCGACCCCCGCGTGACGGTGCGAGTAGGCGAGCGCGTGTTCCCTGCCCGCGCGCGCATCGTGGACGCGGAGACCGACACCGTCCTGCGCGACGACGTGCGCGTGCGCTCGGAGCGCAAGTACGGCTGGGGAGACGGCCTGGTGATCGAGCTGTCGCCCGGCGGAGAGAGCCGATGATCGGGTCGTTCGGCACAGCGGTCGGCTTGCGGCGGGCGGCCGCCATCATCTTTGCGCTGGTGGCGGTGCTGCCGCTGCTCGCCGTCCTTCCGGTGCTTCACAGTGCCGGCGTGCTGGCCAGCACGTACGCGCAGGTGACGCTGCTCCTGGCGGTGGTGCTGGCGGTGCTCGGCTTCTTCGTGCTCCGTCGCCTCACCGACCAGGTGGCCCGGCTGGCCGAGGGTTTCGCCAGCCCGAGTCCGAGCACCGCGGTGCCGGCGGCCACCGTGCCGGGGCTGGGGCGGGTCACCGAGATCGGTCAGATCGGCGACGCCCTCACCCACATGCTCAACGACCTGCGCGCCTCCACCGAGCGGCTGGAGGACCTCGTCTTCAAGCTGAGCACGCTGAACGAGGTGGTCGAGCTGGCCTCGCGCATTCCCCAGCTGCAGGACCTCCTGGCCCTCGTCCTGGAACGCACGATGCGCACGGTGCGCGCCTCCATCGGGTCGATCATGCTGCTGGATCACGAGCGGCAGGTCCTCCGGCTGGTCGTCGCTCGCGGCCTGCCCGAGGACGCCATGGACCAGGCCGAGGTGCCGGTGGGCGAGAGCATCGCGGGCAAGGTCGTGCAGCTCGGCGAGCCGGTGCTGGTGGAGGACATCGCCACCGATCCGCGCTTCGCGCGCACGCGCGATCCCAAGTACGGCTCGGGCGCCTTCATGTGCCTGCCGGTGCGCGTCGAGGAGCGCATCATCGGCGTGGTCAACCTGGCCAAGAGCGCCGCGGCGCCGCCCACGCCGGCCTTCAGCCCGACGGATCTGCAGTTCCTCAACACCCTCATGACCCACATCGCCTACGCGGTCGACAACGCGCGCCTGCTGCAGGAGGCGCAGCTGTCGGCCAACCGGCTCCGCCGCGCCATGGAAGATCTGCGGACGACGCAGACGCGCATCGTGGAGGGCGAGACGCTGCGCGCCGTCGGTCAGATGGCCTCGGGGATGGCCCATCACGTCAACAATCTCCTGGCCGTGATCTCCGGGCGCGTGCAGCTGCTCCTGGGCCGCGTCACCCAGCCCGAGGTGCGCCGGCCGCTCGAGATCGTCCAGCAGGCCACGTTCGACGCGGCCGACGTCGTCCGCCGCGTGCTCGGCTTCACCGCGCTGCAGCCGGTCGCCTCCGGCGCGCCGGTGAACCTGAACGACATCGTGCGCGAGGTCGTCGAGCTCGCCCGCCCGCGCTGGCGCGACGAGGCCCAGATCCGCTCGGTGGCCCTCGACGTCGTGCTCGACCTCGGGGAGGTGCCGCCCGTGACCGGCGATGCTTCCGCGCTGCGCGAGGTCGTGATGAACCTGCTGTTCAACGCGATCGACGCCATGCAGCAGAGCGGCACGATCCGCGTGACGACCTGGGCCGTCGACGACTGGGCCCACTGCTCGGTGACGGACACCGGCGTGGGGATGAGCGACGAGGTGCGCAGCCACGCGATCGAGCCGTTCTTCACGACCAAGGGACCGCGCGGCACCGGCCTGGGGCTCAGCGTCTCCCACAGCGTCATGCAGCGCCACGGCGGCGAGCTGAGCCTGCGGCCCAACGAGGGCGGCGGCACCGTGGTCACGCTTCGCCTGCCCCGCAGGGTCGCCCCGGCGCCCGCCACGGCGGAGCCGACGCCGATCGGCGCGCCACTGCGCATCATGCTGGTCGACGACGAGCCGACCGTGCGCGAGGCGCTCGCCGACACGCTGATCGAGGACGGTCACGCGGTGCTCCAGGCGCCCAGCGGCCCCGAGGCCCTGGCCCGCCTGGGCGAGGGCACGCCGGTGGACCTCGTCCTCACCGATCTCGGCATGCCGGAGATGACCGGCTGGGACGTCGCCCGCGCCGTGCGTCAGCGGTGGCCCGGGCTGGCGATCGGCCTGGTCACCGGCTGGGCGGTGGCGCTCGAGATGAGCGACGATGAGCGCCGGGGCGTGGACTTCGTCCTCGCCAAGCCGTACACGGTCGAGACCCTGCGCTCCGCCCTCGCCACCGTCCGGCCTGTTTAGATGGGGGGCCCCGAAAGGGCCCCCCATACCCCCCACGCTCCGCGCCCCGGCGCAGCCGTGGCGCTTCGCGAGCGTTGTCGTCACGGACGGGGCCCGACGCGCCCCTATCCCCCCACGCTCCGCGCCCCGGCGCAGCCGTGGCGCTTCGCGAGCGTTGTCGTCACGGACGGGGCCCGACGCGCCCTACCCCCCACGCTCCGCGCCCCGGCGCAGCCGTGGCGCTTCGCGAGCGTTGTCGTCACGGACGGGGCCCGACGCGCCCTACCCCCCCACGCTCCGCGCCCCGGCGCAGCCGGTGAGCGCTTCGCGAGCGTTGTCGTCACGGACGGGGCCCGACGCGCTCCTATCCCCCCACGCTCCGCGCCCCGGCGCAGCCGTGGCGCTTCGCGGGCGTCGTAGTCACCTACGGCCCCCATACTTGCCAGTCGTTCGGCCGCGCTCGGCGCAGTGGCGAGGCTTGATCGAGGCTCTTGCGCAGTGGGCGGTGGGGCACTACGCTTCCCCGCCATGAACAATGTGAGCCGTCGACACTGGCTGGGAGCTGCGGCGCTGGCGGGCGCCGCTGCGGTGACCGGGAACGCCAACGCGCAGCCCAAACCGACGATCGACGATCTCATCCGTACGGTCAAAGGCGTACGCGTGTTCGATCTCTCGTTCACGTGGAACGATCAGTCGCCGGTGCTGAACCTGAACCCGCCCTACTCGTTCGCGCTGAACCGCACGCACAAGATGACGCACGAGATCTTCGGGCAGGTGCCGGGCAGCCGCGTGTCGTGGGCGTCGGAGATCATGTTCTTCAGCGGTCAGCACGGCTCGCCGACGCTCGACGCCATCGGCCACATCGGCCGCGATCTCAAGCTGTACGGCGGCGTCGACGCCGTCGCGGCCACCGCCACGCCGGGCGGAATCGGCGCCAGTCTCGGGATCGATCACTTCCCGGTGGACCTGATGTTCAATCGCGTGGTGCTCCTCGACGTGGCCCGCCAGCTCGCCGGTGGCCGGCCCGATCCGCTCGCGCCGGGCTTCGAGATCACCGCCGCTCACCTGGACGCCACCGCCAAGGCCCAGGGCGTGGAAGTGAAGCCGGGCGATTCGCTGCTGATCCGCACCGGGTGGGGCCAGTACTTCGGCAAGGACAACGCGAAGTTCCTCGGCGACCAGTCGCCGGGCCCGGGGCAGGACGCCGCGCGCTGGATCATCGATCACAAGGTCCGGCTGGCCGGCGACGACACCGCCACGTTCGAGAAGCGACCGGCCGCCTACGGCCGCGAGCTGTTCAGCGTGCACATGATGCTCCTGGCCGACAGCGGCATCTACATCATGGAGAACGCCAACCTCGAGCCGCTCGGGGACGCCAAGGTCGGCGCGGCGCTGCTCGTCATCACCCCGCTGAAGATTCAAGGCGGCACCGGCTCGCCGCTCCGCGCCCTCGCGCTCGCACCATAGCCCTGCATTCGTCGCGTGCCCAGTGCGACGTAGGCAGGGCGAGTGTGTGCTGTGGGGCGGTGGCACCACGAGGCTGGAGACCGTTTTGGACCGGCCTTGGCTGGGCTCCACCTCGCGGGGGGCGCGCGGTGATGGGTGGCGGGAACGGGTCCACCGCCCCACAGCACACACTCGCCCTGCCTACGTCGGCCGTGAGGTCAACGAACCGCTGAGTTAGGACGCGAGCGCGCCTCACTCCGGCAAGCTGGGTGGGGGTAGGGGCGACGTGAGAGCATGGGCGGGATGCTCGCTGACGTTCGGGCTTGTCTTGGGTTGCTCTCCCCGTGGGCGCGGTGGCGCTGGGCGGCGCTCATTCCGCTGGCGCTGGCGGCGGCCGCCGCCGAGGCGGTGGGCGCTGGCGCGGCGTTCGGGCTGATCACGATCCTCGGCGATCCGGCCCGGGCCGCCTCGCTGCCGGTCGCCGCGTGGGTCTATCCGTACCTGCCCGCGCACGACAATCGCTCGGTGGTGCTGGCCTTCACGCTGCTGGTGATCGCGTTCTACGTCGCGCGCAACCTCCTGCTGGCCGGCGTGACGTGGGCGCAGGAGCGGGCGCTCAACGCCTCGGTGGCCGAGCTGTCACACCGGCTCTTCGCCGCGTATCTCGCGGCCCCGTACGACTTTCACTTCCGGCGCAACTCGGCCGCGCTGATCCGGCGCGTGACCGACGGCGTGCACAGCGTCTTCCGCGGTGTGCTCGGCTCGCTCGTCACCATCGCCACCGAGGCGCTGGTGGTGGCGGGCCTCGTCGTGGTGCTCGGCGTGACCGCGCCGGGCGTCACCCTGGTGGCGGTGGTGGTCGTCGGCGGACTCCTGTCGGTGCCCCTGATGCTGTCGCGGCGGGCCGCCGCGCGCTGGGGCCGCGCCGTGCAGCTCATCGACACCGCAATCCTTCAGACGCTGCAGCAGAGTCTGGGCGCCGTGAAGGAGGTCAAGCTCACCGGGCGCGAGGCCTTCTTCCTCGGTCAGCTCGGCGAGCGCGTCCCGGCCGCGGCGCGACTGCGCCTGCGCTTCCTCACGCTCGGCGCCTCGCTGCGCATGGCGGTGGAGACGGTCTTCGTGTGCGGGCTGCTGCTCGTGAGCCTGCTCATCACGCTCCGTCACGAGCCGTCCGGCGTCCTGCCGCTGCTGGGCCTCTACGCCTACGCCGGCTTCCGCGTCATCCCCTCGGCCAACCGGATCATGCTCTACGTGACCGAGCTGCGATACAGCCGGGCGTGGATCCACGACCTCTGTGACGACCTGGCCGCGCTCGAGACGGAGCCGCCGGCCGCCGACCGCGCGGCCGACGCCATTCGCTTCAGCCGAACGCTCGCGCTGGAGAGCGTGTCCTACACCTACGCGGGAGAGCGGGAGCCGGTGCTGCTGGGGGTCGATCTGACGATCGGCCGGGGCGAGTCGGTGGGGATCGTGGGCTCGTCGGGCGCGGGCAAGAGCACGCTGGTCGACGTGCTCCTGGGGCTGCTGACGCCGACCGCCGGGCGCATCACGGTGGACGGTCGCGACATCCGGAGCGCGCTCCGGTCGTGGCAGCGCCACATCGGCTATGTGCCGCAGGAGCCGTTCCTGCTCGACGACACGCTCCGCCGCAACGTCGCCTTCGGCATCGCCGACGCCGAGATCGACGACCGTCGCGTGGAGAGCGCGCTGCGTCTGGCCCAGCTCGCCGACTTCGTCACCACGCTGCCCGATCGGCTCGACACGCTGCTCGGCGAGCGCGGCACCCGGCTCTCGGGCGGCCAGCGCCAGCGCGTGGCCATCGCCCGCGCGCTCTACCACGAGCCGGAGGTGCTGGTCTTCGACGAGGCCACCTCGGCGCTGGACTCGCCGACCGAGCGCGAGCTCATCGCGGCCCTGGAGGCGCTGCACGGGGTGAAGACGCTGGTGGTGATCGCGCACCGGCTGACGACGGTGCGGCGCTGCGATCGGCTGGCGGTGCTGCGCGACGGGCGGGTGGCGGCGATCGGATCCTACGACGAGCTGCTGGCGCGCGACGCGGGCTTCCGGGAGCTGGCCTCCACCGCGCCCTGAGGCTGGGCCGCCGCCTCGGCCACGGCGGCGCGCACCTGCTGCATGAACCGCTCGGCGGAGAAGAGCGGAGCACGCGCGGCCAGATGCTGGCGCAGCCGGGTCTGCTCCTCTGCGTCGCCGAGCGTGCGGGTGATCTTGGCCACCCCCTCCTCGATCGAGCCGTAGGTCAGCCGCGCGTCCCCGACGATCTCCACCTGGCCGCCGCCGTCGGGCACCCACACGATGCAGCCGGCCCGCACCATCTCCGCCGGCGCCATGCCGAAGTGCTCCTCCCGCATGCCGTGGATGCCGTAGCGCACGCCTCCGACGAGCGTGGCCAGCTCGGCGCGCGAGAGATTCTCGTGCAGCTGGACCCAGTCGCCGGCGGCGCGGATGCGCTCGACGATCCGCCGGTAGTACCGAGCGTCGTCGTTCGTGCCCACCAGGTGCAGGCGCACGGACGGCACCGCCGCGTGCACCGCCGTCATGACGTCGAGGACGCGCTCCAGCTGCTTTTCGCGTGCGATCCGTCCGATGCACACGAACTCGGTCGCGCGCGCCTCCCACGCCAGCGGGGAGGCCGCCATGGTCACCGGTGGGTAAACGGTGCGCGAGGCGATCCCGTATCGCGTCCACGCCTGGCGTCCCGTCCAGTCCGAGTTCACGAGCGAGATGTTGCGGCGCATCGAGTCCGCCGAGAATCCGGACAGCCCGACGCAGAGACGGTAGTAGGGCGCCAATAGAAATCCGAGGTGGTACCAGCGCAGGTCGACCGCCGGCCGCGGAAACATGTTCCACGGGTAGTGCACGTACTGCACGCCGACCATGCCGAAATCCGCCTCGTTGTTGGCGGTGACCGCGATGTCGTAGTCCGCGAGGTGCCGCCGGACGGCGTTGAGCATCACGGCGGTGCGGAGCATGGCCAGCGGCAGCGGCGGCGCGTCGACGATGCGGCGCAGCCAGGTGGGCACCCGCGTGGCGCGGAAGTCGTCGGCGCGCATCGACGTCCCCCAGAACCGGTTGATGAGCTCGACGTCGACCGGCCACCACGTGTAGACGGTGACGTCGTACTCGTCCTTGAGGGCTTGCAGCATCCAGGCGGCGACGCCGTTGCCGCCTCCCGGCGGCTGGAGCGAGGGCTGGACGAACAGCAGGCGCCGGCGGCGCGTCACACGGACGGGATGGGCAGTGGGACCGCGGTTACCACCGACCGAGCATCAATGCCTCGCAGTCGACCACGATGCGCTCGGCCGCGTTGGGCACGGCGAGACGACGGGCGGCCATCGTCATCGCCGTCCATGCCTTTCCGTCGGCCAGCAGCGCGGCCACTTTCGCGTCGAGCGTCTCGCCCTGCCACTCGGATTCGCGCACGGCCAGGCCGGCGCCGGCCGCCGCCGCGGCCACCGCGTTGGCCGCCTGATGATCACCGGCCGCGTCGCCCAGCGCGACGTAGAGCGTCGGCACACCCGCGACCGCCGCCTCGGCCACCACGCCGGCGCCCGAGGGCGCGATCAGCAGATCGGCGGCGCGGAAGGCGGAGGCGATGTCGTCGAGGTACGGCACGACGGTGGCCTTCACGCCCACCCGCCGGTAGGCGTGGGCGAGCTCGTTGGGGGCGAAGTCGCCCGACTGGTGGAGCACCTCGATCACGGGTCCGCGGCGCTCGACCGCGGCCAGCATCTCCGGGACGTGAGCGGCCAGGAACGCCGCACTCCGCGTGCCGCTCATGACGAGCACGCGCACCGCCCGGTCGCGCTCGGGCGACATGCGCGGCACCGAGCCCAGCTCGGCGATGTCGGCGCGCACCGGGTGGCCGGTGACGAGCCGGCGGCGGGCCGAGAACGCGGGCGCCACGGCGGCGCTGCCGAGATAGATCCGGTGGACCAGCGGCGCCAGCAGGCGGTTGGCGATTCCCGGCACCGCGTTGGCTTCGTGGATCGCCAGGCGGAGCCCGAGCGAGCGGCCCGCCAGCAGCACCGGGCCGGAGGCATAGCCGCCGAGGCCGAGGACGAGCCGGCTGCCGCTGGCGACCAGGAGTCGCCGCGCCTGGACCGTTCCGGTCACGATCCGCGGCACGGCCGCCAGGCGGTCGACCGTCCGGACGTTGCCGAACGGCGCGCTGAGGACGGGATCGAGCGGCAAGCCGCGGGAGGCGAGGAGGCGGCCGGCCGGGCCGTCGGTGGTGCCGGCGAAGCGCACCTGCACGTCGGGGAAGGCGGCGCGATAGGCGTCGGCAACGGCCAGGGCCGGGTACACGTGGCCCGCGGTGTGGCCGACGGCGATCGTGAGCCGGCGACGTGGTTCGCCGGACGGGAGCGCTGGGCGCGGTATGTTAGGCTCCTCGATGCGCGACCGGGAATCTATGCGAGTGGCCGTGGTCGTCCTGGGCGATCTGGGGCGCAGTCCCCGGATGCAGTATCACGCCGAAGCGCTGGCCGCCCATCAGGTCGACGTCGACCTCGTGGCTCGCGCGGGCAGTGCGCCCATCGCAGAGCTGCGCGGCCATCCCCGGGTCACCTGCCATCTGTTGCCTCCGGCCCGTGAGGGCTCCTTGCCGGCCCTGCTGCTGGTGCCGGTCGCGGCGGCGCGGGCCGTCGCTCAGACACTCCGACTAGTGTTCCTGTTCCTGATCGTGTTACGCAAGCCCGACGTGATTCTAGTGCAGAACCCTCCAGCCATCCCAACCCTGCTGGTGGCGCTCGTCGCCGCCCGGCTGCGCCGGGCGCGGCTGGTGGTGGACTGGCACAACTTCGGCTGGACGGTGCTCGCGCTGGCGCTCGGCCGCCGCCATCCCGCCGTCGGGCTCGCGCGCTGGTTCGAGACCACCCTCGGCCGGCGCGCCGATGCCCACCTGTGCGTGTCGCAGGCGCTGCGGAACGTCCTCGAGCGTTCGCTGGCGCATCCGCCCCGTCACGGTGCTCCGCGATCGGCCGGCCGGGCGATTCGCGCCGCTGACGGCCGAGGCCCGGCACGCGCGCCGCCGGCGGCTCTTCGACACACTCGGCGTCGGCGGCCCGGAGCCGGCGCTGGTCGTGAGCCCCACGTCGTGGACGCGCGACGAGGACTTCGATCTGCTGCTGGACGCGGTGCGCCGCTGCGAGGCGCGGCTCGTCGATCGCGCGGGATTTCCCGGCGTGCTCGTGCTCCTGACCGGCCGCGGCCCCCGCCGCGCGCACTACGAAGCCGCGATCGCCGCGCTCCCGGGTCGGGCCGTGCGCGTGCGCACGGCCTGGCTCGAGCCCGACGACTATCCCGGCGCGCTGGCCGCCGCCGACCTCGGTCTGTGCCTGCATCGCTCGTCGTCCGGACTCGACCTGCCGATGAAGATCGCCGACCTGCACGGCGCCGGCGTTCCCGTGTGCGCCCTCGACTACGGGCCGTGCCTGGACGAGATCCTCCGCCACGACGAGACCGGCCTGCGCTTCGGCGACGCCGAGACCCTCGCCGGCCAGTGGCTCGAGCTCTTCGCCGACTTTCCACGCGCCACGCCGCACCTCGACCGCCTCCGCGCCCACGTCGCAAAGACGCGCGGCGCCACCTGGCGAGCGGGATGGGACGCCGAGGCGCGAGGCGGTGCTGCTCGCGCATGACTGACTGGCGCGCGCGCGTGCGACGGGCGTGGCCGCTGGCGGCGCTCGGGTTCCTCGGCTTCCTCGTGCGGACCGCCTTCCTCTTCGACAAGGTGTTCGTGAACGGCGCCGTGAACTATCAGGACACCGACGCCTGGTATCACATGCGCCTCATCGAGAACCTCACCCGCAACTTTCCGCACCGCTCGCCCGTCGATCCCTACCTCGCGGCCGATGCCCCCGTGGTGTCGGTCCCGCTCCTCTTCGACCTGGTGGTGTCCGGCCTGGCCTGGGTGATCGGGCTCGGCGCGCCGACGGCGCGCACCGTCGAGATCGTCGGCGCTCTGATCCCGCCGATCATGGGCGGCCTCACGGTCGTGGTCGTCGGCCTGCTCGGCGCCCGCCTGTTCGATCGCCGGACGGGATGGCTGGCCGCGGGCCTCCTCGCCATCGCGCCCGGCCAGTTCCTGGCGCGCTCGGTGGTCGGCTTCACCGATCATCACGTGGCCGAGGCGCTGCTGACGGCGCTGACGCTGCTGGCCATGATCGCCGCGCTCGAGGAAACCGCCCCGCGCCGCCAGCTCGTCATCGCGGTGCTGGCCGGGGTGACGCTCGGCGCCTATCTGCTGACCTGGAGTGGCGGCGCCCTGCTCGTCTTCGTGCTCTGCGTGTGGGCGGTGCTCCAGCTCGTGCTCGACGATCTGCGCGGCGCGCCCCACGATCGCGTCGGCCGGATCGCGCTCCCCGCGCTGGCCGTGGCGCTGCTGGTCATCCTCGTCTTCCAGGACCGGGGCCTCTGGCGCTTCGAGATCCAGCTGACGTCCATGGTGGCCGGGCTGGTCGGTGTGACGGCTCTCGTCGGACTGCGGCGCGTGCTGTACCGGCTCGGGGCGCCGCGCGGCGCGCTGACCGCGTGCGTGCTCGTGCTCGGCCTCGCCGGCCTGTTCGCGTTCACCGTGCTGGCGCCCAGCCTCAGCGCGCGGATCCTCGGCGATCTGGGCCGCTTCCGGCCGAACCAGACGGGCTTCACGGTGAGCGAGATCCGCCCGCTGTTCTTCATGACGGGAGCGTTCTCGCCGGTGGTGCCGCTCGGCGTCTTCGGGCCCGGCTTCTTCGTCGGTCTCGTCGGGCTCGGGTGGCTGGGCTGGTGCGCGCTCCGCACGGCGGAGCCGCGTCTGCTCCTGCTGGTGACCTGGAGTCTCGCCATGTACGCCGCCACGCTCGGCCAGAACCGCTTCGGGTACTACCTGGGGCTCTGCCTGGCCCTGCTGAGCGGCCGGGTGTGCGCGGTCGTGCTCGACTGGGCGTGGGCGCCGCCTCAGCCGGCACGCTCGCGCGCCGACGAGCGAAGGGCGCGTGCCCACGGCCCGCACGGCACCTGGCAACCGATGGCGTGGCGGATCGGCGCGGTGGCCGCCGTGGTCGTCCTGGTCTACGCGCCGAGCGCGGTGATCGCCTATCCGATGGCGCAGAACAACCTGGGGCTGAGCGCCGGCTACCGCGCCTCGCTCGAGTGGCTGCGCGGCAACACGCCCGAACCCTTCGGCGCCGGAGACTACTACTTCGCGCGCTACCGTCCGGGCGACACGCCCCGCCCTGCCTACACGGTGATGGCGTGGTGGGACTACGGCTACGAGATCATCCGTCTGGGACGGCGCGTGCCGGTCGCCAATCCCACGCAGGCCGGCGCCGACATCGCCGGGCGCTTCTTCACGTCGCAGGACGAGGCCGAGGCGGTGAAGATTCTCGATCAGACGAACTCCCGCTACGTCATCGCGCACGCCGAGGTGCCGATCCTGCCGCGCGGCGGTCTCGTGCAGGGCAAGTTCGAGACGCTGGCCGCGTGGGCCGGCAAGGACATCAACCAGTACTGGGAGACGTTCCTCACCAAGGACGCCAAGGGTGGGCTCGGTCCGCTCGTGCTGTTTCATCCCGCCTACTACCGGGCGATGGTCGTGCGTCTCTACGTGTACGGCGGCCAGGCGGCCCTGCCGAACGACTCGACCTACGTGATCACCTACGCCGAGCGCCGGAATGCGGACGGCACCGTCGGCAAGGAGATCCTCGAGTCGCGGCGGTTCAAGACCTACGACGGTGCGACGGCCTGGCTCGACCGGGTCGGTCACACGGGCCGCACGATCGTCGGCCTCGATCCCAAGCAGACGCCCGTGCCGATCGAGCCACTGACCCGCTTCCGCCTTGTGC
This sequence comes from uncultured Candidatus Rokubacteria bacterium, assembly GCA_963776725.1. Lineage (GTDB taxonomy): Bacteria > Methylomirabilota > Methylomirabilia > Rokubacteriales > CSP1-6 > AR5. The sequence goes on along the minus strand of CAVZOE010000034.1, from coordinate 16,296 downwards.
ACGAGTCCCCGGACGCGCCGCCGGCGGTCCGCATCTTCGAGTACCTGGGCTTCCGTCGCACCTGACCCGACGCTGGCAGGCTGCGGAAAAAGGCCCATCTGCTTCGTTGGCGCCCGCGGCCACGCGCTCAACGTACAAGGAGTACGCCTCGCGCGTGGCCCGCGGGCGCCGCCTCGCATCTGGACCTTTTTGCGCAGCCTGCCGCGCTCCTGCGCGCCGAGGCGGGTGATGGACAGAAAACGTCCGCGCCGGTGGCCAGCATGACACCGCGTTGGCCAGGCGCCGAACGGACGCGTTGCGATTTTGTTGGTGGGGCACCTAGTTACGGTGCCTCGGAGGTCCTGCACGCCTTTTGCTCTGCTGACGCTCCGTGAACCCGCTTTCGAACGTCCTGCGCTGGCTGTTTGCCCTGATCGTCCTGTCCACCGCCACGATCGCCGAGGCTGGCGTGAGTCCCTTCTGGCAGTCGCTCGGCGGCTCGGCCACCGGCAACGGCGTGAGTCAGACCGCCGCTGGGAAAGCCGTCTTCGAGGTGTCGGTCGCCGTCGGCAGCGACGGGCGCCCGGTCCTCACCTACGTCGAATATCCCAACGAGACCGCCTCGCAGGGCAGCATCGTCGTGAAGCGCTGGACGGGCACGGCGTGGCAGACGCTGAGCGGCGCCAGCGGCATCGGTCAGGGCTACGCGCCGCAGATCCGGATCTCGTCCACGGGCGTGATGAACGTCGCCTGGCTCAAGGACGACGCCAGCGGCAACACCGAGATCCATCTGCGCACGGCCACCAGCACGACGTGGACGCCGCTGGGCACCTCGGACTCGGCGGGCGGCATCGTGGGCAGCGACGCGCTCATCACGGCGCCCTTCTCGCTCGCGCTCGATCTCACCGGCAAGCCGCTCGTGGCGTTCCTCGGCTTCGCCCAGACCGGCATCGTCGACGTGACCGACACGCCCGCCCTGCTCGACGGTTCGCTGCAGGTCTACGTCAAGCAGTGGACAGTCGACAGCGCGTGGGACTTCGTCGGCTCCGATCTCACCGGCGGCGGCGCCAGCAACGCACTCGGCTTCGCCGTCGATCCGACGAGCTACGGGCACTACGCCGACACGCCCTCGCTCGCCGTCGACAGCACGGGCGCGCCGGTCGTCGCCTTCGTCTACAACACGCTGATCGACGACGCGCCGGCCAGCAACACCGACGTCTACGCCGTCCGCTGGACCGAGCGGGGCGTGGGTGGCGCTCGGTCCCGCCGTGCCCACCGGCGACAGCCCGGCCGGCCGGGGCGGCCCGGGAGGAATCAGCAACAGCGCCGGCGGCTCGTTCAACCCGTCGCTGGCTGCGGACATCGATGGACGGCTCGCGCTGGCGTGGGAAGAAGAGCCGCCGGCCGCCGACGTCTACGTGTGGATGCGCGTGTGGAACGGCGTGGACGCCTGGGACGAGCTGGCCGGCTCGGCCAGCGGCAGCGGCCTCACGCAGACCGGCACCGCGAACGTGCTCCCGCAGATCGCGGTCGACCCGAGCTCGCGCCCGATCGTCACCTGGGAGGCGTGGACGGATCCGCAGGCGGCGCCCCAGATCTTCGTGCTGCGCTGGAACGGCGCCGATGCGTGGGACGAGCTGGGGCTCGACTCCGCCAGCGGCGACGGCATCAGCGCCGCGGCGCTCGAGGCCTTCTCACCCTCGCTGGCGCTGACGCCGTCGGGGCCGACGGCCGGGGTGCCCACGGTCGCCTGGCTCGACGCGCGTGACCCTGGCTCCGCACAGGTCCTGCTCCGGCAGTTCTTCGTGGGCTCGACGTTCCCGCTGACGGTCACGATCAGCGGCGACGGCAGCGTGGCGAGCAACCCCATCGGCGTCGAGTGCGCCAGCGGCCAGTGCGCCACGGACTTTCCGACCGGCACGTCGGTCACGCTGCTGCCGCAGGGCGGCGCCGGCGGCGTGTTCGGCTCCTGGTCGGGCGGATGCACCGGCACCGGCGCGTGCACGGTCGCCATGACCGCGGCGCGCAGCGTGAACGCGAGCTTCGTCGTCGCGCACACGCTCACCGTCGACGTGCTGAGCGCCGGCGGTCGCATCACGAGCAGCCCGGCCGGCATCGCCGCCTGCATCGACTCGTGCAACGGCAAGTTCGCCGAGACCGCGACGGTGACGCTCACCGCGGCCGTCGACGCCGGCGGGGGCTTCCTGGGCTGGGGCGGCTACTGCGCCTTCCGCGGCACCAACACGACGTGTGCCGTCCCGCTGAGTGTCGATCGCAGCGTCACCGCCGCGTTCGCGCTCAAGGCGTATCGCCTGAACGTGGCGGTGGCCACGCCAGCCGGCACGCTCGGCCAGAACGGCGTCGCACGCATCGGTGGGCCGGGCCTCGACTGCGGTCCGGCCGGTGACGGTCTCTGCACGGTCGACGTGGCCCACGGCACGCACGTGTTCCTGCAGGCCAACGTCGAGGCCGGCAACAAGTTCCTCTCGTGGAGCGGTGGCCCCTGCACCGGCCGCACGACGCCGCTCTGCGATTTCACGATGACGGCCAACGCCAGCATGACGGCGCTGCTCCGGGGCATCACCGGCGTGCAGGTCCTCAAGACGGGCGCCGGCACCGTCACCGGGCTCGGCATCAGCTGCGGGACCGATTGCTCCGAGGCCATCTACCTCAACACGCTCGTGACGCTGACGCCGACGCCCGCCGTCGGCAACAGCTTTGCCGGCTGGACCGGCGACGTCTGCGACGGTCAGCCCGCCGGGCCGTGCAAGTTCACGGCGGCCGGGCTCAACCAGTCCGTCACCGCGACGTTCCAGCTCAAGAAGCAGCGCCTGGCGCTGAGCGTGCTGGGCAACGGCTCGGCGGTCAGCGCGCCGGCCGGGATCGACTGCGGCGTCGGCGGCCATACGGACTGCAGCGTCGACCACGACTACGGCATCTCCATGGTCCTCACGCCGACGGCCAGCCCGGACAGCGTGTTCTCGATGTGGACCGGCTGCACGAGCGTGAGCGGTCAGGCGTGCACGGTGCAGATGACGGCCAATCGCACGCTCACGCTCAAGTTCGTGGCCGCGCACACGCTCGACGTGGCCGCCTCCGGCAACGGCAGCGGCAAGATCACGACCGCCACCGCACCGGGGCTCACGTGCGTGAGCAACTGCTCCGTCTCCCAGGTCTTCCCGGCCACCGCCAGCGTGATCCTGACGCCGGCCGCGGCGGTGGGGAGCAACTTCCACTGGATCGGCGGAAACTGCTCGGGCACCGCCGCCTGCACGCTGGCGATGAGCGCCAACCGCTCGGCGATCGGCCAGTTCTCGCTGAACCGGCACCTGCTGTCCGTCGTCAACCGGGCGACCGGCAGCGTCATCACGCCCACGCCCTTCGAGGATGGCTTCGCGGTCAACTGCGGCGGTGGCCAGAGCGACTGCAGCGACACGCTCAACTACGGCACGCCGGTGACCCTGCAGGCGACCCCCAGCACCGGCTATGCGTTCGTCAACTGGACCGGCGTCACCTGCGCGGGCGGCGCCACCAGCCCGACCTGCGCCTTCGTGCTCAAGGCCAACACCACCGTGACGCCGAACTTCCGGGCCCGCACCGTCGTCACCGTCGTCAAGGCCGGCGCCGGCAGTGGGACGGTGACATCGACGGGCATCAACTGCGGCGCCGACTGCTCGGAATCCGAGTTCGACGGCAAGCTGGTCACGCTGCTGGCGACCCCGGCCGTCGGCTCGCACTTCGTGGCGTTCGGTGACGCCTGCGTCTCGAGTACGACCAGCTGCAAGTTCGTACCGGCCGGCGACAGCCAGAACGTGAGCGCCACGTTCGCGCTCAACCGCCATACCGCGACGGTGGTCAATCGCCTCAACGGCAGCGTCGTCAGCACCAACACCCTGCCGGACGCGTTCGTCTACGACTGCGGTAACACGCACACCGACTGCACCGACACGCTCGACTACGGCACGCCGGTCACGCTGCAGGCCACGCCGGTGACCGGGTTCGCCTTCGTCAACTGGACGGGGGTCACCTGCCTGGGCGGCGCCACCAATGCGACCTGCGCTTTCGTCCTCAAGGCCAACACGACCGTCACGCCGAACTACCGGGCGCGCACGACCGTCACCGTGGTCAAGGGCGGCGCGGGCAGCGGGACGGTGACCTCGACCGGGATCAGCTGCGGGGCCGACTGTTCGGAATTCGAGTTCGACGGCAAGGCAGTGATCCTGACGGCGACGCCGGCCGTGGGATCACGGTTCGTGGGCTTTGGTGGTGCCTGTGTGTCGAGCACGAAGACCTGCACGTTCGTGCCGTCCGGCAACAGCTCAGAACGTCAGCGCCACGTTCGCGCTGATCCCCTACACGCTGACGGTGGTGAGCAAGAGCAACGGCAACGTGGCCCTGAGCGCGACCGACCCGGTCGACTGCGGCAACGGCGAGACGGACTGCACCTCGACGCTCGACTACGGCACGGTGGTCAGCCTGCAAGCGGCGCCGAATGCGGGCAGCCGCTTCGTCAGCTGGGCAGGCGCAATCTGCACGGGCGGGGCCGCCGCCAACCCCTGCGTGTTCGCGCTGAAGGCCAACACGACGGTGACGCCGACCTTCCGTGACGTCAGCACCGTGAGCCTGAACAAGAGCGGCCAGGGCACGGTCGTCTCGACGCCGGCGGGCATCAGCTGCGGCGTCGCCTGTAGCTCGGCGAGCTTCGACTTCACGCGTAACGTCATCGTGAAGCTGACGCCGACTCCCGCCCCCGGCAAGACGTTTGTGGGCTGGAGCGTCACCGGGGCCCCGGCCTGTCCCGGGACGAGCTTCTGCTCGTTCAACGCCTCGGCCACCAGCGTCATCGTCACCGCCACCTTCACCCAGTAGGGAGTGACGGCCGCCAGGCAACCGGCACCGTCCAACCGGCACACCTTCGCCGTTCCCGGTACTTACAACTACTTCCGCCGCGCGCACCGGGCCTCGGGGATGGTCCGGACCATCACGGTCAATCCGCCGGAGTAGGGCGGGGCCGGTGGATCGGGTTACCATAGGCCTCCCAGGAGGCATCATGAGACTCACGATCGCGCTGCTCGGGCTGGTTGCGCTCGCCGGTTGCTCCGCCAAGTACGACCTCGCAGGCACGTCGTGGTCGAAGGCCAACACCATGGTCCCGCAGGTCACGCTGGACGAGATCGACTGCGCGCGCGAGGCGCGCGAGGCCAGCCAGACCCCGGACCTCATCGTCGGTGGGCTGGCCGACGTCGGCCGCGAGTTCTACGAGGAGCGGCAGCGATACGGAACGTACGAGCGCTGCATGACCTCCCGGGGCTACGAGCGGACGTCGTAGCCGGCCCGCTCGCCACGCCCGCGCTTCGCGTCGGACCGCTTGCCGCCGACGCTTCCTGTCCGCACCGAGCCGCCCACCGTAGAATGCTCCGGTGATCCTCGCCTGGGCGATCGGCGCCCTCGTCATCTTCGTCGCCAGCTTCGTGATGGGGCTCACCGGCTTCGGGATCGCGCTGGTCGCCATGGCGTTCCTGCCCTGGGTGATGTCGCCGGTGACCGGGATCGTCGTGCTGACGATCTACGCGATCGTGTTCTCCGTCGTGGTCGTCGTCCCCCTGCGGCGCGAGGTGACTCCGCGGGCCCTGATCGACCTGCTGATCGGCTCCACGATCGGCACCCCGCTCGGCGTCTGGGTGCTGGCGACCTTGCCGATCACCGCGCTCAACCGCCTGATCGGCGCCGTGCTGATCCTCGTCGTCGCGCTCGAGCTCTTCAGGGCGCTGCCCACACGGCTGGCCGGCCGGGGCTGGGGCCTCGGCGCCGGGTTCCTCTCCGGGCTGGTCGGCGGCGCGGTGGGGACGCCGGGCCCCCCGATCATCATCTACGCGACGACTCAGGGATGGAGCCCGCGCACCCTCAAGGCGAATGTGACGGGCTTCTTCGTGGTGAACCAGACCCTGACCCTGGCCGGCTTCTGGTGGGCGGGGCTGCTGACGCGCGAGGTGAAGATCGCCTCGCTCGTCTTCGCGCTGCCGGCGCTGGTCGGCATTGGCACGGGGATCGCGCTCTTCGGCCGGCTGGATCCCGCGCGCTTTCGCCGACTGGTCTTCGCGCTGCTGCTGTTCTCCGGGCTGGTCCTGCTCGTCAACGGCTGACGTCAGATCAGCGGTGGGTGGCCTTCCACTGCTCGACGTTGCCGTCGATCTGGCTCGCGTGGTCGTGGACGTGCCCGCCGTAGGTCTGTAGCCAGTCCTCCGCGGTGTACCGGCCGGACTCCGTGTGACGGCCGACGCGACTCCAGACATCGTCGCCGAGCCGACGCAAGAGCGCCGCCGTGCTGGCGCGGACCGCCTCGACCACCTTCAACGCCTCGTCGATCGGATGCGCGTGATAGTCGAGCGCCCGCGCCCAGTGCTCCTGGTCGTAGCCCACGATCACCGGCTCGGGCGTGGTGACGAACATGCGGATCCGGAGCGAGGCGTGTGATTCCGAATCGGCGCAGTGGCAGACGATCTCGTGCGCCGACCATTCACCGGGCTTGGGTCGCCACTGAAGCGCAGCGGGCGGCACCGTCGCCAGTGCCGCCCGCAACCGCCCCGGCCCGTCGGCGTAGCGCTGGATCAGCGCCGCCCGCTCCGCGTGCTCAGGGCCATGTCGTCATGGGGGGCCCCGAGCGGGCCCCCCATGCCCCCCACGCTCCGCGCCCCGGCGGAGCCGTGGCGCTTCGCGAGTGTGCAATCGGACGGTGCATCACTTCAGTTACAGGCCTCGAACAGGCCTGCCGCGCCCTGGCCGCCGCCGATGCACATGGTGACGACGCCGTAGCGCGCCTTGCTCTTCAGCATCTCGTTGGCGATGGTGCCGACCATGCGCGAGCCGGTCATGCCGAACGGATGGCCGATCGAGATCGAGCCGCCGTTCTTGTTCAGCTTGGCCGGATCGAGACCCAGCTTGTCGCGGCAGTAGATGACCTGCGAGGCGAACGCCTCGTTCAGCTCCCACACGTCGATGTCTTCCACGCGTAGGCCGTGCCGCTTGAGGAGCTTGGGCACCGCGTAGACGGGGCCGATGCCCATCTCGTCCGGCTCGCAGCCGGCCACCGCGAAGCCGCGGAAGATGAGCTTGGGCTTGATGCCGAGCGCCTTGGCCCGATCCATCGACATCAGCAGCGTGGCCGAGGCGCCGTCGGAGAGCTGCGACGAGTTGCCGGCGGTGACGGTGCCCTGTCCGCTGGTCTTGTCGAAGTGCGGCGGCAGCCCCATCAGCCCTTCCAGCGTCGTGTCGGCGCGGTTGCACTCGTCCTTCTCGACGTAGTACGGCTCCTCGCCGGTCTTCTCGCCGGTCTTGCGGTCGAGCACGGCGCGCGTGACGTGCATCGGCGCCATCTCTTCCTTGAAGAACCCTTCCTGCTGCGCCCGCGCCGTGCGCTGCTGGCTCGACAGCGAGTACTCGTCCTGGGCCTGCCGGCTGATCTTGTAGCGCTTGGCCACGACCTCGGCCGTGTCGCCCATGACCATGTAGATGCCGGGCACCTTCTCCTTGACCCACGGGTTCGGCTTGCTGTCGCGCTCCATCATCGTGATGGATTCCACGCCGCCGCCGATCATCACGTCCACACCGTCGTTGATGATGTGGTTGGCCGCCAGCGCGATGGCGTTGCAGCCCGGACGAGCAGAACCGGTTGATGGTCAACCCGGCCACGCTCACCGGCAGGCCGGCCCGCACCGCCGCCACCCGCGCGATGTTGTGGCCCTGGGCGCCGTGCGGCTGGCCGCAGCCGAGGATCACGTCCTCGACTTCCTTCTTGTCGAGCTGGGGCGCCTTGCCGAGCACATCGGTGATGCAGTGCGCGGCCAGGTCCGACGGCAGGGTCTGGTTGAACGAGCCGCGCTGCGACTTGGCGAGCGGCGTACGGGAGCTGGCGACGACGACAGCTTCTCTCATGGCTGATCCTCTCCTCGGTCGAGTGCCCCAGATATTGCGGCCCTTTGGCGCGGCAGGCAAGCCCCGCCCGGGACGGCCCTCAGCGCGGCAGGCGGGGGGCTTCGGCGCAGGTGCGCTCGACCTCCTCGATGGTCTTGGGCGTTCCGGCGGTCAGGTTCTCGACGCCGCTCGGCGTCACGAGGATGTCGTCCTCGATCCGGATGCCGATGCCCCGGAACTCCTTGGGGATCGGGTGGGTCACGGTCTGGGCCTTGGCCTTTTCCTCGTCCTCGAGCTTCTTGGCGGCGGTCACGCCCAGGCGCAGACGGCGCTCCCACATCTCCTCCTCGCTGTACTCGCGGAGATGGAAGGTGACGCTCTCGCGCGCCGGATCGATGTAGATCCCCGGCTCCACGGTGAAGACCATGCCGGGCTCGAGCGCGCGCGACTGCTGGCGCACGCGATAGTCGCCCACGTCGTGCACGTCCATGCCCAGCCAGTGCCCGGTGCCGTGCATGAAGAACTCGCGGTAGTGGTGCATCGAGAGCGTGTCGGCGACGCTGCGCGGCACCAGCTTGAGATCGACCAGCCCCTCGGCGATCACCCGGCGCGCGGCCTCGTGGATCGCCTCGTAGCGCACGCCCGGCTTGCCCGCCTCGATGGCCGCGAGCTGGGACTTCAGGACGACCTCGTAGACCGCGCGCTGGGGTCCGGTGAAGCGCCCGTTGACCGGGAACGTACGGGTGATGTCGGCGGCGTGGTAGCCGTACTCGCAGCCGGCGTCGATCAGCAGCAGGTCGCCGTCCTCCATCCGCCGCTGGTTCTCGACGTAGTGCAGGATGCACGCGTTGGCGCCGGAGGCGACGATCGAAGGATAGGCGTCGCGCGGCGAGCCCTGCGAGCGGAACACGAACTCGAGCGCCGCCTGCACCTGGTACTCGTACATGCCGGGCCGCGCGAAGCGCATGGCCTCGATGTGGGCGTCACGGCTGATCTGGCAGGCCCGCCGCTCGCGCGCGATCTCGGCGGTCGAGTGGCGCAGGCGAAGGTCGTGCAGGAGCGGGCTCGGGTCCTCGACGCGCACGGGCGTGGTGAAGCCGCGGCTGCGGGCCGCCCGTAGATCGGACACCAGCCGGATCACGCGGGAGTCGAACGCGGAATTGCCGAGGCGGTAGTAGACCGTCGTCCGCTCGATCGCGTACTCGCGCAGCTTGGCGTCGAGCTGGTCCACGGGATAGGCGGCGTCGGCGCCGTACTGTGCCACGGCGCCTTCGATCCCCGCCCGGTGGCCGTTCCAGATCTCCATCTCCCGATCGCGCGGGCGCACGAACAGGACGAACCGCTCCTTGGAATGCGCGGGGTTGAGCACCGCCACCGCGTCCGGCTCGTCGAAGCCGGTCAGGAAGTAGAAGTCGGAGTTCTGGCGGAAGACGTGGCTGACGTCGCTGTTGCGCGCCGTCTCCTGGGCGGCCGGGATGATGGCCAGACCCTCCCCGATCCCCTCCACGAACCGCCGCCGCCGCTCGATGAACGTCGCCAGGTCTTCGCTGGTCATGCCTCTTTGGTAACACAGGCGGCTGGATTCCGCGACCGCCGGTCGTCAAGGGGCCTCTCGCTGGTAATGTGCAAGGTTTTCGGGCTCTTCCTGCTACGTTGGAGGTTGGCCCATAGTGGGCCGCCCCGGCGCCGAGTGCGGCGCGCACACCCCGCTGTCAGCGGAGAGCCGCACCGTGACCAAGACGCCTCACCCAGGCCTCGCGCTCCTGCTTGTCGCCCTGCTCGCCATGCTGGCCGTGCCCGCGGAGGCCAGCGTCAATGCGTTCTGGAAGGAGCTGGGAGGCTCGGCCACCGGCGGTGGGGTGAGCCAGCTATCGCCGCCGCGGGGCACGGGCAACGGCGTGGACGTCACGGCTGGCGCCGACGGCCGGCCGATCGTGATCTACACGGACTCCACGATCGGCGAGGACGGCAGGATCCTGGCCAAGCGCTGGACGGGCACGGCGTGGCAGATGATCAGCCCGGCCGCCGGCATCAACGACCCGGCCATCGGCGGCGAGAATCCGCAGCTCGTGATCTCGCCTGCCGGCACGTTCTTCGCCGCCTGGAGCACGCGAGAGGCGGGCGGAGGCCAGGTGCACCTGCGGCGCCGCGTCGGCACGAGCACCGTGTGGGAGCAGCTCGACAACTCCGACGCGCCGGGCGGCCTGACCTCCCTCAACGGATCGAGCGTATTCCGTTTCTCGCTGGCGGTCGGTGACGACGACCTGCCGGTCGTCGCCTTCGAGACCCCGGCCCAGAAGCCTGGCATCGGCTTCCCCGTGCCCGGCAACGTCACCGGGCAGCATCAGATCTACGTGAAGAAATACACGGGCCCGGCCCAGGGCTGGCAGTACCTCGGCTCGGATCCGCTCGGAAGCGGCGGCACGACCGCCGGCGGCGCCAGCGAAGCCGTCAGCTTCCTCGTCAACGGCAGCGGAGGCTACGCGCAGCACAGCGCGAGCACTCCCTCGCTCGTGATCGACAGCGCCGGTCGGCCGACCGTCGCCTTCGTCTACGCCACGTCCTATCCATTCGGAAGCGCGCCGGACTTCGTCTCGGGCAACGGTGAGATCTTCGTCACGCGCTTCGACAACGGGGTGTGGGGACCGGTCGGCCCCGCGGTACCGAGCGGCGACAGCGTCGCCGGCCAGGGCGGCGCCGGTGGCCTCAGCAACAACACACTCTCCTCCAACTCCCCCTCCCTGACGGTGTCTCCGGGTGGCGTGCTGTGGATCGCCTGGGAGGAGGGACTGCCCTTCAACGGCGGCGCCATCTTCGTGCGTCGCTGGAACGGCACCGATACCTGGGAGGAAGTGGGCGGGGCCTCGGCAACCAACGACGGCATCTTCGACACGAACCGCAATGCTGAACCGCAGATCCGCATCGACTCCAACGAGCTGCCGATCGTCGCGTGGCTGAACGTCGTTGGGCAACCAGTGGTGTTCGCCGCGCGATTCGATGGGGCGGATTGGGTGGAGATGGGGCCGGACTCGACCAGCGGTGACGGCATCACGGGGTTCGACGCGTCCCCGATAGCCCTGGGCGTGTCCAGCGGGACGCCGAGCACCGTGAACGTCGCCTGGCTCGGCTCGCTCGCCGGAACCTCCAGCCCGACAGGTGCGCCTGCGCCAGTTCTTCACCGGGCCGAGCTACCTGTTCAGCGTCGGCATCGTGCCGAGCGGAAGCGGAAGCCTCGTGAGCGCGCCCATCGGCATCGACTGCCCCGGTGACTCCTGCAGCGAGTTCTTTCCGAGCGGCCAGGTCGTGAACCTGACGGCCATCGCCGGTCCCGACGCGCTCTTCGACAAGTGGACGGGGGCCTGCATCGGCAGCGCGGCGTGCAATGTCACCATGACGACCGCGCGGAACGTGAGCGCCAACTTCGTCAGCGCCGCCACGCTCACCGTGGCCAAGACCGGCCTCGGCACCATTACCGGCACCGGCATCGCCTGCGGCGCCGACTGCGAGCAGAAGTACAAGAGCGGTACGCTGGTGACCCTCACCGCGACGATGCCGGTCGGCACGCTCTTCGATGGCTGGGGTGACGCCTGCGCGTTCCGCGGCGCCAACACGACGTGCCCGCTCACGGTACTGAGCAACACCTCGGTGACCGCCACGTTTCACCAGCGTGTCTACGGGCTCGGTGTCGCCGTTGGTACGCCGGCCGGCACGGTCGGGCAGGGCAGTATCGGTACCGTCATCGGCATCGGTGGTGGCGCCGGCTCGCTCTCCTGCGGCATCGGGGGCGGCATCTGCTCGGCGGGTGTCGATCACGGCACCCACGTGTTCCTGTTGGCGATCCCGGCTCCCGGCGACCGCTTCATGAGCTGGGTTGGCGCGCCCTGCGCGGGCCGCACCAATGCCACCTGCGATTTCTCGATGGTCTCCAACTACACCGTGGCCGCCCAGTTCCGCGGCGTCACCGCCCTCAGCGTCAGCAAGGGCGGCAACGGCGCCGGCGTGGTCACCGGGCCACTGATCAACTGCGGCACGGACTGCAGCGGCGAAGCGTTCACCAACACCAGCGTCACGTTCAAGGCCACGCCGGCGATCAGCTCGGTCATCCAGCCCAGCGGCGGCGCCTGCACCTGGACGGCGGCGGGCACGTGCACCTTCACCGCCACCGGCCTCAGCCAGATTGTCAACGCGACGTTCACGCTGCGCCGGTTCGGGCTGACGGTGACGGGAGAAGGCTTCGGCTACACGACGAGCAACGACGGCGGGATCAACTGCGGCAGTGTGCCCGGCCATCCGGATTGCACGGAGACGTACGACTACGGCACCGTGGTGGCGCTCACTCCGGTCCCCGGCACCGACAGCATGTTCGTCTCATGGACGGGCTGCTCGCGCCTGAACAGCTCGACCTGCTTCGTGGACATGACGGCAAACCACACCGTCCACAAGAAATTCAGTCCGGCCCGCACGCTCGACCTCTCCGCCTCCGGCAACGGGCACGGGCGTCTCCTGGTGCCCGGCAAGCCGCCAGTGCCGTGCACCGGCTGCTCGGCCTCGTTCCTCCTGCCCTTCACCACCCCCGTCCCGACCGTCGCGGTCGTGACCGCCACACCGGACGTCGGGAGCAACTTCCAGTGGCTCGGCGGTACCACGGTCGGCGCCTGCATCGGCAAGAGCACGCCGTGCTCGGTGACGATGAGCGCCAACCAGAGCCTGGTCGGGAGCTTCTCGCTCAACCGCCATTCCCTGGCCGTGACGAGCCGGTCCAACGGCAGCGTCGTCGGCACCTTCGGGGCGCCCGATCCCTTCGACCTGCTCTGCGGCAGTGGCGACAGCTCGTGCACCACGGTCCAGGACTACGGCACGCTGGTGAACCTGCAGGCCACCGCCGACACCGGCAACATCTTCGTCAACTGGACGGGCACCTCGCCGTGCAGTGTCGGCGCCAATGCGACGAACCCGATCTGCTCGTTCCCGCTGCGCGGCAACGTCACCGTGATCCCCAACTTCCGCGCCCGCACGCTGGTCACGCTCGTGAAAGCCGGCAACGGCGTCGGCACGGTCACCGGCCCGGGCATCACCTGCGGCGCCGACTGCAACGAGGCCGAGTTCGACAGCAAGAGCATCACGCTGACCGGAACGCCGGCCGTGGGCTCTCAACTCGTCGGCTTCTCCGGCGCCTGCGTCTCGAGCGGACCGACGTGCGCCTTCATCCCGACCGGGAACAACCAGAGCGTCACCGCGACGTTCGCGCTTCGTCAGTTCGTGGTCACGGCCACCAGCGATCCGGCCGGCTTTGTCACCAACCCCTTCGCGCTGGCCGACGACATCTCCTGCGGTGGCATCTTCTCGGACTGCACGGCGACGCTCGACTACGGCACTGCCGTGCTGCTGGAGGCCAATCCCGACCTCGAGCACGTGTTCGGAAAGTGGGTCGGCACCGTCTGCAACGGCTCGACGAACAGCACGTGCAGCTTCAAGGTGGGGCTGAGCAACGTCTCGATCACCCCGACCTATCGGCTGCGGACGAACATCACGATCATGAAGGACGGCAACGGCCAGGCCACCGTCGTCTCCACGCCGGCCGGTCTGAACTGTCTGCCCACCCAGTTCCAGTGCTCGGCCGACTTCTTCGACGGCAAGCCGGTGACCATCCAGGTCACACCGGCCGCGGGCTCACGCTTCGTGGGCCTCAGCGAGGCCTGCAACGCGACCGTACCGTCTTGCACCTTCACGCCGACCGGTGAGCAGCAGACGGTCCACGTGGAGCTCCAGCTGACGCAGGTCGCTCTGAATGTCACCTCGAGCGACCTCGGCGAGGTCAGCTCCACGCCGGCAGGGATCGACTGCGGCCTCGGCATCTCGGCGTGCAGCGCGCTCATCGACTACGGCACCCCCGTCCACCTCTTCGCCTCGCCCGACACCGGCGTGGTCTTCGTGAACTGGACCGGCGTCGTGTGCACCAACGGCAACACGCACGATGAGTGCCTCTTCAGCCTGAAGGCCAACACCACTGCGACGCCCCATTACCGGCGGCGCACGCTGGTCGTCGTCCAGCGCGACGGCGCCGGCGACGGCACCGTGACGGGCACTGGTATCAATTGCGGTACCGATTGCCAGGAGCCCATCTTCGACGGCAAGCAGCTCCTTCTCACCGCGACCGCGAAAGTAGGCTCACGCTTCGGCGTCTGGTCCGGCGGTCCCTGCTCGGGATTCAACACCTCGACGTGCAGCTTCGTGCCGTCGGGTGACCAGGTGATCGCCACAGTCCGGTTCGACCGGCAGGACGTCCAGCTGAACGTCAACCCCAGCGGGCCCGGCACAGTCAACGGCGTCGCTCCGCCGTGTGTCGGGGGCACCCTCTGCACGTACTCTCTGTTCTACGGCGATCAGGTCGTCCTGGTGCCCACGCCTGACGCGGGGGCGCGCTTCATCTCGTGGACCGGGTGCACGAGCGTCAACAGCACGGGGAACTGCCTCGTGACGCTGAACGGCACCAAGACCGTCACGGCCACGTTCCAGCCGGAGTTCACGCTGTCCGTCTCGCGGTCGGGCAACGCCGCCGGCACCGTCACCGGGACCGGCATCAGTTGCGGGGCCGACTGCTCGCAGACCTATCTCAGCGGCACGGTGGTGACGCTCACCCGCTCGACGCCGACGACCGGCAGCAGCTTCCAGTGGTTGGGCGACTGCGCGTTCCGTGGCACCAACACCACGTGCCCGCTGACGATGAACCAGAACCACTCGGTCGGCGCCCAGTTCCAGCTCCAGCAGTTCACCGTCACCGTCAACAAGACGGGCACGGCCCAGGGCCGCGTCCTCGGGTTGGGCGTGCCCTGCGATCTCGCCCAGGCCACGTGCTCGGCCAGCATCGACTACGGCACGGCGGTGAGCCTCACCGCCGATGTGACGGGGGCTAGCTCGATCTTCGACGGCTGGGGCGGCTCCTGCTCGGGCACGGGCTCGTGCAACCTCTCGGTGACGACCAACCGCACGGTCACGGCCGCCTTCATCCCCGGCGCCACCGTGACCGTCGGCCCGAACAGCACTCGCACGTTCGCGGCGAACACCGTGACGATCAACGCCGGTCAGAGCGTGCGCTGGGAGTGGGGGTCCTCGAACCACAATGTCGTCAGCGGCACCGGTGGCGTCGCCGACAACCAGTTCTGCTCGCCCGGAGACACGAACTGCACGGCGAACCCGCTCAGCGCGGTCGGGACCGTCTACACCCACACCTTCACCACACCCGGCACCTACTCGTACTTCTGCCGCCAGCACGTGGGGAGCGGGATGACGGGCACGGTGCAGGTGAATCCTCCCGAGTAGCAGGCCGGCTGACCGGCGGAGGTCCCTGGTAGCATGGGCCCTGGCCTATGCTCCGCCTCGGCGTCCTCGACCAATCCCCCGTTCGTAGCGGCGGCAGCCCCGCCGAAGCCATCCGCGAGACCCTGGCTCTGGCCCAGGCCACGGACCGCCTGGGCTATCACCGCTACTGGCTCGCCGAGCACCACTCGACTCCGGCCCTGGCCGGGCCCAGCCCGGAAGTCCTGATCCCTCAAGTGGCCGCACTCACCTCCGGCATCCGGGTGGGCTCGGGCGGCGTGATGCTCCAGCACTACAGCGCGCTGAAGGTGGCGGAGATCGTTCCGGGTGCTCGAGACGCTCTATCCCGGCCGCATCGATCTCGGCATCGGCCGGGCGCCCGGCAGCGATCAGATGACGGCCCGCGTGCTCGGCGGCGCGATGGGCGGCGTGGAGGACTTCCCGCGCAGGCTGTCCGACCTTCTGGGATTCCTGCACGGCGACCTGCCGGCCGAGCATCCCTACGCCGGCATCCTGGCCATGCCGACCGGACCGAGCGCGCCCGAGGTCTGGCTCCTGGGCTCGAGCGATCAGTCAGCCATCCTCGCCGCCCACTTCGGATGCGGATTCTCGTTCGCGCACTTCATCAACGCCGACGGCGGCGCCGAGGTGACCCGCGCCTACGCGCAGAGCTTCAAGCCCTCGCCGGCCATGGCCGAGCCGCACGCCAGCGTCGCGGTCTTCGTGGTGTGCGCGCCCACCGAGGCCGAGGCGATCCGCCTGGCCCAGAGCCGCGATCTGTTCATCACGCGCCTGTACACCGGGCGCCTCAGCCGCTATCCCACGGTCGCCGAGGCCGAAGCCTACGAGTACTCGCCCCGCGAGTGGATGATCGTCGAGCACGCCCGCCGACGTCGCGTGGTCGGCACGCCGGAGCAGTGCCGCCACCGCCTCGAGGCGCTCGCCACGGAGTACGCGGTGGACGAGCTGGTCGTGGTGACGATCACCGAGACGTGGGAGACGCGCGTGCGCTCCTACGAGCTGCTGGCGGGCGCGTTCGAGCTGACCCCGCGCGGCTAGGCCACCTGTGCGACTATTGGTCCGTTCCAT
>CAVZOE010000033.1:0-74389 GCA_963776725.1 uncultured Candidatus Rokubacteria bacterium | reverse complement strand
GCTGTGCGTCCTGCTGCACTCGCTCGCCTTCGGCACGCTCAAGGCCTACGTGACCGACGAGGCCGGCCAGGCGGTGACCGCGTCCCAGATGGACATGACGCTCGACGTGATGGCCCACTCGCTCGTCTACTGGACCCAGGACGTCGTGAGCCAGGGTCTCATGGGCCCGGGCGGCCGCATCTTCGCGATGACCTCCTCCGGTGGCAGCCGGGCGCTGCCATTCTACGGCTCGGTCTCGGCGGCCAAGGCCGCGCTCGAGTCGCACATCCGCCAGCTCGCCGTGGAGCTGGCGCCGCGCGGGGTCACCGCCAACGCCATCCGCGCCGGCGTGACCGCCACGCCCGCCGCGCAGAAGATCCCGGGCTACGCGTCCCTGGAGGCCGAGGCGCGACGACGCAACCCGTCGGGCCGGTTGACCACCCCCGAGGACGTCGCGCGGGCGATCGTGGTGCTGTCGCATCCCGACAGCGCCTGGGTGACCGGCAACGTGATCGGCGTGGACGGCGGCGAAGATATCGTCGGGTGAGGGACTACCTGCTGGCGGTCGTCCTGGGCGTCGTCGAGGGGCTGACCGAGTTCTTGCCCGTGAGCTCCACCGCGCATCTGCGCATCGTCCAGGCGGTGGTGGGGATCGACCTCGGCAATGCCTACTGGAAGACCTTCTCCATCGTCATCCAGCTCGGCGCGATTGGCTGCCTGCCGGTGTACTTCTGGCATCGCATCGTCGGCCTCGGCCGCGGTTTTCCCCGCGGCGTGGGCGGCGACCGCACGGTGCTCACCCATCCGCTCACCTTGACGCTGGTTGCCTTCGTCGTGACCGCGATCCCGGCGCTCCTGCTGTCGAAGGTCATCGGCAAGCATCTGGAGAGCCTGCGCGTCATGGCGCTGTCCCTGCTCGTGGGCGGCGTCGTGATGTGGATCGTGGACGCCCGCTACGAGCGGGCCCAGCGTCAGGCAGCGACGCGGGGCCGCCTGACCGACACGATCGATCGGATGTCGCTGGCGCAGGCGGTCTGGATCGGCGCCTGTCAGGTCCTGGCCGCGGTGTTCCCGGGTACGTCGCGGTCGATGGCCACGATCACCGCGGGCGAGCTGGGGGGGATGAGCCGGGCCGCCGCGCTCGAATTCTCCTTCTTCCTCTCGATCCCGACGATGGCCGCCGCCACCATGTACGATCTCTGGAAGTCGCTCCGGCCCGCCGGGCCCGAGGCGAGCGCGCTGGGCACGATGCCCGGCGACGCGCACTCCTGGATCGCGCTGGTCATCGGCTTCGTGGTGTCCTTCGTCGTCGCCTACGGCGTCGTCGCGTGGTTCATGACCTGGGTCCGCCGGCACGGCTTCGCGCCGTTCGCGATCTACCGGATCGTTCTCGGCGTCGCCGTGCTGTGGTGGGCCAGCCGGATGCCGTGAGCAGCGGTCTCGTCTAGCCGGGCCGAACCCGATCGGGCACGGCGCGGGCCAGGCCGCCGAGCAGCCGCTCGCGCGTGACGGGCTTGGCCAGCAGCACGTCGACGTGCGGGGCCTCGGTACCGTCGAGCTCGTCGGCCCAGCCGGTCAGGAGCACCACCGGCACCGGGCGGCGCGACTTCAGCTCGGCCGCCAGGGCGATCCCTGTCATGCCGGGCATCCCGAGGTCGGTGATGACGACGTCCACCGTCTCGCGCGCGAAGAGCTCGAGCGCCTCGCGCGCCGAGGCCGCCGTGATGACGGTGTGGCCGCCGGCCGTCAGCATCGCGCGGATGACGTCGAGCACCTCGGGCTCGTCCTCCACCGCCAGGATGCGCAGAGGCTCGAGCGTGGGCAGGAAGGCCGGGGCGCGCGCGCCCTCGGCGCCCAGGGCCGGGAACGACAGCGTGAAGGTCGTGCCGGCGCCCTCGCGGCTGACCACGGTGATCGAGCCGCGATAGCGGTGGACGATCTCCTGCGCGAGGCTGAGCCCGAGGCCGGAGCCACCCTCGCTGGCTCGGGTGGTGAAGAACGGCTCGAAGGCCAGGCGCTGGACCTCGGCGCTCATCCCCCGCCCGGTGTCGGCGATCGACACGATGGCGTGCTCGCCGTCGCCGCGCACGTGCAGCGAGAGCCGGCCGCCCGCGGACATGGCGGCCAGCGCGTTCTCGAGGATGTTCAGCAGCGCCTCGCGGATCTCGCTGGCCACCGCCAGGATCAGCGGCGCGGGCTCCGCCTTGAGATCGATGTCGTACCGGATGCCGCGCCGGGCCGCCTCGTTGTCCCACTGCGGCCGGGTCAGCGCCAGCAGCTGCTCGAGCACGTCGCGGAGCTGGACGCCCTCGGGTCCGCGCACCCGCGCCGGTCGCGAGTAGTCCTGAAGCCGCCGCACCGTCTCCACGCTGTCGGAGGCGCCCTGGTTGATGACCCGCAGCGCGTGGCTCAGCTCGTCGCGATCGATCGGCTCGTTGGCGGCCAGGCGCTCGAGCAGCATCTCGGTCCAGCCCAGCACCGGCGTGAGCCGGTTGTTGATGTTGTGGGCCACTCCGGCGGCCAGCGAGCCCAGGGTGCGGAACTTCTGCTCGCGGATGAGGCGGAAGCGCAGCTCGTGCTCGCGGCTCACGTCGCGGAAGACGCCGATGCGCTGGACCTCGCCGTCGGCGGCGGTGGCGGTGGACAGCGTCACCACCACCGGGCGCGGGTCACCGGCGCGTGTGATCAGCAGCACCTCGCCCTGCCACGACGAGCTGCCGCATCTGCGCGGTGAGGGCGGACACGTCCTGCGAGGTCGCCAGCATCTCCGTCCAGCGGCGGCCGCGCAGCGCCTCCGGCGCCAGGCCGACCATCTCGGCGAACGCGCGGTTGGCGAACACCACCCGGTCCTCGCTGTCGGTGACCACCACGCCCTCGCCGATCCGCCGCACCACGTCGGCCAGCTCGCTGGTCTCGGCCTGCAGGCGCGCGTGCTTGATCGTCACCGCGATGCGGTCGGCGACGATGCGCAGCAGCCGCTCCAGGCGCGGATCGGCCGGCCGGGTCCGGCGCGCCACCTCCAGCACGCCGATCGGCGTGCCGCCGACGATCAGCGGCGCGACCATCAGCGACCGGAAGCCGCCGGCGCGGATGGCCGGGCTGGTCACGCGCGGATCGGTCGCCGCGTGCTCCGGGATCAGCACGGGAGCCAGGGTGCTGAGCGCGAGGGCCGCGACCCCGGCGCTGGCCGGCGTGGCCACCCGGCGCAAGTCGCCCTCGAGGCCCGCGGAGGCCCGCCCGCGCAGCTCCCCGCGCGCTTCATCGAACAGGAAGATGGCGGCGGCGTCCGCGTCGAACACGCCGACCACGACCTCGACCATCTTGTCCAGCAGCGCCTCCGGGTTGTCGACGGTCAGTGCGGCCTCGGCGATCTTCTCGAGCGCCTGGATCTCGGCGGTCCGGCGACCGAGCAGCCGCGCCGTCACCAGCGTGCGCGTGCGCGCCAGCAGCTCCTCGGGCAGGAACGGCTTGGTCATGTAGTCGTCGGCGCCGTCGCGCAGGCCGCGGATCCGCGCCGACGGGCTCGACAGGGCGCTCAGGACCAGGATGGGCGTGCTCGCGACCTCGGGTCGTCCGCGCAGCCGCTCGATGACCTCGTAGCCGCTCATGCCCGGCAGCATCAGGTCGAGCACGATCAGGTCGACGTCGGGGGTCCGCTCCAGCGTCGCCAGCGCGGCTTCGCCGGTGGCCTCGGACTCGACCTGGTAGCCCTCCCCCTCGAGCAGCTCACGCAGCAGGACGCGAGGTGTCGCGGTTGTCCTCGACGACCAGGATGCGCGCGGCCTCGGTGCTCACGGCACCACCACTCCGTAGTTCTGCAGCGTCACGGCCATCACCCGAGCCAGCGCGTCGGGCGTGAACGGCTTGGTGAGATAGGCGTCGCAGCCCGCGTGCAGGGCCGCCTCGCGCTCCTGCGGTCGTGACAGCGCCGACACCGCCACGATGGGCACGGTCGCCGTGCGCGGGCTCTGGCGCAGACGCCGGGCCACTTCCCAGCCGCTCACTCGCGGCAGCATGAGATCGAGCAGGATGAGCGCGGGCGGGCGCTCGGCGGCCTCGCGCACCGACTGCTCGCCGTCGTCGCACATGCGGGCCACACCGCCCAGCATGTCCTCGACCACCACGCGCACCAGCTCCTGCGTCTGCAGCTCGTCCTCGACCACCAGGATCTCGCGGCCGGCCAGGAACGGCTCGATGGTAGCGTTCTCCAGCGGGGCCGTCGAATGGGTCGGCGCCACCTCCCGGGCCATCGGCAGCGTGAAGGTGAACCGGCTGCCGCGGTTTTCCCCCTCGCTCTCGGCGCGTACCACGCCGCCGTGCAGCTCGACGAGGCGCCGAACGATCGCGAGCCCCAGCCCCGAGCCTCCGTGGCGGCGCTGCAGCGGGGCCTCGACCTGGTAGAACGGATCCCAGATCCGCGCCAGCTCGTCCTTGGCGATGCCCACGCCGCCGTCCTCGACCGACACCCACACCTGGTCGCCCTGCCGGCCGCCGTAGACGCGCACGAGGCCGCCGGCCGAGCTGAACTTCACGCTATTGCCCACGAGATTGACCAGCACCTGCTGCAGGCGCGAGGGATCGGCGTTGACGAGCGGCAGGTCGCTGGCCACGGCGTTCTCGATCCGGATCTGCTTGGCCTGCGCAGCCACCACCACGACGGCGCTCACCTGATCGACCACGTGACGCACGGAGGTCGGCCGGGGGTTCAGCTCCACGCGGCCGGCCTCCAGACGCGAGACGTCGAGAAGATCGTTGATGAGATCGCTCAGCCGCTGCGCGCCGCGGAAGATGGCTTCCTGGTGCTCGAGCTGGCGGGCGCTGAGGGGCCCGTGGACTTGCCGGGTGAGCAGGCGGCTGTAGCCGATGATGGCGGTGAGCGGCGTGCGCAGCTCGTGGCTGACCATGGCCAGGAACTCGGACTTGAGCTGATCGAGCCGGCGCAGCTCCTCGTTGACCTGGGCCAGGGCCCGCGCCTCGCGCGCCTTCTGCTCGTAGCCGGTCTCGTACTCCTGCACCAGGCCGGCGGTCTCGATGAAGACGCCGTAGCGGCGCCGCTGCAGCAGGCACGTGACGATGACGCCGGCGGCCACGATGTCCACCACGATGAGCGTGGCCGCCATCGAGGCGTCGGCGGGAAGCACCGGCACCGCCCACACGCGCACCGCCGCCATCAATCCGATGGCGACGAACACGAGTGCGACCACCACGCCCAGCGGCTCCACGCGACGGGACACGCGCCGATGAATCGTGCGCACGATCAGCGCGGCCACGCCCAGGGCGGAGACCGCCAGCACCAGGTTGGCGAGACGATACAGCGAGTCGGCCAGGGAGGTCATGACGGCGGACCCAAGGGTCCTGCCATCATGATATACGCGCCTCGAACGCCAGCAACACGACTAGCCGCGACCGATGTGAAAAGTTTTTCCTAGTCGCGCCGGCGAGAGCCCTCCAGATCAGCGCGAGTCGAGATCGAAGAGGCGGCAGGCGTTGGCGGAGAGCTGGGACATGGCTTCGTCGATCGGGCGCTGCTTGATCTTGGCCACCTCTTCCGCCGCGCGCGCCGCCAGCCAGGGCCCGGACGGCAGCGCGGTGAACTCGCCTCCGTAGGCCCACGGCGCGTCGCTTTCCACGAGCAGCGATTCGAGCGGCACGCGCTCGACGAGGTCCCGATCGCGCTCGCGGTACACCACTTCGGGCGTGACCGACACGAAGTACCCCGCCTCGACGATGGCCCGCGTGACCTCCGCCGGCGCCTTGTGCCAGTGAAACACCGCCCGCTCGATGCCGTGGCGCCCGAGCGCCTCCAGCGCGCCCACCGCCGCGCCGTGCGGCGCGTGGAGCACGACGGCGAGATCGTAGCGGGCGGCCAGCGCCAGCATCCGGTCGAGCCAGGCGCGGCCGCGCGTCATGAGCGTGGCCGCATCGGCCGCGCCCTCGAGCGAGTACCACGGCAGCCCGATCTCACCGATCGCGGCCAGGCGCGACTGGTGCGTGTGCACCTGCTCCTCGACCAGGTCGAGATCGGCGGCGCCGAGCGCGGGCCGATCGGGGTGAAATCCCACGCAGGGGTAAATCGCCCTCGGCAGGGCGGCTCCGGCGGCCAGCGTGAGCTCGTTGCTCGGGGCATCGCAGCCGACCGCCACGATGCCGTAGACGTCGTGGGCCATCGACACCCGGAGTGTCTCCCGCACGTCGGCGAAGGCCTCATCGTGCAGATGACAGTGGCTGTCGATGATCATCGGCTCGCGCCTCGCTGTCAGTTGCCGGCGACCACCATCCGTCCGACCAGGAGCGTCGGCGAGACGGTGCGGTCGCGCAGGACCAGGTCGTTGCCGATCCCCTCGATCGACGCCAGCATCTCGAGCAGGTTGCCGGCCACCGTCACCTCCTCGACCGGATAGCTCAGCGCGCCGTTCTCGATCCAGAGCCCGGCCGCTCCCCGCGAGTAGTCACCGGTCACGCCGTTCACCCCGAAGCCGATCAGCTCGGTGACGTAGAACCCGTTCTTGACCGAGGCGATCAGCGCCTCGGGGGTCGAGGTTCCCGGCAGCAGCATGAGATTGGTCGTGGACACGCTCACGCCGCTGCCGTCGCGGGCGGCGTGATGCGTCGAGTGCAGGCCGAGCTTGCGGGCGCTGTAGGTGTCGAGCAGATACGTCTGCAGCGTGCCCTCGCCGACCAGGACCGTGCGGCCCGTCGCCAGGCCTTCGCCATCGAAGGGTCGGGAGCCGAGCGCCCGCGGGATGGTGCCGTCGTCGACGATCGTCACCGCCGGAGCGGCGATGCGCTTGCCGAGGCGGTCCAGCAGGAACGACGCCCGGCGATAGAGGCTGGGCCCGCTGGCCGCACCGGCCACCGAGCGCACCAGGCTGGCCGCGGTGTCGGGATCGAAGATCACCGGCACCTCGGTCGTCTTGACCTTGCGGGCGTTCAGGCGGCGCAGCGCGCGAGCCGCGGCGGTGCGGCCGATCGCGGCCGGCGCCTCCAGGGCGCTTCGATGCCGCGCCGCCGAGTACCAGTAGTCGCGCTGCATCACACCGTTCTCGGCGGCCACCGGCGAGACCGACAGGCCAAAGGACGAGGTCGCATAGCCCTGCGCGAAGCCGTGCGAGGTGGCGTAGACGTAGCGCGCCCGACGGTCCCAGTACTCGGCACCCTCGGAGTTCGTCATGCGGGGATCGGCCTCGCAGCGCGGCGGCTTCCCCCTGCCGGGCCAGCTCGATCTTCGCTTCGGGCTCGAGGTCGTCGCCGCCGGTATCCTCCAGCTCGAGATCGGGCACGGAGGTGACGAGCTGGTCGGGATCGGGCAGGCCGGCGTGCGGATCCTCGGCGGTCACCCGCGCCAGCGCCGTCGCCTCGTCCACCACCCGCTCCAGCGACTCGCGGGAGAGATCGGAGGTCGACGCCGCCGCCGAGGCACGGCCGGCGAACACGCGCAGCGACAGTCGCTGCTCGCGGGAGTGCTTGACGGTGTCCACCTGCCCCAGACGCACCGAGGCCGAGAAGTGCTGCTCGTCGATCAGGAACCCGTCGGCGGCGGTGGCCCCCCGGGCCTGGGCGCGACGCAGGACGTCGGCGAGCAGGCCGGTGCGCAGAGCGCCGTCGCTCACACCTGGGTCCCGCCGACCGTCATGCCGTCGATGCGGATCGTCGGCAGCCCCACGCCGACGGGCACCGACTGGCCGTCCTTGCCGCAGGTGCCCACGCCCTCGTCGAGCTTCAGGTCGTGACCCACGCGCGAGACCCGCGTGAGCGCGTCGGGTCCATTGCCGATCAGCGTCGCGCCCTTGACCGGCGCGGTGACCCGTCCGTCCTCGATGAGATAGGCCTCGCTGGCGGAGAACACGAACTTGCCGCTGGTGATATCGACCTGGCCGCCGCCGAACACGACGGCGTAGAGCCCGTTCTGCACCGAGCGGATGATCTCCTCGGGATCGTCCTGACCGGCCAGCATGAACGTGTTGGTCATGCGCGGCATCGGCGGATGCGCGTAGGACTCCCGGCGGCCGTTGCCGGTAGGCGCCATCTTCATCAGGCGGGCATTGAGCCGGTCCTGCATGTACCCGGTGAGCACGCCGTTGTCGATGAGGACCGTGCGGCCGGTCGGCGTGCCCTCGTCGTCCACGTTGAGCGAGCCGCGCCGATTCGGAATCGTCCCGTCGTCCACCACGGTCACCAGCTCGGAGGCGACCTTCTGCCCCAGACGCCCGGCGAAGGCGGACACACCCTTGCGGTTGAAGTCGCCTTCGAGGCCGTGACCGATCGCCTCGTGCAGCAGGATCCCCGGCCACCCCGGCCCGAGCACGACGGTCATCGTGCCGGCCGGCGCCTCCACCGCGCGCAGCTTGAGAATCGCCTGGCGGGCGGCCTCGGCCGCGAAGCGCGTCCAGCGCTCGTCCTCGAGGAAGAAGTCGAAGGGCACGCGGCCGCCGCCTCCCCACGAGCCGATCTCTCGCTTGCCGTTGTCCTCCGCGATGACCGTGACGTTGAGGCGGGTCAGCGGCCGCACGTCGCCCACCGTCCACCCCGAGGCGGTGGCGAGCAGCACCACGACCTCTTCGGTCGACAGGCTGGCGATCACCTGCTTGACGCGCGGGTCGGCGGCCCGGGCCGCTCCGTCGACCCGGCGCAACAGATCGAGCTTGCGCTCGAGCGCGGTGACGATCGGCGGCTCGACCAGCGTGTAGAGATCGTGCGGGCGGCCGCGACCGGCCACGGCGAGCGTGCCGGAGCTCCCGGCGCGATCGGCAATGGCGCGGGCCTGGCGCGCGGCCTCCTCGAGGTTGCCGAGCGAGATGTCGTCGGTGTGAGCGTAGCCGGTCCGCGTGTCGGCCTGGGCGCGAACCCCCGCCCCCTGACTGACGTGGCGGGAGGCCTTTTTGACAACGTTTTCCTCTAGAACCAGCTCCTCGTTGACTCGGTACTCGAGGTAGATGTCGGCGTCGTCGACCCGGCCGACCAGGCTGCCGCCGAGCAGCCGTTCCATGAGCCCTGGCGTGACGTTGAAGCGATCGGCGAAGAACTGCTCAGGCTGCGTGCGAGCGAGATCTGTCATTCGATTCGAATGTCTCCCGGGTGAAAGCGCCCAATCCTAACGCGGTGCCTGCCACGTCCCAAACTTTTCGATCCCTTTTCATTGTAGCCGGCAGGCAAAGCGATCACGCGGATTGAAATGTTTGAATTATCTCGTGAATGCGGCGCAGCCCGTGCATGAGCGACGGGCCCGGCGCCAGCACGTCCTCGCCGGCGATCTCGTGGATCTCGCCCGCCCGGACCGCGCTGATGGCGCCCCACCCCGCCCGTGCGGTGATCGTCGCGCGATCGACCGGCTTGCCGCACCACGAGGCCAGGATGATCTGCGGATCGCGCCGCGATCACGTCATCCGGCGCGACGACGCGCTCCTTGGCGCTGCGCCCCTCGCGCAGATCCGCGAAGACGTCCCGGCCGCCGGCGATCTCGATCAGCTCCGAGACCCAGCGGATGCCGGCCACGAGCGGGTCCATCCATTCCTCGAAGTAGACGCGCGGCCGATCGGGCCAACCCGCCGAGTACTCGCGGTACAGCTTGACCTCGTCGCGCATGTCCTGGACCAGCGAGCGGGCCGCCTCCGCGCACCCCAGCGCGCCCCCGAGCGTCAGGATGGCGCGAAGCACGTCGTCGAACGAGCGCTGGTTGGTGCAGAGCACCGCCACGCCCGCGGCGATCAGCTCCGCGACGATATCCTTCTGCAGGTCGGAGAACGCCAGGACGAGATCGGGCTCGAGGGCCAGGATCCGGTCGGTGCGAAAGGTCGTGAACCCGCCCACGCGGGCCCGCTCCCGCACCGCCTCGGGGCGGCGCGCCGTGCCCGGCACGCCGACGACGCGATCGCCGGCGCCGACGAGGAAGGCGATCTCGGCGGTCTCGGCGGTCAGGCAGACGATGCGCTGCGGGAAATCGATCGCCGCCTTGCCGTACACGGAGCCCGGCTCAGCCCTCGTACACCTCGCGCCGGGCGATGCTCCGCTGGAACGACAGGTACTGCTCACGCGTCATCGGGGGCCGGGCGGCCTTCAGCACCTCGCGGGCGCCGCCGGCGCCGTCGGCCATCAGGTCGACCACCATCGAGGCCAGGGCCTTGGCGATGCCGAGGTAGGCCAGCTTCTGGTCCACGATCTGGTAGTCGGCGCCGTGGCCGGAGCCCGTCGCGCCGCCGATGTAGGGATGCAGGATCGGCATCACCATGCTGAGGTCGCCCATGTCGGTCGAGCCGGTGCGGTGGCCGATCTCGCGGTAGTGCTCGGCGCCGACCAGCGACGCCGCGATGTCGCGATAGAGCCGGGTCATGGTCGGATCGCAGCTCATCGGCATGTAGCCGGGCAGGGTCTCGATCTCGACCTTGGCGCCCATGGCCAGAGCGCCGGCGCGGAAGGCGCGGTCGACCTTCTTGTTGGCGTCGAGGATCGCCTCCACGCTCCGCCCGCGCACGTAGGTCTCCAGCCGCACCTCGCCCGGGGATGACGTTCACCTGCGAGCCGCCGTGCGTGATGATCGGGTGCACGCGGATGGTGTCCTCGTCGCGAAAGGTCTCGCGGAGCGCGTTGATGGCGGTCAGCGCGATCTGGGCGGCGTAGAGCGCGTTGATGCCCTGGTGCGGCGCGCCGCCGGCGTGCGAGGCGCGGCCGATGTAGCGGATGGTCTTCACGATGCAGCCGTTGTTGGAGCCCGGCACACCGGTCTTGCCGTCCTCGGTGCGCGAGGTCGTGTGGATCATCATCGACAGGTCGACGTCGTCGAAGTGCCCCAGCCGCATCAGCTCGGGCTTGCCGCCCAGGAACTCCAGCCGCCCCGCCCGCGCCTGCGCGACCCGCCACTCGACGTCGCCGTACTCCTCGGCGGGCACGGCGAAGAACACCACGCGGCCGGCCAGGTGATCGAAGGCCTTGGTGTCGAGCAGCCCCATGGCCGCGCCGAGCAGCCCGGCCACCTGGGCGTTGTGGCCGCAGGCGTGCGCCGCGCCGGTCTGGGGATCGGCGACCGGATGGCCGGTGACGACGAGCGCGTCGAGCTCGCCGAGCAGCGCGAAGGTCGGGCCGTCGCCGCCACGGCCGGCCACGTCGGCCCGGACGCCGGTGAGGGCCAGGCCGCCCTTGGGCGACAGACCCAGGCGCCCCATGGTGTCCTCGACCAGGCGGGCCGTCTTGACTTCCTTGAAGCCGAGCTCGGGATTCTTTCGGATCTGCTCACCGAGGCCCACGATCTCCTCGGCGCGCTTGTCGATGGCTTGGTGGATCTGCTGCTTCAGCTCGGCTTTGGTCACGGCTTCCTCCTTGCGCGCCGGGCGCAGACCCGGATTCTATCGCAACGATCCGGGGTGCGCCGCGACGCGATAGGGGGAGAAAACCGCTGCGAACGCTAGCCGGAGTGAGCCTCGGCCATGGCGCCCGAAGGCGGCGTCATCTGCAGGCGACGGTAAGTCTCCTGCATCGGCTTCTGCATCTCGGCGAGATGGCTGATCATGCTGGCGAAGACCTCGGCGGCGGCCTGGTGCTCGCCGCGGTAGTACTGCACCTCGGCCTGCAGAATGCCCAGCTCGCGCCGCAGCTCGCCCACTTCCTGGCGGAGCCGGTCGCACTCCTGATCGGCGCTGTCGAGCCGGCTCCGCGCCCGATCGCGATCCTCGAGGTAGGCCGGAATCAGCCGGCCGATGAGGTACTGGCTTTCCTCCAGCCAGCGGTCAACACGCTGCCGCTCGTCCTGCATCTGCTCCATGGGGCCCTCCGGGGGATGTGAGTGGACAACGACAGGATGCTCGCCGTTCTCCGGCGCCCGCCGAACCACCGCGACGCCGCACGACGAAAGCGCGAGCTGGAAATTCTGGCCGGAGTGCGCCGCGCGCCGCCGGTCCACGCCGCCTGGCGGCGCAAGGGTTCCGCCCGTGCCGCGCCGGTCCAGGCGGACTTCTGTGTGAGGCTCGCCGGCGAAGCGCCGGCAGAGGTATTCGAAGAGCTTGGGATCCGAGCGCACGACGATGACCAGATATTCCGGGTGACGGTCGATCAGTGGAAGCAGCGAGCGAAGCTCCAACGGACTGCCCTTCCTCCTGCCGATGCGGGTTGGGTCGTTACAAACCGCAATATGTAGGTGTCGGGCGCGACTGTATCAACGACATCTGGCGTCGCGCAAGCGGAAAAGCAGCGCCGAGCGTTCGCGGGCAGTGAGAGGATGAGGAACCATGGACTACCACCACGTCGTCGAGGCCGCCGGGGTCGTGAGTCTGGGCCTGATCTTCTACTCGTACGCGTTCCGCTGGTTCGAGGCGGGGCCGGCGGCGTGGCGACGGTGGCGGCCGGTCGTCACCGGCCTGGTCTTCGGCGTGCTCACGGTGGTGATGATGATCTCGCGGATCCAGGTGGCGCCGGATCGCTACGTCGACGCGCGCGCCGTGCCGATCGCGCTGGTCACGCTCGTGGAAGGCTGGCTGGCCGGCGGTCTCGCCGCCGCCCTCGCCGTCGCGTATCGGCTCTACCTGGGCGGCAGCGGCGCCCCCGCCGGCGTGCTCGGGATCGTCGCCACCGCCGCCGCGGCGGCGGTGGTCCGCGCCTGGGCCCAGCGTGATGGGCGCATCGGCCTGCGGCACTCGCTCGTGCTGAGCGCCATCGTGTGGGTGGTGACCGCGGTCTCGTTCCTCTCGCTCGGCGAGCGCGGCGCCATGCTCTTCACCCCGCTGTGGCTGCCATTCCTCGTGCTCAGCCTGGTAGGCATCGGGGGCGGAGCCCGGCTCTTCGCCGACGTGGTCGCCAGCCACGCGGTCGAGTCGGCCCGCCGCGACAGCGCGCAGCTGCGCGCCGTCACGCTGCTGGCGCGCGCCGCCGCCCACGAGATCAACAATCCCCTCACCGCCGTCATGGGCGGGCTCGGGCTCATCGCGCGCAGGCTACCGGCGGGGAGCGAGGAGCAGGG
The DNA here is from genome assembly GCA_963776725.1 of uncultured Candidatus Rokubacteria bacterium. GTDB lineage: Bacteria > Methylomirabilota > Methylomirabilia > Rokubacteriales > CSP1-6 > AR5. The sequence goes on along the minus strand of CAVZOE010000033.1, from coordinate 61,467 downwards.
CTGGATCAAGACGGCGCGGGAGGGCTCGGAGCGGATCCGCGACATCGTGGCCCGCATGAACCGCATCACGCAGATCGAGGAGACGGTCGAGGAGGGCGCGCTGCCCCCCATGCTCGACATCAGGAAGTCGAGCGGCCCCTCGTGAAGCGCGTCAGACCAGCGCCTTCAGGAAGCTCCGGGTAGCGTCGGCCGGCGAGTCGGCCGCCAGGATCGCGGAGATCGCGCCCACGCCGCGGGCGCCGGCCCCACGCACCTCGTTCACGCGCTCCGGCGTGATGCCGCCGATCGCGACGACCGGAATCCGTACGGCGCGGGCCACCGCGGCCAGGCGCTCGACACCCTGCGGTGCGCCGTACTGGCGCTTGGAGGCCGTGTCGTACACCGGACCGAAGACGACCCAGTCCGCCCCCCGCGCCTGCGCATCCAGGGCGTCCTCGAGCGAGTGCACGGAGGCACCGATGCGCAGGCGCCGCCCGGCCAGGGCGCGGATGTCGTCCACGGGGAGCGAGAGGTGGGTACGCTGCACGGCATCGGCGCCGACGGCCAGGGCGACGTCGACTCGATCGTTCACGATCAGCGAGGCTCCGTGCTCGCGCGTGACCTGACGTATCGTCCGGCAGAGCGCGGCCAGCTCGGCGGCGCCGAGGTCCTTCTCGCGAACCTGCACGGCCGGCAGGCCGGCCGCCAGGCACTCCGTCACCACCGTGACCAGGTCTCGCCCGCGCGTCTGCGCGCGGTCAGTGACCAGGCACAGGCTCAGCTCGTCCAATCGGGCAGGCCCTCGATGGGCGAGGACGCCGTCGCGTAGAGCTTCTTGCCGATGCGCCCGGCCTTGTAAGCCAGCCGGCCGGCCTCGACGGCCAGCTTCATGGCCCGGGCCATCGACACCGCGTCCTGCGAGCCGGCGATGGCCGTGTTCATGAGCACGCCGTCGCAGCCCAGCTCCATCGCGATGGCCGCGTCGGAGGCGGTGCCCACGCCGGCGTCGACGATGACCGGGACGGTGACCGACTCGAGGATGATCTTGATGTTGTACGGATTGCGAATGCCGAGGCCCGAGCCGATGGGCGCGCCCAGCGGCATCACGCACGCCGCCCCGGCGTCCTGCAGCTTTCTGGCCATGACCGGATCGTCGTTGCTGTAGGGCATGACGATGAAGCCGTCACGGGCCAGCGTCCGGGTCGCCTCCAGCAGGCCCATCACGTCGGGGAACAGCGTGCGCTGGTCGCCGATGACCTCGAGCTTGACCATCTCGCCGAGCCCCGCCTCGCGGGCCAGGTAGCACGTGCGGACGGCCTCGTCCGCGGTATAGCAGCCCGCGGTGTTGGGCAGCAGCGTGAAGCGCTTGGTGTCGATGTAGTCGAGGATCGACTCGCCGCTGGGCAAGCTCACCCGGCGGACTGCCACCGTGATGATCTCGGTCCCCGACGCCTCGTGAGCATCGCGCATGACGTCCATGGAGGAGTACTTCCCGGTGCCGACGATCAGTCGGGACGTGAATTCCTTGCCCCCGAGGACCAGATTGGTGTCGTACATGACGTTAGCCTCCCCCCATCGGGCGGACGATCTCGACCTTGTCGCCTTCGGACAGCGTGACCGCCGTGTAGGTACTCTTGGGCGTGATGTCGCGGTTGACGGCGACGGCCGTGTACTCGCGCTTGACGTTCAGGAGAGTGAGCAGGCCGTCCACCGTGGTCCCGGCCGGGATCTCCATCGACTTGCCGTTGACGCTGATCGTCATAGACACGAACGGCCGCGCCCCTTCCTACCGGGTGCGGCCGTCTGGATCACCGTCTCCGCCGTGTTCCCTTCGCTGGAATTACCCAGAGCAGGTTCGAGGGGTCCCGGGCCGCACCCGGTTCTCAGGAATCCTCCCCCCACGACGACGAGCTGAAGTATACACCCGGGGCGCGGGCGCGAAGGGCCGCCGCCTTCACGAGGCCTCGCCGATCGCCTTCACCGCGTCGGGATTCTCCAGTGACGACACGTCCCCCGCCGGCTTGCCGAGGTAGGTCGCGCGAATCACCCGGCGCATGATCTTGGCGCTCCGCGTCTTGGGCAGATCGCGCGTGAACAGCACCTTGCTCGGGCTTGAGCGCCTTGCCCATGGCCTGGCGCCACGCGCTCGCTCAGCTCGGCGCGGAGCGACTCCGAGGGCGAGTTCCCCGGGCGCAGCACGACGAAGCAGACGACGGCTTCGCCCTTGATCTCGTGCGGGACGCCGATCACGCCGGACTCCGCCACGGACGGGTGGCCGACCAGCACCGACTCGACCTCGGCCGGCCCCAGCCGCTTGCCGGCGATCTTCAGCGTGTCGTCGGAGCGCCCCTGGATGTACCAGAAGCCGTCGGCGTCGACGTAGGCCCAGTCGCCGTGGACCCAGACGTCGGGCCAGCGCGACCAGTACGTCTCCTCGTAGCGCTGCGGATCGCGCCAGAACCCCGCGGTCATGCCCGGCCACGGCCGGGTGATCACCAGCTCGCCCACCTGCCCGCGCACGGGCGTGCCGTCGTCACCGAAGCACTCGGCGGCCATGCCGGGGATCGGCCCGGAGAACGAGCACGGCTTGATGGGCGCGACGGGAAAGCAGCCGAGAATGCCGCCGGAGATCTCCGTGCCGCCCGTGTAGTTGATGATCGGCAGGCGCGCCTTGCCCGCGTTCTCGAAGAGCCAGCGGTAGGGCTCCGGGTTCCACGGCTCGCCGGTCGAGCCCAGGATGCGGAGCGACGACAGGTCGTGGGCGTGCACGTGCTCGGGGCCGTGCGGCATGAGCGCGCGCACGGCCGTGGGCGAGATGCCGAGCACGCTGATGCGGTGGCGCTCGACGATGCTCCACAGACGATCGGGCTTCGGATAGTCCTGCACGCCCTCGAACATCACCGCGGTGGCGCCGTGGAAGAGCGCGGCGGTGATCGCCATGGGTCCCATCAGCCAGCCGAGATCGGTGAGCCAGAACAGCCGATCGCCCTCGCCCACGTCCATGCAGTAGCCAAAGTCGTGCGCGGTCTTGATGAGAAAGCCGCCGTGCGTGAGCACCGCGCCCTTCGGCCGTCCCGTCGTCCCCGACGTGTAGATGATGAGGCACGGCCGATCGGCCTCGACGGCGAGCGCCTCCGCGCGATCGCTCTGGCCCGCCACCGCCTCGTGCCACCAGCGATCGCGCCCCGCCGTCCAGGGGATCTCGCGACCCAGGCGCCGGTAGACCAGCACGTGCTGCACCGAGGGGCACTGGGCCGCGGCCTCGTCGGCGACTTCCTTCATCTTCACGATCTGACCGCGGCGGTAGAAGCCGTCGGCGGTGATCAGCAAGCTTCGCTTCACAGTCCGACAGGCGCGAGGCGACCGCACCGGCGCCGAAGCCCGAGAAGCACGGGGTGTAGATCGCGCCGATCCTCACCACCGCCAGCGTGGCGATCGCTGCCTCCGGGGACATCGGCAGGAAGATGCCGACCCGATCCCCTTCGCCGACGCCGAGGGTCTGGAGCGCGTTGGCCAGGCGATTGACCTCCCCCGCCAGCTCGCTGTACGTCAGCGTGCGCGACTGCCCGTCGTCGCCCTCCCACACGATCGCGGGCTTGGCGCCACGCCCGGCGTCCACGTGGCGATCGACACAGTTGTCCGTGAAGTTCAGGCGGCCGCCGGGAAACCACACCGGCCACGCCACGCCGCGCGAGCCGTCGAGCACGCGGTCGTAGGGCCGGCTCCAGCGCACGCCCAGATCGCGCACGACCGCGTCCCAGTACCACTCGGGATCGGCGACGGAGCGGGCGTGCAGCTCGGCCAGCGAGCCGATGCGCTGGGCGCGCATGAACCGCGCGATGCGGGAGCGCTCGGCGACTTCGGCAGTGGGGCGCCAGACGATCTCGTTGGTCTCGGTAGTCATAGGTCGAGCCCTATGATAATGCTTCCGCCATGGGTGAAAACGTCCTCCTCACGCGCGACGGCCTCATCGCCACGGTCACACTGAACCGCCCCGACCGGCGCAACTCGCTCAGCGACCCCATGCTGACCGAGCTCGGTGCGGCCTTCGCCGAGCTGCGCGACGACCCCACGACGCGGGTCGTCATCGTCACCGGGGCCCCGCCGGTCTTCTCGGCCGGGGCCGACGCCGGCCTCAAGAGCAGCATGTCGGCCGAGGAGCGTCGCGCCGCGATGGGCTCCCGCAAGAGCCAGTTCCGGCGGCTCTTCGAGCGAGCCAACACGGTGCTGGAGAACCTGGAGCAGACGACCATCGCCGCCATCAACGGCCACGCGGTGGGCGGCGGCTGGGGCCTCACGCTGGCCTGCGACTTCCGCATCGCCGCCGCCGAGGCCCAGCTGTGGATTCCCGAGGTCGATCTCGGCGTCCCGCTGGGCGTGGCCTCGACCACGCGGTTCGTCCGCATGGTCGGGCCGGCGCGGGCCAAGGAGATCATCATGGACTGCCGGCGCTACTCCGCCGAGGACGCCCGGCAGTGGGGCCTGGTCAACAAGATCGTGCCGGGGACCGACGTCATCAAGGCCGCGCGGGAATACGCGGAATTCATGGCCAAGAAGCCGTTCAAGCCCCTGGCCGAGATGAAGGCACGCATCAACGCCATCGCGCGGGCGGGCATGCCCGAGGTCAACGCGATGACCGAAGGCTTCCTGGAGCGCTCCTGATGCTCGACGGCATCCGGGTCCTCGATCTCTCGCGGGTCATCGCCGGCCCCTACTGCGCCATGATGCTCGCCGACCTCGGCGCCGACGTCGTCAAGGTCGAACGGCCCGGGCGCGGCGACGACATGCGCTACCTCGGCACCAGCAAGGACGGCATGAGCCTCGGCTTCGCCACGATCAACCGCAACAAGCGCGCGATCGCGGTGGACCTGCAGCACCCCGAAGGCCTCAAGATCATCCACGCCCTCGCCCGGCGTGCCGACGTCGTGCTGGAGAACTTCGTTCCCGGCGTCGCCGAGCGTCTCGGCCTCGGCTACGCGGCGCTCAGCGCCGACAATCCCGCCGTCGTCTATGCCTCCGTCAGCGGCTACGGCCAGGACGGGCCGTACGCGCGCCGGCCCGGCTACAACACGATCGCCATGGGCATGAGCGGCCTGATGGCGCTGACCGGCCAGCCGGGCGATCCACCGACCCGGCCCGGAGGCTCGATCTCCGACGTGGCCGCGTCCTACATCGCCTTCGGCGCCGTGTGCGCGGCCCTGGTTCAGCGCTTCCGCTCGGGCCGCGGCCAGCACGTGGACGTCAGCCTGCTCGCCTCCAGCGTGGCGCTGCTGCCCGACCCTTCGGCGCACTACTTCTCCTCGGGCGTGGCCCCCAAGCGCGTGGGCAACCGCAACCCCAACGTCACGCCGGCCGAGGCATTCGAGGCCGGCGACGGCTTCATCAACGTGGTCATCCTGAATCCTGACCAGTACGAGAAGTTCTGCCGGGCCCTGGGCGACGAGGCGCTGGTCACCGAGCCGCGCTTTTCCAGCAACGAGGCCCGCGTCGCCAATCACCCCGACTTCAAGAAGCGCGTGGAGACTGCGCTGTCCCGGCGCACGGTCAACGAGTGGGTCGACCGGTTCATCGCCGCCGGGATCGCGGCCGGGCCCATCTACGAGTTCGATCAGGTGTTCGACGACGCGCAGGTGCGCCACATGGGGATGGTGCGCGACGTGGAGCAGCCGGGTCTCGGCACCGTTCGCATGCTGGGCTTTCCCTTCGCCGTCGGCGGCTCTCGACCGCCCGTTCGACGGCCCGCGCCACGGCTCGGAGAGCACACGCGAGAGGTCCTCGGCGAGCTCGGCATTTCTGTCAGCGAGATCAATCGCTTGTCCTCGCTCGGTGCGGTCGCCGCTTCAGACTAGACTACTCGTCTTTTGTTTGGTATTATCCTGGCCGTGGATCTTCGACGGCGGATGGAGCTGCTCACCGAGGCGGCGTTGCCCGACCGCGAGCAGGGCATGCCGAAGTACCGGCGCTCGGTCCCGGTGGGCAATCGCCCGATCACCTCCATGGGCATCGCGCAGGCTCGCCTGCCCGGCGGCGGGTCGATCAACCTCATGCGCGTCATGCAGACCAACGCCTGCTCGCTGTCGTGCGGCTATTGCCCGACCTACTGCGGCGGCAAGGTCCCGCGAGCCACCGTGAGTCCGGAGGAGATCGCGACGACGTTCATGGACGTCAACCGCAAGGGGCTGGCGCAGGGGTTGTTCCTCACGTCGGGGGTGCCCGGACGGCCCACGCGCGCCACCGACCGCATGCTCGCCACGCTCGAGGTCCTGCGCCAGCGCGAGGGCTTCACCGGCTACATCCACGTCAAGCTGCTCCCCGGCGCCGAGATCGCGCAGGTCGAAGCCGCCCAGCGCCTGGCCACGCGAATCTCGGTCAACCTCGAGGGGCCGACCGACGCGCACGTCAGTACGCTCGCCAAGGAGAAGAACCTCACAGGCGACCTGCTCCCCAAGCTGGAGCTGGCGGGGCGGCTCTACCGCGAGGCCCGCGAGGAAGGTGGCCCGGGCCCGCGGGGCAGCACCACGACGCAGTTCGTGGTCGGTGCGGTCGGCGAGAAGGATCAGGAGGTGCTCAGACTGGTGGCGCGCCTCGAGGGCCAGCGCTTGCTGCATCACGCGCACTTCAGCGCGTTCCAGCCGGTGGTGGGAACACCGTTCGAGGGCTTCGCGCCCACGCCGGCCGCGCGGGAGTCTCGCCTCTACCAGGCCGAGCACCTGCTGCGCGAGTACGGCTTCGGCGTCGAAGAGCTCGCGTTCGAAACCGGTGGCAACCTGCCGCTCGAGCACGACCCCAAGACGGCGTGGGCGCTGGCCAACCCCGAACGCTTCCCCCTCGAGGTGACGCGGGCGCCGCTGGAGCTTCTACTGAGGGTCCCCGGGCTCGGCCCCAAGGCCGCGCGCCTGATCGTGCAGACGCGCCGGCGCGCCGTCCTGCGAGGTCTCGGCGATCTGCGTCGGATCGGGGTGGACACCGTGAGGGCCGGCTACTACCTGACCCTGCACGGCCGGCGCCTGGCGCCCAGCCCGGCGCCGCAGCAGCTACGCCTCTTCGCGCCCGGCGATCACCTCACGCAGGCGCCGTTTCGCACCCCGATCCCGCCCTGCGCGTATAGGTAGAAATGGGGGGGCCCCGAGATGGCCCCCCATACCCCCCACGCTCCGCGCCCTGGCGGAGCCAGGGCGCTTCGCGAGCGTTGCATTCGCGTACGGGGCCACGAAACGGCCCCGCTATGCTGCGCTCGGCTACTTGTGGCCGAATACTTCCTTGAGCAGTTCGGTCGTGCGGGCGGCGGGGTTGGCGCGGATCTGGGCTTCCTGTTCGCCTACCACGTGGAAGAGGCCGTTGAGCGACTTGCCGACGACGTAGTGGTTGAGGTCGTACGACTCCGTGTTGAGGAACGGGAATGGCCTTGGCCCGGCCGAGCAGCGCCTCGTACTGCTGGGTGACGCCGACATGGCTCATCGACTTCTCCACGACCGGGGTGAACGCGCTGGTCAGCTGGGGCGTCGTCTTGCCCTTGAAGTAGTCGGTCGCCGCGGTGTTGCCGCCGTGGAGGATCTTGGTCGCGTCGTCGATCGACATGTCGCCAATGGCGTTCCAGAAGATGTTCTTGGCGGCGGGCGCCGCCTGCTCGGCCGCCCGGTTCATGCTGAGGACCAGCTCGTCGAGCTGGGGACCGTAGCCCACCGTGCGAAGCCCACGGTCGACGCTCTTCAGATTATCGGGCATCAGGATCTTGATCGCCTCGTTCTTGAAGTAGCCGTCGGTGCGCCCGGTCAGGCTCACGGCTTTCTCGGTGCTCACCTGCAGCGCTTCCTTGAGCCCCTGACCAATCTTCACGTCGCCGAGGGAGCCCGTCGAGGGAACGCCGCCCGGGATCGAGGGAAGCTGCTTGAGCAGGTCGCCGATCTGGGCCGGGACGGGCCGGGCGGCAACGAGGAGCGCGAGCATCGCGATCAACAGAGTCGTGCGGAATCGATTCATAGTGCCTCCAGCTGTCGCGCGAGCGCGGCGCGGTCGGTGACCGGCAGCTCGCACGCGTAGTTTCGACAGACGTATGCCGTGGCCCGGCCGTCGATCGTCCCGCGGGATTCCAGCAGCGGGACGCCGGCGGCGGCGCGGGCGTCGGCGGCGGGCATCCCCGCCACCACCCGATTGGGTAGGAAGCGCCCGAACACCTCGGCCACCAGCGGCGCCAGGCCATTGCCGTCGCCCCCGATGAGCGCGATCTCCACGCGTGGGCCCAGGTGGAAATCGAGCGCGCAGAGGAAGCGGCCGAAGCCGCCGGGATGCCGGGTCATCAGATCGGCCAGCGGCCGCAGCGCCTGCAGCGCGCGCGCCTGCCAGGCCTGATCGCCGGTGAGCTCGCTCAAGCGCAGCAGCGTCTCGATCGCCACCGAGGTGCCGCAGGGCACCGCGTTGTCGAACAGGTTGCGCGGCCTGACGATCAGCTGCTCGGCGTCGGAGCCGGTGTCGTAGAACCCGGGCAGCGCGTCGTCCCAGAACAGGCGGAGCATCTCGCCGCACAGTGAGCGCGCCTCGTCCAGCCACCGGCGGTCGAAGGTGGCCTCGTACACGTCGATCAGCGCGGCGGCCACCATCGCGTAGTCCTCGAGATAGCCGAGGATGCGCGCCTGGCCGCCCTTCCAGGTGCGCATGAGCCGGCCATTCACGCGCATCTGGCCCAGCAGGAACTCGGCGTTGCGCACGGCCGCCGCGATGTAGTCCGGCCGGCCCAGCGCGCGGCCCGCCTCGGCCAGCGCCCGGCAGGCCAGACCGTTCCAGGCGGCCAGCACCTTGTCGTCGCGCCCGGGACGCACGCGGTGCTCGCGCACCTCCCAGCAGGCGGCGGCGTAGCGGCGCGATCCCCTCGGGGTCGGGCTCGCCGGCAAGAAAGAGAATGCTGTGGCCCTCGAAGTTCGGGCCGCGGTCCACACCCCAGTAGGCCATCGCCCGGTCGGCGTCGGCGCCGAGCACGGCGCGAATCTCGTCGGGCGTCCAGACGTAGAACTTGCCCTCGTCGCCCTCGGAGTCGGCGTCCTCGGCCGAGTAGAAGCCGCCGGACGGATCGGTCATGTCGCGCAGCACGTAGTCGAGCGTCTCCTCGCACACCCGGCGACACTCGGCATCGCCGAAGGCCAGCCACGCGTGCAGGTAGAGCGAGGCCAGCTGGGCGTTGTCGTACAGCATCTTCTCGAAGTGCGGCACCAGCCAGTGCGCGTCGACCGAGTAGCGCGCGAAGCCGCCGCCGAGGTGGTCGTAGATGCCGCCGCGCGCCATCCGGATCAACGTGGTGTGAACCATGCGCTGCGCGAAGGGGTTCCGGCCGCGCTTGCCGAAGCGCAGCACGAACTCCAGATCATCGGCTGGGGAAACTTCGGCGCGCCGCCGAGACCGCCGCACTCCTCGTCGAACTGCGCGGACAGCCCCTGGAAGGCGCCGAACAGGATCGCGTCGCTCAGCAGCGTGGCCGAGCTCGCGCAGCCGCTCGGTCTGGCCGAGCGACTCCGTGAGCTTCTGCCCGGACTGCACCACCTCGCCCCGCCGCGACTGCCAGGCGTCGGCGATCGCCTGCAGCAAGCGCGGGAAGCCCGGAAGCCCGTGCCGATCCTGAGGCGGGAAAGTACGTCCCGCCGTAGAACGGCGTGCCGTCGGGCGTGAGGAACACGGTCATCGGCCAGCCGCCGTGGCCGGTCATCGACTGCACGGCCTGCATGTAGATGTGATCGACGTCGGGCCGCTCCTCGCGATCGACCTTGATGCTGACGAAGAGACGGTTCATGAGCGCGGCGATCTCGGGATTCTCGAACGACTCGCGCTCCATGACGTGACACCAGTGGCACGCGGAGTAGCCGATCGAGAGGAGGAGCGGCTTGTCCTCGGCGCGCGCCCGGGCGAACGCCTCCGCGCCCCACGGATACCAGTCGACCGGATTGTGGGCGTGCTGGAGCAGGTACGGGCTGGTCTCGTTGGCGAGGCGGTTGGTGCTCACGGAATCTCCTGACGCCCTGTGGTCAGCGGGCGAAGGGCAGCGCGCTCACGGTGGCCGGGACCACTCGGCCATCCACCCGGACGCCGACCGCGGCGCCCGGCTCGGCGTGCTCGCGACGAACGAGGGCCAGCGCGATCGGATGCTGCAGGCCGTAGGAGCGCGTCGCGCTCGTGATGGAGCCGATCACCGCGTCGCCGGCGACGACCTCGTCCCCGCGCTGCGGCACCGCATCGCCCGTGATCACGAGGCCGCGGAGGTGTCGGTTCACGTGGCCGCGATCGCGGATGCGGACCACGACCTCTTGCCCGGGATAGCAGCCCTTGGAATGGGAGAGCAGCGGCTCGAACGGCACCTCGGGCAGGAGCACGGACGGGCCGATGTCACTCCCGAAGCGCAGCGTCCCGGCCTCGATGCGCAGCGATTCGAGCGCTTCGGCGCCGATCGGGCGGGCGCCGGCCGTGCTCAGCAGGCTCGCGACTCGGTCGCCGGCGGAGGCCGGCACGCCCACCCACACCTCAGGGCCGCCCGTCTCGCCGCCACCGGTGACGAGCCGCACCGCGGTGCCGTCGAGCGTGGCGGCCATGCTGGACCACGGCGCGGCCGGCGGTCGGACTCCGATCACACGCTCGGCGAGGTCCGGGGCTCCGGGGCCGGCGAGCATGAAGAGCGCCCACTCCGCGCTCACGTCGGCGAGCGAGACCTTCTCGGAGAACAGGTAGTGATCCAGCTGCTCGACCGTGCTCGCCGCCAGCCCGGGGGGCGTGAGGAGCAGCACGCGATCCTCGAGCACCCACACCAGCAGCAGGGCCTGGACCTTGCCGTGGATGTCGAGCAGCGTCGCGGCGCACCCTTGTCCGGCGCCCAGGGATTTGACGTCGTTGCTCAGCAGCGCGTTCAGGAACGTCGCGCGGTCGCGGCCGCTCACCTCCACCACGCCGAGGTCGCGACGGTCGACGAGGCCGACCGCCTCGCGCACCGCCAGGTATTCCGCCCGGGAATCGCTCGCGCCGGGAGTCACGCGGTCATTGTACCCGACGCCGCGGGCGGGATCCCGCGTGCTAGACTGCGCGGCGTGCGACCGCCGTCGCGCGCCACCATCCGCCGCTTCCAGCGCAATCTGCTCGCCTGGTATGGCGACAACGGCCGTGACCTGCCCTGGCGCCGCACCCGTCACCCTTACCGCGTGCTCGTCTCCGAGATCATGCTGCAGCAGACGCAGGTGGATCGGGTCATTCCGAAGTATCGGCAGTTCCTCCGACGCTTTCCCTCCCTGCGGGCGCTGGCCCGGGCGCCCGTCGAGGACGTGCGGCAGATCTGGTACCCGCTGGGCTACAACGTCCGCCCCCTGCGCCTGCACGCGATCGCGTGCGAGTCGGTCGCGCGCTACGGCGGTCGGCTCCCCGACGATGCCGAGCGCCTCCGGGCGATGCCCGGCATCGGCCGCTACACGGCCGGCGCCGTCCTCTCGTTCGCCTTCGGCCGCGACGTCGCCGTGCTCGACACCAACGTGCGCCGGGTGCTGACGCGCGTCTTCCTGGGACCGCGACGGACCGCGCGGCTTCGCGGAGACCGATCGCTGTGGGAGCTGGCCGAGCGTCTCGTGCCGGCCGGCCGCGGCTACGACTTCAACCAGGCGCTGATGGACTTCGGGGCAACCTGGTGCACACCGCGCCGGCCGCGGTGTGAGGGCTGCCCGATGCGGAGATTCTGCGCCAGCGGCCCAGCGGTCGGCCCGGCGCGCGGCTGACCCGGTGCCGGCGGTCGTCGAGGTGTCCGCGGCGCTCATACGCGATGCCGACGGGCGCTATCTCATCACGCAGCGCCGGCCGGGATCTCACCTCGCGGGGCGGTGGGAATTTCCCGGCGGCAAGGTCGAGGCCGGCGAGACCCCGGCCGCCTGCCTGCGCCGCGAGCTGATCGAGGAGCTCTCGGCAACGTTCACGGTGGGCGAGCTCGTCGAGACCGTCCGCTGGGAGTATCCGGAGCGTACCGTGGTGCTCTACTTCTTCGCCTGCCGCCTGGAGTCCGGCGACATCACACCCCGCGAGCAGCAGGAGATGCAGTGGGTCGAGCCCGCCCGGCTCGCCGACTACGACTTCCCGCCCGCCGACCACGAGCTCATCGAACGCCTCCGCCTCAGCGGAAAAAGACCAACGTGACGACGACGAACAGCGGCAGCAGGATCGCGCCGCTGTAGAGCATGTAGCCGAAGAAGCTCGGCATCTTCACGCCGGCCTCCTCGGCGATGGCCTTGACCATGAAGTTGGGGGCGTTGCCGATGTAGGTGTTCGCTCCCATGGCCACCGCGCCCACGCTGATCGCGGCCAGGATACCGGCCGGCACGCCCACGACATCGGCGGGCAGGCGCAGGCCCTGGGCGAGCGCCAGGAAGGTCAGATAGGTCGGCGCGTTGTCGAGGAACGACGACAGCGCGCCGGAGGCCCAGAAGAACTGCCAGGGCGCGCGGACGCCGAGCTCGTCCCCCCGCAGCCGCAGCAGGTCGAGGGCCGGAATCATCGTCAGAAAAATCCCGGCGAACAGGACCGCCACTTCGACCATCGGCCCCACGGAGAAGCCGTTGTCGCGACGGATCCGCCGCGGCGTGAGCCACAGCGAGGCGGCCGCCAAGGCCACGATGGCGACCTCTCGCCAGGGCGCGTGCAGGAAGGCGACCGCCAGCACGACACCCACGAGCCAGATCGCGTTGAGCCCGCCCTGCACGCGCAGCGGTTCGATACGAGCGCGGTCGCGTCGGATGGCGGCGAGCGGCTCCCGCGAGAACTGCACCGAGTCGAAGACGAAGAAGGCCGCGAGGAGCACCACCAGCATCAGGCCCCAATGCGGCCAGAGGCGGAACGTCCAGGTGAACGGCACGCCGGCCAGGTGGCCGAGAAACAGGGGCGGATCACCCAACGGCGTCAGCATGCCTCCGACGTTGGACACGATGAAGATGAAGAAGATGACGGTGTGCTTGACGCGCGTGCGCTGGCCGTTCGTCTGCAGCAGGGGCCGGATCAGCAGCATGGAGGCGCCCGTGGTCCCCACGAAGGACGCCAGGATCCCGCCGAGGACCAGGAATCCGGTGTTGGTGGCGGGCGTCGCCTCCAGATCGCCGCGCAGCAGGATGCCGCCGGAGATCACGAACAGGCCGGCGAGCAGGAGGATGAACGAGACGTAGTCCACGGCAGTGTGGATGAGCGCGGCCGGATGGCGGAGGCCGTAGAAGGCGAGCACGGGAAGGCCCAGGACCGCGGAGGCGAGCAGCTTGTTGCGGTTCGACTCCCACCAGTGCGGGATCCAGAGCGGGCACACGGCGATGGCGAGCAGCATGGCCACGAACGGCAGCACGCTGTAGAGCGGCGGAGGGCTCAGGGCAGGATCCTCAGCGAGCCAGAAGCCCAGCAAGGGGGGCGCGCGCCCCCCTTGCTGTGGAACAGTGGGTCCGCGTGACTATCCGCGGGCGCGGGCCGCCTCGATCGCGCCTTCCTCCCAGATGCTCTGCTTGCGCGTCTCGGGCATCACGAAGATCGCGATCAGGAACATGATGGCCGGGACCGCGATGGGATAGATCAGCGCATAGCCGACGCTACCCGTGGACAGGTACATCGAGGTCGTGACAATCGGAACCAGCCCGCCGCCCCAGCCGTTGCCGATGTGGTAGGGCACGGAGACCGAGGTATAGCGGATGCGGCTGGGGAAGAACTCGGCCAGGAACGCCCCGATCGGCCCGTAGGTCATGCCCACGTAGTTGACGAGGATCACGACGATGAGGATCGACATCGGGTAGTTCACGCTGCCCGGTTCGGCGTATTTGCCGAGCGCCATGTAGAGCGGGTAGTACGTGATCGAGGCCAGCGCCATGCCGCTCAGGATGATCGGCTTGCGCCCGACCTTGTCGGAGAGCCAGCCCCAGAAGATGAGCGTCGGCGTGGCGATCAGCAGCGCGATGCCGACGATGTAGCTGGAGGTCAGCACGTCGAGCTTCTTGACGGTCTGCAGGAAGTAGAGCGCCCAGAACTGTCCGCTGTACCAGACGCAGCCCTGCCCCAGCACGACCACGCTGGCGATCGCCACGTACTTGAAGTTGCTGCTGAGAAACGCCTCGCGCCACGGATTGGTGGTGGTGCGACCCCGCGCCTTGATGTCCTGGAAGATCGGCGTCTCACCGAGCGAGAGCCGGATCCAGATCGCGATCGCGACCAGCAGCAGCGAGATGATGAACGGCAGTCGCCAGCCCCAGTCGTTGAACGCCTCGACACCCAGATACGTCCGGATGCCGATGATCGTCGCCAGCGACACCACGATGCCGAGGGTGGGCGACGTCTGCAACCAGCCGGTGTAATACCCGCGATGCTCGTCCTCGATGTGCTCGGCGACGTACGTGATGGCGCCGCCGTACTCCCCGCCCAGGCACAGCCCCTGGATCAGCCGCAGGCCGAAGAGAATGAAGGCCGCGGCGAGACCGATTGCCTGATAGGTCGGGACGAAGCCGATGAGGGCCGTCGCCACGCCCATGCCGGTCAGCGTGACGATGAAGGTGTACTTCCGGCCGACCTTGTCACCCAGCCAGCCGAACACGAACGCTCCCAGTGGCCGGATCAGGAAGCCGACCGAGAAGATCGCCACGGTGCTGAGGAACGCCGCCACCGGGTGGCCCTTTTCGAAGAACTTGACCGCGAGGATCGATGCCAGGCTCCCGAAAATGTAGAAGTCGTACCACTCGATGATGTTGCCGACGGACGCCGCGATGACGACGCGGCGGAGCTCCTTAGGCGGAACCTTGGCTGCCCGCATTGGCCTCCCCTGTTATCGGGTGTGTTGACGTCTCCTCACGTGTCTGAACAGCTGCGCCCCGTCGTTCCACCATTCGCCGGGATGGCGCTATCCCGGCGGGGATCACGGCCACCGACCGCGGGCGGAGAAACCAGGCGCGGTCGGTGCCAGCCCCGCCCCGATGGTAAGCCCGCGGAATGCTGGGCGACGCAACATCTGTCACGAGTACGCCTTTTGCCGAGCCACGACCGTCGCGGCCCGTCGCCATGACGCACCGCGTGGAGGAGTAGGTCCCGAGGGACTGCTTCATTGGAGCCCCCTTATACCGGAGGCCCCGTAGCCCGGCAACTACCGGCTAGGCGGGTCGCGGCGAGCGGCCGGAGGCGAGCGCGTCGTGGGCCATCCGGACGAGCGAGACGATATCGAACACCGCGCGTCCGGTCTCACGCTGGATGTCGGCGGCGTAGGGCGGCATGTTGGTGCACTCCAGCACGATCGCGCCGATGTCGGGGTGGTCGTTCACGAGGCGCCGGGCGACGCGCACGTGCTCTTCCCGGGCCAGGTCGACGTCCAGCTCCATCTCGTCGCCGAGCATCACCCGGGTGAACTCCTTCTCGCCCTCCATCCCCGCCACCGCCAGCGGCACGTCGGCGCCGATGCCGGCGCCGGCCAGGTGCTCGGGCTTCAGGGTGGCGCCGCTCACGGTCATGACGCCGACCCGGCGGCCGGGGCCGAGCATCCGGTGGACGAGCGGCACCAGCAGCAAGCTCGAGGTGAACACCGGGACCGCGACCGCCGCGGCCAGCTCGCGCTGGTACTTGATCAGGAAGCCGCAGTTGGTGGTGATGGCGCCGACGCCTTCACGCTCGAGCGCCCGCGCCCCCTCGATGAAGTTCGGCAGCAGCCCCTCGGCGCCGCGCCGGACCACCAGATCGGGGACGGCGCCGGTCACCCGGTGGTAGCGCACGGGGAACGGAAAGGTCGAGGCGTTGCCCATGTCGCCCGGGATGCGCGGAAAGCGCGTGTCGAGCATGAGGATGCCCACGGTGAAGCCGTACTGGTTGAAGCCGCCGCGCACCCGTCCGTTCGTCATGCGCCCTACTCTACCCCAACCGCGGCGCCCGGTTGTACACTGCCGGCGGCGTGATCGAGATCATCGCCAGGTGGCGCACGCTCGCGGTCCTGTTGGCACTCGCCGGTGTCGCCGCCGGTGCGCCAGGGGCGCTCGCCCAGTCGCGTGAGGCCGGCGAGCATCGCGCGGCGCTGCAACCGTTGACCAACCTGCCGGGGCGCAACGACCCCGAGCTGCGCGCGAAATTCCTGGCCGAGTACGCGGCGGTGGAGGCCGATGCCCGCCGGGCGCTGCTCCGCCGCTGGCTGACCGTGCTGGGGGCCGACGGGCTGCTCGACGCGCTGGAGGCGCGCAGCGGCTTCTGCCACTGGGAGGGCCACGACCTCGGCAAGGAGATCCTCGGTCAGACGAAGGACGTCGGCGCCGCGCTGGCCGTGTGCGGGGAGCGCTGCACCGTCGGCTGCACGCACGGCGTGCTGATGGCGGCCTTCGTCGGCGATGGAAGCGAAGCGGTGTGGAAGCACGCCACCGTCGCGGATGTCCGCGCGCGCATCCGGGACCTGTGCGCGCCGGGCGGCGCCGCCGGCGGCATCGAGCCCGGCAACTGCGCGCACGGCGTGGGCCACGCCCTGCTGGTTCTCGGGGGTGGCGACCTCGGCGTCGCGCTGGGCCACTGCGGCGCCTTCACGCCGCGTCCGCTGGCCTACTACTGCGCCAGCGGCGTGTTCATGGAGCACGTGACCGCCCCGCGCGCGAGCGGCTCCCCGCATTTCCCTTGCGACACGTACACCGAGTACCCGCCGGCCTGCTACAAGTACCGGGGCTATTCACTGCTGGCCGCGCACGGGGGAGACGTCCGGGCCGCCGTCACCGCCGAGTGCCTGCCACTCGCCGCGCCGCTCCGGCGCGGCTGCTTCTACGGGCTGGGCGCCACGCAGTTCGGCGCCCTCAACCTGGCCCCCGCGCGCCTGCCCGAGGTCTGCGGGGCCGGCGACGACGACGATCGGGTGATGTGCGTGAACGGCGCGATGGAGATCCTCTCTGCCTATCAGCCGGCCGCCGCCGCGGTGGCGTGCGGCGCGCTCATCGGGCCGCTCGCCGAGAGCTGCCGGGTGGCCGTGCACGAAGGCCGCTACGGGCTCGGCAAACCCTTCCAGCTCTACTTCCGGGACTGACTTTACTTCCCGGATCGGCCGGCCTAGGCTAAAGCCCCCGTAGGAGACAACCATGCTCAAGAAAGTGTCGGTCGAGAGCGCCGCCGAAGCGTATCTGGAAGTGCTGGCCTCGCGCGGCGTCGAATACTTCTTCGGTAACGCGGGCACCGACTTCGCGCCGCTGATCGAGGCCTACGCCAAGCGCTGCAGCCCAGGGCCAGGTCCTGCCGCGCCCGCTGACCATCCCCCACGAGATCACCGCCGTCGGCATGGCCCACGGCTACGCGATGGTGACCGGCCGTCCGCAGATCGTCATGGTCCACGTGGTCGTCGGCACCGCCAACGCGCTGGGCGGCATCATCAACGCCGCCCGCTCGCACGCGCCGATCCTGGTCACCGCCGGCCGCACACCGATCACCGAGTCCGGTCTGCCTGGCTCGCGCAACCGGCACATCCACTGGGCCCAGGAGTCGTTCGATCAGGGCGCCATGGTGCGCGAGTTCGTGAAGTGGGACTACGAGCTGCGCATGGGCTCGCAGGTGGAGACGGTCGTGGACCGCGCGCTGGCCATCGCGCGCAGCGAGCCGCAGGGGCCGGTCTACCTCACGCTGCCCCGCGAGGTGCTGGCCGAGCACCTGGGCCAGATCGAGTACTTCGATCCGCCGCGCGTCACGCCGACGGCGAGCGCGGTGGCCGATACCAAGGACATCGAGCGCGCGGTGGACATGCTGGCTGGCGCCCGCAATCCGATCGTCATCACCAAGTCGTCCGGGCGCGACCCCGACGCGGTGGCGCCGCTGGTGGCGCTGGCCGAGGCGCTGGCCATGCCGGTCTTCGACCAGAACGGCACTCACCTGAACTTCCCGTACGATCACCCGCTGTTCGGCGGCCACGACGCAGGCCCACACCTGCTCGAGGCCGACGCGATCCTCGTCGTCGAGGCGGACGCGCCGTGGTTCCCCGTGCTCAAGTCGCCGCGGCCCGAGACCCCGGTGATCCAGGTCGCCCACGACCCGCTGTTCTCGCGCTATCCGATCCGCGGCTTCGCGGTGGACCTTGGCCTGGCGGGCGCGCCCCAGTCTCACGCTCGACGCGCTGGCCGCGGCGGTGAAGCGGCGCGGTCTCGATCCGCAGGCACTCGGCACCCGGCGGGCCCGCTGGGAAGCCGAGCACAAGCGCCAGGTCGACGCCTGGGCGGCGAAGGCCGCCGCCGTGAAGAACGACCAGCCCATCGACATGGCGTGGGTCAGCCGCTGCATCGGTGACGTCATCGACGAAAAGACGATCGTCGTCAACGAGTACGACCTCGATACGACGCAGGCGACGCTGCGCGTGCCCGGCAGCTACTTCAGCCAGTCGCCGGCCTCGGGCCTCGGCTGGGGCCTGGGCGCCGCACTCGGCGCCAAGCTGGCCGCGCCGGAGCACACGGTCATCTGCTGCGTGGGCGACGGAGCGTACATCTTCGGCACCCCGACCGCCGCGCACTGGACCTCGCGGGCCCACAACCTGCCCGTGCTGTACGTGATCTTCAACAACCGCGTGTGGAACGCGGTGAAGCGCTCGGTCTCCTCGCACGCGCCGCAGGGCTGGGCGGTGCGGACGGGCGCGATGGCGATGAGCGACCTGGAGCCGGCGCCCGACTACGAGATGATCGCCAAGGCCTCCGGGGCCTGGGCCGAGCGGGTCGAAGATCCAGCCGCGCTGCCCGACGCGATCGCCCGCGCGCTCAAGGCCGTCCGCGAGGACAAGCGGCAGGCACTGCTCAACGTCATCTGCAAGAAGCCGTGACGCCGCGCCGGCTGACCGTCATCGCCACCGGCCCCAGCGGACCGCCGGACGAGCTGGACCCGCTGCGGGCCGCCGGCCACGAGGTCATCGTCGGCCGGCCGCTCGACATGCCGGCCCGGCGCGCCTACGCCGAGTCCGAGCTGATCGAGGAGGTCCGCGCCGCCGACGTGCTGCTGGCCTCGCACCTGGAGCGCATCACGCCGTCGGTCATGGAGCACGCCGAGCATCTGGGCCTGGTCATCGTGCCGTTCATCGGCGTGGACAAGATCGACGTCCCGGCGGCCACCCGCCTGGGCGTGCTGGTCGCCAACAGTCCGACCCGGGAGAACTTCATCGCGGTGGCCGAGGCCACCGTGGGCCTGATCCTCATGCTGCTCAAGCGCATCAAGCGCGGCGAGGCGCGCGTGCGCGGCGGACAGTGGGCCCGCCGCGAGGACCGGGGCGATTTTCTCTTCGGCAAGACGGTCGGCATCGTGGGCCTCGGTCGCATCGGCTCGCACGTGGCCCGCCGCCTGGCCGGCTGGGACGTCAAGCTCATCGCCGCAGATCCCTACGTCGCCTCCGAGCGCGCCTCCGCGCTGGGCGTGACGCTGGTGGATCTGCCGCAGCTGCTGGCCGAGGCCGACATCGTGACGATCCACGCGGTGCTGACCGACGAGACCCGCCACCTCATCGGCGAAAAGGCCCTGCGCGGCATGAAGCCCACGGCGATCCTGATCAACACGGCGCGCGGCGAGCTGGTGGACGAGGCCGCGGTGGCCCGCGCCGTCGAGGAGCGCTGGATCGCCGCCGCCGCGGTGGACGCCTTCGCCCAGGAGCCGTTGCCGGCCCAGCATCCCTACCGCACCGTCGATCCCGAGCGGCTGATCCTCACGCCCCACAACGTCGGCCACAGCGAGGCCGGGCGCCGCGCCAACCTGGCGCTGGCCCTCGAGCAGATCCTCGCGGTGGGGCGCGGCGAGCCGCCCGCCCACCTGATCAATCCCGAAGCGATCCCGATCTGGAGGATGAAGGCATGACGATCATCGACGCCGACGGCCACGTGACCGAGAGCCAGGAGCAGGTGGCGAAGTATCTCGACGAGCCCTACCGTCGGCGGCCGGGCGTGTCCTCGTTCTACGCGTGGGACGGCTGGGACCGGCGCCTGCTCGGCACGCTCGGCGATGCCGCCGGCGACGCCGAGTCGTGGCTGCGCGCGCTTGATAAAGGCGGCATGGAGTCGGTCGTCCTCTATCCGACTCTTGGTCTTTTCATGAGCTTCATCAAGGACCGCCAGTGGGCGGTGGCGCTGTGCCGCGCCTACAACACGCTCATGTACGAGGAGTTCATCAAGAAGAGTCCCCGGCTCAAGGCTGTCGCGCTGATGCCGGTGCAGGACCCCGAGGCGTGCGGGCCCGAGCTGCGTCGCGCCGTGCGCGAGCTCGGTCACTCCGGCGCGATGCTGCCGGCGGATGGCACCCACCTGCTCGGCGACGCTCGCTACGCCTCCGTGTATGAAGAAGCCCAGCGGCTGGACACCATGCTGGGCGTCCACGCCTCCGGCTCGCACCTGGGCGGCGCGGGCGTCGATCTCTTCCCCGCCTTCATCCAGGCCCACACCGTCTCGCACGCCTTCGGGCAGATGCGCCAGATCACCTCGATCATCTTCGAGGGCATTCCCGAGCGCTTCCCCGACGCGCGGATCGCGTTCCTCGAGGCCGGCTGCGGCTGGGCGCCCTACTGGATGGAGCGGATGGACGACGAGTACGCCAAGCGCGCAGCCGAGGCGCCGGTCCTCAAGAAGAAGCCGAGCGAGTACGTGCGCTCGGGCAAGATCTACTTCTCGTGCGAGGCCGACGAGTGGCTGCTGCCGCAGGCCGTGAAGCTGGTCGGCGAGAACCAGATCGTGTACGCCTCGGACTTTCCGCACTGGGATCACTCGTGGCCGGCGTCGATCGACGAGATTCGCCAGCGCGGCGACCTCAACGACACCCAGAAGCAGAAGATTCTCGCCGACAACGCGCGGAAGCTCTACAAGCTCTAGCACCTCGCACTCGCTCGCCGCGACGGTTGTCCAGGGCCACGTATCTGCGTGATCCACCGAGCTTTGTCACCTGTGGATGACTGTGGATATGTGGATGAGTTTCCTGTTGACAGCCGCACCCATAGGGGCGAAAACGCGCAAGCGATGATCGACGTGCGGAGGTTGGTCGGGCTCGCGGAGGCCAGCGAGCACCTCTGGCGCGCGCGTGAGGACCTGGTGACCGCCGGATACGGCGACTGGGTCGGGCGCGTCGCGGAGCTGCTCGATGCGATCGCGCTGGAGATCCGCTGGCTGTCGACCGACGAGAAAGATTCGAATCCCGTCGTCTGACGCGCTATCCACTTTTCCACGCGCGTCCACAAAGTGAAATTCGACCGGTAGGGCGCGGCGTCGCACCGAGGTCGTCGAGCGACGCCACGTTTGCCGCGGCTGTGGTGAGGCGCCGAAGGCAATACCGTGCAGGGACGCGGCTCTCCGGTGGCGGATCGCGCCGGGGCCGCGGATTTAGCGGCTGTCGTCGCCAT
This sequence comes from uncultured Candidatus Rokubacteria bacterium, assembly GCA_963776725.1. Lineage (GTDB taxonomy): Bacteria > Methylomirabilota > Methylomirabilia > Rokubacteriales > CSP1-6 > AR5. The sequence goes on along the minus strand of CAVZOE010000033.1, from coordinate 40,166 downwards.
TGATTCGGGGACGTCCCCCGACCTACCTTGCGAGCGTCATGAATATTTACGATCCGAGTACCGAGCGCACGACGGAGAGGGTGCTCACGACCCGCTCGCCCCGCGCGCTGGTCATCGACGACGACCGCTACGTCCTCAGCCTGCTGTGTGACCTGCTGGGGTCGTGGGGCTACGAGGTCGACGGGGTGGGCAGCCCCGCCGAAGGGCTGCGTCGCTTCCAGGCGTGCGCCTACGACGTCGTGGTGACCGACCTGACCATGCCGGGCGTCAGCGGGATCGACGTGGTCGCGCGCATCCGCGATGGCAACTCCGCGGTGGGGGTGATCCTGTTCACCGCCTCCACCAGCGATCTCGACGACGCGCGCGAGCGGCTGGGCTTCACGCTGCTGCGCAAGCCGCTGGAGATCGAGACCCTGCGACGCGCCGTGCGGGAGGCGCTGGAGCGCCGCGCGGTCTGATACCATCGTCCGCACACTCAAGGAGCGGACATGGCGCAAGACCTCAGATCCTTCCTCGATCTCGTCAAGCGGCAGAAGCCCGAGGATTTCCAGATCGTCTCCCGCCCGGTGGATCCCGCCTACGAGATCACCGCGCTGGTGGTGAAGCTGGAAAAGGAGGCTCAGGCGCCGGCCCGTCGTGCTGTTCGAGAACGTCAAGGGCAGCGCCTTCCCGGTGCTGACCAACCTCCACGCCAGCCGCGGGCGACTGGCCGCCGCCATCGGGGCCCGGCCCGAGGCCATGCTCCCGACCTACCTGCGCGCGATGGAGCGCCCGATCGCGCCGCGGATCGTGCCGACCGGCCCGGTGAAGGAGGTCGTGCGCCGCGGGCGCGAGGTGGATCTGACGACGCTGCCGCAGATCGTTCACCACCAGGGCGACGCCGGCCCCTATGTCACGGCCGCCATCTCGTTCGCCAAGGATCCGGCCAGCGAGACGTGGAACTGCGCGTACAACCGCCTGATGCTCCAGGGCCGCGACACCACGTCGATCCACCTGACGCTCGGCAAGCACCTGTGGGAGTTCGCCAAGATCGCCGAGGCCCGGCGTGAGCCGTTGCCGGTGGCCTTCGCCATCGGCGTGCACCCGGCCATCGCGCTGGGTGCCCTGGCCATCGGCTCCATCGACGAGGACGAGCGCGCGATCATGGGCGCCCTGCTCGGCGAGCCGCTCGAGCTCGTGAAGTGCGAGACCTCGGATGTGCTGGTGCCGGCCCACGCCGAGCTGGTGCTGGAGGGCGAGATCCTGCCCGCCGCGCGCGTGGCCGAGGGCCCCTTCGGCGAGTTCACCGGCTACAGCCTGGGCGAGCGCCAGCGCGAGGTCGTGCGCTACACGGCCATCACGCACCGGCGCGACGCGATGTTCCAGGACATCACCGTCGCCCATCTCGATCACATGCTGCTGTCCACCATCCCGATGGAAGCCAACCTCTACCGCGCCGTGCGCGCCATGGTGCCCTCGATCAGGGCGGTGCGCGTGCCGGGGCCCTTCACCTGCTACGTGTCGATCGAGCAGCGCCTGCCCGGCCAGGCCAAGAACGCCATCATGGCCGTGCTGGGCGCCGATCTCTACATGAAGCGCGTGGTCGTCGTCGACCACGACGTGGACGTGTTCGACGACCGTCAGGTCAACTGGGCGATCGCCACCCGCTGCCAGCCCGACCGCGACATCACCATCATCACCCACGCGCGCGGCTCCGACCTCGATCCCTCCTCGCGGGAGGACGGCTACACGGCGAAGTGGGGCGTGGACGCCACCGCCAAGCCGAGCCTGGCCGCCTACACGCCGCGCCATCGGGTGCCGCCCGAGGTGTGGCAGCGCCTGCGCCTCGAGGACTTCCTCGGCTGAACCGGCGGTGAGCGAGAACTTCGCCGGCCTGATCGCGGCCGTCGCCCGCCAGCATCCCGATCGGATCGCGCTCTGCTGGGACGACGGCGCGCTGAGCTACGGTGAGCTGATCGATCGGGTGGACGACTGCGCCCGCCGTCTGCGCGCCGGCGGTCTGCGGCCGGGCGAGCGGCTGGCGGTCGCGATGGCCAATCGGTCCCGAGTTCGTCACCGTCGTGCTCGGTGGGATCGCCGCCGGCGCGATCGTCGCGCCCCTGGACGTGCTCCTCAAGCCGGACGAGCGCGCCGCCATCCTGGCCGATCTGAGGCCCACGCGGCTCGTCGAGCGTGGAGCCGACGGCGGCTGCGTCGAGCACGCGATGACGGGCGGCGCCGCGCCGGCCGCCTCACCCGCCGCGCTGGTCCTCTATACCTCGGGGAGCACCGGACGGCCGAAGGGCGCGCTGCTCTCGCACCGCGCGCTGGCGATCGCCAACCGGTCCTGGGCGGGACCGGTGATCGGGCTGCGCGAGGGCGACGTGCTGCTGTCGGCGCTGCCGCTGTCGCACGCGTTCGGGATCAACAGCGCGCTCTTCGCGCCGCTGCTGGCCGGCGCGACCGTCGCGCTCGTCGAGCGCTTCGTGCCCGAGGCCGTCGCCGCGCAGCTGGAGCGACTCGGCGTGACCGTGCTGCCCGGCGTCGCCACGATGTTCCGGCGCCTGCTCGATCTGCCGGGCTTCAGCGGGGCCCGCGGCCTTCGTCTCGGCGTGTCGGGCGCCGCCCCCTGCCCCTGGGATCTCGCGCAGGAGTGGCGCGCGCGGACCGGCGTCCGCATCGTCCGTGGGTACGGCATGACCGAGCTGTTCCGGCCGCTGTCGTATTTCTCCGACGACCCGACGGACCACGCCGAGTGCGTCGGCCGCGCGGTGCCCGGCGTGGAGATCCGCGTGGTGGACGACGCCGGCCGCGCGCTGCCGGCCGGCGAGACCGGCGAGCTGCACATCCGCACGCCGGCGGCGATGGACGGCTACCTCGACCGCCCGGAGGACACGCGCGCCGTGTTCGACGACGGCTGGTTCCGTACCGGCGACCTGGCGCGCGTCACCGCCGACGGCTACGTCGCGATCGTCGGCCGCCAGCGCGAGCGCATCAAGCGCGGCGGCTACTCGGTGTTCCCGGCCGAGGTGGAGGCGGTGGTGCTCACCCATCCGGCGGTGGCCGAGGCCGCCGCGGTGGGCGTGCCGGACGAGACGCTGGGTGAGGAGATCGCCGCCTTCGTGACGCTGCGCCCGGGGGCGGCCACCGACGCCGACGAGCTGATCGCGTGGTGCCGCGAGCGCCTGGCCGCCTACAAGTACCCGCGGCGCGTGGTCATCGTGGCGGAGCTGCCCAAGAGCGCGACCGGCAAGATCCTACGCGCGCGCCTGCGCTGAGCGCGGCCAGACCGCCCAGCCCACCCAGATGACGAGCCCCCACAGCAGGCTGGTGGCGATCGCCGCCCTCGTGAAAGTCTCGTGGCGCTCGGGCAAGACGCGTCTCACCGCCCATACGAACGGGAATTCCAGGACCGCGGTCGCGGCGGAGATCACCTGGTGAGCGATCGAGGGTGGCGCGGGCCGATCGAAGTTGCCCTGCGTCAGGAACGCCATCACGCCCAGGGTCAGCATGAGGGTGAAGTGGATCGTGGCGATGATCCAGATCACCAGGAGCAGGCGCAGCGCTCTCACGCTCGTCTCCCGGACGGCCCGCATCATCCCACCGACGGAGCCAGAGCCCGCACCGCATCACCCAGCACCTGACGCCGCCGGGCGGGATCGGTCTCCAGCGTCGAGACTTGCAAGAACGCGGTGTCGATGCCGGCCTCGAGATAGCGGCGCACGTGGGCGCGAATCTCGGCCATCGAGCCGCGCAGGATGATATCGGCCATCACCGCCTCGGGCACCGCCGCCAGCGCGGCCTTGCGGTCGCCACGCTCCCACGCCTGCCACATGGGCGCGAGCACCGCGCCGCGCCCCAGCCATTCCTGGAACGCGCGATAGACCGGCACGTTGAGATAGGCGGTCACGTGACGACGCACGCCCGGCGTCGGCCTGCGGGCCCGGCGGATCGACGTTGACGAGCAGGCGCGCGGTGATCTCGATCGAGGCCGGATCGCGACCGGCCGCGGCCGCCGCCTCGCGCACGATACGAACCACGCCGGGGACGTCGGCGGCGGACAGCCAGTTCAGGATCACGCCGTCGCCGACTTCGCCCGCCACGCGCAGCATGCCGGGCCGCAGCGCGGCGACGTAGATCGGCACGGGCGCCGCGGGGGGGCGCACGAGGCGAAAGCCGTCGACGGTGAGCGCCTTGCCACGAAACACCACGCGCTCGCCGGACGAGCGCCGCGCGCACCACCTGCACCATCTCGCGCACGCGGGTGGCCGGCAGCGCGAAGTGGCCACCGTTCCACGATTCCACGATCGGCTGCGAGCCCGCGCCGATGCCCAGGATGAATCGCCCGGGCGCCAGATCGGCCACGGTGGCGGCCGACATGGCCAGCGTGGCCGGCCCGCGCGTGAACACGTTGGCGATGGCGGTGCCCAGCCGCATCCCGGTGGCGAGCGCGACGGGAGCCAGCGAGGCGAAGCAATCGAGCCCGTCGGCCTCGTACGACCAGGCGTCGGTGTAGCCCAGCCGCTCGGCCTCACGGGCGAGGTCGGCGTGCTCGGGCAACGCGAAGCCGTCGATCGGCACCGAGAGCGCCCAGCGCTTGGCTTTCGCCATGCCAGCACGATAGACGAGGTGACGTTACTTGTCGAAGGCGAACCTCATGCCGGCACGGCCCGGTGGGCCCGGCGCGCGGCCAGCGCGACGAGAATCTGGGTCCAGCCGTTGACGATCAGCTCGATGGCGAGAAAGAGTCCGATCACCCAGAGCGCACTCGATGGCCACCGGGCCAGGATCAGGAGCCCCAGCAGCAGGGTGATGATTCCACCGACGAGACCACCGCCCCAACCGCTCGTCCCGCGGTGCTGGACCCCCACGACGATCCGCATGACGCCCACGACGATCAGCATGAAGCCCAGCGCCCACGTCAGCGTGAGAGAGGCCAGCAGCGGACGGCTCACGATCATGATCCCCGCCGCCAGGTACAGAAGCCCGATCAAGCCGTGCAGGGCGATGCTCTTCCATCCGGAGCATTTGAACGTCTGGAGGATCTGGACTCCGCCGATCACGATCAGGAGGACGCCGAAGTACACGACGCTGGCCAGCGTCAGCATCCAGGTCATGCCCAGACCGATGGTGCCCAGGACGACCGACAGGATGCCGACCGCGAGCAGCCATCCCCAGTGGCGCCGCAGCTCGCCGAAGAGCGGGTGAGACAACGAGGCTGCCGTGGATCGAGTCGCTGTCGCCATGACTGCTCCTCCTTCGATCTACCTACCGGAATCCGCCGCCGCCCCACGATCGGCCGCCACCGAAACTGCCGCCGCCCCAGGATCCGCCGCCGCCCGAATCGGCGAAGCCGCTCCCACCGGACCCCCGCCACGGTCCCAACCTCCGCTGCCCCGGTCCCAGCCACTGCTGCTGGATCCGCCCCACGAGTTGCCGCTCTTGTTGAAGCCACCGCCCCAGCTGCTCGAGCCCCACGAGCTGCCGGCCGAGCGCTGATCTCCGGCCCACCGGCCGTTCTGCTCGGCATTCAGCGACTGCGTCTTGTTCTCGTCGGTGGTGTTGTTCCAGCTTCCGTTGTTGTAGGTCTGCCAGCTGCTGCCCGTGTTGCGATAGACGTTGCCGTCGTGATCGGCGTAGTGGTTGCCGTCATAGCTGGCGACGCTGGTCGACTGCCCGTGCGGACCCGACACCTGTCCCCACTTCGCGGTGTTCTGCGTGCCCGTGTAGGCGTTGCCGACCGTGGCGGTGCCGCCGCGCGCAGCGACGCCGGTGTTCGGGTTGTAGGTCGCGCCGCGACCGCCGTAGGCGTAGTTGCCGGTGTACACGTTCTGCACCGAGCCGCGCTCGCCCGCCGAGATCCGGCCCGTCATGGAGTTGTAGGAGTGGCCCACCTGCGTGCTCCACGCGTTGCCGGTCCAGGCGTTGTAGCCGCCGGAGGTTCGCGTGACCGCGCCGGTCGCGCCCCACTGGTGGTACACGTTGCCTGAGGTCGCCGCCCAGCCGCTGGAGCCCCAGACGGCGCCACCACCGTGCGCCCAGTACGCGCCACTGTAGGAGCCGTACGAGTAGTGCACGCCCCAGTAGGGCGCCGGGCAGTAGCCCCAGCAACAGCTCGAGTGGCCGATCGCGACGCCGAGCGCCATGCCCATGCCGAAGCCCATCGCCCAACCCGTCCACGGCGTCCAGTACGGATTCGCCGCGTAGCCGTAGGTCACCGGCGGCGGATACCAGACGCTCGCGCCGACGTACGGCACGTAGGTGTAGCCCGTGCCGTACACGACCACGCCTCCGGGCGCCACCACGGTGCCGAGATAGCCCGGCGTGTAGCCCACGACGACGACCTGCGGCGTGGCGTTGTAGATCTGCACGTAGGTGACGTAGTGGAGCGGCGAGCTGGCCGGGATCGAGTAGATGACCGCCGGCACCGACGTCGCGACCACCCACGGCCCCAGCGCCCACGTCGCGCTGAACCAGACACCGTTCTGCACGGCGTACCACGCATCCGCCGAGACCATGATGATGGGCGTGGGCGAGTTGAACACGTAGCTGAGCCCCGTGTCCGGAATGGGCCGCATGTCGGGCGAGCCGCCGTCGATCTGCGGCGTGAACTTGGCCTTGGCGCGGTCGACGGTCGCCGTCTGCGGCACGCCGTTGGCGATCAGCGCCTCGTCCGCCTGCGTGGTGTAGGGCACCGCGGCCTTCACGTTTTCCTTGGGGCTGTCGTCGGGAATCCGGGTGAAGTCGGGCGGCAGCTCGGTCCCCGCGATGTACTGCCACGGCCCGGACAGCTCCGGAGCGTGGAACCAGCGGCCGGTGACCAGCACGTAGTTCTGCTGGTCGTTCAGGTTCTTGAAGACGTTGCCGGTCGTGTTCTTCACGTAGAGCAGCATGGTGCTCTCGATCGGCACCCAGTCCGGCGCGCCTTCGGTGACGATCAGCTCGGTGGGCGAGGTCGTCACGATCACGTCGGGCACGCCGTTCTTGAGCGAGGCCTTCTGCTTCGTCTTGGGATCGGAGGGCCCCGTCATCGGATCGACGACGTTCTGCTGGGCCAGCTGGGCTTCGAGCGCAGTGACGGCCGGCGGCACGCTGCGGGCGGCCGTCCACGGCCCCGTGATGGCGGCCGCCTCCACGAAGCCGTCGAAGATGTGGACGTAGAAGCGTCCGCTCGCATCGTCCAGCGCCACGAACGCGCGGGTGTTGATGGCGCGCTCGACCTTCGTGCCCGCCTGCAGACGCCAGACCGGGGCGCCGTCGATCGGAACCAGGATGGCGGCCGACTGAGTGAAGACGATGCGCGGCGGGTCGTTCTTGACGGGGACGGCGCGCGCCTTCTTCTCCTCGCCGTTGATGGCCAGCGAGATCTCGAGCCGGTCGAGCGACATGGTCGACGGGCCGCTCGACGCCATGGTCTGCAGCGCCTGCTGGTAGGCGGCGCTCTTGTCGGGGGCCGTCGGGAAGACCGCCTTGACGATCTTCACGTCGCGGAAGTGCACGGTGCGCGAGACCTTGGCCACGTCGGTCACCGCGGTCATCTCGACGGCGCCGAAGATCTGATCCTTGCTGCCCGCCGGGACCACCCCCACGGCGGCGTGCGCCTCGAAGTTGTAGCCGTCCCACTTGTCGACCTGGGGCTGGTAGAGCGTGTATTTCACGCCGGCGATCTCGCGCAGCTTGGGCCAGGGATCCGGCGTGATCTGGGCGGCCGGCGGCGAGCGATTGCTCGGTCTGGGCACTCGCGACCGGGCGCGGTGCCGATCGAGGCGGCGAGCAACAGCGCTGAGCAGCCTCAGGAGGCGTGGAAACTGCGCGCAAATCATGGGCCTCTCTCCCCTCGTCACGGAGCGCGCGCCTACTTGTCGAACGCGAAGATCTGCTTCCAGTCGTTCTTCATGCTGATGACCACCCAGCCCTGCTTGCTCGGCCTCGTCGTACAGCGCCTGCGGGAAGGTGCCGACCTTGGTGTCGCGGCAGTCCCTTGCGCCGGGCCGTAGGCGTACTCGCGCGTGGCGTCGTCGTGCAGCACCAGCATCGCCAGCCGCGCGCCGTCGCCGGCCTTCGTGTATTCCAGCATCTGCCGGTCGCCGGCCGAGTTGCCGAACGCCGCGTGGGGCCGGCGCCCGATCATCAGGTGGATGCCCTCGGGCTTGCCGGCGTTGTTGTCGTTCAGCAGCAGCCTCGGCTCCTTGGTCAGGAACGGCTTGCCGTCCTTGTCGTAGCCGTACTTGGTGCCGCCGGCGGTGCCGACCACCTGCTCGGGCGGAACGCCGTAGACCTCCTCGGCGTACACGCGCACGAAGTCCTGGCCGCCGCCGGTGACGATGTAGGTCTTGTAGCCGTTGGCGCGCAGGTACTTCAGCACTTCCTGCATCGGCAGGTAGGTGAGCTCGGTGTAGGGCTTCTTCCAGCGCGGATCCCGCGCCGTCGTCGAGCCACTTCTTCGCCTCGGCCTTGAACTCGTCGACCGTCATGCCGGTCAGCGTGGCGGCGAGGATCTTCTCCAGATCCTGCATCGAGAGCTTGGCCATCGCCTCGCGGTTGCCCGACAGCACGGTCTTGAACGGCTCGACCTTGGCCAGCTCGGGCTTGGCCTTGACCACCGCCGGCACGCGCTCGAGGCAGTACATGACCTGCGAGTACATCGGCTGCTCGACCCAGAGCGTGCCGTCCTGGTCGAAGGTGGCGATGCGCTCGGCCGGCGGCACGAACTTCGGGCTGCCCTGCGTCGTCGTCGCCTGCACGAACTCGACGATCGCCTTCTTCGCCGGCCCGTCGTTCCATGACGGAAGCGGGTCGGTCTGCGCGAGGGCCCACGGGGCACCGGCGAGCACCGCAACCAGCAAGAGGACTTGGGCCCAGCGACCGTACAGGCGCTTCATCGGTTCCCTCCGCGGTCGAGACTGGTGTCGCGGATCTCACGTTATCGTCCGGTCCAGAGTGACTGAGCGGGCGACCCTCTCGAGCCGCCCGCTCGGTCAATCGCCGAGCGTTACTCGACTCGGGTTGTGGTGCCCCATCTTCTTGACCTGTTGCAGGACCTGCGTCAGGTTGTAGCTCGCCGGATCCTGCATCGGCGGGAACGCCACGTAGGACTCGAGCTCCTTCAGCCACAGCACCTGGCCGATCGGCAGCATGTTCCAGTTGTAGAGATACGCGCCTGCTCGGAGCGGCCAGCGCGCCGCCGTAGCCCAGCAGCGACTTGGCGTCGGCACCGACGGTCGTCTCGAAGGGATCACGCATGATGTTCTGCGACCTGGGTCCAGTGAAAGGTCGTGGCCCCGAACAGCGCGCCGGCCGCGGTGTCCGGCACCATCGTGTAAGTAGAACTTCCAGTTCTTGTATCGCACCGCCGACGGCTGCGCGCCCGTGTAGTAGAAGAACACGTCGCGCGCCGACTTCTCGGTCTTGCCCTCGAGGTAGTCGCGCTGGTCGACCCCGTCGAGCGTGGTCTTGACGATCCCGGGGTACGTGCCGGCCTCGATCTGCTTCTTGAGCGCATCACCCTTGGGTCCGCCGGCGATGTTGACCAGCGTGGGCAGCCAGTCGAGGGACGCGAACATCTCCTTCTTGACCGTGCCGGGCTTGATGTGCGCCCGGCCAGCGGATCACCACCGGGGCGCGCATGCCGCCTTCCCAGGTGGTCAGCTTGCCGCCCTTGAAGGGGGTGGTGCCGCCGTCCGGGTACGTGATCGTCTCGGCGCCGTTGTCGGTGGTGAAGACGACGATCGTGTTGTCGAGCTGGCCCATGTCCTCCAGCTTCTTCAGCACGTAGCCGATGTTGTCGTCCATCTGCTTCATGCCGGCTTCGTTGATGCCCCAGTCCTTGCCGCCCTTCTCGCCCAGCATGGCCTCGTACTTCGGCGGCAGCACCGTGGTGATGTGCATGCGCGCCGGGTTGTACCAGACGAAGAAGGGCTTGCTGGTCTTCTTGGGGTCGTTGCGGTCGAGGTAGTCGATGACCTTGGCCGAGATCTCCTCGTCCACCGTCCCGCGAGCGCTCGAGTGTCAGCGGCCCCTGATCCTGCAGGTCTGGTTCTTCGCCGTCCCGTCGGAGGACTTGCACCACAGCACCGGGCGCGGTGGGGTCAGACAGGTCGTCGTTCTCGGATCCACCGCGCCGGGAACGTCGGGCATGCCGGGGATCGGCGTGTTGCTGCACGGCGGGGCGATGCCCTGCTGGGTCGGCGAGACGTTGATGTCGTTGAAGCTGACTCCCTGCATCGCGTCCAGGTGATAGAGGTAGCCCCAGAACTCCTGGAAGCCGTGCGCCGTCGGCAGGGCATCGGTGTGGTCGCCCAGGTGGTTCTTGCCGAACTCGCCGGTGTTGTAGCCGAGATCGAGCAGGAACTTCGCGAGCGCCGGCGTGCCGGGACGCAGGTAGGACGGGCTGCCGGGAAGCTGCGGCGGGATCATGCCGGTCCGCAGCGGGTGCATGCCGGTGAAGAACGCGTTGCGCCCGGCGGTGCAGCTCTGCTCGGCATAGTAGTGCATGAAGATCGCGCCTTCGTTGCGCGATGCGGTCGATGTTGGGCGTCTCGCCGACCATCAGCCCGCGATGGTAGACGCTCGGCTGCATCCAGCCGATGTCGTCACCCATGATGAACAGGATGTTGGGCTTCGCCTGCGCCAGGGCCGGCGCGGCGGTCGCCATCGTGAAGAACAGCGTGAGCAGAACGAGCCACACGGTTCGGGACCGACCCAAGCTCATCTCTCTTCTCCTTTTGGTCGCGCGCAGCGGAATGCTGACGCCTTCCTTCTGGACCAGTTCACGCCGGCTTCGCCACGCCCTTGGTCCACGCCGAGAGACGCTCGGCCGCCAGCTTCGACCAGGCCTTCATCACGTTCTCGGCGTCGCCCCACTCCCACTGCGCGGCCGTCGAGATGTTGCCGCCGCCGATGCGACGATCCACGCCCGCCGCCAGAACTTGGCCGGTGAGGGAGTCGGTGAGCTTGAACTCGGCCTGCGCACCGCCCACGAACGGATACGAGTCGGTCACGCCGCGCTTGACCGTGGCCAATAGGCGGGCCTGAGGAATCACCATCGTGATGGTCCGCAGACCGGGCGTGGCCGCGGCCACGTCGATGAGGGCCAGCTGCAGCTGCATGACGTCGGGACCGTCCTGGTCGACGAGCTGGAACTGCTTGGCCAGCTCCTGCTCGAAGGTGGCGTAGAGAAAGTTGGTGAGTCGGTGCTGGTTCTCCACCGAGACTTTCGAATTCTGATCGTCCCAGTACGTGACCGGCTGCAGCATGAGCTTCTTGTACTTGGTCCAGTCGACCGCCGGATTGGTGTAGAGCCACGCGATCTGCTGCCCCGGGGCGCCGGTCTTGAGCTGCGAGCACACCGGCCCGATGAATCCGCACTTGATGTCCGACTGCTCCACCTTCGCTTGCTGGGTCGTCGTGCACGCCGCCAACAGCACCGCGCCGGCGCCGACCACGAGGAAGCTCCAAGAACGCTTGCTACTCATGTCCCTCTCCTTTCGCGTTCGAACCCATGAGCGTGGCCAGACGCTCGAGTCCCTCGCGCATGACGATGGTGTCCACCCAGATCTCGGGCCGGCGGCTGGCCAGCTCCATGACGGCCACGAGCTTTCGCCGGTCTTCGGAGCGCAGGTAGCGCTCCAGGTCGTCGGCGCTGGCCCACTCCTGCACCAGCGCCAGCACATCGGGGTCCTCCACGTCCTCGTAGACGTGGCAGGCCAGGCAGCCTCCCCGGACTCGGGTCGGCTCGAGCAGGCCGCGGAGAATGCGCTGGACCTCGGCGCGCTTGCCGGGCGCGGTCTGCATGCGAAGCCCCCACGCGATCATGGCGGCGTGCTGCTGGCAGGATTCATACCGGCCCCGAGCCATCTCGAGCGACGCCCGGCGGCCGAAGGACAACCGCGCGATGCGGCGGCGCTTTTGGCCGATGGCGCTGGCGGCGGGCGTGTGGTTCATCGTGGGGTTTGCCCCCGAGATTTCGGGTCTCCCCCGAAATATCGGAGTGGCCAGGGCGTGAGAGCTCAGCGCTTGATGCCCAGCTTGACGATGCGGGACTCGAGAGTGGAAGGCTTCAGGCCCAGGCGCTGAGCGGCGCCGCCGTCACCCCGGATCCGCCACCGGACCTCGTCGAGCACCGAGGTGATATGACGACGCTCGAGGGCCTCCAGGGTCATCTGGGCCGGGCTCTCTCGGTCCGGAGCCGCCGCCGGGAGCTCGACGTGGAGGATCGGGCCGGGGCTCAGGATGATGGCCCGCTCGATCACGTTGCGGAGCTCGCGCACGTTGCCCGGCCAGGCGTAGCGCTGCAGCGCCTCCATCGTGCGCCGGGGAATCTGCTCGAAGGTCTTGCCCTGCGCCGGTGCGAGCTCGCGCACGAAGGCCCACACCAGCAGCGGGACGTCCTCCAGACGCGCCCGCAGCGGGGGCGTGACGATCGGGAAAACGTTCAGTCGGTAGTAGAGATCCTCCCGGAACTTGCCGGCGCGGACCATTGCCGCCAGGTCGCGATTGGTGGCGGCGATCACCCGGACGTCGACCCGGAGCGTCCGGGAGCTCCCCAGCCGCTCGAACTCGCCGCGCTCCAGGACGTGCAGCAGCTTGACCTGTAGCTCGAGCGGCAGCTCGCCGATCTCGTCGAGGAAGATCGTCGAGCCGTCCGCGAGCTCGAAGCGCCCCATCTGCTTGGCCAGCGCCCCCGTGTACGCGCCCCGCTCGCGGCCGAACAGCTCCGATTCGATCAGGGTGGGCGGCAGGGCAGCGCAGTTCAGCCGCACCATGGTCCGGCTCTGGCGTGTGCTCAGGGCGTGGATCGTCCGCGCCATCAGCTCCTTGCCGGTCCCTGTCTCGCCGAGCAGCAGCACGGTCGCGTCGGTCGGGGCCACCTGCTCCGCCTGCACGAGCGCGTTCTTGATGGCGGCGCCTTCACCGACGATGCCGCCTCCCGCGCGTGTCGCGACATCGATTTCCTTGCGGAGGTACAGGTTCTCTTCCTCGAGCTGGGCCTTCAGGCCTCGGATTTCGGCCAGCGCACTCTCGAGCGCTACGGCCTGATTCCGGCGGGCGACAGCATTCAAGAAGACTTCCCCGAGCAGGCGAAGGCGGGGAATGAGGTCAGCTGGCCAGTGCCGTTCGCGTCGAAAGCAGGCCACGGCCAGGGCGGCAATGGGCCGGCCGGACCGCTTCAGGGGAATCGTCAGGTTGGACCGCAGACCCACCGCGGCACAGTAGGCCTTCTCGGCCGCCGCCTCCTCCGGAAGCTCCTCGGGCAGTCGCGAGTAGGCGAGCGTCTCGCCCTGCAGCAGCTTGTCCATGTACCAGGGCGTTTGCTGGCTCACCAGCTTTCGCACGTCGCGACGCACGTCGTGGCGAATGCTTTCCCGGGCCCACTGATGCGTGAAGGTCAGCTCGCTGCCGTCCTCGGAGAACTCCATGAGCGAGGCGCGGTCGACGTCCAGCGTTTGCACGATGAGCCGCAGGCCCTGCTCGATTTCCTGATCCACCTCGAAGGGCGCCAGGCTGACGAAGCGGGCGGAGAGGTCGGCGAGCAAGCGCTCGAACGCGAGCCCCTCGCCCAGCAACGAATCCGGACCGGGCGCTGTCTCTCGGTCGTCCAACGGCCCCCTCCGCAGGGATGTGTCTCACACCTGCGGGGCCCAGATCGAGTGGACCTTGGTCGTATGAACCCGATACTTTTAGCCGACTTCGATCTCCGGAGGGGATACGGGCGGGTCCGACCCGTCAGGAAACCCGACAGGCCGGGGCCGGCAGCGCGCCTGGCCTGAACCTAGTTGCGGGAGCCCAGCTCCTGCCGCACGCGACGCAGCTCTTGCCGGAACGCCTCGGCGTCCGGCGCGGAGGCGTGAGCGCCCAGGTAGCGCTCCCACTCGACCACGCCCTCCCACAGCCGGCCGGCCTTGACCAGCACGGTGCCGCGGTCGCGCACGTGCATGGGCGTCTCCGCGTCCACCAGCAGCAGCCGATCGATGACGCACAGCGCCCGGCCCCAGTCGGACTGGCGCGCGTAGATCGTCTTGAGGTTGCGCAGCATGCGCACGACGATCTGGCGCTTGGTGGTCGGTGTCCAGTGCGCCTCCTCGAGCTTGACCGGGCGGCCCACCGCCCGCGCCGCCACGTCGGCCGCCGCCTCCGGCGTGAGCACGGCGCCGCCGTGGAAGGGATCGAAGAGGACGGAGCGGCCACCGGCCGCCGCGCTCACGATGAAGTGACCGGGAAGCCCGACGCCGGCGATGGCCAGGCCGACGCGGCGGCCAACCTCGATCGTGAGCACCGAGAGCGTGATGGGGATGCCGAGCTTGCGGGCCAGGACGTCGTTGAGACACGAGTTGCGCGGATCGTAGTACGCATCGGCGTTGCCCCGGAAGCCTTCCTCCTCGAAGAGGAACCGCCGCAGGCGCTCGAGCGCCGCGCCGCTCTCGCCGCGGCGGGCGGGGCCGATGCGCGTGGCGAGCGCGTCCAGCCGCTCCAGCTCGCGCGCCTCGTCCAGATCGGGGTACTCGATCCGCGCCACCGCCAGCGCCGCGCGGCTCAGATCCAGCGCGGCGTCCGAGCCGCGCAGCAGATCGTCGAAGGCGCGCAGCGAGGCGTCCATCGGTCAGCAGCCCGGCGCGTGGTGGATTCCGACCGTGGCCAGCGCCTTCTTCTGCAGCTCCTCGGCCAGCGCGAGCGTGCGCCGGGCCGCCGCGGTCGCCACCGTCTGCGCTTCCGCCGAGCCGGCGAAGCGCAGCAGCAGCCGCCGCCCCAGTTCGTGGTGGTAGCGCTCGTCGGGCTCGATCGTGTCGCGGTAGAGCGCCGCGGTCTCGCGATCGCCCACCCGCTCGCAGAACTCGATGAACTGCCGGTTCTTCACCACGGCGATCGCCTCGCGGGTGAACTGCCCGGCCGCCACGCGCTCCACCGTCGTCGACAGCGTGTCGAGATAGCGGAAGAGCGGGCCCCAGCCCCCGGCCAGTGGATCGAGCGTGCTCGTGTCGATCCCCAGCTCGCGCAGGCGCTCGGCGATCAGCCGATAGTGCTTGGCCTCGTCGCCGACCTGGCGGGCCAGCGCGAGCTTGACCTCGACGTCGTCGCTGGTCACCAGCCAGCGGGCGGCGATCTCGGTGGCCTCGATCTCGTTGCGCAGCGCGACCTTCAGGAGGTTGGGGACGTTCAGCGGGCCCTTCATCTCGGGCTTGAGCGTGGCGTCGGGATCGAGGCCGCGCAGGCTCACCTGGTTCTCGGCGTCGAGCTGGGCGACGAATTCATCGGCGGTCACGCCGCCACTCCGTCGCGCAGCAGGGCCGGCAGCTCCTGGGTCAGCGTCTCCTTGGTCACCACCCGCCCGCACCGCGCGTGCCAGGGTTGCGTCTGGCGCGCCGCCACGTGCGTCGTGAACCCCAGCACCGGCGGGTTTCCCGCGGCCGCCACCGTCTCGAACACCCGGGCGTAGTCGAAGCCGCCGGTCAGGTCGAGCAGCACGAAGTGCGGGCGGCTGACCAGCGCGGTGGCCAGATCCTCGGGCGTGCGCGCGAACTCGAGCGGGACCCCGGCCAGGCGGGCCGTTTCGCGAATGCGGGCAACGAAGAACAGATCGCGGACGACAGCGACGACCCGCGAGCCGTCGCCGTCGCTAGTCATTCTGTTCGCGGATCCCCAGCCAGTACTTGTTCCACTCCGCGATGTGGCTGAGGGTCCGGAGGTCACGCATGCGATCGACGTAGACGATGCCGTGGAGGTGATCGGTCTCGTGCTGGATGACGCGGGCGAAGAAGTCCTTGGCGATCAGGTCGACCGGGTTGGCTTCCCGATCGAAGCACTGCAGTCGCACCGCGGTGACGCGCGACACCATGCCGCGCATATCGGGGACCGAGAGGCAGCCCTCCCAGCCTTCTTCCATCTCCTCGGTGAGCGGCGTGACCACCGGATTGATGACCACCGTCAGGGGGATGCCCGGGGCGTCGGGGTAGCGGGGGTTGGCCTCGACCTCGATGACCGCGATCTGCAGCGTCTGGTGGACCTGGGTGGCCGCCAGACCGGCCCCGTCGTACTCGCGCATGGTCTCGACCATGTCGTCGATGAGCTGCTGGATGCCGGCCGAGCGGATCGCGTCGACTGGCACGGGTCGGGCCTTCTCCCGTAGGACCGGGTGGCCGAGCCGGGCAACCTTCAGAATGGCCATGACGCTCGAAATTGTAGCACGCGGGTCACGGCCTTCCCCCGGCTTAGAGGCCCAGGAAATGCCGGGCGGTGGCGCCCTCGATCTGCGCCTGAGCCGGCGCCGGGAGCTTGGCCTCGGCGAGGGCGCCGACGGGATCGTCGCTGCCCATATCGAAGGGATAGTCGCTGCCAATCATCACGTGATCGGCGCCGAACTGCTCGACCAGGAACCGGAGGTTGACCGGGCTCAGCGTCAGCGAGTCGAAGTAGAGCCGCCGGGCGTACTCGCGGGGCGGACGCGGGATCGCCGCCGGCCCCTCCGGACGCACCTTCCAGCCGTGATCCAGCCGGGCCAGCGTGAAGGGAAACGCGCCGCCGCCGTGGGCGAAGGCGATCCGCAGGCGCGGCCAGCGCTCGAGCACGCCGCCGTAGATCAGCTTGGAGATCGCCAGCGCAGTCTCCAGCGGATTGCCGACGATCAGCGGGAAGTAGTACTTCGTCAGCCGATCCTGGCCGATCAGCGGGTTGGCCGGATGGACGAACACCGCCACGTCCATTTCGGCGCACGCCTCGAAGAACGGCAGGAGGGCGGGATCGTCGAAGTCGCGCCCTCCGGGGAACGAGCCGATCTCCACTGCCCGCAGACCGAGCCGCTCGCGGCAGTGCCGCAGCTCGGCGACCGCCAGCGCGGTATCCTGCAGCGGGACCGTCGCCATCCCGGTGAAGCGCGCGGGGTGCTTGGCGGCGATCGTCGCCACGTGCTCGTTCTGCATCCGGGCGAACGCCTGGTTGGCCCGCGCGTCGGCCCAGTAGCAGAACATCACGGGTGGTGGCGAGAGCGCCTGACGATCGATCCCCAGGCGATCCATGTCCTCGATCCGTCGCTCGGGACTCCACGAGCGGTCGTCGATGTCGCGGAAGAATTGATCGCCCGTCATGATGGTGGCGCGACAGCTCTCCTTCGGCACGAGCCTCGGCCAGCGCCCGCCGCCGAATTTCGCGGCCCAGTCCTCCCACGTCGGTGGCAGCACGTGGGTGTGCAGATCGATGCGCTGAGTCATGTGGCCCTCGATGGATATCGGATGGTCAGCGCGAACGGTAGCCGATCAGCTCGAGCAGATTGCCGTCGGGGTCGAGGAAGTACAGGCACTCGTGATCGCCCCAGTCGATGGAGGCGTGGTGCGGGATGTTGCGGCCGGCGAACAGCGCCGGCGCGGCGCGGTAGTCGTCCCACGAGACCTCGAAGGCGTGATGGCTCTTGCCCAGCGGCTGGGCGATCTGCTCGAGCCCGCCGGCCGTGCGGTCCGGCTTGAAGAAGAGCGCGCAGTTGCCGTCGTCGTGAGAGAGCAGCACCTGGTCGGGCAGCCGTCTCACGACCGTCATGCCGAGCACCTCGGTGTAGAAGCGCTCCGCCCGCGCCAGGTCGGCGACGTCCACCCCGAAATGATCGAGCCGCCGAACCCGCATGCCGCAAGGATACCGCGGCTGCGGGACGGCGGCTCGAGACTACCTGTGGCTACCGCGGCGATCCGCTCGGCTGGGTCTGGCCGCCCTGATGCTGCGGCTCACCCTGCTTGGGCATGGGCGGGCGCTGCGGCTGCTTGTCCTTGTCAGCCTTCTGCTCCTGCTCACGATCCAGCTCGACCGGCTTGCCGCTCTCGGCGTCCTTGTTGTCCTGCTTCACGTGGTGCGTCATTGCCGGCTCCTTTCGACATTCGCCCGCCCGCGCCGTTGCGTGCGCACGCTCCGTCGTGTGCGGGTGCCCAAGGATGGTGCAACCAATGTGCCGGCAACAGCCCGATTGCAAAACGTACTCAGGAGGCGCTAGCCCTCGCAGCGCGACAGCGCCCAGGCGGCGGCGCGACGGACACCTTCGTCGGGATCGCTCAGCGCGCGCCTCAGAGCCGGGACCGCGGCCCGCTCGCCGCGGTTGCCGAGCAGGAGTGCAGCGTTGCGAGCCAGTCCCGCGCGCTTGGCGCGGCTCATCGCGCTACCGCGGAAGCGCGCGCGAAAGGCTTCTTCGTCCATCGCCAGCAGGGCCTCCAGCGACGGCAGCGATGCCGAGGGGGCCAGCGCGGGCTCGCGGGCCGTCGGGGCCTTGCGATTCCACGGGCACACGTCCTGGCAGACGTCGCAGCCGAAGAGCCACTCGCTCATGGCCGGCTTCCACTCGTCGGGGATGTCGCCACGGTGCTCGATCGTGAGGTACGCCAGACAGCGGCGCGCGTCGAGCACGTGGGGCTCGACGAAGGCCCCCGTCGGACAGGCGTCCAGGCACGCCGTGCACGTGCCGCAGTGATCGGCCAGTGGTGCGTCGGGGGCGAGCACCGCGGTGGTGAGCACGATCCCGATGAAGAAGTACGACCCTCCGCCCGGCGCGATCAGGTTGGTGTTCTTTCCGATCCACCCGAGTCCGCTCCGGGCGGCCAGCTCGCGCTCGAGGACCGCGCTGGTATCCACCGCCGCCCGGCTCTCGACCGATGGGCCGGCGGCCTCGCGCAGATAGGCCGCCAGCGCCAGGAGCCGGCCGCGCATGAGGTCGTGATAGTCGCCGCCGCGCGCGTACCGCGAGACCGGCGCCCAGCTCGGATCGTCCTCGCGCGGGCCGTACGCCAGCGCCACGGCGATCACCGAGCGGCAGCCCGGCAGCAGGCGCGCAGGGTCGCCCCGCTCGGCCCGGGTCCGGGTCAGGTAGTCCATCCCGGCCGCATAGCCGGCGTCGAGCCACTGCTCGAAGCGTCCGGCATGATCGGCCGGCCCCGCCGGTCCGACGGCGACGCGATCGAAGCCGAGCGCCAGCGCGCGCGCCTTGACGGTCTCGGTCAGCGCCAGCGTGGTCAGCGTCACGAGCGGCGCGCCTTCACGATCAGTTGACTGCGGGTCAGCGTTCGCCCACCCTCCTCCAGGAACCGGACGTAGTGAAACCAGCGCCCGTCCGCCTTCCACCGCTCGGCCAGGCCGATGGCAGCGGCCAGCGCTTGCTCCACGCTACCGAACTGCTGCACTTCCTGTTCGACCTCCAGATGCTCGATCGCGAACCCGGCGGCCGCCAGCACCCGCCGGGCCCGCGCCTCGTCGTAGGCGAAGCGGGAGGGCCGGCCGGTCTCGCGCCACTGATCGGTGTGGAACGCCACGAACGCCAGGACGCGGCCGGCGGCGAGCGCGCGGGCGGCCCGCTCGACGATCGCATCGGACATGCACAGGTGAGCGGTGACCAGATCGGGCCCGAACGCGGTGTACTCGCTGGTCTCGACGTCACCGACGACGCACTCGACGTTGACGAGGCCGGCTGCGGCCGCCCGCCGGCGCGCCTCGTCGATGGCGTCGGCGTCGCGGTCGACCGCCACGATCTGACGCGCGTGCGGCGCCAGCGCCAGCGCCACCCGCCCGGCGCCCGTGCCCACGTCGAGGACGGTCAGCTCGCCGAGCGGCTCGGCGGTGACCAGCGACCAGAACGTCGAGCTGACGCCGGCCGGCGCCGAGCTCATGACGGAGCCGCTACGCGTGTCAGCCTGTGATCGCGCCCTCGGAGGCGCTGGACACGAGGCGCGCGTACTTGGCCATGACGCCCGAGGTGTAGCGCGGCTTGGGCTTCTTCACGGCCTTGAGCCGCCGCTTGATCTCGGCGGCCGACAGCTCGACGTCGAGCCGTCGCTTCTTGATGTCGATCACGATCGTGTCGCCGGTCTTGAGCGCGGCGATCGGGCCGCCGTCGGCCGCCTCCGGCGTGACGTGGCCGATCATGAAGCCGTGGGTGGCGCCCGAGAAGCGCCCGTCGGTCATCAGCGCCACCGAGTCGCCGAGCCCCGCGCCCTGGAGGGCGCCCGTCACGTGCAGCATCTCGCGCATGCCGGGGCCGCCCTTGGGGCCCTTCCCAGCGGATCACGATGACGTCGTTGGGCTTGATCTTGCCCGCCTTCACCGCCGCGAAGGCGTCCTCCTCGCGGTCGAAGACGCGCGCGGGGCCGCGGTGCACGTCCCGTTTCTGGCCGGAGACCTTGGCCACGCAGCCGTCGGGCGCGAGGTTGCCGCGCAGGATGACGAGGCCGCCCTCCGGCTTGATCGGATCGTCGAGCGGCGCGGATCACCTTCTGGCCCGGCGTCTCGCGCGCGCGCCCGCGCCTCCTCGCCGATCGTGCGGCCGGTGACCGTCTTCTCGTTCTCGATGCAGCAGGCCGGCGTCGAGCAGCCGCTTGGCCACCACGCGCCATGCCGCCGGCCTCGTACATCTCGGGCGCGGTGTAGTTGCCCCACGGCTTCATGTCGGCCAGCAGCGGCGTCTTGCGCGAGATCCGATCGAACTCGTCGATGGTCAGCTTGACGCCGGCCTCGCTTGCGCGACGGCCAGGAGGTGCAGCACCGCGTTGGTCGAGCCGCCGGTGGCCATGACGCCGGCGATCGCGTTGTGGAGCGACTTGCGGGTGATGATCTGCCGCGGCGTGCAGTCCCTTGCTGCAGGACGTCCATGACCAGCCGGCCCGTCTGGAACGCGATCTCCTCCTTCTGCGGATCCGGCGCCGGCACGTCGTTGAAGCCCATGGGCGAGACGCCGAGCATCTCGAAGGCCGTGGCCATGGTGTTGGCCGTGAACTGTCCGCCGCAGGCGCCCTGCGCCGGGGCACGCGCGCGCACTCGATCGCGTGCAGCTCGCTCGTCGTCGATCCTGCCGGCGTTGCGGGCGCCGATGGCCTCGAAGACGTCCTGCATGGTCATCCGCTTGCCCTTGTACTCGCCGTACAGGATCGAGCCGCCGTAGAGCATCACGCTCGGGCAGGTTGAGGCGGGCCATGGCCATGACCATGGCCGGGATCGTCTTGTCGCAGCCGGAGATGCGCGACGAGACCGTCGAGGAGATGGCCGCGCGCGACCAGCTCGACGGAGTCCGCGATCCAGTCGCGGCTGATCAGCGAGGCCTTCATGCCCTCGGTGCCCATGGCGATGCCGTCGGTCACGGTGATCGTGTTGAACTCGATCGGCGTGCCGCCGGCGGCGCGGATGCCCTCGCTTCACCTTCTCGGCGAGCTTGCGGTGGTTCCAGTTGCAGGGCGTGATCTCGATCCAGCAGTGGGCGACGCCGACCAGCGGCCGCGCCAGGTCCTCGTCGGTGAAGCCGACGGCCCGGAAGTACGAGCGAGCGGCCGCGCGGTCGGGACCGTCGAGGAGCACGCGGCTCTTGTGGCGGGGATCGAACGCCATCGGTCTAGGCCTCCAGATTGATCGCGCTGTGCACGCAGTTGCTGATCACGTCCATGCGCTGGCTGTGCCAGGGATCGGGCAGGCGGCCGTTGGTCAGGTACGCGAACGACACGCCGGACTCGGGATCGGCCCAGCAGTACGACGAGCCCACGCCGCCGTGGCCGAACGTCTTCGGTGAGGCCAGCGAGCCCAGTCCGCGAATGGTGGCCGTCGTCCCGCGCGAGTGGGGGCCGAGGCCGCGGTGCATCGGCATGCCCATGTAGTGATCGACCATGTCGCCGGTGAAGTTGCGCGTGACGTACTGGACCATGCGCGGGGAGAGCAGGCGCACACCGTTGAGCGTGCCGCCGGCCGCCATCATCTGGTAGAAGGCCGCCATCGCCCGCGCGGTGGCGTAGCCGCCGCCGCCCGGCGTGCCGGCCCGGCGGAAGGCCGCGTTGTTCTCCTCGGCCCGCCTGACGATCTTGCCGCCGTCGGCCGACGGCTCGTGCATGTCGACGGCGCGCTTGCCTTCCACCTCCGGCAGGCCCACGAACAGCTCTCCGGCCAGGCCCAGCGGCCCGACGACGTTGTCGCGGATGAACGTCCGGTAGTCCTGCTTGGTCAGCGCTTCCACCAGCACCGCCGCCGTCCAGTGCGCGGCCCGGCCGTGGTAGTGCATCCGCGTGCCCGGCGTGAACTCGAGCGTGAAGTTGCAGACGACCCGGCGCAGCAGCTCGTGGTCCTCCCACGCCTCCTTCGGCACGTCGGCGTTGGGAAAACCGCCCTGGTGCGTCAGGACCTGGACCAGCGTGATGTCGCCCTTGCCGTTGGCCTCGAACCCGGGCACGTGCTGGGCAATGGTGTCGGTGAAGCGCAGCAACCCGCGCTCGACCAGAAGCCACACCGCGCACGCGGTGATGACCTTGGTATTCGAGTAGAGCAGCCACAGCGTGTCGTCCGCCGCCGGCAGCCGCGAGGGCTCGATGGCCGCGTCGCCGAACGTCTTGACCAGGGCCAGCTTGCCGCGCCGGGCCAGCGCGATCTGGGCGCCTGGATAGCGACCGTCACGGATGTGGCCCTCGATCATCTTGGCCAGGCGATCGAGCGGCTCCGGCGCGAACCCCAGCGCGGATGGCGTGGACGAGGCGAGCGGAAAATTCATGGCGGTCCTCCGATGGGGTGGCAGTCTAGCACGCCCACCGGAGGCTGGCTCCCCTTACCCGGCCGGTTTGAGCTGTCCCTTCAGCGCGTCGACCACCTGGGCCTGCGCCCACTCCATGGCGCGCTTGGTCGGCATGCCGTTCAGCGTCTTGGCCACCATGTCGGGCAGGACGTAGTTGTTCTCCACGCGCCGCACGGCGTCGTTCGGTCGCGACGGCCAGCCGCGCGCGTGCGCGAACTCCGCTTCCCGGGGCAGCATCGCCAGCTTCGGGTTCTTCGACCAGATCGGGTGCTCGGCAAGATTCCGCAGCGGCGCCATGTTGAAGCCCATGCCGCCGACGATGAAGGCGTCGAAGTTCTCCTTGCGGAAGAGGAACTGGATGAACTCCTTGGCCGGCTCGACGTTCTTGCTGAACTTCCAGATCCCCAGCGCGTTGATGCCGGGGGAGTTGTGGCTCCCGGCCGGTCCCGCCGGGGTGACGTGGTGGTTGATGTCGTCGGCGATCGCCATCTTCTCTTTCAGCGCGGTGTTGTACGGGCTGATCGGGTTGTGAATCCAGGAGTACTTGCCGGACAGGATGCCACGGTTGTTGGAGGCGTCGTCCCAGGAGAGGACCTCGGGCTCCATGGCGTCCCGGTACGCCTCCTTGTACCACTCGATGGCCGCCGCGGTCTTGTCGGAGACGATGGCCGGCGTCTTGCCGTCGGCCTCGAGCACCTTGCCGCCGAAGCCCCACAGCACCGCCCAGAAGGTCGTGTTGGCGTCGCCGGTGTGACTGATGGCGATGCCGATCGGATTGCCCTGCTTCTTGAGCACCTTGCCCTGCTTGAGCAACTCGTCCCATGTCTTGGGCGGTTCCAGACCGGCTTTGCGGAAGTGCGCCACGTTGTAGGTGGCGGGAAAGGAGACCCAGTACCACGGCACCGCCCGCCACCCCGCGCTGGTCTGCGCCGATTCCGCGGCAAACGGATACCAGCCGCCGTACTTCTTGCCGAGAGTGTCGACGAGCGGGCCGACGTCAACGAGGTTGTTCTCGAATAGGAACGGATCGGCATGGCTCAGGAAGACCAGGTCGTGCCCGGTCTGGGACTGAGCCTCGGCGGCGCGCTTGGCCGGCAGCTGTAACCCGGCGATGGTATCCACCCGCACCGCGATCCCCGCCTGCTTACCAAACACCTCCGCCTGCCGCCGCAGCTCATCATCCGACGCCGGCACGAAATGATTGTTGCTCAAAAGCGTCAGCTCCCGCTTCTGCCCCCACACCGGCGCCCCGCTCCAGCGCCACCATCGCCCCCGTCGCACCCACCGCAGCAAGAAACCGCCGACGCGTAGTCTTTGGCATGAAAAGTCTCCTTCAACCGATCGATGAGCCGCCGAGCCGGCCGATCAGCAGGGGCGAGAAGTCAGGCCGCTCCGAGCGCGGGCTTTGCCCGCGCAATCCTCGGGCGAGGCTTCGGAGGGGGTCGCCGAGACCCCCTCCGACGGAACGACGCAGATGGGCCGTTTTCATCGGCCGAGATCAACCCTTCACGGCGCCGGCCGTGAGGCCCGACACGTAATAGTCGAGGAAGAACACGTAACAGGCCACCACCGGGACCGACGCCAAGACCGCCCCCGCCATCAGCGAGCCCCAGTAGTAGATGTCGCCCCGGATCAGGTCCGCGGTGACGCCCACGATGGCCGTCTTGTTGGTGCTCTGGGAGATGAACGTGAGCGCGTAGATGAACTCGTTCCAGGTGAGCGTGAAGCCGAACAGGACCACGCACACGATCCCGGGGATGGCCATGGGCAGCGCGATGCGCAGCAGCGTCTGCATCCGGCTGGCCCCGTCGACCAGTGCGCACTCCTCGATCTCCCGGGGGATCGTGCGGAAGTAGCCCATGAGCAGCCACGTGGAGAACGGCACCAGGAAGGTCGGGTAGGTCACGATCAGCGCCCAGATGGTGTCCGCGATCCCGAGCCACACCACGACCTGCGACAGCGGCAGGAACAGCAGCGTGGGCGGGACCAGGTAGGTGATGAAGACCGCGGTACCGAACGATCCGACGCCGGGGAAGCGCAGCCGGGCCAGGCTGTAGCCGGCCAGCAGGGAGATGACGAGCGAGATGCCGGTCGCCGTCACGCTGATGATGAGGCTGTTGCCGATCCAGGTCAGGAACTCGGTCCGGGCGAACAGGTAGCGGTAATGGTCGGTGATCACGCCGTTCTGGATCCAGAGCGGGACCGACTTCAGGCTGTAGAGCTCGGCGTTGGATTTGAACGAGGTGATCAGCATGAAGTAGAAGGGGAACAGCGCGAAGAACACGAACGGCACCAGGTTCGCGTAGCCGAACACGGTCGAGCGCAGGCGAGTCCCGCGGCTGCGCACTCCAGTGATCATGGTCACTCTCTCCTGATGTAGCGGAGCTGGAAGAAGACGACCATCCCGAGCATCGGTAGCATGAACAGCGAGATGGCGGCTCCCTGCCCCAGGTTGCCGCCCTGCAGCCCCACCTGGTAGGCCAGCGTGGCGAAGAGGTGCGTCGTGTTCACCGGCCCGCCCCGCGTCAGCACGTAGACGATGTTGAAGTCGTTGAAGGTGAAGATCGTGGAGAAGAGGATCACCACCGCCAGCACCGGCTTGAGCAGGGGCAGCGTGACGTGCCAGAAGCGAGCGAACGACGAGGCGCCGTCCACCTCGGCCGCCTCGTAGTACTCGCGCGGGATCGAGACGAGCCCGGCCAGGACCGTGATGGCGAAGAAGGGCAGCCCGCGCCACACGTTCACCGTGATGACGGCGGCCATCGCGTAGGTCGACATCCCGAGCCAGTTCGGGCCCGGCGCCGTCATCAGCCCCAGCCGGATCCCCGTCCAGTTCACCACGCTGTAGAGCGAATCGAACATCCAGCCCCAGCCGAGGGTGGACAGCGCGGTGGGAATGACCCACGGCAGCAGCACGGCTCCGCGGAGCAGACGCTTGCCCTTGAGATTCCGCGCGAGCAGCAGCGCCAGCCACACGCCGAGCACGGCCTTGCACGTCAGCGCGATGGCGGTGAAGACGAACGAGTTCCACACCGCCTGGCGGAAGACCTCGTTGCGAGCGATTTCCAGGAAGTTGCCGAGCCCCACGAAGCTGCCGGGCGAGCCCACCCAGTAGTCCGAGAGGCTGAAGTAGATGGCCATCCCGAACGGGTAGGCCACCAGGCATGCGATGAGCACGAAGGCCGGCAGGATCAGGCCGTAGCCGAAGACGTGCTCCTGCTCCCACCACTCGCGAACGCGGGCGAACCGGCTCGGGACGCCGACCGCGGGTCGCTTCGCAGAGCGCGTGAGCCGATCGCCATGACCTAGCCGCTCGTCTTGAGCTGGCCCTTGACCGCCTGGGCCACCTGGTCCTGCCCCCACTCCATCGCGCGCTTGGTCGGCATGCCGTTCACCGCCTTGGCGACCATGTCGGGCAGGACGTAGTTGACCTCGATCCGACCGACCGCGTCGTTGGGCTTGGCCGGCCAGCCGCGAGGATGAGCGAACTCCGCTTCCTTGGGCAACATCGCGAACTTGGGGTTCCGGGCCCAGATCGGATGATCGGCGAGGTGCCGCAGGGGCGGATGGTTGAAGGCGTTGCCGGCCACGATCCAGGCGTCGTAGTTTTCTTTCTGGAAGAGGAACTTCAGGAACTCCGTGGCCAGCGGGATGTTCTTGGAGAACTTCCAGACGCTGATCATGTTGATGGGCGGTGCGGAGTGCGTGCCGGCGGGACCGGCCGGGCTCGGATGGTGATTGATGTCGTCGGCGATCGGCATCTTCTCCTTGAGGGCGGCGTTGTAGGGGCTGATCGGGTTGTGGATCCAGGAATACTTGCCGGAGAGGATGCCGCGATTGTTGGACGCGTCGTCCCAGGCCAGCACCTCGGGATCCATGGCGTCCCGATAGAGCTCCTTGTAGTACTCGATCACCGCCGCGGTCTTGTCGGAGTTGATGGCCGGTGTCTTGCCATCGGCCTCGAGCACCTTGGCGCCGTGGCACCAGGCGATCGACCAGTAGGTCGTGACGGAGTCGCCGCAGTGGCTGATGGCGATGCCGACCGGGTTGCCCTGCTTCTTGAGTGCCTTGCCGTGCTGGAGCAGCTCGGCCCAGCGTCTTCGGATACTCGAGTCCGGCCTTCTTGAAGTGGGCCATGTTGTAGGTGGCCGGGAACGAGATCCAGAACCAGGGCACGGCCTTCCAGCCCGACTTGGTCTGGCAGGACTCGGCGGCGAAGGGATACCAGCCGCCCCACTTCTTGCCGAGATCGTCCACGAGGTCTCCCGATGTCGGCCAGCTGGTTCTCGAACAGGAACGGATCGGCGCCGCCGGTGAGGAGCATGTCGTGGCCCGACTGTGACTGCGCCTCCGCTGCGCGCTTGGCCGGCAGCTGCAAGTGCGCGATCGTGTCGACGCGCACGGTGACACCGGCCTGCTTGCTGAACACCTCCGCCTGCCGACGAAGCTCGTCGTCGGCGGCCGGCACGAAGTGGTTCCACGAGAGGAAGCTCAGCTCGCGTTTCTGCGCCAGGGCCGGAGCGCGATCGAGGGCGGTGAGCGAGAGGCCGGCGACTGCGCCGGCCGAAGCCTGCAGGAAGCGGCGGCGACTGACCCGAGCGGTCATGAGCGGGCTCCTTTCAGATCCGGCTATCGATCAAGGGCCGCGCGACCTTTGGGAAGTGAAGCCGTTCTACTGCCGGGGGCTATGCTTGTCAAGACGCCTCACCTGTCAGCACAGGTGAGGCGCGTGGTCAGGCTATCGGGGCGGCGCTCAGGCGGCCGGGCGCTTGGCGACCAGGAACGTGAAGCGGCCCTTCTGCACGACCTCGCCGTGCTGGTTGATGACCTGGCGCTCCTCGATGATCACCCCACCCTCGCGCATCGAGCGCTTCACCGCGGTGCGCGAGCGGCTATGGATGGTGTCCCCCACCCGCACCGGATGGAGCACCTCCCACTCGAAGCCCATGAAGGCCAGCACGGCCAGCGGAGGCTGGTTCACGCGCCAGCCAAGCCCGGGCGTGAGGCAGAGCGGCAGCAGCTCGGGCACCAGGCCCGGCTGGGCCGCAGCATCCTGGCTGATCCCGGCGTAGAGGCCGACGTGCGCCTCGGTGATCGTCATGGCGGGCGTGTCGAGCACGCCGTGCAGCGCGACGTCCTCGAAGTAGAACTGAGAGGGGGAAGCCACGGGAGCCGATCAGGCCGAGGGCCGGCGCTCCACGACGAGCTCCGTCTCGCCCTCCTGCACGACCTCGTTGCGCTGATTGAGGACCTGGCGCTCGACGGTGATCACGCCGCGGTCGGGCTTGTCGGTCTCCTTCTTGGCCGCGACCTTGGCGTGCACGCGGATCGTGTCGCCGATCTTGATCGGCCCCTTGAACTTCCAGCGCAGGGTGCCGAAGCCGAGCGTGGCGTACGGGATGCCGGCGCGCGAGAAGAGCCCCGACTGGATGGCCAGGCCCAGCAGGCCGTGGGCGATCCGCTCGCCGAAGATCGAGGCCTTCATGAACTCGGCATCGGTGTGCAGGATGTTGTAGTCGCCGGAGAGGCCGGCGAACAGGACGATGTCGGCCTCGGTGACGGTGCGGCCCGGCGAGACGGACTCCTCGCCGACCTCGATCTCTTCGAACCACCGGCGGGCCGGCGAGCTCATCGGGATGCGTAGGATAGCATGCGTGCTCGGTTCACTTGATCGCTCCCACGGTGAAGCCGGCGATGAACCGGTCGAGGAAGAAGTTGTAGAGGACGGCGATGGGGATGCTGGTGATGAGGCAGGCGGCCATCAGCGAGCCCCAGTAGTAGACGTCGCCGCGCACCAGCGCCACCGGCACGCCCACGCTCACCGTCATGCGCTCGACCGAGGAGATGAAGGTCAGGCTGTAGACGAACTCCTGGATCACCAGGGTCAGGGCGAAGATCACCACCGTCAGCAGCCCCGGCACCGACAGCGGCAGCACCATGCGCCAGATCGCCCCGACCCGGCTGCAGCCGTCCACCATCGCCGACTCCTCCACCTCCTTGGGCAGCGACTTGAAGAACCCCATCAAGAGCCACGTGCAGAAGGGCACGGTGAAGGTCGGATAGACGAGGATCAGCGCGCCGAGGCTGTTCTGCAGCCCCAGCAGCGAGACCAGACGGGAAAACGGGATGAAGAGCAGCGTCGAGGGCACCAGATAGGTCAGGAAGATCGCGATGCTCAGCCGCTCGCCCCACCGCCCGGTGAGCCGGGCCAGGCTGTAGCCGGCCGGCACCGCCAGCACCAGCGTCACCAGCACCACCAGGACGCCCACGAAGAGCGTGTTGAAGAGCCACGTGGGATAGAGCGTCTGGCCGAACAGGGTTGCCAGGTGCTCCATGGTCGGCGGCCGGTTGAAGATGAACGGGTTGTGCTTCACGTTGGTGGCGCCCACGTAGAGGTCGGCGTTCTGCTTGAACGTGGTGATGACCATCCAGTAGAACGGAAACACCGCGAACGCCACGAAGGCGACGATCGTCGCCCGATGCACGATCGCGCTGCCCACGCGGCGCGCCGGCGACCGGGCCGGCACTACGCCACCTCGGCCCGGCGCGACGTGCGCAGCATGAAGATGGCCAGGATCAGCAGCACCGGCACCAGGAAGATGGCCACCGCCGCCCCGCGGCCCACGTCACCGCCCAGCACGCCATCCTGGAAGGCGAGGCTGGCCAGCACGTGGGTGGAGTTGTAGGGGCCGCCGCGCGTGAGCAGGTAGACCACGCTCATGTCGGTGAACGTGAAGACGACGCCGAAGAGCACGGCCACCGTCAGGATCGGCCGCATCATCGGGATCTCGACCTGGAAGATGCGCGCCCACATCCCCGCCCCGTCGATGGCGGCGGCCTCGCGAACCTCGTTGGGGATGGACGTCAGCCCCGCCAGAAGAATCACGGTCGAGAACGGCAGCATGCGCCACACGTGGATGGTGATGATCGCCACCATGCCCAGCGTGGTGTCGCCCAGCCAGTAGTACCACTGGCCCGGGCCGAGCCAGCCCACCACCTTCAGCACCCAGTTGATGACGCTGAACGTCGAGTCGAAGATCCAGAGCCACCCCAGCGTGGCCAGCGAGATGGGCGCGGCCCACGGCATCAGGATGAGGAACCGCGCGATCGCCTTGCCGAAGAACTCACGCATGAGCGCGCGGGCCAGGATGTTGCCGAGCACCATCACCAGCAGCTGCGACACGAAGGTGAAGACGAAGGTGTTGCGCAGCGCGCGCCGGAAGACGGCGCTGGCCACGACGTTCTTGAAGTTCTGCAGCCCCACGAAGGAGAACTGCAGGCTGCCGGCCGAGGAGTTGGTGAGGCTCAGGAACAGCGCGAGGAGAAACGGCACCGCCACCAGCAGGCTGATGTAGAGCACGGCCGGCGCCAGCATGACGACGCCGAGCCGCCGGTCGGAGCGGCGAATGGTCTCGCCGCTGCCGACCGTCGGGACGGTGATGACTGCGCTCAACGGGCGGTCAGCGGCTTACGCGTCCTTGCCGCCACCCGGGACCATCTTCTTCTGCCGCCACTTGTCGAAGATCTGCTTGGCTCGCGTGTTGGCCTCGGCCATGGCGTCCTTGGGCGACAGTGCACCCGTGGCCGACTTGGCGAACATGTCGGTCAGCACGTACGTATCGAAGATCTCGCCCTCGGCCGGGTTGCCGTAGCCCGGGTAGCCGAGGTTCGTCGACCATGGAAGAGCCTTGGCCAGCAGCGCCAGCTTGTCGGGCGGGGCCGAGCCGAACGGATCCTTGTTGCACTGGGCGGAGATCCAGGTGGCGCCGGAATCGGCGCGCTTGGCCACCGGGGTGCCCGCCTCCGCGGCGGCGCCGTAGAACGACGGGAAGTTGTAGAGCTTGCTGGCCAGCATCGACTCGCGCGAGGCGTCCACCAGCGCCACCAGGAACTCCTTGGCCGCCTCCTGGTTCTTGCTGAACTTCCACACGACGTAGCCGCTCATGACGTGCTCGGAGGCGATCGCGGCCTTGGGCCCCTTCAGCGCGGGCGTGAAGAAGTAGTTCTCGATCACCGGCAGCTTGTTGTCCTGCGCGGTCCGGTAGGCGGAGATCGAGTTCAGGATGTACGCGGTCTCCTGGGCGTTGAACGCCTGGTTGTTGGAGGCGGCGTTCCACGACAGCACGGCCTGCGTCATGCCCACCGAGTAGAGCTTCTTGGTGTACTCCAGCGCGGCCAGCGTCTCCGGTGAGTTCAGGACGACGTTGCCGTCCTTGTCCTGGATGGAGCCGCCGTGACACCAGAGGATGTTGCGCACGGCCATGTTGGAGTCGATGTCCTGGCTGAGCCCGATGCCGATCGGGATCTGCATCTGCGGGGCGGCCTTCTTGATCTCGGGCGCGGCCTTCACGAGGTCGTCGTAGGTGACCGGGCCGTTGGGCATCCCGATCTTGGTCCACACTTCCTTGTGATAGTTGCCGGGATCGGGCACCCACATGTCGGACAGCGCGAACTGCTTCTTGGTGTGCGGGTTGTAGGTCGAGCGGCGCGCCAGCTCCACCTGCTTGCCGTGCTTCTTCTCGAGATTCGTGACGACGTCGCCGAGATCGACGACGTGCTCCTCGAAGGCCGAGGCGAGACCGAGGAACATGTGGATGTCGTGGCCCGACTGCGCGGCGACCTCGGCCGTTGCCCGCGGCACGACGTCGGCGAAGCCGACGTGATCGACGGTGACCTCGAGGCCCTTCTTCGACGCCCCACTCCTTGGCCCACGGATCGAACCACTTGTCGTAGGCGGGGACGAAATGACTCCACTGGAGGATCTTGAGCTGGCCGGCGGCCCGAGCGTCGCGAACGATGATGGTGGGGCCGGCCGCGACGGCGGCGGCGCCCACGGCCACGAGCTTGCCACCTTTGAGGATGAACTGCCGACGTGTTTGCATGCGCACCTCCTCAATGAGGTTGGAAAATCCGGCAGTGGCTGCCGGCAGAGAAATCAGATCTCAGAATATCACGAGGGCTTTCGAAGCCCGCCAAAAGGCGTTTCCTGACAGCGGCTTACGCCGCCGAGGCTAAGGTGGGGTGGCGCGCGCCTGCAGCCAGGACTGAGCGTCGCCGCCCATGGCCTGAAACAGCAGCGCCGTATCGAGATAGCGCTGGCCGCGGGCCCGAGCGTAGCCCAGCAGGGCCTGCGCGGAGAGCCGCTGGGCGTCGAGGACCTGCTCTATTCACCGCCCGTGATTGACACTCCCGATGAGTGGCAGTTAGCATCAGGCGTGCACTTCAGCGACGCGCGCCTGGCGCCGATCTGGGACAGGGTCCGGACCGGTCAGCGCCTCGACCGGGCCGACGGCTTGACCCTGCTCGAGACCGACGACCTCCTTGGCGTGGGCCGCCTGGCCGACCACGTCAAGACCCAGCGCGAGGGCGATCGCGTCTACTTCGTCATCAACCGCCACATCACGCCGACCAATCTCTGTGTGCTCTCCTGCTCGTTCTGCGGCTTCGCCCGCAAGCCCGGCGAGGCGGGGAGCTACGAGCACACGATCGAGGACATGGTCGGCATGGTGAAGGACGACATGCGCGAGGTGCACATCGTGGGTGGCCACCATCCCGACTGGCCCTTCGAGTACTACGAGCGGATGATCGGCGCCATTCACGCCGCCCGTCCCGAGGTGCAGATCAAGGGCTTCACTGCCGCCGAGATCGACTACTTCTGGCGGCGCTGGAAGCTCCAGCCCCGTGAGGCGCTGACGCGCCTGAAGGCGGCCGGCCTGCAATCGATGCCGGGCGGCGGCGCCGAGATCTTCTCGCCGCGCCTGGCCAAGCTGCTCAAGTACACCGGCAAGGCCGATCCCGACCGCTGGTGCGAGATCCACGGCATCGCGCACGAGCTCGGCTTGAAGACCAACGCCACGATGCTGTACGGCCACGTGGAGACGCTGGCCGAGCGGGTGGACCACATGCTGCGCCTGCGCGCGCAGCAGGACGCCAGCGGCGGCTTCCTGACCTTCGTTCCCCTCGCCTACCAGACGGCCACCACCAAGCTGGTGCCGCGCCAGACGCCGCCGGCCGACAGCCTGCGTACGATCGCCGCCGGCGCGGCTGCTGCTCGACAACTTCGCGCACATCGAGGCGTACTGGGTGACGCTCGGTCGAGGAGACCGCGTCGATCGCGCTGCACTTCGGCGCCGACGACGTCAACGGCACGCTGGAGGACGAGCGCATCCAGCACCTCTCGGGCGCGCAGACGCCCGCCGGCCTGGCGCGCGAGCAGCTGTTCCGGATGATCCGCGACGCCGGCAAGGTGCCGGTCGAGCGCGACGCGCTCTACAACGATCGTCCAGGTTTTCGAACTGACGCCTGCTCGGACCGAGATCCGCGACAAGGCGCTCAACGGCAAGCGGCTCGACCGCGCCGAAGGGCGCTATCTGCTGGCCGAGGCGCCGCTGCTGGAGGTCGGCGCGCTGGCCAACGAGGTGCGCTTCGCGCGTCTGCCCGAGCGCGTGGTGACGTTCGTGATCGACACCAATCCCAACTACACGAACGTCTGCATCACCGACTGCCAGTTCTGCGCCTTCTACCGCAAGCCGGGCGACAAGGAAGCGTGGACCCTCACGGTCGACGAGGTGCTGGCCAAGGTCGAGTTCGCCGCATCCAAGGGCGCGACGACCGTGCTGCTGCAGGGCGGCCACAACCCGGCGCTGCCGCTCGACTACTACATCACGCTCGTGCGCGAGACCCGCGCCCGCTTTCCCGCAGATCACGCCGCACTTCTTCACCGCCTCGGAGATCCGCACCATGGCCCAGGTGTCGAGCCTCGCCGTCGAGGACGTCCTCGACCGCCTGTGGGACGCCGGCCAGCGCACGATCCCCGGCGGCGGCGCCGAGGTCCTCTCCGAGCAGGTCCGCCAGCGCATCGAGCCCAAGAAGGGCGGCCCCGAGGCCTGGCTGAGCGTCCATCGCGCCGCCCACCGCAAAGGCTTCAAGAGCACCGCCACGATGATGTACGGCCACGTCGAAACGGTCGACGACCTCCTCGACCACTTCGACTCCATCCGCAACGCTGCAGGACGAGCACGGCGGCTTCACCGCCTTCGTCCCCTGGTCCTTCAAGCCCGGCAACACCCTGCTCGAGAAATGGATCAAGCACTACCAGGGCCCGAACCCGTACCTCCGGATGCTCGCCGTCTCGCGCCTCTACCTCGACAACTTCCCCCACATCCAGGCCTCGTGGTTCTCCGAAGGCAAGCAGACCGGCCAGGTCGCCCTGCACTTCGGCGCCGACGACTGGGGCGGCACCATGCTTCGAAGAAAACGTCCACAAGGCCGCCGACTACGTCAACAAGGTCACCGTCGAAGAAATCGTCACCCTGATCCGCGAAGCCGGCTTCACCCCCGCCCAACGCACCACCGAATACGAAATCCTCGCCCGCTACTGAACCCACCGATCCTGACGAGGGGTCTGGTCGTCCCTAAAGTCCGCCCAGCGTACGTCTCGCCCGCCACCCGGCGGACGCCGGGGGATGGGGCAGGGCCTCGAGGACCCGTTCCCCTCCAACCCGAAGCGCACGCCCTCTGAGAGATGGAGCCCAGCCAAGGCGGGCCCGAGTCGGCCGCCGCGTACGTGGTCCCCGAGGGGCTGCCCCATCCCCCGGCTGTCCGCCGGGTGAAGAGAGGACTACACGGGGTCGATCTGAGGAACGGCGGGGATCAGACCTTTTTGGTGGGCCATGCGAGAAGAGGCGGTCGATGGCAGCGCGGCCCGTCGCGGCCGAGCGCGAGCGTGAAGTCGTTGACGTACATGAGCACGAACCGGCGACACGTTTCCTTGTCGATCCCGCGCCCGTAGCGCATCGCGTACTCGAGCGCTTCGTCGACGTTGGCGTGAGCCCAGGCGATGGAGTCGCGCAGCCCCTGGGATAGGGCGCGATGGGTCGCATCGCCGAGGTCGCGGCGCATGACGTTGCAGCCGAGCGGCAACGGCAGGCCCGTGTCACGCTGCCAGCTCTCGCCGAGGTCGAGGACCTTGGTGAGGCCCATCTTCTGGTACGTGATCTGGCCCTCGTGGATCAGCAGGCCGAGATCGGCCTGGCCCTCCTGGACCGCGTGGGGGATCTTGTCGAAGGCCACCTCGATGAGCGGCGGGTCGCCCACGTAGAGACGCAGGAGCAGCGCGGACGTCGTGTGCTTGCCCGCGATGGCGGTGACCCGCGTCGCGAGCTCGGCGGCGGGAATCGGCTCGCGGGCAACCAGGATCGGGCCGTAGCCCTTCCCCATCGAGGCGCCCGGATCCATCATCCGGTACTGCTCGGCGATCAGCAGGTACGTCGCGAACGACACGGCCGTGACCTCCAGCTCGCCGGTGCGCGAGCGGCGGTTCAGCGTCTCGATGTCCTCCAGCACGTGCTCGATCCGCACGCCGGGGATCGTCACCTTCCCGGCCGTCAGCGCGTAGAACATGAACGCGTCGTCGGGATCGGGGCTGTGGCCTATCCGGATGGTCTGCATGGCTCGCCTCTCGTGGGGGAGTCTGGGCGGCCAAAGGCTACCACAGGGCCTTTGGCGGGCGCGCGGCGGTCAGCGCTCGGCGAAGCCCATGCGGAAATCGCCCGCCCGGATGGCACGGATGATCGCGTCGCGGTCGCGCGGGGCCTCGACCTCGATCCATGCCCGGCCAAAGTGAGGCGGGCGATGGGCATCGTCGGTGGCGATCTTCGCCAGCGGGATCTCGTCGGTGTCGTACAGCGGCCGGTAGAACCCGGTATCGGTGACCTCCAGCGCGGCCAGCGGCCAGCCCGCCCGCTGGATGATCCGCATGCGCTCGACCGTCTCGGCCACGCTGAGCTTGTAGCGGGCCGGATGATTGAGCACCCACAGGACCTCCTGGTCGCCGATCACCTTGCCGACGTGCTGCGAGAGCGGGTCGAAGTTCAGCTCGATGCCCCGGAACAGGACCATGGTCGAGTGCAGCTGGTCCAGGGCCTCGCGATAGCCGGGCTCCACCCAGTTGTCGTGGTCCTCGTGGTCGGTGATCGCGAGGAAATCGTAGCCCCGGCTCTCGTACTCGCGCACCAGCGCGGCCGGCGTCCGGACACCGTCGGAGTACGTGGTGTGGGCGTGCAGGTTGCCGCGCAGCAGCGCCATCAGGCGAGCGCCGTCCGGGCGTGCGCGGCGATCTGATCGAGCCGCGCCAGCCAGAGCTTGGGCGTGCGGCGGGCGTGCTCCACCAGCTCCTTCAGGCAGGCAAACCGCGACGGCCGCCCGATGATCTGCGGATGAAAGGTGAAGTTCGTGACCCCGCCGCTCTCCGTGATGCCGTCGAGCTCGGTGAGCCAGCCCTGCAGCACCGGGCCCGGCGGCTGCATGGCCCGCTGGCCGGTGAACATGAAGAACGGCGCGTCGTCGAGCACCCAGGAGACCGGGATCTCGACCAGGCGCTTGCCCTCGAGCGGCGCGTGCAGGTAGGGCCGCAGCCGATCCATCATGTTCGACGAGTACTCGAAGCCGTGGCGCACGAGCAGGCTCAGCGTCCGCTCCGAGAGCTGCCACGCCGGCGCCCGGTAGCCGATCGGGCGCCGCCCCGCCTGGCGGGTGAGAACCTCGAGGCTGCGGACGAGGATCTTCTCCTCCTGGACGGCGTCGAGATCGCTGACGCGCTCGTGCACGTCACCGTGGCAGCCCACCTCGTGGCCGCCGGCGACGATGGCCGGCACCGCCTCGGGGTGATGCTCGGCGACCCAGGCCGGGACGAAGAACGACGCGCGGATATCGGCCTGGCGCAGCAAGTCGAGGATGCGCGGAAGGGCCTCCAGCACGCCGAAGGTACCCTGCGAGAGTGTGACCGGCTCGGTGACGCCACGCGCCAGCCAGAGGGTCTCGGCGTCGAGGTCGAACGTGAAGGCGCAAGCCGCGCGGGCGCCGTGCGGCCAGGCGGGAGCGGTCACCCTAACGGGGGCGGGGCTTCGGCGCGGGCGGACCGTCCCACGTGACGGAGAATCCGAAGCCGAGTATGCCGAAGTCTTCCCGGTAGCCGCCAGCCGCGCCACCCACCGGAATGTTCGGCGAAGTCCAGCCGGCGAAGCCGATACGTCCGGACCCGGTCGCCGTCTGGTACTCGGACGCGAAAGGCTCGATGAAGGCCGGGTCGTGCTCGACCATGAGGCTCGGCACGTAGTAGTCGGCATCCGGGGGACGCGTGGTCTGGTAGTGCAGCGGCGGAACGACGATGCGAGGCTCCGGAGGCGGCGCAATGAGCTTGCCCGACTCGATCTCGACCTGGGCGACCGCACTCGACACGGCCATCAGGCTCAACGCGCCCGCGATGACGATGTACTTGATCACCCGCATGTACCCATTGTACTCGCCGCGCGCGACGTCGACCAGTGGCTCTTGCTCAGCTCACCTCAGGCGCCGGGCTGAGCGATGTTGCCGTCCGTCTCGCGACTGCGCAGGGCGACGACGATCCGGCCGTCGGGTCCGGTGACCTCGAACTCCTCGGCCACCCCCGCGTCCAGCATGTGCTGCACGAGGTGCTCGCGCTCGGGGCCGGAGGGCGGGAGCAGATGCGATTTCCAGCGCATGACGAAATAGCCGCGGCTCACGTGCGGCAGCCGCGCCTCGGCCCGCTGCAATTCGCCCAGGCCGCGCTCCAGGATGCTGGCCGGCGACAGTCGGGCTGGCGACGCGGTGACGCGCTCCGGGGGGCGAGGACCCCGGCCGTTGGCGCGGATCGGGGCACTGACGCGCTCCCGGTCCCGCGGCAGCCGGTCCACGCGGAAGGCGCCGATGCCGTCGCTCAGGTGGATGTGCCCGAAGCACCGCACGCGCAGGTCCGTGGACAGCTCCTCGGCCGACCACGTCGCCACCCACACCTGCTTGCCCAGCGCGTTGACCGCCTCCACCGCGGGGACGAAGTCGTCGTCACCCGAGACGACCACCGCGGCGTCGTACGCGCCGTTCGCCGCGTAGTGGATGAGGTCGGCCACCAGGCGGGTATCCACGCGCTTCTCGGTCGTGTACTCGTACTCGGTGGCGCACACCGGACAGCGGCCGGTCCGCCGCACACGCGGATCGCGCTTCACGAAGTAGCCGGGGCGTAGCTCCAGCCCCTTGAGGAAACCCTCGACCACCTGCGGGGCGTCGGGCGAGACCCCGACATAGTAGTAGGCGCCCCCGAACATGGCGGTGGTTCCACCGACCGCCTGAGTGATCCACGCCGCGAGCCGATCGTAGTCCACGCGCAGGGTGTCATCGTAGCGCTGCAGCGAGCGGTAGAAGTTTTGCCCGTCAAAGAAAATACAGATCTTCATCTGCATCGCTCCCGGGACCGGACTCAATACGACTGCGGTCATCGTACCACCGGGCACCAGAGGCGGCCGGCGCCGGGAACGCGAAACGGCGGGGGCGCGGTCACGAGGCCCGCGCCCCGCGTTCTCGAAGCCAGCGATCAGTCGTCGGACGTGTTGATCGGGACCTGGAGCATCAGCGCGCCGGCCCACTGCCCGGGATTGTTCATCGCGGTGAAGAACTCGCTGGTGAAGTTCGTGTGGCAGAGCACGCAGTTCGGGTGGAACGTGTTGCTGAGCGGCACCGACCGCCGAAGGACCCAGCGCCCCCCCACGCGCTCGACCGAGGTATCCGGCTGGCCCTGCAGCGCGAGCTGGAGCGCCTGCCGCTCGAAGCGGTCGCTGGGACGGTCGTTGTTGCCGCCCTGCAGCGGCGCGAAGGTGCCGATCAGTCGCATATTCCGATTGCCGTCGTTGAAGATGAGGGAGATGGCCTGCTTGCCCTCGGCCACGTTGTCCGGTGTGGTCTCGTCGAATTCCTGGAACAGCGCCGCGACCAGCTCGTTGAGCATGAGATCACTGACCCGCTCGGCGAAAGCGACCTGATCATCCGACGGGCGGCGATCCGCCGAGGCGATGGGCACGACCGCGAGCACGGTGAAGAGGCCCACGAAGGCGACGCGCCAGGTAGGGAGACGTTTCCGGGACATGGTAACCACCCTTCGAGGTTGAGAGGGATACCGCGATGGAAGCCTCATGTGCCGCAGGGCTGTCGATCACCTCCTTGCCGACGGCTGAGCGCTGCGGCAATCTTCCGCCACTCGTCGATCCCGCGCAACCTGACCTGCCTGGCTGGCTACGAGACTGAGGGAAAAACAGAACGCGGGGTGGGTCACCCCGCGCCGTGAATGGTGGTCGATGCTCGAATTGAACCAGCGACCCCGGCATGTGAGACCGTTCAAGCTGCTCGGAGAGCGAGTGACGTGGAGTGACCCTACGTGACAGAACGCAAAGCGCGTTGTGCTACGGCTGACGCGAAAGCCCGGCCTGCGCGCCCGCCTCCTCGGCGAGCTTGAGGCGCACGGTCAGGTCGCGATCCCGGGGAACCTCCCGAATCACGCGCGCGGGATTACCGACGGCGAGCGTATAAGACGGAACGTCCTTGGTGACCAGGCTGCCGGCGCCGATGACTGCGCCTTCGCCGATCTTCACGCCGCGCAGGACGCTGACCCCGAAGTTCAGCCAGGCATGGTCGCCGATCTCGACGGGCCCGGTCTTGATCGAGCCTCTCAGGTAAGGCTGGCCGTGAACCTCCGTGCGCAGGAAATGCTCGGCGCGCTCGAGCGCGCTGAGCTGGTGGACGTTCGTGTCAATGACGTGCACGTTCTGCGCGAGCAACACGTAGCGGCCGATTTCACCGATCGCCAGACCACACGCGCGTGCTCACTCCCACGTAGCTGTACTCGCCGATCTCGATGTGACCGCCGTACTCACATACCGTCAGCTCACCCTCGACGAGGGCGATGCCTGCCTATCCGGATACGGCCGGCATCGCCGGTCGGATTCCGCACGACGGCGCTCGCGCTGAAGCGCACGCCTTCCGCGGCGGCGACGCGCGAAAGGCAGAGACGAGCGTTGTGGGTCTCCATCAGCCACTGCAGCAGTTTCGGGACCTCCAGGGCCGCCAGCACCGGGTAAACGCATGAGTTGAGGAAGCGGCGCTTCGAAGACATCATGCTCACATCACCGTGGGCCGAGCGACCGTGAGGCCGCACGCCAGCAGCGGTCACGGCCATATCGCCCACGCGATGATTGGGGCGTGAGGTCCAGGCGATCGAGCAGGATCTTCCGCACCCCGCCATTTGCCCGCTTGGCCGTGACGCGCGGGCACCCGGACACGACGGAGCAGGCCATGCGCGATGAGCGCACGCACCGTGTCACCGCCGAGCGCCAGGTAGACCCGGGGGGTCCGCTACATGCTCACTGTCGTCGGCTCCAGCGGCGTCACTTTTTTCGGGCTGGGTGACCGCAGAGGGTGCGGCGCACGACCTCGGCGAACCGATGGACGACGTCAAGTGGCACCATTACGGCACCGGGACGAATACGAAACGCGGGGTGTCTTGCAACCCCGCGTCGTGAATGGTGGTCGATGCTGGACTTGAACCAGCGACCCCCGGCATGTGAGGCCGGTGCTCTGCAACTGAGCTAATCGACCGTGTCGTGGAAATCTAGACCCTTCTGCCGTCGCGTCAACCTCTCGTCCGCGATCGTCGCCGTGATTGTAAGCGTCGAGCCTCAGCGGCTTCAGGCCGTGACACCGATCTGAAAGTGGCGGCGGAAACGGTGCCCTCTTCGATGGCCTGAATCCCCGCCCGGGCCAGCAGCGCCGGCGGGAACTTGAGGCCAAGCGCTCTGGAGGTCTTGAGGTTGATGACCAGCTCGAACTTCGTCGGTTGCTC
>CAVZOE010000032.1:0-20072 GCA_963776725.1 uncultured Candidatus Rokubacteria bacterium | reverse complement strand
ATTGCAGAACAGATCCCAGGGGATGCTCTGGGTGGCGAAGGCGCCGGTGACCGGGTCCCGCACCGTGGTCCGATACGTGGTGACCGTGGGGTCGTTCTCGGAGCCCGCGACGATGAGCACGCGACCGGTGCGCAGCAGCGCCGCGTGGATGGGGTTGATCGGCACGGTCTGCCCCAGCGTTTGCCACTGGCCCACGACGTTGACCTGCGCCTGGGCGGCGCCGGGGGACCCGATTCCGGCAATCGTGAGCGTGAGTACGAGGATCTCGAGAGCGAGACGACGGCAGACGGACGACCGAGCAGTCCACAAACCCTGAGTTGTCCATTTGCCGTGCCAGGGACTCGACGGTCGGGACTCGCGGCCCTGGACACTGGCCGCGATGCAGCCGAATGCCGGAGTGCGGTAACCGGGGCCCGAGTGTGCAGGAGGCGTGCACGCTAGGTCCGCGCGGTGTCGTCCCTCCGCTAGGAGCCCCCCCCTGGTACGTGACGTGCACACGAGTCCCCGCATGACCGTCTCGGTGGTGATTCCGACTTACAACCGGGCGGGCACGGTGGTCGACGCGGTGCGCAGCGTGCTGGCGCAGCGGTTCGCAGGACCTCGAGCTGATCGTCGTGGACGACGGCTCGATCTGCTACGCCGCCGCGCGCCTGGCGGCGATTCCCGATGTCCGCCTGCGCTACGTGCAAGAGCCCATGCTGGCGTGTCAGCCGCGAGGACTCGGCGTTCGTCACGCCACCGGGTCACTGATCTCCTTTCTGGATTCCGACGACTCCTCCGTGCTCGGACAAGCTCGGCAGCGAGGTGGCGGTGCTCTCCGAGTATCCGGACGTGGACGCGGTCTTCTCGGATCTCGAGAAGCGCCACGGGGATCGGGTGTTTGCCTCGTTCATGCGCCAGACGGCGGTGTTCTCTCGGCTCCTGCCCAGTCGGCCGGGGGGCCTCCTGCGGCTCGAGCCACGCGAGCTACGCCTGTGCCTGCTCGAGGAGGTGCCCATCAAGCCGAGCGCACTCACCCTGCGCCGGGCCGCTTTCGACGAGCTCGGCGGATTCGACGAGACGTGGTCGTCCTCCGAGGACTGGGAGCTCCTGCTGAGGATGGCCCGCACCCATCGCTTCGCCTACATCGACCGGCCGCTGGCCGTGCTGCACATCTCGGCCGATTCGCTGCACCTCATGGATCAGACGCGGGGAGAGACGGCGATGATCCGGCTGCGAGCGCGCGAGCCTGGCCGGCGACGTCGAAGCGCTGGCAGCGGTCCGGCGCGGGCTGGTGACGCGCATCAAGCATTTCGCGTGGCATTACGTGGACCGCGGGCAGCGCGTCCGCGCCAGCCGGGTCTTCCTGAATGGCTTTGCCCTCACCGGCGCTCCCGGGCTCTTCGCCCGTGCGCTGGCGGTCTGGCTTCCGTTGTCCTGGCGGTCGACGTCGTTGACCTCGCCCAGGATCCGGCCCCCGCCCGCTTGTGACTGCGAGCGGCCCGTTCAGATCAGCCGCTCGCGCAGATGCCGCAGCACGCGCGCGATCACACCCGGCCGCAGTGCACGGATCTGGCGCCGACGCCCGCGGGTCTGCCGCGTAATCGGGTGTCGCGTTGCCAGCGCGGCCCGGGCGCCGCGCGCGGCGTCCACCAGCGCGCGCCAAGGT
This sequence comes from uncultured Candidatus Rokubacteria bacterium, assembly GCA_963776725.1. Classification (GTDB taxonomy): domain Bacteria; phylum Methylomirabilota; class Methylomirabilia; order Rokubacteriales; family CSP1-6; genus AR5. Next base: position 18,424 of record CAVZOE010000032.1, on the reverse strand, counting down.
CGGCAACTCGCCGGCCCGCGCGGCCGCAACTCCCATCAGTGCCAGGTCGCGGCCGATGGAGACGGCGGCCGCGCCGGCGGGGAGATTGCGGAGCGCGACCCACACCGCGTTGCGCGTGAACGTGTAGTAGATGCGACTCGACGGGCGGACGCTCGCCTCGACGTGGTGATGCACGCGCACGCTCGGCGCGTAGACCAGATCGTGCCCGGCGTCGAGCAGGCGGAACGCCAGGTCCCAGCCCTCGTGGCCGATGAATAGCGGGGGCCAGTACCCGCCGGCGGCCAGGAACGCGTCTCGCCGGCACGCCGAGGCACCTTCCAGCACGTAGTCGGTCACGAACTCTCGATCCCCCCACTCGCCAGGGTCGCGCGGATGGCACCAGTCGCGCCGGCACAGCCCGCCGTCCGGACCCACGATCATGAAGTTGACCACGGCTGCGCGTGGATGGCGCTCGAAGGCCTCCAGCGCGCGGTCGACATCGTCCGGCGTCGTGAGCTCCACGTCGTTGTCGAGGGTGAGCACGATGTCGCCCTTGGCGGCGGCCACGCCGGCATTGCGCGCGGCCGCCGCAATGTTCTCGGGCAGCTGCACCAGGTGGACGTCGGGAAATTCCTCGCGCACCATCTCGGCGCTGCCGTCGGTGGAGGCGTTGTCCACCGCCAGGATCTCGACGGGCTGGCGCTGCCGCCGGGCGGCCAGCAGCGCGCGCCGCAGCGCGTCGCGCCGCTGGTAGTTCAGGATCGCGATCGAGACCAGCACCTCAGTTCGGCACCTGACGACGGATCCATGGCCCCAGCGTGTTGGCCACCGGCATCGGCAGCCACTTCCACGCGCGGACCATGAGGTCGTAGCGGCTGGCGTCACGGTCCACCGAGGGCGGCGCGCCGGGCTTGGTATCCACGAAGAGCCACGGCAGCGGATGGGGCTGAGCCCCCCACTGGCGCTTGAACTCGAACGTCCCGGCGTTCCTGAACGAGCGGCCGAGATCGAGCGTGCGGTAGCCCTCGCGACAGCCGAGCCGGATGACTTCCCAGTACAGCACGAAGTTCGGGCAGAGGGCGAAGGCCTCCCGCAACGAGGACACCCACGGGACCATGATCGTGTCCCGGAAGAAGAGGCAGACGGCCGCGCCGACCGCGCGCCCACCACGGTCACGCACCAGCAGCACGCGGGCGGTGTCGGGCAGGGCGGCCAGCATCGCCTGGAAAAACGCCGGCTGTGGACCGGCGAGCCGAGATCGCGCATGTTCATGGCGTAGACCGGGTAGAACTCGTCGAGCGACTCGGGCCCGCCCCACGTGGCCGTGAGTCCGAGCTTGCCGCCCTTGCGGACGCGGTTGCGACGCTCCGACGGCAGCGCCTTCCAGACGGCATCCTCGGTCGTGAGCTCGAGCAGCATCGTCACGCGGCCCTCGGTCGTCGGCCAGGGCACCGGCTCGGGGTACAGCTGCCGCAGGCCCAGCGTCCGGGCCGAGGCCTCGCGGGCGACGGCCAGCGCCGCTTCCGCGAGTGCCGTCTCGACGCCCAGGCCAGGCTCGGCCAGCACGCCGCCGTAGTCGAGGAACGGCATCGACACCAGGCGGCGGCCGAAGAGCCGGCTGCGGACCATGATGAGCGGCAGGACGCCCACGACCTCCCCGTCGCCGTCCTGGGCGGTCAGGTAGATGCTCTCGTGACCGTAGGCCTCACGCGCGATCTCGCCCCAGGGCGAGAGGTGAGCGACGGTCGCTCGCGGGTGGTGTTCGACGAATCGATTCCACGATTTGTTGACCTCGGGAAGCTCGGGCCACGCTGAGCATGGGCAGGCTCGCCGCAAATAGATGCCATAAGCTGACGCTTTTCCCCACGGCCGGAAACGCGCTTGGAGTCCCCCGCGGAAGGGGAAGATTGGGTCGGCGGGTGCAGACCCTCGGTACTTCAAGGGAAAGCCCGCGTCGCGGCCACGCAGTTTGGTGCGCTTCGGGGGCGCGAACCTGGCCGCCTTGGCGCAATCCCAAACACTGTCAGGGGGGCGACTACTACCCCGTCAACGATGTGTCGCTTCAAATCGTCGTAGAAATTCCAACCTCTTCATCGACGCACACCTAGCCGCCATCTAGGTATGGCGCAGCGATTGCCGACCCCCACCCGATAGGCAAGCAGCTTCACAGAGCGTTGTAAATACTCCAAGCAACGTGGGGGTGTGCGGCGGATCTCGATGATCTTGGGCTCGGTCCTCCTTGCGCTCGTGAGCCTGGTTCCGGCCTCGGCGCAAACGACTGGCCTCATTGGCGGTGGTCTCACGGCGCTTCCTAACTCCACGCTCGGCCCCAATCTGCTCAGCAACGGTGGCTTCGAAACGATGAGTGGAAGCGCACCCGCCGCCTGGAGCACGGGTAAAGGCTGGGGCGTGGATCAACTGATCAAACATTCGGGCAGTTTCAGTTACCGAGCCACGGCCAACTTCGCCAGCGCGACACAGACCGTGGCGCTCAAGAAGGGCGTCTACAAGCTCTCGGGCTGGATCCGGACGCAGGGGATCAGCACCGGTACCACCAGAGGGGTGAGGCTGCAGTTCGACCGCCGTCCGGCCGTCGGGGAGTGGAAGCAGACCGACCTGATCGGCGGCACCCGGGACTGGACGCTGTTCGAGGTCGAGAACCTCGTGGTCACCGAGGACGCCGTCGTGACGATCAGGCTGGAGAACTTCAACAACACGGCGGGCACGGTCTGGTTCGACGACCTGAAGCTCGAGGAGCACAAGGGCTCGGACGTCGAGGCCTTCATGCTCTATCCGAACTTCCGGGGCATGCTCTTCGACGATCAGTCGCAGACCATGAAGTTCGATCTGACTGTCACACCTCCCGGCGGCGACTTCGGAGGCTACGGCGTGCGGGGCGTGCTCAAGGACGAGGTCTCCGGCCAGGAGCTCCTGAGCCGTGACTATGCGGCGGCCCCGAACTTCGTGGCCGACCTCGAGGGTGGCTCGATGCAGCCCGGCCGGGCCTACCTGGTCACCTTCTCGCTCGTGAACCGCTCGAACAACACGGTCGTCTCGAGCTATCCGGCGTACCGCGTGTCCAAGGTGCCCGGGGCGACCCGGACATCGATGAACGTGTCGTTCGATGCCAAGAATCGCGTCCTCGTGCACGGCGTGCCGCGCTTCGTGCTCGGTGTCTACGACAACGGCATGAGCTACAACACCACCGACGCGTTCTGGGAAGATCTCCTGGTGGTCGCCGACCGGCGAGCGTCGCCTGAACGGCATGAACTTCAACTTCTATCTCAACTACTGGTACGGCGAGGCGCCCGCCAATGCGATGAAGTCGATGATGGACAACCTCGCCAAGCACGACGTCATGTATCTGCAGACGGGGAACTGTTTCGACCAGTTCCCGGCCGGTTCGCAGTTCCTGATCAATGGCTCCGACGCGTACGTACACGACATCGGTGCGCACCCCGCCAATGCCGGCTACTACACGATCGACGAGTGCATCTCGACGCTCATCCCGGGCGCCTTCGCCCAGTACGATCGGCTGCGCCGGCTGGATCCCGACAGCCTCACGTTCATGACCAACTTCGGTCGGCCGGACCTCGTGCTGTGGCGCGACAGCGTGGACATCCTGTCGACCGACCCGTACCCGCTGTACAGACCGAGCCGAGCGGCGGCTACAACCACGGCGAAGTCGGCGACTGGACCGCCAAGACCCGCGACGCCGTCAAGGACGCGCGGCCGGTCATGACCGTGCTGCAGTTCTTCAAGTTCACGCCGCAGGGCCGCTTCCCCACGCTGCCGGAGATGCGTAACCACGCCTGGATGGCGATCGTCGAAGGCGCGCGCGGGTCTGTTCTGGTGGAACCTCGGTGTCAACGGGCTCAAAGACGTCTGCGCGGGCTGGTGCGCCCAGAAGACGGGGTACCTGAACAACCTCAAGACGGTGATCAACGAGGTCGCCGCGCTGGAGCCGGTCATTCTCGCCGATGACGTCCCCGGAGCGCTCCCCGGCAACTCCAACCCGAGCGCGATCCACACCAAGGTCAAGCTCGTCGACGGTCGAGGCTACGCGTTCGCGTACAACACCACGGCCGCGACGATCAATGCGACCTTCACCTGGAACACCGCGCCGGGATCGGTCACGGTGAATGGCGAGAACCGGACGCTCTCCGCCTCCGGCAGCTCGTTCGTCATCGACTCGTTCGGTCCCTATCAGGCTCACGTCTACGTGCTCGGCAGCGGCGGCGCGAGCGTGCCGGGGGCCGGCTCGCCCGGCCCGAGTACGCCGAACTCTCCCGGCGCGCCCACGGTGGCCTTCGTCAATCCCGCCGAGGGCGCGACCGTCAGCCAGACCTCGACGGGGGACCCTTGCCGCCGCCGGTGGTAGCGGCGGCTACACGTACATCCTCGCCGTCAACGGGCTGGGCGTGTACACCGGCACCAATCCGACCTTCAGCTGGAACACGAAGAACTTCCCGAACGGCAATCAACGACGACAGCCACGGTGAAGGACGGATCCGGCCGCACCGGCCTGGCCATCCGGAACGTCACCGTGTCGAACGCGAGCGGCGGACTGACGGTCTCGATGACCCAGCCGACCGACGGCGCGACGGTCGAGCGGCACCCCCAACGCGATCGTGTGGGTGAGCGGCGCGGGAAGCGGCACCAAGACCTACACGCTGAGCGCCGACGGCCAGACCGTGGCCACGATGCAGACGGCGTCGACCAGCGCCGTGACGATCCCGTGGAACACGCGGAGTGTGGCCGACGGCAGCCGGGTGCTGACGATGTCGGTTCGCGACGCGGCGGGCAAAACGGGCAGCACGAATCCGACGACTGTGACCGTGGCCAATGGCGCGGGGTCACCGCCACCCAACTCCGAGCCGCCGACCTCAGAGCCGCCGACGGGCGGAGGCCTGACCGTGTCGGTGACCCAGCCGCTCAACGGCGTGACGGTCAGTGGCACCCACAACGCCATCGTGTGGGTGGACGGCGCCGCAAGCGGTATCAAGACCTACACGCTGAGCGTCGCCGGCCAGACCGTGGGCACCATGCAGACGGCGTCGACCAGCGCCGTGACGATCCCGTGGAACACGCGCAGCGTGGCCGACGGCAGCCGGGTGCTGGCGGTGTCGGTCCGCGACGCTGCGGGCAAGACGGCTAGCAAGAGCGTGACCGTGACCGTGCGCAATGGCTCGACGTCACCGCCACCCACCTCGCCGCCGCCGACGGGCGGAGGCCTGACCGTGTCGGTGACCCAGCCGCTCAACGGCGTGACGGTCGGTGGCACCCACAACGCGATCGTGTGGGTGAACGGTGCCGGGAAGCGGATCCAAGACCTACACGCTGAGCGTCGCCGGCCAGACCGTGGCCACCATGCAGACGGCCTCGACCGGTCCGGTGACGATCCCGTGGAACACGCGGAGTGTGGCCGACGGCAGCCGGGTGCTGACGGCGTCGGTCCGCGACGCCGCGGGTAAGACCGGCAGCAAGGCCGTGACGGTGACCGTGCGCAATGGCGCCGTCACCCCTCGGGGGCGCCGGTCCCAGCGTCGCCGACCGGTGGCCTCACGGTCTGGGTGACCGAGCCCACCGGCGGCGAGACGGTGCGAGGCACCCACTGGGCGGTGGTCTGGCTCAACGGCGCCGCGGGCGGCTCGAGGGCGCCCTTCACGCTGAGCGTCGCCGGTCAGACGGTGGCGACCTTCACGAGCACGTCGTCTGGACCCGTGTCCATCCCGTGGAATACCAGGAGCGTTGCCGACGGCAGCCGCGCGCTGACCGTGGCCGTCCGCGACCCGGCCGGCAAGACAGGGAGCACGAGCGTCACGGTGACCGTGCGTAACAGCACGGCGGCGACGCCGCCGGCGGCCGGAACACTGTCGCTCGCGATCACCCAGCCGCAGAATACCCGGATCGTGAATGGCACCACATCGGTCGTCGTGTGGGCCGAGGGGACCAACGGCGCCAGCAACACGTTCACACTCGCGGTCGACGGCGTGACAGTGGGCACCCAGACCGCCGCGGTCCGTGGCCCGGTCGCCATTCCGTGGAACACGAGAGCGAAGGCCAACGGCACCCGCACCCTGACCGCGACGGTACGAGACGCTACCGGCAGGACTGCGAGCACGGCTCACGGTGCCCATGTCAGTTCTTCACCACCGCGGTGACGGTCGTGCTCGCAGTCCTGCCGGTAGCGTCTCGCACCGTCGCGGTCAGGGTGCGGGTGCCGTTGGCCTTCGATCTCGTGTTCCACGGAATGGCGACCGGACCGCGGACCGCGGCGGTCTGCGTGCCGACTGTCACGCCGTCGACCGCGAGCGTGAACGTGTTGCTGGCGCCGTTGGTCCCCTCGGCCCACACGACGACCGATGTGGTGCCGTTCACGATCCGCGTATTCTGCGGCTGGGTGATCGCGACCGACAGTGCGCCGGCCGGCGGCGGCGTCGCCGCCGTGCTGTTACGCACGGTCACCGTGACGCTCGTGCTCCCTGTCTTGCCGGCCGGGTCGCGGACGGTCGCGGTCAGCGCGCGGCTGCCGTCGGCGACGCTCCTGGTATTCCACGGGATCGTCACGGGTCCAGACGACGTGCTCGTGAAGGTCGCCACCGTCTGACCGGCGACGCTCAGCGTGAAGGTCCTCGAGCCGCCCGCGGCGCCGTTGAGCCAGACCACCGCCCAGTGGGTGCCTCGCACCGTCTCGCCGCCGGTGGGCTCGGTCACCCAGACCGTGAGGCCACCGGTCGGCGACGCTGGGACCGGCGCCCCCGAGGTGACGGCGCCATTGCGCACGGTCACCGTCACGGCCTTGCTGCCGGTCTTACCCGCGGCGTCGCGGACCGACGCCGTCAGCACCCGGCTGCCGTCGGCCACACTCCGCGTGTTCCACGGGATCGTCACCGGACCGGTCGAGGCCGTCTGCATGGTGGCCACGGTCTGGCCGGCGACGCTCAGCGTGTAGGTCTTGGATCCGCTTCCGGCACCGTTCACCCACACGATCGCGTTCGTGGGTGCCACCGACCGTCACGCCGTTGAGCGGCTGGGTCACCGACACGGTCAGGCCTCCGCCCGTCGGCGGCGGCGAGGTGGGTGGCGGTGCGTCGAGCCATTGCGCACGGTCACGGTCACGCTCTTGCTAGCCGTCTTGCCCGCAGCGTCGCGGACCGACACCGCCAGCACCCGGCTGCCGTCGGCCACGCTGCGCGTGTTCCACGGGATCGTCACGGCGCTGGTCGACGCCGTCTGCATGGTGCCCACGGTCTGGCCGGCGACGCTCAGCGTGTAGGTCTTGATCCGCTCGCGGCGCCGTCCACCCACACGATCGCGTTGTGGGTGCCACTGACCGTCACGCCGTTGAGCGCTGGGTCACCGACACGGTCAGGCCTCCGCCCGTCGGCGGCTCTGAGGTCGGCGGTTCGGAGTTGGGGGGCGGTGACCCCGCGCCATTGGCCACGGTCACAGTCGTCGGATTCGTGCTGCCCGTTTTGCCCGCCGCGTCGCGAACCGACATCGCCAGCACCCGGCTGCCGTCGGCCACACTCCGCGTGTTCCACGGGATCGTCACGGCGCTGGTCGACGCCGTCTGCATCGTGGCCACGGTCTGGCCGTCGGCGCTCAGTGTGTAGGTCTTGGTGCCGCTTCCCGCGCCGCTCACCCACACGATCGCGTTGGGGGTGCCACTGACCGTCGCGCCGTCGGTCCGGCTGGGTCATCGAGACCGTCAGTCCGCCGCTCGCGTTCGACATGGTGACGTTCCGAATGGCCAGGCCCGTGCGGCCGGATCCGTCCTTCACCGTGGCCGTCAACTGCTGAGGGCCGTTCGGGAAGTTCTTCGTGTTCCAGCTGAACGTCGGATTGGTGCCCGTGTACACGCCCGTCCCGTTGACCGCGAGGATGTACGTGTAGTTGCCGGTGCCACCAGCGGCCGCCAGCGTCACCGTCCCGGTCTGGCTGACGGTCGCGCCCTCGGCGGGATTGACGAAGGCGACCGTCGGCGCTCCGGCGCCGGAATTCGGGATACCCGGACCCGACGCGCCGCCGCCCGGCACGCTGGCGCCGCCGTTGCCGAGCACGTAGACGTGGGCCTGATAGGGACCGAAGGAGTCGGTGAACGAGTTGCCCGGAGGCGGACGAGCGTCCGGTTCTCGGCATTGACCGTCACCGACCCCGGCGCGGTGTTCCAGGTGAAGGTCGCGCTGGCCTGCCGCGTCCGTCGTGTTGTAGGCGAAGACGTAGCCGCGGCCGTTGAGCAGCTTGACCTTGGTGCGGATCGCGCTCGGGTTGGAATTGCCGGCGAGCGCGCCGGGCGCGTCGTCGGCCAGCAGACCGGCTCCAGCGCGGCGACCTCGTTGATCACCGTCTTGAGGTTGTTCATGTATCCCGTCTTCTGGGCGCACCAGCCCGCGCAGACGTCCTTGAGCCCGTTGACACCGAGGTTCCACCACGAACAGACCGCGCGCGCCTTCGACGATCGCCATCCAGGGCGTGGTTGCGCATCTCGGGCAGCGTCGGGAAGCGGCCCTGCGGTGTGAACTTGAAGAACTGCAGAACGGTCATGACCGGCCGCGCGTCCTTGACGGCGTCGCGGGTCTTGGCGGTCCAGTCGCCGACCTCGCCGTGGTTGTAGCCGCCGGCTCGGCTCGGTGCTGTACAGCGGGTACGGGTCGGTCGACAGGATGTCCACGCTGTCGCGCCACAGCACGAGGTCCGGTCGACCGAAGTTGGTCATGAACGTGAGGCTGTCGGGATCCAGCCGGCGCAGCCGGTCGTACTGGGCGAAGGCGCCCGGGATGAGCGTCGAGATGCACTCGTCGATCGTGTAGTAGCCGGCCGAGGCCCGGGTGCGCGCCGATGTCGCGCACGTACGCGTCCGAGCTGTTGATCAGGAAGTTGCTGCCGGCCGGGAACTTGTCGAAGCAGTTGCCCGTCTGCAGATACATGACGTCGTGCTTGTGCGAGGTTGTCCATCAGCGACTTCATCGCGTCGGCGGGCGCCTCGCCGTACCAGTAGTTCAGGTAGAAGTTGATGTTCATGCCGTCCATGCGACGCTCGCCGGTCGGCGACCACAGCTGATTCTCCCAGAACGCGTCCTGGTCGCTGTAGCTCGAGCCGGAGTCGTAGACGCCGAGCACGAAGCGCGGCACGTCGCGCACGAGCACGCGGTTCTTGGCATCGAACGACACGTTCATCGATGTCCGGGCCGACGCCGGGCACCTGGAGACCCGGTAGGCCGGATAGGTCGAGACGTGGCGTTGTTCGAGCGGTTCACGAGCGAGAAGGAGGCCAGGTAGGGGCGGCCGGGTCTGCATCGAGCCACCCTCGAGCTCGGCCACGAAGTTCGGCGGCCGCCGCGATAGTTCTCGGCTCACCAGCACCTGGCCGGTGGCCTCGTCCTTGAGCGTGCCCGCCACGCGGTACCTGCCGAAGTCGCCGCCGGGCGGCGTGACCGTGACGTCGAACTTCATCGTCTGCGGCTGGTCGTCGAAGAGCATGCCGCGGAAGTTCGGATAGAGCATGAAGACCTCGACGGCCTTGCCCTGCTGCTCCTGGAGCTTGCACGTCGTCGAACCAGGCGGTGCCCGCCGTGTTGTTGAAGTTCTCGAGCCTGATCGTCACCGTGGCGTCCTGGGTGACGACGAGGTTCGGCAGCTCGAACAGCGTCCAGTCCCGGGTGCCGGAGATGACGTCGGTCGTCTTCCAGTCGTTGACGGCCGGGCGGCAGGTCGAACTGCAGCCGCACGCCGTTGGTCGTGCCGCTGCCGACCCCCTGCGTCCGGATCCAGCCCGAGAGCTTGTAGACGCCCTTCTTGAGCGGGACGGTCTGCGTCGCGGTGGCGAAGTTGCCGGTGGCTCGGTAGCTGAAGGTGCCCGAGTGCTTGACGAGCTGGTCCACGCCCCAGCCCGTACCCGGCTCCAGGAGGCGGGAGCGCTTCCACTCATCGTTTCGAAGCCGCCGTTGCTGAGCAGGTTGGGGCCGAGCGTCACCGTCGGCAACGCGGTGAGGCCCCCGCCGACGAGGCAGTCGTTCTGGGCCGAGGCCGGAACCGAGGCTCGCGAGCACGAGGAGCACCGAGCCGAAGACCATCGAGATCCGCCGCATGCAGCACACCCCCGTTGCTTGGATTTTTTACAACAGCTATGGAAGCCGCTTGCCCATCGGGCGGGGTCGGCAAAGGCTGCGCCAGACCTGAGATGCGGCTAGGTGTGCGTCGATGAAGGTGTTGGCATTTCTACGATCCGATTGAAGCGACACAGCGTTGACGGGGGGGGTGTCGCCCCTCTGACACGTGTTTGGGCTTGCGCCAAGGCGGCCAGGTTCGCGCCCCGCAGCGCACCAGCTGCGTGCCGCGACGCGCTTTCCCTTGAAGTACCGAGGGTCTGCACGCGCCGACCCATCTTCCCCTTCCGCGGGGGACTCCAAGCGCGTTTCCGGCCGGGGTGAGGAGCGTCAGCCCATGGCATCCGACTTGCGCGGAGCCTGGCCATGATCACCATCACCCGAGCTTCCGAGGTCGACAAGTCGTGGGATCGCTTCGTCGAACACCACCCGCGCGCGACCGTCGCCCATCTGTCGGCGTGGGGCGACGATCGCGCGCGAGGCCTACGGGCACGAGAGCGTCTACCTCACCGCCGACGACGGCGACGGCGAGGTCGTGGGCGTGCTGCCGCTCATCATGTGCGCAGCCGCCTCTTCGGCCGCCGCCTGGTGTCGATGCCGTTCCTCGACTACGGCGGCGTGCTCGCCGAGCCGGGCCGGGGCGTCGAGACGGCGCTCGTCGAAGCGGCGCTGGCCGTGGCCCGCGAGGCCGCGGCCCGGACGCTCGGCCTGCGCCAGTTCCATCCCGAGCCGCTGCCCTGGCCCGACGACCGAGGGCCGCGTGACGATGCTGCTCGAGCTCACCACCGAGGAGGCGGTGTGGAAGGCGCTGCCGTCCGAGCGGCGCAACCGCGTCCGCAAGGGCGAGCAAGCTCGGGCTCACGGCCACGTGGGGCGGGCGACGAGGCGCTCGACGAGTTCTACCCGGTGTACGCGGTGAACATGCGCGACCTCGGCTCGCCGGTCCACAGTCGCGGCTTCTTCCGGGCGATGCTCGCCGCGCTGCCCGACACCGCCCGCGTGCTGCTCGTGCGCGACCGTGACGGTCGCGCCGTCGGCGCGGCGATCTGCCTGTTCTTCCGCGACACGATCATGGTCCCGTGGGTGTCGTCGCTGCGGGAGGCCTTCGCGCTCTGTCCGAACTTCGTCCTGTACTGGGAGGTCATCCGGCTCGGCTGCCGGAGGGCTACCGCACGCTCGACCTCGGCCGCTCGTTCCGGAACGCCGGGACGTTCGAGTTCAAGCGCCAGTGGGGCGCCCAGCCCCACCGCTGCCGTGGCTCTTCATCGACGCCCGGCCCGGCGCGCCGCCCTCGGTGGACCGCGACGCCAGCCGCTACGACCTCATGGTCCGCGCGTGGAAGCGGCTGCCGATGCCGGTGGCCAACACGCTCGGGCCGTGGATCCGCCGGCAGGTGCCGAACTGAGGTGCTGGTCTCGATCGCGATCCTGAACTACCAGCGGCGCGACGCGCTCCGGCGCGCGCTGGAGGCCGCGCGGCGCCCAGCGCCACCCCGTCGAGATCCTCGCCGTGGACAACGCCTCCACCGACGGCAGCGCCGAGATGGTGCGCGACGAGTTTCCCGACGTCCACCTGGTGCGCTGCCCGCGAACATCGCGGCGGCCGCGCGCAACGTCGGCGTGGCCGCCGCCAAGGGCGACATCGTGCTCACCCTCGACAACGACGTGGAGCTCACCACGCCCGACGACGTCGAGCCGGCGCTGGAGGTGCTTCGAGCGCCATCCACGCGCGGCCGTGGTGAACTTCATGATCGTGGGTCCGGACGGCGCGGCTCTGCCGCCGCGACTGGTGCCACCCGCGCGACCCCGAGGTGTGGGGCGAGCGAGAGTTCGTCACCGACTACGTGCTGGAGGGCGCCTCGGCGTGCCGGCGCGAGGCATTCCTGGCCGCCGGCGGCTACTGGCCGCCGCTCTTCATCGGCCACGAGGGCTGGGACCTGGCGTTCCGCCTCGCTCGACGCCGGGCACGATCTCGTCTACGCGCCGAGCGTGCGCGTGCATCACCACGTCGAGGCGAGCGTCCGCCCGTCGAGCCGCATCTACTACACGTTCACGCGCAACGCGGTGTGGGTCGCGCTGCGCAATCTCCCCGCCGGCGCGGCCGCCGTCTCCATCGGCCGCGACCTGGCCCTGATGGGCGTTCGCGGCCGCCCGGGCCGGCGAGCTGCCGACCTATCGGCGCGCGCTGGTCGACGCCGCGCGCGGCGCCCGGGCCGCGCTGGCGACGCGACACCCGATTACGCGGCCGACCCGCGGGCGTCGGCGCCAGATCCGTGCACTGCGGCCGGGTGTGATCGCGCGCGTGCTGCGGCACCTGCGCGAACGGCTGATCTGAACGGGCCGCTCGCAGTCACAAGCGGGCGAGGGCCGGATCCTCGGGCGCAGGTCAACGACGTCGACCGCCAGGACAACGGAAGCCAGACCGCCAGCGCACGGGCGAAGAGCCCGGGAGCGCCGGTGAGGGCGAAGCCATTCAGGAAGACGCGGCACGCGCGGACGCGCTGCCCGCGGTCCACGTAATGCCACGCGAAATGCTTGATGCGCGTCACCAGCCCGCGCCGGACCGCTGCCAGCGCTTCGACGTCGCCGGTCAGGCTCGCGCGCTCGCGGGCCAGCAGCCGGATCATCGCCGTCTCTCCCCGCGTCTGATCCATGAGGTGCAGCGAGTCGGGCGAGATGTGCAGCACGGCCAGCGGCCGGTCGATGTAGGCGAAGCGATGGGTGCGGGCCAGCCGCAGCAGGAGCTCCCAGTCCTCGGAGGACGACCACGTCTCGTCGAATCCGCCGAGCTCGTCGAAGGCGGCCCGGCGCAGGGTGAGTGCGCTCGGCTTGATCGGCACCTCCTCGAGCAGGCACAGCCGTAGCTCGCGTGGCTCGAGCCGCACGAGGCCCCCCGGGCGTACTGGGCAGGCGCCGAGAGAACACCGCCGTCTGGCGCATGAACGAGGCGAACACCCGATCACCGTGGCGCTTCTCGAGATCCGAGAAGACCGCGTCCACGTCCGGATGCTCGGCGAGCACCGCCACCTCGCTGCCGAGCTTGTCCGAGCAGCCAGAGATCGTCGGAATCCAGAAAGGAGATCAGTGACCCGGTGGCGTGACGAACGCCGAGGTTGCGTGCGGCCGACACGCCCGCGTGGGGTCCGTGCACGTAGCGCAGCCGGACGATCGGGAATCGCCGCCAGGCGCGCGGCGGTGTCGTCGGTCGAACCGTCGTCCACGACGATCAGCTCGAGGTCCTCGAACCGCTGCGCCAGCACGCTGCGCACCGCGTCGACCACCGTGCCCGCCCGGTTGTAAGTCGGAATGACCACCGAGACGGTCATGCGGGGACTCGCGTGCACGTCACGTACCAGGGGCTAGGCGCTCCTAGCGGAGGGACGACACCGCGCGGACCTAGCGTGCACGCCTCCTGCACACGCGGGTCCCGTTACCGCACTCCGGCATTCGGCTGCATCGCGGCCAGTGTCCAGGGCCGCGAGTCCCGACCGTCGAGTCCCTGGCACGGAAAATGGACAACTCGAGGGTTTGTGGACTGCTCGAGTCGGCCGTCCGTCTGCCGTCGTCTCGCGCTCGAGATCCTGCGTACTCACGCTCACGATTGCCGGAATCGGGTTCCCCGGCGCCGCCCAGGCGCAGGTCAACGTCGTCGGCGAGTGGCGGACGCTGCGGCAGACCGTGCCGATCAACCCGATCCACGCGGCGCTGCTGCGCACCGGTCGCGTGCTCGATCGTCGCCGGCTCCGAGAACGACCCCACGGTCACCACGTATCGGGCCACCGTGTGGGACCCGGTCACCGGCGCCTTCGCCACCCAGAGCATCCCCTGGGATCTGTTCTGCAACGCGATGACGTTCCTGCCCGACGGCCGGGTGCTGACCGTCGGCGGCAATCTGCAGTACAACCCCTTCCGCGGCATCCGCACGACGACCGTCTTCGACCCGGCGACGCAGCAGTTCAGCCAGGTGCAGGACATGGCGCGCGGCCGCTGGTATCCGTCGAACTGGCCCTGGCCGACGGGCGCACGATGACCTTCTCGGGCTGGTTGGAGACCGGTGGCACCAACGAGGCGGTCGAGCTGTACACGCTGCCGAGTGGCTGGGGACCGGAGCTCCTCGCGCCCTTCACGCCGCCGCTGTACCCGTGGCTGCACCTGTTGCCAGACGGGCGCGTGTTCGAGTCCGGCCCCCAGATCGATTCCCACGTCTTCAATCCCGCGACGCAGACCTGGACGACCGACGTGGCCGGGACGCTCTATCCCAACGAGCGCACCTACGGCTCATCGGTGCTGCTGCCCCTGCGCCCTTCCGAGGGCTATCGGGCGCGGATCATGATCATGGGCGGCGACAACCCGGCCACCGACAGCGCGGAGATCATCGATCTCTCGCAGCCGGCGGCGGCCTGGCGCGCGCTGCCGCCGATGTCCGCGCCTCGCATCCAGATGAGCGCAGTGCTCCTGCCCACCGGCAAGGTTCTGGCGCTCGGCGGCTCCTCGCAGAACAACGTGGGCAGCACCGCCAGCCTGAACGCTGATCTCTTCGACCCCAACACCGAGACGTGGTCGCCCGCCGGGCGCATGGCGCGGCCCCGGATGTACCACTCGGTGGCGCTGCTGCTGCCCGATGCCACGGTGTGGGTGACCGGCTCGAATCCGGAGCAGGGCTCTTACGACGGCACGATCGAAGTGTACCGACCGGCCTATCTGTTCGCGCCGAACGGCGCACCCGCGGCGCGCCCGAGCATCAGCGCGGCGCCGGCCGCCGTCGGCTACAACGCCTCGTTCCCGGTGACCACGCCCAACGCGGCCGACATCGCCTCGGTGGCGCTGGTGCGGGCAGGCTCGAGCACGCATGCGTTCAACTTCGAGCAGCGGGTCGTGAACCTGAGCTTCACCGCCAGCGGCGGCGTGCTGACGTTGACGTCTCCCCCCAACGCCAACATCGCCCCGCCCGGCTACTACATGCTGTTCCTGATCAACAGCGCCGGTGTGCCCTCGCAGGCGGCCTGGGTGCGCCTGGCCACGAACCCCGACAACCAGCCGCCGGACGGCACGATCACCGCGCCGACCGGTGACGTCACGATCCAGGCCGGTCAGAGCGTGACGTTCGCCGGCTCAGGCACCGACCCCGACGGCACGGTGACGGGCTACCGCTGGTCGTTCCCGGGCGGGACGCCGGCGACCAGCACCTCGGCCTCACCCGGCGCCGTCACGTTCTCGGAGCCCGGCACCTACGACGCGATGCTGGTCGTCACCGACAACGCCGGCGGCACCGATCCGAGCCCGCCCCGCCGCCGGATCACCGTGCAGCCCGCGAGTCTCGTCGCGACGATCAGCTCGCCGGCGGCCGGCGCGACCGTCGCCGGCACGCAGCCGGTCGGCATGACGCTGACCCACGCCCGCGGAACCTCCAACACGTTCACGCTGACCCTCGACGGCGTTCAGCTCTTCACCACCACCATCAGCGGCACGACCGCCAGTTTCGACTGGAACACGACGACCGTCGGCGACGGCGTGCACACCCTGTCGCTGACCGGGCTCGACGCCACCGGGGCCACCGACACGGCGACGCGGACCATCACCGTCAACAACGGCGGCACACCGCTGAACGACATCAACGTGACCTTCCCGACACTCTCGCCGGGGCAGACCGTCGGCGGCGTCACCACCGTGCGGATCAGCACCGACAACACCGCCGGCGCCAACAATCGATTCGCGATCTCGGTCGACGGCATCGCCCAGGACCTGATCGCCACCGGCGCCACCTCGGTCGACTGGCCCTGGAACACGGCCGCCTTCCCCAATGGCTCGCACACGATCTCCGTCACCGTGACCGATGCCACCGGTCGCCGCGGCATCGGCAGCGACTACGTCACCGTGCAGAACTCGCTGGTCGTCGCCATCACCAGTCCGGCGTCGGGCGCCACCGTCAGCGGCACGGGGTTCGTGGACGTGTGGGTCGAGGGGCAGAGCGGCACCGCGAACGCGTTCACGCTGATCGTCGCCGGTCGGATCGTCGCGTCGCAGACGATCTCGGGGCGGCACGCCACGCTCGCCTGGAATACGACCCAGGTCCCGGACGGTGCCCAGACGCTCCTGGCCACCGTCGTCGACGCGGCCAACAACGGCGGCCACGACAGCCGGCCGGTGACCGTGCAGAACGGCTCGGCGCCGCCGCCGCTGGCCGCGTCGTTCACCACCCCGGCCGCCGGCGCCACCGTCGCCGGCACCGTCACCGTCGGCCTCGCCGCCAGCGGCGGCACCGCGCCGTACACCTATCGTCTCAGCATCGATGGCGCGCAGGTCTTCTCGACCACCACCAGCGCGACGTCCGCGACGTTTGCCTGGAACACCACCACCGTCGCCAACGGCAGCCACGCGCTCGGTCTCACCGTCACCGATTCGGCCAGCGGCTCGGCCTCGGCCACCCGTGGCGTGACCGTGCAGAACACCTCGACGCCGCCGCCGCTCGCCGCGTCGTTCACGACCCCGGCCGCCGGCGCCACCGTCGCCGGCACCGTCACCGTCGGCCTCGCCGCCAGCGGCGGCACCGCGCCGTACACCTATCGTCTCAGCATCGACGGCGCGCAGGTCTTCTCGACCACCACCAGCGCGACGTCCGCGACGTTTGCCTGGAACACCACCACCGTCGCCAACGGCAGCCACGCGCTCGGCCTCACCGTCACCGATTCGGCCAGCGGCTCGGCCTCGGCCACCCGTGGCGTGACCGTGCAGAACACCTCGACGCCGCCACTCGCCGCGTCGTTCACCAGCCCGGCCGCCGGCGCCACCGTCGCCGGCACCGTCACCGTCGGCCTCGCCGCCAGCGGCGGCACCGCGCCCTACACCTATCGCCTCAGCGTCGACGGCGCGCAGGTCTTCTCGACCACCACCAGCGCGACGTCCGCGTCGTTCGCCTGGAACACCACTACCGTCGCCAACGGCAGCCACGCGCTCGGCCTCACCGTCACCGATTCGGCCAGCGGCTCGGCCTCGGCCACCCGCGGGGTCACGGTCTCGAACACGTCCACGGGGACCTTGCGCGTCGCGCTGACGACGCCGACGCCGGGCTCGACGGTGAGCGGGACCGTGTGGGTCAACATCTGGGTCGACGGTGCCACCGCGGGCAGCAACGCCTACACGATGACCGTCGGCAGCTCCACCGTCTGGAGCGAGAGCTCGACCAGTACGCACGTGGCGCTGCCCTGGGTCACGACGAACACACCGAACGGGCCCCAGACGCTCGTGGCCGCGGTTCGCGATGCCAGCGGCAACACCGGCAGCGGCAGCGTGTCGGTCACCGTGCAGAATGGCTCGGCGCCGCCGCCGCCCGCCGCGTCGTTTACCAGCCCGGCGGCCGGCGCCACCGTCGCCGGCACCGTCACCGTCGGCCTGGCGGCCAGCAGCGGCACCGCGCCCTACACCTATCGCCTTAGCGTCGACGGCACCCAGGTCTTTTCCACCACCACCAGCGCGACGTCCGCGTCGTTTTCGTGGGACACGATGACCGTCGCCAACAGCAGCCACACGCTGGGACTCACCGTCACTGATGCCCAGAGCCGTTCGGCATCGGCCTCGCGCAGCGTGACCGTGCAGAATGGCTCGACGACGATGACGCTCGCCGCGTCGTTCACCAGCCCGGCCGCCGGCGCCACCGTCGCCGGCCCCGTCACCGTCGGCCTCGCCGCCAGCGGCGGTACCGCACCGTACACCTATCGCCTCAGCGTCGACGGCACGCAGGTCTTCTCCACGAGTACGGCCGCCGCGTCCGCGTCGTTCTCCTGGAACACCACCACCGTCGGCGACGGCAGTCACACGCTCGGCCTCACCATCACAGACGCGGCCGGGGGCTCGGCATCGGCAACCCGGACCGTCACGGTCTCGAACGCGTCGGCCGGGACCTTGCGCGTAGCGCTGACGACACCCACGCCGGGCGCGACGGTGAGCGGGACCGTGTGGGTCAATATCTGGGTCGACGGCGCTGCCGCCGGCAGCAAGGCGTACACGATGACCGTCGGCGGCTCCACGGTCTGGAGCGAGAGCTCGACCAACGCGCACGTCGCGCTGCCGTGGGTCACGACGAACACCCCGAACGGCCAGCGCACGCTGGTCGTGACCGTGCGCGACTCGACGAATGCGACCGGCACCGCCAGCATCACCGTCACGGTGAACAACCCGTGACGGCGGTGCGTGCGGTCGGCCTGGCGCTGCTCGCCTTGCTGGCCCTCGGCCGGCCGGCGGCGGCCGGCCATGCGTGGGGCACGCCCGTGCTCACCATCGACGCTGACTCGCTGCAGCGGCTGACGCAGCAGGGCCGTCCGGTGCGGGCCGTCGACG
>CAVZOE010000031.1:0-28220 GCA_963776725.1 uncultured Candidatus Rokubacteria bacterium | reverse complement strand
CTGATCAACACCTGGCTCGCGCGGCTGCCGTGCGGTGGGCAAGCCGTTCAACATCTACTCGTTCTGGGGGATCGTCTGGGCGCACGTCGCCCACAGCTCGATCGCTGTCAAAGTGATGCTGCTCACCCCGGCCTTCCGCAACCTGGACGCCTTCGCTCGAAGAAGCGTCGCGCATATTTCCGGCTCCAGCGCGCTCGGCACGCTCTGGCGCGTGGTCGTGCCCGTCATGGCCCCGGCGATCCTGGTCGTGGCCCTGCTCTCCTCGATCCACTCCATGCAGGCCTTCGAGGTCGAGGCCATCCTGGGGCCGCCGTTCCAATTCTTCATCTTTAGCACCAAAGTCTACCGCCTGATCGACCAGGAGCCGCCCCTGTTCGCCGCCGCCACGGCGCTCTCCACCGGCGTGCTCGTCCTGGTTCATGCCCCTGATCTTCCTCCAACGCTGGATGACCGACCGGCGTAGCTACACCACCGTCAGCGGCCAGTTTCGCGGCGGCAAGCTCCGCCTCAGGGCGCTGGCGCCGGGCCGGTGTTCCGCCCTCGTCCTGGGCATCGCCCTCCTGATCACCGTCGTGCCCTTCACATTCCTGGCGCTCGGCACGTTCATGAAGCTGTTCGGCTTCTTCGACCTCCCGAGCCGTGGACCCTCGACAACTGGACGACGGTCGTGACCGACGAGCTGTTCCTGCGCTCGCTCGGCAACACGCTGATCCTGGCCACCGGGACCGCGGTGGCCGCCGTCCTGGTCAGCGTTGATCGCCTACATCGCCGTGCGGACGCGTTACGCCGGTCGCGCGCCCTCGATCCGATCTCGTGGCTGCCCTTCACCCTGCCCGGCATCATCCTGGGGCTGGCCCTGCTGTGGCTGTGCCTGGACACGACCGTACTGCGCCCGCTCTACGGCACGATGACCTTGTTGATCGTGGCCGGGGTGATCTCCGGCATGCCGCTCGGGGTGCAGATCATCAAGAGCGGGCTGATGCAGCTCGGCGCCGAGCTCGAGGAGGCCTCGCGCATCGCCGGCGCCTCGTGGTGGAGCACCTATCGGCGGATCGTGCTCCGCCTGATGGCGCCGACCCTGGTGGCGGTGGGCATGATCACGTTCGTGGGCGCCGCCCGCAACATCGGCAACATCGCGCTGCTCGCCACCAGCGCCAACCGGCCGCTGTCGATCCTGCAGCTCGACTACATTGCCCAGCGCAAGCTGGAGGCCGCAGTGGTGGTGGCCTGCATCATCATGTTCATCTCGCTCGCCGGCGCGCTGCTCGCCCGACTCTACGGGCTGCGCAGCACCGTCGGCTGAAGGAGCGCATCGTGAAGCTCACAGGGAAGGTGGCGATCGTCACAGGGACGAGCCCCAACATCGGCGCCGGCCTGGCCGGCGGCCTGGCGGAGGAGGGCGCCAAGGTCGTGTGTGTCGACATCGAGCCGGAGAACGCCGGGCAGTGCGCGGAGTGGATCCGGGGCCACGGCGGCCAGGCCGAGGGCATCGCCTGTGACACGACGGACGAAGAGCAGGTGGCGGCGATGGTCGCCCGGGTGCGGGAGGTCTACGGCGCGGTGGACATCCTCGTCAACAACGCCGGCATCCTGGGCGGGCTCAGCGTGCTGGAGATGCCGCTCGAGCGCTGGCAGCGCCAGCTCGCCGTCAACCTCACCGGCACGTTCTCTGCACCAAGCACGTCGCCCGCACCATGGTCGAGCACAAGACGCGCGGCAGCATCATCGTGATCGTCTCGACCGCCGGACATCAGGGCCAGGCCGGCAACATCGCCTACTGCACGAGCAAGAGCGGGCTCCTGAACTTCACGCGAGCCGCCGCCATGGACCTGGCGCGCCACGGGATTCGCGTCAACAGCCTCACCCCGACCGCCACCGACGTGGAGGAAAGCCTGGAGCGGGCCGTGGAGTGGGGCCGGCCGCGTCGCGAGCGCGGGAGCCGACTGCTCGATTTCCAGAAGATGGTGCCGATGGGCCAGCTGCCGAGCCCGCGCCACTACGCGCGGGCCGCGGTGTTCCTGGCCTCGGACGACGCGGAGATGATCACCGGCTTCGACCTGCGCGTCGACGCGGGCGCGATCGCGAAGTACTGGCCGTGGATTCCGGACGCGCGCTAGTACGGACCCGGCTAGGGGGAAAGAACTTGCTCGCGACCATCTTCGTTCCGCAGCTTCAAGGAGCTGATGGTCGCGTTGGACTGGAGAATCACGTACGTGTCCTTGGTGCCGGTTGGGCCCGCGAAGCTCAGGCCTGAGGTGGGCTCGGAGGACCCGATCTTGACCGATGGACGCCCGCGTTCGGTGATGAGACGCAGCAGAACGGTTTCGGCTTGATCCTCGCCGTTCGGCGACTTGCTGGAGGGCAGCACATTGATGCTCGCGCGGACGCGGCCTTGCGCATCGACGATCTCGAGAGCGCGACCGCGCAGCACCGGGACGTCGCCTTGCGCAAAAGCCGGACGGAGCTGCTGCGTGAGGGTGACGAAGCAGCAGGGCGAGATTGACCAAGGTGAGCGCCATGAGGCTTCGTGGTGTCTTCATGCAATCTCCACGTTCGGAGTCACGCGAGCCAAGCTCGACGCGGAAGAGACCCGGCTATGAGGTCGGCTTGCGCGCAATCAGGCTAATGAAAGAGATGTGACCAAAGAATTCTTCCTCTTTCACCCGACGGCGGGCCTCGTTCTTGAGTGCGGCTGCTTGCTCGGCGCCAATACTCCCGGCTCTCGCAAGCACATCTGCACCCCGATCGATGATTGTCAGCATGTACTGCGGGTCGGTCGTTTGTGTGTAGCCGTGACTGCGGAGGCTCGTGACGGTAAAGCCGATCGACCGCAGGATTTTACCCAGGCGTCGCGGTAGCCACGGATTCTGGACAAAGTTCGCCACCATGGCATCGACTGCGCGCTGGAGCGGGTCGAACGCGTCGGTGGACACCGTGGTCGTCGTGTAGTCTCCGTCGAACACGGCTAACCAGCCTCCTGCGCGAAGCACTCGATAGGCTTCTCGAAGGGCCTGATCCGGGTCTGGAACATGGCACAGCGTGGTGTGGAATACGACGAGATCAAAGGACGCATCGGGGAACGGAACAGCCAGGCCATCTGCGGTCTGGAAGGACAGCCGTGAAAAGCCTTTCCCAAGCTCTCGTGCGTTCTCGATGAAGACCGGCGCGGGGTCAATCCCGACGACTTCGCGAACTCCGGGCATCTCTGCAAGAACCCGACTTACCGCTCCCGTCCCACAGCCAACATCCAACGCACTTGCGTCACTCGGAAGCTGTAGTTCCGATAGATAGGCATTGAGCATAGCTCGCTGTTGCGGATCCGCCGCTCTGAGTTCGAGCACATCGGCAAGTCTTGTTTGCATCCCCTTGTCGGCTTGAGCGATGGAAATGTACGGGTCCGGCATAGCGTGCTCCACCCAAGACCGACAGTATGGCTAACGACTCGGCGCTGAGCGGCCGGCGCTGGCGGCCTGGACGTCCACGGGCGCGATCATGCCGGGCCGTTCAAGCGGCCTGTTAGACGGCGGGTCGATAGCGGAAATCACGACCGACGTCCTTTCCCCCGCGGGCGCGACGCCAATACAGCTTCATTGTGGGCTGTGATTCGGCGCCAGGCCGCCTGGAGCTCTGGAGTTAGGAGGCTCCATGCCTTTGGTCCGCGAGGGCCCTCAAAGTAGAGGTGCTTGAGAAACGAGACATACAGGGCATCTTCGAGTTCCCGGGACGCTCGGGTAAACAGGGAATGTGCGATTCGGACGCAGCGCTCGTACGTGCCCCAATCGGCCGCTCCCTTAGCGCGCTGGGTGAAACCTGCGAACGCTCCGATCTGAACGAAGGGAAGATCGTCGTCCCCTTGAAACTGTGTGTTGAGCTGGGGAAACTCGGCCAGGACGGCTTGTCTGAAGTCCGGAAACGAAAGGGTACCCATGGTGTCCGTCTAACTAGTAGTCTGCGGAACAATCTAATCCGTTAGCCATAGCGTCTCTTGCAAGCTAGCACCAGCCGCGTCTTCCCTGTATCAGGGGAAATCCTGACATCGCCACCGGTTAGGTCGGGCGGCGTAGCCTCGGCGGCCGGGATAGGCAGACCGAGGCTATCCAGCGGACATTGCGAGGCTGGCTAGCTAGCGCCGCGAGTATTCGAAGGAGTACGGACCGCCGTTGCTCGTGCCGGTGCCGGAGAGGTAGCGCTGGCCGTTCTTGACGACCAGCTGGACCGTGACCGCCGCATCGGCGTTGTTCAGACCGCCGCTCACGTAGGGGTTGGACACGAGCGAGCCGTTCTGGAGCTGGAAGGTTCCGGTCGAGGTGAATGCGCCGACCGAGTTGTTGAAGTATCCGTCAGGGCGCAGCGTCAGCTCGCCGGGGAAGCCGGTGGCGCCCGCGTACGCGAATCCGCTCCAGACGCCGGCCAGGGATGCGAGGTCGGACTGCTGGATGGGAACGACGGTACCCTGCTGCGCCATGCTGGCGCACCCGACGGCGACGAGGACCACCGCAACGATCAGGACTCCCAGGCGTGCTGTCCGATGTGTTCTCACGGCTCGCCCTCCGTTCTCGAGGCCGGCGCCTCGCCCGTCGCACGGTCGAAGGGATACGCCGCACCGTACGGCGTGTCAAGGCCGCGGGGTGTCGTCGACCTCCACGCGTCGCTGGACGGGAAAGCAGTGGATGCCCCAGCGCTCGGCGATCAGCCCCCACAGTCCCTGCGGATACACGAGCATCACCGAGACCGCGAGCAAGCCGAGCACGATCATGTACCAGCTTCCGTAGTCGGCGAGCAGCTCACGGAGCACGAAGAAGACCACGGCGCCGACCAGCGGGCCCTCGAGCGTGCCGATGCCGCCGATGACTACGATGAAGATCGTGGACGCCGTCCAGCTGATGCTGAACGCCGCGTCCGGCGAGATGCGGAGCAGGTTCAGGTAGATGACGGCGCCGGTGGCCCCGGTGCCGAAGGCCGCCAGCAGGTAGACGATGAGCTTGGTGCGGAAGACGTCGACGCCGAGCGTCTCCGATGCCGGCTCGCTGTCACGCACGGCCATCAGCCCCAGCCCGAAGCGAGCGCGCAGGAACACATAGATTCCGACCAGCGCCGCCACGCCGAGGGCCAGGGCCAGGTAGTAGGTGGCTATCTCGCGCGTCTCGCGGGCCAGCGGGAAGACGGCCTTCAGCGTCCGGCCGGTGCCGCGTCCGAGCGCGCCGGTGTTGGCCACCAGAAGCCGGAACACCTCGGCGACGGCCCAGGTGCCCACGGCGAAGTAGCCACCCTGGAAGCGGAACACCAGCGCCGCCGTCGGGAGCGCGAGCAGCGCGGCGATCAGTCCGGCCAGAGGGACCGAGAGGAACGGGTCGAGGCCGAGATCGTCGGCCAGCACGATGAGCGCGTAGCCGCCGAGGCCGACGTAGGCTTGCTGGCCGATCGACAGCAGGCCGGCGTAGCCGGCGAGCAGGTTCCACATCTGCGCCAGCACCAGCAACGCGATGAACTCCACGAGCCGGCGCATGCTGGCTGGATCGCCCCAGAACGGCAGCGTGGACAACGCGGCGATCGCGAGGACGGCGGCGCCGAGCCCCACGCGACTGGCTCGCGTCGTGCGCTGCACACGAAACGCCCGGGCCATCAGTCGCGCCGTCGCTGTCGCGCGAAAAGTCCCTGGGGCCTGACGAGGAGGACGCCGAGAAACACCAGGTGACCGGTGAGGATTCCCCAGCCCGGCGAGAGCTTGGCCCCCACGGTCTGCGCCACGCCGAGAATGGCGCCACCCACGAGCGTGCCCCACAGCGAGCCAAGCCCACCGATGATCACCGCCTCGAAGGCGAACAGCAGCCGGTCGGGGCCGCTGCCGAACGCGAAAGTAGTGCGCACGCCGAGGAAGATGCCGGCGACAGCCACGATGCCGAGCGACAGCGCCATGGCCAGCGCATAGAGACCGCGGTCGTCGATCCCCATCAGCGCGGCCGTCGCCTGGTCGTCGGCCGTCGCGCGGAAGGCGCGGCCCCGCCGGGTGCGGCCGATGAAGAGCTGCAGACCGATCAGCACCAGGATAGCGACCAGCAGCGTGATGAGCGAGAACCAGCCCACCGCCAGCCCCCCGCTCAGCGCGAGGCTCGCCGTGTCGATGCCTCCGGGATTCACACGGCGCGAGTCGGCGGAGAACGCTTCCAGCAGCGCGTTCTGGATGATGATCGACAGTCCGAACGTCACCAGGATAGGCGGCAGAATGCCGCGTCCCAGCAGGCGATTGAGGACCAGGCGCTGGAGCAGGTAGCCGAGCAGCGCCATGAGCGGCACCACCACCGCCAGCGCCAGCAGCCAGTGCAGCGCGAGGGCATTGACCAGCGTCACGGCGAGGAACGCGGCGAGGATGCTGAAGTCGCCGTGGGCGAGGTTGACGATGCGCATGACGCCGAAGATGAGCGACAGCCCGGTGGCGAAGAGCGCATAGAGGCCGCCGAGCAGCAGGCCTTGCAACACGGTGTCGAGCCAGGCCACGGTCAGGTCCCGAAGTAGGCGGCGGCGATCTCGCCGCGGCTCAGCTCGCCGGGTCGTCCGCTCAGCGAGACGATCCCCTGGCGGAAGCAGAACACGCGGCGGGCGATGCGCAGCACCTGGCTCATGTCCTGCTCGACGACCACCGTCGTGATGCCTTCGGCGGTGACCGTCGCCAGCACGTCGTAGAGCTGCTTGATGACCACCGGCGCCAGCCCGAGCGAGATCTCGTCGATGAGCAGGAGCTGCGGGTTGGCCATGAGCCCGCGCCCGATCGCCAGCATCTGCTGCTCGCCCCCCGAGAGATTCGTGCCTGGCTGCCGCCGGCGCTCGACCAGACGAGGGAAGAGCGCATAGACGCGATCGAGCGTCCAGCGTCCGCTCCGACCGCGATAGGCGCCGATCCGGAGATTTTCCTCCACGGTCAGGCTGGGAAAGATGCGCCGGCCTTCCGGCACCAGCGTGACTCCGCGCTCGACGAGCTCGTGCGCGGGCCGCCCGCCCACCGCGATGCCGTCGAGCTCCACGGCGGTCCGCGCGACCGACAGCGCGCCGGCCACCGCCTTGAGGAAGGTGCTCTTGCCGCTGCCGTTGGCGCCGATGATCGCGACGGTCTCCCCCTCGGCCACATCGAGCGAGATGCCGAATAGCGCCTGGAAGTCGCCGTAGAAGGCGTCGAGCTGCCGGACGACCAGGCGGCTCATTGCACGTCGATGCCGAGGTAGACGCGCTGCACATCGGCGTTGGCCATGACGTCGTCGGGCGGTCCTTCGACCAGGACCCGGCCGACGTCGATGGCGACGAGCCGGCTGACGGCCGAACGCAGGGCGTGCACGATGTGCTCGATCCAGACGATTGCCACACCCTCGGCATTGATGCGCTGCACGAGCGAGATCACCTCCGGCAATTCGCTGTCCGTGAGGCCGCCGGCAATCTCATCGAGCAACAGCACGCGGGGCCGCGTGGCCAGCGCGCGCGCCAGCTCCAGTCGCTTGCGCTCCAGCAGCGTCAGTGTGCCCGCCCGCGTGTTGGCCTTGGGCAGAAGGCCGGTGAGCTCCAGCGCGGTCACCGCGGAATCCGCCGGAGTAGCGCCCGCGCGTCCGAAGCTGGCTCCGACCAGGACGTTCTCGAAGACGCTGAGCGCCTCGAAGGGGTGGGGGATCTGATGGGTGAGCGCGATGCCGGCCCGGCAGCGCGCGTGGGGCGGCAGGCGCGTGACGTCCTGACCGGCGAAGCGGATGGTACCGCGGTCCGGGCGCAGACGGCCGATCATGAGATTGAGCGCGGTGGTCTTGCCCGCGCCGTTGGGACCGATGACGCCCAGCGCTTCGCCGTCCTCGACGACTAGGCTGAGCCCGTCGATGACGACCAGGGACCCGAACGACTTCGCGACGCCATCGAGGGCCAGCAGGGTCGTCATTGGACGTGCGGTCGGGGATGAGGGAAGCGCCTACGGATACAGAACCATGCCGCCCGCGAACGGCCCTTCGGCCAGCAAGCCTCCCCAGGGGTCAAAATACGGGCGGCCTTCGACCGAGGATGCGCGAACGCACGCCACGCCGGGCCCATAGTCTCTGCGCATCGCCGCGTAGCATTCGGATAGTCCAAGAATCGATTCGGTCACCGTGATGTATCGATGATGGTCGCCCGCGCGCATGATCCTCCAGCCTGGAGCGACCGTCTCCTTGATGTCTTCCGGGGGGTCGAATACGACCAGGCGGCCTGCCAACGGCCCTCTCGCGAGCTTACGCCCATGCCGGTCGAGAAGGTTGACGTCTGGTCCGGCTCGCCGAGCGCATGCCGAGCGCATGCCGCGACTCGCGAGCCCTTCGGCGGTTGCCGCGCAAGACTCTAGCCGAACCCCTCCATACCAACAATCGCCGGCCACACAGCCATCCGGCGACGCGCCGAGCCAGGGCACGAATCCTCGCCCGTCGTCGATCAGCAGAGTCCAATCCGCTGGCACTTCGGCGGTCGTGCACCTCCCGCCGGGGCTGGACGACCAGGCCGGGATCAGCGCCATTGGCGAGCAGCTCCCGTAAGTGAGACTTGGGTACTCCAGGTCCCTACGAACCTCTTTGAGCTCCTGCCGAGACAGTGCCCGCTTCTGCGCAGGCGCATGCTCGACGATGCGCAGGGCTTCATTGGCGTTGAGCGCGATCTCCGCCTGATGAGGGGCGACGACGCGGGCCCGGCCGCTCAGGATAGAGACGTCCGTCGCGTAGGGTGCGGCGACGCCCAGGGGTCCGCTGTCGAGTGCGACGACGACGACTCCCTGGACCCGAATCACTGCATGCGGCGTCGAGATCTCATCGATCTGTCCAGGGCGGATCGACGATCGCTCGACGTCATACGAGATCTTGCCTCGGCGCAGAGCGATGGTCGGGCTGGCTCTGGAGCCGGTGATCTCAAATGTCGAATTCTCAGAGGCGCTCACGACGACCGGGCCATGCTCGAGTCTGAGAACCACGAACGATTGGGGACCGGTATCGATTCGCTCACCGAGAAACACCCCGCCCTCAGTGCGGAGATCCCTAGGCAAAGTTGTTGAGTACCCGACGGCCCTGACGTTCCAGTAGGCCAGAAGTGCGTAGGCCGCGAAGTACGCGCGCTCTTGGGCTCTCGCTGAAGGGACGACCGTACCGGATACAACGAGCACGAGGATCGTGATCCAGGCCGATCCGCGGCGGACCTCGCCACTCATTGCCGCGTCGCACTTCACCCGAGGGGCTTCAGCGTCCCCGCCGTCGGGATGTTCGGCGCCGACTTGTCGCTGACGATCACGACGTCGAAGGGGAACTGCGTGCCCTTCACCCACTGGCCGCCCACGAGCGGCGTCTTGGTGACGTTGGGCACGGGACCCTTGGCCCAGCTGATCGGTCCCACGATCGTGTTCAGGTTC
Organism: uncultured Candidatus Rokubacteria bacterium; assembly: GCA_963776725.1. GTDB lineage: Bacteria > Methylomirabilota > Methylomirabilia > Rokubacteriales > CSP1-6 > AR5. Next base: position 18,826 of record CAVZOE010000031.1, on the reverse strand, counting down.
GTGGCCTTGATCGCGGCGATGATCGCGGCCTTGTCGTCCACGCTGGAGGATCGCTTGAGCGAGTCGAGGCCGACCTCGAACAGGCCGTGAACGAAGCCGAGTGGCTGCGTCCACTGCTTCTTGGTCTCCTGCGTGTAGGCGGCGGCGAGCTGCCCGGCGGTAGCGCCGGTGAGCGACGACTTGAACGGATGCTGCGGCGACCACCACACCTCGGTGGACATGCCGGTGCCGAGAGGGCCCAGCGCCTCCACCGAGCGCGGGAAGAGCAGGGCCTTGCCCACGCTGGCGATCTTGGGCTTGAAGCCCTGCTGGGCGGCTTGCTTCCAGAACGTCGTCCAGTCGGGCGGGATCGGCACGCCGGTGACGATCTCGACCTTGGCGCTCTTGAACGCCGAGATCTGCGCGGAGAAATCGTCGCTCAGGTTCGGGTACCGGCCGGGATCTACCAGCGTGTAGCCGGCCTTGGCCAGCGCGGGTGGAAAGCCGCGCTCCTTGTCGCCCCACGCGTTGCCGTCGCCATCGTTGGGCCACAAGGCACCCACGACCTTGTTGGTGGGCAGCGAGCCCCACATGTCGAGGAAGACGCCGATGATGTCTTCCAGCCCCCAGAAGAAGTGATAGGTCGACTTGAAGCCGGTGTCGGGTTTGCCGCCGCGGGCGAAGAACCACGGCTGCCACGGGCACATGGTGGAGACACACGGCGTGCCGTTGACCTCGCACTGGTCGGAGACGGGGTTGGTGGTCTCCGGCGTGCTCGCCACCAGCATGAGATCGATCTTGTCGGAGAGGATCAGGCGCGAGGCGACCTCCGCGGCGCGGTTCGGATCGGACTGGCTGTCCCGCACGATGATCTCGACCGGGTAGCTCCGCCCGCCCTTGACCGTCACGCTGGACACCGTCTTTCGAATGCCGGCGAGGACGAAGCTGTCGGTCTCGCCGAACCCGGCCAGCGGTCCGGTCTGCGGGCTCACGTAACCGATCTTCAGCGTGCGGCCCTGAGCGCGGGCCGGGCGCGGCGCCACGCCCGCCAGCGTGAGAGCGGCGCCGGATGACGCGACCCGGAGGAACTCGCGCCTGCGCATCAGAACTGCACCGGGGTCGGCGGCATCTTGCCGGAGGCGTACAGCGCAGGGAGATCGGGCGAGGCGTTCTCCCACACCAGGAGCATCGAGCGCTTGGGCGAGACCCCGGTGTCGGATGTCGGCTGGCATCGCCGCCACGTCGCCGGCCCGCATGGTCACCCGTGCGCGTAGCGCGCCGGTGTCGCGGTCTTCCACCTCCCACTGGATCTCGTCGCTCAGCTGCACGAACCACTCGACGCGATCGTTGCCGTGGATGACGGGCAGGATGTACTCCTCGGTCGTCGGGCAGTAGAGGCTGGCCTTGCACACCGACACCACGGAGGGGTTCCACGTGACGTCGGAGCGCGACAGATAGGCGAACAGGCTGAAGGACACCACTTGGCCCTCGAAGCCGGGCTCGGCCATCACGTCCGGCGCGTCCTGCGGCACGTCGATGAAGCCGCGATTGATCGGGAATCCGCTCTCGTCGCTGCGGATCGGCTCGTCGCCGGGCGCGCCGATCATGCGCTTGGCCGTCACGCGGTGCCGCGTGATCGCTTCCTTGTTGCTGCCGTTCTTGGGCCCGAACGCCGAGCCCGTCTCCTGCGGTGCTGCGAAGGGATCGAAGGCGGCGTTCGTCCAGTCCTCGAGGATCGCCTGGAAGACGCGGGTGATCAGCTCGGCCGGGAAGTTCTCGGAATAGTCGCGCCCGGCCTTGCGGTAGTGCTCGTTGAAGCGGCCGGCGTAGAGATCGACGTTGCCGTAGTGGTTGACCGTGCCCACCACCGCGTCGAAGTTGACGATGCCGTAGAAGAACCCCCAGGCGACGTCGCGCTGCATGGCGCGCAGGAAGGCGTCGGCCGGGATCATGTGCGTGCCCTTGGGCCACGCGATGTGGGCGAAGTACCCATCGCGGTCGAACGTGAACTTGCCCAGCGTGAACTCGCGGTAACCGTGCTGATTGGGCTCGAGGCTGCCGAGCTCGGGAAGGGTCTGCGTCGCCATGATGATCCTCCTCAGGCCTGCGGCCGCGGGGTGGTCTGGCAGATGTCGGCCCAGCGCTCCACCGTGTCACGACCGGCCAGCGTCTGCAGCAGCACGACGCCGGGGCGTGCGGCGTGGAACTGGTAGGCGGCGCCGGCGGGCAGCAGGGTCATGTGCCCGCGGCGCGCGCGGACCACGCCCATCTTCTTGCCCTTCGGCGTGCCGGGCAGCGCCACCGAGCCCTGCGTGCCGGCCGGGACGGTGGCGGGATCGTCGAGCTTCAGCAGTCGGACCTCGACCTCGCCGTCCATGACCAGCGCGAACTCGTCGTGCGCGGCCGCGCGCCAGCCCGAAGTGCCCTCGGCGCGAATGGCCTCGATCACGTACTCGATGTTCTTGCCGACCGCGATCTTCTCGTAGGGCTTGGCCTGACTGGCCACCTGGAAGACGTTGGAGAAGACGTAGTTCTTGGCGTTGTCGTTGATGACCTCGACGCCGCCTTTCTCATAGCGCTCGAGCGAGCCGAAGCGTGTCGCCTGGCTTTGAGCCATTGCTGATCTCCTTTCCTGCCGACCGGCCCCGCCCGCGCCGTCCGAGCATCCGGCAGAGCCGGCCGAGCTCGGTCTGCTCGCGCGGCGAGAGCGGATCCATCTCGCGCACGAGCAAGGACACGTGACGGGGGAAGAGAATGCGGATGAGCCGACGGCCCTTCTCGGTGAGGCTGACCGTGATGAAGCGGCGATCGTCACGCCGGCGGGCCCGGCGCACCAGTCCGCGCAGGACGAGATTGCCGACCACCACCGTGATGTTGCCGCTGCTGCGCAGCAGCTTGCGTCCGAGGTCGCGCTGGCAGAGCGGACCCAGGTGCCACAGCGCCTCCAGGGCGCCGAACTGGCCGACGGTGAGACCGGCGGCAGCCATGCTGGGTTCGAGCCGCGCGGTCACCGACTCCGCCGCCCGCATCAGCTTGATGTAGGCGTCCAGAGCCGCGACCTCGGAGGGCGCTCCGCGATAGTGCGTGGGCATAGTTTGAATTCGAACTGTTTAACTACGAGCTTCTACCTGGGTTTGTCAAGCCGCGCTGCGGCTGGCGGTGGCCAGAGTACACTCTGGCTCAGGAGGCCGAAAGCCCCATGAGCACGGAGACGACGGCGACCAGCGCGCGCGGCGAATACATCTCGACGCTGTCCAAGGCGGGCCTCGACGCCCCCTGGATGGAGCCCGGCCCGCTGATCCGTCCCAAGGCCTCGGCCATGCGGTCGGGGGTCTGGCGGTGGCAGGAGATCGAGCCGCTGGTGCGGCGGAGCCCGGAATTCATGGTGCCCGGCCGCGGCGCCGAGCGGCGCATCCTGCGGCTCGACAACGCCGGCGTTCCCGAGCGCACGGCCGGCCACACCATCTCGATCGCCGTGCAGTACCTGCTGCCGGGTGAAGTCGCGCCGGCCCACCGCCACACGCCCAACGCCGTCCGCTTCATGCTGCACGGCGAGGGCGCCTACACCACGATCGAAGGCGACAAGTTCGTCATGCGTCGCGGTGATCTCGTCATCACCCCGAGCATGACGTGGCACGACCACGGCAACGAGGGCCGCGAGCCGGTGATGTGGACCGACGCCCTCGACTCGCCGGTGGTGCGCTACCTCGAGAACCTGGCCATGGACCCCTACGAGGGCGACACCCAGCCCGTGCGCACGGGCCCGCCCGCCCGGCACCTTCACTATCGCTGGGAGACCGCGTATGCCGAGCTGATGCGCCGAGCGGCCGGTGCGGCGGACCCGTTCGACGACGTCATCGTGGAGTATCTCGATCCGGCCACCGGTGGCTCGGTGGTGCCGGCGCTCGGCTGCTATCTGCAGCTGCTCCGTCCCGGTGTCCGCACGCGCGCGCATCGCGAGACGTCGAGTGCGGTCTATCACGCGGTGGTCGGCTCGGGCTACGTGGAGATCGACGGGCGCCGCACCGAGTGGGGCGAGGGCGACTTCTTCGCGATTCCGCCGCGAGCCCTGCACGCCCACGGCAACGATGGCGGGGCCCCGGCCATCCTCTACTCCGTGCAGGACGTTCCGCTGCTCCGGGCGCTCGGGTTCTATCGCGTCGAGGCGTAGCCCGGCCGTCGTCGATTCAGGCGTCCCGGTGCACCGTCGCGGGCGAGAACGCGGGCAGGCATATGGCGACGTACTCGGCGCCGTCGGGGTGCGGCGTGCTGTAGCGAACCCACTCACCCGCTTCCGTGATCACGGCCTGCCCGGCGGCGACGTCCAGGTGCCCGCCCTCGAAGGCGACCCGCAGGCTTCCCTTCAGCACGAGCGTGATCTCCTGGAACTCCGGACGCTGCCCCGGCTCTTCCCAGCCGGAGGGCGACGTCATGCGCGCGACGCTGACCGTCCTGCTGCCGGTGCTCGGCCCGCCCACGAACTCCTCGATCAGCTTGGGCCTGGTGCCGGCCGCCTCGATCACCACCGGCGCTTCGATCAGTCGCGGCATGGCGTCGTCGTCTCTCGCGATCAGCGCGTGCGGTTGTAGTCGTAGTCCTCGCGCTCGCCGGCGCCCGCCCGTAGCTCGGGACGCAGCGGCGGTCGCGTGCTGTTCAGCTTGGCGTGCACGTCGAGGGCGGCCTTGTCCTTCCAGCGCTCCAGCAGCGTGAGCCGATCGGGATCGGCGACGCCCTGGAAGATCTCGAACTGCTCGCAGCCGGGCTCCTTCATGCACTCCACGCAGCGCGCCTTGTAGGCCTGGGCCAGCTCCGCGCCCTTGCCCGGCGCGGCCGTGATCGTGACCACCAGTCGGATCGACATGTCGTCTTCCCTCAGTGACGGGATTGCGCCTCACCACCGGGTGAGGCGAGCAGCACGCACACCAGCGCGAGCAGGCCCGGCAAGGCCTGGGTGAAGAGGATTGTGGTCTTGGCGGTGAGGCCACCGAAGATCCCGGCGACCACGACGCAGCCTAGGAAGAAGACCTTCACGTCCCGCCGGCCGGACGCCAGGCCCCAGAGCAGTCCCGCGACCAGGAACCCGTTGTAGAGGCCTTGGTTCCGGGCGAGCACCGCGGAGGAAGCGGAGACCTCCGGTGTCATCGAGAAGATCTTCCGGCCGACCGGGTGGTCCCAGAAGAACATCTCGAGGACGAGGAAGCCGGCATGGGCGAGCGCCACCAGCGCGATGAGTACGTTGGCGAGGTAGCTCATCTCAGCGTGGCCTCCATCGGGCGCCGACTTCGGCTCGGATCCAGGTCACCGCGGCCACTGACTGATGAGTCCAATGACGCTCGCGGCGAACAGCGCACAGCCAATCAGGACGAAGTACCAGTTGCCGCTCGAGCCGCCGGCGACCAGGACCGCGTCGCCGGGATCGGCCGGGTTGTAGAAGACCGTGACCTGATGGCCGATCGGATACTTCGCCACGATGGCCCCGGCGCCCGCGGGCTCACGAATCCCTGGCGTCACCGCCGCGGTGAGCTTGTCGTGCGCGTACTGCTGGCCACGCACCGAGTACGTGTATTTCACGTAAGGCTCGTAGGATACCGAATTCACCGGGATGTCGTTCGTCACAGTGCGCTTGACCTCGGTGGACACCACGGTCCCCACGGTCCGGGGCCACGAGCGGCTCCCGAGCGATCGCCGCATCACGAACACCGACAGCGCGAGCCACGCCAAGCTGAAGAGGATCAGGAACACGAAGAACGGAATGGTCAGCAGCCTGATCACGGGTCATCACGCCGAGAGGTAGTGGCGGGCCAGGCCTTTCGCATAGGCGTCGAGGAGCCGATGCATCTCGCGCATGGACTGCTCGGCGGCCCGGCGGTCGTCGGCGGTGCGGATGTATTTCAGGATCGCCCCTTCGGTCTCACCGGCCTCCTCCGCCTCGACCTCTTCGTGCACGAGATAGTTCATGGCTCCCCAGTCCGGCCGACAGCCGTAGTGCTTGGCCAGCGCGGCGCCCACCGTCTGCGACACCTCGACCACCTCCGCCTCGATGAACGCGGTCGTGCAGAGCGAGGCGCTCCAGGGGATCTCGTGCGCGAGCCGACGGAAGAAGGCGATGATCTCGTTCATCTCGGGCAGCGGCGTGACCCGCGCCCAGGCATCGCGCCCGAACCCCATGTCGTCGCCGATACGCTGGTAGAGCTCCACGTGATCGGGCGTGCCGCCGATCTGGCCCCGGAAGTACCCCAGATCCTCGACCAGCAGGTGGCGCGCGCAGTCCTTCCGCACCTCCAGCTCGTCACAGCGCGAGTGGATGCCGCTGAACATGCGCGGGAACCAGCAGATCAGGAAGTACCACTGGGACACGTGGCCCCACGCCTGCTCGCGGGTCAGGCTGCCGGCGGCAAAGCGCTTGAAGTACTCCGATCCGCGAAACGGATTCTGCGCGAGCAGCTCCGCTCTCACAGTCTCGAACCATTCGGTTGTCATCCCCGCTCCTTTCGCGCCGGTCACTCGACAGGGTCGAGCCGCGTCATTGGATCGACCGGTCCGCCCGCAGCAGCGTCTGACTCGGGAGGCTGATCCCCAGGGTGCGCGCCGTCTTGAGGTTGACGACCAGCTCGAACGTGGTCGGCTGCTCGATCGGCAGGTCGCCCGGCCCGGCGCCCTTGAGAATCTTGTCCACGTAGTGGGCGGCCTGCCGAAAGAGGCCAGCGTAGCTCGGCCCGTAGGACAGCAGGCCTCCGGCTTCGACGAATTCCATCTGCTGATACATGCTCGGCAACCGATGCTTGAGGGCGAGGTCGGCCAGTCGGTGCCGCTCGGAGAAGAACGATGGACCCGAGATGACGAACACCCCGCCGGCCCGCTCGCTGGTCATGGTCGCGAAGGCCGCGTCGAACTCGTTCACGCTTCGCACGCCCACCGACTGGACGGCAATCTTCGCCGGGCGAGCGCTCGCTTCGATCGTGTGGACGTGCAGCCCCGACGCGTCGTTGTTCCGATCCCAGAGGACGGCCAATCGACTGACTCTGGGCAGGGCCTCGCGGAATTGCTCGAAGCGTTTCCCCATCACGAGGGCGTTGAGGCTCGTCACGCCGGTCAGGTTGCCGCCCGGCCGGGCCAGACTCTTGACGAGGCCTCCGAGTACGGGATCGTCACCGGTCGCCATGACGATGGGGATGGTGCCGGTGGCCTTGTGGGCGTCCTGCGCGGTCACCGTGCCACTGGTCACGATGACCGCGACCTTGAGCCGCACGAGCTCCTGGGCCAGGGCCGGGAGCCGCTCGAACTTGCCATTGGCGAACCGCTCCTCGAATGCCACCGTCCGGCCTTCAACGTAGCCGAGCTCGTGGAGCTGCTGCCGGAACGCGACCCACCACTCCAGACGCTGGCCGGCGTCGAGCAGCCCGACGACAGGTATCTTCGCGGCGGCTTGCGCACTCGCCCCTCGCGCCGCGCGGAGCCCCAGGCCAAGCTCGAACAGTGTGACCAGTGCTCGCCGACGGTTCATTCGATCAAAGTCAGGGCTGTGATCGTTGGCCTCGCGATCTGGACCGCCGCGGCACGGCGCCTGCGCTCGGGCTAGTCCGCTGTTTCAATCAGGCGCAACAGGTCGCCGCATCCACCGGCGGCGAATGGCGTCGAAGGACAGAAGGTAGATGAAATCAGCGATGTAGCCAAGGGGGACCGACGCGGTCAGGCCAAGCCGCACGACCGTCAGCCACGCCACGAGGTTGAACACGCAGATACCGAAGGCCCCGAGCGGCCAGACCTTCATGATCGCGCGGGCGACGTCCAGTCCGTAGTGGAAGTGCAGCAGCGCGATCACCGGCAGCGTGTTCACCGGATAGCCGGTGACCAGGCCGGACCACTTGGGTCCAAGAATGTGCGCGACCGACGTGAGCACGATGACGGAGACACTCGCCACGCAGGCGCGGACGGCGATCAGTGCGGCGGTGACCCGCACGGGCTGGAGCGGCGCCGTGTCGGGCAGCCGACGGAACAACCAGGCCGCGATCGCGCACGAGGCGGCGGCGAGCGGAACCACGACCAGGCGGGAAAGCTCCACGGTCCCGATGACGGCCGAGGCGAGCGCGAACAGCCCGGTGCCGGTGAGGGTGCCCACCGTGATCGAGAGCAGCCGCGGGCGGGGCGCCAGGCTGGCGCCGGCCAGGTAGCCGATGACGAACGGAATGGTGGCGCACATCCCGGCGATGTTCCAGAACGCGCTCTCGGCGGCAAACGGGAGGCCCTGCTCCAGACCGAAGAAGATCAGCGAGACCACGGCCAGCTGGGGCAGGGATGCCGCCAGGCCGCCCACGCGCGGTCCGAAGCGCTCCGCCACCGCGGTGACGGCGACGACGAGTCCGGCCGACACGACGATCTTCGCGAGGAGCAGCGTCAGCGACACGGAGCGGCGCCCGCCTGCGCGTGACGCCGTGAAGGCTCGCGCTTCACCCCGTCGAATCTACGCTGCCGGCCGGGTTGACAGGCGATCTACTTTATTGGACAGTATGTCCACTATGCAGGATAGAGCCCTGGCCGCCGGCCCGCCGGACATCAACGCTCGCATCGCCGGGCGGGTCCGGGCGCTGCGCACCGACCTGCGGATGACCCTGGATGCCCTCGCCGAGAAATGCCACGTCAGCCGCTCGATGATCTCGCTGGTCGAGCGCGGCGAAAGCAGCCCCACCGCCGTGGTGCTGGACAAGATCGCCACCGGGCTCGGCGTGCCGCTGGCCACGCTCTTCGACGACGCGACGCGCCTCGGCCAGCCCGGTGTCGCGGCGCGAGGACCGCACGCCGTGGCGCGATCCGCAGTCCGGGTACGTCCGGCGCAATATCTCGCCCGCCAACTTCCCCTCGCCCATGCAGATCGTGGAGGTCGTGCTGCCGGCCGGCGCGCGGGTGGCCTACGAAAACGGCGCCCGCGACGTGGGCATTCACCAGCAGATGTGGGTGCAGGAGGGAAGCATCGAGGTCACGCTCGGCAGCGTCACCTATCGCCTGGCCGAAGACGACTGCCTGGCCATGCAGCTCACCGCGCCAACCGCGTATCGCAATCGCACACGCAAGCCCGCCCGCTACCTCGTCGTCATCGTGAGCGAGCGCGCGCGGGCGTCCAGGAGATGACCATGTCCGGCGCCATCCAGATTCGCTGTCTGCAGACGATCGGTGATCGCGAGATCCAGGGGCTGGGCGACGTGCTGATCGACTGCGTGGAAGGCGGCGCCTCGGTCAGCTTCATGCTTCCGATGTCGCGCGCCAAGGCCGATGCGTTCTGGCGCAGCACCGCGGCGAGTGTGGCGCGCGGCGAGCGCGTGGTGCTCGCCGCCGAGGACGAGACGGGCGCGATCGTCGGCACGGTGCAGATCATCCTGGCCCAGCCGGAGAATCAGCCCCACCGGGGCGACCTCGCGAAGATGCTCGTGCATCGGCGGGCCCGGCGGCGGGGCGTGGGGGCAAGCTCCTCGCGGCCGCCGAGCGCAGTGCGCCTCGATGCCGGCAAGACGCTGCTGGTGCTCGACACGGCCTCGGCACGATGCCGAGCGCCTGTACGCCCGGCAGGGGTGGCAGCGCTGCGGCGTGATCCCGAACTACGCGCTGCTGCCCGACGGCACGCCCTGTGCGACCACGTACTTCTTCAAGTCGCTGCGCGACTGACCGAGGCGCGCGGTCAGAGCTGGCTCATGCCCCCGTCGATCACCAGCTCGGTGCCCACGATGAACGCGGACTCGGCGGACGACAGGTAGAGCACCGCACTGGCAATCTCGTCCGGGGTGCCGAAGCGCTTCAGCGGGATCTGCGCCAGGATGCTCGCCGCGATGTCGGGGAGCTGTTCCACCGGGACCCCCAGGGTGCGGAAGATCGGCGTCTCGACGGGCCCGGGGCTGATCACGTTGACGCGGACGCCACGGCTCAGGAGCTCGGCGGACAGCGTCTTGGCCAGCGAGATCAGCGCGGCCTTGCTCGCGGAGTAGACGCTGGAACTCGGCATGCCGATGTGCGCGTTGATCGAGCCGTTGAGCACGATGGCCGCGCCGGGGTTCAGCAGTGGCGTCAGGGCCTTGAGCAGAAAATACGGGCCCTTCACGTTGGTGTTGAAGCAGTCGTCCCACAGGCGCTCGTCGACCGCCTCCAGGGCGGCGATCCTGACCACCCCCGCGTTGATGAATACCGCGTCGAGCCGCAGACCCTGCCGGCCGAATGTCTCGGCCAGTGCGGTGGCTTCGGTAATGCGGCTGGCGTCGTTGCGGATCGCCAGAGCCTCGACGCCGAGCTGGGCCTTGGCCTGATCGAGCGTGGACGGATCGCGCCCCGTGATCACGACCCGCGCGCCTTCGCGGGCAAACGCCAGCGCGGTGGCCAGGCCGATGCCACTGTTGCCACCGGTCACCAGCGCGGTCTTTCCTTCGAAGCGCTTCATGACGACGTCCTCTCTACTGCGGAGCTAGTGCGGAGCGACCTTCACGTTCTTGAGCTGCAGCTCCACCCGCACACCGTCGGGATCGTGGACGAACAGCGCCGTACCGTCGCGCCGCTTGATCGGGCCTCGGACGAGCGTGATCCCGACCTCCTGCAAGCCGGCGATGACCTCGTCGACCGACGCGGCATCGACCGAAAGACAGAAGTGGTCCAGGCCGATCGGATGCTCCAGGCCGGAGGACACGAGGTCGGGCTGGGAGAAGAGATTGAGCTCCTGGCTCCCCACCTGGATCACCGCGGTCCGCACGCCCTTGGCGTTCGGCTCCGATACCCGCAACAGCGTGAGCCCGAGCCGCTGGTAGAACTGCAGCGTCTTGTCCATGTCCGTGACGTTGAGTCCAACGTGATCGAGCGCCGTTGGCCGCAGCATGCGGGTGTCTCCTTCCCCGGGTTCTAGCGTCCGCGGTCCGACACCGCGCCGTCGGGAGTCCAGCGCCTGGTCCCCAGCAGGATGCCATGGTTCTCGCCCGGGGCGTTCAGCCCGTAGACGTGTCGCGCCGACCAGTCGAATCGGAGCTCGAGCTCGGCCAGCGAGCTTGGCTCGACGCTCTCATGGACCTGGACGGCGCAGAGGAGACGGTTCTGACCAAATCGGCCGACCAGAAAGTCCACGATCTCGGCGACTGGCGGCGTGGTGCGGCGCAGATCGAGGCCAGACGGGCGGAGCGCGCTGCCCCACGGCGGAGCGATGAACACGATCAGCAGCTGATCGGTCGTCACGTTCAGGCTGGTCAGGCCGGAGGCGTAGTCGGTGTTCACGATATCGATGGGCAGCGCCAGAAGCTCGAGATTGTCCCGGGTGACTCCGAACACGACCGCATCCCCCTCGAAGCCCACGCCCCGCATCGCAGGCAGGTGACGCAACAGCCAGTACAGCGTGTTCCCCGAGCCGGCGAACGGATCGATCACCAACGCCCCCGCCGCCGGTGGCGCGGTGGCGACAAGAGCCGCGACATCCCGACCAATCGCGTCGGCCAGATCATCGCGGGTGCATTCGACCGCCGTACGCCCGAGAAGGCGGATGCCGCGGGCGTACCAGTCGGCCGGCCTCAGGCCGTAAATCGAGACGTAGTCGGCATCGCGATAGCTGTCTGTCCCGTAGCGCTGCACCTCCCACAGCTCCAGCAGGGCGTTGCGCTTCGCCCCGGCCAGCAGCAGCTGACGGTCATACACCGGCCTGAGCCCCGGTGTCCCGCAGGTGCTGGACGATGGCGGCCACGTGGAGTGCCGTGGTGTCGAGGGCCGGGACGCCCGCAATGACCGCCGTGGGCAGGAGCAACGGCAGCTCGGTCCCGCCAAGAATGACGCCGTCGATATCGTGCGCGCTCCGCAGACGACTGACGAGCCCGATGAATTCGCGCCGGGTCTCCTCGCGGAAGTCGCCCTTGAGGAGCTCCCCCACGTACCGCTGATGTACCCAGACCCGGTCCGGGTCGCTCGGCGGGATCACCACGATTCCGTAGCGCGCACACACGGCAGGGTAGAACGGACCGTCCATGGTGAATCGCGTGCCGAGAAGCGCCAGGCGACGCAGGCCGCGTCGTCGCGCCTCCTCGGCGCAGACCTCGACGATGCTCAGCATCGGCACCGGCGACACGGCGGCGATCTCGTCGAACACGATGTGGGGCGTATTGGCGGTCATCACGACGAAGTCCACGCCGGCGCCGGCGAGACGGCGCACCGAGGCTACCAGGTACTCGATGAGTGCCGGCCGGTCACTCGCGACCAGGCGTAGCGCCAGCTGAACGTCGAGGCTGTCGATGACGATGGAGGGCATCGTGGATGCGTCATGGCGCGCCCATGCGTCCAGGATGCGACGGTAGTAGTCGATCGTGGATTCCGGTCCAAGCCCGCCGACGATTCCGACTCTCGCGGTCGGATGGCTCAGGCGATGACCCCCACGCTCCGGAGCGCGTCGAGCGCGCCCTGTTCGTAGCCGAGCACTCCTCGGAGCACCTCGTCCGTGTGCTGCCCCGGCGTCGGCACTGGCCCCACCCGCGCCGGTGTCTTGGACAGCTTGACCGTCGCGCCCGGCAGGAACATCTCGCCGGCCACCGCATCCTCCATCTTCACCAGCATCTGCCGCTCCCACAGGTGCGGATCCTTCGCGACCTCGGGGATGGTCCGGATCGGCGCGGCGGGGATGCCGGCCTCGTGCAGCGCGGCACACACCTCGTCGCTGGTATGTCCCGCGCACCATGCGTCGATCTTGGCGCGACGATCGCCGCCGGGCGAGCTGCCGGCCAGTGGCGTGTCGTCGGCCGGGCCGCCGACGATCTTCATGAGGCGCGCGGCCATCTCGCGCCCGGCGGCGGCGATGACGACCCAGCCATCTTTCGTCTGGTACGGTGGGCGGCCGCCCTCGCCGCCCTCGGCGCCGGTGGACAGGTAGTACGAGGTCGGGATCTCGACCATGGTGAGCGCGGAGTCGAGCAGGCAGACGTCGACGAGCTGGCCCTCGCCCGTGCGCTCCCGATGACGAAGCGCGGCGAGCGTGCCGATCGTCGCGTGCAGCGCGGTGTAGCGATCGACCACCGAGGACGCGGTGCCGACCGGGTGACCCTCGGTCTGGCCGGTCAGCGACATGAGACCGCCCATGGCCTGGCCGAGCGAATCGAACGCGGGGCGGTCGCGGTAGGGGCCGTACTGGCCGAAACCCGAGACGGAGACGAGGATGATGCCGGGGTTCAGCGCGGCGAGCTTGTCGTACTCGAATCCCATCGCCGCCATGACCCCCGGGCGGAAGTTCTCCAGCACGATGTCGGCCTTGCGCACGAGCGCGGCGAAGACGTCCTTGCCCTTGTCGCTGCGCAGGTCGAGGCAGATGCTCTTCTTGCCGCGGTTGTAGACGGAGAAGTAGACGCTCTGGCCACGCACCATCGGCGGGTGGCGGCGCGTCTCCTCGCCGCCAGGGGGCTCGATCTTGATGACTTCTGCGCCGAGGTCCGACAGCAGCATGCCGCCGCGCGGTCCCGCCTGGAAGCGCGCCAGCTCGAGAACCCGGATGCCGTCCAGCGCCAGGGCCATGGCTAGCGCGGTCCTCCTGACGCGCGCACCTTCACGCCCGCCGCTTCCTCCTGGAGCATCCAGGGCGAGAGCGAGTCCTTGTCGCCCCAGCCGCGCACGAGCGCCTCGACCATGTTCTGCTCGGCGATGGACGCCATCGGCATCGGCACGTCGAACTCGCGCGCCAGCTCGGTGGCCAGGCCGATGTCCTTGCGGGCCAGCTTCAGCGCGAAGCGGACCGTGTCGAAGTCGCCCTTGAAGATCACGTCGGGGATCATGTGCGAGAGCATGTAGCCCTGCCCGTAGGAGGCGCCGCGAACCGCCTCCAGCAGCGCCTCCGGCTTGACGCCGGCCTTCACGCCCAGCGTGAAGCCCTCGGCGATGAGCGCGCGCGTGGCGATCGAGATCATGTTGTGCACGAGCTTGGCGATGGTACCGGCGCCGATCGCCCCCATGTAGCCAACCTTGTCGCCGATACCCTTGAGCACGTCCTTGACCTCGTTGTAGATGGCCTCGTCGCCACCCACCATCACCTGCAGCGTCCCGCGCTGGGCGCCGATCACGCCGCCGGAGACCGGCGAGTCGAGCACGTGGACACCCTTGTCCTTGAAGGCCGCGTGGAGCTTGCGCATCATCGTGGGCGAGCCGGTCGAGAGGTCCGCATAGATCGTTCCGGCCACCGCGCCGTGGATGATCCCGTTGGCGCCGAGCGCCACCGCTTCGACATCCTTCGGTCCGGGCAGGGACGTGAGAATCAGCTCGCTCTCGCGGGCGAGCGCCTGCGGGCTGTCCGCCCACTTGGCGCCCAGCTTCAGATGCGGCGCCGCTGCTTCACGCCGTACGTCGTTGACGATCAGGCTGTGCCCGGCCTTGATGAGGTTGAGGGCCATGGGCCCGCCCATGTTGCCCAGTCCGATGAATCCGATGCGCATGACAGTTCTCCTGGCGCTTCGCGGTGGCTAGAGCTTCGCGATCGCGGGAATGACCTTGGCGCCCATCAGCTCGATGGAGCGCATGGTCGTGGCGTGATCCATCCGGGACTCTTGCGCCTCCAGTAGCAGGTGGCCGACGCCGAGCTCGCGCTGCACGCGCGCGAAGCCGTCGGCCACCTCGGCGGGCGTGCCGGCGATGATGAAGTGCTCGGCCAGCAGCTCCTCGTAGCTCATCGTGGCCAGCGAGCGGGGCCGCGCCTTCAGCGCGAACTGCTTGCCCGCGCGCGAGCGCATGCCCACCGGCGAGAACCATTCCGCCGGGCCGCGCAGCGTGGGGCCCATGCGCCAGACGAAGTGGCGGCCGGCCTCGCGGGCTTTCTCGGTCGTGTCGGCGGTCACCGCGCAGATCAGAAAGCCGAGGTTGTCCGGCGTCACCGTGCGCCCGGCCTCCGCCGCGCCTTGCCGGTAGAAGTCGAACAGCTGCCGCGCGGTCTCGAACGGCACCAGGAAGGGCACGTAGGTGTAGCCGCGCTGGCCGGCCCACACGGCCGTCTCCGGGCTCGCGGTGCCGGGAATCCAGATCGGCGGGTGTGGCTTCTGCAGCGGCAGGCACCACGGGTTCACGTGGCGGAAGTGATAGTGCTGGCCTTCCCACCGGAACGGGCCAGGCTCCGTCCAGCACTTCAGGATCAGGTCGTGGCATTCCTCGAATCGCTCGCGGTTGTGAACGGGGTTGGAGTTGGCCCACCACGACTCCACCCCGACGCCGCGCACGAAGCCGGAGAGCACGCGGCCGCCGGAGATCAGATCGGCCATGGCGATCTGCTCGGCCATGCGCACCGGGTTGTCCTCGATCGGCAGGATGTTGCCGAGGATCAGGAGCTTGGCCCGGCTGGTGGTGCGGCCGAGCACCGCCGCGGTCATGTTGGCGCCCACGTTCACGCACGACGGCGTGGAGTGGTGCTCGTTGATCATCAGTCCGTCGAAGCCGACCTGGTCGGCCAGCTCGTACTCGTCGAGGTAGCGCTGGTAGTTCGACGCCGCCTTCTCCCGATCGAAGAAGCGGTTGGGGAAGGCCAGGCGCAGCGAGGGATACTTGCTGCCCTCCTCGTCCGGGAACTCGTGGTGTGGCATCTCGGAGAAGTAGTAGAGCTTCATGCGCGGGCCTTTCCGCCGAGGAAGTCGAGCACCAGCCGGGCGAAGGCATCCGGATGCTCGAGGGGAATCAGGTGGCCACACTGCTCGAGCACGGTGAGCGTGGCGCTGGGCAGCGCGCGGCGATACTGCTCGCCGCACACGAACGGGATGATCCGGTCCTCGCGTCCCCACACGATCAGCGTCGGGTTGTCCACGCGGGGCAGGAAGTGCGCCAGCCGTGGATTGTGCATGTACGGCTTCCAGGCCAGCCGCGCCGACATCTCCCGGTTGCGCTCGGCCATCTCCAGCTCGGCCGGCGTGGGCGGGCGGCCGAACAGCTCGTCCCACTCGGGAATGCTCTTCGGATCGAAGACGTTGAGATCGCGCAGCTCCTGCGGCGAGTGATAGAAGACGTCGAGGATCTCGCCGCGCTCCGGCTTGAGCCCCGCCGGCGCGGCCAGCACCAGTCGATCGATCGAGCCCGGGCTCATCGTCGCCAGCTCCGCCGCCGTCCAGCCGCCGAGCGACTGGCCGAGCAGGTGGGGCCGGCCGAGCTTCGCCGCGTCGATGAACCACAGATAGAAGCGGGCGAGGTCGTCCACGCCTTCCATCCACTCGGCGTCGCCGGAGGCGCCGAAGCCGGGATGGGTCGGCGCCCAGATCGTGTGACGCTGCGCCACCTGGTCCATCCAGCGGCGCCAGCCACGACTGCCCCCGGCGCCGTGGAGCACCAGCAGCGGGGGGCCGTCTCCCCCTACCCAGGTGTGAACGTCGATGCCGCCGACCGAGATCGTCTGCTCATGGGGTCGCATGCGCCGTATTATGCTCACCTGCTATCCTCTGAGCCACTGGACGCGTAATAACCCCATGACCGAGGGAAGGGCGATGGCCAAGTCAGATTCCCACGTTTTCGTCGGTGCGGCGCAGGTGACGGGCGGTAGCCTCGGAGGGCTGTTCCGGCAGAAGGTCGGCGACGATCGCTGGGAGAGGCTGACCAAGGGACTGCCCGAGCCGGCGGCCATCCAGGCCGTCACCATCCATCCGAGCAATCCGCAGATCGTCTTCGTCGGCACCCACGACGGCCCGTACCGCAGCGACGACGGCGGCACGACCTTCAAGCGCCCCGACTTCCCGCGTGACCTGGCCGTGTGGTCGATCGCGGTCCATCCCGACAAGCCGCGGGTGATCTACGCCGGCACCTCGCCGGTCGGCGTCTTCCGCAGCGAGGACGGCGGCGACACCTGGACGCGGCTGGCCAAGGCCGTGCAGCCGGACAAGCTGAAGATGTCGTTCGCCTGCCGCGTGATGCGCATCGGCATCGTCCCCGGCCAG
Organism: uncultured Candidatus Rokubacteria bacterium; assembly: GCA_963776725.1. Taxonomy (GTDB): domain Bacteria; phylum Methylomirabilota; class Methylomirabilia; order Rokubacteriales; family CSP1-6; genus AR5. The sequence continues at coordinate 1,961 of CAVZOE010000031.1, read as the reverse complement.
CCGGACCTGATCCACGCCGCGCTGGAAGTCGGCGGCACCATGCGCAGCCTCGACGGTGGCGAGACGTGGTCGGACGGCAGCGCCGATCTGGAAAAGCTCGCGGCCGACCACGTCAATCTCAAGAGCATGCTCCAGAGCGACAGCGAGGCCGAGGGCATGCTCGACGCCCACGCGCTGGCCGTCAGCAGTGCCGCGCCCAGCAGCGTCTTCCTGGCCGTTCGCATGGGGCTGTTCCAGAGCGACGACAAGGGCAAGAGCTGGCGCGACATGGAGATCAACCGCTTCTCGCCGCTCACCTACGGGCGCGACATCCGTGTGTCGCCGCACGATCCGCGGACGCTCTACGCCGCGCTCAGCCCGGCGGCGCGGAGCAAGGACGGCTCGCTCTATCGCAGCACCGACCTCGGTCGCACGTGGTCGCGTCTGGATCACGGCGTCAAGGCCGACGCCACCATGATGGCGCTGGCGCTGCACCCGCGCGATCCCGACCAGGTCTATTGCGTCTCCCGCTGCGCCCAGGTGTTCGGCACCCAGGACGGCGGCAAGACGTGGCGCGAGTCGCGGCTGCCGGAAGGCGTGCTGGACGTCTACGCGCTGGCCTGCGCGTAGGGAGACCGACGATGAGCTTCACGCGGCCGCAGCACCTGGTCGAGACCGACTGGATGGCGAAGCATCTCGATGATCCCGAAGTCCGGCTCCTCGAGTGCAACGTCTTCCTCCACCCGGCCCCCGACATGCCGGGTGGCTTCGCGGTCGAATCCGGCCGCGCGAAGTGGGCGGAGGGGCACATCCCGGGCGCGGGGTTCGTCGACCTTCAGGAAGAGCTGTCCGATCGCACCAGCAAGCTGCGGTTCATGATGCCGCCCGGCGGCGCAGTTCGCGGAAGGCGTGGGGCGCGCGGGCGTCGGCGACGGCGTCCGCGTGATCCTCTACGACCGCGCCGTCAACATGTGGGCGGCGCGCGTCTGGTGGATGCTGCGCGCCTTCGGCTTCGACAACGCCGCCGTGCTGAACGGCGGCTTCAAGAAGTGGACGGTGGAAGGCCGACCGGTGGCGACCGATGCCGGCACGCGTCCCGCCCGCACGTTCACCCCCCGCCCCCGCCCGGCCCTCATGGCCGACAAGGCCGGCGTCCTCGCCGCGCTCGGCGAATCCAACGCGTGCGTGCTGAACGCGCTGTCGGAGGAGCAGCATCGCGGCACGGGGGGATCGACCTACGGCCGGCCGGGCCGTATCGCCGGCAGCGTGAACGTCGTCGCCCGCGAGCTGGTGGATCCCCAGACCCACGCCTACCTGCCCGCCGATGTCCTGCGCGCGAAGTTCCAGGCGGTGGGCGCGCTCGACGCCAAGCGCGTGGTGACCTACTGCGGCGGCGGGATCGCCGCCTCCAGCGACGCCTTCATCCTCACCCTGCTCGGCCGCGACGACGTGGCCGTCTACGACGCCTCACTCTCCGAATGGGCCAACGACCCATCACTGCCGATGGAGCGCGGCTAGCTCTCACCGCAAGTCGTACGCGAAGTCACACTGACCAACCTCGCGCGATCCAGAGGAGCGCCCCGGCTCCGCCGGGGTGCTCCGAACGCTGGGGGATGGGGGGCCATTTCGTGGCCCCCCCATCTTCAATAGCGCCAGTCCGCGATGCCCCACGAGTCGGCGAGCGATCGACGGCAGGCGTGGGCGAGGTCGAGCGAGCAGCGCGGGAGATTCGCGCAATCGACGCACCTACCGGTCAGGCAGTCGCCCATGCGCTTCATCGCGGCCTCGACGCCCTGGTTCTCGACCATCGACAGCTCGCCCCAGTAGAGCCCCCAGAATCGAGCACGCGCGGCAAGGTACTCCGGCGAGTCGGGCCGCGCGGTGGCCAGCTTGGCGGCCGCCCGGGTGGCGTCGGTGTAGAGGTCGAGCTGCCGCGTCAGGTACTGCTTGCGGGCCTCGAGGTTGCGAGTCTCGGCGTCGCG
>CAVZOE010000030.1:0-10953 GCA_963776725.1 uncultured Candidatus Rokubacteria bacterium | reverse complement strand
CAACTTCGGCAAGGGCGCGGCGGTGCGGGCCGGGATGCTGAGCGCGCGGGGACGCGTTTCGCCTCTTCACGGACGCCGACGGCGCCACGCCGATCGCCGAGCTGAAGCGCCTGGAGCCGGCGCTGATGGCTGGCGCCGACGTGGTGATCGGGTCCCGCGGGCTGCACGACCCCTCGGTCTCGATCCGCAGCCGTCCGCATCGTGTGCGAGCCGGTCGCGCGTTCAACCGGCTGGTGGCCAGCGTCGGGCTCCACGGCATCGCCGATTCGCAGTGCGGCTTCAAGGCCTTCGCGGCCCAGGCCGCACAGACGCTGTTCGGCGCGCTGAGGACCCAGGGCTTCGGCTTCGACGTCGAGGTCCTCCTGCGCGCCCGCGCTGCCGGCTACCGCGTGGTGGAGGTGGCCGTGAACTGGGGCGACCAGCAGGGAAGCAAGGTGGGCGTATTGAAGAATGGTCCAGGCATGCTGGTCCAGGTCCTGGTCGCCGCCGCCCGCGTCCGGGTCGGCCGATGAGCCTGGCGCGCCGCACGGAGGCCATCGAGCCGTTCCTCGCCGTCGAGGTCGCCGAGCGGGCCCAGCAGATGGAGCAGCAGGGCGTGGACGTCGTCCACCTGGGATACGGCGAGCCGGATTTCGCGCCGCCCGCCGTCGTCCAGCAGGCCCTCGATCGGGCGCTGGCCGACGGCAGGATGCGCTACACGCACAGTCTGGGCATCCCCCCGCTGCGCGAGGCGATCGTCGACCACTATCGGGCAACGTACGGCGTGAAGATCTCGGCCGACCAGGTGCTGGTCACGCCCGGGACCTCGCCGGCCATGATGCTGCTCTTCGGCGCGCTGCTCGATCCCGGCGACGAGGTCGTGCTGAGCGACCCCTACTACGCGTGCTACCCGAACTTCGTCCGCTACGCCGACGGGGTGCCGGTCTACGTGGACACAACGGAGGAGGACGGGTTTCAGTATCGGCCGGAGGCGATCCAGTCGCGCCTGGGGCCGAGGACCCGCGCGATCGTCATCAACTCGCCCGCCAACCCGACCGGCGCCGTGCTGTCGGCCGAGCGCATGGCCGCCATCGCGGCCCTGGCCCGCGAGGACGGGCCCTGGATCGTCGCCGACGAGATCTATCACGGACTCACGGACGGTGGACGGGACCGATCCATCCTGGAGTTCACCGATCGGGCGTTCGTGCTGAACGGATTCTCCAAGGCCTTCGCCATGACCGGCTGGCGACTGGGCTGGCTCATCGCGCCGGCCAACCACGCGCGGACACTGCAGCGGCTCTATGGCAACTTCTTCATCTCCACCAACGAGTTCGTGCAGTGGGCCGGGGTCGCCGCCCTGCGCGAGGCGACGGACGAGACGGCCCGCTTCCGGCACATCTTCGCGGCGCGGCGCCGCCTGATGATCGATGGTCTGCGCGCGCTGGGCTTCGGGGTGGGCTTCGAGCCGACCGGGGCCTTCTACATCCTCGCCAACGCCCGGCAATTCTCGGGCGACTCCCTGAGCTTCGCCTACGAGATCCTCGATCAGTGCCACGTGGCCGTGACGCCGGGCGTGGCCTTCGGGCGCAACGCCGAGGGCTACCTGCGATTCTCGTACTCCGCGTCGGTCGAGCGCATCGAGGAGGGGCTGCGTCGGCTCGGCGCGTTTCTCGCCCGCCGGCAGTGAACGCTCCGACCTGCCCGGCCTGCACCGGACAGTGGCCGGCCGCCGGCCAGCGCATCGCCGACTGCGGCACGAGCATCGCCTATCTGCACGACGATCAGTTCTTCCCCGGCTGGACGTTCCTGGTCCTCAAGCGACACGCCACCGAGCTGTGGCAGCTCGACCCCGCCGAGCGCGCCCAGCTGACCGAGGAAATCACCCGCGTGGCCAGCGCGGTGGCCACCGCGTTCGGCGCGGTCAAGATGAACTACGAGTTGCTCGGCAACCAGATCGCCCACATCCACTGGCACCTGATTCCCCGCCGCGCCGACGACCCCGCGCCGCGCCAGCCGGTGTGGACGGTCGCGCACGAGCCGCGGCGGTTGCCGCCCGCGGAATTCGACGCTCGCATCGCCCTGATCCGGGCGCAGCTGGGAGCCTGATCCGAGGTGACCGCGACGGAGCGGCGCGACTGGCTGATCGTGGGCGGAGTCTTCCTGGTCATCGCGGTGGTCTCGAGCGATCTGGCTGGCGATCGACCGGCGCCCGCCGGAGTGGGATCACGCCAACCATCTGGAGCGCGCGGTGCAGTGCGCGCGCGACCTCCGCGCCGGCGACGTTCGCTCGATCCTCGAACGCTCGTCGTTCTATCCGCCGCTCGTGCTCTGTCTGGGCGGCGCCGGGATGCTGCTCGGACTGTCGGACGCCGCCGCGGCCGGCGCGGTCATGCTCGGGTTCCTCGGCCTCGGCATGGCCGCCGTGTATCTGCTCGGTCGGCGCGCTGGCCGGCGGCTCGGTCGGCGTCGTGGCGGCGCTGCTCTTCGGCAGCGCGCCGTTCGTGGTGTTCTCCACGCTGCGCTTTCAGCTCGACCTGCCGCTGGCGGCCATGGTCGCACTCTGCACTGGTCGTGCTGCTCGCCACCGAGGGCTTCAGGCGCACGGCCGATCGCGCTCGGCTTCGGGGTGGTGTGCGGCCTCGGCATGCTGACCAAGCCGACCTTCGCGCTCTACGTGCTGGTGCCGGTGGTGATGGTGCTGGCGCGCGGCGGCCGGCGCGGGCCTCGTCAACGTGCTGCTCGCGACGTTCGCCGCGGCGGCGATCAGCCTGCCGTGGTTCGGGCCGCGACTGTTCGGTCTGCAGGCCCAGATCGGCGCGCGCGCGTTCAGTCAGGCGGCGGAGGCCGGGCACCCCGAGCCCCTGAGCGTGGCCGGCGTGACCTTCTATCCCCGGATGCTGATGCAGCAGTTCGGCGTCGGCGCCAGCGTGCTCTTCGCTCTCGGGCTGTTCGTGGCCGCCTGGCGGCGCCAGTGGCTCATGCTCGGCGCGCTCCTGGCCCCGTTTGTCGTCCTGGCGGTGCTCATCCAGAACAAGAACCTGCGCTACTCGCTGCCGCTGCTCGGCGGGCCATGGCGGTGATCGCCGCGCTGGGGCTGACGGCACTGCCTCGGGGCGTCCGTCGTGGCGCCGTCGTCGTCGTGCTGGTCCTCGGTGCGCTGCAGATCACGGCGATTGCCGCCGGCGATGCCGCCCAACTTCCGCCTGCCGGGGCTCGGGCGTGTTGTGGGTGTCGGCCTCGCCGCCGATCCGCGCGGACTGGCGCCACGCGGAGATCCTGGCGCTGCTGGAGCAGGACCGCCGAGGGGTGCCGGCCACGGTGAGCGTGGTCCCTAACGACAACTTCTTCTCCGTCAGCAATTTCCGCTACTACGGCGTGCGTGACCGGCTGGATCTGCGCTTCGTGCGGGCGTGGGACGATCCGCCGCTCGGCATCGACTACATGATCCTCAAGACCGGCGACGTCGGTCCGCAGTGGACCGCGGAGAAGTCGATCCGTGTCGCCCGAGCGGCTGGCGAACGATCCGGCGCTGGCCCGCGTGTTTCCGGTCATCGGCGAGTTCTCGCTGCCCGATGGCTCGACGGCGACGGTGCGCGCGCGCCGGATTCCGCCGGTCGACGCCACGCCGGCCGCGGTCGCCGCCGCGGTCGAGGCCGCGCTGCGCCGGCGGCTCGGGGACGTGATGCGCGACGTCGAGGGGCTTCAGATCCATCTCGTGCACGACGACGGCGATCCGCGCCGGCCGGATCGCCCGGGTCGAGATCCGGGCGCGGGCGGCCACCTTCGGTGAGTTCGCGCGCGGACGGACGCCGACCCTGCGCGTGCGGGACATCCGCGCTGGTCGTCGAGGACTTCCTGGTCAATCCGTGGAGCGCGACGGGCGAGGGGCGGCTCGATCCTCTCGACGCCGGTCGTGTTCGCTTCGAGTCGGCCACGCTGGCGCTCGCCGATCTGCAGGCCTACATCGCCGCGGCTGCCGCGCTTCCATCGCTCGGTGGTGGTCGCCGACGGCGATGCGCTGCGGGTGACCGTGCGGCAGATCGGACCCGACGTCAGCGCGCGCGTGCGGCTGCTGAGCGTCGCCGACCGGCCGTTCGCGCTGCAGGCCGAGCACGTGCGCCTGGGCCGGGTGCCGGTGCCCGATCTGCTGGTGAACTGGGTCATCCGCAACTTCGATCCCTCCGCCCGGATCGCGGCGCGGCTGCCGTTTCCGATCGAGGTCGGTCGCATCAGCGTGAGCGATGAGGCGCTTCGTATCTCGGGGGCTCAGCGATGAGAGAGACGGCGGTGGCCAAGCGCGCCCGGGCGCGGAAGATTCTGACCCTCCTGCAGCGCACCTATCCGGACGCCAGGATCGCGCTCGACTTCTCGACGCCGCTCGAGCTGCTCGTGGCCACCATCCTCTCCGCTCAGTGCACCGACGAGCGGGTGAACATGGTCACGCCGGGCCTGTTCCACAAATATCCCACCGCCCACGCGCTGGCGACCGCGGACCCGGCCGACGCTCGAGCAGGAGATCCGGTCGACCGGATTCTTCCGGGCCAAGACCCGCTCGCTGCTCGGCATGGCCCGCGGGCTCGTCGAGCGGCACGGCGGCGACGTGCCGGCGGATCGAGACGCGCTGACCGCGCTGCCCGGGGTCGGTCTGAAGACCGCCAACGTCGTGCTGGGCAACGCGTTCGGACAGGACGCGCTCGCGGTCGACACTCACGTCTTCCGGGTCTCGCAGCGCCTGGGGCTGGCGCAAGTCGGACGATCCGGAGGAGATCCACGATCAGCTGGTGGAGGTCCTGCCACGAGGGCGTCTGACCCAGGGCACGCACCTGTTGATCATTCACGGCCGGCGGACCTGCGTGGCGCGCAAGCCCGCGTGTCCCAAGTGCTCGATCCGGGCGCTGTGCCCATGGCCCGGCAAGACCCGGTCCTGACGCGGCGCGTGCCTTGACACCCCAGGTGTTTTGCCGTAGAGTCTTGCTTTGCAAATTTTCCTATCCGTGACGGCTACTTACGGAGCGAGCGGGTAAACGAGGACACGATGGCGACGCCGATTCCGACGGAGAGCGAGATCGATCGCAAGTGGTTTGTCATGGACGCGGACGGGCAGGTGCTGGGACGCCTGGCCACACGCGTGGCGACGATCCTGCGGGGCAAGCACAAGAGCACCTTCACGCCGCACCTCGACGTCGGTGATCACGTCATCGTGGTCAACGCCGAAAAGATTCACGTCACGGGCCGCAAGCGTACGGACAAGATGTACCGCTGGCACTCCGGGTACATCGGCGGGCTGCGCGAGGTTCCGTTCGAGAAGATGCTCAGTTCCCATCCCGAGCGGGTGATCGAGTGGGCGGTGCAGGGCATGCTGCCCAAGAATCGGCTCGGACGGGCGATGGCGAAGAAGCTCAAGGTTTACCGGGGGTCCGAGCATCCGCACGAGGCTCAGCAGCCTCAGGCCTTGCCCGCATCAGCCCGCGGCAAGGAGGGGCGGTAGATGGCAACCGTGCTCGATCGGTTCTACGGCACCGGACGGCGCAAGACGTCGGTGGCCCGCGTGTGGGTGCGGCCCGGCTCGGGTCGGATCACGATCAACAAGCGGACCTTCGAGGACTACTTCCCGCGCGAGACGCTGCGCATGATCATCGCGCAGCCCTTCGAGATCACGAGCACGGCGGGTCAGTTCGACGTGATCGCGACCGTGGCGGGCGGCGGCCCCACCGGGCAGGCCGGGGCCGTGCGGCACGGCCTGGCCCGCGCCCTGACGCGCTTCGACGAGAAGCTTCGCTCGCCGCTCAAGAAGGCCGGGCTCCTGACGCGCGACCCGCGCATGCGCGAGCGCAAGAAGTACGGTCAGCCGGGCGCGCGGCAGAAGTTCCAGTACTCCAAGCGCTGAGTCCCGTGGCGACCACCGACCGTCTTCGCGTTGCCGTCGCCGGCGCCAGCGGGTACATGGGCGCCGAGCTGCTGCGTATCTTGCTGGCGCACCCGCGCGTGACGCTCACCGGCGTCACGTCCGAGCGCCTGGCTGGCGAGCCGCTGGCCCGTGTCTACCCGCATCTGCGCGGGCTCACCGAGCTGGCCTTTCACGACCTCGATCCCGAATGGCTCGCCGGGGCCGCCGACGTCGTGTTCCTGGCGCTGCCGCACATGGAGTCGCAGCGTGCCGTGCCCGTGCTGCGCTCGCGCGGCCGCAAGGTCATCGATCTCTCGGCCGACTACCGGCTGCGCGATCCTCAGGACTACGTCACCTGGTACAAGGCACCGCACATCGATCCGAACGGGCTCGGCGAGGCGGTGTACGGGTTGCCCGAGCTGCATCGCAAGGCGATTGCCGGCGCCTCGCTGGTGGCCTCGCCCGGGTGCTATCCGGTCGGCGCGATCCTGGCGCTGGCGCCGCTGTTCAAGAACGGGCTGGCCCGGCTCGGACGGCATCGTCATCGACGGCAAGTCGGGCGTGACCGGGGCCGGCGCGCAGGGACGCAAGGTCGACCCGATGTACCTCTACACCGAGGCCAACGAAAACGTGCAGGCCTACGGCATCGGATCGCACCGCCACACGCCGGAGATCGAGCAGGAGCTCTCGGCGCTGGCCGGCAGCCCGCTGAAGGTGAGCTTCACGCCTCATCTGGTCCCGCTGAACCGCGGCCTCTACACCACGGCCTCGGTGGCGCTGGCCAGCGCGCTCGGGACGGCGGAGCTGCTGCAGGTCTATCGCGACTTCTACGCCGGCGAGTCGTTCGTGCGCGTGCTCGGCGAGGGCGAGCGTCCGACCACCCGCTTCGTGGTCGGCTCGAACTACTGCGACGTCGCCGTGGTGGCCGACCCGCGGATCGGCCGGGCCATCTGCGTCTCGGCCATCGACAATCTCGGCAAGGGCGGCTCCGCCAACGGCGTGCAGAACCTCAACGTGCTCTTCGGGTGGAACGAGCGGACCGGGCTCGACACGGCCCCGGTGTACCCCTGAGCCGGATGCCCGAGATCGAGTGGCTCGACGGCGGCATCACCGCCGTGCCCGGCTTCCTGGCTGCCGGCGTCGCCGGTGGTATCAAGGCCGGCGGCAAGAAGGACATGGCGCTCATTCACTCCCCGACGCCCACGCGCTCGGCGGCGGTGTTCACCTCGAATCAGGTGAAGGGCGCGCCCGTCCAGGTCTCGATGGAGCACGCCCGCTCGGGCGCGGCCCAGGCGATCGTGGCGTCCAGCGGGTGCTCGAACGTCTGCACGGGCGAGCGCGGCGTCAAGGACGCGCGCGAGATGGCCAAGACCGTCGCGGATCTGCTCCACATCCCGACGGCCCACGTGCTGATCGCCGCCACCGGCGTCATCGGCGTGCCGCTGCCGATGGACCGGGTGCGGACCGCGTTGCCGAAGCTGGTCAAGGCGCTCTCACCGCAGGGGGGACACGCCGCGGCCGAGGCGATCATGACCACCGACACGCGGCCCAAGGAAGCGGCGCTACGGCTCGAGGTCAACGGTCGCACCGTCACGCTGGGCGGCATCGCCAAGGGCGTGGGGATGATCGAGCCGCACCTGGCCACGATGTTCTGCTTCGTGGCGACCGACGCCGCGGTGGCCCGTGGCGTGCTGAACGGCCTCATTCGCCGGGCGGTCGATCACTCGTTCAATCGGGTCACGGTCGACTCCGACACCTCCACCAGCGACACGGTGGCGATCCTGGCCAACGGCCTCGCCGAGAACCGGGCGGTCGAGTCGGGCGGGCGGGGCCTGCGTCAGTTCGCCGCGGGCGTCGAGGCGCTGATGGGCCGCCTGGCCCGGATGCTGGTCGAGGACGCCGAGGGCGGCACCAAGGTGGTGACGTTCTGCGTGCGCGGGGCGGCCAGCCGTCGGGATGCGCTCATCGCTGCCCGCAGCGTGGCCAATTCCCCGCTGGTCAAGACCGCGGTCAACGGGGCCGACCCCAACTGGGGACGGATCATGATGGCGCTGGGCAAGTCGGCGGCCCGCATCGACCAGGACAAGATCGCCATCACCTTCGGCGAGGAGCGCATGGTCGAGCGGGGCGTGCTCAGAGAAGGCGTGCGCGTGGAGCGCATCCGCGAGATCATGGGAGCACGCGAGTTCGAGATCACGATCGACCTCGGCCTGGGCCGCGGAGAGGACCGGGTCCTGACCTCCGACCTCAGCGAGGAGTACGTGCGGATCAACGGGAAGTACACGACGTAACCATCACGCACGCCGCGCATCATCGGTCGGAAGCGATGCTTCCGAGCGCGGCGGAGGCCAACCGATGAAGGAGGATGCATGGCTGCACTGACCATGAAGGAGCTGCTCGAGGCCGGGGTGCACTTCGGTCACCAGACCAAGCGCTGGAACCCGAAGATGCAGAAGTACATCTTCGGCGAGCGCAACGGCATTTACATCATCGATCTCCAGAAGACCCTCAAGAAGTTCCGCGAGGCCTACGCCTTCGTGCGCGACCTGGCCGCCGGCGGCGGCACGATGCTGTTCATCGGCACCAAGAAGCAGGCGCAGGAGACGGTCCTCGACGAGGCCACCCGGTGCAGCGGCTTCTACGTGAACCAGCGCTGGCTGGGCGGAACCCTCACGAACTTCACCACCATCCGGAAGTCCATCGCCCGGCTCAAGAAGCTCGAGGAGATGAAGGAGACCGGCGAGTTCGACCGGGTGGGCAAGAAGGAAGCCCTCGAGCTCGACCGCGAGCGCGAGAAGCTGGAGAAGGCGCTGATCGGCATCAAGATGATGGAGTCGCTGCCCTCGGCGGTGTTCATCATCGATCCCCGCAAGGAGAAGATCGCGGTGGCCGAGGCCCAGCGCCTGGCCATTCCCATCGTCGCCATCGTCGACACCAACTGCGATCCGACCGGCATCGACTACCCGGTGCCCGGCAACGACGACGCCATCCGCGCGGTCCGTCTCATCACCTCGCGGATGGCCGACGCCATCCTCGAGGGCCGGGGCACGCTGGCCAAGGACGAGGCTGAGAGGCGAGATCGCCGAGGCCGAGGGGGAGATGGCCGCGGCCGAAGTGGAGGCCTCCTGATGGCGGCCGACGCCAAGACCGTCATGGAGCTGCGCGAGCGCACGGGCGCCGGCGTCATGGACTGCAAGGCGGCGCTCCAGGCCAGCGACGGTGATCTGTCGGCGGCGGTGGAGTACCTGCGCAAGAAGGGGCTGGCCGACGCCAAGAAGCGCGAGGGGCGGGACGCCAAGGAAGGCGTCGTCGGCAGCTACATCCACGCCGGCGGCAAGATCGGCGTGCTGATCGAGCTCAACTGCGAGACGGACTTCGTGGCCAAGAATCCGCTGTTCCAGGATCTGGTCAAGGACCTCTCGATGCAGGTGGCCGCCACCAGCCCCGCCTACGTCAGTCGCGACGACGTGCCGGCGGATGTGCTCGAGAAGGAGCGGGACATCTACCGCTCGCAGATGGCCGACCAGAAGAAGCCGCCCCAGGTGATCGACAAGATCGTCGAGGGCAAGCTGGAGAAGTACTTCAGCGAGCAGTGCCTGCTCGAGCAGGCCTTCGTCAAGGACGGCACCGGCAAGACGAAGGTGAAGGACCTGGTGGACCAGGTGAACGCCGCCACGAAGGAGAAGATCGTCGTGAGGCGCTTCGCCCGCTTCCAGATCGGCGGGAGCGGCTAGTCGTGGCGGCGGATGCCGGCAGTAGTCGCCCGGCGTACCGCCGCATCGTCCTGAAGCTCTCGGGAGAAGCGCTGGCCGGGAGCCAGGGCTACGGAGTCGACCCCGCGGTACTGCTGCGGATCGGCTCCGAGGTGCGTGAGGTCGCCGAGCTCGGTGTGCAGCTCGCCATCGTCATCGGCGGCGGCAACATCTTCCGGGGCGTGGCGGCCAGCGTGGCCGGGATGGACCGCGCCACCGCCGACTACATGGGCATGCTGGCCACCATCATCAACGCGCTCGCCCTGCAGGACGCGCTCGAGAAGGCCGGCTGCCAGACCCGGGTGCTGTCCGCCATCGAGATGCGCGCGGTGGCCGAGCCCTACATCCGCCGGCGCGCCATCCGTCACCTCGAGAAGGGCCGGGTGGTGATCTTCGCCGCCGGCACCGGCAACCCGTTCTTCACCACGGACACCGCCGGTGCGCTGCGCGCGGTGGAGATCGGCGCCGACGCGATCATGAAGGCGACCAAGGTCGACGGCATCTACTCGGCCGACCCCGCCCGCGACCCCAACGCCCTGCGGCTGCCCACGGTCACGTACCTCGACGTGCTGAACCGACGTCTGGAGGTGATGGACACCACCGCCATCTCGCTCTGCATGGAGAACAAGCTGCCGATCGTCGTGTTCGACCTCACGCGTCCCGGCAACATCCGCCGGATCGTCTGCGGCGAGCCCGTCGGCTCCATCGTCACCTCCACGGCCTAAACACTGCCCCGGCTTGAAAAGGTGGAACGGGGGCCCGGTCACGGTACCCTCGAACAGGAGGTCGTCATGCAGGCCGTGCTGAAGGATATGGAGACCCGCATGAACGCGGCGCTCGACGGGCTGAGCCGTGAGTTCGCCACCGTGCGGACGGGCCGCGCCTCGACCGCGCTGCTCGACGGCATCCGGGTGGACTACTACGGCAACCCGACGCCGATCAGCCAGATGGCCACCGTGTCGACGCCCGACGCGCGCACGCTCATGGTCCAGCCCTGGGAGGCCGGCCAGATCGGCGCCATCGAGAAGGCCATCCAGAAGTCCGATCTCGGCCTGAGCCCGGTCAACGACGGCAAGCTGATCCGCCTGAGCCTGCCCGCGCCGACCGAGGAGCGGCGCAAGCAGCTCGTCAAGTCCGTGGCCAAGATGGCCGAGGACGCGCGGGTCATCGTCGCAACATCCGCCGCGAGGCCAACGACAAGCTCAAGGTCACGGCCAAGGACAAGAAGGTCTCCGAGGACGAGGAGCGGCGGGCGCACGATCAGGTCCAGAAGACCACCGACCGGTTCATCGCCAAGGTCGACGAGCTGCTGAAGAAGAAGGAGCAGGAGATCCT
>CAVZOE010000029.1:0-18403 GCA_963776725.1 uncultured Candidatus Rokubacteria bacterium | reverse complement strand
ACTCGTCCCAGCGGTCCGCAGCCCGTCGGAAAGCGACCACGAACTGGAAAGTGAATGTGAGATTCGGCAGTGCACACGTCCGCACGCCGATGGACGTGTTGGTCATGATTGGTCCTGGCATTCGACACACTGAGGGCAAAAAACCGCACCTCGTTTTCGTCGCCGGAAATGACGGAAGTTGCGGGCCGCATCCGAACAAGTTCCGCCAAGACGCGACTTTAGATCGTCTCCACTGTTCGCCTGCTGATGCGGCACCGCGGCAATCCTATCCTCAGGCATAGGGCTTGCACTATTGGCGGGCGCTTGGTGTACACATGACAATAATCGAACGAAAGCACACCCTCGCGAGGCTCTTCGCGCGACGGCCTGTCGCCGTCACGCCGTCCACCGTGCGGACCGCACTCGTCGCAGCCGTGCTGCTGATGTGCGCCGCGGCGGCACAGGCGGCCCCGGCGCTATCCCGTCAAGTACAGCGCCAACCGGCGCTACCTGGTCGACCAGCGCGACGTTCCGTTCCCCATCATGGGGCGCACCGCGTGGAGCCTGATCGCGGTTCCTCGCCGACGCCGAGCTGTTTCTCGACGACACCGTCGCACGGCTTCGACGCGATCGAGCGATGATCACCGCGGGCCACGCGGCAACCATCCGCCGCGCAACGGCCGCGGTGATCTCCCGTTCCTCAAGCGCCTCGACGGCCTGGCCTGGAACGGCGCCCTCGAGTACAACCGGCTCTCACCGAGGCGCCCGACTTCACCACCTCGAACGAGCCCTACTGGGCTTCGTCGATCGCTGCTGGCGGCGTGCGAGGCGCGGGGCTGCTGGTCCTCCTCTTCCCCGCGTACGTCGGCATGGACCAGGACCAGGGCTGGATGAGGAGATCACCGCGAACGGCGGCGCGCGCATGGAGGCCTATGGCGCCTTCGTCGCCGGCCGCTACCGGCACCACCGCAACATCGTCTGGATGCTGGGCGGCGACATGGGCACGTTCGGCCCGCGGCAGACCGCGGCCGAGAGCGGCCTGCTGGCCGGCATCGAGAGCGGGGCGGGCAGCGCCGCCCCTTTTCAGCGCCGAGTGGTCCGGCGCGACTGAGGCATCGAGCAGGCGCCGTTCGGCCCGTCGATGACGCTCAACAGCGCGTACTCCTGGGGCAACATGATCAGCGCCAGCCGCGCGCCTACGGCCGCAGGCGACGATGCCGGCGTTCCTGCTCGAGGAGCCCTACGACCAGGAGGGGCCCGACGGCAACAACGTCAACCGGTACGCGACCCAGCCGGTGCGCCGATACGAGTGGTGGGGCTGGCTGTCGACCATCGGCGGCTACATCGCCGGCAACGGCTACGTCTGGCCGTTCAAATCACGATGGAAAGACCATCTGGACACGCCGGGCGCGCGACCTCGGCCGCCTGAACGCGTTCATGCAGTCGATCCCGTGGCACAACTGGTCCCCTCCGGGCTCAATGGCATGCGGACCCTTATCACTGCCGGCGGCTCCTCGGTCAGTTTCACCGACTACGTAGCGGCCGCGGCCACGCCCGTCGGGCAGTCATCTAGTCGCCTACATTCCGCCCGCCCACAGCGGCTCCATCACGGTCGACATGGCCGTGATGAGTGGGGTGACCCAGCGCGCGCTGGTTCGATCCGACGAGTGCGGCCTACTCACCCATCGCCACAGGCCTTCCCAATTCCGGTTCTCAAACCTTTACCCCGCCGGGCACGAATAGTGCCGGCGACCCTGATTGGGTCCTCGTACTCGACGCCGGCGGCGGCACCGGCGCCGGCGCTCCTGCGGCGCCGACGGATCTGCAAATCGTTCCGTAAGACGCGTTCCGCCCGCCCGCGACGAGCGTGTTCGCCTGCCCGCTACACCAGCTTCCGGTCGGCGGAGAGGCGGTCGCCCATGACCCACTTGAGCTGGAGCATCACAGCCTGGTGAACCCTCACCTCGAGGAACTGCGGGTGGCTCATGACATAGGCGCGCACGGGTGTTCGGCTCACCACAGTAGCCGTGGCGGGGTTGAGCACCATCATGCTGATCTCACCAAAGAAGTCGTTTGGCCCCAAGATGCGTCGGTGAGTGCCACCCACGAACACGTCCACCTCGCCGTCCGCGAGCAGGAAGAAGGCATGGTTGCCCATGCCCTCGGTGATGAGGGCGGTGCCGGCTGGAACGATGATTTCGTCCATCTTGGTGGCGAGGAACTGCAGGTCAGCGTCGGAGAGTCGTGAAAAGAGCGGGATCTTTCGGAGATCGTCGACTGACGTTGTCACCGGTCGCTCCTTCAGGTGGGGTTCATCGTACCACGCGCCGCGTACCGTCCCGGGTTGCTGGCGTTCGAGTCGGATCCAAACCGCGCCTGGCGACGTCCTACCAGTGTGAGGGCAGTCATGCAACAGCTGAATCGACCCGCGTGGACGCGACTCGGTCTGGTGGTGAGCTTGCTGGGACTGGTGATCGCCGGGGACCCTCGCTCCACGCCGGCGCAGGTCTCCGTGTCCTCCGAGGAGCGCTTTTTCAGGATCGAGTGGCAGATCGAGCGCACTGCCGATCTGGCCCCAGCCCTCGCGGGCACGGTGAGCAACCCCTACCGCCAGACTGTCTACCGCCTGCAACTCGAGGTGCAGGTCCTGGACGAGGCGGGCCAGGTCGCTCACGAGACACTCGGCATCATCGGTGACGTGCCGCCGGGAGGTCGTAGCAACTTCCGGCTGCCGCTTCCCGCCACGGGCGCGGGAGTCGTGGTGACCGTACACTCCGTCGAGTTCGGCGTTACCCAGAGCCCGTAGCGCGCAAACGGCCGCCGGTCGTCCGTCGCCCAGCGAGACTTCGACGGCCACGTCGAGCTTCGAGTAGTACTTCTTCACCTGGTCGGCGCCGTACTTGGCCCGGAACTTCTCCACGGTCTCGCGGACGCGCCGCGGATCGGAGATCGGGCGCGCGGTCGCGTCGGTTGCGACGTCGTCGACGGCGAGACGGATGCTCGGCGCTTTCAGCACCTTCCTGAACCACGGCGTGTCCGAGCCCTTCACCGGCAGCAGGGAGAGGATGTGACCTTCCTGAGCGAACCAAACCGGCCGCGTGGTTTCACGACCCGACGCTGGATCAGTCACGGTCAGCCGGATTTCTTCGGTCGGCGTCAACGCGTTACTGAAGTCGACGACGCTCATGGCTTCTCCTCCGGGGGCTTTCATCCCCCGTGGTCGCGCGAAGATGCAAGCGGCATTCCGTCGGCCGCAGAACTCCCGCGGCGCGACCAGTTCGATGAAAGGGATCGGACGGCAGGCGGATAGGAGAAGACTCAGACGATCTGGCGTGCGCTGAATGCTGGAGGGCAGTCAGCGGTCCTTGGTCGGTCAGCCGCCCTCGACTTCGGCGCGTCCAGGCCGGCGCGCGTCCACCGGAAATCTCACGGACCCTGGGTATTACTCAATCGACAGGTCGTAGCGCCCGTCTTCCCACGCGGTGTGGCAGTCGGAGTGGAAGTGCAGCATACGCCGACTCCCGATGCTGACCTCGTACTCGACCTCAGCGTGCGTGATGGACTTGTCGCAGGCCGCACAGGAGCACCCGCTTCCCTTGCCAACCCTCTGGCGAGGCTCGGTGGCCAGCGGAAGGAGTCCGGCCGCTATCTTGGCCCCGATCATCGCGGCGATGTCTCTCATGCGAGTGCGGCCGCTCCTCGCAAGAGGCGTGCCGGCCTCGCCTGAGGCAGGGTGACGCCACTCAAGTATCGTCAAGTCAAGGACAGATCGTCGATCGACCCACGAGCTGCCTCGAGGCAGGACCTCGAGAAACTGTCACGCGCTCGTCAATGTCAGCCGCTCTAGTGTCGGAACTCGGGGTGTCCATGTGAATCGCTAGGCCCCCCGGACTTCGGCTCCGCACCCTCGGGATCCTGGGCTGGGGCCCGTCGATCGGGATCCGTCTGCCGGGCCGCCCAGGGCGAACGGCGGGGATGCCGGAGCTTCACGTCGAGGCGAGCCAGCCATGCGGCTCGACTACGAAGGCCGGCCGTAGGCCTGCTCGAAAATCCGTGGTATCCCAGGCACTGGAGGTGGTATGCCATGGTGCGCTTGAGCAGCCCAGACGCCGTCGGCGCGGAGACCCGTCCGCCGCTCCCGCCGTTCACGCTGGCCACGGCCATCCAGAAGGTGCGGGCGGCCGAGGACGGCTGGAATACGCGCGATCCCGAGCGAGTGGCGCTCGCGTACAGCCCCGACAGCCGCTGGCGCAATCGGGCGGAGTTCATCGTCGGACGCGAAGAGATCACCGCGTTCCTGCGTCGGAAGTGGAACCGCGAGCTCGACTACCGGCTCATCAAGGAGCTGTGGACGTTTCAGGACAATCGAATCGCGGTGCGCTTCGCCTACGAGTGGCACGACGACGCCGGGAACTGGTTTCGCTCGTTCGGCAACGAGAACTGGGAGTTCGATACGCGCGGACTGATGACGGCGCGCCACGCCTCCATCAACGACCTGCCCCTCCAGGAGCCGGCGCGGAAGTTTCGCTGGCCACTCGGCCGGCGACCCGACGATCACCCCGGCCTGAGCAGCTTCGGCTTCTGAGAATCGCGCGCACGGACCGCGCCGCCGCTCGCCGGCGGCGCCCCGCCGCGACGGGCGCGGCGGCCGAGTCCTCAGGCCAGGGTAATGCCCAGCGAGCGCGCGAGGTCGCTTGCCTCCGCCACGCGCTTCGGGGCGCCGGCGGTCTCGAACGTCGCCATCGCGAGATGCAGGTGCTGGCGGGCCGCGAGCTCGTCGCCCCGCTTGGCTCTCACCCCGGCGAGATCCACGCGGGTGCGCGCGGCCTCGAACATGGCGCTGCACGCCGCGAAGGTCTCGAGGGCTTCTGTGAGGTGCCGTTCGGCCACGTCGAGATCGCCGTCGGCGCGCGCGATGCGCCCGATGGCCCGCTGCGCCATGCCGATGTTGAACGGCATCCCGGCGGCCTGACTCAGCGCCAGGGCCCGCGCCGCGGTTTCCCGGGCCGCGGTGGCATCGTGATCGAGGAGATGGGCTTCGCTCAGCAGGGCCAGGTGACGCGCTTCCCCGTTGCGGTACTGGCCGCTCCTGAGCAGGTCGACGACCCGTGCCAGCGTTGCGGTCGACTCGGCGTCGCCGCGCTCCAGATAGGCGAAGCCCAGGGCCCCGGAGACGAGGCCCGTGGCCATCGATCCCGCGCGAGGCTCGAGACTCTGGCGGGCAGTTTCGACGGCCAGGTCAGCATCGCCTCTGAGCGCCAGCGCCCACGCGGTCGCATACCCAGCCAGCGCCCGAAGGCGGGGCCACTGCGCCGCCTGGCCGACGCCGTCCTCCTGCGTCGAGGCGTCGAGCGCCGCGTCGAGGGCGCCGGCCATCACACAGTTCACCGCCAGGTCATGGTAGACGAGCCCGAGCCAGGCCTGCATGTGCGGCAGGTCCAGCAGAGGGATCGCCCGGGTGGCGTACGCGATGCCCTCCTGCGGCCGGCCGGCCTCGAAGGCACTGAGGGACAGGACGTGCAGAGCCTTGCCGATACTCGGCGCATGTCCCGCGCGCTCACCTTCGTGGAGGGCCTGCTCGCCGGCGAGCTGGCCTTGCGCGTGTTCTCCCAAGAAGAACAGCGTCAGCCCGAGGCGGAAGTGGTATTCGGAGGCCAGCACGGGATCAGTCACGCGTTTGAGGTGATTCGCGTGGGTCAGGAGGAGATCGAGGATGTCTCGCTGGCGTCCGAGGATCGACAGCACGAACGCGTGGCGCAAGGCCACGTCGAGCCGGCTGCGGTCGCGCTCGGACGGCGGAAGCTCCTCGACGCAGGCCATGGTTTGCACGAACGCTCGACTCGCATCGTCCAGCGCGTAGCGCCGCGCCGCCACCTCGGCGAACCGCAGAAGATAGGCAATCGCCTTCTGAGCGTTGCCGGCACGCGAATAGTGATGCCCGAGCTGATCGGCCACGTCGTCCAGCTGTTCACCGTGGACCTGTTCCAGCGCGTCGCCGATCGCCGCGTGGAGCACGGCGCGCGTGGGCGGCAGGAGACGCTCGTAGGCGACCTGGCGGATACGGTCGTGACAGAACGCCAGGTCGTTGCCGACCGCGGCGAGGATCCGGCGACGAACGAGCTCCTCGACGGCGTCGGCGGCTTCCCGTTCGCCGATCCCGGCCGCCCGCGGGAGTACTCCGAACGGAAAGTCGCGGCCGATCGCGGCGGCCACGGCCACCACCTGACGCGGCAGGTCCCTGAGTCGGTCCAGGCGCGCCGCGACGAAGTCCTTCACGCCGCGGGCGAGGCCGGACTCGCGCGCCCAGTCCTCGGGAGACTCGCCGAGCAGCGCCCGCACGGACTCCACGATGACGAACGGATTTCCTGCGCTCAAGGCCCAGATCTCGCCGGTGATCCGGTTCCAGTGCTGCCCGCTGCGGGCGCTGGGGTGGAGCACGCGCACGAGGGCGCGGCTGTTGTCCTCGGACAGGAGGCCAAGCGGAATCTCCGACAGTCGATCCTCCGTCCGGAGCTCGGTGAGCGCGTGGGCAAGGACCGGCACATCGATCAACTCTTCCGGCCGTATGCTCCCCACCACGAGAACCGGCAGCCGATGGACTCGACGGCCGAGGAAGGCGAGGAACCGCGCGCTCATCGCGTCTGCCCAGTGCAGGTCCTCGACGATCAGCACCAGCGGCTCCTCGGAAACCAGCTCGCCGATCAGCTCGGCGAGCGCGTCGAAGAGCAGCGCGGGCTGGGCGCTGAGCGTCAGTGGGTGATCTCCGGAATCCAGCAGCTCCGGGAAGAGCCGCCCGAGCTGAGCGCTCGTCGTCGCGGCCAGGCGATCCCGGAGGCCCGGATCGAGCGCCGACCGCTCGCCTCGAAGCGCTTCGACCCACGGACGGAGGGGCAGGGCCTGCTCCGTTTCGTGACAGCGGCCAAGCAGGATACGAACGCCAGCGCCGGCCGCCGCCATCGCGAACTCCTGGATCAGCCGGCTCTTGCCGATCCCGGCCTCGCCGCTCACCGAGGATCACGTGCCCCTCGTCATCCAGCATCCGCGCGAGCGCAGCGCGCAACCGCTCGTGCTCGGCTCCACGCCCGATCAGGGGCGCCAGCGCCCGGACGAGCGTGCTCGCGGGACCAGGCGCGGAGCGCGGCGCCGCGCTGGCCGCGCGCAGGATTTCACGGTAGAGCTGCCGCGTCTCGTCCTCCGGCTCCGCGCCGAGCTCTCGCTCCAGCCATCCCACGCACGCCTGGTACTGCTCCAGCGCCGCCGCTCGTCGACCTTGACCCAGCAGGAGCCGCATCAGCGCGCGGTGGACCGCCTCCTGGAGTGGGTCGAGCGCGAGAATGCGCAGCGCCGTCTGGATCGCGCCTTCCGGCCGGTCGGCACGGAGCTGCTCGCGTAGGAGCCTGGCCAGCCCCTCGAGGACTCGCTCGTGGAGCCGCTCACGCTCCACGACACGCCATTGCTCGAAGGCCGGCTCGTCCAGACTGAAGCCGTCCAGCAGGTCTCCCTTGTAGAGGAGCGCGACCCGCTCGAGGGCTGCAGTCCCACCATCGGCGAGCCCGGCTTCGAGATCGGCCACGTCCACGGCGACGACCTGAGGATCGAGCGCGATGGCGTCGCCCTCCGTCAGGAGCCCCGGTGGTTCGCCATTCCCCAGCGCCCGGCGCAGGCTGGCCAGCGCCTGGCGAAAGCTCTGCCGGGCCTGCGCCTCCGGCGTGTCCCCCCACAGCAGGGCCGTCAGCTTGTCACGGGAGTGAAAGCGCCCGACCGGCAGCGCCAGATAGGCGAGCAGCGCCCGGAATTTGCGCGTCGGCAGCACGCACGGTCGGCCGTCGTCGAGGCGGGCGGAGAACCCACCGAGGAGCTCGACACGGAGTCGCGTCATCGCCCTGGCCATCTGGTGAGGACGGACCCTAGCACAGTTTCACATTCCTATCACGCGACGGCTGTGAACTGACCGCGCGATGGACCTGGGAGCGGAGTGGCGTGAGTCCGACACCTTCGTCGTCAGGGTGTTCCGGAGTGTGGGCGCCGGCCTGACTGGCGTCGTCCAGCATGTCCGCACAGGCGAGAAAGCACCATTCCAGGGACTCGAGGGCCTTGGCGCGGCAATCACGCGGATGATGCCGCCCCCGGCCGGGCATGAACCCGGGATTGTGGGCCGCGACCCAGGACGTGACGACAGCACTGAGGCAGGCGGGATGGCCGGCAAGGAGGGCTGACCTACCTCGGCCGTAACGGAGAACACGTCCTCTGAGAAGGCGGGCGGAGCCGGCGCCGGCTCCGCCTCACCCAGACATCACGCGGCCCGCAGACGCTCCGAGCGCTCGTAGACGTCCTGCATGCGCGTGGAGGCCTCGCGGAACGTGTCGTCGAGCGTGCGCTTGATGGTGTCGGCGACCCGCTCGAGGCGCTGACAGGATTCGGCGAGCGCCCCGGTGTTGCGCCGGGTCAGCTCGAACACCCGGCGGGTGGCGTCCATCGATTCCTGGAGCGAGCGGTGGTAGCCGAGCAGTGGGTCGCGGAAGAGCTCCGGCCATAGCGTGTACCAGCGGAATGCGGCGCTCTGCACCTCACGCATCAGCTCCAGGTTCGTCTGCTGCCATTCCGTGAGCTGGCGCGCGCCCTCCTGGGCCGCCTGGGCCGACAACTCCAAGACGTCGTGCGTCGCGTGCTGGGCGGCGTCGGTCCAGACGGTCAGCGTCTCGGTGCCGAGGCCGGCGAGCTGCCCGGCGAGGCGTGTGGCGTCCTTGCGCGTCTCACGCGCGGGCTGGGACGGCGGCACCACCGCGGCAGCGGACTGCGAGCGTCGGGCGGCCACCTCTTGCGCGGTCCGCGCTGTCTCCTGACTTCGAGTGCTCTGCTCCTCCATCGGTCGCCTCCTGTCTTTCGTGTCATCGGCGTGACGATCGGATCGCCGTCGTCGCTTCACGGAGGCGTTGATGCGTTCAATCACAGTGCCAGCGAGCCGCGCGCGGCACGATGGACCATCTTACTGTCGCGACCGGCGGGCTATCCACGACGCAGCGTCGGATTCCGCAGCTCGAGCAGATCCTCGGCGCGGATCGCGATGTTGCCCTTCACCTCCGGGTGCGCGGGCACGATGTAGAACCGTCCTTCCCGGATGCCGGCGACGACCTGCTCGGCCGATCAGTCCGGGGCAGACCAGCGAGACGCCGATCGGCGCGCCGGTCATCGTCAGCTCCTTGTAAATCGAGCTGGGCGTGCTTGCCGCGGCCAGCGCGGCGGCGAGAGCCGACACCTTCTTTCGACGTGTCGTGTTGTTCAACCTGCATTGCCCGACCGTGACGCAGGTCCTCTGTCATTCGCCGCCGTCCTTGCTGCGAGACGTTGAGGGTAGCCGCAGATGGGGGCCACGCCGCGCATCGCTGGCGCGCGTACCGGAGCTTGACGGACGCCCATGCCCCGTGCGATCAAGCCTGCGTCGACCCCGCAGGTCCGCAATCAGCCGATCGCGGAAAGACGGCGTATTCGGAGCTTGATTGGCGTTGATCGGCGAACCGGGGAGAGGAGCAGCCGCTATGTCCCGAATAGAACGGTTGTGGTGCGGTACGGACAGGAAGGCCCACCTCTGATGAAGCCGGCCCCGCTCGAGTACCTCGCGGCATCGACGGCGGAGGAGGCGCTCGCCGCCCTCGAGCGCTTCGCCGGCAACGCGCGGCTGCTTGCCGGCGGGCAGAGCCTCGTGCCGCTCTTGAGCATGCGACTCCTGCGGCCGCCGGCAGTTATCGATATCAACGGGATCCCGGGGCTCGATCGCATCGTCGCGGGTGACGGTGTGGTGCGCATCGGGGCGCTGGCGCGCTACTCCGCACTGGAGGCATCCGCGGTGATCCGCGAGCGGGTCCCGCTGCTCGCGAAAGCCATCCCCTTCGTCGGCGACCGGCAGATCCGCAATCGCGGCACGCTCGGCGGCGCGCTGTGTCATGCCGATCCGGCCGGCGAGATGGCCCTCTGCGCAGTGACGCTGGGCGCGCGTCTGCGCATCGTCGGGCCCGCGGGTCGCCGTGAGCTCGACGCGGAGGCGTTCTTCCAGGGGCCGTACACGACGGCGCTCGAACCGACCGAGATGCTGGAGGCGGTGGACTTCCCGGACGGCGCGGGCACCGAGGCGGTCGTCGTGGAGCACGCGCGGCGTCACGGCGACTTCGCCGTGGTCAGCGTGGCCGCCACCGGCCTGCGCGAGCCCGACGGGAGCTGGCGCTGGATCCGCATCGGGCTCGGCGCCGTCGCGGACCGCGCTCGCTACGCGCGCGTCGCTTCCGAGGGGCTGGCGGGCACGCGGCTGCACGCGGCCACGTCGAGGCGGCGGCGGCGCGCTGCCTGGAGGAGGCCGAGCCGACCTCGGACGTCCGCGCCTCCGCCGAGTACCGGCGGCACCTCGTTCCGATCCTCGTGGAGCGCGCCCTCGGGGAGCTGGCGCGGCGATGAGCGCGCGAATGACCGTGGCGCTCCGGGTCAACGGCCGGGCCTACGAGCAGTCCGTCGAGAGTCGCCGGCTGCTCGTCGACTTCTTGCGCCACGAGCTGCAGCTTCACGGCACTCACGTCGGTTGCGAGCAGGGCGTCTGCGGCGCCTGCACGGTGCTGCTCGACGGCGAGCCGGTGAAGTCGTGTCTCATGCTCGCGCCCCAGGCGCACGGCCACTCGATCACGACGGTCGAGGGGCTCGCCGGGCGAGGCGAGCTCCACCCCGTGCAGCAGGCGTTCCGCGACGCGCACGCGTTGCAGTGCGGGTACTGCACGCCGGGCTTTCTGCTCGGCGCCGTCGCGCTGGCCAATCGCGGCGTGACCCTCGAGGGCGCGGCGCTGCGCGAGGAGCTGGCCGGCAATCTCTGCCGCTGCACGGGCTATCAGAACATCGTCGAGGCCGTCGAGCGCTACCTGCGCCAGGCGGCCGCGGGACGGCGTGATGGATAAGCTGCCCTGGCTCGGCGCCAGCGTGAAGCGCAAGGAGGACGATCGGCTTCTTCGCGGCAGCGGCCGCTTCCTCGACGACGTCGAGGAGACCCTGACGCTCCACGTCGCCATCGGCCGCTGTCCGTACCCGCATGCGCGCATCCGGAGTATCGACGTCAAGCGGGCGCTCGAGCACAGCGGCGTCGAGGCCGTGCTGACCGGGCAGCAGGTCGTGGCGCGGACGGAAGCGATCACGGCGCTGCGGCCATTTGCCGGCTCGGCGCCCACGGCGTTCTACGGCATGGCGCAGGAGGTCGCGCGTTACGAGGGCGAGCCCGTCGTGGCGGTGGCCGCCGTCGACCGGTATGTGGCCGAGGACGCGCTCGAGCTGATCGACATCGACTACGAGCCGTTGCCGCACGTCGTCACCGTCGAGGACGCGCTCGAGCCCGGCGCGCCGCAGCTCCACGCCACCGCGCCATCGAACGTCGTGGTCGAATCGACCGTGCACGCGGGCGACCCGGCTGGGCAATTGGCCGACGCGGCCGTGACGGTCGAGGGCACGTTCCGCATCAACCGGGTGAGCGGCGCGCCGATCGAGACGCGTGGGGTGATCGCGCGCTGGGCGGAGGACACGAGCACGCTGGAACTGTGGGCCTCCACCCAGACGCCGCACCTGCTGCGCGCCCAGCTGGCGCACTGCCTGCGCATGGAAGAAACGGACGTACGCGTGATCGCCCCGGACGTCGGGGGCGCCTTCGGCCTCAAGATCGGCGTCTATCCCGAAGACATCATCGTTGCGCTCCTTGCGATCGACACGCGACGCCCCGTGAAATGGATCGAAGACCGCACCGAGTTCTTCCGAGGCGCAGCCCACGCGCGTGAGGCCGTGCACGTGCTGACGCTGGCGGCCGACCGCGACGGCACGCTGCTCGCTCTGTGTGACCGGTACCTGATCGACCTCGGCGCCTACCACGGTCCGCTGGGGCCGCCACTGCTGACGAACGTCATGCTCGCCGGCCCCTATCGGCTGCACGACGCGGAGATCCACCGGCGAGTCGTGCTCACCAACAAGGTGCCCATGGGCGCCTACCGGGGCTACGGGCAGGCGGAGTCGAACTATGTCCGCGAGGTGCTCGTCGATCGGCTGGCGCGCCGCCTCGGCCAGGACCCTGCCGAGTTCCGCCGCCTCAATCTCTTGCGGCCCGACGAGCTGCCGTTCAAGAACGTCAGTGGCGTGACCTATGACAGCGGCGACTACGCGCGCGGCCTCGACCTGGCGCTGTCACGCGTGGGCTACGACACGTTCCGTGCCCGGCAGAAGGAATGGCGGCAGCAGGAGCGCCACGTGGGGGTCGGCATGTCGTGCTACGTCGAGTTCACCGGCTATCCGTCCTCGGCGTTCCTCGGTCGGGGCGGTGCTCGCTTCGGCGCCTACGAGAGCGTGACCGTGCGGATGGATCGGGCCGGGCGTGCGACGATCTCCACCGGCGTCTCCACGTTCGGGCAGGGCACGGAGACGACGTTCGCCCAGATCGCCGCCTCGCTGCTGGGGCTGGATCCCGTTGACGTCGCCATCCACCGCGGCGACTCGAAAGGAACGCCCTACAGCGTCGGCGGCTTCGCCAGTCGCACGATGATCGCCGGCGCGGGTGCCATCGAGAAGGCCGCGGGGCAGATTCGCGACAAGATGCTGCGTATCGCCGGCACCATCCTCGGTGTCGACCCGGTCGCGCTCGAGACGACCACCGGCGTCGTGCGCCGCCGCGACGACCCGTCCGTGCAGGTTCCGATCCAGCGGGTGTCCGAGGCGGCCTTCCTCGGCTATCCGCTGCCGCCGGGCGAGGATCCGGGGCTCGAGGCGACAGCCTACTTCGACCCTCCGTCGTCGGCGTTCGGCTACGGCACCGTGGTCGTCCAGGTGGAGGTGAACGCGCGCAGCGGCGAGTTCGCACTGCAGCGCTACATCCTCGTCCACGACTGCGGCACCCAGGTGAACCCGATGATCGTCGAGGGCCAGGTGCAGGGCGCGGTTGCGCAGGGCATCGCGGCCGCGCTGTTCGAGGAGCTCGTCTACGACCGCGACACGGGGCAACTCGTCAACGGGACGATGGTCGACTACTTCATGCCCACGGCGGCCGACCTGCCGGTCTTCGAGCTCGACCACCTGGAAACACCGTCGCCCGTCACGCCGTTCGGTATCAAGGGTGTGGGTGAGGGTGGGACCATCGCGGCCGCTGCCGCCATCACGAATGCCGTGTGCGACGCGTTAGCGCCCTTCGGCGTCGAGCTGGATCGTCTGCCCATCACGGCGGAATCGATCTGGCGCGCGCTCGCCGCGGCACGAGCGAAGGGATAGCGGATGCAGATCCAGGAGACGTTCACCGTCGACGCGCCGCGGGCGACCGTGTGGAAGTTCTTCGAGGACATCGAGCGGGTGGCGCGCTGCGTCCCCGGCGTGCAGTCGGTCGACGTGCTCGGACCCGACCGCTACAAGGTGCTCGCCACCCAGAAGGTCGGCTTCATCTCGGCCACCTTCGAGATGGCGACGCAGGTCGAGAGCAAGGATCCGCTCAAGTCGCTGGCGCTGTCGTCCGTCGGCAAGAGCGTCAAGGGCGCGATCGGCAACCTCCGCTCGAAGGACCGCGTCGACTTCGAGGCCACGCCGGAGGGCGGCACGCGCGTGACGCTCACGTCGGAGATCGCCGTCGGCGGCATGCTGGGCGCGCTCGGCCACAAGGTGATCGCGTCCAAGTCGAAGGAGATCACCGAGAAGTTCGCCCAGGCGCTGCAGGCGGAGATCCGGGCCGGCGAGGCGGGCCGATGAGCGTGGTGGGGCAGTCGGTGGTACGAACGGATGCGGCCGCCAAGGTGCGCGGCGGCGCGATGTACGGCGTCGACGTCCGCTTCGGCGGCATGCTCGTCGGCAAGACGCTCCGGGCCGGTATCCCGCACGCGCGCATCGTCCACCTCGACACGTCGGCGGCCGCGAAGGTCCCGGGCGTCCGGGCCATCGTCACCGGGCAGGACTGCTCCCGCCGCCACGGCCTCTTCCAGAAAGACCAGCCGGCGCTCGCCGTCGATCGCGTCCGCTACGCGGGTGAGGTCGTCGCGGCGGTGGCGGCGGAGGACGAGGACGCCGCCCAGGAGGCGATCGAGCGGATCGTCGTCGACTACGAGGAGCTGCCGGGCGTGTTCGACATGATGGCGGCGGTGGCGCCGGGGGCCCCGTTGATCCATCCGGACCAGATGTCGTACGAGCGCGCGCAGGTCACCGGCCTCGTGCTGAACCCCGTGCCCGACAGCAACATCTCCTATCACTTCAAGCTCCGCCGCGGTGACGTCGAGGCGGCCTGGTCGCAGTGCGACCTCGTGGTCGAGGACACGTTCTCGACGCAGTTCGTGCAGTACGCGCACCTGGAGCCGCACGTCACCATCGCGCTCTACGACGCCGGCGGCGTGATGACGCTGTGGACCAGCACGATGGGCCCGCACACGCTGCGCGACATGCTGGCAGAGCTCCTCGAGCTGCCGCAGCAACGCGTGCGCGTCATCACCAACATGGTCGGCGGCGGCTACGGCTCCAAGATGTACCTGCGCGCCATCAACCCGGCCGCGGCGCTGCTCGCCATGAAGGTGCCGGACCGCCATGTGCGCATCGCCTTCGACCGCGAGGACGAGTTCCTGACCTGCGCCGGCCGCCTGCCCACGCGGACCACCATCAAGACCGGCGTCAAGAAGGACGGCACGCTGGTGGCGCGGCAGTCGACCATCTACTGGGAGAAGGGCGCCTACGCCGACATCGGCGCCGTCATCGTGCGGAACGCGAGCTACTGCTCGCTCGGGCCCTACCGGATCCCCCACGCGCGGATCGACGGCTACCTTGTCTACACCAACCGGCAGCCCGGTGGCGGGTTCCGCGGCCTCGGCATCCCGCAGGTGGCGTGGGCGGGCGAGCAGCAGATTGATCGTGTGGCCCGCGAGCTCGGGATGAGCCCGCTCGCGCTCCGGCGCAAGAACCTGCTCGGCGAGGGCGACATCAGCGTGACGGGCGAGCGCATGCGCCGCGTCGGCGTCGGCGAATGCCTCGAGCGGGTGGCGGCCTCGATCGGGTACGAGACGCCGCTGGAGCGCACGGCGCCGTCGGGTGCCCACCGCGGTCGCGGGCTGGCGTGCATCCTCAAATCCACGCTGACGCCGACGGCGTCGTTCGGCTTCGTCAAGCTCAACAACGATGGCAGCGTCGACGTGATCACCAGCGCGGTCGAGCACGGTCAGGGGTGCCCACACCGTGCTGGCGCAGATCGCGGCCGAGGAGCTGTCGGTGCCGATGGACAAGGTCCGCTGCGTGATGCCGGACACGAGCGTGACGCCGTTCGACCGGTCGTCGACCTCCAGCCGCACGACCTTCCACATGGGGCTCGTGGTGAAGGAGGCCTCCGCCGACGTGCGGCGCCAGCTCCTCGACATGGCCGGCGCCGTCATCGAGGTTGATCCACGGGACCTCGAGACGCGCGACGGCGCCGTGGCCGTGCGCGGCGCGCCCGACCGGGCGCTCAGCTACGGGCAAGTCATCGCCAAGTTCTACGGTGGCCCCGGGACCGTGCTCGGCAAGGGCGTCGTCAACACCAAGCCGCTCTACGACACCATGAACGCCGAGACCGGGCAGTCGAGCCGGCCGTCGATCTTCTGGATGTACGCGGCCATCGGCATCGAGACCGAGGTCGATCCCGACACCGGACAGCTCGCCGTGATCAGGATGGCGGCCGCCGCCGACGCCGGCAAAGCCATCAACCCGCTGGCGTGCGTGCAGCAGATCGACGGCTCCGCGATCATGGGCCTGGGCATGGCCACGATGGAGGAGGTCGCCTTCGACGGCGGCCGCACGCTGAACCCGACGTTTCTCGACTACAAGATCCCGACCACGCTGGACGTGCCCGACACGGACGTGATCATCGTCGAGAGCGGGCACGACGAGGGGCCGTACGGGGCCAAGGGCATCGGAGAGTCGGCGCTCGCACCCGTCCCGGCCGCGCTGGGCAACGCGGTGTACGACGCCGTCGGCGTCCAGGTGAAGGACCTGCCGATCCGCGCCGAGAGGATCTATCGCGCGCTCCGGGCGAAGGACAACGGATGATCCTGCGTCCGTTCGAGTACGTCGAGAGCAAGACAGTCGATGAGGCCGTCGGGGCGCTCCAGAGGGGCGGCGACGACGCGCGGGTCATCGCGGGGGGCACTGCGCTGGTGCCGCTCATGAAGCATTCCGTGCTGCGCCCGGAGCGGCTCGTCAGCATCGCGCGGATTCCAGGACTGGCCGACATCGCTCCGGCGGCGGCGGGAGGGCTGAGCATCGGCGGCGTCGCCACGCACTGGGCCGTCTCGCACGCGAAGGTCGTGCAGGAGCGCAGCCCACTGCTGGCCTACGCGTGTGGGCGGGTGGCGAGTCCGACCGTGCGCAGCATGGGCACGCTGGGCGGCAACCTCTGCTATGGCGAGTCGGCATCGGACCCATCGCCAGCGCTGCTCGCCCTTCGTGCGACCGTCCGTCTGCACGGCCCCGGCGGCGCCCGCACCGTACCGATCACCGAGTTCTTCACCGGCTTCTATGCCACCGCGCTGCACGAGGCCGAGGTGCTGACCAGCATCGACATACCGGCCATGCCCGCCGGCGCGCGCTGGCGATATCTCAAGTGGACGCCGCGCGCGCAGGAAGACAAGGCGCTGGTGGGGCTGGCGGCGATGCTCGTGCTGGACGGCCGCCGCTGTCGCGTCGCGCGGCTGGCCGTGGGCGGCGTCGGCGCCTCGCCCGTCGTCCTCGCGCAAGCGGAAGCGGCGCTACAGGACCGAGAGCTCGACGAGGCGACGATCGCGCGGGCAGCCGACGCCGCCGCCGGTGAGGTCGAGCCGATGGACGATCTGCAGGGCAGCGCCGAGTACCGGCGCGACATGCTACGCGTCTGGGTGCGGCGCGTCGTGGCCGGCCTGGCGGAAGAGCGAGCGGCGTGATGCCCGTGGTGGAGCTCACCGTCAACGAGCGTGCGGTGCGCGTGGACGTTCCTGGCCACTGGACGCTGATCCAGCTGCTCCGCGACGGCCTGGGGCTACTCGGGACCAAGGAGGGCTGCGGCGAGGGCTCGTGCGGCGCGTGTACGGTGCTGGTCGACGGCCGGCTCACGCGCGCGTGCCTGGCGCTAGCCGTACGCGCGGACGGCGCGCGCGTGACGACGATCGAGGGCGTGGCCACCGACGCGGCGCTGCATCCGATCCAGGAGGCGTTCGTCCGCCACGGCGCCATCCAGTGCGGCTTCTGCACGCCGGGCCTGGTCATCACCGCCAAGGCGCTGCTCGACGAGCATCCCCGGCCGACCGACCACGAGATCCGCGAGTTCCTGAGCGGCAACTTCTGCCGCTGCGCCGGCTACAACCTGATCCTGAATGCGGTCCGCGACGCCGCGGGCCTGCTGCGCGGGAGGACCGTACGATGAAATTCGGACTGCTGCTCAACACGCAATTCCCTGCCGGCGAGAGCGCGAGCAAGCGGCTCGAGGGCCTGCTGGACCAGGTGCGCGCCGCGCGCGACAACGGCCTGCACTCCGTGTGGGTCAGCCAGCACTACCTGGCGACGCCGTTCCAGATGCTGCAGCAGCTGCCCGTGCTCGGCCGGCTGGCGGGGGAGGCCGGCTCCATGCAGGTCGGGACCAACGTCTTCCTGCTGCCGATCCACAATCCCGTGTACGTGGCGGAGCAGGTGGCGACGCTCGACGTCATCTGCGGCGGCCGCTTCATCTTCGGCTGCGGCCTCGGCTACCGCCCGGAGGAGTTCAACGCCTTCGACGTGGAGATGAAGGTGCGCGTGTCGCGGTTCCTCGAGGTGCTCGAGGTCGCCCGGCGGCTGTGGACCGAGCCAGAGGTGACTCACGACGGGCGCCACTTCAGGCTGCACCGCGCGGTGCTGACGCTCAAGCCGGTGCAGCGACCGCATCCACCGGTGTGGATCGGGGCCAGCGGTGACCCGGCGGTCGAGCGCGCGGCCAGGGTCGGCGACGCTTGGCTCATCAACCCCCACGCGAGCCTGTCGACGCTGGAGCGCCAGATGACGCTCTATCGGCAGACGCTCGCCGCCGCGGGCCGCGCCTTCCCGAGCGAAGCTCCGATCCTCAAGGAGTTCCGCATCGGCAGCACGCGCCGCGCCGCGCTCGACGAGGCGAAGCCCTACCTCGAGCCGAAGTATCGGGCGTACGCAGACTGGGGCCTCGACAAGCCCATGCCGAAGGGGGAGAGTCTCTCGGGGCCGTTCGACGAACTCGCGCGCGACCGGTTCATCGTCGGCAATGCGGAGGAATGCCGGGCCGACATCGAGCGCCACGCGCGCACGCTCGGCGTGAATCACTTCATCTTCCGCGTCCAGTGGCCCGGCATGCCTCAGGAGGATGCGCTCGGCCAGATCGCCCTGCTGGGACGCGAGGTCGTTGAGCGGACAGGGAGTCGGGCGTAATCCGGACTCGGCGTCA
>CAVZOE010000028.1:0-11549 GCA_963776725.1 uncultured Candidatus Rokubacteria bacterium | reverse complement strand
AGGCCACGCCCGTGCGCACCGGCGTCACTTCTCGACCGGGTGGCCCCGCTCCACCCAGGTCGCGAAGCCGCGCTCGAGCACACTCAGGTTCCGGTATTGCTTGCCCCGGAGAAACCAGTACGCCACCTCGACCTCGCTCTGCGTGCAATCGCAGTACAGCACCACGAGGT
The DNA here is from genome assembly GCA_963776725.1 of uncultured Candidatus Rokubacteria bacterium. GTDB lineage: Bacteria > Methylomirabilota > Methylomirabilia > Rokubacteriales > CSP1-6 > AR5. The sequence goes on along the minus strand of CAVZOE010000028.1, from coordinate 11,379 downwards.
CGGTGCGGGGCACCTCCGCGAACCGCGCCGTGAGCTGATCGAGTGGGAGCGACCGGGCGCCCGGGAGGTGACCACGGCGATACGCCTCTTCACTCCGGAGGTCGATCGCCGTGAGCTTGCGTCCTTTCGCGTACTGCGCGTGCACGTAGTCTGGGTCCAGCGCCATCACGGCGTTGCCGTGGCCGGCGTGGGCGGCGGCCGCCCACACGATCGACATGAAAAGCACGAGCGCAGCCAGACGACCGCGCTGGCCCGCCATCCTATTGAATCTGAAGGATCGTGGCCACCGATGGGACGCCTGTGTTGTCCACGATGAAGACCATGTAGTAGCCGGGCGGCGCCTCGCTCGCATTCGACGGTCCCTGCACGGTCAGGGTGTTACCCACCTGCTGGAAGGACAGCGTCTCATATCGCTGCCCCTGGTTGAAGCCGTGCGTGACCACGCCCGAGCGCGATGAGCGCGACGGACGCGATTCGGGAGGCATCCGGCGACGACACCGTGAAGTTGGACGCGTAGGGCAGCAGGGTCGGCGCCGACGTGATGGTGGGGCGCGCCCCCTTGAACAGATACGGCGGTGAATAGATCTGCGCGTTCAGCTTGTCGTGGGAGTCGCCGGTGGTGTTGCCGAACCGCCCGCCGCCGGTGACGAGCACGCGACCATCGGGCAGCAGCAGGGCCGTGGAATGATAGAGCCGCGCGACGCTCATCGAGGCCATCGTCGTGTACGACTCGGTGGCCGGCGACCACAGCTCGGCGGCCAGCACCTTCTGAGTTTCATCGAACGTGTCGGTGCTCTTGTTGCCCCCGGTGACGAGGACGGTGCCGTCGGGAAGCGAGGTCTGGTTGTGATACGACCGGGGAAACGCCATCGGCGCGACCTGCCGCCACTGCGGCTGCGTCTGGGTCATGTCCAGCACGTAGCTCGTCGGCTGTGATGTGAAGAAGGGCGCATCCGAATTCGCCGACGTTCCCGACTTGAGCACCTTGCCGAGCCGGTACATCACCGAGCTGTGCCCGTCGACCACGTTGGGATCGACGATCGACCACGTCGACGTCGTCAGGTCGAGCTCCACGGCGGCCATCGGCCCCTCGAAGGCGCCGGTCACCAGCACACGGCCGTCGGGTTGCACGAATACGTGGGGATAGATCGGGATCTCCAGCCCGGCATTCTGCAGCTTCGTCCACGTGTTGGTCGCCGGATTGTAGATCTCGGGGATCGTCGCGATGCATTCCTCGCAATCGATCGCCCCCGAGAGGACGAGCACCCGGCCGTCCGGTAGCACCTTGGCCGTGGGGTACCAGCGCGCGTAGGTCATCGGCGCGACGGAGGTCCAGACTCGCGTGTTCGGGTCGAAGATGTTCGTGTCGGGAATCCCGATGTAGTTCTGGATGTGCCCGCCGGCCACGAACGCCCGGCCGTCGGGCAAGAGGATGTGCCCGGCGCAGAAGATGTTGTCGGGCGGATTGACGGTGGTGAAGGCGCCGGTGCTCGGATTGAAGAGACGGGCCGCGCCGAGCTGGACCGCCCCGTCCCAGGTCAGCACCTGGCCATTGGGCAACAGCGTCAGGTGAACGCCGACCATCGGCCACGCCGAGCTCGCGCTCCACTGCCCGATGCGCGAGGGACTGGTGGCCGTGGCATTGGAGACGGTGACGCTGACCGGGCTCGACGTCGCAGAATTGCTCGTGTCGCGGGCCACCGCGGTGATGGTGTGGGTGCCGTCCGCGACCGCGCTGGCGTTCCACGTCACGTAGTACGGCGGGTCGGTCACCTCGGCGCCGACGTTGGCGCCGTCGACCTTGAATTGCACGCCGAGGACGCCGACGTTGTCGGTCGCGGTGGCGACCAGCGTCACCGACCCGCTCACCACCGTGCCGGCGGCCGGAGCCGTGACGGCCACACTGGGAGGCGTCGTGTCGGGGGGCGGCGGAGCGCCGGCGCCGCGGAATGCGGCCATCTGCATCACCCAGTAGCCGCTGTTGAGCGGAGAGGTCGCGCTGTAGGCTCCGGCCGCCGTGACCACGCGGTCCTCGGCGATGTCACCGTTGGGCGAGGTGATCATCCGGCTGGTGAAGCCGGTGCCGGGCCCGGTGGCCGCGGTCTGCACCACGTCCCCCGCCACCAGCAAGACGTTGCCGACGTTGACCGACATCGTGCCGCTGTTGGCCAGATTGCTGGCACCGGAGGCCCCCACCCCACCCAGCAGCGGCGCCGTCGTGTCGATGCCGGAATACTCCAGAATCCGGACGTCGACGAACGCCGCCGCCACGTTGAAGCGCACGGTCACGGCGTTGCCCCCGGCGGCCGACGCGCCGATGTTCGCGGCGTAGTAGATGGCCTGACTCGCCGAGCCGGTCCGGACGGTGGTGCCCGTCGCCACGCTGTAGGGGTTGCCGCGAGTGTCGGTCACCGAGGTGATCGTCGCGGTGCTGTCGTTCCAGCCCACCAGGACGACGTTCAGGTCCCCCGCCAGCTGGGCCGCGGTGAACGTCACCGCCACCGCCGTCTGCGGGGTCTGTGGGACCGCGTAGCTGCCCTGGCGGAAGGCGATGGGCGCGGACGCCGCATTGCTGACGGTCACCGGCACGGCCGCGCTGGTCGTGGTCAGGTTGGACGTGTCGCGCGCGACCGCCGTGAGGCTGTGCGACCCGTTCGTCGCGCCCGTGGAGCTCCACGTGATCGAGTAGGGCGAGGTCCCCGTCACTTCGCCGCCCAGGTTCGCGCCGTCCAGCTTGAACTGCACGCCCGCCACCGCCACGTTGTCGCTGGCCGTGGCGGTGATGGTCACGGTGCCGCTCACGGTTGCGCCCGAGGTCGGCGCCGTGATGGCCACCGTCGGCGGGGTAGTATCCGCAACGTTGTTGACCGTCACCGGCACCGCCGCGCTCGTCGTGGTGAGATTCGACGTGTCGCGCGCCACCGCGGTCAGCGTGTGCGACCCGTTGGCCACCGTGGCGGTGGTCCACGTCGTCGAGTAGGGCGACGTGCCGGTCACCTCGGCGCCCAGGTTCGCGCCGTCCAGCTTGAACTGCACGCCGGCCACCGCCACGTTGTCGCTGGCCGTGGCGGTGACGGTCACCACCCCGCTCACCGTCGCGTTCGGCGCCGGGACCGTCAGCGCCACCGTCGGCGGCGTCGTGTCGTTGTTGACCGTGACGGGGAGGCCCGTGCTCGGGGTCGTGTTGTTCGACGTGTCGCGCGCCACCGCCGTCAGGGTGTGCGGGCCGTTGGCCACGCCGGTCGTGCTCCAGGCCACCGAGTAGGGCGAGATCCCCGTGACCTCGGCGCCGACGTTGGCGCCGTCCACCTTGAATTGCACACCGGCCACCGCGACGTTGTCGCTGGCCGTGGCGGTGATCATCACCGAGCCGCTGACCGTCGCGTTGGCCACGGGCGCCGTGATCGACACCGTCGGGGGCGTCGTGTCGGGGGGCGGCGGGCCCGCCGGCGGCGACTGGAAGGCGGCCATCTGCATCACCCAGTAGCCGCTCGCCATGGGCGCGGTCGCGCTGTATGTCCCGGTCGTCGACACGATCCGGTCTTCCGCGATGTCACCGTTGGGCGTGGTGAGCAGCCGGCTGGTGAACCCCGTGCCCGGTCCGTTGGTCGAGGTCTCCACCACGTTGCCGGCCACGAGCAGGACGTTCGGCACGACGGTGGTGAGCGAGCCGCTGTTCGAGGTCGCGCTCGTCCCCGAGGCGCCGACGCCGCCGACCAGCGGACTGGCGGGATCCAGACCGGAGTACTCGAGGATCCGCACGTCGGGGAATTGCGCGGCCACGTTGAACCGCACCGTGACGCTGTTCGCCCCCGCGCTCGCCGCGCCGATGTTGGGCGCGTAGTAGATGGCCTGGCTGGCCTTGCCGGCCAGGACCGTCGGCGGCACCGCCACGCCGTAGGGGTTGCCCCGGCTATCGGTGACCGACGTGATGGTGGCGGTGCTGTCGGTCCAGGCGACCACGACCACGTTCATGTCGCCGGCCAGCTGCGCGCCCGGGTAGGGCACGGTGACGGTGGTCTGCGGGCTCTGCGGTACCGCGTAGTTCCCCTGCCGGAAGGTGATGGGCGCCACGGTGTTACTGACCGTCACCGGCACCGTCGCGCTCGTGGTCGTCAGGTTGGCGCCATCCCGCGCGACCGCGGTCAGCGTGTGCGGGCCGTTGGCCGACGCCACCGTGTTCCAGGTCACCGAGTAGGGCGAGGTCCCCGTGACCTCCGCGCCGAGATTCGCGCCGTCCAGCTTGAACTGCACGCCGACCATCGCGACGTTGTCGGCCGCCGTCGCGGTGACCGTCACGCTGCCGCTCACCGTCGAGCTGCCGGCCGGCGACGAGATCGCGACCGTCGGCGGCGTGGTGTCCACCGTCACCGGCACGCTCGCGCTGGTGGTGGTCAGATTCGAGGTGTCGCGCGCGATCGCCGTCAGCGTGTGCGGGCCGTTCGCCACGCCCGTCGTGCTCCAGGCCAGCGAGTACGGCGCGCTCGTGATCTCGGCGCCGAGATTGCCGCCGTCGAGCCGGAACTGCACGCCGGCCACGCCGACGTTGTCGCTGGCCGTGGCGGTGATGGTCACCGTCCCGGTGACGGTGCTGCTCGCGGCGGGCGCGGTGATCGCCACCGTCGGCGGCGTCGTGTCGTTGCTCACGGTGACCGACACCCCGGCGCTGGTCGTCGTCAGATTGCGAGGTGTCGCGCGCGACGGCGGTGAGCGTGTGCGGGCCGTTGCTCGCGCCCGTCGTGTTCCAGGCGAACGAGTACGGCGACGCCCCGGTGACCTCGGCGCCCAGGTTCGCGCCGTCCAGCTTGAACTGCACGCCGGCCACCGCCACGTTGTCGCTGGCGGTGGCGGTGATCGTCACCGTCCCGGTGGCGGTGCTGCCGGCGGTCGGCGCGGTGATCGCCACCGTCGGCGGCGTCGTGTCGTTGCTCACGGTGACCGTCACCCCGGCACTGGTCGTGGTCAGGTTGGAGGTGTCACGCGCGACGGCGGTGAGCGTGTGGGAACCATTGGTGGCGCCCGTCGTGTTCCAGGTCAGCGAGTACGGTGACGTCCCGGTGACTTCCGCGCCCAGGTTCGCGCCGTCCAGCTTGAACTGCACGCCGGCCACCGCCACGTTGTCGGCCGCGGTCGCCGTCACGGTGACCGAGCCGCTGACCGTCGCGCCGGCCGCGGGCGCCGTGAGGCTCACCGTCGGCGGCGTCGTGTCCACGACGTTGTTGACCGTGACCGGCACGCCCGCGCTGGTCGTCGTGAGGTTCGCGCCGTCCCGCGCCACCGCCGTGAGGGTATGCGGGCCATTCACCGCCCCCGTCGTATTCCAGGTGACCGAAAACGGCGACGTGCCGGTAGCCTCGGCGCCCAGGTTGACGCCGTCGAGCTTGAACTGCACCCCGGCCACGCTGAGGTTGTCGCTCGCGGTCGCGGTCACCGTGACGATTCCGCTCACCGTCGCGTTTGGCGCCGGCCCGGTGATCGTCACCGCGGGCGGCGTGGTATCCACGGTCACGGAGACCGGGGCACTCGTCGTCGTCAGATTCACGAGGTCACGGGCCACGGCGGTGAGCGTGTGCGGCCCATTCGTCACCCCGGCCGTGTTCCATACCAACGAGTAGGGCGAGGCGCCGGTCACCTCGGCGCCCAGGTTTGAGCCGTCGAGCTTGAACTGCACACCGGCGAGGCCGACGTTGTCGCTGGCGGTGGCGGTGATCGTCACCAGGCCGGTCACGGTCGCGCCCGCGGCCGGGGCCGAGACCGCCACCGTCGGCGGCGTGGTATCCACGGTCACGGCAACGCCCGCGCTGGTTGTCGTCAGGCTGGAGGTGTCGCGGGCGACTGCCGTCAGCGTGTGCGGGCCGTTCACCACCCCGGCGGTATTCCAGGAGATCGAGAACGGCGACGCCCCGGTGACCTCCGTCCCGATATTTGCACCGTCCACCTTGAACTGCACGCCCGCGATCGCGACGTTGTCGCTGGCCGTCGCCGTGAGGGTGACCGTTCCGGTCACGCGGGCGTTCGCGGTCGGCGCCGTCAACGTGACGGTGGGCGGCGTCGTGTCACTCGGGGTCGTTCGGAAGGCGGCCATCTGCATGACCCAGTAGCCGCTGGCCAGCGGCGCCGTGGCACTGTACGTGCCGGCGGTGGCCGCGACGCGGTCCTCGAGGATATCGCCGTTGGGCACGGCGATCATCCGACTGGTGAACCCGCTCCCCGGGCCGGTCGTCGACGTCTCGACCACGTTGCCCGCGACGAGAAGAACGTTCGCGGTGCTCGTCGTCAGCGATCCGCTGCTCGACGTCGCGCTCGTCCCGGAGGCGCCCACGCCACCCACGAGCGGACTGGCCGGGTCGAGCCCGCCATATTCGGCGATCCGCACGTCGGGATAGGCCGCGGCGACGTTGAATCGGACGGTCACGACGTTCGTCCCCGCCGCGGCGGCGACGATAGCGGGCGCGTAGTAGATCGCGTGGCTGGCCTTGCCGGCCATGACCGTGGGCGCAAGCGCCGGGCTGTAGGTGTTGCCCCGGCTGTCGGTCACCGAGGTGATCGTCGCCGTGCTGTCGTTCCATCCCACCACGACGACGTTGAGACCACCGACGGTCTGGGCCGCCGCATAGGTGACGGCCACCGTGGTCTGCGGCGTCTGTGGGACGGCGTAGTTCACCTGGCGGAACTGAATCGTCTGCGCGAAGACCGGGGAGCCGGAGGCCAGCAGGAGCAGCGCGAGGACCAACACCGACACCAGTGGAGCCGCAATCCGCCTCATACTGCTGAAGCCAACCCGCATACGAGAAACCTCGGTCGTGGCGCTCTGTCTATGCCGCCCCCGGAGATGATCCGGGATTCGCGAGCCTTCTCGTGGTCGAGCGTTCGAACACGGCGCATTCGAGCGTAAGCGAGTCGCCGCGCGCTTCGCAACGCCGTTCGATCGAGATCGAGCAAGGTGTCAGAAAATCCGACACCCCCGAAGCGCATCAGCTCAACTTCAGCTTCCGGACCGAGCCGTCGCACGTCTGCACGGCCAGCCGTCATGGCCGCCCCCTCGGGATTCCGTGTTCGATATCTGGGCGACGGCTAGGCAAGGGCCGTTCCATGCTCAGGCCACGACGCAAGATCACAGTTTTCGAGGCAATATCGACAGGACGAGAACGAGACAGAGCGGCCAGCGCACCCGCAGGGTGCAAAAGGCCCGAGGCGCCCGGGAGCTCGGCCCGGCTCGGGCGCAGATCGATACGGCCAGTCAGATCATTCCGCGGGACGGAACACCCGGACCATGACGTGCCGCTCCTGGGCTCGGCTGGCGGGGGCGTTGCCCTTGGCCAGGTCCTCGCCGAACCCGATGAACCAGAAGCGGTTCAGCTCGGCGCCGCGCTCGACCATGAAGCGGCGCACGACTTCCTCCCGGCGCCAGCTGAGGGGTCACGTTGGATCCCGCGGAGCGGAGGTCGTCGGTCTAGGGCTCCTCCTCCGCCTTCGCGTCCTGGGCCCCGGCCGGGGACGACAGCGTGAGGATGCCGGCGATCAGCCCCACCCACAGTCCGATGCCGCGCATGTCGAGTCTCCTCACGATGGGTGGCCGCGGCACGTGACCGCTGGCCGGTCGGCATCGCGTGTATCACACGCATGGCGAGCGCGCGGATCGGACCTTGTTCGTACGCCCAGGTCGAGCGCGGAGCGCGATGCGCTCCGCGGGGATCGCGTGGCGATCCCCGCGGCGTCACATCCCGCGGTAGGCGTTCCCCCAGCGATCCTCGTACACGATGTCCCCCAGCGGGCCGCGGCCCACGGGCCCGAAGTGCCCCATCGGGTAGCCGATGGGAATGATCGCGTACGAGTGAACGCCGGCGGGCAGCCCGAGGGCGGCCTCCGTCTCCTTCTCGTAGAGCAGGTGCCGGGTGGTCAGCGTCGCCCCTAGCCCGAGCGCCCGCGCGGCCAGCAGCATGTTCTGCACGGCCGGATAGATCGACGCGCCCGACCAGCGCGTCGGCGCCGCCGCTCCTTCTTCCAGGCATGCGACGATCCACACCGGCGCCTCGTGGAAGTGATCGGTGAGATATTCCACGGCCGCGTGCTGCCGATGGTAGGCCTCACGGCTCACCCCGGGCGGCGGGGCGCTGCCGAGATAGCGCGGCCCCACCACCTCGTCGAAGGCGCGCTTGTAGAAGACCTGCACCTGCTGCTTGATTCGCGGGTCCTTGATGACCATGAAGCGCCACCGCTGCGTGTTGCCGCCGTTCGGGGCGCACACCCCGGCCTCGAGAATCTTCCGGATCAGCGCGTCGGGAACGGGATCCGGCTTGAGCCGCCGCATGGCCCGCATGGTGTGCACGATGTCGAAGAGGTCACCCATGTTCGCAGCGCTCATGCTCGATCCTCCTGGCCAGGAGCTTACTCCACCTCGCACGGAGCGCACGGTCCACGGCGGCGGGAACGAGTCCCGGACCCCACCGCGCCTGCGCGCCCCGCCCCCCGGCCGGCAACCCGGGCAACGAGCTTCGGACTCAAATGCTCAGGGAGTCTTGGCCCGGATGCGCTGCGAGAAAGCGGGGTCGCGCTCGGCGCCGTGGGCGCGGTCGTTGACGCGAGATTGACGCTCCAGCTCGGCAAAGGGCACGCGTTGATCCAGCCGGCCCAGCTCGTACGCGTAGTCCGGCAGGTAGCCGGAGACGAGGATCTTCCACGACCACGGCGGCGCCCCTCGTTGACGCGCGTGTGCAGCAGGACGCTCGTGGTGCAGTTGGTCGTGAGCGTGTTGTAGAACTGCGGGTGGTCGCGCATGTCGTTCATCGTCTTCACGTAATCCAGGAAGAAGCGGCGGAGATTCTCCCGCGGCCCCTGGAGTCGATAGACGTACACGTCTTCCTGCGGCTTGCGGTAGCTCGTCCGCACGCCGATCAGGTCGCGCTCGTCGCCCACGATGTAGACGAGCTCGTACTGCTTGAAGATGCCGGCCAGCGTGGAATAGGTCTGGCCGCGGGCCTTGCGCGTCTCGATGGACACGGCGACGTAGTCGCGGCCGGCGAAGCCGAAGCTCACCATGATGTGCGCGATGGCCTTGCCCGCCCAGTACACGGCGATGAGGTCGGCCGAGTCGAGCTCGCGCAGGTCGTAGGTGCGGTCCTCCCAGCGGGGGGTGAAGTCCGTCTCGGTGCGATATTCGAAGTTCCGCACGCCGTGGATGGTGATCCGGTCTCCGTCCTGGCTCACCCATGGGGTGACGGCGACCTCGGCTTGCCAGTTGCGCTCGTTGGAGGCGGGGATCAATGTCCACCACGCGAACACCGCGGCGAAGGCGACCAGGAACCCGGCCAGCGTCCATCCGCGACGCGGCAGGAGCAGGAACGCCAGCGCGGTGGCCACCACGAACGCGATGGCGAGGATCGCCCGCGTGCGCGAGCTGCCTGGGCCCGAGTAGTAGAACGCCCCGGCGCACCAGGCGGCCATGATGGCGACGACGAGACCCACGACGATGCCGCCGATCCACCGCAGCACCCGGCGCATCAGTCGCCCTTCAGCCACGTCTGCGTCCGGTAGAACGGACCGAGGTATCCACGCATCTTCAGCTTGCCGTCCTCGGTCCAGACCTCGGCCTTGTAGATCTTGCCGTCTTCGGGATCCATGATGGTCCCGCCCTTGTACCGGTCGCCGCCGGCGCTGAGATCCTTCAGGATCACGAGACCGACGACGGGTTTGTCCTTGTCCTCGCCCGAGCACTTGGTGCAGAGCTTCGGCTTACCCTGGGCGTCGTTCGGCTGCGTGAGGCGCGTGATCTTGCCGAAGAGCTTGCCGCCCTGGTCGTAGATCTCGACCTCGGATACCACCTTGCCGGTCTTTTCGTCCACCGTCTTCCACGTGCCGATTACCCCCTCCGCCGCCAGCAGGGCGCCGATCCCCACGAGCGCATTCAGCAGCACCGCGATCACCAGCCGTTTCATCGGTCGCTCCCTGGGTGATGAGTGATGTCCGGGCCGTCACGGCGGCCGGACGGAATCGACGGTTGCCGGGGGCGCCCCTCAGCCGAGGGGCACCGCACTGAGCTCGTGGAGCAGGCCGTTGGCGAACAGGTACTCGCGCAGATGATGGTACTCGGACGGCAGGGGCATGGTGCGGGCATTCACCGGGGTCCCGGTGAGCGGATCGTGCTCCGGGTAGAGCGCGATGCGGACGGTGCGCGTGAGCAGGCGTCCCAGCGCCTCCAGCACTCCGCCCTCCAGTGTCTCGAAGGGCCGGCCGCCAAAGAAGAGACTGAACGTCCGGGTGCCGACCACGAAGACCACGCGCGGCACCGCGTACCGACGCAGGTACACGGCCACCCGGAAGAGCTCCTCGAAGTCGGTGACGAGCGTCGCGAGACCGGCCGTCGCCAGCCCATCCAGGCGAGCCAGGAGATCGTCGACGGTGGCCGCCGTCGGCGCCAGCGGATTCGTGAGCGAGATCTCGGCGAGCGTCACCGCCCGGCCGCCGTCCTCGGGCTGGGCCAGCTGGTCCCGGGCGGCGTTCAGCATCAGGCGATGCACGTCGCGAACGGGCAGGAACTCGTCCCGCAAGACGAAGGCGGCGCGCTTGTAGAGCGCGCGGCTCGCCTCGACGGGGCTGCCGTCGGACTCGAACGCCACGACCGGGGTCAGCTTGCTCAGCACCAGCTCGAGGTTCAGCTGCCGGACGTCCACGTCGGCGAATACCGGTCCGGACACATCGATGAAGTCCACCTCGAGACGGTCCCGTGAGATCTCCTCGCCCAGGCGCAACACGAAGCCGTCGAGATCGCCCCGCAGCAGCAGCCACGCGGCGTACACCAGATTGACCCCCAGCAGGCCGAGGGCCTCTTGCTGTCCCTTGGCCTCCGGATCGAGCAGGCGGGTGTGCAGGAGGATCCGGCTCGGATCGCTGCCCGGCTGGTGCTGGAACGTGATGCCCAGCCAGCCGTCGCCGTCCACGCGCCGGGCGTAGCTGCGGGTGGCCACCGTGTCGGCGAACACGAAGAAGGTGGTCGTCGCGCCGCGCGCCGGCGCCAGCGACTCCTGCAGCGCCGTGTACTCGTGCTCGAGCATCTGCTCCAGTCGCTCGCGGCTCACGTAGCGCTGGCTCTTGCCGTACAGGCCGTCGCTCACGGTCATGTCGTAGGCGCTGATGGTCTTGGCCACCGTGCCGGCGGCGCCGCCCACCGCGAAGAACCACCGCGCCACCTCCTGCCCGCCGCCGATCTCGGCGAACGTCCCGTACCAGCTGGTGTCGAGATTCGAGCTGCAGAGCTTTCTCGTCGGCCGACACCGTCTCGGACACCCTCGCCCTCCCGGCTTCAGTGCGAGCAAGGAGACATCGTGCGGTACGGCGTTCACCCCCGAGGCACTTCTGTCGAACGGAACGACGATACCCCAG
>CAVZOE010000027.1:0-19353 GCA_963776725.1 uncultured Candidatus Rokubacteria bacterium | reverse complement strand
GTCGATGATCACGTTCCAGAAAATAGTTGATCCAGGAGCTCGTCCCGGTCAGCGAGCGGTCGGGCGGCGGCACGTAGACGTGGAGCTCATCGACGCGCCCGGCGGCCGCGGCCCGTGTAAACACGGTGACCCAGATGCACGGCTGGTCGACGACCTCGCAGCGCCCGATGATGCGTGCCGCCGCACGGCCCGTTGCGCATCTGCTTGGGACAGGTCTGCGGGCACACGTACTCGAGGTGGCCGAGCACGCAGTTGCCGCACGCCTGGCAGCCGAAGAGCGGGCGCTTCACGGCCAGCTCGACGCGCTCGACAGCGCGGCGCCACGGCCGGACGCCGATCCGCCCACGCGGGCAGCGCGAACGAGCACGCGGCGGAGCCACGTGTCGCGCGTCGACCGGGAACAGGCGACCGAGCCGGTCGAGGGCCCGCGGAACGAGCGCGGTCGAGCGACCGCGGCGGCTCGGCCGCAGCGCCGCCGGACGCGGCCGCGCGGTCGCCCGGCGCCCGGCCGTACAGGTAGAACCCGTCGGCGTCCCGAAGTGGAGCTCCGCGGCCAGCGCCTCCCACCGCGGCGCGAGCTCCTCCGCGCGCCGGATGATCCACGCGACCTGCTCGGCGTCGTGGGTGCCGCCGATGTACGCGCCGGCGTAGCCGAGCCCGTGCAGCACCGCGACCGTGCGCGCGGCGCGCTCGAGCCGCGCGCGCAGACCGCCGTCCGGCGCCTCGGCTCTCCTGGCGCACGGTCTCGAGCAGCGCCGGCGAGACCCAGCAGCCCGGCGGCTGCCCCGTCGCCATCCGCTCGGCGGCGCGCGGCCCGAGCACGTACACGTTGCCGAGCACCGGCGTCGCGAGCCCGCGCTCGTCGAGATAGCGCTTCAGCTCGCCGAACTTCCGCGCGTCCCAGCCGACCTGCGTGATCGCGAGTCGGCGCCGGCGGCGACCTTCTTCTCGAGCTTCAGGTACTGGTAGAGGCAGTCCGCCTCGACGTACTTGAACGGCGAGACGGCGACCGCGACGTGAAACGGGCATGCCGCGCCCGCGCGCATCTCGGCGATCAGGCGCACGAGCTGGACGGAGTCGAGGTCGAACACCGGCGGCGGCTCGGCCGCCCGGCTGCGGCCGGATAGTCGCCGGTGAGCGCGAAGACGTTCTCGATCCCGAGCGCGTGCAGGTCCTCGAGCGTCTTGCGCAGCGCCGTGCGCGGTCCTGGTTGACGCACGTCAGATGGACGTTCGGGCGTCAGCCCGCGCGCGCGCGCCGCGGTGCCGACGCGCAGCGGATCGTGGCCGAAGCGCGCCGCCGGCGTAGCTGGTGACGCTGCCGGCCACGACGTCGGGCACCGGCGCCAGCCGCGAGGCGATCTCGAGGAGCCTGCGCCTCGCGCTTGAGCGCCGAGGCGACGAGCTCGACGACGTAGCAGAACCGCCCGGCCGGCGAGCGCGTCGGCGAGCGGGATTGCGTCACCCGCGCCGAGCTCCTGCCGCACGAGCCGCGTGCCCTCCACCATGGCGCACGAGCTTGGCGAACGCCACGTCGCGCGGCAGGTGCACGAGGCCGCAGTCCGGGTTGATGACGAGGCGCTCGGCCGGAACGATCTCGAGCGCCTGCCGGATGCGCTCGGCCACGATCGCCGGCGATCTCGACGTCGTGGGTCTTCACGTCGATCGACGCCGAGGCCGAGCGTCGAACGGCGGCGTGAACTCCTTGAACAGCTGCAGGTCCTCCTCGCCGCGCCGGCGCGAACTCGAGCGTGAGCTGCGTGCGACCCGCGCCTCGAGCATCGTCGGGAACAGATAGCGGTAGCTGCCCTCCCACGACGGCTTGCCGTAGCGGTTGCCGTAGCAGATGTGCAGCGTCGATGTGCGCGTCGCACGCCGTCGACCAGCGCGTTGATGGCGCGAATCGCCCCACGGCAGATCCTCGGGGAAGCCGGAGTAGTACGGCTCGTCGATCTGGAGGTCGGTGGCCCCCGCCCGGACCAGCTCGCTGCAGCTCGAGGTTCATGCACGCGCGCGATGTCGAGCGCGAACGCCTCCTCGCGTCGGGTAGTGCTCGTTCCGGATGCGCTTGACCAGCGAGTGCGGGCCGGTGACCGAGACCTTCGACCCGCCGGTCGGTGAAGCGGCGGAGGAAGCGGAAGCTCGTCGACGAGGCCGAGCGACGCCGGTGCGGCATCCGGCCGCGGACGACGCTGTCGTAGAAGTCGTAGTAGAAGCGCTTCGAGCGCGTGGTCGACCTGCACGCCGGGCAGCCGCTCGGCGAAGTAGTCGATCATGTTGTCGCGGCGCAGCTCGCCGTCGGTGATGATGTCGACGCCCGCCACCTCCTGATCCTTGATCGCCGCCTTCACCGCCGCGTCGTGCATCTCGTCGAGGTCGTGGCGGCTGATGCGCCGCTGCAGGTAGTCGTTCTTGGCGCGCTCGAGCCAGTCGGGCATCGAGTAGCTGCCGACCACGGCGGTCGGCAGAGCAGTCAGGCATCGAGCTGCCATCGGCTCCCGTGGTCCATCAGTCGCGCTGGCGTCGTGTAGAGAATCGACGTCTGCGAGCCCGGGCGGTAACGGAACGGCGCGAAGTGCACGTCGTAACCGGCGCGCGCGCCGACCGCGCGCAGCAGCGCGCCGTTGACCCAGGTCACGACCGAGCCGTCCAGCTTGCCCGGCCCGTGGAAGCCCTGCCGGTACTCGTCCATGGCCGTCACGAAGATGTCCTGCACCTGGAGATACCCGCGCGGGTGCAGCAGCGGCAGCGTGTTGGCGAAGCTCTCCGCGGCGCCGCGCGAGAGGTGGAAGCGTACGTCGTCCGGCGCGGCCGCCGAGCAGGTCGTCGAGGTGCTCGACGTCGAGCCCCGGCGGCAGCGGCGCCTCGGCCAGGTCCGTCGAGCGCGCGCAGCCGCTCCTCGAGCCGAAGCGCGTCCCAAGCTGCGCGCCAGAACGCGATGCCGCGCGCGCGGTCGCCGAGCGCCTCGGGGCCGACCTCGAGCAGCCGCTCGATCGTCGCGCGGCAGGTCGCGTCGCGGCGCACGCCGAAGCGTCCGCGGCGATGCGCGCGGCGGCCGTCGGCGGCGCAGGTAGGCGCGCGTCTCGACCAGATAGAGGCGGCCGTCGCGCCGGACCAGCTCGTCGAACGGCAGGTTGTCGTAGACGTTCGTCAGGTGGATCGTAGAGGATCTTGTAGCGGAGGAACGACAGGGTCTTGAACGGATTGAGCGCGTCCATCGCGATCACGCTGACGAGCTCGCGGTGGCGCGTCGACGGCCGCGAGCGCGCGGTCGAGCGTCGGCAGCGAGTAGTCGCCGAGCAGGAAGCGCAGCCGCGGGTAGTAGCCCGTGCCGCGCTCTTCGTCGAGCGCCTTGAAGCGATCGAGCCAGAGCGCGGCGCGCGTGCCCGAGCCGACGCCGATCTCGAGCGCGAAGATCTCCGCCGGCAGCTGGCCGCGCTTGTCGAGATCGCGCAGCAGCGTCCAGAAGTCGGCGACGGAATCGGCGACCGCCTCCGGATGATTGGCGTCGGACCGGCCGCTCGGCAGTGCCTGCCTCGAAGCCGCGGCCCGATCGCCGCCTCCCAGTCGGCGAGACGCTGCCAGAAGAGATCGGTTGAACCGCCAGATGACGCTGTCGCGCAGCGGGCCGAACGCCTCGAGCCAGAGACGATCGTCCGTCGTCGGCGGCCTCGGGCGTGAGCGCGCGCGAGCGCCCGGCGCAGCGCCGGCCGAGCGCGTCGGCCGGCCGGCGGAGGTCGACGGCGATCTCGGCGAGCGTCAGCGGCCCGCCCGTCGGCGTCGGCGGCCCGGCGGACGGCTGACGGGCTCGCGGAAGTTCGCCCGGTACTGGATCCAGTCGAGGTGCACGCGCAGGCTCGGGCAGCAGTCGCGCGTCGAGCCCCGCCTCTTCGACGAGGGCCAGCAGGGCGCCCACCGTTTCCCCGGCGGTCGCCTGCGACACCGGGCTGCAGATGGTTGACGTGGAGAATCATCGGGGTGGGCCCGATGATACCGCGGTCCGCCCCGACGTCGGGGGCGGGTCAGGCGGCGGCGAGCAGGCTCGTCACGCCCCGACCAGCGCAGACCTAGCGGGTCGTCGCCGCAGCGGTTGCGTCGACCAGGCCCTGCGCGTGGCTGATCGGGTTCCCGGCCAGCAGCGCTACTGGCGCACTCTCACGCCGAGTCGCGGCGACGGGGAACATCGGCGCGCCGTCAGCGAGCGTGAGCACGCCGCCGGCCTCGAGTAGCACGGGCGCAGCACCCGCGATATCCCACAGGGACGCCCGGTGGTCATAGACCAGGTCGAGCCCGCCCATCGCGGCGTAGCAGAGCTGCAGCGCCGTCGAGCCGAAGCGGCGCAGGCGGTGACGCCGGAGCCAATCCTCGAC
This sequence comes from uncultured Candidatus Rokubacteria bacterium, assembly GCA_963776725.1. Classification (GTDB taxonomy): domain Bacteria; phylum Methylomirabilota; class Methylomirabilia; order Rokubacteriales; family CSP1-6; genus AR5. Next base: position 14,984 of record CAVZOE010000027.1, on the reverse strand, counting down.
GAATGGCGGTATGCCGTCCTCGAATGGCGTCCGCACGGCGATCAGCGAGCCGGCCGATAGCGGCGCCGGCGCCGTGCGCAGCGGCCGATCGTTGAGCCACGCTCCGCGCCCCGCACAGGCGGCAAACAGCCAGCGCGTGATCGGATCGTAGACCGCGCCGGCGAACGGCATTCCGTTGCGCAGCACGCCGATCGACACCGAGAACCCCGGCAGACCGCGCGCGAAGTTGTTGGTGCCGTCCACCGGATCGAGAACCCAGCGGTAGATCGCGTGCCGAGGTCCGGTGCTGAGCCCCGCTTCCTCCCCGATGATGGCGTCGTCGGGAAAGGCGCGCTGGATCTCGGCGGCCAGCCGCTCCTGGATCGCCAGATCCGCATCGGTGACCAGCGAGCCGTCCGGCTTGGCCGACACGTGGGCCCGGTGGAAATACTCGAGAGCCAGGCGACCGCCCCGCAGCGCCAGGTCGCTCGCCAGGCGCTCGCGCTCCGCCGTGCCGATGCGCTCGTCGGCGCTCACCGCGGCCGACCGTCGAGGGGGGCCGTCCCCCACGCCTGCGGGCCGAAGTACCGTTCGAGCAACGGCCGATACTCGACCAGCGGCGGATAGATCGCCTCGGGCGCCTTGCCGGCGTCGTCCCACCGGCGCACGCGCACGGCGTCGGCGAACCACGGCTGGGTCTCGAGCGCCAGTTGCTCCTCGAGGTCCAGACGCGCCCCCTGGGCGGCGTACGAGCGCTGGGACACGGGCGACAGCTGCTCGACATAGCGAGGATCCACCGAGCAGAGGTAGCGTTTGGCGATGACGTGATGCTCCACGAGCCAGGCGATCCTGGCCGGCACGAAGGGACGGATGAGCGCGGCTCCGGCGCCGCCGTGATGTCGGTCGGGTAGCTCGACCTCGCGATGGTCGTCGACCAGGTGGCCGACGTCGTGCAGCAGCGCGGCGACGATGACCTCGTCGGCGGCGCGGTCGCGGTAGGCGAGCGCCGCACACTGCAGCGCGTGGGACAGCTGGGTGACACGCTCGCCGTACGCCCGCAGGCCCGCGGCGGCGAACAGGCCGACGACGTCGAGCGTGGCGGCGTCGCTCACGTGGTGAGCGCTCCGCTGCGCCGCGCGCGGGCGTCCTCGATGTCGTCGGGAGGACCGGCGAAGATGAGCCGGCCACCATCGAGCACCAGGAGGCGATCGACGAGGCGCCACACATCCATACCGTGGGCGACGCTGACGATCACGCCGAGCCGCTGCCGATCGGCGATGCTGGAGAGCAGCCCGATGAACACGGCCAGCTCGGCCGGCGTGAGCACGGCGTCCGGCTCGCTCACGACCAGATGTTCAGGCCCCTGGGCGAGCGCTCGCGCCACGAGGAGCCGGAGCCGATCGGTCACGGCGAGCACGGCGGCGGGCTCGTGCGACCGGCCACGCAGCCCGACGCGCTCGAGCGCGAGGTCGGCCGCGTGGCGATCCCGCTGCCGTGGCAGGCGGAGAAGCCCGCCCAGCGCGCGTAACGTGCGGCTCGGCGTCAGCGCGTTCCAGAGGATCGAGCGTTCGCCGACGAGCCGGCCGGGCAGCTCGATCAGGCCGCACAGGCCGCGGAGACGGCGAGCCGTGGCCCGCAGCAGTGGCACGTGGTTCACCCAGAGCCGGCCCTCGTCCGGCACCCGGGAGCCCGCCAGCGCCTCGATCAGCGCCCGACGCCCCTCGGGCTGAGGCGAGACCACCAGGGTCACCTCGCCCGCCTCCAGCCTCGCGCAGACGTTTCGGACCAGCCAGCCACCCTGGCGGTGGCGAACGCCGACCCCGAGCAGCTCGATCATCGCGGGCCCCTCACGGCCTCATCATCCAGCCACCATGGTTACCGGATGATGACGGAGGCGTGACATTGTCGATCAGACCACGCGCTGACCAGCCCGCCACACCCCCTGGATCACCGGCAGCCCGGCGATGATCCGGACGCGCACGAGATCGGCGCGGTAGCCGGGCTCGATCACTCCCCGGCCGTCGAGCCCGGCGCGCTCGGCCGGCGTGGCCGTGACGGTCGCGATGGCCGCCGGCAGCGCGATCTCGAGGCGGGCGTGCAGCAGGTAGGCGCCGTGGAGCAGGCTGGCCGGGACGTAGTCGGAAGAGATGATATCGAGCAGATCGCGCCGGGCCAGGTCGGCGGCGGCGATGTTGCCCGAGTGCGAGCCGCCGCACACGAGATTCGGCGCGCCGGCGAGGATGGCCAGGCCGTAGGCCCGGGCCGCGTGCGCGGCCTCCAGGGTCGTCGGGAACTCGGCGATGGCCGTGCCGACCTTGGCCGCCTCCTCCACGTGGGCCACCGTGGCGTCGTCATGGCTCACGAGCGTGATCCGCGCGGCCTGACACTGCCGCGTGACCTCGGCCCGATGACGCGCGGCGTAGCGCTCCTGATCGACCAGGCGCGCCTCGATCAGGGCGTCCATCTGGGGATCCGTGAGGCCGTACTTGCCCTGGTAGTACTGGCGATACTTGTCGACACTGACGAACTGCCGCTGGCCAGGCGTGTGATCCATCAGCGAGACCAGCCGGACCATCGGATCGTCCGCGAAGGGCGCGAAGTCCTCGAGCAGCTGCGCGGTGCCGACCTCGCAGCGGATGTGGAGAAAGTGCTCGGCGCGCAGGATGCCGTGCGCCTGCGCCTGCCGGATGGCCTCGGCCAGCGATCCAGGATCGCGCGGCCGCTGGCCACTATCGAACACGTAGCCCACGGCCAGGCTGTCGAAGGCGGTCGTGATCCCGGACGACGCGAGCTGGGCATCGTAGGCCATGACCGCCGCCGTCTCCGGCCAGCGCACGCCCGGCCGCGGGAAGGCGTGCCGCTCGAGGACGTCGGTGTGGAGCTCGACGAGCCCGGGGATCAGCCAGTCCGCCTCGCAATCCACCGCCCCCGCCGGCACGGTCGCGCCCCGCTCGGCCTCGGCGATGCGGCCGTTCACGACCCGCACGCTGCCACGGAAGGATTCGCGGCGAGCCACCACCAGGGCGTTGGCGAAGACGAGCTCGTTCATGCGGCGGCCTCGTGGAGAGTGACGACTCTGGTGCTCACGGCATCGCGGACCTCGACGTCGTGGAATGTGCCCACGATCGCCGTGCCCTGCCTGCGCGCCTCGATGATCAGGTCGGCGACGCGCGCGCGGCCGGCGGCGTCCAGCGAGGCCGTGGGCTCGTCGAGCAGGAGAATCGGATGGCCGGCGACCAGCCCGCGCGCGATGTTGACTCGCTGCTGCTCGCCGCCCGAAAACGTCACCGGGGAGAGGCTCCACAGCCGCTCGGGGATCGCCAGCCGCGCGAGGATCGACGCGGCACGACCCACCGCCTCGTCGCGCGGGGTGCCGAGCGCGCGGAGTGGCTCGGCCACCACGTCGAGCGTGGGCACGCGGGGGATCACGCGCAGGAACTGACTCACGTACCCGACCGTGCGGCGCCGGACTTCCAGCACCCGCCGTGGCTCAGCACTCGCGATATCGATGGTATCGCCCCGATGACTGACGAGGATCCGGCCGGCCTGCGGCCGGTAGTTGCCGTAGACGCAGCGGAGCAGCGTGCTCTTGCCCGAGCCAGACGGATCGGCGAGGGCCAGGCACTCGCCAGCCCGCACGGTGAGGCTCACGCCACGCAGCACCGGCAGCTCGAGCCCGCCCTGCCCGTGCAGCGTGAAGGTCTTGCGGAGATCCTCGATCCGGATCGCCTCGGCGCTCACGGGTGAAGGACCGACGACACCAGGAGCTGCGTGTACGCGTGCTGAGGATCATCGAGCACCTGATCGGTGAGGCCGGACTCCACCACCTCACCCCGCCGGAGGACCAGCAATCGATGGGTGAGCAGCCGGGTCACCGCCAGATCGTGAGTCACGACGATCGCCGACAGGCCGAGCTCGGCGACCAGGCTGCGCAGCAGATCGAGCAGGCGCGCCTGCACCGACACGTCGAGGCCACCGGTCGGCTCGTCCATGAGAACCAGCCGCGGCCGGGTGACGAGATTACGGGCGATCTGCAGCCGCTGCTGCATGCCGCCGGAGAAGGTGTCGGGCAGATCATCGACGCGATCGGTCGCGATCTCGACGTGGCCGAGCCACTCGAGCGCGGCGGCGCGGATCTGGCCGTAGTGCCGGGCCCCCACGGCCATGAGCCGCTCGCCGACGTTGGCCCCCGCCGTCACGTTCATCCGCAGGCCGTCGCGCGGATTCTGATGCACCATGCCCCAGTCGGTCCGGGCCAGACGTCGCCGCTCCGTCTCGGACAGGCGCAGGACGTCCACCACGGTGCCCTCTCGGGTCAGGAACTCGACATTGCCCGCGGCGGGAACGAGCCGCCCGCTCAGACATCCCAGCAGCGTCGTCTTGCCCGAGCCCGACTCGCCCACCACCCCCAGCACTTCCCCCGGCCAGAGGTCGAAGCCGATGTCGAGGCAGCCGACGCGCCCGCCGTAGTCGTGGGTGAGCCCGCGCACGCCGAGCAGCGGGCGATCGGCGTCGGCGACGCTCATCGCGCTGGCCCGCCCGGGCTCGCCTCGCGGCAGCGCCCACAGAAGTCGGTGTCCGAGCACACGAACATGCGTCCGCCCTTGTCGTCCACGACGATCTCGTCCAGGAACACGCCGGTGGCGCCGCACAGCGCGCAGGGCTGCGCCCAGGTCTCGACGGTGAAGGGGTGATCCTCGAAGTCGAGGCTACGCACCGGCGTGTGCGGCGGTACCGCGTAGATCCGCTTCTCGCGCCCGGCGCCGAAGAGCAGGAGCGCCGGCGAGCGGTCGAGCTTGGGGTTGTCGAACTTGGGGATGGGCGACGGGCGCATGAGGTAGCGACCGTTGACGACAACCGGGTAGTCGTAGGCGGTCTCCACGTGTCCCGAGCGCGTGATGTCCTCGTAGAGCCGCACCCACATCGCGCCGTACTCCTCGAGCGCATGCATGAGCCGGGTCTCGGTCTCGCGGGGCTCCAGCCAGCGCAGCGGCTCCGGAATCGGCACCTGCAAGACCAGGATCTGGTCGGCTGACAGTGGCGTCTCCGGGATGCGATGACGGGTCTGGATGAGGGTCGCCTCGTCCGTCCGCTCGGTCGTGCGCACCCCGGTGGTCCGTGCGAAGAACTGGCGGATGCTGACGGCGTTGGTCGTATCGTCCGCGCCCTGGTCGATGACCTTGAGGACGTCGGCCGGGCCGATCACGCTCGCGGTGACCTGCACGCCGCCGGTCCCCCAGCCGTACGACAACGGCATCTCGCGGCTGCCGAAGGGGACCTGGTAGCCGGGGATGGCCACCGCCTTGAGGATGGCCCGGCGGATCATGCGCTTGCTCTGCTCGTCGAGGAACGCGAAGTTGTACTCGCTCATCCGGCCACCGCGGGGGCGTCGTCCGACCCGGCCCGCAGCGTCCGCAGCAGCACCAGCTCCGACTGGAAATCGACGTGGTGGGGAAGCTTGAGGTGCTGGACGAAGCCGGAGGCCTCCACGTTGTCACTGTGGTAGAGCACGAACTCCTCGTCCTGGGCCGGCGACGATGCGGTCTCGCCGAGCTCGCGGCCCCGGAGTGCGCGATCCACGAGGGCCATAGCCATCGCCTTGCGCTCGGCGCTGCCGAAGGCCAGGCCGTAGCCGCGGGTGAACTGGGGCGGGGCGACGGCCGAGCCCTTGAACTGGTTCACCATCTGGCACTCGGTCACCGTGATCTCGGCGATCGTGATGGCAAAGCCGAGCTCCTCGGGCACGAGCTCGACCGCCACCTCGCCCAGGCGGATCTCGCCCGCGAAGGGATGGTTCCGCCCGTAGCCGCGCTGGGTGGAATAGCCCAGCGCCAGAAGGAAGCCCTCATCGCCTCGCGCCAGGTTCTGCAGCCGCGCGTCGCGTCCGGCCGGAAATGCCAGCGGCTCGCGGGTGACGTCGGCCACCGCCCGGCGCTCGGCGTCCGGCACCTCGGGCTCGATGAGGCCTTCGTGATCGAGCAGCTCGATGACCCGCGGCGCCGGCTCATCGTTCACGCGGTCGAGCACCGGCTCGACCGGGATCTCGCGGCGGGCCTCGTCGTGCATCGCTAGCTCGAAGTCGAGAAGTCGATGCGTGTAGTCGAACGTCGGACCCAGCACCTGGCCGCCCGGGAGATCCTTGAAGGTGGCGGAGATCCGACGACGCAGCGTCATCGTCGCCGTGTCGATCGGCTGCGAGAGGCCCAGCCGGGGCAGCGTCGTGCGGTAGGCCCGCAGCAGGAAGATCGCCTCCAGCAGATCGCCGCGCGCCTGCTTGATCGCCAGGGCGGCGAGGCCGGGATCGTAGCAGGACGCTTCGGCCATCACGCGATCCACCGCGAGCGTGAGCTGGTTCTGGATCTGCTCGAGGGTGAGCGCGGGCACGGCCGGATCGCCGCGGCGATCCTCGGCCAGGAGCCGATGGGCGTTGGCAATCGCCGCCTCGCCCCCCTTCACCGCGACGTACATGGCTCAGCCCTCCACGCGGCTCGTGCGCGGCAGCGCGGCGAGCCGGCTGCCCGCACACAGGAGCAGGTCCACGCCACGCGGAAAGCGCGCGGCGTTGGCGCGTGCCGCATCCCAGAATCCGGGCGGCAGTCCCTCCACATCGAGCCGCGTCTCGCCGTCGATGCCCGGCCCGGTCAGTCGCCGTCCCGTCCCGGACACGAGCCCGCGGACCTGGACGACGAGAGTGGCCGACCGGTCAGGGCGCTCGTCGGTGCCGGCGTCGAAGGCCGAGAGCGGCGGCATGCGGCTCGGGTCGGCGATCAGCGCGAACCGCGCGTCGGCCGGCGCCGCCGCGAGCGGAACGCCGCAGTGAAAGCGCAGGTAGTCGCGCACCGGGGCCGTCGCAGCTACGGGGTCGACCCAGACGGGCGTCTCGAAGTCGAGCAGCGTGAGACACACACCGGCGCTGGCCGGGCCGAGCGGCGATGGTGGCGCGTCGGGACCGGACACGGTCACGATGCGGCCGGGATGCGCGATGGCGTCGAGTACGGCCCGGAAGACACGCTGGCTGTCGAGCACCGGATCGGCGAAGCCGACGCCGACGGCCATCAGTCCTCGCCCCGGACCATCGTGAAGAACTCCACGCGCGAGGCGGCAGCACGGGTCGCCGTCGCCTGCCGCCGGGTGTGCTGCGCGCGAGCCAGCGGCTCGACGAGCGTGCGCTGCAGCAGCTCGGTCGTGGCCGGACGTTGCAGCAGCGCGTCGAAGACCGCGGACAGCTCGGCGTGACGACGGTCGCGCCCGCCCGCGTAGGCGTGACCGGTGGTGCCGTCCTCGAGCTCGACGGAGCAGCGGGTCACCGTCATCTCTGCGAGGTTGAATCGGGTCCCGGTGCCGCCCGCCCGCGCTCGCACCATCACCAGGCCGACCTCGGGGCCGCGCAGCCGTCGGTAGCCGGGCCGCACCGCCAGATCGGACCAGCCACGCTCCAGATCGTCCCTCGAGGCCAGCGCCAGCACCGACATCCACCGTTGCCGCGTCGCGGTGACGCTGTCGGGAGCGAGATCGTGCTCGCGCATTGCGCCTCTAGTCCGGGATCGCCAACAGCCAGTAGAGCCGGACCTGATGTCCGCACGCGTCACACTGATATACGCGCTCGACCGTCCCCGGCTGCCCGCCGAGAGGCACGTCCTCCCGGAGCGTCAACGGCGCCCGGCAGTCAGGGCACGGCAACGTGGTCCAGACCTCGCCGAGGCGGCTGAGCAGCGTCCCCAGCCTGGTCGTCAGCATGGCTACTTCTGGGCCTTCAGCCGTTTCGCCGTCTCGTTCAGGTCGCGGACCACCTGGTACTTGCCGTCGTCGGCCGCCACGAAGCCGCCGACCGTGGCGCCGACCTCCTTGAACGTCTCCGGGCTCCGGCTCTTCATCGAGACCAGCGACTCCTGGATGGCCGACTTCAAGCTGGGCGGCAGGTCCTTGCGGACGACGATCGGGTCGTTGGGGATGAGCTTGGACACCCAGATGACCCGCAGCGCGCCGCGCGGGACCTTGTTCTCGCGAGTGAGCTGCTGCACGTCCCCCAGGTTGGTCGAGGCCACCTCGACCTTGTGATTGGCCACCGCCAGGATCGACGCCTCGTGCGAGCCGGAGAAGATCACCTTGGAGAAGTGCTTCTGCGGGTCGATCGTCATCTCGGTCATGAAGAAGGCGGACGGGACCAGGTAACCCGAGGTCGAGTTCGGATCGTTGAACGCGAACGTCTTGCCCGCGGTGTCCTCCGGGCTGAACAGATCGGAGTCGGCGTGGACGATGAGGCACGAGCGGTAGCCCAGCGAGCCGTTGGCCAGCTGCAGCTGGGCAATGGGCTCGACGTTGGCGTAGTTGTTCGTCGACGCCTCGACGTAGGCCTTGGGGCCGAGGTGCCCGATCTCGGCCTTCTTGAACTTGAGCGCCTCGATGGTGCCGCGGTAGTCGGTGGCGGTGACCGGCTTGATCTTGACCTTGAGGTCCTTCTCCAGCTGGGCGATGATCGGCCCCCAGCGTCGCGTGATCTCCGCCGCGTTCTCGGTGGAGAGCAGCGCGAAGGTCATCTCCTTCGGCCAGGCGGAATCCTGGGCCGCCGGCGCGCCAGCCAACGTCAGCCCCACCAGCAGCGCGACCGCCGTCACCTTGAGCACTCGCATGCGCGACTCCTTTCCCGTCCGGGCGAACACGTTCAGATCGACGCCCGGCGGATCCGGGACGACACCACGTCCACGCACATCACCATCGCCACGATGAGCAGGATCACCGTGGCCGCTTCGCGATCGTTGAAGGCCCGGATGGTGTCCCACAGGTAGAAGCCGATGCCGCCGCCGCCCACCATGCCGATCACCGACGCCGAGCGGATGTCCGACTCGAAGCGCAGCAGGATGTAGGAGAGGAAGTTCGGCATCACCTGCGGCACCACCCCGAACGCGATCACGTGCAGCTTCGGCGCCCCCACCGCCGCCACACCCTCCATCTGGCCGGGATCGATGGCCTCGATCGTCTCGCTCAGCAGCTTGCCCAGCACGCCGCCGGTGTGCAGCCCGAGCGCCAGCATCCCGGCGAACGGTCCGAGCCCGACCGCGGTCACGAACATCAGCGCGAAGACGAACTCGTTCACCGCCCGCAGCATGTCCATGAGGCGGCGCGCCGCGAGATAGACGATCGGGTGCGGGGCCAGGTTTCGCGCGCCCAGCAGGCCCAGCGGCACCGAGATCGTCGCCGCCAGCACCGTGCCCCACAGCGCGATGCACACGGTCACCAGGCACTGCCAGGCGTATTCGCCGACGTGCGCGAACGACGGATGCAGGTAGCCCTTGAGGAACACGCCGATGTTGCCCACGTCGCGGGCCAGCTCCAGCGGCCGAAGCTCGATGATCCGGCCGGCCAGCGCCAGGATGACCGCGAGAGCCAGCACGGCGACCAGATTGCGTCGAACCGGCGAGTGACGGGGCGGCGCCTGAGGCGTGGGGCCGGCGAGCAGCCCGGACAGGGCCCCGGTGGCCACGCTCATGCCGAGGACAGCCTCGGTCAGCGCGGGGCTCGCCATTGGCTCGAGCGGCGACGGAAACTCGCCGAAGATCTTCACGAGCATGGTGTCGTTGAGCTCGGTGGCCGGGCCGTTGAACACCAGCCGGCCCTCGCGCAGTCCGAAGATCCGGTCCGCGTAGCGCCGCGCGTAGTCGACGTGGTGCAGCGTGGCCACGACGGTCAGTTCGGCGCGCGTGGCGATGCGGCGGAGCGTGTCCATCACCGCGCGGCCGTTGTGGACGTCGAGGCTGGCCACCGGCTCGTCGGCGAGGATGACGCGCGGGTCCTGGGCCAGGATCTTGGCGATCGCCACGCGCTGCTGCTCGCCGCCGGACAGCGTGTCGGCCCGCTGCCAGGCCTTGTCGACCAGGCCCACGTGCTGCAGGCAGCGCAGGGCCAGGGCTCGCTCGGCGGGCGCGAACCAGCGGCGCCAGCGCGGCCCAGCGGCCGAGGCCGCGCAGGTGAGGAATGCGGCCGACCAGGACGTTGTCCATGACCCGCAGCCGCCGCACCAGGTTGAACTGCTGGTAGATCATTCCGACCCGCGCGCGATGCGGCGCGGAGCGCGGCCCCGTGCACGGCGGCCAGATCGACGTCGCCGAAGTGGATGGCGCCCGTACCGACCGTGGTCGCGCGCGCCAGACAGCGCAGGAGCGTGGTCTTGCCCGCGCCGGAGCGGCCGATGACGGCCACGAACTGGCCCGGGTGGATGGTGGCGGACACCTCGTCGAGGGCGGGTCGGTCCTGAAAGCGCTTGCTCACACGGTCCAGACTGATGACCGGTGACACGATCGATCCCATCACGGGCGCCACGGTAGCGGCGACACGTTGCGACGGGATGACGTCTCGGTGAAGGTTGCGAGACGTGCGAAGAGCGTACGTGCAGATGCCTCGGGGGGCTATGATCGGGCGAGACCGAACGGACCACACTGAGGAGAGCACTGCGGTGGACTCGACCTTCGACTACGATCTGGTCTGCATCGGCAGTGGGCCGGCCGGACAGCGGGCGGCCGTGCAGGCCGCCAAGCTCGGTCAGCGAGCCGCGGTGGTCGAGAAGGCCCGCTGCGTGGGCGGGGTCTGTGTCGACACCGGCACCATTCCCAGCAAGACGCTGCGCGAGGCCGTCATCTGCTCTCACCGGCACGGGCGGCGCCATGGATCCCCGACGACGGATCCGGACGCGAGGGTCGGCCCACCGCCGAGCAGCTGCTGTCGCGGGTCGACGAGGTCGTGACGCGCGAGCGGACGGTCATCGAGAACCAGCTGCAGCGCAACGACGTCACCCTGCTCCAGGGCGAAGCCTCGTTCGTCGATCCGCACCGCCTGCAGATCGTCGGCGACGCACCCACACGGTGAGCGCGGCCCGCATCGTCATCGCCGTCGGCACGCGCCCGGCCGCGCCCCCCGGCGTCCCCGCCGACGGCGAGGTCGTTCTCACCAGTGACGACGTGACCACGCTGAAGAAGCTGCCGCGCACCCTGGCCGTGGTGGGCGCCGGGGTGATCGGCGTCGAGTACGCCTCGATGTTCGCCGCGCTCGGCGTGTCCGTGACCCTGATCGAGCGCCGCGACCGGCCGCTGGAGTTCCTCGACCGCGAGATCGTGGACGAGCTGCTCCACCAGATGCGCAGTCGCAACGTCACGTTCCGGCTGGGCGAGGCGGTGGCCTCCATCGCGGTGGAGTCGAGCCCGACGCCGCGGGCCGTGCTGTTGCTCGAATCCGGCAAACGGATCGTCAGCGACGTGGTGCTGTTCTCCGCCGGACGCGTGTCGGCGACCGACCGGCTGAATCTCGGCGCCGCCGGCCTCCTCGCCGACGAGCGTGGACGGCTGAAGGTCGACGAGACGTTCTGCACGACCGTGCCGCACATCTACGCGGCCGGCGACGTCATCGGCTATCCCGAGCCTCGCCGCCACGTCGTCCGAGCAGGGCCGGCTGGCCGCCTGTCACGCCTTCGGCATCGAGGCCGGGCCGATGTCACCCCACTTTCCGCTCGGCATCTACGCGATGCCGGAGATCTCGATGGTCGGCCCCACCGAGCAGGAGCTCACGCGCGACCGCGTGCCGTACGAGACCGGGCATGGCCCGCTACCGCGAGATCGCGCGCGGCCAGATCCTGGGCGACGACAGCGGACTGCTGCAAGATGATCTTCCATCGCGAGGATCGCCGCCTGCTCGGCGTCCACGCCATCGGCACCGGCGCCACCGAGCTGATCCACATCGGCCAGGCGGTGCTCGCGCTCGGCGGCGGCATGGACTATTTCCTCCAGAACGTCTTCAACTATCCCACCCTGGCCGAGTGCTACAAGGTGGCCGCGCTCGACGCCTCCAACAAGCTTCGCCGCTAGGCAGGCTGATGAAAAAGGCCCATCTGCTTCGTTGGCGCCCGCCCGTCGCACGCTCAACGTACAGGCAGTACGCCTCGCGTGCGACGGGCGGGCGCCGCCTCGCATCTGGACCTTTTTGATCAGCCTGCGGGTTGGCAGGCGGATAGCCACCAAACACCGGGGGATCGTAACGATCGCGTAATTTGACCGGGGGGGTTGGGGTCTTGATACTGCGCGCGTGATGGAGCGGGTCGTGCTGATCGATCTGGGGTCCAATGCGGTGCGGTTCGCGCTCGCCGGCGTGATTCCGGGGCGATCGTTCCGGCTCTTCGACGAGGCCAGGGTGCAGACGCGGCTGGCGGCGGGGCGCCGCGGCGCGCTGCCCGTGGCCGGCGTGGCCGCCACCGTCGCGGCGGTCGCGTCGCTTCCTCAAACGAGTGGACGACGGCCGGCCGCTTCGCGTCGTGGCCGCCGCCACCTCGGCCGTGCGGGACGCGCCGAACGCGCATCGCCTGATCGACCGACTGCGCCGGATCGCCGGTATCGAGGTCGAGGTACTCGGGGTGGGAGGAAGAAGCCCGCCTCGGTGCCGTCGCCGCGCTGAGCAGCCTCCCCTTCCGCGATGCGGTGGTGGCCGATCTGGGCGGCGGCAGCCTGCAGCTCACGGCCGTTCGCGACGGTGAGATCGTGCCGGTGGCGAGCCTGCCGCTGGGCGCGGTGCGGGTCACCCGCCGGTTCCTGCGTCACGATCCGCCCGCCGACGCGGAGATCGCGGCGCTCCGCCGCCACGTGCGCGATCAGCTCCAGTCCCTGCGCCTGGCGTCGGGCGCGGCCGGACGGCTGGTCGCGCTCGGAGGCACCGTGCGTACGCTCGCCCGAGTCTATCTGCGAGCGGGCCACGGCCGGCGCACCACGATCCACGGCCTCTCGCTCGACCGCGCGCAGGTGAGCGCGCTCTGCCTGCGCCTTTCGGCCCTGCCGCTGCGCCGCCGTCGGCGCGTCACGGGCCTCAAGGCCGAGCGCGCCGACATCATCGTGGCCGGCGCCATCGTCATCGAGGAGCTCATGGCGTTCGGCGGGTTCACGACTGACCATCTGCAAGCACGGCGTGCGCGACGGCCTGCTGCTCCGCGAGACGTTCGGCGTGGAGAAGCACGCGTGAGCGAGGACGCTTGGTCAATCGCGAGCTGTCCTGGCTCGAGTTCAACCGACGGGTGCTCGAGGAGGCCCAGGACCGACCGGTGCCGCTCCTCGAGCGCGTCAAGTTCCTGGCCATCTTCAGCTCGAACCTCGACGAGTTCTTCATGGTGCGGGTGGCCGAGCTCAAGCGGCGCATCTGGGCGGGCGATCACCGCGCGGGACCCGACGGGCTGACGCCGGCCCAGACGCTGGCGGCGGTCTCCGAGCACGTGCGCTGCCTCGTCGAGGAGCAGCACCGGTGCTTCCTCGAGGAGCTCCAGCCGCGGCTGGTCGCCGAGGGCATCCGCATCGTCCGGCCCAAGGAAGTCACCGCCGAGCAGGCGCGGTTCCTCGAGGACTACTTCCACCGGACGCTCCTGCCGGTGGTGACGCCGCTCGCGATCGACCCCGGCCACCCGTTTCCGCACCTCGTCAACCGCGCGCTCTGCCTGATCGTCTCGCTGCGGCCCATCGGGACCTCGCCGCTGCCGCACGCCTCGCTCTCGGTGATCCACATTCCCGACGCAGGTCGTCCCGCGCTTCATCCGGCTGCCGGCAGCGCCCGACCAGTACAACTTCATGCTGCTCGAGGACGTGATCCGGCTGAACCTGTCGCGGCTCTACCACGGCTACGAGATCCTCTCGGCGCACGCGATCCGCGTGACGCGCGACGCCGACGTCGGCCGTGGCCCGCGGCCAGGACCTGCTGATCAGCATCGAGGACAGCCTCCGCGAGCGGCGGATGGGCACGGCGGTGCGGCTGCAGTACGACCCCAACCTGCCCCCCGACGTCCTGACCATCCTGGTGGACGAGCTCGAGCTGGGCGCCGACGATCTCTACCCCTCCGAAGGCTTCACCGCGTTCGCCGACCTCGTCCAGCTCTACTCCGCGGTCGATCTCCCGCGGCTCAAGGACCGGCCCCTGGCGCCGCACCCGGTGCCGGCCTTCGAGCGGCGCCGGACGTCTGGAGCGCGATCCGCGACGGCGACATCCTCGTCCATCATCCGTACCACTCGTTCGACGTCGTCACGCGCTTCGTCGCGGAGGCGGCCACCGATCCGCGGGTGCTGGCGATCAACATGACGCTCTACCGCGTGAGCCCGACCTCGCCGATCGCGAAGGCGCTGACCTCGCGCGCCCAGGCCGGCAAGGAAGTCGCCGTGCTCGTCGAGCTGCAGGCGCGGTTCGACGAGGAGGCCAACATCCGGTGGGCGCAGCGCGCTCGAGGAGGTCGGCGCGCACGTGGTGTACGGCCTCGTCGGCTACAAGACGCACTGCAAGGCGTGCCTGATCGTGCGCCAGGAGCCCGACGGCATCCGCCGCTACTGCCACCTCGCCACGGGCAACTACAACGTGCGGACCGCCGGAATCTACGCGCGACCTCGGGCTCTTCACCTGCCGCGAGGCCTTCGGCGAGGACCTCACCGAGCTCTTCAACCTGCTCACCGGCTACACCCGCCCCGCGCGGCTTCAACCACCTGCTGGTGGCGCCGACCGGGCTCCGCGACGCGCTGATCGCACGAAGATGCGGCGCGAGGCCGACCACGCGCGGGCCGGCCGGCCGGCGCGCATCATCGCCAAGATCAACAGCCTGGTCGACTCGGCCATCATCGAGGAGCTCTACGAGGCGAGCCAGGCCGGCGTCGAGATCGATCTCATCGTCCGCGGGCATCTGCTGCCTTCGGCCCGGCGTGCCGGGCCTGTCCGAGCGCATCCGCGTCGTCTCGATCATCGACCGCTTCCTCGAGCACGCCGCGTGTTCTACTTCGTCAACAACGGGCGCGCCGGAGTTACCTCGCCTCGGCCGACTGGATGCCGCGCAACCTCGACCGCCGCGTCGAGATCGCGTTTCCGATCCTGGAGCCGCCGGCTCCAGGCGCAGGTGCGCGAGATCCTGCAGATCCAGCTCGCGACACGGTCAAGGCGCGGATGCTGCAGCCGACGGCCGCTCGGTTCGCGCGAAGCCGGCGATCCGGGCGCCCCCCTTCGCTCGC
>CAVZOE010000026.1:0-9463 GCA_963776725.1 uncultured Candidatus Rokubacteria bacterium | reverse complement strand
CCGGGCAGCGCCGCCCGACTCCACCCGCGTTTGACCACCCCTTACGACCGGCATCACGCGTAAATCTTCGAAATCACGTCCTTCAAATCTGGCATGCGCTCTGCTCTCGTCTCACCAGCGGTTCGGTCTGCGTACTCTTTGAAGGAGATGTCGATGAAGGCCCGTATCACGCTGTTGAGCGTCATGATCGGCGCGTACCTGGTCGGTTTCGGGACGCTGGCGGGTGCCGCGGTCGATCGGATGCTCTTCGACCGGCAGCGCTCGGCGGTCCTGCGCCGCTACGAGCACGCCCTGCGGGAGTGGCACTCGAATCAGATGGCGATCGAGAAAGCCGCGATGAAGCCGGCGGACGCACTCCGGGGAGTGTCACCAGCGACGACGCGCAGCCGCGCCGCGGTGGTCCTCGACCGCAGCGCGGCTGCACGCGAGCCGGCTACGCCGCGGGGGTGGGCCGAGCGAGCACCTCCGCCGCCTGCTTCTCGACCACGGTGCCCTTGAAGAAGTCCGGGTTCACCTCGCCCCAGAAGCGCACGGCGTTGGTGAACATGAAGTCGCGGAAATCGTCGTCGTTGAGCAGCCCGTGCTCGACCAGCTCGTAGGCCTCGGGCACGACCTCGGTCATGTCGGGGACGTCGAAGTGCCCGATGTCCGAGCTGAAGAGCGCGTTGAGGCGCGCGCCCATGCGGGTTGGCCTTGCGATTGAAGGCCCACGCGTTGATCGGATCGTCGGCCTCGCAGCCGAAGTAGAAGCGCGAGACGTACAGATCGCGGAAGTCCTCCTTGCGCGCGATCTGGCAGCGCGAGTAGTCGTCGAGATCCTCGACGCCGCCGGTGCCGTCGCCGTTGTCGTCCAGGCCCTCGCCGCGGCGCACCGCCTCCACCACGGCGGCGCTTCCCGTACTTCTCGGCCAGCGCGAGCAGCATCGCCCGGTCGAGCCGCTGCCGGGTTCGTGTTCTCGAGCGCCTCCCGGTTCCGCTTCTCCCAGTGCCCGATGAGATCGGCGTAGAGCGAGCACGCCCAGCCCACGCCGCCCTCGAGAAAGGCGAAGTTCAGCTCCGGGAAGCGCCGGGTGACGCCGCCGAAGAAGAGGGCCTTGGCCATGGCCTCGCCGGCGGAGGCGAAGTGGCCGATGTGGTTGTAGCAGAAGTTCGACGGCGAGTTGCGGAGCAGGATCGAGCGCGCGCCGTTGTGAAAGCTCGGCGCGATGCGCAGCTCGCGGCACTTCGCCCACACCGGATCGTAGTCGTGCTCGCTGTCGATGCCGATCACGTCGTACCACTCGACGAACTTCGAGGCCTCGGGATGCTCCTCGGCGAGCGCGGGCGACGGGCCGGCGGATGAGGCCGCCCATCATGACGACCTTGTAGCCGAGCTGCTTCGACGCGAACTCCAGCTCCTCGATCGCCTCCTCCGGCGAGTACATCGGGATGATCGCGGCGGGGATGATGCGGTCGCCGAACGGGCGGAACTGCTCGGCCGTGAACACGTTGTAGGCGCGGCAGAGGGCCCGGCGCAGCCGCTCTCGGCGGCAGGCGGTAGTAGCCGAGCCCGGCCGTCGGGTAGACCACGCAGAAGTCGAGACCGAGGTCGTCGAGGCGCTCGTACAGCAGGCGCGGCATCATGGCGGTCGCCCGGTCGAGCGTGTTCTTGGTCGGCAGGAACCAGAACGCTTCCTGGCCGATCCGGCGGCGGCGGCGCTCGGCCACGGACATCGCCGAGCGAGCTGGGAATGCGCGCGCTCGCCAGGTCGCCAGCGCCTCGACCGCCGTGTCGCCGCCGATGCGGCGGAACTCCTCGCGCATGAGCGGCGCGAACTCGGCCCAGTGTCCGTCCGCGTCGATGATCGGATGGTTCAGGCGGGCGTGCAGCTTCCGGGCCTCGGTGTGACCGTGGTCGCTCATGAAAGGGCCTCCCGGCGAGCGGTCTGAGTCGATGCCGGGATCATACCCCAGGCCGATCAGGCAAGCTGTCGCCCGCGGCGATTCTGACCTCTCGTTGTCGCGCGGCAAGTCCGACGAACATGTAGATGGCGCCCACCAGCTCCAGGCCCTCTTCGAAGAAGTACGGCGGCTGCCACGGCAGATGATCGATCCGGTGCTCGAAGATCTGCACGAGTACGTAGAGGCCGATCCCCAAGGTGGCGGTCTGCCCCCAGGGCTCGAGCAGCCCGTCCAGGCAGGCCCAAAAGAGGTCGCGGATGTGCACGAGGAGCCAGATGCCGAGGGCCGTCGGCGCCCCCACCACGACGAGGGCCGCGAGCAGTCGCCACCCGAGCGGGTACTTGGGACTCACGAAGAACCGCGTGTGGATGACCTTCGTGCCGAACAGCACACGATCGAGATTGACCTCACCGATGCAGAGCATGGTCATCGCCGCCACGACCGCGACCTCGAACACGAACGGCTCGCCGCGGCGCTTGGCCGCCCATCCCTGGCGCGCCGCCAGAACGCCTGTGGTGCCGATCAGGATGACCTGGAGATTCTCCACGATGCCGTTCTCGATCACCAGCCAGCCGCCGAGCTTCCAGTCACGGAGGGCCACCAGCACCATAATCGCCGCGACGACGACGCTCGCCAGGAAGGCGACGCCGCGGCAGCCCAGCCTTCGAGGGCGTGAGGACATTGCGGCAGTCTACTCCCTTGGCGCCGGGCGAGCGTTCGGACCCGGGCTGGCGCCGGCGGAGGATCTCCCGCCCGCCCGCGAGACAGTCACCTGCCACTGGTCTCCGGGTGCGAGCAGACGCTCCTGCACCATCTCCGATGTGCCACCAGTAATGCGAGCGCGCACGGCCTGCGGCTCACGCGACTCGTTCTTGAAGACGACCTCGCCGTTGTCGCCGGTGAGATTCAGGACGAATTCTCGCTCCCGCCGGCGCGCGAAGCGCACGTCATGAGTCCGAATCACGATTGGACTGAAGACGGCCGACATGTCGGCGGTCCACTCCAGGCGGGCGTGGTTGCTGATGACGCTGACATCCGGCTCGCCAGTGGTCGGCCATCGGGCCACCACGAAGAAGGGGGTGGACGTCTGCGCCAGCGCACTCCGCAGAGAATCGAGATGCTTGACGGCAATGAACGTCGCGTCGGGGCCGGACAGAAGGCGTGCCGCCTGCTCGACGGAGGCGAGCGGCGCCGCGGAGCCGAGAAAGAACTGCAGGACGAAGGGCGTATCCACGTGCGTCAGGGGGAAACGAGCTCCGACGCGCGCGCGGATCGAGTCGGCCAGCGCTCGCATTCCCTGGGCTCGCGCGACCCGCTCGCTTCCGTCCAGGAGGCGGTGGTACGAGAACGCCATCACGCTCACACCCACGATCGCCACGATGGCGCACGTGCCGAGCAAGGTTGGCGGGCGCATGGTTGGCACCCACCGCGCGAGCTCCCGCCCAGCCAGCAATGCCGCCGCAGGCATGATGGGAAGGAGATGACGCTGGTGCTGATGCGGCGCCAGTGAGAACACGAGCAACCCGACGGCGAACCAGCAGAACAAGAATCGTTCCGCTCGGCGTTCTTCCTGATTGCCGGCCGGACGCGCGCATACGCGCCAGAAGCCGACGCAGGCGAACAGGCTCCAGGGGGCCAGACTCCAGAGGAAGTGCACCGGCTGCATGTAGAACGGGTGACCGGGCCCCGATGCGCCCTCGCCCTCCGTGATCGCGTGCCGGAGCAGCTCCCGGAAGATCATCCGATCGACGAAGGCCTGACCGAGCTCGAGATACGCCCACGCAAACCAACCGCCCGTGATGAGCAGGAACAGGGCAATCCCCAATCGGTGTGACCCGGCGATCGGGGCCGCGCGACCGCTCCATCGCTCCCATCCGGCGGCGAGCAGCCCCGCGGCGGCGAGGAGGAGCCCGAGCGGGCCCTTGGCCAGGGTCGCAACCGCCACCGCCAGCCAGAACCACGTCCATCCCCTTCCGGACGTCCACGCCCGGAATGCGGCGAGCGCGGCCGCCGCCACCGTGAACGCGAACACGCCGTCAGGTCTGGCCAGCGCGATCTGGCTCGCGCCCACATAGGAGACCAGGTAGGCGAACGCGCCGAGCAGCCCCGCCCTCTTGCCAAATACCTCGCCGCCAAATCGCCAGATCATGGCGGCAATGGCCGCCGTGGCGAGGGCGCCGGGCAGCATCATGGTGATCAGACTGATGCGGCCGACGGGCCATGTCGCGAGGGCGACCAGCCAGATGTACAGCGGCGGCTTCGAGACGACATCGCCGACGTGATTTCGCTGCACGATCCAGTGGCCGTTCTGGATCGCATCCAGCACCCAGTCCCCGTGAAGGTAAAAGCCCCGGTCGTCGAGAACGGAGGGAAGGGACAGCCTGGTGGCGAAGAGCGCGATCGCCACCAGCGCGAGCAGCGCGCCGGCGGTCAGGTCCGGGAACGGATGCGGTACCGCGCGGGACGAGGTTGGACTCATCCTTCGTCCCTACGGACAGCCGCCACTCACCAGCATTCCCGCACCGACCGCATCGGGGTCACTGTAGTAGCTCTTCGCCTGGACGTCACGCACGATCTCCGAGGTCGACAGGGGCGAGCTTCGGCTTTGCCGCGGGGCCGGGATCATGCCCCAGGTCGATCGGGCAAGCTGCCGTCCGCGGGCAGTGGATCGATCAAGGAGGGGGAGACCATGGACAAGCCGCGTGCGCAGCGGCGGCAGCGGGTGGCGAACAAGATTGGCAATCTTTCGACGGCCACGGGGGACCGGACCCCGGCCGCGCGAGTGGTCGGCGGCGACGGGAAAAAGCTGACGACACCGCCGAAGACGACCACCTACATGACCTACACGCTCAACAACACGATGATCAGCGGCTAAGGCAGGTCTCTTGGGCTCATTCGGAGCGACCCGGCAGAGCCAGGTCGCTCCGAACGTTGTGGGTGTACGCGGGGCCCGAAGCCGCCCGCGGTGTGGCGCCATATCGGGACCCAGCGGCTGGCGGTCGCGGCAAGCGCGCAGCATCGCCGGTCGGCTCCGGCTCCCCGCGGGTACCTAGGGACCTGAAGCAACTCACCGGAGATGACGAGGTGTTTGCACACCCCCTCGGGCCGGCATGTAGAAAGTCAATGTCCTAGCGGGGTTCCTCGTCGGTATCATTCTTGCGACGGCCACCTGGATCACGTTATGGACACGTGGGGAGCCGTCGTCGTCTTCTGGGGGTGCGCCTTCGCCCTCGTCTACGCCTATCTCGGGTATCCTCTCCTCCTGGCCTTGCTGACCAGGCGCCGCGCGGCGCCGGCGCCGGAGGACGGCATCGCCCCCAAGGTGTCCGTGATCATCGCGGCCTACAACGAAGAGGAGTGCATCGCAGAGAAGATTGGTAACACCTTTGCCCAGGAGTATCCCGCCCACCTTCTCGAGTGCATCGTGGTATCGGACGGCTCGACCGATCGGACGGCGGAGATCGCACGTACCATCGCGGACCAGCGGCTCCGCGTGATCGAGCAGTCGCCGAACCAGGGTAAGTGCCTGTGCCTCAATCGGGCGGTCGGCGAGGCGACGGGCGACGTGCTGGTCTTCACCGACGCCAACTCGATGCTCGCTCCCTCTGCGCTGTCCCGTCTCACGCGGCACTTCGCCGATCCTCGTATCGGCCTGGTGAGTGGCAAGGGACAGTTCGTCGAGCGTGTGCGGGGCTCGGTGCTCGTCGTCACCAACACGTATCTGCGTTATGAGGAATTCATCCGCGAGCGGGAGAAGCGGATGGGCTACATCGTGTGGGCCGATGGGGCTCTCTACGCGTTGCGGCGGCCTCTCTTTCGGGATCTCGAGTCGATGCACTCCAACGACTTCCTGCATCCAATCCAGGCGGTCCTCGACGGCTATCGCGTCACGTTCGAGCCGACCGCGATCTTCCGAGAAGCCACGTCCGGCAGCGCGCGCGGGGAATTCAAGCGGCAAGCTCGCATGATCGCCCAGGGAATGTACGTTCTGGCCACCGAAGGGCCCAAGCTGCTCGCCCGCAAACGCTGGACCGTCGCCTGGCAACTCCTCTCGCACCGGCTGCTCCGATGGATGGGTCCGCTCTTTCTGGTGGGCGCGCTTGGCGCGAGCGCCTACCTCGCTCCCGGCCGTCCCCTGTATCTCGCGCTCTTCGTCGCACAGGTCGTTTTCTACACCGTCGCCCTGGCCGGCGCTCTCGCCGAGGGCCTCGGCGTGAAAGCGCGCTCGCTGGCTGTGCCGTACTACTTCTGCCTGGTGAATCTGGCGGGCGTCGTCGGATTCTGCCGGGTCGTGGCCGGCAACGTCCAGGGGACCTGGACGCCGGTCCGGTCGGCCTGAGCTCGATGCCCTTCACGATCGAACTGCTCAACGTCGGCGATGAAGATCTCGCCAAGCGCTGGGAGACGTACGTGCAGGGACAGCGGCAGGCCTCTGGCTACCATAGCCTGGGCTGGAAGGGCGTCCTCGAGCGCGTGTACGGCTATCGCACGTACTATCTCTGTGCGCGGGACGGCCGGGACGTCGTCGGGATCCTGCCGCTCGCGCTGGTGGGTACCCGGGTCACGGGCCGAGCATTGGTCTCCTTGCCCTTCACGAGCTACGGCGGCATCGTGTCCGACGCCGCGGACGTGATTGCCGGGCTCCTCGAGGCGGGCGCCGAGCTCAGCCGGCAGCTGGGCATCGGGTACATGGAGCTCCGCCACTTCGAGCGCCCTCCGATCGACGCGCCGACGAAAACGCACAAGGTCACCATGTGGCTCGACCTCCCCCCATCCGTCGACACCCTCTGGAAGGCGTTCCCGACCGCGCTCCGGACGGACATCAGAAAACGCATCAAGGATGGGCTCGAGGTGCGGATCGGCGGGGCCGAGGAGCTCGAGAATTTCTACCGCGTGTACTCGACCAACATGCGCGACGTCGGCACGCCCGTCTATCCAAAGGCCTTCTTCACGACCATTCTGACGGAGTGGCCGGGATCAGCGTGGATCGCCACCTGTGTGTATCAGGGCGAGGCCGTGGCGAGCGCCTTCCTGCTCGGCTTTCGCGGCACTCTCGAAATCCCCTGGGCGTCGTCGCTCAAGACCCGAAAGAGCCTGCGTCCGAACATGCTCCTCCACTGGGAGTGCCTGCGCCACGCCATCGCCTCCGGCTTCACTCGCTTCGACTTCGGGCGCTCTCCCCTGTCCGGCGGCACGCAGACCTTCAAGAGCCAGTGGGGCGCGCGGGCCGTGCCGCTCTACTGGCAATACTGGCTGCCGCGCGGCGCGGGGATCCCCGACGTCGGTCGGGAGAATCCGAAATTCACCACGGCCATCCGCATCTGGCAGCGCCTGCCGTTGTGGCTCACGCGACTGGTCGGGCCCCGACTCGCTCGACACTTCCCGTGAGGACGCTGCCGCCCACCGGCGTTCCCATCATGAGCACCGACATCACGCGGGGGCTCATGGCGTCGCTGGGGGGACCGTCGAGCACCGAACGCTTCGTCGCCGCATTCGCGAGCCGCTTCGGCGTGAAGTACTGCCGCGCCGTCGGCTCCGGCCGGGCCGCGCTCAGCATCGCCCTCCAAGCGCTCGGGCAGCTCTCCCGGCGCCGCGGCATCGTGATCCCGGCCTACACGTCGTTTTCAGTTCCCGCCGCAGTCGTCCGGGCCGGCTTTCGAGTCACGCTCTGTGACGTCGATCCGGCCACCCTCGACTTCGACCTCGATCACCTCGTCTCGCTGGTCGACGACGACACCCTCGCGGTCATCCCGAATCATCTGTTCGGATTCCCCGCCGCGCTCGAGCCGATCGCCGCCATTGCCCGAGCGCGAGGCGCGTTCGTCGTGGAAGACGCGGCCCAAGCCATGGGTGCCCGGTACAAGGGGCGGTTGGCCGGCACGCTCGGCGATGTCGGCATCTATAGCCTTGGCCGCGGCAAGAACGTCACCGCACTGGATGGTGGCATCGTGGTCACGAACTCGGCCACGATCGCGGCGGCGCTCGCGCAGATCTCCGTCGAGGCCGCCCCTCGGCTGCCGCCGTTGACCGACCTGGCCAAGGCCATCGTGCTCGGTATCCTCATCCGGCCCGCGTTGTTCGGTTGGCCCGAGCGCATTCCCGGACTCGATCTCGGTGTCTCGAAGTTCGAGCCGGAGTTCCCGCTGAAGGCCTTCAATGCATTTCGGGCCGGGATCGCCGGCGCCATGCTCGACAAACTCGATCACTTCACGGCCATCCGTCGGATCAACGCCGCACGCTATCAGGAGCGCCTCGATCGGGACGTGGCCGCACCCATCGAGGTAGTGCCGGATGCCGAACCGTGTTTCCTTCGCTTCCCCGTTCTCGCGTCCAGCGCCTCGTCGCGCGCGCGGCTGGTCGCCACGCTGAGGGCGGCTGGCCTCGGGGCCTCCGCGCCGTACCCCGCGTGTCTCGCGGACGTGCCGGGCCTGAGGCCTCATCTCGTTGGGCGCCCCGGGCCCCTGCCCGGCGCCCGCCGAGTCGTGGATCGACTGCTCACGCTCCCGACCCACCCTTTCGTGACACCGGCCGACATCGACGCCATCTGTGCGCGGCTCATGACGGAGACGGACCAGGAAGCGGCTGGCATGCCGGGACAGCGGGTGGCCTGACCGCGCGGCCTGACCGCCGAGGCTCAGGCGCGAGGAGGAGAGCGCGCCGGGATTCAGCGTTCGCGCTGCGCCACGTACAGGTACTCGTGGGTCAGGGGACCCCAGCCCAGCCGTGACAGCGGGTGCGTCCCCAGGGGCGCCAGGCCGGCACGCGTGAGCATGGTGCGGACCTCCTCCGGATCGTAGGCACGCAGGTCGAAGCCCCGGCGCCGCAGACGGTGGAGCTGGCGCGCCGTGCGGAACTTGAGCGACCCTGGGTGGAGCGCCTGCAGCATGATGCGTGCTCCCGCACGCGTCGTGCGCACGATCTCCGCGAGCACCCGCGCCGGGTCCGTCACCACGTAGATGAGGCCGATACAGAGTACGAAGTCGAACGTCTTCTCGGCGAAGGGCAGCCGGTACGCCTCCGCGCCCGCATAGTGCACGCCCGGGGCACGGCGCGCACGGACGAGGCTCGGCACGGAGAAGTCGACGCCGATGACCTCGTAGCCGACCTCGCGGAGCACGGGCGTGTAGGTGCCGACGCCGCACCCGAGATCGAGCGCCCGGGCGCCCGTAGACGGCGTGAGCGAGCGCAGCAAGGGCTCCACGATGGCGAACCGCACGCGCTCCTGACGTATGGAGCCGCCGTGGACCAATGCCGGGTCGCTCAGGGTGCGTGCGCGCCACTCGGACACACGCCGGTACTGCCGCTCGAACGACTCGTCACTCTCGACGTGTGGAGCCTTGTCGCCGTCCATAGAGCCTCAATCGTAGCATCGTCCATCGAGGGCAGGATCGCCCACCACCCAGCGAGCGGCGAAAAGCGACACCGCACCACGCTCGCGAAGCGCCACGGCTCCGCCGGGGCGCGCAGCGTGGGGGGTGTGGGGGGCCATCTCGTGGCCCCCCACTTCGGTCAAAAACTCAGC
>CAVZOE010000025.1:0-8457 GCA_963776725.1 uncultured Candidatus Rokubacteria bacterium | reverse complement strand
CAAGCTCGCTGGCATCGGCCTTGCCCGATTCGCGATCATGGCACAGCGACGCGGGATCCCCGGCCGACGCCGGTCATCGACGTCCCGCCGTTCGACGAGCGAGGGCCGTCTCCGGTCGGACTAGGAGGTAGATCATGGCTCGTGCGCTCTGGAAGGGCTCCATCAACTTCGGGCTGGTCACGGTTCCCATCGGACTGGTCTCCGCCATCGAGGCCCGCGAAGAACTCCGGTTCAACCTCCTGCACAGGAAGGACGACAGCCGCATCGTCCAGAAGCGGTTCTGCAAGGAGGAGGATGTCGAGGTGCCGTGGAGCGAGCTGGCGAAGGGCTACCAGTACGCCAAGGACCAGTACGTCGTGGTCACCGACGAGGACTTCGACAAGGCGCGCGTGCCGGCGACCCAGATGTTCGAGATTCGCCGCTTCGTGCCGGCCACCGATGTCGAGGATCTGTACTTCGAAACCCCGTACTACGTCCAGCCCGAAGGCACCAGCGCCACCAAGCCGTACGCGCTGCTACGCGATGCCATGGCGCAGTCGGGGAAGATCGGTGTCGGGACCATCGTCCTGAGGCAACGGGAGCATCTGGCCGCACTGGAGGCGGCCGGCGAGGCGTTGGTGCTGACGACAATGCGGTTCGCGCACGAGATCCGCTCTCCGAAGGAGCTCGATCTCCCGGGCATCAAGCACGGGTACGCCGAGAAGGAGATGAAGCTCGCGCTGCAGCTCATGGACTCGCTCAGCGACGACTGGGACCCGAAGGAGTTCAAGGACACCTATACCGATGTCTTGCGGCAGGTCATCGAGGCCAAGATCGAGGGCAAGGAGGTCGTGGCTCCTGAAGCTCCGAAGCGACCGCGAGTGGCGAACCTGATGGAGGCGCTGGAGAAGAGCTTGCGCGGCCGGCCGCTGGCCAAGGCCGACGCGCGTCGAGCCGCGCCGACGAAGCGGAAGGCACCCAGCCGGCGCCGTCGCGCTGCGTAGTGTGGTAGTGAGCTGAACTAGGTCGCCGACTCTTCGTCCAGGCTCTCACTGTCGACCGCGCACTCGGGGCAGAAGATCCACTCCCAGGCGCCGCCCCTCGACCGTACAACGGGGGACACCGAGCTGTTGGGGAACTCGGTGGCGAACTCATCGCGGGCAGCGCACACCTCGCTGTAGGAGCCGTGACCGGGGAAATGCACCATATTGGCGTGGTGGCACTTCTGTGGCTGAGTGCCGTTGGTGTCGCTCGCGCCACCGATGCCGCGACGGCAGGTCACTACGAACAGTGAGTGGGCCACAACCATCCGGCTCATCGCGATCTTGTGCCGCGACTCGACCAGCAGCCCCTGGCTCACGCTGGCGGACTCTCTTGTCACCATAGCCGGAGGTTGCCTCCGGGAGAGGCCAACGTCAAGGCCCGAACGCGTCAAAACGAGCGATCTCGGCCTCGGATCTGCATTCCTTCGAGCCCATGGCCCGACGGGTTGACGGAACTGACTCGGCGGCGCATTTCATGCCCGCCCGGCGGACCCTGCCCAAGCTACGCGCGGCCGCGGCCGGCTGCCGTGGGTGTGATCTCTACAAGCGCGGGACCCAGACGGTGTTCGGCGAGGGGCCTAACCACGCGCGGGTGATGATGATCGGCGAGCAGCCCGGCCACGAGGAGGACCTGGCCGGCCGTCCCTTCGTCGGCCCGGCCGGACGCCTGCTCGATCGTGCCCTGTCGGCGGCTCGGATCTCCCGTGACGACGTCTACGTCACCAACGTCGTCAAGCACTTCAAGTGGGAGTCCCGCGGCAAGCGACGCATCCATGCCAAGCCCAACCAGATGGAGATTGCGGCCTGCCTGCCGTGGCTTCAGGCGGAGCTGGACATCGTGACGCCCGAGGTCGTGGTGTGCCTCGGCGCGACCGCCGCCCAGGCGCTACTCGGCCCCCGGTTTCGGGTGACGAAGCAGCGCGGTCAATGGGTGAGTGCTCCCTGGGCCAAGCGGGTGCTGGCCACGGTGCATCCGTCGTCCATTCTTCGGGCTCCTGACGACGAGACGCGTCAGCGGGAGCTGGACGCCCTGGTCGCCGATCTGAGTGTCGTCCGCGCCGCGCTGCGCTAGCCCCTCGGCCGCGCGAGGGCCCTATCCCGCGCGGCGGCTGGCGGTGTGCTTCTGGACGACCACCCGGCGCCGGCCATGCCCCGCGCGCGAGACCTGAGGTAGCCGTTGCTTCAGGCGCAGGACCGGCCGAAACAGATCACCAACTTCGGCCAGACGCCGCAACGTCGTGTCCACGTCGAAATACAGGCGGTCCGCGTTCTTGGCAGCACCCTCCAGCTCGTCCCAGCGCACCGGGAGTGAGACAAACGGCTGGTCGCGATTGGCGCGCAGCGAATACACGGAGACCGTCGTCTTGTAGTCCGAGTTCTGACTCCAGTCGATGAAGACCTTCCCGGTGCGCCTGACCTTGGCCATATCCGTCACGATGAGCTGCGGGTGCGCCCGCTCGAGCGCCTGGGCCGTGACGAGGGCGAAGTGCCCGGTCTGCGCATACGTGACGGGGGTGTTCAGCGGCACGTGCAGCTGAAGCCCTTTGGAGCCGGACACCTTCAGGAATGCCTGCAGGCCCACGCCAGCGAGCGCCTGCCGCAAGAGCAGAGCGACTTCACCACACGTGAGGATGTTCGTCCCCTCCCCGGGATCGAGATCGAACACGACCGCGGTCGGCGTATGGAGCCGCGGAACGCGGTGCAGGAACGGATGAACTTCGAGATTGGCGAGCGTCGCGCACCAGGCGAGTGTGGCCACGTCGTTGATGACGATGTAGTGGATGTCCGGACCACCGCCGCGGCGCGGCACCGGAAACGTCGTGACCCACTCCGGCGTGAACGTCGGCGCGTCCTTTTCGTAGAAGAACGGCCCGGCCGTGCCGTCCGGGTAGCGCTTCAGGGTGACCGGCCGGTCTTTCAGATGCGGCAGCAGATGCGGGGCGACCGCGACGTAGTAGTCGACGACCTGCCGCTTGGTGAAACCGGCCCGTGGATACAGAACCTTGTCGGGATTCGACAGGCGAATCCTGCGCTGGCCGATCTGCAGATCGACTGCTGCACTCGCTCGCTGCCCGCGCACGGCGCCGCCGCTCGCCATTCGTTGCACCGCTCGGAGACCGCGCAACGCCGATGCCAGCGACTCTGGGCGCCGGCCACCAGAGTGGCGCTCCGCGCGCAGCTCGCGGACTCCCACGGCCGGGTCGCTGGCACGAGCTTCGCTCGAGCAACGCCCATGAAAAAGCGCAGGAAATCCGCAAAGGGGTCGACCCGTGGGAAGGCTGAGCGGTCACGCGGCCAGCGCACGCCCGAGGAAGCCTTGCAGGGACCTCCCGCCCGGGAAACCGTGGTCCTCAAGACCGACCGGGAGCGCGATGCGGAGAAGGATTTGCGCGTCCATACGTCCAGTAGCCCGCGGCTGGCGGGCGGTGATGTGGATGCCGATTGGCGGCGGGCGGACAGCGTCGGTGAGGAGGCTCCGGGAGGGACGGTAGCAACTCCTGATCAGAACGTCGTCGACGATCTCGGCGATGCGCTCGGTGTGCCGCGCGGCCCCGACGAGGAGTTTCGCCCCTCGGCCGAAATCCTGGAGGAGCGCGATCGCGATCGGTGGAAAAAGGAGAGGTAAGCCTTTCCGCGGCAGCCCGTGGTGAATGAGCGCGACACTTCGCGTCGGGACCTCGGGCTTCCACTATCGCCACTGGAGAGGCGTCTTCTATCCCCAGCAGCTGTCGAGCGATGAGTGGTTTTCCCACTACGCCGCTCACTTCGACACGGTCGAGATCAATAACAGCTTCTACCGCCTTCCCCACGCCAGGACCTTCGACGCCTGGCGAGAGGCCGCC
This sequence comes from uncultured Candidatus Rokubacteria bacterium, assembly GCA_963776725.1. Lineage (GTDB taxonomy): Bacteria > Methylomirabilota > Methylomirabilia > Rokubacteriales > CSP1-6 > AR5. The sequence continues at coordinate 4,592 of CAVZOE010000025.1, read as the reverse complement.
ACCGCCGACTTCTGCTACGCGCTCAAGTTCAGTCGCTACGGATCGCACGTCAAACGCCTCAAGAATCCCCGGGCCATCCTCGGGCGATTCCTGAGGCGAGCCGAGCGGCTTCAGAAGTCGCTCGGCCCCATTCTGGTCCAGCTGCCGCCGAACTGGAGACCGGATCCGGTGCGACTGGCGAGATTCCTCGACGCCGCGCCGCGGAGGCACCGATGGGCCGTGGAATTCCGTGACCGCCGCTGGCTCTGCGACGAGATCTTCGGCATTTTGCAGGCGCACGGTGCCGCGCTGTGCGTGCACGACATGATTCCTGACCATCCCCGGCCGGTGACGACAACCTGGGTGTACCTGCGCTTTCACGGCAACCGGTATGGCGGCAGTTATTCGCCCCAGTATCTGACCGCGCGGGCGAGCGAGATCCAGCTCTACCTGGCGGATGGACTGGACGTCTATGCCTACTTCAACAACGACGCGGAGGGCTATGCCGTCCAGAACGCCGCAGACCTCCGGCGCTACGCCTCAGGCGCGTGAGGCCGGAGTCACGAGGCCGTCTTCGTGCAGTGTGCTGGGCGGCGTCAGCGAGTCAGAGGAGTCAGGCGAGGTTTCTCCGCCGCTGCGGCTCCGGGCGCGCGGTCGCGGAGGGAGTCGTCCGGGCTTCCTGCTCCCAGAGCTCGAGGCATCGCCGATGCAGAATCAGCGCGACGCCACCGCGCGTGATGATCTCGACCTCGATCTCGCCCTTTGCGATGAGGGCGCCGCAGCCGCCGCACGGATGCGGCTGCCGACACCGCCATTCCCACAGGCATCCCAGCCCGCCCGGCTTCAGCACACCGGCGTCGATGAGCGTACGCAGTCGCGTCCTGATGAGCGCTTCCGGAAGCGCGTCCGGACCACCACCGCTGAAGGGGGGACGCCCACGGTCGAGGATCGCCCGCGAGGAGACGATCAGCCACTGGGCTCGCTCGATCGACCGACACGAGCGCTCGTAGCGGGCGAGGCAATCGGCTTGTCGAGAGGCGGCGGCGGCGTCGCGGGCGAGCACCATCGTGTCCTCCTTGGAGGAGTGTCGACGTAGCCCCGAGCGGGTTTCAGCCTGTCAACGTTCGAGCGGCGTCGCCATGGTACCCGCGGCGCCGCCCCTCGTCAGCCTCCGCCTCGTCGCGGAGTCCGACCGTACCGACCGCGCCAGGGCGCGCACGCCGATGGCGTGCTCGACCGCTTCGCGCGTCACCGCCTGGAACTCCGCGAAGGCGCGGCGGTCGCGATGGGCCTGGCGCCCGGACCGCTCGTCGAAGATCGCCGTCCACGGGGATGCCGCGCTACCGCCCGAGATGACGCGCTCCGACCGGCTCGCGCGGAGGCAATCTCGATGAAAGATGTCCCGGCCACTGCGGAGCCTGGCCTGCGACGGGGCGACCGCCTGCAGGCACCAGGGACAGACCGGGTCAGGACAGCGGCCATGCTCGACGCGGCCGTCGGGTCGAAACACGAGGCGGGCCGAGTCGGTCGGCTCGATCGCGCCCGAACAGATCGGGCACCTGGCGCTCACCGTGGGCGTGGTCACGGTCGATGGATCGCTCCGGCTGGACGCCGTCCCGGCGGCCCGGCGCCGCAGCGCCCTGGCGTACTCCGCCAGCGGCAGGCGGAAGGCGTCGGCTCCATGGCTGCCGCATGACTCGCACCACCCCGGCTCGGTCACCCTCCGCGTGGCGAGCGAACGTTTCGGCAGCCTCCCGACGCAGTCGGCGCACAGACGTATGGCCCCGTGGGCTGAGACGAAGGCGGCGATGCGAGCGGCGAGGTAGGCCGAACCGTCTTGCTCACGAGACACGAAGGTCGGCGCAGTGCAATGGCTCTGCCAGGAAGATATCCGTGCGTTTTTTCGAGCACCGCCCTTCTCCGTAGGCAACGGCGCACCGGTTGACGGCAATCTTCTACCCTCGACTCAGCAGCGCAATGTCTCAGCGGCACACCCGTTGCTCCCCCCATGAGCGAGCGAAACGCAGGGGGAGTGAGTGATGGTGATGCGACCGCCGAGCTATCTGCAGTCAATCGACGACTCACCGGCCGCTTCGACGAGCGCCGCGCTCACATTCCGTGCGCGGCGCCTGAGCAGACGACTCGGGTGGCTGAGCATCGCCCTGGGTACGGTGGAGCTGCTGGCGCCCGGCCTGCTCGCGCGCGCCGTCGGAACACGAGGGTCCCGGCCCGCGCGGGTCGTCTCACGGGCCCTCGGCGTGCGGGAGCTCACGTCCGGCATCGGGATCCTGACCACGCCGCGACCCACGACCTGGCTCTCGTCGCGCGTGGCCGGCGACGTCATGGACCTTGGCCTGCTCCTCACGGCCCTCGTCTCGCCTTCCGCGCGACGGTCGCGACTGCTCGCGGCCGCGGCGGCGGTCGTCGGAGTGGCGGTGCTGGACGCGCGCTGCGCGGAGCGCCTCAGCGCACCGGACGGCCCGACCGGTCGCGCCGTCCGCGCACGCCGCAGCATCACCGTCAACCGCCCCGCCGACGAGCTCTACCGTTTCTGGCGCGACCTGTCGAACCTGCCCACCTTCATGGACAAGATCGAGTCCGTGCGAGTCACCGACGACCGGCGCTCGCACTGGATCGCCACGGGCCCGCTTGGACTGCCCTTCGCGTGGGAGGCGGAAGTTGTCGAGGAGCGACCGGACCAGCTCATTGCCTGGCGGTCGATCGCCGGGTCGGAGATCGACGCCGCCGGCAGCGTCTCGTTCCGTCCGGCGCCGGGCGGCCGGGGCACCGAGGTTACCGTCGAGCTCGAGTACACACCGCCGGGGCGGGAGCTGACCGCGCAGCTCGTCAAGCTCATCGGCCAGGCTCCCGAACAGCAGCTACGACAGGACCTCCGAGGCTTCAAGCAGCTCATGGAGACGGGCCAGATCCTCGTCGCCCACGGCCCGGACATCATGAAGGGGCGATCCGGTCACGACCAGCGACGGCACGTGCGCGTGGTAGCGGGAGGCAGGCGATGAAGGCGAACCAGTGGATGGGCAAGCGCCTGGTGGAAGTGCACGACGTGGCCGACCCCGAGATCCTGAACCCCAGCGACTGCATCGTGAAGGTCTCGGCCACGGCGATCTGCGGCTCGGACCTGCACCTCTACAACGGCTTCGTGCCGACGATGAAGTCCGGTGACGTCCTCGGCCACGAGTTCATGGGCGAGGTCATGGAGGTCGGGCGCGGCGTGAAGAACCTCAAGACCGGCGATCGGGTGGTCGTGCCGTTTCCGATCGCCTGCGGCGCGTGTGCGATGTGCGGCAAGGGCCTGTTCTCGCTGTGCGAGAACTCCAACCCGAATGCGTGGATGGCCGAGAAGCTGTGGGGCATTCGCCGGCGGGGCTGTTCGGCTACTCGCACATGCTGGGAGGATTCGCCGGGCGGCCAGGCCGAGTACGTCCGTGTGCCCTTCGCCGACGTTGGCCCGCTCAAGATCCCGGCCGGGATCCCGACCAGAAGGTGCTGTTCCTGTCGGACATCCTGCCCACCGGGTACATGGGCGCGGAGATGTGCGGCATCCAGCCGGGCGACGTCGTCGCCGTCGGGGCGCGGCACCGGTGGGACAGTTCGCCATCAAGAGCGCGTACCTGCTCGGGGCCGAACGGGTCATCGCCATCGACCGGTTTCCGTACCGTCTCCGGCTGGCCCGGGAAGCAGCGGGCCGACGACGCTCAACTACAGCAGGTCGACATCGGCGAAGCGCTGCGCGGAGTTGACCGGTGGCCGGCGTCCCGACGTCTGCATCGACGCGGTGGGGATGGAAGCGCACGTCCCGGGACGCATCTACACCTACGATCGCACAAGCAGGCGCTGGGGTTGGAGACGGATCGGCCGATCGCGCTGCGGCAGGCGATCCTCGCCTGTCGCAACGGCGGGACGGTGTCGGTCATCGGCGTCTACGGCGGCTTCATCGACAAGTTCCCGATGGGTGCGGTGGTGAACCGCTCGCTCACCATCAGGACCGGCCAGTGTCACGTCCAGCGGTACATGAAGCCGTTGCTCGAGCGGATCGAGCGCGGGCGAGATCGACCCGAGCTTCGTGATCACGCACCGGCTGCCGCTGCGGGAGGCGCCGGCGGGGTTCGACATGTTCCTCAACAAGCAGGACAACTGCCTGAAGGTCGTTCTGCGACCCTGATCCCTCCAGGCCGCGCGGCGAGGCCGGCCCTGCCGCGCGTCCTTGGGCTCGGCGACCCCGAAGCGCTCGACGTAGACCAGCTCGCCGCCCAGCCAGCCGGAGACGAACACGCCCACCACGCCGACAACGGACAGCACCAGCGGCCAGGACGAGTCCGCGTCGACACGGAGCCGGATGAAGGCGTTGACCGCGAACAGCGCGACCGCCGCGAGGTTGAGGACCATGTGCCAGGTGGCGATGCGCCCGGCCCGGCCCGCCCGGCCGGGGTAGTCGAGAAACCCCGGCACCGCGGCCACCAGCGCGCCGACGATGCCGCCGATGATGTTCCAGAAGGCCAGCGTTCGCCACAGCGGGACTTCCCAGTGCAGAAGTCTCCACCATGTCGAACGCGAGGGCCGCGACCCAGAGGCCGATTGGAAAAACGACGAGC
>CAVZOE010000024.1:0-27621 GCA_963776725.1 uncultured Candidatus Rokubacteria bacterium | reverse complement strand
CAGACGCCGCCGCGAACGCCCGCGAGATCGGCCAAGCCGTCGAGGCGCTGCTGGAGACCGCCGCTCAGAGCACGTGAGCGAAGCGAGATCGACGGACTCGAGGCCATGCGCGGGGGCCCTGCATCCGAGGCGACGATCGCGAAGCGCCCCGGGTTCCCCGGGGCGCGGAGCGTGGGGGGGGGCATTTCAGAGCCATGACGATCGCGGAGCGCCCCGGTTCCCGGGGCGCGAAGCGTGGGGGTGTGGGGGCCATTTCGGGGCCCCCCACGTCTAACTAATCGCGTGAATGATGAGCCAGACGTTGAACGCGATGAACGCGGCGACCGAGACGGTGGACAGCACGACGTAGCCCGCCCACAGCTGCTCCTGCCGGCCGAAGCCGCCAGGGCGCGCGGCCGGTGCCAGCACCGGCGCCACGCAGCTCGACCGCCTCCTGCTTGAGCGTCGGCACGCCGAGCACGTCGACCAGCACGTGGTAGCCGTCCATCTCGATGAAGCAGAACGGGTAGAGCGCGACGACGAACGCCTGCCACTGGATCATCCCCGAGGTGGCCGCGAAGGCCTGGGTGAAGCTCCCGAGCGGCGCGTGCGCGGCCAGCAGGAACCAGAGCGAGCCGAGCACCAGATGCACGAGCGTGCCGGACACCGCCGTCACCACGCGGGCCCGGCGGCTCGTCATGAAGATATCCGTGACGTCCACGTAGAACGTCGGCACGAAACCGTGCAGGAACGTGAAGCCGAACTCGCGCACGCGACGCCGGTAGTGGACGAGGGCCAGGCCGTGCACGATCTGGTGCGCGGCCACGGTCAGGAAGAAGAAGCGCTTCACGGTCAGCACCGCCTCGAGCGCGTGCCCGCCGAAGCCCGTGACCACCGTGTCGCGCCTCGCGCCAGAGTTGCACGCCCGCGACCAGGCCCGCGACCGCCAGCAGGATGCACGCGACCACCGCGCCGCGCGTGAACAGGAGGAAGCCGCCCAACCGGTAGAGCCAGACGAAGACGCGGTGCACGTTCCGGCTGGAGATGTTGATCGCGCTCCAGCGCGGTCAAGCCGGTCTCCAGCGCCTTGGCCACCGGAAGCGCCGGTTGCGGGCCAGCGCCTGGCGTAGCCGCGAGGTCGGCGTGAGCGTGAGCAGATGCGCGCGCTGCAGCTTGCGGATCAGCGCGGGAATGATGTCGAAGTCGAAGGCGCCGTAGCGCAGCACGTACGCGGTCGCGATCTCCTGCAGCGAGGTGCGGCCGTCCATCTGCTCCCACAGGAACTTCTCGGGCTCGGTCAGCAGCAGGAAGCGATCGGTGCGTCGTGTTCTTGAGGAAGAAGCCGCGCTGGCCGGCCACCCGCGAGGCGCACCTCGGCGAGCTCCCACGAGTCGTCGGCCACCCGCTTGGGGCGCGACTGCACGAAGGCGGTGGCGCTGCCGATCTGGCGGACGTCGAAGCCTTCGTCATCACGCCGGACCAGCAGCTCGAGCTGCGCCCGGCGCGGCGGCGGACTCGAGGGCGTGGCGGCGGTCTCGCTCATCGCGCGTCCAGATCCAGGCCGGTCGCCTCGAGCCCCCAGCGCGTGACCTCGGCCACGAGGTCACCGGAGGCGCGCAGCCGCTCGATGAACACCTGCACGAGCGCGTGGAAGAACGCCGCCGCCGCGCGCGGGCTCTCCTCGGTGAGCCGTCGCAGGCCTTCGCGGTCGAGCACCAGCAGGCTCGACGTCGGAGTCGGACTGCACGGTCGCCGAGCGGGGCGAGTGATCGAACAGGGCCATCTCGCCGAAGAAGTCGCCGGGCCCGATCCGGGCCAGCACTTGCTCGACCCGTCCGGTGACCGGCTTGGAGATGACGATCGAGCCTTGCCGGACCAGGAACATCTCCTCGCCCACGTCGCCCTCGCGGAACAGCACCTGCCCGCGCTTGAGCGCGCGCTCACGCAGGCTCGCGCCGAGCACGCTCAACTCCGGGACGGCCACGTCCTTGAACAGGCGGACCTCGCGCAGGAAAGCGACCGTTTCGGCGGGGCTGGCCACCGCGCCTGCCGCCCGGCTAGGTGGCCACGCGACGGATGAGGGCGCTGTGGAAAGCCTGTGCGCGCTCCGTCGCCGAGGTCTGGCCGAGCCGGGCCAGGGCGCCGAGCACCGTACGGCGCTCCGTCTCGTCGAGCTCGTACTGAGCCAGGATCTCGTCGGGCGACTTCTGCAGCTGGGCGAGGAAGTCCGGGTCGATCATTGCTCGTCCGATCAGCTCGGGAAGGCGAGGCATGGCGTGCCGATCATACCAGACGCAAATCAGCGGAAAAAGGCCCCGCCCAGTGCGACGAGGCTGCAGGCGAGCAACGTCGCGCCGGCGAGCGGGGCGAGCGCGCGCCAGGCAGGCGCGGCAGGCGTGGCCGGAGGCTCCATGCCCACCCAGGCCACCACCGGCCTGAACGTCCAGGAGGCTCGCGTCATCGGATCGTCGCCGGGCCGCAGCACCACGAGCGCCAGCGGGATGTCGCCAGGGGGCGTCGGAACCCACGACACGGTGACCGGTGCGCCTCGCGCCGGCAGGCGCGGACGAAACGCGACCGGCCGGGGCGACCAGGCGCCCTCGGGCGTCAGGAACGCCGCCTCTTCGGACTGCTCCCACATCAGATAGACGTCGAACTCGCCCACGTCACCCCGAGGGGTGATCTGCAGGCGGACGGGCTGCCCGGGCCGACCCGGGCCGGGGTCACGTCGAGCGCGAACGGCGGCGCGGGCAGCGCGGCCTCCGCCAGCGCGGCCAGGCCGACGACCACCGCGAACACGAGGGCTTTGGTCACGCCGGCCCCGTGGGGTGGCGGCCCGGCACCAGCAGGGCGAGCGCCGCCGTCAGGCTCAGCACGCTCACGACCAGCCCGATCTTCAGCGAGCGCGGCTCGAACCGGAACTCGACCTCGTGCTTGCCGGGCGGGATCCAGACCGCGCGGAACGCGTGGTCGGCGCGCCAGAGGACCGCGTCGCGCCCGTCCACCCGCGCGCGCCAGCCGGGGAACCACGTATCGGTCAGCACGAGGTACGCCGCCGCGCCAGCCGCGGTCGTCACGCGCACACGCGTCGGCCCGTACTCGCGGATGTCGGCCGATGCCTCGGTCGGCGGCCCGGCCTTCGGCGGCGTCACGCACCCTGCCAGCACGACCTCGTGGCGGAGATCGACGGCGTGCTCGCGGATCAGCCGCGGTGCGACGGCGTCGTCGACGCAGCGCGCGTGGAATGTCAGGAAGGCGCGGGGCAGCGCGCGGTCGTTGACGAACACCCGCGCGTCGCGGCCGTCGTACCCGAGCGTGAGGTGCGGCCAGAGCGGCCCGGCGCCAGCCGGCAGCATCACGTAGCGGACGCCGAGGAGATCCACCACCGGCGAGGTGAGCACGGCGGCCGGACTCACCGCCTCGCTGCCGACGACCGCGAGCGGATTCTGCAAGTAGCCCCGCACCAGCGCGCTGCCGGTGCCGACCGAGCCGACGAGATCGGCGATGCGCCGCGGCGTGAGGCCGTCGTAGCCGTGCGGCTCGAAGAGCCCGTAGAGAACGCCGACGTGCCCGGGCATCGTCGTGCGGGCCAGGCCGGGCTGGGACTGGATCCAGGCGATCGCGGGCGTCTCCGGATACAGCCAGTGCTCCGGCACACTCGGCACGTAGGCGAACGCCGGCGGCACGACGCTGAGCACCTGCAACGTCACCAGCGCCGGCCCCCAGGCGGCACCGCCGACCGCGCCCCAGCGCAGCGCGACGAGCGCGGCCGCCGTGAGTCCGGTGAGCGCCAGGGAGAACTGCACCCACAGCGGCCAGGTCAGGCCGTGCGCGCCCGACGCGGCGTGATGCACGGCCACCCACGCAAAGCCGCCGCCGGCCAGGATGATGAACCAGCTTCGGATCGGCCACCAGCGCACGGGGAACTCACCGCGCGCCAGCGCATCCACGCCGAGCGCGCCCAGCGCGGCGATCCCGAATAGCAGATAGGGCATCAGCCGGAGATTCGTCCCCAGCGCCAGCCCGGGCAGCGACGCCGCCACGCTGACGCCGGGCGCGCCGTAGTGCACCGCCGCCACGACGATCACGAAGACCAGAAAGAAGCGCGCCGCCGGGCGAGGGCGGCCGGCCAGCGCGCCGAGGGGCGCCAGCAGGAGCGGCACGAGCCCGATGTAGGTCGAGACGATGTTGAACTGCCAGCGGCCCCACGCCTGGGCGCCGCTACCGAACGCGTACGGCATGAGCAGCGTGATCGCGGCGGCCGGCGGCACCGCGAACGCCGGCATCCACTGGCTGCGGTACGCGAGCACCGTGCTCTCGCGCGCGTACTCGGCGAACGGCAGGAGCTGCACCGCCGCCAGACCGACGCCGAGCACCGTGCCGAGCAGGCAGCGTGCGAGAAACCACCGGTCCGTGCCGCGTGCCAGCGCGAGCGCCCACACGCCAGCGGCCAGGAGCGCGTGGAACGCGCTCTGCGGATAGCCGGCGAACAGGTCGAGCGCCACGATCAGCGCGAGTCCGACGATCCAGCGCCACTGCCGGGGCTGGCGCAGGCGCTCGATGGCGCCGAACAGCAGCGGCACGAACATGATGGTGCTGCCGAAGGCCCAGCCCACCCACCCGACCAGCGTCGTGGAGAACTCGAACCCGAGGGCGCCGATCAGCGCCGCCGTGACGGCGAGTCCGAGGCCCGCGCGCAGGAACCAGAACATCGCGAGGCCGGCGCCGACGAGCTTGAGCGCGGTGATCAGCGTGAGCGCCGGCGCCGCGGGCAGCAGCCACGCCAGCCAGGTCAGCGGAAACAGCAGCGCGGTCTGCGGATTGGCGAAGAACGGTGCGCCGGCGTACGCGTGCGGCACCCAGAGCGGAAAGCGACCGGCCTGGATCTCGGTACCACTCCAGAGCAGCGCGGGGTGAAACCACTGCGTCACATCGCTCAGCGCCGGATTCGGAGCGCCCGCGTCGGCGGTGAGGCCCTGCCACGGATAGCCCGTGTAGAGGTTGGCGGCCGGCGACCAGGCCCGGCCCGTGACGAGTGCCGGTACCGCGAGCACGAGCGGCAGCAGAAGGATCGCGACGGCGAAGACCTCGGCGCGGCGGTGCCGGAGGGATGTGGGCGAGACGGTCACCCTTTCCCGACTCTACGGCTTGTCCTTTGCGCGGGTCAAACTCCTGCGAATCCTTCCGCCGAGGTTGGGCGTTGTATCCGACAGGGGTTCGCCCCGAACGCGACCTCGAGGAGGATGGCTATGCACCGGATACGGATCGTGGCCCTGGTGGTGGCTCCTCTTCTGATGCTGGCTCCCCTGCTGACCGGCTCGATGGTCGCGGCCGGCTCGAACTACGCCCCCGGCAGCCTGGATCGCTATTTTCGCCTGGAATGGCAGGTAGTCCCGGCCTCGAGCGGCTCCGTCCTGGAAGGCTACGTGTACAACCTGGCCAACATACCGGCCGATCGCATGACCCTGGAGATCAATCTGCTGGACGGCTCCGGCAGCGTGGTCGGCAAGAGCAGCACCAGGGTCCTGGGGGGCGCACCCGCAGGCAGCCGTGCATGGTTTCAGGCCAAGGTGCCGACCGCGGCGAACTACCAGGTGGAGGTCCAGTCCTTCGACTGGATCCGCATCGGCGGCGGGATGTAAGCTCCTGCTGTCTGACGCGGTTCAGGCGTACCATGGTCCTGCCATGACGCCGACCCGCGGTCTCTATCTGGCCGGCCTGTTCTTGCTGCTGGCGCTCACGCCGACGCCGGCCAGCGCCCAGAGCCAGGCCGGACCGGCGTATGTCACGCGTGTCGTGGACGGCGTCACGCTCTATGCGGACATCGCCGGCCACATCGAGGTCGTGCGCTACCTCGGCGTGCGAGTCCCGCGCATCAACGATCCCAGCTACGGGAATTCTCCCTACGCGGCCTCCGCGCGCGAAGCCAACCGCCGGCTGGTCGAAGGCCAATGGATCTGGCTCCTGTTCGACCGCGAGCCCCGCGACCCGCAGGGTCGCCTGCGTGCCTGGGTCTGGCGTGACGCACTGTTCGTGAACGGCGCGCTCGTCCACGGCGGCTGGGCGGTCGGCGCGGCCACCGATCCGCAGCTGGCCGAATATTTCGCGACGTTCGAGTCGAGCGCTCGCCAGAGCGGTCGCGGGTTGTGGCGAAGCCCCCGCTCGATCGCGTTCTATCAGCCGCAGCCGGTCACCCTCGGCGGCGACGACACGGACGGATCCGATGCGTCCGACACGCGGGTCTTCTCGGCGCCGGCACCATTTCCCCCGCCCCAGTATTCGCCCGGCCGCACGTCGGCGACCTCTCCCGCGGGCGCGTCGGTCCCCAGTGTGTCGAGTTCGAGCTCGTCGATGACCGGCGGCGCGGGCTACAGCACTCCTTCGCGAAGCACCGGCTCACGCACCGTCAAGTAGCCGCCGGCCTCAGTACCTGAGCCACGGGCGGCGCCGGGCTCGCTGCGCTCATGCCGCACGGCGCCACCGCCGCAGCGCCACGAGCGCCCAGATGGCCTCGACCAGGCCGAACGGCCATGCCCCCTGCAAAAATCCGTACGCCGACCCCAGCGCGCACGCCCCCGCGAACGCCAGGACGAACCACCGGCTGCGCGCCTCGAGCGCATAGCACACCAGCATCGCCACGACCGCGAACAGACCGAATATCGTCAGCGGATCGAGCCTCGGCACGCTGCAACAGTAGCCGAGTTCGACTGCAGGCCACGCGCCGACGTGGGCCGAGGGCTACCGACATGGGGTCCCTGGAACCACGAGGCGGCAGGCCGCTTTGAACCGGCCGCGGCTGGGCTCCATCGGATGCGGGGCGCACGGTGTTGGGCGGCAGGAACGAGTTCCAGCGGACCCCATGTCGGTAGCCCCCGGCCCACGTCGGCGCTGTCCTCTCGATGAACTGGCCGACGAAGGCAGTGCGCACCTTCGGCATCAGCAGCATCGGTCAGGAGCCTTGGCGGTCAGCGCTTGAGGAGGTAGGGGACGTCGGCGACGACGAGGTTGCGGCGGAAGAGGAGCGCGCCTTTCACGAGGAGGGCGGTCTGGTTGTGGAGGATGTGCTGCCACCAACGCCGGGGCAGGAACTCCGGGAGGACGACGGTGACCATCTGGTCGTCGCCACGGGACTGGATGTGGTCGACGTAGTCCAGCAGTGGGCGCAGCAACGAGCGGTAGGGCGAGGTCAGCACCACCAGCGGCACGCCGAGACCCCAGCGGGCCCACTTCTCTTCGAGCCGGGCTGTTTGGGCGGGATCCGTCTCCACATAGACCGCGCGCACCGCGGCGGTGGGGGCCAGCGTCCGGGCGTACTGGATCGCCCGCACCACGCCCCGATGCACGTCGCCGATCAGCACCAGCACGGTGTGCTGGAACTCCGGAGGCGAGTCGAAGCCTTCCAGCGAGAGCCCGAGGGCGACGTCTTCGTAGTGCCGCCGCATCGCCAGGAAGCTCGCGACCAGGATGGGAATGACGATCACCACGATCCAGGCACCGTGGGTGAACTTGGTCACCGCGATCACCACGGCCACGACGCCGGTGGTGACGGCGCCCACGCCGTTGATGACCAACCGGTACCGCCAGCCTGACCCACGCTCGGTCCACCAGTGCCGCACCATGCCGGCCTGTGACAGGGTGAACGAGATGAAGACCCCCACGGCGTAGAGCGGGATGAGCGCGTGGGTGTCGCCGCCGAAGATCACGATCAGCAGCGCGGCGAAGCCCGCCAGCACCAGGATGCCGTTGGAGAACACGAGACGTTCGCCGAGGCTGGCGAACTGACGCGGGACGAAGCGGTCACGTGCGAGGAGCGATGCCAGGCGCGGGAAGTCGGCAAACGACGTGTTGGCGGCCAGCACCAGGATCAGCGCGGTCGAGGCCTGGATCAGGTAGTAGAACAGGCCCGTGCCGAACAGTCGGCGAGCGATCTGCGACACGACGGTCTCGCTCTCGGCGGGCAGGATCCCGAGCGCTGAGGCCAGCACCGTGATGCCGACGAAGAGCGTGCCGAGGATGAGCGCCATGACGCCCAGCGTGATGGCGGCGTTGCGGGACTCGGGCGATCGGAAGGCCGGGATGCCGTTGGAGATGGCCTCGGTGCCGGTCATCGCCGTGCACCCCGACGAAAACGCGCGGAGCACGAGGAACCAGGTCAGCGCCTCCGTGGGCGCGACCGGCGCCGGCGCCGCCGGCGGCAGCGTCCCCGTCAGCAGCCGATAGGCGCCGACGGCGACGAGGAGGCCAAAGCTCACGATGAAGACGTACGTGGGTACCGCAAAGATCCGACCCGACTCCCGCACACCGCGAATGTTCGCCATCGCGATGCCCGCCACGCACAGCACGCCGATGGCGACCTTGTGGGTGGATAGCTCGGGAAAGGCCGAGGTGATCGCCGCCACCCCGGCGGCCACCGACACCGAGACGGTCAGAACGTAGTCGACCAGCAACGCCGCCGCCGCGACCAGCCCGGGCACGGTGCCGAGGTTGGCCCGGGCCACGATGTACGAGCCGCCGCCACTCGGATAGGCATAGATGGTCTGCTGGTACGAGATGGCCACGATGACGAGCAGCGCCGTGATCGACAGCGCGATGGGTACGGTGAGGTGTGCGGCAGCGGCACCGGCCAGTACCAGCACCAGCAAGATCTCCTCGGTGGCGTAGGCGACCGAGGAGAGCGCGTCCGACGAGAAGACGGCGAGCGCGACGCGCTTGGTGAGCCGCTCGTGTCGCGCCTGCGCCAGCGGCATCGGCGGCCCGACGAGCCAGCGCTTCAGCAGCGGCAGTCGCATACGTCTATCGATGCTACGCCGAACGGGCCCGGCCGCAGCGCGCGCACCGGATTTTTACGCGATTTTTACGTCGACGGCCGGTGTCTTAACGAGCGGTTGAGGGGCACGCTGGCAGAGTACTCGCCAGGAGGACACGGCAACGATGTGCGATACGCCCAGACCTCCCGGACCTGCCCTCGTACGCCCGCGGTGGGGCTTGCTCTACGGAGCGGCCTTCTCTCCGCTGGCGGCGCTCGCCGTCGTCGAGATCTCCGCGCCCCCCAATGCCATCCGGACGCTCCTCCGCTTCGCCTGCGTGGCCGGCGCGTTCGCGGGCATGGCGGTGTGGGTGCGCGCGAGCCGGACGGCGCTCGACATGCTGAACTGGTGCGCGTGCGCCGGCGCCACCGTCACCGTGCGGGTGGTCGAGTCGCGACGCCCGAGCCCGCTCACCGAGCTCGACACGCCGGTCCACGTGCCGGCCTGGACCGAAGAAGAGCGAGAGCCGGCGGTACGCTGAGCGAGCGCTTCGGCGCCGATCGCTACGGCTGCTGAATCGCCGACAACCGCCACGCGTTCGGCCCGACCGGCCGGACGAACGTCCAGTACTCCTCGAAGCGCACGGGCTCGGTACGGCTGCCGTCGACGACCTGCCCGGACTCGTCGGTGGTGTAGTCGAGCACGCTCGCCACGAAGGCGACCGTCACGAAATCCTGTCCCTGCTCCTGCCAGGCCTCGGTGACCTCGGTCGACCGGACGGCGATGTTCTCGAGCCGATTGATGCGGTGCTGCGCTCTCAGCTCCGCGCACTGTGCCTGCATCCGGTCGTTCATCTCGGGCGTCAGGCTGTCACGGGCCGAGCCCATGTCGCGCGCCATCCAGGCGGCCTGCACCTTGAAGAAGACATCCGACGCCGCCGCAGCCATCCGCGCCGGGTCGAAGGCCGCATCCATCTGCCGGATGTGGTCGACGCCGACCTGCAGGTCCGTCGGCCCGGCCGGGGGCTCGAACGTCGCCACCGACGCCGCGCTGCGGTCCGGCGACCAGCTCTGTCCACCGCCCGGAAGCCCCGACATCCCGTAGCCGCCCGCCATAGCGGGCTGGGGTTCACGGCGGCGTCGCAGGAACGAGAACGCGACGTAAGCGAGCCCCCCGAGCAGCGCGATCTCGAGCAGGCCGAAGCCGCCGCCGAACCCATGGCCCATTCCGCCGAAGAGCATGCTGCCGATCAGGCCGCCGAGGACAAGCCCGCCGATCCCCCCCATCAGGCCAGCGCCCCAGCCACTGCGCTGCGGCATGGATGACGGGGGCGCCGGGGCTGGCGCGGTCGACCGGGTCGGCGACGTGGGCGAGGACGACGGCGCCGAGAAGCCGCGCGAGCCACGGCTTCCCCCGGAGGACCCGCCCCCCGCGCGCGCCCACGCCGTATCGCCCGTGACGAGGGGCGTGGAGAGCACTCCCGTCGTGGTCGCAAGCACAAGCGCGATCGTGGTGGCCGCAAGGTGACGCTTCATGTCGTGTTCCTCCGTGGGAGCTGTCGCCCGCGTGGACGACGGGCATCTGTGATAGTAACAGGCCTCCGTGAACCGCCTCGGCGCGTTCGCGGAGATGGCCGTCTGCGCGCGAGTCGGATGGCCTCGGCATGCTGGGTACTGGTGCGGGTGTGCCGGCGCCACCGTGTCGATGCGTGTCGTCGAGTCACGACACCCGGGCCCAGTCGCTCGAGCTCTCCCCGCCGGTCGCCGGGCCCGCCTGGATCGACGAGCAGCCCGAACTCACCGTGCGCCGAGACGCGCGCTCGTCAGAAGAACGAGTAGTAGAGGGCGAACGTCAGGGTGTCGAGCGCGTGTGACGTCGGTGTGGTGCCGTTGTTCTGCATGCTGAACGCCGGCCGATTCGCCTGGTCGTGTCGATACTCGAGTCGCCCGACCAGCCCCCGCCAGATCTTGTACTCCACCGTGGCGGTCACCCCCCACAGATCCAGGTTGTGGCCCGCGGTGACCGTCTCGCTGGCGCGCACGCTCTGGGGATCGGAGAAGTACTCCAGGCGGAGTACCGTGCGCAGCGCCTTCGTCCAGTCCCAGCCCGCATAGCCGGCCACGCCGCCCCAGCGCGAGTTCGTGTCCTGGCGCGTGCCGAGCGCGACCAGCGCGGGATCGCGCTCCTCGCCGGCGAAGTCGAAGTTCACGGCCAGCGTCAGATGCTCGATGCCGGTGTACAGGATGGTGGTGTCGACGATCCACCGATCGTTGGTGTGGCCGTGCATCTGATTGCGGTTCTGCTCCGGGCCGACGTGGTAGTTGACCGTCGCCGACAGGGTGTCGGTGGGCGTGAAGGCGAACGAGCCGATCGGCCGCAGATGACCGTTGTTGTTGTCGGAGTTGTCCCAGCCCATCGTGAAGCCGGCCGTCATGCTGAACCACTTCGCGAACGGATAGGTCACCAGCACACCCGTGTGCGTGTAGGGCGTGCCCAGCGTGTAGAGGAACGAGCGCGAGAAATTCAGGTTCTTCGGACTCTCGTAGACCTCGTAGCCGATGAGGGTGGCCCACTTGCCACCCTTGATGGTGAGGCCCTCGCCGAGCGGCACGAGATACGAGGCATAGGCCTCGGCGAGATCGTACTTGGCGGTGTTGCGGAAGAACGGCCCCTGATCATCGGCGTCCCGGAAGATCCCCAGCGAGTGGTTCTTCTGCGAGTCGATGCCCGCGGTGATCACCGCTCCGTAGCCGAGCCGATAGCGCTCGCTGGGATCCTTCTTCACGCTGAGCTCCGCGGCGTTGAAGGTGTACCCCGCGTCGTGATCGTAGAAGCGTAAGTTGTTGACGTCGCCACGCCCGGGGGTCCCGAAATTCACCACGTAGCTGTTCTCGACATAGCTGAACAGCATCAGCTCCTCGAGATAGCTCTTGGCCTCGCCCTCCGGCGTGGCCGGCCGGCCCAGCACGTCGGCGACGGATTTCTGGGCGACCGCTGTCACCGGGGAGCCGATGACGACCAGCAGCGCGCAGAGTACGAGCGTCCACACACGGATCATGGGTCCCCTCCGTCGAGCGCGACGGGGTGAGAGGCCGCTACTTGCCGTCGAGCGCCAGGTTCAGCCGCAGTACGTTCACGCGGGGCTCGCCGAGCACTCCGAGCTGCCGACCCTCGACGTGCCGCTCGACCAGGTCCCGCACAGCGGCCTCGTCGAGCTTGCGCACCCGGGCCACGCGGCCCACCTGATAGAAGGCGGCGGCCGGGCTGATGTGCGGGTCGAGGCCGCTGCCCGATGCGGTCACCAAATCCACCGGGACCGGCGCGGCGTTGCCCGGATCGGCGGCTCGCAGCGCGTCGACGCGCCCCTGCACGGTCTTGATCAGATCGGCATTGGTGGGGCTCAGGTTCGACCCGGACGAGGCGCCGGCGTTGTAGCCGAACGGGCTGGTGGCCGAGGGACGGCTCCAGAAGTATTTCGGATCGTCGAACGGCTGCCCGATGAGCGACGAGCCGACGGTCTTGCCGTCCGCCGTGACGAGGCTCCCGTTGGCCTGACGCGGGAAGATCAGCTGGGCCACGAGGGTAACAACGGCCGGATAGGCGAGGCCCGTGACCACCGACAGCAAGGCGAGCGAAACGATCGCGGGACGAATGTGGGCACGCATGGTATCGGCTCCTTAGACCAACCCGAGGGCGACGAGGATCATGTCGATGAGCTTGATGCCGAGGAACGGGACGATGATGCCGCCGAGGCCGTAGATCCAGACGTTGCGGCGCAGCACGGCGGCGGCCCCGAGCGCGCGGTAGTGCACGCCCCGCAGGGCCAGCGGGATCAGCGCGATGATGATGAGCGCGTTGAAGATCACCGCCGACAGGATCGCGCTCTGCGGCGTCGCCAGGTGCATGACGTTCAGCGCGTTGAGCACCGGATAGGTGGTGGCGAAGGCCGCCGGGATGATGGCGAAGTACTTGGCCACGTCGTTGGCGATGCTGAACGTCGTCAGCGCGCCGCGCGTCATCAGCAGCTGCTTGCCGATCTCGACGATCTCGATGCAGCTTGGTCGGATTCGAATCGAGATCGACCATGTTGCCGGCTTCCTTGGCGGCCTGGGTGCCGGTGTTCATGGCCACCGCCACGTCGGCCTGG
Source organism: uncultured Candidatus Rokubacteria bacterium (assembly GCA_963776725.1). Lineage (GTDB taxonomy): Bacteria > Methylomirabilota > Methylomirabilia > Rokubacteriales > CSP1-6 > AR5. Next base: position 14,748 of record CAVZOE010000024.1, on the reverse strand, counting down.
GCCAGCGCCGGCGCGTCGTTGGTGCCGTCGCCGGTCATGGCGACCAGTCGCCCCCCGGCCTGGTAGTCGCGGATCAGCTTGAGCTTGGCTTCCGGCGTGGCCTGGGCCAGGAAATCGTCGACGCCGGCCTCGGCGGCGATGGCGGCGGCGGTCAGCGGATTGTCGCCGGTGATCATCACGGTCTTGATGCCCATCTGCCGCAGCTCGCCGAAGCGCTCCTTGATGCCGCCCTTGACGATGTCCTTGAGATGAATCACGCCGAGCACGCGATCGCCGTCGGCGACCACCAGCGGCGTGCCGCCGGCCTTGGCGATCGTCGTCGACGGCCATGCGCACCTCGGCAGGCACGGTGCCGCCCGGCCTTCCGCACGTAGGCTCTCGATCGCATCGGCGGCGCCCTTGCGAATCTGGCGGCCGTCCAGGTTGACGCCGCTCATCCGCGTCTGGGCCGTGAACGGCATGAAGGTGGCGCCGAGCTTCGTGCACGTCGCGCTCCGCGGATCCCGTACTTCTCCTTGGCCAGCACGACGATGCTGCGGCCCTCGGGCGTTTCGTCGGCCAGCGAGGCAAGCTGGGCGGCGTCGGCCAGGTCGCGCTCGCTGACGCCAGGCGCGGGGATGAACTGCGACGGCCTGGCGATTGCCCAGCGTGATCGTGCCGGTCTTGTCGAGCAGCAGCACGTCCACGTCGCCGGCCGCCTCGACGGCCCGGCCCGACATGGCGATCACGTTCGCTCTGGATCATGCGATCCATGCCGGCGATGCCGATCGCCGACAGCAGGCCGCCGATGGTGGTCGGAATCAGGCACACCAGCAGGGCCACGAGCACGGTCACCGTGATCGGCGTGCCCTGCCCGGCCGAGCCCACGCTGTAGATGCGAGAACGGCAGCAGCGTGGCGGTGGCCAGCAGAAAGATGATCGTCATCGCGGCCAGCAAGAATGTCGAGCGCGATCTCGTTGGGCGTCTTCTGCCGCTTGGCGCCTTCGACCAGCGAGATCATGCGGTCGAGAAACGTCTCGCCGGGATTGGCGGTGACCTCGCACGATGAGCCAGTCGGACAGGACCCGCGTGCCGCCGGTGACGCTGCTGCGGTCGCCGCCGCTTTCGCGGATCACCGGCGCGCTCTCGCCGGTGATCGCGCTCTCATCGACCGAGGCGACGCCTTCGATGACCTCGCCGTCGGCCGGAATGAAGTCGCCGGCCTCGACGAGCACGACGTCGCCGTTGCCGGAGGGCGGCGGCCGACACCAGGTCGTAGTGCGCGGCCGCGCTCGGGGCGGGTCAGCTGCTTGGCCTGCACGTCGCGGCGTGCCTTGCGCAGCGACGCCGCCTGGGCCTTGCCGCGTCCCTCGGCCATCGCCTCGGCGAAGTTGGCGAAGAGCACGGTGAACCAGAGCCAGACCGAGACGCCAGAAGATGAACCACGCCGGCGCCTCGCCCCGGCCGACGGTGGCTTGCAGCCCACAGCAGCGTGGTGAGGATGGAGCCGACGTAGACCACGAACATGACCGGATTGCGCACCTGACGCCGCGGAGTCGAGCTTGCGGAACGAGTCGACGATCGCCGGCCGGACGATCGAGGCGATCGAAGAGCGACCGAGTCTTGCCCGAGCTTGCCATGGGTGTCATCCCCTCACCTCGCCAGCGATCAGCGTCAGAGTGCTCGACGATCGGGCCGAGCGCCAGCGCGGGGACGAAGGTCAACGCGCCGACCAGGATCACGACGCCGACCAGCAGCCCGACGAACAGCGGCGTGTGCGTCGGCAGCGTGCCGGCGCCGGCCGGAACGATCTTCTTGCGGGCCAGCGAGCCGGCGATGGCCAGCATCGGAATCGTCAGCCAGTAGCGGCCGAAGAGCATCGCCAGGCCCAGCGCCGTGTTGTAGAAGGGCGTGTTGGCGCTCAGCCCGGCGAAGGCGCTGCCGTTGTTGTTGCCCGCCGAGGAAAACGCGTACAGCATCTCGCTGAAGCCATGGGCGCCGGGGTTGGCGATGCCGGCCTTGCCGGCGGCGGTGACGACGGCGATCGACGGTGCCGATCAGCACCAGGCGCCGGCGGGATGAGGATGACCAGCGACGCCATCTTCATCTCGTACGCCTCGATCTTCTTGCCGAGATACTCCGGCGTGCGGCCGACCATCAGGCCGGCGACGAAGACGGCGATGATCGCGAACACGAGCATGCCGTAGAGACCGGAGCCGACGCCGCCGAAGATGACCTCGCCGAGCTGGATCAGCCACATCGGCACCAGCCCGCCCAGCGGCGTGAACGAATCGTGCATCGAGTTGACCGAGCCGTTGGAGGCCGGCCGTCGTCGCCGTCGCCCACAGCGCGGAGTTGGCGATGCCGAAGCGGACTTCCTTGCCTTCCATGTTGCCGCCCGACTGCAGGCGCGCTCGCGGTCTGATCGACGCCGAGCTTGGCGAAGACGGTTGCCGTTCTGCTCGGCGACAACGCAGACCATCAACAGCGCCGACGAAGATGACCGTCATGGCCGCGAGCACCGCCCAGCCCTGCCGGGTGTCGCCGACCATGACGCCGAACGTGTAGCAGAGCGCGGCCGAGATCAGCAGGATCGCCAGCAGCTCGAGGAAGTTGGAGAGCGGCGTCGGATTCTCGAACGGATGCGCCGAGTTGACGTTGAAGAAGCCGCCGCCGTTGGTGCCGAGCTGCTTGATCGCGATCTGCGAAGCGACCGGCCCCACCGCGAGCACCTGCTCGGTCAGCGTGGCCTTCTTGGTCTTCGGCCTGGCCCTTGGCGTCGAGGACCGGCTTGCCGTTCTGGTCGGTCACCGGCTCGTCGTACGCGCTCGGTTGGATCACGGCGACCTTCGCGTACGGTGCGAACGTCTGCACCACGCCCTGCGAAACGAGCACGAGCGCCAGGACGAAGCGACAGCGGCAGCAGGATGTAGAGCGTGGTGCGCGTGAGATCGACCCAGAAGTTGCCGATCGTCGGGCCGAGCGGCGCGCGAAGCCGCGGATGAGCGCGACCAGCACCGCCATGCCCGCCGCCGCCGAGACGAAGTTCTGCACGGTGAGGCCGAGCATCTGCGTGAGATAGCTCATCGTCGTCTCGCCGCCGTAGCCCTGCCAGTTCGTGTTGGTGGCGAAGCTCACCGCGGTGTTGAACGACGAGATCCGGCGAGACGGCGCCCAGCCCCTGCGGGATTGAGGGGCAGCACTCCCTGCAGGCGCTGCAGCCCGTACACCGCGAGCAGCCCGGCCAGGTTGAAGAGCGAGCATCGCCACCGCGTAGGTCTTCCAGCCCATCTCCTGATCGGGGCGCACGCCCGCAGGCCGTATAGATGAGGCGCTCGAGCCAGCCGAGCGCGCGATCCAGCCCGAACGGCTGATTCTGATAGACGCGGGCCATGTACGCGCCGAGCGGCTTGGCCAGCGCGATCAGCACGACCACGTAGAGCGCGAGTTGAGCGATCCCATTCGCGGTCATGCGAAGAGCTCCGGCTTGAGCAGGGCCAGCACCAGATAGACCAGCAATCCAACCGACACGATGCCACCGACGACGTAGAGCAGTGGCACGGCGGCCTCCTACACGCGCTCGCAGAGCTTGACGAACGCCCAGGTGAGACCGAAGAACAGCACGCTCAGTCCGACGTAGAGCAGATCCCCCACCAGATCCATCGTCAGCCTCCGTAACCAATCGTAGTGGGCCGAGTGTTAACGCCGCGTCAAGATCGGCCCTTCCCGTGTTAACGCCGCGTTGTTCCCGAGACCTCCGCTAGGGTCAGCCGGGGTCGTTGACATCCTCTTGATGACAGCTGCGTCCAGATTGACAGCGCGTTGACGACCGTCCGGCTGTTTCCTGGGTGCAGGGAGGATCGTCCATGCGGTGGCACGAGTGGTCGGCACGGCACGAGACGAGCGAGTGGAGACCCACCTGGTGGGGGCTGTACCTCATCGCCGCGCTGCTCGTCGCAACGGTCGGGATCGTAGAGACCTACGTCGAAGGCGTCGTGCTGCGTAAGATCCTCGAGACGCTCACCGTCGCCGTCGGGTTCGGCTCGATCTGCGCTTGGCTCCACGTGCACCGGATCGCCTTCGACCTCGCCAAGGGGAGGCGGCGGGCATGATGCTCGTCTACCTCAGCGTCATGCTTCCGTACTTCGCGGTGCTCGGGCGGAGCGCGGCGGCCACGCTCCGGCTGTACCTCAAAGCCGTGTAGGCCCGAGCGTGGAGCCACGCGAGCGCCTCCTCGAAGCGGCCAGATCTATCGGCGCCGGGGCGGCCGACATCCGGGATCAGCTGGTCGTCGAGGAGGCGCATCCGGCCGATCTGGCCCCGGTCCTCCGTCATCTGCCGCTCGCCGATGTCGTACGAGTATTCCGTCTGCTGCGGCCGGAGCAGGCCACCGGCGTCCTGCCCGAGATGGACGACACGACGCTGCTTGCAGCTCGTGCAGGCCCTGGAGGAGGTCGAGGTCTCGCTGATCCTGAATCGGATGCCGGCCGACCACGCCGCCGACATCGTCGAAGAGCTGCCTACCGAGCAGGCCGAAAAAATCCTCGACCTGATGCAGGAGAAGAAGTCCGAGGACGTCCAGCAGCTCCTCGACTACCCGGAGCACTCGGCCGGCCGGCTGATGTCCCCCGACGTGGTGGCCGTCCACGAGTCGGCCACGGTCGAGGTGGCCATCCAGCACATCCACAAGTCCGTCATCGAGGAGCGAGCCTTCGAGCTCTTCGTCGTCGACGATCATCACCAACTGATCGGTGTGGTGCCAATTCGGCGGCTGCTCATCGCCGATCCCAACACCCCCGTCCGGGCCATCCTCGTCGACAACGTCGTGAGCGTCACGGCCGAGATGGATCGGGAAGAGGTCGCGCACATCGTCGCGAAGTACGACCTCGTCGTGCTGCCGGTGGTCGACGTCCAGCACCGTCTCGTCGGCGCGGTCACCGTCGACGACGTGCTCGACGTCGTGGACGAGGAGGCCTCGGAGGACATCTTCCGGCTCGCGGGCTCGGACGCCTCCGAGCTCGAGCGGCGCTCGCCGCGCCAGGTCGCCCTCATGCGCCTGCCGTGGATCCTCGCCACGCTGCTCATCGAGATGCTGGCCGGCCTCGTCATCCACTACTTCGACCGCACCCTTGCCCAGGTGATTCTGCTCGCGTCGTTCATGCCGGTCATCCAGGCCATCTCCGGCAACACCGGGCTGCAGTCGGTCACGATGGTCGTTCGTGGCCTCGCCACCGGCCACGTTCACCTCGATCGGTGGTGGGAACCAGTCCGGCGGCAGGTGCAGACCTCGAGCATCATCGGCGTGGTGTGCGCGGCCGTGGTCGGCGGCGATCGGGCTGGTCTGGCACTCGCCGGCCTTCGGCCTGGTCGTGGCCGTCTCGATGTTCACCTCGGTGAACCTCTCGGGAGCCGCAGGCACCGCGATTCCCATGCTCTCCAAGCGCCTTGGATTCGATCCGGCCGTAACCGCAGGACCGTTCGAGACCGCGCTGCAGGACGTGCTCGGGGTGACGATCTTCCTCGCGCTGGCCACCGCGCTGCTGCGCTGGCTCACATAACGACGGTTCGCGTGGGAGCCCGGCGAGTAGAATGGGCCGAGGCGACTCATGAGCGAGTACCGGCCCGACCCCGAGGCGCTCCTGGCCCGCGTCAAGGAAGCAGAAGGCGCGTGCCCAGCGTGGCAAGCTGAAGGTCTTCTTCGGCGCCGCGGCCGGCGTCGGCAAGACCTACGCGATGCTGGAGGCCGCGCGCGAGCAGCGCGCCGACGGCGTCGACGTGGTGGTCGGCTACGTCGAGACCCACGGGCGGGCCGAGACCGACGCGCTCCTGGACGGGCTCGAGATCCTGCCCCGGCGGCCGCTCGACTATCGCGGCACCACGCTGCCCGAGTTCGACCTCGACGGCAGCGCTGCTGCGCCGACCCGCCATGCATCCTGGTCGACGAGCTGGCCCACACCAACGCGCCGGGCTCCCGCCACGCCAAGCGCTGGCAGGACGTGGTCGAGCTGCTGGACGCCGGCATCGACGTCTACACCACGCGTCAACGTCCAGCACGTCGAGAGCCTCAACGACGTGGTGGCCAAGATCACCGGCGTGGTCATGCGCGAGACCGTGCCCGACTCCGTGTTCGAGCAGGCCGACGAGGTCGAGCTGATCGATCTGCCGCCCGACGATCTGCTCGCAGCGCTTCCGCGAGGGCAAGGTCTACCTCCCGGGCAGGCCCAGGAGGCGCTCGAGCCAACTTCTTCCGCAAGGGCAACCTGATCGCCCTGCGCGAGCTGGCGCTGCGCCGCACCGCCGAGCGCGTGGACGCGCAGATGCGCGTCTACCGGCGCGAGCACGCCGATCGATCGCAGTCTGGCCGACGGTCGAGCGCATTCTCGTGTGCGTCGGCCCCAGCCCGCTGTCCACGCGGCTGGTGCGGGCGGCCAAGCGGATGGCCGATCAGGTCGGCGCCGAGTGGATCGCGGCCTACGTCGAGACGCCGGCCCAGCTCCGGCTGCCGGCGGAGACGCGCGACGGCGTCATCCAGACGCTGCGCCTGGCCGAGCAGCTCGGTGCGCAGACCATCCGACTGAGCGGCCCCACGATGAGCGAGGCGCTGCTGGCCTACGCGCACGACCGCAACGTGACGCGGATCGTGGTCGGCAAGCCGCGACGCACCCGGTGGCAGCGCGTCGTCCTGGGCTCGATCGTGGACACGCTCGTGCAGGGCAGCGGCGACATCGACGTGCACGTCATCGGCACCGGGCCGCGAGGACGGCGCGCCGGTCGCGCCGGCTGCGGCGGGCGGCGCTGCGGACCGACTGGATCGCCTACGCGCAGGCGGGGGTCGTCGTGGCCCTGGCCACCGGCGTGGCGTTCGGACTCTTTCCCTTCTCGGAGCTGTCGAATCTCGTGATGGTCTACCTGCTCGGGATCGTGATCGTGGCCATGCGCACCGGCCGCGGCCCGTCCCTGCTCGCCGCCGTACTGAGCGTCGCCGCCTTCGACTTCTTCTTCGTGCCGCCCCGCTTCACCTTCGCGGTCACCGACGCCCGCTACCTCTTCACGTTCGTCGTCATGCTCATCGTCGGGCTCGTGATCAGCGGCCTCACGGTGCGCACGCGCGCGCAGGCCGAGGCCGCCCACGCATCGCGAGCAGCAGACCGCCGCGCTCTACGCCATGAGCCGCGAGCTGGCCAGCACGCGCGGCGTCGACAGTCTCCTGCAGGTCGCGCTCCGCCACGTCACCGACGTCTTCCGCGGTCAGGTCGTCGATGCTGATGCCGGGCCAGTGACGGCACGCCTCGCGCGCCGTGGACGCGGCGGGCAGTTCGAGGTCGACGCCAACGAGCTCGGCGTGGCGCCGCTGGGTCTTCGAGCACCGGCAGCCGGCGGGGCTGGGCACGACGACCCTGCCCGGCGCCTCGGCGCTGCTACGTTCCCCTGATCGGACTCGACCGGCCCGGTCGGCGTGCTGGGCCTGCGTCCGACCGATCGTCACGCCATGGACGAGCCCGAGCGGCTGCACCAGCTGGAGACGTTCGCCGCCCAGACCGCGCTGGCGCTCGAGCGGGCCCGCCTGGCCAGCGAGGCGCAGGACGCCGAGCTCCGGATCGAGACCGAGCGGCTGCGGAACTCGCTGCTCAGCTCGGTGTCGCACGACCTGCGCACGCCGCTGGCCACCATCACCGGCGCGGTCAGCACGATCCTCGACGACAGCGACGCGCCTCGACGAGCGCACGCAGCGCGAGCTGCTGGAGTCCGTGCACGAGGAGGCCGAGCGGCTGAACCGGCTGGTCGAGAACCTGCTGGAGATGACGCGGCTGGAGTCCGGCGCCCTGCAGCTGCGCAAGGAGCTGGCACCCGCTCGAGGAGATCATCGGCGCCGCGCTCTCCCGTCTGGCCAAGCGGCTCGGCGCGCCGGCGCATCACCACGCGCGTGCCGCCCGACCTGCCCCTGGTGGCGATGGACGACGTGCTCATCGAGCAGGTGCTGGTCAACCTGCTCGACAACGCCATCAAGTACACGCCGGCCGGCAGCCCGATGGAGATCAACGCCACCGCGACCGACCAGAACCTCACCGTCGAGGTGGCCGACCGCGGGCCCGGTCTGCTGCCGGGTCGCGAGGACAAGGTCTTCGAGAAGTTCTATCGACCAATCCGGGCGAGGGGCGCGGTGCCGGCCTGGGGCTGGCGATCTGCCAGGGCATCGTCCGCGCGCACGGCGGGCGCATCTGGGCGCAGAACCTTCCGGGCGGTGGCGTCGCGTTTCTCTTCACGCTGCCGCTGGGCGAGCGCCCTCGGAGTCCGGCCGATGCCTGAGCCCATCGTGGTCCTGATCGAGGACGAGCCGCAGATCCGGCGCTTCCTGCGCGCGACCCTCACGGGCCAGGGCTACCGGCTCTTCGAGGCGGGGACCGCCGCCGACGGTCTGGTCGAGGTGGCCTCCCGCCAGCCCGACGTCGTCATCATCGATCTCGGTCTGCCCGACCTCGACGGCCTCGAGGTGATCCGGCGCCTGCGCGAGTGGAGCAAGGTGCCCGGTCATCGTGCTCTCCGCGCGCGGTCAGGAGCGCGACAAGGTCGGAGCGCTCGACGCGGGCGCCGACGACTACGTGTCCAAGCCCTTCAGCGCGGGCGAGCTGCTGGCGCGCATGCGCGTGGCGCTGCGCCACGCCGCGCGGCGCCGCGCACGAGGATGGCGCGCCGCCTTCACGGTCGGCGAGCTGCAGGTCGATCTCGTGCGCCGCCACGTCACCGTCGGCGGCGCGCGAGGTGCGGCTGACGCCGATCGAGTACAAGCTCCTCACCACGCTCGTCAAGCACGCCGGCAAGGTCGTCACGCACCAGCAGCTCCTGCGCGATGTGTGGGGTCCGAGCCACGACGACCAGTCGCACTACGTGCGCGTCTACATGGCGCACCTGCGCCACAAGATCGAGGCCGAGCCGGCACGGCCGCGCTACCTGCTCACCGAGCCGGGCGTCGGCTACCGGCTGGCGGCGGAGTGAGCCCACGAATCCAGTCCCCGGTCAGGATGATCCAAGAAAGAGTAAGATGGGCGTCCGCGGTGTCGGTGGCGAATGTGTCGTCCTGACACCCGGCCGCGGTTGTCCGGGGAGGTAACGATGAACATTCTCCTGGCCGAGTCCGATTCCCGTCTCGCCGACGTGTACGCCGACTTCCTCCGCGGCCTCGGCCACGACGTTCGTCTCGTCAGCGGAGCCAGCGCCGCGCTGGACCAGATCCAGAGCTGGCCGCCCGACGTCGTCATCTTCGACATGGCCGTGACGAGCACCGAGCGCTCGCTCCTCGAGCACCCGGTCGTGCAGGCCAGCGGGATCCCGATCATCGCGGTGGTGGCCGGCGCCACCGAGCGGCTCGGCCGGGAATGCCTGCGGCTGGGCGCGGTCGACTTCCTCCCCAAGCCCGTCTCGTTCGAGCGCCTGAGCGCGATCGTCTCCTGGCTCGAGATCTACGCCGTGGAAGGGGGCGATCGCCGGCGGCTGCCGCGCGCTGCTGCGCACATCCCGATGCGGGTGCGGGCCGAGACGCAGTGGACCTCACTCGACCTGAGCCCGGTCGGAGTCAAGATGCCGCCCCAGGCCTGGATCGAGCCGGGGGCCACGGTCTCGCTGCTCTTCGCGCTCCCCGACGGCGGGGCGCCGCTGCATCTGAAGGCGATGCTCTCGCGCGCCGAGCCCGACGGACACATCTTCACGTTCGTCAATCTGTCGGACGCCGAGTTCAAGCGCCTGGCCGACTACTCGCGGAGCGCGGCGGCCCCGGTGACTGTCCGGCCGGCTCAGCCGGCGATGCCGGTGCTGACCGCCGGCTGATCAACGACGGGAGCGCGCCGCCGCCACACCGCCTGCCACTGGGCCCACGTCCCGGTCCTCGGCGCCTGCCGCTGCATCACGACTTCCTGCGGCTCCCGCACGATCTCGAACACGGCGCCGGCCCGCGCCAGCAGATCCTCGCGCGAGGCGAAGTGGATCAGCAGCCCCGCCTTGGGCCCGTCGTCGTAGCGGATGGTGAGCCCGCCCAGACGGTCGCGCTCCACCACCGTATGGCGGTGGTAGATCTGCGTGGCGACCGAGTTGACGCGCACGAAGAGCAGCCCGCCCGGCTGCAGCAGCACGGCCGCCTGCGCGAACGCCGCGCTCAGCGTGGCGCCGTCACCGTGCTGGAATACCTGGATGGCCACGAGGTAGGCGAAGCGCTCGGTCGGGCGCTGCGTGCGGAAGTCGCCCACCCACAGCCGATCGGCCACGTCCGGGCGGCGCCGCACGAGCTGGGTGATCGCTTCCTTCGAGAGATCGATGCCGTCGAGTGTGGCGCCGGCGTCCACCAGGGGCAGGTAATTCCGGCCGTTGCCGCAGCCGACGTACAGGCCGCGGCCACTCCACAGCGCGGGCTCGGCCTGCAGCATCGAGAGGATCGTCCCGACCCAGGCGATGGGTGGCTCACCGGCGTATCGGCCGCGGCGATACTCCGCATCCCAGCTGGCGCCCACCGGCCCCGTGCTGCCCATTGCCGCCGGGCGTAGGATAGCGCCGTCATGACCCGGCCGCTCGACGCGGATATACTCCCGGAGTTGCCGGGCAACCACCATCTCACGTCAAACAGGAGGTAGTGATGGCGATCAAAGTAGGTGACAAGCTTCCCGATGGAACGCTGACCGAGTTCGTCGAGACCGAGCGGCCGGGTTGCACCGTCGGTCCCAACGCCTTCCAGGTCGGCGATCTCACCAAGGGCAAGAAGATCGTGATCTTCGGGCTGCCGGGCGCCTTCACGCCCACCTGCTCGGCCAAGCACGTGCCGAGCTACGTGCAGAACATCGACAAGCTGAAGGCCAAGGGCGTGGACGAGGTGTGGTGCATCTCGGTCAACGATCCCTTCGTGATGGGCGCGTGGGGCAAGGACCAGAAGAGCGAGGGCAAGGTGCGCATGATGGCCGACGGCAGCGCCACCTTCACCAAGGCGCTCGGGATGGAGTTCGACCTGGTGGCCCGCGGCATGGGCGTGCGCTCGCAGCGCTACTCGATGCTCGTCGACAACGGCGTGGTGAAGTCGATCAACCTCGAGGGCCCGGGCAAGTTCGAGGTGAGCGACGCCGACACGATGCTGAAGCAGGTCTGAGCGGACGCCTTCGTGGCCGCGATCACCGAGGGCCGCAAGGCCCCGAGCTTCACGCTGCCGGACGCCGAGGGCCGGCGCGTGTCGCTCGCCGACTTCAAGGGCAAGGACGTCGTCGTCTACTTCTATCCGCGTGACGACACGCCCGGATGCACCAAGGAGGCGTGCGGGTTCCGCGACCACTGGAAAGAGCTGCAGCGCGCCGGAGTGGTCGTGCTCGGCATCTCGGCCGACTCCGGCGAGTCGCACCAGAAGTTCGCGTCCAAGTACCGTCTGCCGTTCACGCTCCTGTCGGATGCCGACCGCAAGGTCATGACGGCGTGGGGCGCGTACGGCGACAAGATGATGTACGGCAAGAAGACCCAGGGCGTCATTCGCTCCACCGTGTGGGTGGGCCCCGACGGCACCGTGCGCAAGCACTGGGCCCGCGTGGCGGACGCGGCCAAGCATCCGGCCGCAGTTCTGGAGATGGTGACCTCCGCGTGACGGGATAGCGGCCGGTGCCCTGGGACCCCGCGCAGTATCTCAAGTTCGCCGGGCACCGGCTGCGACCCGCGCTCGATCTGCTGAATCGTATCGACCTCGCCGCGCCTGCTCACGTGTACGACCTCGGCGCCGGCGCCGGCAACGTCACGCGCCTGCTCCGCGCGCGGTGGCCCGAGGCCCGCATCACCGGAGTGGACGACTCCGCGGAGATGCTGGCCAAGGCCGCCGCCGAGAGTCCGGACATCACGTGGCAGCAGGCCGATCTCGCCACCTGGCGGCCGGCGCGCCCGGCCGATCTCATCTACTCCAACGCCGCGCTGCACTGGCTGCCCGATCACGCCAAGCTGTTTCCCGGGCTGCTCGCCGGCTTAGCGCCGGGCGGCGTGCTAGCCGTGCAAATCCCGCGGAACTTCTCGGCCCCTTCGCACACCTCGATCAGCGAGGCGGCGCGCAGCGGTCCCTGGCGGAGCAAGTTGGAGCCCCTCCTCCGGCCAGCGCCGGTGGCGGAGCCCGACTTCTACTACGGTCTGCTGGCGCCGAACACGAAGTCGATCGACATGTGGGAGACGGAGTACGTGCAGGCGCTGGACGGCAAGGATCCGATCAAGGAGTGGGTGAAGGGCACGTGGCTGCGGCCGCTGCTCGACGCGCTCGACGGCCAGGAGCGCGACGACTTCGAGGCCGCCTACTCCCGCCTCGTGGCACGCGCGTATCCACCCCGCGCCGACGGCCGGACGCTGTTCCCCTTCCGGAGACTGTTCCTGGTTGCCGAGCACGCCTAGTGCCGCAGGATCTCAGCTAGCCAGCCAGCCTCGGATGTCCGCTGGATAGTCGAGATCTGCCTATCGCGCGTGGAGAAGAGCATGCGCAAGCTCATCGTTGCTGAACACATCAGTCTAGATGGCGTTGTTCAATCCCCCGGCGGGCCTGAAGAAGATCCCAGCGGCGAATTCCGCCTCGGTGGCTGGACAGTGCCCTACGTCGACGAAGCCATCGGCCAGAACTTGCAGGACCTGTTCTCGCAGCCGTTCGAGTTGCTGTTGGGGCGTCGCACCTATGACATATTGGCGGCGTATTGGCCGCGCGTGCCGGTCGATTCATCCAGCCGCGCCATCGCTGACCTGTTCAACAGCGTGCCGAAGCACGTGGCCACGCATCGATCCGATACGCTTGACTGGCAGTACAGTCATGCGCTGGAGGGCGACCTTGCCGCCGCGATACGCGCGCTCAAGCAGCAGGACGGCGCCCACCTATTGACGTGGGGCAGCAGCGACATGGTGCGCCAACTGCTTGCAGCCGGGTTGGTGGACGAGCTTCGGTTCATGATTTATCCCGTCGTCCTGGGGCGCGGCAAGCACTTGTTCGACAACAACGCACAACCGTCGGCCTTCACCCTGGCGCACTCGACCAGCACGCCTGGCGGTGTACTGCTCACCCGCTACGCGCGCAGCGGCGAGGTGCGCACAGGGACGTTCTGAAGATGACAAGCGTTAGCCGGACGGGATGAATCGTCGATGATCTCGGCGCGAGAAGCACTCGAACGCCTGCGAGAGGGGAACCGTCGTTTTGCGTCCGGAGTTCGCAGCAGCGACACCCTCACGAGCCCGACGCGCCGCAGCGAGTTGACGGCAGGCCAGGAGCCGTTCGCCATCATTCTCGGGTGCTCCGATTCCCGGGTGCCGGCCGAGATCGTCTTCGACCAGGGCCTGGGCGACCTGTTTGTCATCCGCGTTGCCGGAAACATCGTCGCTGCATCTCAAATCGGCAGCGTCGAGTTCGCCGCCGAGCGGTTCGGCACACGCCTGGTGGTGGTTCTGGGCCACTCTCAGTGCGGGGCTGTTCTGGCCACCCTGGAAGAGCTTCAGCGGCCGACGGAGAGCCAGTCGCGGAATCTGCGGTCGATCGTCGACCGTGTTCGGCCATCCGTGGAAGCGCTGCTGGCGACAGAACTCAGGCACGACCCGGAAGCGTCTGGTGCGGCACGCCGTTCGCGCCAACGTCCGCGTCTCCGCAGGCCATCTGCGACACGGATCGGAAGTCCTCGAGCAGTTGATCCAGAGAGATTGGCTCCTCGTCGTGGGCGCCGAGTATTCTCTGGAGACCGGGGTCGTTGATTTCTTCGACGGGATGCCAGTGAGCAATCGGGCGCCGGGTGGCTGAGCGGGCGAGTTCGGCGAAAGGAATCGTCATATGACCGATAACGGACCGATCCTCGTCACCGGGGCAGCCGGTCAACTCGGGGCGGTGGGGCGAACGGTGTGCGGCCTGCTCCTCGATCGCGGGCTCCCGGTTCGCGCCATGGTGCGCCGCGAAGACGACCGGGCGGCAGCTTTACGGGCCGTCGGGGCGGAGGTGGTGGTCGGAGACCTACTCGAACCGGCCGACGTCTATCGGGTCGTCAGCGGCTGTCGGCGAGTCTACTTCGGCATGTCCGTGTCTGCCGGGTACCTGGAAGCGACGGTCACCATGGCGGTGGTCGCCCGGGAAGTCGGGGTGGACGCCGTGGTCAACATGTCGCAGATGACCGTCTCCCAGATGAGCATTCAGAACACCACCTCGAGCGGTCAGCAGCGGCAGCACTGGCTCGGTGAGCAGGCGCTCGCGTGGTCCGGCCTGCCGGTCGTCACCATCCGACCGACGATGTTCCTGGAGAGCTTTTCTCCTCTGGCCGCTTCGACCGTGCGCGCCCGAGGCCGCATCGAGGTGCCGTTCGGACGGGGCAAGACCTCTCCGGTTGCGGCGGCTGATGTCGCCCGGGTGGTCGCTGCCGTTCTCGCCGATCCCGGGCCGCATCTGGGCCGGATCTACGAACTCACCGGTCCGCGGTCACAAGACATGCACGGGGTCGCCCGGGAGTTCTCGGACGCGCTCAACCGTGAGGTCACGTACTCCGACATCCCCGCCGAGGATTGGGAACGCGGGCTCAAGAAGTGGGGGGTGCCGGAGCACCTCACCCGGCATCTCGTGGCGATGGGCGAGTTGCACCGGGCGGGTCGGTATGACCGGCTGGCGGACGGCGTGGAGCGGGTGACCGGCCGGCCGGCGATCAGCGTCCGCGAATTTGTGTCGCTTCACGCGGATGAGTTCGGCGGTCGTCGATCGTAAGGTCCGCCAACCCGCACCGACGTTTCCGCGGAAACGTCCCTGATGCTACCTCCAG
>CAVZOE010000023.1:0-6014 GCA_963776725.1 uncultured Candidatus Rokubacteria bacterium | reverse complement strand
CATACTTCGCCACGAGGGCACCGCTGTTGGCGATGTCGAGGAACCACAGGCTGCTCTGGGTCCCCGCGCTGCCGTCGCGGCTGGCCACGTAGAGCCGGTCGCGTACGTAGTCGACCCAGGGCTGGCCCAGGACCTGGTCCATCGGGCAGCCGGCCGGGCACAGCCCGCTGGCCAGCGTGGCCGGGCTGAACGTCCAGAGGGTCGCGCCCGTGTCGGAGCGCAGGGCGAAGACCTTGTTGTTGGTGAAGCCGCCGCTGGCGGTGTTGTTCATGGTGGCCACGAAGATGATGTCGTAGGTGCCGGGGTAGGCCGTCGTCATGGCCGAGCTGAAGTACCCGCGCAGGTACGTGCTGACCGCGGCCTGGATCGCATCGGCGCCGAGCTTGCGCACCCAGTAGTAGGCACCGCTGCTGGGATTCGCGGCGTACACCCAGCCGCTCTGATCGCCGCCGACCACCATCTCGCCGCCCCCGAGGGGAAACACGCTGACGTAGCCGGGCACGGCGCCGAGCGTGCTGGCCGGCGTGCCGGTCCAGGCGCCCGTGGTCGAGTTGACCGAGATGAGCTTGCCCCCGTTGGAGCCGAGCGACATGCGGTCGGTGCCGGCCACGGCCGGGTTGAGCGCGGCGCCGCCAACGATGACCGTACTCCACGCATGACCGCTCGCGCGGGGCGTGAAACTCTGCTCGGTGCCGCTGACGTAGCACGGCGCGGTCGTGCAGGACCCCGTCGGCCCCGCCTTCGCCCACGCCTTGTAGAAGTACGTGGTGCCGAGGGTCAGGCCGGTCTGCGTCACGCTCGTGTCGGTGGCGACCGAGCCGCTGTAGAGGACAGGCACGCCGGAGATCGTCTGGCCGGCGGTGTAGCTCGTCCCGTTCACGGGGGTCGCCGCAATCGTGGCCGTCGAGCGCAGGATGATCACCGTGTTCACGCTCGACCACAGCGCGGTGCCGCTGGTGCCGGTCGTCGACACCCCGAGCGTGCAGAGCGAATCGTAGCTGGTGCCGCTGGCCGGATTGCAGCGGAAGAAGGACACCGCGAACCACGCCATCGAGATGGTGCCGACGTTGGCGGTGTTCAGGCGCGTGAAGGCGATACTCGATCCCGATGTGCCGTTGCTGCCGTTGAGCGTGCCGGTGAACGACGTGTCGTCCAGCCGGCCGCCCGCGCCCGAGTTTCCGCCCGAGACGGAAAAGAACACGGCCGTGCGCGTGGTGTCGACCGTGGTCAGCGTGGCGGTGGCGGTGGCCGTGGTGCCGGTGATCGAGGTCGTTCCGGTCTGCACCGCGCTGCCGTCGCTCAGCGTCACGACCTCGTAGGTGATCAGCAGCTGGTGGTTGGCCGTCGTCTCGCTCACGCTGCGCGCGAACTGCACGCCGGTCACCGTCGCGCCCGTGGAGACGAACTCCGCGCGGATCTGGTACTCGCCCTCCTCACCGGCGATGGCGCTGCCGGCCGTCGAGGTGGCGACGATGAACGACTTGCTGGTGTCCACCGCCGTCGGCAGCGTGATGCGATTGCTCAGGCCGCTGCTCCCGCCGGAGTTGGTCGTGCACCCGGCCGCGGTGCCGCCGATGCACGAGGTCCCCCGCTGCACGGACGCGCCCTCGTAGGTGACCACCTGCCAGGCCACGGTGACGTTCTCGGCGGCGCCTTCCAGGCGCGCGAGCTCCAGGCTCGTGGTGCTCGTCGTGCACGGGGCGGCGGCCGAGCCGAGCGTGGCGCGGATCCTCCACTGCTCGTCGCGATTGTTGTTGCCGTTCACGCTGCGCACCGACGTCAGCACCCAGCTCTTGGTGCAGTCCACCGCGGTGAGCGTCGCGGTCTGGGTCAGCCCGGTGCCGCTGGTGCCGTTGAAGACCGTCGTCCCGCGCTGGACCGAGACCCCGGCCGCGAACTCGGTGACGTAGTACTGCACCCGCGTGGTCGTGTTGCCCGGCGCCGTGGTGGGCGTGATCGTCAGGCGCGCCGCGCCGCCGGCCCCGCTGGTGTTGAGATCACAGGTGAAGAGCGCCTGATCGGGCATGGCGTTGTCGGTGCCGGTCGAGCACAGGACGAAGGCCTTGGTGATGTCGACGCCGGTCAGCGCGATCTGGGTGGGGGTGGCGCTGTTCGGCAGGGCCGCCACGCCGCTGGTGACGCTGTCGACGATCGCGGCGTGGGCAGACGCGGGCGCGAGCCAGGCGGCGAGGACGAACGCCAGCAAAGCCAGGCTACCCGGTCTGGTGCCTCTCGTGCGATCCCGCATCATTCCCGTCTTGGAAAGCGGCTAATGGGGGGGCAAGGGATATGCCACGCCGCGCCCATGCCGCGACGCGCGACGGTCTTCACAACATAGCAGGATCAAAGGGATTTCCGAGCGAGTTATCGTGGTGGGCGAGCCCTCCCCGTCGCTGGACGTCGGGGGGGTGACGGAACTGGTCAAGGCCTCGCCAGGCCTCGACATAGATGGTCAGCTCCTGGCCGTTCGGAGAGACTAGGGGGCGGTCAGAAAGAAGCGGCGGCGGGCGATCGGCGCGTCCTCGTCGTCGAGGAACACCGCCGCGCACCACTCGCCGTAGAGTCCCGAATCGGTGATCGAGCTGCCCGTGACCGGCATCCGGGTGGTCGTCGACACCGACCGCCCCGTGCCGGTGAACGTGGTGGCGAACCGCTGGTACAGCTCCCCGTCGGGGCTGGAGAGCTCGATCCGCTGGTGGTGGACCTTCTCGAGCTCGGTCCAGTCCACGACGAGCCGTAGCTCGCGCAGCCCGCTGCCGGGGAACGACTCACCCGTCCGGTTGCGGCCGTTGGTCAGCACGCCCACGAACGACACGCGCGCCTCGGCGAAGCCACCCGGCACGCGAATCCGCCGGCTCTGCTGGGTGCAGTTGTCCTCGTCGCCCCGGGCCGGCGTGACGGCGCCCACGGGCAGGAGCAGGAGCAGCGCGGCGACGGCCAGCGTCCGGCGCGTCACGGCAGGCTCCCCGCGGTCAGCGTGATCTTGTAGAGCGTGCCGTCGGACGCCGCCGTGTAGAGCTCGTCACCCGTCTCCGTCGACACCGGACCGAGCGCGAGCGTGCCGGCGCCCACCGTGAACGTCTTGCCGACGATGCCGGTCGTCAGACTCAGCTGATAGAGCACGCCGTTGGAGCCGCCCACCCACAGCTGGGTGTCGCTCGGCACGAGCTGCGAGACCGTCCCGGCGGCCACCGGCTTCGTCTTCCAGCAGGTCGAGGCGGAGGCGGGCGTCGGCAGACACCACACGTTGCCGTTGGTCGTCACGAAGTACAGGCGTCCGTCGACGTTGAAGTCTTCCCAGATGAACCCCTTGAAGGCGGTTCCGCTGGCCACCGCGTTCGTCGTCTTCGTCAGCGCCGTCAGGTCGACGATGTGGAGGATCCCGGCCTCGTCGCCGATCCAGAGCGAGTTACCGTCGGAGGACTGGCTGGGCCCCGTCGTGAAGTCGGCGCCCGAGAACACCTTCATGAGGTTGCCGTAGTTGGCGATGTCGAGGACCCACAGGCTGTTCTGGGTCCCGGCGCTACCGTCCCGGCTGGCCACGTACAGGCGGTCGCGCACGTAGTCGACCCACGGCTGCCCCAGCACCTGGTCCATCCCGCATCCGGCGGGGCAGGGCGCCACGGCGAGCGTGGCCGGGCTGAAC
This sequence comes from uncultured Candidatus Rokubacteria bacterium, assembly GCA_963776725.1. Lineage (GTDB taxonomy): Bacteria > Methylomirabilota > Methylomirabilia > Rokubacteriales > CSP1-6 > AR5. Next base: position 2,368 of record CAVZOE010000023.1, on the reverse strand, counting down.
GTCCACAACGTGGCGCCCGTGTCGGAGCGCAGGGCGAAGACCTTGTTGTTGGTGAAGCCGCCGGTGCCCGTGTTGTTCATCGTGGCGACGAAGACGATGTCGTAGCTGCCGGGATAGTTCGTCGTCATCAGCGAGCTGAAGTAGGGTCGCAGGTAGGTGCTCACCGCGCCCTGGATGGCGTCGGCGTTGAGCTTGACCACCCAGTTGACCGCTCCGGTGGCCGGATTCACCGAGTACATCCAGCCGCTCTGATCCGCGCCGACCACGGCCTCGCCGCCGCCGGACGGGAAGACGCTGACGTAGCCGGGCACCGCGCTCACCGTGTTGCCGGGGACCGAGCTCCACGCGCCGGTCAACGAGTTCAGCGAGATCACCTTGCCCGCGTTCGAGCCGAGTGACATGCGGCTCGTCCCCGAGACGGCGGGGTTGAGCGCGGCACCGCCGAGCGTGAGCGCGCTCCACGCGGTGGCGCCCGTCCGCGGCGTCCCGGTGCCCTGCGTGCCGCCGATGTAGCACGGTGCCACGGTGCACGATCCTACGGGGCCCGCCTTCGCCCACATCTTGAAGTAGTAGGTCGTGCCCGCCGCCAGGCCCGTGTTCTGCGTGTAGCTCGTGTCGGTGGCGACGCTGCCGCTGTAGGCCACCAGGAACCCTCCGATGGTCTGACCCGCCGTGTACGTCGTGCCGTTGGTGGGCGTCGCGGTGATCGGCGAGGTACCACCCAGAAGGATGACGGTGTTCACGCTCGACCAGTTGATCGTGGCGGTCAGGCCTGCCGTCGAAGCGGCCACCGTGCACAGCGTGTCGTACGCCAGACCGCTGGCGGTATTGCAGCGGAAGAAGGACACCGCGAACCAGGCGTTGGTCGACGTCACGGTGGTGTCGTTGCGCGTCAGCGTGACCGCCGACTGCGTGGCCCCGTTCGAGCCGACGATCGCGGCGGTCGTGTTCACGTCGTTGAGCAGCGTGGTCGTACCCGCGGTGCCGCCCGAGGACGACACGAAGGCCACGGTGCGGGTCGTATCGACCAGCGTGGTCAAGGCGGGCGAGGAGGTCGCGGTTCCGGTCGCGATGGTGGTCGGCGAGGTCCCGCTGCTCTGCACCGTGCTGCCGTCATTGAGCGTCACGACTTCCCAGCTCATCTGCACGTGGTGGTTGCTGGCCGTCGCGGTGAGGCCTCGCACGAACTGCACGCCCGTCACGCTGGCGCCGGTCGAGAGGAACTCGGCGCGCACCAGGTATTCCCCTTCGATGCCGGCGGTGGCGGTGCCGGCCTGCTTGGTGAAGAGGATGAACGACTTGGTGGTGTCGACGCCGGTGGCGAGCGTGATGCGGTTGTTCAGGCCGTTGGTCGCGCCGGCGGCGGTCGCGCAGGCGGGCGTGGCGGCGGAGCCCCCGATGCACGCCGTGCCCAGCGCGCCGCGCTGCACGGTGGCGCCCTCGTAGGTGATCACCTGCCAGTTCACCGTCACGGTCGTGCTGGCCAGGCCCTCGAGCCGGGTCATCTCGAGGCTGGTCGTCGTCCCCGAGGTGCAGGGCGCGGCCGCGGTGCCCAGGGTGGCGCGCACGTTCCAGCGCTCGTCGGCGTCCTGCGCGGTGTCGGTCGACCGGACCGAGGTCAGCACGAAGCTCTTCGTGCAGTCCACCGCGGTGAGCGTCGGCGCCGCGCTCGGCGTGAGGCTCGTCCCGCTGAAGGTCACCGAGCCCCGCTGCACGGAGACGCCCGCGGTGAACTCGGCCACGTAGTACTGCACGAAGGCGTTCGCGCCGCCCGGCGCGGCGCTCGGCGTGATCGTCAGTCGAGCCGCGCCGCCGGCGCCACCGTTGTTGAGGTCGCAGCTGTAGAGCGCCAGGTTGGGCGTGCTGTCCGGGCTGCGCAGGCCGCAGATGACGAAGGTCTTGGTGATGTCGGTGCCGGTGAGCGCGATCTGCGTCGCGGTCGCGCTGTTCGGGAGGTTGACCGTACCGGAGGTCACCGTGCGCAGCAGCGCCGCTTCGCCCGCGACGGGCGAGAGCCACGCGGCGATCGCCAGTATCGCGCCCAGCAGCGCGCTCCGGCGCGGCCGCGCGGCGAACGTTGCAATCGGTTGAGTCTGGGCACTCATGAGCGAGCAGCGACTACGCAAGCGTCGAGCCACACCACCGCCGCCCGGGCACCGCGCACGTGCCCATCGCCTCGCTCGGACCGGCGCCTCGTATCTGGCTGGAAGGGTGGACGTTCTGCGCTGCGTCGGATCGCGCCGGCTCGGCCGGAGGACCGGGGCAACAGCTGATCGCCGTGCCATCGCGGCCAGGGATCGAACAGCTTCTGACCGCGCTCGCGGCGGCCTGGCCAGAGTCTAGCCGCACTACGAACGCCGATCGAGAG
>CAVZOE010000022.1:0-8784 GCA_963776725.1 uncultured Candidatus Rokubacteria bacterium | reverse complement strand
GACCAAGTACTTGTCGAAAGGGCGGGGGCCGACAGGCCCCCGCTGAAACGGCCGCAACAGCGAACCGGCGCGCGCACTGTGGTCCAGTTCTGGAAGAGCTCGGCGCGTGCGAGATCGTGCTCTCCGAAAGTTCACTCTTGACACCTTCCACGTGCGCGCTGATCGGGCGGTGCGCGCGCGCCGTGAATGCCGCCCGTACGGCTTTCAGAAGCTCCGAGATACGGCCATTGGCTTCTGCGCCGGAAAACCCGCGTTCACCATGCAATCGCGTACTAGCGAGCCTCCCAGGTGGCCCCGAAACCGCGGTGTAGAGTCACCTCAGATCAGAAGGGGAGCTCGCCATGGATGTTCAGGCCACCAACGCTTCGATCGCCGAGCTCGATCGCCTGGGTGACGAGATCGCCAAGCTCTCCGTGCATCTCGATGCCGCCTCCGCCCGCCTGCTGGATCTCATCCGCGACTTCGACGCCCGCGCCGGTTGGAACACTGGCTTTCGCTCCTGCGCCGAGTGGCTGTCGTGGCGCGTCGGCCTCGACCTCGGCGCAGCCCGCGAGAAGGTCCGCGTCGCGCGGGCGCTTCCCACCCTGCCGCGCCTGGCCCAGGCGCTCGCACGCGGCGAGCTGCCTACGCCAAGGTTCGTGCTCTCACGCGCGTGGCGACGCCGGAGACCGAGGAGCGCCTGCTGGCCGTCGGGCGCGCCGGTACCGCCGAGCACGTCGAGCGCATCGTCCGCGGCTGGCGATGGATGGATCGCAAGGCGGAACGGGACGAGACCAGGCGGCAGCACGTCTACCGTGCCCTCGCGCGTGTATCCCGCCGAAGACGGCACCGTGACGATCCGCGGACGCTTGGCGCCCGAGGCCGGGGCGCTGCTCGTGAAGGCCCTGACCGCGGCCCGTGAGGCCTTGTACAAGAGGGAGCGCGCTCAGGCAGCGGCCGCTCAGCCCGCGGACGTTGCCCTGGAGACGCCGACGATGGCTCAGCAGCAAGCCGACGCACTGCAGCTGTTGGCCGAGACCGCGCTCCATCATGGGATCGATCCGGGCACGCCGGCCGAGCACTACCAGGTGGTAGTCCATGTCGACGACGCCGTCCTGGAGGATCCCGATCAGCCCGGCCAGTCCGTCGTCGAAGACGGCGCACGCGTTTCTGCAGAAACGTCCCAGCGCCTGGCGTGCGATGCGAGTCGGGTGGTGATGCGGCACGACGCGGACGGGCGCATCTTCGAGATCGGGGCCAAGACGCGCACGATCCCACCGGCGTTGAGGCGAGCGCTGCTCCATCGAGACCGCAGCTGCCGCGTCCCCGGCTGCCACGGTCGCTTCTGCCAGGCCCATCACATCCGACACTGGGCCCAGGGCGGCCCGACCACGCTCTCGAACCTCGCGTTGCTCTGCCGTCGCCACCACCGCGCCGTCCACGAGGAGGGTTATCAGGTCGATCGACAGCCGGACGGCGAGCTTCGCTTCCGCCGCCCCGACGGGCGAGTCGTGCCTGAAGTGCCACGCCCTCCCCAGACCCCGACCAACCCTGCGGACGACATCAGAAGGCAGAATGAAGCCCACGGGATTGTCCCGAACGCACAGACCGCGACTCCGGGATGGCTGGGGGAGCGGTTGAACGTCGGCTACGCGATCGACGTGCTGCATCCCTTGGCGCGGTAGGAGGAAGCGATCAGGGCGGAGAAGGTAGCGGAGATCATGAAACGCCTGGGAGTTACTCGAGGGCGCGGCGGAAAGATTGCCACCACGATCTCGGCTTCAATTTCGCAGTTGTCAATCTTCGAAAATCCAAGAGTTCGAGGTGATGCTCGGTGGTGCGCGCCGACCTGTAGAGATAGTGGTGGTCGCAGCCTGGATTGGGATGCTAATTCTCCTGGTAGCCATCAGTGGTCGGGAAGGTAGAAGCCCAGTCTGCTACTCGGCAAACTGTGCCGCCCGCCACTTCAGCGCGGCGCCGAGGCCTTCTTTCTCGCGGATCTCGTCGAACTTGGTTCCGACCTCGGTGCGGGCGGCGTAGAGGCCGGCCAGGACGTCGAGGCCGGCGCGGATCGCGTTGCGGAAGCCGGCGGCGTCGGCGCCGCGGCTGATGGCGAGCTTGGTGGCCATGAGAGCTTCGGGCGAGATCAGGGCCATGCGGCGCGCAAACTTCAGCGTGGCGGCCTGCAGCTCGGCGCGCGGAACTACCCGGTTCACCATGCCCCAGGCCAGCGCGGTCATGGCGTCGATCGGATCGCCCAGGTAGAGCAGCTCGTGGGCGCGCTTGAGCCCGATGATGAACGGCATGATCAGCGCGGGACCGACGTTGGAGAAGCGGATCTCCGGCTCGCCGAAGAGCGCGTCGTCGGCCGCGATCGTGACGTCGCACATCATCACCATCTCGCAGCCGCCGCCCAGGCAGTGGCCCTGCACGGAGGCGATCACCGGCTTGCGCATGTCCCACGGCGTCATCTCCAGCGTGACGTCGTCGGTCAGCGACTCGTGCCAGGCCAGCGCGTTGCCCTTCCGCGCGGCGCGGGCCGGGTTCGGACTGATGTCGTAACCGGCGGAAAAGCTCCGGCCCTCGGCGCGCACCACCACCACGCTGGTGGCGGGATCGGCGTCGGCCTCGTGAAAGCGCTCGATGAGCGTGCGCTTGAGCTCGGGACTGATGGCGTTGAGCTTGTCGGGCCGGTTGAGCGTGACGATCCCGACGCGGCCATCGACGGCGTACGTGACGATCGGAGTAGTCATGACGGCTCCTGGGAGATCTGGGTGCGCGGTCGCTCCGTAGATCGCACATCGGTCCGCGGTTGTCCAGCCCGCCGGTGCGGTTGACCCGGCCGCCGCGGCGGGCGCACTATCGCCCAGCACGGGACAATCAGAGATCGTCACCGTCGGCGTCAACGACGGCCAGGTCGAGGAGGGCGACGACATGAGCGGGTTTGCAGACTTCGATCGCTACGACGGGCTCGGGCTGGCCGAGCTGGTCCGCCGGCGCGCGGTCAGCGCCGAGGAGATTGTCGACGAGACGCTGGCGCGCATCGAGGCGCGCAACCCCGCGATCAACGCGGTCGTCACGCGCATGGACGATCAGGCCCGGGCCGCGCTGCGCGCCGGGCTTGCAGACGGGCCGTTCACCGGCGTGCCGTATCTCTTGAAGGATCTCGGCGCCCACTATCAGGGCGTGGTCACCTCGTACGGCGGCACGCTGTTCGCCGACAACGTGCTCGATCACGACAGCGAGCTCACCATCCGCCTCAAGCGCGCCGGGCTCGTCATCGTCGGCAAGTCCAACACGCCCGAGATGGGGCTGGCGCCGTCCACCGAGCCGCGCCGGTTCGGCCCCACCCGCAATCCGTGGAATCTCGGCTACAGCGCCGGCGGATCGAGCGGCGGCGCGGCGGCGGCGGTGGCCGCCGGGATCCTGCCGATGGCGCACGCGACCGACGGCGGAGGCTCCATCCGCATTCCCGCCTCCGCCTGCGGGCTGTTCGGCCTCAAGCCGACGCGCGCCCGCAACCCGATGGGCCCCGACGCCGGCGAAGGCTGGGGCGGCGCCTCGATCGGCCACGCGGTGACGCGCAGCGTGCGCGACAGCGCCGCGCTCCTCGACGCGACCTCGGGGCCGGACGTCGGCGATCCGTACTGGGCGCCGCCACCGGCGGGTCCGTTCCTGGCCGAGGTCGGTCGCGATCCCGGCCGGCTGCGCATCGCGCTGACGGTGACGCCGTGGATCAGCTCCCCGGTCGATCCGGAGTGCGCGGAGGCCGCCCACGCCGCGGCCAAGCTGTGCGCGAGCCTCGGCCACACGATCGAGGAGGCCCGGCCCGTCGTCAACGAGGCCGAGTGGCGCTATGCCACGCGGGTGATCGTCGCCGCCAACATCGCCTACAGCCTCGAGGCCCGGGCGGCCGCGCTCGGCCGCCCGCTGGCCGAGGGCGACGTGGAGCGCATGACGTGGGATCGCGTGCTCGACGCGCGCACCATGACCGCGGCGCAGTACGCGGGCGCGATCGGCGTCGTGCATCGCGTCGGTCGCGTCGTGGCGCGCTTCCTCCAGGACTATGACGTCATTCTCTCGCCCACGATGTGCGCGCCGCCCCAGCCCCTCGGCGTGCTCGACATGTCGACCGAGCATCCCGACCGCTACCTGGCCGCGGTCTTCGCCAGTATCGGCTTCACGTCGCTGTTCAATTCCTCCGGCCATCCAGCCATGAGCGTGCCGCTGGCGACCTCGACGAAGGGGCTCCCGCTGGGCGTGCAGTTCGCCGGGCGCTTCGGTGACGAGGCCACGCTGCTCCGCCTGGCCGCGCAGCTCGAAGCCGCGCATCCCTGGTCTGGCCGCCGCCCCTCGTTTTCGAGTGCGGTCGCTGCCGAGGCTCGCCGCTAAGCTAGCGATGTGGCGGGCGAATGCCCCCGCCCGGTCGGCCGTCCAAGCTGTTGGGAGGAGTGCAGCCATGAGAACCTGGGCGACGCGGCTTACGGCAATCCTGCTGGGCCTGAGCATGCTGCTGATGGCAGTGCCGGGCGCGAGGGCCGCGGCGCCGGCTCCCCCTCCGCCGCCGGCGCCTTCCAACGGCGCGAGCGAAGCGATCGGACGCACGCCTCCCCGCCTGAGCTATCTGAACGGTGACGTCTCGTTCTGGCGGCCCGGCGCGCCCGACTGGGGCGCGGCTCAGGTCAACACGCCGCTCGCACCCGGCGACGAGCTCTACACGAGCAGCCACGGCAACCTCGAGCTCCAGATCGGGGGCCGCGCCTTCGTGCGGGCGTGGACCGACACCCAGCTGGGCCTCGTCAACCAGGAACCCGATTTCGTTCAGCTGAAGGTCACCTCCGGCCACATCTCCCTCGACCTGCGCAGCGTGGATCCAGGCCACACGGTGGAGGTCGACACGCCGCAGGCGGCGTTCACGATCGAGGCGCCCGGCTACTACCGCGTGGACGTCACGGCCGAGCGCACGTCGTTCATCACGCGGCGCTCCGGTCGCGCCACGATGACGCCCGCCGGCGGGCAGGCCGTTTCGATCGCCCCAAGCGAGGAGGTCGTCCTGGACGCAGCCGCCGCGCCAGCCGTCCAGAGCTTCGTCGCTCCGCAGCTCGACGACTGGGACAACTGGAACTACGTGCGCACCGATCAGCTGCTCGACTCCACGAGCTCGCGCTACGTGGGCTCGACGGTCTACGGCGTCGACGATCTCGACCACTACGGCGACTGGCGACGAGGTGCCGAACTACGGCCCCGTGTGGGTGCCGCGCGACGTCCCGGCCGACTGGGCGCCGTACAGCACCGGCCGGTGGGTCACGATCCGTACTACGGCTGGACGTGGGTCGACTACCGCGCCGTGGGGCTGGGCGCCGTACCACTATGGCCGCTGGGTCTTCGCTGGCACGGCTACTGGGCGTGGGCGCCGGGCCCGATCATCGTGCGGCCCGTGTACTCGCCGGCGCTCGTCGCGTTCTTCGGCGCGTCGCGGCGTGCAGGTCGCGGTCGGCGCCCGTTCGTCAGCTGGGTCGCGCTGGGCTGGGGCGAGCCGATCGTTCCGTGGTGGGGCCCGCCGCGCTTACATCGGCCGGCCGTACTGGGGCGGCTGGGGCGGTCCACGCGTCGTGAACAACGTCGTCATCAACAACACGACCGTGGTCAACGTGACGCAACATCAACGTGTACCGCAACGTGAACGTCCACAACGCGGTGGTGGCGGTGCCCCAGGACGCGTTTGGTCGGCGCGGCGTGCACGACGCGCGCATGCAGAACGTCGACGTGCGCCAGATGCAGCCGGTTCACGGCCGTCTGAACGTGAAGCCGGACACGTCGGACTTCGTCATCGCCAACGGCCCGGGGGCGAAGCCGCCAGCGCACACGATCGATCGACCGGTCGTGGCGACCCGGCGACCGGCGCGTCCGGAGCGTTCCGAGCGTCCCGAGGGCGGCAAGGGCAAGGATGGCGCACCGGCCGTCACCCCGGCGGTCGCGACGCCGGCGCCGAAGATCGTGCCGGCGCCCAAGCCCGCGGCGACGACGCCAACACCGCCCTCGCGGCCGCCGTTCGCATCGAGTGGTCCCGAGCGGCCGCGGTCACCGGCACCGCCGCGCTTCGACTCGCGGCGCGAGGCCGGGCCCGACCAACCGCGGCAGGCCACCCCGCGGCCCGAGGCGGCACCGAAGACCCCTGGTGCACCGGGAGCGCCGACGGCTCCAGGTGGACCGGCAGCACCCGCGCCGGCCACACCGCCAGCGGCCGGCGAGCGGCCTCACGGTCCGACAACGACGCTGCCGACCACGCCGCGTGAGCAGCCCGAGCGCCGCGCGGCACAGCCGGCGCCTCCGGTGACTCAACCGGCGCCGGCGGCTCCGGCGCGACCCGCTCAGCCATCGACGGGTCAGGTCCCCGCGGCGCCGCATCCCACGCCGCGCCAGCTCCCCGGCGAGCCGGCCAACCGCGTCTTCCCCGGCCGCCAGGAACCCGGCGGTCAGAAGCCGGCCGCCTTCGACGGCTCACGCCGTCCGCAAGAATCACGCGCCGCCGCACACCCAGACGCACGCCCCGCCGCCCCTCGCAAGCCCGCCACCGAGCACAACGGCAAGCCCGCCGCCGGTGCTCGGTGCCACCAGGACGTAACCGGTAGCGGCGGCGTTTTAACGAGGAGCGCCCCGGCTTCGCCGGAGCGCTCCGAACGCCGAGGGGTGGGAGGCCATGCCCCGTATGTGACTACAACGCTCGCGAAGCGCCACGGCTCCGCCGGGGCGCGAAGCGTTGGGGGTGTGGGGGGCCATATCGGGGCCCCCCACTAAACACTGACGTGGCGGATGAAGCGCTCGGGTGGATCCTCGCCCCACTGGCTCACGAGGGCCTCGCCCGCCGGTAGCAGGTTCGGCCGGCTCCGCGCGTTCAGACGATCCGTATCGGCCCAGCGCTCGTGCACCCGGCCCCAGGGGTCGGCCCAGTAGTCGTAGACCTGGCTGCCGAGCAGGTGGCGTCCCACGCCCCACATGTGGTCGTACTTGCCGAGCCTCGTCAGCCACTCGTGGTCCTTGAACACCGCGTCGACGTCCGGCACCTCGAACGACACGTGGTTGAGCCCGGCCCGCTCGTTCTGCACGCAGAACAGCGTGTGGTGATCGACGTACTCGTCGCCGCAGTCGCAGCGATTGAACGAGCCGATGAGGTGGTCCTTCTCGCCGGCGTACACGTCGTCCGAGCGGATGAACCCCAGCGTGTCGCGGAACCACTGCGCCGTCTCGCGGACCTTCGGCGTGCCGAGCACGCCGTGCCCGATGCGCTTGATCGGCGTGGGCGACTTGCGCAGCCGCATCAGCACGCCGGCCCGCCGCAGCGGCGCCGTCCCGGTATTCATCGGCTGTACGGGCACCGGGATGGCCGGCGGCGTGGCGATGCCGTGCACGACCTCGATCCGGTAACCGTTGGGCTCGCGCAGCCGCACCCGCCTGCCGCCGCCGGGCTCGTCGATGGACTCGACCGCGGAGGCGCCGGGCGCCTGCGCGAGCCGCGCGAGGTCGTCCTCGCTGGCCGGCGTGGTACCCGAAGGCGAGGAATTTGGGCTCGCCTTTCTCCGTCACGTGGATGTGATGAGTCGGGTCGGTCCCGCGCATGTAGAGCGCGTTCGGCGTCCGCGCCGCGCGGATCATCCCGAAGTGGGTGAGGAACTCCTCCATGACGTCGAGGTCCGGCGCCCGCAGGCGGACGTACGCGAGATCTCGCACCTTGATCACGCTCATCGGCTGCCTCCCTTCAACGGTTGACGTCGTCTCCGTCGCGCACGCCAAGATACGCCTGCTGGATGCGCAACTGCTGCCGCAAGATTGACGGCGGCCCGTCGGCCACCACCCGCCCCTCCTCGAGCACATACGCGCGGTCGGCGATATCGAGCGCCTGCGGGACATTCTGCTCCACGAGCAGGATGGCCACGCCCTCGGCGTGAATCGCGCGGATGATCCGGAACATCTGCTCGACGACCGTCGGCGCCAGGCCGAGCGAGGGCTCGTCGAGCAGCAGCAGGCGGGGCTGGGCCATGAGACCGCGGCCGATGGCCACCATCTGCTGCTGGCCGCCCGAGAGCGAGCCGGCCAGCTGGCGCCGCCGGTCGCGCAGGATCGGGAAAGAGCCGGTACACGCGGTCCAGGGTGTCCTGGCGGGCCCGGCGCGCTTCCCTCCGGTAGCAGCCCATCTCGAGATTCTCCTCCACCGACATCCGCGTGAACAGCCGGCGCCCCTCGGGCACCAGGGCGATGCCCTGGCGGCACACCAGGTGCGCTGGCAGGGCGTTGAGGTCGACGCCGTCCAGGCGCAACTCGCCCGAGCGGGCGCCGTGCAGGCCGGCGATGGCGTTCACCAGCGTGCTCTTGCCGGCGCCGTTGGGTCCGATGACGGAGACGATCTCGCCGGCGGCCACCTGCAGCGTGGCGTCCACACCGCGGGGGCATCGCCGTAGGCGATGGACACGTGCCGCACCTCAAGCAACATGCGGCGTCCCCAGGTAGACCTCGACGACGCGCGCGGCGCGCATGGCCTCGTGCGGGCTGCCGGTGGCGATCACCTCGCCCTCGTTCAGCACCACCAGCCGGTCCGACAGCGCCAGCACCGCGCGCAGCAGATGCTCCACGAACAGGATGGCCACGCCGCGGGCCTGGATCTGTCTGATCAGACCGATCGCGCTGGCGATCTCGCCGGGGTTGAGGCCGGACAGCACCTCGTCCAGCAGGATGACGCGCGGCTGGCCGGCCAGGGCTCGCGCCAGCTCGAGAAACTTGCGCTCGTGCAGGTTCAGCTCGTGAGGCAGC
>CAVZOE010000021.1:0-548625 GCA_963776725.1 uncultured Candidatus Rokubacteria bacterium | reverse complement strand
CTTGGCGATGCTCTGCCGCACGGCGCCCCTCGACGCCGGCCACGACTCATGCGGGCCACGCGCGGATGGCGCTGGCGGGAATCTGCAGCTGCACGACGGTGCCGCGGTCGAGCGGCTCGATCACCGGGCCCGAGGCGCGGACCCGGGCGGCGCCCAGCGCCACGACGTACTCCACGCGGTCACCCAGGTACACCGCGGAGACGATCGTGCCTCGCCAGTGGCCGTCCGTCGCCTTCGCGCCGACCTGGACGTCGGTGGAGCGGAACGACAGCACGACGGCCTGGCCCTCCTGCCAGGCCTGGTCCGCGGCCAGCGGGACTTCGCCGCCGGTGACGTCGTCAGCCCGCGCGACGTAGGCGCCGTCCGCCCGCCGGGCCACCCGGGCCTGGACGTGATCGACCTGGCCCAGGAAGTCCATCACGAACGCCGAGCACGGCTCCTCGTAGATCTGCCGCGGCGTGCCTTCCTGCGCGATCCGCCCGGCGTTCATGACGAACACCCGGTCGGACAGGATCATGGCCTCGGCCTGATCGTGCGTGACGAACACCGTGGTGACTCCGACCCGCAGCTGCAATTCCTTGAGCTCCAGGCGCATCTCCTCGCGCAGCCGCGCGTCCAGATTGGAGAACGGCTCGTCGAGGAGCAGCACCTCGGGATCGGCGACCAGCGCGCGGCCGAGCGCCACGCGCTGCTGCTGGCCGCCCGAGAGCAGGGGAGCCGGCCGATCGTGGAAGCCCTGCAGGCCGAGCGTCTGCAGCATGGCCATCACCCGCTCGCGGATCTCGGCGGCCGGCATCCGCTTCTCGCGCAGCGGAAAGGCGATGTTCTCGAAGACCGTCATGTGCGGCCAGATGGCGTAGCTCTGGAAGACCATGCCCATGCGCCGCTTCTCGGGCGAGAGAAAGATCGCCCGCGCCGCGGAGGTGAGGCAGCGGCTGCCCACGTGCACCTCGCCGGCATCGGGCTTCTCCAGGCCGGCCAGCATCCGGAGTGTGGTCGTCTTGCCGCAGCCGCTCGGCCCGAGCAGCGTGGCGAGCGAGCCGGCCGGCACCTCGAACGAGACGTGATCCACGGCCGGCGTCGTGCCGAACGCCTTGGCCAGCCCGACCACCCGGATCTCTTTCACGGCGCCCCCATGCTTTGGTCCCGTTCTCCTTAACCGAGAAAGATGCCGAAGTCCAGCCACGGGCCGGGTGGTATAGCTTCAGACACGATGGATTTCGGACTCTTCTACTACTGCCAGGGGCGCGGCGCGCCGCATGCGCAGGCCTACGCCGAGATGCTGGATCAGATCGCGCTGGCCGAGACGCTCGGCTTCGGCGAGTGCTGGTTCGCCGAGCACCACTTCACCGACTACTCGCTGCTGCCCAGCCCCAATCTGATGATCGCCTCGGCCGTGCAGCGCACGCGCCGGATGCGCTTCGGCAACTACGTCAACGCGCTGCCCTTCCATCACCCGCTGCGGCTGGCCGCCGAGGCCGCCATGCTCGACAACCTGGCGCAGGGGCGCTTCGACTTCGGCGTCGGCAAGGGCGTGCGGCCGGGGGAGTTCGCGCAGCTCGGCATCAAGTTCGAGGACGGCGTGGCCATGACCGAGGAGGCGATCGAGATCCTGGTCAAGGCGTGGACGCACGAGCGCACCAGCCACGCGGGCCGGTTCTGGAGCTTCCCCGAGTTCAGCCTGCGGCCCCGCGTCTTTTCGCACCCCCATCCGCCGCTGCACGAGGTGGCGAGCCGGCCGGAGTCGGTGGCCCGAGTCGGTGCGCGCGGGTGGCCGGTGGCGATGCACTTCACGCCCACCGACGTCGTCGCCCGGTGCGTCGAGGAGTATCGGGCGGCGATCGGCCGGCGGCCCGAACGGCCGGGAGTCGGTCCGTACCGGCCGCGGCTGCTGCTGTGCCGCGAGACCTACGTGGCCGAGACGGCCGAGGTCGCGCGGGCGGAAGGCGCCGTGGCGCTGCAGGGATTCTGGCACCTGTCGTCCCTGGCGGCGCCCCCGCCGCCCGCCGAGTTCTCCGACGCGCGTCTCAAGGAGCTGACGGCTCGGGTGTGGGGCGGGCGGACGTACGACGAGCTCGCGGGCATCGGCGGCTTCCTCATCGGCGCCCCGGATCAGGTCGCCGAGGGGGTGCAGCGGCTGGAGGCGATCGGCGTGGACACGCTGCTCCTGGTGTGCAGCTTCGGCGCCCTGTCGCACGCGCAGGTCTGCCGATCGCTCGAGCTGTTCGCCGCCGCCGTCATCCAGCCACGGCAGACCCCGGTCCGCTGATCAGCGGGGCGGCGCGCCCGCCTCGCTCTCGACGAGCTTGCGCATCGAGGTGATCGTGTCGATGACGCTCTGCCGCTCGCTCCCGGAGGTGAAGAATCCTGGCAGGGTCGTTCGTACCGCGATCGCGTAGGTGACCATGGTGCCGCCGCTGGCGTCGTCGATCTGCCAGTAGCCGGAGTTCTCCCGGAAGATGCTGTTGGCCCGTCCCTCGGCCAGCTGCCATTCGATGCGCCGGCGAACCGGATCCGGATACTTGTTCAGGTGAAAGGTGAAGGAGGTGGGCCCGATGCCGATCTCGTAGCGGACGAGCGCGTGCCGCTCGTCGGCTTCCAGCACCTCCACGCCGATGACCCGCGGGTAGTACCTGACGTGGCCGCGATAGTCGGTGAGCACGCGCCACACCTGCGGGGGCGCCGCGCGCACGATCGCCATGCCGGTGGCGCCGCGGGCGGCCTTGCTCGCGCCGGGCGGCAGGGTATCGAGCACCACGACGTCGCCGGCCGCCAGACGCTGCTGCTGCTCGACGGACAGATCGAGGGACGGTGTCGGGGTCGCCGCGAGGAGAAGGCCCCCGGCGAGGACAATCAGCGGTAGAAGATGGTAGCGCACGTCAATTGGGCTCAGGCGTAGCTTAGACCCGCGCGGTCGGCAGGGGCGGGCCCGTGTTCGATGTTGGACGAAGGTCCTATCGCGCTGAGGCCTTTGGCTTGGCACCATCGCTGCCGATGATGGGCCCCTGGTACCCAGCGGCAGGCCTCGAGAGGACGCTATCGACGCACTAGTCACGGGCGGGACGGGGTTTGTCGGCGCCAACGTCGCGCGGGAGCTGGTGGCGGCGGGCGCCACCGTTCGGGTGCTGGCGCGGCCGCGTGCCGATCGACGCGCGCTCCAGGGGCTGCGCGTCGAGGTGGCTGACGGCGATCTGCTCAATCCGGGCTCGGTGCGGCGCGCGCTCGACGGCGTGCAGACCGTGTATCACGTGGCCGCCGACTACCGCCTGTGGACGCCGGACCCGGCGGGGCTCTATCGCACGAACGTCGACGGCACCCGCGTGGTGCTCGAGGCGGCCGGCGAGGCGGGCGTGAACCGAGTCGTGCACACCTCCACCGTCGCGGCCCTGGGCGTCTCCCCGGACGGCCAGCCGGGCACCGAGGACACGCCGGTCACCCTGGACGACCTGAGCGGCCACTACGAGCGGTCCAAGTTCCTCGGCGAACAGCTGGCCCTCGACTTCGCGCGCCGTGGTCTGCCGGTGATCGTGGTGAATCCTTCGGCGCCGCTCGGGCCCTGGGACGTGAAGCCCACGCCGACCGGGCAGATGATCCTGGACTTCCTGCGCGGCCGGATGGTCGCCACGGTGGACACCGGGCTCAACGCGGTCCACGTGCGCGACGTCGCCCGCGGCCACCTGCTGGCCGCCGAGCGCGGCAAGCCGGGCGAGCGCTACATCCTCGGCCATCAGAATCTCCGGCTCAGCGAGCTGTTCGGGATCCTGGCCGAGATCACCGGCCGTCGGGCGCCGCGCGTCCGGGTGCCGCTGGCGATCGCGTGGGTCGCGGCGAGCTGCTGTGAGGGGTTGGCGCACGTGACCGGCCGGGCGCCGGCGGTCACGCTGGCGGCCGTCCGGATGGCGCGCCGGGGCATGTACTTCAGTCCCGTCCGGGCGGTGCACGAGCTGGGGCTGCCCCAAACCGACGTGCGCGAGGCGCTTGCCGACGCCGTCGCGTGGTTTCAGACCCACGGCTATACCGGGCGCCGATCGGCCACGAGTTGACGGCCCCCCTGGGAGCCCGGCTCGCCGGGGGTGGGATAGTGCGATGACCGATCCGGCTGAGCGTGGTACTTTTCCCACTCGATGACCACTCCAGGCGAGGGGCACGTCAAGGTCTATCGGGCGGGTGACGCGCTGCCCGGCGCGCTGGCCGCCGAGCAGGTGGCCGTGCTGGGCTATGGCCACCTGGGGCGTAGCGCGGCCCTCAATCTGCGGGACTCCGGCGTCAAGATCCGGATCGGTAACCGGCACGACGAGTACGCCGACCAGGCGCGTGCCGACGGGTTCGACGTGGTGCCGCTCGACGTCGCGTCCTCGGACGACATCGTGTGCGTGTTCCTGCCCGACGAGGTGATCCCCGAGGTCTTCGCGCGTGACATCGCGCCCGTCCTTCGTCCCGGCGGCGCGGTGGTCTTCGCCTCGGGTTACAGCCTGGCCTTCGACCTGGTGCACCCGCCCGAGACGGTCGACGTCATCCTGGTGGCGCCCCGCATGGCCGGGGTCTCGGCGCGCACCCGCTATCTGGCCGGTGAGGGCTTCTGGACCTGTGTGGGCGTGGAGGCGGATCGCAGCGGCCGGGCCCGGGAGCGGATGCTGGGGCTGGCCGACGGGATCGGCGCCCTGCGCGCCGGGGCCATCGAGATGACGGCCAAGACCGAGGCGACCCTCGACCTCTTCGTCGAGCAGACGATCGGGCCGCTGCTCGGGGCGGCCATCATGGTCGCCTTCGAGATCGGCCGCGAGGCCGGCATCGCGCCGGAAGCGCTGGTGCTCGAGATGTACATGTCGGGCGAGATGGAGGCGGTGTTCCGCGGCTTCCGCGAGATGGGCTTCTTCCGCGCCTCCGAGGACCACGGGCCCACCGCGGTCTTCGGCGGGATGGCGCGCATCCTCGAGCTCGATCGTGAGGCGATCGCCCTCCGCTTCCGGGCGGTGCTCGACGACATCAAGAACGGGGGCTTCGCCCGCCGCTTCCAGGACGAGGCCGGCAACGGCTACCCGATGCTCGAGATGGCCCGGGCCATGATGCACGGCCCCTCTCCGATCAGCGAGGCGGAGAAGCGGCTGCGCCACCTGGCGGGCCCTGATCGCCCGTAGCCTGGCCGCCATGTCCACGGCCCCGAGCGGGGCCGCGCGCTCTCGATAGATGAAGTGAGCGTGCTCGAGTCCTGGGGCCGCTTCGTCCATCGCTACCGCTGGACCGTCCTGATCCTGTCGGTCCTGTCCTCGGGGGCATCGCTCTGGCTGATGCGCCACGGCGGCCGCTTCGACACCGCCTTCGTCCCCACCGAGACCGAGTCCGGCCAGGCGCTCATGCTGATGAATCGCGACCTGCCGCAGCGCCCGCTGGCCTTCCACCTGGTGTTCGGCTCCAGGACCCTGCCCGTCACCGATCCGGCGTTCCGGGCCGAGGTCGAGCGCGCGCTGGCGCCGCTGGTGAACGATCCCCGCGTGGCGGCCATCCGCACGGCCTGGAACGTCAGGCCGCCCGAGCCGGAGCGATTCTCGCGCGACGGCCACCACACGCGTGTCACCGTCGAGCTCAAGGGCCACACCGCGGCCGTCGAGTCCATGGTGTTCGTGGCCGAAGGAGCCGAGAGCTACGGGGCGCTCCGGCCGCTCGTGCGCTCGAAGATCCTCTCCGTGACCGCGGCGGGCGCGCTGGCGCTGCACTGGGACTTCACGGAGATCACCCGGCGCGACGTCGAGCGCGCCGAGCTCGTGATCTTGCCCGTGGTGCCCGCGCTGTTGCTGCTGGTCTTCGGCTCCGTGGTGGCCGCGGCGGTTCCCTTCGGTGTGGGGCTCCTGGCGGTGGCGGGCGGGATGGCCGGGACGTTCCTGCTCAGCCGGGTCACCTCCGTCTCCCTCTACGCGGTCAACGTCATCACGATGATCGGCCTGGCGGTCGCCATCGACTACTCGCTGTTCATCGTGAGTCGTCATCGCGAGGAGATCCGACATCGGGGCGGGGAGGAGGCGCTGGGCCGGACGATGGCGACGGCCGGCTCGGCGATCCTCTTCTCGGGCCTCACCGTGGCCGTCGGGCTGCTCGGCCTCTACTCGCTCGGGCTCGGCAACCTGGGATCGATCGGGCTGTGCGGCACGCTCGTCGTCTTCTTCGCCGTCCTGTACGGGCTCACGTTCCTGCCCGCGCTGCTGGCGGTGCTGGGCCCGCGCCTGGACGCCTGGCGGCTGCCGATCTCGCGCGGGGGTGGCCGGACGGCAGGGCGTGGCTTCTGGGTGCGCCTGACCACCGTGGTCATGAACCATCCCTGGCGCGTGCTGATCCCGGTGGCGGCCGTCCTGCTCCTGCTGGGCTCGCCCTTCGCACGGATTCGGCTGGCCTCGAGCGACATCGAGATGCTGCCGCCCACCGCCGAGTCGCGGCGGGGTGAGGAGCTCGTCCGGCGAGAATTTCCCGGCCAGGAGACCACCCGCATCCTCGTGATCCTCGACTTCGGTGCGGGCTCACCCCTGGGCGCGCCGCGGGTCGCCGAGCTGTACGGCGTGAGCCGCTGGCTCGCCAAGCTGCCGGGCGTGCTGCGCGTCGAGAGCTTCGTCGATCTGGATCCGTCCTTCCCGCTGGGCCAGTACCAGATGCTGGCGGTCATGCGCGCCACCGGCCCTCCCGCGATCCAGGGGGCCCTGGCCCAGACCATGGGACGGCACATCGCGCTCCTGGTCGTGCACACCAGCGCCCTCGGCAGCAGCGACGAGGCGCGCGACCTCGTGCGGCTCATTCGCGACACGCACCCGCCGGTGGAGGGACGGTTGCTCGTCACCGGCCACACGGCCTTCGACATCGACTTCCTCGCGCTGGTGCGCGCCCACGCGCCGCGCGCGGTGGCGCTGATCGTGGCCGCCACCTACGTCGTGCTGTTCGTGCTCCTGGGCTCGATCCTGCTGCCGGCCAAGGCCGTGCTCATGAACTTCCTGTCGATCAGCGCGTCATATGGGGCGCTGGTGTGGATCTTCCAGGACGGACACCTGGCGCGCTGGCTGCGCTTCACCCCGGGTCCCATCGAGACCGCCACGCCGCTGGTCATGTTCTGCGTGATCTTTGGTCTCTCGATGGACTACGGCGTGCTGCTGCTGTCCCGGATTCGCGAGGAGTATCTGCGGACCAACGACAACACGCAGGCCGTCGGCGTGGGGCTCGAGCGCACGGGGCGGCTGATCACCGCGGCGGCCGCCATCATGGCCGCCATCTTCTTCGGCTTCGCCATGGCCGATCTCGTGGTGATCAAGGCCATCGGCATCGGCATGGGCCTCGCCGTCGTCCTGGACGCCACGATCGTCCGCGCGCTCCTGGTGCCCGCGACGATGCGCCTGCTGGGTCGCTGGAACTGGTGGGCGCCGCCAATTCTCGCCCGCTGGCACGCCCGCCTGCGCCGGTAGGAGCGGCCGCTGAAAACCGGCCATCTGCGTCGTTGGCTCGGTGTTCCCTCCCTGCGGCGTAGGCGGCCTACGCCGCAGTCGGGAACGCCTCGCCGCCTAGCATCTGGCCGGTTTTGAGCGGCCGGCCGTAGTCGGCGATGGCGGTCAACGCGCGGTCGACGGGCAGTTGAGGGGCGCCACGGCATTGCCGGCGTCCTGAGCGTATGGGGGCCATTTCGGGATCTCGTTGTGACTGCGACGCTCGCGAAGCGCCACGGCTTTGCCGGGGCGCGGAGCGTGGGGGGTATGGGGGGCCATTTCTGGGCCCCCCATCTCAACAACAACCTAATTCTTGAGCTTGATGTCGACTCCGGAGCCGGCCAGGGTTAGTTGGACGCCCTGGCTGGTGCTCGTGAGCTTCAGGACGACGCCGTTCTGGTTCTTCATGATCACGGCGCCGGCGCCGCCGCCGACCGTCGCACCGGCGGTGCCCGCGACGTAGTTGCCGTTGAAGTCCGACAGCTTCTTGAGGTTGAAGACCTCGCCGTTGGCCGTGACCTTCGAGACGCCGAGATCGATCACGCTCAGACCGTTCACATTGAAGATGTGGTCCTTGCCCTGGAACGTGAGCTTGCCGTCGCCCCAGCTCACGCCGATGCCGATCGCCACCGACCTGCTCTCGACCCACACCTTGCCCGAGGGCGGGCCATCCTGGGCCACGGCGAGCGCCGTCACCATCAGTAGGCTCGACACCACGACTCCCATCACCCTGGCTCGCAGCTTCATCGACGTCCCTCCCTTGTTCCGTGTTCGATTTACCTCGCGCACAGTGTCGCTGCGTTGCAATGACCAGCAAGTAAGACCAAGGCCGTACATCGGCGACGGCCTCAGAGCAGGCCCAGCAGCCGCCAGTACGGGACCGAGAGTGCCAGCCCGATCAGCACCAGCGTAGTGTACGCGAGGGCGAAACGCTGGGCCTGCGCGTGGGAGAAGAGCCGGCCCTCCGACGCCGACTGCGCCACGAGGTAGCTGATGGTCTGCGAGGGCAGGAACCACGCGACCGACATGGCGAGCACGGTGATGACCACCACCCACGGATCCACACCGATCCGCGGCGCCACCGGCACCAGGGTGACGCCCACCAGCACGACGGTGAGGTCCTGATCGAGGGCCAGCCGGATCAGCAGGCAGAGGCCGGCCACCGCCAGCACGAAAAGAAGCGGGCCGGGCTGGGCACTGCCGAGCAGCCGATCGATGGTGCCCGCCGCCGCGCGATCGAGCCCCACCGTCACGCTGAGTCGTCCCACGGTCAGGACGACGCCGAAGAAGACCAGAAAGCTCCAGTCGAGCGATTGCAGCGCCGGACGATCGAAGATGCCGAGCGCCACGGTGGCCAGCAGGCCGAGCAGCGCGATCGTCGACAGCTCGAGGCCGAGCCAGGGCGCGGCCACCCAGCCCGCCACCGTCAGCACCAGAATGACGATCGTGCCCCGCTCGCGCGGCGCGACGGGACCGAGCACGGCCACCTGGAGTCGGACGCGCTGCATGGGAAGCTGGGCCACGGGCTCGGGAGGGAACATCGCGCGCAGCAGCACGAGCGAGCCCAGCGCCACGAGCAGGGACAGCGGAGCGGCGGCGACGAACCAGCCGACCCAGCTGAAGTGAGCCCGGCTCGCTTCCGGGAGCAGGCCCCAGGCGAGCAGGCACGTCCCCGAGCCGTTGAGGAAGGCGAACATCAACGGCCCGGCGCCCACCCACGTGCCCAGGCCCAGCAGCGCCGAGGATCGTCCGCGCTCGGGCAGGCGCAGCGCCTCGGCCACGGCCAGCGCCAGCGGCGAGGTGAGCGAGACGCGGCCCGTGCTCGAGGGCACGAGCGGCGTGAGCAGCAGGCCGGTGACCAGCAGCGTGGCCGCCTGCCACACCACGCCGGGGGGCAATCGGCGCACGAGCAGCAGCCCGATGCGGAAGAGCAGACCCGAGCGCGCGGTCGCCGCCGCCAGGCCGTAGGTGGCGATGACGAACAGCCACTCCCTGGACGCGAAGCCCGCGAGGGCCGCGGCCGTCGGCGCGATGCCGAGCAGCACCCAGCCCGTCACCAGCATGAGACCGACGGCGAACTCCGGCACGATCTTGCTCATCATCAGCACGATGGCGCCGAGCAGCAGCCACACGAAGGCCCACAGCTGGCCCGCGCCGGGCCAGGCGGCCATCGCGATGCAGAGGCCGGCGGCGCTCAGGCTGACGACGGCCGGCCACCGCGGTGACGCCGCGGGCGCGGTGGGCCGCGCACCGGTCGATGCGTCCGTCGTGCGGCCGGTCGAGAGCCGCGCGATCTCGGTCGACAGCCGCGGCCCGGTGGCCTGATCGTCGGCGACGAGCGCACCACCGAGGGCGCGGCGCAGGACGGCCAGCGCCCGGCCCGGATCGCCGCGCGATTCATGAAGCGCCGCCCGCGCCAGGGCCAGGTCGCCGTCGGCGATGGCGTGCTCGTCCTCCACGTGCTCGATGAAGCGCCGCGCGTGCTCCGTGTCGAGCGCGGGCACCGCGCGCAGGGCGCGCGCCAGCGTCTCGCCGAAGACGGCCGGGGTCGATGCGCGGGCCAGCACGCCCAGGGCGTCGGGCCAGAGGCCGGCGGCCACGAGCCGGGCCGCGAGCGTCCCGGCCCGCGCGGCGAGCCCGTCGCGGCCGAGCTCGCGCTCGAATCGCTCGCGCAGCACGCGCAGCGCGGTGCCGAGATCGCTCCCGCCGACCCCCAGGTTCTGCAGATCGGCGGCGACCGCGTCGGCCTCGGCGCCGAAGCGCGCCTGCAGCGGCGCGGCCGCGGGGGTGTCGAGCAGGCTCGCCTCGAGCACGGCGTCGCGCCGCGCCTCCGGCAGCTGGCGCAGCGCCGCCTCGATCGCGGTGGCCACGAAGGAGGCGTGCTCGACCCGCGCCTCGTTGGCCGAGCGTAGCCGCTGGCTCAGGGTGGCGGCGATGGTGAGCGAGATCGTCGGCTCGCGAACGACCAGCGCGAGAAACCGCTCGCGCGGCAGCTGCAAGATCGTGCTCGGGCCGTCGGCGCGGATCGTGGCCGAGCGCGCCTGCCCGGTGAAGAGCGCCATCTCGCCGAAGAGATCGCCCGGCGTGAGCGTGCCCACCCGGAGCGCGCTCCGGCCGTCGGCCGCGGCCACGAAGGCGCCCAGCGTCCCTGCGGCCACGACGTAGAGGCTGTCGCCGCTGTCGCCCTGCCGGAACACCTCGCCGCCGGCGGTGAGCTCGACGGGATCCAGGTAGGCCGCCAGCTTGGCGAGCTCGACGCGGCCCAGCGCGGCGAACAGGCCGACGCGGGTGAGGAGATCTTCCGGACGGGAGGTTTCGGTCATTGCGGCCGGTCGGCGATGATGTTACAGCTAGCGACCATGCCGGCGCCCGCCGAGGACTTCAACTACCTCGTCGTCAGCGACCTGCACCTGAGCGAGGCCGAGCGGAATCCGGCCGGCCGCTTCTTCCACTTCGACGAGGATTTCGCCGATTTCCTCCGCCACTATCGACTGTCCTACGTCGGTTCTCGGCGGTGGCGGCTCATCATCGACGGCGACTTCGTCGAGTTCTTCCAGATGACCGAGGCGCCCGATCCCACCGAGCGGCTGCTGCGTGGCGTGACGCTCACCGCCTCCGACCGCCGCTTCTTTCCCGGCACCGAGTGGGAGAAGTCGGTGTGGAAGCTGGATCGGGTGCTGCGCAGCCACCCCCAGCTCCTGCTCGCGCTGGCGCGCTTCCTGCTCGCCGGCAACGAGATCTACATCCTGCGTGGCAACCACGACGTGGAGATGTACTGGCCGCAGGTCCAGGAGCACTTCCGGCTCGTGCTGGCCCAGCACCATCCCGCCGACACCAACTACCTGGACATGAAGGCGGCCATCCAGGCGCGCCTGCACTTCCTGCCGTGGTTCTACCTGGACCAGGGCCTGCTCTACGTCGAGCACGGCTGCCAGTACGATCCCTTCTGCACGAACGAGCACAACCTGTGTCCGGTGCTCCCCAACCACCCCGAGCAGATCCACCTGCCGCTGTCGGCCTTCTCCATGCGCTACTTCGCCGCGCGCATCGCCATGGTCGATCCGGCCGCGATCGAGAACGTCAACTCGATCCCGCGCTACCTGGGGCGGCTGCTGGCCAAGAACCCACTGCTGGCCTTCCGGCTTCCGTACTACTACGTCGAGATGATCGCGCGGACACTGCGCAAGGTGAACCGTCCGTGGCCGGACGCCGAGCGCGCGATCGCCGACCGCGAAGCGGCGGTCCGGCGCGAGCTGGAGACGACGCACGGGCTGTCGGCCGCGACGCTGGCGGGCATCGAGGATCTGCGCGAGCGCCCCGTGCTCGGCAGCCTGCGCCGCACCGTCAAGAGCTTCGCGGTGGACATCGTCGCGGCCGGCGTCGCGCTGACGGCCGGCCTGTGGCTGGCCGCGCCGCGCAACCGCCGGGGCCGGCTCGCCGCCGGCGCCCTGTCGGCGGCGCTGGCCGCCGGGCTGGGCGCCAGCTGGGTCAAGCGGGCGAAGACGATCAACGACCACCGCAACCTCCGCGAGATCGCGCGGACCATCGCCGACGCCGTCGGGGTGCGCTACGTCGTGTTCGGCCACTCGCACCAGCCCGACGCGCATCGGCTGTCGGCGGAGGACGACCGCTGGTACTTCAACGTGGGGACCTGGGTGCCGAATCTGCAGGAAGGGCACTTCATCTATCTACAAGTCTTGCGCGACCACGGCGCCACGGCCACGTTGACGCGCTGGAACCGCAAGCTGCAACGGCCGGAGGAGCTGGACTCCGCGCGCTTCAGCCGCGGAGCGCGGACAGCTGGCGGGTGAGCTGCTGGACCCGCGCCTCCAGCTCGCGGGCGTACTCCTGCAGTCGATGGATCTGCAGCCGCTGGTTCAGCGCGCCATCGATGATCTGAAGCAGGTCGTCGTTGTTCCACGGCTTCTCGAGATAATGGTAGAGCCCGATCTCGTTGATGGCCCGCACCGCGCTGTCCTTGTCGGCGTAGCCGGTCAGGATGATCAGCGGCACCTCGACGTACAGGCGCCGGACCTCCTTGAGGAACGACACGCCGTCCATCTCCGGCATGAGGTAGTCCGAGATGGCCACGTCGCAGGGGCGCGTCCGGATCGCTTCCAGCGCCGCCCGGCATGACGTGAAGCCCAGGATCTCGTAGTCGCCCTCGAGCGACAGCAGCCCCTCGAGGCTCTTGACCACCAGGGGCTCGTCGTCCACGACGAGGATGCGTTTTCTGGCATTCGCCATGCGGATCGGGAGATCATACCCGAGGCACCGCCCCTGGTGAAGGACCACCCCCTGTGGACACCGACGACACGCTGAGCCGCTGGCTGGACGACGCCGCCGACGAGACCGCGAGCCATCACGCGCTGCTCGCCCTGCTCGCCGAGACGAGCCGCGTCCTGGGCGCCGACCTCGATCTGCCGACGCTGCTCGTCAAGCTCATGGGCCTGGCCGAGAAGATGGTGGGCGCCGAGGCCAGCTCGGTCATGCTCCTCGACGAGCGCCGCGCCACCCTGCGCTGGGAGGTGGCCGAGGGCGACGTCACGGCGGGCGCGCTGCGCCAGATGACGGTGGCCGTCGGGGAGGGGATTGCGGGCACGGTGGCCGCGACGGGGGAGTCGATCGTCGTGCCCGACGCCGAGCTGGATCCCCGCGTGGCCCGGCGGGTGGACGCCGCCACGGGGTTCCGGACGCGCTCGATCGTGTGTGTGCCCATCCGGTTCCGCGGGGCGGTGACCGGAGTCATCCAGGTGCTCAACAAGCGCGCGGGGACGTTCGCGACCCGGGACCGCGAAGTCCTCGAGCTGATCGCGGCGGAAGCGGGCGTGGCCATCGAGAACGCCCGCGTGTACGCCACGCTGGACGAGCGGGTGCGGCAGCGCACCACCGAGCTGACGGAAGCCAACGCCCAGCTCACCGAGACCTTGCGGGAGCTGCGCCAGACGCAGGCCCGGCTCGTGCAGTCGGAGAAGATGGCCGCGCTCGGCGCGCTCGTGGCCGGCGTGGCGCACGAGATCAACACGCCGCTGGGCGCCATCACCAGCAACGTCGACGTGGTGCTGCGCGGCCTCGGCAAGATCGCGCCGAGCGTGGCCCCGCCCCGCGCCGACACCGTGCGCGTGCTGGACGATCTGCTGCGGACCACCGCCCAGGCCTGCCAGCGGATCTCGGCGATCGTCAAGAACTTGAAGAACTTCGCGCGGCTCGACGAGGCCGAGTGGAAGCCCGCGGACCTGCGTGAGGGCATGGACAGCACGCTGGCCCTCGTCGAGCACCTGCACCGCGGTCGCATCGAGATCGTTCGCGAGTACGGCGCGGTGCCACTCGTCGCCTGTCACCCGGGCCAGCTCAACCAGGTGTTCATGAACCTGCTCGTGAACGCCATCCAGGCCATCGCCGCGGCGCGGGACGATCCGGGTGCGGATCGTGCGAAGACGCCGCGCACGTCCGGATCGACGTCGAGGACACGGGCGCCGGCATCGCGCCCGAGCACCTGTCGCGGATCTTCGATCCCGGCTTCACGACGAAAGGCGTCGGGGTGGGGACCGGCCTGGGGCTTGCCATCTGCCATCAGATCGTGACGGCCCACGCGGGCACGATCAGCGTGACAAGTCAGCCGGGGGCGGGCAGCACCTTCTCGATCCGGCTCCCCCTCGAGCCGCCGGCCCATCACTTCCTGACGCAGCTGGTGGTAGGAGCCCTCGGCCAGATCGTCCCAGGGGTCGAGCGTCGCCTGGAACCTGGCGTACGACGCGCTCACCTTCCGGGCCATGGGACTCTTCTCGGATTGCTCCCGGATCACCTCGGTCGCGACCCTCTTGAGGTCCCGCAGGACCGCCGCCGGGAACTGGGTGAGCTCGACCTTGCCCTTGTACTCCGTCTTGAGGCGCTCGAGCGCGACGGCGTTCTTCGTGTGGTACTCCGTGCTGCCGTGGACCTGGATCGACGCCGCGGCCAGATCGAGGATGCGCTTGAGGTCGGCCGGGAGCGCCTCGTACGCCTTGCGCGTTGAAGCCGAAGTCGCTCACCGTTCCCGGCTCGTGCCAGCCCGGGTAGTAGTAGTACCGCGCCGTGTTCTGCAGGCCGAGCTTCATGTCGTCGTGGGGCCCGACCCACTCGGCCGCGTCGATGACGCCGCGCTCGAAGGCCCCGAAGATGTCGCCGGCCGGCGTGACGACGGCCGTGCCGCCGACCCGGGCGACGACCATCCCGCCGAGCCCGCGATCCGCATGCGGAGGCCCTTGTAGTCGGCGGTCGTGTTGATCTTCTTCTTGAACCAGCCGCCCATCTGCGGAGCGAACGAGGGGCCCAGACGCGGCACCAGTTGAACGGGGCGTACGTCTCCTCCCAGAGCTTGCGTCCGTCTCCCTGGTAGTACCAGGACGCCATGCCCTGGGGATCCATCCCGAACGGAACGGTCATGAACCACTGCATCGCGGGTTCGCGATCGGCGTGGCCCAGTAGCTGGCCGTGCCCATGAACGCCTCGATCGTGCCCTTGGAGGTGGCGTCGAAGCATTCGAAGGCCTGCATGATCTGCCCACTCGGAAAGACCTCGATACGGAATCGGCCGCCACTCATTTCTTCGACGACCTGCGCCAGTCGTCCCGCCAGGCCTTGCAGGACGTCGAGCTGCTTGGGCCAGGCCGTGGACATGCGCCACTGGAACTTCGGCTGGGCCATCACGCTCGGCGCATCCACCATGACCGTCGCGGTGGCGGCCGTCACCGCGCTTGCGCGGGCGATGAAGCTTCGTCGTCCGATTCTCATCTGGTCTCCTTGCGGGGCGCTCCGTGCGCCGTGGCCGCGGCCGGTCTGCGCCAGGCCTCGGCGCGATTGTGTCACGAACGACGACGCGCCCGCCGACACGCGCCGCCCTTTCGATCGATCTGTTGTACAGTCGCGGCGAGAGGTGACCCCACGCGTATGGATCGCGTGCGCCTGGCCATCGTCGGCTGCGGCAACATCTCCCAGCTCAATGCGCCGGGGTACCTGCAGCACCCGCACTGCGACGTGGTCGCGCTCTGCGACACCGATCCCGAGCGGGCCAAGCGGCGCGCGCGCGAGTGGGGCATCACGCCCCGGCTCTACTCGGACTTCGCGCAGGTGCTGGACGACTCCGCGGTCGACGCGGTCGAGCTGCTCACGCCCACCTGGATGCACGCCGATCAGATCGTGGCGGCGCTCGCGGCCGGCAAGCACGTCTCGGCGCAGAAGCCGCTGGCCATCTCCATCGCCGAGGCCGAGCGCATCGCTGCCGCGGTGGCGCGGGCGCGCACCACCTTTCGCGTCACCGAGAACTTTCTCTACTACCCGCCGATCCTCAAGGCCAAGGCGCTGCTCGACGCCGGGGTCATCGGCGAGCCCTCGCTGGTGCGGATCCACACCACGCGCGCGCAGACGATCACGGGGCAGGCCATCGAGCTCGATCCCGACGCCCTGGTGTGGCGGCGCGATCCCGGCCGCAACCCGGGCGGCGCGCTCTACGACGACGGCGTGCACAAGTACGCGACCGCGGCGCTCTGGATCGGTGAGATCGGCGACGTCTCGGCCATCGTCAGCCGCGGCTCGGACTTCACCCAGGAGACGCCGAGCGCGGCGATGTGGCGCTTCAAGGGACGCGACTGCCTGGGCATCATCGACTACACCTACGCACCGGAGATGACGCTGCGCTCGCGCTACTACCGGGCCGACGAGTTCTTCGAGATCCACGGCACGCGCGGCATCATCTGGGTCACCCGGTGCACCGGCGAGATGCTCGACATGCCCCCGGTGATGGTGATCAAGGGCACGGAGACGGTCAGCTACCAGGTGCCGACCGACTGGCGCCTGGGGTTCGACGGCGCGGCGGTCGACTTCGTCGACGGGCTGCTGGCCGGGCGCCAGCCCCAGCAGGACATCCACGCCGCCACCCGCATGCTCCGCGTGCCCCTGGCGATCTACGAATCGGCGCGCACCGGGCGCTGGGTGGCGCCGGAGTCGGTCACGTAGACGGGGGCCGGGGGTGCTGACCACACGTTACGGCCTGTAACGACAACCAATTGACACGGGGCGCAAGGGTCGTCATGCTCTGTCGGACATACTCGACTCCACGAAAGAGGGCGATCCCCACACATGCGATACGAAGCACCTGACACGCTGGAGGGGGCGGTGGCGCTGCTGTCCGGGGCGCCGGGCGAGACCCGGATCCTGGCCGGAGGCACCGACCTGCTGGTCCAGATGCGGGCCGACGTCGTCGACCCCGCTCTGATCGTCGACATCAAGAAGATCAAGGAGACCCGCGCGGTCACCGAGGAAAAGGGCGGCTGGCGCATCGGCGCCGCGGTGACCGGGGCCGAGCTCAAGGAGCACCCCACGGCTCAAGCAGGTGTGGCCGGGGGTGATCGAGGCCGCCAACCTCATCGGCTCGACCCAGGTTCAGGGACGCGCCACGATGGGCGGCAACCTCTGCAACGGCTCGCCGGCCGCCGACAGCGTCCCGGCGCTCATCGCCGCGGGCGCCGTCGCCACGCTGGCCGGGCCGCGAGGGCCGACGCGACCTGCCGGTCGAGGACGTCATGCTCGGACCCCGCAAGCTGGCGCTGAAGAAGGGGGAGTTCGTCGTCTCCTTCCTGCTGCCGCCCCGGCCCCCGCGCTCGAGCGACGCCTACCTGCGCTTCATCCCGCGCACGGAGATGGACATCGCGGTGGTGGGCGCGGGCGTGAACCTGACCGTGGACGACGGCGGCACGATCACCGCGGCGCGCGTGTCGCTGGGCGCGGTGGCCGCACGGGTGCTGCTGGTGCCGGCGGCCGCCCAGGCCATCGTCGGCAGCCGCCTGGACCGGCCCGCCCAGGACCGGCTCGAGGCCGCCGCGCGGGCGGCCTGCGCCCCGATCGACGACAAGCGAGGAACGATCGAATTCCGCATCCAGGTCGCCGGCGTGCTGACACGCCGCGCGGCGCTGATCGCGCTGGACCGAGCGAGGACTGCCTGATGGCCAAGCACCACATCGAGACGACCGTGAACGGCGACGCCGTCGGAGTTCCTCTGCGAGACGGAGGACACGCTGCTCGACGTGCTCCGCGACACCCTGCAGCTCACCGGCAGCAAGGAAGGCTGCGCCTCCGGCGACTGCGGCGCCTGCAGCGTCATGCTCGACGGCCGGCTGGTCTGCTCGTGCCTCGTGCTGGGCTGCGAGGTCGGCGGGACACCGGGTCGAGACCATCGAGGGCGTGGCCAAGGGCAGACGCTGCATCCGCTGCAGCAGAAGTTCCTGGAGCACGCCGCGCTGCAGTGCGGGATCTGCACGCCGGGGTTCATCGTGGCCGGCAAGGCTCTGCTCGAGAAGAATCCGAATCCGACCGACACCGAGATCCGCTACTGGCTGGCCGGCAACCTGTGCCGGTGCACCGGGTACGACAAGATCGTGAGCGCGGTGAAGGACGCTGCGGTCGCGATGAGAAAATGACTCCGCCGGTGAGATTCGCCGAACGTCGGGCGCCGGAGCCCTGCGCAGGCGCCCCGACGCCTTATAGAAAGGGATAGCCATGGCCGAGAACGGAACGAACGGGACCAACGGGCAGGGCTACGTCGGCACGCGCACGATCCGCCCGGACGGCGTCGACAAGGTGACGGGACGCGCGCGCTTCGGCGCCGACTTCAACCTGGCCGGCCAGCTCATCGGCCGCGTGCTGCGCAGCCCGCACCCCCACGCGCGCATCGTGAAGATCGACACGTCGAAGGCCGAGGCGCTGCCCGGCGTGAAGGCCGTCATCACGCGCGACGATTTCGGCGATCAGCCGTCGGAGTTCATCCCGGCCGGCGAGATGATGATGAACTACAAGGACGTGGTTCGGAACGTCATGGCCCGCGAGAAGGCGCTCTACGAGGGCCACGCGGTGGCCGCCGTGGCCGCCACCAGCGCGGCCATCGCCCGCAAGGCGCTCAAGCTCATCGACGTGACGTACGAGGTGCTGCCGCACGTGATCGACGTGGTCGAGGCCATGAAGCCCGACGCGCCCGTGCTGCACGACGATCTCTTCACGGTCGGCGTCGAGCCCAAGCCCGACAAGCCCTCGAACATCGCCAAGCGCGTGGAGATCGCGCTGGGCGACATCGAGGCCGGCTTCAAGCCAGGCCGACGTCATCGTCGAGCGCGAGTTCAAGACCGCGCCGGTCCACCAGGGCTACATCGAGCCGCACGCGGCGCTGGCCAGCGTGTCCGAGGACGGCTCGACCGAGCTGTGGTGCTGCACGCAGGGCCACTTCATCGTGCGCGCCCACTGCGCGCGCCTGCTGGGCATGGACATCGGCAAGCTCCGCGTGACCGCCACCGAGATCGGCGGCGGCTTCGGCGGCAAGACGGTCGTCTACCTCGAGCCGCTGGCCATCGCGCTCTCGCGCAAGGCCAAGCGGCCGGTGAAGATGGTGATGTCGCGCGAGGAGGTCTTCAAGGCCTCCGGCCCGACCTCGGGCGCCACCGTGAAGGTCAAGATGGGCGCCACGAAGGACGGCAAGTTCGTGGCCGGCTGGGCCGAGCTGAAGTACCAGGCGGGCGCCTTCCAGGGCTCGCCGGTGCAGCCGGGCGTCATGTGCGCCTACGCGCCGTACGACATGGAGAACGTCAAGGTCATCGGCTACGACGTCGTCTCCAACCGGCCCGAAGGTCGCGGCCTACCGGGCGCCGGGCGCGCCGATCTCGGAGTTCGCCGTCGAGAGCGTGATCGACGAGATCGCCAAGAAGCTCGGCATCGACCCGATCGATCTCCGCATGATGAACGCCGCGCGCGAGGGCACCAAGGCCGCCTACGGGCCGAAGTTCGGGCCCATCGGTCTGGAGGAGACGCTCAACTCGATCAAGAAGACCGAGCACTGGAACACGCCGCTGCGCAAGTGGCAGGGCCGCGGCGTGGCCTCCGGCTTCTGGTTCAACATCGGCGGTGAGACCTCGCGCGTCACTGACCGTGAACGAGGACGGCACCGTGTCGCTGATGGCCGGCACGCCGGACATCGGCGGTCTCCGCGCCTCGCTGTCGATGGTGGCCGCCGACGAGCTCGGCATTCCCTACGACAAGGTGCGCCCGATCATCGGCGACACCGGCTCGCTCGGCTTCACCTTCCTCACCGGCGGCAGCCGCTCGGCCTTCTCCGGCTCGATGGCCATCGTGGAAGCGGCCAAGCAGATCAAGGCCGAGCTCTGCGCGCGGGCCTGCAAGCTGTGGGAGGCCAAGCCCGAGCAGGTCGAGTTCAAGGACGGCGCCGTGCGGCCGCTCGGTGCGCTCGGCGAGAAGGCCAAGCCGATGACGATCGCCGACTTCGCCAAGATCGCCGGCAAGACCGGCGGCCCCATCGGTGGCTACGGCCGCATCAACGCCCAGGGCGCGGGCCCGAGCCTGGGCACGCATCTGGTCGATCTCGAGGTCGATCCCGAGACCGGCCGGGTCACGATTCTGCGCTACACGGTGGCGCAGGACGCGGGCAAGGCGCTGCACCCCGCGCTACGTCGAGGGCCAGTTCCAGGGCGGCGCGGTGCAGGGGATCGGCTGGGCGCTCAACGAGGAGTACATCTACGGCGCCGACGGCAAGCTGCAGAACGCCGGCTTCCTCGACTACCGCATGCCCGTCGCCTCCGACGTGCCGATGATCGACGCGATCCTGGTCGAGGTCGCCAACCCCAAGCATCCCTACGGCGTGCGCGGCGTGGGCGAGACGCCGATCATCCCGCCGCTGGGCGCCATCGCCAACGCCATGGAGCAGGCCACCGGCATCCGCTTCACCGAGCTACCGATGTCACCGCCCAAGGTGCTGAAGGCGCTCAGGGAGCGCGAGGCGGCCGCGAAGGTCTGAGCAATGACGCAAGACAGAGGAGCGCCACGGGTCCCCCGGGGCGCTCCGAACGCGTGGGGGTGTGGGGGCCATTTCGGGGCCCCCACGTAAGATGGCGCGAGTTGTGCTGATCGGGAACCTCGCGCAGCTGACGGGGGGCGTCGCCGAGTTTCAGCTCTCGGCGACGTCCGTCAAGCAGCTCTTCGAGCAGCTCACCGAACTGTATCCCACCATCCAGCCGCATCTCGAAGAAGGCATCGCCGTGGCCATCGACGGCCAGATCTACCAGGACGCGCTCTTCCAGCCGATCGGCCCGAACAGCGAGGTCTTTCTCCTGCCGCAGATCGCCGGCGGCGCTGGCGCCCGGGCGTCGTAGGTAGCCTGCCCGATCGGCCCGACGTCGTCGGTGGCCGACACCTCCAGCGTCACGGTCCTCCGGTCTTGCCCGCCGTCAGCTCGGGATGCAGGCGGTGACCGTGATCTCGATCAGCAGGTCAGGTGCATTCAGCGCCGCCACGGTCACCGTGGTCCGCGCCGGCTTGCTGGTCGGGAAGTACTTGGCGTACTCCTCGTTGTAGGCGGCCAGGTCCTGCACGCGGGTCAGGTAGGTCGTGGCGGTGAGCACGTTGTCGAGCGACGTGCCGGCGGCAGTCAGGATCGCCTTGATGCGCTCGAGGATGTTGCGCGTCTGCTCGCGGACGTCCTTGCCGACCTCGCCGCTGACCGGGTGGCGCCCCGTCTGCCCGGCGACGAAGACGAGGTTGCCGAACTTCGTGGCCGGCGAGAGGTTCGTGTTCGGCGCCGCACTCCCGACGTTGACGATCTCTTTCTTGGGCATGGCGTTCTCCTGCGAAGCGATGGGTGATGGGGTACTCTTCGGGCCGTCATTCCACCATGAAGCCGATCCGCCTGCAGGGGAATTCGTCATGAGCAGCTGGACGACCGTGGCCGGCGTTCAGCTCGAGATGGTCGAGCGGGGCGGGGACGCCCGATCCTCTGGTTGCACGGCGAGGAGGGACTCGATCCCGACGCGCCGGTGCTGGGCGCATTGGCCGCCCACGGGCGGGTGCTCGCGCCATCGCACCCGGGGTACGGCCACTCGCCGGAGGCGGCCGCCATCGACACCGTCGACGATCTCGCCTACCTCTACCTCGACTTGCTGGCCCAGCAGGAGGCCCGGGACGCGGTGGTGATCGGGTCCTCGCTGGGCGGCTGGATCGCCGCGGAGATGGCGGTGAAGTCGACGACCGGCCTCGGCCGCCTCGTCCTGGTGGCGCCGCTCGGGATCAAGGTCGGCGACCGCGAGACGCGGGACATCCCGGATATCTGGGCACTGCATCCCGACGAGGTCCTGAAGCTGCAGTACTACGACCCGGCGCGGGCGCGGCTGGATCCGACGACGCTGTCGGACGACCGGCTGACGGTGATCGCGCGCAACCGCGAGGCCACCGCGCTCTACGCCTGGGAGCCGTACTTCCACAATCCAAAACTGCGCGGACGGCTGCACCGCATCACGGTGCCGACGCTGTTGCTCTGGGGCGCGGAGGATCGCTTCGTCAGCGCCGGCTACTACGGCGCGGCGTACCGCGAGGCCATCCCGGGCGCCCGGCTCGAGACCATCCGCGCGGCCGGGCACTTTCCGCACCTCGAGCAGCCGGACGCAGTGGCCGAGCGCATCCGAGCGTTCATCACGAACTGACGACGTCCGGGCGTCGCGCGCCGACGCCCGGCCATCGCGAGGAGGTTGGCATGCGCGCCTGGTTCTTCAGCGAGAACGCCTACCACCTGCTGCCCCCGGCGCAGGAGTACGACTCGATCCGGGTCAAGCTGCCCAACCGCTACTACGATCCCAAGCTCGGCGCCGATCTCTACCACCGGTTCATCGACGAGTGGTTGATGGCCGAAGACCTGGGCCTCGAGATCATGGTGAACGAGCATCACCAGACCGCGACCAACGTGAACCCTTCGGCGGCCGTCGTGATGGGCGCGCTGGCCCGGGTGTCGCACACGGCTCGCCTGCTCATCCTCGGCAACCCCATCGCCAATCGGCGCGAGCCGGTGCGGGTGGCCGAGGAGATGGCGATGGTCGACGTGTACTCGCGCGGGCGGCTGGAGTGCGGCTTCGTGCGCGGCGTGCCGTACGAGATGTCGGCCGGTAACCATCGCCCCACGCGGATGATGGAGCGCTTCTGGGAGGCCCACGACCTGATCGTGAAGGCGTGGACCAGTCACGACGGGCCGTTCAACTGGGAGGGCAAGTACTTCCACCACCGGCAGGTGAACGTCTGGCCGCGGCCGTATCAGGAGCCGCATCCGCCGATCTGGATCACCGCGCTCAGCCCGGGCAGCGCGCGCGAGGTGGGCGCGCGCGGCTACACGGTCGCCTGCTTCCTCACCGGCTTCGAGGGCACCAAGGCCGTCTTCGACAACTACCGCGAGCGGCGGGTCGAGCTGGGGCTGCCGGCGGCGGCGCGCGACCGCTTCGCCTACGCCGCACTCGTCTACACCGGCGAGACCGACGAGGAAGGCTACGCCGGCGCGCGCAAGCTCATGTGGTATCTGGAGTCGAACAAGGTGCCGCCCCAGTTCACCGGCCCGCCTGGCTATCACCCGATCGCCTCGACGGTGAACGCGATGAAGGGCATCACGCCGGGGATCTACAAGATGTTCCAGAGCCCCACGCTGGAGGGGCTCATGGAGCACGGCCTGGTCTTCGCCGGCAATCCCGACTCCGTCCACCGCCAGATCATGCGCATGTACGACCACGTGGGCGGCTTCGGCCAGCTGCTGATGATGAGTCAGGCGGGGTTCCTGGACCACGAGGAGACGGTGAAGGGGATGCAGATGTTCTCGCGCGAGGTCTATCCCCGGCTGAAGGAGCTGCGGTAGGCGCTGGACCCCGGCGCGATCATACAGGCGAGCGGATCGTCACGAAGGAGGGCTCCATGGAACAGACGATCGGACCGGAGCACCCGGGCCTGGTGACACGAGCGTTGTTCAAGCTCGGCGAGCGGATGTTCGGCCAGGTGCCGACTCCCGAGCGCCTGATGGCGCATCGGCTGCCGATGATGCTGGGGCTCGGCGGCCTGCACACCGCCATCGAGCGGTGCGGGACCGTCGACGCTCAGCTCCGCGCGCTGCTGAACTTGCAGGTGGCCACGCTCTACGGCGTGCCGTACTGAATGGACATCCGCCACGCCGTCGGCGTGAAGGCCGGTATCCCCGCCGAGAAGCTGGCCGATCTCCTCGACTACCGCGACAACCCGCACTTCACCGAGCGCGAGCAGGCCGCCCTCGAGTTCTGCGAGCGCACCACTCGCGACGACCTCGAGGTCACCGACGAGTGCCTCGCCCGCGTGCGCGAGCACTTCAGCGAGCCCGAGATCGTCGAGCTGACGTTCATCGCCGGATTCCAGATCTTCGCCAGCAAGTTCGCCAAAGCGTTTCGCCTCGCGCCTCAGGGCTTCTCCGCTTGACCGATTCGTAGAGTCCGGTCGGCGAGGTGGGCAGGGCGGGTACGCCGTGGGGGTGGCGGACCCGTTCCCGCCGCCTCATACCGGGCGCCCCCCGTGAGGTGGAGCCCAGCCGAGGCCGCTCCGAGGCGGCCTCCAGCCTCGTGGTGCCGCCACCCCCACGGCGTACCCGCCCTGCCCACCTCGCCGACCGCATACGCGAACCGTTGTCGGCGGGCAAAGCTGCTGGGCAGGCGTCTACCGTCCCCCGGTGACGGCGAGGGTGTGGCCGGTGATGTAGCTGGATTCTTCGGAGGCGAGGAAGAGGACGGCGTGGGCGACTTCGAAGGGTTCGCCGAGGCGGCGCAATGGCGTCATGTGGTTGGGGCTGTACTCGACGGTCTCGTTCATCCGCTTGAGGCCGGGGCCGAACCGCTCGGTGTCGATCGGGCCGGGGGCCACCGCGTTCACGTTGATGGAATGCTCGGCGAGCTCCAGGGCGACGTCGCGCACGAAGCCGTGCACGCCGGCCTTCGCGGCTGAATACGCGGAGCCGCCCTGGTAGTACGCGGTCCACGGGGTGCCCTCGCGGGCGCCCGAGGACATGCAGACGATGCGGCCGTACTTCTGGCGGATCATGTGCGGCACGGCGGCGCGCGTGCAGAGAAAGGTGGGGCGGAGGTTCAGGCGCAGCACGAAGTCCCAGTCGTCCGCGCGCATGTCCCAGATCTTCGCGTTGCGACTGCCGCCGACCACGTTGACGAGGATCTCGATGCGCCCGTGCCGCTTGACCGCGGTGTCGATCAGCTGCTGGGCCGGCGCCTCTTCGGTGAGATCGCCGGCGAGGGCGACGACGGCGCCGCCGGCCGCGGTGATCGCCGCGGCGGTCTTCTCGAGTCCGGCGGCGTCGAGATCACCGAGCACCACGTGCGCGCCCTGCCGGGCGAGTAGCTGGGCGATCTCCCGGCCCAGGCCGTTGCCGGCGCCCGTGACGACAGCGACCCGATCGCGCACACCGGCCATGGCTCTCTCTCAGGGCAGGTCGACGATCTCGACCCAGTTGGGGTTGCGGCCCATCGCGTACTCCTTGAGCTTCGTGAGCGCTCCGCTGGTCTGATCGATCGCGTAGCTCGACAGCCCGTGCGAGAGCTGACCGACCGCGAGCAGATAGCGGCCCGAGGCATCGATGTTGAAGCCGCGAGGCTGTCGCTCGGTCGGCACGCTGCCGATGGCCGTGAGCGTGCCGTTGTCCGGATCGACCCGGAAGCCGGCCAGCGTGCTCGTCGCGCGCACGGAGGCGTAGAGGAACCGGCCGTCCGGCGTGATGTGCAGGTCGGCGGCGGCGGGCTTGCCCCGGAAATCGGGCGGCAGCGCGCTGACGGTCTGCGTGGGCGTGAGCGTCCCGCGGCCGGCGTCGTAGTCGAAACCGTAGATCTGCGCGTCGAGCTCGCCCAGGACGTAGACGCGCCCGCCGCCGGGATGAAACACGAAGTGGCGCGGGCCGGCGTTCGCGCGCACCTCGACCGCCGGCGGTGTGTTCGGCGTCAGCCGTCCGGTGGCCGCGTCGAACGTGAACTGATTGACCCGATCGTTGCCCAGTGTCGGCACCAGGACGTGGCGATTGGCCGCGTCGATCCGGATCGAGTGGGCCTTGGGATGGTCCGGCAGCACCTGCTGGGGCGGCTTCACGGTCCCGGCCGGCCCGATCGGATTCACCGTGACCTTGTTGCCGGGATACGAGGCACCGAGCAGGAAGCGCCCGGTGCCATCGGTGATGATGTACGCCAGGCTATCGTCGAGCGGGCCGCTGCCGACGTGCGTGAGCGTGCCGCGGACCGGGTCGATGGCGAAGCCGGCGGCGATCTTGGGCTCGCCCCGCGTGGCGACGTAGAGAAACCGACGGTCGGGGCTCACCGCCATCGGCGTCGACTGACCATGCTGGTCGATGCCGGGAATGGGCACCGTCTGCACCGCGCTCAAGACGCCGGTCGACCGGTCGAGCTTCAGCACGTGAACGTCGTTGCTCTCGGCGTTGCCGACGTAGACGCAGGTGGTCGTCGCCATCGGCACGCTCACGCGAAGGCGGGCAGCGTGTCGGCCTTCACGTTGCCGGGCCGGTAGTCGCCCTCCTGCTGCAGATGCTTGGCCTCGTCGAGGATCGTGGTGCAGCGCTTGCCGAAGCGCCCCACCAGTGCGGGGTGGAGTCGGACCTCACCGGCCACGGTGAGGGTTTGCCCGTTGGGCCCGACCATCGTTGGACCGATGGACCGCACGCCCTGCGGCACGAGCTTGAGCTTGTCGCACAGCTCCTGCCAGGTCTTGTTGTACGACTCGTGCTGCGCGGGCAGCGGCTTCAGGTTGACGGGCGGCGTGGGCTGGTTGGGATCGAGCAGCAGCCCCCAGCGTGCGGCCTGCCGCATCATGAAGTCCCACGTGTGGTCGCCGATCCCCTTGTCGCCGTACCCGCCGCCGATGTCGGAGTGCACGCCGGGGAACCACACCTGCAGCACGCTCTGTCCGGCCAGCGCCGCGGCGTTCGCGGCCTGGGTCCAGAGCGTCGGCACGTAGGGGCCGCGCTTTTCGTCGACCGCCAGCGCCTGCACCGCGTGCTCCACCAGGTCGCCCAGCGTCGTGTCGTGGAAGCCGACGATGGGCTCGTTGACGTCGACCGGGCCGGAGATCGGCACGCCGAGCGCGCCCACCGTGTCGTACACGCCGATGAAATGGATCTTCACGCCGGCGTGGCGGGGAAACGTCGACACGTCCTCGCCACCCAGGCGCCCGACCGCGTCGCCCGCCTTCTCCACCAGCCAGCTGCGGATCCGGTCCGGCGTCCAGCCCTTCGGGCGCGCCACGACCCGGGGCGCGGTGGCGTAGCAATCGAGATAGGCGCGCCACACGTCCTTCATGCTCGGCTGCTGCAGGAGCCCGGCGGCCTTGACGAAGCCGCACAGCGAGCGCGCGGTGTACGCGCCGCGGGAGAAGCCGAACACGTAGATCTCGCTCCCCGGGGTGTAGTTCTGCGCGAGGAACGAATAGGCGTCGCGGACGTTGTCGGACAGTCCGACGCCGGCGGCGCCGCCGATCAGGCGCGAGAACCAGTCGGTGCCGACTCCCTGATCGTAGAAGAGCAGGACCTCCGAGCCATCCCCGGTACGGCCGCCGCAGGTCCGCACGCCATTCTTCTGCGTGACCTCGGCGGGCAAGCCCAGCCGCTCGCGCAGGAAGTGGTACGTGCGGAAGATGTTCGTGTCGGTCCGTGGCGTGTTCCACGTTCCGTCGCAGCAGACCACGAGCTTTCTTGCCATGACACGCCTCTGTCGCCCGGAGTCAGCCCGAGAGAATACTCGGTGCGAACGACGGCGCGTGTCAAGCGCAAGACCGTGCGCGCGGTAGTTCTGAGTCGAGCCCCTTGACGGTGAGCGCTCGCCCGCGCGATCCTCACCCCGCCTGAGTCATCCCCCGCGGAGCACAAGGAGCGATCCATGAGACAAAAGGTGCTGTACACCCTCGCCGCGGCTCTGCTCGTCGCGGCGGGTTGGGCGTGATGGCCCACGCGCAGCAGGCCACCCCGCCGCCCTTCGCGACCACCAAGGTTGACGGGACCAGCAACGTCTACATCTTCCGCAACGGCGGCCACCAGTCGATGTTCGTCGTCACCTCGGCGGGCGTGATCGCCACCGACCCGATCGGCTACGGGCGTCCGATGGGCGGCGCCACGTACGTCGACGAGATCCGGAAGGTCACCAACCAGCCGATCAAGTATCTCGTCTACAGCCATCACCACTTCGACCACATTGCCGGCGGCAAGGCCTTCAAGGACGCCGGCGCCACCGTCGTCGCGCACAAGCGGGCGGCGGAGCGGCTCGCCACGCTCAAGGATCCGCACACGGTCCTGCCCGACGAGACGATGGACGTCAGCCGGACGATCACGCTCGGCGACACCTCGCTGGAGCTGACGTACCTGGGGCTGAATCACTCCGACAGCACGATCCTCATGCGGCTGCCCAAGGAGAAGATCGTCTTCGCCGTCGACTTCGTGTCCGTCGGGAGCTTCCCGGGACGCGGCATGATCGACTCCTACCCGATCGAGTGGGAAGACTCGCTGAAGAAGGTGCTGGCGATGGACTGGGACACGCTGATCCCCGGCCACCCCGGCGCGCCGGGCGGACGGCTCGGGACCAAGCAGGACGTCCAGAGCCTGCTGGCCCTGCTGCAGGACGTCTCGGTCACGGTGAAGGCGGAGGCCCAGGCGGGCAAGTGCTGGGACGGCGTCGAGAAGGACATGAAGCTGCCGAAGTACGAGACGATGCCAGGCTACGAGACGGGGCTGCCCATGGTCCTGCGCCGCTACTGCGGCCTGTGGGGCCGCGGCACGTGATCCGCCAGCTTCGTGTACGGTGAGAGCTTCAACGTCGACGGCGGCGTGCTGATGGAATAGGGCGCTCACTGGTGGGAGGCACACGATGAAGCTCGGTCTGAGCATCGGTTACTCGGGGGCAGAGCTGAAGCTGCCCGTGGACAAGATCCTGCTCGCGGAGCGGCTGGGGTTCGACTCGGTGTGGACGGCGGAGGCGTACGGCTCCGATGCGATCACGCCGCTGGCGTACCTGGCCGCGGTCACCAAGCGCATCCGACTGGGCACCGGCATCATGCAGCTGGCCGCGCGCCCGCCGGCCTCGGCCGCGATGGCGGCCGGCACGGTGGATGCGCTCGCGGGCGGCGGCCGCGTCATCGCCGGGCTCGGCGTCTCCGGCCCGCAGATCGTGGAGGGCTGGTACGGCCAGCCGTGGGGCAAGCCGTACTGGCGCATCCGCGACTACGTCGCGATCATGCGCAAGGTCTTCGAGCGCAAGGACCCGGTGGCCCACGACGGCCGCGAGATCTCCCTGCCGTACACCGGCCCCGGCGCGCTCGGCGTCGGCAAGCCGCTCGTGTCGATCCTCCACATGAATCCAGGGCTGCCGATCTGGCTCGGCACCGGCACCGAGTCGAACGTGAAGCTCACCGCGGAGATCGCCGACGGCTGGCTGCCGCTGGGCTTCGTGCCGCGACTGATGCCGATGCTGCGACCCTGGCTGGAGGAAGGCTTCCGCCGCGCGGGTAGTGGCAAGGGGTTCGCCGACTTCGAGATCCAGCCGCGCGCCGAGGTGGCCATCACCGACGACGTCAAGGGCGCCCTGGCGCGGATGAAGCCGCGCGTGGCGCTCTACGTCGGCGGCATGGGCCATCGCGACAAGAACTTCCACAAGGAGATGATGGTCCGGCGCGGCTTCGGCGACGCCGCCCAGCGCATCCAGGAGCTGTACCTGGCCAAGCGCAAGGACGAGGCGGTCGCCGCCGTTCCCGACGAGTTCTGCGACGAGATGGCGCTGGTGGGGCCGGTGGCGCGGATCAGCGAGCGCTATCGCGCGTGGGCGGACAGCGGCATCACCGGGCTGACGATCACCGCCGAGCAGCCGGAGGCGATGGAGTTGATGGCGAAGCTCGCCGCGGCGTAGCCAGCGACGACATGGCTGCGAGGGCAGCCCGGCGGGCTCGTCGTGTCGGCAGCGCGGCGGCGCAGAGGCGGCTCTTCGATGGGCGCGGCTATCTGGTCCTTCAGGATTTCCTGACGCCCCGGGAGCTCGCCCGGCTGCGCGCCGCGCTGGCCACGGTGCTGCGCTCCGCCCGGGGTCTTCGACACAGCACACGGAAGTTTCTCGTGGTGAAGGGCCGAGACGGGGCGTACCACGTCTCGCGGGTGCGTGATCCGATCGCGCACCACCGGCGCTTCTACGACCTGGTCTTCCATCCGCGGATCCTCGACGTGGTGGAGAACCTGATCGGCCCCAACATCCAGCTGCAGCAGACGCGGCTCGTGCTCAAGCCGCGCACGCCGGGCGCCTGGTTCGACTGGCACCAGGACTTTCCGGCGTTTCCCCACACGAACTTCGATCTGGTGGTCGTGGCCGTCTACCTCGACGACGCGACGCCGGACAACGGCTGCCTGCGGGTCATTCCCGGTAGCCATCGGCTCGGGCCGCTTGCCCACCGCTTCACCTTCGAGGGCGCCCCCCGCACGATGCTGGCCGATCGCCGACTGGTGGCCGACCGCTCGCGCTGGCGCGAGCTTGCCGTCCGGGCCGGCGGCATCCAGGTGCACAGCGCGAATCTCCTGCACAGCTCGAAGGCCAACCGGACGGATCGGCCGCGCAGCGCGCTGCAGCTCTGGTATCGCGCCGCCGACAACGTCCAGGTCGGCGGCTCGAGCGACAACGCCGGCTGGGGATTGCAGGTCCGCGGGATCGACCCGGGGATCGTGCGGATGGACGCGGCAACGTGCAAGCTGCCACGGGGGATCGCGGTCCGCCCCTAGCCGGCGATGCCTGATCCCGTCATCCGGGTCGAGCAGCTGAGCAAGACGTACGTCGTGCCGGTCCGCGGCAGTGGACTGGCCGCCGCCTTCAAGAGCCTGGTGCGCCGCCAGACCCGCGCGGTCGAGGCGGTGCGGCAGGTCAGCTTCACCGTCGAGCCCGGGGAGATCGTGGGGTTTCTGGGGCCGAACGGCGCCGGCAAGACCACCACGCTGAAGATGCTGTCGGGCCTGCTGCATCCCACGGCGGGCGAGGCGCGCGTGCTCGGCTACGTGCCGCATCGCCGCGAGCGCGCGTACCTGCGCCAGATCACGCTGGTCATGGGGCAGCGCAACCAGCTCATCTGGGACATTCCCGTCATGGACTCGTTCGAGCGCAACCGGGCGATCTACCGCATCCCCGAGCCCACGTTCACCCGCACGGTGGCCGAGCTGCGGGAGCTGCTGGATCTTCAGGCGCTGCTCGACAAGCCGGTGCGCAACCTCTCGCTTGGCGAGCGGATGAAGTGCGAGCTGGCCATCGCGCTCCTGCATGGACCGCGCGTGCTGTTCCTCGACGAGCCGACCATTGGACTCGACGTGACGATGCAGCGCCGCATTCGCGCGTTCATCACCGAGTACAACCGACGCACCGGCGCGACCGTGCTCCTGACCAGCCACTACATGGCCGACGTGGAGGCGCTCTGCAAGCGCGTGGTCGTCATCCATCAGGGTCGGCGACTCTTCGATGGCCAGCTGACGGCGCTGGTGCAGCGCTTCGCCTCCCACAAGGTCATCGCCGTCGAGGTGGCCGGCGACGGGATCGACCTCGCCCGCTACGGCGAGGTCGTCGCCTCGAGCGGGGGCCGTGTCACGCTGCGCGTGCCCAAGGAAGAGACCGCGCGGGTGACCGGACGGCTCCTCTCGGAGCTCACGGTGACGGACCTGACCGTGGAGGATCCGCCGATCGAGGAGGTGATCGATCGGGTGTTCCAGCAGGGGACGACGGCGTGAGCGGCGGGTCGGGGCTGCACCGTACGCTCTTCCGGATCAGCCTGGCCGTGATGCTCCAGTACCGTGTCGCCAGCGTCATCTGGATGATTGGCGCGATCCTGGATCCCCTGATCTTCCTCGTCGTGTGGTCGACGGCCGCCCGCTCCTCCGGCGGCCACGTGGGCGACATGGATCCACACGACGTCGCCGCCTACTACATCGTGCTGATGCTGGTCAGCCACCTGACGTTCAGCTGGATCCACGAGGTGTTCCAGTACCGCGTGCAGTTCGGCTCGCTCAGCTTCGAGCTCTTGCGACCCGTGCACCCGATCCGCGCCGACATCGCCGACAACCTTGCCTACAAGGTCGTGAACCTGGCCGTGGCCCTGCCGGCTGCCGCCGTGTGCTGGATCGTGTTCCAGCCGCGCTGGGAGCCTCCGGGCTGGTCGCTGGCCGCCGCCGGGCCGGCGGTGGTCCTGGGCTTCGGGGTGCGGTTCATGCTCGAGTGGTCGCTGGCGATGGTGGCGTTCTGGACGACACGGATCGTGGCCGTCAACCGCATGTACTACGCGATCTCGGGCTTCACGTCGGGGCGGGTGGCGCCCATCGCGCTGCTCCCCGGTCCGTTCGCCGCCCTGGCGCACGCGCTGCCGTTCTACTACGCGCTCGGCTTTCCGGTGGACCTGGCGCTCGGACGACTCTCACCCGGAGAGGCCCTGCGCGGCTTTTTCATGCAGATCCTGTGGCTGGTTCTGGCGGGCGCGCTCATCAGCAC
Source organism: uncultured Candidatus Rokubacteria bacterium (assembly GCA_963776725.1). GTDB lineage: Bacteria > Methylomirabilota > Methylomirabilia > Rokubacteriales > CSP1-6 > AR5. The sequence continues at coordinate 516,804 of CAVZOE010000021.1, read as the reverse complement.
CGTCTGGCGCGCGGCCGTGCGCCGCTTCACGGCCGTGGGCGGCTGAGGCGGGGACGCCGGTGAGCTGGTTGCGGCTGTTCCTCGTGTTCACGCGCATCGGTGCGCTCAGCGAGCTCGCCTATCGCGCGAACTTCCTCGTGCAGGCCTTCGAGTCGGTCATCAACGTGACGGTCGTGCTGGGCACCGTCGCCATCGTGTTCTCGCGTACCGACAACCTGGGCGGCTGGTCCGTCTGGGAGCTGGTGGCGCTGATCGGCGTGTACTTCCTCATCCTCGGGATGATCAACCTCGTGCTGGCCCCCAGCATCACGCGGTTCATGGAGGACGTGCAGCAGGGCACGCTCGACTTCACGCTCACCAAGCCGGAGGACGCCCAGGTGCTGGTGAGCGTCTCGCAGGTGCACGTGTGGAAGGTGATCGACGTGCTCGCCGGCGTGGCGCTGATCGTGCTGGCGACGCACCGGCTCGGCGAGCATATCGGGCCGCTGGCCGCGGGCGCCTTCGCGCTCGCGCTGCTGGCCGCCGGCGCCATCGTCTACAGCCTGTGGATCCTGCTGGCCACGCTGACGTTCTGGTTCATTCGGATCGAGAACATCCTGATGATCTTCTGGAGCATGTACCTGGCCGGCCGCTGGCCGGTCACCATCTACCCGGGCTGGCTGCGCACCGTGCTCACGGTGGTGGTGCCCATCGCGTTCGCGGTGACCGTGCCGGCCGAGGCGATCTCCGGCCGGCTGACCGCGGGGACGTTGCTCCTCACCCTCGTGGTGGCGGTGGTGATGCTGACCGTGTCCCGCTGGTTCTGGACGTACGGCCTGAAGCACTATTCGGGCGCGAGCGCGTGAACCCGACTCAGCCGTGCGACGCGGTGTCCGTCGCGGCGAAGCGTTCCAGGTGATGCTCGGCGTCGCCGAAGGTCTGGGCCAGCATCGTCAGGCGCCGGAAGGTGTGGCTGACCTTCAGCTCCTCGGTCATGCCCATGCCGCCGTGCAGCTGCACGCTCTCCTGGCTGACGTGCCGGCACGCGTCCGCGATCTTGATCTTGGCGGCCGAGATCACGTGACGGCGCTCGGCCGCCTCCGCGCTGTCGATCTTCACGCACGCCAGATAGGCCATCGAGCGGGCCTGCTCGTAGCTGATCATCATCTCGACCATGCGGTGCTGCAGCGCCTGGAAGCTGCCGATCGGCACGCCGAACTGCCGGCGCGTCTTCAGATATTCCAGCGTGGCCTCGTTGGCGTAGCGGATGGCGCCCACCGCCTCGGCGCACAGCAGCGCCGTGGCGTAGTCGACGACCTCCTCGATCACGGGGTACCCCTCACCCTCGCGGCCCAGCAGCGCGTCGGGGCCGACGCGCACGTCACTGAAGCGGATGTCGGCCGTGCGCAGGTTGTCGATCGTGCGCGACTCCTTGACGGTGACGCCGGGCGCCGTGCGCGGGACGAGGAACAGCGTGATGCCTGCGGCGTCCGTGTCGCCGCCGGCGGTGCGCGCCGAAACGACGAGCGTGTCGGCGCTGCCGCCGTGCAGGACCATGGCCTTGTCGCCGTCGAGCACCCAACCCTCGCCCTGGCGGCGAGCCTTCAACCCGACCTGGCGCAGGTCGTAGCGCGCGCCGGGCTCGGTGTGGGCGAAGGCCAGCGTGTGCTTGCCCTCGATGAGCGCGGGCAGGATGCGCTCCTGCTGCGCCTTGCTCCCGGCGCGGGCGATGAACCGGCCGCCCAGGCCGACGGTGGCCAGGTAGGGCTCGACCAGGAGTCCTTCGCCGATGGCCTCCATGACCAGCATCACGTCCACCGTGCTGCCGCCGAAGCCGCCGTGGACCTCGGCGAACGGCAGGCCGAGCAGGCCCATCTCGGCGATGGCCGCCCACACATCCGTGCTGAAGCCACCCGGCGAGGCCATGATCTTGGCCCGGGTGTCGAAGTTGTAGTGCGTGGCCACGAAGCGCTTGATCGTCTCGGCCAGCAGGGTCTGCTCGTCGCTGAGCTCGAAGTTCATCGCGTGGTCTCCTCGCTCACAGGCCGAGCGTCAGCTTGCTGATGATGTTGCGCTGGATCTCGTTCGACCCCGCGTAGATGGTGGCCTTGCGGAGGTTGCAGTAGCGGGGCGCCAGCGCGGCGGTGAAGCGATCGAAGCCGGGATCGGTCTCGACCGGCCGGAAGGCCTGGGCGAACGGGCCCGCCGCCTGCATCATCAGCTCGGTGAGCGACTGCTGGATCTCGGTGCCCTTGATCTTGAGCAGCGACACCTCGGCCCCCGGCGGCTTGTTGCCGCGGCGGAGCTGATCGAGGAACCTGAGATTGGTGATCTCCAGCGCCATCAGCTCGACCTCCACACGGGAGAGCCGGTCGCGGAAGCGCGGATCGTCGAGCAGGGGCTTGCCGTCCTTGCGGGCCGCCGCCGCCACCTCCTTGAGCCGGACGAGCTCGCGCTTGGAGACGCCGATGCGGCCGGTGCCCATGCGCTCGTGGCCGAGCAGGTACTTGGCGACCGTCCAGCCCTTGCCCTCCTCGTGCACGAGGTTCTCGGCCGGCACCTTCACCTCGTCGAAGAAGACCTCGTTGACCTCGTGGCCGCCGTCCATGAGGTAGATCGGCCGCACGGTGATGCCCGGCGTCTTCATGTCGATCAGCAGGAACGAGATGCCGTCCTGACGCTTGTCGGTCTTGGCATCGGTGCGGACCAGGCAGAAGATCCAGTCGGCGTAGTGAGCGAGCGTGGTCCAGATCTTCTGGCCGGTGACCACGTAGTGGCCGTTCTCGCGCGCCGCGCGTGTCTTCAGCGAGGCCAGGTCCGAGCCCGAGCCCGGCTCCGAGTAGCCCTGGCACCAGAACTCCTCGCCGCCGTAGATCTTGGGCAGGAAGCGCTGCTTCTGGGCGTCGGTGCCGAAGCGCAAGAGCACGGGCGCGCACATGCGCAGGCCGAAGGCGACGAGCGGCGGCGTGCCGGCGTAGCCGCACTCCTCCTCGAAGATGTAGCGCTGCACGACATTCCACCCGGTGCCGCCCCACTCCGTGGGCCAGTCGGGCGCGACCCAGCCCTTCTTAGCCAGGATCTTGTGCCAGCGCTCGAGATCGTCCTTGGCCAGCTCCTTGTAGTTCAGGACCTTGTCGCGCAGGTCGGCGGGCAGGTTCTGGTCGAGCCAGCCGCGCACGTCGTCACGGAAGGCCGTTTCCTCGGGCGAGTAGTTCAGATCCATCGGGCGCTCTCCTCCGGGCCGCCGGTCGCGTCACGGCCGGGCGGGCACAGGGGATGGTATCACCGGCGTCGGCGTTCGGGGACCGGTGGTCACACCCGGTTTGCCTCGTGAGCGTTCGCGCGCCCCACCGCCGCATGGCGTCTGTATCGGTAAGTCGACTCTTGACAAGATTCAGCGTGCGGGATCGTGCAGCGGATGAGCCGCCCGCTGAGCCGGTCTCTGTGCGAGCGCAGGTGCCGCGTGCGACGACGATCCGCCCGCCGAGCGCAAAAACGCGCGCCGATCGTGTCATCGCGCAGTGGTGAGCCACAGAGAGGGCTTCGAAATCGCGGTGTAGATTCCCCTCAGCCAAGGGGGATTCGCGATGGATGTTCAGCCGACCCACGCTTCAATCGCCGCGCTCGAGCGCATTGGCGACGCGATCGCCGAGCTCTCGACCCACCTCGATGCGGCCTCCGCGCGCCTGCTCGATCTGATCCGCGACTTCGATGCCCGTGGGGGCTGGAACACCGGCTTTCGGTCCTGTGCCGAGTGGCTCTCGTGGCGCGTCGGCCTCGATCTCGGCGCGGCCCGCGAGAAGGTCCGCGTGGCCCGGGCCCTGCCCGCGCTGCCGCGGCTGGCCCAGGCACTCGCCCGCGGCGAGCTGTCGTACGCCAAGGTCCGCGCCCTCACCCGCGTGGCGACGCCAGACATCGAGGAGCGGTTGCTCGCGATCGGTCGCGCCGGCACGGCCGAGCACGTCGAGCGCATCGTTCGCGGCTGGCGTCGCATGGATCGCAAAGCGGAGAAGGACGAGGCGCGCCGGCAGCACGCCAGCCGATCGCTCCACGTGTATCCGAATGACGACGGCACCACGACGATCCGCGGGCGCCTGTCCCCCGAGGCCGGCGCGCTCCTCCTGAAGGCGCTGACGGCGGCACGCGAAGCCTTGTACGCACAACAGCGGGTCAGCACCTTTGACGCGCCGGCCACGGACCCCTCCGCGGAAACGCCGACGATGGCGCAGCAGCAGGCCGACGCGCTGCAGCTCATCGCCGAGACCGCGCTGCACCACGGGATCGATCCGGGCTCGCCGGCCGAGCACTACCAGGTGGTCGTACACGTCGACGCCTCGGTCCTGAACGATCCGGAGCAGCCCGGCCAGTCGGTCGTCGAAGACGGTGGGCGCGTTTCCGCGGAAACGTCCCAGCGCCTTGGCTGCGACGCGAGCCGAGTGGTGATGGAGCACGATGCCGACGGGCGCATCGTCGACATCGGCGCCAAGACGCGCACGATCCCGCCGGCGCTCAGACGCGCGCTCCGCTATCGCGACCGCCGGTGTCGCTTCCCCGGCTGCCACGGACGCTTCTGCCAGGCGCATCACATCCGCCACTGGGCCCACGGCGGCCCGACGACGCTGTCCAATCTCGCGTTGCTATGCAGCCGGCACCACCGCGCCGTCCACGAAGAGGGCTATCAGGTGCAGCGCCTGCCCGACGGCGAGCTGGAATTCCGCACCCCGCATGGGTGGGTCGTGCCCGAGGTGCCGTGTTTGCCTCGAGTGCCGGCCGATCCGGTCACTGCCGTGAGGGCGGACAACGAGCAGCACGGTGTCGTCGTGGGGCCCAGGACCGCGACCCCAATCTGGCAGGGCGAGCGGCTCGACCTTGGCTATGCGATGGATGTGCTCCATCCGCTGGCCAACGAGAAGCGTACTGTCGCATGAGGGAGAGGTCACCGCGCGGAGACTAGGTGAAGGTCAGCGGCTCGAGGTGGCTCTCCCCGCGCGCGAAGCGCTCGATGCTCAGCGGCGCGATGTCCAGCGTGCTCGCGCGGCCGTCGGCGACCAGCTCGGCCATGAGCTGTCCGGCGATGGGGCCGTGCATGAAGCCGTGGCCGCTGAAGCCGGCGATCACGTGCAGGCCGGCGAGCGCCGGGCACGGTGCTGACGATGCCGGTCTGATCGGGCGTCATCTCGTAGAGGCCTGTCCACGTCCGCATGAGCTGGGCGTCCGCCAGCACCGGCGCACGTTGGACGACGCGTTCCACCAGCGGCTCGGCCAGGCTCCAGTCGAGCACCGTGCTGAACGATCCCGCCTCCGCGCGTCGGCCGATCCCCATCAAGATCCCGGCGCCCTCGCGCCGGATCGAGATCCCCAGGTGCGGATCGATGATGAACGGCGTGGCCTCGGGGATCCGGTCGAACGCGAACGGCGCGGTGATGAACTTCGACCGCCGCAGCGGCGCGACGGGAATGTCCACGCCGGCCAGCTCGCCGAGCTTGCCCGACCACGCGCCGGTGGCGATGACGACAACGGGGGCCGAGACCACACCGTCGCGGGTGATGACGCCATCGATTCGATCGCCGGCACGCGTGAAGCCGGTCGACCTCGCATCCGGTCCGGATCGTCACGCCGAGGTCCCGGGCCCGTCCGGCGATGGCGGTGGTGGCCAGGTAGGGATCGGCGTAGCCGTCGCGCGGCGAGTAGGTGGCGCCGCGCAGGTCGTCGGTGGCCAGGTAGGGGAAGCGCCGGCGCGTCTCGTCGGGTGACAGCAGTCGCACGTCGACGCCGAGGCTCTGCTGAAGTGCCACGTTACGCTCGGCCTGCGCCTGCTCGGCCTCCGTCGTCACGAGGATCAGATAGCCGTGCTGGCGGAAGCGCGGGTTGACGCCAAACTCCTCCTCGAAGCGCTCGTAGGTCTCGATGGCGCGCAGGGTCAGCTCGATCCCGATGCGGTTGGCGTACTGATGCCGGATGCCGCCGCTGGCCAGCGCCGTCGAGCCGGAGCAGACGTCGTCTCGCTCCAGGACCACGATGCGCCCGGCCCGGCGTCGCGCCAGGTGGTAGGCGGTGCTGACGCCCATGATGCCGGCGCCCACGATGATGACGTCCGCGGTTGCTGGGTTGGCCATGCCGCCGATGATACGTCGAGCCGGCCCGTCGGGGTCGATCCGCTATGATCAGTGGGTGCCTCGGACGCCCGTCCCGATGTTGCTACCGCCAACGCCGCTGCCGTCTACCCCGCATGGAGGATTCATGGCTCGCTTCGTGTGTCTCGTCGCTCTCGTCGCCTCGCTCCTGGCGCCTCGCATGGCTGCCGCCGCACCGGAGGGCCAGCTCACCTGGGGCATCCACATCACGCTGGCCCCGACGTACTTCGATCCCGCCGAGACGCCCGGTCTCGTGACGCCGTTCATGATCCTCTACGCGCTGCACGACGCGCTGGTGAAGCCGATGCCGGGCCAGCCCTTCGCGCCCTCGCTGGCGGAGTCGTGGACCGTGTCGAAGGACGGGCTGGTCTACGAGTTCCTCCTGCGCAAGGGCGTGAAGTTCCACAACGGCGAGCCGGTCACGCCGGAGGACGTGAAGTTCTCGTTCGAGCGCTACCGCGGCGGCGCCGCCACGCTGCTGCACGGCAAGGTGGCGCGCGTGGAGACGCCCGACGCGCGGCGCGTGCGCCTGGTGCTCAAGCAGCCGTGGGCGGACTTCATGACGTTCTACGCGAGCCCGGCCACCGGTGCTGCCTGGATCGTGCCGAAGGCCTACGTCGAGAAGGTGGGCGAGGACGGCTTCAAGCGCGCGCCGATCGGCGCCGGCCCCTACCGGTTCGTGTCGTCCAAGCCGGGCGTCGAGCTGACGCTGGAGGCCAACGAGCAGTACTGGCGCAAGGTGCCGAGCGTCAAGACGCTGGTGTTTCGCGTGATCACCGACGAGTCCACGCGCCTGGCCGCGCTCAAGCGTGGCGAGGTCGACATCGCCTACAGCTTCACCGGGCCGCTGGCCGAGGAGCTCAAGCGCACGCCGGGCCTGACGCTGGCCCCGGTCTATCCGCCGTTCACGGCGTGGCTCTATCCCACCGAGCAGTTCGATCCCAAATCGCCGTGGGCCGACGTGCGCGTGCGCCGCGCGGCGAGCCTGTCGATCGACCGCCAGGCCATCAACCAGTCGCAGTACCTGGGCCTGGCGCGACTGCAGTCGGGCATCGTGCCGGAGAACCAGGAGTACTACTGGGCCGGGCCCAAACCAGGCCACGATCCCAAGCGCTCGCGCCAGCTGCTGACCGAGGCCGGTTACCCGAACGGGTTCGACGGCGGCGAGGTGATCGGCGACACGGTCTACGGCGCGGCGCTGGGCGAGCCGGCCGCCAACTTCCTGCAGGCCGTTGGCATCCGCGCGCGACTGCGCACGATGGAGCGGGCGGCGTTCACCTCGGGCTTCGGCGAGCGCAAGCTGCGCGGGCTGCTGGTCGCCAACAGCGGCGCCTCGGGCAACGCCGCCACGCGGCTGGAGACCTTCGCAGTGACGGGCTCCCGCTTCGTCTACGGCACCTACGCGGACGTCGACGGGCTCTTCGCCGAGCAGGTCAACGAGCAGAACCCGCGCGTGCGCAAGCAGCTGCTGGACCGCGCCCAGCAGATCATCGACGAGCGCGTGGTCTTCATCCCCGTGATGGGCTCGATCTTCATCAACGGCGTGGGAAGCCGGCCCGAGGTGCACGGGCTCGGTCTGCTCTCCTACTATCCGTATTCGGCGCCCTACGAGGATCTCAAGCTGAAGAAGAAATAGCGCCCGCACGCCCGGGTGACCGGCGCACAGCGGTCACCCGGACGCTGTCCCTGCGACCTAGGGGAGAGGCCTGCTGATGCCCGGCACGCCGCTTCTTCTTCGGCATCACGCTCCTCCTCTCGGGGTGCCGCGTCCGCGTCACCACCCCGTGCGTGTGCTGTACCACCGGCACCATCAACGAATCGTCAACGCGGGATCACGGTCTCAGCGCAGCCGCGGATCGAGGGCGTCGCGCAGGCCGTCGCCCAGGAGATTGAAGCCGAGCACGGCCAGGAAGATGGCCAGGCCCGGGCAGGGCGGCGACGTGGGGGGCGACGTTGATGTACTGCCGGCTGCTGCTGAGCATGCTGCCCCAGTCCGAGACCGGCGGCTGCACGCCGAGGCCGAGGAACGACAGCCCGGCCAGCGCGGTGATCATGCCGCCCACGTTCAGCGTGACGGCGACGATGATGGGCGCCAGGCAGTTGCGCAGCACGTGCTTGACCGCCAGGCGCAGCTCCGACACGCCGAGCGCGCGGGCCGCTTGCACGTATTCCGTCTCGCGCACCGCGAGCACGGTGCCGCGCACGATGCGTCCGTAGAAGGGAATGTTCACGACGGCGACGGCGATCATGCCGTTGACCAGTCCCGGCCCCAGCGCGGCGATGATGGCGATGGCCAGCAGGAAGTAGGGAAACGCCATCAGCGTGTCGATCGAGCGCATGATCGCGTGATCGATCCAGCCGCCGCCGAGGCCCGCCACCAGGCCGCACAGCGAGCCGGCCAGCGCGGCCAGCGCCGTGGCCGCCAGGCCGACGGCCAGCGAGATGCGCGCGCCGTGCAGCAGGCGCGCCGTCATGTCGCGGCCGAACTCGTCGGTGCCGAGCGGATGATTCGGGCTCAGCGGCCGGGCCAGGCGCCGGGTGGTATCGACCTCGTTGGGGTCGTGGCGGGTCAGCAGCGGCGCCAGCACGGCGCACAGGGTCAGCGCCACCACGAGGCCGAGTCCGAACATCGCGGCGTGACTGCGGCGGAACATGCGGGCGACGTCGACGCAGCGCCGAGGTGCTGACGCGCGCTGCATCACTCATAGCGGATGCGCGGGTCGAACACCGCGTAGAGCAGATCGACGAGCAGGTTGACGCCGACGAACGTGGTGGCGATCAGGAGCACGCCGCCCTGCACGAGCGGGTAGTCGCGGGCCTGGATGGCGCGCACCATCATGGAGCCGAGGCCCGGCCACGAGAACACCGTCTCGGTCAGGATGGCGCCGCCCAGCAGCGTGCCGACCTGGATGCCGAGCACGGTGACGACCGGGTTCACGGCGTTCTTGAGCACGTGTCGGCCCACCACCGCACGCTCGGCCAGTCCCTTGGCCCGCGCCGAGCGCACGAAGTCCTGACGCACGATCTCGAGCACGCTGGAGCGCGTCATGCGGGCCAGCGCCGCCGCCGAGGCGGTGCCGAGGGTGATCGCCGGCAGCACGAGATGCCACAGCAGGTCGGCGAAGTCGCCGCCGTAGGGCGAGAACATGCCGGCGGACGGCAGCCAGCGCAGCGTGAGCGAGAAGACGATGATCAGCATGATGCCCGTCCAGAACACGGGCAGGCTCACGCCGGTGACCGCGATGCCCATGCTGAGGCGGTCGAGCCACGAGTACTGCCGCGTGGCCGACACGATGCCGGCCGGCACGCCGATGATGAGCGCGACGAGCAGCGCGCCGCCGGTGAGGATCAGCGTGGCCCTGAACCGCGTGAGCACCTCGGGCAGGACTTCGCGCCCGAGGGGAATGGAGCGGCCGAGGTCGCCCTGCACCACGCGGCCCAGCCACCGCGCGTACTGCACCGGCAGGGGGCGATCGAGCCCCAGCTCGCGGTGCAGGCGCTCCACGTCCTCGCGGGTGGCCTGGGCGCCCAGCATGATGGCGGCCGGGTCGCCGGGGGCCAGGTGCATCACGGCGAAGACGAGCAGCGAGACCCCGAAGAGCACGGGGACGGCGAGGAGCAGCCGCCCGAGAACGTATCCCTGGAGGCCGCCGCCCCCTACTGCAGCCACACCTGCGTGAGCACGAGATCGAAATTCGGGTGCAGCTTGAAGCCCTGCACGCGCTTGCGGTAGATGATCACCTGCTTGCCGTGGTCCACGAAGATCCACGGCGCGTCCTCGACGATCACCTTCTGCGCCTCGCGGTAGAGCGGCACGCGCGCCTTCTCGTCGACGGTCGTGCGCCCCTTGCGGAGCAGGTCGTCCACCTTGTCGTTCTGGTAGAAGCCGGCGTTGAACGCGGGCGGGAAACGGTCGGACGACAGCAGCATGTACATCATGTGATCAGGGTCACCGATCGACGGGTTCCACGACATCTCGGCCATGTCGGGCGCCTCGAGGTACTTCTTCAGATAGGCGCCCCACTCGAGCGTCTGGATCTTGGCCTTCACGCCGACGGTGGCCAGGTTGGCCTGGATGACGGTGGCCATCTCCACCGGCGACTGCATGCCCGAGCCCGACTCCGGCACCAGGAAGGTCAGCTCGAAGCCGCCGGGGTAGCCGGCGTCCTTCAGCAGCGCCCTCGCCTTCTCGAGATCGTAGGGGTACTTCTGCACGCTCTCCTCGTGGTACGGGCCGTAGACGGGGGAGAGCGGGCCGCGCGAGACGATCGCCGTGCCCTTGAGGATGTCGCGGATGATCGCGTCCTTGTTCACCGCGTAGTTCAGCGCCTGCCGCACGCGCTTGTCCTTGAGGATGGGATGCCGCGTGTTCAGCGCGATGTACCACGCCGCGGAGGAGTTGCTCTCGGCCACCACCACGTTGGGATCCTTGCGGAGGTCGTCGAGGCTGTCGGGCGGCACGTCCATGGTCAGATCGATCTCGCCGGTCTTGATGGCGGCCAGCCGCGCCTGGGCCTCGATGATGGGCACGTAGATGGCCTGGCGGACCTTGGGCGCGCCGCCCCAGTAGGCGTCGTTGCGGACCAGCACGACCTTCACGCCGGGCTCCCACGCATCGAGCTTGAAGGGCCCGGTGCCGACCGGGTGCTTGACGATGTCCTTGCCCCACTTCTTCAGCGCCTCCGGGCTGTAGACGAACAGCGACTGATGCGCGAGGTACTGCAAGAACGGCGCGAGCTGAGCCTTGAGCTTGATCTGCAGCGTGAGCGGATCGACGACCTCCACGCTCGCGATGTTGCCGAGGAAGCTCTTCACGTACGGGTAGGTGCCGGTCGCGTAGTACGGGCTCTTGTCGTTCAGCTGTCGCTCGAAGCAGAACCGCACCGCCTCGGCGTTGAACGGCGTGCCGTCGTGGAACGTGACGTTCGGCCGCAGCTTGAACGTGTAGGTGAGCCCGTCCTTGCTGATCTCCCACGACTGCGCCAGCCCCGGCACGAGCTTGTAGCTGCCCAGCTCCTGGGCCACCAGCCCCTCGAAGATGCGCTTGGTGATGCGCGCGGAGTTGAGGTCGGTGATCTGGGGCGGATCCATCGTCACCGGCTCGGCGAGCAGCCCGACGACCATCGCGTCCTTCGGCGGCGCGGCCGCCGCGCTGGTGACGAGACTGAACGCGACGAGCAGCGCGAGAGCGGCCAGACGACGTGATCGACATGATGGCCCCTCCCCCAGGGCGGCGTGATTCTCACACCAAACCTCGCAAGCCGCGCAACGGAGCTGGAACGATGTGCCGCCGCGAGCAGCAGGACGTCGGCGCGCAGCTAGTAGCTCTCCCGCTGTGAATTTCAAAGAGAGCGCCCATGCCTGAGCACAGAGATCGCATCTGGGCTGGTGCGTCACGGCGAGACCGAGCCTGGAGCAAGAGCGGGCAGCGACACGCAGCCGTACCGACAGTCCAGCTGACCGCGATGGGCGAGCAGCAGGCCAAGGCGCTCGGCCCATCTGGCCGGGCATCGGTTCGCGCTGGTGCTCACGAGGCCGCGCTCAGCCGGGCGCGCGAGACCTGTCGGCTGGCCGGCTTCGGCGCCGTGGCCGAAGGTCGCGACGATCTGCTGGAGTGCGGACTACGGCGATCGTGACGAGGGCCGGACCACGGCCGCGGTCGACGCGCCGAGCAGCCGGGCGTGACGTCGAAGCCTGGACCACGGGTCCATTCGCCAACGGGCGAGACGGTCGAGCGCAGCGCGGGCGAGCGCACCCGGCGGTGTCATCGCGCGTGTGGCGCGCGGTAGGACGGCGACGTTGCGCTGCCTCACGTCGAGCCCGCCCACCAGGATGTGCTCGCCCATCTCGGGGCGCGTGTAGATGTTCGTCACGAAGTCGTAAACCATCGGGTGCGGTCGCCGGTCTGCCTCGGGCCAGGTGACGATGCTGATCTTGTGGCGGCACACGTGGATCGGCAGCGCACGCCCGCCATCGCGCTCACCCGCGCGCTCCACAGGCCGGCCGCGTTCAGCACGACCGGGGCCAGGATGTCGCCGGCGTTGGTGCGGACCCGCACGCGATCCCCGTCGACGAGCACGTCCACGACGGCGGTGGCTTCCAGGATGCGGGCGCCGGCCGCCCGGCTACGCGCGCGTAAGCCCTGGGCGGTCTCGACGGGATCGAGTAGCCGGGTTGGCCTCCTGGTACGACTGGTCGTCGGGGGCGGGCATCACGTGGGCCACAGGCCTTGCAGGTCCGGTGCTCGCGCGAGCCGTAGTACTCCCGGTACGCCAGGCTGACCGGATTCTCGGCGTAGTCGCGGACCTCGAAGACCGCCTCGTAGACCTGGGCCCGGCACCGCTCGCAGAACCAGAGGAAGCGGTCCCGCTCGCCCGGGCGCCGCCGGCGCTCGGTGATCAGCGCGAAGGCCCCGGGCGGAAAGCGCGGCGAGTGGGGCAGGCCGGGCGGACAGTACATGTACTCGCCTTCCTTCAGCACGCGCACCTTCTCCTCGCCTTCGGGCGTGAGGTAGTGCAGCCGCATCTCGCCGCGCAGCTGCAGCATGGTCTCGGCGGACGGATTGACGTGGAACTCGCTGCGGTACGCGCGTCCATTGGCGACGAAGGCGAGCGACTCGTCCTCCTGCCACAGCACGGTGACCTGCCGGCCCTCGTCCATGATCGCGTTCAGGTCCACGAACTGGCAGTCCCGCATGCCCAGCCTCCTCAGTGTGAATCCCGGTGGCGGTCTGAATCCCGGTGCGCGGCTGGTCTCACGCGATCGCCCCTGATCGCCGGAGCGCCGCGATCTGCTCGGCCGTGTACCCGACGGCGCCCAGCACCTCGTCGGTGTGCTCGCCCACCCGCGCCGGCGGACGCTCGATCGACGGCCCGTCGTGGGCGAACTTGAACGCGGCCAGCGGCACGGTGACGGGCTTGCCCACACCGGGGACGTCGTCGTGGCGGTGCAGCACGCCGCGCGTCTGCAGATGCGGATCGGCCAGCGCCTCGCGCAGCTCCCGCACGCGCGTGGCCGGGACGTGCTTCGACTGCAAGTAGGTTTCCCACTCGTCAGCCGTCTTCTCCTTCATCGTCTCGCCGACGGCGGCCAGCTTCTCGGCGTGGCGCTCGTAGCGCTCCTCGCAGGCTCGAGCGCTTGGCCTCTTCCGGATCGCCGATCGCCTCGTAGAAGCGACGGTGCTGGCGCGCGTTGCTGGCGGCCAGCTGCACCATGCCGTCCTTGGTGGGGAAGGCGGACGACGCGGCGAAGCGCATGACGTTGCCGTTGCGCCTGGGATGGTGGCCGGAGTGCAGGTAGTCGGTGATGTGCGAGCCCTGCAAGATCATGGCGACGTCGAGCATGGCCATGTCGATGTACTGGCCCTGGCCGGTGCGCAGCTTCTGATAGAGCGCGGCCGAGATCGCGAAGGCGCCCATCGTGCCGGTGGCGTAGTCGACCATCGGCGCGCCGGCCTTGATGGGCCCGCTGGCCTCGGTGCCCGTCGACGCGGTGATCCCGGAGGTCGCCTGGATGGCGTGGTCGTAGGCCGTCTGCGTGCCGCGCGGCCCACCCTGGCCGAAGGCGGTCATCGACGCGTAGATCAGCGTCGGCTTCAGGCGCGCGAGATCCTCGTAGCCCAGCCCCAGGGCCTTGAAGGCGCCGGGTCGGTAGTTCTCCACCAGCACGTCGGCCCACTCGACGACCAGGCGCTTGAGCGCCTCGCGACCGCCCTCCGTCTTGAGGTTCAGCGCGATGGCGCGCTTGTTCGAGCCCTGGGTGAGGAAGCCGGTGCCCATCCCGGCCTTGTTCAGCGCGTGGTCGGCGCCCGACTCGCGGCTCTGGTCGGGCTCGTTGGGGTCGTCCACCTTGATGACGTCGGCGCCGAGCACGGCCAGCTGGTAGGCCGCGAACGGGCCCGGCCAGGACGTGGGTGCAGTCGAGGATCTTGACGCCTTCGAATGGCCGCATGCGCTCCCCCTTCCGGAACTCGGTGCCCCGAGGGTACCATTCCCCTTCAGAGGAGCCCACGCCGATGACCGTGTCCATCCGTCAGATCCATCCCGTGTCCGTGTTCGCGGGCGAAGTGTCGGGGATCGATATCACCAAGCCGCTGTCGCGTGACGAGGTCGCCGCGATCGAGGCCGGGATGGACCGCTACGCGGTGCTGGTGTTCCACGACCAGAAGGTCACCGACGAGCAGCAGATGGCCTTCAGCCTGCACTTCGGCGTCTTCGAGCAGGGCCACGGCGGCAACATCACCAAGCCGGAAGACCGGCGCCTGCAGGTCGGCATGGGCGACGTGTCCAATCTCGGCAAGGACGGCCGGCCGCTGCCGCTCGACTCCCGCCAGCGCGCATTCAACCTCGGCAACATGCTCTGGCACTCCGACAGCTCGTACCGCGCCATCCCCGCGAAGTACTCGATCCTGTCGGCGCGGGTGGTGAATCCCGTGGGCGGCAACACCGAGTTCGCCGACATGCGGTCGGCCTACGACGCCCTCGACGCCGACACCAAGGCGCTGGTCGAGGACCTCGTGTGCGAGCACTCGCTGATGTACTCGCGCGGCTCGCTCGGCATGGTCGAGTACTCGGACGAGGAGCGGGCGATGTTCCGGCCGGTGCGCCAGCGCCTGGTGCGCACGCATCCGGTCAGCGGCCGCCGGTCGCTCTATCTCTCGGCGCACGCCGGCGCCATCATCGGGATGCCGATCGCCGAGGCGCGCATCCTCCTGAAGGACCTCACCGAGCACGCCACCCAGCCGGCCTTCGTCTACGCGCACCAGTGGCGCCCGTGGGACGTGGTCATGTGGGACAACCGGCAGATGATGCATCGCGCTCGTCGCTACGACGAGACGCAGCCGCGCGACATGCGCCGCACCACGATCGCCGGCGACACGCCCACCACCGCCCAGGTCGCGGCGGCCTAGGCCTGGCCGTGGAAACACGAGTCGACGAGATCGCCGAGCGGATCTACCGGCTCTCGACCTTCCTGCCCGCCGTGGGTCCCAAGGGGCTCACGTTCAATCAGTTCCTGGTCGATGCCGACCAGCCGTTGCTCTTTCACTGCGGCCAGCGGTCGCTCTTCCCCGCCGTCTCCCAGGCGGTCGCCCGCGTGCTGGACGTGCGGCGGCTGCGCTGGATCGCGTTCAGCCACATCGAGGCCGACGAGTGCGGCTCGCTCAACGAATGGCTGGCGGCCGCGCCGGATGCCACCGTGACCCACGGCGCGATCGGCTGCGCCATCTGGCTGAACGATCAGGCGCCGCGCCCGCCCCGGGCGCTGGCCAACGACGAGGTGCTCGACCTCGGCGGCCGCCGGGTGCGCCGCCTCGACACGCCCCACGTGCCCCACTGCTGGGACGCGGGCCTGCTCTTCGAGGAAACGACGGGCACGCTGTTCACCAGCGACCTCTTCACCCACGCGGGCGATCCGAAGGCCGTGACCGGCGGCGACCTCCTCGAGCCCGCGATGGCCGCGGAGGCCAGTTTCGGCTACACCGCGCTGACGCCGGCCACCGGCGTCACCATCCGCCGGCTGGCGGCGCTGCGGCCGCGGACCCTGGCGGTGATGCACGGCTCGTCCTTCTCGGGCGACGCAGCGCCGGTGCTCGAGTCGCTGGCCAAGTTCTACGACGACCTGATGCGACAAGGGCACCGCGGCGCGCGGGTAGGGACGCGGGCGACGCGCGACACAGCGTGCTGAGGTCTCTGCTCGTCGTCCTCTGCCTGGTGCTGGCTGGCCTCGTGGCGGCCGTGATCGTGTTCCGTCCGGACAAGGCGGTGCACGTGGCCGCCGGCTTCGTGAGCCACACGCTCTGCTCGGAGACGTTCGTCGCCGGGCTGGATCCCACCCAGACCGCGGCCGAGATCTTCCAGAACATGCCCGGCATCCGTCGCCTCCTGCCGGTGCTGCGCTACCGGGTGGATCGAGCGGAGAAGTCCGTGACCGTGACGCTGGGCGACCGGTTCGAGACCCGCGCGGTCGATCGTGACGGCATCGGGTGTCGACTCGTCTACGCGACGGTGCCCAACGTGACCATCGCCGCGGCGTCGCCGCCCGGTGACGCGGCACCAGCCTCGAGCGCTCCGGATATCGCCGGCCCGGCCGCGGTCGAGCCGAGCGATGAGAAGCTGCGAGCCGCGCTCGATCGGGCGTTCGCCGAGCCGGAGAGTGGCGCACGCCGGATGACGAAGGCGGTCGTCGTGCTGCACGACGGGCGCATCGTGGCCGAGCGCTACGCGCGCGGTGTGGGGATCGACACGCCCCTGCTCGGCTGGTCGATGACCAAGTCGGTCATCAACGCGCTCGTCGGCATCCTGGTGCGGCAGGGCAAGCTCGCGGTCTCGGCGCCGGCCCCGGTGGCCGCCTGGCGGAATCCGTCCGACCCGCGCCACGCCATCACCATCGAGCACCTCATGCGCATGACGAGCGGGCTCGCGCTCGACGAGACCAACAGCGGCTTCGATCCGTCCTCGCGCACGATCTTCACGCAGCCGGACATGGCGGCCTTCGCCGAGTCGGCGTCCCTCACGGCGCCGCCCGGCACGCGCTACCACTACAGCAGCCCCAGCACGATCATCCTGTCGCGGATCGTGACCGATGCCGTGGGCGGACGGGCCGAGGACGTGCGCCGGCTGGCCGAGCGCGAGCTGTTCGGGCCGCTTGGCATGCGCCGCGTGACGCTGGAGTTCGACGCGGCCGGCACGCCGGTCGGATCCTCCTACATGTACGCGACCGCGCGCGACTGGGCGCGCTTCGGCCTGCTCTACGCCAACGACGGCGTCGTGGCCGGGCGTCGGATCCTGCCCGAGGGCTGGGTCGATTTCTCGGCGTCGCCGACCGAGGGCTCGCGCGACGGCTATGCGGCCGGCTTCTTCACCAACCGCGGCCCCGCCGAGTACTCGCGCAACCGCGTGCGCGGCGGGATGCCGTCGAATTCCTTCTTCGCCTCGGGGACGCAAGGCCAGCGCATCGTGATCGCCCCCGCCGAGCGGCTCGTGGTGGTGCGCCTGGGCCGCTCGCAGGACTGGGAGAGCTTCGACATGCGCGGCCTGATGCGCCTGGTCGCCGACGCCAACCTCGCGCTGAACGGACCGGCCCGCTAGAGATCGACCGCATCCCAGGGGGCCTCTCGGTAGGCGTGACGGCACCCTGAACGACGATCACTCGAAGCCCTCAGGATCTGTCGCGATGGAGCGAGCGATCGACCAGCACGTAGATCCTCCCCGAATTCAACGGACGGTGAGTGCAGCTCCCGATCCTTGCTGGCCACACTCCGGCTCGAGCACCGTGAACGGCTCCCGCGTGACTCGGCCCTTCGCCACGGCGCGCAAGCAGGAGTCGCTCGGCGGTCGGTTGAGCATCCGATCCGAGATGATCAGATACCGGCCTTCTCCTTCCAGCACACGAGCCTCACAGGCGCGATAGTTCTTGCAGTTCTGGAGGGGGCGGTCGAGGTTGAAGGACAGGGCCAGGTGTTGCAGATCACCAACGAAGATACGCGTTGGCGTCGCCGGCAATATCGCGCGGACCGCGCGCAGATCGGTCGTGGCGTTATACCGCGGTGTGTCCAGCGTGACCACCACGGCGCCGATCGCCACGACCGCAGTCCACACCCCAGCGAATGCGTGGGCGCGCCACCGCCACGCCAGCGTCGAGTACCACCATCCGATGAGAAGCGCCGCCGCGGGACACAGGGGTAGGTAGTATCGTTCTCGTTGCTGCCCGGACACCGCGATGATGGCGAACACCGTGGCCAGCCAGACGAGCAGCAGGCGCACCCGCCGCCTCGGGTCCGCGTTGCCCTCGCGGACGGCTCGCCAGAGCGCAACCGGCAGCAGCGACACCCATGGCAGCAGGACGGTGACGCCGAAAATGACCGGCTCCGTCAGGGTTCTCCAGTGATGCCCTCCCCCGTGACCAAAGTAAAAGCGCAGCTGATCCTTCAGCACAAACTCGTCGACAAATCGACTGACGCCGCCAGATGCGGCCGCCGCGATCCACCAGGGAACAGCGAGCGCCGCGAGCACAATCCAGCCCGTGAGCGACACCAGCCGTTTTAGTCCAACCATCTGATAGGCCACAATCGTGTCCACGCCGGCGATGGCGAGAGGAATCAAACCGGCGGCGCCCTTGGCCAGGGACCCGAGACCGATGACGGCGTAGAACAGCACCAGCCTGGTCGGCGTGGCCCCGAATCCAGAGGCTACGTACACCGCGATCGCGCCGATCGCCGCGACCAGCTGCAGCATGTCGGGCATCGACGACTGCGACATCGTGTACATCCCGACCATGGTGGCCACGATCAGGCCAGCGACAACGCCGGCGGCCGCGTCGAAGAGCCTGCGACCCAGCCAATACGTCAAGAGCACGACGCCGATCGCCGCTAAGAGAGAGGGCAGGACGGCCGTCCTGACACTCACATGCCCTGTGGGCCAGGAGGCGAGCGCAATCAACCACGCGGCCAGAGGCGGCTTGACGAGATGCAGCGTGCCGTCGGGCAGGGCGGGGACCAGCCAATGCCCGTTGACGAGGGCGTCTCGAGCCAGGACCGGGAACCGCGTGTCGTCGTTCGTGAGCAACAACCGCGATCCGAAATTGAAGGTGAGAACCGCGGCACCGAGGGCGCCGACGAGCGCGGCGCGCGGCGGGAATCTTCTCACGACGTGCACTCAAAGAGTCAGCCAGACGAGGGCGAACGCGGTCAGAAGCATCGTGAGTGCGAGCGCGAGCTCCTCGAACCATCTGCGCATGGCTACTCCCGGGGAACGACTCGTCAACATCGGCCCGATCTACGACGAGCGGCGCAGACTCTACGCGCGCGACGTTACGGGGACCTGTCCGGTGGATTACAGATCAGAAAGCTTTGAGGATCGGCGCACAGCGTGGGTATTGCGCTTGACGCCCGGCATCACCCGAGGCAATGATGCCCCGTGCGCTTGGCAACGAGCATCGTGACGTTGGTCCTCGCGGGTTTGATTGCGCTGCTGGCGCCGCTGGCGTTCGCCGATCCTCCCGATCCGACCTGGATCGGTGGGTACTGGGACGACGACGACTTCGACAACGTGGTCGACTTCATCGGCCGGGCGAACGCCGTCGTCGGGCTTCCACCGCTGGCGGCCGGTCCTTCGTCTCCCACGGTCATCATCCTTGAACGGCCCGATCCCATCACTCCGCCTGCACCGGTCCACGCGACCGCCTCTCCGCGCGCCCCGCCGCTGAGCTCCAGCTCCTCCTAGCAAGCCGACCGATCACGACCGTTTCGTGGCCCCGGGCTTCACACGCCCGTGGGCTCACGCACTCGTGTGCGGACCGGCTCTCTCCGACCGCAACCACCCGAGCGATCTCGGGCAGGAGGCCAGCGATCTGCGGTTTGGCCGGATTCCTTGCCTGTCGACCGTCTACCGCGCATCGGGCGCTGGTCGAACGCATGGTCTGCACCTTGCGGCACCGTGGCCCCGACGATGAGGGCTTCCATGTCGATGGCGGTCTCGCTCTGGGGGTCAGACGACTCAGCGTCGTCGATCTTCAGACCGGCGCCCAGCCGGTCACCAACGAGACGGCGAGGGTGTGGGCCGTGCTGAACGGTGAGATCTACAACCATCGGGAGCTGCGTGACGAGCTCGAGCGCCGGGGACATCGCTTTCGCACCAGCGGCGACACCGAAGTTCTCGTGCACGCGTGGGAGGAATACGGCCACCGATGCGTCCAGCGACTCGACGGCATGTTCGCCTTCGCCCTGTGGGACGCGGACCGGCGCCTCCTCTTCCTCGCGCGTGATCGGATGGGGGAAAAGCCGTTGTACTACGCGGCGACCAGCTCCGCCCTGGTCTTCGGCTCGGAGCTCCGAGCGCTCCTGGCCCACCCGGCGGTACCGCCCGAGCTGAGCCTCGACGGCCTGCACGCCTACCTCGCGTTCGAGCATGTCCCTGATCCACTCTCCATCATCGCGGGCGTTGCGAAGCTACCGCCCGGCCATATGCTGACCGCGAGCCCCGGCCGACCGCCGCGCGTCGAGCGCTACTGGGATATGCCGTTCGGCCCCGACCAGGCCGTGACCGAAACGGAGTGGTGTCAGCGCGTGGTCGACCAGCTCGAGACGTCGGTGCGTCGTCGCCTCGCCGCCGACGTCCCCGTCGGGTTCTTCCTGAGCGGCGGGGTGGATTCGAGCGCGGTCGTGGCGCTCGCCACGAGGATCTGGGGCGGCCGCCCGCTCAAGACCTTCAGCCTGGGATTTGCGGAAGCGGGCTACGACGAGCGCGCTTTCGCCCGCATCGTCGCCCGGCGCTTCGGGACTGACCACCACGAGACGATCTTCAGCGCCGCCGACGCGTGCGCGCTGCTCGAGAAGGGCGGCGACCTGTTCGACGAGCCGCTGGTCGACGGCTCGTTCCTGCCGACCTATGCCCTGAGCCGGTTGGCGCGCCAGGAGGTCACCGTGACGCTGAGTGGCGACGGTGGCGACGAGCTGTTCTGCGGCTACCCGACCTTCCTGGTCGAGCGGTGGGGACCCGCGTTCGACCGACTCCCGGCGTTCGTGACGGCAGCGCTTCGATGAGCCACCGATCACCTGCCCAGCTCGGCCGGGTACGCGGGCCTGGATCTCCTGCTCAAGCAGCTCGTGCGCGGACTGCGGTATCCGGCGCCCGTCCGAACGCAGGTCTTGCTCGGCGGCCTCACGCGCGACGAGCGCGGGGCGCTGCTCTCTGCGAGCGACGCTGCGGTCGGCGCCTCCGACGAGCCGTGGGCTCGGATCGCCGAAACACTCGAAGGCGCCGCGGGCCGGAGCCCGATGGAGCGAGCGATCTACCAGCACTGCAAGTTCTACCTGGCCGGCCAGATCTTGCCGAAGGTCGATCGAGCGAGCATGGCCTGCGGCCTCGAGGTGCGCGCCCCGTTTCTCGACCATGCGATGGTCGAGCTGGCGGGCCGGATCCCGGCCGGCTTGAAGGTCCGCCGATGGAGAACCAAGCACATCCTCAAGGAGGCCCTGCGGGGCCTGCTGCCACCGGAGATCCTGGCGCGGCGGAAGCAGGGCTTCGGTGTCCCCATCGCGCACTGGCTGCGCGAGCCGCTCCGTGGCCTGCTCGAGGAGCGGCTTCGGCCCGACCGCGTGGCCGATGTCGGCCTGTTCGAGCCCGCCACGACGACCCGCCTGGTCAGCGAGCACGTCAGTGGCCGACGCAACCATGGCAAGGTGCTGTGGGCGCTTCTTGTGTTCGACGCGTGGCGAGAGAACTATCTCCCGGGGGCTCGCTGGCGATGACGCGGACTCGGGCGGCGCTCCTCGTGGCGGCCGTCGCGGGGCTCTTGATCCTGCCGCCGCTCGGCCAGCGTGTGCTCGCGCCCTCGGACGAGGTCCGTTTTGTGATCTACGCGCAGGAGGTCCTGCAGCACCACGCGGCGTTCGACGTCCACGTCCGCGCGAAGCGCTTCCGCGAGAAACCGCCACTGTACGCGTGGATGATCGCGCTCACCTCGTGGCCGGGCGGCCGCGTGACAGGGCTGACCGCACGGCTTCCAGTGGCCATGGCCGCGATCGGAGCCGTCGTCTTCACGTGCTTGATCGGCGAAACGCTGCTGGGACCGGGGCTCGGCGTGCGCTCAGGCCTGGCGCTGGCCGTGACCTACGGCTTCTTCGCGCACAGTCAGCTCATCCTGCCCGACATGCTGGTCGTGGCCTTCATGTGCGTGGCCATGCACGCGTTCGTCCTCTGGCAGCACACCGAGCGTCGGCGTGTCAGCGCCCCGATCGTGTTCTACGCGGCCGCCGCGGCCGCCGTCTATGCCAAGGGACCAGTCGGATTGCTTCCGTTCCTGATCTGTGGCGTGTGGCTGTGGACCGAGCGTGGCCCCGCCGGCCTCCGGCGCCTCTGGAGCCCACTCGGCGCCCTCGCGTTCACGCTGATCACGCTCACGTGGCTCGCGCCGTTCGTCACCATGGGCGGCACCGCTTTCGCGGACGACGTGATCTGGCAGGACTGGCTCCTCCGGTACGCGGGCCGCCCGCAGCTCGCCAAGCTCCTGGGCGATGCCGTGGTCATGTGCTTACCGTGGACATTCCTGGCGCCGCTGGTCTTGGCCGCGGCGATTCGAAACCGGAGCTCCTCCGTCGTTCGGCTTCTGCTGATCTGGTTCGTGGTCTCATTCTTCGTCCTCGTGCCGATCACGAACCAGCGGACGCGGTATCTGCTGCCGCTGACCCCGCCGCTGGCGCTGCTGGTGGCATGGTGGTCGGCCCGCGCAGTCGATGCCTTCCGCACGGCCCGGCGCGGGCTCGCCATGGTCTCCTTGGTTGCCGGCAGCGTGATGGTCGTCACCCTCTGCTGGCCACAGACCCTCGCATGGCGGCCACCGTACGTGGTGGTGTCGGGCTGGTCGTCGCTGCCGCTCATGGCCGCACTCCTGTTGCTGGCGGGCGCGTTGTCGTGGGGTCTGTACACCGCCGCGCCGCGAGTGCTCATGTACGGGGTCATCGCGGCGATGACCGTGTTGCTGGGGTACGGCATCACACTTCACAATCGACGCTACAACGAAATCTGGGATTTCCCGGCGCTGGCGGCCGCGGTGGAACGGCACGCCCACGGCGGAGCGGTCGGGGTCTTCGGTGGTCGCTGGTTCGCGCTCGACTACTACCTGGGACGGCGCGTCTTTTCCACCCATACCCTGGCTCAGTTCTCCGACTACGTGTCTCGGCCGGACCACCCGATCGTCGTCACGAATGAGCGGACGTGGAATGACGTCCGGGCATCCGCCGATCTGGACGTGAGCGCTCTGGAGGAGCGCTCCGTCGGGGGGCAAACGCTGGTCATCGTCCGTGCGCGAGGGGAGCTGCCGCCAGTCTCCCGCTGATCCGCCGCGCCGCACGGCGGCGAAGGGCGGTCAGTGGGGATCGACCGGCGGGGCGGGCAGCCTGACGGTGAAGAGGGAGCCCACGCCGAGCGTGCTGGAGACTTCGACCTGGCCGCGGTGCGCGCCGACGATCGCGCGCACCAGACTCAGGCCGAGGCCCAGGCCGCGCTCGCTCCGGCTCTGGTCGCCCCGGTAGAGTCGGTCGAAGACGTGAGGGATCTGCTCCGGCATGATCCCCATGCCGGTATCCTGCACCGTGAACATCGCCACGGCGCCCTCCCGGCGGGCGCGGAGATTCACGTGGCCTCCGGCCGCCGTGTACTTGATCGCGTTGTCGAGCAGATTCGCCAGCACCTGGCGGAGCCGCGCTCGGTCTCCGGTGACACGGAGTCCGGGCTCGCCGTCGATACCGATCGTGATCCGCCGGTGGTCGGCCACGTGCCGGTAGAGGTCGGCGGTGTCGTCCAGCAGGGCCGTCACGTCCACCTCATCGAGCCGCAGGTGGAGGGTTCCGGTTTCTGCCTCGGAGATGTCCATGAGCGTGTTCAGCATGGTGAGGAGCTGATCCGACTCCTCGACGCATTCGGCCAGCGCGTGGCGCGCGGCCTCGATGTTGTCGCCGGACTGAAGGGCCAGCTCCGCCGCGCCGCGGATGCGGGCGACCGGGGTCCGAAGATCGTGCGCCACCGTGTCGAGCGCTTCGCGCATGCCCCGGATGAGCGCTTCGATCCGGTCGAGCATGCCGTTGAACAGCCGGCCGAGCTCGTCGAGCTCGTCGCCCGTCCGTCGCGCGGTGACGCGGGCACTGAGCGCTCCGCCCTCGATCGACCGGACCGTGGTGATCATCCGTCGGATGGGGCGCAGCGCGCGATGGGAGAGGAGAGCCCCGCCGACCGCCCCGAGCAGCAGCACGGGGACGGCGGCCAGCGCGGCGGCGGCCCGGAAGTGGGCGAGCACCTCCCGCCGGTCCTCCGTGGTCTTGCCCACCTGTAATACAGTGCCGTCCTCGAGGCGGTGGGACGCCACCTCGAGCGAATTGTTCTCCTGCGGTGCGCGGAGCGAGAACCACTGAATCCCGGTACCGTCGCTGGGCGTGTCCAGACCGCGGAGCTCATAGCCCGACCACTGGGGAGGCACCTTGACGAGGCGCACGACATGCTGTCGATCCATGGCGCGGACGAGGAAGGGTTCGCTCGAGTCGGACTGCTCCTGAAAGTCGAGGAACCGGCCGAGCCCCTCGAGTCCGCCCCCGCGATATTCGCCCGCCAGTTCCTTCAGCTCCAGCTGGATGGCGGCGCGGTCGCGACTGTCGAGAGAGGCCGAGAGCAGCACGTAGGCGAGCCCGAACATGGTCAGCGCGCCCACGACGAAGACCGTGCTGGACCACACCGCCAGCCGGAACCCGACGGTCGACCAGAAGGCGCTACGGCGCTCGGAGGACATAGCCCACGCCGCGGATCGTGTGGATCATCGGGGCTCCGAGGTCGCCGTCGACCTTGCTCCGCACGCGTGACACGAGCACTTCGACCACGTTGGTCTGCGGGTCGAACGCGTAATCCCAGACGTGCTGGAGGATCATCGTCCGGGAGACCGGCCGGCCGGCATTGCGCATGAGGTATTCGAGCAGGGCGAATTCCCGCGCCTGCAGGTCGATGCGCGTCCCGGCTCGCGTGACCTGTCGGGCGAGCAGGTCCATCGTCAGATCGCCGACGACCACCCGCGTCGGTTCGGCGGCGCCGGTGGCGCGGCGCAGCAGGGCGTGGATTCGCGCGAGGAGCTCCGAGAACGCGAACGGCTTGGTCAGGTAATCGTCGGCACCGGTATGCAGGCCCTTGATCCGGTCATCGATCGAGCGCCGCGCACTGAGGATGATGACGGGCGTGGCCACGCGCTCGCGGCGCACCCGCTGCACCAGCGCGAGCCCGTCCAGCTTCGGCAACATCACGTCGATCACGGCGGCGTCGTACGGCTCCGCCAGCGCGAGATGCAGCCCCTCCTCGCCGTCCGCGGCCTGGTCGACGGCGAAGCCGGCTTGCCGGAGGCCGCCGGCGATGAACGACGCGATCTTCTTGTCGTCCTCGACGACCAGGATTCGCATGGGCTTGCTGTCGGTCCTGCCGAGTCACCGCTCGCGGATCACCGGATTGCGCAGCACGCCGATGTCCGGGATCTCCACCTCGACGACGTCGCCGTCCTTCATGTTCTCGGTCGCGCCGTCGGTGCCCATCCACAGCACGTCGCCGGGGTAGAGCGTCAGGTACTGGCTCATGCGGCTGATGAACTGGCGCACGCCGAAGATCGCGTCCTTGACGGCGTAGGTGAACATCTCCTTGCCGTTCAGCCGGATCGTGACCCGGAGCGTCGTCGGGATCGAGGCCGGTGACGATCCACGGGCCCATCGGCTTGAAGGTGTCGGTGTTCTTGCCGCGCCAGAACGTGCGGTCGCCGCGCTGCCAGGTGCGCTCGCTGACGTCGTTGCCGATCGTGTAGCCGAAGACGTAATCGAGCGCCTCGGCCTCCGACACGCGCTTGCAGCGCTTGCCGATCACCACCACCAGCTCGCCCTTCGTACTGGACCTGGTCCGTCGCGTCCCTGGGGATGACGATCGGCTCGTCGGTCGCCACCAGCGCGTTGTTGGCGCGGTAGCCGACGTCGGCGTTCGGCGGGAACTCCGGCTTCACGCCGCGCCGCTGGGCCATCTCGGTGACGTGCTCGCGGTAGTTGACGCCGGCGGCATAGAACGTCGGGGGAATGACCGGCACGAGCAGCTTGACCCGGCTCAGGCGGACGTCGTTCGACGTCCGGCGCGTAGCTCCTCGAACGGGCTGCCCGTGACCTCGGTCACCGTGTTGTCGTCGTCGATGATGCCGTAGGCGACCGTGCGGCCGGACTGGAAGCGACACCACCTCATGGCCGATGCCCCTTGAGGAACGCGCCCACCTCGCGGTTGAAGACGTCGGGCCGCTCGAAGTACGTCGAGTGGCCGGCCGCCTCCACGCGCTCGAAGCGCGAGCCGGGGACGTGCTGCGTGCACCATCGTGGACAGCTCGGGCCAGATGAGCCCGTCCTCGTCGCTGGTCAGGAACAGGGTCGGCACGCCGGGTGGCGACGTAGCGCTCCACCGGCGTGGTCAGACGGCCGAGCTGCTCGCGGAAATCGGCGGAGCAGCGGCGCATTGAGCCCGGCGATCTGCGCGTAGAGAAAGGACCGGACCGGGTGCTCCTGCGCGGAACGTCGGGCCCAGCGCCGCGTGCCACAGCACGGCGCGGCCGGGGCGGGCTCGCGGCGGCGAGCCGCTGGCGCACGGCGGCGATCTCGGGATTCGTGAGATTGCCGACCGTGTTGGCCAGCGCGATCGCCCAGAATCGCTCCGGGCGCGCGCACGGCCGCTCCCACCGCCGCCCAGCCGCCCATCGACTGCGCGACCAGCGCGGCGCGCGCGATGCCCAGGTGGTCGAGCAGCGCGAGCGCGTCGGTCGCGAGCGCGGCGGGGCCCGGCCCGCCCGCCACGTCGGGCGACTGACCGAAGCCGCGCTGGTCGACGGTGACGCACCGGTATTCCTCGGCGAACACCGGCACCTGCTGCCACCAGCTCAGGTGATTGCCGCCCGCGCCGTGCAGGAACAGCACCGTGGGCGCGTTGCCGCCGGTGTCCTCGTAGTAGAGGCGAAAGCCGTCCTTGGTCCATGAACGCCATCGCGATATCTCCTTCGCCGGTATCTTAGCGTCCCTTGAACGGCGCGGGCGGCCGCTTCTCGGTGAACGCGCGGGCGGCTTCCTGGAAGTCTTCCGTCAGATAGAGCTTCAGCGGCGCCATCTGCATCACGATCTCGCGTCCGAGCTGGTCCATGTACCAGCGGCGCGAGCGCACGGTGGCCCGTACGCTGAGCGGCGGGTTCTTGGCCACGGCCTGCGCCAGCTCGCGGGCGGCGTCCAGGTAGGCGCCGGCGGGCGCGACGCGGTTGATCACCCCGGCGGCCAGCGCTTCCTCGGCCGTGAAGAAGCGGCCGGTGAGCGCCACCTCGGTGCCGAAGGCGCCGGCGCCGCGGAAGTGCATCATGCCCCAGTACTTGGCGCCGCCCAGGCCGCGGGGCGTCTCGGTGATCTGAAACTTCGTCCCCGCCTCGGCCACGATGAGGTCGGACTCCAGCACGATGCCCACCGCCAGGCCCAGCACGTACCCGTGCGGGGCGGCGATCACCGGCTTCCAGTTGACCGACTTCGTGAGCAGGTCGCCGGAGTGGGCGCCGAAGCCCTGCGGGCCGCCCAGGCGCTCGAACTCCTCGCGCTTGCGGAGCTGCCGCTGCTGCACGTCCGCGCCGCTGGAGAACGCCCGGCCGCGGCCGTGAATGATCGCCACTTCCGCCTCGGGGTCGGCGTCGAAGCGCCGCAGCGCATCTTGCAGCGCCACGACGAGATCGTCGTTGAAGGCGTTGAGCTTCTCGGGACGGTTGAGCGTGAGCGTGGCCACGCGGTCACTGCAGGCGTACTCGACCAGCATTCGTCGTCTCCTTCGGTCCCGCTCCGACCCGGCGGGGATGAGGGTGAGTCCACCTCGGTCGCCGCCCTACGATACCCCTCGACGGGGTGCGACGAGGTCGACGGCGGCGTTGACCACGAGGGCGCCCAGGATGAGGCTTCCGCCGGTCAGCGTCGCCGCGCCAGGCCGCTCGCTCAGCACGAGCCAGACCCACAGCGGCCCCAGCACCGTCTCCAGCATGCCGATCAGCGAGCTCTCCGCCACCGGGATCAGTCGCGCGCCGGCCATGAAGAGCAGGAAGCCGACGGCGAACTGCCCCATGCCGAAGAAGCCGAGCAAGGCCAGGTCGCGTCCGGTGGCCTCGAGCGGATGGGCCATCGGCAGCGCGATCAGCCCGGTCAGCGCGGTGGCCAGCGCCGCGGCCGAGGTCATCTGCACGTCGGGGTGCCGGCGGATGAGCACGGTGGCCACGGCAAAGCTCACCGCCATGACCATCGCCAGGATGTCGCCGATGATCGCGCCGTGCCGGTACGAATCGGACACCATGATGACCGCGCCGGCCATCGCGACGCCCATGGCCAGCCACGTGCGCGGCGCCACCCGCTCGTCCAGGAGCAGCCAGCCCAGCGCGCCGGCCACGTAGGGTCCGAGCGACATGAGGATCAGTGTGTTGGCCACCGAGGTGTGCGCCAGCGAAAAGATGAAGCACGTCGAGGCCAGCGCCATGCACGAGGCGACCAGCAGGACCGGGCGTCCGCCCTCCCACCACTGCGCGACGATGCTGCGGCGGCGCGCCACGCTCAGCACCACGGCCAGGCACACCGAGGCAAAGACGCTGCGCCACAGGCTGGTGGTCCACGGTTCGGTGTGCACGAGACGCACGATGAGTCCGCCGCTGCTCCAGCACAGCGCCGCCGCCGCCACCAGCAGGGCGCCGCGCCGCGCCGCGGGCATCACCGGGGCCGGCCGGGTCACGAGCGGATCAGGCGCCGGCCGGGATGGTGAACGTGAAGGTGGAGCCCGCGCCCACCTGGCTCTGCACCCAGATCTTGCCGCCGTGCAGCTCGATGAACTTCCGGCACAGCGCGAGCCCCAGGCCGGTACCCTCGCGCCGGGCCGCGTTCGTGCCGACCTGGCGGAACTCGTCGAACACGGCGTCCTGATCCTCGGGCGCGATGCCGATCCCGGTATCGGTGACCGAGACCTGCGAGAACCCGTTCACCGGCACCGCGCGGACCTCGATCCGGCCGCCCTCCGGCGTGAACTTGATCGCGTTGGACAGGAGATTCAGCATCACCTGCTTGATCTTGCGCTCGTCGGCGCGCACCTCGCCGATCCGCTCGTCGACGGTGACCCGCAGCGCGATGTCCCGTCGCGACGCCCGCTCGCGCACCAGGGTACAGGCATCGTCGAGCGCGGTGGGCAGGTGGAATTCCGAGGGCTCGAGCTCCATCCGCCCGGCCTCGACCTTGGACAGATCCAGGATGTCGTTGATCAGGGAGAGCAGGTGGCGCCCCGAGTTCATGATGTCGTGCAGATACTCGGTCTGCTTGTCGTTCATCTCGCCGAACATGCGCTCGAGCAGGACCTCGGAGAAGCCGATGATCGCGTTGAGCGGCGTGCGGAGCTCGTGCGACATGTTGGCCAGGAACTCGGACTTGTGCTGGCTGGCGATCTCGAGCTCGCGACTCTTGTCCGCGATCTCGCGGAACAGCCGTGCGTTCTCGAGCGAGAGCACCGACTGTGTCGCGAACGTCTTGAGCAGCTCGATGACGTCGGGACTGTACTCGCCCGGCGCCTTGCGGTTGACCGAGAGGCTGCCGATGATGCGGTCCTCGAACAGGAGCGGGACGGAGAGCAGGGCCCGGAACCCGGCCCGGACCAGCACGTCGCGCTGCCGCGTCTCGTAGGCGCCGGGCTGTGTGATGTCGGGGATCTGGATCGGCTCGCCCTGCTCGGCCGCGCGCCCCATCACGCCCTCACCCTTGCGGAGCGGTGAGGCGCCGATCGAGGCCACCAGCGCCGGATCGTAGTTGTGGGTCGCCCGCAGATGGAACTCCTGGGTGGCCTCGTCGTACTCGTAGATCGCGCAGCCGTCGGCGCCGGCGAGGGGACCGGCGTGCACCACGATGCTGTTGAGCACCGTCTGTAAATCTAGGGTCGAGCTGACCGCCCGCCCCACTTCGGAGAGCGCGGTCAGACGCTGCAGCGCCTCGGTCAGCTCGCGCGTGCGCTCGGTGACCTTGCGCTCGAGGCCCGCGTACGATTCCTCGAGCCGGGTGGCCGTCCGGTTGAGCTCGTCCCCGAGCGTCTGCAGCTCATCGCCGGTCCGGATCTCGATGCGATGGGCGAGGTCGCCGGCGCCGATTCGCGCCGCGCCTTCCTGCAGTGTCCGGATCGGCGCGACCATCCGCCGGGCCAGGAGAATGCTGGCCAGGATCGAGAGCCCGAGGCCCATGACGAAGATGACGACGCTGCGGACGATGGGCGCGCGCAGCGGGGCGTAGGCGGCCGCCGCCGGGCGCTCGACGAACACCAGCCAGCCGAGCGGCGCGATCGCCGCGTGCGCGGCCAGGATCCGCTCGCCTCCCAGGCCATCGGCCACCACGGCGGCCGTGTCGTCGGTCGGTGTGCCGGCGGGCTGCGCGCGGGCGGCGCGCACCTGCACGAGCGAGGAGAGATCGCGCCTGGCGCGAAGCACGCGGCCATCCGGATGAGCGACCAGATGGTTCTGCGCATCCACCACGTAGGCGTAGCCGTCCGAGCCGACCTCGATCTGCGCGACGATCTTCTGCACGGCGCCGAGGCTCACGTCGGCCGTGGTCACCTCGACGGCGTACTTGCCGACGGGCAGGGCCAGCGTCACGTACGGTTCCGATCCGTTCTTGAGGGAGACGGGGCTCCAGTACGTCTTGCCCGTGCGCGCCTCGAGGAAGGCGGGCGACCGCGAGAAGTCCTCCTGGCTTCCGACGACGTCGGGATCCAGGCGAGAGACGCGCAGCTGCTCCTTGCCGGCGAGGTCGAGATGGCGGAGCGCGCTGACGGCCGGGACGTTGCGCAGGATTCTCAGAAAGTCGAGCTCGCGCTGCTCGGCCAGCGCGGCGCCCAGTCCCTCGCGAAAGCCGAGCCGGACCGGCCCCACCTGGCTGGCGTCGGGGTCGTCGGAGACGAGCCGGGTCGTCTCACGCACCTGTTGCTCGATCTCCGTCAGGAACTGCTCGATCCCGGTGGCCGCGGCCACCGCCTTCGCGCGCTCCACGCGCACGATCACCCGCTGCGTCTCCCGGTACGAGAAGTAGAGCTCGACCAGGCTGGACGCGATCAGCACGCCACCGACGAGGAGGAGCAGGACGACGACGTACTTGCGGAAGAGCCGCCCGCCGGCGGGCCGGTTCATCGTCGGAAGGCGTCGGCGCGGAGCAGGATCTTGCGCGGCACCGTGATGCCGAGGAGATCAGCCGTCTTGAGGTTCACCGCGAGATCGATGCGCTCGGCGCCCTCGACCGGCAAGTCCTGAGGCCGGGTGCCTCTGAGAATTTTGGCGACCAGGGCGGCGGCCTGCACGCCCTGCGCGTAGTAGTCGGGGCCATAGGACGTGAGTCCGCCGTAGCCGACCCACAGCGCGGTGCCGAAGACGACGGGCATCCGGGCGGCGAGCGACCGCTCGAGAATGGCGATGGCCAGATCGGGGTTCGAGCCTTCCGGGGCGAGCACGGCGTCGTCGCGCCGCACCTCGCGCAGCACCTGCTTCAGCTCGTTGGCGTCCAGCACGCCCCGGGGCACGAGCTCGACCTTCATGTGCTGCGCGGCCTCGCGCGCCCTGGCGATCATGGGCGTCGTGCTCCGGTCCACTCCGTAGTAGATGAGCCAGATCCGGCGCACGTTGGGCGCGATCGTCTTGAGCACCTGCAGACGCTTGGCCGCCAGCTCGGTCTGCAGGCTCGACACCCCCGTCACGTTGCCGCCCGGCGCGACGAGCGTGGTGACGATTCCGGCCGCCTGCGGATCACCGACCAGCGTGAACACGATCGGCACGGTCTTGGTCGCATCCCGAGCCGCGTGCGTGGCAGCCTCCTGGCTGGTGAAGATCAGGTCGACGCCCTCCTTGACCAGGGCGGCGGCCGCCGCCGGCATCGCGTCGAGCTTGCCCTCGGTGAAGCGGATGTCGAAGGTGACGTCGCGGCCGTCCTCGAAGCCCTGCTCCTTGAGCCCGGCCTTGAGCCCTTCCACCGTGGGGTGGCTCGCTGCCCACGCCGCGTTGAGGACGCCGATCCGGAACCGACGCGCTGGCTGGGCATCGGCGGCGAGCGCGACGACGCACACGAGCACCCCGGCGGCGAGCGCGACCCAGCGAGAAGCCCTCCCGACGCCGATGATCACGAGGCGACGAACTGGTAGTACGCGCCTTCGGCGACGTGGTCCCAGGGGCCAACGAGCGCCTGGAATTTCGTGAACGACGCGTGGACCTTGCGGGCCATCGGCGTCTTCTCGGACTCCTGCGCGACGACGTCGGCCGACATCTTCTTCAGTTCGCGCAGCACCGGCGTCGGGATCGGCAGCACCTCCACCTTGCCCTTGGCCTCCGTGCGCAGTCGCCCCAGCGCGATCGCATTCTTCGCGGTGAAGTCGGCGAGGCCGTAGACCTCCACGGCGGCGGCGGCATGATCCAGCGTCCGCTGCAGATCGAGGGGCAGCGCATCGTACGCCTTACGGTTGAAGCCGAACTCCGTCGTGTTGCCCGGCTCTTGCCAGCCCGGGTAGTAGTAGTACCGCGCCGTGTTCTGAAGCCCCAGCTTCATGTCGTCGTGTGGCCCGATCCACTCGGCGGCATCGATCACGCCCCGCTCGAGCGCGCCGTAGATCTCGGCGGCCGGGATCAAAACCGCGCTGGCGCCCGCTCTGACGTAGACCTTGCCGCCGAGACCCGTGCCGATGCGCATCTTGAGGCCCTTGTAGTCGGCGATCGTGGTCATCTTCTTCCGGAACCATCCGGCCATCTGGGGCGCCACCGCCGTGGCCGGGCGCGGGACCAGATTGAACGGCGCGTAGGTCTCCTGCCAGAGCTTGAGCCCGTCACCCTGGTGATACCAGGCCGCCATGCCTTCGGCGTTCATCCCGAACGGGACCGCCGTGAACCACTCGACCGCAGGCTCCCTCGCGGTCCAGTAGTACGCGGACGCCATGAACGCCTCGATCGTGCCGCGCGAGGTCGCCTCGAAGCAGTCGAACGGCTGCATGATCTGGCCGCCCGGGAAGACCTCGATGCGGAACCGTCCGCCGCTGATCTCGTCGACGACCTTTGCCAGCCGCTGGGCCGCGCCCTGCAGCTGGTCGAGCGCGGGCGTCCAGGCCGTGGACATGCGCCACTGGATCTTCGGCTGCGCGATGACGTGGGGAGCGTCGACGAGGGTGCCGGCCGTCGCCATGCTCGCCGCCACGAGGAACCTGCGTCGGTCGATCATCGCTGGCATCCCTTACAGCGCGACCCATTGATGATACGCGCCCTCGGCGACGTGGTCCCAGGGGCCCACGAGCGCCTGGAACTTCGTGAAGGACGCGTGGACCTTGCGGGCCATCGGCGTTTTCTCGGATTCTTCCCGCACGACCTCGGCGGACAGCTTCTTGAGATCGCGCAGCACCGGAAGCGGAAGCTGGAGCACCTCGACCTTCCCCTTGAACTCCGTCTTGAGCTGCTCCAGCGCGATCGCGTTCTTCGCGTGAAACTCCGCGCTGCCGTAGGTGTGCACGGCCGCCGTGGCATGGTCGAGCGTGCGTTGCAGATCGAGCGGAAGCGCCGCGTACGCCTTCTTGTTGAACCCGAACCCCAGGGTGGTGCCGGGCTCGTGCCACCCTGGATAGTAGTAGTAGCGAGCCGTCTTGTGGAGACCCAGCTTCATGTCGTCGTGCGGTCCGATCCACTCGGAGGCATCGATGACACCCCGTTCGAGCGCGGCGTAGATCTCCACGCCGGGGGTGAGCACCGTGGTGGCACCCGCGCGGGCGAGGACCTTGCCGCCGAGATTCGGGATGCGCATCTTGAGGCCCTTGAAGTCACCGATGGTGTTGATCTTCTTCCTGAACCAACCCGCCATCTGCGGGGCGTTGCCCATGGCGGGACGCGGCACCAGGTTGAATGCGGCGTACGCCTCCTCCCAGAGCTTGAGCCCGTCGCCCTGGTGATACCAGGCGGCCATGCCGTCGGGATTCATGCCGAACGGGATGGTGGCGAACCATTCGAGCGCGGGCTCCTTGTCTCTCCAGTATTGATCCGTCCCCATGAACGCCTCGATGGTGCCCTGCGAGGCGGCGTCGAAGCAGGCGAACAGCGGCATGATCTGTCCGCCGGGGAAGACCTCGATGCGAAACCGTCCGCCGCTCATCTCCTCCACGACCTTCGCCAGCCGCTGGGCCGCGCCCTGCATCAGATCGTTCGTCGAGGTGAAGGCCGTGGACATTCGCCACTGGACCTTCGGCTGAGCGATCGCCCGGGGAGCGTCGGCCATGACGGCCGCGGCGGCGGTCATCGCGCCACCCACCTTCGCGAGGAACCGGCGTCGATCAGTCCTCACCCTGGTCTCCTCATACCGCCACGAGCTGATGGTAGGCGCTTTCCGCAATGTGGTCCCAGGGGCCCACCAGAAGCTGGAACTTCGTGAAGGACGCGTGGACCTTCCGGGCCATCGGCGTCTTCTCGGATTCCTCCCGCACGACGTCGCTGGCCAGCTTCCGGAGATCGCGCAGCACCGGCACCGGAAGCTGGAGCACGTCGACCTTGCCCTTGAACTCCGTCCTCAGACGCGCCAGCGCGGCGGCGTTCTTCGCGTGGAAGTCGGTCAGGCCGTAGATCTGGACGGCGGCGGCGGCATGGTCCAGCGTCTGCCGGAGCTCGCTCGGCAGGGCCTCGTACGCCTTGCGGTTGAAGCTGAACTCGCTCATCGTCCCGGGCTCGTGCCATCCCGGGTAGTAGTAGTAGCGCGCGGTCTTGTGCAGGCCCAGGTTCATGTCGTCGTGGGGACCGACCCATTCTCCGGCGTCGATCACGCCTTGCTCGAGTGCTCCGTAGATGGCGGGGGCCGGGGTGAGGACCGTGGTGCCGCCGGCCCGGGCGATGACGTTGCCCCCCAGGCCGGCGATGCGCATCTTGAGTCCCTTGTAGTCCCCGATGGCGTTGATCCTCTTCCGGAACCATCCCGCCATCTGGGGCGCGAGCGCGGGCCCGGGGCGGGGCACGAGGTTGAAGGCGGCGTACGCCTCCTCCCAGAGCTTGAGTGCGTCACCCTGGTAGAGCCAGGCTGTCATGCCCGCCGGGTCCATGCCGAACGGAATGGTCGCGAACCACACCAATCCCGGATCCTTTGTCGCCCAGTAGTTCGGGGTCGCCATGAACGCCTCGATCGTGCCCTGCGAGGCCGCGTCGAAGCAGGCGAAGGGGGGCATGATCTGCCCTCCCGGAAAGACCTCGATCCGGAACCGGCCCCCGCTCATCTCCTCGACGACCTTGGCGAGCCGCAAGGCCGCGCCCTGCAACATATCCAGTGTCGGCGTCCAGGCGGTGGACATCCGCCACTGGATCTTCGGCTGCGCGATCACGTGGGGAGCCTCGACGAGAGCAGTGGTCGCGGCGGCCGCCACCGCGCCGCCAATCCTCGCCAGGAAGTCGCGTCGCGCTGTCGTCACCCCACCTCCCAACTGCAGCGGGGAGAGTATGTGGTCTGTGAATGCGCGTCAAGCGTGTGCCGGCTCAGCTCAGTGACTTTTTCAGCCGTTTGTGATCTTGACATCGGCCCGCCTGCGCGCAGAGAGTGAGCGGGACGTGGAAGTTGGCCGTTCCCGCACGCGATCGCACCCAGCGACGGCAGGAGGACCCTCATGCCCCGACTTCTCGTCAACGGCGCAGCCTGCCTGTTGCTCCTCATCGCGGGTCTGGCCACCCCGTGGCCGGCGCAGGCCTCCTCGGTCACGGCAACCTCCTGGATCGAGCTGGACGGCTCGGGGACTCACGATGGCCTGAGCCGCAGTGGCGCCGGCGTGCGCACGACCGAGCGCAACGTGGCGGTGGCCGTCGATCCCGACGGCAACCCCGTGGTGGCCTATGTCGATGCCCAGAACAGCGACATCGTCGTCAAGCAGCTCGTCGACGGGGTCTGGCAGCAGCTCGGCACCCCGCCCGGCCAGGGCGTGACGCCGCGGGTCAAGATCTCGACCGACGGCACGATCAACGTGGCCTGGCTTGGTCCCACCGCCGTGTTCCTGTCGCAGTGGACGGGCAGCTCGTGGGTGGGGCTGGCCGGCTCGAATGCGGGGAGCGGACTGACGGGGGCGGTAAATCCCGCGTCGTTCGACCTGGCCATCGACCTGCACGGCAACCCGATCGTTGCCCTCGACGCACCGCCCAGCGGCGGCGCCGACTGCCTCAGCACTGGCGCCATCGGGCTGGCCGGTGACCAGATCTTCGTCGTGCAGTGGAACGGGGCGGCGTGGAGCTACCTGGGCTCGAATACGACCGGCGGCGGCGCCAGCAATGCCGTGAGCTTCGACATACCGAACAGCTCACAGGCCGTGTGTCACTCGGCCATCATGCCCTCGATCACCGTCGACTCGGACGGATTCCCGATCGTGGCCTTCGTCTACACCACCGGCAGCGACCAGCCGTCGCCTCCGGCCACGTTCTACATCGGCACCAACACCGACGTCTACGCGACCCGCTGGAACGGCGCCGGGTGGCTCGCCCTGGGGCCGGAGATCCCCACGCAACCCATCGGACCGGGCCTCGGCCAGGCCGGCGGCATCAGCGCCAACGCCAATGCCTCCGCGCCGCCCGGCAGTGCGGTGGCGCCCGCCACGCCGTCGATCGCCATCGGCACCGACAACAAGCCGGTGGTGGCCTGGAGTGACAACTCGACGGATCCCAACCAGACGCGGGTCCTGCTGCGCCAGTTCAATCAGGACGTGCGGACCTTCAGCATCGCCACGGCGATGTGGACCCTGATGGGGACGAACAACTCCACCTCGACGGTGATCAGCCCGACCAGCGGCCGCAACGAATTGCCGGTCGTGGTCTTCGGCCAGCAGAATCGTCCGTTCGTGGCGTGGCAGACCATCGGCACCACCGGCTCGGCCGCGGTGTACATCAAGCGCTTCAACGGGGCGACCGGCTTCGTCGACGTCACCGCAGGCGCGGCCACGACGACCGGCGTCAACGGGCCCGACGTGCAGGCCATCGCGCCGGCCCTCGCCGTCGGCCCGACTCCATCCTTCACGCCCATCCTGGCGTGGATCGGCGACGGCGACTCGGTGCCCCAGGTCTTCGCGCGTGAGCTGGGCACCGGCGTGATGACGACCCTCACGGTGAACCTCACCGGCGGCGGCAGCGGCACGGTCACCAGCGTGCCGGAGGGGATCTCGTGTCCGACGTTCCCGAACGAGTGCAAGCAGGTCTATCCCCTCGGCACGATCGTGACGCTGACGGCCACCCCGGATCCCGGCCTGACGTTCGCCGGCTGGACGGGCGCCTGCACCAACGCCACCGGGCCGTGCGTGGTCACCCTGTCGGCGTCGAAGACGGTGACGGCGAACTTCACGGGGGCCAAGCTCACCGTGGTGGTCAACGGCACGGGATCCGGCATCGCGGTGAGCTCGCCGGTCGGCCTGTCGTGCGGGCTCGATTGCTCCCAGGCGTTCGCCATCGGCAGCTCGGTGACCATCACCGCGACGGCGTTCACGGGCTCGTCCTTCGCCCAGTGGACCGGCTGTGGCGCCACCTCGGGCGCCGGCCAGAGCACATGCCAGGTGATCATGAGCAGCGCCAGGACCATCACCGCCACCTTCACCTCGTTTCCCCTGACCGTGGTGAAGACGGGCACGGGCGCCGGCACGGTCACCGGGAGCGCACCCGGCGGCGGCGCCACCAGCGCGCCCATCAACTGCGGCTCGATCTGCAAATCGTCCAACGCGGCGGGCACCACCATCGCGCTCACCGCCATACCCGATCCCGGCTCGAGCTTCACCAGCTGGGCCGGCTGCTCGTCCACGGCCGGGACCTCGTGCAGTGCCACGATGAACACGGCCCGCACGGTGACCGCCAACTTCAGCGCGGCGCGCCTGACGGTCGTGAAGAAGGGGACCGGGACCGGCACGGTGACGAGCGTGGCCAACCCCGCGAATGGCACGAGCGTCAACATCAACTGCGGCACGACGTGCTTCAGCAACAACGCCAAGGACACCGTGGTCACCCTGACCGCGGCGCCGGACGCGGGCTCGAACTTCCTCAGCTGGGTCGGCTGCACGTCCGCCGTTGGCCCCACGTGCACCGTGACGATGACGACCGCGGCGCGGACGGTGACGGCCACCTTCAACAGCGTGACCATCACGGTGGCCAGGAACGGCGCCGGCACCGGCACCGTGGTCGGAACCGATCCGGGCGCCACGATCGATTGCGGGACGACCTGCACGCAAAAGTTCCCGACCGGGACGGTGGTGCACCTGCAGGCCAACAACACCGATCCCACCTCGGCCTTCACGGCCTGGAGCGGATGCACCTCGCCGAGCGGCAATCTCTGTGCGGTGACGGCGTCGTCCAATCGCACGGTGACCGCCACCTTCTCCAGCAACCTCCTGAGGGTCACGCTGTCGCGCGTGGGCGGTGCGAACGGCACGCTGACGGGTGTCGGCAACGGGATCGATTGCGGCCTGTCCTGCCAGGCAGGCTTTCCGCCCAGCGCCCAGGCCGTGGTGACGGCGACGCCGGCGCAGGGCTCGGTGTTCACGAAGTGGACGGGCTGCACCTCGGTGAGCGGGGTGAACGGGGCCACCTGCACGGTCACCATGAACACCGCCAAGACGGCGACCGCCACGTTCACCTCGGTGGCCTTGCGGGTCAACATCACGGGCTTCGGCAGCGTCGCCAGCGATGTTCCGGGGGTCGACTGCCTGCAGAGCTGCACGAGTCAGTTCGCGCCGGGCACGGTGGTACAGGTCACGGCCACGGCCGCCTCGACCTCGGGATTCACGTCGTGGACCGGCTGTGCGAGCGTGCAGGGCAACGTCTGCACCGTGACGATGAGCGCGGCCAGGACCGTCACCGCCACGTTCACGAGCCGGCGGCTGACGGTGACCAAGGCGAGCGTGGGGGGCGGATCGGGAACGGTGACCGGCCCGGCCTTCAGCTGCGGTCAGGTCTGCTTCCAGGACTTTCCGCCCAACACGCAGGTGACGGTCACCGCCGTCCCTGACAGCGATGCCGGGTTCGGCGGCTGGAAGGGCTGCGCCTCCACGAGCGGCGCCGGTGGCGTCGATTGCAACGTGACGATGACGGCGGCCAAGACGGTCACGGCGACCTTCTCGAAATTCACGCTCACGGTGACGCGGTCCGGCAACGGCACGGTCGCGAGCGCGCCATCCGGCATCGCGTGTCCCTCGATCTGCTCGGCCAGCTTTGCCGCCGGCCAGTCCGTGACTCTGACCGCGACGCCGGGCGCCGCCAACCTCGGGGTCGTCTTCACGGGCTGCGCGAGCGTACAAGGCAACACGTGCACGGTGACCATGAGTCAGGCCCGCGCCGTCACGGCGACCTTCGCGAGCTTCACCCTCACGATCAAGAAGGCTGGCGCCGGTAGCGGCACGATCACGAGCGACACCGGCCCCATCAGCTGCACCCCGACCTGCTCTGCCCCTTACCCCGCCGGCACGACGGTGACGCTCACCGCGACCCCCGCGGCCGGCTCGAGCCTGACCAGCTTCGCCGGCTGCACCCCGGGGGCGAACAACACGTGCACGGTGGTGATGACGTCAGCCAAGACGGTGACCGCGACGTTCCAGACCCCGTGAGCCGGGTCTCTCGGCTTCTTCGTGAGCGGCGCCGCCCTACCCAGGCGGGGCCTGGCGCTGGGGGCGGCGCCGCTCACGAAGCAGCCTGGGCCGGCGGTTTGGGCTCGGACCAGTCAGTCGGCGCTGCCACGAGGACGGCGCGGCGGGCCCGGCGGAAGCGGACGATGCCCAGCAGCAGCGTGAGCCCCACGACGATGAGGATGATGTGCTCGAGACGCCCGGCGAAGAAGCGCTCGATGAAGTCGCCGAAGCCCCAGCCGATTCCGTAGCCGATGGCGACGGCGTAGGGGACGTAGACGAGGGCGCCGAGGATGTTGGCGATGAGGAAGGTCCGCCGGCGCATACCGGTCGCCCCGGCCAGCGGCCCGGCCAAGGTGCGAAGACCCACGACGAAGCGCGCGGCGAAGACGGCGAAGGCCCCGTAGCGCGTCATGAACGACGTGATCTTCTGCATGCGCTGGGGAGGGATGAAGGCCAGGTGCCCGAACCGTTCGATGGCCCGCCGGCCGTAACGGTGTCCGAGCCAGTAGCCGATGTTGTCGCCCGCCACCGCGCTGAGGACGCCGATGACCAGGATGACGGGCAGATGCAGGACCCCGCGGGACGCCGCGTAGCCGGCCATGGCGAGGACTGTTTCCTCGGGAACCGGCAGACCCACGTTGCCCAGGACGACGGCGAGGAAGATCCCCAGGTAGCCCCAGTGGTCCAGTAGCGGGATCATCTTCCCGTCGTCCTCCCGTCCTCTCTACCGTATCGTTGTCGGCGTGATTGTCCATCTGGTCGACGGGACGTACGAGCTGTTCCGCTATTTCCTCTCGCCGGCCGCCGCCTTCGACCGGCAGGCGCCGCCCGCAGCTGCGGGCGGTGCGCGGCGTGGTGGGATCCGTGCTCGGGATGCTGGAGGGTGGCGCCACGCATCTGGGCGTGGCCACCGACCACGTCATCGAATCGTTCCGCAACGCGCTCTGGGCGGAC
This sequence comes from uncultured Candidatus Rokubacteria bacterium, assembly GCA_963776725.1. GTDB lineage: Bacteria > Methylomirabilota > Methylomirabilia > Rokubacteriales > CSP1-6 > AR5. The sequence continues at coordinate 476,576 of CAVZOE010000021.1, read as the reverse complement.
TACAAGACGGGCGAAGGCATCGACCCGCTGCTCTACGGCCAGTTCCAGCCGCTCGAAGAAGCGCTGAGCGCGCTCGGCGTGGTGGTCTGGCCCATGGTCGAGTTCGAGGCCGACGATGCGCTGGCCGCGGCGGCGGTCATGGCGGCGGCCGATGCGCGCGTCGAGCAGGTGGTGGTGTGCACGCCGGACAAGGACCTGGCGCAGTGCGTGCGGGGTGACCGGATCGTGCAGCTCGACCGTCGCACCGGCGAGCGCCGCAACGCATCAGGCGTGCAGCAGAAGTACGGGGTCCTGCCCGAGTCCATTCCCGACTGGCTCGCGCTCGTCGGCGACACCGCCGACGGCTATCCGGGGCTGCCGGGCTGGGGCGCGAAATCCGCGGCGACGGTGCTGGCCCGCTATCGACATCTCGAGGACATCCCCGCGCTCGCGATGAAGTGGGACGTGCCCGTGCGGGGCGCGCTGCGACTGGCGACGGCGCTCACCGAGCACGCCGAGCGCGCGCGCCTGTTCCGGGAGCTGGCCACCTTGCGCCCGGACGCGCCCATCGGCGTCGACGTCGATGCGCTGCGCTGGACGGGGCCGCGCGACGACTTCGCCCGCTGGGCGGAGCGGCTCGGCACGCCGGCGCTGCACGCGCGGGCGACGGCGCTGGCGGCGGCCCGCGCCGCCGGCGCGCGCTGAGCGAGGCGATGGCTAGTCGACAGCGCGCGAGCTGACGCGAACGCCGTCGTCGGTCGAGAAGTCGACGCGCAGGATCGTGCCGGGCGAGCTGCCCTCCATCGGCGCCCCCGGATAGTGGGCGGCCACGCGTCCCTGGCTCACGTCGGTGCGGACGTGGTGATGGCCGAGTGCCAGGTAGTCCCAGCCGCTGTCGCGAACCTCGTCGGCGAAGATGGGCGAGGACCGGTCCGGCCGCTGGCGTTCCGGGTAGAAGAAGCCGTGACCCATGGCGATGGACCAGCGGCGGTCATCGCGTGATGGGAGGTTGGCGAGCGGCTGGAAGGTCGGCACGTGCTCTTCCATCGCGCGGCCCCACACGCTGACTTGAAGCTCGGGGAAGTCGAGCGTCTGCCCATCGAGCCGGCGAATCACGTGGACGTGGGGCGCGCCGGCCGAGAAGTCGTGCCGGTCGTGGATGGAGCGCGTGTAGAGCGCGTCGTGATTGCCCGGCAGGATCACCACCGGCTGGCGCAGCCGATCGAGCTGGGCCTGCACGAAGGCCAGGGTGGTGTCGGGCACGCGATTGTGGTCGAAGAGGTCACCGGCGATGAGCACCAGATCGACCTCGTCCGCGAGGGCCCGGTCGACGATGCGCCGCAGGACGGCGCGACCCCGCTCACGATAGGCCAGCTGCTGCTCGGCGCTGCCACCGACATCGCCATCGAGATGGACGTCGGCGGTGTGGAGGACCCGGAGAGATCGACGAGGGAGCATGACGAACAGCATGCCACATCCCGCGCCGGCCTGGCGGGGTGCGTGCGGGTATCGATGTCCTGCTCGTGAAGCCTGGGCGTGCGACACTGCTGACCGAGGTATCCCGACGAGGAGGGGGATTCACATGGCTGTCGATCGAAGCTACGTCGCGCGGAACAATACTTCGCGACAGCGTCTGGAGACGCTGGTGGCCCGCTGCACCGACGGTCAGCTGGCGCAGACGATGCCGGCTGGATGGACCGTGGCCTCGGTGCTCGCCCACGTGGCGTTCTGGGACCACCGGGTCGAGGTCCTCTTCGAGCGATGGCGGTCGACGGGGACCGTCCCGGCGGTGGAAGACGCCGCCAGCGTCGACTGGATCAACGACGCGTCGAAGCCACTGTTCCTGGCGTTGTCACCGCGACTGGCCGCGGACCTGACGGTTCGCGCGGCGGGGGTCGTCGACCGCCTGGTGGAGACGCTGTCGGACGAGATGGTGACGCAGAATGTCCGGGCCGGCGGGCCCCTCAACCTGATCCGCGCCGTGCACCGGGACGAGCATCTCGACGAGATCGAGCGCGTGCTCGGCCGTTAGGCGGCTTTGCGCCGGGCCCGCCTGCGCGCGGGCCCGCGGATCGGGTAGGCTGTGCGCTCGAGATCCGATCCACGCATCAGGAGGAGCGAGCATGGCGGAGCCAGTGTCCGAGGAGCGGCAGAAGGCGTACTTCGAGCGGGCGCGCAAAGGGATGCTGACCTGGCTGTCGAAGCGGGAGGGCGCCGCCGCCACGCTCGCCGAGATGCACGATCACAGCTCGGAGCGGTTCCTGATCGCGCACCAGGGCTTCTCGAAGATGATGGAGAGCTTCGTGGACGAGGGGCTGGTCGACTACGACGTCAACACCCGAACGGCGACCCTGTCCGACGCCGGCCGGCAATTCATCGCCTAGCCTCGGCTTCGGTCGAGCGTCAGTAGACCTCGTCGCGCTCGCCGAACTCGAACTGGAAGGTGGTCTCCTCGAGCTCCTCCGGACGCACCGCGCCGCGCGCCGCCAGGACCTGCTCGAACGCGGCGAGCCAGGCGTGGTAGTAGCGGAACTCACCGCCGCGCGCCTCGGCGGCGGCGATCTGGGCGATCAGCGCCTGGCGGAACTCCTCCCACGGCAGCAGGCCCTGCTCGGAGAGCGCGACGGCCATCCCGAAGACGCGACCCTGCCACGGCTCGTCGAAGACCAGCTCGCCGTTGCGCCGCGGCACCGTCGCATCGCCGAGATTCGTGAGCAGCCGATGAAGGCGCGCCGCGGTCCCGTCCTCGGCGTCGAGCGGCGCCGTCGCCCGGCGCGGCGCGGCGGGCGCCGGATCGCACGCACTGGACGCCGGGTGGCACACATCGGCGGTCAGCGTCTCGGCTCCGTGGCAGGCGTCGCCTGACGCCAGCACCTCGAATGGACGCTCGACTCCGTTCGACGCCGGGCGGCGCGGCCGGAAGTCGTCCACCGGCTGTCCGTCCGGCCGCGGCTGCCATGTCGATCCCGTGAAGTGGTTCGGCGCCAGGGCAGCAGGCGCGGGCAGGCAGCCATCCGCCGCCAGCATGGCGTCGACGTGATCGTAGAGCGCCCGCACCAGCGTCTCGGAGTCGATCGAGTGAAACCATTGCGCCTGGCCGTCGAAGAGCAGGAGCACGACGTTGGCCAGCGCGCAGGGGCCGAGGCAGCCGCCGATGGTGAGATGCACGACGTTGCGCAGCCGCCGCCGCTCCCACTCGCCGTGGTAGAGCTCGGTGGGCACCGCCGCGAACCCGTCGCCGGTGCGCCCGCAGCAGCAGCCGGTGGCGCACACGAAGAGCTGGCCGCGAAAGCGCGCCACGTTGACCATCCGGCCGTCGGACCGGGCCACCAGATTGCGGCGCCGCTCGTACATCGCGCTCAGCGCGCTCCGTCCGGCAAGTGCACCTCGGCCACGCCGATCAGCGCCTCGCGCGTGATGTGCGCGGCGAGCGCGTCCTCGCTCCAGCCGCGCAGCGCCGGCGGGCGCCATCGGCAGCACCATGTAGCGCAGCTCCGCGGAGCTGTCCCAGACGCGGATCTCGCGCTCGGGCGGCACGACCGAGCCGAACTCGGCGAGCACCTGGCGCGGCTCGCTCACCGCGCGCGAGCGGTAGGCGGGCATCTTGTACCAGGTCGGCGGCAGGCCCATGACGTCCCACGGGTAGCAGGAGCAGAGCGTGCAGACGACGACGTTGTGACGGGCCGGCGTGTTCTCCACCACGACGAGACGGTCGTAGGTCACGCCGAAGTCGCCGAGCGCGGCCGTCGGGTCGTTGAGCAGGCGATGGCGGTAGGCCGGGTCCCGCCACGCCCGCGCCACCGCGCGCGCGCCCAGCATCGGCCCGGTGCTGGCCTCGTACCGGCGGATGACGCGGTCGACGGCGTCGGGAGCCAGCAAGCCCTTCTCGAGCAGGAGCGACTCGAGCGCTCGCACGCGCGAGATGACGTAGTCGTCGACGTTCGGATGGTTCTTGCCCACGCGCTGATCTCCCGGCTTTGCCGTCAGGCGGCCAGCAGGTAGCTCTCCCAGAGGTCGATGTAGATGCGCTGGTTCGGCTCGGCGGCCTCCCCCCAGAGATCATGCGCCTCGAATCGCACGCTGTAGACGTGCTGCGGTTGATCGCCGAGGCCGTGCGCGGAGGTGTCAGGGAAGACGTGAAATCCGCGGTGGGCCTCGATCACGCCGCGCTTGCCCCGCGCATAGCGGGGCAGCCGGGTGTGTCCGGCCGGGTGCATGGTGCGCGTGCGTCACGGCCGAGCCGATGGCGAACCGCGGCGGGGCCACCGGCGTGCGAAAGGAGGTCAGGACTCGCCGGCCGGCGCCGGCAGCCGGCCCCGTCCCCGCGGGCGGCGCGCCGAGGGGGGCGTCGGGCCGCTCCTGGAAGAGGCGGGTCCGCGCGTCGAGATCCGCGGCGTCGACGACGCCCTTTTCCATGAGCACGCGCGCGATACCGTCCAGCCAGTGCTCGAAGTAGCTCGAGCCGAGGTAGTGCGCGGGGTCCATGCGCTCGATCCCGTGGCGGAACTCGTCGATGTTGTAGCAGCCCGCGGCGAGCATGGCCGCCTCGATGGCGACGACCACGGCCTCCCAGCGCCCGTGAAATGGCGGCTCGTTCTCCTCGCGCTCCACCGGGCCGAAGCCGTGCATCCCGCCGAGATCGTGGACGCCGTCCATTGGTCCTCCGCGGACCGCATCCTACGACTTTTTTGGTTTATTGACATGGGGGCCCCGACATGGCCCCCAAACCCCCCGGCGCTCGTCGCGCCCCGGGGAACCCGGGGCGCCCCGGTTCTGTCGCTCCTCGGTTCTGCGCGGTCCGCCTGGCATGGGGCGTGCGTATACCAGGAACCAGCGAACGAAACTACACGCGCTCCCTGCCGGGAGCCGGGAGGTCGAGAGCATGGACAGGCGCATGGCGGCATCCGCGGTGATGGCGAGTCTGGTCGTTGGTCTGTGTCTGACGGGGTGCGAGAGAGGCCCGATGCAGAAGGCCGGGGAGAAGGTCGACGAGGTCACCGGCCAGGACAAGCTGATCGGCAAGGGCCCAGCCGAGAAGGCCGGCCGGAAGGTCGACAACACGGTGAACGACATCAAGAAATAGCCCGCGCCAGCACGAACTTGCCTTCGGCAGCGCGTTGTTGGATATTTCTCCCACCGGACTCCCGGGGAGGGGAACGCCATGGCGCGCCTGACGATCAACGGCAAGACGCTCGAGGTCGACGTCAATCCCAGCACGCCGCTGCTGTGGGTGATCCGGGAGCAGGTCGGCCTCACCGGCACCAAGTACGGCTGCGGCGTCGCGCAGTGCGGCGCCTGCACCGTGCACATCGACGGCGGCGCGTCCGCTCCTGCGTGATGCCGGTCGCCGCGGTCGAGGGCAAGAAGATCACCACCATCGAAGGCCTCGCCGCCGGCGGCACCCTGCACAAGGTGCAGAAGGCCTGGCTCGAGCACGAGGTGCCGCAGTGCGGCTACTGCCAGTCGGGCATGATCATGGCGGTCGCGGCGCTCCTCAAGGACAAGCCGAAGCCGACCGACGCCGACATCGACGCGGCGATCACCAACATCTGCCGCTGCGGCACCTTCCAGCAAGTGCGTGAGGCCATCCACGCCGCGGCGAAGGCATAGGGGGAGGAGCCATGATCGCACGACTCCGAAGATCAATCGCCGCTCCTTCATCGTCGGCACCGCCGCCGCTCGGCGGCGGGCTCGCCCTCGGCCTGAACATCCCGTTCGGCGCCAGCCGTCGTGCGCGCCGCGGACGGCTCGCCCGAGATCAACGCCTGGGTCGTGATCCGGCCGGACGACACGGTCGTGATCCGCATCGCGCGCTCCGAGATGGGGCAGGGCACGCTCACCGGCCTCGCGCAGATGGTGCGCCGAGGAGCTCGAGTGCGACTGGTCGAAGGTGACGACCGAATATCCGACGCCCGGCCAGAGCGTCGCGCGCAAGCGCGTGTGGGGCGACTTCTCCACCGGCGGCAGCCGCGGCATCCGCGACGTCGCACGAGTACGTGCGCCAGGGCGGCGCGACCGCGCGCGATGATGCTGATCCAGGCCGCGGCCGACGGCTGGAAGGTGCCGGCCGCCGAGTGCAGCGCCGCCAACAGCGTGATCACGCACAAGCCCTCGGGCCGCACGACCACCTACGGCAAGGTCGCGGAGGCCGCCGCCAAGCTCGACGCCGCCGACAAGACGTGCCGCTCAAGGACCCGAAGGACTGGAAGATCATCGGCAAGCCGGTCAAGCGCCTCGACACGGTCGACAAGGTGACCGGCACGCAGGTCTACGGCATCGACCTCAAGCTGCCGGGCATGCTGAACGCCGCGATCAAGGACTGCCCGGTCTTCGGCGGCAAGGTGAAGAGCTTCGACGCCGCCAAGGTCAAGGGCATGCCGGGCGTCAAGAACGTCGCTGCAGGTCGGCGACACCGCGGTCGCGGTCGTCGCCGACACCTGGTGGCAGGCCAAGACCGCGCTCGACGCGCTGCCGATCGTGTGGGACGAGGGCCCGAACGCCAAGGTCTCGAGCGCGACGATCGCCGAGATGCTGAAGGCCGGGCCTCGACGCGCGACCAGGCCTTCGTCGGCAACAAGAACGGCGACGCGAAGGCCGCGATCGCCGGCGCGGCGAAGAAGGTCGAGGCGGTCTACGCCTATCCGTACCAGAACCACGCGCCGATGGAGCCGATGAACGCCACGGCGCGCTACACGCGCCGACCGCTGCGAGGTCTGGGTGCCGACGCAGAACGGCGAGGCGGCGTTCGCGGCGGTGCTGGCGGCGTCCGGCCTGCCGGCCGACAAGTGCGACGTCTACAAGATCAACCTCGGCGGCGGCTTCGGCCGGCGCGGCGCGTTCCACGACTACGTGACGCCAGGCGGTCCTGATCGCCAAGCAGATGCCCGGGCACGCCGGTGAAGCTGCTGTGGACGCGCGAAGAGGACATGACGCACGGCCGCTATCACCCGGTCACGCAAGTGCAAGCTGATCGGCGCGCTCGACGCGAGCGGCAACCTCACCGGCCTGCACATGCGCATCTCGGGGCAGTCGATCCTGGCCGCCGTGCTGCCCGCAGAAGCCTCCAGGACGGGCGCGACCCGGTCACGTTCCAGGGTCTCGACCCGAGCGGCGACTTCGCGTTCGGCTACAGCGTGCCCGAACCTGCTGATCGACCACGCGATGCGCAACCCGCACGTCCCGCCGGGCTTCTGGCGCGGCGTGAACATCAACCAGAACGCGATCTACGTCGAATGCTTCATGGACGAGCTGGCGCATGCCGCCGGCCAGGATCCGCTCGAGTTCCGCCGCAAGCTGATGACCAAGCACCCGAAGCACCTCGCCGTGCTGAACGCGGTGGCCGACCGCGCGGGCTGGGGCAAGCCGGCGCCGCAGGGCGTCTATCGCGGCCTCGCGCAGATGATGGCGTTCGGCAGCTACGTCGCGGCCTGCGCCGAGATCTCGGTCAGCGGACGGCAACAAGGTCGAAGATGCATCGCATCGTCTGCGCGACCGATCCGGGCTACGCGGTCAACCCGGCGCAGATCGAGCGCCAGATCGCCGGCTCGTTCGTCTACGGCCTGTCGGCGCTGTTCATGGAGGAGTGCACGGTCAAGGACGGCCGCATCGAGCAGACGAACTTCGACACCTACGACTCGATGCGCATCGCGCAGATGCCGAAGGTCGAGTCGATCGTCATGCCGTCGGGCGGATTCTGGGGCGGCGTCGGCGAGCCGACGATCTGCGTGGCGGCGCCGGCGGTGCTCAACGCGATCTTCGCCGCGACCGGCAAGCGCATCCGCACGTTCCCGCTGAAGAACCACGGCGTCACGATGGTGTAAGCGATGCGCAGGGTCGTGGCCGCGGCGATCGGGGCTCGCTCTCGATCGCCGCGGCCGTCGTCGGCATCGGCGGAGCCGCCGGCCGGCGCCGCGTCGTGCTCGGGATGTCATCCCGCGTCGGCGCGGGTGACGTCGCCGGTGCCGCGGCTCGCCGGGCAGCGATCGGGCCGCGATCGTCGCGGCCATGCAGGACTTCCGCTCGGGGCAGCGGCCGGCACCGTCATGGACCGGATCGCCAAGGGCTTCACCGACGACGAGATCCAGGCGATCGCCGCCTGGTACGCCGCGCAGAAGTGACGACGACGAACACGGATCCGCGCGCGGTTCCTCGAAGCTCGGTGTCGCGGCCACGGCCTCGGCCGCCGTGCTTCCCGGTCCCGACGCTCGCGCAGGGCGCCGCCCCGCGGGTCGTGGTCGTCGGCGGCGGCTTCGCCGGCGCGAGCTGCGCCCGCGCGCTCCGGCACGGCGGACCCGCGCATCGCCGTGACCCTGGTCGAGCCGAGCCCGACGTTCACCGCCTGCCCGTTCAGCAACGCGGTGATCGCCGGCCTGCGCGAGCTGCGCGCGCAGCAATTCACCTACGAGCATGTCGCCGCCGACGGCATCGCGATCGCCCGCACAGCTCGCGACCGGCGTCGACGCGCAGGCGCGGTCGGTCACGCTCGCGGACGGCACGCGCCTGCCCTACGACCGGCTGGTGCTGGCGCCCGGCATCGACATCCGCTGGGGCGCGCTGCCGGGCTACGACGAGGCGGCGGCCGCGCAGATGCCGCATGCCTGGAAGGCGGGCGAGCAGACGCTGCTGCTGCGCCGCCAGCTCGAGGCCATGCAGGACGGCGGGCTCGTCGTGATCTCGGCGCCGGCGAATCCGTTCCGCTGCCCGCCCGGGCCCTACGAGCGCGCGAGCCTGATCGCGCACTATCTGAAGACGAAGAAGCCGCAGTCCAAGCTGATCGTGCTCGACGCCAAGGACACGTTCTCCAAGCAGCGGCTGTTCCAGGCGGCCTGGGCCGAGCTCTACCCGGGCCTGCTCGAGTGGGTGCCGCTGTCCAAGGGCGGCAACGTCACCTCGGTCGACGCCGCGACCCGGACGCTCGTCACCGACTTCGGCCGGCACAAGGCGGAGGTGGCCAACGTCATCCCGCCGCAGAAGGCCGGCCGCATCGCCGAGGTCGCCGGGCGTCGCCGACCGCACCGGCTGGTGCCCGATCGATCCGGTCGACGTTCGAGTCGAAGCTGCAGCCCAGCATCCACGTCATCGGCGACGCCGCGATCGCCGGCGCCATGCCGAAGTCGGCCTTCGCCGCGAACTCGCAGGCCAAGACGTGCGCGGCGGCGGTCGCGCTGCTGCTCACGGGCGGCGGCGCCGCCCACGCCCAAGCTGATCAACACCTGCTACAGCCTGGTCGCGCCCGACTACGGCATCTCGGTCGCCGGCGTCTACGCGCCGTCGAACGGACAGCTCGCCGACGTGCCCGGCGCGGGCGGCGTCAGCCCGCGCGACGCGCCGCGCGCCTCGCGCGCCGCCGAGGCGGTCCTACGCCGAGGCCTGGTTCCGCACGATCACCGGCGAGGTCTTCGGGTGAGATTGGCGGCGGCCGTCGTGCGTCGGCGCGTCTGGCTGCGCTGGTCGGGTGCTGGCCGCAGTGGACGCAGCGACGCGATCCCGCACGTCGCTCACCGGCGCCGCCGGGCGATCCCGGTCGCGGCGCGGGCCATCGTCACCAACCGCCAGGTCGGGCTGTGCCTGCTCTGCCACAGCGGGCCGTTTCCCGGAGGAGCGGTTCCAGGGCAATCTCGCGCCCGATCTGCGCGGGCGCGGGCGCCGCGCTGGTCGGAGGGCCAGCTGCGGCTGCGGATCGTCGATTCCGGCCGGATCAACCCGACGACGATCATGCCGGCGTATCATCGAACCGAGGGGCTCGACGCGGGTGGCGCCGGCCTGGCGCGGCAAGCCGGTCCTGAGCGCTGAGCAGATCGAGGACGTGGTGGCCTTCCTGATGACGTTGAGGGACTGAATGGACCGCGTGCAGCGCATCGCGTCGCGAGAATTCCTGCGGGCCGCCGGAGGCGCCGCGGCCGGTCTGGGCTCGCGGCGATGCATCGCGGTCGACGCCGGCGCGCGCGACGCCCGCGGCGATGCAGGAAGCCATCCGCAAGGTGGTCGGCGCGGCCCGCGTCAACACGGGCAAGGTGAAGCTCGAGCTGCCGCCGCTGTCGGAGAACGGCAACACCGTGCCGCTCACGGTCAGCGTCGAGAGCCCGATGACCGAGGCCGACCACGTGAAGGCCATTCACGTCTTCACCGAGAAGAACCCGCAGCCCGAGGTCGTCGAGCTTCCGCCTCGGGCCGCGCGCCGGACGGGCGCGCGTGGCGACCCGCATCCGCCTCGCCGACACCCAGACGGTCGTCGGCGATCGCCGAGCTGAGCGACGGCTCGTTCTGGTCCGACACGCGCCGACGTCGTCGTCACGCTCGCCGCGTGCCTCGAGGACGCTCTAGACCGTGGCGCGCGCGCTGATCAACGTGCCGGCGCGGGCCCGAGCGCGGCGAGATCATCGAGATCAAGACGCTGATCTCGCACCCGATGGAGACCGGCTATCGCCGCACCCAGCTCGGCGCGCCGATCCCGCGCGACATCATCCGGCGGTTCGTCTGCACCTACAACGGCACGGAGGTCTTCCGCGCCGAGCTCTACCCGGCGATCGCCGCCAATCCCTTCATCGCGTTCTCGACGGTCGCCACCGAGAGCGGCACCCTCGCGTTCCAGTGGACGCGGCGACAACGGCTTCTCGGTGACGGAGTCGCGCCACGATCGCGGTCGATTGAATGGCGGCCTCCGGGAGTCGCCCGCGGCGTCGCCCGCTGGCGCGTCGTCGGCCGTGGTCGGCGTCCTGATCGCGATGGCGGTGTCGGCCTTCGCCGGCGAGATTCCGCGCGCCGAGCGCCGCTCCGGCTACGAGCTTCATGAGCCGCGAGACGCGCGCGATGCAGGACGACGACACCGCCAATCCCGGCCATGCTCTGGGTGCTCGAGGGCGAGGCGCTGTGGAACCGGAAGATCGGCGCCGCCGGCCGGGCCTGCGCCGACTGCCACGGCGATGCCCGCGCGAGCATGAAGGGTGTCGCCGCGCGCCATCCGGCGTTCGACGCCGCCCGCGGGCGGCCGATCACCCTCGAGCAGCGCATCAACGCCTGCCGCGTCGACCGGCAGCAGGCGCCGCCGCTCGCCTACGAAAGCCGCGAGCTGCTCGCGCTGACCGCCTACGTCGCGCGCCAGTCGCGCGGCCTGCCGATCGACGTCGCGATCGACGCGCGCACGCAGCCGTTCCTCGACGCCGGCCGGGCCACCTTCGATCGGCGCCAGGGCCAGCTCAACCTCGCCTGCAGCCAGTGTCACGACGACAACTGGGGCCGGCAGCTCGCCGGCAACGTCATCCCGCAGGCGCACCCGACCGGCTACCCGCTCTATCGCCTCGAGTGGCAGGGCCTCGGCTCGCTGGAGCGTCGGCTGCGCAACTGTCTGATCGGGCATGCGCGCGGAGCCCTACGAGTACGGCGCGCCCGAGCTCGTCGACCTCGAGCTCTATCTGATGTGGCGCGCGGCGGGGATGAAGATGGACGCGCCGGCCGTCCGACCGTGAGGGCCCAAGCCCGGTGACCGATTCGCAAGCCGACGATCGCGTCAGCGAAAAGGAGAACGCCCAGATGGCCGTGAGCATTCGCTTCGACCCGAGCGCGCCCTACGAAGTCGACGAGAGCGATGTGCCATTTGCCCGGCCGGGCGGCGTCGAGCTCCTGGCGCGCGTGTACCGTCCGCGCGGCGAGCCGGCCGCGCCGCTCGCCGCGCTGGTCGACGTCCACGGCGGCGCCTGGAGCCGGAACGATCGCACGAGCGGCGCCGTCCACGGCCGGGCCCTGGCCGCCAGCGGACTGGTCGTCGTCTCGCTCGACTTTCGTCAGGGCCCCGAGCACAAGCATCCGGCGGCCAGCGCGGACGTGGCCGCCGGCGTGCGCTACGTGCGCGCCCACGCACAGCCCCTGGGTGTCGATGCCGCGTCGCGTCGGCATCGTGGGCAGCTCCAGCGGCGGCCAGCTGGCGCTCCTGCAGGCCGTGAAGCCGGGGGCGCCCGAGCACGCCGGCACGCCGATCGTCCTGCCGGACGGCGCGCTCGGCGCGGGCCCGGCCGACGACTCGGTCCTGTTCGTCATCGCGCTCTATCCGGTCGCGGACCCGCTGGCCCGCTATCGCTACGTGCTGTCGCGCCAGGACGAGCCGCCGACGGCGACGGGCTTTCAGGCCAAGCGCCTGATCGACGCCCATCACGGTTACTTCGCGGACGAGGCGGCGATGGCGCAGGCCAGCGTGACGCGCGTGGTGTCGTCCGGCGAGGCCCGCGTGCTGCCGCCGGCCTGGCTCGCGCAGCCCGAGCTCGACGACAACGTCCCCGCCGCCATCACCGACGCGTTCTTCGCGGCCTACCGGCAAGGCCGGCGGAGCCATCGAGCGCACGCACGTGCCGGGAGCGCGGCACGGCTTCATCGGCACCGCCAGCGCGGATACCGACAAGGCGATCGGGCTCATGCGCGGCTTCATCGGCAGCCAGCTCTCGCGCGTCTGATCGAGGCGAAGCCGCTCACGTACCAGGGCCGGCTCACCACGGCCGGGGAGGGGACCATGAGCAAGCTGATCTTCGCGTTGCTGCTGATCGTCGGCGGAATCGTCGTGGGCCGGGCGCTGCTGGCCATGGCGGCGCAGGTGCGCGAGGCCGGGCACCGGCCGGTGCCGTGGATCACCGTGGGCCGCGCGGTGCAGGTGCTGGGCGTGGCGCTCGGCCTGCTCATCATCCTCGTGTCGAGCTTCGTGGTCGTCGACTCCGGGCACGTGGGCGTGGTGACCGTGTTCGGCAACGTGGAGAAGGACCCGCTCTTCAACGGCCTGCACCTGGTCATGCCCTACAAGGACGTGATCCAGATGGACACGCGCGTGCAGAAGCACGAGGCCAAGTACGACGCGGCGTCGGTGGACATCCAGGCCGTCCACGCGGTGATGGCGCTGAACTTCCGGCTGATCGGCGACCGCGCCCCCGAGGTCTACCGCACGGTCGGCCTGCGCTACGAGCAGTCGATCATCGATCCGGCGGCGGCCGAGGTGCTGAAGGCGCAGACCGCCGTCCACGCGGCCAACGACATCCTGCAGCAGCGTCCGAAGATCAAGGCGGACGTGCAGGACGGGCTGACGAAGTGGCTGGCCAAGTACGGCATCCAGGTGACCGAGGTCTCCATCAAGGACATTCGCTTCGACAAGGACTTCGAGCAGGCCGTCGAGCGCAAGCAGATCGCCCAGCAGGTGGCCGAGCAGAAGCGCTACGAGGTCGACCAGGCCAAGCGCGAGGCCGAATCCAAGGTGGCCAAGGAGCGCGGCGAGGGCGCGGCCCTGCAGGCCCGGGCCGAGGGTGAAGCCGCGGCGACGCGCCTGCGCGCGGCGGCGGAGTCGGAGTACAACGCCAAGGTCACGCAGTCGCTGACGCCCGTGATGATCCAGCAGCAATATCTCGCGAAGTGGGATGGGCGGCTGCCGCAGTTCGTCACGGGAACCGGCAGCAATCTGCTGATGCAGATTCCGACGCCCGGGAAGTGAGGCGCCGGAGCGGGTCTAGGTCTGCAGATCGCCCACCGCGCCGGCCAGCGCCTGCAGCTCGGCGCGCCAGGAGGCCGGCGGGACCACCGGGCGCAGGACGAACTTCGAGAAGCCCACGGCGATGAAGCGCTCGATGAGCTGACGCAGGGCCGGCAGCCCCACCGGCGTGAGCTCGAGCGAGCGCGGCCGCCGGGCGGCCATCGTGCGCGCGGTCGCCGGATCGATCGCCTCGCGCGCGTAGCCGATGCTCATGCCGAAATGCTCGCCGCTGATCGAGCGGCCCGCCTCCGCCGCGGCCTTGTCGATCACCACGCGCCCCGCCGCCGCCTCGTCGGGCGTGCACAGCGACGGCAGCCAGCCATCCGAGAGCCGGCCGCAGCGCTCGAGGGCGGCGGGCACCGTGCCGCCCAGCCACACCTCGAGCGGGCGCTGGATCGGCAGGGGCGAGAGCTTGACGCCCTGCAAGGTGCCGACGGCGCCCTCGTGGCTCACCGTCTCGCCCGCCCACAGCCGCCGCAGCAGCGGCAGCGCCTCGTCGATGAACGCGCCCCGGCGCTTGGGATCCACGCCGATCGCCTCGCGCTCCGGCGGGTAGGTGAGGCCGGGCACCAGCGTCACCAGCAGCCGCCCGTGGCACAGCACGTCCAGGCTCGCGAGCTGCTTGGCCAGGCGCAGGACGTTGCGCCCGGGCAGCAGCATCGTGGTGCCGAGCTTCACCCGCGGGTTGCTGGCCGCCGCCCACGCCAGGCCCACGACGGGATCGAGCACGGGCCCGGTCAGGACTTCCGACAGCCAGAGCGAATCGAAGCCCAGCTCGTCGATGCTCGCCACCAGCTCGCCCAGCGCCGCCGGCGTCGCGGATGCGCCGGCCGCTCCCACACCGATGCGGATCTTCATGCCCGCAACCATACGGCAATCGTGGCCAGGGCTCAACGCCTCGGCCCCGGGCCGACGCTGACGGTACAATCCCGGCAGGAGGAAAGCGCCATGAGCGAGCGGGCCACACATCCGGTGCTGGAGCTGGCGCACACCGCGCTGAGCGAGGCGGACGCGCTGCGCCTGCTCGACGGTCACCGGATCCGCCGGGGCAGCCGCACCATGGATCCCAAGGCCCAGATCGTGGGGGAGTTCGTCAAATCCATCCGCGTGCCGGGCTACTTTCCGCCGCTGCCCGAGCTGCGCCAGCAGCTGCGCACGATGGTGACGCTGATGGACGAGCCGGCGCCGGCGCTGGCGCGCATCGAGAACGTGCGCATTCCTGGCCCGGCGGGCGAGATTCCGGCGCGCGTCTACGCGGCGACCGCCGCGGGGGCGCTGCTCCCGGCCGTGGCCTACTTTCACGGTGGCGGCTGGGTGCAGGGCGACCTCGAGACGCATCACGGCCTGTGTGCGCGGCTGGCCCAGCGCGCCGGCGCGCTCGTCGTGGCCGTCGACTACCGGCTGGCGCCCGAGCACAAGTTCCCCGCCGCGGTCGAGGACTGCCTGGCGGCCTACCGCTGGCTGCGCGCCCACGGACGCGACCTCGGCGCCGATCCCGCCCGGGTGGCCGTGGCGGGAGACTCGGCCGGCGGCAACCTCTCGGCGGTGGTCTCGCAGCTCGCCGCCGCGGGTGGCGTGGCCGTGCCCACCGCCCAGGCGCTGATCTACCCGGCCGTCGATTTCTCGCTCGAGACGGAGTCGCATCGCGAGCTGGCCGACGGTCACGTGATCCCGCGCGATCGCATTCTCTGGTACGGCGACCAGTATCTGCGGAGCGAGGCGGACAAGACGGATCTGCGGGCCTCGCCCCTGCGCGCGCCGAGCCTGGCCGGGCAGCCGCCGACGATGATCGTCACCGCCGGCTTCGACCCGCTGCGCGACGAGGGCCGCGCCTACGGCGATCGGCTGCGCGCGGCCGGCGTCGACGTCGTCTATCGCGAGTACGCGGGGCAGATCCACGCGTTCGTGTCACTGACCAAGGCCATCCCCCAGGGCCTGGCCTGCACCCTGGAGGTGGCGGACTACCTGCGGCAGCGTCTGGGCTGAAGCGGCTACTTCGTCCCGAAGCAGAAGAACAGGCCGTTGCCGCCCGTGCTCTTGAGATCGTTCTGACTGCAGCCGCCGTCCGGCCCGCGCGAGGTGTGCGACGAGTTCCACGACTTCGACGCGTCGTCGTCGCGCAGCCCCTGGCGGTCGGAGTGGCCGACCACCGCCGCCCCCTGGCCACTCTTCGTCCAGTTGCTGCAGGTCTTGTCCTCGCCGGCCGGGAACGCGGTGCCGTCCGGCTGCGAGCCGGTCAGGATGTCGTGCATGTTCGGCGTATCGCCGCGCCCGTTGACCACGTCACCCTTCTCGGTCAGGGCCGTCTGCTTGGTGATGTTGTTCTGGCCGTGCAGGTCGGCGACGCTCTTGGCGACGACGACACCCTTGGCGTTCTGCCAGGGGCCCTGGCCGATGCGATCGCGCGCGTTGACGGCGCCGGCCCCCTGCGTGCTGAGATACGCGTGCCAGGTCTTGGCGCCGAGGCCGGCCGCCTGCGCGAGGTGCTGGCAGTGCTGATCGGCGCCGGCGATGCCGCCGAGGTCCGCGCCTTTTCCGGAGCCGGTGCTCGTGATGAAGAACGTCGCCTCCGACTGCTGCGCGTACACGTCGGCGCTGCCGGCGAGTGACAGGAACGCGACTGATGCGACGATCCACAACCGGGTTCTGCGATTCATGCGGGGCCTCCAGGATTCGACAGGGGCTTCGGATTCGATTGGTCGGGCCAGAGTATCGACCGGCTAGGCACGAAGGTCAACGACTCACTGCCGAGGAAGCGTGCAGTAGGGATGGCCGAGGATGTGGGTAGCGAGCCTGCGGATGCGCGTCGCGGCCCGGTGGGCGGCGAGCCTGCTCAGTACTCGTCGAACAGGCGCTGGACCTCGACCGGATCGTCGGTGCGGGTGAGCGCGAGCATCGCCAGCACGCGCGCCTTCTGGGGATTGAGATTGTCGGCGACGACGAAGCCGCGCTCGCGGAGCATGGTGCGGGGCAGCACGCGTCCACTGCCGGCCCGGCTCGAGAGCACCACCACGACTCCGCGGCGGCGCGCCTGCAGCAGCGCGTCGCTCTCGGCCGGCGTCGTCACCCCCGGCGGCAGGGAGGCCGAGACGATCGCCCGGGCGCCGGCGGCGACGAAGGCGTCGATGGCCGCGCCGTCGGCGCCGGCGTACGAGGCGACGATGTCGACGCGCGGCAGCTCCGTGCGCCCGCGCACGTCGAACTCGGTGGCGGGGGCGTGGCGCCGCGTCGGCTTGCGGTAGATGGCGATGCGGCCGTCGGGGTCGGCGTAGCCGAGCATCCCGAGGTCGTGGCTGCGGAAGGTCTCGACCCGGAGCGTCGAGGCCTTGGTGACCTCGCGCGCGGCCTGGATCTCGTCGTTGAGCAGGACCAGCACGCCGAGCCCGCGCGCCGCCGGCGCTCCCGCCACGCGGACTGCGTTCAGGAGGTTCATCGCCGCGTCGGAGCTGAGGCCGGTGGCCGGCCGCTGCGCGCCGACCACCACCACGGGGACGTCGACCTTGAGCGTGAGGTTCAGGAAGTACGCGGTCTCCTCGAGCGTGGCGGTGCCGTGCGTGATCACGACGCCGTCGAGGGGCGCCTGCCGCGCGACCGCGTCGTGCACGGCCGCATCGAGCGCGAGCCAGTCGGCCGGCCCGATCGCCGTGCTGCCGACGGCGCGGAAGCGGACGGTGACGATCGTCGGCGGCCCCGGCGACCTCCGGGAACCGCTGCAGGAGCTCGTCGGGCTCCGCCTTGCGGCTCGTGTCCATGTACTCCCAGACGTCGAGGCTGTCGCGGCCGATCGAGGAGATCGTCCCGCCGGTTCCGATGAGCGCCACTCGCGGCTTCGCTGTCGACGTCATGATTGCCGGCTCGTCATGGTTGCTGGCTCTCCGACCGAGCGGTCAGCGTTCCTTGAAGAAATCGAGCTGGGGCTTGTTGGGCAGATCGCCGCTGCGCATCTGCTCCGCGAACAGCATGACCTGCTCGCTCTCCGCCGTGTAAGCCGGCCAGGGGACCAGGCCCGCGGCGTTGGGATGGCCGGTGCGGGCGAAGTTGATCCAGTAGGTCATCATGGTCTCCGAGTACTTCCGGTCGTCCTCGGTCCACGCGCGCGTCACGCGGCTTCGATTGAGGACGTCGAGGCTTCCGAACGCGTACGCCATCTCGGCGCCGTGATAGGCGCCCAGGCGACTGGCCGGCGACTGCTGCTGATAGCTCAGCCCCTCGACGAAGGGCTGGTGCCGGCTGAAGTGGTACATGAACACGGGCGCGATGGGCGCCTGCTCGAGCGCCCAGCGCCGCAGTGGCGCCGCGAAGGTCCGGTCACGCATCAGGGCATAGCTGGCCGCGCGCGCCTCGGCGTCGGTCTGGGCGGGGTACAGGGCGAGCAGCGCGTCGGCGCGCTCGCCGTAGCGCTGGCGCGCGTCGGCCGCGAAGGCGGCGGGTAGCACCGCCACCGGGTACGCCGTGCCCTCATCGGCGTTGGCGCCGAGCAGCGTGGGCACCGCCATCTGGCGGCCCGTGCGATAGACCTCGGCCGGCTGCTCGAGGAACACCACGCCGTCGAGGATCGGCCGCTGGGCATTGTCGCCCGCCATGATGGCGTCGGCCCCGATATTGCGCAGCGCCGCGATCGACGAGGCCTTCAGCTTCTCCACCGAGGCGACGCCGGCATTCTCGGCGTCGGCCCGCGACGGCAGCGGGCCGGACATCGCATAGCTGCCGCTCTCGCCGATGGCGCGGTGGAAGAGCCCGTGCGCCAGCGGCGAGGTCTGCAGCAGCGAGATGCCGGCGGCGCCAGCCGACTGGCCGTAGAGCGTGACGTTGGCCGGATCGCCCCCGAAGCGGGCGATGTTGGCGCGCACCCACTGGAGAGCGGCGACCATGTCCATCAGGCCGTAGTTACCCGACCCGCGCCCGCCCGCCTCCGCCGTCAGCTCCGGATGGGCGAGGAAGCCCAGCGCGCCGACGCGGTAGTTGAACGTGACGACGACGGCGCCCTTACGCGCCAAGCCATCGCCGGCGTAGAGCGGCAGCGAGCCGGAGCCGATCGTCCAGCCCCCGCCGTAGACGAACACCATCACCGGGCGTCGCTCGCCCGCGGTGGCCGTCGACCAGACGTTGAGGTAGAGACAGTCCTCGCTCCACGGCTCTTCACCCAGATAGAAGACTGAGTGCTTCTGCCGCAGCGGCTGCGGGCACATGGCCGAGAAGCGATCGGCAATGCGCACGCCCGACCACGACACGACCGGCGCCGGCGGACGCCACCGCAGACCGAGCACCGGTGGGGCGGCGAACGGGATCCCCTTGTAGCTCGACAGGGCGCCGTCGCGCGTGCCGACGACGGTACCGCCCTCGACCTGCACCGGTGGAGTCAGGCTGGGCTGCGCCGCTGCGTCGGCGACTCCGAGCATGGCGACCCAGGCGAGCGACGCGGCGAGCCGGAACGCGGTCATGATTGCCTCCCGGCGGCCACGATACGGCAGTCGACGCGTCTCCGCCGGAGTTATCTCGCGCTCAACGCTTGACGCGGGAGGCCGGCGTGCGCGGGCGCTTGTTCGAACGTGACGGACGGTCCGCCCGTGGCGGGACGTCTTCCAGCTCGATCCCGAACACCGCCGACAGGCGGTCATCGGCGATGCGCTTGCCCGCCGCCGGCCGCGCGCGCGACACGGCGCCGGCGGTCGCCGAGCTGAGCAGCTCGGCCTGGTCCACCTGGCGCAGCACGAAGAACAGCTCCGGCCGGGCGTCGAGGCGGACGCCCACGCCGTAGAGCACCGCCGCGACGTGCTTGCACACCTCGGCGGCGTCCGGGCACGAGCAGTCGAGCTTCATCTCGCGTGGCTCGGGAAACAGGCCGTCCTCGGCGTCGGTCAGCACGGCGAGCACGTCGTCGGACAGCTCGCCGCGCAGCAGTCCGACGAGCGAGCCGATGCGGCCGGTGCAGCGCGTGACGACGCGCCGCCAGCGCGCCTTCGCCAGGGGGGCCATGCTGATCGTCACCCGGTACAGCTCGCTGCCGGCCACGTAGGCCTCGACTCGCCCTCCGGCGATCGCCAGGTCGAGGACCGAGCCATTGCTCAGGTACGCCCGACCGCGCGGCAGGCGGTTGACGAGGTCGGCGTAGCGCGCGAGGTTGTCGGACCAGGCCTTGCCCCAGAACGTGGTGGTGAGCTGCCGCTTGCGGTGCGTGATCTCGACCGGTTCGGCGACCCGCTTGCCCTTCTTCAAGAGCTTGGCCAGCGCCCGGGCTCCCTGCGCTTTTTTATCCGCCACCGACACGTAGGGCGGGTAGTAGGCCCAGCCGTCGTCGTCGTATCGGGCCATCGCGTTGCCTATCTCACGCTTCGGCCGTGGCCCGCCGCAGGTCGAGCGCCACCATGGCCATCAGCTCGTCGTCGCTCATCTCGGTCAGCAGGGTCTCGCCGCCACCGGCCAGGACGCCGCGCACCATCGTCTGCTTGTCCTCGATGAGCCGATCGATACGCTCCTCGACGGTGCCGCGGCACACGAGCTTGTGCACGAGCACGTTCTGGTGCTGGCCGATGCGGTAGGCGCGGTCGGTCGCCTGATCCTCGACCGCGGGATTCCACCACCGGTCGAAGTGCACCACGTGCGACGCCGCGGTGAGGTTGAGGCCGCGTGCCGCCGGCCTTCACGGACAGCACGAAGAACGGTACCGTCGCGTCCTCCTGGAAGCGCTGCACGAGCCCCCCGCGGGCCCGGACGGGCGTGCTGCCGTGCAGGACGAGCCCGGGCCGCCCGAACACATCGGTGAGGAACGCCGCCAGCGGCTCGGTGGCCTCGCGAAACTGCGTGAACACGAGCACCTTTTCCTGCTTCGCCGCGACCGCCTCGACGATCTCGCGCAGGCGCGCGAGCTTGCCGCTGCCCGCCTCGTCCCACACGCGCGTCACCGAGCAAGTGCGCCGGGTGATTGCAGATCTGCTTGAAGCGCATGAGGTAGGCCAGGACGAGGCCGCGCCGCTCGATGCCCTGCGTGAGGGTCGCGATGGCGCGCTCGAGCTCGTCGACGGTCTGCTGGTAGAGCGCCGGCCTGCGGGCCGGACAGCAGACAGAACGCCTTCACCTCGGTCTTGTCGGGCAGGTCGGCGACGACCGCGCGGTCGGTCTTGAGGCGGCGCAGCAGATAGGGCTGGATCAGGCGACGCAGCGGCGCGTAGGTCTCGTCCGGGCGCTCGGCGAGTCGCTTGACGAACGCCGAGAACTCGCGCGCGGAGCCGAGCAGGCCCGGATCGAGGAAGTCGAAGATCGACCACAGATCGCCGAGGCGGTTCTCGACGGGCGTGCCGGTGAGCGCGATGCGCGCCCGCGCCTTCAGCGCCTTGACCGCCCGCGTCTGCCGGGCGCCGGGGTTCTTGATCGCCTGCGCCTCGTCGAGGATGACCAGCGACCACTCGCGCGCCCGGAGCGCCTCGACGCGCCCCAGCGTTCCGTAGGTGGTGATGACGAGATCGGTGGCGCCGAGATCGGCGCCGGCCAGCTCGGCGATCTGGCGCGACGGCATGGAGGAGGGATGCGCGACCAGCGTCGTCAACGACGGCGCGAAGCGCTCGATCTCGGCCTGCCAGTTGGCGAGCAGCGAGGCCGGCACCACGAGCAGATGGGGCGGCTCGCCGGCCCGCGCGCGCCGCTTGTGCAGGAGCAGCAGGCCCAGCACCTGGATCGTCTTGCCGAGCCCCATGTCGTCGGCCAGGCAGACGCCGAGGCGCAGCGACGAGGCGAACGCGAGCCACGACACGCCGACCTTCTGATAGGGCCGCAGGGTGCCACGAAGGTCCGCGCCCGGGTCGGCCGCCGCGAGCCCGTCCGGGCCGCGCAGACCGGCGAGCGTACGCGCGAGCCAGGCGCCGGCCTCGACGCGCGACCAGCCCTCGCCCGCCTGCAGCGCCACGGCCTCGTCGTCGGTCCGCGCCGCACCAGCCAGCAGCCGCATGCCGTCGAGGAACGAGACGCCACCGTCCTCCGCCTGCCGCCGCACGTGCTCCCAGTGGTCGAGCACCTCACGCAGCCGCTCGCGATCGAGCTCGACCCATTGCCCGCGCAGCCGCACCAGTCCGCCCGACGACGCCATGAGCTGGCGCACCTCGGCGGCGGTGAGCTTGTCGTCGCCCAGCGTCACGGCGACCGAGAAGTCGAGCAGGGCGTCCATGCCGAGCGACACTCGGCTTCTTTTCGCCGACGCGCACGGTGACCTCGGGCCGCGGCGGGCGTCGCGGGCGCCACCAGTCGGGCACGCGCACGACCAGCCCGGCCGCCTCGAACGCCGGGATGGCGCGCAGGAAGCGATGGGCCTCGGCCGGCGTCCACGCCATCGCCTCGTACACCTCGCCGGAGTCGATCAGCTCGCCCAGCCAGGCGTGCTGTTCCGCGGCGCGCTGCAGCGGGACCAGGAGGTGGAGCAGCGCTTGTCGGTCGCCGCGCGCGGAGGACTCCTCGAGCGCGCGCCCCAGCGGGCGGTGCTGCATCTTGCCGCCGGCGCCCGCCCGCACGGCGTAGGTGGCGAGGAAGGCGAAGGGACGATCGTCGTCCCCGCGGTTCTCGGCCAGGTGCAGGCACACCTTGCCGACCGTGTGCCACGAGGGATGGCGTGCGCTGAGCCAGTCTCCGACGGAGCCGCGGTGCGCGCGGATCTCCTCGGCGAAGGCGCGATGGAGGTCGGCCCAGCGCGCGGCGACCCAGTCGGCATCGACGTACTCGCCGCCGTCCATGGGCGGGACGGCACCGGCCAGCCGGGCGCGCTCGTCCGGCGGGCAATCGACCTCGACCCGCTCGCGCCGCTCTTCGAGGTCGGGCACGGCGCGGAGCCGGGTGACGAACGCGCGGCCGATGTCCCGCAGGAATGCGAGCGCCGGTGAGAGGGGTGCATCGAGCTCGGTCGCGCCGAGGTCGAGCAGAGCGTGGCCGGGCCCCCGCGCGAAGGCGCGAGCGACCCGGGCCCGCGCGGCGGCGGACAGACCGTCACTCGGCTCGTCATCGCCGGGCGTCGGGTCGGCGTGGAGCGCGCCGGACGGCAGGATGGTCACGCGCATCGCAGGCAATCTAGGGGCCGGCGGCGAGCGATGCCGTCGGGCTGGCCGGCCCTCGGATCAGCCGAGCCGCGTCCGGATCGCAGCGACGAACCCCAGCAGATCGTCCAGGCGGTGCTCGACGATCTCGACCACGATCCTGACGTCGACGATCTCGTACCCGTGCACCAGGAGGTTGCGAACGCCGACCATCCTCCGCATGGTGGCGGCCTGCTCTGGCCCCACCCACGCCTGGCGCTCCAGGAGATCGAACAGCTCGCGGTTGGTGCGCGGCTCGCCCAGGCGCTCGTCCGAGACGATGTGTGAGGCCACGTCGAGCGCCGCCTGAATGGCGATCTGCAGCGTGTGCTCGACGAAGCGCTCCTCCCGTATGTCGGTGGCGATGGCCGCCGGCCGGGCCAGCTGGCGCAGTTGCTGAATGCACGTCTCGATGAGGGCCAGCTTCTTGGCGATGAGCTCGCGGTCGGTCACCGGCCGGGGCCGCGGACCGCTCGATACCGGTCGAGCACCGGCTTGAGATCGAAGAACTCGTTCCGCGCGCGCACCTCGAACGCAATGCGCACGGAAGGGTTCCGGTCGACGAGCAGCTTGCCGTCGCGGAGTACCCGATGGACCAGATCCGCGGGAGCGCGATTGAGGATGACCACCTGGGCGGGCATCCCGAGGAGGCGCTCGAGGTCGCCTTCGAGATCCAGGGGTAAGCCGGCGAGTTCGGCCACCGGCGGCCGCGCGAGCAGGATGGCCACGTCGACGTCGCTCGTGGTACGGGAGGTGCCGCGGGCGACGCTCCCGAACAGATAGGCGGCGATGACCTCGGGCGCCTGGCTCCCGAAGAAAGCACGCAGCGCCTGCTCGATGGCCGCGTCGTCCATGGCCGGATTATAGCCTTCCCTCCGCCACGGTTGACGAAGGCCCCCGTTCTGGTTCAGGGTGAGCGTGGCCAGAGCATGCGAATCGGCGTGAACCTCCTCAACTTCGGGCCGGGCGTGAGCCCGGAGGCACTGGCGGGCTGGACGCAGCTCGCCGAGACGCTCGGCTATCACTTCGTGATGATCTCCGACCACGTCGCGCTGACGCCGGACGTCGTCGCGCGCTACCCCGCGCCGTACTACGACCCGTTCGTGACGCTGGCCTGGCTGGCGCGCGCCACCACCCGGGTGGAGCTCGGCACCACGGTGGTCATCCTGCCGTATCGCCATCCGCTGCACACCGCGCGGCTCGCCGCCAACATCGATCGGCTCTCCGGTGGGCGCTTCATCTTCGGCGTGGGCGTGGGCTGGGCCAGGCAGGAGTTCGAAGCGCTCGGCGTGCCCTTCGAGCGGCGGGGCGCCATGTCCAGCGACTATCTCGCGGCCATCAAGACCGCGTGGACCAGCGACCCCGCGTCCTACACCGGGCCGTTCGTGTCGTTCCGCGACGTGGCGACGGGGCCGCCTCCGGTCCGGTCGCCGCACCCGCCGATCTGGGTCGGCGGCGGCAGCGAGGCCGCCATGCGGCGCGCCGTGCGCCTGGGGGATGCGTGGCATCCGATCCGCATCCGCGTTCCGTCGCTGCGCGACACCGGGTGGCCGAAGCTGCGCGAGATCGCGGACAAGGAAGGGCGGCCCGTTCCGGCCCTGTGTCCGCGGATCCGCCTGAACATCACCGACACGAAGCTCCCGGACGATCAGCGGATCGCGGGCGAGGGGAGCCTCGATCAGATCAGGGCCGACCTCGAGGCGCTCGCGTCACTCGGGGCGACGTACGTCCTGCTCGACACGTACACGGACGACGCCGAGGCCACCCGCGACCACGAGAAGGCCTGGCGCATGCTGGCGTTGCTCGCCGAGCGAGTGCTGGATCTCCGCCGCGAGACGCTGCGCTGACGGCTCGCCGCGCCTGGCGCCAGAGGCTCGCTTCGCGCTAGGCCTTCACCTCGCGCCCCAGATACTCGACGGCGGCCTGGACGCCGCCCTTGCCGTGCGGAATGCCGAGCGCGGCCAGCGCCATCTCGACCGCGCCGAGCACGCCGAACACCATCGGCGCGTTGACGTGGCCCATGTGCGCGATGCGAAACGCCTTGCCCGACAGATCGCCGATGCCCACGCCCAGGACCACCCCGCACTTGTTGCGGCAGTAGTCGGACAGCGCACGCGGATCGCGGTCCGGCATCAGGATGGTGGTCACCGAGTTGGCGCGCTCCGCGGCGTGGCGGACGTTGAAGTCCAGCACCCGCCCCTCGGCCCAGCGCGCCACCGCCTGGCGCGTGGCCTCCGCGAGCAGGGCGTGACGGCGGGCCGCGTGCTCCAGGCCCTCGGCGAACAGCAGGTCGAGCGCCTTGCGTAGCGCGAAGAGCAGGTGCTGCGGCGGCGTGCCACCGTACTTCTGGTAGTGCACTTCACCCTGACGGAACGTCCAGTCCCAGTAGCGCGTGCGCAGATCGGCCTTCTGGTGGGCGGTCTGCGCGCGCTCGTTGGCGGCCGTGAAGGCCAGGCCGGGCGGCGTCATCAGGCCCTTCTGCGAGCCGGCCATGGCGACGTCGACGCCCCAGCCATCCATGTCGAACGGCATGCAGCCGAGCGAGGCCACACAGTCCACCATGAAGAGCGCCGGATGCCCGGCGGCGTTGATCGCCTGGCGGATCGCCGGGATGTCGTTGACGACGCCGGAGGCGGTGTCGATCTGCACGGCCAGGATGGCCTTGATCTCGTGCCCGGTGTCCGCGCGCAGACGCTGGGTGACGGCCGCGGGATCCACCGCCCGCCGCCAGTCGCCCTTCAGCACCTCGATCTTGACGCCCATCATCCGCGCCATCTCGCCCCAGCCGACGGCGAACAGGCCGGACTCCAGCACCAGAATCGTCTCGCCGCGAGACAGGACGTTGCTGACCGCCGCCTCCCAGCCCCCGTGGCCGTTGGCCGCGTAGATGTACGTCCGGCCGGCCGTGCGGAAGATCTTCGGCAGATCCTCCAGGAGCGTGCGCGTGACGTCGATCATGTCACCCGAGTAGATGTCGATCGCCGGCCGGTGCATGGCGGCCAGCACCGCGTCGGGAATGTTGGTCGGTCCGGGAATGGCGAGGAACTCACGTCCGTTGGCCACGGTCATCGGGGCAACTCTCCTTTGTCGGCCGGTCGGCATCGAGGCGACCGTCGCCGAGTATTCGCTCACAAGCGCCCGACGTCAACCGCGCGACGTTGACCGGCCCACCCGCCATCGATACCATGCGCCTGGCCCCGGGCGGAAAGGATCAAAAACGTGAAGTGGGAACGCACGGTAACGGTGATCGGCTGCCACGTCGGCGGCGAGGACAACCACGTGATCGTCGGTGGGGTGCTCCCGCCCCCCGGTGCCACCATGTTCGACAAGAAGCGCTATCTGGAGACACAGGGTGACGAGCTACGGCGCTGGCTCCTGCACGAGCCCCGGGGCAAGCCCTCGCTCTGCGTGAACCTCGTGACGCCGCCCACCCGGCCCGACTGCGACGTGGGCATGATCATCATGGAGTCGACCGACTATCCGCCGATGTCCGGCTCCAACACCATCTGCACCGTGACCGTCCTGCTCGAGACGGGCATGCTGCCGATGCGCGAGCCGGTGACGACGCTGACGCTGGACACGCCGGCGGGCCCGGTGCCCGTCGAGGCGCGCTGCCGCGACGGCAAGGTGGAGCGCGTGCAGTTCACCAACGTGCCGTGCTTCGCCACGCATCTCGGCGCCACGCTGGAGGTCGAGGGCCTGGGCACGATCCAGGTCGACGTGGCCTACGGCGGCGCGTTCTTCGCGATCGTCGACGCGCCGTCACTCGGCTTCGCGGTGCAGCCGAAGGAGGCGCGCGACCTCGTGGTCCTCGGCAACCGGATCACCGCCGCCGCCGCGCGGCAGCTGCCCGTGCGCCATCCGGACAACGCGGACATCCACACGGTGACGTTCACCGAGTTCGCCATGCCGTTCACCGGGCCCGGGGAGCGTGAGCCGCAACGCGGTGATCGTCGCCCCCGGCCGCATCGACCGCAGTCCCTGCGGCACCGGCACCTCCGCCCGCCTGGCCGTGCTGCACGCGCGCGGGCAGCTGGCGGCCGGGCAGGGGTTCGTGCACGAGTCGATCATCGGCTCGCGGTTCGAGGCCGCCATCGCCCGCGCGGTGACGGTGGGGGGGCGATCGGCTATCGTCCCGACGATCGCGGGGCAGGCGTGGATCACCGGCGTCTTCCAGCACGGCTTCGATCCGGGCGATCCATTCCGCGGCGGCTTCACGCTGCCCGACATGTGGGGAGGGTGAGGCCGCACGCCTGCTACTGAACGCGCAGCATCCCCTTCATCGTCGGGTGGAAGGTGCACACGTAGGAGAACTCTCCCCGGGTGTTCGCCGTGTAGGTCCAGGATTGACCGGGCGCGATGCTCTGCGAGTCGAAGGCGCTCGAGGTCGCCGTGTGGGGAAACGGGTCCTGGTTCCGCCACACGATCGAATCGCCCCTCTTCACCGTCAGCACGCCGGGCGTGAAGCTGACGGCGTCCATGACCACCGTGTGCGTGGTGGCCTGGGGGGTCTCCACCGCCGCGCTGGGGCCCAAGCAGCAGGCGAGCGCACCCAGCGCGGCGGCCAGAGAGGCGAGCGCCCGGCGACTACTTGCCGAGCGACGACTGGATCGTCTTGGCATGTTCCAGGTGCGCGACGAACGCGGGCCGCACCTTGACCAGCAGGGCCTTCAGCTCGGCGTTCTTGGCGTTGGGGATCAGCGTCTTGTCGACGCGCGTCGAGCACGGCCTGGTGATAGGCGACCTCGTGGTCGACGTAGGCCTTGTCGAAGGCGGCGCCCTTGAGCGTCTTGAGAGTGGCGACGTTCTTGTCGCCGCCGGCCTTCAGGCTCTGGCTGGTCGGGTTGTCCTCCGGGCGTGACCTTGAGCTTCGTCACGAGATCGACCGCCTGCTTGTTGACGCCGGTGTGGTCGGTCACCATCAGCTGCGCCGAACTTCTTGACCTCCGGCGTTCGTCGCCGTGGACGCGGCCAGCTTGCCGGCGTCGATGTCGACCTGGTTGGCGGTGACGACGATGGACGCGATCTGCGCGTCGTTGATGGCCTGGGCGGAGGCCCCGGCGGCGACGGGACCAGCAGCGATCCGGCAGTGACGACAGCGAACGCTCTCATCTTGCACTCTCGGCAGTGAGTGAACGGCTGATCCGTGAGCGGCTCACTACCATTGGATGCAGCGGAGCTGCGCCGATGTTCCCCGGCACTCGGCGTCGACGACGGGGGATGGGAGAGCGCGGCGAGCACGCCGGCGACGATGCGATCGCAGCGCTCGCCGGCGAACGCGAAGACGTCGACGGTCGCGATGTCGAGGTCGCGCGCCAGCGCCTCGCGGAGCAGCGCCCGCGCGCGGAACAGCCGGGTGCGCACGGTGGCCTCCGGGATCGACAGGCAGTCGGCCGTCTCCTCGCACGCTCATCTCCTCGACGTCGCGCATGACGAACACGGTGCGGAACGTCACGGCAGCTCGTCGATCCGGCGCTCGAGCAGGCGGCGCAGCTCGGCGCGCAGGGCGGCGCCGGGGGGCGATTCGCTCGTCTCGTCGCGCATCTCGGCCTCCGCCGGATCCAGT
Source organism: uncultured Candidatus Rokubacteria bacterium (assembly GCA_963776725.1). Classification (GTDB taxonomy): domain Bacteria; phylum Methylomirabilota; class Methylomirabilia; order Rokubacteriales; family CSP1-6; genus AR5. The sequence goes on along the minus strand of CAVZOE010000021.1, from coordinate 448,477 downwards.
CGTCCGCGGTCGTTCGGACCGCCCGGAACGGCACGACGACGCGGTCGCGCTTGCGCCGGCGCAGCCGCATCAGCGCCTGGTTGACGACGATGCGGGTGAGCCAGGTGCGAGACCTGCGCTCGCCGCGGAAGTCGCCGATGTGGCGGTAGGCGTCGAGATAGGCGTCCTGCAGCGCGTCCTCGGCCTCGCGCGTCGTCCTTGAGGATGGCGCGCGCGACCCGAAACAGCCGGCCGTTGTGTCGGCGCATCAGCGCCTCGAACGCCACGTGATCGCCCTGCGCGATGCGCGCGGCGAGCGTGCCATCGTCGAGGCCGGCGAGAGAAGCTACGGCCGTGGGCTGGGAAGACATGGTGTGCGCGAGGCTCCTGCCTGAATAGATGCCGGCGGGCGGGCCGGCGTTCCCCGGCCTCTCCTAGATCTTGATCCCGAGCAGCTTCGCCGCCGTGCCGCCGAGGATGGCGATGCGGTCGGCGTCGCTCAGGCCCGGCGTCGCCAGACTTCGTCCACCATGGTCTTCGTCCACGGGTACGGGAAGTCGGTGCCGACCATCAGCTGGCTCGCGCCGACCTCGGCGGCGAGGTGGCGGACGCCCTCGGGCGAGAACACCATCGTGTCGTAGTACATCTGCTTGAGGTACTCGGTCGGCTTCTTCTTGATCGGCCCGTGCGTGCCGCCGGGGCAGAGGTCGGGCCGGGTGGGGCAGCCGCAAGTCGGAGCGGCCGGCGTACGAGGGCAGGTAACCCGCCGCCGTGCGCCCCGCAGATCTTCAGGCCGGGGAACCGGTCGAGCGTGCCTTCGAAGATCAGGTGCGAGAGCGCGATGGTGGTCTCGAGCGGATTGCCGATCACGTTGCCGAGGTAGCCGTTGCCCTTGAGCCGCTTCGGCATGCTCGGCCGGGGCGCCGGTCGCCCTGCGGGTGGATGAAGACCAGCACGCCGAGCTGCTCGGCCTTGGCCCAGAACGGATGGAACTTCGGATCGCTGATCTCCTCGCCGTCGACGCTGCCGCCGATGGCGGCGCCGCGCAGCCCGTACTTCTTCACGCCCTCCTCGAGCTGCTCGGCGGCGAGGTCGGGATGCTGCAGCGCCACCGAGGCGAAGGCGACGAAGCGGTCGGGGTGCGCGGCGCACGCCTCCGCGAGCTTCTCGTTCTGGACGCTGGATCATCTTCTCGGCGAGGTCGCGCTCGGCCTTGTACCAGTACGGGTTGATGCTGAGCGCCTCCATGTCGATGCCCTGCGCGTCCATGGCGCGCGATGCGCTCGGACGCCTGCGTCGCCATGTCGAGGTCGGGCCGGCAGCGTCGGGCCCGCCGAGCTTCAGGCCCATCAGCGCCAGCGCCTCGGGCACCGCGCAGTGCGCGTGCACGTCCACGTCTTGACCCGCCTGCCGACCACGACTTCGCGCCGCCGGGCCTGGGCCCGCGCCGGCGCGCGGCCAGCAGGTCGCAGCCCACGAACGCGAGACCGGCGAGCGTGCCGGCGGTCGACTGGAGGAAATCGCGTCGAGTGGTCATGACTGAATCTCCTTGTCGTGTCGCTCGTCGATTCAGCGGTCGAGCCAGGCGGCGAGCAGGCGCCCGCCGTAGTCGTAGCCGAGGTTCGGCGCGTAGTTCTTGAGCGCGCCCTCCCACACGGCAATGTAGGTCCCCGACGGAAAATGGACGTAGTACTGCTGCCGGGCGAGGTGCCGCTGGATCTGGTGAATGACGTCGCGGCGGGCCTTGACGTCCGCGGTGCGCCGCTGCTTGACCAGCAGGTCGTCGAGCACGGGATCGTTGACGTGGCTCCGGTTTCGCGGCTCGCCGGTATAGTACTGCCCGAACAGGAAGCTGTCCGGCTCGACGAACGGCGTGAGCGGGCCGAACACCATCGAATCGAACTTCCCGAACCGACAGGTCGCCTGATAGGCGCCGTATTCGCGCTGGTCGAGCTTGGCGTCGATGCCGACGTCTTTCAGGTTCTTGAGGACCAGCGTCATGCTGTCGACCAGCAGCGTCGAGCCGTAGGTCGAGAAGCACACGCTACCGGGGAGTCCGTTGGGATGACCCGCGGCGGCTAGCAGCCGCTTGGCCTCGGCGGGATCGTAGCGGTAGTAGCGCGCGCCTTCGCCGAGCTGGTCGATCAGCAGCGCCCAGTCGGAGAGCGCTGCCGGCACGGGGCCGTTGCTCACGCCGACCCCCTCGAGGGTGGCGTCGATCAGTCCCTGACGGTCGATGGCGAGCGAGATCGCCTGACGGACTCGCGCGTCCGAAAACGGTGGGCGATCGGTCCGCATGGCGAGGTCGTTCACGACATTCGACGGGAATTCCATGGTCCTGAGTCCCGGGCGCCGCTTCTTCAGCGTGTCGGCCAGCTGGATCCAGTCGGAGCGGTTGATCATGCCGGGGAACTCCCAGCCGAGATCGTACTTGCCGCCGAGGAACGCGGCGATGCGCGAGGCGTTGTCCTCGTCCACCAGCATCTCGACGCGATCGATGTAGGGCAAGGTGGGCACGAAGTAGTGCGGGTTGCGCACCAGCGTGAGCGACACGTTGGGCCGGTAGGCGTCGAGCGTGTAGGGGCCGGTCCCGATGACCGCCTCGGGTTTGCGGAGGTCGCCGAACGTCTCCACGCACTCCCTGGCGATGATGGCGCCCGACATGGGGTTGGCGATCATGTCGAGGAACCACGCGAACGGCTCCTTCAGCGTGAAGCGGACGGTGTAGCGGTCGAGAGGCTCGATCTTGGCGATGGAGCGGTACATCGAGACGTTGGCGCTGCCCTTGTCGGTGAGGATGCGCTCGAAGGTGTAGCGCACGTCGTCGGCCGTGAGCTCGCGACCGTTGACCGGTGGCTTGGCGTGAAACCTCACGCCCTTGCGGAGCTTGAAGACGTAGGTCGTGTCGCTGGTCTGCTGCCACGACTCGGCCAGGTCGCCTTCGATCGTGAACGCCCCTGGCCGGACGCCGGGGCCGGCCCGGTGCCGGAGCAGGCGGCTGTGCGTGAAGCTGATGACCACGTGGGTCTTGTAGGCGTGAGCGAGGATGTGGTCGAAATGCGGGGGATCCCACGTCCGCAGCGTCAGCGTGCCGCCCCGCTTCGGCGTCTGCGCGCCGGCGGCGAACGGCACGGAGGCGCCCGCGACCCCGGCGGCGCCGATCGACAGGAATTCGCGACGAGAGAGCATGCGATCCTCCTCGATGAGGTGCCGGCAGGATACCACCGGGTGGCCAGCGGCGGAGGTATGATGCCCGGCGAGGTGATCGCCATGCGGAGGCCGCGGCCTTGATCGGCATCGAGTTCACGACGTTCTCGATCATCGGCCGGTGCGAGCGCACCGGCATGTTCGGCATCGCCATCGCCACCAGCGAGATGGCCGTCGGCTCGCGATGCATCCACGTCGCCCCCGGGGTGGGCGCCATCGTGACGCAGGCCAGCACCAATCCACGCCTCGGCCATCTGGGGTTGAACCTGCTGCGCGCTGGTTACTCCGCGCCGCGCGTGCTGGAGGAGATCGCGGCGAGCGATCAGTTCGTCGAGCGCCGTCAGCTCGGCTGCCTGGACGTGAGCGGTCTCGCCGCCGCGCGCACCGGACGCGACAACAAGCCGTGGGCCGGACATCGCGTCGAGCGCAACGTGGTCGTGGCGGCCAACATGGTCGCCGGCGCCGGGGTGGCCGACGCGATGTTCGGCGCGTTTGGGAAGAATCGGGATCTCGCGCTGTGGGAGCGGCTCCTGCTCGCGCTCGAGGCGGGAAAGGCGGCCGGCGGCCAGCCGAACGGCGAGGTCTCCAGCGGCCTCTACGTCGTCGATCGTGAGCCCTACGCCATGGTCGATCTACGGGTCGATCTGCATCCCACGCCGGTCGTCGAGCTCCGCCGGCTGGCCGATCAGTATTTCCCGCTGGTGGCGTACTACAACTTGCGGCCCCGCGATCCGAACGTGCCACCCGCCGCCGAGTGGCTGGCCGCTCAGCGGCCGCCCGGACGCTGACTAGGCGAAGATCTCGGTCAGCGCGAGCGTGACGTCGGGGAACGCCTGCGGCGCGAGGGTTGCTGTGGGCCCGGCGGCCCGCGTGACGTCGCGATAGCCGTCGGCGTGGGGCGTGCGGTGGACCTCGATGCTCTCCGCGACACAATCGATCACCCAGTACTCCGGGATGCCGGCCGCGGCGTAGAGCTTGAGCTTCGTGGTGCGATCGTAGGTGAGCGAGCTCTCGGCCACCTCGATGACCAGGAACGCATCGCTCGCGTCGCCCTCGCGCTCCTTGTACGGCACCGAGCGCCGGCGAAGGATCTGCACGTCGGGCTCGGGCTCGGTGTCGTCCGAGAGCGCGATCGGCATCTGGATGGACACGATCGCGCGGCCGGCCAGTCGCGGCACCAGGATCTGATTCAGATTGTCGACGAACGCGCGATGCCGGCGACCCTGGGACAATTTCTTGATGATCTCGCCGCAGATCAGCTCGACCCGCTCGCCGTCGGCGAGGATGCCCACCTCGGCCATGCGGTGATACTCCGCGCGCGTGAAGCGCCGCCGCGCCGCTGCCACCTCGACCGCCATGTCCAATCTCCCCATCCGATGGGCCTGGAAAGTCGCTAGAAGCATACACGGCGAGGGCCGCCGTGATCCACGGACTCAGGCGAGCATCGCCAGGGTCTGCTGCAGCGTGCGCACCCGCGCGTACATCTTCATCGACGTGTCGAGGCTGTAGGCGTGGGCGGCGGCGTCGCCGCCCCAGCAGCACTCGCGCACCACCACCGTATCGAGGTCCATGCTGAAGGCTTCGCGCACACTGGTCTCGACGCCGCGGTTGGTCGCGCCGCCACCGATCACCAGGCCGGTGCGGTGCAGCAGTCGCAGGAGCTCGGCGACGCCCGGTGCCGTAGAAGGCGCTGGGGCGACGCTTGAGGAACACGTAGTCTTCGGGCCGGGGCGCGATCTCGTCGGGGAAGCCGGCCTCGGGCGAGCCCTCCACGCAGTTGGTGAGCGACGGCACGCCGGTCTGCACGCTGAGGTCGGTCGGCAGCAACACGACGTCGGCGCCATCCGCCCGGCTGACCGGAGTCGTGTAGATGATGGGCATGGCGCGCGCCCGACACGCGCCGATCAGCGCCACCCACGCCTCGAGGACGGGACGCATTGCCGCGCGCCGGGTGGGCTCGGCTGGTGTCAGGGCCCGGCGGCAGGCGTCGTAGACGATCAGGGCGGCGCGCGTGGTCTCGATGCGATCGGAGGCGGCTTTCGTGCTCATGGGCGAGATTCTAGTCCGGACCCGTGGAGCCAGACGAGCTCGTCCGCGTGGTGGTGCGCCGGGCAGGGCCTCGAGACGCGATGGTCGTCGTCGGCCCGACCTGGCGGGCTCGATCCGACTCCGTCGGACGGGGCAAGGGCGGCGCGCGCCGGGTGTAGCCAGGTTTCGCAGAGGCGCGCTGGGCGTACGCCACCAACTCCTCGACGAATTGCTCCGCATACGGCGCCAGGAATCGCCGCGGGTCCCAGGCGAGGTTCAACCACCGGCCGATCGGCGCCCCGCGCTGGACGAGAGGCACGGCCCGAAGACCTCGGCGCGGAATCCGTACGTTGGACGGAACGATGGCGATGCCGTACGCCGCCTGGGCCAGCGCCACGAGCGTGGAAGGCGCGCCGCTCTCCAGGAGCACGCGCGGCCGCATGTGCGCGACCTGGCAGGCCGCGTCGAACCATTCGCGTGAGGCGAAATCGCGCCGCGTCAGGAGCAGCGGTGCGTCGGCCAGTTCTCCGATCTCCAGCGTCGCGCCGCGGCCCAGCCGCTGCGACTTCGGGAGCACGGCGAGGAGGTAGAGGGGCGCCAGCGGGCGCCAACGGAACCGCGCATCGGTGGAGGCCGTGAGCGCAAGGTGAACGTCGCCCCGCTCGAGGCGCGTGGCCAGACGGACGCCGCCGTCCTCGACGAGGTGCACCTCGACGCCGGGGTGCCCCCGTCGATAGCGTGGAAGGAAACCGGCGAGCAGGGTCTCCATCGCTTGCGGCGTGGCGCCCACCCGGAGCACGCCTGCCTGCCCTCCTTTGAGGGCCCGCGCCCGCTCGCCGAGTGAGTCGGCGTCCGTCAACAGTCCGCGGGCTCGCCGGAGGAGGTCTTCGCCCTCCGCTGTGAGCTGGACGCGACGCCCGATACGGTCGAAGAGCTGGACGTCCAGCTCGGCCTCGAGGGCGCGGATCTGCCGCGACAGCGCCGGTTGACTGAGATTCAGTCGGGCAACGGCCCGGCCGAAGCCGCCGGCGTCGACGATGGTCACGAAGGCGCGCAAGTGTCGCAGGTCCACCCTTGATGCACCCGGTGCATCGATTATATGCAGAGAAAACGCATTGGACACATCACAACCCGCATACCTAGACTGCGGCAAGAGGCGACCGTGAACGTGGAGAAGCCAGGCGGGTTCTCGCCGACGAGGGTCCAGACGCGACCGCTTCCCATCACCCATTCACCAAAGGAGGCGCCGCGATGAAGCGTACAGCCCTCTCGCCGTGAGGTTCAGTAGCCCGAAGCATGAAATCCACGGCCCCGGAGCGAGGAGGCCATATGAGAATCGCGTCGGTTGTGTTCAGCTTCTTTGCGCCGTTGCCCTGCCGCTGCCCGGCTTCTCGCAGCCAGAGAAGCTCGGCAAGGTCGTGTTCCCGACGTCCTGCGATTCCAAGGTGCAGGGCCAGTTCGAGCGCGGCGTCGCGATGCTGCATTCGTACTGGTTCACGGAAGCGCGCAAGGTCTTCGACGCGGTCATCCAGCAGGATCCGAGCTGCGCGATCGCGTACTGGGGGCTGGCCGTCAATTACCTCGGGAACTCGCTGGCGGCGGCGCCGTCGTCGAAAGACATCGCGGCCGCGTCGGAGGGGCTCGACAAGGCGCGCGCGATCGGGGCCAAGACCCAGCGCGAGCGCGACTGGATCGAGGGGATCGGCGTCTACTACCGCGACCCCGACAAGGTGCCGCTCAACGCCCGGCTCGTCGCTTACACCAAGGCGATGGAGCAGATGACGCAGCGCTATCCCGACGACTTCGAGGCGTGGACGTACTACGCCCTGACCCTGCAGGCCTCCGCGCCGAAGAACGACAAGACCTACGGGAACCAGCTGAAATCGGCGGAGATTCTGGAGCGCTTGTTCAAGCAGAATCCCGAGCACCCCGGGGTGGCGCACTACCTGGTCCACGCCTACGACTACCCGCCGCTCGCCGACAAGGGCATCAGCATCGCGGGACAATACGCGCGCATCGCGCCGGCCGCGCCGCATGCCCGGCACATGCCGTCACACATCTATTCGATGGTGGGGATGTGGGAGGAGTCCATCGCCTCGAACCGATCGGCGCTCGAGGTCCAGCCCGACTATCACCACGCGACGGACTTCATGGTCTACGCCCATCTCCAGCTCGCGCAGGACGCCAAGGCCAAGGCGCTGGTCGATCTCATCGTGGGGCTTCCCCGACGGGAGTACCCCATCCTGGCGAACTTCACGGCGGTCGCCGCGATCCCGGCGCGCTACGCGCTCGAGCGCGCCGACTGGGCCGGCGCGGCCGCGCTGCCGGTCTCCTCGACCGGACGCGTCATGGCCGACTCCCTGACCCGCTTCGCCCGCGGGCTCGGCATGGCGCGCAGCGGCGATCTGGCCGGAGCGAAACGCGAGGTCCAAGCGCTGCAGGAGCTGCGCAGCGCACTCGAGCAGTCGAGCCAGTCCTATTGGGCCGATCGCACCCAGGAGCAGATCCTTGCCGTCGCAGCCTGGGTGGCGTACGCGGAGGGTGCGCGCGACCAGGCGACGAAGCTCATGCGCGCTGCCGCCGACGGTGAAGATGGCAGTGTCAAGCACGTGGCGATGGAGAACCGGCTCTATCCAATGCGCGAGCTGCTCGGTGAGCTGCTGCTTCAGATCGGACAGCCGGCGGCCGCGCTGGGGGAGTTCGAGGCCTCGCTCAAGGAGAACCCGAACCGCTATCGGAGTCTCTCCGGTGCCGCGCGCGCCGCTGAAGCCGCCGGCGACCGGCAGAAGGCCGTCGGATACTTCGAGAAGCTCGTCGCGCTGTCCAGCAAGGCCGACACGACGCGTCCGGAACTGGCACACGCGAAGGCTTTTCTCGGGCGGCGATGACGGGATCCGCTAGCGTTCTCCGGCCGCCGCGGTGCGGCGTGCGGCCGACAGCGGTATCGCCAGCAGCGCCACCAGTCCGACCAGCAACAGCCCGGCGTGTCCGGCGTGTACGGGAAGGTTCCAGGCCAGAAAGCGGGTGGCCACATCGCCGGATACCGCCGTCGCACTGCGCAGCGCGACGGCCTCGACGGCACCGAAGCCCGAAGCATAGTGGAGCACCGGCCAGGCCACGGCCGCGATCGCGGCGACGCCCGCCCCCAGACGGTGCCGCCGCGCGCCGAGGGCCAGCGCCAGGAACGCCAGGGCCGCGATGATCTGCAGGCCGCAGATCGCGTAGAACAGCGTGAGTCCCGTGCTCCCGGCCGAGCGGGCGAAGGCCGGATACGTGGTGGCCAGCAGGCGCGGGTCGCTGGTCAGCATCCAGTCGAGGAAGCGGCCGAGGATCAGCGCGTGGCCGAGCATGAAGCCGGCAACCAGGCCGGTCGTGACGGCCGCCAGCAGCCAGACGGGCCAGAACAAACGGTGCGTCACGATCGCCACCTCGTCCGCGATGCCATCACGCGAGCCGCCGGCTCGCAATCACCAGGGCCACCGTCCCCAGCGCGGTGATCGCCGCGGTGATGGGGAAGATGACGAAGACGTCGCGCGCGGTCACCAGCGTCCCCAGCGCGGCGCCGACCAGGAAGCCGACGTTCACCGGGACGTAGGCGAAGGCCATCACCCGCCCGCGGATCTCAAGCGCGGCTGAGCTGGACAGCACGCTGAAGGATACCGCGAAGACTCCGGAGGCCACGCCGGAGACCAGCGCCCAGGCGATCCCGAATGCGGCGAAGCCCGACACCCAGGCCGGGATGGGCCACAGCAGCGTCTCCAGCACGGCGGCGACGATCAGGACGCGCCAGCGCCCGAGGCGATCGGCCAGGGCGCCCATGATCGGCGCGATGACGAGCGTGGCGAACCCGCCGCCGCCGAGCACGAGCCCGATGGCGGTCGCGCGATCGTCGCCTCCGTAGAGCGAGGTGATCGCGATCGGGGCGAAGGTGTTGGCGAGCATCCAGCCGGTGAACAGCAAGAAGAGCGCGGGGAACAGCGGCAGCATCGGCGAGCGCCACACCACGCGCACCGAATCGAGCGCCATGCGCAGCAGCGGGCGCGTGTCCGTCGGCACGAAGGCGTCCCGGTAGCCGACGCTCAGGGCGAGGATGACCACCAGGAGCAGCACGCCGTCGACGAGCACCAGTCCCCGGAAGCCCGCTCCCGGCGCGTCGACGATGGCGCCTCCCACGATGGGACCAATGAACGCGCCGATGGGGCCGCTGGCGTTCATGACCGAGAAGGCGAAGGCCAGCCGCTGACGGGGGACGCGCTCGGACAGCGTGGTCATCATCAAGCCGCTGTTGCCGAACGAGAAGCCCATGACGGCCCGGCCGAGCGTGAAGATCCACACGTTGGGGGCCAGGAACGTGACGATGCCGGCGATCAGGTAGGCCGCGAACGATCGGACGATGACGGGCTTGCGCGCGTAGCGATCGGCCAGGGCGCCCCACAGCGGAAGAAACGGCAACCCCAGCGCCATCGACAGCGCGGCGATGGTGCCCGTCCACGTGGCGATCGCCTGCGGCGCGACGCCGAGCTGGGTCAGATAGAGCGGGGTGAAGCCGATGACCTGCCCCCAGAACAGGGTCTCGATGAACGAGGCGAGCGTGAAGAGCGTCAGCAGTGTCTTCCAGGCTGGCGCCGCGTCCTGACCGTCGGGCATGGGCTTCGCCGTCGTCGGTCAGACGCGCCGGCGGACGGCGAGCTCCGCCGGCTCGCGCTGGCAGACGTCGAGCGCGGTCACGGCCAGCACCCGCGTGACCGTCTCCATCTCGCTCACGAGCACGCAGGCGTCGTCCTCGTCCGCGTTGCCGCGGATGTCGCCGGGCCCATAGAGCAGGCACGGGATGCCGGCCTTCCAGAGATGGCACGTGTCGTCGGCGCTGTACGAATGCGGCAGCACCGTGCCGATGGCCTTCGGCTCCTGCCCGGTCACGGCCCGGTAGCTCCGCGCGACCGCCTGCACGATCGGCGCGTCGACGGGCACGTCGAACGGGTCCATCACCAGCCGCCGCCGACCCTTGAAGCGGTCGGGCGGTGGGATCTCGATCTCGTAGCGGAGCGTCGGGATCGCGCGCGGCGACCGGGTCCAGCGCGCGGCGGATGTCGGCGACGATCTCGTCGACCGTCTGACCCGGCACGAAGTGGACGTCGACCAGGATCGTGCAGAGGTCGGGCACGTACGGTGGCTCCACCAGCACGTAGTCGCTGGCCCCGGCCGCCGATGATGCTGCCCACGTTGAGCCGCGGGAACGCGGGCAGGTCCGGCCGCGGCGTGTGGCGGAACTGCACGCGGCGCAGCGCGTCGATGATCGCGCGTCATCGTGTGGACCGCGTTCACCGTGCCCTCGAGTCGCCCGATGTGTCCCGTCACCCCGTACGTGTGGATCGCCATGTGCACGATGCCCGGAGTGCACCGTCACGAGGTGGTCGGCGCCGAAGGGCTCGGCCACCACCGCGGCATCGGTGCGGAAGCCGCGCTCCATCAGGTAGTGCGTGCCCTCGCCGCCCTGCGTCTCGCCGGCGACGCAGGCGACGACCAGATCGCCGGCGAGCCGCACGCCCGACCGGCGGATGGCCTCGGCGGTCATGATGATGCTGGCCAGGCCCCCCTTCATGTTCTGCACGCCGTGGCCGTACAGCCGGTCGCCCTCGAGGCTGGGCGTCCACGGATCTCGCGTCCAGCGCCTGGTCAGCGCGTTGATGTCGGTGTGGCCGTTCAGCATGAGGCTGGCCCCGCCGCCCGTGCCGCGCAGCGTGGCGATCGTCTGCAGCCGCCCGGCCTCGATCTCCTGGAGATCGACGGCGTACCCGCGCTGGCGGAAGAACGCCGTCGAGGAAGAGCGCGACCGGCGTCTCCTCGGTCTTGAAGCTCGGGATGCGGATGAGCGCGCTGGCCAGATCGACCAGCTCGCGCGGATCGACGAATCCCAGCACCGTGCGCGTCAGGTCGTCCATGGGAGCGGGGATCGAGCGGCGACGCGCCATCGGCGGCGGCGCCCCGGCTCGGCCCGACGCCAGGGTAACTCACGAGCACGATCAGACGGCAGGAAGTCGTACAGGAGGCCGACGCCGGCGCGGGACGTGGAGAACGGAAGTGGCGATACTATCGGTGCACGACGAGGCACCTTGCGCGACAAGGAGAGGCGCGTGGATTTCCCGCTAGCCGTCAACGGAACGCTGATGCGTGGGCTCGAGCTCAATCCCCGGATGCTGGCGGTCGGCGGCCGTTTCGACCGCGAGGCGACGACGACACCTCACTACCGGCTCTGGTCCATCGACGATCGTCACCCGGCCATGATCCGGGTACGCGAGGGCGGTGTGGCGGTCGCGGTCGAGGTGTGGCGAATTCCCGAGACGGGCTTCGCGCAGCTGCTGATCGGCGAGCCACCCGGGCTCTGCATCGGCAAGGTCCAGCTCGCCGATGGTGAGGAGACGCTGGGCGTGCTTGGGGAGCCCGTGTTGTGCGAAGGGCAACGCGAGATCACGCGCTACGGAGGCTGGCGCGCGTACGTCGCCGCCCGGGACGCGGCGGGCCGCTGAAAAAGCAGCCCGCCGCCGTTTGGCAGCCTGGCTACTGCTTGGGTGGAATTCCGGTCGACTGCCAGGACACGAACTCTACCCCTGAGGGGCGCTTGGCCCAGATGGCGGTGAAGCGCAGCGGCACCGTGCGATCCTGGCCGCCCGCCGTCACCTCGTAGACGGCGGTCCCGGTGATGATGGCCAGGCAGCCGTAGGTGCGGGTCTTCAGATCGCCGTTCGGCGTCATCTTGCGGTACTTCGTGCGGCCCGACTGCATGCTGTCGATGTAGCTCGCCTTGGAGTCGGTCGCGGCGGACGAGTGGTTGTACGTCAGGTCGTCGCCGAAGAGCTTCTGCATCGCGGAGAAGTCGTTGGTGGTCTGAGCGGCGTAGCGCGCGTTCTCGGCCTTCATCGCCTCATCGGCGGTGATGGTGCCGGTGCAGTCCTGGGCGGCGGCCGAACCAACCACGATGAGTCCCAGCAGCGCGGCGAGAGCGAGCGATCGCAGGAATCCGTGGGCCATGGCGTTCTCCTCTTCGTTGGGGATGAGGCCTCGTAACGTCCGGTATGGGCCGCGAAGCCCAGATCTTACTCCATCGCCGCCGCCTCGACCCGGCGCCCTCCGCGCATGAGTGAGGCGACCAGCGCCGTCGTCATCACCGCGAAGCAGACGGCGTAGATCGCGCTCATCGAGGCCACGAAGGCGCCCGGATCGGCAGCGCTCGGCGTGGCGTCGGGGACACCGGAGTAGTGGCGGAACAGCTGCGTCAGCAACACGCCGCCGAGCGAGATGCCGAGCAGCGAGCCCAGGCCGAACACCATCTGCACCAGCCCCGTGGCGAATCCTCGATAGGCGCGGGGCACCGAGCCGATGATCGCCGTCTGGTTCGGCGTGTTGAAGAAGCCCTGGCCGATGCCGGTGCAGGCCAGCAGCAGCGCCGGCAGGCTCCAGTGGGAATCGACCCGCAGGCCGACCCCGATCGCGAAGGAGGCCATGACGACCGAGAGGCCGATGGTGGCCGGGATGCGCGGGCCGACGCGATCGGTGAGACGGCCGGCGAGGACGGCCAGGCTGATCGTCAGGACCGGCGCGGACAGGAAGAGCAGCCCCATGAACGACGGCGAGCGGTGGAGCACGTCCTGGATGTAGAAGGGCAGCAGGAAGTTGAGGATGCTGGAGGTCGTGGCGAAGACGAGCAGGCTCAGCACGCTGAAGACGAACATCCGGATCCGGAACAGGGCGAGGTTCACCACCGGATTCACGGCCCGGCGCTCGTGGACCAGGAAGGCCACGAGGCCGATGACGAAGCCGGCGATGATGACGCGCGGTCGTCCGGCCCCCAGCGCCTCGGCGCTTCGTCGATCGACCATCAGCGTGAGCAGCAGGGTGAGAATCACCAGGAGGACCGCGCCGACGTAGTCGACGGCGGGCGGCCGCTCGCGCTGAACCACCCGGCGGCCCCGGGCCCGGATCATGGTCAGCACGGTCCCCGCCACGCCGATGGGCACGAGCAGAAAGAAGATCCAGCGCCAGCTCAGCCAGTCGATCACCAGGCCGCCCAGCGGCGGCCCCAGCAACAACCCGCCGTGAAACGACATCGTCATGAATCCGTTGGCGCGTCCCTCCGAGCCGTCGGGCAGCGCCTCCATGGCCAGCACCCGCGTGGCCGAGGCGACCATGGCCGCGCCGATGCCCTGGACGAGGCGGAAGACGATCAGCCAGCCGACGCTGGGCGCCAGCCCGCACAGCGCCGAGCTGGCGGTCATCACGACGAAGCCGGTGCCGTAGATGGCGTAGCGGCCGTGGATGTCGCCCAGGCGGCCGAAGACGACGGACAGGCAGATCCCCGCGAGCTGGTAGGCGATGAGCGCCCACGAGACGGAGAGGATGTCCGCATGCAGCGCGGTGGCGATGGTGGGCAGCGACACCACGAAGATCCGGGTGGCGACGCCGGAGATGAACTGCCCCATGATCGCGTTGGCGAGGAGCAGCCTGTCGGTACGCGTGGGCATTCGGCGGGGCGGGCGCGTCCCTCAGCGAGGTCCGAGATCGCGCTCGGCGTCGGCGAGCAGGCGATCGAAGGCGGCCGGCAGCTCGATGGCCCGGCCGACGACGCCGGGGCTGTAGCCCTGCAGCCAGTAGCTGTTGGTCGGATGGCCGCCGCCCGCCACGACGATGACGAAGTTGTCGGGACTGGCGGTGATCGGCCACGGGTCGAGATCGATGCTCTCGCGCACCACCTTGCTGGCGTCGATCTCGATCCACGCCGGACAGCCGGCGCGACGCAGGTGCTCGGCAGAAATCCGCGAGTGCTCCCAGAGGAATTCGCGGATCGACGCCTTGGTCCAGCCGAGACCGGCCATGGTCTGCGCGACCACGCCGGGCAGCATGAGGACGCCCGGCGTGCCGTGCTCGTAGCCGGCGAGCCCGGGCATGTTGGGCACGCGCATGAAGTCGGCCATGCGGTACATGCCCTGCAGCGCGTCCTCCTCGGGCGTCTCCTTCTTGGCGCCGCGCCGGCGGATGTTGGTCGCGCCGTTGGCGAAGACCAGCGAGATCGAGTTGGTGCCGGAGCGAAGCCGTGACGCTCGGTGCCGTGCGGCGCCCAGCCGGCGGGAAGATTCGCCTCGTCCTCGGCGAAGACGACGTTGGTGTAGCGCATGCCGCCGTAGTTGGCCATCGTGCCGATGCCGGGCAGCGCGCCGCCGAGGTTCTGCTGCAGCAGGCGCAGCGCGCGGCCGATGCTGGCGCCGGCGGGACGCTGCGGATCCGGCCCGAGGCAGCCGAAGCCGGCGTTCAGCCGGATCGCCGCACCGATCGGCCCGTTGACGATCACCACCGGAAACGCGCTGCCCGAGGCGGCCTGCAGCTGGGCGCTGCCGGACTCGGGGTCGAGAAAGGCTTCGACCGCGGCGACGAGCACCGGCAGGTACTCGGGGCGCCCGCCGGCCATGGCCAGCGCGATGGCGCAGCTCTCGATCGTGGTCACGCCGCCGCGCGGCGGAAATGTGCCGAGCACGTCGCCGCGCGGCTGAGCGGTGCCGCCGAGAATCCAGTCCACGCGCTGCCGCGTCGGAGGCCAGAGCGGCAGCCCGTCGCCCCAGCGATTGGCGAGCATCAGGTTGTTCGCTCGCGAGAACGCGTCCTCGACGCTGGCGCCCTCCACGCGGATCATCGGCGCCTCGCCGGCGCCGTCGGCGGCAAAGGCCGAGCGCCACGCCGTCAGGCCGTCGTAGAACTCGTGCTTGCGCGCCTGGACCGGCGAGATGTCGCTACCCGGCAGGAACATCTCGATGGGGAAGGTCACCATCGCCGCGTCCGGCGCCAGCCCGAGACCCGACGACGGCGTTCGTCATCACCCCGACGAAGTCCGTGCGCGTCAGCGTGACCGTGGGAATCCCCTGTGCTTCGAGCCTGGCGGCCGCCCGGCCGCACGCAGTCGCGCAGGACCCTCAGGCCGCGTTGCCGATGATGACGGCGTCGACCCCGCTCGCCTTCACCAGCGCTGCCGTCTCCTCCGAGCCGATGACCGCGTTGCCCTGCGGGAACGCGTCGATCGGCAGCACCTCGATGCCCGGGAAATCCGTCTCGATCAGCGTCTTGAGCATCGGCAGCATGCGGTAGGCCTGCCACTGCTCGTTGCTGACGAAGCCGATGCGCTTGCCGGCCAGCGCGCTCACGCGCGGCGCGTGCGCTTGCTTGACCTCGATGGCGCCGGACGGATCGTGAAACTCGAGGGTGACCATGGGCGGGCCTCCTGACCGCGTCATTGCTCGAGCCCGAGTATACGGGAGCCCGCGGCCGTCGCCGGTGGCGGCTCGGCCCGGGCCGCGCGCTGCGAGGGCAGCCCGAGCGATATCAGGATACCCAGCGCGTTGCCGCACGCCGCGATGATGATCGCCACGCCATAGCCCTGGGTCAGGTCGAACAGACGCCCGGCGGCGTTTGGCAGGATGATGGCGGCCGCGCACCACGCCAGATAGATCTCGCCGGCCACGCGGCCGTACAGCGCGTGTCGCCAGTAGACGGCGATCGCCGCCGCGGTGAGCCCGGAGATCACGCCGTAGCCGAGCCCCACGAGGGTGAGCGCGGGCACGGAGGTGGCGGCACCGGGCCACAGCGTTAGCGCCACGTTGCCGACGAGGGCCACCGCGTGGGCGGACGCCGCCACCGACGGGATCGTGAGCCAGTCGACCATCCAGCCACCGCCGACGCGGGCGATGGCGATGCTGCCGGCGATGAACGTGGTGCCGTAGACGGCCAGCGCGCTGGCGCCACCGTACGCGGTGATGATGCCGGCGGCCTGGCTGAGCACCATCAGCCCCGCGGAGGCGGCCAGGAAGAACACGACCCACAAGCGCCAGAACACCGGCCGGCGACGCTCGCTCACGGCCGGCGCCTCGGTGGCCGCGGCGGCCAGCGTCACGCGCGACTGCGCGATGAGCCACGCCGCGAGCGATCCCGTGATGGCCAGGGTCGCGGCGAGCCCGCCCAGCGTCGCGCGCACGCCGAAGGCGCGAACGCCCCAGCCGAAGATCGGCGCGGCGATCATCGCGCCGGCGGGATACAGCGCGACGAGATAGCCGTTGACCAGCCCGCGCCGTCGCCTCACCGCCAGGTTCACCGCCTGCTGCGCCAGCACGTAGGCGCCGCCGCCGCCGGCGCCGAAGAGGACGCCGTAGCCGACGGCCAGCTGCACCAGCCCGCCGGCCGTCGCGGCCACCGCGATCCCCAGCGCGCTCGCGAGCCCACACGCCAGCACCAGGCTCGCGGTCGATGCGACGCCGAAGGCGCGCGGCATCAGGTTGGTGCCGGCGCCGAAGCCGAGCGCGGCCAGGGAGAAGACGAGCGCGAGGTCGCCGCGGCCCAGCCCGAGCAGCGCTTCCAGCGGCTTCAGGAACACGCTGAACGCGTAGAGCGAGCCGAGCGGAAGGTTGAGGACGGTGGCCGCCACCACCGCGCGCCCCGCGTGGGGTCCGCGGTCAGCCGCGCTCACGCCGTCTCGAGTGGGTCACGGGGAGTCAGGGTACCTTGACAAGGGCGGGCGCGCGCCGGATCTTGGCCCACGACCGAGCCCGAGCGCCGTGCCCCATCAGGATGGCGTGGCCAGCGCGGCTCGCCCAGGGAGGCACCAGGATGAGCGGGACGCCGACGTTCGGACGCTACGCCGAGATTCCCGTCGATCAGATGACGCCCGCGCAGCGCGACGGGTATCGGTTCATGGTCGACGGCCCGCGCGGCCGACTGCCCGGGCCCTACAAGGTGTGGGTGCACAATCCCAAGCTGATGCGCGCCGCCTCGCCGCTGGGGCAGCACTTCACGCCGGAGCAGTCCTCGCTCACGGAGCGCGAGCGCGAGATCGCGGTGATCATCATGACCAGCCGCTGGCGCTCGGCGTATCCGACCGCCGCCCACGAGAAGCGCGGCAAGGAGGTGGGCCTGCCGGCGGCCACGGTGGAAGCGCTGGTCGCCGGCCTGCCGGCCTCGTTCCCGGATCCGCGCGAGCAGGTCGTGTACGAGATGGCCACCGCGCTCGCCGGCGGCGGGCTCGTCTCGCAGGGACTGTACGACCGGGCGGTCAAGACGCTCGGGCACGAGCGCATCACCGACATCATCGTGCTGATGGGCTACTACACGGCGGTGTCGCTCACCATGAACTTCTACGACGTGGCGGCCGGCACGCCCGGCCTGGCCCGCTGAGGAGATCGACGCCATGACCGCGTTGAAGGTCACGCCGCTTCATCCCGCGCTGGGCGCCGAGGTCAGCGGGGTCGATCTGAGCCGGCCGATCGACGGGCCGACGCGCGAGGCGCTGTCGCGCGCGCTGGCGGACCACCTGGCCCTCGTGTTTCGCGATCAATCGCTGACCGCGCCGCAGTATCTCGCCGCGGCATCGGTGTTCGGGCCGCCGATGGAGCAGCACTACGGCAGCACAACATGCCGGACCATCCGCTGATCGGCTTGATCTGGCATCGCAACGGCCAGCAGCCCGCCGAGCGGTGGCACACGGATCACACCAACCGCGAGCGCCCGCCGGCGGCCACCATCCTCTACGGCGTGGAGATCCCGTCCGCCGGCGGCGGGACCAGCGTGGCGAGCATGCGCGCGGCGTACAGCGCGCTGCCGGCGGACGAGCGCCGGCGCCTGGAGGGGCTGTCGACGTTCAACAGCCTGGACACCGGCCGGACGGACACGCGGCCCGAGGACGAGGAGAAGTACGGCAAGCCGATCCAGCATCCGATGGTGCGCACCCACCCGGTGCACGGCTCACGCGCGGTGTACTTCCACATCTCCAAGGCCACGCACATCGACGGGATGACGCCGGAGGCCAGCCGGGGCTACATGTCGGATCTGCTCGACCGGATGATCCAGCCCGAGATCACGTACCACCACGCCTGGCGCAAGGGCGACGTGCTGGTCATCGACAACCGCGCCACCATGCACCGCGCCCACGGCGACTACGACCGCAGCGAGAGCCGCGTGCTGTGGCGAATCATCGTCGAAGGCGATCGGCCCCGACTGGTCTGACAAGGACCGCCGAACGCCAGACGCGTACAGGCGACGTCGGAGAGGGAGGGGCTCATGGCGAAGCGAGCAACGAAGCGGGGCAAGGGCAAGAGCAAGCGGGCGACACGCGCCGACTTGACGCCGCGCCAGAGCCGCGTGATCAACACCAAGGCGATCACGCTTCCGCAGCCGACGTATCCGCCGATCGCCTAGCGCGCTGGGCGCGATCGGTCAGGAAAAGACGATCACGCCGCGGCCGACGGCGTCGGTCTCGATGTCCTCGTAGGCGCGGTTGATGTCGGCCAGGGGATAGCGCCGCGTGACGAGGCCGGTCACGTCGAGCCGGCCGCGCTCGGCCCAGTCGGCGATGCGCGGCATGTCCTGGCGCGGATGCGCCGAGCCGTAGTACGTCCCGGTGATGGTCTTCTCGCCGCGCGTGAGCACCACCGGCTCGATGGCCGCCGTGTCGCCGATGGGCGCGATGCCGACGATCACCGCCGTGCCGCGCTTGCGCAGCATGTCGACGGCCATCCGCGTGGTGGCGCCGCTGCCGTAGGCCTCGAACGCGAAGTGGGCGCCGCCGCCGGTGAGCGCCTGCACGCGCGCCACCGCGTCCTCTTTCCGGGCGTTGACCACGTGGGTGGCGCCGAACTTCTTGGCGAACTCGAGCGCCGCGTCCTTGACGTCGACCGCGACGATCGTGGTGGCGCCGGAGATGCGCGCGCCCTGCAGCACGTTGAGGCCGACGCCGCCGCAGCCGATCACCGCCACCTGGTCGCCCGGCTGCACGCGCGCGTTGAACACGGCCGCGCCGACGCCGGTGGTGACGCTGCAGCCGATGAGCGCCAGCTCGGGGAAGTCGAGCGAGGCTGGCGCCGGAACGCAGCCCATCTCGGGGACGACGGCGTAGTCGGCGAAGCACGCCACCTTGCCCATGTGGGTCAGATCTTGCCCGGCCAGCGTGTGCAGCCGCGAGGTGTTGTCGTAGAGCTTGCCGCTGGTGCGCGCGTGCTCGTCGCAGAGATGCGGCTGGCCGCTCTCGCAGGAGTGACAGTGGCCACAGTTGGGCACGAAGCTCAGGATGACCCGGTCGCCCGGCTTCACCATGGTCACGCCCTCGCCCACGCTCTGCACCGTGCCGGAGCCCTCGTGACCCAGCACCGCGGGCATGGCGATCGTGGCCTCGCCCTTCTGGAAGTGCAGGTCGCTGCGACACACACCGGCCGCCGCGACCTTGATCAGGACCTCGCCGCGCTTCGGCGCGTCCAGATCGACGGTCTCGACGGAGTACGGCTTGTTGGTGGCGTACAGCACGGCGGCAGTGACTCGCATGGGCACTCCTGTCTGGGCGATGTCGGTCGGGCGCAGCTTAGCCGAGATTCGCGGCGGCGGACAAGCAGCTTCGCGGGGGCCGACGAGGCGTCAGGCCAGGTCGAGCCAGTCGAACCAGACCGGGTGATTGGCCTTGTACCAGGCGAGCACCTGGCGGATCTTCGCCTGCTTGTCGCGCGGCAGCACCATCTCGTTGATCCGCTCGAAGTGAACCCGGATGCGGTCGTCGGCGTGCTCCAGCGCCTGCGGGATCATCGTCTGCAGCTCGTTGCGGATGCGACCGGAGTCGGAGATCTTCACCGGGCGGGTGGTGTGATCGACGCCGGACAGGAAGCGCACCAGCAGCGGGCTGAACACCTGGCGCGCCATCTCGAGCGGCTCCATCAGCCGCAGCGTGAAGGTGACCAGGCTGGAGGCCTTGCGCGTGGCCAGGCGCGTGGTGACCCGATAGACGCCGTCGGCGAGCTGGGTGACGCCGGACGCGCCGGTGTAGGGGTCGTCGCACATGTAGCCGATGCTGGCGAGCACCGCCAGTCCTTCTCGGGCAGGAAGTCGTCGGCGCGCAGCACCGGCTTGCCGAGCGGGACGTTCGACGCCGTCGCCTCCTCGATCGCCTCGGCGTACGTCCGCACCTTGCCGGCGTCGACGTTCTGGCCGCCGATGAGCGCCGTCACCCGCTCGGCGAAGTCGGGCGTGGTGGGATCGAGCTGCATGACGCGTCCCTCGACGTCGCACCGGCAGCTCGAACGAGGGCGAGAACAGCGACATCGTGCTGTGCACGTCGAGCACGTCGGAGAGGCTGGCCGCCTGCATGGCCTCGGCGGTCGCCGCGTAGCCGTCGCAGAGGAACACGTGCGTGGCTGCCGCCGTCCGTCCAGGAGCCGACGAGGAACGTCGGCGCGTACGTCCCGGAGTCGGTGAAGACCGCCAGGCCCGACGGCGCCTTCCAGCCGTCCTCCACCAGGTGGACGCCGGCCTTCTCCCACTCCGCCCACAGCCGTCCCAGGCGATGCACGCGGCTCTTGCCGCGCAGGGTCCACACGTGGATGTTCTCGCGCCGGATGCCCGGGTACGCGGCCTCGATCGCCTCGACGACCTGCGTGCGCGGCGTGCGGTAGTCGAGCAGCACCGAGGCCTTCTCGGCGGCCTCGGTCACGCGGCTGGGCACGGTGAGGCAGCCCATGTACGACTCGTACGGGCGCGACAGCCGCAGCGGCGCATCGAACAGGTGGAAGCACCGCCATCGGCCCGGTGGGCTGGCCGTCGGCGAAGCGCGACGTGTTCTCCAGCGTGTCGACGGCGGCGCCCCACAGCGTGATGCCGCGGCCCTGCAGCCACTCGTAGAACTGCTCGAACGTGTGGCCCGGCTCGTTGAGCAGCCGGCGCACGCGCCGGTCGACCGTCTTGCGCCAGCTCGGGCCGGGCGTACACGCGCCCGAAGCCCGAGCATCGGGATTGGCGCCCATCTCCGGCGTCTCGCCCGCCTTCGGCATCAGACCCTCGCCCAGGCAGACCATGAGCGCGTGGTTCTCGGGCAGGGTGCGCGTGAGGTGCCAGAGCCCCTCGCTCATCACGTAGGCGCTCACGGCGTCGGCCGCCTTCTTCACCTGGTTGACGGTGGCCTTGTCCTGGCCCTTGCCCCCGCCGTACTCACCGAACAGGCGCGTGCCGAGCGCCGTGGCCGCCGAGGTCATGGCCAGGCACCGCGCGATCCCGCGCGGCGTGAACGTGTGCGCGGACACCGGCTCGGCCTGCGCGCGCTCCACCTCGACGTCCTCGAGCCAGAGGTGGAAGCGCAGCAGGACCGGGCGGGTGTCGAACGCCCACTGAGCGACGAGGTCACGCTTGGCGACGTCGGTCATAGCGCCTCCACCGGGGATTCTACAATCGATGGGGCGCGCCTGGCGGGCCTCGGCGCGCTCAGAACCCCCGGACGTACGGCAGCTTGCCCGCCGTCGCTTCGATCGCCGCACCCGCCTCCAGCAGCACCGCCGTCGAATCCCACGTGCCGGCCACCAGCTGGTTGCGCGGCCCGTCCGGCACCGTGGCCTTGATCACGCGCTCGCCGAAGCGCACCTCCTGCTTCTCGACGTCGACCTGCACCGGCGTCTGCGGCGACGCGCTCGATCGCCTTCTGCAGCCACTCCAGATCCGCCTGGGTGGCCACCAGGCAGGGGATGCCGAGCATCACGCAGTTGCCGAAGAAGATCTCGCCGAACGATCCGCCGACGATCGCGCTGGATGCCCCAGCGCATGAGGGCCTGCGGCGCGTGCTCGCGCGAGGAGCCGCAGCCGAAGTTCTGGCCCGACCACCAGGACGGACGCGCCCTTGTAGGCGGGCGAGTTGAACGGATGCTCGGGGTTCTGCTTGCGGGCGTCCTCGAAGGCGTGCTCGCCCATGCCCTCGAAGGTCACGGCCTTGAGGAAGCGGGCCGGGATGATGCGGTCGGTGTCGATGTCGTTGCCGGTGCACGGGGATGCCGCGGCCGGTGATCTGGCGGCGCTTGAAATCGGTCGTCGTGCTCACTTGAGAATCTCCCTCACGTCGGCGACGGCGCCGGTGATGCGCGGCGGCGGCGACCATGGCCGGGCTCATCAGGAGTGTGCGGCCGGTCGGGCTGCCCTGACGGCCGATGAAATTGCGATTGCTGGACGACGCGCTCATCTCGCGGCCCTGCAGCTTGTCGTCGTTCATGCCGAGACACATCGAGCAGCCGGCCTTGCGCCACTGGAAGCCCGCGGCCTGGAAGATCTCGTGCAGTCCCTCGGCCTCGGCGGCCTTGGCCACCTGCTGCGAGCCCGGCACGATCAGCGCGCGCACGTGCTTGGCCACCTTGCCCTTCTTGGCGACCTCGGCGGCGATGCGCAGATCCGACAGCCGGCCGTTGGTGCAGGACCCGACGAACGCCGACGTCGATCTTCGCGCCCTTGATCGGCTGGCCGGCCTCGAAGCCCATGTGCGCGAGCGCCTCGCGGTAGGTCGGCCGCTCGGCCTCGGGCGCCGACTCCGGCGCCGGGATCCGCTGGCTGACGCCGACCGACATCTCCGGGTTGATACCCCACGTCACCACCGGCTCGAGCGCGTTGCCGTCGATGCGCTTGACGTCGTCGAACGTCGGCGCCCGGCTCGGTGGCGATCGATCTTCCACCAGTCCGCCGCCCGCTCGAACGTCGTCGCCCGCCGGCGCGTACGGCCGGCCGCGGAGATAGTCGATGGTCGTCGCGTCGGGATTGACGTAGCCGAAGCGCGCGCCGCCCTCGATGGACATGTTGCAGAGCGGTGAGGCGCTCCTCCATCGTCATCCGATCGATCACGTCACCCGCGTACTCGTAGGCGTAGCCGACGCCGCCCTTCACGCCGAGCTGGTTGATGATGGCCAGGATCACGTCCTTGGCGTACACGCCCCGGGCCAGCGTGCCGTCCACGCGCACCTGGCGCAGCTTGGGCTTGGCCATCGACAGGCACTGCGTGGCGAGCACGTCGCGCACCTGGGTGGTCCCGATGCCGAAGGCGATGGCGCCCGACGGCGCCGTGGGTGGCGGTGTGGCTGTCGCCGCACGCGATCGTCATGCCGGGCTGGGTGAGGCCGAGCTCGGGCCCGATGACGTGGACGATGCCCTGCTTGCCCGTCGTCATGTCGAACAGGTTCAGGCCGAAGTCCTTCATGTTGCGGTACATGTGCGCGGCCATGTCCTCCGCCATCGGATCGGCGTAGGGCCGCGTCTGATCCGTCGTCGGGATGATGTGGTCGAGCGTGCCGAAGGTGCGCTCGGGCATGCGCACCTTCAGCTTGGCGTCCTTCAGCATCTGGAAGGCCTGCGGCGTCGTCACCTCGTGGATGAGGTGCAGGCCGATCAGCAGCTGGGTCTGGCCGGACGGCAGCGTCCGGACCGTGTGCGCCTCCCACACCTTGTCGAGCAGCGTCCTCATCTTTTCGCCATGGGAGGCTCCATGCCTCCCGAACCCCCACGCTCCGCGCCCCGGTGAGCCGTGGCGCTTCGCGAGCGTGTGCCCGCTCTGCCCGTGAGGCGTATCGTGCCTGCGCACACTATGTAGTCCAGTGAAACGTTCTGGCTGGAATGTTAAGCTCAGCTTCATGATCAACGCCGCGCTCTTCCCCGCGCTCGAGACGCTGCTGGCGGTGGCGCGCACCGGCTCGGTCGGCGCGGCCGCGCGCCAGCGTCACATCACGTCGTCGGCGGTGAGCCAGCAGATCCGCCGCCTGGAGACGCACTTCGACACCAAGTTCTTCGAGCGCGCCGGCCGTGGCGTGCGCCTCACCGCCGCGGGCGAGGCCGCGCTGCCCGTGGTGCGCGAGCTGTGGAGTGGGGCGGAGGCGGCCTTCGGCCAGCTCGCCGAGCTGGCCGGGCGGCCCGCGGCCACGCTGCGCCTGGCGGCCAGCGACTATCTCGGCAAGGGACTGCTGGCGCCGGTGCTGCGCGACCTGCTCGACGACGACCCGCCCGTGCGCTTCGAGATCGTCACCACGCACTCGCGCGCCGGCGTGCGCCTGGTGGCCGCCGGCGACGTCGACCTCGCGGTGGTGACCGGTCAGGAGACGCCGCGGGGCCTCGAGGATCGCCATCTGTTCGATCAGCCCTTCGTGTGGGTGGGGCCGCGCCGCGGACGACGGGATCGTGAGCCGCTGACCGAGCGGCTGCGTCGCGAGCCGCTGCTGCGCCTGGCCGCCGAGAGCCGCGGCCGCGCGCTGCTCGACGACTATCTCGCCGACGAGCGCATCCGACCGGTGTCGACCATCGACGTGCCGAGCGTGTCGCTGCTGCTCTCCTACGTCTCCGGTGGCCTGGGGATCGGCCTGGTGCCGGCGCTCGCGCTGGCCGAGGCGCCGACCGATCGCGTCGTCAGCGCGCCGGCCCGTGTGCCGGCGCTGCCGGTCGCGCTGGTCTGGCGCGCGGCCGCGCGCCGTCCGCCCGCGCTGGGCCGGCTGACCGCGCTCCTCGTCGCCGCCGGCGCGCGCGTCGGGGCGCGACTCCAGCGCAATGGAACGCTGCGCAGCCACCGCTCCGACTGACGCTACGGATCGGGCAAACTGCCGGCGGTCGCATCGGCGTCGGGCGTCACGCCGGTCCGACGATCTCAGGTTGAGAGGTGAGATCACCATCATCTCGACCACTTGACCCGCTCCCGGGGCTGGCGCACGTCTTGCCAGAACCGGGTGATGCCGAATCTCTTCACGGGAGGTGCTGCGATGGCGAGAAAGAGCAAGGCGCGAGGCCGCAAGCGCGTCACCAAGGATCTGGCGCCCCGGCGGCAAGCGAAAGGCGGAAAAGGCGAGGTCACCGGCCTCGAGCCCCAGCAGTCTCAGGCCGGAGCGCGGCACACGAACGGCGTCAACGTCCTGATGGCTGACGGATCCGTGCGTTTCCTCTAGCGCTCGCCGGCCCGGCCGAGGCGCCGGCCGCGGGGTAGAATCCCCGGCATGGCGACGGAGCGGCAGACCCTGTCGGGCGACGCGATCCAGTCGATGCTCGGGCGCTCGGCGTTCATCCGCTTCCTGAATCTGGAAGTGGTCTCGGTCGACGCCGAGCGTGAAGAAGTCGTCATGCGGATGCCCATGCGCCCGGAGCTGGAGCGCGGCCCCGGCTCGGGCCAGTTCCACGGCGGGCCGATCGCCGCGTTCATCGACACCGTCGGCGACTACGTGCTGGTGATGCTGCTCGGTGTCGGCGTGCCGACCATCAACTTCCGCGTCGATTTCCTGCGGCCGGCGGTGAGCGCGGCGCTGGTCGGCACCGGACGGCTGCGCCGGGCCGGCCGGACCATCGGCGTGGTCGACGTCGACGTCCACGACGCCGAGGGCCGGCTGGTGGCGGTGGGGCGCGGCTGCTACAGCACGACCACCGACACGCCGACGGCCGCGCGATGATGCGCTCGCGCAACCTGGGCGACGTGGTGGCCGGCGCGCCCGCGCCCGAGCGGATCGCGCTGATCGACCTCGGCGATCCGGCGAAACCGCGCGAGTGGAGCTACGACGCGCTCGATCGCGCGGCGTCGGCCGTGGCACGCGGCCTGGTGGCTCGCGGCGCCAGGCGCGGCGACCGCATCGCCATCCTCGCGGCCAATCGCGCCGAGTACCTGACGACCTTTCTCGGGACGATGCGAGCGGGGATGGTGGTCGGTGCCGATCAACTTCAAGCTGCCGCCGGCGACGATCGAGCACGTGCTGCGCGACGCCGGCGTCTCGCTCGTGTTCGTCGATGCCGAGCGCCGCGCGGCGGTGCCCGCCGGCACCACCGTCGTGGAGCTCGACGCGGCGTTCGACGCCTTCGTGAGCCCCGGGCCGTTTGCGACACGTGGCGCCCGAGGCGGGCGAGGTCGCGATGATCCTCTACACGTCCGGTTCGACGGGCCTGCCCAAGGGCGTGCCGCTGACCCACGACGGCGCCGCTGTGGACGGCCGAGCAGCGGCTGCAGACGACGCCGGACCTCGTCGCGACGAGCGGCTCCTCGTGGCCGCGCCGCTCTACCACATGAACGCGCTGTGGATCACCTGTGTCGTGGCGTTTCCTGGCCGGGCGGAGCGTCGTCTGCTGCCGCGCTTCTCCGCGCGCGCCTTCATCGAGGCGATCGGGCGCCATCGCTGCACCTGGCTGACCGGGGTGCCCGACCATGCTGGCGCTGGCGCTCCAGGAGCCGGCCGCGCTCGCCGCCACCGATCGCTCGTCGGTCCGAGCGCGTCACCATCGGCTCGGCGCCGCTCACCCAGGCGCTCATCGATCGCATCAAGGCGCGTTCCCCGGCGCGCCGGTGACGAACGGCTAGGGCACCACCGAGTCCGGGCCCGTCGCCTTCGGTCCCCATCCGCGCGGGGTGCCGCGGCCGGATCTGTCGCTGGGCTATCCCGTCGAGGGCGTCGACGTGCGGCTGGTCGGCCGGCGACGATCTCGACGCCGACGAGGGCGTGCTGCAGGTGCGAACGCCGGTCGCTGATGCCCGGCTACCTGAACCTGCCGGAGAAGACCGCGCAGGTGATGACGGAGGACGGCTACTACATCACCGGCGACGTCATGCGCCGCGACGCCGACGGCTTCTACTACTTCGTCGGCCGCGCCGACGACATGTTCGTGTGCGGCGGCGAGAACATCTATCCGGGCGAGGTCGAGACGATGCTCGAGCGGCATCCGGGCATCCAGCAGGCGTGCGTGGTGTCCGTGCCCGACGAGATCAAGGGCGCCAAGCCGGTGGCCTTCGTGGTGCGCGCGAGCGGCGACGACCTCAGCGCCGACGCGGTCAAGCAGTGGGCGCTGGCCATGCGCCGGCCTATCAGCATCCCGCGCCACGTCGAGTTCGTGAGCGAGCTGCCGCTGGCCGGCACAGGCAAGATCGACCGCCGGCGCCTGACCGAGCGCGCGCAGGTCGCTGGCGCGGAGCGGTGCTCGCGTGAAGGCGATGATCATCCGGGCGCACGGCGAGCTCGATCGCCTCGTCTACGACGAGCGACTTCCCCGATCCGCATCCGGGTCCGGGCGAGGTCGTGGTGGCGGTGCGGGCGACCTCGCTCAACTATCACGACGTGTTCACCCTGCGCGGCATGCCCGGCATCAAGATCCCCATGCCGGCCATCATGGGCCTCGACCTGGCCGGCGAGATCGCCGAGCTCGGCCCGGGCGTCGAGGACTGGACGGTCGGCGATCGCGTGCTGGTCGACCCGATCGATCGCGTGCGCGGCGGGCTCATGGGCGAGACGATCCACGGCGGGCTGGCCGAGCGCTGCCGGGCCGGCGCGCACCAGCTGATCCGCATTCCCGCCGGTGTGACGTTCGCCGACGCCGCCGCGCTGCCCGTCGCCTACGGCACCGCGCACCGCATGATGGTGACGCAGGGCAAGATCGCCGCCGGCGAGCGCGTGCTCATCCTGGGCGCCAGCGGTGGCGTGGGCACCTGCTGCGTGTTCCTGGCCAAGATGGCCGGCGCCACCGTGATCGCCTGCGCCAGCAGCGACGAGAAGATCAAGCGGCTGTACGCGCTGGGCGCCGACCACGTCATCGACTACACCCGGGGCGACTTCATGGCCGAGGTCCACGCCCGCTTCGGCAAGCCGTCGCGGCGGAACTTCGAGGGCGGGGTGGACGTCGTCATCAACTTCACCGGCGGCGACACCTGGGTGCCGTCGCTGCGCTGTCTGCGCCGGGGTGGGCGCCTGCTCACCTGCGGAGCCACGGCGGGCTTCGATCCGCGGAGGACATTCGCTACATCTGGACCTTCGAGCTGCAAGTCCTCGGCTCCAACGGCTGGACGCCCGACGATCTGACCACGCTGCTGCGCATGGTCGACGAGCGCCGGCTGCGCCCGGTGATCGACCGCATGCTCCCGCTCGTCGAGGCCCGCGAGGGGATCCGCCTGCTCGCCGATCGGGAGGTGATCGGCAAGGTCATCGTCGTTCCCTGACCGCCCGGGACGGTGGGGTAGAATCTCCCGCGCAATGATGAAACGTTGACGGGCCGTCTTTACACTGGCCGCGAAGGAGGGGACATGGACGCCGAGGCCATCCCCAGGCGGTGACGGCCTCAATATCTTCCACCACTGAGTCGTAACCGACGGAGGAGCTACCATGGCACTGCGCATCAACAGCGAAGCACCGAACTTCACCGCCGAGACCACCCAGGGCAAGATCAACTTCCACGAGTGGATCGGCAACGGCTGGGCGATCCTGTTCTCCCACCCCAAGGACTTCACCCCGGTGTGCACGACCGAGCTCGGCTACATGGCCGGCCTGAAGCCGGAGTTCGAGAAGCGCAACTGCAAGATCATCGGGCTGAGCGTCGACCCGGTCGGCGACCACCAGCGCTGGGCGAAGGACATCGAGGAGACGCAGGGCCACGCCGTGACGTACCCGATGATCGGCGATCCCGAGCTGAAGGTCGCCAAGTCCTACGACATGCTGCCGGAAGGCGCCGGCACCACGTCGCAAGGCCGGACCGCCGCCGACAACGCCACCGTGCGCTCGGTGTTCGTCATCGGCCCCGACAAGAAGATCAAGGCGATGCTGACCTACCCGATGGCGACCGGCCGCAACTTCGACGAGGTGCTGCGGCTGCTCGACTCCCTGCCAGCTCACGGCAAGCACAAGGTGGCCACCCCCGTGAACTGGAAGCAGGGCGAGGACGTCATCATCGTCACCGCGGTCTCCGACGACGAGGCCAAGAAGACGTACCCGCAGGGCTGGAAGACGCACAAGCCGTACCTGCGCACGGTCGCCCAGCCCAAGTAAGCTTCGCCGCGGGGGGCATGCGCGTACACTGAATCCAGGGTGCGCGCATGACCCTCGCTGAACGCGCCGTCGAGCTGGCCGAAGCGCTCCTGCGCGAGGCGCGCGCCCAGCAGACCCCCGACGAGCGCGCCCAGGCCCGCAAGCTCGCCCGCATGCTCGCCGATCCGCACGGCAAGGAGCTGACGATCGCGCTGGCCGATCAGGCCTTCCGCAGCCACCGCCCGGAGCGCATCGCCGATCAGCTCGCCTACCTGCTCGAGCGCTACGGCGTGCCGCAGTACATGGACTGGTGGGAGCGCGTCGGCCTGCTCCTGGGCGGCGCCATGGCGTACTACCTGCCCAGCCTGGTCGTGCCACCCATCGTGGCCCGCCTGCGCCACGAGACGCAGAACGTGATCCTGCCGGGCGAGGAGGAAGACCTGCGGCGCTACCTGGAAGAGCGACGCCGCGCCGGCCTGCGCCTCAACCTCAACCAGCTGGGCGAGGCGATCCTGGGCGAGGCCGAGGCCGCGCGCCGCCTGCAGGCGTACCTGGCGCTGCTGGCGCGCGACGACGTCGAGTACATCTCGGTCAAGGTCTCCTCCGTCTTCAGCCAGATCGATCTCGTCGCCTTCCGCGCCACGGTGGCGCACGTGGCCGAGCGCCTGCGCACGCTCTACCGAGCCGCCGCGCGGCCACACGTACCGCCACCCGGACGGCCGCGTCACGCCGAAGTTCATCAACCTCGACATGGAGGAGTATCGCGACCTCGACCTCACGGTGACCGCGTTCCGCGAGGTGCTCGACGAGCCGGAGTTCCTGCCGCTGAGCGCGGGGATCGTGCTGCAGGCGTATCTGCCCGACTCGCACCGGGTGCAGCGCGAGCTCACCGACTGGGCGCGCGCGCGGCGCGCGCGAGGTGGAGCGCCGATCAAGCTGCGCATCGTCAAGGGCGCCAACCTGGCCATGGAGAAGATCGAGGCCGCGGTGCACGGCTGGCCCCAGGCGCCGTACGAGAGCAAGGCCGAGGTGGACGCCAACTACACGCGCATGCTCGAGTACGGCTGCCGGCCCGAGCACGCCGAGGCCGTGCACCTCGGCGTGGCCAGCCACAACCTCTTCGACGTCGCCTACGGCTTCGTCCTGCGCGAGCGCCACGGTGTGCAGCGCTGGGTCGAGTTCGAGATGCTCGAGGGCATGGCCAACCACCAGGCCCGCGCGGTGCGCGAGCGCGCCGGCGGCCTGCTGCTCTACGCGCCGGTGGTCCGCGCGGAGGACTTCCACAGCGCCATCGCCTACCTCGTCCGCCGGCTCGACGAGAACACCGCGCCCGAGAACTTCCTGCGCCACGTCTTCGACCTCGAGCCAGGCTCGGCCACGTGGATCGCCGAGCGCGATCGCTTCCTGGCCGCGTTCGATCGGCAGGCCCGCCTCTCCGACGCGCCCCGCCGCACGCAGGACCGGGGCCGGGATCGTGACCGGGCCGGTCGTGCCGCCCGTCGACTCCAGATTCGTCAACGATCCCGACACCGACTGGACGCTCGCGGCCAACCGCGCCTGGATCGTGGAGGTCGCCGGGCGCTGGAGCGAGCATTCCCCGGACGCGATTGCACTCGTGATCGATGGCGAGATGAAACGAGGTGCGACGGAGGGCGTGAAGCGCGATCCGTCGCGCCCCGAGCGGGTGGCCTATCGCTTCGCGCTGGCGGGCTCAGGCGACGTCGATTCCGCGCTGAGCGTCGCCGGGAGGGCGCAGCCGGCGTGGGCCACGCAAGCAGCCACGGTGCGTGCGGCGATCCTGCACGCGTGTGCGGCCGAGCTCCGCCGCCGGCGGGGCGACCTGATCGGCGCGATGATGCTCGACGGCGCCAAGACCGTGACCGAGGCGGACGTCGAGGTCTCCGAGGCCGTCGACTTCGCGCAGTACTACGCGCGCACCCTGCGCGAGACCGCCGAGCGAGCTGGACGATTGCCGCGCCGAGCCGCTCGGCGTGGTGGTCGTGACGCCGCCCTGGAATTTCCCGCTGTCCATTCCCGCCGGGGGCGTGCTCGCCGCCCTGGCGGCCGGCAACGCCGTCGTGCTCAAGCCGGCGCTCGAGGCCGTGCTCGTCGGCTGGGAGCTGGCCACCTGCCTGTGGAACGCCGGAGTCCCGCGCGACATACTCCAGTTCCTGCCGTGCCCCGACGACGAGGTCGGCCGCGGGCTCGTCACGGACGCGCGGGTGGGCGGCGTCATCCTCACCGGTTCGGTGGAGACCGCGCGGCTCTTCCTCGGCTGGCGTCCCGATCTGCCGCTGTTCGCGGAGACGAGCGGCAAGAACGCCATCATCGTCACGTCGCTGGCGGATCGCGATCAGGCCATCCGCGACCTCGTCCGCTCGGCCTTCGGCCACAACGGGCAGAAGTGCTCGGCGGCCAGCCTGGCCATCTGCGAGGCGGAGGTGTACGACGACGCCGACTTTCGCCGCCAGCTGCGCGACGCGGCGGCCAGCCTGGCCGTCGGCCGCGCGTGGGAGCTGACGAGTCGCGTGACGCCGCTGACCCAGGCGCCGGGCGCCGCCCTCCGGCGCGCGCTCACCGTCCTCGACCCGGGCGAGGAGTGGCTGCTCGAGCCGCGCGTCTCGCCCGACAACGCCCAGCTCTGGTCGCCCGGCATCAAGCTCGGCGTGCGGCCCGGCTCGTTCTTTCACCGTACGGAGTGCTTCGGCCCCGTGCTGGGGCTGATGCGGGCCGAGACGCTCGACCACGCCGTCGAGCTCGCGAACGCCCAGCCGTTCGGGCTCACCAGCGGGATCCAGACGCTGGACGATCGCGAGATCGCCCGCTGGGTCGATCGCATCGAGGCGGGCAACCTCTACGTCA
This sequence comes from uncultured Candidatus Rokubacteria bacterium, assembly GCA_963776725.1. GTDB lineage: Bacteria > Methylomirabilota > Methylomirabilia > Rokubacteriales > CSP1-6 > AR5. Next base: position 416,843 of record CAVZOE010000021.1, on the reverse strand, counting down.
ATCGGCCCATCACCGGCGCGATCGTCGGCCGTCAGCCCTTCGGCGGCTGGAAGGCCTCGTCGGTCGGTCCCGGCGCCAAGGCCGGCGGCCCCAACTATGTCCTGCAGCTCGCACGCTGGCGCCAGGTGACCCTGCCCACCGTCCCGCGCGATGCGCTGCCCGGAGCCATGGCCGAGCTGCTCGCCCGATGCCTCGCGGAGCTGGACGACGCCGACGCCCGCGCGCTGCTCACGGCGAGCGCGGCGAGCTACGCACGCGCGTGGCGCCAGCACTTCAGCCGCGAGCACGACCCCAGCGCGATCCGCGGCGAGCGCAACGTGTTTCGCTATCGGCCCTGTCGCCGTGTGATCGTGCGGACAACGGCGGGCGCCGCGCTCGGTCAGATCGTCCTGGCCGCGTGGGCCGTGGGGACGCCGCTCACGGTCAGTCTCGTGCCGGACTCACGGCCGTGGGGGTGGCTCGCCGAGCTGGGCTCTGGTGTGGAGCTCGTGGTGGAAGCCGAAGCGGGGTTCGTCGAGCGGCTGGCGCATCCGGCCGACGCCGAGCGGGTGCGCGTGTGGGAGCCGATCTCGACGGCGGCCCGCGCGGCCGCCAACGGCACCGGCGTCGCGGTGATCGACGCGCCGGTGCTCGCCAACGGACGGCTGGAGCTGCGCTGGTATCTGCGCGAGCAGGCGGTCTCCCGGACGCTCCACCGATATGGCAACGTGACCGAGCCGTCTGTCTGATCGACGGCTCCCCAAAACAGCGCTACGGTAGGGGCGAGAGGCGATGATCGACGCATGACTCCGCGCGAGCAGCCACCGATCGGGTCTCCGGGAGAGCATCTGTCCGAGCTCCACACCCGGTTGATGCGGCTGCACAAGCTACTGCTCGAGGATCAGCGCGCGGCGTACGAAGCGGTGCACGGGGAGGTGACTGCCGCGGATCTCCTCCGGCTGCTCCTCACGCACCCGGACTTCGCCTGGCTGCGGGCTCTCTCCGAGATGCTCGCCGGGATCGACGAGGCCCTGGACGAGGCGGAGGGCGAGCTGGGGGACGCCGAGCTGGAGACGTTTCTCGAGAGGTCGCGCGCCCTGCTCCGGTCGGATCGGACCGGACCGTTCGAGACGAACTACCGCGACGTGCTCCAGCGGTCCCCCGACGTCATCATGGCCCACTCGGCCGTCTTCAAGCTGCTCTGACCCGGCGCGGACTCACACCGCGGGGCCGTCCTGGATGGCGGCCGCGAGCTTGCCGGGCACGCGCCGGCCGTCGCCCGCCTGACCGCTGAGCTTGCCGTTGTCGACCACCATCTTGCCGCGCAGGATCACCGCCGACGGCCAGCCGTGGACCTCCCAGCCATCCCAGGCGCTGTAGTCGGAGCCGTGCAGATCGGCCGAGCGCAGCGTGCGCCGGGCGGTGGGATCGAAGACGACCACGTCCGCGTCGCTGCCCGGGGCGATCGCGCCCTTGCGCGGATAGAGGCCGAGGACCTTGGCGGCGTTCGTCGAGGTGACGGCGACGAACCGCTCGAGTGACATCCCCCGCTTGGACACGCCCTCGGTGTAGATGATCGGCAGGCGCGTCTCCACGCCGACGTGGCCGCCGGTGGCGTCGGCGATGTGCCGGCTGCGCACCTTGATCGCGCGCGGCGTGCACAGCTCGTCGGTGGCCACGGTGCTGAGCGTGCCGTTCTTGAGCCCGGCCCACAACTGCTGGCGATCCGCCTCGTGCTTGAGCGAGGGATACGTGTGGAACGTCACGCCATCGGGCCGCAGGTACGCCTCCGCGGTGAACGTCGCGTAGTGATGCAGGGTCTCGCCGTAGATGGCCCGGCCCTCGCCGCGCGCCTCCGCGATGGCCTCCACGCCCGCCCCGGCGCTCACGTGCACGAAATAGACGGCCGCGCCCTCGACGTAGCGGGCCAGGCGCAGCACACGACGGAACGAGATGTCCTCCGACATCGCGCTGTGCACCAGCGGCATGTGCTCGATGTCGGTGCGCCCCTCGCGCTCCAGGCGCTCGTACATGTACATCACCAGATCGTCGTCCTCGGCGTGGATGGCGAGGATGCCGCCGTGGCGGGCGGCCTTTTCCATGATGGCCCACAGGTGGCCCATGCGGATCATGCGGCCCTTGCCGATGGGCCGCACGTCGGTGGTGAAGATCTTGAAGCTGGCGAAGCCGCCCTGGATCGCCTCGGGGATCTGGTCGATGACCTCGGGCGGGACCGCGCCCTGCAGCATCACGTGCAGGCCGTAGTCGGTGAAGCCCTGGCGCCACACCTTCTCTTTTTCCTCGATGGCGCGGGCCAGCGTCAGCCCCGGCTCCCAGACGGCGAAATCGACCAGCGTGGTGGTGCCGCCGAAGATGGCCGCGCGGCTGACCTGCTCGGGCGGCGCGCTCGTGGTGTGCCCGCCGCCCAGCGCGGGGATCGGCCAGTGCGTGTGCACGTGCGGATCGATGCCGCCGGGGATGATGAGCTTGCCGGTGGCGTCGACCACGCGCGCCACGTCATGCGGTAAGGTGCCCGGCGCGGCCACCGCCACGATGCGCTCGCCCTCCACGCCGACATCCCACGCGCCCACGCCCTGAGGCGTCACGACCTGGCCCCCGCGGATCACGAGATCGAGCATGTCTGTCTCCGTTTCCTCACTGATCGGATGATACTCCGGGCGCCGGTTGGACTTTGGCCCCGAGTGAGCGAAGATACGCGGGCGTGATGGCCGAGGCCAGCGAGGCGCGATGATGGAGACGCTGAGCAGTCCGCTCTACGAGGTCGCCGACGCGTTCGAGGCGAACGAGCTGTTCCAGCGCAACGGCTGGACGGACGGGTTGCCGATCGTGCCGCCCACCGACACGATCGTGGGGCGCTTTCTGGAGATGGCCGCGCCTGAGTCCCGACGCCGCCGTCGGCATCGAGCCGGTACGGCGCCGGCGGATCACCGCCGAGAAGGTCGCCATCGCGACGGTGATGGCCGGCTGTCTGCCCGAGTACCTGCCGGTGGTGGTGGCGTGCGTGAAGGCCATGTGCGAGCCGGAGTTCGGCCTGCACGGCGTGACGGCCAGCACCGGGGGCAGCGCGCCCTTCGTGGTGGTCAACGGCCCGGTCCGGCGAACCCTCGGCATGAACGCCACCCACAACGTCCTCGGCAACGGCAGTCGGGCCAACGCCACGCATGGGCCGCGCGCTACGTCTGCTCATCATCAACGTGCTCGGCGGCATCCCGGGTCAGCTCGATCGCTCCACGCTCGGTCATCCAGGGCAAGTTCACCTTCTGCCTGGCCGAGGACGAGGAGGACAGCCCGTGGCTGCCCCTGGCCGCCGAGCGGGGGATACCGGCCGGCGCCTCGGCCGTCACGGTGCTGGCGGTCGAGTCCCCGCACCAGGTCATGAACGAGTGGACGCACGATCCGCGGGACATCGCCGAGACCTACGCGGCGGCCATCCGCGCCAACATGCTCACCTACTCGATCTGGGCGGGCAACTACGCGCTGGTGGTCCCCAAGCAGCACCGGCAGATCTTTGCCGAGGCCGGCTGGAGCAAGAAAGACCTGCGCGAGTGCGTGCACGAGCGGGCCCGCGTGACGCGCGGTGAGTGGCGCTCGGTGGGCAAGAGCGCCGTGGCGCCGCGCAAGGACGAGGACGCCGTCTACACGGCGCTCCGCTCGCCCGATGATCTCCTGGTGGTCGCCGCCGGCGGTCCGGCTGGCGGATTCGGCGCGATCCTGCCGCCGTGGTATGGCCGGAAGTCACTGGCCGTGACGAAAGGAATCGACGGATGACGCTCAAGGTGCTCGACCCTCGACTGTCCGCCGAAGGGGAGGCGGCGCGTCTGGCTCCGCCGCTGGCCTCGCTCGACGGCGCGCTGGTCGGCCTGCTCGACAACGCCAAGATCGGCACCGCCCGCTTCTACGACTACCTCGAGGCGATGCTGCGCGCGCGCTTCGGCGTGCGCGAGGTCATCCGGCGCCGCAAGCCGGACTCCAGCCGCCCGGTGCCGGACGATCTGCTCGGCGAGCTGAGCGCCGCCGACGCGATCGTCTCCGGCATCGGCGACTGAGGGAGCTGCTCGTCGTGCAGTCTGCACGACGCCCTGGCCGCGGAGCGCCGCGGCATTCCCGCCGTCGCCGTGATGACCGACCGCTTCGTGGCGAGCGCCCGCGCGGTGGCTGACCTGAACGGCCTCGCCGACTATCCGTTCGTGGTGATCGAGCATCCGATCGCCAACGACCGTGACGAGGACCTCGAACGCAAGGCGGCGGCCGTGGTGACGCGGATCGCGGAGCTGCTGACCCGGCGCGCCGGCGCGCCCTGAGGAAGGACGACACCGTGGCCACCGAGCTGCACGACCTCTCGATCGCCGAGCTGTCCCGTCTGATCGCCGCGCGCAAGGTGTCGCCCGTCGAGGTGGTCGAGGCGCTGATCCAGCGCGTCGAGCAGTACGACGCGCAGCTGCACGCCTTCATCACGCCGACCTTCGATCTGGCGCGACGGCAGGCTCGCGCGGCCGAGGCGGCCATCGTCAGCGGCCAGTCGCGGGGGCCCTTGCACGGGATCCCGTTCGCGCTCAAGGACATCTACGACACGCAGGGCATCCTCACCTCCGGCCACTCGCGGGTCTTCATCGACCGCATCCCCACCGACGACGCCACCGCCACGCGCAAGCTCTACGAGGCCGGCGCCGTGCTGCTCGGCAAGCTGGCCACGCACGAGATGGCGCACGCCGGGCCGTCCTTCGATCTGCCGTGGCCGCCGGCCCGCAACCCGTGGAACCTGGCGCACTTCACCGGCGGGTCCTCGACGGGCTCGGGAGCCGCGGTGGCGGCGGGCCTGGTGCCGGTCGCGCTCGGCTCGGACACCGGCGGCTCCATCCGCGGCCCGGCGTCGCACTGCGGCGTCGTCGGCCTCATGCCGACGTTCGGCCTGGTGAGCCGGGCGGGCGTCATCACCAACTCGTACACGTTCGACCACTGCGGTCCGCTGGCCCGGACGGTGGAGGACTGCGCGCTGGTGCTGCAGGCGCTGGCCGGCTACGACGCGCGCGACGCCGGGAGTGTGCGGCGGCCCATCCCGGCCTACGGGGAGGCGCTTGGTGGTGACTTGCGCGGTCTGCGCATCGGCGTCCTGCGCCACCACTGGGAGGAGGACCTCCCGGCGTCGGAGGACATGCGGCGGGCCATGGACGGAGCACTCGACGTGCTGCGGCGGCTGGGCGCCGAGCTGCAGGAGTGTCGCGTGCGGCCGCTCGGGCAGTACTTCGACTGCAAGATCATCATCGCGGAGAGCGAGATCTTCAGCGTCCACCAGAAGAACCTGATCGCGCGGGGCAAGGACTTCGGCGCGGACTTCCGCTCGCGGGTGCTGCCCTCCGTGCTCTTCACCGCGAACGACTACGTCCAGGCCACGCGCGAGCATCGCCGGATGATGGTCGAGATGGAGCCGCTCTACGAGCGCTTCGACGCGTTCGTCACCGCCGGCATGGGCGAGGCGCCGCGGCTGACGGACTATCGCAGCGTCTCGTTCTGGCAGAAGCCCAGCCTGCTCACGGCGTGGAACGTCACCGGCCAGCCGGTACTCGCGCTGCCCAACGGCTTCGGGCGCGCCGGATTGCCGCTCGGCATGCAGATCGTCGGCCGGCCGTTCGAGGAGGCCACCATCCTGAGGATCGGCCACGCCTACGAGCGCGCCACCGACTGGCACACCCGGCGTCCGGCCCTCGTGCGCGGCGCGACGGCCCCGGACGTCACGCCGCCCCCCGTGCTGTCGGGAGGCGCCGAGCAGGTCGACGCCGAGACGCGCGATCTCTGCATCGCGGGTGCGAAGCGCGCGGGCCTGCAGCTCGATGATCTGGGGCTCACACAGCTGCTGGAAGGCGCGCCATACGCGCTCGGCATGGTGCGGCGCCTGCGCCGCGATCACGACATGCACCACGAGCCGGCGAACGTCTTCTCCCTTCCGCCCTCACTGATCACGTGAGGATCGATCCCTGACGTGGACCTTCGACCTTCGGCCCGGCAGCAGGAGCTGATCGGCACCGCGCGACGTTTGGCGGTCGAGCGCTTTGCGCCGCGGGCCGCCACCCACGATCGCGAGGCGACGTTTCCGTTCGACGACTACGCCGATCTGCGGGCCGAACGGTTGCTCGGCCTGTGCATTCCCGAGCGGTACGGCGGGCTCGGGGCCAGCTACGAGACCTACTGCCTGGTGGCCGAGCAGCTGGCGCAGGGCAACGCCTCCACCTCGCTGACGTTCAACATGCACTGTCTCACCATGATGATGATGGGGGAGATCGCCGACGCGATGCCGATGTCCGCGGCGGCGCGCGAGCGGCACGAAAAGCTCCGGACGACCAAGTTTCGCGAGGTCATCGAGCAGGGCGCCTTCTACGGCCAGCCGCACAGCGAGCCGGTGGAGCAGGGGCAGACGGACACGTCGCTCTCGGTGGGCGGCCGGCGCTTCGGCACCACCGCGCGCAAGGTCGACGGCGGCTACGTGGTGAACGGTCGCAAGTTCTTCGTCTCGCTCGCGGGCTCGGCGCCGTACTTCGCCACGCCGGCGATCCGCATCGGCGAGGAGCCGTGGATCGAGCGCACGCTCTATCTGCAGATCCCCAAGGACGCGCCGGGCGTCACGTTTCCCGGCGAGTGGGATCCCATGGGCATGCGCGGCACGGTGAGCCGCGACATGCTCCTTCAAGACGTCTTCGTCGGCGACGACGCCGAGGTCCTGCCGCCGGGACTGTTCGGCGCCATGTACAACGCGTTTCCCCACCTCTCGCCGCTCACCTTCGACGCGACATTCCTCGGGCTGATGCAGGCTGCCTACGACGGCGCCATCGCGTACCTGACCGGTCAGATGGGCGGGTCGCCGGGGCTGCACACCGAGGCCGCGGTCAAGGGCCACGCGCTGGCGGAGATGCTGTTCGCGCTGGAGGCGAGCCGTGCCCTCTACTACCGCGCGATCTCCGAGGCCGGCGTCAACGTGCCGATCGAGGCCCTGCAGCGCGCGCGGGCCGCGCACGTCACCGTGCAGCGCTCGGTCATCACGGTGACCCAGGAGGCGATCCGCGTGTGCGGCGGCCGGGCCTTGCTCAAGCGCTATCCGCTCGAGCGCTACGCGCGCGACGCCCGCGCCGGCGCGCTCATGCGCCCGTGGACGCAGGAGATCGCCACCCAGCAGGCGTGGGAGGCCGCGCTCGGCGGGACGAGCTAGGCTGCGCGCGCCCTTCTACGGCTGGTGGGTGGTCGGCGGCACGTTCCTCATCGCCGTGTGGTCCTGGGGACTGGCCTTCTACGGCCTCGGCGTCTATCTCGTCGCGCTCCGAGGCCAGCACGGCTGGTCGATCTCCGCGATCTCGGTGGCGATCACCGCTTTCTATCTGATGGGCGCGGGCGCCACCGTCTCGGTCGGCGCCGTGATGCGCCGGCTCGGCGGCCACCGCGTCGTCGCCGGCGGTGTCATCGCGATGGCCGTCGGTGTCGCCGGCCTGGGCTCCATCGATCGCCTCTGGCAGCTCTATCTGGCGCTCGCCGCGATGTCGCTGGGCTGGGCGTGCATGAGCGGCGCGGCGATCAACATCCTCGTGGCGCCCTGGTTCATCCGCCAGCGCGGGATGGCGGTGAGCCTGGCACTGACCGGCGCCAGCGGCGGCGGCATCCTCGTCGCGCCGGCGCTCCTGGCGCTGGTCGCCCACTGGGGATTCACGGCGGCGGTGCGGACGGCGGCGCTGGTGATGGTCGTGATGCTGGTGCCGCTGGCCGTGATCGTGTTGCGCCGGAGCCCGGAAGGACTCGGGGTCGGACCCGACGGCGACCCCGTATCGTCATCCGCCACGCCGTCGCTGCCGCCGCCGAGCGCGCCGCGGTCGGCGTTCTTCCGCACGCGGCGCTACTGGACGATCTCGATCGCCTTCGCGCTGGGCCTGGCCGCCCAGGTCGGCGTGCTCACGCATCTGGTGTCCCACCTGACGCCGTTGCTCGGGGCGGCGGGCGCGGGCGGCGCGCTGAGCCTGACGACGGCGGCAGCCATCACCGGACGCATTCCGATGGGCGCGCTCGCCGACCGCCTGGACCGCCGCACGATCGCCGGCCTGAACTTCCTGGCGCAGGTGGCCGGGCTGGTGCTGCTGTCGCTGGCGTCCTCCAGCGCGATGGTCTACGCCGGCTGCCTGCTGTTCGGCTTCGGCGTCGGCAACGTCATCACGCTGCCCGGCCTGCTGATCGAGGGCGAGTTCCCGCGCGAGCAATTCGCCGCCATCGTGAGCGTGGTCACGGCCACCAACCAGCTGGCCTTCGCCTTCGCGCCGGCTCTGGTCGGGATCCTGCGCGACGCCACCGGCAGCTATGGCGTGAGCCTGGCGGTGTGCGCGGCGGCCGACCTGGTGGCCGCCGGCGTCGTGGCGTTCGGCCGGCCGCGCCCCGCGCCCGCGTGACGCCCACCGGCTCCGGGTCGTCGCGCGGGGACCCGTTGTAGAATCACGCGAGCTCGAATCGAGCGTGAAGTGTCTGTTCCAGTGAATGTCCGTCCAGTGAAGGAGAGCCCCGTGAACATCCGTCCCAATCGCATCAAGGAGCAGCTCGCCGCCGGCCGTGTCGCGACCATCCTGTCCGGCTGCAACGACCCGGACCTCATCGACCAGCTCGGCACGCTGGACGTGGACGGCATCTGGCTGGAGGGCGAGCACGGCGGCGTGGACTATGCCGACCTCGGCAACCTCACGCGGGCCTGCGACCTGTGGGGCAAGACCTCGGTCGTGCGCGTGATGGACAACGACTACGCCACGATCTATCGCACACTCGACCGCGGGGCGCAGGGGATCTGTGTGCCGCACGTCAACACGCGCGCCGAGGCCGAGGCGGTGGTGGAGGCGGCCAAGTTCGCGCCGCTCGGCAAGCGCGGCATGTACACGAGCCGTCAGGGCTTCGGGGTGGACGGCTATCTGAAGACGGCCAACGACCAGAGCCTGCTGCTCATCCTGATCGAGGACATCGTCGGCGTGCGCAACCTCGACGAGATCCTCAAGGTGAGCCACATCGACGTCTTCTTCGTGGCCCCCAACGACCTGGCCACCTCGATGGGCCACATCGGCAACATGGGCCATCCCGACGTCCAGCAGACGATCGACCGCGCGATCAAGAAGATCGTGCAGTCGGGCCACGTGGCCGGCACGCTGGTCAGCGCCGCCAACGTCGAGCGCTACACCAAGCTCGGCGTGCGGGCGGTGATGACGAGCTTCTTTCCCTGGATCCAGGCCGGCGCCAAGGACCTGATCGACCGCGCCGCTGCCGGCGCCAGGGGTGAGCGCCGGCGCCGAGGGGTGAGCGCCGGCGCCGGCTCCGATCAGCCGGGCAGCGCGCCTCGCGTCTTCGTCGCCAGCCGGTAGACGCTGGTCCGCGCCGTCAGGAAGAGGACGCTGCCGTCCTCGCCCCACGCCAGGTTTGCCGGCAGCTCCGGCAGCACGATGCGTCCCAGCAGCGCGCCGTCGGGACGGCAGACCCAGACGCCGCCCGGTCCGGTGCAGAACACGTTGCCGCGGACGTCCACCTTCAGGCCGTCGGGGACGCCGGGATCGTCGGACTTCATGTCCAGCAGGATGCGGCCCCGGGTCAACGATCCATCCAGGGCGACGTCGAAGGCGCGGATGTGCTTGTGGGCCGAGTCGTCGATGTACAGCACCGACTCGTCGGGCGAGAAGGCCAGGCCGTTGGGCAGCGCGAAATCGTCGGCCACCAGTCGCAGCGTGCCGTCGGGCGTGAGCCGATACACGCCGTTCGACGGCTGCTCCTTGCCGGGGATGGGCTGGGTCCACCAGCCGGCGGGCCGCACCGTGCCGGGCGGCGCCGGCCGCACGCCGTAGGGCGGATCCGTGAAGTACACGGCGCCGTCGGACTTGACCACGATGTCGTTGGGGCTGTTGAGGCGCTTGCCCTGGTATTGCTCGGCGAGCACCGTGCGCGTGCCGTCCTCCGCCACCCGCGTCACGCGGCGGCCGTCGTGCTCGGCCGCCAGCACGCGTCCCTGACGATCGAGCGTCAGACCGTTCGACATCCCCGTCGCGTACGTGGTCAGCTCCGGCCCCTCGGGCAGTCGTCGCCAGCGCACGATCCGCTTGTTCGGGATGTCGCTGAAGAGCAGGTGGCCCGCGCGCCACACGGGCCCTTCGGTGAAGATCAGGCCGCCCGCGATGCGCTCGATCGCCGCATCGGGTGCGACGAGATCGTGCAGACCCGGGTCACGAACTTCCAGGGGCGCCATCTCGATGCCCTATACCAGCTTCACGTTCTTCAGCGGCAGGCTGCGGACCGGCTTGCCGGTCGCCGCGAAGATCGCGTTGAGGACGGCCGGGGTGACCACGCAGATGGTCGGCTCGCCGACGCCGCCCCAGAAATCGTTGGTCGGCACGATCACGGTCTCGACCTTCGGCATCTCGGCCAGGCGGAGAATCTGGTAGCGGTCGAAGTTCAGATCCGTCATGCGTCCCTTGTCCACCGGGCACTCGCCGTAGAGCGCGGCGCTCAGGCCGTAGGCCACCGAGCCCTCGACCTGGGCGGCGATCTGGCCGGGATTGACCGCGTGGCCGCAGTTGAGTGCCAGCACGAGGCGATGCACCTTGAGCTTGCCCTCGCCGCTCACCGAGACCTCGGCGACCGCCGCCGAGTAGCTGCCGTAGCCCATGAACTGCGCCAGGCCGCGGTGCACGCCGGCCGGCAGCGGCTTGCCCCAGCCGGCCCTGTCCGCCGCCGCGTTGAGCACGGCGAGGTGCTTGGGGTGCTTGCCCATGAGGCGCTCGGCGGAACTCGAGCGAGTCGGCGCCGGCGGCCCGCGCCACTTCTTCCATGAAGCATTCCATGTACACGGCGTTCTGGTTGGTGTTGACGCCGCGCCACGGGCCGACCGGCACGTGGGTGTTCCGCATGGCGTACTCGATCAGCAAGTTCGGCACGGTGTAGCCGAGCTGCGCGTCGCCGGGCTTGTCGGTGTAGCCCTGGAGCTGGCGATCGTCCTTGTCCCCGACGATGAGCGCCGGGTTCACGAAGGCGTTGATCGACTGGCCGGACACCCGGGCGTGCAGGCCCACGAGCGCGCCCTTGTCGTCGAGGCCGGCGGCCAGCTTGCACTGCGAGATCGGCCGGTAGAAGTCGTGCCCCATGTCCTCTTCGCGTGACCAGACCATCTTGACCGGCACGTCGGGGAACTGCTTGGCGATGAGCGTGGCCTGACGCACGAAGTCCTGCGTGCCGCCGCGCCGGCCGAAGCCGCCGCCGAGGTCGTGACGATAGACCTCGCACTTCGGCAGGGCAATGCCCGACTGCTCGGACAGCGCGGCCAGCGAGGCCTCGGAGTTCTGCGTCGGCACCCAGCACTCGGCCCGGTCCGCCGAGATCTTCACGGTGCAGTTCATGGGCTCCATGGTGGCGTGGGCCAGGAACGGCGTGCTGTAGACGGCCTCCACCTTCTTGGCCGCGCCCTGGATGGCCGCCGGCGCGTCACCCTCGTTGCGGAACGCGTAGGCCTCCTTGGCCGCCAGCCCTTCCGCGAGGTGCGCGGCGATCGTCGCGCTCGACTGTGAGGCGCCCGCGCCTTCGTCCCACACGATCGGGAGCGCGTCGAGCGCGGACTTGGCGTGCCACCAGGTGTCGGCCACGACCGCGACGGTCGAGTCGTTCACCTTCACCACGCGACGCACGCCGGGCCGGCCCGAGACCTTGCTGTCGTCGTAGCTCACGAGCTTGCCGCCGAACACCGGGCAGGCCTTGACGGCCGCGTGCAGCATGCCCGGCAGCTTGAGATCGATCGCGTAGACCTTGCTGCCGTTGAGCTTGTCGGCGGTGTCCAGGCGCGGCAGCGGCTTGCCGGCGATCTTCCAACTCTTCGGATCCTTGAGCGTGAGGCTCTTGGGATCCGGCGGGGTCAGCTTGGCGGCGGCGTCGGCCACCTTGCCGTAGCTCGTCCGCCGGCCGGAGGCGGCGTGCGTGATGATGCCATCGGACACGCTGAGCTCGGCCACCGGCACGCTCCACTGATCGGCCGCGGCCTGCAGCAGCATCACGCGCGCGACCGCACCACCGCGCCGGACGTAGTCCTGCGAGGTGCGGATGCCGCGGCTGCCGCCGGTGCCCATCTCGCCCCACACACGCTGGCGCGCGAGGTTCTGGCCGGGGGTGATCGAGTCGGTGGCCACCTTCTTCCAGTCGCACTCGAGCTCCTCGGCCACGAGCTGGGCCAGGCCGGTGAGCGTGCCTTGTCCCATCTCCGAGCGCGCGATGCGAATGACGCACGTGTCGTCGGGCTTCACGACGACCCAGGCGTTGATCTCGGCGCCGGCGTCCGCCGTCTTCGCCGCGGCCGTCCCCGCGCCGAGAGGCAGACGCATGCCGATGGCCAGGCCGCCGCTGGCCGCCGCCGTGCCGACGATGAAGGCCCGCCGTGAGAGCTTCATGTCAGGCCCCCTTCTGGCCGGCGGCCATGTGGACGGCCGCCCGGATGCGCTGATACGTCCCGCATCGGCAGATGTTGGCCATGGCGTCGTCGATGTCCTGATCCGTCGGCTTGGAGTTGCTCTTCAGCAGGGCCGCCGCGGCCATGATCTGCCCGGACTGGCAGTAGCCGCACTGCGGAACGTCGAGCGCCGCCCAGGCTTTCTGGACTGGATGCGAGCTGGTCGCCGACAGGCCTTCGATGGTGACGATCTTGTCGGTGGCCTTCACGGCCGAGACGGGGATGGAGCAGGAGCGCACCAGCCCGCCGTTGAGGTGGACCGAGCAGGCGCCGCACTGCGCCACACCGCAGCCATACTTCGTCCCCGTCAAGCCGACCTGTTCGCGAATGGCCCACAGCAGCGGCGTGTCGGGCTCGACCTGCACGTCACGAACGCGGCCATTGATGTTGAGCTTTGCCATGGACGGCCTCCGGGTCGGATCTGCGAGTTGGCTTACACTACCCGAGGGAGACGACCATGACAACGGTGCAGACCGCCCGCGGACCGGTGGACACGACCCAGCTGGGACCGACGCTGATGCACGAGCACGTCGTCACGCGCTCGCCCGGCGTGCAGGAGAACTGGCCCCACCTCTGGGATCGCAATTCCATCCTCGACATCGCCGAGCGCAAGCTGGCCGAGCTCCACCGTCGGGGCATTCGCAGCCTGGTCGATCTCACCACCGTCGATCTCGGCCGCGACATCGACCTGATCGCCGCGGTAGCCCGCCGCACGCAGGTGCACATCGTCGTCGCTACTGGAGTCTGGTGGATGCCGCAGCGCTACTTCAGCGCTCACGGTGTGGATGCCGTCGCCGATCTGTTCATCCGCGACATCACGCAGGGCATCGCCAACAGCGGCGTGAAGGCCGCCATCATCAAGTGCGCGACGGACACCGCCGGCGTGACGCCGGTGATCGACAACGTCCTGCGCGCCTCCGCGCGGGCCCAGAAGGCCACCGGCGTGCCGATCTCGACCCACACCTGGGCGGCCGGCCGTACCGGCGAGCTGCAGCAGGCGATCTTCGCCCAGGAAGGCGTCGACCTCAGTCGCGTGATCATCGGCCACAGCGGCGACAGCGAGGACCTCGGCTACCTGCGCGGGCTGATGGAGCGGGGGAGCACCATCGGGATGGACCGCTTCGGGCTGGAGAACTTCCTGCCCACCTCCAAGCGAGTGGAGGTGGTGGCCAAGCTCTGCGCCGAGGGCTACGCCGCCAAGATGGTGCTGTCGCACGACGCCAACTGCTGGACGGACATGCTGTCGGAGGAAGGCAAGCGCAAGACCCGGCCGCTGTGGCACTACAACCACATCTCCGACGACATCCTGCCGGCGCTGCGCAAGGCCGGCGTCAGCGACGACCAGATCGACCAGATGCTCGTGCACAACCCGCGCGCGATCTTCGAGGCGTCGAAGAAGGCCTGAGCGTGCGACCGATCACCGGCTGTGGGTGCGACGCATGGTGGACGGCACCACGCGCCGGCGTCGCCATGGATCGCCGTCAAGCCCTGGCGCTGCTGGCGGCGCTCGTCGCGGCCGGCTGCTCGCCGGTGACCTCCGCGCAGCGGGACGCCGCGCTGCGTCTGGCCGAAGAGTCGCCGGCGGTCGATCTGCACAGCCACCCGGGCATGTTCTCGGGCTCGCCGCTGACGATGGAGGCCCAGGTGGCGCGCATGAGCCAGGGGAAGCTGCGCGCCTCGCTCTTCGCGGCGACGGCCGATGGGCCGGTCATCGGTCGCCGCCCGCAGGGCGGCCTGTACGCCACCCGCGAGCTGCGGCCCGGCGAATCCTACGCCCACACCTACCGCATGCTCGACCAGGTCCGCGCTCGGGTGAGCCTGCAGAAGCTTGTGCTGATCCAGTCGCCATCGGATCTGCGCGCGCCCCGCGGCGCCGAGCCGCCGGGCGCGATCCTGGCGGTCGAGGGCGGCGACTTCCTCGAGGGCCGGATCGATCGCGTGGCCGAGGCTCACGCGAACGGGATCCGCTCCATCCAGCTCACGCACTACCGGATCAACGAGCTCGGCGACATCCAGACCGATCCGCCGCGCTACGGCGGGCTCACCCCGTTTGGCCAGGACGTCATCGCCGAGATGAACCGGCTGGGCATGGTCGTGGACGTCGCGCACCTCACGCTCGATGGCGTCCGCACGGCGCGCACGGTGACGCGCAAGCCGCTGTTGCTGTCGCACACCGTGCTCGCCACCAGCTTCGCGCGCTCGGTGAGCACCGAGCACGCGAGGCTGGTGGCGCAGACCGGGGGCGTCGTCGGCATCTTCCCGGTCAATTCCGGCGGCTACCACGGCATGACCGGCTACGTCGACAACATCGAGCGCATGATCAAGGCGATCGGCGTCGATCACGTCGGCATCGGTACCGACATGGACGGGATCTCGCCCCCGAGCTTCGTGGCCTACGACGACTACGCGGAGTGGCCCTCGGTCACCGGCGCGCTGCTGGCCCGGGGCTACAGCCGCGACGACGTCGCCAAGGTCGCGGGCGGCAATTTCCTCCGTGTGTTCGATGAGGTCATCGCGACCTGACGGGCAGCGCGACGACGCGATGGGCGACCTGACGCCGGGGACGATCAGGGACGACAGAAAGGAAGCGCTGACGATGGCTCAGAAGATCACGCTCACCGCGGCGGACTACGCCCGCCTCATGCCCCTGGCCACCGGCGAGGTGAAGCCCCGGGACATCGATCTCACGCTGCTGCTCAGCCGCCGGGGCTCCTGGCCCGAGCGCGCCGAGATGCTCAGCCGCGCGGTGCAGGACCCGGCCGTGCAGGGTGGCGAGTGGTCGATGGCGCAGTATCTCTACCGCATCGACCGGGGCGACCACCGCTTCGTCGGCCTGCCGATCTTTCCGCTGCGCAACTTCACGGCGCGCGATCTCTACGTGCGCCGCGGCGGGCCGATCCGCAAGCCCGCCGATCTCGCCGGCAAGCGCATCGGCATGTACAGCTACTCGGCCAGCGGCTCGATCTGGTATCGCCACTTCCTGCGCTTCATCGGCGTGGATCCCGCGACGATCCAGTGGTGGATCGGGGACGTCGACGCGGCGTGGTCCTCGCCCGTCGATCCGAACCTGCCGGCCGGCGTGAACGCCGCGCCCGCCGGCCGGTCGCTCTCGGAGATGCTGCTGGCCGACGAGCTGGAGGCCGTCTACAGCCCGCCGCGCCCGCAGGCCTATCACCCCGACACCGGGCGCATCGCGCGGCTGTTTCCCGAATTCAAGCGCATCGAGCACGACTACTACCGCAGCACCGGCGCGTTTCCGCCTCAGCACCTGATCGTGCTCCGGCGTGAGGTGTGGGAGGAGCATCGCTGGATCGCGCGCAGCCTCACCGAGGCCTTCATCGCGGCCAACGACTGCTTCACCCACGCGCAGCGGGGGTTTCCCTACGCCACGCCGTGGCTGGAGGCCGAGCTCGAGGAGACGATCGCCGTCATGGGCGAGGACTTCCACCCCTACGGCTTCGAGCGAAACCGAGAGCAGATCGACATGTTCGCCAACGAGGCGTTCCGGCTCAAGCTCACGAGCCGGCGGATCACCGCCGAGGAATACTTCGCCGACTACCTCAAAGGAGAATGACGGATGGCAGTCATCCTGGGCACCGGCGCCTATCGCTACGAGGTCATCGACAACTGGGCGAAGCTGCCGCCCGGCCGTGAGTTCAACGCCGACGTCGCGGCGGTCGGCGTCGACGCGCAGGACCGGGTCTATGCGTTCAACCGCGGCGCGCACCCCATGTGCGTCTTCGACCGCGACGGCAACTTCCTGCGCTCGTGGGGCGAGGGCATCTTCCGCCGGGCGCACGGTGTGCACATGGCGCCCGACGACACGATCTGGCTGACCGACGACGGCGACCACACCGTTCGCCACTGCACGCTCGACGGCAAGGTGCTGCTGACGCTGGGCGTGCCCGGGGTGCCGAAGCCGTACATGAGCGGCGAGCCCTTCCACCGCTGCACGCACACCGCGCTGTCGCCCCAGGGCGAGCTCTACGTCTCCGACGGCTACGGCAACTCCCGCGTCCACAAGTATTCCCCGGACGGCACGCTCCAGCGGTCGTGGGGTGAGCCGGGAACCGACCCCGGCCAGTTCAACATCGCGCACAACGTCTGCTGCGACGCGGACGGCTGGGTGTACGTGGCCGACCGCGAGAACCATCGGGTCCAGGTGTTCGACGGCAACGGCCGGTACGAGACGCAGTGGAACAACATGCATCGCCCCTCCGGCCTGTTTCTCGAGCCGCGCGCGACAGGGCCGCTTCTACGTGGGCGAGATCGGTGCCGGCATGGCCGTCAACAACGACATGCCCAACATCGGACCGCGCGTGAGCATCTACAGCGGCAAGGGCGAGCTGCTGGCGCGGCTGGGGCACCGTCCGGCCGGGCTCGAGCTCGGTCAGTTCATCTCCCCGCACGGCCTGGCCGTCGATTCGCACGGCGACATCTACGTCGGCGAGGTGTCGTTCACCAACTGGGGCCGCCGCGGGCCGCATCCCGCCCGGGCTGCGCAGCCTGCAGAAGCTCGTCCAGGTCCGCTGAGACGCTCCGTCCGACCGGATCCCGGTCGTCGTCGACGGGTGCTTGCGCTCCGTCGACTGAGGGGGGTCTTTCCCCCCTCAGCGCAGCAGTCGCGTGGCCGCCGCCGCTCCGCCCGTGATCACGGTGGTCGCCTTCGTGGTGGTCCGCGCCTGCGCGCACGAGAAGTAGAGCGCGCCGTCGCTGAGCACGGTGACCGCCGGCGTCACGCAGGTGGCCGGCAGCACCACCGGGATGCGCTTGGAGGGGATGTCGAAGCCCTTCTTGATCTCCTTGGCGATGTACTTCTCGAGCTGCGACATGCAGTCCTCGAAGGCCGCACCGGCGATGGCCGTGGCCGGCACGCACACCGGATCGATGATGGCCACCAGCACGTCCTCCCACCAGGGGAAATCCACACTGGCCTGGAAGTTCACGGGCTCGAAGCCCAGCTGCCAGGCGCCGCCACTCTGGGTGAAAGCCACCTGCACGTCGAGCTGCAGGTCGATGTCGGGGCCGCCGAAGTCCGTGTTCTCGAGGTAGACGTTGGCGCGGATCGTGTTGTCGGTCAGCCGCGACACCGTGACGCCGGGATTACGCCAGTCCACGTCGAGGCGCTCGAAGATCAGCGTGCCGATCACGGCCTGCAGGCGCGACTCGAGCTCGTCGGTCTCCACCAGCGGCGACATGATCGGGCTCTGGAAGCCGGCGAAGAGCGGGCTGGCCCGCAGCTCGTCGTGGTGGATGAGGATGGCGGTGTAGCCGTCCACCCACTGGCAGGTCCCGGCCGTGTCACCCCAGGTCCGGTCGAAGGCCACCGCCGTGTTGACGAGGAGCTGGATCTGGCTCACGCAGAAGCCGTCGGTGCTCCCCGTGTAGACCCCGATGCGCGTGATGTCCCGCAGGGTGGTGATGCCGTCCTGGATCAGGTCGTAGGTGACGTCGGAGCCCGCCTCCAGGTCGTCGATCGCCGTCTTGATGCCGGTATAGCTCCCGGTCGGAATGTCGAACGGCCCACCCTGCAGTGACACGGCCACGCGACCGTCGGTGCCGCCCCCCGACACGTTGGCCACCCGGATCCGCACCTGCGTACGCCACACGCCGACGTCGTTGAGCTTCTGCGTCGTCACGCAGCGCGGCAGGGTCAGGACCTCGGCGTTGTTGGCGCCGCGAACACGGATGCGATAGCACCACTCCGAGTCGGCCGGCAGCGCGTGATCGACGTACGACTGCGCGCCGTCGAGCGGGCCGAGCGTGGTGAGCGTCGACCACACGCCGGCGGAGTTCGCGCGCTCGATCAGCGTCGAGGTGTCGGCGGGCGAGGTGTCGGTCCAGCGGACGCTCACGTCGCTGAGGCCGGTGGAGGTGTTCAGCGAGCGCTGCAGCGAGTAGTCCGAGGGATAGATGACGTCCGGCAGCTTCAGCGTGCCGCCGCCGCCCGAGGAGAGCAGGTTCTTGAGGTTGGGCATCGCGGCGGCCGGCGAGAGCCACGCGGTGGCGGCCAGCAGGATGGCGGTCAGAGTGGTGATCGCGCCTCGGGTCGTCGTCTTCATCGCGGCCTCCTCGTGATTGGACACGCCCCCGCACGAGGCATCAGGTGTGCCAGAGCCAGTTCAGCCCTTTGGCGACGACATTTCGCCAAGTTAGCGAGCGGTGCCTCCTCCGGCGCGGGCGGGTTTTCTGCCCGACCACGCGGCGGAGTCGGGCGGCGGGCGCATGCCTCGGCGAAGGAGGTACTATCTCGGTGCTTCGCGCGGGGGAACGGAACGACGCAGAGGGAGGACGGCCGGCATGGGACAGCTCGACGGCAAGGTGGCGATCGTCACGGGCTCGGGACGCGGGATCGGACAGCAGGTGGCGTTGCGGCTGGCCAGGGACGGCGCCGCGGTGGTCGTGAACGACCTCGACGACGCGCCGGCCAAGGAGACCATCGCGCTGATCGAGAAGCTGGGCGGCCGGGCCGTCGCCTGCAACGGCGACGTGACGGCCAAGGACTTCGGCGAGCGGATCGTCGACACGGCGGTCAAGCAGCTGGGCGGCCTGCACGTCATCGTGAACAACGCCGGCTACACGTGGGACAACGTCATCCAGAAGATGACCGACGAGCAGTGGTACGCCATCCTCGACGTCCATCTGACGGCCCCGTTCCGGATCCTGCGCGCCTTCGCGCCGTATCTGCGCGAGCAGTTCGAGGCCGAGTCCAAGCGCGGCCAGCGCATCGTGCGCAAGGTCGTGCAGATCTCCTCCACCTCCGGGGTGCGCGGCAACGCCGGGCAGGTCAACTACTCCTCGGCCAAGGCCGCGGTGACCGGCATGACGCGCACGCTGGCCAAGGAGTGGGGCCGCTACGCGGTCACCGTGAACTGCGTGGCCTTCGGCTACATCCAGACGCGCCTGACCAAGCCGCTGACCGAGGGCGAGGCCGGCACCATCGAGGTCGCGGGACGCACGGTGAAGGTCGGCGTGCAGGGCAACCGCATCGCGGCCATGAACCAGATGATCCCGCTCGGCCGCGGCGGCTTCCCCGAGGAAGCGGCCGGCGCGATCTATCTCTTCTGCAGCCCGGACAGCGACTTCGTCAGCGGTCAGACGCTCGTCGTCACCGGTGGCGCGTAGCGCGCCGGACATGGCCATGAAGCTCGGCGTCATCTTCCCGCAGACGGAGTGCGGCACGGACATCGCCGCCATCAGCGAATTCGTCCAGGCCGTCGAGGCCATGGGCGCCGACCATCTCTTCGTGGCCGACCACGTCCTCGGCGCCGATCCGAAGTTCCACTCCCACCCGTCGCTGGCCACCTACTCGCACCAGGCCGTCGTCCACGAGGCGCTGACCCTGATGGCGTACCTCGCGGCCATCACCACGCGGCTCACGCTGGCCACCGGCATCCTGATCCTGCCGCAGCGGCAGACGGCGCTCGTGGCCAAGCAGGCGGCCCAGATCGACGTGCTCAGCGGCGGCCGCCTGCGTCTGGGCATCGGCGTGGGCTGGAACGCGGTCGAGTTCGAAGCGTTGAACGAGACCTTCGACAATCGCGGCCGCCGCAGCGCCGAGCAGATCGCCGTGCTGCGGGCGCTGTGGACCCAGCCGGTCGTGGATTTCCGCGGCGAGTTCCACCGGATCAGCCACGCCGGGCTCAACCCCATGCCCATCCAGCGGCCGATCCCCATCTGGTTCGGCGTGGGCAGTCGCGAGCAGCCGGTGCCGCCCGACGCGGCGCTGCGGCGGATCGCGCGGCTGGCCGACGGCTGGAGCCCGAACTTCGCCCCCGACGATCAGGGACGGGCGCTCGTCGCCCGGGTGCACCAGTACGCGCGCGACGCCGGCCGCGATCCTGCATCACTGCCGCTCGAGGGCCGGGTCCGGCTCGCCGGCCAGGGGCCCGACGGGTGGCGCAAGCAGGTGGAGGCCTGGAAGGCGCTCGGCGCGACGTCGATCATCGCCGAGCCCCGCAACGCCGGCCTGCGCTTTCCCGCAGGGGCATCTCGATGTGCTGCGCCAGTTCCAGGGCACGCTCAAGGAGGCATCATGACGGAGCCAGTGACGCTGCAGATCTTCTCCGACTACGTCTGACCCTGGTGCTATCTCAGTACCGTGCGTATTGAGAAGCTCCAGAAGGAACACCACGTGAAGGTCGAGTGGGTGCACTTCCCGCTGCACCCCGAAACGCCGGCGGAGGGCCGTCTCGCTGACCGACCTGTTCGCGGGCCGCAACGTCGATCGCAAGGCCATGCACGAGCAGATGAAGGCGCGGATGGACGCCGAGGGGCTGCCGTACGGCGAGCGCAGCATGACCTACAACAGCCGCCTGGCCCAGGAGCTCGGCAAGTGGGCCGACACGCAGCCGGGCGGCGAGGCCCTGCACGACGCGCTGTTCCGCGCCTACTTCGTGGAGGCGCGCGACATCTCGCAGCCCGCGGTGCTCCTGGAGATCGCCGAGCGCGTCGGGCTGTCGGTCGACAAGGCGCGCGAGGTCCTCGAGCAGCGCACCTTCAAGGCCGCCATCGACGCCGACTGGGCGCTCTCACGACGCTACGGCGTCACCGGCGTCCCGACGTTCGTCGCCGGTCGCCACGGCGTGGTTGGCGCGCAGCCTTACGAGGTGTTGGAGGAGCTCGTACGGCGGGCCGCTCAGCCGCCGGAGGGCAAGGAGTAGGGCGGCGCCGCCGGCTCGGACCGGCGGCGCCACCTCCGCGGTCACTTCATCCGATCCTGGATCTTGGCCATCGCCGCGCGGGCACACTCCTCGTCAAACTGACCGCCGGGCGCTCCGCTGATGCCGATCGCGCCGATCGCCTGTCCGCCTGCCATGATGGTCACGCCGCCCACCGCGTAGGTGACGTTGGGCAGCGGCGTCGCCGGCACCGTGGTGGCCGGACTCTTGGCCATCCGATCGGCGACGGCTTTCGTGCTGTCTTCCTTGCGCGCGAGCGTCAGCGAAGCGGCCGAGTAGGCCTTGTAGAAGGCGTTGTCGAGCGTGTGGATCGGCGCGCCGTTGCCCCGCAGCAACGCCTGGCGCACGCCGTCGAGATCGACCACGATCGCGGTCACCGCGTAGCCCTTCTGCGCGCAGAGAGCAACCGATTCACCCACCAGCTCGTTCGCCAGCGGCGCCGACAGCTTCTGGATGGTGACCAGCCCCTGGGCTCCCGCCCCCGTCGAAAAGCCAACCACGCCGCATGCCAGCACTGCTCCCGCGATCCACGCTCGTGACATCTCGATTCTCCCTGTTGGTGGTCCGGAACGGGCGCGTACTAGCCCGCCAGCGCGAGTCAGACCGCCCGCGGATGATACTGCAGACGGCGCCGGGCGTCCTTGACCGGGCTCGACGCCACGGCTACGCTCGGCTCCGTTCGCGACCATCCCTGAACTGCGAGAGGTGGCATGGAGGAGCCTCGACCGTGAGTCCGCGTGCCGCCGGCCGCCGGCCGACGGGCCTCGAGTCCGTCCTCGGCGCGATCGCGCGGACCGCGGCTCGACTGTGCGAGGCGTCCGATGCGCTCATCCACCTGGTCGACGGCGACCACCACCGCCTGGTGGCCAAGCAGGGAACGCTCGTCCACGTCCAGCGACTGGGTGACCGCCACGTGATCCGACGCGATACGCCGCTCGGCCTGGCGATCCTCACGCGTCGGCCGGTCCACGTCCGCGACGTCCACACGGCCGTGCGCGGCCGATTCCGCGGGCTGCTGGAGCTCGGCATCTTCAGCCGCCAGGTCCGCACGATGCTCGTCATACCGCTGGTTCGCGAACACGTCGCCCTGGGCGGCATCATCATCCGCCGGACGCGCGCTCGTCCGTTCACCGGCAAGCAGATCGCGCTGCTCGAGAGCTTCGCCGAGCAGGCCATCATCGCCATCGAGAACGTCCGCCTGTTCGCCGGATCTCGAGGCCAGCGAACCGCGAGCTGACCGAGGCGCTCGAGCAGCAGATCGCCACCGCCGAGATCTTGCAAGTCATCTCGAGCTCGCCCACCGAACCTCCAGCCGGTGCTCGACACCATCTCGCGAAGCGCGGCGGCGGTCTGCGGTGCCGACGACGCCACGGTGCTGGTGTTGGACGACGGGCTCGTCCGAGTCGCGGCATCACAACGGGCCATCGCCCGCAGCGTTCCCGAGGCGCGTGCGCTCGCGCGCACCTTCGCGTCGGGGCGTAGCATCCCGTCGATCGCCGGCCGGCGCTCATGCGCGACATCCATGGGCCCGGACGGCGACGAGCTTTCGCTCGCGTATCGCGCGATCGCAGCGGCAGACCGGGCGCCGCAGTCTCGTCGCCGTGCCGATGCTGCGAGAGCGGACGAGTCATCGGCGCGAGCATCCGTCAACCACCGAGGTGCGGCCCTTCACCGACGAGCCGATCGCGCTGCTGAAGACCTTCGCCGACCAGGCGGTCATCGCCGTCCAGAACGCGCGGCTGTTCACCGAGCTGCAGCAGCGCACCGCGCGAGCTGGGCCGCTCGGTCGACCAGCTCCGCGCGCTCGGTGAGGTCGGCCAGGCGGTCAGCTCGACGCTCGACCTCGATGCGGTGCTCCAGGCCATCGTGGCGCGCGCGGCCCAGCTGGCCGGCACCCGGGGCGCGTCGATCTGGGAGTACGACGAGCTCACCGAGGTCTTTCACCTGCGGGCGACCAACGTGCTCGATCCGGAGATCGCCGAGATCCTGCGCGCCTCGGGGATCCGCCGGGGCGAGGGGGCGCTCGGGCAGGCCGCGCTCACCCGGGCGCCGGTGCAGATCCCCGACATCAGCGTGACGGGGGCGTACGAGGGACCGCTGCGGGCGGCGCTGCTTCGCGCGGGGGGCGGCTCGGTCCTGACCCTGCCACTGCTGCACGAGGACCGCCTGCTCGGCGGGCTGACGGTGAGTCGCCGCGCCACCGGCGAGTT
The DNA here is from genome assembly GCA_963776725.1 of uncultured Candidatus Rokubacteria bacterium. GTDB lineage: Bacteria > Methylomirabilota > Methylomirabilia > Rokubacteriales > CSP1-6 > AR5. The sequence goes on along the minus strand of CAVZOE010000021.1, from coordinate 393,468 downwards.
TCCGGCCGACGTGGTGGCCCTGCTCACGGCCTTTGCCGCCCAGTCGTCGATCGCGACTGCAGAACGCCCGGCTGTTCCGGGAGCTCGAGGCCAAATCCCACGAGCTCGAGGTCACCAGCCGCCACAAGTCGCAGTTCCTCGCCAACATGTCCCACGAGCTGCGCACGCCACTCAACGCCATCCTCGGCTACAGCGAGCTGATCGTCGACGGCATCTACGGCGAGGTCCCCCCGCGGATGCGCGAGGTGCTCGAGCGCGTGGACGTCAGCGGCCGGCACCTCCTCGGCCTGATCAACGACGTGCTCGATCTCTCCAAGATCGAGGCGGGCCAGCTGGTGCTGGCCCTTGTCGACTACTCCATGAAGGAAGTCGTCGAGACCGTGATCGCCACCCTGGACTCACTGGCCGTCGAGAAAGGCCTGACGCTGGTGGTGGACCTGGCGCCTGACCTGCCGACCGGGCACGGCGATCAGCGGCGGCTCATCCAGGTCCTGCTGAACCTGGTCGGCAACGCCATCAAGTTCACCGAGGAAGGCGGCGTCGGCGTCCAGGTGGTCGCCTCGGCGGGCCCCGCGTTCGACGTCTCCGTGCGCGACACGGGGCCAGGGATCGCGGCGGTGGACCAGGCGCGTATCTTCGAGGAGTTCCAGCAGGCTGACGCGTCCACCACGCGGCCGAAGGGCGGCACCGGCCTCGGGCTGGCGATCACCCGGCGCATCGTGGCGCTCCACGGCGGCCGGTTGTGGGTGGAGTCGGTGCCTGGCGAGGGCGCAACGTTCCGGTTCTCGATCCCGGTCCGCGTCGAGCGGCAGGCGCCGGTCTTTCCGAGCGAGACCTTGTGAGCCGGCGTATCCTCGTCGTCGACGATCACGCGGACAACCGGCGCATCCTGCGCGATCTGCTGGGCAGCGTCGGCTTCGAGATCCTGGAGGCCACGACCGGCGAAGAGGCGGTGGCCCGGGCCGAGGCGGAGGTGCCCGATCTCATTCTCATGGACATTCAGCTTCCCGGCATCGATGGCTACGAGGCCACGCGGCGCATCAAGGCCCGCGAGGCCCTGCGCCGCATCCCGCTCATCGTCGTCACCTCCTATGCCCTCAGCGGCGACGACGTCAAGGCGCTGGCCGCCGGTGCGGACGCCTACGTGGCCAAGCCGTTCAGCCCGCGCGTCATGCTGGCCAAGGTCCGGGAGTATCTGACGTGAGGACACCGCCGCTCATCCTCGTGGTCGACGACGACAAGTCCAATGTCGACATCCTGCGCACGCGGCTGCAGGCCCAGGGCTACGAGGTCGTGAGTGCCACCGACGGCGAGGCCGCGCTGGAGGCGGCGCAGGCGCATCGGCCCGACCTCATCCTGCTCGATGTCAACATGCCGAAGCTCGACGGGCTCGAGGTGTGCCGGCGACTCAAGGCCGACGCGACGCTGCCGTTCATGCCGATCGTCCTGGTGACGGCGCGCGCCGAGCCCCGCGACGTGGTGGCCGGCCTCGACGCGGGCGCCGACGAGTACCTCACCAAGCCGGTAGAGGCGACCGCGCTCCTGGCGCGCGTGCGCTCGATGCTCCGGGTGAAAGAGCTCCACGACCGGGTGCAGGATCAAGCGGCCATGCGCCTGGGCCGACTCAAGCGCTTCTTCTCGCCCGCTCTCGCCGAGCTCATCGTCGCCGGCGGCGTCGACGATCCGCTGCGCACGCACCGGCGCGAGGTGGCGATCGTGATCCTCGACCTCGTCGGCTTCGGCGCCTTCGCCGAAACCGCCGAGCCCGAGGAGGTCATGGGCGTGCTGCGGCAGTACCACACGGAGATGGGGCGGCTCGTGCTCGCCCACGACGGCACGCTCGAGCGCTTCGCCGGGATGCCATCATCGTGATCTTCAACGACCCGGTCGAGATCCCGGATGCGCCGGCGCGCGCGCTCCGCATGGCGTGGGCCATGCGCCAGCGGGCCCGCGAGCTCGCGCACGAGTGGGACAAGCGGGGCTGGCGGCTGCCGACGCGCATCGGCGTCGCCCTGGGGCACGCGACCATCGGCGCCTTCGGCTTCGAGGAGCGCCTGGACTACGGGGTCGTCGGCCGCGTCAACGGGCTCGCCGCCGTGCTGTGCAACGCCGCGGACGGCGGCCACATCCTCGTCTCCCAGAAGGTCGCCGCCGCGGCCGAAGCGCTGGCCGATCTGGAGGAGATCGAGGTGGCCGCGCCGCGCGGAACCGCCCGCCCCATCCGGGCCTTCCGCGTGCTCGGACTCAAGGACTGAGAACAGAGGAGAACACGCCGACATGCTTGCGGCCCCGGGCTTCCACCATCTGCATCTGAACTCCGTCGATCCCGAGCGCGCGATCGACTTCTACATCCGGCAGTTCCCGCGATCGTCGAAGACCACCTGGGGCGGGTTGCCGGCGCTCGCCGCGCCGAACGACGTGCTGGTCCTGTTCACGCGGGTGACAGCGCCGCCGCCGACGTCGCCGCAGACCGCGCTCTGGCACTTCGGCTGGCACGTCACCGACACGCGCGCGAGCCTCGAGACCTACCGAAGCCGACCCGACCTCGAGCTGTTGCCGCTCTACACGACCGACGAGGGCGGCGCGGTCTTCGTCAGCAGCGACACGTGGCCGAGCACCGGCCGCACGCCGGGGCTGACCAAGGCGCAGATCGCCGAGGCCAAGGCCAACGGCGTGCAGCCCACGCGCAAGGGCGGCTTCGGCTACATGCGCGGCCCCGACGACGCGCTCGTGGAGTACGCGGGCAACCATCCGGCCGAGCGCTTCAATCACGTGCACATGTTCCAGGACGATCCGTTCTGCGCGCAGCTCTGGTACCAGCAGCATCTCAACGCGCCGGTGTTCGCCGGCCGCACGCCGCAGACGCCGTTGACCGAGGCGACCTGCACGGTGCCGCGCGGGCCCGATCGCAGCTGGCCGGCGCTCGAGCACGCAGGGGATGTTCCGCGTCGCCGTCCGCCGCCGTCGTGTTCGGTGACGTGGCGCTGCCGTGGTACATGCGCCAGGGCGACCAGCCGCTGGCGAGCACGCGCGGACATCTCTACGACCACATCGCGCTCAGTGTCCGGGATCTCGACGCCTGGATCGCCAAGCTGCGCGGCGAGGGTGTGAGGTTCCTCGAGGCGCAGCCGTACAAGCTGGGCGCCACGCGCGCGGTGATGATCGAGGGGCCGAGCCGCGAGGCGCTGGAGCTGGTCGAGGTCGGCTAGACAGAGAGCCCATGGCCCTCATCACCCGCTCGGCCGTCGAGGCCATGGACGTCCGCGATCCGCTCGCCTTCTGTCGTGCCGGGTTCGCGCTGCCCCCCGGCGTGATCTACCTCGACGGCAACTCGCTGGGCGCGCTGCCCGTCACGACGCCCGAGCGGGTCGGGCGGGTGGTGGAGGACTGGGGGCGCGACCTCATCGGCGGCTGGAACGCGCACGACTGGATCGGCTGGCCGCGGCGGGTCGGCGACCGGATCGCGCGGCTGATCGGCGCGCGGGCCGGGCGAGGTGATCGTCGCCGACTCGACCTCGATCAACGTGTTCAAGCTGCTGGCCGCGGCGCTCGATCTCGACCGCGGCCGGCGCGTGATCCTCTCGGAGGCCGACAACTTCCCGACCGACCTGCACATCGCGCAAGGCCTCGCGCACCTGCTGGGCGGCGCCGCCGAGCTCCGCACCGTCGAGGCCGCCGCGCTGCCGGGCGCGCTCGGCCCCGACGTCGCCGTCCTCATGCTCACGCACGTGAACTACCGCACCGGCGCGATGCACGACATGGCCGCGCTCACCGCCGCCGCGCACGCCGCCGGCGCCGTCGTGCTCTGGGACCTCTCGCACTCGGCAGGCGTCATGCCGCTGGCGCTCGACGAGCTGGGCGTCGATCTGGCCGTCGGCGGGGGCTACAAGTTCCTCAACGGCGGGCCGGGGGCGCCGGCCTACGTGTTCGTGGCCGAGCGCTGGCTCGAGCGGATCCGCCCCGCGCTCTCCGGCTGGATGGGTCATGCGCGGCCCTTCGACTTCGACACGGCGTACGAGCCGGCCCCCGGGATCGAGCGGCTGCTGGCCGGCACGCCACCGGTGCTGTCGCTGGCCGCGCTCGACGCCGGCGTCGAGACGTTCGACAAGGTCGATCTCCATCTGGTGCGCGCGAAGTCCGTGGCGCTGGGCGCGCTGTTCCGGCAGCTCGTCGCGCAGGACGATGACGGCCTCGGGCTTCGACTCGTGTCTCCGGCCGATCCCGAGCGGTGTGGCAGCCAGGTGTGCTACGCGCATGAGGCGGGCTACGCGATCATGCAGGCGCTGATCGCCCGGCGCGTCATCGGCGACTTCCGGGCCCCGGACGTCCTGCGCTTCGGCTTCGCCCCGCTCTACGTCCGCTACGCCGACGTGTTCGACGCCGTCCTCGCGCTGCGCGAGATCCTGACGACGCGCGCCTGGGATCAGCCGCGATTCCACACGCGCGCCCTGGTGACGTGAGCTCCGGAGCCTCGGTGCCGGACGCCGCCAGCCCGTTCGTCGCCGGCCCGCCGATCACGATTGCCGGCGTCGCCGGCGGTCCACTCGCCGGCCTGACGTTCGCGGCCAAGGATCTCTTCGACGTCGCCGGATACCCGACCGGCGCAGGCAACCCGGACTGGCCACGGGGGCGCCCGGTGCCGACTCGCCACGCCTGGGCGGTGCAGCGCCTGCTCGACGCCGGCGCGACGCTGATCGGCAAGACCGTGACCGACGAGGTGTCGCTCGGCATCCTCGGCGAGAACCCCTTCGACGGCACGCCGCTGAATCCCGCCGCCCCCGATCGGGTGCCCGGCGGATCGTCGTCGGGCTCGGCCTCGGCCGTCGCCCAGGGTCTGTGCGACACCGCGCTGGGGACCGACACGGGCGGATCGGTGCGGGTACCGGCCAGCTTCTGCGGGCTCTACGGCATCCGGCCGACCCACGGCCGGCTCGACCTCGCCGGCATGCTGCCGCAGGCGCCGAGCTCCGACACGACCGGCTGGTTCGCGCGCGATGCCGGCACCTTCGCCCGCGTCTCCGAAGCCCTGCTCGGCGAGCCGATTCCCCGCACGCTGCCCACGACGCTCGTGGTGGCGGTCGACGCCTTCGGCCTGGCGGATGCCGAGACCGCGGCGGCGCTTCAGCCGATGGTCCACGCGCTGGCCGCGCTGGTCGGCTACGTGCGCGAGGATCTGCTGGCCCCGCCCGGGCTGTCGATCTGGGCGCGCGCGCAGCGCACGCTGCAACCCTACGAGGCCTGGCTCACCTTCAAGGACTGGCTCGATCGCGACAACCCGCGCATGCAGTTCAGCGTCGCCCGCGGTCTGGCGCTCGCCGGCGCGATTCCCGAGAGCGAGCGGCAGTGGGCGGCGCTGATGCGCGCCGAGGCGCGCGCCCGCCTGCAGTGGCTGGTCCCGCCCGGCGTCATCCTGTGCATGCCGACGACACCGTTTCCCGCGCCGCGCCGGGGTTTGTCGCTGGCCACGCTCGAGCCGCTGCGCGCGCGGATCACCTGCCTGGCCGCGCACGGCGGCCTGACCGGCGTGCCGCAGGTGAGCCTGCCCGGCGCGCAGGTCGATGGGCTGCCGGTGGGCCTGTCCATCGTCGGTGCGCCGGGCAGTGACGCCGCGCTCGTCGCGGTCGCGAAGGCCATGGAGGCCAGCCGATGATCGATGTGACGCCGAACGCTCCCGAGGTGGTGGCCGAGGTGCGTGATCTGTTCGAGCGCTACGAGCAGGCGCTCGTCGACAAGAACGTCGCCGTGCTCGACGCGACCTTCTGGGACAGCCCGCACACCATTCGCTACTCGCTGAACGAGCATGGCTACGGCTTTCAGGCGATCCACGCGCACCGTGTGGCGAGGCCGCCCGGGCCCAGCATCAAGGAGAAGCGCATTCGTCTGGAGATCCTCACGCTCGGCCGCGACCTCGCCACCGTGAACCTCGAGTTCAAGGTGCGCGGTCGCGACCTGATCGGCCGTCAGAGCCAGACCTGGGTCCGATTCCCCGACCTCGGCTGGAAGGTCGTCTCGGCCCACGTCTCCATCATGAACGCGTGAGGGCCTCCACGCCGGCGTGATCGTTTCGCTCCAGCGCCGCCTCGATCTCCAGACTCAGGCGATCGCGCCCCACGGTGACCACCGCGAGCGGCGCGCCCGCCCGCCGGAACACGATGGTGGCATCGCGCGCCGCGAGGTCGCCCCGCACGTCGACCGCGTCCCACTGTCGGGCGTGACCCACGTAGGACAGGGTCACGTCGTAGTGGGCGCTCCAGAAGAACGGCACGTCGCGGAACGCTCGTCCCAGTCCGAGCATGGCGCGCGCCGCCGCCTGGCCCTGCCGCTCGGCCAGGGCCCAGTGCTCGATCCGCACCAGCTCGCCGAGGCGCGCCTCGGGGTAGCGCGCGATATCGCCCGCGGCGAACACGCCGGGCGCGCTGGTCTGCATCAGCGCGTCGACCACCACGCCATCCTGCACGCGCAGACCCGCGGCTTCGGCCAGCGCGGTGCGGGGGCGCACGCCCACGCCCATCACGACGAGGTCGGCGGCGAGCACCTCGCCATTGTCCAGCTCGACCTGGCCGGGACGGATGGCCCGCGGGCTCGCCGACAGGTGGAATCGCACGCCGTGCTCCTCGTGCACGCTCTTGACGAACCGGCCCAGGGCCTCGCCCAGGACCCGTCCCAGGGGCAGCGCGTCGCGGCCGACCACATCGACCTCGAGGCCGCGCTGGCGCAGGGCTGCCGCGACCTCCAGGCCGATGAAGCTCGAGCCGATGATGGCCGCGCGTCTGGTCCCGGCCGCCGCCGCGATGATGGCGCGGGCATCGGCCAGGCTGCGCAGCACGTGCACGTGGGGCAGATCCGCCCCCGGCACCGAGAGCCGGACCGGCTCGGCGCCCGTGGCGAGCAAGAGCCTGTCGTAGGCGAGCGTCCGCCGATCGGCGAGCGTGACCTGGCGGCGCGTGGTGTCGAGCGCGGTGGCCGGCGTCCCGATCAGTCGCGTGACGCCGAGGTCGTCGTAGAAGGAGTCAGGACGCAGCGGGATCCAGTCCTCCGGTGCGGTGCCCGCCAGATAGTCCTTCGAGAGATTCGGGCGATCCACCGGGCCGGGCGGCTCGGCGCCGATCAGCGTGATCGGTCCGCCATAGCCCTCGCGGCGCAGCGCTTCGACGGCGGCGGCGCCAGCGGCCCCGGCGCCCAGCACGACGATCGACGAGGGCCCCTGGCCCGAGAGCTTCCGCGGCGGGCGCGATCGTTTTTCGCCGACTCGCGCGTGCCCCGTGCGAGTGACGACCTCGAAGCAGGGCAGATCGCTGAGCGCGGGGGCGCCGGTGGCTTCGCCCGTGCGCAGATCGAAGCAGGCGTGGTGCCACGGACAGCGGATGGTGCTCTCGACGACGAGCCCTTCCGCCAGCGGCCCGCCGTAGTGCGTGCAGGTCGCACCGACCGCGAACAGATCCGCCCCGCGCTTGACGAGGACCACGGGCTCTCCGTGCGCGTGGCCGAGCAGCGGAATGCCGTCCGGCAGGCTCTCGATGGGGACGCCCGCGACGAGGTCGGGCCCGCTCGGAACCGCTGGCTCGCTCACGTCAGCCGCTCACTGACCCTTGCTGCGGTACCCGTAGGAGATCGAGTAGGCGGCAGAGCGCGCCAATAGAATAGGATCGGCCGAGAGATCGATGCCGTCCGTCAGGTTGGCGGGGTCGAACACGAGCTTGCGCTCGTCGGCCGCGCCGGTCGGAGACACGCTGGTCACCTCCAGACGTCCCAGCTCGACGCGCGGCCGATCGGCGGGCCACAGGGCCGCGGGGTCGTCCGTCGGATCGCCCGGCTCGGCCAGCTGCAGCACCAGGCGAAACGCCGCGGGGCCGCCGCGCAGTCGGGCCTCCAGCTCGTCGCGCAGGAAATTCGGGCTCCGCTTGCCCGCCTCATCGGGCGACAGGTAGCTCTCGCCCGCCTCGGGGATGAAGTGATAGCGGCCGAAGCGGCTCGTGCCATCCGCCGCGGTGAAGCGAAACGCGTGCTCGGCGTGGTAGCTGGCCTGCGCATAGCTGGCCGGGATCGGCTTCTGCATCAGGCGCTGCACGAAGGCCGCGGCGACGGGATGACCGCCGAGAAAGCGCGGCAGGGCATCGGGGGCGGGCTTGCCGGTGGCCGGGTCCGGAAGCTGGGCCCGGAGGAACTCGAGAAAATCCTCCGGCGTCCGGGCGGGAAATCCTTCCACGGAGTTCGCCAGGATGTCGGCCGTCTTGTCCCCTGACAGCGGAACTTTCACGGACATCGAGCGGACACCGGGCTGGCCGTCGGGTACGTCAGGATTGCCGCTGGCATTGGCGAAGCGGATCACGGTCGGCATGGACTGGCCTTGCAGGTGCGACGCCCGGGTGACGCGCTTGGCGTCGGACGACGCACGGAATGTGCCCGCGCACACCACGCCCTTGGCGTGGGCCGGGCGGAATCCGGGATGCGAGCCGGCGAGCGTCCTCATGGTCTCGACGAGCTGCGCGACGACGCGGTCTGGTGTGGCAGATCCTGGCATGGCGGGCTCCTCGGCGACGGTGTGAGTGCTTCCGTGTAGTTGCAGTTTCGTCCTGGTCGTTGGAGGACGCAACTGATCGATCGGTTTCGGCCAGCACCCGACGGCCGCTTCCGCACATCCCAAGGCTCGACCGCCTGCGAAGTGCCCAGCTTCGAGGCACGGAGGAGACTGTGACATGAGCAAGCTCAGCAACAAGGTGGCCATCGTCACCGGGGCTTCCAAGGGGATCGGAGCCGCCATCGCCCGGCATCTGGCCGAGGCGGGCGCCGCCGTCGTCGTCAACTACGCCTCCAGCAAGGAAGGCGCCGATCGGGTCGTGGCCGACATCACGCGCCAGGGCGGCCGGGCCATCGCGGTACAGGCCGACGTGGCGAAGTCGCAGGAGATCGACCACCTGTTCGCCGAGACGAAGAAGGCCTTCGGCCGTCTCGACATCCTGGTCAACAACGCCGGCGTCTACGAGTTCGCCGCGCTCGAGGACATCACCCCCGAGCACTTCCATCGCCACTTCGACCTCAACGTCCTGGCCGTCCTGCTCGCCTCGCGGGCGGCTGTCGCGCAGTTCGGCGGGGATGGCGGCAGCATCGTCAATATCAGCTCGTTCGCCAGCACGCTGACGCCGCCGCAGAGCGCGGTCTACAGCGCCAGCAAGGCGGCGGTCGACGCGGTGACCCGGACCCTGGCCAAGGAGCTGGGCCCGCGTGGGATCCGCGTGAACGCCATCAACCCGGGCATGATCCAGACCGAGGGCGTGCACGCCGCCGGCATGGACGCGGGCGACTTCCGCAAGCAGCTGGAGGCGCAAACACCACTGGGTCGCATCGGCCAGACGCAGGACGTCGCGCCGGCGGTGGTCTTCCTGGCCTCGCCGGACGCCGGCTGGATCACCGGCGAGACGCTGGTCATCGGCGGCGGCCTGCGCTGACGCGAGTCGGCCCGGGCCCTGGCCCGGGCCGACTCGTCGCGGCAGACCCGGACCGGCGGAGCCGGTACAATGGCGGCATCGTCGTCCAGCCACCGAGGTACGGGGAGAGAACGAGTGCTATCCAGATGATCGGGGCTTCGGTGCGTCGCGTTGCGGATCAGCGTTTCGTTCTCGGTCGCGGCCGCTATCTCGATGATCTGGCGCCGAGCGGTTGTCTGCACCTCGGCGTCGTCCGGAGCACCCATGCCCACGCGCGCCTCGTCGCGGTCCACCTCGAGGCGGCCCGCGCCCTTGTCGGCGTCTCGGCGGCGTGGGCGGCGGCAGACCTGCCGGAGGTGCCGGAGTCGATGCCGTCGGCGTACAGCCCCGGCGGCAAGAAGACGTGGGGCCAGAGCATCCTGGTCCGCGACGTGGCCCGCTTCGTGGGCGAGCCGCTGGCCGTGATCGTCGCCGACACGGCCAGCCATCTGGCCGACGCGCTGGAGACCGTCACCGTCGACTACGAGCCGCTCCCCGCGCTCGCGCGTGTCGCCGAAGCCTATACGTCCGCGACGAGGCTGCACGACGGCTGGGCCGACAACACCGCGTTCGTCACCAAGGGCGGCGTGGGCGACGCGGAGACGGCGCTGGCCGGCGCGCACGTCGTGGTGCACGAGCGCCTGCGTCACGGGCGGCTGGCCGCGGCCCCCATCGAGACCCGCGGCGTCGTCGCCTACACGGACGGCGCGACGCTGGTGGTGTGGTCCTCGACGCAGAACCTGTACTCCGTGCGCGACGTGATCGCGGCGGCGCTCGGCCTGCCCGCCGAAGAAGTGCGCGTCCTCGTGCCCGACGTGGGGGGCGGCTTTGGCCCCAAGGGGAGCATCTATCCCGAGGAGGTGCTGGTCGCCGCGGCCACGCGGCGCCTCGGCCGCCCGGTGAAGTGGGTGGAGGGACGGCGCGAGCATTTCCTGGCCACCGGCCACGATCGCGAGCAGGAGCACGAGATCCGCGTGGGCTTCGCGCGTGACGGCACCATCGTCGGCGTGGACGGCGCGTTCCTGGCCGACGTGGGCGCGTACCCGGCGGCGGGCGACGGTCTCGCCGCGAACACGGTCAACCACCTGTGCTCGCCGTACCGCGTCCGCCACTACCGCAACATCGGTCGGGGGGTGGTGACGACCAAGACGCAGAACGCCGCCTATCGAGCGGCGGGGCGGCCGGAAGCCACCTTCGTGATGGAGCGCCTGATCGACATCGGCGCCCGGCGCCTCGGTCTCGATCCCGCCGACGTCCGGCGCACGAATCTCATCCGCGCGGCGGAGATGCCCTACCGGCCCGGCCTCACCTACAAGGACGGCGTGCCGATCTCCGTCGATCCCGGCGACTTCCACGCCGCCTTCGAGCACGTCCTCACCATGCTCGGCTACGAGGCGTGGCGAAAGCGTCAGGCCGCCCAGCGTGGGACCGCCCAGCGGATCGGGATCGGCCTCGGCTGCTATCTGCAAGGCACCGGGCTCGGGCCGTACGAGAGCGCGACGATTCGCGTCGACCCGAGCGGCAAGGTCTACGTCTACATCGGCGTCGTGGCCCAGGGGCAAGGGCACGCCACGACGCTGGCGCAGGTGGCCGCCGCCGAGCTCGGGGCGCGCTTCGAGGACGTGCAGGTGATGGCCGGTGATACCTCGCTGGTCCCGTTCGGGATGGGCACCGGCGGTAGCCGCGTGGCCGCCAACTCCGGCCCCGCGGTGGCGCGCACCGCGCGCGAGGTGCGCGCCAAGGCCGCCCGCGTGGGCGCCGAGCTGCTGGAGTGCGCCGCCGAAGACGTGCGCATCGAGAACGGCCAGGTCTTCGTGGCGGGCCTGCCCACGCGCTCGGTGCCGCTGGGCCGCGTGGCCAGTGCCGCGGTGAAGTCGAAGGCCCTCAAGCCGACGGGCGAGCCCGGCCTCAACGCTTGCGCGTACTACTACCCGGACACGGTGACCTGGGCGTTCGGCACGAACGCCGCGGTGGTCGAGGTCGACGTGGAGACGTGCGCGATCCGCTTACTCAAATTCGCCGCCTCGCACGACCCGGGCCGCGCCATCAATCCCCAGATCGTGGAGGGCCAGCTCCAGGGCGGGCTGGTACAGGGCATCGGCGCGGGATTGATGGAGGAGGTCGTCTACGACGACGACGCACAGCTCGTCACCGGCAGCTTCATGGACTACGCCATTCCCAAGGCCGATGACGTCCCGTGGATCGACGTGGCCCTGGACGAGCACCCGTCGGTCATCAACGACCTCGGCGTGAAGGGCGTGGGCGAGAGCGGCTGCATCGCTCCCGCCGGCGTCATCGCCAACGCCGTCGAGGACGCGGTGGGCGACCTCGGCGTGACGCTCACCGAGGTCCCCGTGACGTCCGCGCGCCTGTTCGCCGCGCTCAGCTCGCGAAGATCGCCTCGGGGATGAGCGCCGAGACGACGTAGTTCGGCACGTCGACCACGTTGCTGATGCGCAGGTCGGCCGCCACGCTGCAGAGCACGTAGGCCTGCTCACGGCTCCAGCCCCGCTCCTGGAGCAGATCGATCATGTTGAGCAGCGCGTTGCGACAGGCCAGCGTCAGGTTCTCGCCCTCGTTGGTGCCGTCGTCCTTGATCGGCATGCCCATGGCGGCGACGAAGCCCCGCGGCGCCGCCCACTCCGGCGGCGCGAAGTAGCCGGCGTGCGAGAAGCGCGGAGCGCGCAGCGCCTTGGCCCCGCTCGTGGCCTTCAGCACCCGGAAGCGCACGACGGCGGTGGCGCCCATCTCGACCGCGGTGACGCACACCTCGCCGTCGCCCTGGGCGAAGTGACCGTCGCCGGTCGAGAACAGCCCGCCCTCGACTGCGATCGGCAGGCGGAGCTTGCTGCCCTTGGTGAGCTGCTTGACGTCGAAGTTGCCGCCGTTCTCTCGCGGCGGCAGCGTGCGGAGTCCCTCGGCTCGCCATCGCCCCGCGTGAGGGCACCGCGCCGACGGCATCCGGCGGAAAGACCATGCCGCCCCGCGACATCAGCGCGTTCTCGCGCGCCGTCCACGCCTTCACCTGGGCCGCCGAGGGCGCCACGCCCGACACACCCATGAACGGTGCGCCGGGAATGCGGACGTCGGGGAGCTTGGGCGACGTCGCCCAGCCGTCCCGGATCTGCCAGTGCACCAGGAACGGCGTGGTGTAGATGTCGCGCAGAAAGCCGAGCCCGGGGAAGATCGCGGTGAACGCGTGCGGCTGCGGGAGGATGTCGACGAACTCCACCTCCAGCACGTCGCCGGGCTGCGCCCCCTTCACGAAGACCGGGCCGGTGAGGGGATGGATGGCGCCGGCCTCCATCGCCGCCATGTCGGCCTCGGTCGTCCCGGGTGGCAGCTGGCCGTCGATGCCGTCGCGGGTGGCCAGAGACACCTCCTCGCCTTCCTCCACGGTGAGGACCGGCGGGATGTCCGGATGAAAGCGGTTGTGCCCCGTCGTCGGCTGGTCTTTCAGGCGCTTGCCACGGTCGATCTCGACGCTCTTCATCGATCCCTCCTGTACACTTTCGGCGCACGCTCGCGGTCGACTCTCAGAACGGAGCCATCATGACCGACCAGTCTTACCACGTCTACGTGATCCAGGGGCGCGGCCAGCGCGACTACGCCGATTGCCAGGCCGCGCTGACGGCCGTCCCCGCGCGCATGACCGCGCTGCCCTTCATCGCCACCGAGGACGAGATGATCGCCAGGACCCGCGACGCCGACGCGCTGGTGACCTCGGCGTCGCCGGTCACCCGTGCGGTGATGAGCGCGCTCGAGGGGCTCAAGGTCGTGGCGCGCACCGGCGTGGGCTACGACGTCATCGACGTCCCTGCGGCCACCGAGCTGGGCGTGATCGTCGTGAACATCCCGGACATCTGGGTGCGCGAGGTCGCCAACCACGCGCTGGCGCTGTTGCTGGCCTGGAACCGCAAGATCGTCGTGCTCGACCGGCAGGTGCACGCGGGCGTGTGGAGCGCCGGCGTGCCCGGCGAGCGCACGGGCTCGCTGCACGGCGAGACGGTCGGTATCGTGGGGCTGGGCAACATCGGCAGCGCCTTCGCGCGGCGCGTGGCCGCGCTCGAGACGAAGGTCATCGCCTGCGATCCCTACGTGGACGACGCGCACTTCGCCGCGCTCGGCGTGGAGCGCGTGACGCTCGAGGCGCTGGCCGAGCGCGCCGACTACGTCTCGGTCCACACGCTGCTCAACGCCGAGACGCGCCACCTGATCGGCGAGGCGTTCTTCCGCCGGATGAAGCCGACCGCCATCCTGATCAACACCTCGCGCGGCCCGGTGGTCGACGAGGCCGCGCTGGCGCAGGCGCTGCGGGACAAGCGGCTGGCCGGCGCGGCGCTCGACGTGTGGGAGCAGGAGCCGGTGGCCGCCGACAACCCGCTGCTCAAGATGGACAACGTGATCGCCACGCCCCACGCCGCCTACTTCTCGTCGCCCGCGGTGGCCCAGGTGCCACGGCGATGCGGTGAGGAAGTGGCGCGCGTGCTCACCGGGCAGCGGCCGCTCAACGTGGTGAACCCCGAGGTCTACGCGCCGGGCGCCGCCCGCCGCGCCCGCTGACAGTAGCGCGCGCTACTGCTTGACGGCGCCGAACGTGAGGCCGGTGACGATGTGCCGCTGGGCGAGCAGGGCGACGAGGAGCACGGGCAAGGTGATGAGCGTGGCGGCCGCCGCCAGCGTGCCCCAGTTGATCTCCTCGTAGGAGATCATGTTGTAGACCGCGATGGGCAGCGTGCGCGTCTGCCGGCCGGCCAGGATCACCGAGAACAGGAAGTTGTTCCACGAGAACACGAAGGACAGGATCGCGGTGGCGACCACGCCCGGCTTGACCAGCGGCAGCGCGATCCGCCAGAACACGCCGAGATGTGTGCAGCCGTCGATGAGGCCGGCGTCTTCCAGATCGGCCGGCACGTCCTCGAAGAACGAGATCATGACCCAGATGATGATGGGCAGGCCCACGATCAGGTGCGTCAGGATGAGCGCGCCGTACGTGTCCACCATCCGGAGACTCCGGAAGAAGATGTACCAGGGAATCAGGTAGGCGATACCCGGAATGATCCGGGCCACCAGGATGACCACCGCCAGCCGCTGCTGGCGCCAGCGCGCGATGGAGTACGCCGCCGGCAGGCCGACGGCCAGGCCGAGCAGTGTGCACCCCGTGGCGACAACCAGGCTATTCCACGTGTAGAGGAAGAACGGATACTTGGTGAAGACCTCGCGGTAGCCGTTCAGCGTCAGGCTGAAGCGGACGAACGACGGCGGATAGGCGGTGGCCTCGATCTGCGGCTTGAGCGAGAGCGTGAGCATCCAGTAGAAGACGAACACCGTCGGCAGCATGAAGAGCGCGGCCAGCGCGTAGAAGCCGACGGTGGACGCCAGGCGCCGCCGCGCGCTCCCCCTCACCATGTCGTCGTCCTCCGCACCTTGATCAGGATCAGCGAGGCCCCCAGGACCAGGGCGAACAGCGCGACCGCCATCGACGCGGCGTAACCCATGTTGAAGTAGGAGAACGCCTGGTTGAACAGCAACAGGTTCACCGTCTCGGTGGCGTTGGCGGGGCCGCCCTGGGTCATGACGAAGATGATGTCGAAGGTCTTGAGCGCGTCGATGGCGCGGAACAGGATGGCCACGACCAGGGTGGGGCGCAGCAACGGCAGGGTGATGTGCCAGAACGCTTGCCGCGCGGTGGCGCCGTCGAGGTGCGCCGCCTCGTAGGGCTCGCGCGGCAGGCTGGCCAGGCCGGCCAGCGCGATGAGCATGATCAGCGGGGTCCACTGCCAGACGTCCACCAGGGCCAGCGCGTACAGCGCCGTCTGACTCGAGTACGTCCAGCGGAACGGCGACAGCCCGACGACGCGAGACGAGGTAGTTCGCCACCCCGAGTGTGGGGTGGTACATCATCACGAACACGAGCGCGATCGCCGTCGGCGTGGCCACCATGGGCAGGATGGCCAGCGTGCGCAGCAGACCGCGCCCCCAGAACTCACGATTGAACAGCAGCGCCATCGCCACGCCCAGCAGCGTCTCCGCCGCCACCGCCACCATCGTGAAGTAAACGGTCCGCACCACCGCTTCCCTGAAGCGCGGGTCGCCCAGGAGAATCTTGCTGTAGTTCGCCCCCCCGATGAACCGCGGCCCCGTCAGACTCGACGCGAACCACTCATGCAGACTCATCCACCCCGTATAAACGATCGGATAGACGATGATGACGGCGACCAGCAACACCGCCGGCGCCGGAAACAGCCACCGCGCGTGGCGATGCGACCAGTACGAGAACTGCCGAGAGGAAGTCGGCATCCGAGCGCGGGCTAGCGGCTCGAGTCCGAAATCAGTGTGCCGAGATCGACGTTCATTGCACGAGAGGCCGACGAGGGCGGGGTGGGCATGCGGTGGGGATCTGGGGACCCGTTCCCGCCCCCTAAACCCGTGCGCCCCCCAGTCCGATGGAGCCCAGCCAAGGCGGGCCCGAGGCGGTCTCCAACCTCGTGGTCCCCAGACCCCACCGCATGCCCACCGCGCCCTCGTCGCGCCGCGCGCGGAGCGAACGCCGGACTCGAGCCACCAGCCTTAGCTCTCGGTCCGGTTCAGCAGATCCTGGAAGTCCTTCTGCGCCTGCGCCAGCACCTGCGCCGCCGGCGCCCCCTCGATCCCTTTCTGAATGGCAACGCCGATGATGTCGCGATACTCCGTGACGCCGACGATCTCCGGCAACCCTTGCCGGCCGATCTTGAGCGAGGCCTGATAGGCCGAATACCAGTCGGCGGGCATCTTCGGCTTGGCCTTCACCTCCGGGCTGTCCCAGGTCGAGGTCCGGCCCACGCCCACGCCGGCCATCAGCTCGCGCACCATGTTGGTCTTGTTCGTCGCCCACTGCGCGAAGAGATAGGCGGCTTCCTTGCTGTTGCTCTGCGAGGACACGGCCATGCCCGTGATGTAGATCGGCGAGAAATGACCGCCGGGGCCGGAGGGCAGGACCGCGTAGCCGACCTTGCCGACCACCTTGGACTTGGCGGCGTCCTCGAACTGGCTCGCGAAGTTCACGCCGTCCATGTAGATGGCCACCTGGCCCTGCATGAACGAGGCGGAGCACTCGTACCAGTTGAAGTTGACCACGCCGGGCGGGCCGTACTGCCGGAGCAGCTTCGTGTACATCTCGAGCGCGGCGACCTGCTCCTTGCTGTCGAGCGCGGCCTTGCCGTCCTTGAGATAGGTGCCGCCCATCGGGAACAGGATGCTCGGGTACTGCGTGGCATTGGCGTTCTTGAGCCCGCGCAGCACGATGCCGTACGTGGTGGGCGGGGCGTGGAGCTTCTGCACGAGCGGCTCGAGGTCGGCCAGCGTCTTGGCCGGCGTGAGCCCCTTGGGACCGAACAGATCCTTGCGGTAGAAGAACACGTTCGCATCGACGAAGGCGGCCAGCGCGGAGATGCTGCCGTCCGGTTGGGTCACGCCGGCCCGCGCGCCCGGGGTGAAGTCGTTCCAGTCGAACTCCGGGCTGGTCAGCGCGGCGTCGGCCAGGAACTTGTTGAGCGGGTGGTACCAGCCGGCCTTCCAGAAGCGCTTCTTCTCGACGTGCAGCGAGGTGAAGAAGGCGTCGATGCCGCCCGAGTTGGCCGTCATCTCGACGGTCATCTTCTGCCGGGCCTGGATCTCCGGCAGCGTCTCCCACTTGACCTTCATGCCCGACAGCGACTCGAACTCGGGAATGTTCTTCTCGAGCACGTCGATGAAGGGGTGCTTGGTCAGGAGCAGGAACAGCTCCTTGCCCTGGAAGCGCTTCCAGTTGAAGCCCTGTGCCCGGGCCGGTGTGAACACGAACGGCCCGGCGGCGGCCCCGGCGGCCGCCGCCTGCAAGAAGGTGCGACGCGTCACCCCGCGAGCGGTCATGGCGCCCCTCCTACCGGAGATGCTTCAGGGTGAACTCGCTGATGAGCTCCAGGGCGCGATTGGACGCCGGTGAGCCGGCCTTGCGCATGATGAAGCCCTGCCCCTCGCCGTCGAACAGCTCGAGATCGACCACGCCACCGGCCTTGCGATAGGCCGACACGAAGCGATCGAGGTGCGGCCGCGGATGCGCGAGATCCTCGGTGCCCTGCAGGTAGAGCACCGGCGGCAGCTGGACCTGCTCGCCCTTTTCCAGGGCGGCGGCCGGGGCGCCTTCCTCCATCGCGGCCTCGGTCCCCCAGTACGCGTCGTGGCAGGGGATCAGCTCGTCGACCGCCAGCGGGTACGGCTTGCCCTTGGCCTCGATGCCCTTGGCGTAGCGGTACCGGCCGATCGGGTCGATGACCGGTGAGCACATGATGACGGCGCGCACCGTGGCGTCGGCGGTCGAGCCCGACGGCTGCGGCAAGGCACCGTAGCGCGCGTCGAACGGCCGCATCGCCAGCAGCATCGCCTGGTGACCGCCGCTCGAATTGCCCATCGAGCCAATCATGTCCGGCCGGCTGCCGAGCTCGGCCGCGCGCGACTTCAGCCAGCGAATGCCGTAGTGGATGTCCTGGAACGAGGCGGGGTAGGGCGCCGCCGGCGGCTGGCGGAAGTCGAGCGAGGCCACGATGACGCCGCTCCTGGCCAGTGACTCGTGGATGACCTTGTCGGCCAGACGGTCCTGCCGGCACCAGGCGCCGCCGTGCAGCTCCACCATGATCGGGAACGGCCCGGTGCCCTGCGGCCGGAAGAGGCGCGCCAGCTGGGGCGTGCCGCCGTGACGTACGTACTCGACGTCCTCGACCTTGAATTCGTAGCTCATGGGGAGCCTCCTTTGTCTGCCTTGAAGAATGCCACGATACGCCGATTCACCTCGTCGGGTCGCTCGACGTGCACGAAGTGCCCGGTCCCCGGCACGATCACCTTCTCCAACCCCGCGAGGAACAGATCGTCCATGGCCTCGAAGGCCTCCAGGCGCCCCGGCCGATCGCGCGTGCCGTGCAGCGACAGCGTGGGCACCGGAGTCGGCGCGCTCATCCTATCTTGTAGGTCCGCCAGCGCGGGGTCGCGGTGGGCGGGATGGAAGGTGTGGCGATAGTACCCGAGCGCCGCGGTCACCACGCCCGGCTCGCGGAACGTGGCCTTGATGCGTTCGATCACCGGTGCGGGATCGAACCCCGGCGAGGCGTCGCGCCACCACTGCTCGAGATACGCGAAGTCGTCGGCGGCCACCACCTGCTCGGCGAACGGCATCTGGAAGAAGTACGCGTGCCAGATGCCCTTGTGCCGCTCGTAGCTGTTCGCGAGCGTGCCGCGGAAGGAGGCGGGGTGCGCCGCGCCGATCGTCACCAGGCGCGTGACGCGCTCGGGCGCGAGCGCCGCCGCGCCGTAGGCCGCGCTGGCGCCCCAGTCGTGGCCGACCACGAACGCGCGGCCGCCGCCGAGCGCGTCGATGAGCGCGATGGCGTCCTGCGCCAGCAGCACCGACTGATAGCGGCCGTCGGGCGCCGGCGAGGTCGGCGCGTAGCCGCGCATGAACGGCGCCACCGCGCGAAAGCCGGCCGAGGCCAGCGCCGGCAGCAGCTGATCGTAGGTGTGCGCGTTGTCGGGGAAGCCGTGCAGGCACAAGCGCCAGCGGTCCTCGCCCGGCCTCGAGGTAGTGAAAGCTCACGCCGTTGGCCTGCACGCGGCCGCGCGTCAGCTCCACGGCGCTACCCGAGGTGCTCGACCCGCGGGGCCACGCGCTCCATCAGCAGGCGCAGGCTCTCGTGATCCCAGCCGGCATCGTCGGAGTCCGTCGTGATCGTCAGCAGCGTGCCGAAGCCGCCGCTCTCGGCGTGCAGCTGCTCGATCTGGTCCACGCACTGCGACGGATCGCCGACGATCCACAGGTTGTCCATCAGGTAGTCCGTGGTCACCGCCTCGTCGGCCATGGCGGGGTCGAGCTTGGTGGACGTCAGCTGGATCGTACCCACGCGATTGGGGAGCTGATGCCGCTCGTAGTTCCGGCCCAGCACCGTGCGGGCGCGCTCGCGGGCGGCGGCCGCCGTCGGGGCCACGAGCACGTCGCGGGCGATCCGCCACTGGCCCCGGTCCGCCTTGCGCCCAGCCTTGGCCGCGCCGGCGTCGACCAGCTCCCAGTGGTGGCGCAGGTACGGGCGCGACAGCAGCGAGCTGGTCATCGGGATGAAGCCGCGCTCTCCCGCCATCCGCATGGAGCCCGACTCGGGCGTGCTGGCCGCCACCGCGATCGGCGGATGGGGCTGCTGGTACGGCTTCATGTAGTAGCCGCGGTCCTTGACCGGATCGAAGACCGGCGTGTCGATGTCGAAGAACTTCCCGTGGTAGCGGAAGGGGCCGTCCGAGGCCCAGAGCTTGAGCACGACGTCCAGCACTTCGGCCGAGCGAGCGCGCACGCCGGCGGGATCTGCGGCGTCGAGCCCGAACAGCGCCAGGTCGGTCGGGATGGCGCCACCGCCGATGCCCCACTGAAACCGCCCGCGCGCCATGTGATCGAGCATGGCCAGGCGGTGCGCCAGGTACACGGGATTGTGCAGCGCCAGCAGCGTCACGCCGGTGCCGAGCCTTATCTGCGTGGTCAGCGCCAGCGCCTGGGCGATGAGCAGATCGGGCGCCGGCGCGTTCTCCCAGCGCTCGGTCAGGTGCTCGCCCACCCAGGCCTCGCGGAAGCCGAGCCGATCGGCCAGCACGATCTGGTCGACGTCGCGCTGGTAGCCGTCGGCGAGCGGCCGATGCGGCGGGTGCAGCGGCATCATGAACAGGCCGAACTGCATGGTCAGCGCTTCTCGGCCGGCGTGGACGTCGCCGGGCCCATGCCCCAGACCTGGATGACCGTCTCCTCGTTCTTGGCCCCGTCGTAGTGGACCTTGCCTCCGTAGTGGATCACATAGCTTCCGGCCGGGGCCGGCACGGTGCTCTCGGGATCGAATCTCTCGCCGGTGCCCATCCACCAGGTGCCGGAGATGACCACGAAGAAGCGGTCGTTGGGATGGAAGTGCGGGCGACTCATGTTGCCGGGCAGCCACTTCAGGCGCACGACGTACGGCCCGGGCTTGCTCGGGTCGCCGAAGAGCACGGCCGACTCGTTCGTGCCCGCGGCGTTGCGGACCCACTTGATCTCGGACGGGACCGTGAAATCCACCGCCGTGCGGTCCAGGTCGGCTGCGGAGCTCGGCGCGGTGGCCGGGATCGTGACGAGCGCGGCGAGGGCGAGCAGCCGGGTCAGTCGCGACATGCGGTCTCCTTTGGTTTCCTGGCTCAGGCTCGGATGGACTGCACCATGCGCTGCGCGGCGCCCATCATCAGGCCGGCGTCGCTGCCCAGGACCACGAAGCGGTGGCCGCGGGCGATCATCGCGCGCGCCTCATCGGCCGAAAACGCGATGCCGCCCAGCGCCACGCCGCCGTGGGCCAGGATCTTCGCCTCGGCCTTGGCGACTGTTTCTTGCAGACGCGGATGGTCGAACTGACCGGCCACGCCGAGATTCTCCGACAGATCGCCGCGGGCCACCGCGACCACGTCGAGGCCGCCGACGCTCAGGATCTCGTCCAGCGCCTCGACGCCGGCGAGGGACTCGATCAGCACC
This sequence comes from uncultured Candidatus Rokubacteria bacterium, assembly GCA_963776725.1. Taxonomy (GTDB): domain Bacteria; phylum Methylomirabilota; class Methylomirabilia; order Rokubacteriales; family CSP1-6; genus AR5. The sequence goes on along the minus strand of CAVZOE010000021.1, from coordinate 372,465 downwards.
ACGTTGAGGATGGCCTCGTTGGCGGCCTCGAGATACTCCACGTTCGGCAGCCCCCAGCGCAGCGCCGCATAGGTCGGGCCGTACCCGCGCCGACCCGCCGGCGCGTAGCGGACGGCCTGCACGGTGGCCTCGGCGTCCGCCCGCGTCGCGATCTGTGGGAACACGACGCCCAGTGCGCCGCAGTCGAGCACCGACTTGACGTGTTCGGCGCGTGTGCCGGGGACACGCACCAGCGGAATCACCGGTGTGCCACTGGTGGCGGCGACCATGGCGGCCACCGACTCGATGCCAAGGGGGGCGTGCTCCATGTCGAGCATCAGCCAGTCGACGCCCGAGCGGGCCAGGACCTGGACGAGCTGGACGCTCGGCATCGAGACGAGATAGCCGAGAGTCGCCCGCCCCTCGGCCATCGTGCGGCGGAGCGAAGGCAGGTCGGTCACGAGTGAAAAGTATAGTCGCGCTGGGCCGGGGCCTGGGAGAGTGACTGTGTCCGTTCGATCCAGTGCGGATCGCGGTCCACGACGATCCGATACCACAGCTCGAGGTTGATGAGGCTCCAGGCCAGGCCGGGTGACAGCGTGTCCTCCCGCAAACGGTCCGGATGGAACACGCCGCGGTCGAGACAGCGCGGAGACCTGAGCACGTCCTGCGCGGCCTTGAACAGGTCCTCGGCGAACCATTTCTCGACCGGGATCGGAAACGGTGTCTTGTCACGCCGCGCCAGGATGCTGTCGGGCAGCAGGGGGCTGGCGACGTCTTTCAGCAGGCGCTTCGGCTGGCGCCCGGCCACCTTCAGCGCAGGGGGGATCCGCGCGACCAGCTCCACGATCCGATGGTCGAGGAGCGGGACCCGCGACTCGAGTGACACGGCCATGCTGAGCCGATCCTCCATGGCCAGGAGATCTTGAAGGTAGACCCGCAGGTCGTGATAGAGGCCCTGGTCGAGAATCTCGTCGGTCTTCGCCTCACGGAGCGGTCGCAGGTAGCTCTCGCGGGGAGAGTAGCCCGCGAGCGACTGGACGAAGCGAGGATGCAACATCGGGTGATCCACCGGACCCTCGCCGCAGTGCGATGCGACCCAGCGATCCTCGAACGTGGGCGGGTGCCAGCGGACCCGTCGGCGCAGGCGCCGAGCCACACCCCCCACCCCCTCGTGGCGGAAGGCCGTTCGCAGCCGATGCATCATCGATGGCTGCTGCGCCGGCCGCGCCGTGAGATCGAAGGCATCGGTGGAGCCGAAGGTCGCGGCGAAGTGCTTGGGATACCCGGCGAAGATCTCGTCGCCACCATGTCCGGTCAGCGAGACCTTGACGTGACGCTTGGCGAGGCGTGACACGGCGATATAGCCAAAGGCGCCCCACACCGGCAGCGGGAAGTCCATGTGGTGGATGAGCGTGGGGAGCATGTCGACCAGCTCGCGAGCGCAGGGAGTCTCGGCGAGGTGGGTGGCCCCGATGTGCCTCGCGACGGCGCGGGCGTGCGCGGACTCGTCGTAGTAGGCCTCGGCTTCGAACCGGATCGAGAATGTCTTCAACGGCTTCACATAGCGCATGGCGTGGCCGGCGACCGCGCTGGAGTCCAGGCCACCGCTCAGATGGCTCCCGATCGGGGCGTCGCTGCGGCTCTGCATCCGGACGGCGTCGTCCACCAGCCAGGCCAGCTCGGCCAGCAAGTCCGCCTCCCGGCGAGGGTCCTCGTACGAGTAGGAAATGTCCCAGTACCGTTCGACGCGGAGCTCGCCCGCGCGCCACGTCAGACAGTGACCCGGCTCGAGCTGGCGGACTGAGGCGAAGCCCGTCTTGGCGCCGAGGGCGCCGCCCGAGAACAGATAGTCGGCCAGTGCCTCGTGATCGGGCCGCCGGAGACTCGCGTCGCCCGCCAGGAGGGCCTTGACCTCGGAGGCGAAGGCGAGCTGCGACGGGCCGTGATGGTAGACGAAGGGCTTGATGCCGAGACGGTCGCGCGCGGCGAACAGTGTGCGCTTCCGCGCGTCCCAGATGGCGAACGCGAACATCCCGTTGAGTCGGTGGAGGCAGTCCTTCCCGAACCGCTCGTACAGGTGGAGCAGCACCTCCGTGTCCGATCGGGACACGAATCGGTCACCGGCGGCCCTGAGCTCGGCGGCGAGCTCGACGTGATTGTAGATCTCGCCGTTGAAGACGATCCACAGATTGCCGTCGTGACTGACCATCGGCTGGTGGCCCGCCGCCGTCAGATCGATCACCGCCAGCCGCCGCGCCCCCAGCCCGACCGCGCCCGCCACGTGCAGTCCCGCATCGTCGGGGCCACGGTGGGTCAAGCTATCTCGCATCGCGACGATCACCGCGGGAGACACCGGCGCCCCGTCGGCGCGAACGACGCCTACGATCCCGCACATAGTCTTAGTCTGGCGGAGCCTTGGTCCATCACTTTTCCCTGACCAACAGCCAGAACGCACGAAGTGTGCGTGGTCTGAACGTGAACACGATGACGCTGTAGGTGACCGCACCGAACACGGTGAGGATGGCCAGCTCGATCGCCACCGGCAGCGCCTCGCCGGTGATCGTCCGCGCTCCGGCCAGCGCGACGGCCATGGCCAGCGCCGCCGTCAAGGAGAACCCGATCGTACCGGCCACGTGGCGACACGGAGTCTCCAGCGCGACCAGCGTACGGCGTGCGACGACGACGAACATCGGCACGTAGCCGACCACCCAGCCGACACACAGGCCGACGACACCCCACTGCACTCCGATACCCATGGCGACCGCCACCGCGACCAGCGTCAGGGCGTTGTTCTCGACGACGAGGCGCGGCTGCCCGGTGCCGAGCAGCGCGGGCGCGAAGAACACGCCGAGCGCGCGGAACGGGAACGCGATGCAGAGGATCTGCAGCGGGAGGATGGCCTCCGCCCACTTGGGGCCGAGGACGGCCTCGATGAGCTCGGGGGCGACGATGGCCATTCCGAAGAAGGTCGGGAAGGCGAGCAGACTGACGGCCTCCAGGGATTGCAGCACGCCCTGCCGGATCCGTCCACGATCTCCCTGCATCCGGGAGAAATTGGAAAAGGAGATCTCGTTGACCAGGGACATCACCTTGTCGATGGGCATGGCGGCGAGCGAGAGCGCCACCGTGTACACGCCCACCAGGGCGTCGCCCAGCACGCGCCCGGCGATGGCGACGTCGATGTTGGTGTAGCTGAACCAGATGATCCGGTCCAGGGTGACCCAGCTTCCGAAGCGCACGCTGCCGCGCAGCTCCCCGAGCGCGGGAACCGGAAGGAACAGACACGGGTGCACGATCTGGCAGGCCACCGCTCTGAACGCGTACATGGCCAGGGCGGAGCCGACCAGTGACCACACACCCCAGCCGGAGACGGCCAGCACCAGCGCGGCCAGCGCCGAGACGAGAGCGGTCAGGATGTCGATCTTGGCCTTGCTTTCGAACTGGAGATTTCTTGCCATGAGGGCACGAGGGAGCGCCGACAAGCCAACGCACACGAACGACAGACTCAGCACACGCACCAGCAACGTGACTCGCGGTTCACCGAAGAACGCCGCCACCAGCGGCGCGGCCGAGAACAGGACGACCGCGCCCAGAAGGTGGGCCAGGAGGCAGGCACCGAAGAGCGCCTTCAGCCGGGGCCGGTCCAGCGTCGGAGCCTGGACGACGACCGTGCCGACTCCGAGATCCCCCACCAGCATGAGAAGGCCGACAGGCAGCATGGCCATCGCCATGAGGCCGTAGTCGCTCGGGGACAAGAGCCTGATGACGAGAACGGTCGAAAGCCACGAGACGATCTGCCCGAAGAGGCTTGCCGAGCCGAGCCACAGGAGCGAGCCGACGATCCGACGCGGCGGCACTCCGCGGTGGATCTCGTCGCTGACCCGGATTTCGGGATCGTTCACGGTGCGAGCAAGGGGCGACGCTGCTCGCTCGTGGGGGCGAGCGCGCAGATACTCAGTTGCTGTCCGGAAGAGGCCTGAAGAGGTGCGGATACGGATCCCGTCACTCTCGGGTCGACGTCGATGTCGGGCAACCTTAAACGGCCCGACCCGCCCCGTCAACGGCCTTGGCGCTGTCGGGTAATTTTACGATCGCCGCCTGGCCCCTGCAGGGGGCCGGGCGACGTAGTAAGCTCCTCCCGGGCACGCTAACTTTCCACAGGCGAGGTGACACAGTGCGACCGAACCGGATCAAGCAGATGTGGCGCGAGGGAAAGTTCGTCACGATGGGCTGGCTCTCCGTGTCCCATGGATTCACCGCCGAGGTGATGGCGCGTCAGGGTTTCGACACCCTGTGCGTGGACATGCAGCACGGCACGACCGACATGAACGACGTGTGGCCGATGCTGCAGGCCATCTCCCAGACCGACACCGTGCCGGTGGTGCGGGTGCCGTGGAACGATCCGCCGACCATCATGAAGGCGCTCGACCTGGGGGCCTACGGCATCATCGTGCCCCTCATCAACACGGCGGAGGACGCGGCCAAGGCGGTGGCGGCGTGCCGCTATCCGCCGGTGGGCATGCGCTCCTCCGGGCCGGTGCGCGCGGTGCACTACGGTGGCAGCGACTACCTGGCCAAGGCCAACGACGAGATCGTCATCATGGCGATGATCGAGACGAAGGAAGGCCTGGCCAACCTCGACGCGATCTGCGCCACGCCGGGGCTCGACGCGGTGTACATCGGCCCCTCGGATCTCTCGTTCGCGCTCGGCATGGCGCCCCGGGGCGACAATCCCGATCCGGTGCACATCGCCACCTGCGACAAGATCCGCGAGGCGGCGCACAAGCGCGGGATCAAGGCCGTCATGCACTGCGCGAGCGCGGCGTTCGCCGCCGGCGCGGTGAAGCGTGGCTTCGACATGGTGATGCTGACCTCCGACCTGGCCTCGATGATCGCCGGCGCGCGCAAGCAGCTCGACGATCTGAAGGCCGCCACGGTGTGACGCCCGAGCGCTTCGCCCGGGGACGGACGTTCGAGGAGTACGTCCGCTTCATCGGCTCGCCCGAGAACCTGGCGCGGGAGGGCTTCGACGTGCGGCGGTTCAGCCTGACCCGTCCGCGCATCGACTGGAGCCGCTACCTCCACGAGCGCTACGCCGGGGCTCGACTGAGCGACGACCAGACGGCCGCCGTCAGATGGCTGGCCGCGCAGCCCGGCGGGCCGGCGAAGATCGCGGTGATCGCCGAGGACTGGTCGTCGGACTGTCGGCGCGACCTGCCGTACCTGGCGCGCCTGGCCGAGGCCGGCGGCCTCGAGCTGCGCGTCTTCGTGCGGGACGGCGACACGATGCTGCGCAAGGGCCTGCCGGATCCGGCCGCCGGCGGCAACGCCGATCTGGTGGTGGCCTACGCCAACGACAAGAACGGCCAGCAGTTCGCCTCCGTGCCGGTGGCCATCGTGTACTCGAGCGAGTGGGTCGAGCTGTACCGCTACGTCGAGTACCCCGCCATCTACCACAAGGATCGGCTGCTCGGTCACCTCCGCGCGGCCCGCAGCGGGGAGACGGGGGAGCAGACGAAAGCGCGCGGCGGAGGCGACATCGGCCGGCTACTCGAGTCCCCGTTCTTCGACGTGTGGGCGCACGCCGCGATCGCCGAGATCCTCAGCGCGCTCTACGAACGGCGGGTGACGGCGGCTCAGGGCAGCCAGTAGCGCCACGCGTAGACCAGCGTCAGCGCGGAGCCGGCGGCGATGACGATCCAGCGCACCGCCGGGGCAGGCAGGACGCGGACCAGCCGCCCGCCCAGAAAGCCGCCGCCGACGGCGCCGGCCATGACGACCAGCGTGGAGGGCCAGGCGACGATCCCCTGCAGCAGGAACACGACCACCGCCACGAAGCTCGTCAGCGCCGAGAGCAGGTTCTTCAGCACGTTGGTGGCGCGAAAGTCCTCCGCGCGACTGACCGAGAGCAGGGCCAGCAGCATCACGCTCATGCCCGCGCCGAAGTAGCCACCGTAGACCGCTACCGGGGCGAACCACAGGACCCCGGGCCTCCCGGAAGGGGTGACCCAGCGCCGGATCCGCCCCGACTGCGCGAAGAGGATCGTCGCGAAGCCGATCAGCAGGGGCACCACGGCGGTGAAGGCCTTCTCGGGGGTGACCAGCAAGAGCCCGGCGCCCGCCGCGCTGCCCACCGTGCACACCAGCAGCAGGGCCACGAATGAGCGATCCCAGCGGGGGCGCCGTTCCAGATCCGCCAGGCCGGCCATGAAGTTCCCGGGCACCAGGGCCACCGTGTTCGAGGCGTTCGCCACGATCGGCGGCAGGCCGGCGGCCAGCAAGGCGGGGAAGGTGATCAGGGACGCTCCGCCGACGATGGCGGTGACGATCCCGCCGGCCACGCCGGCCCCGAAGAGCATCAGTCCCGCCTGAGCGTCCATTCAGCCGCAACATACCCCAGCTGTCGCCGTGACGCGATGCGCTACAGCGGGCCCGCGGCTTTTCCTTCGTGGCCCATAGGCCGTCCCGCCATACTCGGGTCATGCGTTCTCAACGGCCGGTGGGGCTGCGGCGCGCCGCCCACACGATCTTCGCGCTGATCTCCGTCCTGCCCTTGCTGCTCTTCCTGTTCTTCATGTGGCATTTCGACCGCCTCAAGGAGACGACCGCCCAGGTCGGCGTCCTGCTGGCGGTGCTGATCGCCCTGCTCGGCTTCGTCATCTTCCGCCAGATGGTCGACCGCATCTCCGCGAACATCTCGGACCTCAACCGGGTGGTGGACGGGCAGGCCACCGATCAGATGGTGGCGCCGAGCGCGCAAGCCTCGTCGGTGGTGCCTGGGCTCGGGCGCATCTCGGAGATCGGCGAGATCGCCCAGGCCTTCAGCGGCATGCTCACCGAGCTGCGGGCCTCGACCGAGCGCCTGCAAGACCTGGTGTTCAAGCTCGGCACGCTCAACGACATGGTCGAGATGGCCGCCAAGATCCCCAAGGTCGAGGACCTGCTGGCCCACGTGCTGGAGCGCACGATGCGCGCGGTCAGCGCCAGCATCGGCTCGATCATGCTGTTCGATCGCGAGCGCCAGGTGCTGCGGGTGGCGGTGGGACGCGGCATGGAGATGGAGCCTTCCCGTGCCCAGGTCGAGGTGAAGGTCGGCGAAGGCATCGCCGGCAAGGTCGTGGAGCTGGGCGAGGCGGTCCTGGTCGAGGACATCGAGAAGGACCCGCGGTTCGCCAAGATCAACGATCCCAAGTACGGCGGCGGCTCCTTCATCTGCGTGCCACTCCGGGTCGGCGACCGGATCGTCGGCGTCGTGAACCTGGCCAAGAAGGAGCAGACGCCGGGTGGCGGCACCAGCCAGCCGTTCACGCCGACCGACCTGCAATTCCTCAACGCGCTCATGACCTACACCGCCTACGCCGTCGACAACGCGCGCCTGTTCCAGGAAGCGCGCGAGGCGGCGCAGCGGCTGCAGGAGGTCGTGGAGGACCAGAAGCTGCGCTTGACGCTGGCCCAGCAGCAGATGCTGGAGACCGCCAAGCTCTCGGCGCTCGGCGAGCTGGTGGCCGGCGTGGCCCACGAGCTCAACAGCCCGCTGACCGTGCTGATCGGCACCACCGATCTGCTCGAGCAGGACGCGCCCGCCGAGCTGCAGCCCCAGGTCGAGCTCATGAAGGATGCGCTGCAGTCCGCGCGCTCCGTGGTCCGCGGCCTGCTCACCTTCGGACGGCGCACGCCGCTCGAGAAGACGCGCGTGAACCCCATCGAGCTCGTGGACAAGGTGCTGGCGCTCACCGCAGGCGAGCTGCGCGTGGCGGAGATCAAGGTCGACAAGGACTTCGACCCGGGGCTCCCGGCCGTGTGGGCGGACGGCAACCAGCTCCAGCAGGTGCTGGTCAACCTGATCAACAACGCCAAGCACGCCATGGAGGACGTGGTCGGCGAGCGGCGCCTCGGTATCTCGCTGCGGCGCGGCGGGCCGGACCACATCCGTGTTCGCGTGGAGGACTCGGGTCCGGGCATCCCGGCCGATCTGCTCACCAAGGTCTTCGACCCGTTCGTGACGACCAAGAGCGAGGGCACCGGGCTCGGCCTCAGCATCTCCTACGGCATCATCAGCGAGCACGGGGGCCGGATCAGGGTGGAGAGCCCCGAGGGGCGAGGTGCGGCGTTCACCATCGAGCTGCCGATCGAGACCTCCCAGCCGGAGCCCGCCAGCATCCCAGCCTGACGCCTGCTATCCTCCAGGCGGGCGTCGGGCGACCGGCGCCGAGATCGCATCGCGAGGATGATCATGCGCTACCGCCCGTTCGGTCGCACCGGCCTGCAGGTGTCCGTGGTGGGATTTGGCTGCTGGCCGATGGCCGGCGATCGTTACGGGGCGATCGAGGACAGCGAGGCCGTCAAGGCCATCCACCGCGCGCTCGATCGCGGCGTGAACTGCGTGGACACCGCGCCGGCCTACGGCGCCGGCCACTCCGAAGAGGTGGTGGCGCGCGCGCTCGAGACCCGCCGGCGCGACGTCATCCTCGTCACCAAGTGCGGCGTGAAGGCGCCCCCGCCCGGCCAGCTCGGCCCGCTGCGCGACTCCAGCCGCGCCAACATCCTGGCCGAGGTCGACGCGAGCCTCAAGCGCCTGCGCACCGACTGGGTCGACGTGCTCCTGGTGCACTGGCCGGACGCCGGCACGCCGTTCGAGGACACCATGCGCGCGCTGGAGGAGGTCGTGGCGTCCGGGCGCGTGCGCTTCGTCGGCGTGTCGAACTTCACCGGCGCGATGATCGCCGAGTGCCTGCGCACCCGCCGGGTCGACGTCTCGCAGGTGGGCTATCACATGCTCGACCGGCGGCAGGAGCAGGAGACGTTCCCGACGTGCCTGGAGCACGGCATCGGCGTCATGGGGTACGGCTCGCTCGGCCACGGCCTGCTGACCGGCAGCTTCACGCCCACGACGACGTTCGATCCCGCGCGCGACTGGCGGGGCCACGGCGTGGCCTTCGGCCAGCCGATCTTCCGCGGTGACAACTTCAAGACCAACGTCGGCGTGGTCGAGCGCCTGCGCCAGGAGATCGCCGCGCCCCGCGGCATCTCCGTGAGCCAGCTGGCGCTGGCCTGGGTGCTCGGTCACCCCGCGATCAGCACGGCGCTGGTGGGCGCGCGCACTCCGGCCGAGGTGGACGCCAACGACGCCGGCGCCGCACTCGAGCTCACCGCGGAGGAGCGCGTGAGGATCGACGCCATCCTGGCCGGCGCCGCCGGCCGCGTCCGCGAGTTCACCCCGCTGCGGCCGGCGATGGAGCCGTGGGGCGCCGAGGTGCCGTCGGCCCAATCGGCCTGAGCGCGGGCCGAGGCGCGATGGATCTGCGGGGACGCGGCGCACTGGTCACCGGTGGCTCGGGCGATCTCGGCACCGCCATCTGCCGCGCCCTGGCCCAGGCGGGCTGCGACGTGGCGGTCGGCTACGTGGGTAACCGCGACGGCGCGCTCAAGACCGGCCAGCTCGTCGAGACCCTCGGCCGGCGTGCCTGCGCCGTGCAGCTCGATCAGTCCGAGGCCTCCGCCGTCGACGGCGCCGTGGCGCGCGCCCACGGCGGGCTCGGTCGCCTCGACGTCCTCGTCAACAACGCGGCCTGGAACATCGGCATCCCGTTCCCCGAGCTCGACGCACTGACCGTCGAGATCTGGGATCGCATCTTCAACACCAACGTGCGCGGCCCGTTTCAGCTGGCCCGGGCCGCCGCCGTCCACATGCGGAATGCGGGCGCCGGCCGCATCGTCAACATCGCCTCCGTGGCCGGGCTCGGACCGACCGGCAGCTCCATCGCCTACGCCTCGAGCAAGGCGGCGCTCATCCATCTCACCCGCTGCCTGGCGGTGGCCCTGGCCCCGGCCATCACCGTCAACTGCGTCGCGCCCGGCCTCATCGAGGGCACGCGGATGGCCGCGCGCCTGCCGCAGGCCGTGGTGGACCGCGCCCGCGCCGGCGTGGTGCTCGGACGGACCTCGAGTGCCGTCGACATCGCCGAGCAGGTCGTCACCTTCTGCCGAAGCGACAGCATCACCGGCCAGGTGCTCGTCGTCGACGGTGGCATGCTCTTTCACTGAGAGGCGGCAACGATGCGCATCGGGATCTCGCTCTTCAACAACCAGGGTATCGAGGACGTGCAGGCGCTCGTCGGCCTCGCCGAGCAGGCCGAGGCGCTCGGCTTCGACTCCGTCTGGGTCCACGATCACGTGTTCAACGTCGGCCACGTGTACGAGCGGATCGGCGGCCGGCCGTACTACGAGCCCCTGGCGCTGCTCAGCTTCGTGGCCGCCCGCACCACGGCGCGTGCGGCTCGGGACCTCCGTGCTCGTGCTGCCGTATCACAACCCCATTCGCCTGGCCAAGACGGCGGCCACGCTCGACGTCCTCAGCGGCGGCCGGCTCATCCTGGGGGTCGGCGTCGGCGCGATCGTCAACGAGATGGAGGCGATGGGCACCCCGTTCAAGCAGCGCGGCGCCTTCACCGACGAGGCCATCGCCGTCATGCGCACGCTCTGGACCGAGGAGGACCCGCGCTTCGACGGCAAGTTCTCTCGCTTCGCGGGGATGAAGTTCTCGCCCAAGCCGGTGCAGAAGCCGATCCCGGTGACGATCGGCGGCGTCAGCCCGGCCGCGATCCGCCGCGCGGCCCGGCTCGGCGACGGCTGGCAGCCGCTGGGGTTCTCGCCCGACGCGCTGGCGAAGGGCATCGCGACGCTGCGTGAGGAGGCGCGCGCCTGCGGTCGCGACGCGGCGAAGATCCCCGTGGCGATCTCGATGACGCTAGGGGCGCCTGCCCGCGGCCGCTTCGCGCTGGGCACCACGCCAGCTGAGATCGTCGACAACGCGCGGGCCTTCGCCGCGGCCGGCGCGGACACGCTGATCGTCTCCGCGGTCACGAGCGATCCGCGCGAGGCGCAGGCGGCGATGGAGATGGTCGGGCGCGAGGTGTTGCCGGTCGTTCGGTAGGGCTCGCTGTCTGCTCGCCGAGCGTCCGCGCGCCTAGTATCCGATCGCCAACGGATGCAGCACGTCGATCGCGTAGCCGACATCGAGGCGTCTCGCCGAGCCAGCCCGGGGTCGTCGTGTGCGGATCCGTGTAGCCCCTGCGCCTCGTGCTGCGCTCGAAGCGTCCTTCACCGGATCGCTCGGCGCCGCGGGCCGCGCCGGCACATCGTGGATCAGTCGGCCATCCGGCCGACGGAACCGAAGGACGCCATCCGGCTGCTGGCCGACCTGGAAACCTTCCTCGTGGACCGCGCGATGGTGCCGGCGACACAGCATAACGAGATTCGACAGCGCGGTGGGGCCGCCGTGCGCCCAGTGCTCGATATGGTGGCCCTGGCCGAAGCGCACCCCGCAGCCCGGAAAACGGCAGCCGCCGTCGCGATAGTGAAGAGCCCGCCGTAGCGCCGGCGGAATCGTTCGGGTCCGGGCGCCGATCTCCGTCGTTCGCCCGTCCGCGTCGTGTCGCATGACGACCCGGCTGGCGTCGCACGCCAGGCGCTGGGACGTTCCAGCTGGAACGCGCCCGCCGTCCTCGAAGGCGGATTGGCCCGGCGCGTCGGCGATCGGCCAGGACGTCGGCATCGACGTGGACCACGACCTGGAAGCGCTCCCCGGGAGCGCCAGGATCGAGCTCGTGACGCAGGGCCACCTGGGCGAGCAGCTCCAGGGCGTCGGCCTGCTGCTGTTCCATCGTCGGAGGATCGGCTTCCGGTGCTTGGTCGCGTCGGCGCTGATACAGAGCTTCGCGCGCGGCGGCCAGCGCCTTCACGAGCAGAGCGCCCATTTCGGCCGTCAGCCGACCGCGGACCCTCACCGTACCGTCTTCATCCGGATACACGTGCAGTGAACGGCTGGCGTGCCGCCGGGCCGCCTCGTGCTCCTCGGCCTTGCGATCCATGCGCCGCCAGCCGCGGACGATCTGCACGACGTGTTCGGCCGTGCCCGCCCGGCCGACGGCGAGCAGCCGCTCCTCGGTCTCGGGCGTGGCCACCCGCGTGAGCTCACGGACCTTGGAGTAGGACAGCTCGCCGCGAGCGAGGGCCTGGGCCAGCCGGGGGAGGGCGCCCAGCGCGCGCGCCACGCGCACATGCTCGCGCGCGGCGCCGGGGGCGAGCCCGACGCGCCAGGTGAGCCAGGCGGCGCAGGACCGGAAGCCGTTGTTCCACCCGCCGCGAGCGTCGAACTCACGGATCAGGTCGAGCAGACGAGCGGAAGCGGCATCGAGATGCGCAGAGAGCTCGGCGATCTCGTCGCCCAGGCGATCCAGCTCTGCGGTGATCGTGACATCGGGCGCGCGGAGTGCCGTACGGAGTTCCATGGTGAGTCTCCCAATTCTGCTGGGCCGACTCTACACCTGGGTCTTTCGAGCCATCTGGAAGGCGCCACGGGCGGCGATCGCGCGACGATTCGTGTTTTTCGCGACGAGCACATCGATCGCAGTGCGGCGGGCTTCTACGTGATGCAGGGCGGGCATCTCGCTCGGGCGATCAGCGAATTCCCGCGGCCTACGTCGAAAGCTGTCAAGCGAAAATCGCTACCGACGCCGCGAACACCCAGGGCGGCCGACCCCGCGCCCGTCGCCAAGCGAACGAGCGACGAATCAGTCAGCGCGCCGCCGACGAACGAATCCGCGCGCCCTACTCCGCGTACGCCGTCGTCTGCGCGGCGAAGATCGAGCGATAGCCCACCTGGTCCCAGCGCGGTGGCAGTCGCGCCGGGTACGGCTCCATGTGCACGTGCGTCGGCTCGACGCCCCGGACCAGGACGCCGGTCTTCGAGGTGGGCGCCGGCGCGGGACTGATGGCCAGCGCGTCGGCTGCGGAATACACGTTGAGCAGCAGCGGCCGCATGCGCGGCGAGTTGTTGACCGCCGAGCCGTGGACCACGCGACAGTGGAGCAGGACGACGGTCCCGGCCGGGCCGCCCAGCTCGACAGCCTTGTCGGCCGGCAGGGTGGCCGTGTCGCGCGCGGTGAGCGCGCCGGTCCAGCGGCCGTCGGTGTCGAACTGATCGAAGATCGGGCCGCGGTGCGAGCCGGGGATCGCGGTCAGCGGGCCCTGCGCCGATTCCGTGTCCTCGAGATAGACGCCGAAGGTCAGCACGGCGAAGTTGGTGTGCGGCCAGGCCTGGATGTCCTGGTGCCAGCGGACGGCGTCGCCGCCCGCCGACCACTTGAAGTTCAGCTTGGAGCTGTGAAAGCGGAGGTCGGGACCGAGCAGATCGGCGATCAGGTCGACCACGCTGCCATCGACCGCGAACGCCCACAGGTCCGGATGCCGATCGATGGCTTTGCGCAGCCGGCGGATGTTCGGCTTGTCTGCTGAGTGGTCGGGCGCCAGGTCGAACTGATCGTCGGAGGCGCTGAGGTCGCGTGACTCCTCGATCTTGGCGGCCACGACCGCGCGCAGCCGGGCGAGCCAGGCCGCGCCCACGTACCCGGGCACGGTGAGGTAGCCGTCCTCGAAGTACTGCTCGCGAGCGCGCTGGTCCAGCACCAGGGGAGCGCGCCGCAGCACGGATTCGGGAGTCATCGCGGCCTCCAGTCTAGCCGATGAGCTCGTGCTCTTCGGTGATGAGCGCCAGCCGATCGCTGTGGCTCTCTCGCGAGTGGGCCAGGGCCGTCTGGCCCGCCGGGGACGACCACGCCGCGTCGAGCGCGGCCCGGTCGTCAAAATAGAGCTCGGCGATGCCGTCCCACGGCTCCCGCCCGGGATGGGACGTCGAGCCGGTCACCAGGCACACCCGATACCTTCGCAGCCCCGGCAGGATCGTCACGTAGGGGACGTGCTCGTCGAGCCACCAGCGGTGGAACCGCTCGCGCGTCCAGCTGGCCGGGCGCCGCAGCAGCACGACCACCTTGATCACTGCGCCAGCGCGCCGCCGTCGATGACCAGCTCGCTGCCCGTCATGTACGACGAGTCGTCGGAGGCGAGATAGAGCACGGCGGTGACGATCTCGGCCACGGTGCCCATCCGCCGCAGCGGAACGCGGTCGAGGCGCCGCTGCATCGCCTCCTGGTCCGAGAACGCGCTGTGGAACATGTCGGTGTCCACCGGCCCCGGGTGCACGGAGTTGCAGCGGATCTTGTCCTTGGCGTGCTGGCTCGCGGTCACCTTCGTGAAGATCCGGATGGCGCCCTTGCTGGCGGCGTAGGCCGGCTCCTGGTGCAGCGACTGCCCGATCCCGGCCACCGAGGAGATGTTGACGATCGAGCCGCCGCCCGCCCGGCGCATGGCGGGGATCGCGTGCTTGGTGCCGAGGAAGACGCCCCGGGCGTTGACCGCCATGACGCGATCCCACTCGGCGACGGTGCGCTCCTCGATCGGCACGCGCGGGATGACGATGGCGGCGTTGTTGATCAGGACGTCGAGCTTGCCGTAGCGGCTGATCGTCGTCTGCACGGCCGCCTGCCAGTCGGTCTCGCTGCTCACGTCCAGGTGCACGTACACGGCGTCGCCGCCGCGGGCGCGGATGGCCGCCTCGACCTTCTTGCCCTCGTCGTCCCGGATGTCGCCGAAGACGACGCGGGCACCCTCCTTGACGAAGGTCTCCGCCTCCGCCGCGCCCTGCCCGCGCGCCCCGCCACTGATCAGTGCGACCTTGCCGTCCAGCTTTCCCATGTCGGTCTCCTGTGTCTCGTGATCGGTCAGCGTGCTGGCGCCGGATGCGTGGCGATCCAGTGCCGGGCGATGTCGATGCGCCGCGTGAACCAGACGTCCTGGTGGCCGGCGATGTAGTCCAGCGCCCGCTCGAGGCCGGCGGCGCGCGAGGGCTGCCCGATGAGTCGCAGATGCAGGCCGAGCGACATCATCTTGGGCTGCGTCCGACCCTCACGGTAGAGCACGTCGAAGCCGTCCTTCACGAACGTGAAGTAGTCCGCCGCGGTGAAGAGGCCGCCGGCGCCGAACTTCGAGTCGTTGGCCGTCAGGCTGTACGGCACCACCAGGTGCGGGCGATCGTTCACGCGCACCCAGTAGGGCAGCTCGTCGTTGTAGGTGTCCGAGTCGTAGAGGAAGCCGCCTTCCTCGACGAGCAGGCGCCGGGTGTTCACGCTCGGCCCGTAGCGGCAGTACCAGCCCAGCGGCCGCTCGCCGAGCGTCTTCTGCATGGAGGCGATGGCCAGGGCAATGTGCTCACGCTCCTGCTCCTCGCTGAGCTCGTAGTGCTTCACCCACCGCCAGCCGTGCGAGCAGACGTCGAAGCCGGACTCCTTGATGGCGGCGGCCACCGCGGGGTTGCGCTCCAGGGCCAGCGCGCAGCCGAACACGGTCAGGGGCAGACCGCGTTCCTTGAAGAGACGGAGCACGCGCCAGAAGCCCACGCGGCTGCCGTACTCGAACATGCCTTCGGCCGCCAGGTCGCGACCCTTCACCCCGTAGTTGGTGGCGCCCGACTCGGTCAGCGTGCTCTCCGAGAAGCCGTCGTCGTGGACGTTGTACTCGGAGCCTTCCTCGTAGTTCACCACGAAGTTGACGGCGATCCGGGCCTCGCCCGGCCAGTGCGGATGGGGTGGACGACCGGCGTATCCGACGAGATCGCGCGGGTATGGTGTGGACATGCGCGAGATTCTACAATGCGGGGGCAATCCAGGGAGGCGACGTCGTATGCACATGGGCCTGTTCGTCGAGGAGATGCGGCAGGGGGCGACCCAGCCCGCGGCCTTCCGGGACGTCTTCGAGCTGGCCGACCGGGCCGAGGCCTGGGGCGATCGATTGCGTGTGGCTGGGGGAGATCCACTTCACGCCGGTGCGCTCGGTCATCTCCGCCTCGCTGCAGGTGGCCAGCGCCATCGCCACCCGCACCCGCCGGCTCCACGTGGGGACCGCCGTCCAGGTGCTGCCCCTGAACCACCCGCTGCGCATCGCCGAGGAAGTCGCGACCGTCGATCAGATCAGCGAGGGGCGCTTCGAGTTCGGGATCGGCCGCAGCGGCGTCGTGCGCACCTACGACGTCTACGGGGTGTCCTACGCCGAGAGCCAGGCCCGCTTCCGCGAGGCGCTGGAGATCATCCGCCTGGGCTGGAAGGGCGAGCCGTTCAGCTACAAGGGGCAGTTCTATCGCGTCGAGAACGCCACGGTCGTGCCCCGGCCCGTCCAGGTGCCGCATCCGCCGATCCGCATGGCCACGACCAGCGACGAGACGTTTCCCGCTGGCCGGCCGGCTCGGCCTGCCGATCTTCGTCGGGCTGCGGACCACGGAGATCCCCGACCTGCAGGTCCAGCTGGCGCCGTACCGGCAGGCCTGGCGCGAGGCCGGCCATCCCGGCGAGCCGAGCGTCTACCTGCGCATCCCGGTCTACGTCTCGACGACCGAGGAGGGCGCGATGGAAGAGCCGCGCGAGAGCATGTGCGTCGTTCTTCGCCCGTCAGACGGAGCTGGCCCGGTCCGCGGTCGGCCGCGCCGGTGCCGGCCCCGCCGATCGCCGGCGGATGCAGGCCGAGCGCATGGCGAGCCTGACCTACGACGACGTGCTGGCGCAGGAAGGTCGTGTTCGGCACCGCCGGCCGGCGTGATCGATCGGCTGACGCGGCTGCGCGAGGAGCTCGGGCTGGACGGCATCGTGGCCGAGCTGAATCCGGGCGGTCGCATTCCGCCGCGAGCTCGAGACGCACAGCCTGCAGATCCTCACGCGCGAGGTGCTTCCCGCTTGGTGAGAAAGGACAGTCGATGCTTCCCGCGCTGATTCTCTCGTCCGACTCGCACGTCTTCGAGCCGCCCGACCTGTGGACGACGCCGCATCGACGCCGCGTTCCGCGACCGGGCGCCCGCGGATGGTCAGCGGATCGACGGCGCCGACCAGATCGTGGTCGAGGCCGATCAGATCCTCTCGGGCATCGGCCTCATCTCGAACGCCGGCGCGCGGTTCGAGGCGCCCGAGACCATCTCGGCCCAGGGGCGCTTCGAGGACGTGCACCGCGGCGGGTACGATCCCGCGCAGCACCTGAGCGACATGCGGCTCGACGGCGTGGCCGGCGAGGTGCTCTACCCCTCGCAGGGCCTCTTCTACTTCCGGGTGGCCGACCCCGCGCTGATGTCCGCCATCTTCCGCGCCTACAACGACTGGCTCGCCGAGTTCTGCCGCACCGATCCCGCCCGGCTCAAGGGCATCGCCATGATCAACCTGGACGACGTCCAGCGACGGCATCAAGGAGCTGGAGCGCGCGGCCCGCCTGGGCCTCGCCGGCGCCATGATCACCGAGTATCCGCTCGAGCACCGGCGCTACGACCAGCCCGAGTACGAGCCGTTCTGGGCCGCCGCCCAGGCGCTCGACATGCCGCTGAGCCTGCACACCGCCACGCGGCGGCAGGGCAAGATCCGCGGGGCGGGCGACAAGACGCTGCGCGACGCGAGCAGCCGCGCGACGAAGGCGTTCTATCCGGCGCTGTCGATGTGCGACATGATCTTCTCCGGCGTCTTCGAGCGCCATCCCGCGCTCACGCTGGCCATCGTGGAGTTCGAGCTGGCGTGGGCGCCGCACGTGCTCTCCACGCATGGACTACACGTACCGCGAGCGTCACGGCGAGGCGATCTATCGCTTCAAGGACGGCATGCGCCCGAGCGACTTCTTCCGCCGCAACGTCGTGCTCAGCTTCCAGGAGGACGCCATCGGCATCCGCCTGCGGGACGTGATCGGCGTGGACAACATGATGTGGGGCTCCGACTATCCGCACAGCGAGTCCACGTTTCCCCAGTCGCGGAAGATCCTGGCCGAGATCCTGGCCGGCGTGCCGGACGACGAGCAGGCCAAGATCGTGGGCGGCAACACCGCCCGCGTCTACCACTTCGATGCTTGAGGAGCCGACCTCTCTCCGCCTCGACGACCCCGGCGTCCGCGCGCTGTTCAGCGAGGCCGCGCGCTTTCAGTCCTGGCTCGACGTGGAAGCCGCGCTGGCCGAGGCGCAGGCCGAGCTGGGGATCATCCCCGCCGGCGCCGCCCGCGAGATCGTCAGCAAGGCGCACCTGAAGTATCTGGATCTCGCCGCGGTGCGCGCGGGACTGGCCAAGACCGGCCATCCGCTGGTGCCGCTGGTGTGGGCGCTCGACCAGGCGTGCGACGGCGACGCCGGCGGCTACGTGCACTGGGGCGCGACGACCCAGAACGTCACGCAGACCGGCCAGCTCTTGCAGGTGCGCCGGGCCCACGACATCTTCCTGCGCCAGCTGGCCAGCATTCTGACGACGCTCGCCGATCTGGCCGAGCGGACGAAAGACGTGCTGCTGCCCGGGCCGCACCCACGGCCAGCACGCGGTGCCCGCGACGTTCGGCTTCAAGGTGGCGGTGTGGATCGACGAGCTGTGCCCGCCACGTCGAGCGGCTGCGCGGCTGCGAGGATCGCGTGTTCGTGGCCATGCTGGGTGGCGGCGCGGGGACGCTGGCCTCGCTCGGCGAGCCGGGGCTCGCCACCCAGGACAGGATGGCGGCGCGCCTGGGGCTGCGCCCGATGCCGGTGCCGGCGCGCACCATCGGTGATCACCAGGCCGAGTACGTGACGCTGCTGGGCATGCTGGCCGCGACATCCAGCAAGATCGGGCGCGAGATCTACACGCTGATGAAGCAGGAGTTCGGCGAGGTGGAAGAGCCGGTGCCGCCCGGGCACGGTGGGCAGCAGCACCATGCCGCAGAAGCGCAATCCCAAGCTCTCGCAGGACATCATCGCCGCCGCCGCGCAGATCCGCGCCCTGGTGCCGCTGGCGCTGGAGGCCATGCAGACGGAGCACGAGGCCGATCGCACCACCAGCATCATGATGAGCCGGGCGCTGGTGCAGGCCTGCGAGCTGACCGGCGACATGCTGCAGCGGATGATCGTGCTGTTCGACGGGCTGCAGGTATTTCCCGAGCGCATGCGGGAGAACCTCGACCTGTCGGGCGGCCTGATCATGGCCGAGGCGCTCATGCTGGAGCTCGGCAAGCAGATCGGACGGCAGCGCGCGCACGACGCGGTGTACGAGGCCGCCCAGGCCTCGGTCACCCAGTCGCGGCCCTTCCGCGAGACGCTCGCCGAGGACCCGCACGTGAGCGCGGGGCTCACGGCCGCGCAGGTCGAGGCGCTGCTCGATCCCGCCCGCTACGCCGGGCTCTGTCGCCAGTTCGCCGAGCGCGGCGCCGCCGCCGGCCGCGACGTGGCGCGCGCCATCGAGACGCGGCTGGCGGCGCGGTAGGTGCTGCTCGTCATCCTGCTCGCGCTCGCCGCCCGGGCGCCGCGGCTCGGTTTCTGGGAGAGCTACGCCTGGCTCGTCGCCATCGTCGTCATCTCTATTCTCGAAGCCGTCCTGATCGGCATCCTGTATCTCGAATGGCGTCGTCGGCATCGCGCCGAGCGCTCCCTGGCCGAGCGGCTGGCTTTCGAGGAGCTCCTGTCGGAGGTGCACGCCGATCTCGTCTCCATCCAGACCGAGGATATCGACGCGCCGGTCATGCGGGCCCTGGCCCGCGTCAGTGAATCGCTCGGGGTGGACAAGGGCACGCTCATGGACTACGAGCGTCGAGAGGCGGGGGTCTATCATCAGCTCCGCTGGTCCCGGCATCCGGACATCCCGATTCCCCCGGCGGATGTCGCCGTGCACTACCCGTGGACGCTGGCGCGGATGCGGGCGGGACAGGTCAACCGATTTTCCCGCCTCGATGAGCTGCCGCCGGAGGCGTCGGTGGATCGCCGCAGCTTCGAGCGGGTCGGGACCCAGTCGCACATTGCCGTGCCGCTGATGCTCGACGATGCCGTGCTGGGCACGATGTTCTTCGCCACGGTGGATCAGCCGCGCGAGTGGCCGGACGATCTCGTGAAGCGGCTGCAGCTGCTCGCCAAGGCGTTCGCCTTCGTGCTGGCGCGGCGGCGTTCCGACACCGCGGTCCGCGAGAGCCGCCAGCTGAGCACGGCCATCGTGGAGTCGTTGCCCGACAAGGTCGTGGTCATCGACCGGGCCGGAACGATCATCGCCATGAACGAGCGCGATCGGGCGACCGGAGGCTCGTTCGCTTCCGACGAGCACCTGGGTGTGAACTATCTCGACCTCTGGCGCCGGCCCGTGCTGGGCGGCGCCGGCGCCGTGGCCGACGTGCGCGCCGGGGTCGCCTCCGTGCTGGCGGGGACGCTCGTCCAGTTCGCCACCGAGTTCCAGCTGACCGACGGCAACCGCGCCCGGTGGTTCGAGCTCCGCGCGCGCCCGCTGCGCCGGGCCGCGGGCGGCGCGGTGCTGGCCCGCGTCGACATCACCGATCGCAAGCTCGCCGAGGCCGAGGCGCGCGGCATGCGCGAGGAGCTGGCCCGGGTGGTGCGGATGACGACCCTCGGTCAGCTGACGGCCACCATCGCCCACGAGGTGAACCAGCCGCTCACCGGCATCATGGCCAATGCCCAGGCCGCGCGGAAGTTTCTCCAGTCCGCCACGCCGAACCTCGAGGAGATCCGCGAGATCATCGAGGACATCATCGAGGACGACCAGCGGGCCAGCCGGGTGCTGCAGCGCCTGCGCTCGATGCTGCGGCGGCGCGAGCCCGAGCTGGTGACGATCGACGTCAACCAGCTCATCTCGGACGTCGTCCGCTTCCTGCACAGCGACGCCGTGATCCGCAACGTCGAGGTGGTCCAGGAGCTCGAGCCGGCGTTGCCGACGTTTCCGGGCGATCTGGTCCAGCTCCAGCAGGTGCTGGTGAATCTCGTGCTCAACGGGCTCGAGGCGATGGCCAGCGTCCCGGTCGAGAGCCGGCGCATCCTGATCAGGACCGAGCGGCGGGCCGATGCGCTGCGAGTGGTGGTGACCGACTCCGGCCCCGGCCTCGGCGACAAGGCGCTGGACGATCTCTTCGAGCTGTTCCACACGACCAAGACTGACGGCATGGGCCTGGGGCTGCCGATCGCGCGCTCCATCGTGGAAGCCCACGGTGGTCACCTGCACGCCAGCAACAACCCCGCCGGCGGCGCGACCTTCTCCTTCACGCTGCCGCTGGCCGGCTACCGGTCCGGTGTCGAGACGTCGTCGAGCCGGCCGTCGATGCCCGGGGTGTGACGACGTCTCGCTCGGCTCAGGCATGCCGCCGGTGGATCGCCGTCGTCGACGACGAGGAGTCGGTCCGCAAGGCCCTGCGTCGGTTGTTCACCGCCTTCGACCTGGACGCCACCACGTTCGCCTCGGGGCGGGACTTCCTCGATGCGCTGCCCGAGCGTCGCCCCGATTGTCTGGTCCTGGACCTCCAGATGCGCGCGCCCAACGGATTCGACGTGCTCGCCGAGCTGGCCGCCTCGGGCGCGCGGCTGCCCGTGGTCATCATCACCGCGCACGACGAGCCGGAGACGCGGGCGCGCTGCCTCTCCGCCGGCGCCGCCGCCTACCTCTGCAAACCGGTCCACGATCAAGATCTGCTGAACGCCATCGCCACCGCGATCAACGGATCGCCAGCGCCAGCCGGTTAACGAGGAGCGCCACGGCTTCCGCCGGGGCGCTCCGAACGACTGGGGGGTGTGGGGGGCCATATCGGGGCCCCCCACTCAAACCGCCGTATAGCCGCCGTCGACGAGCAGGTCGCTGCCGGTCATGAAGCTCGAGGCGTCGCTGGCCAGATAGACCGCCGCGCGGGCGATCTCCTCGGGCTTTCCGAGCCGGCCCAGCAGGTGCTTGGGCCCCAGCGTGCGGCGCGCCTCGTCCATGTCCCGGTGACGCTGGAGCATTCGCCGCGTCTCGATCGCGCCGGGCGACAGCGTGTTGGCGCGGATGCCCTGCGCGGCGTGGTCGATGGCCAGCGACCGGGCGAGCTGGATCAGCGCGCCCTTGGTGGCGCAGTACGCCGGCCTCGCCGCCGCGCCGACGCGGGCGAGCTGCGAGGCGATCAGGATCACGCTCCCCCCACCGCGCGCGATCATCGGAGGCAGCGCCGCCTTGACCATCAGGAACGCCCCGGTGAGGTTGATCCGCACCGTGCGGTCCCACGTGGCCTCGTCCATCTCCAGCACCGTGGCGGCGGGATCATTGTCGGCCGCGCCGTACATGAGCACGTCGAGCCCGCCGAAGCGGGCCACGGTGGCGGCCACCGCGGCGCGGCAGCTGGCGCCGTCGGTGACGTCGAGCCGCACCGGCAGCGCCTGACCGCCCGCCGCCTCGATGTCGGCGGCGGTGGTCTTGGCGCCGGGCTCCTCGACGTCGGCGCAGGTGACCGCGGCGCCGGCGGCGGCGTAGGCCAGCGCGGTGGCGCGTCCGATGCCGTTGGCCGCGCCAACGACCAGGGTGATCTTCTTGTCGAGGGAGAAAGCTGGATCGGGCATCGGGTCTCCTATGCAAGCGGGCGATGGCTGCGCAGCCGCTCGCCCGAGGCCTTGTCGAACAGGTGGTACTGCGTGAACCGCAGCCCGATCGAATCGCCGGGCCGCACCGACACGCCTCCGGGGATCTGCGCGTGGATCTCGTGCGCGCCCACGCGGATGGTCAGCAGCATGGTGTCGCGCACCGGCAGGCGGAGCGCGCTGGCCACGGTGCCGCGCAGGACCGCATCGTCCAGCGGGACGATCTCGACGTCCTCCGGGCGCACGCCCACCACCGTGTCGGCCGCCTCGCGGTGCGCGGGCAGCAGGGGCGCGTCGATGAGGCTGAGCGGTGGCGTGCCGACGTTGAGGTTCAGGAAGCCGGCCACGAAGACGTTCTTCGGCGCCTCATAGATCGCCTGGGGCGTGCCGACCTGCTCGATGCGCCCGCGGTCCATCACCGCGATGGCGTCGGCCAGGATCAGCGCCTCGTGGTGATCGTGGGTCACGTACACGGTGGTGATGTTGAACTGCCGCAGCAGGATCTTGAGGTTCACCCGGTAGCGTTCGCGCAGGGCCTGGTCGAGGTTGGCGAACGGCTCGTCGACCAGGAAGATCGCCGCGTCGCGGGTGATGCAGCGCCCCAGGGCCACCCGCTGCTTCTCGCCGCCGGACAGCGTGGTCGGCTTGCGGTCCAGCAGGTAGGCGAGCTCGACCCCCATCAGCTCGCTGGTCCGCTGGTACTTGGCCCGGGCCAGGGCGTCCAGCTCCGGCGTCTTCTTCCGGAACAGGAAGTACGACAGGACGTTCTTCCGGGAAGTGAAGTGCGGGTAGAGCGCGTAGCCTTGAAACACCATGCCGATGCGCCGAGCCCCGGGCGCCATGTCGGCCACGTCCACATCGTCGTAGCGCACCTCGCCCGAATCGGGCCGGATCAGCCCGGCGATGATCCGGAGCAGCGTGGTCTTGCCGCATCCGCTCGGCCCCAGGACGACCATGGTCTGGCCGTCGGGAATCCTCAGGCTGAGGTGCTCGATGCGGAACATCGACTCCGCCCCGCCGCGCCGCGCCGACTCCGTCAGCGTCTTGCCGACGTCGATGAGATCGATTCTCGCCACGCGGGGCCGGCTATTTGAGCTTCAGGTCCTCGAACGGCGCCGAGTACGAGAAGCCGGGGATGCGGCCGTCTCCGGCCTCGGCCACCCTCGGCCCCACGCCCCAGATGAACGCCTGCTCGAAGAG
Organism: uncultured Candidatus Rokubacteria bacterium; assembly: GCA_963776725.1. Classification (GTDB taxonomy): domain Bacteria; phylum Methylomirabilota; class Methylomirabilia; order Rokubacteriales; family CSP1-6; genus AR5. The sequence goes on along the minus strand of CAVZOE010000021.1, from coordinate 349,037 downwards.
CGGAATGGCCGTGACCTTGTCGCGGATGATCTGCTGGATCTGGTGGACCATGGCCTCGCGCTTCTTGGGATCGAGCTCGCGCGCCTGCCGGGAGTAGAGATCGTCGATCTCCGGCAGCGAGCCGTAGGCGTAGACGCCGTTCTTCGTGGCGTAGGGCTCCAGCCGGGTGGCCGCGTTGCCGAACGCCGCGGTGATCACCTTGATCACGCCGTGCAGCTTCTTCTCGCGCCAGGCGGTGAAGTAGGCGGCGCGCTCCATCGTGCGCAAGCGGCTCTTGATCCCCACCGCCTGCAGATTGCCGATCACCGCCTCGCCCATCGAGTCGTACGGCGGGAACGGGTTGAAGTCGCCGGCGTCGAAGCCGTTGGCGTAGCCGGCCTCGGCCAGGAGCTTCTTGGCCTTGGCCGGATCGTAGGCGTGCGGCTCCATCGCCACCGCGAACTGGAAGATGCGCGGGACGTAGTTGCCGGTGAGGCGGCCGAAGCCGAGCATCTCGGCCTGGTTGATGCCGGGGCGGTCGATGGCGTGGCTGGCGGCCAGCCGCACCCGCGCATCCGCCCACGGCGACTTGGGATCCCACTGCTCGGGCAATTCGAGCCAGAACGCGCCGCTCACCAGCGGGGCGGCCAGCCGGAAGCCCGACACCTTGCGCACCGAGTCCGCGGTCGGCCCGGTCAACAGAAACGCAATGTCGACCTCGCCGGCGCGCAGCGCGGCGGCCCGCGTGCTCTCCTCCGGCATCGAGCGCATCACCAGGCGCTTGATCGACGGCGCCTTGCGCCAGTAGCCGTCGAAGGCCTCCAGCACCAGCTCCACGCCGGGCTTGAACGAGACGACCTTGTAAGGCCCGGCGCCGATGGGCGCAGCCTTGAAGCCGTCCTCGCCGACCTTCTCGACGTACTTCTTCGGCACGATCCAGCCGGCGCCCGACGCGGTGGTGCCGTAGAAGGTGATGAAGTCGGGCCACGGCTCCTTCAGGGAGAAGCGGACCGTCCCCGGGATCGACGACGGTCACCTCCTTGACCTTGTCGTGCAGCAGCTTGGCGCTGGCGCCCTTGTAGCGGTCCCACGAGAACTTCACGTCCTCGGCGGTCACCGGCTCGCCGTTGTGGAAGCGCACGCCCTTGCGCAGCACGAAGGTGTAGGTCAGATGGTCCCTGGCCTCGGTCCACGACTCCGCCAGGCTGGGCGTGATGAGCCCGGCCGGCATCGGCTTGGCCATGGCGTCGTGGATCGCGTACATGACCATGAACGGCGTGCTGAACGCCTCCGTCTCGGCCGGGTCGAGCCACCGCGCGGCCAGCGTGACGTGCAGGGCCCAGCGCAGCTCGCCGGCGGGCGGCTTGGCGGCTTGCGCCTGAGCAAGCACGGGCCCGACGAGGAGCGACGCGAGGAGAAGGAGCCCGCCGAGCGCGAGCGACGCGGTGGGCGCGGAAGGGCGATCGCTGGAGGATGGCATGGCGTAACCGTAGCACACGGCGGGCACCTATATGGTGGCCGCCCCCGCGACGGCGCACCGATGATCCTGCTCGCCCGTGCCGCCGCCGCAGCCGATGGCGCCGATCACTCGGGGCGTCACGAGATCCGGCGCGTGAGCCCGACGACCCGGTCCATCACGACGACGAGCAGGGCGGTGGTGAAGATCAGCACGCCCGATACCGCCGCCGTCCGCACGTCGAGCGTGCTCTCCAGCATGCTCCACATGCGCAGCGGCAGGACGTCGGTCTCCGGCGCGGACAGGAACAACGAGACCGAGACGTTGTCGAGCGAGGCCATGAAGGCGATGAAGGCGCCGGCCAGGATGCCCGGTCGAATCACCGGCAGGGTGACCCGCCGGAAGGTGTAGAACGCGCCGGCGCCCAGGCTGGCGGAGGTATCGAGGAGACCGCGATCGAGCTGGGAGAGGCTGGCGATCGTCGTGCGCAGGACGAACGGGACGATGACCGCGACGTGGCCGACGATCATCAGCGGGATCGACAGCGGCAGCCCCAGCGTGCTGAAGAACATCAGCGCGGCGAGCCCGAAGGCCAGCGTGGGCAGGATCAGCGGAGACATGAAGAGCGCGTCGAGCGTCTGGCTCCACCATGTGCGCCGCCGCGTGATCGCCAGCGCGGCCGCGGTCCCCAGCACGACCGCGATCGTCGTGGACGAGGCGGCCACCACCAGGCTGTGCCAGGCCGCGGTGTGGATCTGCGCGGACTGCACGGGGTCGAAGAGGCTGCGATACCAGCGCAGCGACAGCGCCGGCGGGGGAAAGCGCAGCGAGCGCGAGTCGGTGAACGACGTGATCAGCACGACCACCACGGGCACGATCAGGATCAGCAGCGCAACGGCCCCGAGCAGGCCGAGCACCACGCGGTACGAGATATCGCCGGCGCTGGCGCGCTTGGCCATGGGGCTAGCGGCGGGCGTGAGGGGCGGTCATCAGGCCTGGGCGATGGCGCGGCTGCGGCGGCCGAGGACGTTGAGGGTGGTGACGACGGCGAGGACCGAGACGAGCAGGACCATCGAGAGCGTGGCGGCGAAGGGCCAGTTGAAGAGCGTGGTGGCTTGCTGCCAGAGGTAGAAGGGCATCAGGATCATCCGGCCGCCGCCGATGATCGTCTGCGACACGAAGGCGGTGACCGAGCTGGCGAAGACCAGCAGGCAGCCGGCGAGGAGGCCGGGCAGGCTGAGCGGCAGGGTGACGCGGAACAACGTACGCCAGCGGCCGGCGCCGAGGGCGGCCGAGGCATCCTCGAGGTTTGGATCGAGCCGCGACATGACGCTGATGAGGGGCAGCAGCATGAGCGGCATCTCGATCTGCGACAGCGCGATCACCAGCCCCGCCTCCGTGTGCAGCATGCGCAGCGGCGCGCCGATGAGGCCGAGACCGATGAGCGCGTTGTTGATGAGCCCCTCCCGGCCGAGGATGACGATCCACGCGAAGGTCCGGACCACGACGCTGGTGAGCAGGGGGAGCACGATCACGAAGAGCAGCACTGGCTGCAGGCGCCGCGGCGCCTCCCGGAAGAGCAGGCCGAGCGGCACGCCGATCAGGGCGGTGAGCGCCACCGTCTTCACGCCGAGCAGCAGCGTCTGGCCGAGCACGCTCCAGTTGAAGGGGTCGCCGGCGAACTTGGCGTACTGGGACAGGCCGAGCCCTTCGAATTGCGGCGTCACCCGCAGGCTGATGCCGGCCAGCAGCGCCAGCGGGGCCAGGAAGAAGAAGGCGAAGAACAGCGCCAGGGGCAGAGCCAGCAGCCCCTCGCGCGCTCCCGGCGCCGCCGCGCGCCGACGTCCGGCTATTGCCGGATCTCCTTGTTGAAGCGCTCGATCCACGCCGCGCGATGCGGGTTGATCTGGCGCCAGTCGTGGTGGATGAAGCTCGCCAGCTCGGCGTGCGACTTGACGATGTCGGCCGGGATGTCGGGCTGCAGCGGCACGTTCTTGTTGACCGACAGCAGACTGTAGGGCGGCTTCTGCAAGGCGGCCTGCACCTCAGTGCTGAGCACGGTGTCGATGAAGGCGTAGGCGTTGTCGCGGTTGGGCGCGTTCTTCACCACGTGCAGCGTGGTGTAGAAGGTGATGGGGCCGGTCTCGGGCTTGACGAACTCGATGTCCACCCCGCGGGCCTTGAGCGTCGAGACCGTCTGGTAGTTCGTGTACGTCACGTCCATCTGGCCCTGCTGGAACAGCGTGTTCACCGCCACCGGGTTCTGGGCGATGACGGCCACGTTGGGCAGCCACTTCTTGAGCTGCGCGAAGGCCGGATCGACGTTGGTGAGCGAGCCGCCGTAGAGCTTGCTGATCTCGATCAGCGACGACGTCCCGAACGTGGTGCCGAAGCCGGAGATGCCGACCTTGCCGTTGTACTTCGCCTCGAACAGATCCTTCCAGCCCTTGGGCCGCTCGACCTTCTTGGGGTTGTAGGCGATCCCGACGATCTGCGCGGCCACCGCCACGCCCCAGTCGTCGTAGAAGGCCTTCTGGAGGTTACCGATGTTCTTGCACCGCGAAGGATCGAACTTGTCGACGAGCGTGTCCTCGATGGCGATGACCGCCGGTCCCGGGTCGAGCATGAACACATCCAGCGGCGGGACAGAGCGCGACGCCTTGACCTTGGCCACCTGGTCGAGGGAGAGCAGCGGCGTCAGCACCGTGTCGACGTCGGCGGACTTCTTCACCGCGGGGAGCACGACCGCGCGGTACGCCTCCTCCCACGGGCCCGGGTAGGCGGGGGAGACGACGCGGCCGGCGGCGTGCCCCGCGCGCGGCAGCATCGTGGTCGTGGCGAGCACCGCGCCGCCGGCCAGCAGGGCGCGGCGCGAGATCTCGAAGTGGGCCATGGTGAGCCTCCTCACTGACGCGCCGGCACCGGAGTCGGCGCCGGGAAGATGGATACGGCGGACGGCGTCACGATGCCACAGTAGAGCGCCCCGCTGGCGTCGCCGGGCGACACCAGCAGCTCGCGCGGTTCGGTGATCTTGAGCGACTCGCCGCTGCGGGTGACGACCTCGCTCACGGTCTGCGCGCCCACCGGCATACGGATGCGCAGCTCGACGGGCCAGCGTCCGGGCCCCGCCGTCGGGAAGAGCTTCAGGTTCTCGGGCCGTGCCGAGACGACGACGCGCCCGCCGTCGCAGGCCACCGGGAGCGCAACGGTGGCGCCGGCGGCCAGCGTCACGCGGCACGCGCCGCCGGCGCGCTCGACGACCTGGCCGGCCAGCAGGTTGGCGGTGCCCACGAAGCTGTTGACGAAGAGCGTGCGCGGCCGGTCGTAGACCTCGACCGGGCTGGCGAACTGCTCCACGCGTCCGCGCTGCATGACCGCGATGCGATCGGCCAGGCTCATGGCCTCTTCCTGATCGTGCGTGACCAGGATGGCGGTGATGCCGAACTGCCGCTGCAGGCGCTTGACCTCGATCTGCATGTCCAGGCGCAGGTTCTTGTCGAGCGCCCCGAACGGCTCGTCGAGCAGCAGGATGCGCGGCTCGACGGCCAGCGCCCGGGCCAGCGCCACGCGCTGCTGCTGGCCACCGGAGAGCTGGCGCGGCATGCGATCGCGTAGAAGCTCCATCTGCACGACCGCGAGCATCGCCGCCACGCGCTCGCGGATCGCGCTCCCCGACGCCCGGCGCGCCCGCAGACCGTACGCGACATTCTCGTAGACCGTCATGTGGGGGAAGAGCGCGTAGTTCTGGAAGACGATGCCGATGTCGCGGCGGCTGGCGGGCAGGTGATCGATGGCGCGGCCGTCGACCCGCACGCTGCCCGCGGTGGGCGTGACGAAGCCGCCGATGATCCGGAGCAGCGTGGTCTTGCCGCAGCCGCTCGGACCCAGCAGGGCCACCAGCTCGCCGGCCTCGATGGTCAGGCGGACGTCGTCGACGGCAGTGGTCGCCCCGAAGCGATGGGTGATCGCCTCGAGCTCGACGCTGTGGCCGGCGACGCTCGTCGCCACGCCGGAGCCCCCGGGGGACGAAAGCACGGCCACGCGGTCAGCCACGACGTCCTGCGCTGGACGGCGGTCGACGCTGACCAGCGAACGAGCAGACGCGTGGCTCGGCGCCCAGCGCGTGAGCACGACCGATTGGCATCGTGACGCCGCTACCTCGAGCAATGATGGCGCGCACCTTACCATACGCTCGCCGAGCATCGCAGTTGCACTGGGCGGGCGCGTGCCCTACCGTCCACGGCATGAACCGACGCCGCTTCGCCCGAACACTCGCGGGTGCTTTGCTCGCGGCCCTGCTCGGCACGGCTCCCGTCGTGGCCGCCGCCGACGGCCAGCTCACCTGGGGCGTGCACACCACGCTGGTGCCCGCGTACTTCGATCCCGCCGAGACGATCATCGGCACCTCGTTCATGGTCCTCTACGGCCTGCACGATGCGCTGGTCAAGCCGCTGCCGGGCAAGGGGGTGGCGCCGGCGCTGGCCGAGTCGTGGACCGTCTCACCCGACGGGCTCGTCTACGAGTTCGTCCTCCGCAAGGGGGCGCAAGTTCCACAACGGCGAGCCGGTGACCGCGGAGGACGCGAAGTTCTCGTGGGACCGCTACCGCGGCATCCACGCCAAGACGCTGAAGGAGCACGTCGCCGCCGTCGACACGCCCGACCCCGGCCGTGTGCGCATTCGCCTCAAGCAGCCGTGGCCCGACTTCCTGACCTACTTCGGGACCGTCACCACCAGCGCCGCGTGGATCGTGCCGAAGAAGTACGTCGAGAAGGTCGGCGACGACGGGTTCAAGAAGCTTCCGATCGGCGCCGGCCCCTATCGCTTCGTCTCGTTCACGCCGGGCATCGAGCTGGTGCTGGAGGCCTTCGACGGGTACTGGCGCAAGCCGCCGGCCGTGAAGCGCCTGGTGATGCGTGTCATCCCCGACCCCTCCACGCGGCTGGTGGCGCTCAAGCGCGGGGAAGTCGACATCGCCTTCTCCATGGTCGGCGAGCTGGCCGACGACGTGCGCCGGACGCCCGGCCTGGCGCTGAAGCCCGTGTACCCCTCGACCCACTGGCTCTCGTTTCCCGACCAGTGGGACGCCAAGTCGCCATGGCACGACCGCCGCGTGCGGCTGGCCGCCAATCACGCGATCGATCGGCCGGCCATCGACGCCGCCCGCACCGGCGGGCTCTCGCGCATCACCTACAGCATCGTGGCGAGCACGAGCGATTTCTACTGGGCGCCGCCGGCCTACGCCTTCGATCCCGCGCGGGCCAAGCGCCTGCTGGCCGAGGCCGGCTATCCCAACGGCTTCGACGCCGGCGACTACTCCTGCGATCAGACCTCGGCCGACGCCGCCGAGACCGTCATGGGGTTTCTGCAAGCGGTCGGCATCCGGGCCCGCCTGCGGCCGCTGGAGCGCGCGGCCTTCAACAAGAGCCTCGGCCGACCGGAAGCTCAAGAACCTGGTGCAGATCATCGCCGGCTCGGCCGGCAACGCGGCGACGCGGCTCGAGGCCTACCTGGCCTCCGACGGAATCTTCGCCTCCGGCGGCTCGCCCGACCTCGATGGCCTGCTCCGCGAGCAGGCCGCCGAGCTCGATCGGGCCAGGCGCGAGGCGATCTTGAAGAAGGTGCAGCAGCTGGTGTACGAGCGCGCGCTGTTCGCGCCGCTCTACGACCTGGCCTTCGTCAACGGCGTCGGCGCGCGCGTGGAGGAATCCGGGCTCGGCCTCATCGCCGGCTATGCGTTCTCCGCGCCGTACGAAGACGTGAAGCTGAAGGCCCGCTGACCGGCGACGTCACCACCCAGGGGAGGAACATCCGACATGCTGCCGACGCACGGACGCTATGACTATTCCAGCATCACCAGCCGTCCCGACTACTCGTGGCCGGGCGGGCGCCGGCTGGCCGTCTACCTGGCGCTCAACATCGAGGCGTTCGGGTACGGCGTCGGCAAGGGCGCGGCCATCGCGCCGCCCGATCAGGCGCAGAGCCACAGCGTCTTCAGCTGGCGCGACTACGGCAACCGCGTGGGCATCTGGCGCCTCTTCGAGCTGCTCGACGAGCTCGGGATGCCGGCCGAGGCGCAGATGAACACCGCGGTGTACGAGGCGGCGCCGGACATCCCCGCGCGGCTGCGCGCCCGGGGCGACGAGATCCTCGGCCACGGCGTGACCAACTCCGACGAGCAGGGGCACCTGAGCGAGGACCAGGAGCGTGCGCTGATCGCCGAGGTCACCGCCACCATCGCCAAGAACGAGGGCAAGCCGCCGGCGGGCTGGATGAGCCCGTGGCTGTCCAACAGCGCGGTGACGCATGGACCTCCTGCAGGAGGCCGGCTACCGCTACGTGATGGACTGGACGATGGACGATCAGCCGATCTGGATCCGTACTCGCAAGGGCCGCATCCTCACCGTGCCCTATCCGATCGAGGTCAACGACACGCGGGGGATCATCTGGTACCACTACACGTCCCAGGAGTTCGCCGATCTGATCGTCGACCAGTTCGACGAGATGCTGGCCCAGTCGGCGCGCCAGCCGCTGGTATGCCCGATCTCGCTGCACCCGTTCGTGTTCGGCCGCCCGTACCGCATCCGTCGGCTGCGCCGGGCGCTGCAGCACATCCTGCAGCACCGCGATCGCGTCTGGCTCACGCGCCCGCGCGAGATCTGCGCCCACATCGAATCGCTGCCGGCCGGCGTCGTGCCGGGCAGCCGCTGATGGTCAGACTGAAGTCGCTCAGGCCTCGTATTCCTGGCTGACCTCGATGACGACGTCCCCGTCGTCGTCGAGCGTGAGCGTGATGAGGTTGGGTCGGCAGCACACGGTGCAGTCTTCCGTGAAGGTCTGCTGCCGGCCACCGCTTGGATCGACGACGACCTCGTTGTCCTCGCCACAGAACGCGCAGCCGTACTGCACGGCTAGGCGACCTGGTAGCGTCGCACCGCGGCGTCGTCGAGCTCGAGACCGAGCCCGGGGCCCGATGGCGCCACCAGCTCGCCGTGCTCGACCTTCGGCATCGCCGCGAGGATGCCGGCCGAGCGCGGCACGTACTCGACCTGATGGCCGTTGGCGATCGAGGCCAGCAGGTGCACCTGGATCTCGGGGACGACGTGACCGCACACGGGCACCCGATGCGCCTGCGCGAGCCCGGCGATCTTCCGCCACGGCGTCACGCCGCCGACCCGGGCCAGGTCGAGAATCACCACGTCGACCGCGCGCGCCTCCAGCAGGCCGCGGAACGCGTCGAGATGATAGAGATGCTCGCCGGCGGCGATGGGAATCTCGAGCTGACGGCGCAGGTCGGCGAGGCTGGCGAGGTCGAGATGGTGCACGGGGTCCTCGAGCCACGCGATGCCCGCCTCCTGCAAGGCGCGCCCTCCGCGCCTGGCCTGCAGCGGTGACCAGGTCTCGTTGATGTCGACCATGATCCGCACGTCCGGGCCGACCGCCTCGCGCACGGCCTGCACCCGACGCACTTCCAGCTCCGGCGTCGCCTCGCGGCCCAGGCGCAGCTTGACCGCGCCGAAGCCGTGGGCCACGTGCGCCTTGGCCGCGGCGGCCAGCTCGTCCGGCGACAGGCTGTACCAGAGCCCGTCGCTCGCGTAGGTCGGCAGTCGATCGCGGTATCCGCCGAGCAGGCGGTAGAGCGGCTGGCCGAGCGTCTTGCCGTTGGCGTCCCACACGGCGATGTCGAGCGGGGCCAGGGCGCAGTGCAGCAGGCCGCCCGGACCGACCCAGTCGCCGCGCCGGGCCAGGCGCTCCCACGCCGCCTCCGGCTCCAGCACGCTCAGGCCGATGAGCTGCTCGCCCAGCTCGCGCGCGGCGGAGGCGATGGTCGTCATCAGATCCGGACGGGGATAGACGATGTAGCCGACGCCTTCGATCCCGTCGGAGGTGGTGAGCCGCGCCAGGACGTGCCAGTTGGCATCGACCGTGCGCCCACCGGCGCGGTACGGGTGATCGACGGGCACGCGCACGACGTTGACGGCGACTTGCGTGATCTTCACGGTGGCCTCTCTTGTGATCGCCCCTGGCGGAGCCTACTCTAGCCGATGTCAGCCATGACGATACTCCTGGCCTTGCGCACGCGACTCGTCCGCCGTGCCCTGCCGCTGGTCATCGGCGTCATCGCGCTGGCCGGACCCGCCGCGGCATCGACCACGCTCGACTTCATCACGTTCGACGGCATCGACTACATCCGCTGGCCGGAGGAGCCGGGACGGGCGCTCACCCCTGGCGATCTCGGCACGGAGTTCGGCGCGATCCAGTGCTCGCTCGGCGAGGACGTGCGGGGGTGTCCGTACGGGATGGACGCCGGCGCCGCCTTCCTGCCTGCCGGCACCCGCATCTACGCGATGCGGGGGTACGCGACCGAGTTCCGGCTTGTCGCGCTGGTGCGCGACCGCATCTTTCTCTATCAGGTGTGGCGAAATCCGCGGGCCAAGGTGGGTGGCGACCTGTACCGACTCGCCGGCAAGGTGCGCGCCATCGACGTCCAGCGTGGTCAGCCGATCCCGGGGGGCCCGCGCCATCCCGCCACCATCACCGCGCCGCCGGACGTCGAGGCGCTCGTCGAGATGCTCGCGCGCAGCCCGGTCGAGCGCCCGCAGGCGCACGCGTTCGGCGAGCCGCGCTACTGGCTCACGTTCTGGCTCATCGACGGCACCACGCTCGAGCGCGCGTTCTTCGTCGACACGCGCGAGCTCATGGGCGGCGTGGTCCTGCCCGAGGAATTCCGCACCCGGCTCGAGCGACAGCTCCGAGACTGAGGCCGGCTCAGGCCGTGAGGATCCGCTCGCTCACGATGTAGCGCTTGTTGTAGGTGTAGGGCCGCACCTCCGGCTTCCAGCGCCCGATATCCGACGTGTCGTTCCACAGCTTCGACATGGGCAGCGTCGTGTTCTCGACCTCGTAGGCGCAGAGATAGCGCGGCACGCCGGAGGCGTCTGTCTTGTAGCGGACCGCGTTGATCGAGCCGGGAAGCTTCAGCAGCAATGGCAGGTGCTCGTGGTCGTACAGCTCGTTGAACAGGGCCTCGCGGTGGGGCTCGATGTCCATCATCACCCAGAAGACGTAGGGCGTCTTGCCGGTGAGCGCCGCGCTGCCGCCGACCCACGTGTAGAGCGTCAGATAGCGATTCATCGTGTGCGGACGCACCACCGTCGGCCACTGGCCCAGCTCGCCCGCTGTCTTCCAGGCCGCCGTCTGGATGACGCCCGGATTGTCCAGCTCGTAGGCGGCGAGGTAGCGCGGGTCCGTCGGGGACGGCTGCCGGTAGCGGCTGGCCCGCTGCACGCCGGGCACGGCGCGAAGGTTCCCGACGTGCTCGCGGTCGTAGACCTCGTTGAAGGTCGCCTCGTGATCGTGGGCCACGTCCATGCGGACCAGGTAGAGCGCGGATGTATTCATGCGATTCTCCCCCCGGGGCGTAGCATAGCCGACGGAGAAGGACGGATCCCGGCAAAGGCGCCGAGGTCGGGGAGAGTGCGATGAGAGCCCGCCGTTCGCTGGTTCTGGTAGCAACGATCCTCACGATGACCGGGCCTCCGGTGGGCGCGCGGGCTCAGTCGGGTTACGAGCCGGCGCCGACGCTCAAAGCGAGCGACATCGCGCCCCCAATCCTGCTCAAGGGCGCCCGGTTCCGGGTCGCCGACAAAGTCCCCGTCAAGGGCCTGCTCGGCAATTTCACGATCCAGTCCGACTTCGGCAAGCTCGAGGCGCACGGTCTCGAGATGCTGCGCATCCGCGTGACTGAGGTCGGCGCCTTGGACACGCTGGAGAGCACGAGCAAGAGCGAGGAGTTCCTCAAGGCCGCCGGGACCGCCGCCGCGCGCCCATTCAAGGCGGGCGCGCACATGATCATGAATCCCAAGGAGACGGCCCAGGGCATCAGTGCGGGCGCGTCGCGATTCTACGATCGCGTCAAGATCGGCAAGCAGCACGTCGAGGAGGCGGGCAGCGACCCGAGCAAGAGCGATACCGAGAAGGCTGAGGAGGTCTCCAAACGCGTCGGGAGCGTCACCATCGACGTGCTGGGCTGGGAGGAGGAGCGCCGGGCGCTGGCCAAGCGCCTCGGCGTCGACCCCTACACGACCAACGTCGTGCTCGCCGAGCAGCTCAGCGATTTCGCCTGGGTGACCTTCTCCGGGCGCGTCGGCCTCAACCTGCTGGTCGCCGTCGTCGTGCCGTTCTCCACGCTGCTCACGGCCACCAGCATCACCAACGACATGGTCTGGGACCTCAAGCCCGTCGACGTGCTGAAGGCGGACGCCGAGAAGCTCGCGACCATGGGCGCGTCCGCCGCTCAGGTCAAGGCGCTCATGAAGAACCCGTGGTACTCGCTCACCATGCTGACCTGGCTCACCAACGGGCTGGGCACACTCGACGGCGTGACCGGACGCGCCGGGGCGATCGGGCTGGCCGCCACCGCACGGAGTGAGGACGAGGCGCGATTCCTGGCCACCGCGGTCAACATGCTCGCGGCGGTCCACGCCACCACGCCGCTGGCCGCGCTCAGCGCGCAGGGTATGGTGACCGGGCGCACGCGCGCCGGGGCGGTGGCGGTCCCGGCGCCCGTGGACTACATCGCGTGGACCCAGAACGTCGCCACCTTCGCCCGCCGCGCCGACCTCAAGGCCAAGCAGCGCGGCATCTGGACCACGGGCCGATTCTCGCCGCGCGCCAGGAAGGAGTTCGCCGCGCTGGGCTGGGCCGTGAACGAGGTCGCGCCCATCACGCCCCCCGCGGTGAAGCTGCCGACGACGTCGCGCTGAGGCCGGTGGTTTGACAACGTCTGACCGGCCGGCGTAGTGTCCGCAGCGATTACTGGTCCGCTTCGCCTTCCACCCGGAGGTCAGCGATGAGACGCCTCGTCACCCTCGGCACCCTGTTCAGCCTCGTGATCCTCGCGCCCGTCGTGTGGGCCCAGGGCCTGCCGACGGCGAAGCCGGAAGCGGTCGGACTGTCGTCGGAGCGGCTGGAGCGGGTGAGCCGCGCGCTGCGCAGCGAGATCGAGGCGGGCAAGTTCCCCGGCGCGGTCGCCCTCGTCGCCCGCAAGGGGCACGTCGTCTACTTCGAGAGCTTTGGCGTGCGCGACCCGGCCAGCGGCGCGCCGATGGGCAAGGACGCCATCTTCCGGCTCTACTCGATGACGAAGCCCTTCGCCTCGGTGGCGGCGATGATGCTGATGGAGAACGGCAACCTCCTCCTCAGCGATCCCGTGGCGAAGTTCCTGCCGCAGCTCGCCAAGCGCGAGGTGAGCGTGTCGCAGCTCGACCCGGCCACCGGCAAGGTCGTCGACAGCGTGGTGCCCGCGGACCGCGACATGACCATCCAGGACCTGCTCCGGCACACCTCCGGTCTCGTCTACGGCTCGTTCACGCCCAACCAGCAGATCAAGGAGCTCTACGCGAAGAACGGCGTCGACTGGGCCAACGTCACCCCTGAGGAGCAGATCGAGCGGCTCGGCAAGGTGCCGCTCGCGCATCAGCCGGGCACGACGTGGGAGTACAGCCTGTCCACCGACGTGCTCGGGCGCGTCGTCGAGAAAGTGTCGGGCCAGCCCCTCGGTCGCTTTCTCGACGAGTGGGTCTTCGGCCCGTTGAAGATGCCGGACACGAGCTTCGTGGTGCCGGCCGCCAAGCTCGGCCGGCTCGCGCAGCCGCTCGCCATCGAGCCCAGCACCGGACAGCCGATCAAGCTGGTGGACGTCACGGTGCCGCCGAAGAACGACGCCGGCGGGGCGGGCAGCGCGTCGACGGCGGCCGACTACGCGCGCTTCTTGCAGATGCTGCTCAACGGCGGACAGCTCGACGGCACGGCGCCTGCTCAGTCCCACCACCGTGGCCTTCATGACCTCGGATCATCTCGGCCCCATGAAGATCGTCCCGCGCGGCGGCGTCGGCACCGGCTACGGCTTCGGCCTCGGCTTCGCCGTCCGCACGACGCCGGGCATCGCCGGGGTCTCGGGGTCGGTCGGTGAGTACCGCTGGGGCGGCGCCGCCGGCACGGCCTTCTGGGTGGATCCCAAGGAAGAGATGATCACCGTGCTCGATGCTGCAGGGCGCGCCGGGACCCGCGCGCGGCTACACCAGCACGCTGTTCCGCCAGATGGTGCGCCAGGCCATCGTCGAGTAGCCGCCGGCCGCGTGGTGGATCGAGCGTGACGTGCTCTCACGGCACGTCGTCGTCTGCGGAGCCGGCGTGATGGGCGCCGCGACCGCGTACTTCCTGGCGCGTCGTGGCGTCGAGGTCACCGTGGTCGAGCGCTCGGGCGTGGCGTGCGCCGCCTCCGGCAAGTCCGGCGGCTTTCTCGCGCTCGACTGGTGTGACGATTCGGCGCTGGGGCCGCTGGCGCGCGCCAGCTTCGCGCTCCACGCCGAGCTGGCCAAGGACATCGCCACCGACTATGGCTACCGCCGCGTGGACACCTTCATGCTCGCCGCGCGCGAGCAGGGGAGCGTGCGCGGCGAGCATCGGGTGACACCGCCGCGCTGGCTGGACGGCGCCGGCGTCGTCACCGCCGCGCTCGGCTCCACCGAGACGACGGCCCAGGTCCATCCCGCGTCGTTCACGGCCGCGCTGATCGAAGCCGCCCCCGCGCGCGTCCGCCTCGGTGTGGTGCAGGAGATCGTGCAGCGCGACGGCGCCGCGGTCGGGGTGCGCGTCGACGGCGCCACGCTGGACGGCCGACGCGGTGGTGCTGGCGCTGGGGCCGTGGACCAGCCACGTGGCGGGCCGGCTGCTGCCGCGCATCCGCGGGCTCAAGGGCTACAGCGTGACGCTGGACGCCGCCGACGTGCCGGCGCACGCGCTCTTCGTCGACTACCGCACGGCCGACGGCCGAAGCCTCGAGCCGGAGATCTTTCCGCGACCGGACGGCAGCGTCTACGTGTGCGGCATGGCCGATCCGCAGCCGCTGCCGGAGTCGCCGGAAGGCGTGGTGGTCGACGACGACGCGTGCGCGGTGCTGGCGCGCGCGGCCGGGCGTGTGTCGACGACGCTGGCGGCGGCGCCGATCACGCGGCGGCAGGCGTGCTACCGCCCGGTCACCGACGACGGCCTGCCGCTGATCGGCCGCGTGCCCGGCGTGAGGAACGCGTACGTCGCGACGGGACACGGACCGTGGGGCATGCTGAACGCGCCGGGCACGGGGTTCGCGCTCGCCGAGCTCATCGTCACCGGCGCCGCCACGACGATCGACTTGCGTGCCTTCGATCCCCGCCGCTCATAGCCCGCCACTATCACCGCGATAGGGGCAAAGTGCTGGCGGGCTGCCCGGATCGGCGGCATGCTCGTGACAGGACGCGAAGTACCGGAAGCCGGCCCACGTCGGCACGCGGGTGATATTGCGCGGGTGATATTGGAGGGTCCGCAAAACCAAAGGAGAGAGCAGATGTCAACGGAAGCCAAGTGCCCATTCATGCACACGGCGGGCGGCGCCCGGTCGAACCAGGACTGGTGGCCCAATCAGCTCAACCTCAAGCTCCTGCGCGAATTCGATCCCATGGCCCAGGGCTTCAACTACGCCAAGGAGTTCAAGAGCCTCGACCTGTCGGCCGTGAAGAAGGATCTCGCGGCGGTGATGACCAACTCGCAGGACTGGTGGCCGGCGGACTTCGGTCACTACGGACCGTTGTTCATTCGCATGGCATGGCACGCCGCCGGCACGTACCGTACTCGCGACGGCCGCGGCGGCGCCGGGTCCGGCCAGCAGCGCTTCGCGCCGCTGAACAGCTGGCCCGACAACGTGAACCTCGACAAGGCGCGCAGGCTGCTGTGGCCGATCAAGCAGAAGTACGGCCAGAAAATTTCGTGGGCCGACCTCCTGGTCCTCGCCGGCAACGTCGCGCTGGAATCGATGGGGTTCAAGACCTTCGGGTTCGGCGGCGGGCGTCCAGACGTCTGGGAACCGGAAGAGGTCTACTGGGGCTCCGAGGAGAAGTGGCTGGATGACAAGCGGTACTCGGGCGAACGGAATCTCGAAGATCCGCTGGCCGCCGTGCAGATGGGGTTGATCTACGTCAATCCGCAGGGCCCGAACGGCAACCCGGATCCGATCGCGGCGGCCACGGATATTCGCGAGACGTTCAAGCGCATGGCCATGAACGACGAAGAAACCGTCGCGCTGATTGCCGGCGGCCACACGTTCGGCAAAACCCATGGCGCCGGCCCCGAGTCCCACGTGGGGCCAGATACCGAAGCGGCCCCCATCGAGGAGCAAGCCCTCGGCTGGCGGAGCACCTTCGGCACGGGCAAGGGCGCCGACACGATCACCAGCGGCCTGGAGGTCACCTGGACCACCACGCCCACGAAGTGGAGCAACGACTACTTCAAGCACCTGTTCGGCTACGAATGGGAGCTGACGAAGAGCCCGGCTGGCGCGCATCAGTGGAAGCCGAAGGGGGGCGCGGGCGCCGGTACGGTGCCGCATGCCCACGACCCGGCGAAGCGTATCGCGCCTTCCATGCTGACCACCGACCTCTCCCTGCGGCTCGACCCGGCCTACGAGAGGATTTCACGGCGCTTCCTGGAGCATCCGGATCAGTTCGCGGACGCCTTCGCGCGGGCGTGGTTCAAGCTGACGCATCGGGACATGGGCCCGCGCGCCCGCTACCTCGGTCCGGAGGTTCCGGCCGAAGCGCTCATCTGGCAAGACCCCATCCCGGCCGTCAATCACACGTTGATCGATGAACAGGACAGTGCCTCCCTCAAGGGCAAGGTCCTGGCGTCGGGGCTGTCCGTCTCGCAGCTGGTTTCGACCGCGTGGGCGTCGGCGTCCACCTTCCGTGGTTCCGACAAGCGCGGCGGTGCCAACGGCGGGCGCATTCGCCTTGCGCCGCAGAAGGACTGGGACGTCAACCAGCCTGCCCAGCTGGCGAAGGTCCTCCAGACGCTGGAGGGCATCCAGAGCGAGTTCAACAAAGCCCAGTCTGGCGGCAAGAAGATCTCGCTCGCCGACCTGATCGTGCTGGCCGGTGGCGCAGGGGTCGAGCAGGCGGCGAAGAATGCCGGTCACACCGTGACGGTGCCCTTCGCGCCGGGCCGCATGGATGCCTCGGCGGAGCACACCGATGCGGAGTCCTTCGCCGTCCTCGAGCCGGTGGCCGATGGCTTCCGGAACTACCTCGGGGGCACGTACCCGGTATCGGCCGAGGAACTGCTGGTCGATCGGGCGCAATTGCTGACGCTGACCGCGCCCGAGATGACGGTGCTCGTCGGTGGCATGCGCGTCTTGAACACCAACTTCGGAGGGACGAAGCACGGCGTCTTCACCAAGCGCCCGGAAGCGCTGACCAACGACTTCTTCGTGAACCTGCTCGACATGGGCACGGAGTGGAAGGCGGCCTCGGACGCCAAGGACGTGTTCGAAGGGCGCGATCGCAAGACGGGCCAGGTCAAGTGGACCGGCACGCGCGTCGACCTCGTCTTCGGGTCGAACTCCCTGCTCCGGGCCCTGGCCGAGGTCTACGCAAGCTCCGATGCCCAGGCGAAGTTCGTCGGGGACTTCGTCTCGGCCTGGACCAAGGTGATGAACCTCGATCGCTTCGACCTGAGGTGATCTCGGACCGCCTCGACGTGGCCCCGGGTCGCCCGGCCACGTCGAGGCGCGACCCCAGGCGTTTCACGTGGTGGTCCGGCCGGTGTTTCAATGGGTCATGGACGTCTCCTGGCAGCCGGACCTCTTCTCCAGTCGCAGCGAGGCGACCGTTGATGCCGCCTTCCGGACCGGCCGGCGCACCCCGCTCGACGCCCGGTCGTGGGTCGAGGTGTTTCCTGGCTGGCTCGCCGGCGCCAACGAGCTGTTCCAGCGGCTCGCCGACGCGGTGCCCTGGCAAGCGCACTACCGGTGGGTCTTCCGTCAGCGCTTCCTCGAGCCAAGGCTGACCGCCGAGTACCGCCAGCTCGCGGAGGCACCCCACCCAGCGCTGGTGACCGCCTGCGACGCGCTGTCGGAGCACTATGGAATCCGCTACGACAATCTCTGGCTCAACCTCTACCGCGGCGGCGAGGACAGCACCGGCTGGCATCGCGACCGGTTCTCCTGCCGCCGGCCCGAGTGCATCGTGCCCGTCCTCACGCTGGGGGCCACACGGCGTTTCCTGCTCAAGCCCCGCGCCGGCGGCCCCAGTATCGCGTTGCATCCGTCGGCCGGAGACCTGGTGGTGATGGGCGGTCGCTGCCAGGAGGAATGGGTCCACTCGGTGCCCAAGGCGTCGGGCACGCTGGGCGCACGGATCAGCGTCAACTTCCAGAGCTCCGAGCAGGCGCGTCGTCCGCGGCCCGACGACGCCACCCCTGATCTACGTCGTGCGCAAGACCCGGCGCGCGCCCGGTTCCTCGGCGGGCACGAGCGCCTCGGGGCCGCTGCCGATCAGATCGCCGCGGCCGGCCTCGCGCAGCGCCTCGCGCGCCAGCGGCCACTGGTCGGGGTTCCAGTAGAGCAGCAGCGCCTTCTGCAGCCGCTTCTCGCGCAGCCCGGTCGCCGTGTAGACCGGCTGCATCGTGAGCGGGTCGATGCCCGTGTAGTACATGCACGTGGCCATCGACATCGGCGTGGGGATGAAGTCCTGCACCTGGCGCGGCCGCCGGCCGTTCTTCTTGAGCCACAGCGCCAGGTCGACCATGTCCTCCAGCGTCGAGCCGGGGTGGCCGCTGATGAAGTAGGGGATGTCGTACTGCTCCTTGCCGGCGTCCTTGCTGGCGCAGGCGAACATCGCTCTGGAAGCGCTCGTAGCTCTCGATGCCGGGCTTCTTCATCTTCTCGAGCACGCGCGGGCTCACGTGCTCGGGCGCGACCGAGAGCTGGCCGCCGACGTGGTGGCGGGCCAGCTCCTCGACGTACTCCGGCGAGCGCTCGGCCAGGTCGTAGCGCACGCCGCTGGCGATGAAGACGTGCTTGACGCCGTCTTCCTTGCGCACCGGCTGCATCAGCTTGATCAGCGGGCCGTGGTCGGTCTTGAGGTTCTCGCAGACGCCCGGGTGCACGCACGACAGGCGCCGGCACTTCGACTCGATCTCCGGGCTCTTGCACGCCATCTTGTACATGTTGGCGGTCGGGCCGCCGAGGTCGGTGATGGTGCCGCGGAAGTCGCCCATGCGGCGCAGCGCGCGGATCTCGCGCAGCACGCTCTCGGCCGAGCGGTTCTGGATGACGCGCCCCTCGTGCTCGGTGATCGAGCAGAACGTGCAGCCGCCGAAGCAGCCGCGCATGAGCACCACCGAGTGCTTCACCGTCTCGTAGGCGGGGATCCGCTCGCGTGTACATCGGGTGCGGCACGCGGGTGAACGGCAGGTCGTACAGCTCGTCCATCGAGACGGACGCCGCCGCCGCTGCCCGCGCCGTCCTCCAGCGGGAACGCCGGCGGGTTGAAGTAGACGCCGCGCTGGCCGTGGCGCTGGGCCAGCGGGCGCGCGTTGCCGGGGTTGGTCTCGAGCTGGAAGCTGCGCGACATCAGCGCGAAGGCGCGCTTGTCGGCGACGACCTCCTCGTAGGACGGCAGCACCACCGTCTTGCGGTCGGCCACCATGCGGGCCGGGATCGGCCTCGTGGCGCTTCATCTCCGCGTCGTTGATGAGGAACGCCGTGCCGCGCACGTCGCGGATGTCGGACGATGCGCTCGCCGCGGTGCAGGCGGTCGGCGACCTCCCAGACCGGCCGCTCGCCCATGCCGAAGACCAGCAGGTCGGCCTTGGCGTCGAGCAGCATCGAGCGGCGCACCGTGTCGCTCCAGTAGTCGTAGTGGGCGATGCGCCGCAGCGAGGCCTCGATGCCGCCGAGCACGATCGGCACGTCGGGGAAGGCCTCGCGGCAGCGCTGGGCGTAGACGATGCGTGGCGCGGTCGGGCCGGCAGCCGGTGCGGCCGCCCGGGCTGTACTGATCCTCCGACGCGGTTCTTCTTCTGCGCGGTGAGCCGGTTCAGCATCGAGTCGAGGTTGCCGGCGGAGACGCCGAAGAAGAGCCGCGGCTTGCCCAGCGCCCGGAACGGCTCGGCGCTGCGCCAGTCGGGCTGGGCGATGATGCCCGACCTTGAAGCCGCGCCCCTCGAGGAAGCGCGCGATCAGGACCGGCCCGAAGGCCGGGTGATCGACGTAGGCGTCGCCGCTGACGATGACGATGTCGAGCTGCGCCCAGCCGCGCGCGTCGAGGTCGGCCTCGGGTGGTCGGGAGAAAGCGGCGGGTGCTGGCCACGGGGCCGTCTAGTTCACACGGCGCGTACGGCCGGCCCAGTACGGCTCGCGCAGCTTGAACTTCTGGAGCTTGCCGGTGGCGGTGCGCACCAGCGCGTCGCGCAGCTCGATCGAGGTCGGGCACTTGTAGTGCGCCATGCGGCCGCGGCAGTGCTCGATGAGATCGCGCTCGGTGGCGCGTGGCGCCCGGGCCGGAGCACCACGAGCGCCTTGATCGTCTCGCCCCACTTCTCGTCGGGCACGCCGATCACCGCGACCTCGGCCACGGCCGGGTGCTGGAACAGGCAGTCCTCGACCTCGATCGACGAGACGTTCTCGCCGCCGGTGATGATGACGTCCTTCTTGCGGTCGCTGATGACGACGAAGGCGTCCTCGCGGTAGCCGCCGTCGCCGGTGTGGAACCAGCCGTCGTCGATGGCCTTGGCCGTCTCCTCCGGCTGCTCCCAGTACCCCTCGAAGACGTGGTTCGAGCGCGCCAGCACCTCGCCCTCGGCGTCCACGCGCATGCGCACGCCGATCGCCGGGACGCCCGCGCGCGAGAGGCGCCTGGCGCGCTCCGCGGCGTCGAGACCGTCCCACTCGGCCGGCGCCCGGTTGATGGTGAGCAGCGGCGAGGTCTCGGTGAGCCCGTAGATCTGGATGAACTCCCAGCCGAGCTCCGCCTCGACCCGCTCGATCGTCTTGGACGGCGGCGGCGCACCGGCGACGACCACCCGCACGCGGCCCTGGCCCGGCACCGCCACGCCCTTGGCCCGGCGCGCGGCGGCCGCGTCGAGCGCGGCGGCGACCACGGCGGGCGCGCAGTTGAGGACGGTCACGCCCTCGCTCTCGATCCGCTCGCAGGATCTCCTCGCCGTCGATCTTGCGGATGACGACCTGGCGTACGCCCATGCCGGTCACCGCGTACGGCATGCCCCAGCCGTTGCAGTGGAAGGTCGGCAGCGTGTGCAGGTACACGTCGCGATCGGTGAGGGCCAGGTGCCAGCCGAAGGTCACCGCGTTGAGCCAGCAGTTGCGGTGGGTGAGCTGCACGCCCTTGGGGCGCGCGGTGGTGCCGGAGGTGTAGTTGATCGATGCGGTGGCGTTCTCGTCGGCCACGCGCAGCTTCGGCGCGGCGCCCTGGCGCAGGAAGAGCTGCGGATCGCTGGCGGTGCCCAGCACGATGCGGTGCTTGACCGGGATGTCGCGCAGCGGCGCGTCGAGCTCCGGATCGACCAGCAGCACCGTCGAGCCCGAGTGCTCGAGGATGTAGCGGATCTCCTCGGCGTTGAGCCGGAAGTTCACCGGCACCAGGACGCGGCCGTAGGCGCTGACCCCGAACAGGCTGACCAGGAATCGCGCGGCGTTCGGCGACACGATGGCCACGCGCTCGTCCTGACCGACCCCGAGGTCGTCGAGGGCGACGGCCAGGCTCCGCGCCATCGCGCCGAACTGCGCGTAGGTGAAGCGGCCGAGGCCCCCGCCGGGCGGGCTCGGCTCGTCGACGACCGCCACGCGATCGCCGTAGACGGTCTCGGCGCGCTCGAGGAAGTCGCCCAGCGTGAGGGGAACGATCATGGGTCGAGAGTAGAGCACCGGTGTCGAGGGCGCAACCGGTGCAGGTTTGACGGCTTGCGAGCGGCCGTGATATGCCAACAGAGCACCACATGACTCGGCCACGGTTGGCTCTCGTCTGCGTGTTGAGTCTCGCCCTCTCGGTCGCTCCATTGGTCCTGCAGGCGCAGCACGCCCCCGTCTACCGGGTGGCGGTGCTTCTGCAGGGCGGCGCCTACCTTCCCGCCGTCGAGGGTTTGCGAGACGGCCTCAAGCAGCTCGGTCTCGAGGACGGCAAGCAGATCGTCCTTCGTGTGCGTGACGCCCGGGGTGATCTGAAGTCGCTCGAAGCGGCGGCGAAGAGCTTCGAAGACGAGCACGTCGACCTCATGTACACGGTCGCGACGTCGGTGACCCTCGCAGCCAAGCGAGCCACCAAGCGTGTTCCCATCGTGTTCTACGTCGGGACGGATCCGGTGGCCGTCGGCCTCATCGACAGCTACGGCAAGCCGGGCGGGCGATTCACCGGCGTCCACAGCGGGTTCACGGATCTGACGGGCAAGCGGTTGGAAATCCTGAAGGACATCATGCCGAAGCTCCGGCGCGTGGCAACGTTCTACGACCCCGCGAACCCGGCCGCCCAACGATCCATCAAGATCGCGCGCGATGCGGGAAGGCGGCTCAAGGTGGCGCTCGTCGAGCGACCGGTCACGTCGGTCGACGATCTCCGCGCGAGCTTGCGTGCGCTCAAGCCCTCGGATGCCGACGCGCTCTTCGACGTCTCCGACGCGATGGTACACAGTCAGCTCGATCTGATGATCGAGGTCGCCAAGGCGAAGGGCTTGCCGGCGATGCTCCAGGAGGAAACCGGGGTCGCCAAGGGGGGGCTCGCGAGCTACGGCGTGAACTTCTACGCAATCGGGCAGTTGGGAGCCAAGCAAGTGCAGCGCATTCTGCAGGGGGCGAGCCCCGGGGATCTGCCGGTCGAGCAGCTCGACCGGCTCAAGCTCGTCATCAACATGAAGACGGCGCGATCCCTGGGCCTCACGGTTCCCGCTGCCGTGCTGGCGCGGGCCGATCAGGTCATCGAGTGACGCGGATGTCGTCTGTGGCATTCTAGCGGGCGCCATGTCCGGCCCCCTGCCGCTCGACGGCCTGCGTGTCCTGGAGCTCGGCCACATCATCGCCGGGCCGTCCGCGGGGCTCCTGCTGGCCGACCTCGGCGCCGACGTCATCAAGGTGGAGCGGCCAGGCGAGGGCGATCAGACGCGCGGCATGCCGGCCGGCAACGGCGCCAACTTCCACTTCCTCAACCGCAACAAGCGCTCGATCACGATCGATCTCAAGGGCTCGTCCCAGGGCCGCGAGCTCTTCCTGCGGCTGGCCCGCGGCTCCGACATCGTCATCGACAATTTCGCCTATGGTGCCGTCGAGGCCCTGGGGCTCGGCTACGACGTGCTGGAGCGCGAGAACCCGCGCATCATCTACATGGCGCTGAAGGGCTTCCTGCCTGGACCGGACGAGGCGCGGCCGTTCCTGGACGAGCTGGCCCAGATGTCGGCGGGGCTGGCGTTCATGACCGGGCCGCGGGGCCAGCCGATGCGCGCCGGCGCCTCGATCGTGGACGTGGGCGCCGCGGCCTACGGCATCATCGCGGTGCTGGCGGCGCTGCAGCAGCGCGCGCACACGGGCCGCGGTCAGAAGATCACCTCGGGGCTGTTCGAGACGACGGTGTTCTGGGTGGGGCAGTGGCTGGCCAACTACGGCGCCACCGGGGAGCCGTCGGTGCCGATGCCGGAGATCCGCCAGGGCACACGGATGGGCTGGGGCATCTACCAGCTCTTCACCGCGGCCGACGGCGAGCAGGTCTTCGTCGGCATCACGTCCAACGCCCACTGGGAGCGGTTCTGCGCGGAGTTCGGTCTCGTCGACCTGCTGGCCGACGAGCGGCTCAGTGACAACAGCAAGCGCGTGGCCGCCCGCGCGTGGCTGCCGGCGCGGATCGCCGAGGAGATGCTGAAGTACCCGAGCGCGGCGCTGGCCGAGCGGCTGGCGCGCGCGAAGATTCCGTACGCGCCGCTGCGGCGCCCCGATCAGCTGGTGGACGATCCGCACCTGAACGCCTCGGATCAGTGGATCGCCACGCCGCTGCCCGGGCGGCCGCCGGCCAAGCTGCCGAAGATGCCGGTGCGCAGCAGCGCGTACGAGTTCGGCCTGCGCCGCCCGGCGCCGCAGCTGGGCGAGCACACCCGCGAAGTGCTCCAGGAGTTCGGGCTCTCGAAGGACGACATCGACGCGCTGGCGTCACGGAGGATCATCGGATGAGCGACCTGCCGAAGTCCGTCAAGCTCAAGGAAGTGGGCCCGCGCGAGGGCTTTCAGTTCGAGAAGGGCGCCATCAGCCTGGCCGACAAGATCTCGCTGGTCGACGCGCTTTCCGACACCGGCCTGCAGACGATCGAGTTCACCTCGTTCGTGAGCCCCAAGTGGGTGCCGCAGATGGCCGACGCCGACCAGATGGTGGCCGGCATCAAGCGGGTGCCCGGCGTGGCCTACGAGGCGATCTGGCTCAACGAGGCGGGGCTGGAGCGCGCCGCCAGGCTGCGCGACTCGCTCACCCTGCGCCCGATGTTCAGCGTGGCCGGCACCGACACGTTCATGCGCAAGAACACCAATCGCTCGGTCGACGAGCGGCTGGAGGAGCTGCCGGGCTGGGCCGAGCGGTACCAGAAGCTGGGGATGGACTGGTTCGACGTCGGCGTGATGGCGGCGTTCGGCTGCAACTATGAAGGCGACGTGGACCCCAAACACGTGGTGACGGTGCTGCAGCGGACCGAGCAGAAGGCCAACGCCTGCGGCTCGCGCCTGGGCAACATCAGCCTGGCCGACACGATGGGCTGGGCCAACCCGCTGCAGATCAAGCGCCTGGTCGGCGCCGTCCGTGACCGCTGGCCGAGCACGCCCATCAAGCTCCACCTGCACGACACGCGGGCGCTGGCCGTCGCCAACATCGTCGCCGCGCTCGAGATCGGCGTCGACTGCTTCGACAGCGCGGTGGCCGGCATGGGCGGCTGCCCGTTCGCGGCCCACAAGGGCGCGGCCGGCAACGTCACCACCGAGGACGTGGTGTTCCTCTGCCAGGAGATCGGTGTCGAGACCGGCATCGATCTCGACAAGCTGATCGAGGCGGGACAGCTGGCCGAGCGCGTGGTGGGCCACCCGCTGCCCGGCAAGCTGAAATCGGGCGGCAATCTGAAAAGCTATCGGGCGAGGGCGCGGGCCACGGCGACGGCGTGAGGCGCGGCGCCCTGTGGCTTGACAAGCTCTTCGCGCCTTCGGCATAGTTAAGGCCGTTTGGGAAGGTCGCCTAAGGCCAGCGAAGGAGCGCGCACACACCGACGGCCCACGCATCGCCTGCAATCCAACTAGCCAGCTACCGAGGGCGCCTCCGTATGTAGGCCGCATGTAGGCCGCGAGCCACTTGCCGGTGCAGATTCACCGCACCGTGACGAGAAAGGCTCGCCATGAGATCGATTCGGTCCCGCATCCTCGCCTCCACCCTGGTCGGTGCGATGGTGCTCGGTGGTGTGGCGCCGGCCCGGGCCGCCTCGCCGGAGGAGATCGAGCAAAAGTTGAAGGCCCTCGAGGACGAGGTCCGCGCGCTCCGGCGTCAGCTCGAGCAGCAGAGCAAGCCCGCTTCACCGCCGGCGGCCGCGCCCGTGGCGGCGCCCGCCGCCCCGCCGGCCCCGGCCGGTACGCCGCCGACGGGGGTCGCCGGTACGCCGCCGGCTCCGACGGTGAGCCCGACCGGCATGGTGGCGATGCCCGAGGGCTCACGCCCGTCCACGCCCGGCAAGGAGCTGTTCGGCCTCTTCCCGTCTCCCATCGAGGGGATCAGGTTCGGCATGTACGGCGAATTCAAGTTCGGGACCCAGCAGAATCCCAACGCCAACGGACAGTGGCAGAACGGTTTTGACGCCGCCCGCATCGTGCTGCTGCCGACGTTCCAGTTCACCGACAGCATCATCTTCAACGGCGAGATCGAGTGGGAGCACTCCGGCATCGCGTTCGACAACGACGACAAGCTCCACGGCGCGGTGGAGATCGAGCAGGCGTACGTCGACTTCCTGGTGTCGCCCCACGTCAACATCCGTTCGCCCGGCATCGACCTCGTCCCGGTCGGCTACATCAACCTGCACCACGAGCCGACGCTGTTCTACAGCGTCAACCGACCCCAGATCGCCAACGGCCTGGTGCCGACGACGTGGTTCGCGCCGGCCGCCAGCGTCTACGGCAAGATCGTCGACGGCCTCGACTACAAGTTCCAGATCAGCACCAGCCTCGAGGACTTCGGGGACAGCTTCGAAGCCCGGAGCGAAGGCGGGAAGGTGCCGCCCATCGGCACGCCCTACGAGGCGGGGATCAACGGCCAGGAGGCGCTGGGGCTGGCCAAGTCGCCGACCGGTGACTTCGCCCAGCTCAGCAACGACATTGCCTATGCGTTCCGCTTGAGCTACAACCCCTCGTTCCTTCCCGGCTTCGCCGGCAGCACGAGCGTGTACTTCACGCCCAACACCACACCGCGGGGCGCGCACTCCGATGTCGGCACGACGCTGGGACGCTCCAAGCTCACGCTGTTCGATACCGAGTTCCGCTACCGTCTCCCGGAGACGGGCTGGGAGTTCCGCGGAGAATACGCGCGGGCCTTCATCGGCAATCCCGCCAATCTCCGCGCCAACAACGACTCCGATCCGGAGAACAACGTCGGCCGCGCGATGTACGGGATCTCCGGCGAGGTCGCGTATCACCAGCGGCTGGGACGAGCCCTGGGCACCGAGTGGTGGGCCGTTCCCTTCTATCGCTACACGTACGAGAACTTCCAGATGGGCGGCTTCCAGGGCACCGACTCGAACAACCCCAATGGCAGCGGGACGATGCAGTTCCACACCGTCGGCGCTGCCGTCTTTCCGACCCCCAAGCTCGTGCTCAAGCTCGACTACCAGAAGGTCATCGACAACACGTCGCACGGCGCCCGGTCGGACTCCGTCCTGGGCGGCGTGGGGTTCTATTTCTATTGAGCGACCCGCGCACGTGGCAACGCTGGACGGCGCCCCCCGCCATCGTCTTGTCGATGGCGGCGCCGGCGTATGCCACCCAGTACCTGAGCGTGGAGGCCGCGCAACGCATCGCTTTTCCGTCGGCGACGCAGTTCGTGGCCGCCCACGTCGTCTATCGCCCGGCCGACGTCGCGGCCATCGAGAAGCTCTCGGGCCAGAAGGTGCGCACCCGCGGCGAGCAGGTGTGGCGGGCCCTCGCCGGCGATCAGCTGCTGGGATTCTTCGTCGTCGACTACGTGATCGGCAAGCACCTGGTCATCGACTACGCGGTGGCGCTCGGCCCGGAGGGGCGGGTGCAACGGGTGGAGATTCTCGAGTACCGCGAGTCCTACGGTAGCGAGATCACCAACCACAGCTGGCTGGCCCAGTTCGTCGGCAAGACCCTGAACGACCCGCTCGAGGTGGACCGCGACATCCGCAATATCTCGGGCGCCACGCTGTCCTCCCACCACGTGACGGAAGGCGTCAAGCGCGTCCTGGCGATCTATGCGACCTGCCTGCGATAGCGTCCGCCGCGCGCGGCCACTGCTCGGGACCTTCGTCGAGATCACGGCGGCGGGCCGGCCGGCCGCCGCCATGCACGCGGCGATCGACGCGGCGTTTGCCGCCGTCGCGAGGGTGCACCGGCTGATGAGCTTCCAGGAATCGACCAGCGACGTGAGCCGTGTCAACCGCCACGCCGCCACGACGGCGGTCGGGGTGCACCCGTGGACCTACGCGGTCCTGACGACGGCCGCCGACCTCTTCCGGCGATCGGACGGCCTGTTCGACGTGACGGTCGCGCCCGAGCTGCAAGCCCTCGGCGTGCTGCCCCGAGCCGTGGACGAGATTCCGATCACGACGCGGCCGAGGGCCGACGGTGCCATCGAGCTTCTGTCCGGCCATCGCGTGCGCTTCGGCGAGCCCGGTATCCGGATCGATCTCGGCGGGATCGCCAAGGGGTTCGCCGTCGATCGGGCGATCGACGTGCTCAGAGACGCGGGGCTACCCGGCGGCCTCGTCAATGCCGGGGGCGATCTGGTCAGCTTCGGAGCCGACGGACATCGCGTCCACCTGCGCGATCCCCGAGATCAGCGCCGCGTCCTGGGCACGGCGATGGTGAAGGACGCCGCCCTGGCCACCACCGGCGGCCGCTTCGATCCGTTCGTCGGCATCGGCACTCACCGGTCGGCGGTCATCGATCCTCGGTGCGCCGCCGCCGCCCCGGCGATCGTCGGCGTCACCGTGCGCGCGCCCTCGTGCACCATTGCCGATGCGCTCACCAAGGTGGTCATGATCGGGGGCGAGAGCTCCCTGGCCGTGCTGGACCACTACGGCGCGAGCGCGCTCTGTTCTTGGCCGGACGGCGCCCTCACGATGACCAGCGACTGGGCGGGCGCGCTGCGGCGTGTCGCCTGACGATCACTCCTCCTTCTTGATCTGCTGCGCGAGGTAGTTCGCCTCGCCGATCTGCTGGATCAGCGTCAGCTGGGCCTCGAGCCAGTTCGCGTGCTCCTCCTCGGCCGTCAGGATCTCCTCGAGGAGGTCGCGCGTGCCGTTGTCGCGCCAGCTGCACGCTGAGCTCGATGCCCTCGTTCAGCACCTTGATGGCCGCGTCCTCGACGGCGAGGTCGAGCTTGAGCTGCTCCGGCACCGTCTCGCCGACGTTCACCTTGCCGAGGCGCTGCAGGTTGGGCACGCCTTCGAGGTAGAGGATGCGCTCGATGAGCTGATCGGCGTGCTTCATCTCGCCGATCGACTCCTCGCGGACCTTCTTCCACAGGCGCTCGTAGCCCCAGTTCTCGCACATCCGGGCGTGGATGAAGTACTGGTTGATCGCGGTCAGCTCGGCGGTCAGCACGTCATTCAGGACGGCGATGATCTGGTCGTGGCCTTTCACGGCGGCTCCCTTGTGAGGTGTGGAGGTTAGAGCCGCAGGATAGCGCGGTCCCTCCGCCTCGGCCACCGCCGATCGCGTCACATCGACGCCGCCATCGCGCCCCCATCGGCCACGATGTGCGCGCCCGAGATGAACGAGGCGTCGTCGGAGGCCAGGAACAGCGCGCAGCGCGCGATGTCCTCCGGCTCGCCGACCCGCCCCAGCGGGATCCCGCGCCCTTGCTGCGAGGCCTTCTCGACGCCCGCCACGATGTCCGCCGTCAGCCGTGTCCGGATCGTCCCCGGGCAGATCGCGTTCACCCGGATCCGGTCGCGGCCGTACGACGCCGCCATCGCGTGGGTGAGGCCGAGGACGGCGCCCTTGGAGGCCGCGTAGGCGTGGGTCGGCCGCTCGACCGAGCCGCGGAAGGCCGAGACCGACGAGATGTTGACGATCGTGCCGCCGCCCGCGGTCCGCATGTGGGGCACCGCCGCGCGGCTGACCAGGTACATGGCGCGCACGTTGACGTCCTGGGCCAGGTCCCAGTGCTCGAGCGTGATGGTCTCGACCGTGCCGCCGACGACCATCGTGCCGACGCCCGCGTTGTTCAGCAGCACGTCCACCCGGCCGAAGGCCCGGACGGTCTCCGTCACCACTGCGGCGCAGGACTCCGGGTGGGTGAGGTCGGCGGTGATCGACGCCACCTCCCCGCCGGCCGCCCGCACCTCGGCGACGGTCCGGGCCAGCTCCGGCTCGCGCGCGTCGGCCAGGGCCACCCGCGCGCCGGCCTGCGCGAACAGCAGGGCGCTGGCCCGGCCGATGCCGGTCGCCGCCCCCGTGATGATGGCCACCTTGCCCCGTAGCGCGCCGCTCTCCGCGATCCCCATGACCTGGCCTCCCCGGGCGTCTATACTGACGTTCGGGCGATAGGGTATACGGCATCCGCCGAGAACGTCGGAGCGCCGCGACGGCGCGGGGGAGCAGAGGCATGATCCAGGCTCGCAAGCTCGGCCACGTGGTTCTGAAGGTCCGCGACATGCAGAAGTCCAGGGAGTTCTACACGCGCACGCTGGGGCTGAAGGTGGCGTACGAGCAGCGGGAATGGGGCGCGGCGTTCCTGAGCTTCGGCGACCAGCACCACGACCTGGCGCCTGTTCCAGCTCGCCACCGGGGAGACCCCGGACGACAAGCAGCCGGGTCTGCATCACATGGCCTGGCAGCTCGGGAGCTTCGAGGAGCTGCAGGCGGCCCATCGCGAGCTGGGCGAGCTCGGCATCAAGGTCGAGTCGACGATCGCCCACAACGTGACCCGGAGCATCTACTTCCACGATCCCGACGGCAACCGCGTGGAGCTCTACTGCGACATGGTCGAGCACGGCTTCGAGGCCATGCAGACGCATGGGGCCGGCGCGCGATCTGCTCGACATCGAGACGGGCGAGGTCGTGAAGCGCTGAGCGATCGGCACCGTGAACGCCGAGTCGCCCCGCGGCGATGGGCTGTACCCGCCGGACGCCTACGCGCGGGAGGATGAGTCCCCCGACGGAGGGTTCTACGGATTTCCGCGCAAGGTCGTCCACATCGACGACGGAGCCATCGTCGCGCTGGGGGCGCTCTACGCGGAGGTGCTGCCGCCGGGTGGGCGTCTGCTCGACCTCATGAGCAGCTGGCGCAGCCACCTGCCGGCGCGCGCCCAGGCCGGCGAGGTGGTGGGACTCGGGATGAACGCCGAAGAGATGGGCGACAATCCCCAGCTCACCAAGTCCGTGGTCCACGACATCAATCGCGATCCGCGCCTGCCGTTCGGCGACGCCGAGTTCGACGGCGCCATGTGCGCGGTCTCCATCCAGTACGTGACCCATCCGGTGCTGGTCTTCCGCGAGCTCCACCGCGTGCTGCGGCCCGGGCGCGCCGTTGGTGGTGTCGTTCTCCAACCGCTGTTTTCCCACCAAGGCCGTCGCGGTGTGGCTCGGCACCACCGACCACCAGCACCTCATGCTCGTGCGCTCGTACTTCGAGGCGGCGGGCGGCTGGCGGGACGTGAAGGACGAGGACCGATCGTCGGACGGCAACGGTGATCCGCTGTACGCCGTGTGGGCGCGGACGGCATGAAGGCGCTGTCGTCGGCCGCCGTCGAGCGCTACCGCCGCGACGGCTTCTATTTCCCGGTCCCCGTGCTGACCCCCGACGAAGCGCGCGAGTGCCGCCGGCGGCTCGAGGCGGTGGAGGCCGCCAACGGTGGCCAGCTCGGCGGCGAGCTGCGACCAGAAGCCGCACCTGCTGTTCACGTGGCTGGCCGACCTCGTGCGCCACCCGGCCATCCTCGACGCGGTCGAGGACGTGCTGGGCCCCGATCTGCTGGTGTGGAGCACGAGCTTCTTCATCAAGGGGCCGCGGGACGCCGCGTTCGTGTCCTGGCACCAGGACGCGACCTACTGGGGGTTGAGCGAGCCGGACGTGGTGACGGCGTGGGTGGCCTTCACCGAGGCCACCGTGGACAACGGCGCCATGCGGATGGTGCCGGGCTCGCACGGCGAGCAGCTCGTCCATCGCGATACCTTCGCGGCCCACAACCTGCTCTCGCGCGGCCAGGAGATCGAGGTCGCGGTCGACGAGGCGCGCGGCGTGGACATCGTGCTGCGCGCCGGGGAGATGTCGCTGCACCACGTGCGGATGGTGCACGGCTCGCCGCCCAACCGGTCCGACGACCGGCGCATCGGCTTCGCGATCCGCTACATCCCGACCTACGTGCGGCAGCTGGCCGGCGAGGCCGACGGGGCGATGCTCGTGCGCGGGGTCGACGACTTCCACTACTACGTGCCCGAACGTCCGCCCACGGCCGATCTGTCTGCCGACGCGCGCGCCCACCACGCGGAGTCGGTGGCCCGGTCGGCCAGTATTCTCTATCGCGGCACCGGCATCGAGCGCTTCCGCTAGGAGATCCCGCATGCGCACCATCGACATCCACGCGCATCTCGTCCCGCAGTCGCTGTGGCGCGCGATCGAGGCCGGCCGGGAGTGGCACGGCTACCGGCATCAGGCCGGCGAAGGCCTCGGCATCGTGACCGGCGGCGGCAAGCGCACGGCCTTCAGCTCGCCCAAGGTGCGCTTCACGGTCGAGGAGCGCCTCCAAGATATGGACGCGCAGGGTGTGGACATGCAGGTCGTGTCGATCCACACGCCGTTCTTCGGTCACCATCTCGACGGCGCGCAGGGGCTGGCCCTGGCCCGCGAGGTGAACGACGAGATCGCCGGGATGGTCCGCCAGCGGCCGCAGCGCTTCGCCGGCCTCGCCACGCTCCCGGTGCAGGACGTCAAGGCCGCCATCGGCGAGCTGGAGCGCGCGGTGACCGTGCTGGGCCTCAAGGGCGCCGAGCTCGACACCCAGGTGAACGACAAGCAGTGGGACGAGCCAGAGTTCCTGCCGTTGTTCAAGGCCGCGGAGGCCATGGGGGCGGTGCTGTTCTTCCACCCGCAGCCCCAGCACAACTTCCTGATGCAGCGCACGTCGCGCGACGGGTTGTTCAATAGCCTCGGCGTCATCCTCGACGACGCCATCGTCGTGGCCATCCTCATCGCCGGCGGCGTGCTGCAGGCGTGTCCCGATCTCAAGGCGTGCATCGCCCACGGCGGTGGCCCCGCCTGCTTCGCCATGGGCCGGCTCGACCGCGGCTGGCAGAGCCGGCCCGAGGCGCGCCGCATCCCGCAGCCGCCCAGCGCCTACCAGCGCCGGCTGTACTACGACAGCGTGGCGGGCAGTGAAGAGGCGCTGCGCTTCCTGCTCGACCAGGTGGGCGCCGACCGCGTGGTGCTGGGCAGCGACTGGCCGTTCGTGCCGTGGCACCCGTCGCCCGTCGCCTGGGTGCAGGGGCTGGCCAGCCTCACCCCCGAGGAAAAAGAGCGAATTCTCTGGAGGAACCTCGAGCAGCTGCTCGGTCTGTAGTTCCGGCCCCGCCGCGCCACCGGCACCCGCCGCCGCTTGACACGAACTCATCGTTAGGATTACTTAAAGGACTCGGTTCGTGCGTCCTAAACGATGGGGCGGTCGGAGGAGCGGGTGAGGGAAACGGGGAGCCGCAGGTGATCGTCCGTTCCCGGCTTCGTCGTCCGCGCCGCCCGCTGCTGTTCCCCGCGCCGCAGCGCCTGGCCCTGTACATCGTGGGCGGCGGGTCGTGGTTGTCGGGCGGGCTCTGGCTCCTCTTTCACTACGTGCTCCCGCGCCCGGGGGAGTTCGCGACGACGCCCCACCCGCTCGAGGCCTGGTGGCTGACCGCCCACGGCGCCTTCGCGTTCATCGCGATCTTCACGTTCGGTCTGCTGTGGGGCGTCCACGTCGTCCCCGGCTGGAAGGTCCGGCGACGCCGGCGGTCGGGCGCCGCGGTGGCCGCGACGGTCGGATGGCTCGCGCTGAGCGGCTATCTCATGTACTACCTGGCCGGTGAGCAGCCCCGGTTCGTGGCGGCCACCCTGCACTGGACGGTGGGCCTGGCCGCGCCGGTGCTCTTCGTGTACCACGGCCTTCGCGCGCGGGCGGTACGACGGGTCCGTCAGCCCGCGCAAGCCGATCGCGTGACCGACGCGCGATCGCCCTAGCGCGTCCGGGTGCTCGGCCAGTCCCACCCGTGCTATATACCGCCGGGGAGGACTTCATGACTCACTCGCGCCGCGGCCGTCTCACCCGTCGTCGCTTCCTCGCGCTCTCCGCCTCGGCGGCCGCCCTCGCCGCCGTACCGGTGGCGGCCCAGACCCGCCGGGGCGGCACCTTCATCTCGGCCAAGACGACGGAGGCGCCGAGTCTCGATCCCATCATGGAGCAGGCGCTCTCGCGCCAGCGCCTCGACCCGCTCTTCTACAACCGCATGGTCGAGTGGGGCTTCGACGGCAAGCTGGAGCCGGCGCTGGCCGAGTCGTGGACCACGAGCGCCGACGGCAAGACCTGGACCTTCAAGCTGCGCCGGGGCGTGAAGTTCCACAACGGGCGCGAGCTCACCAGCGACGACGTCAAGTTCACCTACGAGCGCATTCTCGATCCCAAGGTGGGCTCGGGAGGGCGCGGCTACCTCAGCGCCATCGAGACCATCGAGGTCCCGGATCCGCTCACCGTGCGCATCGTCACCAAGCAGCCGAGCGCCTCGCTGCTGGCCGGCATGGCGGGCGGCTGGTCGGCGATCGTGTCACGCGAGGCGGTGGAGAAGGGCGATCTGCGGCGGACCGCGATGGGCACCGGCCCGTTCATCCTGCAAGAATGGATGCCGCAGAGCCACCTCAAGGCGCGGAAGAATCCCGACTACTGGGACAAGAGCAAGCCGGTGGTCGATGCCGTCGAGATCAAGGTCATCCCGGACGAGGCGAACATCATCGCCCAGCTGCGCACCGGCAACATCCACCACGCGCTGCTGGAGGACAACAAGAACTACCTGCTGGTGAAGGACGACAAGCGGCTGCGCGCCCAGCGCGCGCCCCGCCTGGGCTTCGACATGGTGAACATCAACCACGGCCGCAAGCCCTACACCGACGTGCGCGTGCGCCAGGCGCTGTGCCTGGCGGTGGATCGCACCGAGGTGTTGCAGGCGGCGGCCGCCGGCCTCGGCTCGGTGACCGGCCCGCTGACGCCGGCCATGCGGCCGTGGGCGCTGCCCGCCGACGCGTTCAAGGAGTGGTACACGCCGAATCCGGATCGTGCGAAGAAGCTCCTGGCCGACGCTGGCTTCCCGACGGGATTCAAGACGACGCTCAAGGTGATCCCCACGTTCCCCACCATGGTGGCCGGCGCTCAGGTCATCGCCGCCCAGCTCAAGAAGATCGGCGTGGACGTGCAGATCATCCAGGAGGAGTACGGGGTCTGGATCAAGGCCATCATCAAGCCCAACTTCGACTTCGACCTCACCATGAACGCCACCACCGGTGACGCCGACCCCGACTCGCTGTTCTACCGGCGCTTCCATTCGTCCGAGAAGCAGTGGAACAACGACGGCGACGCCGACGTCGACGTGCTCCTGGACCAGGGCCGCACCACGCTCGATCCGGCCAAGCGCAAGGACATCTACGACAAGGTCCAGCGGCTGATGCTCGACAAGGCCATCCAGATCTGGACGTTCGCGCCGGACATGATCGACGTCACCCAGGCCGGTGTCCAGTACCAGCAGCACTTCACGACCAACTACTACGGGTTCCGCACGGTCTCGCTCGACAAGTAAGCGCCGCCCGCGCGCGAGCGCGTAGGCGGCGCCGTCGTGCGACGCTACGTGCTGTTGCGCACGCTGTCCATCGTGCCGGCGCTGCTCGGCGTGAGCATCGCGGTGTTCCTGATGGTCCGCCTCATCCCCGGCACCGTGGTGGACCAGATGGTGGGCACCGAGGGCTCCTACAGCGAGGAGTCGATGCGCGCCCTGCGCGCGTTCTTCGGGCTCGACGCGCCGATCCACGTGCAGTACGCGCGCTGGCTCGGCGCCGTCCTCCGCGGCGACCTCGGGACGAGCTGGCGCACGGGCACCCCGGTGGTGCAGATGATCCTGAGCCGGCTCGAGGTCACCGCCGAGCTGACGCTGGCCGCGATGCTGGTGGCGGTGGCGGTCGGCGTCCCCCTCGGCATGCTGTCGGCCCGGCGCGAGAACACCGCGCTGGACCACGCGGTCCGGCTGCTCAGCCTGTTCAGCCTCTCGGTGCCGGTCTTCTGGCAGGCGAGCATGCTCATCCTGGCCGTCTCGCTCTGGCTCAACTGGGCGCCGGCGGTCGACTTCGTGAGCGTGGTCCGCGATCCGCTGCGGAACCTGGCGATCATCGCGCTGCCCGGCCTGGCGCTGGGCACCGCGGTGGCCGCGGTCTTCATGCGGATGACGCGCTCGTCCGTGCTGGAGGTGATGCGGCAGGACTACATCCGCACCGCCCGGGCCAAGGGCCTCGCCGAGCAGGGTGTGCTCTGGCGACACGCGCTCAAGAACAGCCTCATCCCGCTGATCACCGTGGCCGGCGTGCAGATGGGCTACCTGCTCGGCGGCGCGGTCATCACCGAGGAGGTGTTCACCCTGCCGGGCGTGGGGCGGCTGCTCCTGTGGGCCGTGTTCCAGCGCGACTATCCGCTGGTGCAGGGGACGATCCTCTTCATCAGCGGGCTCTTCATGGTGTCGAACCTGCTCGTCGATCTCGTCTACGCCTACGTGGATCCGCGCATCCGCTATGGCTGAGGCGATGACGGCGCCGGTGGCTGACTCGACGGGCGTGACGGCGCCGGGCCTCGTGCGGCGCAACGGCCTCGTGGTGTTCGGCGCCGGCATCGTGGTGGCCATGGTGCTGCTGGCCATCTTCGCCGGGGTCGTGGCCCCCTACGACCCGACCGACATGAAGGTCTCCGACGCGCTCAAGCGCCCGTCACTGGCGCACCCCTTCGG
The DNA here is from genome assembly GCA_963776725.1 of uncultured Candidatus Rokubacteria bacterium. Lineage (GTDB taxonomy): Bacteria > Methylomirabilota > Methylomirabilia > Rokubacteriales > CSP1-6 > AR5. The sequence goes on along the minus strand of CAVZOE010000021.1, from coordinate 313,526 downwards.
CACGGATCGCTTCGGACGCGACGTGCTGAGCCGCACGATCCACGGCAGTCGCATCGCCCTCGGCGTCGCCCTCTCGAGCATCGGCCTGGCGCTGGTGGTGGGCACGATCCTGGGGCTGGCCGGCGGTTACGTGGGTGGGGCGACGGATCTGGTGATCGGCCGCGCGATGGACGTGCTCTTCAGCTTCCCGACGCTGATCCTGGCCATCGGGATCGCGGCCATGCTGGGCCCCGGCCTCGACAACGCCGCGCTGGCCATCGCCGTGGTCTACGCGCCGCTGTTCAGCCGCGTCGTCCGCGGCCCGGTGATCGCCGAGCGTGCCAAGGAATACGCGGTGGCCGCCCTCGGCCTCGGCGCCGGGAGCTTCCGGGTGGTGCTCCGCCACATCCTGCCCAACGTGCTGGCGCCGCTGATCGTGCAGACCTCGGTGAGCCTCGCCTACGCGATCCTCACCGAGGCGGCGCTCAGCTATCTCGGCCTGGGCACGCAGCCGCCGGCGCCGTCCTGGGGCACGATGCTGAACGAGGGGCGGACCTATCTCGAGACCGCGCCGTGGATGAGCGTGTTCCCCGGCCTGGCGATCATGCTGGCCGTGCTCGGCTTCAACCTGCTGGGCGACGGGTTGCGCACCGCGTTCGACCCGCAGCTCCGGGGTCGCTGAGTCGCCGGCGACCGACGCGCGTGGATCTAGGGCGCGGGGCGAACGTCCAGGGTGTTGACGACGCGCGTGACGCCCGGCACACCCTGGGCGAGCGTGGCGGCCCGCGCGCGGGCCTCCGCGGATTCGACGGCGCCGCTCAGGTATACGGCGCCCTTCGTGCTCAGCACGCCGACACGCGTGAGGTTGGCGGACTTCTCTCCGACGAGCCGCGCCTTGACCTCGGCTTCGATCCGCACGTCCTGCTGCGGATCGACCGTGGCGCAGCCGCCCACACTCAGCGCGAGGGCCAGCAGCAGCGGCACCCAGACGCGCATCATCGCGGCGCGTCCGTGCGCTCGAGGGGGACGCCGAGCCGTCGAAGCGTCTCGCGGAACTTCGACGGTCGGGGAGCGTCGGGCTCCCGGACCTCGACCTCGACCTGGCTCCCACCATCATCGCGCTGCGTGAGCTGACCGTCGGCCAGCCGCGCGGAATCGATCCCCGCGCGTTTGGCCGTCGCGCGCACGGCCTCGAGTCGCTGGGCGCCAAGCTCGGGAAGATCGCCGGTCGGCAGCGGCAGGCGCTCCAGGAGTGCCGTCAGCATGGCGGCCGGCTCACCGGGCACCGGCTGTCCGGGCAGCTGCTGCGCGAAGAGGCGCGCGATCGCCTGGTCACGCGAGAGACGCTCCTGGCGTGCGACACGGTCGATCGTGGGCTCCAGCTTCCGCCGCCGGAGCGCCTGGGCATCGCCTGGTGAGACGATCGGGGTGAGCGCGAGCCTCACATCGGGAAGCTGATCGAGAAACGCCACGAGGTGCTCCACCTGGCCCTCGCCCTGCGGCGTGAGCGTGGCCGTGCCCGGCTCGAAGGTGACCGGATTGACCTGGATGCGCTCGATCCGCGAGTCCGGGGTGAAGTGCACGCGTCCGATCCAGCTGACCGGCAGCGTGATGGCGTTGACGGCCACCGTGCGAATGGCGCCCCAGATCGCTTCCCGGAAGTCGAAGCGTGGATCGCTCAGGCGTCCGCCGACCGGGAAGGACAGGTTGATGTCACCGCGGCGGTCTTTCATCAACGAGGTGATCAGGCCCAGCGGCAAGCCGATCCGGGCCTGGGTCTCGTCGTGGCTCGCCGCCCGCACGAGCTGCAAGCGACTGAGCCGTATGTCCGTCCGGGCCGACAGCGCGTCGCCGTCGATGCGACACGCCAGCTTCGTGGTCAGCCGGCCCTCGCGCGTCTGCCACCCGACCTGGGACAGCAGATAAGGATTGGTGCGGGGGAGCGCAAACTCCCGGAGCTCGCCGTTCAGATCGAGCTTCAGCGGCCCGCCGAACGCGCCGATGGTGCCGCGCAGCGCGAGCTCGGCGGAGGAGCCGACGCGCCCGGTCAGCTCCACGCGCGCAGGGGCCGCGGGCGCCGTCGAGAAACCGGCGACCTGCAGCGCCGCCGACTGCAGATCCACCGCGAAGGCCGGGGAGACCGCGCGATCGACGATGCGGAGCCCGCCCTCGTCGGTCGTGAGTCGCGCGATGCTGACGGCGAACGGCTCGCCCCCGGTGGTGGCGTCCGCGGCCGGGGTCGTACCGGGGACACGTGCCGACGGCGCGAACAGGGTCCGCAGCGGCAGCCCGCCCTGAGGATCGCGCTCGACCAGGAGCCACGGGCGCACGAGTGCCAGCTGCTTGATCGTCATGCGCTGAGGCCAGTCGAGCTCCAGTCCGGTCGCGGCGGCGTGCTCGATGCGGGCCACCGTTCGCTCGCCATCCCGCACGTCCACCCGGGACAGCGCCGCGCTGCCGCGTACCGTGGCGTGGCGCTCCGCCGGCGGAGCCATCACCACGGCGACGTCCATGTCTGCCGCGCCGCCGACGTGCGCGGCGATCGGCACATACGGCTGATACGGCGCCAGCTCGGCGTTGCTGGTCCGTACACGGAGATCGGCGGTCACTGGATCGAGACCCACGCGCCCCGCGGCCTGCACCAGACCGCCACCCGGGGGCCGCATGGCCACTCGCACGCCCAGTGATCCGCGCACCGGCCAGCCGCCGCCGGTCACGCTGGCGTCGAGATTGGAAATCGCGAGCACCGCCTCCGGGGAGACCGTCTCGTCGCGCCAGGTCAGCCGGCCGTCTTGCACGGCGATCTCGCCAACCTCGACGGCGAGCGGTGGCCCCGCCGAGGTCTTCGCCGGTTCGACGGCAGGCGGTGCGGTCGTGCCCGGCCTGGCCGGGGGACGCGCGAGCAGGGCGGTCAGCGGAAAATTGCCGGCGCGATCGCGCTCGATCGTGCCCCGCGGCTCGCTGAGCAGCACGCGCTTGACGACGAGTCGCGTGGGCCAGCGCAGCTCGAAGCCCTGGGCCTCGACGCGCCGCGCGCCCAGGAGCTCCCGCCGCCCGGCCGCCACCGATGGCTGACTGACGGCCAGCGAGCCCTGCACGCGCGCCGGGACGTCGGCGGCGAGCGGCTCGTTCAGATTCAGGTCCGCCTCCGCGATGCCCGTCACCCGAGCCGCCACCGGCACGAATTCGGCCCAGCTCGCGAGGTCGAGTTGCTTCAGGCGAAGGCGCAGCTGGCTCGCGGCCGGTGGGGGCTGGACGGTGCCCGCGATCGCGAGCGTGCCGCCTCCGGGGATGCTGGTCAGCACGTCGACTCGGCCGGGCGTCCGGGCCGGCCACGTGAGATCGGACACGCTCGCCCGCACCGTGGACAGCGGGTAGCGGTCAGCCGATTTCCTGGAGGCATCGCGCACGCGCACGGCGCCGTCGACCGCCAGCCGCGCCAGCTGCAGGTCGCCGTCACGGAACCCGAATCCAGAGACCTCGGCCGTCAGCTTCGGCACGACGGTGAACGGCTCGCCGCCCTCGGGCCTGACCAGGGCGACGTCTTCGAACCGTCCCGTCGCGTCGGCACGAAGACCATCCCGCGCATCGAGGGTCACCGCGAGGGTCGTGCTCGCCCGACCCCGGGCGATGACGATCGGCGCGGCGGGCGGGAGGTAAACTTGAAGGGGCGTGAGGTCGGCGCCCTCGATGGTCACCGTGGCCTGCAGGTGAATCGGATAGAGCCGCAGGTTCTTCATCTCCAGGGCCACGGGCGCGCCCGCGGTCAGCGAGTGGCCGCTGGCGCTGCCATCGTCCCGTCGGGTGGACACGTTGCGGGCCTCGATCGTGATCTGTTCCGAGGTCCACGTCCGCGGCTCGGCCAGCGCCCGGTCCTCGAGTGTCACGGTCCCGCCGGTGAGGGCGAAGTGGTCCACGGTCACGTCGAGCGGGCCCGTGGTCGTGCCCGAAGCCTGGATGAGGTCGGAGAAGTTGAACTCACCGGTCGGCAACCGCACGACGCGTACCGTGGAGTCGCGGAGGCTCAGGTCGTGGATCCAGATCCGTCCACGCAGGAGGGAGGGCAGGTGAAGGCGAGCGTCCAGGCGATCGAAGTCGGCGAATGGCGCCGTCTGGTCACGGTCCGCGAGACGGACGCCACGAACCGTCACGCGTCCGGTCCAGAGGTTCAGCTCGACGGCTGCGATGCTGACGGGGCGGCCGGTGGCCGCGTGGATCCTGGCAATCGCGACCCGGCGGACGATCTCAGGCAGCGCATACACCGCGGCCGCGGCGCCGCCGATCAGGATGACACCGAGAAGCAGGACCAGCCAACCGCGCCGTGTTCGCATTCTCGTCGGTGTTGCATCACCGCTGCCGCCGACGGCCGGGGGGCCCGCTCAACGTCGAAATTACAAACCGCCTCGAACTTCGAGGGTCCGGGGGCGACGATGACGTCGACCTCGACGCGAACCAGCGCGGCGGTCCATCAGCGAAACGCCGGCATGACCTCGCGGGCGAAGCGCGTGAGCTGCTCGAGCATCAGTGCGCGCGGTGTCCCGAGCGCCCACGCGATCATGATGTGCTGAAGACCGGGATAGCGCGCCTCCACGTCTTTCAGGTAGCCGATGATGTGGCTCGGCGGCCCGCAGAGCCAGCTGCGATTGGCCACGCCGTTCTCGAGCGAGGCCATGGTGGGCGACTGGGCCTGGCGCGCGGCCACCGCCTTCACCTGCTCCTCGCTGTAGCGCAGCATGCCGAGCGGCGCCATGAACTTGGCGTGTTCCTCGAAGTAGGGGCGCGCGCGCTGCATGGCGCTGGCCTCGGAGTCGTCCAGACACATGCGGAAGCCGAGGATCACGTCCTCGCCGAGCTGCAGCGCGCGTCCGTGCCGGCCGGCCGCGGCCTGGTAGTCGCGCAGCCATCGCTCGACGAACTGCTCGGCGGTGGCGGAGATGACGCCCTTGATGCCGTGGCGGGCCATGAAATCCAGGCTGCGCGCGCTGCCGCTCACGATCGGCTGCCAGACCTCCACCGGCTGGTGCACGGGCCGCGGCACCAGGGTGATCTCCTTCAGACGATAGCCTCGGTAAGGTACGTCGGGCGGAATCGTGTAGTGCTTGCCCTGATGCGAGAACGACTCCTGACGGAACGACTTCAAGATGATCTCGACCTGCTCCTCGAAGAGCTCGCGGTTGGCCTCGGCGTCCAGCATCGGATTGCCGAACGTCTCCACCTCGCGCGAGTGATAGCCGCGTCCGACGCCGAAGACCACGCGCCCCTTCGTCAGGATGTCCGCGGTGGCGTAGTCCTCGGCCAGCCGCAGCGGATGCCAGGTGGGGACGATGTTGAAGGCGCAGCCGATCTTGACGCGCCGGGTCCGGTGCGCGAGATCGACGGCCAGCAGCGGGATGTTCGGGATGCACTCGTAGCCTTCGTGCTGGAAGTGGTGCTCGGCCAGCCAGAGCGTGTCGTAGCCGAGGGCGTCGGTCACTTCCGCCAGCGCGGTGGCGGTCTCGAACACCTCGCTCAGCCGCGCGTTCGGATAGCGGCGATCGTCGGCCGGCGTCCCGGAGAGCCCGCACTGCTCGAGCTCGATGTGACCGACGTACAGCGTGGAGAACCGTCGGATCATCGCCGTCAGGCCTGAGCAGGCGGCGCCGGCGGGCGCGACCAGAGGCCGCCGGCCAGATAGCCGCCGTCCACCGCCAGCGTGTGGCCGGTGACGTAGCTGGCATCGTCGGAGGCCAGGAACAGCGCGGCCTTGGCCACCTCGTCGACGTCGCCGAAGCGCCCGAGCGGAATGCGCGCCATGCGCCGGGCCTTGGCGTCGTCGGAGAAGCCGCGTGTGAGCCGCGTGTCGATCTGGGCCGGGGCGATCGCGTTGACCGTGATGCGATGGGGCGCCAGCTCCACCGCCATGGTCTTGGTCAGCTCGATCACGCCGGCCTTGGCCACGTTGTACCCGACGAGGTTCTCGACACCGCGGAAGCCGTTGATCGACGCGGTGGCGATGATGCGCCCGCCGCCGCCCTGCCGGACCATCTGGCGCGCCGCGATCTGGCAACACAGGAACACCCCGGTGAGGTTGACACGCAGGACGCGATGCCACTGGGCCTCGGGATGATCCAGGAATGGTGCGGAATGGGCGATGCCCGCGTTGGCGAACATGACGTCGAGCCGCCCGAACTCCGCGACGACCCGGTCGACGTAGGCCTGCACCTGACCGGCGTCGCCGACGTCGGCGCCGACCGCGATCGCCCGGCCACCACGCCCGACGATGTCCTTGGCGACGACCTCGGCCTCCTGGGCCTGGGTGTCGCCGAGCGCCACCGTCGCACCTTCCGCGGCGAACAGCTGGGCCGTCGCCCGCCCGATGCCGAGCGCCCCGCCCGTGATGGCCACGATCCGTCCTTGCAAGCGCATCGCTGCCCTCCTCAGGCCGGCAGCCGGTCGCCGTCGGCGGGCGGCGCGACCTCGAACGCGTTGACCACACCCGAGAGCAGCGCGAAGTAATTCGCGGCCGCGGTCAGCTCGACCATCCACTGCGCGTCGTGGCGCTTGCTGAGCGCCTCGAACGCCGCGGGCTCCACGCGGTTGGTGCGCATGAGCTGCCGGACGTACGTCACGATGTCCCGCTCCTCGGCGGGCAGGGACGCCGGATCGCCCTTGGCGCGGATCAGGTCGATGACCGCGTCGGGCAAGCCGTTGCGACGAGCGGCGGCGACCTGTGCCGACCACACGTAGGCGGCCTCGCGCTCCCGCACCGCGGTCAGGATGGCGATCGAGCGCAGCGGCGCCTGGACCACGCTCTCCTCGCGGAAGAACTTCACCAGCGGCAGCAGCCGCTCGGCGAGCTTGGGGCTGTGTAGCAGCATGCTGAACGGCCCGCGCACGTTGCCGAAGGTCTCCACGACGGCGTCCACCACGCGGTGGTGCTCGGCGCTGACGTCGGCCTTTCCGGTGACCGGGGCGATTCTCGGCATGGTGACGGCTCCTCGGTTTCGGTGGTGACGGCGAGGGGAGTATGCCGCATCCCGGCCGGTGCCGTGCCCAGCGACCGTGCACAACCTCGGCTTTCGCTCGCCCGCCCGCCAGTGGACGGACCGTTCGTCAGCGAACGGACGCTGACACCGGCCGTCACGATCGCGACGTAAATCACTTTTGTGCACCGACCGTTGCGTCGACTCGCCAGTTTTCAAGCGGTGAAAAGCCCCCGGGACAATTTGGCCCTGCGCTTGCCCGGCACCCACGGACGCGCGAGCGTTCCACGCTTTTTCATTCCAAAACTTCCAAAATCCAAAACTCAGGAAGAAGGCGAGAGCACATGCACGGAATCTTCACCGGTGGCCTCCGGTGTCTGGCCGTTCTCGGTCTGATCGTGTCCATCACTCTCGGGGCGCCGCCGACGACCGACGCCGCGACGATCAATGTCAGCTGGACGGCGCCGACCACGAACGTGGACGGGACGCCGTTGCGAGACCTGGCCGGTTATCACCTCTACGTGGACACGCAGGCGCCCAGCTGTCCGAGCACGGACTTCGTCGACGTCTCCTCACCGACCGCCGCGCCGGCCTCCGGTCAGCAGGTGAGCGAACAGCTCACCGGCCTCGATGCCAACACCACGTACTTCGCCAGGGTGACCGCGGTCGATGACAGCGGCAACGAGAGCCCGTGCTCGGGCGTCACCAGCGGGATGGCGCGTGCCGATTTCTCGGTCACGCCCACCACGACCGTCAGCTTCGGCACCGTGGCGACCGGCGCCACCGTCGACCGGACGCTCACGGTGCAGAACACCAGCCCGTCGACGCTGTCGGGAAGCGTGAGCGTCGGCGCGCCGTTCCGGATCGTCGCCGGCGGCTCGTTCTCGCTCGCGCCGAACGCCACCCAGAGCGTGACCGTGCGCTTCGCGCCGACGACCGCCGGATCCTTCGCCGGCAACGTCAACGTCACCGCGGCCGGCGATACCGTCTCGCGCGGTGTCAACGGCGCAGCGAGCGGCGGCGCCTCGTCCCCGCCGTCGACGTTCCCGCCGCCCTCGGGTGGCCCGCTCGAGGTCTTCATCACGTCGCCGTTGGCGGGCGAGACCGTCAGTGACACCGAGTGGGTCATCCTGTGGGTCGAGGGCACCCGCGGATCGTCGAACACGTTCACGCTGAGTGCGAATGGCGCGGTCGTCGGCAGCCTGACCACGTGGTCGCAGGGTCCGGTGACGATTCCGTGGACGCCCAGTGCCAACGGAACCAACACGCTGACGGCCTCGGTCCGCGACGCGGCCGGGCAGACCGGCGCCGTCTCGCTGCAGGTCAATGTGGTGGGAGCCAGCGGTGGACCCGTGAGCCCGCCGCCGCCGCCGGCGAACGATACGTTGACCGTCTCCATCACGCAGCCCGACCAGGGCCAGATCGTCGCCGGCACGGCCTGGATCGTTCTCTGGGTCGACGGCGCCACGGGGAGCAGCAACAACTTCACGCTGAGCGTGGATGGGGGCGTGATCAGGAGCGAGACCACGGGCGCCCAGGGGCCGGTGGTCATTCCGTGGGACACCTCGATCGCGAACGGCAGCCACACGCTGACCGCGGTGGTTCGCGACGCAGCAGGCCACACCGGGCGCACGAGCATCGCCGTCGTCGTGAGGAACTGACCGGCAGGCCCCGCCGCCCTTCCACTAGAAGGACGGCGGGGTATGCCGTATGCTCGTTCGCGATGCGATTCGGCCTGTTCTTCCAGGTCTCGGAGTCCGCCGGACAGACGCAGGCCGAGCGATTCGCCGAGATGTTCGATCTGATCGTGCTGGCTGAATCGCTCGGCTTCGACGTGGCCTATCTGGCCGAGCTGCACTTCGGCGGCGCCTTCTCGCTGCTGTCGAGCCCCCTCATGGTCGTGCCGGTGATCGCGCAGCGCACCCGGCGCATCCGCATCGGCACCGCCGTCTCGCTGCTGCCGCTGCACCATCCGCTGCAGATCGCCGAGCAGGCGGCCACCGCCGATCTCCTGTCGGGTGGGCGGCTGGAGTTCGGGGTGGGCCGGGGCTCGATCCCCACCCAGTTCCACGGCTTCCGCATCCCCTCGGCGGAGAACCGGGCGCGCTTCGACGAGGCGCTCGAGATCATTCGCCTGGCGTGGACGCAAGACCGCTTCAGCTACCGCGGCCGCTTCCACGAGGTCGACAACCTCTCGATCGTTCCCCGGCCGCTGCAGCGTCCCCATCCCCCCATCCGGGTGGGCGTGCACTCGGCCGAGAGCTTCGCCCACATCGGCGACCGGGGATGGCCCATCTACTCGGGAACCACGACCACGCCCTTGCCGCAGCTGCGCGAGTGCATGGCGATCTACCGCGCGCACCTGGCCAGCGCCGGCCACGCCTGGGGCGCCGAGCAGATGGCCCTGATGTTTCCCATGCACGTGGGCGCCAGCGGCGACGCCGCGCGCGAGGCCATGCGGCCCGGAGTTTTACAGTACTACCGCAACGTCGAGACGATCTTCGCGCAGCTGCCTGACGCTTACGGCGAGCACCTGCCGCGCCTGCAGGGCGTCCGGGAGACGCTGGCCAACCTGCCCTACGACCGGTTCTGCCGCGACCAGGCGATGTTCGGCGATGCGGCCGAGCTCGTCGATCGCCTGCAGGCCGCCCGCGAGGAGTTCGGGCTCTCGCAGATCATCGGCTGGTTCGATCAGGGATCGCGGCTGCCGCGGGACGAGGTCGAGCGCTCGATGCGACGCTTCGCCGAGACCGTCATGCCGAAGCTCGCGTAGCGCCATGGCGGTGTCGGGTGACCGTCCGCGCGAGGAAGGCTACCTCGTCCTCGCCGACATCACCGGCTACACCTCGTTCCTGACACACACCGAGCTGGAGCACGCCCACGGGATCGTCGCCGAGCTGACCGCCCTGGTGATCGCGCAGCTGGCCGCACCCCTGCGCTTCGTCGAGCTGGAGGGCGACGCCGTCTTCGCCTACGCGCCCGGCGCCGCCTTCGCCGACGCCGAGCGGCTGATCGACATGATGGAAGGCTGCTACGTGGCGTTCCGGCTGCGGCTGGAGGAGATGCGGCTGGCCACCACGTGCACCTGCACGGCCTGTGCGCTCATGGGCGGCCTCGATCTGAAGTTCATCGCCCACCTCGGCAGCTTCGTCCTGCAACAGACGCCCACCGGGACCAAGCCCATGGGACCCGACGTGATCCTCGTCCACCGTCTGCTGAAGAACCACGTCACCCACACGCTGGGCACCACCGCGTACGTGTGGCTGACCGAAGCGTTCCTCGAGCGGGCGGGCGGCACGCTGGGCCTGCCCGCCCACGCCGAGCACTACGACGACCTGGGGGAGGTGCGCGGCCGGGTGGTCGACCTCGCCCAGGCGGTGGTGCGCCATCGCGACGCGCGCATCTTCGTCGAGCGCAGAGAAGCGGATCTGGAGCTGATCACCCCGCTGCCCGTGCCGCGGGCCATCGCCTGGGAGTACCACATCGATCCGCGCAAGCGCATGCGCTGGCAGCTCGACGCGCGCGGCATCGAGGCGCGACCGAACGCCGCCGGTCGGGCCGGGGTGGGGTGGGAGAGCCACTGCGACCACGGCGCGTACACGCTCGTGCAGCGCGCGGTGGACTGGCGGCCCTTCGACTACCTGACGCTGGACTCGGCCCTGGTGATCCGCGGCCCGATCTCGCTGCCGCGCATTCGCACCACCTTCGAGTTTGCCGAGGACGGCCCCACCCGGTGTGTCGTCTCCACCCGGGTGCGGGCGCGCGACCGGGGCCTGCTCAACCGGATGAAGATCCCGCTGGCCGCCGCCGTGTTCCGGCGCCAGTTCCGCGGCCACTACAAGATCCTGGCGCGCGTGCTCACCGAGGACGCCGCGCTGTGGCAGGAGCGGCCCCAGACCGAGGCCACCCAGGCCTGACGGCTACTGCAGCTTGACGCCGTACTTCTCGAGCGTGTCGCGGCGCAGCTCGAGGCCGAGGCCCGGCGTATCCGGCACCGTCATGAAGCCGTCGACGATCGTCGGACGCTCGGCGAACAGCTCGAACCAGAGCGGATCGCGCGTGGGATCGGCGAACGACTCGAGGATGAAGCCGGTCGGGCTCGCGGCCACGGCGTGCACGTGGATCTGCGGATCGTGGTGGGCGGCCAGCGGCACCTGGTAGAGCTCGGTCATGACCGCCGCCTTGCGCCACGTCGTCAGCCCGCCCGCCCACGTCGAGTCGATGATCAGGTAGTCGACCAGCCCCTCGGCGACCATGGTGCGCAGCCCGAACGGCGTGTACTCCGTCTCGCCGGCGGCGATCGGGATGCGCACCTCGGACTTCAGCCGGCGCAACCCGTGCCGCTCGTCGTACCACGGCATCGGATCCTCGAGCCAGAAGATGTCGTGCGCCTCGCAGCGTCGCGAGGCGTCGATGGCGGTGGGCAGATCCCATCCCTGGTTGGCGTCGATCATGAGCGCGACGTCGGGGCCGATCGCCTCGCGGATCAGGCCGATGCGCTCGGCGTCGGCCTTCGCCGACAGCCCGCCGACCTTGGCCTTCACGGTGCGATAGCCGTGTTCCAGATAGAGCGCGGCCTCGCGGCGCAGATCGTCGGGGCGCTCGCCGTCGCGATAGTAGAAGCCGGTGACGTAGGCGGGCACCCGCGTGCGCAGCGCGCCGCCGAGCAGCGCATGCACCGGCCGCCCGGTGGCCTTGCCCATCAGATCCCACAGCGCGATGTCGATGGCGCTCATGGCCGTCACCAGCTGCCGGCGCTGGCTCGCCAGCGTGGGGATGCCGCGCACGCTGGTGTAGGTGAGCGCGAACAGGTCCTGCCAGATCCGCTCGACGGCGAACGGATCCTGCCCGACGACCAGCGGCGTGATCCGCTCGAGGATCTGACCGACCGCCTTCATGCCCTCCGCACCGGCCTGGGACAGGAACGGTCCGTGCGCCTGGCCGATGCCCACGGGCCCGGCGTCGGTGGCGAGCGTGACGATGAGCTCGCTCACCCGGCTGATCGTGGAGTTCGAGGTACGCACGGGCTGGGGCAGCGGCGCGGACAGGAAGTACGTCTCGAGCGCGGTGATCTTCATCACTCTGCCTCTCTCGCCGGCGATGATACCCTACGCGCGTCGTGAGGACGGGTGACGAGTACCGAGCTGCGCTGCGGGACGGACGCCGGGTCTGGGTCGTCGGCGAAGGTCTGATCGAAGACGTCACCGTCCATCCCGCCACCCGCGCGATGGTCGACGAGTACGTCGCCTGGTACGACCGGCACCACGACCCGGCGTGGCAGGACGTCGTCCTGGCGCCGCCGGCGCGCGGGCGGCGCGCGCGCGCCATGGGCCTTCTCCGTGCCGCGTACGCCCGCCGACCTGCGCGCGATGGGCCGGGGCTACGCCGACACGATCTTCCTCACCGCGGGCAACATGACGCACACGCCGGGCTACGGGCACCTCATCGCGCTCGGCATTCTCGAGGGCGTCCGGCAGCGCAAGGTGTCGGCCGAGCAGATCGCCAGCGCCGAGCGGTACCGCGAGACGATCGCGCGCACCGGCCGCTTCCTCACGTTCTGCGCGGGCGCGGCCACCATCGGCGCATCGGCTGCGTCCGGACCCGCGCCGAGCGCGCCGCGCTGCGGGTCGTGCGCGAGACCGACGGCGGGCTCGTGCTGCGCGGCAAGGTGGGCATGCACACGAGTCCGGCCTACGCCGAGGACGTCTACATCGGCAGCCACTCGGGGGTCGACCACGGCGGTCATCGGGCGACCTTCGTCGTGGCCGTGAACGCGCCCGGCGTCACCGTCCTCTGCCGCAAGGTGTCCGCGCGCCACTCGAACCCGTTCCTCGCGCCGCTGAGTCAGCCGCTTCGACGAGCTGGACGGACAGATGTGGCTCGACGACGTGCTCGTCCCGTGGGACCGCATCTTCCTGACCGAGGCGTCGCCCGAGCCGATCGCCTCCTGGCTGCTTCTGGCATCAGCTCTACTGCTGGCTGGCCAAGGCCGAGTTCACGCTGGGGCTGGCGCTGGCGTGCGTCGACTGCGATGGGCCTGCGGGAGCACGAGCCGACGATCGAGTACCTGATCGACCTGCGTCACCGACGTGCAGACGGTCCGGAGCTGCCTGACGGCCGCCGAGCTCGACCCCGAATCGCGACCGACGGCCGGCTACTGCATCCCCGGCCGCGCCCACGTCGCCGCGGGCAGCATCGCCATGCAGAAGGCGCGGCAGCGCATGGCCGAGATCCTGCGCATCCTGCCCGGCTCATCGCTCGTCGTCGCGCCGTCGGACACGGACCTGGCGGCGCCCGAGGTGGCGGCCGGACTCGAGGAGTCGTTCGGCGGCGGCGGGTACACGGCGCTGCAGCGCGCCGCGCTGCTGCAGCTGGCCGCCGACCACGTCGCCTCGGCGCTCGACGGCCGCGAATCCGCCTTCGAGCTGCACGCCAACGGCGGCCTCCTGGCGTGGCGCGCGCGCCTGCGCCGCTACTTCAGCCGCTACAACGAGCTGGCCAACGGCGTGCTGCAGGCGCTGAGCGTCGAGATGCCCGTCGATCGACCTGAACTGCCTGCGCGCCGCACCGCTGCCGCAGCGACGACCGGTCACGCCACACCCAACCGCCGCCCGGAGGGCCCATGAGACCTTGGCCGCGTCGACTCACCGTCGTGACCGTGTTCGTCCTGCTGCTGGCCGCCATCGCCGGACCCGGTCGCCGCCGCGCCCGAGGGGACGCTCACCTGGGGGCTGCACGTCACGCTCGCCGCGCGCTGGGTCGACCCGGTCGACACCGAGGCCTTCATCAACCCGTTCATGGTGCTGTACGCCGTGCACGACGCCCTGGTGAAGCCGATGCCGGCGGGGGACAACACGCCGAGCCTGGCCGAGTCGTTCACGCAGTCGAAGGACGGGCTGACCTACGAGTTCGTCCTGCGCAAGGGCGTGAAGTTCCACAACGGCGACCCGGTGACGGCCGAGGACGTGAAGTTCTCATTCGACCGCTATCGCGGCGCCGGCGCCAAGCTCCTGAAGGAGCGCGTGAAAGACGTCCAGATCGTCGATCCCGGCCGCGTGCGCTTCGTGCTCAAGGAGCCGTGGCCCGACTTCATGACGTTCTACGGCACCTCCGCCACCGGCGCCGCCTGGATCGTGCCGAAGAAGTACATCGAGAAGGTGGGCGACGACGGCTTTCTGAAGGCGCCGATCGGCGCCGGCCCGTACCGCGTGGTGAGCTTCACGCCCGGCGTCGACATGGTGCTGGAAGCCAACGAGAGCTACTGGCGCAAGACGCCGTCCGTCAAGCGGCTGGTGTTCCGGAGCATGGCCGACGAGACGACGCGCGCGGCCGCGCTGAAGGCCGGCGACGTGGACATCGTCTATCTGCTCAGCGGGCCGACGGCCGAGGACATCAAGCGGACGCCCGGATTCAAGCTGATCGCCGCCAAGCCGCCCGGCGTGCCGTACCTCGACCTGCCCGAGCAGTGGGATCCCAAGTCGCCGTGGCACGACCGGCGCGTGCGACTGGCCGCCAGCCACGCGCTCGATCGCAACGCGCTGAACCAGGCGGAGACGCTGGGCATGTCGCGGCCGACGGGCGCCCTCATTCCGCGCGTGCTGGAGTTCTCGCGCGCCTACGATCCGCCCGCCTACGACCCGGCGGCGTCCAAGAAGCTCCTGGCCGAGGCCGGCTACGCCAACGGCTTCGACGCCGGCGACCTCACGCCGTTCCCGCCGTTCTTCGGCCTGGCCGAGGGCGTGGTGAACTATCTGCAGGCCGTCGGCATCCGCACCCGCATGCGCACGATGGAGCGCGCCGCGTTCCTCACCGCGTGGCGCGACAAGAAGCTTCGCGGCGTGATCATGGGCCTGGGCGCGCCGGCGGGGAACGCCGCGACACGGATCGAGGTGTACGTCACCAAGAACGGTATCTACTCGTCCGGCGTGGTGCCGGAGATCGAGGATCTCTACGTGCGCCAGTCCCGCGAGCTGGACCGCAAGAAGCGCGAGGCCCTGCTGTACCAGATCCAGGGAATCATGCACGATCGCGTGATGTACGTGCCCATCTACGAGCTGGCCTTTCTCTGGGGCGTGGGGCCGCGGGTGGACGAGGCGTGCGTCGATGCCATCAAGGGCTTCTCGTACTCCGCACCCTACGAGGACCTGAAGCTCAAGGCCAAATGAGCGGTGACGGCCCCGGCGCGTCGATGACGCTGCCGATCGAGCCCGTCACCCGTCCGTTCGACGCGGTGGTCGAGCTGCCGGGCTCCAAGAGCTACTCCAACCGGGCCCTGCTCGTCGCCGCGCTCGCCGCCGGCCGCTCCGAGATCACCGACGCGCTCTTCTCCGACGACACGCGCTACATGCACCGGGCGCTGGAGGCGCTCGGCGTGCGGGTGCAGGCCGACGCCACCGCACGCTCGTTCGTCGTCGACGGCGTCGATGGCCGCCTGCCCGCCACCGCGGCCACGCTCGAGGTCGGCAACGCGGGGACGGCGGCGCGCTTTCTCACCGCGGCGGTCGCGCTCGGCCACGGCACCTTCGTCGTCGACGGCTCGCCGGCCATGCGCAAGCGCCCGATCCAGCCGCTGCTCGACGGCCTGCGCGCCCTCGGCGTCGACGCCGAGAGCCAGGCCGGCAACGGGTGCCCCCCCGTGGTCGTGCGCGCCCACGGGCTGGCGGGCGGCCGCGCGCGGATGCGCGGGGACATCTCGAGCCAGTACTTCAGCGCGCTGCTGCTGGCCGCGCCGTACGCCGCGGGGGACGTGGAGATCGAGGTCGAGGGCGCGCTGGTCTCGGCGCCGTACATCGCCATGACGCTGTCCACCATGGCGGCCTTCGGCGTGCGCGCCGAGCGGGACGGCGACCGCGCGTTTCGCGTCCCGGCCGGTCAGCGCTATCAGGCGCGCCGCTACGCGGTGGAGCCGGACGCCTCCGGCGCCTCGTACTTCTTCGCGGCGGCGGCGGTCACCGGCGGCCGCGTGGTCGTCCCGCGGCTCGGCTCCGGCTCGGCCCAGGGCGATCTCGGACTGCTCGACGTGCTCGCGCGCATGGGCTGCGAGGTCGCCGTCGCCACCGACGCCATCACCGTGCGCGGCCCGGCGCGCCTGCGCGCGGTGGACGCGGATTTCACCCGCATGGGCGACGTGGCCACCACCCTGATGGCCATCGCGCCGTTCGCCGACGGGCCGGTGACGGTGCGGGGGATCGCCCAGACGCACTACGAGGAAAGCGATCGCCCGGTGGCCGCCGCCACCGAGCTGCGGCGCATGGGGCTGCGCGTGGAGAGCACGTGGGACTCGGTGACGATCCATCCCGGCACGCCGCAGCCGACCGACGTCCACACCTACGACGACCACCGCATCGCCATGAGCTTCGCGGTGACCGGACTGCGGGCACCCGGCATCCGCATCGTCGATCCGGCCTGCGTGTCCAAGACGTTCCCCGAGTTCTTCGAGGTGTTGGGTAGAATGGCCCGGTAGCATGGCCCCCTCGATCGACGCCATCACGGTCAGCGCCATCGACAAGCGCTACGCGTCCCGCCACGGCACGGTGAACGCGCTGGACGCGATCACCTTCACCGTGGGCGAGGGCGAGTTCGTCGCGGTCGTGGGCCCGTCGGGCTGCGGCAAGTCGACGCTGCTCAAGATCCTGGCCGGGCTGCTGCCGTCCTCGGGCGGCGACGCCCTGCTGCGCGGCACGCCGATCGCCGGCCCGCGCCGCGACATCGGCGTCGTCTTCCAGTCGCCGGTGCTGTTTCCCTGGCGCACCGTGCTCGACAACGTGCTGCTGCCGGTCGACGTGCAGAGGCTCGATCGCGCGCGCCACGAGCGCGGTGGCGCTCGACCTGATCAAGCTGGTCGGTCTCGACGGCTTCGAGCATCGCTATCCGTGGGAGCTGTCGGGCGGCATGCAGCAGCGCGTGGCCATCGCGCGCAGCGCTCGTCCACGACCCGGCCATGCTGCTCATGGACGAGCCGTTCGGCGCGCTCGACGCCATGACGCGCGAGCAGATGAACCTCGAGCTGCAGCGCATCTGGATCGAGAAGAAGAAGACCGTGCTCTTCATCACCCACTCGATCCCCGAGGCGGTGTTCCTGGCCGATCGCGTGCTGGTGATGACCGCGCGCCCGGGCCGGCTCGCTGGACGACGTGCGCGGTCGACCTGGCCCGGCCGCGCGCGCTCGAGGTGATGAACACGCCGGAGTTCGGCCGCTACGTGAAGGAGATCCGGGCCCAGTTCAACGTGCCAAGGGAGGGCTCGACGGATGACCAGCCACGCGCAACGTCACCCTGAGCCTCGTCCTCCTGGTCGCTCTCGCTGCTCGGCGTGGGAGGCGGTCGGTGCGCCTGCTCGGGATCCAGGCCTTCATCCTGCCGCCGCCCTCGCAGGTGGTGGTCGCGCTCTACCGGGGCTTCGCCAGCGGCCTCTACATCAAGCACCTGCAAGTCACGCTGGTCGAGACGCTGCTCGGCTTCGTCGTCGGCTCGGCCCTCGGCTTCCTGCTCGGCACCGCGGTGGCCATGAACCGCTACGTCGAGTACTTCCTCTATCCCTACATCGTCATGTTCCAGTCGCTGCCCAAGGTGGCGCTGGCGCCGCTCATCGTCATCTGGTTCGGCCTCGGGCTCACCTCCAAGGTCATCAACGCCGCGCTGGTCGCGTTCTTCCCGCTGCTGGTCAACACCATGGTCGGGCTGCGCTCGGCCGACGAGGACCGCGTGAGCCTGATGCGCTCGCTGTCGGCCAGCGACACGCAGATCTTCTGGATGCTGCGCCTGCCCAACGCGCTGCCGTTCGTGATGGCCGGCCTCGACATCGCCATGATCCTGGCCCTGATCGGCGCCATCGTGGCCGAGTTCATCGGGGCCACCGCCGGCCTTGGCATGCTGATCCTGATCATGACGTACACCATGGACGTGTCCGGCCAGTTCTCCGTGCTGCTCATCCTGTCCGTCGTGGGCTTGCTGCTCAACCGCCTGGTCTATCTGGTGCGCCGGCGCGTGCTCTTCTGGGATCCCTCCGAGAAGGGGGTCGAGGTCCCGGAGGGCGAGGCGGTGGCGCGAACCCCGCTCGCCGCCTCCGGGGCGGCCAAGGAAAGCGCCGCATGAGATCGCTCGTCGCACTGCTGCTCGCCGTCGCCTGCTCCGTCTCGCTGCTGCTGCCCGCCGCCGCCCAGACCACCAAGCTGCGGATCGCCACCTGCGCGCGCACGATCACCGCCGGCCTCGGCGCGCCGTTCGCGATCGCCACCAAGATGGGCTGGTTCAAGGCGGAAGGGCATCGAGGTCGAGATCGTGCCGCTGCCCGGCTCGACCGATTGCGTGAAGACGATCGCGACCAAGGAAGTCGCCGGTGGCGCTGCCGAGCGTGGAGCCGCTGGCCATCCTGCGGCCGCAGGGCGTGAAGGCGAAGTTCTTCTACACGGCGTACCAGACCAACACCTACGGCATCGCCGTGCCGGCCGACAGCCCGATCCAGAAGCACGCCGACCTCAAGGGCAAGACGATCGGCGTCACCAACATGTCCTCGGCCGGCGTGATCATCGCGCGGGCCCAGGCCGCGGCGGCCGGGCTCAACCCCGACACCGACATCACGATCGTCGTGGCCGGCGAGGGGGCGCAGCCGGCGATCATGCTGAAGAACAAGCAGGTCGACGCGCTCAGCCAGTTCGACACCCAGTACGCGCTCATCGAGATCGCGGGCGTCAAGCTGCGCTTGCTCGACACCTCGGCCATCGCGCGCCATCCCGCCAACGGCTTCATCGCGCTGGAGGAGACGATCAAGAACCAGCGCAAGGAGCTGATCGGCGCTGGGGCGCGGCTACGCCAAGGGCGAGGTGTTCGCCATCGCCAATCCCGAGGCGGCGGTCCGCATCGTGTACGAGATCTTTCCGCAGACCAAGCCCACCGGCAAGGACGAGGCCACCGCGATCCGCGACGACGTGAAGGTGCTGAGCGCGCGCATGGAGCACTGGAAGCTCGAGCCGGCCGGCGTCAAGCAGTGGGGCGAGAACTCGGTGGTCGAACTACCGCGACTACGTCGACTTCATGCTGAAGTGGAACATCATCAAGCAGAAGGTCGACAGCGCAGACCTCATCACCAACGAGCTGATCGACGAGATCAACCGCTTCGACGCCGACCAGATCACCGCCGAGGCCAAGAGCTACAAGGTGCCCTGACGGCCCATGGCCGAGCTGCCGCTGTCCACGACGCCCCGCTACGTGACGATCGCCAAGGACGCGCTCGCGGTGCTCCGCGAGGGGCTGCTGGTCATCGGCTTCCTGGTGCTGCTGCTCCTGCCTGAGCGCTTCAACGGCCTGCTCGAGCGGGCCGGCTTCACCAAGGGCTCGCTCCTCGGCTTCGAGTGGCAGAAGGTCATCAAGGAGTCGACCGACCAGGCCAAGGGGGCGGGCGACGCCATCTCGCAGGTCGAGGCGCGTCTCAAGGATTTCGACGATCGACTCCGCGCGCTCGACCGGCAGTCGTCGGATCCGCGCGTGAAGGCGGAGATCGCTTCGCTCTCGCGCGACGTCCAGGCCTCGCTGCAGGAGACCGGCCGCGCCGACCGGGCGGCCAAGAGCAGCGTGCTCAGCCAGCAGCAGCTGATCGCCCAGGTGTCGCCCGCCGCGCTGGACGCCACCGGCTGGATGTATCTCGGCAAGGCGAGCGCGGCCGCCGGCCCGTGGCTCGCCGGCAGCCCCGAGACGATCGAGACCGTGCCGCCCGAGGCGCTGAAGCCCGGCGTCCGCCTGCGCGCGCGCGATGACGTCTATCTCCGCGCCGACGCGGCCGCCGGCCAGCAGCACGCCGACGGGCGCGTGCTGTCGGTCGTCTCGCGCGGGCGCGAGGTGGAGGTTGTCGCGCTCGACTATCCGGCCCGGCCGTGGGGCGTGGCCGTCTGGGCGAAGGTCAACCGGTAGTATCGATGAAAGCATTGATCTTTCGCGAGACCGGTGAACCGAAGAGCGTATTGAAACTGGCAGAGGTCCCTACTCCACCGTTGGCCCCTGGCGAAGCGCTCCTCCGGGTGTTGCTGAGCCCGATCAACCCATCGGATCTGCACATGGTGCGCGGGCGCTATGGCTATCAGCCGGAATTGCCAGCGAGCCCGGGTGCTGAAGGCGTGGGGATTGTGGAGGCCGTAGGGCCGGGCGTGCAGCGTGCGATTGTCGGAACTCGCGTCGTGTTCGTTCACACGTGGCACACCTGGCGCGAGCAGATCGTGTGCCCAGTGGACCGACTCGTGCCCGTTCCAGATGGCCTGGACGATCCGGCCGCCGCCACGTCCTGCACGAATCCTTTGACAGCCTGGGCATTGACGAGATCGAGTCACGATCTCAGGGAGGGCGACTGGCTCCTACAGACGGCGGCGGCATCCAGCGTCGGGAAGCTGGTGCTTCAACTGGCGCAGCAGTATCGATTCAAGACGATCAACGTCATCCGGCGGCGCGAGCAGGAAACGATCATACGCAACCTCGGAGGCCATGAGGTGATCTGCACGGCCGACGAGGATGTCCGGGCACGCCTGCAGGAATTGACCGCGGGCCAGGGCGTTGAACGAGCGATTGACTGCGTTGCCGGGGACCTTGGCGCTGAGATTGCCCGCAACCTCGCTCCCGCGGGAACCATGCTCGTGTATGGAGCCCTTTCCAGCCATCGACAGACGGACCCCGCGAAATTCGCCATGCCGCTCTTCGCTCCGCGTTTGATTTATTCGACCGTGACGGTTCGCGGATGGTGGCTTCCGCGTTGGGTGAGCTCCCAGCCGCTCGCCGAAGTGCGGGCCGCGACCAGCGATCTCCTCACCATGTTGTCGAACGGAGCACTGACGCCGCCAGCGAGTGTGCGGTATTCATTCAGGGACTTCCAGGAGGCGGTACGCCTGGCCGATGGTGAGGCAGGACAGCAAAAGGTCTTGCTGGACTTCTCCGAATGATCGGACACTAGCGCGCCTTCAGCTCGGCGGCGAAGAAGCGCTCGGCGCGCGCCTTGGCGTCCTCGGTGGCGCGATGATTCGCCTCGCGGCGCTGCCTGGTGGGCGCCGGGTCGTCGAAGTTGTGCTCGGCGCCCTCGTAGACGACGACCTCCAGCGGGCCGCCGGCCGCGCGCACGCGTGCGGCGAGCCGCTGGCACGTCTGCGGCGAGACCTCGTCGTCGGCGGAGGCCAGCAGCATCAGCACCGGCGCGTACGGCACATAGCGTCGCTTGAGCGCGTCCATCCCGCAGCCCGGGTAGAGCGCCAGCGCCGCGCGGAAGCCCGTCGACGGCGTGGGATTCGCGAGGCCGGGCGGCGTGTCGGACATCGTCACCAGGGTCGTCATCGCCCCGTTGGACCATCCCTGAAGCCCGATACGATTGGCGGCGACATCCGGGCGCGTCTTCAGATAGCGGAGCGCTCCGTAGGCATCCAGCGGGCGCACGATCTGCTCGCTCACTGCCGCCGGCCGGGCCTTGTAGCTGTTGCGCGGGAAGCCGGTGGGATATCCGCGCGGGCCAAAGCTATCGACGAGCAGCGCCACGTAGCCGCGTTCGGCCCAGAAGGTGGCCCAGGTGGCGTGGCGCCCCGAGAGCGTCGCGGCCGTGTAGACGCCGTAGGCGGTGGAGGAGTACGGACCGCTGCGGCCGTGCAGCAGCACGAGGGCGGGATGCGGTTCGGCCCCGGCCGGCGCGAAGAGATAGCCGACCAGCGTCGTCGTGCCGTCGTCGCTCGGGAAGCGGACCGTCTCGGGCCCGCTTGCCGCCGCGGTGCCGGCGACGGCCCCCAGCAGGGCGGCGAGGAGCGCGAGCGCCGCCGCGCCTCCCCGCGCCACAGCGCTCAGGGCGCGGTGTACGCCGTCTTCACCGTGGTGTAGAACTCGGTCGCGTACCGGCCCTGCTCGCGTGGACCGTACGACGACGCCTTCCGCCCGCCGAACGGCACGTGGTAGTCCACGCCGGCCGTCGGCAGATTGACCATCACCATGCCGGCCTGGCTGTTGCGCTTGAAGTGGCTGGCGTGCTTCAGCGAGGTGGTCACGATGCCCGACGACAGTCCGAAGGGCGTGTCGTTGGCGACGGCCAGGGCTTCCTCGTAGTCGCGCACGCGGATGACGCTGGCCACCGGCCCGAAGATCTCCTCGCGGTTGATCCGCATGGCGTTGGTGGATTCGGTGAAGAGGGCGGGGGAGAGATAGAAGCCCTTGCGGCCCCGCTCCAGCCGCTCACCGCCGAAGGCCAGCTTCGCGCCTTCCTTGCGCCCGACATCCAGATACTTCAGATCCTGATCGAGCTGGGTCTGATCGACCACCGGCCCGATCTCGGTGCCTTCCTTGAGGGCGTCGTCGACCTTGAGGGCCTTCAGCCGCTCGATGGTGGCGGCGACGAAGCGATCGTGGATGCCCTCGGTGACGATGAACCGGCTCGAGGCCGTGCAGCGCTGGCCGGTGGAGAAGTAGGCGCCCTGCGTCGCGCAGTTCACCGCCACCGCCAGGTCGGCGTCGTCGACGATGACCAGCGGATTCTTGCCGCCCATCTCGAGCTGCACCTTGGCCATGCGCTCCACGGCCCGGCGGGCCACCGCGCGCCCGGTCTCGACCGAGCCGGTGAAGCTCACGCCCGCGACCTCGGGTGCGGTGATGATCGCCTCCCCGACCACCGCGCCGCGACCCATGACGAGATTGAACACGCCAGCCGGCGCGCCGGCCTGGCTGATGATCTCCGCCAGGGCCCAGCCGCAGCCGGGCACCAGATCGGCCGGCTTGAACACCACGCAGTTGCCGTAGGCCAGCGCCGGCGCGATCTTCCAGGCCGGGATGGCCAGCGGGAAGTTCCACGGCGTGATGATGCCCACCACGCCGATGGGCTCGCGCGTGATCTCGACGTCGACCCCCGGCCGCGTGGACGGGATCTTCTCGCCGGTGAGGCGGACGACCTCCCCCGCGAAGAACTTGAAGATGTAGCCGGCGCGCGCCGCCTCGCCGATGCCCTCGGGCAGGGTCTTGCCCTCCTCGCGGGAGAGCAGCGTGCCGAGCTCGGTGCGGCGCTCGAGGATCGTCGAGCCGATGCGATCGAGCAGATCGGCGCGCTCTTGCAGGTTGCCGCGGGCCCAGCCGGCCGCCGCCGCCGCGGCCGCCGCGATGGCCTCGCGCGCCTGCGCGGCATCCGCCCGCGCGTACTCGCCGACCACGTCGTCGAGGTTGGACGGGTTGAGGTTGCGATTGGCCTCCGGGCTCGAGACCCACTTGCCGGCCACCAGGTTCGCGTGTGCGGTCATCGCGGCTCCTCCTCGATCGGTGCCGATCGGCGCAGGGCAGCATCGCCCCGGGTCTGGGCCGAGTCAAGAGGCGTGGTATCGTACCCGCACCTTACTCCCCTCGAGGTCAACAGAGTATGAGACAACCTGTTCGCCGAGTGTTCGCGCGCCTCGTCGGCGCCGTGCTGGTCGCCGCCCTGCTCCTGTCCGTCCCGTCGATGGCCCAGGAAAAGCCGCGCAGCGGCGGCGAGCTGATCTTCATCGTGGCCGCCGAGCCGCCGAGCTTCGACGGCCACCAGGAAGAGACCTTCGCGATGCTCCATCCCGGCGCGCCCCAGTACAACACGCTGATGCGCGTCGATCCCACCGACCGGACCGGCACCAAGTTCGTCGGTGACCTGGCCGAGTCGTGGACGATCTCGCCCGACCGCCGCACGTACACCTTCAAGGTGCGCAAGGGCGTGAAGTTCCACGACGGCAGCGTGATGACCTCGAAAGACGTCAAGGCCTCCTACGACCACATCATCTTCCCGCCGGCCGACGTGGTGTCGAGCCGCAAGGCCACCTACCAGTCGGTGGAATCGGTGGAGGCGCCGACGCCCGACACGATCGTGTTCCGGCTGAAGTATCCGGAAGCCTCGTTCATGGCCAACCTCTCGCAGCCGTGGAACTGGATCTACAAGGCCGACATCCTGGCCAAGGATCCCAACTGGTACAAGACGCACGTGATGGGCACCGGCCCCTTCCAGTTCGTGGAGTACGTGCGCGGCTCGCACTGGGTCGGCAAGAAGTTCCCGGACTACTGGGACAAGGGCAAGCCGTACCTCGACGGCTTCCGCGCCATCTTCATCCCCAGCTCCTCGGCCCAGGTGGCGGCCATCCGCGGCGAGCGGGCCATGATCCAGTTCCGCAGCTTCACCCCGGCCGATCGCGACAGCCTGGTCAACGCGCTCGGCAACAAGATCACCGTGCAGGAGAGCCCGTGGAACTGCTCGATCGGCATCACGCCCAACGAGCAGAAGAAGCCGTATGACGACAAGCGCGTACGCAAGGCGCTCACGCTGGCCCTCGACCGCTGGGAGGGCTCCAAGGCGCTCTCCAAGATCGCGCTCATCAAGGAGGTCGCCGGCATCCAGGTGCCCGGCACGCCGTGGGCGACGCCCCCGGCCGAGCTGGAGAAGCTGGCCGGCTACGGCCGCGACATCAACGCCAACCGGGCCGAGGCCAAGCGGTTGTTGAAGGAGGCGGGCGCCGAGAACCTGTCGTTCACGCTGCTGAACCGCGCGGTGCCGCAGCCCTACGAGCCGTTCGGCATCTGGGTCATCGACCAGTGGCGGCAGATCGGCGTCACGGCCAAGCACGACCCGCGCGAGACATCGGCCTGGTTCCAGGCCTTGCGCAACGGTGACTTCGAGGTGGCGGTCACCGCGCCGTGCAACTCGATCGTGGAGCCGGACCTCGACATCCACTGGTTCCTCACGACCTCACCGGTGAACTACGGCAAGCACAAGGACACCGTGATGGACGATCTCTACTCCCGGCAGTCGCGCTCGATCGATCCCGAGGAGCGCCGGAAGCTGCTGCGGCAGTTCGAGAAGCGCCTCTACGACGAGGAAGTGCACTTCATCATGGGCTTCCAGTGGCACCGGATCGTGCCCCACAGCGCGAAGGTCCGCGGCTGGACGATCATGCCGAGCCACTTCCTCAACCAGACGCTCGACACCGTCTGGCTGGCTGAGTAGCTGCGCGGACGACTCACGAGCCGCACGCAGGAACCGGCCGGGTCCTGGCGCCGGGGGCGCGCGCGCAGCCGGCTCCGTCACCCGTTCGCCTGAATCGCCGCTCTTCGAGCGGCGCACAGGACGAGGGGGGCCCACTCCGCCGGCTGCGCACGCGCCCCCGGCGCCACCCGGCCGGGCTCCCGCGTGCGGCTCGTGAGTCGTCGGCTCGGGTTAGGGGGCGGGCGACTCTTTTTCGCAGGCGGCGAGGCGGGCGGTCAGGAAGGTGCGCTCGGGGCCGTTGTCGGCGAGATCGAGGGCTCGGCGATATTCGGCGGCCGCTTCGGGCCAGCGGCCGAGGCGGCGTAGGAAATCCGCGCGAGCCGCGGGGAGCAGGTGATACGTGCGCAAGGGCGCCGGGTCGATCTGATCGAGCGCGGCGAGGCCGGCCGCGGGGCCGTGCCCGAGGCCGATGGCCACCGCGCGGTTGAGCGCGATCACCGGTGATGGCGCCGCGGTCATGAGCGCGTCGTACAGCTCGACGATCTGGATCCAGTCCGTGGCCTCCCACGAGGCCGCGCGAGCGTGACAGGCGGCGACCGCCGCCTGCAACTGGTACGGTCCGGCGTGCTCGACGGGGCCCGCGCGCTCGAGTCCGGCGAGGCCGCGCGCGATGCGTCGCGGATCCCACCGCGCGCGCTCCTGATCGGCCAGCAGGACGAGCTGGCCCGCGGCGTCGGTGCGCGCGACCGCGCGCGAGGCCTGCAGCTCCATCAGCGCGAGCAGCCCGAGCGCCTCGGATTCGTCGGGCATCAGATCGGCGAGCATCTGGCCGAGACGGATCGCCTCCTCGCACAGATCGTGACGCACGAGCGTATCGCCGGCGTGTGCCGCGTACCCCTCGTTGAAGACCAGGTAGATCACCGCCAGCACGGCGGGCAGACGCTCGGGCAGCTCGTCGGCGTCGGGGACTTCGTACGGCAGCTCGCGATCGCGGATGGTGCGCTTGGCCCGCACCAGCCGCTGGGCGATCGTCGGCTCGGGGACCAGGAACGCGCGCGCGATCTCGGTCGTCGAGAGGCCTCCGACCAGCCGCAGCGTGAGCGCGACGCGGCTATCGGCCGGCAGCCCGGGATGGCAGCAGGTGAAGATCAGCCGGAGCCGATCGTCGGTGATGGCCTCGGGATCGGTCACGTCGGGTCCCTCGTCAGCCGCGCCCAGCCCCGATTCGTAGGCGAGCGCATCGGCGTGGGCCTCGGCCCGCCGGTTCCGGCGGAGACGATCGAGCGCTCGACGCCGCGCCGTCGTGAGGAGCCAGGCGCCCGGCCGGATGGGCATGCCGACCGCGGGCCAGCTGGTGAGCGCCTGGGCGAAGGCCTCCTGGACGACTTCCTCCGCCGCGTCGATATCCCGCACGATCCGCAGCACGGAGGCGACGACACGGGCGTATTCCAGGCGAAACGCCTCGGCGATGTGCGTCTGCACCGGCTCCTCGGGTGTCTGCCCGTGGGTGCTCGATCCCACGAGCAGACATGGTACGCGAAGCTACATCTGCCAGACGGGGACCACGTCGATGAAGCCGCCCTCGGCGAGAGGGATCTTCTTTCCCCACTCCACGGCTTCTTCCTTCGTCGCGGCCTCGATCAGGTAGAAGCCGCCCAGGGCCTCCTTGGTCTCGGCGAAGGGCCCGTCCATCACCTGACGGTGGCCGGCCTTGACGCGGATGCGGCTGGCGTCGGTATCCGGGCGCAGGCGCTCGCCCACGACCATCTTGCCGGACGCGTGCAGCTCCTGGCCGAAGCGCATGTGGCCCTGGATCATGGCGTCCATCTGGGCCTTGCTCGGCGGGGGCGCGTTCTTGTCGT
This sequence comes from uncultured Candidatus Rokubacteria bacterium, assembly GCA_963776725.1. Taxonomy (GTDB): domain Bacteria; phylum Methylomirabilota; class Methylomirabilia; order Rokubacteriales; family CSP1-6; genus AR5. Next base: position 286,786 of record CAVZOE010000021.1, on the reverse strand, counting down.
CGTTTCCGATCAGCAGCATGTAACGCATGGTGCCTCCTTCGGCGGAGTGTCCGCCTCTCACCCATACGACGCCGGCCGGGTGCCGAAATCGACAGCGCCAAGGGGTCCGCCGTATAATCCGCGCGCGACGGCCTTGCGGCAAGGCCGGGACCCCGGGGAGGACGGTGACATGGCGCTTCAGACCCGACCGCTGCAGTCGTGCTTCGGCGTCGAGCTGGTGGGCGTGGACGTGCGGAAGGTCGACGAGGCGCTGTTCGCTCAGATCGTCGAGGCGTTCGAGCAGCACTCGGTCCTGCTCTTCCGCGGTCAGCAGATCGGTGACGAGGAGCAGATCGCCTTCACGCCGCCGCTTCGGCCCGCTGGAGACGACGATCCGCACGATCAACTCGGTGGCCACGGTCGCGCCCGAGATCTCGTACCTGGCCAACGTCGACGCCGAGGACCGGCTGATCCCGGCGGGCGACAAGCGCAATCTCTTCAACGCCGGCAACCAGATGTGGCACAGCGACAGCTCCTTCAAGCGGGTGCCGGCGCATGCCTCGCTGCTGGCCGCCCGCGAGGTGCCGCCCGAGGGCGGCGAAACCGAGTTCGCCAGCATGCGCGTCGGCTACGAGCGCCTGCCCGAAGCGACGCAGCGGTTCCTCGAGGGCAAGGTGGCCATCCACAGCTTCGTCTACTCGCGCGGGCTGGTCAGCGACGGGCTCATGCCACCGGATCATGCCGCCCAGGTGCCGCCCGTCCCCCAGGCGCTGGTCCGCGCCAACCCGCGCCACGGCCGCAAGGCGTTCTTCGTCGGCTCGCACGCCTGCGAGATCGTGGGTATGCCCACCGACGAGGCGCGCGCGCTCCTGCGCCAGCTCCTCGATCTCGCCACCGAGCCCGAGGTCGTCTACACGCACCGCTGGCGGCCCGGCGATCTGGTGATGTGGGACAACCGCTGTGTCCTGCACCGCGGTCGTCCGTGGAACGAGACCGCCTATCGTCGGGTCATGCACCGCACCACGGTGGCCGGCGAAGGCCCGACGGCGCCCGAGGTGGCCGACGTGAAGGTCGCCCCCGCGCGGAGCAGCGACGTGGCCTGGAGCCGCGCGCAGCTCGCCGCGGTCTGAGAGGGAGAGAGCATCGGATGCCCAAGATCTGGCGCGTGTACAGCGGCTCCGACGGCAAGTCTCACGTCGCGGAGCTGCCGCTGTCGATGAAGCCGTTCAAGGACGTGGAGGGCGCCTACGGCGAGGCGGCGCCGACCCAGGCCGCCACCGGCATCACCTTCCGCATGTCGCCGCCCGGCTACGTGCTCGACTGGCACTGCGCGCCACGGCGGCAGTACTCGATCTCGCTCTCCGGTCAGGCCGAGATCGAGGTCGGCGACGGCACCGTGGCGCGTGTCGGGCCCGGCGACGTCGTGCTCGCCGAGGATCTGACCGGGCAGGGGCACGTCACCCGCGTGGTCGGGGATCAGCCGCGGTTCTACGCGATCGTGCCGCTGGTGTAGTAGCCGGTTATCCCTCGCGGGGTGTACGCTCGCGGCAATGCCGCACCGAGGCTCGGGGCTCGGACGCCGTCGCGTGACTCTGGTCGCAATCCTGCTCCTGCTGGCGCCCGGGCTGGTGGCTGGCTCGCGCGGCTCCGGATTTCAGGGGCAGGTGCTGGACCCGCCGCGCCCCGCGCTCGATTTCACGCTCACCGACCAGTCCAACCGCCCCGTGCAGCTCGCCAGCCTGCACGGGCAGGTGGTCGTGCTGACCTTTCTCTACACCACGTGCGTGGATGCCTGCCCGCTCGTGGCCGCCAAGCTGCACGAGGTCACGGAACTGCTCGGCAGTCGCCGGGCCGAGGTTGCCGTCGTGGCCGTCACCGTCGATCCGGAGCGCGACACCCCCGCGGCGATGACGGAGTTTTCCAGGCGCTGGGCCATGCTCGATCGCTGGCGGTTCCTCACGGGCACCGAGCGCCAGCTCGAGACGATCTGGCAATACTACTGGGCCGGCCACGTGCGTCGCGAGATTCCCGGCGCGACGGCGACCGCCAAGCCGTCCCACGCGATCGGCCATGGCTCGCCGGTGCACGTCTTCGATCGGGCCGGTCGCATCCGCGTCGTGTACGACGCCGACTTCAAGCCGGCCGACCTCACGCACGATATCGAAACGCTGCTCGAGCAGTGAGCCGCAACCGCGGGACCTACGTCTCTTCCGCGTCGAGCTGCGCCAGGGCCAGGCGGAGTGTCTGCGGCACGAGGTCGCGCATCCACGGATGCAGCCGGACGACCGACGGTCGCTGGCGGCGATAGCGAACGGCCATGTCGACGAAGCTGAGCGGGGCGGCCAGACGGAACGCCGCGCGCAGCCGCTCCGGCGGTGCGAGAGCCGGCGAAGCCCGCCAGGTAGGCGTGCTCGAGACGCTGCGTCACCTCGCGCGAGGCCAGGTGCGGCTGGAACATGCTCAGCCCCACGATCAGCGGCGCCAGGCTGATGAACGGATGGCCGATCGCGACGTCTTCCCAGTCGATGAGGGCGCAGCTCGCATCGTCGACGAGAAAGTTTCCCGGCCAGAGGTCGCCGTGCTCGATCGTCAGCGGCATGCCGTCGTCCGCCAGCCGCTGGCACCGTCGGCGCAGCTCCGGCGCCCACGTGCGAAGGCGCTCGACCTCGCAGGCGGAGAGCCCGTCGGGTTCGCCCAGCCGTAGCCCGGTCCCGTCCGCGCTGAGCGGATCGATCTCGGCGGCGAGTGCGTCCAGGCCACGGGTCGGGCAGCCCAGGGCGAGCAGGTCGGGCCGGCGCGCCACACAGGCGAGCTGCAGCTGTGCGTATCCCGCTGCGGCCCGCTCCCAGGCCATGGCGTCGCCAATGTCCTCGAGCTTGCGGCCTTCGAGGGCCGTCATGAGGAACCAGCGGCGCTCCGGCTTCGTGGCCACGATGCGCGCGACCGCGCCGGGGAAGTGTTGCGCGAGATACGCGGTCACCGCGCCCTCGTGCCGGATGCTCTCGGCGACCGCCTTGAAGTAGAAGTTGCCCGCCTCGGTGCGGACGAAGAGCACGCACGACGACGGCCAGGTGCGCAGCTGGACGATCTCGTGCACCGCGCGCACCCCGGCCTCGGCGAGTGTGCGCTCGAGCCAGCCGCACACCTCCTCGAACCACCCGGGCAACGTCCATTCGCGACCGTCCACCGCTCACCGCGGGCCGCGCGGCCGCGGCGAGCCACTCGCCGATCACGTCCTGGTCCTCACCGCCGACCCGCGAGGCCAGCTGGTCGCGCCCGCACCAGTGCAGGCCGGAGGGCAACGGCGCCCCGTCGCCGTACGCCTGCAGCTCGTGGACCCGGACCACCACCTCGCCTCGCGGATCGGAATGACGGAGGCTGCGCAGAACCGTCGTCAGCAGCGTGAAGCGCTCGCGGACCGCCCGGTTGATGTAGTCGACCTCGGCGGTGTGGCGGTCGTCCGACACGAAGGCGGGGAGCCGCAAGCCGTCCGCATCGCGGAGTGCCAGGATCGCCGGCTGCGACGGGTGCCGGATGATGAGCCGGTGGTGGACCTCCAGCACGGAGCGCGCGGCGGCGCTATCTGCCGCCGACGATCTTCGCGGCCTCGCCGGTGAGGCGGACGATGTGCAAGCCCGTGTTGGCGCGGTCGGCGAGATAGATCAGGCCGCGCTCGTCGGCCTCGACGTTGTTGGTCTGGATCGCGACCTTGCAGGAACGCGTGCCCCCGTTCTCGACGCAGCGCTCGCCGGTCCGCTCGGTCGTGGCCGGGATGTAGAAGCCGGCCTCGCGCGGGGCGTAGGGATCGCGGATGTCGACCGCGCGCACCCCACCGTTGAAGTAGGCGACGAAGACCATCTTGCCGTAGAAGATCGGCGCGAACGACTCGCTGCTCGAGTGCGGGCCGAAGCGTCCGCCCCGGCGGCAGAAGCTCCCCTTGGCCTCCGGCACCTGGAAGGTGGCGACCGAGAACGGCCGCGTCTCGGTGGTGATGTCGATCATGAACGAGGCCTGGCGGAACTCGCGGCACTCGTTGGCGATGGCCTCCGACACGAGCACGACGAAGTCGCGCACCTGACCCTTGGTGTTGGACGCCCAGTCGGCGATCTTCACCCCCAGCACCGGGAACGCCGTGTGCCCGCCCCAGTTGGGCGACATGTAGAGCCGGCTGATCTCCGGCGCGTCGAGGTTCGCCGCCGTGGGCTCCTTCGGCCCGCCGAGCAGCTTCTGCCGGTCGACGATCTGCAGCATGCCGTCGGTGCTGGTGCCGTACGCGAAGTACACGCGGTTGCCGAGGACGATCGGCCCGTGCACGCCGGGCGGGACGGCGCCGGCGGCCGTTCCGCCCGGCTCCTGGCCCGCCAGCCCGAAGTCGCGGACGAAGACCGGCCGGGTGGGATCGCTGAGATCGTAGATCTTGGTCATCCGTCCGGTGCGCCAGCCCGAGGCGCCGACCGCGAGCGGATCGGCCTTGGCCAGATCGCCGGAGATCAGGTACGCGATCCCGGTGTCGCACTCCCACCAGTTCTTGTGCGTGGAGGTGAGGCCGGTGACGACCGTGCTCGCCTTCTGCGGCTTGAGCGGGTCGGTCACGTCCCACACCTCGTGACCCGAGTTGGGCGCCGAGTTGCCGAACGTCCGCAGCAGGTAGGTCTTGCCCTGCCGGTCGCACACGCGCGCCATCTGCGCGCCGCCCTGCTCGGGGCCGCCGGCCATGCCGGGGATGTGCGTCAGATAGCGCGGCCGCGCGGGATCGGTGACGTCCACGATCGACGTGCCGTTGTCCTCCTCGCTGCCGGTGAGCGGATTGCGCGCCCGACCGCCGTGGTGGCCGACGTAGGCCAGGACACGCCCGCCCTGGCGATGGATCGTGGGCTGGTAGGCCGAGCGGCCCTGCAGGTCGTCGTGGCCGACCAGCTCCATGTCCTGGGCTTCGGCGCCGTGACCGCGCGCCGGCGCCTGCGAGGACGCGACTGCCGGCCGCCAGCAGCGTCGCGGCGAGGGCGGGAAGGATCCATACGAGCCGGCGGGTCAACGAAGTCATGGGCTCCTCCAGCCGCAGTGTCGAACGATCTAGCCGGACCGCTCTCCGAACAGCTCCGGGCCCCACGCCCGGTGCGTGACCGCGTCGGCGCGCAGGAAGCGGAAGCCGGCGATCAGCGCGAAGTGCTCGTCGATGTCGGTGTCGCCGATGTGATAGTACGCCGCGGCCTCGAAGCGCGCCTTGACATCGCCGAGCCGGTGCTTGAGCACGGTGAAGTCAGGGGCGATGTCGAAGCGCTTCCACATCTCGGTCTGAAAGCTGATCGGGCGATCCGAGCAGCTGCCGACGATATAGCCGAGCCGCTGGGCGTGCCGGACCAGCGCGATGGGGATGATGCCGGGCGGATCGCCGATTTCCAGCGTGCCGTCGATGTCGAAGCTGCAGAGCCTCACGCTGCTCACGCGGGCCTGATGCCCAGTGCGCACACGGTCCTGGCGCCTCCGCGAGGCGCCAGCGCGAATGTCCATCCGGATCGGAGGGTCTCGGTCACTTGACGGAGCCTCGAACTCGGCAATAATTCCCGCGGAGGGTCCTCATGTCAACCCGTTCGGCCATCGTCGCGCTGGCGGTCGTCAGCTGGCTGCTGCTGCCGGGCGCGCCGTCCGCCGTCGCGGCGCCGGAAGGCGAGATGACGTGGGCCGTGCACGTCTCGCTGGCGCCGACGTGGTTCGATCCGGCCGAGACGGCGTCGGTCATCACGCCGTTCATGATGCTCTATGCGCTGCACGACGCCCTGGTGAAGCCGATGCCCGGCAATCCCATGGCGCCCAGCCTGGCCGAGTCGTGGAGCGTGTCCAAGGACGGGCTGGCCTACGACTTCACGCTCCGCAGGGGGGTGAAGTTCCACAACGGCGACCCCGTGACCGCCGAGGACGTGAAGTTCTCGCTGGAGCGCTATCGCGGCGGCGCGGCCACCACGCTGAGGGAGCGGGTGGCGGGCGTGGATGCCGTCGATCCGCTGCACGTGCGCATCCGCCTGAAGAAGCCGTGGCCGGACTTCATGACCTTCTACGCGACGCCGGCGACCGGCGCGGCCTGGGTCGTGCCCAAGCGGTACGTCGAACGGGTGGGGGAGGACGGCTTCAAGAAGCTTCCGATCGGCGCCGGTCCCTATCGCTTCGTGTCGTTCACGCCGGGCATCGAGCTCGTGCTGGAGGCCAACGAGAGCTACTGGCGGAAGACGCCGAACGTGAAGCGGCTCGTCTTCCGCTCGGTGCCCGACGACACCACGCGCCTGGCCATGCTCAAGCGCGGCGAGGCGGACATCGCGTATTCCATCCGTGGCCCCCTGGCCGAAGAGCTGAAGCGGACGCCCGGCCTCACGCTCAAGCCCACCTCGCCGACCTTCACCGAGTGGCTGACGTTCACCGAGCAGTGGGATCCGAAGTCGCCGTGGGCCGACAAGCGCGTGCGCCTGGCCGCGGCGCTGGCGGTCGACCGCCAGGCCCTCAACGAGTCCGAATACCTCGGCTACGCCAAGGTGAGCTCCAGCATCATTCCCCACGCCTTCCAGTTCTACTGGCCGGCGCCGCCGTTCGGCCACGACCCGGCGCGGGCCAAGGCGCTGCTGGCCGAGGCCGGCTATCCGAAGGGCTTCGACGCCGGCGACATCACCACCGACGCGGTGTACGCGGCGACCGCCGAGGCCGTCATCAACAACTTCCTCGCCGTGGGCATCCGGGCCAAGCTGCGGCCGCTGGAGCGCGCGGCCTTCTACAAGGGCGATAGCGAGAAGAGCTTCAAGAAGCTGGTCCGGCCCGGCAGCGCGGCGCCCGGGAACGCGGCGACCCGCATCGAGGCCTTCGTCATCACGGGCGGCATCCGCTCCTACGGCGGCTATCCGGACATCGACGGATTGTTCCGCGAGCAGGCCGTCGAGCTCGACCTCAAGAAGCGCGAAGCGCTCCTGCACCGCATCCAGCAGCTCATGTACGAGCGCGTGATGTTCGTGCCGATCGTCGAGCCGGCCTTCCTCAGCGGCGTCGGGCCGCGCGTGGCCGAGTCGGCCTTCGGCTCGATCACCGGCCACTCGTTCTCGTATCCGTACGAGGAGATCCGCCTGAAGTCATCCCGTTAGATCTCGGGAATCACGGCGACGCCACGCCGGCGGAGCCCGTGGCCGCGGGCGCGCCAGCATGGCTCGCCTGTCGCCGTAAGTCGCTCCGGGCTCGGCTCGCTTCGGCCCCCCATCCCCAAGGGGGCTCTGTCAGTCGGTGATGGAGCGGTAGATCTCGACCTCGGCGGCGCCTTCGGTCAGGCCTTCCTTTTCTCTCCGCTCGCGGTAGGCCGCGAGGTGGGGGGCTTTGCGGTGGAGGTCGAAGGCGGCGTCGTCTTTGTATTGCTCGTAGAAGATGAACATGTCGGGGTCTTTGGTCGAGCGGTGGGGACGGTAGATGAGGCAGCCGGGCTCGGCCTTTCGGACGGCGGCGACCTGTTCTTTCAGTAGCGCGGCGAGGGCGTCGCCCTTGCCCTTGGCGGCCCGGATCTTGGCAACGACAGTCAGCACGTCAGCCATGGCTCTCGCTCTCCTCGTTCAGATTTGGTTTGCCAGCATGGTCAACCGCATCAGCCTTCGGGCGGCGGCGCGACGACGTCTTCGTAGCGGTGGCGCTTGGTGATGAGCTTCGAATGCTGGAAGACGTCGAGGGCGACCTCGAAGGCGGGGCGGGTGATCTCGACGTGCGGGGTCCAGCAGCCGAGCTTCTGGTAGTAGGCGATGGTGGCGGTCAGCACGGCGCGATCGATCTCGGGGAAGAACGCGGCCTCGGTCTTGGCGACCGCATCGGCGGGGGTGCTGATCAGCCAGGTGCGTGCCTTGCGATAGGCGCGCATGAAGCGCCGGGCCATGTCGGTGCGCAGCCACTCGCGGGTGGCGGCCAGACTCGAGAAGGCGACCGGACCGATCGCTTCGCCCGACCGACGCGACCACGTGGCCGACCTTGTCGTGTTCCAGCTGCTGCGGTGCCGGGCCCTGCTGGTGGATGTAGTCGCCCTCGCCCTTGCGGAATGCCCCATCCATCTGGCCGGCGGCGACGTCCAGCGACTGGATCGCGGCGTAGTCGAGGCCACGCTTGTGGCAGGCGTACTTGAACATGGCCAGCGGCTGGCCGCCGTGATCGACGAGCACCCGCTTGCCGCGCCGCTTGTCCCAGGAGAACCCGGGATCGGCGGCGCGGGCGGTCAGGAAGAATCCGTCCTTCTCGTTGATCTGCGCGAAGTGCACGGCCGGCGGCGTCTGGCCCTTCTCGAGCGGTCCGAAGCCCTGCGAGGGCGCCGACTGGCAGACGTGCACGCTGCCGTCCTGCAGCCCGGCGATCGCCGAGGTCCCGGCGGGGGCGATGGAGTGCTTGCCGCGCAGGCCTTCCTGCTCGAGGAAGCCGGCGGCGATCGTCGCGATCAGCGGTGAGTAGAACGCGGAGAAGCGGGTGAACTGGATGCTGATGTCGTCGCTCACGAGAGTCTCCCATCGGCGACGGCCATCCCGGAGGGCGCCCGCTCCTGCGGGTCCCCGGAGACCGTCGTGCGTTGCATGAGGCGTTGATGGCGCGTGGTGTCGAACGGGGTGGCCCGGTGCAGCACGCAGCGATTGTCCCAGACGATCAGGTCGCCGGTCTGCCACTCGTGCCGGTAACAGAACTGCGGCTGGGTGACGTGGTCGAGCAGCCTCTTCAGCAGCGCCCGGCCCTCATCGAGCGGCAGGTCGTCCAGGTGAGAGGCATGGGCGCCGAGAAAGAGCCCGGGCCGGCCGTTGACGGGGTTCGCCCGCACGAGCGGATGGCGAACTGGCGGGTATTCGGCGCGCTCCTTGTCGGTGAAGAACCCGGGGCGGACCTGATCGCGCGACCACGCAAAATCGTGGACGACGGTGGCCGTCGCCGCCCGCCGCTTGAGCTCGTCGGACAGCGTCGGATAGGCGGCGCGCGCACTGGCGAACTCGGTGGCCCCGCCGGCGGGCGGGACGATGCGGGCCGAGAGCAGCGAGCAGAGCGAGGGGACCGGCTTGAACGAGCTGTCACTGTGCCAGAGCATGTTGGCGAGCTGGTAGATCATCCGCCGATCGTCCGGAGGGATCACCTCGCCGGTCTTGATGTCGAGGTTCGACTGCCGCGCGAAGGGCGTTCCGGCCGCGGGGTTCATGCTGCGCGTGACCTCGAGCGAGCCGAAGCGCCGACTGAAGACCACCTGGGTCTCGTCGGTCAACGGCTGACCGCAAAACAGCAGCACCGAGTGCTCCTCGAAGGCTGCGCGGATCTCGGCCCAGGTCCCGTCATCCACGGGCCGGGTGACATCCACGCCGTCGATCCGGGCGGCGAAGACCGGAGTCAGCCGGGTCACGCTGAGCGTCATCGAGCCTCCTTCAAGCCCAGAGAGAGTGCGCCGGCCAACCGATCCGGTCAAGCCGCACCCGGGGTCATCACGGCCACCGAGGCCCCCACCGAAACGGCAAATCGGCCGGGCCGCTGATCCAACGTGTACTACACTACCGCCGCAACGGGACGCCCATCGCTCAATGGAGGAGACATGCCGAACGTGAAGAGATTTCTGCTCGTTGCGCTGATCGCCGCTGGCGTCGCCGTCACGCAGCCGGCGCTCGCCCAGACCACGCTCACGATGTCGTCGTGGGTCTCGCCCCAGCACCACCTGACCGCCAACGTGCTGCAGGGCTGGGCCACCGAGGTCGAGAAGGCCACCAGCGGCCGCGTGAAGTTCACGATGCTGCCCAAGCACCCCTCGGCTGCGCCCGGGCACCTTCGACGCCGTCCGTGACGGGCTCGTCGATCTGTCGTTTGTCACGGCCAGCTACACCCCGGCCCGTCACATCCTGCCGCTCATGCCCGAGCTGCCCGGCAGCGGCGAGACGGCGCTCATCAACTCGGTCGCCTACTCGCGCATCCACTGGAAGTACTTCCAGAAGATCGGCGAGTACAAGGGCGTGAAGCTCTTGGGTGTGTTCACCCACGGGCCGGGCCAGATGTTCACCAAGAAGCCGGTGAGCGGTATCGGCGACGTCCAGGGGCTGAAGATCCGCACCGGCGGCGGCATCGCCGAGGCGGTGGCCAAGGCCCTGGGCACCTCGGCGTTCGTGAAGCCGGCGCCCGAATCGTACGAGCTGCTCAGCTCCGGCGTGGCCGACGGCGTGTTCTTCCCGCTGGAGTCCATCATCTCGTTCAAGCTCGACACGGTGCTGGAGCAGGCCACGCTCTTCCCGGGGGGCATGTACAGCTCGGCCTTCGGCTTCTTCATGAACGAGGACAAGTGGAACAAGCTGCCCAAGCAGGATCAGGACGCGATCGAGAAGCTGTCCGGTGAGCACATCGCCCGGCTGGCCGGCGCCTCGTGGGACGAGGCGGACCGGAAGGGGATGGAGGCGCTGAAGAAGTCCGGCGTCAAGATCGTCGAGGCCAACCCCGCCTTCGTGGCCGAGGTGAAGAAGCGCTCGGCGCCCATCATCGAGGACTGGATCACCAAGGCCAACGCCAAGGGTATCGACGGAGTCAAGGTCCTGGCCGAGTTCCGGGAGGAGCTGAAGAAGGTCGCAAGCGGCAAGTGAGCGTTCCCGCGCGCGGGTGGGAGCGGCGCGTCGAGGGTCTGCTCGGCGTGGCCGCTTCCGCCATCCTCATGGCCATGATGCTGCTCACCTTCGTCGACGTCGTGGCCCGCTACGTCTTCCGCCGTCCGGTGCGGGGCGCCTTCGAGGTCACCGAGCTGATGCTGCTGGTGCTGATCTTCGCCGGCCTGCCGCTCGTCTCGTTCACGGATGAGCACGCCGTGATGGATTTCGTCGATCGAGTGCTCGGCGGGCGGGCGTTGCGGGGGCTGGAGCGCCTGGTGCAGGCGGTCAACGCCGCCTTCATGTTCCTGCTGGCCTGGCTCACCTGGCTCAAGGCCGACCGCATCTGGGCCTACCGCGATTCCACCGACGTGCTGCGCATCGTCTATGGCCCGTTCGTGTACTTCATGGCGGGCACCCTCGGCCTGGCCGGCATCATCCACCTCTACAAGATCGTGCAGCGCCGATGACCGAGGGGCTGATCGGCCTGCTCGTGATGATGCTGATCTGCTGCCTGCGCGTGCCCATCTCGTTCTCGATGGCCATCGTCGGCATCGTGGGCTACGCGTACATGCGCGACTGGAACTGGACGGTCGCCTTCGCGATGACCCAGACCAAGCTCTACGAGACCGGGCGCAACTACACGCTGTCGGTGGTGCCGCTGTTCATCCTCATGGGCAACTTCGTCACCCGCGCCGGGATGTCGCAGGAGCTGTTCCGCGCGGCCTACGCCTTCATCGGCCACCTGCGCGGCGGGCTGGCCATGGCCACCATCTGGGCCTCGGCCGGCTTCGGCGGCATCTGCGGCTCGTCCATCGCCACCGCGGCCACCTTCGCCAAGGTCGCCTATCCCTCGATGAAGAAGTTCGGCTACTCCGACCGGCTGGCCGCCGGCGTGGTGGCGGGCGGCGGCACGCTGGGCATCATGATCCCGCCCTCGACCATCATGGTCATCTACGGCATCTTCACCGAGACCAACATCGGCAAGCTGTTCGCGGCCGGCGTCATCCCGGGGATCGTCGGCGCGATCTTGCTGTGCGGGGCGGTGCAGTACATGACCTGGCGGGATCCGCGCTCGGGACCGCCCGGCGAGCGCTCCTCGTGGCGCGAGCGGTTCCTGGCCCTCAAGGACGTGTGGGCGGTGGCCGCGCTCTTCTTCTTCGTGATGGGCGGCATCTACGGCGGCTTCTTCACCGCCACCGAGGGTGCGGCCATGGGCGCGTTCGGGGCCATGATCTTCGCCCTGGCGCGGCGCGCGCTGACCTGGCGCACGCTCTATGCCGCGCTGCTGGAGAGCGCGCGGACCACCGCCATGCTCTTTCTCATCCTGATCGGCGCCTTGATGTTCGCCGAGTTCGTGAACATCACGACGATGCCGGCCGACCTCAAGGCCTTCGTCACGCGCTTCAACCTGAGCCCCACCATGGTGGTGGCGGCCATCTGCGCGGTCTACGTGGTGCTGGGCACCGCGATGGAGGAGCTGTCGATGATCCTGCTCACGATCCCGGTGTTCTTCCCGGTGATCGTGCACATGGGCTTCGACCCGGTGTGGTTCGGCATCATCATCGTGTGCGTGGTCGAGATCGGGCTCATCAGCCCGCCGGTCGGCATGAACATGTTCGTGCTGCGCACGCTCCTGCCCGAGGTGAGCACGAGCACCGTCTTCAGCGGGGTGCTGCCGTTCATGTGGGCGGACGTCATCCGCCTGGCCATCCTGGTCGCCTTCCCGATTCTCTCGCTCTGGCTGCCCAGCTTCATGAAGTGAGCCGCCCGCCGCGGCGTCGTCGCTACTCGCCCCGGATCTGCTTCAGCCGCTTCTTGAGCGCCGTCATGCGGTCGTTCATCTTCTCCGACAGCGGCGAGGACTTCGCCCGCTTCTTCGTGGTCGGCGTCTTGCTGATCATCGTCGGCGCCGGCGCGTGGCAGTAGACGCATCCCGACTTCATGCCGTGCTTGCATTCTTCGCTCACCGGGTGAACCTCGCGATCACGTCCTTGCCGTAGCGAAGGACATCGTCCGGCGTCTTCACCTGGGCGGGGAGCCCGGCGCCGGAGCTGACGGGCACGGCGACGCGCGTGATGCCGCGCTTGGCCAGCGCCTCGATCTCCCAGAGATCGGTGGGCGCGGACACGGTGAGCTCGATGTCGTCCGGATTGCGGCCGGCCTGCTCGGCGGCGCGGCGCATCTCGTCGAAGAGCTCGGGCGAGGCGCCGCGGGCCGGAAAGTAGCCGTCACCCAGCCGTCCGGCGCGCCGGGCCGCCGCGGTGGTGTCGCCCCCCACGATGATCGGGATCCGGCGCGCGGCGGGCAGCGGCCGGCAGAAGACCTCGTCGAACGAGACGAAGCGGCCCTGGAAGCTCGCCCGCTCCTGGCTCCACAAGATCCGCATGGCCGCGACGTACTCGTCGGTGCGCGGCCCGCGATCCTCGAACGGCACGCCGAGCGTGGCGAACTCCTCGGCCAGCCAGCCCACGCCGATGCCCAGCAGCACGCGGCCGTCGCCGGCCAGGTGATCCAGCGTGGCCACGGCCTTGGCGGTGACCACGGGGTTGCGCTGCGGCAGGATCAGGATGGCCGTCCCCAGCTTGATCGTGCGCGTGGCCGAGGCGATGTAGGCCAGCCAGATCAGCGGATCGGGGATCGGAAAGTCCTCCAGCCCCGAGCCCATCTTGCCGCTGGGCGAGTACGGATACTTCGACTGGTACTGCGCGGGCACGACCACGTGCTCGACGGTCCAGATCGAGTCGAACCCGGCGGCCTCGGCGGCCTGGGCCAGCTCCACCGCGGCGGGGCCGTTGCTGTACTTGCCGAGACTCGCGTAGCGCAATCCGAATTTCATTCGTGGGCTCCTGCCGTCGATGGCATGTGTGAGGCTAGTGCCAGAGCTGCTTGGTGGCGAGCGCCGCACCCTGCGCGAGCGACTGCAGCTTGGCCCACGCCAGCTGCGGATGGACGCGCCCGCCGAGCCCGCAATCGGTCCCGGCGATGACGGCCTCGCGTCCCACCAGCCGGGCGAAGCGCCCGATCCGGTCGGCCACCAGCTCGGGATGCTCGATCACATTGGTGGCGTGGCTGACGACGCCGGGGATGAGGATCTTGCCGGCCGGCAGCTTGACGTTTCCCACACCCGCCACTCGTGCTCGTGGCGGACGTTGCCGGCCTCGAAGGAGTAGGCCTGGCAGTTCACCGCCAGCATCACGTCCACGATGTCGCGCATCGGGATGTCGGTGACGTGCGGGCCGTGCCAGCTGCCCCAGCAGAGGTGGAAGCGGATCCGATCGGCGGGCAGCCCGCGCAGCGCGTGGTTGAGCGCCTCCACCCGGATCATCGAGAACTTCCGGTACGCCTCCACGGACGGGCGCGGGGTTGATCATGTCCCAGTTCTCGGCGATGGACGGATCGTCGAGCTGCAGCACCAGCCCGGCGTCGACGATGGCCTTGTACTCCTCGCGCATCGCCTCTGCGCAGGCGTGGATGAACTCCTCGTCGGTCTTGTAGTACTCGTTGCCGATCCGCGAGGCGCTGCCCGGCGCGATCGAGGTCATGAAGCCTTCCTCGACGCCGGCGGCCGTCAGTCCCGCCTTGAAGTGCGCGATGTCCGCGCGCGATCGCCGCCTGGCCGGTGTAGGTGAGCGGGCCGCGACAGACCGGCAGGCGCATGCCCCCGCTGCCCGGGCGCACGGTCGAGCAGCCGGAATCGGGATCGGCGTAGGCCTCGGGGAAGAGCTGGCGATCGCGGCGATCGGGGAAGCTGGTCAACCGCACGTGGCCGGGATCCGAGCGCTGCGCCGGCGCCTTGTAGATCTCCACGCCGAGCTCGAGCCCGCCGAGGCGCTGGAACGAGTAACTCCACCACGCGCCGTAGTTCACGCGCTGCGCCCATGGCCTTGCCGTACTCCCCATCGCCCGCGATGTCGACGCCGGCGTCCTTCTGCCGGCGGACGACCTCCTCGACGGCCAGCCGCAGCCGCTCCTGGTAGCCCGCCTCGTCCTTCGATTCGCCCGCCTGACGGGCGCGGTTCAGCTCGATCAGCTCGTCCGGCCGCGGCAGACTGCCGGCGTGGCTCGTCAGGATGCGCTGCGCGCTGCGCTTCATCCGGTCACCCAGCCGTAGAAGCGGTGGCTCGGAGCCGGTCCCTCGTCCAGGTAGGCCATCTTGATCTGGGTCAGATAGTCCCTGGGGATCTCGTTGCGCTTGGCGTTGACGTCCACCCCGAACACCGCGCGCGCCATTGAGGCCGAAGATCTGCTCCTTCACCGTGCGCGTCAGCGGCGCGTACTTGTGCTGGGCGATCAGCGCGTCGGGAATCTCGAAGCGCCGGAAGGCCTCGATCTGCCACTGCGGCGTGCCGTACCAGATCGAGTCGGTGCCCCACAGCACGTGATCGGCGCCGAAGGCGGCGATGACCTGCCCGAGCAGGTGCGCGCACGCCGTGGGATTGGTGGTGACCAGCTGGCCGAAGGTCGAGCCGAGCTCCATGTAGATGTTGCGGAGCCCCGGCTCCTTCTTCTTCATCTCGCAGAACTCGGTGGTCCACGGCACCTCGCCCGTCGGCTTGGCCGCGTTCACGCCCAGCAGTCCCGAGTGATAGAGCAAGAAGTCGATGTCGGGGAAGTCCTTGGCCGCCTTGATGATGTCGCGGGGATGATTGTAGTCGGCCACCGGTCCCAGGGGCAGGCCTTTGTGCACGCAGAAGCGCTTGATGCCGAGCTTGCGGGCTCGCTCGAGCATCGGGTAGGCGATCTTCTCGTCGTCGACGAACCAGCCGCGATCGAACCCCTTGGCCGCCGCGCCGGTGTACGCCTTCCAGGCGTCGATCTTGAGGACGCCCGCCTGCTGGTCCATGTAGTCGAGATCGGCCTGGCCGAGCTGCGGGCTCACCAGGCCGTGCGCGAGCATGCGCCGCGACTGCGTCACGCGGTTGATCTCGTCACGGATGTGGGTCATCTCCTTGGGCGGCACCACCGCTTCCTGGGGATAGGGCCCGGGGGGCGTGGAGATGAGACCGATCGCCGTCTCGCTGTCGAGGAAGACTTCCTTGATCATGTTGGCCCACGACAGATCGGCCATGGTGCCGCTGTCGCCGGCCAGCTTGGGGTTCAGCCGGCGTGAGCTCTGGCGCAGCCCGAGCAGCGCCTGCTTGCTGACGCCGCGGCGGGCCCCCTCTTCGTTGTTCGGGTCGTAGCCGGCGCCGACGTAGTGCAGCTGCACGTCGAAGATGAAGAACGGCGCGCCGCTGCGCTCCTGGAAGGCCGCCGCCTCGGCCGCCTCGATCGGCAGCACGTCGAAGAACCGTCCGAACACCGCGTTCATGGCGAGCAGGGATGCCGCCATGCCGCCACTGGTCTTCAGAAAGCCGCGCCGATCCAGTCCGAGCCGGGGCGCCAGCACCCCGGCCGCGTCCAGGATGTGGTGCTCGACGCGCTGCTGCTCCGCCGTCTGGGGCAGGGGCGGGAACTCCTCGTTGGAGACCAGCCGCGTCGGGATGGGTGTCTCGGTGCGGAGCCCCTGGCGCATGCCCGGACGAACCCGGAACGCGTAGCGATTCCCCGTCGTCATGATGGCTTCCCCCGTGTGCGATCATAACGCACCGATGAAGAAGCGAGACCGGGTGATGGCGGCGCTGCGCGGCGAGCCGGTCGACCGCGTTCCGCTCTCGTTCTGGCTGCACAACTTTGCCACCGAGAACGCCGTCGAGAGCTTCGTCGCGGAGTCGCTTCGCCTGGCGCGAGACTTCGACTGGGACTATCTCAAGCCGCAGTCGCGGGCCCAGTGCTTCGCCGAGGCGTGGGGGCTCGAGTACCAGGCCTCGGGTGATCGCGCCACGCCGTATACGCTCAAACGCGCGCCCTGCGCCGGCGCCGGCGACCTGAGCCGTCTGCAGCCGGCCAGCCCGTCGGCCGGCGCGCTCGGCGAGCAGCTGGAGGCGCTGCGGCGCATCCGGGCCGGCGTGGGCGGCGATCCGCCCATCATCTGGACCGTGTTCTCGCCGATGATGGTCGTGCCCTATCTGCTGTCCGGCGGCGTCGAGCAGGCGCTGGCCATCGCGCGCGAGGAGCCGAAAGCGCTCGAGGCGGCGCTGGACGCCATCGCCCACACGCTGACAGTCTACGCGCGCCTGGCGGTGGCGGCCGGCGCCGACGGGCTCTTCTACGCGACCAACGTCGCGCGGCGCGGCCTCTTGACCGCGGAGGAGTGTCGGCGCTTCCAGCGCCCGTATGACCTGCGCGTGCTGTCGGCGGTGGCCTCCGCGCCGTTCACCGCGCTGCACGTCTGCGGCGCCGGCGTGCACTTCGACGAGTTCATCGACTACCCGGCCCAGGCGTTCTCATGGGCGCTCGGCGACGGCAATCCCTCGCTGCGCGAGGTACACCGGCGGACGGGGCGGGCGGTGATGGGCGGGCTGCCGGCGAAGCCCGTGATCGCGACGCTGACGCCGGCGGACATCGCTCAGCGGGCCCACGCCGCGGTGAAGGACATGAACGGGCGCTCGCTGCTGCTCGGCCCCGACTGCTCGATCAACCCGGACACGCCGGAAGCGCTCCTGCACGCCGCGCGGGCGGCGCTGGAGCAAGCGCCGGCGGCTTGACCGGCCGAAGTCACAGCGGATTGGCCCGCGGATGAAGCACGTCGATCGCCCAGCCGACGTCCAGCCCTCTGCCATCCCAGCTTGGCGTGGCCGTATGCGGGTGAATTTTGACACCGGCCGCGGTATTCCGAGTGCGAACCTCCGCCGCCGCATCCGCTGGGATCCGGGGAGGCGGTCGGACCGGTGGCAGCACGTTACCGTCAGGCCAGCGGAACTCGAGCCCGCCGTCGTCTCCCCGTTCGACCTGAAAGCCCTCTTCGTGAACGGCTCGATGGTGTCGGCGACACAGCAGGACGAGATTGGAGAGTGTGGTGGGACCACCCTGGGCCCAGTGTTTGATGTGATGAGCCTGGCCGAAGGGTAAATCGCAGCCCGGGAAGCGGCACCCGTGGTCGCGGAAGGCGAGCGCGCGCCGCAGGGCCGTCGGAACCGTCCGCGTCCGAGGCCCAACCTCCACGACCACGCCGTCGGCGTCATGACGCATCTCCACCCGGCTGGCATCGCACGCGATGCGCTGGGACGTTTCCGCGGAAACGCGTGCGCCGCCTTCGATGACCGACTGGCCGGGCGCCTCGGCATCGGCCAGTACCTCGGCATCAACATGGATCACCACCTGGTAGCGCTCGGCCGGGGTTCCGGGATCGATGCCATGGTGGAGCGCCGTCTCGGCGACCAGCACCAATGCGTCGGCCTGCTGCTGCGCGAACGAACGCGTCTCCGCGGAAACGTGGTTGACCTCGGCAACCGGTTTGGCCCGCAGGACATCACCGGCTGCGGTCAGTGCCTGGATCAGCACCGCGCCTGCTTCGGGCGCCAGCCGCGATCCCCGGAGCGCATGGCGCTCGACGTGCTCAGCGGTGCCCGCACGCCCCACCCCCAGCAGCCGCTCCTCAGTCGCTGGCGTGGCGACTCGGGTGAGTGCCCGGACCTTGGCGTAGGAGAGCTCCCCCGCGTGCCAGCGCCTCGGTCAGTCGGGGCAGCCCGTCCAGCGCTCGCGCGACGCGGACGCGCTCGCGCGCGGCACCGATGTCGAGGCCGACGCGCCAGGCCAGCCACGCGGCGCATGAGCGAAAGCCGTTGTTCCAGCCCTCGCGGCTATCGAACTCTCGGATGAGGTCGAGCAAGCGCACGGTGGCTGCGTCGAGGTGGACGGACAGCTCCGCGATCTCGTCGCCCAGCTGCTCGAGTGAACGCATCAGCATGAGTCTCCCTGTGTTGGGAAAACTCTAACCCCGAGTTTTTAGCCGGCCTGAGAGGCGCGACAGAGCGCGATCGTCGCGATACCCCCAGTTTTCGCGAACACGAAGGGGATCGGAGACTGCGCGGCTTCTATGCGCGGCTGGAGGCGCCTGCTCTGTGCGCTGTCGACAGAGCACTGGCGGCACGCGCAAATGCCGTCAACCAGAAAATCATTGTGTGCCTCGATGGATACACCTCGGTGACGCGCGCATTCGCGTAGAGCGACTCCACGAAGGCGGCGTCCTCTTCGATCTACGGGCGAAGGCGGAGTCGATCGGAGCGTCGGGCGACGGCCGAACCCACGAGCCGCTGGCTCGTCCGGCGGTACTTCAGTTCAGGCGTCGAGGGCCTGGGCGAGGTCGGCGATCAGGTCGTCGGCGTCCTCGATGCCGACCGAGTAGCGGATCAGGTTGTCCTTGATGCCGACCTGCAGGCGCTCCTCGGTCGTGAGCTCGTAGAAGCTCATCAGCGCCGGCTGCTCGATCAGGCTCTCGACGCCGCCGAGCGACGGCGGCGATGTGCGGGATGCGGCAGGCGTCGACCACGCGCGAGGCCGCGTCGAGGTCGCCGTGGACCTCGAAGGACACCACGCCGCCGAAGCCGCGCATCTGCCGCTTGGCGATGTCGTGCTCGGGATGGCGTGGGCAGCCCCGGGTAGTGCACGCCGCGATGCGCGGGTGCGCGGCGAGGAACTCGGCGATGGCCTGGGCGTTCGCGTTCTGCCGCTCCACGCGCAGCGCGAACGTCTTGATGCCGCGGATCAGCAGATAGGCGGCGAACGGATCGACGACGGCGCCGGTGATGCCCTGCAGGTCGCGGAGCGCGCCGACCAGCTCGCGCGAGCCCAGCACCGCGCCGGCCAGCAGGTCGTTGTGGCCGCCGAGGTACTTGGTGGCGGAGTGCATGACGAGATCGATGCCGAACTCGAGCGGCCGCTGGTTGAACGGGCGTCGCGAAGGTCGAGTCGATGATCGTCTTGACGCGGTGGTCGCGGCCGATGCGCGGCGAAGCGCTCGAGGTCGAGGACGCGGTTGTAGGGATTGGTCGGCGACTCGCTGAAGAGCACGCGCGTCGTCGGCCGGATCGCGTCCTCCAGCGCCTCGTAGTCGCCGGCCGGCACCGTGGAGACCTCGACGCCGTAGCGCGCAGAGCGTCTGGTGGAGGAACTGGCGCGTGCGCCGATAGCAGTCGTCGGTGACGACGACGTGCGTGCCGTGCGACAGCATGGCGAACAGCGTCGTGGTGATCGCGGCCATGCCGCTGGCGAAGAGCAGGCAGTCCTCGGCGCCCTCGAGCGCGGCCAGCTTCTGCTCGGCGATCCGCTGCGTCGGGTTGCCGTAGCGGCCGTACTCCTCGCGCTCGATCTTGCCCTCGAAGTGATCCGCCAGCTCCTGCGTGTTGGCGAAGGTGTAGGTCGCCGTCTGCACGATCGGCGTGGTGAGCGCGTTGGCGGGCTTGGGGCGCGGCTCGCCGCCGTGCACGGACAGCGTGCTGGGGCCCAGCTGGCTTCTTCGGCGGGTCGACGCGCTCGCTCATGACACCAGCAGCGTGCCTTCTCGGCGTGGCGCGCGATGGCGCGGGCCACCCGCTTGGGGTCGGCGGCAGCTCGACCGGCTGGTTGCGATGCGTGGCCTTGATGCCCGCGATCGGCCCCAGGTGGTAGGCGGTCTTCTGGTCGGCGAACTTGAGGCCGTGCGCGGTCGAGATGACGACGACGCGCTCGTTCGAGCGGATCGACCTTGCGCTCGACGAGCTTGCGCAGCGCCGCCAGCGCGACGCCGGTGTGCGGGCAGTTGAACATGCCGGTGCGGTCGGCGCGCGCGGCCTCGTCGGCGAGCTCCTGCTCGCTGGCCTGCTCGACGACGCCGTCGAACTGCTGCAGGGTGCGGATGGCGCGCTTGACGCTGACCGGATTGCCGATCTGGATGGCGCTGGCCAGCGTCGTCTTCGCGGTGACCGGCTCGAACGTCTCGAAGTCGTCCGGAACGAGCGGTAGAGCGGGTTGGCGTGCTCGGCCTGCGCCACGGCGATGCGCGGCAGCTTCTGGATCAGGCCGAGCTCGCTGCATCATCAGGAAGCCCTTGCCGAGCGCGCTGCACGTTGCCGAGGTTGCCGCCGGGGATGATGACCCAGTCCGGCACCTCCCAGTCGAACTGCTGCACGATCTCGATGGCGACCGTCTTCTGGCCCTCGATGCGCAGGCTGTTCATCGAGTTGGCGAGGTAGATCGTCTTCTCCTTGGTGATCTCCTGCACGAGCGCCATGCAGCCGTCGAAGTCGGTGTCGAGCGAGAGCACCAGCGCGCCGTTGGCGAGCGGCTGCACGAGCTGCGCGGGCGAGACCTTGTCGCGCGGCAGCAGCACGACCGCCGGGATCCCGGCGGCGGCGCAGTAGGCGGCCAGCGCGGCCGAGGTGTCGCCGGTCGAGGCGCAGGCGATGGCGTCGATCGGCTGGCCGTCGGCGATCATCTGCTTCACCACCGAGACCAGCACGGTCATGCCGAGGTCCTTGAACGACCCGGTGTGCGAGTTGCCGCACTGCTTGACCCACAGATCCTCGACGCCGAGCTGCTTGCCGTAGCGCTCGGCCCAGAAGAGGTTCGTGCCGCCCTCGTACATCGACACGATGTTCTCGTTGTCGATGAACGGCAGCACCCACTCCTTCTTGCCCCACACGCCGGAGCCGTAGGGGTACATGTTGCGCCGGTAGCGCTCGTCGAAGAGCTGCATCCAGGCCGCGGCCGAGCGCGACTTGAGCGCCTCGATGTCGTGCTCGACCTCGAGCAGGTCGCCGCAGGTGGGGCAGCGGTAGATGACCTCGAGGAGGTCGAACTCCCCGGGGCAGCCGTTGATGCACTGGAACCAAGCGTTGTAGGCCATGGAGATGTCAGTATAGCGCGTCATGTTGCCTTTGAACGCGGTCGCCCTGGCCGCGGCAGTGGCCTTCGCGCTGGGGTCCGGCGCGGGGGCCCGGACGAGCCATCTGTGTCTGGCCACGCTGGCCGGCTATCTCGTCATCGTCCACTCGACCGTGTTGCTGCTGGGCCTGGCCGGACATCTGAGCCTGTACGCGCTCGCGATCGTGGTGACCGGCACGCTCCTCGTCGCCACCTGGCTGGCCGAGTGTCCGCGGAAACACGGCACCCTCGAGCCGCCGGCGAGCCGGGCGCCCTTCAGCGCCGTGGCCCTGTTCTCGCCACTCGCCGCGGCGGCGGCCCTGCTCGCCTGGATGTGGCCCCATCTGGTCGACGCGACGCGGCTCTGGGTCTGGGACGACTACACCTATCACATGGTCTACCCGGCGCTCTGGCTGCGCGACCACGCGATCGCGGCGCCGGATCCCAGCCACGCGTTCACGATGCAGGCGTGGTATCCGCTCTCGGCCAGCGTCATCGCCACCTGGTTCATGGTGCCTTCCGCCGCACCGCGCGCCGAGGCGCTGGCCTGGGTCAGCCTGACCGGCCCGCTCTACGCCGGGCTCTTCGTCGCGGGCGTCGCGGAGCTGTTCGCCCGCCTGCGGTGTCACCCCGGCGCCTGGGCGGTGCCCGTGGTCCTGTTCGCGACGTCAACGCGGACGACGATCATGGCCTCGAGCTTCTCGGACGCTGACCTCGCCCAGGCCACGGCGCTCTTCGCCGCGCTGGTCTTCGCGGTCCCCCGCGCCGACCGCGAGGAGCGAGCGGACGTCGTCGACGACACGTGGTACGTCGCGCTCCTCACGGGCTTCGCGATCGGGGTGAAGGTGAGCGCGGCGCCGGCCGCCCTGATCGTCCTCGCCATGATGATGCTGCGCGCGCGAGGCGGTGCCTCGACGGAGCGCCGCCGTCGCCGCCTGATCACGACGGCGTCGATCTTCGCGGTCTCGTGGGTTGCGACGGCCGGCTACTGGTACGCGCGCAACCTCGTCGACACCGGCAACCCGGTGTACCCCGCCGCCTTCCTCTTCTGGTCGGGCACGACGTTTCCCGAGACGACGCTGCGCGAGTACGCGAGTCACTACGGCCTGCGCCGGGCGCTGGCGGATGCGCTCGACGTCTACCTGACGTGGCCGGCGACGCACGCCACGCTCGCCGCCGCTCGGGCTCGCCGGCCTGGCCGGCGGCCTCGCGTTTCGACGAGGTACGGTCGCGCGGCCGGCGCGGTACTTCGCATGGGGCGGCTTGGCCCTCGCGGCGGCGATCCTGGTCCTGTTGCCCTCGCTCCCGTACTCCGCGGGCAACGCGCTGACGTTCCGATCCGGCTTCATCCACTGGGACAGCATGCGGTACGTGGCGCTGCTCCCCCTCATCGGCTGGGCCGCGCTGGGATTCGTGATCGACGGTGGTGCCGGGGCCGCGCCCTGGCGACTGCTGATGGCCGTGCTGATCAGTGTGGGCGCGCTGCTGACGTCCGGGCGACGCACGTCTCGCCGCTCCGCGTCACCGTGCTCGGGCTGGTGGTCGTGGCCGGGCTCCTTCCGCTCGTCATTCATCATCCTCTCCGTCGTCGCCTGGTCGCGTCGCGGTGGTGGCCGCGTCAGGGCCCACTCCTCGCCGTGAGCCTGGGCGCGCTCGCGCTGGGCGTCGTCGTCGCCATCTCGCACGACGCCAAGGCCACGGCCACCGCCACTGCGATCCATCGCGATCCGTTCTTCGGCGCCGCCGCCCGCGTGCTGGACGAGCAACCCGCCGGCACGCGCGTGGCCGTCTTCGGGGACCAGTGGATCTATCCGGCGTTCGGCGCCCGCCATCGATCTGGTGCCGATCCGGCTGGACCGCGACGGCCGCGTGGCGACCCGAACGATTGGCGACGCGATGGAGCCGGGCGAGCTGACGGTCGATCCCGCCACGTTCCGCGCCAACCTCCGCGACTCCGGCGTGCGGGTAGTCGTCGTGCTACGCCAACCCCATCCGGGCCGGACAGGCGAGCGCCCGACCCAGGAAATCGCGCTCCAGGCCCTCCCCGACGCCCACCTCCTCCACCGCGACCGCGCAACCACCATCTTCGCGCTTGAGCCATAGGGCATAATCCACCGCGACGAGCCAGTGCTCGAGCGCCGGGCGTATGTAGGCTATTGCTGCGCCGCCCCAACGAAGACGATGGTCGAGGGCCGGCACGGCTCCGCCGGGGCGGCCCGAGGACGGGGGGCTTGGGGGCCATCTCGGGGCCCCCATCTAGAAAGGAAACCTTGGATGAAGATCGCGAAGGTGGAGGCGCTGCACTGCGACGGCGGCTGGCGGCCGTGGACGTTCGTGCGGATCGAGACCGATGGCGGGCTCGTCGGGTGGGGGGAGTGCAGCGACAACCGGAGTCCCTGGGGCATCGCTGGATGCGTCCGCGATCTGGCCGACCTGCTGATCGGGCAGGATCCGCGCCCCGTCGAGCGCCTCTACTGGGACATGCTGCGTCGCATGCGACAGAACAGCGGCGGTGTGTCGCACAAGGCCATGGCCGGCATCGAGCTGGCGCTGTGGGACCTCAAGGCCAAGGCGCTCGGCGTGCCGGTCTACGAATTGTTCGGCGGCCCGCTGCGTGATCGGATGCGGCTCTACTGGTCGCACTGCGGGACCACGCGCGCGCGCATGGGCAGCATGCTCGGCACGCCCCCGCTCAAGACGTACGACGACGTCGCCGCCCTGGGGCGTGAGGTGGTGTCGCGCGGCTTCACCGCGCTCAAGACCAACATGGTCATCCCGGGCGATCCGGCCACCGTGTACTTCCCCGGCTTTGCCAGCGGCATCAACACCACCGACGGCGCGCCCACGGTGGAGATCCTCGACGCCATCGATCGGCTCATCGGCACCTTCCGCGACGCGGTGGGGCCGAAGGTCGGGCTCTGTCTCGACCTCAACTACAACTTCCGCACCGAGGGCGTCCTGCGCGTCGCCAAGCTGCTGGAGAAGTACGACATGCAGTGGGTGGAGTACGACAACTGGGACGCCGACGCCCTGCTGCAGATCAAGCAGTCGACCTCCACGCGGCTGGCCTCGTGCGAGAGCCTGATCGGCGTGCGCCAGTACAAGCCGTTCCTCGAGAAGCACGCGGTGGACGTCGCCATCATCGACGTGCCGTGGAACGGCTTCTCGCAGTCCGTGCAGATCGGCCGGATGGCCGAGGCCTACGAGATCAACATCGCCCCGCACAACTACTACAGCCATCTGGCCGATCTGCAGTCGCTGCACCTGTGCGCGGTGCTGCCCAACGTGCGCATCATGGAGATCGACATCGACGACGTCCCGTGGAAGGAAACGCTCGTCACCAAGGCGCCGACGATCCGCGACGGCCACATCTGGCTCAGCGACGCGCCGGGCTGGGGTGCGGACATCGACGAGCGCGTCCTGAAGGAGCACCCCTGGCCGCGACCGGGCGACAAGGGCACGCCGCTGTTCTATGGCATGGACCCACGACAAATGACAGCACGACCCTAGACAAGGAGAGCTCGCATGCTGATGCGCAAGCTGGGCGGGACCGGCATGAAGGTCGCCGCGCTGTGCCTGGGTGGTAACACGTTCGGCTGGACGACGGAGCAGAAGGCGTCGGAGGCCGTGCTCGACGCCTACATGGAAGCCGGCGGCAACTTCATCGACACCGCCGACGTCTACTCGCGGTGGGCGCCGGGCAACAAGGGCGGCGAATCCGAGGTCGCGCTGGGAATCTGGATGGCGGCCCGCAAGAACCGCCACGCGGTCATCATGGCGACCAAGGTCTGCGGCCCGATGGGCCCCGGCCCCAACGACGGCGGCCTCTCGCGCCTGCACATCATGCAGGCGGTCGAGGCCTCGCTGACGCCGGCTGCAGACCGACTACATCGATCTCTACCAGGCCCACTGGGACGACAAGGACACGCCGCTCGACGAGACGCTGCGCGCCTTCGACGACCTGGTGCGCCAGGGCAAGGTGCGCTACATCGGTGCCTCCAACCACTCGGCGTGGCGGCTCACGCGCGCCCTGTGGGAGTCGAGCCGCGGCGGCTACGTGCGCTACGAGTGCCTGCAGCCGAAGTACAACCTGGTGATCCGCGACGAGTACGAGCGCGAGCTGGAGCCGCTCTGCCTCGAGCAGAACGTCGGCGTCATCCCGTACTCCTCGCTGGCCAGCGGCTTCCTGTCGGGCAAGTACCAGCGCGGCGGCGAGATGCCCACCACCGCCCGCGCGGCCGGCGTGCAGAAGACCTACATGAACGAGCGCGGCTTCACCGTGATGGCCGCCGTCGAGAAGGTGGCGGCCGGCGTGGGCGCCACGCCCGGCGCAGGTCGCGCTGTCGTGGCTCGCGTATCGGCCGGGCATCACCGCTCCGATCGCCAGCGCGACCTCGGTGGCACAGCTGAAGGAGATCGTCGCCGCCGTCGAGCTCAAGCTGGACGCCGAGGCGACCAAGACCCTGGATCAGGCCAGCGCCTGGCGGGAGGCGTAGCCCGCCGCCGGTCTGCAGCACCCACGACGGAGGCCGCCGAGCGGAGACGCGTCGATCGCGTCATCCCGTCTCGGCGGCCGCCGTCGGCGCTACTGCGTGGTGGGCGGCTGCTTCGACTCCATGCCGAAGCACAGCTGGTTGCCGTCGGGGTCGTTGATGTCGAAGTCCCGCACTCTCTTCAGCTGGCGGTCAACGCGGTCGCGTGCCGATCAGCACCGGTTGAAAGAATCGTCCGTCCACCCGCCGAACGTGCTCGAAGCCAGCGGTGCGCATCAGCGTGGCCATCCGCTCCACGGGAATGGCCAGATAGCTGGTCTTCAGGACGCTCACCTCCGCTTCGGCTCCGTCGGCTGGTGCGATCTCCAGCGATAAATCATAGCGCGGCCCGTGCCACGTCCACACCTGGCGCAGATGATACCGACGCCCGGCCCAGAGACGCTCGCCGTATGGTCGCACCTCGACCGTCCCGGCGGGTGGCGACGATTCGTAGTCGCGCATCGAGATCAGACACCCGCCACCGTGGCGGACGCAGCGGAAGCACTCGGCCAGCGCCCCCTGGATCTCCGCCTCGCTGTCGAGGTGCGGGAGGGCGTTGTCGCAGACGAGCACGACATCGAAGGTCGCCGAGCGCACCGGCAGCGCGCGGAAGTCAGCCACCAGAGAGACGAGCGGCAACGACCGCGTGGCCGCTTCGGCTCGGGCCCGGCTGACCGCGCCGGTGGAGATATCCGAGCCGGTGACTTGGAACCCTCGGCCGAGAAGGCCGAGCGCTTGTGTGCCGATGCCCAGCGCGGCGTCGAGCACCGTGTGGACATCGGCTCCCCAGGATTCCAAGATGAGCGATGCCAGTCCAGCGCCCTGCCGCGCGACACTCGCCTCCCAATCCTCGTAGATCAGATGATAGAGAGGCGCCAGGTCGTCGTAGAACGCCCGGACCGACATCACGCGCGCATCATCGGAGGTCGCGTCGCCGTCTTTCCGCTACGTCGAGTCCCTGAGGGCCGCCGCCAGCGCGGGACCGCTCGGTGACGCTGACCAGCAGCTCGCGCAATCGGACCGGCACACCCATGAGGTGCGCGCGCTGGACGGGATTCAGCTGGATGCGCAGGATGTCTCGCCCGGATCCGTTCACGAGCCAGCGTCCACCGAAGCCGTGCGCACCCCGGCTGAGTGGTCGGGTGTCGAGCGCCGACGCGGAGGCCACCGCCGATCGCGGGAAGCGCGATCGGAACGCCCAGCCCATCCGGACCTCGACCTGGGCGCCGTCGAGCTCCACGTAGGCCGTCGAGGGCGGCAGACCGAGAAGACTCGAGAACACGCCGTACCAGCGATCGAAGCTGATGGGGAACCTTCTGGACGGCGTCATCCTGGATCTCCCTCGCCGAAGCTGACGTCGCGGCTCGGCCGCACGGTGATGTGATGGCTCGGGTGGGCCAGCCGCGGCAAGACCGTGTTGTGATGCCTGATGATCTGCTCGGCGGGGAACGCCGCATCGATGGTGGTGTGAGCATCGCTCACCACAACCGGGCCCTCCTGGTAGGCGCCTTCGACGAGCCCGATCTGCATGTCGATCACCAGCAAGGCCGTGTGAGCGCTCATGGTCTTACTCGAGCGCCAGGCGCGGATCTCCCAGTAGCTCGTCGGCGCTGCGCTTGTCGCCACTGGAGCGAGTTGCTGGTCCGCTCGACTGGGCCACCCAGCCGATTCGCCAGGCGCCATCGTCCCAGTGAATCATGAACGCGGCGAACTCCAGCGTGGGCCCCTTGGGGCCGCCCTCGCGCTGGTAGAGCAGCCGGGCCACCGTGTCTTGGCCTCGCAGCGCACGAAGGTGAGCTGCGACACGTCGGGCTGCAGGCCGGCCACCCGCTTCAGCATGGGCCCGAGATCGCTCGGCGGTTTCCCCATCTTCGTGAGCTGGTCCATCGTCATCTGGTAGGCCTGCCGCGTGCGGACCTCCTTGTACGCCGCAGCGTCACCCTGGTTCTCGGCCGCCGAGGTACTGGCGGTAGCGACGTTCGGCGTGCTCCACGAAGGGGTGATGGCGATCCGTGGTGCTCGCGGCGGGCGGAGTCTGCGCGTAGGTCGGCGGCACCAGCAGGAGGAGCCCAAGGCACAGCGACAGGAAGAGCCTCACCGACTGAGCATAGGCGAGGGTCGCGTGCGCGGGCAATATCCGCCTACTCGGCACGCGGGGCGAGCTTCAGCAGCTCGCCGATGGTGGCCGAGGCCTTGAGGCCGGAGCCGGTCAGGACCAGGACCGTGCGCTCGCCCGGGAGGATGGTGCCGCTCGACAGCAGCCGGCTCAGGCCCGCCGCGGCGACGGCGGAGGTTGGCTCCACGTAGAGGCCCCGGCCGGCAAGATCGCGCAGGGCCTCCACGATCTCGGCCTCCTCGACGGCGACGATCGATCCGCCGGTTTCTCGGACGGCGCGCAGCACCTCGGCGACGCGCGTGGGCTTGGCGGTCGCGATCCCCTCCGCCATCGTCGAGGCGATCGCCGTCGGCACGATGCGCTCGGCGCCCGCCTGGAAGGCGGCGGCCAACGGGGCGCAGCGGGCTGCTTGCACGCCGAAGATCCTCGGTCGCCGGCCGATCTCGCCGCGGCGCAGCAGCTCGGCAAAGCCCACGTCGGCGCCGAGGACGTTGCTGCCGTAGCCGAGCGGCACCACGATGCTGTCGGGTGCGGCAAAGCCGAGCTGCTCCCACAGCTCGTAGGCGAGCGTCTTGATACCCTCGACGAAGAACGGCTGCCAGTTGTGACTCGCGTAGAAGATCTCGGCACTCTGGCGCAGTGCGGCCTCCGCCACGTCCTGGCGCGAGCCCTTGATCGTCACGACGTCCGCCCCACCGGCGGCGATCTGGGCGATCTTGGGATACGACGCGGTCTCGGGCACGAGAATGCGGCAGCGCATGCCGGCGGCGGCCGCGTAGGCGGCGAGCGACGCGCCGGCGTTGCCGGAGGAGTCTTCCAGCACCCGATCGAGGCCGCGACTCTTCAGATAGCTCACCATCACCGTCATGCCGCGGTCCTTGAAGGAGCCGGTCGGCATCATGAACTCGAGCTTGTAGAGCACGGAGGCGCCCTTCCACTCGCCGGCAACGAGCGGCGTGCCGCCCTCGCCCAGGCTGACCGCGTGCGCGCTATCCACGCGCAGCGCCTTGGCGTAGCGCCAGACCGAATGGCGGGAGGTGTCGATATCGGCGCGGCCCAGCCCGGGCGCCGGCGCCAGGTTGAGGTAGTGACCGTTGTCGGCACACCAGCGCGCTTCGGTGAGGGGATAGTGCTGGCCGGTGGAGGGATCGACGTAGCTCACGCCGGCATTGTCGCTCAGCCGGGCCCGCCGGAGCCGAGGCATCGCGCCCGCTCGAGCTGAGGCATGATGGGGCCCATGAGCACACGCGAGCCGACGATCGAGATCGACGCCCGCCGGTTCTGGAGCACCGTCATGCGCTCGGGTCAGATCGGACCAGGCAAGGCCGGAGGCCTGCGCCGGCTGGCCCTCACCGACGCGGACAAGGAGATGCGCGATCTCTTCGTCACCTGGTGCACGGAGGCGGGCTGCACGATCACCGTGGATCGGGTGGGCAACATCTTCGCTCGCCGGCCCGGGCGCGACGACCATCTGCCGCCGGTGCTGATGGGCAGCCACCTCGACACGCAGGTGGCCGGCGGCAAGTACGACGGCATCGTCGGCGTGCTGGCCGGCCTCGAAGTTCTCCGCACGCTGGATGCGCGGCGGGTGGCGACCAAGCGGCCGCTCGAGCTCGTGTGCTGGACCAACGAGGAAGGCGCGCGCTTCACGCCGCCCATGGTCGCCTCCGGCGCGTTCGCCTCGGTCTTCGACGTCGACTGGGTGCTGGCGCTCCGCGACGACGACGGCAAGGTCTTCGGCAGCGAGCTCGAGCGCATCGGCTACGACGGCAAGACCGCGGTCGGCGGCCGGGGCATCGACGCGTACTTCGAGCTGCACATCGAGCAGGGGCCGATTCTCGATCGAGAGGCCGTGCCGGTGGGGATCGTGGTGGGCGGCTACGCCACGCGCGGCATGCACGTGGACGTGCACGGCGAGACCGCCCACGCGGGGCCGACGCCGATGGACCGCCGGCGCAACGCCCTGGTGGGCGCCGCGATGCTGGCGGTCGCCGTCAACGAGGTCGGCTGGAACTACCACGCCACCGAGGGCAAGGCGACGGTGGCCCGCATGGTGGCCTGGCCCAACAAGGCCGGCATCCTCTCCGAGTACGCGCAGCTCACGTGCGACGTCCGGCACGCCGAGCGCGAGGTGGCCGACCGGATGTGGGCCGAGGTGAAAGCGGCGATGCCGGAGTGCGCCCGCCGCGCCAACGTCGAGATGCGCATCGCCGGCGAGTGGCAGTTCGGCAGCGAGCGCTTCGATCCCGGCTGCATCCGCCTCATCCGCGAGGCCGCCGAGCAGCTGAAGGTCCCGCACCGCGACATCCTCAGCCAGGCCGGCCACGACGCCTACTACATCTCCCGCATCGCCCCCACCGCCATGATCTTCACGCCCTGCCGCGACGGTGTGTCGCACAACGAAGCCGAACACGCCGAGCTCGACTACACCGTCCCCGGCGTGAACGTCCTCCTGCACGCGGTGCTCGCTCGCGCGAACCGCTGACCGTTCACACGGAGCACGAACCGCCGAGATTCACACGGAGCGGCGTTACCGCGCACCAGGTGAAGTCGTTGCGCGTGTCAGCGACCCGCGTAGTCGATGAAGCCGCGATTGATGTTGACGATCTTGCGTCCGTTGCGCCGGAAGACGCCGACACCTTCGCGCGAGCCGCCGTCGTTGGTGTTGCCTTCGAGCGTGATGAGGCGGCCGCCGTCGATCGCTTCCACCAGGCCGGTGTGGCCGGCGCCCCCGCCGGTGTCGAGCACGAAGATCATGCCGGGATGGATCTGAGCGGGGTCGGCGGTCGCGTCGGCGGCGGGGACGCGGCGGATGCCGGCCTGCTCGGCGCGGCGCCAGTGCTCCATCACGCCGGCGGTGCGGACCACTGGGTTGGGTCGACCGAGCGTGCGCGCAGACTCGTTGAAGCACCAGTAGACGAAGGCGGCGCACCACGAGAAGCTGCCCGCCGCGGGATCGAGACCCACCGTGCGCAGATATTCGTCGACGCGCGGGCCGCGATTGGAGCCGGGCGGCTCTTCCATCACGCCGACCTCGGCGCCGGCGGTCTTGAGGACGGCCGCGAGCAGGCCGTCGGGGGCGGCCGCGATGGTCACGACGGTCGCGTCACCGAAGAGCGTTTCCCAGGTGAGGGGACCGATCTGGCCATCGACGACGAGCGGCACACCGGTGCCATCCGGGAAGCGGCCCTGGAACAGCCGCACGGCGGCGCGGGTCTTGTTGTCGAACGCGCCGGTGACCTCGAGCGGGCCACAGCCCCGCTCGACCAGACGCCGCTGCACCAGGGTGACGACATCGGCGTCCGTCTCGCCCACCTGAACCGCATGACCGGGGTACGTCGGGGCACTCATCGAAACCTCCTACCCGATGAAGAACGTGGTCGCACGGATGCCCTGGCGGTCGAGGCGCGTCTCCTCGAGGTAGGCGTCCATGTGCTGATGGATCAGCTCGGCCGCCAGACCGCGGCCCTCGAGCTTGCCTGCGAACGTGACCATGCCGGACTGCGCGTGGCGATAGTCGATCAGCTCGACGTCCGAGATCACGCCGGGCAGCAGCGACGCGAGCGGCGCGGTGCTCGCACCGTACAGGGCGGGAATCTGCTGGAGATCGCTGACCTGCCAGCCGTGCGTGACGAGATCGTTGGTGTTGCGCAGGTGGTGGTGGTCCGCGCCGAGCGTCTTGTCGATCCGGTTGGCGAACGCCGCGTTGCCCGGCGTCGGGCCGGCGAAGGCATGGCTGACGATCCGCGCCCCGCGTCCACCGTCCCAGTGCTCGGCCGGATCCGCCGACGAGAGTGAATCCTTGAGCCAGAGCGCCACCGCCGGCGCGAGCGCGCCGCCCTTGCTGTGGCCGGTGATCGTCACCTCCAGCGGCTCCGCACTCGCCGCCGCCTGCCGCGACAAAAACGTGAGCACGTCGAGTCCGTCGCCACTGGCTCCCGGCGGAGCGGGTTTGCGCCGCAGGTCGGCGGAGCTGACTCGAACCGTCTTGGCGGCTTGCTGGAGCTGCTTGCGGAGCGCATCGCGGCCCGGCAGGTCGAGGCTCCAGTGGGTGATGATCTTCGCGAGCTGGGTCTCGAGCGACGCCGCCTGGGTGCCGAGCGCATCGGCGGCGCCGCCGACCAGGGCCCGGCCGGCCCGGATGAGCTGATCGAGGGGATGGCCGACCGCGGCCGCCGAGGCCTCGGCGAAGCGGGCGGCCGTCGAGAGCGGCCGAGCGCGCATCTCCTGCAGCATGGCCAGTCCCAGCGCGGTGCTGGTGGAGATCGCCGCGCCGTCGGTGGCGAAGGGCCACGCCACCGTGGTGCCGACCAGCAGATCGCCGAAGAGCCAGTCCGTCGAGGCGACCGGGTTGGTGCCGCGAATCGCCACCACGTAGCGGTGACGCGCCTGGCGGTGGCGGACGACGTACATCGCGTTCGAGTCGAAGACCGCCGAGCGGCACCCGGCTGGTGATCGGCCCCCAGACCAGCTCCCACTCGCCGCGGACCGGAGCGAGCGTGTCGAGCCCGTCACGCAGCGCCTGCCGCACGATGAGGTCGTGCGGCTCGCCCGGCAGGGCGTCCTGAAATCCGCGGTAGGTCAGGCCGGCCAGCGTCAGCATCACCGCCGCGTCGGTGCCCGCCACGGCTAGAAGCTCACGCCGATGAAGGCCCCGAGGTGCCGTCCCTGGGGATCCTGCGC
This sequence comes from uncultured Candidatus Rokubacteria bacterium, assembly GCA_963776725.1. Lineage (GTDB taxonomy): Bacteria > Methylomirabilota > Methylomirabilia > Rokubacteriales > CSP1-6 > AR5. The sequence continues at coordinate 254,156 of CAVZOE010000021.1, read as the reverse complement.
GATCTCGACGCCGCCACTGACGACGAAGTTGTCCTGCACGATCTTGGCGGTGATGTTGACCTTCCGGTCCTTGCCGGCCTGCGTGTACTCGATCCAGATCGCGTTGTTCTCGAACGTGAACTCGACCGAGGTGGCGATCGTCATCACGGACTGGCCGCCGGCGGTGCTGTTGCGATAGGCGAAGGTCCAGGCCAGCGAGCCGTTCTTGAGCTGGGCCTGCAGCGCGCCGCCCACCTCGATGACCTGGGCGCCCGGCTTCTTCTCGCGCCCCACGAAGAGCGCGAGCTTGCCCTGCGCGTGGTCCCACTCGAAGGTGGTCTCGACGTCGATCCGGGATTTCTTGACGCCGCCTTCCTTGGAGTCGGCGATCTTGAAGCTCACCGTCCAGTTGGGCTTGATCTCGACCGAGCCCTGGAACTCCAGCCGTCGCTCGCCGTAGTTCCCCGATTGATAGACGAGCACGAGGTGATTGCGCGCCGGGTCGACCTTGACCGCCTGGGGCAGATTCAGGGGCGACGCCGAGTCCTCCAGCGTGGGATCGTCCAGCTTGAAGTGGAGCTGGATGCTCCGGTCGTCACCGGCCTTGGTGATGCGCTCCCAGGCTCCGCTGAACACGAGGCTGGAGGGAAAGTTGGCCAGCGTCTTGTCGTAGAACTGGAACCGGAAGCGCGAGCGCGAGTCCTCGATGAAGCCGTCGAGGATCGACGACACGCCGCTGATCGAGAGCTTCAGGTTGCCGGTGGCGTCCATCCCCCAGCGGCAGCCCAATGAGAACTCGAAGTCGCCGTCGCCGTCGGGATCGACGACGAGCACGTTCTTCACCAGCCGGTAGCGGGGCAGCCCCTGCGGCGTGTTGATGGCCGTGAACACCACGGTGCCGCCCTGGTTCAGCGTGAGCTGGTTCGATTCGTTGAAGCGCCACTGCACCGGCACCTCGATCACGGCCCCGGCCTGCGGTGCGATCCGGATCTTGTTGTCCGGGGTGGTGGTCCAGGTGCCGATCACGTTGGCCGAGTCCATGACCCGGCCGTCGGTGTCGCAGTTGAACGTCTGTCCGTTGGCCTTGAGCGCAAACTGTCTCATCAGAAACCCCTCCGCGTCGTCACCGTGAAATACACCGCACCCCCCTGTGGCGCCCGCTCCTGATCGCCGACGGCGTGCGCCCAGTCCAGCCGGAGCGTCAGGTAGTCCTGCCACACCAGGCGAAGACCGACGCCGGCGCCCGCCTTCACGCCGCTGAACGAATCCTGCGAGTCGTGGAGCCCGCCGACGTCGCCGAAGACGGCGACGGCCGCGTTGCGGCGAAGAAACGCGCTCACCGCGCTGGGCAGGCCCAGATCGAGCCGGACTGGGAACCAGGCCTCGTTCTGCACCGCCCAGACCGTCCGGGCCAGCCCGGCGTCGGCCTTGAAGCCGCGGACCGAGCCGTCGCCGCCGAACGACGGCAGCTCGACCTGCGGGACGTCACCGCCGATCGTGGTGATGCCGGTGGCCCGCGCCTCCCACTGAATGAACGCGCCGACGAACTGGTGATAGCGGGCGTCGATCGCCGGCTTGGCGTACTCCGCGTTGGCGTACCCCAGCGTGAGCAGCGGGTCCACTTCCAGACGCCCCGAGGCCGGCGTACCGTCCCAGCTCTTGACGTAGTGCAGGCCGACGTCGAGCAGCGTGATGTCGGTGCGGTCCACCGTGTGACCGTCGTGCTCGGTCTTGCTCTGCCGCCAGCTGGTGCCGACCTCCAGCTGGCCCCAGTGGCCGTCGAGATCCCGCCAGAGATCGAGCGTGCCGCGCGCCTCGCCGCCGGTGCGGCGCTCGTCGCTGTCGCTGCCGCTCGACAGGCGGCGGTCCGGCGTGAAATCGGAGAAGCCGCGCACCGACAGCTGCAGGCGCCGGCCCAGCGCGCCGAACGCGACCCAGTCACGGCTGTACTGCAGATCGCCGGAGGCCTGGTCCTGATAGCCGAACTGGCCCGACAGCGCGTCATTGCCCGCGAGCCCGACCCGAGTGTAACCGGCCGTGAACCGCGCGGGTCGGCCGGCGGTGTACTCGACGCCGAGACGGAACTGGTTGGGATGATCGGGCTCGTCGCCGGCCCGGCCAGCCGCGGTGTCGCGACGGCTGAACACGTGCGCGAACGTCTCGGCCCGCACGATGTCCGCGCCGCGGTCGTAGCGGAGCGGCGCCGCCTTGCCGAGACCCTTGGGATCGACCGCCGTGCTGCAGTCGGGCAGCGTCGCCGCCGATGCGGTGCCGGCGGGCAGCGCGGTCGTCGTCGAGACGTTGCCCGCCGGTGAGATCAGCAGGTGCGTCCACTTGAGGCGTCGCGCCCGGTCCTCTTCGGGATAGGCGGGCTTCACCGTGAAGCCGCCCGCGTCGAGGGAGCGCAGGCGCTCGGCCAGGTAGCGCCGCGTGAGGTACGCGCTGGCCAGTCGCAGGTCGGAGCCCGGCGCCTGGCGCAGGCGCAGGTTGACGAGCGAGCCGGTCACCAGCGTGCCGTCGACCTCTTCCTTCCAGGGCGCCTGCATGACGCACAGGTAGTCGGCGGCGTGACCGACCACCTTGGTGTAGTCGTCCGAAGGCAGCAGCAGGTAGAGCGCCTTGGCGATCATCTCCGCGTCGTCGGGCGAGGTGCGGAGCAGCACCCCCGCGATCAACGGGTCGGGCGATACGAGGACGCGCTGGCGCACGACGCGCTCGTCCACGAAGCGCGGCTTTTCCGGCGAGACACCCGCTTGCTCCGCCGGCTCGAGGTCCGGTGGGTCGGCGTCGGCCCGGTATGGCGTGACCGCGATGCCGCGCATCTCGAGATAGTCCGCGAGCCGATCCACCACGGCGTCGCGGTACCAGAGCTGGCAGGCCAGCGCACCCAGCACGTCCTCGGAGAGGTTCTTGCGCAGCGCTGCCCACTGCGCGGTGTTCTTCGTCGGCTGGGCACGATACGCGCTGGTGATCGGGGCCGCGAGCGCGAACGGCAGGTGGCCGGTGAAGAACGGCTGCTGGATCTCGTCGGTATCGTCGGGATCCGTGATGAGCAGGATCAGCGGCCCGTCTGCCAGGGCGTGGTCCGGATCCCGGAGGATGTTCTTGTAGATCTCGAGCAATCCGCCGCCCGTGTCCGGCAGGAGCTGGCGATCCGACTTGTGGGCCTCGACCCAGCCGAGCGTCTTCTGGTCGGCCTCGGGCCAGGGCGCGGTGAGGTGGGCCATCGCGGCCGTGTCGGCGTCCCGCTCGATCAGCGCCGGCAGATCGGCCTTGGACCCCGGCGCGACCCGCTGCTCCAGCACGCTGCCGCGCTTGCGCAGCACGCGATCCAGATACTGGATGAGCTCGGCCTGGACGCGCTCGGGGGCGAGACCGCACTGCTCGAAGGTCGCGCGTCCGGCGCCCAGACGATCGAGATGCAGCGTGGTCCTGGCCGGATCCACGGCGACGAAGCCGTCGCGCACTTCGAGCTGGACGTCGAAGACCGTGGCCGGTGGCTCGGCGGCGGCGGCCAGGGCGGCGCCGCCCGCGGCGACGACCGCGCCGAGCACGCAGAGCAGCCGGCTCACCACGCTCACCCGAGAGGGCTCACGGCGAAGACGTGCGCGACCAGTCTCAACATTGGCGCGCGCTCCTGGCTCGTCGGGAGAAGCTCCAATCGGGTGAACTCTAGCAGATCGCCCGGCGACGCCTGAGCGGGGAAAGCCCGACGCGACGACCACCTGTTTCCGCGGATCGCGGTCAGATCGCCGCGCTCAGGCCGGGCCGGCGCCCGATCGCGCGCAGCCGGGCGGAGGTGAGCAGGAGCAGCGCGTTCGCCGCGACCACGCCGCCGCCGAACAGAATGGCGAAGCGCGCGTCCACCGCCGCGGCCAGCACGCCCGCCAGCAGGCCGCCGATCGGCAGGAGATTCCAGCAGAGGGAGTAGAGGCTGAGCACGCGGCCGCGCAGATGATCGGGCACGCCCTGCTGGATGAACGTGCTGACCTGGGTGAGATAGAAGGTGTTGCTGAAGCCCACCAGCACCAGCGCCGGGAGGGCCACCGCCATCGTGGGCGCCTGCGAGAACGTCATCAACAGAAAGCCGAGGCCGGCGGCGCCCACCAGCAGGGTGGTGCCCGGGCGTGCGATGCGCTGAGCGAGCGTCGCGATCGTCAGCGTTCCGACCAGCGCGCCGACGCCGTGCGCGGCGTTCAGCATGCCGTAGCCGGTCGAGCCGGCGCCGAAGTACCAGTCGGCGAAGATCGGCAGCAGCGTGACGTACGACAGGCCGAACAGGCTGTTGAAGAGTGCCAGGGCGATGAGGCTCGCGAACACGAAGTTGTTTCCGACGAAGCTCAGACCTTCGACGAACTGCCGCAGCACGTGCTGGCCGTCGCGGGCCAGCGTGTGGGCCTCCACGCGCAGCCGGCTGTAGAGGACGAGCGCGACGTAGGAGGCGCCGGCCGCCATCCCGAACCCGACGGCGCCGCCGAAGGCCGCGATCAGGATGCCGGCGATGGACGGGCCGATCATCCGCCCCGCTTGCCAGGGGATGGAGCCGAGCGCGATCGCGTTCGACAGATTACGGCGGTCGACGAGCTGCGGAATCAGCGACAGCCGGCTCGGCTCGTCGAACGCGCGGAAGGTGTTGGTCAAGACCGCCAGCACCAGCAGATGCTGGAAGCGAGCGACGCCGAGCACCGTCAGGACGAAGGCGGCGGTCAGGGCGAGCGCGGTGAGGATCTGCGTGCCGAGCAGCAGGCGAAGCCGATCGGTGCGGTCGGCCAGGACGCCGCCGCAGAGCTGGAAGAGCACGAGCGGCACACCTTGCGCCAGCCCGAGGTAGCCGAGCGACAGCGGGTCGTGCGTGACCTCCCAGGTCAGCCAGGCGAAGGTGACGTACTCCGCCCGGTGCCCCAGGACGTAGAAGACCAGCCCGATCCAGTAGAAGCGATAGTTCCGCCCCGCAAGGGCGGCGAAGGTCTCGATCACTCCACGGTCAGCACGGCCTTGCCAGGAAAGCGCCGGGCCATCAAGTCCTGCGCGACCTGACCGATCTCCTTCCACGGCCGCTCGAGGCTCACGTGCGGAGCCAGCTGCCCGGCCGCCACCAGATCGGCCAGCCGTCGCAAGCCCACCGACGCCGGCTCGCTGCCGAGCTCCGTGAACAGGTAGAAGCCGTACAGCGTCGCGCGACCGGTGACGAAGAACGTCCGCGTGTCGAAGGTGACCTCGGCGGACGCCGACACGCCGAGCGTGACGCACACGCCGCCCCGCTCGAGCGCCGCCAGCGCGGTGCCGAGCGTCCGTCCGCCCACCGACTCGATGACGACGTCGTACCTGGGCGACGCCGGGATGTCGTCGCCCACCGTGACCTCGTGCGCGCCGAGCTGGCGCAGCGCGGGCGCCTGGTCGGCGCGACGGGCACTGGCCGTCACGTGGGCGCCGGAGAGCCGCGCCAGCTGCACGGCGAAATCGCCCACGCCGCCGGTGGCGCCGGTGACGAGCACGCGACGGCCGAGCAGGAGCCCACCCTTGGCGAGCGCGTGGAGCGCGGTGAGGCCGGCCACCGGGAACGTCGCGGCCTGCGAGAAGGTGACCTTGTCGGGCAGCTCGGCCAGCGCGTGAGTCGGCACGGCAACCCGTTCGGCCCAGGCGCCCTCGCCCAGCAGGCCCACGACGCGCGCGCCAACCTTCGGCCCGGAGCCGTCGGCGGCCGCCTTGTCGACCTGGCCGGCCAGATCCCAGCCCGGCCGCCAGCCGGCCGCCGCCATGCCGGAGCGGCGGACCTCGCCACGATTGAGCGAGATCGCCCGCACGCGCACGACGGCTTCCCCGCGGTCGGGGGTCGGGTCCGGGACCGACTGGATGACGAGGCGACCAGGCGCTGCCGGATCGACGACGACCGCACGATTGTCAGCCACGCTCACACCTCTTCTGGAAGACTTGAACTCCGCGCACGCAAGGACGGATACTGCTCCCGCGACGCCGGCCGCGTCAAGCCGCGTCCAGGAGGATGATCATGCCCACCCCGACCGCCGTCTTCAGTCATCTGGGGATCCACGTCACCGATCTGCCCCGCATGCAGGACTTCTACACGCGCGTGCTCGGCCTGCTGGTCATGGACAAGGGCGAGATCGCCGGCGGCAACACGCTCTGCTTCATGTCGCACGACCCCGACCAGCACCATCAGATCGTCCTGGTCACGGGCCGGCCGCCCGGGGTGGAGTACAACGTCATCAACCAGATCTCCCTGAAGCTCGACACGCTGGAAGACCTGAAGACGATGCACGCCCGGCTGCAGGACGAAGGCGTCAAGCAGTTCCGTATCGTCACCCACGGCAACGCGTGGTCGATCTACTTCCCCGATCCCGAGGGCAACCGCTGCGAGCTCTTCGTCGACACGCCGTGGCACACGCCCCAGCCCTACGCCGAGCCGTTCGATCTCGAGGCGCCGGTGGCGGAGATCAAGGCGCAGACCGAGGCGCTCTGTCGCAACCGGCCGGGCTTCACCTCGCGCGCGGCGTGGCGGGCGGCGCAGGTCGAGCGGATGGGCGCCCAGAGCTGAGTCGGCAGCGACTGTTCCTGGCGATCGCGGCGACATATGGCCTGGCGTTGCTCGTCTGGCTGCTCTGGCCGGCGTTCCGCGAGTCGCTGATCGGAAAGTTCGTGGCGATTCCGGTGTTCTCGATCTACCTGTTCGAGCACCTGGGAATTCCCGGGCTCACCGAGCGCGGCAGCTGCGACTGGATGTGGTGCAAGCCAACCGCCCTCGGCATCGTCCTGACGACCGCCGTGTGGCTCGGTGTCGCGTGGCTGGTCGCGGCCGGCATTTCGCGGCTGCGCGCCAGGCCAGTGTAGCCAGCCGATCCTCGGCGCTCGCCTCAGCCGACCCAGTCGGCGATGAAGACGTTGATATCGCGCCCCGTCGCGTGGCGCGTGCCGCAGAAGACCAGCTGGCGGCCGTCACGCGAGAACATCGGGAACGACGCGAACGATTCGCCCCACGTGACGCGCTCGAGCCCCGAGCCGTCGACGTTGATCAGGTAGAGAGCGAAGGCGCGACCGGTCGGGTCCTCGAAGTTCGACGAGAAGATGATCTGCTGACCGTTGGGATGCATGAAGGGCGCGAAGCTCGCCCCGCCGGCTCGGGTGACCTGACGCACGCCGGTTCCGTCCGCACGCATCACGAAGACTTCGAGCTTGCGCGGCCGTACCAGGCCTTGCCGTAGCAGCGCCACGTACTCCTCGCGCTCGGCCGCCGTCTCCGGATGGGAGGCGCGGTACACGATGGAGCGCCCGTCCCAGGAGAAGAACGCGCCGCCGTCGTAGCCGAGCTGATCGGTGAGGCGGGTCACGCCGCTGCCGTCGGCGTTCATCAGGTAGAGATCGAGGTCGCCCTCGCGCAGCGACGTGAAGACGATGCGCTTGCCGTCAGGTGACACGGCGCCCTCCGCGTCGTAGCCGTCGTGATCCGTGAGGCGCCGGATGTTGCCGCCGTCGGCGTCGGCCGAGACGATCTCGTACCCGGGGTAGATCGGCCACACGTAGCCGCTGGAGCGATCGGGTGGGGGCGGGCAGGCATCGCCGGCCAGATGCGTCGAGGCGTAGATCAGGCGCCGGCCGTCGGGGAAGAAGAAGCCACACGTGGTGCGTCCGCGCCCCGTGGAGACCAGCCGCACGTCCGTGCCGTCGGTCTTCATCGTGAAGATCTGGTCGCACCCGTACGGCGGGCGCGTGGACTGGAAGATCAGCCGTGTCCCGGTCCAGTCGAAGTAGGCTTCGGCATTCGAGCCGCCCGCGGTCAGCTGGCGGAGGTTGGCCAGCCGTCGCTCCCGCGGGTCCACGGTCACCGACATGGCGCGCGGTGCCGGGCTGGTCGGTTCGCTGTGGCCGGTGCTCCGCGCACAGCCTGCCACCACGCTGGCCGCACCGAGCCCGAGGAAGTGCCGGCGCGATAGCACCCCGCGCATCAGCGTCGCTCCTCGAGCACGGCCTGCAGCGGCTGCTCGTTGCCGTCGCGTCGCACGACGACCTGGACCTGATCGCCGCGCGTCGGCCGCGCAGCGCAAAGGCGAAATCCTCCAGCGTGCGCACGTTGACGCCGGCAAAGCGGACGATCACATCGCCGCCCTTCAGCCCGGCCTTGTCCGCCGGGCTCCCGGCCCGCACGCCACTGATTCGCACGCCGCCCGCCGCGCCGTCGCCACCGCCGAAATCGGGGACGACGCCGAAGTACGCGCCGTAGCCGCTGCCGCGTGGGCCGGCTGACGACGCGGGCGCATCCACCTTCACCCACGCCGGCGCCGTCGCGTCGCGCGCCACCGTATCCACGACCCGGGCGGCGAGGGTGGCCACCGTGGCCAGTCCCGGCGCATTGATCTTCTCCCACGTGTCGCTGGGCCGGTGGTAGTCGTCGTGCGGGCCCGTGAAGAGGAACAGCACGGGACGGCCCGCCGCGTAGAACGACGTGTGATCCGACGGCCCGAACGGACTCGGCCGAAGCTCGAGCGAGAGACCGAGCCCCTGGGCGGCGTCGTTGGCCACCGTGCGCAGACCGGTGCCGCTGTCGACGCCGCTGACGTAGAGGCGATGCTCGCGCAGATGCCCCACCATGTCGGCGTTCACCATGAGCACGGTGTGGTCGAGCGGAAAGGGCGGGTGCGTGACGTAGTGGGCCGAGCCAAGCAGGCCCAGCTCCTCGCCGGCGAAGGTGACGAAGACGAGCGTGCGCGGCCGCGGCCCCGAGGCGGCGAACGCGCGGGCGAGCGCCAGTACCAGGGTGGTGCCGGAGGCGTTGTCATCGGCGCCGGGATGGACCTGGCCGATCGACTCCGGCGCCAGTGAGCCCTCGCCGCCGTGGCCGAGGTGGTCGTAGTGTGCGCCGATCACGATCGCCTCGTCCCGCCGCCGCGGATCGTCGCCCGGGAGGATGCCGATCACGTTGGTGGTCGTGGCGCGCTCGCGCACGAGGGTGACCTCGCCATGCACCTGGACCGTGGTCAGCGCGAACGACTGCGGCGCGAGCGCGCGATCGATGGCGGCGGCCAGCTCGGCCACGGTCCGTCCCGACGGGGCCAGGAGCGCGTCGGCGGTGCTCCGGGTCAAGAAGGCGGCCAGGATGCCGTGGGCCTGCGAGAGGCCACGCAGGACCGGGAGGTCGTCGCGCTCGCGCGGATGCGCGACGAGCAGGATGGCGCGGGCGCCGTGCTCGCGCGCGTTGATGATCTTGTGCGTTCGCTGCGAGTAGTGGTACGCCTCCGGGCGGCGAAACGGGCTGGCCGGATCGTCGGCGCGCGGATCGCCGGTCAGCACGATCACGATGCGATCCCGCGTCGGCAGCCCCGCGTAGTCGTCGTACTGCAGATCGGGCGCGGTGATGCCGTAGCCGGCGAACACGACCTTCCCCTCGGCCACGCCGTCGGTGGAGACGGCCAGCGGCGTGAAGTCCGTGCCGAGCGTGAAGGTCCGGGCCGTGGGCGTGCGCAGGGCCAGCGTGTTGACTGCGCCGAGCCGCGTGCCGGTGGGCACGCTGAAGGCCTGCAGATAGGTGCCGGCGTCGCCGCCGGGCCGCAGACCGGCCGCGCGGAAGAGATCGGCGATGTGGCGCGCCGCGCGGTCGGCGCCCGGGGTGCCCGATCCACGACCGTCCATCTCCGGCGCGGAGAGCCGCTTGATCTGGTCGAGCATCCACTCGGCCCCGGGCAGCGCGGGTGCCGCCGCCTGCGCGACGCTGGCGACGACGAGAAGGAGGACGGCGATCAACCGGATCGTCATCTCGTGCATAGTACAGGCAGCCCCAGGGAGGAAGAACACCGATGACGCCACCGTTCCGTGCCGAGCACGTCGGCAGCCTCCTGCGCCCGCGCGAGCTGCACGGGCGCGCGCCCGGGCCAGGACCGGCGCCCTATCGGCCGCGAGCTGCGCGAGGTGGAGGACCGGTGCATCCGTGAGCGCGGTGGCCAGGCAGGAGGCGATCGGCCTGCACGTCGTCACCGACGGCGAGTACCGGCGCGACTTCTGGCATCTGGATTTCCTGCGACAGCTCGAGGGCGTCGCCCTCGCCCCGATGACCGGCATGATGTTCCAGGCCGAGGACGTGCCGCCGATGCCGACGGTCACCGGCCGAGTGCGCTGCGCCGGGCCGATCATGGTGGACGACTTCGCTTCCTGAAATCGGTGGCGACGCGCGGTGCCGAAGCTGACGATCCCGGCGCCGGCGATGCTGCACCTGCGCGGCGGGCGGCAGCGCGATCTCGCGCGAGCACTATCCCGACCTCGCCGAGTTCTGGGCCGACGTCGCCGCGGCGCGTACCGCGTGGCGATCGGGCACATCGCGGCCGCCGGCTGCACCTATCTGCAGCTCGACGACGTGAGCTTCGCCTACCTCTGCGATCCGAAGGTGCGCGACGGCCTCCGCGCGGCCGGCGACGATCCGGCCGCGCTGCCCCGCACCTACGCCGAGGCCATCAACCACGCGCTCGCCGGTCGGCCCGGCGGGCCTGACGGTGACCATGCACACCTGCCGGGGCAACTTCCGGAGCACGTGGCTCGCGTCGGGCGGCTACGAGGACGCGGTGGTGGAGGCGATGTTCTCGACCGACGTCGACGCGCTACTTCATGGAATGGGACAGCGAGCGCGCCGGCGGCTTCGAGCCGCTGCGCCTCCTGCCCGCGCGACAAGACCGTGGTGCTCGGTCTGGTGACGACCAAGTCCGGCGCGCTCGAGTCGAAGGACACGCTGGCCCGCCGGATCGACGAGGCGACCCGCTACGTCCCGCTCGACCGCCTCTGCCTGTCACCCCAGTGCGGCTTCGCCAGCACGCACCACGGCAACACGCTCACCGAGGACGAGCAGTGGCGAAAGCTCGAGCGCGTCGTCGAAGTCAGCCAGCTCGTCTGGGGCAAGACCTAGCCCGAGCAGGACGGGAAGTAGCCGCGGCAGTACGGAGCGTCGCGGACGGCAGTCACACCTCCCCACCACCGCGCATGACAGAGGAGCGCCACGGCTTCGCCGGGGTGCTCCGAACGACCGGGGGGGTATGGGGGGCCCTTTCGGGGCCCCCCATTTGCTCAATAACGATAGTGCTCGGGCTTGTACGGTCCCTGCTTCGAGACGCCGACGTACGTGGCCTGCTCGTCGGTCAGCTCGGTCAGCATCGCGCCGAGCTTGCTCGAGCTGCAGGCGCGCGACCTTCTCGTCGAGCTGCTTGGGCAGGATGTAGACGCCGATCGGGTACTTCGTCGGTGTTGGTGAAGAGCTCGATCTGGGCCAGCACCTGGTTGGCGAACGACGAGCTCATGACGTAGCTCGGGTGGCCGGTGCGCGCAGCCCAGGTTCACCAGCCGCCCCTCGGCCAGCAGGATGATCCGCTTGCCGTCGGGGAAGATGATGTGATCGACCTGCGGCTTGATGTTGTCCCACTTGTACTGCTTCAGCGAGGCCACGTCGATCTCGTTGTCGAAGTGGCCGATGTTGCACACGATGGCGTTGTTCTTCATGCGCTTCATGTGCTCGTGGGTGATGACCTTGTAGTTGCCGGTGGCGGTCACGAAGATGTCGGCCGTGCTCGGCCGCGTAGTCCATGCGTGACCACGCGGTAGCCTTCCATCGCCGCCTGCAGCGCGCAGATCGGGTCGATCTCGGTCACCCACACCTGGGCCTGCAGCCCGCGCAGCGCCTGGGCCGAGCCCTTGCCGACCTCGCCGTAGCCGGCGACGACCGCGATCTTGCCGGCGATCATCACGTCGGTGGCGCGCTTGATGCCGTCCACCAGCGACTCGCGGCAGCCGTAGACGTTGTCGAACTTCGACTTGGTCACCGAGTCGTTGACGTTGATGGCCGGGAAGAGCAGGCGCTTGTCCTTGGCCATCTGGTAGAGGCGATGCACGCCGGTGGTCGTCTCCTCGGTGACGCCCGGATCTCCTTGCCGATCATCGAGTACCAGCCGGGCTCGCGCGGCGAGCTGCTTCTTGATGGCGGCGAAGAGGACCGTCTCTTCCTCGCTGGTCGGGTTGGCCAGCACCGAGGGGTCCTTCTCGGCCCGCGCGCCCAGGTGCACGAGCAGCGTGGCGTCGCCGCCGTCGTCGAGGATCATGTTCGGGCCGCGATCGCCGAACTCGAAGATGCGGTGGGTGAAGTCCCAGTACTCCGTCGAGCGACTCGCCCTTGCGGGCGAAGACCGGCGTGCCGCCGGCGGCGATGGCCGCCGCCGCGTGGTCCTGGGTCGAGAAGATGTTGCAGGAGGCCCAGCGGACGTCGGCGCCGAGCGCCTTCAGCGTCTCGATCAGCACGGCGGTCTGGATCGTCATGTGCAGCGAGCCGGCGATGCGGGCGCCCTTGAGCGGCTGGCGCGCGGCGTACTCGTCGCGGATCGCCATCAGCGCGGGCATCTCGCCCTCGGCGATGGCGATCTCCTTGCGGCCCCACTCGGCCAGCAGCAGATCGGCGACGTGGAACTCGGTGGTCTTCGCGGTGGGTGCGGCGCTCATCGCGCGCTCCTTTCTATACTAGAAAAAAGTTCGCGAGCGCCGTTGCGGTAACGATCCCGAGCCTGGCGGGCGCCGCGTGGTGCCCGTTGCAACGCTCCTCGGGGACGTCGCCGATTATATCAAGCGTCGTGTCCCGCGCGCCAGAATCGCGCGGCGGCGACGACCACCACCACGAGCACGATCGCCACGGGTACCAGCAACGCTCCGCCGGGCACGACCCGCATCGCGCCGCCGGCCGCCATCGCGCCGAGCACATAGACCGCCCACGCGGTCGCGAGCACGCGCTTGCCGTGGCCCATGGCGCTCGGGCCGATCCCGTGACGGGCGATGAGGCTGACCAGGCTGGTGATGGTGCCGGTCATGAACGTCGTGGCGAGCCCGAAGACGTCGAGCCGTCGCGCGGCGGCGCTCTGGATGCCCATGGCCAGCGAGGCGAGCGCCACGCGGCCGATGAGCATCGAGGACCGATCCCCGGCCAGTGCGGCCAGCAGCACGCACTCGAAGCCCAGCGCGAGGGTCACGCCGCGCGGCCAGTGGGCCGGGGCTTCGTTTCGGTGCACCAACCATGCGCCGATCGCGGTCCCGCCGATGAAGGCGCCGAGCGCGAGCGCCGTCCGGACGACGGCACCGCCGTCTCCCTCCACGATGGCCAGTCCGAGGAGCACGGTGTTGCCGGTCATGTTGGCGGTGAAGACGCGACCGAGGGCGAGGTAGCTGACGGCGTCCACGTAGCCCGCGGCGCCGGTGAGCAGGAGGACCAGCGTGTACTTGAGCGCGGCGGGCCTCAGGTCTTCTCGAAGTCGATCCGCTCGACCACCGGCAACCCCTGCAGGTGGCGGCGCAGGCAGTCCAGTCCCATCTCGACCGCGCCCAGCCGCACCCACTCGCGGCCGCCGACGATGCGGCTGCGCCGCGAGGCGACGTCGCCCTCGGTCGCGATGGCCAGGCAGATGGTGCCGCCGAAGTCGATCCGATCCGCGCCCTCGTCGAGATCGATGAGGACGGCCAGCGCGTGGGTGGCGCCGGTCTGGCGGCGCGCGGCCTGCGCCACCGCTTCCGCCGTCTCGCGGCGTGAGCTCGCCCTGCCGGCACCGCGCGACAGGCCGACGCCGCCGCACACCTCGCGCGAGATCGCGCGAGACGATGCCGCGGCGCAACGACCTTCTCGGCGCCCGGCAGGTGACCGACGCGCGCGGCGATCTGGCCGCTGGTGAACGTCTCCACGATGGCCAGCGAGCCCTGGCGCTCGGCCAGCTCGCTCGAGCACCACGCCCTCGAGCGTCTGCTCGTCCTCGGCCAGGATGAAGTTGCCCAGGCGCTTGCGCACCTCGCGCTCGACCGGCGCCAGCTTGCGCGCGGACGTCGTCCATGTCGGTGCCGCGCACGGTCAGCTTGGTCTCGAGCTGCGGGTAGTGGGCGCGGAAGCCGAGCTTCACGCTGCCGTCCGGCACGAGCTCGTCCACGCCGGTGAGCAGCGAGTCGACGTGCGACTCGCCCGAGCCCGTAGGAGTGAAAGCGCTTGAGGAAGATCGCCGTCTGCAGCCCGCTGCGCGCGAGCAGCCGCGGGATGATCTGCTCCTCGAGCATGCCGCTGCAGCTCGCGCGGCACGCCGGGCGTGAAGAAGAAGCGGGCCCGGCCGATGTCGAGCGCGAAGCCGCAGGCGGTGCCGACCGGGTTGTCGATGCATCTCGGCGGTGGTCGGCAGCATGGCCTGCTTCTTGTTGTTGGGCGGCATCACGCGGCTGCGCCGCTGGAAGAACTCCTCCATGCGCGCCAGCCACTCCTCGTTCAACGCCAGCTCGACGCCGGCGGCCTTGGCCGCGATCTCCTGCGACAGGTCGTCGACCGTGGGGCCCAGACCGCCGTTGACGATGACGGCGTCGGCCCGCTCCGCCGGCCAGCTGGAACGCGAGCAGCAGGCTCTCGCGATCGTCGCCGACGGTGGTCTCCCACGCGACGGAGAGGCCGACGTCCTCGAGCTTCTGGCTCATGTAGCCGAAGTTGGTGTTGATGATCTTGCCGGTCAGGACCTCGTCGCCGGTGCAGATGATCTCGATGCGCATGGCCGATAGCCTATCCGAGAAGGGCCTGAAATGCCTCCACCACCGTGGCCGGCCGCTCGCGGGGCATGAAGTGCCCCACGCCGGCCACGATCCACCGCTCCGTCCCGGGCGGGAACTGCGCCAGCTCGCTCTCGGCCGGCGGCGGCCCCGACACACCGTCGTTGCCGCCGTGCAGGACGATCGTCGGCACGGTGATGGGCGGACGGGCGGCGAGGCGCCGCTCGATCGCATCGAAGCGCGGATCGCCGGGGGCGTTGCCGTGCCGGTGGCGGTAGGAGTGGATCACGACGGGCACGAAGTCGGGATTGTGAAACGACGGCGCCGTGAGGTCGTACGTGGTGTCCTCGAAGTGCCAGCCCGGTGACCACTCCTGCCACAGGAGCCGGCACAGCTCGCGCCGGTTCTGCTCGAGGCCCAGGCGGCCGCGCTCGGTGTTGAAGTACCACTGGTACCAGTAGCGGCGCTCGTGGAGCGCGGAGGCGGGGCGCGAGGGCGCCACCGTGTTCTGGACGTTGTAGCCGCCGATCGTCACCAGCGCCCGCACGCGCTCGGGAACCAGCAAGGCCGCGATGCACGCGGCGCGGCCGCCCCAGTCGTAGCCGCCGAGCGCCGCCGCATGCACGCCGAGCGCGTCCATGAACTCGATCAGGTCCTGGCCGATCGCCGCTTGCTGCGCCATCCGCGGAGTGGCGGCGTCGATGAAGTGCGTCGGACCGTAGCCGCGCAGGTAGGGGGCCAGGACGCGATAGCCGGCGGCGGCCAGCGGTGGTGCGACGTCGTCGAACGCGTGCGCGTCGTCGGGGAAACCGTGCAGCAGGATGATCGGCAGCCCGCCGCTGGGCCCGGAAGCCTCGTAGGCGATCTCCAGCGTCGGCGTGCGAACTGTCAGGCGCTCGGCCATGTCAGGACGCTGGGCTCATCTGAAGTCTGCCTCGTTGAATTGGAGCTTGAACCCCCGGACGCGCGGGTCGATATCGATCTGTCGGCTCCAGGTCACGGCTGGCAGCGTGCCGGGCAGCGCCCCGCTCGGCCGCGCCACCAGGCGGTACTGTCCCGGTTGGAAGGCAAGCCGGAGGCTGGCGTTCGGCGCGAGGAACGTCAGGGGGGCCGCTCCGCGCGCATCGGGGTCCTGGTTCAGATAGATCACGATCGTCCACGGTGCCCCGTTGACGAGAGTACCCAGAGCAACGGATGGTCCACTGGCCGGAGCCGGTTGTGAGGCCGACACGACCCGTACCCCCGGCGGCGGCGGGCAGCCCGGAGAGCCCTGGTAGGCCTGGCGAACCTCCTCCTGCTGGATGGTCACTTCGGAGAGGCCGAGCGTGGCCACGCCCAGGAAGAAGCGTCCGAAGTACTTGCCGTCGCGATCCGCGATCGTATCGCATGGAGTGACGGCCAGGCTGGCGCAGCCGGTGAGGATCACGAGGACGACAAGCGTACGTGCCGCGGTGACCACGATTTTCACGAGAAGCTCTCCGTTTCTTCCGGCCGAATCGCAGGCGGTCGGTGGGAGTCTAGTACCATGGGCCCCGGTTGTCACCGCACCAGTGTCGTAGAGTCCCGACGGAGGAGCCGTCATGGCGATGAGGACGCGAACATTCGCCGATGGGCTCCTGTTCGGCGTCACGGTGGTCGAGCTCGCCCTGCTCTTCTACCTCGTCCCGTCCTTCACGGTCGTCGACTGGATCTACATCGCGCAGCACATCATGGTCCTGGCCATCGCCCTCATCCGCCGATCGCCCGAAGCGCAGGATCGCTCACTGCTGTCCGGGGCGGCGGTCTTCGTCGCGTACACCTACGCGTACGCGCAGGTGCTGTGGCTGGGTTGGGTGCACGGCACAGCCGCCTGGCCGGCGGGTGGGCTCGTCCTGGTCTCGCTCGGCGCGTGCTTGAGCCTCGCCAGTCTCTTCACCCTGGGCACGTCCTTCGGCAACCGTCCCGCCTTGCGCGTCCTGGCGACGATGGGCCCCTATCGGCTCGTGCGCCATCCGATGTACCTGTCCTATGTGCTGGCCGACATCGGGTACAACCTCAAGGAGTGGAATCCCGGCACGGCGCTGCTGGTGATCGTGGGATGGGCGGCCCTCGTCTACCGCATTGTCGCCGAGGAACGGATCCTCTCGCGGGCCCCAGGATGGTCGAGCTACGCCACGGTGGTCCGCCATCGTCTCCTGCCCGGCATCTGGTAGCGGTGTATTCTTTCCGCGCGGGGCGGCCGGACCGGCGCCCAGAGCCAAGGAGGCTTCGATGTTCTTCGAGCTGCGGCAGTACCACATCCGTCCGGGACAGCAGAAGGCGTGGGTGAAGTGCATCGAAGAGGAGATCATCCCCTTCCAGGTCAAGATGGGCATGGTCATCCTCGGCAGCTTCGTCGGCGAGGAAGACGAGAGCGTCTACGTGTGGATCCGCCGCTTCGAGAACGAAGCCGAGCGCAAGCGCCTCTACGACGCCGTCTACCAGAGCGACTACTGGAAGAACGAGATCGCGCCCAAGGTGCCGACGCTGATCGACCGCGAGCAGATCAAGGTCACCCGCATCGTCGCCACGCCGCACTCGGTCATCCAGTAAGCGAACACTCAATGGGCTTTTCGCCCGACACGCTGCGCGACCGCGTGGCCCTCGTGACGGGCGCCAGCCAGGGCATCGGCCGCGCCATCGCGGTCGAGATGGCCCGGGTCGGCGCGCACGTCGCCGTCTGCAGCCGGCGCGCCGAGGCGCTGGAGGGCGTGGCCGCGGCGGTGCGCGGCGAGGGCCGCAAGGCGCTGGCCGTGGCCTGTGACGTGGGCGACGGCGAGCAGGTCGACGCCGCGGTGGCAGCGGACGGTCGACACGTTCGGTCGCATCGACGTGCTGGTGAACAACGCCGGCTACCGCATCCGCGCGCGCCTGGAAGATCTGCCCCCGGCACGAATGGGACGCGATGATCGCCACCAACCTCACCGGCGTGTTCCTGTTCTCGCAGGCGGTCGGCCGCGTGATGATCCAGCAGAAGGCGCGGCACGATCGTCAACGTGAGCTCGGTGGCCGGCCGCTCCGGATCGCGGGGCATGGCGGCCTACGCCGCGGCCAAGGCCGGCGTGACGGTGCTCACCCAGAGCCTGGGCGCGGAGTGGGCGAAGTACGGCATCCGCGTCAACGCGGTGGCGCCGGGGCCGGTCGAGACGGAGGGCGTGCTGCAGGTGTGGAAGACGCCGGCCATGATCGCCAACGCCTCTCGCGAGGTGCCGCTGGGCCGCCTGGGCCGTCCGGAGGAGATCGCGTGGGCCGTGATCTTCGTCGCCTCCGACCAGGCGCAGCTTCATGACCGGCGAGACGATGTACGTG
The DNA here is from genome assembly GCA_963776725.1 of uncultured Candidatus Rokubacteria bacterium. Lineage (GTDB taxonomy): Bacteria > Methylomirabilota > Methylomirabilia > Rokubacteriales > CSP1-6 > AR5. Next base: position 236,312 of record CAVZOE010000021.1, on the reverse strand, counting down.
AGCGGTGGCCCCCGCGTCGCCAACCGCGAGGACTAGAGGACGAGGAGGACAGAGAACTCGATGGAACTGTCTCCGCTCGAAGCCGCCCGCAAGCTGGCGCCCCAGATCCGCTCCTGCGCCGACGAGATCGAGGCCCAGCGCGAGCTGCCGCGGCCGCTGTTCGAGGCACTGGCCGACGCCGGCATCTTTCACATGGCGGTGCCCGCGCTCCATCGGCGGCGGCGAGGTCGACCTGCCGACCTACACCCAGGTGATCGAGGAGCTCGGCAAGGCCGACGCCAGCACCGGCTGGTGCGTGAACCAGGGCGCGATCTACGCGACCTACGCCTCGCGCATGCCGCGCGAGATGGCGCGCAAGATCTGGATCGATCCGCCGCGCGCGGTGGTGGCCAACACGCCGGCCCCGACCGCCAAGGCGGTGGTGGTGCCGGGCGGCTATCGCGTCACCGGACGGCAGGGCTTCAGCACCGGCTGCCGACACGCCACCTGGGTGGCCGCGCACGCGCAGATCATCGACAACGGCCAGGTGCGGATGGAGGGCAAGGCGCCCGAGACGCGCTACATGTTCGTGCCGGTCGCCGAAGCGCAGCTGCTCGACACCTGGCACGTGCGCGGCATGCGGGGCACCGGCACCCATCACTTCGCGGTCGACAACGTCTTCGTGCCGGCCGAGCGCACCGTGCTCTCGGCGACGGCGCCGCTGCTGGAAGACCGGCCGCTCTACCGCATCCCGCGCACGCTGCTGTTCGCCTCCGGCGACGCCTCGGTGGCGTTCGGCATGGCGCGCGCCTGCATGAACACCTTCATGGACCTGGCCGGCGCCAAGGTCCCGCGCGCCATGCCGAACCTGCTGCGCGATCAGTCGATGGTGCAGGTGATGATCGGCCAGTGCGAGGCGTGGCTGCGCACCGGCAAGGCCTTCCTCAACGAGGCCGTCCGCGAGATCTGGACCGCGGCGTGCGCGAACACGATCACGCTCGATCACCGGGCCAACCTGCGCCTGGCCACCACGCACGGCATCCGACTGGCCGCCCAGATCGTCGACGCCGTGTACAGCGCGGCCGGCGCCACCGCCGTCTACGAGGACAACGTCCTGCAGCGCTACTTCCAGGACATCCACGTGATCACCCAGCACATGCAGAGCCGGCTCTCGCACTACGAGCTGATCGGTCAGTACTGGCTGGGGCTGCCGATCGACGAGAACCGGTTGTAGCCCGCCCCGCGTCTCACACCCACGATGCTCTTTCCGACCACGCTCGTCGGCAGCTATCCGCAGCCGGACTGGCTGATCGACCGGGCGAAGCTGGCCGGGCGCTTTCCCCCTCGGGTGCGGGCCCGCGAGCTGTGGCGCGTGCCCGAGCCCTGGCTGGCCAGCGCGCAGGACGACGCCACCGTGCTGGCGATCCGGGCGCAGGAAGCCGCCGGGCTCGACATCGTCACCGACGGCGAGATCCGCCGCGAGAGCTACTCCAACCGCTTCGCCACCGCGCTCGAGGGCGTGGACATCGATCACCCGGGCACCGCGCTCGATCGCTCGGGCCATCCCAATCCGGTGCCGCGCATCGTCGGGCCGGTGCGGCGCAAGCACGCCGGTCGAGGTGGAGGACGTGCGCTTCCTGCGTGCCCACACGGATCGGCCGATCAAGATGACCGTGCCCGGCCCGTTCACCATGGCGCAGCAGGCGCAGAACGACTACTACCCGAGCGAGGAAGCCGCTGCGCTGGACTACGCCATTGCCGTCAACGAGGAGATCCGCGATCTCTTCGCCGCCGGCGCCGACGTCGTGCAGGTGGACGAGCCGTACATGCAGGCGCGGCCGGACAAGGCGCGGCAGTTCGGCCTGAAGGCGCTCAACCGCGCGCTGGACGGCATCAGCGGGACGACCGCGGTACACATCTGCTTCGGCTACGCCGCCATCATCCACCAGCGGCCGTCGGGCTACTCGTTCCTGCCCGAGCTGGCCGGCTGTCCCATCAAGCAGGTGTCGATCGAGACGGCGCAGGCCGGGCTCGACTGCTCGGTGCTGACGACGCTCGTCGGCAAGCAGGTGATGGTGGGCTGTCTCGATCTGAACGATCCGGCCATCGAGACGCCGGACACGGTCGTGCAGCGCATCAAGCGTGCGCTGGCGTACATCCGGCCCGAGCAGGTGATCCTGGCGCCCGACTGCGGGATGAAGTACCTGCCGCGCGACGTGGCCTTCGGCAAGCTGACGGCGATGGTGGCGGCGGCGCGACAGCTGCGGGCCGAGCTCGGTGGCTGAGCCCGCGCCGGCGATTGCCGGCGACCTGCTGACGCTCGCCGAGATCCAGAGCCTCCGACGTATCTCCAGCCTTCGCGGCGCAACGCTGGTGCTGCACGCCTGGGCCACCATCGCCGGCGCCATGATCCTCTACGCGCTCTGGCCCTCGCCGCTGACGCTGGTCCTTGCCGTCGCGATCATCGGCGCTCGGCAGCTCGGTCTCATGGTGCTCGTGCACGAGGCCGTGCACTGGCGCCTGTTCGAGCGGGCGAAGGTCAACGACCGGGTCGCGCGCTGGCTCTGCGCCCATCCCGTGTGGGGCGAGCTGCCGGCGTACCGCCGGCGCCATCATCTGCACCACCGGTACACGCTGGCGGCGGAAGACCCCGATCTGGCTCTCGCGACACCGTTTCCGATCGCCCGGGGCGCTTTCTGGGTCAGCGTGGTGCGCGACCTCAGTGGCGTCACCGCGTGTGGGCGCGTGCTCCGCTGGCCGGCCTGGCGCGCGGGAGTCGCTCAGCTGTGGCGAGCGCTGCGCGGCCCGGTGGCCGCGAACGCGGTGCTCCTGGGCGTGCTCACCGCGCTCGGTCACTGGGAGCTCTACCTGCTGCTGTGGCTGCTGCCGCTGGCGACCTGGTATCAGCTTGCAGCCCGCATCCGCGACGCGGCCGAGCACGCGATGGTGGCCGACGGCAGTGATCCGCTGCGCAACACGCGCACCGTCACCGCGAGCCTGCTCGAGCGCGTGTTCCTGGCGCCGTACTGGGTGAGCTACCACCTCGAGCACCACCTGTTCGTGTTCGTGCCGTGCTGGAGCCTGCACCGCGCCCACGCGCTGCTGCTCGCCAAGGGTTACGGCGCGCGCATGGAGGTGGCCCCCAGCTACGTCGAGGTCATCCGGCGCGTCACCTCGGCCCGGTGAGGCGCACGTCGCCGAGCGAGCACGCCACGCGGCGTGCGGGCATCGCCGCCCTGATCACGGTCGTGCTGGCGTGGGGCCTGGTCTGGCCCGTGAACAAGGTCCTCCTCGAGACCTTCTCTCCTCTGTGGGTCGTGGCCGCACGCTCGGCCATCGCCACGGTCGCACTGTTCGGCATCGCGCTGGCCCGCGGCCGTCTCGCTCTGCCGCCGCGGGCGGACGTCCCGGTCGTGCTGAGCATCGCGCTGCTGCACATGGTGGGGTTCGGCGTGCTGGCGGCGTGGGGGCTGCACCTGGTGCCGACGGGACGCTCGGTCGTGCTCGCCTACACGACGCCGCTCTGGGTCGTGCCCGGCGCCTGGCTTTTCCTGCACGAGCGGCTCACCGCGCGGCGGATCGTCGGCGTGATGATCGGTCTGGCGGGACTCGTCGTCCTCTTCAATCCGACCACGTTCGACTGGACCAGCCGCGGCGCCGTGCTCGGCAACGGCGCGATCGTTCTCGCCGCCTTCCTCTGGGCGGCCAGCATCCTGCACATCCGCGGGCACCGGTGGAAATCGACGCCGCTGGATCTCGTGCCGTGGGAGATGCTGCTGGCCACCGCCATCATCGCGTCGCTGGGCGTGGCGATGGACGGCGTGCCGAGCGTGACGTGGAGCGGCCGGCTCGTGGCGCTCCTGCTCTACGCGGGGATTCCCGGCACCGCGGTGGCCTACTGGGCGACGGCGCTGGCCAGTCGCAACCTGCCGGCCGTCACGACTTCGCTCGGCCTGCTGGCGACGCCGGTCCTCAGCGTGGTGGTCGCCACGATGTGGCTCGGCGAGCCGCTGACGCTGGCGCTGGTCGCGGCGATCGTTCTGATTCTGGGCGGCGTGGCCGTCGGGAGTATGGCCGACCGCTGATCAGACGCCGTTCAAGGTCGCCCCGGTTGCTCGCGCGCCACGGGTCCGTCGGGCGCGGTGCGATCGGGACCCTGGGCTCGGGCGAAGTAGTAGCCGATGATGACTCCAAGGATGCCCGTGTAGACGCTCGCGATCTTCACGAAGAAGTCGGCGTAGTCCTTCATCTCGACGTTCTTGGAGGAGAACAGCGGGAAGAGCGCCATGACTGCGGTCAGGCCGATGAACACGACGACCATGGCGATCGCGATGAACGCACGCACATTGTTCGTAGTCATGGCGCCTCACAGTCTTCGGGTTGTCCCGTCAGGGGTGAGCCACCGCAAAGGCCACGATCGCCGCCTGGAGGGCCGCCATCCGTGCGGACTCATCCGGCGACATCCGGACCCGGACCGGGCCTTCCGTCGACCCGACGAAGGGCTCGAAGCGGCCGTACAGGAAGTAGATGTATGCGCGAGCGCCTGGTTTGACGGGATCGCGCTCGAGCCACAGAAGGACGCGATCGGATCGGTCGCTCGAGCCCTGGTCCTGCTTGACCGCCGAGAGCTCGCCCCGGTCCCAATCGATCGTGGAGGTCGTGTATCCGTGGGCGGCGAGGAGGTTCTGCAACTCGATCAGGGTCTCACGATTGGCTGCACTGCCGACGGCCGTCATGGGCTTGCAGCGCTCGAAGGGCGCGCTCTCGCGCTGTCGGATCTGCTGGGCCAGCGGCGCCGTTGCGGAGACGGTCAACAACGCGACCGGCAGGATCATGGCAATGAGCCAGGACGTCATAGGTCCTCCCAGGCTCCGGTCAGCTCCAGAGCCGCTTCGATGCCAGTCGGGCTCCCTCGCTCAACGCCGCGAGCTTGGCCCACGCGACAGAAGGATGGATCTCCGTCGACCCCGCGAACGTCGCGAAGCCACAGTCGGCGCCGGCGATGACGTGCTCGCGTCCCACCACGGAGGCGAAGCGCTCGATGCGGTCGGCCACCAGCTCGGGATGCTCGACCAGCACGGTCGACTGCGTGATGACGCCGGGAATGAGCAGCGCGCCCTCGGGAAGCTTCACGTCCTTCCACACGCGCCACTCGTGGTCGTGGCGCGGGTTGGCGGCCTCGAACGAGTAGGCGCCGGCGTTGACCTTGAGGATGACGTCGACGATGTCCTTCAGCGCCATGTCGTGCACGCGCGGGCCCATGTTGATGCTGTAGCAGGTGTGGAAGCGCACGCGCTCGCGCGGGATGCCGCGCAGCGCGTGGTTGAGCGCGTCCACGCGCACTTCCGCCCAGCGCCGGCACTCGGCCACCGTGGAGGTCGGGCTGGCGATGTAGTACGTCACCAGCCGCGGATCGTCGATCTGCAGGAGGAGCCCGGCGTCGACGATCGCCCGGTACTCCTCGTGCATCGCTTCGGCGATCGCGAACAGATATTCCTCCTCCGTCTTGTAGTAGAGGTTCTTCTGGCGGCCCTCCACGTTGGACGGCGAGATCGCCGGGATGAACGCCTCGACGGCCGTGACGCCGGCCAGGGCGGCCTTGAGATTGGCGATGTCGGCCTGCACCTGCGCCTGGCCGATGTAGGTGATCGGGCCGGTGCAGGCGAATGCGCGGCGCGGCGGCGTTGGGGCTCTCGCGCAGCATCGGCGCGTAGAACTCCGGGAACGCGGTGACTTCTTTCGATCCGGCCCACGGCAGCGAGCCCGGCTCGGTGCTGCGCGTGAAGCCGCTCAGGCGCTCGGTGACGTAGGTGATGAAGCTGGGCTTGCTCATCTCGCCGTCGTCGATCACGTCCAGGCCGTGGTCGACCTGCTCGCGGACGATGTCGGCGACCGCGCGCCGCACACGGGCCGCATACGCCGCCTGGTCGTGAGGGCGGTGCGCCATCTCCAGCAGATCGGCCGGGCGCGGCAGGCTGCCGGCGTGAGTGGTGAGGATCCGCGACGTGCTGCGCTCCATGGTGGGAGCGAGTATAGTCGGTGGCTGACGCTCATCAACCGCCAGGAGGACCGCCCGTGCCGAGAGGATTGACCGCCGTCCTGAATCAACCGGGAAAGCCGCTGGAGCTCGAGACGCTGCCGACGCCCGAGGTCGAGCCGGGCGGCATCCTGATCAAGAACACCGCCGCGGCCATCTGCGGCTCGGACCTGCACTACTGGCGCAACGACAACAACTACAAGGGCCCCGACATGCGCCGCGTGCCGGGCCACGAGTTCACCGGCGTGGTCCACACGCTGGGCAAGGGCGTCACGACCGACTCGCTCCGCCGGCCGCTGAAGGAAGGCGACCGCGTGGCGTTTCCGTTCTTCAACCCGTGCAACCGCTGCTACTGGTGCATGCGCGGCGAGCACCACGCCTGCCCGCACCGCCATCGCAAGAGCCAGCAGTTCACGCTGAACGAGTACCCGTACTGCGACGGCGGCTACGCCGAGTACTACTACCTGCCGCCCGGTCACTACGTCTTCCAGGTGCCCGACGTGCTGCCGGACGAGGCGATCCCGCCGGTGAACTGCGCGCTCTGCCAGGTGCTGCACGGCATCGAGTACTCCGACATGAAGTTCGGCGACACGGTGGTCATCCAGGGCGCCGGCGGCCTCGGCATCTACGCCGCGGCGGTCGCCGCCGAGAAGGGCGCCTCCAAGGTCATCTCGATCGACAAGCAGACGCCGCGCCTGGCCATGGCGAAGAATTGCGGCGCCACCCACGTGATCGACATCAACGAGTTTCCGACGCCGGAGTCGCGCGTGCAGCAGGTGAAGGACCTGACCGACGGCCGCGGCGCCGACATCGTGGTCGAGGTGGTGGGCATCGCGGCAGCCACGCTCGAAGGGCTCGACATGGTCCGCTTCAACGGCACGCTTCGTGGACATCGGCAACATCGTGCCCGCGCCGATCACGCTGCCGGCCACCAAGGTGATCACGCAGCAGATCAAGTGGCGGGGCCTGATGCACTACAACCCGTGGATCATGCCCGCCGCGCTCGACTTCCTGGTGCGCACCAAGGACAAGTACCCGCTCTCCAAGGTGGTCTCCCACAGCTTCCCGCTCTCGGACGTGAACAAGGCGTTCGAGATGGCGGAGTGGCAGGGGAAGAACACGGGGACGGCGGCGACGCGGGTCATTCTCAAGCCGTAGCGTCATCCGGCTGCGGTCGGGGTCATACACTCGGACCCCGACCGCACGCCGACTCAACTCTGCATCAGCCACTCCAGGATCCGCGGATTCTCATCCCGCGGATACGTGTGCGACAGGTCCTCGATCTCCCGATAAACGACTCGTGCGCCCGCCGCGAGCAGCGCATCGCGTCCCATGCGGGCCATCTGCACGGGAAACATCCAGTCCAGCGCGCCGTGGATCAGATAGATCGGCCGCCCCTGCGCCTGCGCGAGGCCTTCGGCGAACAGCATCGGATGGAGCACCCCGCAGGCCGGCGCCAGATGCGTGAACGGCGGGCCGTCGCGCAGCCCGAGCAGGAGCGCGTAGGTCGCCCCATCCGACATGCCGGTCAGCAGCACGCGCGAGCGATCGACCGGATAGCGCGCGGCGACCGACTCGATCGCCTGCTTCAGAGACTCCGCGTCGAGGTCGCCGCCGCCCATGATCGACCAGGTGCGACCCTGCGCGGTCGGCGACAGCACCAGCACCCCGCGGCCGCGCGCCTCGCGGAGCCAGCTCCACAGGAAGTCGCGCCCGTGACCGGAGCCGCCGTGGAGCGCGACCACCAGGGGCATCGACGCGCGGCCGTCCCACGCCTCGGGGACGTAGAGCGAGAAGCCCCCGCGCGACTCGCGTTCGTTGTCGGCGTGCATCACGCCCACGTGGACGTCGTCGTCGCGGAGTGCGCCCGCGCGCAGCCGCGCCACCAGGTCGTCGTCCTGCCGTAGCGGCGGATCGAGAAACCACCGACTCACCGGATCGAAGGCCGGCGCCAGCGGGTAGAGCGTCTCCTGCACGCGGGCGAAGCGGCGCACCGCGCGGTAGAGATCGATGGGATCGCCCGACTCGCGCGCGGCCGCGACGAAGCCGTTCACCATGTCGATCGTCCCGCGAGCGACGTCGAGGAGCCGCTCGCGCATGAAGACGAGATTCTCGGGCCAGGTGGCTTCTTCCAGGGCGCGCAGCGGCGCCGGGATGCCCTCGGCCACCGGCGCCAGCTGGTCGGCGAGCTGGTCCGCCAGCTGGGGGTGCAGATGACGCTGCACCCACGTCATGCGTTCCAGAGTCAGGAGCAGCGGCGCCAGCAGCGCGTCGACCTTGTCGATCACTCAGAGCCTCCGTACGCGCGGCACGAGCAGGGCGGTGCTGCCGGCCAGCAGCACCAGCGCCAGTCCGCTCGCACCGAACGCGATGCTCACGCCCACCAGCGAGGCCAGCGCGCCGATCTGCAGCTGGCCGAGCGGCGCCAGGCCGATGGCCACGACCCACGCGCCGCCCGCGCGGCCGCGCAGGTGGTCCGGCATGCTCAGCTGCAGCAGGCTCTGCGCGAGCAGATCGGCCAGCGCGCCCGCCGCGTTGACGGCGACGAGCACGATCCACACGCCCGCGAACCCCACCACCGCCGGGCGCGAGCCCGAGGACGATCATGCTCGCGCCGAAGGCGATCAGCACGCCGACGAAGAATGCGCCGCCGCCCCACGCTGCACCGCCACCGGATGCGACGACAAGCCCCAGGATCCCGCCCACCGAGCGCGCCGCGGCCAGGCCGCCGAGGCCTTCGGGCCCGGTGCGCGAGCACGTCCCGCGCGAGGCTGGGCAGCAGCGCCTGGTGCGAGAAGCCCAGCACCTCGGCGCCGGCCGTCAACACCATCAGCGTCAGCAGGCGCGAGTCCGTGCGCACGGCCTGAGCGAAGCCGAGCACGCTCTTCCAGACTGATTCGCCGTTGGGCGACGCGCGCCGTGATTCCTCCGAGGCGGGAAGCAGCGCGAGGCCTCCCGCCAGGAAGCCGAGCGCGACCGCGAGGTACGCGGCGCCGGAGCCGAAGTGCGCGATGATGGCGCCGGCGCCGAGCGAGCCCACCAGCCAGCCCGAGCGCATGCCGATGCCGAGCACGGCGAGACCCCTCATCAGGGCCGGCGCGCCGACGACGTCGTGGGTGTAGCTCTGGCGCGCGGCGTGTTCGAGGCCCCGCAGCATCCCGGCCGTCAGCGTCAGCACGAGCAGGTGACCGTACGCGACGAGGCCCAGCAGCGCCAGCGTGCCGAGCGTGCCGGCGGTGAGGGCCTGGCCCACGCCGGTCACCATCAGCAGCCGGCGGCGCGAGAAGCGATCGGCCAGCGCGCCGGCCGGGGCGCCGATGAAGAAGAGGGGCAGGGCGCGCATGCTCATCGCCACGCCCACGAGGAACGGCGAGTTGGTCAGCTCCAGCGAGAGCCAGCCGAGGACGACGACCTCGCCCATCATGCCGACTGAGTTCAGGAGCATCGAGGCGACGAGGCACCGGAAGTCGCGCAGGCGGAAGAGATCGAGCTGGAGAATGTTCGATGTATACAGTCACTCCGACGAGTCGGTCAATGGGGCATAATTGGCTCGGCCCGCTGCCATACGAGGATCGCCGATGGACTTCGAGGTCACCTACACCGAGGAGCAGCAGCGCTTTCGCCGGAGGTGCGCGCCTGGCTGCGAGGCAACGTGCCGCCGGGCATCACGCGCGACGCCCGTCTCGGCCGACGGACAGCCTACCAGCGCTACCTGGAGCTGCGCGAGCTGCGGCGCGCAAGCTCGGCGCCAAGGGCTGGCTCTATCCGCGCGCGCCCGTGACCTACGGCGGCGGCGGGCTCGACTCGATCCACGCCATCATCCTCGAAGAGGAGGTCGATCGCTTCGACCTCTCGCTGCCGCCGTACTACGACAGCGGCGGGCGGCTCGGCTCGGCGACGATCCTGGTCTGGGGCACCGAGGAGCAGAAGCAGGCGTTCCTGCCGCCGATCTACACGGGCGAGGTGCGCACCTGGCAGCTCCTGACCGAGCCCGGCGCCGGCTCCGACCTGGCCGGCGTGACGCATGCGCGGCCATCCGCGACGGCGACGAGTACGTCCTCAACGGGCAGAAGATCTTCGTCGGCAGCGACCACGGCGCCGACCGCATCTGGATGATCGCGTGCACCGATCCCGAGCGGCGCGCGCCACGAGAACCTCGTCTGGTTCATGATCGACGCCAACCTGCCGGGCATCACCGTGCAGCCGATGGAGCTGATGGGCACGGGCGGCGAGGGCGGCACCGACAGCGGTGCAGAAGAACACCGTCTTCTTCGACGACGTGCGCGTGCCCGCGTTCTCGCTGATCGGCGGCGAGAACAACGGCTGGAAGGTCGCGAGCACGCACCTCGAGCTCGAGCACGGCGCCGGCGGCCGCATCGGTCGCAACCGCGTGTGGGAGCGGCTGCTGCGCTATTGCCAGGAGACCAAGCGCGACGGCGTGCCGCTCACCCAGCATCGCCGACACGCGCGATATGCTGGCCGACATCTACATCAAGACCGAGGTCCGCGCCTGTTCGGCCTGCGCAACTTCTGGCTGACCTACGCGAAGCGGCCGCGCTCCTACGAGGGCCCGCAGCTCTCGTACTACCGCAAGATGACCGGCCTCTGGATGACCGGCGCCATCCTCGAGGCGGTGGGCCCGGCCGCGCTCACCAGCGATCCCGACGTGGGGCTCGCCCGACGGCTTCCTCGAGCTGCAGCAGCGCAACGGCATCGTCGCCGTGCATCCCGGGCGGCACGGCCGACGTCCAGCGCGTCAGCATGGCGCGGCGCATCGGCATCGGCCGCGTCGCGCCGCGAAGCGGCCGGCACGGTGCACTAGACATGGATCTCGCGCTCACCGAATCCAGGAGATGCTGCAGCGCGTCCGCGCGCAGCTTCATGGAGCGCGAGGCGCCGACCCACACGCTGATCGTGGGCTGCAGAACGCAGCGAGTCGAGCCTGGTGCCCGAGCTCTGGAAGAAGGCCGTCGACGCTCGGCTGGCTCGGCATCCTGATTCCCGCCGAGTACGGCGGCAGCGAGAGCACGCTGACCGACGCCGCCGTGCTCTTCGAGGAGCTGGGGCGCGGCCCGGTGCCCGGCCCGTTCTTCAGCTCGGGCGTGCTCGGCGCGCTGACGATGCTGCTCGAGGCGCGGCACGCGAGGCGCAGCGCCAGGCGATCCTGCCCGCCGTGGCCCGCGGCGAGGCGGTCCTGGCCGTGGCCATCATGGATCCGAGCACCTCGTGGGGCCCGCAGGCGTGACGCTGCGGCCGCAGCGGGATCGGCGATCGCTACCGGCTCGACGGCATCAAGCTCTTCGTGAGCGACGCCACGCGGCCACCGCACCTGATCGTGGCGGTGCGCACGGGCGATGGCCCGGGCGACGTCAGCCTGCTGCTCGTCGACGCGCGGGCGCCGGGCGTGCGCGACGCGCCGGCTGCCCGGGTTCCTCTCGTGGCAGGCGAGGTGACGCTTCGACGGCGTCGAGGTGCCGGCCACCGCGCTGCTGGGCGGACGCGCCAACCAGGGCTGGGCGGCGCTCGAGCGCGCGCTCGGCGCGCGCGCTGCCGGTGCTGTGCTCGTACATGGTCGGCGGCTGCCAGGCGGTGTACGAGATGTCGGTCAAGCACAGCCAGCAGCGCGTGCAGTTCGGCGTGCCGATCGGCCGCTTCCAGCGCGTGCAGGATCACATCATCCGGCTGGTGAACCACCTCGACGCCGCGCGCTGGACGACGGCCGAGGCGCTGTGGAAGCTCGACACGGGACGCCCGCGGCGGCCGACGCGTGCACCTGGCCAAGGCCGTGACCAGCGAGAGCTACCTGGAGGCGTGCAACGCGGCGCACGAGGTGCACGCGGGCAGGGCAGCCTGATCGAGTACGGCCTGGCGGCCCACACGCAGATGTCGCGCACGCTCTTCGCGCTACCTCGGCGATCCGCGCTGGCACAAGCGCCGGATGGCCGACGCCCTGGCGTGGTAGTCGAGCCGATGAGCAGAGCAGCCGTTCGAAGGCGTCACCGTCCTCGAGTTCGGCCACTTCATCGCCGTGCCCTGGGCCGGGCAGGTGCTCGCCGACGGCGGCGCGCACGTCATCAAGATCGAGCCGCTGGAGGGCGAGCCGAGCCGCCACATCGCGCCCCTCGGCGGCGGCGAGAGCCGCCACTTCCTCATCCGCAATCGCGGCAAGCATTCGCTGCCGCTCGATCTCCGCCACGCGCGACGCCCGCCAGATTCTCGACGCCCTGCTGGCGCGCGCCGACGTGGTGCTGGCCAACATGCGCCCCGGCCTGGCCGCCGAGCTCGGCCTCGAGTACGAGCAGCTGGCGCCGCGCTATCCGCGGATCATCGTCGGCACGGTCACGGCGTTCGGCGCGCAGGGACCCGACGCGGCGCGCGCCGGGATGGATCACGTCGTGCAGGCGCGCAGCGGTCTCATGGTGACGGGCGGCAAGGTGCAGGACGGCCTGCCCACCAGCGGCGAGTCGCCCATCGCGGACTACATGGCCGCGTCGCTGCTGGCCTTCGGCGTCGCCTCGGCGCTCTATCGCCGCGAGCGGACCGGCCGCGGCGGGCGCGTGGACACCTCGCTCCTGCTCGCCGCGCTCGCGCTGCAGAACAACCTCATGGTGCGGGTGGATGGGCTCGACGGCGCCCGCCACACCGCCTTCGCCGACTGGCTGGGCCAGGCGCGCCGCGGCGGCGTACCGTTCCCCGAGCAGGTGGAGCGGATGCCGCGCAATCGAGTCATCTCATCGCGCGCGATCTACGTGCGCACCTATGCGACGAAGGACGCGGCGCTCGCCGTCGCCTGCGGCAGCCCGTCGCTGCGCCGGAAGTTCATCGCCGCCGTCGGGCACCAGGATCCCGCGCTCACTGCCAAGGTGCCGGACGAGGCGGCTCACTACGCGGCGCTTCGGAGCGCGGTGGAAGCAACGCTGGCGTCACGCACGACAGCGGAGTGGCAGGCGCTTCTCGACGCCGCCGGCATTCCCGCCAGCGGCGTGGCGCTGCCCATCGAGATCCTGGAAGACCCGCAGCCCGCGGCGAACGGGATGTTCCACCGCTTCGATCACGCGGCGCTGGGTCCGGTGACCGTGCTCGGACCGCCGGTGCGGGTGGGCGATGGCGGATTCACCGCCGGGGCGGTGACGCCGCCGTTCGGCAGCGAGGCTCGCGCGATTCTCAGCTGGGCCGGCTTCGACGAGGCGGAAGTGCAGCGGCTGCTGGCGAGCGGGGCTGTAACGCCGAGTCGGTAGTGTCGAGAGGCCGAGAGCCGGCCGCTGACTCGTGGGGCCCGAGAACCGGCGGCTGACGTCCGTCGGCTCACGCGGCGGTCCATTTCTCGTTGGCGAGCGGATGGAGCACATCCATCGCGTAGCCAACATCGAGCCGCTCGCCCTGCCAGATTGGCGTCGCGGTCCTGGGCCCCACGACGATGCCGTGCTGCTCGTTGTCCGTCCTCACGGCAGTGACCGGATCGGCCGGCACTCGAGGCAGGACACGGCACCTCGGGCACGACCCAACCATGCGGGGTGCGGAATTCCAGCTCGCCATCAGCCAGATGCTGCACCTCATAACCCTCTTCGTGAACGGCGCGGTGGTGCCGCCGGCACAGCAAGACGAGATTGGACAGCGTGGTGGGGCCGCCGTGGGCCCAGTGGCGGATGTGATGCGCCTGGCAGAAGCACCCGTGGCAGCCAGGGAAGCGACAACGGTGGTCGCGATACCGGAGCGCGCGTCTCAGCGCCGGCGGGATCGTCCGCGTCTTGGCGCCGACATCGACGATGCGTCCGTCAGCATCGTGCTCCATCACCACTCGGCTCGCGTCGCAGCCAAGGCGCTGGGACGTTTCCGCGGAAACGCGCCCACCGTCTTCGACGACCGACTGGCCGGGCTGCTCCGGATCGCTCAGGACCGAGGCGTCGACGTGCACGACCACCTGGTAGTGCTCGGCCGGCGAGCCCGGATCGATCCCGTGGTGCAGGGCGGTCTCGGCGATGAGCTGCAGCGCGTCCGCCTGTTGCTGAGCCATCGTGGGCGTTTCCGCGGAGGGATCCCTGGGCGGGGCGTCGAACGTGCTGGCCCGCTGCTGCGAGTACAAGGCTTCGCGTGCCGCCGTGAGCGCTTTCAACAGGAGCGCGCCGGCCTCGGGGGACAGGCGCCCGCGGATCGTCGTGGTGCCGTCGTCATTCGGATACACATGGAGCGCTCGGCTGGCGTGCTGCCGGCGCGCCTCGTCCTTCTCCGCCTTGCGATCCATGCGACGCCAGCCGCGAACGATGCGCTCGACGTGCTCCGCCGTGCCGGCGCGGCCGATGGCGAGCAACCGAGCCTCGATGTCCGGCGTCGCGACGCGGGTGAGGGCGCGGACCTTGGCGTACGACAGCTCGCCGCGGGCGAGCGCCTGGGCCAGCCGCGGCAGCGCGGGCAACGCCCGGGCCACGCGGACCTTCTCGCGGGCCGCGCCGAGATCGAGGCCGACGCGCCAGGAGAGCCACTCGGCACAGGACCGAAAGCCGGTGTTCCAGCCGCCACGGGCATCGAAGTCCCGGATCAGATCGAGCAGGCGCGCGGATGCCGCGTCGAGATGCGTGGCGAGATCGGCGATCGCGTCGCCAATGCGCTCGAGCGCGGCGATTGAAGCGTGGGTCGGCTGAACATCCATCGCAAATCCCCCTTGGCTGAGGGGAATCTACACCGCGATTTCGAAGCCCTCTCCCGTCGCTCACCACGGCGCGATGACACGATCGACGCGCATTTTTGCGATCGTGTCGGGAATCGTCGTTTCTGGTCGCGCCTTGCGCCCATAGAGGCCGCCTCAGGCAGCGCCCGGTCCGCTGGACTGCGCGCACGTTGAATCTTGTCAAGAGTCGACTTTCTGATACACACGCCAGCGGCCGCCGGCGCGCATCAGACTCGCGCGCGACCAGCAGCCATGGCGCTCGTAGCGGTCACGCCGCGAGCAGCAACCACGGCGCTCGTGACGGTCACGCCGCGAGCAGCAACCACGGCGCTCGTGACGGTCACGCCGCGAGCAGCAACCACGGCGCTCGTAGCGCTCACGCCGCGAGCAGCAACCACGGGGCTCGTAGCCGTCACGCCGCGAGCAGCAACCACGGCGCTCATAGCGGTCACGCCGCGAGCAGCCGCCACGGCGCTCGCAGCGCTCGCGCCCGCTAGCAGCAGCCTCCCGCAACCGCGCGATCCGGCAACCACCCCCACGGGCGCGGGCCGAAGTCCGGCGTGAACACGCGGCCGCGCTTCACCGTCAGGTGCGGGGTGAACGCGCGATTGACGCGCAGGCCCGATCCCAGGATGTCGTAGACCACCCAGTCGCCTTCCTCGATGTTCAGCACCGAGATGTCGGCCTGGCGTCCGACGGCCAGGCTCCCGAGCCGGGCCTGGGCGCCGATGGCCTTGGCCGGGTTCGACGTGGACATGGTGACCACCTGCGGCAGCGTGAAGCCGAGGCCGAGGAAGCGGGTCATGATCTCGGTCATGCTGTGCACGGTGTTGAGGCGGCCGGGCACGGTGAGGTCGGTGCTGATGCAGTGAGGCATCAGGCCCTGGTCGATGCAGCGGCGGCCGACGTCGAAGCTGAAGTTCATGCGGCCGTGCGCCGTGTCGAACCACACGCCGCGATCGACGGCCTCGCGCGCCTCGGGCACCAGCTTGCCGTTGCCGTCGAGCACGCCGCCCGGGTTGGGCGTGAAGTAGTGCGTGAGGATGTCGCCCGGCTCGAGCAGCGCGAGCAGGGGATGAATGACCTTGGGGTCGTAGCGCTTCTCGGTGTCGCCGATGTGCACCATCAGGCTGATGCCGGCCTCGCGCGCGGCGCGCTTGGCCAGCCGCGGCATCTCCATGCCCATGATCTCGAGCGCCGGCGACACCATGCGCGCCTTGATGCCGCGGATCAGCCCCTTGTTCTCGGTGGCCACCCGCACCGTGTCGGTGAGGTTCACGCTCTTCTCGGCGATGATGTCGGGGTTGGTGGCCAGCCCCGTCTGGCAGATGTGCAGGAACGGGACGACCTCGGTCGCGCACTGCGGCCAGGATGTTGCGCCAGCCGCCGAAGGTGGCGGCGCCCGCGCTGCCGGCGTCGACGATGGTCGTGACGCCGGAGTAGACGCCGCCGAGATCGGGATTGACGCCGGTGCGGTTGACGCCCTCGAAGACGTGGGCGTGCAGGTCGATGAGCCCCGGGGTGACGATCCGACCGCCGACCTCGATCACGCGCGCGGCCTCGGCCGGCGCGATGCCTGGCGCTACCCGCGCGATCACACCGTTGTCCACCGCCACGTCGAGCGCGCCGTCGAACCCGCTCGACGGGTCCACGACTCTGCCGCCCTTCAGCACGAGATCGTACATGCCTGGCCTCCGAAAGCGGCGCGCCGAATGGCGCGCGCGATGATGAACCTGTCTGGACGAGCCGCATCATACCCGTTTGGCCCCGCCGCGACGAGCCAGAACCTGTGCGATGATGCCCTCACCATGAGCAAACCAGCGGGACGCATCCATGAGATCGAGCATCACGCGGCGGACTGGGCGACGACCCGGCCCGTCGTCTCGGGCACCCAGGGCGTCATCGCGGCCGGGCATCCGCTCGTGTCGATGGCCGGCATGCGCATGCTGCTGGCCGGCGGCAACGCGTTCGACGCCGCGGTGGCCGCGGGCTTCGCCGCCGCCGTCGTGGAGCCGACCGCGTCCTACACGCTCTGCGGCGAGTGCGTGGCGCTCGTCTACGACGCCCGCCGCCGCGAGACGCAGGCCCTGAGCGGGCAGGGGACCGCACCGGCGCCTCGCCACGATCGAGCTCTTCCGCAAGCGCGGACTCGATCGCATCCCCACCGGGCCGGGGTCCGACGCGCACCTGTCCTTCACGGTGCCCGGGTGCGGTCGACGCGTACCTCACGCTGCTGGAGACGCTCGGCACCAAGACGATCAGCGAGGTGCTCGCGCCGGCCCTGCACTACGCCGAGCGCGGCTTTCCGATGTACGAGTACATGCACCGCCTGCTGGCCATCCCCGAGACGCGCAGTCAGTTCGACGTCTATCCGCCCGGCGGCACCGCCGTGTTCTATCCGGGTGGTCGCGTGCCGGAGGTGGGCGAGCTGTTCGTGCAGCCGGCGCTGGCCGGCACGCTGCGCAAGCTCGTCGAGGTCGACGCGCAGGGCTGCGACCATCGCCAGGCCGGCATCGCCGCCGCGCGCCAGCGCTTCTATCGCGGCGACGTCGCGGCCACCATCGGCGCGTTCTCCGAGCGGCTGGGCGGGCTCCTGCGCGCCAGCGATCTGGCCGGCTACCGCGCGGGGCTCGAATCGCCGGTGCGCGTGGCGTTCGCCGGGCGCGAGATCGTCGCGCAGGGCGCGTGGACGCAGGGGCCGGTGCTCCTGCAGGCGCTGGGCATGCTGGCCACGCTCGACCTGCGCGCGCTCGGCCACAACTCCGCCGCGCTACATCCACGTGGTGACCGAGGCGCTCAAGCTCGCGTTCGCCGATCGCGAGCGCTACTACGGCGATGCCGGCGCCGTCCCGCTTGCCGAGCTGCTGTCGCCGGCCTACGCGCGGCGAGCGCGCCGCGCTCATCCGTCAGGACCGGGCGATGCCCGAGGCGCCGTCGGCCGGTGATCCGCGCGGGCGCGGCAGCCGCCGGGTCGGCGCGGCCGGTCACGCCGGCGCGCGCGGCACGGGCGTCGCCGCCGGCGGGGCCGACGGCACCACGCACATCGCCGCCATCGATCGCGACGGCAACATGGTCTGTCTCACGCCGAGTGGCGGTGTGTTCCGGAAGTCGGCGTTCGCGCCGGAGCTGGGCTGCACGCTCAGCACGCGCAGCGAGATGTTCGTCCTGGAGGACGGCCATCCCAACGCGCTGACGCCCGGCAAGCGGCCGCGCACGACGCTGGTGAGCTATCTGATCTGCGAGGACGGCGTGCCGACCACGACGGTGGGCTGCCCGGGCGGCGACGATCAGTCGCAGGCCGACCTGCAGATCGTCCTGAATCTGGCTGGTGTTCGGCATGAACCCGCAGCAGGCGGTCGAGGCGCCGCGCTTCTCCACCCAGACGCTGGTGAACTCGTTCTATCCGCGCGCGTACCGGCCCGGCCAGCTCAACGTCGAGCCCGGCATCCCGGAGAGCACGCGCGCCGAGCTGCGCGCGCTGGGTCACAGCGTCTCGGAGATCGGTGCGTGCGGGATCGGAGCGGTGGTGACCCGTCGCGACCCGGCCAGCGGCGTGCTGTCGGCCGGCGCCGATCCGCGCCGGCCGACCTACGCGCTGGCCTGGTAGCCAGCGCGGCGGGATCGCTACATGCTGAAGTAGGGATCGAGCACCCGGACCTCGGTGATCTTGTCGATCGGCAGCTTGTTGCGCTCCGCCACCTTCTTGATCGCATCCGGCGACGGCCCGTCGTAGATGCAGTACGTCTTCTTCTTGTCCGCGGACACGTACGAGTGCACCCACGTCACGCCCGCCTCGGCATTGATGCCGACCACGGTCATGACCGCCTTGGCGCCCTCCTCGTTCGGGGGAATGGAGAGGCCATTGGGGAACGTCCGCTCGACCATGTAACGAGGCATCGCATATCCTCCATGGGGTCGACGTGGTGAGGCTTCCTGCGACCCTACACCCAGTTCGCGCGCACCGCATCCGTAGCGTTGCTGGTCGTCCGACCCTTGACCCCAGGCCGGGGCCGCGCTATTCAGTGCTCGGTCAATCAGAGGAGGATCCACCATGGCTGTGAGTCAGAAGCGACAAGGCCGCCGCGTTCCGCGAAGCTGCACGAGGGCCCGGGCGCGTTCGTGATTCCCAATCCGTGGGACGCCGGCTCGGCGCGCATCCTCGCCGGGCTCGGCTTCCAGGCGCTGGCCACGTCGAGCGGCGCCTCGGCCGGCATGCTCGGCCGGCGCGACGGCAAGGTGACGCGCGACGAGGCGCTGGCGCACTGCCGCGCCATCGTCGGAGGCGACCGATCTCCCGGTCTCGGCCGATCTCGAGAAGGGCTTCGGCGACGCGCCGGACGCCGCGGCGGAGACCATCCGCCTCGCCGCCGGCGTCGGGCTGGTCGGCGGCTCGATCGAGGACGCCACCGGCGACAAGGACAAGCCGCTCTTCGACATCGGCCACGGCGACCGAGCGCGTGGCGGCGGCGGTGCAGGCGGCGCGCGCGCTGCCGTTCCCGTTCACGCTGACCGCGCGCACCGAGAACTTCCTGCGCGGCAACCCGAACCTCGACGACACGATCAAGCGCCTGCAGGCCTTCGAGAAGGCCGGCGCCGACGTGCTGATGGCGCCCGGGCTGCCGGACCTCGCCGCCGTGCGCGCCGTGTGCGCGGCGGTGTCCAAGCCGGTCAACTTCATGGCCGGCATCAAGGGCAAGTCGTTCACGGTGGCCGAGCTGCAAGCGGCCGGCGTGCGGCGCATCAGCCTGGCCACCTCGCTCTACCGGGTGGCGATGACCGGCGTGGTCGAGGCGGCTCGCGAGGTGAAGGACAAGGGCACGTTCGGCTACCTCGACCGCTCGATCGCCACGCCGGACCTGAACGCGTTCATGCAGGGGTGACGCTCGCGACTTTCAGCCGGGGGACGACGTCGCGGGCGAAGCGTTCGAGGCTGGCGTTCATCTGCTCGGGGTGCAGGCCGGGTGGCACGGCCCAGGTCACGAGATCGGTGATGCCGTGCTCGGCGATGAAGGTCGAGAGCTCGGCGACGCAGTGGTCGACGCTGCCGACGACCCATGTTTGCGGGATGCGGGGGCCGTCGCGCTCGACGGGCTGGAAGCGGCCGGACTCGGCGAAGAAACGGGAGTAGAGCTCGCCGCGATAGCGCTCGGCGGCGCGCACCGCGGGCCAGTCGCGCTCGCGGTCGTCGGTGACCAGGCAGCCGCGGATGATGCCGACGCGATAGCTGGCGGGATTCCGGCCTGACGCGGTCAGGGCCTCCTGCCAGGGGTCGAGCACCTGATCGCGTGGTCCCTGCGGCAGCAGGTGGCCGTCGAACCGCGCCGCGCGGAGCGCGCCGCCGGCCGACATGGCGGCGATCCACAGCGGTGGGCCGCCCGGCTGGACGTAGCGCGGGCGGATGACCACGTCGTCGAACTGGTAGCGCGTGCCGTGAAAGCTGAAGCGCTCGCCGGTGAAGCAGTGTCGCAGCACCGTGAGGCCTTCTTCCGTCCGGGACAGCCGCTGGGGAAGCGCGATGCCGAAGCCACGAAATTCGTGTGGCGCGTAGCCCATCCCCACGCCGAGCTCGATCCGCCCGCCGCTCAGGTTGTCGAGCACCGCCAGGTCCTCGGCCAGGCGGATCGGATGGTTGAACGGCAGCAGGCAGATGTCCGAGGAGAAACGCACCCGCTTCGTCCGGGCCGCCATGGCGCCGGCCACCGGGGTCCAGGAGGGCAGGTAGCCGTCGTCCACGAAGTGATGCTCGGTGAACCAGACGAGGTCGAGCCCGAGCCCGTCGAGCCACGTCACCTGGTCGAGGATCTCGGCGTACAGCCGCGGGGTGTCGATCCCGGAGTCCGGAGGGTTCCGGAAGTCGTAGACGACGCCAACACGCAGCGGCGGTCGCGCCATTCGGTCCAGTATAATCACCGGAAGCCGTCTCGGCACACCATGCGACTGCGTAGTCATCTCGTCGCGCTCGTGCTCGTGGCCCTGGTGCCGGTCCTGGCCTTTGCCACGCTGGTCATCCGGGAGAACGCCCGCCTGCAGCTCGCGGCGACCGAGCGCGCGATGCGACAGACCGCGCAGGCCGTGGCCCGGACCGTGGACAAGGAGCTGGACTCCGCGATCACCGCGGTGGAGGCGCTGGCGGAGTCCGACTACTTCGACGCCGCCGACCTGCGGCCGCTTCACGAGCTGTGCCGGCGCGTGGTGAAGACTCAGGGGTGGGCGAGCATCCTCCTCTTCGATCGGGACGGGCGCATGCTCATGCACACCTCGGCCCCGATCGGTGCGCCGCTGCCGCCAACCGGACGTCTCGATGTCCTCGCGCGGGCCCGTGACGAACGCCGGGCCACGGTCTCCAACCTGTTCGACGGCGTCCACAACCCGCGTATCGTCGCCGTCTATGTTCCCATCGTGCGTGACGGCAGCGTGCGCTTCGTGCTCACGGTGGCGTTGCCGGTGTCGACGTTCAGCGAGGTGCTCCGTGCGCAGCCGTTCACCCCGGGCTCGGTGGCGACGCTCGAGGACCGTCAGCACGTGATCCTGGCCCGGACCAAGGGCGAGGCGGAGATGGTTGGCCAGCGCGTGGTCGATCCCACGCCGGGCCACGAGGGCTGGGCTCGGAGTCGTCTGCGCGAGGGCCAGGAAGTCTACGTCGCCTTCGCCACCGCGCCGCTCTCGGGCTGGCGGGTCATCATCACCTCGCCGGTCGCATCCGTGGATGCCCCGCTACGCCGCGCGCTCTGGCAGCTGCTGGTCGGAGGCACGGTGGCGGCCGCGCTCGCCGGCACGCTGGCGTTCGTATTCGGGCGTCGGATCGCCGGCGCGGTGGGCTCGCTCGTCCGGATCGCGCGCGCGGTGGAACGCGGCCAGCGCGCTCAGCCGCTCAACACCGGCGTCACCGAGGTGAACACGCTGGCCGAGCAGCTCCGCGCCGCCGCCGACCGGGCCCGCAAGCGCGAAGAGGAGGCCGCGGCGCGCGAGCACCAGGCGCGCGCCATCAGCGCGGTCGCCCACGCGCTGAACGCGTCGCCGGATCTCGACGCCGTCCTCCGCGCGGCGGTGGCGGCGGTCCACAACCTCGTGCAGGCCGACAGCGCGCGCATCGCGCTCGTGGAAGAGGCTGGCCTCGTTCTCCGTTATTCGACTCAGGCGTCGACCGTAGCGCCCCCGGGCTTCGTGATCGAGCGCGGCCACGGCATCGGTGGTCGGGTCCTGGCGACCGGCCGGCCGGTGCGGACCGACGATGTCACGGCCGATCCCCGCTTCCGCGCCGACCGCTACATCTCGATCGCGCGTACGGACGGCATCATCTCCTGCATGGCCGTGCCCATCGTGACCGCCGACGGAGTGGTCGGCGTGATCTACGCCAACAACTTCACCCTGCGTCCGTTCTCGGCGCTCGACGAGGGAGCGCTGGTGACGCTGGCCGACCACGCGGCGGTGGCCGTGCAGAAGGCGCGACTGCTGGCCGCCGAGCACGCCGCCCGGTCGGAGGCGGAAGCGTCCAGCCGGGGCAAGGATGAGCTGCTCGCCATGCTCGGCCACGAGCTGCGCAATCCGCTCGCCGCCATCGCCAACGCCACCCACGTGCTCGACGTCCCCCACGCGCCCGCCGAAGCCACGCGCCGCGCCCGCGAGATCATCGCGCGCCAGAATGCGCATCTCGCCCATCTCGTCGATGATCTCCTCGACGTGGCGCGGGTGACCTCGGGCAAGATCGTTCTCACCCGACACCCGCTGGAGCTGGCCGAGGCCGCGCGTCGCGCGGTGGCCACGCTGGCCGCCAGCGGACGTACCGAGCGGCACCACGTGAGCCTGAATTTCGAGCCGGTGTGGGCCGACGTCGATGAGACGCGCTGGGAGCAGATCGTCACCAATCTTGTCGGCAACGCGCTGCGGTTCACGCCGGCCGGCGGCACCGTCGACATCACGCTCGGGCCGTCCGATGGGCAAGCCGTGCTCTGTGTGCGCGACTCCGGGATGGGCATCGCGCCGGAGATGTTGCCGCGCGTGTTCGATCTCTTCGTGCAGGGCGCCCGCGGCCTGGCCGGAGGGCAGGGCGGGCTCGGCCTCGGACTCACGCTCGTCCATCGGATCACCGAGCTGCACGGCGGGACGGTCGAGGCCGGCAGCGACGGACCCGGCCGGGGCAGCGTGTTCACCGTCCGGATGCCCGCCATGGCCGCGCCGGAGGTGACGGCGCCCGCGCCCGTCCGGTCGGCGAGCGATGCGCGCCTGCGCATTCTCGTCGTGGAGGACAACGCGGACACCCGCGAGATGCTGCGCTCCGCCCTCGAGCTTTCCGGCCACGAGGTGCAGGATGCGAGCGACGGGCCCAGCGGCGTCGAGGCGATTCTGCGCGTGCGTCCCGATGTCGCGCTGATCGACATCGGGCTGCCGGAGTTCGACGGCTACGAGGTCGCGCGCAAGGCCCGGGGCGCGCTCGGGGGGACCATTCTCTTGGTCGCCCTGACTGGCTACGGTCAGCCGGACGATCGTCGGCAAGCCCTGGAGGCCGGCTTCGACGCCCACCTGGTCAAGCCGGTGGAGCCAAGCGCGCTGCTGGCGGTGATCCAGGCCGGCATCCGCTGAGGCTCACGCGAACGCGGGCATGACCTCCCGCGCGAAGAGCTCCATCGAGCGCAGCACGCGCTGGTGCTCGAGGTCGCCGAACCAGAAGCTGCAGTTGAAGTGGGTGATGCCCACCAGCTCCTGGATGCGCTTGATCTGGCGGATGCAGGTGTCCGGCGTGCCGATGACCAGGAAGCGGTCGAGCAGGTCGTCGGTGTCGGGCTCCTTGGGCGCCGGGACCGCGATGGCGTGGCCGTGCTCCACGCGCTCGTAGTGATTGCGCAGGCTCAGCGTCACCCGCATGTTCCAGCGCGCCTCCTCGGCGGCCGCGCGCGCGTCGGCCACGTTGTCCGTCACGTAGACGGCGCGCTGCACGCCGACCGCCAGCGGGTGCGGCGGCTTCACCTCGGCCACCACGCGGTCGAAGAGGCGCCGGAACTCCGCGATCCGCTCGATCGGGACGCCGAAGCCGCCGGTCAGCACGTTGAAGCCGCGCCGCACCGCCGCCTCGACCGAGTCCGGGCTCTGCGCGGTGATCCAGATCGGCGGCTGCGGCTGCTGCAGCGGCTGCGGAAAGATCGTGGTCTCGGGGATCTTGAAGAACTTGCCCTCGTAGCTGAAGGGCTGGCCGCTGAAGGCCTTCAGAATGATGTCGACCGATTCCTCCCAGCGCGCGCGGCTCGACTCCAGCTCGAGCCCGAACCGCTCGAACTCGTAGTGCTGGTAGCCGCGTCCGAGCCCGATGTCGACGCGCCCGCCCGCCAGCAGATCGAGCGTCGCGATCTCCTCGGCGATCACGAGCGGATGGTGCAGCGGCACCACGATGACCGCGGTGCCCACGCGCAGCCGCGTCGTCTTGGCCGCGATGTACGTGGCCAGCTGCAGCGGCCGCGAGAGATAGCCGTACGTCGAGAAGTGATGCTCGGCCAGCCAGACGTTGCGGAAGCCGAGCGTCTCGGCGGCCTGGGCCAGCTCGACGCCGCGCGTGAAGATCTCCTGCGACGACCGGGCCGACGGCGACTGCATGAGCAGGAAGGTCCCGAAGTTCATGGCGCCATAGTGTACTCTGCCCGGCATGCCTGCGACTGCCACCACCACACGCTTCGGTCTCGCGCTGCCCGGAGGGTCCAGCGGTTCCCTGACACCGTCGAGCCTGGCCGACGCCGCCCGTCAGATCGAGGCGACCGGCTTCACCAGCGCCTGGGCGTTCGACTCGATCAGCCGCGGGTTCCTGCTGGCCGATCCGCTCACCGCGCTCGCCGTGGCCGGCACGGTGACGCGCACGATCGAGCTCGGCACCGGCGTGCTCCAGGTCCCGCTGCGCCACCCGGTGGAGCTCGCCCAGCGCGTGCTCACCACGCACCTCGTCTCCGGCGGCCGGCTGCGCCTGGGCGTGGGCGCCGGCTCCACCGCCGCCGACTTCGAGGCGCTCGGCCTCGACTTCGCCGGGCGCTTCAAGCGCCTGAGCGAGTCGCTCGACATCATGCGGCGGCTGTGGAAGGGCGAGCGCGTCAACGGCGCCTCGCTTCAGCCCGTGTGGCCCGCCGCGCTCGGTGGCCCGCCGGTGATGATCGGCTCCTGGGCCGGCTCGCGCTGGATCGAGCGCGCGGCACGCGAGTTCGACGGCTGGGTGGGCTCGGGCGCGCGCAGCTCCTGGCGCGCGCTGCAGGAGGGCATCAAGCGTTTCCGCGACCTGGGCGGCCGCCGGGCCGTGGTGACCAACGTGGTGGTGAATCTCGACAGCCCGGCGAGCCCGACCGGGCCCGACGATCCCTACAACCTCAAGTGTCCAAAAGATACCGCCCGCGAGCGGCTGCATCACCTGCTGGAGCTTGGCTACGACGACATCATCCTGGTCCCGCCTCGCCACGACGGCGCGTATCTGCAAGAGTTGCGGGAGTTGACGCAGAGCGCCCGCTAGGGATAAGGTCAGCTCAAGAGGAGACGCGCCATGCCGAAGATCAAGCACATCGCACTCTCGACCCAGGACGTGGACGCGACCGCGAAGTTCTACATCGACGTGTTCGGGATGAAGGAGATCGCCAAGGTCGACAGCCCCGGCGCCTCCGGCTACTACCTGAGCGACGGCGATCTCAACCTGGCCATCCTCAAGTTCAAGAGCGATGCGGTGGCCGGTGTCGAGCGCGGCAAGGCGTGGAGCGGCATCCACCACATCGGCTTCGAGGTCGAGAACCTCGAGGACATCACCGCCAAGCTGGCCGCCGCCGGCTCCAAGCCGCGCGACGATGTGAATCAGGCGCTGGGCGTCGGCCACGGCCGCCGCGAGGGCGGCAACGTCGAGGTGAAGTACACGGGTCCCGACGGCATCATGGTCGACGTCTCCGAGACCGGCTGGGTCGGCACCACCGGGAACATGTAGCGCGGCTCAGCGTCCTGCCGTGGCCGGCCGCGTCCGGTACCAGGGATGCGGCTGGCCTGGCACCTTCATCCGCAGCGTGTAGATCGACGTCTTGGCGGTGAAGAACAGCGTCTTCAGATCCGGCCCTCCGAAGGCGAGATTGGCCGGCACTTCCGGCGTGCGGATGATCCCGAGCTTCGCTCCATCCGGCGCGAACACCCAGGTCCCGCCCGGTCCCGTGCAGTAGATCCGGCCCTCCACGTCCACCTTCATGCCGTCGGGCACGCCGTCGGTCTCGTCCGAGGACATGTCGGCGAAGATCCGCCGCCGCACCACCTCGCCGCCGGCGTTCAGCTCGAAGGCGTGGATGTACTGCGTCCAGCGCGTGTTCGCCACGTAGAGCGTCCGCTCGTCGGGGGAGAACGCCAGCCCGTTGGGATACTCGCAGTCGGCCACCATCGACGTGCTGCCGTCGGGCTTGATGCGATAGACGCCGGCGTTCGGCAGCTCGCGCTCGGCGAGCGGCACGCGCAGGCCCGGATCGGTGAAGTAGAGGCTGCCATCGGAGCGGCAGACCACGTCGTTGGGACGGTTGAGGCGCTTGCCCTCCCAGCGGTCCATCAGGACCTCGCTCTGGCTGGGACTCGACCAGCGCGTCACGCGGCGATTGCCGCCCTCGCAGATGACCAGGCGACCCTGCAGATCGAAGGTGGTCCCGTTGCCCTCGCCGGTCTGATCGCGCACCAGCTCCGGCGCCTTGCCGGGGAACACGCGGTGGAGCCGGCTCTGGCGGATGTCCACGAAGTAGTAGAAGCCGTCCGGGTGCCAGAGCGGGCCTTCGGTGAAGACGAACCCCGTGGCCAGGCGCTCGGGCTGCGTGGTTTCGAGCAGTGCGCTCAGCGCGTCGGCCATGGTCGCCTCGTCACGCGAGGTGCTCGTGTTTGAGATCGACCCGCTGCACGGAGGGCACCGCGCGCCGCATGCGGTCGTGAGCATGGCCCAGCATGTCGTCGGGGATCAGGCACTCCTCGCAGGCGTCGGGCCGGTGACCGACGCGAACGACCACCACGCCGTCGTCGCCGACGGACTCCACGCTGACGTCGAACCCGTCGGCATCGAAGCCCAGACGAAGGGGACCGAGGACCGCTTCCAGCTCGTCGTTCATCGGACACTCCTGGCTGATCAGGGTGGCTCAGCATAGCCCGGGTCGGACCCCTACCGCTCGACATCGACCGGCCAAGCCCGTAGGCTTCCAGGTCTCAGAGAGGAGCCGCGCATGGCTGGACGGCTGGCGGGAAAGATCGCGCTGATCACGGGCGGCGGCAGCGGCATCGGTCGCGCGTGCGCGATTCGGTTCGCGGAGGAAGGGGCCAACGTCTGTGCGGCCGATCGCGACGGCGCGACGGCCGCCGAGACCGCGCGCCTGGTGGAGGCGAAGGGACGCAAGGCATTCAGCCTGGCCGTCGACACCACCGACGAGGCCGCCAACGACGCGATGGTGGCTCGCTGCGTCGAGTCGCTCGGCGGCGTCGACGTCCTCATCGCCGCGGCGGGCGTCGGGAGCCCGCGGACCGCCTCGGATCAGCCGCACACGCTGCTGGGGATTTCGACCGAGCAGTTCCGCGCGGTGATCGACGTCAATCTCTACGGCGTGCTCTTCTCCAATCGGGCGGTGGCGCGCTTGCTGGTCGCCAATCATCGCGCCGGGCAGCATCGTCAATCTCGGCTCGATCATGTCGAAGATGCCCTCGGCGGGCGGCGCCTACAGCGTGAGCAAGGCCGGCGTGTGGATGCTGACCAAGACTCTGGCCCAGGAGCTCGCCCCGCAGGGGATCCGCGTGAACGCGATCGGGCCCGGATTCATCGAGACCCCAATGACCGCGGCGCTGCGCGGCGATGCCGACCGTAGCCGCTGGGCCATGAACATCACGCCGATGGGCCGCTTCGGCACGCCCGGAGGAAGTCGCCAGCACCGCGCTGTTCCTGGCCTCGGACGACGCCGCGTTCTTCACCGGGGAGATCCTGCATCCCTCGGGCGGTGTGTTCGTCGGCTGATCGACCACTCGCAAGCGACAGGGAGGCCTCGAGCCGTGAAGATCACCGCCGTCACGCCGTTCGTCGTGGACCCGGGCTACGGGAAGAACTGGCTGTTCGTGAAGGTCGAGACCTCCGACGGCCTGCACGGCTGGGGCGAGTGCTATACCCAGGCGGATCGCGATCAGTCGATCGTGGCGCACGTCAAGCAGCTCGGACGCTACCTGCTTGGCCGCGATGCCAGCCACATCCGCCACTTCACGCACTGGGCGTATCACGACTTCGCGGCCAAGCGCGGCGCCATGGATTTCTGGAGCGCGGTCAGCGGGCTCGAGCAGGCGCTGTGGGATCTGGCCGGCAAGCGGCTCGGCGTGCCGGTGGTGACGCTGCTGGGCGGACCGTGCCGCGAGCGGATCCGCGTCTACGCCAACGGGTGGTACTCGGGGGCCAAGACGCCGGCGGCCTACGCGGCCAAGGCCAAGGACACCGTGGCGCGCGGCTTCACCGCGCTCAAGTTCGATCCGTTCCCCGGGCCGTGGCGGACGCACATCTCACGCGAGGTCGAGCAGGAGGCGGTGGAGAACGTGCGCGCCGTGCGCGAGGCGGTCGGGCCCAAGGTCGATCTCCTGGTCGAGGTGCATCGCCGGCTGGCGCCCATGCACGCGGTGCGGATCGCGCGCATGCTCGAGCCGTTCGATCCGTTCTGGTTCGAGGAGCCGGTGTCGGCGCGCGACATCGGCGCGCTGGCCGAGTGCCGCCGCGAGATCCGCATGCCGATCGTGACCGGCGAGGAGCTCTACACGCGCTTCGAGTTCCGCGAGGTGTTCGAGCGCCGCGCGGCCGACATCATCAACCCCGACGTCTGCAACGTGGGCGGCATCGAGGAGCTCCGGCGAGATCGCCGCGATGGCCGAGGCGTACCACGTGGTCGTCTCGCCCCACAACTACAACAGCACCACCGTCGGCCTCGCCGCCACGCTGCACGTCTCCGCGGCGATTCCGAACTTCCTGATCACCGAGTACTTCGTGAACTTCGAGCCTCGCGGCGCGGAGGTCGCGGTCAATCCGTTCCGCGTCGAGGGTGGATATGTCTCGGTGCCGAGCACGCCCGGGCTCGGGATCGAGCTCCGCGAGGACGTCCTGGCGCGCTACGCGTACCGCGAGTTCCCCGCGCGCCACGTCCCCACGCCGCGGGACGAGGGGCCGTAGACGCGGGAACTTCTTACCAGCGGTCGTGGTGACGGTGGTAACCGCCCCCACCAACTGGCACGGGGACGAGCACGCAACCGGCCAGCGTGGTGCCCACCACGCCCGCGAGCAGCATCGTCACGAGGACGCGTCGCCACCGAAGCACATTCTTCATCGCCAGCCTCCGGAGCGCCCTGATCGCGCTCTCCTGATAGACGTGGGGGCGAGCGTCGCTATTCCGGCGGACTGGGCGCGCCGGCCTCAGGCTGCTGACTTCTGGCGCCACTCCCGGATCTGAGCCGTGTGCTCCCGGTAGTGGCCGGTGCCGGCGCCGTCGAGGAGCCCACGGCCGGCCGCGTCCTCCTTGAATAGCGCCTCCGGCAAGGCACTCGCCGCGGCCACGAAAGCGCGATGCGAGGCGTCGAGCTCATCGATGATGTCGGCGACCTTCACGCCCGATTGCTGCTCGACGAAGCGCGCGTTCCAGGCGTCGAAATCGTCGTAGGTGCCCGCCGGGTAGGGCGGCTCGCCCTTGGCAACGTGACCGAACGCCGGGACCATCGCCCGGTGCCAGCCCGAGATGTGGATGAGAATCTCGCGCACGCCCCAGGTCCCGAGCCACACCTGGCGCATGGGCGCCTCGCCCAGTCCGTCGATAGCCTGACGCAGCTCGGCAAACGCCTCGTCCGCCTCTCGCAACAGCGTGGTCTTGTCGCTCATGGAATCCTCCCGGCCGTGATGATTGCTTCCTGACCTGTTGAGACCCCGGTCGCGCGCGGTTGTGAAATTCCGGGCCGGTGGGCAGGAAGGAGTTTCCAAACGGCGGCGGGCTGGGCCAGAATACGCTCCGCGGTCAGCCAACGAGGAGACCAGTCATGAGCGTGCGTTCCATCGCCGTGGTCCTGATGCTCGCGCTCGGCGTGGCGGGGTGTGCCAGCACCGCCCCGCGCCCGGCCGACATCACGCAGCTGAGTGTGGTCGACGCCGCGCAGCTCATCCGGGAGAAGAAGGTCACCAGCGTGGAGCTGACGCAGGCCTACCTCGCGCGCGCGGAGGCCAACCGGGACCTCAACGCGTTCATCACGGTGGATCGCGCGGGAGCGCTCGCCGCCGCCCAGCGTGCCGACGCCGATCTGGCCGCCGGGCGCAACAAGGGGCCGCTGCATGGCGTGCCGCTCGTCGTGAAGGACAACGTGCACGTCGCCGGCTTGCCCAACTCCGCCGGCACGCCTGCGCTGAAGGGCTTCATCCCGCGCGAGAACGCGCCGACGGCGCAGCGATTGATCGACGCCGGCGCGGTCATCCTGGGCAAGACCAACATGCACGAGCTGGCCTTCGGGATCTCCGGCTACAACGAAGGTTTCTTCACGGCGCAGCCGATCGGCACGCGCAATCCCTACGATCGCACGCGCATCGCCGGCGGCAGCTCCAGTGGCACCGGCGCGGCCATCGGCGCGCGGCTGGCGCCGGGCGGGCTGGGCAGCGACACCGGCGGCTCGGTCCGCATTCCCGCCGCGCTGACGGGGACTGCCGGCCTGCGTCCCACCATCGGTCGCTACAGCCAGGAAGGCGTGACGCCGATCTCGCACTCACGCGACACGGTGGGGCCCATGGGCCAGACCGTCGCCGACGTGGCCCTGCTGCACTCCGTCATCACGGGTCGCGGGATGGCGACGGCCGTCTCGCTGAGTGGCGTGAAGCTCGGCGTGTACCGCGCGTACTTCTTCAAGGATCTGGATCCCGACACGCGCGCGGTCACCGACGCCGCGCTCGACAAGCTCAAGGCGGCCGGCGCGACGATCATCGAGGTCGACATGCCGGATCTGCAGAAGCTGAACGACGCGGCCAGCTTTCCAGTGGCGCTCTACGAGGCGTACGACGACCTGCGCGCGTATCTGGCGAAGTACCCGACCGGCAAGACCGTCGAGCAGGTGGCCGAGATGATCGCCAGCAAGGACGTGAAGGCGACGTACGACGGGCTCGTCATTCCACGCAAGCTGCCCGGGCCCAACGGCCTGCGTGGACGCCGCGCCGCTCTACAAGGCGGCGATGCGCGCACGCGCGCCCGGCGCTGTTCAAGCACTTCCGGGACAGCCTTCCGTCGAAGGTCGACGCGTTGATCGCGCCGACCACGCCGGCGGTCGCCGTCAACAGGGTCCGGAGGCGAGCAGCCTGCAGACGTTTCTGCTCTTCATCCGCAACACCGACCCGGGCAGCAACGCCGGCATCCCCGGGCTCACGATTCCCGCCGGGCTTGGACCGATGACGCAGATGCCGATCGGGCTCGTCGCTCGACGGGCCGAGCGGAGGTGACGAACGGTTGCTCGCGATCGGGCTGACGATCGAGAAAGTTCTCGGGCGGACGCCGCCACCCGCTCGCTAGTTCTCTCGTCTGGCGTGTTGCCCCGGTCGCTGCCGGGGGCGGGGCTCCGATGTGGGGCCCCCTGAAACCACGAGGCGGCAGGTCGGGTTGGACCGGCCTTGGCTGGGCTCCATCTGCGCGGGGCGCGCGGTGATGGGTGGAGGGAACGGGTTTCAGTGGGGCCCCACATCGGAGCCCCGCCCCCGGCAGCGACCTACCCGCTCGGTGGTCGCAAGACTGCGGTCGGGCGGCGTGGTTTTCGCCGGGCCGGGCTATCGAGGCGTCCGAGGCGTGGATCCGAGGCGGGCGCCCGGCGGCGGGCGCCCGGGCAGGGGTTACCGGAAGGCCGGGGCGATCTCCGCGATGAAGCGGTCGAGATCGCGTCGCAGCTCTGGCAGTGGCCGGAACATGCTCGGGATGAAGAGGGCGCCGCAGCCGGCGGCCTTGAGCTGCTGGAGCTGCTCGCGGATCTGGTCGGGCGTGCCGGCCAGGCAGGTGTCGCGCGCGTCGGCGGCGTGGCGGCCCATGCGCGTCTCGATCGTCTTGGCGAGCTGCTCGACCTCGTCCTTCTTGTCGGTGATCAGCAGCGCCATGTTGACCGAGCGCGTGATGGTCTTGGGATCGCGGCCGACGGCGGCGCAGTGCTCGTCGAGGATCTTGCCCTTGCGCGCCAGCACCTGCGGCCCGCCCCAGACGTTCCAGTGATCGGCGTGCTTGGCCACGATGCGCAGCGTGACGCGCTCGCCGCCGCCGCCGATCATCAGCTCGGGATGCGGCGTCTGCACCGGCTTGGGATCGAGCGGGCGCGTCGGAGAGCTGGTAGTAGCGTCCCTTGAAGTCGCTGCGCTTCTTCGTCCACAGCGAGCGCATCACCTCGCACGCCTCGTCCAGCCGCTCGAGCCGCTCCTTCATCGTGTAGAAGGGGATGCCGTACGCCTCGTGCTCGTTCTGCTGCCAGCCGGCGCCCATGCCCAGCAGCAGCCGGCCGCCGGAGATGATGTCGACCTGGGCGGCCATCTTGGCGACGACGGCCGGGTGACGGTACGTGTTGCCGAGCACGATCGT
Organism: uncultured Candidatus Rokubacteria bacterium; assembly: GCA_963776725.1. GTDB lineage: Bacteria > Methylomirabilota > Methylomirabilia > Rokubacteriales > CSP1-6 > AR5. Next base: position 204,064 of record CAVZOE010000021.1, on the reverse strand, counting down.
GCCCACGCGCATGCGCGGCACCAGCGCGGCCAGCGCGCTGAGCGTGCTCCACGACTCGAGCATCGCGCCCTCGCGCTCCTTGGTGTTCGGCATGAAGTGGTCGGTCACGCAGGCGATGTCCCAGCCGGTGGACTCGAGGTGCCGCCACAGGTCGAGCACTCCCGACCAGGTCTGCATGCCCATGCTCGTGAACAGGCCGAAGCGCATTGCTCAGTCTCCTTGTCGTTCGTGGTCAGGCGGCTCGCACGCGCCGCCTCAGCGAGGTTCCGTACACGTGAAGCTGGCGGCGTCGTCGATGCTGCCCGAGCCGCCGTAGCGCGCCACCTGGGGATAGGGGCAGAGCGGCCGGGTCCGCACGGTCTTGCCGTCCTCGACCCGCGAGGACATGAGGCTCGTCGGCGTCACGCCGCGCTCCACCCAGTCGATCACCGCGGTCATCGCGTCGAAGCGGTCGGTCGCCGACCCCGCCGCGGCAGTGGAACATGCCGGGCACGGTGAAGAACCGGAAGAAGTCCTTCGTGTCGGGGCCGTTGGTCGCCAGCGCCTTCTCGTAGTAGTCGACGGCCATGTACGGCGTGAGCGCGGTGTCGGCCCAGCCGAAGTACATCAGCAGCTTGCCGCCGCGGCTGCGGAAGATGCTGAGATCGGGATCGGTCGCGTTGAGCATCCGGCGCGCGTCGGCCAGCCGGGCGGGGTCCTTGTCGAAGTCGAAGGTCTTCCAGTCCCAGCTCGGGTCCAGCCTTGCCGAACGCGATGTACTTCATGAACGACTCGGGATAGGCCAGCTGCAGCGGCTTGGTGCCGGCCGCCGCCACGAGCCAGCGGTCCCAGCCGCTGCCGACCGGCGGCGACCCGAAGGGCTGGATCCCGGTCTTCTCCGCACCGACCGGCTGACCGGGGAAGAACGGCGCGCCATTGCTGACGACGCCGCCGTACATCTTCTTCAGCGCCTCGGCCTGGGCGGTCGTCACGCAGGTCGCTGCGCTCTGACCGGCCGCGCAGGTGGGCAGGTCCTTCACGGGATCGAAGGGGCAGCGCCGCGGGTCGTCGATGATGCCGTCCACCAGGCCGTCGAGAGCCGTCGCACTTGGCGTAGACCCGGTCGGCGACGATCTTCAACGTGTCGAGCGTGACGCCAGCGCCCTCGAGTGCCGCGCGTGCCAGAGCCCGAGTATCAGCGTGTCGGTGAAGTTCAGCACGGGCGCGCCGGCCACCACGCCGTCGAAGTCGGCCGGGAAGCGCTGCGCTTCCATGAGCGCCTGCCGGCCGCCGGTGGAGCAACCGTCCCAGTACGAATAGGTCACCGTGCGGTCGTAGTAGCGCGTGGCGAGCGTCTTCGACGGTGACCGCGGTGAGATGCACGGCGCGGAAGGCGTAGTCGACGACCTTCTGGTAGTTCCGCTCGGCGAAGGTTGCCAGCGGCTCCTGGGCGGCGTCGTGGCCCGTGTTGGTGGTGGCGGAGACGAAGCCGTGGCGCAACGCGGTGGCGCGCAGCGCGGCCCGGTTGGGCGCCTCCGGCGATTCACCGGCGAAGCCACCGTTGCCGTTCATGTAGAAGCGGCGATTCCAGTAGGCGGGCAGGTTGACCTGGAACCGGATCTCCGGGACCAGCAGACCGTTGACGCGGCAGTGCTCGGGCACGCCGTCCGCCGCCGGGATGATCTCGGCCGACACGATGGACATGTCGGGGTCGGTCATGCCGAGCAGATCGCGGCACGCCATCTGCGGCCGCACCGTCGCCCGGGAGTAGGCCGTCGCCGAGCGCGCCGCGTCGCTGAAGCTGTAGCCGTTCTGCGCAGCGGCCGGGGCGGCCACGCCGATCAGGATGAGGGCGGACGCCAGGATCGTGACGAAGGTGCGCGTGACCATCGCGGTGGCCTCCCGGTGGGGGCGAGCATCGAGCACGAAACAGACTTTGCGGCTGGCGGCCGGCCCTGTCAAGCCGAGGACGTCCTTGGCGATTTGACAAAGCCGTTCCCACTCACTACTGTGCGGCCACGATTCGCACGGCGACCCTCATCGCGGAGGGAGGCATGATGATCTCTCGGGTTCGCAACGCGAGCCGCGGCCTCGTGGCCGGGCTCCTCGTTCTGGCACTCACGATCCCCGTCACCGCGGCGCCCTCGGGCCGCCGATCCGCATCGGCAGCACGCTGGCGCTCACCGGTCCCCTCGCTCCCACCGCGCTGCTGCACAAGATCGCCGGCGAGGTCTACGTCGAGGAGCTGAACAGGTCAACGGCCTGCTCGGGCGCCCGGTCGAGTGGATCGCTCCTCGACGATCAGTCCAAGCCCGACGTCACGCGCAGCCTCTACGAGAAGCTGATCACCGTCGACAAGGTCGACCTGCTGATGGGGCCCTACGCCACGGGCGCCATCCTGGCCGCGATGGGCGTCGCCCAGCGCTATCAGAAGGTGCTCGTCCACCACTCGTTCGGCATGCCGCATCTCGCCAAGTACGAGATGCACTTCCCCACCGCCGCCTTCGGCCCCGAGCCGAACATGACCGCTGCCGACCACCGTCTTCAACGGCGCTGGCCGACCGCCGCCAATCCGCCCAAGACCGTGGCGATCCTCACCAGCAAGTTCCCCTCGGCGCAGTTCCTGTCGGCCGGCGCCAAGGACGTGGCCGAGAAGCGCGGCCTGAAGGTCGTCCTCTACCTCGAGTACGAGTTCGGCACGCGCGACTGGGCGCGCGATGGCGGCCCGGGTCAAGGACGCCAAGCCCGATCTCCTCTGGGTCGGCGCGCTCGGCCTCGACGGCAACCAGCTCCTCGAGGCGATGAAGAAGCTCGACTACACGCCGCCGCGGCACTTCCACCTGTTTCCCGGCGCCGGGCCCGCTCGCGCTGTCGCCCGACGGCAAGCTGGCGCTGTGCGTCACGCGTCTTCGAGGAGCACCCGCCGTTCATGAGCAATCCCGGAACCGCGCGGCTGGTCAGCCGCTCTTCCGAGAAGCGCCGCGAAGGCCAACGTGCCCGTACCCGAACGTCGATACGCAGGTGGCCGGCTCGTTCGCCGCCTGGCAGGTGCTCGAGGCGGCGGTGACGGCGACGAAGAGCCTCGACGACAAGGTGCTCGGCCAGTGGCTGCGCGCGAACCCGGTCGACACGATCATCGGCAAGCTGCGCTTCGACGGCCCCAACAACTACGGCGACGACCTGTTCAAGGTGAAGCAGGTGCAGGACGGCAAGTGGGTCGTGGTGTGGCCGAGCGAGTTCGCGGCGCCGGGCGCCGCTGCTGCCGCCCTGATCGACGGCGGCGCGCTGGCCTGACCGACGGCATGCCGAGCCTGACGCTCCTCGGCCAGGCGGTGGTGTCGGGCCTGCTGGCGGGCGGGCTCTACGGGCTGCTCGCGCTCGGCCTGAGCCTCTCCTGGGGCCTGCTGCGCCTCGTGAATCTCGGCGCACTTCGCGCTCGCGTTGCTCGGCGCCTATCTCACCTACCAGCTCGGCACCGTCGGCGGCGCTCGCGCCCTGGACTGGCCGTGCTCGCTCATCGTGCCGCTGTTCTTCGCGCTCGGCGTCGGGCTGCACGCCGTCTTCGCCTACTTCCGCGTCGACCGAGTTCACCTCGCTGCTGGTCACCTTCGGCGTCACCGTGATCATCGAGTCGCTCATCCAGTGGTTCTGGACGGCCGACTTCCGGCGCTACGAGACGCCCTATGCGACGGCCTCGCTGCCGGCGTGGGGCCGCTGTTCGTGCCCACGCTCGAGCTCCTGGCGTGCCTGACGGCGGCCGCGCTGGCGCTCGGCACCTGGGCCTGGCTGCGCTTCACCTACGTCGGCAAGGCGCTCCGGGCCAGCGCCGAGGATCCGGCCATCGCGGCGGCGTTCGGCGTGAACCACCGGCGCGCAGGCCTTCCTGCTGTCGGGCGTCGCGCGCGGCCTACGCGGCGGTCGCCGGCGCGCTACATCGCGCTGATCTCCACGCTGGCGCCGTCGCAGATGTGGGCGTGGCTCGGCGTGGTGTTCGCCGTGGTCATCATCGGTGGCCTCGCCAACCCGATCGGCGCGCTGCTGGCCGGCCTGCTCATCGGCGTGAGCGAGTCGCTCACCATGGCGGTCGTGACGCCGGCGTGGGCGCCCCTCGTCTCGTTCTCCGTCCTCATCGTGTCTCCTGATCCTGCGGCCCGGGCGCGCGTGAGCGGGCACAGTCGCCGGGTGGCCGTCGGCCTCGTGGCGGCGGGCGCTCGCGCTGAGCGGGCTGCCGGCCCTCGGCCTCCCGGCCTTCTACGAGTCGTTCCTCTACCTCGTCTTCTTCTGGATCGTCGCTGGCCACGAGCTGGAGCCTGCTCAGCGGCTACGCCGGCTACTTCAGCTTCGGCCACGGCGCGTTCTTCGGCGCGGGCGTGTACACGACGGCCACGCTCACCACCGGGTTCGCGGTGCCCTTCCTCGCCGACGCTGCCCGCCGCCGGGTGCTGGTGTCGGCGCTCCTGGCGGTGGGCATCGGCGCCGTCGTCTTCCGCGTCAGCGGCTGCGCGGCGAGCTGTTCGGGCTGCTCACGCTCGCCATCACGCTTCGTGCTCGCCACCATCGTGCTCAACACGCGCATCGACGGCGGGCCCGGCGTCTACCTGAGCGCGGTGCCGCTGCCCCGGCTGCTGGCCTCGCCGACGGGCACGATGTACCTCCTGGGGCTCGGCGCTGGCGCTCGCCGTCGGTGACGACGGCCTATGCCGTCACGCGCTCGCGGCTCGGGCTCGGGCTCTTCGCCATCCACGACGACGAGGACGTCGCCGAGGTCAAGGGCGTGCCCACGTTCCGCTACAAGCTCGCGGCGTTCGCGCTCTCGGCGGCGATCGCGGGGGTGGCCGGCGGCATCCACGCCATCTACGTGAGCTACGTCACGGTCGGCGAGACGTTCTCGATCACCGTGCCGCTCTACGTCGTCCTCATGAGCATCCTGGGCGGCGCCCGCCACTGGCTCGGCCCCGCCGTCGGCGCCGCCATCATCACGGCCTCGCTCTACGCCTTCACCGGCGGCCAGCACGGCGGTCCTCGGCCGCGCCGTGGTGGCGCTCGCGCTGATCCTCGTCATCCTGCTGCTGCCCGAGGGCGTCGTGGTCGCCGCTCGCGCGCGGTGGCCTGGCGGCGGCGCGGCGGCCGCGACGATGCCGTCGCGCGACGTGGGCCGAGCGCGACGGCCACGCCCTCCGAGCGCCGCCCGTCGCGGCCAGCCTGGACGGCGAGCCGGTCCCGGCCCGACGGCGCGCGCGGGGCGCCGCCGCTGCGTGCGTCTGCGAGGACGTGTGGCGCGCGTTCGGCGGCATCCAGGCCCTGCGCGGGCGTGGGGCTCAGCCGTCGGCCGGGGCGAGATCGTCGGCCTGGTCGGCCCGAACGGCTCGGGCAAGACGACGCTGATCAACGTGATCAGCGGCCACTACGCGGCCGACCGCGGCCGGATCGCGCTCGACGGCGACGCCGCTCGACCGGTCGCCCGGCGCACGAGATCGCCCGGCTCGGCGTGGCGCGCACGTATCAGATCCCGCGGCCGTTCGCGCCACCTGAGCGCGCTCGACAACGTGGCGCTGGCCGCGACCTTCGGCGACCGTGCCGCTGCGCGCCGCGCGAGGCCCGCGCCGAGGCCCGCGCCTGGCTCGAGTTCACCGGCCTCGGCCGACGGGCCATGCGCGCTGCCCGGCGAGCTGAACCTGCACGAGCGCAAGTTCCTGGAGCTGGCCCGCGCGCTGGCCGGCCCGGCCGCGCGTCATCCTGCTCGACGAGGTGCTGTCCGGTCTCAACCCGGCGGAGATGGCCAGCGCCATCGGCCTGATCCGGCAGATCCGCGGCGCGCGGCGTGACCATCCTCTTCGTCGAGCACCTGATGCGCGCGGTGCTCGAGCTGTCCGACCGCGTGGTGGTGCTGAACGAGGGCGAGGTGATCGCCGCCGGCCGCCCGCGGCGAGGTCATGCGCGATCCGCGCGCGTCGTCGAGGTCTACCTGGGCAAGACCCATGTTGCTTGAGGTCCGGCACCTGGCGATCGCCTACGGCGACGCCGTCCGCGGTGTGGGACGCCACGCTCGAGGTGGGGGCCGGCGAGGTCGTGGCCGTCATCGGTCCGAACGGCGCCGGCAAGAGCACGCTGGTCAACGCGATCGCCGGCCTGCATGCGCGCGCGCGCGGGGGAGCTACGCCTCGACGGGCGTCGACCTGGCCGCCGTGCCGCCGCATCTGGTCTGCGGGCACGGGCATCGCGCTGGTGCCCGAGGGGCGCCGGCTGTTCACGCGCATGTCGGTCGAGGAGAACCTCGAGATCGGGCTGCTACCGCGGCGTGGCGCGGCGGGCCCGCCGGCAGACGCTCGAGCGCGTGTACGCGGCTGTTCCCGATCCTGCGCGAGCGGCGGCGGCAGCTGGCCGGCTCGCTCTCGGGCGGCCAGCAGCAGATGGTCGCGATCGGCCGCGGCGCTCATGGCCCAGCCCCGCCTCCTGCTGCTGGACGAGCCGTCGCTCGGCCTGGCGCCCGCGGTCGTCGATCAGATGTTCGAGATCATCCGCGCGATTCACGCCGAGGGCGTGGCCATCCTGCTCGTCGAGCAGAACGTGGCCGCGGGCGCTCGAGATCGCCGACCGCGCCTACGTGCTGGAGGAGGGCCGCGTGGTGGCCGACGGGCCGCCGGCGATCTTGCGGCAGCAGTCGCGCATCCAGCAGGCGTATCTTGGCGTGCGCGACGGAGACGACGTCAACCGTTGAAGGGAGGCACGAGCATGAGCGTGATCAAGGTGCGAGACCTCGCGTACGGACGCCTGCGGGCGCCGGATCTCGACGTCATGGAGGAGTTCCTCACCAACTTCGGCATGATCCGCTCGGCGCGGACGCCGACCGCGCTCTACATGCGCGGGCACCGACCCACGCCATCACCTCCACATCACCGAGAAGGGCGATCCCGACGTTCGTCGCCTTCGGCTACTACGCCGCCAGCGAGGACGACCTCGCGCGCGCTGGCCAAGGCCCCGGGCGCCTCCGCGGTGGAGTCGATCGACGAGCCCGGCGGCGGCAAGCGCGTGCGCCTGCGCGAGCCCAACGGCTACCAGATCGAGGTCGTGCACGGCATCGCCACGCCGCCGGCCATCCCGGTGCCCGTACAGGAGATGAACACCGGGGCCGCGCCGCTGCGCCGGGCCGGCGAGCTCATGCGGCTGCGCAAGTCGCCCACGCCGATCAAGCGGATCGGGCACGGCGTCCTCGGCACGCCCAGGGTCCGCGAGACCGCGCAGTGGTTCCGCGACACGCTGGGCTTCATCGGCTCGGACGACGTGTACGCCGGGGAGAAGGACCACCTCATCGGCTCGTTCAACCGCTGCGACTGCGGCGACGAGTACGTCGACCATCACACGCTGTTCTGCGTGCACAACGAGCGGGCCGGGCTGAACCACATGTCGTTCGAGGTGCCCGACGTCGACGCGGTGTTCAAGGACCACGAGTGGCTCGAGAAGCTCGGCAAGTACGACCACATGTGGGGCGTGGGCCGCCACCTGCTGGGCAGCCAGGTGTACGACTACTGGGCCGATCCGTGGGGCCGCGTGCACGAGCGCTGGGCCGACACCGATCGTCTCAACGCGCGCAGCGGCTCGAACCTGCTACCGGCGGACGAGGCCCTCGTGAGCCAGTGGGGCGAGGATCCACCCGAGAGATTCATCCGCCACGTCAGTGCTTGTATCGCGGCCGCTGAAAGGCCCACTGCTTCGTCGGCGCCGGCGGCCGCACGCTCGACGTACAGAGAGTACGCCTCGCGTGCGGCCCGCCGGCGCCGCCTCGCATCTGGACCTTTTTGAGCAGCCGCTACCGGTTACGTCCTGGTGGCACCTGAGCACCGCCGGCCGGGCTTGCCGTTGCGCTGTGCTCGGCGGGCTTGCGTGGGGTCCGTGGGGCGTGCGTTTGGGTGTGCGGCGGCGCGCGTCTGCTGCGGGCGATGTGACGCCGTCGAAGGCGGCTGGCTTCTGACCGGCGGGCTCCTGGCGGCCGGGGAAGACGCGGTTGGCCGGCTCGCCGGGGAGCTGGCGCGGCGCGGGATGGGTCGCAGGGGTCTGGCCCATCGGCGGCTGAGCGGGTCGCGCCGGAGCGGCCGGCGCCGGTTGAGTTACCGGAGGCGCCGGCTGTGCCGGCTGCGCCGCACGACGCTCGGGCTGCTCACGCGGCGTGGTCGGCAGCGTCGTCGTCGGACCGTGAGGCCGCTCGCCGGCCGCGGGCGGTGTGGCCGGCGCAGGTGCAGCCTCGGGCCGCGGGGTAGCCTGCCGCGGTTGGTCGGGCCCGGCCTCGCGCCGCGAGTCGAAGCGTGGCGGCGCCGGTGGCCGCGGCCGCTCGGGACCGCTCGATGCGAACGGCGGCCGCGAGGGCGGTGTCGGCGTCGTGGCCGCGGGCTTGGGCGCCGGCACGATCTTCGGCGCCGGCGTCGCGACCGCCGGGGTGACGGCCGGTGCGCCGTCCTTGTCCTTGTCCTTGCGCGATGCCGCGCTCCGGACGCGGCGGTCGGCGGGTCGCCACGACCGGTCGATCGATCGTGTGCGCCGGCGGCTTCGCCCCCGGGCCGTTGCCGATGACGAAGTTCGACGTGTCCGGCTTCACGTTCAGCCGGCCGTGAACGGGCTGCATCTGGCGCACGTCGACGTCGTGCACGCGCGCGTCGTGCACGCCGCGCCGACCAAACGCGTCCTGGGGCACCGCCACCACCGCGTTGTGGACGTTCACGTTGCGGTACACGTTGATGTTGGTCACGTTGACCACGGTCGTGCGATTGATGACGACGTTGTTGACGACGCGTGGCCCGCCCCAGCCGGCCCAGTGGGCACGACCGATGTAGCGCGGCGAGCCCCACCACGGCACGATCGGCTCGCCCCAGCCCAGCGCCACCCAGCTGACGAACGGGCTGCCGACCGCGACCTGCACGCCGGGACGGCCGAAGAACACGACGAGCGCCGGCGAGTACACGGGCCGGACGACGATCGGGCCCGGCGCCCACGCCCAGTAGCTGTCCACGAAGACCCAGCGGCCATGGTGGTACGGAGCCCAGCCCCACGGTGCGGTGTCGACCCACGTCCAGCCGTAGTACGGATCGGCGACCCACCGGCCCGTGCTGTACGGCGCCCAGCCGGTCGGGACCGCGTCCGGCACCCACACCGAGCCGTAGTTCTGCACCACGCGCCAGTTGCCGTAGTGGTCGAGATCGTCCACGCCGTAGACCGTCGAGCCCGACGTAGCGCGAGCTCGTGGAGTCGAGCAGCTGGTCGGTGCGGACGTAGTTCCAGTTGTCCCAGTCGTCGAGCTGCGGGGCGACGAAGCTCTGGACGGCTGGCGCGGCGGCCGCGTCCAGGACGACCTCCTCGCTCGGGGCGATCGAAACGGCCTGCCCGCCGGCCGGCGTCATCGTGGCGCGACCGGAGCGCCGCGTGATGAACGACGTGCGCTCGGCCGTGACGTCCACCCGGTAGTAGCCGGGCGCCTCGATCGTGAACGCCGCCTGCGGCGTGTCGACCTCCACCGTGTGGCCCGGATCCACGCTGCGCAGGTCGAGGGAGATGTGGCCGGAGGTGACCTTCAGCTGAACGAAATCGGGTTCCTGGTTGACGAGGCCCAGCTGGGTGTCGGTCCACGCCCGCACGAAGGCGCGGCCCCCGACCTGGAGCTCGAGGTTGCCGTGGTCGCTCGTGTAGAGCTCGTCGCCAGGTGCGAGCGGCGTGTTGACCTGCGCCGCGCCCCAGTCGGGCGCGCCGGGCCGCCAGAACGAGACGTCACCGTTCATGTAGCTCAGGCGGGGAGGCGTGCGTCCGATCGCTTCGCTCGCCCCGTTGGAAGCCGCCGGCGGCGGCGGGGGAGCCGGCGCCGCGGCCCTCGCGCCCGGCACTGCCGTCAGCAGCATGCTCAGGCCCAGCAGGATTGCCGTGAGCCGCGTCGCCCAGATCCTCATGGCTGCACTCCTCCCAACAGCTTGGACGGCCGACCGGCCGAGGGCATTCGCCCGCCACATCGCTAGCTTAGCGGCGAGCCCCGGCAGCGACGGCACTCGAAAACGACGGTCGGCGGCCGGACCAGGGACGCGCGGCTTCGAGCTGCGCGGCCAGACGGAGCAGCGTGGCCTCGTCACCGAAGCGCCCGGCGAACTGCACGCCCAGCGGGAGCCCCTTCGTCGAGGTCGCCAGCGGCACGGTCATGGCGGGATGGCCGGAGGAATTGAACAGCGACGTGAAGCCGATGCTGGCGAAGACCGCGGCCAGGTAGCGGTCGGGATGCTCGGTCGACATGTCGAGCACGCCGAGGGGCTGCGGGCGGCGCGCACATCGTGGGCGAGAGAATGACGTCGTAGTGCTGGAGGAAGCGCGCCACGACGCGACCGACGCGATGCACGACGCCGATCGAGCCCGCGTACTGCGCCGCGGTCATCGTGCGCGCGTCGAGCACGCGATCCCACGTCATGCGCTCCACGTCGCCCTCGGCCAGCGGGCGGCCGAGCGCGGCGGCCCGCGCCTCGAGGTTGTAGGCGATGTTGGCGGCGACGATCACCCTCGTGGCATAGCGCCACTCGGCCTCGTTGACGACGGGCCGCGCCTCCTCGATCGTGTGGCCGAGGCTCGCGCACAGCTTGGCCGCGGCGTGGGCGGCCTCCGCGCACTCCGGATCGACCGGGGAGCTGATCCACGGCGTCACCGTCAGCGCGATGCGCAGCCGGCCGGGATCGCGACCGACCTCGGCCAGGAACGGACCCGCCGGTGGCGGCGCCCAGTACGGATCGCCGACGTCCGGCCCCGAGGTCGCGTCGAGGAGCGCGGCGCTGTCGCGCACGCTGCGCGTCACCGCGTGGCCGATCGAGGCGCCGCCCCAGCCTTCGCCGGCGTCAGGGCCCATCGGGTTGCGGGCGCGCGTCGGCTTGAGGCCGAACAGCCCGCAGGCGGAGGCGGGAATGCGGATGGAGCCTCCGCCGTCGGTCGCGTGCGCCATCGGCAGGATCCCGGCGGCCACCGCCGCCGCCGCGCCGCCGCTCGATCCGCCGGCGCTGTAGTCGAGATTCCACGGATTGCGGGTGGGGCCGAACCGGCGCGGCTCGGTGGACGGCGCCAGCCCCATCTCGGGCGTGTTGGACTTGCCGACGATGACGAGCCCGGCGCGCTTGAGGCGGATGGTGAGCTCGCTGTCGTGATCGAGCACGTTGTCGGCGAACAGCGTGCCGCCGTACGAGGTGACCACGCCCTGATAGTGGGCGCCGAGATCCTTCAAGAGATACGGCACGCCGGTGAACGGCCCGTCTGCAAGCCCGGCGCGCAGCGCGGCCCGGGCCTGATCGTCCATGCGCGTGACGACCGCGTTGATCGCGGGGTTGCGCGCCTCGATGCGCGCCAGCGTCTCGTCGACAATCTCCTCGGCGCTGACCGCGCGCCGGCGGACCAGCTCGGCCAGCCCGAGCCCGTCGTAGCGATCGAAGTCTGCAAACCCGCTCATGTCGTCGGCCTCCTCGACCTGGCCGTCGTTGACGCCGACGGTGACGATCTCTGATTGTCCCGTGCTGGGCGATAGTGCGCCCGCCGCCGCGGCCGGGTCAACCGCGCGCGGCGGGCTGGACAAGCGCGGAGCGATGTGCGATCTACGGAGCGACCGCGCACTCAGATCTCTCAGGAGCCGTCATGACTACTCCGATCGTCACGTACGCCGTCGATGGCCGCGTCGGGATCGTCACGCTCAACCGGCCCGACAAGCTCAACGCCATCAGTCCCGAGCTCAAGCGCACGCTCATCGAGCGCTTTCACGAGGCCGACGCCGATCCTGCCACCAGCGTGGTGGTGGTGCGCGCCGAAGGCCGGAGCTTTTCCGCCGGTTACGACATCAGTCCGAACCCGGCCCGCGCCGCGCGGAAGGGCAACGCGCTGGCCTGGCACGAGTCGCTGACCGACGACGTCACGCTGGAGATGACGCCGTGGGACATGCGCAAGCCGGTGATCGCCTCCGTGCAGGGCCACTGCCTGGGCGGCGGCTGCGAGATGGTGATGATGTGCGACATCACGATCGCGGCCGACGACGCGCTCTTCGGCGAGCCGGAGATCCGCTTCTCCAACGTCGGTCCCGCGCTGATCATGCCGTTCATCATCGGGCTCAAGCGCGCCCACGAGCTGCTCTACCTGGGCGATCCGATCGACGCCAGGACCGCGCTGGCCTGGGGCATGGTGAACCGGGTGGTTCCGCGCGCCGAGCTGCAGGCCGCCACGCTGAAGTTTGCGCGCCGCATGGCCCTGATCTCGCCCGAGGCTCTGATGGCCACCAAGCTCGCCATCAGCCGCGGCGCCGACGCCGCCGGCTTCCGCAACGCGATCCGCGCCGGCCTCGACGTCCTGGCCGGCCTCTACGCCGCGCGCACCGAGGTCGGAACCAAGTTCGACGAGATCCGCGAGAAAGAAGGCCTCGGCGCCGCCCTGAAGTGGCGGGCGGCGCAGTTCGCCGAGTAGCGGCGACATGCGTTGTTCCAGCTGCCGCCAGGAGAATCCCGAAGGCGCCAGCTTCTGTGGTGGATGCGGTGCCCGTCTCGAGCTGATGTGCGCGGGCTGCCAGACGCCGAACCCGCCCGGCAACCGCTTCTGCCATCACTGCGGCGGCGCGCTCCAGCCGGGAGCGCTGCTGACCATTCGCCTCGCCCCGTACGTACACACCCAAGCATCTTGCCGAGAAGATCCTCACGACGGGCAGCGCGCTGGCCGGCGAGCGCAAGCAGGTGACCGTGCTCTTCGTGGACGTCTCCGGGTTCACGTCGCTGTCCGAGCGTCTCGATCCCGAGGAGGTTCATCGGCTGATGAGCCGAGCCTTCGACCTCATGCTGGCCGAGGTGCATCGCTACGAGGGCACCGTCAACCAGTTCCTCGGCGACGGCATCATGGCGCTGTTCGGCGCCCCCATCGCCCACGAGGACCACGCGCGTCGGGCGGTGCACGCCGCGCTCGGCATCGGCACGGGCCTCGCCGACTATCAGCGAGAGCTGGCACCGCGCTGGGATCGCCTTCCGCGCTCGCCAGGGCCTGAACACTGGGGCTGGTCGTGGTCGTCGGCAGCATCGGCAGCGACCTGCGCATGGACTACACCGCGGTCGGCGACACGACCAACGTGGCGGCGCGTCTGCAGCAGGCGGCCGAGCCCGGCCAGGTGACGATCTCCGATGCCACCCACCGCCTCGTCCGCGGTTACTTCGAGACCCGCTCCCGCGGTGACCTCCATCTCAAGGGCAAGGCCGAGCCGGTCGCCGCCTGGGAAGTCGTGGCCGCGCACGAGACGCGCACGCGCCTGGAGGTCGAGGTCGACCGCGGGCTGACGCCGTTCGTGGGGCGCGAGCGCGAGCTCGGGCAGCTCCTCGAGGCGTTCACTCTCGCCGGGGCCGGCCACGGTCAGGTGGCGCTCCTCGTCGGCGATGCCGGCATCGGCAAGTCCCGCCTGCTGCTCGAGCTCCGTCGCCGGGTTGGCGAGGGGGCCGACTGGAACGAAGGCCACTGCCTGTCGTTCGGACGCGCGATGACATTCCATCCGCTGGTGGACCTGGTCCGCCGCCAGTTTGCCGTCGAAGACACCGACGGTGACGCCGCCATCGCGGCGAAGATCGAGCGGGGAGTGACCGAGATCGGCGAGGACCTGGCCTCGGCGGCGCCCTACCTGCGCGCCCTGCTGTCGGTCGACCCCGGCCAGGACGACGTGCAGGCCATGAACCCGGCGCAGCGACGCGGCGAAACATTCGAGGCCCTGCGCCGCTTGCTGGTCCGCGCATCCGAGCGGCGGCCGCAGGTGCTGGTGATCGAGGATCTCCACTGGATCGACAGCGCCAGCGAGCAGTTCCTGGCGATGCTGGTGGACACCGTCCCCGCGCTGCGGGCGCTGCTCGTCTTCACCTACCGGCCGGGGTACAGCCACTCGTTCGGTGAGCGCAGCTACGTCACCCGCGTCGTCCCGCCGGCGCTGTCCGCCGAGGACAGCGCACGCATGGTGGCCGCCGTCCTGGCCACCGACGCCCTGCCCGACGCCCTGCGCGGGCTGGTCAGCGGCAAGGCGGAGGGCAATCCGTTCTATGTCGAGGAGCTGGTCAAGTCGCTGGAAGAGGGTGGGGCGCTGCGACGGGTGGGGACGCGCTACGAGCTGGCTCGAGCGGTGGGCGAGATCGCCATTCCGGGCACGATCCAGGATGTCATCGCCGCGCGGATCGATCGTCTCGCCGAGGCCCCCAAGCGCACACTGCAGCTGGCCGCGGTCATCGGTCGCGAGTTCACGCGCCGCCTCGTCGACCGTCTCGCGGAGATCCGCGAGCGCACTGACGGGCTCCTGCGCGAGCTGACCGCGCTCGAGCTGATCCACGAGCGCCGGCTCTTCCCGGAGCTGGCCTACATGTTCAAGCACGCCCTCACCCAGGACGTCGCCTACGCCTCGCTGCTGGTGCAGCGGCGCCGCGAGCTCCACCGCCTCGTCGGCCTCGCCATCGAGGAGCTCTACGCCGACCGGCTCCCCGAGCACTACGAGATGCTGGCCCATCACTTCTCGCGGGCCGAGGACTGGGAGCGCGCGCTCGAGTATCTGCTCAAGGCCGCCGAAAAGGCCACGCGGGCGTTCGGCCTGCGCCAGGCGCTGGAGCTATACGCAGATGCGCTGGAGGCAGTCCGCCGTCTGGGTGATCGCGTGCCCGTCACCACGCCCGCGGCCATCCACCGTGCCCGTGCCGATCTGTTCTTCGGCGTGGGCGACTTCGGCCGGTCCCACGAGGCGGCCGAGGCCCTCGTGGCCCTGGCCCGGCGTCTCGGGGATCGCGTGCTGGAGGCCAACGCTCTTGTCCAGCTCGCTGCCGCCTTGCAGTGGCTGGAGGACTTCCCCGCGGCGCTGCAGCGGGCCCAGGAAGCGATCGAGATCGCGGAGGCGCACGGCGCTCCGGGCCCGCTCGGCGGCGCGCTGTACGTCCGCAGCTACGTGTTCTCCGTCACCGGCAAGCTAGAGGAATCCGAGGCGGGGTACACACGGGCGATCGAGATCGTTCGGGCGCGAGGGGATCGCTCGGCCGAGGCGCTGGCGCTCCACATGGTTGCCACCCAGCGAAGCTGGCAGGGACGATACTCGGAGAGCCTGGAGCTCAGCCGTGAGGGGACCCGTCTCGGACGAGAGGGTCGGCTCGTCGTTGGGCTCCTGCGGAATCTCTGGACTCAGGGGCTGGCCCTGACCGACACGGGGAGCTACGACGCGGCGCTTGCGGCCTTCTCGGAGGGGCAGGCCCTCGCCGAGAAGATCGGGGACGATGCCTACCTCACCCGCTTCCTCAACACGGTGGGGTGGCTCCGCATCGAGTGCGCCGACCTCACCCGGGGCATCGATCTGTCCGAGCTGTCGTACGAGGTGACCGGGCGGTCCTCGCGCGCGGGCCACGGGACCGGCGCCGAGCGTCGCGCCTTCATCCGGAACAACGAGGGGGAAGCGCTGATGGTGCGAGGCGAGCTCGGGGCCGCCGCCGAAGCTCTGGCGGAGAGCCATCACATCGTCCAGCATCCGCCGCCATCGCGCTGGATGACCTGGCGCTACACCACCCAGTGCTACGCGGGCCTCGGCCAGCTCGCGCTCTTGCAGGGCGATCCTGAACGAGCGCGCCGACTCGCCGACCAGAGCCTGGAAGTGGCCGTGCCCACGCGCTCGCGAAAGTTCGAGAGCTGGGCGTGGCGCATCAAGGGGGAAGGCGCGACCCTACGAGGCGCCTGGGGCGAGGCCGAGGACGCGCTGCGACGGGCCCTGAGCCTGGCCGAGGCGATCGGGCAGCCGCGCCAGACCTGGCTGAGCCACGTCGCGCTCGGGCGCCTGGACGCGGCGAATGGTCGTCGAGACAGCGCGCTCGGCCGCTATCGCTCCGCGTGGGCCATCATCACTGGCCTGCGCGCCCGGACGACGGAGCCGACGCTGCGGGCCGGCCTCGAATCCTCACCGCTCGAGCGCGAGGTCGAGCACCTTGCCCGCCCCGAATAACTAGCAATGTAGAGGAGCGCCACGGCTTCGCCGGGGCGCTCCGAACGACTGGGGGGTATGGGGGCCATTTCGGGGCCCCCATTCCTACAGGTACTTCGTCGGGTGGTTGATCGTCCGCCACATGTGGGCGGACGGGCTCACGTCCCAGCCGAGGCCTTCCTTGGGCTGCTTGAAGTTCCGGCCGATGATGTCGGTGAACTCCTCGAGCTCGACCTGCACGGTGGGATCGAACGCGTAGAGGTCGTTCACGCAGATCTGCCGGCACGACATGTACCACTTGTGATTCCGCGCGTACTGATAGTCGCGCTGGATGTAGTCGTCGGGGACGTAGTCCTCGCCGAAGAGCTTGCGGTAGAGGTCGGGGTACTTGTAGCCGACCGACTCGTCGGGGAAGAAGCGCATGGCCTGGTGATAGCGGATGGCCCAGCTGACTTCCTCGTCGACGTAGGGCTCGAGCAGCTGCGCGGCCCAGTAGCCGTGGTCGCCGCGGATGAAGCCGGCGATGGCGATGTCGTGCACCAGGCAGGCCAGCACGATCTTCTCGCTCACACCGTTCTTCATGGCCAGCCGAGCGCTCTGCATCAGGTGGTTGGCCGGGCCGAAGCGATACTTGAAGAAGTCCATCAGCGTGGGCTTGTCGGGCATCTTCGGCAGACGCGCGTCGTGACCCATCATGACGAGCTTGCCGTTGTCGGGCCGCATGATCGGCTTGCGCGGATCGTGCTCGCCCGACACGTAAATGACCGACTTCACGACCGTCCGGTCCAGCTCCTCGCTCAGCGCGTGCTCGGCGGCCTCGGCCCGTTCCAGAGTTGTCATGACGGGATGATCGGCCTCCCGGCCCTCGACTGTCAAGCGCCCCCGGCTCCCGGCGCGAGGGCTCGCCGGGTCACACGACGCCGTCGGCCTGCCAGCGGGCGAGCTCTTCGCGCGAGTGGCCGAGCAGCCCCACGAAGATGTCCTCGTTGTGCTCGCCCGGCCTCGGCGCCAGCGAGCGGACCCGGCCCGGCGTCCGGGACATCTTGAGCGGGGTGCCGGTCAGCTTGAGCCGTCCGTAGGTCGGATCGTCGTGCTCGACGAACATCTCGCGCGCCTGCACCTGGGGATCGGCGACCATCTCGGCCATGTTGTTGACCGGCGCCGCCGGCACGCCGGCGGTGGCCAGGATCTCCACCACCTCGGCCTTCGGCCGCTTGGCCGTCCACTCCTGAATGATGATGCCGATGGCGTCGCGGCGGTCGCGCCGGGCCGCCGCGGTCGCGTACTCCGGATCCGTGGTCAGCTCCTCGCGGCCGATGATCTGGCAGAAGCGGCGCCAGACCGCGTCGCTGGCCCCGGCCGAGACGGCCACGTGGCCGTCGCTCGTCGTGTAGACGCCGGTGCTCGAGCCGGTGACCGCGATGTTGCCCGAGCGGGTGAGGACCTCGCCGCCGACCGTGTAGCGCTCGCCGAGGTTGTCGAGCGCGACCACCAGGCTGTCGAGCAGGGCCATGTCGATGCGCTGGCCGTGGCCGGTGCGGTTTCTGTAGTGCAGCGCGGAGACGATGCTGAACGCGCACAGCATGCCCGCGTAGTAGTCGGAGATCGACTGGCCGGACTTGGTCGGCGGATTCTCGGGGAACCCCGTGATGCTCAGGTACCCGCTGATCGCCTGGGCCAGGATGTCGTAGCCGCGCTGCATGGCGTACGGGCCGTGCTGACCGAATGCGGTCACCGACGCGTAGATGATGCGCGGGTTCACGGCCTTGAGATCCTCGTAGCCGAGCCCCAGCCGCTCCATCGTGCCGACGCTGAAGTTCTCGGCGACCACGTCGGCGCGCGAGACCAGCTCCTTGAAGAGCTCCACGCCCTTGGGCGTCTTCAGCTCGAGCGTGACGGCGAGCTTGTTGCGCTCGCGGTACTGCGCGGGGGCGACGCGCTCCTCGACGCCGTTGCGGACCCGCTTGATCCCCAGCGACAGGCGCTCGCGTCCGCGCTCGCGCGACTCGACCTTGATGACGCGCGCGCCGAGATCGGCCAGAAGCATCGTGCAGAAGGGCATGGCGATGACCTGCCCCAGATCGAGAACGGTGACGTCGCTCAGCGCCTGTTCCATGGATCCTCCGGTGGCGCCGCGGAAGCCGCCGCCGCGGGCGATAGTGCGCCGGCCCTCTCTCACGGTCAAGGCGCCGGGGTGTCCGACGCCCAGCCCGGGTGCTTCGCCCGAGCTTCCGCGCCAGCGCCCGCGGGAAACCCCGACAAAGACCGCTAACCCTCCGTCGTTGCAGGTGGTCCGGTCTGGAGTGTGGCTTGCACAACAGGCCCAGGGCAGGAGGGCAGTGCGATGAAGCCAGCGATTTCGAGACGGGTCCTGATGGCGAGCGCCCCGCTCGTTTCCCTGCTGATCGCGCTTGGCGTGACGCCGCGGGCCGCGCAAGCGGTCGACGAGTTCGCGACGCCTCGCCCTCGCATCACGGCCAAGCCCACCCTCGGGACGCGCGCGACCGAGATCTACGTGCTCCGCGCGCCGGACCTGGTCGGCCAGCCGGTGGCCGCGGCGCGCGCGACGCTCGAGCGCGGGCGCCTTCACGCCGGGCGCGAGACGCTGCAGCTGACGAACGAGCGTCCGGCCGGCACCGTGATCGGTCAGGACCCCAAGCCCGGAACGGCGCTCCAGCCCGGCGCGTCGGTCAACCTCTGGATCGCGACCCCGCCGCGAGTGGCCACGGTGCCCGCGCCGGCGCTGCCGCCGCAGCGGCAGGACGTGATCGTGCCGAACCTGATCGGGCAGACCGCGGACACCGCCTCCGCGGTGCTCGCCAAGCCCGGCCTCAGCCTCGGTGACCGCCGGCGTCAGGATTCCGAAGCGCCGGCCGGCACCGTGATCGCGCAGTCTCCCGTTGCGGGAGCGCGCGTGCATCCGGGCACGAGCGTGGAAGTGACAATCGCGGTGTCCGCCCTCGTCGCGGTGCCCGACCTGACCGGTGAGACGCCGCTGCAAGCCGCGCGGCTCCTGCGCCGCTCCCAGCTCGGCCTGGGCCAGGAGCGCCAGCGCGAGTCCCAGGCGCCGGCCGGGACGGTGATCCGGCAGGCACCGGCGGCCGGGACGCGCGTGCCGCGGGAAACGCTCGTGAACGTCCTGATCGCCTCGGCGCCAGCTCCGGTGCCGCCGCCCACGTCGTCGACGACGCCGGTGCCGCCGCGGCCGCCGATCGTGATCGCCCCGCCGATCGTGGTCGCGCCGCCGGTGGTGATCAGGCCGCCAGTCGTGATCAAGCCACCAGTAGTGATCGCGCCGCCGGTGATCGTCGCGCCGCCGATCGTGACCGTGCCGCCGGCGCCGCCCGCGCCGCCGATCGCGACCGCTCCGGAGCTGCCGCCGGCGCCGCCGGTTGTGACGGCGCCGCAGCTCCGCCGGCGCCGCCGATTGTGACGGCGCCGCCGCTGCCGCCAGCCCCGTCAGTCGTGACGGCGCCGCCCACTCCCGCTGCGCCGCTCGTCACGCCGCCGCCTGCGGTCGCCGCTGCGCCGCCGACTCCGGCGCCGATCCGTAAGCCGGCGCCCAGGCCGCTGCCGCCGACGCCACCAGCTGCTCCGGCTCCTCAGCCGCCTGCGCCGCCGATCGCGGCGCCGGCACCCGCGCCGCAGCCCGAGGCTCAGCCGGTGCGTGAGTCCGGCCAGGCGCGGTGGCCGAGCCCCATCGCGTGGGGCCTCGGCTCGATGGTGCTGCTCGGCGCCGCCGGTACCGTGTACTACCGCGTGCGGACGACGACGACCGGCGCCCAGCCGGTACCGACGGTTCCGACCGTGACGTTCGCATCGCACTGGGATGTCGGAACGCAGCAGATCGAAGCGACCGCGCCGCTGTCGAGCGGCACCGGTCTCCACCTCCTCTCGGGGGTCGAGACCGCCACCACGACGCTCCAGACCGATCACCTCGTGGGCACGGCCCACGACACGGGAGGATCCCGCTGATGAGCACCGAGAAGACGGCAACGCTGACGCTCGGTAACGTGCTGCTGGCCGGCGCGACGACGGTCTCCGAGCGGCTGGGCGCGAGCCTCGCCACGGGGCCGGAAGCCAACCAGATCAAGGCGGCGCTGGCCAAGGCCGCGCCCGGCCTGCCGCTCGACACGCTGCTCGACGGCGTGAGCAAGGCCGTGCAGGACGCGCTCGACGTCCCCGTCGCCGACATCCTGATCGGCGCGTGGCAGCGGGCGCGGGACCTCCGCGCGGCGCTCGAGACGACGCGGGAATCTGCCAACGCGACCGTCCTCGTCCCGCTGCTCGCTCACGCGATCAGCTCCGAGCATCGGCCATACGTGGACATCGTGGTCGAGGGCGTGCCGCTCGCCCGTCTCGTGTTTCCGGTCAAGCTCGAGCTCCGCGTCGAGGGCGTGATCCTCCGGGTCCGCCAGGGGCAGATCGCCGACATCATGGCCGGTACGGTCAAGGTCAAGGGCACGCTGAAGTTCGGCGATTTCGTCCTGTTCGAGTGTGCGCTGGGGCCGATCTCGATCCCCGGCTCGCTCGCCGTGGCGCCGGCCCAGGCCGCCTGATCCGCGGTGGCCGGCCCCGGCCCAGGAGGCCGGCGGCGGTGAAATTGACTTGCCGGTGCAAGTCTGTAAGAATTCACGGCACTTTTCGAGGACTCGAGGACCAATGGCACCGGCACGAAAGCGCCCGTTTCACACCGCCTCGGATGCCGACATCAAGGCCGGTGAGGTCTCGGACGTCTACTTCCAGCGCACCGTCGAGATCCTCGCCGCCCGCGGCGATCGCAAGCGGGTGAAGGCCGAGGTCTACCTCAAGTCGCTGCCCGAGGACTGGCACTGGGGCGTGCTCGCGGGCATCGAGGAAGTGGCCGGCCTGCTCGAGGGATTGCCGGTCAATGTCCTGGCGATGGACGAGGGCCTCCTGTTCGCGCCGTACCAGCCGATCCTGAGAATCGAGGGGACCTACGTCGAGTGGGCCCAGTACGAGACGGCGCTGCTGGGGCTGCTCTGCCAGGCCTCGGGCATCGCGACCAAGGCGGCCCGGTGCAAGAAGGCGGCGGGGGAACGGCAGGTCATCTCCTTCGGCGCGCGGCGCATGCATCCGACCCTGGCCCCCATGATCGAGCGCAACGCCTTCATCGGCGGCTGCGACGGGGTGGCGGTGACCAAGTCGGCCGAGCTGATCGACGCCGATCCCATGGGCACGATTCCCCACTCGCTGGTCCTCATGGTCGGCGAC
The DNA here is from genome assembly GCA_963776725.1 of uncultured Candidatus Rokubacteria bacterium. Taxonomy (GTDB): domain Bacteria; phylum Methylomirabilota; class Methylomirabilia; order Rokubacteriales; family CSP1-6; genus AR5. Next base: position 182,895 of record CAVZOE010000021.1, on the reverse strand, counting down.
ACGGTCGAGGCGCTGAAGGCCTTTCACGAGGTGGTCGAGCCCAAGGTCCGGCGGGTCGCCCTGATCGACACGCTGCAGGACGAGAAGTTCGAGGCGCTGCGGGTGGCCGAGGCGCTCGGCAAGGATCTGTTCGCCGTCCGGCTGGACACGCCGTCCTCGCGCCGCGGCGACCTCTTCCGGATCGTCGAGGAGGTTCGCTGGGAGCTGAACCTGCGCGGCTTCGACCACGTCAAGATCGTCGCCTCGGGCGGCATCGACGAGTACGAGATCCTGCACCTGAATCCCGTCGTCGACTCCTACGGCGTCGGGACCTCGATCGCCAACGCTCCCGTGCTCAACTTCGCGCTGGACATCGTGGAGATCGACGGCCGGCCGATGGCCAAGCGCGGCAAGTGGTCGGGGGCCAAGGACGTCCTCCGGCGTCGGGGCACGCTGGAGACCGCGGTGGTGCCCGCTCGGCGCGCCGGCTCCCGCCGGCGGCCCCTGGGACCCGTTGCTCAAGCCCCTGGTCACCGGCGGTCGCATCGCGCGCGATCTGCCGCCGCCGCGCACCATCCGCGACTTCGTGCTCGACCAGCTCGCCGGCGTGCCGATGGATACGGTCCAGCGCCGAGGGTTGCGCCGCGATTTCTAGCGGCGAGGTGATGTCCAGCATCCTCGAGCGGATCGTCGCCGACAAGCGCGTGGAGGTGGCCGACCGCAAGCGCGCCGCGCCACGCGCCGAGCTGGAGCGGCGGTGCGCCGGGCTCGCCGCCGCGCGCGACTTCGACGCCGCCCTGCGCCCCGCCGGTCCGGTGGCGCTGATCGCCGAGGTCAAGAAGGCCTCGCCCTCGCGCGGCGTGCTGGCCGCCGACCTCGATCCGGTGGCCCTGGCCCAGAGCTACGCGCAGCACGGCGCCCACGCCATCTCGGTCCTCACCGACGAGAAGTACTTCAAGGGCCACCTCGACCTGCTCGCCGCCATCCGCGCCCGCGTCACGGTGCCGCTGCTGCGCAAGGACTTCACGATCGACGAGTGGCAGCTGTGGGAGTCGCGAGCGGCGGGGGCCGACGCCGTGCTGCTGATCGTGTCGATCCTCGAGCCGGCGCTGCTGCGCGACCTGCTGGCCGCGGCCAAGGGCCTCGGCCTGGCCGCGCTGGTCGAGTGCCACACCGCGGCCGAGCTGGACCGGGCGCTGACCGCCGGCAGCCGGATCATCGGCATCAACAACCGCGACCTGGCCACGTTCGAGACGACCATCGAGACGACGCTGGCCCTGCTGCCGCTGATCCCGCCGGGACCGATCGTCATCAGCGAGAGCGGCTTCTTCCACGGCGACCAGGTCCGTCAGGTCGTGGCCGCCGGCGCGCACGCCGTGCTCGTCGGCGAGGGCCTGGTGCGCGCCTCGGACGTGGGCGGCAAGGTCCGAGAGCTGACGCTGCGATGACGCGGGTGAAGATCTGCGGCATCACCAACCTCGACGACGCCATGGTCGCGGTGGAGGCCGGCGCCGATGCGCTGGGCTTCAACTTCGTCGAGAAGTCGCCGCGCTTCGTGACGCCGGCGCAAGTGGCGCCCATCGTGCGCGCGCTCCCCCCGTTCGTCACGCCGGTCGGCATCTTCTGGGATCATCCGGCCGGTCACGTCAAGCAGGCGGTGGAAGCGTGCGGCCTGCGAGCGTTGCAGTTCCACGGCGACGAGCGGCCGGAGGATCTGACCGGCTACACGCTGCCGGTGATCAAGACGATCAAGCTGCCGCCGGCCAAGGTGCTGGCCGGCTTTCCGGAGGGGCGCACCGACGACGTCGTCCGGGTGGCCGCGTACGTCGGTTGCGTGGCCGCGATCCTGCTCGACAGCGCCGAGCGCTGGAGTGAGGGAGGCCTGCGCCATCCGATCGAATGGCACCTGGCCCGTCGGCTCCGCGCCGGCCGCTGTCACCTGATCCTCTCGGGCGGCCTCACGCCGGACAACGTGGCCGCCGCGGTCGAGACGGTGGGGCCGTACGCGGTCGACGTGGCTTCGGGTGTCGAGGCCACGCCCGGCCAGAAGGATCACGACAAGCTGCGCCGCTTCATCAGCGAGGCCAAGCGCGCGGTGTTCGTGTGAGGCGGCTGCCCGACGCCCAGGGCCACTTCGGGCGCTTCGGCGGGCGCTTCGTCCCCGAGACGCTGATGGCGCCGCTGATCGACCTCGAGAAAGCCTACGCGGCGGCCCGGCGCGACCGGAAGTTCCAGCTCCGCTTGCAGAGCCTGCTGGCCGACTACGCCGGGCGCCCCACGCCGCTCTACTTCGCCGCGCGGCTGACCGAGCACTGCGGCGGCGCGGCCATCTGGCTCAAGCGCGAGGACCTCTGTCACACCGGCGCGCACAAGATCAACAACGTCATCGGCCAGGCCCTGCTCGCCAAGAAGATGGGCAAGCACCGGGTGATCGCCGAGACGGGCGCCGGCCAGCACGGCGTGGCCACCGCCACGGCGGCCGCGCTCCTCGGCCAGGAGTGCGAGGTCTACATGGGCGCCGAGGACGTGGAGCGCCAGGCGCTGAACGTCTTTCGCATGAAGCTGCTCGGCGCGCGCGTGATCCCGGTGGAATCGGGCAGCCGCACGCTCAAGGACGCCATCAACGAGGCGCTGCGCGACTGGGTCACCAACGTTCGCACCACGTACTACCTGCTCGGCTCGGCGCTGGGCCCGCATCCCTATCCCATGATGGTGCGCGACTTCCACGCGGTGATCGGCCGCGAGGCGCGCCGCCAGGCGCGGCGCGCGCTGGGCCGGCTGCCCGACGTCCTGGTGGCGTGCGTGGGCGGCGGCTCCAACGCCATCGGCCTCTTCCATCCGTTCATCGGCGATCGCAAGGTGCGGATCGTCGGCGTGGAGCCGGGCGGGGCGGGGATCGCGACGGGCAAGCACGGGGCCACGATGACCGCGGGCCACGTCGGCGTGCTGCACGGATGCATGAGCTACCTGCTGCAGAACGACGACGGCCAGATCGCCGTGGCGCACTCGATCTCGGCCGGGCTCGACTATCCGGGCGTCGGGCCCGAGCACGCGTACTACCGCGACACCGGCCGCTTCGAGTTCGTCGCGATCACCGACGAGGAATCGCTGGAGGGCTTCCAGGCGCTCACGCGGCTGGAGGGCATCATGCCCGCGCTGGAGTCGGCCCACGCCGTGGCCCACGCGATGCGGCTGGCCAAGACGCTGCCGCGCTCCAAGGCCATCGTGGTCGGCCTGTCCGGGCGAGGCGACAAGGACGTGCACGTGGTGGCCAAGGCGCTGGGCATGGAGCTCGGGTGAGCCGCTTCGCCGCGACCTTCGAGCGGCTGCGCGCCCAGGGCGAGCGCGCGCTGATGCCCTACCTCATGGCCGGCGATCCCTCGCTGGAGGAGACGCGCCGCCTGATGCTGGAGGCGGAGAAGCGCGGCGCCGACGCCATCGAGCTCGGCGTGCCGTTCTCCGATCCGCTCGCCGACGGCCCGGTGATCCAGCGCGCCGGCCTGCGCGCGCTGGCCAACGGCACCACGCTGCCCCGGGTGCTCGAGCTGGTGGCGACGCTGCGCTCGCAGGTCACGCTGCCCATCGCGCTGATGACGTACTACAACCCGGTGTTCGTGTTCGGCCTCAAGGGCTTCGCGCGGGCGGCCGTCGACGCCGGCGTGGACGGGCTGATCGTGCCCGACCTGCCGTACGACGAGTCGGAGCCGCTGCGCGCCGAGGCGGAGCCGGTCGGGCTGGACCTGGTCCAGTTCGTGGCGCCGACCTCCACCGCCGCGCGGGTGAAGGCCATCGCCCGGGTCAGCCGGGGCTTCATCTACGTGGTGTCGCTCACCGGGACCACCGGCGAGCGGCGGGAGCTGCCGCCCGACCTCGGCGCGCAGGTGCGGACCCTGCGCCTGGTGACCACCACGCCGCTGTGCGTGGGCTTCGGCGTGTCCACGCCGGAGCACGCGGCGGCGGTCGGCAAGCTGGCCGACGGCGTCCTCGTCGGCTCGGCCATCGTGCGCCTCATCGAGCGCTACGCCGGCACCCCCGAGCTGATCGATCAGTTCGGCGCATTCATCGAATCTCTCAAGGCGCCATTGCGGAGGTAGGCCGTGGCCTGGTTCACGCGAAAGCCGGAGGAGACGCAGGGGACCCCCAAGAAGGTCGTCATCGCCGAAGGCCTGTGGATCAAGTGCGACTCGTGCAAGGAGATCATGGCGCGCGCCGAGGTGGAGCGGGCCGGGCGCGTGTGTCCGAAGTGCCACTATCCCTTTCGCATCACCTCGCGCGAGCGCATCGGGCTCCTGGTCGACGCCGGCACCTTCGAGGAGTACCAGACCGGCATCACCAGCGTCGACCCGCTGGGCTTCAAGGACACCAAGCGCTATCGCGACCGCCTGAAGACGGCCAAGCAGAAGACCACCATGGAGGAAGCGGTGGTCACCGGCGTGGCCCGCGTCGGCGGTCATCCCGTCGTGCTCTGCGTCTTCGAGTTCGGCTTCCTGGGCGGCAGCATGGGCTCGGTGGTCGGCGAGAAGCTCACGCGCGCCATCGAGCTGGCGATCGACAAGCACGTGCCGGTGATCATCGTGCCGGCCTCCGGGCGGCGCCCGCATGCAGGAGGGCATCCTGTCGCTGATGCAGATGGCCAAGACCTCGGCGGCGCTGGCGCGTCTGGGCGAAGCCGGGCTGCCGTACCTGTCGGTCCTCACCGATCCGACCACCGGCGGCGTGACCGCCAGCTTCGCCATGCTGGGCGACGTCATCCTGGCCGAGCCGCGCGCCCTCATCGGCTTCGCCGGGCCCCGCGTGATCGCCGAGACGATCCGCCAGCCGCTGCCCGAGGGCTTCCAGCGCTCGGAGTTCCTGCTCGAGCACGGCCAGATCGACCTCATCGTCGAGCGACGCGAGCTCAAGGACACCCTTCGCCGCCTCCTCGCCTTCTTCGCGGACCAGCCGACGCCGCCCGCATGACGTATGCCGAGGCGCTGGCGCGGCTCCTCGCCCTGCGCGGTGGCGAGCACGCCGGGATGCGCCCCGGGCTCGAGCGGATCGAGGCGCTGCTGGAGGCGCTGGGCCACCCCGAGCAGAGCTACACGCTGGCCCAGATCGGCGGCACCAACGGCAAGGGCTCGGTGGCCACGATGCTGGCCGCCGTCCTCAAGGCCGACGGCCGGCGCGTCGGTCTCTACACCTCGCCCCACCTCGTGTCGTTTCGCGAGCGCATCCGCGTGAACGGCGAGGCGATCGCCGAGGACGCCGTGGTGGACGGCATGGAGGCGCTCGGCACGCTGGTGGCGCGGCTGGACGCCAGCGTGTTCGAGGCGACCACCGCGCTGGCGCTCGACCACTTCGCCCGCGAGCGGGTGGACGTCGCCGTGCTCGAGGTGGGGCTGGGCGGCCGCTACGATGCCACCACCGTCGGGCGGCCGGCGGTGACCGTGCTCACGTCCATCGACCTCGATCACCAGGAAGTGCTCGGTAACACCGTGGGCGAGATCGCCAGCGACAAGGCGCACATCATTCGCTCCGGCGTCGCCATCTCCGCCGCGCAGGCACCCGACGCGGCAGCGCCGATCCTCGAGCACGCCACGCGGGCCAAGGTTCCGCTGCTGGTGGCCGGCCGCGACCTGGCGGTCACGCTGCGAGCGCGCGGCCTGGACGGCCAGCAGGTGGACTGCGCGGGCCCGGACTTCCGGCTGGACGGATTGAGCCTGCGGCTGCTCGGCGCCTATCAGCCGGGCAACGCCCTGCTGGCGGTGGCGGCCGCGCACGTGCTCGGATCCAGCGAGCGTGCCGTGCGCGAGGGGGTCGCGCGCGCCCACTGGCCCGGTCGCTTCGAGGTGCGCCGGCGGCCGGGCGGGTGGCTGGTGCTCGACGGCGCCCACAATCCGGCCGGCGCCCGCGCGCTTGCCGAATCGCTCGCGGCCTACTTCGGCGACACGCCGATGACACTCGTGTTCGGCGTGCTGCGCGACAAGGACGCGCCGGGCATCCTGGCCCCCTTGCTCGGGCGCACGCGCCGGGTGGTGCTGACCGCCTCCGCGAATCCACGCGCCGCGTCTGCCGGACGAGCTCCGGCGGCTGGTGCCCTCCGGCGTGCCGGTCGACGTCGTTCAATCGGTTGGCGACGCGCTGGCGTGTGCCGCCGACCCCGCGGTTCCGCTGGTGTGCGTGGCCGGCTCGCTCTCCCTGATCGGAGATGCCTTGCGCTCGCTGGCCGGAGGCGATACACCTTGTTCGGTCGAAATCCCGGACATTTGAGCACGCGACTTCGGCTGGCGATGATCCTCATGACGGCCTGCCTCGGGCCGGTCGTGCTGCCGACGCTCTCTCTGGCCCAGGGCTACCGGCCGCAACCCGCACCGTCCACCAAGCCGACCTCTCCCGCCGTGCCCGGGACGACGCCGGCGGCGCCCGCTCCGGGCACGTCTGCCACGCCCCCGGGGGCCGTCGTCGTGCCGATCGCCGGCGGCGACGTGACGGTGGTCGCCGACCGGCTGGAGGAAGTCGGCCCCGACAAGCTGCTGGTGGCCACCGGCAACGTCGAGATCACGCACGGCGCGGCCCGCCTGATGGCCGACCGGGTGGAGATGAACCGCGACACCGGCGACGCGGTCGCCCAGGGCCGCGTGGTGTTCTACGACGGCGAGAACCAGCTGACCGGCCGCCGCATCGACTACAACCTCAAGACCGGCACCGGCGTCGTCTACTCGGCCGAGGCCCGGACCACGCCCTACTACCGCATCAGCGGCGAGCGGATGGATCGGGTGGGCGAGAGCGTCTACGAGGTGCACAAGGGCATCTTCACGACCTGCGAGGACGACTCGCCGACGTGGTCGTTCCGCTTCGGCTCGGCCACCGCCGACCTGGAAGACTTCGTGTACGGCACCAGCGCCTCGTTCTGGGTGAAGGACATCCCGCTGATTCCGTTCCTGCCGTACTTCGCGGCGGCCATCCGGCGCGAGCGGCAGACCGGCTTCCTCTTTCCGCAAGTTCGGCAGCTCCGGCGAGAAGGGCTTCTACACCGAGATCCCGTTCTTCTGGGCGATCTCCGACAGCGAGGACGCGACCATCGCGCCCATCGTGTACGCCAAGCGCGGGATCGGCACCAGCGCAGAGTATCGCTACGTGCTGTCCGAGCAGCAGCGTGGCACGGCCGCCGGCTTCCTCCTGCAGGAGGTCTTCAAGCACGACGCCACCCGCGGCGATTTCAGCTGGCGGCACGACTGGGCGATCGCCCCCGGGCTCACGTTCAAGGTCGATGGCAACATCGTCACCGACGACAAGGTCCTGTCCGACTATGGCGACCGGCTGCAGCAGCGCAGCTCGCAGCGTGTGGAGTCGAACGTCTTCCTCACGAAATCGTGGGAGTCGTGGGACTTCGTCGGCAACATGTTCGCCTACCAGGACCTCACCACGCGGCGGCCGGTCGAGCTGAACCGCCTCCCCGATCTCGAGCTGCAGGCCGTGCGGCAGCCCATCCCGGGGATGCCGGGCTTCCTCTACGAAGTCGATGCGGGATTCGTGAACTTCGTGCGCGACGTGGGCTCCAACGGCCTGCGGGCCGATCTGCACTCGCGTCGTGTCGCGTCCGATCTCGGTGGGGGGGCTATTCACGGTCACGCCGTTCCTGGGCGGTCGGCTCACCGGCTACGACAAGACCGTCACCGGGTTTCACGCCTCGCCGGGCATCACCACCCCCCTGGAGGAGACCGACAACGACGCCCAGCTCCGCCGCCTGCTCGAGACCGGCGTCGACGTCGAGACGATCCTCGCGCGGGCCTACCACGTGGGTGGCTTCTGGAACATCGACGCCATCCTCCACACGATCGAGCCGGCCATCCACTACACCTTCATCACCGGCCACGGCGAGACACGCTTGCCGCAGTGGACCGACATCGACCGTCTCGGCCAGACCAACCTGATGGCCTTCGGCGTGACGAACCGGATCCGGGCCCGCACCATTGGCGGCGGCGCGACCGAGGAGCCGGTGCGCTGGGAGGCGGCGCGCTTGGCGCTTGCGGCCACCTATGACTTCGAGAAGAACCAGTCGGGCGACGTGCTGTCCACCGTCATCCTGCAGCCGGTGGACCGCGTCCGTCTGCGCAGTGACCTCGCCTACAGCACGCACGGCCAGGGAATCCAGAATGCGACCAACGACGTGAGCGTGCGCTTCGACCCGGTAACCGCGTCGGTCGGCACCCGCTACAATGATCCCGGGAACTTCAACTTCCTGGTCACCGGGTTCAGTGTCGACATCACCCGCTTTGTGAGCGTGCAGAACACCAACAACTACGACATGCGGACGTCGACCTTCGTGGAGAGCCGCGTGTCGACGGACATCCGCTTCGACTGCTGGGCGTTGAACTTCGAGTACGTGCACCGCCACGGCCGCGACGACGAGGTGCGCTTCGCGCTGAACCTGCTCGGCGTGGGCGGGCCGATCCGGTCGTCGGTCGGCCTGGGCGCGCTGGAAGGAACCAGTAACGCGCGATGATTCCGTTTCTCGATCTCACCCGGCAGCACACGGCGTTGCAGCCCGAGCTCATGGACGCGGTGGCGCGCGTGCTGGCATCCAGCCGGTTCGTCCTCGGGCCGGAGGGTCAGGCGCTGGAGACCGAGCTGGCCGCGCTGGCCGGCGTGCGGCACGGCATGGGCGTCGGCTCGGGCACCGACGCGTTGCGCCTGGCGCTGACCGCGGTCGGCGTGGGGCCGGGCGACGAGGTGGTCACGCCGGCGTTCTCCTTCGTGGCCTCGGCGTCCACGATCGTCATGGCCGGCGCCCAGCCGGTGTTCGTGGACATCGACCCCGCCACGTTCGCGCTCGATCCCGACGCGCTCGAGTCGGCCCTCACGCGCCGCACGCGCGCCATCATCGTGGTGCACCTCTACGGCCACCCCGGCGCCATCGACCGCATCGCCGAGATCGCCCGGCGCCGCGGCGTGCCGCTGATCGAGGACGCGGCGCAGGCGATCGGCGCGACCTGGGACGGCCGGCCCATCGGCGGCTGGGGCGACGTCGCCTGCCTGTCGTTCTATCCGACCAAGAACCTGGGGGCGTGCGGCGACGCCGGCATGCTGCTCACCAACCGCGACGACGTGGCCGAGCACGTGCGCCGACTCCGCCACCACGGCGACACCGGCCGCTATCACCACGTGGAGCTCGGCTACTGCAGCCGGCTGGACGAGATGCAGGCCGCGATGCTACGGGTCAAGCTGCGCCGGCTCGAGGCCTGGAACGTGGCGCGCCGCCAGCTGGCCGCCCGCTACCGGGCGCGGCTGGCCGGCCTGCCGCTCGGCCTGCCGGCCGAGCACCCGCGCGCGCAGGCCATCTATCACCAGTTCGTCGTGCGTCATCCGCAGCGCGACGCGCTGGCCAAGGTGCTGGCCGACCTCGGGGTGGGCACGATGGTCCACTATCCGCTGCCGGTGCCGGGCCAGCCGCTCTTCGGCCTCGAGGGCGAGAAGCGCTGGCCCCAGGCGTGGCGGGCCGCCCGCGAGGTGCTCTCGCTGCCCTGCTACCCCGAGATGACCGACGCCGAGATCGAAGGTGTGGCCGCCGCCGTCCGCACCGCGCTGGATCGCGTGTGACGCGTCGTCGCTAGCGTCTTCGATGCTCACCGAGCTCCTCGTCTCGCTGCGCCCGCGGCAGTGGGTCAAGAACCTGTTCGTGTTCGGCGGCCTCGTCTTCGGCCAGAAGCTGCTCACGCCCGCGGTGTGGACGGCGGGGGCCGCCTTCCTGATCTTTTGCGGACTGTCCGGCGCCGTCTACTTGCTCAACGACGTCGCCGACCGCCGGCAGGACCGCCTGCATCCGGACAAGCGCCACCGGCCCGTCGCGGCCGGCCGCCTGTCCGTGCCGGCGGCGGTGGTCGCGGCGGTCGTGCTCATCGCCGCCGGCCTGATCGCGAGCGTCTGGCTGTCGCCGCGCTTCGCCCTCGCCGCCGTCGCCTACGTCGTCCTGCTGTCGGCCTACTCGGCCTGGCTCAAGCACCTGGTCATCGTGGACGTCCTGGTGGTGGCCATCGGCTTCGTGCTCCGGGCGGTGGCCGGGGCGCTGGCGGTGCAGGTGGCCATCTCCGGCTGGCTGCTGATCTGCACGATCCTGCTCGCGCTGTTCCTGGCCCTCGGCAAGCGCCGGCACGAGGTGCTGACGCTGGAGGCCGAGGCCACGCGTCACCGGGCCATCCTCGCCGAATACTCGGCGGGGCTGCTGGACCAGATGATCGCGGTGGTCACCGCCTCGACGGTCACCGCCTACGCGCTCTACACGATGTCGCCCGAGACGGTGGCGAAGTTCCACACCGCCGCTGCTGCCGGCCACGCTGCCGTTCGTCCTCTACGGCGTCTTCCGCTATCTCTACCTGCTCTACCAGCGCCAGCTCGGTGGCAACCCCTCGGACCTGGTGCTCCACGATCGGGCGCTGCTGATCAACACGCTGCTCTGGATGATCTCGGTACTGCTGATCATCTACGGGACTTGAGGACATGGGGGGCCTCGAAGGGCCCCCCAAGCCCCCCGGGCGTTCGGAGCGGCCCGGCGGAGCCGGACCGCTCCTCTGGCGCCGTGGGTGGTTGGAGAGGTGCGACAACCCGTTGGGCTTCGGCGCGGCTGTGGCGGGGTGCGCCTTCGGCGGCGTGGGTGGTGGGAGTGACGGCGAGCCACGCGGATGCGCCTTCGGCGGCGTGGGTGGTGGGGGACGGTGTCGGCGACTCGCGTGGCGTCGAGGTTGGGGGCTCCGATCCGTTGCGGCTAGAATGAGTGGACGATGAAGAGTCAGGTCGCGGTGCTGGCGACGCGTCCGGAGACGGTGGTCGAGGACTATGGGCGGCTGATGCGGCTGGTGAAGTATGACCAGGTGCTGTCGCGCGATCAGGATCTGATCCTCAAGCTCAACCTCTCGTGGACGAAGTACTTCCCGGCGTGCTCGAGCCAGCCCTGGCAGGTGGACGGCGTGCTGAAGACGCTCGTCGACGACGGCTACGACCGGGCGCGGATCTTTCCGGTCGAGAACAAGACCGTCGTGACCAATCCGATCAAGGGCTGCCGCAACAACAAGTGGGAGCCGGTGCTGCGACGTCACGGCGTGCCGTTCATTCCGCTGCCCGACGTGGAGTGGATGGTCTATCGGTTCCAGTCGCCGCTGCTCAAGCTGAACCGGATCTTCCCCGAGGGCATCGAGATCCCGAAGATGTACGTGGGGAAGAACGTGTTGCACGAATGTACGGTCAAGACCCATGGCCACTCCAAGACCACCGGGGCGATCAAGAACGCGTTCGGCGGGCTGCTGAAGGAGGTGCGGCACTACGCGCACGAGTTCATCCACGAGGTGCTGGTCGATCTCATGTACATGCAGCGTGAGCTGCACCCGGGCGTGTTCGCGGTGATGGACGGCACGGTCATGGGCGACGGCGCGGGGCCGCGCACGATGGTGCCGCGCGTCGGCAATCTCATCCTCGCCTCCGCCGATCAGGTGGCCATCGACGCCATCGCCGCGAAGATCATGGGCTTCGACCCGCTCGGCATCCCGTATCTGCGCATGTGCCACGAGCGCGGCCTGGGGGTGGCCGACCCGCGCGAGATCGAGATCGTGGGCGACCCGGATGCGGCCAGGCTCGACATGGGATTCAAGACCTCGCGCAGCCTCGTGATCTGGGGCGACCAGCTGATCCGGCGCGGCCCGCTGCGCCCGCTCAAGCACCTGCTGCTGCACTCGCCGCTGGTGGTGTGGGCGCCGTTCGCGTCGAACGTCTACCACGATCTGCTCTGGTACCCGACGATCGGCCGCTCGCGCATCCGCGCCTTCGCCGCCACCGAATGGGGGCGGCTCTTCGAGCGCTACTGACCACGTCGCGCGCACGGAGCTCGTGCGCCGCCGCGTCCGCGCGCCCGGGCGAGCCCGCGGCTGACCGTGTTTCAGCGGCCGGGGGGTACAATACATCGTTGTGACGGAAACGAACGATCGCGTCCGCGTGCGCTTCGCCCCCAGCCCCACCGGACACCTGCACGTCGGTGGCGCCCGCACGGCGCTCTTCAACTGGCTCTACGCGCGCCACCACGGCGGCACCTTCATCCTGCGCATCGAGGACACCGACCAGTCGCGCTCCACCGACGAGAACATCGACCTCATCATCGACGCGCTGCGCTGGCTCGGCCTCGACTGGGACGAGGGGCCGCCCACGCCGGGCTACCGCCAGACCGAGCGCTACGATCTCTATCGCGAGCACGCCGCGCGCCTGGTGGCGGCCGGCCGCGCCTACTACTGCGACTGCGCGCCGGCCCAGCTGGACGCCGAGCGCAAGGCGGCCGAGGCCCGCAAGGAGACGTTCCGCTACTCCGGGCGCTGTCGCGACCGCGGCCTCACCGCCGGCGCGCTGCGCCTGCGCATTCCGCCGACGGGCACCACGGTCGTGCACGATCTGATCAACGGCCCGGTGGAGTTCGACCACCGCCAGCTCGACGACTGGATCCTGCTGCGCACCGACGGCAGCCCGACCTACAACTTCTGCGTGGTGGTCGACGACGTCACCATGCGCATCAGCCACGTGATCCGCGGCAACGACCACCTGTCGAACACGCCCAAGCAGGTGCTCTGCTACGAGGCGCTCGACTATCCGGTGCCCGCCTTCGCCCACGTCTCGCTGATCCTGGGCGCCGACCGCGCGCGCCTGTCCAAGCGGCACGGCGCGACCTCCGTGCAGGCGTACCGCGAGCAGGGGATCCTGCCCGAGGCGCTGGTGAACTACCTGGTTCGCCTCGGCTGGTCGCACGGCGACCAGGAGATCTTCACGCGCGCCGAGCTCGTCGAGCAGCTTCGACATCAAGGACGTCTCGGCCTCGGCCGCCATCTTCGATCAGGCCAAGCTCGAGTGGCTGTCGCAGGAGTACCTCAAGGCCACCGACGGCGCGCGCCTGGCCACGCTCGTCCGCCCGTTCCTGGCCGAGGCGGGATTGTCGGTCCCCGATGAGCGTCGGCTGCCGGCCATGCTGCAGACGCTGCGCGAGCGCGCCAAGACCGTGCGTGAGCTGGTCGAGGTCGGACGGTTCTACTTCGAGCGGCCCGGCAGCTACGAGGACAAGGCCCGCGTGAAGCTCTTCACGCTCGAGGGTGCGGCGCGTCTGGGCGTGCTGATCGAGCGGCTGGCGACGGTGGAGCCGTTCGAGGCCGCGGCCATCGAGGGGTTCTATCGCGAGCTCACCGCGGCGATGGGACTCAAGCTGGTGGATCTGGCCCAGCTCACGCGCCTGGCGGTGACGGGCCGGACCGCGTCGCCGCCGCTCTTCGACGTCCTGGCCCTGCTCGGCCGCGACGAGGTGCTGGCGCGCCTGCGCGCGGCGCGAAACACGATCGGGACCGCCTCGTGAGTCTCCTGCTCGCCCGCCACGGCGAGTCGGTGTGGAACGCCGAGCGACGCTTCCAGGGCCGGACCGACATCCCGCTCTCGCCGCGCGGCCGGGCCCAGGCCGAGGCGCTGGCCCGAGGGCTGCGCGGCTATCGCGTGCGCGCGGCCTACGTGAGCCCGTACCGCCGGGCGGTGGAGACGGCCGAGATCGCCCTGCGCGACTCGGGCGTGTCGCAGACCGTCCTGCCCGACCTGCGCGAGCTCTCGCTCGGGCAGTGGGAAGGCTGCACGGTCGAGGACGTGCGCGCCCGGGACGGTGACCCGTACCGGGCATGGCTGCGCGCCCCGCACGATTGCCCGCCGCCGGACGGCGAGCCGCTGCCCGACGTGCACGCGCGCGTGCAGGCCGCGGTGGATCGCATCGCGGCCGCCCATCCCAAGGGCGACGACGTGCTGATCGTCGCGCACGGCGGCGTGATCAGCGTCTACGCGTGTTACCTGCTCGGCTGCAGCTTCAACGACCTGTGGCGGCTGCGCGTCGACAACGCCTCGCTCACCGTGGTGCGCCCGCCCCGGCTGGTCAGCCTGAACGACACCGGTCATCTCACCGGTGACCTCGCGCCCGCCCAGCTGCTGCGCGGCAGCATCGCGGCCACCGGCCCGCCGGCGCCATGATGGTCCTGCTCGCGATGTTCGGCGGCACGGCGCTGCTGCTCTACGGCATCCGGCTGAGCGGGGACAGCCTGCAGCGCGCCGTCGGCGGCCGGCTCCGGCAGCTCCTCACCGGGCTGTCGCGCAACCGCGTGGTGGCGGTCGCGTCCGGCGCCGCCGTGACGGCCATCATCCAGTCCTCGGCCGCCACCACACTGATGCTGATCGGGTTCGTGTCGGCCGGGATCATGACGTTTCGCCAGACGCTCGGCATCATCCTGGGCGCCGACATCGGCACGACGCTGACCGTGCAGCTGATCGCCTTCAGGATCACCGACTGGGCGCTGCTCGTGGTCGGCCTCGGATTCGTCATCACCTTCGTGGCCCGCCGGGCCAGCGCGCGCGACTTCGGGCAGGCGGTGCTCGGCCTCGGCCTCATGTTCCTCGGCCTGAAGATCATCCTCGACGGCGTGGCGCCTCTGCGCGACAACCAGCTCGCGCTCGACATGCTGGCGGCGATGACGGCCACGCCGATCATCGCGGTGCTGGCCGCCGCCTTCTTCAGCGCGCTGGTGACGTCCTCGGCGGCCACCATCGGCCTGGCGCTGGCGCTGGCCAGCCACGACCTCATCGCGCTGCCCGGCGCGGTGGCCATCGTGCTGGGCGCCAACATCGGCACGTGCGCCACCGCGCTCGCCTCCAGCGTGGGCGCCACCGCCGAGGCCAAGCGGGTGGCGGTGGCCCACATCGCGTTCAAGGTGCTGGGCGCCGCGCTGGTGTTTCCGTTCATCGGCCCGTTCACGGCGGCGGTGGCGGCCACGGCCGCCGATCCCGCCCGCCAGGTGGCCAACGCCCACAGCCTGTTCAACCTCGGCATCAGCCTGGTGTTCCTGCCGTTCACGCCGCTGGCCGCGCGCGCCATCGAGGCGCTGGTGCCCGAGGACGCCAACGAGGAGACGCCGTTCCGGGCGAAGTATCTCGACGAGCGGGCGCTCGAGCAGCCCTCGCTGGCGCTGGGGCAGGCCCATCGCGAAGCCCTGCGCATGGCCGACGTGGCCCAGGGGATGCTGCGCGACGCGCTGACCGCGTTCCGCACCGACAACGTCGCGCTCATCGAGGAGATCGAGAAGCGCGACGACCAGCTCGACTTCCTGGAGCGTGAGATCAAGCTCTTCCTGTCCCGGCTGGGACGGGAGGCCATGGGCCCCGAGCTCTCGCGCAAGGAGATCGGCCTGATCTCCTTCATCGGCAATCTGGAGAACATCGGCGACATCATCGACAAGAACCTGATGGAGCTGGCGCGGAAGAAGTACTATCAGGGCCGCCGGTTCTCGGAGGCCGGCTGGGCCGAGATCCAGGAGTTCCACGGCCTGGTGAGCAAGAATCTGGAGCGGGCGATCGCGGCCTTCGCCGCCAACGACCGGGCGCTGGCCCGCGAGGTGCTGGACCAGCGGCCGTTCATGCGGGCCCGCGAGCGCGACCTGCGTGAATCGCACCTGGGCCGGCTGCGAGCCGGGCTGGCCGAGTCGCTGGAGACGTCGGAGATCCACCTGGACATCCTGACGAATCTCAAGCGCGTCAGCTCCCACGTCTCGGCGCTCATGTTCCCAATTCTGGACGAGGTGTGAGCCCATGAAGAAGATCGAGGCGATCATCAAGCCCTTCAAGCTCGACGACGTGAAGGAAGCCCTCACCGAGATCGGCGTCGATCGGCATGACGGTGACCGAGGTGCGCGGCTTCGGCCGCCAGAAGGGCCACACCGAGCTGTACCGCGGCTCGGAGTACACCGTGGACTTCCTGCCCAAGGTGAAGATCGAGGTCGTGGTCGCCGATCACATCGTCGACAAGGTCGTGGCCGTCATCGTCGGCGCCGCCAAGACCGGCTCGATCGGCGACGGCAAGGTGTTCGTGCTGCCGATCGACGAGTGTATCAGGATTCGGACGGGAGAAAAGGGCGAGGCGGCAGTTTAGATCTGGGGGGAGCGCACCGCTCCCCCCAAGCCCCCCAGTGCGGATCCAGCCGTGAGTCCTACCGAACTGCTGAAGGCAACACCGAAAGCGCGGGCGCGCGAGCTCAAGCGCCTCGGGTTTTCGGATCCGAGGGTGGCGGGGGCGAACCTCGAGGCGTTGACGCCGACGCCGCGGGATGCGGAGCTGCTGGCGCCGGCGCTGCCGCGGCTGCTGGCCGAGCTGAGCGCGGCGGCGGATCCCGACATGGCGCTGAACAACCTCGAGCGGTACGCCGAGGTCGTCGATCGGACCGTGCTGTTCCGCACGCTGGCGGCGCACCCCGGGCGCCGCCCATCTGCTGGCACGCCTGGGTGGCTCCAGCCAGTTCCTGGCCGACGCGCTCCGGCGGCGGCCCGGTGGCGCTGGCGTGGCTGCTCGAGCCCGCACGATGCGGGTGTGGTTCGCCGAGGACTTCGCGGCGGATCTGGCCCAGTCGCTGGCCGCCTTCCCCGGCCGCGTGGCGCGGATGAACGCGCTACGGCGATTCAAGTATCGCCACCTGCTGCGCATCGGTGCCCGCGACCTGCTGGGCGACGCCGATCTCGGCGTGACGACCGACGAGCTGGCCCGGCTGGCCGACACCTGCCTCGGCGAGGCCTGGCGCATGGCGGACGCCGACGCGCGGGCCCGCTTCGGCGCCCCGCGCGACGACGCCGGCGTCGAGACGTCGCTGGCGGTCATCGGCATGGGCAAGCTCGGCGGCCAGGAGCTGAACTACTCGTCCGACATCGACCTCATGTTCGTCTACGGCGCCGAGGGCGAGACGGCCGGGGGGCGCGAGGGTCGGCTGTCCAACGGCGAGTACTTCGGTCGCGTGGGCCGCGAGATCATCGAGATCATCGAGTCGGTGACCGACGAGGGCACCATCTTCCGGGTCGACATGCGGCTGCGGCCGGAGGGGCGCGTGGGCGCTCTGGCGCTGCTCGATCGAAGGCTACCAGGCCTACCACCGCGAGCGGGCCGCGCCGTGGGAGCGCCAGGCGCTGCTCAAGGCGCGGGTGTCGGCGGGGGACGAGCGCGTCGGCGTGCGGTTCATGGAGCTGGTCCGCGAGGTCGTCTACCGCCCCGGGCGTCGACGAGGCGATCGTGCCCGCGATCCGCGGGATGAAGCGCGGGATCGATCGCGAGCTGGCCCGCCGGGGGGCTGGCGACGGACGCACCAGCAACGTCAAGCTCGGCCGCGGCGGCATCCGCGAGATCGAGTTCATCGTGCAGGCGCTGCAGCTGCTCTACGGGGGCGACGATGCGTGGCTGCGCGAGCGGAACTCGCTCAAGGCCCTGTTCCGCCTGACCGAGCGTGGCTACCTGGCGCCCGAGCTCGGACGCACGCTCTCGCACGCGCTCGTGCACCTGCGCACCGTCGAGCACCGGCTGCAGCTGCTCCACGAGCTGCAGACCCACACGCTGCCCAGCGAGCCGGTGGCGCTGGGGCTCTGGCGCGGCGCCTCGGCATCGGCGGCTCGCCGGCGGCCGCCGCGCGGGCGTTTCGCGCGCGCCATCGGACGATCACCGGCGCGGTGCATCGCGCGTTCACGGCCTTCTTCGCCGAGCGGCCGGCGCCCCGGCGTCACGGGCCGCAGGCTCCCCAGCCTCGTCGCGCTCGGCGCCACCGGCTTTGCCGATCCCGAGCACGCGCGCCAGAATCTGCGCCTCATCCTCGAGGGCCGGCCGCTCGTGCCGTACGCGGGCGCGCTCGCGGGCCGCGCTGGAGCGCCTCTATCCCATGCTGCTCGACGCGCTCTGGAAGAGTCCCGATCCGGACGAGGCGCTGAACCAGTTCGAGCGCTTCCTGTCGGCGGCGGGGCCGCGCGCCGGCTACGTCGAGCTGCTGGCCGACAATGCCGCGTGCTGCTCGAGGGACTGGTACGGCTCTGCGCCGGCGGCGATCTGCTCACCCAGCTGCTGATCGCGCAGCCCGAGCTGCTGGCCTCGCTGGCCGATCCCTCGGCGCTGGGCCGAAAGCGCACGCGGGCCACGGTGCGGGCCGCGCTGGCCCGGGTGTGGGCGCCGGAGGCGGGGCCCGCGGAGCGCCGCGACCGGCTCCGCCAGATCAAGCAGGCCGAGGAGCTGACCATCGTGTGGCGCTACCTGCTCGGCGTGACGTCGATCGAGCGGTACGCGCGCGAGATGACGCTCCTGGCCGAGGCCACGCTGGAGGCGGGCTGGCTCATGGCGCTGGGCGCCGAGATCGAGCGTCACGGTGTGCCGCGCGCGGGCGACGGCCGCTTCGTGCCCGCGGTGATCGTCGGCGTCGGCAAGCTCGGCGGGCGCGAGCTGACCACCGGATCCGATCTCGACCTGTTCGTCGTCTTCGACGATCCGGGGCCGGGGAGGGGACGACCGACGGCGCCGATCGCGGTCGACGTCCACACGTTCTACAGTGACGCGGTCGAGCGCCTGGCCGGCGCGCTCGGCGACATCACCGCCGGCCGGCACCGCGTTCGCGGTCGACCTTCGTCTGCGGCCGGGCAGCAAGGGCAGTGGCTTCGCGGCGTCGGTCGACGCGCTGGAACGGTACTATGAAGACCACGGCGACCTCTGGGAGCGTCAGACGCTGACGCGGGCCCGGCTCGTCCTCGGCGACCGGCGACTCGGCCGCCGGGTGCGGGCGACGCTCCGGCGGCTCGTGTATGGCGCGCCGCTGCCCGAGCGCGCGCTCAAGGAGATCCGGGAGGTGCGCACACGCATGGAGATCGAGCTGGGCAAGGAGACGCCCGGCCGCTGGCACGTCAAGCTCGGCCGCGGCGGTCTGGTCGACGTGGAGTTCCTGGCCCAGGCGCTGCAGCTCGTGCACGGCGCCGACCACCCCGACGTGCGGCGGACCTCGACCCCGGCGGCGCTGGCCGGCCTGGCGCGCGTCGGTGCGCTGCCGCCGGCCACCGCGACGGCGCTGGCCGACGCACTATCGCTTCCTGCGCCGGGTGTCGACCGCGCTCCGCCTGCTCGGCGCCCGCCCGACCGACACCGTGGAGCTGGCCGGACCGATGCCGGCCCGGGTGGCGACGGCGCTGGGCCTGCCGTCGCGTGACGCGTTCCTGGCGGCGTATCGCGAGCGCACCGCGGCCGTGCGGGCCGCCTACCGCGAGGTGTTTCCGTGAAGAGCCTGTACATCGTCGACGGCCACTCGCACATCTTCCGCGCCTACCACGCGGTCGGGTACCTCTCCACCTCCAAGGGCGTGCCGAGCCACGCGGTGCTGATCCTCAGCTCCATGCTGTGGAAGCTGATCCGCGAAGAGAAGCCCGACTATCTCGGCATCACGCTCGATCCCCCCGGGCCGACCTTCCGCGACACGATGTTCGCCGACTACAAGGCCACGCGCACCTCGATGCCCGACGACCTCGCCCGCCAGCTGCCCTACGTGCGGCGGCTGTTCGAGGCCCTGCGCACGCCGGTGGTCGAGATCCCGGGCTTCGAGGCCGACGACGTGCTGGCCACCCTGGTCGAGCAGGCGCTGAAGCATGCCGGACCTCGAGATCGTCGTGGTGAGCGGCGACAAGGACCTGCTGCAGCTGGTGGGTCCGCGGGTGCGCGTGCTGTCGGTGCTCGGCCGCACGGGCGAGCGCGTGATGTACGACGAGGCCAAGGTGCGCGAGCGCTGGGGCGTCGAGCCCGCGCAGATCGCCGACGTGCTGGCGCTGATGGGCGATTCCATCGACAACATCCCCGGCGTCAAGGGCGTGGGCGAGAAGACCGCAGTGAAGCTGGTCAGCCAGTTCGGCTCGCGTCGATCGGCTGTACGAGAACCTCACCGCTGGTCGGCGGCAAGCTGCGCGAGACGCTGGCCGCCAGCCGCAAGCAGGCGATCCTGTCCCGCGAGCTGGCCGTGCTGGCGCGCTCGGCGCCGGTCACGCTGGACCTCGACGCCTTCCGCCTGGTGGAGCCGGACTGGCCGCGGCTGCGCGGGCTGTGGATGGAGATGGAGTTCACGCGGCTGATCAAGGAGCTGCCGGCGACGACGGTGGCGGCGAGTGCCGAGCCCGTGGCGCGCCTGGACGAGGCCGAGGCGCTGGCCGAATACCTGGGCCGCGTGCCGCCCGGCGCGCCGCTGGCGGTCGACTGGGCCGGCGACGCCCGCCCGCCGTCGCCACGCATCGAGGCCCTCGGCCTGTTTCATCCGGCGGTCGGAGCGGCCTGGATCGACCTCGGTGCCGGCCACGGGCTTCGGCTGAGCGCCCGCTGATCGTCCACGACGCCAAGCCGCTGCTCGAGGCCTTGCTCGCCGCGGGCACCGGCCTGCCGCGCGTGCGAGGACACCGCACTCGCCGCGTACCTGCTCAATCCCGCGCGCGCGACCTACCAGCTGGACGAGGTGTGCATGGAGGTCGTTCATGGAGTGCCCGCCGACGCTGCCGGCGGCGCCCGCGGCCGGCAAGTCGAGGCGCCGGCCGCGCCCAGCGGCGATGCGCTCGGCGCGATCGTGGGCGATCGCGCGCGCTGGCTCGTGCGCTTCTGGAAGCACGCGGCCGCCGAGCTCGACACGCGCGAGCTGCGGCGGATCTACGACGACATCGAGCGGCCGCTGGTGCCGGTGCTGGCCGCGATGGAGCGGCACGGCATTCGCGTGGAGCCGGCGCGGCTGGAGGAATTCGCCAAGGAGCTGGAGCGCGATCTCGACAACCTCACCCGCGAGATCTACGCGCTGGCCGGCGAGAACTTCACGATCGCCTCGCCCAAGCAGCTCGCCCAGATCCTGTTCGAGAAGCTGAAGCTGCCGGCCTACCGGCGCACCAAGACCGGCTACTCGACCGACGCCGACGTGCTCACCGAGCTGGCCGTCGGGCCATCCGCTGCCCGGCAAGATGCTCGAGCACCGCACGCTGTCCAAGCTCAAGGGCACCTACGCCGACGCGCTGCCGCTGCTGGTGAATCCCTGCCACCGGGCGCATCCACACCACGTTCAACCAGCTGGTGGCGGCCACCGGGCGACTCAGCAGCCAGGATCCCGAACTTGATGAACATCCCGATCCGCACCGAGCTGGGCCGGCGGATCCGGGCGGCCTTCGTGCCCGGCGGAAGGCTGGCAGTTCGTGGCCGCCGACTACTCGCAGATCGAGCTGCGCATCCTGGCGCACCTCTCGGGCGAGCCGGCCATCATCGAGTCGTTCAAGCGGGGCGAGGACATCCACACCCGGACGGCGTGCGACGTGTTCAAGGTGGCGCCGGGCGAGGTGACCTCGCTGCAGCGCACGATCGCCAAGAGCGCGAACTACGCCATCCTCTACGGGGTGTCGGCCTTCGGGCTGTCGCAGGCGACCAAGATCGACCAGAAGGAGGCGCAGCGCTACATCGAGGCCTACTTCGCCACGCATCCGCTGGTGCGCGCCTTCATCGACCGCACGCTGGCCGACGGGCGCGAGCGCGGCTACGTGACGACGCTGCTCGGCCGGCGGCGCTACCTGCCCGACCTGCGCTCCAACAACCCGGTGGCCCGCAACGCCGCCGAGCGCATGGCCATGAACGCGCCGGTGCAGGGGACGGCGAGCGACATGATCAAGATCGCCATGGTGCGCATGGACGCCGCCATGCGCGCGCGGAGTCTGCAGGCCCGCATGCTGCTGCAGGTGCACGACGAGCTGCTCTTCGAGTCGCCGCCCGACGAGGTCGAGACGGTCTCGGCGCTGGCGCGCGAGATCATGGAGGCCGCGCTGCCGCTGGACGTGCCGATCGTCGTCGATCTGAAAGCCGGGCTCGACTGGTCGCACACGTGAGCCGCCGCTTCCTGCTGGTCGGTCTCACCGGCGGGATCGCGACCGGCAAGAGCACGGTGTCGGACATCCTGCGCGGCCTCGGCGACGTGATCGTCGACGCCGATCTGCTGGCCCGCGAGGTCGTCGCGCCCGGTCAGCCGGCGCTGGCGGCGATCGTCCGGGAGTTCGGGCCGCGACGTGCTGAACGCGGACGGCGCCGCTCGATCGCAAGCGGCTGGCCAGTGTCGCGTTCGCCGATCCCGAGCGGCGCCGCCGGCTGGAGGCCATCACCCATCCGGCCATCCGCGACGCCTTCCGCGGCACGGCTGACCGACCTGGAGGCGCAGGGCTTCGCCGGCCTCGTCTTCTGGGACGCCGCCGTCCTGATCGAGTCGGGTGGCCACAAGGCCATGGACCGCCTGGTGGTGGTCATCACCGACGCGCCGACCCAGCACGCGCGTGCGGTGGCCCGCGACGGCGACCGCGCGGACGTCGAGCGGCGGATCGCCAACCAGATGCCGCTCAGCGAGAAGGTCAAGCTCGCCGACTACGTGATCGACAACTCCGGCGATCGCGCCGCCACCGAGGCGCGCACGCGCGAGGTTCATCGGGCCCTCCTCGCCGACCTCGAGACGCGTGCCCGCCGGTAAACGCCGCGCGCTCGGCCAGCACTTCCTCCGCGACCCGGGTATCGCCCGCGCCATCGTCGATCTGGTGGCGCCGACCGCGAGCGATCTCGTCGTCGAGATCGGTCCCGGCGAGGGCGCCTTGACCGAGGAGCTGGCCCGGCGCAGTGGTCGCCTCGTCGCGCTCGAGGTCGACCCGGAGCTGCATCGATCGGCTCCGCCGGCGTTTTCCTGGGATCGAAGTCCAGCATGCCGACGCCCGGGAATGGGACTACGGCGCGCTGGTGCGACCGCCGGACGGCCGCGTGCTCGTCGTCGGCAACCTTCCCTACAGCGTGAGCAAGCCGATCGTCACCGCGCTGCAGACAGCCCGGGCGGCGATCGACGTGATGGCACTGATGCTCCAGCGAGAGGTGGCCGAGCGGCTGGCTGCCGGGCCGGGCGGCAAGGTCTACGGCGCGCTGTCGGTCCTGACCCAGGCCGGCTGTGACGTCGAGCTGGCCCTGCGCGTGCCGCCGGGAGCCTTCCGCCCGCCGCCCCAGGTCGACTCCGCAGTCGTTCGGCTCACGCCTCGAGTGCAGTCGCGTGTGCCCGCAGCCATGGAAGCCCGGTTCCGCGAGGTCGTCCGGGCCGCGTTCGGCCGTCGCCGCAAGACCCTGCCCAACGCGCTCAACGAGGGCCTGCGGATACCGCTGGGGCGGGCGCGGGAGGCCACCACGATGGCGGGGGTGGACCCCGGACGGCGCGCCGAAACCTTGACGATAGAAGAGTTTGTTGCGCTGACCGCTCGGCTATCATGAAGTCGATGGCCCGCCGTGGCGTCCTGCTGATCATCCTGGGTGTCGTCACGCTCGCCGCGACGTGGCTGGGCGTATTCTCGCCCGCACCGCCACCTCAGGTGGCGACGGCTCCGGCACCCGCGAGTGCGCCGTCCGCGCCGGCGCCGCCGTCGGCCGCGACGCCGTCGTCTTCCGCCGAGACATCCACCTCCGCCGAGCCCGCGCCCACGGTCAAGACGAGCACCGTGACGCTGCGGCGCGGCGACACGCTGCTGGTCGCGCTCGGCCGCGGTGGCCTCGACCGCCGCGCGTCCAACGACATCGCCGACGCGCTCCGGGCCAGCGGCGCCGACCTGCGCCGGCTCCGGCCCCGGGACGAGCTCGAGATCACCTGGACGCTCGATGGCGAGCCGATCTCGGTGCGATGGGAGCCGAGCCCCTGGCTCGGCTTCGCGGCGGTGGCGACCGACTCGGGGTGGGAAGTCCGCCGGGCGGAGACGCGGCCCGACGTCCGGGTCGAGGCGGTGAGCGGCGAGGTCCGGCGCTCGCTCTTCGAGGCGGTCGAGGCCATGGGCGAGTCCGCGCAGCTGGTACTGGAGCTCGTCGAGATCTTTTCCTCGGAGTTCGACTTCACCGCCGACACCAAGCCGGGCGATCGTTTCCGGCTCTTGATCGAGAAGCGCTACGCCGGCGACGACTTCGTCGACTACGGTCAGCTCCTGGTGGCTCAGTACGTCAGCGACGGCCGGGTGCTCACGGGCGTGGGCTTCGAGCCGGCCGGTGGCCGGTCGGCTTACTATGACCTCGCCGGGCGCTCGCTCAAGAAGACCTTCCTCAAGTCACCCCTCGAGTTCACCCGGATCACGTCGGGCTTCACCTACGCACGACCGCATCCGATTCTCGGCGGCGTCCGCCCGCACCTCGCGGTGGACTACGCCGCGCCGGTGGGGACGCCGGTACGGGCGGTGGCCGACGGCACCGTGGTGGTGGCGGGCTGGAACGGTGGCAACGGCATCCAGGTGCACCTGCGTCACCGATCCGGCTACGAGACCGAGTACAACCACCTCTCGCGGCTGGCGCCAGGCGTCCGCGCCGGAGGCAAGGTCACGCAGCGGCAGGTCATCGGATACGTTGGCGCGACCGGGCTGGCGACCGGCCCGCACCTGGACTATCGCGTCGCCAAGGACGGCCGCTTCGTCAATCCGCTCGGCGAGAAGTTCATCCCCGGCCAGCCACTGGACGGCGCCGAGCGCACTCACTTCCTGCGCGACGCGCGCGTGCTCACCCGACAGCTGGAGGATGCTGCGCCGTTCTAGATGGGGGGCCCCGAAAGGGCCCCCCATACCCCCCAGTCGTTCAGGGCGCCCCGGCGGAGCCGTGGCGCCCTTCTGGTTCGCGCGAGGTTGGGTGCTGTGACTGCGCGTACCTCAGCGTTCGGCGCCCCGGCGGAGCCGTGGCGCTTCGCGGACGTAGCAGTCTGAGACGGAGCCTCGAATACCACACCCCCGCGCTTCGCGCCCCGGCGGAGCGGTGGCGCTTCGCGGGGGTTGGGTTCAGTCGTTTGGAGCGCACTGGCCGAGTCGTGGCGCTTCGCTAGGGGCGGGGTCGCTTTTTCGCGGGCGGGTAGAGGAGGCCTTGCTGGAATTTTCGGTGGGAGAGGAAGAGCGTGTATTCGATCGCGCGGGCTGTCGTGTGGAGGCGGCGGGCGTGGTGGCGGAGGGCTTCGAGGTACTGTTCCCACTGGGCGATCGTGAAGGCTTGGCCGCGGCGGTTGGCGCCAACCGAGCGGATCGCGAAGAGAAGCTGCCAGGCACGGATGTCGAGCACACCGTAGCGCCGGGGGTCGAGCAGCGTCAGGATCGCCGAGGCCATTGGCACACCCACGCCGCGAAGTCCCGTGAGGAGCTCCATCCGGCGGCGCTCGCTGCGCGTGGCCAGCACCTGCTGCGAGATGGTGCGGATGCGCGCCGGCGAGTTCGCCTCCCACAGATGGCGGGCACGAGGACTCTTCCAGCGGCACATCTTTGAAAATTCCGCCCGGGTGAAGCTGCCGCGGGTGCGGGCGCCGGCCAGCTCCCGGATGAGGGCGGCGGTGGGCGGATGCTCTTGCCGCGTCAGCTCGCGAGTGAGGAGCGTGGCCAGGCTGGCGTGGGGCAGTCGCTTCAGGGGCACCCGCCGACTATCGCACGCTCAGGACCGGGTCGGGCTCCACCCGCGCTGCTGCATGCAGCGCTCGTAGCGCATCTGCTCGTCGAAGCGCGCGAATCCGGCCTCCCGCGGCGAGCGGGCCCATAACTTGGGCGGCGGCTCGGTCGGCGGCAGCAGCCGGGCGCTGGTCGTACCAGAAGCCGTGGCGGCCGGAAATGCCGAGGGGAATTCGCCTTCGACGGCCTCGACCGCCGCCCTGTAGCAGGCCCCCGACTCGCGGGCCACGTCCTCGAGCTTGGCGTCGGGCCGGCTCCAGTACGTGCTGTTGTTGCTCCAGTACGTGCGCCCACTGCTACAACCACCAAGTACCAGGACAAGAGCGGTCAGGGCCAACGCGGAGAGCATGAGCGCTCGCATATGTCGACCTCTGGACACTGGGAAGATCCAAGAATCGTGCCGTGGAGAAACTTCGGGGCCTGGGGGCCGGGTGCTACGATGATGCCGGCATTCGAAAGGAGTTTGTGTGGATTCCGCAACAACCACCGCCGAGCCCGTCGTCCGTCTGATTCCGCTCGGCGGCCTCGGCGAGATCGGGCTCAACATGATGCTCCTCGAGTCCGGCGACGATCTCGTGGCGGTGGACTGCGGGCTCATGTTCCCGGACGACGAGCTGCTCGGCATCGACTACGTGATCCCGGACTTCACGTACGCCCTGAGCAAGGGCGAGGGCTTTCGCGCGGTGCTCCTCACTCATGGCCACGAAGACCACATCGGTGCGGTGCCCTACCTGCTACGTGCCCGGAACGTTCCGATCTACGGCACGCCCATGACCCTGGCGCTGGTGGCCGAGAAGCTGCGCGAGCACGGACTGCTGGAGAGCGCGGATCTGCGGCCGATGCGGCCGCGCGAGGCGTTCGACGTGGGGCCCTTCCGGGTCGAGCCGATCCGGGTCACCCACTCGATCGTGGATGGCATCGGCCTGGCGATCGACACGCCCGTCGGCACCGTGGTCCTCACCGGCGATTTCAAGCTCGACCCGAGTCCGCTCGACGGCGAGCCCTCCGACTATCGGCGCTTCGCCGAGCTCGGCGAGCGGGGCGTCGCTCTGCTGTGCTCGGACTCGACGAACGTGGACCGCGCCGGTCACACGCGCTCGGAGGTCGACGTCGGCGCGGCGCTGGCCGAGCGGTTCGCCCGCGCGCCCGGGCCGGATCATCCTGGCGACGTTCGCCTCGCACATCCACCGCATCCAGCAGGTGCTGGCGCTGGCCGAGCGCTTCGGCCGCCGGGTGGCGCTGCTCGGACGCTCGATGGAAAAGAACGTCACGATCGCCGCCGACCTCGGCTACCTGCGAGTGGCCTCGGGCCTCGTGCAGCCGCTGGAGGACCGTGGTCGAGCTGCCGCCGCACCAGCAGGTGATCCTCTCCACCGGCAGCCAGGGCGAGCCGAACTCCGCGCTGACCCTGATGGCGGCGGCGGAGCACAAGTACGTGCAGATCGCCGCGGGCGACCTGGTCATCATCTCCGCGCGCGTCATCCCCGGCCACGAGCGCACCGTCGGCCGCGTGATCAACGCGCTCTACCGTCGCGGCGCCGAGGTCCTGTACGAGGACAACGCCTTCGTCCACGTCTCCGGTCACGCGAGCCAGGAAGATCTCAAGCTGATGCTGAGCCTCACCCGGCCGCGGTACTTCGTGCCGGTGCACGGCGAGTACCGCCACCTGCTCGGCCACGCGCGGCTGGCCGAGAGCGTGGGCATCGCGCGGGAGCGGATCTTCCTCATCGAGGACGGCGCCGGTGTCGAGGTCGGCAAGAGCGCGGCGCGGCGGCTCGAGGGCTTTCCGGCCGGCCGCGTCCTGGTCGACGGCAAGGGGATCGGCGACGTCGGCGCCGTCGTGCTGCGCGATCGCGAGATCCTGTCCGAGGACGGGGTGATCGCCGTCTCGCTGGCCGTGGACGCCAAGGGCGCCGTGGTGACCGGACCGGAGATCGCCTCGCGCGGCGTGTTCTACGTCAAGGAGAGCGAGACCCTCGTCGAGGAGATCCGCGCGGCCGTGCTGGCCGCGCTCGCCGAGCGGGGATCGGACGATCCGTGGGATCGCGAGGCGACGAGCGCTCGGGTCCGCACCGCCGTCCGCCAGTTCGTGAACCAGCGCTTCCAGCGCAAGCCGTTCGTACTGCCGATGATCCTGGAGGTCTGATGCCCGCGACCGTCTCTGCCGAGCCCGACAAGCCGATACCCGCCAGGCCCGCGCCGGCGCGGCCGCGCCGCGCACGCCGCTCGCGCGACCATGGCCGATGGCTCCGCGAGGCGCGCGGCATCCTCGCGATGGCTGTCGCGGGGTTCGCGGTCGTCTCGCTGGCGGTCTTCGATCCGGGCCTGCGCCCCGCCGAGCAAGGGACGAGCGTCGGTCCGGTCGGAGCCTGGCTGGGTTGGGCGCTGTTCCGCGCCCTCGGCTACGCGGGGTTCCTGCTGCCGATCCTGGTGGCGGCCTGGGGGCTCTCGGCGTTCGTGCAGCCGCGGCGCGCGCGCGGCTGGGTCCCGCTGGCCGGCATCGCGCGTGCTCGTGCTCGCGGCGGCGGGCCTGCTGCAGCAAGCCTCCGACACGTTCGTCGCCCAGAACGTGACACGGGGCGGGATTCTTGCCACCGGCGGCTGGGTGGGCTGGGCGCTCACGAGTGGCTTTTCGAGCACGCTCGGCCAGGTCGGGACCTGGCTGCTGCTGCTGGCGACGGTGCCGGTCGGCGTGCTGCTCGTCACCCAGGCCTCGTACGTGGCCGTCGCGCGGCTGGTCACGGCCCGTCTGGCCAAGCTGCGCCGGCAGCGCGCGGCGCAGGTGGCGTCCCCCCGTCTGGCGCCGGTCGCCGCGGTGCCCGCGATCGCGGTCGAGCCGGATGCCGAGGTCGAGCCGGCGCTGCCGGTCGTCGTGGAGCCGAGCCTGCCGCGCGGCCGCCTCATGGAGCAGGGCCTCGCCTGGCAGGAGACGTTCGACTTCGGCAAGGGCGGCGCGCAGTCCTTCCAGCTGCCTCCGGTGGGACTGCTGAAGCCGCCGCCGGTCGAGGAGCTGCGCCGTACGCGCGAGGAGCTGCAGGACAACGCCGAGATCCTGCGACGCAAGCTCCAGGACTTCGAGGTCGACGGCCGTATCGTGCAGGTGAGCCCGGGCCCCATCATCACGTCCTACGAGTTCGAGCCGGCGGCCGGCGTGAAGGTGAGCCAGGTCGTGAACCTCTCCGACGACCTGGCGCTGGCGCTGAAGGCCGCGTCCGTGCGCATCATGGGACCGATCCCGGGCCGCGGCACGGTGGCGATCGAGGTGCCCAACGACGCGCAGTCCACCGTGTACCTGCGCGAGATCTTCGTGTCCGCGGAGTTCGCCGAATCCAAGGGCAAGCTCCCGCTGGCGCTCGGCAAGGACGTGCAGGGCCAGCCGGTGGTCGCCGACCTCACGGCCATGCCGCACCTGCTGATCGCCGGCGCCACCGGCAGCGGCAAGTCGGTCGGGCTCAACGGCATGATCTGCTCGATCCTCTACAAGGCCACGCCGGCCGACGTGCGCTTCCTGATGATCGATCCCAAGCGCCTGGAGCTGTCCTGCTACGAGGGGATCCCGCACCTGCTGGCGCCGGTCGTCACCGACGCCAAGGAGGCGGCGGCGCGGCTGCGCTGGATCGTCGGCAAGATGGACGAGCGCTACAAGACGCTGCAGCACAAGCAGGTGCGCAACATCGAGGGCTACAACCGCGCGGTCGCGGCCGAGGAGCGGCTGCCGTACTGGGTGGTCGTGGTCGACGAGCTGGCCGACCTCATGATGGTCTCGGCCGGCGAGGTGCAGAACTCGCTGGTGCGCCTGGCCCAGATCGCGCGGGCGGTCGGCATCCACCTGATCATCGCCACCCAGCGGCCGTCGGTCGACGTCGTCACCGGGCTGATCAAGGCGAACTTCCCGACGCGCATCGCGTTCCAGGTCGCGTCCAAGGTCGATTCGCGCACCGTGCTCGACGGCAACGGCGCCGAGCAGCTGCTCGGCCGGGGCGACATGATCTACGTGCCGCCGGGAGCCAACAAGCAGATGCGCGTGCACGGCGCGTGGGTTGCCGACGAGGAGGTCAAGGGCGTCTGCGAGTTCCTGCGCAAGCAGGGCAAGGCCGTCTACGAGGAGGTCGTGCTGCCGGCCGACGCCGACGGCGGCGGAGGTGGCGATGGCGCGGAGCGCGACGATCTCTACTGGGACTGCGTGCGGCTGGTCATCGGCCAGCGCCAGGGGTCCATCTCGTTCCTGCAGCGCCGCATGAGCCTCGGCTATCCGAAGGCCGCGCGCTTCATCGACATGATGGAGCAGGACCGGATCATCGGTCCCGGCCAGGGCGCCAAGCCGCGCGAGATCCTGGTCGGGCCGGAGTTCCTGGCGAAAGCCGGACGGTAGGCGGGCGGCTGGCGCCCCGCCGGGGCGCTCAGCGCGGCCGGGTGAGGACGGTCGTGGTCTCCGCGGCCAGGATCTCGCCGTTCCACGGCATGGCCGCCGCGAGCCGCGCCAGCGCGATTCGCTCCCACGTTTCCCACAAGAGCGCGCGCATCGAGGCCAGCATCTCCGACAGGGCCTCGTCTTCCGGCGCCGCCTGCACGCTCCGCGTGAGCCCCGCCACCGCGCGATTCAGGATCGTCACCCGGCGCTCCAGATCGGCCTCCGCGCGGGCGCGATCGAGCAGCAGACGCGCGATCTCGATCGGAGTCGGCGGCGCTGCCGCAGGCGCGGGCAGCGGGCGAGGCGCTTCGGCCGGTCGCGTCAGCCGCGCGGCTGGTGCGGGCTGCGGGGCCACGGGTACTCGTCGCGGCGCCACTGACACCGGCCGCGGGGCAGCGAGTGCCGGCCGTGAGGCGACGGAGGCTGGCCGTGAGACGGCGGATGCCGATCGCCGCACCGATGGCCGGGACGAGGAGCCCGCAGTTTTACGCGAACCCGTGGGCCACATGATTTCCAGGACTCCGAGGATGAGGAAGCCACACGCGGTGAGCGTTCCGAGCAGGAGGGCCACTTCTTCGCGCGGCAACTCCACGGCCATCATTGTGCCGCCGGAGTTCCGGCACACCAAGAAAATCAGACGACGGGCACGTCCTCGGGTGGCGCGGCGGGAAGCTCGAGCCGGAAGATGGCCCCCGTGCGTCGGCGATTGTCGGCGGTGAGCTTGCCGCCGAACGCCTCGACGATGCCCGCGGAGATCGCCAGGCCGAGCCCGGCGCCGCCCGGCTTGGTCGTGTAGAAGGGCTCGAACAGGCGGTTCAGCGCGGCCGGCGGAATGCCGGGGCCGCTGTCGTGGACCTCGAGCACGGCGCGGTCACCCTCGGCCGTCCCGAGAATCGCGATCTCGCGACGGCCCGGGCGCCCGCGGAGCTCGTCCTGCGCGTTGACCACCAGGTTCAGCACGACTTGCTCGAGCTGGAACGCCGCGCCGCGAACCAGCGGCAGCGACTCTGGCACGTCCACGCGCAGCGTGATGCCGTCCCGGCGGAGATCGAAGCTCTTGACCTCGGCCACGTGACGGACGACCTCGGCGAGGACCACGGGCTGCCGGTCGGGCTCCGGCCGGGGCGCCAGGTCGAGCGTGTTCTTCAAGATCCGCATCGCGTCCTCGCAGGCCTCCTCGACCTGCTTGAGGTGCTCGATCGCCTCTGGCGGCATGCCCGGCTTGCGGCTGGCCAGCCAGAGGTGACCGAAGGCGCCCTGCAGGGCGTTGCGGACTTCGTGGGTGACGCCGGCCACCACCTCGCCCAGCACGTATCGCCGCGCGGCCCGCTGGATCTGGGAGTTCATCCGGAGCGACTCGTCGTGCGCCCGCTCGAGCTCGACGTTGAGCGCGGTGAGCCGCTGGCGTCCCGCCCGATAGGCCTCGGCGAGCAATGCGGCCAGCCAGCCGACGATGTTCAGGACGAGCAGGTTGAACGCGGCGACGACGGCCGCGTCGGGTGCCGGCGGATGGGTGAATCCGAGGAGCCCGGCGGTCTGGAGCACCACGATGGTGAGGTAGCTCACGGTGGCGAACATCGTCGCCACCGCGGACGCGCGGCTCGAGAACACGAACGCTGCGTAGACCGGTACCACCATGTAGACCGCCAGGTAGGGTGCGGCGGCCAGCCCGCCGGCACCGTAGAGGCCCGCGGTGAGGAGCGCGACGTCGACGAGCATCCGGATGTAGGCCTGCACGCGGAGCCAGCGTCCCGTGCGCTGCGCCAGGAAGTAAGGACCGTTGAGCAGCAGGCCAAACAGCCCCGTGAGCCGGATGATCGAGGCGGTCTCGTAGTTGGGGATGACCAGCTCGTTGAACAGCAGAATCAGGACGGACACCGTGATCCGGGCCGTGAACTCCTGGCGCTGGCGCCGCCGCCGGCGCCGTGCCGCCTGCGACATCGGAGGCGCCGGCGTCTTCGTCGGCAGAGTCTCCGCCGGCAGAGTCTCCGCCGGTAGAGTCTCCGCCGGCAGCGAAGGCTCCGCCGGACGGAACACTGCAGCCGACCCGTTCGACAGGCTATCCAGCATGGTCTGTGGGCCGATGGTGCAAGCGCGGCACCAGGGCTGAACGAGGCGCAAACCATTGATCTCTCTACCGAGCCTCTGGTGTCGTCTCGGCCGTACGGTCACTTTCCATCCACTGTGACTGGCTAGGAACGCGCCAGGCTTCAGCGTCCGTAGTATGGTGGCCCGCATGAGCGACGCGGCGGCGAAGACCATCCTGATCGTCGACGACGAGTACTCCGTGCGCGAGGTGCTGACGACCTTCTTCGAGCACGAGTACGGTCCGCGCGGCTACACGGTGGAGACCGCCAACGACGGTGCCGCGGCCCTGGCCGCCGTGCGTCGCCACCGCCCGGCGCTCGTGCTCCTCGACATCGAGATGCCCGGCATGAACGGCGTCGACGCCCTGCGCGGCATCCGCGCCATCGATGCCGCAATCCCCGTCATCATGGTCACCGGCAGCGAAAGCACCCGCCTCGCCGGCGACGTCATCAAAGGCGGCGCCTTCTCCTACCTCCCCAAGCCCGTCCGCCTCCAGTACCTCGAACACCTCGCCGCCTCCGTCCTGCACCCGTAGCGTCTCGAGAGTCCGGCGCGGACTCGCGACACTTCAACAGACCACGCGCGAGGCGGGCTGCGTGTGTCGACCGGGCGTGGGCGTGGGCCCGGCGCGCCAGCATGGCTCGCCTGTCGCCGTAACTCGCTCCGGGCCCGGCTCGCTCGGCCCTCATCCCCGGAGGGGCTCGGGCGTGGCCGGTCGAAGCGTTGACGGCTCGCTCGCCGGGCCCTGCGCTCGTAACGGCGACGACGGCTCGCCATGATGGCGCGCGCCGGGCCCACGCCCACGCCCGGCCGACACACACAGCCCGACTCACGAGCCCACGCCCGGTCTACATGCGCAGTCTGGGCCACGGCCCCCGGACGCGCCCGCTTGCCGCGGGGGCGTCCGGGGGCGACGAGCCGCTAGCCCTTGATGCGGACGCGGTAGACGAGCTTGGTGGTGCCGTCCTTGGGGACGGGGAGGGAGAACTGCAGCGTGTGGGCTTCGGGCTTTTCGAAGGCGTGAGTGGAGGCGAGGACCTGCCAGTCGCCGGGGACGGGCTCGATCACCGTGACGACCTGGTCCTGCTTCTTGTGGTTGCGCAGGCTGATCTCCCACTCGACTTCCCACAGGCCGGAGCCGAGCTTGCGCCAGTCCTTCTGGGTACGCTCGCCGACCACGTCGAAGGCCTCGCCGAGCTTGATCTTCACCTTCTCGTCCTTCGGCGTGTGCTCGATCCAGTCCTCGCCGATGAACTGCTGGCTGCCGCCGGCGTCCGCCTTGTACACGCGGACCTTGCCCTTGGGCAGCGGCACGCCCAGCCGGTTCTCGGCGCTGTTCTTCACCTCGAGCAACACGGCGACCTTCTGATTCGAGATCGGCATCCCGTAGGTGTTGCGGTAGTAGTCCTGGGCTCCGTAGTAGATGAGGTGCTTGACGACCGGCACCTCCGCGGCGCTCAGCAGGGCCAGCTGCTTGGTCTGCTGGTTCTTGAGGGTGGTACGGCCGTCGAGCGTGTACAGGTGGTACTCGAAGAATCCCTCCTCGACGAAATCACGGCGCGCCTCGTTGACCGAGGCGGCCTTGGCCGCGAGCTCCATCATGCGCCCCTCGCGGCGCGGGTCCCGGGCACGATTGACGTCGCCGGCGACGAGCTTGAGGGCGGCGCTGGTGTAGGTCGCGCCGCTCTTGTTGTCGATCGTCACCCAGCCGGTGAGGTCAGCCTTGCTGTCCGCGTCGTTGACCAGCATGACGTAGTCGGACTTCCAGGTGATGCCGCCGGTCAGATACGAAGCCTCGACCTTCTGCGTCGGGGCCGTCTGGTTGCGCAGCAGCCAGACCAGCGTCGGCTTGGCCACCAGATTCTCCGGCAGCGAGGGCAGCACCATGCGTCCGGAATATCCGAGGTGGATCTGGCCGTTGATCTCGAAGACCGGTCCGGCGGTCGAGAGGAGCTTGGCCTCGTGGAACGTGCCGTCGGACTGGTAGAGCCGCACGGTCTTGCCGACGTACTTCTCCAGGAGCTTGTCGCTGGAGAGCAGATCGTACTCGTAGTTCTGCTCGAGGATCTTGAGCCCGGTCGGGTCGCTGAGCGATTTCAGATGCACGCTGGTGGGGTCGATCTGCGCCGCCACGTCGGTGAACTGAGCTTCGTGGGTGCCGACCGGCAGCCGCACCTCGCGCACGTCCTTCACGAGGCCGAGGTTGCCGTTGTAGATGGTCACCATCACGTTCTTCTGCGTCTCGCCGGTGACGGCGAGGGTGGATGCGGAGACCATCTCCGCCGTCGTGAAGCTGACGAGCAGGGCCAGGGCGAGCAGGCGTTTGATCATGAGCGTCCTCCGGGTGATCCGATCCACGTCCTGCCCGGTTAGACAGGGCGGGGCGGCAGGAGTTCCCGGACCGGAGGGTCAGCGTTCGAGGCGAAGGGTGACCGAGAGCCGACCAGCGCCCTCGACCTTCTGGCCGGTCAGGCGCAGCGGGCCGAGCGCCTCGAGCCCGCGGCGCAGCTCGTCCCAGCGGTCGGCGGGGATGAGCACGATCAGCACGGTGGTGTCGCCGTCCAGAGCCTGGGACACGACACGGCCTGCCGCCTGGGTCACCAGATCGCGCACCCTCGGCTCGGCCGTCGCGCGATCGCCGACGGTGAGGCGAGCCTGCAGACCGGCCGCGGCCGGGATGACGCCTTGTGCGGAGGTGAGCTGCTCGACGGAGGCGCGCTTCTCGGTGGACTTCACCTCGCCAGCCACGGACGGAGCGGCCGAGGACGGAGCAGCCGGGGCCGGAGCGGCTGTGGACGGCGGGGCCGGCGCCGGCGCCACGGCTGCTGTTTGACCGGACCGCAGATCGCCGGGCGGCGCGGTCTCCTTGCGCAAGAAGGTCTGGGACGCCTCGCTGCTCTTCGCCCGCGCATCCATGCGATTCTCCGTGGCCTCACGCATTGGCTCCGCGGCGTCGCGCACCGGCTCGCGGGCGGGCGAGCTCTTGAGCGCGGCGGTGGAGTCTGCGCGCGAGTCGGGCGGCGGCGGTGCCCCGACCTTTGCGGGCGCCAGCGCGTCGGGTTTCGCACCTTTCTGTTGCTCGGCCGGCGAGACAGTCGTCACCGCGGCTGGCTCGCTCGCGGGCGTCGCCGTCGAGCCCGGAGGCCTCGTCGTCACGGTCCCGGGCACCTCGGGCGGGCGCGATGCCTGCTGAAGCTCGGGCGAGCGCTGGACGATCATGATGGCCAGGCCGGCCACCAGCACCACGGCGGCGGCCTCGAGCGGCAGCTTCACCGGCCACGGCACGAAGAGCCCGCGCGCCAGGCGCTCGTACCACGGGCGCGGGCGTGCGGCCACCACGCGATCGACGAAGCCGGCCGGCGCGTGCGCGGGCTCGATCGCTCGCAGGAGTGCCACCGTCTGCTCGAAGCGCGCCCACTCGCGCTGACACTCCGCGCACGTCGCCAGGTGCGCGTGCAGCTGAGCCTGCTCGGTGGGGCTCAGCGCGTCGTCGGCGCGAGCCGAGAAGAGATCGCGCGCGTCCTGGCAGGTCATGGCAGGAAGCGCTCCAGCTTGGCCTTGAGCTCCAGGCGCGCGCGGTGCAGCCGCGAGCGCACGGTTCCCAGCTCGAGGCCGAGGACCTCGGCAATCTCCTCGTACGTGAGGCCCTCCAGGTCGCGAAGCACGACGACGATCCGCCGGTCCTCCGGCAGCGCAGCGATGGCCTCGTGCAGGGCCGCCTCGAGCTCGCTCCGCTCCAGCGTCGTGGCGGCGTCGGCGACGCTCGTCGGCACGCGGTCCAGCGCGTCGTCGTCGGCGCGCGGATGCCGGCGATCGCCGGCGGCCAGGCGGTTCAGGCAGAGCCGCGAGGCGATGGCGTAGAGCCACGTTCCCAGACGGGCCTCGCCACGGAACTCGCCGAGCGCGCGGTGGGCGCGCAGGAACGTCTCCTGCGCGATCTCCTCCGCCTCGGCGCGGCTGCCGAGCATCCGCAGCCCGACCCCGAACACGCGATGCTGATACGTCATCACCAGATTCTCGAACGCCTGCGGGTCACCGCGACGCAGCCGGGCCAGCAGGTCGTCACTGCGCGTCTCGGGCTCACGCACGATTAGACCGACGACCGGTCCCGAAGTTCCGCCGACCTCGGGCCAGAACCGGGCTCAGGGTTGACCGGCGGTCACGACCGCACGCGCCCCGGCCGGGATCGGCGAGACGAATCCGAGATTCGCGTCGGCGAGGGAGAAGTTGGTGCCGCGCGTGGTCGGCATCGCGTCGCTACGGGCCGGAACGCGATCGGAGACGCTCATGGAGTGACAACCCGGCGCCGACCTTAGCACACGGGCCTGTCCTTGACACTCCGAAAGCCCGCGTGCTATCCAACGCTGCCATGTCCGAGCCCAGCCGGTTGTAGGGACAGCGTTATGGCGCGTGCGCGAACCTGGCGGACGAGCATGCGGGAGGTCGGGGCGGGGGTCTTTGCCTACATCCAGGCGACGGGCGAGACCGGCATCTCCAACGCCGGGCTCATCGTCGGCGCCGACGGCGCGGTGGCGGTGGACGCCCTGATGGTGCCCTCGATGACGCGGCGGCTGGTGGCGGCGATCAAGAAGACCACCAGCCGGAAGATCGGCTCGCTGATCAACACGCACCACCACCTCGACCACACCGGTGGCAACCAGTTCTTCCGGGGCGCCACCATTGTCGCCAGCGCGAAGTGCCGCGACGCGCTGGTCCCCGGGTTTCCCCCGGTGCCGATTCTCCAGCGCTTCATGCCGGCGTTTGCCCGCGAGTTCCCGCTCTTGAAGATGACGCTGCCCACCGTGACCTTCGAGGATCGGCTCGTGATCCACGACGGCAGCCACGAGATCCACCTGTGGCATCCGGGCGTGCCGGCGCACACCGCGGGCGACGCCACGGTCTTTTTGCCGAAGGAGCGCGTGCTGTTCACCGGCGACCTCGCCTTTCACTACGTGACGCCGCTGGCCTTCCAGGGTCACGTCGGCCACTGGATCGAGGCCGCCGACCGCGTGCTGGCCTTCGACGCCGATGTGGTCGTGCCGGGCCACGGCCCGGTGGGAACGCTCGCGGAGGTGCGGCTCCTGCGCGACTACCTGGCACTGGTGCGCCGGGAAGCGAAGACGCGCTTCGACGCGGGAATGCCGGCGGAGGACGCGGCGCGCGACATCAAGCTCGGCGTCTACGCCAGCTGGCGCGAGGCCGAGCGAATTTTGCCGAACGTCATGCGCTGCTACCAGGAGTTTCGCGGCGAGACCGACCGGGAGCTGGACGTCAAGGCGATGATCGAGGGCATGGAGCGGCTGCGGGGCTCGTCGACCGGCCACGCCTGCCTGTGACGCCGACCGTGGCGGTGAAGGAGGAGCTGCGATGATCGTGCTCAGGGGCGGGACTCTGATCGACGGTACCGGTCGCGCGCCGGTGCGGGATGCCACCATCGTGGTGGACGACGGGCGGATCGAGCGCGTGACGACGGGGCCCGACGTCAACGGGCCGGCCGGCGCCGAGGTGATCGACGTCTCGGGTCGCACCGTGCTGCCGGGGCTGATCGACTGCCACGACCATCTGGCGTCCCACGGCTACGACCTCGCCACGCCGCTGGGAGCTCGACGAGCCATCGAGCGCCCGTCACCTGCGCACCGGCCGGGTGCTCGAGCGACGCTCGACTTCGGCTACACGACGATCCGCGACGCCGGCGGTCTGGACGCCGGCTTCCGCGCGGCCGTCGACGAGGGGCTGGTTCGCGGGCCGCGTCTGCTGACGGCCGTGGCGATCATCTCGCCGATCGGCGGGATCGGCGACCGCGTGAGCCCGTCGGGTCACGAGTGCATGGTGCCGGCGATCCCGCGCTGCCGCGCGGCGTGGCCAACGGCGTGGAAGACGTGCGCCGCGTGGTGCGCACGCATGGTGCGGGCCGGCGCCGACGTCATCAAGTGCGCGACCACCGGCGGCGCCAGCTCGCGCGCCGGCCACGGCCCGCGCGACGCCGCGTTCGACCTCGACGAGATGCGCGCGCTGGTCGACGAGTCGCACGCGCTCGACCGCCGCGTGATGTGCCACGCGCTCGGCGGCCCGGGCCTGCGCCTGGCGATCGAGGCCGGCGTCGACTCGATCGAGCACGGCTGCTATCTCGACGAGGACCCCGAGCTCATCCCGATGATGGCCGAGCGCGGCACGTTCCTCGTGCCGACGCTCACCGTGTACGTCTATCACCGCGAATCGAAGGCCCCGCACGTGCGCGAGCGGGCGCGGGCGCTGCGCGAGCACCACCTGAACACGATCCGGCGGGCCATGGCCGCCGGCGTCAAGGTCGTGGCCGGCACCGATGCCGGCGGCCACGGCCATCCGCCGAACGCCATGGAGATCGAGTACCTGGTCGACGCCGGCCTCACGCCCATGCAGGCGATCCAGGCTGCCACGGGCTGGGCCGCCGAGTGCCTGGGACTCGAGCACCAGATCGGCGCAGTCGAGAAGGGACGGCGCGCGGATCTCGTGGTGGTCGACGGTGACCCGCTGGCCGACGTGCGGGTGCTGCAGTCGCCGGAGCGGATCCGGCTGGTGCTGAAGGACGGACGGGTCGAGGTGCGTCGCTAGGCCGGACGGCCCGAGCTACTTGTAGTAGATGTCGTTGGGGTAGACGTTGGGGCTGGGCTGCGAGTACTCGGGGTACGCCGCCGACACGCTCCGCTCGGCGATGATCTCGAGCGTGGCGAGCACCAGCACCAGGGCAACCACGACAACCAGATAGACAGCTCGCATCACCTGCCACACTCCTTTCCAGAGTCTTACTGTCCTGTTGGATGGCAGCTCCTTCCCTGAGGATTCAGGGCATTCCCGATTGAGAATCCTTCACCGTGGTACTCGCGTCGCAACGGGGGAGGAGAGAAGATCATGGCGAAGCGAATTCTTGCCCCGATCGATGCGCGGGAGCACAGCGAGCGGGTCATCCCGATCGTCGCCGCGATGGCGCGCGAGATGGGCTCGACCGTCCGGCTCCTGCGGGTGTTTCCGGTGCCGGAGCGCGTGGTGGACGAGTACGGTCGGACGGTGGCCTACGTCGACCAGGAGATGGAGCGGTTGACGGCCAGGGGACTCGACGATCTGCATCCGGCCGAAGCCGCCCTGGACGGTGTGCCGGTGGAGACGGTAGTGCGCTTTGGCGAGACGGCTGACGAGATCGTGCTGGAGGCCGAGGCCTTCGGCGCCGACCTCATCGCCCTGACGACCCCGCTGCGTGGTCGCGTTCAGCGGTTCTTCGCGCCCGACGTGGCCGAGCGCGTGGCCGGAGCGGCCGCCGTCCCGACCCTCGTGCTACACGGCTAGGCGGGCGGGGGACCAGCCCCCGCCCGGCCTGGCCGTCTCATGAGCGTCGCGAGGTCACGCACCGGCAGGTGTCGATCTGGTGCAGCTCGATCATGTTGCCGAATGGATCCTTCATGAAGATCTGCAGCGACTGCGGCCCCACCACACTCTCGGCCGCCCAGTAGTCGACGCCGAGGCGCTCGAGCTCCTTCTTGGTCTCCTGGATGTCGGCCACCGCCAGGGCCACGTGCGGCAGCGAGGGGTCCTGGCCCGGGCCCTTGGCGAACTTGGACTGACCCGCCACGCCCATCAAGTGGATCTGGGCGATGCCGCCCACGTCCATCCAGTACCCGTCGATGCTCGGAATGTTCGGCCGGCCGGGATCGTGATCGAGGCCAAGCACGTCGCCGTAGAACTTGCGCGCCTTGGCGACCTCGTCCGCCGAGGGCCCGACGCGAATACCGTGGTGATGCAGCTCCAGCACTTTGACGGCCATGAAAGCCTCCTGTCACCACGAAGATAGCGCCGATCACGCGGGCCTGTCCGTCAATCATGCTAGACTCCCGCGCGTGCCGCAGGTCGGCTCGCCGCTCCCGCGACCGGACGACCCGCGGCTCCTCACCGGGCGCGGCCGCTACGTGGACGATGTCACCCTCCCTCGCATGGTGCACGTGGCGTTCGTCCGCAGCGTGCACGCCCACGCCCTGATCGCAGCGCTCGACCTCGACGCCGCCCGCCACGCGCCGGGCGTGGTCGCGATTCTCACCGGCGAGGACGCCAGCCGGCTCTGCAAGCCGTGCCGCGGCGTGCTACTTCACTATCAGGGGATGAAGACGGGCGCGATGCGGCCGCTGGCCGTCGAGCGCGTCCGTTACGTGGGCGAGCCGGTGGTGGCGATCGCCGCCGAGACGCGCGCCGCGGCCGAGGACGCCTGCGCGCGGGTGCGCATCGACTGGACGCCGTTGCCGGCCGTGCTGTCTCCCGAGCAGGCGGTGGCCGCCGGCGCGCCGCTCATCCACGCCGACCTGTCCGACAACGTCATCTACGACACGCGCCTGTCCGGCGGCGACGCCGCGGGCGCCCTCGGCGGCGGCCATCGCGTGTGGCGACGCCGGTTCACGACCGGCCGCCACACGGGTGTGCCGATCGAGCCGCGCGGCCTGGTGGCGGACTTCGAGCCGGCCACGCGCAGCCTGACGCTCTGGATGTCGACCCAGGTGCCGCACATGATGCAGGCGGTGCTCGCGGATCTGTTCGGCGTGGCCGAGCATCGCGTGCGGGTGATCGCGCCCGACGTCGGCGGCTCGTTCGGGATCAAGATTCACGTGTACCAGGACGACCTCGCGGCCATCGCGATGGCCCTCACGCTCGGACGGCCCGTGAAGTGGGTCGCCACCCGGCGCGAGTCGTTCCTCTCCGACATCCACGCGCGCGAGCAGGTGATCGAGATCGAAGTCGCGGCCGACACCGAGGGCGTGGTGCGCGGCATGCGGGCGCACATCACCGCCGCGGTGGGGCCGTACTCGGCGTATCCGCGCTCCAGCGTGGTCGAGGGCGGGCAGGTCTTGCGCCTGCTGCCCGGGCCCTATCGCATCCGGGACTACGAGGGCACGCTTCGCGTGGTCGCCCAGCACAAGGTCATCACCTCGCAGTACCGCGCCGTGGGCCATCCGATCGCCGCCGCGGTCACCGAGAGCATGCTCGATCAGATCGCGCGGGATCTGGCGCTCGATCCCGCCGAGATTCGCCGGCGCAACCTGGTGCCGGCCGATCAGATGCCGTGGACGTCGCCGACCGGCAACGTCTACGACAGCGGGTCCTATCACGAAAGCCTCGCCCGTCTGCTGCAGACGGCCGGCTACGACGGGCTCCGCGCGGAGCAGGCGCGGCAGCGCGCGAGCGGCCGTCACACCGGGATCGGGCTGGCGTGCTTCATCGAGCTGACCGGACCGGGCGCCCAGTTCTACGGTGTCGGCGGCGCGCCGATCTCCGGCCAGGACGGCGCCACGCTGCGCATGGAGCCCTCCGGTGCGGTGACCGCGCTGGTCGGCGTGACCAACCAGGGTCAGGGCACGCCGACCGCGCTCGCTCAGATCATCGGCGACGAGCTGGCGCTGTCGATCGACGCGATCAGCGTGCTGTCCGGGGACACGGCGATGACGCCGTACGGCGGCGGCACGTGGGCCAGCCGGGGCATGCCGATCGGCGGCAGCGCCACGCTGCTCGCGGCCCGGGCGCTGGCGGCCAAGATCCGGGTCATCGCCGGCACGCTCCTCGAGGCGCACCCCGACGACGTCGAGCTCGTCGACGGGCGTGCGGTCATCCGCGGCACCGCGCGCGCCCTGAGCTACACCGCGCTGGCGCGAACGGTCCACTTCCGTTCCAGCGCGCTCAAGGGACTGGAGCCGAGCCTGGAGGCGACCGTGCACTACACGAACGCGCAGCCGTGGACCTTCACCAACGGCGCCCATCTGGCCGTCGTCGAGGTGGATGTGGACACGGGCCGCGTGAGCGTCCTGAGATATGTGGCGGTGGACGACTGCGGGCGCATCGTCAACCCGGCGCTGGTCGAGGGGCAGATCGCCGGCGGTGTCGCCCAGGGCCTGGGCGGCGCGCTCTTCGAGCACTGCGCGTACGACGACTCGGGCCAGCTGCTGACCGCGAGCCTCATGGAGTACGCCGTTCCCACCGCCGCGGACCTACCGCCGTTCGAGCTGCACCATCTGGAAACGCTGGCGCCGTCGATTGCTGGAGGGTTCAAGGGCGCGGGCGAAGCCGGCACCACCGGCGCGCCGGCGGCCATCCTCAACGCGATCAACGACGCCCTCGCCCCACTGGGCGCGCTCATCTCCGACCAGCCGGTGACGCCGGAGCGTGTGCTCCGCGCGCTCGGTCGCATCTGACCCGTCTCGGTCTTCTCGAGTCGGGCCTTCGCCTGGGCGCGGGTGCGACGTGAACGGGACGCGTCCGGGAAGGGGCCCAGGAACCACGAGGCGGCAGATCGGTTTGAACCGGCCTTGGCTGGGCTCCGCCTCATGGGGGGCGCACGGTCATAGGTGGCGGGAACGAGTTCCTGCGGCGCCCTCCCCGGACGCGTCCCGTTGACGGCACCCGCGCGCAGGCGGAGGGTGACTCGGTCGCGCGTGACCGACGTGAGCGGGTCGCGCGTGGGGAGGTCGTCCCAGGAACCACGAGGCGGGAGATCGCTTTGAACCGGCCGTGGCGGGCTCCACCTCTTGGGGGCTCTCGGTGATAGGTGGCGGGAACGAGTTCCTGCGGGATCCCTTCCCGGACGCAACCCGTTCGCGGCGACCGCGCGTGGGCGGAGGATGACTCGCTTGCGCGCGGCCCGCTCACGTCGACCCCGCGCGGGCGGCGGGTGACTCGTCAGATGCAGTCGTTCGGCTGTGGTGGGGGGGCGGTGTACACTCGCGCAAGGTCTAGGAGGTGGGTGGGATGGCGGTGCGGGCTCTGCTGCACTATGCGCTCGAGGTGCCGGATCAGACGGTCGGTGAGAAGTTTTACACCGGCTTTGGGTTGGTGGGTGAGGGGCGCGGCGACGCCGCGGTGCACCTGCGGCCGGCCCCGCTCAAGCGGGACTCGGTCCTCCTGTATGAGGGTCCCAGGAAGAAGCTGCATCACGTGGCGTTTGGGGCGCCGGGTGCGGAGTTCGAGGCCACGCGGGAATCGGTCCGGCGGGCTGGCGTGGCGCAGATCGACCCACCCCGCGGGGCGCCCGAGGGCGGGCTGTGGGTGCGCGACCCGGATGGCAATGTCGTCAATGTCCGGCCTGAGGCGGGAGAAGCGCC
Source organism: uncultured Candidatus Rokubacteria bacterium (assembly GCA_963776725.1). GTDB lineage: Bacteria > Methylomirabilota > Methylomirabilia > Rokubacteriales > CSP1-6 > AR5. Next base: position 140,016 of record CAVZOE010000021.1, on the reverse strand, counting down.
GCCGGCGGATCCGCCGTTGACATTGAACAGTCCGGGGCATGTGTCGCGGGTGGCTGCGCGCGGGTGTCCCGAGGGGCTCGAGGCACATCCGCGGCGGCTGGGACACATCCTGCTCTTCACCGGGGCGCTCGATCGGCAGGTCGATTTCTACACGCGGGTGCTCGGGCTCAAGCTCTCCGATCGCTGCGACGGGATCATCGCGTTCCTGCGCTGCTCGACCGACCATCACAACCTGGCCCTGCTGAAGTCGGACGGTCCCGGCTTTCACCACGGCTCGTTCGAGGTCGGCAGCATCGACGAGATCGCGCTGGGCGCGCAGCGCATGCTGGACAGCGGACGGCCGCCCGGCTGGGGCCTCGGCCGCCACGTCATCGGCTCGAACTTCTTCTACTACACCCGTGATCCGTGGGGCTCGTGGGCGGAGTACTTCCACGACCTCGACCACATCCCCGAGGCGTGCGCGTGGCAGCCGCGCGATTTCCCGGAGGCCGACGCGCTCTACCGCTGGGGGCCGCCCGTCCCCGAGGATTTCGGCCGCAACCGCGAGCTGGAGAGTTGAGCTGAGTGCACCGCTGACGATCCGGCGCGTGCTGGTGACCGGGCTGTCCGGCCTCATCGGCGGCGCGCTGCACCGGGAGCTGGCCGGCAAGTACGCCGTGCGCGCGCTGAACCGCCGGCCCGTGACTGGTGTCGAGTGTCACCGGGCCGATCTCGGCGATCTCGACGCCATCCGGCCCGCCTTCGCCGACGTGGACGCGGTCGTCCACCTCGGCGCGGCCGCGGGCGACAACAACGCGCCCGCCGACATCATGCGCTCCAACGTCACCGGGACGTACAACGTCTTCGAGGCGGCGCGCCTGGCCGGGGTCGCGCGCGTGATCTTCGCCAGCAGCGGCGCCACCGTCAGCGGCTGGGAGAAGGATCCGCCGCTGAGCCACCTGGTGGCCGGGCGGTACGACGAGGCCAAGGGCTTCGCGCGCCTGACCCACGAATCGCCGATGCGGCCGAGCGGGCTCTACGGCGCCAGCAAGATCTGGGGCGAGGCGCTCGCGCGCCACTACGCGGACGCCTACGGCATGTCGATGATCTGCGTACGCATCGGCCGCGTGCACGAGGGCGACCGCCCGACCTCGGTGCGAGATTTCTCGGTGTGGTGCAGTCAGCGCGACGTGGTGAGCATGATCCTCCGCTGCCTGCAGGCACCGGCCAGTGTGCGCTTCGACGTGTTCTTCGCGACCTCCGACAACCGCTGGAACTATCGCGACCTCGATCATCCCAAGACCGTCCTGGGCTGGACACCGCTCGATCACGCCGAGGACTACCGGTCCTGACGCCACCATAGCCGTGTACGACTCCTACTTCGGGCTCACCGAGCTTCCGTTCTCGATCGCGCCCGACCCGCGGTATCTCTACCTGTCGGACGGTCACCGGGAAGCGCTCGCCCACCTGCTCTACGGCATCGGCGAGGGGGGCGGCTTCCTGCAGCTCACCGGCGAGGTCGGCACCGGCAAGACCACCGTGTGTCGTGCGCTGCTCGAGCAGCTGCCCGCCGAGGTCGACGTGGCGATGGTGTTCAATCCTGCCGTCACCGCCGTCGAGCTGCTGGCCACGGTGTGCGAGGAGCTGCACATCGAGCATCCGAAGGAGACCACGAGCTTCAAGGTGCTCGGCGACGCGCTCTACCGCTACCTGCTCGACGCCCACGCGCGCGGCCGGCGCACGGTGATCATCATCGACGAGGCGCAGAATCTCGGCCGCGAGGTGCTGGAGCAGATCCGCCTGCTGACCAATCTGGAGACGACGCGCGAGAAGCTGCTCCAGGTAATTCTCATCGGCCAGCCGGAATTGCGGCAGCTCCTGACGCGACCCGACCTGCGCCAGCTCGCCCAGCGGGTGACCGCCCGCTATCACCTCAAGCCGTTCACCGAGCGTGAGACGCGCGCCTACATCCACCACCGCCTGCGGGTGGCGGGCCAGCGCCGTCCGATCTTCGACCGCCGCGCGATTCGCTCCGTCCATCGCCACGCCCGCGGCATTCCGCGGCTGATCAACACCATCTGCGATCGCGCGCTGCTGGGCGCCTACGCCTCCGCCCGCGCGCACGTCGGCGCCAGTATCGTGCGCCGCGCCGCCAGCGAGGTCCTGGGCCGGCCGGCCCGCACCCGACGCTGGGTCGAGGTGACGGTGGCGGCGGCCATCCTCCTGGCGGTCGCCGGCGCCGGCACGCTCTTCGCCGCGGCCCGCCTCGGGCGCTTGCCCGGGCGCGCGCCGGCCGTCACGGCGCCAGCGGCCGCCACCACGAGCGAGATCGCGTCGGCCGCGCCGCGGCCGGCCCCCGAGCCGCCACCCCCGAGCCTCGCCGCGCTCCTGGCCGAGCCCGCGCCGAGCGGCGAAATCGCGGCGGCCTTCGCGGCGCTCTACGCGCGGTGGCAGGTGGACTATCAGCCCAAGCTGGGCGAGCTCGCCTGCGAGCGCGCCCGGCAGGTGGGACTGCGCTGCGTCTTCCGGTCGGGAAGCTGGAGCGTCGTGCGCCGTCTCAATCTCCCGGCGATCCTCACACTCACCGGCGTCGGCGGCGACGCGCGCCCGGCCGTGCTCACCATGCTGGGCGACGACACCGGCACACTCGAGGTTGCCGGCCGCACGCTCACGCTGCCGCTGCGCGAGATCGAGCGCGTGTGGGATGGCGCCTTCGTCGCGCTGTGGCGACCGCCGAGCCTGACTGCGGCCGCGCTGGCGCCGGGCGCCCGCGATCGTGGCGTGCCGTGGCTGCGGCAGCGGCTCGCGGCGGCCGACGGTCAGCCGACGACGGCTCAGGCCTCGGATCTCTACGATGATGACCTCAAGCGCCGGGTGATGGCCTTCCAGCGCTCGCAGCAGCTCGCGCCCGACGGGATCGTGGGCGAGGAGACGCTCCTGCGTCTGTCGACGGTCGGCCGCGAGCCGACCGGGCCGTCGCTCGGGACGGAGTCGCGGTAACCATGTCGTACATTCTCGATGCGCTTCGGAAGGCCGCCGAGCAGCGTGGATCGACGACCTCCGTGCTGTTCCGCCCCGCGCCCACCCAGGTTCGCGCCTCGCGCCCGTGGCGGGTGCCGTGGATCGTGCTCGGAAGCCTGCTGGTCGTCAACGTGGCGGTGCTGGTCTGGGTCTTCCGCCCGGTGAGCGGGCCCGATCTGCCGCCGCCGACCGCGAGCGAGTCGAGCGCCGCGCCCGCCGTCGCGCTGGCGCCGCCCCCGGCCATTCATCCTTCGGAATCTCCGGGCGCGCTGGCGCCGCCCGCGGCCGTCCCCACGCCAGGCCTCGCCGACCTGCGTCCTCCGCCGCACGCGGCCACGGTGCGGGAAACGCCGAAGACCCCACCGCCGCCGCCGACCGCACGCCCGAGCGCCGCCCCGCGCTCCGTGCCCGCCGAGCCACCGGTGGTCGCGCCGGTGCAGCCGAGCGCTCCGCCCATCGTCGAATCACCGGCGCCACCCCGCACGCGAGCCGAGCGCCGGGCCGCCGCGGTGGCCGAGTCCACGGCCCAGCCCACGCGGGAGGCCACCGCGGCCTCGCCGTCAGCGCCCAAGGCGCCCCCGGGCAATCGTGGCGCGCTCAAGCTCGAGGTGCTCTCGTTCTCCGACACGCCGGCGCAGCGGCTGGTCTTCATCAGCGGGCGCAAGTACGTCGAGGGCGATACCACCGAGGGCGGCTTCCGGGTCGAGCAGATCAAGGAAGACAGCGTGGTGCTGAGCGATCAGGGGGTGCGATTCACCCTGCGCTAGAGATATTTTCCGAAGAACGCGACGACCTCGCGAATGCTGTCGTCCCAGGCTTCCCGATTCCCTCCCGTCGTGGCGCCGCGGCCCGTCGCTGAATTCGGGTTGACGCGCGCCTCCACGAAGCGCACCGGCCGGTCGCTGTCGAACGCGTGGTGGGCGTTTGGATAGATCTTGATCCGCACCGGATATCCGGCCGCCTGCGCGGCGTCGGCGAGCTGCCGGCACGGCTCGGCCGGAGTCCAGTCGTCCTTGTCGCCGATCAGGATCAGCAGCGGCGCGGTGGGGCGGTACGCGCCCGGCGCCGCCCGGCGGCGCTGCAGCGGCGCGGTGCAGCCCGGATAGAGCGCGACGGCGGCGCCGAAGCCCGTGCGCTTGTCCCGCGCGAGCGGCTCCGACTCGCTCTCGGGAGCGCTCATCGCCGCGAGCGTCGTCGAGCCGCCGTGCGATCCGCCCATGAGCCCGACGCGCCGGCCGTCCACGTAGGGCAGCGCCCGCGCGTAGGCCAGCGCGGCGTAGGCGTCACGGGCCCGGCGGCCCGGTCCGACGTCGGCGCGTCCCGATGATGGATCGGTGCAGACGCCGTCGGGAAAGCCGCGCGTCGAGAAGCTGTCGGGCAGGATCACCGCGTAGCCGCGGCTCACGAGCTCTCGGGCCCAGCGATCGGGCGCGCCGCTGGACCGCGGCCCGAGTCCGCTGCAGTCGTGCACGATGACGACGGCGGGGAAGGGACCCTGACCGTCAGGCTTCGAGACGAAGACCGGGATCTGTTCGGAGGCGCCGTTTGGCGCGGTGGTCGTGAGCGAGGAGCTGGACAGCGTGCCCGCGCAGCCCTCGAGCGCGCTGGTGAGCACCCAGAGCGCCATGAGGACCGCCCACGGCTTCAGTGCAGGAGACCGATTTCGCTCAGGTAGCGCCGCACACCGGGATGGATCAGATCCGGCCGCGGTGCGGCCGCCACCGTGTTCGCCGCCGTCGTGTCGGCCGCCTGCGGCAGGCGCGCGGCCAGCGACGCCTGCCCGCGGTGCAGCGCGCGCGCGAGGCGATAGGCGGTGTCGTCGGAGAGTCCGGGCCGCGCCATGATGAAGCTCCACGAGCCGACCGAGGCGATCGCGGCATCCTGGCCGGGATAGGATCCGGCCGGCACGCTCATGGGCTTGAGAAAGGTGTGCTTGGCCTGGATGCGTTGCAGGCCGTCGGCGTCCGGCGCCAGATAGCGGGCGCCGCCCGGAGCGCGACCGACCGTGACGAAGCCGGGCCAGCCGATCCCGCCGCCCCACAGTGCCGCGACGCGCCCGTCGAGCACCATCGCCGGGCCATCACCGGCTCGATCGAGATAGACGGCCTGGAAGTCGCGCTCCTGGTCGAGACCGAGCCCGTCCAGCACGTAGCGGGCGAGGACGACCAGCCCCGAGCCGCGGGCGCCGAACGCGACGGCCTTGCCGCGCAGATCTTCGATCCGGCGGACCGGAGAGTCTGCGCGCACGACGAACAGGCCCGGTGTGGGGTACATGGCGGCCAGGATGCGCAGATCGGCCGGCGGCCGCCCCACGCCGCTCAACGCCTCGTGGGCGACCTCGCCCTGCACGAGGCCGAGGTCGAGCTCGGCGCGCTCGAGCATCGGCACGTTCTCGGTGCTGCCCTTGGTGTTGCGCGTGCGCACCTCGAGCACGGGATCCAGCGTGTTGACCGTCTCGGCCACCGCGTCGCCGTAGACGGGGAAGCCGCCGCCCGGCGTGGCGGTGCCCAGCGTCACCACGGAGCGATCCGCGGCGCCGGCCGCCGTCGCGAGGGCGAGAGCGAGCGTGAGCGCCAGTCCCGCCGCGCGCCGCACGCTAGGCCCACCAGCGGCGCGAGCGCATCGCTGCGCCTCATCCGGCAAACGTCCAGCGCGGATCGGCGGCCGGGATCGGCACCTCGGGCAGCTTCAGCTCGCGCCGGACGATGTTGGCGCCCAGGTTGATGGCCACGCACTTGTAGAAGGCGATGCGGCGCGCCAGCCCCTCGCGGCCGAAGCCGCAGTCGGTGGAGAGGATGAGCCGCTCCGGCGGCACCCACTCGAGCGCGCGGCGGATGAGATCGGCGACGACCTGGGGCGGCTCCACCGCCGCCGTCGTGTGGCTGACCACGCCGATGGCGATCTTCTTGTCGGTCCGATATTTCCCGAGCAGCGGCAGGTCGCGGCCAGCAGTGGAGGCGCACTCCAGCGTGATCACGTCGGCGTTGGTCTGCAGCAGATACGGCAGCGCCCGCTCGTACGAGGGGCGGATCCAGTGCAGCGGCTGCTGGTTCGGATTGCCCCAGCAGGTGTGCAGCCACACTTCCGTCTCCACGCCCTTGATCTCGCGGTTGATCGCGTCGGTGAAGAACTGCAGATCGGCGTCGCTGGCCGTGCCGTCGGCGCCCGAGATGTGATGCCGCGGCTCCTCCACCTGGATGACCCGGCAGCCCGCCGCTGCCACCGCGCGCAGCTCGGCGTTGAAGATGTCGGCCAGATCCATGATGAGCTCGCGCTCGGTCGGATAGTGGCGGTTGACCAGCATCTTGGCCAGCGTCTGGGCGCTGATGGCGCCGAACTTCACCGGGCGCTCGCTGAAGCGCTGGGCCACCTTGAAGAGCGCGGCGTAGTCCAGCGGCCCGGCCTCCACGCGCTCGCCGAGAATCGGCGGCTGCCACGCCTCCTGGACCTCGTAGAGGATGTGGCCGGGCTTGAGCGAGCCCCAGCCGCCGGCCGAGGTGCGATCGACGTGGCCGGTGATGCCGCGCAGCCGCTCGAGCGGATAGAAGAACCACGAGCGGCCGCCCACCGTGAGATCGAAGCGGGCGTCGCCGTCACTGACGATGTCAAGGCCGGCGCGCTCCTGCTCGCGCATGAGACACGCCGCCGCGTCGAAGTACTGCTCGCGGAATGCCGAGTCGCCCAGCGCGTCCTTGAAGCCGCGGCCGCGCAGCCCTTCGGTGAACCAGGCCGGCCGCGGATACGAGCCGGTGATCGTCGTCGGCAGGACGAGATCGCGCGTGGCATTCAGCATGGCCGTTACCCTACCACAGCGTCACGGTGCTAGAGTCTGGCGGTGCTCGAGTTTGTCGTTCGCATCTATGGAATCGGCAAGGGAATCGCAAGTGCGTGACCCTCGAGCCCCGCGCCGACGACTGGCTGCTGGCGGCCGAGATCACGCGGGCGCGCTGACGCTGGTCGACGTCACGATCGCGCCCACGCCGGCGCCGGCGCGGCTGCCGGCGTGCCGCTTCCGCTTCCCGGACCCGGCGAAGGCCGATGCCGAGGGTCTGGTCGCTCACGGCGCGGACCTCGAGCCGGCGACGCTCATTGCCGCTTACCGGCGCGGAATCTTTCCCTGGCCCTACGACGCCCGCATGCTGCTGTGGTGGTCACCCGATCCCCGGGCGGTCCTGCCGCTCGACGGCCTGCACGTGGCCCGGCGCCTGGCCCGGACGCTGCGCCAGGGGCGATTCCGCGTCACGCTCAACGCCGCCTTTCCCGACGTCATCGACGGATGCGCGGCGCGCGCGGAGACGTGGATCACGCCGGCCATCCGCGAGGCCTACGTGCAGCTGCACCATCTGGGCTGGGCCCATAGCGTCGAGGTGTGGGTGGACGCGGCCCTCGCCGGGGGCCTCTATGGTCTGGCCATCGGTGGATTGTTTGCCGCCGAGTCGATGTTTCATCGGGTGAGCGACGCCTCCAAGGTGGCGGTCGTCGCCCTGGTGGAGCATGCCCGGCGCGTGGGGACGACGCTCATCGACGTCCAGATGCCGACCGAGCACCTGGCCTCGCTGGGCGTCATCGCCATCTCGCGGGCGGACTACCTGCGCCGGCTGGCCACCGCGCTGCCCCGGCGCGTGGCCTTCGCCTCATGTAAAGTGAGTCCATGAGGCGAATGCTCCTGGCCCTGCTCGTTTCTGCTCTGCTCGGCGGCGTGGTGGCCTTCCCCGTCGCCGCCCGCGCCCAGGCGGCGCCGTCGCTCGACGATGTGGTGCGCGGTCTCGAAGGCGCCTACGGCAAGATGAACGACCTCAAGGCGGAGTTCAGCCAGACCGCGTTCAACAAGAGCCTGAACCAGAGCATCCCCGCCCAGGGGACGGTCTATCTGAAGAAGGGCGGCAAGCTGCGCTGGGAGTACTCCGATCCGACCCCGCAAGAGATCGTGTCGGACGGCAAGACGCTGTGGGTGTACACGCCGACCCTGAGCCAGGTGAACGTGGGCCCGGCGCCGGAGGCGCTGTCCGGCCCGGCCGGGTCGTTCCTGTCCGGGCTGGGCCGGCTGCGCGAGCACTTCACCGTGCGCTTCCTGAACCCGGCCGAGCCGCGGGACAAGGACGGCAACATCACGCTCGACCTCACCCCCAAGCAGCCGCTGCCCACCATGAGTCGGCTCGTGCTCGCGGTCGATCCCCGCTCGTGGGAAGCGCGTCGCGCGGTGACCTACGACCAGTTCGAGAACACCGTGACCATGCAGTTCAGCAAGATCACGGTGAACACCGGCCTGGCCGACAAGCTCTTCACCTTCGTCGCGCCAAAAGGCGTGGCGACGGTGCCCCTGCGGTAGACTTCGACCATGCCGGCTGACAACTCGTTCGACATCGTCTGCAAGATCGACATGCAGGAGGTCACCAACGGCCTGGACCAGGCCCGGCGGGAGATCGACACCCGCTACGACCTCAAGGGCAGCAAGAACGAGATCGAGCTCGAGAAGACCGACATCAAGGTGACCGCCCCCGACGAGATGAAGCTCAAGGCGGTGGTCGACATATTACAGTCCCGCCTGCACAAGCGCGGCGTGCCGCTGAAGGCGCTGACCTTTGGCACGGTCGAGACGGGCGGAGGCGGCGTGCTGCGCCAGAAGATCGGTCTGCAGCAGGGGATTCCCATCGACAAAGCGCGCGAGATCGTGCGGCTGGTCAAGGACGCCAAGCTGAAGGTCCAGGCCGCGATCCAGGAGGACCAGGTCCGCGTGTCCGGCAAGAACAAGGACGACCTGCAGCGGGTGATGGCGCTGCTGCGGGAGAAGGACCTGGGCATCGCGCTGCAGTTCACGAATTATCGATAGTCGTTAATAGGGGGGAGCGCGCCGCTCCCCCCTAAGACCCCCCAGCGTTTCGAGCATCCCGACTCTGGCCTCCGGCCCCCGTGACTCCGGCCTCGTGTTGGAGGCGTTCCCCGGGGTTTTCCCGGAGCACGGTATACTGCGCTTCTCATGAAGGTGCATCTGACGACGCTCGGGTGTCCCAAGAATCAGGTGGACTCCGAGCTGATGCTCGGGCTCCTGAGCGAGGCCGGCTTCCCTCTGGTCGAGCGAGCCGAGGACGCCGAGTGCCTGATCGTCAACACCTGCGCGTTCATCGACCGCGCGCGCGAGGAGTCGGTGCAGACGATCCTGGAGCTGGCGCAGCTCAAGGAGCGGGGGCGGTGCCGGGCGCTGATCGTCACGGGCTGTCTCACCCAGCGCTACGGCGGCGACATCATGCGCGAGATGCCCGAGATCGACGGCATCCTCGGCACCTCCAACCTGCCGGCCATCGTCGATCTCGTCCGCCAGGCCGCCGGCCGCCACGACTGGGCGACCGCCGCCCCGCCCGGCTACCTCTACGACGCGGCCACCCCGCGGCTGCTCACCGCCAAGGTGCCGTACGCCTACGTGAAGATCGCCGAGGGCTGCGACATGGGCTGCACCTTCTGCGCGATCCCGCAGTTTCGCGGGCGCCATCGCAGCCGCGCGCTCGCCGACATCGTGCGGGAGGTCGAGGGGCTCACCGCGCGCGGTGTGCAGGAGGCCATCCTGGTCTCGCAGGACACGCTGGCCTACGGGCGCGACCTGCCCGGCAATGGCGACATCGGTGACCTGCTGCACGCGCTGGGCGACACCCGCATGCCGTGGATCCGTCCGATGTACCTGCATCCCGCCCACGTCAACGACCGGCTCGTCGAGCGCTGGGCCACGGCGCGGGTCGTCCCGTACCTCGACCTGCCGGTGCAGCACGCCGACGACGCGATCTTGAGATCGATGCGGCGGGCGGTGACGGCCCGGCGGATGCGCGACATCGTGGCGCAGTTCCGCGCCGCGATCCCCGAGGTCACCGTGCGCACGACGGTGCTGGTCGGATTTCCCGGCGAGACCGAGGCCGCGTTCGAGCGGCTGCTGGAGTTCGTGGACGAGGTCCGCTTCGATCGCCTCGGTGTGTTCACGTACTCGCCCGAGGAGGGGACCGCCTCGCCGTCGTTCGCCGATCAGGTGAGCGCCGAGGTCGCCGCCGAGCGGGCCTCGCGTGTGCAGGAAGCGGCCGACACGATCGCCTGGGAGCGCGCGGCCAAGCATGTCGGTCAGGTCATCGACGTGCTGGTGGACGGACCCAGCGAGGACAAGACCTTCGCCTGGGAGGGCCGGACGGCGGGCCAGGCCCCCGAGATCGACGGCGTCGTCTACCTCCGGGGTCGCCGCGATTTCAGCGCCGGGCGCTTCGCGCGCGTGCGTATCACCGAGGTCGAGGGACACGAGCTCGTCGGCGAGCGCGCCTAGCGGGCTTCGCCCGCGGCTGGCCCTGGTCATCGCGACCGTCGGTGGCGTCGGCTATGCGCCGATCGCGCCGGGGACGGCGGCCAGCGCGGTCACCGCGCTCGTGCTGTGGCTCCTGCCGTGGTCGCCGCTCACGCTCACCGCATTCCTGCTGGTCGTCCTCGTCGTCGGCACCTGGGCCTCCGACGTGGCGGAGCGGACGCTCGGCACCAAAGACCCGGGCGCCATCGTGGTGGACGAGGTGGCCGGCATGACGATCTCGGTACTCACCGTGCCGCTCACCCCGGTCGTGCTCGTGGTGGGCTTCGTCCTGTTCCGGATCTTCGACGTCGTGAAGCCGTTTCCCGCCGGGGTCTCGCAGCGGCTGGGTGGCGGGATCGGCGTGATGATCGACGACGTGATCGCCGGGCTCTACGCGCTCGCCCTGCTGCTCGTCGCCAGGCGTCTGGGATGGCTCTGACCCCGGGCGTGAGGCTGGTCGTGCTCGGCGTCCCCAGCGCGCCGATCGATGAGGACGCGGCCACGGTGGTGTCCGCCCTCGCCGCGGCCGGCGTGGGACTGGAGAGCCGCACGGTGGTGGACGAGGACGAGATCGCGCTGGAGCGCTCCCTGACCCCGGCGGCGCCGCTCACGATCATCATCACGGGTCCCACCGACATCGCCCGCCGCGTCCTGGCCCGCGCCACCGGCACGCGGCTGGTCCTCAACGAGAAGATGCTCGCCGCGCTCGAGGACCTCCACCGCCGGCGCGACCGTCCGCTGCCGCGCCGCGACGAGCGGCTGGCGCTGTTGCCCCAGGGCGCCACCATGTGGGCCGCGCCCGACGGCGAGCCCGGCTGGGTGCTGGACACGGAGGCCGCGGCCTGGGTCGTGCTGCCCCGCGGCGGGCTGACGACCGCGACCACCGCGCTCCTGACGGACTTCGCGCGCGCTCGCGCCGGCCGCGGCGCCGCGGTGGCGATGCGCACGCTGCGGACCGCCGGCGTGTCCCTGGCCGAGCTCGAGGAGCGGCTGGCCGCGTGGCTGGCGCCCGGCGAGAGCGGAAGCGACGCGACCGTCTCGGCCGCCAGCGTCGATGGCGAGGTGTCGGTCCGGCTCCGCGCTCGCGGCGTCAGCACCGAGGCGGCGGCGCAGACGCTGGCCGCGCTGGAGGATCGCATCGTCGAGGCGCTCGGGGAGGACTGCTACGGCCGCGACGGCGAGACGCTCGAGCAGGCGGTGGGCCGCCGGCTCGTCGCGCGCGGCTTCACGCTGGCACTGGCCGAGTCGTGCACCGGTGGCCTGGTCGGTCACCGGCTCACCAACATCCCGGGCTCCTCGGCGTTCTTCGAGCGCGGCATGGTCGTCTACTCCAACCGCGCCAAGGAAGAGATGCTCGGCGTCCCGGCCGAGGTGCTGCGCGTCCACGGGGCGGTCAGCCGGCCGTGCGCCGAGGCGATGGTGCGCGGGGCCTGCGAGCGCTCCGGTGCGGCGTGCGGCCTGGCCATCACCGGTATCGCCGGTCCCGACGGCGGCACGCCGACCAAGCCGGTCGGCACGGTCTTCATCGGCGTCGCGGTGGCCGGCACGGTGGAGGCGCGCCAGTTCCGGTTCCCCGGCGGTCGGGCGTCGGTGAAGTGGCAATCGTCGCAGATGGCGCTCGACATGCTCCGCCGGCGCCTGGGCGGCCAGGAACCCCGATAGCCACCGTCCGCGCCTTCGTCGCGATCCTGCTTCCGGACGACGTGCGGCGGAGACTGGCCGCGGCCGTGGACGAGCTGCGGGCGGTGGCCAGCGACGTGGTCTGGGTCGGGCCCGACAGCTTCCACGTGACGATGAAGTTCCTCGGCGCCGTCGACGCCGACCGACTCGGCGCGCTGACCGAGACTCTGACCTCGGCGGCGGCCGCCTGCGAACCATTTCAGCTCGGCATCCGCGGGCTGGGCGCCTTTGCCTCGCCGGCCCGGCCGCGCGTGCTCTGGGCGGGGATCGAGGCCGGCGCGGCGCAGACGGCGGCCCTGGCCAGCCGTGTCGACGAGGCGCTGGCGACGCTCGGCTTCAAGCGCGAGGCGCGCGCGTTGTCCCCTCACGTCACGCTCGGGCGCGTGCGTCAACCCCACGCCCAGCCGCGCCTGGCCGAGGCGCTGGCCGCGCCCCGGGACTTCGGGCGCGTCGACGTCACGCGGGTCTCGCTCATGCGCAGCAACCTGTCGTCTCGGGGCGCGCGCTACACGGAGCTGGCCGCCGCACCCCTGGCGCGGGTGGCCGCCGGGTAAAATGACGCCGTGACGCCGGCTGCATCGGTCCCACGTCCCCCCAAGAGGAGCCCGAGCCACCGTGAAGAGCATCGCCTTGCTGGTCGCCTCCAACGTGTTCATGACGGCCGCCTGGTACGGACATCTGCGCTTCAAGACGACGGCGCTCTGGAAGGTGATCCTCGTCTCCTGGCTGATCGCGTTCTTCGAATACTGTCTGCAGGTGCCGGCCAATCGCTGGGGCTACGGCGAGTTCACCGCCGCGCAGCTGAAGATCTTTCAGGAGGTCATCACCATCGCGGTGTTCGTGGCCTTCGCCTGGCTCTATCTCGGCGAGTCGCCGCGCTGGAACGAGGCCGTCGCCTTCCTGATGGTGCTCGGCGCCGTCGTCGTGGCCACGCTGCCGCGCTGACCGCGCTGCTGACGCTGGCGCTCGGCCTGGCCCCGGCGTGGGCGGCCGCGGCCTGCGAGCCGGCGCGGGCGCCGCTCGATGCGCCGCTGGCGCTGGTGCTCACCGGTGGCGGCGCCAAGGGCGCCTGGGAAGCCGGCGCCGCCGCCGCGCTGGTCGAGCGCGGGGCGCCGGTCCGGCTCGTCGCCGGCTCGTCCGCCGGCGCCTTGACGGCCGCCATGCTGGCCGACGGCCGCCTCGACCGGCTCGAGGCGCTCTGGAAGACGGTGACCCGCGAGCAGGTCTACGCGCTGCGGCCCGGCGTGCTCTTCGCCGGGCTGCTTCCTGGCTGGCTCACGCTGGTGGCGCTCAACGGCGCCGGCTCTCTGCTCGATCCCGCGCCCCTGCGCGAGCTGATCACGGGCTCGGTCGATCTGGATCGGGTGCGCGCCTCCCCGACGCGGCTGCTGATCGTCACGGCCGACCTGGCCCACCGCACCGCGCGGCTCTTCGACAACTCCACCGTCACGGTGGACGCGCTCATGGCGACCTCCGCGGTGCCCGGCGCGTTCCCACCGGTCGCCCTCGACGGCGGCGTCCTGGTCGACGGCGGTCTGATCGCCCGGGCGCCCGTGCTGGAGGCGCTGGCGGCGGGGGTGCCGGTCGGCCGGGCGCTGGTGCTCCTGAGCTACGCCGCGGAGGAGCCCGGCCAGGCGCCGAGCAATCTGCGACGCACGCTCGAGGAGGCGTTCGAGATGGCGATGCTCCATCAGATCCGGCGCGACACCGAGCTGGCGCGATTCCGCCATCCCGAGGTCGAGATCCAGGTGCTGGCCCCCGCCACGCCGCTGCGGCTGCGGCCGCTCGATCTCGATCCCACCCGGATGGCCGAGGCATTCGCGCGCGGCCGGGCCGACGCGCTCGCGTGCTGGGAGCGCTGGCAGCCCTCCCGATGAATCGCCGCGTCGTGAGCGTCGTGGGCATCGTGAGCGTCACCCTGCTCGCCGGCTGTGCGAGCGAGCGCTGGATCTACGAGCGGCCCGGGCTGACGCCGGCCAAGCTCGATCAGGACCTCGAGGTCTGCCGGCGCGAGGCGCACCGGCCGTACTGGTTCGCCGTCTGGCGCTCGGACCGCGTCGATCGGGACGTCCTGAACCGGTGCATGAGCCGCAAGGGGTACGTCGCCCGCCGCGAAGAGTGATCGCGAGGCGGCCCTTACGCCGCTGTTTCTCATTCCAGACATTGACGGCCCTCGCGACGCGCCCTAGGATGCTCGCGTGAGCTGCAGCGCCGACCTCCACCACACAGAAGGAGCCATGCATGGCTGAGAGCAAGAACGACCGGCGCCAGGCCCTCGAGCTGGCGATCTCGCAGATCGAGCGACAGTTCGGTAAGGGCTCGGTCATGCGGCTCGGCGCAGGCGGGCCGCTCGAGGAGATCGCGGTCATCCCCACCGGCGCGCTGTCGCTCGACGTGGCGCTGGGGATCGGCGGGCTGCCGCGCGGCCGGGTCGTCGAGATCTACGGGCCGGAGTCTTCCGGCAAGACCACGCTCGCCCTGCACGTCATCGCCGAGGCCCAGAACCTGGGCGGCATCGCCGCCTTCATCGACGCCGAGCACGCGCTCGACCCCATCTACGCCAGAAAGCTCGGCGTCAACATCGACGAGCTGCTGATCTCGCAGCCCGACACCGGTGAGCAGGCGCTGGAGATCACCGAGACGCTGGTCCGCTCCAACGCGGTCGACGTCATCGTGATCGACTCGGTGGCCGCGCTGGTGCCGCGCGCCGAGCTCGACGGCGACATGGGCGATTCGCTTCCCGGCCTGCAGGCGCGCCTCATGTCCCAGGCGCTGCGCAAGCTCACCGCCGCCATCTCGCGCTCCGGCGCCTGCGTCGTCTTCATCAACCAGATCCGCGAGAAGATCGGCGTCATGTTCGGCTCACCCGGAGACGACCACGGGTGGGCGCGCGCTGAAGTTCTACGCCTCCGTGCGCCTGGACATCCGGCGCCAGGACGCCATCAAGAACGGCACGGAGTCGGTCGGCGTCCGCACGAAGGTGAAGGTCGTGAAGAACAAGCTGGCCCCGCCCTTCCGCGAGGCCGAGTTCGACGTCATCTACGGCGAAGGGGTCTCCAAGGCCGGCACGGTCCTCGATGCCGCCGTCGAGCAGGGGATCGTCGAGAAGTCCGGCACCTGGTACTCCTACAAGACGGAGCGGATCGGGCAGGGGCGCGAAAACGCGAAGAAGTGGCTCCAGGAGAACGCGGTCACGCTGGTCGACCTGGAAGCCAAGGTTCGCGAGACGCTCGGGCTCCGGGCGCCGGTGGCGCTCAAGTAGCGTCCCATCCGCACGCCCCGGCGGGCCCTCGATCTCAAGGCCACCCGCCTGGCGGCGGGTGATCTGCTCTCCCGCCGCGGCTGGACCGAAGCCGAGCTGACCGCTCGGCTTCGCCGCCGCGGTGCTGAGCCTGCTGTTGCCGAGGCTGTCGTCTCCGACCTCGTCGCCCGCGGCTACGTGGACGACGCCGCCTACGCCCGCCACTGGGTCTCCACGCGCGCCGCGCGGGGCTACGGCGCCGGGCGGCTGCGCGCCGAGCTGCGCGCGCGGGGTGTGGCGAGCCCGCTGATCGAGGCGGCGCGTGGCGCCGCTGGGCCGGGGCGACCAGCTGCGAGCAGGCGCGGCGCCTGGCCCGTCGCCGGCTCGCGGCGCTGGCCCGCGTCGCTCCCGACAAGGCGGCGGCCCGGTTGCGTGACCACCTGCTCCGTCGCGGCTTTCCCGGAACAGTGGTCGCCCAGGTCGTCCGTGAGGTGCTGGCCCGGTCGGCAGAGGAGGATTGAGCGGATGGTACAATGACCCTCCCATGACCGGCACGGACATCCGCGAAGCCTTTCTCAAGTACTTCGAGCGCAACGGCCACACCCGGGTGCGCTCGTCGTCGCTCGTCCCGGGCAACGACCCGACCCTGCTCTTCACCAACGCCGGGATGGTGCAGTTCAAGGACGTCTTCCTCGGCGAGGAGCGGCGCGACGTACGTGCGCGCCACCACCTGCCAGAAGTGCGTGCGGGCCGGCGGCAAGCACAACGACCTCGAGAACGTCGGGCCGGACCGCGCGCCACCACACGTTCTTCGAGATGCTCGGCAACTTCTCCTTCGGCGACTACTTCAAGGAAGACGCGATCGCGCTTCGCCTGGGAGTTCCTCACCCGGGAGCTGGGCATCGACGCGCAGCCGGCTCATCGCCACCGTCTTCACCGACGACGACGACGCCTTCGCCCTCTGGAAGCAGGTGGCCGGGCTGCCCGACGAGCGCATCCTGCGCCTGGGCGAGAAGGACAACTTCTGGGCGATGGGCGACACCGGCCCCTGCGGTCCGTGCTCCGAGGTGCACTTCCACCAGGGCGACCATCTGCCGTGCGCGGAGGTCGCGGCCGGCCGGCCGTGCCTGGGTCCGGCCTGCGAGTGCGACCGCTGGCTCGAGATCTGGAACCTCGTCTTCATGCAGTTCAACCGCGACGCGCAGCGGCACGCTGACGCCGCTGCCCGAGCCGTCCATCGACACCGGCATGGGGCTCGAGCGCATCGCCGCGGTGATGCAGGGCAAGCTCTCGAACTACGACACCGACCTGCTTCGCGCCGCTCATCGCGCGACGTGAGCGAGCTCGCCGGCAAGCGCTACGGCGGCAACGAGGACGACGACGTCTCGATGCGCGTCATCGCCGACCACGCGCGCACCGCCACGTTCCTCATCGCCGACGGCGTGACGCCCTCCAACGAGTGGCGCGGCTACGTGCTGCGCCGGATCATGCGCCGGGCGATGCGCCACGGCCGGATGCTCGGCCTCACCGAGCCCTTCCTCTGGAAGACCGTGGACTGGGTCGGTGACCTGATGGGCGAGGCCTATCCCGAGCTCGTGACGGAGCGCGCGCGCATCGCAGGAGGCGGTGCGCGGCGAGGAGGAGCGCTTCGCCGAGACGCTCGACACGCGGCATGCGGCAAGATCGAGGAGTACGTGCGCAGCGCCGCGCCGCGCAACGCGGCGCAGCCGGTCGACGGGCAGTTCCTGTTCACGCTCTACGACACCTACGGCTTTCCGCATGGATCTGGCCGAGGAGGTCTTCGCAGGACGGCGGCTGGCGGGTGACCGACGACGACGCGCGCGGCGGTCGAGGCCGAGATGGAAGCGCAGCGCGAGCGCGCCCGCGCGGGCGCGACGTTCGGCGCCGCCGACGGCGCCGAGAGCGCCGGCGCTCTATCAGCGCCTCGGCGCCGAGATCCCGCCCATCGAGTTCGTCGGCTACGAGTCGCTCACGTCGCCCGGCGAAGATCCTGGCGCATCGTCGCGCGGCGGCCAGCGCGTGGCCGAGGCCGCGCGACGGGCGACGAGGTCGAGATGATTCTCGACCGCACGCCGGCCTACGCGGAGTCCGGCGGCCAGATGGGCGACACGGGCACGCTGGTCGGCCGGCAAGGGCCGCGGCGAGATCGTCGACACGTACTACCGCGGCTCCAAGCTGATCGTCCACCGCGTGCAGCGTGCAGTCGGGGGGCTTCCACGAGAGCGAGGACGTGGCGGTCACCATCGAATCGCCGCGCCGCCTGGGCCTGCGCCAGCACCACACCGGCACGCACCTGCTCCACGCCGCGCTGCGCCGGGTGCTCGGCACGCACGTGACGCAGGCCGGCTCGCTCGTGGCGCCCGATCATCTGCGCTTCGACTTCTCCCACGGCGGCTCGCTCAAGGACCGCGAGGTCGAGCAGATCGAGGAGCTGGTGAACGAGCAGGTCCAGGCCAACACGCCGGTCACCAACGAGGTGATGGACCTCGAGGAGGCGCTCGGCGTCCGGCGCCATGGCGCTCTTCGGCGAGAAGTACGGCGACCGCGTGCGCGTGGTGCGGATCGGCGACTTCTCGACCGAGCTCTGCGGCGGCACGCATCTGGAGCAGACCGGCCAGATCGGCCTCCTCAAGGTCGTCGACCGAGGGCGCGGTGGCCTCCGGCGTGCGCCGCATCGAGGCGGTGGCGGGCGCCGGCGGCGCTCGAGACGGTCGGCGCGCACAGGAGCGCGTGCTGCGCGAGATCGGCGACATCCTGAAGATCTCGCCGGCCGAGGTGCCCGCAGCGGCTGCGCAAGCTGCTGGACGAGCAGCGCGTGCTCGAGCGCCAGCTGCAGGAGCTCGCAGGGCAAGGCCGCACGCTCGAAGGCCGACGACCTTGCGGCCGGCGCCCGGCAGGTCAACGGCGTCGCGGTGCTGGCCGGCCGCATCGACGGGCTCGACCCCGACGGCCTGCGGGCGGTGGCCGACACGCTGCGCGACCGGCTCGGCTCCGGCATCGTGGTCGTGGGCAGCGTCCTGGAGGGCAAGGTCAACCTCGTCGCGGCGGTCACCAAGGACCTGACCAAGCGATTCCAGGCCGGCAAGCTCGTCCAGGAGGTGGCGCGGGCCGTCGACGGCAGCGGTGGCGGCCGTCCGGACATCGCCCAGGCCGGCGGCAAGGACCCCGCCAAGCTCGACGCGGCGCTCGAAGGCGTCTACGCCGCTATCGCCCGCCCCGGCGCATAAGGCCGGCTGTTCCGGCAGCCCGCCGGGTTTTCCCCGACTCCCTCGGCCGGGGGTCGTGACACCCGCGCAGTGCGGGTCGTCGGGCCCCCCTCTGCTAAGATAATCCGTACCATGAGCAGCGACGCCAACGGCTTGGGGCGCATTCTGGTCGTCGACGACGAAGAGCCGGTGCGTGACGTGCTCTGCGAGTACTTCGAGAGCCAGGGCTTCGGCGTCGAGGGCGCGCCCGATGGCGAGGCGGCGCTCGCCGCGCTGGGCCGTCTGCGTCCCGATCTCGTGCTGCTCGACGTCCGCATGCCCGGGATCGACGGCGTCGAGGTGCTCCGTCGCATCCGGCGCGCCGATCCGGACGTGCCGGTCATCATGGTGACGGCCAACGAAGACGTCGCCCTGGCCAAGGAGATGCTCAAGCTCGGCGCCTTCGACTACGTGGCCAAGCCCTTCGACTTCTCCTATCTCGATCGCGCCGTGACCGCGGGACTCCGCAGGGCGGTGGCGGCGTCGGCGAGGCGGCCGAGACGCCCGAGCCGACCGACGGGCCCTGGCCGGCGCTGGCGCGCGCCGTGTTCCGCGCTGCCCGCGGCATGGCCGCCGCGGCGCGCAGCTCGACGGGGAGCCGCCTGGAGACCGCCGCGCTGGCGGCGGCGCGGCTGGCCGCAAGCGGACAATCGAAAGAGGCGGCCCAGCACCTCGGCGAGCTCGCCCTGCTCCTGGGTATCGCCGCCGAGCTGGGCGACCTGACGGGTCCCGACCTCGCCGCGGTGGAGAGCGCGCTGTCCAGCGCGCGGCGAGCGCTGCCCTCCGCCGGCTGACGCCGGCCCGCCCGTGGAGCGTCATCTCGAGATCCTGCACACCGTCGCCGAGACGGTGAGCCGCTCGCTCGACGTCGAGGAAGTCCTGCGCACCGCGCTCGATGCCCTCACGCACGTCACCGGGCACGAGATCTCCAGCCTGCACCTCTTCTCGGAGGACGGCCGGACCCTGCGCCTGCGTGGTGACCGCGGCCTGTCGGACCCGCTGCGCGAGATCAACCAGGAGCTCGCCGTCGGCACCGGCCTCATCGGCCGGGTCGCCTCCACCGGCGAGACCCTCAACATCAAGAACGTGGTGCAGTCCCCGAACCTGCTGCCGGCCGCCAAGTCGACGGTCCAGAAGGACCGGATGCGCGGCTTCCTGTGCGTGGCCGATCCACGGTCGCGGCCGGATCCTGGGGACGCTGTCGCTCGGCCGCCAGATCCGCGACGCCTTCTCCGAGCGCGAGGTCGCGCTGGTGGAGGCCACCGCCGACCAGATCGGCATCGCGCTCGACAACGCCCGGCTCTACTCCGAGACCGTGCGTCAGCTCGAGGAGCTGCGCCGCACGCAGGCCCAGCTCGTGCACGCCGAGAAGCTCTCGGCCGTCGGCGAGCTGGCCTCCGGCGTGGCCCACGAGATCAACAATCCGCTCACCACGATCCTGGGCCAGGCCCACCTGCTGCTCGATCACTCGGACGTGACGCCGCACGTGCGGGATCGGGTGAAGATCATCGCCGACGAAGCCTCGCGGGCGGCGCGCATCGTGCAGAACCTCCTGCTCTTCGCCCGCCACTATCCGCCCGAGCGGCGTCCGTGCTCGCTGGCCGACCAGGTCGCGGCGCGTGATCGAGCTCATCGGCTATCAGCTCGAGCAGGACCAGATCCGCATCGAGACGGACGTGGTGTCGTCCCCGCCGGTGTGGGCGGACGAGAATCAGATGCAGCAGGTGGTGCTGAACCTCGTGCAGAACGCGCACCAGGCCATGGTCAAGCAGGACGGCGAGCGGGTGGTGACCATGCGCATCCGCGCCGTCGGCGCCACCGTGCTGCTGGAGGTGCTCGACACCGGCCCCGGCATCGAGCACGACGCGCTGTCGCGCCTGTTCGATCCGTTCTTCACCACCAAGCCGCCGGGCGAGGGCAGCGGTCTGGGCCTCTCGGTGTCCTACGGCATCGTGACCGAGCACAAGGGCCGGCTGCGCGGCGAGAACCGCACCGACCGCCGCGGCGCGATCTTCACCGTCGAGCTGCCGGCGGGAGAGGTGGCCTGAGCGTTCGACCGCTCGGCGGCCGCGGGCGGCAGCTGGTCGGCCTTGCCCTTCTCGCCGCGTTCCTGGGGATGGGTTGCACCCGCGGCGTGGGTGGCCCCGTCCCCGGCGCCCCGGCCCATCACCGCGAGCACGGCTTCGCCAACGCCAATCCCGACTTCGCCCGGCCGCCCTTCTGGACGCGCACCTCGTTCTTCGTGCGGCGCATGTGGGCGGCCACCTTTTCTCCCCGGCGCATCGAGCTGCCGCGCGTCGCCAACGACGGCGCCGCGCTGCGCGAGCAACCAGGGCGAGCCCACGGTCACGTGGATCGGCCACGCCACGCTACTGATCCAGCTGGCCGGCGTGAACATCCTCACCGATCCGCAGTGGTCGGAGCGCGCCAGCCCGCTGTCGTTCGCCGGTCCCCCGCGGGTCACGCCGCCCGGCCTGCGCTTCGAGGACCTGCCGCCCATCCACGTCGTGCTGATCTCGCACGACCACTACGACCACCTGGACGAGGCGACGGTACGGCGCCTGGCCGAGGCGCACCACCCGCGCTTCTACGTGCCGCTCGGCCTGCGCGCGTGGTTCGCCGATCTCGGTATCACCGACGTGGTCGAGCTCGACTGGTGGGACAGCCGCCCGGAGCGCGGGCTCACGCTCACGTGCGTGCCGGTGCAGCACTGGACGGCCCGCTCGTGGTTCGAGATGAACCGCCGGCTGTGGAGCGGCTGGGTGGTGGCCGGCGGCGATCGACGCCTGTTCTTCGGCGGCGACACCGGGTACTACGCGCCGTACTTCAAGGCGATCGGCGAGCGGATGGGACCGTTCGACCTGGCGGCGATCTCGATCGGCGCCTACGAGCCGCCCGTGATCATGAAATTCACGCACACCTCGCCGGAGGAGGCGCTGCAGATCTTCGCCGACGTCCGCGCGCGCCGGTTCTTCGCCATGCACTGGGGCACGTTCGACCTGGCGGAGGAGCCGCTGGGCCAGCCACCCGTGCGCCTGAGGGCCGAGGCGGAGCGCCTGGGCCTCGACCCCGACACCATCTGGGTCTTCAAGCCCGGCGAGACGCGCCCCTGGTAGCGCGTGCCTGGTCGCGCCCGGCGGGCTCAGAGCGCCTCGAGCAGCAGTCCTTTCAGATAGCGCGTCTCCGGCACGGTCAGCAGCACCGGGTGGTCTCTGGCCTGGCCCAGGCGGTCGAGCACGCGCAGGCGCACCGAGGCGTCGTCGGCGGCCTCGCGCACCGTGCGCTCGAACGTGTCCTGGTCGACGTGATGCGAGCACGAGAAGGTCGCCAGGCGCCCGCCGGGCCTCAGCAGGCGGAGCGCGCGCAGGTTGATCTCCTTGTAGCCGCGCAGGGCGGCGGCCAGCGCCGTCCGGCCGCGGGCGAAGGGCGGGGGATCGAGCACGACGAGATCGAAGCGCTCGCGGGCGCGCTCGAGCCGGCGCAGCTCGTCGAACGCGTTCGACCGCCCGCACCTCGGCTCGCCCGGCGAAGCCGTTCAGCTCGAAATTCCTCCGGGCGGCGGCGCCGGCGTCCGGCGAGGACTCCACGCACACCGCGCGCGCCGCGCCGGCCCGGAGCGCGTGGCACGCGAACGCGCCGGTGTAGGCGAAGACGTCGAGCGTCGCGCCGGGCCCCACGTCTCGGCGTCACCCGCACGCGGTTGTCGGCCTGATCGAGGTAGAAGCCGGTCTTGTGTCCGCTGCCCGGCCGGACTGCCAGTCGCACGCCGACCTCGTCGACGATGACTTCCTCCGGGCCCGGCTGGTCGATCCAGCCCGCGGCCGGCGCGAAGCCCTCCAGGCCGGCCATCGTGGAATCGTCCATGCTCATGATCGGCAGATCGCCCAGCCGGCTGCGCAGCGCGGCCACGACGGCCGTCCGGAGCCGCACCATGCCGAGCGTGCCGCACTGGACGACGACCACGGGCCCGTAGCGATCGACCACCAGCCCCGGTAGGCCGTCGGCCTCGCTCCAGACCAGACGCCCCAGCTCGGGCGACGGTCGTTGCGCGCGTGCGGCCAGGGCGGCGTCGATGCGACGGGCGATGAACGCCTCGTCGACGGGCTCGTCGGTCCACGTGAAAATGCGGCAGCAGAGCGCCGGCCGGGGGTTGAACACGCCGCGACCCACGAAGCGCCCGCCCGCGTCGCGAACGGTGACCACGTCGCCCGGCGTGACGTCGGCGACGTCGGCCACGTCACCCTTGAAGATCCACGGATGGGTCCGGGCCCGCTGCTCGTGCCCGCGCTTCAGCCTGACGACCGCGGCCCTGGCCACGCCGGCAGCTTACCGGACGCGGGCCACGCGGCGCTTCAGCGCTTTCGGAGGACGACCACCATCAGCAGGGGATGCCGGGAGCGTTCGAGCACCTGGTGGGGCTTGAAGCCGAAGAACCACTGCACGAACTCGAACCCGCCGGCGAGGTCGACGAGGCCGCGCAGCTCCTGGGGGAACACCATGCGGGAGAGGTGGGTCTGCCGGTAGACCCGATGGGTGCCGTTCTCCACGGCCTCCAGCGTCATGTGCTCCTTGAACACCTGCGAGACCGGATTGACGTCGTTGAGCGCCGAGAACGAGGCGCGGACGATGAGCCCGCCGCGGCGGCGCGACCACGACCACGAGCGCGCCGGGTTGGTCCACGAGGAGGCCATGTAGCGGTCGAAGATGTAGAGGCCACCTTTCCGGAGATTGCGTCCCACGCTCCGCAGATGGGCCAGCAGCTGCGCGTTGGTCAGCAGGTGGCCCTGCGAGTCCTGCATGCAGATGGCGGCGTCGACCGGACGCTTGAGCCGGAAGTCGGTCATGTCGCCGACCACCAGGTCGCCCTTGAGGCCCTTGTCGGCCAGCCGCTCGCCCAGGTACTCGATGTTCCGGGCGGAGAGATCGAGCCCGGCCGCCTGGTAGCCCCGCTCGGCCAGCCGGACCAGGTGCGGCCCGGTGCCGCACGCGATGTCGAGGACGCGCCGGACCGGCCGCTTTGCGAAGCGCTTGAAGCAGTGGACGAGGAAATCGACCTCGCCCTTGCGGTTCATGTCGAAGGCGATCTCGTAGAGCCGCGGCGCGGTGTACTCCCGCTCCCGGCTGGCCGTCCGCGCGCTCACTTGACGTGGCCCCACCAGGTCAGCATCGCCTCGCGGATCACCCAGGAGGCCGCGATGCCGGTGCGGCCGCTCGGATCCCAGGCGTGCGCGACCTCCACCAGGTCGCCGCCGATGATCTGGCAGTCGCTCAGCATGCGGACGATCTCGAGCAGCTCGGGCACGCGCAGGCCGCCGGGCTCGGGGGAGCCGGTGCCCGGCGCCTCGCTGGGATCGAGCACGTCCACGTCGATCGTCACGTAGAGCGGGGCGCTCCGCAGCCGGGGCAGGAGGCTGCGCACGATGTCCACCGGGTGGCCGGCCAGCACCGGATAGAAGTTCGGCCGGCGGTTCAGGTACTCCTCGCGCGAGCCGGTGCGCATGCCGATCTGGAATACGCGCTCCGGGCGCCACGGTGTCCATCACGCGGGCCATGGCCGAGGCGTAGTTGTAGCGCTCGCCCAGGAACTCCTCGCGGGTGTCGGGGTGCGCGTCCAGCTGCAGGATCTGCAGCTCGGGGAAGGACGGGGCCAGTGCCTCGATCACGGGCACGGTGGCCGTGTGATCGCCGCCCAGCATGAAGGGGATGAGCCCGGGCCGCCACCACGCGGCGATCTCCTTGCGCGCGGCATCGAGCTGCTCCCGGGGTGACACACCCGCCGGCAGCTCGCAGTCGCCGATGTCGGCGAGCGGCAAGTCTTCCAGGTCGAGCTCGGCCCAGGGGGAGTAGGTTTCGATCGAGTCGGAGGCCAGTCGGAGGTCACGCGGGCCGCCGTCGGCTCCCTTGCGCAGGTTGACCCGGCCTTCGAAGGGGATGCCATAAACAATGATCCGGCCCTCCGAGAAGGGCCGGTCACTGGCGATGAAGCAGGGAGAAGCGGGACGCATCCAGGCCGTCAGCCGCGGCTGGGCGCCTAGACGAGATCCTCGTCGGCCAGCAGCGTGATGGCCGCCAGCGCGCACCCCGCCTTGACGACGGTGTGCTCGACCGCGACCACGCCCCGATCGCGAATGGTTTCACCGCGCACCCGGAAGGCCTCCTCGAGCATGGCGTGAATCTGCCGCTCGGCCTCGGCCTTGGAGGCGACGCCGTGGAACTCCATGATGACGCCGTTCTTGGCCGGATCGTCGGGGACCGCGTAGCCGACGGCGGCCGCGACGGTCTCGCCGGGCGTCTCGCTGGTCATGGCCGCGTAGGCGGTCGGGATGAGCGCGCCGGGCTTGATCTTGGGGAGATCGATGACCGGAACCTCGGGAGGCAGAATACTCGAGACCTTGATGAGGTTGATGTTGCCGATGCCTGCTGCGAGCAGCGCGTTGTCGAAGGCATTGAGGGTGGTGCCGCCTTCCGCGCGACCCGCGGTTGCCGCCGCCATCGTCACCTTCTTCGTCATTCGCCCCTCCTCACCGTGAGATCTCGCCTCCAATCACCGTGCCGCCACCAGGGCGGAGAGAAATCTTTGGTCACTTTACCGAGCCGTCGAACGAACGCAAGAGAAAAGTGACTCCGACGACGCTTCAGCACGCCGTCGACCGCCTCCAGAGCTCGCACTCGCGATGCCAGCGACTCCATTTCGGAGCTGCGCGAGCATCTCGCGTCGCCTGGCGGACGCCGAGCGTCGCTCACTGGACGCTGCCGTCGATCGTCCGACGCCACTCGGCGTGCTTTCGGCCCCGGGCGGCGCGCTTCCAGCCCGCCAGCGCGACTCCGAGCTGCCGTGGACGCGACTCGGAGCGGCCGCAGCGCGACTCGGAGCGGCCGCGGCGCGACTCCGAACGGCCGCGACACGACTCCGAACGGCCACGGCGCGACTCCGAACGGCCGCGACACGACTCGGAGCGACCACCGCGCGACTCTGAGCGGCCACGGCGCGACTCCGAGCGGCCACGCCGACGCGCCGTCGGGGCTCGGATCGTCCCGGCCGCCGTCGCCGTCGGAATGGCGCCGTCGGTGGCGCGTCACGGCAGCTCGGCGGCGCACGGCCACGGCGTGGAGTCGCGCGGCGACCGCTCCGAGGCGCATTCGCGGCCTCTCGGAGTCACGTCGGCGGCGTTTCAGCTCGACGCCGTCGTCGGGCGGCGCCGTTGACCCGTGGCGGTGCGGCGTGGCGCTCGACGGACGGTGCTCGGACGGAGAGGAAGCGGTTGACGGACCGTGAAACAGCGGCGAGAGGACGGCTGAAGGGCGCCGGAGACGGCGTCAGTGACGCTCGCGGCGACGGCGCAGAGTCCGCGTGCGGACCAAATTGTGGCGCGCACGTGTTTTTTTCTTGCAATGGGGTAGCACGGACCCTAGAGTGAAACAGATTTCGTCGGTGGCGAAAAACTTTTTTCGCCGCCCAAACGGCGACGTGAGGCGACGTCGCAGGAGAGGTGCGGTAGATGGCCGGATCGGTCCAAGGAGGGACACTGGATTGAACGCGCTGGGGCGGCACCTGCTTCTCGAGTTGTTCGACTGCGACTCGGACGCCATCAACAACCTGGAGTCGGTCAAGGGCGCCCTGGTCGAAGCGGCAAAGCGGGCTCAGGCCACCATCGTGGACGTGGTCTTCCACGAGTTCAACCCGTTCGGCATCAGCGGCGTGGTCGTCATCGCCGAGTCCCACCTCTCCATCCACACCTGGCCGGAGTACCGGTACGCCGCGGTCGACATCTTCTCCTGCGGCGAGGTTCTGCAGCCAAGCGTGGCGGCCAACTACCTGGTCGAGCAGTTCGGCGCGGAGCGTGCCTCGGTCGTCGAGCTACAGCGGGGCATGTTCCTCAACTCCCAGACGCCGATCGTCAACAAGAGCCCGGTCGCGGTCATCAACAAGAGCCCGGTCGCGGTCAGTTGATCACCCCGCAGTCCTACAAGTGGTTCTTCGAGCCGACGACCGCGGTCGAAGGCCACATGCACGCCATCAAGCGGACCATCGTCGAGACGCAGACGAAGTTTCAGCACGTCGAGATCATGGAGACCGGGGCGTACGGCAAGGTGCTGGTCCTCGACGGCCGCATCCAGTCGAGCCAGGGTGATGAGTTCATCTATCACGAGGCCCTCGTCCATCCGGGCATGCTGGCCGCCGAGGCGGCGCCACGGTCCGGGCTGGTGATCGGTGGCGGCGAGGGCGCCACCCTCCGCGAGATGCTTCGCTATCCCTCGATGACCCACGCCGTCATGGTCGACATCGATGGCGAGGTCGTCGACCTCTGCAAGAAGCACCTGCCCGAGATGCACCAGGGCGCGTTCGAGGACGCCCGGACCGAGCTGCGTCACGAGGACGCGCGGGCCTATCTGGAGAAGACGAGCGAGCGCTTCGATTTCATCAGCATCGACCTGGTCGAGCCCCTGGAAGAGGGCCCGGCGTGTCTGCTCTTCACCAAGGAGTTCTACACGCTGGTCCGCGACCGGCTCACGCCCGGCGGGGCCATGACCATGCAGGCCGGCATGACCAAGGTCGGCGAGCTGGGGTTCTTCAGCGCCATCAACCGGACCCTCAAGGACGTCTTCCCGGTGGTGGCCGGCTACCAGACCTTCATCTCCTGCTTCGGCACGCCGTGGGGCTTCATCACGGCCACCAAGAAGGTCGATCCCATGAAGCAGGATCGCGCGGCCGTCGATCGGCTCATCGCCGACCGCATCAAGGGCCCGCTGGCCTACTGGGACGGCTACACGCACCAGCACTCCTTCAACCTCCCCAAGCACATCCGGGCGGCCATCGACGCGCAGACCCGCGTCGTGACCGATGCCCACCCGCTGATCGTCACGTAGAGGTCGAGCAATCCTCGTCCTCGCCTCCGCCTCGCCGAGGCGGCGGGAGTTGCTGAGTTCCCTCTGCTCTGCGTTCCAGGTCGTGCCCGCCGATATCGAGGAAACCCTGACATCCGGGCCGTTGCCCCAGGCGGTGGCTCGCCTGGCGCTCGACAAGGCCCGCGCCGTGGCGGCGCGGCTGGGTGAGGGCGTGATCCTGGGCGCCGACACCATCGTCGTGGTCGGCTCGGACGTTCTCGGCAAGCCGGCCGACGCCGAGGCGGCGCGAGGGATGCTGAGGCACCTCCGGGGGCGCGAGCACGAGGTCCTCACGGGCGTCGCCGTGGTGGATGGCCGGACCGGGCGGGAAGACACCATCACCGTCGTCAGCCGGGTCCGCATGGCCGACTATGACGACGCCGCGATCGCCGCCTACGTGGCCACCGGTGAGCCGCTCGACAAGGCCGGCGCCTACGCCATCCAGGGGCGCGGCGGAGCGCTGGTGGTCGGGCTCGAGGGATCCTACTCGAACGTCGTCGGCTTGCCGCTCGAGGAGACGGCCCGGCTGCTGGCCTCCTTCGGGGTGCCAGTCAGCGCCCCGCCGGCGCGGTGAGCGCCCGGCGTAGTGGCTCGACGTGCAGTAGCTCCGCCGGCGCGGGCACGCGCGCGGTGGCCGGCAACGGCTGATGCGCTCGGATCAGCGCGATCGACTCGCGGAGCTGATCGGACGTCACCAGCCCGTCCGTGAGGTAGATCCGCCGGGTGGCGTCCAGCCGGGCCGTGAATTCCTCTGTGGGCGTGGTGATCCGCTTGCCGAGTCGGGCGACGAGCTCCTCGGCCCCCGTCGTCGCGATCCGTTGCTCGGCGGCGAGGACGGCGCGCGCGAAGGCGGTCAGGCTCTGGTCGCGCGGCCGCCGATCGGCGCGCGCGAAGACGGCGGCGTTGACGGTGGACACGCCCAGCGCCTGCGTCACCCCGGCTGGCGTCCGGAGGTCGAGCAGCGCGGTGGCGCGACCGTCGGCCAGGAGCCTGGAGGCAAACGGCTCCGGGACGAGCCCGGCGTGAACGTCGCCGCCCTCCACGGCGCCGACGAGCCCGCGGGTGCCGTAGCTCACGACCGAGACCTGGGCGATGCTCAACCCGCTCTGTGCCAGGAGCCAGCCGAACCAGGCGTGCTCTGGCGCGCCGGGGCTCGAGACGCCGACCTTGGTGCCGGGCAGGTCATTCAGCGATTTCACGAGCGACGCCTGCGAGGTCGGCACCAGGAGCGCCACCGGCGGGGCGGCGGTCAACCCGAAGACGAGCCGGGGACCCTGGTTCGACCGAGCGCGGGCCGAATCGGAGCATCGCGTCGAGCGACGTCGCGACCAGGTCGGCTTGCCCTTGCACGAGCGCCTCGGCTGCGCCGGGCTCGGCCCGGGTCGTCCGGATCGTCACCTCGAGCCCCTCGCGCGTGAAGAGCCCCTCGGCGTCCGCCACCCGCAACGGGAGATATTCCGGTGAGGTCGCCGGGCCGGCGATCGCCAGGATCAGCGTCTGGAGCAGGATGATGAGCAGGGGCATTCGGTCAGCCCGCCCGGTGCTGCGCGCCTGGCGCCGGATTCCCGGTCCGCCGCGCGATCCCGTGAAGGCTCGGCTGCTGCGGCTCTACCGCGCGCTGCTCGCGCACCACGGCCCGCAGCGCTGGTGGCCGGCGCGGAGCCCGTTCGAAGTCGCCGTGGGCGCGATCCTCACGCAGCACACGGCGTGGCCCGGCGCGGCCCAGGCCGTCGAGGCCCTGCGCGCTCGCGGTCTGCTCGTGCCCGCACGGCTGGTGGCGACGCCGGCCTCGAAGCTCGAGCCCCTCGTGCGGCCCTCCGGCACCTACCGACTCAAGGCGCGCCGGCTGCTCGACTTCACCCGGTGGCTGCTCGCTCGGTTCCACGGCGATTTCCGCGCGATGCGCCGGGCGCCGCTCGGACCGCTTCGACGCGAGGTGCTCCGGGTGCCCGGCCTCGGACCGGAGACGGCCGACGCCATCCTTCTCTACGCGGCGGGCCGGCCGGTGTTCGTCGCCGACGCCTACACCCGCCGGGTGCTCGCCCGTCACCGACTCCTGTCCGGCCGCAGCGGGTACGAGGACGCGCGGGCGTTTCTCGAGGCGCACCTGCCCTCGGATCCCGCGCTCTTCAACGAGCTCCACGCGCTGCTGGTCGCCGTCGCCAAATCGCATTGCCGCACCGTACCGCACTGCGCCTCCTGTCCGCTGCGTTTCGACCTCGGCGGCCGGCCGCCGGCTCCTGCGCCGCGCGCCTGACGGCTGCCGGCGCGCTCATTCGCCGGTCTCCAGGAGCAGGTCGACCAGTCGGTCGGCCGCGTCGGTAATCGCCAGAGCCCGGGCGCGCTCGCCCATGTCCTTGAGGTGGGCGGCATCGCCGAGCAGGCCCTGCACCTGCGCGAGCAGCGCTGGTGGCGTCAGCTTGGCCTGGGGCAGGATCGCGCCGCCACCGGCGATGGTGACGAGCCGGGCGTTGGCGGTCTGCTCGTCGCCGCTGGCGCCGGGCAGGGGGATGTAGAGCGCCGGCACCCCGAGGTGGCAGCACTCGTTGACCGTCCCGGCGCCGGCGCGGGTGACGACCAGGCTCGCCGCCGCGTAGATTCCCGCGAGCTCGGCGCCGATCCACGGCAGAACGGTGTAGCGCCCGCGCCAGCGCCGGCGGCAGCGCGGCCCGCTGCGCCTGCAGCCACGCGAAGTCGCCCGTCTCCCGGTTGTCGCCGCACTGGTGGATGACCTGGGCCTGGACCAGCAGATCGCCCACCATCGCGCCCACCGCCCGGTTGATGGCGTGGGCGCCCTGCGCGCCGCCGGTCACGTAGACCAGCGGCAGCGCGGGATCGAGCCCGAAGCGCGCCACCGCATCGGCGCGCGTGCCGGCACGCAGGTCGGGCCGCAGCGGGTTGCCGGTCACGACGACACGGGCGCGCGGAAAGTGACGGCCGCTCTCGGCGAACGACACCGCCACCCGCTGCGCCAGGCGGGCGGCGAGCCGGTTGGCCAGCCCCGGGACCGCCGTCTGCTCGTGCACGACGATCGGGCACCCGCGCCGCGGCCGCTCCCGCCACGACCGGGAGCGCCACGAAGCCGCCGGTCGCCAGCACGGCGCGGGGACGGAGCCGGCGCACCAGCCGGTGCGCGGCGAGCACGCCGGCCGGGACGTTGATGGCGAGGTCGCTGATGTTGCGCCACGCCCAGTACCGGCGCAGCTTGCCGGTCGGGATCGCGTAGTAGGTGATGGACTGCTCGGCGGCGCGCCGGGCCTCGATGCCGTCGCGGCTGCCGATCCACACGTGAGGAAGGCCACGCTGCTGCAGCGCGGTGGCGACGGCGAGGCCGGGGCTGGTGTGGCCGCCGGTACCGCCGCCCGTGATCACGATCGGACCGGGCGCGCCCGTCAGCGGCTACCTCGACGTGTCCCGGTGACGCTCCAGGGCGAGGTCGACGAGGCGCTGCACGAGGTCGGGATAGGAGAGACCGGTGGCCTCCCACATCCTGGCGTAACCGCTCGTCGAGGTGAACCCCGGGATGGTGTTGATCTCGTTCACGAGGATCGCGCCGGTGTCGTCGAGGAAGAAGTCCACCCGGGCCATGCCGGAGCAGTCGATCGCGCGGAACGCCGCGATCGCGAGCTCGCGAAAGCGCGCGGTGAGCTCGGGCCCCACCGGCGCCGGGCACACCAGGCGCATCTGGCCCTCGGCGTACTTGGTGGCGTAGTCGTACCACTCGCCCTCGTAGACGATCTCGCCGGGGAGCGAGGCCGCGGGGGTGTCGTTGCCCAGGACGCTCACCTCGATCTCGCGGGCGCGGAGGCCACGCTCGACGATCAGCTTGCGATCGTGTCGCGCAGCGGTGTCGAGCGCCGCGCGCAGCTGACCGATCACCTTCACCTTGCTGATGCCGACGCTGGAGCCGAGGTTCGAGGGCTTGACGAAGCACGGGAAGCCGAGGCGCTCGGCGATCCGCGCGGCCACCGCAGCGGGCTCGGCGCGCCACTCGTGGCGCATCACGACGAGGTGCTCGACGATCGGCAGGCCGTGCGCGGCGAACACGGTCTTCATCGTGACCTTGTCCATGCCCACGGCCGAGGCGAGCACGCCGGCCCCGACGTACGGCACGTCGGCCAGCTCCAGCAACCCCTGGATGGTGCCGTCCTCGCCGTAGGGACCATGGAGCGCGATGAAGACCACGTCGAGCCCCTGGCGGAGCTCGCTCGGCACGCTGCCGGCCGGCTCCGAGCGCACGAGCGCGCTCGACTCCGGACTGAGCACGCCCTCGGCCCGGTCGGCCAGGGCTTTCTTGACCGCGCCGGTGTCGTCGCCGCTCGGCAGCGCGACCCGCGCCTGCTCGGCCAGCGCGCGCATCGGATCGCCACCGACCACCCACCGGCCATCCCGCCCGATGCCGATCGGCACGACCTGATGACCGCGCCGGTCCAGGGCGGCGATGACGGAGGCGGCCGAGGCCAGAGAGACCTCGTGCTCGCCGGAGCGTCCGCCGAAGATCACGCCCACGCGCAAGCGAGGCATGACCCGTATTCTAGCAGTCCGCTCCGGCGGGCCCGATATCCGATCGGCGGCGTCCGACCGGTCGGCAGGCGATGCGGCGACCAGCAAGCCACATGGCCGAGCCCCAGCCATGTGGCTTCACGGTGAAACGCGCGATCAGCGACCCAGACGCGGAGACGCCGCCGGCACCGGCGCCTCGGACTGGATGAAGCCGTTGGCGATCAGGCGCCGATCGTCGCGCGGCGCGCCGAACAGCGTGATCCGCTCGCCGAGGCGCAGCGATCTCCACGTCGACTCGTTCAGCTGCGAGAGGTCCACGTGTCCGGCTGCGCCCGTCCGAGCCGCGCAGCGCGACGGTCGACCCGGACACGGTCTCGACGATGCCCTCGACCCGCCACATGTCCTCGCTCGGAGGCGCCGAGCCGCCCGCCACCGAGACCGACGGCTCGGCTGCGCCACCGGGCACCAGACCCAGGGAGGATGCGTCACCGGCGCCAATGGCGATGGCCGCGATCTCGTAGGGGCGGCTGCCTTCGATTCCGAGCACCGCGATGCGCGAGCCGGCCGCGATCGAGCCGCTCGTGCGGCGCTGAGCCGAGGCGATGTCGGCGTAGAAGGTCCGGCCGTCGTCACCGCGGATGACGACGAAGGGCTGATTGGAAACGGTGGCCGGCCACTCGAGCGTGCCTTGAACGACTCGAGGCTCACCGGGCGCCGCCAGTGCGACGCCGGAGGACAGGGCAAGGATGGCGAGGACGAGGATGAGAACGCGCTTCATGACACACCTCCCAGTTCGGATCTGGCAAGGGTAATGCCAATGAGCGCCCATGTCAGGGGGGTGGTCTTTGCTCGTCCCGCCAGCGCCGCCAGGCGGCCAGACGGCGCCCCAATTCGGCCTCGAGGCCTCGATCCGTGGGCCGGTAGTAGTGACGACCGCGCAGCGACTCCGGCAAGTGCTCCTGAGCGACCTGCGCGTCCGGCGCGTCGTGCGCGTACTGGTAGCCGGCCCCATATCCGAGGTCCTTCATGAGCCCGGTGGGCGCGTTGCGGATGTGCAGCGGCACCGGCTCGGCCGGCCGTTCCTGCACGTCGGCCTTCGCCTCGTTGAACGCCACGTAGGCGGCGTTGGACTTGGGCGCCAGCGCCAGGAACAGCGTGGCCTGCGCGATGGCCAGCTCGCCCTCGGGCGAGCCGAGGAAGTCGTAGGCGTCCTTGGCGGCCAGCGCCAGCGTGAGCGCGCGGGGGTCGGCGTTGCCGATGTCCTCGGACGCGAAGCGGACGAGCCGGCGGACGACGTAGAGCGGCTCCTCGCCGGAGTCGAGCATGCGCGTCATCCAGTAGAGCGCGGCGTCGGGGTCGCTGTCGCGCAGCGACTTGTGCAGCGCCGAGATCAGGTTGTAGTGCTCCTCGCCCGCCTTGTCGTAGAGCAGCGTCCGCTTCTGCGCCGCCTGGCGGATGCTCTCGTCGGTGACGGTGCGGCGCCCGCCGGAGGCGGGGGCCAGCTGCACGGCCAGCTCCAGGACGTTGAGCGCCGAGCGCGCGTCGCCGTTGGCCAGACGCGCGATCGACCGCAGCGCGTCGTCGCTGACCTCGGGGCCCGAGCCGGGCCAGGCCCCGCTCGCGGTCGCCCAGCGCGCGGCGCATCAGCGTGAGCAGATCGTCTTCGCTCGAGGCCGCGGAGCACGTAGACGCGGCAGCGCGACAGCAGCGCGGAGTTCACCTCGAACGACGGGTTCTCGGTGGTGGCGCCGATCAGCACGATCGTGCCCTTCTCGACGTGAGGCAGGAAGGCGTCCTGCTGGGCGCGGTTGAAGCGATGGATCTCGTCGACGAACAGGATGGTCTTCTGCCGACGGCGGCTGCGCTCGACGTCCGCCTCGGCGACGACCTGGCGGATCTCCTTGACGCCGGAGAGCACCGCCGAGAACGCCACGAAGCGCGCGCCGGCCACGTGCGCCATCAGCGAGGCCAGCGTGGTCTTGCCCGAGCCCGGCGGTCCCCACAGGATCATCGAGTGCAGCTCGCCGCTCTCGATCGCCGCGCGCAGGACCCGGCCGGGGCCCAGCAGGTGCTCCTGGCCGACGACCTCGTCGAGCGCCTGCGGCCGCATGCGATCGGCCAGCGGCCCGGCCGGCGTGGGTCCCGCCGCGCTGGCCGGCTGCTCGAACAGCTCCATGGCGCCCCTCAGGCTCCCCCGCTCGCGCGACGGTGCAGCCAGGCGGGCAGCGCCGCCAGGTCGTCGAAGCGCGCGACGGGCTCGAGCTTCCAGCGCATCATGTCCGCCTCGTTCGGCCGGTAGGCCACGAAGGGGATGCCGGCGGCCGTGGCGGCCACGCCGTCCACCCAGGAGTCGCCCACGACGAGCGCGTCCTTGTGGGCGCCGAAGTGGTCGGCGATCACGCGCCAGCCGTCGGGATCGGGCTTGAGCGCGCGCATCTCGTCGCGCGTGACCACCAGGTCGAGGGTGGGGACCATGGCGAAGCGCTCGAGCGCGATCGCCGTCACCTCGCGCGCGTTGTTGGTCCACACCGCGGTCGCGTAGCCGGCCGCGCGTGCGCCCTCCACCGCCTCGCGCGCGCCGGGCTCCAGCGCGGCGTCGACGACCGCGCGGCGCTCGTGGTCGAGCGCGATCTCCCACAGCGGCGTCTCGTGCTCGGCGGCGTGGGCCTGGCACCAGTGCAGCAGCTCGCCGACGCGATACCGATCAGGCTTGGCCGGCAGCGGTCCGCAGTGGCGCTCGAGGTGGCTGCGCATGTCCAGCGCCATCGCCGCGAGGTCCAGCGGCGAGCGGATCAGGGTGTGGTCGAGGTCGAAGACGCATAAACGCACGCTGGGACCGTACCATAGCCGTGCTACGCTCGTGGTCATGAAGCGCCGCCTGGCGATGGTCACGGCCCTCGCTGCGCTCCTGATGCTCGGATCGCTGGTGTCACCCGCGTCTGCGCTCGACGAGGCCGATCGTCTCTTCCTGGTGGGCGAGCAGTCCCTGACCGACCAGTTCTACTCCGTCGCCAAGCGCACGCTCGATCGGTTCGTCGCGCAGTATCCCAAGGACCCGCGCGCGCCCCGGGCCACGCTGCTCCTGGGCAAGGCGCGCCTGGCGCTCAACGAGCCCCAGCCCGCGCTCGAGGCGTTCCGACGGGCGCAGACGTTTCTCTCCACCCCGGCCGAGCTGCTCGAGGTGAAGTTCTGGGAAGCCGAGGCGCTGTTCCGGCTCAAGCGTTTCAGCGAGGCCCGGGCGGCGTACGACGAGGTCGTGCGGTCCGACGCGGCCTCGCCGCTGGCCCCCGAAGCCCTCTACGGCTACGGCTTCTGCGAGCTCGAGCTCAAGCGGCCCGAGCCCGCCGTCATCGCGTTTCGGGACTTCACGAACACGTGGCCCGATCACGCGCTGGCCCCGGCGGTGACGCTGCAGCAGGCCCGCGCGTACATCGAGCTCAAGCGCTACAACGACGCGCTGCCGCTGCTGACCAGCTTCGCCACGAAGTATCCGAGCTCGAAGCTCGCGCCCGACGCCCAGTACCTGCTGGGCTGGGTCCGCGTCACGACGGGCGATCAGCGCGGCGGCATGGCCGATCTCCGCGCGTTCCTGGCGGCCAATCCCAACCACGAGCAGGCGCCGGCCGCGCGGCGGCTCATGGCGCAGGCGCTCGGCAAGTACGGCGACCGCGAGGACCTGGCCGCGGCCTACAAGGCGCTGATCGAGCAGAATCCGCCGACCGCCGAATCGCTCTATGACGCGGGGGCCATCGCCGGCCGCCTGGGGCGACCGAAGGACCAGGAGGAAGCCTGGAAGAAGCTTCGCACCGAGTTTCCCGAGCACGCGCTGGCCCGGCAGGTCGCGCTCGAGCGCGCCAATGCGGCGTTCAAGCAGAAGAACTACAAGGACGCGGTGACCCTCGGCCAGGCGGCCGCCCAGAGCGACGATGACAAGGTCCGGGCCGAGGCCTGGCTGCTCGTCGGCGAGGCCGAGCTGAAGCAGCGGCGCTTCCCCCAGGCGGTCAAGGCCTTCGAGTCGGTCGGCGGGATCAGCGACGTCGACACCAGCGTGCGCTTCCGGGCGCTGGCCGGCCTGGGCCTGGCGCGCGAGGAGCAGAAAGAATGGAAGGCCGCGCTCACGGCCTACGAGGCCGTCGTGTCCCGCTCGCCGGATTCGGGTCTGCGCGACTGGGCGCGCGATCGCGCGGCCGCCGTGAAGAGCCAGCTGCCCAAGTCGGGAACCGGCGCGCCGCCGCAGAAGCGCTCGGAGCCGGCCAAGCCGGCCGACAAGAGCCCGCGGAGCAAGTCGTGAAGCGCCTGCTCGGGCTTGGTCTCGTGTGGCTGGGGCTCGCCGCCGCCACGCCGCTGCCGTTGACGCCGCCGCCGCCCGATCTGGCCGGGCTGGTGCCCTTTGCCTCGGCGCCGCTCGACAAGCCGCGCGCTGGTGGCCGACGCCAAGCTGCCCGAGCGCCTCGATCGAGCTGCCACCCCTGCCACTGGCCGCCATCACGGTGCCGGCGGCCGACAAGCCGGTGGCCCAGCTCCAGCCGCCGCGCACGCTGCCGTGCATCGGCGCGTGGACGGGCGCGGCCTCGGAGTCGCTCGAGTGCGGTCGCGCCCGCTTCCAGAAGGGTGAGTACGACGACGCCGTCCGCGCGCTGGAGAGCGCCGTGCGACCCGGCTCGGAGCGAGAGATCGCGATCGAGGCGCGCTACTGGCTGGGCGAGAGCTACTACCGGCTCGGCCGGATCGAGCAGGCCGACTGGCAATTCCGTCAGGTGGCCCAGGATCTGCGCCAGGAGTTCGGACCGTGGGCGCTCTACAGCAGCGGCTGGACGGCCCTGCGCATGGGCGACGCCACGCGTGCCCGTGACGCCTTCACCACGCTGCTGGCGCGCCCGGTTCCGGTGCCGCTCGATGTCTGGGGCCAGTTCGGCCTCGGACTGGCGAGCTATGCCCTCGGCCGTCACGAGGACGCCCTGGCGGCGTTCGGCCGGATGCAGCAGCGCACGGTGTCGGCGGCCCTGGCGCGCGACGTCATCTTCTGGCAAGCCGAAGCGTTCGGACGCACGGGTGATGCTTCGCGTGCCGCCGACGAGCTCAAGCGCTTCGTGGCCGGCGGGGCGCATCCGCTGCTTTCAACGGCGCAGCTGCGGCTGGCGTGGTGGACGATGGTCGCCGGCCGCAACGCCGACGCGGTGACCGCGTTCCGCAACTATCTCGCCGGCGCCCCCGCTGGTGGCGAGCGCGAGTGGGGCGAGGCCGGACTGACCCTGGCGCTGCTCGGCACGGGCAACTGGGCGGCGGCGCGTGATGCGGCCGCGCCGGTCGTGGCGCGCCGGTCGCCCCTGGCGATGCCGCTGCGTCTGCGGCTGGTACAGGGCGCGGTCGATTCGTCCACGCCCGTCGACATTGGACCGATCGTCCAGGAGCTGCTGGGCGGCGATCTCACGCCGGCCATGCGGAGCTGGGTCCTGCTGGTCAAGGGCGAGGTCGATCGGGCCCAGGGTAACCGCGACGAGGCGCGCACGCAGTTCGAGCTGGCCCGTACCACGGGGGCCGGGACCCCGATGGCCGCGCAGGCGGGGTTCCGCCTGGCCCGCACCAACTTCGAGCTGCGCGAATACCCGCAGGCCCTGAGCGATCTCGCGCCGCTGGCCTCGGCGCCGCTGCCCGCCGATCTGCGCATCGCCGTGTTGATCCTGCAGGGCGAAGCCGCCTATCAGGCCGGCGACCACGCCACGGCCGGTGGCGCCTTCCGTCGCGTGCTGCTCGAGTTCCCGGACGCGCCGCAGACGCCCCTGGTGCGGCTGGCCGTGGCCTGGACCTCGCTGCGCCAGGGCCGGGCCGAGACCGCCCGCCGCGAGTTCCTCGATTTCGTCCGCGCCGCACCCGACAGCCCCTACGCCGTCGACGCGCTCGTGCTCGCCGCCGAGCTGGCCACCGAAGCGGGCGATCTGGAGGCGGCCGGCCAGCTGCTCGACCAGGTCGTGCAGAAGTATCCGCAGCACCCGCGCACCGACTTCGCCCGGCTCAATCGCGGCATCCTGCTGGTGCGCACCGGCAACACGGCGGCAGCGCAGACCGCGCTGCGTGACTGGCTCGGCCGTGCGTCGTTCCCGGCGCTGTTCGGTCGCGCCCACGTCGCGCTCGGCGCCGCGCTGCTCAACAGCGGCGATACCTTCGGCGCCCAGCGTGAGTTCACGCTGGCCCAGCGCGACGGCATGGGTCCGTTCGCGAGCCTCGGCCTGGGCGCCATCGCGATGAACCGGGGTCGCTGGGACGAGGCGAGCAAGAGCTTCACCGAGGCGCGTGATTCCGGCACGCCGGCCGTCGCGGCGGCCGCCGAGTACGGTCTGGCCGCGATCGCCTATGCCAAGGATGGCGGGCGTGACTTCAAGAAGCCGGCGCTCGCCGCGCTGGCGGCCCTGCCGCCGGGCGGGCGGAACGCGAGCCAGGGCGGCACCTTGCTGTACGTGCTCACCGGGATCTCCGTGGCGGAGAAGAGCTGGCCGGGCGCGCTCGACTACGCGCGCCGCCTCGCCGACCAGTACCCGACGCACGAAGCCGCCGACGATGGGCTCGAGCGCGTGGCGGCCGGCGCGGCGGCGTCAGCCGCCTGGCCCGTCGCCCTCAACGCCGACCTGCTCCTGCGCGAGCGCTATCCGCGGAGCCCGTTCGTCGAGGCGGCGCGCGTGCGGGTGGCCGAGGAGCTGCTCGAGACCGGCAAGGCGGACGAGGCTCGTCGCGAGGTCGATCAGGTGCTGGCGACGGCGCCCAACGATGCGCGGGCCACGCTGCTGCTCGCGCGGATGCGCGCGGCCGGCGGCGATCGCAGCGGTGCGCTCGAGGCCTACGCGCGCGCGGCGCGTGAGGGGCAGGGCGTGCAGGCCAACGGGCCGGCCCTGCTCGGTCACGGCCGGCTCCTCGTGGAGGATCGGCAGTGGAGCCAGGCCCGTGGCGTGTTCGAGGGGCTGCTCAAGAGCGACGACACCGCGACCGTGGCCGAGGCCGCCCGCGGTATCGGCGACGCGTACGCCGGTGAAGGGGAGCCCGTCGCCGCCGCCGAGTACTATCTGACGGCCGCCTACGTGGCGCCCACCTCGCCGCAGGGCCGCAAGGCGCTGCTCTCCGCCGCCCAGAGCTTCGTCGCCGCCAAGCAGAAGGACGCCGCCGAGATCGCCTATCGCAAGCTGCTTGCCCAGAAGGATCTGCCCGTCGACATTTCCGTCGCCGCCCGCGAGGGTCTCGCCGCACTCAGCCGGTAACACCGGGTAAGATAGCCGGGCCATGCAGGGGTACGGCGGTCGCATGCTGTTCGTCGACGTCACCACGGGGGCCACCCGCGTCGTGACGCTGGCCGAGAACACGGCGCGCGCGCTGCTCGGCGGCAATGGCCTGGCCGCCCGCGTGCTGCTCGACCACGTGCCCGCGGGCATCGACGCATTCGATCCCGCCAACGCCGTGGTCTTCGCGGTCGGGCCCGTCACCGACACGACCGTTCCCGGCAACAGCCGCGCCTGCGTGGCGGCCAAGTCACCGCTCACCGGGCTCTTCTTCGACTCCACCTTTGGCGGCCGCTTCCCCGCCACGCTCAAGCGCACCGGCTTCGACGCCGTCGTCATCACGGGCCGCGCCGCGGCGCCGTCGTACGTGAGCGTCGACGAGAGCGGAGCGCAGGTGAAGCCGGCCGCCGAGCTGTGGGGACGGTCGACCCGGGAGGCGGTGAACGCGCT
This sequence comes from uncultured Candidatus Rokubacteria bacterium, assembly GCA_963776725.1. Taxonomy (GTDB): domain Bacteria; phylum Methylomirabilota; class Methylomirabilia; order Rokubacteriales; family CSP1-6; genus AR5. The sequence goes on along the minus strand of CAVZOE010000021.1, from coordinate 100,410 downwards.
GATCGAGGCCGAGGGCGCCGACGCGGACGCCATCGCCATCGGCCCCGCCGGCGAGCAGCGGGTCCGCTTCGCGGCCATGGCGCACTACTGGAAGAACCGCGAGGGCGTCTCGGGCCGCGGGGGAATCGGCGCGGTGCTCGGTAGCAAGAACATCAAGGCGGTGGTGGTCCGCGGCGCGCGCAAGACCGCGATCGCCGATCCGGCCGCGCTCCGAGCGCTTCTCGACGAGACGCGCGAGCCGCTGCGCACCGGGACGAAGGCGCTGTCGACCTTCGGCACGCCGTTCCTCGTCGGCCCGATCAACGCGCTGGGCGCGCTCGGCAGCTACAACCTCAGGACCGAGGTCTTCGCCGAGGCGCGCGCGATCGGCGGCGAGTCGTTGAAGGAGCACTATCACGACCGCGACACGACATGTCTGAAGTGTCCGGTGGCGTGCGGCAAGCAATACGCGATCGCGGACGGCGAGTTCGCCGGCACCCGGGCCAAGATGCCCGAGTACGAATCGATCTTCGCGCTGGGCCCGATGCTGGGCATCGCCAATCCCGAAGCGCTCATTCTGGCCAACGAGCTGTGCGACCTGCTCGGGATGGACACGATCTCGATGGGCGTGAGCCTGGCGTTCGTGTGCGAGGCCCTCGAGCGGGGCTGGCTCACGCCGGCGGAGGTCGGCGTGCCCTTCGGATGGGGCGACTGGCGCGGCATGCTGAAGCTCGTGGAGATGACCGCCCGCCGCGAGGGGTTCGGCGCGCGCCTGGCCGAGGGCGCCTGGCGGCTCGCCGAGTCGGTGCATCCCGAGGGCACCCGCCTGGTGTACGCGGTCAAGCGCCTCGAGCTGCCGGCCCACTCCGCGCGGGCGCTGAAGGGGCTGTCGATCGGCTACGCCACGGCCACGCGGGGCGGCAGTCACCACGACACCCGCCCGACGCCGCAGTACGCGCCGACCTTCGACCGGCGGGGGACCACCGACAAGCCCGCCTTCGCCGCGCGCAGCCAGAACTTCACGGCGGTCGGGCGACTCACTCGTCCTGTGCCGCTTCACCTCCGAGCGCGGCTTCGGCCTGTTCGTCGGCGAGCCGTACGCCCGGATGGTGCGCGCGGTCACCGGCTGGAACATGGACGCCGAGGAGCTCGAGCGGGTCGGGGAGCGGATCATCAACCTCGAGCGGATGTTCAACGTGCGCGAGGGCGTGCGCCGCGCGCAGGACGTGCTGCCGTGGAAGGTCATGCACGAGCCGATTCCGGAGGGACCGTCGGCCGGGATGTACTGCCCGCCCGAGGAGCTCGACGCGATGCTCGATGCGTACTACGTCCTGCGCGGCTGGAGCCGCGACGGCGTGCCCACGCCCGCCCAGCTCGCCTCCCTCGGACTCTGATTCCGCGCGCGGTCGGCGCGTTGCCTGGTCTGGTACAGTGAGGTACAGGGGCCTGGAGGGAGATCTATGCCCCCGTTTGTGCACACCGCCCTCGCCGCCGCGCTCCTGCTCAGTGCCCTCGGGGCTGTCATCGTCTGCCTGAACGTGATGCTGTACGGATTCACCGGACCCGAAGACGAGCCGCCGCTCGCCACCGCCCGGCGCCAGATGTACACGCGGATCGGCCATGCACTGGCCACCACCTGCTTCGCCGGCACCGCGATCCTCATCGGCATGGTCCTCGTGCGGTCCGCTCGCCCCGTCCCGCCGGCCGTCGTGCACGACGCGCGGATCCCGGAGCTCGATGCGCGGATAGCCCAGCAGGCGTCGCGGGTGGCGGAGATCGAAGCCGGAGCTGGTGATGCGAGAGCCGGAGTCGCCCGGGCCGAGACCCGGCTGCACGAGCTAGCCGAATCGCTGGATCGCCTCGCCGCCGAGGGGTCGCGAACGGAGCATCGCGTCGGCCGACTCGAACAGTCCGAGGCCCGGGCCGTCGCCGCCCAACGCACGGCGACGGTGCGGAAGCCGGCCGTCGCTGCGCCGGCCGTCGCTGCGCCGCCCGTTGTCGCGCCGCCCGTCGTCGCACGGACTCCCGAGCCGCCGTCGGCGCCGGCGGAGCGCTTCACCTCGGCCCCGGTGTCACCGGCACCGACCCCGGAGCGGGTCGCTTCTGCTTCACCGCGCAGCGCGCCGGAGGGAGTCGTCTCGCCCCCACCGGCGCCTGCACCGTCGCCGTCCATTTCCACCCCGGATGTCCCGCCCGCGACCGTGCCCAGCTCGACCTCCATGCCCAATGGGCTGCGCGCGAAGCTGCGGCAGGACTGGACCGCGATCCAGAAGGGATTCGAGTCGTCGCGCGACGACATTCGCCGCGCGTTCGACGGCACGGTGCGGAAGCTGCGCGAGGTCGGTCAGTGAGCGACGAGCGGGGGAGACGGGCCGCTAGGGCGACGAGCGCAGCACCTGGCGCAATGCCCGGCACAGATCCGTCGGATCGATCGGCTTGGGAATGAAGGCGTCGAATCCGGCTGCCAGCACCTGGTCCCGCGAATAGCGCTCGGTGAACGCGGTCAGGGCCACCGCCGGTATCGCCGCCGCCGGCGCCAGAGCACGGACCTCGCGGAGCAGCCAGTAGCCGTCGTGGTGGGGCATCGCCAGATCGGTCACGAGAATCTGCGGGCGATCTCTTCGGAAGGCGTCCAGCGCCTCGGCGGCCGAGGAGGCGGTGGTGACGACCGCCGAGCAGTGCTCGAGCGCGAACGCCAGAAGCTCCCGAGTGTCGTCGGTGTCCTCGACCAGAAGGATACGAATTCCGTCGAGCGCCCGGTATTCCGCGCCGGCAGGAGCTGAAGACACAGGCAGGATTCTCTGCACCGCCGCGCCGGGCGTCAAGCCTTGTCGATCACCTACTGGGCAAAAGTTTTCTCACCGCGCTGGAAGCCCGATCAGTCGCAGACGATCACCCAGCCCGGGCCGTACTGGCGCTTGGTGCATCGGGCCGAGGTCTCGCCCGTCCGCTCGAGGATGTTCCGCAGCTGCCGGTCGGCTTCGGCTTCGCTGATGGGTCGCGTCGGCCGATTTTCCGGCGGCGCTGAGAGCGCCGGGTTCGGCTGAGGACCGAGGATGATCGTGGATGGCGAGCCCGACGCTGTCGCGGGGGCGGGCGGTGCCGCCGGCGCTCCGGGCGTGTTTCTGGCTTCGCCAGAAGCCGGCGCGCCGGGCCCCGGTGCGCCGGCGGCTGGTGCGCCGCCATCCGCGGGCTGACGCCGGGCCTGCTCGTCAGCCGGCTCGCTCGCGCCCGCGGCAGGCGGCACCACGCTTCCGCCCGGGGCAGGGCTGCTCGCAGTGGCGGGTTGCGCGAGACACGCTTCCATCGCAGACCACGAGGCGCTTCCGCTCTGACAGCGGTTCCACGTGGCGGGATCGATCGCCGAGCGCGCCGCCGCGGCCCGGTCCTGCGAAGCGCGCTCGAGCGACATGCACCGGATCTGGAACGGCACCTGCGGGTACGTGGCCCGGCAGTAGCTCGCCACATCCTCGGGCGGCAGCGCCACGGTCGGTGCTGACCAGCCGAGAGCCGAAGCCATCACGACGAGCACGACCGCGACGGTCTTCATCCCCCGTCCTCCACTCGATGGCCGACGGTAGCGGCGTCTACGCGCCAGTGTAGCGCCGGACCCCGGTCGGACGTGCCGCCTTCGCGACCACCCCAGTGCTACGATGAGTCGCGCAGGCGTCGCATGGCCCCGGGCGGATAGCTCAATCGGGAGAGCGCAGCCCTTACAAGGCTGAGGTCGCAGGTTCGATCCCTGCTCCGCCCACCACCATTCCTTCAGCTATTTCGCGGGTATTCTGCCATTGGCGTGCCGGTGAGGTAGGTCTCGGGCGCGCCGCGCGCGAGCCAGAGGGACCCGAGCGCGGTGCGAAGGAGCCCAGAAGCACTCGCTGTGTTCCGCGATCACCGAGGCTACGCGGCGCGCGGTCGCCGAGGCCGTCAGTGGCAGCGAGTCGTGGCGGAAGATGTGCGCAACTTCTCACCAGAAAAGGGGCCATCCCTCACACGTTTTCGTCCACTCGGTGGACATCTTGACCTGACCACCGGTCAGGAACAGTGCAGTCGCCGCGCACGCGACCCACAACTGCGCCATTTGCTGTGGGTTCCTGCTTGGTACCAGCCTTGCGTATGCCGAGCCCATGAATCGCGAGCAGACCCGCGTGCTGGTGATTGACGACGAGCCGTCCGTCCGAAAAGTGCTCCGCGACATTCTCGCCACGTTTGGCTTTCAGACGGACGCGGTCGCCGATGGCCCGGCCGGGATCGAACAGTTCCGCCAGCACGGCTACGACGTCGTGATCACCGATCTGCTGATGCCCGGCATGACCGGCGTGGAGGTCGCCGCCAAGTTGCGCGATCTCGATCCCAACGTTGGCTTGATCCTCCTCACCGGATCGTCGTCGCCCGCGGTCAGCGCGGAGGCCAAGCGCGACCGTCTCGGCCTGCTGCACAAGCCGGTGTCGCCCGATCAGCTGGTGGCTGCCGTCGATCGAGCCCGCGAAGCTTCCTAGCTCGTCCCCTCTCAGGCGCTGGCACGCTTGCCCTTCTTCTCAGCAGGCTTGACGTTGGCGACGCTTCTGGGCACAGTTGCAACTGACCATATCCTTCCACTGCGGAGACCGGCGACGAGGGGACCTGGCAGTCGAGGCAGTATGACGCTCCCCAGAGCACCGGCGCGCATTTGTACACATCCCAACCGGCACGAGTTCTATTGCTTCCGCTCCTACGACGCCGCGGTCTATCAGCGGGACGAGATGGCCAACAACCCGCACTTCGCGCGGCTGTACGTCTCGGAGGTGTACAAGGGCCGGATCGGTGGATGGGCGTGGACCGTGTGCTGGAACTGTCCTCGCGACCCTAGCCACTGAGGTTCTGGGCGCCCGTGTGTTACCTTCGATACATGGTCGTCCGCGTGCTCGTCCGGGGCACGTTTGCCTCTGCCCTCGCCCTCGTCATTGTCGCTGCCGGGCTCGTCCTGTCGGTTGAACCAGCGCGGGCGCAGAACGGCTTCCGGGTCACGTACGACGTCGACCGCACTCGTCCCGACCGGGCACGGGTCACCGGCCGGGTCGTCAACGAGCGGAGCGAGGACGTCTTCGAGGTCAACATGACCGCCGAGGCGCTCGACGCCAAGGGCAAGGTGCTGGCCAAAGGCATCGCCTACGTCGATGCCCGGATCGCCCGCGGCGACGGCCGAACGTTTTCGATGAGTGTCCCGACGGTCGCCGGTACCTCGGATTTTCGCGTTGTAGTCAGCAGTTTCCGTGTGGGCATGGCCCCGCAGGGACCCTAGCCCTTCGCCGCCCTTCGGCGGCCGGTGCGTCTGGCTTGATCCGGCCGGGCCCAATCTGGTTCAATGGAAGAACCATGATGCGAACGCCCTCTCGTACCTTGCGATCGTCCGGCCAGCGGGGCTTCACGCTCGTCGAGCTCCTGATCGTGGTCGCGATCATCGGTATCCTGGCGTCGATTGGCTTTGCCCTCTACGTCAATGTCCAGGCCCGCGGACGCCTGGGACGGGCCACGGCCGACGTGCGAATGCTCTCGAGCGCGATCGGCGCCTACTCCGCGCACATGGGGGCGATCCCGACGACCGTCGAGGGCCTGTCGGTCCTCGCGCAGCAGCAGACGAACGCCCAGGGCCAGATGGCCGGGCCGTTTCTGAACGCCGTTCCTTCGCCGCCCGGCGGAGGCAGTCCGGCGTGGCCTTCGTCGTTCGTCTATCGTGCCGATACGCAGCCAGGCGGCGCCACCTCTCCCGGTCGCTTCGTGATCTGCGCCAGCGGCGACGGCTACACCGCCCACAGCGCCGACGGCACGACCAGCTGTCCGTAGCCCACCGCACCAGCCGCCGGCCGCCGCACCCCACGTCCCGCCTGCGCCACGATAGCGGTTGCCGGAGCCCCGTTGCGCCGGTACACTCTCTGGCGCGTGGGCTCGTGGTGCAGCCTGGTTAGCACACTGGACTGTCAATCCAGAGGCCGCGGGTTCAAGTCCCGTCGAGCCCGCCATTCAAATCCGTAGGTTCTGAAGACGCGAAGGGCCGGCACGCTGCCGGCCCTTCGTGTTTGTCCTCATTCCCCGGCTATCTAGACCAAGGTCCAATACTCCGTCCGGACGACGCGCCGTAGATTTGAGGTACGGGGGATGGCCTGATGCAGGCGATGAGTGCTGTCGATGAGCTTCGCGGGCAGGGCAGGATGACCTGGGTCGCAGCAGAGCAGGGCTGGGTGGCGGCTCCGGACGAGATCGTGGTCGCGCTTGCGACTGATGGCTTCGAGGAGTCCAAGCGCGAGCTGACGACCAGCCGGCGGGATAGCCGGCCGGGCGGGGGCGTGTGGCAGGGCGTCAACACGCAGACAGGAATGGTGGCGTCGGCGGTCTGGGTGCACCGGCAGCGATGGCCGCAGGCCCTGGTGTTCATCACCGTCGAGGGCGAGCCGCTCGAGGGCGAGCGGGTCGAGGGCGACGTCTCGCGGCAGGAGGCCGATCCGCAGCACGAGGACGGCGGCGAGGGATAGCGTCATGGCCCGTGGCGTCATCACGCTGAGACCGGTGCCGGCGGGGGAATCCCCGGCGCACATCGCAGAGAACGGGTATGCGGACGTTGCGGTGGCCGAGTGCCGCCGCTACATCGCACTCCTGCAGCGGACGATCGGCCCGGAGCCCGCCGGCGCCCGGCTGCGGGTCCGGCGGGCGGACTCCGAGTTCGATCCGTACATCGACGTCATCGTCGAGTACGACGACCAGAACGCCGCCGCGCTCGACTACGCGATCCGCTGCGAGCGCGACGCGCCGACCCGATGGCCGTAGGCGTTGGGCTCCGCGGCCGGCGGAGGCCCACCGGCGTGACCGGACGGCAGCGTGTCGTACCCCGCTGGACCTGAGGACTCCGTGGAGGCCCTGCAAGAGTTCGTCAACAACTTTACCTACCTCGGTATTTTCGCCGTGCTCCTGCTCGGAAGCCTCGGCGTGCCCATTCCCGAGGAAATGCCGATCATCGCGGCCGCCGTGTTGAGTCACGAGGGCCTCGTCCGCTGGTGGCTCGCGCTGCCCGTCTGCCTGCTCGGCGTGCTCTCCGGCGATATGGTGCTCTACTGGGTCGGCCGGCACTGGGGTGAGCGGGTCCTCAGCTGTCGACTCGTCCGGCTGGTCCTGACACCCGCGCGCGAGCAGTGGCTGAATGCCGCGTATCGGCGCCATGCGCTGAAGACCGTCGTCACGGCGCGGCACGTCATGGGACTTCGCGCCGCCGCGTTTCTGACCGCGGGCAGCTCGGGCGTCCCGTTCTGGAAGTTCGTCGTGGCCGACGCGGGTGCCGCCTTGTTGGGTGTCCCGTTGGCGTTCGGCCTGGCCTATTTCTTCACCGACCAGATCAAAGCCATCATGGCCGATGTGCACCGGGCCGAGCGCTGGCTCGGCCTCGCCGGCCTCCTGGCACTCGCGGCGCTGCTGGTGGCCTACGTGTGGCGATGGCATCGTCGGGTCGCACAGGAGCGCCCCGACCAGGCGCCGTCGATAGACCCCTTCTACGCGGTCGTGAGGCTGATTGCCCGGTTCTGGATCTGGTTCTTCTTCGAGCGCGTCGAGGTCCGGCATCCCGAGCGGATACCGTCCATGGGCCCGGTGCTCCTCTGCGTCAACCATCCGAACAATCTGATCGACTCGCTGCTCGTCGGGACGATCCTGCCGCGGAAGGTGCACTACCTCGCCACGGCCACGCTCTTCCGTAACGCGCTCATCTCGCGGCTCCTCGTCGCCCTGGGAGCAATTCCGATCTACCGGAGGGGGGACGACCCGGGCCGGCGGGACCGCAACGTGGAGATGTTCACGGCGTGCTCGCAGGCATTCGATCGCGGGCGGCTCATCGCCATCTATCCTGAAGGCGCCACTCGCGCGGAGCCGCACGTGCAGCGGATCAAGACCGGCGCGGCGCGAATCGCGCTCGGCTACGAGGCGCACGTCCCGGGACGTCTCACGGTCGTGCCGGTCGGGCTGAGCTTCGAGGCCCGCAAGCGATTCCGCGGGCGCGTCCTCGTCTCGTTCGGCGAGCCGGTCGATGTCTCGCCGCACCTCGCCGTCTACCGCGCGGAGCCGGCCAAGGCGCTGCATGCGCTGACGACGATGATCCAGGGCGCGATGGAGCGCGAGGTGGTCCACGCCGAGCGCATCGATACGGCGGCGCTCGCGCGCGCCGTGCAGGCGATCTATCGCGGCGATCTCGAGCGTGAGCTGTGGGGGGAGCGGGAGCGCTCGGGACGACCGATCGACCCGTTCCATCGGTCGGGGGCGATCGCGGCCGCGGTCGAGCACTTCCGCACGCGGAATCCCGAGCGCGTCGAGCGGCTCTGGCAGCGGATGCTCAGCTATCACGCGGGACTGGCGGTCTACCGGCTCCGTGACGAGGCGGTGCGGACTCGCCTCGAGCGTCCGGCGGAGCGGCAGCCGGTGGCCCGGTCATGGCAGACGATCGTCGGCCTCCCGCTCTTCGCCTACGGCGCGGCCGTGAACTTTCTCCCGTACTATCTGCCCGGGTGGCTCGCCGGGCGGATGTCACGCAAGCCGACGGACTACGCGACGATCCGGCTCCTCGCCAGCGTCGTCGCCTTCCCGCTCTTGTGGACGCTCGAGACGTGGCTCGTCGAATGGGCGGCCGGTTTCCGCTGGGCGCTCGCGTTCTTCCTCTCACTCCCCCTCGGAGGCCTGATCGCGTACCGCTATCTGGTCGGCACCGGGCGGTTGCGCCACCAGCTCCGGTTCGGCGCGCTCCTCCTCACCCGCGCCCAGGAAGCCCGGCGCCTCCTCGCGGAGCGCCGCGAGATCATCGATGAGCTCGAGCGTGCCTGGCGCGACGACCGGGGCGGCGCGCAGGTGACCGGGCGCGGAAATCGGCACCGGTCGCCGTCGGGCGGGCGATCGTCGATGACCCGAGGGTCCACCGGATCGGTGAGGACGATCGCTAGTCCGTGCCCGCGCCCGACGAGGGGAGCCCGACCGTGAACGTCGCGCCCTGGTTTTCCCCAGGGCTCGCCGCGGTGACACGGCCGCCGTGGAGCTCGGTGAGATGGCGCACCAGGGCCAGGCCCAGGCCGAGGCCGCCGTGCGAGCGCGTGCTCGAGCTGTCCCCCTGTCGGAACCGATCGAAGACGTAGGGCAGGACGACGGGGTCGATACCCAGTCCGGTGTCGGAGACGACGATCTCGACCTCGGAGCCGGCCCGGCGAACCGCGATCGTCACGCGACCGCGGCCGGGCGTGAACTTGATCGCGTTGGAGACCAGGTTCCAGACGATTTGCTGCAGGCGGTCAGGGTCGCCGAGGACCGCGGCCTTCTGATCGACGAGGCTCTCCAGCAGAATGCCCTTCGCCTCGGCGGCGGGACGCACCGAGTCGAGGGCGGCCTCGACCACCGCGGGCAGGGTCACCGGCCGCAGCTCGAGGCGCATCTTTCCCGTGACGATGCGCGAGATGTCGAGCAGGTCTTCCACCAGACGAATCTGGGCGCCCGCGTTGCGCTCGATCGCGTCGAGCGCGCGCTCGGTCCGGGCCGGATCGAGCGCGGTGGTTCTCAGGATCCGCGCCCAGCCATACACCGCGTTGAGTGGCGTGCGCAGCTCGTGCGAGAGCAGGGCGAGGAACTCGTCCTTGGCGCGATTGGCCGCCTCGGCGTCGGCGCGGGCCGACTGCGCGCTGGTCATGGCCTCGTCGAACGCGCGTGCGACGGCCGCGATCTCCTGCGGTCCGCTCCGCGGTACCGGCGGCGGTGCGGTCAGCCCCTGACCGAATGCGTCGACGGCGGATGACAGCGCGGCGATCGGACGCGCGATGCGCTGGCCCACGAGCAGCGACAGCACCACCGCGGCCACCAGGAACCCCACGCCGCCGCCGGCCACCGCCCAGAGCGAGCGCCGCAGGGGCCCGTCGATGGTCGCGGGTGGAATCCCGATTCCCACGCCCCAGCCGGTCACCCACGATCGGCTGAAGGCCGTGTAGACCGGCGCGCCCTCCAGCGTGTGGGTGATGGCCCACCCTTCCTGGGTGGTGCTGAGCAGGCGGGCGAACTCGGGCGAGACCGACCGCCCGATGAGCTCGTCGGCGCCGCGCGTCCGCGCCACGATCGTGCGCGTCGAGTCGAAGACGGTGCCGACCCAGTCGGCGGGGATCTGCTGCGTCGTGAGGATCTGGGCGATCGCGCTCGGCTCGATGACGCCGGTGAGCACGGAGACGAGGGCGCCCTCGCGCAGCACCGGGACGCGGACCGCGAAGGCGCGCCGGCCACGTGGGCCCGCGGTGATCGCTCCGATGGCCGGCCGACCCGTGCGCCGCACCGTCTCGAAGCTCTCGGACTCGACCAGGTCGGTCAGGGCCGCGCCCGGCGGCGTCGCGAGATCCATCACCCGCCGTCCCGTCGGGGCGAACAGGCTGATGGTGATCCAGTCCCGCTGCCGCGCCAGCACCCGGCGGGAATCATCCTGGAACATCGCGAGATCGCCCCGCTCGAGGCTTCTCGCGGTGGCCAGGGTCTGCAGCGTCGTCACCGACGAGCCCAGCTCTCGATCGACGGCATTCACCATCGCGCGGGCCGTCTCGATGCCCCCGCGCTCGACCACCGCCCGTTGCTGCCGATCGAAGGCGACCACGGCGATGGCCGAGAATGCGATCATCGGCAGGAGGATGGCCAGCGCGAACACCAGAAGGTACGTGCGGATCTTCATGCCCGGGGGCTCATTCTATCGGCTATCGTGGCCCCAGTTTCTGTGAGCGCGCGCGCCACCGCCGGCTTCACGTCTCGAGAGCTGCGCTCCCTGCGAGCGCTCCGGACGCCGTACGGGGTCCAGCGCGCGCTCGACGCCATGCCCTATCACCACGCGGGGACCGCGTGGTCGCCGCGCCGGGTGCTGCGTGCGCGCACCGCCCACTGTCTGGAGGGGGCGGTGTTCGCGGCGGCGGCGCTGCGCGTGCTCGGGTTTCCGCCGCTGCTCCTGGACCTCGAGGCGGTGCAGGACACCGATCACGTCCTGGCCGTCTATCAGGTGCGGGGCCACTGGGGCGCGATCGCCAAGTCCAACTTCGCCGGGCTGCGCTACCGCGAGCCGGTGTATCGCACCGTGCGCGAGCTCGTCCTGAGCTACTTCGAGAGCTACATCAACCTGCGGGGCGACCGCACGCTGCGCGCCTACTCCGAGCCCGTGAACCTCGCGCGCTTCGACCGCCCGCGCCCGGACTGGATGACCACCGACGGCGATCTGTGGTGGATCGCCGAGCACCTGGTCGGCGTCCGCCACAGACGGCTGTTGAGCGCCGCGCTGGTGCGCCGGCTGCACCGAGTCGATCGGCGCTCACTCGACGCCGGGCTCGTCGGCTACCGTGAGGACGGACGGTGACGACGATCCCGCCCGAGCGCCTGCGCGCCGTTCACGGCAACATCACCCATCTGGCCGTGGATGCGATCGTCAATGCCGCCAACTCGTCGCTGCTCGGCGGCGGCGGCGTGGACGGCGCGATCCACGCGGCCGCCGGCCCCGAGCTCCTCGCCGAGTGCCGGACCCTCGGCGGCTGCCCGCCGGGCCAGGCAAAGATCACGCGCGGCTATCGCCTGCCGGCAGCCTGGGTGATCCACACGGTCGGCCCCATCTGGCGCGGTGGGCAGACGGGCGAGGACGAGACGCTGGCGGCCTGCTACCGCAACGCGCTCGAGCTGGCCGCCCGCTACCGCTGCGCGACCGTCGCGTTCCCGGCCATCTCCTGTGGCGTCTACGGCTTTCCCATCCCGCGCGCCTGCCGGATCGCGGTCGGCGAGGTCCGCGCGTTTCTCGCCGCCAGCGCGATCCCCGAACGCGTGGATCTCGTCTGCTTCGACACCAGCACGCTATCGCGAGTACCTCACGGTGCTCGGGATCGTATAATCCCCGGGCGATGACAGCTCCGACTCTCCTGGCGCTCGACTTCGATGGTGTGGTCTGCGATGGACGTCCGGAATACTTCGAGACCGCGTGGCGCGCCTATGTCGACGCGTGGCCGCCGCCCGCGCTGACCCCCGGTCGTCCCGACGGCGTGGCGGCGCGGTTCGCCACGCTGCGCCCGCTCATCGAGAGCGGATGGGAGATGCCGCTACTGGTCCACGCGCTGCTGGCCGGCGTCGGGGAGGAGCGTCTCGCCAGCCGGCACGTCTGGCTGAACACCGCCAAGGAGCTGATGGCCGAGGCCGGAGTCTCGGCCGAGACGCTGGGACGCGCGCTCAACCGCACCCGCGACGAGTGGTTCGCGCGTGATCGAGACGGGTGGCTGACCCACCATCGCTTCTATCCCGGCGTCGTCGCCCGCCTGGCATCGCTGGCCGACTCCGGGCCACGCGTGGTGATCGTCACCACCAAGGCCGAGCGGTTCGTGCGCTCGCTGCTGGCCGCCCAGAATCCGAAGTTGACGACCATCGAGGTGATCGGTCGCGAGCCGGGCGCGCCGGTGCCCAAGCCGGTCACGCTGCGCCGGCTGGCCGACAAGTACGGCGTGGGGGCCGACGGCGCGGGGTTGTGGTTCGTGGAGGACATGCTGGAGACACTCGAGACGACGGCGACGCGTCCGGAGCTGGCGGGCGCCCGGCTGTTCCTCGCCGAGTGGGGCTACAACACCGCCGAGGATCGCGCCGGCCTGAGCGCGGCCGGACGCATCAGGCTGCTCTCGCTCGACCGCTTCGCCGGTCCTCTCGAGGCCTGGGGCTAGAGCAGTCGTCTGGGGCCCCTGTTGCATGGGGGGCCCCGAAATGGCCGGCTGTCTTGGTGGGGAGGCCCCGAAATGGCCGACTGTCTTGGTGGGGGCCCCGAAATGGCCCCCACACCCCCCGGCGTTCGGAGCGCCCCGGCCAAGCCGTGGCGCTCCTCTATAGCGCGCCTCAGCAGCTATAGCGCGCCTCTAGCAGCGCGCTTGTAGCAGCGCGCGCCTATAGCGCTCGGCTCACCAAGCGCGCTCAGCCCGAACCCGCGCCACCGCCTGCCCGGCACTTCATTTGCTATCTGGCAGGGAGGACGTCTCCATGGAGGTCAATCAGATGAAGAGCTTTTTTGTGGGCGCGGTCGCGGGCATGGCGGTGATGTGGCTGTGGGGCGACCAGCTGCGTGATGCCCTCGACGACGCAACCGCTGACGTGCGAAGCCGGGCTGCCGAGCACCTGCAGGGCGCGGCCGACACGCTGCAGTCCGTCGCCGACACGGTCGATCAGGGACTCACCGGGACGCCTCAACACCGCGTCTCCTGACGTGCCAAGGGCCGGGCGATCCGACGACGCACGCGAGTGGGTCGCCCGGGCCTTCACGCGCGCCGAGGACGTGGTGTATGTGGGTGTCGGCGTGCTGCTGGCCGCCAGCGCGCTGGCGTTGCTCGTGACCTCCGCCATCGGCTTCGTGCAGAGCCTGCTCTCGGGCGCGCTCGCCGGCCGCGTGGTCGCGCTCCTCGACCAGATCCTCCTCGTCTTCATGATCGTGGAGATTCTCTACACGGTGCAGATCTCGTTCCGCGAGCACGCCCTGATCCCCGAGCCCTTCCTCATCGTCGGCCTCATCGCCGGGATCCGCCGCGTTCTGGTGCTCACCGCCGAGTTCGGCGATCTGATGACCAAGGGCGACGTCACCTTCCACAACGCGATGCTCGAGCTCGGTTTGCTGACCGTCCTGGTGCTCGCCCTCGTCTGGGCCCTCGTCCTGGTTCGCCGTCGCGCGCCCGGCGCCGCCGCCGAAAAAGCGTAGCCCCGGCTCCTGTCCGCCGTGCGGACGCTTCCTGAACGCCGCCGCCCAGCGGGCGGGCCTGGCGCCGGGTGCGGCCCGGGGCGCGGGCTCCGTCACCCGTTCGACCCAACGCACTCCTTCGGAGTGCGAGGGTACGAAGGGGTCCCACTACGCCCGCGCCCCAGGGGCCGCACCCGGCGCCACCCACCGGCTGGGCGGCGACGTTCGGGAAGCGTCCAGGCTAGGCGGTCAGGTGCCGGTGGAGCCGAAGCCGCCCGTGCCGCGAGTACTGGGTGGGAGCTCGGCAACGGGAGTGAGCGAGACGCGCTCGACGGGCTGGATGACGAGCTGGGCGATGCGGTCGCCGCGGGTGAGCTTGACGAGCGTGTCGCCGAGGTTCACGAGGAGGACCTGCAGCTCGCCGCGATAGCCGGCGTCGATGAGGCCGGGGGTGTTGAGCAGGGTCACGCCGTGGCGGAGGGCGAGGCCCGAGCGGGGGAGCACGAAGCCGGCGAATCCGGGTGGGATCGCCAGGGCGAGTCCGGTCGGCACCAGCATGCGCGCCCCGGGCGCCAGCGCGACGTCGACCGCCGCGTGCAGATCGAGACCGGCATCACCGTCGCGCGCGTAGGCGGGCAGGGGCAGGTCGGCGGCGAGCACGCGCACGGGAATGGCAAGGGGCTCGGTCATCGGTGGGCCAGCGCGCGCTCCCGGTCGGTCTGGACGACCCAGTTCGACAGCCGTCGGACGAGCTCGACGGCCAGCTGCGGGCGGTTGCGGATGAGCCAGTCCAGCCGCTCGTTCTTGACGACGAGCAGCTCGACGTCGTTCTGCGCGATGATGTCGGCCGAGCGCGGCGCCTGACGGAACAGCGCCATGTCACCGAACAGCTCGCCCTCGCCCATGGTGCCGAGCAGCCGGTTCTCGCCGTCGAAGACACGGCGGGCCTCGACGACGCCGGAGTGCACCACGTAGGCCTCGCCGTTGGCCTCGGCGCCCTCCTTCAAGATGACCTCGCCCGCCTTGAAGTGCCGGCGCTCGAGGTCGCCCAGCGTGAGGTTCTTGTAGATCTCGAGGCCGATCGACGGCAGGTGCGACTTCGATTCCACCGGCAGCCGCGCGTTCGTCCATCCGCCCAGGCCACCCTTGAGGATGCGGACGCGCTTGAAGCCGCGATCGCGCAGCTTCTGGGCCACCACCGCGCTGGTCGCCTCCTCGGGGCTCGTGCAGTACACGACCACCATCTGCTCCGGCTCGACCGCCAGCTTGAAGTCGGCGGCACCGAGCGACTCCGGATCGACGCGCACCGCGCCCGGCAGCCGTAGCGGACTCGTCTCGAAGTCTTCCTTGGTCCGCACGTCCAGCAGCGCCGGCACGTCGCCGGCCTCGATGGCCGCGATGACCTGGGCGGGCGCGATACGAAAACGGTTGTGCCACCACCGCCGCGCGAACATGCTGCCGTAGGCGCCGGCGCTCAGCAGCGAGACGCCCAGCGTGGTCCACGCCCACGGAAACGGTCGGGGCGGCGGATGCTTGATCTTGAACTCGGCGTCGGCCAGCGCCCGCTTGAGGTCGGTCAGGTTCGGCAGCAGCGCGTTGGCCTCCCGTAGCTTGGCGGCGGCCGTGGTGTACCGCTCCGCCAGCAGCGCCTCCACGCCGGCGGCCCACACCGGATTGAACTTGCTCTCGCCGGGTCGCACCTCGGTGCCCTGCAGGAAGGTGCGGACGTCGCGGCCGGGAATGAGGAAGTTGAATCCCTGCACGACCGACCCGCTCTCCGAGAGCGAGATGAAGGTGAGTACGCCGATCAGCAGCGAATCGTCACCGATAGCCGGGCCGCCGCTGTTGCCGTGGGCGGCGGCGGCATCGGTCTGTACCAGATCCTGGCCGATGGCGTCCACCTTGAAGCCGGACACCGTGCCGTTGGTGACAGAGGCTTCCAGCGTCGCCGACTTGTTCAGCAGCTCGTGGGAGAGCACCACGCCGGGGAAGCCGAGAATGTGAACGGGGTCGCCGATCTGTCCCTCGCGGGTCGGCAGGCTGATGGCGGGGTACGTCCCGTCCTTCACGCGCAGCAGCGCCAGATCGCGGCCGGCATCGGGCAGCGGCTTGCCCGTCACGTCGGTGAGCAACGGCGCGCTGAACTTCTTGATCTCGGCCGGCAGCACGGTGCCGTTGGACAGCAGCACCGTCAGGGTCTTCTCCGGCTCCACCTCGGCGGTGCCGAGCGCGCGCGCGCTGGCGTCCCGTCGGATCTGGTCCTCGAGGTCCGGCCGCTGGCCGCGCATGAGGCCCTGCGCCTTCAGCACCGGCTCCACGCACGCCTGATCGATCGCCTTCTTCTTGAGCTCGTGCAGCACCCACGGCGGCATGCGGTAGACCGGATCGACCACGTGTGCATTGGTGATGAGCCACCCGCGTCCGTCGATGAACCAGCCGGTGCCCGTCTCGATGAACGGCGACGGTTTGACCGTCACCGGCCCTTTGCCGCAGTTCATCGTGATCTCGGCGTCGACCCGGGCCGTGACGAGCGCCACGGCGGGCTTGGCGAGGAGGATCGCTTCCTGGGCCGACAGCGCGAGCGCGGGTGTGGCCCCCAGCAGCACGGCGACCACGCCAACGACCACACCGACCCACGGGTTCATCGCCCTGACCGTATCACGGAGGGCCGAGGCTTTGCATCCCGACAGCCCAAGCGACGCCGTCGAGGCTACAATGACCGGCCATGACCGCCGTCCGCTCCAAGACCGAGGCGAATCTTCAGGTCGCGCTCGCCGGTGAGGCGGACGCGAACCGTCGCTATCTCGCGTACGGGATCCAGGCGCTCAACGAAGGGCGACCCGAGATCGCGCAGCTGTTCTTCGAGGCCGCCGGGGCGGAGACGATCCACGCACTCAACCACCTGCGCACCATGCGTGCGATCGGCTCGACCCGCGAGAACCTCGAGCACGCCGCCACCGGCGAGATGCTGGAGATCGACGTCATCCTGCCGCGGATGATCCGCGATGCGGAGGAGGAGGGTCGTCCGGACGCGGCGGCGTCCTTCCGGCTGGCGCTGGACCGCGAACGTCATCATCGCGACATGTTCCGTGGCGCGCTGAAGGACTTCGAGGTGACGCCTCGCGTGCCGCCGGCCGCGCCCGTCCGCCCACCCGGGATCATCGAGCCGATTTCTCCGGGTCACGGCGCGGCCGGCGCGACGGTCCGTCCGGCCGACCGCCCCGATCACCCCAACGAGCTGGCGACCGAGGCCAAGCGCATCGGGCGCCTCGCCTCGATTCGCGAGGTCGTGTTCGGCGCCCAGGACGGCCTGGTGTCGACCTTCGCGGTGGTCGCCGGGCTGGCCGCGGCCGGAGTCGGTCCGGTGGTCGTGCTGCTCGGCGGGCTGGTGTCCGCGGTGGCCGGCGTGCTGTCCATGTCGATCGGCACGTTCCTGGCCGCGCGCGCCCAGCGCCAGCTGTACGAGCACGAGCTCGAGCGTGAGCGGCGCGAGATTCGCGATCATCCGGGCGAGGAGATGGCCGAGCTGATCGCCGCCCTGGTCGGGCGCGGCATGGGGCGCGGCGACGCCTCCGAGGTGGTCCGGCGACTCGCCCGCCATCCCGACCTCATGCTGAGCACGCTCAGCATCTTCGAGCTGGGTCTCGTGCCGCAACGGCTCGGTACGCCCGTGCGCGACGCTTTCGTCATGGCCGCCGCGTTCGGCAGCGCCGCGGTCATTCCACTGCTGCCGTTCCTGACCGGTCGGGTCCTGCCGGCGCTGGCGCTCTCGGGCGCGCTCACGCTGCTCGCGCTCTTCGGCGTCGGCATCGTGAAGTCGCGGGTGGGCGGCGTCTCGGCGGTGCGCTCGGGGCTGGAAGTCGTCGTGCTGGCGGCCGGCTCGGCCGCACTCAGCTTTGGCCTCGGCCGCATCGCCTCGCTGGCCCTCGGCGTGGATCTGCCCTGACATGAGCGGCTGGACACTCCGCCTGACCCGCGACGCGCTGGCGCCCGCCACCGTCCGACCGCTCCCGCGCGGTAACCGTGTGCTCTACGTTCGCGAGGGCGAGGTCACGGTGAGGCACGAGGGAGCGACGCAACCCGTCGCCGCCGACAGCGCCTGGCACGGCGCCGGCCCCTGCTCGCTCACCGGCGGTGATCGCGGCGCCGTCGTGCTGCGCTGGGACCTGGTTCCCTCCGGAGACGCGCGCGACGGCGAGGCGCTGCTCGAGCACGCGGTGGACCTCGATCCCGCCGCGTCGTGGCTGATGCGCTGCGATCGCGTGGACTTCGAGGCGGGCGGCGTCGCGTTGCCGCACCGCCATCGCGGCGGCGGCATCCGCTGCTTGCTCACCGGCGCGCTGGACGTCACGGTGGGCGACGCGCCGCCGCGCCCGGTGCGTCCGGGGGGCGCGTGGTTCGAGAGCGGTCGCGAGCCGGTCGTGGCCCGCGCCGCGCAGGAGCCCACCAGCTTCGTCCGCTGCTCGATTCTGCCGGCCGACATCCGCGGCCGCAGCTCGATCCTCTACGTCGACCCCGACGACGCGAGCCGCGGCAAGCCGCGCCGCTACACCGTCTGGGTGGACGAGCCCATCGCGCTCACATGAGTCGCCGCGCCCGCGTGCGCCGCTGCCGGCGACCGTGATCCGCCTGGCCCTGGTGGCGCTCGGCGGGGCGCTCGGCTCCGTCCTGCGCTATCTCGTGACGATGGCGGCCGTCACCTGGATGGGCCCGACGTTTCCGTGGGGCACGCTCGCGGTGAACCTCGTCGGCTCATTCCTGATCGGGCTGGTGCAGTCGCTGGCGGTGGAGAGCCTGGTGATCTCCGAGGAGGCCCGCCTCTTCCTTGCCACCGGCGTGATGGGCGGCCTCACGACCTACTCCGCATTCAGCTACGAAACCGTCCGCCTCGCCGAGACCGGCGCCTGGACCCACGCCTGGGCCAACGTCCTCGTCACCACCGCCGCCTGCCTCGCCCTCTGCCTGCTAGGCCTGACCACCGGCCGCATCCTCCTGGCGCCCCGCTAGACAAGCGAGAATCGCGAAAGCCTCGGATCGCCAAGCGCGATGTCGCGGGGAAGCCTCGCGCAAGACCGAGGAGCGCCCCGGCTCCGCCGGGGTGCCCCGAGCGTTGGGGGTATGTGGGCCATTTCGTGGCCCCCCAGCAGGAGCGCATGACAGAAGGGCGGGGGTATGGGGGGCCATTTCGTGGCCCCTGCAGGAGCGCACAACAGAAGGGCGCCACGGCTCCGCCGGGGCGCCCTGAACATGTGGGGGGTATGGGGGGCCATTTCGTGGCCCCCCATGTCTTACAAGTCTTTGAACTTCTCGTTCAGCTCGCCGAGGCGACGCTCGCGGTCGTGCGTGCCGGGTTTGTTCGTGCCGGGGCCCTGCGTCGCCGGCAGCTCGGCGCGACGACTGTTGGCGGCCGCCGTCCACTTGTCGATGAAGCTGATCCAGGTCGCGACGTCATCCTCGAGGCTCTCGAAGACCATCATGCCCTGATACATGTGGACGTGATTCGGCGTGCAGGTCACCGTCGTGTCCTTGGTCTGCAGGAAGAACTGTCGCCACTCCTTGTCCGGCATGGCGTTGAGCGGCACCGTCCACGTGACCAGGCGCCCCTTCACGTCGCGCGCGGTCGGCGGTCCCGTCCGCTTGATCTGGCCCGTCATCGAGCCGTGACCTGACCCCAGCGGAGCTCGTGGTACTTCTGCCGCTGCGCCTCGGTGAGCACGTCGTGGGTCTGCAGATGGGCGAGCAGATGGACGAGTCGCACATCGCGCCGCGCCGCCTCGGCGTCCTCGACGGCGACGCGAACCGCGCTCTCATCGGCCGCCCGGTCGGCGAAGAGGCGCGCCAGCCTGGCCTCCGCCGCGGCCAGCCGTGCGGCGCGGATTCGGGCCTCGCTCCGCATGGTCTCGAACAGGCCACGCATCCGCGCCTCCTGCTCGGGGGTGATCTGAAGCTCACGCGTGAGCTCGAGGACGTGCAGCGGCCCCGGATAGCCGTTCTGGTCGGCCGCGAAGGCGAGGCCCGCGCCGCGACCGTCGGCGAGGACCTGGTCGATCTCGCGCTGGTAGGCCGCCATCCGCTGGTGCGGCGTCTGGCTGTCGGAGCTGGCCGCGCCCGGCGGAGGGACATGTCCCGGCGGCGGGTGACTGTGGCCGGATTGAGCGGCCGCGGGGCCGGCGATGATCAGGCTGACGACGACGCCGGCGAGCGCGCCGACCACGGGCGCTAAGCGCTCGGGGCTTCGCGCTCATCGCGTGGTCTTCCGCGCGACGTAGGCGGCCAGCGCGGCGGCTTCGCGCTCGCGCAGGGCCACCGCCACGCGCAGCTGCTCGAGGTACTGCTCGAGCACCTTGCCGCCGAACTCGATGTGCCGATCCTGGAAGAAGCGATGGACGTCGGCCTCGAGCTCGGGCGTGATGAGGCCGGTCACGCCCTCGGCCATCCGGCGCATCCCGTGCTTGGGGTAGAGCCGATCCATCGTGTCCCACTGCTTCTTGACGAACTCCCATGCCTGCTCGCGGGCCTGGACGGTCATCAGCAGCGAGCGGACGACGAACGGGGCGTCCTGCGTCCGGATCTCGCCGTTGATCGTGCGCCCGAGCGTCTGGGCGATCAGCTCCGGCTGTCGGAAGGCGGTCAGCGCGTAGAGATAGCGCTGCTCTTCCTGCGGCGTCGTCGCGGCGCGGAAGCGCTCGAGGAAGTCGTCGTAACGCTCGGGGTCGCCGGAGTACGCGAGCACGGCGATCAACGCGGGCAGGACGTTGGGATCGACCGGGGAGTGGCCGTGCATGTGGGCGCCGTAGCGCTCGGCCGCCTGCGCCTGAACGCTGCGGATCGTTGCCGAGGGTGCCGAGCGCGCGGATGAGATCGCCGCGCAGCTGGCGGGTGAGCTCGTCCTCGCCGGGCTCGCGGGTCCCAGCCGAGCGCCGTCAGCGCGGGCCCGACGCGGTCGCGCACCAGCGCCTCCAGGCCGGGCCGGGCGTCCGGCGGCGCCAGCCGGTTCAGCATCGCCAGCGAACCGATCAGAATCGTCCACACGTTCTTGTCGCGCTCGTCGCGGAACCGCGCGGTGAGGTCCAGGTAGTCGGTCAGCGGCATGAGGCCGGCGAGCGTCACCGCCCACGCGTCGTTGACGAGGTTGAAGCGCTCGATGGCGGCCAGCGCCGGAAGCCGGTCGAGCGACACGCCCGAGCAGCTCGGCGTCGTAGCGGACCCGATAGAAGCCGTGGCCACCCTCGTTGACGACCACGCTGTCGCAGCCGGCGGGCAGCGGCCGGCGGACCTCGGGCTCGGACAGCAGCACGCGCTCGACCGAGTCGCGGCCGCCGGCGCTGAGCCGCAGCTGCACGGGCACCTGCCAGCGCGCCGGCGTGGTCGCGCTGGCGCCGGCGGCGCCGGCGCCCCACCAGCGCAGCGGCTCACGCAGATAGGTGAAGCGCTGCTGGCGCAGCACGAGCTCGCCGCGCTCGATGCTGGCGCTCACCAGCGGGATAGCCGGGCGCGAAGATCCAGCCGTCCATGACGGCGGGGATCGGCTGGCCGGAGGCCTCGCCCGAGCGCCGCCCACAGATCGCCGGTCTCGGCGTTGCCGAAGCGATGGGCGGTCGCAGGTACTGGCGCACGCCGGCGCGGAAGACCTCGGGGCCCAGGTACTGCTCGAGCATGCGCAGCACCGAGGCGCCCTTCTCGTAGGTCAGCACGTCGAACATGGCGTCGGCGTCGCGCGGCGCCGCGACCGGGAACTCGATCGGGCGCGTGCGAGTGCAGCCCGTCCACCGACATCGCCGCGCGCGCGCGACACGCCGAAGGTCGCCCAGCGCTGCCACTGCGGCTTCCAGGCGTCGACCGCCAGCATTTCCATGAACGTCGCGAACGCCTCGTTGAGCCAGATCCCGTTCCACCACGTCATCGTCACCAGGTCGCCGAACCACATGTGGGCGTTCTCGTGCGCCACGACGTCGGCGACGCGCTCGCAGCTCGGCGTGCGAGGCCGCCGCCTCGTCGACGAGCAGCGCCGTCTCGCGGAAGGTGATGGCGCCGAGGTTCTCCATGGCGCCGGCCGCGAAGTCGGGGATGGCCAGCAGGTCGAGCTTGTCGCCGGGGTAGGGCAGGCCGTAGTAGTCCTCGAAGTAGCTTGCAGCGAGGCCACCGCGATCTCGTGCCCGAACGCGGCCAGGCGCTCGCTTGCCCGGCACGCACCAGACGCGCAGCGGCGTGCGTCGCCGACCCGACGGGGTCGGTCGCCTCCAGCTCGCCGACGACGAAGGCCACCAGGTAGGTGGACATCGGTGATCGTGTCGGCGAAGCGGACGACCTTGCGCCGCCCTCGCGCGTCTCGCTCGACGATGCGCGTGTTGGAGACCGCGGTGAGGGCGGGGTCGATGACGAGCGTCGACGGCGAAGACCGCCTTGAACGCCGGCTCGTCCCAGCAGGGGAACGCGCGGCGGGCGTCGGTGGCCTCGAACTGCGTGGCCGCCATCGTGCGCGACACGCCGCCGGGATCCTTGTAGACCGACTGCGATAGAAGCCGCGCAGCTTGTCGTTGAGCGTGCCCCGGAAGGTCGAGGCGCAGCTGGCCGGCGCCGACGGCCAGCGGCTCGGGCACCTCGAGCCGGCAGCGCTCCGTCGTCTCGTCCAGCGTGGCGGCGGCCCGTTGCTCGCGGCCGCGCGCGTCGACCACCACCGCCTCGTCGATGGCGAGCTCGATGGCGTTGAAGAAGATCTCGCGGACCGGCTCGTTGACCGTGATGGCCACGGTCTCGACGCCGCGGAACGTGAGCGTGGTGAGATCGGGTTCGAGCCGTAGATCATAGCGATTGGGAACGACGGTGCGTGGTAGTCGGTAGGGATCCAAGGGACCTCCCGGGCAGGATGGATCGACGAGTTACTGTACCGCGGATTGTCGGGGTGGGAAGCGCGAAATGGCCAGACCGGCGGCGAGTCCGGCGAGCATGTCCCAGCCCGACGAATGACCGAGACGGACGAGCCGACGGGCCGCGTCGCGGGCGACGGCGGGCGCGTCGCGCGCCAGTCCGTGCATCAGGTCGTGCAGCGAGGCGTGGGCCTGACCGTCGGCGAGGTCGCCCAGCAGCGCCGCGCTGAGCGGATGTGTCCGCGCCGGGGCCGCGGCCAGGATGGTGGTCGACGGCGCGCCGCCACCCCGCCGCGTCGGCGGCTCCGGCGTCGGCCAGCAGCCGGCGCGCGAAGAGCGCGGCGCCGACGAAGTCGTCACCGGACGGGGTGAGTCCGCCGCCAACGCCGAGCAGCTCGAGCGCGGCGGTCGTCGCCGCGGCCGCGTCGTCGTGCGCGCACGCGCGCGCGAGATCCTCGGCCGCGCGGCGCGCGCCCTCGAGCGGGAAGGCCAGCGGCGCGCCGGCGAGGAGGGCGCCGAAGCCCCCCGGCGTTCCCAGCGTGTCCAGCTCGCCGACGAGCCCGCGCCCGGCGCGGGAGATCGTCGCCACGCCCGCGCGATCGAGCGCCAGCGGCGCGGGTCGCCACGGCACGAGCCCCTCGATCGCGAAGTGCAACGATTCGCCCTCGCCGGCCGGCGCTGGGGCGAGGATCGCGCGGGGATGCAGCGTGGCGCGATCGGGCCCGAGCCAGACGAGCGTGTCATCCGCGGTGAGGTAGGTCGAGCCGGTCAGTCGCGCCAGGACCCGGGCCGTGCCGCGCGTGCGGGTGAGGGCGGCGTGGGCGATGGCGCCGATGGCCGAGATGGTGGCGGCTCGTGATCATCACGCCACCAGCGCGAGGCGGCCGTCGGACGTCTGGGCGTGAAAGGCCACGCGCAGCCCCGCGGCGTGTGCCTCGGCCTCGATCTCCTGCGGCGTGAACCGGTGCTCGAAGTGAATGCGCCCGATCTCGTGCCGCGCGACGAACACGTCGCCGTACTCGGGGCGCCAGTCGCTCCGGCTCAGCCGGGCGGCCAGGGCGGCCAGGCGCCAGAGCGCCGGTCGCGGCGGCGGATCGGCCAGGATGTAGGAGATGAGGATCCGGCCGTCGGGCGTCAGCCGGTCGCGGAGCTTGCCGAGCATGGCGATGCGCCGGCTCGCTGCGGGATGTAGCTGTAGCAGTACCAGGAGAGGACGAAGACGTCGAGCGGCTCGGGAAGCGGCGGCCGTCACGATGTCGCCCGTGTGAACGGCGGCGAGCCAGCCCGCGCCGGGCGAGTCGATCGCGAGCCCTGCTCCGCGCCAGCTCGGCGACCGGCTCGAGTCCCTCGGTGCGAAATCCGCGCTCGAGCAGCGCCACAGATCGCGGCCCGTGCCGCAGCCCACCACCAGGACACGGTCGGCGGGCCGCAGATGGGGGGCGTAGAAGTCGTGCTCCCACGGAAGAGTCCGCCGGCGACGTCCGCCTCCGCGCTGATGGTCGCCGAAGTGTCGCCAGTCCTCGGTCATGTGGCGTCGCAAGCCGTCGAAGCTCAGCAACCCGGCCGCGGCGAAGGTGCTGGCGCTGACGGCGCGATCGAGCGTCCGGGCGAGGCCGCACAGGACGCGCCCACGAGCCATCCGCGCAGGACGTCCGCCACGCCGCTACACGCCGAGGGCGGCGCCATCCGCGCGCGGGTCGGAGCCGCCGCGCAGGCCGTCGGCGTCGAGGCGGATCATCTGGGCGTGGCCCATCAGATCGCTCCAGTCTTCGACGACCTGGACGTCGTGACCGCGCCGGCGCAGCTCGTCCGCGACGCCGGGCGCGAACCGATTCTCCAGCGCGCAGGCCGCGCGAGATCTCGCCCCACGTGCGGCCGAAGAGCCAGCGCGGCGCCTCGATGGCCGCCTGGGGGCCGAGCCCGCGATCGACCACGCGGGTCACCAGCGCCGCCTGCGTCTGGGGCTGGCCGTCGCCACCCATCGTGCCGTACACGAAGCGCGGGCGGCCGTCCACCAGATACATGGACGGGATCAGCGTGTGCGCCGTGCGCTTGCGCGGAGCCAGGTGGTTGGGATGGCGCGGATCGAGCGAGAAGTACGCGCCGCGGTTCTGCAGCAGCACGCCGGTGTCGCCGGCCACCACGCCGGAGCCGAACTCGTGATACAGGCTCTGGATCATCGAGACCGCGTTGCCGGCGGCATCGGCCGTCACGATCGCGATCGTGTCGCCGTCGGCGGGCAGGCCGTCCACCGGACGGGCGGCGCGACGCGAGATGAGCGCGCGGCGGCGGGCCAGGCGATCCGGGGTCCAGGCAGTGCGCGACCGGGACATCGACGACGGTCGGATCGGCGAGATAGCGGTCGCGGTCCTGCAGGGCGAGCTTGGTCGCTTCCACGGCGAGGTGCACGTGATCGGCGTCGGAGAGCGCCGCGACGTCGAAGCCCTCGAGCAGGGCGAGGATCGCTGAGCGCGGCGAAGCCCTGCGTCGGCGGCGGCAGGCTCACCGCCTCGCCCTCGCGGTAGCGCAGGCGCAGCGGCTCGACCCAGTCCGCGCGATGCTCGGCGAGATCCGCGGCGGTCAGCGGGCTCCCGGCCGCGGCCGCCGCCTCGGCGATCCGCCGGGCGATCGCGCCCCGATAGAACTCCTCGGCTCCGTCGCGAGCCACCCGCTCGAAGCGTCGCGGCCAGGTCCGACTGCACGAAGCGCTCCGCCGCGAGCCGGTCGGGATGGTAGATCGGCCACAGCGAGCGACGCACGTCGGCGTCGGCCGCGGCGGAGAAGAGATCGGCCGCCGCCGCGGTCACGCGGCGCTGGCCCGCCGAGACGGCCATGCCCTCACGCGCGTGGAGGACGGCGTCGGCCAGCAGCTCGCCCCACGCGATGGGCGATTGCATCACGTCGCGGCTGTAGGCGTGCGCCGCCGCCCATCCGGACACGGTGCCCGGCACCGTGAGCGCGGCCACGCCGCCGCGGACGGGGATGGCGGGCCCGAAGCGCGTGAGGTACCGCTCGCGATCGACCGCGGCGGCGGCGCGGCCGGCGGCGTTGAGTCCGCGCAGCTGCCCGCGCGCGGCGTCGTAGATCAGCCACACGTTGTCGCCGCCGATCCCGTTCATGTGCGGGTACACGACGGCGATCGTCGCGGCGGCGGCGATCGCGGCGTCCAGCGCGTTGCCGCCCTGCCGCATCACCGCGATACGCCGGCCTCGGAGGCCAGCACGTGGGGTGTTGCGACGAGGCCGCGCGAGCGAGCGCGCCTCGGGCCAGCGAGGTGGCGGCGTCACGCCGCGTATCCTACAACGCCTCGCGATCGGCGTTCGTAGTGCGGCTAGACTCTGGCCAGGCCGCCGCGAGCGGCGGTCAGAAGCTGTTCGATCCCTGGCCGCGATGGCACGGCGATCAGCTGTTGCCCCGGTCCTCCGGCCGAGCCGGCGCGATCCGACGCAGCGCAAACGTCCACCCTTCCGGCCAGATACGAGGCGCCGGCTCCGAGTCTAGGCGATGGGCATCGTGCGCGGTGCCCGCGCGGCGGTGGTGTGGCTCGATCCCTTGCGCTAGTCGCTGCTCGCGCATGAGTGCCCATGACTCGACCGATTGCAACGTTCGCCGCGCGGCCGCGCCGGAGCGCGCTGCTGCGGCGCGATACTGGCGATCGTCGCGTGGCTCTCGCCCGTCGCGGGCGACGCGGCGCTGCTCCAGCGCGGTGACGAGCGGTACCGCCAGCCTCCCGAACAGCGCGACCGCCACGCAGGTCGCGCTGACCGGCGCTCGACATCACGCAAGGCGTTCGTGCTGTGCTCGACCCGCACCGCCGAACACCACGCCGCGACATGGCGCTCTACACCTGCGATCTCAACAACGGCGGGGCCGGCGGCGCCGCGCGCCTGACGATCACGCCGAGCGTCGCGCCGGGCAACGCGACCACGCGCGTGCAGTACTACGTGGCCGAGTTCGACGCCGGCGTCTCGGTGCAGCGGGGCATCGACGACGCTTCAACGGCACGAGCGCTCACGCCGACCGCAGCGCCGACGCTCACCGCGGTGGACTGCACCAAGAGCTTCGTGCTGACGTCGGTGCGCAGCGTGACCGAGCACCACCAATCGCGACGAGCAGCTGGAACGTCCGCGCCACCCTCGGCACCGCCGCCGCGCCCTGCACGACCGGCACCACGACCAGCCTCGAGCTGACGCGCATCGAGGGCGCGGCCGAGAACGTCACCGTCGGCCTGGCAGGTGGTGACCTACGAGGGCGCGTCCGTGCAGCGCGGTACGCTCCTGCATCGGCGGCTGCGCGCCGCCGGCGTGCGCGACCACCGCCGGCGGGACCAACGGCCTGAGCAACCGCATCACGCTGCGGCACGGCGGTCGACACCAGCAAGTCGTTCATCCTCGTCACCGGCACGGCCGGCACCGCGATCGCCGGCGTCGGAGGGCGAATACCTGATGCGGGCCGAGTTCCTCTCGACCGGCACCAGCGTGACCGGCGTGCAGTTCGCGCGCAGCCATGACAGTCGACGACGCAGCAACCACCAGCGTGCTGATCAGCTAGGAGGTCGTGACGCTCAGCGACGGCAGCACGGTGCAGACACGGGACGGCCGACGCCATCACCGGGACCAGCGACCACCGCGCACCGCCACACTATCACACGGTCGACACGACGCGCACGGCCGTGTTCTTCGTCCGTCTCGGGCGGTGACCGGGCTCGACCGCGCGCTGGACGACAGTCGCTCACCGGCACGCTCAACGGCTCGAACGGCGCGTCGGGCTCGAGCATCACCTTCACCCGGCTCAACACGACCAACGTCGGCACCGATCTCGGCGGCCTGGTTCGCCGTGTCCTTCTTCCGCTGCAACACCGCGAGCGGTCTTGCTCACGACACGCTGTGCACGGTGGCCGCCTCGACGGCCGGCCTGACCGCCACGATCAACTGGTCGAGCGTGAACACCGTCATCCTCCTGGGCGGCACCTCGTCGGTCACGGCGACGCCCACCAACGGCACGACCTACACGGCGGGCCAGACGCATCGGAGGGTTCCTGGTGGCCTACAGCGGCAGCGTCGCCACCGACACGAGCTATCTCCAGAGCACGGGCCTGACGGCGGGCACGACCTACTACTTCAAGGTGTGGGCGAAGGCGGGCCCGGTGGGCTCCTGCACCGTGGCCCCGTGCTACATCGGCGGCGCGCAGGGTACCGTGACGCCGCGGGACCGGCGCCACCGCGTGGAGCTCGCTCACGCTCGGCGGCGCCGCGCTGAATCCCGCTGTCGCCGGGACCAGCCGGCATGTCGCTCGGCTCGAACGCGGGCAAGCTGATCTCGCTCAGCTCGTCGACCGGCGCGTGGAGCTCGGTGCCCGGCAACACGGTGAGCGCCGTGCCCGGCTACGTCAGCGTCTTCCCCTACGGCGGCGGCGAGGCCGTGGTGGGCGCGGATCAGAGCGGCTGGGTGTACTCGGTCAATCCGGCCAGCGGTGCGGTGCAACTGGGTGGTCAAGCTCAATGCCGACGCGATCCAGGGCGCGGTGAGCACCTACCTGCGTGCCTACATGCTTCCCGGCTCGGCGATGACGACGGCCTATCCCGGCAGCTACGACATCGTCTTCGTCGCCACGATGAACAACACGGGCGCCGGTGGCTTCACCAACAACAAGGTCTTCGCCCTGCGCTCCGACACCGGCGCCACGCTGTGGACGTTCAGCCCGGCCACGCTCGGCCGCGGCGCTCTGCCCCACCGGATGCGGCGATGGACCAGGTGCTCGGGCAGCCGTGGGTCGACTACGTGCGCGACCGCCTCTACGTGGCCAGCCGCGACGGCAGCGCCGGGACGCAGAACAGCCTGTGGTTCCTCGACATCGTCAACAGCGGCAACCTGCTGAAAGTGTTCTCGGGCGCCGACTTCACGACGGGGCCGAGCCAGTCCGCCGACGGCAACTCGCTCTGGATCGGCGACGAGGCTGGCGTGCTCCACATCGTGGACCTGGCGGCGCTGACGAAGACGACCAACTCGATCGCCAGCGGCACCGCCTTCAAGGGGTTCATCTGGGAGGACTTCAACATCCGCGGCCGCCTCTACTTCGTGACGACCGACGGCAACGTGTGGTGCCTGGCCGACCCCGTCGTCGGTCTCGTCCTGCTGGAAGACGAAGCCGGTGGCGAGCGGGACGGTCGCCCAGCTGCTTGCCGAGCGACACGCTGCTGTGGGTGGGCGGCTCCAACGGCACCCTGTACCAGCTGAACCTCACGACCGGACTGCGTCGTCAAGACCTTCACGGTCGGCGCCGGCACGCCTCGCGCTCGGTCCGGTCATCGACCGAGACGGGCGACGAGCTCTACGTGGCGACCTCAGACGGCACGCTCTACAAGGTCACGCTGACGGCCGGGAGCCTGCCATGACGCGGCGAGCGCTGGGCGCCGCCTGCGCTGGTCATGCTCCTGCCGCTCGGCGCGGTCACCGCCGGCCCGCGCCGATCGAGGACAACTGCACGCAGCAGAGCCGGCGGGTGCGCGTGCCCGGCGGCTTCGCCGAGGCGCGCGTGTCGTTCGTGGGCGTGCTGACCAACGGCCGCAACCGCGCGGGCGAGTCGTTCCCCGGCGACGGGCTGCGCGAGCTGCGGCTCGTGGTGGACTGGACGGAGGTCGAGAAGGTCCATCACCAGCGCGTGGAGCTCTCCAGCCCCGACGGTGAGCTGTACCAGCGATTCGCCACGCACGTTCACCGGCACCGGGCGGCCGGTGTCGGTCACCGACGCGGCTGCCGGTGACCGGCAGCTCGATCACGGACGCCGGACTCTACGGCGAGTGGTGCGCGGAGGTCTTCCTCGACGACGAGGACGCGCCGATCGCCCGCCGCCGCTTCTTCCTGACCGCGCCCTGAAGCCCGGCGCCGATCCGGCCGTCCTCGTCGCGGATCTGGCCGGGCCGTTCTTGCAGCGCGGCAACACGCTGCGGCTCCGGGCGCGCGGAAGCAGCATGCTGCCGTTCCTGCGCGACGGCGACGTGCTCGAGATCCGACCGGTGTCGCCGGTCGAGATCCGCGTCGGCGATGTAATATGCTATGAGCCGTCGCCGGGCGACGCTCTGCCTGCATCGCGTCGTCGCGCGCGACGGACGAGGATTCGTGACGAGAGGTGACGCCTTGACGCACGTCGAGGTCGTACCCGGCGCCTCGGTCCTGGGGCGGGTGAGGGCGGTCGAGCGGAGCGGGCGCGCCTGGCGGCTCGATACCTGGGCGGCCCGCTGGCGTGCGCGCGTCATCGTCGTCGCGTCGCCCGCGCTGGCGCGCATGCTACCGCCGGCGCTCGGACTGCGGCGTGTGTGGCGGGCGGTGCTGCGTGGATGAGCTCACCCTCGAGATCGGCGGCCTGCGCTCGACCATCGTGACCCATCATCCCGAGGTGGCGGACGTCGTCGCGCGCCGCTATGAGGGGTTTCTGTCGTCGGGCCCCGCCGACTGGCGCATCGAGGCCGGCGTGCGGCCCGAGGGCGTCGTCGCGCTCGAGGACGTCGTGGTGCGGCCCGCCGGGGGCTCGCGCCGGCTCGAGATCGAGCGCCACGATTTCCTGGCCACGCTCGATCTCGACCGCCGCACCGGCACGCTGCAGCTGGGGGCCGTCGACCACATCGCGATCGACACGTTCCTGCGCGTGACCTACTCGCTGGCCCTGCTGCCGGTCGGCGCCCTGCTGGTGCACGCGGCCAGCCTGGGCCGCGCCGGCCGCGCGTGGCTGTTTCCCGGCCCCTCGGGCAGCGGCAAGACGACGCTGACCCGGCTGTCGGCCGACGCCGATCTGCTGAGCGACGAGATCTCGATCGTGCGCATCGATGCCGACGGCGCCCCGCTGCTACGGCTCGCCCTTCTGGGGCGACCTGGGACGCCCGGGCCAGAACCGGGCCGTGCCCATGGCGGCGATCCACTTCCTCCGTCACGCCGATCGACACGCCGCCGACGCCGCTCACCGCCCGCGGCGCGCTGACCGCGCTGCTGCCCAACGTCCTCTTCTTCGCGACCGGGCCCGACCTGGTCGCCCGCGTGCTCGAGGTCACCGCCGAGCTGACCGCGGCGGTGCCGAGCTTCGCGCTCGGCTTCCGGCCGGAGCCGTCCGTGTGGGAGGTGATCGCCGCTGCCTGAGGGATATCCGCTCCAGAACGCGAAGGCGGCCTGGCGTGTGTACGACGGCGAGGCGGTGATCGTCTCGCCCGAGGACAGCATGCTGCACACGCTGAACCCGGTCGGCACGCTGATCTGGGAGGCCGCCGACGGACACACCGCGATGGACGCGATCATCACGCGCGTGTGCGAGACGTTTGCCGTCGATCAGGCCACGGCGGCGCGCGACGCCGCGGTCTTCGTCGACTCGCTGTGCCAGCGCGGCCTGCTGACGGTCGTGGAGACGCCGCCGGCGGCGGCATGAGGGAGACAGCCATGGACAAGCCCGAGGCCGCACGGGAGCAAGCCCGGCGTCCGTACGAGCCGCCCGCGATCCTGAGCGAGCAGATCTTCGAGACCACGGCCCTGGCGTGCTCCAAGCGCCCGGCCCAGGGCGGCAAGTGCAACGCGCGCCCGAAGTCGTCCTGAGCGGCGATCGATGGGCACTCTGAGCGATCAGGTCGTCGACCGCAGCGTGGCCGCCGCGATCCCGCTGTCGGCCCACCTGGATCTCACCATGCGCTGCAACGAGCTGTGCGTGCACTGCTACCGGGTGATCGAGGAGCGCCCGGAGCTGACCACCGCGGAGATCAAGGCCCTGCTGGCCGACCTGGCCCGGGCCGGCACGCTCTATCTGACCTTCAGCGGCGGCGAGATCTTCCTGCGCCCCGATCTCTTCGAGATCATCGCCGAGGCCAAGCGCCTGCGCTTCGACCTGCGCCTGAAGACCAACGCGCTCCTGGTGACCGAGGAGCGCGCGCGGCGCCTGCGCGAGCTGGGCGTTCGCCAGGTGGACGTCAGCATCTACAGCGTGGACGCCGACGTCCACGACGCGGTGACCAAGATCCCCGGCTCGCTGGCCCGCAGCCTGGCGGCCATCGAGCGCCTGATCGCGCTCGGCGTCCGCGTGAAGATCAACTGCCCGCTGATGCAGGACAACGTCGGCGGGTACCGGGCGGTGCGCGCGCTGGCCGTGCGCCTGGGCGTGCCGTGCGGGTTCGACCCGATGATCAGCGCGCGCAACGACGGCGACACCGGACCGGTCCTGCTGCGCATCGGCCGCGCCGACCTCAAGCGCGTCCTGGGCGACACGACGCTGAATCCCGAGCCGCTGCCGGCGACCTCACCGGAGATCCGCTCGGATCTGGACGAGCCTCTGTGCGGGGCCGGTCACAACGCCTGCTACGTGAGCGCCTATGGCGACGTCACGCCGTGCGTGGCCCTGCCGGTGGTCTGCGGCAACATCCGCCAGACGCCGTTCGCCGAGATCTGGAACGACTCGCACGACATGCGGCGGGTGCGGGCCATCCGGGTGCGCGACCTGCACACGTGCTCGAGCTGCACGGCCTCCGCCTTCTGCACGCGCTGTCCGGGCCAGGCGCTGGTCGAGGACGGCGATCTGTACGGCCCCTCCTCCGCCGCGTGCGAGCACGCCCTGGCGGGGGCCGAGCTGGCCGGCTCGGCCGCGGTGCCCGCCTCGATGGGGCGCGCGCGCTCCAGCGGCTGACCCCGGGCGGTCGCATGCGCGCGGCCGTCCCGATCATCCCGTCGGCGCTCGTCTGGCTCCGCGTCTGCCTCGACGCGCTCGGTCGCCGCCAGCCGGTGCCGGCGCCGCCGCTCGATCTCGACTGGGCGGCGCTGCTGACGCTGGCCGAGGCCGAGGACGTGCTGCCGGCGGTGGCGTACGCCGCCACCACCGCCCGGTGGACCACCGTGCCGGCCGCGGCCCGCCGCCATCTGGCCGATGTCCTGGCCGCCAGCCGCGCCCGCCATCTCGTCATGACCTCCGAGCTCGCGCGCGCGCTGCGACGATTCGCGACCGACGGCATCGACGTCATCGCCCTCAAGGGCCCGGTGCTGGCCGAGACGGTGTATCCCGATCCCGCGCTCCGACCGTTCAGCGACCTCGACCTGCTGGTCCGCCCGGAGGATCGCCGCCGGACCGACGCCGCGCTGCGAGCCCTCGGCTACACGCCGCTGGCCGACGAGCATTCCTGGGACTTCGACATCGCCTTCGACGGCGCCACCGTCTACGAATCGCCCGGCGGCGTGCGGATCGATCTGCACTGGGCGTTGCTGACCGAGGCGCGCTACGCGTGGCGTCAGCGCGAGGCCGGGTCGGTGTGGCAGCGCGCGACGCCGATCACGCTGGCCAGGGAGCGCGCCCTGACCCTGGCGCCCGAGGATCTCGTGCTCCACCTCGCCACCCACTTCGCCGTGCACCACTCACTCACGGGACTGCTGCGGCAGTGGGACCTGGCGCTGGTGCTGGCCCAGGCATCGCTCGACTGGCCGCGCCTGCTGGCGCGCGCGGAGGCCTGGCGCGTCCGGCGAGCGGTCTTCTTCGCGCTGCGCGGGGTGGCCGAGGCGTTTCGCCTCCGTGGTGCCGCCGGCCGTGCTGGACGACTGGCGCCCGCGCGGCCCGCGGGCCGCGCTGCTGGCGAGCCTGCTGCGCGGCGCCGCCGACGATCGGCGCCGGCGCCTGGAGCACGTGGTCACGCTGCTGCTCATCGACCGCGCCCGCGACGTCGGCGTGTCCGTGCGCGGCGCGCTGTGGCCGTCGGCCGACTGGCTGCGCGCGCGGTACGGGCACGCGCCGGCCGCCCCCCGCGGGCTCTACCTGGCCCACCTGCGCCGCCTGGTCGGAGTGCTGGGCTCGACCGGCTGGCGCGCCTGAGATAATCCTCCCGACGAGGAGGGAGCCAATGCTGCGGACCACGATCGCCGGAAGCCTGCCCAAGCCCGCGTGGCTGGCGCGTCCCGAGATGCTGTGGGCGCCGTGGGCGCTGCCACCCGACACCCTCGCCAGCGGCCAGCGCGACGCGGTGCTGATCGCGCTCAAGGAGCAGGAAGCCGCCGGTATCGACGTGGTCACCGACGGCGAGCAGTCGCGGCAGCACTTCGTGCACGGATTTCTCGAGCGGCTCGACGGCATCGACTTCGGCAAGCGGGTGACGATCGGCATCCGGGCCGACCGCTACAAGGCGGAGGTGCCGACCGTGACCGGCCCGATCGCCCGCCGCCGGCCCATTCACCTGGACGAGGTCCGCTGGGCGCGGGCCCACACCGACCGCCGGCTCAAGTTCACGATTCCCGGGCCGATGACGATCGTGGACACGCTGGCCGACGAGCACTATCGCGATCGCCGCCAGCTGGCCATGGAGTTCGCGCGGGTCATCAACGAGGAGGCGCGCGATTTAGTGATGGCCGGGCTGGACGTGCTCCAACTGGACGAGCCGGCTTTCAACGTGTACATGGACGATGTGGCCGGGTGGGGGATCGCAGCGCTACACCGGGCGATCGAGGGCCTGGCCTGCACGACGGCCGTCCACATCTGCTACGGCTACGGGATCAAGGCCAACATCGACTGGAAGCAGACGCTCGGCGGCGAATGGCGTCAGTACGAGCAGACGTTCCCGCTGCTGGCGCAGAGCCGCATCGATCAGGTCTCCCTGGAGTGCGCGAACTCGAAGGTGCCGTTGTCGCTGCTGGGGCTGCTGGCCGGCAAGGACGTGCTGGTCGGCTGCATCGACGTGGCGAGTCCGACGATCGAGACGCCCGAGGCGGTGGCGGCCACCATCCGCCGGGCGCTCGAGCACGTGCCGCCCGAGCGGCTCTATCCCTGCACCAACTGCGGAATGGTGCCGCTGTCCCGTGACGTCGCGCGCGCCAAGCTGCACGCCCTTGGCGCCGGCGCTCGCCTGGTGCGCGCGGAGCTCGCCGGCGGATGAAAAAGGCCCATCTGCTTCGTTGGCGCCTGCGGCCGCACGCTCGACGTACTGGCGGTACGCCCGCCGCGACTCGCGGGCGCCGCCTCGCATCTGGACCTTTTTGATCAGCTTGCCGGGTTGTCGTAGCCTCTAGCCGTCAGTCCGGCGACGATCGCCGGACATCCACGATGACCACGAAAGACAACGACACACCACCGGGAGGTTGCTGAAGGTATGTACGACGCGGATCCGCGCCAGGGCTCACTCGGCGAGGTCGACGCCGGCTGGTTCGGCACCGACGAGGGCACGCTGCCCCTCGGCGCGCCGTTCCGTCCCGGTCTCGATCCGCTGCCCGCGCGTCAGCACGCGTGGGCGGTGGTGAAGGATCGCTGGGGACGCCCGGCGCACGGCGAGCCGCGCTCCGCGCTGCGACGCGTGACGCTGCCGGTGCGTCCGCCCGGCCCCGACGAGGCCCTCGGCTACGTGCTCTACGCCGGGCCTGACCTACAACACGATCTTCGCCGCCCGCGGCGTGCCGATCTCGGTCTTCGACCTCCACGACCGTGATCTGCACGTGCCGGGCAGCGGCGCGGTGGTGCTGGTGGCGGCCCTCGGTCGTGAGACGGCCCGCCAGGGACGCCTGAAGGTCGGCGAGCTTCGCGTGCTCTACCCGGGGGCCTCCGACCTGCTCTCGCCGCGCGCCGGCGCCGATCCGATGCACGCCGACTTCCGCATCCAGGGCTACGAGACGCCGGATGGATCCTTCACCCAGTTCGTCCGCTGCCAGGCGCCGCAGCTGCTGGCGCACTCCGAGCGGCTCACGCTGCCCGAGGCGTCGTCGTACATGCTCGACCTCGAGACCGTCTACAAGGCGCTCTACGACGTGGCGCGCGTGGACTACGACGAGCGCGTGTTCATCGAGGGCGCGGCGGGCGGCACCGGGCTCTACGCGGTGGCCTGCGCCGCGCTGCGCGGGGCGCGCGTCACCGGTCTGGTGTCGACGGAGGAGAAGGGCCGCCTGGTGCTCGCGCGGGGCGGGCTGGCCTACGTCAACCGCAAGGACCCTGCGCTGGCCGGCGCCTTCGTGCCGGTGCCGCGCGAGCGTGCGGGCCGGGCGAGCTGGCTGAGCGCCGGCCGCAAGCTGGTCGAGGTGGTGCGCGATCGCAACGGCGGCGCGCTCATCGACGTGGTCGTCTCCTCCGTCGGCCGCGAGCTGTTCCCGCGCATGATCGATCTGCTGGCGCCGAGCGGCCGCCTCGTCTTCTACGGGGCGACCAGCGGCTACACGCTGACGTTCCTCGGCAAGCCGGGCAATGCGCGGGCGGGGGAGATGATGCGGCGAGCCGGTCTGCGGCCCCATCACGGCGTGCTCGTCTACTACGGCAGCCGCACGCTCGCCGACCCGGTGGGCGACGATGCGATCAGCACGGCCGTGCACGCCGGCGCGCGCGTGGCCGTCGCGACCCGTACCGACGCCGAGGCCGCCGCCGTCAAGGCGGCACACCGCGTGGCCGGCGTCGTCAGCCTGGAGACGCTCGCCCGGGACACCGCCTTCCGCTGGCCCGACACCATGCCGGACTACGACGTGGACCCCGACGGCTTTCGCGAGTACCAGGACCGCACGCTCAAGCCGTTCGGGCAGGCCGTCGGCCGCGTGCTGGCCACCCCCGACAATCCGCGCGGCAACCCCGACATGATCGTCGAGCGGGCCGGTCAGGACACGCTCGGCGTGAGCACGTTCCTGGCCCGGCCGTTCACGGGGGTCGTGGTCTATCTCGAGGCCACCTCCGACGACCGGCTGTCGTTCTACGCGCCGAACGTGTGGATGCACCAGAAGCGCGTGCTGTTTCCCACGTTCGCGATCCTGGGCAGCCATCTCTCCAACGCCCAGCAGGCCGACGAGGTCGTCCGGCTCCTCGACGCCGGCGCGCTCACGACCCAGCCGCCGGCGGTGGAGTCGTGGGAAGGGCTGGCCGAGGCCAACCAGGCGATTCACGAGAACCGGCACGCCGGGACGATCACCGTCCGGGTGGGGGCCACCGGTGCGCTCGACGCGGCCCGGACGGCGCGCCAGGTGTACGAGGCGTGGGGCTCGCGCTTCGTGGATGGCAAGGCCGTGCGCGTGCGCATCGATCCCGTACGCCCGGGCGCGCCGGCGCGAGTGGCTCTGGTGACGATCGACGCGCCGCCCGCGAACGCGCTGAGCGCGACGACGCTCGACGATCTGGAGCGCGCGCTCGACGCGCTGGAGGCCGAGCCCGGACTCGGTGCCGCGGTGCTCACGGGCGCCGGCTCGCTGTTCGTGGCGGGCGCCGACATCCGACAGCTGCGTGCCTTCAAGAGTGCGGAAGACGTCGAGGCGCTGGCGCTGCGCGCCCAGGGGCTGTTCTGCCGGATCGCGCGGCTCCGGGCGCCGATGATCGCCGCGGTCGACGGCTACGCGCTGGGTGGAGGCAACGAGCTGCAGATGGCCTGCGCCTGGCGCGTCGCCGCACCCCGGGCCGAGCTCGGCCAGCCGGAGATCAACCTGCACGTGATCCCCGGCTTCGGCGGCACCCAGATGCTGCCGCGCCTGGTCGCGCGTCGCGCGCGCGCCGGCGGCGGCCAGCTCTTCCCGATGCTGGTGGAGGGTCTCGCGGTCCTCCTCGACGGTCGCCGTCGTCCCGCCGAGCGCGCGCTGGCCCTCGGCCTCGTCGACGAGGTGGCGCCGGCCGACGCGCTGGGCCACGCCCTCGACGTCGCCCGCCGCGTCGCCCTCGGCACCTTCGACGGCGCCCTCTGGTCGCCCCTGACCGACGCCGCCACGATGGCCTTCCCCAACATCGAGCGCGACCCCGACATCCGCCGCCTCCTGGAGCACCACGCCCGCATCCCAAGACTCGGCCCCGCCCAGAGCATCCTCGACCTGGTCCGCCTCGGCTTCGCCGACGGCCTGCAAGCCGGCCTCGCCGCCGAAGCCCGAGAGTTCGGCCGCATCGTCGCCTCCGAAGACGGCCGCGCCGGCCTCGACCGCTTCCTCGCCCGCAAATCCCTCCCCCTCCCCCTCCGCCGCGACGACCTGACCTAACCGTAGTCAGCGTCCCGCGTCCTGAGCCAACGTCCGTGTCGTGAGGCCGGGCGGGGCGGAGGACGGTGAGGGGTTCCGGGGACCCGTTCCCGCCACCTCTCAACCGCGCAAGGCCCATGAGGTGGAGCCCAGCCACCCCCGGTCCAACTTCTCCTGCCGCCTCGTGGTCCCCGAACCCCTCACCGTCCTCCACCCCGCCCGGCCTCACGACACGAGGCCGTTGACAGGACTCCGCTGACGGTCGATTCTCGGCGCGGGATTCGAGAGGAGGAACGGATGCGACGGCTCATCGTGGTGGTGGTCGCGTTGGCGATGCTCGCCGCCGGATCGGTCCGCGCCGCCGAGACGCTGAATGCGTATTCGATCTGGCCGGAGAACTGGGCCAAGCCGATGTTCGAGGAGTTCGAGAAGGCGACCGGCATCCAGGTGAACTTCGTGCGCTTCTCCTCGGGCGAGGCGCTGGCCCGCGTGATCGCCGAGAAGAACAACCCGCGGGTCGACGTCCTCTTCGGCGGCCCGGTGGAGACGTTCGCGGCCGGCGTGAAGGAGGGCGTGTTCGAGGCGTACAAGCCGCCGGCGTTCGCCGCGCTGCCCGCGCGGTTCCATCACCCCGACGGTCTGTGGGTCGCCATGGCCGACGATCCGCTGGTCTTCATGAGCAGCAACAAGTTCCTCAAGGACAAGGGACTCAAGCCGCCGGCCTCGTGGGAGGACCTGCTCGACCCCGCCTATCGCAACCAGCTGCAGATGGCCGACGCGCGGACGTCGGGCACCGCGGTCACGCGCATCTTCTCGGTGCTCGAGGTCAATGGACGCGACGAGGACCGAGCGTTCGCCTACATGAAGAAGCTCCGGCCCAACGTCCAGGTGTTCACCAAGTCGGGCGGAGGCGGCACCATCCCGGTCGGGCTGGGGCAAGCCGGCGCCGGCATCTTCTTCATCGTGGACGCGCTGAAGACGAAGCAGGAAGGCTACGACGTCACCGTCTCGTTCCCGCGCGAGGGCATCGGCACCGCCGCGGAAGCCATCGCGCTGCTCAAGGGGGCCAAGAACCCGGCGGCGGGCAAGAAGCTGATCGACTGGGCGACGTCGCCCGCCATGCAGGTGCTCTACGCCAAGTACAAGATCAACTTCATCCCGGCGCACCCCGAGGTGAAGGTGGATCCCGGCCTGGCCGAGGTGCTCAAGGGGGCGAAGATCTTCCCGATCGACGAGAACTACGCGGGCGCCAACCGCAAGCGCATCGTCGAGCGCTGGGTGAAGGAGATCGCGAACCCCTGATCGCCCGGGGCGTCTGGCGCGATCCGGCGCTGGCGGGCACGCTGCTGATTCTCTGGGCGTCGCTCGCGCTGTTCGTCGTCTTCCCGCTCGGCGTGCTGCTCGTGAAGGTCTTCGTGGGCCAGGAGGGCGGCCTCACCTTCGGCCACGTGACGGCGATCTTCGGCGAGCCCCAGCAGCGACGCGCGTTCGGCAACAGCCTGCTGCTGGCCGCGCTGGTCGGTCTGTTCGGCACCGTGCTCGGCTTCGTCTTCGCCTACGCCGCCATCCGGGCCGGCCTGCCGCGCGGCTGGGCGCGGCTGCTCGACGCCGCGACCATCCTGCCGCTGATCTCGCCGCCCTTCACCAGCGCCATCGCGGTGATCTTCTCGTTCGGCCCGCGCGGTCTCATCACCTACCACGTGCTGGGGCTGACCGGCGTCAGCGCCTACGGGCTGCCCACCACGCTGCTGGCCGAGACCCTCACGTACTTTCCCATCGCCTATCTGACGCTGAAGGCGGTGCTGGCCGGGGTCGATCCCAACGTGGAGGACATGGCGTTCAGCCTCGGCGCCTCCCGCTGGCGCGTCTTCCGCACGGTCACGCTGCCGCTGACCATTCCCGGCCTGGCCAACGCATTCTTGCTGTTGTTCGCCGCCTCGCTGGCCGATTTCGCCACGCCGCTGATCCTGGCCGGCAACAGCTTTCCGGTGTTGCCCACCCAGGCCTATCTGCAGATCACCGGGCTCTTCGATTTCACGGGCGGCGCCGTGCTGTCCTTCGCGCTGCTCCTGCCGGCCTTCGCGGTGTACCTGCTGCAGCGCGCGTGGGTCGCGCGGCGCGCGTACGTCACGATCAGCGGCAAGGCCGGTGCCGCCACCATCGCCAAGAGCCTGGCGCCGTGGGCCCGGGCGCCGCTGCTGGCCGTGTGCCTGGCGGTGTCGGCGGTCATCCTGTACTTCTACGCGCTACTGCTCTACGCCTCGCTGGTGCGCGCCTTCGGCGCCGACGACTCGTTCACGCT
Organism: uncultured Candidatus Rokubacteria bacterium; assembly: GCA_963776725.1. Classification (GTDB taxonomy): domain Bacteria; phylum Methylomirabilota; class Methylomirabilia; order Rokubacteriales; family CSP1-6; genus AR5. The sequence continues at coordinate 60,653 of CAVZOE010000021.1, read as the reverse complement.
GGCCCACTACCGGACCGTGTTCACCTCGGGCCGCACGGCGATCCGCGACACGCTGATCATCGCGGCGATCGGCACGCCGCTCGGTGCGCTGTACGGTGTCGTGGTGGGATGGTTGCTGGCGCGGGGCCGGTTTGCCGGACGCCGGCTGATGGAGACGCTGGCGATGGTGAACTACGCGCTGCCCGGCACGATCGTGGGGATCGCCTACCTGCTGGCCTTCAACGATCCGCCGCTGGCCCTGACCGGCGGCGCGACGATCATCGTCGCCGCCTACATCTTCCGCTACAGCCCTACCGGCATCCGGTCCACCGTGGCCCTGCTGCACCAGATCGACCCGTCGATCGAGGAAGCCTCGCGCGGCCTCGGCGCCGGCAGCATCACCACCTTCCGGCGGGTCACGCTGCCGCTCGTGCTGCCGGCCTTCGTGGCCGGTCTCACCGTCCTCTTCATTCGCTCGATGACGGCCATCAGCGCCACCATCTTCCTGATCTCGGTCAACTGGACGCTGATCACCGTGCGGATCCTCGAGAACATGACCGAGCTCTCGCTTGGCGCGGCCGCCGCCTTCTCGGTCCTGGTGGTGGCGATCGTCTTCGTCGCGCTCGGCCTGGTGGCGCTGGTGGCCCGCCGGCTCCGTGCGCCCGGCCCCGGTGCTCTGGCCGGGGTGCTCGGAGGGTAGGCGATGGGCGACGGCATCCGGCTGACCGGCGTGAGCAAGCGTTTCCAGGACCGGGCGCGTGGCGACGTGGCCGCGGTGCACGATGTCTCGCTCGAGGTGGCGCCCGGCGAGCTCCTGACGCTGCTGGGGCCGTCGGGCTGCGGCAAGACCACGACCCTCCGCATGATCGCGGGCTTCGAGACGCCCACCAGCGGGCGCATCCGGATCGGCGATGCCGACGTGACCGACCTCATGGTCAACCGCCGCGACATCGGCTTCGTGTTCCAGAACTACGCGCTGTTCCCCCATCTCTCCGTGTTCGACAACGTGGCGTACGGCCTGCGCGTGCGGCGCCGCGCCCCGGCGGAGCTCTCTCGGGCGGTCGGCGACGTCCTGGCGATGGTCGGTCTGGGCGGCTACGACCGGCGGTTTCCACATCAGCTCTCCGGCGGCGAGCAGCAGCGGGTGGCGCTGGCCCGCGCCATCGTCATCCGCCCCCGGGTGCTGCTGTTCGACGAGCCGCTGTCCAACCTCGACGCGCGCCTGCGCGTGCAGATGCGCGGCGAGATCCACCGCCTGCAGCGCGCGCTCGCCATCACCGCCGTGTACGTCACGCACGACCAGGAGGAGGCGATGGCGATCGCCGATCGCATCGCGATCATGGCCGGCGGGCGCCTGGCCCAGGTCGGGACCGCCGAAGATCTGTACGCGCGCCCGGCGACGGCGTTCGTCGCCGAGTTCGTGGGACGCGTGAACGCGGTGGTGGGGCGCCTGGTCACGACGGCGCCGGGCGAGCTCATCGTGGACGTGCACGGCCAGCGCCTGCGCGCGGCGTGGACGGGGGCGGCGCCGACCGATGGGCGGGTGAGCCTGGCGGTGCGACCGGAGACGATCGACCTGACACCGGCCGCCAGCGACCACGACTCCGCCGTCGTGACCTCCCGGGTGTTTCTCGGCGAGAAGGTGGACTACGTCGTCAGCTGGCACGACACGACGCTGCTGGTGTGCGCCTGGGATCCGATCCGGCGCGGCACGCTCGCTCCCGGTGACCGGGTGGACGTCCGGCTGCCCGAGCGTGGCGCCCGCGTGCTGGCGCGCGGATGAGGGCTCTGGTCCTGGCCCTGCTGCTCACGCTGGGGCTGTCCAACGCCGCCGACGCCCAGTCCCCGCGTCTCGTGCACGGCGCCGATGCGGTCTTCGTCGCCGCGCAGGTCGTGATCGTCTGGTCCGTGCTCCGCGGCGCCGACGAAAACTCGACCGTCGTGGTGATCACCGTGGCGCCGCGCCGGGCGGCCATGAGCGTCGTCTCCGCCGAGGGCGTGGATCCCTTCACGGGCGCTCGTGTGCCGCGCGGCGGGCCGGTGCCGCTCGTCGGTCCTCACGCGTTCCGCGTGCCGCGCGGCGAGTTCGCCGAGCATCCGAGAACCGAGCTCCACCTGGCCGCGTCGCTCGACGAGCTGGCGACGCAGCGCGGGATGACCATCTACTTCTCGGGCGTGCCGGACGCCACGCCGGAGTTCAACGACGAGAGCCTCCGCGCGGCGTGGGTCGCCGCCGCCCTCATCGGTCGCGACTAATGCACTGGGGCCGCGACTAGTGCACTGGCTCATCGACGGCTACAACGTGATTCGTCGCGATCCCGATCTGCGAGCCCGCGAGGCCGAGAGTCTCGAGGCCGGCCGCACGGCCCTGCTGGTGATGGTGGCGCGGGTCGCGCGTGATCTGCCCGACTCGTTCACGGTCGTGTTCGACGGCGCCCGACGCACCGGCGGCGCACCGAGCCAGCGGCCAGGTGCAGGTGGTGTTCTCTCGCCCTCCGGCCTCGGCGGACGACGAGCTGCGTCGTCTGGCCGGGAGTTTGCGGGAGGGGGCCATCGTGGTCAGCTCGGATCGCGCCGTGCAGGACGCCGCGCGACGCGTGGGGGCCGTCGCGCTCGGTGCCGACGCGTTCCTGGAGGCGGTCGAGACGGCAACGCCCGAGGGCGAGGACGATTCCGATGACGAAGAGGACGAGCCGCGTCGCGGTCCGTCGCACAAACTTTCACGAGCGGCTCGTGCCGCGGAGCGGGCGCTCCGGAGACTGCGGAATCGTTGACATTTATTGGCCTGTAGGTTAAAAGGGAAGGCTAATGGCCCACCTGTTCATCGTCTCCCGCCAGCAACCCGACCTCTATTCGTACCTGCTGCGGGAATTCTCGGAAGAAGCCGACGTGAGCATCGTCCTCGACCGACGCTATGGTGAGCGCCGGCAACCGCGGGAGCGCCGCAACTCCGCGGCGGACGACGATCGCCGGCTCAACGAGCGCCGGGCTGAGACCGACATCAATTCGCGCCTCGCTACACTCGGCTACGCGTTCGTCCGTATCAGCTGATAATCCTTCGCCCCCAGCAGCCATGGTGTGTATGTTCTACCAATCCAGGGTGTAAGTTGAACTACTTACAAGGACTCATCATAGCCAAGTACCTGAACTTGCGAGGTTGTCTCGTTGGTCCTACTCATGCAGCCATGCGCGCCGATGATTGTGGTCTGCGCGTGGTGTGAGGCCGAAGGTCGGGGCTACGTGTTAGCCGAGCGCGAGCCTCTCGATGATCGCCGGGTGACGCACACGGTGTGTCTCGAGCACCGCACCGAGCTCCTCAGCCAGCTCGCCCGTATGCCGCGAACGTCCCCGATCGCTCGGCCGTCGCTGGCCGCACCCTGCCGCGAGTGAGCGCGACAGCGCCGATCTGCTCCACGGCGCCCCGACGGCGCGTCTCTCGTCGTGAGGCTCAGTTCCCTCGCCCCATCACCTACCGATTCGACGTCGCACCGAAGTCGGACACTCGCACGCTGCAACGACGCCGCACGAGACAACTCGTCCTCATCGTGGATGACTCGCTGCACACGCGGAACCTCTACTCGGAGTACCTGACCTTCCGGGGACTCGGAGTGGTGTCGGCCCCCGATGGGGGTTCGGCGCTGGTCATGGCTCGCTCCATGCGACCCGACGCGATCGTGATGGATCTCGCGATGCCGGGTGTTGACGGCATCACGGCGACCCGCCAGTTGAAGGCCGATGCCCGGACCCGCGCGATCCCGGTGCTGATTCTGACGGGCTTCGGCTACCGAGCGATCGAGCAGGGTGCGCTGGAGGCCGGCGCCGACCTCTTTCTGACCAAGCCCTGCCTGCCCGAGGATCTCGAGCAGGAGGTCCGCCGCCTGATCGCCGGCCGCGCCTGAACGGGCGGCGTTCTTCCACCGTATCCGTTCGTTGACACCCCATCCGTGCGCGTGACAGCGTGGACGTGTGCCGTGGGCGATCGCGCTGTTCGTTGCGCTGCTGTGCGCTCCCTCTGCAGCGTGGGCCGAGGCGCCGCCCGTGCTCGAGGGCACCGTCGTCCGTATCGTGGACGGCGACACCATTCACGTCCGCCTGGCCGATCGCGTCGAGAAGGTGCGGTACATCGGGGTCAATACGCCGGAGCTGCACCATCCCACGCGCGGGGAGGAGCCCGGTGGCCGCCAGGCGCGTGACGTCAATCGCGGGCTCGTCGAGGGCCAGCGCGTACGGCTCGAGGTGGACGTGCGGTCGCGGGACCGCTACGGTCGGCTGCTCGCCTACGTCTGGGTCGGCGACGTGATGATCAATGCCGAGCTGGTCCGGCTCGGCTTCGCCCAGGTGATGACCGTCCCACCCAACGTGCGCCACCAGGCCCTGTTCGTGAAGCTGCAACGCGACGCGCGCGCTGCACGCCGCGGGCTCTGGGCGATCTAGTTTCATGGGGGGCCTCGAACGGGCCCCCCAAGCCCCCCAGGGCGGCTCGGGACGCCCCGGCAAAGCCGTGGCGCCCCTCGATACTCCGACAGACTCCTAATTCTCGCGACCGAGCAGGCGGATCGCCTCCAGATCCTCCATGTCGAGCATCTGCAGCATGAGGCGACTCATTCCCGCCGCGTCCCAGCGCTTGATCTCCTGCCGGACCTCGTCGATCACCCCGTAGAGGAACCCGGCGGCGCGCCAGCCCGCGGCATCCTCCGGAACGCGGGGAAAGATCGCGCGCGCTCGGGCCAGCCGTGCGGCGACCTCCGCCGGCGTCCGTCCGGTGATGACCGGGATCATGAGCGAGTGCCGGATCGTGCCCGGGTCGCGGCCGACGGCTCGGCAGTGGCGCTCCAGCACCGCGCGCTTGGCCGCGTACTCATCGACCGTGACGCGCGTGGTGTTCCACTCGTCGGCATGCTCGGCCACGATGCGCAGCGTCCGTCGTTCCCCCTTGCCGCCGACGATCAGCGGCACCCCGGCGCCCGGCGGGGTCGGGAAGGACTGGGCGGCACGCAGCGGGTAGTACGGCTGATCGAGCGTCACGGGCTCGCCGCGCCAGAGCGCACGGATCACGCGCACGCCGCACTCCAATCGGTCCATGCGCTCCTTCACCGGCGGGAAGGGGACGCCGAACATGGCGTGCTCGCCCTCGTGCCAGCCGGCGCCCACGCCGAGGTCGAGGCGGCCGCCCGACAGGTCGGCCACCGCGGCGGCACGCTTGGCCAGCAGCGCCGGGTGATAGAAGGTCAGGGGACACACGAGCGGGCCGAAGCGCAGCCGGGTCGTGTGGCTGGCCAGCCACGTGAGCGAGGCCCACACGTCCAGCGAGGGGCGGGTCGGCTCCCCGAACAGGCCGGTGAGGTGATCCGAGCGGAACAGCCCGGCGTAGCCGGAATCCTCGGCCGTCCGCGCCAGCTGCTCGCCAGCGCTCCCAGGTGAGCCCTTCCTGTCCCTCGATCATGATCGTCAGCTGCATGCCTGGCCTCGTCCTCGCGGCGTCGGATTTGCGCCCATCGTGGCAGCGCTCGTATCATACGACCAGATCGTCGATCTCGGCCCGGAGGGTCCATGCCGATCGCACGTGACTTCTCGCTCGACGCAAAGTACCGGCAGGAAGAGGGCGTTGTCTTCCTTTCCGGCATCCAGGCGCTCGTCCGGCTGCCGCTCGACCAGCACCGCGCCGACCGCCGGCGGGGCCTCAACACCGCCACGCTGATCTCCGGCTACCGCGGCTCGCCGCTCGGCGGCCTCGACCTCACCCTCGAGCGCAACCGGCCGACTGCTGCGCCGAGCACAACGTCGTCTTCATCTCCGGCGTCAACGAGGACCTCGGCGCCACCGTCGTCTACGGCAGCCAGCTCGCCAACCTGCTTCCCGCAGCCCAAGTACGACGGCGTGCTCGGCATGTGGTACGGCAAGGGCGCCGGGCGTCGACCGCACGCGGCGACATCTTCAAGCACGCCAACTTCGCCGGCGTCGGCAAGCAACGGCGGCGTGCTGGCCCTCGGCGGCGACGATCCGCTGTCGAAGTCGTCCACGCTGCCGACCGCACTCCGAGGTCGCGTTCTACGACGCGCAGTTCCCGGTGCTCTTCCCGGGCAACGTGCAGGAGATCCTCGACATCGGGCCGCCTGGGCTTCGAGCTCTCGCGCTACTCCGGGCTCTGGGTCGGCTTCAAGATCGTCACCAACGTCGCCGACGAGATCGGCACCGCCGAGGTCGCGCCCGGCCGCGTGACGCCTCGTCGATCCCGCGCTTCGAGTGCGAAGGCCGCCCGTGGCGACACACGCAGAACCCGACGCTGCTGCCGCCGTTCGGCCTGCGAGATGGAGCGCGAGATCCACTACGGGCGCCTGGAGGCGGCGCAAGGTCTTCGCCGCCGCCAACGGGCTCAACCGCATCGACGCTCGACACCGCCCGAGCGCGTGGCTCGGGCATCGTCGCCGCCGGCAAGACGTACTACGACCTGCGCGAGGCGCTGCGCGAGCTCGGCCTGGACGACGCGGCGCTCGCGTCGCCACGGCATCCGCCTCCTGCAAGATCGGCATGATGTACCCGATGGAGCCGGCGATCGTGCGCCAGTTCGCGCGGGGCCTGGAGGAGATCCTCGTCGTCGAGGAGAAGCGCTCGTTCGTCGAGATGTTCCTGCGCGACGTCGCTCTACAACGACGCCGAGCGCCCGCGCGTCGTCGGCAAGCGCGACGAGCAGGGCCGCCCGCTCGTGCCGGCCGACGGCGAGCTCGACGCCGACCGCATCGCCCAGATCGTGGCCGCGCGCCTCGAGCGGCAAGCTGCAGATCGCGCTCCGATCACCGCGCGCGTGGCGCTGCTCGAGGCGCTGCGCGAGCGGCCCGGCGCGCGCTGACGCTGGCGCGCCCGGCCGTACTTCTGCTCGGGCTGCCCGCACAACCGCTCGACCGTCGTGCCCGAGGGCTCGATGGCCGGCGCCGGCATCGGCTGTCACGGCATGGCGCTGAGCATGGACCGAGCGGCGCACCATGGGCCTCACGCACATGGGCGGCGAGGGCGCGCAGTGGGTCGGCATGGCGCCGTTCACGGAGACGCCGCACATGTTCCAGAACCTCGGCGACGGCACCTTCTTCCACTCGGGCTCGCTGGCCGATCCGCCAGGCGGTGGCCGCCGGCACCAACATCACCTACAAGCTCCTCTACAACTCGCGCGGTGGCGATGACCGGCGGGCAGGACGCCGCCGGCGCGATGCCGGTGCCCGAGCTGACGCGCATCGCTCGAGGCCGAGGGCGTCAAGCGGATCATCGTCATGACCGACGAGCCCGACAAGTACGGCCGCGAGCGTCGCGCTGGGCCCAGGGCGTCGAGGTGTGGCACCGCGACCGGCTCGACGAGGCGCAGCGGCTGCTGCGCGACATCCCCGGGCGTCACCGTGCTGATCTACGACCAGCAGTGCGCGGCCGAGAAGCGCCGCCTGCGCAAGCGCGGCAAGCTGCCGGAGCCCGCCGATGCGCGTGTTCATCAACGAGGCGGTGTGCGAGGGCTGCGGCGACTGCGGCGTGAAGTCCAACTGCCTGTCAGCGTGCAGCCGGTCGAGACCGAGTTCGGCCGCAAGACCCAGATCCACCAGTCGTCCTGCAACAAGGACTACTCGTGCCTGCGGGGCGACTGCCCGTCGTTCCTCACCGTCGTGCCGCTCGGCCGCGACCAGGAAGAAGGCAGCGCAAGACGCTACACGGTCGACCGCGCGCTGCCCGAGCCGGCGCTGACGGTGCCGCGCGACGCCAACATCTTCATGATGGGCATCGGCGGCACCGGCGTGGTGACCGTCAACCAGGTGCTCGGCACGGCCGCGCTGCTCGACGGCAAGCATCGTGCGCGGCCTCGACCAGACCGGGCTGAGCCAGAAGGGCGGCCCGGTCGTCTCGCACCTGCAAGATCTCCGAGCGGCCGCCGAGGACGTCTCGAGCAAGGTGGCCGCCGGCGCAGGCCGACTGCTACCTGGGCTTCGACGTGCTGGTGGCGACCGCGCCGCAGAACCTCGATCGCGCGCCGCGCCGACCGGACGATCGCCGTCGTGTCGACCAGCCAGGTGCCGACCGGCGCCATGGTGCACGCACACCGACGTGCACTTCCCCGACGGCGGCGGGCTGCCGAGCTCGATCAATCGGCGTCACCCGCAAGGACGACGAACGTCTACCTCGACGCGCTCGGCCTCGCCGAGGCGCTGTTCGGCGACCACATGGCGGCCAACATGCTCGTGCTCGGCGCCGCCTACCAGGCCGGCGCGCATCCCGGTCAGCGCCGCGGCCATCGAGCAGGCCATCGAGCTCAACGGCGTCGCGGTGGGGATGAACACGCAGGCCTTCCGGGCGGGCCGGCTGCTCGTCGCCGATCCGAGCTGGCTGGCGACGGTCAAGCGGCACCGCCTGGGCGCGGCCGCCGAGACGGCGCGCGTGCTCGACGCCCGCAGCGCGCGCGCTGGTCGACCGGGTCGGCGCCGACGGGCGAGCTGCGGCGCCTGCTCGAGATCCGCGTGCCCGAGCTGATCGCGTACCAGGACGCGCGCTACGCCGCCAGCTACGTCGACTTCGTGCGCCCGCGTGCAGGCGGCCGAGCGGGCGGCGGTGCCCGGCGAGACGCGGCTGAGCGAGGCCGTCGCGCGCTACCTCTTCAAGCTGATGGCCTACAAGGACGAGTACGAGGTGGCGCGGCTGCACCTGCAGGCCGACCTCGACGCACAGCGCTCGCCGAGGAGTTCCCGGCGGGGCGTGCGCGTGCAGTACAACCTGCACCCGCCGATGCTGCGGGCCCTGGGCTGGACGCGGAAGATCAAGCTCGGCTCGTGGTTCGACGGCGCCTTCCGCGCTGCTGGCCCGGATGAGCGGTCTGCGCGGCACCGCGCTCGATCCCTTCGGCCGCGCGGCGGTGCGGCGGGTGGAGCGGGCGCTGCCCGGCGAGTACCGCGAGCTCGTCGAGCGCGCGCTGGCCGGCCTGTCGCCCGCCACCTACGAGCGCGCGGTGCACGCTGGCCGAGCTGCCCGACCTGATCCGCGGCTACGAGGACATCAAGCTGGGCAACGTCGAGAAGTTCCGCTCGGAGGTCCGCGCGCTCGGCGTCTGAGTCGCTGGCATCACGGTTGACACGTTCGGACCCAGACTGCTGGGAGGTGCACCATGCGGACACTCGTGACGATCCTCACCTTCACCCTTGTCCTCGGGGCGACGTCCCTGGCGACGGCACAGCCTGCCAACACGCTGGTCGCCGAGGGCCTCTCGCTGCCGAAGGATCACCAGTACGAGCGGTACAACGCCTCGTCGAGTTCCTACGGTAAAGTTGACGTGAGCCAGGTGCCGGCTCTCGTCAAGCAAAAGCAGCCGATCTACGACCGCACCGCCAAGGCGTGGGTCTACCAGAGCGCGCAGGGGGTGAATCCAAAGTACGCGGCCGCCGCCGCGGCAGCGGCCCCCAGCACTCCCGCACCCAGCGCTCCTGCGCCGAGCACGCCCGCGGCCAGCACGCCCGCGCCTAGTCCTACACCCGCAGCCAGCGCTCCTGCGCCGAGCGCTCCGCTGGTCGCCGAGGGGCTCTCGCTGCCCAAGGATCACCAGTACGAGCGGTACAACGCATCGTCGAGCTCCTACGGCAAGGTTGACGTGAGCCAGGTGCCGGCCCTGGTCAAGCAGAAGCAGCCGATCTATGACCGTACGGCCAAGGCGTGGGTCTACCAGAGTGGTCCGGGGCTGAACGCAAATTATGCCGCGCCCGGGGCGACGGCGTCGGCAACCACGGCGCCACGCCACCACGGCGCCGGCAACCACGGCCCCAGCGACCACGGCCCCGGCAACTACCGCTCTCGCCGCCGACGGCCTCTCGCTGCCGCGGGATCACCAGTACGAACGGTACAACGGTGGGACGAACACCTACGGCAAGGTCGACGTGAGCCAGGTGCCCACGCTCATCGGGCAGAACGTGCCGATCTACGACCGCACGGCCAAGGCCTGGGTCTACAACACGGAACGGAAGCTGGACCCGCGCTACGCCGCCGCGCCGGCCGGGGGCGCGTCGACGACGCTGTCGGGGACAGCCGGGACGACGAATCTCGTGCTGCCCAAGGACCACCAGTACCAGCGGTACAACGTCACGGAGAGCACCTACGCCCACGTCGACGTGAGCCAGGTGCCGACGCTCGTGCAGCAGCAGGTGCCAGTCTACGATCGCACCGCGAAGGCCTGGGTCTTCAGTCCCGCGCAGCAGCTGGACCCGCGCTACGTGTCGGGCGCGGCCTCGGCCACGTCGGCACAGACGCCCACGCCGGCGCAGGCGCCCACGTCGGGGCAGGCGACCACATCGGGGCAGCCGGCCACATCGGCGCAGGCTTCGACACCGGCCAAGGCGGGCGAGTGGCAGCGGATCCACGGCAAGATCGAGAGCGTCCAAGGGTCCAGCCTCAGCTTCCGGGCCGACGACGGCCGGGTGCTGACCGTGGATACGTCGCAGGTGGCGCCAGGCGTCCGGAGTGCGCTGACCCAGGGCGAGGGCGTGACGGTCATCGGGCACGAGTGGACGGGAGCGAATGCCCTGCGCGCGCAGTACGTACAGCAGGATTCATCCGACCCAAAGCGCGGGGGAAAGCTGACACCGTCGGCGTCACCCCGCCAGTAGTGGAGATGCCGGGGCGCCGCGCGGTCTGCGGCGCCCCGGCGCCCCCGTTCTCCGACGGCCCGCTGAGCGGACCTGACTTCGATCCTCAGTCGTCGCCGACGGGGCGCGTGCGGGACTGCTTCACGGTCGCGCGGTGCCGCTTGGTGGCCAGACGGCGCTGGGCCGCGCCGGCGGGAACCTTCGAAGCGATGCGGGCGCGGGGACGGACCAGCGCGGCGGCGACCAGTCGTCTCACCTTCTCCCGGGCGTCCTCCAGATTGCGCGATTGATTGCGGGTGACCTGGCTGGTCACGACAAGGTCGCCATTGGCGTCGAGGCGGGGCGCGGCGAGTGCCAGCAGTCGATCACGCGCCGTCTGGGACAGGCCCTCGATCGCGCCCAGGTCCACGCGCAGGTCGACCTTGGTGGCCACCTTGTTCACGTTCTGCCCGCCGGGCCCGGACGCCCGCACGGCCCGCACCGTCAGCGCGCGAGCGGGAACGCGGACGCTCCCCGTGACCTCGATCGCTTCCGCCATGGTCACATTGTAATCGCGCCACGCGCCGCGGAAGCTCGTTCTGCGGCGGAGTCGGGCGATAATGGGTCGTTCGTTCACATCGGCCGCGGCGGCTCACGTGTGGAGGAGGATCTCGATGACGGATCTCAAGCGTCGGTGGAAGACCGTGCAGAAGCAGCTCGACCGTCTCAGCGTGCAGGCCCGCCGCGCCCGCGGCCAGGCGCGCAAGCGGCTGAAGCGGCTCGAGCGGCGGACCCGCGTCACGGTGACCCGCGCGCTGCGTACGGCCGAGCCTCAGGTGCGCGACGCCATGGCCGAGGCCGCTCGCGTGGCGCGCGGCGTCCGGGCCGGCGTGAAAGCCGGCGCCGCGGCCTACCGGGCTGGTAGCCGCCGCAAGTGAGGCGATGTCCGGGCTGGGCTCGATGACGGTCGCCCAGCGGCGGCGGCTCACCGCGGTGGCGCGCGGGGCCGCGCCGGCCGACCTCTACGTCCGCGGCGGCACGCTGCTCAACGTCTACACCGGCGAGATCTATCCCGCCAACGTCGCGATCGCCGGCGAGCGCATCGCCTACGTCGGCCTGCGCGACGACATGGTCGGGCCGCGCACGACCACGCTCGATGCCGGCGGCCGGATCATCACGCCGGGCTACATCGATCCGCACGTCCATCCCGCCCACGTGGTCACGCCGTCGGGCCTGGCCCGCCACCTGCTGCCGCTCGGGACCACGACCGTCTTCGCCGACAGCCTGCAGATCTGGGAGCTCGGCGGCCTGCGCGCGTTCAGGGTCGTGGCCGACGCGCTGGCGCGCTCGCCGCTCAAGTTCTACTGGATGATCCGCGTGCACGCGCAGGCCCGGACCACCGACGAGGCCCGGCGCTTTCCCCCGCGTGACATCGCGCGAGCGCTCGATCACCCGTGGTCCTTCGCGGCCGGCGAGGTCACCCGCTGGCCCGACGTGTGGGGCGGCAGCCGCGACTTGCTCGGGCGGCTTGATCTCGCCCTCTCGCGCGGGCAGCGCGTCGAGGGACACACCGCCGGCGCCGGCCCCGACAAGATCGCCGCCCTCGCGGCGGGCGGCCTCAGCTCCGACCACGAGCCCATCACCGCCAGCGAGGTGCTGGAGCGCGCCCGTCAGGGCATCGCGGTCATGCTGCGCGAGTCCTCGCTGCGTCCCGACCTGGCCGGTCTGCTCGACGCGCTCAGGACGGCGCCGGCTCTCGTCTCGCGCCTCATGCTCACCGCCGACGGCTCGATGCCCGCCTTCATCCGCGACCACGGCTTCGTGGATCACCTGATCCGCGTGGCCATGAAGCGTGGTGTCGCGCCGGTGGACGCCTACCGGATGGCCACGCTGAACCCGGCGACCTACATCGGGCGCGAGGCGGATCTCGGCGGTGTGGCGCCCGGTCGCTATGCCGATCTCTGTCTGCTCCGCGACCTCGGCGAGCCGCGGCCCGAGGTGGTGGTGGCGCGGGGGCGCGTCGCCGCGCGGGACGGCAACGTGGTCGTGACCGTGCCCGAGCCGGACTGGTCGCGCGCGCTCACCACGCCCGAGGCCCGCCTGACGGTGCGCTGGCGCGCCCGGCCGGACGACTTCCGGCTGCCGCCGCGCGACCGCTACCCGGTGATCCGCCTGGTGAGCGCCGTGATCACGCGACTCGAGGACCGGCCCCGGGCCGAGGGCGATCTCTACGCCGCGCTGGTGGACCGCGCCGGGCGATGGGTGGCGCCGGGGCTGGTCACTGGCTTCGGCGACCGCGTCGACGGCCTGGCCTCCACGATCACCACCGACTTCAACATCCTGGTGCTGGGCCGGCGGCCGGAGTCGATGGCGCGCGCGGTGAATCGCCTGCTCGAGGTCCGCGGCGGCGTCGTGCTCGTGGACGACGACCGCGTGAGCTTCGAGCTGCCGATGCCGCTCGGCGGCGTCATGACGCGCCTGTCTCTGCCCGCCGCGGCGGCCCAGGAGGACGCGCTGCGGGCGGCGCTGGTCGCGCGCGGCTATCCGCACCACGAACCGCTGTTCACGCTCTTCTTTCTGGCCGCCGACTTCCTGCCGTTCGTGCGGCTCTCGCCGCGCGGTGTCTGGGACGTCAAGCTGGGTCGGGTGCTGCTCCCGCGACGCGCCCGCCGCCCCTGATCCGATCGATGCGGCGCGCCTGCGCCGACCGGACCGCGCTCGCCGTGCTGCTGCTGACCGTGGCCGTGGGCAGCACCGCCGGCGCCCAGACCCGTGGCGCGCCGGCGGGAACGTTCGGTCGCGGCACGCTGGAGGGCCGCGCGTATCGCGTGTGGCTACCCGGCCGGCCGGCGCCCGAGCGTCCGCTGATCGTGGCGTTGCACGGCTGCTGGCAGACCCCGGAAGATTTCGCGCTCGGCACGCGCCTGAACGAGGCGGCGGAGGCGCGCGGCCTGGTCGTCGTCTACCCCGCTCAAACGCACGCGGCGAACCCGTACCGCTGCTGGAACTGGTTCGATCCGACCGAGCAGACCACCACGGGCCGCGAGACGGCGCAGATCCTCGCCGTTGCGCGCCGCGTGCAAGCCGAACGTGGGCTGAAGAATCCTCGCGTCGTCGTCATCGGGTTCTCCGCGGGCGCCTGGATGGCCGTGAACCTCGCCTGTGCCGCACCCGACGTCGTGGCCGGCGTCGGCTCGGTGGCGGGCGGGCCCTACCGTTGTGCCGGCGGCTCGGAGGCGGCGATTCAGTGCATGCGCGGGACGCTGCGCGACGCGGCCCCGGCGGCGACGGCGTGCGTGATGGCCAGGGGGGCCGGGCCGAGCCTGCGAGCCTCGCTCTGGCAGGGGACGGCCGACAGCGTGGTGAGTCCGGCGAACCTCACCGTGCTGGAGGCGATGTTCGCGCGCGTCCTGGGCGTCAGTGCCGGCCTCACGTCGATCGACCACGGCGCCATCCGCGCCATCTATCGTGACCGCCGCGGCGACCCGGTCCTCGAGACCTGGCTGGTCCACGGGCTGGGCCACGCCTGGCCCGGCGGCGATCCTCGCGGCACGCTGGCCTGGCCCCTGGGGCCGCCCGCGACCGAGCTGATGCTCGATTTCCTCGTGGGACCTCGCTAGCGGTGCCCGGCCAGCGTCGTCTGGCATTGGGGGTCTTGCTGGGCGCCGCGGCGCTGGCCGTCGCCGCCTTTCCCTTCGGGGCCACCTGGTGGGGAGGCTGGATCCTCGCGATCGCCGAGGCCGGCATCGTCGGCGGCCTGGCCGACTGGTTCGCGGTGACCGCGATCTTCCGGCGTCCGCTCGGGCTGCCGATCCCGCACACCGCGCTGATCCCGCACAACTGGGAGGGCATGGCCGAGCGGGTCGGGGTGATGGTCGGCGGCCGCGTGCTGACCAAGGACTACGTGCGCGAAGAGATCGCGCGGATCGACTTCTCCGGCTTGCTCGCCCGCGGCGCCGAGCGCGTGTCGCGCGCCGATCTCGAAGCGGCCACCCGGACCGCGGCCCGCTGGATCGGCGAGCAGCTGACGCCGGCGACCACCGCCGAGCTGCTCGGCCGTGCCCGGCGTGCCCTCGTGCACGCGCCGGTGGCGCCGCTGCTGGCCACCACGCTGCGCATCGCGCGACGTCAGGGCTGGGATCAGCGGATCCTCGACGGCGCCTTCTCGGTGCTGGGTGGGGCGATGGAACGCCCGGAGTTCCGGCACGCGGTCGGAGAGGTGATCGACGATTTGCTGGCCCGCTACCGCGAGCGCCTCGGTGTCTACCCGCGCCTGTTCATGGGGGTGGCCACGATGCTGGGTGTGCTCGACCGCGACCGGCTCGTGGCCGCGCTCCACGTCGGTCTGCGGGAGGTGGCCCGAGACCGCGATCACCCGCTCCGGGCGCAAGGCACCGAGGTGCTCGCGGACCTCGAGCGGCGACTGAGCGACGATCCCGCGCTGGTGGCGCGTGTCGAGGCGGCCAAGGTCGAGCTCCTGCAGGCGCCGGCGGTGGCAGCGCTGGTCGACGAGGCGGCCGAGGCGCTGACCCGCGCGCTGCGTGCCGACCTGGCCGGCGAGCGGTCGGAGCTGGCGGCCTGGCTGGCCGAGCGCCTGGACCGAGCCCGCGTGGCGCTGATGGCCGACTCCGCCCTGCGCGCCGAGATCGACGCCTGGGCCCGGGCACGCCTGACCGAGCTGATCGAGCGGCATCACGGGCGTATCGCCGAGTTCATCGAGAACGGGGTGCGCGCGCTGGGCCCCGAGGGGGCGGTGCGGCTGATCGAGGAGCACGCCGGCGACGATCTGCAATTCATCCGGGTCAACGGCACCGTGGTCGGCGGGCTCGCCGGCGGGGCCATCTACGCGATTCATCTGATACTCCGGGCGCTGGTGCCCTGAGGCCGGCGCGGCATTCGCGTGTTACACTCGCGCATCCGCCGCACTGTCACCGGAGGTGTCACGATGCGCCCGCGCCTGCTCGCCCTCATGCTCGCGACTCTGGGAGTTGCCGGAGCCCTGCTGCTGCACGGCGCCCCCGTCGCCGGTCAGGCGAAGGCGACCGCGCCGGCGCCCAAGTCGGGCGGCGTGCTCAACGTCGCCCAGCGCGAGGACACCCCGCAGGGCTTCGCCATCCACGAGACCTCCACCGTCTCCACCACGTGGCCGGCCATGCCGTGCTTCAACAACCTGGTGCTCTTCGATCCGCTCAAGCAGCGCGAGAGCGTCGACACGGTCATCGGCGAGCTGGCCGAGAAGTGGTCGTGGCAGGACAACTACCGCAACCTGGTGTTCTTCCTGCGCCGTAACGTCAAGTGGCACGACGGCCAGCCCTTCACGTCCAAGGACGTGAAGTTCACGTTCGACATGCTGCGCGAGGCGCCGGACGCCGCCGGCAAGCTGCGGATCAACCCGCGCAAGGACTGGTACGTCAACGTCCAGAACGTCGAGGCGCCCGACCCGTACACGGTGATCTTCCACCTCAAGCGCCCGCAGCCGGCGCTGCTGCTCATGATGGCCTCGGGCTACACCCCGATCTACGCCGCCCACGTGCCGCCCGCGCAGTACCGCACGGCGTGTGTGGGCACCGGCCCGTACAAGCTGAAGGAATGGCGCAAGGGTGAGTTCATCGAGTACGTGCGCAACCCCGACTACTTCGTCAAGGGCCGGCCGTACCTCGACGGGATCAGGTACGTCGTCATCAAGGAGCGCGGCACCCGCGTGGCCGCGCTGCAGGCCGGGCAGGTGGACACCGCCTTCCCGGGCGATACGAGCAAGACCACCGCCGAGCAGCTCAAGAAGGCCGTGCCGCAGATGGTGTTCACGCGCGCCGCCGAGAACGTGAACGAGAACATGATCATGAACACCAAGAAGCCGCCCTTCGACAACCCGAAGGTGCGGATCGCGGTGAGCCACGCCATCGACCGGCGGGGGCTGAACCAGGCGGTGCACCAGGGCGGCTCCACCATCGGCATCTCCATGCCGTCGCCGCCGTGGGGCGTGTGGGGCGTTCCCGAAAAAGACCTCAACGCGATCGCCGGCTATGGCAAGGCCGCCGACGAGAAGGCCAAGGCCAAGAAGCTCATGGCCGAGGCCGGCTACACGCCCGACAAGCCGGCGAAGGTCGAGATCGTCACCCGGGCCATCGCCGTGTACGTGGACATGGCCTCGTTCATCATCAACGAGCTCAAGCAGATCGGGATCGAGGCCAGCCTCAAGCAGATCGAGACCGCCCAGTGGCACGCCATGGCCACGCGCGGCGAGTATCAGATCGGGGCCAACCTCACCGGCATCGGCATCGACGATCCCGACGCCAACTTCTACGAGAACTTCGCCTGCGGCTCGCCGCGCAACTACACCTTCTACTGCAACGAGCAGATCGCGGCCATGATCGACAAGCAGTCGGCCGAGATCGATCCCAAGAAGCGGCTGGCCATGGTGTGGGAGATCGAGCGCAAGCTGGAGGAGGAAGCCTCCCGGCCCACGCTGATCTGGCGCGTGGACAACTTCGCGCACTGGCCGTCGGTGAAGAACCTGATCCCGCACAACAACTTCTACAACTACGGTCGCATGCAGGAAGTGTGGCTCGACAAGTAAGCCAGGGGGGCTGACGGCACGCGAGTGAAGACGTACATCGCACAACGGCTGGGCATCGCCGTCCTCACCCTGTTCGGGATGTCGATCGTCATCTTCGTGCTCCTGCGCCTGGCCCCGGGCGACATCGTCGACGTGCTGTTCTCCGCCGCCGGCTACGTGAATCCCGCCGAGAAGAAGGCCATCCTGCAGGAGCTCGGCATGGACAAGCCGGTCTGGCAGCAGTACGTGGACTGGATCACCCAGATCATGCGCGGCGATCTCGGCAAGTCGTACCGCTACGACCTGCCGGCCTGGCAGATCATCCGGCCGCTGATGCCGGTGACCGTCGAGCTGGCCATCCTGTCCACCATCGTGGCGGTGGTGCTCGGCGTGCCCACCGGCGTGATCAGCGCGGTCCGCCAGGACGGCGCCCTCGACTACGCCCTGCGCGTGTTCAGCCTGGCCGGGCTGTCGATGCCCTCGTTCTGGCTGGGCGATGGTGATCATCCTCACGCTGGTGTCGTGGCTGGCCTGGATCCCGCCGCTCACCTACGTGCGCCCCACCGAGAACTTCTGGCTGCACGCGCGTGCAGTTCATGCTGCCCGCGCTCGCCGTCGGCTATCGCTCGTCCGCGCTGATCATGCGCATCACGCGCTCGGCCATGCTGGAGGTGCTGCGCGAGGACTACATCCGCACCGCGTGGGCCAAGGGCCAGAACGAGCGCGTGGTGGTGTGGCGGCACGCCCTCAAGAACGCGGTGCTGCCGGTGGTGACCGTCATCGGCATCGAGTTCGCGTTCCTCATCGGCGGCCTGGTGGTGACCGAGACGGTGTTCAACCTGCCCGGCGTCGCGCGCTTCCTGGTGGAGGCCATCCTCTGGCGCGACTACCCGGTCGTGCAGAACCTCGTCATGTTCATCGCCATCATCGTGATCCTGTCCAACCTGGCGGTGGACCTGCTGTACGGCGTCCTCGATCCGCGCGTGCGCTATGCCAGCTGACCGCGGCCGCGGACCCACGCTGAGCGCCGACGCGCCATGGCGGTGAGGCCGGTCGGCGCCGAGCTGGAGTTTTCCGCGCCGGCCACGCCGGTGCGCGATGCGTCGTGGCCGGCCACGATCGTCCGCTTCGCGCGCACGAAGCCGCTCGGGGCCGCTCGGCGGCGTGCTCCTGCTCGTCATGGCCGCTCACCGCGCGTCTTCGCCGACCAGCTCGCGACCCACGACCCCATCGCCACGCAGGCCTCCGCGACGCTGGCCAAGCCGAGCGAGGAGCACTGGCTCGGCACCGATCACCTGGGCCGCGACATGTACTCGCGGCTCGTGCACGGCGCCCGCGTGTCGCTCATCGTGGGCCTGGGCTCCACGCTGCTGGGCTCGGTGCTGGGCGGCATCATCGGACTGCTCTCGGGCTACGCCGGCGGCAAGACGGATCTGATCGCCCAGCGCCTGCTCGACATCCTCCAGGGGCTGCCGCTGCTCGTGCTGGCCCTCGTGATGTCGGCCGCGCTGGGCCCGTCGCATCCACAACGTGATCATCGCGATCTCCATCCCGATCGTGCCGCGGGCCGTCGCGGATCATCCGGGCCAGCGTGCTGTCCATCCGCGAGATGCAGTACATCGAGGCCGCCCGCGCGCTCGGCTCTGCGCCACCTGCGGATCGCGTTCCGCCACGTGCTGCCCAACACGATCGGGCCCTTCATCGTGCTGGTCACCGCCCAGCTCGGGCGCGGCCATTCTCGTCGAGGCCGCGCTGTCGTTCCTCGGCCTCGGCGTGCCGGAGCCGTATCCGTCGTGGGGGCGGATGCTCTCGGTGTCGGCCGCCGAGTACGCGCAGAAGGCCCCGCACCTCGTGCTGTTCCCGGGCATCGCCATCAGCCTGGCCGTGTTCGGCTCCAATCTGTTCGGCGACGCCCTGCGCGACACACTCGACCCCCGGCTGCGAGGGGCCTGAGCCGATGCTCGCGCGCTGGCCAAACCCGTAGGAGAGCCCATGGCGACCGCTCGCTCGTCCGCTCGCGACGCCGCTGACCTGTGCTGGCTGCCCGCCACCGAGCTGGCCGGCGCTGATCCGCCGCCGCAAGGTCTCACCCGTCGAGGTCGTGAATGCGATCCTGGACCGCATCGATCGCCTCAATCCGCATCTCAATGCCTACGTGACGCTGACCGCCGATCAGGCGCGACGCGACGCCCGGGCGGCCGAGCGCGCGCTCGGCAAGCGGGGCGTGACGCTCGGCCCGCTGCACGGCGTGCCGTTCTCGGTGAAGGACCTCGTCATCACCAAGGGCGTGCGGACCACGTTCGGCACTCCGCTCTACCGCGACAACGTGCCGACCGAGGACGCGCCGATCGTGGCGCGGATGAAGGCCGCCGGCGGCATCATGCTGGGCAAGACCAACACGCCGACGTTCGGCTGGATCGGCGCGACCCACAATCTCCTCTACGGGATCACGCGCAATCCGTGGAATCTCGACCGGACGCCGGGCGGCTCGAGCGGCGGCGCCTCGGCCGCCGCCGCCGCCGGACTCGGCCCGCTGCACGTCGGCACCGACGGCGGCGGCTCGATCCGGATTCCCGCGTCCTGCACGGGCATCGTCGGCTTCAAGCCCTCGTTCGGGCGGGTGCCACTCTATCCGGCCAGCGGCGCCTGGAGCCTCTCGCACGCGGGGCCGATGACGCGCACGGTGGCCGACGCCGCGCTGATGCTGCAGGTGTGCGCCGGCCCCGACGAGCGCGATCAGTACTCGCTGCCGGCCGACGGCGTGGACTACCGGCGCGCGCTCAGCGGACCGGTGAAGGGCTGGCGGGTGGCGTGGACCGACGACCTCGGCTTCGCGGACTGTGTCGATCCCGACGTGGCGGCCATCTGCGCGCGGGCGGCGCGCGCGTTCCGCGAGCTCGGCTGTCGCGTCGAGGAAGTGAAGCCGGCGTGGCCCTCGCCGCGGGATGCCTGGTACGAGCTCTTCTGCGGCGGCATCGCGGCGCGGATGGCGCCCTACCTCGATCGCCGCGACGAGATCGATCCGGGCCTGCTGCGCATCATCGAGACCGAGCTGCGCAACCCGCCGACGAAGTACGTGCAGGCGTGGTTCGATCGTCTCGCCTGGTGGCAGTACCCGCGCGCGTTCTTCGAGAAGTACGATCTGCTGCTGACTCCCACGCTGGCGTGCCCGCCGTTCAAGGTCGGTCTCGACAATCCCACGGAGATCGCCGGGCGTCCCGCCGTGCCCTACGCGTGGATTCCGTTCACCTATCCGTTCAACCTGACCGGCCAGCCCGCGGCCTCGGTGCCCGCCGGGTTCACCGCCGACGGTTTGCCGGTGGGTCTGCAGATCGTCGGGCCGCCGCTTCGCCGATGCCACCGTCATGCGCGCGGCCGCGGCGTTCGAGCAGCTGCGGCCGTGGGCGCAGCATCGCCCACCGATCGGCTAAACGACGTTCCGAATGTAGTGTTTGCAATGCGTGCCCGACGGCACGCGGCTTGCGAACCTCCTGCGCATCTGCTCGCAGGAGGGGAGTTGCATGACCCGTATCATCCGGAAAGCGGTCGTCGTGGTGCTGATCCTGGTCGGCGCCGGTATCGCCGCAGCCGCCACGTCACCCGTGATCATGGGCCCATCGGTGGGAATCTCGTCACCGATCTCGCCCTTGACGACCACGACAGGAGGCGTCACGACGACGACAGTCGGTGACACCACGACGGTCATCGGCACGAGTAATCCTGTCACCACGGGGGGCGTTACGACGCCGACCACACCGACGACGACCACCCCGGGGACGACCGCTCCCGTGGCCATCGAGCAGGTCGTGGCGGTGACCCGCACGGTCGAGGCGGGCACGCCGGTCAACGCCTTCGTGGTCCCCGCGGCCAATCGACTGGTGGTCACCGACGTCGTCATCACCAATCCGTCAACGACTCCGGCGTGCGGCGCGAGTGTCGCGGGTAGTGGCGCGGTGGTGACGACGGCGGCGCGCCCGCGACGCGGGACCACCTCACCCCGACGACGACCACGGGTGCCACGACGACCGGCGCCACGACCACCGGTGTCGCCACCGGAACGACGACGGGCGCGGTGACGACGAGCGCCGCCGCGGATCTCGCCAGCACCGGTGTGCTCTGCATCCCGGCGCAGACATCGCTCACGCTGGCGCTGACGACGGGACTCGAGTTCGCCGGCGGCCAGAGCGTCCTGCTGGGCAACCAGGCCTCGACGGGCGGCACGACCGCCAGCGGCCCGCTCTTCTATCACCTCCGAGGCTTCCTGATCTCCGGCGTCTGATGTTGGGCGAGGCGTCGGACCCGGACGCTCGGCGCCCGGGTCCGACGCCGGCGCCGAGCGTCGCCCCGATTGGACATTGACCCGGCCGCGCGCGCGATCGATGCTGCGCGCATGACGCTTGCCGATCTCCTGATGTCCACCGCGCTGCTCGGACTCACGGCCGGCGCCACCATGATCACGCTCGAGCAGGGACAGCGTGTGTGGGCGGCGGGCGCCACGGCCGTGGAGACGCAGCAGAGCGCGCGCGCCGCGCTCACCTGGCTGGTCGCCGAGCTGCGCGCCGCGGGGCAGGGCAACAGCGGCGACGCGCTGCCCGCGCTCTCGGCGGCGGAGCCCTCGCGACTCGTCCTGCACCTCGATCGCAATCGTGACAGCGTCATCGCCGGCGCCGCGGAGTCGGTCACGTGGCTGCTCGCCGGTGACATCCTGCGCCGCGAAGCGGGCGGCGGCGCCCAGCCCGTCATCAACGCCGTCCGCAGTCTCAGCTTCACCTACTTCGACGCCGACGATCGCGCGACGACGGATCCAGCATCCGTCCGCCGGATCGCCATCACCCTGGCCACACGGCCCGACCACACGCGCACCGCCGCCACGCAGGCACTCGGCGCCACGCTCACCACCGCGGTCACCCTGCGAAATCCATGACCGCGTGAGGATCGCGCGCGTGGGCTAGAATCGCGCGATGAGCCGCATCCTGCTCGTGCTCGCGTTGCTCGCCGTCGTCGCGTGCGAGACCGTCCCGGTGACCGGGCGCTCGCAGCTGTTGCTCGTCTCCGAGGGCGAGGAGACGAAGATGGGCATCGACGCCTATCAGGGCATCCTGAAGAAATCGAAGGTGTCCTCCGATCCACGTCTCAACGAGCAGGTCACGCGCGTGGGCCAGCGCATCGCGGCGGCGACGGCCCGCAACGACTACCAGTGGGAGTTCAAGGTTCTCGAGGATACGCAGGCCAACGCGTTCTGTCTGCCCGGCGGCAAGGTCGCGGTCTACACGGGCATCCTGCCGATCACGCGCGACGACGCCGGGCTCGCCGCGGTGCTCGGTCACGAAGTCTCGCACGCGATCGCGCGTCACGGTGGCGAGCGCATGAGCCAGACGCTCGTCGTTCAGACCGGTCTCGCCGCGACGCAGACCGCGCTGGCCGGCAACGATCCGCTCGTCGTGCAATCGGTCACCGCGCTGCTCGGCGCCGGTGCGTCGGTCGGACTGCTGCTGCCGTGGAGCCGCGCCCAGGAGTCCGAAGCCGATCATCTCGGGCTCATCTACATGGCCAAGGCCGGCTACAACCCGATCGCCGCGCGCGACCTGTGGATCCGGATGGGCGAGGCCTCGCGAGGTGGCTCGACGCCCCCCGCTTTCCTGTCGACCCACCCCTCCGCGGCTACTCGGGTGACCCAGATCGAAGCCTGGATGCCCGAGGCCCTCGAGTACTACCACCCCCGCTGAGGCTCTCTGGGAGTCCTCGGGCCCCAACCCGGGGTGGGGCAGCCCGGCAGGCTGCCCCAGGGGTCGTCGAAACCAGCCCTGCGCTGAATTCCCTTAAGAAATAGTAGCTTTTTCGCTTGACAGGGTTTTTTGCCAACGCTAGTGTGGGCCCTCAAGTGGGATGAAGTGGGATCAAGTGGTTCCACCCGCCCATCAAAGACCATGTTTAGAGGCCGCTACCAGCACTCGATCGACCCGAAAGGGCGCCTCAGCGTCCCGGCCCGGTTCCGGGAAGCCCTGGCCCAGCTCGGGGAGAACTCCGACCAGCTGGTGGTTGTCCCCAACGAGCACGCCCTGGAAGTTCACCCGCTCGCGGAGTGGCAGCGCATCGAGGCGAAGGTGAACGCCCAGCCGATGTTCACCCCGGAGGTGCGCCAGCTCTCCCGCCTGTACATGTCGCGGGCCAAGGACATCACCCTCGACAACGTCGGGCGGGTGCTGCTGCCGCCCGACACGCGCAAGGATGCCGGCCTCGACAAGGAGGTCACGCTGGTGGGCGGCGGGCGCCCGATGTTCGAGGTGTGGGACCGCACGCGCTTCGAGGAGTACGAGCGCACCCACGGGGACTCGCTGCCGACGCTCTTCGAAAAGCTGTCCGGGTACGGAGTCTAGCGGTTCACGTTCCTGTCCTCGTGGACGAGGTCGCGTTTCTCCTGCGACCGCGGCGATGAGGGCTGGGTGATCGACGGGACGGTGGGGATGGGCGGACACGCGGAGGCGTTGCTGGAGACGAGCGACAGCGGGGTGCGGCTCCTCGGCCTCGACGCCGATCCGGAGGCGCTGCGCCAGGCGCGCCCCGCGCCTGGCGCGCTTCGGCCGCCGCGCCCGGCTGGTGCATGCCAGCTTCGCCAACCTCGGCTCGCGTCGCCGCCGCCGAGGGTGTGGACGAGGCCCAGGCGATCCTCTTCGACCTCGGCATCTCCTCGTGGCAGCTCGAGGATTCCGGCCGGGGCTTCTCCTTCCAGAACGAGGGCGAGCCCCTGGACATGCGCCTGGACCCCACCCAGGGCGAGACGGCCGTCGACCTGCTCAACCAGATGTCGGAGGCCGACCTGGCCGATCTGCTCTACGCGGGCGGCGAAGACCGCCACGCCCGCCGCATCGCGCGGGTGATCGTAAGGCGCCGTCCGCTCGCGCACGACGGGCGACCTCGTCGCCGCCGTGCGGCGCGGCCGTCCCGCGGGCGGCCTGGCCGCGGCGGCTCCACGTGGCGACGCGCACGTTTCAGGCCGTGCGCATGGCGGTGAACGACGAGCCGGGCGCCCTCGGGCGCGCGCTGGAAGCCGGACCGCGCCTGCTGGCGCGCGGTGGGCGACTCGGCGTGATTGCGTTTCACTCGGGCGAAGACCGCATCGTGAAGCAGACGTTCCGGAAGCTCGAGGGCGCGGGATTCGCCGCGCTCGAGCCGTCGCCCCTGCCGCCCGGGGACGACGAGGTGCGGGCCAACCCCCGCGCCAGGAGCGCGAAGCTGCGCGTGCTGGAGCGGCTTCAGTGAACATCCATCAGCGATTGCATCAGGAGCAGGATCCCCGCGTGCGGCGCGCCTTCGTCGGCGCTCTCCTCCTCTCGGCCGCGCTGGTCTGCGCGGCCCTCGGCGTGGTGGGCCTGCGCGTGCAGCAGGTGCACCTGGCCTACCAGCTCGACCGCCTGCGCGGCGAGCGGCAGCAGATCGAGACGTCGATCCGCCAGCTCGAGGTCGAGGTGGCGACGCTGCAGTCGCCCAGCCGCGTGGAGCAGCGGGCCCGGCAGCTCGGCCTGGTGGCGCCGGCTCGCCAGCAGGTGCGCCTGGCGCGCGAGTACGTGCCGGCCGGCACGGGCCTGGCCGCCGCCCATCGCAGCCGCGTCGCCGTCATCCCGGACGGCGAGGCGAGGATCCCGATCAGGTGACGAGCGCCGGGGCGCGGACGTGAACGGCCTGCGGCCACGGGTCCTCGTTCTCGCCGGCATCCTGGCGCTTGCCTTCACCGGCGTCGTCGGCCGCCTCGGCTGGCTGCAGATCATTCGCCACGGTGACCTGGCCGCCCTGGCCGAGCGCCAGTACTCGCGGACCGTCGTGCTGCAGGCCCAGCGCGGCCCCATCGTGGACCGGCTGGGCGCGCCGCTGGCCACTTCCAGCCCGGCCGAATCCCTGTTCGCCCAGCCGCGCAGCGTCGGCGATCCGGTACGGGTCGCGAGCCGTCTCGCCCCGCTGCTCGCCACGCCCGAGATCGAGCTGCACTCGCTGCTGACCAGCGGCCGCCCGTTCGTCTGGATCCACCGCCGGCTGCCGCCGGCGACGGCCGCCGCGGTGAAGGCCCTGCGGGAGCCCGGGCTCGGCTTTCTGCCCGAGCCGCTGCGGCTCTATCCCAACCGGGAGCTGGCGGCCCACGTGGTGGGCTTCGAGGGCGTGGACGGTGGCCTCGAGGGCATCGAGCGCGCGCTGAACGAGACGCTGACGGGCACACCGGGCAAGGCGGTGGTGGGACGCGACGCGCTCGGGCGTGAGGTGGTCAACGAGGCGGTGCTGCAAGCGCCCGGCCCCCGGCCAGGGCGTGATGCTGACGATCGATCGCACGATCCAGTACCTCGCCGAGCGGGAGATCGACGCGGCCTGGCGGCGGACGCAGGCCAAGGCCGCGATGGCCGTGGTGCTCGATCCCCGCAACGGCGACGTGCTGGCCATGGCCGTGCGGCCCACGTTCAATCCCAACGCCTTCCTCGACGTGCCCTCGCGCGAGCACTGGCGCAACCGGGTGGTGACCGATCCCTTCGAGCCGGGCTCGACCTTCAAGGTCATCATGGCCGCCGCGGCGCTCGAGGAGGGCGTGGTGCGGCCCGAGGATCGCATCTGGGCCGAAAACGGCAGCATCACGATCGCCAAGACCACGATCCACGACTGGAAGAAGTACGGCTGGCTGACCTTCAGCGAAGTGTTGCAGAACTCCTCGAACGTAGGCTCCATCAAGGTGGGGTTGGCGCTCGGGCGCGACCGCTACTACCGCTACATGACGGCCTTTGGCTTCGGCGCTCCGACCGGTGTGGGCCTGGCCGGCGAGAGCCGTGGCCAGCTCCGCGATCTGCCACGCTGGTCCGCCCTGTCGCTGCCGACGATGTCGATCGGGCAGGAAGTGTCGGTCACCGCGCTGCAGATGGTCGCGGCCTTCGGGGCCATCGCCAACGGCGGCACCCTCATGCAGCCCCGCCTGGTCCGGTCGGTGTTCGACGCCGATGGCAAGGAGATCCGGCGGTTCGAGCCACGCTCGGTCCGCCAGGTGGTCTCCGCCGAGACCGCGCGCACGCTGACCCGGATGATGACCCAGGTGGTGGCCGCGGGGACCGGCCACAACGCCGCGATCCCCGGGTACGACGTGGCGGGCAAGACCGGCACCGCACAGAAGCTCGACCCGGTCACGCGGCGCTACTCGCGCAACCCCGGCGTGCTGTCGTTCGTGGGGTTCGTGCCGGCCGACGAGCCGCGCCTGGTGATGCTGGTCATGCTCGACGAGCCCAAGAACGAGAAGTGGGGCAGCGAGGCGGCGGCGCCCATCTTCGCGGCCATCGGCGGCGGCGTGCTGCGCTACCTCGACGTGCCCCCGGCCGACGCCACGCCGATGGCGATCGTGTCCGGCCCCTCCGAGACCACCGCGCCGCGCGTGCGGGCGGTCAGCCAGGACGTCGTGGAGCCGGGCAGCGACGCGCGCGTGATGCCGGAGCTGCGCGGCCGGACGCTGCGTCACGCGCTGGCCACGCTGGCGCCTCTCGGAGTCGGCGTCAAGGTGGACGGGCGCGGGCTCGTCGTGGCGCAGGCGCCCGCGCCCGGCGTCGCGCTGCCGGCCGAGACCGGCGTGCGGCTGACCCTGGCGAGCGCCGCCGCGAGATGACATGCCGAGGCATGACGTGCCGGTGAGTGTCCTGCTCGAATCGCTGCCGGAGCGCCGGCTGGTCGGCGAGCCGCCGGCCGTCGTGCGCGGCCTGACCGCCGACTCGCGTCGCGTCGAGGCCGGCGATTGCTTCGTCGCGGTTCCCGGCTTCAAGCAGGACGCCCGGCGCTTCGTGCCCGACGCGGTGGCCCGCGGCGCGCGGCTCGTGGTGACCGAGGGAGACGCGCTGGGCGGCCTGAGCGTCGCCCAGGTGCTCGTGCCCTCGGCGCGCCGGGCGCTGGCTCGCCTGGCCGGGGCGTTCTACGGGCATCCGTCGGCCGCGCTCACGCTGGTGGGGATCACCGGCACCAACGGCAAGACCACCACGTCGTACCTGGTGGACGCGCTCCTGCGCGCGCGGGGGCTGCGCACCGGAATCATCGGGACGATCCAGTACGTGGTCGGCGCCGAGACCCGCGTGGCCAATCAGACGACGCCGGAGGCGCTGGAGCTCGAGGCGATGCTGGCCGAGATGCATGCCGCCGGGGTCGGCGGCGTGGCGATGGAGGTGTCCTCGCACGCGCTGGCGCTCAACCGGGTGGACGAGCTGCAGTTCGACGTGGCGGTGTTCACCAACCTCACCCAGGATCACCTCGACTTTCACGGCTCGCTCGAGGAATACCGCGGGGCCAAGCGGCGACTGTTCGAGCTGCTCGCCGCCTCGCCCAAGCCCCGGCGGACCGCCGTCGTGAGCGCCGACGATCCGGCCGGTGCCGAGATGGTCCGCGGCCTCGACCTGCCGGTGCTGGCCTTCGGTCTGAGCGCCGCCGCCCAGGTGCGCGCCGTGGAGCACACCTCCGCCCTCGACGGGATCCGCATGAGGGTCCAGACGCCGCGCGGTCCCCTGAGCCTCGTCTCGCCGCTGGTGGGCGAGCACAACGTCATGAACCTGCTCGGCGCGATCGCCACCGGCCTGGCGCTGGGCCTGGAGCCCTCGGCCATCGCGGGTGCGCTCGGTCCGGTCAGCGCGGTGCCCGGACGCTTCGAGCAGGTGAGCGCGGGACAGCCGTTCCTGGTGGTGGTGGACTACGCCCACACGCCGGACGCGCTCGAGCGCGTGCTGGCCACCGCGCGCAAGATCACGCCCGGCCGGCTCGGCGTGGTGTTCGGCTGCGGCGGTGATCGCGACCGGACCAAGCGCCCGATCATGGGCGAGATCGCCGCGCGCTCGGCCGACCGGGCGTGGGCGACCTCCGACAACCCGCGGTCCGAGCGACCCGAGGCGATCATCGACGAGATCCTCGTGGGCGTGCGGCGGGTCGCCGGCGCGGCCGAGCGCACGGAGACTCAGCCGGACCGCCGGCTCGCGATCGAAGCGGCACTGGCCTGGGCCAGGACCGGCGACACGATCGTGATCGCGGGCAAGGGACACGAGACGTACCAGATCATCGGGGCCCAGACGCTGGCCTTCGACGACCGCGAGGTCGCGCGTGGCTTCCTGGCCGGGCGGTCGCACGCGTGAGCCCGATGCCACCCTTCACGGTGCAGGACATCGTGCGGGCCACCCAGGGCGCCCTGGTGGCCGGCGATCTCGGGATCCCGGTCACCGGCGTGTCGATCGACTCGCGCTCGCTCGGCGTGGGCGAGGCCTTCTTCGCGATCCACGGTCATCGCCTGGACGGTCACGTGTTCCTGGCCGATGCCGCCGCGCGCGGCGCCGCCTGCCTCGTCGTCGACGCCTTGCCCGACGACGTGCCGGCGAACGTGCCGCTGGTGCTGGTCGAGGAGACCACGCAGGCGCTGGGTCGGCTGGCCGCCTTTCATCGCGCGCGCTTCGCCATCCCGGTGGTGGCCGTCACCGGCAGCAACGGCAAGACCACGACCAAGGAGCTGGTCGCCAGCGTGCTCGCCACCCGCTTCGAAGTGCTCAAGCCCGAGCGGTCGTTCAACAACCAGTGGGGGCTGCCGCTCACGCTGCTGCGCCTGGGTCCCGAGCACCAGGCCGCCGTGCTGGAGATCGGCACCAACGCACGCGGCGAGATCGCCGCGCTGGCCGCGCTCGCGAGCCCGACGGTGGCGATCGTGACGACGGTGGCCGCCGTGCACACGGAATTCCTCGGCTCGCTCGAGGGCGTGCGCGAGGAGAAGGCGGGCCTGGTGCGCGCGCTGGCGCCGACCGGGGTGGCCGTGCTGAACGCCGACGACGCGCGGGTGGCCGGGATGGCGCGCGACACTCAGGCGCGCGTGGTGACCTACGGTCGCGCCGGCACCGCCCACGTGCGGGCGGTCGGCGAGGTGACCGACGACGAAGAGGGTCTGCGCTTCACGCTGGAGGCGGGCGGCGAGCGGCAGGCGGTGACGCTGGCGCTGGCCGGGCGTCACAACGTGACCAACGCGCTCGCGGCGGCGGCGGCCGGCGTGGCGCTCGGCATCCCACTGGCCGAGGTCGCGCGCGGCCTGGGCGGCGCCCGAGCGGTGGCCGGGCGGTGCGTGTGGCGCCGGGCGGGCGAGATCACGATTCTCGACGACACCTACAACGCCAGCCCGGTCTCGGTCCGGGCCGCGCTGGAGACGGTCGGCGCGCATCGGCGGGGCCGCCGGGTCGTGGTGGTGCTGGGCGACATGCTCGAGCTGGGCAACATCAGCGACGAGGCGCACCGTGAGGTCGGCCGGATGGTCGCCGCGCTGCCCGCCCACGAGCTCATCGGCCTGGGTCGCGCGACGCAGGTGGCGGTCGAGGCGGCCCGCGAGGCCGGGCTGACCGAGGCGCGCCACTTCACGACGTTCGAGGACACGGTCGCCCACCTGCTCAAGCGACTGACGCCGGGCGACCTCGTGCTGGTGAAGGGCTCCCGCGGGATGCGGATGGAGCGCGTGGTGGACGCGCTCGTCGCGCGACTGGCCCGCTCGGGACGCGACCGAGCGGACCGCGAATGAGGATGGCGGATGCTCTACCAATTCCTCGTCCCGCTGGCCAAGGATCACATCGTCTTCAACGTCTTCCGCTACGTGACGTTCCGGTCCTTCATGGCCCTGATCTCCGGCCTGGTGATCTCGCTGGTGATCGGACCGTGGCTGATCCGGCGCCTGCGCGTGATGCAGCACGGCGCGGAGACGATCCGCGAGGACACGCCGGAGCGCCATCGCGGCAAGCGGGGGACGCCCACCATGGGCGGCGTGGTGATCCTCACCGCCATCCTCGGGTCGACGCTGCTGTGGGCGAATCTGCTGAACCGCTACGTGTGGGTCGCCATGCTCAGCACGGCGGGCTTCGGATCTGATCGGCATGTGGGACGACTGGAGCAAGATCAAGAAGCGCCGCGGCCTGTCGGCGCGGGTGAAGTTCCTGCTCCAGGCGCTGCTCGACGCTGGCCTTGCTGCAGATCGTGTTCTGGCAGCCGCGGGCCGACTGGCAGCCGGTGCTGGCCATTCCGTTCTTCAAGGGCTGGCTGGTCAACCTCGGCTGGTGGTGGTTCCCGTTCGCGCTGCTGGTCGTGGTCGGCGCCTCGAACGCGGTGAACCTGACCGACGGGCTGGACGGCCTGGCGATCGGACCGATCGTCATGGCCGGCGGCGCCTTCGCCATCCTGGCCTACCTGACCGGAAACTTCCGGGCCGCCGACTATCTCAAGATCCTGAACGTGCGCGGGGCCGGCGAGCTGACGGTCTTCTGCGCGGCGCTGATCGGCGCGGCGGTGGGATTTCTCTGGTTCAACTGTCACCCGGCCGAGGTCTTCATGGGCGACGCCGGGTCGCTGGCGCTGGGCGGCGCGATCGGCATGCTGGCCGTGCTCACCAAGGCCGAGCTGCTGCTGCCGCTGATCGGTGGACTCTACGTGGTGGAAGCCGGCTCGGTGATCGTGCAGGTCGCCTCCTACAAGGCCACCGGGCGTCGCGTCTTTCGCATGGCGCCGTTGCACCACCACTACGAGCTGAGCGGGTGGCCGGAGCCGAAGATCGTCGTGCGCTTCTGGATCGTCTCGTTCGCGCTGGCGCTGCTGGCGCTGACCACCTTGAAGCTGCGGTGAGGACGGAAAGAGCGGCGGTGAGGACGGAGAGAGCGGCGTGATCGTCGCGGTGCGGGTCGAAGCCGAGGGTGAGGCGAGCTGATGATTGCTCTGGAGGAGATCGACGTGGCAACTCGCGGGCGCGCGTGGCTGACAACGCTGGCCGGGCGTCGCGTGACGGTCGTGGGGCTGGCCAAGAGCGGGATCGCGGCGGCGCGGCTGCTCCGCGACATCGGCGCCGACGTGGTGGGGGTGGACACCAAGCCCCTCGATCAGCTCGGGCACGAGGTGGCGGCGCTGGCCGCCGCCGGCGTGCGCTTCTACACCGGCGCCGACCCCGCCGCCTTCGAGCGCGCCGACCTGGTCGTGGTGAGCCCCGGCGTGCCGCTGGACGGCCCGCAGCTGGCGCCGGCCCGCGAGCGCGGCCTGCCGCTGATCGGCGAGCTCGAGCTGGGCTGGCGGGCGATGGAGGGCGAGACCATCGCCATCACCGGCACCAACGGCAAGACGACCACCACCGCGCTCACCGGCGCGCTGCTGTCCGAGCATCCGCGTCCGGTGCTGGTCGCCGGCAACATCGGCACGCCGCTGGCCGCCCACGCGCTGAGCTTCGCGGTGGACGGGCTGATCGTGGCCGAGGTGTCCTCCTTCCAGCTGGAGACCATCGACACCTTCCAGCCCCGCGTGGCCGCGGTCCTCAACGTCACGCCCGATCACCTCGACCGGCACGGCTCGTTCGCGGCGTACCTGGAGGCCAAGGTCCGCATCTTCCGCAACCAGACGCCGACCGACTGCGCGGTGCTCAACGCCGACGACCCGGCCGCCGCCGGCCTGGCCGGCCGGACGCGGGCGCACGTGCTGTGGTTCAGCCGGCGCACGGTGCTCGCCCACGGCGTGTTCGTGCGCAACGGCTGGGTCGTCGCGCGGCTCAACGGCCACGTGGAGGAGATCGCGCCGCTGGCCGAGGTCCGGCTGCGCGGGCAGCACAACGTCGAGAACGTCCTGGCCGCCACGGCCTGCGCCTTGTGGCTGGGGCTGGATGCCGAGGCCATCCGCCGCGCGATCGGCCGCTTCCGCGGCGGTCGAGCACCGCATCGAGTTCGTGCGCGACCTGCGCGGCGTGCAGTTCTACAACGACTCGAAAGGCACCAACGTCGCGTCGACGATCAAAGCGCTCGAAAGTTTCGAGGAGCGTGTCGTTCTCATTGCCGGCGGCAAGGGCAAGGGCCAGGACTGGGCGCCGCTGGCCGAGGCCGCGCGCGGGCGCGTGGGCCGCGCGGTGCTGATCGGCGAGGACGGCCCGCGGATCGGCGCCGCGCTGGCGGGCGCCGGCATTCCGGTCTCGTCGGCGGCCTCCATGCAGGCCGCGATCGACACGGCGCGCGCGCAGGCCGGACCGGGCGACGTCGTGCTGCTCTCGCCGGCGTGCGCCTCGTTCGACATGTTCGACAACTACGAGCACCGCGGGGAAGTCTTCAAGCGTCTCGTCGGAGCGCTCGACTAGTGCGTTTCGCTTTCGTCGCCGACCGCGGCGCCGGGGCCGACGTGTCCCGGGCGCGCCAGGGGCTCGCCTGCGCAGCGCGGGCGGGGCTCGCTCGGCTCCGAGCCGACGGAGATGCGCGCTAAATGCCCCGCAAGCTCACGCCGGATCGGTGGCTGTTTGGCGTCGCGGTGGTGTTGCTGTCGGCCGGGGTCGTGATGGTGTACTCGGCGAGCGCGATCGTGGCGGCGGATCGGTTCCATGATCCCTACTTCTTTCTCAAGAAGCAGCTGTTCTGGGCGCTGCTCGGCTCGCTGGCGATGCTGGCGGCGATCCGCGTGGACTACCGCAAGCTCGAGGGACTGGTGCTGCCGGGGCTGATCCTGGCCGGGGTGCTGCTGCTGCTGGTGCTGATCCCGCCGTTCGGCCAGGCCATCAACGGCACGCGACGCTGGATTCGCCTGGGCCCCGTGTCGTTCCAGCCGGCCGAGCTGGCGAAGTTCGCGCTGGTGATCTACCTGGCCGCGTTCGTCGCGCGTCGGCAGCGACGAGACGTCCGACGTGCGCCGCACGCTGCTGCCGCCGCTGCTCGTGGCCGGCGCGTTCGCCGCGCTGGTGCTCGTGCAGCCCGACCTCGGCAACTGCCTCACGCTGGTCGCGCTGACGTTCGGCGTGCTGTACATGGCCGGCACGCCCGTCAAGCACCTGGCCTGGATCGTGGCGCCGGCGCTGCCGCTGCTCGCGCTGGCGATCTGGGTGGCGCCCTATCGCCTGCGCCGCATCACCGCGTTCTGGGATCCGTGGTCGGATCCGCGCGGCAGCGGCTTTCAGATCATCCAGTCGTGGCTGGCCTTCGGCAACGGCGGCCTGACCGGGCAGGGGATCGGCGGCTCGCGGCAGAAGCTCTTCTACCTGCCGGAGTCGCACACCGATTTCATCTTCGCCATCGTGGGCGAGGAGCTGGGGTTCATCGGCGCCGTCGCGCTGGTCGGGCTCTTCGCGGTGCTCATCTGGCGCGGGCTGCGCGTCGGTCTGCGCGCGCCCGACGCCTTCGGGACACACCTGGCGCTCGGCATCACCCTGCTCATCGCCATCCAGACGCTGCTGAACCTCGGCGTGGTGACCGGCCTGCTGCCGACCAAGGGCCTGCCGCTGCCCTTCATCTCGTTCGGCGGCTCGGCCCTGCTGGTGACGATGGTCGGCACCGGCGTGCTCCTCAACATCTCCCAGCACGCCCATGTTTAAGCGCTACCGGCACATCCACTTCGTGGGCATCGGCGGCATCGGCATGTCGGGCATCGCCGAGATCCTCGTGAACCTCGGCTACGCGGTGACCGGCTCCGACCAGAGGCGGAGCGACACGGTGGAGCGGCTCGAGCAGATGGGGGCCAAGGTCTTCATCGGCCATCACGCCAGCAACGTCGAGGGCGCCCACGTGGTCGTCTACTCCTCCGCGGTGTCGCGCGACAACGTGGAGCTGCAGGCCGCCCGCCAGCACCAGATCCCCGCGATCCCGCGGGCCGAGATGCTGGCCGAGCTGATGCGACTCAAGTACGGCATCGCGGTGGCCGGCACCCACGGCAAGACCACCACCACGTCGATGGTGGGCGCGGTGCTGGCCGAGGGCCACTACGACCCGACGATCGTGGTGGGCGGGCGCGTGACGAACCTGGGCTCCAATGCGCGACTCGGCCAGGGTGACTATCTGGTCGCCGAGGCCGACGAGTCGGACGGCTCGTTCCTCAAGCTGCAGCCGACGCTGGCGGTGGTGACGACCATCGATGCCGAGCATCTCGACCACTACGGAAGCCTGGACGCCATTCGCCAGGCCTTTCTGACCTTCGTGAACAAGGTTCCTTTCTACGGCGCCGCGGTGCTCTGCTTCGATCAGCCGAACATCCAGATGCTGATCCCCCACATCGAAAAACGCATCGTCACCTACGGGCTCGAGTCCGGCGCCGACCTGGTCGCGCGTCACCTGCAGATGGCGGGCATGACCAGCCGCTTCGAGGTCTACCACCGCGGCGCGCGCCTGGGGGAGTGCACGCTGCAGATTCCCGGACGGCACAACGTGCTGAACGCGCTGGCCGCGGTCGGGGTCGGCCTCGACCTCGAGATCCCGTTCACGATCATCCAGAAGGCGCTGGCCGGGTTCGCCGGTGTGCAGCGCCGCTTTCAGGTCCGCGGCACGGCGGGCGGCATCACGGTGGTGGACGACTACGGTCACCACCCCGCCGAGATCCGGGCGACACTGGCCGCCGCCAAGGCCGGGTTCGACTGCCGGATCGTCACGGTGTTCCAGCCGCACCGCTACACGCGCACGGAAGCCCTGCGTCAGGAATTTCTCACGGCGTTCAACGAGGCCGACGTGCTGGTGGTCATGGACATCTACGCCGCGGGCGAGGCGCCGATTCCCGGCGTCAGCGCCAGCGATCTTGCCGAGGGCATCCGCGCCCACGGCCACCGCAACGTCGCCTACTTGGGAAGCGATCGGGCTCGTGTCGCCGCCTACGTGTGCGAGATCAGCCGTCCGGGGGATCTCGTGCTGACGCTGGGCGCCGGCGACGTGAGCCAACTGGGACCAGACATTCTGCGTCGGCTCGAGGCCGAAGCGCCGAATGGGAGGGCCACATGCTAGGAGAGATCCGGGGGGAAGTCCGCTTCAAGGAGCCCCTGAGCTTTCACACCTCGCTGCGCATCGGTGGGGCGGCGGACATCTTCGTGGTGCCGCAGGACATCGACGACATCCGTCACGCGCTGCTGTTCGCCGAGCGCGAGCAGCTGCCGGTGGCGGTGGTGGGAGGTGGCAACAACCTCCTCGTCAAGGACCGCGGCATCCGCGGCGTCATCCTCAAGCTCGAGGGGTGCCTGGGGCGGGCGGAGTATCACGGTGAGGAGGCGGTGGCCGGCGCCGGCGTCAGCCTCTCGGCCCTCATCCGCGAGGCCGCCGCGCTGAACCTGGGCGGGCTCGAAGCGCTGGTCGGCATTCCCGCCACCGTCGGCGGGGCGCTGGCCATGAATGCCGGCACGGTCGAGGGCAGCATCGGCGACTTCGTCAGCGCCGTCTACTATCTGCACCCCGACGGCACGATGGGCGAGTTCAAGCCCGGCTCCGGCATGACCTTCCGGAGCTTCAACGCGCCGCCGCGCTCGGTGCTGATCGGCTGCCGCCTGCAGCTGCATCGCCGTCCGCTGCCCGAGATCCAGAAGGACATCAAGCAGCGCCTGAAGGTGAAGAAGTCCACGCAGCCGCTGGCGCTGGCCTCGGCCGGCTGGGTGTGGAAGAACCCGCCGAACGATCTGGCCACCCGGCTCGTCGAGAAGGCCGGGCTCAAGGGCAAGCGCATCAACGGCGCGGAGATCTCGTCCAAGCACTCCAACTTCATCGTCAACCGTGGCGGCGCGATGGCGGCCGACATCCTGGCGCTGATGGAGATGACGCGCGAGCGCGTGCACGCGCACTTCGGCATCCTGCTCGAGCCCGAGATCAGGATTCTCGGTGAGTAGAGTCCTGATCACGCCGAGGGCGCCCACGCGCGCCCTCGGCGAATTCGGGCAGTCGGCCTCCTCGGTGGCCGGCCAGCGGGTGGGCCGCGTGCGGCGCCGACGCCCCACGCGGCGAATCCGCTGGCTGCGCGTGCTGGGCACCGTCGCGGCGACGGCGGCCGCCGCCGCCGCGATCGTGGCCAGCGGCTACTGGGTGCTGACCACCGAGCGCTTCGCCGTGGTGGCCGTGGAGGTGCGCGGCGCCTCGCGCGTACCGCCGCAGCGGATCCTCGAGGCCTCCGGCATCGTCCACGGTCAGAACCTCTGGCGGATCGACCCCGAGCGCGTGCGGGCCCGGCTGGAGGAGATGCCCGAGATCCGTCGCGCCGACGTGGTCCGTGAGCTGCCCAACCGGGTGGCCATCGTGGTGGAGGAGCGCCGGCCGTTCACGCTCGTGCACGCCGCCCGCCTGCACTGGCTGGACGAGGACGGACGCGTGCTGGGCGACGAGACCCGCGCGGTCAACACCGAGGTGCCGGTGATCAGCGGGCTCAGCGAAGAGGAGCTGGTCACCATGCGTACCAGCCCCGGCCCGCGGGCGCGCGCGGCCATCGCGCTCATCCGCGCGCTGCTGCGCACCGGCAGCGCGCTGGCCTCCGAGATCTCCGAGATCGACATGAGCCGCCCGGAGGGCCCGGTGCTCTACACGGTGGACGGCGTCGAGGTCCGGCTCGGCTCCGAGGAGTGGGACGAGCGGCTGGCCCGCCTGGAAGGCGTGCTGGCCCAGGTCGCCACCCAGGACGTCCACGGCGTCGACCTGCGCTTCCGCGACCAGGTCGTTTTGAGGAGAGGAAACGTCGAAAAGGGCGAAGGGACCGGAGCCCGTCGTCGGCCTCGATGTCGGCACGACCAAGATCTGCGCGGTGATCGGCCGGCCCAAGCCGGGCGGCGGCCTCGACGTCATCGGAGTGGGCTCCGCCCCGTCGCGCGGCCTGCGCCGCGGCGTGGTGGTCAACATCGACTCCACCGTGGAGGCGATCAAGCATGCGGTGGCCGACGCCGAGCAGATGGCCGGCGTGGACGTGTCCCGCGTGTGGGCCGGCGTCGCCGGCGGCCACATCCGCTCGCTCAACAGCCGCGGCGTGGTGGCGATCTCGGGGCGCGAGCGCGAGGTCAGCGCCGCCGACGTCGAGCGGGCGGTGGACGCCGCCCGCGCCATCAACGTGCCGCAGGACCGCGAGATCATCCACGTGCTGCCCCAGACCTTCGCGGTGGACGACGCCGACGGTGTGCGCGAGCCCATCGGCATGTCCGGCGTGCGGCTGGAGGTCGAGGTCCACATCGTCACCGCCGCGGTCACCTCCATCCAGAACGTGGTGCGCGCGGTCAACCGGGCCGGCCTCACCGTGCAGGACGTGGTGCTGGAGCCGATCGCCTCGGCCGAGGCGGTGCTGTTCCCGGACGAAAAGGAGCTCGGCGTCGTGCTCATCGACATCGGCGGCGGCACCACCGACATGGCGCTGTTCCGCGACGGCGCCATCTGGCACACCGCGATCATCCCGCTCGGCGGCGATCACATCACCAACGACGTGGCGGTCGGGCTGCGCACGCCGATGGCCGACGCCGAGGATCTCAAGAAGCGCTACGGCTGCGCGCTCACCTCGATGGTGCCGGCCGAGGAGACGGTGGACGTCCCCTCGGTGGGCGGCCGCAAGGCGCGCCAGCTCTCGCGCCAGGTGCTGTCGGAGATCATCCAGCCGCGCGTCGAGGAGATCGTCACCCTGGTCGCGCGCGAGCTGACCCGGGCCGGCTTCCAGGACGCGGCCACCGCCGGCGTCGTGGTGACGGGCGGCACCTCGATCATGGAGGGCGTGCCCGAGCTGGCCGAGGCGATCTTCGATCAGCCGGTGCGCCGCGGCGTGCCCGGCGACATCGGCGGCCTGGCCGACGTGGTGCGCAGCCCGATCCACGCCACCGCGGTGGGCCTCGCGCTGCACGGCGCCCGCCGGCCGGCCGGCGTGGGCGCGCAGGTGGATCCCAACGACCAGGCGTTCCTGGCGCGCATCGGCCGACGACTGGCCGCGTGGTTCGGCGAAATCTTCTAGGCGGAGATGAAAGCTTCGGGCGGCGGCGAGGGACGGTCGAGGGGAGAACGGCAGCCGCTGCTGTTCGCGCCCGACTCGACCGACGGTGCACTCACGCACCCGCGGCGTCCACGACGGGACGGCGCGGCGAAACGGGGAGAGGAGGTCTTGATGGAGAAGGATCGCGCACGGCGCCCTCTGTTCGAGCTCGAGCAGGTGCCCCAGGCGGCCAAGATCAAGGTCATCGGGCTCGGGGGCGGGGGCGGCAACGCGGTCAGCCGCATGATGATGGCTGACTTCACGGGCGTCGATTTCATCGTCGCCAACACGGATCTGCAGGCGCTGCGCAACTCGCCGGCCCCGGTGAAGATCCAGCTGGGCGGCAAGCTCACGCAGGGTCTGGGCGCCGGCTCCAATCCCGAGGTCGGGCGCGACGCGGCGCTGGAGGATCCCGAGTCGATCACCCGGCTCCTCGAGGGCGCGGACATGGTGTTCATCACCGCCGGACTCGGCGGTGGCACGGGCACCGGTGCCGCACCGGTCGTCGCGTCGCTGGCCAAGGATCTCGGCATCCTCACCGTGGCCGTCGTGACCAAGCCGTTCACGTTCGAGGGCAAGAAGCGGATGCTCCAGGCCGAGGCCGGCATGGAGGCGCTCCGCAACGTCGTGGACACGCTGATCGCCATCCCCAATCAGCGGCTGCTCTCCGTCGTCGATCGCGGCACGCCGCTGCTCGAAGCGTTCAAGGTCGCCGACACCGTGCTGCAGCAGGCCGTGCAGGGCATCTCCGACCTGATCCTGGTGCCCGGCCTCGTCAACCTCGACTTCGCCGACGTCCGCACCATCATGTCCGGCATGGGCATGGCGATGATGGGCACCGGCGTGGGGCACGGCGAGCATCGCGCGCTGGACGCCGCCCAGAAGGCCGTGGCCAGCCCGCTGCTGGACGACACCTCGATCGAGGGCGCCCGCGGCATCCTGATCAACTTCACCGGCGGCTCCGACCTCGCCATCCACGAGGTGGAAGAGGGCGCCCGCATCGTGCAAGAAGCCGCGCACGAAGAGGCCAACATCATCTTCGGCGCCGTCATCGATCCCGGGCTTCGCGATGAGGTCCGCATGACCGTCATCGCCACCGGCTTCACCGAGCGCAAGCAGGAAACGTCACCCACCAAGATCGTCGATCTACCCCGTGCCTCCCGCAGCAGCGCCAGCCAGCCTGGTGCGGCGGCGGCGTGGCGCCGGCGGCTCGCCGCCGACGTCCGGGCCGAGGCCGACGACCCGATGGGTGACGCGGATTACGACGTGCCCGCCTTCCTTCGTCGCCAGGCCGACTAGCCGCTTACCACCGGGGCGGCGCCGCCACGTCGCCCCGGTTCGTCGCCAGGCCGATCGCGGATAAGATCGATCGTATGAGTGTTCGTCCGACCACGCGTCTCGTCGCCCACGGCGAGCCGCCGCGCTGGTTCACCTTCAGCGGCCTCGCCGCGCTGGGCCTGCCCCACGTCACCACCACCCGGCACTTTCCCGGCGTCACCGCGCCCTCGCAGCCGACCGCCCCGTTCAACGACGACGCCCGCGAGGCGCTCCGCGAGGCCGGACTGGACCTCGCGCGCGTGGCCTACGCGCGGCAGGTCCACGGCGCCGACGTGCTGCGCGCGCCGGTCGGCGGCGGCTGGGCCGGCGCCGGCGACATCCTGGCCACCACCGAGCGGCGGGTGCCGCTGGCGATCTTCACCGCCGACTGCCTGGCCGTCACGCTGTGGGATTCGATCGCCCACGTGCTGGTCGTCGCCCACGTGGGCTGGCGGGGTACCGCGCGCGGCGCGGCCCGCGCCGCGGTGCGGGCGGCGGTGCAGGCGGGGGCGCGCGCCGGCCAGCTGCACGCGGCGATCGCGCCGTCGATCGGGCCGTGCTGCTACGAGGTCGACGAGCCGGTGATGCGCGCGTTCGCCGAGGCCGAGCCCCGTCGCTGGAAGCGCTGGTTCCAGCCGGTGCGCGAGGGCCACGCCATGCTCGATCTGTGGGCGGCCAACGAGGCGATCCTGGCCGACGCCGGCGTCGATCCCGCGCAGATCGAGAACCCGCGCGTCTGCACCGCCTGTCACCTCGACCTGCTCTACTCCTACCGCAAGGGCAACCGCGGGCGCCTGGTGACCGTGGCCGCGCTCCCCTAGGATGGCGAGCTGGCAGGCGCACTGTGCCAATGCCGTCGTCCGCATGCTCATGCGCCACGAGACCAGTGCGGGAGAGCGGACGATGGCGCTGATGGCCCGCTTCGCCACCGGCACGCCGCTGGCGTTTCAATGGCTGCGGACCTTTGGCGTGAAGATCGACCGCGTGCGCGCCGAGCGCCTCCACGGCGAGTGGCAAGTGCCCCGCCACAGCGAGCGCGGCACCATCCTCTATTTCCACGGTGGCGGCTACATCGCGGGCTCGGCCGCCGGGTACCGGCCGCTCACGGTGGGCCTGGCCCGGCTGGCCCGCCGGCGCGTGTTCAGCCTGGACTACCGTCGCGCGCCGGAGCATCGCTTTCCCGCCGCGCTGGACGACGCGGTGCTCGCCTATCGCTGGCTACTCGACCAGGGTGTGTCACCCCGCGCCCTGGCCCTGGCCGGCGACTCCGCCGGCGGCGGGCTGGTCATCGCCACGCTCCTGCGCCTGCGTGATCTCGGGGTACCGTTGCCCGCGGCCGGTGTCTGCTTCTGCCCGTGGACCGACCTGGCCGCCACCGGCGAGTCGCTGCGCACGAACAACGGCCGCTGTCCCTCGTTTCACCCCGCGACCATCGCGAAGTACGCCCGGATCTACCTCGGTGACGCCTCCGACCGCGATCCCTACGCCTCGCCGGTCTTCGGCAACCTGGCCGGGCTGCCGCCGCTGCTGCTGCAGGCGGCGTCCAACGAGCTGCTGGTGGACGACGCCCGCCGCATCCACGATTCCGTGCAGAAGGCGGGGGGCACCAGCCGGCTGGAGATCTTCGACGATCTGTTTCACGACTGGCCGATCCTGGACGGCTTCCTGCCGGAGGCACGCCAGGCGCTGCGGCAGGCGGCGGCGTTTCTCGACGAGCACGCATGCTAGAATCGCGCATGCTCGACATTGCGGCGAACCTCGAGCGTGTGCGCGAGCGGGTCGCGCGCGCTGCCGAGCGCGCCGGGCGGCGGCCGGACGACGTGCTCCTGATCGGCGTGTCGAAGGTCGTCGAGGTCGAGCGCATCCGGGCCGCCCTCGCGGCCGGCATCGGTGCCTTGGGCGAGAATCGCGTTCAGGAAGCCAAGGCCAAGATCGGCGAGCTCGGCCGTCCCGTGCCGTGGCACCTCATCGGGCATCTGCAGACCAACAAGGTCAAGGACGCGCTGCCGCTGTTCGACCTCATCCAGTCGCTCGACCGGCTGGAGCTGGCGCAGGAGCTGGAACGCCGCGCCGTCGCCCAGGGGCGCGTGATCGAGGCGCTGTTGCAAGTGAACGTGGCCAGCGAGGCGAGCAAGGGCGGCTTTGCCCCCGACGCGGTCGGCGCAGCACTCGACACGATCGGCGCGCTGCCGCACGTGAAGATCCGCGGGCTCATGGTCGATTCCCCCCGAGGCCGAGCGTCCCGAGGACGCGCGCCCGTGGTTCCGGCGGCTGCGCGAGCTGGCCGACAAGCACGGGCTGCGCGAGCGTTCGATGGGGATGAGCGGCGATTTCGAGGTGGCCATCGAAGAGGGCGCGACCATGGTCCGGGTCGGCACCGCGATCTTCGGCCCGCGCCCGTCCCGACCGATCGATCCCGGCGCATGAGCGTCAAGGGCAAGCGCGTCGGGTTCATCGGCGGCGGCAACATGGGCGAGGCGCTCATCAAGGGGCTGCTGGGCGCCAGCCTCGTGCCGCCGGACATGATCACCGCGACCGACGTGCGCACCGACCGGGCGAGCCAGCTCACCCGGCAGTTCGGGATCACCGCCCACGGCGGACAACGCCCGCTGCGTGCGCGACGCCGACGTGGTGATCCTCGCGGTCAAGCCGCAGATCATGACCGAGGTCCTGCGCGGAGATCGCGCCGACCGTCGACGCCTCAGCACCTGCTGATCTCGATCGCCGCCGGGCGTGTCCGACCAGCACCATCCGCACCGGCCTCGGCAAGGACGCGCGCATCATCCGCGTGATGCCGAACACGCCGGCGCTCGTGCTGCAAGGGCGCCACCGCCATCGCCAAGGGCGAGGGCCTCGGCCCCGACGACCTCGGCACCGCCGAGGAGATCTTCGGCGCCGTCGGGCCGCGTCGTCGTGCTCGACGAAGAGCTGATGGACGCGGTCACCGGGCTGAGTGGCTCCGGCCCCGCCTACGTCGCCATCGTCATCGAGTCGCTGGCCGACGGCGGCGTCAAGATGGGGCTGGACCGGGCGACCGCCATGACGCTGGCCACCCAGACCGTGCTGGGCGCCGCGCAGCTCTTGTCCGAGACCGGGCTGCACCCTGGCGCGCTCAAGGACATGGTCTCGAGCCCGGGCGGCACCACGATCGCCGGCATCTCGGCGCTGGAGGAGGGCGGTATCCGCACGACATTGATCCGAGCGGTGGAGCGGGCCACGCAGCGGTCGCGCGAGCTGGGCCGGGGCCCGGCCTGATGTTCGTCGTCTCAACTTCATCCTGACGATCGCCCGGCTGCTCGAGATTCTGCTGGAGGTCTATTTCTGGATCATCGTCGTGCGCGCGCTGCTGTCCTGGGTGAACCCCGATCGGTACAACCCGATCGTCCGCTTCCTGTATCAGGTGACCGAGCCGGTGCTGCGGCCGATCCGGCGGCGGCTGTCGATGCAGATGGGACTGGACCTGTCCCCGCTGATCGTGATCCTGGTCGATCAAGGTCCTCCAGTGGTTCCTGGTGGACTCGTTGCGCGACTTGGCCGTGAGCCTTAGATAGCGAGCGGAGGTTTCGATGCGCATCAGCCCGCACGACATCCGCCAGCAGCAGTTCACGGTCCGGATGTTCCGCGGCACCGACGCCAGGAGGTCGATGCCTTCCTGGAGGACGTGGCGGACGACTACGAGACCCTGCTCAAGGAGCACGCAGCTGCTCAAGGAGCAGCTGGCCGCCATGGAGGACCGCCGCGCGGCCTGCTCGACCGCGAGCGGAGTCTGCAAGAGACGCTGGTCACGACGCAGCGGCTGGTCGAGGAGATGAAGCGGCGGCCAAGCGCGAGGCGGACCTGCATCGTGCGCGAGGCCGAGCTGCGCGGCGAGAAGGTCGTCGAGGAAGGCCGCGGCGAGGAGGCCAAGCTCCGCGTGCGAGATCCAGGCGCTTCGCCGGTCGCGGCGCCAGGCGGCGGAGGAGGTCGCCTCCACGCTCGAGCGCTACCAGCGGCTGCTCCAGCCGAGGCCGAGGACGACCCGGGCGAGCCGTCCTGATCGGCTGCCGCAGCTGACGTCGCGGTGAAGGAGGACCTGCTGCGCGTGCGCGTCCAGCCCCGGGCGTGCGCGCAGTCGAGATCGTGGGCTGGCGAGCCGACGGCACGCTCAGTGTGCGAGTCGCGGCGCCGCCGGTGGAGGGCGGCGCGAACGAGGCCGCTGGCCGCGCCTGCTGGCCGCCTCGCTCCGGCTGCGCCCTCCGCCGTCGACGATCGCGCACGGCACCCGGGGCCGTGACAAGCTCGTGCGCGTCGCCGGCCTGACGGTCCGCCGAGATCCGTCAGCTCTGCCCGACGCTGGACAGCCGACCCGTCATCGACGCCGCGTCCACGACCGCGCCCGTCCCCATCGCGCCGGTCCGCTGGGAGCACGACCGCCTGATCCTGCTCGACCAGCGTCTGCTGCCCGGGCAGGAGCTCGAGCGCGCCTACGCACGATGGGAGGACGTGGCCGACGCCATTCGGACGCTGGTGGTCCGCGGCGCGCCGGCCATCGGCGTGGCCGCCGCGTTCGGTGTCGTGCTGGCCGCGCGCAGCAGCCGCGCGACGACGTGCCACGCGCTGATGGCCGATCTCGAGATCGCGATCAAGGGGCTGGCCGGCACGCGACCGACCGCCGTCAATCTCTTCTGGGCGCTCGACCGGGTGCGGCGCGTGCGCCGAGGCGCGCGCGATCACCCGGTGGCCGACATTCGCGGGCGCGGCTGCTGACGCGAGGCGCACGCGATCCTCGACGAGGACCTCGCGGCCAACCGCGCGCTCGGCGACCACGGCGCCACGCTGGTGCCGCCGCACGCGCGCATCCTCACCCACTGCAACGCCGGCGCGCTGGCCACCGCCGGCTACGGCACCGCGCTCGGCATCGTGCGCTCGGCCCACGCGCAGGGCAAGGTCACGCTGCTGTGGGTGGACGAGACGCGTCCGGTCATGCAGGGCTCGCGGCTCACGGCGTGGGAGTGCGTGCGCGACGGCATCCCGCACCGCCTGATCGCGGACGTGGCGGCCGCCTCGGTGATGGCGCGCGGTCAGGTCGATCTGGTCGTCACCGGGGCCGATCGCATCGCGGCCAACGGCGACACCGCCAACAAGATCGGCACGTACGCGCTGGCGGTGCTGGCCGCGTCACCATCGCGTGCCGTTCTACATCGCCGCACCGTTCTCGACGATCGATCCCGCGCTGCCGTCCGGCGCGCAGATTCCCATCGAGGAGCGCGATGCGCAGGAGGTTCGCCGGGTCGGCACGCAGGTGACGGCGCCCGAGGCCTCGCCGGTCTTCAACCCCGCCTTCGACGTCACGCCGGCCGAGCTGATCTCGGCGATCGTGACCGAGCGGGGGGTCTTCAGGCCGCCCTATCAGTTCTGAGGGCGGGACGGTTCGTGGCGGGGGCGAATCTCAGGTGGAGCGGATCGCGGTCGTCGGCCACAGCCGGCGGCACACGCCGAAGGCACCGCGCGCCGCGACCAGAATGGTGGCGATCACCAGGCTCTTTCTCACGATCTGCGCCCAGCTCCTCGCCTGCTCGAGGATGACGGGAAGCATGAAGCCGAGCACGAGCGACACCATCGTGTAGATCGCGTGCCCCACCAGGGGGAACACGACCAGCGCGATCACGGTCTTGCCGATCAGTCGCCCGCTCACGGCGCCCTCCCATTGCGTCCATGACGGCCCTTGCGGCCGCGACGCCTCCTCGATCCCAGAGAGGGCGCCTCCCTACCGAAGCCAGCCTCGGGTCATTCGCAAATTGCGGACCATTCGTAACTCCGCGGAATCACTGAAGCCGCAGCGCGTCGCGTCGTGACAGACCGACCACCGACTGACCG
Organism: uncultured Candidatus Rokubacteria bacterium; assembly: GCA_963776725.1. Taxonomy (GTDB): domain Bacteria; phylum Methylomirabilota; class Methylomirabilia; order Rokubacteriales; family CSP1-6; genus AR5. The sequence goes on along the minus strand of CAVZOE010000021.1, from coordinate 15,668 downwards.
TGAGTGGCGGTCAGCGATCAGTGCGCGCCAACTGATGGTTAAGATGGTCAGGTGAGCGCTGGCCTGGGCCTGTCCATCGCGCGACGATTCCACGACGAGACGACGCACACGCCGTACTCGGTGCGCACGAGCGGGCACACGCTCGAGTGGGACATCAAGCCGTTTCCGTTCAAGGTCTACACCGAGCTGCCCGGCGCTGGCGCTGCCGCGCGAGATCGACGTGCTCGCACGGCCGACGCTCGAGGTGCTCGCATCTGCCGCGTCGGCCGCCGCCGCGTCGGCCGCGTCGCTCGGCGCTCGAGCCGCGCTCACCACGGTCCTCTACTACTCCGCGGGAGTCACGCGGAAGAAGACGTATCCCGGTGGCGGCGAGGTACTGTTCCGCGCCGCCGCGTCCACCGGCGCGCTCTACCAGACCGAGGTGTACGTGGCGGTCGGCGACGTCGTCGGCCTGCGCGCCCGGGCTCTATCACTTCTGCCCGGGGGACTTCACGCTGCGGCGGCTGCGCGCGGAGACGTCCGGCGCGGCGCTCGCCGCGGCGGCCGGCGAGCCGGCTCTCGCCCGGCGGGCGGCGACGCTCGTGCTCAGCGCGATCTACTGGCGCAACACGTGGAAGTACCAGTCGCGCGGCTATCGCCACCTCTTCTGGGACTCGGGCACCATGCTGGCCAACACGCTGGCCGTCGGGCGAGGCGCTGGGACTGGCGCCACGTGTGCTCACGGGCTTCGTCGACGACCGAGGTCGAACCAGTGCCTGGGGCTCGACGCCGAGCGCGAGGCCGCGCTGGAGCTGGTCGCGCTCGGCCCCGAAGGCGACGGCCGGCGTGCCGACCGGGCCCTTGCCGTCGATCGCCCACGACGTCATGCCGCTGTCGAGCGACGAGGTCGACTACCCGGCTGTTGCGCGAGATCCACCGCGCCTCTGGCCTGCGCCACCGCCGAGGCGGTCGTCGCCTGGCGCGCGGCGGCGGCGCCGCCCGCGCGCGAGCCGCCATGGCCCGCTGGTGCCGCTGCCCGAGCCGGCCTCCCAGGGCCGCGCGCTCGGCGAGACCATCCAGCGCCGCGGCTCGCCGCGACGGTTCGCGCACGAGCCGCTGAGCGCGCAGGAGCTCGCCACCGCGCTGTGGGCGGCGACGCGGCCGTGGCCGGCCGACGTGCCGAGCGGTCTGGTCGATCTCCACGTCATCGTGAACGCCGTCGAGGGCGTGCCGTCCGGCGCGTACGTGTACTGGCCGGGGCGCGGTCTGGAGACTCGTGCGAGCCGGCGAGCTGCGTCGCGAGGCGGCCTACCTGACGCTCGAACAGGCGCTCGGCGGCGATGCGGCGGCGACGATCTTCTTCCTGGCGCCGCTCGACGCGATCGTGGCGGCGTGGGGCGAGCGCGGGTATCGTCTCGCCAACCTCGAGGCCGGCCTCGCCGGCGGCCGCGCGTACCTGGCGGCCTACGCCCTGGGCTTCGGCGCGAGCGGTCTCACGTTCTACGACGCCGAGGTCGTGCGGTTCTTCGCGCCGCACGCGGCCGGCCGCGACGCGATCTTCGTCACCGCGCTGGGCCACGGAGCTCGCGCGCGCGACGGCGTGCTAGTATCGAATCCGATCCAGCCGCCCACGAGGAGGTCGTGAGCCGATGAAGAAGTACCAGCTGATGGCGCCGGGACCGACGCCCGTGCCGAGCGAAGTCCTGCTCGCGATGGCCCAGCCGATCCTGCACCACCGCACTCCGGAGTACGAGGCGCTCTTCGTCGAGGTGCGCGCCGGGCTCAAGCGCCTCGTGCAGACGTCTCAGGACGTCATCCCGCTGGCGTGCTCCGGCACCGGGGCCATGGAAGCCGCCGTCGTCAACACGCTCTCCGCCGGCGACCGCGTGCTCGTCGTGAGTGCGGGCAAGTTCGGCGAGCGCTGGCTGGATCTCTGCCGCGCGTACGGCGTCCAGGCGATCGAGGTGACGGCGCCCGTACGGCCAGACGGTCGCGCCGGCAGCGCGTGGCCGAGTCGCTCAAGGCCAACCCCAGCGTCAAGGCCGTGCTCGTCCAGCACAGCGAGACCTCGACCGGCGTGCTGCACGACGTCAAGGGCTACGCCGCCGTCACGCGCGGCACCGACGCCATCCTGGTCGTCGACGCCGTCTCGAGCCTCGGCATCGCCGACCTGCCGATGGACGCCTGGGGCGTGGACGTGGTCGTCGCCGGCTCGCAGAAGGGCCTGATGCTGCCGCCCGGGCTCGGCTTCTGCGCGCTGAGCGACAAGGCCTGGGCGAAGAACAAGACCGCCACGCTGCCGCGCTACTACCTGGACCTCGCGGAAGAGCGGAAGACGCAGGCCAAGAACGAGGCGCACTTCACGCCGGCCGTCTCGATCGTGATCGGCCTGCGCGACGGTCATCCAGATGCTGGAAGAGGAAGGCCTGGCCAACGTCTTCAAGCGCCACGATCGCCTCGCGCGCGCCACGCGCGCCGGCGTGGAAGCGCTCGGCCTCGGGCTCTTCTGCCAGGCCACGCCCAGCCCCGCGGTCACCGCGGTGGTGGCGCCGCCCGGCGTGAACAGCGAGCAGATCGTCGAAGGGCTACGCGCAGGCCTACAACATCACGATCGCCGGCGGGCAGGGGGAGATGAAGGGCCAGGTCTTCCGCCTGGGCCACATGGGCTACGCCGCCGAGTTCGACGTGATCACCGCGCTGTCGGCGCTGGAGCAGGTGCTCGCCTCGATGGGCCAGCCGGTGGACTTCGGCGCCGGGCGTGCGCGGCGCGCAGAAAGTCTTCGCCGAGAAGTCGTGAAGCGCGTTCTCGTCACCGACGCGCTCGATTCCGTCGGTGTCGACGCCCTCCGCAAGCACGGGCTCGAGGTCGACGTCGCCGGCGCGCTCGACGAGCCGTCGCTGGTGGCCCGCCTCGGCGACTACGAAGGTCTGATCGTCCGCAGCGCCACCAAGGTCACCCGGGCCACGCTGGAAAACGCCGGCCGTCTGGAAGTCATCGGCCGCGCCGGGGCCGGCGTCGACACCATCGACGTCGATGCCGCCACCGAGCGCGGCGTCATCGTGATGAACACCCCGGGCGGCAACACCACCGCCGTCGCCGAGCACACCCTGGCGCTGCTGCTCACCATGGCGCGCCGGATCGCGGTGGCCGACGCCACGCATGAAGGCCGGCCGCTGGGAGAAGAAGCGTCTGCAGGGCGTCGAGCTGTTCGGCAAGACCCTCGGCGTCCTCGGCCTGGGCCGCATCGGCGGCGAGGTCGCCCGCCGGGCCCTGGGCTTTCGCATGCAGGTGATCGCCTTCGATCCCTATCTCACGCGCGAGGCGGCCGAGCGTCTCGGCGTGGAGAGCGTGGAGCTCGAGGACCTGCTGGCCCGCAGCGACTTCATCACCATCCACACCCCGCTGACGGGCGACACGCGGCATCTGCTGGGCGAGGCCGAGCTGGCGCGGACCAAGCCGGGCGTGCGGCTCATCAACTGCGCGCGCGGCGGCATCATCGACGAGCAGGCGCTGGTTCGCGCGCTGCAGAGCGGTCACGTGGCGGGAGCGGCGCTCGACGTGTTCGAGCAGGAGCCGCCGCCGGCCGACCATCCGCTGCTGCGCTTCGAGCAGGTCGTGGTCACGCCGCACCTGGGGGCGGCGACCGACGAGGCGCAGACCGCCGTGGCCCTGGCCATCGCCGACCAGGTGGCCGACGCGCTCATCCGCGGCGTGGTGGCCAACGCCGTCAACCTGCCGGCGATGGACGCCGACACCCTCAAGGAGCAGGCGCCGTACGGCGCGCTCGCCGCGGCCATGGGCCGCTTCCTGGCCCAGATGGCCGAGGGCCGCATGGCCGAGGTCGCGGATCGTCTACGCCGGCGACGTGACGGCGCGGCCGACGGCCGGGCTCACGCTGGCATTCCTGCGTGGCCTGCTCGGCACGATCCTCGCGGACCACGTCACCGACGTGAACGCGATGCTGATCGCCAAGAGCCGTGGCCTGCGCGTGACCGAGACGTCCACCACGGAGAGCGCCGACTACGCCAGCCTGCTCACGGCCGAGCTGCGCACCGATCGCGGCGTGTCGTCGGTGGCCGGCGCCCTCTTCTACCGGCGCGAGCCGCGCTTCGTCGCCATCGACGGCTTCGCCCTGGAGGCTGTCCCGCACGGCTGGATGCTGGTCTTCGCCAACCAGGACGTCCCCGGCGTGGTCGGCCGCATCGGCACGCTCTGCGGCCGCCACGGCATCAACATCGCCGGCATGCAGCTCGGCCGCGAGCGCCGCGGCGGCCGCGCCGTCTCCATCCTGAACCTCGACGACCCCATGCCCGCCGCCGCGCTCGAAGAGATCCGCGCCATGCCCGACATCGTCTTCGCCCGCCTGGTCCAGCTCTAGTCGCGGCGTCCGGGCTGCACGAAGAGACCTTCGTCCAGCCAGGTCACAGAGACATCGGCCGACCTCATTCACGTCGCCTACCGACAGCCGTTTCGCCGAACCGCCTGGGCTTGGTCGTGGACCGATGGGATAGAATGAGCGGGTTGTGAAACCGGTCAAGCTCTTCGCCATACGACACGGGGAAACCGACTACTCCCGCGAGCGGCGGTACGCGGGGGCGCGGGACGTCCCGCTGTCGCCCAGGGGTATCCGCCAGTGCGAGGCGGTGGGCCACGCGCTGGCCGGGGCCTTTGTCGGCGCCGTCTACGCGAGCCCGCTGGTGCGCGCCCGGGCCTCCGCCGAGCTCATTGCCGCGCCCCACAAGCTCGCCGTCCGCACCGAGCCAGCCTTCCGCGAGATGGACTTCGGCGCGTGGGCGGGGCTGACCCACGCCGAGGTGGCGGTGCGCTTCCCCGGGGAGGCCGAGGTGTGGTCGGCCGACCCGCGGCGGGCGCGTCCCGGCGGCGGCGAGACGCTCGACGAGGTGGCCGAGCGTGTGGCGGCGGGCCTGCGCGAGCTCACGGCCAAGCACGAGGGCGAGACGGTCGTGCTCGTCTCGCACGCCATCGTCACCCGGCTGATCGTGCTGGCCGCGCTCGGCCTGGGGCCCGACCGCCTGCGGTCGGTGGACGCCTCGCCGGCCGGCATCACCGAGATCGAGTACCTGGACGGCTGGGTCACCGTGCACCGCATGAACACGCTGGTGCACCTCGACGACCTGACCGAGGACGCGCCGTGAAGACGCCGACCCAGCTGCCGCGCGGCGCCCGCATCTATCTGCCCGACGAGGCGGCGCGCAAGCGTCACGTCGAGGAGCGGCTCTTCGACGTCTTCCGGCGCTGGGGCTACCGCGAGATCGTCACGCCCACGTTCGAATATGCCGAGGTCCTGGCGGTGGGCACCGACGTCGCCGTGCAGGACAGCATGTTCACGCTGGTCGACCGCGAGACCGGCCGCGTGCTGGCGCTGCGCGCCGACATCACGCCGCAGATCGCGCGCATCGTCGCCACCCGGCTGCGCGACGAGCCCAAGCCGGTGCGCCTGGCCTACGTCACCAACATCTTCCGCTACGACGAGCCGCGCGTGTCGCACTACCGCGAGTTCTACCAGGCGGGCGTCGAGCTGATCGGGCCCGTCGAAGCCGGAGGCCGAGGTCGAGGTCATCGCGATGGCCATCGAGGGGCTGCGCGCGCTCGGCCTCGGAGCGCTTCCAGCTCGACCTCGAGCCATCCGGACTTCTTCCGCGGGCTCCTGGAGGAGGTCAAGACCGATCCCGCGCACCAGCACGAGCTGCGCCAGGCGCTGGCCCGCAAGGACGTGGGCACGCTCGAGCGCGTGGTGGGCGAGCTGGCGCCGCCCGCCCACGTGGGCGACGCGCTGTGCGCGCTGCCGGCGCTCTTCGGCCACGAGGCCGTGCTGGAGCGGGCGGCCGCGGCTGGCCCGCAACGAGCGCTCGGCCCGCGCCGTCGCCAACCTGGCCGAGGTCTACCGGCTGCTGACGATCTACGGGCTGGCCGACGCGGTCCTGCTCGATCTGGGCGAGGTGCGGGGCTTCGACTACTACTCCGGCACGTACTTCGAGGCCTACGTCGGCGGGTTCGGGGCGTCGGTCGCGGGTGGCGGGCGCTACGACCACATGCTGGGACGCTTCGGCTACGAGTGTCCGGCGGTCGGCTTCGCCTTCGACGTCGGCGCGCATGCTGGCCGTGATGGAGGCGCAGGCCATCGCCGTGCCGCTGGCCGGGCCGGACTTCTTCATCATCGACTTCACGCCCGAGAAGACGGTAGCCTTGTCGCTGGCCCGCCGCCTGCGCGACCGCGGCGCCTCGGTCGCGCGCGATATCATCAGCCGCGGGCTCGAGGAGTCGATCGCCTACGCCCGCGCCCAGCGGGTGAGCCACGTGCTGGTGGTCGGCAGTCCGCGCACGAAGGCCGGCGAGCTGCTGGCGCTCGACCTGGCCAGCGGCGCCGAGCGGACGCTGCCGGTCGGCGAGGTGCTGGAGCGTCCGGAGCAGCATTTTCGAGAGGCCGCAGGAGGGGGCAGTCATGCCTAACATCGTGGTGGTCGGCACGCAGTGGGGCGACGAGGGCAAGGGCAAGGTGGTGGACGTCATCACCCCCCACGTCAACGTCGTGGTGCGCTATCAGGGCGGCAACAACGCCGGCCACACGGTCGTCGTCGGGCGCGAGAAGTACGTCCTGCACTCCATCCCCTCGGGGATCCTGCATCCGCACTGCCGCTGCGTGATCGGCTGCGGCGTCGTGGTGGATCCCGCGTCGCTCATCCAGGAGATGGAGGCGCTCGTCCAGCGCGGCGTGACGCTCGACGGCAGCCTCTTCATCTCGAAGAACGCGCACCTGATCATGCCGTATCACCCCGCGCTGGACCGCGCCTCCGAGGCCAAGCTGGGCGCCCGCCGCATCGGCACCACCGGCAAGGGCGTGGGCCCGGCCTACGTCGACAAGGCGGCGCGCGTGGGCATCCGCATGGCCGATCTGCTCGACGAGCGCCTCTTCCGCGAGAAGCTCGAGATCAACCTCGCCCAGAAGAACCGGATCCTGCGCGAGATCTACGACGCGCAGAGCTTCAACATCGAGGAGATCCTCAATCCCTATCTGCGCTTCGCCGGCTGGCTGGCGCCCTACATCACCGACACGGCGCTGCTGCTGCACCGCTGGATCGAGAGCGGCTACTCCGTGCTGTTCGAGGGCGCCCAGGCCACCATGCTCGACATCGACCACGGGACGTATCCCTACATCACCTCGTCGTCGACCACGGCCGGCGGCGCCTCCACCGGCACCGGCGTGCCGCCGACCAAGATCCACGGCGTGCTCGGCGTGGCCAAGGCCTACACGACGCGCGTCGGCGCCGGCCCGTTCCCGACCGAGATGACGGGCGAGCTGGCCGAGACGATCCGCGCGCGCGGCAACGAGTACGGCGCCACCACCGGCCGGCCGCGGCGCTGCGGCTGGTTCGACGCGGTGGTGCTCGCGCTACGCCGTGCGCATCAACGGCCTCGACACCGTGGCGCTGACCAAGCTCGACGTGCTCGACAAGTGCGAGACGGTCAGGGTCTGCATCGGCTACCGCTACCGCGGGCGATTTCATCACCGAGTTCCCCGAGGAGCGAGACTGGCGCTGGCCGCGCTCGAGCCCGTCTACGAGGACATCGAGGGCTGGATGTCGCCGACCAGCGGCGCCAAGAACGAGGCGGATCTGCCGGCCAAGGCGCGACGCTATCTCGAGCGCCTCGAGGAGCTGATCGGCGTGTCGTTCTGCCTGGTCTCGACCGGCGCCGCAGCGCGCCGAGACGATCCTGTGCGAGGACTCGCCGCTGCTGCGCTGGTATCCCACGGTTCGCTCGAGCATCGTCTAGCTCGTGACGTCGGGTCCGCTCCCGGCTGGCGAGGCGGCCGCCGATGGGCCCGCCCGGGGCCGTCTCGTCGCGGCGCTGGCCGCCGCGCTGGTGGGTCACGACGCGCCCGAGCTGCGCCTGGTGCGGCGCTGGCTCGACGGCTGGGCGGGGCTCGGCCTCGTGGTCGCCGGCATGGCGCGCCAGGACTTCGACCTCGAGCTTCGCGGCTTCCCCCGCGGCTGGCGCGCGACGTTCTATCCTTCCGGACTGGCCCATTCGATCGTCGCCGGCACCGGCTGGGCGTCGTCCCCGTGGCGGGCGACCCAGCTGGCGGCGTGGAGTGCCCTTGCCCGAGAGTCCCCCCGCGTCGCATAGAATCGTTCCATGAAGCGAATCCTGGTGGTGGACGACGAGCCCGAGCTCCTCGAGGTGCTCCGCGAGCACTTCGAGAGACGCTACGAGGTCGAGACCGCGCTGTCGGGCGCGTCCGCCATCGAGCGCTTCGTTCGGCAGCGGCCGGACATGGTGTTCCTGGACATCAACATGCCGGGGGCCAATGGCCTCGACGGTGCTGAAGCTCTTCCGCCAGGCCGATCCCAAGATTCCGGTGATCATCGTCACGGCCAACGCCGAGAACGCGGTCGCCGCGGAGTGCATCACGGCAGGGCGCCTTCGGCTACGTCCCCAAGCCGTTCAACCTGACGTACATGGACCACATGGCCGCGGTCGCGATCGAGCAGCCGGGCCGACCTCGGCGCTGAGCGACAAATACGTCGCGCCGCCGCTCACGCTCGGCGATCGAGCGTGAGTCGGGCGGCGCGATGATGTCGTCGGACGACGGTAGCGAGGCGGTGCCCCTCAGACGCGCGAAGCCAGGCGCGCGACCGTCGCGGCCAGCTCCCGTACGTTGATGGGCTTGGGCAGATGCGCGTCGAAGCCCTCGGCCAGCGCCCGCGCACGGGAGTGCAGGTTGGGATCTCCGGTGATCGCCAGCGCCGGCACCCGGCCGCCGTGCTCGGCCGCCAGCTCGCGGACCGAGCGGATCAGCCAGTAGCCATCGTGCTCCGGCATCATGATGTCGCTCACCAGCACGTCGGGAACCTCGCACTGGATCGCGGCCAGTCCCAGCCGCGCCGACGGCGCGACCGTCACGCGAGCGCCGGCCACCTCGAGCACGTCGCGAAACAGCTGACGCGGCCCGGCATCGTCATCGACCACGAGCACGTGAAGTCCATTGAGCGGTCCCCGAGGGCGCCCGAGCGCAGACTCGGGACTTCCGGTGTTCATGCACGCCAACATGGTTCCTCCTTCGTATGGCTCTTTCCGAAGGACGGACCTGGTGGCCGCCCTCTTCTTCGGTAACCCGGCTATCAGGGCTCATCGCCCTCACCCGTGGCTTTGCGTCCCAGCCTCACGACTGGTTTGCCTTTTTCGGAAGAGTCGACCGCCTATGTGGCAAGCGCCACGCCAGTCTCATATCTGATTGATATTCCTATCTTTTGAGGGTCATAAAGCCTCGGGCCAGGCTAGAATGTGACCGCCTTGGCCAGAAACGGGCCAGGCCTGACGGGCACGCGAGGGCAAGCTCGATGGATCAAAATGGGTGACCGACTGCCGTTTGTCTGCCCTCGCCGGTTCGGTTGTTGTCCCGATCCTCGGTCCTCGCCGAGCAAGCGCCTCCTACGCCGACAACGTCGCCTCCGCTCCCCGACCGGACGCCTGGATCCGCATCGACCTCTCCTCGGGGTCGGCGCGAACCTGCACCATCGCCCTGACGATCATCGTCGTCCGACCGGGCGGACCATCGCGGTCACCGAGGACGACCGATACGCGCCGAGCTACGTCGGCGAGACCGCGTGCAATCAGACGGCGCAGGCGGTGAGGCCGGCGATTCAGAATGTCGTAGCAAGGTCATCACCCGTCCGGACTTTCCCGCACTCCTGCGCTGAGGGGCGTGGCCGCGGCGCTGCAACTGCGCTAGAGTGAGCAACTGCTCGGACCGGCTCGAGGGGAGGGCGTCATGGGCAAGGCCAAGCGGAGAAAGACCACCCGCGTCAGGGACCTGGCGGCGAAGAAGACACGCGACGTGCGAGGCGGCAAGAAGACGGCAGACGAGACCGTGGACGACGGGAAAGACAAAGCCTCGGGAAGCCTCTGGGGCTCGATTGTCGGGTCGGTTCCGAAGTGACCGGCGACCGCGGCGCGGGATGTAGGGCCCCCGAGCCCGACCGCGCCGGGCGTAGTTGACGAGCCGTTAGCTCAGTTGGCAGAGCACCTGACTTTTAATCAGGGGGTCCTCGGTTCGATCCCGAGACGGCTCACCAAATATTCCAATCGCTTACGCGGTGCAGCTTCTGTCCAGGATGGTCCAGGTGGCGTATAGGTGGCGTGCGGTGGCGATGGCTCGGACTGCCCGCGCGTCGTTCGGAATGTCGTCGCTTACGGCTGCTTAGCTGCTCGCCGGATCCGCTCGTCGAGCCCGTCCATGATGTCGCGCTTCTGGCCTGGGCGGTAGTGCGCGTAGTAGTCGCCCGTGATTTTAATCGAGGAGTGGCCGGCCTGCTCCGAGGCGTAGAGCAGATCACCGGTTGAGGCGACTATGTCCGAACAGAAGGTCTGGCGGAGGTTCTGGAAGGTGACCGGATGGGTGATGCCCGCGGCGCGGATCAGCGGATGAAAGACCCGTTGCTCGAAGCTCGACTTCGAGCGAATCGGCCCGCCTAGCTTCGTTGTGAAGACGAACGCGGAGAGCGGACGCCCTGCCTGTCCTTCGCCAAAATCTCATCCCACTCGATTGACGACGGCCCGTGCTCTCGCGACAGGCCAAGGCGCGCCCGGGGAGCTCTCGATAACTGGTCGGAGGTAGCACACAGCCAACCCCTTGGGCCGCGACGCCAGGGCCCACCACGGAGGAAAGGAGCGCAACGTGGGGGCGAGCGGCCTGACCCGAGGGTCCCCAGCGTCGTGAACGGGTTGGGCTGCGTCAGGCCGCCCGTCGGACGTAGCGATGGTGGAGGCCACCGACTTCGGGAATCGGGATGACCCTGCCGAGTTCCGGCCGCTCGATTGGCCGGCCGTCGGGCGCATCCTTGTCGAGCGACGAGGTGAGTGCGTGCCCGGTGATAGTACGCGAAGTAGCGAGTCAGGATGCGGCGGAGGTGCCGTTCGCTGAGGACGAGCGACGTGATCCAGACACTCGCGCCGGATCGAGCCGATGAGCCGCTCCGCGAAGGGGTTCTGCCACGGGCTGTGAGGCGCCGTCAGGACTTCCCCGATTCCCATGCCCTTCACGCGGTGCCGGAACGCGTGACCGTAGACCGAGTCGCGATCGCGGAGGAGGTAGGACGGCGCGGAGTCGTCCGGGAAGGCGTCCACGATCTGCTGGGCGGTCCAGGCCGCGGTGGGATGCTCGGTGACGTTGAAGTGGACGACGCGCCGGCGATGGTGGGCGAGCACGACGAGGACGAAGAGCACGCGCAAGCGCGCGGTGGGCACCGTGAAGAAATCGATGGAGACGAGGTCCCGGACGTGGTTGGTCGAGGAACGTGCGCCAGGTCTGCGACGGCGGTGTGCGCCGCTTCGGCATCAGCCGGGAGACGGTGCGCTCGGCGACGTCGATGCCGAGCTTGAGGAGTTCGCCATGGATTCTGGGCGCGCCCCACAGGGGATTGGCCGCGGCCATTCGTTCTGACCAGGGCGGTGATCTCGGCGTTGACCGGCGGGCGGCCCGCCGGTGGGCGGCCGGAGAGCCTGGTCCAGTGCTCGCGGAAGCGGCGCCGCTGCCACCGCAGGACGGTGTCGGGAGTCACGATGACGAGAGCCTGCCTCCAGCCGGCCCAGACCCTGGACAGCCCGACCCAGAAGAGGCGATCGCGTCCGGCGCAGTCTCGGCCGGGTCGCCGTTCGCTTGTACACGGCGAGCTGCTGGCGCAAGGCGAGGTTCTCGAGGGCGAGCTGGCGGTGGCCGCCGCAGAGGAACGGGAGGAGCCGAAGCAGGTGGAGCAGGAGGGTGATCATCGAGCTGGGATTGTCTCCGGATCAGAGCCGACAGATCAACCACTTGGCCGCCGGACGGAGTTTTGGCGAAGGACAGCCTCCGAATTCTACTGGGAACGCCTCGACGCGTCGTGCAACGTCAGTCAGGCCGAGTCAAATCGAATTTCTGACCGGGACACGACGGACACGGCAACGGGCAGTCGTCCTTCTGAGAAATCCCGCTGGCCGTCCTTCCCCTAAGCGCGGACGGGGAGAGCGACGGACGAACAACTCCTTACTTGATTCAGCTACCCGCCACGATCTCGAACGTGGAGACGATCCGCTCCATCGCGGCCTCGACGTCGTCTCGCGGCCAGCGCCGAACCGTAAGCAAGGCGACCTCCTTGCCAATGACGGCGGCGACGATTTTGATGCGTTCTGGCTCCGTCGGGCTGTCGCCACGCGTCGCGAGACCGTTGAGGCGTTCCGATCGTGTCGCCCCGGACACAAAGGGGCGGGGCTCAACGCTCGCGGCGCGAAGGCCCGCGGCTGCCCGTTCGATGATTTGTTGGAGATGGCGACCGGCCAACGGTGTCAGATTGACCGCGACCGTCGTGGGCACGTCGCCACAGAGTGTCCCGCGCCACACCTCGACCGTTCGGGACTCCTCGGCGATGTGCGCGCTCCGCTGCTCGTAAAGGCAGCTGGGAGCACGAGGCGGTATCGTGCTCTCTCGACGACGTGATAGGTCACCCTTGCAGATCGGAGGGCGGCCACATCTTCGGGTCGCGGCCGGTAGCGTCGCGCCGGGCAGCCACCACACTTCCAGGGCCTGCTGCGCGTCATCCCGCAGATGACTGGTACCATCGCCGAGCGCGAGCGTCTCGAGAAAGGCGACGACGACGGCTTCCTGTTCGGCGGTCAACGTCCCGAGGCGGGGCGGATACCGATCCGGCGGCCGGAGCGAACGGATCAGCGCTTCCACAGCCATCGCCGGATCGTCCGGGCGCCGGAAGGCGTAGCTGATGAGTCGAGGGACATCATGTGCCGCCACGACTGCGCGTCGAGATAGCCGAGCCCCCAGAAGGCGAACCCTTCGATATACGCATCGGTTGGCTCATCGCCGCGCGGATCGAGGGCTCCGCCTCGTCGTAGCTGTCGACTGAATTGCCACCGCGGAGGGTCAAAGGAGGCACGGGTTCCGCATCGGCGCGAAACGCTTCGAAGGCGCTCTGCACGATCTCGTCGGGCTTGATGGCGACACCTCCTGCGCCCTCGATGTTAGCGTTGATCGTGGTGCGCGTGAGACGCTATGCGGGAGGGACGGGGCGACGAGCAAAAGGATCCGCGGCAGGGGTTTGCCGATATTGTCTCCAACTTGAGCGATATCTACTCGACCCGGGTTGCCGCTGTGGAGTTCGACGGTGGGATGGCTAACGGACCGTCAGTTTTCGCTTCGGGCCCGCTCGGCGGCGAAGAGCGCCCCCGGGTTGGCCGTCTCCTTGTGATCCGGTATCTTCCACAAATCCACTCTGGAAGCGCTTGGGCTAACGTGCCGATAAGCGGCGGGCGCGTAAGTGCCCGTCCGTCTTCATCGGCTGGTTAGCCGGCTGCGCTCCTTAAGTGACAGATGTTGCCTTTCAGAGACGATTGGATCGGCCAAGAGCGTCTGTGTGAACCCGACGGCGCCAAACGCGATCTCTCCACCAGCAGGCCAGTTCAGCACGATCCGCCACCGGTAGTAGGGCCGGTCTAGATAGACCTTCTGATCTTTGATAAGCTCGCGCACAATCTGGCCGATCGACACTTGATGAATCGCGACTCGGAAGCCACTCTCACCCCAAGAGATCCCGATTCTTGGGGTTGGTCACACCATGGAAGGCGAGTGTTGCTGGCGCGATCTTGAACTTCGTACTCCCGTCGACGCCACCCCGCCATTCGACAATGAAGTCGACGCCGAGAAGCAGGTCGCTTGTCCAATCACCTTCATCTGAATCGCCAGCCCAAGAAGTCGAGCCGCCAGATGTGGCAGTCGTGCCAGGACAGCCGTTCGAAATCGACCTCTGTGTATCGTGTCGGCATCAATCTGTCCGGCTAACGCCGTTGTATTGCGACAGTGCGCTCGTCGGGAGCGAGGTGGAGGTTGATGGGGGGCGATCTTCGGCGATCAGACCACCTCCGCTTGATGCTGGCTCCACGTCTCGACTCACCCGACCGAAGCGGAGACGTCAGCGGCACCCTGCACGGTCCGAGGCCGGATCGCTACCCTTTCGATGTCACTGACCGCGATGCCCCGCGCACCAAGTTCGTGCTGGAATGCCGGCCAGTTCTCAGGGCGGAAGGCGTAGGTCATTGGGCTGGCCTCCTCACTTCTCAATCACCTGATCCGCCCTCGCCAGCAGCGACGGCGGCATCGTGAGGCTGAGGGCCTTGGCCGTCTTGAGGTTGATGACCAGCTCGAATCTCGTGGGTTGCTCGATCGGAAGGTCGCCGGGCTTGGCGCCCTTAAGGATCTTGTCGACATAGAGTCCGGCGCGACGATACTCCTCAGAAATCCGCGTACCGTAAAACAGAAGGAGGCCCTGCTCGACGTACCCCTCCAAAAGGTCACGCGCGGCAGCCTTCCGATATGCGCGAACTCGACGATGGGCCGGATCTGGCCGGCAGTGAGGGGTACCGGGTACACGAGTAATGCCTGCGCACCGTAATCGACAACTGCTGCGAATGCGGCGTGAAGATCGGCCGCTCCTCGCACGCTGACAAACTGCGGCTTCATGCCCAATCCCCGCGCTGCGGCGGCTACGCTGTTGTCAACGCGGCGATGGACCGGATTCGTCGAATCTCGGAGGACCGCTATACGGGAGACATGCGCAACGACGTCCTTGGTCAGCTGAAGCACCTTCGACGCGAACTCAAGAGTTGGAAGCATTGAGGGTCCCGTTACATTTGCCCCAGGTCGCGCGAGGTTAGCCACGAGCCCGCTTCCCTCAGAGTCGAGCACTCCAAACATGACGACTGGGATCGTCGTCGCAGCCCCCTGGCCGCGAGGCTCGCCGGCGTGCCTTCGGTGACCAAGACATCAAGATTGAGACCGACCAGCTGTCGTGCGAGGTCAGGAAAGCGACCCACGCGGCCGATTGCGTCGCGGCACTCGATTGCTAGGTTTTGCCCCTCAACGCTCCCAAGCTCGCGGAGTCCTTTGCGAAACGCCCCGCTCGGATCAACAAAAGCTCGAGAACCGAGATAGCTCATGAAGCCTATCCGATACACCTTTCCTCGCTGCTGCGCCTCAGCGGCGAGCGGCGCGGCGAGAGCCCCGGCCAGCGAGGTCAGCAGGAAGCGGCGGCGGTCCACGCTGGGATGGTGGGGCGTTTCAACCGTTGAGGTCAAGTACGTCGCCGTCGTCAGCACGGCGGGCGATCCGCGCTCCGCACTCGCAGTCGAACCAGACGCTCGGGCCCTCGACGCCGCCTCCAGCTCGCCGCACCGGCGGTGCTCGGTGTAGAAGTGCTGGAGCCGGGGGCGGGAGTTGAACCCGCGACCTACTGATTACGAATCGCTGGCTCTACGATTCTGCGCGTCGACTAAGATCGCGCAGTTGCGCGAGAGCACCTTCACGTGCGAGGTCTTCCAGAACAGCGAGCGATGCGACGAAGTGCCACGGGGTGCCACGAGATGCGTCTCAACCTGTAGTTCTTGAGCAACGGCGAGCAAGGGCGACTCAGCGATCCGTTGCTCAGAGAACCTCCTGATCGCCGGAGCGCGTTGGTGAGGATGTTGTGGCGCACGAACGCCCCGGGCGTGTGTGACCAGCCGCAGTAGCAGCGGGCCAGGCCACGGTGGTCGTCGCAGTGGATGCAGGTGTGAGCCCCCGCCGCGCCGGTCGAAGGGGTAGTCGTGCGCGTGCGGCATGGCTCAGTTCCTCCAGTGCAACGAGTCG
>CAVZOE010000020.1:0-348890 GCA_963776725.1 uncultured Candidatus Rokubacteria bacterium | reverse complement strand
GGCCCGACGTCGCGCCGCCCTAGCTGCGACCGGACGGGGCTGGAGGCGGCCACCCGGCAGGCGACGCCCGCCGACGACGGCCAGCCTCGCTATCGCTGTCAGGCCACGGATCTCCTGCTGGCGACCTCGCCGATGACGTGGTGGGATCCGCGACAGTACGTGCGAGACGTCCGGTCGGGGAACGTGGGCCTCGCGGAGGTGGTACGCGCCGCGGCGTTCCGTGCGTTCCTCTTCGTACTCCACCACGGTCGGGGGTATCGGCTGAAGCTGGATCTGTACCGGCGATGGCAGGCGTGGCGGGGCGGGACACCCTTTCCGTACTACCGCGGTGAGCTGGAGAAAACGCCCCGGGCCACGCTCGACCTGCAGGCCGGTGAGCTGGTGCGCGTGAAGTCGCAGGCCGAGATCTTGAAGACCGTCAACGGACGCAACCGCAACCACGGCCTGTCCTTCGATGCCGAGATGGTGCGCTACTGCGGTCAGGTGTTCCGGGTGCTGGCTCGGGTGGAGCGCGTCATCGAGGAGCGCACCGGCAAGATGATTCCGCTCTCGACCGACTGCATCATCCTCGATGGCGTCGTGTGCCAGTCGGAGTACAGCGACAAGCGCCTGTTCTGCCCGCGCAAGCTCTACCCGTTCTGGCGCGAGATCTGGCTGGAGCGTGTGACGGCCGAGGAGGTCAGCGCCCGGCCGCCCGCGGCGACGTGCCTGGTGGCCACCAGCGGGCCATGTGCCGGACGATGATGACCACGTCCACGCCGCGGGTCAGCCTCGGCATGCCGGTGTACAACGGAGAGGCGTTTCTCGAGGAGGCGCTGCAGTCGCTGCTGAAGCAGACCTACGGAGACTTCGAGCTGCTCATCTCCGACAACGCCTCGACCGACCGCACCCCGGCGATCTGTCAGGACTACGCGAGCGCGGATCGGCGGATCCGCTACCATCGCAACCCGGTCAACGTCGGCTTCTGTCGCAACCAGAACTCGGTGATCACCGCGGCCAGGGGCGAATACTTCCTGCTCACGCACCACGACGACATCCGGGCTCCCGAGTACCTGCGGCACACCCTGGCGGTGCTGGAGGCGGATCCCACGGTGGTCGTGTGCTACACCGGCACGCGCGACATCGACGAGCACGGCGTCGAGCTGCCGCGCCGGAGCGTGCCACTGCGCGTGGACTCGCCGGACCCACGCGTGCGATTCCGCGACGTGATCCGGCTCGATCACATCTGCGAGCCCGGCTTCGGCCTGACGCGGCGCGATGTGCTGGCCAAGACCTGTCTGCACGGAGACTACGCCGACTCCGACCGGGTCCTGCTCGGCGAGCTGGCCCTGTACGGCCGCTTTCATTTGCTGCCGGAGTTTCTCTTCTTCCGCCGCGCCCACGCCCAGCAGTCAACGGCGATCGCGCCCGACCGCCAGAGTCGAACGGTGTGGTTCAATCCGGCGCACGCCAACCGACTCGTGTTCCCACACTTCCGCGAGCCCGCGAGTATCTCGCCGTGATCGGCCGCGCGCCGGTCGGAGTGAGCGATCGCCTCGCGTGCTATCGGGCGATGGCCGCGTGGGCTCTCACGTACCGCCGGCGCCTGCTCGGCGATCTCGATTTTGCCGCCCGCGAGGTGCTGCGGCCGCTGTACCGTGCCGTGCGGAGAAGGAGCGCCTGATGTCCGCCACCCCCACGCCGCTGATTCCCGAGATCGGGATGCTGGCGATGCCGTATCACCATTTCGGCACGCGGTGGATGACGCCGCACCACGTGATGACGCGCCTGGCCAGCTACTTCAATGTGCTCTGGCTGGAGCCCCCCCATCACTGGCGCGAGCTGCGGTCCCCGGCGGTCCGGCGTCGGGAAGTTGGCCGGCTGCTGCGCACACTGCCGAAGGCGTTCGACGTGTACGTACCCGAGCCATGGCTGTTCAACATCTACCGCCCCGCGTGGCTGCGTCGCCGACTGTTCGAGGCCCGGCTGCGTCGGGCCTGGGATCAGCTGCGCCGGCGGGGGTGTCGGGCGACGGTCCTCCACCTGTGGCACTACCAGTTCGAGGCGGCCCTGCAGGCGGGGGGTCACGACCTGTCGCTCTATCACATCGACGACGAATACTCGTTCACGCCCAACCCGCCGCCGATGGACCCGGCCGAACGCCGCGTGATCGCGGCCGCCGATCAGATCTTCGCGATCTCGCCGGGGCTCATGGAGCGCAAGAGCGGCATCAATCCCCGCATGACCTTCGCGCCGGAGGGCGTGGACTACGCGCTCTACTCCACGCCGGTGCCGGAGCCGGCGGACATCGCGGGCATTCCGCATCCGCGCATCGGCTACACCGGCACCCTGAAGGTCCAGCTGGATTGGCGCCTGCTGCGCGACCTGGCCCGACGCCACGCGAGCTGGTCGTTCGTCTTCGTGGGACCCAAGGTGCTGAGCCCCGAGGCCGGAGCCATCGTCGCGGAGATGGAGCAACTGCCGAACGTGCATCTGCTCGGAGCCAAGACGGTGAAGGACCTGGCCGCGTATCCACAGCACTTCGACGTGTGCACGATGCCGTACCTGGTCAACGGCTACACGAACAACATCTATCCGCTGAAGTTGCACGAGTACCTGGCCAGCGGCAAGCCAGTGGTCGGGGCCCCCATCCGCTCACTCCGCGATTTCGACAAGGTCCTCACGCTGGCCAGCTCGCTGGACGAGTGGTCGGAGGCGCTCAAGGTCGCGCTGATGCCGGCGGCGCTCTCGGCGGATGCGGTCAGCACCCGGCAGGGTGTGGCGCGACAGTACGACTGGAGCGAGCTCGCCTATGACATCGCGCGGGTGATCTGCGAGCGCCTGGGACCGTCCTACCAGGCCCGCTTGACGAAGCTGGCGGTCGAGACGCCCACGCTGGTGCCCTGACGATGACCGTCCTCGTCACCGGCGGCGCGGGCTACATCGGCTCCCACGTACTGGCCGAGCTGCGAGCCGGCGGGACGCCGTGCGTCGTGCTCGACAATCTCTCGCGCGGCCATCGTGAGATGGTTCGCGACGCCGATCTCGTCGTCGGCGACGTCGGCGACACGGCCCTGGTGCGACGGATCGTCGCCGACTACCAGGTGACCGCCGTGATGCACTTCGCCGCGTACGCCTACGTGGGGGAGTCGGTCGAGCGCGCCGCTGACCTACTACGCCAACAACGTGGCCGCCACGGTCGGCCTGCTCACGGCGCATGGTCGAGAGCGGCGTGACGTCGGTGGTCTTCTCGTCCACCTGCGCCACCTACGGCGTGCCGGAGACGACGCCGATCACCGAAGATCATCCCCAGCGCCCGATCAACCCCTACGGCGCCAGCAAGCTGATGGTCGAGCGCATCCTGCAGGACGCCGATCGCGCCCACGGCCTGCGCTCCGTCGCCTTCCGCTACTTCAACGCGGCCGGGGCCGATCCCTCGGGGGCGATCGGCGAGCACCACGATCCCGAGACCCATCTGATCCCGCTCGTGCTGCAGGCGGCGGCCGGCGAGCGTCGAGGGCCTCGAGATCTTCGGCACCGACTATCCGACCGCCGATGGCACCTGCGTGCGCGACTACATCCACGTGGTGGATCTCGCCCAGGCCCACGTCCTGGGGCTGCGCTATCTCCGCACGGGCGGGGTGAGCGCGGCGTTCAACCTCGGCAACGGCAATGGTTTCTCGGTCCGACAGGTCATCGAGACGGTGGAGCACGTCACCGGCCGCCGGGTGCCGACGAAGACGGCGCCGCGGCGTCCCGGCGACCCCCCGGCCCTGGTGGGCGGTGCCGAGAATGCCCGGCGCGTCCTCGGCTGGGCGCCGAAGTTCGATACGCTCGAAGCCATCGTCGAGACCGCGTGGAATTGGCATCGCGCACACCCTCACCCGGCGGCCGAGCCACCCCGTCGATGACCATCGACGAGCTGCGGGCGGGTCTGGACGAAGCGGCGCTCGGCCGGACGCTCCACGCGTGCGTCACGGATCTCTACCCGCTCTGCCGGAGTCTCACCGGCGAGGGGCTGCGCGAGACGCTGCGCCGTGTGCAGCGCCGCATCCCGCTCACGCTTCACGAGGTGCCGACCGGCACGCGACGTGTTCGACTGGACGGTGCCCAAGGAGTGGAACATCCGCGACGCCTACGTGAAGAACGCGACGGGGCGAGCGCGTGATCGACTTCCAGCGCTCGAACCTGCACGTCGTCAGCTACAGCGTGCCGGTGCAGCGGCGGATGTCGCTGGCCGAGCTCCGGCCGCACCTGCACACGCTGCCGGATCGGCCCGACTGGATCCCGTATCGCACGTCGTACTACTCGGAGACGACCTGGGGCTTCTGCCTGAGCCAGCGCCAGCTCGACGCGCTGCCCGAAGGCGACTACGAGGTCTGCATCGACTCGTCGCTGGCACCGGGCTCGTCTGACCTACGGCGAGTATCTGATCCCCGGCGAATCGACCGACGAAGTCCTGATCTCCTGCCACGTCTGCCATCCCTCGCTGGCCAATGACAATCTCTCGGGCATCGCGATCGCCACCCAGCTCGCCGAAGCCCTGGCGACGCTGCCGCTGCGCTACTCCTACCGCTTCCTGTTCTTGCCGGGCACGATCGGATCGATCGCGTGGCTGGCGCGTCAACGAGGCGCAGGTGTCGCGAATCCGCCACGGCCTGGTGCTCGTCTGTCTGGGCGACGCCGGCCGGTTCACCTACAAGCAGAGCCGGCGCGGGGACGCCGACGATCGATCGCGCGGCCGCGCACGTGCTCCGACACCGCGGCGATCACGAGGTCGCAGGCGTTCTCGCCGTACGGCTACGACGAGCGGCAGTACTGCTCGCCCGGCTTCGACCTGCCCGTCGGCTGCCTGTCGCGCACGCCGCACGGCTGCTTCCCCGAGTACCACACGTCGGCGGACGACCTGGACTTCGTGAAGCCGCTTCAGCTGGCTGGCTCGTTCGCGGCATGCCTGGACATCTTCGCGGTGCTCGAGGGCGATCGGGCGTACGTGAACCAGAGCCCCAAGTGCGAACCCCAGCTCGGCAAGCGCGGCCTGTACCGCGACATCGGCGACAACGAGATGGCCATGCTGTGGGTCCTGAACCAATCCGACGGCCGCCACAGTCTGCTCGACATCGCCGAGCGCTCGGGCTGCGCGTTCGCGGCGATCCGCCGCGCCGCCGACCGGCTCGAGGCGCACGGCCTGCTGAAGGCTCACGAATCCCTGGGAGGGCGATAGTCACATGAACGCGATCTTCCTCGATCCCGAGATGGACGATGCCACGCGACGACAGGCGCTCTACGACGGCCAGCTGCTCGTCTACTCGCCCCGGCCGAGCTCATTGGCCCTCTGCCAGATTGCCCGGGAGATGTCCGAGCAGGCGTTCGGGGGGCGCGACCCTCGCTACACCCAGCACGCCATGCCCGTCGAGGAGTACGCGGCGATCCTGGCCGATCTCAAGCCGAAGTTCATCCATCACCCGACGCGTCAAGGCGGTGATGCAGGACGATGCTGCCGTGACTTCGGCTGCGATCCCGAGCAGACGTACTTCGACGTGCCGCGCCTGCGCACGGCCACCGACGGGCGACTACCTCACCTCGGGCATCGCCTACGCGTTCCATCCGCATCGCGACACCTGGTACTCGGCGCCGTTCAACCAGATCAACTGGTGGATGCCGGTGTACGACATCCGACCCGACAACGCGATGGCCTTCCACCTCCGCTACTGGGACCGGGCCGATCCGCAACGGTTCTCGTGACTACAACTACGCGGAATGGAATCGCGTCAGCCGCGTCGACGGCCGCCCAGCACATCAAGAGCGACACGCGGCAGCAGCCCAAGCCCGAGGAGCCGGTCGAGATGGATCCGCAGGTGCGGCTGATCTGCAGCCGGGCGGCGTCATCGTGTTCTCCGGCGCGCACCTGCACTCGACGGTCCCGAACCGTTCGGGCTACACGCGCTTCAGCATCGACTTCCGCACCGTGAATCGGGGGACGTCGAGAAGCGCCGGGGCGCCCACAACGTCGACTCGGCCTGCACCGGCACGACGATGGGCGACTACCTGCGCGTGTACCGACCTTGCGCACCTGCCGACCGAGCTCATCGAGGCGTACGATCGCGAGCCCGCGGCGGCGACCGTGGCTGCCGGGGCGATGCGTGGATAGACCGGGTCCCGCGGCGCCGCCGCGGCCCCTCGGCCAGATCGCGGGCCCTCGTCACCGGGGCCAGTGGGTTCCTCGGCGCGCATCTCTGCCGGCGGCTCCGTGGCCGGCGGCGCCGAGGTCCACGCGGTCTCGCGCGCGCCTCGCGAGGCCGAGACGGCCGACGGCCTGCGCTGGTGGCAGTGCGACGCCGTCGATGCCGTGGCGGTGCACGAGCTGATCACCCGGCTCAAGCCGGACGTGGTGTTCCACTTCGGCGGCATGGTGACGGCCGCACCCGACGTGCGGCTCGTAGCGACGACGTTCCACAGCCTGCTCACGAGCACCATCAACGTCCTGACCGCCGCGACGGAGATCGGGCGGCTGCCGCGTCGTGCTCTCGGCATCGCTGGAGGAGCCGACCGAGGGCTGCCGCCGACTCGCTCGTGCCGGCGTCGCCCTACGGCGCCGCCAAGCTCGCCGGCCGGGCGCCTACGCGCGGATGTTCGTCGCGCTCTACGGCACTCCGGTCGTCAGCCTGCGGCCGTTCATGGCCTATGGGCCCGGCCAGAACCCGGCGAAGGTCATCCCGTACACGATCCTGTCGCTCCTGCGGGGCGAGGCGCCGCAGCTCTCGACCGGCGACCGCGCGCTCGACTGGGTGTACGTGGACGACGTGATCGACGCGTTCGTGGCGGCCGCCTCGCGGCCCGGGATCGAGGGGCGTACGCTGGATCTGGGGCTCGGCAGCGCCGCGCGCATCCGCGACGTCGTCGAGCGGCTGGTGCGGCTGGTCGCGCCGACCATCACCCCGCGCTTCGGCATCCGGCCCGACCGTCCCGACGCGCGCCCGCGCGTGGCCGACGTCGAGGCCACCGCCACCGCGCTCGGCTGGCGCGCCACCACCTCGCTCGATACGGGACTGGCCCGGACCGTGGAGTGGTACCGGCGCTCGCTCGCCGGCGCCGAACGGAGCTGCGCATGAAGGTCGTCCTGTTCTGCGGTGGTCTCGGCACCCGGCTGCGAGAGCACTCCGAGACGATCCCCAAGCCGATGGTGAACATCGGCTACCGGCCGATCATCTGGCACCTGATGAAGTACTACTCGCACTTCGGCCACAACGAGTTCATCCTGTGCCTCGGCTACCGCGGCGACGTGATCAAGCAGTACTTCCTCGACTACGACGAGTGCCTCTCGAACGACTTCACGCTCTCCCAGGGCGGCCGGGACGTGCAGCTCGTCAAGAGCGACATCCAGGACTGGCGGATCACCTTCGTCGACACGGGCCTGCACGCCAACCTCGGCCAGCGGCTGAAGGCCGTGGAGCGCACCTCGCGGGCGACGAGATCTTCCTGGCCAACTACTCCGACGGTCTCACCGACCTCCACCTGCCGACCTATCTCGACGAGTTCCAGCGGCGCGAGGTGATCGCGCAGCTTCCTGTGCGTGCAACCGCAGCCAGTCCTTCCACCTGGTCGACGTCGACGATGGCGGGCCTCGTCCGCGAGGTCCGGGACGCGCGCGAGGCCGGCCTCTGGATCAACGGCGGGTTCTTCGCCTTCAAGCGCGCAGATCTTCGACGTCATGCGGGCCGGGCGAGGAGCTCGTCGAGAAGCCGTTCGCGCGCCTCATCGACGCAAGGCAGCTCCTCGGCTACCGCTACGACGGGCTTCTGGTCCTGCATGGACACGTTCAAGGACAAGCAGCGCTTCGACGAGATGGAGGCACGGGGCGACACGCCCTGGCAGGTCTGGAAGACACGCCTAGCGCGATGCTTCGGCTGCGTCTCGACCAGGCTCGACCGTCCGATCGAGCGCGTGCTGTGCCTGGGCGCCCACTGCGACGACCTCGAGATCGGCTGCGGCGGCACCGTGATGAAGCTCGCCGCCATGCGCCACGCGCTCGACGTCACCTGGGTCGTCTTCAGCGGCTCCGATGCCCGCGCGGCGAGGCCGGGCCGCGCGCGGCCGAGCCTCCTGCGCGGCGTCGAGCACCAGGAGGTCGTCATCAAGCAGTTCCGCGACGGCTTCTTTCCGTCGCGGATCGGCGAGATCAAGGACGAGCTTCGAGGCAGCTCAAGCGCACGGTCGTCGCCGGACCTGATCCTCACGCACTGGCGTCGAGGACCTGCACCAGGACCACCGGCTCGATCGCCGAGCTCACCTGGAACACGTTCCGCGACCACCTGATCCTCGAGTACGAGATCCCGAAGTACGACGGTGATCTCGGCTCGCCCAACGTCTTCGTCGCCCTCGACGAGGCGTCTGGTCCGGCGCAAGATCGATACGATCGTCACCAGCTTTCCGAGCCAGGTCGGGCGTCAGTGGTTCTCCGAGGATCTGTTCCGCGCCATCCTGCGCCTGCGGGGGATGGAGGCGAATTCGCCGTCACGCCACGCCGAGGCGTTCTACTGCCGCAAACTTTCCCTGACCTGCTGAGCCGAATACCGCGTCGGGAGAGGGTCGCGCCCGCGTGCTACACTCCCGAACACCATGAAGATTCGTAGGTTGCGTGTCGTGTGGCGGTCGCTGACGGAGTACGGTGAATGAGCCTGGTGGCCGGGAGCGCTCTCGTGACCGGAGGCGGTTCGGGCATCGGCCGCGCGATCGCGCTGGCGCTGGCCAGAGCCGGTGCCGCCGTCGCCGTCGTCGATCTTCTGCCCGACGGTGGCACGGCGGTCGCCGAAGAGATCAACCGGCGCGGCGGCAAGGCCTTCTTCGTCGCCGCCGACGTGAGTCGGTGGGAGGACGTCGATCGCGCGGTCGGCCGAGACCGTCCGCGGACTGGGTCCGCTCGGCATCATGGTCAATGCCGCGGGGATCCTCGACGGCTACGCGCCGGTTCACGAGATGTCGCCGGCGCTGTTCACGAAGGTCATCGCCATCAACCTGACCGGGACGTTCTTCGGCTGCAAGCGGGCGCTCGAGGAGATGATCCCGGCCGGGCAGCGGTCGCATCATCAACCTGGCCTCGGTCGCCGGGCTGATCGGCGACGGCGGTGGGCCCGCCTACGTGGCATCCAAGCACGGCGTCGTCGGCCTCACCCGCCAGCTCGCGGTCGGTCATGCCGCACGCGGCGTGACCGTGAACGCCATCTGCCCGGGCCCCATCCAGACCGGGCTGCGCGCGAACTCGACGTCGATCCTGGGAACGGACGCGCCCGTGATGCGCGGCGTGGGCGGCGACGAGGCGGCCATCAAGGCGGTGACGCCGATGGGCCGCCGCGGGACCGTCGAGGAGATCGCGGCCACCGCGCTGTTCCTGGCCAGCGCCGAGGCCGGCTACATCACCGGACACACACTCGTCATCGATGGAGGATGGACCGCGCGATGATCAAGCGATTCCACGTGCTGTACGTCGGTCAGATCGAGCTGGAGAACATCGGGCTGCAGGGCACCCCGGCCAACGACCGCCGCTACGACAACGAGCGGCTCAGCGAGGTCGTTCTTCACCGCGCGCGACGTCGCTCAGCTCATGGACGACCTCGGGTACTACGCGTTGTGGACGGCCGAGCACCACTTCCAGCGCGAGGGCTACGAGTGCTTCCCGAACCTCATCCAGCTCTCGCTGTGGCTGGCCACCCAGACGCAGCGCCTGAAGCTCGGCTGCGCGTTCAACGTCCTGCCCATGTGGCATCCGATCCGCCTCGCCGAGGACTACGCGATGGCGGACATCGTCACCGACGGCCGCGTGATCATGGGCGTCGGCCGCGGCTATCACTCGCGCGAGGTCGAGAGCTTCGGCGCGCCGGTCATCGACCAGGTCGCCAACCGCGCGCTGTTCGAGGAGCAGGTCGACCTGATGCTGAAGTGCTTCAACGAGGAATCGTTCAGCCACCACGGCAAGGCACTACGGTGCCCGCCGCCGGTCGAGTACCGCGGCTACCAGCTGCACCGAGATCACCTGCGTGCCGCGGCCCAAGCACCTGCCGGTCGAGATCTGGATGCCGATCGCCAGCAGCAAGTCGATCGACTACATGGCCAGTCAAGAACTTCAAGGCCATGGTGACGCTGAACGGCGAGAAGATCCTCGACGACGTCGTCGAGGCCTACCGCGACGCCTGCGCCAAGTACGGCCGCGCAGAAGCAGCTGGGCGAGGACATGATCTGGGGCGCCGGCCTCTACCTGGCCGACACGCCGGAGGAGGCCAAGCGCCGCGTCGAGCCCTCGCACGACGAGCGCTACAAGTGGTTCGCGCCGTTCGGGTTCGTGCGCTACGCCGACGAGCAGGGGCGCACGTGGGGCACGCCGGGCGCGCCCGCGCGCATCCCGACGCTGGCCGACGGCATCCAGCAGAAGGCGTGGTTCTGCGGGCCGCCCGCAGCACGTCATCGAGGGCATCAAGTCGATCGAGGCGAAGTACCCGGGCCTCGAGGACTTCATGATCCACTGGGCCGAGGGGCTCTCGCCCAAGGAGTTCAAGGAGCAGCTGCGCTGGTTTGCGCGGGACGTGATGCCGGCGTTTCGCCGCTGAGGGTCGTCCGTCGTCTCCTGCCCCGGCCGGGCCCTCGCCCGGCCGGGTGCACTCTATCCTGCCGTGGAAATTCGCATCAGCTGAGGCCTGCCTGTCGCCCGTGAGGCGTGCCTAGGGAGCGCCGGGGCCCACGCGCTATAGTGATTCAACGTCCCAAGGAGGGCGGCCGATGTCGGACGTCGAGCTGCTGAAGGACCGGATCGCTCGCCGTGAGTACACCGTCGGGGTCGTCGGCCTCGGCTACGTCGGCCTGCCGCTGGTCCTGCGCTTCGGCGAGGTCGGCTTCCGGGTCATCGGGCTTCGACATCGACGGCGCCAAGGTCGATCAGCTCAACGCAGGGCGCCAGCTACATCCAGCACGTCCCGGCCCGCGCGTGCAGGCCCTGCTCGCCGCGCGGCGCTTCGAGGCCACCGCTGACCTGCGACGTCTGGCCGAGCCCGATGCCGTCATCATCTGCGTGCCCACGCCGCTGACCCAGCATCGCGATCCCGACCTGCGATTCGTCGAGAAGACGGCGGACGCGGTGGCGGCGACGCTGCGGCGCAACCAGCTCGTGTGCCTGGAGAGCACGACCTATCCCGGCACCACGGACGAGATCGTCCTGCCTCGGCTGCGAGGCGCGCGGCCTGCGCGTGGGGGAAGACTTCTTCCTGGCCTTCTCGCCCGAGCGGGAGGATCCCGGCAACGCCCAGTTCGACACGGCGACCATTCCGAAGGTGGTCGGGGGGCACGACGCCGACCTGCCTGGACCTGGCCACGACGCTCTACGCGCGAGGCCATCAAGAAGGTCGTGCCGGTCGCCTCGACGCGGGTGGCGGAGGC
Organism: uncultured Candidatus Rokubacteria bacterium; assembly: GCA_963776725.1. Classification (GTDB taxonomy): domain Bacteria; phylum Methylomirabilota; class Methylomirabilia; order Rokubacteriales; family CSP1-6; genus AR5. The sequence goes on along the minus strand of CAVZOE010000020.1, from coordinate 337,487 downwards.
CACCAAGATCCTCGAGAACGTCTACCGGGCGGTGAACATCGCCCTGGTCAACGAGCTGAAGATCGCCTTCGAGCGGATGGGCATCAACGTGTGGGACGTGATCGAGGCGGCCAAGACCAAGCCGTTCGGCTTCCAGCCGTTCTATCCGGGCCCCGGGCTCGGCGGCCACTGCATCCCGATCGACCCGTTCTACCTGACCTGGAAGGCCCGCGAGTACGGCGTGGCCACCCGCTTCATCGAGCTCGCCGGTGAGATCAACTCGGGGATGCCGGCCTACGTCATCCAGCAAGCTCATGGACGCGCTCAACGAGCGCGGCAAGGCCCTGAAGGGCTCCCGCATCCTCGTCCTCGGCGCGGCCTACAAGCGGGACACCGACGACTCACGCGAGTCGCCGGGGCTCGAGATCATGGAGGAGCTCGTTCCACAAGGGCGCGAAGGTCGACTACAGCGATCCGCACCTGCCGCGGCTGCCCGTGGTGCGGCGACACAAGCATCGACCTGGCGTCGGTGGTGCTCACGGAGAGCATCGCTGACGGCAGTACGACGCGGTGCTGCTGGTGACCGACCACACGCGGTTTCCCCTACGAGCTGATCCACCGGAGCGCGTCATTGATCGTGGACAGCCGTAACGCGTTCCGGGCCCGGGGGTTCACCGGGCCCCACGTCGTTCCCGCCTGAGCCCGGCCCGCGCAGCGCCCGGCGCTCCGCGCTCCTGATCCCTCCGCGCTCCCGATCGGCCTCGCCGGCTTCGGCGCGCGCTTGCCGCGACTACTGGCCCGCGCCCGTCCCCATGTCGGTCACGATCTCCGCCGGTAGGAGCGCGCGGTTGTAGATCCGGACCTCGTCGATCATGCCCCGGAAATACTCTCCCCACACCGCGTCGCCACCGATGCGGAGCGCCCCCGTCGAGGTGACCAGGGAACCGGTGTGCGGCTGGCTGGAGACCTGCGCGCCATTGACGTAGAGCCGCAGCGTGACTCCGTCGTACGTCGCCGCCAGGTGGCTCCAGGTGTTGAGCGGCAGGGCCGCCGGGCCCGTGAGGTAGCGGTGACGATTGGTCGACGGTCCGGTGTTGAAGTAGACCATCGGGCGACTGGCGGACGAGCTCGCGTAGAGCGCGTAGACCAGGCCGCCCGGCTGCTCCTTCATGAGCGCGGTCTCCAGTCCGGTAGAGGCCGTCGGGAACACCCAGGCCTCGAGCGTCATGCCGGTCGTCAGGGCGAGCGAGGCGCTGTTGGGGATGGTGACGAAGCTGTCACCATTGAAGAGCAGCGCTCCGCCAAACCGACCCTGAGCGGTGCGGGCGACGGTCGATCCGAGCGTCCCGGTGTTGTTGTTGCCGGAGAGGTCGGTCACCGTGGCGCCGCTCGTCTCGTTGAACGAGTACGCCGCGACCAGCCCGGCGCGCCGTGGTCCGGTTGGCGTCGACGCCGGCGTGTTCGGACGGGCCGGCACCGCCACGGCATTGCACGCGAAGGTTGCACTCTGCTGCCCAGCCGCATTGACCGACGCGACGCACACGAACCCGCTCGCGGCCGCACCGCTCACGTGATAGGGGAGCCGCAGCTGCAGCGACGGGGTCGTGACCGTGCCCTGCTGAGCGGCCGTTCCATCGCTGAAGGCAGCCGAGTAGCGGTAGGACGCCACGCCGCTCACCGGTGCCCACGCGACTGCGAAGCTCACACCCGTCGTGTCCGCGCCGAGCGTCGTCACGCTCGGCCACGCGGGCGCAGCCGGAGGCGTCGAGGGGGCCGCCGTGATGGAGAAGCTCACGGCGCCCGAGGTGCCACCGCCCGGCGTCGGGCTGACCACGGTGATCGGCACCACACGGGAGGTCGCGAGGTCAGCCTGGGTGATGGCGGCCTGCAGCTGCGTCCGGCTGACAAAGGTGGTCGTCCGGTTGGCTCCGTTCCAGCGCACGACGGACGTGGTCACGAAGCCCGTGCCGTTCACCGTGAGCGTGATGCCCGTGCCCCCGGCGACGGTGCTGATCGGCAGCAGGGTGCTGATGGCGGGGGTCGGATTGGGCGCGAGCGGCCGGTCAACGCGATCGGTGTCGAACGTCGCGTTCACGGCGATGGCGGAGCTCACCATCACGGCGCACGTCCCGGTGCCCGAGCAGGCGCCACTCCAGCCCATGAACGTCGAGCCTGAGGTGGGAGTCGCGGTGAGGGTCATCGCCGTGCCGGCGGCCATGGGCTGCGAGCAGCTGGCGCCACAGTTGATGCCGGCCGGGGCGCTGGTGACCGTGCCGGAGCCCGTGCCGTCCTTCGTGATCGACAGCATCATGAGGCTCGGGTTGCTGCTGAACATCGCGGTGACCGACGTGGCGGCGTTGACGGTCACGGCGCAGGTGCCGGTGCCGGAGCAGGCGCCGCCCCAGCCCGCGAAGGACGAGCCCACGTCCGGCGTGGCGGTCAGCGTGATGGCCGTGCCCGGCGTCACCGACTGCGAGCAGGTCGCGCCGCAGCTGATGCCGGCCGGATTGCCGCTTACCGTGCCGGAGCCCGTGCCGCTCTTCGTGACCGAGAGCGTCACAGGGGTCGGGTTCGTGTTGAACGTGGCGGTGACAGCGGTGGCCGCGTTGACGGTGACGGCGCAGGTGCCGGTGCCGGAGCAGGCGCCGCTCCAGCCCGCGAAGGACGAGCCGGCGGCCGGCGTGGCGGTCAGCGTGATCGCGGTGCCCGGGGTCACGGACTGCGAGCAGGTGGCGCCGCAGCTGATGCCGGCCGGGTTGCTGGTCACGGTGCCGGAGCCCGTCCCACCCTTGGTCACCGACAGCGTGACGGGGACCAGATTGAAGGTGGCGGTCACCGCCGTGGCGGCGTTCACGGTGACGGCGCAGGTGCCGGTGCCAGAGCAGGCGCCGCTCCAGCCGGCGAAGGACGAGCCGGCGGCGGGCGTAGCGGTCAGCGTCATGGCGGTGCCCGGGGTCACGGACTGCGAGCAGGTGGCGCCGCAGCTGATGCCGGCGGGGTTGCTGGTCACGGTGCCGGAGCCCGTCCCGCTCTTGGTCACCGACAGCGTCATCGGCAAGAGGTCGAACGTGGCGGTCACCGACGTGGCGGCGTTGACGGTCACGGCGCAGGTGCCGGTGCCCGAGCAGGCGCCGCTCCAGCCGGCGAACGACGAGCCGGCGGCCGGGCGACGCGGTCAGCGTGATGGCCGTGCCCGGGGTCACCGACTGCGAGCAGGTGGCGCCGCAGCTGATGCCGGCCGGGTTGCTGGTCACCGTGCCCGAGCCCGTGCCGCCCTTGGTGACCGACAGCGTGACCGGCACCAGGTTGAACGTGGCGGTGACCGACTTGGCGGCGTTGACGGTCACGGCGCAGGCGCCGGTGCCCGAGCAGGCGCCGCTCCAGCCGGCGAACGACGAGCCGGCGGCGGGCGACGCGGTGAGCGTGATGGCCGTGCCCGGGGCCACCGACTGCGAGCACGTGGCGCCGCAGCTGATGCCGGCCGGATTGCCGCTCACGGTGCCGGAGCCGGTGCCGCCCTTCGTCACCGACAACGTGACGGGGACGAGGTTGAAGGTCGCCGTTACCGACGTGGCGGCGTTGACGGTGACCGCGCAGGTGCCGGTGCCGGAGCAGGCGCCGCTCCAGCCCGCGAAGGAGGAGCCGGCCGCCGGCGTGGCGGTCAGCGTGATGGCGGTGCCCTGGGTCAGGGACTGCGAGCAGGTAGCGCCGCAGCTGATGCCGGCGGGGCTACTGGTCACGGTGCCGGAGCCGGTCCCGCCCTTGGCGACCGACAGCGTCATGGAAACCACTGGCGGCGCGGGAACTGGGAAGGAGCTGCACGACTGACCGGCGCTGGGCCCAGCCGCATTGTTGGACTGCACGCACGTGAACCCGCTGCTGGCGGCCCCGCTGCTGTGGTAGGGCAGCCGAAGCTGCATCGACGGAGGCGTCACCGTGCCCTGCCGGCCCGCGGTGCCGTCGGAGAACCCCGCCGAGTAGCCGTAGGACGTTGCACCGCTCCCGGCCGACCAGGTGGCGGCGAAAGTCACGCCGCTGGCATCAGCAGCGACCTGGGTCACGCTTGGGGCGCCAGGATCGCCGGGCAGACTGGGCGGCGCAACGTTGAAGGTCGCAGTCACGGTCGCCGCGGCATTGACCGTCACTCCACACGTGCCAGTGCCCGAGCAGGCCCCGCTCCATCCGGCGAAGGTTGAACCCGCGGCTGGCGTGGCGGTGAAGGTGATCGCCGTGCCGGGAGTCACGGACTGCGAGCAGGTGGCCCCGCAGTTGATGCCGGCCGGGCTGCTCGTCACCGTGCCCGAGCCCGTGCCGCTCTTCGTGACGGACACCGTCACGGGAGTCGCGGTGAACGACGCCGTGACCGAGGTCGCCGCGTTGATGGTGACCGCGCAGCTGCCCGTACCGGAGCAGGCGCCGCCCCAGCCGGCGAAGGCGGAGCCGGCGGCAGGCGAGGCAGTGAGGGTGACCGCCGTGCCCGGGGTGAAGGACTGCGAGCAGGTGGCGCCGCAATTGATGCCGGCCGGTGCACTGCTCACGGTGCCGGAGCCGGTTCCGCTCTTGGTGACCGACAGGGCCAGGGTGCTCCCGCCGGTCGCCGTGCCGCTCACCGCGCGCGAGATGGTGTCGCCGCCCGCGGTGAAGTTCGCGTTGCCGGCGAACGTCCCGGCGGCGGTCGGCGCGAATCGAACCGTCACGGTTTGGCTGGCGCCGGCCGCCAGCGAGAAGGAGCCTCCCGAGACGATGCTGTAGGGGGCGCCGATGCTCGCCGTGCCCGAGATGCTCGCGCTGCCCGTGTTCTGCACCGTGAAGGTGCGATCCACCGTGCTCCCGGTGGCGACGCTGCCGAAGCTCGTGGTGGTGGAGGGCGTGACGGTCAAGTCAGGCTGGGCGACGCCGCTCGCCGCTGCGGAGCACGCGCTCTCGTTACCCGAGCTATCGACGGCGGTCACGCGCACGAAGTACGTGGTGCCCGCGCTCAGCGCTGTCACGTCGGCCGAGACGGTCTGCCCAGTCGACGGGGCTGTCGTCGGCGACGACACCGAGAAGAACGACGCGCTCGGACAGGCAGGCGTCGACGTCGCCAGGTAGATACGGTATCCGCTGAGATCCGCGAGGGCCGTTCCGTCCGCGTTCGTCGTCGGAGCCGTCCAGCTCAGAGTCACGGACGCCGCATCGACACTCGGTAGCCGAAGCGACGACGGCAGCGAGGATGAGCATCACGATCAAGGACCACGGACTCGCGATCAATGCCATCCGCGCACGAGTGCCAGAATTGATGCCACTCGTCATGGGCCGTCGTCTCCTCGTGATGCAGACGCTTTTGGGATTTCATCAGCGAGGGGCCGTTCCGGCAAGGAGGGTGCCAGAGCGAAGGCGCGCTAAAGCAGTGTGAAATCAAGTCCAACTCGCGCTGGGCTCGAGCGCGCAACGTCAGATCGATGACGGATCCGTCAAATGCGGGACAGACTGCGAGTCATGAGCCCCGATAGGTCATGATTCGAGAAACAGCGCGGCATTTCGCAGAATGGCACGCGCGTCGCCATGTTGAACTCCGCGTCGATGTGCCAATCGTGGCTGAGCGTGTCATGTGCGGGCGCCGCCGCCGACCAGGGAAGTCGGATCGTGGGAGTTCACACCAACCGCCGCGAACGCGATTCGCGTACGGAATGCTCCTGCGCTCGGCGTCCATGACGCACGAGAAGCGTCACGCGCCGACGAATGAAATCGGCGGCGTGTTCACTCGGCCCAAGGAGCCGAGTGACGAGGTGCAAGTCTCTGATGCGCGTGCTGATCGCGTTGCCGCCCGCGAGCTCGTGCAGTCCTGGTGGTGACCCGCGGCGACCGTGTCGCTGGCTGCGGAGCGGTATCGACGTTGGCGTCGTCGGTCAGGGATGTGAAGGCAGCCCAGGCTCTGAAAGAATTCCGCGTAACCTCCGCATAGCTCGTCCGTTCGCGGCGCTACCCCACCGATAGGGGTCGACGACGGGGATCATACACCAGAGCCCACCGCTGACCACCATTAGAAGTGTATGTGGCGCTGGTCTCCCCCGGATCTAGTGGAATGGTCAGACCCAAAGAGGGTGGGCGGGCAACTGCAGGGGAGGGACCGCAGGAGCGCCGCCCGATCCGGCGTGGAACCTGATGGCGGCCCGGCGCTGCGCCGGGTCCCGGAGTGCGGTCGCTGAAGCTCTCCGGCTGCTACCCGATGGCGCGCGCGGGTCTCAGCTCCCGGCTGTCGATGCCGTGCTTGTCGAGCAGGCCGTGCAGCGTGGGCCGGCTCACGCCCAGCTCGGTGGCGGCCCGGCTGATGTTGCCCCGCGTGCGGGTGAGGGCGTCGACGACGACCTGCCGCTCGACGCGATTGCGCGCCTCCCGCAGCGAGACGTGCTCCGGCAGCCCGGCCGACGGGGATGCCGAGATCGGCCGGCTCGATGAATCGGCCGCGCGCCATGATGCTCGCGCGCTGGATCGAGTTCTCCAGCTCGCGGATGTTGCCCGGCCACTGATACTTCGCGACCGCCGCGATGGCCTCCCGGCTGAAGCGAAGCTTGCGGCGGTACTCCTGGCCGGCGCGCCGGAGGAACGCATTCGCCAGCATGCCGATGTCCTCCGCGCGCTCGCGGAGCGGCGGCAGCGTGATCGTCACGACCGAGAGCCGGAAGTAGAGATCCTCGCGAAACCCGCCCGCCGCGATCTCGTCCTTCAGGTCCTTGTTGCTGGCGGCGATGATCCGGACGTCGACCGGAATCGACTGACGTCCGCCGACGCGCTCGACCTTGCGCTCCTGCAGGAAGCGCAGCAGCTTCACCTGCAGCGGCAGCGGCATCTCGCCGATCTCGTCGAGGAAGACCGTGCCGCCGTCGGCCAGCTCGAGCTTGCCCTTGCGCTGCACGTGGGCGCCGGTGTAGGCGCCCTTCTCGTGACCGAACAGCTCGGACTCGAGCAGCGTCTCCGGGATCGCCCCGCAGTTGATGGCCACGAACGGCGCGTTCTTGCGCCGGCTCTTGCCGTGGACCGCGCGGGCCACGAGCTCCTTGCCCGTCCCGCTCTCGCCCTGGATGAGCACGGTCACGTCGGTCTTGGCCACCAGCGAGACCATGCTGAAGATCTCGCGCATCCGCGGCGTGCTGCCGATGATCTCCTCGAAGCGGGCACTCGCCTCGGCCTCGGCCGACTGCCGGGCGTTCTCGCTCTCGAGCGTCTGCAGATAGCAGCTCCGGCGCAGGACCATCTCGTACTCGGTGAGGTCAGCCGACTTGGCCAGATAGTCGAAGGCGCCCGAGCGCAATGGCCCGCCGGGCGTTGACCCGGTCGCCACTGCCGGTCAGCACGACGACCTTGGTGGTGGGGGCGGCGCGCAGAATGTCTTCGAGCGTGCGCAGCCCCTCCTCGGCGGTCTCGGGATGGGGCGGCAGGCCGAGGTCCAGGCTGACCACGTCGGGGCCGATCTCCTCGACGACGCGCGAGCGCTTCGACGCGGTTCTCGGCAAACCAGAGCGCATAGCGGTCACGCAGCGCGTACTTGAGCTGCGTGCGGATGGCTTCGTCGTCTTCGACGATCAGCAGTTTCGGCAGGTCGCTCATCGTACGCTCTCCAGGGGGTCGGTCTCGACGCCGGTACGCAGCGGCAACTTCACGGTAAAGGTCGTCCCGCGACCTTCGCGGCTCTCGACGAGGATCTCGCCAGCCTGGCTCTCCACCGCCTGCTTGGTCTGGTAGAGTCCGACGCCCCATCCGCCCTGCTTGGTCGAGCGGAACGGGGAAAAGAGATGGCGCTCCCTGTACTCCTCGGAGATTCCACACCCGGTGTCGGCGACCGAGATGACTGCGTAGCCGTGCTCTTCGCCCAGGGTCACGGTCACGGTGCCTTCCCGGTCGATGGCCTCGGCGGCGTTGGTCGTGAGGTTCTCGACCACGCGAAGCAGCGCGTCGCGATCTCCGTAGACTCTGCGTGCACCGGGCGTAGCTGGCGCACGAGTTGCACCTTGCCGTCGCCGGCGAGCGAGGTGGTGGCTTCGATGATGAGCTCCTGGAGATCGATCGACTCCGCCTCGACCGGTCGCTCGGCCTTCGGTGGCGCGAGAGCTTGCCGAGCAGGCGGCGCATGCGCTCGACCGTGCGCGAGAGCGTGGTCAGCGCGTCGCGCTGGAACTCCGGGCTCGGCCAAGTGCTTGGTGGCGTTGTCGGCCAGGAGCGAGAGCGCGGAGACCGAGTTCTTGATGTCGTGAATCACCGCGGGCGTCACGGATGCGGACGAGCCGTCGCGATGCGTCTGCTCGGCCGCCTCGGCCAGGCGGACGGCCACGACCGACGTCGCAGCCTGTTCGCCCACCGTCCTCAGAGAAGTCGAAATCCTCGGCCGTGTACTCGGCGCCGGTTCCCAGCGGACCGAGGATGATGAAGCCGAGCAGGCTGCCGCGCCAGGGAATGGCGACCCCGAGCGCGGCCGGCAATGCGGGCCCCGCGACGGAAGCGAGGAACTCGACCGGCAGCAGCACGGGCGACGCATGCATGCGGAGCCATGAGGGGATAGCGCGCCGCGCCATCGATGGTCTGGGCGAAGCGCGGGCTGCCGAGGCTCGCGATCATCCGATAGAAGGTGCTTCGCCGGATTCGGCGAGGTACACCGCGGCTGACGTCGCACCGGAGGCCCGCATCACGTCCTCGGCGAGCCGTGCACCGACCTCATCGGCCCGGCGCAACCCGCTCATCCGACTGGTGAAGGTCATCCAGTGCTCGCGATAGTCGTACTTGCGGCGGGCCTGGGATCGGCTCAGCGATCGCCGCGGTGATTCCGATAGCGATGATGGTTGCATCGGCGCGCGACAGCACCGCAAGGCGCGTGCCTGATGGTCAGACCTCTCATGTGACTGATTTCATTGGAGCAAGACAGAGATGTTGCCTTGGCGGCGACGCACGCAAAATTTGAGCTGGAGCACCTGATCTGTAAAAGAATCGGCGACTTGCGAGAGAACTCGCCACGCAATATTTGCTGATCGAGGCTCCGCGAGAGGGGAAGATATTCGCAGCGGTGAGTCGGCCGGCTGGTTCGTCCAATTCCGGCGCGGACCTGGACGAGAGCACAATCCGCAAGTCTTGCGTGGCACTTAGATCGCAACTCGTCGTTTCTTTTGACATCGCCTCACCTGGCCCGGCCCCGCCCTCAAATTTTGCGTGCCGAATCTTGGGCCGTGTCCGTAGAAGATAGGTAAAACGAATGGATAGAGATCAACGCGGTCGGGCACGCGCCTTGCGATGCCCAAGCCGCTCATGCGACGTATCCCCCTGTCGACTCCTCTCGTGAGCTTTCGTGGCGCTACGGACGGTCAAGGTCTGCGATCACTCGACGATCCTCGGATCGTCGCGCTGGGCGGCGGCACCGGTTTGCCGATCGTGCTCGAGGGACTGAAGCACGCCCTGTACTCCGAGCTGCGCGCAGTTCGTCCGGAGCGGGATCGTGAGCGCCTCACGGCGATCGTCACGGTCGCCGATGACGGAGGCAGCTCCGGCCGGCTCCGGCAAGCCTACGGCGTGCTGCCTCCCGGGGATGTCCGGAACTGTCTTCTCGCGCTCGCCGACAGCAACTCCACGCTGTCGGCGCTCTTCAGCTATCGCTTCGACGGTGGCGATGAGGTCGGGGGACACAGTCTGGGCAACCTCATCCTGACGGCGCTCAGCGGCCTGGAGAAGGACTTCTCGAAGGCCATCGACCGCGCCGGTGAGATTCTCGGTGTCCGGGGGCGCGTGCTGCCGTCGACGACCGACGACGTCCGCCTCCGCGCGGAATTCGAGGACGGGACCTCGATCGAGGGCGAGTCGAGGATCTCTTCCGTTCCTCAGACGATCCGCCGGGTCTCGCTCGATCCGTCTGATGCCGCTGCCGTCAGCCGACGCCGTCGACGCCGCCTCTCGGGCCGACCTCGTCATCATCGGTCCGGGCAGCCTGTATACGAGCCTGATTCCGGTCCTGCTCGTGAAGGGGTTGCGGGAAGCGATCGAGCGCTCCGGTGCGCGCGTGGTGCTGGTCATGAACCTCACAACCGAGCCGGGCGAGACGGACGGGTATACGGCGGCCGACCACCTGGTGGCCATTCGCCGGCACGCGCCGGATCTGCCGATTCACGACGTGTTGCTGAGCTCGAGCCCGATTCCCGAGGACATGGTCCGGGCGTACGCGGAGTCCGAGGCCACGCCGGTCGCGCCGAACGTCGAGCTTCTGCGGGCGCTGGGCCACCGCCCGGTGATGCGCGACCTGCTCGGCTCAGGCCCGAAGATTCGACACGACCCACACCGGCTGGCCGCCGCTATTCTGGAGCTTGCTCGCGAGACTCGGGCCGGCGCTGAGCCGATCGAGATCGGCGGGGCGCGCAGGGCTGTCACCGCGCGGTAGACAGGCGATGGGCGCCTCAGGCCGCGCCCGCCCGGAATACCGCGACCGAAGGGAGCCAGGGTTTTGCTCGCTGCCGTAAACGAGAGGCATGTTCGCGACGGGGCGGAGGCGCCGCCGCGGCACTGGTATGTGGTGTGGACGGGCAGCCACTGCGAGCCCGTGGTCTACGAACAGCTCGAGGCCAGAGGCTTCGACGCATTTCTGCCGCGGCTCGACATCTGGTCCAGACCAGGCCGTGAAAGCCGGGTCATCTCCGCGCCGCTGTTTCCCGGCTCCGTGTTCGTGCGCCATCCCGCGATGACGAGGAGCCGCTACGTCGAGCTCAGCCAGATCCGCGGTCTCGTCCGCGTGCAGGGCGAGCGCTGGGACGGGCTCGACGTCGTTCCCGACGTCGAGATGGACGGCATCCGGACGGTGCTGGATGCCCGCGTTCCCGTGAGGCCGCATCCCTACCTCCGCGATGGTGAGCGCGTCAGGATTCTCCACGGGCCCCTGGCAGACGTCGAAGGCATCCTGGTGCGCACGAAGCCGAACAACGGCCTCGTCGTGCTGTCCGTGACGCTGCTCCAGCGGAGCGTGGCCGTGGAGGTCGACTGTACGATGGTGACCTCCGCATGAACGACCAGGACGCGCGGGTGATGAACGTCCTCAGTATCGATGTCGAGGAGTACTACCACGCCACCATCTTTCAGGAGGCGGTCAACGGGGTCACGACGGGCCTTCCGAGCCGGGTCGTGTCGAGCACCGAACGCATCCTCGACCTGCTCGCCGCCCAGCACGTGAAGGCCACGTTCTTCGTGCTCGGCGAGGTCGGCGCGGCGCATCCGGAGCTGGTCCGTACCATTGCGCGCCAAGGGCACGAGGTCGCGTGCCACAGCTATCACCACACGCTGGTGTCGGGGCAGTCCCCCGAGGAGTTCCGCGCGGATATCCGCCGCGCGAAGGCCGTGCTGGAGGACCTCGCCGGACAGCCCGTCATCGGCTATCGCGCCCCGAGCTTCTCCATCGGGGCATCGGAGCGCTGGGCCTACGCCATCCTGGCCGAGGAAGGCTTCCGCTACGACTCGAGCATCTATCCGATCCTGCACGATCGCTATGGCGACCGGGGCTCGCCGCGCTTCCCTTACACGATCTGGGAGAGCGGGAGCGACGCGCTGATCGAGTTTCCGATCGGCACCGTCCGCCTCGGTGGCGTCAATCTCCCGATAGGGGGCGGGGGCTATTTCCGTCTCCTGCCCGGCCGGCTCGTCGAGGCCGGGATCAAGCGGGTCAATACGGCCGAGCGCAAGGCGGTGATGTTCTACTTCCATCCCTGGGAGCTGGACCCCGACCAACCGCGACCGACGATGGCCTGGCATCGCCGCTTCCGTCACTACGTCGGGCAGGCGCGACACGAAGCCAAGCTGGTCCACCTGCTCGGCAGCGCGCCCTTCGGCACGGCCCTCGGTGTCCTCCCCGGCCTCGCCGGTCACCCGCCCGTCGTCGATAGGCGGCCCTCCGTCCTCCAGAATGGCAGGAACGTGAGTTGATCGTCGCCGAGGAGTGCCGGTTTCAATCGGGTGAGGGTCGGGCGTGGGACGCCTACGTGTCGCATGCCCCGGATGCCGGCGTCTATCAGCGTTCCGGGTGGGCGCGGGTGATCGAGCGAAGCTATGGACACCCGCCGGTCTACCTGTGGGCGCGCGAGGAGTCCCAGGTGCGCGGGGTCCTGCCGCTCGTCGCCTTTCGCGGCGCCCTCGGTGGTCGGTCTCTCGTCTCGCTGCCATTTCTCGACGAGGGGGGGCTGTGCGCCGACGACGACGAGGCGCGGGCCGCGCTGTGGCAGGCGGCGCTGGACGCGGCGAAGCAGCAGGGGGGCGGCGGCGATCGAGCTGCGCCAGGGCCCTCCGAGCGGCCTGCCGCTGGCCCCGCTCGGCTCGAAGGTCAGCGTGATGCTCGAGCTCGCCGGCGACCCCGGGACCATGTGGAAGCGGCTCGATGCGAAGGTTCGAGAAATCAGGTCCGCAAGGCCACGACGAGCGGTCTGGCGCCCGCCTGGTGCGGCATCGAGGGCCTGGACGACTTCTACGCGGTGTTCGCACAGAACATGCGGGATCTCGGGTCTCCCGTTCACGCCAGGCGCTTCTTCGCGACGATTCTCGAGGAGTTCGCCGGCGACGCCCGGCTGCTCCTCGTGCGCGATGGCTCTCGGGTGGTCGCCGGGGGCGTCTGCATGGTCTTCCGCGACACCGTGCTGGTTCCGTGGGCATCGTCGCTGCGCGAGTGGCGGAGTCGGAACCCGAACAATCTTCTGTACTGGGAAGTCATCCGTTCGGCCTGCGAGAAGCGGCTCCGCTGGCTCGATTTCGGCCGCTCCACCCCGGGTGGTGGGACCTATCGTTTCAAGATGCAGTGGGGAGGCCGCGAGCGGCCCCTTCACTGGCAGGTCGATCCAGGCGAGCGCGCCTCCCTCGTCGACTCCGACAACCCCCGCTATCGCTGGATGATCCACGCGTGGCAACGGCTCCCTGTCCCCGTGAGCAGGGTCATCGGTCCGGTCATCCGGAAGCGCCTCAGTAACTGAAATCGCCAACATCCATATGAGCTTCCAGGGACCCGCAAGTCTTGCGCAATGCCTGCGACCGCAAGTTGTCGTTTTTTTTGACAGTCGCCCGGGGGTCAACTTTTTGCGCAGCGCGCCGGTCAATCTTCTACATGAACGGTAATGAAAATAGCTATTTATGCATCAAGCAGATGGGCACGGGCCTTGCGATGACCCGGTGCCTGCTGCGAAGGTCCGAGTATCGGCGGTTCCAGGTCGATCGACCCGAAGGGGGCGAAGCCCGGCGGTCGGACCCAGCAAGCGTCAGAGCGCGATGCGCCTGAAGGAGACGACGTGACTGACATCCTCGGCATCTCGGCGTACTACCACGACAGCGCGGCCTGCCTGGTGCGCGACGGCGAGATCGTCGCGGCCGCGCAGGAGGAGCGCTTCACCCGCAAGAAGCACGACGCCGGCTTCCCCCAGCAGGCGGTGCGCTACTGCCTCCGCGAGGGCGGCATCGCGGCTCGAAGGACCTCCGGTACGATCGTCTTCTACGACAAGCCCCTGCTGAAGTTCGAGCGCCTGCTGGAGACCTACCTCGGCTACGCGCCCCGCGGGCATCGGCTCGTTCCTCAACGCGATGCCGGTCTGGCTGAACGAGAAGCTCTTCCTGCAAGACCGATGCTCCAGCGCGAACTTCCTCGAGCTCGACGACGGCATGACGAAGCGGGACCTGCCGCCGTTCCTCTTCACCGAGCACCACGAGTCGCACGCGGCGTCGGCGTTCTATCCGTCGCCGTTCGACACGGCCGCCGTGCTCTGCATGGACGGCGTCGGCGAGTGGGCGACGACGCTCGGCGTGGCTCGGGCGAGGGCAGCGAGCTGACCCCGCTGTGGGAGATTCCGTTTCCGCACTCGCTCGGCCTGCTCTACTCGGCGTTCACCTACTACACCGGCTTCAAGGTGAACTCGGGCGAGTACAAGGTGATGGGGCTGGCGCCGTACGGCGAGCCGAAGTACGTCCAGGCGATCTACGACAATCTGATCGACCTCAAGCCGGACGGCACGTTCCGGCTGAACATGGACTACTTCAACTACTGCACCGGGCTGACGATGACCAACGCGCGCTTCGACGCAGCTGTTCGGCGGGCCGCCGCGCGAGCCCGAGACGCAGCTGACGCAGCGCGAGATGGACCTGGCCGCGTCGATCCAGGAGGTCACCGAGGAGGTGATGCTCCGCCTGGCGCCGCACGCTGCACCGCGAGACCGGCAGCCGACAACCTCTGCCTGGCCGGCGGCGTCGCGCTGAACTGCGTGGGCAACGGCCGCATCCTGCGCGAGGGGCCGTTCCGCGAGCTCTGGATCCAGCCGGCGGCGGGCGACGCCGGCGGTGCGGTCGGCGCCGCGCTGCTCGGCCTGGCATCGCCTGGAGGGCCGCGCCGCGCAAGACCAGCCGGCCCGACGACGCGATGCAGCGGCGCCTATCTCGGCCCGCGCTTCGGCAACGACGAGATCGAGCGCTACCTCGAGACGCAGGACGCGCCCTACGAGCGGCTGAGCGACGCCGACGCTGCTCGATCGGCGTCGCCGACGAGCTGGCCGCCGGGAAGGTCGTCGGCTGGTTCCAGGGGCGGATGGAGTTCGGGCCGCGCGCGCTCGGCGGCCGCTGCATCCTCGGCGACGCCGCGCAGCCGAAGATGCAGTCGGTGATGAACCTCAAGATCAAGTATCGCGAATCGTTCCGGCCGTTCGCGCCGTCGGTGCTGCGCGAGCGCGTGGCCGACTACTTCGAGCTGGACTGCGACAGCCCCTACATGCTGCTGGTGGCGCCCGGTGCGTCGAGAAGCGCGCGCACGCCGATGAGCGCCGAGCAGCAGAGCGCTGTGGGGCATCGACCTGCTCAACGTGCCGCGCTCGGACATCCCGGCCGTCACCCACGTCGACTACTCGGCGCGGATCCAGACGCGTCCACGAGGCGACCAATCCGCGCTACTACGGGCTGATCAAGGCGCTTCGAGGCGCAAGACCGGCTGCGGCGTGCTCGTCAACACGTCGTTCAACGTGCGCGGCGAGCCGATCGTCGTGCACGCCGGAGGACGCCTACCGCTGCTTCATGCGCACCGAGATGGACGTGCTGGTTCTGGAGAATTGCGTGCTCGAGAAGGCACAGCAGAAGCCGCTGGCCGGCGACACCGACTGGCGCAAAGAGTTCGAGCTGGACTGAGGGGACGGGACAACCGCATGGCACACACAGACACGCGCGGACAGCTGCGCAGCTTCGGTCTCCTGGTCGGCGGCATCTTCGGCTTGATCGGTCTCTGGCCCATGGTGTGGCGGCATCAGAGCCCGCGCCTGTGGGCGGTGACGCTGGCCGTGGTTCTCATCGTGCCCGCGCTGGTGGCGCCGCGAGTCCTGGCGCCGGCCTACCGGGTGTGGATGAAGCTGGCCGAGGTGCTGGCCTGGATCAACACGCGCATCCTGCTCGGCCTGGTGTTCTTCGTCGTCGTGACGCCGATCGGGCTGGTGATGCGACTGCTGGGTCGTGATCCGATGCGTCGCCGGCTCGAGCCCAGCACCGAGTCGTACCGGATGCGCTGCGTGCCGAGGCCGGGAACGCACATGCTGCGACAGTTCTGAGGGAGGGCCGACATGGGAGAGTTCGTGCTGGAGATGTGGGCGTTCATGAAGGAGCGGAAGAAGTTCTGGCTCTTGCCGATCGTGCTGATCCTCGTGCTGTTCGGCGGGCTCATTGTGCTGACCCAGGGGTCAGCGGTCGCACCGTTCATCTACACGCTGTTTTGAGCGAAGCGACCAGCGGACTGCGCGGAAGCACGCGCGGACACCCGACCCGTCCGAGAGGACGGGTCGGGTTCCCTGGTCGACGCCTGGAACCACAGACAAGCCTACGATGAGCTTCTTTCGTCTCGTTGCGCCCGCGGGCGCCCCGCTGCCGGTCCGTTCCGTCCTCCCGGCGTTCGTGGAGGGTTCGAGCGACCGGCGCGGCCTGCGCGATCTGCAGGAGCGCCTGGGAATCGAGCATCTGTTCCTCGCGTCGTCCGGCCGGGCCGCCCTGACGATCCTCCTGCAGGCGATGCAGCAGGGCTCCGAGCGGCGAGAGGTCGTCGTTCCGGCCTACACGTGCTTTTCGGTGGCCTCCGCCGTGGCGCGGGCCGGACTCACGATCCGCCTGTGCGACGTCGACCCCGAGACGTTCGACCTCGATCTCAATGCGCTGGTGCGACTCGACCTCACCAGAGCGCTCTGCATCGTCCCCTCCGGCCTCTACGGGCTGCCCGGCGAGCTGACCGAGCTGGAGCTGATTGCGCGCGCCTTCGGCGCCTACTTGATCGACGATGCCGCGCAGTGCCTGGGGGCGACGAAGGACGCACGGCAGTGCGGAACCTTCGGCGACGCCGGCTTCTACAGTCTGGGTCGGGGTAAGGGCATCACGACGATGGGCGGCGGCATCCTCGTCACCGGCCAGGCCGCCCTGGCCCGGAAAATCGACGAGGCGGTGCGGCGGCTGCCTCAGGCTTCGGCGCTCGACGTGTGCACCGCGGTTGGAAGCTCGCTGATCTATTCGGGGATGCTCCGGCCCTCACGATACTGGCTGGTGGATCGTATGCCGTTCGTCTCCCTCGGCGGCTCTTCCTTCGAGCCCGACTTCGCGATGACGCAGCTCTCGGCGTACCAGCGCGGGCTGGCCGAGCAGGTGCTGCCCCTGGTCGACTCGTACAACAAGATCCGACGCGACCACGCGGACCACTTGCGCTCCGGACTCGAAGGGTGTGAGGGGATCGGGCTGCCGCGGGCGGTGGCGGGCGCCAGCCCGGTGTATCTCCGGTTCCCGATTCTCGCCCGGGACGCAGCGCATCGCGCCTCGTTGCTCGGGCGGCTCCGACGAAGCCGGGATCAGCGCCAGCGCCTCGTACCCCGCGGCCATCGGCGACGTCCCGGACATCGCGCGGCATCTGGCGCCGGATCAGGAGCCGTGTCCGGCCGCCCGCTCCATCGCGACGCGCATTCTCACGCTGCCCACCCACCCGTGGGTGACGGCGGGGGACATCGAGACGATGGTCTCGACCATCCGGATGGCTCGCGGCCTCGGCGCGGCCCGGTAACCCACACATGAAGGGCCTCTTCTGGGTTTCGATGGCGTTCGTCATGTACACCTACGTGGGCTATCCGCTCGCGCTGTGGCTCCTCGGCAAGCGCCGCTCGCGCGATGTCGTCGGGAGCGAGATCGTCCCGACCGTGTCGATCATCATCGCGGCCCGGAACGAGGCCGACAAGATCCAGCGGAAGCTCGATCACACCCTCGCGCTGAAGTATCCGACCGAGCGGCTGGAGATCATCGTGGCCTCCGACGCCTCCGACGATGGCACCGACGAGATCGTCAAGGCCTATGCCGCGCGCGGCGTCCGGCTGGTGCGCGCGCCGCAGCGGAACGGCAAGGAGTACGTGCAGGGATTGGCGGTGGCCGGGGCGACCGGCGACGTCATCGTCTTCACGGACTCCGCCACGATCCTCGAGCCGGAGGCCCTGCGCAGCCTGGTGCAGAACTTCGCCGATCCCACCATCGGTGCGGTGAGCACGGAGGACTGCCTGGTCGACGCCGCCGGCAATCCGACCGGCGAGGGCCTCTATGTGAAGTACGAGATGTGGGTGCGACGCCTCGAGAGCCGCTTCCACTCGATCGTCGGCCTGAGCGGCTCCTGCTTCGCCATGCGCCGGGAGCTGTGCACGCCGCTGGCCGTCGAATCTCGCCAGCGATTTCCGATCGGCGCTGCAGACGGCGCGGGCCGGCTACCGCTCGGTCGCGGACGCGTCCGCGCGGGCCCGGTTCGTCGCGGTCGCCTCGACGAAGGCGGAGATGCGCCGCAAGATCCGCACATTCCTGCGGGGCATCACCGTCCTCATGGCGCACGTCGACCTGCTGAATCCGCTCCGCCATGGCCGGTTCGCGTTCCAGCTGGCCAGCCACAAGCTGCTCAGGTTTCTCGCGCCGATCCTTCTGTTGATGGCCCTGATCGCCAGCGGGGTGGGCGCGCTGACCGGTGACCGGCTGCTCCTGGCCCTGTTCCTCATGCAAGCGGCCTTCTACGGTGTGGGATACCTCAGCGGTGTCGTGCCGCTGCTGCAGCGACTGCCGCTCGTTCGGATCGCCCACTTCTTCACGATGGTCCAGTGCGCCATGCTGGTGGCGTGGCTGCGGTACGCGCGAGGCGACGAAGTGGTCACCTGGGAGCCATCGAGGCGCAAGGCGCTCACGCCGGACGATGGGCGCTTGACCGTCTGCCACGTGTTCTCCGGCGACCTCTGGGCGGGGGCCGAGGTGGTGATCTTCAACCTCCTGAGCAGCCTGCAGCAGGAGGCCGGCCTTCGCCTCGTGGCGCTGGCGTTGAACGAAGGCACGCTCACCGAGCGGCTGCGCGCGGCCGGCATCACAACCTACGTCGTTCCCGAGAGTCGACACTCGTTGCCGGGGATCCTGTGGCGGGCGATGAGGCTGCTGCGCGCCGAGCGTGTCGGTGTGATCCATTCCCACCGGTACAAGGAGAACCTGCTGGCCTGGCTGCTCGCGCGATGCCTCGGGGTCGGCGAGCTCGTCACGACGGTGCACGGCCTGCCCGAGGCGCCTGGCAACCGCGGGGCGGCGACCCAGTCCGCTGGCTGGCAGCGCCGCCTGGACTACGCCGTCCTCCGGAACCAATTCTCCGCCGTCGTGGCCGTGTCCGACGAGATGAAGCGGGCCCTGATCGATCGATACGGCTTCCGCGAGGAGCGGATCCGCGTGATCCGCAACGGCGGAAGGTTTCCGGAAGGCGCTGCGACGGCGGCATCGCCGAACGAGGTCTTCCACATCGGAACAGTGGGACGGATGGTGCCGATCAAGGGGCTCGATCTCTTCCTCGAAGTGGCGGCGGTGTTGCGGCAGGAAGGCCGGGCCGTGCGCTTCAGCATCCTGGGCGACGGGCCGCTCCGTGACGAGCTGGCCCGGAAAGCGGAAGACTTGAAGATCAGTGACGACGTCGAGTTCGTGGCGCCCCGCCCTGACCCCTTTGGATACTATCGCTCGCTCGACCTGTACCTCAGTACCTCGGTGCACGAGGGGCTGCCACTGAGCGTGGTCGAGGCGATGGCGTGCGGTAAGCCGGTGGTGTCGGCCGCCGTCGGCGGCATCCCGGAGATCGTCGTGGACGGCCAGGATGGCTTCCTGGTGAAGGACCGAGATCCCGAGCACTTCGCCGAGCGGTGCCGGGCCTTGATGTGTGACCCCCGCCTTCGGAAGGCGATGGGTGAGCGCGCCGCGGCCTCGGCGCACACGCGCCTGAGTGCCGAGACGATGGCCCAGGCCTACCGGCGGCTGTACACGCTGCCCCTTCCGCGGGCGAACGGGCGGTCGCTATGAGCGCCGAGCCGGTGCCGAGCCTCTCGAGACGGCCGCTGTCGCGGCGGGCGAAGATCGTCGGCTACGCCTTGATGGTGGTGATCGTCCTCGGCGTCTGCGAGATGTCGGCGTACCTGTATCTGCGCATCTTCGCGGGCTATGACGGCCAGCACCTGATGAACTATCAGTTCGACGACTACAAGAACATCCGATTGACGCCGGGTTACCGCAACACCAAGGGCGTGTTCCAGAACCAGCAGGGATTCCGCCGCAGCACGGAGACCGCACGGGTCAAGCCTGACGGCGTGTATCGCATCTTCGTGATGGGCGGCTCGACCGCCTACGGGCTTCAGTCGATGTCGCGCTACGGTCAGGAAAAGTACGGCCTGCTCCGCAACGACGAGACGATCGACCACTACCTCGAGCGCTACCTCGGTGAGCGCGTCGGGCGCGACCATGTCGAGGTGATCAATGCCGCCATCACCAGCCACTACAGCCACCACCACCTCATCTATCTGAACCAGGTCATCCTGAAGTACTCGCCGGACATGATCATCTTCATCGACGGGTTCAACGACTACTACGCGTACCAGCACGGGTTCGATCAGTTCCGCGACTACGCCTACCAGGAACGGTCACACCAGATGCTGGATGAGCCCACGGTGAGCGCGCTGCTCGAGTACACCGGTTGGTGGCTGTTCCGCAAGAGCCACATGGTGCACCTGGCCGGCAAGACGCTGCTGCCGATCTGGCAGCAGGTGCGGCACGTCGGCAAGACGCGAGCCCGCATCGACGTGGACGTGGCGCTCAAGGATCTGCGCGTGAACGCCGAGGGCAACTTCGTGAAGATGATCGAGCGCTCGGCCATGATCGTGCGGCACGAAGGCGTCGTTCCCGTCTTCACGCTGCAGCCCGAGCTGGTGCTCACGCAGCAGAAGGTCCTCAGCCCGCTGGAGCAGAAGATCTACCACGAGCTGGAAACGGAATGGCAGGAGAACTTCGTCGAGTACAAGAACCGGGCGCGGCCCATCGTCACCCAGTACGCCCGCACCGCCGCCGAGCGCTCCGGCGGGCTGTACTTCGACCTCACCGACATCTACGGTGGTGTGACCGGCGACGTTTACACCGACTACTGCCATCTCACGCCACAGGGCAATCAGCGACTGGCGGAGTACCTCGGAGAGCGGCTGCTGCCGACGGTGCGCAAGCACCTGCTCGCCCGTCAGGCTGCGCCGTCGGGTCCCGACGTGCGCGGCGGCCGCGAGGTGGCGGCCACGCGTGGCGCCGCTCGGTTTTGAGAAGAGAAGATGAACCTCCTACCGCCCGGCAAGCGCTTTGCGTTCTCGGTACTCGACGACACCGACGACTCGACCCTCGAGAATGTGGGCCCGGTGTATGCGATGCTCCGCGACTACGGCTTCCGGACGACCAAGACCGTGTGGCCACTGGACTGTCCGGAGGGAAGCCGGAATTTCTTCGCCGCGGAGACTCTTCAGGACAAGAAGTATCTCGGGTTCGTCCACGAGCTCGTCGGTGCAGGCTTCGAAGTGGCCTTCCACGGCGCCACGATGGAGTCGTCCCGCCGCGAACGAACGCTCGAGGCGCTGGAGCTGATCAAGAGCGAGTTCGGGAGCTATCCGCGGCTTTCCTGCAACCACGGCCAGAATCGCGAGAACCTCTACTGGGGCTCCAACCGTTTTCGCTCGGCGGCGCTGCGGATGCTGATCCGAGCCCTCGGGCGCCAGGACGGCGACGCCTATGAGGGAGAGCGGGAAGGATCACCGTTCTTCTGGGGCGATGTGTGCCGCGACGTCATCCGCTATGTGCGCAACTTCACCTTCGATCAACTGAACATGCTCGACGTCGACCCGGCCATGCCTTATCACGTGACGAGTGCGCCGTACGTGCGGTACTGGTTCTCGACCGCGGACGCGCCAGACGTCCACGCATTCAACCGACTGCTGACGCGTGACCGCATCGACCGGCTCGAGGCCAGCGGCGGCATCTGCATCGTCTCGACCCACTTCGGCAAGGGCTTCGTGAAGAACGGTCGGGTCGATCCCTCGACCGAAAACGTGCTGCGATACCTGGCGGACAAGCGAGGATGGTTCGTACCGGTGTCCGACGTGCTCGACCACCTCCTGGCCGGGGGTGGGGGACGGACGCTGACCCGGAGGGAGGTCGCGCGACTCGAGCTGCGGTTTTTGATGGAGCGTATCAAGCGGCGCCGGGCACCAGGAGTCTGAGATATGAACGCGAGCACCGACCAGGGGATGGAGCGGAGCCTGAGGGAGCTGATCGCCGCCGCAGAGCTGGCGCAAGCTCCGGAGATCGAGCCGCTGACGGCGATGCTCGGCCACCGGTTGATCGGTGGCAACCGTTTGTTGGAGGCCGCTGACCTCCTGAAGGCGGCCTCGGCCCGGGGCCTGCGGCTCGGCGCCACGGCCCGCCAGCTGGCCCAGGCGCAGCTGCGGTCAGGCGACGCCGTGCAGGCCGAGGCGACGATCCGCGACGTGCTGAAGCGCGACCCGTCGGACGTCGAAGCCCAGCGACTTCTCTACCGGCTGCTCAAAGGCGCCGGGCAGGCCGTGGAGGCGCACCGGGCGCTGAATCGCCTCGTCGAGCTGGACCCGACCTCCGCCAGCGCCACGTTTGCTCATCGCGAGCGGCCGAAGCTCGGGGAGGTCGCTGGCCGACCGGTGCGGATCGCGCTGCTGAGCTCCTACGTGCTCGATCCCCTCGTTCCGTTCCTTGACGTCGAGTGCCGACGGGCCGGACTGACGCCGGAGTTCTACATCGCGCCGTACAATCAGTACACGCAGGATATTCTCTCGCCGGCGAGTGGGCTCTACGCCTTCAGCCCCGACATCGTATTCCTGGCGCTGGATCTCGAGGATCTGTTCCCGGCCGTTCGCGGCGTGCCCTCCGCGGAGGAGCTGGCGCGTGGCAAGGGCGAGATCCAAAGCACCATCGTCGCGCTGGTGCGCGAGCTGCGCTCTCGCAGCAACGCGCTGATCGCCGTGCACGAGCTGGCGCTCAGCAGCCCGAGCCCGCACGGCATTCTCGACAACCGGCGCGGCGACGGCCTCATCCAGTGGACCGCGGATCTCGATCGCGACCTGGCCCAGGCGCTGGCCGCCGAGACGCACACGTTCCTGGTGCCGCTGCGCGCGATCCTCGCGCGAGTGGGGCTCGAGCAGGGACAGAGCCGCAAGCTGCGCTACATGGCCCGCATGCGGCACGCCGATCCCGCGCTGCGCGAGCTGGCGCGGGCGTCGATGCGCTACATCAAGCCCCTGAAGGGCCTCACGCGGAAATGCGTGGTGGTCGACCTGGACGGCACGCTCTGGGGTGGCGTGGTCGGAGAGCTGGGCCCGGAAGGCATCCAGCTGGGGCCCGCGGCGCCGGGGATCGAGTACGTCGACTTCCAGGAAGCGCTGCTCAATCTGACGAGGCGCGGCATCCTGTTGGCCATATGCTCCAAGAACAACCCCGACGACGTGCTGCCCGTCCTGCGTGATCACAAGCATATGGTGCTGCGCGAGGAGCACTTCAGCGCAGTGCGGATCAACTGGCGCAACAAGGCGGAGAATCTGGCCGAGATCGCCGCCGAGCTCAACATCGGCCGCGACGCTCTGGTCTTCCTGGACGACAACCCAGTCGAACGCGAGCTGGTGCGGCAGATGCTCCCCGAGGTCCTCGTGGTGGAGATGCCCAAGGACGCCTCGCAGTATCGCGCGACGCTGGAAGACCTCACCGACTTCGAGCTGCTGGCGGTGACGCGGGAGGACGAGCAGCGCGGCGGCCAGTATCAAGCGAACCGAAAGCGCCAGGCGCTCGAGCAGTCCAGCGGATCTCTCGACCAATACCTTCATTCGCTCGAGATCCGCGCGGAGATCGGGCCGGCCCAGGCCCACCACGTGGAGCGGCTCGGTGCAGATGTTCAACAAGACCAACCAGTTCAATACGACGACGCGCCGGTATCAAACGCCGGACGTCAAGCGCTTCGTGGCCTCCGTCGGATCACCACGTGTACGTTCTCGATGTCGCGGATCGCTTCGGTGACCACGGCCTCGTCGGCACCGCCGTCGTGCGCGAAGAGGACGACGCCTGGGTCATCGACAACGTCCTGCTGAGCTGTCGGGTGATGGGGCTGTCGGTGGAGACAGCGCTTCTGACCGAGATCTCCGACGCCGCGGCGCGGCGGGGCGTCACACGGTTGGCCGGAGAGTTCATTCCGACCCCGAAGAACGGGCCCTGCGCAGACTTTTTCAGCCGTCACGGATTCAGCACCGACGGCGAGGCCGGCGGCACCCAGCGCTGGGTCCTGGATCTTCGCGCCGGGCGTGTCGAAACCCCATCGTGGATCGCCGCGACGGCTAAGAGGGCGACCGCGTGAGCACCGTCGAGGATATCGTCGCTCGCGTGTTCGGCGCTGAACCCGAAAGCCTGGACGGCGCCTCCTCGCCGGAGAGCGTGGAGGGCTGGGACTCCATGGGGCACCTGAACCTCATCGCCGCCCTGGAGAAGGACTTCAGCGTCAGCATCGACATCGGCGACGTGATGGAGATGGTGAGCGTGAAGCGGATTCGCGAGATCCTGCTCGACTATGGCGTGCGGGCCTGAGAGCGCGTATGGCCAAGGGGAGCTACGCCGTCCGCCTGTACGAGCCCGAGCTGGCCGAGGCCTGCGACCGCTTCGTCCAGCGCGTGTGGCCCAAGAGCGAGGATCGTGGCGCGATCGACGGTAACGGAGACTCCAACGGCCCGCCCCGTGTCCTGTTCCTCAAGGAGCAGGAGGTCATCGGTCACGTGGCGACCACGCCGGTGCAGCTCTCGGTCGGTGGCCGTCTCCACGACGCCTCGTGGGCAGTCGGCCTCGTCGTTTTGCCGGAGCACCGCAACGGGCCGGTTGCGCCGCTCGTGGTCAAGAAGCTCAACGAGGCGGTCGGCATCGGTCTGACGCTCCACGTCGAGGAGGCGGCTCTCCGGGTCTTCAAGGGCGTGGGCTGGTGCCATCTCGGCGTGCTCCCGCAGTACGTCCGGGTCCTGAATTCCCGTGCGTTCGTACGGACCTTCGCGCAGCGGGGTGGTCAGTTCCTGACGGGCCGCCGCGCGCGGCTGTGGGCGGTGCTGACGCGCGTGTCGGGGCCGGTGGCTGCGCTGGTCGCGCGTTGCCTTCGCCGCGCATGCCGCAACGGGTGCGCTCCGTCAGCGCCGCGTGTCCGGCGCCACCGTCGCGAGAGAGCACGCGTTCGACGCGAGCTACACCGAGCTCGCCGAGCGCGTGAAGGGCAGGCTCGGAGTCTGGGTGTTCCGCGACGAGCGATACCTGGCCCGGTACGGACGCCGCATGGGTGCGTATCGGCTGCTGGCGTGCCGCCGCGAGGGCCGGCTCCTGGGCTACGCGATCGTGAAGATCCGGCAGTTCGCCAATGATCCACGCATGGGCGACATCCGCATGGGCACGCTCGTCGATTGCGTCGCCGATCCCGACGAGCCCGCGGTGCTGGACGCCCTGCTGACCTCCGCGGTCGCGCTCTGCCGGAGTGAGCGGGCCGACGTCCTGTTCTGCACCGCATCGCTGCGAGCGCTGGGCGACCGGCTGCGTCGGCACGGCTTCGTGGCGATGGCCGGGACGCTGAATGCCGCCTACCACGACCGCACCGGGGCGCTGGCGGATAACCCGCCGCTCGATTCGTGGCATCTGATGCGGGGAGACTCCGACGCCGATGCCAACTGCTGAGGGGCGCGGGATGCGCGAGTCGGACCAATGACGATCTGCAAGGTCTGGGATGCTGACTACCCGTGGGACGTGCGCGTCGAGAAGGTGTCGCGCTCGCTGGGGCGAGAGCACGCCGTGCATCTCGTCTGCCGCAACCGCAAGGGTCAGCCCCGGTACGAGCTGCGCGACGGCCTGCACATCCACCGCTTGCCCGTCATGTCGTGGTTGCCGGATCGGCTCCGCGCCGCGGCCAGCTTCCCGGCGTTCTTCAATCCGGTGTGGCTCCGCGCCATCTGGCGGACGGCGCGACGGCAGCGGGCGGGCGCGATCGTCGTCCGGGATCTCCCGCTGGCGCTGACCGCGGTGCTCGTGGGCCGTGCCCTCCGCATCCCGGTGGTGCTCGACATGGCGGAGAACTACCCGGCGATGATCCAGGACGTCTGGGACGCCGGCCGCGCCCGTCGGGGCGACCGGCTGGTCCGTAACCCGCGGCTCATCGGCGCCGTGGAGCGCCTGGCGGTACGGCTGGTGGATCACGTGCTGGTGGTGGTGGACGAGTCGCGGGATCGGCTGGCGGCCATGGGCGTGCCCGCCTCGAAGATGTCCGTGGTGATGAACACGCCGTCGGTCGACCGCGGCCAGGAGCTGCAGGCCATCGACGACGCGCGCTCCGACACGCGGAGCCCCGACGACCTGGTAGTCGCCTACCTGGGGCTCCTGGAGGCGCCGCGAGGTCTCGGGACGGCGATCCAGGCGATGCGCGAGGTCCGTCGCCGGCTCCCGCGCGCGCGCCTGCAGGTGATCGGCTCGGGGCGGGACGAAGGGCTGTTCCGGGAGCAAGCGCGGCAGGCGGGCGTGACCGACTGTGTCGAGTTCCTGGGCTGGCTCGAGTACCGGCAGGCGCTGAGCGTCCTGACCCGGTGCGACGTCGGGCTCGTGCCGCACCACGCGACCGCGAGCTGGCAGACCACGATCCCGAACAAGCTGTTCGACTACATGTCGCTGGGCAAGCCGGTGATCGTGTCCAGCGCGCGGCCCACGGAGCGGATCGTGACGGAGGAGCGCTGTGGCCTGGTCTTCAAGGATCAGGATGCGGCCGCGCTGGCCGAGGCCATCGTCTCGATGGGGGATCCGACTGTCCGCGAGGCATGCGGCCGGCGCGGTCGGGAGGCCATCGTGCGGCGATACAACTGGGAGGCCGACGAGCGCCGGCTGCTCGGAGCGATCCGGATGGTCGCGGATCCGATTGCCGGGCGCCACGAGCAGCGGCTGGCTACGCCCGCGCCATCGACCCCGGGGAGAAAACACTGATGTGCGGGATCGTCGGAATCGCGGGCTCCGCCAGTCGCCCGGTCGACGAGGCCCTCGTGCGGTCGATGAGCGATTCGATATCGCATCGGGGCCCCGACGATGACGGGTTCCTGGTCCGCGATCGGGTCGGGCTGGGCATGCGGCGTCTGTCCATCATCGACGTCGCCGGCGGGCGGCAGCCCATGCACAACGAAGACAAGTCGGTGTGGGCGGTCTTCAACGGGGAGATCTACAACTACCACGAGCTCCGTGACGATCTGGAGCGGCGCGGACACCACTTCTACACCCAGAGCGACACCGAGACCATCCTGCACCTCTACGAGGAGTACGGTGACGAGGGGGTTGCCCGGCTGCGCGGGATGTTCGCGTACGCACTGTGGGACGAGCGGCGCAATCGCCTGTTCGTGGCCCGCGACCGGCTGGGCATCAAGCCGCTCTACTACGGCCGGTTCGACGGGCGATTGTACTTCGCCTCGGAGCTGCGCGCCTTCGCTCGCGTGCCAGGATTCCCGCGGGTACTCAACCAGGCGAGCGTGCAACGGTACCTGGCCTACCTCTACGTTCCCGGGCCGGAGACGATCTGGCGCGACATCGTCGAGCTGCCCCCGGCGCACTACCTGATCTACGACGGTGAGGCGGTGAGCACGCATCGGTACTGGGACGTCGAGTACCGCGAGGGCGAGCACCGGTCGCCGGTGGAGTGGCGCGAGCAGTTCCTCGCTCAGTTTCGCGACAGCGTGAAGTGTCACCTGATGAGCGAGGTGCCGCTCGGCGCCTTCCTCTCGGGCGGCGTCGATTCCAGCGCCATGGTGGCCGTCATGGCGCAGGAGTCGAGCAAGCCGGTGAAGACATTCTCGATCGGCTACGAAGGTGAGGGGGCATTCCAGGACGAGCGCGCCTTCGCCCGGATCGTGGCCGAGCGGTACGGTACCGAGCACCGCGAGTTCGTCGTGTCGCCGGATGCCGCCAAGCTGCTGCCGGACCTGGTCGCGACGATGGAGCAGCCGTTCGCGGACTCGTCCGTCATCCCCAACTACTACATCAGCAAGCTGACCCGGGAGCACGTGACGGTCGCGCTGTCGGGACTCGGGGGTGACGAGATCGGTGGCGGCTACCAGCGCTATCTCGGGATGCTGTGGGCGGAGCGGTACGCGCGGCTGCCCGGCTTGCTCCGGCCCCGCTGGCTGGAGGCCGCGGTGGGCCGGCTGCCGGACGTCCGATCCGGCCGGCGCTGGATCGACCAGGCCAAACGCTTCTTCGCCACGGCGCGACTGGGGGCGGCCGACCGGTACGCGGCGATGGTGACGACATTCTCGCCGGGCGATCGCCGCCGGCTGCTGGCGCCGGACTTCCGGCGCCAGGCCGGGCCGGACGACGCCGAGGACCTGGTGCGGCGGGTGTTCGGCTCCACGCACGCCGACGGCGTCCTGAATAGCGCCATGCGGGCTGATCTCGACTCGTACCTGGTCGGCGATCTGCTGACGCTGGCCGATCGCGTCAGCATGCGCCACTCGCTCGAGGTCCGCGTGCCGTTCCTGGACCACCCGCTGGTGGAGCTCATGGCCACGGCGCCCGCCGGTCTCAAGGTGCAGGGCCGCAGCAAGAAGGTGCTGATGCGCGAGGCGTTCCGCGGCCTGCTGCCGGCCACCATTCTCGATCGTCGCAAGATGGGCTTCTCGATCCCGCTGGCGCTGTGGCTGCGGACGGACCTCCGCGCCACGATGGAGGAGATCCTGTCGGAGCGCGAGGTTCGGCGTCTCGGCTATCTCGACTCCGCCGAGGTCGAGCGAATCAAGGCCGAGCACCTGGCCGGACGCACCAACCACGAGAGCAAGCTGTGGGCGCTCATCAACCTCGTGAGCTGGCACCGGCAGCACGGGAGTGTCGCATGACGATCGCGTCCCGGGCGGCGTCTACCCGGCCTCGTCGCAGCCGGATCCCGTCGGGCACGACCGTCAAGGAGCGCGCTCGGCGTCCCCTTCTGTCCTGCTCCTGGTCTGGCTCTGGTTCGAGTACGGGCGGCCGTACGCATCCGCTGGGCGATTCCGCTGATGATCTCCGCCGTCCTGCTGGTCGGCTGGTTACTGAACAAAGACAAGCGCTGGAGCCGCCAGAGCGCGCTGCTCGTGGCGTTTCTCGTGGTCATGGTGGCCGGCGTGCCCCTGGCCGCGAACACCTTCTCGGCATTCTGGTCGCTGTATGGAATGGCCACCGTCCTGCTGTGCATCTGCTTGCCGCTGCCGTCGCTCGTCACCTCGGTCCGGAAGGTGAGAGTGTGGATCTACACGTTCGTGGCCGTCGCCTTCTACGTGGGGACGTGGGCGGTCTTCAACGGACGGGTACGGTCCGTCGGGCGCTTCCGGTGGGCAGGACGAGAACTACGTGGCTGCGATGATGGGAATGGCGATCTCCGTTCGCGTACTTCTCGATCTTCGCCGACGAAGCGCCGGCTCGTGAAGACTGCTGGCGTGGTGTCGATCCTGGTGTTCCTCGGCAGCGATGGCCGCCGAACAACGTCTCCCGCGGTGGCTTCCTCGGGCTCTGTGCCGTCTTCCTGTACTGCCTGGCGAGATCGCCGACGGAAGTGGATCGGCCTCGTCGTCATCGCGGCTGATCGTGGTCGTCGTGCTGCCGTTCGTCGGCTCGAGCTACTGGGATGAGATCAGGTCGCATCAGCAACACGGACGAGGGCACGGCCGACATGCGCCTCGAGATCTGGTCGATCGGCATGCGCATGTGGCGAGCGAATCCGATCTTTGGGGTCGGCGGCGGCAACTTCCGCTGGATGGTCGGGGCGTACCAGTCGGCCGACCAGCTCGAGAAGTACGGCCGGGATCTGGGTGGCAGCATCATCGCCGCACTCGTTGTTCGTGGAGCTGCTGGCCGAGCTCGGGATCGCCGGGCGCGATCGTGGTGCTCCTTCTTCTCGTGCGCACATTCAAGAGATCTCCGGCAGGTGGCTACCGGAGCGGCCGGACGCGCCGACGGGGCGGGACGAGCGGAGATGCCCTCGCCCTTCGCTGCTACGCGGACGCGGTGACCGGCGCGATCATCGCGTGCCTCGTCAACGGCGCGTTCCTCTCGCTTCTCTACTACTCGTACCTGTGGCTCTTCATCATGCTGGGCAGCGCGATCTGGCGGTTGTCGCGCGCTCGCCCCGCCGGCCGAGCGGGCGGCCTGACCTCGCATGCAGGTGGCATCGGCCGTCCGACGATCGGGAGAGCGAGGCAGCGTGAACGTGCCAGCAACGCCGCCAGCGGTCGCCGGTTCAGCGTCGGCAAGCAGATCCTGTTCTCGGTGATCATCGTCGGTGGGCCTGCTCGGCGTGGCCGAGGGCGCCATCCGGATCTGGGCGCTCTACTTCCGGACGTCGTACGAGCACTACAACTCGCCGGACGGGGCGTCTGGAGCTGAGGCCGAACATCCGGTACACGAATTCGCGGGGTGAGGAGTTTCGCATCAACTCCAAGGGCTTCGTCGGCCCCGAGTTCGACGATCAGCCGGCGCCGGGCGTCTATCGCATCATCGCGCTGGGCGACTCGTGCACGTTCGCCACCGGCTTCTGGCAGATCGGCTACCCGAGCCAGCTCGAGCGGCAGCTGAACGACGGCGGAGCGTCGCCGGCGGTTCGAGGTGATCAACGCCGGCATCGAGGGCTACAACTCGACGTTCGCGCTGGCCCGCATTCGCGACGAGCTGCTGCAGTACCAGCCCAGCATGGTGATCATCTACATCGGCTGGAACGACTTGATGAAGACCGACCCGGCCAACGCCGCGTCGGGTCGACGAGCACGCATGGCTGGCCGAGCTGCTCGACCAGAGCTACCTGGTCAAGGCGTACAAGAAGCTGCTGTTCGTGAACCTGCGGCCGCTGGTGCTCCAAGCCCGCCGTCGCCACGGACGCCGAGAGCGTCGAAGACGTTCGACGACTTCGTGCCCAGCCGGTATCGGTCGAACCTCGACGGCGATGGTCCGAGCTCCTCGACCGCCCACGGCGTCAAGCCGTTGCTGGTGACGCTGCCGACCGTGGTCCAGCCCGGTATGACGGGCAGGAGCTCCAGCAGGCCAACGTGTTCTTCCCGTACTTCGCCGGTGCCTATGGCGTGTCGCCGCTCCTGAGCCTGCACCGTGCGTACAATCGCGCGATCGTGGACGTCGGCCGCCAGGAGGGCGCGGAGGTCGTCGACCTGGCCGCGAGTTCGAGGATCCATCAGACGCACGCCCGTACTTCTGGGACACCATGCACCCCAACGAGAAGGGCGGTGCGCTCATCGCCGAGATCCTCGCCGCCCGCATCCGTGCGCTTGACGCCGAGGGCCGCCTGTGAGGCGCGCCGCCCGGTGGCTCGCCAACGCGGTCGTCGTCGTCGACTCGCGCTGATCGTCGCCCTCGCCGTCGTCGAGGTGGGGCTGCGCTACTTCTACCCGCAGCCGATGGGCGTCTGGCATCAAGACCGCGACGGTCTCGCGCTGCACTGGCCGGGGCTGGTGACCTACCTGCCGCAGTTCGGGCAGTCGGTCTCGTTCAACTCGGCCGGCATGCGTGACGGCGAGCATCCGGTCGAGAAGCCCCCCGGCGTCTTCCGCGTGCTGGTGCTTGGGGGACTCGTTCATCGAAGCGCTGCAGGTGCCGTTCGAGGATTCGTTTCCGAGCCTGCTGCAGCGTGAGCTGGCGGCCAGGGTTGGCCGGCCGGTCGAGGTCATCAACGCGAGCGTCAGTGGGTGGGGGACGGACGACGAGCTGCAGTACCTGACGAGCTACGGCCGGCGCTGGAAGCCCGATCTCATCGTGGTGGCGATGACGTTGTACAACGACGTCAGCGACAATCTGCGGCAACGGTTTCACACGATGCGAGGATGGGGCGCTGGTCGACGCGCCGAGGGCTCCAGGCGTCGTCGCTGGACTTCAAGCTCACCGAGTTGAAGGGATTCCTCGCGACCCGTTTTCACACGTGGCAAGTGGTGATCCGCGCCAAGCGCACTCGAGAGACGCGGGCCGAGGCCCAGCAGCTCTCACTCGCACGTTGATGGCATGTTCAGTTCGGCCGAACGACGCGCGCATGGCGCGAGGCCTCGAGCTGACGGGCCTGCTGCTCGAACGGATGCGCACCATCGCCTCCGAGGACGGCAGTCGCGTCGTGCTGGTACTGATCCCGCTCGGGGTGCAGCTCTCCGACAAGCAGTTCGCCGAGTTCGTCGCGCGCAGCCCGGACCGACCCCCCAGGCGGAGATCGACCGTCCCCAGCGCGAGATGAAGCAGCATCGCCCAGCGGGCTGGGATCGACGTGGTCGATCTGCTGCCGGGATTCCGGGAATGGGCGATTGCTGGAGGCGAAGCCCTGTATCTGACGCGCGACGGTCACTGGGACCGACCCGGCCACCGCCTTGCCGCGAAGATCGCCGAGTGCGGAGATGGTCGCACTTGGCCGTGGTTCGTCCCTGATGGAGCGCGTGTGAGCTGGGAAGGACATGGTCGAGGCCGCGCGCCAAGGCCGGGGCGTGCTTCGCTACGCGCGGCCCGCTCGGCGCGCGCTCCAGGGCGTGAGGCTGCCGGTCGTGCGCCCGCTCGTCGGCGTCGCTCTATGGATTGGTCCAGGTGTGCGTCGATCGCGTGGCGATTCCTGACCAAGCTGTTCTATCGCGAGCCGATCTTCCGCTATCGATGCCGACGCGTCGGCCGCCGGCTGAACCTCGAAGGCGCACCGCCGCTCATCATCGGCAACGGGTGCATCGAGGTCGGGGACGATGTCCACATCGGCAGTCCCGTGCACCTGGGACGTGGGACCCAACGCGGAGCTCGTCATCGGCAATCGGGTCAGCCTGAACTATCGCGGCGTGATCAGCGTGACACGCAGCGTGCGCATCGGCGATGACACGCTCATTGCGGGTGAGGTGGCCATATTCGACAATACCAACCACCCGGTGTCGCCCTCGCAGCGCCTGGCCAGAGGCCCGCTCGCGGCGGGTGAGATCGGCCCCGTCGTCATCGGACGAAACGTCTGGCTTGGTCTCCGCTGCACGATCATGCGGGGCGTGACGATCGGCGACAACTCCGTGGTGGCCGCCGGCGCGGTGGTGACGAAGTCGGTGCCGCCCAACACGGTCGTGGCCGGGAATCCCGCCGTCGTCGTCAGGTGCCTCGCCGATGACTGACGCGGCATCGCCGTGGCCCGCCGCCGCTGCCGCGCGGCCTGCGCCGCGCTCCCCGCTTGCGCTGCTGGGTCGCGCGCTTCGCGGAGCCCCGCGTGGCCAGTCGTGAGGGGCGCGCGATCCTCAAGGGGCTGTGGTGTCGTGTGTGGTGCCGGCTGCGCGGCATCCGGTTCGAGGCCGGGCGCAACTTGCGCATCGATGGGCGGCTGATCTTCCGCGGGCCGGGCCGCGGTCGTCTTCGGCGACAACGTGCGGGTCGGCATGACCGTGACGCCGTGGACGTACGACGGCCGATGCGATCATCAGCGATCGGGACGATTCGTTCGTCAACGGGACCAGCTTCGCCTGCTGCGCGCGAGATCCGAATCGGCCGGCGGGCGATCCTCGGACGCTCGAGCATCATGGACACGGACTTCCACAGCGTCGGCGTCGATCGCCACGACCCCACCGCGCCGATCCGTGTCGCGCCGGTGATCCTCGAGGACAACGTCTGGGTCGCCGCGCAGGCCGGTATCCTGCCCGGCACGAGCATCGGGGCAAATTCGGTCGTCGGCTTCGGCGCCGTGTGTGCCGGCGTCTACCCGGGCAATTTCGTCATCGCCGGCAACCCTGCGAAGGTTATCAAGAGACTGGCGGAGTGAACACCACGTCCATCGTGGCTGTATTCGAAGTCTCAAACGTGACGCGAGTTGGCTTGCCCTTAGGATCGTCGCGTCGGAGAGAGGCCGTGGTCCGCTCGACGAGGAGGCCCTATGAATGCTGTCGGCGTAGCAGGCAGAGTTGGTCGCTTCCTGCGACACCCCACCCGCACGTGGCGTCTGCTGACCCGTCGGGCTTTCCCGATCCAGGCGCTGCTTCAGGACCCGGAAACCTACCACGCCATTCGTTCGTGGACCTACGGGCGTCTGCCGCGAGTCCCCGTAACCTCGGTGGTTCCGACCATCGCGGACGCCGATGTGAGGTTGTCCCGATTTCTCTCGCGACACACCGACGGGGCGCCTACGGTGCTCGAGTTGGCCACCCTTTGCGGGCTGGTACACGAGTTACGGGCCCGCAGGGTGCTCGAGAGAATCAGCACGTTCGACGGAGGCACAACGCTGAACCTCGCCGAGAACCTACTGCTCGAGGACGGCATGGTCACAACCGTCGATCTCCCGCCCGACTGGCGCGAAGGAAGCGTGGACCACGACCCTGGGAATGTCCCGGCGGCGTCGATGGTCGGGCAGAAGTTCCGCGACACCCCGGCCGCCAAACGCATTCGCCAGGTGTTCGGCGACTCACGCGGCTGGACTGGCGCGAGCTCGGAGGCCCATTCGATCTGATCTTCATCGACGGGTGTCACGAGTATGAATATGTCCGCCAGGACACTGCCAACGCACTTCGAGTGATCCGCCCCGGTGGACTGATCCTCTGGCATGACTACGGCGTCATCGAAGGCGTCAGCCGCGCTGTTGACGATGCGGCCGTTGCTCGCGGAGTCCTACTCGGCACGTCCCTCGCCTTCGCCACCCAATCTCAGGGGCCTTGCCGGTGACGCGCGATCGACCTCGGTCGCCAGCGTACGCAGGGGACCGGCTGGCAAGCCGGCGAAGGTCAGCAAGAGATTGAGGAAGTGAGTACCGCGTCAACTGCTCTAGACATGCCCTTGATGGATCGGCTGGCCGCCGCCGTAGGGCGGGTAGTAGGCACGCGTGGCGCCGTCCTCTGCTTCCATGGTATCGACGCGGACGCAACGCCGTCGCGCTCATCGATGCACGTGCCGCTGGGGCTTCTGGAAGCAATTGTGGACACACTCGAGGGTCTGGGGACCATCGTCCCACTACGCGACCTCGTCGGCCGACACATCGCCGGTCGAAGCACGAAGGGGATGCTGGCAGTGACGGCGGACGACGGCTATGCTTCGTGGCTCGCCGCCGAGCCGTTCCTGAAGCGCCACGGAATGCCGCTCACAATC
This sequence comes from uncultured Candidatus Rokubacteria bacterium, assembly GCA_963776725.1. Classification (GTDB taxonomy): domain Bacteria; phylum Methylomirabilota; class Methylomirabilia; order Rokubacteriales; family CSP1-6; genus AR5. The sequence continues at coordinate 303,062 of CAVZOE010000020.1, read as the reverse complement.
TTTGCAGTGAGCGACGCGCTAGACACTGGGCGGAGATTCTGGTGGGACCGGCTCGAAGACTCGGCATCGCGAGCCTATTCGGAGCGCTGGCAGCGATTCGAGGACGAATGCGAGCTGCCGACGGCGTATCGGCTGGGCCAGCCGGCCGCGGAGGGACCGGTGCGGCCGCTCCGCCAGTGGGTGCTGGCCGAGCACGCCGGGCGCTGGCCGAGGACGCTCGAGGAGCCCCTGATGCGGCTCGAGAACGAGCTCGGATCGCGCACCGACCAGCGCGCGATGACCGAGCAGGAGCTGGCAGGCTTTCTCGCGCGCACGGGCGCCGATGTGGGCGTCCACACCGTGTCGCACGCGGCATTGCCATTCCTTCCTGACCAGGAGCTGGTCGCTGAGATCCGACAGGCTGACGAAGCCCTCCGCGAGCGGTTCCGGGACGCGCTGCCGTACCTGGCGCTGCCCTTCGGCCTGTTCGATGCGCGGACGCTGCGGCTTGCCGCCGATGCGGGCATGACGGTTTCGCTCACGCTGCCGGGCTGTCCGCTCGATCGGCCGCTTCTCCGCTCGAAGTCGGCATGCCGCGTCTGGGTGTCGTGCGCCAGCATACGCCGGGCAAGCTGACGCTCAAGGCCAGCGGCGTGGCGCCTGGTTGCTGAACCGCTTGCGAGGCGAAGCTCCCGGCATTGTATCCGGTTCTCCCGTCGCCGACGACTTGACGGGCATGCGTGATGAAAGGTGACCGCAGATGAACATCAGCGTGTTCGGCCTCGGCTACGTCGGCACTGTGTGCGCCGCCTGCCTGGCCAGGGATGGCCACACGGTCGTCGGAGTCGACGTGAACCAGGGGAAGGTCGATGCCATCAACGCCGGCGTCGCGCCGATCGTCGAACCTGACATCGTCGACCTCGTGAAGGAGGCGCGGGCCCAGGGCCGACTGTCGGCGACGACCTCCTCGCTGGAGGGGGTCCGCGCGAGCGATATCACGTTCGTCTGCGTGGGCACACCGAGCCAGGCGAACGGTAGCCTCGACCTGACCTATCTGCGGCGAGTCTGCGAGGACATCGGCGCGGCGGTGCGGGACAAGACGTCACCGCACCTGGTGGTGCTGCGGAGCACGATGCTGCCAGGTACGAGCGAAGACGTGCTGATTCCGATCCTTGAGAAATTTTCGGGGAAGAGCGCCGGGCACGGGCTGGAAGTCTGCTACAACCCCGAATTCCTGCGGGAAGGCTCGTCCGTGCACGACTTCGACCACCCGCCGAAGATCGTCGTGGGCGAGCGGAATCCAGGTAGCGGCACCCCGCTGCTGCAGTTCCTGACCAAGATCCAGGCGCCGGTCATCAGGACCTCCATACGGATCGCCGAGATGGTCAAGTACACCGACAACGCGTTTCATGCGCTGAAGGTGACCTTCGCCAACGAGATCGGCAACCTCTCCAAGAAGATGGGCGTCGACAGCCACGAGGTGATGTCGATCTTCTGTCAGGACACCAAGCTCAACCTGGCGCCGACGTACCTGAAGCCGGGGTTCGCGTTCGGCGGCTCCTGTCTGCCCAAGGACCTGCGCGCCCTGACGTATCAGGCCAAGCAGTTCGACCTCGACAGCCCGGTGCTGAACGCCATCTTGCAGTCCAATGCGGCGCAGGTGCGGCTGGCCACTCAGAAGCTGTTGAGCCTCGGCAAAAAACGGGTGGGTTTCCTGGGCATGGCCTTCAAACCGAACACCGACGACCTGCGTGAGAGCCCGCTGGTCGAGGTGATCGAGACCCTGCTGGGCAAGGGCTATGCGATCCAGATCTATGACCAGAACGTGTCACTCAGCCGCTTGGTCGGCGCGAACAAGCGGTTCATCGAGGAGCATATCCCGCATCTGTCGTCGTTGCTGGTGGACAAGGTCGAGGACATCGTGGCGGCATCGGACGTGATCGTCGTCGGCTACCAGTCCCCCGAGTTCGCCCGAGCGATCCTGGGCGCCCGCCCCTCGCAGACCGTCATCGATCTTGCGCGAATTGCCAAGCACGCCACCACGCCGGCGACGTACGACGGCCTTTGCTGGTAGCACGAGGTCCGGACACCATTCGATGAAGATCCTGGTACTGGCTGGTGACACACCGGCAACCGCCGAACATGCCGGGATCGCCTCGACTGTTCAGCCTGTGCCGGGGGCTGGCGACTCGGCACGAGCTACACCTGGCGACCCGGTGTAGCTCCCGCGAGCGTCACGAGATGTTTCTGGCCGGCGCCGAGGTCCCGAACGTCTTCGCGCGCATGCTGGCCCTACCGCCGCCTGGTCCGCAGCCACCCACCTGGTGGAGCAAGCAGCGGCATCGTCTGCACGTCGCGGCCTTCACCGAGACCCGATACCTCTATCCCGAACACCACCGTCAGATAGCCGAGACCATTCGCAATCTCGTCCGCTCCGAGGGCGTCGATCTCGTGTACGTGGACGGCCTGGCCATGACGCAGTACATCGAGGCCGGGATCGGTGTGCCCGCGGTCGTCGATCTGCACGACTCGTTGACGATGCTGCTGTCGCGGATGATCAGGGTCGAGCCGGGGCTCAAGCGCAAGTTGCTCCTGAGCGTCGACCGGATGGCGATCGCGAAGTGGGAACGATCGCTGCACACATCGTTCGCGCTGATCATCACCAACTCCGAGGTCGACGAGGCGGAAGTTCGGAAGCTGTCGCCTGGCGCCACGACACTGACCATCGGCAACGGTGTGGACAGCGAGTATTTCACGCCAGTCTCGACGTCGAGGCATCCGGAGCGACTGGTCTTCACCGGCGTCATGAACTACGCTCCGAACGAAGACGCCGCCGTGTATTTCTGCGACGAAATCTTTCCCAGCGATCCGCGCACGACATCCGGGGGCCGAGTTCTGGATCGTCGGCAAGGATCCGACGCCCGCCGTACAGGCGCTGGAACGGCAGGCGGGCGTTCACGTCACGGGTGGCGTTCCTGACATGCGGCCCTACTTGGCCGAGGCGGGCATCTTCGTATGCCCGCTGCGCTACGGGGCGGGCATCAAGAACAAGATCCTGGCGGCCCTGTCGATGCGAACACCGGTGGTCGCGACGCCCGTCAGCGTGGACGGGCTAGACCTCGCGGACGGCCGAGAGGTATTGATCGGGCGCGATTCACAGGACTTCGCGGCGAAGATCAGCGAATTGATTCAAGACTCACACCGGGCGATCGGTTTGGCCGAAGCCGGCCACCGGCATGTGACACGACACTATTCGTGGGAGGCGAGCGTGCGGCTGCTGCATGAAGCGCTCGATGGCGTGATGGCTCGGCGCGCCACGGGTTCACCGATCGTGCGGAGGCCCCGGGTCCCCCTTGTATAATCTTTTTGGCTCGATGCCCCGTGCAGAGTCTGGGGAGGAACGAGTGCCGGCCTCAGCTCCGGCTCCTCGGCCCATCCGGGTGGCGTATCTCATTCCGGGTCTCCACTACGGCGGGATGGAGCGGATTCTCCACGACTTGACGAAGGCGCTGCCCTCGCGAGGGTTCGAGGTGCACGTCGTGATCGTCGGGGGCTTCTTCGGCAGATTCGCTGACGGGCTGGCCGAAGTCGCCGACCTCCATCAAGTCCCTGCGATGTCCAAGCTCTCGCTCGTCTATCCAGGGGAGCTCGTCAAGGTGCTGCGGAGCATCGCGCCGGACGTCGTCCATTCTCATGCGGGAATCTGGTTCAAGGCCAGCCGCGCCGCGCGGCTGGCCGGTGTACCGGTCGTCATCCACACTGAGCACGGACGCCGGGTCCCTGATCGAGTAACCGACCGCCTGATCGATAACCTGGCGAGCAGGTCCACCGACCTGGTCATCGCCGTCTCGGAGGCCCTCGCAGAGATACTCCGACGGCGGGTCCTCCATGACCCGAAACGGCTGCGCGTGATCACAAACGGGGTCGATGTCGACCGACTCCGGCCGTCCCCGGACCCCTCGGCTCTCCGCCGAGATCTCGACATCGCGCCCGGAACACCGGTGATCGGGAGTGTCGGACGGCTCGAACCAGTCAAGAACTACCAAGTGGCTCTGAGAGCCCTTGCCCGAATCGAGGAGCTCGAGGGTGGGCCGCCACCTCTGCTCCTTCTGGTGGGTGACGGAAGCGAGCGCGGCATGCTGGAGGAGCTCGCCAGGGCCCTCGGTATCGCCGATCGGGTGAGGTTTCTCGGCTGGCGTGATGAGGTCGAGCGTGTGTATGGCGCCCTGGACTGCTTTACCCTCACCTCCCGGAGCGAAGGCACCTCCATCAGTCTCCTGGAAGCGATGAGCACGGGGCTGTGCCCGGTGGTGACCGATGTCGGGGGCAATCGTCGGGTTCTCGGGCCCGATCTCGCCTCACTGCTGGTTGCCTCCGACGATGACGCAGCCCTCGCGGCAACATGGCGACGCCACCTTCTCGATGCCGAGCTTCGCCGCGACCAGGGTCGTCGCGCCCGCGCGCACGGGTTGAGTGCGAGTTCTCGCTGAACGGATGGTCGAGAATCACGTGGAGATCTATCGCCAACTCACGGCAGCGGCGCATCTTGGGAACAGACGGTGAGGGTGCGCCAGATAGCACACTCGTTGGTCCACCACAAATGCCCGGCCTCCCGCCGGATGAGTCTTCGCGGCCCGTGTGACGTGACGGTCACCCGGGGTGTCCTTATCGGGAGCAATCGATGAGTGGGAATACGATTCCTGACTCGCCGTCCCAGACAGCAGGCGAGCGCGATCACGCTGGCGTCCGTTCGCCGGAAACCACCATCGTGATTCGCGCATTCAACGAGGAGCGGTGGCTCCCCGAGGTACTCGCGGCCATCAAGGCCCAGACCTACCGGGATTTCGAGGTCGTGCTGGTGGATTCGGGCTCGGTGGATCGAACCCGGGAGATCGCCGCGGCACATGGAGCCCGGATCGTCCGGCTGCGTCCCGAGGATTTCACCTTCGGGCATGCGCTGAACCTCGGCATCGAGGGGCGCGCGGGGCTCCCTGATCGCGATCATCTCCGCCCACGCCATTCCGACCGACGAGCGGTGGCTGGAGCGGCTGGTGACCCCGCTTCGCGAGAGCCGGATACCGCCATGGTCTTCGGGGGACAGCGGGGCCACGCCCTCTCGACGTTTTCGGAAGCTCGCGACTTCGAGCGAGTATTCCCCGCGAAACCGCAGGTGATGGACGACGACCATGTGTTCGTCAACAACGCGAACGCCGCGGTGCGGCGCGATCTGTGGGAAGCACACCGCTTCGACGAGGGACTCCCCGGTCTCGAGGATGCCGAATGGGCCAAGTACTGGATCCCGCTCGGCAAGACGGTTCTCTACGAACCGGCCGCCTGCATCTTTCATGTCCACACCGAGTCCTGGTCCCAGGTTCGGCACCGCTTCCACCGCGAAGGCATCGCCGGGCCGCTGGACCGCGGTGCGGACCATCCGGCACATCCCGAGGGAAATCCTGCGGGAATTGTCATGGAGCCTGCTCGACCTCGGACGAGCCGCGCGGCACGGCCGCCTTCAGAGCCTGGCCGGCGAGATCGTACGGTACCGCTACAACAAGACGGCCGGGATCGTGACCGGCATCCTCGACAGCCGCAACATCACCAACCCGTCCCGGCGGGCCGAGCTCTACTCCGCGCAGGCGATTTCCGGCCGTGGTAATCCGCGGCTCCCCACACCGCGTCCATCGAGCAGCGCTCCATCCCCGCCCTCAAGCCCAGCGAGATCCTGGTCCGGGTCGCGTACGAGGGCATCTGCGCGACCGATCTCGAGATCTTCGAAGGCCGGCTCGGGTACTACAAGTCCGGCATGGCGAAGTATCCGATCGTCCCAGGGCACGAGTCCTCGGGCACCGTGGTTTCGCTCGGCAAGAAGGTCATGGGCTTCGCGGAGGGCGATCGGGTCGTCGTGGAATGCATTCAGGGATGCGGCAACTGCGCGGCCTGCCAGCGAGACAGCGCGATCACCTGCCAGGAACGGCGCGAGGTCGGGGTGATCGGAGTGGACGGCGGCTATGCCGACCTACCTGGTTACCCGCGCGCGCTATGCCCACAAGGTCCCCGACGGTATCAGCCTTGCCCAAGCCGCGCTGGCGGAGCCGCTCGCCGTCGTCATCAAGGGCCTGCGCAGGCTGGGGGCGCTGGCGCCCGTCGAGCTGCACCGAAGCGCTGCGCCGTCGTGGGAGCCGGTACCATCGGCCACCTCGCCGCCCGAGTGCTCGCGCTCCGGGGTCACCAGGTGACGGTCTTCGACCGGGAGCCGGAGCGGCTGGCGCTGCTCACCGAATCGCCGCCACGGAGACATCACTGGCCGACCTGGAGCGCTTCGAGTGGCTGGTCGAGGCGACGGGCGACCAGGCCGCGCTCACCGCCCTGCTGCAGCAGGGTGCCACCGGTGCGACGCTGCTGCTGCTTGGGCCTGCCGTACGCGCACCACAGCTTCAGCTTCGAGTCGATCGTCGGCTTCCGACAAGACGGTCGTCGGCTCGGTGGGAAGCAACGGGGCGGACTTCGAGGAAGCGCTCGCGACGCTTCCGCGGTCTCGATGCCCGCCCCTTCCTGCAATGCACCTACCCGCTGGAGGAATTCGCGCTGGCCTGGAACGCGGTGCGCTCGAGGAGCCCACATCAAGGTGATGCTCAAGATCGATCCGAACGCCGCCTGACGAATCAGCCGGGCCAGGCGACCCGAACCCGAGTCGCGCGGGCCCGGACTGGCCCGCCGCCGTCATCGCCGGGGCGTACCAGACGGGCGTCCTCGGCGTCCGGTGCCTTGTTCCGGCGCGGCGTCCGGGCGAGCTGCTTCGACTGTCATCTCGGACTACCCGGGCTTCCGGTCGGTCTACGGTCCCGCGCACGCCTGTCCCGATCCGGACATCGATCCCGAGGGCGTGGGTAGACTTCATGATCGCGCTGGCTAGCGAAGATCGGCGGCAAGCCGGTCCTGATCGCGAGCGCGGATCAGTTCGTGTCGGCCATCGCCAACCACGCGAGTGTCCTTGGCGGAGCACTACCTTGTGTCGCCCGGCGTCGCAACTACAGGGTCTCCTCGCCACGCAAGCAAACGCAATACGCGCTGGCGGCGGAGCACGGCATGCCGCTTCCGAGTCACGCAGCTGGTCCACTCCGAGGAGGACGTTCGAGAGTTCGCCGCGGAGGCCCGATTCCCCTGCCTGCTCAAGCCGCTGCACTTTCGCGAGTGGCAGGCGTTTCCCGACGGCCATCCGCTCTCCTATCAGAAGGTGGCCATCGCGGCGACGCCCGAGTCCCTGCTCGATCGCTTGGCGCCTGGCGGCGGCGGTCAACCCGAACACGATCGCCCAGGAGATCATCGAAGGACCGCGATACGGCGAAACGGGTGTACGTGGCCTGCTATGACGGGACGGCCGGCGCATCGCGAACGCACTGTTTCGAGAATTGCGATGCGATCCGTCTGGGCTTCGGACCGGCGACCGTGAGCGAGCCGGTGGTGGATGCCGAAGCCGACGAGATCTGCGACCGGTTCCTGCGCAGCATCGGCTATTCGGGCATCTGCGAGATCGAGATGAAGCGCGACAGCCAGCGACGGCCGGGTGAAGCTGATCGAAGCCAACCCGCGGCTTACCGGCGGCGGCGACGCCGCGCCCTACGCCGGCGTCGACGTCTGCTGGCTGCACTATCTCGACATGATCGGGAAGCCGGTGACCCCCGTCCAGGCGAACGGAAGAGATTTCCGGCACGTCGTGCTTCGCTCCGACGTCGGTGCCATCATCGCCTACCGGCGAGCAGGCTCATCTCCTGGCGGGACGTCGTCCGGTCGTACAAACGCCCCCTAGCGTTCTACGATTTCGATACGCCACGACTGGCGCTATTCGCTCGATACGGTCTACCGCATGCTGCGCGCGGCGGTCAAGGCGCTCGTCCGGCCGGCGACGCACCGACCCTGACCCGCTGCCGACTTCTTCACACGACAGGGATCTCAGAATGAGCTTCGTTAATGAGATGCTAGACCTGCTTCTAGACAGCAAACACATCGCGAACAAGCCGCGCGGGCCAGGCTCGAGCAACTGGGAGATCTGGCGCGCCTACGTGCGTCTCAAGCGCCTGCGATTGTCGAAGGGCGGCGGCGAGGTGAGCCTGCACGGATTCCGAATCCGTTACCTCGACCCCGGCAATCTCGCGCGGCTTTTCCGCGAGATCTTCGTCAATCGACTCTACGACACACCCCTTGGTTCGGAGGCGCCCGCGATCATCGACTGCGGCAGCAACATTGGGATGTCGATTCTATTCTTCAAGAACCTCTACCCCCGCGCAGGGTGATGGGCTTCGAGCCGAATCCTCTGACGTATCCCGTGCTCCGGCAGAATGTGATGCAGAACGGGCTGCGCGACGTGACTCTGCACCAGAAGGCGTGGCGGACCAGCCCGGCAGCATCGACTTCTATGTCAACACGACGAACCTGGCGACCTCAACTCCGGCATGTACAGAACCTGGCGTGGTGGCACCGCCGTTTCGGTGCAAGCTGACATGCTCTCTGGCTACATTGACGGTGACGTCGACTTGCTCAAATTAGACATCGAAGGGGCCGAGGAAATGGTGATCCGGGAGCTTGCCGAACATGGCAAGCTCCGCCAGGTGCGCAATATAGTCTGCGAGTACCATCATCACCATCATCGGGAGAGCGACGCCGACCACCTGTCGCTGATCCTGTCGACCCTCGAGCAGGCCGGGTTCGGCTATCAGCTCGACTCGTACTACGGGCGTTCCAGGGCACAGCGCATCTACCAGGATGTGTTGGTTTACGCCTACCGCAAGGAGTCCACATGAAACAGCCGCGGGGGGATCGGGGTTCTATGTCTGCGCTTCGGCCAGGCATCGAAGCATCGTGATCGCGCGGATCGGTCCTGATCACCGCGATCGATATCGTGATCGCCGACATCGGAGGCGGTGATCAGGGGGATCGGTCCCCGCGATCACCGCCGCCGGCGCGGACGGGTCCGGGCACCGAACGGCGCCGGGGCACCTACCACCCGCCGTCGAGAGACCTACCTCATTGCGGGAGATCCCGGAGTTCCCGGAGGCGTGCGATCCGCGGTGGCGCCGCCGCTACTGTTGCCGAAACCGATCGGGCCGACCTTCGAGGCTTTGATCCGGTCCCACAGTGGACCATTACCGACCGAGGCCGGATTCGCCCAATTCTCCAGCCAGATTGTCTGGATCTGAGAGCCGTTCGCGTTTCCTGGAAGGTTACCGGTATACCGCGATCGGAGAATGGGCGAGGCCCCACAGGACGTTCCGGCTGTGCCACAGTCATTGACCCAGAGCTCGAGCAGAGCATTGGAGCCCACGCGCACGTGAAACTCGAAAAAGTACCAACGACCCGACTGGATCGATATGCTCTGGCCCTGGTTTTGCGGGCCGCAGTTCCCCGGGCTCATTCACCCCGCCGTGGATCACTTGGATATGGGGATCCGCGGTCGAGGAGGTTCCACCAGCGGCGCAGTTCAACTGGATGTTGGCGAACGCGATGTCGCCGGTGCTGTTGGTAATGTTCAAGTGCTTCTCGGCCCCAAACGCATAGCCGGGGTCCCACTTAGCGTACCAACGGACGTAGATTTCGCTGACGTTGCAGAGCTGCGTGCCGTCCACTCCGCACGTCGGCGTCTTGAGGAAGTGCATCGCTATATTGCGGCCACCCTGGCCGGTGTGAGTGCCACCGTCCGCCGCACAGTTCCCGAACGGCGTCACACCTGCACCACAACGGGCGGCGCCAGCGGGCGTGATCGGATTGGCGAAGATTGTGCCTGCCCACCCCTTGTTTGCGGGTTGGCCGCACCCCCGACGTATCGCCGTTGGTCACGTACCAGGTACCGCTCTCAAAGTCATCACACATCAGAACGTTCGGGTCGGACCCGTCGCAGCCGGACTCGCTGGAGTTGTAATAAGGGCCAGCTGTCGCTCGAGTTGCGCCGGCGATAACGCCCACAGCTGCCGCCACGACCAGTAGTAGCGTCCAGGCGAAGCCCTTTGTCACCGTCACGGGAACCATTTGAAGACCTCCTTCGTACGCATTCGTTTGTGGCCCGTGAGACCGTCGGGGAACGAACATAAACCGGAAGTTCCCCGGGGGCAGTGCAATGATCGAGCCTAGTTGAGGCATAGTAGATTGTCTGGAATGTCGCCTAGATAGTAATTGAAGCCAATCCAAGCGCGTACACAAGTGTCACGTGAACCCACGTAGTGGGGCGTCCTTGACAGTGTGTAAATCTACATTCGCGCTGTGCAGAGCTAGGGTAGACGACGGACCCGCTCGTGCGCAAGCATCCGGGCGGCCGGAATCCAGACCGACGGGAGGGAGGATCCAGGTCTGATGGCGGCCCGTGCTTGTCCTGGTCGTCGCGATTCTCCTCGTTCTGGCGGCCACCCTCCTGCCATCGGAGCCAGTGAATCAGGTTGATTGGGGTCAGGTCCTCTGCCTCCTCTGCGGTCACGCAGCCCTGGCTGATGGTCTTGCCAACCTCGCCCTGTTCCTTCCCCTGGGTATAGCACTCGGCTTGGTGAAGTGTCCGCCACGTCGCGCGCTCCTCTTCGCCGGAAGCCTCTCATTCTTGGTCGAGCTTGCACAGTTCTTGGTTCCCGGCCGCGATCCCAGTCTCAGCGATGTAATCTTTAACATTCTGGGTGCGGCGTTGGGGGGCGGCATCGTCCGCCACGGTCCGCGATGGGCTTATCCGACGGCCCTGGTCGCGGGCCGTCTTTCTCTCCTCGTGGGATTCGCGACGGCTGCAGTGTTCGTCTCTACCGCTTTTCTGCTGACGGTCTCACTGCCCGACACGACATATTTCGGCGGCTCCGCGTCCGTGCAGTCGTCTCGCAACCCGCTGAGGCTCGGCGGCAACATCGAGCCGCAAGGGTACTTCCAGGGCAGGATCGACGACGATGCGGGTCTACCGACGTGCGAGGACGGCCGCCGAGATTCTGGCCGACATGAGCGACGCCGGTCAGCGACGGCTTCGCCATCGCCGGATCTCGTGGCCGCCTACAACTTCGATGAAGGCGCAGGCTCAGTGCTGACCGACATCTCCGGCCACGGCAACACGGGCCAGATCCGGGGAGCGAGCGTGGACCAGCCAGGGACGATTCGGCGGCGCGCTCGTCGTTCGACGGCGTCGGTGATGTCGTCGTGATTCCCGCACAGCCCGCCGCTGGACCTCACGGACGCGCATGACGCTGGAGGCGTGGATCTACCCGACGGCACCTCAGACGGGCTGGCGCGCCATCGTGCAGAAGGAGTTCGACACATACTTCCTGCTCGCCGGCTCGCGGCCGGGAGCCGCTCAGGCCGGCGGGAGGCGCCACGTTCGGCGCCTCCACGGAGACCATGGCGAATCCGATCGTGCGTCCCGACGACACGCCTGGACGCATGTGGCGCTGACCTACGACGGGGCCGTACTGTCAGCTCTACGTCGACGGCCGCCCGGTGACGCGCCGTCTGCGCTGGTATCCGGGGCACATTGTCTGCGGCGACACTGGACGGGCTGACGATCCCGAGCGGTATCAGCGCCGAATCACGGCAACTTCGCGGCCGGCTCCTCGCGGGCGCCCCGTTGCAAGTCCGAGCCATAGCCGCGGCCCCGACGCTCTCGCAGGCGCCATTCGTCACCCTTCACGATGCGCCGCGAAACGAAATCCTCCTGCTCGCCGCCGAAGGAGACGACGTCGTCTTTCGTCTCCGGACGCGTGCGGCCGCCGCCGAGCTGGACAGTCCGGCGATTCGCGCCGTGGGGGTCATGCGCGGCCTCAAGCCAGGAGAGAGCCTGACGGTGACGACGTGGCGCGACCGCCGCACGTACTGCGTGGACGTCAACGGCCATTCAGCCTGCGGGCTCGGCTACACGCTCGGGATGGGATGGACGTTCTTTGTCTATTCTCAGATTCCGCCAGGATGGCCCCACGTGGCGCTGAACATGATCTGGATAGCGAGCCTGCTGTTCCCATTCGGATTCTGGCTTCGGCGTCGATGGGAATCGCTTCTCGGGGCGCTGATCCTGGGCTCATGCCTCGTGCTGTTGTGCACGATTGGCAACCTGAGCGCTTCATGGCCGGAGATCGGGGCTTCGATCATTGGGCTTTCGACGGGATCGGCCTGTGCGTTCTGGCTTGCTCGAACCCCGATTCACGCGAACGGCGCGGACCACGCAGGATTTGCGCGGGACCACGCAAGGTGACGGCGACCATGCCCCGTAAAGACGGAATGGCATCTTTCAAATCAAATACTTACAGGCATAGGACCGCGGCGTCGTTTTTGCTCAGCTAGGTTCGACTTCACTACGACTAACGGCATTGGAGCCTACATGGAGAAAGCGATCTCAGACTCGGCCCTCGTCGTCGCCACGAAGGACCAATCCTCGTGTCCGCTGGGTGACGACACGGTGATCCTCGACCTGAAAGCCGGGCTCTATTTCAGCCTGGACAACGTCGGCGCCATGATCTGGCAGCTCATCCAGCAACCGAAGAGCGTGAAGCAACTTCGGGAAGCCATCCTGGAGACCTACGAGGTCGAGCCCGAGGTGTGCGAGCGCGACCTCTTGGCCCTGCTCCGCGAGCTGGCGACAAGGAATCTCGTCGAAATCCGGGATGCAGTTGCTGCGTAGGTTCCTGGCTCTCGCGCCGGACGAGCGGCGGATCCTGGTCAGGGCCACCTTCTGGATGGCCGTGGTCAAGCTCGGCCTGGGACGCATTCCGTTTGCGACGCTGCGTCGCCTGGTCACGGGCGGCGGCCGAAGCCGCGCTCGGTTGGCCGGCGACCGGGCGATCCCAGACCAGGTCGCGTGGGCGGTCACGGCTGTCAGCCGGTACCTACCAGGCCCGACGACCTGCCTGAGCCGCGCCTTGACGGTCCAGGGGATGCTCGCTCGGCGGGGCTACCCGAGCCGCCTTCACGTGGGCGTGATCCGCGGCACGCAGGGCCAGGTAGAGGCCCATGCCTGGGTCGAGTGCGAGGGGCGCATCCTGATCGGAGGGACCCCCTCGGAGATCGGGCAATTCACTCCGCTGGCGGTGTTCGACGTCCAGGCCCCCGCGTTCAGGCTGCCGGCGGTGGAGACCCTGCAGGGAAGCCGATGAGCGCTATTGCGGGGCTGTACCGGACCGACGGTCGGCCCGTGAATCGTCACGAGGTCGATCGCATGGCCCACGCGCTCGCCCACCGGGGGCCGGATGGCACCGGGGCGTGGAGTGGCGGCCCGGTGGCCCTCGCCCACGGCGCGCTCTGGACGACACCGGAGTCGCGCCACGAGCCCCAGCCTCTCGCCAGCGCCGCGTCCAACATCATCGTGGCCGATGCGCGGCTCGACAACCGTCGTGACCTGATCGCGGCGCTCGCCGTACCGGGCCCCGCCGCGAGCGACGTCGGCGACAGCGAGCTCATCCTTCGCGCCTACGAACGCTGGGGCGAGGCCTGCGCGACGAAGCTCATCGGCGATTTCGCCTTCGCGGTCTGGGACAGTCGGAACCAGTCGCTGTTCTGCGCCCGGGACCACATCGGCGTGAAGCCGCTCTACTACTACCAGTCGCCATCGGCGTTCCTGTTCGCTTCCGAGATCAAGGCGCTTCTGACCAGCCCGACCGTGCCCTACCGCCTCAATCCACTGCGAGTAGCCGACTACCTGGTGGGTCTCTTCGAGGACCAGACCAGCACGTTCTATCGTGGCATCTACCGGCTTCCCGCCGGCCACACCCTCACGGTGACCCGCACGGGCACGAAAATTCACCAGTACTGGTCGCTGGATTCGACCCGGGAGATCGTGCTCGGCTCCGATGAGGCGTACGCGGAGGCCTTTCGAGAGTGCTTCACCGAAGCGGTCCGGTGCCGACTACGGAGCGGCCATCCGGTGGGCTGCCTGCTGAGCGGAGGCCTGGATTCTTCGTCCATCGTGGCCACCGCTCGGCATCTCCGCGGGCCGGCGGCCCACGGCAAGCTCGATACGTTCACGGCCGTGTTCCCGGGGCTACCGGCCGCCGATCTGCGAAGAATCGACGAGCGCGCGTACGTCGACGCCGTCGTGGCGCAGGGAGGCCTCGAGCCCCACTACGTCCGGGGCGACCTCGTCAGCCCGCTCACCGAGGTCGATCGAGCCTTGTGGCACCTCGATGAGGGATTCGCCGCGCCGAATTTCTATCTTCATTGGGCGCTGTACGGAGCGGCTCGCGACCGGGGTGTCAGAGCCCTGCTCGACGGGATCGACGGGGACACGACGGTCTCACATGGGCTGGAGCGCCTTCCCGTTCTTGCGCGCAGTGGACGGGTCCTGACGCTGGGCCGAGAGCTGCAGGCGCTATCCCGCCGCCACGGTGTTGGTGTGAGCAACCTGTTCTGGCAATACGCCATCCAGCCCCTCATTCCGGGATCGCTGCGCCAGAGCGTCAGGCGGCTTCGTCGACGGGAAGTGGCGTCCATCGAGCACACGGTCATCAAGCCGGAGTTCGCCAAGCGGATGGGAATCCGTGGATCGCATGGCGGCCATCGAGCGCGAGCAAGGACAGCCACCTCGTACGGCTCGTGAGGCGCACTCGCGCGCCATGAAGTCCGGGCTTGTCCCGTACGCCCTGGAGCTGGCAGACAAGGCGGCGGCGGCGTTCGGCGTCGAGCCGCGCTATCCATTCTTCGACCGTAGGCTGATGGAGCTGTGTCTGGCCCTGCCCGCTGATCAGAAGCTTCGGGGTGGATGGTCTCGCCTGGTGATGCGACGCGCCATGGAGGGGCTCTTGCCGGAGGAGGTCCGCTGGCGCTCCACCAAGGCGAACCTGACGCCCAATTTTCTGTCGCGGCTGTTCGAGAACGATCGGAATTCATTGAAGGAAGTAGTCTTCGAGCAGTCCGGAGTCCTCGAGGACTTCGTGGACATTTCGGCGCTACGCCGAGCGTACGATCGCTGCCACACACAGCCAATATCGGAGGCCGACGCCCTCACGGTCTTCAGTGCTGTAGTCCTGGGGCTCTGGCTACAGCGGGCCAAAATCGCTTGAGGGATGGTGTTTGTACGGGCGGCAACAGAGATGTTAGTTTGAGAAGTCAACCTGTGGGGAGGAGATCACCATGCAGAGTGACAAGCGGCAGTACACGACCCCGAAGCTGACCGAGCACGGTACGCTGGAAGAGGTCACGAAGCAGATCAACAAGACGTTTGGCTCGTCGGATGGTTACCTGTTCCAGGGCGTGGCCATCACCAACGTAAGCTGACGCGTCGAGCCGACGCGGACTGATCCAAGCGCGGGAGTAGAGATGTCCGCGAAGCACTATTACTGTGCCTATGGTCTAGGCATCCGGTCGGCTCTCTCGTTGCCGGAATTGACGCCAGGGGTTGCGTCGAAGACCGAGTCCGGAGAAGTCGCCATCCGGCTCGGTCCGGTTGGATCGCCGCCTGCGCAGCTCGACCCTGCGGGCTTCGGATTCTGGGCGGCGGGCGATGAGGCCTGCCACTTTCTCGAGAAGGTGGGGGCGTTCCTCGTGCGGGGTGGCCGGGAGATTGTCATCGATCCCGCGCCGGGGGTTGAAGAGCGCCTGCTCCGCCTCTCCCTCTTGGGGCCCGCCTTCGCTCTGCTTCTTCATCAGCGTGGATTCCTGGTCATGCATGCCAGCGTTGTGGCGCGTGGCGATACGGCCGTGGCAATCCTCGGCAAGAGCGGATGGGGAAAGTCGACGATCGCCGGCGCGCTGTACGCCAAGGGCTACGATCTCGTGGCCGACGACGTGGCCGCCGTGCAGCTCGATGAGGAGGGGGCGAGCGTCCTTCCCGGATTCCCTCAGGTGAAACTCTGGCCCGAAGCCGCGACGCTCCTCGGGGAGACTCCCGAGCACTTGCCGCTGCTGCATCCGAGCTTCGACAAGCGAGCGTGGCGTACGTCACGTGGATTCTCTCTCGAGCCGCGCCGGCTCGAGCATATCTACGTCCTCGCGACCGGCCCGGACCCGGCCATCGCGCCTCTGACGCCTCGTGAGGCGTGCTTCGAGCTGCTCGGGCACTGGTACGGTCACCGCTTCGGCGAGGGCCTCCTGCAGGGCAACTCCGCGGCCCTCCATCTTCGCCAGTGCGCCCAGCTGGCGAGTCGTGTGTCGACGCATCGTCTCTATCGATCGGGCGGCCCGGCGACGCTTCTACGTCTGGCCGATCGCATCGATGAGGGCCTGCGGGGGCGTCTGGGGGAGTCCGCGAGGACGAAGTCGCCCGCTCGGTGATCGTCGGACCGGCCGCCGCCGGTACATTGTCCGGGGCAATATGATCCCAGCTTCAGTGAGCGCATGGCGCCGTGGCCTGCCCGCATTTGGCAGGACATGGCGGGCAGTGCATCTCGTCTGGACCAGCGGCCCGGGCTGGACCCTCGCGAGCGTCGCGCTCGTCTTCGCCCAGAGTGTTCTGCCTCTCGTTCAGCTCTATCTCCTGAAGCTCATCGTCGATGCGGTGGCCGGCCTGGTGAAGGCGGACGCCGGCGCCGCATTCGAGCCGATTGCCGTCCTGCTCGCTCTGGCCGCGGCGGCCGCGCTCCTCGCCGCGGTCTGTCGTTCGCTGGCCGGCCTGGTCGCCGAAGGTCAGGCCCGGGCGGTGAGCGATCACCTGCACGAGCTCGTCCACCTCAAGGCCACGAGCATCGATCTCGAGCACTACGAGAGCGCGCGGTATCACGACGCACTTCACCGCGCCCAGCAGGAGGGCGCCTACCGACCGACCCGGATCGTCAACGGACTGGTGCAGGTCGCCCAGAACTCGCTCGCCCTGCTGCTGATGGCCGGCGTGCTCGTGTCGTTCCACTGGGGCACCGCCATCGTGTTGTTCGCCGCCGCCATCCCCGGTGTGCTGATGCGCTTGCGACAGGCCCACCGGTCGTTCGAGAGTCAGCGCTCGCAAACGCAGGCCGAGCGGCGCGGGCAGTACTACCACTCGATGTTGACCGGAGCCTCGCACGCCAAGGAGATCCGTCTCTTCGGGCTGGGATCTCTGTTTCGAGCGCGCCATCGCGACCTGCGTCACGAGATCCGCCGCCACCGGCTCCAGCTGGCCACCTGGCGCTTGCGTTCGGATCTGGTGACCCAGGTGGCCGCCACGCTCGCCGTGTTCGGCTCGTTCGCCTTCATTCTCTATCGCGCGTCGCTGGGAGCCTTGACCGTCGGAGATGTGGTCCTGTACTACCAGGCCTTTCAGCGCGGCCAGGACTTTCTCCGGGAGATCTTGAGCGGACTGGCCGGGCTGTACGAGGACCATCTGTTCCTCGCGAGCCTGTACGAGTTCCTCGACCTGGAGGGGAGGATCGTCGAACCGGCCCGGCCCCGGGCCGTGCCGCGGCCCCTGCGCACGGGCATCGTGTTCGACGGGGTGAGCTTTCAGTACCCGTCGGCCCCGCGCAAGGTGCTGCACGACGTCACGCTGACCGTCGGACCGGGCGAGCACGTGGCGCTCGTCGGCGCCAACGGCTCGGGGAAGACCACCATCGTCAAGCTGCTGTGCCGGCTGTACGATCCGACCGGCGGTGCCATCACGGTGGACGGCATCGATCTGCGAGACCTCGACACGGTCGCGCTCCGGCGCGAGATCTCCGTGGTCTTCCAGGATTGGGCCGCCTATCACGTGAGCGCCCGCGACAACATCTGGTTCGGTGATCCGCGTCCGGATTGTGACGAGGAACGGATCCGGCGGGCGGCCCGCGACTCCGGAGCGGACGAAGTCATCTCGCGGCTGGCGAATGGCTACGAGACCGTGCTGGGGAAGTGGTTCGAGCACGGCGAAGAGCTGAGCATGGGCGAATGGCAGAAGATCGCGCTGGCCCGCGCGTTCGTTCGCGATACGCAGATCGTGGTGCTGGACGAGCCCACGAGCTTCCTCGACGTGCAGGCCGAGCACGAAGTATTCAACCGGTTCCGCCAGCTGGCCGCCGGCCGGAGCACGATTCTGATCAGCCACCGGCTATCCACCGTGCGGATGGCCGACCGCATCTACGTGCTCGAGGACGGGCGAATCGCCGAGAGTGGCCGTCACGACGAGCTGATCCGGCGCGGTCAGGCCTATGCGCGTCTGTTCGAGACGCAGGCGCAGTCCTACCGGTGACGGGGGACCGGCGCGCATGAACGTCCAGGACGGGTCGGCGCTGCTCTACTGCCTCGGCATCCGGCGCAACGGGACCCGCGAGCGGCCCTGCCGCCGGAACTGACGATGGCGGACTGGGCTCAGATCCTCCAGCCAGGCGGGCGAGAATGGCGTCACGCCTCTGCTCTACCATCGGCTACGGCGAGCCCTTCCGCCCCAGCCGGTGCCGCCGGCGGCACTCGACCACCTCCAGGAGGCCGCCGTTCGCAGTGCCGCGCAGAGCCTGCGGATCGGCCTCGACCTGGCCGAGGCTCTCCAGGCCTTTCGTCGTCACGGCATCCCGGTCATCGTGCTCAAGGGCGGGCACCTGGCGCAGCTCGTCTACGAGAGCTTCGCCCTGCGGACCATGTGCGACCTCGACCTCATGGTCCGGCGTGATGATCTGGCCCGCGCCAGGGATGTCCTCGCCGGGATGGGCTACGCGCCACAATACTTTGGCGTCGAACAGGTCGACTACGCGCAGCACCATCACCTCCGCCCGATGGCCAGACCCGACGGGGTCCGGATCGAGATTCACTGGAGCATTGCGCAAACCCGTCGGGCCGTGCGGAGGTCGACCTGGACGGCCTCTGGGAGCGGGCGCAGCCCGCCACGATCGCGGGAGTCGAGACCCTCGTCCTGTCGCCGGAGGACTTGATTCTCCACCTGTGCCTGCACACGTCCTTCACGCACAAGTTCCGGGTGGGGCTTCGCATGTGCTGGGACCTCCGCGAGGTCGTGCGTCACTACGGGCATGCCATCGACTGGGACGTGGTCGTGCACCGCGCGCAGCAGTGGAGGATCGGCCGGTACGTGTACCTGACGCTGCAGCTCGTGCGAGAGCTCTTGGCGGCGGAGATCCCGCTGACGGCGATCGCCGCGCTTCAGCCCCCCGACTTCTCGACGCGCGTCGTGGATTGGGCGAGGACGTGTATCTTCTCACCCGAGAGTAGCGCGTCGGTGTCGCCATCGATGGCCAGACTGTGGACGTCCCGACGCGCTCCAGTTGAACGTCCTGCTGCGACACATTGTGGCCATCGCGGATGGCGATGGCTCGCATCTACGGCATCCCCGCCGATTCGAGGCGGATCTATCTGCACTACCCTGAGCGCTGGCTGAATCTTCTACAGCGGTACGGGCGTCACGCATGGAACCTGTGGCGCGGTGACCATCGTGTTCGAGACGAGCTTCGCGTGGTGTCCGAGCACGTCGCCCTTGACGACTGGCTCTATCGCGTGGAGTAGTCGGGGCAGCTGAATCCCAGAGCACCCGACCGACGAGTGCTCTGGGGCGAGCGACGATCTAGCTTCGCTGGATGCGCGCGGCGTCGACCGGACGCCGGCGAGTGTCGCTTACTTGCGCTCCATCTTGACGTAGGACTCGTAGTAGCGGCGGTAGTACTTCCGGAGCGGCCCCACCGGTACCTGGTTGAGCACCACGCCCAGCACGCGCGCTCCCGCCCCTTCGAGCAGCGCCTTCGTACGCGCCAGGTCGCGGAAGCCGGTGGAGCCGGCCTCGGGCGACGAGCACGACGCCGTCCACGGCGGAGGCCAGCAGCAGGTTGTCCCGGATCAGCAGCACCGGAGACGAATCGCAGATGACGAAGTCCGTCTTGGTCGACATCTCGTCGATGAGGTCTCGCGCAACCGCGCTCCGGCCAGCATTCCGCGCGACCGCGGCTGAAATGACTCACCCCGCTGCGCGAGCCACAGCCCCTGGCTGATCGGGACCAGGGTCGGCTCGAGCGGGCGTTCCGACTCGAGAGTCTCCACCAGCCCCTTGCTGCTCTTGATCTTCATCGTCCGGTGCAGAGTCGGACGGAGGAAGTCGGTGTCGGCCAGCACGACCCGGCGCCCGGACTCGTTGAGGGCGATTCCGAGGTTGGCCACCACCGTCGACTTGCCCTCGTCGGCGAAGGCGCTCGTCACCAGCAGGCGCTTCAGCGGCTCACCGCGCGAGCTCGAGCTCGATGCGCCACTCGGAGCGCCCGGAAGGCCTCGGTGAACATGAGCTGGTCGCTCGGGCCCGTTGCCGTTCTCGGGAGTGCCGCTCAAGAAGACCGGGCGGCCATTCCGGATGCGCGGGATGATGGCGAGGACGGGCAGCCCGGTCGCCAGGTCGACGTCGTCCTCGTTCTCGATCTTTCGATGGAGCCACTCGACACGCCGCCGGCACGCTGACGCCGACGCCGAGGGCGGCGGCGAACGCGACCGCGAGCGCCAGCATCCGCTTCTCGTTTCCAACTGGTACCGGCTGAGACGGCGGGTCGATGACCTTGACGACCTTCATCTCACCCTGCTCGCGGATCCGTGCGGCCGTCAGCTTGTCGGACAGCATGCGCGTACAGGCTCGCGCTGGCTCTCGACGTCGCGCGACAGGCGCGCATACTCGGCCTCTCCGCCCGACAGCCCCTTCAGGCTTTGGCGGAGCGACTTCCGCCTGTCGCTGCAGCGCCTCCTCTCGAGCCAGCATCGGAGTGGTGCGTCGACTCCAGCGCGATGAACTGCTCCGAAAAGTTCACGCGCTCGGCCGTCGGCACCGCCGACGGACGGGGGCGTCGAGACCACGTATCCTTCAACGCGCCGCCGAGCATCAGTTCGTCAGCTCGTCGATTCGGTTCTTGACCAACTGGATCCGCGGGATGCTCCTCGGTGTACTTCATCGCAGGTCGAGCAGCGACGACTCGAGCTGGGCCAAGCTGCGTTCCGCAGTGCGCTCGAGCTCGGGCGAGCACATCCGGAGGGCAGGGGGTGCCCGGCCCGCTTCTGACCGTCGAGCTTCTCCCGCAGAGCGTCCAGACGCGTCTGCGGCCATCTTCCGGTTGCTGACGCCTCGGCCAGTCCGGCCTCGAGCGATCGCCAGCCGGTCGGCCGCCGCCCGGGACTGGTCGGGGAGGCGGACTGCCGCCGTGGGAGGCCGACGAACGACCTGCAACGCCTGTTCGCTGACGTTCATCGTGCGCTTGATGTCGGTCTGACTGCTGCTCCAGGAACTCGCGCGAGACCCGGGCGTCGTCGATGTTGAACGTCCGCGTCCGGGACATCAATGCCTCGATGTAGGTATTGACGATGTCGACGGCGACGTGGGTCGTGAGGCCTCGGCCGTGATGGTCACGATCCCGCTCTTTTCCGGCCAGGGCTGAAAGGTCACCCGCGCGCGCTGCAGCTCGGCGAGCGCCCGGCGGCTCGGATTGGGTACCGGGCACCTCGACGCCGCGCCAGCCAAGATAGGCGTTCCGTAGCGACTGCCAGAGATTCGGTCTGGTACGACGTCTCCAGGAGCTCCTGGAACGAGGCCTTCGGCAGAGCCTCGACAACCGATTCGGCCAGGCTCCGCGAGCTCAGGATCGCCATCAGAACGGGGAACGGACGGGTCGGCGACAGGTCCTGGAAGACCCGGCACGCGGTCCGGTCGCGCCTCCAGGAGTACCACGGCGCCCGGACCGGTAGCGCTGAGGCTCCTTCGAGGCGATGAAGGCAGCCGGGAGCAGCAGCACGCAGGGCGATGAGACTGGTGATCGAGCACCAGGCGCTTGCGCCGATCGGATGACGCCGCGAACAAGCCGTCTCCAGGACTCGACTGAGACCATGACCCCATGGGATTCGCTCTCTGGCTACCCTTCGACCGATGCCGGTATTCCGGCGAGCGACATTAGCGGGCGCCCCTCGCGAAGAGTACCACCTGTAGCGTGCTCAAGAGGATGACCAAATCGAGGAGCGGCGACAGGTTCTTGATGTAGTACAGGTCGTACTGCAGCTTCTCCATCGAGTCTTCGACCGACGCGGCGTACGCGGTGACGCACCTGGGCCCAGCCGGTGATCCCGGGTCTCACCGAGTGCCGCCCCATGTAGAACGGGATCTCACGCTGCAGCGTTTCCACGAACTCCGGCCGCTCGGGTCGGGGTCCGACAAAGCTCATGTCGCCGGCCAGCACGTTCCAGAACTGCGGCAGCTCGTCGAGACGCGTCCGGCGGAGCCAGCGGCCTACTCCGCGTCACCCGGGGGTCGCGAGCCGTCGCCCACACCGGTCCGTCGCGCTCGGCGTCGACGGACATCGAGCGGAACTTCTTGAGGACGAAGACACGGCCCCGCTCGCCGACCCGCTGCTGCCGGAACAGGATCGGGTCCTTTCGAGTCGAGCTTGATGGCACAGGCCACGATCGCCATGAGCGGGCAGCGAGAGGACCAGGCCGGTGAGCGCGAGGGCGACATCCATGGCCCGCTTCACCATCTGCGTCGTATCGGTCTTCACGAAGCCGTCCGAAAAGATCAGCCAGCTGGGCCGAAGGTTCGTCACCAGGATCTTCCCGGTCTGCTTCTCGTAGAACGTCGGCCAGTCCTCGACGTTGATGCCCTGCAGCCGGCACTCCAGCAGCTCGTCGGCCGGCAGCGCGCGGCGCATCTCGCGCGAGGGCGACGAGCACGAGATCGGGCCGCAACTCGTCGGTCAGGTTCAGGAGGTCCTTTGTCTTGCCGAGCAGCTCGAAACCGGTTGGAACACGCGTCGGCGGCGTCGGGGGCGTCGTCGAGGAAGCCCAGGATCGTGAAGGGTCGGGTCGCGGCTGAACTGCAGCTCCGGCAGGACGCTGGCCGCCGGACCCACTCCGAGCACCAGCACCCGGTGACGGAGCTGTCGCGCTTGGCGACCCAGCGCGAGCCAGGTTAGGCGCGATCGCCAGCAGGCCCAGCGCGACGACAGCCGAAGGTATGGATGAAAGGCAAGCCGGCCCAGGCCGAGAGCCGGAAGCACGAAGCCGATGGCGGCGCGTGGTGGTGACGCTGGCCAACATCGCCACGAGGAGTCGCGAGGCGAGCTCCACCCGCCGAATCCGGAAATCGAGCTGGTAGAGATCGGCCAGGTACAGGGCCAAGATATTCACCGCAGCCAGTACCGACCGTCTTGGGCCACAAAGCGCCCTCCCCGTTCGAGATAGCCGAGCGACTGCGGCCGAGAGCAGCGCGAGAGACGATAACCGCGAGGTCAGCAGCGACCATCACGAAGACGAGAGCCGGGACGTAGTGTCGGTAGAGTCGGTAGCATAGCCGCTCGCCATAAGCGCAAGCGCCGTACCGAACCTGTGGTGTATCTGTAAGTGTTTGATTTTAAGTGACAGCATGTCCGTCAGCGCTGTAGGCCGCATCGCGCAAAAAGTAGTGGTCTGCCTGCGCACCTGTCCAGAAATCCACCACTTAACGCGAGTCCGGGACGCGCAGGATTTGCGCCCTCGACGACGACAGGTGATCAGTGCCGACGTGCTTAGGGGGACAGCGACTGGATTCTCCACGGATTCCTGGGTTGCGAGCCGGATACCGTGAGGGGGTATCTCGCCCTCGGCGAAGGGCCCCAAGCGGTGGTGTTTTTCATTTTGTCGCCCTCGTACCTGTGGTATTGATACCCTCGGCATGCGAGGCAGCCCGGAGAGGGCGACCAACCACAACTGAGGGAGGGAGTAGACATGGCGAAGGCCAAGAAGGCAGCGTTCGGGGGGTATTCGATCAACTTCAAGGGCTGCAAGGACAGCGTCGAGGACGTATTCGGTGGCTCGCCCATCGGGCCGTCGGACATGACCAAGAAGCTCTGGGCCTACGTGAAGCGGAAGAAGCTCGCCGGCAAGCGCTGACGGGCCTGTTCCAACGGTCGCTCCCGGCGGCTCGCCTTGGCGGGCCGCCTTTTTTTGTCAGATTGGCCGGGCACGCGCGTGCACTACCGGGGTAGCTGATCCAGGCTGGCCAAGTCGTAGTCGGCCGAGACGCCCAGCTCCTCCGGGGGCGCTCCGACACGATTGCACCAGGCCACCTGGTAGCCGAAGGCCTTCGCTCCCGCCACGTCCCAGGCGTTCGACGAGACGAACAGGATCTCGGCGGCCGGCAGCCCGAGCGCCTCGCGGTCCAAGTGCGTAGACCGCCGGCGCCGGCTTGTAGGTCCGGACCGCGTCCACCGAGAGGACCCGGGACAGGTAGCCGGCCGAGACCCGCGGAGGCCACCGCGGCGTGGAGCATCCGCGGAGAGCCGTTCGAGAGGATGGCCCGCGGCCGACCGTCCAGCCGCTCGAGCGCCCGCGTGACGTCGGGGAAGCAGGCCAGCGAGAGGTAGGCCGCCATCAGCCGGGCAATCTCGGCGTCTCGCGGCCGTGAGGCCCAAGCGGCGGACCGTGTAGCGTAGAGCCGCCTCGGTGATCGTCCAGAAGTCCTCGTAGCGCCCCATCAACGCTCGGAGCCAGGTGTACTCGAGCTGCTTCTGTCGCCACATCGTCGAGAGCGTCATGCGGATCGCTGGTGATCGCGCGGCCGGCCTCCACGACGGAGTGGACGTCGAACAGCGTGCCGTAGGCGTCGAAGACGTAGCCGCGGATCGCGCGGCCTGGGGTCACCTGCAAGCTCGCGGGGGCGGCGGTGACCCTCGCGGCGCGCGGGGCGGCGCGGACGGACGGGCCGGCGAGGCACCGGCTTCGGCTCGGGAGGAGTCTCCACGCCGGCCTCGACGAAGCCGAAGCGCAGGAGCCGCTTGGCGTCGAGGAACGACTGGGCGCGCGACCGGCTGCCCAGCACGATCATCAGGAACTGCTGGCCGTTGCGCCAGGCGGACACCGCGAGGTTGTAGCCAGCCTCGTTGGTGAAGCCGGTCTTGAGCGCCTGGACACCGCCTGGATCGGTGAACAGCGGGATGTGGCGCGCGTACACCCGGCCGTTGTAGACGAACGTCTGGCCGCCCAGCAGCGGCCGCGACATCGGATGGTCGCGCAGCAGTCGCGCGGTCAGATCCGCCAGATCCCGCGCGGTCGAGCGCTGGGAGGGGTCGGGCAGGCCGTGCGGGTTGGCGAAATGGGTGCCGGCCAGGCCGAACTCCTGCGCCTTGTCGTTCATCCAGCTCACGAAGGTCGCCTCGTCGCCCGCCAGATGCTCGGCCAGCGCGGCCGCGGCGTCGTTGGCGGAGGCGATCGCCACGCCCTCCAGGAGCACGTGGAGTGGTACCTGCTGGCCGGCGCGCAGGCCCATGCGATAGCGGGCCGTGGTCGCCGCGTGGTGGCTGATCGTGACGGGCTCGTCGACATCGGCGCGTCCAGCTTCGAGCGCCTCGCACGCCAGATAGAGCGTCATCAGCTTGACCAGACTGGCCGGTGCCCGCTCCGCCTCGGCGTTCTTGGCGAACACCGTGCGGCCCTCGGGATCGAGCAGGAGCACGGCCTCGGCGCTCAGCGCCGGCGGGCGCGGAGCAGTCTGAGCGACGGCGGGGGCCGCGAGCGCCACGAGCACGATAGTGAGCGAGAGCAACAGGCGCGTCGCGTGCACTGCGTCCATTCTAGCGAGCGGCCGGAGCGGGCAGCAAGCAAAAGGCTCAGCGAATGGCGCGCTTGAGCTCCTTGGATGGCTTGAAGCGCGGCGCCCGGCCACCGATGGTCGCCGGATGACCGGTGCGCGGATTGCGGATGGTGCGCGGACGCCGCCGAGCGACCGAGAAGGTGCCGAAGCCGACCAGGGTCACTGCTTCCCCACGCCGCAGTGCGCTGCGCACGGCGACGAGCATCGTCCGCAGCGCGCGATCGCTGGCCGCCCGCGGCCAACCCGAAGCCTGCGCCATGCGGGCGACCAGATCGGCGCGGGTCACGCTACATTCCGAAGACGACCCGGGCCTCGTCCATCACCGCCTCGGTGATGGACGGGTATCCCTTGCCCTCGGCGAAGCGCTCGATCGAGCGGCGCGCCATCGAGCGGATGAAGGAGGGGATCCGCTCCAGCCGCGCCTCGGCCTCCGGCGTCCAGGCCACGTGGCTCGGCTCGGCTGGGGCGGCCGCCGCCGTGTCGCCGAGCGCCGCGGCGAACGGACAACCGGGGCCCGCCGCCTCCGACGTTCCGCCCGCGCCCGCGAACGCGTCGGGCCGCGCGCCGGCCATCGTCGAGCGCAGATTCTCGAACGGCTCCGGTGGCACCGTGCGCCCGCCGACCTTCACGCCCAGGCTACGCACCATTTGCGTCTCGAACGGGTTGGTGAGCATGGCGACCCGGAAGCCGCACTCCGGACAGCGGAAGGTCACCGCCAGCGAGCCCTCGTCGGGGCCCTCGGTCGAGTGCAGCTTCATCGGCTGATCGCAGTCGAGACACAGGAACTTCATGGCCGGGTCATTCTAGCAGCGGCGATCGATGCCGACCAGATCGATTCGGGGCAGGTCAGAAGGTGAAGTCGAGACTGATCCGGGCGCGATTCTCGATATACGCGCCGTTCGCGTTGTCGTTGATCGTGTTCGTGCCGGTGGACCCCGTGTCGAAGTAGTTCGTGTAGGTGTACGTCAGGTTCAGGGTGAGCCAGCGCAGCAGCGCGATGGACATCGTCGCAAATCCACCGGCGCCCTCGCTGACGTCGTTTCTCGTCCCGTTGATGTTCGGCCCGCCGGCGATGTTCTGGCCGCCGCCGATGCCGGTGGTCTCGCTCTTGCGGTAGTAGGCGCTCACCGTCCCGGTCGTTCGCGGCGTGAAGGAATACGTGAACGAGGCGGTGGCGCCCGTCGTTTCCACCACCCCGAAATTCTCCCCGGTGGCGAAGGTCTCGGAGAATCCGTGCTCGAGCGGCGAGCGAGACCACGCGCCCGGGCGAACGCATAGCTGGCCGACGCGGAGAGAGACAGGCTGGGCCCGCGGCTTTCGCCAGAGTCCGAGGTCAGGCCGTTGACGCCGATCTTGCCGCTGACGGTCAGGGGAGTCGTCCCGTACGTGCCGAAGATCGTGGCAGTCCAGAGCTGGAAGTTGCTGGCCCCGGTGAGGTCGCCGCCACTGACGTCGCGAAACGCGTAGCTTCCCGAAACGCCAGCCGTCAGGCGCGAGTTGATCTTGCGACCCAGCGCAGCGGTGAGCTGGTGCCCACTGACGTCCTGGTCCTGCGACGTCTGATTGTTCGTCTGCGACGTCTGGTCGCTCAGACCCGTCGTCTGACTGTTCACGTATTCGTAGCC
Source organism: uncultured Candidatus Rokubacteria bacterium (assembly GCA_963776725.1). Taxonomy (GTDB): domain Bacteria; phylum Methylomirabilota; class Methylomirabilia; order Rokubacteriales; family CSP1-6; genus AR5. The sequence goes on along the minus strand of CAVZOE010000020.1, from coordinate 276,050 downwards.
CAACGTCAGGGTGTTGTCGACATAGAGCGGGATCGCCGCGCTGATGCCCGCGATCTGCGTCGACGTGCTGTCTGCTTCCGCTGCTGTTGCTGCCGGTATTGCCGCCGTTGCTGCCGCCGTCGCTGCTCTCGGAAAATGTGTTCCAGCGATAGTACGCGCGGGTCTCCACCCGGTCGATCACGTAGTCCGCCGCTCACGGAGAGCTCGTTGCTGGTGAACGTCGCTCGCTGGCGCCGAAGGCCCAGGCTATCGGCCTGGCTGGGCTGGTCGTTGTGCGTGAACGCGTCGCCAAGGGTGAAGCGGAGCCGGGGCGTGGCCTGCCAGGAGATCTGGCCGAGCACGCGAGTGGAAATACAGCATCTCATTCTGGAAACTGTCGTGATTTGCGGTGAACGTATAGGCGATCGTGCCCTTGACGAGTGCGTCGTCGAACGAGAAGAGCAGCGTCGGAGCGATCGCCGAGCGGAAATTGCTATGTCGATCGGTCTTCGTCAGGTCGAAGTTGTCGGAGTACTCCTCGCTCAACGAGACGGACGGTTGAAACTTGAAGAGCGGGCGCGGTGCTCCGGGAACCGCGGTCAGTGTCGGGAGCAGTCTCACCGGCGCTGACGAGATCGTCGGCGGCGGAGGGGCGCCCTCGACGGACGGCACAGCGGACGGAATCACCAGCACTGGAGCGGCCGGCTCGGCGGGCGGTTCGGACAGGATGGTCGGCGTGAGCGGCTCCACGGGCGCTGGTGGTTCAGTCGTCGCGGGTGGCTCGGTCGTCACGGGTTGCTCGTTCCCGAGGGGCAGGGAGGGCGCGAGGGGCCCGGTCGGCGCCGGAGGCACGGTGGGCGCCGGGGGTGACGTCTGAGGCCGACCCGGCGGGAACACGCGTGGAGTCGGAGCCTGCGCAGCCACGACGGCGGGGAGCGCGGCGACAAGCAGGACGACCAGAGACCAGGACCACTCGTCGCATCGCGCGCCGGCTTCCAGACCCTTCTAGAAGAGCCTCTGACGTACTTCGATGACGTCGTTGGGCTTGAGCAGCATGTCGGCCGACTCCGACGGGTCGCTCATGATGTCGTTCACGTTGACCTTGCGTGACTCAGGCTTCGCTCCGTCGCTCCGCAGCACGGTCACGCTCTTCGAGGCCGCCGGAGTGAATCCGCCGACCGCCGCGATGGCCCTGGTGATGGTGAGGTTCTTGGTGAACTTGACCGGCCCCGGCGTCTTGACCTCGCCGTGCACGTACACGTACTCGGCATTGGGAACGACGATGGTGTCCCGGGGTTGGAGCGTGATGTTCTGGCTGAGGTCGCCCTTCTGGGTCACATTCGTGACGTTGACCGGAAACTTCTCCTGCCCGCGGATCACGAAGACCGATTCAGGGTCGGCGGTCGGCAGCAGGCCGGCCGCGGACAGGGCCTGCACAACCGTGAGCTCCTGCGTCAGCTGCAACGGCCCCGGGCGCTGGACGGCACCCATGAAGTACACCGCTCGGCTCTTGATCTCGCGCACGCCCACGGTCACCTGCGCGCCCTTGACCGTTTGACTGTATTGCTTGCTCAGTCGCGCGGCGAGGTCCGCCACCGTGAGCCCCGCCGCGTCCACCTCGCCGACGAGCGCCAGCGAGATCTTGCCGTCGGGGCGTACGAAGACGACCTGGTCCAGATCCTTCTGGTCCAGTACCGAAACCACCAGGACGTCGTCGGGGCCGATGCGATACGCCCCACTGGTCTGCGCGAGCGCCGAAGGCACCGTCAGGCAGACAAGCAACAGCGCGATGCCGAGGATCTTCGTCCGAGGTCCTTGCACGAGCGATCCCACGTTATGTTCCATGAATCAGGATTCTAGCCGAGCCCTCCAGCGAGGCTCCATTTTATTGACGACACCGCCGATGTGATCACCAGCACCGTGCGGACACCTGCGATGGTAGAGCGCCTCCTTCGTAGTCCGGCAGCGTCCGTCGGCTCCGTTCGCCTCCCGGAGGGAATGATCGCTAACCTACTGTCATTCCAGGCTGATTCGTTGCGTCCCCTCCGGGGGCAGTAGTCGGTGGCGGGATGGCTTCTGGTGGTGATGGAGTGGGTCTTGGGCACACCCCTGGGCGCGGCTTGCGACGGGACACCGTCCAGGCTCGGCGTGAGCACGTGCCATCGGCGCCTCTCTAGACCGTGCGGCTACTTCGCGTCGTACGTCCGAACGATGAAGTCGGCGGACTGCGTTAGGTGAAGGTCATAGCCGACACAATGCAGCCTGGTGACGACGGCGCCGACGCCGCGCCAGGTGTGAGCCCACACGTGGAGTAAACGCAGCTCGGGAGCGTGCGGCGCGAGCCCGAGGAAGCCGAGCGGTGCGCGGAGGCGGCGGGTGGCTGGCGGCAGTCAAGTCGGCTGGGCCTCTTCGCGGGATGGCTCCGATAGGCCTAATTCTTGGGGTGTCGGCTTTTTTGACACAAGGATCGTTTGTTATTGCGGAGGGTCGCAGGCTTGTCTATATTCTCCTGTGCCACGGGAGGTCCGCCATGATCCGCCCCCTCGGATCGATTGCTCTTGGAGTATTGCTCGCTTTCATGTTGCAACAGCCGGCCCTGGCCGCCGGACCGATCACGGTAGGTAGTGAGCCGCAGGGAGCTGCACGGAGATGGCGCTGAAACGGGCGTTGCTGATCGCAGCCACGATCGGCGGCGGCACGATCAAGTTCAAGTGTGGCGTCCGGCCAGTCACTATTACCCTCACCGCAACGCTACTGGTCCCGGGCAACACCACGATTGACGGCGGCGGCTTGGTCACGCTGACGAGCACCGTCGGACCCCCGCTTCTAGTCGTAAGCAGCCGTACCAGCGTCGCGCTAAGAAGCCTAAGCATACTGACGCCGACGGTCTCGTGTTGCGTCAACGTCGTAGATTATGACGTCCTCAACGAGGGTACCCTTAGCGTCAACAGCAGCGCCTTCGCCGGCAATCCAGCTGCGTTCTTTTGCTGCGGCGCCATCCTTAACCGAGGCACGCTCGTCATCAACAACAGCACGTTCTCGGGTCATCGGACCCACGATGACGGCGGCGCGATCTTCAATGAGGGCACGCTCACGATCAAGAACAGCGAATTCGACAACAACGTCGTCGCGGACGACGGCGGCGCTATCCTCAACCTCGGAACCCTCGCTATCACCAACAGCGCGTTCACCGGCAACGGCACAGGCAATGGCTCGGCGGCGCCATCGACAACCGCGGCAGGGCCACGGTTGAGAAGAGTACCTTCTCCTCCAATGCTGCGGACGCCGGCGGCGGGATCTTCAACTTCGGCACGCTCTCCGTCCGTAGGAGTGTGTTCTCCAATGACACCGCTTTTCTCTTCGGCGGTGCCATCCTGAGTAATGGGTCGCTAACCATCGACCACAGCACGTTCACTGACAACGAGGCCCTTTTCGGGGGCGGCGCCGTCCTTGCGTTCGGCACGCTAACCATCGACCACAGCACCTTCTTGAACAACCTCGCTGACGATTCAGATGGCGGAGCCATTATGTCTATCGGCGGCGCCATCACCATCAACCACAGCACACTTTCAAGCAATGTCGGCCGATTCGGCGGCGCGATCCACAATGAAGGTGGCACGCTCTCCATCAACCACAGCGTCATTACGCAAAACACCGCGACCGTCGATGGCGGCGGCATCTATACCTGTTGCGGCGGCATCTTGACTCTCAACCACACGGTCGTCACGGGGAACACGCCCGACGATATCGTGCCGTAAGTCTCAAAGCGCTCCGCGAGATCCTGGGCCACCGCGATAACAAGTTGACCGGGCCCTGCACTACGCGCACCTCGCCCCTGGCCATCTGCGCGACGAGATGGACAAGACCGCCGCGCCGATCCCCACCGCGATGAGCGCGCCCGTGAGCTGAAAATCAGCACGACCTGTTACAATCGATGCCGGCCGCCCGTACTGAGCCGCCGGGGTAGCTCAGAGGCAGAGCAACTGATTCGTAATCAGTAGGTCGCGGGTTCAACTCCCGCCCCCGGCTCCACCGTCCTTGCCCCAACCGGCCCGACCCGGCACCGAGTCCCCCACGGTCCTCGCGCCCATCCCTCGACCTGTCCCGTCGCGAAATCGAAACCATCGAGAGATCAACGACTTGTTCGCACAGCCGCTAGCGGCCAGGCGCGTCGGCTGTGACCCCCCGGTGGTGTAGTCACGGTGTTTGGTGATCCGGGGGAGCCTCGTCTATGGTGCTAGGACGGTGCTAGGAGCACGTCCTCGAGCGGAGGACGACCGTTCGAGGGGGGCGCGCCACGGGGGCGATCGATCCGGCAGCGTTTCGGGAGTTCGAACGGCGGGGGCACGACCGCGTCGCTCGCTCGTACGGCGACTTCTTCGAGCCGGTGACGGCGAAAACGATCGAGCCGCTGCTCGATGCCGCCGGGGTGCGGCTGGGCAGCCGGACCCTCGACATCGCCACGGGCCCCGGGTCGGTGGCCGCCGCCGCCGCGGCGAGAGGGGCGGAGGTCGTCGGCATCGACCTCTCGCCGCAGATGGTCGCGGTGGCGAAGTCCCGTCACCCCACGCTCGACTTCCGCGAAGGCGACGCCGAGCGACTGCCGTTCCCGACGGGCCGGCTCGACTCCGTGGTCTGTAACTTCGGTATCGGCCACTTCGCGCGGCCCGAGAGTGCGGCCGTGGAGTTCGTCCGGGTGGTCGGCGCCGGTGGACAGGTGGCGCTGTCGTGGTGGGACGCGCCGACGCTGGCGCGCGTGAACGGTATCTTCTTCGACGCCATGGCCGAGGCGGGGGCAGACGTGCCGCCGAGCGTGCCCAACGGGCCGCCGCCCTATCGATTCGCCGACGAAGCCGAGTTGCGGGCGCTGCTCACCATCGCCGGGCTCAAGGACGTCACGGTGCGTACGCTCACGTGGACGCACTGCATTCCGGGGGTCGACGCGTGGTGGGATGGTGGCATGGCGAGCCTCGTGCGGGCGTCGGCCGGAGTCCTGGCCCAGCCCCCGGCGATGCAGCAGAAAATCCGCGCGGCGTTCGAGCGGCTGGCCGAGGCCTACCGCACCGCCGACGGCCTCACGGTGCCGAGCGTGGCGAAGATCGCCGCCGGCTGCCGGCCGTAGTCTCGCCCGACCGCTCAAACGATTTCGGAACGCCCGCGCCCATTCGGTAGGATGGACGTATGCTGACTGCCGCACAGGCCCTGGGGGCGGCGAGCGCGGCCGGGGCGGTTCCCGCCCCGTCTTCACGCCGGCGCATCGTCGCCATCGCCCGCAACACCTTCCGCGAGGCGGTGCGCGACCGGGTCCTCTACAACCTCGTGCTCTTCGTGCTGCTGCTCAGCGTGAGTGCGATCTTCCTGGGCGCGGCCTCGGCCTCGCAGGACGCCAAGATCATCGTCGACCTCGGGCTGAGCGCGATGCTGCTCTTCGGCGCATTCATCGCGATCTTCGTGGGCGTGGGGCTGGTCTGGAAGGAGATCGAGCGCCGCACCCTGTACACGATCTTCGCCAAGCCGGTCGGGCGCAGCGAATTCCTGCTCGGCAAGTACCTCGGCCTGTGCGCGACCCTGGCCGTCAACGTGGCGGTGATGGGCGCCGGGGTGACGCTGGTGCTCCTCTACGTGGTGCGGGGCACGACGCCGCTGGTGCGGGCGCTGTGGCCGACGGTGGGCTTGATCTACCTCGAGCTCACGATCCTCACCGCGGTGGCGCTCGTGTTCTCCTCGTTCTCGTCGCCGATCGTCTCGGCGTTCGGCTCGCTGGCGGTCTTCGTGATCGGCCACTTCAGCCTCGAGCTGAAGGGCTTCGCCGCCGTCATCGACAGCGCGACCATCCGCGCTGTGCTGACCGGCATCTACTACCTGCTGCCGAACCTGTCGACGTTCAGCCTCATCACGCCGGCGGCTCACGGCATCGCACCTCCGGCCAGGCATCTGGCCGTCGCCTTCGGATACGCGCTCGCCTGGGATGCAGCACTCCTGTCCCTGGCCGCGCTGGCGTTCGCCCGCCGTGACTTCCGCTGAGCGGGCTCGCCGGCCCGACGCCCACGCCCGCCGGCGCGACCTGGTGCTGGCGCTCGGGCTCGTCCTTGGCCTCGGCGCCAGCATCGAGCTCGCGCGCGTGCTCGACGCGGGCCGACCCGCGCTGCGCGCCCTGGTGCAGGACGAGGTGCCCTATGTGTCGCCCGAGACCGCTCGACGGCTCAGCCTCGGCTTCGAACGGCCTCGCCGCCGACTGGTACTGGCTCAACGCGCTGCAGTACATCGGCCGCAAGCTCGAAGCGCAGACACCGCGCGGGCAGGAGGTGGCGCAGGCGGCCGAGCTCGACCGTCTCAAGGCGCTCGATCCTCGGGTCCTCGTCCGCCTGTTCGACATGATCAGCACGCTCGACCCGCGGTTCACCGCGGTGTACGAGTTCGCCGCGGTCGTGCTGCCCGTGGTGGACGTTCCGGCCGCGGTGGCCCTGCTCGAGAAGGGCATCCAGGCCAACCCGGACCAGTGGTACCTGCACCAGCAGCTCGCGTACATCTACTGGCAGCGCGGCGACTACCTGGCCGCCGCCGACGCCTTTCGCCGCGGAGCCCGCATGACCACGGCGCGCTGGATGGAGCACATGGCCCAGAACATGGAGGCCAAGGGCGACGATCCGCAGGTGGCCCGCGCGATGTACTCGCGCATGTACGAGCAGGCCCAGGACGACCAGGTCAAGCAGTGGGCGCTGAAGCGCCTGATGGAGCTCCGCTCGCTCGAGGAGCGCGCCGCGATCCGGCGCGTCCTCGCGGCCTTCGTGGCGGCCCAGACCCGCTGCCCGGGCGCCTGGGGCGACCTCACCGCGCCCCTGCGCGCGGCCGGGCTGCGCACCGACGGGCGCGGGCAACCCCTGGACCCGTCGGACACGCCCTACTTGCTGGTGGTGAGTCCGCTCGGCTGCGACGTCACGCTCCATCCCGCATCCACGGTGCCACGCGGATGAGCGCCATCGAGATCGAAGGCCTCAGCAAGGATTATCCAGCCGGGTTCCTGCACCTCAAGCGCGTGCGCGTGCTCGACAACCTCTCGCTCACGGTCGAGCGCGGGGAAATCTTCGGCTTCCTCGGCGGCAACGGCGCCGGCAAGACCACCACCATCAAGATCCTCATGCGTCTCATGACGCAGACGGCGGGGGTGGTGCGCATCCTCGGTCACGACAGCAACGCCCAGTGGGTGCGTGCCCGCATCGGCTACCTCCCGGAGCAGCCGTATTTCTACGACTACCTGACCGCTCGCGAGCTGATCGAGTACTGCGCCGAGCTGTTCGGCTACTCGCGCGCCGCTCGTCGCGCGCGCGCCGTCGAGCTGCTCCGCCGCGTGCATCTGGACGAGGCGGCGTGGAATCGCCAGCTGCGGAAGTTCTCCAAGGGGATGCTGCAGCGGGTCGGTCTGGCCCAGGCGCTGGTGAACGATCCCGAGCTGGTCGTGCTGGACGAGCCGATGAGCGGCCTCGACCCCATCGGACGCCGGCAGGTGCGCGATCTCATCGCCGGGCTGCGGGACACCGGCGTGACCGTGTTCTTCTCCTCGCACATCATCGCGGACATCGAAGTGCTGTGCGATCGCGTGGCGATTCTGCAGAAGGGCCGGCTGGCCCATCTGGGCCGCCTCGAGGAGCTGCGCAGTCGAGAGGACAGCGGCGGTCACCTCGAGATCACGGTGGAGGGGGCGGCGGTCCCGGTCCTGGAAGACGCGCTCCGCAAGGTGGAAGGGGCCCTGGTCACCGCAACGCCGGCCGGCGCCCGCATCGACGTGCCGCTGGAGAGCATGGTCGACCAGGCCCTCGAGGCCGCGCGCAGCTGCGGCGCGCGCCTGGTCTCGGTGCAGCCCGTGCGGCAGTCACTCGAGGAGCTCTTCGTTTCCGAAGGCGCGCGGGCGCTGCACGCCGACTGACGCCACCTCCCATGCCCATCCGCACGCCCTCCACGGTCGCCGCGTGACCGATCCGGTCCGCCGTCGGCTGCTCCTCGTCGACGACGAGCCGCTCATCCTCGAGGTGCTCACCGAGCACTTCAAGAACGACTACGACGTGGAGACCGCGCTGAACGGCGCCGACGCGCTCGGTGCCCTGCTCCGGGCGCGGCCCGACGTGGTCTTCCTCGACATCAACATGCCGCGCATGAACGGGATCGAGGTCCTGAAGGACATCAAGCAGATCGATGCCTCGATCGCGGTCATCATGGTCACCGCCAATGAGCAGATCACGCTGGCCGCCGAGGCGCTGACCGCGGGGGCCTTCGCCTACGTCCCCAAGCCCTTCGACTTCCGGTACCTCGACCACATGCTGGCGTCGATCCTCGACCGGCCGTCCAATCACCGGCGGGGCCCGGGAGGCGCGTGAGACGCTGACGGTCGCGCCGCCTTGGTAGGATAGCGACACCCGGCCATGGAAGAGTTCGAGCGTCTCTGCGATCGGGCCCGGGCGTGCGCGGTGGGCGGCCGCCACGCCGAGGCCGAGCAGGCGTTCCGGTCGGCCCTTCAGGTCCGCCCCGGCGACGCCCGGCTCTCCGTGGAGCTGGCGCTCGTGCTTCGACGTCTGCGCCGCCCTGCCGAGGCCGAATCCCACCTGCGGGTCGCGCTCGCGCAAGCGCCCGGCATCGCGTCGACGCACGCCGAGCTCGGCGCGATCCTCTTCGAACAGGGGCGGTCCCCCGAGGCGGCCACCGCCTATCGCGAGGCGATCCGACTGCGTCCCGACTTTGCCAAGGCCCACCTGGCCCTCGGCCTGGCCCTCGAGCGCGAGGGTGACTTCGCGGGGGCCGAAGCCGCGCTGCGCGAGGCGTCGCGGCTCAAGCCGGCCGACCCGCTGTCGCGCGCCAACCTGGGACGCGTGCTGCGACGTCAGCGCCGTCCCGCCGAGGCCGAGACGCTGGCCCGCACCGCGCTGGCGGACACGCCGGCCGACGCGGAGGCCTGGCTGGCGCTGGCCGGCGCGCTGCTCGAGCAGGGGCGCCATCCGGAAGCGGCCGAGGCCTTCCAGGCCGCGGTGGAGCACCGGCCCAACGACGCGCGCGCGCACCTGGGTCTCGGTCTGGCCCTCGAGCGCCAGGGCCGCGCGGCATTCGCCACGCCGGCGCTGCGGCAAGCGCTGCGTCGCCGGCCCGACGATCCGGCGCTGCGCCAGGCGCTGGGGCTCAATCTCAAGTCCCGACATCGCTACATCGAGGCGGTCGACGCCTTTCGCGAGGCCCTGCGCCTGAACCCGGACGATACGCGCGCGCGCTACCACCTCGGCGTCGTGCTGGAGCGCCAGGGGCGCTTCGACGAGGCCGCGCTGGCCTTTGCCGAGATCGTGCGTCGCCGCCCGCGCATCGCGCTGGCGCACGCCGCCCTGGCCCTGGTCTGGCGGCGTCAGGGGCGGTGGGGCGCGGCTGCCGATGCCTACGCCGAGGCCATTCGACTCCGCGGAGACGACGCCGATCTGCACGCGGGCCGCGGGCTCGCGCTCGGCGCGCTCGGACGCTACGCCGAGGCCGAGGAGGCGTTTCGACGGGCGGTGGAGCTCCGGCCCAGCGACGGGGACCTGCACTACGAGCTCGGCGTCGCGCTCGGACGCCAGGGACGCCACGCCGAGGCCGAGTCGGCGCTGCGCGAGGCGATCCGCGTCGATCCCGGTCACATCCGCGCCCACGCCAACGTCGCGCTCGGTCTCGGCCGCCAGGGACGTCACGCCGAGGCGGAAAGCGCCTATCGAGTGGCGCTGGCGCTGCGTCCCGAGCATCCCGCGCTACAGCGCGGCCTCGGAGTCTCGCTCTACTGGCAGCGGCGTCACGACGAGGCCCGGCGCGCCTTCGAGACGGCCATCCGCCTCCGCCCCGACTACGTCCGGGCGCACTGCGATCTGGGCGAGCTCCTCGCCGAAGACGGCCTGATGGAGGACGCGGAGCGCGCATATCGCGAGGCCGTGCGGCTCAAGCCGGACTCACTGGCCGGCCTCGCCGGGCTCATCCGCGTCCTGATCGAGCAGCGTCGCTGGGACGAGGTGGAGAGCACGGCGCGGGCGGTCATCGCGCTGAACTTCGAGAGTGCCCTGGCGCACTTCGGCCTGTGGCGGGCGCTCGAGGCCTTGGCCAAGTGGGCCGACCTCGAAGCCTCCGCCCGCGCGTTCCTCGCCGTCCGCCCGGATCACGCCGATGCCCACGCGCGACTGGGCCGCGCGCTCCACGAGCAGGGACAGTACGAGGCGGCCGAGGCCGCCTACGTGGCGGCGGTGCGGCTCGGTCCCGACCTGCCGCGCTTTCGCGAAGGCCTGGCGCTGGCCCGCCAGGCGCGCAAGGTCAGCGCCCAGCCTGACCGGCGGGCGCCGCGCCGGGGACGGCGTTGAGCAGACCGCGAAATTCTTCCAGCTCGGCGGCGGGAACCTCGGGCCGCTGCCGGAGCTTCTCGAGGACTCCGGCCGGATCCGTCTCGACGGCGTTCGTGGTCTTCGCGAACACCTTCACCAGGCGCCGCGCTTCCTTTTCGCCCTTGGTGGTGGCCGCGGAGGCCGCCAGCTTCGTCGCCATCGTGAGCAGCCGGCTGTCGAGCTTGACGTAGCCGGCCACCGTCGGGCTGATCAGGCTCTTGCCCTCGGGCGCCGGTTGCACCGTGTAGTCGATCACCACCACGGCCTCGCCGTGGATGTCGGGCAGGATCTTGTGCTGGTACACACCCCGGGCCTGCATCAGCCGTAGTCCAGCCGAGCTGTGCACGAGCTCGAACGTACCGACGGTCCCCCAGCCGTCATCGATGCCGAGCCCGGTGGGTGTCCGCCAGATCTTGTAGCGGGCGAACTTCAGCGTGCGCGCCACGTGGCTGGCGAACTCCGGATGATCGAGCAGGTACTCGAAGATTTCACGCCGCCCGACGAACGGCTCCCCGGGGACCTTGACCGAGAGCGACGCGTTGTCGGTGACCGGCTGAATGCGCGCCCGGACCGTGGCGGGTAACTGCGAGGGAAGCTCGGGTCCGCGACCGAGCGCGACGCCGGCCGCGCCTGTCCCCAGCACGACGAGAACCAGCCCGAACAGCCGAGCGGCAGGCCGGAATCTCACGACGGGCAGGATTATGACACAGGGCGAATAGGGCACCTCCGCCGGTCTCGCCAAAGGCCTTGACGCCCCCGGAGGGCGGCCGTAGGCTCGGGCCGACTGCACCCGTCCGAGTCGTCAGGGCCGCAAGACGTAGGAGTAAGGATGCCGCGAGTCTCCCGCCGGGCCGCGTCGCCGCCGTGAATCACTACCTCTATGCCGTGGTCGATCGCATCCCGGCGGCGTGGCAACGTCCGTCGGGCGGGATCGGCGGGGCTGCCGTCGTGCCCCAGCGCATCGACGACGTCGTCGTCCTCGCCAGCGCCATCGAATCCGTACCACTTGCCACCCCTCGAACGCTCGCGCTCCATCACGACGTCGTCGGCTCCGTCATGGACTCGCCCGCGCTGCTGCCGTTCCACTACGGCACCACCGTGCCGTTCGCCGCCATGTCCGAGTGGCTCGGCGCCCGTCGAGCCGCCGTGGCCGCCGCGCTCGCCGGCGTGCGCGACTGTGTCGAGATGAGCGTGAAGCTGCTGCGACTCGACTGTGCGATCGACCAGCAGCTCGCGCGCAGCCGTCGCCCGGCCCAGCGGATCGACTTGGAGCCCGGGGAGCGCGAGCTACGGGTCCTGGCCGACGCGCTCGTCGAGCGCGCCGCGGTCTCGAAGTGGGACTACCGGCCTTCGGGCAGCGCCGGCAACGTGGTGGGTTCGGTCGCCTTCCTGGTGCCGCGGCCGGATCTGACGGGCTTTCTCTCCCGCATCGCGCCGGTGGCCTCCCGCGCGGTCGGGGTGGCCGTGGTGCCGACGGGCCCCTGGCCGCCCTACTCGTTCGTGCCACCGCTGGACCGGGCCCCGCTCGGCCGAGCATCGACGCCCCCGGGGCTCGATGCGGCAGACCGGAGGGTCAGCTGAGACCGCGACCAGGTGTCTTGCCCCCCGGTGACAGGTGAGATACCCTGGCCCGCACTCTCGGGAGGGCTCGATGGCGAGATTGGCGCGTACGGACGTCGAGGCCCTCATGCAGAAGCAGCCCGACGCGACCCTGGAAGGCGCGCTGGACGTGTTCGAAGTGTTCGCCAGTGGATCGCTGACGGACGAGATCTACATCCTGGAGGACGTCGCCGGTAAGCGGATCGCAATCGCACCGACGGCGCTGAGAGACAAGTACCGGCGGGGGTGAGTCATGGCCATCATCGTCATCTCTCATCAGATGGGCGCGGGCGGTCCGGAGCTCGGCATGGCGCTGTCCAAGCGCCTCGGCTACCGATACGTGGACCAGGAGCTGCTCCAGGACGCGGTACGTCGGTACGGTCTCGCCGAGGACAAGCTCTCGCACCTCGACGAGTCGAAGCCGACCTTCTTCGAGCGCTTCGACACGGAGACCCGCCATCACATCACCGTGCTGCAGACGACACTGCTGGAGCTGGCCGAGCTGGACAACTGCGTGTTCATGCGCGGTGGCGGCCAGTGGCTCCTGCGCGGCGTGCCGCACGTCCTGCGCATGCGGGTGATCGCGCCGTTCGAGCATCGGGTCAAGCACCTGGTGAAGCGCGCCGCGGCGATGGGGGAGACGTTCACCCAGCGCAACGCCGCCGAGGCCGTGCGGCGTGACGATCTCGAGAAGGCGGGCCGGATGCGCTACCTCTACGAGGTGGACATCTCCGATCCCATGCTCTACGAGCTGATCGTCAACACCGAGATGCTCCGCTACGACGCCGTGGTCGAGATGATCGAGACGCTGATGCGCCGCCCCGAGATCGCCACCACCGAGACGGCCCGCGGGGTGATCGCCTCGCGCGCGCTGGCCTCGCGAGTCCAGGTGGCGCTCGCCACGCACCCCGAGACCCGGCGATACCGGATCACGGTGGAGGCGCAAGCGGGCGTCGTCACCCTGGAAGGAACGACGGCCCTCGAGCGGGCGGTCGAGGTGGCTCGCAGCGTGCCGGGCGTGCGCGACGTCCGCACCCAGCAGGTCGAGATCCCCCCGATTCCACCGTTCGTGGCCTAGGGAGATGGGGGGCCCCGAAATGGCCGCCTAGTGACGTGGGGGCCCCGACATGGCCCCCACACCCCCAATCGTTCGGAGCGCCCCGGCCAAGCCGTGGCGCTCCTCTGTCGCGCGCTAGGCCCCAGGCGCCGACATCGCCCCCCAGCCCCCCGCGTTTGCGGTCGTACGTCTCTCGGGTGGACCGAGGGCGCTTCGGACGACGCTTACTCGTAGCCGGCCTCGGGGAGGCCCCGACGGGGCGCGGATCAGCGCGTGGGTGGGGGTGTGGCGGGGGCGGTGGGGGCGGACGTGTCGGGGGACTCGGCGATCTTCAGCTGGACGGTCTTGCGTTGCCGGGTGCGGACGATGTCGAGCGGGACGGTCTTGCCGGGCTCGGCGTCGGAGGACAGGCGCATGAGGTGGTGGTAGTCGTCGACCGGCACGCCGCCGAATTTCACGATGACGTCGTTGGGCTGCAGACCGGCGGCTTCGGCCGGACTGCCGGGATGGATGCGGGCGATGATCGCGCCGTGGGTGTTCTCGAGCCCGAGTGACTGGACGAGCTCCTCCGTGAGCGGCTGCAGCGAGACGCCGATCCAGCCGCGCGTGACCTTGCCGCGATCGATGAGCTGGCTGGTCACCCGCTTGGCCATGTTGGCGGGGATCGCGAAGCCGATGCCCTGGCCGGTGGCCAGGATCGCCGTGTTGATCCCGATGACCTCGCCACGCAGGTTCACCAGCGGGCCGCCGGAGTTGCCGGGGTTGATCGAGGCGTCGGTCTGGATGAAGTTCTCGTAGGTCGCCAGTCCCACCTCCGCCCGCCCGGTGGCGCTCACGACGCCGACGGTGACGGTCTGGTCGAGCCCGAACGGGTTGCCGATCGCGATGGCCCACTCGCCGACCCTGAGCGTGTCGGAGTCGCCCATCTTCGCGACCCGGAGCTCACCGGCGGGCTCGAACTTCACCACGGCCAGGTCCGTCTTGGAATCCGTGCCGACGATCCGTCCCTTGAGCTCATCGCCTGTCGAGAGCTTCACCGTCACGCTGTCGGCGCCGAGGATCACGTGGTTGTTGGTCAGCACGTACCCCCGCTTGTCGATGATGACGCCCGAGCCGATACCGGGACGTTTGAACTCCTCGCGCGGGCCTTGCCCGCCGCGGCCGAAGAACTGGTCGAAGAAGTCCTTGAGGAAAGGGTCGTCGGTGCCGGGGCCCGGGATGGATGGGGGCCGGCGACCGCGAGAGACCTGAACGGTACCGACGTTGACGACGGCGGGCCGCACGCGCTCGGCGACGGACACGAAGGCGGCCTGGAGCGCGTCGGCCGTGGCGCTGGAGTTGACGCTGGGCGCGACGGCCCGCACGCGGCCGCTTGCCAGGAACCCGTAGACCCCGAACCCAAGGCCAGCAAACGCGAAAAGGACGCTGGCCATCAGCGCGGTCCGTGCCGTCTGCGCCGTCATGGGCTAGCGCTCAGCACGACCGCGGGAAAATTGCAAAACTACTCAAAAAGTCGGCCTTTTTCCTTGACGCTCTTGTCGTGAAAAAGGGACAATACGCCATTGCGTCGTAATCGTCCAGCGTCTCGTAAGGGTGTGTTTTATCGGGCCTTGAGCCTGGTGCTCTGCGTCTGCATACTCGGGCCTTCCCTCGCAGCGGCGCAGCCCGCGGCCAACTCCAACACCCAGTCGTCGACGGCAACCCAGTCCTCCGCGTCACTGCCGACCCAGCCCGGGGCACGGCCCAATGTGGCCGCACCCGCACCGGGTCCAATCCGGAGTATTGCCGGTCCCGACTATCGGCTCGGCAACGGGGACGTGCTCGAGGTGCAGATCGCCGGCCGCCTCGACGTCACGCGCCTGCAAGTGATCGTCGATCCGGAGGGGACCGTCAACATCCCGCCGCTCGGCGCCGTCCGCGTGGGCGGTCTCACGCTCCTCGAAGCCAACCGTCAGATCAGCGAGCGGGCGCGGACCCTGCTCCGGTTCTCCGACGTCAGCGTCTCGGTGGCCTCGCCCCGTGCCTTCGAGGTCGTCATCTCGGGCGAGGTCGAGCGACCCGGCACCGTCTCGGCGATGGCGATGCAGCGCCTGCACGAGGTGATCCTGGGCGCCGGCGGGATCACGCCGCGCGGCAGCGTACGCCGGGTGCAGGTGATGCGGGCCAACGAGACGCGCGTCGTCGATCTGCTCCGCTTCGAGCTCCGCGGCGATCTCTCCCAGAATCCCTACGTGGAAGACGGCATGCGCGTGTACGTGCCGCCCCGGGGGCCCTCGGTGGTCCTGAACGGCGCGGTGCGCCGGCCGGGAGAGTACGAGCTGCCAGCCAGCGGCTCGCTGCGCGAGGTGCTGGACCTGACGGGGGGCCTGGCGCCGGGCGGCGCCGGCTCGGACGCACGCCTGACCCGCATCGGCGCCGATGGTCGCAAGGAAACGTCCTCTGTCGATCTCCGCACGGCCCTGGCCGCTCCCAACGACGTGCGGCTCGAAGGAAACGACGCGCTCTTCGTTCCCTCGCTGGCCATCCTGCAAGACATCGTCGAGGTCCGGGGCGCCTTCATCGGCAACACCGACAGCAGCAAGACCCAGACTGCCGGCAAGACGACGATCGTGCAGCGCTTCGAGCTGTCGCAGGGCGAGCGGGTGCGCGACGTCACGATCCGGGCAGGGGGCGCCGCGGCCTACGCGGACCTGCACCTGGCCTTCGTCGATCGCAGCGGCACGACCGGCCCGCGGCAGCGCGTGCCGCTCGACCTGCACCGCCTGCTCGTCGAGAAGGACGAGACGCAGAACATCCTGCTGCAGAACGGCGACGTGCTCACGCTGCCGGTGGTCGAGGACAAGGTCTACGTGGTGGGGGAGGTCAAGGCGCCGGGCGCCCAGGACTTCCGGCCTGACCTCACGCCGCGGGAGTACGTGGCGCTGGCCGGCGGCCCCAGCAACCGGGCGAAGATGTCGGAGACGATCGTCACGTTCCGGACCGGACGCACCTACGCCATGGCCGAGGCGCCTCCGCTGGAGGCGGGCACGGTCGTGACGGTGCCGGAAGTGGCCGTGAAGTGGTGGCAGGACTACCTGCTCATCGCGCAGGTCGTCGCCAGCCTCGTCACCGCCTACACCGGCCTCTTCATCATCTTTGGTGGCGGGAATTTCAACAACAATAACAATAACTAGCGATGTACGAGTCGTACTGGCAGCTCAATGAGCCCCCCTTCGACAACTCGCCGAATCCGAAATTTTTCTACCTGTCGCCCGAGCACGAAGAGGCGCTGGTCCGGCTCGTCTACACCGTGCGCCACCGCAAGGGCTGCGGCATGCTCATCGGCGAGTACGGCTGCGGCAAGACCACACTGTCCCGCGCGCTGATCCAGCGGCTGGAGGCCGAGCGCTACGAGATCGGCCTGCTGACCAACCCCAGCTGGACCGCGGTGGACTTCCTGCGCGAGATCCTCTATCAGCTCGGCCAGGAGACGACGGAGAAGAACAAGCCCGAGCTGCTGCACAAGCTCTACGACGTGTTCTACGGCAACTTCCGCGAGGGCCGCGACACGGTGGTGATCGTGGACGAGGCGCAGCTGATCGAGGACGCCGGCGTGTTCGAGGAGCTGCGGCTCCTGATGAACTTCCAGACCGACGACCGCTTCCTGGTGACCATTCTCCTCATCGGCTCGCCGGAGCTCGCCGTCAAGGTCCGCCGGCTCAAGCATCTCGACCAGCGCATCTCCATCCGCTACCACCTCAACGCGCTCGACGCCACCCACACCGCGAACTACATCGCCCATCGCCTGAAGATGGCCGGCCGGTCCGCGCCGATCTTCACGCCCGAGGCCGTCCAGCTCACCTTCGACTTCACGCGCGGCACGCCGCGCGAGATCAACAACCTGTGCGACGTGGCGCTGCTGGTCGGCTTCACCAAGCGCGCCAAGGAGATCGGCGAGAAGATCATCGCCGAGGTCATCAAGGACATGGTGGGAGTGTCCTGATGGTGCGCATGAGCGATCTCGTGCGCGGCGTGGTGCGCGAGGCGCCGCCCCGGCCGGCCGAGCGGGCGCCCGAGCCGGCCGCCGAGTCCGCGCCGGCCGGGGCGCCGCCGCCCCGCCCGCGGCCTCGCCCCCGCGCCCGGAGCCGCCGGCCACGCCCCCCTCGCCGCCGCCGATCGCGCCGCCGCTGCGCGCCCGCGTGGGCGAGCCGGTGGCGCCCACCGGGCCGATCGAGGACTCCGAGCCACTGCTCGGCGAGCTTCAAGATCTGCTGCTCGAGGTGCGCGCGCTCGTCAGGAATCCGAGCGGCTTTCCCTGGCCCCGCCTGGAAGCCGTGATCGAGCGCGCGGTGACCTCGCTCGAGCGCTCGCCGGACCTGTTCTGGGTGGCCAACAATCCGGCCGCGCCTCCCGGGGTCGACTACCTGGCGTTTCACCAGGCGCGGGTGGCGGTGATGGCGATTCGCATCGGCGCCAACGTTGGCTACGATCACCGGCGGCTCGTGGCCCTCGGTCTCGCCGGCTCCCTGATCGACGTCGGGCTCTGGCAGATGCCGGAGACCTTGCTGCGACGGGTGGACTCGCTGGCCGGCGAGGAGCTGGCCGCCTATCGTGGGCATCCGCGGGTGTCGGCCGACATCATCCGGCGCTGGGGCCCGCCGGACGAGCACATCATCCAGGCGGTCCTCGAGCACCACGAGCGCGAGCAGGGGCAGGGCTTCCCGCAGGGGTTGACCGCCGCCGCGATGGACGCCGACGCGAAGATCCTGGGGCTGGCCGACACCTACACGAGCCTCACCTTGCCACCGAGCGCCCGCCCGCGCCTGCGCCCGCACGAGGCGGTGCGCGAGATCGTCAAGTCGCGCCACGAGAGCTTCCCCTCGACCCTGATCAAGGCGCTGCTCTCCGAGATCTCGGTATTTCCTCCCGGCACCGTCGTGCGTCTGAACACGGAGGAGATCGGCCGCGTGATCGCGGTCAACCGCAATCACCCGCTACGGCCCCGGATCGAGGTGGTGGCCGACTCGCGCGGCAATCGCCTGCCGACGCCCAAGGTCATCGACCTGTCGGAGTCGCCGTTTCTGTACGTGACCGGGCCCGTGTCCGAAGGCAACCGCTAGATGGCCCAGTTCGAGCCGAATCTCCGGGACTACTGGCAGATCGTTCGCCGTCGGCGAATGATCATCGTGGCCTCCACGGTGCTGGTGGCGCTGTTCAGCTTCTGGTTCGCCAAGCAGAAGGTGCCGGTCTACCAGGCCACCTCCGCCGTGAAGTTCGAGCAGTCGACCGCGCTGAGCGGGCTCTTGGTGGAGGTGCTGTCCTACTCCAGCGCCGACAACATCGAGACCCAGGCCACGCTCATCAAGAGCTATCCGATCCTCGAGGAGGTGGCGCGCCGGCTCGGCCGCTTGCCCCAGACCACCGGGGGCGAAGCGCTGCGTGAGTCCCGGGCCTACACCAACACGCTGGAGAGCCTGTCCAACAAGATCAAGGTCAACCGGGTCGCGGGCACCAGCATTCTCGAGATCACCGCACCTCGACCAACGCCGCCGAGGCCCGCGACATCGCCAACACCGTGGCCGAGGCGTACCGCGACTACAACAAGGCCAACCGCAACGCGCGCGTCATCGAGGCGCGCAAGTTCATCGAGACGCAGCTGAAGGAGGTCGAGGGGCGCGTGCGCCGGGCCGAGGAGGAGGTGTGGGCGTTCCGCGACGCCAATCGCATCATCTCGCCCGGGGCGGAGTCCTCGATGCTCCTGTCGCTGTTCACCCAGGTGCGCGGCGACATCGAGAAGACCCGGCAGCAGCGCGTCGAGCTCGAGCAGGTGAAGGGCCGGCTCGAGAAGAACGACCCCGTCAGCGCCACCGAGCGCGTGTACATCGACACGCAGAACCCGGCCATCCAGCGCCTGGTCTCGACCCAGACCGATCTCATCCTCGAGCGCAACAACCTGGCCCTGGAGGTGACCGACCAGCACCCGCGCCTGCAGGCCATCGACGACCGGCTGCGCGAGGTGCGGACCGAGATGCGCCGGGAGCTGAACGCCCAGATCGCGCTCCTGCGCAATCGCGAGGAGATCCTCAACCGGCAGATGGGCGATCTGATGCAGCGCAACCGCGAGGTGCCGGCCGTCGAGCTGAACCTGCAGCGGCTGCAGCGGGACGCCAAGGTCAACGACGACCTGCTCACGCTCCTGAAGACGCGCCACCAGGAGGCGCTGATCAAGGAGTCGGAGGGCGTCGAGGAAGTCACCGTCGTGCGCCCGGCCACCGAGCCGGCCGCGCCCATCGGCAGCGAAGCGTTCAACACGGTCCTGGTGGGCGCGCTGCTCGGCCTCATGCTGGGTGGCGTGCTGGCCTTCGTGCAGGAGACGCTCGACACCTCCATCGGCACCATCGAGGACGTCGAGTCCTATCTCGAGGTTCCGGTGCTCGGCATCGTGCCGCACATCGATCCGCGCGAGACGATGCAGCGACTCATCGAGCGCCGGCCCGCGCTGGCCCAGATGGACCCCGAGGCGCTGCAGAGCCACGCCCTGCTCATCACCCACTTCGATCCCAAGTCGCCGGTGGCCGAGGCCTACCGCACCCTGCGCACGAACATCCAGTTCGCGCGGCTGGAGCGCGGCGGCAAGGTGCTGGTGGTCACCAGCCCCACGCTGCAGGAGGGCAAGACCACCACCATCGTCAACCTCGCGCTCACCATGGCCCAGAACGGCCAGAAGACGCTGCTGGTCGGCGCCAACCTGCGCCGCCCGAGCATCTACCGGTTCTTCGGCATCGAGCGCGAGCCGGGCCTGAGCGACATCCTGGTGGGCAACGCGCGCTGGCGCGACTGCATCCGCACCGTGGCCGACATCCTGATGGGCCGCTTCGAGATGGAAGACATCATGGCGGCGCCCGGTCTCGACAACCTGCACATCATCGAGGCCGGGCCGATCCCGGCCAACCCCTCCGAGCTCTTGTCCACCAGCGCGATGGCGGAGTTCCTGCGCGCGGTGAGCGCGGAATACGACATCGTGCTGATCGACACGCCGCCGGTGCTGCCGGTCACCGACTCCGCCATCGTGGCCGGGCAGGTCGACGGCGTGCTGCTCGTCTACCAGGCGGGCAAGGTTGGCCGCCTCGTGCTCAAGCGGGCCAAGTCCCATCTCGAGTCCACGCGCGCCAAGGTGTGGGGCGTCGTGCTCAACGACGTGCAGACGGAAGTCTCGGGCTACAACTACACGCACTACTACACGCACTACTACGGCGAGGAGACGCCCTCGCCGCGCGACCGCGGCACGCTGCAGCGCGCGTGGGACTCGATTCGCTCGCGCGTGGGCGGCGGCGGTGCCGGGCCGGCGGCGATCGCGGCGCCGTCCGAGCGGGATGAGGAGGCCACGCCGCGCTCGGCCGCCCCGGCCGCGGCCGTCGAGCGCTCGTCTCGTTCGTCCCGCCGACCGCGGTATCGCAACGCCCGGGTCGGCGTCGGTGTGGTCGGCGGCCTGCTCGGGGTGCTGGCGGTGGTCGCCGGATGGCAGATGGGCGCTTTCGATCGCAGCGGCCATCCCCTGGCGACGCTGCGCCAGCGGTTGGGGATCGGGCCTGGCACGACCGCGCCCACGCGGCCGCCGGCACCGGTGAAGCCCGCGACGACCCCGGCCGTGACACCGCCGGCGGCGGCGCCGGTGCCACCCGTGAATCCGGCGGCGCCGGCGAAGCCGGCCGCTCCGGCGGCGCCCGCGGCCACTGCGACGGCGACCGCGCCGTCGCCCGCTGCGCCGACGTCCTCCGCGTCGTCCGCGCCCGGCGTCAAGCCGGCCCCGGCGCCGAGCGTCGCGTCCGCGCCGGCGGCCGACGCACCGCGATCCGTCGCGGCGCCGCCGGCCTCATCGAACGCGCCGCGCCAGGTTGGCTCGGTCGTCACGCCGTCGGGTGCGGCGGTGCCGGCCACGCCGCGGTTCGCGATCGAGTTCGGCCCGTTCGTCACGACGGCGGACGCCGAGCGAGTCGAGCGACAGCTCACGCAAGCCGGATATCAGACCGCGCGGTTCCGTCAGCAGAACGGCGCCGGCCTCTACGCGGTCCTCCTCGAGCGCATCCCCACCAGTCGCGAGGCCCAGAGTCTCGTGACCGCGCTGCGCGAGGCGGGATTCACCGAGGCCGCGGTGATCAGTCCCGAGCCACCGATCGTCCGCGCGGCCGAGCCGTCGCCGCTCCGGAGCGCGGTGGAGGTCGCGGAGAAGCTGCGTGCGCAAGGCCACCAGGTCCGGGTGGCCGCTCAGCCCGGCGAAGCCGTCGCCTACATGATCCGTCACGGCAACTTTGCCAGCCGGACGGAGGCGGAGGCGAAGGCCGGCGAGCTCGACCGTCTCGGACTCACGCACCAGGTGATCCAGGTCCGCTAGGGCCCCGATGCGACTGGGGACATCCGGCCCGGTCGGCGCGCCGGCCGTCGGCAACATCGTGGTGCTGGGCCTGGTGGTGCTGGTCGCCTCCTACGCGCTCTCGCACGGACTCAACACCGTCTCCTTCACCTTCGCCGCCGGCGTCCTCTTCGCGCTCACCATGTTCGGGCTCGTGTTCCTGCGCAGCGACTGGGGCATCTACCTGGTGATCGCCTCCATGCTCCTGTCTCCCGAGTTCGGCGCCGGCGGCTCCGGCGATGCCCTGCGCGGCAACATCACGCTGCGCACCGAGGACTTCGTCCTCATCGTCATCGGGCTCTCGTGGCTGGCCAAGACCGCGGTGAACAAGGAGCTCGGGCTGATCGCCAAGACGCCGCTGAACCTGCCGATCGTGCTCTACGTGGCGGCCACCACGCTGGCCACGCTCATCGGCTACCTCACCGGCACGGTGCGGACCCAGTCCGGCTTCTTCTTCGTGCTCAAGTACGTCGAGTACTTCGTCGTCTACTACATGGTCGTCAACAACCTGCGCGACCGCCCGCACGCCTGGCGGATGGTGGCGGTGGCCTTCATCACCGCGGCCATCGTGAGTGTGGTCGGCATCGCGCAGATCCCGTCGGGCGAGCGCGTGTCGGCGCCGTTCGAGGGCGAGGTCGGCGAGCCCAATACCTTCGGGGGCTACCTGCTCGTCCTCATGGCGATCGCGGGGGGGATCGCGCTGGAGACCCGGCGCTTCCGGATGCGGGTGTCCATGCTGGCCCTGCTCGCGCTCATGACGATCCCGTTCGCCTTCACGCTCTCGCGCGCGTCCTTCCTGGGCGTGGTGCCGGCCATGCTGGTGCTGACCGCGCTCACCACACGCCGCCGGTTCATGGTGGGACTCCTGCTGGTGGGCCTGGTGTTCTCGCCGCTCATCATCGCGGTGGCGCCGTCGAGCGTCACCAAGCGCGTGCTCTACACCTTCGAGCCGGAGCGGGGCCAGCCCACCGTGCGGGTGGGGCACGTGGGGCTCGATCCGTCCACGTCGGCCCGGCTCTTCAGCTTCCGGCAGGCGATCGAGGGCTGGCAGAACCGGCCGGTGTTCGGCTACGGCGTCACTGGCTTCGGCTTCATGGACGCCCAGTACGCGCGCACGCTGGTCGAGACCGGGATCGTCGGATTGGCCGCGTTCCTCTGGCTGCTCTGGTCGATCTGGCGCACCAGCACCGCGCGCCTGGGCCAGCTCGACGATCCCGACGACCGCGGGCTCACGGTGGGATTCGTGGCGGGCATGGTCGGCCTGCTCGTCCACGCCATCGGCTCCAACACGTTCATCATCGTGCGGATCATGGAACCGTTCTGGCTCTTCGCCGGAATCGTCACGATGCTGCCGGTGCTGGAGCGGCCGCCGGCGCCCGCCCCGCCGCCGGCGCCCGCCCTGTCGCCGCGACCGGCGTGGACAGTGACACGGCTGCGCTGAGGGCCACGGCGGTGGGCGCGGCGCCGGGTCTGCGCGCCCGCACGCTGCGTGGCTTCCTGCTGGTCGGCGGCCAGCGCGCGCTGTCGCTCGTCGTCACCGCCATCGGCGGCATCGCGCTCGCCCGCCTGCTGCTGCCCGACGTCTTCGGAAGCTACGCCATCATCAGCTTCGCGGTGACGCTGGGCGTGGTGTTCAGCGACGTCGGCCTCGGGGCCGCGCTGATCCAGCGCCGCGAGCTGGCGGGCGACGCCGGCCTCACCGCCGCCTTCGTGGCGCAGCTGGTGCTGGCCGCCGTGCTGGGCGGCGCGCTCGTGGTCCTGGCGCCGACCGTCGTCGGGTGGTTGAGCGCCCCGGCCGCGACCGCCGGCGCGCTGCGCGTCCTCGCGCTGCTGGTGCCGCTGGCCGCGCTGCGAATGCCGGCGGCGGTGGTGCTCGAGCGCCGGCTCGTCTATCTCCCGCTCACGCTGGCCGACACGCTCGACACCGTGCTGTTCTACGGCGTGGCGGTCGCGGCCGCCGTGGCCGGCTTCGGGGTCTGGAGCTTCGTGCTCGGCGCGCTGGCCGGCCGGCTGGCCGGTGTCGCCACCCTGTGGATCGCGGTCCGCTGGCGGCCGGCCGCTCGCTGGCACTGGCGCGACCTCAGGGGCGCGCTCTCGTTCGGCGTGCTGTTCCACGGCAGCGCCCTCATCACGATGGTGCGCGACGCGGTGGTGCCGATCATCGTGGGCGCCTGGGTGGGGCTGGCCGGCGTGGGCTTCGTGAACTGGGCGACCGCGCTGGCGTTCCTGCCGCTGCAGATCGTGTCGATCGCCGGCCGCGTGCTGTTCCCGGCGCTGGCCCGGCTGCAGGACGATCCCGCCGGGTTCGCGCGCGCCACCGAGCGCGCGCTCAACCGCATCGCGCTCGTCGTCTATCCGCTCGCGCTGCTGCTGATGGCCGCCGCCGTGCCCATCGTACGGTTCGTGTACGGCGAGGCGTGGATGCCGGCGGTCACGGCCGTGCGGATCCTGTGCGTGACCACGCTGGTGGGCGGCACGTCCAATCTCCTGGTGCACGCGCTCTACGCGCTCGGCCGGGCCGACACCGTCTTGCGGTTGAACCTCGCGTGGACCGCGCTGCTGTGGGTGCTCACGCCGCTGCTGGTGCCGTGGCTCGGCGTGGCCGGCTTCGCGCTGAGCAGCGCGGCGGTGGCGCTCACGATGGGGGCGACGGCCGTGGCGCTGCGCCGGCTGGCACCGGTCAACGTCCTGCGACCGGTGGCCGCTCCGCTGGCGGCCGCGGTGGTGGCCGCGCTGGGACTGGCCGGGCTCGAGCGCGTGTGGATTCACGACCTGGCCTCGCTGGTGGTGGCCGCGGCGGCCGCCGGGGCTCTGTACGCGGCGCTCATCGTGGCCGGCTCCGGCGCCGCCTGGCGCCTGGAGCTGCTCGCCGACTGGAGAACGGTGTGGCAGGGCCGGGCCTGAGTCTCGTGATCGCCGCCTACAATCACGGACGCTACCTGTCCGGCACGCTCGACAGCGCGCTCGGTCAGACGTGCCCGACCGAGGTCATCGTCGTCGACGACGGCTCGACCGACGACACGCCCGCCGTGCTCGAGCGGTTCGCCGGCCGCGTGCGCGTGCATCGGCAGGCCAACCGCGGCCTGAGCGCCGCCCGCAATGTGGGCCTGGAGCTGGCCAGCGGCCGCTACATCGCCTTCCTCGATGCGGACGACGTGATCGCGCCCACGAAGCTCGCGAGCCAGGCCGCCGTGCTGGACGCCGATCCGGACGTCGGCTGGGTGTACTGCGATGTCCTGATCGACGACGAGGTCACCGGCGAGCGCCGGCTGGCCTCCGAGCGCTTTCGCTACCAGGGCCGCCGGCTGGACGGCTGGCTGTTCCCGGAGCTGGTGCGCGGCAACTTCATCCCGGTGATGTCGCCGCTGGTCCGTCGCGAGGCGCTGGCCGCCGCCGGCTGGTTCGACGCGAGCCTGACCCCGATGGAGGATTGGGACCTGTGGCTGCGGCTGTCGCTGGTGGCGCCCGCCCGCTACCTGGCCGAGCCGCTGGCGACGTACCTGGTCCGCCCGGGCGGTCTGAGTCGCGACCGCGCCCGGATGGAGCGCTGCCGCTTCCTCGTCCTCGACAAGCTGACCCGCACGCAGCCGGAGGCGCTGCGCGAGCTGGGCGCGCGGGGCCGGCGCATCGTGGCCGACATGCACAACTGGTTCGCCGCCGAGGCCGGCGCGCGCGGCGACTGGCGCGAGTCGCGCCGCCGCCTCGCGGCGTCGGTGCGCACGGTGCCGTGGCAGGGGCGCGCGCCCCGCATGCTGGCGCTCTCGACCTTCAAGGCGTGGTGCTCGTGACGGACGTCAGCGCCGCGGTGGTCAGCTACAACACGCGCGAGCTGACGTTGCGCTGCCTGCGCGCGACCGAGGCCGCCGCCTCGGCCGACACGGCGCTCATCCTGGTCGACAACGGCTCGCGCGACGGCACCGTGGAGGCGGTGCGCGCGCAGTGCCCGCGCTGGCGGGTGCTCGTCCTGCCCGACAACCCGGGCTACGGCGCCGCGCTCAATCGGGCCTTCGCGGCCTTCCCGGGCGCGTTTCATCTCGCCCTGAACGCCGACGTCTTTCTGGAGCCGGCGGCGCTCGGCACCCTGCGCGATTTCCTGGCGCGCACACCGGCCTCGGCGCTGGCCGGACCCGCGCTCGTGTATCCCGACGGCCGCCCGCAGCCCTCGGCCAAGCGGCTGCCCGCTCTGGGCTTCGCGGTGGCCGAGACGCTCGGCGTGCACGCGCTGGCGCCGTCGAGCGCGGCGGTGCGGCGCTTCTACTACGGTGACCGCGTGTTCGATCGGCCCACCGCGGTGGAGGCCGTGTCGGGGGCCGCCATGCTGATCCGCGGCGACGCGTACCGCGCGATCGGCGGCTTCGACGAAGGCTTTCGCATGTACTTCGAGGAGACCGATCTCTGTCGCCGCCTGCACGCCGCCGGCTTCGAGGTGACGCTGGTGCCCGAGGCGCGCGCGGTGCACTGGCACGCGGCCAGCAGCCGGCAGACCACCGTGCGCCAGGTCGAGTACTACGTCAGCTACGTCCGCTTTCTCACCGCCCACCGCGGCCGCGCGGCCGGGCGCCTGCTGGCCGGCACCGTGGCGCTCAGCACCGCGCTTCGCATGCTGGGGCTGGTGGTCAAGTATCCGCCGGTCGGCGCGCGCCGCACGGTGCTCGGCGAGAAGCTGTCGGCCTGCCGCCGTTTGCTCGCCGCGCTGGCGCGGCCGGCCCCGGTGCGGCCATGACGGCGGCGGCGCGCTCATGAAGATCGTCATGATCGAGACCGGCGGCTGGGGCGGGCTGGCGCACTACGCCTGGAACCTGTGCCGCGCGCTCGCGACCGAGGGCGCCGACGTCCACCTGCTCACCGCGGTCCGGTACGAGCTGGCCGAGCTCGATGGCGGCTTCCGGGTGGATGCGTGCCTGTCGGCCGCGTCCTTCCCGCGCGTGGCGGCGCGCGTGCTCGGCCGGATCGCGGCGCTGGCGCCCGACGTCGTGCACGTGCAGAGCCTGCTCTCCACCCGGTTCGACGCCGCGCTCTGGCCGCTGGCGCGCCGCCGCGCGCGGCTGGTCGCCACCGCGCACAACGTGCGACCGCACGAGCACGGGCGCTGGGAGGAGTGGACACTGTGGCGGACGCTGCGCGCGGCCGACACGGTCGTCGTCCACACCCGCGAGGCCGCCGACATCGCCAGCCGGCGGCTGGGACCCGGGCACCGCGTGGAGCTCATCCACCACGGTGACTACGCGTTCTTTCGCAACGGCCGGGCGGTCGACCGATCGGCGGCCCGGCGGGCCCTGGGACTGCCGGAGCGCGGCCAGCTCCTGCTGGCCTTCGGCGCCATCCGGCCCTACAAGGGCCTGCTCGACCTGATCGGCGCGCTGCCCGCGGTGCAGCGCCGGCATCCGGAAGCGCACCTCGTCGTGGTCGGCCCGCTGCTCGTCGGCTCGCGGGACGAGTACGAGCAGGCGATCGCCCGCACGCACGTGGGCGACGCGGTCACCTTCCGTCCGGTCTATGTCCCTCACGCGGAGGTCGCCACCTACTTCGCCGCCGCCGACGTGGCGGTCTTCAACTATCGCGACGTCACCGACTCCGGTGCCTTGCGCGTGGCCGCCAGCCTGGGCACGCCGATCGTCGCCACGTCGGTTGGCGCCTTCCGCGAGTTTCTCGCCGATGGCGCGACCGGTCGCCTGGTGCCACCGGGCGATGCGCGGGCGCTGGCCGCCACGCTCGGCGACGTGCTGGCCGACGTCGCGGGTGCCGCCCGGATGGCGCGACGCCGCGCGCGCGCTCAGCGCATCGGCGTGGTCGTGGACCGACAGCGCCCGCGCCACGCTGAGTCTCTACGATGCGCTGGCCCGGTCGTCGTCACCGCGCCTGGTCGACACCCGCCGGGGCACGCATGCCTGAGCGGGCCGCGCTGTCGGTGATCGTCATCGCGCGCAACGAGGCGGCCCGCATCGGCCGATGTCTGGACGCGGTGCGCTGGGCCGAGGAGCTGGTGGTGGTGGACGACGACAGCGCCGACGCCACCGCCGAGATCGCCCGGGCCAGCGGCGCGCGCGTGATCGTGCGCCCGATGCGGGACGGATTCGGCGAGCAGAAGGCGTTCGCCCTGGCCCAGGCCCGGCAGCCGTGGGTGCTGAGCGTCGACGCCGACGAGGTCGTCACGCCCGCCCTGCGCAGTGAGATCGAGGCCGCGCTGGCGGCATCGTCGACGTCCGTCGGCTACCGGATTCCGCGACTCACCACGTATCTCGGGCGCCCGATCCGCCACTGCGGCTGGTACCCGCTGCCGGTTTTGCGACTCTTCCGTCGCGATCGCGCGCGCTTCACCGACGCGCTCGTGCACGAGGAGGCGCTGGTGGATGGGCCGGTGGGCGACCTGCACGCGGATCTGCTGCACGACAGCTACGACTCGCTCGCCGTGCACGCCGCCAAGACCAGGCTGTACAGCGGCTACGAGGCCCGCATGCTCGAGCGGCGCGGAGTTCGGCACGGCGGTCTCCGATCCTGGTGGCTCCTGGTGCTCCGCCCCGCGTGGATCTTCGTGCGCAAGTATCTCGGCCAGAGTGGCTGGCGCGAAGGCTGGCACGGTCTCGTGCTCTGCGCGCTCGCGGCCTTCGGCGCCTTCGTCGCCAACGTGCGGCTGGCCGAGCGCACCGGCTGGCTGCGGGTGCAGGGGCGCTGATGGCGCTGGCGGCGCTGCTGGCCCTGGCCCTGGTCCTGCGACTCGTCGTGGGGCACGCCATCGGCGTGGTCGAGACCGACGGCGTGCGCTACATCACGATCGCCCGGCAGTTCCAGGCCACCGGCAACCCGTTCGACCCGCTCTTCCATCCGCTGTATCCGGCGATCCTCGGCCTGTTGCAGTGGGTAATCCGCGACTGGGAGACGGCCGGCCGGCTCGTGGCCACCGCGTTCGGCGTGGCCTTGCTGGTGCCCGCGTTCGCGCTGGCCCGCGATGTGATCGGGCGTCCGGTGGCCCTGCTGACCGCGGCGCTGCTCGCGGTCCACCCCGGCCTCGTGCGCAACTCGTCGTCCGTGCTGGCCGACTCGACGTACGCCTTCCTGCTGGCCGCCGGCGTCTGGCTGGGCTGGCGCGCGCTCGCGGCCGCCCACCGCGCCCTGCTGCCGGTCGCCGGCGTGGTCTTGGGCCTCGCGTACCTCGTGCGGCCCGAGGCCGCGCTCTACCTCGTCTCATTGCTGATCGTGGCGCTGATCCTGGCCGTGCGCGACCGCACGTGGCTCGGCTGGGCCCCCTGGATCGTCGGCGGGCTCGTCGGCTTCTCGCTCATGGCGGCGCCGTACCTCGTCTACCTGCGCCGGAGCCTCGGCCACTGGACGCTCAGCGGCAAGGTCGCCCACAACCTGGTGCAGGACCTCGGCGGCTCGGTCGGCATCGCGCCGCTGGCGCACCCGATGGCGCTGGCGACCCACACGGTGGTGAACCTGCTGGCCTTCCTGAAATACTCGCTGCCCGATCTGCTGCCCGGTTTGCTGATCCTGTTCTTGCTGCCTGGCGTGCTTCGACGGGCGCGCGAGGATGGCTGGCTGGGCCGCGAGGGCGTGCTGCTGGCGCTGTTGATTCCGCCGTTCGGCACGCTGGCTTTTCACACCGAGACCCGCGTGTTCTTCCCCGTGCTGGCCTTCGTGCTGCCGTTCGTGGCGGCCGGGCTGATCGCCACGGCCGGCTGGGTTGCGGGCCGGCCGTCCCCCCGCTGGAGCGCGGCGCTGGCGATCGGCGTGCTGCTGCTCGGGCTGGTGGCCGCGCTGCGCCCCGTGCTGCGCCCGGATCCGACCGAGGCCGTCTACCGGCAGGCCGCACGGATGATCGCCGAGACGGAAGCCGGCGACACGATCGTGATGGACCGCAAACCGTTCGTCGCCTACTACAGCGGCCGGCGTCACGTGCCGCTGGGCGCCGAGATCACCCCGGCCGATCTGCAGGCGGCGGCCCGGCGCGTGGGAGCCCGGCTGGTCGTGCTCGACAGCCGCTGGCTGGAGGATCGGCCGCAGCTGGCGCCGTTCGTGTGGAGCGCGCCGCCGCCCGGGTTCGATGTGGTCCGCGACTTCGAGGCCGGCCCGGCCAACCGGCTGCGCGTGCTCAGGATGGGCGAGCGTGGCTGAGCCGATCCCGATCTTGCTGCTGGCGAACTTCGCCGAGCGCGTCGGCGGCGGTGAGGAGAGCCTCCTGCTGCTGGCGCGCGGTCTCGACCGCCGCCGCTTCGATCCGTCGGCGCTGGTCCCGGCCGAGGGCGAGATGGCGGCCGAGCTCCGCGCCTGCGGCCTGCCGGTCGCGGTGCAGTCGCTGCCCGCCGTCCGGCCCTGGACCCTGCCGGCGATGCTGGCGGCGTGGACGCGGCTTCGCGCCCGGCTCATCGCCTCGCGCGTGGCGCTGATCCACGCGCACGGCAGCCGTGGCGCGCTCTACGCCGGGCTCGCGGCGCGCGGGCTCGGCGTGCCGCTGGTCTGGCACGCCCGCATCGCCGAGCGCGATCGCTGGCTCGATCCAATCTTGTTGATGCTGTCCGCGCGCGTCATCGCCATCTCCGACGCCGTCGCCGCTCGCTTCGCCGGCTCGCCGCAGGCCGGGCGGGTGCGCGTCGTGGCCAACGGTGTCGACCTCGAGCGCTGGGCGCCGACCGGTGCGGCGTCGGCGGCCGCGCCCTGCGTGCTGCTGCCCGGGCGCCTGATGCCGGACAAGGGGCAAGAGACGCTCGTGCGCTCGGCGCCGGCGATCCTGGCGCGCCATCCGTCGACGCGCTTCGTCCTGCTCGGCGCCGACACGGCAGGTGAGGGCGCGCGGCTGCGGGCGCTGGCTCGCCAGCTCGGTGTCGAGGCCGCGCTCGAGCTTCGGCCGTGGACCGGCGATCCACGACCGATCTTCGAGGCGGCCGACGTCGTCACGCTGCCTTCGCGCGCCGAGGGGTTCGGGCGCGTGCTGGTGGAGGCCGCGTGCCTCGAGAAGCCCGTGGTGGCCAGCCGCGTGGGCGGCATCCCGGAGGTCGTGGTGGACGGCGAGACCGGGCTGCTCGTGGCGCCCGACGATCCGGCGGCGCTCGCGGAGGCGCTCAATCGGCTCCTCGGCGATCCGGGCCTCCGGGCCAAGCTCGGCGCCGCGGCGCGCCTGCGCGCCACCGAGCGCTTCAGTGCGCCCCGTCACGTCGAGGGCGTCGAGCGCGTCTATGCCGAGGCGCTGCGGGAGGCTGCGCGGTGACCCCCGCGCGGGAGCGCGCTGCTGCGGGTCGGTCTGCGCGTCCTGGCGCTGGGGCTCGGCGTGGTGGCCGCCTTCGCCGGACGCAACGCGATCAACGCCGACGGTATTTCGTATCTCGACATCGGCGACGCCTACGTCCGGGGCGACTGGCGCGGCGCGCTCAGCGCGTACTGGAGCCCGCTCTACTCCTGGCTGCTCGGCGGCACGCTGGCGGCGCTGGGCCCGTCGGCGTACTGGGAATTTCCCGTGGTCCACCTGGTGAACGTCGTCCTGTTCGCGACGGCGCTCGTCTGCTTCGAGGTGTTCCTGCGCGCGCTGCGGGACTGGCGCGACGCGGTCGCCGACCCGGCGGCGGGTCGAGGGCCCGCCGACTGGACGTGGCGCCTGTGGGGCTACGCGGTCTTCCTGCCCGCCAGCCTCTGGATGGTCACGCTGCGGCTGGTCACGCCCGACCTCCTCGTGCTCGGCGCCGTGCTGCTGACCGCCGCGCTGCTGGCCCGCGTCTGCGCCGGGCGCGCCTCGTCGGCAACGTTCGTCGGGCTGGGACTCGTGCTCGGCGTGGGCTACCTGGCCAAGCTCGCGATGCTGCCGATCGCCGTCGTCACCTTCGCGCTGCTGGCCGTCATGAGCCTGCGCCGGACCGGAGTGGCGCGCGGCGCGGCGATCGCGCTCGCCGGCTTTGCGGTCGTCGCGCTGCCGTGGATCGCGGTGCTGAGCGCCGGCATGGGACGGCTGAGCGTCGGTGAGTCCGCCGGGCTCAACTACGGCTGGATCGTCAACCGGCCCGAGGGCCAGCGGATCGAGACCGGCCTGACCGCGTTCGGCACGCACGAGGGGCTGGCGCATCCGCCGGTCCAGCTGCTGGCCGCGCCGGCCGTCTACGAGTTCGACGGCGGCGTGCCGGGCACCGTCCCGCTCTGGCGCGATCCGGGCTACTGGCACGAGGGCGCCGCCCCGCACTTCAACCCGTCGCGGCAGGCGCGCGCGGTGCTGGCCAACCTTCAGCGTCTCGGACGGCTGGCGATCGGCTGGGCGCCGTGCCTGCTCGGCCTCGCCGTGCTGGCCGTCGCGGGCCGCCGGCACGTGAGGGCCTGGCGGTGGCCGCTGTTCGCGCTGGCGCTGGCCTCCGCCCCGCTCGGCATGTACGTCGCGATCCACATCGAGTACCGCTACATCGGCGCGTTCGTCGTGCTGCTCCTGACCGCGGCGTTCGCGGCGATGCGAGCCCCCGACACGCCGACCGCGCGGCGGCTGACCACCGCCGTCGTGATCGCGGTCTTCGTGGCCCAGGTGACGCCGGTGGCGGCGACGATCGCCTACGACACGGCGCACGAGGTGAAGGGGCTGGTGCGGGCCGATCCGCTGATCCACCGTCACTGGCAGATCGCGCGCGGGCTGCAGGAGCTCGGCCTCCGGCCGGGCGATCGCGTCGCGGTGGCCGGTGACTTCTTCACGGCCGGCTGGGCGCGCCTGGCGCGCCTGCGCGTGACCGCGGCCGTCGAGCCCGCCGGCGCGTCGGCGCGCACCGCCGGCGCCGGCGCCCGGCTCGACGGCGCGCTGGCCGGGGCCGGCGTGCGGGCGATCGTGGCCGAGGGCGGACCGCTCGACGACGGCGACTGGACGCGGCTCGGCGACGGGCACACGTGGGCGCGGCTCGTCTCGGGCTCGGCCCCGCGCGCCCCGCAGGCCCCGCAGGCCAGGGTCCGGTGATGCGCATCGCGCTCGACGGCCGTGAGCTGCGCGCGGGGGTGAGGACCGGGATCGGCCGCTACTGCGTCGAGGTGCTGCGCGCCGCGGCCTCGCGTGGCCTGTCCTGCGTGGTCTACGGCGACCGCAGCACGCGGCTGCCATCGCCGTCTGCCGGCGTCACGCTGTCGATCCTCGAGGGCGCGTGGACGCAGTGGTGGGATCAGGTCACGCTGCCGCAGGCGCTCCGGCGTGACGGCGCCGACGTCTTCCTGTCGCCGTACTACAAGCTTCCGCTGGCCGCGCCGTGTCCGACGGTGGTGACGATCCACGATCTGTTCTTCATCGGCTATCCCGGCCGCCCTCGTCCCCTGTACGACGCCATGATGACGCGCCTGGCCCGGCTCTACGCGCGGCGCGCCAGCGCGATCGTGGCCGACTCCGAGCACAGCCGGCGCGAGATCGTGACGCGGCTGGGACTGCCGGCCGAGCGCATCACCGTCATCCCCGTGGCGCTCGCCCCGGAGTTCGCGCCGACGGCGCTGAGCGCGGCCCAGCGCGCGCGCTACGGGCTCGGCGAGCGCTACGTCCTCTACGTGGGCAACTTCCTGCCCCACAAGAATTTGCCGCGCCTGCTGCGGGCCTGGTCCGTGCTGCCCGAGTCGCTGCGCCGCGGGCATCAGCTCGTGCTGGCCGGCGGCGATCGCGCGCGCCAGCCCGCGCTGGCGACCGAAGCCGCGTCGCTGGGCCTCGCCGCCGGCGTCGCGTTCCCCGGGCTGATCGACGACGCGGACCTGCCGGCGGTCTACGCGGGCGCCCTGGCCTTCGTGCTGCCCTCGCTCGAGGAAGGCTTCGGTCTCCCCGCGCTGGAGGCGATGGCCTGCGGCACGCCGGTGATCGTCTCGCGCCGGGGCGCGCTCCCCGAGGTGGTCGGGGATGCCGGTGTCCTGGTGGAGGCGAACAACGAGAGCGCGCTGACCATCGCGCTCGCGCGGATGCTCGGCGCGCCCGACGAGCGCGCGCGGCTGGCCGCGCGCGGCCTGGCCCGCGCGCGGGAGTTCACCGTCGAGCGCACCGCCGGGCGCGTCGTGGATCTTCTGCAGGCGACGGCCGGCCTGAGGCCGGCGCTCTCCGGGAGGGCCGGCTGATGTGCGGCATCGCCGGGATCGTGGGCGCGCCCGCCCGCAGCGTGCTCGAGGCCATGCTGACGGCGCTCGACCACCGCGGTCCCGACGATCGCGGCCTCCACGTGAGCGACGGCGCCGGTCTCGGCATGACGCGCCTGGCGATCATCGATCTCGTCACCGGGCGGCAGCCGATGACGAGCGACGACGGCGCGGCGACGATCGTCTTCAACGGCGAGATCTACAACTTCCGCGCGGTGCGGGCCGACTTGCAGGCGCGCGGCCACCAGTTCCGGACCCAGAGCGACACCGAGGTCATCCTCCGGGCGTGGCAGGAGGACGGCGAGGCGTGCGTGGAGCGCCTGCGCGGCATGTTCGCGTTCGCGATCTGGGACGCCAAGCGGCAGGTGCTGTTTGTCGCGAGGGACCGCCTCGGCAAGAAGCCGCTCTACTACTGGCAGGATGGCGCGACGCTGGTCTTCGCCTCGGAGATCAAGGCGCTGTTCTGCCATCCGGGCCCGCGCCGCGCGGTGGACTGGCCGGCGCTGCACCACTATCTGACCTGGGGCGCCACGCCGGCCACGCGCTCGGCCTTCGCCGGCATCGCCAAGCTGGCGCCCGGCCACACCGCGACGTTTTCCGCCGGTGTCCTCACCCCGCGCCGCTACTGGGCGCTGCCGGCGGGGACCCCCACGATGTTCGCGGGGCTGGACGCGCGTGAGCTGGCCGAGGCGGTGCGCGGAGAAGTGCGCGAGGCCGTGCGCCTGCGCCTGGAGAGTGACGTGCCGCTCGGCGCGTTCCTGTCCGGCGGTGTCGACTCGAGCGTGGTGGTGGCCTGCATGCGCGAGGTGACCAGCGGCCGCATCACGACCTTCAGCATCGGCTTCGGCGCCTCCGCCGCCTCCTACGACGAGCTGCCGTTCGCCCGGCAGGTGGCCGAGCGCTTCGGCACCGAGCACCACGAGGAGATTCTCGAGCCCAAGGCCGCCGAGCTGGCGCCCATCATCGTGCGCGCCTTCGACGAGCCGTTCGCCGACTCCTCCGCCATCCCGACCTTCGCGGTCGCGGCGGCCACCGCGCGCCACGTGAAGGTCGCGCTGTCCGGCATCGGCGGCGACGAGACCTTCGCCGGCTACCCGCGCTATCTCGGCCTGCGCGTCTCCGAGTGGTGGGCGCGCGTGCCGCGCCCGCTGCGGGTGCCGGCCGGCGCGCTGGCCGCGCGTGCGCTCGGCGAGTCGTACACCAGCCGCAACCTGCGCGACTGGCTGCTGCGCTTCACCGCCGGGGGCGAGCAGCCGCTGCCGGATCGCTACCTCACCTGGACGCGCTTCTTCGGTCCCGGCGATCTGACGACGCTGGCCACGCCGGCGCTGCGGGCGCGGCTCACCGCCGACGTGGAGGCCGACCGGCGAGCCGCCT
This sequence comes from uncultured Candidatus Rokubacteria bacterium, assembly GCA_963776725.1. GTDB lineage: Bacteria > Methylomirabilota > Methylomirabilia > Rokubacteriales > CSP1-6 > AR5. The sequence goes on along the minus strand of CAVZOE010000020.1, from coordinate 241,219 downwards.
GGGCCGACCGCGGCCACGGCGACGCGATGGACGGCGCGTTCCGCATCGATCTGGCGACCTACCTGCCGGACGATCTGCTCGTGATGGCCGACCGCATGTCGATGGCGAGCTCGCTGGAGCTGCGGGCTCCGTTCTGCGATCACCGGCTGATCGAGGCGAGCCTGTCGATCCCGCCGTCGGTGAAGACGCGCGGTGGGCGCCTGAAGTCGCTGCTCAAGGCCGCCTACGCCGATGTGTTGCCGCGCGGCGTGCTGGAGCACCGCAAGCAAGGCTTCATGATCCCGCTGGCCCACTGGCTGCGCACGGATCTGCGCCCGCTCATGGACGAGCTGCTGTCGCCGGAGCGCGTGCGCGCCCGCGGCCTGTTCGAGCCCGCCGCCGTGGACGCGCTCAAGGCCGAGCACGTGGCCGGCCGGCGCGCGCACGCCGACCGTCTGTGGACGCTGATGATGGCCGAGCTGTGGCTGCGCGAGTACCTCGACCGGGGCTCGGCGTGGAGTCTGTCGTGAGGCCCCTGCGCATTCTCGCCATCGCCGACGTCTCCCCGCTCGCCGTCCCCGGCGGGGCGGAGCGCACGCTGTGGGAGCAGACGCGCCGGCTCGCCCGCCGCGGTCACGACGTGCGGGTGCTGTGTCGGGCGCCCGGGCTCGAGCCCGCCGGCCCCACCGTGCGCGACGGGGTCCGCATCGTGGAGTTCGCCTCGGCGCGCCGCTCGCCGGTCGACTTCCTGCGCAGCACGCTGATCGGGGCGCGGCGCGCGGCGGCCCGCCTGCTCGCCGAGCAGGACGCCGATCTGATCAACGTGTACCAGCCGCTGTCCGGCTACGGGGTGCTCGCCTCGCCGATCGGCCGCCGGCTGCCGTCGCTCTACAGCTTCCTCTCGCCCGCGCCGCTGGAGTATCGCTCGCGGCAGCGCATGACGGCGCATCACCGCGCGGGTGCGGCCGGCGCCGCCGGCGTGGCCGCGCTGTGGATGGCGGAGCGCGCGTGTCTGCGACGGGCGACGCGCATTCACGTGATGAGCGATTTCTCCGTCTCGCTGCTGTGGCGGCTCTACCGCATTCCGGCCGAGCGGACCGTCAAGATCCCGGGCGGCGTGGACGTCGAGCGCTTTCACCCGGCCGCCGACCGGCGGCAGGTGAGGGCGGGGCTGGGGCTGCCGCTCGACGGCCCGCTGCTGTTCACCGTGCGCAACCTCGAGGCGCGCATGGGGCTCGACACGCTCATTGCACGCCATGGTCGGGCTCGCGCGGACAGCCCCGGACGTGCGCTTGCTGATCGGGGGGGCGGGCTCGCACCGCGCCGCACTCGAGCGCCAGGTGGGCGAGCTGGGCCTGGAAAAGCACGTCACGTTCCTCGGCTTCGTCCCCGACGCCGATCTGCCGCGCTACTACCAGGCCGCCGACGTGTTCGTGCTGCCCACGCGTGAGCTGGAGGGCTTCGGGCTGGTGACCGCCGAGGCTCTGGCCTGCGGCACACCGGTGCTCGGCACTCCCGTGGGCGCCACACCCGAGCTGCTCGAGCCGCTGGACCCCACGCTCGTGTTCCGCGACGCCACCGCCGAGGCGATGGAGGCCGACCTCACGGCGTTCCTCGACCGGCTCGCCCGTCACCCCGCGGCCGCCCTGGACCTGCGCGAGGCCTGTCGCCGCCAGGCCGAGTCGCGCTTCGGCTGGGAGCACGTGGTGGACGAGGTCGAGCGGGCGCTCGGCGCCGTGGTCGAGCGCCGTCCGCTGGCCGATTCGGGGCCGGCCGCCTGCGAGGCCTGCGGCGGCGCGCTGGTGCTCTCGCGGCTGCTCTACAACGGCCAGCGCTACCGTGTGTGCAAGCAGTGTGGCGCGCGCCGCGTGGCCGTCCTGCCCGCCGCCCCCGAAGTCCAGCGTGAGTACGAGCAGCGCTATCAGCGCCGCTTCCCGCCCGGGCAGATCGCCGGCTCGCGACGGGTCATGCTGGCCTCCGTCCTCACGCGGATGCGGAGCCTGGCCTCGCCCGGCCGCCTGCTCGACGTCGGCTGTGGCGGCGGTCACCTGATGCTGGCCGCGCACGCCGGGGGCTGGCGAACGACCGGTACGGACCTGGCGCACCAGGCGTGCGCCACCGCCGCCACCGCCGGACCGGTGGTGCAGGCCGACGCGCGCGCGCTGCCGTTTGCCAGCGCCACCTTCGATGCGCTCACGCTGGTGAACGTGCTGGACCACACGATCCATCCGCTGCGCGTGGCGCAGGAAGCCGCGCGCGTGCTCCGGCCCGGCGGGCTCCTGGTCGTGCGGATTCCCAACGCCGCCTTCCACGCGCCGTGGGCACCGCTGCTCGCCCACCTCGGCCCGCTGGTGCGCTGGCGCCGCTGGGATGCGTACCCGATCCTGCACCTCTTCGCGCTGTCGCCGCGCTCGGTGCGCCGCCTGGTGGAGCGCGCCGGCTTCGACGTGGTGACCCTGCGCAATTCCACCCTGGCCGCCGCCGCGCCCGACGCCGCCGGCACGCGGCGGGGGAGCGCCGGCCGCCGGATCTTGCGACAGATCACCGCGGCGGTGGCCGGCACCGCCGGCGCGGTGACGGGGGGCCGCTGGCTCGTGGGACCGTCGATCGAGGTCTACGCGCGTCGGCGCGGCGGAGGACGCCCGTGATCGGCGTCGACCACGTCATCACACGGCTGACCATGGGCGGCTCGTCGGAGAACACCGTGCTGACGATCGCGGATCTCGAGCGCGCCGGCTACGCGTCCACCCTCGTCCTGGGGCCGGAGTCGGAGCCTCCGGTGGTCGACGACGCCCGTCGGCGCGGCTGTCGCATCGTCGAGGTGGCCACGCTCGGCCGTGAGGTGCATCCGCTGCGCGATCTGGCCGCGGTAGGCCAGCTCTGGCGCCGCTTCCGCCGCGCGCGCCCCGGCATCGTGCACACGCACACCTCGAAGGCGGGATTCGTGGGGCGTCTGGCCGCGCGGCTGGCCGGAGTGCCGGTGATCATCCATCAGCCGCACGGCCACATCTTCTACGGCTACTGGGGCGCGCGAAAGACCGCGCTGTTCGTGATGCTGGAGCGCGTGGCCGCGCGGTGGACGGACACCATCGTGACGCTCACGCCCACCGAGGTCGAAGAGCACCTCGCGCGCGGCATCGGCCGCCGCGCGCAGTTCGCGGTGGTTCCCAGCGGCGTGCCGACCGCCGCCCTGCGGGATGCCGCACCGGCGCGCGAGTCGGCGCGTGCCCGCCTCGGGCTGGGATCCGACGCGTTCGTGATCGCGGGGGTGGGGCGCCTCGTGCCGATCAAGGGCTTCGACCTGCTGGTGACCGCGCTGGCCGAGATCGCCCGCGGCGTGCCCGACGCCCACGTGCTGCTGATCGGTGACGGCGAGGAGCGCGTGGCCCTGGAGAGCCACGCCGCCGCGCTCGGGGTGGCCGATCGTCTGCACATCACGGGTGCCACGACCGAGGTCATGGACGCGCTGGCCGCCGCCGACGTGCTGGCCGCGCCCTCCCGCAACGAGGGGATGGGACGCGTGCTGGTGGAGGCCATGGCGCTGGGGCTGCCCGTCGTCGGCACGGCCGTGGGCGGCATCCCCGACGTGATCGTGGAGGAGTGTGGCCGGCTGGTGCCGCCCGACGACGCGCCCGCGCTGGCCGCCGCGCTGACCGAGCTCGGCATCGATCACCCGCTGCGCGCCAAGCTGGGGGCCGCGGCCCGGCCGCGGGCCGAGGCGTTCTCGACCGAGGTCGCCGCCGCGGCCATGCGCGCGATCTACGATCGGCTGGCGCGGGCCCGGGGATTGCGGTGACGCCCCGCGCCCTGGCGCTGGCCCTGCTCCTCACGCTGGCGGCCACTGCGCCCGGCGCGGCGCTGGAGCGGGTCCGGGGCGTCGTTCACGTCCACTCCGACATCACGACCGGTGATTTCTCGCTCGAAGGCCTGGTGGGCCTGGCCGATCGGCAGGGGATCGGCGCGCTCCTGCTCGCCGAGAACTACCGGCTCCGCGTCGAGTACGGCCTGCCCCCGTTCCGTGCCCTGACGCGCGTGACGCGTGAGGAACGCTCGCTCGACGGACGAGTCGAGCCGTACCTGGCGCGCGTGGCGGAGGCGCAGGCGCGCCTGCCGCACGTCCTGCTGATCCCCGGCGTGGAGGTCGTCCCGCACTATCACTGGACCGGCTCGCTGGCCGCGCTCGACCTCACGGTGCACGACACGCAGAAGAACCTGCTGGTCTACGGCGTGACCGACCCTCAGGCATTGCGCGCCCTGCCCGTCGTGGGCAACCCGGCCGCCGGCGTGTACGGCTGGCAGTCGCTCTTCGACGCGCTGCCGGTGCTGCTCCTGATTCCCGGCGCGGTGCTGCTGCTGCGCCGCGCCCGGTGCGGCAGCGGCTCGGCCGCGGCGCGGTGGTGGTCGTGCGCCGCCGCGCATGGCTGCCCGGCATCGTGCTGTGCGCGGTGGGGATCGTCGCGGCGATCCGCGGCTGGCCGTTCGCGAGCGATCGTCATCCCACCTGGCAGCCCGCCGGGCTGACGCCGTACCAGGAGCTGATCGACACGGTCGAGCGGGCCGGCGGCGCCGCGGTCTGGTCGTTTCCCGAAGCCGTGGACCGCGGCGAGCAGAGCTTCGGGCCGGTGCGGGTCGGCTGGCTGACCGAGCCGTATCCCGACGATCTGCTGCGGACGTTCCGCTACAGCGCGTTCGGCGCGGTGTACGAGGACACGACGACCTTCGAGCAGCCTGGCGGCGGGCTGGGATCGGCTGCTCGGGGAGTACGCGCGGGGCGAGCGCACGCGAGCGGCCTGGGCCCTGGCCGAGTCCGGCTTTCACGGGCTGAGCGCCGGCAAGCAGATCGGTCCGCTGCAGACGGTGTTTCTCGTGCGTGAGAAGTCGACGGCCGGCGTGCTCGAGGCGCTCCGTCAAGGACGGATGTACGCACGTCCAGCGCACGCGCGAGCTCGGCCTCGACGTCGCGGAGTTCGGGGTCACCGCCGGCGCCGCCACCGCCGTCGTGGGCGAGACGCTGCGCGCGCCCGCCGGCACCCCGATCGAGCTGTCCATCACGGTGGAGGCCAGCGACGGCAAGAGCCACGACGTCCGGGTGGCGGTGATCGGCAACGGCCGGCTGCGCGCACTCGAGCGGGGCGCCACGCCGCTGCGCATCGTGCATCGCGAGGTGTCCGACGGCACGCCGCTCGTGCTCCGCGCCGAGGCGCGCGGCGCGCAGCAGCGGGTGCTGACCAACCCGATCTTCGTGCGCCCGTGACCACCGTGGCCATCCACCAGCCGCACTATCTGCCCTGGCTCGGCTATCTCGCCAAGTGGGCGGCCGCCGACGTCTTCGTGTTCCTCGACACCGTGCAGTACGCGAAGAACGGCTGGCAGAACCGCAATCGCATCAAGACCGCCACCGGCCCGCAGTGGCTCACCGTGCCGGTGCACGCCAAGCTCGGGATGGGTATCGACGAGGTGGCGGTGGCCAGCGCCCAGCCCTGGCCCGCCCGGCACCGCCGGGCCATCCAGCACGCCTACGCGGGCGCGCCGTACCTGGCGCGCCATCACGCCGAGCTCGATCGCTTCTATGCCCAGCCGTGGGAGCGACTGGCTCCGCTCGCGCTGGCGAGTGCCCAATGGCTCGCGCGGGCGATCGGCGTCACGCCGCCCGTGCGCCTGGCCTCGACGCTCGGCGCGCTGCCGGCCGAGCCCACCGAGCGCCTGATCGCCATCTGTCGCGCGGTGGGTGCGGACACCTATCTGGCCGGGCGCGACGGTGCGACGTACATGGATCTGACGCGCTTCGAGGCCGAGGGAATTCGAGTGCTCTATCAGTCGTACGCGCATCCCGTGTATGCCCAGCTGCACGGGGAATTCGCTCCGTTTCTCTCGGGGCTTGACCTATTATTGACCCACGGCGATGGGGCTCTCGCCGTCCTGCGCTCGGGCGACTCGTGGTCGCCGCAGCCGCTTCGGGACGCGGCCTCCGAGCCGGCTTAACCGAGCCTCGAGAAGGCGCTTTTCCGTATGAACGTCCTGGCCATCGGCGCGCACCCCGACGATATCGAGTACGGCTGCGGCGGCATGCTCACCAAGTACGCGCAGCGCGGGCACGACGTCTACCTGTGGGTGGCCTCCGACGGCTCCCTGGGCGGTGACGCGGAGGTGCGGCGCCGGGAGCAGCAAGACTCGGCGACGATCATCGGCGCGCGCGAGGTGTTCTGGGGCGAGTATCCGGACACCGAGATCCCGCTGAATCGCGAGCTGATCGTGCGGATCGAGTCGGTGATCAAGCAAGATCAAGCCGCGCATGATCCTGGTGCACTACCCGGACGACACGCACCAGGACCACCGCAACCTGGCCCAGGGCACGCTCTCGGCCACGCGCTACGTGCCCAATTTTCTTTTCTACGAAGGCCCGACCGCGCAGAACTTCACGCCCAACTGCTTCACCGACGTCGAGAAGGTGCTCGACAAGAAGCTCGCCTGCCTGGAGGCGCATCGCTCCCAGGTGGCCAAGACGAACATCGAGGATCTCACCATTCTCGAGCTGGCCGTGTCGTGCGCGAACTTCCGCGGTATCCAGGCCCGGGTGAAGTATGCGGAAGCCTTCCAGTCGGTCCGCCTCCTGCTGAACCTCTGATTTCTCAGCCTGCTCCGCCCGAGCCGCTCGGCACTGCGCCCGCCGCGCGCGCCCTCGGCCGGCTCAGCCTGGTCGGCGTGCTGTTCCTGCCCTACGTGCGCAGCTGGTTCGCCGCCGCCGGCCTCGACTGGGCGTACCTGGCGGCCCTGGCCTCGGCGGTCGCCTTCTTCGGCGTGCCGGTGCTGCGCCGGGTCGCCTTCGGGCTCGGGGTGCTCGACAACCCGTCGGCGCGCAAGATTCATCACTACGCGACCCCGTTGCTCGGGGGGGCCGCCGTCTACGCCGCGTTCGCCACCACCGTGCTCTTCAACTTCGATTTCTCTCGCGGTCTCAAGGGCGTGGCGCTGGGGGCGACGATCGTCGTGGTCATCGGCCTGCTCGACGACGCCTTCGATCTGCCGGCGGTGGTGAAGCTGGCCGGGCAAGTGGCCGCGGCCGCCACGGCGATCGTCTACGGCGTGGTGCTGAACGTGGTGCCGTTCTGGATTCCCGGCGCGGCCTGGCTCAACGTGCTGCTGACGCTGCTATGGTTTCTCACCGTGACCAACGCGCTGCAGTTTCTCGACGGGATGGACGGCCTGGCCGCCGGCCTCGGCGTCATCGCCGGACTGTTCTTCAGCATCGCGGCGCTGCAGATGCACCAGTCCTACATCTTCATCCTGGCCGCCCCGCTGGTGGGTGCCTGTCTCGGTTTTCTTCCTTACAATCTGCGTCCCGGTGGCGCGCTGATCTTCCTCGGGGATTCGGGCGCCAGCTTCATCGGCTTCACCCTGGCCGGCTTGGCGGTCATGGGAGAATGGTCCGAAAGCAACCCGCTCGTCGCGCTGTTGACCCCGGTCCTGATCCTGGCCGTTCCGCTGTTCGACATCGCCTTCGTGGGGGTGGTCCGGGTGGTGACGGGCAAGGTGCACTCGCTGCAGGAGTGGCTGGCCTATGCGGCCAAAGACCACATCCATCATCGTTTCGAGGCGGTCGGGCTCAGCAAGACACAGAGCGTCTTTTTGATCTACTTCATCGCGGCTACCCTGGGCCTCTCGGCCATCCTGCTCAAGGAGGCCACGCCCCGCGAGGCGGCATTGGTGTTGCTACAAGTCGCCTGTGTGCTGGCGATCATCGCGGTCCTCGAGGGGGTCGGCCGCGGACGTTCCCGTCCATGATCTCGCCGCGGCGGATGTGCTCGCCGCATCAGTGGCGACAGTGGATGGCGATGCTCGTCTCGCTCGACGAGTCACCGCGGCGGATGGCGCTGGCCCTGGCCATCGGCGTCTTCATCAGCTTCACGCCGTTCTGGGGCTTCCAGACACTGCTCGCCTTCGTGATCGCCACGGTGACCCGTCTGAATCTGGCCCTCACCATCGCCGGGACGTGGCTCAACTTGCCCTGGTTCGCGCCGTTCGTGTACGCGGGTGCGGTGTGGATCGGCGCGGCGTTGCTCCCCGATCTCTCGGGCCTCGCCGGGTGGTCCGTGTGGCTGCTGGTCGGCTCCACGATGCTCGGGCTCGCCGCCGCCGTGGTGACGTGGCTCGTCGCCTTCAGCGTGCTCCGCGCGCGTCGCCGGGCCCGCGGTGAACGTCATTTGGTGTGAGGGGCCCCGAAATGGCCCCTCACACTCCCCACGCTGCGCGCCCCGGCGGAGCCGTGGCGCTTCGCGGGTGTGCAGTCAGATACGCGGGGGGCCCCGAACGGCCCGTCGCACTTCCCACGCTGCGCGCCCCGGCGGAGCCGTGGCGCTCCGCGGGTGTGCAGTCAGATACGCGGGGGGCCCCGAACTGGCCCCTCACACTCCCCACGCTGCGCGCCCCGGCGGAGCCGTGGCGCTCCGCGGGTGTGCAGTCAGATACGCGGGGGGCCCCCGAACAGGCCCGCTCGTTTACATGGGGGCCTCGACCGGGCCCCCAAACCCCCGGCGCTCGTCACGCCCCGGGGAACCCGGGGCGCTCCTCGGTTCTGCGTGCCGGCGGGTCGCCGCTCCACCCGCCCCGCGGAATGAAATGAGCCGTCATGTGGGAGCACACTCACTGCGCTGCGCGGTCCGGCAGAGCCGTGGCACTCCGCGAGTGCAGTAGGCAACGGGGTTCCAAGCTGTGACCGGGACGCTGGCGGCGATGATCGGGCGACTCACCGCGCTGGAGGACGAAAGCGCGATGGTGGTGGCGCGGCTGCTGGTGGTCGCGCTGACGGTGGTGGTGCTGGTGATCGCCTACCGCGTGGTGGTCGGCCTCATCCGGCGGCTGCCGGCGTTGCGGCCGGGCGTGGAGGTGGTGCGGGTCCGCACGCTGTCGTCGCTGCTGGTCAGCGTGGCGCGCTGGACGCTCGGCTTCGTGATCGTCGTGCTGGCGCTGCGCGAGCTGGGCGTGGACGTGGGCGCCATCGTGGTCTCGGCCGGCGTGCTTGGTATTGGCATCGGGCTCGGCGCGCAGAGCTTGATCCGCGACGTCATCACCGGCGTGTTCCTGCTGTTCGAGGATCTGATCCACGTGGGCGACGTGATCCAGGTCGGTGCGGTGACGGGGACGGTGGAATCCACCGGGCTACGGGTGGCCACCGTGCGCCTGGACGACGGCGCCCTGCGCGTCATCCCCAACGGCCAGCTCACCGAGTTCGCCAACTATAGCCTGGGCGATTCCCGGGCGATCGTCGAGGTGCCGGTGGCCCGCGAGGTGCCGGTGGCGCGCGCGCTGGCCGTGCTGGCCGAGGTCGGTGCCGACTGGGCCGGCGAGGACCGCAGTTCGGTGGATCGGCCCGAGGCGCAAGGTATCATTGGGTGGAGCGGCGGTGACTCGCTGCTCCGCCTCACGGCGCGCGTCCCGCCGGAGCGGCGCCAGGCGACGGAGCATGACCTGCGGCGCCGCATCAAGGAAGCTTTCGACCGGCACCACTGGCCCCCGATCGGGGCTGCCGGATAGGAGTTGTCGATGAGCGTACGCAAGGCCGTCTTCCCCGCGGCCGGTCTCGGCACGCGGTTCCTTCCCGCCACCAAGGCCCAGCCCAAGGAAATGCTGCCCCTGGTGGACAAGCCCACCATCCAGTACGTGGTCGAGGAGGCGGTGGCCTCCGGCCTGTCCGAGATCATCATCGTCACCGGGCGCAACAAGCGCGCGATCGAGGACCACTTCGACGAGGCCTTCGAGCTCGAGTACTACCTGGAGCATCGCGGAAAGCTGGACGAGCTGGCCGAGATCAAGACCATCTCCTCGCTCGCGTCGGTATGCTACGTGCGCCAGAAAGAGCCGCTCGGCCTCGGCCACGCCATCCTGGTGGCCCGCTCGCTGGTGGGCGACGAGCCGTTCGGCGTCTTCCTGGGCGACGACATCATCGGCGGAGCCACCACGCCCTGCATGAAGCAGCTGCTCGACGTCTTCGACAAGTACGGCGGCCCGGTGATCGCGGTCGAGCGCGTGCCGCGCGAGCGCATCCATCAGTACGGCGTCATCGCCGGCCGCAACATCGGCGGCAACGTGTGGGAGATCTCCGATCTCGTCGAGAAGCCGAAGGCCGAGGAGGCGCCGTCCGACCTGGCCATCATCGGCCGCTACGTGCTGACGCCCGATCTCTTCGACATCCTGGCCGAGACCGCGGCCGACCGCCGGGGCGAGATCCAGCTGACCGACGGCCTGCGCACGCTGCGCACGCGCCGTCCGATGTACGCGGTGGAGTTCGAGGGCAAGCGCTACGACACCGGCGACAAGCTCGGCTTCCTCAAGGCCACCGTGGAGTTCGCCCTGGCCCGGCCGGACCTCGCCGACGCCTTCCGGACGTATCTCAAGGGCCTGCGGCTGTAGCCGGACGTCGAGCGGGCGTTGGCGTGGCGACTCTTCCAACGCCGATCACGGGGCGTGAAGCGATCTCCGATCCCCGGGAGCCGCTCACCGCGCTCGCCGAGTTCTATCGCGCCTTCAACGCGGGCGACCTCGCGCTGATGGCGCAGAACTGGGACAGCGCCGGCGACGTCGTCATGGACAACCCGCTGGGCGGGATCATGCGGGGCTGGCCGGCCATCCGCGAGGTGTACGTCCGCATCTTCGACGGACCCGCGCGGGTCAGCGTCGCCCTCCACGAGGCGACGCTGCAGCATCACGGTGAGGTGTTCGTGGCGATCGGGCGCGAGCGCGGCGAGCTGGTGCGCGGCGACGAACGGTTCGACCTGGCGATCCGCACCAGTCGCGTGTACCGCTGGACCGACGGACGCTGGCGCCAGATCCATCACCACGGCTCGATGGACGACGCCGACCTGCTCGCCCGCTACCAGCGCTTCGTCGGCGGCCGCGCCGGCGGGGCGGCCGCGGGCGGCTGAGCCGCGCCGCCCCGCGCTCGCCTGATCGCGCTGGAGACTCAGGCCCCCGGCTGCTTCTTGACCGCGTCGACCATCGCGGCGTAACCGGCCCGGAGGATCGCGGTGTCCGACGAGTAGTTGATGATCGTCGCCCCCAGTCCGATCATCTCGCGCACGCCCTCCACGCTGTCGGTGATCATCGCCACCGCCTTGCCGTGCTTGCGGCACGCCTCGGCCAGGCGCTTGCGGTACTCCGTCAGCACCTGACGCTGCGACGGCGTGCCGAGCACGCCGAGGTTCTGGGCGAGATCCGTCGGGCCGATCGTGAACGCGTGGATGCCGGGCACGGAGACGATCTCGTCCAGGCGGTCGAACGCCGCCTTCGTCTCCAGCATGGCGGTGACGTGCACGCGGGCGTTGGCGGTGGCCATGTGCTCGGCGGGCGGCAGCGTGCGATAGCCGGTGTGCGGGCCGAATCCGTACATGCCGCGCTCGCCGAGCGGCGCGTAGTGCGCGCAGCTCGCGACCTCCCGGGCTTGCTCGGGCGTGTCGACCTGCGGGACGTGGAGGTTCCACACGCCGGCGTCGAGCAGGCGGGTGATCCACTCGCGATTGCCCTCGGGCGGCCGGACGACCATGGGAAAGTCGAGGGCCCGCGCCAGCACCGCCATGTCGGCCACGGTCTCCATCGAGAACGGCGAGTGCTCCATGTCCACGCGCACGAAGTCGAGGCCGGCCGCCTGCAGGAGCGTGAAGACGGCGGGCGTGCGGATCATCGTCACCCAGGTGCCGAGCTGGACCTCGCCGCGCTCGGAGCGCGCGCGATAGGCGTTGTCGTTCATCGCCTCCCTCCGACCTGCACGCCGGCGAGCTGCTCGAGGATCTTGATGACGGCCAGTCCGTCTTCCTTGTTGAGACCGGCCGCGCGCGCCATCTGGTAGAGCTGCTGGGTGACGTTGGCCAGCAAGAGCGGCACGCCGAGCTGCTTGGCGAACGACGTCTCGAGCTCCTGATCCTTGTAGGTGATGTCCACCGTGCCGCCCGGGGTGAAGTCGCGGGCCAGGATCTTGGGCACGCCGTGCTCGAACGCGTAGCTGGTGCCGGTGCTGACGCGGACCACGTCGTAGATCTTCTGGGGATCGAGCCCGGCCTTCACGCCCAGCACCAGCGCCTCGGCCACCGCCACGCGGTTGACCTGGATCAGCATGTTGTTGACGAGCTTCATGGCCAGGCCGGAGCCCAGCGGGCCGACGTGGAAGAGGTTGGTGCCCATGGCCTTGAAGAGATCGCCGCAGGCGTCGAACGTCGCGACGTCGCCGCCGGCGATGATCGACAGCTCGCCGGATTTCGCCCGCTCGGTGCCGCCGCTCACCGGCGCATCCAGCATCTGCACGCCGCGCCTGGCGAGCTCGGCGGCCAGCCGCTTGGCCGCGAACGGATCGATCGTGCTCATGCAGATCACGACGTGACCGGGCTTCACGCTCCGGATGATGCCCTGCTCGCCGGCGATGACCGACTCCGCCTGCGCGGTCGTCTCCACCATGCAGATGGTCCGCTCGACCCCGGCCGCGACGCGCTCGGGCGAATCCGCCACCTGGGCTCCCACCGCGCGCAGCGGCGTCAGCTTGGCGGGATCGATGTCGTGGGCGACCAGCGCGAAGCCGTTGCGGGCGAGGTTGAGGGCCATCGGGCCCCCCATGTTGCCCAGCCCGATGAATCCGACTGCTCCAGACATGGCGGTCTCCTCTCCTGACGGTTAGCCCGGGTCAGGCGCCGCTACGCTATCATGGGGGGCCTCGAAGGCGAGGGGGGAGACCGTCATGGCGATGTACTGGAAGGAGATCACCGTCAACTGGGGCGAGTCCGATCCGTTCGGTCTCGTCTACTACCCCCGGATCGTGGCGTGGTTCAACGACACCGAGCACGATCTGTTCCGCACCATCGGGTATCCGATCGAGCAGATGATCAAGAACGACCGCACGACCTTCGTGATGGGCGAGATCCACTTCCGCTTCATCGGCCCGGCCGCCTACGGCGATCGCATCATCACGACCATCCACCTGGCCGAGATCGGCGAGCACACGCTGCACTGGAACTGCAAGGCCAAGAACGCGCTGACCGGCGCGCCGGTGGCCGAGGGGCGGGCCACGCGCGTCTATGCGCGGATCAACGAGGACGGCTCCCTCAAGGCCGCGCCGATCCCCGACGAGATGCGGGATGCGCTCCGCGAGCTCGGCGATCTGAAGCACCTGCGGCCCAACAGCGGCGCCAGCCGGCTGTCGGCCGAGAGCCACCTGCCGAGCTAGCCCCCTCGGATTTCCGGTTCCTGGGCGGTCGTGCCGTGACGTCCGGCACGCGGTACGCTTCAGCGTGCCCTACCGCATCGACATCACGCGCGCCGGCGACGCTGCGCTCGACCGCCTCGTCGAGCTCGGCGCACTCGACGTCGAACGCTCGCCCGGCGGCGGCATCGCCGCCCTGATGCCCGACGGTGTCGCGCCGGCGCAAGTGGCACTCGCGCTCGGCGTCGCCGATCTCTCCGTCTCCCCGGCCGTCGGCCGCGACACGGGATCGGTCTGGACCCTGCGCCCGCGCTCGACTCGCATCGGGCACCTGCGGATCGTTCCGGCTGAGGCCGACGCGGAACCCGGCGTCCTGAGGTTGACCGACTCGGCGGCCTTCGGAACGGGACTGCACCCGACGACGGTGATGTGCCTGGAAGCGATCGAGGAGGCCCTCCAGCCCACTGCCGCCGCCACGCTGCTCGACGTGGGGACCGGGTCGGGTGTGCTGGCACTGGCCGCGCTGCTGATGGGCGTGGCGCAAGCGCTCGGACTCGACACCGATGCCGAGGCGCTGCGCGCCGCCGCTGAGAACGCGCGGCTCAACGCGCTCGACGGGCGCCTGCAGCTGGTGCGCGGTGGACCCGACGCAGTGGCCGGCACCTGGCCGCTGGTGGTGGCCAATCTGCTAGCGGCCCCGCTCGTCGAGCTGGCGCCAGTACTCGTGCGACGGGTCGGACATCACGGTCGTCTGGTGCTCTCGGGCATTCCGTCTTCGGTCGAACCGGATGTCGATCGGGCGTACCGGCGCCTGGGCATGCAGCGCGTGCGGGCGCGGTCACGCGCGGGCTGGAGCGCGCTCGTACTGCGGGCGTCCTGGTGAACCGGGTGCCTCGGCCTATCGCCCTCCGATCGGCTGCAGCGTCGGCACGAAGCCCGGCTCGAAGACCCGGTCGGCCATCACCTGGCAGCGCTTCATCAGCCGGTGCTCGTCCGGGCCGTAGTCGGCGATCGCGTTGTGCAGCGTCCCGACGTGATCCCACACCAGCACGTCGCCCTCGGTCCAGCGGTGCGTCGTACTGGAACTTCGGCTGGAGCTGGTGCGCGAACAGCGTCGTCGAGCATCTGCTCGCTCTCGGCCTGGTCGAGCTCGTTGATGCGGATCGCGTAGCCGGGATTGCAGTAGAGCACCGTCCGGCCGGTGATCGGGATGGATCAGGAGGACCGGATGCACGGACGGCGGACGCCGCCGCCGCTGCTCCTCGGTCATCGGCCCGCGCGTGCTGCCCGGCCGGCGCCGCATGTTCTCCCAGAACTTGTTGAAGTCGTGGGTCGCGGTCACGTCGCGCGAGCCGCGCCTTGAGATCGGCGGAGCAGCTCGTCGTACGCCGCCTGCGTGTTGACGAACATCGTCGCCCCCAGCACCTGGCCGTCGCGGCGCGGCACCTTCACCGCGTACAGCACGTTCAGGAAGCCGATGGTCTGGTTGTAGGACATGTCGGTGTGCCAGTCCTGCCCGGCGTCGGCCAGCCCGATGGGCTCGGCCGTTCTCGATCACGTTCGAGAGGATCCCGACCTCCGGCATCCCCGGCTCGTGGTAGCCCGGTGAGCATGTCCTGGATCGAGCCGAAGCGCCGCGAGAAGTCGCGCAGCGCGGCGGCCTCGAGATGCTGCTCCGGGAAGCGCAGCACACCGTGACGACCGAGCGCGTGGACGATCGTCGCGAAGTCCTCGTCGCCGAGCGGCTTGCGCGAGGTCCACGCCCCGCACCGTGGCGCCCAGGATCTGGCCGGTCGGCTCGATCGTCGTCATCTCAGCGCCCTGCTAGCACGAATGGGACCTCCGCGCTCTTGGCCACGGCGCGCAGCTGATCCATGAGGTCGTCGGGCACCGGCACGCCGTCGCGCAGGCGCTCGGCGCGCGTGGCCATCTCGGGATCGCCGGCGACCAGCACGGGCTGGTTGGGATCCACGCGCTTGGCGTTGTGCAGCACGTCGATCACCTGGTCGAGATCCTCCTCGAACTCGCCGTCGGCGCGGAACGCGCGCGGGTCGATGGCCAGGAAGAAGTGGCCGATGTTGTGCGGATCGGACGGCTTCTGCGTCTGGTTGCGCAGGGGCGAGAAGGACGCGCCCGCCAGGGTGCCGCCGAGGATGTGGACCATCACCGCCAGGCCGTAGCCCTTGTGGCCGCCCAGCTCGCGCGGACCGCCCAGCGGCGTGATGCCGCCGTCCGGCTGCTCGAAGACGTGAGCGAACGCGGTCGCCGCGTCGGTGACGGGCTGGCCGTCGCCGTCGACGACCCAGCCGGAGGGCACCGGCCGTGATTCAGCTTGTGGACCTTGACCTTGCCGGCCGCGACCGTCGTCGTCGCCATGTCGAGCTGGAATGGCGCGTTGCGGCCGGCGGGGGCCGCGAAGGCCAGGGGATTGGTCCCCATGATGGGTTCCGCGCCGTAGGTCGGCACCATCGTCACGCCGCGGGTGGCCGAGGTCACCATGCCGATCACGCCGCGATCGGCGGCGATGCGCGAATAGCAGCCGGCCGCGCCGAAGTGATGCGAGTTGAAGACCGACACCACGGCCACGCCGAGCGTCGCGGCACTTGTCGATGGCGAGGTTCATCGCGTAGACCGAGACGGGATGACCGAGCGAGGCGTCGGCGTCGATGAGCGCGGTGGCCGGCCCCTCACGCACGGTCTTGAACTGCGGGCGCATGTTCAGCCGGCCGGCGCGGAACTCGCGATCGTAGGTCGGGAGCATGGAGATTCCGTGGGAATCGACGCCCCGGAGGTCGGTCTCCAGCATCATCTCGGCGGTGGTGTCGGCGTGCGCGTCCGACATGCCCCAGGCGCGCAGGACGGAGACGAGCTGCTGACGGATCTGTTCGGCGGGCACTCGCATGACTCAGGCCTCCCTGATCTCGGGCTGACGACTCACCACGATTCTACGACCCCCAGCTCACGCCTTCACCACCGTCCACCGCCAGCGAGACGCCGGTCACGAACCCCGCCTCGTCCGAATGCAGATAGAGCGCGGCGTAGGCCACGTCCCAGCCCGTGCCCATCCGCCGGCGGAGGGGCACGCGACGGTCGCGCGAGGCGATGACCTCATCGCGCGGCGTGCCCTTGGCCACCCGGGCCTCGATGGCCATCGGCGTGTTCATGAGGCCAGGCAGGATCGCGTTGGCGCGCACCCCGTACTGCGCGTTGGCCGCCGCCAGGTTCTCGGTCAGGGCGACGACGGCGGCCTTGGTGGTCTTGTAGCCGACCAGCGGATAGGCGTTGCGCGCGGCCATGGACGAGATGTTCACGATGGAGCCGGAGGATTCGCGCAGCGCGGGCAGCGCGTGCTTGCAGGCCAGCCACATGCCCTTGAGATTCACGGCGACGCTGCGGTCGAACGCCTCCACGGTGAGCTCGGTGGCGGTGGCGTCGCCCAGCGCCAGGCTGGCGCCCACGTTGTTGTGCAGGATGTCCAGCCGGCCGAAGCGCTCGTGGGCGGCCGCCACCAGGCGCCGGACGGCGTCCTCGTCGGTGGTGTCGGCCTCGTGCGCCCACGCCTCACCGCCCTCGGCGTGAATCAGGTCGACCGTGTCCTGCGCGGAGGCCTTGAGGCGATCGACCACCAGGACGCGCGCACCCTCGCGCGCCAGCACCACCGCCACCGCCCGCCCGTTGCCGATCGTCTGCCCGGGAGTCTGACCACCCCCCACGACGATCGCCGCCTTGCCCTCGACGCGCTTGGCCATCGACACCCTCCCGAGAAAGTTCCACGACTATAATGCGTCGGGGGGACCGACACATGACCCATCGATCCATCGGGCTCTCGCTGTTGCTCTTCACGCTGGCCGCATGCTCCGCGCCGTCCCGGGAGACGCCCCAGAGCGCCGGAACGGGTGGCGGGATGAGCCACGGCGCCGCCGACGCCCGTCCGGTGGCCTACACGGGGCTCGGCGTCTACTCGTATCGCATCACGACGAGCTCACCGGACTCCCAGCGCTGGTTCGATCAGGGGCTCCGGCTCGTGTACGCGTTCAACCACAACGAGGCGCAGAAGGCGTTCCGCGAGGCGCACACGGCTCGATCCCGAGCTGCGCCATGTGCTACTGGGGCATCGCCATCACCGAGGGCGGCAACTACAACCACCCGACCGACGCCGAGCGTGAGGCACGGGCGCTCACGGCCGTGCGCCAGGCGCAGGCCCACGCGGTCATCGCCCAGCCGTCGGAGCGCGCGATGATCCAGGCGCTCGCCCAGCGTCACTCCGCCGACCCCGCCGCCAGGCGCGCCGACCTCGACCTCGCGTACGCCGACGCCATGCGAGAAGTCGCCCGGCAGTATCCCGACGATCTCGAGGCCGCGACGTTCTTCGCCGACGCGATGATGAACCTGCGGCCGTGGAACCTCTGGGCGCCGGACGGCACGCGCGTACCCGGGCACCGAGGAGATCGTGCGTGACGCTCGAGCGCGTCCTGGCCAGCAATCCCGATCATCCGGGCGCGCTGCACCTCTACATCCACGCCGTCGAGGCGAGCACCCAGCCGGGGCGCGCCGAGGCCGCCGCGGACCGGCTGAGGCCGCTGATGCCCGGCGCCGGGCACATCGTCCACATGCCGTCGCACATCTACTGGCGCGTGGGGCGCTACGCGACGCGGTGGCCGTCAACTCGGCCGCGGTGCAGGCCGACCTCGCGTACTTCAAGACGGCGCAGCCGAGCATGATCTATCGCGGCCTCTACTACCCGCACAACATCGACTTCATCTGGCAGTCGGCCGGCATGCAGGGACGCAGCGCCGAGACGCTCCGGGCCGCCCGCGAGTTCGCCGGCAACGTGCCGCCCGAGATGATCAAGCAGATGCCGGACATGGAGACCGCGCCGCTGGCCCCGATCGTGTCGCTCGTGCGCTTCGGGCGCTGGGACGAGGTGCTCGCGCTAGCCCGCGCCGCCGCCGGAGTGGCTGTACACGACCGGCGTGTGGCACTACGCCCGCGGTCATCGCGTTCAACGCCAAGGGGCAGGTGGCCGAGGCCGCGCCGCGAGCTGGCGCGCGCTGGAGACGATCATCCAGTCGGTGTCGCCCGAGCGCACGGTCGCGTTCTTCTTCCGGGCCAAGAACGTCCTGCAGATGGCGGCCAACGTGCTGGCCGGCGAGATGGCGGCCAAGGCCGGCGACACGGCCAGCGCCGAGCGCCTGCTGCGCGCCGCCGTGGCCGAGCAAGACACCCACTGGTTCACCGAGCCGCCGCCCTGGTACTTCCCCGTCCGCCAGTCCCTCGGCGCCATCCTGCTGCAGGCCGGCCGCCCCGCCGACGCCGAGGTGCGTCTACCGCGAGGATCTCAGCCGCAACCCCGGCAACGGCTGGTCACTCTTCGGCCTCAGCCAGAGCCTCACCGCCCAAGGCAAGACCGCCGAAGCCACCCAAACCGACGCCGCCTTCCGCCAGGCATGGGAGCGCGCCGACGTCGCAATCACCGCCTCCCGCTTCTAGATGCTGGAGTGTAGATGCGGAGTGCGTCTGGACGCCTGAGTAGGAGCGACGAAGGAGCGATGTCGGAGTAGGATCGCGTTCGATTCTGCCGAGAAGCAGTTCGGAACGGGTAGCCGGCGCGGGCGGGGCGGGGGCACGAGGTGGGTCCGGGAGCCCGTTCCCGCCACCCCTTCCCCGTTACGCCCCGTGCCGATGGAGCCCAGCCGCGGCCGGTTCAAAGCGACCTCCCGCCTCGTGGCGCCCCGGACCCACCTCGTGCCCCCGCCCCGCCCGCGTCGGCGGGCACGAACGAAGTGCCAAGGCGACCGTCAGCGCCCCGCCGCCGGAGCTTTGGCGATTTCCTCGGCCAGCTCGCGCGCCCGGGCCGCGTCGAGCGCCCGGAGCCGGTCGAGCACACGCCGGGCGTCGTCGAGGCGACCCATCTTCACGTATGCCTCGCCGAGGTATTCGAGCGCCTCGGGGAACTCGGGCTGAAGGCGCAGGGCCTCGCCGTAGGCGTCGAGGGACTCGGCGTAGCGCCCCTGGTTGCGGAGCGCATAGCCCAGCTCGTTCCAGGCGTCGGCAAAGTCGGCGCGAAATCCGATCGCCCGGCGGAAGGCGTCCTCCGCGGCGGTCCAGTTCTGGACGACACGTGCGCGAACGCCGCGGTCGTACTCGCTGGCCGCGCTGGCTTCGGCCGGCGACTGACGGCGCTGCTCGACGGCGGGCGTGCTGGGATCGGCCACGCTCGCCCCCGGCGTGAGGGCCGGCATCGCCGCGACGAACGCCAGGGCCAGCACGCGACGTCGCAGACGCATCACGGCGGCGCGCTCGCGCCTCAGGCCGAGGGCGGCGCCTCTACCTTGCCGGCCCCCACGTGGATGTACAGATCCCGCGCGCGGGGCTTGGCCGTCGGCGCCGCCGGCGGCCGCATCGCGTACGTCATCGGCCGGGAGTGGTCGGCGAGCTGTCGGTTGACGTTGTAGACGCTGCTGAACCGCCACAGCATCTTGATGAAGTTGGTCTGGCCGCGCAGGGCCAGGCCCGCCGCGGCGGAAGCGGTCTTGCGGAGGGCCGCGACGCCGAGGTGCTTTCGGTGGAGCACGGCCTGGGTCTTCACCAGCTCCTCGTAGAAGCGCGCCAGGGGCAGTCGCGTCGGCAGCACCGCGTGCTGGACGTCGAACAGACGGTAGTCGAGCGTGGTGAGCCGCCGCGATTCCGTGTGCCAGATCTCGGTGCCGGGGTAGGGCGTGGCGACCGTGAGGTGCACGATCTCCGGCACGGTGAGCGCCCACTCGCGCACCATCGCGAAGCGAGACTCGTCCCAGTCGGGGTCGGCGATGATGTTGACCGCCACCGTGAGGCCGATGCGGCGCGCCACCTCCAGGGCCTTGAGGTTCTCGCTCGGCGTCACGCGCTTGCGGTGCAGCTTGAGCGCCTCGGCGTCGAGCGCCTCCACCCCGAGGAACATGTAGCGCAGGCCCAGACGATGCCAGTACTCGAAGACCTCGGGGTTGCGCACCAGCACATCACAGCGTGTCTCGAGGTAGTACTGCTTCTGGACGCCCCGCTTCTCCAGCGCCTGGCCGATGGCAAAGCCGCTCTCGGGGTGCACGAACGCGACGTCGTCCACGATGAACACGTTGGGCTCGCGGATCCGCGCGACGTCCTCGGCGGCGGCCTCCGGCGAGCCCTGACGGTAGCTGCGCCCGTAGAACGTCCAGGCGCTGCAGAACGAGCAATCCCAGGGGCACCCGCGGGTGAACTCGACCGACGCGCACGGATCGAGAATGCCGATGAAGTACTTGTGGCGCCGGCGGGTCAGATCGCGCGCGGGCGGGAAGCGGTCGATGTTGTCCAGCATGAGCGGCACCGGCCCCGCCCCATCCGCCGTCACGACCCCCGGGAGCGTCGAGAGGCGCTTGTCGCCGATCGCCTCCAGCAGCTTGGGGGTGATCAGCTCGCCTTCGCCCCGCACGACGCAGTCCAGCGCCCCGGCCCCGTGCTCGAGCAGCTCGGCGGCGATGAACGAGCCGCTGTGGCCGCCGCTGAAGATGAAGCATTCCGGGCGGCGCTGCCGCGTCTGGCGGGCGAGATCGAGCACCTCGGGCACGTTGGCGAGGTAGTTGAGCGAGAAGCCGATCGCCTGGGGCGCGAAGGTCTCGACCTCGCGGAAGTAGTCCTTGTGGTTGAAGATCTGCAGGTCGAGCAGACGAACCTCATGACCGGCCTCGCGCACGGCGGCCGCCACGCGCTCGAGCCCGAGGGGCTCGAGCCGCAGGTAGATTTCGGAATACATCAACGGGCTCGGATGAACCAACAGCACGCGCATGGAGGCCTCCTCAGCCAGATCCGCCCACGCGGATCGGGATGCCAAGTCGTGAGACTATCACCGCGACTCAGCATACAGCCGCGAACTAGTTCAGGGAGGCCGAGCGATGGGCGCGATGCAGTTCAACCCGATGGATCCGGAGTTCCTGGCGGATCCCTACCCGATGTACCACCGCCTGCGCACCGAGGACCCGGTGCACCACAGCCCGCTGGGCTTCTGGGTCTTGACCCGCTATGAAGACGTGGTGGCGGTCCTGCGTGATCCGCGCCTGGCCAAGGAGGCGCTGGCGGCCTTCGTGGCGGCCCGCTTCGGGACGACCGTTCCGCCCGGACTCGGGATGTCGATGCTGGACCGCGACCCCCCCGATCACACCCGGCTGCGCAGCCTCGTGAGCAAGGCCTTCACCCCGCGCGTGGTGGAAGTGCTCCGGCCGCACATCCAGCAGATCGTCGACGGCCTCCTGGCGAAGGTGCACGACGACCACGCGATGGATCTGATCGAGCAGTTTGCCTATCCGCTGCCGGTCATCGTCATCTGCGAGATGCTGGGCGTCCCGGTGGTGGACCACGAGCGCTTCAAGGGCTGGGGGCTCGACATCGCGCGCGGCCTCGACACGATCCTGTTGCCGCCGGACTCCGAGGTGGGCAAGCGCAGCATGACGGCGCGTCGCGCCCTCGCCGACTACTTCCGGGGCCTCAT
Source organism: uncultured Candidatus Rokubacteria bacterium (assembly GCA_963776725.1). Lineage (GTDB taxonomy): Bacteria > Methylomirabilota > Methylomirabilia > Rokubacteriales > CSP1-6 > AR5. The sequence goes on along the minus strand of CAVZOE010000020.1, from coordinate 219,560 downwards.
CGCCGAGCGCCGCGCCTCGCCGCGCGGCGACCTGCTGTCGGCGCTCATCGCCGCCGAGGAGGCGGGTGACAAGCTGAACGAGGAGGAGCTGCTCGCGACCTGCATCCTGCTGCTGGTGGCCGGTCACGAGACGACGGTCAATCTCATCGGCAACGGCACCCTGGCGCTGCTGCGCCATCCGGCCGAGCTGCGACGGTTGCGCGACAACCCGGGGCTGATCGGCAGCGCGGTGGAGGAGCTGCTGCGCTACGACGGCCCGGTGCAGCGGACGGCGCGCATCCCCAGCGAGGACGTCACCATCGGCGGCCGGACGATCGGCAAGGGCGAGATGGTGATGCCGTTCATCGGCGCCGCCGACCGCGATCCCACGCAGTTTCCCGAGCCCGATCGCCTCGACATCGGGCGGACCGACAACCGCCACATCGCCTTCGGCTGGGGCATCCACTTCTGTCTCGGCGCCCCGCTGGCGCGGGTCGAGGGCCAGATCGCCATCAACACGCTGGTCCAGCGGCTCCCCCGGCTCGCGCTGGCCACCGACCGGCCGGAGCACCGCGAGAGCCTCACGCTGCGCGGGCTGAAATCGCTGCCGGTCACCTTCTGAGCGCATGAAGATCACGCGCGTCGAGACGCTCGTCCTCAACCTGCCGATGGTGATCGACGGGGCCACGCCGATGCTGGGCGGCCGGGCCCGGACCAGCATCGACATGCTGCTCGTCCGCATCGACACCGACGCCGGCCTCACCGGCTGGGGCGAGGCCTTCGGCCACCGCATCTTTCCGGCCACGCGCGCGGCCATCGACACGCTGCTCGGGCCCATGTGCGTGGGCCGCGACCCCGGCCAGATCTCGGCCCTCCACGACGATCTCCAGCGCGTGCTGCACGGTGTCGGCCGCAACGGGCCCACGATCTACGCGCTGTCGGGCATCGACATCGCGCTGTGGGACATCGCGGGCAAGGCGGCCGGCCTGCCGCTCTACCGCCTGCTGGGAGGCGGGGCGCGGACCGATCTGCCGGCCTACGCGAGCCTGCTGCGCTACGGGCGGGCCGACGCGGTGTCCCGCTACACGGAGCAAGCGCTCGGCCGCGGCTATCGCCACATCAAGCTCCACGAGATCACCGTGCCCGAGGTGAAGGCGGCGCGTGACGTGACGGGGCCCGGCGTGCCGATCATGGTGGACACCAACTGTCCGTGGACGGTGCGGGAAGCGATCGAGATGGCGCGGCGGCTGTCGCCGTTCGACCTGCACTGGCTGGAGGAGCCGGTGTGGCCGCCCGAGAATCTGACCGGACTGGCCGAGGTGAGGCGCCGGGGCGGGATCGCGACCGCCGCCGGCGAGAACTACGGCACCGTGTGGGAGTTTCGCCGCGCCGCCGAGGCCGGCGCGATCGACTACGCGCAGCCGAGCGTGACGAAGATCGGCGGCGTCACCGAGATGCGCCGGGTCGTCGCGGTGGCCGAGACGCTCGGCGTGCCGGTGGTGCCGCACTCCGCCTATTTCGGCCCCGGGCTCCTGGCCTCGATCCATTGCATCGCGGCGATGCCGACCGAGACGCTGGTGGAGCGCTTCTACTGCGACTTCGCCGACAATCCGCTGGGCGACGCCATCCACCCCAGGAACGGCCGCATCGCGGTCCCGCAGGGCCCGGGCCTCGGCGTCGACCCCGACCCCCGAGTGATCGAGAAGCTCCGGACCGGCTGACCGCCACCCAATCTCGGCGGTGAGCCCGGTGGAACGCTAACGGCCGGCGTCGAGCACGGCCCGGACACGGCGGGCCAGGTCTTCCGGCGCGAACGGCTTCTGCAAGTACGGCGTGGTGCGGTCGCTCACGAGCCGATCCAGGAGTGCGCGATCGCTGTAGCCCGACGTGTAGATCACGCGCAGGCCCGGCACGCGCCGCTTGATCTCGGTGGCGAGCTCGGGACCACTCATGGCCGGCATGACCACGTCGGTGAGCAAGAGATCGATGCCGCCGCCCCGGGCCGTCGCCTCGGCGATCGCGTCGGACGCGGTGCCGGCGCCCACCACGGTGTACCCGTACTCGCTCAGCATCTCGCTCATCGTCTGACGGACCTCGGGCTCGTCCTCGACCAGGAGAATGGTCTCCGTGCCGCGCAGGTTCGCCGGCGCCGGCTCGCTGCTGACGACCTCGGCCGGCTCCCGCGCCGGTGGGAAGTAGATCGTGAATGTGGTGCCGCGACCCGGCTCGCTGTCGACCCAGATGGAGCCGCCACTCTGCTGGACGACGCTGAACACCGTGGCCAGCCCGAGCCCGGTGCCCTTGGTGGCGGTCTTGGTGGTGAAGAACGGCTGGAAGATCCGGTCCCGGACATCCGGCGTCATGCCTTCGCCGGTGTCGGCGACGGTCAGCGTGACGGCGGCCCCCACGGTGGTGCCGACGTGCGCCCGTACGAAGGCGGCGTCGAGCTCCACCTCGGCCGTCTCGATGCGCAACCGCCCGCCGCTCGGCATCGCGTCGCGCGCGTTGGCCACCAGATTGATGATCACCTGCTCGAGCTGACTCAGGTCCAGCCGGACGTTGCTGGTGGAGCGCAGCGTGATGATCAGCTCGATGTTGGCGGGGATCAGGCGACGGAGCATCGGCTGAAGCTCGCGGATCGCGTGCTGCGGGTCGAGGACGCGCGGCGCCAGCACCTGCTGTCGGCTGAAGGCGAGCAGCTGGCCGGTCAGCCGGGCGGCCCGCTGGGTGGTGTCGCGGATCAGCCGCACGTCACGGAGCGCCGACTCGTGTCGTCCGAGGCGGCGCTGGAGAATCTCGGTTCGTCCGGACAGCACCGTCAGCAGGTTGTTGAAGTCGTGCGCGATGCCGCCCGCCAGCCGGCCGAGCGCCTCGAGCTGCTGGAGCTGGTGGAGGCGCTGCTCCTTTTGCCGGAACTCGGTCAGGTCCACGATGGCCAGGAGAATGAGGGCCGGGCGCCCGGCCAGGGCATCGATCCGCCGCGCGTTCAGCTTCGTCACCCGCTGGCCGATGACCGGGAAGTCGTGCGTGACCTCGAAATCCTCGAACGATTCGTTGCGGGCGATGACGTCGTCGAGGAGCTGGAGCAGGCGCGGCTGATCCCATTGCCGGTTGCCGAGCTCGCAGAGCAGTCGTCGCTCGGTCTGGGCCGGCGTGGCGTGGAACACGCGATAGAAGGCCCGGTTCGCGCGCTGAACTCTCAGAGTTCCGTCGAGGATGACGAGGGGCTCGCGCACCGCATCCACCACGGCATCTGCGAGTGGCGCCTCGCCCGGTGGCAGCGTCGGCGGGATCATGTCGATCGATCTCTACGCATCATCCGCGTGACGCGTGGCCGACGACGCACAAAATCGCGACGCGGAGAAACCCGCATCGCGCGGAGGGGAAACCCCTACAGCGCTGCTCGATGCTTGGGCGCGGAGGCCTTGGGATACGCGGCGCGGATCGTGGAGGCGACTTCACGGAGCGCGGCGGCGAGCGGATAGCCGTGTCGCCACACCAGCCCGATGGTCCGCCGCGGTGCCGGCTCGGCGAGACGTCGCACGCGCAACGGAGTACGAGCCGTCTCGGTGGCCACCGCCAGCTCGGGCAGCAGGGTGACGCCACCGCCGCCGGCCACCATCTGGGCGAGGGTGGAGAGACTGGTGGCGCGGAACTCGCTCTCGCGCGCACGGGTCCGTCGGCACGCCGCCAGCGCCTGATCGCGGAAGCAGTGGCCGTCGTCGAGCAAGAGCACGGGCTCGTCGCGCAGCTCGGCGAGCGGCATGGGCGCCGCCTTGGCGCCGAGCGGGTGACGCGGAGGCGTGGCCAGGACGAAGGGATCGCGCGCGATGACCGCGCGCTCGACGTCGCCGATGTCCGCCTCCAGCGCCAGCAGCGCGGCGTCGAGCGCGCCCGCCTGGAGGTCGCGCACGAGATCCGCCGTCTTCTCTTCGCGCCACACCACCGTGAGCTTCGGGTGGGCCCGGCGCAGCGCCGGTGCGGCGGCGGGGAGCAGATACGGGGAGATGGTGGGGATGACGCCGATCTGCAGCCGCCCGTTCAGCGGATCACCCGCGCGGGTGGCCGCCTCCACCAGGTCGGCCGTCTCGCGGAGCACGGCGCGGGCTCGCTCGACCAGCACCCGCCCGGCCGCGGTCAGCAGCACACGCCGCCGATCGCGCTCGAAGAGGCGCACGCCCAGCGCCGTCTCCAGGTGGGCCAGCTGAGCGCTCAGCGACGGCTGGGCCACGTGGCAGCGCTCGGCGGCGGCGCGGAAGCTGAGCGTATCGGCCACCGCCACCACGTACTGGAGCTGGCGCAGGGTGAAGGGCCAGGGCGAGAGCTTCATAGTCAAATGCTATCACCGTGATCCAAACGATGTCTTGGCCCTATCAGGAGCCGGAGAGCATCCTGGGTCGTGACGCGAGACGAAAGGAGACTCTCAGCGATGTTGACCGTTGGCGATCGGTTTCCCGAGTACGCCCTGCAGGCGGCCGTCAGTCTGGACAAAGGGCGCGAGTTCCAGGAGATCACCGACCAGAGCTACCCCGACCAGTGGAAGGTCGTCTTCTTCTGGCCGATGGACTTCACCTTCGTCTGCCCCACCGAGATCGCGGCGTTTGGACGGCGCGCGCGCGACTTCGCCGACCGCGATGCACAGGTGCTGGGCGTGAGCACCGACACGCACTTCGTGCACCTGGCCTGGCGGCGCCAGCACGAGGACCTGCGCGAGCTGCCGTTCCCGATGCTGGCCGACACCAAGCGCGAGCTGGCCTCCGCCCTCGGCGTGCTGCACAAGCAGGACGGCGTGGCGCTGCGGGCGACGTTCATCGTCGACCCCGCCGGCATCATCCGTCACGTCAGCGTCAACGACCTCTCGGTCGGCCGCAACGTGGACGAAACGCTGCGGACCCTCGACGCCCTGCAGACCGACGAGCTGTGCCCCTGCAACTGGCAGAAGGGGCAGCCGACCCTGGTGGCAGCCTGACATGCGCGGGCTCGAGGACATCCGCGAGGCGCTGCCCGAAGCCGCCCGGGACGTGAAGCTGAATCTGGAGGCGGTGCTGCAGGAAGGCGCCCTCACGCCCGGGCAGCGGTGGGGCGTCGCGGTCGCCTCGGCCGCGACCGCCCGGAACCGCTCGCTGCTGGAGGCGGTGGTGGAGGCGGCGAGGGCCGAGGTGAGCGCAGCGGTGATCGACGACGCACTGGCCGCGGCGGCGCTGATGGCGATGAACAACGTCTACTATCGCTTCCGCCACATGATGGGCGAATCGGTCTACGCGCAGAAGCCGGCGCGGCTGCGCATGAACCGGCTGGCCAAGCCGAAGACGAGCCGGGTCGACCTGGAGCTGTTCTCGCTGGCGGTCAGCGCCATCAATGGCTGCGAGATCTGTGTGCGCTCGCACGAGAAGGCGGTACGCGAGACCGGCATCACCGACGACCAGGTAAACGACGCCATACGCATCGCCGCCACCATCCACGCCGCCGCGGTGGCGCTAGAAAGTATCGGTCTGTCGACGGCGGCGTAGAACAAGGCGAAGCGCACGAATGCTGCGGGGCATGCGGGCCATTTCGGGTCCCGCCGGTGACTGAAACGCTCGCGAAGCGCACGGCTCCGCCGGGGGCGCGGAGCGTGGGGCATTTCGGGGTCCCGCCGGTGACGGAAACGCTCGCGAAGCGCCACGGCTCCGCCGGGGCGCGGAGCGTGGGGCATTTCGGGGTCCCGCCGGTGACGGAAACGCTCGCGAAGCGCCAGGGCTCCGCCGGGGCGCGGAGCGTGGGGGGCGTTTCGGGGTCCCGCCGGTGACTGAAACGCTCGCGAAGCGCCACGGCTCCGCCGGGGCGCGGAGCGTGGGGGGTATGGGGGGCCATTTCGGGGCCCCCCATGTTTCAGTCCAGCACGACGTAGAGGCGCTTGTTGCGCTTGCCCTTGTTGTCGACGCGCGTGATCCGGCAGCGGCCCAGCTCGGCAGTGCTGTGGACGTGAGTGCCGCCGCAGGCCTGCGTGTCGAAGCCGGCGATCTGCAGCGTGCGCACCCGACCGTGCTCGACGGGCGGCGCCACCTCGAGTGTCCGCACCAGCCGCGGATTCCGCGTGAGCTCCTCCTCCGGCACGAAGGCTGCCACCAGGGCCAGCGACCGCGCGATGACGGCATTGACCGCCGCCTCGACGGCCGCGCTGGTCTCGCGTAGCGGAGCATCCACGTCGAAATCGATGCGGGCCTGAGCCACGCCGATATCGGCGCCGGTGATGAGGGCGCCGTGCGTGTCGAGCATGACCGTGTTCACGATGTGCAGCAGCGTGTGGTACTTCATCAGCTGGTAGCGGCGCGACCAGTCCAGCCGGCCGATCACGCGCTGCCCCGTCGTGAGCGCCAGTGGCGTGTGATGCCAGAGGAGCCCGTCCTGGCTCCGTATCCCGCTCACCGGGCCCTCGGCGGACCCGGTCACCAGCATGCCGGTGTCGGCCGGCTGGCCGCCGCCCCCCGGATAGAACGCCGTCGCCGAGAGCGCGCACCAGCCGTCGGCACTGGCCAGCACGGTGGCCGCGAATTCGGACTGGTAGGCGTCCTCCCAGTAGAGTCGCGCGGTCGTCGACGTCGACACGGCCGTGATCAGGCGCGGCGGGCGGTGAGGCGAGTGCCGGTGGCGAGATCGCCCTTGGCCTCCGGGCGATCGATCGAAACCCGACGGTCACGGGCGCTACCAGGGGCGGCGGCGGTGCCGTCCCGCTGGGCGACCGTGACCGTCATACCGGGCATGGCAGGAATGCGGTGACGCCGGCCGCCTAGCCGCTGAGCGCGTCGAGCCGCTTGATCAGCTCGCGCTTGGGAACCGCGCCCACCAGCTTGTCCTTGAGCGCGCCCTCCTTGAAGAACAGCAGCTGCGGGATCGCCTGGACCCCGAAGCGCACCGCGAGGTCGGGGTGCTCGTCCACATTGACCTTCCCGATCGTCACCCTGTCGCCGAGCTCCTGAGCGATCTCCTCCAGCATCGGGGCGATGGCCCGGCAAGGCCCGCACCACGGAGCCCAGAAATCGATGAGGACCGGCCGCTCGCTGGTCACGACCCCGTCGAAGGTCGCGCCCGTCACGTGCACGATCGTGCTGTCCGCATGTTCGGTTGTCATCGAACGAATCTCCTCTCCCACGTTGAGACGCCCGGCACCGAGCTCAGGATTCGATCCTCCGGGACCACGTGGGCGATATCGAACCAGGCCGCTGGTTCAGAAACGCACAATCGCCCGATCCGGCAGCCGAGTCCATCAAGAATATCCTGTAATGGCAGCTACTTACGAGCCAGGCGACATATGGTACGGCCGTTGCTCAAAGGCGATACCGAGGAAAACGACAGTGACCCTGACCGCCGAACTCCTGATCGGGTTGTTCATCGCGTACGGCTACTGGATCGTGTTCACCGCGATCCTGCTGGACAACGCGGGGCTGCCGATCCCGGGTGAGCTCATGCTGCTGGCGTTCGGCGTCGTGGCCAAGGACGGCCACCTCGATGTCGTGATGGGGCTGATCGTGGCGGCCACCGCCGCGATGCTCGGCGATAGCCTCGGCTACTGGATCGGCCGCATCGGCGGAGCGCGCGTGCTGGCCAAGCTGGGCCGTACCCCGCGCTTCGCGCCGGGTCACGCCAGCGTGGTGTTCGGCCGCTTCGTCATCGGGGCGCGCGTGCTGCTGGCGCCGCTCGCCGGTCTCACGCGGATGCCGTTTCACCGGTTCCTCGCCTTCGACGCCGTCGGCTGCTTCGTGTGGGCGGGCCTGTTCATCGTGATCGGCTACGCCAGCGGCATGAAGCTCGAGACCATGCAGCAGGGCCTGCAGATGGTGAGCGCCACCGCGCAGGGCGCGATCGCGGTCGCCATCGCCGCCTGGGGGGTCACTCGCCTCGTCGCGATGCGCCGCGCCCGGGTGTAGGAAGACCACCAGGCTTCAGGTCGTCACGCTCCTGCCGCGTCAGCGCGCGACGCTCTCGCCGCTCCTGCCTTGGTCCGCCAGCATCGATCCAGCTGTCACGCCGGGCGCACCCAGCCGCCGTGGACGGGATGGTGTGAGCAGATGAACTCGAGGAAGGCCGGCCGGCCCTTGGCGTTCTCGTCGCAGCGCGCGCTTGAGCGCCGGGATGATCTCCGCCGGCTCCGTGACGTCCTCGCCGTGGAAGCCGACGGCCTTGGCCATGTTGGCCATGCAGGCCGAGGCGTGGTCCGACACCTTCCACGTGTAGGGATCGTGGCCGCCGCCCCAGAAGCCAGGGCCGTAGCCGGAGTAGCCGCCGTTGTTGATGTGGAGCACCGTGATGCCGATCTTGTAGCGCGCCACCGCCTCGAAGTTGCCCATCATGTAGCAGACGCCCGCATCGCCGGTGACGTAGCACCGCACTGCCGGTTCGGGATAGGCGAGCTTGGCCGCCGACGGCGCCGGCCAGGCTGAAGCCCAGCGTGGACACGTTGCCCCAGCCGAGATGGCCGCGCGGGAATCTGCGCCTCGTAGACCGTGCTGGTCTGATCGCGCGTGTTGCCGGAGTCCGCGGTGACGAACGAGTTCTTGGGATCGAGCACCTTCATGAGATCGCCGAGCACCCGGTAGGGATTGATCGGCGTCTCGCTCGACTCCATCCAGGGCCGGAACTTCGCCATGAACGCCTGCTTGGCCGTGCGGATCTCCTCGATCAGGGCCGGCTTCTTGGCCACGCCGCCGCGCTTGCCGACAGCTCGTCGCTGAGCGCCTGCAGCGTGAGCTTGGCGTCGCCGATCACCGCGTGCCGCGTCTCGTAGCTGCGGTTGATGTCGAGCGTGTCGACCGTGCACTGCACGATCGTCTTCTTCTCGGCGTCCGGGATCGAGTGGCTGAAGCGGTTGGGGAAGAGGCTGGAGCCGATCGAGAAGAGCAGATCGCACTTGCTCAGGAAGTGCTCGGCCAGCGAGCCGCGCACGCCGACCGACAGCGGATGGTTCTCCGGGAAGGTGCCCTTGCCCTTCAGCGTCGTGAGCACCGGCACCTGGGCCAGCTCGGCGAACTGCAGCAGCTCGCTGGTGGCGTCCGCGTAGTACACGCCCTCGCCCACGTAGAGCAGCGGATCCTTCGCCGCCAGCAGCGCCTTGATGGCGCTCTTGACGTCGTCGGGATCGGGGCCGGTGCGCCAGCCCTTCACCGGCGCGTAGGGATGCTCGTCGGCGTCGTACTCGCCGAGATCGCGCGGGACGACGAGCAGCACGGGGCCCGGGCCGGCCCGACCGCAGGTGCGTGAACGCGCGGCGCACGTAGTCCGGCACGAGGTCGGCGCGATCGATCTTGCCCACCCACTTGGTGACCGACTTGAACGCCTCGGCCATGTCGTAGTGCGTGTGCCGGCTGCCGCCCTGGCCCACGCCTTCCGCGATCACCAGCAGCGGCGAGGAGTCCTCCCACGCCTGGGCGATGGCGCCGTACGCCATCTGGATGCCGGCGGCGTTGAGATTGGCCATGACGGTGCAGACGCCGATCTGCTTGCCGGCAGTCACGCGCGAGAACGCCGTCGGCCACCGCGACGGCGAAGCGCTCCTCGCCCATCATGAGGATGGGCACGCCTTCTTCGCCGAGCGCGTTGTTGACGTGGTTGGTCGGGTAGCAGCTGACCCAGGGAATGCCCTCGGCCTTGAGAATGCGCGCCAAGCCGTTCGCCGCCTTGATTTTCATGGCGCGGATTCTACTTTTCGGTCTTGGGCTTGTCGAGCGCGACGACCAGCGCCTGCAGATAGGTGATCTCGACCAGATCGCCGACCTTCACGCCCTCCAGATTCTTGGGGTCCTTGACCTTGATCGTCTCCTGGCCGCCCTTCGGACCCTCCAGCGTCACCCGCTGAGCCTTGGTGTCGATCTTCACGATCTTGCCGGTGAGGGTGACCTCGCGGCGGATCACCCCCGCCGGATTGTCTCCGGGCTTGGAGCCAGCCCGCGATTCGGTCACCGTGGCGCTCGGCGTCGTGCTGCCGGCGGGATGGAGCTGGATGGCCACGGCCTCGAGATAGGTCCCGACCACCGGATCGCCGACCTTGACCGTCTCGAGCTTGGTCGGGTCCTGCACGTCGAAGGTGAGCGTGCGGCCCCGGGGGCCCTTGAGCGTGATCGTCTTGTTCTCCTTGTCGACGGCGGAGACGGTTCCGCGGACCTTTACGACCGCCGCCTCGGCTTTCCCGGTCATCGGCGGGCTCGGGCTCGGCGGCGTCTGAGCGTCGACCGATCCGGTGATCGCCAGGGCCAGCAGCACGCTCATCGACAGCGACATCGTCCACGTCTTCATTGGGTTTCTCCTCTCACGGGTTCGGATGGCAGCGCCGGGCCGGCGCCCGGGCGTGCGATCACGCTACCGAAGTAGCATGCGCCCAGGCCGGGCCGAATGGGACGAAGGTCTTACATGGTGTCCACCCCCGCCATGTGTCAGGCTAGCCGGACGCCCGACTTCGACGCGATGCGCTTGTCCCACGACCTCCTCGGACGCGCCGGTGCCCCGCGACCGCCGGCGACGACACGGCGATGATCCGCGCCCCCGTCACGCATCCGCTGCTCTATCAGGTCAACACGCGCGCGTGGCTCTACGAGCGCGGCCGGGCGCTCGAGCGCCCGGCGACGCTCGACGATGTGACCGACGCGTGGCTCGACACCGTGGCGAGCGATGGCTTCGACTGGGTGTGGCTGCTGGGCGTGTGGCAGACGGGCGAAGCCGGCCGGCGGATCTCGCTCACCCAGGCCGAGTGGCAGGCGGAGTATCACGAGGTGCTGCCCGACTTCACCGCGGCGGACGTGTCGGGCTCTCCGTTCGCGATTCGCGAGTACGTCGTGCACCGCGACTTCGGCGGCCCCGGCGCGCTGGCCCGGTTCCGGGCCCGGCTGGCGGCCCGCGGCATCCGGCTCATGCTCGATTTCGTGGCCAATCACACCGCGCTCGATCATCCCTGGGTGCGCACGCATCCCGAGTTCTACATCCCGGCCGGACTCGACGTCCTGGAGCGCGAGCCCCACAACTACGTGCGGGTCCCGACGGATGGCGGCGCCCGCGTGCTGGCCCACGGGCGCGACCCGTACTTCCCCGGCTGGCCCGACACCCTGCAGGTCAACCACCGCCACGCAGGCCTCCGGGAGGCGATGCTCCGAACGCTGCAGGACATCGCGGGACAGTGCGACGGGGTGCGATGCGACATGGCGATGCTGGTCTTGCCCGACGTGATCGCGCGCACCTGGGGCGAGCGGGCGCGGCCCGCCGACGGCAGTCCGCCCGTCGACGATTCCTTCTGGCCGCATGCCGTCGCGCGCGTGCGCCGGCCTTGGCCCGAGTTCGTGTTCATGGCGGAGGCGTACTGGGATCTCGAGTGGGCGCTGCAGCAACAGGGGTTCGACTACACGTACGACAAGCGGCTCTATGACCGTCTCCACAGCCAGGACGCCGGCGCGGTCCGCGGTCACCTCCACGCCGCGGCGGAGTACCAGCGGCGGTCCGTGCGCTTCCTCGAGAACCACGACGAGCCGCGGGCGGCGGCGGTCTGGGCGCCGGCGGTCCACGACGCGGCGGCGGTGATCGCGCTCCTGCTGCCCGGTCTCGCCTTCATCCACGAGGGGCAGCGCAGCGGACGGCGGCTGCGCGCCGGCAACCACCTGCGACGGCGGGCGACCGAGCCCCTCGACCGCGAGCGGCAGAGCCTCTACGGTCGACTGCTCGCGTGCCTGCGACGGCCCGAGATCCGGGACGGCCACTGGACGCTGCTCGAGCCGCACGCGGCGTGGGCCGGCAATCCAACCTGGGAGCGCTTCGTCGCGTTCGTCTGGGAGGGCGCCGGCGACCGGCTCCTCGTGACCGTCAATTTCGGCTCGACGCAGGCCCAGTGCTACGTGCGCTTGCCCGATGACCACAGCCTGTCCGGCCGGGCCGTCGTGCTGAGCGACCTCATGCACCCGGGAGTCCGGTACGAGCGCGCCGGCGCGGAGTTGGCAGGGGTCCGGACTCTATCTCGACCTGCCTGCGTGGGGCCACCACGTCTTCTTCGTGACGGCGCAGACGCGGTAGGGTCGGCCACCTGCTTGCTGCGGCCTGCCCCCGCCTGAATTGTCGGGGGAACCCCGGCTCGAAATGCGCCGACAATCGGGTACCATGCAGGGCGACTCATGGAGGCGGTCACGAGTAGTCGATTGTCCTCGTTGCCCGGCCACCGGGTGACCACCAGCCGCTCCGTCCTGCCGTCCACGGTACGGATCGCCGGCACCGCCTTGCTCGTCGCCGTCGTCTACTACCTGGGCGCGCGGGTCGGCGAGCAGCTGCGATTCCTGCCGGTGACCACCTCCGTGATGTGGCCGCCGAACGCGATCCTCACCGCGACCTTGCTCCTGACCCGACCGCGGTGGTGGGGGATCTACCTGCTGGCGGCGTTTCCCGCGCACCTGCTGGGGCAGCCCGCCGCGCGGCCCTCCACGCTGGCCATGGCCCTGTTCGTCACCAACTGTAGCGAGGCGCTCATCGCGGCCCTGACCGTGCGGAGCCTGAGCGACGCCCCCGGGCGGTTCGACACGCTCCGGCGGATGGCGGCGTTCATCGTCGGCGCCGTGCTCGTGGCGCCCTTCGTGTCGTCCTTCGGGGACGCCGCGCTGGTGGCCAGCTTCAAGGGTGAGCCGTACTGGCTGGTGTGGCGCACGCGATTCTTCTCCAACATGCTCACCGAGCTCACGCTGGTGCCCGCCATCGTCGTGGCGATCACGCAAGGGCTCACGTGGCTGCAGCACGCCTCGCTTCGTCGCCGGCTCGAGGCGGTGGGCCTGGCGCTGCTGCCGTTCGGCATGTGGTCGCTGGTGATGCTCGCCATCGAGCACTCGAGCGCGTTCCGGGCCTCGCCCGGAGTTCCCCTGGCGCTCCTGCTTCCGGCCCTGTCCTGGGCGGCGGTCCGCTTTGGGCCGGGCGGCACCAGCGTCTCGCTGCTCACGACGGTCCTGCTCGTCGTGTGGTCCGGGTCACACGGCAGCGCCCCGTTCTCCACGATCCAGCTGGCCGAGGGCATCCTGGCGCTGCAGATCTTCCTCATTGCGGTGGGGATCCCACTGCTGCTGCTGGCCGCGGTCATCGACGAGCGCCAGCGCGCCCAGCACGCCCTGCGGGAACGGCTGAGCTTCGAGGAGCTGCTCTCCCACCTCTCCGGCGCCTTCGTGCACGTGCCGGCCCACGCGATGGACGCCGCGTTCGCGAGCTGGCTGCGCCAGCTCGGCGAGTTTCTCGGACTCGATCGGGTCACGCTCTACCGCTTCTCGCGCGAGCTCGGCGAGTTCATCGTCGCGTACTCGTGGAGCGGGCCGGGCGTGGCCCCGATCTCGCGCGTCTCGGTGATCCGCGACTTCCCCTGGCTCGTGCCGCAGATCCTGCGCGAGCAGTCCGTGGGGTTCTCGCGCCTGGACGAGCTGCCCCTGGAGGCGGCGCGGGAGGCGGAGACGTTTCGGCGGCGCGGGGTCCGCTCCAACCTGGCGATCCCGCTGGTGGCCGGCGGCCGGGTGCTGGGCAGCCTGGCCTTCGTGACCGTCACGCGCGAGCGGGAGTGGCCGGATGAGCTCGTGCAGCGGCTGCAGCTGGTGGGCGAGGTCTTCGCCAACGCGCTGGCCCAGAAGGAGGCCGAGGAGGCGCTGCGCTCCAGCGAGGAGATGAAGTCCGCCATCCTCGCCTCGCTGGCCAGTGGCGTCGCTGTGCTCGACCGGCACGGCCGGATCGTCGAGGTCAACGATCACTGGGCCCGCTCGGCGCGCGACGGGGGCGTCTTCGGCGCCGAGGTGGGTGTCGACGGAAGCTTCCTCGGGGCCTGCTGGAAGGCGGCCCTCGACGGCGTGGCGGTGGCTCGCGAGGCGATGATCGGGACCGAATCCGTGCTCAACGGCTCGCGCACCGGCTTCGCGCTGGAGTACGCGTGGGGTGCGACCGGCGCCGGCCGCTGGCTGGCGCTGTCGGTGGTGCCGCTGAAGGGGCCCGACGGCGGCGCGGTCGTTTCCCACACCGACGTCACCGAGCGCAAGCACGCCGAGATGGACGCCCAGCGGAGCCGCCAGGAGCTGGCCCACTTCACCCGGGTGTCGACGATGGGGGAGCTGACCGCCTCGCTGGCCCACGAGCTGAATCAACCACTGACCGGCATCCTGGCCAACGCCCAGGCGGCCCAGCGGTTTCTCGACGCCCGCCCGCCCGATCTCGGCGAGATCCGGGCCATCCTGTCCGACATCGTGGACGACGACAAGCGCGCCGGCGAGGTCATCCAGCGCCTGCGCGAGTTCCTCCGCAAGGGCGAGAGCGAGCTGTCGCTCCTGGACGTCAACGTGCTGGTGCGCGACGTCGTGAAGCTCGTCAGCAGCGACGCGCTCATTCGCAACATCACCATCAGTCTCGACCTGATCTCCGAAACCCCCACGGTCAACGCCGACCGGGTGCAGCTGCAGCAGCTCGTGCTGAACCTGCTGCTCAACGCCATGGAGGCGATGACGGAGTCCGGGCGCGAGCACCGCCGGGTGATCGTGCACACGCGACTCACCGAGGCGCCCGCCGTGCACGTCGCGATCGAGGACGCCGGGACGGGCCTGCGGCCCGGGCACCGAGGACCTGGTGTTCGAGCCGTTCTACACGACCAAGCAGTCCGGGATGGGCATGGGCCTGTCGATCGCCCGCTCGATCGTCGAGGCGCACGGCGGCGCCATCTGGGCGGCGAACAACGGCGCACGCGGCGCGACGTTCCACTTCACGGTGCCGCTCACCAGAGCCAAGACGCCGTGAGCATCGAGGACGCCACGGTGTACGTCGTGGACGACGACATCTCGGTCCGTCGGGGCCTGGAGCGGCTGCTGCGATCCGCCGGGCATCGCGTCGTGACGTTCGGCTCGGCACGAGAGTTCCTCGATCGCCGGGACATCGCCAGCCCGAGCTGCCTGGTGCTGGACATCCGCATGCCGGGTCAGAACGGTCTCGACCTGCACGAGTCCCTGGCCGCCGACGGCCGCGACATGCCGGTCGTCTTCATCACCGGCAACGGCGACATCCCGATGGCGGTGCGGGCGATGAAGGCCGGCGCCGTGGACTTTCTGGCCAAGCCCTTCGACGACAAGGAGCTGCTCGACGCCGTCCGGCAGGCGATCGATCGTAGCTCCCGCGCCCGCCGTCCCTCTCCCGCGCCCCACTCCGCTCCCGCCCAGCGCGAGGCGTCCGGCTCTTAACCCCGCGCGGGCCGGGCGTTGTCCGGGTCCGACTCTAGGGCGCGGGGAACGGCGGCGCGATCGGCGCGCCCGGCGGCATCAAGATCCGGACGCTCATGCGCCGGCGCGCCTCCTGCAGCCAGTCGGCCTGCGCGCGCTCCGCGGCCTCGCGGATGAGGCGGGTGCGGGCCGCCTCGCGCCCCGCCTCGTCGTGCTGGCCAGGACCGAGCGCGCGGGCGACCGTCGCCTCGTCCGGGAACACGAAGGCGGCGAAGCGCGCCTCGAAGAACCGCGCGCGGATGACCTCGTACTCCACCAGACGGTGGGCCCACGCTCGATCGAGCCTCTGCGCGTCGAGCCAGCCGGCGAACGCCGCTTCGCCGCCCACCCGGGTGACCACTGCCGTGAAGGCCCGCTCGGTCTGCTCCGGCTCGGCGCTGATGCCGATCCGGCCCGCCTCGTCGATCGTCAGCAGCACGTCGGCGAAGCGCTCGATCTCCTCGCGGGTGATGGGCGAGGGCGAAGACGCGAAGCCGAGCACGCCGAGCGCCCGGGCCAGCGCGATGTCGCTGGCGGCGATGGTCCGGCCTTCCACCACGCCGAGGAGCGCGTCGAATGGCGCCGCGGCCGGCACCCCGGGCGCCAGGAGTAGCCCCACGAGGGCCAGCAGCGCGGGCCCGCGCATCAGAACGCGTTCCCGACGGTCACGTAGAACTGCAGCCGGTCCTCGTCCCGGAGCTGTCGCAGCGCATAGCCCATGTCGAAGCGGAGGGGGCCGATCGGCGTCGTGATCCGGAGCCCGGCGCCGGCGCCCGGGAAGAACTGGTCGAACGCGAAGTCGCGCACCCGGGGCGTGACCATCCCGGCGTCGAAGAACGTCACGCCGCCGAGAAAGCGCCAGATCGGGAACCGCCACTCGACATTGAACAGCAGGCGCAGATCGCCGCCCTCGGGGTTGTTGGAGGCATCCACCGGGCCCACGCGCTCGTCGCGATAGCCGCGGATGGTCGTGCTGCCACCGGCCTTGAAGCGATCCTCGATCACGAGGTCCTCGGTGGCGCCATAGGGGGTGGCCAGACCCAGGCGGCCGGCCAGCGCCAGCACCGTGGACCGAGGCCAGGGGATGTACACGGTGTTCTCCAGAACGAACTTGACGAAGTTGACGCTGCCGCCGAGGTGCGAGCTGCCCGTCTCGAACGAGGCGTAGTGATAGCTGCCGCCGTGCGGGTCGGCCGGATTGTCGCGCAGCTCGAGGGCCAAAAAGGGCGTCACGCTGCCGACGGTCTCGTCGCGCTCGGTGGTGCCGTCGGTCAAGAGATTGGGGTCGATGTCGTGGCGGCGGAACTCCTCGATGCGATACCGCAGCCCGCCGCGTAGCCCCTTGGGATGGTCCGTCGGCTCGTCGGGACGAAACAGCCAGGCGAGCAGGTCGCGCTGGGCGGTGAACGTGGCGCCGCGCCGATCGCTGATGAAGCCTTTTTCGTCCTTGGTCTCGCGGAACAGCACGACTTCGCCCTGCCACTCCGTGCCGAACAGCCAGGGGTGACGGTACTGCAGCTCGGTGCGGTCGCCCTTCTCGCTCGCGCGCTCGGTCACGCTGGCGCTCCGGCCGGTGCCGAACAGGTTGTCGTTGCCGAAGGTGACGAAGCCGCGGAAGCCTTCTTCCGTCGCGTACCCGACGCCGAACTCGAAGCGCCACGGTTTGGCCTCGCGCACCATGACCTCCACGTCGCGGAAGGGCGCGTCGGCCGGACCCTGGACCTCCACGTCGACCCGGTCGAAGATGCGCGTGGCGTCGAGTCGCCGCCGGCTCTCGCTCAGGTCGACCGCGTTGAGCGGATCGCCCGGCTTGATCTGCAGCTCGCGCTCCACCACCTGGCGCTGGGTGGCGGTGAGCCCGGAGATCAGCACGCGCCCGACCCGGGTCAGCTCGCCCTCGACGATGTCGAAGGCCACCGTCATGCCCTCGCCGACTTCGGTGGCCTTGGCGGTCACCACGGTGCGGTGATATCCGCGCCGCTGGTAGAGCTGCTCGACCTTCCGGCGAGCCTCGTCGAGCTTCGTCTCATCCCACGGGTCGCCCCGACGAAGCCCCACGACCTTCAGGATCTGATCAGTCGAGAGCACGCGGTTGCCGGTGACGCTGACCGCCTCGATCGTGCGCCGCGGACCCGGGACGACCGGGATCACGATGCGGGCGAGCGTCCGGTCCTCGCTGAACGTGGTCCGCGGCGGCCCCACCTCCGCCTGCGGGTAGCCCTGCGAGCGCAGGTAGCGGCGCAGGGCCCGCACGTCCTCGGTCAGCGTTTCCTCCACGTACAGGCCGCGAGGCCAGCCCGGCAGCGACAGACCCGTGGTGTGCGTGCGCATCTGCTCGCGCAGGTCGCGCTCGAGCTTCGGCGCGGCGCCTTCGAACGTGATGCTCTCGACGCGCACGCGCGGGCCCTGGGCGATGGCGAAGCTCACCGTCCGTTCGGCCGCGTCACCGCCGAGGGTTCCCGTCACGTGAGCGTCGGCGTAGCCGTTGTCGCGGTAGGCGCGCTCGAGCTGCTCGGCGCTGGCGCGCACCTCGACCTCGTCCACGATCCGGGCATCGGCGAAGGTGAGGCGCTCGCGCAGCGCCTTCTCCGAGAGCGCCTCCCGGTCCCGGAACTCCACGGTCGTGTGCGGACCCTCCACGACCTGGACCGTGATGTCGACCTGGTGCGTGGCGGCGTTCCAGGCGGGCTCGCGCGCGGTCACGCGCGCCTCGAAGAAGCCGTCCTGGTGGAGCCTGTCCTCGACGGCGCGTACCCCGTCGTGCAGCGCCCGCTCGCGAAACCGGTCACCGTCGTCGAGATCCAGCGCCTTGTCGAGAGGCTTGGCCTCGGCGTGCACGAGCCCGGTGATCTCCACGTGCCTCACGCGCGCCTGCGCACCGGCTGCGATGACGAAGGTGACGGCCCGGCCGTTGGTCGCGGGGTTGTCACTGACTTGTAGGTTGACGGTCGCGCCGAGATAGCCCTCGCGGTTGAGCCGGGCGAGCACTTCGGTCCGGGCCCGAGCCAGGCGTTCGGGATCAGCGGGGCCGCCCAGCGCGAGCGCGGCGGTGGCGGCCAGATCCGGTGCGGCCAGGCCGAGGTCGCCGGTCCAGTCCAGCTGCTCCAGGAGTGGACGGCGGGTCACGCGATACCGCAGGCGGATCCCGCCGGGCTCCTCGATCTCCTCGACCTCCACGCTGTCGAAGACGCCCAGCGCCCAGAGGCGGTCCAGGCTGGCGCGCACGCGATCGCGGGACAGCGGCTGCCCGACGAGGTCCGTGAGGAACTGTTCGGGCCGTGGGCTGGGCAGCAAGTGAAGGGACGTCACCTCGACGCCGGTGACGGAGGGCGCCGCGACCGCCAGCGCCACCAGCAGGAGCGCGATCATCGAAAGCGCAGGCGCACGATCACATCGCCGCCGACCCCCCCGGTGAAGGACTGCTCGCCCGCCAGCAGCAGGGGGCCGATGATCTGGTACTCGATCCGCAGCTTCTGCTGGCCGCCCTCCGCGAAGCTCCCGGAATAGATGACCGTGGTCTTGTCGCCGAGGCGCTTGCCCACGCGAAACTGATTCTGGCCCGTGTCGGTCTTGCCGAACTCCAGGACGTCCACGATCGGCGCGCTCGGCTCGAGTCCCAGCAGCTCGCGCGACATGAGCTGGGCGGCCTCGCCGGCAAACGTCAGGCCGCCGGAGCTTCCCAGCTCGGCCCGCGTCGAGCCCAGCGTGACCAGGGCCAGCAGATCCTCCTGCGGCAGCGGGGGCTCGGACGACAGACGGATCGTCAGATCCTCCACCCGACCGCTCAGCCACATGGTGACGTCGTAGGTCTTGATCCGGGTGGTGGCCCGCACGTCGAGGTGGGGGTTGAGCCGGCGTGGGTCGTCGAAGCGCACGACCGCGTTCTCGATGGTGAACCGGTTCCGACGGAACGTGATCCGTCCGTCCTGGGTCTCCACCGTGCCGAGGACCACGGGCCGCGTGACGGTGCCCTGCAGGTGCAGCGTGCCGCCGGCGCGAAGGCGCGCCTGGGGCGACCGCACGACCAGGTTGTCGTCGAGCGCCAGGTCGAGCTGTAGCGCGAGCTCGCGGCCCCAGTCCATCGGCTCCTCCCGGGCGCCGGCCTGGAGCAGCATGGGCACGATCGAGAGATCGCGCGTGTACGCGCCGCGCACGAGATGCGCCTGGCCCCGCACCACGCCGCGGCCGCCCTGACCGGTCAGCGTGGCATCCGCGTTCCACGCAGTCTCCAGCCCTTCGACCGCGGTGAAGCTCACGCCCCGGGCGGTGACCGCCACCTGATAGGCGCCGATGGCGCGGCCGTCGAGCCCGACCTCGCCGGTGGCCTTCACGGTTCCGGTCCCGACGCGGGCCTGGAGCTCCTCCACCCGGAGGCGCGAGGGCGAGAGGGCGAAGCGTCCCTCGAGGTCACGGATCACCACGGGAGTGTCGCGGAGGGCCATCAGGCCTCCGGTGATCGTGCCGCGACCGATCAGATTGGGTTTCGCCATGGTCCCGCCGACGCGGACGTCCAGCTCGAGACGTCCGGCGGCTTCCCGGATCTCCGGGCGGAAGACGCTCAGCAGCGTCAGGGGCGCCTGACCCCGCAGGTTTCCCTCGAGCGTTCCGCCGTCGTCCAGCGCGCCGCTGGCCGTCGCGGTGCCGAGACGTCCCACGATCTCCAGCCGCTCGAGGCTCAGCCGCCCGGGCTCACGACGAATGACGATCGGGCCGCGCGCCTGCCACTTCTCGCCGGCCGCCTCGAACTGGACGGGCTCCAGCTGGACCGTGCCGCGCATTGCGCGCGGATCGCGCGTCGGGACGTCGAGCGTGGCGCTCGCCGAGAACCGCCCGGTCAGGGTGCCGACGAGATCGGGCCGGTACTGGCGGAGCAGTGGCTCGATCTCGATGTCCGCCGCCGCGACGCGAGTGGCGATGATCGCGGCGCCATCGAGACGGCCTTGCCCCGAGCCCGCAATCCGCGCCTCGGGGAAGGCGACCTCGGCCCGCACCGTGGCGCCATCCGACGTGATCTCGGCCACGCCGCGCCCGAGCGGCCATCCCGCCGCGGCCACGCCCTCGGCGTTGGCGCGCGCCGAGCCGGCCACGCGGCCGTCGCGGATCGTCGCCTTGACGGTCGCGCGAACGCGGCCTTCG
Source organism: uncultured Candidatus Rokubacteria bacterium (assembly GCA_963776725.1). Lineage (GTDB taxonomy): Bacteria > Methylomirabilota > Methylomirabilia > Rokubacteriales > CSP1-6 > AR5. Next base: position 199,236 of record CAVZOE010000020.1, on the reverse strand, counting down.
ACGCGCAGATTCTCGGGAAGATCAGGCACGCGCGTGAGGTCGACCGGCCCGGCCTCGCCTTCGACCTCGCCACCGCCCGCCCAGCGCCAGCGGCCCTTCGCGAGGACCGGGGCATCGAGGACACTGGCGCGCAGTGCGGCCACCTCGATGCGGTCGGCCGTGACGTCGAAGCTGACCGCGACCTGACGGATGGGCGGAGTCGCCGGCACGTTGAGACTCGCGGACTCGGCGCGGCCGGCCGCGTGCCAGGCCGCCAGCGTGCCGTCGATCTTCGCCGTCACCGCCACGGCGCCGCTGCTGTCGTGGAGCGCCGGAGGCAGCCAGGGTGCGGCGTCCTCGAGCCGCGCGTTCTCCGTGCGGGCCAGCACATCCAGCGAGACCGCGCCGGGCGTCGGCACCGCGAGCGTGGCAGTCGCCGGCCAGGTGAGATGACCCGAAGCGGTCAGCCGCGCCTGCGCGAGCCGGACGCTGGCGTCGGCCAGGCGCAGCGAGCGTGGCGTCAGCGTGAACGACGCGGCCAGGGCGTCGGCGCGGACGTCCTCAATGGTCGGGGCCCGGACGTCGAGCCGCCCGGTGAGCACCGGATCGCGCCAGCGTCCTGTGACGTCGGCATCGAGCGTGGCATCGCCCGCGACACGGCTCGTTCCGAGCAGGGGCGCGAGGTGTCTGAGCTCGCCGGCCGCCTTGAGGTGGATCGGCGTGGGGCCGTCGAGCGTGGCGCGGCCTTGCGCGCTGAGCTGCAGACCCGGCCACCTCGCCACCGCGGAGGCGAGCTCGAAGGTGCCGCGCTCGCCACTGGCCTCGGCGTCGATGGTCCCGGTGCCGAGCCCGGCGACGGCGGGCGGAAGCTGCACCTGACGCGCGGCCACCCGCACGTGGAGCCGGGCCCGCGTGATGTCGCGCAGGTCGCCACGCGCCTCCGCCTCCGCGTCCAGGCGCGCGGTCGCCCCGCTGGTGAATCCGCCCAGCGCTTCCAGCGCGGCACTCTCGACGTCGCGCAGCCGCAGCGCGATGTGCGCACGGTCGAGATGCGCCGGCTCGATCGTGGCCTGGCCGCTCAGGGATCCGCCGAAGGCCCGGGCGCTCAGCTGGGTGACCGACGCGACACCATCGACGAACGCGACCTGCGCGGCCGCGGATTTTGCCGTGACCGGACCCGCCCGGAGCTCGTCGATCGCGATGTTCCCGGTCACGCGGGGCAGAGCCGCCGGCCCCGTCAGATGCACGGTGGCCCGGGCCACGCCCTGAAGCGTCCACGGCGAGCCGAAGCGCCCACTCAGGACTGCGAGATCGACCTCGCCACGGCCCGTGACATCGAGCGTCGGCGCATCGAACGGGCCGCGCACGGCTCCCGCGATGGTGACGCGACGCTTCTCCCAGCTCGCGGCCAGCTCGCGGATCTCGATCGTCCTGGGCGCGATGCGCGCGTCTGCGGTGACTGCGCCGAGGCGGTCCTTGGCCTGCCCGGTCTCGATGGTGATCTCGTCGGCAGCGATCGTCACGCCGGTGGCCTGACGCCCTGGCCGCGCGCTGCCACTGAGACCCTGCGCGGTGACACGCAGGGCGGCCTGGTCGTCCTGGTAGAACAGCCGGGCGCGACGCAGCTCGATCGGACCCAGCGTGATCGTGAGCGGTCCGGCCTGCACGATCTCGGGCAGGATCGGTAGCTCGCGCAGGGGCGGGCCTCCACGACTGGCGACACGCAGGTCGAGATCGTCGAGACGGATCGACCGCAGCACGAGGCGACGGTGCCACAGGCTGCTGATGCCGATGTTGGCCTCGACGCGCGACAGCGTGAGGAAGTTCGGGCCCGGCTCGCCGGATCGCGCCGGCGCGGTCACGCCGGCGACGACCACCCGCCCGCGCCACGGCTCCACGTCGACGCGCTCCACGTGGACGTCGCGGGCCAGCGCCGTCTGCAGCGCCTGCTCGACGCGCTCGCGAGCCAGCTCGGGTCCCCAGATGCGGACGGCGAGCGAGGTGCCCGCAACGAGCAGGACCACCAGGGTCAGGAGCGCCGCAACCGCGTAGCCGACGTAGCGCATGGGCCTCAGCATACCGGAGCCTCGCGGGCGCCAGACCGGGCGTACGACCAAAGGACGACCAAGGTCGCATTGCTAGTCTGGCACGGGCCGCTTCGCGTCCGCCCCTGGTCGTGCCGGAGAGCGCTCCACGTCCTCGACGTCCGACGCCACGACGCCCAGCCGAGCGACGCGATGTGAGAGGAGCGCTATCCGATAGACTGGTTCACGAGCGCGCTACGGCAGCATCCCGTGCTAATTTCTCGATGAACCTCCGGCAACGCCAGGCGCGAGGTCCTGAGTCCCAATCTCGTTGTACGCGTTGTCGCCGGGGGGTGGGGCGTGCAGGCCGTGGGGTCCGGGACCCGTTCCCGCCTCATAGAACCGTGCGCCCCGCACGAGGTGGAGCCCAGCCACGGCCGGTTCGAAGCGGCCTGAGACCTCGTGGTGCCCGGACCCCACGGCCTGCACGCTCCACCCCCCGGCGCGCCCCGCGGTGACGAAGGCCGGACGCTAGGACCCGCTCGGGGCAGCGCCGAGCGGGAGCTCGACGTGCAGCGTCACGCCCTGGTCCGGGTTGCGCGTCGCCCAGATACGCCCCCCGTGTCCCGACACGATCGAGCGGCTGATGGGCAGGCCCATGCCGAGCCCATCCGGCTTGGCGCTGACGAAGCGCTCGAAGATTCGCTCGAGCTCCTCGTCCTTCACGCCGATCCCGGTATCGCTCACGCTCAGCTCCACGAGGTTGCCGGCGCGCCGGAACGTCGCGATCGTGACCTCGCGGCGCCCGCCTTCCAGCGCCCCGATCGCCTCGCCGGCGTTCACGAGAAGATTGAGGACGACCTGCTGCAGCGACACGGCGTCGGCGGGAAGCGGCGGCAGCGTCCGGTCGAGCTCCAGCCGCATCCGCACGGCCCGGCGGCGAAAGTCGGACTGCAGCAGGGCGACGACCTGCTCGACGAGGCCGTTCAGGCTCACCGGCTGGCGCTCGACGTGCTCCTTGCGGAGCAGGGCGCGCAGTCCGTGGATGATCTGGGAGGCGCGCATGCTGTCCTCGACGATGTCGCCGAGCGTGTGCTGCAGCGCGAGGGAGTCGTCGGCGCGCGGCGCCGGCTGACCGCCGAGGACCCGGACGGCCGCCTGGGCGTTCATCACGATGGCGGCCAGAGGCTGGTTGATCTCGTGGGCGAGCCCGCCGGCCAGCTCACCGAGGGTCGCCACGCGCTGCACGTGGGTGAGCTCCTCCCGGTGCCGCCGCGTCTCTTCCATCGCCTGCTCGACGCGCTGGCGGGCCAGGGCGCTGGCGAAGACGTCGGCGAGCAGGGTGAGCCGCGCGACCAGATCGCTGACCCAGTGACGCTCGTCTCGCACCGCCGCCACCGAGAGAAATCCGTCGACCGCGTCGCCGATCTGGAACGGAACGACCGCCAGCGACCGGGTGCGCATGCTGCGCAGCGTTTTCAGATCGACGACCGCCTCGGCGGGCAGATCCTCCGGCCGCGCCAGCGAGACGGCCTGACCCTGGCGAGCTCGCGAGACGATCCACGGCAGCAGGCTGCTGTCCAGGACGTTGGGAAGCGGCGCGATGCCCTGTCGGGTCCAGGCGTGCGTGATCCGCACCTTGTGGCTGTCCTTCGGCAGCTGGCCGACGGTAGCCCGATCCACGTCCAGATCCTCGACGATGCGTCGCAGAGCATCCTCGATGTGCCGGTCGACCTCTCCGCCCGCCCGGGACGCGAACATTGCCGAGAGCTCGGCGAGCAGGGTCTCGAAGCGCAGGCGATCGGCCAGCGCCTGCTCGGCGTGGCGGCGCCGCGCGCGCTGGGCGAGCAGCGCGGCGATGAGCACACTCTGCAGCGCCATCAGGGCCAGGCCCCCGGCGATGTAGCCCCCGTACTGGCGCCACACCGAGGGCTCGTCGTAGAGCACCACGCTGCCGGCGGGCAGGCGCCGCGCGTCGAGGCGCCAGCGCCGGAGCTGTCGCGCGTCGAATCGATAGACGTTCGTGTCGATGTCCCCGGCCGCCGGGGACTCCCCGCGCAGGACGCGGATCGCCAGCTCGCCGGTGCGGGCGCCCTGGGCCTCGAAGCTCACGACGTGTCCACCGACCACTCCGCCTCCGATCGTCGACTCGAGCACGGAGTACGCCGGCACGCTCGCCGTGCCGGCCAGCCGATTGATGATCTCGAGGGTGCGGAAATCCCGTGCGGTCGCGTCGCGCGAGAAGGGGCCGAGCAGCAGCACGGTGTGCGGGGGCAGTGTCGCGACGCGCTCCAGCAAGCTCTCGAGCGGCGGGCCGACCAGATACTCGATGGGGATCGGTGAACGAATCGACTCCAGCTGTGTGCGCGCGGCCGCCGCCCAAACGCGATCGATTCCCGAGGCCCCGGTGACCACCACCGCTCGCTCCGTCCCGGGCTGCAGGCGGAGCGCCGCCTCGAGCGTCGTCCGCCAGCCCGGTGACAGCCACACCCCGGTCGCGTCGTCGGGCAGCGCGATGTCCGCCGCGGCGTGGCGCTCGACACCGGTGAAGATGATGGGCACGCCGGGGAACAAGCGGTCGCGGTGCTGCAGATTGAATCGCACCAGGCGGCTTCCCGCCAGCACGAGCAGATCGAGACCCGCCGGAGCGTACTTGGCCCGCAGATAGGCGATCGTCTCGTCGGGGAACGTCTGATGGTCCAGCTGGGTCAGGTTCAGATATTCGGTGTAGAGGTTGATCGGGTCCGGGCCCGAGCGCAGCGATGCCGTGAGGGCTTGCTCGTGGGCGAGCACGGCGGGGGTCAGTCGCGCGTAGTCGTAAATCAGCAGGACGCGCTTCGGCGGCGCGGCCGCCGGCGGGTCGGGACCGGGTGCAGGCGGCGCCGTTGCCGCGCCCGCCATCAGCAGGCCCAGCACCACCAGGGCCACGAAGAGCGAGGCTCTCGTGCCACCGGAGGGCAGGTGGTTCACGCTGCCGCGAGTATAGGCCGTTTGACCAGTTTCCGTGGGCCCGGCTCCTGGCGTTCGGACTGCCACCGCCTCGCGTCGCGTTCGAGCCTACAATGCTCGACGGATTGCGTGTATGACAATTGCCGCCGTGGCCGACCGCCGGCGCGACTATCTGGCCGCGTCTCCGCCGCCCGGGCCACCGCCCCTCGCCGAGATGGCGTGGATTCCCGGCGGCGCGTTCCTCATGGGCTCGGAGGATTTCTATCCGGAAGAGCGTCCGGTCCACCAGGTCAGCGTGGACGGCTTCTGGATGGATCGATTCGAGGTGACGGTCGCCGACTTTCGCCGCTTCGTGCAGGCCACCGGTTACGTCACGGTGGCCGAGCGCGCGCTGCGCGCCGTCGACTATCCCGGCGTCGATCCCGCGCTGCTCGTTCCCGGCTCGCTCGTGTTCCGCAAGGCCTCCGGCCCCGTCCGTCTCGACGACTATCGCAACTGGTGGGGCTGGGTCCCCGGCGCCAGCTGGAAACGGCCGGAGGGGCCGGGCAGTCATCTGCAGGGACGAGGCCGCCATCCGATCACCCAGGTCACCGTCGAGGACGCCGAAGCCTTCGCGGCGTGGGCGGGCAAGGTGCTGCCGACCGAGGCCGAGTGGGAGTTCGCGGCGCGTGGTGGCCTCGAGGGCGCGTCCTTCACGTGGGGCAACGAGCCCGCGCCGAAGAATCGGATGATGGCCAACACGTGGCAGGGGGAGTTTCCCTGGGAGAATCTCCGGACCGATGGATTCGAGGGCACCTCGCCGGTCGGAACGTTTCCGCCGAATGGCTACGGCCTGTTCGACATGGCCGGCAACGTCTGGGAGTGGACGAGCGACTTCTACACGGCCCGTCATCCGGAGGCGGGCGATCGTCCGTGCTGCGCGCCGCACAATCCGCGCGTGGAATCGGCGGAGCAGAGCTACGACGTCGGCCAGCCGGGCCAGACGATCCCGCGACGAGTGACCAAGGGCGGCTCGCACCTGTGCGCACCGAACTATTGCTTGCGCTACCGGCCCGCCGCGCGACAGCCGCAGATGATCGAGTCGTCCACCTCGCACATCGGATTCCGCTGCATCGTCCGGGTCGCTGCCGCCTGAAGGCCACCCGGCAAAATTTTTCCCATGGGCCCCGCCGCTCCCCGGCCGGGGGCAGGGGCGAAGGGAAGATCCGAAGCGATGGCCCGCCTGTCTTTCCGCGGAGATGGGCGACGCGTCCGGTCTTCGCGGCGCGCCGTTGGCGCGCGGCGACTGGAGCGCGCCGCTGGGGCGTGCCTGGCTGTCTTCCTCCTCCTGCGGCGGCAGTTCGATATAGACTTCTGACCCTAGCGGCAGACCGGGGAAACCCCGAGGGAATGGGACGAAGGTCTCATTTGACCCGGCCCCCTGGTCTGTTAGCTTTTCGGGGCGAATCCGCCGCCACCTGGAGGTGCGCTGATGGGCCGACTGACGAGACCGACACTGCTTGTGGGCATTGCACTCTTGACCGCCGCGTGTGCGACCTCGGCGGAATGGGACGACTGGTACAACAACAAGTCTCATTTCGCGTCGGGGAAGCACATGACGTTCTCGATAGCGAACCAGGGCGACCAGAAGCGGGTCACCCGGGCTGACGTCGAAGCCGCTCGCGCCGAGAGCTGGTGGGGCCAGCCGGTCACCGTCAGCGCCGACCAGATCATCGAACGCTAATCGCCCTGCCCACGACGAGGACTCGAATGACGACACTCAGACAGGCTTTGCTCATCACGATCTCACTCTCGCTGCTCATCGGGGCGTGTGCCCGCCGCCCGAACATTCCGGTGGTCGCCGCGCCGCCACCGACCGAGGCCCCGAAGGCCGTGCCCGCGCCGCCGCCGCCCGCACCCGCGCCGGCTCCAGTCGCGCCGCCGGCGCCGGCCCCCGCGCCGACACCGCCCCCCACGGCCGCGCCCGCGCCGCCGCCGCCGGCTCCGAAGGAGTTCCAGCCGAACGACAACGTGAAGCCGATCTACTTCGACTTCGACAAGGCCGTGATCCGTCCGGGCGACGCCAAGATCCTGGATGCCAGCGCCACCTGGCTGAAGTCGAACGGCACCCAGCTGCTACTCATCGAGGGACACGCCGACGAGCGCGGCACCAACGAGTACAACCTGGCGCTCGGCGATCGCCGCGCCAAGGCCGCGATGAACTATCTGGTCGCGCAGGGCATCAGCGCCGACCGGATGACGATCGTCTCGTACGGTGAGGAGCGGCCCGTGTGCACGGAGCACACCGAGGCGTGCTGGGCCAAGAATCGGCGCGACCAGTTCATGGTGAAGGAGCGGTAAGAGGCCGGTATCAGTGAACCTGACCGGCTTCGACGCGTGACTCGACGGCGCCTTCGCGTTGACCCCGCCCCGTGTGGCGGGGCCCGCTGCGGCGCCGCCGCTTTCACGCCGTCGTCGTCGCCAGGTGCGGTCCGGCAGCTCGGAGGCCTGAGAGTGGGGGTGCCACGTCAGGGCCCCCCACCTCGCATCAGCCCGGGGTTCATCCTCGGCGGGTCGGCCCGCTCCTGACCCGCCGCCGACCATGACCGCACGGACGGCAACGCCGCGTTCGATGGGGCTCACCATCATCGTGGTGCTCGCCGTCGTCCAGGCCGCCGTCGGCATCTTCTGGGCGATCCGATGGTTCTACCTCGCCGGTCAGCTCGGAGAGCGAGGGGCGCTCCTCCTGCCGCTCGCGGGCGTCCTCGTGTTCTTGCGCGCAGTCTTCGCAACGATCATCGCGCTCCTCTACCTGGCCTTCGTCGGCGGCGCGTTTGCGCGCCGTGACTGGGCCTGGGGCGTCGGCATGCTGGCGGTGATCCTGAATCTGCTCGGCGCCCTGACCCTGGTCCTGACCGGCGACGCGATGGGATTGGTCGCCGTGCGCGCCGCGGTCGCGATCGTCATCTTCGCCTACCTCATCTCCCCGGCGGGACGCAGCGCGCTCGGCTCCGCCACCCAGACGTAGAGAGGTCAGGGTGACGCGCCCAGCCAGGCTCCTGATGGCGGCGCTGGCGGTGGCCGCGCTGGCCACACCCGTGCGGGCGCGTGCGCAGGGCGCGGACTGTCTGGTGATCGAGACGTTCGCCGACAGCCAGATCGGTCAGTTCCCCCTCGGCTGGAAAGCACTCAAGGACGCCGGCAAGGTCTCGTACACCGTGCAGGAGGAGGCCGGTCTGCGCTTTCTGCGGGCCATGTCCAGTGGGCTCGGGATCCAGGCCGGTCGCGAGTACGAGTGGGACCTCACGAAGTATCCGGTGCTGGCCTGGTCCTGGCGTCCCCGCGCGTTCCCGCAAGGCGCCGACGAGCGCGACTCGTCCAAGAACGACAGCGCACTGGCCGTGTACATGACCGTGCCCCACTCCCGCATCAGAGGCCCCAAAGCCGTGAAGTACATCTGGAGCGAACGGGTGCCGGTCGGCACACGGCTCAGCTCCAACATGGGGCTCACCCAGGTGCTCGTGCTTCGCACCGGACTGTCCGACGTGAAGGATCAGTGGATCGAGGAGCGCGTCAACGTGCTGCAGGACTACACGCGGCTGTTCGGGGAGCCGCCGGCCGCCAAGCCGGCGGGCATCGCCGTGCTCACCGACGCCGACGATACGCGCTCGCGTGCCGAGGGAGACTATGCCAAGTTCCGTGTGTGTCGCTGAAGGGCCGCGGGCGGCCGGATGGGACCAAGGTCTCATTGTCCCGAGGGGGGGCCCGCCCGGATTCTGCTGGGGCTCGAGCGTCGTGGGAGGGGCGAAATGATCCACCTGACCCGAGGTGTCCTGGCGAAAATCCTGGCGATCGTCGCCCTGCTCACGCTGCTGCCCCCGGTGCCCGCCAGAAGCCAGGCCCCGGCGCCCGCGACTCCCGGGCGCCCGCGACTCCCGGGGCGCCCGCGACTCCCGGGGCGCCCGCGGCTCCCGGAACGCCCGCGGCTGCCGCGGACCAGAAATTCACCGCCGAGCAGCTGGAGCAGATCGTCGCGCCCATCGCCCTCTATCCCGATCCGCTCCTCGCGCAGATCTTCATGGCCTCCACGTATCCGCTCGAGATCGTGCAGGCCTCGCGCTTCGCCCAGGCCAATGCCAGTCTGAAAGAGCCGGCGATCAGCGAGGAGCTGAAGAAGCACGACTGGGACGACAGCGTGAAGTCGCTGGTCTCGTTTCCCCAGGTGCTCACGATGATGAACGACAAGCTCGACTGGCTACAGCAGCTCGGGGACGCGTTCCTCGACCAGCAGAAGGAGACCATGGACGCGGTCCAGCGGCTGCGCGCGAAGGCGAAGGGCGAGGGCAACCTCAAATCGTCCTCCGAGCTGACCGTGGCGGTCGAGCCGGTTCCCGCCGACGCTCCACCTCCACCGCCGCCGCCCGCGGGGGCGCCGCCGCCGCCACCGCCGCCGACCGAGATCATCACGATCCAGCCGACGAACCCGCAGGTCATCTATGTGCCGACCTACAACCCGACCGTGGTCTACGGTGCCTGGCCGTATCCCGCGTATCCGCCGTACGCCTACTATCCGCCCGGGTACGTGGCCGGGACGGCGCTCCTCTCGTTCGGCGTCGGCATGGCGGTCGGCGCGGCGGTATGGGGAAACTGCAACTGGGGCGGCGGCGACGTCAACATCAACAACAGCAACTACAACAACTTCACGAAGAACGTGAACAACTCGGACCGACAGAACCAGATCAACGGTGGCGACCGCGGTAACGGCAATCGCGGTGACGGTGGGCGCGGCGACGGCGGCCGGGGTGACGGGGGCCGCGGTGATGGTGGGCGCGGTAACAGTGGTCGCGGTGACGGTGGGCGCGGTGGGTGGCAGCACAATCCTGAGCACCGCAAGGGTGCCCAGTACAAAAATTCGGCGACGCAGCAGAAGTACAATCGCGGCGGCCCGCAGAACAGCGCCTCGCGCGACCAGTTTCGCGGCCGCGACCAGCAGGGAGGCCGCGGCGGCGCCGGTGGTCAGGGCGGTCAGAATCGCCCCGGCGGCGGCTCGGGCGGCCCCGGTGGCGCCCAGACGCGGCCCGCCGGCGGGGGCGCCGGAGCGGGCGGCGGCGGACGTCAGGCCGGCGCGTTCGAAGGCATGGGCTCCTCCCGCGACGTCGGCGCGCAGAGCCAGCGCGGACAATCGTCGCGCTCGAGCGGCTCGTTCAGCGGTGGCGGAAGCGGCTCCCGCTCCGGTGGCGGTGGTGGCGGCGGCGGCTCCCGGGGCGGCGGTGGTGGTGGCGGTGGGTCGCGGGGCGGCGGTGGTGGCGGCCGTGGAGGAGGACGGCGATGAGAACGATCGTGATGGCACTCGCGCTCGTGGTCGCGCTGGCGGCGTCGGCGATGGCCGCCGAGCAAAAGCGCTTCGAGTCAGTGGGCGCTGCGGTCGATGCGCTGGTGGCCGCGCTCCGCGCGGATGATCAGAAGGCGCTCGTCGAGATCCTGGGTGAGTCGGGCCGGTCGCTCGTGTCCTCGGGCGACAGGGTGTCCGACCGCACCGTGATGTCGCGCTTCGTGGCGGAGTACGATCAGCGTCACCAGCTACAGGCCGGCGGGGGCAAGGTGGTCCTGCACGTCGGATCTGACGACTTTCCGCTGCCGATTCCCCTCGTGCCCGACGGCCCGAGCTGGCGCTGGGACACCGAGGCCGGGAAGGAAGAGATCCTCAACCGGCGGGTCGGTCGGAACGAGCTGAACGCGATGCAGGTGTGTCTGGCCTACGTCGACGCGCAGCGCGAGTACTATACCCAGCCTCACACCAAGGACGGCGTGCGCGAGTACGCGCAGCGCCTGGGGAGCACTCCGGGCAAGCGCGACGGGCTCTACTGGCCGACGAAACCGGATGAGCCGCTGAGCCCGCTGGGCGATCTCGTCGTCAAGGCCAGGGCCGAAGGCTATCGGGCCAGCAAGGACGGTGGGCGGATTCCCTATCACGGGTACTTCTACCGCGTCCTGCTGGCGCAGGGGCCGCAGGCCCCGGACGGCGCGTACGACTACGTGGTCAGGGGACACATGATCGGCGGCTTCGCGCTGGTGGCCTTCCCGGCGCAATACGGCGCCTCCGGCGTCATGACGTTCATCGTGAATCACGACGGGATCGTCTACCAGAAGGACCTCGGCGCGAACACCGCGCGCCTTGCCGAGTCGATGAAGCGCTACGATCCGGATGCAACGTGGCAGAAGGTCGATGCCGTCGCGCTCAAGCCCTGAGCCCACGCGACCGGGAAGCGTCGACCGATGAGACCGCGTGGTCAGACGGGCGCGTTGGCGATTGCCTACGGCGTCTGACCGTCCACCCTCGCGGCGCCGCGTGGCTGCGCGGATGCCCGCGCCGCTGGTGGTGCTCGCCCTCCTGGCCCCCGCCGTTCCCGTAGGCGCGGACGAGCCGGCGTTCGCGACGCTGATGTCGTCGGCCACCTGGCCGGCGGTCTCCATCATCGCCGGGACGATCGTGGTCGCCCTGCAGAGCGCCCTCATCGTCGGGCTGCTCATCCAGCGTGCCCAGCGCCGACGCATGCAGCACGCGATGGCCGAACGGCTCCGCTTCGAGACCCTCCTCTCCGGTCTGTCGGCCACGTTCGTCAGCCTCCCGGCGGGCGACGTGGGGCCCGCCATCGAGAACGGCCTGCAGCGCATCGTGACCGAGCTCGACATCGACCGGGCCGTGCTCGTCGAGCTCGGCGCCCGCCGCGAGCTGGTCCGTGTGACCTACGGCTGGACCCGCACGGGCATCTCGCCGTTGCCGATGGCGGCGAACCTGAGCGACTTCCCCTGGATGAACGCCCGGCTCGGCCGCGGCCAGGTCGTGCAGTTCTCGAGCGTCAGCGAGCTCCCGGAGGAGGCCGACACCGATCGGCGCACCGTGGCCGCGCTCGGTGTCCGCTCGCTGGTGGCGGTGCCGCTGGTGGTGGGCGGCGTGATCGTGGGCTCGCTCGCCTGCAGCAGCCTGAGCACCGAGCATGCGTGGCCCGAGGAGCTGGTGCAACGCCTGCGCCTGATCGCCGAGATGTTCGCCAACGCGCTCGCCCGCCGTCGGGCCGAGAGCCGCATCCGCGAGAGCGAGGAGCGATTCCGCCTGATGGCCGACGCCGCGCCGTGGATGGTGTGGATGTCCGATCCCGACGCCCGGCGCAGCTACTTCAACAATGGCTGGCTCGACGTCACCGGCCGCCGGCTCGAGGACGAGGTGGGCGAGGGCTGGACCGTAAGCGTGCATCCCGAAGACCGTGAGGCGTGCGCGGCCACGGTGCGCGACGCGGTGGGGGCGCGCCGGGCCTTCACCCTCGACTATCGCCTGCAGCGCTGGGACGGCGAGTATCGCTGGATCCTCGATCACGGCTTGCCGCGCTTCGGGACGGACGGCGCCGTCGTCGGTTACATCGGCTCCGCCACCGACGTCACCGAGCTGAAGACCGCCCACCAGGTGCTCCTCGAGAGCAACGCGCTGCGCAGCGCCATCTTCGGCTCGCTCTACGGCCACGTGGCTGCGCTCGACCGGCAGGGGGTCATCGTCGCGGTCAACGAGTCGTGGCTGCGCTTCGCCGCCGAGAACGGCGCCGATCCCGCGCTGGTCTCGGTCGGCACGCACTACCTCGAGGTCTGTCAGCGCGCCGCCGCCATGGGCGATGCCGACGCCCACCTGGCGGCGGCGGCGATCACCGCCGTGCTGGAGGGCGGCAGTGACCACGGTCAGATCGAATACCTGTGCCACACCCCGGCGGGGGCGCGCTGGTTCGAGATGGCCGTCGAGCCGCTGCGTCGGCCCGAGGGCGGCGCGGTGGTGTCCCACGTCGATGTGACGCGCCGCCGGCACGCCGAGGACCTGGCCGACCGGCAGCGAGAGGATCTCGCCCGCACGCTGCGCGCGACGATGCTGGGCCAGCTGGCCACCTCACTGGCCCACGAGGTGAATCAGCCGCTGGCCGCGATCGTGGCCAACGCGCAGGCCACCCTGCACGTCCTCGACGCCAGCCTGAGGCCGGACCTCGGGGCCGCCGGCGACGTGCGGGAGACGCTGGAAGACATCGCCGCCGACGCCAAGCGCGCCTCCGAGATCATCCACCGGCTGCGGGGCGTGCTGCGCAAGGAGCACCCCACCTCGCCCGCGCTCGGGGTCAACGAGCTGGTCGAGAAGGTCGTCAGCCTGCTGTGGCCCGAGCTCGGCCGCCGCGGTATCACCGTGCTGCGCGACTACGACGCCGGCGTGCCGCCCGTGTCGGGAGACCCGGTCCAGCTCCAGGAAGTCCTGCTGAGTGTGCTGGTCAACGCGAGCGAGGCCATCGGCGCGGCCAGCGACGGCCCGCGCACCATCACGGTGGGTACCGCCGTGCGCGAGGCCGGCCTCGTCGAGATTTCCATCGGCGATACCGGCATCGGCGTGGACGAGGCGGAGATGGAACGGATCTTCCAGCACTTCGTCAGCACCAAGCGCGACAGTCTCGGCATGGGACTCTCGATCAGCCGATCGATCATCCAGGCGCACGGTGGGCGCATCTGGGCGACGCGCCGCAGCGGTCGCGGCCTGACCGTGCACGTGGCCCTCCCCGTCGCGCATAGGACCTTCGTCCGATAGCCGCTCGCACGCACCGGGACCTACCCTCGCGCCAGTCCGACGACTCTGTCTGCCGAGTCGTCGAAAGGAGAGCGTCGTGAAAAGATGGCCCCGACTTGTCTTGCTGGTGAGCCTCGTGTCGCTCGGGACCGTCCTGGTCGACAGCGCCGGCGCCCAGCTCATGATCTATCCGCAGAAAGGGCAGAGCCCGCAGCAGCAGCAGCAGGACCAGGGCGAATGCCACGTGTGGGCCATGCAGCAGTCCGGCTACAACCCGAGCACGCCGATGGCGCCGCCTCCGCCGCCCCCGCCCGGAGGCCAGGCGGTCCAGGGCGCGGCGCGCGGTGCGGCGGTGGGGGCGGTGGGCGGCGCGATCGGTGGGAATGCCGGCAAGGGCGCGGCCGCCGGGGCCGCGGCCGGCGCGGTGTTCGGGACCATGCGACGGAACAACGAGAACCGGCAGTACCAGGCGCAGGTCTCGTCGCAGCAGCAGCAGACCGCCGGGCTGCAGGCCAACTACAATCGTGCGCTCGCCGCGTGCATGTCAGGGCGCGGCTACACCGTTCAATAGCGGCCGCCACCCCGTGGCGAGATCCAGGAGCTGAGCATGGCATTTCCGAGCTGGAGTACCACGACCGTCGGTCGACTCGCCGTGGCGGCGCTCATCGTCGCCGGGTGCGCGGGGCCGGTGCGGGCGGCGGACTTCGACGGCAGCAAGCCGTTCATCTGCGCGGTGACGACGGTCATGGAGTGCGACGCCGGGCAGTGCGAGCGCTACGCGCCGCCGGACACCCCCGCGGGTGCGCCCGGCCTTCTTCAAGATCGATGTCGGCGCCAAGGCCGTGACCGCGAGCGCCGGCCGCAAGTCGACGCTCAATACTGCAATGCACATCAACGGACGGCTCGTCGTGCAGGGCGGCGAGAACGGCCGCGGCTGGAGCGCCACGATCGACGAGGACAACGGAGTCATGTCCGCGGCCGTCGTGGACGAGGACCATACGTTTTCGCTCTTCGGAGCGTGCACCACGCCGTAGAATCCTTCCGTCCGGTGCCGAAGCCCACGCACCTGGCCTCTTCCCCACCGCCCGACCGACGGCGGTGCGGAGAGTGTTCTCCCAGCAGCCTACGGGTTGCCTGCGAAGTGAACGCTGACGGACCAGGAGGGCGCTGATGCGGCCGACGCTGATGAGCGCAGCAGCGATGCAGGGGGTCAACCGGACGCTCGTCGTGGCCATGGTCGCCCTGGGGCTGGCCGCCCCGGCCGCCGCCCAGGATCTTCAGGGCACGCTCAAGAAGGTGAAGGACACCGGCACGCTCACCCTGGGCTACCGGGAGAACTCCCCGCCCTTTTCCTTCATGAGCTCGCTCGACCGTCGCTTTCCCGTCGGGTACTCCGTCGATCTCTGCCAGCGCGTCGCCACCGCCGTGCAGGCCAAGCTCGGTCTGCCCAACCTCCAGGTGAACTGGGTGCCGGTGACGGTCGCCGACCGCGCCGCCGCGGTGACCAGCGGCCGGATCGATCTCGAGTGCGGCTCGACCAGCATCACGCTCGGGCGACAGGAGCAGGTCGACTTCAGCAACATGACCTGGGTCGACGGGGCCGGGCTCCTCGTGCGGTCCGGGCAGAACCTCGCAAGCCTGTCCGACATGGGCGGCCGGCGCATCGCCGTGATTCCCGGGACCACGACCGAGAAGGCGCTCACCGAGGCGCTGCGCAAGAAGACGGTGTCGGCGCAGATCGTGCCGGTGAAGGATCACGATGAAGGCCGCGACGCCCTGCTGGCCGGCAAGGTGGACGGCTACGTCTCCGATCGGGTGCTCCTCATCGGCTTGCTCATGACTTCCAAGGAGCCGGCCAAGCTCGTGCTGGCCGACGAGCAGTTCTCCTACGAGCCGTACGGCCTGATGCTGCGCCGCGGGGACGCGCCCTTCCGGCTGCTGATCAACCGGACGCTGGCCACCCTCTATCGCTCCGACGAGATCGTCCGGGTCTACGACACGTGGTTCGGTGCGATCGGCCGGCCGAGCAGCGTCCTCGTCCTCATGTATGTCCTGAACGCGCTCCCTGAATAGCGGTCGAACGGAGCCTGCCGCTCAGCGCGCCGGCAGGGCCACCAGCCGGATTCTGACCTGCCCGGTCGCGTCGAGCAGCGAGAGCGTGCCGCCGTCGCCGCGGTACGAGACGATCGTGCCGAGCATCTCTAAAAATCGCCGCTCCTGATCCATCACGGGCTCCGGGCACGCCATGCGCGTGGTGCCGGCCGGCTTCAGCTGGAGCCGGGCGCCCTCGCCGCGCTCCGCCGTGCCGAAGTACTGATTGCAGGCGGCCCGACCGCTGATGCGCTGCGCGGCGTCGAACACGAGCGTGGACGGCGTGCCGCCGAGGACACCGCGCCCGTCGATGTCCTCGGCGACCCACGAGGTCCCCGCCAGCGACGGGCTCGTCGAGCCGGCCGGCCCGGCCGTGCTGCAGCCGCCGAGCGCCACCGCCAGGCCGAGCGCGGCCAGCCATCTCGTCACGACGTCGAGGCGTACGACTGCACGCGCAGATGCTGCTGGGGCACCGGGAATCCGGCCGTGCCAAAGGCCTCGCGGATGATCCGGTTGGTATCGAAGTAGACCTGCCAGTAGTGGTTGTTGTTGCAGTAGGGGCGCACCGCGAGGACGGGCCCCGCCAGCGTGAACTGCAGAATCTCCACGTCGGGCGCCGGCGCCATCAGCACGTTCGGGATCTTGCCCAGGCGCTCCTTCAGCAGCCCGATGGCCAGGTTGGGATCGACGCCGTGCGCCAGCTGCGCGACCATCTCCACGCGGCGGAACGGATTCGCCGAGTAGTTCTGGATGGTGTCCGAGAAGATCTTGCTGTTGCCCACGATGGTCCGCACGTTGTCGGGCGCGGTCATGGTGGTGGTGAAGAGCCCGACTTCCAGCACGGTGCCGGTCACGCCACCGGCCGTCACGAAGTCGCCGGCGTGGAAGGGCCGCAACACGATCAGGAACGCGCCGGCGGCGAAGTTGCTGAGGAGCCCGCTCCACGCCATGCCGACCGCGATGCCGGCGGCGGCCATGAGGGCGGCCAGGGTCGTGGTCTCGACGCCGAAGACGCCCAGGATCGCCACCACCAGGACGATGTTCAGCGCGACCACGAGGATGCTCCCGATCCAGCGCGCCAGCGTGATGTCCACGCGCTGCCGCTCGAGCGCGTTGTGCGCCATGCGCGCCGCCAGGCCGATCAGCATGCGACCCACGACCCAGAGCACGATGGCGCCCAGGATCTTGAGCCCGATCCGCATCCCGGTATCCAGCGCGACCGCTCCGACCTCTTTGAAGTCCATGCTGGTCTCTCCTCCGCGACTGCGATGGTGCCACGAGTGCGGGTCGCTGTACGCTACGACCAAGGTCCGATGGGCCCGGGCCACGGTATGGGACCAAAGTCCTATTGCTGGTCCGTACCCCTGCCGCAATCCTTGCAGGCGCCCGCGCACGTCGGGGCGGATTGGTCTACCATGGGGGTCGAGGAGAACCGCCTTGCGCAATCGCGCTCTATGGTCGTACGTCGCGGTCACTGCCACGCTCGCCGCCGCCGTCATCCTCGGGGGGTGCGCGGGGAGCCAGGCGTCCCGGCCGCCCGACGCCACGGTGCCCATCACCAGCATCGATCTCATCAAGGGGAAGTGGGCGGGTGTCGTCGATCGCTCGCCCTCCCGGAGTGAAGACTTCGTCGAGGTGATCATCGGCGACGACGCCAGCTACCAGGTCAAGAGCGCGCGCACGGTCGGCGGATTCCAGGGCAAGGGTCAGCTCACCCTGCGCGACGGCCAGGCCTTCGCCGAGACCCCGAACGGCAAGAGCACCTACCGCCTCATCGATCGCGGCGGCAAGCGCGTGCTGAGGGTCGACGTGGTGGAGACGAACGGTCTTCGGTACGGCAGCGATCTCACGCGGTAGGCGCGTTTCCCGGCTATGACCCCGGACGGGGTGGTCTACGTGGTGGACGACGACGAGAGCGTTCGTCGATCCCTGGTGCGGCTCCTCCGCTCGGTCGGGCTCGAGGCGGTGGCCTTTCCCTCGGCCAGCGCCTTTCTCGAGCGGGA
Source organism: uncultured Candidatus Rokubacteria bacterium (assembly GCA_963776725.1). Lineage (GTDB taxonomy): Bacteria > Methylomirabilota > Methylomirabilia > Rokubacteriales > CSP1-6 > AR5. The sequence continues at coordinate 181,621 of CAVZOE010000020.1, read as the reverse complement.
GGTGGCCGATCGCCCCTCCTGCCTGATCCTCGACCTGCGACTGCGCGGTCCGAGCGGTCTGGACCTGCAGGCCGAGCTGGGCGGCAAGCAGCAGTCGATCCCCATCATCTTCATTACCGGGCACGGGACGGTCCCGGCCAGCGTGCGGGCCATGAAGGGCGGGGCGCTCGATTTCCTCGAGAAGCCGTTCGACGACGGCGAGTTGCTCGAGAGCGTGCAGCGGGCCCTGGCCCGCAGCCGCGACGCGCACACCGAGCACGCCGAGCGCGACGCGATCCAGCATCGCCTCGAGACCCTCACGCCGCGCGAGCGACAGGTGATGAGTCTCGTCGTGCGCGGGATGCTCAACAAGCAGATCGCCGCCGACCTCGGGGCGGCGGAGAAGACCATCAAGATCCATCGCGGGCGGGTCATGAAGAAGATGCAAGCCGACTCGGTCGCGAATCTCGTTCGGATGGCGCAGCGGCTCGGCCTCGAAGAACCGCGGGTCTAACTCTGGTCGCGTGGCGATCGCGGCGGGGGCGCGCGTCGGGAGGCGGGCTCGGGCGTCCTGGGCGCGCCGGCATGGCTCGCCTGTCGCCGTAACTCGCGCCGGGCCCGGCTCGCTCGATCCCCCCAACCCCCAAGGGGGCTGTTGCGGGTGAGTTGAATCGTCGTCGGCTCGCTCGCCGAGCCCGGCGCTCGTAACGGCGACGACGGCTCGCCATGACGGCGCGCCCGCGGCGCCCGAGCCCGCCTCCCGACGCGCGCCCCGCCGCGGCCGCCCGGCCCCTCGCCTAGTTTTCCGTGACCCTTTAGCTGTCGCCCTCGGTCCTTCTCTGTTGCGCTCCCTGCTCCTGCGATCCCTCGCTCCGCGCCTCCGCCTCCTGCGCTCCCTCGGTCCCCCCCCTGCGCTCCCCCTCGCTTGCTTTCGGTCTGGCCGCTGTGGGGGGTTAGAGGACGGCTTCGATGAGGGTGGGGCCGGGGGTGGAGAGGGAGGAGGCGAATTGTTTGTTGAAATCTTCGGCGGTGGTGGCGCGGGTGGCGGGGACGCCCATGCCGCGGGCGAGGGCGACCCAGTCGAGATCGGGGCGGTTGATGTCGAGCATGTCGGCGGCCTTGCGGCCGGGGGTGCCGGCGCGAACGTTCGTCAGCTCGTGGCGGAGGATGGCGTAGGTGCGGTTGGCGAAGACGACGGTCGTCACGTTGAGACTCTCGCGCGCCTGAGTCCAGAGGGCCTGCACCGTGTACATGCCGCTGCCGTCGCCCTCGAGGCAGACGACCTTGCGGTCGGGGCACGCGATCGCGGCGCCCGTGGCCAGCGGCATGCCGAGGCCGATCGAGCCGCCCATGTTGTTCAGCCAGTCGTGGGGCGGGGCGCCGGCGGTCTGCTTGAAGAATCCTCGCCCGGTGGTGACCGACTCGTCGGCGACGATCGCGCCTTCGGGCAGGAGCGCGCCGAGCGCGGCCGCCAGCGTGTCGGGTGTGAGCGCGCCCGTGGGGAGCGCGGGGCGACCGGCCGGCTGAACCACCTCGCTGCCCTTCTTGGCACCGACGGCGTCGGCCAGCGCTTCGAGGGCGGCGATCGAGTCCTCGGCCAGCGTGCAGAGCTGGTGCACCTGGCAGCCGTCCGGCGTCAGCACGCTGGGCTTGTCCGGATAGGCGAAGAACGCCACCGGCGCCTTGGCGCCGACCAGGATGAGGTGACGGACGTCCTTGAGCACGGCCAGGGCCTGGTCGACCGGGTAGGGGAGCCGTTCGATCGGCACGCGGCCCGCGCCGCGCTGGATCCGCGCGTTCGATCCCTGGGCGATGATGCGTGCGCCGGTGGCGGTGGCGATGCGCCCGGCCAGCGCCAGGCCGTCCGCGCGGACGGCGCGATCCGTGAGCATGAGCATCGCCGGCTCGCCGGAGCGCAGGACCTTGGCACAACGTGCGATGACGTCGTCGCCGACGCGCGCGCGCGCGGCCATCGGGGCCACGGCCGCCACGCCGTCGGCCTCGTTCCACGCGGTGTCGGCGGGCAGGATGAGCGTGGCGATCTGGCCGGGTGGCGTGCGGGCGGCCGCGATGGCGGCCGCGCCATCGGCGGCGATGGCCCGCGCGTTCGGCGAGGTGCGCACCCACGCCGAGACGGGCCGGGCGATGCCCTCGATGTCCGAGGTCAGGGGCGCGTCGTGCTTGATGTGGTACGTGGCGTGCTCGCCCACGATGTTGACGATCCCCGAGCTGGCCTTGCGGGCGTTGTGGAGGTTGGCCAGGCCGTTGCCGAGGCCGGGGCCGAGGTGCAGCAGCGTGGCCGCGGGCCGATCGGCCATGCGCCAGTAGCCGTCGGCCGCGCCGGTGACCACGCCCTCGAAGAGGCCGAGCACGCAGCGGATGCCGTCGACCTTGTCGAGGGCGGCCACGAAGTGCATCTCGGAGGTGCCCGGATTGGTGAAGCACACGTTGACTCCGCCCGCCACCAGCGTTCGCGCCAGGCTTTCCGCCCCGTTCATCCTCGCCTCCGGTTCACGCTCGGAATTGCTGCGGACCGTAGTGTATGCGCGATGCGAGGCCACGGAAAGCGACGCGGCCGACCGCCCCGCCCGCCCACTTGCGGCAGGCGGGCAGGTGCAGTACTTCTCGACGAGGCCGCTCGAGGGTCGTCGGTGATCGGGCGGTCGAGAGGAGACGCGACGATGGCTTCGAAGGTGAAATCTCCGCGCGCGCTGGCGCGGACGGCGCGATGGGCGGAAGCCGGTTCGAAGTCCGCCGCGCTCTTTGCCCGCGCCCAGGGCGTGCTGCCCGGCGGGAACTCGCGCACCACCGTCTACATGGCACCCTATCCGCCCTACGCCGCGTCGGGGGACGGTTGCTTCATCACCGACGTCGAGGGCGATCGCCGTCTGGACTGCCTGAACAACTACACCGCGCTGATCCACGGCCACGCGCATCCGTCGATCGTGGAGGCCGCCACCCGGCGGCTGGCCCAGGGTGCGTCGTTCCCGCTGCCCACGCCGGAGGAGATCGAGCTGGCGGCGCTGCTGTGCGAGCGCCTGCCCTCGGCCGAGCGCGTGCGCTTCACCAATTCCGGCAGCGAGGCGGTGATGATCGCGCTCAAGGGCGCCCGGGCCTTCACCGGCCGCTCGAAGATCGCCAAGTTCGAGGGCGCCTACCACGGCTCCTACGACTATGCCGAGGTGAGCCTGTCCTCGTCCCCCGAGACGTGGGGCAGCCTCGCGGCGCCGGCCAGCACGGCCTACTCGAAGGGCACGCCGCCGGCGGTGCTGCAGGACGTCGTCGTGCTGCCGTTCAACCACGTGGAGCATACCGTCGCGCGCATCGAGCGCGAAGCTCGAGACCTGGCCGCCGTGCTGGTCGATCCGGTGCCCAATCGCGTGGGCCTCGTGCCCGCCCACGCCGAATTCTTGAACGCTCTGCGCGAGGTGACGCGCGCGCACGGCATCGTGCTGATCTTCGACGAGGTCATCTCGTTTCGCGTCGGCTACCAGGGCGCGCAGGGCGCGCTGGGCGTCACGCCCGACGTGACCACGCTGGGCAAGATCATCGGTGGGGGCTTTCCGGTGGGCGCGGTCGCCGGCCGCGCCGACGTCATGAGCGTGTTCGATCCCACGCGCGGCGGCCCGCCGGCCGCGCCGCACGGCGGGACGTTCAACGCCAACCCGGTGACGATGGCCGCCGGCCTGGCCGCGATGCGGCTGCTGACTCCCGATGCCTACGACAAGCTCGCCGACCTCGGGGCCAAGCTGCGCGCGAGCCTCGACGATTGCTTCCGGCAGGCCGGCGTCCCCGGGCGCGTCACCGGCATGGGCTCGCTCTTTCGCCTGCACCCGGTGGACCGCGAGCTGACCGACTACCGGAGCACGCGGGCGGCTCCCGCGGAGGCCGAGCGTCTCGTGCGCCTGGTGCGCCGGCTCATGGAGCACGGCGTGCTCCTGTCGGTGACCGGGCTCGGCTGCCTGTCCACGCCCATGGGCGACTCCGAGCTGGAGGGACTGGTGGAGACCTTCGCCGCCGTCCTCGAGATGGAGCGCTCTGCGTGACCGCACCAACCGGGTAGAATCAGTGAATGGGACTCGACGACAACGACCGGAAGCTGGAAATCGTGACGGAGGTGCCCGACCGGGCGATGGTGATCTTCGCGCATCCTGACGATGCGGAGATCGGATCGGGCGGCGTGGTGGCGCGATGGGTGGCGGCGGGGTGCGAGGTCACCTACGTGCTGTGCACCAACGGAGATTCCGGGACCGCCGATCGGTCACTGACTCCGACGGAGCTGGCCCACAAGCGGGCCGACGAGCAGCGCGCGGCGGCGGACTTCATGGGCGTCAAGCACGTGGTCATGCTCGGCTACCCCGACGGCGAGCTGGAGGACACCCGGCAGTTCCTGGGCGACGTCGTCCACGCGATCCGTAAGTATCGGCCCCACACCGTGTTCGTCCATGACCCTTACCGGATGAGCGGATTCCAGCACCGGGATCATCGCAAGGCCGGCATCGCCACCACCGACGCCGTCTACCCATTCGCGCGTGACCACCTGCACTTCCCCGAGCACATCACGCGCGATGGACTCGAGCCGCACAAGGTGCGAGAGCTCTGGTACTGGGGCATGGACACGCCCAATGTCATCGTCGACGTCACCGGCTCGATCGACCGGCAGATATCCGCCCTCGTTCGCCACGAGAGCCAGATGCCGGGGTTCAACGTGCCGACGGGGGAGACGATCGGGGCGCGGGTCAAAAAGGGTGCGGCCGAGAACGCCGCCGGCTACGGCTTCGAATACGGCGCAGTCTTCCGTCGCCTGATCGCTCGGCGGTAGGTGGCGCTCGTGAGCCGTGGCGCCGGGGCGGCGGGCCCGATGGCCACGGGCGCGCCCGCACGACTCGCCTGTCGCCGTAAGCCGCTCGGGGCTCGGTTCGCTCGGGCCCCCCCATCCCCCAGGGGGGGCTGGGGGGTGGGCTCTTCGGGTTGTTGGTGGCTCGCGAGCCGAGCCCAAAGCGGCAACGGCGACTACGGCTCGCCGTGAGGGCGCGCCCGCGCCTCCCGGGGCCGCCCCGCGGAGGCGCCACGGCTCACGAGCGTCACGCGTTGTAGGAGTGCTCCAACGAAGAAAGAGATTGTGACTGTCATGTTGCTTCGAGGGCGTGTGCAGGAAGCATTGCCTGTTACGGCGCCGCTGGTGGTCAATCCGCTGAGGGGGCGGAGGGCGGAGGCGGTGGGATTGGGGGCGGGGTGTCTGGGGGGTGGGGCGACTGGGTATCAGTCGCGGGTCGAGCACGAGAGGCTGGGGGGGATCGACATCGAGAAGCTGCTCGCGGTCGAGCGCGCCACCGTGGAGAAGGGCAAGGGCGCGTGAGCCGTCGCTCGCACATCAAGCTGACGTCGCACCCTGGTGGGGCGCCGCACCTGCCCATCGTGTGGGGCGCCGCCGAGCCCAAGCTCCGCGGCCCGCTGATCGGATCCACGTCCGCCGCCGAGCACCGCAACGTGATCGGCACGCACGCCGGCTCGTACGCGATCTACCGCGCGCTGGCCGTGGCCGCCGGGGCGCTCGATCCCGCGCAACGGCCCGATCTCACCGACACCGCGCCCACCGATCGTGTCGGCCCGCACCCCCAGTGGTTCGAGCCGGATCGCATCGTGTCGCTCGATCCGTTCGGCGCGGTGGTGGCCGACGCGTTCGCGGAGTACCTCGCGCAGGGCTACGACATTCGCCCGACCATCGCGATCACCCACGCGCACGTCGACGTCCCCGAGATCCGTAGTGCGATCGAGGCCGGGCGCCTGCGTCCGGATGGCGTCATCCTGCGCGACTCCGGTGCGGCGGTGGTCACCAAGGTCGCGCTCGAGCCGGTGTGGTACCTGCCCGGTGTGGCGCGGCGCTTCGGGTGCTCCGAGGCCGAGCTGCGCCGCACGCTGTTCGAGCAGACCGGCGGCATGTTCCCCGAGCTCGTGACGCGCGGCGATCTCGAGGTGTTCCTGCCGCCCATCGGCGGCCAGACCGTCTACATGTTCGGCGACGATCGACGCAGCTCGCCGATCCCGCCGTGCCGCTGACCGCGCGCGTGCACGACGAGTGCAACGGCTCGGACGTCTTCGGCTCCGACATCTGCACCTGCCGGCCGTACCTGGTCCACGCGATCGAGGAGTGCATCCGCGGCGCGCAGGCCGGCGGCGCCGGCGTCATCGTGTACAACCGCAAGGAAGGGCGCGCGCTCGGCGAGGTGACCAAGTTCCTCGTCTACAACGCGCGCAAGCGCCAGACCGGCGGCGATCGCGCCGACCAGTACTTCGCCCGCACCGAGTGCGTCGCCGGCGTGCACGACATGCGCTTCCAGGAGCTGATGCCGGACGTCCTGCACTGGCTGGGCATGCGCAAGATCGACCGCCTCGTCTCGATGAGCAACATGAAGCACGACGCCATCGTGGCCGCCGGCATCACGATGGGCGAGCGCGTGCCGATCCCCGACGCCCTGATCCCGGCGGATGCGCGCGTGGAGATGGACGCCAAGATGGCGGCCGGCTACTTCACGAACGGCGACGTGCCCGACGCGGCCGAGCTCGCTCGCCGCAAGGGGCGCGGACTGCCGTGAGCGCCGACCCGGCGGCCGACGCCGCGGTCGCCTATCTGCGAGCTCCCCAGGCGATTCGCGAGCGCGCCGGCGCGGTGCTGGCCCGAGGGCTCGACGACGGGCTCGACCACTTCCACATCGATCTCGCTCGCGCTTCACGTCGCGGCCGAGCTCGTCGCCGCGACCACCCGGACGCCGCTATCCCGATCTTCGCGTGCCGCTGCACAGTCGCTGGCGGCACTTCGACGTGGGCGGCCGCGACCGCGCGAGGGAGCTCGATCGCGCCCTGGCGCACCGCTCGGCGGACGAGCGCGCGCGGGCGCGGATCGACCTCGCGGTCGTCAGCGTGCTCCTCGACGCCGGAGCCGGGCGACAGTGGCGCTATCACGAGGCCGAGACCGGCCGGGAGTACGGCCGTTCGGAGGGCCTGGCGGTCGCCAGCTTCCGCCTGTTTGCCCGCGGCCTCTTCTCCGCCGACCCCGCCGACGCCGTGGCGCGCGGACGCGGCGGCGCTCCGATCCCTGACGGATGATCGTCTCGCCGAAGGCCTGCAGGTCTCGGAGCGCAATCCACATGCCCGGTATCCACGGCCGCGCAGCGCTGCTGCGGGCCCTGGGCGACGCGCTCGAGCAGACGCCCGATCTGTTCGGCAAGGACGAGCCGCGGCCGGGTCACCTGCTCGACGCCCTGCGCGCGGTCGCGACCGACGGCGCCGTGGCGGCGGCCGACGTGCTCGTCGCCGTCCTGACCGGGCTGGGCTCGATCTGGCCCGGGCGACTCAGCCTCGGCGGTGTGCCGCTCGGTGACGTCTGGCGCCATCCCGCCGCCGGCGGCCGTGGTCCCGGCGCCGAGCTCGTGCCCCTGCACAAGCTCTCGCAGTGGCTGACCTACTCGCTGCTCGAGCCGCTCGGCGCGGCCGGACTCGACGTCACCGGGCTCGACGAGCTGACCGGTCTGGCCGAGTACCGCAATGGCGGATTGTTCGTGGACACGAACGTGCTGGTGCCGCGGCACGACGCGGTCGTGCGCGAGGCGCACCGCCCGGGCGACGAGATCGTGGTGGAGTGGCGGGCGCTCACGGTCGCCCTCCTCGATCGGCTGGCGCCGCGGGTGCGTTCGCTGCTCCGCCAGGACGAGCAGAGCCTTCCGCTCGGGGCCATCCTCGAGGGCGGCACGTGGGCCGCGGGCCGGCGGCTGGCCGACGAGCGTCGGGACGGCACGCCCCCGATCGTCGTCGAGAGCGACGGGACCGTGATGTGAGCAAGCGCGCGACGAGCCGCACATCGTCAAGGAGGAGCGCACGCTGATGGCCGGTCAGGTGCACGTCATCGATCATCCGCTCGTGCAGCACAAGCTGAGTCTCATGCGCATGAAGAGCACCAGCACCTCGGCGTTCCGCAACCTGCTCGGCGAGCTGAGCATGCTCATGGCCTACGAGGTCACCCGCGACCTGATCACGCACGAGGTGCCCATCGAGACGCCGATGACCCGCATGAGCGCGCCCATGCTCGACGGCAAGAAGATCGTCATCGTGTCGATCCTGCGCGCCGGCACGGGCATCCTGGACGGCATGCTGAAGCTCATCCCGGGCGCCCGGGTCGGTCACGTCGGACTGTACCGGGATCCCAAGACGCTGGGCGCGGTCGAGTACTACTTCAAGGTGCCCAAGGAAATGAGCGGCCGGGACGCCATCATCGTCGATCCGATGATGGCCACCGGCAATTCCGCGGTGGCCGCGGTGGACCGGATCCGCGAGACGCACCCGCGCTCGATCAAGTTCGTCTGCCTGTTGACGTGCCCCGAGGGGCTGGCGACCTTCCACGGCCATCACCCCGACGTACCCGTGTACACCGCGGCGATCGACAGCCACCTCAACGAGCACGGCTACATCGTCCCGGGCCTGGGCGACGCGGGCGATCGTCTCTTCGGAACCAAGTAGGGGAGAGCCCATCATGACCGTCGAGTTCGGTGTCCTCATTCCCACGCGCGAAGCGATCATGTCCGGCCGGCCCCAGACCGACCCCTTGCTGGCCATGGCGGAGCGGGCCGAGGCGGCCGGCTTCGATTCGGTGTGGATCGGCGACTCGATCACCGCGCGCCCGCGGCACGAGCCGCTCACGCTGATGGCCGCCCTGGCCGCCCGCACGCGGCGCGTCCGGCTCGGTACCGGCGTGCTGCTGCCGGCGCTGCGCAACCCGGTCGTCCTGGCCCACGTCGTCGGCACGCTCGACCGCGTGGCCGAGGGTCGGGTGATCCTGGGTGTCGGCTTCGCGGCCGACACGCCGGCCATCCGCAAGGAGTTCGCCGCCACCGGCGTGCCCTTCGAGCGACGCGTCGGTCGCTTTCTCGAGACGCTCGAGATCTGCCGCGCGCTGTGGAGCCGCGACAACGTCAGCTTCAGCGGCAAGCACTTCACGCTGGACGGCGTGTCGGTCGAGCCCAAGCCGCACCGGGCCGGTGGGCCGCCCATCTGGGTCGGCGGCAGCGGCCCGACCGCGTTTCGCGAGGCCGCGCGCTTCGACGCCTGGTTTCCGACCGGACCGAGCGTGGAGTTCTTCGCCGAGCACTTCCCCGGCATCCAGGCGGCGGCGCGAGCGGCCGGACGCCCGGCCGGTGCCGTCGCGGGTGCGGCCTATCTCACGCTGGCGCTCGACGCCAATCGCGTCGCTGCCGAGGCGCGCATGGATCAGTTCCTCGAGACGTACTACGCGGCGCCGGCGCGCACGATCAAGGCCCGGCAGGCCGGCTACGCGGGGCCGCTGGAGGGATGCGTGGAGTGGGTCCAGCGCTGGATCGACGCGGGCGCGCGGCATCTGGCGCTGCGCTTCGCGGGCGGCGATCAGCTTGCGCAGGTCGATGAAGTGGCCTCGCGGCTGCTGCCGCGACTCACGCGCCCGGCCTAGTCATCACCGCATCGCTGGCGCGCCGAACGCGAGCGGGGCGCGCCCCGGGTAGGGCCCGGGGAGTGCGCCCCGGGAACCACGAGGCGGCGGGCCGATTCGGGCCGGCTGCGGCTGGGCTCCATCTCGCACGGGGCGTCCGGTGATACGCGGCGGGAACGAGTTCCCGGGGCCCACTCCCCGGGCCCTACCCGGGGCACGCCCCGCTCACGTTCACATCACGCACTTCGAACCTCTGACTCGCGCGAGTCGCGACCTACCTCAGCTCGGCAGCCGCAGGGTACGGCCGGCATCCGTGGCAAAGCGCTCGAGCGCGGGCGCGTCCATCTCCGGCGTCGGTCGCAGGATCAGGCGGTCGACGCCGGCCACGGTGTAGGCGTCGATCGTGGCCTGATCGGGCACACCGGGCGCCGGCGGCGTGATGCTGATCTCCAGCCGTCCGAGCTCGGCCGGGCGAGGGTAGCGCTTGGCGGCCTCGCCGAGGGCGGCGACGAAGGTTTCGGTGGTGGCGACGTCGAGGCCGAAGCCGTACCAGCCGTGGCCCTGGGTCACGGCGCGGCGGAACGCCGGGGCGGTGCGGCCGCCGACGACGACCGGCACCGGCGTCTGCACGGGACGCGGCATCGCCTGCACGCCCTCGAACGCCACGTGGCGCCCCTTGTAGGCGGGCTTGGTCTGCGTCCACACCGCGCGCATCGCGGCGAGATACTCGTCGGCGATGCGGCCGCGGTCGGCGAACGCGGCGCCGACCGAGCGCATCTCCGGCTCGCACCAGCCCACGCCCAGGCCGAAGACGAGCCGGCCCTTGGACAGCACGTCGAGCGAGGCGAGCTGCTTGGCGATGACCAGCGCCTGCCGCTGCGGCAGGATGATCACGCCGGTGCCGAGCAGCACGCGCTCGGTGTGGGCGGCCAGGAAGGTGAGGGCGACGATCGGGTCGAGCAGCGGCATGTCGGGCGCCATCGGCCGTCCGGGCACCGGGGGATCCGGCAGCACGACGTGATCGGCCACCCAGAGGGAATCGAAGCCGGCCGCCTCGGCGGCGCGAGCGAACCGCGCGGCCGTGTCCGGCTGAGCGCAGCCGTGAAGGTTGACGCCGTGCAGTCCGAATTTCATCGCGCGTCCTCCAGCTTGTAGAAGCCCCGGGCGCCGCCGCCCATGATCGCGCGCTTGGTCGCCGCCGACAGCTCCGGCCGATCCATGATGAGCTTGGGCGCGCCGGGGAAGAAGCCGTCGGGATGCGGATAGTCGGTGGCCCAGAGAATCTTGTGCGGGCCGATGTAGTCGGCCAGGACCGAGAGGCTGCGCTCCACCGGCTCGAAGGAGATCCAGCAGTTGCGCTGGAAGAGCTCGCTCGGCCTCATGGTGAGCTCGGAGTCGTTGAAGCCCTGGTCCTCGAAGTGGCGGTCCATCCGGTCGAGCCATCCCGCGATCCAGCCGCCGCCGGATTCCATGAACCCGATGCGCACGCGCGGGTGGCGATCGCACACGCCTTCCCAGATGACACTCATGGCGGCCAGCATCATCTCCATGGTGTGCGAGATGATGTGGCGCGCGCCCCGCGTGGTGAAGCGATCGACGCCCACCTGGGGCATGCCGCCGCTGGCCCCCTCGTGCAATCCGATGGCGACGTCGAGCTCTTCCACTTCGCGCCAGAACGGTTCGTAGTCCGGGTGGTGGAGCATCCGGTCGTTGTAGGGATTGGGACGCAGGAAGGCGGCCCGCATGCCGAGCTGGGTCCGCGCGAAGCGCATCTCGTCGATGGCCGCGTCGATCGACTGCATCGGCAGCATGGCCACCCCGAAGAGCCGCTCCGGGTAGGGACGGCAGTAGTCGGCCAGCCAGCGGTTGTAGGCGCGACACATGGCGGCGGCCAGCCCGGGCTCCTTCACGGCGCCGGCGAACAACCCCACGCTCGGATAGAGGAACGCCGCGTCGATGCCGTCGAGATCCATGTCGGGGATACGCGCGTGCGGATCGAAGCCGCCCGGCCGGCCCTCCACGTACTTCATGGTGGTCTCGTCGGCCCGGCCCTGGCGGGCGCCGATGGCGCCGATGTTGCCGAAGCCTTTCTTGCTGCCGAGCACCTGCCCCTCGACGAGCAGCCGCTCCTTGCCGTCGGTGTCGATGATCAGGCGGGGCGCCCGGTCACGGTAGGCGGGATCGATGTACTTCTCCCAGATGTCGACCGGCTCGAGCACATGTCCATCGGCGTCGATGACGTTGTAGATGCGCGCCATGATCGTCTCCTTTCGAGCCGTTCCGGCCAGGGGACTCGAATGACGTCATCAATCCCCTATACGCCCAGATAGTACTTCTTCACGAGCTCGTTCTCACGCAGCTCGTGGGTGCTGCGCCCCTCGAACTCGATCTTGCCGTGCACGATGATGTAGCCCCGGTCGGCGATCTTGGTGGCCTGGTTGAAGTTCTGCTCGGCCATCAGCACGGTGAGCTGGCGCCGCTCCTTGAGCTCCTTGATCTTGCCGATCACCCGGCTCACGAGAATGGGCGCCAGCCCCACCGACGGCTCGTCGACCAGCAGGATGCGCGGCGAGGACATCAGCGCGCGGCCGATGGCCAGCATCTGCTGCTCGCCGCCGCTCATGCTGCCGGCCAGCTGCCGGCGCCGGGCCTGGAGCACCGGGAAGGCCTCGAAGGCGAAGGCCAGGTTGCGGGCGATGTCGGCGCGCGCCTGGGGCGGTAGGCGCCGAGCAGCAGATTTTCCTCCACCGTCAGCTTGGGGAACAGGCGGCGGCCCTCGGGCACCAGCGCGATCCCCAGACTCACGATCTCCTCGGTGGTCTTCCGGGTGAGATCGATCCGCGTGCCGTCCAGCTCGAGCACGACCTCACCGGCGTCCGGCCTGACCATGCCCATGATGCACTTGATGAGCGTGCTCTTGCCGTTGCCGTTGGTACCGAGCAGCGCCACGGTCTCGCCATCGCGGACCTCGATGGACACGCCGTGCAGCACGCGCACCGCGCCGTAGCCGGCCTCGACGTCGCGGATCAGGAGCCTACTCGCCAAGGTAGGCCTTCTCCACGGCGGGGTTGCGGACGACCTCGTCGGGCGTGCCCTCGGCGATCCGCTCGCCGGCGTCGAGGACGACGATGCGCTCGGAGAAGCGCATCACCGCCCGCATGATGTGCTCGATCATGATGATGGTGATGCCCTGCGTGTTGAGGCGGAAGAGGATGGCCAGGATGTCGTCCACCTCGGTGCTGGACAGCCCGGCCATGGCCTCGTCGGAGATCAGCAGCTTCGGCCGTGCCGCCATCGCGCGGGCCAGCTCGAGCTTGCGCATCTCGATCTGCGTGAGCCCGGACGGGCGCAGGTGGGCCTTCGCCTGCAGGCCGATGCTCTCGAGGATCTCGTCGGCATCGGCACTGCCCTCGCCCCCGCGCGTCCGGCCGCGGCGTATTCGAGCGGGATCCCCAGATTCTCGCGAACCGTCATGCTCGTGAAGGGCTTGGGGATCTGAAAGCTGCGCACGATGCCGAGCCGGGTGCGCTGGTGCGGTGGCAGCGCGGTGATCTCGCGCCCCTCGAAGCGAATCGAGCCGCCGTCGACGGGCAAGGCTCCCGAGACGCAGTTGATCAGCGTGGTCTTGCCCGAGCCGTTCGGCCCGATGAGGCCGAAGCGCTCGCCGGGCTTGACCGACAGACTCACCCGGTTCAGCGCGGTGAAGCCGCCGAAGCGCTTGACGAGCCCGTCGACCTCGAGCAGCGGCCCGGCCATGTTCAGCGGCCCCGGAGCTTTCGCACCAGGCCCAGGATCCCTTCGGGCGCGAGCACGACGAAGGCGACGAGCACGACGCCCACGATGAACAGGTTCATCTCGGAGGAGATCGTCACCGTGGCCAGCTGCGACGCCGTGCCGAGCAGCACCGCGCCGATCACCGGCCCCACCCAGCTGGTCGTCCCACCGATCATCGGCATGGCCAGCGCATTGACGGCGTAGTCGAGCGCGAAGGCCGAATTGGGCTCGACGAAGGTCACGTAGTAGGGGAACGGCGCCCCCGCGACCCCGAGCAAGAACCCGCTCACGGTGGTGGCGAAGAGCTTGAGCTTGAGGGTGGGCACGCCCATGCACTCGGCCGCCTCCTCGTTGTCGCGCAGGGCGGCCAGCCCCCGGCCGATCCAGGAGCGCTCGATGAACCGGGCCACCAGCACCGACGACCACGGCGAGGCCCACCCATCACCGTGAACAGGAACACGACGTAGTTGCCGAACGGCGGGCCGCTCGGACGGATGACGCTCAGCCCCCGCGAGCCGCCCACGTACTCCCAGTTGATGATCGCGGTCTGCAGGACGACCGCCAGCGCCAGGGTCGCGATCGAGAAGAAGATGCCGCGCAAGCGCAGCGTGAGATAGCCGATTCCGAGCCCGAGCAGCGCGGCAGACGAGCCCGCCGGCCACGATCAGCACCGGCAACGGCGCCTTGACCGACCGGATGAGGAAGACGGCGGTGTACGCGCCCAGCGCAAAGAACGCCGGCGTCCCGAAGTTCACGTAGCCAGCGTAGCCGCCCAGGATGTTCCACGCGGTGGCGATGACGATGTACTGCAGAATGACGTAGCCGGCGAAGTAGAAGTACGGATTGACACGCGGTCTGGGCCAGCACGATCCCGGCCACGATGACGAGCAGCCCGACCACCAATGCCCGCCCCGTTTTCATCTAGCGCCCGAAGAGTCCGGCCGGCCGGACGGCGAGAGCCAGCAGGAGGATGCCGAAGGAGACGGCCAGCGACCACGAGGGACCGAAGAACGTCGCCATGAGGCTCTCGACGATCCCGAGGACGATCGCCGGCGACGAGCGTGCCGCCGATGCTGCCCATGCCGCCGAGGACGGTGATGGCGAACATGCGGCCGATGTAGTCGCGATCGGTCGAGGGGATCACCGGGGCGATGCTGATCAGCAGGGCGCCGGCCAGGCTGGCGGCGGCGATGCCCACGCCGAATGCGATGGTCTTGATCTGCACGGGATTGGCGCCCATCAGGCGCAGCGCCAGGCGATCCTGCGACACCGCCATGATGGCCCGGCCGTAGAACGTCCGGCCGAGGAAGAGATAGAGCGCCAGCGTCATGGCCACGCCGACCACGAATGGCACGACATAGCGGAACGCGACGCCCACGCCAGCGAACTCGATCGAGCGGCTGCCGTACCAGGTCTGGATCAGCCGATAGTCGACGCCGAAGATGATGCTGAGGCTGACCTCGATGATGAACAGAATGCCGAAGAAGAACACGAGCCCCCGGAGCGATTCCTCACCGCGCCGCTCGAAGCTGCTGTAGTAGACGCGATAGACGGCGGCGCCGAGCAGGTAGAACACCGGGGTCAGCAGCAATCCGGTGAGGATCGGATCGAGCCCGTAGCTGTTGTTCAGCACATAGGCCGCGTAGGAGCCGAGGATCACGAACGCGGGCTGGGCGATGTTGGCGATGTCGAGCAGGCCGAAGATGAGCCCGACGCCCAGGCTCACCGCGGCATAGAAGCCGCCGATCAGCAGTCCGGCGACGACCGCGTTGGCCAGCAGGTCCCAGGAGAACAAGGGCCGCGGGCTATTTCAGCGCGGCCGCGTACGGATAGATGATGTTCCCGGACTTGAGCTCGTCCGGCCACAGCACGGGCTTCGTGCCCGCGCCCCGGAACTGCTCGATGCCGTTGCCCTTGATCTTCTGGTACTGCACCATCAGCGTGCGCCCCTTGGCCCACTCGCCGTTCTTGCCGAACTTGATCTTGCCCGACGACGGTGTTGAACTCGGTGGCCCGGATGTGGTCGGCGATCTTCTGCTGGTCGAGGCTCTTGGTGGCCTCCACGGCCTGGCCGAGCACCTGGCCCACCGCGTAGGAGTACGGCGGCAGATAGTAGCCGAGCGGATCCACCTTCTCCTTCTCGGCGCGGACCTGGTACTCCTTCAAGAACTCCTTGATGCCGGGGATGGCCAGCATCGGCGGCTCCGGCGCCCAGAAGTCGTAGTTCACCACGCCGTTGAGCATCGGGCCCATGCTGGTCATGATGGTCGTGAACATCAGCCCGACCATTCCGCCGCCGAACATCTTCGGCTGCAGCCCGACCTCGTGCGCCGCGCGCAGCATGCCCACCGAGTCCGGCGGGTAGGAGGCCACGAAGACGATGTCGGCATTGGTGGCCTTGATGGCGCGCACGATCGGCGTGTAGTCGGTGGTGTTGGGCGGGTACGTCTTGTCGTACACGGTCTTGAAGCCCGAACTTCTTCACCAGCTCGCGCGCGCCCACCAGCGCGTTCTGCGGATACTCGGCGTCGGCGCCCACCATGGCCACCGTCTGCGGCTTGGGATTCTGCTTGGCGGCCAGCTCGAAGAAGCCGATCGCGGTGCTGGTCTGCGGATCGGGCCCGGCCGGCTGGATCTGGAAGTAGTTCGGGTACTGGTACTTCTCGTTGTTGGCCAGGCCGAACATGCCGATGAGGGTCAGCTTGCGCTCCATCGCGATCGGCAGCAGCGGCGCGATGAGGTTGGTCCCGTAGCCCGAGATGATCGAGGTCGACCTTGTCGACGTCGAGCAGCTTGGAGTAGATGCCGGGGATGGTCGCGGGGTTGGTCTGGTCGTCGTAGAAGACGAGCTCGACCTGACGGCCCAGCAGCCCGCCCTTCTTGTTGACGTCGTCCTTCCAGATCTGCAGCGCCAGCAACGCCGGCTTGCCGTTGGCGGACAGCCCCC
The DNA here is from genome assembly GCA_963776725.1 of uncultured Candidatus Rokubacteria bacterium. Lineage (GTDB taxonomy): Bacteria > Methylomirabilota > Methylomirabilia > Rokubacteriales > CSP1-6 > AR5. The sequence continues at coordinate 165,464 of CAVZOE010000020.1, read as the reverse complement.
CGGTCAGGGCCATGCCGAAGCCGATCTTGATCGGATCGGCGCCGCGGGCCACGAACATCCCTCCGCTCGCGAGGACGAGGGTCAGGACTACGGCGATCAGGGTCAGGGCGAGCTTCAGGCTGCGTTGCCGACTCATGTCATCCTCTCTCTCTGGGCGCGTTCCGGGCACACCGCTCCTGGGCGGGCCCCAAACTTGCGACAGTGGCCCGGAATTGTCAAGACCGGCGCGCGCCTCGGGCTAGTTCTTGGCGGCCGAATACGGGTAGATGATGTTCCCGGACTTGAACTCGTCGGGCCACACCACGACCTTCTTGCCCGGCCCGCGGAACTGCTCGACGCCGTTGCCCTGGATCTTCTGGTACTGGACCATCAGGGTGCGTCCTTGTGCCCACTCGCCGTTCTTGCCGAACTTCACCTTGCCGACGATGGTGTTGAACTCGGTGACCCGGATGTAGTCGGCCACCTTCTGCTGGTCCAGGCCCTTGGTGGTCTCGATGGCCTGTCCCAGCACCTGCATGGCGGCGTAGGCATAGGGCGGCAGGTAGTACCCGAGCGGATCCATGCCTTCCTTCTGGGCCCGCGGCTGGTACTGGGTGAAGAACTCCTTGATCCCCGGGATGTCGAGGAAGGTCGGCTCCGGCGCCCAGAAGTCGTAGTTCACCACGCCGTTGAGCATGGGACCCATGCTGGTCATGATGGTCGTGAACATCAGCCCGACCATCCCGCCGCCGAACACTTGGGCGAAAGCCCCACCTCGTGGGCCGCGCGCAGCATGCCCACCGAGTCGGGCGGGTACGACGCCACGAACACGATCTCGGGATTGGTGGCCTTGATGGCCCGCACGATCGGTGTGTAGTCGGTGGTGTTGGGCGGGTACGTCTTGTCGTACACCGTCTTGAAGCCGAAGCGCTTGATCAGCTCGCGTGCGCCCACCAGCGCGTTCTGCGGATACTCGGCGTCGGCGCCCACGATGGCCACCGTCTGCGGCTTGGGATTCTGCTTGGCGGCCAGCTCGAAGAAGCCCTGCGGCGTGCTGATCTCCGGGTCCGGGCCCGTTGGGCGAGATCTGGAAGTAGTTCGGATACTTGTACTTCTCGTTGTTGGCCAGGCCGAAGATCCCGACCAGCGTCAGCTTGCGCTCCATCGCGATCGGCATGAGCGGCGCGATGAGGTTGGTGCCGTAGCCGGAGACGATGAAGTCGACCTTGTCGACGTCGAGCAGCTTGGAGTAGATGCCGGGGACGGTGGCCGGGTTGGTCTGGTCGTCGTAGAAGACGAGCTCGACCTGACGGCCCAGCAGGCCGCCCTTCTTGTTGATGTCGTCCTTCCAGATCTGCATGGCCAGCAGCGCCGGCTTGCCGTTGGCCGACAGGCCGCCGGTCAGCGCCATGCCGAAGCCGATCTTGATCGGGTCGGCGCCGCGGGCCGCGTGGAAGGCTCCGCCGGCGAGCAGGAGGGTCAGCACGAGGGCGATCAGGGACAGCGCAATCGTCGGGCGGCGTTGCCGGCTCATATCTCATCTCCTTCGCGCGTCGTGCGCGGCTGGGAGCGGACCGTTTCGCTGGAGCGCGCCCAACCTGCGCCTCGCCCCGCGGGCTTGTCAAGGCGCGGTGCAGGGCCCGGCTTGACGGGGTTGCCGCCTCGCGGGCACTATCGGCGCCATGCGCTTTGGCATCTTCGGCAGCGCCCAGGCACGACGCGGTGGCCCCGACGTGGACAGCGGAGCGGGCTTCCGGGACTTCGTCGAGTACAACGTCGAGGCCGAAGCCCTCGGCTTCCACAGCTCCTTCGTCGTCGAGCATCACTTCACCGGCTTCGGCCAGATCTCCGCGACGCTGAATCTGCTGACCTGGATCGGGGCGCGGACCTCCACCCTGCGCCTGGGCACCGCCGTCATGACGCTGCCCTGGCACAACCCGGTGCTGCTGGCCGAGCAGGCCGCCACGCTCGACCTGCTGTCCAACGGCCGGCTCGACTTCGGCATCGGCCAGGGCTATCGGCACAACGAGTTCGCCGGCTTCTGCGTTCCCATGGAGGAGGCCGAGGCGCGCTTCGAGGAATCGCTGGAGGTCCTGCTCAAGGCATGGACCGCGGATGCGCCGTGGTCCCATCACGGCAAGTACTGGCAGTTCGACAACGTCGTCGTCGAGCCGCCCACCGCGCAGAAGCCGCATCCGCCGCTGTGGATGGGCGCCGGCCGCCCCGCCTCGATCAAGAAGGTCGCCACCTACGGCTACAACCTGCTGCTCGACCAGTTCGCGCCGGTGGAACAGATCGGCGAGCGCATCGCGCTCTTCAAGGCCGAGGTCGAGGCGCGCGGCCGCGTCTTCGATCCCATGAGCGTCGCGGTCACCCGTTCCATCAACGTGGTGAGCACCGCCGAGGAGCGGGCCAAGGCGCTGGAAACCCGCGTGGCGGCGCGCCAGCGGATGGATCGGCTGGCCCAGCGGCCGGACGGACAGAACCAGGCCAGCATGATGTCCTACGCCCACACGCTGGAGGCCGCCGAGGCGGGCGCCCTCTACGGCACGCCGGACGAGATCGCCACCAAGCTCCAGGCGTTGCGCGACGTCGGCGCCGAGTACGTGCTGCTCAACAGCGCGGGCGGGCCGGCCAGCCTGCGGCGCTTCGCTCACGAGGTGCGGCCGGCCTTCGCCGGGTCGCGCTGATCCGATCGGGGAGACCATGCGCAGCATCGACATCCACGCCCACGTGACTCCGCAGTGCTTCTGGCGCGCCACCGAGAACGGCGGCGCCTGGCACACGCTCCGCCGCGAGAAGGACGCCAGGGGCGGGGAGGTGGCGATGGTCGGCGGCCGCCGGCAGTCGCTGCCGCCGCGCGCGCGCTGGACACCCGAGGAGCGCATCGCCGACATGGACTCGCTGGGTGTGGACGTCCACGTCGTCTCGCCCTACGTCGGCTTCTACAACTACCAGCTCGACAGTCGGCGTGGCGCTCGCCACCTCCCGCGAGACCAACGACGAGATCGCCGGCATGGTGCGCGGCTGGCCTCAGCGCTTCGCCGGGCTGGGCACCCTGCCCATGCAGGACGTGAAGGCGTCGATCGACGAGCTGGAGCGGTGCATGATCCAGCTCGGGCTCAAGGGCGTGGAGATCAACGACCACGTCAACGGCCGCACCTTCGAGGAGCCGGAGTTCCGGCCGTTCTGGAAGGCCGCCGAGCAGATGGGCGCGGTGATCTTCTTCCACCAGGCCGGCGAGACGCTGGTGGCCCAGCGCAGCACGCGCTACCACCTGCCGAACTCCATCGGCAACCTGGTCGACCGTGCGGTGACCTTCGCCACGCTCGTGCACGGCGGCGTGATGGACGCCCATCCCGATCTCAAGATCGTGCTGGGCCACGGCGGCGGCTACACGTGCTACGGCATTGGCCGGATGGACCACGGCTGGCAGGTGCGCTCGGAGGCGCGCGAGCACATCAGCCAGCCGCCCAGCGCGTATCTCCGGCGCTTCTACTACGACTGCATCGTCTACACCGAGCCAGCCCTGCGCTTCCTGATCGACACGGTCGGCGTCGATCGCGTGGTGTTCGGCACCGACTGGCCGTACGACATGGCGCTCGACTGGCCGGTGTCCTGGATCCTCGGCATGACGACGCTGAGCCAGGACGAGAAGGACGCCATCCTCGGCAAGAACCTCGAGCGGCTGCTGGGCATATGAAGGTCGCCTTCGGGATCGGCCTCGGCTCGAGCGTCGCCCTGCTCGGCGGTGCCGACACGCAGAAGTTCATGGAGCTGGTCCGGATGGCCGACGGCTACGGGGCGACCGCCGTCGGCACGTATGACTCGGCGTTTCTCGGCGGCGACGCCTACGTGCGGGCCACGCTGATGGCGATGGCCGCGCCGCGCGCGTCCATCGGACTGCGTCCCAGCAATCCGCTGACCCGCGAGCCGCAGGTCATGGCGTCGTTCCTGGCCTCGATCGACAGCCTCACCGGCGGCCGCGCCTTCCTGGACATCGCCAGCGGCGACAGCGCGGTGTTCAACATCGGCTACCCGGCGGCCTCCCGCGCCCGCATCGAGGACTACGTGACGTGCGTGCGCGGCCTGCTGGCCCGCGGCGAGGCGACCTACCAGGGCCGTCCCCAGCGTGTCCGCTGGGCGTCGAGTGTCGCCCGTCCCCGCGTGCCCATCTCGATCTGCGCCGAGGGCCCGAAGATGCTCCACCTGGGCGGCCGGATCGGCGACGGCGTCATCGCCGGCACCGGGCTTCTGGCCGAGGTGATCACGGACACCATTGCCCGCGTCCACGCCGGCGCCCGCGAGGCGGGCCGCGAGCCGTCCGAGATCGACATCTGGTTCACCGCGCGGTCGTCGCTGCACGAGGACCGCGCCACGGCGATCGACAACGTCAAGGCCTCGGTGTCGTCGATCCTGAACCACGCGATGCGCTTCGGCCTGGACGGCAAGCACGTCCCCGACGACATGCGGGCCAAGATCCAGGATTACGTCGATGGCTACGAGCTGTACGATCACGTCTTGCACGCCGGCCGCAATCCCCGGCGCATGGCCGACCTCGGCCTGACGGACTACGCGGTCGAGCGCTGGGCGCTGGCCGGCGCGCCGCGCGACTGGATCGCGCGCATCGAGCAGCTGGCCGAGCGAGGCGCGACGAAGCTCTGGATCGGGGTCAACGGCAGCGATCTCGACGCGCAGCTCCGCTGCCTGAGGATGATGGGCGAGCAGGTGATGCCGAGCTTCGTGAAGTAAGCGCTACGCGCGGGTGCTGGTCTGGGCGACGATGCCGTGCGCGAAGACCCGCACGCTATCCTCGGCGCCGTTCTCGAGATACCGGCCGACCCTCGCCAGCGGAAAGAAGAAGCCGCTCTCTCCGTCCCACAATACGGCGGCCGTTCCCAGTCCCTGGCCGAGGGACGCCAGCCGGGCGTCGAGCGTGACCGCCTCGTCGTACGTGATCCAGTGCCAGGGCTTTCCGGTCGCGGCGTGCCGGCGAACGACCTCCCCCACGTACGCCCCGCAGCGCAGCACGAGCTTCATCATGGCCGGGCCCTCGAGGCGACGAGCGCGCACGGCCTCGAGGTGCGCGTCCACCACGCGGAGGCTCTCGATGGAAAAGTCGCACCGGGCGGCGTCCAGGGACTCGCTGCCCGGCGTCGGATCCTCGGGATTCGACAGGAACATCTGCGCCAGGTCGGCCAGGGCTTCGTCCTGGACCTTGGGCTGCTTGGAGCCGAACGGCCAGATCGGCATGTGGTGGTCCCCATTCCCATTTTCGTCAGCGCCTCGAAGAACGGATAAGGAAATGTTGCCCCGCGCCCGTGCCGCGAGGGCGATCAGTTCGGCGGCGTGGCGATGGTAAGATGCCGCGGGAGTGACCGTGTGCTGACCCGAATCGACCACGTCATGATCTGCGTACCCGACCTGCAGCAAGCTATCGTTGCGTATACCCGCCTGGGATTTCGCGTCCATCCCGGCGGCGTCCACCCGGGGCAGGGTACCCACAACGCCATCGCGTTCCACCAGGACGACTACCTGGAGCTGCTCGCCGTGAACCCGGCCGAGGCGCACCTGGCCAGCCCCCGCCTCGTCGAGTTCCTGGCCGCCGGCGGCGGGTTTCGCTACGTCTGCGTGCAGAGCGACGACCTCGCGGCCGACGTGGCGGCCATGCGCGCGCGCGGCGTGGACGTGAGCGATCCGGTCGATGGTGGTCGCCGCACGCCGGGCGGACAGCAGCTGCGCTGGCGCGCGGCGACGCTCGGGCCTCGCCACCCGCTGCCGATCTTCTTCATCCAGCACCTCACGTCGCTGGTCGATCGCCGCAAGCAGGTGCCGAGCCCCGGCGATCATCCCAACGGCGTGCTGCGGACGGATCGCGTCTACATCGCGGTCGAGGACGTCAACGCGGCGGCGCGGACCTACAGCCAGGTCCTGGGCTTGCCCGTCCCCCGACTGCAGCGCGGCAACGTCATCAAGGCGGACATGGCGGTGTTCGACATCGGCGCGACGGGCATCGCCGTGGCGCAGCCGGCGGAAGCCGGCCCCACCGCCGAGTCGCTGGCCCGGCGCGGCCCCGGGCCGTTCCAGGTGCTGTACCGGACGCGGAGCATGGAGGCGGGCGCGCGGTGGATCGGTCACCACGGCGGGGCGCCGCCGGCCCGCGGCACGCGCAACACCGGCGAGCAGGCGATCCTGGTGGGCCCGCAAGACGCCTGTGGTCTCTACATCGGATTCGTCGGGCCGGCATAGCCACCCCGCGTTGTCGCGGATTCGTGACGTTGACGCCGACGCCGGGGCTCGCTAGCGTGAGGATCATGGCGACGTCACTCGCGCAGGTGCGGCGCTGGACTCGCGCCGAATACGATCGTCTCATCGAGCTGGGGGTCTTCCGGGCCAGCGAGCACCTCGAGCTGCTCGGCGGCCATCTGATCGTCAGCGAGCCGCAGGGGACGCTTCACACGACCGCGGTCGGGCTGATCGAAGACGCGTTGCGGCTCTGTTTCGGCACCGGGTGGACCGTGCGTTGCCAGATGCCAATCGCCCTCGACGATGAATCCGAGCCGGAACCTGATCTTGCGGTGGTGCCCGGCAGCTGGAACGACTACGTGGCGGCGCATCCCGCTCGCCCCGTATTGGTCGTCGAGGTCGCGGAATCATCGCTCGACGCCGATCGCGGGACCAAGGCCGCCCTCTACGCGCGCGCCGGCATCGCGGACTACTGGATCCTCAACCTCGTCGACCGTGTCCTCGAAGTGTGCCGCGATCCGGTCACCGCGGCCATGCAGTCTTCCGGCTGGCACTATCGTGAGATCACGATCCTGCGCCCCGGCGCCGCGGTCGCCCCTCTGTCACGCCCCGACGCCAGGGTCGAGGTCGCCGCCATCCTTCCGCCCAGCGGCTACTACGTCAGATGACGCCGTCGCGCCGCAGCGTCTCGATGTCGGCCTCGCTACAGCCGAGCAGCTTGCCCAGGACCTCCGCGTTGTGCTCGCCGAGCAGCGGCGCCCGCACCATGTCGGTCGGCGAGTCGGCCAGCTTCACGGGGTTGCCCGGCATCGGGTAGACGCCCCGGCGTGGATGCTCGAGATCGGTGATGAAGCCGGTCTGGCGCAGGTGCGGATCGGACAGGACCTCGGTCGAATCCAGCACCGCGCCGCAGGGAATGCCGGCGCCGGCCAGGATCGACAGCACCTCGTGCTTGGGGCGAACTTCCGTCCACGCCGTGATCATGGCGTCGATCTCGTCGCCGAACAGCACGCGATCGCGGCGGTCTTCGTAGCGCGGATCCTTGCCGAGCTCCGGCCGGCCGAGGATCTTGGTCAGCGAGATCCACATCTCCTGGGTGGCGCAGTGGATGAAGACGTAGTCGTTGGCCCCGCCCGGACTGCAGCGATAGATGTTGGACGGCGCCGCCACCGCCGAGCGGTTGCCCTGGCGCGGGGCGGGCTTGCCGCTCACGTAGGTCTCGCGCAGGTGGATGCGGAGCAGGTTGACGACGGCGTCCTGCTGGGCGACCTCGATCTGCTGGCCCACGCCGGTGGCCTGGCGCTGGATGATGGCGGCCAGGATGCCGATGGCGGTGTGCAGTCCGGCGCCGGTATCGGCGAGGCCGCCGATGGCCTTGGTCGGCGGGCCGTCGGGCGAGCCCGTCATGCTCATGGCCCCGGCCATGGCCTGGGCGATCCACTCGAAGCTCTTGTAGTCCGAGTACGGCCCGCCGACGGCGAAGCCCTTCACCGAGGCGTGGATGAGGCGCGGGTTCAGCTGCTTCAGGCGCGTGTAGCCGAGGCCCAGGCGATCCATCACGCCCGGCGCCATGTTCTCGACGACGACGTCGCTGACCTTCACCAGCTCCTCGAGCATGGCCTTGCCGCGGGGCGTCTTCAGATTGAGCGTCACGCCCTTCTTGCAGGAGTTCAGCAGCATGAAGAACCAGGAGTCCTCGCCGCGCTTGTCGGACAGGGCGATGCGTCCCGGCTCGCCGGTGGGCGGCTCGATCTTGATGACCTCGGCGCCGAGCCACGCCAGCATCTGCGTGCTGCTGGGGCCGGCCTCGTACTGCGTGAGATCGAGCACGCGAATGCCGTCGAGCGCTTTGGGCATTGAGAGAGCCTCCTTTCGTTCTTTCCATTTGTAGGTGGGGGGCCCCGAAATGGCCCCCCACACCCCCCACTGCTCGGGGTGACGCGGCGTCCGCTCGACGCTCGCGCTTACGATCTCCCGAGTACTCCGAACACCGCTGGGCGTCACCGAGGCAGCCAGGTCCGCAGCGGTCGTATTCCTCTTGGTGTGGTCTCGGGTCGGCCACGTCCATTTTCTCGCCGACAGTCTTGTCGCCTACATCTTTTGCCTGTCCCTCGCTGAGGCGTCGGTCGCGGTGGTCATGTCGAATACGCGGAGAAGCGTACGGTCTGGGCGCGCGCGGTGTGGTCGGTGATGACGTTGACGACGGCGGGCTTGCCGGCGGCGAAGGCGCGCTCCAGCGCGGGGCGGATGTCGTTGGGCTTCTCGACGTGCTCGCCGTGGGCGCCGAGGTCCATGGCCAGCCGGTCGTAGCGCGTGAAGCCGAGGTTGCGGCCCGGCTTGGGCAGCGGCCGCGACCACGGCGCGTCCGCCGTCCAGCCGCCGTTGTTGCTGATGACGCACACGACGTTGATCTTGTGGCGGACCGCCGTGTCGATGTCCATCGCGTTGATGCCGAACGAGCCGTCGCCGTGCAGCACCAGCACGTGCGCGTCGGGCTTGGCGACCTTGGCGCCCACGCCATACGGCAGGCCGACGCCCATCGTGCCGAACGCGCCGGAGTTGAGCCGGTGCCCGGGCGTGTAGGTCGGTATCGCCTGCCGACCGAAGTTCAGGATCTCCTGGCCGTCGACGACCAGGATGGTGTCGCGCCGCATGAAGTCGCGCACCTCCTTGCAGAGGCGCAGCGGATGGATCGGCAGCTTGTCGGACGACATCGCCTTGTCGGACTCGGCGCCCTTCTCGGCGTCGATCACGCGGAGCCGACCCGTCCAGTTGCCGTAGCGCTTGGGGTCGAGCTTGCCGCGCCCCTCTGCGGTGAGCTGCTCCAGCACCGCCCGCGCGTCGCCGGCGATCGGGACATCGACGTCACGATTGTGGCCGAGCTCGGCGGGATTGACGTCCACGTGGATGACCTTGACGTCGGCGCCGAAGCGCGGCGGCCGGCCGAACTGGATCATCCAGTCGAAGCGCGTGCCCACGGCCAGCAGGACGTCGGCCTCGGTGAACGCCGTGCTGCGCGCGTTCAGGAACGACAGCGCGTGGTCCTCGGGGATCAGGCCGCGCGAGATCGGCTTGGTGTAGAAGGGAATGCCCGCGGCCTCGACGAAGGTCTGCAGCGCGGCGGCGCCGTCCGACCACCACACGCCGCTGCCGGCGATCACCAGCGGGCGCTCGGCCTTGGCGAGCAGCGCGATGGCCTCCTTGATGGCGCCGGTGTCGCCGTGCGTGCGCGGTGACGGCTTCCACGCCGGCGCGTACGTGACCTTCGTCCTCCTCGATCTTCTCGCCGAGGACGTCACCCGGCATGTCGATGTAGACGGGACCGGGCCGGCCACTGGTGGCGTGACGGAACGCGCTGGCCACCACGTCGGGGATGCGCTTGGCGTCGTAGCACCGCTCCGCCCACTTGGTGACTGGCTTGAACACCGCGAGCTGATCGATCTCCTGGAAGGCCTCCATGCCAAAGGACACGCGGGGGCTGGAGCCCCCGATGGCGACCAGCGGCGCGCAGTCCGTGAACGCCGTGGCCACGCCGGTCAGCAGATTCGTCGCGCCGGGGCCGGAGGCGCCCATGCACACACCGGGACGGCGCAGCACGCGCGTGTAGGCGTGAGCGGCGAACGACGCGGCCTGCTCGTGCCGGTGGTCGACGGCGCGGATGCCGAGCGCGATGGCCGCGGCTTCCGTCTCCAGCATCGGCCCGCCCATCAGGTAGAACATCGTGTCCACGCCCTGCGTCCGCAGCGCCTTGGCGAGGACTTCGGAGCCGGTGATCGTCGCCATGAGTCTTCCTTTCCCGTCGGCGTCGCGCGATCGTCAGCGATCTGGCGCGATTATATTTGGTGTGTGGGATCAGCGGGCTGCGATGGCCGGCTCCTCGAACAGCTCGACGGTGCCGCGCGCGTTGTCGGTGAGCGCGAACACCTCGTAGAACTCGATCTCCGGCCGCATGCCGTAGCGCTCGACGATGCCGTCGAGCCAGGGGCCGCTGTAGAAGCGCCTGGCGTCCTCCAGCGTCTGCCACTGGTAGACGCCGCCGGCCCAGCCGCTCTCGCTCCAGATGAAGTGCTTGCTGATCAGCCCCTTCACCGGCTGGAATCCCGGCGCGATCTTGTGGAAGTGCGCGCGACACGCCGCATAGTCGATCGAAGGCGGCAGCTTGTAACGCACGGTCGCCGTAATCATGAGGACCTCCTCCACCGAACCACCGAAGCGAAAGACCGCAGGTCCAAACGCCGCTCGCGAAGCGCCACGGCTCCGCCGGGGCGCGGAGCGCGGGGGGCTTGGGGGGCCCGCTCGGGGCCCCCCATGTGACCTAATCAAACATCAGAACGGTGCGGGCGACCTCGCCGGCCTTCATGGCGCGGAACGCTTCGTTGACGTCTTCCAGGCGGCCGCGGCGGGTGATCATCTCGTCGAGCTTGAGGCGGCCCTGGCGGTAGAACTCGACGTAGCGCGGCATGTCGACCTTGAAGCGGTTGGTGCCCATGCTGCAGCCCTGGACCTTCTTCTCGCGCAGGAACGACGGGCCGTCGAGCTCGATCTTCTGCCCGACCGGGATCATGCCGACGATCGTCGCGGTGCCGCCCGGGCGCAGGCACTCGAAGGCCTGCTCGGCCGCCTTCTTCAGACCGATCGCCTCGAACGCGTAGTCGACGCCCGGGCCGGTCAGCGTGCGGATGGCCTTGACCGGATCGTCCTTCGACGCGTCGACCGCGTGGGTGGCGCCGAGCGACTTGGCCGTCTCCAGCTTGCTGGCCACGACGTCGACCGCGATGATCATGCGCGCGCCGGCGATGACCGCGCCCTGGATGGCCGCCAGCCCGACGCCGCCGGCGCCGAACACGACCACCGTCGTGCCGGGCTCCACCTTCGCCGTGTTCAGCACGGCGCCCACACCCGTCGTCACGCCACAGCCGATGAGCGCGCCGCGGTCGAGCGGCATGTCGTCGCGGACCTTCACGAGCCCGTTGTCGTGCACCAGCATCTGCTCGGCGTAGCTCGACAGGTTCGCGAACTGGTTGACGGGCGCGCCGTTCCAGGTGAGCTTCGGCGGCTCGGTGGTCGCGCGCACCGGCCGGCTCTGGCAGAGGTGCGTGCGGCCGGTGAGGCAGTACTCGCAGTGGCCGCAGAAGACCGACAGGCAGCAGATGACGTGATCGCCCGGCTTGAACTCGTCGACGGCGGGACCGACCGCCTCGACGATGCCGGCCGCCTCGTGGCCGAGGATGGCGGGCGCGGCGAACGGATAGAGGCCCTCGATGAAGTGCAGGTCGCTGTGGCAGACGCCGCTGGCCACCGTGTGCACGAGCACCTCGCGCCCGATGGGCTTGGCGATGTCGACGTTCTCGATGGTGAGCGGCTTGTGGGGACCGTGGAAGACGGCAGCCTTCATGGTGTGCTCCTTTGCTGGATGGCCGGGGTGGCCCAGGCGGAGGCAGTGTATCGCACCGTCAGACCTCGCGCTGCAGGGGCCGGCCCTTGCGGGCGATGAAGTCCGGGAAGGCCGCCTCGGCCTTGGCGCCCCGCATCACGTTGGTGGTGTAGCTGCGCTCGTTGGCCCACTGCTCCTCGAGCGAGCGTCCGAGATCTTGAAGGAGCAGGGCCTTCACGCCCATGACCGCCTCGCGCCGGTTCTTGGCGATCATCGTGGCCAGCCACATCGTCTTGGCCCGCAGCTCCGCGCACGGCACCAGGTGGTTGAGCAGGCCGATGCGGTGGGCCTCCTCGGCCTCGACCACGCGCCCGGAGAAGAGCAGCTCCTTGGCGATCGGCCACCCCACCTGGTTGGGCAGCGTCCACGTGCTGTTGATGCGCCCGTAGGCGGCGGCCAGGAAGCGGAAGCTCGCGTGCTCGCAGCCCACGCGCATGTCGAGCGAGGAGGCGAGCACGCCGGCGCCGCCGTAGGCCAGGCCGTTGATCATGCCGATGGTCGGCTTGGGGCAGGCGCCGATGTCGTAACTGCCGCGCGCGCGCACCGCGTTGCGCGCGTCCAGCTCGGCCGGGCTGCGGGTGCGATCGTCTTCGCGCTGCTCGTGGATATCGCCGCCGGCCGAGAACGCGCGGGTGCCGCTGCCGGTGATCACGATGCAGCCGACCTCGTCATCCGCGCTCATGCGGGTGACCGCCTCGTGCAGCTCGGTGCTGAGCTGGTTGTTCATGGCGTTGAGCTGCTCCGGACGGTTCATGGTCAGGATCGCCACGCCTTGGGACTTCTCGACCAGGATGTAGTCCGCCATGCCTGCCTCCTGCGGGTGGCCCGCGCCTGCGACGCGGTGTAGCATACGCCGCGGGCGAGCCGCAACCAGGAGGGTCCCATGGACTACGGCCTGTTCACGATGCCTTCGCATCCGCCCGAGCGTGGTCTCTTCGACGGGCACCAGTGGGATCTCCAGACGCTGCGCTGGGCGGACGAGCTCGGCTTCAGCGAGGCCTGGATCGGCGAGCACCACACCGCGCCGTGGGAGCCGCATCCCGCGCCGGACCTGCTCGTCTCCCAGGCGCTGCTGCAGACCAAGCGGATGCGGATCGGCCCCGGCGGGTTCCTCATGCCCTATCACCATCCCGCCGAGCTCGCGAACCGGGTCGCCATGCTGGACCATCTCGCCCAGGGTCGGCTGAACTTCGGCGTGGCGGCCAGCGGGCTGCCGAGCGACTGGGCCATGTTCAACGTCGACGGCATGTCGGGGCAGCATCGCGAGATGACCCGCGAGTCGCTGGAGATCATTCTACGGCTGTGGTCCGACGAGGCCGAGTTCGACTACAAGGGCAAGTACTGGCACGTCACCAAGACCGGGACGATGCTCGACACGCTCAAGCCACACATCAAGCCGCTGCAGAAGCCCCATCCGCCCATCGGCGTGGCCGGCGTGAGCAAGGGCTCCGACACGCTGAAGCTCGCCGGCGAGCGCGGCTACTGGCCGATGAGCCTGAACCTGAACCCCACCTACGTGGGAAGCCACTGGGAGTCGGTCGAGATCGGCGCCGCCAAGAGCGGGCGCACCCCGAAGCGCTCGGACTGGCGGCTGGTGCGCGAGATCTTCATCGCCGACACCGACGCCGAGGCCATGCGGCTGTCGGCGGGCGGGATGATGGGCCGGATGATGAAGGAGTACTTCCTGCCGCTGCTCTCGGCCTTCCAGTTCACGGAGTATCTCAAGCACAAGCCGGACGTCCCGGACTCCGACGTGACGCCGGAGTACTGCGCGCAAGCACAACTGGCTGGTCGGCTCACCGAGCACGGTGGCCAATCGCCTGCACGAGATCTACGAGCAGGTGGGCGGCTTCGGGACGCTGCTGCTCTTCTGCTTCGACTACTCGGACAACCCCAAGGCCTGGCAGCACTCGATGGAGCTGCTGGCCAAGGAGGTCATGCCGAAGTTCAAGGGCCTGGTGCCGAAGTAGACGAGCGCGCGCCCTAACCCTTGCCCAGGGTCGTCCCCGCGGAGCGGAGATCCTCGCACGCGGTGACGACCCGGGCGGTCATGCCGACCTCGGCCGCCTTGCCCCACGTGCGCGGGTCGTAGGCCTTCTTCTCGCCGACCTCGCCGTCGACCTTCAGCACGCCGTCGTAGTTCTTCATCACGTGATCGACCAGCGGCCGGGTGAAGGCGTACTGCGTGTCGGTGTCGATGTTCATCTTCACCACGCCGTAGTCGAGCGTCTCGCGGATCTCCTCCAGCAGCGAGCCGCTGCCGCCGTGGAAGACGAGATCGAACGGCTTGGCCCGGCCCGCGCGGCCCGCCACCGTGTCCTGGATCTGCTTGAGGACCGCCGGGCGGAGCTTGACGTGCCCGGGCTGATAGACGCCGTGCACGTTGCCGAAGGTGGCCGCCAGGAGGTAGCGGCCTTGCGCGCCCGTCCCCAGCGCCTCCGCGGTGAGCTGCGCATCCTCGGGCGTGGAGTAGAGCTTCTCGTTGATGGCGCCCACGATGCCGTCTTCCTCGCCGCCCACCACGCCGATCTCCAGCTCCAGCACGATCCTGGCCTTGGCGCAGGCGGCCAGCAGCTCGCGCGCGATGTCGAGGTTCTCCCGCAGCGGCAGCGCCGAGCCGTCCCACATGTGCGACTGGAAGAGCGGGCCCTGCCCGCGCGCCACGCGCTCCTGGCTCAGCGTGATCAGCGGACGCACGTAACGGTCGAGGCGGTCCTTGGGGCAGTGATCGGTATGCAGCGCGATCTGCACCGGATACTTGGCGGCGACCACGTGCGCGTACTCCGCGAGCGCGGTGGCGCCGACCGCCATGTCGTCGACACCGGAGAGATACGACGCCCCTCCCGTGGACACCTGCACGATGCCGTCGCTCTTCGCCTGCGCGAAGCCGCGCAGGGCGGCGTTCAGCGTCTGGGACGAGCTGACGTTGATGGCCGGATAGGCGAACGCGCCGGCCTTGGCGCGATCGAGCATGGCCGCGTAGATCTCGGGGGTGGCGATGGGCATTGGCGTGGCTCCCGTGGTCAGGGCAAGAGGTCGGCGACGAGAATGACGATGGTCGGGGCGACGAGCGGCGAGACGCCCGCCGGGGGACGCAGAGTCTGGACGCGGACATAGCGCCAGCCGTACCGCGCGTCGGGCGACGGCTCCGGCTCGCGATGGACCTCGAGGGTGTCTCGCGCGAGATCGACGATCCAGCACTCGGAGATGCCGGCGCGCGCGTAGAGGCTCATCTTGTATTCGCGATCGATCCGGTACGAACTGTCGGCAACCTCGACGATCAAGACCGCCGCCGATGGGTGCGCGTCACGGTAGTGGCGCGGATCGCTCGGTACGACGGCGACGTCGGGCTCCACCTCGGAAGCTTCGTCGAGTGCGATCGGCAGCTGCGAGTCGATCTGCCAGGCGTCGCCCAGCGCTCGCCGCAGCGCCGCCAGCACGCGCCGGATCCCGGCCGCGTGGCGACTGCCCTGCGGCTCGCGGACCATCAGCACGCCGTCGATCAGCTCGAGGCGCTCGCCGGGTTCGAAGACGCCGAGGTCGATCAAGCGGTCGTACTCGGCGCGTGTCCAGCGGCGGGCTCGTGGCGTGGCGAGCATCTCCATGGTCGTGGGGCGAGAGTACGAGGCGCGCCGTGGCAGGTCAACCGTGCAGAGATCGATTCACCGGCGCGGGCGCGGCAGGTGAGGAAGCCAGTCGCGCCCGAGCGCGAGGCCGAGCAGGATGAGCGCCGAGCCGAGAGCCAGCCACGGGGTGAGCGGCTCGCCCAGCCCGGCGACCGCGATCGCCCCGCCCACGAGCGGGACCAGCAGCACGTACGGCGCGATGGCCGCCACGCCGCGCGCGGTGAGGGCGGCCGTCCACCACGTGTAGCCCAGGTACACGGGGACGACGACCGAGTAGAGCCAGATCGCCCAGCCCGAAGGCGCGATCGCCGCCCAGCGCTGCGGTGGAGATTCCAGCAGCGCCAGCGGGATGAGCGGGAGGCTGCCGATCAGCAGCGAGCCCGCCAGCACCGTGGACGCGGGGTATCGGTCGCCGAGCGGCCGCGTCACGATGCCATAGAGGGCAAAGCTGGCGGCCGCGCCGAGGCTGAGCCCGTCGCCCAGCCGGGCGTCGGCCAGCCGCGGCGCGTCGCCCTTGGCCAGGACCAGGAGACCGACGCCGACGATGGCCAGGACGACCCCCGCCCACTGCCGACTGCGCACGCGCTCGACGCCACCGAGCCGGAGGAAGAGCAGCGAGAAGAGGGGAATGGTGGCCAGCAGTAGCGTCGAGGACAGGGCGGAGGTGCGGTCGAGGCCGAGGACGAAGCCGAGCTGGTAGAGCGTGAAGCCGAGGAGCCCGCCGAGCAAGAAACGAGCGCGATCGGGTCCCACGAGAACGTGCAGTCGGCCCTGGGTTCTCAGGACCGTCGCCGCGATGAGCGCCATGGCGACGAAGCGCGTGCCGGTGAACGTGAGCGGACGCCACTGCGCGAGCGCCAGCTTCGTGAGCCCGTAGCTCAGACCCCAGTTCACCACCGCCGCGACGGCGAGCAGATCGGCGCGCAGGAAGGGCCACCATGTCGGGCGCGCCATGACCTCCGAGATACCCTGGCCGGCCTGGCGCGACACTCCGGATCTTGCGGTGAATCGAAGAACGTCGCGGCCAGCCGGGGATCCAGGCGCCTGACGGCCGCGCGCCGATATGGTCTAATCCGGATCCGGGTCGGCGTCATCGACCCTCGAACTCGGTCTCGCTGAGGAGCACGCCATGCTGATCGTCGACGCGCAGGTGCATATCTGGAGCAGCGGCAAGCCGACCAACGCCGACCACCGTCAGGTCGCCGCCTTCACCGAGGACGATCTGCTGAAGGAGATGGACGAGGCCGGCGTCGACGCCGCGCGTGATCCATCCGCCGGCGTCTGGGATCCGAATTCCAACGAGCTCGCGGTCGAGGCGGCGCGCCAGCATCCCGAACCGCTTCGCGCATCCTCGGCAACTTCCCGCTCGACAAGCCCGGAGAGCCGCGCGCTGATCGACGGCTGGAAGAGCCGGCCCGGGCATGCTCGGGCTGCGCTTCGCCTTCACCCAGCCGCACCAGAAGAGCTGGCCGACCGACGGCACGATCGACTGGCTGTGGCCGGCCGCCGAGACGCGCCGGGCTGCCCGATCGCGCTGATGGCCGGCGAACTATCTGCCGCAGGTCGGCGCAGATCGCCGAGCGGCATCCCCGGCTGAAGCTGATCATCGACCATCTCGGCCGGTCCGCGGCGGCGAAGGACGACGCGGCGCTGGGCGAACCTGCCGGCGATGCTGGCGCTGGCCAAGTACCCCAACGTGGCGATCAAGGCGACCGGCGCGCCGAGCTACTCGAGCGAGGCCTATCCGTATCGCAACATCCACGAATACACTGCAGCAGATCTACGACGCCTTCGGTCCCGAGCGCATGTTCTGGGGCACCGACATCACCCGCATGCCGTGCTCGTGGCGGCAGTGCGTGACGATGTTCACCGAGGAGCTGCCGTGGCTCAAGGGCCGCGACCTCGAGCTGGTCATGGGCCGCGCCGTCTGCGACTGGCTCGGCTGGAAGATTCCCGCGCGATGAAGCAGGCGATTCTCGAGCGCTACGGCAAGCCGGAGGAGGGCGTGCGCTGCGCGGACACGCCGGACGTCGGGGCGCCGGCGGCCGGCGAGGTCGTCTTCGACGTGCTCGCGTTTCCGATCAATCCCGCCGACATCTCGATGTGCCGCGGCGGCTATCGCCTGCGGCCGACGTTGCCCGCGACCCCGGGTGCAGAGTGCCTGGGCCGGGTCACCGCCGTCGGCGCCGGCGTCACGCACGTCAGGCCGGGTGACCTGGTCATCAACCTGCAGCGGGAGAACTGGGCCCAGCGGCGGCGCGTGAAGGGCGACGACGTCATCCCGGTGCCGCCGGGCATCGATGTCCTCCAGGGCGCGATGCTGCGCATCAACCCGCCGACCGCCCTGCTGCTCCTGACCGACATCGTCGCCCTGAAGCCAGGGGACTGGGTCATCCAGAACGTGGCCAACTCCGCCGTCGGCCGGCTCGTGATCACGCTGGCCCGGGCCCGTGGATTCAAGACCGTCAACGTGGTGCGGCGGGAATCGCTCTTCGCCGAGCTGACGTCGCTCGGCGCCGATGCCTGCGTGGTCGACGGGCCTGACCTGGCCGAGCGCGTGAAGACGCTGACGGGGGGTGCGTCCGTCCGGCTCGGCCTGGATGCGGTCTCGGGTCAGGCCACGGCGCGGCTGTCGGCGTGCGTGGGCGAGGGGGGCGTCGTCTGCAACTACGGCTCGATGAGCGGCGAGGACCCGGTGATGTCCCGCGCCGCGCTGGTCGGCAACGGCCAGACGCTGGTCGGCTTCATCCTCGGCCGCGGCCTGGCCACCCGCTCACTGGCGCAGATCCGGGCCATCTACGCCGACCTCGGCGAGCAGGTGCTGAAGGGGATCCTCTCGGCGCCCGTGGAGAAGGTCTACCCGATCGAAGAGATCACCATGGCCCTGGCCCACGCGCAGCGCGGCGAGCGCACCGGCAAGGTCCTGGTCGCCCCGAACGGACGGCTCTGATCGCCGCCAAGCACGCTTCCTCTTCGTCGCCACGCCGATCGATGCTTATAATCGTCGAAGGACATCGGTCAGCGGCTCGGCGAGAGGGGGTGAGCGCATGGCGAAGGGCAAGGGCATGCGGAAGGAAAAGAAGAAGCCGAAGAAGAAGAAGTAGCGTCGGATGGCCCGCCCGCTCCTCCTGAGCTGTCAGGCGGTGAGCAAGGCCTATCGGGACCGCGGTCGCTCTTCGAGCGACCTGTCGTTCGGACTGCTCGAAGGCGACCAGGCGGGTCTCGTCGGCCCCAACGGCTCCGGCAAGTCCACCCTGCTCAAGATCCTCGCCGGTCATCGAGACGCCCGACCGCGGCACCCGCTCGCTGCGCGGCGGCGTCCGCGTCGGCTACGTCCCGCAGGACCCGGTCTTCCCGACCGGCGGCACGGTCGAGGACGTCGCTGCTGGCGGCGCTGGCCGGCGT
Source organism: uncultured Candidatus Rokubacteria bacterium (assembly GCA_963776725.1). GTDB lineage: Bacteria > Methylomirabilota > Methylomirabilia > Rokubacteriales > CSP1-6 > AR5. The sequence continues at coordinate 146,774 of CAVZOE010000020.1, read as the reverse complement.
CGACGAAGACGATCGGCCCGGTCGCCTCGCCCAGGCGCTCGGCCGCGCCGGCTTCGCCGACGGGCGCGCGGCGATCGACACGCTGTCCGGCGGCTGGCGGAAGCGCCTGGCCATCGCGCGCGAGCTGGCGGCCGCGCCCGACGTCCTCCTGATGGACGAGCCGACCAATCACCTCGACGTGGACGGCATCCTCTGGCTGGAGGACTGTGCTGGCCGAGCGCGCGCGCGCCTTCCTGGTCGTGAGCCACGACCGCTACTTCCTGGAGCACGTGGCCACGCGCATGCTCGAGCTGAACCGCGCCTACCCGGACGGCCTGTTCGAGACGCGACGGGACGCTACAGCGAGTTCCTCGCCCGCCGCGACGAGTTCCTGCGCGGCCAGGCGGCGTACCAGGACGTCGCTCGCCAACACGGTGCGCCGCGAGATCGAGTGGCTGCGCCGCGGCGCCAAGGCGCGCTCGACCAAGGCGAAGGGCCGCATCCAGGAGGCGGAGCGCCTCATCGAGGAGCTGGCCGAGGACGCCCGAGCGCGCGGGCTCGCGGCCACGGCCGGAATCGACTTCACCTCGTCGCAGCGCCGGACGCGCCGGCTGCTCGTCGCGCGCGGCGCTCACGAAGTCGCTCGGCGGCCGGCGGCTCGTCGACGGCCTCGACCTCGTCCTCACGCCCGGGCACGCGGGTCGGCGTGATCGGCCCGAACGGCAGCGGCAAGACGACGCTCCTCGACGTGCTCGCCGGCGCCAGGCGCCCGACGCCGGCACGGTCGAGCGCGCCGACGGCCTGCGCATCGTGCGCTTCGAGCAGGACCGCGGCGGCCTCGATCCGGCGCAGACCCTGCGCCGCGCGCTGGCCCCCGAGGGCGACGCGGTCATCGTGGCAGGGCCGGAGCGTCCACGTGCCTCCTGGGCCAAGCGCTTCCTCTTCCGGCCCGAGCAGCTCGAGGTGTCGGTGGGGCGCCTGTCGGGCGGCGAGCAGGCGCGGATCCTCATCGCGCGGCTGATGCGCGAGCCGGCCGACCTGCTCCTGCTCGACGAGCCGACCAACGACCTCGACATCCCGACGCTGGAGGTGCTGGAGGACAGCCTCGCCGAGTTCGCCGGCGGGCTCGTCCTCGTGACCCACGACCGCTTCATGCTCGAGCGCGTCTCCACGGTGATCCTGGCCCTCGACGGGCGGGGCGGGGCCGCGACGTTCGCCGACTACGCGCAGTGGGAGGCCGCCCGCGACGCCGGCGGCGCCGGCGCCGCGCAAGCCGGCCGGAGCGCGCCGCCCGAGCGGGAGCGCGCGCGTCCGAAGCGCCTCGGCTACCTCGAGCAGCGCGAGTGGGACGGCATGGAGCAGGCGATCCTCGACGCGGAGGCCGCGCTCGAGGCGTGCCGAGCGCGCGGCCGACGATCCGGCGATCGCCTCCGATCCCGCCGCGCTCCAGGAGCGCTACGCCGCGCTCGACGCCGCCCGCGCCGAGGTCGACCGGCTCTACGCGCGCTGGGCCGAGCTCGAGGCCAAGCAGGCCTGAGCGGCCGCGCGATCGTCTACTTACTTCGGCTCGAGCCCCGCTTCGGTCGAGGCGCGGTCGGCGTCACGGTCGTCAGACGTCTCTCGAAATTGCTCTCAAGCTGTAGAGCTTCGAAAGGACCGTGCGTATCCCTCCGGCGTCGTGGTCGTCGACCTCTCTGAAATTGCTCTCAAGCTGTAGAGCTTCGAAAGGACCGTGCGTATCCCTTCCGGCACGGTGTTGAAGACGACACCACCGCCCTGTGTGACCCGTCCGCGTCATGCTCCTCGATCAGGGTCCTTCACCTGTAGAGCCTCTCCGCTATTCAGTCGCTCCAGCAGCTTGATCATCTTCGGAGTCCGTCCCGAAGTCAGGGTCTGCACCTTCATCATCTCCTATTACGCTGCTCTCAGCAGGCCATCTTCGGACGCCGCGCGCTGCCGCGGAACGAGCCGGGAACGGTTCGCCGGAAACGCGTGACCCGTTCGCTGAGCATGCGTAGGTGGTGGTCTGCGACGCGGAATCCAGAGATCGGGTATTCCGGGGAGCCGTGCACAAACGCTAGCTCGGTCGCGGCCACGTGCTGTGGCCAGTTTCATACAAGGCAACGGCGGCCGGCGACCGCAGGGTCGCTCCCTGAGGCGGTCAGGCGATCGAGCCAGGAGACCTGAATCGCTTCGGCAAAATCCGGGTTACGGTTTGCCTTGTGGAGTGCCTTGAGCGCCAGCTTGGTCACCCCGGCAATCATCGCTGCGCTTCCCTCGAGTTCCTCCGGCGTCGTGGGGAAACTGCCCTCGTGGAGTGACGCGTTGACGAACTCTTCGATGTATTGTTTCAGGTGGTCCAGGATCTCGCTCGAGGGCTGCAATGGTTTGAGCGCGAGGCTGAGACTGAGCGACAAGCCACCAACGGACTCGCCGACATGCCAGTAACCTGAAGGCCAGTAGATCACATCGCCCGGCTCTCCCTCTAACACGATGGCATCACGACGAAGTACGGCAAAATCCGAGTCCAGCCGCGCGTCGTGATCTCCCTCGTGAAAGAATTCTTCCGGCCAGAGATACATCTTCTTGCGCCCTTCGATGACGAACAGGAAAATGTCGACTGGATCTTTATGTATTCCTTGTGGAGTCTTGTCGTAGTTGCCGAAGAACAAGACGCCTTCAACCATCGGTTGGATCGAAATCTCGGTCAAAAGGCCCCGAAGGAATTCTCTCACCCGGCGCCAGAGCTCAGCGTCGTAGGCCTGGAATCCGTTGAGTATCAGTCCAAAGCACCGACCATCTATCTTCCCGGTCACTCGTGCGGCATACGCCTCAGCGGAGTGATCGTTCGCATCAGGCAGGTAAGGTGCAGGCTGTAAGCTGAAGCCATCTTCCATGTAGAAACGAATGCGAACACTCGAACCACCGGCGCGAAACTGATCAGCGGCGTGGCGGGTGGCCAGGAACACCTCGTGAGCTGTCGCCAGCGGCTGGGGGAAAGGCTTCTTGATCACGAACGGGATTTTGCCCCAGCGGTGTGTCACGAACTGCGGCCAGAAGTCGGAGGGGAGAACGAACTCAGCGCTCATCGCCGACTGGCTGGTAAGAGACGCGTTACATCGAGAACCGTCTCAACGCTGGCCGGTTTCACAAACGAGAGAAATGATTGCTTTGGCTTTGCCGCCCTGGATCTGCTTTCGTTGAGCGACGGTCAAATCCTTGACCGACCTCTTATCGAGGGTGAGCGTTCTCTTCACTGCCTTCTTGCCTGCGCTCTTCTTCTTCATCACCGTGACTGCGCTCCTTTCCCGTGCCCCGCCGCGCGCGGGCTGGAGTGTAAATGTGGGGGCGTGAGGTCTATTGGCGCGGGATTCTAACACCCGTCGGGGTGCTGTCAATGACAGTTGTGCGTACATCGTTGCCGTGATGGGCGCGCCGCTCAGGGGCCCGGACAGCCCGGGGCCAAGCAAGTGCTATGATCCCCGCCACCCGGGGTCCGCCGACATGGCTCTCCTCAGTGTCCGAGATCTCAGCGTGGCGTTCGAGACGCGCGACGGCGTCGTGCGTGCGGTGAACGACGTCACCTTCTCGCTCGACGCGGGCAAGGTGCTGGCTCTCCTCGGCGAGTCGGGCTCGGGCAAGAGCGTCACGCTGCGCGCGATTCTCGGTCTCCACCCCGCCGGCCGCACCCGCGTCACCGGCGCGGTGCTCGTGAAGGGCCAGGACGTGAACCAGCTCGACGAGCGCGCCCGCGTGCGACTGCGCGGTGGGGTCGTCTCCCTCGTGTTCCAGGAGCCGATGACCGCGCTCGACCCCGTCTACACGCTCGGCGAGCAGATCGTCGAGACGCTCGTGCAGCACCGTGGTCTCGACCACCGCGCGGCGGCGCGGCGGGCGCGCGAGCTGCTCGATCTCGTCCAGGTGCCGTCGCCCGAGCGCTGCCTGCAGAGTTACCCGCACGAGATCTCCGGCGGCATGCGCCAGCGCGCGATGATCGCCATCGCGCTCGCCGGCGAGCCGGAGCTGCTCCTGGCCGATGAGCCGACCACGGCGCTGGACGTCACGGTGCAGGCGCAGATCTTGTGGCTCCTGCGTGACCTGCAGCAGCGCCTGGGCCTGGCGGTCATCTTCGTCACGCACGACCTCGGGGTCGCCGCCGAGATCGCCGACGAGGCCGCCGTCATGTACGCCGGGCGGATCGTCGAGCAGGCGCCCATCCGCGAGCTGTTCCGGCGGCCCGCCCACCCTTACACCGAGGGGCTGATGCTGGCGACGGTCCGCCGCGGCCAGAAGGGCCGTCCGCTCGTTCCCATCGCCGGGGCCCCGCCCAACCTGGCGCTGCTGCCCCCCGGCTGTGCCTTCGCACCGCGCTGCCCGATCGCGCGCGACGTGTGCCTGACCACGGCGCCGGAGGTTCATCCCGTCTCGGCCAGCCACGTCGCGCGCTGCCACCTCGTCGCCGAGCGCCTCGGCGGCTCACCCGCGGTCCCGGCCACGGCCGGGACCAGTCGAACCCAAGGAGGATCGTCATGAGACGCCTCGCCACCGTGCTGCTCGCCCTCGTCCTCGCCCTGTCCTTCACCGGCATAGCACTCGCGCAGGGCACGCTGCGGATCGGGATGACGGCCAGCGACATCCCGTACACCGGCGGCCAGACCGACAACGGCTTCGAGGGCTTCCGCTTCGTGGGCTATCAGATCTACGAGCCCCTGATCGCGTGGGATCTGACGCGCGGCGACCGGCTGGCCCCGCTGGTGCCCGGGCTGGCGGAGTCGTGGGAAGTGCGCAAGGACCAGCCCACGAAGTGGGTGTTCAAGCTCCGCAAGGGCGTGACGTTCCACGATGGCAGCCCGTTCAACGCCGACGCCGTCGTGTTCTCGTTCGAGTCCATCAAGAAGAAGGACGCGCCGCACTTCGATCCCTACGGCTCGGGGCAGGTGAGCTTCCGGCATCGCCTCCGTCACCGGCGCCACGAAGGTCGACGACCACACCGTGGAGTTCGAGACCAACAAGCCGACCAGCTTCGTGCCCTACCAGCTCTGCTACATGCTGATCGTCTCCCCGGCCCAGTGGCAGAAGTTCAAGGACTGGCGCAAGTTCGCCGAGCAGCCCTCCGGCACCGGCCCGTTCAAGGTGACGCGCTTCGTCCCGCGCGAGCGGCTCGAGCTCGAGGCCAACAAGCAGTACTGGGACGCCAAGCGGCGGCCCAAGATCGACAAGCTCGTGCTGCTGCCCATGCCCGAGCCGACCACGCGGCTGGCCGCGCTGCGCAGCGGCCAGGTCGACTGGATCGAGGTGCCGCCGCCCGACTCCATCCCGCAGCTGAAGGGCGCGGGCTTTTCGATCGCGATGAACTCCTATCCGCACAACTGGACGCACACGCTCCGTCTGGACAAGGAGCCGTGGAACAACAAGCTGGTGCGCAAGGCGGCCAACTACGCGATCGACCGCGTGGGCATCTGCAAGAGCCTGCTCAACGACACGTGCATCCCGGCCACCGGCGTCGTGTACAAGGGCCATCCGTGGTTCGGCAAGCCCAAGGAGACGTACGACTACAATCCGGCCAAGGCCAAGGAGCTGCTCAAGCAGGCCGGCTTCGACGGCACCAAGCGCCCGGCCAAGGCCGTCCAGCTGATCTCCACCTCGGGCTCCGGCCAGATGCTGCCGCTGGCCATGAACGAGCTGATCCAGAAGAACCTCAAGGACGTGGGGATCGACATCGACCTGCAGCCGGTGGAGTGGAACACGCTGCTCACCCGGTGGCGCGCCGGCTTCCACACGCCCGACAACGAGGGGCTGAACGCCTGGAACATCTCGTGGAACTTCCTGGAGCCGTGGAGCGGCTTCGGGCGCTTCTTCCACAGCAAGTCGGTGGTGCCGGTGTCGGTCAACACGATGCCGTACATCAATCCCGAGGCCGACAAGCTGATCGACGAGGCCGAGCGCACCTTCGACGTGGCCAAGCAGAACGACACGCTGGCCAAGCTGCACGAGATCATCGTGGACGACGCGCCGTGGATCTTCGTCGTCCACGACCAGAATCCGCGTGCGCTGTCGACCAAGGTGAAGGGCTTCGTGCAGCCGCAGAGCTGGTTCGTGGATCTGACCGCGGTCACGGTGCGCTAATGAGTCTCGCGGAATGCGTTGACGGCGGCTGGGCCCGGGCCGCCCGTGCGCGCCCGCACGGCTCGCCTGTCGCCGTAATTCGCTCCGGGCTCGACTCGCTCGTAGCCCCCCATCCCCCAGAGCGGGTTGGGTCGGCGAGCAGTCGAATCGGTGGTGGCTCGCGAGTCGAGCCCTCCGCTCGAACGGCGACAACGGCTCGCCGTGATGGCGCGCACGGACGGCCCGGGCCCAGCCGCCGTCAACGCATTCCGCGAGAGTCAGTAGCCGATCGCCGTGTGGACGTACGTCGGCCGTCGTCTGCTGCTCGCGATCCCGACGCTGCTCGGGGCCAGCGTCATCGTGTTCGCGATGGTGCACCTGGCCCCGGGCGACCCGATCGCGGCGGTGATGCCGGCCGAGTCCAGCCAGGCCGAGATCGAGGCCACCAAGCGGGCCTACGGCTTCGACAAGCCGCTGCCGGTGCAATACCTCGTGTGGCTCGGGCGCGTGGCCCACGGCGATCTCGGCCGCTCGATCGCCACCCGGCGGCCCGTGATTCTCGACGTCCGCGACGCCTTCACCAATAGCCTGGTGCTGGCGCTGTCCTCGTCGCTCGTGGCCTTCGTGGGTGGCGTGGGGCTCGGCCTGATCGCTGCGTTCCGCCAGGGGCGCGCGCTCGACCGGCTGGCGAGCCTGGTGGCGATCATCGGGGTGTCGGTGCCATATTACTGGGCCGGCATCATCCTGATCATCATCTTCTCGGTGCAGCTCAACTGGCTGCCGGCGATGGGCGCGGCCGACGGCGGCGGTCCCGTCGAGTACCTGCGCCACATGGTGCTGCCCACGGTGGCGCTGTCGCTCATCCCGCTCGGCGTCATCACGCGGGTCGTTCGCTCGGCGGCGCTCGACATCCTGAACCAGGAGTTCGTCCTGGCGCTGCGCGCCAGGGGGCTGGTCGGGCGGCGCGTGTTCACGCACGTGGTCAAGAACGCCGCGCCCCAGATCTTCACCGTGCTGGGGCTGCAGTTCGGCTTCGCGCTCGGCGGCTCGGTGCTGGTGGAGTCGGTGTTCTCGTGGCCGGGGACCGGCTATCTGCTGAACCTCGCCATCTTCCAGCGTGATCTCCCGGTGCTGCAGGGCGTGATTCTGGTGCTGGCGACGTTCTTCGTGCTGCTGAACCTGGTGGTCGACCTGGTGCAGACGCTGGTCGATCCGCGGATCGCGCGCCACTGATGGCCATCGGTGCGATGGGCGGCGTGGGGCCGGACGAGTCGACGGGACGCCTCGCTCACGCCGGGGAGTCGCGTCCCCCGGCGCCCGAGATCGTCCCGATGTCGTACTGGCGCACGGTGCGGTGGCGCCTGGCGCGCGATCGGACCACGCTGCTGGCCGCGGGCGTGCTGATACTCATCGTGCTCTCGGCGGTGTTCGCCCCGTGGCTGGCGCCGTACGACCCCACTGCTGGATTGATCCGGCTGCGGCTGGCTCCCGTCGGCGCGCCCGGCCACGTGCTGGGCACGGACGAGCAGGGACGCGACATGCTGAGCCGCCTGCTGTGGGGCGGACGCATGACGCTGGTGGCGGGGTTGACGCCGGTCGTGGTGGCCCTGGTCGTCGGCGCGGCGCTGGGTGTGCTGGCCGGCTACGTCGGCGGACTCACCGGCACGCTCGTGATGCGGACGATGGACATCTTCTACGCGTTCCCCGCCGTCCTGCTGGCCATCGCGATCTCGGGCGCGCTCGGCCCCGGCCTGCCCAACACGCTGATCTCGCTCTCGATCGTGTTCATCCCGCGCGTGGTGCGAGTGGCCGAATCCGCCACCGTGCAGGTGAAGGGGCTGGAGTACATCGCGGCGGCGCGGGCCAGCGGCAGCGGCGTGGGCCCGATCGTTCGCCACCATCTGCTGGCCAACGTGCTCGGCCCCATCCTGGTCTTCGCCAGCACCCAGGTGTCGCTCTCCATGATCCTGGCGGCCGGCCTGTCCTTCCTCGGCCTCGGCGTCACGCCGCCGGCCGCCGAGTGGGGGCTGATGCTGAACACGCTGCGCCAGTCGATCTACGTCAACGCGATCGTGCCGGCGCTGCCCGGCCTGGCCATCTTCGTGACCTCGATGGCGTTCAATCTGTTGTCCGACGGCCTGCGCGACGCCATGGAGATCCGCGCCTGAGTGCTCCGCCCGGCCCGACGCCGCTGCTGCAGGCGCGTGGCCTGCGCAAGCACTTCCCGCTGCGGGGCGGCATGCTGCAGCGCACGTACGCCTGGGTGCGGGCCGTCGACGACGTGTCATTCGACGTCGATCCCGGCGAGACGCTCGGCATCGTCGGCGAGTCCGGCTGCGGGAAATCGACCCTGGCCCGGCTGGTGCTGCGCCTGATCGAGCCGGATGCGGGGACGCTGAGCTTCGCCGGCGAGGATGTGCGGGCGGCCCGGCCGCCGCGCATGAAGCGCCTGCGCCGCGACATGCAGCTGGTCTTCCAGGATCCCTACGCGTCGCTCAACCCGCGCCTGACCATCGAGGACACGGTGGCCTTCAGCCTCCTCGTGCACGGCCGGCCGCGGGCCGAGGCGCGCGAGCGGGCCCGTGCGCTGCTGGGGCGCGTCGGCCTCGACCCGCGTCTCTACGGCCGGCGGTACGCGCACGAGCTGAGCGGCGGCCAGCGCCAGCGCGTCAACATCGCGCGCGCGCTGGTGCTCGATCCCAAGCTGCTGGTGCTCGACGAGCCGGTCTCCGCGCTCGACAAGTCCGTGCAGGCCCAGGTGCTCAATCTCCTGCTCGAGCTGAAGCGGGAGCGCGCGCTCACCTACGTGTTCATCTCGCACGACCTGAACGTCATCGAGTACGTCAGCAGTCGCGTGCTGGTCATGTACCTGGGTGAGGTGGTGGAGATGGGCACCGCCGAGGCGCTGGCGCAGTCGCCCAAGCATCCCTACACGCAGGCGCTCTTCGCCTCGGCGCCCACCATGGATCCCGACCGGCGCATGGACCGCCCGCCGATCACCGGCGATCCGCCCAACCCGATCGACCCGCCCTCCGGCTGCCGCTTCCGCACTCGCTGCGCCTTCGCGATGCCGCACTGCGCGGACGCGCCGCCCCCGCTGCGCGCGGTGGGCCCGGATCACGCGGTGGCCTGCTACCTCTACGAGGCGGCGCCCGCGACTACAACGGCGGCTGGACGGTGATCGTCTTCGTGGCGAGCTTGCCGTTGGCGGCCGCGCCTAGCTCGGGGATGGTGTCGTCGGCGTCGGCCACGGCCGAGAGCGCGTAGACCCCGGGCGCCAGGTCGTCGGGCACCGTCACCACCGCTGTCGCGGCGAGGCTCGCGAGCGTGCCCAGCGTCGTGATCGTCTTGACGCCGACGGCGTCACCGTCGCCGGGCGCGGGCGGCGGGGCGGCCGGCGCCAGGTAGACGGTGACGTTGAACGCGCCCACCGGCGCGGTGCCGGCGTTCTTGACCGTGAACGAGACGGTCATGTTCTGGCCCGCGCGCACGGTGGCGGGCCCGGCCACGGCGGTGATCTGCAGATCCGCGAAGTCGCCGATCTCGATCGCCCGCGCGGTGACGTTGTTGCCCTCGTCGGCCTCGATGACCTGATCGAGTGCGTCGGCACGCGCGAGGATGAACTTGTTGCCCGTGGTGACCGAGGCCGGGATGGCGAGCGTGGTGATCGCGGTCGAGATTCCGCCGGGGCCGAGGATCGGGACGGTGCGGACCGCTGACAGCTCCACGTCCCCGGCGTCGAACGTCTGATCGTCGGAGAGATAGAACTTGAGCGACGAGGCCGGCGCGGTCGCCGGCGACGCCGCGAGGTTCTTGACCGTCGCGGTGACCGCGGCGACGCCGCCACGTGCGGCGCGGGGCGGCCCGGTGAGCGCGCTCACCACGAGGTCGGGTCGGATGACGGTGATCGTCTTGAGCGCGACGAGGCCGTTGGCCGCGGGGCCGTCGTTGCCGGGGGCTTCCGGGATGGCGTTGCCGGTATCGGCGACCGCGGACAGGAAGTAGCTGCCCGCCTCGAAGCTCGCCGGCACGTTGACGACGAACGTCGAGGCCAGGCTTGCGCCGGCAGCGAGGCCGGTGAAGTCCTTGAAGCCCACAGCGGTGCCGTCGTCGGGCACCGGGGGCGGATTTGGCCCGATCGCCATGAACAGAGTCACACGGAACGGCCCCACCGGGGCGATGCCGGCGTTGCGTGTGGTGAACGACGCGGTCATCGGCCGGCCGGCTCCCGCCGCGGCGGGCCCGGCCACGGCGGCGATCTTCAGATCCGCGAAGTCGCCGATCTCGATCGCCCGCGCGGTGACGTTGTTGCCCTCGTCGGCCTCGATGACCTGATCGAGTGCGTCGGCACGCGCGAGGATGAACTTGTTGCCCGTGGTGACCGAGGCCGGGATGGCGAGCGTGGTGATCGCGGTCGAGATTCCGCCGGGGCCGAGGATCGGGACGGTGCGGACCGCTGACAGCTCCACGTCCCCGGCGTCGAACGTCTGATCGTCGGAGAGATAGAACTTGAGCGACGAGGCCGGCGCGGTCGCCGGCGACGCCGCGAGGTTCTTGACCGTCGCGGTGACCGCGGCGACGCCGCCACGTGCGGCGCGGGGCGGCCCGGTGAGCGCGCTCACCACGAGGTCGGGTCGGATGACGGTGATCGTCTTGAGCGCGACGAGGCCGTTGGCCGCGGGGCCGTCGTTGCCGGGGGCTTCCGGGATGGCGTTGCCGGTATCGGCGACCGCGGACAGGAAGTAGCTGCCCGCCTCGAAGCTCGCCGGCACGTTGACGATGAACGTCGAGGCCAGGCTTGCGCCGGCAGCGAGGCCGGTGAAGTCCTTGAAGCCCACAGCGGTGCCGTCGTCGGGCACCGGGGGCGGATTTGGCCCGATCGCCATGAACAGAGTCACACGGAACGGCCCCACCGGGGCGATGCCGGCGTTGCGTGTGGTGAACGACACGGTCATCGGCCGGCCGCTTCCCGCCGCGGTCGGTCCGGCCACCGCGGTGATCTTCAGATCCGCGAAGTCACCAATCTCCACTGACGCGGACGCGGTGTCGTTCGTGGTGTCGCTCTCCGGGACGTTGCCGAGCGCGTTGGCGCGCGCGATGAGGAACCGTGCACCGGTTACGGCCGAGGCCGGAATCGTCAGCGTCGGGATCGCGGCGAAGCTCGCGCCGGGCGCCAGCGCGGGCACCGTCACGGCCGGCGTCAGCTCGACGTCGCCGCCGTCCAGCACGGCATCGCCGGAGAGATAGAACTTGAGGGTCGAGGCCGGCGCGTAGCCGGGCGTCGCCGCGGCGTTCTTGACGGTGACGTTGCGCAGGGTGAGCGTCCCGCCCCGGGCGGCGCGCGCCGCCGCCGTCCCCGCGACATCGAACCGGCTGACGATCAGGTCGGGCCTCACGAGCGTTGTCGGCGTGGCGGCGACGCGTCCGTTCGCCGTGGTGCCCTCGACGATCTCCGTGACCTGCCCGTCCGCGTCGGCGACCGCCGAGACGAGGTACGAGGTCTGGCTCAGGTTGCCGGGGACGGTGACGACCGCGGTCGTCGCCAGGCTCGCGCCGGCGGCGAGGGCCGTGAACGCGCGGAAACCGACGTCGACCCCGGCACCCGGGTTGGGAGGCGGCGAGGCGGGCGCCAGGTAGAACCTCACGCGGAACGCGCCGGCGGCCGTCAACCCGGTGTTGCGGACGGTGAAGGGCACCGTCATCGGCCGCCCCAGGGCCATCGTCGCCGGACCCGCGACGCTCGCGATCTCCAGATCTGGCAAGAGCGAGACGACCTGCAGCATCGTCGCCGCCACCGCCGCGTTGTTGGCGCCGTTGGTCCCGTCGTTGGCGTCGCCCGTCTCCAGCACCACCTTCAGGTCGTCGGCGACGGCGGAGAGAAAGTAGGAGCCGGGTGTCGTTGCCGGTGGGATGTTCGCGCTGGTCGCGGCGGTCGTGGTGGCGCCCGGCGCCAGGCTCGCCACGCTGCGGGAGGCGATGCGCGTGCCCGAGCCCGGCGTGCTCGTGGTCGAGAGGTAGATGCCGATCGTGAACGCCCCTGCGGCGATGGGACCCACGTTCTTCACCGACGTGCTGACGCTGATCGACTGGCCGGTCGACCCGCGCGCCGGCCCCGACACTGCGAGCATCGCGAGGTCGGGCCGCACGATCTCGACGCGCGTGGATGCGGTGAGGCCGTTGTCCCCCTCGCTGGACTCGTCGACGGTCTCGTCGATGTCGGCGACCGCCGAGACGAAGTAGAGCCCGGCCGCGATGCCGGCCGGCACGGTGACCGCCGTGGTGGCCACCGATTCGGCGCCACCGGCCAGCGAATTCACCGTCCGCGAGCCGACGAGCGTGCCGCTTCCGGGCGTGCTGCTGCCGGCGGAGAGATAGATGCCGATCCGGAACGGGCCGACCGCGGTCACGCCGCCGGCGTTCCGCACGCGGTTCGTGACGTTGATCACCGAGCCGGCGACCCCGGTGGCCGGCGCGGTCACCGCGGACACCGTCAGGTTCGGGGGGGCCTGCGGCAGGATCCGGAAGATCGTGCCGCCGTAGTCGACGGCGAACAGCTCGCCGTCGGCGTCCACGCCCCACGAGCTGAGGCTGCCGACCGAGCCGAGCTCCGCGGTGTGCTCGCGGAGATCGGACGCGGTCGCCTCGTGGGTCATGGCGTTCACGGTGAGCGCCAGGGACCATTGGCGGCCCAGGACGAAGTCGGCGAAGAAGTAGCGGCCGACGAAGTCCGGACCGAGCGCCGTGCCGCGGTAGACGTAGCCGCCGGTGATGGAGGCGCCGCCGCCATTGTGCGGGTACTCGAAGATCGGATCGGTCAGCGGCGTGTAGGCGGGGCCGGGGCTGGTGGGGACGTCGGGCGTGGCGTGCTTGCCCTCGCGGTTGCGCCAGCCGTAGTTGCGGCCGCCGTTGCTGGCCGCCGGCTCGTAGTCGATCTCCTCCCAGCTGTCCTGGCCCACGTCGCCGATGACGAGGGCGCCGGTGCCGCCCCGCGTGACGTCGTCGAACGTGAAGCGCCACGGGTTGCGCAGGCCGAAGGCCCAGATCTCGGTGAGCGCGGTGATCGGCAGGTGGTCCACGAACGGATTGCTGGCCGGGACGACGTAGCCCTTGGTGTTGGCCGTCGGGCACGTTGACGTCGATCCGGAGGATCTTTCCCAGGAGGCTCTGCGGATTCTGGGCGCGGTGGCCGGGGTCGTTGCCCGAGCCACCGTCACCGAGCCCGATGTAGAGGAAGCCGTCGGGGCCGAACGCCATGTGGCCGCCGTTGTGGTTGTCGAACGGCTGCTCGATGAACGCCCGGCCGTCGGGCCACACCAGGTCGAACCGCGAGGTGGGATCGGCCACGAGCGGATCCCCGGAGCGCGTGAAGCGCGCCACGACCGTGTTGCCGTCGGGCTTGCTGGTGAAGTTGACGTAGAAGCGGTCGCTGGTCGCGGCGTCGGGCGGGAACACCAGCGACAGCAGCCCTTGCTCGCGTACAGCAGAGCACCGCACTGCGGAGGTCGAGGAAGTCCGCGCCGAGCGCGCCGTTGTGCACGGTACGGATGCGCCCGTCCTGCTGGACGACGAAGTGCACGGTGGAGTCGCGCGGATCCGGCACGATCGCCACCGGCATCGAGAGGCTGCCCACGAAGGGCTGGGCGCGTAACTGTGCGTCGGCAGTGCTCGCGGTCGCGAGAAGGAGGAGGCAGATGCCGACCAGCCGGCCCAGCCGGGCGACGCGCATTCCGACCATCATGACCGATCGGCCCCGTCGGCTCAAGAGGATCGGCCGCGCCGGGCGGTCCGGCCTCTGGGGGCAGGGGCCTGCGCGTGTCCCAAATCCGAACACGATCCGTCATCGCCGAGGCCTAGCGTGGGGCGTGTGACGGCAGGGCAGTCACGCACGACATCAACGAGGAGGAGACCATGAAAGCCAAGAGCAAGCGGGCGGCGACCTCGAAGCAGGCGAAGGGCGATCTCGAGATCAAGGACAAGAAGTCACGGGCGGTCAAGGGTGGCATCATCATCATCGGCGGGGTTCCCGCCGTCTCGAACGTGAGCCAGTACGCCAGTGCGTTGCGTGTGAACCAGGTCCGGTAGATGTGGTCTAATCGCCTTCCGAACCTTCGGGAGGTGGGCCATGTCGACGACGACGACGATCGAGCCGCGGATGGAGCTGGAGCAGAACCTCCACATGTACCGCCAGATGGCGAAGATCCGCGCCTTCGAGGAGCAGGTGAACGAGCTGTACAAGGGGGCGAAGATGCCGGGCCTGGCCCACCTGTACGTGGGCGAGGAGGGGGTGGCGGTGGGCGTGTGCGAGGCGCTGCGCCGCGACGACTTCATCACGAGCACGCACCGCGGTCACGGGCACTGCCTGGCCAAGGGCGCCTCGGTCAACCGGATGTTCGCCGAGCTGCTGGGCAAGGAGCCGGGCTACTGCCGTGGCAAGGGCGGCTCCATGCACATCGCCGATCCGGAGACCGGGAACCTCGGCGCCAATGCCATCGTCGGTGGCTCGGCCGGGATCGCCACCGGCGCGGCGCTGTCGGCCAAGATGAGGGGCTCCGGCCAGGTGGCGGTGTGCTTCTTCGGCGACGGCGCGCTGGGGCAGGGCCTGCTCTACGAGACCATGAACATGGCGTCGCTGTGGAAGCTGCCCGTCATCTACGTGTGCGAGAACAACCTCTACGGCGAGTACACGCCGTGCGGCGAGACCATCGCCGGGCGAGATTCTCGGGCGCGCCCGGGGCTTCGGCATCCACGCCGAGAGCGTGGACGGCCAGGACGTGCAGGCGGTCAACGCCACCATGCGCCGGCTGGTCGAGCGGGCGCGCCGCGGCGAGGGCCCGGCCTTCCTCGAGTGCAAGACCTACCGGTACTACGGCCACCACGTGGGCGACGTGAACCGCGAGTACCGCAGCAAGGACGAAGAGCGGGAGTGGATGACCAACCACGATCCGCTGCTGACGCTGGCCGGCCGTCTCACCGGGCAGCAGCTGGCCGACGCGAGCGTCTTCGAGCGCATCGAGAGCGACGTGAAGACCGAGATCGACAACGGTGTGCAGTACGCCCTGGCCGCGCCGTACCCGGCCGTGAGCCAGGTCGACGAGGACGTCTACGCATGAGGTAGCGACAGGCCGCCGGCCGTTGGCGCCCTGACCCCTCCGAAGACCCCGCGCGGCAGCCAGCCCCGGGCCTTCGTAGCTTTGCCGAGCCGCACGTGGCAGAGTACGATCTGAACGGCTGGACGGTGCTCGACGTGATGACGCCCCGACGACCGCAACCTGTTGCCGAAGGAGCCTCGGGCACCTGACTTAATTGATGCACTGTCCCCGCTGTGCGCACGACAATCCCGCGACCGGGAAGTTCTGCAGTGAGTGTGGAGAGCGGCTCCAGGCGATTTGCCTTGCCTGCAAGAGCCCGATCGCGCCCACCGCCAAGTTCTGCTCGGAGTGCGGCCAGGCGGTGGCGGCCCCGGCGCCCGCGAGCGCCCCCGCCGCCGTGACGCCCCCCACCCCCGAGGCGCCGGCAGCGCGCTTTGCCTCGCCGGACGCCTACACGCCCACGCATCTGGCCGAGAAGATCCTCACGTCTCGCAGCGCCATCGAGGGGGAGCGCAAGCAGGTCACCGTGCTGTTCGCCGACGTGTCGGGCTTCACCGCGATGTCCGAGCGGCTGGACCCCGAGGACGTTCACGCGATCATGGATCGCGCCTTCGAGGTCATCCTCGACGGCGTCCACCAGTACGAGGGCACGGTCAACCAGTTCCTGGGCGACGGTGTCATGGCGCTCTTCGGGGCGCCGCTGGCGCACGAGGACCACCCTCATCGCGCCCTGCGGGCCGCCTTGGCCATGCAAGAGAAGCTGGAGCCGCTCCGGCAGGACGTGCGCCAGGCGCACGGTGTCGAGTTTCGTGTGCGGATGGGCATCAACACCGGGCTGGTGGTGGTCGGCGCCATCGGCCGCGACCTCCGCATGGACTACACCGCCCTCGGCGACACGACGAATCTCGCGGCCCGCCTGCTCAGCATCGCCCAGCCTGGGCAGATCGTGGTCAGCCGCCAGTCCCATCGCCTGACCGAGGGCTTCTTCAGCTTCGAGGACCTCGGCGAGTTCACGCTCAAGGGCAAGAGCCAGCCGGCTCGCGCCTGGGCGGTGACGAGCGAGATGCGTGGGCGGACGCGACTGGAAGTCTCGCGTGAACGCGGGCTGACCCCGCTGGCCGGACGCGGGGAGGAGCTTGCCCGGCTCAAGCACGCCTACGGCGTCGCGGCCGCCGGCCAGGGCGCCGTCGTCCTGATCGTCGGCGAGCCCGGGGTCGGCAAGTCCCGGCTGCTCTACGAGTTCGTCAGCGGGCTCGACACGTTCGAGCTGGAGGCGAGCTGCGTGTCGTACGGCGCCTCGACGCCCTACGCGCCGATCCTCGAGCTCCTGCGCCGGCACCTTGGCGTGCGCGAGGGCATGCCGGCGGACGAGATCCGCCCCCGCATCGTCGAGGAGCTCCGGGCGGTCGGCATCGTCAGCGACGAGCCGCCCGCGCTGCTGGGACACCTCCTCGGTCTGCGAGGTCGCCCCCGAGTTCCTGGCCCGGCTGCAGGGCGCGCAGCTGAAGGAGCGGACGTTCGCCGCCTTGTCCGAGCTCTTCACGAAGGCGAGCGAGGAGCAGCCGCTGGTCCTCATCGTGGAGAACCTCCACTGGATCGACGCCACCTCGCAGGAATTCCTCGCGTATCTCGCCCGGCACGTGCGTGGCACCCAGTTGTTACTGGTCGTGACGAGCCGACCGGGAACGCCGGTGGCCTGGCTCCCGGCCGGAGCCGAGTCGATCGTGATGGAAGGCCTCAGCGCCCCGGCGCTGCTCGAAATGACGCGCGCGCTGGTTGGCTGCTCGGAGATCTCCGAGCCGCTGCTGGAGATCTTGAAGGCCAAGAGCGAGGGCAACCCTCTCTACGTGGAGGAGATCGTCCACCAGCTGCAAGAGACGGGGGCGATCGGGGTCGAGGCCGGTGAGGGCCGGCTGGTGAGCGCGACCGTCACCATCCCGGAAACGGTGCACGACATCATCGCCGCGCGCATCGACCGTCTGGCCGACACGCTGAAGCGTACGATCCAGGGCGCGGCCGTCATCGGTCGGCACTTCGGCGCCGGCTTGCTCGGGCACGTCTTGGAGACCAACGGCGAGCTCGCCACCAAGCTGACCGAGCTCGAGCGGCTGGTGTTCATCTTCCTGGCGGAACCGGATCCTGACCGCACCTACAGCTTCAAGCACGCGCTGACGCAAGAGGTCGCCTACGGCAGCCTGCTCGAGAGGCGGCGCCGGCTCTATCACGCGGCGGTGGGCACCGGGCTGGAGGAGCTGTACCGCGGGCGGACCGAAGAAGTCGCCGAGCTCCTCGCCTACCACTTCGCGCGCAGCGCCGAGGCCGAGAAGGCCGTGGACTACGCGATCGAGGCGGGCGAGAAGGCCCAGCGCCGGTGGGCCAACACCGAGGCGCTCGCCCACTTCGACAGCGCGCTGAAGCGCCTGGAGACGATGCCGGACTCGGCGGGTAATCGGCTGCGTCGGATCGACGCGGTCGTGAAGCAGGGCGAGATCATGTTCGCCCTGGGCCGCCACGCCGAGCACATCGCGGCCCTCGACGCGATCCGGACCGTCGTGCAAGAGTCCTCCGATTCGAGACGACGGGCGGCCTGGTGCTACTGGGCGGGCTTCCTCCACAGCATCGCCGGGTCGCGCCCCGAGGTTTCGATCGCGTACTGCCGCGAGGCCTCGACGATCGCGGAGGCCGAAGGCCTGAACGACATCAAAGCATTCGCCGAGTGCTGCCTCACGCACGTGTACGCCATGGCGGGCAGCCTTCGGGAGGCGGTGGAAGCTGGCGAGCGCGCGCTGCCGGTGTTCGAGGCGAGAGGCAACGTGTGGTGGGCCTGCCGGACGCTGTGGGGGCTGAGCATTGCCACCATCTATCTGGGCGAGTGGGGGCGAAGCCTGGATTGCTGCCAGCGCTCACTCGAGCACGGGCAGGCGGTGAACGACCGGCGGATCCAGGTGGTGAGCTGGTGGCGACTGGGCTGGACCCACATCCAGCGCGGCGATTGGGAAACGGGCGTGCGCTGCTGTCAGGAGGCGCTCGCGCTGTCTCCGAGCCCACTCGACACGGCGATGGCGAAGGCGGCCCAGGGGTACGGCATGGTCCGCCTGGGACAGGTTCGGGCGGGCACCGCACAGCTCGCCGAGGCGGTGGCCTGGTTCGATCAGTCGCATCTCCACCTGACGCGCTCCTCGTTCGGAGTCTGGCTGGGCGAGAGCTACATTCTTCAGGGCGAGTTCGGACAGGCCCGTGAGGTCCTCGACACGGTGCTCGCCACCAGCCGCGAGCTCGGCTACCAGCATCTCGAGGGAATCGCCCAGAGGCTGCTCGGGCAATCACTCGTGGACAAGGATGCCGACGCGGCCACGCGCCATCTGGAGACCGCCGTGGAGATCCTCCGGAGCGTCGGGGCCCGCAACGAGTACGCCAAGGCCCTCGTGACGCAGTCCGAGGTGCGGAGGGCGGCCGGCGATCACGCCGAGGCGCGGCGACTTCTCGAGGAGGCTTCAGGCGCCTTCGAGGCGCTGGGGACTCTCGACGAGCCGCGGCGGGTGCAGGACCTCCTGATCGCTCTTCCCGGCTGACCGGCGCAGCTGCCCGGCGATGTGCTCGCCGGCGCGGATCGCGAGCGCGGCGATGGTCAAGGTGGGCGGCGACGCGCTGGCGGTGACGAAGCAGCCGCTTCCCAGCATGTACAGGTTGGCGACGTCGTGCGCTCGCAGGTTGGGGTCGACCACGCTCGTGCCCGGATCGGTGCCCATGCGGTGGGTGCCGATCTGGTGGCCCGCGAACACGAGGTTGCTCCGCCGGATGTCGGACAGGCCCATCGCCGAGAAGATCCGGCCCGCAATCTCCCGGGCCTCGTCGAGGGCGCGCCGCTCGTACTGGCCGACGCTGTAGCGGATGTACGGCCCGGGGTTGCCGAAATAGTCGGTGACGCCCGGGTTGAGCGAGACCGAGTTGGCGCGGTCGGGCAGCTGCTCGCAGTACACCCGGATGCCGAGCCGGCGGCCGAAGTCATCCCGGACCTGCTGGCGGAGCGCGGCCCCCCACTTCCCGCTCGTGACGGCGATCCGCTCGGGGGTGGGTCCCGCCGAATTCATGAACTCGAGCATGAAGGCCCCGCGCGTCGCCCGGTCTCGCTCGACCGCGAACTGTCGCGACATGGCGGTGGAGAACCCGATGCGAAAGGGATGGACCTTGTCGCGCGCGAGCCCCGTCACCTCGATGGAGGGATGGGACATGAAGAACTTGCCCACCAGCCCGCTGCGGTTCGCGAGGCCGCCGGGAAGCTCGCGCGAGCCCGACAGCAGCAGGAGGCGGGCGGTTTCGATCGCGCCGGCGGCGACCACGAAGACGCGAGCCGTCACGCGCTGCTCGACCTTGTCGGGGCGCGCGTAGCGTGCGGCGCTCACCTGTCCGGAGCCGTCGACCTCCAGCTTGAGCACGGTCGCCTCGGTGACGATCCGCACGTTGCCCGTGGCCTCGGCCTCGGGGACGTGGGTGAGATCGATGCTGGCCTTGGCTCCGGTGGGGCAGACGTGGCAGGTCGAGCAGGCCTGGCACTGCGCACGGCCGCCGTAGGCGACGGAGTTTCTCGCCTGAGGCAGATGGTGTAACGAGATGCCGAGGGGGCGGCAGGCGCCGTCGAATCGGACGTCGGAGGTGCTGAAGGGGAACGGGGGAAGCGGAAACGGCGTACTACGCGGTGAAGCCCACGGGTCGTCCGGCGTCCCGGCCACGCCCAGTGATTGTTCGGCCCGCGCATAGTACGGCTCCAGATCCTGGTACGAGATCGGCCAGTCCTCCGCGATTCCGTGAAGCGACCGGAGCCGGAAGTCGTCGGCGTGAAGCCGTAGGGTGTATCCCTCCCAGTGGAGCGTGCTCCCACCGACCCCCCGAACACGCTTCCAGTCGAGCAGGTAGGGTGTCGGGCCTCCCGACGTAGAGCGATCCAGCTCAGGAAGCGGAGTCCGCCAGGGGTTCTCGTGCTTGAGATAGCGCCGGGCATACTCTCGGCGCTGTCCGAAGTCGTGTCGCGGGCCGGATTCGAGCACCACGACCCGAACTCCACGGCGCGCCAGCTCGAGCGCCACGATGCCGCCCGCCGCCCCCGCGCCGACGACGCAGACCTCGGCGTCCATCTGTCAGCTCGCCGGTCGCGTCAGCGCTCGGCGCGCGTGTACCGAGTGAGGTCGCCGCAGCGGCCGGGGAAGGTCTGGTAACCCACGATGGCCCAGCCCGCCGGGGAGCTGTAGTACCCGCCGATCAGATCCTCGACGACCTGCTTTCGGACGGCCTGCATCTCGGAGGACAACGGGCCGGGCGTCTCGTCCTCCGATATCTGCGAGACACCGAGACGATGGCGAGCGACGAGCTTGGTGCGCTCGTGCAGGTCGAGGCGCCTGAAGGGCTGGCCCGCCAGACGCTGCAGCGTGGTCACGGTTGTTCGGTAGAGCGCGAGGGAGTCGGGACTGCGCTTCATCCGATCCTCGATGTGCTCCAGGAGGAATCCACGCTCGGCCGGTGACAGCGCCCGGCCCTCGACCAGCACCTCGCCGAAGGCGGCAAGATCGTCGAGCTCGAGCGGTGATAGCGCCGCGGGCGGCGGCATCGCGTCTGCGGCCCGACCGGTTGCGGGCGAAGCCAGGCTGCCGGGGCCGATTCCCAGCAGCATGAGCAATCGCTGGAGCAGGGTTCGTCGCGTCACGTCACGATCCGTCCGCGCCGGCCCGTAGCGCGTCGCGCGCTACGGGCCGACGCGGAGAGTGTGGACCGCCCTCTTCGGCTCGATTCGCCGCTCAGGGTCTGGGCGGCGTCACCGCAGCGGGGATGCACAGGAACACGGGCGCGCCGACCCGGAGGTCCTCGACATTAAACGGATCCCACGTCGTGACCTTGGGGCCCCGCACCACGAGAAGACGAGGATCGAAGGCGTCGTAGCACTTGAAGTGCTCCCCGAATGGGTAGTTGGTCGTGTCGTCCAGCTCGCTCCCCACCAGGGTCACCTGGACCGGCGCACAGATAAGTCGCCCCTCCCCGATCTTGGCGTTCGTGCGATCCGGGAACTTGATGCTCGTGCCGGCCGGATCCGTGGCATCGGTGGTGTTCGCCACACGGTGCTGGTTCGCGCCGTTGATCACGTAGCACTGCAAGCCGGCCAGCTCCGTGCCACCGCCACCCTGTCCACCACCAGCGTGCGCCAGCGTCACCGACAGCCCGAGGATCCCGACCACCATCACCACGCGCAGGACAACTCTCATCATCACAGCGTTCCTCCTCGGCGTTACCGCCTCTTCATGGTGTCTCGTCATTTCGTCACCGGACGCCAGCGCCTAGGGGAAGCGGATCACCCGGACCGAATCCTGTCCGGTAATGCCCGCGCCCTCCAGCGTGAGGACGTCGTCTCCGGGCGTGAGTCCCTTGACCTGGAACAGGCACACCAGGTCGCGGCGCCCATCGTGGTTGACGTCGATCTTGATGCACGCCTCACCGGGTTTCACCGGACCGCCCGCCAGCCTCAGGGTGCTCGGATTCAGCGTCGTCGCATCGAATCCGGGGGCACTCAGGATCGCCACCGGGATGAACGAGAACGTGACTGCGCCTTGCTGGAAAAGAAGCACGGGGTTGGGGGAGAGCCCGGGCACGATGTCGATGGCCACCTGCTTTCCGCAGGCATCCCCGACGCCGTCGTGGTTGATGTCGAGCTGATCGGGATTCGGCACGTTCCGGCAGTTGTCGTCCACGTTCGCGACGCCATC
Organism: uncultured Candidatus Rokubacteria bacterium; assembly: GCA_963776725.1. Lineage (GTDB taxonomy): Bacteria > Methylomirabilota > Methylomirabilia > Rokubacteriales > CSP1-6 > AR5. The sequence continues at coordinate 124,852 of CAVZOE010000020.1, read as the reverse complement.
GCCGTCGTCATCCGCCAGCGCACTGCCCGGGCCGAACCGGCTCTCGAAGAGCGCCAAATACTCGGGGCGGTCGATCTCCGGCTGCTCGAAGGCCGTGTCGTGACTGCCTTCGGCGGCGTCCAGTGAGTCCTGGAAGTTGAACTTGAGGTTGGCCCAGTCGTTGTATCCCTTGAGCTGGGTCTGCCCCGGGCTGGCCCCACACGACGCCGTGCCGAAGTTGTTGAGGTTGGCCACGACGCCCGTGTCCGCGGTGCTCAAGTTCCTGTTCCAGCTGATGGGGCCCGGGGTCACGGCGACCTTCACCAGCGTCGGTCCGAAGGCGGTCTTGGTCCCGACCGGGAGCAACGCGGCATTGGGGCCGAGCCCGAGGCTTTCCGAGAGACTGCTCTCGTTCAGGGTCAGGAGCTCCGCGGGCGAGTAATCGATCACCCGGGTCGTGACGATCTTTTTGAACTGGAACGTGTAGTTCATGATGCTGATGTAGTTCGGCTTGCAGTTGTCGTTGTCCCCGCCGCCATGCCGCAGCCCGAGGTTGTGTCCCAGCTCGTGCATGAACGTCGCGGCGACCTGGTCATCGTCCCCGGCCTTGTCGACCGTCGCGGTCGCTCCGGCGACGGCGGCGAGCGTCACGGTGAAATCGTTCCCCTGCACCTCGCCGCAGCCGGACGACGTGTCGGGCGGCAGCAGGCCGTGGGCGATGATCGAGTAGTGGAACGCCTGGCGCTTGGCGTTGAGGGTCTTGGTCCGCTGCGGCTCCCCGAGGCTCCGTTCCGCCGCCGTCCCGAAGTTGCTGGTCTTGAGGACATCGAAGTCCGCGTCGGTCGCTGACCCTGGTGGGGTGCACCCCTGGAGTGCCAGGGTGTTGCTGTGCGTGATGGCCTCGGCCACGGGGGCGACCTGCGTGTGCAGCGTGATGTTGTGCGCGGCGAACCGGTCCTTCACGGTCTGCATCGCCGCCGCGGTGGGCTGATGGCCGAGCATCCAGTCGACCTCGACGAACACGTCCTTCTTGTTCTTGTCCGCGCAGGTGCCGGGATTGGTGGCGCTGTTGTTGTCGCAGAGGATCAGATCGCGAACGCCATCGCCGTCGAAGTCGATCCCGGGGAGGTGGTCCGGCCACACGGCCGGATCTTCCCAGCAGTCGAGGAGCCCGTCGCCGTCAGTGTCTTTCGGCGTTCCGTCGGAATTCAGGTCAGCCAGCGGGGTACTCGCCGGGCACGCCGCGGGAGCGGCGACGGCCGGGGTGACCGCCGCGGCGCACGTCCGGTCGGGGATCTCGAAGGCCACCACCCGGTTGCCGTTCGCATCCTTGACCCAGAGGGCGTCCCTGCCGGCGAAGCTTCCCGGGTCGCATTCGAAATCGCCCGGAGTGACCGTGTCCTCCACCGCGACGTTGAGCGTGAACTGGACGGGGTTCCCCGCTTTCAGGACGGGGTTGCCGGAGCCCTTGTCGAGCTGCAGGATCTTCGGTGAGCTTTCGATGAACTCGCATGCCACGAAGAGGCTCGCGCCGCCGATCGCGACGGTCCCGGTTTGACAGCCGTCGGGAAAGAACACCACGCCATCCCCGATGGTGCCGCCGGTCTCCGTCGAGACGCGGACCGCGTAGCTGTCAACGGTATTGCCGTTGTAGACCCTGTCGAGCAGAGAATCCCAGGCGAGGCCCTGGCAGGACGGCACCGAGAACATGAGGGTCGCGGCGCCCGGGTTGGCGCCCAGCGCGCTGTAGTTGATGCGGTAGATCGAGGACGGACCCTCGAAGGCGGGCGGCACACAGGCCAGCAGATCGAGGCGATCACTGCGGGCGGCGAGCATGGTCGGCGTGATCGCGGGTGTGATGGTGAGACTCGTGACCGTGGGGACGGCGGGGGCGGCGGCCGGGTCGAAGAAGAACAGCGTGCTGTTGCAGCTCGTGACGAGGAGAAACGGCTCCGGCCGATTCACCTTCGAGCCCTGGACGACCGCCAGCGCCGTCCCCGACGTGCCGCCGCATTGAGCAGCCGCCGGCACATTGACGGTCCGCAAGTCGTCGCCGGTGGCGCCCGTTGCCGGTCGAGGGACGATCGCCAGCGCCAGCGCGAGGACCGAGGCGGCGATGGGAAGACTCGCGAAGCGTCGAAAACCAGCGCTCATCACTTGCTCTCCATGGGCACCGACCTCCTCACGCGTGAGATGGCGGAGCCGGGATCGGGCGACAGAAGGTGGAGTCAGCTCGCGAGCACGCGCACACGACACCCCTCGGGCACACAGGCCAGGGGCTCGGCACGAGCACATTCCTTGCTCTTGCCAGCCGGTTTCGGAGGCACTCCGGACTGCGTGAGGCCCTACGGAACCACGTGTCAACGGTTGCGGAAGCCATCAACGAGAAACTGCTCTCGCGCAAAATAGGTGGAGGGGCCTGGCGCTGTCAAGCGAAACCTGAGGCGGAAAGGCCCCGGAGAACGTTAGGTGCTGTGCAAGTCTTGCAAAACGTCCGCGCTTCAGGCAGAACTCTGTGGAGGCAGGTGACGAGACGACCCATGACGACGCCGGCGAACGAGCTGGACTACAAGTGGCTCGTACAGGACGACCGCATCCACGCCTCGCTCTATACCGATCCCCGCATCTTCGCCGACGAGCTCGAGCGGATCTTCCATCGCGGCTGGGTCTTCGTCGGGCACGAGAGCGAGATCCCGCGGCCCGGAGACTTCGTCACCCGTCACCTCGGCACCGAGCCCGTCGTCCTGGTACGCGGCAAGGAGGGATCGCTCGCGGTCCTGGTGAATCGCTGCGCGCACCGGGGCACGCAGATCTGCACGCTCGAGCGGGGTAGCGCGCGCGCCCTCACGTGTCCCTACCACGGATGGACCTACGATCTCGACGGAGCGTTGCTCGGCGCGCCGTACCCCGGCGGCTATGCCCGCTTCGACAAGAGCCAGCACGGGCTCACGCGCGCGCCCCGCGTATCGGGCTACCGCGGCTTCGTCTTCGCCAGCCTCTCGCCCACCGGCATCTCTCTCGCCGAGCATCTCGGCCCCGCCACCCGGCTGATCGATCGCTCGTGCGATCTGTCGCCCGAGGGAGCGGTCGAGCTGTCGGCCGGCTGGGTGAAGCACCGCTGCGCCGGCAACTGGAAGATGCTGCCGGAGAACGACAGCGACGGCTACCATCTCGGCTTCGTGCACCGCTCGATGTTCATGTCCATTCGCTCGCAGTACCAGCGCGTGGTGGGTGACGAGCGGAGCATCAAGGCGGTGGTGCGGGACTGGGGCCACGGCCACATCGAGATCGACTGGTCGCCCGGCTACCAGGCGCCCTTCGAGTGGTTCGGCGGGGCATCGGGGTCGGTCGTCGCGGACTTCGTGGCGGCGCTGGAACGGCGGGACGGGCCGGAGGTGACCCAGCGGCGCATCATGCAGGGGCCGGCCCACGCGCTCATCTTTCCCAACCTGTTCCTCGGCGAGACCAACATCGCCATCGTGCAGCCGGTGAGCGTGGACGAGTGCGTCCACTGGCACACGCCGATGTTCCTCAAGGGCGTGCCGGAGTTCAACGGCCGCCTGCTGCGCATGGCCGAGGCCGGCATGGGTCCCGCCTCGTTCCTCATGCCGGAGGATCTGACCGTGGCAGGCCGTAACCAGCTCGGCCTGCAGGCGCGTACCGCGCCCTGGCTACTGCTCGCCCGCGGTCTGAACCGCGAGTTCGTCGATGACGGCCGCACGGTCTCGCACGTGACCGACGAGACGACGAACCGCGGCTTCTGGCGCCACTATCGCGCCGTGATGGCGGAGGCGTAGCGGCCGCGCTCCCGATGCTCTCCGACGTCGAGCACCGCACCGTCGTCGAGTTCCTCTACCGCGAAGCACGGCTGGCCGACGAGGCCCGCTACGCCGAGTGGCTGGCGCTGTGGACCGACGACGGCGTCTACTGGGTGCCGGCCACCACCGATCCCGCCGCCGATCCGCACAAGCACCTCTCGCACATCTACGACAACCGCGCGCGCCTCGACACGCGCGTCAAGCTCTTGCAGACCGGTCATCGCTACAGCCAGGAGCCCGCCTCGCTCATGCGCCGGCTCATCTCGAACATCGAGGTGCAGGCGGCGGAGGACGGCGAGCTGGTGGCCGGATCGAACTTCGTCCTGGCCGAGCTGGCCATCCAGGCCCGGCACGAGATGCACTGGTGGGTCGGCCGCGCCACGCACCGGCTGCGCCGCGTGGACGGCGATCTCCGGATGAGCAGCAAGAAGGTCGTCCTGATCAACGCGGCCGAACCGTTGCCCAACCTCTCCTTCCTGATCTGAGGTGATGGTGTGATCAAGGTGTACGCGCTCTGCACCGGCTACATCGAGCTCGACCGCGCCAGCATGGTCTCGGACCTGACCCCGGGCCAGCCCTGGACGGTTCCCGTGATGAGCTTTCTCGTCGATCACCCGCGCGGCCGGCTGCTCTTCGACACCGGCGTGCACTGCCAGGCGCGCCTCGATCCCGTGGGCCGGCTGGGAGCCGAGCGGGTCAAGCGCCTCACCGTGAAGAGTGGCGAGGGCGACGACGTGGTGCCGCAGCTGGCGCGGCTGGGGCTTCAGCCCGCCGACGTGCGCTACGTGGCCAACTCGCACCTGCACTTCGATCACTGCGGGGGCAACGAGTTCTTCCCGCGGGCGACCTTCCTGGTCCAGCGCCCCGAGCTCGAGGCGGCGCGCCGCCCCGGCTTCGTGCCGCGCTACAGCCCGAGCCCGATCGACTTCGAGCATCCGCTCGAGTACCAGATGATCGACGGCGAGCACGACGTGTTCGGCGACGGCACCGTGCTGCTGCTGCCCACCTACGGCCACACACCCGGACACCAGTCGCTGCAGGTGCGCGCGGGCAAGGACGCGCAGATCGTGTGCGCCTCCGACGCCTGCTACACGCGCGAGAACATGGACCGTGACGTGCTGCCGAACATCCTGTGGGATCCCTCGGTCATGCGCGAGTCGCTGGCCAGGCTCCGCCAGCTACGGGACCGGGCGGGCGCCACGATGTTCTACGGCCACGACCCCGCGCAGTGGGAGACCATCCCGCGCGCGCCCGCCCCGGTGATCTGATGACGTGGGGGGCCCCGATATGGCCCCCCACACCCCCCACGCTTCGCGCCCCCGGGAAACCCGGAGGCGCTTCGCGGGCGTGCCGCCCCCACACCCCCACGCTTCGCGCCCCCGGGAAACCCGGAGGCGCTTCGCGGGCGTGCCGTCACGCGGCTACAGCGAGCGCAGGAAGTTGAACACGTCCTGCTGGTCGCTTTCGCGAAGGTTGTTGAATCGATCGATCACCGCGTTGGCCTCTGACGCGCCGAACCTCGAGTTGCCTGCGCTGCGATGGGCCTGGATGGCCTCGTCGAGGTTGGTCGTGCGGCCGTCGTGGAGGAAGAAGATGCGCTGCCCGAGACCCCACAGCGGCGCGGTCCGGAACTCGTCGCCCCTGGCCGCGCCTTGCAGGATGTCGTCGGCGAGGTTGGGCCCCATCTGGTGCAGGGCCAGGTCCGAATACAGATTCGCTGGCTTCTTGCGCAGGGCGGCCACGCTGCTGTCGCCCGTCATGAGCGTCGGCGTGTGGCACAGCGCGCAGCCCACGTTGACGAACTGCTGACGTCCGCGACCGATCGAGGTCGCTCCGTTCGGAGTGTCGGGCGACGGGGTGGGCGGCGCGAGGAACCGCTGGAAGTTGGCGAAGTTTGCCACCGCATTGACCTGGCTGGTGGCTGGCGTGACATCGTTGGGGACCTTGGCGAACTGACAGCTGGGGGTCTCGTCACGCTCCTGCTGGAACTGTTCGTTGCTGATCCCCATCTCGACGTTGTAGGCCTCGCCGGAGAAGATCAGTCAGCGACTTGTTCTGGGCCTTCCAGCCGAAGCGCGTGATCGTACCGTCGTTGCCGTTACGGTTGACGCGCCCGCTGATGCCGAGGCTGTTCTTGGCGTTCGCGTTGCTGTTCAGGTTGTTGAGGATCGCGGTGTCGTTGATCTGCTCGATCAACCCGGCGCCGAAGGTCGGGGTGGGGATCCGGAACGCGATGTTGCGGTTGCGGACCTGCGTCTCGAAGTCTTCCTGCTGGATGTTGCACCCGGCGGCGTCCGGATGTCCGGTGATCACGAAGAGGGCGTGCACGCCGCCATCCCGGCTGCCGTCCCGGTTGAACTGGAAGCGGGCCTCCCGCACCGGGCCGTTCGGCGTGATGAACGACGGCATGATGTTGCGCGCGAACTTCAGGTCGGCCGGCACGCGGAACAGCGGATTCACCGCCGGGCTGGTGCCGCCGATCGCCGGCTGCTCGTGGCAGCCCGCGCAGCCCACGAAGTTGAAGCGGGGACCCACGCCCTCGGCGACCGCCTCTTCCTCGGAGAAGTCGGCCAGCCCCGCCGTGAACATCAGGTTCTCGGCGCTGCTCAGGCCGTCGATGGCGCCGCCCGCGCCGGCCGGGCCGCCCCGCACGCCGGGATCGCGCGCCCGCAACTGCGCCTGGATCGACTCCGAGACGCCGAAGAACATCACGACGAGAACCGCGAGGACCACCTGCCACTTCGCTTGGCTCATGATCGGTTCCCACTTTCTGTCCGCGGCCCTTACCGAAGAGCCCGCGGCCGGCCCCTTCCGGGCAAGTGGAGTGCCGAACTCGCGGAGCTCGCAATCGCCTGAAAACGTTGAGCAGCGCTCACGGCGTTTCTCAACGGCGGAAGACGCGGGCCCCATGTTTTCTCAAGCTTGAGAAAGACGGCGGGGCCGGGCCTCGTCGTGCCGATACGCCCGTTGCCGATGCGCTCTATCGGAGGTACTGTCGCGTTCCCCTTCGTTTTTCGACCGGGATGTGCAACAACATCGGGGAACCGGGGCGCCGGGAGGGATGTTGTGTGATGAATGCGTCCATTCTGGTCGTCGACGACGAGCCGGTCGTCCAGGATGCTGTGCGGTGGCTGCTGCGCTCGCAGGGCTACGACGTCGACACGGCGAGGAACGGCGAAGAAGCGCTGAGCCGCATCGCGCACCGGGAGTTCGACGTGGTCGTGAGCGACATCAAGATGCCTGGCCTCAACGGCCTGGACGTGCTCGAGCGCTCGCGAGCGCTGAAGCCGAATCTCAGCGTGATCCTCATGACCGGCTACGCCAGCCTCGAGACCGCCATCGAGGCGCTCCGGCTGGGCGCCAGCGATTACCTCAGAAAACCGTTCGAGCTCGACGACCTCACGCTCAGCGTCGAGCGAGCGCTACGCGGCCACCGCGCCCCCGATCCCGTGCGCGCCCGGCAGCTGCCGGCCGCCGCGCCGCCCGCCGGCCATCACCTGGTCGGCGAGAGCCCGGCCATCGTCGCGGTGCGCGAGCACATCGCGCGCTGCGGACTGACCCCCAGCAACGTGCTGATCACCGGCGAGAGCGGCGTGGGCAAGGAGCTGGTGGCGGCCGCCATCCACGCCGTGAGCCCGCAATCCGAGCGGCCCTTCATCGCCGTCAACTGCGGGGCCATTCCCGACACGCTCATCGAGAGCCAGCTCTTCGGGCACGTCCGGGGGGCCTTCACCAGCGCGCTGCAGGCCAACCCCGGACTGTTCGTGGCGGCCAATCACGGCACGCTGTTCCTCGACGAGATCGGTGAGCTGCCGTACCTGCTCCAGGTCAAGCTGCTGCGCGTGATCGAGAACCGCGAGGTGTGGCCGGTCGGCGCCACCCGGCCCGTGCCGCTCGACGTCCGCATCATCGCCAGCACCAACCGAGACCTCCCGCGCGAGGTCGAGGCCGGACGATTCCGCGAGGATCTGTTCTACCGGCTCAACGTGGTGCACATCGCGCTGCCGCCGTTGCGCGAGCGGCGCGGCGACATCCCGCTCCTGATCCAGCACCTCGTCCACCGGCTCAACGCCAAGCTGGGGACGTCGTTCACCGGGGTCGAGCCCGACGCCCTGCGGATGCTGGCGGTCCAGCCGTGGAAGGGCAACGTGCGGGAGCTGGAGAACGTGCTGGAGCGGGCCATGGTCATGGGCACCGGCCCGCAGCTCCTCGCGCAGCATCTGGCCATGGAGCCGGCCGCCCCCGCCGCGTCGCTGCCCGGCCTGGGTTTGCGGGATGCCGTCCGGCAGTTCGAGCTGCAGCACGTGCGGGAGGCACTCTCGCGAGCCGGCTTCGACAAGCGGGAGGCCGCGCGCATCCTCGAGATCAGCCTGGCCTCGCTCTACCGCAAGCTCGGCATCGAGAGCGAGGACGAGCCCTACTGAGCGGGCCTGGCGGACCTCTGTCAGCGGACTTCCGTCAGATGGCGCCGTCCTTCGTGAGGGCCTCGATGTCGGCGTCGCCGTAGCCCAGCTCCGTCAGGATCGCCCGACGGTGCTGGCCGAGCATCGGTGACGGCCCGATCGTCGTGGGCGAGGCGGAGAGCTTGATCGGGTTGCCCACGGTGACGTAGCGTCCCCGCACCGGGTGCTCGACCTCCACGATCATGCCGCGCTCCCGCAGATGCGGATCGGTCAGCACCTCGCCGGTGTCCAGACACGCGCCGCAGGGCACACCGGCTCCGGCCAGGATCTTCATGACCTCGTGCTTGGAGCGCTTGGACGTCCACGCCTCCATGAGCGCGTCGACCTCGTCCTTGCGCTGCCAGCGGGCCTCGCCCGTCTCGTAGCGCTCGTCGCCGACCAGGTCGGCGCGTCCGATGGCGTTGAGCAGCGGATGCCACATCTGCTGCTGCACGAAGACGAAGACGTAGTCGTTGGGGCCGCCGGGATGGCAACGATACGTCGTGCCCGGCACCCCGGCGCCCAGCTGGTTGCCGGTGCGGGCCATCGGGCGCCCCAGGCGCTGGTGATCCCGCAGGCTGACCCGGATGAGGTTGACCACGGCGTCCTGCATCGACACCTCGACCTGCTGGCCCTGCCCGGTGGCGTGGCGCTGCATGAGCGCGGCGAGGATCCCGATCACGCAGTGCATGCCGGTGCCGGAATCGCCGATCGAGGGCCAGAGATAGGTGGGCGGACCGTCCGCCGCGCCGGTGACGCTCATGGCGCCCCCCATCGCCTGGGCGATGGGCTCGTAGCTCTTGTAGTCACGGTACGGTCCCCAGGAGCCGAAGCCCTTGATGCTGGCGAACACCAGGCGCGGATTGATCTCGCGCAGCACGGAGTAACCGAAGCCGAGACGCTCGATGACCCCCGGCCCGAAATTCTCCAGGAGCACGTCGGCGGTCTTCAGCAGCGCGCGAAAGACCTCCTTGCCCCGCGGCTTCTTGAGGTTGAGCGTGAGGCTGCGCTTGTTGGCGTTGAAGGAGAGATAGAAGAGGCTGTCTTCGCCCGGCCGGTCGCGCAGGACGTTGCGGGCCGGGTCGCCCTTGTCCGGCTCCTCGACCTTGATCACGTCCGCGCCCAGCCAGGCCAGCATCTGACCGCACGACGGCCCGGCCTGGTTGTTCGTGAGATCCACCACCCGGATGCCCTTCAGCGCCTCACCCATTGGCTCCCCCCTGTCCCCGCGATTCTACGGCTTCTCACAACATCCAGACTTCGCGCCCTGCGCGGACTAGAATCGGCCATTGCCCCTGCCAGGCCCGGGACAGGGGAAGCGCCAGGAGGGACATCGCTCATGTCCGTGACCACGCGTCAGATCGGTCAGTGCTTCGCCGCCGAGGTCGAAGGCATCAACATGGCCAAGCCGCTGTCCGCCGACGAGGTGGACGCGATTCATGCCGCGATGGACCGCTACGCGGTGCTGGTCTTCCACGACCAGGACGTCGACGACGAGCAGCAGCTGGCCTTCACGCGCAGCCTGGGGGACATCGAGCACGCCATCGGCACGAGCCTGCGCGCCCCGGACGACTATCGCCTGCCGACCACGTTCGCCGACGTGTCCAACCTGGACAAGAACAGCCAGGTCTTCGCCCGCGACGACCGGCGGCGGCTGTTCGCCCTCGGCAACCGCCTGTGGCATTCCGACAGCTCCTTCAAGGCCACGCCGGCGAAGTACTCGCTGCTGCGCGCGGTGAGCGTGCCGTCGCGGGGCGGCAACACCGAGTTCGCCTACATGCGCGCGGCCTACGACGCGCTCGACGCCGAGACCAGGGCCGAGGCCGAGCCCCTGATCTGCGAGCACTCGCAGCTCTACTCGCGGCAGCAGCTCGGCTTCACCGACTTCACCGACGAGGAGCGCGTGCGCTTCGCGCCGGTGCGGCAGCGCCTGGTGCGCACGCACCCGACACTCGGGTTCAAGTCCCTCTATCTCTCCTCGCACGCCGGCGCCATCGTCGGCTGGCCGGTGCCCGAGGCCCGCGCCTTCCTGCGCGATCTCGTCGAGCACGGCACCCAGCGGCAGTTCGTCTACGCGCATCGGTGGCGGGTGGGCGACCTGGTGATGTGGGACAACCGGCAGACCATGCACCGGGCCCGGCCGTTCCCAGCGCACGAGCCACGCGACATGCGCCGCACCACGCTGATGGGAGAAGGCCCGACTGTTTGACGTGGGGGGCCACGAAATGGCCCCCCACACCCCCCACGCTTCGCGCCCCGGCGGAGCCGTGGCGCTTCGCGAGCGTCGGGTCTCGAAATGCCCTCGCGAGCTGTCGCGCCGTCGGGTCTCGAAATGCCCCGCGCTTCGCGAGCGTCGGGTGTCGAAATCCCCTCGCGCTTCGCGCCCCGGCGGGGCCGGGGCGCTTCGCGGCCGTCTGACGTGGGGGGCTCCGATATGGCCCCCTACATCCTCGCGCTTCGCGCCCCGGGGCCGGGCGGTTCGCGGGCGTCGTCGTTACGTGCGGGGCTCGATTGCGGCCGGGGGCGTCAATCGGCGTGGATGGTCGGCGGGCCGTCGTCGGCGGACGTGCGCTTGGACGAATCGATGTGCACGCGCTGGAGCATGGGTAGCAGGACCAGCGAGCCGCAGAAGAGCAGGAAGAGGATCCAGAAGTCGTCGGCGAAGGCCAGCAGCTGCGCCTGCCGCGTCGACCTCCTGGTAGAGGGTGCTGACCGCCCGCCGCTCGGCCGTGAAGCTGTCCGCCCCCTGGGTGACGAAGTGCGTGGCCCACGCCCGCAGCCGCTCCGCGGTCTCCGCGTCCCACACGTTGATGTGCGAGACCAGCGTGGCCTGGTGCATCTGGCTGCGCCGGGCCAGCAGGGTGGTGAGCAGCGCGACGCCGATGGCGCCGCCCAGGTTGCGCACCACGTTGAGCAGGGCGGTGGCATTGCCCATCCGCTCCCGCGAGATCGTGGCCAGGGCCACCGTGTTGAGCGGCACGAAGATGAAGCCGATGCCGACGCCCTGGATCAGCCGGGGCCACGCCAGCGCCCAGTAGTCGGCGTTCAGCGTGATGGTCGACATCTCGTAGGTCGCGTAGGCGTTGAACAGGCAGCCCAGCGCCAGGAGCCAGCGCTGGTCCATGCGCGTGATGAGCCGGCCGGCGATGAGCAGCGACAGGAGATTGCCGACGCCCCCCGGCGCCAGCACCAGCCCCGAGGTCCACGCGTCGTACCCCAGCACCTTCTGCGTGAACAGCGCGATGAGGACCATGCTCGAGAAGAAGCCGATCATGACGACGAGCATGATGACGCTGCCGGCGGCAAAGTTGCGGTCGGCGTACACGCTGAGATCGAGGATCGGCTCGTCGGCGGTGAGCTCGCGGACGACGAAGCTGACCAGGAGGATGGTGGCCATGACGGCCAGGACGAGGATGAACGAGGAGTCGAACCACTCGTTGCGCTCGCCCTGATCGAGCACGAGCTGGAGCGAGAGGAAGCCCACGGCCATGAGCACCAGGCCGATGGCGTCGATGCGTCCGGGCTTCTTGAGATACCAGGGATCGAAGAGCACCGCGCTCGCCACCAGCAGGCCGACCACCCCGATGGGCAGATTGATGTAGAAGATCCAGCGCCACGACCAGTTGTCCGAGATCCAGCCGCCGAGGGTGGGGCCGAAGATGGGCGCCATCATGATGCCCACGCCCCACGCCGCCATGGCCGTGCCGCGCTGCCGGAGCGGGAAGATCTCCCACATGATGGCCTGCGACAGCGGCATGAGCGGCCCGCCGCCGATGCCCTGGATGATCCGGGCGACCAGGAGCGTCTCGATGTTGGGGGCCAGGCCGCACAGCATCGAGGCCAGCGTGAACACGACGGTGCAGGCGAGGAAGAATCGCTTGCGTCCCAGGACGCCGGCCAGCCACCCGGTCGCGGGCAGGATGATGGCGTTGGCCGCGAGATAGGAGGTGAGCACCCACGAGACCTCGTCCACGGCGGCCGACAGCGAGCCCTGGATGTGCGGGAGCGCGACGTTCGTCACGGTGACGTCGAGCACCTGCATGATGGTGACGAGCATCACGGCGGCGGTGATGGTCCACTTGCGGGCCGCCGAGAGCGGCGCCTCGGCGGTGGGTGTCGCCGCGTCGGCCGCGGATGCCGGAACCGTCCCGGCCTGTTCCTCGGCCGGCGCGGCCTTGCCCTCGAACGTCGCGGTACGCGTGGCGGAGCTCAGACGAGCCCAGGCAGCAGCGATCGGCCCCACCCGAGCAGTATAGGCCACGTGCCCAGAACCCGCCGCTGATGGGTGCACGGGCAGAGCGCTCCCTCGGCCGCATTCGACCAAGGTCTAATACGCCCGCCCGGGAACAGCCGCTAGATTCGGATCATCATGACCACATCTCGCACCCTCGGCCGGTTGCTGGAACGGCTCGCTCACCGGGTCACGAAGGCGGCAGGCGGATCCTGGGCGTTCGGCGTCGCCGGGGCGGTGATTCTGGTGTGGGCGGCCAGCGGACCGCTGTTCCACTTCTCCGATACCTGGCAGCTCGTCATCAACACCGGGACGACGATCGTCACGTTCCTGATGGTCTTTCTGATTCAACGGTCTCAGAACAAGGATGCTCAGGCGATTCATCTCAAGCTCAACGAGATCGTTGCCGCGCTGGCCGGCGCCAGCAACCGCCTGATCAACGTCGAGGACCTCACCGAGGGCGAGGCGCGCACGCTCCATCAGCATTACGAGCGCCTGGTGGTGATCGCCAAGCGTGACGAGAGCCTGACGCAATCCCACTCCGTCGAAGAGGCGGACACGCGTCATCGCGTCAAGAGGCGCGCGCATGAGGCCGAGACGGTGGGCCCCGGGCGCGCCTGAGGGGGCGGTCATCGACCGGGCCGGAGTAGGGTATTCTCCTCGGCATGAGACTGAGCCTGGCCTACGAGATGCAGCGCCCGGTGGTCGACGACCACGCGGTGATCGAGGAGACCATCGAGCAGTGCGTGCTGGCCGACCGCATGGGCTTCGACACCGTGTGGTTCGTCGAGCACCACTTCCTCACCAGCTTCTCGATGTCGCCGTGCCCGGAGGTCATCTTCGGCGCGCTGAGCCGCCTGACCAAGCGCATCCGGCTCGGCTTCGGCGTGGTGATCCTGCCCTACCACCACCCGGTGCGGGTGGCCGAGCGGGTGGCCATGGTCGATCACCTGTCCGGTGGGCGCGTGGAGTTCGGCACCGGGCGCTCGGCGGCCTACGAGCAGCTGGGCATGGGCATCGATCCGCGCAACACGCGCGCGATGTGGGAAGAGTCGCTGCGCATGATCCCCAAGGTCTGGGAGGACGGCCAGTTCTCGTGGGAGGGACAGTTCTGGAACGTCCCGCCGCGTGACGTGCGGCCCAAGCCCTACCAGAAGCCGCATCCCGCCATCTGGGTCGCGGCGCTGCAGCCGGCCACCTACCAGCTCGCGGCCGAGCTGGGCATCGGCGTGATGGCGCTGAGCGTGGCCTCACCGTCGTTCCTGGCCCCGCACATCGCGCAGTACAAGGAGCGCGTGCGCCACGCCAAGCCGGTGGGCAAGTTCATCAACGGCCAGTGGCTGAGCTCCACCATGGCGCTGTGCGGACCGGACAACAAGGCAGCGCGCGAGCTCGCCGCGAAATCGCTCCGCACCTTCTTCGGCCCCGATCGCCCCTACCTCAAGGACCAGACGCACCTCTACGAGCAGCTGGTGGAGTCGTGGGGCGGCGTGCCGGACCACCTGCGCGCGAACTTCGCGCGCTACATCAAGACCGACGGGACGGAGGGCGCGCCGGAGGTGGATCTCTCCGGTGGATCGGGTCAGATCGCCTCAGCCCTGTGGAACCAGATCGACGCCGACACGCTGGTGGACCGCGGCGTGCTCGTCGCCGGCGACCCGGAGAGCTGTCTCAAGAGCATCGCCATTCACGAGCAGGCCGGCGTCGACGAGCTGCAGTTCCTGATGGCCACCGAGACGGTGCCGCACGACACGGTGATGACGTCCATCGAGATGTTCGGCAAGCACGTCATCCCCGAGCTCCGGAAGCAGCAGCCCGCTCTGCGAAGCTGAACGCGGGATCGAGCGGCGGCAGCGCCGCGCCGAAGAAGATGCGCCGCTGGATTCGCGGCAGCAGCGGCGAGCGCAGGAGCCACGGCAGCGCTCGCGGCACCAGCCACCTCACGACCGGATTGCCGCTCTGCTGACCGAGCAGCACGCCCTGCGCGCCCAGCTGCAGACGGTGGAGCGTCCGCACGTCGGCCTCCCGCACGCGCTGCACCGCGAGCAGATCCGCCTTGGCGATCGGACCCCGGCCGAGACGCGGATAGATCTCCTGCGCGGCGACCGCCGCGGTGGCCAGCGCCACGTTCACGCCGATGGCGCCGGCCGGGCTCATGGTGTGCGCGGCGTCGCCGATCAGCAACAGGCCGTCGCGCGCCCACTCCCGCACGAAGCGGATGATGCCCTCCAGCGGGAAGAACGGCGTGAAGTCCTGCAGGCCGTCGGCAAACGCCGTGAAGATGCCATCGAAGCGCCGCACCCGCTCGGCCACGACCTTCACGCCCTCCTGGCGCCAGCGCTTCCACTCGCCGGTGGGCAGCAGGATCCCGGCCTGGATGTGATGCGGGTACTTCGGCAGCATGAGCCCGCGGATGTCACCGAGCGAGATGTAGAAGGTGCTGGACCAGCCCGGCGGCTGCTCGATCGTGAACCAGATGACGTCGAAGTCGTGGTGCTCGTACTCCGACTCGAATGAGCCGAGCCGCGCGATGGTCGAGTAGCGTCCGTCCGCCCCCACCACGACGTCCGCCCGGACCTCGAAGGGCTCCTGGCCGTGGCGCATGCCGCTCACACCGACCACGCGGCCGTCTTCCTCGATGAGCTTGGTCACCTTGGCGCCCATCCAGCATGAAAAGGATGGCAACGCCTCGGCCTTGCGAAGCATGGCGGCCAGAAAGATCGGCTGGGGCATCCAGATCGCGTAGGGATACTCGGGCGAGATCCTCTTGAAGGAGAACTCGCCGATCTCCCGCCCGTTCAGCCGGACCTTGGCGGCCTCCAGCAGCGAGTGGGGCTGGGCCAGTACATAGGGCAGGAGCCCGAGCGCATCGAGCAGGTGCGCGGTGCTCGGCTGGAGCACCTCGCCGCGGAACTCGCGCTCGAAATCCTCGTGCCCTTCGAGCACGAGCACCTCGGCGCCGCGCTTGGCCAGCAAGAGGCCGAGCATCAGCCCGGCCGGGCCGCCGCCCACGATGCAGGTGCTCACCCGTCGGGTGGTCATGCCGGTCGCCTCATGCTCAGAGTATCGCAGGCGCCGCCTTGACTCCGCGCGCCGGCGGGGGCAGTCTCGCGGGCACCATGGACTTCGGGATCAATCTCGCCACGTCGTCGGATTCCTTCAAGGTCGTCAAGCGCGCCGAGGAGCTGGGCTACGCCCGGGCGTGGTTCTACGACACGCAGATGCTCAACGCCGATATGTTCGTGGCGATGGGCGCTGCCGCCGTGCAGACGTCCCGCATCCGCCTGGGCACCGGGGTGCTGATTCCCTCCAATCGCATCGCTCCGGTGGCGGCGAGTGCCCTGGCCTCGCTCAACGCGCTGGCGCCCGGCCGCATCGACTTCGGCATCTCCACCGGCTTCACCGCGCGCCGCACGATGGGGCTCCGCCCGGTGAAGCTCTCGGACATGGAGGAGTACATCCGGATCGTGCAGGCGATTCTGGCTGGCCAGACGGTGGAGTGGACGTTCGAAGGCCTACGGCGCAAGATCCGCTTTCTCAGCGCCGAGCTCGACGTCGTCAATCTTCGCGATCCGATCCCGCTGTACATCTCGGCGATGGGGCCCAAGAGTCGAGCGCTGACCGCGCGCCTGCGCGCGAGCTGGATCAACGCCACCGGCAACATGAACGCCGCTCGAAGCTCCGTGGCCGAGATGCAGAAGGCGTGGCGCGCCGCCGGCATCGATCCCGCTTCCTGCGTGTCCACCGCATTCGTGGGCGGCTGCGTGTTACGGGAGGGTGAGGCTTACGACAGCCCGCGGGTGCGCGCCCAGGTCGGGCCGCACGCCACCGTGGCGCTGCACAACCAGGTCGAGATCGAGCAGTTCGGCAACCTGGGACGCACGGTCCCACCGCATCTGTCGCACCTGGCCGAGCGCTACCAGCAGATCTACGAGAAGTACGAGCCCGCCGACGCGCGCTACCTCACCAACCACCGCGGGCACTTGATGGTCCTGCGACCGGAGGAGCAGGAGGTGTGCACCGCCGACCTGATCAAGACGATGACCTTCACCGCCACCACACCCGAGCTGCGCGAGCGCCTCCGAGAGCTGCGCACGGCAGGCTACGATCACTTCGCCGTCAGCATCCGTCACGGCCACCCCGAGATGCTGGAAGAGTGGGCGGACGTCTTCGCGGGGGTGTGAGTAGATGGGGGGCCCGAGCGCGCCCCCCCCCATCTGCCTAAATCACGGAGCGGACGAGCCCCCCGTCGACCAGCATCGTCGTGCCCGTGATGTAGCTCGACCGGCTAGAGGCCAGGAACGCCACCAGGTACGCGAACTCCTCCGGCTTGCCGACCCGGCCGACCGCGGTATCTTGCGCGCGCTGATCGAGTGCATCGTCGACCGAGATGCCGAGCTCCTTGGCGCGTGAGGTGACGTTGGAGAGCATGCGCTCGGTCATGATCGAGCCCGGGCACACGTTGTTGATCAGGACGCCGTCGCGCCCGACCTCGTCCGCGAGGCTCTTGGCGAAGGCCACCACGCCCAGCCGCGTGACGCCGGACAGCGCCAGGTTCGGGATCGGGTTGTACACCGTGGCGGCCAGGATGTTGATGATCCGGCCGCTTCCGCTCGCCTTGAGGTGTGGCATCGCCTCCCGGCACATCCGCGCGAAGAACAGCAGCGAGCGCTGCAGCGCCGTGGCCCACTGCTCCTCGGTGGCGTTGTGGGCGCGGGCCAGGGGAGGCCCGCCGGAGTTGTTGACCAGGATGTCGAGCCGCCCGAACCGCTGGACGGCGGCGGCGATCAGATCGCGGATCGTCTCGGGGCCGTCGAGATCCCCGGCGAAGGCCAGCGCCTCGCTGCCGGTGCTGTCGCGAATCTCCTGAGCCGCCTTCTCCAGATCGGGCTTCGAGCGGCTGCAGATCACGACCCGCGCGCCTTCCTGCGCGAGCACCTGCGCGCACGCCCGGCCGAGCCCCTTGCTCGCCCCGCCCACGACCGCGACCTTGCCTGTGAGTTCGAGATCCATGCGCCAGTTATCGGGGCAATCCCCCGCGTTGTCAACGCGCGTTGGGGCCGGCCGATCGCAATATATCGTTGACATGACGAAACCAGACCCCATATCTTGGGCCTGCGCTGGTGCCCCAGACAAGCGTCCGGAGCCGAAAGAGGGAACCCGGTGGGACTCCGGGGCTGCCCCGCAGCGGTAAGCGAGAACGACCTCCACGACGAGCACTGGCCCGGGTCGGGCTGGGAAGCGGTGGACAGTAGGAAGCCGGCCTGGCCGGAACGCTCGCAAGTCCGAAGACCTGCCAGCACGTCGGCGTCGCCAGCGTCCGGCGTGCCGACTCGACCTGAAGCCTCGCGGGAGGCGGGCGGGTCCGAGCGGGTGTCCGCGCATCGCGCAGCGTCCCTCCTCGCGAGCCGAGTCTGAACAACTGCGACACGAGGGAGGAGCACATGCTGATCGAGACGCACGCACCCCGCGATCCGACGCGCACGTGACGGACGAGCCTACCCGCAGACGACGATGCGCGTGACGCAAGCGCAACGGCGGCGCCGAGCCGGTCGACGTCAACAAGATCGTCCGCGCCGTCGAGCCGCTGCTGCGCCGGCCTCGCCGACGTCGACGCGCATGCGCGTCGCGACCAAGACGATCAGCGGCCTCTACGACGGCGCCACGACGCGCGAGCTCGACCAGCTCTCGATCCAGACCGCGGCCGCGCTCATCGTCGAAGAGCCGCAGTACGCGCAAGCTCGCCGCGCGCCTGCTCGCCACCTACATCGACAAGGAGGTGCGCGGCCAGGAGATCCACGCGTTCTCGCAGTCGATCGCCGCGCGGCCAGCGCCTCGGCCTCGTCAACGAGCGCCTGGCCGAGCTTCGTCGCCGACAACGCGCGCAAGCTGAACGACGCGATCGTGCCCGAGCGCGACCGCGAGTTCGAGTACTTCGGCCTGCGCACGGTCTACGACCGCTACCTGCTGCAAGCACCCGCAGACGCGCGCTGGTGATCGAGACGCCGCAGCAGTTCTTCCTGCGCATCGCCTGCGCGCTCGTCCGAGACCGTGCCGGAGGCGCTCGAGCTCTACCGGCTGTTCTCGTCGCTCGAGTACCTGCCGAGCTCGCCGACGCTGTTCAACGCCGGCACGCGCCACGAGCAGCTCTCGAGCTGCTTCCTGCTCGACTCGCCCGACGACCACCTCGAGAGCATCTACCAGCGCTACACCGACGTCGCGCTGCTCTCGAAGTTCTCGGGCGGCATCGGCCTCGCCTACCACCGCGTGCGCTCGCGCGGCTCGCTGATCGAGAGCACCAACGGCCACTCGAACGGCATCGTGCCGTGGCTGAAGACGCTCGACGCGTCGGTCGCGGCGGTGAACCAGGGCGGCAAGCGCAAGGGCGCCTGCTGCGTCTACCTCGAGCCGTGGCACGCCGACATCGAGGAGTTCCTCGAGCTGCGCGACAACACCGGCGACGAGGCGCAGCCGCACGCACAACCTCAACCTCGCCAACTGGATCCCCGACCTCTTCATGCGGCGCGTCGAGGCCGACGGCGACTGGAGCCTGTTCGATCCCAAGGCCGTGCCCGCAGCTGCCCGACCTCTACGGCGACGGCGTTCGAGCGCGCCTACGACGAGGCCGAGGCCGCAGGGCCTGGCCGCGCAAGACGGTCAAGGCGCGCGAGCTCTACGCGCGCATGATGCGCACGCTGGCCCAGACCGGCAACGGCTGGATGACGTTCAAGGACAAGTCGCAACCGCGCCTGCAACCAGACCGCGCTGCCCGGCCGCACCGTGCACCTCTCGAACCTCTGCACCGAGATCCTCGAGGTCACCGTCGGCGGACGAGACGGCGGTCTGCAACCTCGGCTCGATCAACCTCGGCCGCGCACACCACGATCGGCGCCGACGGCGGCGTCGACGTTCGACTTCGACAAGCTCGCGCGCACGGTGCGCACGCGCCGTGCGTCAGCTCGATCGCGTGATCGACCTCAACTTCTACCCGATCGCCACCGCGCGCGCCTCGAACCTGCGCTGGCGGCCGGTCGGGCTCGGCGTGATGGGCCTGCAGGACGTCTTCTTCCAGCTGCGCCTGCCGTTCGACGCGCCCGAGGCGCGCGCGCTCTCGCGCGCGCATCGCCGAGGAGATCTACTTCCACGCGCTGTCGGCCTCGGTGCGAGCTGGCCGCGGAGAACGGGCGCGCACCCGGCGTTCGCCGAGACGCGCGCGGCGCGCGGCGAGCTGCAGTTCGACGCCTGGGGCGTCGCGCCCGAGGACGCGGCGCGCTGGGACGCGCTGCGCGCGCGCATCGCGCGAGCACGGGCTGCGCAACTCGCTGCTCGTCGCCATCGCGCCGACGGCGACCATCGCCTCGATCGCCGGCTGCTACGAGTGCATCGAGCCGCAGGTCTCGAACCTGTTCAAGCGCGAGACGCTCTCGGGCGACTTCCTGCAGGTCAACCGCTACCTGGTCGACGAGCTCAAGGCGCTCGGCCTGTGGACCGAGGCGATGCGCGACGCGGCTCAAGCTGGCCGAGGGCTCGGTGCAGGGCGCTCGACGAGCTGCCCGGCAGACCTGCGCGCCGTCTACCGCACCGCCTGGGAGGTGCCCGATGCGCTCGCTCATCGACATGGCGGCCGACCGCGGCGCCTTCATCGACCAGAGCCAGTCGCTGAACCTGTTCATCGAGAGCCCGAACATCGGCCAGCTCTCGTCGATGTACTTCTACGCCTGGAAGCAGGGCCTCAAGACCACCTACTACCTGCGCTCGCGCCCGGCGACGCGCATCGCCAAGGCGACGGTGGAGACCACCGCGGCCACGCCGGCGCCGACCGGCCCGCTCGCGACGCGGTCGACGTCGCGTGCTCGCTCGAGAACCCCGAGACGCTGCGAGGCCTGCCAGTGAGCGCACGTCGCCCGGCCCGCCCGCCTGCTCGATCCCGGCCTCTGCCTCACGCTGCGGCCGATGGCCTACCCGCGCTTCTTCGAGATGTACCGGGCCGCGATCAAGAACACCTGGACGGTCGAGGAGGTCGACTTCTCGACCGACGTCGGCGACCTGCGCAGCAAGATGACCGACGCCGAGCGCCACCTGGTCCAGCGGCTGGTCGCGTTCTTCGCCACCGGCGACTCGATCGTCGCCAACAACCTGGTGCTCAACCTCTACAAGCACATCAACGCGCCCGAGGCGCGCATGTACCTGTCGCGCCAGCTCTACGAGGAGGCGCTGCACGTCCAGTTCTACCTGACGCTGCTCGACACCTACGTGCCCGATCCGGACGAGCGCGCAGCGCGCCTTCGCCGCGGTCGAGAACATCCCGTCGATCCGCAGCAAGGCCGAGTTCTGCCTGCGCTGGATCGACTCGATCCAGGAGCTGCGACCGGCTCGAGACGCGCGACGCAGCGCCGGCAGTTCCTGCTCAACCTCATCTGCTTCGCCGCGCTGCATCGAGGGGCTGTTCTTCTTCGGCGCCTTCGCCTACGTCTACTTCCTGCGCTCGCGCGGCCTGCTGCACGGCCTCGCCGGCGGGCACCAACTGGGTGTTCCGCGACGAGAGCGCGCACATGGCCTTCGCCTTCGAGGTCGTGCGACACCGTGCGCGCGCGAGGAGCCCGAGCTGTTCGACGCGAGCATCGGCGCGCGACGTGCGCGCGATGATCGACGAGGCGGTCGCGTGCGAGACGCAGTTCGCCGAGGACCTGCTCGGCGGCGGCGTCGCCGGCCTGTCGGTGCGCGACGTGCGCGCAGTACCTCGAGTTCTGCGCCGATCAGCGCCTCGCCACGCTCGGCCTGCCGCAGCAGCTACGGCGCGAAGAACCCGCTTCGCCTTCATGGACCTGCAGGACGTGCAGGAGGTGACCAACTTCTTCGAGCGCCGCGTCTCGGCCTACCAGGTCGGCGTGACCGGCGAGGTCGTCCTCGACGCGGCGTTCTGAGGGCGGGGCTTACTCCAGGCGGGTCAGGGTGGCGTGGAGCACGCGCGCCGGGCGGGGGCTCCGCTGCCACTGCACGAGGATGGGGCTCTGGTAGGTGCCCTCCACGAATCCCCGCTGACCGTCCTCGCGCTCGGCGACCAGCAGGTGCACGGAGCGCCGGATGCGGAAGAAGCGCGCGGCCGGCACGGCCAGGGTCCGCGCCAGCACCTTCTCCACGATCGAGCCCTGCAGGCCGAGGGTGTCGAGCCCGGAGTTGAGCACGCGCACGAGGTCGTACTTGGCGTAACCGAGCGCCTTGCCGGGGACCGCCCGCGGGTTGGCCAGCAGACCCCGGTACTGCGCGGCCATGAACCGTAGCGGCTCCCGGAGCACCGCCGCCAGGTCGTACTTCATCAGGAGCGTCTCGAACTCGTTGACGGTCAGCGCGGCGTGCCGCTCGCACGGATCGAGCGCCAGATGCAATCGCCCCGTCCCCACATCGGCGCGCGCGACGAACTCGGCCAGGCGGTCGTAGATCCCGAGCCGCGGGTCCTTCAAGTTCACGGACTCGATGGGGTGCCGCGACATCGGGACGTCGATCCGCGTCTGGGCCACCACCGCCTCGTGCCGGAAGCCGATCACTCGCGTGTGGCGCCGGCGCGGCCGCCCGTCGTTGACGCCGTCCAGGTCCACGAAGTACACCGTCTCGCCGGGGCGATTCGGATGGATCACGCACTGCCGGAGCCCACCGGCGATGTAGGCCAGGTGCGAGTCGGCGTTCTTGGGCTCGACGGCGCGCTGGGCGGCGTCGAGGTCGATCCGGCGATCGAGACGATCGTGGGCGTAGCCGGCGCCTTCCGGGAAGATGCGCCGGAGCGCATCGACGTAGGTGGGCACGCGTCCCGGCCCCAGCCGCGTGATGAGGCTGCGATCCAGGAAGCCGGCGGTGGTGTGTGCAGACCAGTAGAGACAGGAGGGGTACGGCGCCAGCGCGTCGCGATGCTCGCTGGACAGGCGCGAGCGCAGCTCGACGACGTCGAAGCGCGCGCGCGGTGCCAGCTCGAGCGTGAGATCGAGCGGACCGTGGGAAATCATGGCCATCGCGGCCGGCCTCGATCCCGCCTAGCGATTCCGCGCCGCCGATATCGGCGCGCTCGTGATCGAGATGAGACGCAGGGCGGCCAGCAGGCGGATGGCCAGCCAGGAGGGATCGAGCTCGGAGCGCCGCAGGCTGAACTTCGGCGAGCGCGGGAAGGCGTGATGGTTGTTGTGCAGGCTCTCCCCGCCGGTCAGCCAGGCCAGGACCCGCGAGTTGTACGCCGTGTTCTGGAAGTTCTGGCCGCCCATCCAGTGCCCCACGCCGTTGATGAGCGGGGCGGTGACGAAGACGAACAGGACGGCGTGGCCGAGCATCGCCACGATTCCCTGCCACCAGCCGATGGCCAGACAGGTCAGGGCCGTGCCCAGGGCCAGCCCGGTCCAGCCGTGGGAGAAGAGCACGCGCTCCAACCGGTCGGCACCCAGGTCGGGGGCGAACTTGGCGATGGTCTGCGGATTGCGGGCTTCCTGGATGTAGTAGTAGACGTTCCAGAGCTGGACCTTCCAGAACCCGAGCAGCAGCGGACTGTGCGGATCACCCTCTTTGTCGGTGAAGGTGTGGTGCTTGCGGTGGACGGCCACCCACTGCTGACGATCCTGCCCGGTCAGCAGCCACAGCGCGGCGCGGAACAGAAAATCCACGAGCGGCCGGGGCGACAGCGCTCGGTGCGCCAGGGTGCGGTGGAGGTAGATCGACGTCGAGAAGATGGCGATCTGCGTCAGGATGATCGAGGCGATCGCAATGATCAGAATCTGACGGGCCACGTATGCTCCTTGTTGGAACCGGCGGTCACGCCGGCGCTCGTTCGTAAAGGGGCTCGCGCGTCCGGGGCGCGTAACCCACCCGAGGGTCACGGTGCTTCCGCATCAATACCTGGTAAAGGCCCAGCGAGCCGCCCTCGAAGGCGACCGCCGAGCAGGTCAGGTACAGCCGCCAGGTCCGGTAGGTGCGCTCGCCGGCCAGCGCCCGAGCCTCGTCCTCGCGCGCGCACAGCCGCTCGACCCAGTGCCGGCAGGTGCGGGCGTAGTGCAGGCGCAGACCCTCGACGTCCATGATCTCCCAGCCGGCCCGTTCCATCTCAGTGATTGTTTCGCTGAGCCCGGCCAGGTCGCCGTTGGGAAAGACGTGGCGGTAGAGGAACTCCGTCTGGCTGGTGCGCTTCCAGTGGAAGTCGTGGACGATGCCGTGGTTCAGGTAGAGTCCGCCGTCCTTGAGGCGCGCGCGGACGCCCGCGAAGAAGGCCGGATAGTTCGGGATGCCCACGTGCTCGATCACGCCGACGGCGGCGATCTTGTCGTAGACGACGTCGGGGGGAAGGTCCCGGTAGTCCAGGAAGTCGACCCGACAGCGATCTTGCAGGCCTTCGCGACGGATCCGCTCGTTGGCGTAGTCGGCCTGGGCCTTGGAGAGCGTCACGCCGTGGGCGCGCACGTCGTAGTGCTGGGCCGCCCAGATGGCCAGGCTGCCCCAGCCGCACCCGATGTCGAGCAGCGTCTCGCCCGCCTTCAGCTCGAGCTTGCGACACACGTGGTCGAGCTTGTCCTGCTGCGCCTGCTCCAGCTTGCCGTCGGGGTCCCGGTAGTACGCGCAGGTGTAGACCATGAGCGGATCGAGAAAGAGCGCGTAGAAGTCGTTCGAGACGTCGTAGTGATGAGCGATCGCGCGTGCGTCGTCGGCCTTGCCACGCGGCTTCATGACGGTACCTCCCGCATCCCGAAGATCCCGCCCAGGACGAGGTGACGGCGTGTGGCGCCGGTGGCCAGCGTGGCCCGCACCAGGACCCGGCCGACGGCGTCGGGCAGCCGGCCCAGCTGGCGACCGAGCCAACCCGTCTCGCCCCGACCGTAGCGGCGCACGATCCGCTCCGCATATCGGTCGAGCGAGGCTCCGTCTCGCACGTGGGCGGCGACCGCCTCGGCGGCCCAGAGCCCGCTGCGGATGGCCGGACCGATGCCTTCGCCGCTGAGGTCACGCGCCAGGCCGGCCGCGTCCCCGATCAGGCAGAAGCCGGCGCCGGCCAGGCGTCGCGGCGCGCGGCGCCGCACGACGTAGGCGTGCCCGCGGAACGGCTCGATCGCGAGATCGGCGGGCAGCTGGCCCGAGGCGCGCAGCGCGGCGACCAGCGCGTCCCGGCGCCGGGGCAGATTCACGCCGGGGCCCGAGACCACGCCGATGCCGATGTTGAGCACGTCCTCCTTGGGGAAGTACCAGCCGTAGCCCTTGAGGTCCCGCTCGACGTACAGCTCGGGCGCCGTCGCCACGCCGCGCAGGGCCTCGCGGCGATCGGCGGGCAGCCGCGTCTCGCTCTCCTGGGCGACCACGACCTCTTCGCGCTCGGAGACCTGGCCGAACGCCTTGGCGACGGGGCAGTGATGCCCGCCCGCGCCGATCACCACGGGCGCGACGAAGGTACCCTGCTCGCTCACGACGTGGATCCCGTCGCTCTGGCGGGTGACCGCGGTCACCCGCGCGCCCTCCCGCACATCGGCGCCGGCGACCCGGGCTCGATCCAGGAGATGGTGGTCGAACTCGCTCCGCACGATGCCGTAGCTCGCCGGCCGGCGCCAGCGCGTCTCATGGAGCTTGCCGTCGAACCCGAAGCGGCAGGCGGTGAACGGCTGGATCGTGAGCGGGTACTTGTCGGGATCGACCTCGACGTCGGCCAGCGCCTCGGGCGTCACCCAGCCCGCGCAGATCTTCACGCGCGGAAAGGTCGCGGCATCGAGCAGCAGCGGCCGCAGACCCGCGCGGGTCAGGCGCCACGCCGCGGTGCTCCCGCCCGGGCCCCCACCGACCACGATGACGTCGTAGGCCGCCACGTCACTCCCGCCACAGGGACGCCACGAGGCGCAGGCGATCGACCGTCGACAGGCGGACCTCTTCCAGAGCATCAGCGACCTTCATGCCGGCGAAGAGATCCCCCTCGATGTCGATGACGCATTCGACGTACGCTTCGGCGAAGTTGAGCGGGCTGGGGTCGCGCACGAGGCGGATGAAGGTCCCCGGCTCGCGAATGACGACCGTGCACACGGGCGCGCCGCGACCGAGCTCGACGAGCGTGCCATCCCATAGCCGGAACGCGAAACCGGTCGGAATCTGCTCAAACACCCTCCGCAGAATGCTCGCGGCTCGCCGGGAGCTAATGGTTCTTGGTAACCCGATCATGCTCGATCCCCCACGAGTCTGGATCGCCTCCGAGCAAGCCCGGCGTGCGCCCCGAACCTTGCGATCGGACCAGTGAGTGTGCAATTCCAGTGCTGGTTTCATGCGTTCCGGGGAGGTTCCTGGCTCCCGGTCCCATTTTCGCGTCTTCCCCGATTGCACGCGGCGCCGAATCCTCTCGGCTGCCCGCCCTCGCCTGGGCCCCCGGACGCCAGCAACGGCGAGACTTTAGCAGAGTGCCCACATGGCCGCAAGGGTTCATGAGCGGCCGCCGACCGTCGATCCGTCGGTGGCACGCCGACTGCACATCACACCGGTGCGCAGTATAGTGTGCGGGGCGTTTGTGGTGTGAGTTCTGGAGGCTGCCTGTGGTGAGCCGATGACGGCTGGGCCGCTCGTGTCGGTACTGACGCCGGTCTACAACGGCGAGACCTACCTCTCGGAGTGCATCGAGAGCGTGCTGGCGCAGACCTATGGGCGGTGGGAACACGTCCTGGTCGACAATGTCAGCACCGACGCCACCGCCGAGATTCTCAGCACCTATGCCCGGCGGGATCCTCGCGTGCGCGTGGTCACCAACCAGCAGCACGTCCCGGTCATCCCGAACCACAACATCGCAGCCCGGCAGATCTCGGTCGACTCGAGGTGGTGCAAGTTTCTCTCGGCGGACGACGTGCTGTTGCCGGAGTGCCTGGAGCGGATGGTGACCCTGGGCGAGGCCCACCCCGGGATGGGCCTCGTCAGCGCCTACCAGGTGCAGGGCACCAAGGTCGGGCTGACCGGGCTCCCGTATCCGAGTCCGTTGACGGCCGGCCGGACGATCGGCCGCGCGAGCCTGCTCGGGCAGCTGAATGTCTTCGGCGGCGCCTCGGCCCACATGATCCGTGCCGATTTCGTCCGGCGCCGTGAGCCCTTCTTCGACGACACCAACCTGCACGCCGACGTCGCCGCCTGCTACGAGGTCTTGCAGACCTCCGATTTCGGCTTCGTCCATCAGGTGCTCACCTCCGCGCGCGCCCACCGCGGCAGCCTCACGTTCTCCGTCGCGCGGCGCCTGAACACGTACGTGCTGGGGCATCTGAAGATCCTCACGCAGTACGGGCCCGTCTTTCTCTCGCCGCACGAGTACACGCAGGCGCTGCATCAGCGTCTGGACGCCTACTACACGTTTCTCGCCCGGGCCCTGCTCACACCGTCGGGTCGCGAGATCTGGGCGTTCCATCGCGACGGGCTGCGGGCGCTGGGATTTCCGGTGAGCGCCCGGCGGCTGTCGCGAGCGATGCTGCAGCAGATCCGCCAGGTCATCCTGTCCCCCCGGCAGCTGGTCAAGGTCGCCAGTCTGGTCCGCGCCGGCCGTGCCGACGAGACGAGCTGGCGGCAGTGGTGGGCGCCGACGGGCTTCGAGACCGTGCAGGTCGTGCCCGCCTCCGAGCCCCGAGGCGAGGCCGCCGTCGTCCGCTAGATCGCGCCTTCCTCCACGGGAGCCGGACCCGGCTCGGGCGCCGGCGCGCCCTGTGCCGGCGGGGGCTGGAGCCGGATCCGACGCATCAACGGCAGGAAGAAGGGCACCGCCGCGAACATCACCGCCAGCAGCCAGAAGTCGTCGGCGTAGGCGAGCAGCTGGGCCTGCTCCACCGTCTCGCGATAGAGCATCGCCATCGCCCGGCGCTCGGCGGTGAAGGTGTCGCTGCCCAGGTCGCGAAGTGCGTCGCCCACTGGCGTCAGGCGGACGTGCGTCTCCGGATCCCACACGGTGACGTGGCTCACCAGCGTGGCCTGGTGGAACTGGCTCCGCTGGGCGAGCAGCGTCGTGACCACGCGCGATGCCGACGCTGCCGCCGAGATTGCGCAGCATGCCGTAGACCGCGGTGGCGTTGACGAGCTTGTCGCGCCGGATGGTGGCCAGCGTGAGCGTGGACAGCGGCACGAAGATGAAGCCGACGGCGAAGCCCTGGATGAAGCGCGGGCAGCGCCAGGGCCCAGTAGTCCATCCCGAGCGTGAGCGACGTCATCATGTAGAGGCTGACGGCGTTGAGCAGGCAGCCGAAGGCCAGCATCCAGCCGCTGGTCGACCCGCGTCACGATGCCCGAGGCGAACAGCGAGCAGATGTTGCCGAGGCCGCCGGGCGCCAGCACCAGGCCCGACGGTCCACGCGTCGTAGCCGAGCAGCTTCTGGGTGAAGACGGCGACCAGCAGCATGCCCGAGAACATCCCGAAGCCGACGACCGAGATCAGCGTGCTGCCGGTGGCGAAGTTGCGGTCGGTGAAGACGGTGAGGTCCAGGATGGGATCGCTGGCCATCAGCTCGCGGATCAGGAAGCCGACGAGCGCGCACACGGCGATCGACGCGTCATCGCCACGATGGCCGGCGAGTCGAACCAGTCCTCGCGCTCGCCGCGATCGAGGACGAGCTGCAGGCAGCCGAAGCCGGTGACCATCAGTCCGAGACCCCACCAGTCGATCCGCCCGGGTTTTGCGCAGATACGGCGGGTCGAACAGGAAGGCGCTGGCCATCAGGAAGCCGAGCGACGCCGACGGGCAGGTTGATGTAGAAGATCCAGCGCCACGACCACTCGTCGGCCAGGTAGCCGCCGACCGTGGGCCCGAGGATCGGGCCGAGGATGAAGCCCACACCCCACACCGCCATGGCGAGCCCCCGCTGATGGAAGGGAAAGATCTCCCAGAGGATGGCCTGCGAGAGCGGAATGATCGGACCGCCGCCGAGGCCCTGGAAGATGCGCGCGACGATCAGCGTGGTGAGGTCGGGCGCGGCGCCGGACAGGAACGAGCTGACCACGAACAGCGTGGTGCAGATCAGGAAGAACCGCTTGCGCCCGAACAGGCCGACGAGCCATCCGGTGGCCGGGATGACCACGGCGTTGGCGGCGAGATACGACGTGATCACCCACGACACCTCGTCCAGTCCCGCCGAGAGCGAGCCCTGCAGATGCGGCAGGACGACGTTGGTCACGCTGGTGTCGAGGATCTGCATGAAGGCCACCACCATGACCGTGAAGGTGATGGCCCACTTGTGGGTGGAGGAGACGGGCGCTTCCGGCGCTGGCGGCGTCATTGCAGCCTGGCCGCTAGGATACCAGCGACCGCGCCGGACCTCGCCGCCGGCGCGCTCGCTTCACTGCAGGCGATAGGCGCGCCGCGCGGTCCCGCTGAACAGCGCCAGCTTCTCGTCGGCGGAGGCGCCGGCGGCGATCCGCTTGAGCGCGTTCCAGAGCGGGCCGTAGCCGATGCCCATCTTGTCCACCGGGAAGTTGCTCTCGAACATGCAGCGGTTGGCGCCGAAGCGCTCGATGCACGGCTCGATGTACGGCCGCCAGAGCGAGGCCAGCCCCTCGGAGGAGATCGGCGCGGCCGCCGCGCCGTAGTCGAAGGCGGCCAGGCGCATCATCATGCCGCCGAGCTTCATCGTCACGTTCGGACACGTCGCCAGCTCGAGGATCCCGGCCTTCCAGGCGGCGAAGACCTCGTCGCGCTTGCCCGCGTACGGTCCGTAGCCGAGCGGCCCGCCGACGTGGCCCACGATGATGTTGGCGTCGGGGACGCTGCGCGCCAGCTCGACCGCGTCGGCCAGCTGCGGATGAAAGACCCAGGCGTCGAGCGACAGCCCGAGCGCGGTGAGCCGCGCCAGCCCGGCGCGGAACTCCTTGCCCTGCATGCCGTGCGGGCCGGTCGCCACGCCGAAGGTGCCGATGATCGGGCTGGCGTCCCACGCCGTCGAGTGCCGCACGCCGCGGAAGCGCCCGCCGCCGGCGCGGATGTGCGCCTGCAGCACCGGCTCGACCCGGTCGCCGAGCGTGAGATCGGCGAAGCCCACGATGCCGGCGGCCACCCGCGTCGGCCCGTACTGCCCGCTGTCGCTCATGGCGGCGATGCCCGCGACGAACTCGGTCTCGCCCACCGGCCGCAGCTCCACGGGCCCCTCGGCGCGATACATCGCGTGGCACTCGAGAAACACGGTGGCCACCACGTTGTGACCGGTGCGCAGATCGGCCAGCAGCTCGTCGAGCAGGTAGCGATGATTCGGCCGGACCCACAGGTGATGGTGCGTGTCGATGATCGGCAGGTCCGGCTCGAGGATCGGCTCGCGCGGGGCCCGGGCCAGCCACGCCTCGTCGGGTGGATGGATCCGGCCGTACTGGGTCGGCGTGGGATGCGTCGACTGGCTCACGTCAGGCTCATCTCAGTGTGAGTGCGAGCCGGTGCCCGGGCCGTGCGAGTGTCCGTGGTGAGAGTAGCCGCGCGCCGGCGGTCCGGGCGTCGTCGCCGCGGGCGGACGGCCGAAGTTCATCGCGGGCGCCAGGAAGACGCGGACGGCCGCGCCGCCGTCGGTCGGGCAGGTGGCTTCCGCCGCCGAGTCGCGCGCCGGCCGCGAGACCTCGAATTGCCGTCCGCACACCGTGCACTGGAAGGGATAGCGCATCGCGCGGTCAGCCGCGCTCGGCGCCGGCGATGTGCGCCTGCCAGTAGTGATGCGTCTTGGCCACGACCGTGATGATGCTCTTCACCTGGTCCTTCAGCTCGTAGTCCGGTCCCGCCGGGACCATCAGGCGGTCCTCGTCGACCCGGGCGTCGACATTTTCCAGGATGATGGCCGCGCACATCCAGGCGGCCATCGTGGGCGTGTCGCACGTGACGGCGAGCCAGCCCGGCCCGCCCGATTCCGCGTAGAGACCGGTCGTCTCCCAGATCCCGCGGCGCATCTCGGCGAGCATGGCGCCGTCCGAGCCGGCCGCCTCGCCGCTCGGCGCCCGCAGCGCGCTGTCCGGCCCGCGCTGCGGCGGTCCGCCGTAGAGCGCGAGCTCGCAGAACGTGGTCCACATGCTGGCCCAGTCCGGGCGCCCGTCCTCCTGCCACACGAACGGGGCCGAGGACATGGCCTGCGCCGGGTCCGGCCGCGCGGGGGGCGCGTACTCGCGGGTCCGCGCGTCGAGGTCACGGCCGAGCCCTGCGCGCAGCGCGTCCAGACGGTCGACGGGCGCGGTGGCCAGCGTGACGGGCATCCCGGTCTGGGCGGCGAGCGCGGCGGCGGCGTCCGCACTGGCCTGCTGCACCGCGACGGGCAGGGCGGCGTCGATCACGACGACGAGATGGCCGGCCATTCCCGCGCGGTCGGCCGGATCGTTCACGGGGGTCATCGCCGCGGGATCATAGCACCAACTTGACTCCGTCCCCAGGCGGGCGCAGCCTCGCGGGATGCTGATCGAGCGCATCGACGTCTACTGGGTCCGGGTCCCGCTGGCCATCGTGTGGCGCACGTCGTACGCGGATCAGTCCGTCACCGACACCCTCGTGGTGCGGATGGAGAGCGAAGGCCAGCACGCCTGGGGCGAGAGCTGCCCACCGTACATCCCCGCCTACTCCGCCGATCACACGCTGGCCACCTACCACACGGTGCGCGAGCATCTGGCGCCCCGGCTGATCGGTCAGGACGTCCACACGGCGCAGGCGCTGCTGGATCGCATCGACTTCGTGAAGGGCAACCAGTTCGCTCGGGCGGCGCTGGAGATCGCCTGGTGGGTGCTCGAGGCCAAGCGGCAGGGTGTGCCGCTGCACGTGGCGCTCGGTGGCAAGGCCGACACGGTCGCGGTGGGCGCCGACTTCGGCGTGCAGGATTCGCTGGACATCCTGATGCAGAAGATCCAGGGCGCGATCGATCAGGGCTTCCCGCGGATCAAGCTCAAGTTCCGGCCGGGCTGGGATCTCGACATGGTCGCCGCCGTTCGATCGACCTTTCCGAAGCTGACGTTTCACATCGACTGCAACGCCGCCTACACGCCGGCCGACACCGAGCTGTTTCGCACGCTCGACCGTTACCGGCTGGCGATGATCGAGCAGCCGCTGGCCGACGACGGCATGAGCCTGGTCAACCACGCGGACCTGCAGGCCCAGCTGCAGACGCCGGTGTGCCTGGACGAGAGCGCCATCAGCCTGCAGCACGTCGAGGCCGCGATCCGGCTGGGCGCCTGTCGCGTCGTCAACGTCAAGATGGCGCGCGTGGGTGGGCTCGAGGCCTCGCGCCGGATCCAGGCGCTGTGCGCCGGGCACGGGATTCCTTGCTGGATCGGTGGCATGCTCGAGACGGCCATCGGCGGCGCGATCTGCGCGGAGCTGGCCACGCTGCCCAACTTCACCTATCCCGGCGACATCTTCCCGTCGTCGTACTTCTACGCCAACGACCTCGGCAAGCCGGAGATCGTGCTCACCGGCGGGGGCGAGGTCGCGACCTCGCGCGTGCCCGGCATCGCCCAGGCGCCCGACCCGGAGCTGCTGGCGCGCTGGACCGTGGCCCACGCCTCGTTTCGGGCGTAGTCGCGCGCGCGATTAGCCTGCGAGCACGGCCCGCGCGGCCTGCAGCGTGCGCTCGATCTGCTCGGCGCTGACGTCGAGGTGCGTGACGGCGCGGACCGTGCGTGATCCCATCGCGCCCATGCGCACGCCGTGCGCCAGCAGCTGTTCGACGAGCGTGGTGGCGTCGACGGCGCCCGTTCAGATCGAAGAAGACGAGGTTCGTCTCCACGGTGGCCGGATCGAGCGCCACTCCCGGAAGCGCGGCCAGCCCCTCGGCGAGCCGCCGCGCATTGGCGTGGTCCTCGGCCAGCCGCTTGACGTTGTGCCGGAGCGCGTACACGCCGCCGGCCGCGATGATGCCGGCCTGCCGCATGGCCCCGCCCATCTGCTGCTTGAGACGCCAGGCCTCGGCGATGAACTCGCGCGAGCCGGCCAGCGCCGCCCCCACCGGGGCGCCGAGCCCCTTGGTGAAGTCGATCCACGCCGAGTCGAAGTGCGCCGCCCACTCGCGCGCGCTGACGCCGCTGGCCACCGCCGCGTTGAGCAGGCGGGCGCCGTCGAGGTGGGTGGCGAGGCGATGACGGCGCGCGACATCGGTCACCGCGCGGACGCGCTCCAGCGGCCAGATCGAGCCGCCGCCCAGGTTGCTGGTCTGCTCGACCCACACCAGCCGGCTGCGGGGGTAGTGACGGAAGTCGGGTCGGATGCCCGCCTCCAGCGCCGCCGCGTCGAACTGGCCGCGCGGCCCGTCGAGCGGGCGCGTGTTCACCCCGGCCAGGGCGGCGGGACCGCCGCTCTCGAAGTGAATCGGATGCGCCGTGTGGTGGGCCAGCATCTCCTCGCCGGGCCGGCAGTGCACGCGCAGGGCGATCTCGTTGCACATCGTCCCCGAGGGCAGGAACACCGCGGCCTCCTTGCCGAGCAGGTCGGCCACCATCTCCTGCAGGAGGTTCACGGTGGGATCCTCGTACTTCTGCTCGTCGCCCACCTCCGCCTCGCACATGAAGCGGCGCATCTCGGCGGTGGGGCGCGTCACGGTGTCGCTGTAGAGATCGATCTCGATCGCGTTGGGCTTGCTCATGGCACGAGCATAGATCAGCTTGGTCTCGTGCGCGCGGGGAGCTGATCCCGGCGAGTACTATACGGGGGTTGTCTGACATGCGAGTGCTCGCCGTCGTCGTCGCCGTGGTCCTGTGCGTGGCCGCCGTGCCCGCGTGGCCGCTGTCAGCCTCTGCCCCGGCGCCGGTCCACGGGCTGTCCATCCACGGCGATCTCAAGTACCCGCCCGGCTTCGCGCACTTCGCCTACGTGAATCCGCGCGCGCCGAAGGGCGGCAGCGTCACGCTGTCCGGGGTGGGGACGTTCGACAACCTCAACCCGTTCATCCTCAAGGGCGTGCCGCCCGTCGGCATCGCCATGACGTTCGACACGCTCACGAGCACCTCGGCCGACGAGCCGTCGTCGGAGTACGGCCTGGTGGCCGAGACGATGCAGACGCCGCCCGATCGCTCGTGGGTGGCGTTCACGCTCCGCCCGACGGCGCGCTTTCACGACGGCAGCCCCATGACCGTCGAGGACGTCCGGTGGACGTTCGAGACGCTGAGAACGCAGGGCCATCCGCTCTACCGGTCGTACTACGCGCAGGTGGCCAGCGCCGAGCAGACGGGACCGCGCACCGTGCGCTTCGCGTTCAAGCCGGGGGACAACCGCGAGCTGCCGGTCATCGTGGGCCAGCTGCCGGTGCTGTCGAAGGCGTACTGGGCCACGCACGACTTCACGAAGACGACGCTGGATCCGCCGCTGGGCAGCGGACCGTACCGGGTGGAGTCGCTGGAGCCGGGGCGCTCGATCACCTATCGCCGGGTGAAGGACTACTGGGGCGCCGCCCTGCCCGTCAACGTCGGCCGCTACAACTTCGACACCATCCGCTACGACTACTACCGCGACGACACGGTGGCGCTGGAGGCATTCAAGGGCGGGCGCCTTCGATTTCCGGCAGGAGGCGTCCTCCAAGAACTGGGCGACCGCCTACAACGTCCCGGCGGTGCGCGACGGCCGCATCCGCAAGGAGCAGATTGCCAACGAGGTGCCGACCGGCATGCAGGGGCTCGTGTTCAACACGCGCCGCGCGATCTTCCGCGATCCTCGGGTGCGCGAGGCGCTGGCCGTCGCCTTCGACTTCGAGTGGAGCAACGCGCACCTGTTCTACGGCGCCTACACGCGTACCGAGAGCTACTTCTCCAACTCCGAGCTGGCCTCGCGCGGCCTGCCCGGGCCGGCCGAGCTCGCGGTGCTGGAACCGTTTCGTGGCCGCATTCCCGAGGAGGTGTTCACGCGCGAGTACCAGCCCCCCTCGACGGCGGCCGGGGGGATGCGCCCCAACATCGTGCGCGCCCTCGAGCTCCTGAAGCAGGCGGGCTGGGTCGTGCGCGATCTGAAGCTGGTGAACGTCGAGACCGGCCAGCCCATGGCCTTCGAGATCCTCCTGGACGATCCGAACTTCGAGCGCATCACCCTGCCGTTCGTGAAGAACCTCGAGCGGCTCGGGGTCACCGCGCGGGTGCGCACGGTGGACGCGGCCCAGTACGAGTACCGGGTGAAGCAGTTCGACTTCGACATGACGGTCGCGCTCTTCTCCCAGTCGCTCTCGCCGGGCAACGAGCAGGTGGACTTCTTCGCGTCGGTCTCCGCCGACACGCCGGGCAGTCGTAACCTGGCCGGGATCCGCGATCCGGTGGTCGACAAGCTGATCGATCTGGTGATCGCCGCGCCCGACCGGGCGGCGCTGGTGGCGCGCACGCGCGCGCTCGATCGCGTGCTCCTGTGGGGGCACTACGTCGTCCCGCAGTTTCACCTCACCGCGTTCCGCGTCGCCTACTGGGACCGCTTCGGCCGGCCGGCCGTCGCGCCGAAGTACGACCTCGGCTTCGATACCTGGTGGATCGATCCGAGCAAGCCCGGGGTGCGTCGCTAGTGCTGGCCTACCTCGGCCGACGCCTCCTGCTCATCGTGCCGACGCTGTTCGGGATCATGCTCGCCAACTTCCTCATCGTGCAGGCCGCACCCGGCGGCCCCGTCGACCTGATGCTGGCCCGGCTGCGCGGGCACACCAGCCAGGCCACCGCGCGGATCGGCGCCACCGGGGCAGGGGAGACGGCCGGCGGCGGTCGCGTCGCGCGCCCGGGGGGCGGCGACGACGACCTCACGCGCGGCACGCGCGGCATCGATCCCGAGCTGGTGCGGCAGCTCGAGAAGCAGTTCGGCTTCGACAAGCCGGCCTGGCAGCGGTTCGTGCACATGATGCGCAGCTACCTGGTCTTCGACCTCGGCACCAGCTTCTATCGCGACCGGCCCGTGCTGGGCCTCATGCTGGAGAAGCTGCCGGTGTCGATCACGCTCGGCCTGTGGACGACGCTGCTCGTCTATCTGATCTCGATCCCGCTGGGCGTGGCCAAGGCCGTGCGCGACGGCACACCGTTCGACGTCTGGACCAGCGCGGCGGTGATCGTGGGCTACGCCATCCCCGGCTTTCTCTTCGCCATCCTGCTGGTGGTGCTGCTGGCCGGCGGCTCGTTCGTGCAGTGGTTCCCCCTGCGCGGCCTGACGTCCGACAGCTGGGCGCTGATGTCCTGGCCCGCGCGCGTCGTCGACTACCTCTGGCACATCGCCCTGCCGGTGGCCGCGCTCGTGGTGGGCGGGTTCGCCGCCCTGACCATGCTGACCAAGAACTCGTTCCTGGACGAGATCAACAAGCAGTACGTGGTCACCGCGCGGGCCAAGGGGCTGTCGTGGCGCCGCGTGCTCTACGGCCACGTGTTCCGCAACGCCATGCTGATCGTGGTGGCCGGCTTCCCCAGCGCCTTCGTGGCCATCTTCTTCACCGGCGAGCTGCTGATCGAGGTGATCTTCTCGCTCAACGGCCTGGGCCTGCTGGGCTTCGAGGCCGCCGTGAACCGCGACTACCCGGTGATGTTCGGCACGCTCTACCTCTACACGCTGATCGGCCTGCTGCTGAACATCGTGACCGACCTGACCTACACGGTCATCGATCCGCGGATCGACTTCGAGCGGCGGGACACGTGAGCGTCTCGCCGCTGATGCGCCGCCGGCTGGCCAGCTTCCGCGCCGCCCGCCGCGGCTACTGGTCGTTCTGGATCTTTCTGGCCCTCTTCGTCCTGTCGCTCGGCGCGGATCTGCTGGCCAACGATCGGCCGCTGCTCGTGCGCCACGACGGCCGCGTCTACGCTCCGGTGCTGCGCGGCTATCCGGAGACGGCCTTCGGTGGTGAGCTGCCGACCGAGGCGGTCTATCGCGACCCCGACGTCCGCCGGCTCATCGAGGCACGCGGATGGATGGTGTGGCCGCCGGTGCCCTTCCGCTACGACACGATCGACTGGGAGCTGCCGGGCGCCGCGCCGTCGCCGCCGTCCTGGCGCCACTGGCTCGGCACCGACGACCAGGGCCGCGACCTGCTGGCCCGGCTGATCTACGGCTTCCGCATCTCCGTGCTGTTCGGCCTCGTGCTGACGCTGGCCAGCTCGGTGGTCGGCGTGGCGGCGGGCGCGGTGCAGGGCTACTTCGGCGGCTGGACCGACCTGCTCCTGCAGCGCTTCATGGAGATGTGGTCGGGGCTGCCGGTGCTCTATCTGCTGATCATCCTCGCCAGCATCGTGCAGCCGAGCTTCTGGTGGCTGCTCGGGCTCATGCTCCTGTTCTCGTGGATGTCGCTGGTGGGGGTGGTGCGCGCCGAGTTCCTGCGCGCCCGCAACCTCGACTACGTGCGCGCGGCCCGGGCGCTCGGCGTGCGCAACACCGTGATCATGGCGCGCCACCTGTTGCCCAACGCCATGGTGGCCACGCTGACCTTCCTGCCGTTCATCCTCAACGGCGCCATCACCACGCTGACCTCGCTCGACTTCCTCGGCTTCGGCCTGCCGCCCGGCGCGCCCTCGCTCGGCGAGATCCTGGCGCAGGGCAAGGCCAACCTCCAGGCGCCCTGGCTCGGCCTCACCGGCTTCGTCGTCCTCGCCGTCATGCTCTCGCTCCTGGTCTTCATCGGCGAGGCCGTGCGCGACGCGTTCGATCCCCGCAAGGTCCAGTGAGTGCGGTGAGCCCGCTGCTCTCGGTGCGCGATCTCTCCGTCTCGTTCACCGTGGAGGGCGGCCTGGTCGAGGCCGTGCGTCACGTCTCGTTCGACATCGAGCGCGGGGAGTCGGTGGCGCTGGTCGGGCGAGAGCGGCTCCGGCAAGTCGGTGACCGCGCTCTCGATCATGCAGCTGCTGCCCTATCCGAAGGCGCGACACCCGAGCGGCCACATCCTGTTCCAGGACCGGGAGCTGCTGGGCGCCCCCGAGCCCACGATGCGGCAGGTGCGCGGCAATCGCATCGCCATGATCTTCCAGGAGCCGATGACGTCGCTGAACCCGCTGCACACCATCGAGAAGCAGGTGAACGAGGTCCTGCGCCTGCACAAGCGCCTGGCCCCCACCGCCGCCCGCGCGCGCACGCTCGAGCTGCTGCGCGCTGGTCGGGCTGCCGGAGGCGGAGCGCCGGCTCGACGCCTATCCGCACCAGCTGTCGGGCGGCCAGCGCCAGCGCGTGATGATCGCCATGGCGCTGGCCAACGAGCCCGACCTGCTCATCGCCGACGAGCCCACCACCGCGCTGGACGTCACCATCCAGGCCCAGATCCTCACGCTGCTGCGCGAGCTGCAGGCCCGGTTCGGCATGGCGCTGCTGCTCATCACCCACGACCTGGGGATCGTGCGCCGGATGGCCGAGCGCGTGTACGTGATGAGCCGGGGCGAGATCGTCGAGGCCGGCGCCACCCGCCAGATCTTCGAGGCGCCCGCCCACCCGTACACGCGGCACCTGCTTGCCGCCGAGCCCCGCCCGATGGCGCGCGCCCCGCGGGCCGACGCGCCGATCGTGCTGGACGCCGCACGACGTGCGCGTGTGGTTTCCCATCCGGCGCGGGCTGCTGCGACGCACGGTGGGCCACATCAAGGCGGTCGACGGCGTGAGCCTGACCGTGCGCGAGGGCCAGACGGTCGGGGTGGTGGGCGAGAGCGGCTCGGGCAAGACCACGCTGGGCCTGGCGCTGCTGCGGCTGCAGTCGGCGCAGGGTCGGATCCGTGTGGCCGGACGCGAGATCCAGGATCTCCCCGCCCGCGCCGTGCGCCCGCTGCGTCGGCAGATGCAGGTGGTCTTCCAGGATCCCGTACGGCGCGCTGTCGCCGCGCATGTCGATCGCGCAGATCGTGGGCGAAGGCCTCGGCGTGCACGGCATCGGCGCCACACCGGCCGAGCGCCGGGACCTCATCGACCAGGCCCTGCGCGAGGTGGGGCTCGATCCCGCGCTCCGCGACCGCTATCCCCACGAGTTCTCCGGCGGGCAGCGCCAGCGCATCGCCATCGCCCGGGCCATGGTCCTGAAGCCCCGCCTCGTGGTGCTCGACGAGCCGACCTCCGCGCTCGACATGTCGGTGCAGGCGCAGGTCGTCGATCTCCTGCGCGATCTGCAGGCGCGCCATCACCTGGCCTACCTCTTCATCAGCCACGACCTCAAGGTGGTGCGGGCCATGAGCGACGAGATCCTCGTGATGCGTGAGGGCCGGGTGGTCGAGCAGGGCCCGACCGCGCGGATCTTCGAGCAGCCGGAGCAGGCCTACACGCGGGCGCTGATGGCCGCCGCGTTCGACCTGCAAGCCCTCGAGGAGGGCGGCGCACGAACGTAGCCGCGCGTGACAATCTCACGCGATTCGTGTGGTAGGCTTCGGCCGCTCACTTGGACCTCGTAACGGCCCGACCGACCGAGGAGGGGCTCATGGCAAGTCCGGCCGAGAACGTCGCGAAGCTGAAGGACGCCTATCGCCAGTGGCACGAGACCAAGGGCGGCAGCGTGAAGCTCTGGCTCGATCTCATGGCCGACCACGTCCGCGTCCGCTCGCTCGCCGCCGGCGCCCCCGCCGCCACCTTCACCAGCGAGGTCAACTCCAAGGCCGACTTCGAGCGGTACTTCAAGGGCCTGCTCGACGAGTGGGAGATGATCGACTACAAGACGACGGTCTTCATCGCCGAGGGCGAGCACGTCGCCATGCGGGGCTCGACCGCCTGGCGCCATCGCCGCACGGGACGGATCGTCGACACCCCGAAGGCCGACTTCTGGACGTTCCACGACGGCAAGATCGTGGAGTTCTACGAGCTGTACGACACGGCGGCGCTGTTCGCCGCCGCCCAGCACTGAGGCGCCGGTGGCGCGGTCACGCCGCGCTCAGTGGCGTCCCTTGTCGTCGAGGAAGTCCAGGGCCCGCTCCCAGGTGACGGGCGAGTTGAGGATGCCGAGGTGGGCCGTGCCGATCAGGGTGTCGAACACCCCCTGACCGGTCAGATCGATCTCGCGGGCGCCGCGCAGCCGGGCGCTGCCGGAGAAATCGTGGGGGTGGCCCTCGCGATCCTGCGCGGGCACCGGCGGAAACGCGCCATCCTGGACGGCGAAGTACACGAAGCTCGTGTCGGCGTTGCGGATGACCAGGTACTTCGTGGGCCCCGGCGTGTCGTCCCCGTCGTTCAGGAACCGCAACAGTGGCGTGTCGG
This sequence comes from uncultured Candidatus Rokubacteria bacterium, assembly GCA_963776725.1. Taxonomy (GTDB): domain Bacteria; phylum Methylomirabilota; class Methylomirabilia; order Rokubacteriales; family CSP1-6; genus AR5. The sequence continues at coordinate 85,315 of CAVZOE010000020.1, read as the reverse complement.
GTGAGCCGTACTCCAGGCAGATGGCGCTGTCCGGCGTGAAGCCGCCCTGGGCCGGGAGCTGGTAGAAGTTCAGCGGCGACGGCGAGCAGTTGATGATGCCGTGGTTGGGGCCGTCGACGGCGACGAAGCGGCGCACCAGGTGAAAGGCGTGATCGGTGCGCAGCCACGCCCGCGCCAGCGTGACGCCCAGGCTGTGGCCGACGATGTCGACCTGGCGCGCGCCGGTGTAGTGGAGCACGGCGTGGACGAAGCGCCGCAGGTCGGGAATGTTGGCCACCGTGGAGTGCGCCCCGGCCGAGCGGTTGCGTGGGATTGGCGCCCAGGTCGCACTGATCGCCCTGGTAGCCGAGCCCCCACAGCTCGCTCGCCGCGTAGCCGTGGTCGGCGAAGAACTGGGCCATCGCGTGGATGTAGCCGAACGGGTTGCACGCGGTGGCGAAGGGCGTGTCGTTGTTGCCGTGCAGGAAGATGACCGGCGTGTGCTTGACGCGGCCGGCGGCGCCGAAGCCGATGACCGGCACCCCCAGCGAGGCGTCGAGGATCACCGGGAAGTCGGCGGGGAACGTGGTCCCGACCGGCTCACTGGCGCCGGTCGCCGTGGGGGCGAGCAGCGCGGCGGCCATCAACAGGATCGCCGGGACGAGTGTCCGCTTCCGTTCACGCTGTGCCATCGCAGTCCTCCTTCATCGAGCCTCGGGTAGCGATCAGAGCTTCAGGTGGGGATCGAGCCAGTCGCGCAGCGCGTTGCCCATGAGGTTGAGCGCGAGCGTGGTGAGGAAGATCGCCAGGCCCGGAAAGGTGGCGATCCACCACGAGTTCAGCATGTAGAGGCGGCCTTCGCCGAGCATGTTGCCCCAGGCCGGCGTGGGCGGTTGCACGCCCAGGCCCAGGAACGACAGGAACGACTCGAGCACGATGACCTGGGCCACCTGCAGCGTCGCGATCACCACGATGACCGACACGAGATTCGGCGCGATCTGCCGGAAGATCAGGCGCAGGTGGCTCATGCCGAGCGCGCGGCCGGCGACCACGAAGTCCCGCTCGGCGATGGTCAACGTCTCGGCCCGGATCACGCGCGCGTAGATCGGCCAGCCGGCCACGCCGAGCACGATGATCATGTTGATGAAGCTCGGCCCGAGCACCGCGATGACCGCCAGCGCGAGCAGCACGAAGGGGAAGGTCAGCATGACGTTGATCCCCGTCATGATCGTCCAGTCGGTGTTGCCGCGGAAGTAGCCGGCGGCCAGCCCGAGCAGCACGCCGATGCTGGCCGACATGCAGCACGGCGGTGACGCCCACCACCAGCGACACGCGGCCTCCGTAGATCATGCGCGAGAGCAGGTCGCGTCCGACCTGGTCGGTGCCCAGCAGGTGGTCGGGCGCGCCGCCGCTCATCCAGGCCGGCGGCGAGAGACGGTGGCGAATGTCCACGGCCAGCGGGTCGTGCGGCGCGACCAGCGGCGCGAAGACGGAGACGGCGACGATGAGCAGCAGGATGGCGGCGGCGGCCAGCCCCCAGCCCAGGCGCAGCAGCCGCTGCCAGGCGGCCGGCCGCGTCGATCGCGATGCGGGCGGCGTGGCGGCCATCTCGGCGAGCTCGACCGGCGTGGGCACGCTCATCGCGGACTCAGGAGGTGCGAATGCGGGGGTCGATGAACCCCACCACGAGATCGACGATCAGGTTCACCGCCACGATGAGCAGGGCGAGCAGGACCACCGCGCACTGCACCACCGGGAAATCCTGGTTGCGGATCGACTCCACCGTGAGCGTGGCCACGCCGGGCCACGCGAACACCGTCTCGGTGATGATGGCGCCGCCCAGGAGCTGGCCGAACTGCAGCCCCAGCACCGTGATCACCGGGAATGCACGCGTTGCGGAAGGCGTGCTTGGCCACCACCCGGGTCTCGGCCAGCCCCTTGGCCCGCGCCGTCTTGATGAACTCCATGTCCAGACCTCGATGACGCCGGAGCGCACCAGGCGCATCGTGATGGGCGCCAGCGCGGCGCCCAGACAGAAGGACGGCATCAGGAAGTTCTGCCAGCTGTCGTAGCCGGAGGCGGGCAGCGAGTCGCAGGCGCACCGAGAACACGATGATCAGCATGATGCCGAGCCAGAACAGTGGCGCGGCCTGGCCGGCGACGGCCACCGCGGTACAGAGCGTTGTCCAGCCACGAGTGGCGCTTGAGCGCGGCCAGGGTGCCCAGCGGGCAGCGCGATCAGCAGGGCGACCAGCAGGCCGCACGAACGTGAGATAGATCGTCGGCGGCATGCGCTCGAGCACCAGCTTGAAGGCCGGGGTGTCGGCGTACCACGACTTGCCGAAGTCGCCCAGCACCGCCCGCGAGACGAACTTCCAGTACTGCACGTACAGCGGCCGGTCGAGGCCGAGCAGATGCCGGTACCGCTCGAACTCTTCCTTGCCGGCGTTCTGGGGCAGGAGCAGGAGCACCGGATCACCCAGGACGTGCAGGATCGCCGAAGGCGAGCACGGAGATGCCGAGGACGACGACGACGAGCTGGACGACCTGGCGGGCGATGTAGCGTCGCATGGCCGGCGACGGATCCGAGCCCGCTCACGCCGCCGCTCCAGGGTGTGGAGCAGCGGCGCGAGAAGTCGCGGGACCTGTCGCCTACTTCTTCCGCGGCGTCACGGCCCACATCCGGTCGACCTCGTCCCGCGGGCGCCTCGTAGTCGATCCGGTTGCTGAGGCCCCACACGCCGCGCAGCCCCCACTTGAACAGGTAAGCGGCGTCGTCGTGGATGAGCTTCTGGGCCTTGGCGTAGATCTCCGCCCGCTTCTTGGTGTCGAGCGTGGAGCGGCCCTGGATGACCAGGTCGTCGAAGGCCTTGTTGCAGTAGTAGCTGTAGGGCTGGTTGCACGTCATGACGTCGTAGAAGATGGCGTCGGCGTCGAAGATCGAGTAGTAGCCCCACGAGAACTCGAACATCGGATCGGCCTTGTTGTCGCGGACCAGGTTGGTGAAGGGGCCGCTCTCGCCGACCATGCGGGCCTTGGTGCGGATGCCGGCCTTGGCGAGGTCGGCCACGATGGTGTCGGAGGTCTGGATGAGGCCGGGCTCCACGATGGGCTGCGTGCGCAGGAAGCCGACCTCGAGCCCGTTCGGGAAGCCGGCGTCGGCCAGCAGCTTCTTGGCCTGGGCGAGGTCCTGCTTGTAGGGCTTCACGTTCGGGTCGAAGCCGAAGGCCATGGGATTGACGGTCGTCGCGGTGCGATCGGCCGAGACCGTTGAGCACGTGCTTGATGATCGAGTCGATGTCGACCGCCAGGTTGGCGGCCTGCCGCACGCGCTTGTCCTGCATCGGGTTCTGACCCGAGCGCCCGGCCTGGTCGAGCTGGATCATGGCCGTGCGCAGGATCGGCGAGGTGGCCGTGCGGGCCTGGCCCGACTTGTTGATGACGTCCATCTGATCGGGCGGCACCGCCTTGATGATGTCCACGCCGCCGGAGACCAGCTCGGCGATCTGGGTGGCCTGCTCGGGGATGATGCGGATGCGCACGTTCTTGAAGGCGGGCTTGGGCCCCCAGTAGTCGTCGTTGCGCACCAGCACGTGCTCCTGCTTCTTCATCCACTTCACGAGCTTGTAGGGCCCGGTGCCGACCGGGTTGTCCTGCATCCACTCGTGGCCCTTCTCCTTCATGACCTTCTCGGACTGCATCACGAGCGCGGTGAGCCGCTCGACGAAGAGCGGGTAGGGCCCGTCGGTCTTGAAGCGCACGGTGAGGTCGTCCACGACCTCCACGCTCTTGATCTTGGCGTGGTTGCCGCGGGCGGTGAGCTTGTTCTCGGGGTTCAGCACGCGGTCGAAGCTGGCCTTGACGTCCTTGGCGCCGAACGGCGTGCCGTCGTGGAACTTCACGCCGCTGCGGAGCTTGACCTCCCAGGTGGTGTCGTCGATCGCCTTCCACGACACGGCCAGGCTGGGCCCCACCTTGCCGGTCTTGAGATCGCGGGCGGCCAGATGGTCGAAGACGTTGTAGCCGAGGATGATGCTCTCGCGCAGCACCGAGTTCGGTGGATCCCAGTTCTGCACGTCACTCTGTAGCGCGTACACGATCGTGTCGTCCTTGCTCTGCGCCAGCACGTCCGCGGGCGTGACGAGGGCGACGACCAGCAGGAGAGCTGCTCCCAGCGTGGCGACTCGAGCCATGAGGCCTCCTCTTCGGTGCTGCAATCGCGGGCAGGTGGACATCGAGGCGCCAATCCTATCCGCGAGCCGTCGCCCCGTCAAACACCGCCATCGGCAACCGCCCCCCCGTCGAGGTCGAACCGCTCGGGGGCTGCGGAGATGGTCGGGGGCGCCGCGGACGCGCGCGGGCGTCAGCCGAGGAGGTCCCGCAGCGCAGGGTGAGGTCGGGAAAGGCGAGCGGAGCGAAGGGTTCGTCCGCGCGAGGTGTGTGGACGGCGTCGTAGCGACCAGCGCCGGGTCGGCGATGGATCTCGAGCTGCCTCCTTGACTCCGGCCGCCGACTGCCGCAGCCTCAGGGGCCCAGGGAGGCTGAGCATGGCTGACGTGCGCGAGCTGACGTACGGCGAGGCGGTCAAGGAAGCCATCGCGGAGGAGATGCGGCGCGATCCGCGCGTGTTCCTCATCGGCGAGGACGTGGCCGAGGCCGGCCATCCCTTCAAGACGCTGGTGGGGCTGGTGCAGGAGTTCGGCACCGAGCGGGTCATCGACACGCCGATCTCCGAGCCCGGCTACGCCGGGCATCGGCGTGGGTGCGGCCATGACCGGCATGCGGCCGATCGTCGACGTCATGTTCGGCGACTTCATCACGTTGACCATGGACCAGATGGTCAACCAGGCCGCCAAGGCGCACTACATGTCGGGCGGCAAGATCAAGGTGCCGATCGTCTTCCGCACCACGCTCGGCGCCACGCGCCGCTCGGCCGCGCAGCACTCGCAGTCCCTGCACGCCTGGGTGAGCCACGTCCCTGGTCTCAAGGTCGCGCTGCCCTCCGGGCCCTACGAGGCCAAGGGCCTCATGAAGACGGCCATCCGCGACGACAGCCCGGTGGTGATCTTCGAAGACAAGATGATGTACCGGGTGAAGGGCCCGGTCCCGGCCGAGGACTACACGATTCCGTTCGGGGTCGCCGAGATCAAGCGCGAGGGCAAGGACGTCACCATCGTCGCCACCAGCAGCATGGTGCCGGTGTCGCTGGGTGCCGCCAAGATGCTGGAGGAGATCGGCATCAGCGCCGAGGTGATCGATCCGCGCACCACGTGGCCGCTCGACAAGCAGGCCCTGATCGACTCGGCCAAGAAGACCTCGCGCTGCATCGTGGTCGACGAGGGCTACGAGCGCTACGGTGTCACCGCCGAGATCGCCTCGATCGTCGCCGAGGGCGCGTTCTACTACCTCGACGCGCCGGTCAAGCGCATCGGCGCCATGGACGTGCCGGTGCCGTTCTCGCCGGTGCTCGAGGACCTCACGGTGCCGTCGGAGAAGAGCGTGTTCGAGGCGGCCAAGGCGCTCTGCGGCAAGAAGGACTGAGCCCCCCAGCAATGGAACCCCGAGCCACGGAGGGCTGATGCCGACCACCGTGATCATGCCCGCGCTGGAGCTGGCCCAGGAGACCGGCAAGGTCCTCAAGTGGCTCAAGCGCCCCGGCGACCGCGTCACCAAGGGCGAGCCGATCGTCGAGATCGAGACCGACAAGGTGACCGTGGAGGTCGAGGCGCCGGCGGCCGGCGTCCTGCGCGACGTGACGGCGCAGCCCGGCGACGTGGTGCCGGTGGGCCAGACGATCGCGCTCATCTTCGCTGTGGGCGAAGCGAGTGCGGGCGCGACGCCCACGCCCTCGGGTGCCGCCCCGTCGGCCGGCGCGACGCCCGCCGCCTCGACATCGGCTCCGCCGGCTGCGCCGTCCGCTCTTGGCGTGAAGGCATCGCCGCTGGCCCGCCGGGTCGCCGAGCAGCACGGCGTCGATCTCGCCGCGATCAAGACCGCGAGCGGGCGCATCGAGAAGGCCGACGTCCTCGCCCACGTCGAGCGGACGAAGGCGCCGGCGGGGAACGGATCGGCCACGCCCGCGCGCATCGCCGCCGCTTCGCCCAAGGCCCGCCGGCTGGCCGCCGAGCGCGGCGTCGACCTTCATGTGGTTCGAGGCTCCGGCCCCGGCGGCGCGGTGCTCGCCGCCGACGTCCCGGCGCCCGCCATGGCGGCGCCGGCCCCCAGGGCGACGCCGGGCCCGCAGCGCGTGACCGCCGCGGCCGGCGTCAGCAACGTCTGGCGCATCATGGCCGAGCGCATGACGGCCAGCTGGACCAGCGCGCCGCACTTCTACCTGGTGCGCGAGGTTGCGGTCGGCCGGCTGATCACGTGGCGCGAGCGCGCGAGCAAGCAGGCCGGCGCGCGCATCACCTACACGGATCTGCTGGTGCGGCTGGTGGCGGCGACCATTGCGCAGCAGCCGCGCGTCAACGTCTCGTGGAAGGACGGCACGATCGTGCAGCACGCCGACATCAACATCGGCCTGGCGGTGGCGATCGACGACGGCCTGGTCGTTCCGGTGCTGCACCGCGCGGACACGCTGAGCCTGGCCGAGATCGCGACCCGGCGCGAAGACCTGGTGAGCCGCGCGCAGGCCGGCAAGCTGCGCCCGGCCGACATCCAGGGCGGCAGCTTCACCATCAGCAACCTCGGCATGTACGGCGTCGATGCGTTCAACGCGATCGTGAATCCGCCGCAGGCCGCGATCCTGGCGGTGGGGCGCATCACCGACCGCGTCGTCGCCGTCGGCGGCCAGCCGGCAGTGCAGCCGACCATGGTGCTGACGCTGTCGTGCGACCACCGCGCGCTCGACGGCGCGCGCGCCGCCCAGTTCCTCGGCGCGCTCGCCGACGTGGTGGAGGAGCCGCTCACCCTGCTGTCGTGAGGGCGGCGCCGGCCGCCGCTACTTGAGCTTCAGGTCCTCGTACGGCGCGGAGTACGGATGGCCGGCGATGAGCGCCAGGCCCGAGTCCGCCACCCGTGGTCCGTACCCGTTGATGAAGGCCAGCTGCCAGATGGGCGCGAACATCGCCTTGTCGTGGATGAGCTGCTGGATACGCTGTAGCGTGGCCTCGCGACGCTTCGGATCGACCTCGCCGGCCTGCTCGCGGATGAGCCCTTCGATGTCGGGATAGGTCCCGTACGTGAAGGTGCCGCCGGCGGCCACGAAGGCATCCAGCCGCGTGGCGGTGTTTCCGGCCGCGCCGCTGGCCGTCTGGATGATGTTCTTCAGCTTCTTGTCGCGATTCTGGGCGATGAACGCCGCCCGCTCCAGCGGACGCAGCTTCGTCCGGATGCCCGCCGCGTTGAGGTAGTTCACCGCGGCCTCGCCGAGATTGGCGTACGACGCGTCGCAGTGATAGTCGCCCGCGTCGAAGCCGTTCGGGTAGCCCGCCTCGGTCAGGAGCCGGCGGGCGCGCGTCGCGTCGTACGGCAGGATCGGCGGCTGCCAGAAGCCATCGAACGCGAACGGGATGATGCTGCCGGTGATCTTCGAGAACCCGAGCGTCTCGGCCTGGTTGATGGCGGCCCGGTCGATCGCGTGGTTGGCGGCCAGCCGTACGCGACGATCGACCCACGGCGACTTCGGATCCGTCCACTGCTCGGGGAACACCAGCCAGAACGTGCCCGACGGGTAGGTCGGCATGAGTGTGAGCCCCGGCGTGCGTCGCAGCTCCTCGGCCAGCGGTCCGCGGATCGAGTAGGCGATGTCGGCCTCGCCCCGCTTGAGCATGGTCAGCCGCGTCTCCTCCTCCGGCACGGACTTGAAGACCAGGCGCTTCACGCTCGGGGTCTTGCGCCAGTACCCGTCGAACGCTTCCAGCACGAGCTCCACGCCGGGAGTGAAGGAGACGAACCGGTAGGGGCCGGCGCCGACGGGCGCCTTCTTGAAGCCGTCGTCGCCGACCTTCTCCACATACTTCTTGGGCACGATCCAGCCGGCGCCGGTGGCCGGCGTGCCGTAGAAGGTCATGAAGTCGGGCCAGGGCTGCTTGAAGCGAAAGCGGATCCGCTGGGGATCGACCACGTCGATGCCGGCGACGCGCGCCTTGAAGGGGCCGGCGCCCGCCCCGCGATACCGCTCGAACGAGAACTTCACGTCCTCGGACGTCACCGGATCACCGTTGTGGAAGCGCGCTCCCTTGCGCAGGACGAACTCGTACACGAGGCTATCGGGCGAGACGGTCCACGACTCGGCCAGGCTGGGGGCCATGGCGTTGCCCGGCATCGATTTCACGAGCGCGTCGTGCATCGCATAGAGGAACAGGAAGGGCGTGATGATCCCCACGGTCTCGGCCGGGTCGAACCACGCCGGCGCGAGCGAGACGTGGACGGCGGTGGTCAGCTGGCCTTCCGGAGCGGCCACGGCGGTGGACCAGGTACCGAGGGTGATCAGCAGGATGGCGACCGGGGCCCGCATGTTCATCGGCGATCCTCCTCTGCGTCGCGGTTTCGATCGAGCGAGAGGACGATGAGCGGACGGTGAAGGTGGCTGGATTATCAGAGAAACCGCGCGCTTGTCAATCGCGCCATGGGACGCCCCTGACGTGCCCGAACTCCTGTATGCTCACCTTCCGTAGGAGGGTGTCCATGAAGCGAGCGATCGTGCTACTCGCGGTCTTCCTCGTGGTGTTCGCCGCGATCCTGCCGAGTCCCGCCTCGGCGGACAACTGGCACCGAGGCCACCGGGCTCACGTTGGCTGGTGGTGGCCGGGCGCTCTCGTGGGTGGCCTCGTCTTCGGCGCGGTCGCGCTGGCGACGGCGCCGATCTTGGCGCTGGGCGCCGTCGCGGCAAGTGTGGTGCCGCCGCCCGTGCCGTATGCACCTGCGCCGGCCTACGCCGCTCCACCGGCCTACTACGCGGCGCCGCCCGCGTATTCGGCGCCCGCGTACTCCGCGCCACCCACGTATTCCGCGCCGCCTGCGTATTCGGCGCCACCCGCGTATTCCGCGCCGGCGCCTTCCACGCCTCAGTCGGCAAGCTACCAGCCCTCCACGAGTCACGCGCCGGCGTCTGTCGCCCAGCGCGAGGTCGTGTACCCGACGGGCCGGTACGTGCTCCATGGCGATGGTGCGCGCCAGCCATGGCAGTGGGTCTGGGAGTGGGCGCCCTCGGTGCCACCGGCGGTCGCGACGCAGACCGTCGCGGCGCCGCAGTCGCGCTAGAGCGTCGACCGGACCCCGGCGGACTCGACGCGATCGCTCCAGCGCTTGAGACGCCGGTACCACGTGAGCTTGTCCTGAAACCCGGGATAGGCCGCGTTCCGGCCGCTCGGATTGGGAACGACGAAGACCGCGGCGTTCCCGATCCGTTCGGGCTTGGCGCCCGGGCCCGGGCTCGCCGATGGCCCGAAGAACTGTCGATAGGCTGTGCCACCCACGAAGGCCACCGCGGCCGGCCGTACCTCGGCGATCATTCGCGCTAGCCGCTTTCGACCTCGCGCGTAGTCGTCCGGCGTGAGCTCGGAGGCCTCGCGCGTGGCGCGCTCGGCGATGTTCGTGAGCCCCAGACCGAAGTCCGGCAGCCGCACGTCGTCCACGAACGTCAGCGGCTCGGGTAGCAAGCCGGCCGCGTGGAGCAGCCGCCAGAAGGGATTGCCGGGGCTCGCGAAGTGATGGCCGACCCGGGCGGAGACCAGGCTCGGGTTGATGCCGACGAAGAGAATGCGCGGCGTCGGGCCCAGGCGCGCCGGCAACCGCATCGGTCTCTTCATCCCGCCGGACATCATAGCGCCGCGGTTGACGCTGAGTGATCCGCGTCGCAGTATGCGTGGCAGCCCGGCGGGCGAGAGCCTCGCTGATCGCGCAAGGAGAAGATCGGACATGAGCACGGACGCCTGGAGCTACACGAGCGGGACGAGCGAGCGTGCCGCTGCTCGGCCTCACGATCGGCGATCTGTTCGACCGCACCACCACCCGGTACGCCGACAACGAGGCGCTGGTGTCGCGTCACCAGGGCGTCCGCTACACGCTATCGCGCAGCTGCAGGCGCGAGGTGGACCGCTGTGCCCGGGCCCTGATGGCGCTCGGGTGTCGAGAAGGGCCAGCGCGTCGGGATCTGGGCGCCGAACTGCGCCGAGTGGACGATCACCCAGTTCGCCACGGCCAAGATCGGCGCGATCCTCGTCAACATCAACCCGAGCTATCGGCTGAACGAGCTGCAGTACGCGCTCCGCCAGTCCGGCTGCGCGTGGCTCGTGATCGCGCCGCGAGTTCAAGACCTCCGACTACACGGGCATGATCCACGAGCTGGCGCCCGGAGCTCGGCGGGCAGCCGCGCCGGGCGCGCTCGGCCGCCGCGACGCTGCCCGATCTGCGCGGCGTCGATCCGGCTCGGCGAGGAGCGCTCGCCCGGCATGCTCTCCTGGGCCGAGCTGCTGGCGATGGCCGAGCGGCGGTCGGCGCCGACGACCTGGCGCGGCGCCAGCGGCGAGCAGGAGTTCGACGACCGATCAACATCCAGTACACGAGCGGCACCACCGGCTATCCCAAGGGCGCCACGCTCAGCCACCACAACATCCTGAACAACGGCTACTTCACCACCGAGCTGCTGCGCTTCACCGACCGCGACCGGCTGCTCATCCCCGTGCCGCTCTACCACTGCTTCGGCATGGTCATGGGCAACCTCGGCTGCGTGACGCCACGGCGCCACCATGATCTATCCGAGCGACGGCTTCGACGCGACGGCCGTCCTGGAGGCGGCGCAGGCCGAGCGGGCCACCGCGCTGTACGGCGTGCCGACCATGTTCATCGCCGAGCTGAACCATCCCGACTTCGCGCGCTACGACCTGTCGAGCCTGCGCACCGGGATCATGGCGGGCTCGCCGTGCCCGGTGGAGGTGATGAAGCAGGTCCAGAGCGCGATGCACATGCAGCGACGTGGCCATCGCCTACGGGATGACGGAGACGAGCCCGGTGAGCACGCAGACGCGGCATCGGCGCGCCGCTGGCCAAGCAGGTGGGCACGGTGGGGCAGGTGCACCCGCACGTGCGAGATCAAGATCGTCGATCCCCAGACCGGCCAGGTCGTGCCCGTCGGCGAGCGCGGGCGAGCTGTGCACGCGCGGCTACAGCGTGATGCTCGGCTACTGGGACAACGACGAGGCCACGCGGGCGGCCATCGACGCCGCGCGGTGGATGCACACCGGCGACCTGGCGACGATGGACGACGAGGGCTACGTCAACATCGTCGGCCGCATCAAGGACATGATCATCCGCGGCGGCGAGAACGTGTACCCGCGCGAGATCGAGGAGTTCCTGTACAGCCATCCCAAGGTCCAGGACGTGCAGGTCATCGGCGTGCCCGACGAGAAGCTACGGCGAGGAGATCATGGCCTGGGTGAAGCTGCGCGAGGGCCAGGCGGCGACGGCCGAGGAGATCCGCGACTACTGCCGCGGCAAGATCGCCCACTACAAGATCCCGCGCTACGTGCAAGTTCGTCGACGCGCTTCCCGATGACGGTGACCGGCAAGGTCCAGAAGTTCCTGATGCGCGAGGAGAGCGTCAAGGCGCTGGGCCTCGAGCAGGCGGCCGCCGTCAAGATGGCGTGAGCACTGTTCGGACGACGCACTCGCCGGTCGGGGGCGAGATCAACGACGTGATCGTGTGTGCCGGCGTGCTCTATCACTCCGCGCATCCGTTCTGGATCCTCGAGGGCATGGCGCGCCTGGCGCCACGGCTGATGCTCATCGACACGCTGAATGCGGGTCGCCGGACCGGTCTGCGCAACGCCTCCCGACCGGGCGTCCTCAACCACCGTCACGGGCGCGGGCCCGATTGTGGCCTGGCGCTGAACCTGGGCGACGACGCGATCGACTATGCGCTCCACCGCCTGGGCTACCGCCGGCTGCGAACCATCGCCAAGCCCGCGCCACCGCGCGCCGGAGGCGACAGCCGCTACCTCCGCGTCTGGCGGCGAAGCCTCTCCGCCTGGTACGTGCGGTTCGATTCGAACGCGCCGCGGAGGCGGCCGAGCTAGGCGCGACGCCGCTGGTCAACCGCCCCGTCGACATCGTGTCAGCGCGGAGGGGCGTCACGCCACAGCCCCAGCGTGCGCATCAGCTCCAGCGCGTTCGACGTCCGGACGACGCCCGGTCGCATCCGGTAGTCGAAATGCATCCGCCCATTCTCGAGCCGGTCCTCGAAGTGCACGTTGGCGGCGCGAACTGCCGGGGTCATCGGCGACCTCGGACAGGGCCAGGTCGTGGGTGGTGACGAGGCCGATGGCGCCCGCGCTCGACCAGACCGCGCACCACCGCGGCCGCCCCCAGGCGCCGGTCGTGCGAGTTGGTCCCGTGCAGGATCTCGTCGAGCAGGAACAGCAGCGGGACCGGACCGTCGGCGATGCGGACCAGGTCGCGCAGCCGGACCAGCTCCGCGTAGAACCGTGAGGTGCCCTCCTGCAGCGAATCCTGGATGCGCAGTGTCGCGCCGACGGACAGATGCGACAGCCGCAGGCGCGACGCGCGCACCGGCGCGCCGGCCAGCGCCAGCACCGCGTTGAGTGCCGACCGCGCGCAGGAGCGTGCTCTTGCCCGACATGTTCGAGCCGCTGACGATCAGCATCGCGGGTGGCGCCGCCGAGCGTCACGTCGTTGCGCACGCAGCGGGCCTCGGGCATGAGCGGATGCCCGAGCCCTTCGGCCTCGAAGCGCGCCTCGCCCTCGACGATGTCGGGATAGACGTCGGCCGGATGCTCCCAGGCGAACCCGGCCAGCGAGCTCAGCGCCTCGAGCTCCGCGACGGCGGCGAGCCACGCGGCGACGGCGTGACCGTGCGTGGCCCGCCACGTCTCGATCGCGAGCGCGCAGTGCACGTCCCACATGGTCAGCGCCGCAATCCCCGCGAACAGCTGGTTGCGCCGGGAGTCGAGCAGGTCCACCCGCCGGCGCAGGCTCGGCCACCGCGCGCGAGGGACGCAGGCCGGCCGTCGTCATCTCCGCGGAGAGCTGCGCCAGGAGCGGGCTCGCCAGTGGCTCGCGCTCGAATCGCTCGAGCACCGCGGCCAGCACCTCGAGGTCCGGCCCGTGCCCGGCCACGATCCGGTCGGTCTCCAGCACCCGCTCGCGCAGCGACCGGCGGACGCCGCCCTGGATGGCCAGGACCACGATCGCCACTGCCAGCGGTGCCCAGCCGACGGCCCACGCTGCCATCGCGAGCAGCGCCACCGCGGTCACTGCCATGGTGCCCAGGCGCAGCCCGGTCCCGGGCGGCCGTCGCGACGTCGCCAGGGCGGACAGCGCATCGGGCCGGACGCTCGTCGCCACCTCCTCGCCGAGGAGTGCCAGATCTTCCCGGAGGTCGAGGCGGGGCGTCAGCTCCCGCACGGCAGCCTGCCGCTCGCGGACCGTCGCGGGATCGGCGGGCGCGCGCAGCCAGGCGGCCAGCGTCTCCTCGCCGCTCGTGGTCCGCGCGCCGCACAGGCAGCTCGTAGAGCGAGCCCTCGCCGAAGACGTCGAGATCGTCGGCGTACGGATGGTGAGGATCGAGAAAGCGCGTGCCCGGCCGCCCGGCACCGGCCCACTGGCCGTCGAGCCGCGCCAGCCCACGCTCGTAGAACGCACGGCCGTGCTCGGCGCGGCGGCGACGCCGGCGGACGCGCGTGTGGACGGCCCGGAGCAGCCAGAAAGGCCGCGGACGGAACGACCAGCCACCACCACGAAAGCCGCCCGAGACCGGCCAGCGACGCGATCAGCAGCGCGACGAGCGCGACCGCGAGCCGGGCCCGGGAGATCGTCTCTTCGAGCCGCCCGGCCTCCGCCGCGCTGTCCCGGTGTCGGTCAACGCGGCGCCGGTACTCCACGCGAGGAGCCGATTCAGTCTCGGGCATCGTTGGCGCGCATCGCGAGCCAGCGTACGTCAGGGCCGGAGACCCCGCGAGAGGATTCGCTGTACTCTCCGAGCAAAGGGGGCTCGCGATGGGTGATGTCGGTCTGATGGGCATGCACGTACCGGGGATGTCGTGGCGGCAGATCCGTGACGCCGCCGTCCTGGCCGAGGAGCTCGGCTACAGCTGCATCACGATGGGCGAGTCGTGGGGCGAGGACGCGCTGACGTCGCTGGCCCAGCTGGCGGCGGTGACCACCCGCATCCGCATCGGCAGCAGCATCGTGCCGGTGTTCGCGCGCTCACCGGCCAACCTGGCCATGACGGCGCTGAACATGGACCGCATGTCCCAGGGACGGTTCTTCCTCGGGCTCGGCACCAGCGGACGGCTGGTGATCGAAGATTTCCACGGCGAGAAGTTCGCCAAGCCGCTGACGCGCATGCGGGAGTACATCGACATCGTCCGCAAGGCCGCGCGGGGCGAGCGCCTCGATCACGACGGCGAGTTCTTTCACACCAAGCGCTTCCAGCTGCGGTTTCCGCCCTTCCGGGCGAACCTGCCGATCTACATCGCCGCGCTGAGCCCGCCGAGCCTGCGCCTGACCGGCGAGCTGGCCGACGGGTGGCTGCCGATCTTCCTGGCGCCGGCGCGCATGGCCGCCGCGGTGGTCGAGCTGAAGGCGGGGGCGGAGGGCGCCGGGCGGACGCTGCGCGACATCACGATCTCGCCCCAGGTGTCGATCTACGTCACCGACAACGTGGCGGCCGCCCGCGACCGCGAGCGCCCGCACATCGCCTTCTACATCGGCGGCATGGGCGTCTTCTATCACGCGTACATGCATCGGATCGGCTTCGGCGCCGACGCCGACCGCGTGCGCGCGGCGTTTTCGGCCAAGGACCGCGACGGCGCGGCGAAGCTGGTCACCGACGAGATGGTCGACGCGGTCACCATCCTCGGCACGCCCGCTCAGTGCCGCGAGCAGATGCAGCGCTTCTTCGACGCGGGCGTGCAGGAGATCCGGCTGGTCTTCAACGAGCCCGACCAGGACGCCTACCTGAAGGCGCTCCGCGCGGTGGCGCCTCGAGCCTGACACGCTCGCGGAGCGCCTCCGGGTCCCCCGGGGCGCGGAGCGTGGGGGGTGTGGGGGGCCATATCGGGGCCCCCCACGTCACTAAATGAGCTTGGGCAGCACCTTGCTCGGTGAAGAGCATGAAGCTCTGGTGGCTCAGCGGCGCGCACATGAGGTAGTCGAGCCCGATCGTCTCGCGCAGCTCGACGATCTTGTCGAGCACCCGCTCGGGCGTGCCGCGGATCACGACCTCGTTCATGTAGCGCTCCACCGGATCGATGCCCGGGACCCAGTGGGCCGGCGGGGGGCCCGCGCGCTTGGTGGGATTGGCGTAGGACGGCGACCGTCCACGACGCGCCGGCCCGGGCCACGTCGTCGGCCTCCTGGTCGGTGGCGCCCACCGCGAGCAGCCGCGCGGTCGGGATCACCCGGCCCTCGGTGGCGAATCCGTGCGCGCGCAGGACGTCGTAGTAATGCGCGCGCTTGCGGCCGATGTCGGTGTGGGTGGCGTGCGGATCCTGCAGGATGTCGTAGCCCTTCTCGGCCGCGCGCGTGATCGAATCCGGCGAGGTGGCCGCCAGCCACACCGGCGGGTGGGGCGCCTGCAGCGGCTTGGGCAGGACCTCGATGCCGTCGTAGGTCCAGAATCGTCCCTGGTAGCTCACGCGCTCGTTCCGCCAGGCGGCCAGCACGATCTCCACGCACTCCCGGAAGCGGTCGGAGCTCTCCTCCACCGGCACGCCGAAGGCCTCGAACTCGACGCGGTCGAACCCGCGCCCGGCCCCCCAGTTCACGCGGCCGCCCGACAGCACGTCGATCAGCGCGACCTCTTCGGCCAGGCGCAGCGGGTTGTAGAACGCGGCCAGCGAGACGGCCATCCCGATCCGCAGATTGCGGGTCCGGGCCGCGACGTGGGTGGCCATGACGTTGATCGACGGGCAGACGCTGTAGGTGTTGAAGTGGTGCTCGGCGAGCCAGACGCAGTCGTAGCCCGTCTGGTCCATGATCGCGATCCGCGAGAAGGCCCGCTCGTAGACGGCGGTGAGCGGGACCCGTCGCGACCACGAGAAGAACTGCAGTACGCCGACCTTCATCGTCCCGGCCTCCTGGTCATCCGGCCCAGCGGGAGGGTAGCACGGCCGCCCGGTAGCGAAGCCGCGGCCGCCTCTGCTAGTGTGGCGCGCGGGCATCGCGCCGCCCCGAGAGGTGACCCATGAAGTTCGGTCTCTACAGCTCGATCGCCAATCCCCCGCACGGTGAGCAGCTCGATCGCTGCATCGACGAGGTCATCGCCGAGGCCCAGCTGGCCGAGGCCAGCGGCTTCGACTCCTGTTTCTTCGGCGAGCATCATCAAGATACCGACGGCTTTCTGCCCTCGCCGCTGATCGTGGCCACCGCGGTCGCCGCGCGCACGACACGCCTGCGCGTGGGCACCTCGGTGATCCTGCTGCCGCTCCACCATCCCGTGCACGTGGCCGAGGACGTCATCACGCTCGACCTGGTCTCCAAGGGCCGCATCATCCTGGGGGTGGGCATCGGCTACCAGCCCGCCGACTTCCGGGCGTTTTCCGTCCCCATGGACGATCGCGCCGGGCGCTTCGAGGAGAGCATCGAGATCCTGCGCCGGTGCTGGTCGGGCGAGCGCTTCTCGTTTCACGGCAAGCACTACACGCTCGAGGACATCGAGATCCGCCCGCGCCCCTACCAGAAATCGGGACCGCCGCTGTGGATCGGCGCCAGCATCGACGCCGCCGCCCGCCGGGCCGGTCGCATCGCCGACGGCTTCGTGGGCACGCCCAGCACCGGCATGGCCAACGCCGTGCACCTGGCCGACGTCTACAAGGAGGCGGCCCGCGAGGCGCGGCGGCCGGCCGAGGTGGTCCAGATGCGCGACGCCTGGGTGGCCACCTCGCGGGCCGAGGCCGACGCGGTGTACGGGCCGCACGTGATGACCGCGTATCGCTACTACTGGGAGAACCGCCTGGCCGAGTTCAAGAATCTCGCGGCCGGCTCGGAGTTCACGCTGGAGCGGCTCGCGCCCGATCGCCTGATCCTCGGCGATCCCGAGACGTGCGTGCGCGAGTTCCAGCGCTGGCAGAAGGCCACCGGCGCGAGCACGTTCCTGCTCCGACTGCGCCACGCCCACTCCGGCGGCCCGCCGCACGAGCGGATCATGGACGCGATCCGACTATTCGGGGAGCGCGTCCTGCCGTACGTCTGATCTCACGGCGGCACGCGGCCGGAAGTCTCCGGGCTTCAGCGGAAGAATTCGACCAGCCCCGTTTCGATGTTGTACATCGCGCCGGCGATCTTGAACGGCACCCGAGCGTCTCCAGGTCGGCCAGTACGGTACTGCGCCGATGGATGTCGGTCATCGTCAACTCGACATTCTTGCGTGCCACCGCATCGACAAATCCATAGTTCTTGGCCGAGCGTTCGCCCTGATACTGGGTTGCCTCCACCGCAGGGCGGATCTTGGCGAGCAGCCCGGTGAGATTTCCGAGCTGCACGTTGTCGATCGCGCCCTTGATCGCGCCGCACGCCGTGTGCCCCATCACCAGCACGACCTTCGCACCGGCTACCTTGCAGGCGAACTCCATGCTTCCGAGGATGTCGTCGTTGGCGATGTTGCCGGCCACGCGCGCATTGAAGCAGTCGCCGATGCCCAGATCCATGATCGTCTCGGCAGGCGCCCGGGAATCGATGCAGCTCAGGATCACCGCCGCGGGATACTGACCCTTGGCGGTGGCCTTCTGCTGGGCGAGGTAGTCGTGCGGCGACTCCTGTCCAAGGCGAAAGCGCTCGTTGCCCTTCTTCATCAGCGCGATGATCGTCGTCCGGCGTCATCTTCTCGCGCTGCGCCTTGGTCAGCGCGGCAGCGTACACGACGCGGGCGGCGGGGCCCACGCCGACGAGCATCGTGACCAGCGCCGTGCCCGTGACCCGCAGGAAGCCACGGCGGTTGACGTGATCGGGCTTGCGCCTCGACGGCACCATCTCATTCATGTTCCGTGCCCCTATCGTTGTGAAGGACGCTGGGCGACCGCCGAGCGTCGCGTTCGGTCACGCGTCATCTCAGGCGGGTGTCGCGATCTTGAGACCGATGATGCCCGCCACGATGAGCGCCAGGCTGACGAGCCGGGAGGTGTTGGCCGGCTCGTCGAGCAGCACGATTCCGAGAATCACGGTGCCCACGGCTCCCACTCCTACCCAGACGCTGTACGCGGTGCCGACGGGAAGGGACTTCATGGCGAGCCCCAGCAGCCAGAGACTGATGATCATGGCCAGCGCCGTCCACACGGTGGGCCACAACCGTGAGAAGCCCTCCGTGTATTTCAAGCCAATGGCCCACCCGACCTCGAACAACCCGGCCACACAGAGGATGACCCACGCCATGCTCTTCTCCCCGGCTGGTCAGTACCGCCTAGTTGTTGATCCACTCCTTGGTGAAGCGCGCGTAGCAGTCCCGCTCGCCCGGCATCTTCGGCCAGCCGGCCAGCAACCGACGGTGGCGCAGCAGCAGGTGATCGCGCAGGTGCGTCGAGTTGTGGCCGTACTCCTCGAAGGTCGAGTGCGTGATCTTCTGGTTGTGCGGATCGTCCTGGAACTTGCACGCGGCGAGCGCGACCGTCTGCATGTAGGCGCGTGCGGTCGGCGCCCGAGGCCAGATAGGCGTTGGCCACCGCGGTGGTGCGGGGGACGTCGTAGGCCAGGATGGCCTCGTCCAGCTCCTGCAGCAGCGACTGCGGCGTGCGGCCGGTGCAGTCGAAGCCGGCGCACTCGCGCTCGAGCACCGAGGTGTGGAGCTTGTTGGAGCGGGCGGCGTCGTTGACGAAGTTGGCCATCAGGTAGAGCACGCGCGGCTGGTACGGATTGTCGCTCGTGCGCATCCAGTAGTTCGCCACGTTGCAGTAGTCGAAGGCGTGCTGGGCGTCGGTGAACTGACGCGGGACCGTGGTCCGGAGGATCAGCTCGGCGGCGCCGATCTGGATCGTGTCGCCCAGGCTCTTCAGCGACTTGCCGTTGCGCAGATGGGCCGTGATCAGATTCCACACCGTCTGCGGAGTCGGCCTCGGTGAGCTGCTGGACCATCGCCTCGACTTCGGTCGGCGTCAGCGGGCGCGCGTTGGCGGCCTTGAGGCTCTTGCCGGCGTCGGGGAACTCGGCGGCGATCGTCACGCAGGCCGCGTCGTAGAGCGAGTAGTAGAGCGGACCGACCGCCATGTCCGGCACGCCGATGTAGTACACGCCGCGCGCCTGATCCCACCCGATGACGTCGGCCAGGTCGACGACGGCGCGCGCGCGCAGCGCCTTGTGCCCGGTGTTGCGCGCCTTGCGGCCGATGATCGTGTCTTGCAGATCGATGAGGCCGAGGAAGAGCATGTGGTCGCGCAGGAGCGGCCGGATGCGCGCGTCGCCGGCCAGGCCGAGGAACAGGCCGTAGCTGCGCCGCACGTCGCCGCTCATCGTCGCGATCATGTGCGCGTGCAGCTGCTCGTCGATCGGGCCCTCCTGCGTGATCGGCGGCTGCGTCGCGGTTCCACACCACCGGACCGTAGCTCGGCGGCGGCACGTTCATGCCCTTCATGGTGGCGTAGCGACCGGGGTACTTGCCGAGCAGCTGGTTCCAGATGTCGAGGCCGGCCGGGACGTACCACACCGCCTGCAGCAGCGGCAGCAGGCGATGGGACTCGGGCAGGAACGGCGCCAGCGCGGCGGCGGTGCGCAGTCCGAGGATCGTGTGGTCGTTGTTGATCAGCGTGATCTGCCGTCGCGCACGTTGATGTGGTTCGGCACCTGCACGAACGGCGCCTCGGCCGCGGTCACCGCGCCGAGCGCCTCGCCCAGCGAGTGGCCCTCGCGCCGCACCATCCGGAAGAAGAGATCGGTGGTGCGCGGCTGATCCCGCTGCAGGATGGCGTCGGTCAACCGATCGGTCGTCGCGATGGCCATGGCTACTTCTCCGCGGTCCGGATGGCGGCGGCGCCGCCGTTCACCTTGATCCGCCCGCCGGTGTCCTTCAGCGTGGTGCCGTCCCACGAGAAGACCCAGTAGTCCTTCTCCACCATGTTGCCGACCAGGATGGTCTTGCTGTCGGGGGACCAGGTCGCGCCCTGCGACCAGTGACCGATCGGCGCCTCGGCCACGCGGGTGAGCGTCTTGCCGTTCACGCGCACGATGACGAGCTTGCCCGCGTCGTTGTAGAAGGGCGACTCCTTGGGCCGGTTGCTGCCGTTGTGGACGACGACCGCCACCACCGAGCTGTCCGGGGCGATCTTCAACCCCTCGGCCGTCGAGCCCAGCACGCCGACGGTGTCGACGACACGCGGCGGCTTGGCGCTCAGGTCCATCAGCGTCACGGCATCGCTGTCGCCGGTGCCGCCGCCGGCCAGATGTCCCACCACGGCGAAGGCGCCGCTGGACGCGACGTCCATCACGATGGGCCGCAGCCCGGGCACCATGTCGCGCTTGGTGTACTCGACCTTGTTGCCCTCGATCGAGAGCACGGAGACCTTGTTGTCGTTGTTGCGCGAGACCAGTGCGGTCTTGCCATCGGGCGTGATCACGACCATGCCGCCGCCCGCCTTCTCGCCGCCGACCTCGAGCGTGCCGGCCGGCGCGACCGTCTGGCCCTGGATGGTGAAGATCGAGACGGTGCCGTCCACGAGGTTGGAGACGAGCGCGAGCGTCCCCGCGCGATTGATCGACACGCCGGAGGCGCCCTGGCCGGCCTTCAACGTGGCCAGCACCTTGGGCGGCGTCGCCTTGAGGTCGATGACGGTGACCTGGTCGTTGGGCGCCTGCTTCGTCGCGTCCTTCGGATCGACCTTGTTCGACGCGGTCACGATGGCCAGGCTCTCGTCGGATGTCACCGCGATGCTGAGCGGCGGCCCGACCACGCTCACCGGGGTGGCGACCTCGCCGATGACCCGGGGCGGGGAGGCCTTGAGATCGATGATCGACACGGTGTCCGACGGCGGGTTCGCCACCACGGTGACCACGCCATTCACGAGCAACACCTTGTTGTCGTTGCCGGACACGGCAATCTGCGCACCAACCGCCGGCGCGAGCACCGCGAGTCCGAACAGGGCGAGGGCGACGGTCGAGGGGCACGCGGCGCTGCGTCATGACATCCTCCTGGACGGATCGAGTGGGCCACATGATAGGCGATTCACGGGCGCCGCCGCCCGCGGAGCGCCCCGGCTCCGCCGGGGCGCGGAGCGCGGGGGTCCCGGGGGCCCTTCGAGGCCCGCGTTTATGACTGCAACGCTCGCGGAGCGTCCCGGCTCCGCCGGGGCGCGCAGCGCGGGGGTCCTAGGGGGCCCTTCGAGGCCCCCTAGAACAACGGACTGTTGGACTCGAGTCCCATCAGCGTGCGGCCGGCGGCCTCGTAGTTCACGAACTGCAGCTGGTTGTGACGGGTGACGACCTCGGCGTCGCGCGCGAAGCGCTCCAGCGGGCTGCTGGCGAAGATCGACGTGGTGCCCGCGCACACGCACACCATGTGGGTGGCCCGGGCCGCGCTCTGGGCCGCGTGGGTCATGGCCAGGCGCAGGTCCGAGCGCAGGCGCTCGGAGATGACCTCCTTGGCCTTGGCCAGCTCCCACATCTCCTCGACGACGTCGAACAGCAGCGCGCGGCCGGCGCGCAGCAGTGCCTCGGCCTCGCCCACCTGCGCCTGCACCATCACGCGCTCGCGCAACAGATCCGCCGAGGAGCGCGGGATCTTGGCGGTGGCCAGCTCGACGAAGGCGTCGATGGCGGCGCGGGCCACGCCCAGCCCCACGCAGCAGAAGCCGCAGCCGGCCAGGTCGAAGCCGTGCATGCGGTTCATGGGCCCGGTGACGCGCGCCCGCCGGTCCATCGCGGAGAACGTCCGCTCCTCCGGCACGAAGAGATCGTCGACGACGATGTCGTGGCTGCCGGTGCCGCGCAGGCCGCTGACGTTCCAGGTGTCGACGATGCGCACGGTCGACTTCGGATAGAAGAAGGCGATCCGGACGTCCTGATCGCCATTGGGCCGCAGCCGTGGCGCGTCGCCGTCGAAGACCTTGCAGGCGCCGTGCAGCAGGTGCGAGTGCATGCAGCCGCTGGCGAAGAACCAGTGCCCGCTCACGCGGTAGCCGCCGGGTACGGCCACGGCGCGGCCCCGCTCGCGGGCCGAGCCGGCCGACAGGCCGATGGGGTCGCTGAAGAACAGCTCGCGGCGGACGTCGGGCGCCAGCTGCGCGCTCTGGCGGAAGGTGTTGATGGCCATCGCCAGGCACCAGCCGGTGGAGCCGTCGGCGCGCGCCACTTCCTCGATGACCTGCAGCGCCGTCAGCACGTCGGCGCCCAGGCCGCCCTCGGACTCAGGCAGGGCCACCTTGAACAGCCGCGACTCGGCCAGCTCCAGCACGAGGTCGGGGGGCAGCTGGCGGGCGGCTTCGATCTCGGCGGCGCGCGCTCGGATGCGCGGCGCCAGCGTGCGGGCAACCTCCAGGGGGGCGGGCATGGCCCGCGCGGCGTCGATGGTCATGTCGGGTCGCGGCCATCCTGCGCCCGCGGCCGGTCCGCCGTCAAGCCGCGGACCGGCCGCGCCGCCCCCCGCGTGGTCAGTCGCCTTACATCGGATCCATGTCGCAGAAGTCGGCGGCGTCGTCGAACGCGCCACCCTGCGCCGCACACGCCTCCCGCATACTCTTCGTCGAGGCCGTGTAGCTGCACACCTTCGTCACCGCATTGTAGGTGCCCCCGTGCGCCTGGCACATCTTGGCCCCGGTCACGCCGACCTTCTTCTTGCCCATACCGCCCGAGCCGGAGGCGCACCCGGCCGTCGCCAGCGCCGCCACGAGCATGATCCCCGCCATCACCGCTCTCTGATCCATGACGTGCTCTCTCCCTCCCGCTGCTGCTGTGTGTGAGTGCGGCACGAAGCGAACGCTCGAAGCGGACACCCCTGTCGACGTCATCCGCCGTCACGGCGCAGCACGACGGTCCGGAGGCCTCGTCAGGTCCCTCTCGATTCGACAGGCAACTAACCAGAAAGTCCGGGAAGGCAGCAATACGACCAAGGTCCAAGGGCGATCGGTCCCTCGGGAACAGGCGGCCCGGCGAGCTGGCCCGGGTTCCGCCGACATCGCCCGACGTCCGCGGTAGAATCGCAGCCGGGACGACACCCGGAGGAGGCCCCCATGAGCCTGTTCAAAGAGCTGAACCACGTGAGCATCACGGTGACTGACGTCGCCAAGGCCCGCGAGTTCTACACCGGCGTGCTCGGCTTTCAGGAGATCCCGCGGCCGGCCTTCGACTTCCCCGGCATCTGGTACAGCCTCAACGCCGGCCTGTCGTTGCACATCATCCTCAACGACCAGCTCGTCCGGCCGGCCGTCGAGCGCGAGAAGATCGAGGCCCGCTACGGACACTTCGCGCTGTGGACCGAGGACGCCGACGCCACCGCAGCGCGCATCACCGAGCTCGGGCTGCCGTGCCGCGACGTGGTGTCCGGTCCCACCGGTCTGCGGCAGGTGTTCGTGAAGGACCCCGACGGCAACATGGTGGAGTTCATCGGGCCCACGAAGTCGACGAGCGCGGTGCGGCGGATGGAACGGTGAACGGTCCCGGCGCGTCGACCGCGGTGCACCACAATCCAAAGGAGACGCCCATGCGTCGTCGTGCGCAGAAGCTCGCGGTCCTGCTGGCGTGCCTGATCTCCGGGTGGGCCGCTGGCCTGGCCAGTGCCGACGAGACGTGTAACTCGCCCTACGTCACCCGGCTGATCACGGGCCAGGAGGACTACGTCTACGTGTGGGCCCTCGGCGTCGAGGGGGTCGGCGACGGCTTCGACAAGCTGGTGACGATCGACGTCAACCCCAAGTCCAAGAGCTACGGCAAGGTGCTGGGCTCGGTGGCGGTCGGTGTGCGCAACGAGGCCCACCACATGGGCTTCACCGACGACCGTCGCTTCATCTGGGCCGGCGGGCTCGCCGACAGCAAGATCTGGGTCTTCGACATCGCGACCGATCCGGCCAAGCCCAAGCTGGTGAAGACCATCGCCAACCTGGGCGACAAGACCGGCTACCTCGGCCCGCACACCTACTACGCGCTGCCGGGACGCATGCTGGTGCAGGCCGCTGTCCAACACCAAGGACAAGGGCGGCGTCACCGGCATGGCGGTCTACAACAACAAGGGCGATTTCATCGCCAGCTACCCGATGCCGACCGACAACGGCGGTGACGGCTACGGCTACGACCTGGCGGTCAATCCCAAGCGCAACGTGATGCTGACCTCGAGCTTCACCGGCTACAACAACTACATGCGGCCGCTCGGTGATCTCGTGAAGGACGCCGAGGCCATGAAGAACTTCGGCGGCACCATGGTGGCGTGGGATCTCAAGGCCATGAAGCCGAAGAAGATCTTCAGCGTGCCCGGCGCGCCGCTGGAGATCCGCTGGTCGCTCAAGGCCGGCGACAACTGGGCGGTCACCGCGGCGGCGCTCACCTCGAAGATCTGGCTCATCAAGCCGGACGCCGCGGGGCGAGTGGCAGGCCAAGGAAGTCGCCACCATCGGCGATCCGGCCAAGATCCCGCTGCCGGTGGACATCAGCATCGCGCGCAACGGCAACGGGCTGTGGGTCAACACCTTCATGGACGGCACCACGCGATACTTCGACCTGAGCAATCCCGAGGCGCCCAAGGAGACCTACTCCAAGGTGACCGGCAAGCAGGTCAACATGATCTCGCAGAGCTGGGACGGCAAGCGCGTCTACATCACCTCCTCGCTGCTCGCCAACTGGGACAAGGGCGGCGCGGACAACGAGCAGTTCCTCCGCGCCTTTTCCTGGGACGGCAAGGAGCTCAAGCAGGTCTTCGAGGTCGACTTCACCAAGGAGCAGCTGGGCCGCGCCCACCACATGAAGCTCGGTTCCAAGTCGCTGCGCTCGTCGTGAGACTGGCGGCGGCGCTCCTCGTGCTGCTCGCCGCCGCGGGGACGGCGCGGGCGCACGAGGCCGCGCCGCTGCCCGCCCTCGACTTCGAGCCGCCCCCGCCGGGGACGTACACCTTGCACCGGATCATGGCTGCGCCGGACGGCGAGGTGGTGGGCGTCGACGGGCGGCCCCAGCGGCTGTCGCACTTCACCCGCGAGGGCATCACCCTGCTCGGCTTCGTCTACACCAGCTGCGCCGACCCCGAGGGCTGCCCGCTGGCCTACCGCGTGTTCGACGTCCTGAAGCAATCGCTCGGCGAGCGGCCCGACCTGCGCGCGCAGGTCCGGCTGGTCACGCTCTCGTTCGATCCCGCCCGCGACACGCCGGCGGTCATGCGGCGCTACGCCGGCAGTCGCGTGCAGGACGACGGCCGCGGCGTCCGCTGGTACTTCCTCACCACGCGCTCGGCCCGGGAGCTGCTGCCGCTGCTGGACGGCTTCGGCCAGGACGTGCGCTCGGTGGTCGATCGGTCGCACGGCCAGCCGAAGCGGGAGCTCTCCCACGTGCTCAAGGTGTACCTGATCGATTCGGCCGGCTTCGTGCGCGAGATCTACACCTCGACCTTCCTGCACCCGCGCACCGTGCTCAACGACATCGAGACCCTGCGGCGCGAACGATGAGCTCCACGCTGAGTCCATGATCGCCTCCGCCGACGTCGTCGTGGTCGGCTCGGGCGCCTTCGGCGCCAGTGTGGCGTATCACCTGGCGCATCGTGGGGCGCGCGTGGTGGTGCTGGAGCGCGCGGCGCTCGCCTCGCAGACCTCGCCGCGCGCGGCCGGGCTGTCGAGCCAGGTGCGCGCCACGCCGGCGCTCACCCGCCTGGCCCAGCGCGCCGTGGCCAAGCTGGCCGCCTTCACGGCGGAGACGGGGCAGCCGCTGCGCTTCACCCAGAGCGGCGCGCTGAAGATCGCGCGCACCGAGCGCGACGCCGAGCAGCTGGCGCGCGAGGTGGCCCGCGGCGACACGGTCGGCGTCGACATCGACTTCGTCTCGGTGGCCGAGGCGCGCCGCCGCCTGCCCATCCTCGGCGAGCGCGGCATCGTCGCCGTCACGTGGAGCCCCACCGACTGCAACGTCGAGCCGTCGGAGCTGCCGATCGGCTACTGTCGCGCCGCGGAGAAGCTCGGCGCCGTGCTGCTGCCGCACACGCCGGCCACCGGATTCGAGATCGCGTCGCGCGGCGTGGAGGGCGTGCGGACGCCCGGCGGCACCATCGCGACGCGGGTGGTGGTGGATGCGGCCGGCGGGTGGGCCCGCGTGGTGGCCGCGGAGCTCGGCGGCCGGCTGCCGGTCGTGCCGACGCGCCACCAGCTCCTGATCACCGAGCCGATTGTCGGGGTCGGGCCGGAGTTTCCGATCGCGCGCGTGATCGACGCCAACGTCTATATCCGCCACGAGCGGGGCGGGCTCATGCTGGGCGGGTACGAGCCCGATCCACTGCAGGTCGACCTGGCGGCGCTGCCCCCGACGTTCGACATCGCCGACCTGCCGCTCGACATCGAGGTGCTGTGGCGGCTGGCGCGCAGCGTGCGCGAGCAGTTTCCGATCTTCCAGGACCCGTCGATCCGCGTCGCCGAGCATCGCGGCGGCTTACCCACGCTCACCACCGACGACCGCTATCTGATGGGGCCGCTGCCCGGTGTGGCCGGGGCGTGGGTGATGAGCGGCTGCTGCGTGGGTGGGCTCAGCGTCTCGCCGTCGCTCGGCGAGGCCATGGCCCAGTGGATTCTCGACGGCGCCCCGGCGCTCGATCTCGCCGACGTCTCGACGGCCCGCTTCGCCGGGGGTGATCTCGACGAGACCGAGCTACGCGAGCGCTGCCGCCACGCCTACGCGACCCACTACCGGGCCAGTGGCGGCCCGGCCGCGGCTCGCTGACCGACCGACGTCAGATTCCGGTGCCGAATCCGCCGGCGCTGCGCACGGTGGCCGCCTCGCCCATGTGACCGGCGGGATGGAACAGCGCGAGGCCGGTCAGCACGGCGGTGCGCGGCCGGCCGGTGAACGCCTTCAGCAGTCCCTCGGTACGTACGCCGAAGCCCCCGGCGTCGGCCGCCGCCTGCATGCCCTCCGCCGACACCTGGCCGTCCCAGTCCTGCGTCTTGAAGCCGCTGACGATCTCGCGCGTGCGCCGGCCGACCGCGTCGCGGTACTCGCGCAGCGCGCCGACGTCGATCTGGCGCGTGAGCTCCGTCACCTCGGCGCTCGTCATCCCGATGCCGAAGTCGCGACGCGTGATCCCCAGGCGCGTGGCCCACCCGTCCTCGAAGATCTGCGCGCGCCCGCTCAGCACCTGGTTGACCATGATGTCCTCCGCCCGCGCGACGTGCCACATCAGCCACGCCAGCGAGTTCAGGTCCTCGCGCGGGCGCACGCGCATCTGCTCGTCGCTCAGGCCGCCGAAGGCCCGCTCCGCCGCCGACATCTTGTTGCCGGCGACGGCGGCCGAGTGCACGGCGGCGTGCTGATCCAGGAACAGGTCACGAGCGTCCATGGGGGTCCCCTCCAGTGCTGAGGACTCTGCCCGTGGCCGCTGGAGGTGTCAAGCGCGCAGGCGGATCTACGAGCCGTGCTCGTCGACCAGGAGCTGGCCCTGCTGGCCGAGCGGGCCGTGAAACTTGCAGAAGAACTCGACCGGGCCGGAGCGCGGCACCGTCACATCGATCTCGACGCGGCTCTTCGGCGGCAGGTCGCGATCGAGGCCCAGGCGTGGCGCGCTCAGATTGTGCAGCGTGCTGGCGGTGTTCTCGATCCGGAGCCGGAGCGGCTGGCCCGCGCGGCCCTGGATGACCTTGGGCTCGAAGAAGTAGTCGTCCACGCGCAGGGTGACCTCGGTGGCCCCGGGGGCCGCTGCCGAGGTGATCGCTCCGGGCTGGACGGCGACCTTGCGGGGCGCGTTGCCGACCGGGATCGTGGCGATGACCTTGCGCGTCGCCAGCTGGACGACCGACACGTCGTTGGAGCCTTCGTTGGTCACGTAGGCAACGGTCCCATCCGAGCTCTGGCCCACCCAGTGCGGCGTCTTGCCCACGGTGACCGTGCCGGCCACCGCGCTCGTCGCGGTGTCGATGATCTGCAGCTCGCCCGGGCCCTGGCTCACCGCCAGCGCCCACTTCCCGTCGGCGCTGGGCGGCGCCTGATGCGGGGAGGCGCCGACCGTGATCTGGCCGGCGATCTGCTGGCTGGTGGTGTCGAGCACCAGCACCGCCGCCTGTCCGGCGACCGTGAAGTAGAGCCGCCGCCCATCCGGACTCAGATCGAGCGCGCGCGGCGTGCGATCCAGCGCGACGCGCGCCACTTCCTTCTGCGCGCCGACGTCGAGGCGCACCAGCGCGGTGGCGCCCTGCTGCTGTGATCCGACCCACGCGACGCGGCCGTCGGCGTTGAGCGCGCCGTTGTGCGGCTGCGCGACGGGCACGCGGCCGACGACCTGATCGCTGGCCGTGTCGATGAACAGGACCTGGTTGCTGCCGAAGCCGGAGACCATGACGCGGGTGCCATCGGCCGAGATGGCCAGGCCGTGCGGGTTGGCGCCGACGTCCACCGAACGGACCACGCGGTCGCTGGTGGTGTCGATCACGCTGACCGTCGAGTCGCCGTCACTGGAGACGTAGACCTTGGCGCCGTTCGGCGTCACCACCAGCCCGTGCGGGCCCTTGGGGACGGGGATGGTGCCCACGACGCGATTGGTGCCGGTGTCGATCACGGCCACGGCGTCGTCACGGAACAGACCGACGTAGACCTTGGGTGCGGCGGCGGCGCTGACGGCGCCCCCGGCTGAGACGAGCGCGAGCATGGTCAGCGCGGCAGTTTTCCCGACGAGCGACATGACGTCCACCCTCCTGTGGTGAAGCGGAGCTTCGACCAGCGTGTGCGTTCACCCATGCCAACGTCGAGCGCGGGCGACCGTTCCATCGGCCGCCAGAACGTCACGGAGGTGCGTGGCGAGGGAACGGTGGGCGCGCTCGCGCGTTGGACAGGAGGTGGTACGATGCCGACGCTATGCCCGTTCGGGCCGATGACGATTCCGCCGGGAGGCTGGGGCCGGCGGCGCTGGCCTACGCCGACACGCTCTACAACTTCGCGCGCTACCTCAGCGGCAATGCCACCGACGCCGAGGACCTCGTGCAGGAGACCTACGCGCGGGCTCTCCGCGCGGCGGGCCAGTTCGAGCCCGGGACCAATCTCAAGGCCTGGCTGTTCCGCATCCTGCGCAACACGTGGCTCAGCCTGGCCCGGCGCCGCCGCGGCAATCCCATCGTCGGCGGCCTCGACACGGTCACCCCGGAGGTCGAGCCGGAGTCGACGTGGTTCTGTGACGACATCGAGCTCGATCGGCTGCGCAAGCTGGTGGCCGCCGAGATCGAGGCGGCGGTGATGGCGCTCTCCGAGGACGCGCGCACGGTCATCCTGCTCGATCTCGAGGGATTCACCGAGACCGACGTGGCCGCGGTCCTCGGCTGTCCGGTCGGGACCGTCAAGTCCCGCCTGGCCCGCGCGCGCCAGGCCCTGCGTCGCCTCCTGCGGGACTACGCGCCGTGAGCGCGCCCTCGGCCATGGACTGCCCGACGGCCCGCGGCGCGCTGCTCGACGAGCAGCGCGGTCGGCTCGATCCGGCGACCGCGGCGTCGCTGCACGTGCATCTCGAGGGGTGCGCGGGCTGCGCGCGGATGGAAGTGGCCGAGCGGCTGCTGACCGAGCAGCTCGAGCGCCAGCTGCCGCAGCACGGCGCCGCGCTGGCGCTCAAGCGACGGCTGGCTGCTCAGTGGCCGGCGCCGGCCGCTCCGCGCTCACCGACACGGCGCGCATGGTGGTGGGTGGGCGTGGCGGCCGCGGCCGTGCTGGTCGTGGTGGTCCTCGGCCTCATGGCGCCACCCCGGGGTGAGCGTGGCGACCGCCTGGTGGGCGAAGCCGTGAACGATCACCTGCGCATCCTGTCCCGGGTGGCGCAGCTGGAGGTGCCCAGCGGCAACATGCACGAGGTCAAGCCGTGGCTGACCGGGCGTCTGGATTTTGCGCCGGTCATCGGCTTTGCGGGCGACGCCGATTTCCCGCTGCGCGGCGGCACCGTCGAGTATTTTCTGGATCGCCGCGCCGCCGTCGCCGTGTACGGGCGCCGCCTTCACGTGGTGACGCTGATCGTGGCGCGCGCCGACGGACTGCCGTGGCCGACGGGGCGTCCGCTGGTGACGCGCGCGCAGGGGTTCAACGTGCGGCTGTGGCGCTCCGGGGAGCTCGGCTACGCGCTGGTGTCCGACCTCGACGCCGCCGAGCTCGGCCAGCTGGCGTCTCGCCTCGGAGGCTGAGGGGCGCGCGCCCGGCTCGGCTTAGGCCCCGCGCGTTACTGGGTGGTGCCCAGCCCTCCGGTCTTCAGGCCGATGTGCAGGCGGAGAATGCGGCGGATCTCCTCGATGGTCTCGGGCCGCCCCTGCAGCGAGTGGTTCCACCTCACGACCTTCTCGGACTCGACGGGCTCGATGTGCGCGCTCGAATATTCGACCACGCCGTCGTTGCCCACGTCGACCGGGCCGTCGCCCTCGACCGCGATGATCGAGTTGACCGTGATGTTCGGCGCGACGGGAATGTTCTGCAGGGCCTTGATGAAGTGGTGGCGCGGCGACATGTTGTCGACGGCCGAGGGCACCACGGGACTCATTCCGGCCCTGGCGAGATGTTTGTTAGTGGTCAGCTCCGACGCCGCTCCCGCGAGCGCGAAGGGCAGCGTCAGCAGCTTCCGCACGGTGTTCGCGACGAAGTTCCGTCCCGCCACGTAGCTGCCGCGATGGGGCGTGCAGACGAACACCACACGCGTGACCCCGGGCACCGGCTCGACGAACAGTCCCCGCTTGATCAGGTCGTACGTCGCCGGCGAGAGCTCCAGGTCATCCAGGGGCACCTTGCTGGCCGCATCCCAGAGCTGACTTCCGCTGCTGATCGCTTGCATCTTGACCAGAAGGCCGCCCTGACTGTGACCGATCAGCACCATCCGGTGCAGGGCGGGGTCCTTGCCCTCAGGGTCGAGCTTCTTCACGGCGGCGTTGAGCGAGTCTCGCAGGAGCAAGGCGGAAGCGGCGATGGGATTGCCGGAATCGTACTGGAAGAACCAGAACTGGTAGTGGCTGCGGATGTCCGGATCGGCCTCCAGCCGGTTGAAGACCTCGGCCCAGCGGACGATGCTCGACGCCGTGCCGTGCACGAAGACCACGGGGATGAGCCCGGGACGGTACGGCGTGGTGGAGACGAGGGGAGGCCGCTCCTTCAGCACGCCGGAGAGCCGGCCGAGAAATCCGAAGAGCTCGATCTCCGTGACCGGCACGCCGTTGAACGTGAGGGCCAGCGCGGCCGAGGGCTCGTTCTCGAGCGGGACCTTCTCACCGTCGATCGAGACCGTCTCGCTATCCCACGCCAGGTGCAGTTCCAGCCGGCTCGCGAGCGGCTGGCCTTGCGCCAGGGCGCGACGCGCGTGCGGGATGCGGAGCAGCGCCGTCAGCGGCACCTGCATGCGCGGCGCCACCAGATCGCGGCCGGGTTTCGAGGCGTCGATCGGCCGGGAGGACGCCGCCAGCGGCGCGCCGATGCCGGGCCAGCGATAGCGCATCGCCAGGCCGTAGACCTCCAGCTCGGCGATCGGGATGAACCTGTACAGCTCGCGGTCACCCGCGCGCATGGAGGCCGGATCGAAGGCGACCTCGAGTTTCCCGAACGACAGCATCATGGTGCCACCCCGCGGGACGACTTCCAGGCCATCGACGGAGGCGAAGGCCGCCGCGAGAGACCAGTTGTACAGGTTCGCCGCGAGCCGCAGTCGGGGGTCGAATCGTCCCGGCGCCGCGCCGGTGCCTTCGGGAAACAGAAACGCATAGGCGTAGACCGCGGACGCGAGGCTGTACTCGCGCAGGCCGGTGTTGCGTCCGTGGATGTAGGACAGCTCGGCCAGCGCTAAGAGGACGTCGGGATCGCCCTGCGTGGACATCATCAGCTTGTGCATCTGAGCGAGCGCGTCCTCGGGGTGATCGTCGAACAGGTCGAACAGCCCGTTCTCGTAGAGCACGTTGCGCGTCGGCCAGCTCGGGTCGCCGGTGGTGATCGCGCTACGAGCGAGCTCGGCTTGCACGACCTTGGGGTCGGCGCGGATCGCTCCGACCGGTCCCGCGCACGCGCCGAGCGCGACAGACAGCACCGTGAGCAAGATGAGCGTCAGGGCACGCGACATCCGGCGGCCGCTCGGCCCCCCCACCCTCGGGGGCCGCCTATTCACCGGCACGGGATCGATAGTCCTTGAAGGGAGCGTCGCGCTGGGTCAGCAGATCGCGCACGCTGCGGCCGTCGCGCTTGAACTGGGCGCGATAGGCCTGGCTCGCCGCCGTCGAGAAGGCCAGCGCCTGGAGCTCGGTGCCCGCCCGGATGGCTGCGCGCAATCCCATGGCCTCCATCGCGCGGTGCACCGCGCGCTTGTTGATCTGCGACAGCTCGGTCGGCACCAGCGCGATGCGCTCGGCGATCGACAGCACGGTGGCGTCGAGCTCGGCGGCCGGTACCGCCCGGTTGGCGAAGCCCTTGGCGACGGCCTGCGTTCCGCTGATCGCATCGCCGGTGAGGAACATCTCCATGGCCGTACGCATGCCCATGAGCCAGGGGTGGAACTGGTTGTCGGGCGGACTCATCAAGCGGGTCGGCGGATAGCCGATCTGCGCGTCCTCGGCCACGTAGACGAGATCGCAGCACGCCGCCAGCTCGCTGCCGCCGGCCAGGCAGTAGCCGTGGACCTGGGCGATGACCGGCTTGCCGAGGTCCCAGATCCGGAACCAGCTCTCGACGACGTGTCGGGCCCACTGCCCGGGCCCGCCCGGCGAGTAGAACGGCTGGTCGACCGCGTTGTCGGCCGAGAGATCGTAGCCCGAGGAAAAGCAGGGGCCGGCGCCACGGAGGATCGAGACCTTGACCGAGGGGTCGGCGTCGGCGGTCTGCAGGCCGTCGAGAATCGCGCCGCGCAGCTCGTTGTTGAGCGCGTTGCGCTTCTCCGGGCGATTCAGGGTGAAGCGCCGCACTCCCGGGAGCGGCTCGTCGCGCAACAACACGCTCGAGAGACCCATCCTCGAGCGGATCCTACCACGGTGAACCGTCCGCGAGCGATATGGTAGCGTTCGACAACCTCGGTGGTAGGGGAGACGCGGCATGCACTTCGGATTGTTTTCGATCAACGCGTACGCGGCCATCGAGCCGTCCACGGCCGCTCGCCTGGCCCGGGCCGCGGAGGCCGCCGGCTTCGAGTCGCTCTGGGCCGGCGAGCACGTGGTGCTGCCCGATCCGCAGGCGCCGCCCTCGCCGATGGGGCCGTCGGAACCCATTCTCGATCCCGCGATCGCCCTGACCTTCGCCGCCGCGAACACCACCCGGGTGCGGCTGGGCACCGGCATCATCATCCTGCCGCAGCGCAATCCGCTCGTGCTGGCCAAGGAGCTGGCCAGCCTCGACGTGCTCTCGGCCGGCCGGCTGATCGTCGGGATCGGCGTCGGCTATCTCGAGCCGGAATTCCGGGCGCTCGGCGCGCCCTTCGCGGACCGCGGCGCGGTGACCGACGAGTACCTCGGCGCGATGCGGGCCATCTGGGGGCAAGCGAAGCCGGCCTACCAGGGACGCTTCGTCTCGTTCGCGAACGTGCAGGCGCACCCGCAGCCCGTCCAGCAGCCCCATCCACCGTTCGTGATCGGCGGCCGCTCGGCGCCGGCGTTCCGACGCGCCGTGAGCCAGGGGCACGGCTGGTATGGCTTCGGTCTCGACCTCGACGCGACTCGACGGGCCCTGGACGGCTTACGCGCCGCCGCGGCCGAGACCCCGCGTCCGGCCGGGCTCGGACCGCTGGAGATCAGCATCACGCCGGGCCGCGGGGTCGGTGTCGATCTCGCGACCGTCGAGAAGTACGCCGCCCTCGGCGTGCACCGGCTGATCCTGATGCCGTCAGCCAAGCTCGACGCCGCCGGGCTCGAGCGCTATGTGCAGACCGTGGGCCGTGACCTGGTGGGCCGCCACTAGGCCCCGAAGCTCAGAGCCGCGTTCGGGGTCGCCGCGTCTCAGGCCGCGAGGCCGTCGATGTCCCAGCGACGGTCCCAGCCCCGACGAAGCGCGGTCGCGACGATCCGAGAGCGGGCTGCGGCGTCGAGCGGTGCGTACAGCCGTTCGTGCAGGGCGACGACCTGCTCGGTAGAGAGCTGCTCGGGATCGAGGCCGCGAAGGGCGTGGGCTCGGGGCTTGCGTGGACGCATGGCGTTCCTCCACACCGGTGCCAGTGCAAGGACGGTACCGACAGCCTGACCTAGCTGGCTCGCCCCATCACGCCGGCCACGGCGCTCGTCAGCTCCTTCGGGTCGATCGGCTTGGTCAGGTAGATCTCGAAGCCCTCGCGCAGGGCGCGCTCGCGATCCTCCGGCGCCGCGTAGGCGCTCATGGCGATGATCGGCACGGTCACTCGCGCGTGTCCGAAGGCCATCCGCAGCGCACGTTGAAGCATGAAGCCGTCCTCTCCCGGCATGGCGAGATCGGTGACCACGACATCAGGCCGCCAGGAGCCGATGAACTCGTAGGCGCGAAACGCGGAGGCGGCAGCTCGCACGTCGGCGCCGGCGCCTTGCAGGATCGTCGCCGCCAGGTCGAGCGATTCGACGTCGTCGTCGACGACGAGCACGCGAATGCCGCGCAAGGCAGCACTTCCATCGCTCCTCGGGCCGGGCGCGACGGTCTCTGCGACGTTCGCCGGGCGGGGGGCGCCGACCGGGAGCGTCACCGTGAACGTGGATCCCTGGCCCTTGCCGGGACTCTCGGCGCGCACGTGGCCACCGTGCGCCTGGACCAGCTCACGGACCAGCGCGAGGCCGAGGCCGAGGCCGCCATGCGCGCGCGTGGTGGTACTGTCCTCCTGCCGGAACGCCTCGAACACGTGCGGCAGGGTGTCGGCCGCGATGCCCTCGCCGGTGTCGGCCACGACAATGTCCACGGTGGCACCCGACCGTCGTACCGCGACCTGCACCTGGCCATCGGCCGGTGTGAACTTCACCGCGTTGGTGAGCAGGTTCGACACGACCTGCTGCAGCCGATCCGCCGCCCCCGCGATGCTCTCGACCGACAGATCGGGCGTGACGACCAGGGCGATGCGCTTGGTCCCCGCCGCCGGCCGCACGGCCTCGACGGAGGCCTCCACGAGGGCGTTGAGATCGACCCGTTGAAAGTCGAGCCGCATCCGGCCGGCAATGACCCGTGAGAGATCGAGGAGATCGTCGATGAGGCGGGCCTGAGCCGTGGCGTTCCGCACGATGGTGTCCACCGCGCGCTCCCGCGCCGCCTCGTCCATCTGGCCGTCTTGCAACATGCGACCCCAACCGAAGATGGAGTTGAGCGGGGTGCGGAGCTCGTGCGACACCGTGGCGATCAGGTGATCCTTCATGCGGTTGAGCGCTTCGGCCCGCAGCCGCGCCTCCTGCTCCCGCGCCAGGAGCCGGACGCGCTGCTCCTCCAGACGTCGCCGCTCGCTGATGTCCCGGGCGATCTTGGAGGCGCCGATGACGCGACCGCTGGCGTCCTTGATCGGCGAGATCGTGATCGACATCTCGACGAGCCGCCCCTGCCGGGTCACGCGCACCGTCTCGAAGTGGTCGACCCGCTCGCCGCGTCGCAGGCGCGCGAGCACCTCCTCCTCTTCCCCTCGCCGGTCCTCCGGAATGATGAGGGTGATGTGCTGGCCCACCGCTTCGGCCGCACTCCACCCGAACATGCGCTCGGCCGCCGGGTTCCACGAGGTGATGATGCCGTCGAGCGTCTTGCTCACGATCACGTCGTCGGAGGAATCCACGAGGGCGGCGAAGCGCGCTCGCAGGACGTCGCCCTGCCGACGATCGGTGATGTCCCGGGCGATCTTCGAGGCGCCGATGATGCGGCCGCTGTCGTCGCGAATCGGCGAGATGGTGACCGAGATCGGAAGCCGGCGCCCGTCCTTGGTCATCCGGACGGTCTCGAAGTGCTCGACCGACTCTCCGCGACGGATCCGCGCGAGCACCTCGTCCTCTTCCGCGAGCCGTTCCGGCGGGATGATGATCGTGATGGAGCGCCCCACGGCTTCCGCGGCCGTGAAGCCGAACATGTGCTCGGCGGCTCGATTCCACGCGGTGACGATGCCGTCGAGCGTCTTGGCGACGATGGCATCGTCGGAGGAGTTGATGATGGCCGCGAGCCGCGCCCGGAGCTCGACCAGCGGGCTGAGGTCCGACATCGGGCCGGATTGTAGCGTAGTCGGGAATTCGCCGGGCGGCTCAGCGCTCGCGACGGGAAGGGCGAGCGAGCCAGAAGCAGGCGGAGCCCACGGCGCAGAAGCCCATGGCGATGAGGAAGGCGATGCGGTAGCTGCCGGTCACGTCGTGCACGAAGCCGCCGAACCACGGCGCCACGCCCCCGCCGATGCCGTTGCCGACGCTCAGGAAGCCGTAGATGACGCCGAAGCGCCGTCCCGGGAACAATTGCGATGCGATCGCGGTGATGATCGGCCCGCGCGCGCCGAAGCCGAGGCCGAACAGCAGCGCGTAGGCGTAGAGCGCCGCGGGATGAGGCCACACCTCCAGCGAGAGCAGACAGAGCGTGCCCGCCGCGGTGCAGCCGTAGGAGATCGTCGCGGAGGTCGCGCGACCGATCCGGTCGGCCGCGAAGCCGAAGCTGATCCGGCCCACCACCGAGAGCAGCCCGGTGAGGCCGAAGATGCCGGCCACGAACAGACGGGGGAAGCCGTGGTCCACCGCGAAGGCCACCGAGTGCGTGACCACCGAGAAGACGGCCAGCGGCGTGCACAGATAGGCGAAGAAGAGCGCCCAGAACGCGCGCGTGCGCAGCGCATCGCCCACGTCATCGCGCGCCCGCCCGGCCGTGGTGGGCTCCGGCTCGTCGGTGCGCCGGGGCGGGGGCGCCGGCGCCTCGCGTATTCCCACCGCGATGAGCGGGATCAGCACGACCAGCGTGCCCACGCCGAGGACGAGATAGGCGGTGCGCCAGCCGCGGCCGGCGATGAGCCACTGCGCCAGCGGGCCCATCACGAGCACGCCGGCCCCCATGCCCGAGAAGGCCAGGCCCATCATGCTGCCGCGCCGCTCGGTGAACCAGCGCGCGATCAGCGCGCCGCTCGGCACCCAGCTCACCGCGCACACGCCGATCGCGGCCAGCACGCCGACCATCAGGTAGAGCGATCCCAGCGACGCGATCCGGCTCGACAGCGTGCACGCCACGCCGAGCAGGCACGCGCCGCCCAGCATGACCCGGCGCGGACCCAGGCGGTCCACCAGCATGCCCACCAGCGGCGAGATCACGCCCTGCACGACCGAGGAGATCGAGAAGGCCGCGGCGGTGGCACCGCGCGACCAGCCGAACTCTTCCACCAGCGCCACGAAGAAGACCGGGAACGAGAAGTAGAGGCCGGAGGCGATCGCGAGCGTGATCCACACCGTGCCGATCACCAGCCACGGGATGGACGCCGCACGGCCGGAGCGGGGCGGGCTCGGCACCGGGCCATGATAAGCGCGACCGGCAGCGCGCGCGGCCGAGTCGTCGGGCCGGCGGGGCTTTCTCCCTGCGGGTTCGGCTGCTAAGCTTCGCCGGTGAGGGGCTTCGTGCCGTTGGCCCGGTGAGGAGGACGCGATGATCGAGGTTCGCCGGCTGGGACCGCAGATCGGAGTCGAGATCCGGGGCGTGGACGTCAGGACGCTCGACGCCGCCGGGTTTTCGACCATCTATCGGGCGTGGCTCGATCACAACGTGGCCGTGGTGCCCGATCAGGATCTGCAGCTCGACGACTTCCTGCGCTACAGCCGCCGCTTCGGCGTGGTGGTCCCGCACCCGTCGAAGAGCACGCGGCATCCGGAGGTCCCCGAGATCACCCTGCTGGGCGTCAACAAGTTCGGGGCGGACGGTACCTTGGACATGGCGATCTACCGCCGCGGCGCCGAGGGCTGGCACACCGACGGGGCCTACGACCAGGAGCCGTTCAAGGCGACGCAGCTCTACGCCCTCGCGGTGCCCACCACGGGCGGCGACACGTTCTTCGCCAGCATGTACACGGCGTACGACGCGCTGCCGCCGCGCCTCCAGCAGAAGCTGGAGGGACGCCAGGGCGCCTTCACCTACGGCGGCCGCCGGAAGGCGACCGCGCTGCTCGACCCCGAGGATCGTGAGTGGACGCCGGTCTTCCATCCGATCGTCCGCATCCATCCGGAGACCGGCCGCCGTGGGCTCTACTTCGACCCGGGCAAGATCCTGCGCATCGAGGGCCTCGAGCCCGCGGAGAGCGACGCGCTGATCGACGAGCTGACCGAGCGCATGATCCAGCCCGAGGGTGAGTACCGACACCGCTGGCGCAAGGGCGACATCGTCATCTGGGACAATCGCTGCTCGTACCACAAGGCGGCGGGCGACTACCCGCCCGAAGAAGACCGCATCCACTGGCGCGTCTCGATCAAGGAACGCGCGGCCTGAGCGAGGAGAGTGACATGGCGCACCCGAATCTGCCCCCGTGGATCCAGCCGCTGTACCAGCGGGATCCCAAGTTCGTCGAGACGTACATGACGCAGCGCGAGCACGTCCTGCGTGACGGCGCCATTCCCGCCAAGTACAAGCACCTCATGACCATGATGGTCGACGCGCTGCAGACGCACCCGGACGGCGTGACGACCATCGCCAACCGCGCGCGCGCGGCCGGCGCCTCGGAGGCGGAGATCCAGGAGGCCGTGGAGGTCGTCTACCTCTTTGGCGGCACGCCCGCGCTTGTCACCGCCATGAACGCGTTCAAGACGTCCTGAGGACTGCCGTGGCCATCACCGACCGCTACGGCCTGGCTCTCACCACGTCGTCGACCGTCGCCGCCGAGCGCTTCCAGGACGGCATGGATCGCCTGCTGGCGTACGGGCCCGGCGTCGAGGAGTGCTTCACGTCCGCGCTGCAGGCGGACGACCGGCTCGCGGTGGCGCACGCGGGTCTGGCACTCGTCGCGGTGGCCAACGGCGACGCGGCCACCGCGCGGGCGGCGGCCGGGCGGGCGCGGGAGACCGTGGACGGCGCCACCCGGCGCGAGCGGCAGCACGTCGAGGCCCTGAGCGCGCTCGTGGCGGGGGAGACGGCCCGCGGTCTCGACCTCGTGGCCGAGCACCTGGCCGACTTCCCGCGCGACGCGCTGCTCGTCAATCAGGCCAGCAGCGCGATCGGCTTCGCCGGCCGGCCCGACCGCGAGGAATACCGCATGGCCTTCCTCGAGCGCCTGGCCCCCGCGTATGGCGACGACTGGTGGTTTCAGTCGGCCCTGGCCTTCACGTACCATGAGATCGATCGATACGAAGATTCGCGGCGATTGTCGGAGCGCTCGCTTGCACAGTATCCGGCCAACGCCGGGGCCAGCCACAACCTCGCTCACATCTACTTCGAGACCCTCGACACGGACGCCGGCGCCGCGTTCCTGGCCGACTGGATGGCCGGCTACGACGCGCGCGCCTCGTTTCACTGCCACCTGGCCTGGCACCTGGCGATGTTCGAGCTCCACCGCGGCCGTTATGCGCAGGCGCTTGAGATCTTCGAGCGCGACGTCGTCGCGGCCGTCAATCCGCGCCTGGCCATGATCGACGGCTCGGCTCTGCTGTGGCGGTTCCGGCTCGACGGTCAGGACGGCGGGTCGGGCCGCCCGCTGGACTGGCGGCCGCTGGCCGAGCTCGCCGAGCGCGTATCGCGGCCCGGCTTCGTGTTCGGCGAGATCCACGCCGCGC
Organism: uncultured Candidatus Rokubacteria bacterium; assembly: GCA_963776725.1. GTDB lineage: Bacteria > Methylomirabilota > Methylomirabilia > Rokubacteriales > CSP1-6 > AR5. Next base: position 45,650 of record CAVZOE010000020.1, on the reverse strand, counting down.
TCGCCTACGCGGCGAGCGGCGACGAGGCGGCGCTGACGCGGTTGATGGACGGCCTGCGCGCGCTCGACGCCAAGGGTCATCCCATCGCGGGCACGGTGGCCTTACCGATGGTGCAGGGAGTCGCGGCCTTCGTGGCCGGCGATCACGCCGGGGCGCTCGCCCACTTCGAGCCGGTCGAGGGGCAGATGCACCGGGTGGGCGGCAGTCACGCCCAGTGGGAGCTCTTCGAGGAGACGATGGTGGCCAGCTACCTGGCCCTCGAGCGCTTCGACGCGGCGCTGCGTCTGGTGCGCCGGCGCCTGCAGCGGCGCGCCTCGCCGCGCGATCAGCGCTGGCTCGATCGGGCCACCGCCGGGCTCGCCGCGCCGCGGTCGGCGTGACCCGGTCGCGCCTGGCGCTCGCGCTGGCGCTGGCCGTCCTCGCCGCCACCGCCAGCCGCGCCCTGGCCCAGGACGCCGAGGCGCGCGCGTTCGTCGTGCGCGTCGTGGACGCGATCAACAGCAAGAGCATCGAGTCCCGGCGAGCGCTCCTGCATCCCAAGTCGCTGCCCTGTGCGACCACGGCGCCTGATTCGTTCTATGTCTGGATGGTCACCCGGCAGTTCAAGGACACCATCCCCGCGGACTACACCTGGACGCTCACCGCGGTGCCGCCGACCGAGCCGCTGATGCTCTCCGACAAGTTCGACTACCCGGTGCGGCCCACCCACACGCTGCAGCTCGACTTCAACCTCGGCCCCACGCGCAGCAAGACGATGGTCCTGCAGCTGGTCCACGAGGGCTCACGCTGGTTCGAGATGACCGCGTGCCCCAAGCCCGAGACGATCGCCGAGGCGCGGGCGGCCCGGCAGGCCGAGGCCAAGCGGGCCGGGCGCGCCCAGGCGCTGGTCGCCGCGATGTCGCCCGAGCTGAAGGGGCAGCTGCTCGAGCTGCTCCGGGCCGGCCGCCGGCTCGACGCCAGCAAGCACTACCAGGCGGCCAGCGGCGAGGACACGACGACGGCGGTAGAAGTGCTGGAGCGGCTCGCGCCCCGGTAGGACAGCCAGTGACGATGGCGCTCGTCTATCGCCGCGCGGGCCTGGTGCTGAAGCGCGATTCGCGCTCGGCCGACCCGCTCGTGAAAGCCCTGCAGCAGGATCTCCGCCGGCTCGGCTATCTCCGGTCCGGCATCGACGGACAGTTCGGCGAGGGCAGCGAGCGCGCCGTGCGGTCGCTGCAGTACGACCTGCTCAACGCCGTGCCGCACGGCAGCGACGGCGATGCGCCGGTGCCGCTCAAGGCGTTCAACCGCGGGCGGGTGGTGAGCGTGACGGGCGTCTGCGATCAGGGGCTGGTCGCGTGCATCGACGACATGCTCGCCGACCACCGCCTGCCGACGCTGCCGCGCTCCGACGATCCGGCCCGCGCCAACCGCGACGCCTTCGCGGCGCTGCAGACGCTGGTGGGGCTGCGCGTGCCCCGGCCGTTCCTGCTCGCCATCCTGCTGCAGGAGAGCGACGGCCAGCACTTCCGGACGCCGACCGAGGCCAACGCCGACGACTTCATCGTGGTCGGCCTCGATCGCAACGACCAGGGCCATCCCGACCGCATCACCTCGCGCGGGTACGGCATCGGGCAGTACACGCTGTTCCACCACCCGCCGCGGGCCGACGAGGTCGCGAGCCTCATGCTCGATCCAGTCCGCAACGTCCAGCGGGCGGTCGGTGAGCTGAACGCGAAGTTCGAGACCTTCGTCAGCGGACCAACGCCGGGGCAACAGGCGGACGATCGGCTGGCCGAGGTCGGCACCGCCGCGCTGCGCCGGTGTCGCTACGCGGCGGACGACGCTCGCTACATGCTCGACTGCGTGCGGTGCGCCGCCGAGTCACGCGTGAACATCGGCGCCACCACGCCGCTGCATCCGAAGACGACCGACACGCTGCAGCCGACCCAGTACCACCCGGAGACGAGCTACCAGAACGTGCCGGACCGCGCCAAGCTCGGCTGCGACTGGCCCTACGCGGTCCGCCGCTACAACGGCTCCGGTGTGAACTCGTACCACTACCAGTTCCAGGTCCTGCAGCGGCTCACGCGGCCCCCGATCACGAGCTGAGCCGCGCTCGGCGGCCGCGGGCCTCAGCCGCGCTTGAAGGCGCCCTCCGTCTCGAGCTGCATCAGCGCCTTCACGCCGGCGCTCAGCGTCGGTCCGCCGCCGGGCACCGCGGCGGCCTCGACCGCCTCCAGCAGCTCGCGCTTGGTGGCGCCGTGCTGCACGGCCCGGCGCATGTGCGCCACCACGCCGTCCTCGCGCCCGCGAAACGCCAGGATGCCGATGATGACCATCTCGCGGTGCTTGATCGAGAGCTCCTTGCCCTCGCCCACCGACAGGGCGCTCACCGGCGCACGGGCGGCGGCGTACTGCGGGTCTTCCCGCGCCAGCCACTCCGCCCAGGGATATCCGTAGGGACTGCTCGCCTTCGGGTCACTCATGGCTGTCTCCTCACGCGAACTGCATCACGTCGGCCGCGTGCTCGTAGACGTCCTGGATCCGCCCGTGCGAGATGGCCGCCGCCTGCACCGCCGCCACCGCGTGGCGCCAGCGCAGCGACGGCACGGGTGGCGTGGAACTCCTCGTAGGTGGCCTGGTGGTGCTTGAGCGCGTGCATCTCGGTGAAGTTGTCGCGGCAGGCGATCTTGCCGAGTCGCGGTGAAGAGCGGCTCGGCCGCGTAGCCGGCGTTGGCGTACTGCTGGGCCAGGGCGGCGGCGTGCTTGACCTCGTCGGTCGAGCGCCAGGAGGCGAGGTTGGCCTTGGGCAGCCGCTCGCCGACCGGCAGGCTGGCCGATGAGGCCCTCGATCTCGTCGAGCAGCGCGTCCTGCGCGCGCCACGGCAGCGCCGCCACGCGCTCGGCCTCGGGCTGCACGTCCGGCGCCAGCATGCGCTGGGCCATCAGCACTTCCGGGCCCGTGTTCCAGATCAGCAGCGCCCGCAGCTTGATGCGCAGCGACAGCTCCGGCTGCCGGAGCAGATAGCGCCGCGTGTTGGCGCCGGTGTTGATGTGCACGTCCATCGGGTTGCCGGTCTGCGAGCGCAGGAAGAGCGTGGAGCCGCCCACCGACAGCGCCTCGCCGGCGCCCTCGAGCGACAGCCCGTCGGCCAGCGCGCGCGCCAGCATCTCGGGGATGGCGCTGAACTCGTTGCAGCGCCCGATGTCGTCGGCCAGCGCGGTGAGCGCGCCCGTCTCGTCGTCGCCGGTGGCCAGCCGCAGGTCCCGCTCCAGCAGGCCGAACTTGCGATCAGCGAGTCGACGTCGTCCATCGACGCGGGCATCGTCGGGCGCGTGACGTAGCGCACCGGCGCCCGGCCGAGGAACTGCGCGTACTCCCAGCCGAAGTACTCGAGCGCCCGCCACGTGAAGACCGGGAACAGGAAGTAGTGATCGTCGAGCTGGTTCTTGGGGATGGCGATCTCGAGCAGATGCTCGAGCACCTGCATCGGCGACAGCCGCTGGAGCAGGTAGAGGACGTAGTGATCGCAGGCGTTGAAGACGCCGCGGCCAGCCGCGGTGCGGAACGCCTCCAGCGTGGCGTCGACGTCGTCGCGCTCCGACACCGGCTCGCGCGTGGGCCAGGATGTAGGGGCCCATGGCCGGCGAGTGGATGTGCTTGTTGGCCACCGCGACGTTCTGGATGACCGGCATCCTGCGCGAACTCGCCGGGCAGCCGGGTCGCGATGTGGCGCACGGCGTGCAGCCCCGCCAGCGGATGGAGCGGACCGCCGTGATGGCCGGGCGGCAGATCCGACGAGCGCACCACCGCCAGCGCCGAGGCCAGCAGCATGTCCCTGATCGGCGTGCCGGCCACCAGCTTGTCGTGGGTGCGGGCCACGATGTGCTCGGGGGCGGTCTCCTCCACGAACTGCACGAGGGGCTCGATGTGCTCGGGATACCTGACTGGTCGGGCCATGCGGTCATCCTCCCCGGTACGACAACGCGTTCAACGGGTCGCGACCGAGATTCTACGACGTTTCACGCGCGAGGGCTGGGCCCACGCCCGGCGCCGGCTCACACGTAGCCGGGTGGCGGCACGAAGCCCTGGAACTCGCTCTCGAGCAGCCGGGCGAACGCCAGCGAGGTCAGATCGCCGTACTGCGGCGCCACGATCTGCACGCCGACCGGGAGCCCGCCCGGCGTGAAGCCGCACGGCGCGGCGGTCGACGGCAGGAAGAACGCGCCGGAGTAGCCCGCCCAGAACAGGTGATCGGTCACCGGGACCCGCTGGCCGTTGACCGGCAGCGTGCGCTCGTAGCGCTCGCCCTTGTGATCGTGCGGGAACGCCGCGGTGGAGGCCACCGGGCACAGGAGCAGATCGTAGCCCGTGAAGAACTCGGCCCACTGCCGCCGCATGCGGTGGCGCGTCTCGCTGAAGGCGAGCCAGTCGCGGTGCGACATGACGGCGGCCCGTGTCGCTCGCGCGCGGTAGCTCTCGTCGTCGGGCGACAGGGCGCGCGCCAGCTCGCGGCGTTCTTCTCGAACTCCTCGTCGGTCTGGCGGTCCGACGTGGCGGAGCGCAGCAGCGGGTGTAGACGCGGAAGGCCTCGCGCGGGTCGATGGCCGGCCGCGCGCGCTCGTCGACCTTCACCTTCTGCTTGCGCAAGAAATCGCGCCAGCGCCTGCAGCCGGTCCTGCACCTCGCGGTCCACCGCGATGTCCGGCGCGTCGAGCATGAGCGCGACCTTGAAGTCGCGCAGGCGCTTGCCCTTCGGCGGCGGCAGCCGCAGCTGCCAGCCCGCCGCCTCGATGGGATCGGGGCCGGCCATGATCGACAGCGCCAGGGCGAGATCGTCGGCCGTGCGGGCCAGCGGCCCCACCACGTCGATGTCGACCGGCGCGGCCTGCTGCCACGGCAGCGCCTGGCCGGTGCGCGGCACGATGCCCCACGTCGGCTTGTGACCGTACACGCCGCAGAAGTGCGCGGGGTTGCGAATCGACGAGCCGATGTCGCTGCCCGCCTCCAGCGCGGTGAGCCCGGCGGCCAGCGCCGCGGCCGAGCCGCCGGAGGACCCGCCGGGGGCGCGCGTCAGATCCCACGGATTGTTCGTCGTGCCGTAGATGGCGTTGAAGCTCTGCCAGTCGCCGAGGTAGAGCGGGACGTTGGTCTTGCCGAACAGCACGGCGCCGGCGCCGAGCAGCCGATCGACGACGACCGCGTTCTTGGCCGCGACGTGTCTTGGCGTAGGCCGGCACGCCCCAGGTGGTCGGCAGGCCGGCGACGTCGTAGGACTCCTTGACCGTCATCGGCACGCCGTGCAGCGGCCCCCACGACTCGCCGCTTGGCCAGCGCGCGATCGGCGGCCCGGGCGCGCGCGCGCGCGCGGTCGACGTCGCGGACGACGATCGCATTGAGCGCCCCGTCGTACTTCTCGACGCGCGCGAGGTAGAGATCGAGCAGCTCGAGACAGCCGATCTTCTTGGCGCGGATGTCGCGGGCGAGCTGCCGGGCGGAGCGGAACGGCACGTCGAGCATCGCGGACCTCCCGGGATCAGGGCTTGGGCGCCCCCATCCTACTCCGGGGGCGCGTCAGGCGTTGATGTTGGCTTCGAGAATGCCTGGCGAGATCTTCCACGCGGCGGCGGGCTCGGCCGCGATACGACCCTGCAAGCCTTCCAGCGCCTGCTTGAAATCCCGGAAGGCCTGGGCGCCCGGCGCGTCCAGCGCCAGGTAGCTCCAGTCCTGCACGAGCTGCGCGCGATGCACGTTGAGGTTGAAGTTGGCGTTCACCAGGCGCTGGTAGACGTCGACGGGCTCGCGCTGGCCGTTGGTGTAGACGCGCACCGGCTGCACATGGGTCCACATCTGATAGTTCCAGAGCCCGGTGCCGAGGATCTCGTGCTCGACCGTGGCCATGTAGAGGAACGCGGCGGCGAGCCGGGCGACGGACTCGAGCGTGATCTCCGGGCCGAGGACCGAGCGGATGCCGTTCGGCACCAGGCGCTCCAGGCTCTCCGTCCACGACCGGACGGCCGCGTCGCCGGCCAGCGTCGTCGCCGCCGGGTAGTAGATCTTCAGATAGCGCAGCGCGTGAGCGTACATCACGTCGAAGTGCGCCTGGCGGTTGGCGAGCGCCGGCGTGTCGAAGCCGGCGCCCGCGATGCCGCGGCGCTCGGCGTCCCGCTGCGGGTCGAGCGCCCGCAGGTCGTACTGCTCGTAGGATTCCTGGAACAGCGCGCACATCCCGCGATGGGTCAGGCTGAAGATCGAGTCGAAATCGCCGCCCGGCGCCATCTGGCCCTTGGTCACCAGCTCGTTGCTGTACTGGGTCCCGAACATGTGCGGCCACAGCATCCGGCGCAGCGGGTGGGCGGCCGGCAGGCAGTTCCGGGTGGCGATGGCGAACGGCCCGCCGGCGGCCAGGTGCACCCAGTTGAAGTGGCGGATCATCGAGACGTGGGTCGTCGCCGCGCACAGCGCCAGCTTCTTCGCGAGCGCCCAGCGCGGCTGCCCGGGCGTGACCGCGCCGAGCTCGCTGTCGATCTGCGCCGCCTCGAGCCGGCGGGCGGCCGTGTTCACGCGGAAGAGCACGCGCACCCCGAGGGAGTGCAGGCCGGCGTGGTGCTCGTGGCGCGCCAGACCGCGCAGGTCCCACTGGTAGCCGCCCTCCGGCGCGCGCTCCAGATAGCACGCGTACGGTCCGGCCACCGCCACGTAGCCGAGGTCGACCTCGCCCTGATACTCGGCCGGCAGCACCGGAGCGGGAAAGCAGCCGCGATGACCGGGGGTGTAGGCCTCGTCCAGCGCCTTGATCGGATCCGCGTCGATCGGCGGCAGGCCGGATTCCATCGGCGAGAACCCGCTGTAGAGCGCGACCTGCGCGTCGTAGAAGGTGTGCTTGAGCGTCGAGGCCTCGTCGGCCGGGACGTGATCGGCCACCCGGATGTTGGGCACGGGGACGCTGGGGAACTGACTGGCGAGGCCGACGGCCTGAAGCTTGCGGCCGTCGTCCTGGGGCACGGGGATGGTCGCCGGCTTGTTGGCGCGATACTTCAAGATCGCGAGCTGGTTCCAGAAGAGCTTGCGCGCGGTCCACATCGCTGTCAGGCCTACTTCGATTCCCGGAAGGCCGGGTCCGACTCGGCGCCGGGCCGCGGCGTCCACTTGAGCGAGTAGTACTCGCCGCGATCGCGCGCCCAGGGGTCGAACGCGTTGACGACCGGATCGAGCTCGGGCTGCAGCTCGGGCATCGTCCGCAGCAGCACGCGCTTGAGCGGCGACACCTGCCATGCTCGTGGCCGTTCGGCTGGCCCTTCTCCATCATCGCCGGTCGGGACCGTTGTGGTTGACCCACGTCCACGCCGAGGGTCGTGTAGAACTCCGGCCGGAAGCTCGAGGTGAAGAAGCGATCGCTGAAGAGCCGGCGCGAGGCGTTCAGGATGAACACCTGGAACTGGGTCTCCGAGATCGCGAAGCCGTGCGGCCGCGTGAACTCCGCCAGCCAGCCGACCACCGTGTCGACGTCCTCGACGTTGTCGACCATGCTGCCGTTCGGCATGGCCGAGACAGTCGTTGATCGTGCGAGCCGTCGGCGTTCACCTGCGCCTCGGTGATGATCTTGGACGCGTCGCACCGGTGCTGCCCGTAGACCTCGCGCATGACGCCGATCAGCCGTTCCTGCTCGACGCGCTCGGGCGAGCCCTTGGCCAGCTTGGTGTCGACGAAATCGTCGAAGCTCGTGAGCTGGCGCAGCCCGTACTGGCGCCGGAACTCGTTGAAGCGCGGCACGCCGTGCTCGCGGTCGCGGATCAGGTCGAGCGCGGCGACGTCGATCTTGCCGGTCGGCGCTGGCCAGGCGGGCGATCTCGAGGTTCTGCAGGAACTGCGGATGATTCTGCAGCGTCAGCAGGCCCAGGCGCTGCCGGCCCATGCGAGAGCGCCCAGTTGGCCAGGCCGCGCTCGCGCATGGCCTGGGTGGCCTCGACCGCGGAACGTGTCGACCACCGGGACCTTGTTCGCGGATCGCGTTGGGGTCGGCGTCCCACTCGCGGTACTCGATGAGGTCGGGCACCAGCGGGTGCAGGCGATAGACGGTGACGAACTCCTCCGGGAAGTTGAACGGCGAGCCGAAGTGGTTGATGCCGCCGTTGACGTCGTCGGGGTTCGTGAGGCTCCACAGGTCGGTCTTGCTCGGATCGTAGGCCGCGAAGATCGCGTCGTCGGCGTACACGCGGCTGCCGAGGCCGAAGATGCCGGGGCCGGAGGCGAAGACCGAGTACCACTGCGTGGCCTTCTTCGCGTCGGTCGACTTGCCGAAGTTGTTGACGGTGATCTGCTCCAGCGCGGCCTGCACCAGCTCGCTGGCCACGGAACAGGCCGTTCCAGTTGGCGTTCATGCCGAGAAACAGCGGCTCGTCGTAGAGCAGCTGCGGCGTCCACTCGATGGTGTGGATCTTGGCGATCTCGGCCGACGACGACGAGCCGCGCCGCCTCGAACAGCTCGTCGGCGGTGACGTCGCGGTAGCGGATGACCTGCGTCGGGCTGCGCGGGATTGCGCAGGCCGGAGTCGGCGTCCGGCGTGGCGGCGGCCTGGCGCGCGGAACGCGCTCGACGAACGGGTTGTGCTCGCGCGCGAAGACGTTGTGGTAGAAGCTCATGCCGATCGTCCAGTTGTCGGGGAAGGCGGTCGCCTCCTGGCCCGCCCACTGCGGGGTTCATCGGATCGCGAGGCCGCGAGCAGCGGCAGGTAGCCCTGACGCTCGCCGGCGCCGCGCGCGCTGACCGACGGGCGACAGCAGGAGCTGGGCCGGATCGTCGGCGGTCGCGCTTCACGCGGCGGCGCGAGCGTCTCGTCGTAGCCGTAGATCTGCGAGGCGTCCCACCACGCGGTGTTCGTGTTCGCGGAAGGTCTTCGGGGCGCGGCTCAGGTACGTCGCTTGCCGTCGGCGGTGAACGTCGGCGGCGTGCCGCTCGTCGGCGACGTAAGCCGTGGTCGATGCGATCGCCGGGCCGGCAGCCGAGCGGCGCTTCCGGCGTAGCGGCGTCTCGCCGTCGACCTGCGATCGCAGCCGACCGGCATGTGCTCGGCGCGTTGTGCCCCTCCTCGCAGATGCGAGAACCAGTCGTGCGTCATGAACTGGATCCAGAACGCGGCCAGCACGTTGAAGAACGGCGCCTTCTTGTAGTCGCAGCTGGCGTCGGTCGGCGAAGCCGGGCAGGCCGTGGCCGTCGTGGCACGCGGCCGGGTTGCGACTGGGCGCGCGTGAAGAGCTTGCGGCTGATCACCTGCGGATCGGGCGTGAGCAGACGCCAGGCGATCGCCGTGGCGATTGCGGGTGAGCTCGCTCCGGGCCGAGCTCGGGGAAGGTGGTCTCGAACTCGCACGTTGCGCGCGAACAGCTGTGCCGGTGGAGCCCATCAGCGGATTCTTGAGGTCGTTGCAGATGCCGGTCAGCGTGCGGGCGCGGATGAGCTCGCCGCGGCAGAGCTGCGCGCCGTCGCCGCCCACCGCCGCGTACTGCGGATGGCCCGTGGGCAGCCGCATCTGCGGCCACATCTTCAGCGCCGGGCCCGCCGACGCCGTCGCGTCCGCTGCACGTAGGCCTCGTACGTGCCGCTGTTGTCGAAGAGGTTGAACTTGATCAGCTCGATGCGCTGGTACTCGAGGTCGAGCAGGGCGCCATCGACACCCCGGCCATTGGGACTCAGATGGGTGGTCAGCGATCCCGAGCGGCTGCTCGCGTCGCCGGTCGCCCAGTAGTTCTGCCAGTCGATCCAGGGGAGCTTGCGCGCCTCCACCGTACGGTCACCGCCGCGGCAGCGCGCGGTGTCCTCGCGGACTTTTCCGAGGAATCGCTGGCTGCGATCCTCGGCGATGGGCCGCAGCCCGCGCTCGGCGACTTCCACGCAGGACTCCAGGCTCTCGTGCTGGGTGGCGCAGCCTCCGAGAACGAGCACGGCGCCGAGGAGAAACGACCCGACCTCTCTCCGCATGGTCGACCTCCAGGAATCGCTAGCGTTGCAAGTCGAGGGCGAGGAAGTCAAGGGTCCGAAGGTCTTATGGACCGGCCAGCTCGAATCGACGCAGCTCCGGAAAGCGATACATCCACAGCGCGACCACGACGATGGTGCCGATGCCCCCGACCAGCACGGCCGGCACCGCGCCGAACAGCGCGGCCAGCAACCCCGACTCGAACTCGCCGAGCTGGTTCGAGGTCCCGGTGAACAGCGAGTGCACCGCGCTCACGCGGCCGCGCATGGCGTCGGGCGTGCGCAGCTGCACCAGCGACTGGCGGATGATCATGCTGAGCAGGTCGGATCCGCCCAGCACGCCCAGCGCGATCAGCGAGAGTGCCAGGTTGGTCGAGACACCGAACACCACGGTGGCCAGGCCGAACACCAGCACGCTGCCGAAGAGCATCGGCCCCGCATTGCGTCCGATCGGATAGCGCGCCAGTGCCGCGGACATCACGAGCGCGCCGACGGCGGGGGCGGCCCGCAACAGGCCGAGCCCGCCGGGCCCGGTGCCGAGGATGTCGCGCGCGTAGATCGGCAACAGCGCGGTGGCGCCGCCCAGGAGCACCGCGAAGAGATCGAGGGACATCAGGCCGAGCAGCAGCCGCCGCTGGAAGATGAAGGCCACCCCCGAGAAGAACGAGGCGGTGGTGAGCTCTTCGCGCACGCGTACCGGCGGCGCGTCCCGCACGAGCGCGGTGAGGACGCCGCTCACCGCGTAGAGCCCGACGACCGTGGTGTAGGCGGTGGCCGGCCCCAGTGCCAGCAGCACACCACCGAGCGCGGGCCCGGCGATGCGCGCCATCTGGCCGGCGGCGGTGATGCTGGCGATGGCGCGGGGCAGCGCCGCCAGCGGCACGAGCCGCGGCACCAGGGCCGTGCGGCTGGGATTCTCGAACGCCCGGGCGGCGCCCAGGACGACGACGAGGGCCAGGATGCCCTCGCGGGTCAGCCATCCCGCGACGGTGCCGATCGCCAGCGCCCCCACCGCCGCGCCCTCGACCACGTGACAGAGCACCACCACGAGCCGGCGATCGTAGCGGTCCGCCACCTGGCCGACGACCAGGGTGAGGACGACGGTGGGCACGAACTGCGCGAGGCCGACCAGCCCCAGATCGAGCGCGCTGCCGGTGAGGAGATAGAGCTGCCAGCCCACCGCCACGGTCTGGATCTGCAACGCCAGCGTGGACAGCACGCGTGAGGACCAGAAGAGCGCGAAGGGCGTGTTCGACAGGAGCGACGTGGCCGTAGAATAGCGCGATCCGCCGAGGAGGAGAACGCCGATGACGATCGTGGCGCGCATGCTCACGCAGGAGCAGGACGGTATCCCCGGCTACATGGCGCACCCCGCGGGCCCGGGGACGCGGCCGGGGGTGCTCATGGTGCACCACGCGCACGGCGTCACCGCCGACTACAAGATCGACGCCTACCGGCTGGCCACGCTCGGCTACAACGTGCTGGCGCCGAGCCTGTTCAACATGTTCGGTATCCCGGGCACCACGCAGATCGGCCACGGCGCCGACTTGCAGGCCAAGCACTCGGACGGGGAGTTTCTCGGCAAGATGGAGGAGGCGTGGCGCTACCTGACCGGACCGATGAAGTCGGATCCCGCGCGCACCGCCTGCATCGGCCACTGCATGGGCGGGCGCCTGCTCATTCCCTTCGCGGCCGATCATCCGCAGGTGCGCGCGATCATCCTCTACTATCCGTCCGTGCGCGACGAGCCGGAGACCTCACACCGTCCCCGCCACGCCTTCAAGCTGGCGCCGACGCTTTCGTGCGCGTCACTCGTGTTCTGCGGCGGCAAGGACTACATCGCCACGCCGGCCATCCAGGGACCGCTGTGGCAGGCCTTTCTGCTCAACGGCCAGCCGGTGGAGTGGCACTACTTCTCCGACGCCAACCACGGCTTCCGCCACCCGGACAACGAGGGATTTCAGCCGCACTACGCGGATCTGGCGTGGCCGCTGGTGACGGACTTCCTGCAGCGCCGCGTGTGACGCTCAGGCGGCGGGCGCCTTGTGCAGGCGCCCGTCCTTCATGATCGCCAGCAGCGCGTCCTGGTTCTGCAGGAGCTTGATGTCGTCGAGCGGGTTGCCGTCGACGAGCAGCAGATCGGCCAGGTAGCCGGCCTTGACCTGGCCCAGCTCTGCGCCCAGGCCCATGATCTCGCCGCCCAGCCGGGTGGCCGCCACCAGCGTCTCGCTCGGCGTGAAGCCGAGCACGTCGACGAAGAGCAGCAGATCGCGCGCGTAGGTGCCGTGCGGGTTCCACGCGAAGCCGTAGTCGCCGCCGGGGAGCACGCGGATGCCGCGCTTGCGCATCTGGCCGAACGTGTCGACGGAGATCTCGAGCTCGCGCAGCAATCCCCGCTCGCGCGCCATCGCGGGCGTGAAGCCCCAGTCGCCGGCGGCGTGGCAGGCCTGGTAGGTGAGCCCGAGCGCGGGGTTCACGAAGCACCAGTCGCGGTTGGCCTCCAGCAGGTCGAGCGCTTCGGCGTCGGCGAAGTTGGCGTGGTAGATGATGCCGATGCCGTGGCGCACGCACATCTTGACCGACTCCGCGCTGCGAGCGTGCGCGCACACCCGCACCGCGCCGGCCCGCGCGATCTCCATGGCCGCCGCGACCTCCTCGTCGGTCATCACCACGCGCTCGGAGCGGCTGTTGCGCGGTCCGGTGTCGCCCGAGAGGTTGAGCTTGAGCAGATCGACGCCCTCGCGGACCAGCAGCCGGCACGCCTTGCGGACCTCGTCGGGGCCGTCGACCACCCAGGCGAAGGTCGGCGTCTCCAGGTGGGGCAGGTGGAGCAGGTTCTCGTCGCCGAGGCCACCGGTGACCGTGAGCTCCGGCCCGTTGGCCAGGTAGCGCGGGCCCGGGATGCGACCGGCGTTGATCTCGTTGCGGATGACGATGTCCAGGCGCGGCTTGGCCGAGGCGGCCGACAGTACGCTAGTGTAGCCGCAGTCGAGCGCCGTCCTGGCGTTGCGCATGGTGACGAGGACGTGCTCTTCCGGCGGCAGACGCGTGAAGTCCGAGTTGCGGGCGGCGTCGGGATAGCTCAGGTGACCGTGCGGCTCGATCAACCCCGGCATGAGCGTGGCGCCGGCCCCGTCGATGACCCGCGCGTCGCCGCGCGGCAGCCCGCCACCCCGTTGCACCGCAGCGATTCGCTGGCCCTCGACCAGCACCTCGCCCGCGAACGGTGCCGCGCCGCTGCCGTCGAAGATCGTGGCCCCGGTGATCAGCGTCCTGTCCATGGTGCCCTCCCGCCGAGGCCACGATAGCACGGCCTCTGGAGCCCGCTCACGCAGCCAGCCCGCTCGATGTAGCATTCCGGGTGTGACGGAAACGAACTCCAGCGAGCGAGGAAAATCTGATGAGCTCAGCCGACAAGCCGGTCGCGGTGGTCGTGGGGGCCACCTCCAAGTGGCAGGCGGATGGACGCAACACCAGGCTGGCGCACGGCAAGGCGCTCGATGACCGCCACTTCCCCGTCGGGATTCGCTGGGGCATCGGCGGCGCCATCGCGCTCAAGTTTGCCCAGGAGGGCTTTCGCGTCGTCCTGACGACGCGGCAGGCCGCCAATGCCGATGCCCTGCACAAGGCCATCGTCGAGCACGGCGGCGAGAGCCTGATCGTCGAGCTGGACCTCGTGTCGCGGCCATCCATCTCCGACGCGTTCGCCACCATTCGCGCGCAGATGGGCGACCCCCACGTACTGGTCTACAACGCCGGCTACCTGGAGGGGCGCGACTTGCCACCGGACAAGGAGCTGCTGGAACACGTCCCCGTCGAGATCTTCGAGACCGCCCAGCACATCGCCAGCCGCGGGCCCTTCCTGGTGGCCCAGGAGGTGTTGCCGGCCATGCGCCGGCGGGGGGCGGGCTCGTTCCTCATCTCCAACAACCAGTTCTCCCTGCGCGGCCGCAAGCGCCTGACCGGACAGTCGCTCTACTATCCGCGCGTCATGATGCGCACGCTGGCGCAGGTCCTCACGGAGGAGTATTCCGAGCACGGTGTGCACGTGGCCAACGTCGTGATCGACGGCCTCATCGACTCGCCGGGCACCCGGGCGCTGCCCCGAGCCCAGCAGCATCCGGAGATCGTGATGAATCCGGTGAAGATCGCCGAGGCGTTCTACTACCTGCACACGCAAGATCGGTCCTGCTGGACCCACGAGCTGCAGCTGACGCCGTTCTCGACCAAGCCGAGCTTCTGAGGGGAGAAGACCATGCCGCTGCAGCCGATGATCACCGGCGCGCGCCACATGATCGCCGCCGGCCACTACCTGGCCGCCGAGGCCGGGCACGCGGTGCTCCAGGCCGGGGGCAACGTGGTCGACGCGGGCGTGGCCGGCGGGATCGCGCTCGAAATCGTGCACAGCGACCAGGTGCAGTTCTCCGGCGTGGCGCCGATGGTCATCTCACCTCGCCGACCGCGACGAGACCGTCACGATCGCCGGGCTCGGCGGCTGGCCGCGAGCGGCGAGGCTCGCAGACGTTCGTCGAGCGAGCACGGCGGCGCCATCCCGTACGGCGTTCTGCGGACTGTCGTGCCGGCGGCGCCCGACGCCTGGATCCTCGCGCTGGAGCGCTACGGGACGATGAGCTTCGGCGACGTGGCCGCCGCGGCCATCCGCTACGCGCGCGAGGGCTTCACCATGCATCCGGTGATGGCCCACTTCATCGACCGATACGCCGACGGACTACCGGCGCTGGCCCGCCAACGCGGCAATCTGGCTCCCCGGCGGGCGCGCCCCGCGCGAGGGCGAGCGTTTCGTGCAGGCGGATCTCGCGCGCTCGATGCAGTTCATGGTCGACGAGGAGCGGGCGGCGAGCTCGCGCGGCCGGGTCGCCGGCTTGCACGCGGCGCGCGACGCCTTCTACCGCGGCGACCTCGCGACCGACCATGGTGCGCTATCACCACGACAACGGCGGCTGGCTGACGGCGGAGGACCTGGCGTCCTACCGGTCCGAGATCGACGTCGCCGGCTGCGCGACCTCGCTTCGGCGGCATCGAGGTCTTCACGTGCGGTCCGTGGTGCCAGGGGCCGGTGCTGCTGCAGATGCTCTCGCTGCTGCAGGGCGTCGATCTGAAGGCGCTCGGCCACAACACCCCGGCGTACGTCCATCTCGTCGCCGAGGCGATGAAGCTCTGCTTCGCCGATCGTGAGCGCTACTACGGCGACCCGCGCTTCGTCGACGTGCCCGATGGACGCGCTGCTGGCGCCGGCGTACGCGGCAGGAGCGGCGGCGACTCATCGGCGAGCGCGCATGTCCCGAGATGCCGCCGGCCGGCGCAGTCCCGGATTCGCCAGCGGGCGGTGACTCGCGCGGCGGAGCCGGCGGCTGCGCGGGGGCGGTGATCTCGGCGGGGGCGACACGTCGTACGTCTGCGTCGTCGATCGTCACGGCAACGCCTTCTCGGCGACGCCGAGCGACGTCGTCGTGGGACGGCCCGGTGATTCCTGGCCTGGGCTTCTGTCCCGTCCACGCGCGGATCGCAGTCCTGGGCGGTGCCCGGTCACGCCTCCTGCGTCGCGCCGGGCAAGCGCCCGCGGCTGACGCCCAACCCGGCGCTCGCGCGCCGCGGCCGCGAATGGATCATGCCGTTCGGCGCGCCGGGCGGCGATCTTCAGCCCCAGGCCATGCTGCAGGTCTTCCTGAACCACACGGTGTTCGGCATGAGCATCCAGGAGGCGGTCGAGGCGCCGCGGTTCGTCACCCACAGCTTCCCGGGATCGTTCGAGCCGCACCCGTACTATCCGGGCCGGCTCGACCTCGAGCGGCCGCATCGGCGCGGCGACAGGCGAGGCCCTGAGCGCGCGCGGCCATCGCGTGGAATGGCTGCCCGAGCTGTCCATCGACACGGCGGGCGTGTGCGCGATCTCGGCGGATCTGGGGCGGGGGATCCTCTACGGCGGTGCCGACCCGCGCCGGGCGGCACGGGCGATGGGCTGGTGAGCGAGGACCGCCCCGCCGGCTAGCGCGTCGCTTTCTGGAAGTAGCTGCGCGTCGACGTCGACTGGTTCTCGTAGATCGAGCCCTGGCGAGCCGCGGGCGGCAGCGGCAGGCGCACGGGGACCGAGGTCACGCGCGGCTCGATACTCGGACGGCCGGTCAGCAGCCGACGATTGAAGTCGTCGAAGTCCGCCACACCCAGGAGCGGCCAGGCATCCGAGGCGGCCACCTCGTAGAGCAGCAGATTGCGGCTGCGCTCGGAGGTGTTGAGCGCCGAGCCGTGCAGCGCGCGCACGTGGTGGAACGACATCGTGCCGGCGCGGCCGGTCAGCGCCACCGCGCTGGCGATCTCCGCCGGGATGTCGGCGGGATCGACCAGCCCGGCGAAGCGCCCGTCCTCGCCGTGGTGATTCCACACCGGGCCCTTGTGCGAGCCGGGGACGACCATGAGCGGACCGTTCTCGAGGTTCATGTCGTCGAGCATGACGCCGATGGCCAGGATGTCGTCGTTGGTGTGCGGGTAGAACGCCCAGTCCTGGTGCCACTCCACCGGCGAGCCGTAGTGGGCCGCCTTCATGTTGAGCTTGGAGCCG
This sequence comes from uncultured Candidatus Rokubacteria bacterium, assembly GCA_963776725.1. Taxonomy (GTDB): domain Bacteria; phylum Methylomirabilota; class Methylomirabilia; order Rokubacteriales; family CSP1-6; genus AR5. Next base: position 29,114 of record CAVZOE010000020.1, on the reverse strand, counting down.
TGCAGCCGGAGGTCGGGCCCGAGGAGCTCGTGGAGCACGGCCATCACCGGCGCGCTCCGCACGACGGCGTCGAACGCGGGATGAACCTTGTGGGGCTGCTTGATGCGCCGGACCCTGGGCGCGGCCGGCGTGTGGCCGGGCTCGAGATCGTAGACCGCGGTGTGCGTGTCCACCGACGCGGCCGCGGCCACCAGCTCGGCGATGACCGCGCGGAGCTCCTGCAGGGCCTCGGGCCCGAGGAGGTCGGGAACGACGACGAACCCGTCACGACGATAGGCGCTGCCCAGGGACATGTGGCTCATATCCAGATTTTACGCTCAGTCCACCGCCTGGAACATCCGCTCGTCGTAGAGCGCGCCCGACATCGGTCCCAGCGCGTCACGGAACCGGCGGGTGGCCTCCGCCATCGCGTGCGTCTGCGCCGCTCGGGCGTCCTGCCAGATCTCGATCACCGTGAAGTGATTGGGGCGGCTGGTCTGCTGCACGACCTCGAAGCGCACGTTGCCGGGGCTCGGGCGGCTGGCGTCGGCCAGCTGCTTGACGGCGGCCAGGCCGTCGTCCTTGCGGGGCGGAATCACGTCGACGTGGGTGACGACGTACACGGCGTCGCCGGCGGGGCCGGGCTGAAGCGGGCCGGATGCGACGGCCAGGTGGACCCGCTCGTCGATCGGGGCGCCGCGAATTGCGTGGACCCGCTCGCGCGTGGACACGGTGTTGGACGACTTGCTGTGAGACTCGAACGCTTTCTGGTCCCGCCAGACTTCCAGGACGACGAGCTGGTGCGGCTGACCGATGCGACTGACCACCTCGCACCTCAGATTGCCGTCCTCCTGGCGGGTCGCCTCGCGGTAGCGCCGGAGCAGCGCGGTGCCGTCAGCCGTGGAGGTGGCCAGCACCTCCACGTAGGTCACGGCGTAGATGGGACCCTCGGTCACCGTGGGCGGCGGCGCCTGGGCCGGCGCGTCCTTGATCGCGCCGAGCGCCACCATGGCCAGGCCGAGGATCAGCGCCCAGAGCAGGGTGTTCATCGGGGCTCACGATAGCACTTCGCTCAGGAGGCGCGCTGCGACGTCAGGCGATTCCGCGCCGCCAGCGCGGATGTCGCTTGCGCACGGAACGCGGCCGCGCCCGCCGCATCGTCGATCAGGCGCGCCAGCGGCTCCACCACGTCGGCCGGCTCGCGACCGGCGCGCTCGGCATCGCGGAGCTGGTCGCGCACGACGATGGCCGCCATGGGGCCGAGGTACTCGACGAGCGCGGCGGTCAGGATGTTGTGCACCACCAGGTTGTCGGCCTGGCCGCCGGCGGGGCTGGCGCCGGTCAGGAGGGTCAGGACGGCCGTCGAGGACAGGGGATGGCGCGGATCGGCGGGCTCGACGAGATCGCGCATGAAGGTGAACCGCGCCGAGCGGACCTGGGCCAGGCCGCGCGCCGCGTCGAGTCCGGTCTTCAGACGGAACCGCGCGGCCACGACGACGCCGTTGCGAATCCCGAGCTGGCCGGCGTGATTCTCGGACGTGGCGATGAACAGCGTGCCCGTGCGCCCCTCGGCGCACAGCCGCTTGAGCTCCGCCATCAGCTGCTCGAAGCTGCCGAGCGCGTCAGCCTTCATGGCGGCCCGCGGCGTTGGTGGCGACCGGCGGCTCCTCGCTGAGCTTCCGCATCGGGTCCTCCCCGAGCTTGCGCATGGCGATGGTGATGCTCCGGCGCAGGCGGTCGATGGCGATGGCGAGCTGGTGCAGCTCGTTGCGGCTGCTTCGCCCGATGCCGGCCACGCCGAGATCGGCGGGCTGGGCGAGCGAGATCTGGTGGGTCGCCTTCGTGAGCCGCTCGACGGGGTTGACGATGGCGAACCGCACGAACAGCATCGCGATGAGGAACGCGCCCAGGATCATCGCCAGCTGCCAGCCGCCTACGATGATGACGGCCACCTGCCAGAACGACCGCGCCGGCAGGCGGACGCTGATGATGCCGGCCACGTCGCCCTCCTTGAAGCCGAAGCCGTGGGCGGTGCCGTAGCGGAGCTTGACGTCGCTCGGCGCGCTGGCCGCCTCGCCGTGGCAGCCGATGCACGAGGCCTTGTGGTAGAGGGTGCGTGCGTAGCGAAATCCGTCAGGCGTGAGCTCGAAGTACTCCCGGAGCCCGTCGTCGCGGATCCGCTGCAGCGCGGCGACCTCGAACGGATCCGGCGCGTTGCCCGGATTCATCACGTTGTGCGAGGTCAGCCGGAACTTGGACGGCGACGCCGAGCGCGCGACGACCTCCGAGAACTCGCGCTGGGCCAGCGCCGGATTCTTGGAGTAGAAGTGCACGGGCTTCAGGCCGGAGGCCGTGGCCGCCACCCCTTCCTCCAGCTGATAGGCGGGCAGGTGGCCGAGATAGTTGCGAGCGTCGTCCTTCACCCACACCCGCCCGTACTGCGCCACCCACGTGCCGAAGGCGTCGACGGTATCGGCCACGGTCTCGGCCTGGCTCTTGAGCTGATTCAGGTAGATGCGGTCGAGAATCATGTAGAACGCCGCCGCCACCATGCCGATGGCGACGAGGAAGACGAAGGCGAATCGCGTCGAGATCGAGAGTCTGCCCAGCATGGCCGCGCCGGGGGTTTCAAGATCCCGGCCAGATCCCGCATCGATCGCGAAACGCACGTTTCGGCCTCGCGCCGGCCATGATTGACAGCCTGGCGTGCCGATCGGACATGGACGTGCCGCCGAGCCCAGAGCATCCCCCGGCCACCCGACACCGCGATAGAATCACCGGCGCCGGACGGGTGTTGGGAATGTCGAGTGGCCATCCGGACCAGGAGGGCGTCGTGGACATCCAGGAGCTTCGCGCAAGCGTTCGCGGTCCGCTGCTGCAACCGGGTGATCCCGGCTACGACGCCGCCCGGCACGTGTGGAACGGCGCGATCGACCGCAAGCCGCTTCTGATCGCGCGGTGCAGCGGTCCGGCCGACGTGCTCGGCGCGGTCAATTTCGCGCGAGCCAACCAGCTGCTCGTGTCCGTGCGCGGCGGCGGTCACAACGTCACCGGCAACGCCGTCTGCGACGGGGGCCTGATGATCGACCTGTCGCCGATGAAGGGTATCCGCGTGGACCGGGCGCGACGCACGGTGCAGGCGCAGGGCGGCGTGACGTGGGGCGAGCTCGACCACGAGACGCAAGCCTTCGGGCTGGCGACGACCGGCGGCCAGATCTCGACCACCGGCATCGCGGGTCTCACGCTCGGCGGCGGCCTGGGCTGGCTGATGCGCAAGTGCGGTCTCGTCGTCGACAATCTCCTGTCGGCCGATGTCGTCACCGCCGACGGCCGCTTCCTCACGGCCAGCGCCACCGAGAACGCCGATCTGTTCTGGGGCCTGCGCGGGGGCGGCGGCAACCTGGGCCTGGTGACGTCGTTCGAGTACCGCCTGCATCCGATCGGGCCGATGGTGACGGGCGGGGTCGTGCTGCACCCGGCCGAGCGCGCCGCCGAAGCCCTGGGTTTCTATCGCGACTACATGGCGAACGCCTCCGACGACGAGATGGTGGCGTTCGCGTTTCAGTCCGCGCCGCCCGCGCCGTTCGTGCCGGCCCATCTGCACGGGGCGCCCGTGGTCGGCCTGGCCCTCTGCCACGTCGGCCCGCTCGAGGAGGGCCAGCGGGCGGCGGAGCGGCTACGCGCCTTCGGCCGACCGCTGGTGGCCCAGCTCGGGCCGATGCCTTACACGGCGGTGCAGACGATGATGGACGAGGCGATGCCCTTCGGCCGTCACGTCTACCTGCGCTCGGATCACCTCACGGGCCTGGGCGAGGACGTGATCCAGACCTGCGTGCGTCACACCGCCGCGATGACGTCGCCGCTGTCCGTGGCCGTCGTCATCCCGCTCGGCGGCGCCGTCGCGCGGGTCGGCGAGCACGACACGGCGTTCAGCCACCGGAGCACACCGTTCGACATCGACATCTTCGGCATCTGGACCGACCCGCGTGAGTCGGACCGCCACCTGAAGTGGGGCCGGGAGTTCGGCGCGGCGCTGCAGCCGTTCTCGCGCGGGGTGTACATCAACGAGATGGGCAGTGAGGGCGACGAGCGGATCCGCGCCGCCTACAACGCGGCCAACTACGCGCGCCTGGTCGAGCTCAAGAATCGGTACGACCCGACCAACTTCTGGCGGATGAACCAGAACATCAAGCCAACCGTCTGACCGCGCCGCCGACCGTCCGGCGGAGCCAGGGAGACCGCCCATGGCACTGGAGCAGCTACGACGCGTGATCACGGGCCACGACGCCAGCGGCAAGGCCATCGTGCAGATCGACGAGATCGCCAAGAACGCCTTCACCGGACGACCGGGCGCCACGGGCATCAACGTGTGGACCACCGAGGGCTTTCCCGTCGACAACGACGGCAAGGACGACGCCGGGCAGCGCAAGGCCGGCACCACGGTGCCGAACGGCACCATCTTCCGCATTCTGGAGTTCGCGCCCGGCCTGGCCGCGCGCAACCACCGCACGGACTCGATCGACTACATCGTCGTGCTGTCCGGCGAGATCGACATGGAGCTGGACGACAGCGTGGTCCACATCAAGGCCGGCGACGTCATGGTCCAGCGCGGCACGATCCACAACTGGGTGAATCGCGGCACGGCGCCGTGCCGCCTGGCCGTCATCCTCATCGCCGCCAAGCCCGTCGAGGCCGGCGGCAAGACCCTGAACGCCGTGGGGTAGGCCGCGCGGCCTATCCCTTGATGCCGAGCAGGCGGGCGGCGGTCCCGCCCAGCATCGCGATGCGCTCGTCGTCGGTCAGGCCCGGCGTGCCCAGGATGTGGTCCACCGAGGTCTTCGTCCACGGGAACGGATAGTCGGTGCCCATGACGATCTGGCCGGAGCCGCGTCTCGGCCACCAGATGGCGCAGCGCCTCGGACGTGAAGACGATCGAGTCGTAGTAGAGCTGCCGGAGATACTCGGTCGGCTTCTTCTTGCAGCGTCACGGTCGTGACGCGGTCGGGGAAGGTCACGCAGCCGGCGTCCGAGCGTGCCGCGTACGAGGGCAGGTAGCCGCCGCCGTGCGCCGCGCAGATCTTCAGTCCGGGGAACCGATCGAGCGTGCCCTCGAAGATGAGGTGCGAGAGCGCGATCGTCGTCTCGAGCGGATTGCCGATCACGTTGTCCAGCCCGCCGTTGCCCTTGAGCCGGCTCCGAGCTCGCTCGGAGCTCCGGCGTGCCCTGCGGATGGATGAACACCAGCACGCCGAGCTCCTCGACCTTGGCCCAGAACGGGTGGAACTTCGGATCGGCCAGCTCCTCGCCGTTGACGCTGCCGCCCGATGGCGGCGCCGCGCAGGCCGAGCTTCTTGACGGCCTCCTCGAGCTGCTCGGCCGCGAGGTCGGGATGCTGCAGCGCCACCGAGGCGAAGGCCGACGAAGCGCTCGGGGTGCGCCGCGCAGAACTCGGCGAGCTTCTCGTTCTGCAGCGCGATCAGCTTCTGCGCCACGTCGCGCTCGGCCTTGTACCAGTAGGCGTTGATGCTGAGCGCCTCGACGTCGATGCCCTGCTCGTCCATCGCGCGCAGCCGCTCGGCCGCCTGCGACATGAGCAGCGCCGGCGTGCTCGACCTTCTGGCCCAGCAGCGCCATCGCCTCGGGCACCGCGCAGTGCGCGTGCACGTCGACCGTCTTCACGCGGCGCCCGTTCACGACCACGTCGCGCCGCCGGCCCGCCGCCGAGGGCGCCGGCGCATGCCCGGGCGTGGCGGTGAGTCCGTGGCAGTCCGTGAAGACGATGCTGTCCGCGCTGGTGATCGACCCGTCCACTTCGCGTCGCGCTGTCATGGTGTCAGCTCCCGCCGGCTCACGCCGGGCTGGTGGCGGCCGCCGAACGGTAGACGCGCGTGACGCGCGGTCCCACCGTGGTCGCCACGTGGTGAAGGCCGAGGCCGTGGCGCTTGGCCACCTCGGCGATCGTGATCTCCTCATCGCCCTGGCGGCCGATGATCACCACCTCGTCGCCGACGCGCGCGTCCGGCACGCTCGTGAGATCGATCCGGGTGTGCTCGAGGTTCGGTCCGGTGAGGATGGGCACCGCTCGCCCGCGTACGAGCACGCGGCCGGCGTGGAGCCAGGCGAGGCCGTCGGCCAGGCCCATCGGGATCACGCCCAGCTTCATGGGTGCGGTCACGGGAAACGGCGCCTGCTCGGCGAAGCGCTCGCGGGGCGTCAGCTCCTTGAGCGCGATGACGCGGGTGACGAGCGCCTCGAACACCGGCCGTAGCGGCATCGGCGGGGTCTCGCCGGGGAACGTGATGCCGTAGAGCATCCGGCCGGGATCGACCGCGTTGAGGTACGTCTGCGGGAAGCGCAGCACGAAGGGCGAGGCCGCGAAGAGACGGATGGGTACGGCGATCCCCCGCGTCTGCAGCTCGTCGACGACCGCGGTGAAGCGGCCGAGCTGCCATTCGATATATGCCGGATCGGTGCCGTGGGCGTGAGGATGAGCGCACAGCCCGGCGAGCCGCAGGTGCGGCAGCTCCAGCATGGCCGTGATGGTCTTCACCGCCTGCTCGGCCGGCACCCCCAGGCGCTCGAGCCCCACGTCGATCTTGACGAAGATGTCGCACGGCTCCGTCGCGGCCTGCGCGTACGCGCCCGCGGCGTCGAGATCGACCAGGGTCGGCGTGAGGCGATGGGCGAGCGCCTCCGGCGCGGCCTCCGGCAGCGAGTTCGGATAGACGAGGACGGGCGCGGTGATCCCGCGCTGGCGGAGCCGGACGCCCTCGCCCAGATCGGCCACCGCCAGCGCATCGGCGCCGTGGGCGACGAACACCGCGCCCAGCTCGGCGGCGCCATGGCCATAGCCGTCGGCCTTGACCACCGCGAAGATCTTCCGCGCCGGTCCCACCAGCTGGCGGACGACGCGGACGTTGGCCGCGGCGGCGTCGAGATCGATCTGCAGCGTGGTCGGACGCAGCGGGTGCCCAGCGGAGGCGGTCATGGCTGGCTCCTCGCCGGGGAGAATACTCCCAACCGCCAGTGCGTGTGCTAAAAGACCGTGCAAAAGGAGATCGCACGCATGCTTCGACTCGCCGTAGCCGGCATCGGGCTGTTCGTGCTAACGTCCGGCGCCATGGCCAACGAAATCTCTCCGGCAGTACGCTCCGAGCTGGCGCCCAGTGGCACGCTCCGGGTCGGGCTCAACCACGGCAACTTCCTGCTCGTCACGCCCGGCTCCTCGGCGACCGATCCCCGGGGGGTGGCGCCCGACCTGGCGCGCGAGCTCGCGCGGCGGCTCGGGGTGCCGATCGCATTTTCCAAGTTCGAGACCGCCGGCGCGCTCGGGGACGCGGTGCGCACCGACGTGTGGGACGTGGCGTTTCTCGGGGCGGAGCCGCAGCGCGCGACCGAGATCGCCTTCACCGCGGCGTACCTCGAGATCCCCGCGACGTACCTGGTCCCCGCCGGCTCGACGATCCGCACCATCGCCGATGTGGATCGCGAGGGCGTGCGGATCGCGGTGGCCGAGAAGAGCGCCTACGAGCTGTGGCTGAGCCGCAACATCACGCGCGCCAAGCTGGTGCTCACCAAGGGCATCGACGCCTCCTACAACGCCTTCGTGAACGACAAGCTCGAGGTGCTGTCGGGCCTGCGGCCGCGCCTTTTGACCGACGTGCAAAAGCTGCCGGGCGCGCGGATTCTCGACGGCCAGTTCACCGCCGTGCAGCAGGCGATCGGCACGCCGAAGGCGCGCGCCACCGGCGCGGCGTTTCTCCGCACGTTCGTGGAAGACGCCAAGGCCTCCGGCTTCGTGGGTGAGGCGATCTCGCGCAACGGCTCGCAGGGCGTGTCGGTGGCGCCCCCCACGAAGTAGCCGCCGCCGGCGGCGCCGTCAGGACGTCGTGAAGGTCTCGTTCTTCGAAACGGTTCGCTATCGCCCACCGCGGGCGCTGCCGTCCGAGTGGCCGGTGGCCTCGGGCGCCTACGATCCCGAGGCGGGCGCCCAGGCGTACCGCGACATGCTGGAGCGCCTGGCCTACGTGGAGGCGCTCGGCTTCGACTGGGTGAGCGTCTCCGAGCATCACTACTCGCCGCGCATCCTCACGCCCTCGCCCATCGTCTCCGCCGCGTTCCTCGCCGCTCATCTCAAGCGGGCGACCATCGCGCTGCTCGGCCCGATCGTGCCGCACAGCAATCCGGTGCGCGTGGCCGAGGAGCTGGCGATGCTCGACACGATGGCCGGGGGCCGTCTGGTCGTCGGGCTGCTGCGGGGCACGACCAACGAGGCGCTGACCTACGACCTGAACCCGGCCGAAGCGCGCGAGCGGACCGACGAGGGGATGGAGCTCATCCTGCGCGCGTGGACCGAGCCGCAGCCCTTCGGCTGGCAGGGCCGCCACTTCCAGTACCGGACCATTTCCATCTGGCCGCGGCCCCGACAGCAGCCCCATCCGCCGACCTTCGCGCTGGGCACGAGCCGCGAGTCCTGTGAGTTCGCCGCGCGCCACCGGCTGGGATGCGGTGTGTCCTACGGCCCATTCGAGGTGATGGCGAAGGCCACGCGCTACTACCGCGAGCAGTGTGCGCGCCACGGCTGGGAGCCGACGCCGGAGCAGATCCTCTACCGGGCGAACATGCTCGTGGCCGAGACCGACGACGCCGCCCACGCGCTGCTGCGCGCGCAGCCGGGCGGGGCGCCGTTCACCATGCGCGCCGGCGTGCGGGAGGCCATGCAGACGCTGGACTCGCGCAACATCGCCGGCGAGGCGCGCTCACCGGTGGTGACGGGCGCGCTGCCCACCACGTTCATCGGCAGCCCGGACACGGTCGTCGAGCAGGTGCGGCGCTGCCGGGAGCTCGTCGGCGCTGGCGTGCTCGATCTCTCGCTGCACCCACCGGGATCGACCACCGTCGAGCCGCTCATGCGCGCGCTCGATCTCTTCGGCAGCAAGGTCCTGCCGCGCATTCGCGAGATCTGAGCGGACGCGGCGTGTTCAGCGACGGCCAGGTCGAGGTGGAGGGCGCCCGCTTCCGGTACCGGGAGGCGGGTCAGGGCAGCGCGCTGGTCCATCTGGTCAGCGCCGGCGGGCTCGGGCTCACGCCGGCCCACGGCCTGCTGGCGCGCGCGTTCCGCGTGGTGGCGCTCGAGGTTCCGGACGGAGCACCGGGCGCCAGCCCGAGCGTGGCCCGCGCGCTCACGCAGCTCGGCCTGGAGGTGTTCAACCTCATGGCGACGGCGACCACCGCGCCGACGGCTCTCGGTCTGGCCCTGCAGGCGCCCGCGCGGGTGCGCGCCCTCGTGCTGGAGTCGCCCGCCGTCGCGAGCGCGCCGTCACCCGACCTGGCCGGCCTGGCGATCCCGACGCTGATCTTGCTCGGAACGCTGGACGACGATCCGTCCTGCGCGGTGGGACGCGCGTATCAGGCGCGGATCGCCGGCTGTCACCTGGCGTTCGTCTACGCGGCGGGACCGGCCATCGCGGCCGAGCGGGCGGAGGCGTTCACCGAGATCGTGGCCGATTTCTTCGAGCGGCGCGACGCGTTCGTCATCAGCCGTGCCACGACGCTGATCAACCCGTAACCTCGCCCAGGAAGGCTCTGAGCTCGACGAGCAGGCCGGCGGGGTTGTCGCCCTGCACGGTGTGGCCGGCGCCCTCGACCTTGACCCAGCGGCCCGGCGGAAGCGGCCGGCCAGGCGCTCGGCGTCCTCGTCGTGGAAGACGTCGCTCTGGGCGCCGCGCACGACGAGCATCGGACACTCGACACCGTCCACCGCCGACCACAGCATCTCGCGGCGGTGCGCGACGACGCCGGGATCGAGCGCTTGGCCGCGGTGGCGCTGATCGTACTTCCACATGAAGCGGCCGTCCGGCATGCGGCGGAGGTTGTGCAGCAGGCTGCGCCGCAGGAGCTCACGGTTGCGGCGCGGATTGAAGCTGAGGGCGCGCTCGACGTACTGCTCGACCGAATCGAGCGGCGTGGCCTCGGAGGTGAACGCGGCGATCTTGCGCACGCCCTCGGCGCGAATCTCGGGACCGACGTCGACCAGGACGAGCCCGGCCAGGCGCCCGCTGTGCTGCCCGGCCCAGGCCAGCGCGTTGGCGCCGCCGAGCGACATCCCCACCAGCACGAAGCGCTCGAGCTCGAGCGCATCGACGAAGCGCGTCGACGTCGGCGGCGTGGCTCTCGATCGCGTAGTCCATCTCCGGCGACCACTCGCTCTCGCCGTGACCGCGCTGATCGAGCGCCACGCAGTGCCGCTCGCGGCGGAGCGCGACGCACACGATGTCCCAGGTGTGGGCGTTGAGGCCGCCGCCGTGCAGGAAGAGCACGGGCGGCAGGCCCGGGCGTGCCCCAGTCGAGATAGTGAAAGCGCATGCGCCCGAGCAGCAGGTGATGCGAGTCGGGCAGCGTGAGCTCGGGCAGCGGCACGCCGGCGGTGGCGGCGGACAGCTCCAGGTGCGCGCGGAACTCGTCGGTGCTGAGGCTCATGCCGCGAGCCGATAGACACGCGCGGCCGTGTCGTGGAAGAGCGCGTCCTTGTCCTTCGCCGAGTAGCCGGCGGTCAGGCGCTTGAACGAGTTCCACAGCACCGTGTAGCTGCAGCTGGCCTTGTCCACCGGGAAGTTCGACTCGAACATGCAGCGCTCGGCGCCGAACCGCTCGATGGTGAACTCGTAGTAGCGACGGGTGGCCTCGGCCAGCTCCTGGCTGCCCGGCGGTCGCGGCTTCTCGTGCCAGCCGAAGCCGTTCATCTCCATGTTGATCCCGCCCAGCTTGGCCACGACGTTGGGGCACCTGCGCCAGCTCGGTGATGGACGTGCGCCACTGCGCGTAGACCTCGTCCGCGCGGCCCGCGTACGGGCCGACGCCGAGCGGTCCGCCGAAGTGGTTCAGGATGATCGTGGTCTCGGGGAACGCGCGCGCCAGCGCGGTGACGTCGGGGATCTGGCGGTGATAGAACCAGGCTTCGAAGGTCAGGCGCCGTGGCGCCAGCTGGGCGAAGCCGGCGCGGAAGTCGTCACGCGCGAACAGGCCCGACCCGGGATTGGTGCGATGCGGGGGAACCGCCGGGTCGGCATCCCAGGCCCCGGCGCGGCGGATGCCGCGGAAGCGGCCGCCGCCCGCCGCGATCTGCGCGTCGAGCACGCTGCCACCGCGGCGCCCAGGCGCAGGTCGGCGGTGCCGATGATCCCGGCCGCCACGCGCGTCGTGCCGTAGATGCCGGAGGCGCTCATGGCCGCGATGCCGTTCACGAACTCGGTCTCGCCGACGGGGCGCAGCGCCTCCGGGCCGTCCGGCTTGAACATGGCGCCGCACTCGATGAAGACGGTGGAGACGATGTTGTGGCCGGCGCTCGTGTCGGCCAGGATCTCGTCCAGCAGGTAGCGGGGGACGAGCCGGGCGGTCTGCAGATCCCACAGGTGGTGGTGCGGGTCGCAGATCGGTAGCTCGGGCTCGAGCGGCGCCTCGGTGGTCAGCGCGAGCCACTCGTGGTTCTTCGGTCGGGCGGCGTCATCGCGAGCGTCTCCTGGCGTCGATGTCCGGCGCGGGTCGGACCGTTGCCCCGCGCCGCCATGATGCGGCACGACGCCGCCGATCGCAAACGTGCCGGGCCGCGTTCGGGATTCGGCACGCCCGCTGACCGGGGCGCTCCCCGCGTATAATTGCCGCGCGCGGGCTCGAGCGCGCAGGAGGCTGACGATGGCGGTTCAAGCGACGCAGGAGCGGGTTCGGCCGACGACGGGCACGCACGTGGTGCGCGTCCAGCACGAGGGTCTCGTGACCGCCGACGCCGAGCGGTCGAAGGATTTCTACTGCCGGGTCTTCGGCTGGCAGGTCCTGCCCCGGCCGGCGTTCAACACGGCCGGCTACTGGATCGGCATCCAGGGCATCTTCCCGCAGATCCACATCATCCAGTCCGACGCAGTGCCGCCGGGGCCGGACGCCCCGATCAGCCCCCGGGCCCGCCACACCTGCTTCGAGGTGGCCGACTACGACGCGATGAAGGCCACCCTGGAGCGTGAGGGCATCAAGTACCAGGAGAACGTCCAGCCGGGCGGCCGCACGCAGATGCTGTGCAACGATCCCGACGGCAACACGCTGGAGTTCCAGCCGGCGACCGTCTGAGCATGCCCGACGTCGACGCGGTCATCGTCGGGGCCGGGTTCGCCGGGCTCTACATGCTCCACCGCCTGCGCGAGCTCGGGCTCTCGGCGCGCGTCTTCGAGGCGGGCGACGGCGTCGGCGGCACCTGGTACTGGAACCGCTATCCCGGGCGCGCGCTGCGACGTCGAGAGCATGGACTACTCGTACTCGTTCTCGGACGAGCTCCAGCAGGAGTGGGAGTGGACCGAGCGCTACGCCGTCGCAGCCGGAGATCCTGCGCTACCTCAACCACGTCGCCGACCGCTTCGACCTGCGCCGCGACATCCAGCTCTCGACACGCGCGTCACGGCGGCGGCCTTCGACGAGGCGACGAGCCGCTGGACGATCGCGACCGACCGCGGCGACCGCGTCTCGGCGCGCTTCTGCATCATGGCGACCGGCTGCCTGTCCGACCGCGCAGGTGCCCGACGTTCCCGGGGCTCGAGACGCTTCGCGGGCCGATGGTATCACACCGGCCGCTGGCCGCACGAGGGCGTCGACTTCACCGGCCAGCGCGTCGGCGTGATCGGCACCGGCTCGTCGGCCATCCAGTCGATCCCGATCATCGCCGAGCAGGCCGCGCACCTCATCGTCTTCCAGCGCACGCCGAACTTCAGCGTCCCCGCGCGCAACGCGCCGCTCGACCCGGAGTACGAGCGGCGAGGTCAAGGCGAGCTACGCCGAGCTTCCGGCGCGCAGGCGCGCGAGTCGCGCGTCGGCTTCGTCGTGCCGAGCGCAGCGACGACTCGGCGCTGGAGGTGTCCGACCGAGGAGCGGCGGCGCGAGTACGAGGCGCGCTGGCAGCCGCGGCGGCCTCGGCTTCATCGGCGCGTTCGCCGACCTGCTGATCGACCAGGAGGCCAACGACACCGCCGCCGAGTTCGTCCGCGACAAGATCCGCGCGATCGTCCACGACCCGGCGGTCGCCGAGACGCTGGCGCCGCAAGGACTATCCGATCGGCACCAAGCGCCTCTGCGTCGACACCGACTACTACGAGACGTTCAACCGCGACAACGTCACGCTGGTCGACCTGCGACGCGACGCCGATCGAGGCGATCACGCCGCGACGGGCGTGCGCACGACGCGACGCCGAGTACGAGCTCGACAGCATCGTGTTCGCGACCGGCTTCGACGCGATGACCGGCGCGCTGCTCGGCATCGACATCCGCGGCCGCGGCGGCGCGCACGCTGCAGCGACGCAGTGGGCCGACGGGCCCGCGCACCTACCTCGGCCTCGCCGTCGCCGGCTTCCCGAACCTGTTCACGATCACCGGGCCCGGGCAGCCCGTCGGTGCTCAGCAACATGATCGTGTCCATCGAGCAGCACGTCGACTGGATCGCCGACTGCATCGCGCACCTGCGCGAGCAGCGGCCATGCGACGCATCGAGGCGACCGCCGGACGCGCAGGAGGCGTGGGTCGACCACGTCAACGAGGTCGGCCACGCCACGCTCTATCCCGCGCGCCAACTCCTGGTACCTGGGCGCCAACATCCCGGGCAAGCCGCGCGTCTTCATGCCCTACGTCGGCGGCGTCGGCGCCTACCGCCAGAACTGCGACGACGTCGCCGCCAAGGGCTACGAGGGGTTCACGCTGACCAAGGGGTAGTTGCAGGTCGCGAACGCTGGGGGCTTGGGGGCCATCTCGGGGCCCCCCTGTGAGAAGACAGCTATGGAGTTCCAGGTCACGGCGGCGCAGCGGGATCTGCAGGAGCGTGCCCGCAGTCTCGCCGCCGACTTCGCCACCCGCGCCGCTCAGCACGACCGCGAAGCGAGCGACCCCGTCGAGAACTACGCCGCGCTCCGTGACGCCGGATTCTACGCACTCAACGTCCCGGCCGAGCTCGGCGGCGGCGGGGTCGGGCTGCTGGGCTGGTCGCTGGCCGCCGAGGAGCTGGCGCAGGGCTGCGCCTCGACCGCGCTGGCCTTCAACATGCACCTCTCCGTCGTCGGGCCGATGATGGAGAGCCCGATCGTGCCGCCGGCGACCAAGGAACGACTGGCGAAGATGGTCGTGGCCGAGGGCAAGCTCATCGGCGGCAACTTCTCCGAGCCCACCACGTCGGGCCTGGTCGCCACGCCCGTGCCCGCTCACCCGGGCCCGCCGCGTCGACGGCGGCTATCGCGTCACCGGCCGCAAGGCCTTCGCGTCGATGATCGCCGTCGCCGACTACGTGATGGTACTGGCCCGACCCGACGAGGCCGCCGCCGCCGACGGCGGCCATGTTCCTGCTGGTGCCGCCCGACGCGCCGGGGCGTCGCGTCGACCGCGTGTGGGACACGCTGGGGATGCGCGCCACGCGCAGCGACTCCATGACGCTCGACGAGTGCTTCGTGTCCGACGACGCGCTGCTGGTGCGCGACGGACGATGTCGTCCCGTTCCGCCGCGACGGCGCCAACTGGTTCTGGGCCTCCTACACGCCGGTCTATCTCGGCATCGGTGTCGCCGCCTATCGCGCCATCAGCGAGATCGTGAAGGGCCGGACGCCGCCCGGCTTCACGCAGTCGCTGGCCTATCATCCCGACGTCCGGCGGCAGGTGGGCGAGATGAGCGTCGACCTGGAGGCGGCCCGGCTGCTGACGCATCACGCGGCGTGGCTCAGCGACACCCAGGGCCCGACGCCGGCGACGCTGTCGGCGCTCTACCGCGCCAAGTACTTCGTGGGCGAGGCGGTCACGCGGGTCACGCGCACGGCCATGACGCTGGGCGGTGCGCACGCGCTCTTCAAGACCTCGCCGCTGGAGCGGTTCTTTCGCGACGGCGCCGTCGCGCCGGTGCAGTTCCCGCCGCGCGATTTCTGTCTCTCGACGCTCGGCATGTTCGAGCTGGGCCTCGATCCGCGCGACGTGCTGCCGCCGCTGAGGAGCGATCGTTCTGACTCCGGCCCGGTCGTGCGCTAGGTCTGAGTCGGAGATCCAGCAGCAAGATCGATCGGCACTGGCACTGGCCAGGATTGTCGAACAGCCGATCGCGCGTGTGCGGCAGTACGTCGTTTGGCTGACCGTTGAGCACCCGCATCACGCGCACTGCAGCTTGCTAACCTGCCCCAAGGATGCGCGGCCGAACGGATGGCATGTGTATCGGTAAATCGACTCTTGACAAGATTCAGCGTGCGAGCTGGGCAGCCCCTGAAGCGCCCGCTGAAGTGGGCCTTGCGCGAGCGCAGGCGCCGCGTGAAGCGATGATCCACGGTCCGATCGAAAAAAGGCGCGCCGATCGCGTCATCGAGCCGTGGTGAGCCGCCGAGAGGGCTTCGAAATCGCGGTGTAGATTCCCCTCAAGCCAAGGGGGATTCGCGATGGATGTTCAACCGACCCACGCTTCAATCGCCGCGCTCGAGCGCATTGGCGACGCCATCGCCGAGCTCTCGACCCACCTCGATGCGGCCTCCGCGCGCCTGCTCGATCTGATCCGCGACTTCGATGCCCGTGGCGGCTGGAACACCGGCTTTCGGTCCTGTGCCGAGTGGCTCTCGTGGCGCGTCGGCCTCGATCTCGGCGCGGCCCGCGAGAAGGTCCGCGTGGCCCGGGCGTTGCCCGCGCTGCCGCGGCTGGCCCAGGCGCTCGCCCGCGGCGAGCTGTCGTACGCCAAGGTCCGCGCCCTCACCCGTGTGGCGACGCCAGACATCGAGGTGCGGTTGCTCGCCATCGGCCGCGCCGGCACGGCCGAGCACGTCGAGCGCATCGTTCGCGGCTGGCGTCGCATGGATCGCAAAGCGGAGAAGGACGAGGCGCGCCGGCAGCACGCCAGCCGAGCGCTCCACGTGTATCCGAATGACGACGGCACCACGACGATCCGCGGGCGCCTGTCCCCCGAGGCCGGCGCGCTCCTCCTGAAGGCGCTCACGGCGGCACGCGAAGCCTTGTACCCGCCGCAGCGGGCCAGCACGTTCGACGCGCCGCCCACGGACCCCTCCGCGGAAACGCCCACGATGGCTCAGCAGCAGGCCGACGCGCTGCAGCTCCTCGCCGAGACCGCGCTGCACCACGGGATCGATCCGGGCTCACCGGCCGAGCACTACCAGGTGGTCGTGCACGTCGACGCACCGGTCCTGAGCAACCCGGAGCAGCCCGGCCAGTCGGTCGTCGAAGACGGTGGGCGCGTTTCCGCAGAAACGTCCCAGCGCCTTGGCTGCGACGCGAGCCGAGTGGTGATGGAGCACGATGCCGACGGGCGCATCGTCGACATCGGCGCCAAGACGCGCACGATCCCGCCGGCCCTGAGACGCGCGCTCCGCTATCGCGACCACCGTTGTCGCTTCCCGGGCTGCCACGGGCGCTTCTGCCAGGCGCATCACATCCGCCACTGGGCCCACGGCGGCCCGACGACGCTGTCCAATCTCGCGTTGCTATGCAGCCGGCACCACCGCGCCGTCCACGAAGAGGGCTATCAGGTGCAGCGCCTGCCCGACGGCGAGCTGGAATTCCGCACCCCGCATGGGTGGGTCGTGCCCGAGGTGCCGTGTTTGCCTCGAGTGCCGGCCGATCCGGTCACTGCCGTGAGGGCGGACAACGAGCAGCACGGCGTCGTCGTGGGGCCCAGGACCGCGACCCCAATCTGGCAGGGCGAGCGGCTCGACGTTGGCTATGCGATGGATGTGCTCCATCCGCTGGCCAACGAGAAATGGACCGCGGCGTGAGCGGGCCGACGTCGGCCGCCCTGCGTCCCTTGACAGGCTCGTAAGGCCGGGTCACGATCGGGCATCGCCGGACGAGCCTGCGGGCTTCCACGGTTCGTCGGAGAGGGGCTTCATGTCGATCGCTGGTGCATCGGCGCGACCGGCTTCATCGGACCCCGCCTCATCCGGCGGCTCGTCGCGCGCGGCGAATCGGTGGTCGGCATGGATCTGAATCCCGGCCGCGGCGCCGTTCGGCGAGCGTGCCGATCGGCGCGCCGGTCGTGCGCGGCGACGTCACGCAGTTCGAGGACGTGATGCGGACCGATCCTCGACGTGAAGCCCGAGCGCGTCATCAACCTCGCCTACGGGCTCGGCGTGGGCGAGGGCAACCCGCACCTGGTCATGCGCCTGGACATCCTCGGCATGGACAACGTCTTCGAGGCCGCGCGCCTGACCGGCGTCAAGCGCGTGGTCTACGCGAGCTCCATCGCGGTGAGCGGCCAGCAGAGCCACTTCGGCGACCGGCTGGCCACCGAGGACGATCCGCTCCACGGCACCAGCCAGTACGCGATGCACAAGATGTTCAACGAGTTCCAGGCGCAGCAAGTACATCAAGAACTACGGCATGTCGATCGTCGGCGTGCGGCCGGCCAACGTCACCGGGCCCGACAAGGTGCGCGGCTCGGTCGATCACGTGCAGATCATGACGGAGGCCGCGCGCGGTAAGCCCGTGCACCTGCCCCAGAAGGGGCTGATGCGCCTGCTCGTGCACGTCGAGGACATGGCGGAGATCTTCACCCGCGTGCTGCTGGCCGAGGCGCCGCGCCACAGCCTCTACAACTCGGGCGGCATCCCGGTCAGCCTCGGCGAGCTCGCGGACATCGTGCGAGGGCTTCCTGCCGGAGGCCAAGATCACGTTCGACAAGGAGGGCGGCCGCGAGGACTCCGGCAACTACCTCGTCGACTGGAGCCGCCTGGCCAAGGAGTTCGGGATCGAGTACCCCGGGTTGCACACGCGCGTGCTGGAGGTTATCAACGACGTACGACGCGCGGAGGGGCTGCCGCTGGTCGGCGGGCGATAAGCACTCATCCGAATGGAGGATCGACATGCGCTACAACCGGATCTCCGCGGACTGTCACCTCGATCTCATCTGGCTGCCGCCGGACCTGTTCGTCTCCGAGGCGCCGCAGGCGCTCAAGGAGCGGATGCCCTACGTCGCCGACGGGCCAGACGGGCCGCGGTGGGTGGCCAAGAACGGGGCGACGTTCGGTCTGGCCGGGCGGCGTGGGCGCGTCCGGGCACGAAGTACGTGCCGGGCAAGCAGCTTCGGGTCGACGTGATGGCCTCCACCGGCCTCTACGAGGACGGCAAGAAGGGCATCCGCCGGCCGGGCGATCCGCACCTGCGCGTCAAGGAGATGGATCGCGACGGCGTCGACGCCGAGGTGATCTACGGCATCCTGGCGGCGGCCGCCAAGCTGAAGGACATCGAGGCCTCCAACGAGATGCTGCGCATCTACAACACGTGGATGGCCGACTTCTGCCGCCACTATCCCGACCGCCACATCGGGCTGGCGAACCTGCCGTACGGTGACATCGACGCCGCGGTCGCCGAGGTTCATCGCGTGGCCAAGATGGGCTTCAAGGGCATCGAGCTGTCGTGCTCGTGGGAGATGGAGCCCATGTGGCATCCGCAGTGGGAGCCGCTGTGGGCGGCCATCAACGAGGTCGGGATCCCGCTGCACTTCCACACGTTCCCGTCGGTGCCGCCGGAGCTGCGCGAGAAGTACACCGGCCTCACCCAGCGCGCGCTCATGTACAGCGGCCTGTGCCTGTTCCAGCTGACGCTGGCGAACATCCTGACCGCGCTGATGGGCCGGGCCGTCTTCGAGCGCTATCCGAATCTCAAGATCGCCTTCGGCGAGAGCGGCATCGGCTGGATTCCCTACGTGCTCGACCGCATGGACTTCGAGTACGAGGACCAGTACAAGGACCTCCCGCTCAAGCTGAAGCCGAGCGAGTACTGGCGGCGGCAGTGCAAGGCCACCTTCCAGTACGACCGCGTGGGCACCAAGCTCATCGACGAGATGGGCGTCGAGACGCTGATGTGGGGCTCGGACTATCCGCATCCCGACGGCGTGTGGCCGGAGTCGGAGAAGTACATCAGCGAGCAGTTCAAGCACCTGCCGGAGGACGTCACGAGCAAGATGACCTGCGAGAACGCCGGCCGATTCTACGGGCTGATCAAGTGAGCGACCGCAAGACGTCCCCGACCCCGAGCACGACTCCCCGGACGGCCGCCGAGTCGTCCCTGCTCGAGACCGCGGCCCGGCGCCTGCCGGGCGGTGTGCTCGGCTCGTCCCGCTTCGCCGACGACCTCGCCTTCGTGGTCAAGCGCGCCCAGGGCTCGCACCTCTGGGACGTGAGCGGGCGCGAGTACATCGACTACCTGCTGGGCTCGGGCCCGATGTTCCTCGGGCACGGCCACCCGGCGGTGGTCCGCGCCGTCACCGAGCAGCTATCCTCCGGCTCGACCTACTTCCTGGTGAACGAGCCGGCCATCGCGCTGGCGGAGGAGGTGTGCCGGGCCGTGCCGTGCGGCGAGCAGATCCGCTTCACCTCGACCGGCGCCGAGGCCACGTTCTTTGCGCTGCGGGCGGCGCGCGCTTTCCGCAAGCGCGACAAGATCTTGAAGTTCGAGGGCGGCTACCACGGCAGCCACGACTACGCGCTGATGTCGCAGACGCCGAAGTCGCCCAAGGCGTTTCCCGCGCCGATGCCGGACTCCGGCGGCATCCCGCACGCGCATCCAGGATCGAGGTGCTCGTCGCGCCATACAACGACCTCGCCACCGTGGAGGCGCTGCTCGCCGAGCACGGCCACGAGCTGGCCGCGGTCATCGTCGAGCCGTTCCAGCGGCTCATCCCGCCGCAGCCCGGGTTCCTGGCCGGGCTGCGGGCGATCACGCGGCGGCACCAGATTCCGCTGATCTTCGACGAGGTGGTCACCGGCTTCCGGTTCGCGTACGGCGGCGCCCAGGAGTACTACGGCGTGACGCCCGATCTGGCCGCCTACGGCAAGATCATCGGGGCGGCTTTCCCGCTGGCCGCCGTGGTGGGCCGGGAGGAGATCATGCGAGGCTTCGACCCGCGCAACGACGGCACCCCCGAGTACGTCTCGCAGTCGGGCACGCTCAACGGCAACCCGATCGCCGCGGTGGCCGGGCTGGCCTCGCTGGCCGAGCTCCGCAAGCCCGGCGTCTACGAGCGCGTGCGGACCATCGGCGGAAGCCTCATGACCGGCCTCGCCGACCTGGTGAAGAAGACCGGTGTGGTCGCGCAGGTGGTGGGCGAGCCGACCGTCTTCGATATCGTCTTCACCGACAAGCCGGTCATCGACTACCGCGCCGTCATGACCGCCAACGGCGCCAAGCTGCGGCGGTTCAACGAGGTGTGCCTGCGCAACGGCGTGCTGAAGGGCGGCAGCAAGATCTACGTCTCGATCGTGCACGACGAGGCCGACGTCGCGCGGACGCTGGCGGTGTTCGGGCAGGCGCTGGAGGCGGCCGCGCGCGTCTAGCGCTTCAGCCCGTCGAGCACCTCGAGCGCGAGCTCGTACTCGCCCGAGCGGCGGCATCAGGTACGCGCCCTGCACGCGGTCGCGCACCGCGAAGAGCATCTCGCGCGCGATGCTGACGCCCTCCTTGCGCGCGCCTCGGCGCCGGGCGTCGCCTTGCGCATCCGCTCGCGGATCGCCTCGGGGATCTGCATGCCGGGCACCTCGTTGTGGAGGAACTCGGCGTTCTTGTAGCTCACGAGCGGCAGGACGCCGACCAGCACCGGCATGCCGAGGTGCGCGATGCGGTCGAAGAACCTTCTCGAGCACGTCCGGTCTGGAAGACCGGCTGGGTCATCACGAACTCGGCGCCGGCGGCGCTTCTTCTGCTCGAGGCGGCGGATCTCCTTGTCGAGGTCGGCGCGCGCCGGGCTCGAAGCCGGTCGCGAGCAGGAACGACGTCTTGCCGCCGGCGCAGCGGCTTGCCCGCGGGATCGACGCCGCGGTTCATGTTCGACGCCATCTGCAGCAGGCCGATGGAGTCGAGGTCGTAGACCGCGGTGGCCTCGGGGTAGTCGCCGACCTTGGGCGGATCGCCGGTGATGATGACGAGGTTGCGGATGCCGATGGCGTGCGCGCCGAGCAGGTGCGCCATCTGGCGCGAGCAGGTTGCGGTCGCGCCCGCAGACGTGCAGGATGCGGCTCGATCCCGTAGTCGCGCGAGCAGCAGCGAGCAGAACGCGAGGTTCGACATGCGCGCCATGGCGCGCGGCGCCGTCGGCGACGTTGACGATGTCGACGCCGCTGTCGAGGAGCATCTTCGACGCCTCCAGCGCCGGCGTCGGGTCGAGGCCGGGCGCGGGGTTGACCTCGACCGAGACCACGAACTTGCCGGCGGCGAGCTTCGCCGCGAAGGCGCTGCGCTCGGCGAGCGGCGTCGGCGCGACGCCGACCGGCGCGACCTCGGTGGCGCCGGCGCGCGCGCTCGGCCGACCGCGCTCGGCGCGCCGCCGCCGAGCATGCGCGCCGGACTTGGCCATCCAGCGGACGTGCTCGGGCGTGGTGCCGCAGCAGCCGCCGATCATGTGCGCGCCCGCCTGGATCATGCGGCGCGCGAAGACGTCGAAGTACTCGGGCGTCGCCATGTAGAGCTGGCGCCCGTCGACGGTGCGCGGCAGGCCGGCGTTGGGCTGCACGCAGAGCGGCAGGTCGGCGCCGCGCATGCGCTCGGCCATGGCCAGCGCGAGCTGCGGGCCGTCGCCGTAGTTGACGCCGATGGCGTCGGCGCCCAGTCGCGCAGGCCGCTCGGCGACCTTCTCGGGCGCCGAGCCGTCGGCGACCGTGCCGCTCGGGTCGAAGGTCATCGACGCGAGGATGGGCAGCCCGGGCGCGGCCGCGGCGCGGCCGCCGTCGATCGCGATCTGGATCTCCTCGAGGTGGCGGAAGGTCTCGAGCACGAGCAGGTCGACGCCGCCCTCGACGAGCGCCGCGGCCTGCTCGGCGAAGGTGGCCGCGGCCAGGTCGAGCTCGGCCCAGCTCGCCGACGCCCGGGCACGAGCCCGGTCGGGCCCGATCGAGCCCGCCGACGTAGACGTCCTCGCCGGCCGACCTCGCGCGCGAGCGCGGGCGCCCGCGAGGTTGTACGCGCGCACCTGGTCGACGAGGCCGTGGCGCTCGAGGCAGAAGCGGTTGGCGCCGAAGGTGTTGGTCTCGATGACCTGCGCGCCGGCGGCGACGTAGTCCTCGTGGATCTTGCGGACGACGTCGGGCCGCGTGACGTTGAGCTGCTCGAAGTTCTGGGTGACGAAGACGCCGCGCTCGTAGAGCAGCGAGCCCATCGCGCCGTCGAAGACGAGGAGCGACCGCATGGCCTCGCGGAACGGGGTATCCCGGCGCGTGGGGTTCATCAGAGCTATGCTACTAAATCTACCCAGGGAGGCGAGGGATGATCACGAGCTTCGGGAGCCTGTTCGCGGGTCACGTCGATCTCGAGCACGAGGGTCTGGAGGGCACGGCGGCCAACGAGCGCTGGCTGTCGGATAGCCATCTGGCCTCGGTGTTCCCCAAGAGCGAGGCCATCGCCAAGCTGATGGACCGGACCGGCTACGACATCTTCTGGCTGGCCGAGCACCACTTCCAGCGCGAAGGGTACGAGTGCATCCCGAACGTGCTGATGCTGGCCCTGCACCTCTGCCACCTCACCAAGAACATCCGGGTGGGCTGCGGCTTCAACATCGCGCCGATGTGGCATCCGATCCGGATGGCCGAGGACTACGCCACCGTCGACTGGCTGACCGGCGGCCGGGTCGTGTTCGGGGTGGGCCGCGGCTACCACACCCGCGAGGTCGAGGCCTTCGGCGCCCCGCTGCTTGGATCAGGACGCCAACCGCGAGCTGTTCGAGGAGCAGGTCGACATCATCTTCAAGTCGTTCAACGAGCGCGCCTTCTCGCACCAGGGCAAGCACTACACCATCCCGCCGGCCGTGCCGTACCGGGGCTACGAGCTGCGGGAGATCACGCTGGTGCCCCGTCCCAAGACGCTGCCCGTCGAGTGCTGGCAGCCGGTGGTCAGCGCCAGCCCGCGGGCGCTGGACTTCATGGCCAAGCACGACATCCGGGGGATCATCGGCGGCGGCGCGGCGCCGGGCGGCGCCAACGAGAAGGTCGTCGCACGCGTTCCGCGAGGCGCGGGCCCGGGCCGGGCGGGAGGGCCAGCCCGGCGAGGGGCTCTGCATCGGCTTCTCGTTTCACATCGCCGACAGCGTCGAGCAGGGCATCAAGGAGGCGACGCCGTTCTTCGAGGAGAACATCAAGATGTTCGCGCCGCTCGGCTTCGTCCCGGGCCTCACGCCCGAGCAGATCGACGCGGTGGCCGATCCCAGGCGCGCGCGGGGGGCCAACCTGCCGACGCTGCGTAACGCGGTCAAGGCCGGCACCTGGCTGATCGGGCCGCCGGAGCTGATCACCGAGCAGCTCATGGAGATCCAGGCCAAGTACCCGGGCCTGGAGGTCGTGAACGTCGGCCAGCCGGTCGGCACGCCCCAGGCGGTGATCCTCGAGCAGCTCGAGCGCTTCTCGGCCCAGGTCATGCCGGCCTTCAAGAAGAAGTAGGCGCGTGTCGGGGAGATCCCTGGTGCGCGCGCTGATGGCTGCCGTCGTGTCGATCCTCGTCGTGACCGCCTCGGCCGGCGCCCAGGCGACGCGCGAGGAGCCTCGCATCGCGCTGGTGATCGGCAACAGCAGCTACCGCGAGGTCCCGTTGCGCAACCCGGTCAACGACGTGCGCGCGATGGCCAGGACCCTCCGCGAGCTCGGCTTCACCGTCCTCGCCCACGAGAACGCCAACAAGCGCACGATGGAGACGGCGATCATCGAGTTCGGGCGCCGGCTCGCCGAGGGCGGCGTCGGGTTCTTCTACTACGCGGGCCACGGGCTGCAGGTCCGCGGGCACAACTATCTGGTGCCCATCGACGCCGAGATCGATTCCGAGGCGATCACCCGGGTTGCCGCGGTCGACGTCGACCTCCTGCTGGAGCAGATGGCCGAGGCCAAGAATCGCGTCAACATCGTCATTCTCGACGCGTGCCGCAACAACCCCTTCGAGCGGCGGCTGCGCGGCGCCTCCCGGGGCCTGGCCGCGGTCGACGCCGCCCGCGGCACGCTGGTCGCCTACGCCACCGCGCCGGGCTCGGTGGCCGCCGACGGTGACGGGGCCAACGGCCTGTACACGGAGGAGCTGCTGCAGGCACTGCGGGTCCCCGGCCTCAAGGTCGAGGAGGTGTTCAAGCGCGTGCGGATCGGCGTCGCGGAGCGGTCGAAGGGCGCTCAGACGCCCTGGGAGTCCTCGTCCCTCACCGGAGACCTCGTGGTCAACGTGACCGTGAACATCACGACGGCCGCGGTGGCGGCTCCCGCGCCGAGCGCCGATCGCGAGGCCTTGTTCTGGTCGTCGATCAAGGATGGCAACGATCCCGCGGGATTCGAGGCCTACCTCAAGCAGTATCCCGGCGGGACCTTTGCCGCGCTCGCCCGCCAGCGGCTCGCCGGCCTGGCCGCCAAGCCGCCCGCGCTGGACCCCGCGCGCTTCGACGGCGCCTGGAACGTGACCATCGAGTGCGAGCCGTACAACGCGGCCGCGGGCTACCGGCTGCAGTTCCCGGCCCGGGTCAAGGACGGCGTGATCGACGCCCAGAATGGCGTCGTCGGAGAACCGAGCTCGCTGACGATGACCGGGAAGATCGCAGCCGATGGGACCGGCAGCGTCGCGGTCCGCGGCCTGACCGGGAATCCGAACGCCACACTCAATCGCGAGGCCCGGGGCTCGTCGTACGGCTATCGGGCCAATCTTCGCTTCGAGGGCTCACGAGGAACCGGCACCCGCGTCGAGGCGCGTCCGTGCAGCCTGACCTTCGTCCGCTAGCGCGGCGCGCCGACTAGCGTCGCGCCGACACCAGCAAGAACGCCGGGCGCTGGCGCTCGTCCGCCAGCGCCGGTCGCGCCGCGATCTGCGGATCGGTCGGTCCCCACTCCTCCACGTGAGAGATCGTGAAGCCGCCGCGCAGCAGCAGCCCGAGATAGGTCCCGATGGTCCGGTGCTGCTTGATCACGCCTTTGGTCAGCCAGTCCGTCGAGCGCGCGCCTTCGTTCAGATAGCCATCGACCGGCCACGTCTTCCGGCCGGTGTCATCGACGGACCACCCGGGGTTGGAGGGGGCCGTGTAGATCGGGTGCTCGACCGAGAACACCAGGCGCCCGCCGACAACCAGCGCGCGGTGCACCCCGGTCAGCAGCGCGTCGAGCCGTTCGATGTAGTGCAAGGCCAGCGAGCTGTAGACCAGATCGCAGGAGGCCTCGGGAAGCTGCAGGTGTTCCAGGTCGGCACGCGTGTAGGTGATGTCCGGGTCCGGCGTGGTGGCCCGGGCCCGCGCCAGCATGCGCTCGGACACGTCGAGGCCCAGGACGTGCGCCGCGCCGGCTTGCCGCGCCCACCGGCAGAACCAGCCGAAGCCGCAGCCGAGATCCACGACGCGCAGTCCGTGCATGTCGGCAAGCAGCGCCCGGAGCGACGGCCATTCGGCCGCGCCGTCGAGCCCTTCGACCGAGCGGCCGAGCCGGCTGTAGCCTTCGAAGAACTCTTCGTTGTCGTAGACGTTCTGGGTCACTCGGCCTCGGCCAGGAGGCGAACCTCGCTCTCGCGCCGCGTCCGGACTACTCGTAGCTGCGCAGGATGCGTCCGGGCATGGCCCCGGTGTGCTTGCCGGCGTCGTAGAGCTGGATGCCGGACACGAACGTCGCCTTGATCCCTTCCGACTCCGACACCAGGCGCCGTCCGTTGCAGGGCAGGTCGTAGGCGTACTTCGGCGTCTTCGCGGTCACCGTGTCGGGATCGAACAGCACGAGGTCGGCCACCTTGCCCTCGGCCAGCACGCCGCGGTTGGGGATGCCGAACACCCTCGCCGGCACCTGGGTGAGCTTGTGCACGGCCTTTTCCAGACTGAGCACCTTGCGCTGGCGGACCCAGAGGTCGAGCAGCGCGGTGGCGTAACCCACGTCGCAGATGAAATCGACGTGCGCCCCGCCGTCGGAGAGGCCGATCAGGCAGCGGTCGTCGGTGATGAGCCGCTCGATCCCGGCCGGATCGAAGTTGAACGTGGACGACTGAAAGCGCGTGTTGAGATCGTCGGCGATGCCGAGATCGAAGTAGGCGTCGACGGGACGCTTGCCCTGGCTGGCGGCGATCTCCTCCAGCGTGCGCCCCACGTGGCCGGCGAGCTCCGGCTTGCCGACCTCCAGCACCCGCATCTGGCCCCACATGTGGCTGCGCTTGCGGCTGTCGAGCTCCTGGCGGAAGGCCTCGCGGAACGCGGGATCCCGGTAGAGCGCGATCTGCTCGGCCGCCGGGCGGTTGAACGCCTTCTGCCACGAGATGAACGAGCCGAACATGGTGGGATTCTTGAGATCGCCCTGGCTCATGATCGGCCGCGGCGTGATCTGCGGAATGGCCTGCTTCACCAGATCGCCGAGCCGCGCGAACGTCTGGTCGTGGAAGTCGGGCTGGCCGGGATGGGCGAACAGCGCCAGCCACGTGACCGGCCGGCCGCTGGCGCCGGTGACCTGGCGCAGCAGCTCGATGTCCTCGTCGCTCACCGCGTACATGCCGCCGGAGTTCAGGATCATCTCGATGGCGCCCCGGCCGACGTCGTGCAGGCCGCGCACCACGCCGATCAGCTCCTCGCGGCTGGCGTTGCGGCAGGCCAGCGGCCGCCCCTGGTAGCCGACGTGATTGCGCGAGGTGGTGGTGGTGAAGCCGAAGGCGCCCGCCTCCATCGCCTCGCGCAGCAGGCGGCGCATGGTGGCGATCTCGTCCTCGGTGGCGGCGCGCTCGAACGAGGCCTCGCCCATCACGTAGTGCCGCAGCGGGGTGAAGGCCACCAGCCCCGCCACGTTGATGCCGAGGCCGCGGCGGTCGATGGCGTCGAGGTACTGGCCGTAGCTCTCCCACTGCCAGTCGATGCCCGCCTTCATGACGTCGTAGGGAATGGCCTCGACGTTGACGAGGTCCTGCATCAGGATCTCGCGTGTCGACGGCTTCACCGGCGCCACGCCCACGCCGCAGTTGCCCATGATGACGGTGGTCACGCCGTGCCACGGCGAGCAGGTGACCATCGGATCCCACGCGATCTGCGCGTCGTAGTGCGTGTGCGGATCGACGAAGCCGGGCGCCAGGACCAGCCCGCCCGGCGTCGACCACGCGCTCGGCGGTCTGGCCGTTGCTCCTGCTGACCGACGCGGATGACGCCGTCCTGGACGCCGAGGTCGCCCATGAAGCTGGGGCTGCCGGTTCCGTCGACGATCCTCGCGTTCTTGATCAGCAGATCGAGCATGGGGTCCTCTCTCTCTCGCTCTCTGTTCAACTCCGGTGACGCCGGGCGGCGGGCGACGTGGAGGCCGTGGGCGCCCCGCATGGCTCGCCTGTCGCCGTAAGCCGCTCCGGGCTCGGCTCGCTCGGGCCCCCCATCCCCCAGAGGGGGTGGGTTGTTGGACAGTCTACTCGCTGGTGGCTCGCTCGCCGAGCCCGGAGCAGCTAACGGCGACGACGGCTCGCCATGAGGGGGCGCCCACGGCCTCCACGTCGCCCGCCGCCCAGCGTCACCTCACGTTCCGAGTGTCGCTCGCGCTGCTCGAGCCGCATCGTTCGATGGCATCACTTTTTCGGGCGTCACCTTCGCAAGCGTCACCTGCGTAAGCGTCCACCTTCGCGAGCGCCGCTTTTACCTTCGCAAGCGTCACCTTAGCGGCGTTGCTTGCGCGGGCTCACTTTGGTTTGAGGCGGACTTCTTCCAGCGGCGCTGCCCACGGATACGGATCGATCAGCATCAGCCCCGGCTCCGCCACTCGGGGGCCGATGCCGCTGGCCCAGATGAATTCGTAGATGGGGCCGAAGCGGGCGCGGTCGTAGAGCATCTGCTGGATCTGGTTGAGCATGGCTTCGCGCTTCTTGCGATCCGTTTCCCGCACCTGCTGGCGGAAGAGCGCCTCCACGTCGGGGTCGGAGCCGCGCGCGAAGGCGCCATCGCTCAGGACGGCGTCGGCCAGCCGGGTGGAGGCGTTGCCGAAGTTGGCCATGGTGCAGAGGCAGACGCCGTGCAGCTTCTTGCCACCCCAGGCGGTCTGGAAGGCGGCGCGCTCCATCGTGCGCAGCTTCATGCGGATGCCGACCGCGCCGAAGTAGCCGAGGATCGTCTCGCCGGCCGAGAAGTAGGGCGGGTAGGGATAGAAGTCGCCGCCGTCGAACCCGTTCGGATAGCCGGCCTCGGCCAGGAGCTTCTTGGCCTTGGCGGGATCGTACTCGTAGGCCGGCAGCGGCAGCGTGAAGTCGAACGTGCGCGGCACCATGCTGCCGGTCGGACGCGAGGCGCCGAGCGTCTCGGCCTCGCTGAGCGCCTTGCGATCGACGGCGTGGTTGGCGGCCAGGCGTACGCGGCGATCGGCCCACGGTGACTTCGGGTCCCACTGGTCGAAGAAGTCCAGGTAGTGGACGCCGATGGCGCCGGAAAAGCCCAGGCGGAAGTTGGGATCGCGCTTCAGCTCCTGCGCGGTCGGCGTGTCGAGCATGTAGGCGACGTCGACTTCACCGTTCTTCAGCATGGCCGCGCGGGTGGTCGCCTCCGGCACGCTCTTGAACACCAGGCGCTTCACCGAGGGCATCCTGCGCCAGTAGGTCTCGCTGGCCTCCAGGACCAGATCGACGCCCGGCGTGTGGCTGACGAACTTGTACGGGCCGAGGCCAACCGGCTGCTTGCGGAAGCCGTCGTCGCCGACCTTCTCGATGTACTTCTTGGGGACGATCCAGCCCGCTCCGGTGGCCATGGTGCCGTAGAGGGCCAGGCGTCCGAACAGGCCGGCGCCGAGGAAGCCCGCGGCGAAGGCCGCCGAGCAGACCACGGCCCATGCCGCCACGGCTGAAGAAGCCGCCGCCGGCAGCTGCCGGTGAACCCATGGTTGGGCTGCCCGGCTGGCTGAAGGTGCGATTGAGCGGTTGCGCCGTGCCCGGCGCGGTCGACGTGCTGGGTGGCGCCGAGTACGACCGCGAACCGCGGGAACCCGAGCCGAGGCCGCCGCCGACGCGGGCGTCGGCCGCCGAGACGGCCATCACGGTGGGCAGCGCCAGCGACAGCACGATGGCGATCGCCCGAACAATTCCGCGCCTACGTTGCGTGAAATTCATGGTGTTTCCTCAAATCCCGGCATGGGGAAAGCGCCACTAAGATGGGCACCCTTGGCTAAAAGTGAAGCCGGTATCGGGAACCGCGGCTGCGGCCCTCG
>CAVZOE010000019.1:0-15196 GCA_963776725.1 uncultured Candidatus Rokubacteria bacterium | reverse complement strand
AAATGCTCGGCCTTGATCAGGTTCCACGTCTCCTCGGTCACGTAGCCGTCCGCGATGAACATCGAGGCCGGCGAGGGGAGCACGTGCATGATGGTGAGCTCACCACCCGTGGCCTTCGTCAGCCGAAGCGCCATGGCGAAGGCGGCCCGGGATGCAGGCGAGAAGTCCGAAGCGTAGGTGATTCGCATGGTGTCTGTCATTGTTCCGCCTCCTGCGGCCCGGGGAGAGCACCAACCATGCCAGGCCGCAGACAGCGGGAAATCAACACGATAGGACTCACGCGCGTCCGGATGGCTGGGGCAGCGGCGCCGCACCTGTGGTGTCAGCCGCCGCACTCCTTGCGCCGGAGGGCGCTGCGCTGTGTCTCCGGGCGTGGGACCGGCGGTCTCGCTCTAGGTACTGTGGGTGCTCGAGCGGCAAACCCCGTTGCGCCGCCCGCTGTTATCCGGCGCGCGCAACGTGAGGATCAGGCGCGGATCTGGTGCTTGTTGACCAGACGGTGAAACGTCTTGCGGTCGATGCCGGCCGCCTTGGCGGCGGCCGAGATGTTCCCATGGTGTCGGTCCAGCAGTTCCTTCAAGTACGATGCCTCGAGCACGGCCATCCAGCGGTCCTTGGCCTCCTTCAGGCCGAGGTCCGTCGTGCCGGCCAGGTGTGAATCGACGGCCACCTCGGGCACGCTCGGTGTGCGAGCTCGTGCACCGTCAGTCAGGACGTGATCTGGTAAGTCGCGGCGCGTGATGGTGTCACCCTCGGCCAGCGCGCACGCGCGCTCGACGACGTTTTGCAACTCGCGCACGTTGCCGGGCCACGCGTACGCCTCGAGCGTGGCAAGGGCCGTGTCGTCGTAGCCGAGGACCCGCCCCTGGCCGTAACGCTTCAGGAAGGCATGCGCCAGCAGGCGGATGTCGCCGGCGCGCTCGCGCAGCGGCGGCAGCCGGATCTCGATCACGTTGATGCGGTAGTAGAGTTCCTCCCGGAACTGCCCTTTCGCGGCGGCCTCGCGCAGGTTGCGGTTGGTCGCCGAGACCACGCGCACGTCCACGTCGATGAGCGCGGTGCCGCCGACCCGGCGGATCTGACGCTCCTGCAGCGCACGGAGAAGCTTCACTTGAAGGCTGACGGGTAGGTCGCCAATCTCGTCGAGGAACAGCGTGCCGCCGCCCGCCACCTCCATCAGGCCGGGCTTGGTGCGCACGGCACCGGTGAACGCACCCTTCTCGTGGCCGAAGAGCTCGGACTCGAGGAGGTTCTCCGGCAGCGAGGCGCAATCGACGGGCACGAACGCCTGGGCGGCGCGCGGGCTGTTCGCGTGCACGGCACGGGCAATCAGTTCCTTGCCGGTGCCGGACTCGCCCATCACGAGGATGTTGGCCTCGGACCGCGCTGCCTTCTTCACCAGCTCGAAGACCTGGGCCATGGCCGGGCTGCGGCCAATCACGTTGTCCAGCGCGAGCGTGGTCTGGAGCTGCTCGCGCAGGTTTCGGTTCTCGAGGGCCAGCCGTCGCTGGCGGAGCGCGCGCTCGACGACCAAGGTGAGCTCGTCGACCGAGAAGTTCTTGGGCAGATAGTCGAACGCACCGTCCTTGATTGCCGCCACGGCCGACTCGATCGTCGCGAAAGCGGTGATGACGACCACGGGCAACGCGGCGTCGAGCTCGTGGGCGCGGCGCAGCAAGGTCAACCCGTCGATCTCCGGCATCTTGAGGTCGGTGAGGAGCAGGTCGGGCCGCTCGGATTCGAGCAGAGCCAGCGCCCGGTGGGGATCGGTCGTACTCACGCAGCGGTAGCCCGCCCGCCGCAGGATGCGCACGCAGTTCTCGACCATGTCCGGCTCATCGTCCACGACGAGGATGCGCGGTTCGGTGCTCATCGCCTGAGGGAGTTTACCGCACCACGAATTGGTTTAGACGGGGGCGAGACGAGCTGTGCAGGGGGACAGCTGCTGTCGGCTCCGACCCTTGAGACGAGACAGCAGATCCCCCATCGTGGCAGGATCCTCCGCACTCTCGCGTGACTCGTAAGTGGCCAACGTCTCCAGGTCTGCGTCGGTGACCGCGACGGTTCGTGCGAGGTCCCGACGAGCGTCCCATGCCGGCGCCCCAGAGAGGCGGGCTCGCCCCATGTGATCCTCACTGATACGCGGGAACTCCCCGGATTCTGCGGCGTTCTCCTGTGGCACGGGCGTTGCCCTCTGGTGGACGCCGATGATGCCGTCGCCCGGTCACGCCAAGGAGGAGGCGCCGTGAATTTGAATACCATGCGGACCACGCTGGTTGTGATCGCAATGCTGGCCGGGCCCGCCTGGGCGGCACCGGAGCCCACCGCGTACAACGTCTCATGGTGGGTCTATCGGCCCGTGCTGCCTGCCGGGTCAGGACTGCGATCCCACCGACCCCGCCTTCTTGGATACCGGCGTGTCGAGCTGGCCTCGGGCTCGGCGTGTTCACCGAGCGCGACGACGGATTGCAGGAGCTGCGGATCAGCGCGGTAGGCGGGTCACCCGACCGCTCCGGGATTCGGCGCCGAGATCGTCGTGTCCCAGGGGCTGGAATCTTCTGCGAAATTCTGGGCCATTCCATGCGGGGAGTCGATGGCACCAGCCGAGATCCAGTGGACAGCGAGCGACTTTCGGAAGGGCGAGCGCGTCCGCCTGACCTTCGATTCGGAGTTCCAAAGCATGAGCAACGTCGGTGAGGCCCACTTGGTCGGGACGAAGACGTACGTGGGGGCCGATATCAAGACGCCCAGCGGCAGCGCGGCGGTCTCGGGGACCACGTCGGTGAAGATCGTCGCGACCGGCGCGCCCCCAGGCGTCCCGCTCGTGTACCGGCTCGCGGCCGACGGACGGCAGGTCGGTGTCGTCACGTCGACGACGCTCGACGCGGCGATCGGCTGGAACACCCCCACCGTCACCAACGGCGCTCATCTGCTCGAGGCGACCGTGGCCGACAGGTCGGGGACAGTGCTGGCGACCGACGTTCAGACTGTGACGGTGGCGAACGCGCTCACCGTCTTCATCACGAGTCCGAACCTCAGCGCGACGGTCTCGGGAACGGCCGCGGTAAACGTCTGGCTCGAGGGCGCGGCGTCGGCGACCACGTACACGATCGCGGTCGATGGCAAGGCGATCGCGACCCAGACGTGCGCCTGCGTGCATGTGTGGCCCGGATGGAACACGACGCTGCTGGCGAAGGCACGCACACGCTTACGGCGACGGTGCGAGATGCGACCGGCCGCACCGGCACCGCGCGCATCACGGTGCTCACGGCGAACTGACTCAAAGGGAGGATGTCATGAAATTGGGGTTTCGGGAGATTGCAGCCCCTAACCAGAGCGACGCCACTGTATCGGTAGTCAACACGGCGACCAACACGGTGCGCGACGACGCCGGTCATGTCGGGGTCGGCACGCGAACCGTCAACATCCAGAACGGTCTTCTGGCGGGGGCCGGAACCGTGCCACGCTCGGCGATCGCGCCCACGCGGTGAGGCCGGCGGCCGGCGATAAACGATCTCAACCGCGCGGTCCGAGCGCGACTCGCGGAGGCTGGCTATGCACGCGTTTAGCCGAGGTGTCACCGCCGCTACGCTATTGCTCCTCGCCCTCACCCTCTCGGGCAGTGCCCCCGAGGCCCGCCGGCCGAGGCCGACTGGAGCGGCAGCCGGACCGAGCGCACTGCCCGGCGCCGCGGCGATCCGGGCGCAGATCGCGAAGCTCCCCCTGGCCTTCGAGCCCAACATGGGCCAGGCCAGCGCCGATGTCCGGTACGTGAGCCTGGGCCCCGGCCCTCGCCTGGAGCTGACGGACACGGAAGTTCGGCTGACGAGGCCCGCGGCGCGTCGCGGGAGCAACGTGGTCAGCCTGCGCCTGGCCGGCCAGGCCCGGCCCCGCCTCGTGGAATCCCAGGATGAGCTGCCGGGCAAGGTCCACCACTTCGACTCAAACGATCCGCAGCAGTGGCGGCGCGACATCCCGACCTTCCGGCGTGTCACCTATCGCGATGTCTATCCGGCCACCGATCTCGTCTTCCACCGCAGCCAGGACGCCGTCGAGTTCGATTTCGTGCTCCGCCCGGGCGCCAGTCCCGGCGCCATCGGGATCGATGTCCGAGGCGCCGAGGCGGTCACGCTCGACGGCGAGGACGTGGTGATCCGCACGGGCGGCGACGCGCTGCGGATGCACGCGCCGGTCGTCTACCAGGACTCCGCGACGGGCCGGAAGCTCGTCGACGGCCGGTTCAGCATCCAGGACTCGCGGATCGGTTTCGAGATCGGCGCATACGACCGGGCGACGCCGCTCGTGATCGACCCCGTGGTGACGTATTCGACCTACCTGGGCGGTACGGGCAGGGAGGAAGGTATCGGCGTAGGTGTCGACGCCGCCGGCAACATCTACACCGCCAGCGGCTTTTCCGGGGCTAGCGCCAACCAGATCGTGAAGCTCAGCGCTGACGGCCAGACGCTACTCTACTCCGTCACCCTGGGCGATATGCTGCCATTCGGACTCGTCGCTGACGCCGCCGGCAACGCGTACATCGTCAGCTCATGCCCGTTTTCGTTCGGTGCCCAGATCAACTTCGACTGTCCGACGCTGAAGCCACTCACCTCCCCGGGCAGCCGACGCAGCGGGAGAAATCGGCACCTACGTCACCAAGCTCGACCCCACGGGCGCGATCCTCTTCTCGACGTCGGTCGGGGGCAATGGCACTGTCCAGCCGGGCGGCATCGCCATCGACGAGGCCGGCAACATTTACGTCACGGCCTTCGGCTCCGCTGCTGGCGGCTTCCCGCTGACCCGGCCCCCCTTCGGCACCCCCTGCTGCTTCACCGCGGTCGTCGAGGCCATCGCCGCCGACTACTCGCGCTTTCTCTACGTCGTCGGGTTCTTCTTCGAGCCCCGCGCTCTCGCCGTCGACCGGGCCGGCGCCGTGTACGTGACGGGCATTGCGTTCGAGGGGAACTTCCCCACGACGCCCGGCGTGATCCAGCCCACCGCGCCGCCCGGCGAGTTCTCCACCGGCGCGGTGGCCAAGATCGCGCCCGACTCGTCGCTGGCCTATGCGACGTTCTTCGGCAACGCCAGCACCGTCCCGACGGCGATCGCGGTCGACGCGATCGGCAATGCGTACCTCACCGGCCAGGCCGGTCCTGGACTGCCCACGGTCAATGCCCGGCAGCCCGACCTGGCCGGCGGCGCCTCCGACGCCTTCGTCGCACGACTGAACGCCACGGCCTCCGCGCTCGTGTTCTCGACGTACCTGGGCGGCAGTGGCGACGATGCGGCAACGGCGATCGGGCTCGACCGCTCGGGCAACATCTACCTCGCCGGTCCGACGACGTCCGTGGACTTCCCGCAACAGAGTGCGCTGCCGCCGCAGCTCGGGCAGGCGGGTTCGAACTTCGTCGTCCAGATGACGCCCGACGGTCGCTCGCTCGTCTACTCGACCTACTTCGCAGACGCCCAGACGAGGGTCGCCGCGCTGCATGCGACCCCGACCGGCACCGTGTATCTCACCGGCAACACGACGTCGGCGGCGTTCCCGACCGTGCGGCCGTTTCAGGCGATGTACGGCGGCTCCGGTGACGCCTTCATCGCCACCCTCGTGCCGTCGGAACCCCGCGTCTTCATCACGAGCCCAGCGGCGGGAGCCACGGTGAGCGGCATCGTGTGGACCGACGTGTGGGTGGAAAACGTCGCCGGCACCTCGAACGCCTTCACGCTGACCGTCGGGAGCACCGTCGTCGCCGAGGGCACCGCCAGCAATCACGCGACCCTGCCCTGGGACAGCCGCTCGATCCCGCCCGGCGCGACCACGCTCACGGCGACGGTGCGCGACGCGGCCGGGCACATCGGGGCCACCACGCTCGGTCTCATCGTCCTCAACGGCCCGCCGCTCGGGGTGTTCATCACGAGCCCGCCGGCCGGCGCGGTGGTGGGGGGAGTCGTGTGGTCGGACATCTGGGTCGAGGGGGCGGCGGCGGGGCCCCGGACATTCACGCTGTCGAGCGGTGGCACCACGCTCGCCACGGCAAGTGCCAGCGGCAACCACGTCACGCTCCCCTGGGATTCATCTCGCGTGGCCGATGGCCCGCAGACGATCGTCGCGACGGTGCACGACGCGGCTGGTCACTTCGGGACCGCCACCCGCGGTCTCATCGCCCTCAACGACCCGGCGCTCGAGGTGTTCATCACGAGCCCGCCGGCCGGCACGACCGTGGGGGGAGTGGTGTGGTCGGACATCTGGGTCGAGGGGTCAGCGGCGGCGAGCCGGACCTTCACGCTGTCGATCGGCGGCACCACGCTCGCCACGGCGAGCGACTTCGGCAACCATGTCACGCTGCCCTGGGACTCCTCGCGCGTGGCCGATGGCCCCCAGGCGATTGTCGCCACGGTGCGCGACACCCTCGGTCACGTCGGGGCCGGCACACGCCCCGTCAACGTCCAGAACGGTCTTCTGGCGGGGGCCGGAACAGTGCCACGCTCGGCGATCGCGCCCACGCGGTGAGGCCGGCGGCCGGCCCAAAACGATCTCAACCGCGCGGTCCGAGCGCGACTCGCGGAGGCTGGCTATGCACGCGTTTAGCCGAGGTGTCACCGCCGCTACGCTAACGCTCCTGGCCCTCACCCTCTCGGGCAGTGCCCCCGAGGCCCGCCGGCCCAGGCCGACTGGAGCGGCAGCCGGACCGAGCGCACTACCCGGCGCCGCGGCAATCCGCGCGCAGCTCGCGAAGCTCCCCCTGGCCTTCGAGCCCAACGTGGGCCAGGCCGGCGCCGATGTCCGGTACGTGAGCCTGGGTCCCGGCCCTCGCCTGGAGCTGACGGACACGGAAGTTCGGCTGACGGGGCCCGCGGCGCGGCGCGGGAGCAACGTGGTCAGCCTGCGTCTGGCCGGCCAGGCCGGGCCCTATCTGGTGGAATCCCAGGATCAGCTGCCGGGCAAGGTCCACCACTTCGACTCAAACGATCCGCAGCAGTGGCGGCGTGACATCCCGACGTTCCGGCGTGTCGCGTACCGAGACGTCTATCCGGCCACCGATCTCGTCTTCCACGGCAGCCAGGGCGCCGTCGAGTTCGATTTCGTTCTCCGCCCGGGCGCCAGTCCCGGCGCCATCGGGATCGACGTCCGCGGCGCTGAAGCCGTCACGCTCGACGGCGAGGATGTGGTGATCCGCACGGGCGGCGACACGCTGCGCATGCACGCGCCAGTCGTCTACCAGGATTCCGCGACGGGGCGGAAGCTCGTCGATGGCCGCTTCAGGATCCGGGGCTCGCGGATCGGATTCGAGGTCGGAGCGTACAACCGCTCGAGGCCGCTCGTGATCGATCCCGTCGTGACGTATTCGACCTACCTGGGCGGCATGGGCGGCGAGAGCAGTGTCGGCGTCGGTGTCGACGACGCCGGCAACATCTACACCGCCAGCGGCTTTCCCGGGGCCACCGACCAGGTCGTGAAGCTCAGCGCCGACGGCCAGACGCTGCTCTACTCCGTCACTCTGGGCGATATGCAGCTATTCAGACTCGTCGCCGACGCCGCCGGCAACGCCTACATCGTCAGCACGTGCCCGTATGATTTCGCTGACGTCCAGTTCGTCTGTCCGACGCTGAAGTCACTCACCTCCGGGGAGCCGCAGGTGCCGGGACGAGATGTCGGCACCTACGTCACCAAGCTCGACCCCACGGGCGCGATCCTCTTCTCGACGTCGATCGGGGGGTTGGGCAATGTCCGGCCGGGCGGCATCGCCATCGACGAGGCCGGCAACATGTATGTCACGGCCTTTGGCATCTCGCTGGAGCCGGATCCCTCTTCGTCAAGATTTGGCACGGTCGTCGAAGCCATCGCCGCCGACTACTCGCGCTTTCTCTACAGATTTCAGTTCGAGACCGAGTCCTTCGAGACCATCTCCATCGCCGTCGACCGGGCCGGCGCCGCGTACGTGACGGGCCTTCTGCAATGCTGTCAGGACATCATCAATCCCCCGACGACGCCCGGCGTGGTCCAGCCTACCGCGGAGCTCGGGTTCGCCGGCCTGGTCGCCAAGATCGCGCCCGACGGGTCGCTGGCCTATGCGACGTTCTTCGGCAACACCAGGACCTTCCCGTTCGCGATCGCGGTCGACCCGAGCGGCGACGCGTACATCACCGGCCAGGCCGGCCCTGGACTGCCCACGGTCAATGCCCGGCAGCCCGCCATGGCCGGCGGGGAAACCGACGCCTTCGTCGCGCGACTGAACGCCACGGCCTCCGCGCTCGTCTTCTCGACGTACCTCGGCGGCAGGGGCGGCGATGGGGCCGGGGCGATCGCGCTCGACGGCGCGGGCAACATCTACCTCGCCGGCGGGACGTCGTCAGTGGATTTCCCACAACAGAACGCGCTGGCGCCACAGTTCGGGCAGGTGCCGTCGAGCTTCGTCGTCAAGATGACACCCGACGGTCGCTCGCTCGTCTACTCGACCTACTTCGCCGACGCCCAGACGACAGTCACCGCGCTGCATGCGACCGCGAGTGGCACCGTGTATCTCACCGGCAGGACCATGTCGGCGAGCTTCCCGACCGTCCGGCCGTATCAGGCGGAATACGGCGGTGGCTCCAGTGACGCCTTCATCGCCACCCTCGTCCCGTCGGAGCCCCGCGTCTTCATCACGAGCCCGGCGACAGGAGCGACGGTGAACGGCATCGTGTGGACCGACGTGTGGGTGGAGAACTTCGCTGGCACGTCGAACGCCTTCACGCTGACCGTCGGTGGCACCGTCGTCGCCCAGGGCACCGCGACCAATCACGCGACCCTGGCCTGGGACAGCTCCTCGATCCCGTCCGGTGTCATCACGCTCACGGCGACGGTGCGCGACGCGGCCGGCCACGTCGGGGTCGCCACCCGCAATCTCATCGTTCGCAGCGCGTTCGACGTGTTCATCACGAGCCCGCCGGTCGGCACGACGGTGGGGGGCGTCGTGTGGTCGGACATCTGGGTCGAGGGGGCGGCGGCGGGGACCCGGACATTCACACTATCGATCGGCGGCACCGCGCTCACCACGGCGAGCGCCAGCGGTAATCACGTCACGCTTCCCTGGGACTCATCGCGCGTGGCCAACGGCCCCCAGACCATCGTTGCGACCGTGCGCGACGCGGCCGGCCACGGCGCGACCGCCACCCGCGGTCTCATCGTCGACAACGGCCCGCCGCTCGGGGTGTTCATCACGAGCCCGCCGGCCGGCGCGACCGTGAGCGGCGTCGTGTGGTCAGACGTCTGGGTCGAGGGGGCGGCGGCGAGGACACGGACATTCACGCTGTCGATCGGCGGCACCACGCTCGCCACGGCGAGCGTCGGCGGCAACCACGTCACGCTTCCCTGGGACTCATCACGCGTGGCCAACGGCTCCCAGGCGATCGTCGTCACGGTCCGCGACGCCGCCTTTCACACCGGGGTCGGTACGCGCTCCGTCAACATCCAGAACGGTCTTCTGGCGGGGCCGGCAACAGCGCCACGGTCGGCGACCGCGCCCCCGCGGTGAGGCCGGCTGCACGTGGTCAACAGCGTATAGTCAACCCCACCCAGGGGGACTGACCATGAAAGCGTACTGGATTGCGCCGGGCACCAGCGGGACGACGGTCGAGCTGCGCGAGACGGCCACGCCCGAGCCCAAGGCGGGCGAGGTGCTCGTCCGCGTGCGGGCCACGTCGCTGAATCGCGGCGAGCTGCTGGGCGGCAAGGCGGGCGCGGTGGGCGGCACCGTCTTCGCCGAGTGCATCAAGAGCCTCGGCTTCGAGGGGCGCCTGGCGATCGTGGGCACATGGACCGCACCATGAGCGCCACGCTGGATCTTGAAGCGCTGCACAGCAAGCGCCTCACCGTGTTCGGCGTGAGCAACCGGCTGCGCAACGCCGCGGAGCGCGCGGAGACGGTCCGGGGATTCGTTCGCGACATCATGCCGAACCTGGAGGACGGCTCGCTTCGTCCGCTGGTCGACCGAGCGTTCGCGTTCAACGAGCTGCCGGCCGCCATCGCCTTCATGGAGTCCGACGCCCAGGTCGGGAAGATCGTGGTGCGCGTTTAGGCGGAAGCGAAGCGAGCGACCGAGTACGCCGTCATGTCCATCTCGGGCGCCTTGCCGAGCATCTGCGCGGCCACGAGCTTGGCGCTGTAGGGACCGAGCGTCAGTCCCGACGGTCCGTGGCCGGTGACCAGGAACACGCCGCGCACGCCGGGCACGGGGCCGAGCACGGGCAGCGTGTCCGCGGCGAACGGGCGCAGGCCCACCCGAATCTCACGGATCTCTGCGGTGGCCAGGCCCGGCGCCACGCGGAGCGCCTCGGCCAGCACGTCGCGCACGCCGGCGGCCGTGGTGTGCGGGGCGAAGCCGGATCCCGTCTCGCGGGTGGCGCCGGCGACGACGCGGCTGTCCGGCCAGGCGACCAGGTAGTGATGATGGAAGGCGCTGATCACCGGCCAGCGGCCGGTATCGGTCCCGTGCAGGCCGAGGTGGATGATCTGCCCGCGCTGAGGCGCGACCGGGATGCTCACGCCCAGCTGCGAGCCGAACGCCTCCGACCACGCGCCGCCGGCGATGGCCACGCTCCCCGCCGACACCGTCTCGCCGCCGACCACGACGCCGGTGACCGTATCGCCTTCACGGATCAGCCGCTCCACGCCGCCCTGACGCACCATCAGGCCGCGCGCCTCGGCGGCGGTGCGCAGGGCGCGGTTGAGGAGCCGGCCGTCCACGCGGGCGCCGCCGCGCGAATAGATCGCCCCGTGCACCGGCGCCAGCGCGGGGAACAGCTCGCGCGCCTCGGCCGAGCTCACCTCGCGGAGATCGTCGGTGGACGGCCGGCCACGCTGCCGCTGGCGCTCGAAGACGAGACGCCTGGCCCGCTCGAACGGCGCGATCTCGTCGTCGGACACGGCGACCACGAGCTGTCCACAGCGGGCGTAGCCGGTGTCGCCGCCCTGCTCGCCGCGCAGGCGCTCGATGAGCGCGGGATAGTACTCGACGGCGGCGACGGCCAGGGTGAACCACGTGTCGGTGTCGCGGCTGTTGGTCTCGGGCGAGAGGATGCCGGCGCCGGCGTCGGTGGCGCGGCCGACGTCCATGCGGTCCACCAGCAGCGTGCGCGCGCCCGCGCCGACGAGGTGATACGCCGTGGCGGTGCCGAGCAGGCCACCGCCGACCACGACGGCGTCGAAGCTTGCGGGAGCTGGAGCTATCGGGTGACCTCGCCGCCCGCGCAGGGGTCCTCGGAGCGCCGGACTCTGAGGCCGCCCTTGACCTGCTTGCGCGGCTTGAGGTCGCGAATCTTGGCGCGCTTGCGCTTCTTCACCTTGGCCTTGGCCTTGGCCATCGCTGTTCCTCCCCTATGAGTGAGGTCTCGTCCTAGCCAGCGCTCACCGTAGCATGGGCGTGGGCCTCGCGCTCGACGCGCCGGTTGATCTGCGCACCGACGTCGAAGGACCCTTCGAGCACGCCCCAGCTCGACATCCACTCCCACGCCCACCGCGCCTCGGCCTCGGGAATCGGGCCCGGCTCTTTGAGCTGGACGCGGTTCAGGTCGAAATCGTCGGCCGTGACGCCCGCCAGCTCCGGGTAGTCGGGGAAGTCGCGAAGGTAGTAGGTCACGTACTTGCGCTTGTCGGCGTTGATGCGCCGGACGGCGCGGGTGACCGCGCGCAGGAAGGCCGCGTAGGCTTCGGGGCTCACGCTCTGATCGGCGACCCACGTGCCGTGAAAGAACGTGGTCGAGACGATGCGACAGCCGGCCTTCTCGGCCGCCGTGATCCACGGCTCCTGCAGGACCGTCGCCTCGAACTCACCCCGTCGCAGCGCGGCCAGCCGGTCGCCGCCGTGCGATGTTGCGCCACAGGTGGTGATGGCTTCCCGCGCCATCGCCCCCTCGAGCATCAGCAGCCCGGCGTAGGCGGTGCCGTTGCCATAGTCGAGAGCCACGAGCTTGCCCGCCAGCTCTTGCGGCGTGAAGACGCTGGAATTCGGTCCCACCACCAGGGCCGCGCACACCACCATCGAGCGACGTCCGATCTGCAGCGCTCCCGCGGCACTTTCCGCCACCCGGCGGTTATTGCCGCACTCTCACCCCTGGAACATGCCGGCTTCGCCGCGATCGACGAGCAGGCCCTGATTGGTGACCGGCCGGGTCAGCGTGCCGTCGGCGGCCGAGCGCATTTCGTCGGGCGCCGGCGCGACGATCCGCAGATCCAGCCCCTCCGCCTCGAAGAGCCCCTCGTCCCGCGCCACCAGCACGTCGAGACCGTTGAACGCCAGCACCCGCTCGATGGTCAGCTGCATCGCTCGTCTCCTTGCCGTCCCCAGGGCCGGGACGGCCGCTTGCCCGCTAGCCTAGGAGGGTCCGTGGGGTCCGTCAACCGCCGTGAGGGCCTCATCGGCTCACACCGCGCTCTGCGCGGGCGTGCGGCCCAGCAGCAGCCGGGCCACGACGTAGCCCGCCACCACCAGCGCGGTCTGCAGCAGGGCCAGCACGGAAGCTGCTTCCTGCCGGCCGGTGACGGTCCAGAGGAAGATATCGACCGAGAGCATGCGGCTGCCGGGGCCGGCGAGCAGCACCGCGAGATCCAGGACCCGCACCGCCACCACGAAGAGCAGGATCCAGGCCCCCAGGATGGCCGGCCGCAGCAGCGGCACCCAGATCCTCACGAAGGTCCGCAGCCAGGAGGCGCCGTGGATGCGCGCGGATTCCTCGAGCTCGGCGCCGATCTGGACCATCGTCGCGGTGAAGAACCGCGAGCCCACCGGCAGCCCGCGCGCCACGAACACCAGCACCAGCAGCCACAGCGTGCCGTAGATGGGCAGCGACACGAACGCCCACAAGAACCCCAGCGCCATGACCAGGCCCGGCACCGCCCACGGCGCCCACGCGACCATGTCGAGGACCTGGCGGCCGGCCCACCGGGTGCGGGTGACGACGTACGAGATGAGCGCCGAGACGATCATGCCGAGCGTCGCCGCCGTCACCCCCACGGCGAGCGTGTCCTTGACCGACGTGAGCACGGCGGTGCGTGACAGTGCGTCGGTCCAGTGCCGGGTCGTCCGCATCTCCCACGAGAGAAAGCCGCTCAGCTCCATGAACGAGTTCAGCAGCAAGACCACGAAGGGCAGCGCCCCGAACACGATGAAGAAGGTGACGATGGCCGCGAACGGCGCCCAGCGCCAGGCGCCGAGATCGAGGGGCCGCGCCTGGTAGCCGCGG
This sequence comes from uncultured Candidatus Rokubacteria bacterium, assembly GCA_963776725.1. Taxonomy (GTDB): domain Bacteria; phylum Methylomirabilota; class Methylomirabilia; order Rokubacteriales; family CSP1-6; genus AR5. The sequence continues at coordinate 1,978 of CAVZOE010000019.1, read as the reverse complement.
CCGGAGATCGTGGTGTAGGCGCGGCCCCTGAGGATTCTCCACTGCACGGCGATGAGGCTCACGGTGAGCAGCAGCAGCAGCACGGCCAGCACCATGGCCGGGCCGAAGCGCGCCACGTGGCCGCCGTAGGCGAGATCGTAGATCCGCGTGGTGAACACGAAGATCTTCGCGGGCGTGCCCAGCAGCTGCGGGATCTCGAACGCCTCCATGGCCACCACGAACGAGAGGATGCCGGAGGCCAGCAGGGCGGGCAGCAGCAGCGGCAGGTCGATGCGCCAGATCGTGCGCCAGGCGCTCGCCCCCGCCATGCGCGCGGCTTCCTCCAGCGTGGCGTCCATCGCCTGGAACGCCGGGTAGACGAACAGGAAGAGCACCGGGGCGGAGCGCACCGCGCCCAGCACGATGAGCCCACCGTACGAGTAGACGTTGACGAACGTCTCCACACCCGGCACGAGCAGGCGCAGCCACTGGTTGAGCAGGCCCACGTTCGGCGCACCCAGCAGCATCCAGGCCAGCACCCACGGTAGCTCCGGCAGGAAGAACAGAACACCAGCAGTCCCTCGAGCAAGCGCTTGCCCGGTGTCGTCGTGCGGGCCAGGCACCACGCGAAGACGGTGGCCAGGAGCAGCGCCAGGATGGTCCGGGGCACGGCGATCAGGACGCTCGTCGCCAGCAGCTGCAGCGTGCTGGGGTCGGCGAGCACCGTCCGCCAGTTGTCGAGCGTGAAGGCGCCCGGCTGTCCGGGCGCCACGTCCCGCACGCTGCCGTAGAGCACCATGGCCAGGGGATAGATGACCATGGCCACCGTCACGGCCAGCAACAGCAGCGGCAGCAGCGTGTCGCGGCGCAGCAGGCGCGGCACTACTGCTTGAGACCTGATGCCTTCAGATAGGGCTCGGCCTTGGCCGACCACTCGAAGAAGAGCTTCGAGCCGAACTCGTAGGTGTCGGGATTGTTCGGGAACGGCTTGGCCGTCGCGAAGTGCGCGAGCTCCGGCACCGCCGGCTTCACGTCGCGGCGGATGAAGGGCCCGCCCGCGTCGTCGGCGCCGAGCTGCTGCGCCGATCTGGTCAGCATGTAGTTCATGAAGACCCTGGCCGCGTTGGGATGGGGCGCGCCCTGGAGCAGACTCATCGCCCCGGTGAGCAGCATCACGCCGTCCTCCGGCACGACGAGGCGGAACGGGTGCGGCTTGGGCAGCCTCCAGATGTCCGCGGCGCCCACCTGGGTGGGATGAATGAAGATGCCGTACTCGCCGCGGGCGATCTGCTTGGGCGCGTCGATCTCGGCGCGGGTGAGCGCCTTCACGTTGCTGATCACCTTGCGCAGGTGCTCGTCACCGTACGCGCGCCAGGCGTAGGCGGCCCAGCGCGAGCCGGGCGAGGGTCCGATGGGCTCGGAGAGAAGGATCAGTCCCTTGTACTTCGGATCCTCCAGATCCTTGTAGCTCCGGGGTCCCATCTCCGGCGGTACCAGCTTGTTGTTCACGAGCAGGAAGTAGCCGCCGGCGGTGAAGTGCAGCGTGTGGCCGTGACCCGCCTTCACGTCCACCAGCGGGTCGATGATCCACTCCACGCCGGGCTCCTGCAGCGCGGGCAGCGTGCCGAACGACTGATCGAGGTTGCGAGCGGCCAGCCGCCGGTTCTCGGGGCTCCCCGACGAGCGCACGTCGATGCTGGGCTTGCCCGCCGCCCGCTCGGCGTTCCAGCGCGCCTCGAAATCGCCGGTGCGCGCCGGGGCCAGCTCCACGCGGATGCCGTACAGGCGCTCGAACTCGCGGCTCTGCTTCTCGGTGGACGCGCCCGGCGCGCCGAAGAACGACCACACGACGACGCCTTCCTTCTTGGCGGCGGCAACGACGTCGTCCCACTTCGGAGGCGCCTGCGCCATCGTCCGCTCGCCGGCCGCGCAGAGGAAGACGGCGAGAGTCAGTACGCCCAGCGTCAGCACACTCACGCGATGTCTCACGTCCGTCTCC
>CAVZOE010000018.1:0-755411 GCA_963776725.1 uncultured Candidatus Rokubacteria bacterium | reverse complement strand
TTGGCGGGGGATCACCGCGGTGTGCCCCTGGCACGGCTTCGATTTCGATCTCGCGACCGGTGTGTGCCGGGTCAATCCCGATCTCTCGGTCCCGGTGTACGCCGTGCGGGTCACCGACGGCGTGGTCGAGGTCGACCTCCCGTGACCGCCCCCACCAGTCTCTATGTCGACGTCGCGGATCGCCCGTGGGTGGAGCGACGGCCCGGCGTGTTCTGGAAGGTGCTGTGGGAAGAGGCCGATCGCAAGGCGGTGCTGATGCGCTATAGCGCGGGCGCCACCGTCGCGCGCCATCGTCACCTGGGTGACGAGCAGATCTACGTGCTCGAGGGCAGCATCACCGACGACACCGGGACGTGCACCGCGGGCAACTACGCGCGTCGACCGCCCGGCTGCATTCACACCGTGCGCAGCGACGCGGGCGCGCTCGTGCTGGCGATCATGACCGGCGGCACCGAACCTCTTCCGTGAGCGGCGAACACCGACAAGAGGTTGTGAGACTTCCCTCGGGTGTTACGCTAAAGACCCGAGCGCCGATGTCCGGCACGGAATTCGTGGTCTCGTGAGGGAAGAGTCCCGTGGGAGATCGAGCCGTCAAGCACGTACGAAAGTTCCTGGGCCAGCGTCTGCGGGCACTGCGCAAGCAGCGGGGTCTGAGTCAGGAGCGGCTAGGCGAGCGGTCCAGCCTCAGCGGCAAGTTCATCGGTGAAGTGGAACGTGGCGAAAAATCGATCTCCATCGATAGTCTCTATCACGTGTCGGTGGCCCTCGAGATTCCATTGCGCGAGCTCACCGACGTGCGCGCCGACCGTCCCGCCGCCGTGCCGACCGAAGAAGCTGAGAAAATTTTTGCCCTCGTGGCGGGCCGCCGCCGGCCCGAAGACGTTCGTAAAGCTTACAAGGTACTCCAGGCGCTGTTCGGCCGCGCTTCATAGGCGGGCGGCGGCGGACCGCCGCCGCCCGGTCATCCCACTTTCCCGCGGGGGACACGCACAATGACCACGGAGCAGATGTGGCTGGGCATTGGCCTGCTCGGGCAGGCCTTCTTCTCGGCGCGCTTCCTCGTCCAGTGGATTGCCTCGGAGCGTCGGCGCAAGAGCGTGGTGCCCAATCAGTTCTGGTATTTCTCGGTGGGCGGCGGAATCATCATGCTCGGCTACGCCATCTACCGGCGCGATCCGGTGTTCATCCTCGGCCAGGCCGCTGGCCTGTTCGTCTACGCGCGCAACCTCTACCTCATTCACCGCACGCCCGCGCCAGCGGTGAGTTGAACGTCGGGGCCACGAAACCGAAATAGCGTTCACCCACACCGCGCCGCATGTCGACACCACCATTGCCCCACGGAGTCTGGTCGCGTCCGAGGGGAGCGCGGATCGGGTGATAGAATGGCGCCACTGCCGACCGTAGGAGAGATCACGTGAGCGCAACGCCGAACTGGACGCAGGTGCAGACCCGACCCGATCTTGATGATCCCCGGCCCCACCGAGCTGCCGTGGCCCGTCATCCAGGCCATGAACCAGCCGCCCTCGATCCAGTACGACCGCTCGTTCGACGAGGGGGTGCTGGAGCCGACCACGATGGCCCTGCGCGACGTCTTCCAGACCCGCAACGAGGTCATCCTCATGCCGGGCTCGGGCCGCACCGCGCTGGAAGCCAGCGCGCTCTCCGTCATCGAGCCGGGGGATCGCGTGCTGGTCGTCGGCGCCGGGCAGTTCGGCCTCCTCATGCGCGAGATCATGAACCGAGTGGGCGCGGAGTGGACCGAGTTCCCGGTGGAGCTGGGGGCGCGCCTGGACCTGGACCGACTGGCCCGCGAGGCCGAGCGCGTGCGCCCCAAGGCCATCACGCTCGTGCACAACGAGACCTCCACCGGCGCCACCTACCCGGCCGCCGAGGTCGGCAAGATCGCGCGCGCGGTCGGAAGCCTCTACATGCTCGACACGGTATCGTCCCTGGCCGGCATCGACGTGCGCACCGACGAGTGGGGCGTGGACCTGAACATGACCGGCTCGCAGAAGTGTCTGGCCGCGCCCCTCGGCCTGTCGCTGGTGAGCGTGAGCCCGCGCGCCTGGGAGGCCATGGAGCAGCGCAAGAGCAAGGCGCACTCCTTCGCCTACGACCTGCTGCGCTGGAAGGAGTGGTGGGTGCCGGCCTCGCGCGGCGGCAGCGTGCCCGACGGCGCACCGCGCCGCCAGCCCGTCTCCATCCCGACCCATCTCACCGAGGCCATGCGGGTCGCGGTGCGGCTGATCCTCGAGGAGGGCCTCGCCCCGCGCTTCCGTCGTCACGCGCTGGCCGGCGGGGCGCTGCGCGCCGGCGTGAAGGCCATGGGCCTCGAGATGTTCCCGGACGCGTCCATCGCGTCCAACACGGTGGCGGCGATCAAGTCGCCCCGGGGCGTCGAGCCGGCCGCCGTCGTGCAGGCGATGCGCGAGCGCTACGGCGTCCTCATCGGCACCGGGCTCGACAAGCTCCGCACCTCGACCCTGCGCATCGGCACCATGGGCATGACCGCCAGCCCGCAGTACATCCTGCCGGCCCTGTCGGCCCTCGAGCTGGCCCTGCGGGATCTGGGGTACAAGGCCGAGCCGGGCGCCGGCGTGGCCGCCGCGCAGGCCGCCTTCGCGGACGGCATCTGAGGTGGCCGAGCCCCTGATCGCGGTCCCCGACGATTTTCCGAGTGTGTTCGAGGGCTCGGCCGCGCACGAGCGCGCCAAGAAGATCGGCGAGACCCGGGTCGTCAGCGCGCGCGGCGCCGACAACGAGACCGAGCTGATCACGCGCATCGGGCGGGCCCGCGTGGCCATCAACATCCGAGCGCACGCCCGCTTCAGCGATGGGGTCTTCGCCGCCTGTCGCGATCTCAAGATGGTCTCGGTGTGGGGCACGGGCACCGACAACATCGACCTGGAGGCCGCCGGCCGCCGCGGCATCACCGTGTGCAACACGCCCGGGGTCAACGCCTTCGCGGTGGCCGAGCACGCCATCACCCTGATGCTGACCATCGGCCGGCACATTCCGAAGATCGACCGCGAGATGCGCGGCGGCGCCTGGCCGCGCGAGATGCTCACCCAGTGCCTGGGCAAGACGCTCGGCGTGTTCGGCACCGGCACGATCGGCGCGCGCGTGATCGCGGTGGCCAAGGCGCTCGGCATGGAGGTGCTGGCCTGGAGTGCCCGTGGCGACGAGGGTCACATCAAGAGCCTCGGCGCCCAGCCGGCCTCCAAGGACGAGATCCTCAAGCAGGCGGACTTCGTGAGCCTGCACCTGCGGCTGACGCCGGAGACCCGGGGCTTTCTCACCCGCCGCGAGCTGGCGCTCATGAAGAAGACCGCGTTCCTCATCAACACCGGCCGCGGGGCGCTGGTCGAGCGCGAGGCGCTGCTGGACGCGCTCCGACAGGGACGCATCGCCGGCGCGGGGCTCGACGTCTTCCACGAGGAGCCGCTGAAGCCCGACGACACCGTGCTCGCGCTGCCCAACGTGGTGCTCTCGCCCCACAACGCCGGCCAGACACCCGAGGTGATCCGCGACGGCCTGCTGCGCGCCGTGACCAACCTCGAGAATTTCCTCAACGGGCACCCCACCGACGTCGTCGTCGCGCCGCTGAGGTAGCCGGTGTCGTCCGCGCCGCCCTGGCAGCCGCTGCTCCGCTCGGCGCAGCCCTGCGATCACATCGTGCAGCTCTACACCGACGACGGCTTTCTCACCCGAGCGGTCACGCAGTTCGTCGGCGCCGGTCTGCTCGCCGGCGAGGCCGCGGTGATCGTCGCCACGCCCCCGCACATCCGGGCGCTCGACGCGCAGCTGGGCCTGCAGGTGGAGGTGGCGGCGGTGCGCGCGCGCGATCAGCTGGTCGTGTTCGACGCCGAGACCTGCCTGGCCGGCCTGCTGGTCAACGGCCGGCTGGACCGTGATCAGTTCCTGGGCTTCGTCAACCCGATGCTCGATCGGGCCGAAGGCGCCGGCAACGGACGGGTTCGTGTGTTCGGCGAGATGGTCAATCTCCTGTGCGACCGCGACCCGGAGGCCGCCGCCGAGCTGGAGAGCCTCTGGAGCGAGATGCTCGCCACGCGGAGTGTCTGTCTGCTCTGCGCGTACCGGCTCGACAACTTCGACCGGCAGGTCCACCGGGGTCTGCTCCACCAGATCAGCCGGAGCCACTCGCACGTGGTGCCGGTCGAGCACTACGAGCGGCTCGAGTCTGCCGTCGATCGCGCGTACCGCGAGGTCTTCGGGGCCGAGGGCGACACCGCCTCGCTCCGCGATCTCCTCGTCGCGGAGACCGCTTCGACGCCGGTCATGCCCCCGGCTCAGGCGGCGCTGCTCGCGCTCGGCGGCCTGCGCACCGACATCGCCGATGCCGTGCTCGAGCGCGCCCGCTACTACTACACCGCCCCCTTCGCTCCCGTCACGAAGCGCTGACCGCCGTACGCTGACGGCCGCGGCCACGCCGGCGGGCGCTCGTCCTCGTTGAAGCACCGGCGTTCTCCCCGGCTCGGATCGTGAGCTCCACCCCGCCACGCACAGCTCGCCGGTGTTCGGTAGAATCGCGCCCGGGAGGAACGCCGATGCGCACGTTTCGGCTGCTCGTCGCGCTGCTGGTGTCCGTGGTCGCCGTGACTCCGGTGACCGGCCAGGATCTACCGAAGGTCACCGTGGCCATGAGCGGATGGACGGGCTTCGCCCCGCTGTCGCTGGCCGAGAAGGCCGGCCTCTTCAAGAAGCAGGGCGTGGACGCGACCATCAAGTTCATTCCCCAGAAGGACCGGCATCTGGCCATCGCCTCCGGCGACGTGCAGTGCGCGGCCACCACGGTGGAGACGTGGATCGTCTGGAACGCCAACGGCGTGCCGACCAAGCAGGTCGTGCAGCTCGACAAGTCGTTCGGCGCCGACGGCATGGTGGTGAGGAACACGATCGGGAAGATCAGTGACTTGAAGGGGAAAACGGTGGCCGCGTCGTCGCCGGGCACCGCCCCATTTTTCACGCTGGCCTGGATGCTCAAGAAGAACGGGCTGACGGTGAAGGACGTCACGGTGGTGAATCTCGAGCCGGGGCCGGCGGCCCAGGCCTTCGTCGCGGGCCAGAACGACGCGGCCATGACCTACGAGCCCTATCTGTCGACGGTGCGCGACAAGCCGGAGGCGGGCAAGATCATCGCCACCACGCTCGACTACCCCATGGTCATGGACACCTTCGGCTGCACGCCGAAGTTCATCAGTGACAACCCCCGGCTCGTCCAGGCCCTGGTGAACGGGTACTTCGACGCCGTCGACATGATCCGGGCCGAGCCCAAGAAGAGCTTCGAGATCATGGGCGGGGCGGTCAAGCAGACGGGCGAGCAGTTCGAGAAATCGCAGTCCTACCTGCGCTGGCAGGACCGGGCGGCCAACGCCAAGTTCTTCGCCGGCGACCTGCAGGCCTTCAGCCGCGAGGCGGCCGAGCTGCTGCTGGAGCTGGGCATCATCAAGACCGTGCCCGACATCAACGCGATCATCGACACGCGCTTTCTCAAGTGAGCCGCCCGCGGTGAGGCCGCTGGTCCCGGTCTCGGCCGTCACCGCGCTCGTGCTCGGCGTGGCGTTCTTCGTGGTGTTCGTCGCCGCCTGGGCCGTCGCCACGCTGGGCGGCTTCGTCAACCGGACGTTCCTGGCCGATCCGCTCACCATGCTGGGCGCCGGCTGGCAGCTGCTCGTGGTGCACGGGTTCTACCGCGACATCGGCGTGACCATCTGGCGCGTGTTCGGCGGCTTCGCGCTGGCCGCCGCGATCGGAGTGCCGCTGGGCATCGCCATGGGCGCCTACAAGGCCGATCGAGGCGTTCTTCGAGCCGTTCGTGTCCTTCGCGCGCTACCTGCCCGCCTCGGCGTTCATCCCGCTGCTGATCCTGTGGGCCGGCATCGGCGAGACCCAGAAGCTGCTGGTCATCTTCATCGGCTCGTTCTTCCAGCTGGTGCTGATGGTGGCGGTCATCGTCGGCGGCACGCGGCGCGATCTGGTCGAGGCCGCCTACACGCTGGGCGCACGCTCGGGTGGCATCGTCCGTCGCGTGCTCCTGCCCTCGAGCGCGCCCGACATCGCCGAGACGCTGCGGCTGGTCCTGGGCTGGGCGTGGACGTACGTGATCGTGGCCGAGCTCATCGGAAGCTCCAGCGGGATCGGCCACATGATCACCGACAGCCAGGCCCTGCTCGACACGGGACAGATCATCTTCGGCATCGTGGTGATCGGCCTGATCGGCCTCGTCTCCGACTACGGCTTCAAGCAGCTGAACCGACAGCTGTTCCCCTGGAGTCTCGGCTGACCGGCGGCGCGTGGCCGGCCTGCTGATCGACGGCGTCAGCCGCACGTTCTCCGGTCTGCGGCGGCCGCCCGGCGACGCGCGCGCTCGAGCCGACGTCGCTGATCGTCGACGACCACGATTTCCTGGTCCTGCTGGGGCCCTCGGGCTGCGGCAAGTCGACGCTGCTGCGCATCGTCGCCGGCCTCGATCAGCCGACCACGGGTCGGGTCCTCGTCAACGGCGCGCCGGTGCGCGGCCCCGGCGCCGACCGCGGCATGGTCTTTCAGTCCTACACGCTCTTCCCCTGGCTGACCGTCGAGCGAGAACATCCGCTTCGGGTTGCGCGAGAAGGGCATGGCCGCAGGCGAGCAGGCCCGCGTGGCCGCCCAGCTACATCGCGCGCGTCGGGCTCGGGCGGCTTCGAGCATCACTATCCGCGCACGCTGTCCGGCGGCATGCAGCAGCGCACGGCCCTGGCCCGCGCGCTGGCCAACGACCCCGAGATCCTCTTGCTCGACGAGCCGTTCGGCGCGCTCGACAACCAGACCCGGGCGCTGATGCAGGAGCTGCTGCTGGGGATCTGGGAAGCCGACCGCAAGACGGTGCTGTTCGTGACCCACGACATCGACGAGGCGATCTTCATGGCCAACCGCGTGGCGGTGTTGACGGCGCGGCCCGGCCGGATCAAGAGCGAGCTCGCCATCACCCTGCCCCACCCGCGGCACTACACCCTCAAGACCACCGCCGAGTTTTCCGCGTACAAGGCGCGCCTGACCGAGGAGATCCGCGGGCGAATCGATCCGCGCCGCCCGGATGGGCGCCTAGCAGGCTGCGGGAAAAGGCCCATCGGCTTCGTCGCCCCGCGGCGTCAATCCGCCGTCCGGGGCGGACGTCTCGAGGCGGAGTGGTGGGAATGCGTGCGGCAGATCGGGCACGGTGAGCTGCGAGATCGGCTCCAGGCCTGGCAGGCCCTTCAGCGCGAAGGCTCCGAGCCGGTGCAACGTCGCATCCGGTGGCAGGCGCGATTCCACGCGCTGCCGCGTGACCTCCGACAACAGGATCTGCCCGCCATGCCCCGCCGATCCGATGCGGCTGGCCCGATGCACGTCGAGGCCGACGTAGCCCTCGTCGGTCATCTGCGGCTGCCCCCAGTGCAACCCGATCCGGACAAGCAGGGCCACGCCCTGGGGCCAGGCGTGGTCACGCAACCGTCGCTGAATCCCGAGCGCGGCGCCGACAGGGTCGCCGGTCTCCGGGAACGCGGCGAAGAACTCGTCGGCCCGCGAGTCGATCTCGAACCCTCCGTGCTGTCGGACGAGGGTGCGAAGCAGGCGCCGCTCCTCGGCGAGAACGTCGGCGTACCGCTCGCCGAGCCGGTGCAGCAGCGCCGTCGAGCCCTCGACGTCGGCGTACAGAAAGGTCACCGGCCCGCCCGGCAGCTGCCCGGCGTCCGAGGCCTGGGCGTGGACGGTCGAGGCGAGCCGGTCCCGGTCGAGCGCCAGGGCGAAGGCGGCCGACACGGCATCGAGCAGTGGCTTGTCGTCGTCGAGCACCGCATCGTGGATGATCGCGCCGAGCGGTACGTCGGCGCGTTTCACGATGGCGACCGACAACCCCGAGCCTGGCCCGGGCATGGCCAGCGCCTTGCCGGTGCCGTCGGCATAGGTGCCGGCCGCCGACGACCAGTATCCGAGCTTCACCGACGGGTCGTGAAGGGCCTGGCCGATCGCGTGCTCGAGCGAGGCCGGCGTTCGGTCACCATGCAGCCCGACCACCAGATGGCCGACCGCGGCCTGGCCCAGCCGCATCCGGAGCAGGCCCACGAGAAACCCGATCGGCACCGCCGCCCGGCCGAGGGGACGATCCAGGCCAGCGCGCCGGTCACCTCGATGGCGTGGCCCAGGTGAGACACGACGACGTTGAAGGCGAAGACGAGCAGGCTGACGAGCGCGCCAAAGAGCACGGGCCAGAGCACGCGACGCATCGGTGCGGTCGCCTCGATCAGGCGCAGGATCACGAGCCCCAAGATGGCGACGACGCCGACCGTCGTCAGGAATGCGGTCACCGATTCGATGCGCGAGAACAGACCTGGGGCGGAGACCAGCACGAAGGGATTGACGCAGTCGCAGCCGAGCGTCGTGATCCGATCGACCTGCCGGGCCACGCCGGGGATGCGGTCCACCAGCAGCAACCGAGGCGGCACCTGGATCGCGGTCAGCGCGATCGCGTACGCCATGAGGAGGCGATGGCGCCTGCTGCCGAGTCGACCGGATGGAAAGGCGAGCAGCACGTACCCCGAGAGCACGTTGACCACCCGGCGAGTGGCGAACGCCAGGCTGGCGATCGCCGGCACCGGCGCGGCCTGGAAGTCGGGGATGTACCACGTGTACCCGATGGCCAGGAGCAGAGCCCCGGTCGCATTGTCCGGGCGCCGGCGCCAGGCGATGGCGCCGGCGACGAGGTACGTGAGCCGATGATCTGGTCCTGGGCGATGACGACTCCGGAGACACCAGCGCGGACCGAGACGAGGCCGGCCAGCAACGCGACGGCGAGACCGATGACCACCGCGATCAGGGGGCCATCACCACCTACCCGCCGCTTCCTCTCAGGTGCTGGGTAGCGCGGTGGGCCGGCGGGGCCGGCGCAGATCGAGCAGACTGCCGAGAATGCCCTTGGGCAGGAAGACGATGAAGATCACCAGCAGGATGCCGTAGACGAGGTTGTCCCAGCCCACCGCTCGGGTGCCGAAGGAAATGCGCAGCACCTCGGCCAGCACGATCGTGATCACCGCGCCCACCGTCGGCCCATACGCGACGTAGATGCCGCCGACCACCGCCGCGAACACCATCTGCAGTGAGACCGAGATCCCGCTCACCGTGTCCGGTGAGATGAACAGCTGGTACTGACAGTACAGGGCGCCGGCCAGCGCGGTCATCACCGCGCTCAGCACGGTGATCTTCAGCTTCTCCGCGGTCACGTGCACGCCGGTGGCGGCCGCGGCATCCTCGTCCTCGGCAATCGCCTCCAGCGCGTAGCGCAGCATGCTGCGGTCCACGCGATACCAGATCCAGAGGCCCACCGCCCAGACGCCGAGCGCGATGAGATACCACGTGGTCTTGCTGGTGAACTGCAGCGCGTACAGCGAGCTGCCGCCCTGGTAGCGCTCCGGCGTGTAGCCGAGCGAGCCGCCGGTGTGATCGCGCGTGGCGGTGATGACCTGCAGCACGATGCCGCTCAGCGCCAGCGTGACCAGGGCGAAGTAGTGGCCGGTGATCTTGAAGCGAAAGCAGGGATAGGCCACCACCGCGGCGAGCACGGCGGCGGCCACCAGGGCCAGCGGGATGCCGAGCCAGGGGCTGAGGCCGGCCTTGTTCCAGGCCAGCGCCGTGACGTAGGCGCCCACCCCCATGAAGCCGCCGTGGCCCAGCGAGGTCAGCCCGAACCGGCCCATCACCGACCACGACGTGTACGCGAACGACCAGATGAGGATGATGACCAGGATGTGCAGCGGATAGGGCGAGGTGTAGACGAACGGCAGCCCGACCAGGGCCGCGCCGGCCAGCCAGGGCAGCACGCCCGTCACGACCGGCGCGCCATCAGCCCCTGGGGCCGGATGAACATCATCACGATGAAGAACGCGAAGGCCAGCACGTAGCCCCACTCGAGATCGGAGTAGAGCCCGCCCAGCGCGATGATCTCCGCGAACACGAAGGCCGCCACGAAGCCGCCGGCGAAGTTGCCGAGGCTGCCCAGCACGCAGATCAGAAACGTGATGGGACCGAACGACAGGCCGACGAAGGGATGGATGTCGTACTGCAGCACCAGCAGGCAGGCGGCCAGCCCGGCCAGCCCGCCGCCCAGGGCGGAGGTGATCAGATAGATCCGGCGGCTGTCCACGCCCATCAGCACCATGATCTGGCGGTCCTGGGAGATGGCCCGGATGGCGGTGCCCGTGTAGGTGCGGGTCAGGAACAGATAGACCAGCACCATGCCGACCAGGGCGAAGCCGAAGGCCAGCAGGCGCGAGTAGCTGATGAACATCCCGGACAGCTTCAGCACCGGCAGCCGCATGCCGAGGTTCTTGAACTCGACGCCGAACATCACGGTGGCCGCCGACTGAAGAAAAAACAGCACCCCGCCGGTGGCCAGCAGCTGGTTGATGGGCGCGGCCCCCAGCAGCGGCGAGATCACGACCACGTGCAGGAGCACGCCGAGCACGGCCACTCCGGCGATGCACACGACGCCGGCGGCCACCAGCGGCAGGTGATACACGCTGTACAGAAAGTACATCCCGTACATCCCCAGCATGATCAGCTCGGCGTAGCAGATCCACACCACGTCGATGACGCCGAAGATCAGGTTGAGCCCCAGCGACAGCAGGGCCAGCACGCCGCCGAGCAGGACGCCGTTGATCAGCGCCTCCAGCAGGTAGATGTCGAAGATGCCCATCGGGTCCGTCTCCCCTCGCCTCAGACGCCGAGATAGGCTTCGCGGATGCTGTCGCTGGCCAGCAGCTCGGCGGCGGGCCCGCTGGCGCGAATGCTGCCGGCCTTCAGCAGATACGCGCGATCCACCACCCGCAGCACCTGCTGCACGTTCTGCTCGACGATCAGCACGGTGACGCCGCCGGCCCGGATCCGCTTCACCAGGTCGAACACCATCTCCACGATGACCGGCGCCAGCCCGGCCGACGGCTCGTCGAGCAGGAGCAGCCGCGGCTCGGACATCAGCGCGCGACCGATCGCGCACATCTGCTGCTCGCCGCCCGACATGCTGCCGGCGCGCTGGCGGCGACGCTCGCGCAGCCGGGGGAAGAGCTCGTAGACGAAGTCCAGGCGCTGGCGGAACTTCGGTCGCGCGGCGGCCATGAACCCGCCCATCTTGAGGTTTTCCTCGACGGTCATGCTCGCGAACAGCCGGCGGCTCTCGGGGACGTGCGCCATCCCCAGCTCGACGATCCGGTGGGCGGGCGTGGTCACCAGGTCGACGCCCTCCATCGAGATGGCGCCGGCCGTCGGCCGGATCATGCCGGAGACCACGCGCATGAGCGTGGTCTTGCCCGCGCCGTTGGGGCCGATCACCGCGACCGCCTCGCCCTGGCGCACCTGCAGCGAGACGTCGAAGAGGGCCTGGAAGGTCCCGTAGCCGGCCCGCACCGAGGAGAGCTCGAGCACGTCGCCTCAGCCGCGCGCGGCGGCGACGCGGGCGGCCGCCGCCTGGGTGCCGAGGTAGACCTCGATCACCCGCGGATCACCGGCCACGGCGGCCGGCAGGCCCTCGGCGATCTTCTCGCCGTGGTCGAGCACCAGGACCCGATCGACGATGCGCATGAGCACGCCCATGATGTGCTCGACCCAGATGATCGTGATGCCGCGCTCGCGACAGATCCGCCGTAGCAGATCGGCCGCCTGGTCCATCTCCGTCTCGTCGAGGCCGCTGAGGCTCTCGTCGGCCAGCAGCAGGCGCGGGCCGGTGGCCAGCGCCTTGGCCAGCTCCAGCTTCTTGAGCGCGGCCGCGCCCAGCCCGTCCACCGTGGCGGTCCGCTCGGTGGGCAGGCCGACCAGGGCCAGCGCCTGCTCGGCGGCCGCGAAGGCCGCGCTCCGCGAGGCGCGACCCTGGCCGAAGAATCCGGCCAGCACCACGTTCTCGACGAGCGAGAGCCGGCGGAACGGTCGGGGAATCTGGAAGGTGCGGCCGATGCCGAGATTGATGATCCGGTGCGGCGGCAGCCCGCCGATCTCGCGCCCCTCGAAGCGGATCGATCCGGCGTTCGGCGCCAGCGTGCCCGACAGCACGTTGAAGATCGTGCTCTTGCCCGAGCCGTTGGGCCCGATCAGCCCGAGGATCTCGCCCTGGGTGACCGAGAACGAGACGTTGCTGACGGCCGTGAACCCCCCGAAGCGCCGGGTGAGTCCCTCGACCGTCAGCATCGTCGACCCGTCGGGCGCACTCGAGCTGCGCGGGCGAACGGTCAATTCGCGGAGTAGACCGAGGATCCCGGCAGCGGCAGCACCGGCTCGCGCTGCTGCAGGCTCTTCGGCCACACCACGTACGGCTTGTCGTCGACGTACTGGATGATGATCGGGAACGCGCGCTCGTTCTGTCCGGCCATGGGCGAGCCCTCGCCGGCGAACTTGACGCCGAAGCCGAGCATCGTGCCGCCCTCCGGCAGGTCGACGTCGAGCGCGGCCTTGCGCAGCGCATCGGCATCGATGCCACCGTACTTCTTGATGGCGCGCGGCAGCACCTCGGTCATCAGCACGTAGGTGTTGCTGGCCGCCATGCCCACGTGGGCCGAGCGCACGAGCGTGCCCGGCCGCGCCTTCTCGTACTCGTCGCCGATCGTCTTGATCATCGGCAGCAGCTGGGGCTTGAGCGCCTTCTCGTTGGCGAGCCAGATCGAGATGGGATCGACGTTGAAGAACCAGTTGACGTCCTTGCCCATCGACTCCTTCAGCTTGTCGTACACGCCGTAGCCGGCGCCATGACCGATCAGCGCGCTGAAGCGCAGGCCGAGCTCGCGCGACTGGCGCAGGAAGAGCGTAGATGTCCGGGTTGTAGCCGGTGTGGAAGATGACGTCGGGACGGCCGCGCTTGAGCTTGGTCACCAGCGGCGACAGATCGGGCGCGGTGGCCGAGTAGCCTTCCTTCAGCACGACGTTGAAGCCGGCCTTCTTGGCCCCTTCCTCGTTGCCCTTGGAGACGTCCACGCCGTAGGCGCCGTCCTCGTGGATGATGGCCACGCGCAGATCCTTGGGCTCCTTGCCGAGCTTGGCCTTGGCGTTCTGGGCGCACGAAGTCGGTCGACATCAGGCCGAACTGCCGGCCGCTCGGCTGCACGCGGAACACGTATTTCAGATTGCGGTTCTCCAGCACCGCCGAGGAGATGCAGGTGGTGATCCACATGAACTTCTGCAGCTGCTCGACCCGCGCGGCCGCCGGCACGCACTGGGCCGAGGAGTAGAAGCCCAGCAGCATGTCGACCTTCTCCTGCTCGATCAGGCGCACCGACTCGTTGATCGCGACGTCCGGCTTGCTCTGCGCGTCGGCGTAGAGCGCCTCGATCGCGTAGCCTTCGACCCCGCCCTTCTTGGCGAAGTAGTCGATCATGATCTTGGCGCCGAGCGCGTGCAGCTCGGAGCCGCCGCCGGCCAGCGGGCCCGTGTAGTCGAAGACGACGCCGATCTTGAGCTTCTTGCCCTGGGCCGGGGCCTCCACCGCCAGCCACGCCCCCACGACGACCGCGACGATGGACAGCACGCACGCGAGACGGATCAGTCGGGACGACGGCATCGGCATCCTCCTCGGGACTCTCTGGCGCGCCATTACAGATGGGGCGTTCGGTCTTGTCAAGGTAATGGGGGGCCCCGAGCGGGCCCCCCAAGCCCCCCGCGCTCCGCGCCCCGGCAAAGCCGTGGCGCTCCGCGAGCGTGCAATCATCGGGGCCCTCGGCTAGCTTCTACGCAGCTTGGGGTCCCAGGCGTCGCGCAGGGTGTCGCCGAACAGGTTGAAGGCCAGCACGGCCAGGCTGATGGCCAGGCCGGGGAAGATCGCCAGCCACGGCGCCTGCTCCATGAACGCGCGCCCGGTGCTGCTCAGCATGAGGCCCCACGACGGGGTGGGCGGCTGCGTGCCGACGCCGAGGAAGGACAGCGTGGCCTCGATGAGGATCGCGTTGCCCAGCCAGATCGACGCGATGATCAGGATCGGCGCCGTCACGTTGGGCAGGATGTGGCTCAGGATGAGCCGCGGGTGGCGGCAGCCGATGGCCTGGGCCGCCTCGACGTAGCGGTTCTGCTTGGCCGACAGCACCGCGCCCCGCACGATGCGCGAGTTGCCCGGGATGATGACGACCGCGATCGCCAGCATCGCGTTGGTGGTGTTCGGCTTGAGCACCGAGACGATGGCCAGCGCGAGCACGAGCCCCGGGATGGCCTGGATCGCGTCCATGACCCGCTGCATGATGAGGTCGAGACGCCCCTCGCAGTAGCCGCACAGCAGGCCGATGATCATGCCGAAGAAGGTGCCGATGCCGACCGCCAGCAGTCCGACCCACAGCGAGATGCGGCTGCCGTAGATGATGCGGCTGAGGACGTCGCGGCCGATGTCGTCGGTGCCGAAGGGGTGGGCGCGGCTGGGCGCGCCCAGGCGGATCTCCGGCTGGGGCGCCAGCGGATCGTAGGGCGCCAGCACGTCGGCGAACACCGCCGTGAGCACGAGCACGCACGAGCATCGCCGCCGACACCGCCCCCAGCGGCTTGCGCTTCATGGCGATCCACAGCGCCCGGACGCGGCTGATGGTGGCGGCTTCGGCTCCGGCTCCTCGAAGGTACCGACGCGGGCCGCCGCGGTGGTCGACATCAGCGCCTCACTGGTAGCGGATACGCGGGTCGAGCCACGCGTAGGTCATGTCGACGAGCAGGTTGAGCGTGACGAGGGTCCCGGCCACCAGCATGACGTTGGTCTGGACCACCGGGTAGTCGCGGTACAGGATGGCCTCCACGGTGAGCCGCCCCATGCCGGGCAGCGCGAAGATCGTCTCCACCACCACGGTGCCGGCCAGCAGCACGCCGAGCTGGCCGCCGACGATGGTGACCACCGGGATCAGCGCGTTCTTCAGCGCGTGCTTGTAGACGACGATCTTGCCGGCGAGGCCCTTGGCCCACGCCGTGCGCACGTAGTCCTCGCGCAGCACCTCGAGCACGGTCGAGCGCGTCATGCGCATCGTCGCCGCCGACAGGCGGAAGCCCAGGATGGCCGCCGGCACGAGGAACTGCTGCAGGTTCTTCCACGGCGACTCCCAGAAGCTCACGTAGCCGATGGGCGGCATCCAGTGGAACCAGATCGCCGCGAAGGTGATGACGAGCGTGCCGAGCCAGAACTCGGGCATCGAGAGGCCGGAGACCGCGACCACCCGGCCGACGTAGTCCGACGATCGTGTCCTGACGCGTGGCCGAGAGCACGCCGATGGGGATGGCGATGACCAGGCCCAGGATCATGGCCAGCGTCGCCAGCTCGAGGGTGACCGGGATCGCCTTCTTGAGCGCCACCGGGATGGGCTCGTTGGTGAAGATGGAGTCGCCCGGATTGAAGCTCACCATCTGCCACACCCACACCAGGTACTGCTGGTAGTACGGCAGGTCGAGACCGAGATCCTTGCGGAGCTTCTGCAGCTCCTTCTCGCCGACGTTGCCGGACTCGGCCATCAGCGCGGTCAGCGCGTCGCCCGGCATGACGCGCATCAGGCCGAAGACGATCAGCGACGACAGCACGAGCACCGGCACGGCCGAGCAGCACCCGCCGGAGCACGTACTTGTACATGGCGCTCGAGCCCGGGTCGCGCCGCCTACTTGTCGAGCCAGGTACGGGCGAGCGTCGGCGAGCCGTACCCGTCGCGTGCGGCGCAGGCGCCGGCGCCGCCGCGTTGCGCATGTGCGGCTGGAAGACGAGGAAGCCGTTGTCGTACGGCATCCACAGCCGCAGCACCTGGTCGTACTCGCGATCGACGATCTTCTTGGTGATCGCCCGCTGCTCGGCGCGGTCGGGTGTCCGGCGCAGCTTGGTGGTCAGCTCGTCGATGACCGGATCGTTGACCCGGAAGAAGTTCTTCGGTCGACTTCGAGTGCATGTACTGGTAGGTCCGCTCGTCGACCCCGATGGCGTGGCCCGACTGGAAGCCCCACGACATGCCCGTCCCACTTGCTGTCGACGTAGCGGCCGTAGTAGGTCGTGTAGTCGAGCTTGGTGATCTTGACGTCGATGTTGAGGTTCTTCTTGAGGTCCTGCTGGACCAGCTGGACCTCGGACGACATCTGCGGGAAGTACTCGTAGTAGAACAGCGTCGTCTCGAAGCCCTTGCCGTGACCGGCCTCGGTCAGGAGCTTCTTGGCCTCGGCCGGCTTGTACTGCCACCACGGGCCGAAGTCCTTCGCGGTCGGCTGGCGTGTCCTGATAGTAGATGTAGGGCACGCCCCAGCCGATGATGCCGTGGCCCTCGAACACCGTGTCCACCATCTTCTGGCGGTCGATGGCCATCGCACATGCGCCCGGCGGACCCGCACGTCGTTGAACGGGCGGCCTGTCCTGGGCCAGCGCCACGCCGAACGGCGCCAGCGTGTTGTGGAACGCCTGCACCACGGCGTTGGGGTTCGTCTTGCGCAGCACCTCCGACCTCCGACGGGCTCGCGACCCAGATGAAATCGGCCTGGCCGGTGCGGAACGCGGCCAGCCGGGTGGCGGCGTCGGGAGTCGAGAGGATGACGTACTCGTCGATGTACGGCCGGCCCTTGTCGCAGTAGTCGGGGTTGCGCTGCAGCACCACGCGCACCTTGCGGGTGTGCTCCTTGAGCATGTACGGCCCGGTCCCGATGAGCCGCTTCTTGAGATCGCCGTCCTGCTCGAGCACCTCGCGCGGGAACATGACCGCGACCGGCTCGGCCAGGTTCTGCGGGAAGAACACGTTGGGCGCTCTTGAGGTGCACGCGCACCGTGTACTTGTCGGGCGTCTCGGTGGCCTCGATCTCCTGGAAGGTGAACGACTGCACGCCTTCCTTGGCGTACTGCTCGAAGCAGTACTTGACGTCCTCGGCGACGAACTCCCGCCCGTTCACCGGCGGCCAGGTTGTGCCACTTCACGCCCTGGCGCAGCTTGAACGTCCACACCCGGTGGTCGGGGCTCGCCGTCCACGACTCGGCCAGATCGCCCTTGAGGCTGAGGTCGCTGACGCTGGTCACCTCGTCGGCGAACCCATAGCGCACGAGGCGATTGCTGGTGAGCCCGACGAACTGGAAGGTCCCGACCGACTGGGTGAGCCGCGGATCGATCACCGGCGGGTCCCACGCCGAGGCCCGGGTGAGCGTGCCGCCCCGCTTGGCCGGCTTGGTGCTGGCGGCGATCCAGTCGGGATACGCGGAGGTCGCCGCCGACGGCGCGGCGGGGCCGGGCGCCCGCGACGAGCGCCGCCGCGGCGACGCCGCCCACTGTCGTACGCTCCAGGAATTCACGTCGGGTCACACGAGCGGCCATCGGGGCTCTCCTTCTCAGTCTGTCGACACTGCGAGCGAAGGATGAACGAGCGAACCCGAGACGCGACCGGTTGCGCCACCGGCCAGCGGATTGCCGGGCACGGTCCCATACGCGACTATGCGAAGTCAAGGCACGGCGCGCCGGATGTGGCCCCGGCGCGCGACGCGTTCAGCGCTGACCGGCCTTCCACCACTCGTAGATCTCCTGCCCGGTCGCGAACCACACGCCCTTCTGGCTACGCATGTAGTCGTACACCGCCTCGAAGTACTTGATCCGGTGCGGCACGCCGTGGATGTAGGGGTGCACGGCGATCGCCATCACGCGGCCGCCCTTGGCCCCCTCGGCGTACAGGCGGTCGAACTGATCGCGGCAGCGTTGCAGCCACGCCGATGACTCGTGGTGCTGGATGACCATCATGGGGATGTCGTTGAGCTCGAGCGTGTAGGGCACCGAGACCAGCGGGCCGTGACTGGTGCGGATCTCGTAGGGCTGGTCGTCGTTGACCCAGTCCGACACGTACTCGATCCCCGCTTCGGCCAGCAGGTCGAGCGTCTCCCACGTCTCGCTGAGGCCCGGCCCCAGCCAGCCCTTGGGCTTCTTGCCGGTGAACTTCTCGATGATCGCCACCGAGTCGCGCACCACGGCGCGCTGATCGGGCTGGATGTGCATGGCGCCCTGCTTGACGCCGTGCCCCATGAACTCCCAGCCGGCGTCGAGCATCGCCTGCGCCACCCGCGGATACGAATGGCAGACGTTGGCGTTGATCGCGGTGGTGGCGCGCAGCCGGCGACGCTTCAGGGCCTCGTGGAGCCGCCAGAACCCCACCCGCATCCCGTAGTCGTGCCAGGCCCAGTTGGGGACGTCGGGGATGGTGGGCACGCCCTGCGGCGAGGTCAGGTACTGGCGCGC
This sequence comes from uncultured Candidatus Rokubacteria bacterium, assembly GCA_963776725.1. Lineage (GTDB taxonomy): Bacteria > Methylomirabilota > Methylomirabilia > Rokubacteriales > CSP1-6 > AR5. The sequence goes on along the minus strand of CAVZOE010000018.1, from coordinate 737,193 downwards.
GGTGGCCTTCTCGAAGTCCCATTCCTCGACGTTCACGATGGTCCACACCGCGATGCGGGCCCCGCGCGGGAGCTTCCAGGGTCGGCGGTCCACGATGGCGGAGTACTCGAAGCGCTCGGGCGGCAGTCTCACGTCGCGTCCTCCTGACAAGGCTCGGGCTCCTGGCTGGCAAGGCTCGGGCCCTGACTGGCAAGGCTCGTGCCGCCGGCTATAGTACAATCCCCGCCCGTGAGCCCGGCGCCGGCCGTCGACATCCACGCCCACTACTTTCCCGAGACCTTCCTGCGGATCATCGAGGAGGTGGGCGAGCGCTTCGGCGCGCGGGTCGACCGCACCAACCCCGCCGGCCCGGTGCTGGTCCTGGGCCAGAGCCGCACGGCCCCGCTCGATCCCTCCTACTGGGACCTCGACCGCCGCGTCAAGGCGATGGACCGCCAGCGGGTGGACGTCCACGCGCTGTCGCTCACCGCACCCATGGTCTACTTCACCGACAGCCAGGTCGGCGGTCGGCTGGCCCGAGCGGTGAACGACGCGATGAACGAGGCCCACACCGCGTACCCCTTGCGCTTCGTGGGTCTGGCGACCCTGCCGATGCAGGATCCGACCGCCGCCGTGACCGAGCTCGACCGGGTGCGCGAGATGCGCGGCATCCGGGGCATCTACCTGGGGACCAACGTCAACGGCCGCGAGCTGTCCGACCCGGCCTACTTTCCGGTCTACGAGCGCTGCCAGGCCGCCAAGCTGCCGATCCTGCTCCATCCGCTGAACGTCATCGGCGCCAACCGGCTGGGCAACTACTACCTGAGCAACTTCCTCGGCAATCCCTTCGATACCGCCGTCGCCGCCTCCTATCTGGTCTTCGGTGGCGTGCTCGACCGGTTCCCCAAGCTGGAAGTCTGCCTGCCCCACGCCGGCGGCGCGCTGCCCTATCTGGTCGGGCGCCTGACCCACGGCCAGCGGATGCGGCCGGAAACGAAGGGCGTGGCCCGGCGGCCGTTCGAGACGTACCTCAAGCGCTTCACCTACGACACGATCAGCCACTCTCCGACGCTGCTGCGCTTCTTGATCGAGCTGGTCGGGGCCGACCGGGTGATGCTGGGCAGCGACTACTGCTTCGACATGGGGTACATCCGGCCGCGCGAGATCGTCGAGAAGCGGCTGCGCCTGAGCCGGGCTGACCAGCGACGGATCGTGGGCGCCACCGCCGCGCGACTGCTCGCGCTCGGCTGAGCCGGCGGTCCCGCCGTGCGGGCCGCGTTCTGGATCACGCAGACCTTCAATGGGCTGTCGTATGGCGCCCTGCTGTTCCTGCTGGCCAGTGGGCTCTCCCTCATCTTCGGCGTCATGCGCATCGTCAATCTCGCGCACGGCTCCTACTTCCTGCTCGGCGGCTACATCGGCCTGTCGGTGATCTGGCGCACCGGGAGCTTCCCGCTCGCGCTGGTCGGTGGCGCGGTGGCGGTGGCGCTCATCGGCATCGGCATGGAGCGGATCTTTCTGCGCCGGCTGGGCACGCAGACGCTCGGACAGGTGCTGATGACCATCGGCTTCGCGCTGATCTTCCAGGATCTCGCCCTGCTGATCTGGGGCGGCGATCCCTACTCGCTGCCGTTGCCGCCCGCGCTCTCGGGCGTGCTCACCGTCGGCGAGCTCCGCTTCCCGCGCTATCGGATCTTCATCCTGGCCCTGGCCGCGGTGATCGGCGCGGGCCTGTGGCTGGCGCTGGATCGCACGCGGGTCGGCGCCATGATCCGGGCCGCCGTGGACGACGCCGAGATGGCGGCCGGCGTGGGCATCCGGGTGCCCACGATCTCGATGGGCGTCTTCGCGCTGGGCGCGTTTCTGGCGGCGCTGGGCGGTGTCATCGGCGGCGGTTTCCTGGGCGTCTATCCCGGCCTGGACTTCGAGATCCTGCCCTACGCGTTCGTCGTCGTCATCGTCGGCGGGCTCGGTAGCCTGCCGGGAGCGATGGTCGGTAGCCTGCTGGTCGGCCTGCTCGACAACTTCGGCAAGGCGCTGTTTCCCGAGCTGGCCTACTTCACGCTCTTCGCGCCCATGGCGCTGATCCTCGCCCTGCGGCCGACCGGGCTGTTCGGCCGCACGTGATTCCCCGCCGCGTGGTGGCCGGCCTCGGCGCGGCGGCGCTCGCCGCGCTCGTGGCGCCCGCGCTCTCCGCCTATCCCCTGACCCTGCTGACCCAGGCGGCCATCATCGCGATCCTGGCCATGAGTCTCGACGTGCTCCTCGGCTATACCGGGCTGCCCTCGCTCGGTCACGCCGCCTACTTCGGCGTGGCCGCCTACGCGGTGGGGATCCTCACCGTCGACTACCAGTGCTCATTCTTGACCTGCCTGGTGGTCGGCGTGGCGCTGGCCACGCTCACCGCGGCGATCTTCGGTCTGCTGGCGATCCGTGCCGCCGGCACCTACTTCCTGATGATCACGCTCGCGCTGGGCATGGTGGTGTGGGGACTGGCGTTTCGCTGGGTGTCGATGACCAAGGGCGACAACGGCATCGCCGGCGTGCCGCGCCCCGAGCTGGGCCTGCCGTGGAGTCTGTCGCTTCCGCTGCCGTTCTTCTACTTCGCGCTGACCGCCACGGTGGTGGCGTGGGCCCTGCTCGGCCTGCTGGTGCGCTCGCCGTTCGGCATGGGACTGCAGGGCATTCGCGAGAGCGAGACCCGCATGCGCGCGCTCGGCTACAACGTCTGGCTGCACAAGTACCTGGCCTTCGTGATCGCCGGCGCCTTCGCCGGATTCGCCGGCGTGTTCTGGGCCTACTACAACGGCTTCGTCAGCCCGGTGGACGTGCAGCTGGTGACCTCGGTGGAGACGCTGCTCATGGTGGCGCTCGGCGGGCCGGGCACGCTGGCCGGACCGGCCCTGGGCGCCACGCTCATCGTCTTCCTGAAAAACTTCGTGAGTGTCTATACCAAGCGCTGGCTGCTCATCCTGGGCGCGGTGTACATCGGCGTCATCCTGTTCGCGCCCCAGGGTGTGCTCGGCGCTTTCAAAAGGAGATCCGCATGACCCGCCTGACCACTCGCCTGCTGGCCCTGGCCCTGCTCGCCGTCCTGGCCGCGCCGCTGCTGGCGCCGCCGCCGACCACCGCCCAGGGGACGCCCATCAAGATCGGCTTCCTGGCTCCGATGTCGGGGGCCTTCGCGCAGGTCGGCAAGGACATGCTCAATGGGACCGAGCTCTACCTGGACGAGATCGGGCGCCAGGTGGGCGGGCGCAAGATCGAGCTGATCGTGGAGGACGACGAGGGCACGCCCGCCGCCGCGCTGACCAAGTCGCGCAAGCTCGTCGATCAGGACAAGGTCCACGTCCTGACCGGCGGCCAGCTCGCCAACGTCGGCTACGCGCTGCAGCCCTTCATCGACGGCAGCGGCATCCCGGCGACCTATCCGGTCATCGCCGCCGACGACATCACGCAGCGCAAGCCGGCCAAGTGGATCGTGCGCACGGGCTGGAGCACGAGCCAGCCGATGCATCCCTTCGCCGAGTGGACGATCAAGAACACCAAGTACCGGAAGGTCGCCGCGGTGGCCATGGACTACGCCTTCGGCTACGAGACGGTCGGCGGGTTCCAGCACGTGTTCGAGGAGCAGGGCGGCCAGATCGTGCAGAAGGTCTGGGTGCCGCTGAACACCAACGACTTCGCGCCGTTCGTCGCCCAGATCCGGCGCGATGCCGACGCGGTGCTGGTGCTGTTCACCGGCCGGCTGGCCCTGCAGTTCCTCAAGCAGTACCAGGAGGCCGGCTTGCAGGGCAAGCTGCCCATCCTGAGCGGCGGCACCACCACCGACGAGTCCGTGCTGCCGTCGATGGGCGATGAGGCGCTCGGCGTGATCAGCGCGCTGCACTACTCGCAGGCGCTCGACCTGCCGGCCAACCAGAAGTTCGCCAAGGCCTTCGAGACCAAGGCCGGCAAGATCTCCTCCTACTACTCCGAGGCGACGTACACCAACATGCGGTGGATCGTCGAGGCCATCAAGATGGTCTCCGGCAAGGTCGAGGATCGCGCCGCGCTGCTGGCCGCCCTGCGCAAGGTCGACATCAAGGACACCGCGCGCGGACCGATCTCGATCGACGCCTACGGCAACCCCATCCAGAACATCTACGTGCGCAAGGTCGAGCGCGTGGGCGGCCGCCTGCAGAACACCGTGATCGCCACGATTCCCAGCGTGAGCCAGTTCTGGACCTACAAGCCGGAGGACTATCTCAAGCTGCCGCTCTACACGCGCGACTATCCGCCCTGCAAGCACTGCCAGTAGCGTGACGCCGAGCGAGCCGCTCGCCCTGCACCTGCAGGCGGTCTGCAAGTCGTTCGGCGGGCTCCGCGCGGTCGATGGCGTGGAGCTCGCCGTGCGGCCGGGCGAGCGGCGCGCGCTCATCGGTCCCAACGGCGCGGGCAAGACCACGCTGTTCAACCTGATCGCCGGCGCGCTGCCGGTGTCCTCGGGCACCATCACGCTGTTCGGCACCGACGTGACGGGCAAGGCGCAACACCGGCGCGCCGCGCTGGGCCTGGCCCGCACGTTTCAGATCACCAATCTCTTCCCCGCCCTCACCGTGCGGCAGAACGCGCTGCTGGCCGCCCAGGCGCTGACGCGAGCCAAGTTCTCGATGCTGAGACCGCTCGAGCGCTTCGCGGATCTGCAGACGCGCGCCGGCGAGGCGCTGGCCGCGGTCGGGCTGGCCGACCGCGCCGGCGCCACGGTGCGCCACCTCTCGCACGGCGAGCAGCGCCAGCTGGAGATCGCGCTGGCCCTGGCCGGACGGCCGAAGCTGCTCCTGCTCGACGAGCCGGCCGCGGGGCTGTCGCAGGCCGAGGCTCATCTCATGACCGACCTGCTTCACCGCCTGGATCCGGCCATCACGCTGCTGATCATCGAGCACGACATGGACATCGCGCTGCAGGTCGCCCAGCAGGTCACCGTGCTCCACTACGGCCGGGTCATCGCCGACGGCCCCCGCGAGACGGTGAAGATGGACCCGACGGTGCGGGAGATCTACCTCGGTGCCTGAGCCGGTGCTCGCGGTCACCGACGTCCACACGTACTACGGCGACAGTCACGTGCTGCACGGCGTGTCGCTCGCCGTCGCGCCCGGCGAGGTCGTGGCCATGCTCGGCCGCAACGGCATGGGCAAGACCACGCTCATCCGCTCGATCGTGGGCTTCACCCCGCCCCGCCGGGGACGGGTGAGCTTCCGGGGCGCCGACATCACCGGCTGGCCGCCGTTCCGCCGCGTCGAGCGCGGCATGGCGCTGGTTCCGCAGGGACGCCGCATCTTCGCCTCGCTGAGCGTGCGCGAGAACCTCGAGGTGGCGCGCGGGGGCCAGGGCCGCTGGAACCGGGAGGGCGTCTACGAGCTCTTCCCCCGCCTGCGCGAACGCGCGAGCAGTCGCGCCAACAAGCTCTCGGGCGGCGAGCAGCAGATGCTGGCGATCGGCCGCAGCCTGATGAGCAATCCGGATCTGCTCCTGATGGACGAGCCGACCGAAGGACTGGCGCCGCTGCTGGTCGCCCAGGTGGGTCAGGCCATCGGCCAGCTCAAGCGCGCCGGGCTGAGCATCCTGCTGGTGGAGCAGAACCTGCCGATGGCCGCCGCGGTGGCCGATCGCGTCCACGTGCTCAACCGCGGGTCCATCGTCTATTCGGGGAGCCCCGCCGAGCTGCTCGCCGACGAGGACGTGAAGTCGCGCTACCTCGGCGTGGCGTGAGCCCCGGGGGAGGCGGGGGTTAACGGGGTTAAGGGGGTTAACGGCTGCACATTCGCGAAGCGCCACGGCTTCGCCGGGGCGCGAAGCGTGGGGGGCGTGGGGGGCCATCTCGGGGCCCCCCACGTCTAGACTCGTGGGGGGCCATCTCGGAGCCCCCAGTTTCCTAGAGCAGCTTGTCGAGGGTGATGGGGAGCTCGCGAACCCGCCGGCCGGTCGCGTGGTAGACCGCGTTGGCAATCGCGGCAGCGACGCCGACGATGCCGATCTCGCCCAGGCCCTTGGCTCCCAGCGGGTTGACGATCGCATCCTGCTCGTCGACGAAGATCACCTCGATGTCGTGCACGTCGGCGTGCACGGGGATGTGATAGTCGGCGAGGTTGTGGGTCATGAACCGGCCCACGGTGTGATCCAGCACGCTGTCCTCTTCCAGCGCCGTGCCGATGCCCCCCACGATCGCGCCGAGGATCTGACTGCGCGCGGTCTTGGGATTCAGGATCCGCCCCCCGGCCACCGCGCTGACGACACGGGTCACCGTCACCGTGCCCAGCTCTTCGTCGATCCGGACCTCGGCGAACACGGCCGAATGCGAATGGAGGGAGTACTGCTCGTGCTGCGGTGAGGGCTCGGTGGCCACGACCGCCTCGATCGTCTCGATCCGGCCCTGACGCGCCAGATCGAGGCGATGTTCGCGGATCTTCTCGCACGCGGCCTTGACCGCTGATCCCACCGAGGCGGCCGTCCACGATCCGCCCTCGATCGGCGCGGTCGGCAGGGTCGAGTCCCCGAGGGTGAAGGTCACCATCTCGAGGGGGAGCCCCAGCGTCTCGGCGGCGATCTGCGTCATGATCGTGTAGGTGCCGGTGCCGATGTCGGCGGTCGCGCTGCTGATGGTCAGCCCGCCGTCAGCGGTCAGCACGGCTCTCACCGTGGCCGGCTCTTGCATGGCTTCCCAGACGCCCGTGGCCATGCCCCAGCCGATCAGCGCGGTTCCGTCCCGCATCGAGCGGGGCGCGGGACTGCGCCGGGACCAGCCGAATCGCTCGGCTCCCTGCCGGTAGCACGCCCGCAGCTCCTTGCTGGAAAACGGCGTGCCCTCGTTCTGGTCGGTCTCGGCGTAGTTCTTCAGGCGCAGCTCGATCGGATCCATGCCAAGCCGGGCGGCCAGCTCGTCCATCGCGCACTCCAGCGCGTACACGCCCCACGTGGCCCCCGGGGCCCGCATGTCCAACGGCGTGTAGAGATCGAGCTTCGCGAGCTTGTGGGAAAACGCGACGTTGTCGCAGCGGTACAGCAGGCCCGACCAGTTGACGACCGCCTCGGTGAAGTCCTCGAACTGCGACGTCTCGGCGATCGCCTCGTGCGTGAGGGCCTGCAACCTGCCGTCGGTGCAGGCGCCGAGCTTCACGCGCTGCCAGGTGGCCGGCCGATGGCCGAACGTGAACATCTGCGGCCGGGTCATCGACACGCGGACCGAGCGCTTCAGCTCCCGGGCGGCGAGCACGGCCAGAAACACGTGGTACTGCGGACGCAGCGCCGAGCCGAACGCCCCGCCGACGAAGGGCGAGCGCACGCGCAGCTCGCCCGGGCCGAAGCCGAACACCTTCGAGAGGTAGTCGTGCGTGTTCAGCACGCCTTGCGTCTTGTCGTAGACGGTCAACGTCTCATCCTCGTGCCACACGACGGTCGCGCCGAAGCACTCGATGGGGTTGTGGTGCTCGGCGGGGACGCGATACTCCGCGTCGATCTGCACCGCGGCCGCCGCGTAGGCGCGCGCCGCCTCGCCGCGCGGCTTCGGCGGTGGCGTCCGGTGCTGGGGCTCGTAGGCGGCGTGGAGCCGGACCTCGAGGCTGGTCTTATGTGGACCGGGCGCGTAGCTCACCCTGATGAGTGAGGCAGCATACCGGGCCAGCTCGAACGTCTCGGCCACCACCAGCGCCACCGGCTGACCGCTGTACTCGATCTCGTCGTCGTACAGTGGCCGGAACGGCGACCCCGACGGTGAGAGCTCGTCGCGGTACCGGCCGTCGAACCACGGCAGCCCTCGCGTGCTCTCGTGCGTGAAGACGCGCAGCACCCCGGGCAGCGCCAGCGCGGCCTCGGCGTCGATCGACTCGATCGTTCCCCGGGCGATGTCGCTGGAGACGACCTGGCCATACGCCAGATGGGGCACGTTGAACTCGGCGGCGTACCGGGCCTCCCCGGTGACCTTGACGCGACCGTCGACGCGGTTGACCGGCTGTCCGACGTGGATCGTGCTCATGGCCGGCCGGCCCCCTGGTCAGCGCCGTTCATGGCGGCCGCCCGTGCGAGGCCGCGAACCACGGCTCGCCTCGCGAGCGTGATCTTGAAGGCGTTGTCGCCGCAGCCGCGGGCATCCCGCAGCATGTCGTCGGCCACGCGCTCGAATGTCGTCCGCGATGCCGGCTGGCCCCGCAGCGCCGACTCCGCGGCGCGGTCACGCCACGGCTTGTGCGCCACGCCGCCCAGCGCCAGGCGCGCCTCCTCGATCGTCCCACCGTTCATGCGCAGCGCCGCCGCCACCGACACCAGCGCGAAGGCGTAGGAGGCGCGATCGCGGACCTTGAGGTACGCGGAGTGCTCGGCAAAGCCCTCGGCCGGCAGGTCCACCCCGGTGATGATCTGGTCGGGTCGCTTGTTCGTGTCGAGGTGGGGCGTGTCGCCGGGCAGACGGTGGAAATCCTCGAACCGGATCGCGCGCTCGCCGTCCGGGCCGGTCACCCGGATCACCGCGTCGAGCGCGGCCAGCGCCACGCACATGTCGGACGGGTGCACGGCGACGCAGTGCTCGCTCGTCCCCAGGATCGCGTGGTAGCGCGTGAATCCGCCGATGGCCGAGCACCCGGTGCCGACCACGCGCTTGTTGCAGGGTGTCGCCGTGTCGTAGAAGTAGGCGCAGCGCGTGCGCTGCATCAGGTTGCCACCGACCGACGCCATGTTCCGGAGCTGAGGCGACGCGCCGGCGAGGATCGCCTGCGCCAGCAGCGGGTAACGCCGCTCGATCTCCGGGTGGTAGGCCACATCGGTGTTCGTCGCCAGCGCGCCGAGACGCAGGCCCCCATCCGGCCTCGACTCGACCTCGTGCAGCGGCAGGTGCGTGATGTCGATCAGCTGGTGTGGCCGCTCGACGTTCGCCTTCATCAGGTCGATGAGGTTCGTGCCTCCGGCAATGAGCTTTGCCGCCTCGTCGCCGGAGAGCGCCCGCACCGCCGCCGTGAGATCCTCGGCCCGGGTGTAGGTGAACGCGTTCATCGCCCCGTCCCTGCCTTCGTGCTCTCCAGAGCCGACTGGATCGCCGCCAGGATGTTCGGATAGGCTCCGCACCGGCACAGATTGCCGCTCATCAGCTCCCGGATATCGTCCGCCGTCCGCGCGCGGCCTTCGGACATCAGCCCCAGGGCCGAGCAGATCTGACCCGGCGTGCAGTAGCCGCACTGCAACGCGTCGTGATCGATGAAGGCCTGCTGCAACGGGTGCAGCGTCCCGTCCCGTGAGAGCCCTTCGATGGTGGTCACCTCGGCGCCGTCGTTCATGATCGCCAGCGTCAGGCACGACACGATGCGGCGCCCATCGACCAGCACGGTGCACGCCCCGCACTGCCCGTGATCGCAGCCCTTCTTCGTCCCGGTGAGATCGAGCGACTCCCGCAGCGCGTCGAGCAAGGTCGTCCACGGGGCGACGTCGAGCTGCCGGGCGGCGCCGTTGAGCTTGAGCATGATCCGGGTCTGGCCGGGCACCCCGGAGGCGGTGATGCTGATGGTCGGAAGATCTCGCTGATCCATACGGGCATGCCCCGAGCGAGACCGATGCCACCGAGACGACACAGCGAGCGGGGCAGTTTCGCGCGGCAGCGGGACGCGACGCCGTCGACGCGACGCCGTCGACCGGACCACGCAGGCTCGGTGCAGCAGAGTGTCGTATGCAACTTCTTCAGCGGCTCGAACGGGGGCGAGGCCGGACTGACAGAGCTGTCGGCTACTTCATCTCGCTCCAGCGGTAGGCGATCACATGGCCGTCCACGCGCACGCCGTTGGCGGCCACGCAGGAGCAGGGCTGCCCGGCAGGAAGCTGGTTGGCCACGCGACAGTAGCCCGCGCGGGTGGTGCACGCCCGCTCGATCACGTGCGGGCTCTCGGTGGGGATCTGCGGAAAGTCGTCCTTGCTGATGTCGCCCGTGCCGATGCCGCCGCCGGGGGTCACCACCCCTCCGCCCAGCAGCACGATCGCGAGGCCCACCCGCCAGCGCATACTCCCACTCTAGCGGAGCGGCCCCGGGTCACCCCAGCGTAACGGTCGGATCTTGTAGATACCGGTCGAACGCAATGCTGGTCAGCTTCTCGAACGCCTCCACGTAGCGTGCCCGGGTACCGGTCACGACGTCGGCCGGCAGGTCGGGGCCGGGATACGTCTTGTTCCAGCCGGTCTTCTCGCAGAAGTCGCGCACGTACTGCTTGTCGAACGAGGGCTGCGGGCCGCCCGGCGCGTACTGATCGGCCGGCCAGAACCGGGAGGAGTCCGGCGTCAGCGCCTCGTCGCCCAGCACCAGCCGGCCGTCGCGATCGGTCCCGAACTCGAACTTCGTGTCGGCGATGATGATCCCGCGCGCCCGCGCGTAGTCGGCGGCGAACTGATAGAGGGCGATCGACAGCCGCTCGGCCTCGGCAAAGCGCTCGGCTCCCACCAGCGCCGCCGCCTGGGCGCCGGTGATGTTCTCGTCGTGCCCGCTCGTGGCCTTGGTGGCGGGCGTGAAGATCGGCGTGGGCAGGCGGTCGGATTCCTTCAGCCCGGCGGGCAGGCGGTGGCCGCACACCTCGCCGGTCGTGCGGTAGTCCTTCCAGCCCGAACCGGCCAGGTAGCCGCGCACGACGCATTCGATCGGCAGCATCGAAAGGCGCCGGCATTCCGTCGAGCGGCCGTCGGGGCGGAGCGCCAGCAGGTGGTTGGCACTGATGGCGCGGGTGCGCGCGAACCAGAATGCCGACAGGCCGGTGAGCACGCGCCCCTTGTCCGGGATGTCGGTGGGCAGCACCACGTCGAAGGTCGAGATCCGATCGGACGCGACCAGCAACAGCCGCTCGTCGTCGAGCGCATACAGCTCGCGGACCTTCCCGCTGCCCAGATGCACGGCGTCAGCCATCGTGCGAGCCCTCCCTGGTTCTCCGTTGCATTTCGGTGAACACCACCGCCAGATCCTCGGCGCCGTGGCCGGCGGCCTGCGTGGCCGCGTACAGCCGTTCGGCGACGTCGGTGAGCTCGAGGTCGGCGCCGCACGCCTGCGCGGCCCCCTGGATCAGGTGCAGATCCTTCATGAAGAGATCGAGCTTCATCTGCGCCGGAAACTCGCCGCGGACCATCAGCGGACCCCGGACCTGGAGCATCTGCGACGCCGCCGCGCCCGCGCCGAGCACGTCGACCACCAGGCCGGGGTCCAGGCCGCCCCGCGTGGCCAGCGTCAGCGCCTCGGCCACGCTGGCGCTGTTGAGCGCGACGAGCAGGTTGGCCACGAGCTTGAGCAGCATGGCCTGACCGGCGGCGCCGATGTAGACCGCGCGCGGCAGGACGCACTCGAGCATCGGGCGCCAGCGCTCGAAGAGCGCGCGCTCGCCGCCCACATAGAACGCGCCGTTGCCCTGGGCCACCATCCCGCTGGTGCCGCTCACGGGGCAGTCGAGGAACGTCTGCCCCCGCGCGCTCAGCTCGCCGTCCAGTCGCCGCGTCAGCTCCGGCGAGATCGTGCTCATCTGCATCAGCGTCTGGCCCGGCCGCGCTCCGGCCACCACGCCGTCGGCGCCGAGGCTCGCGGATTCGACGGAGGCCAGCGAGGGCAGCACGGTGAGGACGACGTCCGAGGCGCGCGCCACCTCGGCGGCCGACTTCGCGGCCGTGCCCCCGAGGGCGACGAGCCGATCGACGCACGCCGGCACGATGTCGTGGCCGACCACGGGGTAGCCCGAGGCGCGCAGCCGTGCCGCGATCGCGGATCCCAGCAGTCCGAGCCCGACGATCCCGATCGTCGCGGGCGCCTGCGGCCGGCTCACCGGGGGCTCATCGCCTCGTCGACGATGCGCGTGACGTCCTCGGCCAGCAGATAGCCAGCACGCTCGAGGGCCGCGGCGGCCTGGCGGACCTTGGCGACGTAGCCGGTCTGATCCCCGTAACGCTCTTCCAGCGAGAGCCGAGCGTCGCCCCGCGACTCGCGCTCGGCCCGGGTGCGCGCGAACGGCACGCTGCTGCCATCCAGCCCGCACAGTGTGCCGCCGCCGCCGGCCTCGGGCGCGCGGAGCGCCCACCCGGTCAGCGTCGCGGTGGGCACCGCCACGGCCGGGACCCGCACACCGGCGACCTCGTTGCCGTCGGCGTCCACGCGCGGGACCAGCACCGTGTAGGCCGGCGCCACCGCGACCGGCAGCACACGACTGATCACGCCGCGCGGCCACTCCGGTCCGTAGTCCAGGCGCTCCTTCGGCATCGGGCCGGCCGGCAGCTCGAGCCCGGGCACGCGCGGAAACGCCAGGCGCTCCATGGCGACCAGCGTGCCGTCGTCGACACGCGGGTAGCGACTCGGCGGCGGGGCCGTGCCGTCCTTCACCCACGCGTCCAGGGCCAGCGTCATGGCGCGGAGCACCGGACGGATGTCCACCATGTTGGGCGGCAGCGCGCACACGCCCTTCGGCATGGCGGCGCCGCGGCCGCCGAGGTGCTGGGTTCCCGCCACGTGATAGATCCGCACGTTGGCCGGCGGCGTGCCGTCGGAGCGACCGACCGGATCGGTCGTCACCAGCGAGTGTCCGGACAGCCAGTACTCGTTCGAGCTGACCGTGTGGAGGATCTTGGGGCAGTTCCCGCGCGCCTGGCAGCGCGCCAGGATGCCGTCGCGCCGGCCGCTCAGCGGATCGGCCTGCGTCTCGTACGCGAAGGGAAACGACTGGTCGGGATAGAGACCGCCGGCCCCGCGCTCGGGCTGGGCGAAGCGCTGATTGAGGAACATCCGGGCGGCGGCGATGTGCGGGTTCATCCCTTCGAAGACGATGCGACCGCCCTCGTCCTCGTTGAAGCCTTGATAGACGAAGTCACGCAGGTAGCGTCCACTCTGCGAGGTGCCGTGGGCCAGCGCCCGCCGGATGGCGGGCCCGGCCGTTGCGGTCAGCGGGTTCGCGGTCCCGGCGCCATCGGCCCGCTCGTGCTTGAGGAACGCCACGAGGTCGCGCGTGGCCGCGAAGCCGATGCCCGACACCGGCGGGTTGGCCGCCTTGTACACGAGCTGATAGAGCGTGCCGATGCGGAAGGCGGTCCCCGCCGGCAGCAGCCGGATCGTCCGCTCGTTGACGAACTCCCACTGGCCGGCCGGCACCGCCGTCGGCGCGCGATCGCCGCGCTCGCGAATGTACAGGCTCGCGCTGCTCCGGTCGGCGACGGCGAACGTGAGGGAGCCCTCGCTGACGCCCGTGCTGTTGAACTGGATGTCGTCCCACACCATCTGCTCGAGCGCCGCACTGGCGCCGCGAGCGGTGGGCGCCTGCAGCCGCAGGCCCTGGCCCCGGCCTTCGCCCTCGGGAATCCACCCGCTCCACACCACCGTGAACCCGTGGCGCATGAGGAAGCCGTTGCCCGCGTGCTCGAGCGTGTCGGGATCGTCGGCCGCGCGCGCACTGTTGTGCTGGCCCAGCGCCAGCTTCCGTCCGCGGTTGTTGACGTCATAGAGGAGGCTTCCGTTGCCGCGCGCCAGATCGACCGGCTTCAGTAGATAGAAGTCCGCGGTGTACTCCACACGGCCGCGCGCGTTGCGCGGGGCCAGGTCGAGGTCGACGATCCCCCGATTCATCGGATGCGCGGGATCGAGCTCGCCGTGAAAGCGACCCACCACCTTCTCGTACGCGCCGGCACCCTCGAAGGCGTGACCGCCGGCGAACGGCTCGCGCCGGGCGATCTCCACGCGGCTCACCGCGGCGTCCGACGCTCGGAGTCAGCAGGAGGATCAGCAGCGCGGCGAGGACAGCTCGGCTCACCGGCGCGCGTCCTGCGCGAGCGAGGCCCAGAGCCCGTTCAGCAGCTCGAGCGCGGGCGCAGGCAGCGGGCCCTTCTCGACCACCGCGATCGCGCGCTCCAGGTGCTCGAAGGTGGAGTAGCCGACCAGCACGGTGGACATGGCGTCGCTGGCCAGCGAGAACCGGACCGAGGCCTCCATCAGGTCGTCGGCGTAGCCCTTGTCGACGACCGGCTGCAGCCGGCGCGCGCGCTCGACGTCGGCCGTGTAGTCGGCGCCGGAGGCGATCGGCGCCACCTGCGGCATGGCGATCGCGTGGCGCTGGGTCGTGCCGCTGAGCGCGCCGCCGGCGAGCACGCGAATGTTGATGCCGCCCACACGCTGCCGGCGGGCGTGATCGAGCAGGCGCCCGAAGTCCTGGGCGGGAAACCCGGCGGGGACCGACACCGCCGCACTGGGATTGAGAAGATTCAGACAGACCTGGGCCGTGTCGAGCACCCCGGCGTCGATCACCTGGTGCACCGCGGCCGTGTCGCCCAGCGCGGTGATGCCGAAGAAGCGGATCTTGCCCTGACGCCGCAGGCCCTCGAGCGCCGGCACCACCTCGTCGAGCACGCGCCGGGCGGTCAGCCCGCGCCCCGGCGCCGGCGCGCCGTCCTCGCGCACGATCAGGTTGTGCAGCTGGAGCAGATCCACGCTGTCCATGGCCAGCCGCTTGAGGCTCGCGTCGAGCGAGTGCGCCGATGGCGGCGGCCAGGTTGCTCTCGGCCGGCTCGACGCGGAACTTGGTCCCCACGTAGGGGCGGACGCCGACCGCCTTCAGCGTGGCGCCGAGGTTCTGCTCGGACACGCCGTTGCCGTACGACGAGGCCGTGTCGAAGTAATTGACCCCGGCGTCGATCGCCCGCCGCACGGCCCGCTCGCGCTCGGCCGGCGTGCCCCGGACGATCAATCCCCCCACGTCGCCGCATCCGAATCCGAGTGCCGAGACACGCAGCCCCGTACGGCCCAGCGTTCGCTGCTCCATGTGCCCTCCCTGGCGCTCGAATCTTACACGGATTCCTTGACGGCCGCGCACGGCGCGGCTAGCCTTTGCCGCCATGGGACCCGACTTCGACCGCGTCATCGACCGGCGCAACACCGACAGCAACAAGTGGCACAAGTTCCCGCCCGACGTCCTGCCGCTGTGGGTGGCCGACATGGACTTCCCCTCGCCGCCCGTCGTCGATCGACGCCCTCAAGCGCCGCGTCGAGCACGGATTCTTCGGCTACCTGGCCGAGCACACCGAGCTGCCGGAGATCATCGTCGATCGCCTGAACAAGCGGTACGGCTGGCGCGTCAGCCCGGAGGCGGTGATGCCGCTGCCCGGCGTCATCGCCGGCTTCAACCTGGCGCTGCGCGCGCTGACCCGGCCGGGTGACGGGCTCCTGATCCAGACGCCGGTCTACCCGCCCATCCTGCGCGCCGCCGGCAATCACGGCCTGATCCGCGAGGAGAACGCGCTGGCCCGGTCGCGCGACGGACGCTACGCGGTCGATCGCGACCGCTTCGCCGCCGCCATCAGCGACCGGACGCGCGCCTTCCTGCTCTGCAACCCGCACAACCCGGTGGGGCGCGTCTTCGAGCGCGCCGAGGTCGAGGCGATGGCCGCGGCCTGCCAGCGTCGCGATCTCTGGATCATCGCCGACGAGATCCACTGCGAGCTGCTGCTCGACGGCCGCACCCACGTGCCGATGGCCTCGCTCTCGCCGGAGATCGAGCAGCGCACGATCACGCTCATGGCGCCGAGCAAGACGTTCAACCTGCCCGGATTGAAGTGCGCGATCGGGATCGTGCCCAACCCCGCGCTGCGCGAGCGGCTCACCGCCGCGGTGGCCGACATGGTGCCCAAGATCAACGTGCTCGGCCACGCCGCCGCGGTCGCCGCGTACCGTGACGGCGACTCCTGGCTGGACGCGCTCCTGCACTACCTGGCGAGCAACCGTGATTTCCTGGCCGCCGAGCTCCCCCGCCGGCTGCCCGGCGTGAAGATGGCGCCGGCGGAAGGGACGTACCTGGCCTGGCTCGACTGCCGCGAGGCACGCATCCCCGGCGGCGATCCCTACACGTTCTTCCTGGAGCGGGCCAAGGTGGCGCTGAACGACGGCAAGCTGTTCGGATCGGGCGGCGAGGGCTTCGTGCGGCTCAACTTCGCCTGTCCGCGCGCGCTGCTCACGGACGGCCTCGACCGCATGGCGCGAGCGCTGGCATGAAGCGCTACGTCGATCTCTCGGTCACGGTGGACCACACCACGCTGAGCCCGCCGTCCACCAACATGCGGCTGGAAGTCACACCGCACCGGCGCGGCCCCGGCTTCTGGCAGGTCTCGAGCGTGCACCAGAGCCTGCACACCGGCGCCCACATCGACTCGCCGCTGCACGTGTTCCAGGACGGCATCACGACCGCGGAGATCGGCCTCGACCAGGTCATGGGCGAGGCCATCGTGGTGGATCTCTCGTTCGCGGGCGCCAACCACAAGGTCACCATCGACGACCTCAAGCGCGGCGGGGCCGATGCGGTCAAGCCGGGCGACATCGTGCTGCTGCGCACCGACTGGACCGACAAGATGTACGGGCGCTGGCCGGACTACTTCACGCAGTCGCCGTACTTTCCTCCCGAGTCGGCCGAGTGGCTGGTGGCCAAGGGCCCCAAGAACATCGGGTTCGACTTCTTCGAGGAATACTGCGCGCGCCTGCCCGATTTCTCGTCGGAGGACTTCCCCATGCACCGGATGATCCTGGGCGCCGGCGTCGTGATCATGGAAGGGCTCACCAACCTGGCCGCGCTGCCGACGCGGCGGGTCGACTTCGCCGCACCGTTCTACAAGATCGCGGGCACGGAGGGCGCTCCCGCACGGTTCTTCGCGATCGTGGACTGAGCGCACGGCGATGAAGCGTCTCGCCATCGCGCTCGCGGTCCTGGTCGCGATCGGCAGCACGGCGTCGGCCGGCTTCGCCGCCCAGACCGACGCCTGGCTCGAAGGCTACGCGGCCGCGGTCCTCGAGCGCGAGCTGGGGGTGACCGCGCCGTCCCTCGTCGTCCGCCACGGTGTCATCCAGCTGAACGCCAGCGATCTCGGCAACACCGAGCGGGAACGGATCGTCGCCGCGCTCTCGAGAATCCCCGGAGTCGTGCGGGTGGACCTGGTCGAGGCCGGAGCCCCACCGCCGCCCCTGGCCCCCGCGCCGACCGGGCCGGCCCAGATCCTCGCCGAATGGGACACCGGTCTGCTGCCGGGCGGCACGCTGTTCAAGCCGCTCACCGCGGACCCGCGCTGGCCGCACTTCTCCGCCGCCTATCAGCGCTACGTCAACGACCGCCAGCTCAAGGACGTGGCCGCGACCTCGTTCGGTGAGTCGTTCTCGCTCTATCCGCGACAAGCTCGGGCCCGCCTGGTGGGAAGTCGGCGTCCAGGCCGGCGTCTTCTCGGTGTTCGACCTCGACGCCGAGTCCAAGGATCTGGTCAACGCCGACTACATGGTCGGCATCCCGCTCAGCGCGCGCTACGACGATCTCTCCGCCATGTTCCGGCTCTTTCACCAGTCGAGCCACCTCGGCGACGAGTTCCTGCTGCGGACCCGGACCAATCGCGTCAACTTCCGGTACGAGGCGGTCGATCTGCGGTTCTCGTACGAGTTCGGCGACAACGTCCGGCTCTACGGCGGCGGCGGCTATCTGTTCGATCAGGAGCCGGCCAACATCGAGCCGTGGTGGGTGCAGTACGGCGTCGAGCTCACCAGCCCGTGGCCGACGCGGGCCGCGCACTGGCGGCCCATCCTGGCGGCCGACCTGCAGAACCACCAGGAAAACAGCTGGTCGCTGGACGCCTCGGTGCGCGCGGGAATCCAGATCGACGGCGTGCTGCTGACGCGCAAGCTGCAGCTGCTGTTCGAATACTTCAACGGCCACTCGCCGAACGGGCAGTTCTACCGGGACAAGGTCGAGTACTTCGGCTTCGGCACGCACTTTCACTTCTGAGAGGGCTCATGGGCCAGAGCGTCCGGGATTTCGTCGCCGCGTACGAGAAGAGCTCTCCCTCCGAGGTCGTGCGGGTCAGCGAGCCCGTGTCGCTCGAGTACGAGATCATGGCGCTGGTGCTCGAGTACGAGCGCCGGCGTCAGTATCCGATCCTGCTCCTCGAGGCGGTGCGCGGCTCCGACATGCCGATCGTGTGCAACGTGGTGGCGAGCCGGCGGGCCCTGGCGTTCGCCCTCGGCGTACCGGAGTCCGCGCTGGCCGTCGAATACGCGCGCCGCATCAAGGACACGATCAAGCCGGTGGTGGTGGCCGACGCGCCCTTCCGCCACACGCGTCTCACCGGGCCGCGAGCTCGACCTGGCCCGGCTGCCCATGCCCACCTATTTCCCGGGCGACGCCGGCCGCTACCTCACCGCCGGCATGCTGGTCGCCCGCGATCCCGGAAACGGGCGTGGAGACCGAGGGCTATCACCGCTTCCAGCTCAAGGGCCCCGATCGCCTCGGCGTGAGCCTGCACTCCCGCCGCCGGATGTTCGAGTATCAGCGGCGGGCCGAGGCCCGCGGCCAGGCCCTGCCCTGCGCCATCGTGCTCGGTCTGCACCCGCTGGTCTCGATGGGCTCGCTCGCCTACCCGCCGGCCGACGTCGGCAAGTTCGAGGTGGTGGGCGGCCTGCTCGGCGAGCCGCTGGAGGTCGCGCCGTGCTCGACCATCGATCTCCACGTGCCGGCCGCGGCGGAGATCGTGATCGAGGGCGAGATCCTCGCCGGCGTGCGCGAGCCCGAGGGGCCCTTCGGCGAGTTCACCGGCTACTTCTCGCGCCGCTCCACGCAGCACGTCTTCGTGGCCAAGGCGCTGTCGATGCGCGAGCGGCCGTGGTTTCAATCGATCGGCTCGGGCCGGGCCGGCGACCACATCACCACGCTCGGCCTGGTGCGCGAGGCCGAGATCCACAACGCGCTCGGTCGCGTCATCCCCAACGTGGCCGGCGTCCACGTCCCGCTGTCGGGCACCTCGTCCTTCAGCGCCTACGTCGCCATCAAGCAGGGCCGGCCGGGCGAGGCCAAGCACGTGATCCCGATCGTCCTCGGCGTCGATCACTATCTGAAGCTGGTGATCGTGGTGGACGACGACATCGACGTCTTCGACGAGTCCGACGTGATGTGGGCGGTCGCCACGCGGATGCAAGCGGATCGCGATCTCGTGACGGTGGCCGGCAGCCTCGGTGCGCTCCTCGACCCGAGTGCGGACGAGCGCGGGGTCACGGCCAAGCTCGGGATCGACGCCACCCGCCCGTTCGGCGAGCCGTTTGCCGACAAGCTCGTGATGGATCCGGCGCGCATGGCGTGGGCGCGCGCGCTCGTCGATCGGCTCGGCCGCTGACGGCTCCGGCGGTCGAGCGCGGGCGGGGGCTACTCGCGCGCGGCCGCCGTCGCTGAGCCCGACCGCCCGGGCTTGTCATCCCACGTGCGGCCGTTCAGCGAGCGGCCATTGGCCTTCGGCGTACGACCTCCCCACTGCTTGAAGAAGAACGCGACGCCGGCCTCCACGCACTGATCCCTGATCGCCTCGACCCAGCGCGGATCGAGGGGGCGCGCGTGATGACCGGACTCACCGCCCACGATCACCCAGTGCAGTCCCTCCAGTGCCAGGGTCACCGGCCCCAGCAGCGGCTCGACGGACAGAAACCGGATCGCCGCCGGCACCGAGCGCAGGTGGTCCGCGCGGAACGCATAGTGCTGGCTCTCGACCGACACGCCCATCCAGACGTTCGGGGGCCACGGAAGACGCTCGCTCAGGCTCGCCAGGCGTTTGGAGCGCTTCGTGAGGACCTGGTACGTGTGGCGCGGCGTGTCCGCCATCACGTCGAAGACGCGGCGGATGAAGGCCTCCGGGACCGCGTCGTGAAACAGATCGCTCATCGAGTTGACGAACACGGACCGCGGCTTGGCCCAGCCGTGCGGGGCGTTCACGAGATCCTCGTGCAGGGCGACGCCGAAGCCGGGTCCCGACGTACGCGGGTCACCGTCAGTCTGATACTTCGGCTGCCCCATGGCCTTCAGTCGCTTGGCCAGCGTGAGCGCGTAGCAGTGGTCGCATCCGGGGGACGTCCGATCGCACCCGGTGGTCGGGTTCCAGGTGACATCGGTCCATTCGATCGCGCTGGAGGCCACGGCCGTTCGTCAGCACCGCGCCCGCCGCGGCGTGAGCGAGGCTCACGCCGCGAGCAGGCAGGCCGCCCGCAGAGTGCGGGCGGCGCGGCGCTAGCCCTTCAGGTACTTCTCGAACCAGCCGGTGCAGCGGCTTCCAGCCGTCGTCGGCCGCCGCCTTGTTGTAGGACGGCCGGTAGTCGGCGTGGAAGCCGTGACCGGCGGCCGGGTAGATGACGATCTCGATCGTTGGGATTCTGCGCCTTCACCATCTCGCCGAACTTCTTGGCGTCCTCGGGCGTCGGGCCCTTGTCGTTCTCGCCGAACAGGCCGAGCAACGGCACCTTGATGTCCTTGGCCAGGTCGAAGCCCGTCACCGGACCGCTGGCGCCCTGATAGGGACGCGCGGGCGGTCCGTACCACGCCACCGCCGCCTTGATGTCCGGATTGGTCGCGGCCACCTGGATCGTCGTCGATCCGCCCCAGCACCAGCCGGTGACCCCGACCTTGTCGGCCTTCACGTTCGGGCGGGTCTTGGCCCAGTCGACCGTGGCCTTCAGGTCGCCGAGCGTCTGCTCGCGCTTCTGGGACAGCACGATCTTCAGCACGTCCTGGATGTCGGGAAGCTGGACCACGCCGCCCTCGCGGGCGAAGAGCTCGGGGGCGACGGCATAGTAGCCGGCCTTGGCGAACCGCCGGGTCGAGTCCCGGATGTACTCGTGCACCCCCCAGATCTCGGAGATGACGAGGATGATGGGGGTGTCCTTGCCGGTCGCGGGCCGTGCCTCATAAACGGGCACATCGAACCCGCCCACCTTGATCTTCTGCTCGCCGGCGACCAGGCCGTCCGTATCTGTCTTGATTGCCTGGGCTAGCACCGTCTCGACGCTGAGGGCGTAACCAGCGAAAGTCCCGCCCGCGACGATCATCTCGCGGCGCGTCAGACCCGTTTGCGTCTCTGCAGCCATTGGGGGAACCCTCCTCGCAGGTTTTGTGCCCGCCGCCGGGGCAGGCTGGATAATACTATGAGCGGCAGTCGCGTGTTTCCGAGCACTTCCAAGGCGTCGTCGGAGGCTGAATGGATCTTCTCGAGGCAAAAAGCCGTATCGCCGAAGCCCTGGCGGAGTCGATCTTCCGCCGGGCCCGATACGAGATTGCCCAGTTCAAGGCCGGGTACGCGGCCCTGCGGCTGGGTCGAGAGGACTTCTCCCCGGACTTCCGGGTGAAGCAGCCCGCCGAGAACGGCGACGAGCGGGAGTTCCTCGTCGAGGTCAAGTACCGTCCTTCTATCGAACAGTTCATCTCGGTCGAGAACCAGCGGGGGGACCGGTCGATCTTCTTCCTGGCCCGGCGCCAGTGGCCCTCCCTGTACTTCATCCTGGTGACCGAGCGGCCCGAGCCGGGGCGCTCCTGCTTCCAGGCGGTCGCGTTCGAAACGCTCAAGAGTGGCGAACCGTTCCGGACCCTGGACCTGGTCGAGGTCAAGGAGTTCGGCCTGTTCGCCCACAACATCGAGGACCACGAAGAGCTGGTCCACCGGATCTTCGAGCTTCTGACCGCCTGAGCGGCCTCTCCGCGTGAGCCGCCTCTCACAGGCTGCGGAGCACGATCCAGCAGCCCAGCACGGCCAGGAACACCAGCACCGCACGGTTGAACGTCGCCGGCGAGAGCCGGTCCTGCACTCCTAGCCCCAGCCGGAAGCCCGCCAGCGCGGCCAGCGTGAGCAGCAGCGACCAGCCCAGGATCTTCCAGGTCATGAGCCCGTACCAGGTCACCGCCCCCAGCTGGACGATCTTGTAGAGCACGAACGTGAAGGCCACCGCGCTCACGAACTCGTGCTTGCTCATGCCCAGCGCGTAGAAGTAGAGCACCAGGGGCGTGCCCGGCACGTTGGTGATGCCGCCGACCACGCCGGCCACGAAGCCGGCCACCGGTGAGGCCCACGGCTCCCAGTGGGCGGGCAGGCGCGGTGAGAGCTGGGCCACGTTCAGCACCACGAAGGTCAGGATGAAGCCGCCCAGGATGAGCATGACGGTGCGGGAGGACAGCGCCACCAGCAGGCGTGTGCCGATCACCGTGCCGATCGCCCCGAACACCACCATCGAGGCCATGCGGCGGACCGTCGCGCGCGGCGCGCCCCGGCGGACGAACTGGATCCCATCCATCACGATGTTGGGGATGATGAGGACCAGGAAGGCGGTCTTGACGTCGACGAGGAGCGTCAGCAGCGGCGTCCCCAGCGTCGGGAATCCGAAACCGATCGCTCCCTTCACGAAGGCAGCCGCCGCGACGGCGAGCGCCAGGAGCACCGCGAGCATGCGCCTGCATCCTATCGCGAGGCCGATCCTCCTGCCTTGACACGCTTGGGCGTCAGCCCGATCCTTGGTCGCCCCATGCGCTCCGATCCCGTCATCCGCTGATGCCGATCAAGGCCACTGCGCACTTCGTGGGCCGGGCCTGGATCACGCCCGACCGACCCGGTCGTCGCCGGCCAGCTCGGCACCTGGACCGTCACCTACGAGGTCGGCGCCTACGGCTACGACGAGCGCGCGCGGCTGAAGATCGCCTGGCGCTTCGCCTCCGACTGGGGAACGCCGCAATTCAAGGATCCGCACGGGCGCAACTACACGACGGTCCGGCTGGAGACCACGTGCGCCACGGCCGTCGCCGACCTGGCCGTCGAGCCCCGCGGCCAGGTGCGGCCGTGGTTCAAGACGCTGGTGGTCGCCGTCGCCGACGGCTCGCTCTCGCCCGGCGATCGCATTCACGTGACGATCGGCGACACCTCCGGCGGCGGCGACGGCTCGCGGGCCCAGACGTTCCGCGAGAAGCATTGCGAGTGGCGCATCTTCGTCGATCCCTTCGGCACCGAGCTCTACACGACGCTGGCGGCGTCCCCGGCACTCGACGTGGTCGGCGGAGCGTTCCACCGGCTCGTCGCCATCGCACCGACCACGGTGCGCCCCGGCGAGCCGTTCGATGCGCTCGTCAAGGCCGAGGACGTGTGGGGCAATCCGTGCGAGCGCTTCGACGGTGAGCTGGCGCTGGACTCGGCCGGCGCCGCGCTCGAGGGGCTGCCGCCCAGCGTGCGCTGGTCGAGCGGCGATCTCGCCGTCGCCCGCCTGACCGGCCTGCAGCTCCGCGAGGCGGGCGCCGAGACGCGCATCCGCGCCAGCAGCCCCGGCCGGCCGACCGTCGAGTCGAACCTGATCCGCGCGCTCGAGCCGACCGAGCCGAAGACGTTCTGGGGCGATCTGCACGGCCAGACCCGGGCCACCGTCGGCACCGGCACCATCGACGAGTACTTCGCGTTCGGCCGCGACATCGCGCTGCTCGACATGATGTGCCACCAGGCCAACGACTTCCAGGTGACCGAGAGCGAGTGGCAGAGCCTGCGGCGCGAGATCGAGCGCTACCACGCCGACGGCCGGTGCGTGATCTTCGTGGGCTACGAGTGGTCGGGCATGACGCCGGGCGGCGGCGACCGCAACGTGATGTTCCGGGGCGACACCGCCTCGCTGCATCGGTCGTCACACGCCGAGGTCGACGACATGGCCGACGCGGCGACCGACTGCTTTCCGGTCACCGATCTCTTCAAGCAGTTCGCCGGGCGCGACGACGTCGTGCTCATCCCCCACATTGGCGGTCGCTACGCCGACATCGTCGGCTTCCACGACCCGCAGCTGGAGCCGGTGGTCGAGATCTACTCCGACTGGGGACGCTTCGAGTGGCTGCTGCACGATGCCCTGCGCGCCGGCTACAAGGTCGGGGTCGTGGCCAACTCCGACGGACACAAGGGCCGGCCGGGCGCGAGCCACCCGGGCGCCTCCACGTTCGGCGCCTACGGCGGCCTCACCTGCGTACTGACCGAGTCGCTCACACGCGAGACGGTGTTCGAGGCGATCCGAGCGCGGCGCTGCTACGGCGTGTCCTCGGCGCAGCGCATCCACGTGGAGCTGACTGTGAACGGCCGGCCGATGGGCGCCGAGGGGCGCGCGGATGGCCCCGTGCGAATCGTGGGGCGGATCGCCGGCACCGGCCCCATCGAGCGGATCGACGTCTTCCGCGGACTCGAGATGATCCACACGGCGTCGCCGTACACGGAGGCGTCGTTCGCCGGCTCGAATCGCTACCGCATCGCGTGGGCCGGCTCGCGCGTGCGCGGGCGCGATCGCCTCACCCGCTGGGACGGCTCGCTCGAGCTGTCGGCCGGCCGCATTCTCGCCGCCGAGCCGTGGGCGATGGACAATCCCGAGAAGGGCATCACGCGGCGGACCGATCAGCGCATCGACTGGGTGTCGAACACGACCGGCGACGACGACGGCGTGGACGTCACGCTCGACGCTCCGCCCACGGCCACGCTCAGCTTCCGCACGCCGGTGATCGACCTGGACGTGCCGCTCGCCGATCTCGCCAGCGGCGAGGTGCGCGTGTTCTGGGCCGGTGGCGTCGACCTGCGCGCCTTCATGCGCCGCTTGCCCGCGCGCGACTTCAGCCGCGAGCTGCACTTGGAGGCGACCGATCCCGAGCCGCCGCCCGGCGCGTGCTCCGCCTACTGGATCCGCGTCACCCAGGAGGACGGCGCCCAGGCGTGGACCAGCCCCGTCTACCTCACGGCATGAGCTGGGCGGTTCGCCCCTGCGCCTCGTACGACGAGGTGCGGATCGCGCTGGGTGTGATCTGGCACTACTTCGGCCGCACGGAGCCCAGGCCGGAGCAGCTCGAGGCGTTCGCGAAGTACCTGCCCGCAGACCGCGTGCACGCAGCGCGGGACGGCGACACGGTCGTCGGCGGCGCCGGCGTCTACCCGGTGGTGTGCACGGTGCCCGGTGGCCGCGTGCCGGCGGCGGCGGTGGACGCGGTCGGCGTCCTGCCCACGCACCGGCGCCGCGGCGTCCTCACGGCGCTGATGCGCGCCCAGCTCGACGATTGCCACGCACGCGGCGAGACGCTGGCCGCGCTGTGGGCCTCCGAGACCACGATCTACGGCCGCTTCGGTTACGGGCTGGCCACGCTCGGTGGACAGATCGAGCTGCCGCGCGAGCACACGAGCTACGCCACGCCCTTTTCGCCATTCGGCGCGACCCGCCTGGTCCCGGTGACCGAGGCCGAGAAGCTCGTGGCGCCGGTGTGGGAGGCGGTGGCGGCGCGGACGCCAGGCATGTTCGCGCGCTCGTCGGCGTGGTGGCAGATGCGCCCGTTGATGGATTTCCCGTGGCAGCGCGGCAGCGGCGAGCTGCGCTGCGTCGTGCTCGAGGTCGACGGCGAGCCGGCCGCCTATGCGCTCTACCGCCTGAATCAGTCGTGGGATCGTCAGGGTGTCTCCACGGGCAGCCTCGACGTCCGCGAGGCCATCGGCGTGTCGCCGTCCGCGACCCGTGCCATCTGGCGGTACCTGCTCGACATGGACTGGGTCGCGAACCTGCACGCGTGGTTTCTGCCGATGGACCACCCGCTCTTCCTGATGCTGGCCGACCCGCGCCGCCTCCGTCTGACCGTGCGCGACGCGCTCTGGATCCGGCTGATCGACGTCGCCGCGGCTCTGACGGCCCGCTCGTACGCGGACGCCGGCACAATCGTTCTCGAGCTGACCGATGCCTTCTGCCCCTGGAACGCCGGGCGCTGGCGCATCTGCGGCAAGTCCACCGAGCGCACGCAGCAGGCGCCTGACCTGCGCGCCGACGTCACCGCGCTGGCCTCGGCGTACCTGGGCGGCTTCTCCTGGCGACAGCTCGCCGCCGCCTGTCGGGTCGAGGAGCTACGTCCCGGCGCGCTGGCGCGGGCGGACGCGCTCTTCCGCACCGACGTCGCGCCGTGGTGCCCGGAGCTATTCTGAGCGTGATGGAGCCGCCCTCGACGCCGCTGGCCGCCGTCACCCACGCCGATCCGTATCCGTACTACGCCTCGCTCGTCGCCCAGCGCCCGTTCTATCGCGACGACGCGCTGGGGCTCTGGGTCGCCAGCAGCGCGGCGGCGGTCCGCTCGGTCATGACCAGCGAGCAGTGCCGGGTCCGCCCCGCCGCCGAGCCGGTGCCGAAGGCGCTCGTCGGCTCGCCGGCCGGCGAGATCTTCGGTCAGCTCGCCCGGATGAACGACGGCGCCAACCATCTGCGCGCCAAGCTCGCCGTCTCCGGCCATCTCGCGTCGCTCGACCCCGGCAAGGTGGCCGAGCACGGAACCACGTGCGCCCGGCGGCTCGCGGAAGAGCTGGGGCCCGCCGGCGACGGGCAGCGTCTGGCGGATTTCGCCTTCCGGCTGCCGACGTACGTCCTCGCCAGCCTGCTCGGCTTTGCGCCGGAGGGCTTGCCCGAGCTGGCGCAATGGACCCTCGACTTCGTGGGCTGCCTGGCTCCGGCCGCCACGCCCGAGCAGCTCGAGCGCGGCAAGACGGCCGCCGGGCGATTGGTCGACGCGTTTGTCGCACACCTGGGCCGTCCAGCGCTCGACAGCCAGGTGGCGAATCGCATCGGCTATCTCTCGCAGGCCTGCGAAGCGACGGCCGGCCTGATCGGCAATACGCTCGTCGCGCTCGGGCGTCACCCCGAGGCGGCCGCGGGCGTCGCGAGCGATCGTGGCTTGCTGACCGCGGTGATCCGCGAGGTCGTCCGCCACGATGCCCCGGTGCAGAACACGCGGCGCTTCGTCGTGCAGGCGGGCGCGATCGCGGGCCAGGCGATGCGCGAGGGCGACGCCGTGCTGGTCGTGCTGGCCGCGGCCAACCGTGATCCGGCCGCCAATGCCGACGCCGAGCGCTTCGATCCGCTCCGCAAGGAGCGTCAGGCCTTCACGTTCAGCCTGGGCGCCCACGCCTGCCCGGGCGAGATGCTCGCGACCTCGATCGCCCGGGCCGGCGTCGAGCAGCTGCTGGCCACCGGCGTGCAGCGCCGAGCGTCTCCTCGGCCACCTGAGCTACCGGCCGTCGGCCAATCTACGCATTCCGCAGTTCACGACCTGACCGGCGTTCGGCCGAGTCCGCTTGGCGCTCGGCCCTCGCCGTGGCACTATCAGAGCCTTGAGTCTGCCAATCTTGACGAGCGGTTGACTATGATTCCTCGGGCGTTGACTATGCTTTCTCGGACATAGTACCGTCCGTCGGACCCGTTCCGGCCAACCCCGAACACGGAGAACATCGCGTGCGACGTTTCGAGCTCGCCACCCCCGACAGCGTAGAAGCTTGTCTCAAGACCCTGGCCCAGCGAGGTGCCGATGCCAAGCTCCTCGCCGGCGGCACCGACCTCCTGCCCCAGCTGAAGAACCACCTGCTCAAGCCCGCGTACGTCGTCGATCTCTCCGGCGTGGCCGACCTGCGCGTGCTGGACGGCGATGCCAAGCGCGGATTCCGGATCGGCGCCTCGGTGTCGGCGCGGGAGATCGAGCAGCACGCCGGCTTGCGGGCGGCCTGCCCGGGCTTCTCGGAGAGCGGCGCGCTGGTGGGATCCATCCAGGTGCGCAACCTGGCCACCGTGGGTGGCAATGTCTGCAATGCTGCGCCGTCGGCCGACATGGCGCCGTCGCTCGTGGCGCTGGAGGCCGAAGCCGTCATCGCGGGCCCCAAGGGTCGCCGGAAGGTGCCGATGACCGACTTCTTCACCGGCGTGCGCAAGACGGTGCTCGGGCCCGACGAGCTGCTGATCGAGTTCGTCATCCCCGCCCGGCCGGCGCGCAGCGGCGGCAGCTACATACGCCACACGCCGCGTCGCGAGCTCGACATCGCCGTCGTCGGCGTCGCCTCCGAGATCACGATGAACAACGGCGTGTGCGGCAAAGCGCGCATCGCGCTGGCCTCCGTGGCCCCCACGCCGGTGCGAGCCACGGCGGCCGAGCAGGCGCTCGAAGGCCAGCCGCTCACGCCCCAGGCGATCGAGCGGGCGGCCGAGCTGGCCGTACAGGCCGCGCGACCGATCGACGACCAGCGCGGATCCATCGACTTTCGCCGTCACCTCGTGAAGGTGCTGACTCGCCGCACGCTCACCGTCGCGCTCGAGCGCGCCGGCCGATCGGGAGGTTCCTGAACCGTGGCTAAACACGTGCTGAATTCCACGATCAATGGCGAGGCCATCGAAATCCTCGTCCAGCCGTACGACACGTTGCTCGACGTCCTGCGCGAGGAGCTTCGTCTCACCGGTCCCAAGGAAGGCTGCGGCACCGGTGACTGCGGTGCCTGCACCGTGCATCTCGACGGCAAGCCAGTCACCAGCTGTCTCGTGCTTGGCATGCAGGTGCGCGGACGCTCGGTCACCACGATCGAGGGCCTGGCCAAGACCGATGCCCTGCATCCGCTGCAGGACGCCTTCGTCCGCCACGGCGTGCCCCAGTGCGGCTTCTGCATCCCGGGGGCGCTGATGGCCGCCGCCGCGGTGCTGGCCGAGCATCCAAAGCCGACCGAGGAAGAGATTCGTTACGGGATCGCCGGCAATCTCTGCCGGTGCACCGGGTACACGAAGATGATTGCCGCGATCGCGGAGGCTGCTGCCGCCGCGCCCGCCCGGAGGGGCTGAGCCCATGGCCACAGTGATGAAGACCACGCGCGAGGTGAAGGGCGTCGGCCTGTCGATTCCGCGCGCGGACGGCGCCGAGAAGGTCACCGGCAAGACCGAGTACGTGGCCGACCTCAAGCCCAAGGGCATGCTGCACGCCAAGCTGCTGCGCAGCCCGCACGCGCACGCGCGGATCAAGCGCATCGACGTCTCGAAGGCCAAGGCGCTGCCCGGTGTGCGGGCGGTCATCGTCGCCGCCGACATCCCCGGGCTCAAGAAGAAGGCGCCCACGCGGGCGCACGCCGTGCTCGCCATCGATCGCGTCGTGTTCGTCGGCCAGCCGGTGGCGGCGGTGGCCGCCGACGAGCTCGCCATCGCCGAGGAGGCCTGCGACCTCATCCAGGTCGACTACGAGGTCCTGCCCGCCGCGGTCGATCCGCTGGACGCCATGCAGGTCGGCGCGCCGCCCGTGGCGGAGGCCGGCACCGAGGCGGACACCAGCGAGGCGCTCGCCCACTCCGGCGTCGCCGCGGCCAAGTCCGAGGTCAAGCCGTCGAAGGCCGTCAACATCTCGCAGCAGGCCAAGATCAACCGTGGCGATCTGGCCAAGGCCTTCGCCGAGTCCGACGTGGTCATCGAGAAGACGTACCGCATTCCGATGGTCCATCAGGGCTACCTCGAGCCGCACGCGGTCCTGGCCCAATGGGACCAGCAGGGCCAGCTCACGCTCTGGGCCAGCACCCAGGGCTCGTTCAACACGCGCTCGGAGGTTGCCGACATCCTCGGGCTCGAGGAGAACCAGATCAAGGTCATCCCCATGGAGTGCGGCGGTGGCTTCGGCGGCAAGATCCGCGCGCTCTGCGAGCCGATCACGGCCGTGCTGGCCAAGGCCTCCGGCCGACCGGTGCGCTACGTGATGACCCGGCGCGAGGAGCTCGACGCCGGCAACCCGGCGCCGCAGGTCATCATCAAGCTGAAGACCGGCTGCAAGCGCGACGGCACGCTGATGGCGCTCGACGCCGACACCATCATCGAGGCCGGCGCGTTCTCCGGCGCCGTGCTCACGATGAGCGCGGTGTTCATCGCCAGCGTGTACAAGTTCCCCAACTTCGAGGTTCGCGGCTTCGAGGTGCTGACGCACAAGCCCAGCATCGCCGCCTACCGCGCGCCGACCGCGCCGCACACCTTCTTCGCCATCGACTCCCAGATGGAGCTGATGGCCCAGGCCCTCGGCGTCGACGCGGTCGAGTTCCGGATGCGCCACCTGATGCAGGAAGGCGATCCGATGGCCAACGGTCAGAAGTGGCAGTCGAACGGCGCCAAGCAGGTGCTGGCCCGCATCGCCGAGCATCCGCTGTGGAAGAATCGCAAGGCGTGGTCGGCCCAGAGCGGCAAGAACGGCCGGGGTCTCTGCGGCACCGGACTGGCCGTGGGCGGCTGGATCCCCGGCCTGCAGCCGACCGGCGCCACCGTTCGCCTGAATCCCGACGGCTCGCTGACCGTGCTCACCGGCCAGGTCGACATCGCCGGCACCAACATCGCGCTGGCCCAGATCGCCGCGACGGCCTACGGCGTGGACATCGACCAGGTCAAGATCACCACCGGCGACACCGACGTGGCGCCGATGACGGGCCTGAGCGCCGGCAGCAAGACCATCTACACGGTCGGCACCGCCGTGCTGGAAGCGGCCAAGGACGCCCGCAAGCAGACGCTGGAGATCGCCGCCGCGGAGATGGAGGCGGCCGTGCGAGGACCTCGAGATCGAGGACGGCCGGGTGGTCGTGCGCGGCGTGCCCGACAAGGGCGTGACGCTGGCATCGATCGGCAAGAAGGGCAATCTGTACATGTCGAAAATTCCACCGGTCCTCGGCGTCAGCCATCCGGCCTTCGCCGTCCAGGCGCCGGCCTTCGCCGCCGAGCTGGCCAAGATCGAGGTCGATCCCGACACGGGCCAGACGACGATCCACGATTTCGTCGTCGTCCAGGACGCCGGCAAGGCCATCAACCCGCTCGGCGTCGAGGGTCAGATGCAGGGCGGCGCCGTGCAGAGCATCGGCATCGCGCTGACCGAGGCCATGATGTACGACAAGAACGGTCGGCTGATGAATCCGAGCTTGCTCGACTACCGCAAGCTCACTGCGGCCGATCTGCCCAACATCGAGACGATCATCGTCGAGGTTCCCGCTCCGGCCGGCCCCTTCGGAGCTCGCGGTGTCGGCGAGCCGCCAATCGTTCCGGCGCCGGCCGCCCTGGCCAACGCCGTCCACGACGCCACCGGCGTGCGCCTGACCGAGCTCCCGCTCTCGCCCGAGCGGATCGCACTGGCCATCGCCGCTCGATAATCCCCTCGGAGGGGGCCGCAGTGGCCCCCTCCGATGTTCTCCTGCTCCTCGATCGGAAGTGGACCGCCAGCGTGAGCACCGGGGTATTTTTGCCACAGGTCCGCGCCTTGCAAGGGCAGGTAGCGCGGTCTGACCTCTTGACTATGCTTTGTAAAACATATATATCTGCGGTGCCTGGCATAGACGCCAGGAGCAGCGTGATGCGCGGAGTGAACCGATGAGTCTGGAGCCCAGTCTCGAGGTTCGCGCGGGTGTTGGCGCGGCTGAGCGTGTAGTCGTTCGCGTTCGCGCAGGTCAGGCATCCACCTCCGTCGATCACGTCGCGACCGAAGAGCCTCTCGAGATCCGACTCGCCGGGATGAGTCTGGCCGTCACCATGCGAACGCCGGGCGACGACGAAGAGCTGGTCGCCGGCTTTCTCTACTCCGAGCGCGTCATCGCTCACGCCGACGACCTCGACGTCATCGCGCCCTACCGCACGTCCGACGGCGATGGCGCGGCGGGCAACGTGATGAACGTCCTGCTGGCCCGCAACGCCGACGTCGCGCGCGAGCGGCTGCGCCGCAACTTCGTGGCATCGTCCTCGTGCGGTCTGTGCGGCAAGGTCACGATCGACGCGATCCGCGCCGAATTGCCGGCGGTGGTCTCCGATCTGATCGTGCCGTCGAGCATCTTTCATCGGCTCGAGCGCGCCATGGGCCGAGCCCAGGCCACATTCGAGCGGACCGGCGGCCTGCACGCCGCGGGGCTCTTCGACGCCGACGGCACGCTGATCGTGCTGCGCGAGGACATCGGTCGCCACAACGCGGTCGACAAGGTCGTCGGCCACATGCTCCTGTCCCGCCGGATGCCACTCGATCGCCACATCCTCATGGTCAGCGGCCGGGCCAGCTTCGAGATCATGCAGAAGGCCTTGATGGCCCGCGTGCCGATCGTGGCGGCGGTGTCCGCGCCTTCCAGCCTGGCGGTGGAGATGGCGGCCGCGGCGGACATGACGCTGGTCGGATTCGTGCGGCCGGGCGGCTTCAACATCTATGCGGGCGCCGAGCGCGTGAATCTCAGCGCCCCGGAGTCGATGTGATGCTCCGTGGTCGATTCTCGAGCGAACTATCCCTGAGGAGGACGTATCCATGCACCAACTGAGTCGCCGCGACTTCATCAAGCTGGGAGCGGCCGGCACCGGGGCCGTTGGTGTCAGCTCGTTGGGCTTCGACCTCTCGGAGGCCGTGGCGGTCAAGCAGGGCTCGAGGATCGACGGGGCCAAGGAGGTCCACTCCCTCTGCCCCTACTGCGCCGTCGGGTGCTCGGTCGTGGCCTACACCAAGCAGGACGCCAAGGGCCACACGCAGCTGCTGCAGATCGAGGGCGATCCCGACAGCCCGGTCAACGAGGGCCGGCTCTGTCCCAAGGGCGCCACGGCGATGCAGCTGGCGGTGTCGACCCGTCGCATCGACAAGCCGCTCTACCGGGCGCCGGGCAGCGACAAGTGGCAGGAGATCAGCTGGGACGCGATGCTCGACAAGCTCGCGCTGCGCATCAAGGAATCGCGCGACGCGACGTTCGTGACCGTCGATGCCAAGGGCAACACCGTCAACCGCTGCGAAGGGGTGGCGTTCGCCGGCGGCGCCGCGTTCAGCAGCGAGGAGGGCTACTTCGCCGCCAAGCTGATGCGCTCGCTCGGCGTCGTCCACATAGAACAACAGGCCAGAGTCTGACACGGCCCGACGGTCGTCAGTCTGGCGGCCACATTCGGGCGGGGCGCGATGACGAACCACTGGCGTGACATCAAGCACGCCGACGTGATCATCATCAACGGGGCGAATCCGGCCGAGGCGCATCCGGTCGGCTTCCAGTGGTTCCTGAAGGCGAAGCTCGATCCCAAGCGCGGCATCGGCAACGGCGGCGGCGCCAAGATCATCCACATCGACCCGCGCTTCACGCGGACCTCGGCGGTGGCCGACGTCTACGCGCGTATCCGCACCGGCACCGACACCGCCTTCTTCGGCGGCCTGATCCGCTACGTGATCGAGAAGAACCTCATCCACCACGACTACGTCCGGAACTACACCAACGCGTCGTTCCTGGTGAAGGAGGGGTTCGGCTTCAACGAGGGGCTGTTCAGCGGCTACGACCCCGTCAAGCGGACGTACGACACCGCCACGTGGGCCTACGAGGGCGACGCGCCGGCGCAGGCCGCGTTCGAGCGGACCCAGAAGGAGATCGCGGTGGCCGGCGACGGCCCAGCGCCTGCGACCGCGGGGGTCGCGCTGGCCAAGCGGGACATGCAGCTCGAGCACCCGCGCTCGGTCTTCCAGCTACTGCGCAAGCACTACTCGCGCTACACGCCGGAGATGGTCGCCTCGATCACCGGCATCCCGGCCGATCAATTTCTAGAGATCGCCAAGATCGTCGGCGAGACCGGGCGGCCCGACAAGGTGATGACGGTCGTCTACGCGGTCGGGCTCACGCACCACACCACCGGCGGCCAGCTCATCCGCACCGCCGCCATACTGCAGCTGCTGCTCGGCAACATGGGGCGGCCGGGCGGCGGCATGAACGCCGAGCGCGGCCACGCCAACATCCAGGGCAACACCGACAACGCGATCTCGTGGGAGATCCTGCCCGGCTACCTGCGCATCCCGGCGCCGGGGCAGAAGAACCTCGACGACTACGTGACCCAGAGCGCGCCCAAGAAGTTCGACGCCAACTCGTGGAACTTCTTCGGCACCAACTACCGGAAGTTCATGGTCAGCCTGCTCAAGGCCTGGTACGGCGACGCGGCGACGAAGGACAACGAGTACGCCTTCGACTTCATCCCCAAGCCGGCGACGAACTCGTCGTGGATCTCGATCTACGACCAGGCCCTCAAGAAGAAGATGGAGGGCGTCATCCTGTCCGGCATGACGGCGACCAGCATCGGTCCCGACGCCAACCAGGTGATGCAGGCGCTGGCCAACCTCAAGTGGCTGGCGGTGATGGATCCCGCTGCCGACGACCAGCTCGGAGTTCTGGCGGCGGCCGGGCGCGGATCCGAAGTCGATCCAGACCGAAGTGTTCATGGTCCCCAGCACGCACTGGATCGAGAAGGACGGCTCGTTCGTGAACAGCGGCCGCTGGATGCAGTGGAAGGAGGCGGCCATGCCGCCCGAGGGCGCCCGCCACGACCACTGGGTCCTGGCCGAGGTCTTCGCAGCGAGTGAAGAAGCTGTACGCCCAGCAGGGCGGCAAGTTCCCCGCCCCCGTGATGGCGGCGACGATGAACTACAAGGACCCGCTGAAGCCGGAGCTGGACGAGATCTGCCAGGAGATCAACGGCTTCGACCTGGCGACGGGCAAGCGGATGGCCACGTTCGGCGCGCTCAAGGACGACGGCACGACCACCGCCGGCAACTGGATCTACACCGGCTCCTATCCCGAGGCCGGCAACCTGTCCAAGCGTCGCGCCGGCATCCAGGACCCGAAGAAGAACGATCCGACCGGCATGGGCTTCTATCACGGCTGGGGCTGGAGCTGGCCGCTCAACCGGCGCGTCCTGTACAACCGCGC
Source organism: uncultured Candidatus Rokubacteria bacterium (assembly GCA_963776725.1). GTDB lineage: Bacteria > Methylomirabilota > Methylomirabilia > Rokubacteriales > CSP1-6 > AR5. The sequence goes on along the minus strand of CAVZOE010000018.1, from coordinate 702,930 downwards.
CTCCGCGGACCTCGACGGTAAGCCGTGGGACCCGGCCCGGCCCGGTATCGAGTGGGACCCGACGGAGAAGAAGTGGAAGGGCGACATCCCTGACTACCCGCCCACGATGGAGCCGCGCAGCCCCAAGGCGTGGGGGCCGTTCATCATGAACGGCGAAGGCGTCGGGACGGCTCTTCTCCAGCTCGATGCTCGACGGACCGTTCCCCGAGCACTACGAGCCGGTCGAGTCGCCCGTCGAGAATCCCCTGCACCCCAAGCAGTCGGAGTCGCCGGTCGTGTTCCTGTACGACAAGCAGGGCGGCCGCGAGAACCGCTTCGGCACCGTCAAGGACTATCCGTACATCGCGACGAGCTATCGCCTGACCGAGCACGAGCACTACGTGACGCAGCACGTCCCGGCCCTGGTCGGGCTGCAGCCGAGCCCCTTCGTCGAGATCCCCGAAGAGGTGGGCAAGGAGAAGGGCATCCAGACCGGCGATCGGGTCCGCGTGACGTCCAAGCGCGGCAAGCTCGAGGTGCTGGCGGTCGTCACCAAGCGGCTGGGCGGCCTCGAGGTCAACGGCAAGAGGGTCTATCACATCGGTATCCCGATCCACTGGGGCTTCGTCGGCATCGCCGCCGACCGGGACCCGACCAAGGGCGCCAACTGGCTCGCCAACGCGCTGACGCCGTTCGTGGGCGACGCCAACTCGCGGACGCCGGAGTTCAAGGCGTTCCTGGTCAACATCGAGAAGATCTGATGGCGAGACTGGCCGTCGAACCGCTCGCCATGGAGGCCTGGGCCCGGCGCCGTCGCCGGGCCCGCCAGCTCGCCGGGCGCCACTCGTTCGCCGGCGAGCTGCTGCGGCTCTACGACGGCGCTGCTCGACGTCCAGGAGCGCGCGTTCCTGCGCGCGCTGGACGATCGACCCGAGCCGGCGACCCTCGCCGCCTACGTGGCGGACCACGTGATCGCGGAGGTCGCCGAGGCGACCGTCAAGGCCGGGCCGCCGGCGCTGGCGCGTCGCCGTCGGCGATCGGCTCCGCGACGGCCAGCCGGACGGGCTCGTCGCCGCCTGGCTGGCCGGCGACGAGGCAAGCGCCGGTCGACGAATATCTGGCGCGGGCGGCCACCGGGCCCGTGCTCGAGGCGCTGGGCCCCGCCGCCGGCGAGGCGTGTGCGGCAGAGCGCTCCGAGAGCGGCTGTCCCCGCTGTGGCGGCCTGCCCCAGGTCTCCTACCTCTCCGAGGCGGGCGAGGCGCTGGTCAGTGGCCCGCGCATGCTCCTGTGCTGCCGCTGCGGGGAGAGCTGGATCCATCAGCGCATGACGTGCGCGGCGTGCGGCGAGCAATCGACCGGCAAGCTGCCCATCTTCGCCGACGCCGAGCGCTTGCCGCACCTGCGCGCCGACGCCTGCGACACGTGCCGGCGCTACGTGATCACGGTCGACCTTCGCAAGGATCCCGAGGCGGTCCCCGTCGTGGACGAGCTGGTAGCGCTCCCGCTCGACCTGTACGTCCAGGAGCGCGGTTTCGCCAAGATCGTGCCCAATCTGATGGCGATCGGATAGGAGACTCACATGGCGCGGACGGTTGGCTTCTTCACCGACACCACACTCTGCATCGGCTGCAAGGCCTGCGAGGTGGCGTGCAAGGAGTGGAACCAGCTCCCTGGGCACGTGGCGCAAGTTCGGCGACGGCTACGACAACACCGGCCAGCTCGACGAGCAGAACTGGCGTCACGTCCAGTTCCACGAGCGGACCACGCCGAAGGGCGGGGTCGCCTGGAGCATGATGAGTGACGTCTGCAAGCACTGCGCGCTGGCCAGCTGCATGGAGGTGTGTCCGACCAACGCCATCATCCGGACGGAGTTCGACACCGTCTACATCCAGCCGAGCGTGTGCAACGGCTGCCGCGACTGCATCGCGGCCTGCCCGTACCACGTGATCGGCTTCGACGAGGCCAGCGGCCTGGCCCGCAAGTGCACCTTCTGCTACGACCGCCTGCAGGCCAACCTGACGCCGGCCTGCGCCAAGGCCTGCCCGACCGAGTCCATCAAGTTCGGCGATCTGAGCACGATGCGCGACGTCGCGGCCGTGCGCCTGAACCAGCTGCGCGGCCAGGGGATGTCCGAGGCGCGCCTCTACGGCGACAAGGAATACGGCGGCCTGCACGCGCTCTTCCTGCTCACGGACAAGCCCGAGGTCTACGGACTGCCCAACGCCGAGAACGCCGTGCTGCCCAGCCGCAACAACGTTCGCAGCTATCTGGGCTCGCTGGCCACGGCGGTGCTCGGCCTGGTGGGCGCGATCATCGCGTTCCGCGACCGCGGCGGCAGCGATCGCGGGGGAAGGAGTAGCGCCATGCCCCAGCACTTCGTCGCGCCTCCGCAGTGGGAGTGGTACATCGTCTGGTACTTCTTCCTGGGTGGCCTGGCCGGCGGCGCCTACCTGCTCGGCACGATCCTGCGCCTGGTGGGAGATCAGCGCGACAGCGCGATTTCCCGCCTGGCCTTCCTCATCGCCTTTCCGGTCCTGGCCATCTGTCCGCTCCTGCTGACGCTCGACCTCGGGCGCCCGCTGCGGTTCTGGCACATGCTGATCGACAGCCGGACGTTCGGCCTCAACTTCAAGTACTGGTCGCCGATGTCGGTCGGGGCGTGGGTGCTGGTGATCTTCAGCATGTTCGCGTTCGTGTCATTTCTGGACGCTCTGGCTCGGGGAGAAGGCTTCGGGTTTCTCCGCGGCGCCGTCGGGAAGCTCTTCACGATCGTCGGCGCCGTTCTTCGGCGTGTTCCTGGCCGGCTACACCGGGGTGCTGCTGAGTGTCAGTAACCAGCCCATCTGGAGCGACACCTGGACGGTGGGCGGGCTCTTCCTGGCCTCCGGGCTCAGCGTCGCCGCCGCCACGCTCGGGCTGCTGGCCCGCCTGTCGTGGCCCGAGCCGAGCACCGAGGCCAAGCTCTCCCGGGCCGACCGCTACTTCATCCTGCTCGAGCTGGTGCTCCTCATCGCCTTCTTCGTGAGCGTGGGCGCCATCGGCGCGCGGTTCCTCGAGCCGCGCTGGCTCGTGCTGTGGGCGCTCGTGCTGATCGGCACCCTCGTGCCGCTGGCGCTCGGCCGGTCCGCCGCGCGTGGCATGACCCCGGTGCTGGCCTCGTGCCTGGTGCTCCTCGGCGGTCTGGCCCTGCGGATCGTGGTGATCTTCGGAGCGCAGATGTAGAAGCGCTGCTGTCGGCGCTTTGCCGTCCGCCCATGCTGAAGATCGGAGTGCTCCTCCCCTGCCGGTTCGATGACACCGGCGACTACCTGGCCGACGCCCGGGCGCTGGACTCCGCCGGCGTCGATTCGCTGTGGCTCGACGACGGCGGCTACGAGCCGTGGCTGGTGCTGGCGGCCCTCGCCACCGTCACCGGCCAGAGCCGTCTGGTCGCGCCGCTCACGGTGGCCGACGGCGCGGCGGCCGCCGCGCTGGATCTGCGGATGACGACGCTGGCGCAGCTCTCGCGTGGCCGTACCGTGCTCAGCATCGGCCAGGCGGTCAAGGCGGACGGCGTCGAGGCGCTGATCGCGCTGGCTCGTCGCTCCGGCTCCCGCGTGATCCTCGACGTCGCCAGCGAACGGCACGCCAGCCTCGCCGCGCGCCTGGCCGACGGCCTCGTCGGCTTCGACGACTCGCCGGAGCTGCTCCAGACCACCCTGCCGGCCATCCACCGCCTGCGTGAGGAGGCCAAGCTCCCGGAGCCGTTCGAGTCGTGGTCGCGGATCAAGGTGCCGGACGATCGCGAGCAGTGGCAGCGCACCCTGCGGGAGTACGAGGCGGCGGGCGCCTACGGCATCATCGTTCCCGCCGATCCCAAGCTGCTCGATCTGCTTCGCAACGTCGACGGGGACGACGACCGCTCGGATCTGCAGCTCGCCCAGGGCTGATCTCCCGCCCCGTCGCCGTCGCCGGCGTTCGCCCGGCCTCGGGTGGCCCCGGAGCTCCAGCTTGCGTAAGATCCCAACCGACCGTACAACTCAGGCACTGACCGGCAACTACACTTCTGTGAGGACAACACCGATGAAGGCAGGCGAGATCTTCGTCGCAGGCAAGTGGCAGCCCACGCTCTCCGGCGAGACGTATCAGCCGATCAACCCGGCCAACGAGGAGCCGCTGGCGGCCGTCGGCAAGGGCGACGAGCGCGACATCGACGCCGCCGTGGCCGCCGCGCGCAAGGCCTTCGACGAGGGGCCGTGGCCGAAGATGAGCCCGCACGAGCGCGGTCGCATCGTGTGGAAGCTCGGCGATCTCATCCAGCAGAACCTGGACGAGATGGCCAAGCTCGAGAGCCTCTGCACCGGCAAGACCATGTTCGACTCGGGCAAGGTCGAGATCCCCTTCGCCGCCGAGGTCTTCCGGTACTACGCGGGCTGGGCGACGAAGATCCACGGCGAGACCCTGCAGCTGCGCGACAACGCCTTCACCTTCACGCTCCGGCACCCGGTCGGCGTCATCGGCGCCATCGTGCCCTGGAACTTCCCCTTCCTGCTCTCGTCGTGGAAGCTGGCGCCGGCGCTGGCCGCCGGCAACACGGTCGTCATCAAGCCCGCGTCGCAGACTCCGCTGACCGCGCTCAAGTTCGCCCAGCTCTGCCAGGAGGCCGGTCTGCCCGACGGCGTGCTGAACGTGGTCACCGGGCCCGGCGGCAAGGTCGGCATGGCCATGGTGCGCGATCCGCGCGTGGACAAGATCGCCTTCACCGGCTCGACCGAGGTCGGCAAGCAGATCATGCGCGAGGCGGCCGGCACGCTGAAGCGCCTGTCGCTGGAGCTCGGGGGCAAGTCGCCCAACATCGTGTTCGCGGATGCCGACATGGAGGCGGCCGTGCGCGGCGCCATGACCGGCATCTTCTACAACAAGGGTGAAGTCTGCGCCGCCGGCTCGCGCCTGTTCCTCGAGCAGTCGATCCACGACGAGTTCATGTCCAAGCTCACCGACCGCGTGAAGACCTTCAAGGTCGGCGACCCGATGGACAAGGCCACCCGCATGGGCCCGGTGGTCTCCAAGGCCCAGATGGACACGGTGCTCGGCTACATCGAGGCGGGCAAGCGCGAGGGCGCGCAGCTGGTCGCCGGCGGTCAGCGGGCCTCGGTCGGCAACGGCAAGGGCTACTACGTGGAGCCGACGATCTTCGACGGCGTCAGCAACACCATGACGATCGCACGGGAGGAGATCTTCGGCCCCGTGCTGTCCGTCATCCCCTTCAAGTCGGTGGAGGAAGGTATCGCGCAGGGCAACGCCACCAGCTACGGCCTGGCCGCCGCGGTGTGGACGCGCGATGTGGGCAAGGCCCTGCGGGCCGCCAAGGCCATCCGCGCCGGCACGGTGTGGGTGAATGCCTACAACCTGTTCGACGCCGCGCTGCCGTTCGGCGGCTTCAAGGAATCCGGCTTCGGCCGGGAGATGGGATCGGTCGGCCTCGACGGGTACACCGAGGTCAAGACCGTGTGGGTGGATCTGGCCTAGGTCCGGGCGGCCCCCCGGTCGTGTCCATGCGTCGAAGCACGGTCGTCCTGGCGGTGCTCGCCCTGGTGGCGGTGGTGCCGGCCATCGTGGTCGGCTGCCACTTCCGCGGCTACGTGGCCGGCTTCATGCCGAGCGCGGCCGCGGAGATGGGCGACATCACCCTGCCCGCCGGGTTCCGCATCGCCGTCTACGCGGCCGAGGTCCCCAACGCCCGCCAGATGGCCCTCGGCCCGCCCGGCGTCGTCTTCGTGGGCTCACGCTCCGAGGGCAAGGTGTACGCGGTCGTGGATCGCGACGGTGACGGCAAGGCCGACGCCGTGCACGTCCTGGCCAGCGGGCTGCGCGAGCCGAGCGGCGTGGCGTTTCGCGACGGCGTCCTCTACGTCGCCTCCGTGAACCGCATCTTGAAGTTTCCCGACGTCGCCCGCGATCTCGCCCATCCGCCGAAGCCCGAGGTGGCCAGCGACGCCTACCCGTCCGACGGCCACCACGGCTGGAAGTTCATCGCCTTCGGCCCCGACGGCAAGCTCTACGTTCCGGTAGGAGCGCCCTGCAATGTCTGTCCGCCGCCTACCGCGCTGCACGCGACCATCACGCGGATCGATCTCGCCGGTGGCAAGCCGGAGGTCATCGCGCGCGGCGTGCGCAACAGCGTGGGCTTCGACTTCGATCCGGTGACGAAGGATCTCTGGTTCACCGACAACGGGCGCGACAACATGGGCGACGACCAGCCGCCGGACGAGCTGAACCATCTCGGCCGCCCGGGCGAGCACTTCGGCTTTCCGTTCTGCCACGGCGACGGCCTGCGCGATCCCGAGTACAACGCCGGCCGCGCCTGCGACCAGTTCACGCCACCGGCCCGCCTGCTCGGCCCGCACGTGGCGGCGATCGGCATGCGCTTCTACACCGGGACGATGTTTCCCGAGAAGTACCGCGGGCGGGATCTTCATCGCCGAGCACGGCTCGTGGAACCGCAGCAAGCCGGTCGGCTACCGGGTGAGCTTCGTGAAGATCGACAGCGGCCGCGCGGCCTCTTACGAACCGTTCGCCGAGGGCTGGCTCAAGGGCTCGACCGCCGCCGGGCGGCCGGCCGACGTGCTCGTGATGCCGGACGGCGCGCTGCTCGTCGCCGACGACAAGGCCGGTCAGATCTACCGCATCAGCTACGGAGGAGACGGACGACCATGACCAAGCGTGGGCTGCTCGACGAGCTCCGCACCAGCCGGGACGAAGTGCTCGCGATCGTCCGCGCGCTGCCGGCCGAACGGCTGGAGGAAGGGCGCTACGAGAACGGCTGGAACGGCCGCCAGATCCTGGCGCACATCGCATCGATCGAGTGGTCGTACCCGCGGCTCATCGACATCGCCCGCGACGCCCAGCCATCGGCAACCCCCGCGGCCCCCGATCCTCCCACTCGCACGATGCGCGGCGGCAACGATGCCTACAACGACCGCCAGGTAGCCAAGCGTGCCCACCTTTCGGTGCCCGAGCTGCTGGCCGAGTTCGAGCAGAACCGCGCGGCCACCATCGCGGCGGTCGAGGCCGCCGACGAGGGTCTGTTCACCCGTCCCATCCGCTCGGCGGGCGGCATCGTCGGCCCCCTGGCCGAGGTCTTCCATCAGGTCGCGGTCGCCCACGTCCTGGGTCACGCTCGCGACCTCTCCGGCTGATCGACGCGGGAGCTGAGCAAAAGTTTTCACACCCCCGCAACATCTGCAACTTGTCGCTCGCGCGGCCGGCTGTTACGTTGGGCAGTACCGTGGCGACGCGGGTCTGGTCGCGGACGGTGGAGAGGTCCGATATGGCATCGGTGCCCGGAGGTCCCGATCAGTCCGCCGCGATAGTCGAATCGTCGGCGGACGCCGTGATCGGCCTGACGCTCGCCGGCGTCATCGCCTCCTGGAATCGTGCCGCCGAGGCGCTCTTCGGCTACACGAGCGCCGAGGCGCTCCACCAGCCCATCGATCTCATCCTTCCGGCCGAGCGCCGGGCTCAGGAAGCGGCCGTGCTCCACCAGATCGGGCGCGGCGTCACCCTCGAGCACTTCGAGACGGTCTACCTCACCAAGGCCGGACGTCCGATCGACGTGTCCGTGGCGGTGTCGGCGATCACCGCCGCCAACGGCGAGATCGTCGGCGTCGCGAAGATCGTCCGGCACATCGGCAATCGTCTCCGGGCCGAGGAGGCGCGCGGCCGCCTGGCGGCCATCGTGGATTCCTCAGACGACGCCATCGTCAGCAAGACGCTCGAGGGCATCATCACCTCGTGGAACCGCTCGGCTCAGCGGCTCTTCGGCTATTCCGCGGCCGAGGCGATCGGCCAGTCCATCCTGTTGATCGTCCCCGAGGACCGGCGAGGCGAGGAGGAGCAGGTCCTGCGCCAGGTCCGCTCCGGCCAGTCGGTGGACCACTTCGAGACCGTGCGGCGCCGCAAGGACGGCACGTTCATTGACATCTCGCTGACCGTGTCTCCGGTGCGCGACGCGCTCGGCCGGATCATCGGCGCCTCCAAGACGGCCCGTGACATCACGGAACAAAAACGGATCCAGCGGGAGCTGGCGCTCCGCCTTCAGGAGTCCCAGCGGGTCAACCGTGCCAAGGACGAGTTCCTGGCCATGCTGGGCCACGAGCTGCGCAACCCGCTCGGCGCCATCAGCGGCGCCGTCCGCGTGCTGGATCACTTCAAGGGGACCAACGAGGCGATCAGCCGCGCGTGCGACGTGATCATGCGCCAGAGCGGACACCTCGGCCGCCTGGTGGACGACCTGCTCGACGTGGGGCGCGTGGTGACCGGCAAGATTCTCCTGGAGCGCGAGCCCCTGGACCTGGCCGAGCTCGCCCGCCGGACGGTGGCCACCTTCACCGCGGCGGGCAAGACGCAGCAGCATCGCCTCAGCATCGAGACCGAGCCGGCCTGGGCGAACGTCGACGGCGTACGGCTCGAGCAGATCCTCACCAATCTGCTGACCAACGCGCTGAAGTACACGCCGCCCGGTGGCGAGATTCGCGTGCGAGTGGGGATCGACGGCCCCCACGCGCTGCTCGAGGTGCGCAGACACGGGCGTCGGGATTCCCGCGGACCTGCTGCCGTACATCTTCGATCTCTTCATTCAGGGCGAGCGACGGCTCGACCGGGCGCAGGGCGGCCTGGGGATCGGCCTGACGCTGGTCCAGCGGCTGGTCGAGCTTCACGCCGGCTCCATCGAGGCCTTCAGCGTCGGCTCCGGGCAGGGCAGCCGCTTCACGGTCCGCCTCGCGGCGATCCCCAGCCCCGCGGCCGATGAAGCGCCCGCCGCGCCCGCCAGCAAGCCGAAGGCGTCGCGGCGCGTCCTGGTCATCGAGGACAACGACGACTCCCGGGAGATGCTCCGCCAGCTCCTCGAGCACGCCGGCCACGAAGTGCACGACGCCGGCGACGGACCGCAAGGCATCGACGCCGCCCTGCGGCTGGAGCCGGACGTGGCCCTGATCGACGTGGGGCTGCCGGAGATCGATGGCTACGAGGTCGCCCGGCGCATTCGCGCGGAGTCCCGCCGCGACATGCTCCTGGTGGCGTTGACCGGCTACGGGCTGGCCGAGGACCGCGAGCGAGCGCTGGCGGCCGGCTTCGATCTCCATCTGGTCAAGCCGGTCGACTTCGATCGGCTCTTCGACGTGCTCGCCGCCACCCCGTCCCGTTCGGGCGACCGGGAGCGTCGAGGCTAGCGGGCCAGCGCCTCCCACAGCGCCTCGGCGGGGTGCTTGGCGCGCCGCCCGGCCAGGTGCTGGATCTGCTGCCGGCACGAGATCCCGGGCGCCACGACCTCGGTGGCCGCCGGCGCGGCCTTGACCGCCGGGGCCAGACGCCGGTTCCCGAGCGAGACGGAAACGTCGTAGTGCTCGCGCTCGAAGCCGAACGAGCCCGCCATGCCGCAGCAGCCCGAATCCACCTCGGTCACGGTGTAGCCGGCCCACTTCAACACGCCACCGTCGGCGCCGTGCCGACGATCGCCTTCTGGTGACAGTGGCCGTGGAGCAGCGCCTCGCGCGCGCCCGCCTTGAACGACAGCGTCAACCCGCGCTCTCGCTCGCGCAGCAGGAACTGCTCGAGGAGCGCGCTCTGCCGGGCCACGGTGCGCGCCTCGTCGGTGCGCAGGAGGTCGACGTACTCGTCGCCGAGCGTGAGCAGGCACGAGGGCTCGAGCCCCACGATGGCCACGCCGCGCGCCGCGTAGGGATACAGGCGCGCCACGTTCCACGCCGCGTGCTCGCGCGCCTCGGTCAGCATCCCCTTGGAGATCAGGGGGCGTCCGCAGCACTTGCGATCGACGAGCACCACCGTGTAGCCGGCCGCCTCCAGCAGCTCGACCGCGGCGCGACCGATCTCCGGCGTGTTGTAGGTGACGAACGTGTCGTGGAACAGCACCACCTCGCCCCGCGGCGCGGCGGCCGGCACCGGGCGCCGCGCGAACCAGTCGGTGAACGTCTGCGCGGCCAGTGCCGGCAGCGGCCGCCGCCGGTCGATGCCCATCACCTTCTCCATCACCCAGCGATTGAACGGCAGGGCGTTCATCCAGTTGGCGAAGGCGGGCAGCCGCGACATGAGCCGGTTCAGCTGCGCGATGCGACCGAAGAGCCGGTTGCGCAGCGGCAGGCCGTTGGCCTGGTAGTAGTGATAGAGGAACTCGTACTTCATCTTGGCCATGTCCACGTTGGACGGGCACTCGGCCTTGCAGCCCTTGCACTCCAGGCACAGGTCCATCACCTCGTGGAGCCGCTTGCCGGTGAACTCGGCCGGCGGCACCCGTCCGGAGAGCACCGCGCGGAGCGCGTTGGCCCGGCCGCGCGTGGAGTGCTCCTCGTCGCGCGTCGCCATGTAGGAGGGGCACATGGTGCCCTCCAGCTTCTTGCGGCACGCGCCCACGCCGTTGCACATCTCCACCGCCGCCGCGAAGCCGCCCTGCGCCGAGAAGTCGAGCAGGGTGACGGGCTCCCAGGTCTTGTAGCCGACGCCGTAGCGAAGATTTTCCAGGATGCCGGGCGAGTCCACGATGTTGCCCGGGTTCATCCGGTTGTCGGGATCGAAGGCCTTCTTGAGGCGGCGGAAGGCGGTCATGAGCGTGGGGCCGTACATCCGCTCCAGATAGGGGCTGCGGGCGCGGCCGTCGCCGTGCTCGCTGGAGATCGTGCCGCCGTACTCCAGCACGAGATCGGTGATCTCGGCGGCGATCGCCCGCACCTGCTCCATCCCGCGCGGAACCTTGAGGTCGATCACCGGACGGATGTGCAGACAGCCCACCGAGCAGTGGCCGTAGTAGGCGCCGACGGTGTCGTGCTTGGCGAAGATCTCCTTGAAGCGCGGGACGAACGCCGCCAGGTGCCGCGGCTCCACGCAGGTGTCTTCCACGAAGGCGATCGGCTTCTTGTCGCCCTTCATGCCGAGCAGCAGGCCGAGCCCGGCCTTGCGCAGGTTCCAGATGGTGCGCTGCTGGCCAGCCTCGTGCGCGATGTGGGAGGTGTAGCCGAACCGCTCGCGCTGGCGGCGCGCCTCCAGCGCTTCGACCTTGGCGCGGACTTCCTCTTCGCTGTCGCCCGCGTACTCGACCATCATGATCGCGGCCGGGTCCCCCTGGATCCAGCCCATCTTCTGCGACTGCTCGATGTTGGCGCGGGCCAGGTCGAGGATGAGCTTGTCGGTCACCTCCACCGCGTAGGGCCCGGTCTCCAGGATCGATTGCGAGGACTCGAGCGCCTCCTGCATGTCGTGGTAGTGGATGACATCCAGCGCGGTGGCCTTGGGCCGGCGCATGAGCCGGACCTTGGCCTCCAGGATGGTCAGCAGGGTGCCCTCGGAGCCGATGACCAGGCGCGCCATCGAGAACGGCCGCGGCCGGCCGTTGCCGCCGCCCGCGTAGGAGTGCGGCCGCACGGCAAAGCCGACCAGCTCGTTGAGGTTGTAGCCGGCCACCCGGCGCCAGTGACGCGGAAACCGCGCGCGGATCTCGTCGGCGTACTCCTCGCGGATGCCCGCCACCTCGCGGTAGATCGCGCCCTCGAGCCCGGCGACACGACACTTGGCCTCGAACTGGGCCGGGGTGACATCGCCGAAGACCACTTCGGTACCGTCGACCAGGAGCGCCCGGATCTCGATCACGTGATCGACGGTGAGCCCGTAGGCGATCGAGTGCGAGCCGCCGGAGTTGTTGCCCATCATGCCGCCCAGCGTGGCCCGGTTCGACGTCGAGGTGTCCGGCCCGAACAGAAAGCCCATCGGGCGCACGTGGTGGTTCAGCTCGTCCTGCACCAGCCCCGGCTGCACGCGCGCCCACTGCTCCTCGACGTTGACCTCGATCACCTCGTTCATGTAGCGGGTGAAGTCCATCACCAGGGCGCGATTGACCGTCTGGCCGGTGAGCGAGGTGCCGCCGCCGCGCGGCAGCAGCGCGACGTTCTGCTCGCGGGCCACGGCGACGGCCGCCCGGACGTCGTCGGCATCGCGCGGGATGACGACGCCGATGGGCTCCACCTGGTACATGGAGGCGTCGGTGGAGTAGAGGAGCTTGGAGCCCTGATCGAACCGGACGTCACCACGGACGACGCGGCGCAGCGCGCTCTCGAGGTCGTTCACGCGGCCATTATAACCGGGCGGGTTGAAACGCCCCCGGCCTACGGAACCAACGACTTAGCGGGCGATGCTGATCACCTTGGCGCCCTGATTGTGCCCACACGGCGTGTGTGCCGACCATCGTGCGGCCGTGCACTGGGCGTCAATGCGCGTAGCCCACGGCTGGACGACCGAGGAGGGCTAAGCCGTGCGGAGTGCCCTCCCAGCCCAGAAGTCTGGCCAGAAAGCGCACGTGCGCTTGTAGGGGGCAGGGCGTAGCATCCTGCCCACGTATGTCGCGCGCCTCTCGCTAATGGACCGCCGCCGCTTCCTGCTGACCTCGATGGCCGGTGCACTTGGTGCTTCGCTCGCCGCCGAGGCGCAGCAGGCGGGGAAAATGTCACGCCTCGGTGTCCTGATGAACCTATTCCCCCCCGACGCGGACCCCCCTCAGGCCCTTCGCCAAGCGCTTCGGGACCTCGGCTATGTCGAAGGACAGAACCTCGTCATCGACTGGCGATATCAACTGGGGCGGGCCGACCGCCTGTCCACTTTGGCCGCCGAGCTGGTCCGTCTCAAGCCAGACGTCATTGTCGCCGATGCCACGGCGGCGGTCCGCGCTGCCATGCAGGCGACCTCGAACATCCCGATCGTGATGGCGAGCAGCGCGGACGCCGTCGGGAGCGGGCTCGTCTCCAATCTCGGGCGCCCCGGAAGGAATGTCACGGGCGTCACCATCATGCTGGAGGAAATGAGCGCGAAGCGGCTACAACTCCTCAAGGATGCGGTGCCGAACGTGACACGGGTGGCCGTCCTGTGGGACCCAGCGCTTCCATGGCACCTGGCCATGCTGAAGCGAGTCGAGGCCGCCGCGCCGTCACTGCGACTTCAACCCGTCGTCATAGCCGTGCGGAGTCGCGGCGACGTTGGGAACGCCTTCGCGGAGATCGCGAGCGCTCGCGTCGATGCGTTGTTCGTGAGCGAAACGATGACGCCCACCGCCCAGAGACAGATTATCGACTTCGCAGCCAAGAGACGGCAGCCCACGATGTTCCTGAATCGAGACTATGTGACGGCTGGCGGTCTGATGTCGTATGCGCCGGATTTCTCCGACGCGTTTCGGCGCGCCGCACAGTATGTCCTCAAGATTCTCAAAGGCGCCACGCCCGGAGATCTCCCCGTCGAGCAGCCCACCAAGTTCGAGCTGATCATCAACCTCAAGACCGCCAAGGCCCTCGGCCTGACGATCCCGCCATCGCTACTGGCGCGGGCAGATCAGGTGATCGAGTGAACCAGCTCCCCTTACCTGCTGCCTTGGCTCCGCGTGATTGGCCCTCTACTTGTTCAAGAGGCGGCACGACGGATGGGCCGCCGGGCGAAGCTTCCTCGCACTGGGTGGTGGGGAGTTGTACAGAGGACAGCGCCCGCGAGAAGAGCACTGTCCCCTGACTGCGATTCCGCCTCAGTGACTCCTCAAGCCACGCGGGCGGACCGCCGAGAAACCTCCTGGGCAGCGTGCAAGGTCTGTTTCTCATCGCGCGAGCGCAGTGCCAGCGAGCCGAGGGTCACGATCCCGACCAGCTGGCTGTCGTCGTCAACGACAGGAAGCCGACCCAACTGGCACGCGGCCATGACCTCCATGGCCTCCCCGAGCGGGGTGTCCGGACGAGCACAGATCGGCTCGGCTGACGCGAACTCGCCGACCAGGGTGAGCTCCGGATCGGCTCCCTCGGCGAGGGCGCGGACCACGAGATCCCTGTCGGTGATTACCCCGGCCAGCTGGCCGTTTACGATCACTGGAAGGATGCCGACGTTGTGATCACGCATCCGCCTCGCGGCCTCGGCCAGCGTTGCTGCCGGATCGATCGTCACGACATCGCACACCATGAGGTCCTTCACTCGTGTCACCGCCGGCCTACGCTCCCTCGAGAACCAGGCCCTCGCCAGCCCCGCAAACGCCGGGACCGCAAGAGCCGCGATGAAAGGCCACTTCGCTGTTGCTCTGTCGCGTGCGAGGTTCGTTCGAGCGATCGCGGGCATTCGTAGCCACGGCTGCGCGATGCGTTCATACGCTGTTCTAGCCATTTCTTGACCTCCTATTGGCAGCGTAGAGACGGGCAGAGTTGCATTGTCGGTGCCGCCAGACGACTTTCCGGATGGTTCAGTACCGTGTACGCGCAACAGCGGCTGACTATTGGAGATATACGCCTCGCTCCGTGGGCATACCGTATGCCATCGTCGATACGGGGGCGCTATGGACGGCGTCGCATTTGCACGCGTAGATCCAAATGCCACGCCGAGGGTTAGGCTCGCTGGTCGCGGCACTCGCGCTACTCACGTGCGTATCGACGGCGCCCGCCGAGGACGTCGCTCCCCAGCACGACCCCACCGAGCACATGCTCAACACGCTGAAACGGACCCTCGGGTGGTATCAGCAGGCGCGCATCACGATGCAGTCCGCCAACGAGGCGGCGGGGGGGCTCATCGTGCGCGAGAACGAGCAGTCCCTGTTGCGCGTGCTGCAGCGTGCGTTCGACGTCGCCAAGGCGCGGGCCGCGTTCCTCGCGCGCTTCGACACCACGGCCACGGTGGCGGGGCGGCCAGCGACCGAGCGTGCGGAGCGCCGGGCGGGGCTCGAAGCGGCCGTGCCCGGCGAGGAGCGCGAGCTGGCGCGCTTGCGGGAGGTGGCCGGCCGCGCGCCTCGGTCCCGCCGCGCCGAGCTCGAGCGCGAGATCGTCGCGGCGAGCCGCCGACTGGAGCTCGATCGTCTGCGGCTGGAGTTCTTCACGAGTCTCGACCAGGCGGACGCTTCGCTGACATCCGGAGATCTCGACCTGGCCCACCAGATCCAGGCGCTCCAGGACGGCGTCCCGGAGCTCAATCCCGGGACGGCGCCCGACAAGGCCATCGTCGCGACGCCGTCACCGCCCACCACGGACGCATGGCCGGCCGTGCATCGGCTGCTCGCGCTGCAGCGTTCACGCACCTCGCTCGAGCAGCTGGCCGCCCGGACGAACAGCCTCGCGCGCGATGTCGACGAGGACCTCTCCACCACGCAGGCCTCGGTGCGGGAGCTGGCCCAGCGCCTACGCACGCTCGCCAGTAACCCCGGGGACACGACGTCACCGCCTCCCGACGATCAGGAATTCCGTGGGCAGCTCGATCGCGTGAAGGCGCTCGCGGCGGTCGTGATTCCGCTGCGCACCGAGGCGGCGTTGCTCCAGCGCTTCGTCACCGACGTGCAGAGCTGGCAACGAGGGGTGGAGCGCGAGACGCGCCGTGCCTTCGAGGACCTCGGCCTGCAGCTCGTCGGCGTGGTGGTGGCGCTGCTCGTCATCCTGGTCGGCGCGATCCTGTGGCGGGTCGCCACCGGGCGGTACATCACCGACCCGTACCGGCGACGGCTCTCGATGAGCGCGCGCAACGTCGTCGTGGCGATCGCGGTCCTGCTGGTGATCGTCTTCCGCTTCACGACCGAGCTCACCATGCTGGTGACGGCGCTGGGCTTCGCGGCGGCCGGAATCGCCTTCGCCCTGCAGAACGTGATCCTCGCCGTGGCGGGCTACTTCTCGATGGTGGCGCCCAACGGCATCCGGGTCGGCGACCGCGTGAGCCTGCAGGGGCCGTTCGGCTACGTGCACGGTGAGGTGCTCGAGATCGGCTTCGTCCGCGTGCGCTTGCGCGAGCTGTCGGGCGACATACTGCAGCCCACGGGGCGCATCGTCGTGTTCCCCAACTCCGTCATCTTCACGGGAAGCTTTTTCAAGCTCCCCTCCTCGGCCCAGGCAAAGGCCGCCTGAACGGCGGAAGGCACCGGGCCGCGTCAGCGAAGGACGGCTGGCGGTCCCGTGTGCGGGTTGAGGTAGGGGCTCACGTTGGCGGGGTCGTAGGGCCAGTAACGCCCTTTCCCGAGCACCCAGCTGCCGGGTGGGGAGAAGCAGTAGCAGACGGGACTGTTCATCGTCGTCGCCGCGTACTGGATGGGGCACCAGCCGTAGTCGGTGCTGCAGATCGTCGCCGGGGCCCCGCTCTTGAATGGGCTAGGTGGTGGCGGCGGCGGAGCGGGCGCGAAGTTCTGGCTAGAGGCCGGGACCACGGTGGCGAGCCCGATTGCCAGGGCGAGCGCGGCGACCGATGCGCGACGCATGGGCTACTATACCGCCATGGTCCGCCGGCTCCTCATTCTGCTTGTCCTCGGCGCCTTCGTGGCCATTGCGGGCGCCGCCGTTGCCGCCCCGGCGGCCCCCGGATTCAAGGTGACCACCATCGACGGCCGCACGATCGACTCTCGTGAGCTGATCGGCAAGAAGGTCATCGTGTTGCGGTTCCAGGCCTCGTACTGCAAGCCGTGCGTGAAGGAGTCGGCCGCGCTCGGGCGCGTGGCCGAGCGCTACAAGGATCGCGACGTGGTGATCGTGGCCATTCACGTCCAGGACACGATGAGCGACGTGCGCCGGTTCGTGAAGGCGAACAACGTGACCTACCCGGTCGCGGTCGATCCGCGCCTGAACCTGGGCAACCGCTATGGGTTCAAGGGCTCGCCGTACACGGTGGTCATCGATCGTAAGGGCGAGATCGTGCAGCGACTGGCCGGTGCCGGTGTACCGAGCCGCCTGCCGAAGCTTCTCGACAGCCTGCTGAAGCCCGAAACCTCCTAGCTCCCCGCCCAGCACGCGAGGCGCCATGCCACCGCGGATGGGCAGCCCGCGGCTCGGTCACTCGAAGATTTCAGCGTTTTCGTGTGGCGCGTGACTTGCGCCAGGCGACGCCATGCCTCAGGCGCTCGCCGCGGCGCTCCTGCTGACGATCCTCGCGGGGTCGGTCCCCGCGCCTTCCCCCTCGATCAGCGCGCTTGCGCCATTCGAGGTGGTCGCCGACGGATTCGGAAGCCTCCGCGGTCTCGCGATCGACGCTGACGATCGCGTCTACGTCGCGGATCGTGACACCGGCACCGTCACGCGACTCGATCCGGGCGCCCCGCGCATCGTCGCGCGCCGGCTCGAGCGCCCGGTGGGCATCGCGATCGACGCTCTGGGACACCTCCTGGTGGCCGAGGAGCGGGCTGGTCGCGTGGTGAGGCTCGACGCGGGTGGCCCGACGCCGATCGTGCAGGGAATCAAGCAGCCGCGCTGGCTGGCGAGCGACGGCAGGACGCTCTACATCTCCGCCCGGCGGCTGACGCGTGGTACCGATCCGGAGCCCGACGACGAGTCCATCGAGCCCGAAACCATCCTGGCGCTGGGAGCCGACGGCACCCTCACGGTCTTCGCCGATGGCTTCGATCACTTGCAGGGTCTGGCCGTGCGCGACGGCGTCGTCTACGCCGCCACGACCGGAGTACGCGGCGCCCACCGTGAGGACGGCGTCGTCTACCGGATCCCGGTCCGCGCCGATGGACGCGCCGGCCCGATGGTCCCGCTCACCCCTCGCGCCGGCTTCGAGCGCCCGATCGGGATAGCCATCGACCGTCTCGGCGCGCTGTACGTCAGCGCTCCAGCGGCCCGCGTCGACGCTCAGCGCTCACGGCAGACCATCGTCAAGCTCCCGACGAGCGGAGACGGCTCCCTCTTCGCCGCGAGACTCGACAGCCCGCGCGGCCTGGCCTTCGACAGCCACGGCAACCTCTACGTCGCCGACGGCGGCGCCGGTCGCATCCTCCGCTTCCTCGCGCCGGCCGCGCCCACTCTGGCCGCAGTGCCACGGTTCACGAACCGCACGCCGCTCCCCATCTCGGGGACGACCGTGCCCAACGCCCGCCTCGACGTGTTCGTCGATGCGCTGTCGGTGCCGATCGCAAGCCTCGCCGGCTCGTCCGGCGCATTCACCTCGTCGATCCCGCTCTCCGTGAACGGGGAGACCGACCTTGACGTCTTCGCCACGGCATCACGGGGTGACGGTCTCACCTCGGTAGCGACCGAGGCGAGCGTGATCCACGACTCCACGGGACCGTCGCTCGTCTTCCAGTCGCCGCCCGCCGTCAGCTTCGTCCGGGGCACGGTCCAGATCCGGGCGCAGGCCAGCGACGGAGGCAGCCAGATCGCCTCGCTGGTCCTGAGCGCGGCCGGTCAGACGCTCGGCACGAGTGTCGTGCCGTCCCTGCCCTCACTCACCGCGACCGCGACTGCCTCGTGGTCGACGACGGCCGTCGCCGACGGAACGCAGACGCTGAGCGTCGTGGCGATCGATCGTGCCGGCAACACGGCCACGTCGAACCAGGCGGTGATCGTCGACAACACCCCGCCCACCACCGAGATCATCAGCGGGCCGTCCGCCACGACCAGCCAGCCGATCGCTGTATTCGCATTCACCGGCGCCGACAACCTGACGCCTTCGTCCAGCCTGCGGTTCGCCTGGACCCTCGACGGCGGCCCACCGAGCGAATTCAGCGCTGCCGCAACAGTCACCCTGGGCCCGCTGCCACCGGGGCCTCACGCGTTCGAGGTTCGTGCGCGTGATCTGGCGGGCAACGAAGACGCCACCCCCGCCCGTCGGGAGTTCGTCGTGGCCGCCGCCGCGGCATCACCATCTCGGAACCCGCCGCGGGCGAGGCCGTCACCCTCGGTACTCTGCTCGTCCGCGGCGCCGTGAACGCCGGGCCCCAGACGTCGGGGTCAGCGTCAACGGCTTCGCCGCACTCATATCGGGCTCGCAGTGGGCCGTCGAAGTTCCGACGCAAGCCGGGACCAACGTTCTCACGGCCGTCGCTGTGTTCGGTGACGGCACCGAGGCGACGACGAGCGTCACCGTCACCGCCTCCGAAGCCGAGCCCACGCTGACCCTGCGAGCCGAGCCGGCCGGCGGACTGGCGCCGCTGTCGGTGGCGTGGCGAATCGCCAGCCGCGCCCCCCGACCACTCGTGAGCTACGAGCTGGATCCGACCGGCAGTGGGGCATATGGCGCGCCGGTGGCATCGCTGGAGGGCACCGAGTCGATCTACTCCACCCCGGGGCTGATGTTCCCCACCCTCCGAGCGACCGATGATCTCGGTCAGGTCTATATCGCCCGGACGATCGTACAAGTCGACGATCCCTCGACCGCCACCGCACGATTCAAGTCACTGTGGTCCAGCTTCACGACGCGGCTGCAGGCGGGCGATCACACCGGCGCTCTTGCGCACCTCACACCCGGGCTCCGTCCGCAGTTCACCGCGCTCTTCCAGCTCCTGGCCCCCGACCTCCCCGGGATCGCGACCGGTTTCCCCTCGATCGAACTGATCGATCAAGTCGGCGACCTGGCCGAGGCCGCTCTGGTCCAGATCGAACAAGGAACGCCGATTCTGTACTTCATCTACTTCCGCCGCGACAATCGAGGCCGGTGGCTCATCCAGGAGATGTGAGCCCATGGAGACTGCGCATGCCACGTCCGGTCGCCGCCTTCCTCATCGTGCTGGGCCTCTTGGCCCCGGCCCGAGCCGAGGCACACGTGTTGTGCAGCTGGTTGGCAATATGCCCCTACGGGAGTCCGGGCTTCACCCTGACCGTCGTGGACGCTGAGTCCGGCAACCCGCTGGCCGACGTCTACGCGTGGGCTGAGTGGGTCCAGTACGGCGGCCACGGCCTCAACGGCCCCATCATGATCCAGGAAGCCCAAGCCGGCGCCAATGGTCGCCTTGTTTTCCCGTGGTGGGGCCCACGGTTCGGCTACCGATCGGGCCTGGACATCGGCTCGGACCCGGCGGTCATCCTCTTCAAACCCGGCTACGCCACCCTGATCGTCCAGAACGGAGAGCGCCCCGGAATGCGCACGACCGACGCCATCCGCGTCTTCACGCGCAACGGGGAGACGCTGAGGCTTCAGCGGTTTCGGGGCTCGGCGCTCGAGTGGGTGGCAGAACTTCGCAGGCTTGTCCATCCAGGACTTACGTCATTCGTGTCTGACGCGCAGCGCGACCGATTCCGCGACCGCGTACCTCAGAAGACTTGAGTATGCCGAAACCGAAAGCGCCAGACTTCCTCAGGACGCCACCGAAGTCAGTCGGTTCCGAGCCTCACTCAAGCTGGATCGTCGATTCCTGAAGGGGGAGCTTCGATGACGCGGTGGGCCGTCAGATCTCTTGCCGGCGTAGTGGCCACGCTCTACCTCACATCTTCTCCCAGCCATGGTACGATCTCAGGACGCATGCCCTTCTGAGCGAGCGCGCCTTCGCCCAGTCACGACACCTCGAAGCCTATCTGCACGCCAGCGGATACAATGCCGCGGCTGCACTTGACCTCGATCGGATAACACCCTCGTTCCGGCTGGCCGATTTTGAAAACGACGGAACCCCGCTCGGCTGGCTTGTCGAGGGCGCAATCCGCGAAGACGACTACAACACGAATCTCTCGCTCGTCGGCTGCGCCCAGCCGCGGAACCCCGCGTCGGCAATCGATCGGGTCCGGCATCACTTCTACGATCCCGATACCAATGGCGGCATGCGCTTCGGACTTCTCACGGGCCTCTCTGCACCCGAGTGGGCGCTCGGGGAGCTTGGGCGGGGCCCGGGCGCGGCCGAGAATCAGTTCTCGCTGGTTGACGCTCGGCTCTACCAGCTGCGCTCACTCATCGAGGCTACGCCCGAGGAGCGGGAGCGGCAGGCGGCGCTGATGTTCCGTAGCCTGGGCCAGGTCATCCACGTCCTCGAGGACATGGCGCAGCCTCAGCACACGCGCAACGACATCCACCCGGCGTGCGAGACCGTTCTCGATGGCATCATCCCCGAGCACAGCTGGTACGAGGCCTATATCGAGCAACGAGCGCACGGCGCCAGGTTTCGCGGCCGATCGACGGCTCCTCTTCAGATTGCCGGCTATCCCGCGCCGAGCTTCACCACGACGCGGTCGTTCTTCACCGCCGTGGGCCAGCACGGTCTCGCCGATTTCTCCAGCCACAACTTCTTCACCACGCGCACCAATCTATGGACCCTGCCTCTTCCGTGTGGCGGTCGCCCCGAGCCGCCCTGTCGCGTCGACGCCTACACGCCCGTGGATGTCCTGCAACCGGTCAAGACTGCGCTGGGCCCCGTCGTCGAGGCGAAGGTACGCCTCTACCTCCGCACGATGCTCGACCCCGTCAGCGGCGCGCCGATTCCAGACGTGGCCGTGAGCAGTCGCTCGGTGTGGGATCAGCACCTCGAGCTGCGCGGCGATCTGCCGAAGTTCTCCTTGAACGTCCTGAACTACGACTCCATCAGCGCGGTCCTGCTGCCGCGTGCGGTCGGCTATGCCGCCGGGCTCCTCGACCACTTCTTCGCCGGGCGGCTCGAGGCCAGTGTCCAGCCCGGCGGGGAGACTGACCCGACGATCCTCAAGCTCGTGGCGACAAACGCGTCCGACGATGCGGTGGACGGCTCCCTGCTCGTGTACGCGGAAGATCCGATCACCCGCATGCGCCAGAGCGTCCTGACCCCGAACGGCTCGGGGCAGCCTCTTGGCGCGTTCCCGACCGGTCTCGTGCTGGCCAAGGGCCGCTTCCCCGAGATCCGCTTCCGGCCGCCGTTCGCCACCGAGAAATACGCCGTCGTGTATCACGGCCGCCGGCTCGGACCACCCCACGTCGAAGAACCCGCGACCGGCACGATCGGCGCGGTGATGGCCCAGGTCCTGGGTGGCCCGCGTGCCGAGGCGATCGTCCGGCAGGGCGAGGGTCGCCTCCTGCGATCCGTCAGCGGGACATTCGCCCTGCCCACTTCAGCCAACGGGCTCGAGCTCCTGCAGTGGAGCGACTTCGACAATCACTTCGTCGGAGCCACCACCACACCACTCCCCGCCGCGGGCCTGGCGCCGGAGCAGGTCAAGCTCTTCAGAGTGGATCGGCCCGCAGGTTCGACGGATGTACCGCTGGTTCCGGACGCCGATCCCCCGCTGGTACAGGCCACCCTGCTCAGGGCGGCCCCCTTCCCCTACGGCCTCGACCTCGGAACCACCGTCGACTACACGCAGCGCGTACGCGTACGGCAACCGGTCGTGACGTACGACCGTACGCAAACCTGGCAGTGGCAGGAGGAGACTCAGGGGTACAAGCTGGTGGCCGACAGCGTCGGATCGCCGGAGCTACAGATCCCGGTGGACGAGACCGTGACGTTCGCGCAGCGGCTGCCCATCGTCCTCGACGCCGAGCACCTCTTCGGCGCCTCGGCCACGACGCCGCGACCCTACTGGTGGCGCGTCGTGGAGATCGGCCACGACCTCCGCGACCGGCTCCTGGCTGTCGTGGAAGTGCAGCTCTCGCGCCCCAACGATCCCGATCGCCGTGTGGTGCTCAAGGGCCGCAGTCGTGACTGCGCCTCTCTCGAGCCACGCGGAATCTTCGACATCAACGCCACCTTCCAGGCGGGTGGGCTGATCGCCCTGATCGACGTCGAGCGGGGCGAGGTACTCGGGAGCACCGGGACGCCGCTGTTCGCCCCAGTCTCCACCGAGCTCGCGGCCGTCTCGCCGTTTCTCGACGAGCGCGTGGTCTCCACCTTTCTCGGCGGCCCCGACGCCGGCACCCAGACTCAGTGTCACGCCGGCGTGTTCCTCAACGAGGACCAGGAATTCCCGACCAACGTCATGGGCACTGTGATGCTGCCACCGACGGGCATCACCGAATACACCGTCCCGGGGCTCTATCGCAGCGATGTCGAGGCGGTGGCGGCAACGGCGGTGCAGATCACGCCGTCCTCCAGCGAGGTTCAGCTCGTCTACGCCTTCGACAACGGCGTGAACAGAGCCGTCCAGCTTCAGAGCTCATCGACGGGCCTCACGGGATACCTCACGTTGATTCGCGAAGGCCTGCGGATCAAGCCCGGCTCGCAGACCGCCACCGAGCTGCTGCTCCGCTTCGATCGGCCGGAGGGGATCGGCGAGGTCAGATCCGTGCTCGTGCGCTGGGACCCTGCATCGCTCGCCGGAGCCCGCGTGGCCGGGCCGGACGAGCTCGAGCCTGGTCGCTACCAGCTCAAGGACGCCTCGGCCAGCGCGGCGTTGCTGGTGGTCGAGGACATCTTCAGCGGCGACCGCCAGAGCGTGGTGGTGGACTTCGACTCGCGCGCGGTCGCCGTGTTCACCGGCGATATCTCCGACGAGTTCGTGCTGCTCCGCGGGGGGCTCTACAGCGTCACCGACACACGCTTCCACACGCGGGACACGCTGGCCGAGACGGCACTACCGCTGCCGCTGGCCCCAGGCCCAGTGGCGGAGCCATCGCTCGGCGCCTACCACCTGATCGTCCGCGAGTGAATACCGCCCTCCGGCCGGGGCGCGTCAGCCTCAGCCCTGAGCAGGCCAGCCCCTCCCGGCCGGGCTCACCCGAGCCCCCAGCTGCGCACCCGCGCCGGCACGATGCGGAACATCACGCGGTTGGCCGGCATCACCCGGCCGCCCCAGTACTTCTCCAGCTGCGGGTGGTACTTCTTCAGAAAGCGCTCGACCAGCGCGCGCCGCTCCGGCCCGTCCGGGAGGAACTCCGCGCGGCCCTGAACCGCCACGCCGCGGATCTCGTCGTCGTGAAGGGTCCCCGCCTCGGCCACCACGCTGACGCGCGGGTCGCGCCGCAGGTTGTGGACCTTCTTCAGACCGTCCACGCTGATCATCGTCAGCGCGGCCGGGTCGTGCAGGAACCACATCGCCATCGCCAGCGGCGCCCCGTCGGGCTGCACCGTGGCCAGCACGGCGACCTGCTTGGTCTCGAGAAACTTCTGGATGCGCGCCTCTTCGAGCCCCATCGTGCTCCCTCTCGCGCCCGAACTTCAGGGCTTCAGCATCACCTTGATCGCCCGGTCCTGCTTCTGGTCGAAGATCGCGTAACCCCGCGGCGCGTCCTTCAGCGGCATCGTGTGGGTGATGATCTTCGCCGGCTTCAGCCGGCCGCGCTGGACCAGCGGCAGCAGCGTCGTCATGTGGTTTCTGGCGTTACAAATCCCCATCTTGAGGGTCAGGTCCTTGAAGAATGCTTCACGGGCCGGAAAGCCCATGGACGGCTCGACGTAGACGCCCACCGACGACATGGTCCCGCCCGCCCGCACCGACTGGATCGCCTGGGTGAAGGGCGCCTCGTGGCCCACGCACTCCAGCGCCACGTCCACGCCGTGGCCGCCGGTGCGCTGGCGAATCTGCTCGGCCGGATCGCCGGCGTCCAGGTTGACCGGCTCGGCGCCGAACTCGGCGGCCAGCGCCAGCCGGTAGTCCACCCGGTCCACCGCGAAGACGCGCGCCGGCCCGAAGAGCTGAGCCGACTGCATGGCCAGCAGGCCCACCGGCCCGGCGCCGAAGACGGCCACGGTGTCGCCGGGCCGGATGCCGCCGTTCTCGGCGCAGACGTAGCCGGTCGAGAGGATGTCGCCCAGGAAGAGCGCGTCGTCGTCGCTCATGTCGGCCGGCACCTTCTCGCACATGTGATCGGCGAAGGGCACGCGGATGCGCTCGGCCTGGCCGCCGCCCCACACGTGACCGAAGCGCCCGCCGAACACCGCGCGACCCGTCGTCGCGCACTGGGTCGGCAGCCGCCGCTGGCACCACTCGCAGTGGCCGCAGGAGACGGAGAACGGCACGATCACCCGGTCCCCCACCCGCACGGTCTTCACCGCCGCGCCGGCCTCCTCCACCACGCCCATGAACTCGTGGCCCATGATGGCGCCGGTCTGCACCAGCGCTCCGCCGCCGCGGCCGTGGTACTGGTGCAGGTCCGAGCCGCAGACCGCGCTGGTCGTGATGCGCAGCAGCACGTCGGTCGCGATCGACCAGCTTCGGGTCGGCCGTGTCGGTCGCCCGCACGTCGCTCACTCCGTGGAACGTGATCGCCTTCATCGGACTACCTCCCCTCGCACCGTTTCGTAGAGCACCAGGGCGGCGGCGCCCCGCATCGTGAACCGCTTGTCGCCGGGCCGGATCGCCAGCTTCGTCGCGGCCAGCGGCCGCACGAAGGCGTACTCCCCGGCCGCCTTCACGATCCGCGCCTGCAGCGGCGCCAGGGCCTCGGCCAGGCCGCCCGTGACGACGATGACTTCCGGGTTCAGGCCGTTGACCACCGTGGCGATCATAGCGCCCAGCGCCTGGCACGCGTCGTCCACGATCGCCGTCGCAATCTCGTCGCCCTCGGCGGCGGCCCGGAAGACCAGCGGCGTGTCGATCGCCTGGGGATCGCCGCCGGCCGCCTTCAGCAGGGCGGCGTCGGGCCGGCCGGCCACGCGGGCCTGGGCGGCCTCGACGATGCCCCGGCTGCTCGCGTAGACCGACAGGCAGCCGCGACCCCCGCAGAAGCAGGGCGGGCCGTCGAAGTTCACCGGCACGTGGCCGAGCTCGCCGCCGAAGCCGACGGCGCCGCGGATGAGGCGGTCCTGCAACACCAGGCCGCCGCCGATGCCCGTCCCCAGCGCCAGCATCACGAGCGATCGCACGCTGCGGCCGCGATCGAACATCCACTCGGCCAGCACCAGGGCGTTGACGTCGTTGTCCACGAACACGGGGAGCGCGAAGCGCTCGATGAGCTCTCGCGCGAGCGGACGGCCGGCCAGCTCGGGGACGTGAATCACGGGCTCGCCGATGCGCCCACCCTCCACCGGGCCCGGGACGCCGATGCCGATGCCGGAGACGGTGAGTCCCTGCTGATCGCCCGCCGCCCGGGTGTTCGTGATCAGCTCGATCAGCGTGGCGATGGCGGTGCCGGGCCCATCGCGATAGGTCGGCACGCGCTCCTCGAGCACGACCTCACCCTGGCGCGTCACGATGCCCGCCGCCATGGTGGTGCCGCCGACGTCGACCCCGAGCAGCAACGGCGACCGCGACATCGCGGACACGGCCTACAGCTGTCCGAAGTGCTGCAGGCGGATGCCGAGCGCCGCGACGCCACCGCGCGCGGCGGCGCCGCCGAGCCCGGTCATCTCGATCTCGCGCTGGCGGCCGTAGCGGCTCCCGCCGAGATCGGCGTCGAACCAGCCGGGGTGGCACATGAACTCCGACACACCCCCCGGCAGCGCCCTCAGCATCGTCAGCGTGCGCGGCAGCGACCAGTAGGCGTCCGGCCCCGACTCGCCGAAGAAGTGATCGGTCGTGCGCAGCCCCGCGCTCCGTGCGCGGGTGCGGGCCTCGGCATCCTGGCTGCGCACCGGGATGCCGAGCGCGCGGGCGACCTGCAGCACGACATCACGCACCGGCGGATAGAGGCCCACGTGGTGGTGCGTGTCGAGATGGGTCGGTCGCCGCTTGACCAGCTTCTCGAAGCGCTCCACCTGCGCCTCGACCTCGGCCCGCACCTCACGCGTCTCGGCCCGCGCCGCCGCCCGCCGCGGGTCGCGCACGAACGCGCCACCGCCGTCCACCAGCGAACGACCGCGCGTGAGCGGCTTGCCCAGCGTGAGGTTCGTGTGCAGGCCGAGCCCCAGGCCGCAGTCGCGGGCCTCGGCCAGCTGCTCACGGTCGAGATCGAGCGTGATCATCACGGTCGTGCTGCTGACGATGCCGTGGCGGTAGGCGGCCAGGATCCCCGCGCTCACTCCGCGCGTCAGCCCGAAGTCATCCGCGTTGACGATCAGGGCTCTCATCCGACGATCCGCCTTCTCATGGCAGCCGTCCCTCGATGACGAAGCGCTCCACGCGGTCGGGCAGCCCGCGCGGCAAGGTGCCCTCGGCGTCGACCTCGCGCAGATGTTCGAGCCGCTCGTAGCCGATGCGGGGGAAGCCCTGGACCTCGCTGGCCACCACGCGCGGCGTCAGCCCGACGGCTTCGCACCGGGCGCACGCCCCCTTGAGTCCGAGGAAGGCGAAGATCGTGAAGACGAGCCGGCCGCCGGGCTGCAGGTGGGCGGGAGCCCCGGCGATGATCCGGTCGAGCACCTGCCAGCCGTCGAACCCCCCGTTGTCGGCCGCCGCCTGGGCATCGCTGCGGGCACGGCCGAGTGGCGTCGGCATCTGCGGCGGATTGCTGGCGATCAGATCGAAGCGCTCACCGGCCACCGGGGCGTAGCAGTCGCCGAGCCGCGCGTCGATCGTCACGCCGTTGAGCGCGGCGTTGGCCCGGATCGTCTCGACGGCCTCCGGCAGGATATCGGTTGCGACGACGCGCGCGCCCGCCCGTGCGGCCAGGACCGCCGCCAGGCCCAGGCCGGCGCCGAGCTCGAGGACGCGCTCGCCGGCGCTCACCGCGAGGTGATTGCAGAAGAAGCGGGAGCCGGCCTTGGGCGCCTGCACGCCGTCCGGGACGCGGAACACGCAGTCCCGGTACATGTAGAGCAGCGTGCCGGCGTCGGGCGTCACTTGCCCTGCACCTTCCGGAAGTAGAGGCGCATGGCCTCCTTGAGCTGCGCGCGGGCGCCGGCCGAGGTCTGGGCGTCCTCCAGGATGTCGAGGTCCAGCGGCAGGGGCACGCCCTCCTTCTTCACGCCGTCCAGCTCGGCGGTCAGCCCGCAGCGCTCGTCGGACTCCGTGAACACGAGCTTGGCCCGGGCAAACGTGCCGTCGTCGCGCGCGATCTGCTCGACGACCTCGACCAGCAGCCGCTTGATCGCCTCGGCGTCGCCGGCGGGCACCGACGAGAACGCCGCGGTCAGATTCACTTCGGCCATCGTGCCTCCGTTTTTTCGGTTCTAAGCTTGCGGTTCTAGTTGGCGGTCTTGGTTGGTGGTCTTAGTTGGTGGCAATTCTATGATCTATTGAAGGGGAACCCTAGGAGGGTTCCCCCTCCCCCTCCGGGGCGGCATCACCAGTCGGCGATCGGCTCGGTGTAGTTCTCGCCGATCTTCACGCGGGTGACGCGGCCCGTTGTGTCCAGCTCGAAGACGACCAGCTCGCCGTTGTTGGCGTAGCCGTCGGTCGTCTCCATGCGGAAGGTGTGCTCGGCGACCGGGCGCAGCCGCGTGACGGCGAGCGTCGGGTTGGGCACCGAGGGATCGACCAGGACCAGGCCTCCGCCGAGGACCAGCACCTGGTTGTCGGCGCCGGGGCTGCGGTACTTGCCGACATAGCGCTCCCAGCCCGGCGGCAGACCGTCCTTGGCCGGCGGCGCCACCGCCTTGACGATGGCCGGGGCCACCCACTCGAAGGCGTGCGATGCGATGAGCAACGGCTCGCCGTCCTCGGCGTTGATCATCACGATGACGCCGATGCGATCCGCCGGGCAGAGCTGCAGCTGGGTGCGATAGCCACGCAGGCGCCCGCCGTGGCCAGCCAGGGTCCTGTCGTTCTCGCGCATGAGCCGGAAGCCCAGCCCCCAGCCGGCGACCCAGTCGGGCTCCAGCCAGTGCACGCGGTGCATCTCCCGCAGCGTGCTACCGCGGAGCACCTGCGCGCCGCCCGCCGGACCGTCGCGGAACTGCAGCATCGCGAAGCGCGCCAGGTCGGTCACCGAGGTCGTCATGTTGGCGGCCGGCGTGATCCATCGCCCGTCGGTGAAGGGCGTCTCGCTGCGCGCGCCCGTGGGCAAACGGCGCGTGTAACCGGTCGCCAGACCCGGCGCGTCCCTGGGTGGCGTCTTGACGAGGGTTCGGTCCATCCCGAGCGGCTTTAGGATCCGCTCGGTGACGTACTGCTCGAACGGTTGGGCGGCCACGGCGGCGACCACGTCACCCGCCAGGGCCAGTCCCAGGTTCGAGTACTTCCAGGCGGTCTCGGTGGGCAGCGCCGTGCGCTGCTCGGGCAGCCGGCGGCGCGCGTCCTCCGCGCTGGGAAAGTCGCTGGTGGTCCAGTAGGGAAAGCCGAGCTCGCG
Source organism: uncultured Candidatus Rokubacteria bacterium (assembly GCA_963776725.1). Taxonomy (GTDB): domain Bacteria; phylum Methylomirabilota; class Methylomirabilia; order Rokubacteriales; family CSP1-6; genus AR5. The sequence continues at coordinate 674,205 of CAVZOE010000018.1, read as the reverse complement.
CGGCAGTCCCGCGGTGTGGGTCAGCAGGTGCTCGATGGTGATGGGCGGCGCATCGGGATAGGCCTCGCCGATCTTGAACCATGGCAGGTGCTGGGTCAGCGGGTCGCTCAGACGCAGCTTGCCGGCGTCACGGAGCTGCAGGATCGCGGTGCTCGTGAAGAGCTTGGTGATCGAGGCGATCCGATAGAGCGTGTCGGGCGTGGCCCGCTCCGAGCGCTCGAGGCTGGCGTGGCCAAAGCCGCGGGCCCAGATCAGCTCCTGGTCGTGGACGATCCCGATCGAGAGCCCGGGCCATCCCGCGGTAGGCCAGCTGCGACTCGAGCCAGGCTTCGAGCAGCCCGATGGCCGAGCGCACGCTCGGATTCGTGGCGAGCGACGTGGTCATCCGCCCTCGTTCCAGACGCTCAAGATGTCGGCATGCGCCTTGGCGGCGTTGGCCCGGATCGCAAAGGAGATCGCTTCGCGCAGCTCGTCCTCGGTCGCGCCGCTGGCCCTGGCACCTGCCAGGTCACGCCTGGCTCAGTGGGTGTTGCCGACAGCCAGGTTGGCCGCGAGATAGCACAGGAACGCCGTCTTGGGGTCGAGCGCCCCCTTCTTGTATTTCCACGACGCGATGACCTTGTCTTCGAGCGCGGCCATGAGCCCTCCTACTTGGCCATCAGGATCTTGGCGATCTCGCCGGGTGCCGTGACCATCGCGTCGTGGCCGGTCTTGACGTCGTGGAACGTCCACTTGCGATCGTCACGCACCCGCTCGGCAAACTGGTCGAACGTGCCAGTGGCCGGCTTGGAGCAATAGACGTACGTGCGCTTGAGCTTGTCGCCACCCGAGGCCGGCAGGGGCTGCTCGAAGGTCTTCAGCGGCTGCGGCTTCAGGTGCTTGGTGAGCCACTCGGTGTCGCGCTGGCTGGAGACGCCGAAGCGTTCGGGCGGCAGCGACGGGATCTTCCAGCCTTCTCCCTGAGTCGCGGCGGTCTCGCGCATGAAGGCGGCGAGCGGCCCCAGGTAGTCGAGCAGCGACTTGCCCGCCTCTGGCACGAAGGCGTCGAGGTACACGAGCTGGCCGATGCGGGCCGCGACGTCGCGCCGCCACGCCGCTGATGACCATCCCGCCGTAGGAGTGACCGACCAGCGTCACCTGGCGCAGCTCTTCGCTCTCGAGCACCGCGACGACGTCCTGGATGTGCGTCTCGAGATCGACCTCGGGCCGGGCCAGATGCGCGCGCTCACCCAGACCGGTCAGCGTCGGCGTGTAGACCTCGTGGCGCGGCGTCTCGCAGGAGCCGCGCCACCTTCGCCCAGCACCAGCCGCCATGCCACGCCCCGTGAACGAGGACATACGTGCCGATCGCCATCCCTCTTCGCCTCAGTGCCCGGCGGCCGAGGCGGCGCAGTACTGCTCGCAGCCGGCCTCCAGGCCCTTGGGAGTCACGCGGATCGCCACCGGACGGGCGAAGTTGAGCGTCGAGTACGACTCGTCCTTCGGCGCGATCTTGTGGCCCTTCTTGGCCAGCCCGGCCAGCGCCTTGTCGCCGACCCGCGAGCTCACCATCACCTCGCCGCCCTCGGTGTGCAGGCGCGGGGCCTCGATGGCGGCCTGCGCGGTGGCCTTTTGATCGACCAGGTTGGCTGACGACCTGCGGCAGCGCGGAGATGATGGTGCGGCCACCCGGCGCGCCGAGCCGTGAACGCGGGCGCGCCGCGGCGGAAGCCGAGCACGGGCACCATGTTGACCAGCCCGCGCTTGCCCGAGCCGACGGAGTTCGCCTTGCCCGGCTCCGGGTCGAACCAGATCATGCCGTTGTTGAGCAGGATGCCGGTGCCCGGCACCACCACGCGCGAGCCCCAGAGCGACACCGCGGTGTTGGTCAGCGCCACCATGTTGCGCTGCTTGTCGATGACCGACAGGTGCGTCGTGCACTCGTCGGTGCGTCGGGGCGTCTTCGCCGGCGCCGGCTTGCCGCGCCGGATCTCGGCCGCGACCTCACGGGCGTAGGCCTTCGACAGCAGGCGCTCGAAGGGCACCTTGACCATCGTGGGATCGCCCAGGTGCTCGAAGCGATCGCGGAAGCCGCGCGCGATGGCGCGGGCACGCAGGTGCAGGCCTTCCACCGTCTGCCAGCCGACCTTCGCCGAGGGGAACTCGCCCAGGATGTTCAGGATCTCGAGCGCCGTGGCGCCGCCGGTGGGGCCGGGCGAGAAGGCCAGATCGACGTCGCGATAGCGGCCGGTCAGCGCGGGCTCGACCAGCACCTGGTAGCGGGCGAGGTCCTCGCGCGTGATGAGGCCGCCGTTGGCCGCCATGTCGCTGGCGATCGCCTGGGCGATGGCGCCGCGATAGAACGCGTCCGGCCCGTCCTTGGCGATCAGCTCCAGGCTGCGCGCCAGGTCGGGGTACGATCGAGCGATCGCCCGGCTGCATGCCGGCCGGCCGATAGATGTAGCGGCTGTCGCGCAGATAGTTCTTCGCGGTCGCGGGAAAGGCCACCAGTTCCTCGACGGACTTGGCGTGGTTGAGGGCCAGGTACCAGTCCGTCTCGAAGCCGTCGCGCGCCAGCGCGATGGCCGGCGCCATGACATCCGCGCAGCTCCATCGTGCCGTAGCGCTGAAGCGCCAGGCAGAGTCCCGCCACCGAGCCGGGCACGGCCACCGCGCGGTGCCCGTACTCGTTGGCCGCATTCTCGGTGCGCGGCCACGAGAAGAGGCCATCCGAGAAGCCGCTGACGACCTTGTACAGGGTCTCGTGGCTGGCCAGCGGCGCGACGCCGTTGAAGTTGAGCGCCACCGTCTCGCCCTTGCGGGCCAGGTGCACGAGCATGGTGCCCGAGCCGGCGATGGTGGACATGAACGGCTCGACGACGGTCATGGCGAACGCCGTGGCCACGGCGGCGTCGACGGCGTTGCCGCCGCGGGCCAGGATGCCCGCGCCGACCTCGCGCGCCACGCCAGTGCTCAGCGGCGACCATCCCGTTCCGGGCAAGCGGCGTCTGCTTGGTGACGACGAGCTGCGATCGGATCATGGGACCTCCGGGGGAATTAAACGCCGGGCGGCAGGTACTGCGTGATGGCGACGACGTTCTGGCCGGCGAAATAGATCGCCCAGCCCTCCAGGTACACCCAGGCCGCGGTGGCATTGCCCTGGACCTGAGGCCAGTAGCGCCGCGCCACCTGCTCCATGCGGGCCTGGTTTTCGGTGGCCTCGACGGGCGCGCCGAGCAGGATCAGCACCTGCTCCTGGTCCATGCCCACCGTCACCTGTCGCAGGAAGCGGAAGGTAGAGACGTTGAGCGCGTTGGCCTTCTCGGGGTGCTCACGCAGATAGTTGGAGATCTTCTGCTCGATCTGCGAGTCCCACTGCTGTCGCTCGTCGAAGTTGGGCTCGCGGCCGTTGGCGTAGACGCTGCGGAGCTTGAACATGGTTTCCGCGGTCGGCCCCTGCGGCGTGATCTGCTCCACGCCGGCCCGCGGCATGATACAACCGCCGACCGCGAACACGACCACCGCCACCACTCCGACGCGCGACATCCACGCACGGCGAGTCAGCATGGCCGCCAGCATAGCAGACGCACCCCCCGCCACGATCCTCCTGGCTTCAGCTCAGGAGCGAAGAGCGCCGTGAGACCACTCAGCCGGGCGCATCCTAGACGAGCGCTGCCGCACGCCCGGCCGATACCTGGGGGCGACAACACCTCCCAATCGAGCGCGTTCCAGAGGAGCGCCACGGCCTCGCCGGGGCGCTCCGAACGCCGGGGGGTGTGGGGGCCATTTCGGGGCCCCCACTAAAACAGCCGCCCCCCACGTCTATATGAGCGCGCTCTCGAGCACGATGCCGCGGTCGATCGTGCGGGCGGCCTGCGTCAGCAGCCGGGCGGTGACCACCGGGATCTCCGGGCTGTCGGCCAGCTGGCGCAGCAGGTCGATCAGCCGGCGCATGGCGCGGATCAGATCGCCCTCGTGGCCTCCGAACGAGCCGTCCACGATGGCCGGACCAGTCGTCGTCGCCGGAAGCCCAGCGGTAGACGGCCGGCATGAAGCCCGGCTGGACGCTGATCGGCATGCGCCAGGTGGCGCGCCGCGCTGGGCCTGGAAGACGGCGTCCGCGATACCGATCAGGTTGTCGACCTTGCGCTTGAGCTTGCCGTGTCTTGCTTCAGGAACGTGCGCGCGATCATCGGCCTCGCCCGGAGCGCGACTCTTCCAGCAGCGCCGAGCACACCGCGGCCGCCTCGGCCGAGCGTGAGGTCCGTCGAAGAGCCGGCGCGACACCGCCTCGGCCACCAGCAGCTCGTTGTCGTGGCGCAGGCTGGCGATGAGGCGGCCCTTGGGCTCGAGCTGGCCGCTCGTGCGACGCGCGCCGAACTGCTCGAGGACCTCGACGACGCGCAGGAACTCCTGCCAGTAGGCGCCGCGGAACGCCTCCAGCGCCTGGCGCCGCTGCGTGCAGCCGCTCGTTCAGCCGCTCGATCTCGCGCCAGGCGTGGTCGCAGGTCGGCGTGGCGTTCCACGGGCAGCGATGACACTCGATCGCCGCCGAGCGTGGCCTCCGGACCCGTGGGAGCGCTCGCGCTCGATCAGCTCCGGCAGCGGCAGGCGGGCGAGCTGCTCGGCCAGCAGCTTGAGCCCGCGGCCGTCGGGCCGGCCGCTCGCGCTGCAGGTCGCGCGGAACGTGCAACGGCGGGGTGGCCCAGAAGATGCGCTTGACCACGCCGCTCTTGAGCCGCACCACCGCGCCGTGCGGCAGCAGCGCGTCGAAGAGCACGCGGTGACCGCGGATCGCGTGCACGCGCGAGGACACGGCCAGGCTCGGCGCGCCCTTGCGGCGCACCAGCGCCAGCCGCCCGGGCTCGGCCTCGACCGGCGAGCGCTCGCCCTCGACGGCCGCCCCGGCCGCTCGCCTGGCGCCGCGCGCTCCACCTCCTGCCGCGCGCGGCGGTAGCGGCCGATGCGCGCGAAATCGCCGCAGGGCGCCGCGTAGCCGCGGGCGGCTCGCCAGCGCCGGTCTCCAGCGCCGCGGATCTCGGCTCTCCATGCTCGCGGATGCGCTTGAGGTTCTGGTACTGGCCGAACGACGACTCGATCCGCCGGCGGATCACCTCCGGCGCCGCGCCGGTGGCGATGAGCGCGGCGACCGAGCCGTAGCCCAGCTTGAAGCGGCTCTCGATCGGCTCCGGCGAGCCGTCCACCACGCGGAGGAGGTCCGCGCAGCCCGTCGCGCGCATCCAGCGCGATCACGCACTGCCCCTCCGGATCGATGCCCCGGCGTCCCGCGCGGCCGGCCATCTGCGTCAGCTCGTTGTGCGTGAGCGAGCGGAAGCCGCGGTCGGTGCGCTTGGTCAGGCCCTGCAGTGACCACCGCGCGCGCCGGCATGTGGATGCCGAGCGACATGGTCTCGGTGGCGAAGACCACCGGCAGAGTCCGCGCTCGAACAGCGTCTCGATCAGCCGCTTGAGGCCGGGCAGGATGCCGGCGTGGTGGAGCGCCACGCCGATGCGCAGGCCGCGGAACACGCGACTGGCTCAGCGTGGACTCGCCGAGCGCCGGCGAGTCGGCCAGCGCCTGGGCGATGGATTCGTCCACCTCACGCCGCTGCTCGCGAGTGATGAGCGGGCGGCCGCTCCGCGAGCACGTCCTCCATCGCCCGCTCGCAGCCGGCCCGGCTGAAGATGAAGTAGATCGCCGGCAGCCAGCGCCGCTGCTCCAGCGCCTCGATCAGGACGGTCGGGATCGACCACCCGCCGCGTGTACCAGCGCGAGCGGTCGTCCGCGCCGCGCGGCTCGTCGCCGATGACGCGGGCCCGCCCGCGGCGGACGTCGTCGCATCTCGTGAATCTGGCCGGCGAGATCGGCCACCGCGTAGTGCAGCGGCACCGGCCGGTGCGGATGCGTCGATCGCCACGATCGGGCCGGTGCACGATCGAGATCCAGTCGGCGATCTCCTTGACGTTGGCCACCGTGGCCGACAGCCCCACCAGCGCACGTCGCGTGGGCGCGCTGACGATGATCTCCTCCCACACGGTGCCGCGGCCCTCGTCGCCCATGTAGTGGCACTCGTCGAGCACGATGTAGCCGAGGTTGTCGAAGCCGCTGCCGTAGAGCGCGTTGCGCAGGATCTCGGTCGTCATCACGACGCACCGGGCGCGTGCGGGTTCACCTTGACGTCGCCGGTCAGGATGCCCACGCGGTCCTCGCCGTAGGCGCGCGTGAAGTCGCCGAACTTCTGGTTGCTGAGCGCCTTGAGCGGCGTGGTGTAGGCGATGCGGATGCCCGCGCTCCAGCGCGGCCATGATCGCGAACTCGGCCACCAGCGTCTTGCCGGCCCCGGTGGGCGCCGAGACGATCACCGATTGATCCGCTGGATGGCGCGGATGGCCTCGAGCTGGAAGTCGTCCAGCGGAAACGGATAGCGGGCGCGGAACCGCTCGACGAGGTCCATCCATCCCACGGTAACACGCGCGCGCCGGGGGCCGGCCCGGGCGCCGGCCCCCGCCTATGCGGGTCTGCGGGGCCGGAGTAGAATCGCCCTCAATGGCGACTGCGAGCGTGCTGTCGGGTGCCCCGTCCCCGACAGGAGCCCTCCCCGACCTCGTCCAGACCCCTCGACTCCTGACGGCCGCCGCGCGTCCGAGCAGGCGCCGCATCCTGCCGAGCCTGGCCGTCATGGGTGGCCTGCTCGCTGGCCTCACCGGCCCCGCGGCGGCGCAGAGCCCCCCGCCGCGCCGTGCGCGGCACCGAAGACCGTCGTCACGACACCGGTGGGCATCCGCTACTGCGTCGATCCCGCCTTCGAGCAGATCGTGGTGGCCCAGGTGCAGAAGATCCGGGACGACATCCGGGCCCAGCGCCAGGCCGGCAAGCTGGTGATCTACGCCAGCACGCCCATCAGTCCCCGCGGCGGCGGCGACGAAGCCGTGAACCTGGAGATCGCCGCCTCCGTGAAGAGCCGGCTGGAGAAGGAATTCGGTGCGGGGGTATGGGTGCTGGACCCCGGCCGCTACCAGCTCGGCAAGGTCGACGGGCGCTCGCCGGGCGGCGAGGAATACATGGTCATGTGGACGGCGGTGCTGGCCGGCGACGACGGCACCGGGCGTGACTTCGACATGGCTCACTTCACCGGTCCCGGCGACATGCGCGCGTTCTTCGGGTGCGGGCGCGAGGACGTCACCGGCTGCCTGGAGCGCTGGCTCGTCACCCGCGGCGCCACCGACGCGCGCGTGCAGAAGGACATCGTCGATCGCCCCGAACGGCGGGCCGGGTTCGTGCGCTTCTATGCGATGCGAGCGAGCAGCGCCTTCAGCAAGGGGGCCCACGACGAGTGGAACATCTTCGTGAAGATCAACCGGAAGCGGGCGCTCGGCGAGCAGATCGCGATGTTCTTCGACGGCCGTCCGGCCTCGCCGGCCGAGATGGAGGTCGAGATCACGCCGGGCTACGAGCTGCGCTGATGGTGCGATCCGCATGATCGTCTACCACATCGCCGTCACCCCGATCGACGACTACGTCGCCAGGCGCGAGCCGCACCGTCGCGACCACATCGAGCGCCTGCAGGGCCTGCGCGCCACCGGCATCCTGCTCGGCGGCGGTCCCTCGCCCGACGGCAAGCGGGTCGACCTCGTCTATCGGCTGCAGCGGCCCGAGCAGGTCAAGCACGCGATGGAGGAAGACCCCTACTGGGTGGGCGGCGCCTGGACGCACTACGAGCCGCGCTCCTTCACGCAGTTCGTCGAGCCGTGGGAGATGGTGCCGGTCGTGCTCGACGGCTCGCGCACCGTCACCATCGTCGAAGGCCCGGTGGCCGAGCACGACATGGCCCAGTTCGCGCTGATCGAGATGCGCGGCGCCGGTCGCCTGCACCTGGGCGGCTTCTTCGAGAACGGCCAGACGTGGGCGCTGATGAAAACGGCCGACGCGGCCGAGGCCCGTGGCTGGTTTGCCGACACCGGATTCTGGAAGACCGACGCGCTGACCACCCGCCCGCTGCTTCACGTGCTCTAGGAGGATGACGGACAAACCCGCAGCTGCGCAAAAAGGTCCAGATGCGAGGCGGCGCGCGCCAACGAAGCGGATGGGCCTTTTCCGCAGCCTGCTAGGAGGATCCCGATGACCAACGCGCTCCGTCCCGTGGTCGGCCTCGTCACGATCGGCCAGTCGCCGCGCCCCGACATCGTGCCCGACATGGCCGCCATCATCGGCCCCGGCGTCGACATCCGCGAGGCCGGCGCGCTCGACGGTCTCACGCGCGCCCAGATCGACGCGCTCAAGCCCACCGGCGACGACGAGATCCTGGTCACCCGCCTCACCGACGGCACCGGCGTCTTCGTCGGCAAGCAGAAGATCGTCCGCCTGGTCGAGGAGCGCATCGCCCGGCTGGAGCGCGACGGCGCCAGCCTCACCGCGCTGCTCTGCACCGGCGCCTTCCCGCCCCTGCGCGCCACGCGCTCGCTGATCCAGCCGCAGCCGCTGCTGTTCGGCACGCTCCGCGGGATGTCGTGGCCCGGCCGGCTCGGCGTCGTCACGCCGTCGGTCCCGCACGTGCCGCAGACCGAGGCGCGCTGGCGTCGCGACGGCTTCGACCCCGTCGTCGTCCCGCTGTCGCCCTACGAGGAAGAGGACCCGGCGGCGCTCCGGCGGGCGGGCGACGACCTTCGGCGACGCCGGCGTCGGGCTCGTCGCGATGGACTGCATGGGCTTCCGCCGCAAGACCCGCGACGAGCTGCGCGATCTCACCGGCGCGCCGGTGCTGCTGGCCAATCTGCTGGTCGCCCGCGTGATCGCGGAGCTCTGCGGAGGCTACCGCAGACTATTGCTCGGCCGGTAGGATCAGGCCATGGTCGCCGATCGACCCGTCAGGATCGTGATTGGCGACCTATCAGCGACCAATCTCCGACGGAGAGAGGAGCGCGAGCTCGAGGCCTCCGGGCTCACGCTGACCGTCGCGGCGGTGATGGACACCTATCGCGAAGACGACACGGATATGTTTCTGGACCACGCGTTATGGATTGCGAGCGCGCGCGCGGTCATCGATTGTTTCACGCCGGACGCCTCAGAGGTCCAGATCGATGCCGAACCCACATTCCTCGATCGCCTGCTTGGCCGGATATCGTCGCGGCCGTTCGGCTCATTCGAGTCCTACGCCGCATACGTCACCCAGGCCCCGGATCCCGTTCTCTGGCAACTCGTTCGGTGGCGTAAGCTCGGCAGGCTCGTCGCGGTGGCAGCGCACGAACGTTGGTGGCGCTTCGGCGGTCCTCACCTCTATCACGACTCGTATACCGCTCGCTATTTCGTGTCGCGAGACCGTGTCCCCGAGCTCGTCGAGCGCTTACGAGCTCGGCTGGCCGAAGCAGGCGGACGACTCGAAGAGGTCGTCGACTTCCGAGCTCAACCGGAGGTAGAGCTCCTCACGCCGCGCCGCGCGCCTTCGGATCCAGCAGGTCGCGCAGGCCGTCGCCCAGCAGATTGAAGCCGAGCACGGTCAGGTAGATCGCCAGCGCCCGGGAACGCCGAGTACCACCACCACGTCGGCAGGTAGTTGCGCCCGTGGCTGATCATCGCGCCCCACTCCGGATACGGCGGCTGGGCGCCGAGGCCGATGAAGCCCGAGGCTCGCCGCGGCCAGGATCGCCGTGCCCATGTCCATGCTGGCCTTCACCATGATCGGCGAGACGCAGTTGGGCAGGATGTGCACGAACACGATGCGCAGGCGGCCGGTGCCCACGCGCGCGCGCCGCCTCGACGTACGTCTCGCCGCTTGAGGGCCAGCGTCTTGGCCTGGACCAGCCGCACGTAGCCCGGCCACCACACCAGCGACAGCGCGATCATGGCGTTGAGGATGCCCGGGCCGAGCGCGCCGACCACGGCGAGCGCCAGCACGCAGCGCCGGCACCGACAGGAAGACGTCGGTCACCCGCATGATCAGCTCGCCGCAGCGCGGCCGCCGACGTAGCCGGCCACGATGCCGAGCGGCACGCCGATGAGCGCGGCGATCACCGTGATGATGAGGCCGATCTGCAGCGACACGCGCGCGCCCAGGATCACGCGCGTGTAGACGTCGTTGCCGACCTCGTCGGTGCCGAACCAGTGGGCGGCGCTCGGCGCCTGGAGCTTGCTGCTCGAGGTGGACGGCGCCGCGCGCGTCCTCCGGGTACGGCACGATCCACGGACCGATCGCGGTGACGAGCAGGAACAGCAGGACGATCGCCAGCCCGGCCACGGACGACGCGCTTCGCGCGAACAGCCGCCCACGCCGTCGCAGATCGCGCCACCGCGCTGAGGCCGCGACGCGCTCCGGAAGCGACAGGACCTGCGTGCTCACGCCTGGCGCGGCGACTTCACGTGGCGCTCGGCCGGCGAATGCGCGGGTCGAGCCAGCCGTAGGCCAGGTCGACCAGCAGGTTGGCGAGCATGAAGTTGAGGCCGACGAGCAGCGTCACGCCCATGATCGGCTGGAAGTCCGACGACGACGGCGGCGTTGACCGCGTAGAGCCCGATGCCGGGCCAGTCGAACACGGTCTCGACCAGGATGGTGCCGCCCAGCATCCAGCCGTAGCGCAGCCCGATCATCGCCAGCGTCGGGATCATGGCGTTCCGCAGCGCGTACCGCGTCACCATGCGCAAGCCCGAGAAGCCCTGGGCGCGCGCCGTCTTGATGTAGTCCTGCTGCAGCGTCTCCAGCATCTCGGCCCGGTTCACCCGCATGATCGACGCCAGCGCGGGAAAGCACAGCGTGACGACCGGCAGCACCGCGTGGCGGGCGGCGTCGGCGAACGTCGCCCACTGCCCGCGCAGCAGCGCGTCGACGAACAGCAGATGCGTGATCGGCTCGGGCGGAATGGCGGTGATGCCCAGGCGGCCCGCCGAGCGGCAGCCAGCCCAGGTACAGCGCGAGCAGCGAGCTGCAGCATCAGGCCCAGCCAGAACGCCGGCAGCGCCACGCCCGACACGGAGACCACGCGCGCCCAGTGATCGATCCAGCGGTCCTTGTACACGGCCGACAGCATCCCGAGCGGGATGCCGACGCGCGACGGCCAGCGAGCAGCGCGAGCGTCACCAGCTCGAAGGTGTTCGGGAAGTAGCGCGCGAGGTCGTCGCGGACCGTGTTGCGGCTGCGCAGCGACTCGCCGAGGTCGCCCGCGGCCAGGCCGCGTGAGATAGCGCACGAACTGCACGCGAGCGGCTGGTCGAGCCCGTACTCGCGGCGCGAACCGTCTCGACCATCGCCGCGCTCGGCGTCGGGCCGGCGGCCAGGCGGGCGGGATCGCCGGGCACGACGGTGCGAGATGGCGAACGTCAGGCAGAGAAGCCCGAAGAGCATCAGGCCCAGGAAGGCCAGCCGACCGAGCAGGTACGGCGTCAGCGGCGTGTGCGTCCTCACTTCGTCACGATCGCCAGCGGGTAGAGATCGACCTCGCCGGTGAGGCGGACCGGGCTGAAGACGAAGCCCTTCACGTAGTCGCGCATCCCCCAGCGGCGGTTGGCCAGCATGCCGAACACCTCGGGCATGTCGGCCACGATGCGCTTCTGGATCTCGGCGTAGAGCGGCGCCCGCTCGTCCCACTTGGCCAGCGTGCGCGCGCGCTCGATCAGCCCCCAGACGTCCGGCGTTGGTGTAGAACGACGAGCCGTAGTACTTGCCCCACGAGTTCTTGTGGTACCAGTAGGCCACCGCGTCGGGATCGCTCGAGACCGGCGTGGCGAACACCGCCAGCAGGTCGGGCGAGGTCTCGACCTTGGCCGCGCGCGCGACCATGTTGGGCCACGTCAGCGGGCACCATCTTCACCTTGACGTTCAGCTTGCCGAGATTGTCGATGAGGACGAGCCCCATCTTGCGCTCTTCCTCGAGCCCCTGGACGTACACGTACTCCAGCTCGACGTTGCCGCTGGCGTAGGCGCTCTTGGCCAGGAACTCCTTGGCCTTGGCCAGATCCTGCTTCGGGAAGCCCGGGACGGCGATGTGGCCGCGCATCGCCTGCGGCAGCGGGCTCGTCTGCAGCACGGCGTTGCCGTTGTAGATCTTGAGCAGCGCGTCGTAGTCGAAGGCGTAGGCGATCGCCTTGCGGAGGTTGACGTCGCTGGTCGGCGCCTTCTGCGTGTTCATCTTGAGCCCGAACGTCGTCAGGCCGGGATAGGTCGGCACCGACGATGCCCGGGGTCTTGGCCACCACGTCGTAGTCGTCCGGCGTCAGGCCCTCGACGATGTCGGCCTCGCCCCGCAGCAGCGCGGCGCGCTGGGCCGCCGCCTCGCGCACGAGCTTGAGGATGACGCCGCCCACGTGATCCTTGCGACGGCCAGCCCTTCCAGTAGCTGTCGACCGCCTCGATCTCGTAGAGCACGCCCTGCTGCCAGCGCTTGATCTTGAAGGGGCCGCTGCCCGCCTCGTTGTCGGTGAGCCACTTCTGGCCGAGGTCGCCGCCCTGCTCGTTGGCCATGACCTGCTTGGGGTTCATCACGTACCACCACGGCACGAACGACAGGAACGGCGGCGTAGGGCTGGGTGAGCGTGAACTGGATGGTGTGCTCGTTCACCACCTTGATGCCGTCCTCCTTGAGGAAGTCGGACAGCATCCAGGCCGGCCCCTGATTGAGCTTGAGCGTGCGCGCGAACGACCACCGCACGGCCTCGGCCGTCGACCGGATCGCCGTTGTGGAAGCGCGCGTTCTTGACGAGGTGGAACGTCCAGGTCTTCGCGTCCGGCGAGGCCTCCCAGCGCTCGGCCAGCCACGGCTGCACCTCCGGCGGGTTGCCGACGTACTTCACCAGCCCGTCGTAGAGTGCCTGCTGCATCATGCGGATCGACCAGTCGTACTTGATGCTGGGGTCGATCGTCGGCACCTCCTGGCGGCCGGCGAAGACGAGGATCTTCCGGTCCCCCACCCGCTCGAACGCCGAGGCGGAGACGGCCGTCGTGGAGAGCGCGAGTGCGCAGCAGACACGGCAGGATTCGCGGGAATTTCATGGGCGGCAGGATAACATACGCACCTCATGGCCTCCCTCCGTCCCGTCTCCGCCGAAGAGATCGAATCGCTCGCCATCGGCGCCTGGATTCTCGGCACCGGCGGTGGCGGCAGTCCCTATCTCGCCCTGCTCAACATGCGGCAGCTCTACCGCCAGGGCACCGTCGTCTCGCTCATGGATCCGATGGATCTGGCCGACGACGACGATGTCGCGGTCGTCTCCAACATGGGCGCCCCGCTGGTCGGCCAGGAGCGGCTCACCGACCCGCACACGATCGCCCGCGCCGTCACCATGATGGAGGAATACCTGGGCCGGCCGTTCCGCGCCATCATGTCGCTCGAGATCGGCGGCGGCAACGCGATCCAGCCGTTCATGGCCGCCGCGCTGCTGAATCGTCCGGTGGTCGACGGCGATTGCATGGGCCGCGCGTTCCCCGAAGCGCAGATGACCTCGTTCGCCATCCACGATCTGCAGATGTTCCCCCTCACCCTGGTCGACGTGCGCGACAACGCCATCGTGGTGGCGCGGGCCGCCTCCTGGAAGTGGATGGAGCGGCTGTCGCGCACGGCGTGCGTGGCGGTCGGCTCGATCGCCGGCACCTGCAAGGCCCCGCGCACCGGCAAGGAGATCAAGGAGTGCGCGATCCTCTACTCCACGAGCAAGGCCATCCGGATCGGGCAGACCGTCCAGGCTGCGCGGCGGGCCCACCGCGATCCGATCGAGGCCCTGATCGAGGCCGAGCGCGGCCGCCTGCTCTTCACCGGCAAGATCGCCGACGTGGCCCGCCGGGCGACCGAGGGCTTCCTGCGCGGCACCGCCAGGCTCGACGGGCCTCGGCGCCTTCCGCGGTCAGCGCTTCGAGCTCGCCTTCCAGAACGAGTTCGCGGTGGGCTGGCTCGACGGCGTGCCCGCCGTGACCACGCCCGACCTCATCTGCGTGCTGGACACCGTGTCGGGCGACGCCATCGGGACGGAGACGCTCCGCTACGGCCAGCGGGCCAGCGTGATCGCGCTGCCGGCTCCGCCCGTCCTGCTCACGCCCAAGGGGCTCGAGCACGTCGGGCCACGGGCCTTCGGCTACGATCTCGAATTCACCTCGGTGTTCGCGTGAGGCGCATCGGCATCGACGTCGGCGGCACCAACACCGACGCCGTGCTCCTCGACGGCTCGCGCGTCGTCCACGCCGTCAAGACGCCGACCACCGCCGACGTGACGAGCGGCATCACGGCGGCGCTGCGTGACCTGCTGGCGGCGACCGGATCTGGCGGCCCGCATCGACGCCGTGATGATCGGGACCACGCACTTCACCAACGCGGTGGTCCAGCGGCGCGATCTCACGCGCGTGGCGGCCATACGCATCGGCCTGCCGGCCAGCGCCTCCCTGCCGCCCTTCGTCGACTGGCCCGAGGACCTGGCCGCCCTCGTGCGCGGCGAGGTCGTCCATGCTGGAGGGCGGCCACGAGTACGACGGTCGGCCCATCGTGCCGCTCGACGAGACGCGGCATGCGCGCAGGCGGCCCGGCGCATCCGGGCGGCCGGGATCACCTCGGTGGCGATCGCCGCGGTCTTCTCGCCACTCGAACGCCGAGTGCGAGACGCGGGCGGCGGCGATCCTGCGTCAGGAGTGCCCCGATGCCGCGGTGACGCTGTCGCACGAGCTGGGCCGCATCGGGCTGCTGGAGCGTGAGAACGCGACGCTGCTCAACGCCGCGCTGGTGGGCCTGGCGCGGCGGACGACCCAGGCCTTCACCGAGGCGCTGCGCGCCAGCGGCCTCACCGCGCCGCTCTACCTGACCCAGAACGACGGCACCGTGATGCTCGCGGCCACCGCGGAAGCGTTCCCGGTCTACAGCTTCGCGTCCGGCCCCACCAACAGCATGCGGGGTGCGGCGTTCCTCTCGGGCCTGAGCGACGCGATCGTCATCGACGTCGGCGGCACCACCACCGACATCGGCAGCCTCCGCCACGGGTTTCCCCGCGAGGCCAACAACGTCGTCGAGGTCGGCGGCGTGCGCACGCTGTTCCGGATGCCGGACTTGCTGTCCATCGGCCTCGGCGGCGGCTCGCTGATCGACGACGACGGGCGCCGGGTGGGGCCGCGCAGCGTCGGCTATCGGCTGGTGGACGACAGCCGCGTGTTCGGCGGCGCCACGCTCACCGCCACCGACGTGGCCGTCGCCGCCGGCCTGATCGACCTCGGCGACCGGCGGCGGGTGGCCGACCTGCCGGGCGCCCTCGTGAAGACCGCGCTGGCGAGAATGCACGCCAGCGTCGAGGAAGGCGTGGACCGGATGAAGACCGACGCGCGCGAGGAGCCGCTGATCGCCGTCGGCGGCGGCTGCTTCCTGGTGCCCGAGCGCGTGGCCGGTGTCTCGGAGATCGTCCACGTCCGCCACCAGGCCGTGGCCAACGCCGTCGGCGCCGCCATCGCTCAGGTCAGCGGCGAGGTGGACCAGATCTTCCAGAACCTCCCTCGCGAGACGGCCATCGCCGAGGCGCGTCGCCTCGCCGAGGGACGCGCGGTCAGCGGCGGCGCCGACGCCGCCACGCTGCAGGTCGTCGAGGTCGAGGACCTGCCGCTGGCCTATCTGCCCGGGAACTCGCTCCGCGTCCGCGTGCGCGTCGTCGGCGATATCCGTGACGGCGGACAGCCGGCCGCCGCGGGGACAGCGTCGGGCGCCTGAGCGTCGCTGGCAGCGTTCCTGCAGAAGCACGGGGTGGAATGGGTCATGCGCCTGCCAGCCGCGTCCTGAGGGGCCGTCGCCTGCGGGTGAATCTCAGGCGGGCGCTGCTCGCCATCGCCGTCGTGCTCACGGCGGGGCTCCTCATCGCCGCGGCCGGCCCTGCCTCACCGAGCATCGAGCGCCTCCCCACCCTGGCCGTCCGCGATCCCGCGTTCGTCGGCACGCTCGAGGCGCATCTCGGCACGCCCGCGGTGGCGGGCAACCGCGTCGACCTGCTGCTGAACGGCGATCAGATCTTTCCCGCGCTCCTGGGCGCGATCCGTTCCGCGCGCACGTCGATCGACTACGCCCAGTACTTCTGGGCGGACGGCACCGTGTCGCAGGCGCTCGCCGACGCGCTGGCCGAGCGGGCGCGCGCCGGCGTCCGGGTCAACGTGCTGCTCGACGGGGTCGGCACGCTGCACATGCCCGCCGTGCAGATCGACACGTTGCGCCGGAGCGGCTGTCACGTGGAGTGGTTCCGGCCCCTGGCGCGCTTCAGCGTGCGGCGTCACAACAACCGCAACCACCGGCGCATCCTCGTCGTCGACGGTCGCGTGGGGATCACCGGCGGCTCGGGTGTCAGCGACAAGTGGACCGGCGACGGCCAGCGCGACGACCACTGGCGCGACACCGACGTGCGCGTCGAAGGCCCCGCGGTCACCTGGCTGCAGGCCGCCTTCGTCGAGAACTGGCGCGTGGCGACCGGCGAGCTCCTCGGTGGGCGGGAATACGTCGCGCCCGAGCGGCAACCCGCCGGCGACGTGCGCGTCCAGGTCGTGCGCAGCTCGCCCGCGGGCGGCAGCTACGCCGCGTACACGATGGTGCTGCTCGCGTTCGCCTCGGCGCGCCGGTCTATCTTAATGACGAACCCGTACTTCGTTCTCGACGAGCGGATGACGGACGCCCTGGTCGCCGCCGCGCGCCGCGGCGTCCGGGTGGTGGCGCTCACCCCCGGCAAGATCGACCACGCGCTCGTCCGGTCGGCCAGCCGGCACGACTTCGGTCGATTGCTCCAGAGTGGCGTGCAGATCTTCGAGTACCAGGCGGCCCTGCTCCACGCCAAGACGCTCGTGGTCGACGGCGCGTGGAGCAGCGTCGGCAGCACCAACCTCGACAACCGCTCGTTCACGCTCAACGATGAGCTGAACCTGGCCGTGTACGACGCCGGCGTGGCCGGCCAGCTCGAGCAGGTCTTCGAGCGCGATCTGCAGCACGCGCGCCGTGTGGAGTATGCGGACTGGGCCAAGCGCAGCCTGACGACCCGACTCCAGGAGTACTTGATCCTGCCGGTCCGCGACCTGCTCTAGGCTAGGGCAGCAGATCGGCGACGCGGATCATCGCGCGCGGCGCGGCGAGCGGCGTGAGCGTGGCATCCGCGCCGAGCGATTCGATCGCCGCGTAGGCCCAGCGTCGCAGCGCGGGGCCGGGACGCGCCGGCTCACGGTGCACTTCCAGCACGCGCTCGACCAGATTGACGATCCAGTAATCCGCGATCCGGGCGCGGGCATAGGCCGAAGCCTTCCGACCGCGCGCTCGCCGCAGGCCCAGCTGCGCGACCTCGACGATGAGCGCCGGGCGTCGCGGGTGCGCAGCGACATAGTCACGCGGCGAGCCTCGGAGGACGCAGACGTCAGGCTCCGGCTCGGACCGGTCGTCGAGAATGATCGGGCTCTGGGCCTGAACGAACCAGCCCTCACCGAATGCCCGCTCCAGCGCCTTGGCCACGAGGAGCACCGCCGTCCGGTGCGGACTGTGCTGCGGCTCCTTGACGAGCAACAGCCCGTCGAGCAGCTCGATCGGCTCGTCCTCGTCGAGAACGCCGTGGTCGATCAGGCGCGAGTATTCGTAACGGGTCCACCGGCGCTGGGCGGCCCGTTCCGCCTGTCCCATGGCCGCTACTCCTGGAACAAGGCTGTCACCGGAGCCGCGAACCCCGGGAGGACATCCTCGCCGGAGAGCGTGTCGCTCTCGATCAGGTCCCGCAGAGCGACCGGAGACCGGTAGGCGTACACCCGACGCGCGCGTGGATCGACGACCCAGACGATCCTGACGTCGGCGGCGAAGCACTCGCGGAGCGTGTCGGCAAGGTCTCTCACGTTGTGCTCCCGGGACAGCCCTTCGACGACCAGCTCCGGGGCCACATCAAGGAAGGTCAGTGCGCGGGTGCGCCGCTCGAGCCGTTCAGCCGAGATGAACACGACATCGGCGCCGCGTACGGTGTCAGGACCCTTGCGCGTGTAGAGGCCGACCTCGCCGGTGAGCACGCGGCCAAGGCGGCGTGATCGAACAAAGACGTCCAGTAACTGGAAGACGTTCGTTGTGGCGATACTGTGGTCGAACCCGCCAGGGCTCACCGGCACGACTTTCCCCTCGATGAGCTCGCACGGCCCCACGTCGGGCATCCTGGCGAGCTCCTCGCCGGTGATCAATCGCGCCCCCGGTGTCACCGCCGCCATTCCCGCTCCATGAAGCGATCTATCAGAACGCGCGGAGGTGGCCGCCACCCAGCGGTCACGTGCCGTGCGGACCCACCTCGACCGTACTGCGGCGGCGAGAGTCTTGGAATGCCGGAAGATGGATACAGCAAGACGGCGCCCGACACTGACAGGGCGCGCCGGGTCAGCGGGCTACGCGAAGCCCCCGTCGGGCATGTCGAGCGGGCTGCGGTCGCCGGCGATGATCGCGTTCACGCGCGCCTGGGTCTGCGGGAGCACGTAGCTGGCGAAGTACTTGGCGGCCAGCACCTTGCCGCGATAGAACTCGACGTCCTCGTGCGCGAGATCGTCCTCCTCACGGCGCAGCCGGCCCTCCGCGACGACGGCGGCCTCGAGCAGCACGTGAGCCACCGCCACCTCGGACAGCGACTCGAGAAACGGGCTGGCCACCAGCGTGACCTGGTCGAGCTTGCCGCCCATGAAGAAGCCCATCAGCGCGCCCGCACCGCGTTGCAGCGTGGCCGCCGCCTCGCCCAGCGCGCCGAGCTCGGCTTCGAGCCCCGGCCGGGCGGCGTGCTCCGTGACGAAATCGCCGATCTCCTTGAGGAACTCGGCGAAGTTCTCGCCGCCGCGCGCACCCAGCTTGCGCGAGACGAGATCGAGCGCCTGGATGTGGTTGGTGCCCTCGTAGATCGAGAAGATCTTGGCATCGCGCAGGTACTGCTCGGCCGGATGGTCCTCGACGAAGCCGGCGCCGCCGTAGATCTGCACGGCCATCTCGGCCACGCGGAACGCCTGGTCGGAGCTGTAGGCCTTCACCACCGGCGTGAGCAGATCGACCTGCCCCTCGTGGCGGGCCGCCGCGCCGGCGTCGCTCTCGGCCAGCGCGCGGGCGAGGTCGGCGTGCAGGGCGAGCTTGATGGCCAGCGCCCGTGTCCCCTCGACCTTGGCCTTCATCTCGAGCAGCAGCCGGCGGATGTCGGAATGCTCGAGGATCGGCACGCGCGGCGCGTTGGGATCCTTGAAGTTCCGGATCGAGGAGCCCTGCTGCCGCTCGCGCGCGTAACCCAGTGCGTTCAGATAGGCGGTCGAGGCCACCGCGATCCCCTGCACGCCCACGGCAATGCGCGCGCCGTTCATCATCCGGAACATCTGGCGCATGCCCTCGTGCGGGCGGCCGCCCACCAGGATGCCGCGGCAGCGGCCGGCGTCGCCGAAGTTGAGCACTGCCGTGGCCGAAGCTCGGATGCCGAGCTTGTGCTCGATCGACGCCGTCGTCACGTCGTTGGGCTCGCCCAGGCTGCCGTCGTCGTTGACCCAGATCTTGGGCACGATGAAGAGCGACAGCCCCTTGGTGCCGGTTGGCGCGCCTTCGATTCGCGCCAGGACCATGTGCACGATGTTCTCGGTGAGATCGTGGTCGCCCGCCGAGATCCAGCACTTGGTCCCGGTGATCGCGTACATGTTGCCTTCCAGGTGCCGCGCGCGCGTCCGGGTGGCGCCCACGTCCGAGCCGGCGTGCGGCTCCGACAGGCACATGGTCCCGGAGTAGCGGCCGTCCAGCATCGCCGGCAGGAAGCGCTTGCGATCCTCGTCGAGCGCGAAGTGCTCCATCAGGTCGGCGGCGCCGTGCGTGAGCCCCGGGTACATCTGGAACGCCGTGTTGGCGCCGCTCTGCAGCTCCTGCAGCACCACGCCGACCGCGGAGGGCCCGCCGAAGCCGCCGCTCTCGGCCGGAATGGTGAAGGGCATCAGCCCCACCTCGAAGAGCGTGCGCCACGCCTCGCGGAATCCCGGGGGCGTGACGACGTGGCCGCCCTCCAGCCGGCAGCCGGTCCGATCACCCGACGAGTTCAGCGGACCACTCACCTCGGTGGCGAAGCGATACGCCTGGTCGATGACCGCGTCGCACTCCACGCGCGAGAGGTGCGCGTATCGCTCGAGCTTGAAGAGGCGCTCGGCCCCGAGATGGTCCCAGAGCGTGAAGCGGATCGCCCGGAGATCGGCCTTGAAGTGGTTGCCGGCGGCCACGGCCATCGTCGGGCGCCCGGCTACTCGATCCCGGCGACGGCGAGCACGGCTCGCATGCGCCCGGCCGCCATCTCGGGATCGCGCAGCAGCCCGGCCGCGTCCATGAGCCGGAACTGCTCGCTCAGGTGCACGATCGAGCGCGCGCTCTCCATGCCGCCCACCATCCGGAAGTGCGCCTGGTGCCCGTTGAGGTAGGCCACGAAGACGACGCCGGTCTTGTAGAAGCGCGTGGGATCGCCGAAGACGTGGCGCGACAGCGTGAGCGTCGGCGCGAGGATCGTCTCGTAGCTCGCCATGTCGCCGCGATCGAGCGCGTGGAGGGCCGCCGACGCGGCCGGGGCGATGACGTCGAAGATGCCGAGCAGCGCGTCGCTGTGCCGCTGCCCGTCACCGCCGATCGTCGTCGGGTAGTCGAAGTCGTCGCCGGTGTACATGCGCACGGAGGCCGGGAACCGCCGCCGCATCGCGATCTCGCGCCCCTGGTCGAGCAGCGAGATCTTCACGCCGTCGATCTTGGCCGCGTGCTCGTTGACGATCGCCAGCAGCGTCTCCACCTGCGCGATCGCGGTCGCGTGAGCCCCAGTAGCCGGCCAGCGCCGGATCGAACATCTCGCCCAGCCAGTGCACGATCACGGGCTCGCGCGCCTGGCTCAGGATCCGGTCGTACACCTTCACGTAATCGTCGGGGCTCTTGGCGCACGCCGCCAGCGCGCGCGAGGCCATGAGGATGATGCGGCCGCCGCAGCCCTCGATCCACGCGCACTGCTCTTCGTACGCGGCCTCGACGTCGGCCATCGTCACGCGCGGCCCAAGCTCCAGGTGATCGGTGCCGGCGCCCGAGGCGAGCACCGCACCCGGCACGGTCCTGGACTCCGCCACCGAGCGCCGGATCAGCTCCTTGGCCGCCGCCCAGTCGAAGCCCATCCCGCGCTGCGCGGTGTCCATCGCCTCGGCCACGGCCAGGCCCAGCGACCACAGATAGTGGCGGAACTTTAGCGTCGCGTCCCAGTCGAGCGCGACCTCGCAGCGTCGGATTGATCGCGGCCCTCGGGTCGGCGACGACGTGCACGGCCGCCATGCCGATCCGGGCTCGGATGGGGCCTGCCGGCGCCTGGATCGGGGGCCCGGCCGGACAGCGTGTAGGAGGCGATCGTCCCGTCGGCGCGTGGGAGCTTCAAGCTGGGTGGCATGCCGATAGTCTAGCATTCGAGGGGCGTTACACTCTCCGACGTGAGCTCCCGTATGGGCCGGGCCGCGGATTGACACGCTGACGCCAACTCGCTAAGGTGGCGGCACTTTTCACCGGGGGCCCTTCTCAGCGACTCTCGAAGGAGGTCGGTTATGGCAGCCAAGGTCGACCGCAACCGGACGAAGTTCATGCTCGACGAGAAGGACATTCCCACCAAGTGGTACAACATCCAGGCTGACTTCAAGACGCCGGCGCCGCCGGTCCTGCATCCCGGCACCAAGCAGCCGATCGGCCCGGCCGATCTCGCCCCGCTCTTCCCGATGGAGCTGATCAAGCAGGAGGTCAGCCGCGAGCGCTGGATCGAGATCCCCGACGAGATTCGCAACGTCTATCGGCTGTGGCGCCCGTCGCCGCTGTACCGTGCCCGGCGTCTCGAGAAGGCGCTCGGCACGCCGGCGCACATCTACTACAAGTACGAGGGCGTGAGCCCGGCCGGCAGCCACAAGCCGAACACCGCCATCGCGCAGGCGTACTACAACAAGAAGGAAAAGGTCACGCGGCTCAGCACCGAGACCGGGGCGGGCCAGTGGGGCTCGGCGCTGGCGCTGGCGTGTCAGATGTTCGGGCTGCAGTGCAAGGTGTACATGGTCAAGGTCTCCTACCAGCAGAAGCCCTATCGCCGGATCATGATGGAGACGTGGGGTGCGCAGGTCGTGGCGAGCCCCAGCCCCGACACGCAGTCGGGCAAGAAGGTCCTGGAGGGGGATCCGAACTCGCCCGGCTCGCTCGGCATCGCCATCAGCGAGGCCGTGGAGGACGCCGCCACCCGCGACGACACGAAGTACTCGCTGGGCAGCGTGCTCAACCACGTGCTGATGCACCAGACCATCATTGGCCTCGAGGCCAAGAAGCAGCTCGAGAAGGCGGACGATGCGGCAGACATCGTCATCGGCTGCGCCGGCGGCGGCTCCAACTTCGCCGGCCTGTCGTTCCCCTTCGCCGCCGACAAGCTCACCGGCAAGAACAAGAAGGTCCGGATCATCGCCGTCGAGCCGGCCGCCTGCCCGAGCCTCACCAAGGGCTCCTACGTCTACGACTTCGGCGACACGGTCGGCCTCACGCCGCTCGTCAAGATGCACACGCTCGGTCACACGTTCATCCCGGCGCCGCTGCACGCCGGCGGGCTGCGCTACCACGGCATGGCCCCGCTGGTCTGCAAGCTCTACGACGACAAGGTGATCGAGGCGCAGGCCGTCTCGCAGCTGCCCACCTTCCAGGCGGCGATGCAGTTCGCGCGCACCGAGGGCATCATTCCCGCGCCCGAGTCCGCGCACGCCATCCGGGTGGCCATCGACGAGGCCGAGCGGTGCAAGAAGGAAGGCAAGCGGCGCACGATCCTGTTCAACCTCTCGGGGCACGGCCACTTCGACCTGGGCGCGTACGAGGCGTACCTCGCCGGCAAGCTCCAGGACTACGAGTATCCGATCGAGAAGGTCCAGGAAGCGCTGCGTAGCGTGCCGAAGGTCTAGGAGACGGCGCGCATGACGCTCTCACGCCGCGGTTTTCTGGCGGCGGCGGCCGGCGCGGCCGGCGCCGGCGCCCTCGTCGGTGCGCCCGCCCGGCCGCGCGCTCAGGGCAAGGGCAAGGTCCGGCTGGCGTACCTGCAGCTCGGCTGGGCGGCGACCGAGATCATCCACAAGGAAGACCTGCTGGGCAAGCACGGCTGGTCGACCGAGTACTCGATCGTGCCGGGCTCGCCGGTGCCGCTGCTGAATCAGCTCACCAGCAAGAACGTCGACGCCATCGACATGTCGTTCGCGCTGGCCGCCAAGGCCTTCGAGGACGGCGCGCCGATCAAGGTCACCGGGGTAGCCACCGCGGTGCTGGGGGCGATCGTGGCCCGCCCGGGCAGCGGGCGTGAACAAGGTGGAAGACCTCAAGGGCCGCAAGGTCGCGGCCGTGGTCGGCACCTCCACGTTCTTCGACATTCGCGCGCTCACGCTCAAGGGCTACGGCTTCGATCTCCAGAAAGACACGCAGATCGTGACGGCCACCGCGCCGCCGGACATGGTGACGCTCCTGGGCAAGGGCGACGTGGACGCGATCATCGCGTGGCAGCCGATCACCGATCAGGTCGTGCTGCGCGGCCAGGGCGTGTATCTCGCCAAGCAGATCGACCTGTGGCGCAAGGCCACCGGCCGGCCGACCGGGTTCCCCGTCCACGTCTGCTATCTCGTGCACAACGACTTTCTCGGCAAGAGTCCGGCCTTCGCCAGAGATCTCAACGAGGCGCAGAAGGACGCCGTCGAGATCTGGTACAACCGGCCCGACCGCGCGGTGGAGATCGTCGCCGACGTCACCAAGCTGCCGCCCGACGTCATCAAGGTCGCCTACAAGGAAACCGTGAAGATGCTGTCGGGGCTGCCGGACGAGCAGGTGGACACGCTCATCGTGCAGCTCAAGATCAACAAGGAGTTCGGCTTCCTGAAGTCGGATATCTGGGACAACCCCGACCGGATCCGAAAAGAGTTCTTCCACCGCGCGTGAGGCCGGGCTCGGGCCGTCCATGACGTGGCGCGACTGGACGGCCCGACTCCACCTGCCGACGCTGGCGGTGGGCGTCGTGATCCTCGCCGCGTGGTCCGCGCTGTCCTGGCGCTACGGTGCCTTCGTCCTTCCGACCCCGCTCTCCGTCCTGTCCGGGCTGGGCGACATCGTCCGTTCCGGCGAGATCTGGCGTCACACCGGCGCGTCGCTGGCGCGGATCGCGGTGGGTTTCGGCGGCGCGGTCGTGGCGGCGGTGCTGCTCGGCCTGCTCGCGTTCCTCTCACCGCTGGCGCGCGGCGTGGTGGCGGACGGCCTGGCGGTCCTCAACTCGACCTCGGTGTTCGTCTGGATCGTGATCTCGATCATCTGGTTCGGGCTGAGCAACTGGGCGCCGATCTTCACCACCCTGATGATCACCCTGCCCGTGGTCGCGTCGAACATCGTCGAGGGTGTGGCCAGCGTCGATCGCCGCCTGCTCGAGATGGGCGACGTCTATCGCCTCTCGGGCGGGCGAAAGTTCCGGGCCATCGTGGTGCCGTCGACCCTGCCCTACCTGATCGCCGGCATGAAGGTGGGCTTCGGCCTGGCCCTCAAGGTCTCGGTCGTCGCCGAGATCTTCGGAGTGACCTCCGGCATCGGCTACATCATGAACTACAGCCGCGAAATCCTGGCCACCCAGATGGTCTTCGTCTGGGCCATCGTCATGATCCTGGTCATGACCGCCACCGACAAACTCCTCTTCGACCCCCTCTCCCGCCACCTGACCCGCTGGCGATGACCCGCAAGCACCGCCTGGTGGATCACTCTGCTCCGTCGTCGGGCGCCGGGCGCGGGTGGAGGCATGGGTTGGGGCGGCTGGGACCCGTTCCCGCCACCCATTACCGTGCGTCCCCCACGAGGTGGAGCCCAGCCGCCACGGTCTCGAGGCGGCCTGCCGCCTCGTGGTCCCCAGCCACCCCAACCCATGCCGCTGCCCGCGCCCGGCGCCCGACGACGCGCGCGGTGAGACCGCAACGGTGAAACTCGAGGTCAGCGGTGTCGGAAAGGACTATCTGATCCCGGTGATCGAGTCCGTGTCGTTCGCGGCCGAGGCCGGTGAGTTCGTGTGCGTGCTGGGACCGAACGGCTGCGGCAAGACGACGCTGCTGCGCATCGTCGGCGGCATCGAGCCGGCGACCAGGGGCCGCGTCACTCTCGACGGCCAGCCGATCGTCGCCGACGCGCACCATGTCCGGCGAATCGGCGTCGTCTTCCAGGAAGACCGCTTGCTGCCCTGGCTGAGCCTGCGGGACAACGTCGCGCTCGTCCTCACCCCGCTCGGTGGCACCGCGGCCGCGCGCGCCGCGACGGCCACGCACTATCTGAGCCTCGTCGGTCTGGCCGGCTTCGAGGACTACTATCCGGGCCGCGTGAGCGGCGGCATGCGCCAGCGCGCGGCCATCGCGCGGGCGCTGGCCATCGAGCCCGAGCTCCTGCTGATGGACGAGCCGTTCGGCGCCCTCGACGCCCAGAACCGCCGCATCATGCAGGCCGAGGTGCGCCGCATCTGGCGCGAGACCGGCCGGACCATCCTCTTCGTCACGCACTCCATCGAGGAGGCGGCGGCCATCGGCACCACGCTGGTGATGCTCTCGGCCCGTCCCTCGCGAGTGCGCGAGCGGATCGTCAACGACGACGCCACCGACCGCGCGAGGCTGGTGGACCGGCTGAACACGATGATCATGGAAGAGGTCGAGCGCCAGCAGGGGGCGGGACCGCCCGAGCCATGAGCGCCATCCACGTGCGTCGCCTCCGGCTCGGGGCCGCGCTGGTGCTCCTCACCTACCTGATCCTGCACTTCAGCAATCACGCGCTCGGGATCATCTCGCTGGACGCGATGGCGGCCGGACGCTGGTGGTTCCTGGCGCTGTGGCGGAGCACGCCCGGCACGCTGGCCCTCTATGGCGCGCTCGTCGTCCACGGCCTGCTGGCCCTGTGGCTCCTCTATCAGCGCCGCACGCTTCGCATGCCAGCGTGGGAGGCCACACAGTACGCGCTCGGCCTGATGCTGCCGGCATTGCTCGTCGTCCACGTGGTGGGCACGCGGATCGCCTGGTGGCGACTCGGCGTGGACGATCCCTACACCCGGATCGTGCTGACGCTGTGGGTGCAAGCGCCGGAGTACGGCGCGCGCCAGACGCTCACGCTGGTGCTGGCCTGGCTGCACGCGTGCATCGGCGTGCACTTCTGGCTGCGCTTCCGGCCCTGGTACCCGCGCGTGCGACTGACGCTCTTCACGGTCGCACTGTTGCTCCCGACCCTGGCGCTGCTGGGCTTCGTCGCCGCCGGCCGCGAGGTGGCCGCGCTGGCGCGCACGCCCGGCTGGACGGAGGCCATGCTGGCTGCAGCCCACGCGCCGGCGCCGGCCGTGGCCGCCAAGCTGGTGGCGATCCGTCAGGGCTTCCTGACCGCCTACCTGTGGGCGCTCCTGGCCGTCCTGCTGGCGCGCGGAATCCGCCGGCTGCAGGAATGGCGGCGCGCGGTGCGGA
Organism: uncultured Candidatus Rokubacteria bacterium; assembly: GCA_963776725.1. GTDB lineage: Bacteria > Methylomirabilota > Methylomirabilia > Rokubacteriales > CSP1-6 > AR5. The sequence goes on along the minus strand of CAVZOE010000018.1, from coordinate 647,794 downwards.
TCACCTACCCGTCGGGTCGCGTGGTGGCCGTGCCCCTCGGCTTCACGATTCTCGACGCCAGCCGGATGGCCGACATCCCGCACGCCTCGGTGTGTGGTGGGCGCGGGCGCTGCTCGACCTGCCGGGTGCGCATCTCGCACGGACTGGCGCAGCTGCCGGCGGCCACCGAGGCCGAGCGGCGCGTGCTCGCGCGCGTCGGCGCCGCGCCCGACGTCCGGCTGGCCTGCCAGACCCGGCCGCCGCGTGATGTGACCGTCGAGCCGCTGCTGGCGCCCTCGGTCGCGCCGGCCGACGCCTTCGGCACCGACCTCCGGCAGGGCCACGAGCAAGAAGTGGCCGTGCTCTTTGCCGACCTGCGCGGCTTCACGCGCATGGCCGAGCACAAGCTGCCCTACGACGTCGTCTTCTTCCTCAATCGCTACTTCGAGGCGGTCGGCACCGCGATCACGAGCGCCGGTGGCGTCACCAACCAGTTCACCGGCGACGGCGTGATGGCGCTGTTCGGCATCGAGGCCGGCCCGGCGACGGGCTCGCGCCAGGCGCTCGCCGCGGCGCGCGCGATGGTGCAGGGCGTGGCCACGTTGAGCGCCGAGCTGGCGGGAGATCTGCCTGCGCCGATGCGCATCGGCATCGGCATTCACGCCGGCCCCGCGGTGGTCGGACGCATGGGCTGGGGCGAGAGCTTCTACCTCACGGCGGTCGGCGACACCGTGCACGTGGCCGCGCGGCTGGAGCAGGCGACGAAGGATCACGGCGCGGAGCTGGTCGTGTCGGAGGACGTCGCCCGCCACGCCGGCCTCGATCTCTCGGCCTTCCCCACGCAGGACCTGGTGGTGCGCAACCGCGCCGGCCGGGTGGGCGTGCGGATCATCACGCACGTCGCCGACCTTCCGCTTCAGTTCTTATAGCCGGCGGCACCGAACTGCTAAGATCGCTACCGTGTCCGGCGATGGAGTCCGGTACGTCGAGCCACTCGACCTAGACACGTCGGTTCCGTGAGCCTCGCCCCCACGTCATGACCGGCTACCAGGCGCTCGCACTCGCCCGTTGTGTCCTGACCCTCGTGCTCGCCGCCCTCTTTCTGGTCTTGGCTGCCGGGTGGCTTTCTCCCCGCCGCCTTCGGGTACTGGCCTTGAGCATGCTCGCCATCGGCCTGCTCGCCTACCCGAACTTCGGCGTGCTCCACCTGAACCAGTACCGTCACGTCCACTACTGGGACGCCTTTCACTACTTCATGGGCGCCAAGTATCTGCCCGAGCTCGGCTACGGACGACTGTACGAGGCCACGGTGGTCGCCGGGCGGGAGATGGGCGCCTTCCGCCACGTGTTCCAGATCCGGGACCTGGCGAGCTACGAGATGCGCGCGACCCGCACGATCGACGCGGACGCCATCCGGCGGCCCTTCACGCCGGCGCGCTGGTCGGCCTTCAAGCGCGACCTCACGTTCTTCGGCGCTCACATCAAGGAGTGGCCGGGTCCGCTGCTCGACCACGGCTACAACGATCCACCACCTCGGGCGCGCCTGCTGCACGCGATGCTCCGCTGGGTCCCCGCCACGCCCCTGACCCTGCGACTGCTGATCGCGCTGGACTCCCTGCTGATGGCGGCCGCGCTCGCGGCCGTCTGGCGCGCCTTCGGCGAGATTCCCGCGGCGCTGGCCTTCACGTTTCTGTCGCTGAGCTTCTTCGCGCGCTTCGACTACATCGGCGGCTCCATCCTTCGCTGGGACTGGATCGCCATGCTGCTGATCGGCGTCGCCGCCTTCGCTCGTGGCTCGGGCCGGGTGGCCGGACTCTGCTTCGGATACGCCGCCCTCGCGCGGCTCTTCCCGCTCCTGTTCCTGGTCCCGCTGGCGGTGAAGTGGCTGCAGGGACGGTGGCGCGGCCAGCCCGACGCCACGCTGACCCGCTGCCTGGCCACCGCCACCGCCCTGATGCTCGCCGTCGGCGCCGTGCTCACGCTGGCCGGCGAGCCGTTCTCGTCGTTGAGCGACTACGTGATCAAGATCGGCGTGCACCAGCAGAACCCCGCCGTCAACGCGGTGGGCCTCGGCTCGCTGATCATCTTCAACAGCGCGCCGTGGACCGTGAATCTCGACGGCACGGTCTCCGTCTCGCAGTACGCGGCGTTCGCGGCCCGCCCGGCGGCGTGGGTGACGCCGCTGGCCGCCGCCCTCTACCTGCTGGTCGCGCTGCCCCTGATCGCCCGCTCCCGAGCGCTGGCCAGCATGATGTACGCGGTGCCGCTGATCTTCTTCGCGCTCTCCCCCACCGGCTACTACTACTCGTTCCTGATGCTGCTGGTGCTGCTGCCGTGGGAGCACGGGCAGGTCAGCCGGATCAGCCTGCTGCAGATGGCGCTGCTCAGCATCCTCATGGCGATCAGCTATGTCTTCGAGTTCGCCTCGCCCGACGTCTTGCCGCTGTTCAACGTGGCGGCGATCCAGACGGGATTGTTCTTTCTGATATGGCTGGCCTTCGAGTACGCGCGCCTCGGCCTGGCCGGGGCGCCGATGATCAATGTCGCCTCCGCGCTGACGCCCCCGGCCGAGCCGGCGGCGGGCTGACGCCGGGCTCCGGCTGACCCGACGGATCAGGCGGGTCAGGCGCTCAGGATGCGATCCACGCGGCCGTACTCGCGGGCCGCCTCCATGAACCACTTCACGCAGTCGGGATTGGCCCGCGGCGGCAGCTCGCACGAGGTGGAGAGCACGAAGCGCGAGCGCTTGCCGACGGTGTCCAGACACCGCCGGACCTCGGCCTCGATCTCGGCCCGGCTGGCGCGCTCGAAGATCGTGACGTCCACGTTGCCGATGCCGACCACACCCCGCTGATTGCCCAGCGTGACCAGTCGATCGAGCTGGTCCACCTGCAGCGCCGGATCGGACTGCTGATCGAGATCGATGGTGATGGCGACGAAGCCGACGTCGACCAGGTCCTCGTGGATCTGGTGGGTGGTGCCGCAGATGTGCACCGTGGTGCCGACCTTCTTGGCCTTGAAGTAATTCACGAGGTCCTGGTGGTAAGGCTTGATGAACTCGCGATACGTGTCGGGGCCGACCAGCGAGCACGACGCCGTCGGGTCCGAGTACGACAGCCCGATCTTCGTGGTCAGCACCGCGTCACCGACCCGCTTGGCGTACTCCGTGGCGAAGCGCATCAGGTCGTGCACGAACGCCGGATCGTCCAGTGTGTCCAGACACATCAGCTCGGGGTTGCGCATGAGCATGGCGATCGTCCACGGCCCCACCAGGACCGCGCCGAGCCCGCTGGGAAACTTCTGGGCGGACAGCGCCTCGCACTGCTCGAGGAATCCGGGGATCCGGCCGGCCCGGAACGGGTCCGGCACCTCCATGCGGGCCAGCAGCCCCTTGTCGTCCTGCAGCACGTGCTCGTCGATCGAGGGGACGACGTAGTCGGAGTACTTGACGTGGCAGCCGACCGCCTCGACTTCCTTGGCCAGGTCGTTGAACGCCACCATGATGTCGGGCTGGTAGCGCTCGTAGTAGTTGATCATGGCCTTCACGGCCTTGGTCGGGTTGGTGCAGTACTCCTCGATCGATAGTCCATCCAGGCAGCCGGCGAACGAGCCGGCGATCGGATAGGCCGGCACGCAGTCCGCGAACTCGCCCTTGTAGGCGGCCATGACCCGCTCCCGCCCTGTCTTTCCGCCTGTCTGCGACATCGCGCCCTCCTCAGCGGACCGCGGTCGTCGGCTCGAGCAGCGGCCGGAACGCGTCCAGCGTGAAACCGATCTCGTCCCGCGTCAACTGGGGCCGCAGCAGCAGGCCGACCTCATCGGCTCCGGCAGCCCTGCCAGCGCTGCAGCCGGCGTCGCGCCTCGGCCGGCGTGCCGAACACGATCAGCTGCTCCAGCAGCTCCTCCGCGTCGGGCGGCACCGCGCCCTGAAAGCGGGGGGCGTTGGCGGCGAGCACGGCCTGCACTTCCTTGCCGAAGCCCTGGCGGGTCAGCGAGTCCCGGTAGAACGTCCCCATGCTGACGACGTAGAAGGACACGAACCACGCCGCGCCTTCCCGCGCCCGCGCCGCATCCGCGGACACCACCGCCGGCACCGACGGGTAGACGCCCGGAAGCCGCCCGGCATGCCCACCGCGCTCGGCGCCCTCGCGCAGTCGCGCCAGGCCGTGGGCCAGCTGTCGCAGCGGGTACATGAACGGAATCCAGCCGTCGGCGAGCTCGCCGGCCAGCCGGACGGAATCGTCGCCGATCGCGGCCAGGTGGACCGGCACGTCGGGCGGAGACGGCACGTTGAGCTTGAGCGGACGGGCCGCGGTGGTGACGGCCAGCGGAATTCGATCGCCGCGCAGCAGGGCCCGGATCTGGCCGACCATGCGCCGCATCCGGGACAGGGGCGCCCCGAACGGCACATCGTGCAGGCCCTCGGCCAGCTGCGGCGTGCTGGCGCCCAGCCCGAGGACGAAGCGACCCGACGACAGCGAGGCCAGCGTGGCGGCGGCCATGGCGATGGTGGCGGCGCTGCGATTCCACACGCCGATGATCCCGGTGCCGAGCCGGATACGCGAGGTCTTCACGGCCGCCTCCGCGAGCAGCACCGTGGTGTCGTAGGCCCACGTCTCGGGCAGGTAGAACGCGTCGAACCCGGCGCGGTCGGCCGACGTCGCCAGCTCCGCGATGACCTCGCGGCGGTTCTCGAGCGGCATGACGGACACCGCGATCCGGGGGCGGCTCATGGTCGGCGTATTCTATCCGACCCTGCGCCGCGTCCCGTCCTGTGCTAGGAGTGACAGGATGCCCAATCGCGGGCGCGTGCTCCTCTGCGCGGCGTTGCTCCTCGCCGCCACCCCGACCCCGGGTCACGCCCAGGTCTTCCTGGCCTCGCGGCCGCACCCGGACTTCGTCATCGGTCCGCTGTTCCTGGTGGCCAGCGTCCAGCCGGATCTCGGGCCGGTCAACGTGTCGGTCTCGTTCAGCCTGACCACGCCCCCGGGACAGCACCCGTCCGAGATCAAGCAGGACCTGTTTCTGCTCTGGCCGGCCGAGGTGGGCGACGCCACCGCGCCGGGATCGGCCGACCCCGCGCTCGTCCGCGAGGTGGAGCGACGCGGCTTCGTGGTGAACGGCAGTGGGCGGATGGCCCTGGGCAGCCGCGAGCGCATGCAGCTGGGGACCGGCACACCACCCACACGGCTGCCCGAGGCGGCGTCGTTCGTCACCTTCAGCCGCCAGGGCAGCTCGGCCGCGCAGGTCGGCCCGTCCACCTACATCAAGATCCCGTGGAATCCGCGGCTCGCCGATCCGACCGGCGTCACCGTCCTCACCCTCGTCTCCCGCGGGCTGGTGACGCCCAAGCCGGCCACGTGGTTCGAGGAGCTCTTCTGGGGGCGGCGCTGGGTGCTGAACGTCGGGTTCGGCGACATCGGCTCACCGGTGATGTCGGGCTTCCCGCTCTACTTCGAGCAGCGCGACCACGTCGTGCGCCTCGGCCGCGAGTACTCCATCGTGGTGGCGAGCTTCTCCGATTCCGATCACCTGCGCATCGAGGAGATCGGGCCGTCCAGCGCCACCCGGCGTCCCAGTCGCCTGCGCGCGGGGATCGAGAACGTGACGATGCCGCTCGGCCCCACCGAGGGCGTCATGCCCCAGATGGTCAAGGTGCAGTTCAGCTACTTCGCGGGCGCGATCGCCTGGCGGCCGATCGGGGTCTCGCTCGTCCTCCTGGCGCTCGGCAACCTGGCCGGCTTCATCTTCCTGTCGCGCGACGTGGGGCGCCTGCTCCGCCGACGGCTGCACGTGCGGCGCCGGCAGGAGCCGGAGTTCGCGCGCCTGGCCGGCGCCCCGCTGCCGCGCACGGTGGCCGACGAGATCCAGCCGGGCCGGACCACCGAGGCCGAGGTGCTGGAGCGCTGCGGGCCGCCCGACGAGGAGCGCAATCGCCGCGGGCCCGGCACGCAGCGCACGCTCATCTACCGGGCCACGCGCCGCCTGCCGCGAACACGGCGGGCCCTGGGCCGGCTGACCACCGTGCACCACTGGGAAGAGGAGCACTACGAGCTGGAAATCGAGGTCGAGGCCGGTCGCGTGAGCGCCGTGCAGTCGCGCATCCGGCGCGCCCGCGCCGCCAGCTAGAATCCCGGCCCGGTCGAAAAGGAGATCGCATGATCAAGCCCTACACCGCCGTCGGTCTGATCCCCACCGTCCGCGGCATCCGCCGGCGCAAGGACATCCAGATCAATCTCGAGCACCTGAGCCACCTGGTGAAGGCCGCCTCGTGGCTGTCCGCGCTCGATATCCCGGTGCGCCTGATCGCGTTCCCGGAGGGCGCGCTGCAGGCCTTCAACGACGAGGTGCTCGACCTCGACCACGTGACGTTCGCCCGCGAGTGCGCCATCGACATTCCCGGCGAGGAGACCGACGCGCTGGGCAAGATCGCCAAGGAGTACAACGCCTTCGTCATGGCCCAGGCCAAGGCGCGGCATCCCGATCTGAAGGATCGCTTCTTCAACGTCGGGTTCATCATCAACCCGCGCGGCAAGATCATCCTCAAGCACTACAAGGTCTCGCCGCTGTTCCCGGTCGAGCACTCGGTGTGCCCGCACGACGTGTACGACTGGTGGATCGAGAAGTACGGCCGCAACCTGGACGCCTTCTGGCCGGTGGTCGACACCGAGATCGGCCGGCTCGGCATCATGATGGCCAACGAGGGGTCGTACCCGGAGAACGCGCGGGCGCTGGCGCTGAACGGGGCCGAGGTCGTCTACCGCGCCTCCTATCCGCATCCGGCCACTGGCAACGAGATGTTCGAGATCCAGAGCCGGGCCCGCGCGCTCGACAACAACATGTACATCGTGGCGCCCAACATGGGGACGTACTACCTGTTCCCCGAGGAGACGACGCCGATCGACACCTTCGGCGGGCGCTCCTTCATCATCGACTACAAGGGGCGCATCGTCGGGCGGCAGGACTACGGCGCCGGCTCGACCTACGTGGGGGGCGTCATCGACATCGAGGCCATGCGCGACCACCGGGCCCGCGCCCAGTGGGACAACTGGATGAAGGACCTGCGCACCGAGCTGTACCAGCTGCTGTACGAGAAGCCGATCTATCCCAAGAACCTCTATCTCAAGCGCGAGCCGATGAAGCACGCCGAGTACCGGGAGAAGGTCATCAAGCGGCAGATCCGGCTGATGCACGACCGCGGCATCTGGAAGAAGCCCGAGCGCTGAGCGAGCCGAAGCTGCCTGGTCACGCGGGCGAGACCGTGAGCGCGTGAGCGCTCCGCGATTGCGGGTCGAAGAGGTGCGTCTGCTGGAGCGGGACGTCCGGCTCCGCATGCCCTTTCGCTTTGGTGTCGTCACCCTCACGGAGTCGCCCCAGGCCTTCGTGCGTGTCCGGATCGCCCTGGAGGACGGGCGGCAAGCCTGGGGCGCGGCGGCGGAGATGCTGGCTCCGAAGTGGTTCGACAAGAATCCGGCGCTCAGCAACGAGGACAACTTCGCGCAGCTCCGACGGTCGCTGCAGATCGCCCGCGCGCTCTATACCGAGGGCCGCGTCCCTCGCTCGGCGTTCCGGCTGTTCGCCGAGAACTATCGCCGCCAGATCGACGAGGCCGGGCGAGCCGGCCTGAACCCGCTGATCGCCGGCTACGGGCCGGCCCTGCTCGACCGCGCCGTGCTCGACGCCCTGTGCCGGCTCCACGGCGTGTCGTTCTACGCGGCGATGCAGCGAATCTGCCCGGCCTGGCGCCGGGCGATCTGCTGCCGGAGTTCGCCGGCTTCGACTTCGATCGATTCCTGGCCGCTCTGCGGCCCGCCGCGAGCCTGCACGCCCGCCACACCGTGGGGCTGGTCGATCCGATCACCGCGGCGGATCAGCGGACGGCCGCGCGCGTCGACGACGGGCTGCCCGAGACCCTCGAGGAGGTCGTGGCCCGCTACGGCCACACGTACTTCAAGCTCAAGGTCGGCGGCGACGTGACGGCCGACGTCGACCGTCTGGAATCGATCGCCTCCGTCCTCGATCGCCGCCCGACGCCGTACGTGGTCAGCCTGGACGGCAACGAGCAGTACGAGACGGTCGATGGCGTCCTGGCCCTGTGGCGCGCGCTGATGGCCGCCCCCACGCTGGCGCGTCTCGTCGCGTCCATCCTGTTCCTCGAGCAGCCGATCACGCGGTCGAACGCGCTCCGGCAGGACGTGACCGCGCTGAGCGCCGCCCGGCCGGTGATCATCGACGAGTCCGACGCCGATCTCGACGCCTTCCCGCTGGCACGGGCGCGCGGCTACCGCGGGGTGTCGAGCAAGTCGTGCAAGGGCGTGTACAAGTCGCTGCTGAACCTCGCGCGCTGCGCGCAGTGGAACCGCCAGGCAGGCGACGCGCGGTTCTTCATGTCCGCCGAGGATCTCACCACCCAGGCGGGCCTGGCCGTGCAGCAGGACCTGGCGCTCGTCGCGCTCCTCGGCCTCGACCACGTCGAGCGCAACGGGCATCACTACGTCCGGGGCCTGGCCGCGCTACCGCCCGCCGAGCAGGCGGCGTTCCTGGCCGCCCACCCGGATCTCTACGTCCGCGACGGCGACCTCGTACGGCTGCGCATCGAGGCGGGCCGCCTCGCCATCGGCTCGCTGGCCTGCCCCGGCTTCGCGACGGCCGCCGAGCCGGACTGGGCCTCGCTTCGCCCGATTGACAACAGTTAACCACATAGGTTAACTATATCGGCATGGCCGCCGAGATCGATCGCACCCTGGCCGGACTCGCCACCCCCATCCGGCGCCAGATCGTGGATCACTTGCGTCGGGGCCCGCGGCGGGCCGGCGAGCTGGCCGAGGCGTGCGGGCTGAGCATGCCGGCGATGAGCCGGCACCTGCGCGTGCTGCGTCGCTGCGGGCTGATCGAGGGTGGCGGGGTCGATCACGACGCGCGCGTACGGCTCTATCGGCTGCGGCCCGAGCCGTTCGATCGTCTGCAGACCTGGCTCACCCAGGTGCACGCGTTCTGGGGCGGGCAGCTCGCCACGTTCAAGGCCCACGCCGAGCGCCGCGCCCGCGAACGCCGGTCGTGAGCGCGACCGATGCGGTCACCGTCTCGATCGACGTGGACGTCGAGCCGGAGCTCGCGTTCGGCGTCTTCACCCGCGAGCTCGATACCTGGTGGGGCCGTGGTCCTCGCTATCGGTTCCTCGCCCCCTACCAGGGCACGCTCGTCCTCGAGCCAGGGATCGGCGGCCGTCTGCTCCACGTGGCCGACGCGGCGGCCGGACGCGTGTTCGTGGTCGGCACCGTCGAGGTCTGGGAGCCACCGCATCGCCTGGCCCTCACCTGGCGACTCCCGAACTTCGCGCCCGATCAAGCCACCCGGGTCAGCGTGTCCTTCGAGCCGGCCGGCGACGGCACCCGCGTGAGCGTCACCCACAGCGGCTGGGACGCCTTGCCGGGCCGGCACCCGGCGCGTCACGGTCTTACCGGCCACGATTTCGTCATGATGCGAGGCCGCTGGTGGGGCGACGTCCTCACCGCCGCCAAGCGCCACGCCGAACGTTCGCGACACCCCAGTCCCACAGGAGGCAATACGCCATGAGCCAGCAGACCAGCCCGCTTCCCGACGCGCCCGACACGGTGATCCCCTATCTCATCATCAAGAACGCCGCGCAGGCGATCGACTTCTACAAGCAGGCCTTCGGCGCCCGTGAGACGTTCGCGCGGATCACCGACTCGCTCGGCCGCGTCGGCCACGCCGAGCTCCGCATCGGCGGCTCCATGATCATGCTGGCCGACGAGCACCCGGAGATCGGCGCCGTGAGCCCCCACACGATTGGCGGCTCGCCGATCAGCTTCGTCCTCAACGTTCCCGACGTCGACGCCAGCGTGAAGCACGCGACCGCCGCCGGTGGCACGCTGAGCCGGCCGCTGGAGAACAAGTTCTACGGGCACCGCAGCGGCGAGATCACCGATCCGTTCGGCTATCGCTGGACACTCTCGACCAAGGTCGAGGAGCTGTCGGACGACGAGGTGCTCCGGCGGGCGGCGGAGGAAGAACGCAAGCGCCAGACGTAGCGGTCTGCGGCCCGGTGGGGGCGGCGACTACGACCGGCGTCGGCCGAGGGCGCGGATGAGCAGGACGGCGGGCACGGCCACGCCGACGACGACCCAGATCGAACCCTTGGGGAATCGATAGACCTCGACCAGGCCGACGGCGAGGCCGGCGGCGATCACCACGACGCCGGCCAGCACCAGGCTCCACTGGGACGGTCGCGGTCGCGTCACGCCAGCAGCCCGCGCACGTCCGCCACCACTGCCTCCACCTCCGCGTCATCGACCCGGGCGAGGCTCACCGTCCGCACCATCGCCTGAGTGGCCCACGGTCGCCACGCGAGATTGCCGGTGTCGAAGAGGATGACCGAGGGAATTCCCAGCGCCGCCGCCAGGTGACTCACCCCGGAGTCGTTGCCGACAAACACCGTGGCGCGCGCCAGCGCGCCGGCCAGCGCGGCGAGTGACGGGTCGACGAGCCAGGCGACGCCGCGGCCGATGTGGCGGCGCAGCGCCTCCGCGGCGGCCTCGTCGGCCGGGCCCTGATGCACGTACGCGTTCATCCGCGTCCGCGCCGCCACCGTGGCGATCGTCCGCGCGAAGGCCTCCGCCGGCCAGCACTTGGCCGCGCTGCCCGCGCCCGGGTGAACGAAGAGAAACGGTGGCGGGCCGTCGAACCCGGTGGCGGCGAGCGCCGCGGCGCCCTGCGCGCGCAGGCTCTCGCTGACGGGGATCGGGGCGCACCACGACCCCGCCGGCGCGCCGACCGTGTGCAGCAGGTGCTCCCACACACACGCGCCCGCGATGGCGGAGGGCGCGACCACCGCGTCCGGCACGCAGTGGGTCAGACGCCGGACGAAGCTGGGATCACGCGCGCCGAACCAGCACACCACCCGCTCGACGGCCGGCAGGCGCGGGACGCTGTCGCCGTCCTCCACGAACAGCGCATCGAGACCGAGGGCGTCGAAGGCGACGTGACCATCCACCACGCCGAGCGCCTCGAGCAGCGCGCCGATCCGCGGCTGGGCGGCCAGCACCAGGGGCGCCGGCGGACGTGGCGCGGAGCGCTCGCAGCGCCGGGACGGCCAGCAGCACGTCGCCCAGCGCACCGGGATGCACCGCGAGCTGGACCGCGCCCACGTCGTGGTGCTCAGGCCTGAGGCGAAGCGGCCGGGTGAAAGAGCGCCAGGGCCGCCGCGTGGAGCCGCCCGTTGGTGGCGAAGGCCGTGCCGCTGTGGATGGTCGGCACGCCGGCGAAGTCGGTGAAGCGGCCGCCCGCCTCCTCCACGATCACCTTGCAGGGAGCCAGGTCCCAGGCCTTGAGATCCGTCTCGGCGTAGATCTCCGCCTTGCCCTCGGCCACCAGCGCGTAGCCGAGATAGTCGCCGAATCCGCGCTGGCGGTCGGTCGCGTCCACCAGACGCACGAAGCCCTCCCAGTAGGGAGTCTCGCGCAAGAGCTTGAGCCCCGCGTGCAGCAGCGTGGCCTGGCGCAGGTCGTCGATCGCCGAGACGCGCACGCGCTCGCCGTTCAGCCGCGCGCCGCCGCCGCGCCGGGCGGCCAGCGTGTCGCCGGTCACGGGATTGTGGATGACCCCCACCGTGACCTCGCCGGCGTCCTCCAGCGCGAGCAGCGTGGCCCAGATGGGCACGTGGCGGATGAAGTTCCGCGTGCCGTCGATGGGATCGATGATCCAGCGCGTGGCCTGATCGCCGACGGCGCCGAACTCCTCGCCGAGGAAGCCATGCGCGGGGAACGCCCGCCCGATGACCTCACGAATCGCGCGCTCGGCGCCGCGGTCGGCCTCGGTCACCGGGGTGGCGTCGGCCTTCATGGTGACGTCGAAGCCGGTGCGGTAGTACCGCATCGCCACCTCGCCGGCGGCGCCGGCCGCCTCGACCGCGGCGGCCAGCGCCCGGTCCAGGTCGGCGTCGGTCACGTCGTCTCCTCGCCCGGGAAGGGCTCGCCCCGCTCGGTCAGGACCTTGCCGTAGACCTCCAGCGCGTCGACCACGACCGGCATCCCGCCGTACGTCGCCTGCTGGAAGATCACCTCGGCGACCTCGCGGCGCGTGGCCCCGACGTTGAGCGCGGCGTGGATGTGCACGTGCAGCTCCTTGGGCCGGTGCAGCACGGTGAGCGAGGCCACCGCGCAGAGCTCGCGCTGCTTCTGCGAGATCACCTCCCGGCTGTACATGACGCCGGTGAAGAAGAGCGAGAGATCACGGGCCAGCGCCTTGTCGAAGCGCTTCCAGTGGTCGAACCCGACCTCGTTGCGGACGCCCTTGAACAGCGTGGCGCTGGTGCGCTTGGTCTTCTCGCGAATTGCCGCGTCGTCGATCAGTCCCATGGCAGTCCTCTCAGCGGGCGGTAGGCAGTGGTATCGAGGAGCGCGACGCGCTCGTTGCCCTCCGGACGCAGACACGGGCCCGATCATCTCACGGGGCGCCGGACGTCGCCGTTTCGTAATCGGGCGCATCGGGGCGTCATGCTAGGCTGGAGGAACGGGTCGCCCCCATGCTCAATCCCCACATCTTTCGCGCCTACGACGTTCGCGGCCGCATCGGAAGCGACATCAATCCCGACGTCTTCCGGCAGGTGGGACGCGCCTACGCCACGCTGATCCGACGTCGCGGCGGCCGCACGGTCGCTGTCGGACAGGACAATCGGGAGTCGTCGGCCGGCCTCAAGGCCGCGCTTCATCGAGGGCGCCCGCGCCGCCGGCCTCGACATCGTCGACATCGGCGAGGTCACCACCCCCATGCTGTACTTCGCCACGGCTCACTGGCGGCTGGACGGCGGGGCCAACATCACGGGAAGCCACAACCCGGTGGACTACAACGGCGTGAAGATGGTCCACCCGGGAGCCGCCCCGCTCAGCGAGGACGAGATCCAGGAGCTGCGCCGCACCATCGAGCGGGACGATTTCGAATCCGGCCAGGGCGCCGTGACCGCGCGCGATGCGCGCGACGACTACTTCGGCGTGCTGACGGGTCTGGTCCGGCCCGCCCGCCGGCTTCGCGTCGTGGTCGACGCCGGCAACGGCGTGGCGGGCCGCTACGGTCCCGACCTGCTCCGCCGCATCGGCTGCGAGGTCATCGAGCTCTACTGCGAGTCGGACGGGCGCTTCCCCAATCACCTGCCCGACCCGGAGGATCCCGACAACGTCGTCGATCTCCAGGCCAAGGTCCTGGAGCTCGGCGCCGATCTCGGACTGGCGTGGGACGGCGACGCCGATCGCGTCGGGGTCATCGACGAGCGCGGGCGCCGACACGAGGCGGACCTGGTGCTGGTCCTGCTCGCGCGGGACCTGCTGCGCCGGCACCCGGGAGCCAAGATCGTCTTCGACGTGAAGTGCTCGCAGTCGCTGGTGGACGACATCGTGCGCCACGGCGGCGTGCCGATCATGTGGAAGACCGGCCACTCGCACCTCAAGCGCAAGATGCGCGACGACCACATCCTGCTGGGCGGCGAGGTCAGCGGCCACATCTTCTTCGGCGAGAACTACTACAGCGTGGACGACGGCTTGCTGGCCGCCTGCAAGATCGTGGACATCATGGCCGGGGAGCCCGGCCCCGTCTCGGGCCTCTTCGACACGATCGAGCACTTGCACTCCACGCCGGAGCTCAAGGCGCCGTGTCCGGACGACAAGAAGTTCGCGCTGATCGAGGAGCTGGCGCGCAATCTCCAGCGAGCGCTACGAGACGATCGACATCGACGGCGCCCGCGTGCTCTTCCCCGGGGGCGGCTGGGGTCTCGTGCGCGCCTCCAACACGAACCCCTACTTGACGCTCCGCTTCGAGGGACCGAGCGAGGCCCAGATCGCCGAGATGAAGCGCATCATCTACGGCGCCCTGCAGCGCTACCCCTACGTGACGCTGCCTGATGAGCATGGGGGGCCCCGAAAGGGCCCCGCCGATGTCCTACAATCCGGCGAGGACTCGGTGGACGGCGGCGAGCGCGGTGGGCGCGCTCGGGCAGTCGCGCGCGCCCCAGCACGCTCCGGGGTCCATGAGGATGGCGGACAGGCCGGCCGCGCGGGCGCCGACCACATCGATCGAGTACAGATCGCCCACGTAGACGGCTTCGGTCGCCGCCACACCGGCCCGCTCCAGCGCGATGCGGAAGATGCGCGGGTCGGGCTTCTCGACACCCACCTGGGACGAGTCGATGACGAAATCGAGATGGCGCGCGAGGCCGAGCCCCTCGAGGATCGCGGCCACCGTGCCGTTGGAGTTCGAGATACACGGCCGTGCGCAGGCCGCGGGCGCGCGCGAGCGTCAGCGCCGCCTCGGCCTCGGGCTCACCTTCCGTCCAGAGGCCGATCGGCGCGTTGTAGCCCCGCCGCCACGCCGACAGCGCGGTCACGACGGCGGGGTCGCGCACCCCGAGCTCGTCGAGCAGGTAGCGCAGGTAGCGCTCGCCGGTGTCGGGACTCTCGGTCGAGGTCGCCCCGCCGAAGGACGCGTCGAGCCGCACCCGGGCCCGCCACTCCGCCCGCTGGACGTCCGCGGCGCTGGCGTGCGACCCCCTGCCCGGCCGAGTGCGGCGGCGATGGCTCTGTAGTCCATGTGGATGAGCGTGTTGCCGGCGTCGAAGAACATCGCGCGGATCATGGCGCCACCTGGAACGTGAACTCGCCCTCCGTGAGGTGACCGTCCACCGAGAGCACGCGCCAGAGAACCTTGTACGTCCCGGCGGCCAGCGGCGGCACCGACACCCGCAGCCGCCGTGCGTCGGTGGCGTCCACGCGGCTGTCGTCGGCGTCCGCCCGCGCGCCCTTGTCGTTCACCACCTGCACGCGGCTGTAGGCGGGCTCCAGCCGCTCCGTGAACCAGACGCTCACGTTCGTCGGGGACGTCCGCACCCGGCTGCCGGGACGAGGCTCGGCATGGTCGAGAAGACCGTGCGCACCGGCGGTCGCCGCGAGCGCGATGAGGGCGCAGGTGCAGGGCGCTACGAAGTCCACGCATGGCGATCACTCTACCAAGCAACCGGTGTCCCTCGACGGTGGGTCCCGTGTCCGGGCCCCGCGGGGTGGAACCGCCGCCAGGCACGCGTGTTATAACAGGAGCACGATGGCGCGCCATCCGAGGCGATTGCTCGTTCTGCTGATGGTGCTGGTGGCCACCAGTGCGCTGCTGGGCTCGGCGACCACCGCGCTGGCTCACGTGCGCTCTGCGCCCGCGACGCCGCCGGTGGCCCAGGAATCGGTTCCGGCCGTCACGTCGAGCGTCACCGCCTCCCCGGCACCCGACATCGCCCGCGGCGGCGCGACGATTCGGAGCCGCCCGATCCCGGCGCCGTCCGTCCACGGCTCCGACTCTGGGCCGCGTTGCTTCTGGCCCTGCTGGCTGGTGTCACGCTGCTCGCGCCGCGACGGGTCCTCATCGTGGCGCTCGTGCTCGTCCTCGCCGTCATCGCGGTCGAAGAGGGCGTGCACTCGGTCCATCACCTGGCCGATCAGCGCGCCGCATCGCACTGTGCCGTGGCAGCCGCTTCCGCGCACGTACAGGGAGCGGCCGAACCGCTCGCCGTCCCCGAGGTCTGGATCCCGACTCCGATCGCCACCGTCGTCGCAGCCGAGCCCGATCGACCCGGTAGCCGTCCGCTTCGCCCCGACGAGGGGCGCGCTCCTCCCTCCGCCTAGCTCTCCTCGGCTCTCAGCTCCGCGTTCTGACCCGCGTTCTGTGCGCGCTGGCTTCGCCGCGCGCCGTCCGCCGGTCCGGAGCCACGCTCGCACAACCCTGGAGGAGGCGCTCAGGCGCTCGAACGATGATGGGCATTCGTCTCGCGCGATTCGGACCGGTCGCGGCATCCGTACTGGTCCACGTCGGCATCGCCGGCATGGTCGTGCTGGCGCCGGGGACACCGGCCCGCCCGCCGATCCTGTTCGCCGAGCTGGTCGAGCCCGACCCGCCGCCCCCGGCCGCCCCTGCCATCGTCGATCGACGTCCGCTGCGACTGCCCAAGCCCATCGAGACCCCGATGCCGGCGGCGCCTGCACCAGCGCGCCCGCGAGAACCGGAAATCCCGGCGCCGGAGCCGGTGCCGCTCGCCGCGGCGCAGGCCGCACCCGTCCCCACCGCACCGCTCGCACCGGCCGTGGAGGCCGCGCCGAGTAGCTCGACGCCGAGTGGTCCGCCCGTAGTGAGTGGTCCGCCCGCACCGGGTGTGGTCCACGCAGGCTCCGGCGCGTTCGCGGTCGCACCTCCCTCGGACGCGCCCGCCTCGGGCCCGGCGTCCGCACCGACCGCCGCCGCGCAGCCCGCTGGACCGGCCGTGGCCGCGCTGCCTTCGGACGGCGTCACCCAGCGCGCCATTCCGCAGGGCGGCTATCAGCACCGCCCCGCGTATCCCTCGAGCGCTCGCCGACTCGGCGTTCAGGGCACCACGCTGCTGAACGTGCTCGTCGCCGACGACGGCCGCGTCGCCAACGTGATCGTCACGCAGTCAGCCGGCCATCCCGATCTCGATCAGGCCGCCGCCGACGCGGTTCGTCGCTGGCGCTTCGAGCCGGCGCGTCGCGGAACGGAAAAGGTGGCCATGTGGGTGCAGCTCCCCGTCGAGTTCCGGCTCCGCTAAGGAGATGCCGATGCTCATCCTGTTCGTGCGTCGTGCTGGTCCTCATGGCTGGTCCGGCTCTCGCGCAACCACCCGCCGGGCAACCGGTCCCCTCGCTGAAACCGGTCGTCGTCGAGGGCGCCCGCGTCCCTGACGAGCGGACGGAGACCGAGCAGGAGGCCCGAGACGAGCTGCAACGGACGCCTGGTGCGGTGGATCTCGTGGACGAGACGCGGATCCGCGAGTCGCGCGCGGCCAACCTCAAGGACGTGCTCGACTTCACGCCCGGCATCCTCATCCGGCCGCGCTTCGGCTCCGACGAGAGCCAGATCTCGATCCGCGGCTCGGGCCTGCGCAACAACTTCCACCTGCGGGGCATCAACGTCCTGATCGACGGCTTCCCGTACGGCAACGCCGACGGCTTCAGCGACTTC
Organism: uncultured Candidatus Rokubacteria bacterium; assembly: GCA_963776725.1. GTDB lineage: Bacteria > Methylomirabilota > Methylomirabilia > Rokubacteriales > CSP1-6 > AR5. The sequence continues at coordinate 630,790 of CAVZOE010000018.1, read as the reverse complement.
GAGGCGCTGGAGCTGCTCACCACCAAGCGCATCGAGGTCTATCGCGGCGCCAGCGCGCTGCGCTTCGGCGGCAACACGCTGGGCGGCGCCATCAACCTGGTCACCAAGACCGGCTACGACGCCGGCCTCTTCGAGATCCGCACCGAGGCCGGCTCGTTCGGCTTCCTCAAGAACTACATCGGCACCGGCCAGGTGTATGGCCCCTGGGATTTCTACATCGGCCTGACCGACACCGAGCTGGAGAACTTCCGTCAACACGCCGAGCAGACTCGGCGGCGCGCGTACGGCACCGTCGGCTACGCGCTGCCCGGCGGCACTACCCTCCGCTTCGATCTCGGCTTCACCGACAGTCACGAACGCCTGCCGGGATCGCTGACCAAGGCGGAGATGGACAGCAACCCCCAGCAGGCCGACCCTACATTTCGGGCCACGCAGGCCGAGCGCAACTACAAGTACACGCGGGGTGCCTTCACCGCCCGCACTCCGATCGGTGACAACCAGGTGCTCGAGTGGTCGACGCAGCTGAACTATCAGGACCTGGATCACCCGTTGCCGTTCGCCATCATCGACGACACGACGTACAGCTGGTCCAGCGAGCTCCGGTGGACGCTGGCGGCGCCGCTGCTCGACCACGGCAATCGCGTCCGGGTGGGGCTGCAGTATGCGGGCACGCGCCAGAACGACGACCAGTTCCAGAACCTCAACGGCGAGCGTGGAGTGCAGGTCCAGAACCAGATCAACAGCGCCAGCAACTACGCGATCTACGCCGAGAACCAGTTCGACGTCACCCCCACCTTCACGGCGGTGGCGGGCCTGCGCGGGCAGTACGCGGTGCGCAGCGTGAACGACCAGCTCGGCACCGATAGCACGGACTCGGTCGACTTCCGCTCGCTCTCGCCGAAGCTCGGGTTCCTGTGGACGGTGGCGCCTGGCGCCCAGGTCTACGGCAACGCCTCGCACGCCTACGAGCCACCCTTGATCCTCGAGCTGACCGCGCCCGGGCAGATCGGCGGCGACCTCAGCCAGCTGAAGGCCCAGCGAGCCTGGCAGTTCGAGATCGGCACCCGCGGCGCCTGGAACGAGCGGGTGACGTGGGATATCGCCATCTACGACATCGAGCTGTGGGACGAGATCCAGAACGTCAACGTCCAGCCGTTTCCCGGCGCGCCGTTCACCATCCCGCGATTCCAGAACATCCGCCGCTCGCGTCACACCGGCGCCGAGGCCGGCCTCGACGTGCTGCTCCTGCGCGACCTGCTCCGCCGGGTCGGTCTCGGGACGACCGGCGACGCCCTGCGCACGCGCGTCGCCTACACCTGGTCACACTTCGTCTTCGTGAACGACCCGGTCTTCGGCAACAACCAGATCCCCGGGGCGCCCGAGCACTTCCTGCGCACGGAGCTCCGCTACGACCACAACTCGGGCGTCTGGTTCGCGCCCAACGTGGAGACGGTCCCGCACTTCTACTACGTCGATAGCGCCAACGACGCCACCGCCGGCAACTACACGCTGTTCAACATCCGCATGGGCTACGAGTACAAGCCCTGGAAGCTCGCCTGTTCTTCGAGGCCCGCAACCTGACCAACGCGACCTATGCCTCATCGGTGGTGGTGGACGACGCCAACAAGCGTTTCTACGAGCCGGGCGACGGCCGCGCCTTCTACGGCGCGCTCGAATGGAGATGGCGATGACTCGTTCCGGTACCGCACGGCTCGCACGACGCCTCACGCTGTCTGCCGTCCTGCTCGCGCTGCCCGTGGCGGGAACAGGCGCGCCGGCGCCGGCCCGGCGTCTGGAAGTCACGCACCCGGCTGGCGGCCACGAGGTGCACGTCTCCGCTCCGGCCGTCGCCGAGGGCGCCGACGGCCCGGTGGTCGCCTGGGTGGCCAAGACCGGTGAGACGAACACGGTCTTCATCACCCGGCCCGGCACCGCGGGCGATCCGGTCCAGGTCAACCCGCCGCAGGCGTCGGTCGACTCGCTGCACCAGGCGCCCGGGCTGGCGCTCGGGCCGGGCGGCGAGGTGTACGTCACCTGGTCGTCGAGCAAGCCCAAGCCGGTCGGCGGCCTGTTCGCGTCCGATCTGTTCCTGTCGCGCTCGCTCGACGGCGGACGCTCGTTCGAGGCTCCCCTGCGCGTGAACGACGACCGGCCGATCTCGCACTCGTTCGAGGACCTGGCGGTCACCACCGACGGGACCGTGCTCGTCGCGTGGATCGACAGCCGCCAGGGCGCCAGCCAGACTGCGACCTGGGTCGCCCGCGTGACCGAGCGTGGATCACGTCTGGAGCGCGTGACCCAGCTGCCGGCCGGCGAGACGTGCGTGTGCTGTCGAGTCAGCGTGTCGGCCGGCCCCGGCGAGGCCGCGTCCGTCCTGTGGCGCAAGGTCTTTCCTGGTGACGTCCGCGACATGGTGCTCTCCCGCTCGACCGATGGCGGCCGGACCTTCGCCGCGGCGGCCCTCGTGCACGCCGACCGCTGGAAGATCACCGCCTGCCCGCATCGTGGCGGCAGCATCGCGGCGGATGCGCGCGGCCGTCTCTACGCGATCTGGTACACCGAGGCGTCGGGGGATCGCCCGGACCTGCTGCTGGCCGTCGCCGCCGACGGTCAGCGCTTCGGCGCGCCCCGGCGCTTGCACACCGCGACCGGATCGGTGCCCGACCACGCCCGCCTTGCGGTCGATGCCACCGGCCGCGGCGTCGTCGTGTGGGAGGATTCAACCGCGGTCCGTCGCCGGATCTTGTTACGCTCTATCGGCGAAGGCGGGCGGAGTCTCGGCCCTGTCCGGGTCCTGTCGCAGGCGATCAAGGCCTGGACGCCGGACGTCGCGGTGGCGCGTGACGGGTTCGTCGTGGCCTGGCACGAGGAGCAATTCCCCGCCACCAAGACGATCCTGCGCTACATGAGTGCCAAGGAGGTCGCAGGACGATGACGAACGTCAGTCGGGTGGCCGGCGGGCTGATCGTGGCCGTGCTCGTCGGCGGTACCCTCGCGCAGGCCCAGCATCAGCACGGCACACCGGCCGCGAAGCCGCCGGCGGACGTGCAGGCGCCCAAGCGCGTCACCATGGAGGAGCTGCACCGCAGCGGTGGCGTGCCGACGGGCTGGCGCTTCTCGTGGCCGGCCGGCGACGCGGCGAAGGGGCGCGAGGTGTTCGCCAAGCTCGAGTGCTATCAGTGTCACGAGATCAAGGGGGAAGCGTTCCCCGCGGTGGCGCCGGATCCTGCGCGCCGGGGGCCGGAGCTGAGCGGCATGGGCTCAAACCATCCCGCGGAGTACTTCGCCGAGTCGATCATCAATCCCAACGCGGTGATCGTGCTCGGTCCGGGGCACACCGGCCCCGACGGGATGTCGATCATGCCGGATTTCCGCGACAGCCTCACGCTGGCCGAGACGATCGACCTGGTCGCCTTCATCCGGAGCCTGGGCGGCGGTGACCACGCTCACCACGGCGCAGCACCGCCCGCTCGCGAGCAGACTGCCGGCAGCTACAAGGTGCGTCTGGCGTTTCACGCGCCGGGCCAGGGCGGAGACCACGCGCAGCACGATCACGCGGCGGCCAAGCCCTCGGCGTCGGGCGGGCACCTCGTGGTTCTGGTCACCGATCTGGCCACCGGTGAGCCGGTGCCCTACCTGCCGATCAGCGCCACGATTCACGCCGACAAGGCCGCCCCGCGCACCGTCAACCTGGTGCCGATGATGGGGGCTCAGGGCTTCCACTACGGCGCCGACGTCACGCTGGCAGCGGCGACGACGAAGATCACGGTGGCCATCGGCAAGCCGACGCTGCGCGTGATGCCGTCGGCGAGCGGCCGGTTCGCGCGCACCGAGGCGGTGAGCTTCGACTGGCAGCAGTGATCGCGCTGCTCGCGCGCTGGCTGCATCTGACGTCCTCGGTTCTGCTGGTCGGCGGCGCAACCATGCTCCTGCTGGCCGGCCCGACCGACCGTCCCACGGCCCGGAGGTGGGACGCGTGGATCGTCGGCCTCGGTCGGCTGCTGACCGCAATCGCGCTCCTCACGGGCGTCATCGCGATCGCCGGGCAGACCGCCGTCCTGGAGGGGCGCCCCGGCGCGGCGCTGGATCTGTCGGCGATCGTCCGCATGCTGCTGCAAACCCAGGCCGGCGCGGTGTGGCTCGTACGGGGCGGTCTTCTGCTCGTGCTCGGCGCGTTCCTCGCCGTCCGGATGCACCTGGCAGACCGCACGGACTGGCGCGCAGCGCGGGGTGAGGGCGCACTGCTCGGCCTCGCTGCGCTGGGGCTGGTCGCGGCCGCCGGCCACGCCGCCGCCGTCGAGCCAGACACGGCGGCCGCGATCGCGGTCGACGTGGCGCACCTGCTGGCCGCCGGCGTCTGGGTCGGGGGACTCCCCGCCCTGGCGCTCCTGCTCGGGCTCGCCTGTCAGGAGGGCGGCGCCGACGCGCGACCCTACGCGGTGCTCGCCGCGCGGCGCTTCTCGGCGACGGCCCTGGCGCTCGTGGTCGTGCTCGTCCTGTCCGGCGCCTGGAACACGTGGGCCCAGGTCGGCAGCGTGCCCGGCCTGCTCGGCACCGCGCACGGCCGGCTGCTGCTGGCGAAGCTCACCGTGTTCGCCGCGATGCTCGCGCTCGCCGCCGGCAACCGCCGCCTCGTGGCTGCCCTCGGCGGGGACGCGGCCACTATCGGCCGCCCGGCGATGCGTCGCCTCGGCCGCTTCGTCACCGTGGAGGCGGGGCTGGCCGCGCTGGTGCTCGGCCTCGTCGCGACGATGAGCGTGACGCCGCCGGCGCGCCACGCCCAGCCCGTGTGGCCGTTCTCCGTCCGTCTGTCGCTGGGCGCGCTCGACGTCGCGCCCGAGCTCAGGTCGACCGTGCTGGTCGGTAGCCAGGTGGCGGTGCTGGGCGCGGCGGCGCTTCTGGCGTCGCTGGCGCTGCGCCGCCTGCGGCTGCCGTTCCTCGCCGGCGGCGGAGTCGTCCTCGTCGCCGGACTCGGCATCGCCGTGCCGCCGCTCGTCACCGACGCGTATCCCACGACGTACCAGCGGCCGGACGTGCCCTATCACGCCGCGGCGATCGCCGAGGGGCGCACGCTCTTCGCCCAGCACTGCATCGCCTGCCACGGCACGCGCGGCGGTGGCGATGGACCGGCGGCGGCCGCGCTGAACCCGCGGCCGCCGGATCTGCGCGCGCATCACGTGTCGCTGCACACCGCCGGGGATCTCTTCTGGTGGATCGGGCACGGGCTGCGGCAGATGCCGGCCTTCGGTGATCGGCTGAGCCCCGACGAGCGCTGGGACCTCGTCAACTTCCTGCGCGCGCTGTCGGCCGCCGACACCGCGCGGCTGCTCGGCCCGACCGTGGCGCCGGAGCCGCTCTGGCTCGTGGCGCCCGACTTCACGTTTGCCGTGGGCCCCACCCCGGCCCGCTCGCTCAAGGAGTACCGCGGCCGGAAGATCGTGCTGCTCGTGCTCTACACGCTGCCCGCCTCCGAGGCGCGGCTGGTCGAGCTGGCCCAGCGCTACGCCCTGCTCTCCACCCTGGGCCTGGAAATCGTCGCCGTGCCCAGCGATGCCGAGCCCGACGCGCTCCGCCGCCTGGGCGACGCGCGGATCTTCTATCCCGTCGTCACCGAAGGAGCCCGCGACATCCTCGACACCTATCGTCTCTTCTCCGCCGCGCCGCACGTCGAGTTCCTCATCGACCGGCAGGGCTATCTGCGGGCGATCGCCGCCGGGGGAGCCGCCGGCCGCGACACCGATCTGCTGGTCGCCGATCTGCAGCGGCTGAACGCGGAGAAAGCGCCGCCGCCACCGGCCGAGCACGTGCACTGATGCGCGTGTGGAAAGCGGTGCTGCTGATGAACCTCGCACTGGCCCTCGGCCTGGGCGTGGGGTGGCTCTGGTGGGGCCGCCAGGCTCAGCGCCTGGCCCAGGATCTCGAGGCCGCGCGAGTCGCGGCGGTGCCGACCGGCGAGCGCGAATTCCGATCCACCGGCGTCGTGCGGGCCGGCCTGGGCGATCTCGGTCTGCTCGTCATCACCCACGGCGACATCCCGGGCTACATGCCGGCCATGACGATGGGCTTTCGCACCGCGTCGCCGAAGATTCTGGAGTCGGTGAAGCCTGGAGACGCGGTACGATTCACGCTACGGGGAACGCCACCGAACCTGGCGGTCACCGCGATCGAGAAGACGGCGCCGTGAGGGCGCCCGGAGGAGTCCGCCTGACGTGAAGTCCGCGCGGTACTCGGGCCGGCTCGCCGCGATGGTCGCGGCCGTCGTGACCGTCGTCACGCCGGCCTGGGCGGATCACCCCGGCGCGCTCCGCAGCGAGGGCTGGAGCCCGCTCACCAGTGCGCTGGTCTTCGGCGGCCTCGCCCTGCTGGCCGGCGCGGTGGTGATCATCGTGGTGGCCGTCCTCACCCGACGCGATCGCTCTTCCGAATGAAGGTCGGCCGCCTGCATCCCGGTGGCGTCCTGGCCGTGGCCGGCACGTGCTTCGCGGCGCTGGCCGCCGCCGTGGTCATGCTCGGCGCGTTGCCCGCCGACACCGCGCTGCGCGAGGCGATTCTTCGCATCGCGTCGCCGCGCGTGCTGGAGACGATGCGGCTGGTGAACCGGGCCGGCGACTGGCGGATGCTGGCGCCCGGCCTGGTGGTGCTCTTCGTGGTATTCCCCGAGGCCCGCCGTCGGTGGTGGCTGTGGAGCGGGCTCATGGTCGCCGCACCCATCATGGAGTGGACGCTCAAGCACGTGATCGGTCGCGCGCGTCCCGAAGACATCTCGTTCGGTTTCCCGAGCGGCCACTCGACGGCCGCGGCCGCCTTCTACGGCGCGGTGATCTTCCTGGCCGACTCGCTGTCGCCGCGGCTGTGCCGCGCCACGCGCGTGCTAGCGATCGTGATGATCCTGCTCGTCGGGCTCGCCCGCGTGCTCCTGCGCGCGCACTGGCCGTCCGACGTGCTCGGCGGCATCACCCTCGGTCTGGCGCTGGCCTCGATCGCCAGCCTGATCGCCTCCCGCCCCCCGACCCCCGCCGCCGAAAACGTCACGGCGTAGGCCGCGGGCGCCTCACGCGCGAGAGGCCCGGGCCCGTCCGCCGCGCGGCCGAGGCGCTCCGCGCCGCACCGGCGCCGGCGTGACCTCGCCCACCGCCGCGCGCAGCGTCTTGAGCAGCGCGAGCGCTTCGGCGCTGAGGGGGCGCTGGCGGGGATGGATCAGGTCGAGGCTCCGGCTCAGCGCTTCGGCGTCACGCAGGTCGATCGCGATCAGCTGACCGCGCCGGATCTCGCGGACGACCGCCAGCTGGGGCAGGAACGCGATGCCGATCCCCCGCTCGACCATCCGCTTGGCCGCCTCGATCGACTCCACCTCCAGCACGACGTTCGGCACGAGACCGGCCCGGCGAAACAATCCGAGCGTGAGCGTCCAGTCGCTGGAGCCGCGATCGAACAGGATCAGCGGTTGGCCCGCGATCTCGTCCAGACGCGCGCGCCCGGCGCGGGCCATCGGGCTGCCCGGCGTGGCCACCAGCATCAGCGGGTCTTCCCGCAGGCTCACGGTCTCGATCTCCGGATGCTGGAGCGAGCGCGCCAGCCCGAGCTCGGCGTCGCCGGCCAGGACCATGTCGAGCACCTCCTTGGAGTGGCCGGAGCGCACGGTGATCTTGGTCTTGGGATGGGCGGCCTGGAAACGCTTGAGGACGTCGGGCAGCAGGTAGGTGCAGATGGACAGCGCAGCGGCGATGGTCAGGGCGCCTCCGCTCGACGGGCGCAGGTCGTGCACCGCCTGGCGGGCGTGCGCGACCACCTGCAAGAGTTGCTCGGCGTGGGGGCGGAGCGCACGCCCGGCCGACGACAGCGCCAGTCCCGTCTTGGCGCGCTCGAACAGCGCGACCCCCAACGAATCTTCCAGCGCCTTGATGCGCGCGCTGATGGCCGGCTGGCTGACCCGCAGGGCGTCGGCGGCCCGGCGGAATCCGCCAAACGTTCCGACAGCCACGAAGGCCTCGAGCTGGGGAATCTCCACCGCTGATCCGCCTCCCTTATGAGGGCCCTGCCACCTGATACGGTTCGATTATAGCCTCTGTGAAATATCTTTCCGATCACGAAATTCTATCAGCCCGATAAGAACAATGAGGTTGCCCCCTCCCCCACCTCGGCGGCACAGTGAGTGCACGACCAAGAACGAACGATTCGAGTCCGGCAAGGAGATGGCCATGGTGAGTCAATGCAGCTGCGAGAGTGAACTGCGAAGCGCGTTTCACAGCCTCGGATGCCTGGACTGCGGATCGCCCCTCTGCCCCTCCTGCGCGATCTCGCTGGAGTCCGCGACCTACTGCCCGTCCTGCGCCGGCGCGCTGCTCGAGGCGCCCCACGTGCGAGCCGTTGGCTCGTTCGACCTGCACTGATTGGAGACCGAGCTCATGCACAATCCCGGACGCGTGTTTCGCGACCTGCTCCGCACCGAGCCCTATCTGTTCACCGGCGGCGTCTACTCGCCGCTCGACGCCCAGATCGCCGAGCGGGTGGGCATCAAGTCCATCTACCTCAGCGGCTACTCGATGGCCCTGGCCAACGGCTGGCCCGACATGGGCTTCCTCACCCAGACCGAGGTGACCCGCATCGGCGCCATGGTGGCCAGCGCCGTCGAGATCCCGGTCATCGCCGACGCCGATGACGGCTACGGCAACGCGCTGTCGACGATCCGGACGGTGCAGGAGTACGTGCGCAGCGGCGTGGCCGGGATTCACATCGAGGACCAGGTCTTCCCCAAGCGCTGCGGTCACATCGCGGGCAAGGTGATCATCAGCGAGGATCAGGCCGTGGGGAAATACCGCGCGGCCGTGGACACCCGTGACCGGATGAATCCGGACTTCGTCATCATCGCCCGCACCGACGCTTTCGGCGCGGTGGGCGGCAGCCTGCAGGAAGCCATCCGCCGCGGCCGCGCCTACGCCGACGCCGGCGTGGACCTGGTGTGGCCGGAGCTCTCGAGCCCGGACCGCGAGCCGGCCGTGGCCTTCGCCAAGGCGATGCGCGAGTCGCACCCGAATGTCCCGCTGGCCTTCAACTACTCCTCCTCGTTCAAGTGGCACAAGGACCAGAACCCGTTCACGTTCCGGGAGCTGGGCGAGCTCGGCTACAAGTTCATCTTCATCACGCTCTTCGCCGCCCACGCCGGCATGTACGCGGTGTGGAACGCCATGGAGGAGCTGGTGCGAGACCAGGAGCAGGCGCAGTGGCGTCTGGAGAAGACCAAGGACGGCCATCCGACCGAGAGCCACCACGTGATGGCCCGCGTGAGCCACTTCCAGGAGCTGGAGAAGCGCTACATTCCCGGCAGCGACGAGCGCATCAAGGGCTCAGCCGGCTACGACGACAAGCGCATGCATTAGTTTGGATGGGGGGCCACGAAATGGCCCCCCATACCCCCCACGCTCCGCGCCCCGGCGGAGCCGGGGCGCTTCGCGAACGTCATGTACCGGGCCTTCCCACCGTTCGGAGAACGCTGGTCACTCGACGCGTTGTCGCGGGAGAGGCAAGCGAACTACCGAGGAGCGCCACGGCTCCGCCGGGGCGCTCCTCGCCTTCCCGGGGGGCTTGGTTGGCCCTTATAGGGCCCCCCAACCAAATCAAGGCGCGATGTAGGCGTAGCCTTTCGATTGGTAGGCGACGAGGGTGATCCAGCCGTTCTCGACCACCGTCAGGTCCGGATTCACCTGGGCCTTGTCCACCTTCTGGCCGCGCATGGCGATGTTGCACTGGTCCAGGCGCTCGATGCCGGCGGAGCCGCGGAGCTGCTTGAGCTTGGCGGCGATCTTGGTGGCGGTCTCGCGGTCCTCGGGCTTCAGACGCGAGAGATCCGTCTGGGTCAGCAGCGTGGCCGGGCCGCGGAACGCCAACACGAAGTGCGGCGTCACTCCCTGTCGGGCGAAGCTCTCGCGGGTCTCGTCGATCGTGTTCAGAATGCTCAGCAAGCGTGCAGGGTCGCCGGCGGTGATGTCGAACGCGATCTTCGCATCCTTGAGGCCGGCGATCGGGTTGTCGTCGGCCGCGTGACTCCGGTTCCCGAGCACGGGCACGGCCACCACCGCGCTCAGGGCGAGCGCGAGCACGAGCTTCCACGGAATCGCGGCCTTCATGAGGTTCTGTTCTCCTCGGGTTGACTCAGTAGCTCTTCGGCAACCCCAGCACGTGCTCGCTGACGTAGTTGAGCGCCATCTGCTGCGAGACCGGGGCGATCTTGTACAGCCGCACCTCGCGCCACAGCCGCTCGACGTGGAACTCCTTGGCGTAGCCGTAGCCGCCGTGGGTCTGCAGCGCGACGTCGCACGCCTCGAAGCCGGCCTCGGCGGCCATCAGCTTGGCGGCGTTGGACTCGGCGCCGCACGGCTGGCCGTGGTCGAAGAGCCAGGCCGCCTTCAGACACATCAGCTCGGCGGTCTCGAGCTTGGCCCACGCCATGGCCAGCGGATGGGCGATCGCCTGATTCTTGCCGATGGGACGATCGAAGACGACGCGCTCCTTGGCGTAATCCACCGCACGGGCCAGCGCCGCGCGCCCGATACCGACCGCCTCGATGCCGGTGAAGATGCGCTCGGGATTGAGCGAGTCGAGCAGGTGGTAGAAGCCCTGGCCCACCTCGCCCACCACGTTCTCGAGGGGAACCTCCAGGCCGTCGATGTAGATCTCGTTGGAGTCCACCGCGGCCCGGCCGAGCTTCTCGATCACCTGCACGGTGATCTTCGTGCGGTCGAACTCGGTGAAGAACAGCGTGAGCCCCTTGAACGGCTTGGCAGAGTCACGCGGCGCGGTGCGGGCCAGCAGCAGGATGTGGGTGGCGTTCTGGGCGTTGGTGTTCCACACCTTACGACCGTTGACGATGAAGCGATCACCGGAGCGCTCGGCGCGCGTCTGGATGCGCGAGGTGTCGGTTCCGGCGTTGGGCTCGGTCACGCCGAAGGCCATGACGATCTCGCCGGTGGCGATGCGCGGCAGATATTTCCGCTTCAGCAGCTCGGTGCCGTGCTTCATGACCGGCATCGGCGGAAAGCAGTAGAAGTGGATGGGCGAGCAGCCACTCGTGCCCGCCCCCGAGGCGGCGATGTCGTGCAGCATCAGCGCGGCCTCGGTGACGCCCAGCCCCGAGCCGCCGTACTCCTCGGGGATGATCGCGCCCAGCCAGCCGGCCTGGGCGAACGCTTTCACGAACTCCCACGGGTACTCGGCCTTGCCGTCCTTCTCCAGCCAGTACTCCGGCGGAAAGGAGCGGGCCAGGCTCGAGACCTCCTTGCGGATCAGCTCTTGCTGCTCGGTCAGCGCGAAATCCATGGCACCTGCCTCGCTCGAGGTTTGCCCGATTCTACTCCGAGCATCCGGATATGATAGGCCCCGATCCGGGAGGCCGGCGATGACGTTCGTCCAGCGGATGGTCGGCGCGGCGAAATTCAGCTCCAGTGCCTACGACGACGTCGAGGCCGACCGGGGCGCCACCGGTCAAGCGCTCGCGGTGGTGGTGCTGTCGAGTCTCGCCGCCGGTGTCGGGGCGAGCACAGGGCTGTCCGGGCTCGTCGTCGGCACGGTGCTGAGCCTGGTGGGCTGGCTCGTCTGGGCCGTCCTCATCTATCTGATCGGCGCGCGCTGGCTCCCCGAGCCGGGCACCCAGTCCGATACCGGCGAGCTGATGCGCACGATCGGCTTCGCCACCTCGCCCGGCATTCTCCGGGTAGTGGGCATCGTGCCGTTCCTCACCTCGATCGTGTTCACCATCACCGCGCTCTGGATGCTGGCCACGATGGTGGTGGGTGTGCGCCAGGCGCTCGACTACAAATCGACCTGGCGCGCGCTCGGCGTCTGTCTGCTCGGCTGGATCGTGCAGTTCGTCGCCTTCATCCTGCTGTTGCGGCTGGTGCCCAGCCCATGACCGTCCAGGCGCTCTACGCCCTGCAGAACGGCTTCATGGGCGCCTCGCGCTCGCTCCTGTTCTACGGCGAGTACGCCGAGACGCCGACGCCCATCCCCATCGCCTGCTGGCTGATCAAGACCTCCGAGGGCCTCGTGCTGTTCGACACCGGGGTGTCGCCGCGCGCCGTGCCCGGCCTGATGCGCAACGATCCTCTGGCCCGCTTCACCGAGGAGGACTTGCTGGTCCACCGGCTCGACGTCCTCGGGCTCGAGTCCGACAACATCACCATGGTGGTGATGTCGCACCTGCACTACGACCACGCCGGCGGCGCCCACCTCTTTCCCAAGGCGGAGCTGATCGTGCAGCGGGACGAGTACTCGTACGCCAACTACCCGGCCTCGTTCTTCGAGCCCTTCTACTACAAGAAGAACTTCGATCTCCCCGGTTATCGCTGGCGGCTGCTCGACGGCGACACCGAGCTGGCGCCCGGGCTGACCGTGCTGCGGACCGATGGCCACACGCCCGGCCACCAGTCGCTGCTCGTGCACCTGCCCCAGTCGGGCCCGGTGCTGCTCACCGGCGACGCGTGTTACTGGATGGAGCACGCCGAGCGCGAGCGCGTGCCTGGCGTGGTGTGGAACCCGACGCTGGCGCTGCACTCGATCAAGAAGATCAAGACCATCGCCCGGCTCGTCGGCGCCCGCATCTTCCCGGGTCACGATCCCGACTTCTGGAAGACCGTGAGGCAGGCGCCCGACTCCTACCGCTGAGCGCTCGCCGGGTGCCGCCCCGCCGGGGCGGAACGACCGGCGCGCAGGGCAGCCTCGCGCAGCCCGTCGCACAATTCGCAGAAGAGCCGAGTATCTGATCGTGGCACCCGCTCTGCACCCTTGCTGGCCGGTCGCACTCGAGAACGCCAGGAGGGATCCATGTCACACGTCACGCCCGTGCTCCATTCCACGCCGCGAGGGCAGCGCGGTTTCACCCTGATCGAGCTGCTCATCGTCGTGGCCATCATCGGCATCCTGTCCGCCATCGCGGTGCCGCTCTATGCGAACGTCCAGGCCCGGGCCCGGATCGCCAAGGCCCAGGCCGACACCCGGGCCATCGCCTCGGCCGTCGGGATCTACGCCGCACACTGCGGAGGTCTCCCCGACAACGGGTCGAGCGCGACCACCTGTCCCGTCGCCAGCGGGCAGAGCGGCGCGCTGCCGCCCGCGCTCCTCAGCCAGCAGACGAACGGCCAGAACCAGGTCGGCGGGCCGTTCCTCAACGGATCGCCCCGTCTGCCGTCCGGCTGGACGGGCTCGGGCACCTCGTACAAGTACTCCAGCACGGCGTCCGGGACGTTCACGGTCTGCGGGGCGGGCGACAGCACGGCCGCCGACTCCAATGGCGGCGCCACCTGTCCGTGATGCCACGCGCCGGCGCGGGGCCGGAAGTTCGGCGCGAGTGTCCCGGCGATCGCGCACGGCGTAGCACGGGCGCTCGCGGCGCGCCTCCGGCCCATTGCGCCGAATTCGTTCCGCGAGCCGCGGGGCTTGGGCGTCGGGCGATACTGACGTCATGGCCGACATCGCTGCGCGCCTGGCCGACCTCGACTGGACCGCCATCGAGCGCTCGCTGTGGGAGTGGGGCTACGCCAAGACGCCCCCCGTCCTCACACCTGAGGAGTGCGCCGAGCTGATCGCGCTGTACGACGACGACGCGCGATTCCGCAGTCGGGTCGACATGGCGCGCTATCGCTTCGGCCTCGGCGAGTACAAGTACTTCGCCGCGCCGCTGCCGCCGCTGGTGCAGGCGCTCCGCACGCACGCCTACCCGCCGCTAGCCGCGGTGGCCAACCAGTGGGAGACCGCGCTCGAGACCGCGACGCTGCATCCCACCGTGCACGCGGGGCTGCTGGAGCGCTGTCACCGGGGCGGGCAGACGAAGCCGACCCCGCTGCTGCTGCACTACGAGGCCGGCGGCTACAATTGCCTGCACCAGGACATCTACGGCGATGTGGTGTTCCCGCTGCAGCTCACGTGCTTCCTGAGCCGGCGCGCGGTGGACTACGACGGTGGCGACTTCCTGCTGGTCGAGCAGCGGCCCCGCGCGCAGTCACGGGGCGAGTCCATCGCGACCGAGCAGGGCGAGATCGTGATCTTCGCCACGCGTCACCGGCCCGTGCAGAGCACGCGCGGGTGGTATCGCGCCGCCATGCGCCACGGCGTCAGCCGGATCCTGCGTGGGTCGCGCTACACGCTGGGCGTCATCTTTCACGACGCCGCCTGATTCCGGCTCCGGTCGCGCGGCCGCGGGGGGCGGGCGCCGCGCTCGCTCCGGGCATGACTGGCGCCTCGACGGCCGCGTATACTGCCGCCCCATGGCCGCCCGTTCAGCCACCGAGATCCCGGACGTCACGCTCGACCGAGCCGGCGCCGGGGCGGTGCCGGTCCTGCGCCGGCTGATGCAGCTCTATCTCTACGACCTCGGCACGATCGACGGCTGGGACATCGCCCTGGACGGGCGCTTCGGCAATGCGCGGAGCATCGAGCGGTTCTGGCGCGAGCGGGGTCGCCGATCCTTCTTCATCCACGTGGGCGCAGCGCTGGCCGGGTTCGCGCTGATCCACGATCGTGCGCACTTCGCCGGCGCCGGCACGCACGAGATCAGCGAGTTCTTCGTCCTCCGCAAGTACCGCCGGCGGGGCGTGGGCCGTCGAGCCGCCGTCCGACTGTTCGATCTGTTCCCCGGCCCCTGGGAGATCGCCGAGCTGGCCAGCAACGTCGGCGCGCAGGCGTTCTGGCGAGAGGTGATCGCCGGCTACACGCGCGGCGCGTTCCAGGACACCGAGCGGACCGACGGCGACTGGCGGGGCCGCGTGCAGGGCTTCCGGGCGCCGGGCTCGGGATCGCGCTGAGATGGCCGACCGCCCACTCGACCTGATCGTCCGCAACGTGCGCGTGGTGCGCCCGCACCGGCCCGGCGTCGACCGTCTCGATGTCGGCATCAAGGACGGCCGCTTCGCGCGCATCGCGCCCGAGATCCCCGTGAACGATGCGCTCGAGGTCTACGATGCCGGCGGCCGCCTGGGGTTTCCCGGCGTGGTGGACGCGCACACCCACGTCGGCATCTACGCGCCGCTGGCCGACGATGCGGTGACGGAGAGCCGGGCCGCGGTGAGCGGCGGCGTCACCACCATGCTCACCTACTTCCGCACCGGCCAGTACTACCTGAACCGTGGCGGCCCCTACGCCGAGTTCTTCCCCGAGGTGCTGCGCCTGTCCGAAGGACGCTATCACTGCGACTACGCCTACCACCTGGCGCCGATCGCCAGCGGCCACGTCGACGAGATGGAGCAGCTGGCGACGCGTCACGGAGTGCCGTCGTTCAAGATCTTCATGTTCTACGGTGGCTACGGCCTGCACGGTCAGGCCGGACAGGACGAGCAGCGCCGCTTCCTGCTGGTCGGCCCCGACGAGACCTACGACCTCGCGCATTTCGAGTTCATCCTGCGCGCGGCCGGCCGGATCCAGCGCGCGCACCCGGCGCTGGCGCCGTACGTGAGCGTGAGCCTGCACTGCGAGGTGGCCGACATCCTCAACGCCTACACCCGGCTCGTGGCGCAGGATCGGACACTCGGCGGGCTGCGCGCCTACAGCGCAGCCCGGCCGCCGCACTCCGAGGGCCTCGCGGTCTGGATCGCCGCCTACCTGGCCAACGAGGCCCACTGCGTCAACGTGAACCTGCTGCATCTCTCCTCGCGCAAGGCGCTGGAGGCGGCGCTGACCATGGCCGGGGTCTTCCCGCACATCGACTTCAAGCGAGAGATCACGGTGGGCCATCTGCTGCTCGACGTGGACACGCAGGCGGCCAGCTACGCCAAGGTCAACCCGCCCATCCGTCCCCGCGAGGACGTCGAGTACCTGTGGCGCGCGGTGCTCGACGGCAAGGTGGACTGGATCGTCAGCGATCACGCGTGCTGCTCGCAGGAGGTCAAGGGCGCCGGCCGGAGCGGCCAGGGTGACATCTGGCTGGCCAAGTCCGGCTTCGGCGGCACCGAATATCTCCTGGCCGGCGTCTTCAGCGAGGGGAGCAAGCGGGGCCTGGCGCCCCACCGGATGGCCGAGCTGCTCTCGTTCAATCCGGCGCGTCGCTACGGGCTGCTGGACAAGGGCGACATCGCCGTCGGACTCGATGCCGATCTGGTACTGCTCGACCCCGAGCGGCATTTCACCGTCCGGGCCGCCGACTCCCCGTCGGGCCAGGGCTACACACCGTTCGAGGGCCAGGAGCTGACCGGTCAGGTGCAGGCGACGTTCCTCCGCGGTCGGCTGGCGTGGGAGAACGGCGCGGTGGTGGGTGCCGCACGCGGCCGCTACATCGCGCGGCCGACCAGCGCTCGCTGAGCCTGGCGGGTCTCAGGGCACCGACTGGCGCAGCAGCGCGAGAAACCGCTCGCCGAACGCCTGGCTCTTCCACTCGCCGACCCCCTTCACCTCGAGGAGCTCCTCGCGGGTGGTGGGATGACGACGCACCATGTCGCGGAGCGAGGCGTCGCTGAAGATCAGGTAGGGTGGCACGCCGCGCTCTTCGGCGATCGTGCGCCGCAGCGATCGGAGCCGCTCGAACAGCAGCGGATCGGGGGCGACCGGCGCGCGCTCGGCCGACCCAGCCGGCGCCGCGGCCGGCGGCAGCGTGTCGGCGGCGGTCGCCTTCACCGCCCGGGCGCTCGTGAGCGCGGGCGCCGTCTCCTCACCGCGCAGCACCGCCGCCCCCCGCGCCGCGAGCCGGAGCGTCGGATACTCGTCCTCGGTACGCGCCAGGTATCCATGGCCGATGAGCTGATCGATCCACGCCCGCACCTGCCCCTGCTTGTCCTCGCGCAGCGCACCGTAGCCGGACAGCTGGTCGTGGCGGAGCTCGCGGATCCGCGCCGTCGAGGCGCCGGCCAGCACCGCGGCCACGTGCGCGGCGCCGAAGCGCCCGCGGAGCTCGGCCACCGCGGCGAGGACCTTCTGCGTCACCTCGCTCGTGTCCTCGCCGGCCACCGTCTCGGCCAGGCAGACGTCGCACGCCCCGCAGTTCGTGCTCTCGTAGGGCTGGCCGAAGTAGGTGACCAGTCCGCGATGACGGCAGATGGCCTGCTGGCAGAACGCGTACATCTCGCCGAGCTTGCGCAGCGCGCCCGGCGGCGGCTCGGCCCCTTCGGGAGTCAGGATCGACTTCCAGAGACCGTAGTCGGCGCCGCTCACCAGCAGCAGGCACTCGGCCTCGAGGCCGTCACGGCCGGCCCGCCCGGCCTCCTGCTGGTAGTGCTCGAGTGACTTCGGCATGCCGGTGTGAATGACGTAGCGAACGTTGGAGCGATCGATGCCCATGCCGAAGGCGACCGTGGCGACGACGATGTCGACCCGCTCGTTGATGAACGCGTCCTGGTTGGTGCGACGCTCCTGATCGGACAGGCCGGCGTGGTAGCGCAGCGCCTTGAGCCCGCGGCGCGCGAGGGCGGCGGCCAGCTCGTCGACCTCCGAGCGGCGAATGCAGTACACGATGCCGGCCTGGTCGCGATGGCGTCCGATGGCGGCGAGCACCTGCCCCAGGCGATCGGTGCGGGGGCGCACGCGATAGATCAGGTTCGGCCGGTCGAACGACCCGACGAGCACCCGGGGATCGCGCAGGCGCAGCTCGGTGACGATGTCGCGCCGCACCTGGGGCGTGGCCGTCGCCGTGTACGCATGAACCGCGACGCCGGGGAACGCTTCGCGCAGCATCGCGAGCTGGCGGTACTCCGGCCGGAAGTCGTGGCCCCACTGGCTGATGCAGTGCGCCTCGTCCACGGCGAAGAATGCCGGGGCCGCCCGGCCCAGCCGCTGGACGAAGCCGTCCATCACGAGGCGCTCGGGCGCGACGTAGAGCAGCCGGACCTGGCCCGCCGCCGCGGCCGTCATGACCTCCGCCCGCTCGCGCGGCGTCTGGCTGCTGTTGAGAAAGGCGGCCGGCACACCGGCCTCCCGCAAGCCATCCACCTGGTCCTTCATGAGCGCGATCAGCGGCGAGACGACGATGGCGAGCCGACCGAGATTGGCGGCCGGTGCCTGGTAGCAGAGCGACTTGCCGCCGCCGGTGGGAAGGACCACGACCGAGTCTCGCCCCTGCACCACGCACGCGATGGCTTCTTCCTGCAGCGGCAGGAAGCGGTCGTAGCCCCAGACACGGCGAACGGTCTCGTGGAGGAATTCCGATTGCTGGATGATGGCGCGATCATAGACCACGCCGCTTGGGGTGCCTAGTGTGGACACGAGGGAACAGTCCGATCGCTCGGATCGAGCCCGACCGCTCAGAGCGCGAGACCGAGCTGCGCCGGCCCCGGCGGCGGCTCCAGCGGACGCGCGCGGCGATCGGCGATCTCGAAGCGCTCACGCAAGGAGGCGACGCGCGCCTTGATCGGCTCGGCCACGTCACGCCCGGGATAGGCGATGTCTCGATACAGGCGCTCGTAGCGCGGCAGCAGCGCCGGCCAGTCGCGCGCGAGGTTGTCCAGGAAGTGCTCGCGCGTCCCCGGCTTGAGATAGAGCACGTTGCACCAGACGCCGGTGGCGCCGGCGTCGCGCGCCGCCCGGACGACCTCGGCCAGGCCGGCGGGATCGTCGGTGAGCCCGGGAAGGATCGGCGCCATCCCGACGCCCGCGTCGATCCCGGCGTCGATCAGCATGCGAAGCGCCCGCAGGCGCTGACGCGGTGGCGCGGTGCCGGGCTCCGTGCGGCGCCAGATCTCCGTATCGAGCGTGGGCACGGACAGGCTCACGTCGACCTCGGCTCGCTGGGCGGCGGCCTGCAACACGTCGATGTCGCGCACGATCATCGGGCCGCGGGTGATGACGCTGAAGGGCGAGCGCGCCGCGCCCATCACCGTGAGGCACTGCCGCGTGAGGCGATAGCGCCCCTCGACCGGCTGGTACGGATCGGTGGCCGCCCCGACCGCGATCGTCTCGCGCTGCCACGACGGACGCCGCAGCTCGCACGCCAGCACCTGCGCCACGTTGATCTTCACGCGGATCGAGCGGCCATACCGATCGTCCGAGGGACGGTCGGCGCGGTGCTCGAAGCCGCGCACGTAGCAGAACGTGCAGCGGTGCGCGCACCCCATGTACGGGTTCAGCGACCAGCGGAACGGCATCCCCTGCACTCGATTGAGCGCCGAGCGGCAGGGCTCCTCGCGGTACTCCGTGGCCACGCCTACTACTATACAGACGTTGACTTGCGAAGCAAGCAGAGCTGGCCTGTCCTAAAGAGCCAGATGGACAGGCTATTTCCATTGCGCTACGGGCGTGTGGGGTCGGGGCTCACCCGGATCAGACGCTTGCCGAAGTTCTCGCCGCGTAGCAGGCCGATGAAGGCCCGCGGCGCATTCTCCAGGCCGTGCACGATGTCCTCGCGGTACCGCAGGCGGCCCGCCTGCACCCAGCCGGCCGTCTCGCGAAGGAACTCGGCCGACCGGTCCGCGTGATCGCTCACGATGAAGCCGCGGATGGTCGCCCGGTTGAACAGGATGGGGCGGAGATTCGGCCCGCGCGGTGGCTCCGTGGCGTTGTACTCGGAGATGAGGCCGCAGATCGGAATGCGGGCGTCGCGGTTGATCAGGCGCGTCACCGCATCGAGCACCGGTCCGCCGACGTTGTCGAAGTAGACGTCGATGCCCTTCGGGCAGGCGAGCTTGAGCGCCGTGAAGACGTCCTGGCTCTTGTAGTCGACGCACTCGTCGAAACCCAGTTCCTTCACCACGTGCTCGCACTTCGCGCGGCCGCCGGCCACCCCGACCGCGCGGCAGCCCTTGATCTTGGCGATCTGTCCCACCGCGGAGCCGACCGCGCCCGCCGCCGCCGAGACGACAACGGTCTCGCCGGCCTTCGGCCGACCGATGTCGAGCAGGCCCACGTAGGCCGTCATCCCGGGCATGCCGAGCACGCCCAGCGCGGTCGAGATGGGCGCGGCCTTCGGGTCGAGCTTGCGCAGGCCGGCGCCGGTGGAGACGGAGTGCGAGCGCCACCCATCGGAGCCGGCCACGAGGTCGCCGGCGGCGAATCGATCGTGGTTCGAGTGCACGACCTCGCTGACCGTCCCGCCGACCATCACCTCGCCCAGCGAGGGATTCGGCGTGCCGGTGTACGACGGGCCCTCGTTCATCCGGCCCCGCATGTACGGGTCGAGCGACAGGTAGATCGTGCGCAGCAGCACCTGGCCGGGTCCTGGCTCCGGGACCGGCGCATCCTCGACCTCGAAGTCCTCGACTCGTGGCTCGCCCACGGGGCGGCCCTTCAGCAGCACGCGACGGCTGGTCGCCATGATCGTCCTCCGGTCCGTCGATTCTCACGCCGCCCCGGGTGCCTTGCAACCGTCCATCCCCTCCGCTATCGTGCGGCCATGAGCGCGACCGCCCGTGTGGCCGAGTTCGTCGTCAAGACCGCGCTGGCCGATTGCCCCGACGCCGCCGTCGCCCAGGTGCGCCGGGCGGCGCTCGACACGCTGGGCGTGATGCTCGCCGGCGCCGCCGAGCCGGCGGCGGTCGCCGTCCGCGCCGTCATCCGTGCCGAGGGTGGCACGCCGCTCTGCACGGTCGTGGGCACGCCGCTGCGCACCGCGCCCACCTGGGCCGCGCTCGCCAACGGCACCGCCGGTCACGCCCACGACTTCGACGACACGAACTTCGTGCTCCTGGGTCACCCGAGCGTCCCGCTGCTGGCCACCGCCCTGGCCTGTGCCGAGGCCGAGACCACCGACGGCGCCAGCATCGTGCTGGGTTACCTGATCGGCTTCGAGGTCAGCGCCGCGCTGGGCCTGGCGCTCAATCCCGGACCACTACAAGCGCGGCTGGCACGCGACGGCGACCATCGGCACGCTCGGGTGCGCGGCGGCCGCGTGCCGCATTCTCGGCCTCGACGCCGGCCAGACGCGTCACGCGCTCGGCCTCGCCGCGTCGCTGGCGTCCGGGCTCAAGGAAAACTTCGGCTCGATGACCAAGCCGTTCCACGCCGGCCACGCCGCCCGCAACGGCGTGTTCGCCGCGATGCTCGCCCGCGAGGGCTTCACCGCTTCCGACACGGCGCTCGAGGGCCGCCAGGGCCACGCCGCCGCCTTCTCGCAGACGACGCTGTCGCCCGACGCCTTCGATGGACTCGGGCAGCGCTGGCAGCTGGTGACCTCCGGCCTGGCCGTGAAGCCCTATCCCTCGTGCGCGCTCACGCATCCGGCGATCGACGCCTTGCTCGAGCTGCGCGCGCGCCACGGGCTGCAGGCCTCCGCCGTGGACGACGTGGAAGTCGGCGTCAACGACGTGGTGCCCGACGTGCTCCAGCACCCCCACCCCGGCAACGCGCTCGAGCGGAAGTTCTCCATGCAGTTCTGCGCGGCGACCGCGCTGGCCACCGGGCGCGTCGACATGGCGTGCTTCGAGGATGGCCCGGTGCGCGACGCCGCCACGCGCGAGCTGATGAGCCGCGTGCGGATGGTCGTCGACCGGACTCTTCCGCCGGGCCTCGAGCAGAACGCCTGGAGCCGCGTGACGGTGCGGTTGCGCGACGGCCAGACGCTGGCCTCGCCGCCGCGAGGGGCCTCCGGCCATCCCGATCAGCCGCTGACCGACGCTCAGCTCCGTGACAAGTTCCTCGGCTGCGCCGACCCCCGTGCTCGGTTCCGACGAGTCGGAAGCGCTGGCCGACCAGGTAGCTCACCTCGAAGATGTGCCGGACGTCCGCGCGCTCACCTCGCGGCTCGTCGGGCCACGGGAGTCATAGCCATGGGCGTGCTCGACGGCATCAAGATCCTGGAGCTGGCGCGGGTGGCCCCGGCCGAGATGCCGGGCATGATCCTGGGCGACATGGGCGCCGACGTGCTGAAGATCGACACGCCCGAGCCCGACCGCGAGAACGACGAGCTGGCGATCCGGCGGACGATCTACACGTTCGTCAATCGCAACAAGCGCTCGATGACCCTGAACATGAAGTCGCCCGAGGGCCAGGCCGTCTTCCGCAAGCTCGCCGCCGGCGCCGACGTCATCGTCGAGGGCTTCCGGCCCGGCGTGATGGACCGGCTCGGCGCCGGGTACCAGGCCATTCGCGAGCTGAATCCGCGGATCATCTACTGCTCGCTCTCCGGCTTCGGGCAGGACGGGCCGTACCGCAGCTATCCGGCCCACGACATGAACTACCTGTCGCTGGCCGGCGTGCTCAACCTCATCGGTGATGCGGGCAGCAAGAAGCCGGTCATCCCGCTCAACCTGGTGGCCGACTACGCGGGCGCCAGCCTGCACGGCGCGCTCGGCATCGCGCTGGCCCTGTTCGCGCGCGAGCGCACCGGCCGGGGCCAGCACGTGGACATCTCGTATCTCGACACCACGCTGTCGCTGCTGGCCGCCACACCGAACATGCGCTTCTTCTTCTCGGACGGTGTGTCGCCGCGGCGGGGCGAGGGCTTCCTGGGCGGCACCTATCCCTACTACGCGATCTACGAGACGCGCGACGGAAAGCTCCTGACCATCGGCTGCACCGAGCCCTGGCTGTGGGAGAACTTCTGCAAGGCCATCGGCCGGCCCGACTTCGCGAAGTTCGCGCGCAAGTCCGACCAGTTCGTGCGCGCGGCCAACGCCGAGGAAGCCGCCGCCCGCGACGCCATCGAGGCGGTCATCCGCACGCGCGACCGCGACGACTGGTACGAGTTCCTGGTCAAGCACGACGTGTGCGTGGGCAAGGTCTACGAGATCGAGGAGATGGTGCGCGATCCGCAGATCAACCACCGCGGCATGATCGTGGACGTCGAGCATCCCACCCACGGTCGGGTGCGCCAGTTCGGGGTGGCCATCAAGCTCTCGGACACGCCGGGCACGGTCCGCACCGCCGCGCCGCTGGCCGGCGAGCACACCGAGGCGATCCTGAAGGATCTCGGCCTGGGCGCCGACGAGATCGCGGGCATGCGCCAGCGCAAGGTCATCGAATAGCTCCACGGCCGCGGTGATCGCGGAGCGCTGGCGGCAGCTCACGCTCCTGTCGCTCGCCGAGCTGCTGGCGTTCTCGCTCTGGTTCAGCGCCTCCGCCGTGCTGCCGGCCCTGGCCCGTGAGTGGTCGCTGACCGACGCCGGCAGTGCCGGGCTCACGATCGCCGTACAGCTGGGCTTCATCGCCGGCACGCTCGTCGCCGCGGTCACCAACCTGCCCGACATCTGGTCGCCGCGCCGTCTCATGGCCGCCAGCGCGATCCTGGGCGCCCTCGCCAACGCCACCGTCGCGCTCACGGTCGACAGCCTCGGCCCCGCGCTGGCGCTGCGCTTCGTCACCGGACTCGCCATGGCCGGCGCGTATCCGCCGGCGATGAAGATCATGGCCACGTGGTTCCGCGAAGGGCGCGGGCTGGCGCTCGGCATCCTGGTCGGCGCGCTCACCGTGGGATCGGCCACGCCGCATCTGATCCGCGGTCTCACCGCGCTGCCCTGGCGCGGCACGCTGCTGGTCGCCTCGGCGATGGCCGTGGTGGCGGCGCATCGTGGTCGAGGTCTTCGTGCGCGAGGGCCCGCACGCCTTCCCCGCCGCGCGCTTCGACGTCCGGATCGCGGCGGCGATGTTCCGCGAGCGCGGGCCGCGCCTGGCCTGCTTCGGCTACTTCGGTCACATGTGGGAGCTCTACGCCATGTGGGCGTGGATCGGCGTCTTCCTGAGCGAGAGCCTGCGGGCCCGGGGCGGCGGGAGCTATGCGGGGACCAACGCCAGCGCCGCCACCTTCGTGGTCATCGCCGTCGGTGCGCTTGGCTGCTGGGCTGGCGGTGTGGCGTCCGATCGCTGGGGTCGCACGCGCCTGACGATGCTCGCCATGGCGGCCAGCGGCCTCTGCGCGCTGGCCATCGGCCTGACGTTCGCCGGACCGCCGCTGCTGACGCTGCTGGTCGCGCTCGTCTGGGGCATCACGGTGATCGCCGACTCGGCGCAGTTCTCGACGGCGGTGACCGAGCTGGCGCCGCCCGCCTACGTCGGCACCGCGCTCACGGCGCAGACGTGCGCCGGCTTCGCGCTCACCACGCTGAGCATCTGGCTCATCCCGCCCGTCGCGGGCGCGCTGGGCTGGCGCTGGGCCTTCGCCACACTGGCCGTCGGCCCCTTCCTCGGCGTGGCCGCGATGGCGCGACTGCGCGGGCTGCCCGAGGCCCGGCGCCTGGCCGGGGGTCGTCGGTGAGGCGCGGGAGCGGAAACTCTTGCGTCCGGCGGCGGGGCGTCATAGGGTAGCGCGCGGGGATGGAACGGTACGACCTCGTCGTGATCGGCGCCGGGCCCGCGGGCGAGAAGGGCGCGGCGCAGGCCGCGTACTTCGGCCGGCGGGTCGCCCTCGTCGAGATGGCCACGCATCCCGGTGGTGCCGGCATCAACACCGGCACGGTGCCCTCCAAGACCCTTCGCGAGACCGCGCTGTTCTTCTCCGGTCTCGGCGCCCGCAGCCTGTACGGCGTGGACTACCAGATCAAGGCCAACCTCACGGTGCAGGACTTCATGTACCGCGAGCAAGAGGTCGTGCGCGCGCTGCGCGAGGTCGTGCACCAGAACATCGAGCGCCACCGCATCGACTTCATCTACGGGCGGGCCTCGTTCGACGATCCGCACACCATCCGGGTCACCCACGAGGGCATGCTCGATCGCGTGCTGCACGGCGACGTCATTCTCATCAGCGCCGGCTCGGTGCCGACGCGGCCGCGCGACGTCCCCTTCGACGACACGCGCATCCGTGACAGCGACGACATCCTGAAGCTCGAGCGGCTGCCCAACTCGATGGCGGTGATCGGGGCCGGCGTCATCGGCTGCGAGTACTCCACCATCTTCGCCGCCCTCGGCATCAAGGTGACGCTCCTCGACGGGCGCGAGCGGCTGCTCAGCTTCCTCGACGCCGAGATCGCCGATCGGCTCCGGCTGCAGATGCAGTTCCTGGGCGTGGACGTCCGGCTCAAGGAGAACGTGACCCGCTACGTGTCCGAGGCGGACGGCGTGCGGCTCGAGCTCAAGAGCGGTGGCTCGATCCTGGTCGACCAGGTTCTGGTGGCCGCCGGCCGCGTGGCCAACGCGCGCGGCCTCGGCCTGGACAAGGCCGGGCTCGCCGTCAACGAGCGCGGCCTGCTCACCGTCAACGAGCGCTACCAGACGGCCGTGCCGCACATCTACGCGGCCGGCGACGTGATCGGCTTCCCCGCGCTGGCCTCCACCTCGATGGAGCAGGCGCGGGTGGCGATGGTCCACGCCTTCGACCTCAAGTACAAGACGCGCGTGGCGCCGATCTTCCCCCTGGCCGTGTACACGATCCCCGAGGTGGGGATGGTGGGCGAGACGGAAGAGAGCTGCCGGCAGAAGGGCATCGACTACTGCGTGGGGCGTGCGCTCTATCGCACCAACGCGCGCGGGCAGATCACCGGCGACCTCGGCGGGCAGATCAAGCTGGTCTTCCGCTACCCGGACAAGACCCTGCTGGGCGTGCACGTGATCGGCGAGAGCGCCTCCGAGCTGGTCCACGTCGGGCTGATGGTCCTGCTGGCGGGCAGCACGATCGACACCTTCATCAACGCCGTCTTCAACTATCCGTCACTCGGCGACGCCTACAAGTACGCCGCGTACGATGGGCTGGGCGCCATCCAGCGCCGCGCCAAGGCGGAGGCCGAGGCCGGACCG
Source organism: uncultured Candidatus Rokubacteria bacterium (assembly GCA_963776725.1). Classification (GTDB taxonomy): domain Bacteria; phylum Methylomirabilota; class Methylomirabilia; order Rokubacteriales; family CSP1-6; genus AR5. The sequence goes on along the minus strand of CAVZOE010000018.1, from coordinate 605,224 downwards.
CAGCGCCCCGTCGCGAGCGTCGAGCGCGCCTAGATCGCGGCGGCCTCCGGCGCCAGGCGCCGGAGGAGCGGAGCCCCCTGCTCGTTGAGCCACGCCTTCGTGGACGAATACCCGTAGCGCAGCGCGGCCCGGCTCTCCTCGAAGCCCATCGACGGCCCGAAGAGATGCGCCGTGTCCCGCGGGGGCTGCAACAGGTAGAACGCGGTCCGGGGAAACTTCACCGCCAGCGAGGCCAGACCGAGCTGCAGCAGGTTCTCGCTGTAGATGCGTCCGGCCTGCTCCATGATCGTGTACACACCGCGCGAGCCGATCGAGTGACCGTTGTTCTGGCGGTTGGGCACCAGCGGATTCACCACGAACACCACGTCGGCTCCGGCCGCGGCGGCGAGGTCGGCGTGCCCGCAGAAGCCCACACCGCCGTCGACGTAGTCGCGGCCGTCGATCCCGTAGGGATCGAAGAAGCCGGGAATCGCCGAGGAGGCGGCCACCGCGTCGCTGATCGGGACCGAGGCCAGCTGGCCCGCGCCGAACACCACGCGCTCGGCCGTGTTGATGTCCACCGCCGGGATGAGCAGCGTTCGCCCCAGCTCGGTGAATGCGTTGCCGCGCCCGCGCGAGGCCAGTCCCAGCCGGATGAAGCGCTCGAGCGAGGACAGCGTGAAGAATCCCGAGGGCAGGTCGCGCTCGGCCCGCGCCAGGACATCGGGCAGGCTCCCGCCGCGACTGCGGATCATGTGCTTGCCGAGCGCCCACATCAGCCGGCCGAAGCGCGAGGCCACTCGCAGCGGGTGGGCGTTGAAGAGGACACCCCGCCGCATGTTCAGCGGGTCGTCGAGGTCCTCATCGTGGATCTGATAGATCTCGCTCGCGCGGATGCCGCTGGCCAGCAGGGCGGCCACGACCGATCCGGCGCTGCAGCCCACGTAGATGTCGAACGCGGCCTGCCGGCTGGCCAGCCGCTCCTCGAGGGCGGACAGGGCGCCGACCTCGTACATCCCGCCAATCACGCCCCCGCCCGCGAGCGCCAGCGCGTAGCGCGGGCGAGACCGCTTCTTCCACAGGCCCATGGCGCGATGAACGATTTGCATCTGCTGTTCTGGAAAGCAAGAGCGTTGCCACGCCATGCCTCTACGGAACCAGCCGGAAAGATTCATCGCCGCGGCCTCGTCACCAGGAAAACGGCTGGTCTGCCTGACGAGTTTCTGCCGGCATCGCGCAACTTCCGGCAGGACTGGTCTGTCAGGTCAAACCAGCCCCTCGGGTTAGGATACAACTGTGGCCGACTCCGACACTGCTGCTCTGGAGGCCCGCCCGGTGCCGGCTGGGCTTCTCAGACGGTGGGTGGGAGGCTTCCGGATCGGCTATCTGCCTGTTCTGATTACCTACTTCTGCTACGGCGCCAGTGCCGTCACCTCCGTCGCCCTGCTCTATTTCGAAAAAGACCTGCTGGGCTTGACGCCGGCCGAGGCCGCCGGGATCGCGTTCTGGCTGGGACTGCCCTGGTCGATGAAGATGGTCGCCGGCGTGGCGTCCGACGTGTACCCGATCCGGGGTAGCCGGCGCGGGGCCTATCTGCTGCTCGGGGCGCTGTGCTCGGCCGTGGGCTACGCCGCCCTGGCGACCACGGTGCGTACGCGCGGCAGCTACCTGGCGTTCTCCGTCCTGATCGCCGTGGGCTTCATGGTCCAGGACGTGGTGGCTGACGCGCTCAGCGTCGAGATCGCCGAGAACGACGAGGAGATCGGGCAGATCCAGACGCTCGGACGGATGGCGCTCCTGATCGGAGGCATCAGCGTCGGCTATCTCTCCGGAGTCCTCACGGCCCGCATCGGCAGCCGCGGCACCCTGGCGGCGGCGATCGTGCTGCCCCTGATCGTCGCGGCCACCCTGCCCTTCATCCGGCTACGCCGCGTCAACGGCGAAGCCGTCGTCGCATCGCCGTCGGCGGCCACCGGGCCCCTGGGGGGCGGCAAGGCGCGGCTGGTGCTGCTGGTGGGGCTGGGCTACGCGCTCCTCGGCGCCACGCTCGAGGCTCTCGGGCTGCCGTACAGCCGCGAGATCGTGCTCGTCGTCTCCGCCGCGCTGATCGTCCTGCTCCTGCATCGGGTCGGCATCTCCCACGGCGTGGCCGTGGCGGGCATCGTGATCTTCCTGTTCCGGGCCACGCCCACGGTCGGTCAGGGCTACAGCTACTGGGCGATCGATCGCCTGGGGTTCGATCAGCGGTTCCTGGGTCTGCTGGCCCAGGTCTCCGCCGTGCTCAGCCTGGCCGGGCTCCTGCTGTTCCGCAAGTCGATCGTCAAGCGTCCGGTGAGCTTCACGCTCTTCTGGGTGATGCTGGCCGGGGCCATTCTCTACCTGCCGACCATCGGACTGTTCTATGGCCTTCACGAGCGTCTGGGCATCTCGGCGCGCACGCTGGCCTTCGTGGACACCACGATCTCGGCGCCGCTGGCCCAGCTGGCGATGGTGCCCATGCTGATCCTGATGGCCAAGACCGCGCCGCGCGGCGCGGAGGCAACGATGTTCGCGATCATGGCCTCGCTGATGAACCTGGCGCTGTCGGCGAGCCAGCTCTTCACCGAATACCTCAACGACGCCTTCGCGGTGACGCAGGCGGACTACTCGAACCTGGGGCGTCTGATGGTCACCGTCGGCCTCGTGGGTCTGCTGCCCCTGCTGGTCTTGCCCCTGCTCCGTCGCGAGGAGACGGACCTCGCCCCGGGTCCCGGCCCTGAATCGACCGAGCCGCTGCCGGCTTCTTACAGACATGATTGACGTCCGGCACGCCAAGGAGCGGGGCCACGCCGAACCACGGCTGGCTCGACACGTGGCACACCTTCTCGTTCGGGGGCTACCACGACGCGGACTTCATGGGCTTCCGCGTTCTGCGGGTGATCAACGAGGACACGGTGGCGCCGGGCCAGGGCTTTCCCCTGCACGGCCACCGGGACATGGAGATCATCTCCTACGTGCTCGAGGGGGGACTGGCCCACAAGGACAGCCTCGGCACCGGCTCGGTCATCCGCCCCGGCGACGTGCAGCGGATGAGCGCGGGCACCGGCGTCCGGCACAGCGAGTTCAACGCGTCTCCGAGCGCACCCGTGCACTTTCTTCAAATCTGGATCGAGCCTGCCCGGATCGGCATCGCGCCGGGCTACGAGCAGAAGGCGTTCACCGAGGCCGACAAGCGCGGGCGCCTGCGGCTGGTCGCCTCCCCCGATGGGGCCGAGGACTCGCTGACGATCCACCAGGACGCGCGCCTCTACGCCACGGTGCTGGCACCCGGCCAGGCGGTGGATCATTCGCTCGCACGAGGGCGCCATGCGTGGGTCCAGGTGACGCGGGGGACGCTGACGGTCGGCGGCAAGGCGCTCGCCCAGGGAGACGGTGCCGCGATCAGCGACGAAGCGACGGTGTCCCTCGTCGGCGAGACGGATGCCGAAGCGCTCCTCTTCGACCTGCCATAGCGCCTCGCCCGGTCATGGTCGGCGAGACGCCGACCAGCGTCGCTAGCCGGCGCGGTCGTTCACGGCCGCAGGAAATCGAAGTCGCAGCCGTCGTCGGCCTGCAGCACGTGCTCGCAGATACAGACGGCGCGTAGCCGCGGGCGGGCACGGTGCGGCGGCGCCGCGGTCGCGCGGCGTCGACAGCTCGGCGTCGTCGACCAGCAGGTCGAGCCGGCGCTCGCTTCACCGACAGCGGATGCGGTCGCCGGTGCGCACGCGCGCGAGCGGCCCGCCGGTGGCCGCCTCCGGCGTCACGTGCAGCACGATCGTGCCGAACGCCGTGCCGCTCATGCGCGCATCGGAGATGCGCACCATGTCCTTGACGCCGGCTGCGCGCGAGCTTCGTCGGGATCGGCAGGTAGCCGGCCTCCGGCATGCCCGCGGCGCTGCGTCGGCCCGGCATTCTTGCAGCACGAGAAAGTCCTCGCGGCCGTCACGTCGAGCGTCCGGATCGTCGATGCGCGCCGGCAGATCCTCCAGCGAGTCGAACACGACCGCGCGGCCCTCGCGCTCGAACAGCGCTGGCGTCGGCGGCCGAGCGCTTGAGGATGGCGCCCCGCGGCGCCAGCGATGCCGAACAGCGCGACGAGCCCGCCCACCGGCTGAGACGGGATCGTCGAGCGCGCGGATCACGCCGCGGTCGACCCAGCGATCGGTCGGCGTCGAGCCGCTCGCCGCAGCGTCTCGCCGGTCGACCGTCGACGCAGTCGAGATGCAGCAGCGGCGCGCAGCTCGCGCAGCACGGCGCCGACACCGCCGGCGGCGATGAAGTCCTCCATGTAGTGCTCGCCGGTGGGCTTGAGATCGACCAGCACCGGCGTCTCGTCGCGAGAGCGCGTTCAGCCGCTCGCAGCGAGACTCGATGCCGAGCCGGCCGGCGATCGCGGTCAGATGGATGATCGCGTTGGTCGAGCCGCCGATGGCCAGCAGCACGCGCAGTGCGTTCTCGACCGACTGCGGCGTGATGATCTGCGCGCGGCGTGATCGGGTGCTGCGCCAGCGCCACCGCCGCGTCGCCGGTCGCCTCGGCGGCGCGCAGGCGATCGGCGTGCACGGCGGGAATGGCGGCGGTGCCCGGCAGCGCCATGCCGAGCGTCTCGGCGATGCAGGCCATGGTGCTGGCCGTGCCCATCACCGCGCAGGTGCCGGCCGTGGTCGCGAGCTGGCCCTCGACCTGGCCGATCTCGTCGCGCATCGATCTCGCCGGCGCGGTACTGCGCCCAGAAGCGGCGGCAGTCGGTGCAGGCGCCCAGCCGCTCGCCGCGGTGGCGGCCGGTCATCATCGGGCCGGTCGACGAGCTGGATCGCGGGCAGGTCCGGCCGAGGCGGCGCCCATGAGCTGCGCCGGCACGGTCTTGTCGCAGCCGCCGATCAGCACGACGGCGTCCATCGGCTGGGCGCGGATCATCTCCTCGACGTCCATCGACATGAGGTTGCGGAACATCATGCTGGTCGGATTGAGGAACACCTCGCCCAGCGAGATCGTCGGGAAACTCGACGCGGCAGCCCGCCGGCCGCGAGCACGCCGCGCTTGACCGCCTCGACCAGCTCGGGCATAGTGCGGTGGCAGTTGTTGAAGCCGCTCGGCGAGTGTCGCGATGCCGACGACCGGCCGCGCCAGCAGCTCGCTCGAATAGCCCATCGAGCGCGCGAACGAGCGGCGCAGGTAGAGCGCGAAGTCGCGGTCGCCGTAGTTGGTGAGGCCGCGGGCCAGGCCTTCGGCCACCGCTCAGACCTCGAGCAGGTCGTCGCCGACGACGACCGGACCGCGGAAGTATTTCTCGGCCGCGCCCTTGAGCTCGCCGGGCTCGGAGCCCGGCATGAGGTGCGTCATCACCAGGCGCTTGGGCCGGGCGCCCTCGGCGACGCGCCCGATCTCATCGGGCTGCGTGTGGTACGAGGCCAGGTCGCGGATCTTCTCCTCGACCGTCGGCCAGCCGCACCCCGGCGTCCACGAGGTGCGCGCCATCTCGCAGCACTCGTGGATGAGGACGTCCACCCCGTGGCTCCACTTCATGAGGTTCTCGCAGGGCCGCGTGTCCCCGGAGATCACCAGGCTCCGCCCCTCGCCGTCGAAGCGGTAGCCATAGGCCGGCTTGACGGGATCGTGCTCGACCAGGAACGCGGAGATCTGCATGCCGTCGCGATCGAGGATCTTGCCCTCCTCGATCTCGGTGACGCGCACCGCCGGCGGCTCACGGTCGATCATGTGGCCGCGGCGTACCTCGATGTCCCAGTGCAGGTAGTCGAGCAGCTTGTCCATCTGACGCCGCGTGCCGGCGGGGCCGTAGACCTCGAACGGGGTGTTCTGCCCCACGATCCAGCGGGTGATGAGCAGATGGCCGAGGTCGATCGTGTGATCGGAGTGGTGATGCGTGATGAAGACGGCCGGCCAGTCGTAGGGGCGCAGGCCGGCCTGGACCATCTGCACGCCGACGCCCGAGCCGGCGTCGACCAGGAAATGCGTGGAGCCGCCGAGCGTGACGAGCGTCGAGGGGCCGCGCCGCTTGGGATTGGGCGGTGGAGCGCCGGTGCCGAGAAGGATCGCGCGCATGGTGCGACGGATGCTACCAGCGGAGCCGTTGGAGGTAAAGTATCCGCCATGCTCCAGACGGCCTCGCGATGGCTCGCGACACTCCTGCTCGTGAGCGGTGGGCTTCTCCCCGGCGCCACGCGGCTTTCCCCCCCGGCGCCCTCGCCCAGCCGCTCGACGCCGACGCGCAGGCGGCCGGCCGCGTCGTGATGCAGCAACTGGAGGCGTTCCGCCGCGACGACTTCGCGACGGCCTACACCTTCGCCTCCGTCAACGTCCGGCAGATGTTCGATCGGGCGGGCTTCGAGCAGATGGTGCGCGGCGGCTACCCGGAGATCGCGCACAGCGCCTCGGCCACCATCGACGGCAGCCGCCGCGGCGACGCCGGCGAGATCTACCTCTTCATCCGGGTCCTCGGCGACAACGGCCGGAGTATCGAGGCGGTGTACGAGCTGGTCTCCGAGGGCGGCGGCTGGCGCATCAACGGCGTGGTGACCCGCCCCGATGCGAGCGAGCGCGCGTAGCGTTCGAGGCTTCGGGCGGCAGCTCCGCTCAGGCGCGTGCGGGCCGGCGGGGCGAGCGGAAGACGAGCTCGGCCGGCGGATCCGCCGTCGCGGCGCGCGCCGTCTCGATCAGCTCGTGCCGCGGCGACAGCGTGCACGCCGGATCGGTGGCCGCCGCGTCGCCCGTCAGGTGATACGCCTGGCAGCGGCAGCCGCCGAAGTCGAGGCTCGCGGCGCTCGCAGCTCCGGCACGGCTCGGGCATCCAGGCCTCGCCGCGGAAGGCGTTGAAGCCGGGCGAGTCTGCGCCAGATCTCGCCGAGCGCGTGCGTCGCCGCACGTTGTCGAACGTCAGGCCGGGCAGCGTGTGCGCCGCGTGGCAGGGCAGGACGCAGGCCGTCGGGCGCGATCACGATGAAGCGCCGCGCCCAGCCGTCCATGCACGCCTTGGGCGACTCCGCGTAGTAGTCGGGCGTGACGAACAGGACCTCCATGCGTGCCGCGTGAGGCGCGCGCGCGCGGCGCGCGCCACGTCGCGCGCGCGCTCGAGCTGCTCGCGCGTGGGCAGCAGCGCGCTCGCGATTCACGAGCGCCCAGCCGAGGTACTGCGTGTTGGCCAGCTCGAGGCGATCGGCGTCCAGCGACTCGGCGAGCGCGATGATCTCGGCGATACCGTCCGAGGTTGTCGCGGTGGAGCACCACGTTGACGCGTCAGCGGCAGGCCGAGCTCCTTGACCCAGCGCGGCGACCTGCAGCTTGTGCTCGAACGAGTCGCAGCCCGGCGATGCGGTCCGAGCGCCGCGGCGGTGACGTCCTGGATCGACACCTGCACGTTGTCGAGCCCGGCGTCTGCAGGCGCTGCCAGCCGCTCGCGCGTCAGCGGCACGCCGCTGGTGATCAGGTTGGTGTAGAGCTCGAGCCGCTGCGCGCTCCGCGACCAGGGCCTCGAGATCGTCGCGCAGCAGCGGCTCGCCGCCGGTGAGGTTGAGCTGCACGACGCCGAGCTCCTCGGCCTGCCGCAGCACGCGCAGCCAGTCCTCGGTCGTCGAGCGCGTCGCCGTGGCCGGCCCAGTCGAGCGGGTTCGAGCAGTAGACGCAGCGCAGCGGACAGCGGTAGGTCAGCTCGGCGACCAGCGTGTACGGGCGTGGCTCGCTCACTCATCGCCGCTCCGGATGCAGCCCGCGCTCGGCCAGCCGGGCGAGGAATGTCTGCACCTCGCTGCGCCACGTCCGCGCGGCTCGCGCGCGTACTTGCCGGCGAGCTGCTCGACGATCCCGCCCACCGTGTGCTCGCCGTGCACAGCTGCACGATGTCGGCGCCGGTGGCGTTGAGGACCAGGCCCCGCTCGGGATACAGCAGCATGTAGCGCGACGGCCTGGCGATCCCAGCCGCAGCCGCGCCTTGGGGGCGAGCGTGGGCCGCGCGTCGCGCCGCGGATCACGCGCGGGCGCCGCCGCGGCCCCCAGCCGGGCTCGACGTACGCCGCGTAGAGGCTGTCGAGCAGGTGCCAGAGGATCTCGGTCTTGCGGATCAGCGCGGCGACGCAGCGCTCCTGCAGCTCGTAGGTCGTGGCGTGCTGCGACCACGAAGTCGATCGCCTCCTGCGAGTCGCTGCGCGCGCGCGGCACGCGGCTGCGGAAGTACTCGAGCGTGTCCTTGCTGATCCACGGGTAGTGCTTCTCCCAGGCCAGCACCCGCTTGCGTCATCAGATCGGGCGCGAAGAACTCGGTGAGCGACGAGGCGACCGCCTCGAGCAGCGTGCGCTCGCGCACCAGCGTCGACGTAGGCGTCGCAGGCGAAGCGCACGCCCGGCAGCACGCGAGCGGCACGACGCGACCTCGTCGCGGTCGAGCCCGACGCCTTCGGCCAGCCGCAGCCACAGCTCGAGCCCGCCCTCGCCGGCCGCGTCGCCGTCGTGATCGTGGATGCGGTGGATCCACATGCGGCGGAACGTCGGGATCCTCGGACTTGGAGAGGATGAGCGCGTCCTTGATCGGGATGCGCGTCTGGTAGTAGTAGCGGTTCAGCACCCACTGCTGCAGCTGCTCGCGGGTGAGCTTGCCGTCGTGCATGCGCCGGTGGAACGGGTGGTGGTCGTGGTAGCGGCCCTCGCCCTCGCGCCGCAGCCACTCGATGAACTCGTCCCGCCCAGCGGCGGACGCTCGGCCGCGCGCTCACAGCCGCACCTCCATGCCGTCGTCGGCGATCTCCCAGCCGGCGGCGACCACCGCCGCGCGCTCGGGCGAGTCGTCGCGCAGCATCGGGTTGGTGTTGTTGATGTGGATGTAGACGCGCCGCGCGGCGCTCAGATCGGCCAGCTGCGCGAGGCTGCCACTCGGCCCGCCGACCGGCAGGTGCGCCATGTCCTCGGCGCGCTTGGTGCCGAGGCCGAGCGCCGGCAGCTCGTCGCTCGACCAGAAGGTGCCGTCGAAGAACACGGCGTCGGCGCCGCTCATCGCCCGTCGCACCGACTCCGTCACGCCGCCCACCGCCGCTCAGGTAGACCAGCGTCTGCCCGGTGGCCCGCTCGCGGATGCGAAGGCCGACGTTGTCCTCGGGATCGGGCGGCGCCAGCGTCTCGAGGTGCACCGGCGGCTTGCCGGGGATCGCCACCGCCTCGACCGTGAGGCCGATCTCCTTGCCGGCGGCGTCGACGATCGCCTCCTCGCGGCCCGCCTTGAGCGGCCGCCACGTCACCTGGCCGGGGAAGCGCTCGAGCGTCCGGTAGAGGACGTTGCCCTCGATGAAGCCGCGGCGCACGGGCTCGGTGGCGTAGACGATCAGCGGGTGGGACTCGCGCAGCGACAACAGGCCGAGCAGTGGTCGAGATCGCCGTTGGTGAGCAGGATGGCGGCGATCGGCGAGTGCCGCGGGCCGCGCGGGTGCAAGCCCGGGAACGCCTCGATCTGCTGGCGGATCTCGGGCGAGCAGTTGAGCAGCGACCCAGGACGCGCCGTCGGCGCTCACGGCCACGCACTCCTGGCTCCGCGGCCGCACCCGCAGCGTCCGGTCGCGGGCGCCCCGGCAGTTCGGGCAGCCGCAGTTCCACTGCGGAAACCCGCCGCCTGCCGCCGACCCCAGGACCCGAATCAGCACTCTCGCCCTCCTAAAACACGACAGCCCTTCCGCCAGCCGTTGCGCCAGCGTGAAGGGCTGCGTCGACTCGCGACGAGTCAGGCGTTAGAAGCGGTCGTCCTGCTCCCCACCGAAATCGTCCTGATACGAGTTGATCTCTGCGTCCATCTTCACTTCCACGAAGTCCGGGGCTTCCCAGGCCATCTCCGTCACCTCCGTCGTCTAGGACCAGATGGAGACCGCACGTGCGGTCAATCTAAGCGACCGCCCGCCCGACGTCAAGTCGCGGGTGCGGCCGGCGAGCCGGCCGGGGGAACCGGCGCCTGACCCGCCCCCCTCGGCTTGCCCGGCGACTTCACCCACCTGGCCGCGACGGCGAGGCCCGCCGGGGCCCTGGTCGGATGATGCCGAGGGAGGCGGCCAGCTCCAGTGCCGCCTCGCGGCCGATATCGTCGTGCCGGGGGATGGCGCCGGTCATCCGGGTGATGATCCTCTCGACGGTCGAGAAGAAGCCGATCGCCGTCAGGGGCGCGTTCATCCAGCCCGTCGTGATGCAGTAGTACCTGGCGAACGGCGATTCGTGATGGATGTCGTGCACGCGCGGCGGCAGCAACACGTGCATGCGCTGAAGCGCCCGGAACGCCGGCGGCGGGACGTCCTGGTGCGCCCGCTTGTGGATCTCGTTGGTGGCCGCCAGGAAGAAGCACAGGATGCCCAGGAACGTGGCGCCGAACAGCCCCCACGACGCGCCCCGCGAGATCGGCAAGGCGAAGGCCAGCGCCACCACCGGGAGCAGCACCAGGCAGCTGTTGCCGTTGGCCTCGATGAAGTCGTGCTGCGTGATCGACTTCGGGTCCACATGGTGCTCGCGGAAGCTGCGGATCAGGCTTGTCCCCAGCAGCGGCGTCTCGACGGTCCCCCACGTGTCGGCGCCCCAGTGCACCAGCCCCGAGAGGAAGTCCGCGACGATCATCGCGGCGACCAGCGCCAGCGGGAAGGTCCAGGGGGCCTGGGACAGCGATCCCGCGATGCGGATCGCCAGCAGCGCAAGCAGCGCGCCGAACAGCACGATCGCCGTGACCTCCAGCAACCGGTGGGCGCGAGTGTAGCCCGCGGCGAGCTCTTCCGGGCTCCGTTGCCGGATCGCACTGGGCATCGGCGGTCTTGGCTCCATACCTTGAGCTACGGCCCCGCCGTAGGTCAAGGATTGGTGCTGCCGCCCCGGATCGCTCAGAACAGGCCGACGATGTTGCCGTCGGCGTCCACGTCCATCGTTTCGGCGCCCGGCGCCTTGGGTAGCCCGGGCATGGTCAGGATGTCGCCGGCGTAGGCCACGACGAACCCGGCCCCGGCGGCCAGCTTGGCGTCGCGCACCGTCACCGTGAAGTCGCGGGGCCGGCCCAGCTTCTTGGCGTCGTCGGACAGCGAGTTCTGGGTCTTGGCCATGCAGACGGGCAGCCGGCCATACCCCAGCCCTTCCCAGCGCGCCAGCTTGGCGGCTGCCGGCGGCATCAGCCGTACCCCCTCGGCGCCGTAGAGCTTGGTGGCGACCGCCTCGATCTTCCGCACCAGCGGCGCATCGTCGGGATAGAGGAAGCTCGGCGCCTTGGCCGGGCCGCTGCCCATCGCGCGGAGCACCGCTTCGGCCAGCTCCGTGGTGCCCGCCCCGCCCAGCTCCCAGCCGCGCGAGACCGCCGCCGGCACGCCCCAGTCGCGGCAGATGCCCATGACCGCGGCGACCTCGGCCTCGGTGTCGCCCGAGAAGTGATTGAGCGCCACCACGGGCGAGAGCCCCATCGTGCGGACGTTCTCCACGTGCTTGGCGAGGTTGTCGCTTCCGCGCCGGAGCGCGGCCACGTCCTCCTTGCCCAGATCGGCGAGCGCCACGCCGCCGTGCAGCTTGAGCGCGCGCACCGTGGCCACGACCACCGCCGCCGCCGGCTTCAGGCCGCCGGTCCGGCACTTGATGTCGATGAACTTCTCGGCGCCGAGGTCGATGGCGAACCCGGCCTCGGTGACGACGATCTCGCCGAGCTTCAGTGCCAGCCGGGTGGCGATCAGGCTGTTGCAGCCGTGCGCGATGTTGCCGAACGGCCCGCCGTGCACGAAGGCCGGCGTCCCCTCCAGCGTCTGGACGAGATTGGGCTTGATCGCGTCCTTCATGAGCACGGCCATGGCGCCGGCGGCCTTCAACCCGCGCGCCTCGACCAGCGTGCCGTCCGCCGTCTCGCCCACGACGATGCGCTCGGCGCGCGCCTTGAAGTCGGCCAGGTCGCGGGCCAGGCAGAGGATCGCCATGACCTCGGAGGCCACGGTGATCTCGAATCCACCCTCTCGCGGTACGCCGTGCGCCGTGCCGCCGAGCCCGAGCACGATGTTCCGGAGCGCGCGGTCGTTCATGTCCACCACGCGCTTCCAGAGGATGCGGCGCGTGTCGAGGCCGAGGGGGTTGCCCTGGGACAGATGGTTGTCGAGCATCGCGGCGAGCAAGTTGTGGGCGGCGCCGATCGCGTGCATGTCGCCGGTGAAGTGCAGGTTGATGTCTTCCATCGGCGCGACCTGGGCCCGGCCGCCGCCGGCCGCTCCGCCCTTCATGCCGAACACCGGGCCCAGCGACGGCTCGCGCAGCGCGACGATCGAGCGCCGGCCGAGCTTGCGGAATCCGTCGGCCAGCCCCACCGTCGTCGTGGACTTGCCCTCGCCCGCCGGTGTCGGCGTCATCGCCGTGACGAGCACCAGCGCGCCATCGGGCCGGTTCGCCAGGCGGGCGACCGCCTCCCAGCGCACCTTGGCCTTGAGGCGGCCGTAGGGCTCCAGATCGTCGGCGGCCAGCCCGAGGGCTTCACCGATCGCCTGGATGGGCTTCAGCGTGACCGACCGTGCGATCTCGAGGTCGCGGACGCCCATGTCTACCTCGCTCCCGGTTGTGCGCTGCCCATGTCGCCTCCTTCGAGTGTCGCCACCGCCGCGTCGACCAGCTCGGCCTCGGCCCGCGTCAGCGCCAGCGCGCCGAAGCGCACGCGCTCGTACGCGGCCGTTACGCATGCTACCGCGGGTTCGGATGCCGGCAGGCGCTCGTTTGCCCGGCCCGCGAATTCCCGGGCCGTCTCGCCGGGCGCCGGCGCGAGCCCCCGCCGGGCGAGCGCCCGTAAGGCTCGGAGGTAGAAGCGGGGCATGACCGCCTCCGGTGCGGTGCCCGCCGCCCGTCGCCGCCATCCCGCGGCCGCCACCAGCGCGAGCGTCGCCGCGAGGGCCGCGAGCGCCACCCGCGGCGCCCGGCCGGTATTGGGCAGGGACAGCGCCGCGGCGCTCCACGACCAGGTCGCCCGCCGCACCGCCTCGGCGGCGGCCAGCTGATCGGTCAGGCTCCAGTTGATCACGTAGCGGTACCACGACAGCCGCAGCGCGTCGAGCCACAACGCCGCGGCGATGCCGCCGCCCGGCGTGTCGACGGCGCCGCGAGGCGATGGATCGAGCGTCACCCAGCCCGCGCCCTCCACGAAGACCTCGACCCACGAGTGCGCGTCGCGCAGCCGCACGATGAAGTACTCACCGTAAGGATTCCACTCCCCGCGCTGGAAGCCGTTGACCACGCGGGCCGGGATGTCGAGGGAGCGCAGCATGACCGCCAGCGCCGCGGCGAAGTACTCGCAGTTGCCGCTGCGGCGCACGAACAGAAACTCTTCCAGCGGGTCGAGCGTGGTGACGCGCTCCAGCACCCGCGTGTAGGTCAGCTCCCGGCTGAGCCACGCGGTCAGCCGCTGGGCCGCCTCGAAGCGATCGCGGCTGCCGGCCGTCACCTCGCGCGCCAGCGCGGCGATCCGCGTGGGAATCGGCGGCAGCTGCGTGAAGCGCGCATGCCAGCGCGGGTCCACCGGCTGCCGCGCGTCGGCCAGGTTGGCGCGGCGGGGATCGCCGACCTCGGGCTCGGACTCGACCGTGTAGTGCAGGCGCGCGGCCGGCACCGGGACGAGCAGGTTGCCCAGATCGTCGATGGTGATGAAGTCCGAGCGGCCCTGCAGCCGCAGCACGCGCGGCGTGGCGAAGACCATCTCGGTGCCGATCGGCTCGAGATAGACCTCCTGCGTGAGGACCGGCCCGCCGTAGTAGCGGTGGATCGGGAACGGCACCGGAAGCTGGCGCCTCAGCGTCAGCCGGGAGGTGGACTTGCTCACCGTCCAGGTCCGGCCGTCGAACTGGTCGAAGGCGATGCCGCGCCAGCGCAGCGACGGCAGCGCCTCGGCCGGACCGGCGCCGCCCATCCACTCCTTCAAGTGCACGCGCATGACCACCGAGGTGTCGGCCTCGATCTCGCCGAAGGCGCCCAGCTCGACCTTCTCGGTGAAGCCGGCCACGATGCGGCCGGCCTGGGTGCGCAGCGGCAGCGCGGCCTGCCCGATCCGCGGAATGAACAGGAAGAGCACGGTCGTCACCGCGAGCGTCGCGATCGAGGCGAGCAGCGACAGCGTCAGCAGGTCGCGTCCCATCGCCGCGGCCGACGGGCGCGGCGCCGGCTCGGTCAGGCTCTCCGTCTCCCCCAGCAGGTGGCGCGCCATCAAGAGCCAGGTCCCCGCCGCCACGAACACCACGAACAGAGCGAGGAAGACCGCACTGGTGGTGACCGGCGAGACGGCGACGAGCGCGAAGAACGCCAGGAAGGAGATGTCGCGGGCGTCGCGCAGGGTGCGGCGCGTGTAGAGCTTCACCAGGAGCAGGAACACCAGCAGGTGGCTGAAGGCGTCGAGCACGGTCGGCGCCACGGTCACGACCTCGACCACCAGCCAGGCCGCCGCCAGCGCCACGATGGCGACGCCGAGGTGCCGCACCCGGTCGATGCGGTGACGCAGGGGCTCGATCCACCAGGAGCCCACGGCCACCGCGCTCACCACGAGCAAGCCGGGCAGGCCGAGCAGGCCACCGACGAAGAGCGCCACGAGCGCGATGGCCACCAGCAGGTAGACGGCGAGCACCAGCGCGCGCGCCGGCGTCGGACTCATCCGAGGTCCACCGCGACCTCCGCGACCGCGCGCGCGGCCGGCGGTGCGACGGCCGGCGCGGACGCGGGATCGTAGAGCGCCAGCGCGGTCAGCACGCGACGCCGGTGGGCGCGCCCGCGCCCCGACGGCACGTGGACGCCCCGTCCGACGAGCTCGACCGTCGCGCCGGTGCCGAGCAGGTACGTGGCCAGCGACGCGGCCTCCGACAGCCCGGCCTCCAGCCGCTCCGGCGAGTGGCCGTGTCCGATCAGGAGCAGGCGAACGTCCAGCGCCGTCTCCGCCTGGGTCTCGCGCACCATCAGCGTCCCGGTCCGCGCACTGCTGCGCCAGTGGATCAATCGGCGGTCGTCACCCGAGCGGTAGTCACGGAGGTTGTAGAGATCGTGCCCCCGCCCGCGCTGGCGGACGGCACGCGCGCCGCCGCCGGCGAGCGCGCGCCGCCGCGCGCCATCGACCGGCACGACCGCGGGGAACACGAGGACGTCCTCGTCGAGAATCAGGCGACCCGTCTTCACGAAGAGTCCGAAGGGAAAGCGCGTGACCACGCGCAGGCCGGCCAGTCGCTGGCGGCCGCGCGCCGCGAACGTGGCCTCCCACGCCACCAGCCGCTCCTCGCCCGCGCGCAGGCGGTCGAGGTAGAGGCGACGCTCGCCGGCCTCCAGCGTCACCGAGTACGATGGCAGCCAGCGCTTGCGATTGGCCACGCGCACGCCCAGCGCGGTGGCGCTGCCCGCGTAGATCTCCTCGGGGATCACGGCGGCGAGCCGAAGGCGCCGCATGCTCTGCTCCGACAGGATCCCGGAGACGATGATCAGGGCCAGCAGCAGCGAGGCGAGCAGGTACAGCAGGTTGTTGCCGGTGTTCATCGCGGCGAAGCCCAGGGCCATGGCGGCGCCCAGACACCACCAGCCGTCGCGGGTCGGCCGGATCGTCCGGCGCGGCCGGAAGAAATCTCGCAGACCGCGCCGCGTCAACGCGGGACCGGCACGCTATCGGCGAGCGCGCCGATGACCGCCTCGGCGCCCGCCTCGCTGCCGGACGCGGTCCTCAAGAGCACGCGGTGGGCCAGCGCCGGCACCGCCAGCGCCTTGAGATCGTCGGGCACGAGGAACTCGCGGCCGTCGGCCAGCGCGCGGGCGCGCGCCGCTCGCAGCAGGGCCAGCGAGCCCCGCGGGCTCACGCCCAGCCGCAGCAGCGGCGACTGGCGCGTGGCCTCGACCAGCGCCATCAGGTAGTCGAGCACGCTCTCGTCGGCGCGTACGCGATCCACCTGGTCTTGCAGATCCACCACGTCGGCGGCCGTGACCACCGGCGCCAGCGACTCCGGGACCAGCGTGCCGCCGCCGCGCAGGATCGCCTTCTCGTCGGAGGCGACCGGATAGCCGATGCGGATGCGCAGCAGGAAGCGATCGAGCTGGGACTCGGGCAGCGGGTGCGTGCCCTCGTACTCGAGCGGGTTCTGCGTGGCCATGACCATGAAGGGACGCGGCAGCGGATAGGTCGAGTGATCGAGCGACACCTGCGCCTCGTTCATCGCCTCCAGCAGGCTCGATTGCGTCTTCGGCGTCGTGCGATTGATCTCGTCGGCCAGCACCACGTTGGTGAACAGCGGGCCCGGCTTGAAGACGAACTCGCCGCGGGTCGGCTCCCACACCGTGACGCCGAGGATGTCGGAAGGCAGCATGTCCGAGGTGAACTGGATGCGCTGGAACCCCACGCCGATCGAGCGGGCCAGCGCCGCCGCCAGGGTGGTCTTGCCCACACCCGGCACGTCCTCGATCAGCAGGTGGCCCCGGGCCAGCAGTCCCACCACGGCCAGCCGGATGGCCTGGGGCTTGCCCACCAGCACCCGACCCACGTTGTCTTCCAGCCGCCGGATCAGGGCGAGCGAGGCCACCGTCATGCTTCGATCTTACTAGGACTGGCCTGCCGCGATGACCTGTGCGCTGATGGGCAGCGCCACGATCCGCACGCCGAGCGGGCGCACCGCGTCGGCCACCGCGTTGGCCAGGGCCGCCGGCCCGCCGATCGTGCCCCCCTCGCCCATCCCCTTGACGCCATCCGGCATGCCCGGCGCGGGCGTCTGCAGGTGCCCGATCTCGAAGGTCGGAACCTCATCGGCCCGGGGCAGCGCGTAGTCCATCAGCGTGCCGGTGAGAATCTGGCCGTCGGCGTCGTAGACGATCGACTCCAGCAGGGCCTCACCCAGGCCCTGCGCCACCGCCCCGTGAATCTGGCCTTCGACGATCATTGGATTCACGACGCGTCCGCAGTCCTCCACCACCACGTAGCGCCGCACGACCACCCGTCCCGTCTCGCGATCGATCTCCACCAGGGCCACGTGCACGGCGCCGGAGAAGGTCGGCCCGGGAGAATTGAAGGACACCGTGGCCGTGAGGCCCGGCTCGAGGCCGGCTGGCAATCCGCCGCGCGGCGGAAAGGCCGCCAGCCGCGCCAGCTCGGCCACCGCGATGCCGCGCTCGGGAAAGCCGCGCACGTGAGCGCGGCCGTCGGCGAGGACGATATCGGCCGCCGCCGCCTCGAGCTGCTGGGCGGCCAGCGCGCGCAGCCGCTCGCGCACGCGGTCGGCGGCCACCGCCACGGTGCCGCCGATGGACACCGCGCCGCGGCTGGCGAAGGTGCCACTGCCGGCCGGCGCGATCGACGTGTCGGACGGCACGACGCGCACGCACTGCAGCGCGATGCCGAGCCGATCGGCCACCACCTGGGCGATGGTGGTCGCGTGCCCCTGCCCCTGCGAGGGAAAGCTCGTGGCGCAGCGCACGCTGCCGTCGGCGTCCATCGTGAGCGTGGCCGCCTCCACGCCGGGCAGGTCCGTCAGGCCGCGACGGCGGAATCCCTCGGCGCCCATGCCGGTGTACTCCGTGTAGCACGCGAGCCCGACGCCGACGAGTCGGCCCTGAGCGCGCGCGGCCGCCTGCTCGCGGCGCAGCGTCGCGTAGTCCGCCAGCTCGAGGGCGTGCTCGAGCGCGCGGGGATAGTCGCCGCTGTCGTAGACGTACCCCGTCGGCGACGTCCACGGGTACGCGTCGGCCGGAATCAGGTTCTGCCGGCGCACCTCGGCGGGATCGAGCCCCACGCGCTCGGCCACCAGGTCCATGACGCGCTCCATGACGAACGCGCCCATCGTCATGCCCACTCCGCGGTACGCGCCCAGCGGGGGCTTGTGCGTGCGCACCGCCAGCGCGTCCCACGCGTACGCCTCGATCCGGTACGGCCCGGGCAGGATGGACGCGGCACCGAGCGGCTCCAGCGCCGCCGTCAGCGGATAGATGTGGTACGCGCCGCCGTCGGAGATGACGCGCGGCCCGCAGGCCACGCACCCGGCCGGTGCGATCGGCGGCGACGTCCACCGTGACCCGCCCCTCGCGGGCGTGAACTGTCGCGCCCAGGTTCTCCTGGCGCTCCTCGACCCACTTCACGGGACGTCGGAGCCGGCGCGCCGCCGCGGCCACCGCCACGTCCTCGGGGAACACGTGCACCTTCAGCCCGAAGCCGCCGCCGACGTCGGGAACGATGACGCGGACCCGCGATTGCGTGAGACCGAGGGCGCCGGCCAGCGCGGTGCGGAGCATCGACGGGGTCTGGGTCGACGCCCACAGCGTGAGGGTGTCGCCGTCCCAGTCGGCGATCACACCGCGCGGCTCCATCGGCACCGCGGCGCAGCGGCCGTGGGTGAACGTCTCGGTAAACGTCAGCGGCGCGTCGGCGAACACGGCCTCGACCTCGCCGTGGCTGCCGGTGCGACGCACCAGCAGCTGCCCGGCGGCCAGTGCCTCGTCGATGCCGGCCACGGCGCGCCGCGGCGTGTAGGCCACCGAACGAGCGCGCGAGCGTCGGCGGCGATCGACGCGCTCTCCGCCGCCACGATGGCCACGGCCTGCCCGCCGTATTCCACCTCCGCTGCCGCCAGCGCGGGCCACGCGGTCGGCACGAATCCCTGCCCCGTCAGTCCGGGCGACAGCGGCTCGGTCTCGAGATCCTCGGCGGTCAGCACGGCCGCCACGCCGGGCAGCGCGCGGGCGGCCGCCGCGTCGATCGCCCCGACGGTGGCGTGGGCGTGGGGACAGCGGACAAAGGCCAGCGCCAGCATGCGGGGCAGGACGATGTCGTCGAGGTAGCGACCGCGGCCGCGGAGCAGCCGCGGATCTTCCAGCCGCTTGATCCGCTCGCCGGTGTAGCGGATCGGCGCGGCGATCGTCAGCCCTTCACGCGCGGCAGCACCTCGCCGGCGATCAGCTCGAGCTGCTCGAGCCCCCAGTCGAGCGGGTTGAGGACGATCTGATCGACGCCCCCGTCGAGCGCGGCGATCCGCGCGCTGATCCGCGCCGCGATCTCTTCCGCGGTGCCGAGCAGGTAGTACGTCTTCCAGTAGTCGAGGTCCATGCCGGAGTAGACCTTGAAGTGCGGCGCGGCCGACTCCGGCCGCTCGCCGGGCTTGAGCACCCAGACGAAGTTCGAGTACACCCGACCGATGCGGGCCGGATCGCGTCCGGCCTCGCGCGCGAAGGCCTGGACCTTGGCCCAGTCACCCTTGACCATCTCCGGCGTGGCCGAGGAATGCGGGACCCACGTGTCGGCGTACCTGGCGATCCGCCGCAGCACGGGCGAGATGTCCGGCACCGTCTGGCCGTAGACCTTCTCGGAGGGCTGGGTACCGCCGCCGATCCAGATCGGCGGGTGCGGCTGCTGCACGGGCTTGGGATCGATCGTGAGGTTGCGGAACCGGTAGTACTTGCCCTCGTAGGTGACGCCGTCACCCGCCCACAGCGCCTTGAGCACCTCGATCGCCTCGCTGGTGCGTGGCCCGCGCTCGCGATACGGCACGCCCATGAGCGCGAACTCGTCCTCGTGCCAGCCCACGCCGAGGCCCAGGATGCTCCGGCCGCCGGAGAGCAGATCGAGCGTCGCCCACTCCTTGGCGAAGTAGACCGGGTTGCGTAGCGGCAGCACCAGCACCATCGTGCCGAGCCGGATGGTGCGCGTCACCCCGGCCAGCGCCGCCAGCATGGTCATCGGCTCCAGCCACGTGCAGGCGTACGCGGGCGGCGTGAGCAGCAGGTGATCGATCGTCACCGCGGAGTCGAAGCCGAGGTCTTCGGCGCGACGCAGGTAGCGTCCCATGTCGGCCAGCGAGGCCGTAAGCCGCGGCCCCAGCGCGAAGGACGGCAAGCGCAGACCGTAGCGCATCAGCGCTGCCCGTCCTCTTTCTTCGCCTCGTCCTTGGTGAGACCGCCGATACGCGCGTGCGGTCGGCCGCCGTCGGTGACCACGATGGCCAGCACGATCTCGCCCGAGCGCGGGGCGTCGGGCACGCGGATCTCCATCGCGTCGTAGTGCGTGCGCACGAAGGCGGCGTCCTTGAAGTGCAGCGGCACGTCGATGGCGGTGCCGGGCCCGCCGAGCTTCTTGGCCGAGGGGATGATGGCCTTGCCGCCCCCGACCGCCGCCCGCAGCGGGGCGCCGAGCTTGGGATGGAGCAGCGCCGCCGCGTGCTCGTACTCTCCGCCCTCGCCGACGACCGCGGCCTTGCCGTAAGACTCGGCCGGCGCGCCCAGCGCCTCGGTCGCCTTCTTGGCCAGCAGCGCGCCGAGCTCCTCGCCGGCGTCGATCAGCGGCGTGAGGTCGTCGACGAACTTCCCCGCGAAGGGGTTCTCGATCACCGCCACCGCCGCGGCCTTGCGCAGCGGCCGCCGGGCCTCGCGCCCGCCGTCGCTCAGGATCTCCTCGACCACCGTCACGAGCTTGCGAATCTTCACCATGACCGCCTCCTCCTCACGAGACCGGAACGGCGAGCCGCTCGCCCCACTGCCGCAGCGCGGTGTCGGCGGCGGCGTCCACCGGGGTGACGATATACCCGCTGGCCACGTCGCCCACCACCAGAGAGCGTCGCCCGTGCCAGCGCCGATGATAGATCGCGACGTAGGCGCACACATAGGCGTCGATCTCGTCCTCGGCGGCCTCCAGCCGGCCCGCCGCGACCAGGGCCTGGAGCGCGGCCCAGCGCGGCGAGGTCGTGACGTCCAGCGGCGGATCGTGCGTCGCGAGCGCGCGCAGACAGGCCAGCAGGTCGTCGAACGCCGCGCGGCGCGCCGCCGGCGAGCGCCCCGGCCGGCTCTTGTACTTGATCGTCCGCGCCAGCTCGAAGAGCGACACCAGGGCCGAGTGGGGGTACACCTCGATCGCCGCCCGCGCCGGCGTGATCACGCAGGCGGCAGGATCCAGCGCCAGGCCGAGACGCCGGGCGAGCGCCGCGGCGCGCACGCCGTCGCGGAACGCCGGCAGGTTCAGGTGCGCGGGATACACGCCGGCCTGCCGCCGAGCCATGGCCCGGCAGAAGACGCCCTCGCAGGGACGGCGGCCGGCGGTGTTCAGGACGATCAGCGGGGCGTCGATCGCCACCACGACGTCCCCATCCGGCACGCTCCAGCCCCCGATCCACGCGTCGATCTCGGCGT
The DNA here is from genome assembly GCA_963776725.1 of uncultured Candidatus Rokubacteria bacterium. Taxonomy (GTDB): domain Bacteria; phylum Methylomirabilota; class Methylomirabilia; order Rokubacteriales; family CSP1-6; genus AR5. The sequence continues at coordinate 584,128 of CAVZOE010000018.1, read as the reverse complement.
CGGTGCGCACGGTGGCCGAGTCGAGCACCCGCCCGGCCTCGGCCGCACACAGCCCGGTGCGGCCGCGCGGTCCCCACGCCAGATCGACGCCAATGACACGCATCTCAGGACCCCAGGAGGACGCGCATCTCAGGAGCCCAGGAGGTGGAACACCAGACCGTCGAGCAGCTTGGGATAGAAGTGCGTCGACTTCTGCGGCAGGACCTCGCCCGCCGCGCACGACCGCCTGCAGCTCGTCGGGCGTGGTCGGCGCGATGAGAAACGCCGCCTGGTAGCGCCCGTCGCGCGCCCAGCGCACCGCCTCGGCCTGGTCCGCCGTGTAGTCCACGTTGGTCCGCGCGTCGAGCTTGGCGTCGTCGATGCCGAGCAGCGGTCGGAGCAGCCCTTCGTGCAGCACCGAGACCGCGAGGCTTCGCCACGCCGGCGAGGTGCCGGGCGGCCACGGAATGTCGGCGGCCGCCTCCGGCCGCAGCGTGAGCGTCGCGGCCTCGCCTGCGGCCACGACGCCGAGGCGCGCGGGACTCGGCGTGAAGGCGAGCGGATCCGCCAGCGGGGTGACGTCGAACCAGCGCCGCGCGCGCTCGAGTAGCGCCGGGAGCGTGAAGCCGACCACGTCGTGGACGAGCCGGTGGTTGGGAAAGATCGTGAGCCCCGGCGCCTGCAGGCGTGAAGAACGCCATCATCTTCTGCTGCGCTTCCGGGTGACGAGCGGCATACGCCACCGCGGTCTCGTAGCGGTGGTGGCCGTCGGCGATGATCACCGTCGCGTCGGCCATCAGCGCCTTGACCGCCCGGACCACGTCGGCATCGGTGACGCGCCAGAGTCGGTGGTGCTCGCCGCGCAGATCGGTCGCCTCGGCGATCGCGTCACCCCGCCCGGTGGTGGCAGCCCGCAGGCGCCCGTCCGGATCGCCGACGAGCATGAACAGCAGGCCGATGTCCGCACCGGTCCGCTCCAGCAGACTGCATTCGATCGCGCTTGGGGCCGGCGTGCGTCCGCTCGTGCGGCAGCACGATGCCTCGCGCATAGTCGCTGACCTCGCCGAGCGCGATGAAGCCGCTCCGGGTCACCTCGCGGCCGCCCACGTGGTAGGTCTGCGAGTAAGGGTAGATCGACTCTCGGTCGTCGCGCTCCCACCGGCCCTCACGCAGCCACCGCTCGAGCGTCTCGTCCGCGCGCTCGTACTTGTCGGCGACCTCGCCCGGGCCGGGCTCGTCGCGCGGGTACGAGACGCGGACGATGTTGTAGCGGATGCATGGCGTAGAGGCGGTCCTGGATCTCGGGGCTGATCTGGTCGTAGGGCGGGGCCACCACCTGGCTCACGTCGCGCACCCGATCGATGCCGAAGCGGTAGCCCTTGAATGGCTCGATCCGCATCGCTCAGTGACCGCCGCCGCCCGGCCCCTGCCCCTTGACGACCTCGGCCGCGCGAGCGGCGGGTGGCGTGTTCCGGCTGCGAGCCACCAGCGGCTTGCCGTCCACCAGCACCATCGAGATGCCGGGCAGATCGCCGGCGGCCAGCGCGGCCAGCGCATCGCCGCCCACCGAGCCGATCGGCGCATCGCACACGACCAGATCCGCCTCGCGGCCCTCGGCGATCAGCCCCCGGTTCAGCCGATAGACGCGCGCGGTGTTGCCGGTGGCGCACGCGATCGCCTCGGCCGGCGCCAGGTCACCGAGCGAGGCCAGCAGGCTGAGGGTGCGCAGCACGCCGAGCGGGATGACGCCGGTGCCGGAGGGCGCGTCGTTGCCGATGATGAGGCGATCGATCGCGCGCGCGTCGCGCGCCGCCCGCAGCGTGTGCAGCGCGGTCCGCACGTTGCCACACTGCACGATCTCCAGCGCCATGTCGGTGGCCACCAGTCGCTCGATCTCCGCCGGCGACATGGACGTCGTTCCGCCGTTGATGTGGCCGACGACGTGGGGCCGCGCCTCCAGGACGACGTCGGCGTTGATCGGATTGGAGCCGGCGATGGACGGCCCGCCGGTGTGGATGGTGACGGTCATGCCGTGCTGCTTGGCCCAGCGCACCATCGGGGCGGCGTCGTGACCGGTCTTCACCGAGCCGAGCCCGATCTCGCCCACCAGCTTCACGCCGGCGGCGGCCATCTCGGCAAAGTCCGCTTCGGTCAGGCCCAGCTCGAGGATCGGCGCGCCCGCTTCGACCTTGACGCCGCCGGGCCGGAAGTTGGCCCACGCCTTGGCCGCCACGATCGCCAGCGCCTTGAGCCCCACGATGTCGCGCGGGCGGCCGGGCAGATGCACCTCGCCGGCGGAGATCGCCGTGGTCACGCCACCGTTCAGCGCGGAGTCGAGAAAGTCGGTGGTCCGCTGCCGCGGGGTGAAGTCGCCGAACACCGGGTGCACATGGGAGTCGATGAGGCCGGGCATCACGGTGGTGCCGCGCGCGTCGATGACCGTGTCGGCATCCTCGTCGAGGCCTCGCCCGATGCCGGTGATGAGGCCGTCGCGCAGCACGAGGGAGTCGGCGTCGAGAAGGGGCCGCCGGAGGTCGCCGCTGACCAGTCGGCCGATGTTACGGACGAGCGTTTTCAGAAACGCCCTCGACTAGAGGGTGAGCGCGGCGCGATCCACCCGAGCTTGCACGTCCTCGATGTGCGCCGCCATCGCCTCGCGGGCCTCCACCGCCCGTCGGGCCGCCACCGCCTCGAAGATCCGGCGATGGGCCGCGTCCAGGCGCAGGCTGTCGTCCTCGGTCAGCGGAATGGACGGCACCACGACCTCGGACTCGAGCTCCATCAGCACGTGGGTCAGCACGGCGTAGACCGGATTGCGCGCGGTCTCGCCGAGGAGCCGGTGGAACTCGAAGTCGAGGCGGCGGGCCAGGCCGGTGGCTTCCTGCTCCGAGCGCTGCTCGAGCGCGGCCCCCAGCGCCTTGAGATCGACGTCCGTCGCGCGCCGCGCGGCCAGGAAGGCGACCTCGGGCTCGATGAAGCGGCGCGCCTCCATGAGCTGCGCCCGCGAGATACGGCTCAGCCGGAAGAGTGTTTCGAAGTCGCGCACCAGCGGCCGGTCGTCGGCCTCGCGCACGAAGTAGCCGCCGGTCGAGCCCTGGCGCACCTCGACGAGGCCGCGCAGCTCGAGCGTGCGCAGGCCCTCGCGGACCGCGACGCGGCTGGCCTTGAGATCGCGCGCGAGCTGGCGCTCGGGCGGAAGCTTCTGGCCCTGACGCAATCGCCCCTCATAGATCTCGCGCTCGACGTGGGCGACGATCTGTTCGTACACACGCGGGGCTCTGACCGTGGCCGTCATGGTGCGCGTCAATGTCGTGCCAAACGGGTCCGAAGTCAAGCGGGCTCGTGTGGCAGAATGAACCGCGATGCAGTGGCGGTCGTTGGCCTCGGTGTCTCGGCCTCGCGGCTGCCGCTGTCCGGCTGCGCCGCGCTCTCGTGCACGCCCGTCACCATCGACGTCGCGTCGAAGGATCAGCGCACGCGGATGGTCAGCGAGTTTCGTGGCGTGACCAACGACGAGACGGGACGCGTGAGCCCGATACAACGCGAAAAGTTCGTCACCGAGTACTGGGTGGCCGATGGGCAGGGCCGCTCGTATCGCGTCACCGAAGAGCAGTGGCGCGACGCCCAGCCCGGCCAGCCGCTGGCCGTCTGCCGCTGACTCGCTCCCCGCCCGATCCCCCCAGGCCACACCTAAGGGTGTAGCCGCCTGGCCGGGCGACCAGGCCACGGCCCTCGATGCGAACAGTTCTCCGTCACGCGGCTGACTCCGACTGTCCATTCCCTGTCACTGGCTCACCGTCACTCTCCACTGATTGCACGTAAACTCCGCGGATTTCGGGCTCTGGCGCGCACGTTGCACCGGTGCGGCCCACACAGACTTGCTCGGTTGGAGTGATCTTTCAGACGGGGGAGGAAAGAACATGCGGGGAGTGATGCGAGGGATGCTGGTGGTGCCGGCGATGGCTCTGCTGCTGACCGGCTGCGCGACGAAGGACTGGGTGAAGGATCTGGTCGGCAAGCGCGAGGCCGAGATCGACCAGCGCGTGGGCGCGCGAGTCGGCTCGGTGGAGACCCGGCTGGGCGAGGAGTCGCAGCGGGTGACGCGCGTCGAGGGTCAGGTCGGTGAGACGACGCAGCGGCTGAACGGGGTCGAGACGCAGGTGGGCCAGGCCAGCGAGACCGCCAAGGCCGCCCGCGTCCGCGCCGACGAGGTCGACGGCCGGCTCACGCGTCTGTGGACCAATCGCAACAAGCGCAGCCTGGTCGAGACCGTTCACGTGCAGTTCGCGTTCGACAAGGCTGACCTCAGCGATGCCGCCCAGACGGCGCTGGCGACCATCGTGAAGGAGCTGAAGGAGAACCCGAACCTGACCGTCGATCTCGAGGGCTTCACCGATTCCACCGGCGCGCGCGAATACAACGTCACGCTCAGCCAGCGGCGGGTCGAGTCGGTGCGCCGCTATCTGATCGAGCAGGGCGCCGAGCTGCCGCGCATCAACTCCGTCGGTCTCGGGCCGGTGAACGGGGCGCCGGTGAACGGGGCGAAAGAGGAGCAGGCCAAGCAGCGACGGGTGTCCGTCAAGCTGATGCTGGGCGCCGACTAGCGCCTCGATCGGGTACGCCAGTCACACGAAAGCCGGCCGGGGAATCCCCGGCCGGCTTTTATTTTTATCAGCGAGCGTCCGTTCCGGACGACCGCTGTCGATGTTCCGTGTCGCCTCAGGCCAGGTTCGGCGCGATGGCGTGACCGCCATGGCCCAGGTCTGCGAGGTCACGGCCACGTAGAGGTAGCGGGTGACGACGAGCCGGGCGTCCAGCCGGATGGCGACGACCGCCGGATCGCGCGAGCCGAGAATCGAGCGCCACGCGCCGAGCCAGGTGCTCACGTCGGCGAGTGAGCCGAAGGCCGGCAGCCAGAGGCCAAGGCCGAGATGCGTGTGGCGCCGCGCGATGTGACGGGCCAGGCGCCCGACGAGAGTCCCGCGTGCGCCGCGTTGAGCGCGGTCAACCCCATCACTGCCACCGTCGTCGCCGCCACGATGATCTCAACCATGTCCGGATCCCTAGAGCAAGCCCGGTACCATACGCGTAAGTGATTGGTTTATTGGGCCTCTTCGGGCTCAAATCGCTGTCGGGACGGCTGCTTTCTGACCGACTCTCGCGAGAGCCGCTGACCCGAAATCGACCACGTCCGAGGAGCGATCGTCGTTGGAGTACACTGAGCGTCCGTGAGTCGAGGAGGCGCCATGGACGACGAGACGGCGGTCGCGCACGACCACGGGGCGTCGCGCAGGTCTTCGACCTCCACGCGCTGAAGGGCTTCGCCCCGACAAGCGCGTGCGCAAGATGCTCTTCAAGACCGACCAGCTCTGGTCGGAGATCGCCTGCTACGAGCCGGGCCAGTCGACGGTGATGCACAGCCACCCGCGCGAGGAGGAGGCGATCTTCGTGCTGGAGGGCACCGCGAACATGAGCATCGGCGGCGAGGAGGTCGAGGTGCCGGCCGGGCGCCATCGTGAAGTTCCCCGCCAACGTCCCCCACGACGTGCGCAATCTCGGGCACGGAGCGCTGCGTGATCATGTTCCTGAAGGTCAACCCCAAGGTCCTCAAGGCGGCCGCCGATGGGTAACGTCGAGCGCTGCGACAAGACCCTGCCGACCAACGTGATGATGTACCACGTCCGCAAGGACGCCGGCGCTGCGGGCCCGCTGGCTGACCGATCTCGAGGGCCTGGCCCGCGAGTTCGGTCTCAGTCGCGGCAGGAGTACGAGGCCATCCGCGACAAGGACCCCAAGCGGCATGATGGACCTGGGCGTCCATCAGTACTACGTCCCGCAGATCCTGCGACTCTTCTTCGGCGCCGCGCACAACTGCAACGCCAGCGCCGCGCTCGAGTGCTACAAGCGGGCGTTCCCGCAGGAGACGGCGCAGGCGATGGCGCTGCAGGCGCGGCTGGAGGGACGCCGTGGCTGAGATCGTGGCCGCGATGGCCATGACCCACTCCCCCGGCCTCACCGGCTGGTTCACGCGGGCCTCCGAGGAGTACCAGCACCTGGCCCTGCACGCGACGGCCGAGATGCGCCGGCGCCTGGAGGTCGCCCGGCCCGACGTGATCGTGATGTTCAGCAACGATCACCTGCTGAACTGGCCGATCAACAACGTGCCCGAGTACACGGTCGGCATCGCCGAGGAGCACGTCGGGCCCGGCCGACTGGTTCGACGAGTGGCTCGGCATGGAGAAGTACCGCGTGCCCGGCCACGCCGCGCTCGCGCGCTTCATCGTCAACGAGGCGGGCGCGGCGCCGCCTGGCGCTGGCGTGGCTGCGCGCGAGATGCAGTTCGACGACGGCATCTCGGTGCCGACGCACTACCTGAACCCCGACGCGCGCTTCCGCCTGGTCCCGGTCACGATGAACTGCACGGTGCCGCCCATCCCCACGCCCGCGCGCGCCTACGAGGTCGGCCGCACGCTGCGCGAGATCGCTCGCGCGCCTACCCGGGGCCCGAGCGCATCGCCGTCGATCGCCACCGGCGGCCTCTCGCACGAGCCGGGCGGTCCGCGCTACTTCTGGGTCGACGAAGAGTTCGACCGCTGGTTCCTGGATCTGCTCAAGCGCGGCGACCACGAGGCGCTGCTGCGCGAATGCACGCTCGAGCGGATGGAGGACGCCGGCTCCGGCGGCACCGCCGAGCTCCTGGCCTGGATCGCTGGTCCTCGCGTTCACGCGGGTCCCGCCGACGTGCTCGCCTACATGCCGGCCATCGCCTGGCGCTCCGGCACCGGCATGGTCGTCTGGAACGAGATCGCTGCCTGATCACGCCGACCGGAGCGCCTGACAGGCGAGCATCCTGATGCCGAGCAGGTCCACCACGAGTGGAACAACGCGCTGGCCCCGCGGCTGACGATCGACCCCGGCGACACGGTCGTCTTCGACACGCGCGATGCCGCCGACCACTACTACTCCCGCAAGTCCACGCACGCCGACGTGATGGCGCGCGGGCCCGTTCCGCGGCCATCCCCTCACCGGTCCCGTCTCGCGTGCGCGGGGCCGCAGCCGGGTGACACGCTGGTCGATCGAGATCCTCGACGTGCGGCCGGCGCTCGACTTCGGCTGGACGGCGATCCGTCCGGGCCGCGGGCTGCTGCCGGAGGCCGACTTCGCGCAGCCGTTCCTGAACATCTGGGACCTCCGACGGCGGCGTGGCGCGCATGGGCAAGCGGGTCGCGGTCCCCATCGAGGCGTTTCCCGGCGTGATGGGCGTCGCGCTCGACGAGCCGGGCGGGCACAGCACGATGCCGCCGCGGCGGAGCGGCGGCAACATGGACATCCGCCAGCTCACCGCCGGCGCCACGCTCTTCCTGCCCGTGCTGGTGGACGGGCGCGCTGTTCAGCGTCGGCGACGCCCACGCCGCCCAGGGCGACGGCGAGGTGTGCATCACCGCCGTCGAGATGAGTGCGCGAGTGCACGCTGCGCTTCGATCTCCGACGCGGGCGGCGCTCGCCCGAGCCGCAGCTGCGCTCGCGTCGGCCGCCGGCCGGCGCAGGGCCGCCGCGGGCCCGTGGTACGCGACCACCGCCAACGGCCCCGACCTCTACGCCTCGTCGCAGCAGGCCATCCGCTACATGATCGACCACATCGTGCGCGGAGCGCGGGCTCAGCCGCGAGCAGGCCTACATCGTCTGCTCGGTGGCCGTCGACCTCAAGATCAGCGAGATCGTCGACGCGCCCAACTGGATCGTGTCGGCGTTCCTGCCGGAGTCGATCTTCCTGTGAGCGCCGATACCGCCGATCCGATCGAGCCGCTGCGCGCCTGGCTGCGCGACTGGCAGGCGCGCGTGCGCGAGCGTGGACTTCGAGGGCGGCCGGAAGATGTGCGCGCCCGAGATCGTCGCCTTCGGCACGGTCGCCCCCTTGGCGGAAGGCATCGAGCGCGTCATGGACGCGCAGTGGCACAAGGTGTGGGGCAACATCCGCGAGTTCACGGTGCACGACGACCAGGCCCGCGGCGCGATCATCGGCGACCAGGCTGGGTCGGCCACCACCTGGGACTCGCTCGGCGTCGAGCCGGACGGCTCCACGTTCCGCCGTCCCGGCCGCTGCACCGTCGCCCTCGTGCGGCGCGACGGCCGCTGGCTGGCCACCCACACGCACTTCTCGCTCTTTCCTCAACCCAGCGTAGGAGATCTCATGCACATCGGCGTCTGCATCTTCGCCACCGAGTACGCGATCCGCATCGACGAGCTGGCCCGCGAGGCCGAGAACCGCGGCTTCGAGTCGCTGTGGGTCCCCGAGCACACGCACATCCCGACCAGCCGCCGCAGCCCGTTCGCCGGCGGCGCGACGCTGCCCGAGGAGTACAAGCACACGCTCGACCCGTTCGTGTCGCTGATGGCGGCCGCCGCGGTGACCAAGAAGCTGCGCGTGGGCACCGGCATCTGCCTCATCATCGAGCGCGACACCATCACCACCGCCAAGTCGGTGGCCAGCGTCGACCTGCTGTCGAACGGCCGCTTCGATCTCGGCATCGGCGGCGGCTGGAACGCGGAGGAGATGGAGCATCACGGGACCGATCTTCAAGTCCCGCTACCAGCGGCATGCGCGAGCAGGTGCTGGCCATGAAGGAGCTGTGGACCAAGGACGTCGCCGAGTACAGCGGCGAGTTCGTGCGCTTCGAGCCGACTGGTCGTGGCCCAAGCCGGCGCAGAAGCCGCACCCGCCGATTCTCTGGGCGGCGAGAGCACGCTACACGCTCAGCGCGTGGTCGACTTCTGCGACGGCTGGTTCCCGCGCGGCCGCAACGCCGATCGCGTGCTCACCGGACTGGCCGAGCTGAAGGAGCTCGCGGCCAAGGCCGGACGCGACATGAAGACGATCACCACCTCGGTGTTCGGCGCCGCCCCCGACGCCGCACTGCTCGACAAGTGGGCGGCCGCCGGCGTCTACCGCACCATCCTTCGCCTGCCGTCCGAGGGCCGCGACAAGATCCTGCCGATGCTCGACCAGTGGGCGAAGCTGATCAAGAAGTACCGTCCGCTCGGCGCCGGCGTGGGCCAGCGCGTTCCTGCGCGACGCCCGCGTCGGCCGCCTGGCCACCGTCGACGCCGCCGGTCACCCGCTCGTCGTCCCCGTCTGCTACGCCTTCGACGGCGCGCGCTGCTACTCGGCGGTCGACGCCAAGCCCAAGCGCACGCGCAACCTGCGCCGCCTGAGCAACATCGCGGCGAACCCGCACGTCTCGCTGGTCGTCGATCGCTGGGACGAGGACTGGAGCCAGCTCTGCTGGGTGATCGTGGAGGGCCGCGCCGAGGTGCTGACGAGCGGTGCTCAGTTCTCGCGCGCCATCGACCTGCTGGTCGCCAAGTATCCGCAGTATCGCAACGCTGCCGCTGGATCGGGCCGACGGCGCGGTGGTGGCCATCACGCCGGATCGCGTCCTGGCCTGGCGCCCGGCCTGACCGGTATCGAGGCGTCGTGAGCCCGCTGCCGCGCCCGCCGCTCTGGCGATCCCTCGGTCGCGCGCTCCGCGGGCGATGTCCGCACTGTGGCGGGGGCGCCGTCCTGGCCTCGTGGTTCAAGGTCCGGCCGCGGTGCCCGGCCTGTGGCCTTCGCTTCGAGCGCGGGCACGAGGAGGAGCAGGACTACTGGCTCGGCGCCTACCTTCTGAACTTTCTGGTGACCGAGACCGTCTTCGGAGTGGCATTGCTGCTCGTCCTGCTGGCCACCTGGCCCGATCCGCCGTGGACGCCGATCCTGTTCGGAGGCGGCGTGCTGATGGTGCTGATGCCGATCGCCTTCTATCCGCTCAGCAAGACCCTCTGGCTCGCGGTCGATCTCGTGTTCCGTCCCGCGCAGCCGGACGACTTCGCGGCGTGACGCGGTGGAGGGCAGGACTGCGGGACGAGCGCGCTACCGTGCGCTCGAGCATTCGGGGGGACCGTGAGCCAGACTCACCCGTGACGAAGGCGTCCGCCCTCATGACAGAAGCGACGGACGACGACCAGCGGGCCTCGGGCCTCAGCGACTCTCTTCTTGTAGAAGCGCCAGCGCGCGCAGCACCGGCTCGTCGTTGAACTGAAACAGACAGGCCGGACCGTCCCCACTGTTGGCGTGGTCGGTGAAGTGCCACGGAGGCGCGACGAACGTATCGCCCGGCGCCCACGCCAGCTGCGTCTCGCCCACGCGGCTCAGCCCGTGGCCCTCGATCACGTGATACACGCGACTCACGGTCGTGCGATCGGCCCGCGTCCGCTCGCCCGGACGCAACCACTGCGCCTCGGCGCCCATCGTCGGCAGCGGCGGCGCGCCGGTGGTGGGATCGACGTAGCGCAGCGTCACCGGCGCCTCCGCGGCGGCGCTGGCGGCCAGGCGCGCGAGCGCCGCCCGCACGGTACGCCACGGCCAGCGGACTTGCGGAAAGCCGGTGGCCGGATAGCGCGAGCGGCGCGGCACCAGGCCCGCCGCGGTGAACTCGTCCTCCGAGGGATCGCTGGCGGTCGTCGGCACGCCGGCCGGCCGCATCTTCGACGCCCACGCCGCCTCGAGGCTGCGGACCAGCGGGATGTCGAGACCGTCGAGCCAGACCACCGGCTCGGTCCCCTCGTGGCCGTGATCGTGCCAGCGCATGGGCGGCGTGATGATCAGGTCGCCCGGTTCCATCGCGCACTTCACGCCCTCCACCGTCGTGTACGCGCCGCGTCCCTCCACGACCAGGCGCAGGGCCGCCGGCGTGTGATGGTGGCTCGGCGCCGCCTCGCCCGGCAGGATGACCTGCAGCCCGGCGAACAGCGTGGCGGTGATCGCGTAGGTGCCACCCAGCCCGGGGTTGCGCAGGACGAGCACCCGGCGCTCCGCCTGCTCGATCGGCACCAGGCGCGCGGCCTCGAGCAGCGGCGTGCGGACGTCACGCCAGTGCCAGACGTGCGGGACGGCGGCGGTGACGCGCTCGTTGGGCAAGAGCGCGTGCAGCGCGGTCCACAGCGGCGCGAGCGCGAGCGAATCGAGAGCGTCGGAATAGGCGGCCGGCAGGCTCGGATCGCGCGTGGTCAGCGTCGTCATGGCACCCTCGCTGGACGGTGTCGAACGCGCGTCGATCATATCACCACGACGGAAAGGGCCGCCGGCATCACCTCCACCTCCACCGGAGTGAAGCCCCAGGGATCGCCATCGATCTGCACGGGAACGGGCCCGGCACTGCGCAGCGTCAGCTTCCGCGCGCGCCCGACCGGGACGTGGGCCTGCTGCGTGTGCCGGGCGCGGGCCACCGCCAGCGCGTAGCCGGCCAGCGCCACCCGGCCGGACCGTGACAGCACCGTCCAGTCGAGCAGGCCGTCATCGGCTCGGGCCTCGGGCGCCAGGCGCATGTCGAGGGCGTAGTCGGGCAGGTTGGCCACCGTACAGTGGGAGCCGTCCACCGCCACGCCGTCCGCGGTCAAGGTGATCGCGGCGTGCGGATACGACCACAGCGCCGCGGCCAGCGGCCGCACGTAGGCCGCCCGGCCGGCCCGGCGCGGCGCACCGCCGGCGGTGCGCCAGCGCGTGAAGCGATGGACGACGTCGGCGTCGAATCCCGCGCTGAGCATCAGCGTGAACAGTCGGCGGCCCGCGGTGGTGTGCGCGCGGCCGAGGTCGATGCGCTGGCGCGTGCCGCGCGCGATGGCGCCGGCCAGCGCGCCGGGATCGTCCTCGAAGCCGAACGCCCCGGCAAACAGGTTCTCGTTGCCCAGCGGCAGCACGGCCAGCGGGACGTCGGCCGACAGCTCGTTGATGACGGCCGACACCGTGCCGTCACCGCCGGCGGCGACGACGCACCGCACCGAGCGGAGCGCGGCGGGGCTGCGAAGCGTGGTCCCCCGCTCGGCCTGATCCCACACGACCCGCACGGCGCAGGCCGAGCGCCTCGAGCGCGCGGACGAGCGCGGCCACGCGCGTGCGCGGACCGCGCCGGCCCCGGTAGGAGTTGGCCGCGACGACGATCACCCGCGAACCCGGGCGCGGTGCGATACTACCCGCGCGGAGGGGCCATGCAATTCGAGGTCGAGGTATACCGCAACGACGTCGGGGAATGGGTGGTGACCGCGGTGGAGCACGCGGTCACGGTCACGGGCCGCACCGAGCAGGAAGCGCTGGCCCGCATCTTGGACGCCCTCGCCCGGCACTTCAAGAAGTCTACATGATCTGGGCGCGCGTTCCGACGGGCGCGTCGACCATCGTCGCGCCCGCGCGCCGGGCGTAGTCCGTGAGCCGGACGAACCCGTTCGAGACGGCGACCGCCTACGGCCTGCTGGCCGCGGTCGCCGCCCGCCACGGCGAACGCGAGGCCATCGTGCTCGGCGACGAGCGGGTCACCTTCGCCGACTTCCTCAGCCCGGGTCGACACGCTCGCCGCCGGCCTGACCGCGCTCGGGCTGGGTAAGGGCGACTCGCTGGCGATCTGGCTGCCCAATCGACCGGGGTGGTTCGTCGCGCAGTACGCGGCGGCGCGCCTGGGCATCGTGGTGGTGGCGCTGAACCCGCGCTATCGGGCCCACGAGCTCGGCTACATCCTCGGCCAGTCGAAGGCCACCGCGCTGCTCGTCACCGATCACCTGGGCCCGATCGACTACTTCGAGACGCTGCACCAGGTGATCCCCGAGCTGGCCACCGCCGTCCCCGGCGAGCTCGCCAGCGCCGCGCTGCCGCACCTGCGCCACGTGCTCGTCGACGCGGAAGATCCGTATCCCGGCTGCCACGCGCTTGGGGATCTATTTGGAGCGGGGTCCGCCAGCACGGATAGAAACGTGGGTGGCCTGGCCGAGATGGGGGGTGGCTCCGGTGGCTCCGTTGACGACGTGTTCACCCTGCTCTACACCTCGGGAACGACGTCGTTTCCCAAGGGCGCGATGATCAGCCACCGCAACTGCGTGCCGCACGGCTGGAACACCGGCGAGCAGCTGCGGCTCACGCCCGAGGATCGCGTACTCCTGGCCATGCCAGCGGCCGGGACCTGGGGCGGCCTCAACATCCCGCTCTCCACCTGGAGCCACGGGGCCACGCTGATTCTCATGGACGTGTGGGATCCGCTCCGCGCGCTGATGCTGATCGAGCAGGAGCGCTGCACCGTGCTCCATGCCGTCGATACGATGCTCAAGCCGATGTTCGAGCATCCCGACTTCGACCGCTACGATCACTCCACGCTGCGCACGGGCGGCTTCGCGTCGGTGGGCGGCGGCGGCCCGGCCATGTTCGACGCGGTCATCAAGCGGCTGGGCGTCGCGCAGGCTTTCCAGCCGTACGGGATGACCGAGGTCAACGCGCTGGCCCTCTTCCACGACCTCGACGAGCCGCTGGAGCTGCGCGCGCAGCCCGGCATCATCCCGCCCCCCGGGCTCGAGGTCCGGGTCGTGCACCCGGACACCGGGCGCCCGTGCGCCGCGGACGAAGAGGGCGAGCTACAGTTCCGCGGGCCCCTGGTCACGCGCGGCTACTTCGACAAGCCGGAGGAGACGCGCGCGGCCTTCACGGAGGACGGCTGGTTCCGCACCGGGGACCTCGCCGCGCACGACGGCCACGGCCACACGGTCTTCAAGGGCCGGCTCAAGGAGACACTGCGCATCAGCCATTTCATGGTCGCGCCGGGGGAGATCGAGGCCTATCTCTCGACTCATCCCGACGTCGAGCAGGCCTTCGTGGTCGGCGTACCCGATCCCGAGATGAACGAGGTCCCGGTGGCCTACGTCATCCCCCGGCCCGATGCCCGTCCGAGCGAAGACGAGCTGCGCGCCTTCTGTCGCGGCAAGATCGCGTCCTACAAGATTCCTCGGCACGTCCGCTTCGTGGCCGACGTTCCCCGCACGCCGAGCCCTCACGGTGACAAGGTGCAGCGGGTGAAGCTGCGCGAGCTCGCGCGGCAGGAGTTTGCGTCATGAGCCTGCGCACCCCGCTCTGCGACCTGCTGGGCATCGAGCATCCGATCGTGCAGTCCGGGATGGGTGGCGTGGCCGGCCCCGACCTGGTGGCCGAAGTGTCGAAGGCGGGCGGCCTGGGGATCATCGCGGGCCTCAACCTCACGCCCGATCAGATCCGCGAGGCGATCCGCCGCGTGCGCGCCGCCACCGATCGTCCGTTCGGCGTGAACCTCTTCATGCCCAACGAGCTGCGGCCGCCCACCGATCCCGCCGCGATCCCCGCCGCCACGGTGGCCGCGGTGCAAGGCACCCTCAACGGATTCCGCGAGCGTCTGGGGCTGCCGACGACGACCGCGCGACCGCCGGCCGTTCCCGACGTCATCGACGCCGCGTTCGAGGTGATCGTCGAGGAGCGCGTGCCGGTGTGGTCGATCGGCCTCGGCGATCCCGGGGCCGATCTGGTGGACCGCTGCCACGCCCGCGGCATGAAGGTGATGGCCATGGTCACCACGGTGGAGGACGCGCGCACCCTCGAGGGCCACGGGGTGGACGTCCTGGTCGCCCAGGGCAGCGAGGCGGGCGGCCACCGCTCGATCTGGGTGAAGCGCTCGACCCACGAGCTCGCCGCCATCGGCACGCTGGCTCTCGTGCCGCAGATCGTCGATGCGGTCCGCGTTCCGGTGATCGCCGCCGGCGGCATCGCCGACGGCCGCGGCCTGGTGGCCGCCCTCGCCCTGGGCGCGGTCGGCGTGCTGCTGGGCACTCGCTTCGTCGCCACGCGCGAGGCGGGCGTGCCCGAGTTCCAGAAGAAGGCGCTGCTCGAAGCCGAGGCCGAGGCCACCACGATGACCGACGCCATCACCGGCCTGTGGGCGCGCTACCTCCGCAACATCTACACCACGGAGTACGCCGCCTCCGGCGCGCCCGTCTTCCCCGCCCTCCTGCAGTCACGCGCGGCCCAGGACATCTTCGGCCACGCGGCCCGCCAGGCCGATCCCGCGTGGTTTCCGATGCCGACGGGACAGAGCGTGGGCCTCATCCACGACCTGCCGGGGGCCGGCGAGGTCGTCGAGCGGGTCATCTCGGAAGCGCGCGCCGTGCTGGATCGTCTCCAGCGCTCGGCGCGCTGAGGGCTAGCGCGGGACCGCCACCACCTTCACCTTCACGTCGGTCGCGACCGCGACCGTGCCGTAGAGGGGTCAGCGTCCTCGGTAGGTCTCGACGAGCGCCTCGGCCTGCGCCTGGCTCACGCCGGACATCTCGAAGGTCATGGTGATCGCGGAGAAGCGCGGCAGGGTGGGCGGGCGCCGGCCCTCGATCGTCACGGTCATGCGCGAGAGCGGTACGCCCGTTTCCTTGGCGTGCATCTCGATCAGCGTGACGCCACAGGAGGACACCGCGCCCAGGAAGGCCTCGCTGTTCGTGAAGGCGTCCGGCTGCGGCCGGGACGACGAGTCGAGCGGCAGCGAGACGCCGCGCACGTCGTTGCGAGCGCGGCCGACGGTGCCGCTGCTGGATGAGGCGATGATCTCGATCTTTTCGTCAGCCATGGCGCATCATCGACCGGGCCGTCGTTGCCGTCAAGTGGCCCCGCGTAAGCCGGACGACCGGGGTAGAATGCGCGGCAAAGGAGAGCCCCGTGAAGCTCGACGTCGGCATGCTCACCCACGACCTCAAGACGCTCCCCGAGTACGCCCGCAAGGTGGAGGCGCTCGGGTTCGACTGCCTGTGGTCGGCGGAGACCCAGCACGATCCGTTCTTGCCGCTGGCGGTGGCGGCGACGGCCACCAGCCGCATCAAGCTCGGCACGTCGATCGCCGTCGCGTTCCCGCGCAGCCCGATGGTCCTGGCCCACATCTCCTGGGACCTGGCCAAGGCCTCCGGCGGGCGGTTCATCCTGGGACTGGGCTCACAGGTGAAGGGCCACAACGAGCGCCGCTTCTCGGTGAAGTGGGAGGCGCCGGCGCCACGCATGCGCGAGGTCGTGCAGGCGCTGCGCGCCATCTGGGACTGCTGGCAAAATGGAACCAAGCTCAACTTCAAGGGGCAGTTCTACCGGTTCGATCTCATGACGCCGTTCTTCAATCCGGGCGCGATCGAGCATCCCCACGTCCCGGTCTACGTCGCCGCCGTCAACCAGGTCATGTGCCGGGTGGCCGGCGAGGTGTGCGACGGGCTGCACGTGCATCCGTTCAACAGCCCCAAATATCTGCGCGAGCTCGTGCAGCCGGCGGTCAACGAGGGACTCGCCAAGTCGGGCCGCGGCCGGGGTGATTTCACCTACGCCACCTCGAGCTTCGTGGTCGTGGGCGACACCGAGGCCGAGCAGGCGCAGGCCCGTCAGGCGGTGAAGCAGCAGATCGCCTTCTACGCCTCCACCCGCACCTACGAGCCGGTGCTGGCCGCCCACGGCTGGCAGGACCTCGTCCCGCACCTGCACCGCAAGTCGGTGGAGGGCGACTGGAAGGGCATGGCCGATCTCATCACCGATGAGATGGTCGACGTGTACGCGGTCACGGGGACGCACGACGATGTCGGACGCAAGCTCCGCGAGCGCTACGCCGGGCTGCTGGACCGCACCGCGTTCTACCAGCCGGGCAAGCAGCCGACCCTGGACGATCCCCGTCTGCCGAGGCTCGTGAAAGAGTTCAACGGCTAGCATCCCCCGGATGACAAGGAGCCCACTTCTGTGAAGGCGCTCGCATTCAACGAGTTCGGCGGTCCCGACAAGCTCAAGCTGCAGGACGTGCCCGATCCGAAGATCAAGCCCACCGAGGTGCTGGTGCGGGTGCGCGCGTGCGCCCTCAATCACCTCGACCTGTTCGTGCGCGAGGGCATCCCCGCGCTCAAGACGCCGCTGCCGTTCTGGACGGGCTGCGACATCGCGGGCGAGATCGCCGAGGTCGGCGCCCAGGTGCCGGGAGTGAAGGTCGGCGACCGCGTGGCGGTCAACCCCAACCTCACGTGCGGCCGCTGCGAGTTCTGCGCCCAGGGCGAGGACAGCCTGTGCGTGCGCTACGGCATCCTGGGCGAGCACGCGCCCGGGGGCCTGGCCGAATACGTGGCCGTCCGTGGTGACAACGTCCTGCCCCTGCCCGCGTCGATCTCGTTCGAGCAGGCCGCCTCCTTCATCCTCACCAACATGACCGCGTGGCGCATGGTGGTCACCCAGGGCCAGCTACGCGCCGGCCAGGACGTGCTCATCATCGGCGTGGGCGGCGGCGTGTCGTCCACCGCGGTGCAGATCGCCAAGCTGTGCGGGGCGCGCGTCATCGTGACCTCCTCCAGCGATGCCAAGCTCGAGCGGGCGCGCGCGCTGGGCGCGGACGTCGGCATCAACTACGCCACGAACAAGGACTGGGCCAAGCAGGTCTTCGAGGCCAGCGGCAAGCGCGGCGTCGACCTCGTCATCGAGAACGTCGGCGCGGCGACCTGGAAGGACTCGATCCGCTCGCTCAAGGGCGGCGGGCGGCTGGTCACCTGCGGCTCGACGTCGGGACCGATCGGCGAAACGATGATCCCGCTCGTGTTCTGGAAACAGGTGCACATCATCGGCTCGACCATGGCCAACCGGAAGGAGTTCGGCGACGTCATGGCGCTGTTCTTCGCCGGGCGCCTGCAGGCCATCATCGACGAGGTCGTGCCGCTCAAGGACGGCGCCGCCGCGCAGGCGCGCCTGGGCGAGGGCAAGCAGTTCGGCAAGATCGTGCTCTCGGTGTAGCCGGGCGTTCGCGGTTTCGCGGTATAGTACGGCTCGTGCTCGAGCTCGAGCAGATCGCGTGCCCCCTCTGCGGGGAAGGCTCGGCGACCACGCTGTTCGAGCAGCGCGACTTCGCGCTCGGCGTGCCTGGCCGCTACCCGCTCGTGCGCTGTCCCCGCTGCGGCCTGCTCTACCAGAACCCGCGCATCCGGATGGATCAGCTCGAGCTGGCGTATCCGGCCAACTACCCACCCCACACGAAGGACCCCGAGATCTCGCGCGTCGCGCGCCGCCTCGGCCCGGCGGGCCGACGCGTGCTCGCTCGGCGTCTCGGCTACCGCCATCTCGATCCGGGCGAGCTTCCGCTCGCCGCACGGCTGCGCGCGGCGGTGACCGGCCGGCGCGTCGTCAAGGCGTTCGTGCCGTGGGTCGGCCAGGGTCGCTTGCTCGACGTCGGCTGCGCCATGGGACGCTTCATGGGCCTGATGCAATCGGTGGGCTGGACCGTCTCGGGGATCGAGATCGACCCCGAAGCGGCGGCCCGCGCCCGCCAGGTGACGCCCAGCGTCTTCCACGGCGATCCGATGGACGCGCCCTTCGCGCCGGGCAGCTTCGACCTCGTCACCGCGTTTCACGTCCTGGAGCACCTGCCCGATCCGGTCGGCGTGCTGCGTCGCATGCTCGGCTGGCTGGCGCCCGGCGGCATTGCCGTCGTGGAGGTGCCCAACGTCTCGGGCGTGGGCGGCCGGGTGTTTGGCCGCTACTGGTCGGGCCTCGAGATGCCGCGCCACCTGGTGCAGTTCACACCCGAGACCATGGGGCTTCTGGCCGAGCGCGCCGGCGGCCGGGTGGTGGCGGCGGCGCACAAGACCAAGCCACGCTACCTGATCCGCTCCCTGCGCTTCGCGCTCGACGACTATCAGGGCCACGGCGCGCGGCTGGCCCGCACGTTTGTCGACTCCCGGCTCGGCGGCGGCGTCCTCAAGCTGCTCCTCGAGCTCACGCTGCCCATCGCCCGCCCCCTGCGCCTGGGCGAGGCCGTGCGCTACGTGATCGAGCCCATTCGCTGATCGCGTCGCGCTGCCCGACGCCGCGGGCAGCCGACGGTGCACGACGTCGAGGCAGCCGTCGCGCGGGGCGTTTGTTGGCCCGCGTCCTCTCCTTCGCGTACGATGGTTGGGCGGAGGGCATCGTGAAGACGCTGGCGATCCTCGTAGGTGGTGGTCCCGCGCCGGGCATCAACGCGGTCATCTCGGCAGCCACGATCGAGGCGCGCAACCACGGGCTGCGCGTGCTGGGCTGCTACGACGGCTTCAAGTGGCTGGTGCAGGGCGACATCGAGCACGTCGTCGAGCTGGAGATCAACGACACCTCCCGCATCCACTTCGACGGCGGCTCGATCATTCGCACCTCGCGCACGAATCCGACGCGGACGCCGGAAGGCATCGCCAGGGTGGCCGAGGCCCTCAAGCGCCTCGGTGTCGATCTACCTCGTCACCATCGGCGGCGACGACACCGCGTTTGCGGCCTCGCGACTGGCCAAGGCCGTGGAAGGCCTCACCGTCGCGCACGTGCCCAAGACCATCGACAACGACCTGCCGCTGCCGAGCGACATCATGACGTTCGGCTTCACCACCGCCTGCAACCTCGGCAAGGAGCTGGTCCGCAACCTCATGCAGGACGCGGCCACCACCGAGCGCTGGTTCTTCGTCACCGTGATGGGCCGGCACGCCGGCCACCTGGCCCTCGGCATCGGCGGCGCCGCCGGCGCCACGGTCACGGTCATCGCCGAGGAGTTCCCCGAGTCGCAGATCAGCCTCGATCGCCTGGCCGACGTGCTGGAGGGCTCGATCATCAAGCGCCGGGCCCACGGCCGCGAGCAGGGCGTGGCCATTCTCTCCGAGGGTCTGGCCGAGAAGCTCGATCCGACCTCCCTCGGCCCCGTCGAGCGCGACGCGTACGGCAACGTGCGGCTGGCCGAGCTGGATCTCGGGCGCCTGCTCAAGGAGCGTGTGAGCGCCAGCCTCAAGGCCCGCAACGTCGATGTGACGATCGTGTCCAAGGACATGGGATACGAGCTGCGCTGTGCGCCGCCCGGCGCGCACGACATCCAGTACTGCCGCAGCCTCGGCTACTGGGCGGTGCGCTTCCTGATGGAGGGCGGCAGCAACGCGATGGTCACCATCCAGGCCGGCCGCCTGGTGCCGGTGCCCTTCGGCCTGATGATGGACGCCAAGACCGGCAAGATCCGCGTGCGCTACGCGGACGTCGACTCGGAGATGTACCAGACCCTGTCGGCCTACATGATCCGTCTCAAGCCGGAAGACTTCGACGCAGCCGGAGACCGTCGCCGCGCTGGCCAGGGCCGGCAAGCTCGACCCCGCCGAGTTCACCCGCCGCTTCGGTCCGCTCGTCGGCCGCGCCTGACCGTCCGACCCGCCCCGCGAGGCGACTACCGCGTGTCGGTGACGTTGACGGTGGCGCTCGTCCGCGCGCCCAGCGTGGCGCCACTGCCCGGGTTGCTGAGCAGGACGCTGAACGACTTGGTCGGCTGAGCGCCCGGCTCGATCAGCAGCGGGATCTTGATCGTCTGACTCGTCTGCGACGCCCCGAAGGTCAGGGTGCTGGTGGTGGCGGTGTAGTCGGTGCCGGCGACCGCCGTACCGTCGGCCGTGGTGAAATCGACCGTGACGCCGCTGGCGAGTCCTCCGGTGCGTGACACGGTGAGCGTCGCGTTGCACGGGATCGTCGCGCACTCGACGGCATTGTAGGTCAGCGCCGAGAACTGGATCACGCCGGCCACGTCGTCCTCGCCGATCGACAGGGTCGCGGTGTCACGCCCCACCACCAGCCCCGCCCCTCCGGTCGGGCCGCTCAGCGTCAGGTTGACCGTCTCGATGCCCTCCACGAGCGTGTCGCTCAGGATGGGCACGGTGAAGGTCTTCGTCCTCACCGTGGTGAGTGTCCCGCCCGCGGGGAAGTTGAGCACCCCGGAAGGCGGCGTGGCCGATCCGCGGGTGCCGTAGTCGGCGCCGGCGGTGGCGCTGCCATTACTCGTGGCCCAGGCCACGGTCACCGGCCCCGCGTTCACTCCGGTCAGCTCGACCGTGATCGTCGCCGTCGGCACGTTCTCGCGCACCGAATAGTTGGGGGCGCTGAAGGCCAGCGACAGATCGTTGTCGACGATCTTCAGCACCGCGGCCGAGCGCGCCCCCAGCGTGGTCGTCGCGTTGGGGCCCGGGTTCGTCAGCGCCAGGTTCACCGTGCGTACGCCGTCTGCCGCCGGCGTGTCGGCGACGGGGACCGTGAACGTCAGCGAGGTCTGCCCGACGCCGAAGACGGCCGTGCCGGACGTCGTCGTGTAGTCCGTCCCTGCCACGGCGGTGCCGTCGCTGGTGGCGAAGTCGACCGTCGCACCGCCCGCCGTGCTGCCGGTGCGGGTGATGACGATCGAAGCGGTGCCGGCGGCCTCCCCCACCGTGTAGGTGGCGGCCGAGAACTGCATCACGCCGCCGATGTCGTCGTCCACGATCGACAGCACCGCGGTGTCGCGTCCGGCGATGAGCTGCGCGCCCGGGCTGGGCCCGCTCAACGCCAGGTTGACCGTCTCGGTGGACTCGAGCACCCGGTCCTGAATGATGCGCACCGGGAAGGTCTTGCGTGCGCACCGTGGTCGGCGTCCCACCCGCCGGGAACGTCAGCGTGCCGGTGGGCGGCGTCAGATTGCCGGCCGTACCGTAGTCGCTGCCGGCCAGCGCCGTGCCGTCGCTGGTGGCCCAGGTCACGGTCACCGGCGTCGAGTTCACGCCGGCCAGCTCGACCGTGATCGTGGCCGTGGCCACGCTCTCCTTCACGGAGTACGTCGGCGCGCTGAAGGCCAGCGAGACGTCGTTGTCGACGATCTTCAAGATCGCGGTGATGCGTGTGCCGAGGTGCGTGGTGCCGTTGGGGCCAGGGTTCGACAGCGTCAGGTTCACGGTGCGCACGCCGTCCGGCGTCGCGTTGTCGAGGATCGGTACCGCGAACGTCAGCGAGGTCTTGCCGGCGGCGAAGACCGCCGTGCCGGTCGTCGTAGTGTAGTCGGTGCCTGCCACGGCCGTGCCGTCGCTCGTGGCGAAGTCGACCGTCGCGCCGCCGCCGGTGCCGCCGGTGCGGGTGAGCACGATCGCCGCGCTGCCGGCGTCCTCGCTCACGGTGTAGGTGGCGGCGCTGAACTGGATCGTCCCGCCGATATCGTCGTCGGCGATCGACAGGTCGGCGGCGTCGCGCCCGGGCACGATGGCCGCGCCCCCCGTCGGATTACTGAGCGTCAGGTGGACGGTCTCGGTGTCCTCGATCGTCTGATCCTGCAGGATGCGGACGGCAAAGGTCTTGGTCCGCACGCCGGTCGCGGTGCCGCCGGCCGGGAAGGTCAGTGTGCCCGAGGGCGGCGTGGCGTTGCCGGGGGTGCCGTAATCGGTGCCGGCGATGGCCGTGACGTCGCTGGTGGCCCAGTCCACGGTGACGAGCCCGGTGGTCACTCCGGTCAGCTCGACGGTGATCGTGGCCGAGCCCGCGTTCTCCTTCGTCGAGTAGGTCGCCGCGCTGAAGGCGAACGAGGCCTCGTTGTCGATGATCTGCAGCGTCGTGGTCGTGCGCGCGCCGAGCAGCGTGGCCCCCGCGGGCAGCGGATTCGACAGCGTCAGCGTCAGCGACCGCACGCCGTCGGCCACCGCGGTGTCGATGATGGGCACGAAGATCTTTTGCGAGGTCTGCCCCGCCGCGAACGTCAGCGTGCCGGAGGGGGGCGTCCCGTCGCCCAGCGCGCCGAAGTCGGTGCCCGCGATCGCCGTGCCGTTGACGGTGGTGTATTGGACCGTCGCGCCGGCCGCCGTGCTGCCGGTGCGGCTGACCAGCACCTGCGCCACGCCCACCGTCTCCGCCACCTTGGTCAGCGCCGAGGCAAACTGGACCGTGCCTCCGAGCTCGTCGTCGAGGATCGAGAGCACGGCGGTCGAGCGCGCGGGCACCAGCTGCGCGCCCACCGCAGAGCTGAGCGAGAGGTTCACCGTCCGGGTGCCGTCCAGGATCGAATTGTTGATGATCGGGATCGGCACGTTGACGGTCTTCACGCCCGGGCCGAAGGTCACCGTGCGGTTGACGACCGCGGTGTAGTCCACACCGGCCACGGCGGTCAGGTTGGAGGTCGAGAACTGCACGGTGGCGGTGATCCCGGTCGGTCCCGAGCGCGATACCGAGATCTGCGCCGGGCCCTTGTTCTCGCTGACGGTGTAGGTCGGTGAGGTGAAGTTGATGCACGACGAGGTTTCGACAATGGTCAGCGTGGACGCGTTGCGGCTCCCGAGCACGGTGCCGAAGCTCGGGTTGCTGAGCGTCAGGTTCACCGTCTCGTCGCCCTCGCACGCGGAGCCGTTGTTGATGATGGGGATCGTGAAGGTGGCGACGATCTGCCCCGGCCCGAAGCCCAGCGTGCCCGAGGGCGGCGTCGCCACGCCCACGGTGCCGAAGTCGCTGCCCGCGGTCGCGGTGCCGTTGCTCGTCGCGAACTGCACGGTGGCGGTGCCCGTCGTGTCGCCGATCCGCTGGACGCTGATGGTGACGTTGCCCGCCGTCTCGTTGACCTGGTAGGTCGCCGAGGTGAACTGGATGATCGGCACGTCCGTGATCTGCGTCACGAAGACGTCGAGCAGCCCGCCGGTACCCACGAGCCGTACCGCCGGGAAGGCCACGGAGCGCGTGCTCCCGGCCACGTAGGCGATGCCGTTTTCGTCCACCGCGAGCGCCCGCGCCTCCTCGTCGTTGGTGCCGCCCAGGTAGGTCGAGTACACGAGGGCGTCACCGGCCGCGGTGAGCTTGGCCACGAACACGTCGAATCCGCCCGCCAGCTGTCCCTGGATCGGCGCGACGACCGGGAAGTCGAACGAGTTGGTGGAGCCCGCCAGGTAGACCGTCGAGTCGGTGGGATTGACCGCCACGGCGTTGGCGGAATCGTCACCGCTGCCGCCCAGGAAGGTCGCGAACCCCACGGAATCAGCGCCGGGGCTCAGCTTCACCACGAACGCGTTGGTCCGGCCGTTCAGGAACGGCTGCAGCGCCCTGAACGTCGGAAAATCCGCGGATTTTGTGGACCCGGCCGCATAGACGTTGCCGCTGGGATCAACGGCGACGGCCAGCCCCTCCTCGTCACCCACGCCACCGAGGTAGCTGAGGGCAACGACCACGCCCGTGGGATTGAGCTTGGCGACGAAGGCATCATGGGCTCCGGCCAGGAAGGATTGCAGCCCGATGCCCAGGGGCAGCGGGAGATCGACGGACGTGGTCGTGCCGACCACCCAGATGTTGCCGCTCGGATCGACCGCGATCGCGTTGCCGACATCCTCCCCCGCACCGCCGATGAACGTGCAGAAGCCGAGCGTCAGCCCGGCGGGGTTGACCTGCACCACGAAGACGTCGGGGCCGGTGCTCTTGGTGCCGAAGCACGGAATGGCGTTGTTGTTCGGAAAGGTGGCTGCCGTCGTGAAGCCGGTGACGTAGGCGTTTCCGGCGACGTCGAGCGCGATGCCGAAGGCGGAATCGCTCCCGTTGCTACCAAGATAGGTCGAGAAGACGAGCGCGCTGCCGTCCGGCCCGAGCCGGGCCACGAACGCTTCGTCGCCGCCGCGGGTCCCCTCCTGGAAGCTTCCGAGCGTGGTCGGAAAGTTGTTGGAGTTGGTCGTGCCCGCGATGTACGCGCTGCCGTTGCCGTCCACCGCGATGGCCTGCCCGGCGTCGGCACCGCTGCCCCCGAGGAACGTCGAGTAGACGATGATCAACCCGGTGGCATCGAGCTTCGTCACGAACGCGTCGCTCTCGCCCTTGCGTGTGGCCTGCACAGGGACCAGCGAGATGGGGAAATCGGAGGAGATGGTGCTGCCGGTGACATAGACACTTCCGGCGCTGTCCACCGCGATGCCGAACCCCTGGTCGTCGGACGAGCCGTTCAGGATCGACGAGTAGCCGAGGACCGGGTCGATGACCAGCGGGTGGCGCGGGTCGCGCCCGGCGACCCGGAAGCGAACACGATCGCCCTCCAGCACGTAACCGCCCTCGATGGGACGTCGCTCCTGGCCGATCTCTTGATAGATCAGAGGGCGCC
This sequence comes from uncultured Candidatus Rokubacteria bacterium, assembly GCA_963776725.1. Lineage (GTDB taxonomy): Bacteria > Methylomirabilota > Methylomirabilia > Rokubacteriales > CSP1-6 > AR5. The sequence goes on along the minus strand of CAVZOE010000018.1, from coordinate 559,427 downwards.
GCATCCGCACGTCGCCGGCGCCGGTGGCGATGACCAGGTCGCCGTCGCCGTCGACCTCGAGGCTCTGGGCGCCGTCGAAGGCCATGACCACGGCATCGGGATCCGCGTCGGGCGCGACCACGAAGTCGTACTCCAGTTGCCCCTCGTGCCCGTAGAAGACGAGGCTGACGCCGGGATAGACGTCGGCGTATCGCACGCGGGCGAACGTCGGGACGTCGCGACGCCAGCGGCTTGGCTCGCCGACCAGGGAGTGGCTACGACCCGGCAGCTCGTCGACGCCGGCAATCGTCGCCGCGGCATCCGCTCCGACGAGCCGCATCCGCACCACCGACGGGGCGGCAGCATCCTCGTCGCGCGGGCCGCGGCCGGCGCCCCTGGCGGGCGCGAGCGCGAGCACCGTTTCCGTCTGGGTGAGGAACAGCCCGAAGCCCCGGCCGCGGGCGAGGAACTTCACGGCGGGATCGGCCTGGCCCTGGTTGGGCTCGAAGGACAGCGCGGGCTTGGGGTTCGACCGCAGCGCGGGGGCCGCGTCGGCCGGGCCACTCGCCGCGCAGACCGCCAGGGCCAGGCCCAGCAGGAACGGGCACAGCCTCAGCACACGCCCCACCGGACGAGTATAGCGGGCCGGACTGTCAGTCGCGCAGACCTGCGTCGTCGTACCCCGGGTCGCCAGGGAGCAGCGCGCGGCGCGTACCGTCGGGCTGCACCACGATGCGCGGCAGGATCGTCGGTACCGGGCGATCCCGCACCTGGTCCAGCGCCTCGGCCACGGTGCGCGCGCCGTCGAACCGGAGGAGATTCTTCACGGTCGGATTGCGGAGCATGATCTCGCCCCGGGTACTCGCGGCCACCGCCTCGGCCGGAGCCAGCCACCGCAGATCGGTCATCTCGTACTCGTCGCCTGAGGCCTCCTGCCCGGCCGGCGCCGGCGCGGCGAAGAAACGCGTGTCGAAGCGCAAGGGTTGGTCCTCGGGCGTGATCCAGTGGGCGAAGTACACCAGCCGGTCAGTCGCCAGCTGCAGTCCTTCGTTCCGGAGCAGGCTCCAGAACGCGCGGTTGTCGGACTGGCACGCCTTGCGGTACTCGGCGAGACGCGGGGCCGCGACAGCCGCATCGCGGCCGCCCGCGTCCACCGCCAGGAGCAGCCCGGCCTCCTCGAACGTCTCCCGGATGGCGCCAATCCAGTAGCCGAGCGCGGTGCGAGGGGCGCTCTCGAGGTTCAGGCGACCCGCGGCCGTCGCCATGTCGAGCCCGCGACACCAGGCGGCCGCGTCCTCGGGATTGTCGTCCGTCTCGATCTTGCCGCCCGGGAACACGAAGGCGCCCGCCGCGAACTTGCTTTTCTGGTGGCGCTGCATCAGCAAGCACTCGATGCCGCCGCCCGCGCGATCGCGAATCAGCACGAGCGTGGCGGCGGGCGCGGGTGTGACGGGCGCTGGTTTGACGGGCACGGCGTAGTGTGCCACGATGCTCGCGCCGTTGTCATTTTCCCCGGGAGGCGCGTCATGAGCGCGGAAGCGCGACTCAAAGAGCGCGGCATCACGCTACCGCAGCCCTCGACGCCGCTGGCCAACTACGTCGGCGCCGTGCGCAGCGGCAATCTCCTGTTCCTGGCCGGGCACGGGCCGCTGCGCGAAGGCAAGGCCTCCGCGCGCGGCAAGCTCGGGCGCGATATGACCGTCGAGCAGGGCTATCAGGTCGCGCGCGAGGTGGGGCTGGGCCTGCTCGCCACCACGCGAGCGGCGCTCGGCAGCCTCGATCGCGTCAAGCGCGTGGTGAAAGTGCTCGGGATGGTGGCCTCGGCCGAGGGATTCGGCGACCAGCCCAAGGTCATCAACGGATTCTCCGACCTGATGGTCGAGGTCTTCGGCGAATCGATCGGCAAGCACGCGCGCTCGGCCGTCGGGATGGCCGAGCTGCCCCTGGGCATCCCCGTCGAGATCGAGATGATCCTCGAGGTCGAGTGACATAGACCTTCATCACCTCGTCGAGGCGGCCGGCGTCATCGCCTTCGGCGTGCTCTTCTATTCCTTCACGATCCAGCACCTGGGTGATGACCGGCCCCGGCTGGCCGCCGCGCGGCGCCTGCTGAACGGTCTGGCCTTCGGCGCGCTGGCCGTCGGTCTCGCCGTCGCGCGCATCCAGGTGGCGCCCGACGTCTACTTCGACGCGCGCAACATGCCGGTCGCCCTGATCGCGCTCTTCGAGGGGTGGACGGCCGGGCTCCTGGCCGCCGCCGTCGTGGCCATCTATCGCTGGCAGTGGCTCGGCGGGGCCGGGACCGTCCCGGGCGTGATCAGCGTGATGGCGGCCGCGGCCGCCGGCGGGTTCGTGCACTGGTGGGCGATGCGCCGAGGCCGCGTCGCCAGTCGTCACGCCTTCGCGCTGGGCGCCCTGACCTTCCTCACGACCCTGCTCGGTTACGCGATGCTCGGCCGCCCCGGGCTGGAGAAGTTCGCGATCACGTGGCCGCACTTCCTGGTCGCCTACGTCGTCGGTGTGGGCGTCATCGCCCAGCTCTTCGCCACCGTGGTGGAGCGCGAGCGCCTGAACGCGGCCGAGCGGCGCTTCCGCGCGCTGCTCGACGAGGCCTCCGAGGCCATCCGCATCGTGGAGCCGGCCACCTGGAAGATTCTCGAGACCAACCGCGCCGATTCGGCGCTGTCCGGATATTCACGGCCGGCGCTGCTCGGCCGCGACGGCCGCGAGTTCTGGCCGCAGGACCCCGAGGAGCGTGGCCGCTGGCAGGCGCTCCTCAAGGAGACGGCGGCCGCGGGCTCCGCCAGCGCGTTCGGCCTGGAGTATCAAGCCGCGGGGGGGCTCCGCTCGGTCGACCTCACCTGCCGCCGCGTCCAGCACGACGGCCGGCCGTACGACATCGTGATCTTCCGCGACGCCGCGCCCCGCGAGGCGCTCGACGCGGCGCACCGAGAAGTCTTCGATCTGCGCGCGGTCACGCTGGTGGCCAACGCGGCGGCTCACGAGATCAACAACCCCCTCACGGTGATCGTCGGCTCACTCGAGCTCCTGCAGCGGCGGGTGAACGGCGACATCCAGGGCGAGAAGTGGGTCGAGCGCGCGGTCACCGCGGCCGAGCGGATTCGCGACATCATCGCCCGCATGACCCACATCACCCGGTTGTCGCCCGCGGAGTCGGCGCCCGGTGTCCCGGCAATGCTCGACATTCGCCGGTCGAGCGAGGACAATTGAGCCCGCACCTCATCATCCGGTAACCGGGGGAGGCCCGATGGATCTGCTGCTCGATGCGCTCGTCACTGCGATCTCGCTGATCTTCCTCTCGATCCTCGGCATCATCAGCGGGGTCGCGATCCCCGGGCTCTTCATGGCCGCGGCGGCGCCGTGGCTCGACTGGATCTTGCCGGACCGCAAAAAATCGTAGTGTCCCGAGCCGGCGTTCGTCCCTGGCTTCGCGCGCCGTGGGCGAGGCGTGCAGGCAGAGCGGTCTGGGGCACCACGAGGTCGGGGGCCGCTTCGACCGGCCTCGGCTGGGCTCCACCTCGCGGGGGGCGCACGGTAATGCGCGGCGGGAACGGGTTCCCAGCCCCCTCTGCCTGCACGCCTCGCCCACGGCGGCTACGCGCGAGACGAGCTTCGGGCTCCCGGCACTAGCTCACCATGGGAGCGAAATACTTCGGCGCGTCCGTTCCGCGGCGCGAAGACCCGAGGCTGCTTCGGGGCGAGGGGCGCTTCGTCGACGATGTCACCCTTCCTGGTCTGCTGCACGCGGGGTTCTTGCGGTCGCCTCATGCGCATGCGCGCATCGTTCGGATCGGCGCGGAGGCGGCGCGTGCGATGCCGGGGGTGGCGGCGGTGTTCACCTTTGCTGACCTCGAGCGCTTCATGAGGCCGTTGCCGTTGTTTGGGGCGGTGCCGCCGGGGCTGGGGGCGGCGATCCGGTTCGAGGTGCGCACGGTGGGGCAGATGCCGCTGTGTCGGGATCGTCGCGCGTTACGTGGGCGAGGTCGTCGCGATGGTGGTGGCGGACAGTCCGGAGCGGGCCTGGGACGCGGTGGAGCGGATCGAGGTCGAGTGGGAGCTGCTGCCGGTGGTCGTGGACATGGTCGCGGCGGCGCGGCCGGGCGGTCCGCTCGTGCATCCGGAGTGGGGCACCAACGTGGCCGTCGGCTTTCGACACGGCATCGGCAACGCGGATCAGGTCTTCGCGGAGGCGCCGCACGTGTTCACCGAGACCTTCCAGGTCCAGCGCTACGCCGGCGTGCCGCTGGAGACCCGCGGCGTCGTCGCCCAGTGGGACCGCCGCGACACCACGCTCACGACGTGGAACAGCACGCAGGTCTCGCACTTCGTGCAGCAGGGCCTGGCCGGAGCCCTCGACCTGCCGCCCCATCGCATCCGGGTGATCGCGCCCGACCTCGGTGGCGGGTTCGGGACCAAGGCCTCGGGCTACGCCGAGGACCTCCTGGTGCCGGCGGCGGCGATCGCGCTGGGTCGCCCGGTGAAGTGGATCGAGAGCCGGCGCGAGCACATGATGAGCGCGGCCCACGCTCGCCACCAGACACACCGCATCAGCCTGGCCGCCCGGCGCGACGGGACGATCCTGGCCGTGCGCGATCACATCTGGCTCGACCTCGGCGCCTACAACGTGTGGGGCATCGTGCTTCCCTACAACACGGTCGCGCACCTGCTGGGCCCGCATCGCGTGCGCGATCTGACCGTCGAGGTCGAGGCGGTGGTCACGCACAAGACGCCCAACGCGCCGTACCGCGGCGCCGGCCGGCCGGAGACGGTGTTCGCCATGGACCGCGCCGTCGACGGGCTCGCGCGCGAGCTCGGCATCGATCCGGCCGAGATCCGACGCCGCAACTATCTGACCGCGGCCGATCTGCCGTGGGATCTGGGGATGCCGTATCGCGACGGCAATCCGCTCGTGTACGACACCGGCGACTTCCGGGCCGCGCTCGACACGGCCCTGGACGCCGCCGGCTACGCGGCGTTCCGCGCCGAGCAAGCGGCGCTGCGGGCGCGCGGGATCTGGCGCGGGATCGGGATCTCCGGCTACGTCGAGGGCACCGCCATCGGTCCGTTCGAGGGCGCGCGTGTCACGCTCGACCTGAGCGGCCGCGTTCTGGTCGCCACCGGCGCGGTGAGCTCGGGCCAGGGCCACGAGACGTCGTTCGCCCAGATCGCCGCCGACGCCCTCGACGTGCCGCTCGACTGGATCACGGTGATCGGCGGGGACACCGCCGCCGTCCCCTTCGGCGTCGGCACCTTCGCCAGCCGCAGCGGCGTGACGGCCGGCAGCTCGATCTTCGACGCGGCGCACGTGGTGCGGGCCAAGGTGGTCCACGCGGCGGCGGCGCTGCTCGAAGCCGCCGAAGCAGACATCGAGATCGCGGACGGCCAGGTCTCGGTGCGCGGAGCGCCCGGATCAGCGATGCCGCTGGCGCGCGTGATCCAGGCCTCGATCCCGACCTTCGCCAAGCCCGGCGTGGCCCCGCCGGACTTCGACGCGACGTCCTATCACCATGTGCCGACCGTGACCTACGCCAGCGCCGTGCACGTGGCGCAGGTCGAGGTGGACGTCGAGACCGGCGCCGTGAAGCTCCTGCGCTACGTGGTGGCCCACGACTGCGGCAAGGTCATCAATCCGGTGATCGTCGAGGGGCAGATCCACGGCGGCGTCGCCCAGGGGGTGGGCGGCGGGCTCTTCGAGGACATCGTCTACGACGGCGAGGGCCAGCTCCTGTCGGGCACGCTGATGGACTACGTGATGCCCCGCGCCGACGACCTGCCGTCGATCGAGTGCGTGCACCTCGAATACCCGTCCCCGCGCAACCCGCTCGGCGCCAAGGGCGTCGGCGAGGGCGGTGCCATCTCCCCGCCGGCGGCCATCGCCAACGCGGTGGACGATGCGCTGGCGCCGCTCGGCGTCCGGCTCACCGCCGGCCCCGCCCACGCCGCGCGCGTCAGCGACCTGATCCAGGCCGCCCGCCGCAGATCTTCTTGACGTCGGCCCAGTCCACACCGGGCAAGAGCTTCACCGGCGTGCTCGTACGGGCGGCGGCCAGTGCGGTCAACGCCGGCACGCGGTCGGCGGCCGCGGGGTGCGTCGACAGGTAGCGCGCCGCGCTCCGCGGAGCGCCCTCCTCACGCTGCATCCCCTGGAAGAACGCCACCATCCCGGCCGGATCCACCGAGGCGGCGTGGAGCATGCGCATGCCGTCGCGGTCGGCTTCCAGCTCGGCCTGTCGGCTGTAACGCAGATCGCCCAGCGTCCGTGCGCTCTGGATGCCGAAGGCCACCACCGCGCTCACGTCACCGACCAGGGCGGCGACCAGGACGCCGGCGCCGGCCTGGCGCAGGATCGCCTTGGTCGGGTGGCGGTGCATGACGTGCTGGATCTCGTGGGCCAGGACTCCGGCCAGCTCCTCGGCGCTTTCCGTCCGATCGAGCAGTCCGCGGAACACCACGATCGATCCGCCCGGCGTGGCCAGCGCGTTGACCACCGGGAGGTTCACCACGGTGACCCGGATCGGGTAGCGCGCCTCGGGTAGCGTCTTCACCAGCGTCGCCGTGATCGCGTCGATGCGGGCCTGGCGCGCGGGATCGATGCAGCGGCGTCCGGGCGGGGCGAGCTCGGCCGCCACCCCATCGCCCAGCGCGACTTCCCACGAGACCGGCACGCGCGCCGCCAGCGCCGTCGCCAGCGCGGGGATGCCCCAGACGTAGAGGGCGGCGGCGAGGCCCACCGAGCCCAGCGCGGCGAGGACCGTGAGGCCGACGCGGTAGCGCCGACGACCCGGATCGTGAAACGCCGCCGCGGCCTCGGGCGCGGCCGCTCGCAGCGCGGTCAGGAAGCCGAGATCGCGCACGAGCAGCGCTTCGCTCAGCTCCGCGCCGCGCTCCAGGCGCACCTCTTCGCCCGCGTAGAAGCCCTGGGTCTGTCGCACCTCGGCGAGCGGCCAGCGCACGCTGCCGCCCTCGGCGAGGGTGATCTCGAGCCCCGACCGGCCGATCGCCACCCGTGCCGGGCGACGCACCGGCGCCTGGCCGTCCAGATAGTGCGCGTCCCAGGTGCGCGGACTCGGCGGCACGCGAGCGGCCGCGTCAGCTCACGCCGAAGTCGGCGTCGAGCAGCCCGGACAGCGCCTCCCCGGTGGCGGACGCGGCGCGCGCGTCCTGACGGATCGTGGCCAGGTCGAGGTCGCCCACCAGGGTGAGATTGCGGTTGGTGAAGTGCAGCGAGCGCGCCGCCGTCCACGGCCAGGCCAGGCCGAGCGTGAGCACCAGCGCCACGACGTTGGTGATCTGCAGCCAGGCCAGCGGGCCGCCGGCGATCGTGGAGTGGAAGCGCGCCGCGCCGAAGCGCGTGTGATCGGTGAAGTAGCGGTGCCGGCGCGCCGAGAACCAGAACCACGCCAGCCCCAGCGTGGGCAGGAACAGCAAGAGCATCCTCGCGAACGGCCAGATGAGCTCGCGGCCGCGGCCGTCGAAGTCGAACTTTCGCGAGCCGAACCACGCGTGGGACACCATGAACTTCTGCCGGTGCGTCGTGTAGACCGGATAGTAGAGGCCGAACGTGACCCAGCTGAGGATGTTGCCCACCACGAAGAGCTGCACGAAATCCCGCACGCGGCCCCGGAACGAGAAGCGGATGCCGCGCCACGACGTGCGGCTGAGGCGGTAGCGCCGCGCGCCCACCATCGCCACCGGCATCAGGAGCACTCCGAGCATCCACAGGAGCGTCGACAGCGAGCGCCGCACCGGCGCGGGTGCGGCGTAGGCCGCCGGCAGCACACTCAGCAGCAGGACCGGCACGAGCACCAGGCCCACGCCGCGGGCGAAGCCGCCCAGCAGCTCGCGTCCCGTGCCGTGATAGGCGAAGCGATCGCCCTCGAGCTCGGTCTCGCCGAGCACGTACCGCCGCATGCGCGTCTTGGCCCAGAAGTAGTAGACGCCGACGGTCAGCAAGATCAGCAGCACGTTGGTGACGGCGAGTCCGCTGAGCGCCGCGGCCGAGCCGTGGAACGTGAGCCGACGGGCCGCCGAGGAGATCGCGGAGGGCGCCGGCGGGACGCCGGGCGCGGGCGAAGCGCCGGGCGCCGGCGGGGCGGAGGTCGACGGCCGGGCGGCCGGCCGCGGCGCGGGACCGCGGCGCATGGCCTCGAGCGAGGCCCGAAACGCCGTCACGAACACGCCGCAGCGCGGGCACCGCTCGCCCATCACATCCGTGAAGCCGCAGCGCGGGCAGGCCTCAGCCACCGGCCGTCTCGAAGAGCGCGGGCAGCGTGCGCAGCGCGTCGCCCAGCCGCGGTCCGTGCCAGGTGAACGGCTTGCCGTCGACGAGGTGGATGCGCCCGGCGCGCACCGCCGGCACGTCGGGGTACGCGGCGAAGTCCGCGACGTGGGCCCGGCGGAAGCGGAACGGCTCGTCGGGCAGCAGGATGACCTCGGGCCGGCGCGCGGCCATCTCGTCGAGCGTCACGGTCGGATAGCGCTCGGCGCGGTCAGCGAACACGTTGGCGGCGCCGCACAGCGCCAGCAGATCGTGGACGTACGTGTCGGCGTTGATCGTCATCCACGGCCCGCGCCAGATCGGATAGAAGACGGGCACCGGCCGCCGGCTGGCGGTCGCGGCCCGCACGCGCGCGTGCAGCGGCTCGAGCTCGTCCAGCAGCTCGCGGGCGCGGGCGGCGGTGCCCGTCACCTCACCCAGCTCGCGAATCATCACCAGCGAGGCGGCCACCGTTCGCGGATAGGTGACCCACACCGGAATGCCCCAGCCGCGCAGCGTCGCGATGTGCTCGCGGAGGTTCTCCTCGATGTTGGCGATGACCAGGTCGGGCGCCAGGGCGCGGATCTTGTCGAGATCGGGATTCTTCTCGCCGCCGATGCGCGTCTTGGTGGCCACCACCTCGCGCGGCTCGACACAGTAGACGGTGACGCCGACCAGCGCGTCGGCCAGGCCGAGCCGGCACAGGGTCTCGGTGGTGGAGGGAATGAGCGACACGATCCGCCGGGGCGGAAGCGGCAGGCTCGAGCGCGACGCCCGAGGCATCGATGCGCGCGGCGGTCACGGCAGGCGGCGACTCCGCAGGCGGTCGACCAGGGCCAGCACCTCCCGCGTCCGGCGGGCGAGCTCGGCGTCGCAGCTCCATGACCTCGGCAAACGGCTTCCGCGCGTCGATGGCGGCCTCCAGGCTGGTGGCCGCGACGACGAAGACATCGAGCACCCGCCGCGTCTCGTCGCTCATCGTCGCTCATACCTCCAGCGCCGGGGCCGCAATCCATCGGGGCTCGCCGGGCGGCTTGAAATTCTTGGTGTTCACGAAGTGCAGGCCGTGGTGGAGGTTCATCTTGAACTTGCCGCCGCCGTAGCGCTCGCCGATCCACCCCATCGGGTCGTCGAGAAATGCCGCCGTCGCCTCGCTCGGCATGCGAACCAGCCACTTGAAGCGGATGGTGCCGGCGAACGGCTCCTGCACTCCGAAGTGTGACCGTCATGGCCGGCCACACGCGACCGAATTCTTCGAGAACCTGCTTGCGGGTGGGCCGCTCGATGCCGCGATTGACGAGGTTGCGCGTGAGGTACGGCTCGATCAGGTCCCAGCACCACTGGGCGATCACGTCGGAGCGGAGTGTACCATGAGGCCATGGGGAATTTTGCCCTGGCCCGCCTGTTCTACGAGATGGCGAGCCTGCTGGAAGCGCGCGAGTCGTCGGTGTTTCGGATCCGCGCCTACCAGCGCGCGGCCCAGACGCTGGAAGCGCTGGGCGAGGACGTGGCGGCGGTCGCCGCCCGGGGCGAGCTGACCTCCCTGCCCGGCATCGGCCGCGATCTCGCCACCCGCATCGGCGAATACCTGGCCACCGGACGGATCGCGCAGCTGGACGAGCTGCGCGCCACGCTGCCCCCGGCCTTCCTGACCTTCCTCGAGATCCGCGGGCTCGGGCCCCGGACCGCCCGCGCGCTGGCCGATCAGGGCGTGGAGTCGGTGGAGCAGCTGGAGGCCATGTGTCGCTCGCGCCAGATCATCGGCGTGGCCGGGATCCGCGAGAAGACCGCCGAGAACATCCTCAAGGGCATCGAGCGCTGGAAGGCCGGCCACACGCGCACGCTGCTGTCGACCGCGCGCGCGGTGGCCGCCCGGATCGCCGAGGCCCTGCGTGCCCACGGCGGCGTGGAGCGGCTGGAGATCGCCGGCTCGCTGCGGCGCATGCGCGAGACGGTGAAGGACATCGACCTGCTGGTGACCTCCACCGAGCCGGCCCGCGTCATCGAGACGCTGACCACGCTGCCGTCGGTGAGCGAGGTGATCGTGCGGGGGCCGACCAAGGCGTCCGTGCGCCACCAGGACGGCCTGCAGATCGACCTGCGGGTCGTCGAGCCGGCGGCCTTCGGCGCGGCCCTGCAGTACTTCACCGGCTCCAAGGACCACAACGTGCGCGTGCGCGAGATCGCCTCCCGCCGCGGCCTGCGCATCAGCGAGTACGGCGTGTTCGACGAGCGCACCGGCGATCGGGTGGCCGGCGCCACCGAGGAAGAGGTCTACGCCACCGTGGGCCTGCCGTGGATCCCGCCCGAGCTGCGCGAGAACCAGGGCGAGATCGAGGCCGCCCGCGAGGGGCGGCTGCCCTCGCTGGTCACGGCCGGCGACATCCGCGGCGACCTGCACGCGCACACCGACTGGTCGGACGGCCGGCACTCGCTGGAGGCGCTGGTGACCGCCGCGCAGGCGCGTGGCTACGAGTACATCATCGTGTCCGATCACTCGCGCTCGACGACGATCGCCGGCGGCCTGGGCGTGGAGGAGCTGCGCGCGCAGCGCGCGGTGATCCGGGCGCTCCAGCCGCGCTTCGCCATCCGCATCCTGGCCGGCAGCGAGTGCGACATCCTGGCCGACGGCACGCTCGATTTTCCCGACGACGTGCTCGGCGAGCTCGACGTCGTGCTGGCCGCCGTGCACTCGCGCTTCAAGCAGTCGCGGGAGGCGATGACCACGCGCATCGTCCGTGCGCTGGGCCACCCCCGCGTGAACGTGCTGGTGCATCCGACCGGACGCCGCCTCAACACGCGCGAGCCCTACGACGTGGATCTGGAGGCGGTGTTCGCGGCGGCGCAGGCCCACGGCAAGGCGGTCGAGATCAATTCCTCGCCCGAGCGGATGGATCTGAGCGACGTCCACGCACGGCGCGCCGGGGCGCTGGGCCTGCCGGTGGCGGTCAGCACCGACACCCATTCCCTGCGCGAGCTGGACAACCTGGAGCTGGGAATCGGCATCGCCCGACGGGCCTGGCTGAGCCCCGATCAGGTGCTCAATACCCGCCCCCTGGCCGATCTCCTGGCGTGGGCCCGGCCGGGTCAGTAGGCCTGTGGATTGGGGGCCGCCGCCCCCGACCCGTCGTAATATTTGGACAGTCCGATCGAGTAGTTACAGGACCCCGCCTCTTGACGGTCGGATTGTGGATATCGGTGGATAACGACCGAAGCCGGTGTCCTTGAACGCGCCGGTTAGGCCTGCGACGGGCTGAGCCAGGGGCGCGGAAACGAGGGCGGTCGCCAGGCGGCGAGCCCGTCCAGGAGCGCCGCAGGGGTCGGGGCGAACTGGATCAGGTCGAGGCATTCGGGGCGCACGAAGCCCTCGCGCACGGTGTGCGAGAGAAAGCGGATCAGATCGTCCCAGTAGCCGGCGACGTTCAACGCGCCGATCGGCTTGGTGTGAATGCCGAGCTGGGCCCAGCTGAGCACCTCGAACGTCTCTTCGAGAGTGCCCACGCCACCAGGCAGCGCGATGAACGCATCGGACAGCGCGGCCATCAACGCCTTGCGCTCGTGCATGCTGTCGACCAGCCGCAGCTCGGTCAGTCCGGTATGGCCCACCTCCCGGCGGGCCAGCGCGCGCGGAATCACACCGATGACCTCGACGCCGGCGGCCAGCGCGGCGTCGGCCACCACGCCCATCAGCCCCACCGAGCCACCACCGGTCACGAGGCCGATGCCGCGCCGGGCCAGCTCGGCCGCGACGCCACGCGCGGCCTCCGCGTAGTCGGCGCGCGCGCCGACCGCCGAGCCGCAGAACACGCAGACGCGCTTCACGGGGTGGCGGGAGTGAGCCAGGCCTCCGCGAACTCGGCGCTGAGCGCGCCCGTGTACACCTCTTCGACCGGCCCCTCGAGCCGCAGTGACCAGTCGGGCCGCACCTCGATCACCAGGTCGCCGCCCGGCATGCGCACCGTCACCTTGCCGTGGTCGCACAGCCCGTTGCGGACCGCGGCCGAGGCGGCGCCGCACGAGGAGGAGCCGGAGGCCAGCGTGTAGCCGGCGCCGCGCTCCCAGATCAGGATGTCGAGCGTGTGGCGATCGGCCACGCGCGCGAACTGCACGTTGGTGCGCTGCGGAAACGCCGCGTGCCGCTCGATCAGCGGGCCCAGGCGCTTGCACGCCTCCGTGTCGAGCCGGTCGACGAAGGTGATGCAGTGGGGGTTGCCGACCGACACGGCGGTGACCGCCAGCGCGGTGCCGTCGGACAGCTGCAGCGGCACGGCGACCACGTCGCGGTCGGGCCCGTTCATCGGGATCTCGGGCGCGCGGAAGGTCGCCCGTCCCATCTCCACGGTGACGAACCGCACGCGGCCGTCGCGCACGTGGCAGAGACATTCCACCACGCCGCCCGGGGTCTCGATCGTGAAGGCGTCGCGCTTGGCCAGGCCGTGATCGCGCAGCCACTTGGAGAAGATGCGCAGCCCGTTGCCGGACTTCTCGGCCTCGCTGCCGTCGGGGTTGAAGATGCGCAGGCCGAAGTCCGCCTTGGCGGATGGCACCAGCATCAGGATGCCGTCGGAGCCGATCCCCCAGTTGCGGTCACAGATGCGGACGATGGAGGCTTCCGAGAGATCGAACGGCAGATCGGCCCGGCTCATGACGATGTAGTCGTTGCCGAGGCCGTGGCCCTTGGCGAATGCGATCGACGGCACCGAGGCTCCCGCTCAGCGCTGGGAGATCGGCACGTAGCTCGCGCGCGTCGGCCCGGTGTACTCCGCCCGCGGGCGGATCAGCCGGTTGTTGCCGTGCTGCTCGAGCACGTGCGCCGCCCACCCCGCCACCCGGCTCATCGCGAAGATCGGCGTGAACTGATCGGTCGAGATGCCCATGGCCTTGTAGGCCGCGCCCGAGAACAGGTCGACGTTGGGATAGATGTGCTTGTCGGCGGTGACGACCTTGGCCATGGTGTTGAGGATCTGCACGTAGGAGGTGTTGCCGATCTGCTCGCCCAGCTCGGTGGCCAGACGTCGCAGGTGCTTGGCCCGCGGGTCCTCGACCCGGTACACCCGATGACCGAAGCCCATGATGCGGGCCTTGTCGGCCAGCGCCTTGCGGATCCAGCCTTCCGCCTTGGCCGGGTCCTTGATCTGATCGACCATCAGCATCACCTGCTCGTTGGCGCCGCCGTGCAGCGGGCCCTTGAGGGCGCCGATCGCCGAGGTGATCGCCGAGTGCAGGTCCGACAGCGTGGCCGCCGTCACCCGCGCCGCGAAGGTGGAGGCGTTGAACTCGTGGTCGGCGTGCAGGATCAGCGCGATGTCGAACGTCTTCACCGCCAGGTCGGTGGCCTTCTTGCCGCTCATCATGTAGAGGAAGTTGGCGGCCAGGCTGAGCTTGGGATTGGGCGTTACCGGCGTCTTGCCGCGACGCATCCGCTCCCACGCCGCCACCAGCGTCGGCATCTGGGCGGTGAGCCGGATGCACTTGCGCAGCGTGGCTTCCCGCGAATTGTCGTCGGCATCGGGATCCCAGGCCGACAGCGCGGAGACGCCCGTGCGCAGCACTTCCATCGGCGAGGTCTTCTTGGGCAGCGTGCGCAGCAGGGCCAGAAGCTTGGGCGGCACCTTGCGGTTGGCCGTCGAGGAGAGCGCCTTGTTGAAGGTGTCGAACTCTTTCTTGGTCGGCAGTGCGCCGTGCCAGAGCAGGTAGGCGACTTCTTCGAAGGTCGAGTGCGCGGCGAGATCGTCGACGTCGTAGCCGCGGTACAGCAGGCGTCCCTCGTGTCCGTCGATGTAGCAGATGTCGGACGTCGAGACGACGACGTCTTCGAGGCCGGCTTTTCCTACCGTGCTCATGGCGATCCCTCTGACGTACGGGGTGTGAACGACCATGCTTGTATCATAGGTGGCCGGGCGCTTCAACGGCCCCAGCCCCCCGGTGACCGTCGTTGCCGCGGCGGATGCACCCGGTCCCGAGGCGAGCCGATGATCGACGTCAGTGATTTCTACGACCGCCATCCGATCAGCGAGACCCAGGTGCTCGCCGCGCTGCGCCGGCGGCGGGGCGTGCTCACCGACGCGCCCATCAGCGCCGACGATCTCTTCGACTTCGACCAGGATCACTACGGCGGCCTGGCCGCGGTGGACCACCTCGCCCGCCTGGCCGGCATCCACGCCCGCACGCGCGTGCTCGACCTGTGCGCCGGGCTGGGTGGGCCGGCGCGCTTCGTGGCCAGCCGGCGCGGCTGCCAGGTCATCGCGGTGGAGCTCAACGCCGGGCGGGCGGCCGGCGCCGCCCGCCTCACCCGCCTGGTGCGTCTCCACGCGCAGGTGCGCGTCGTGCGTGGCGATGCCCTCGCCCTGCCGTTCGCCGCAAGCCGCTTCGAGGCGGTGCTCAGCCAGGAGGCGCTGCTGCACATCGGCGACAAGGCGGGCGTGCTGCGCGAGGCTCATCGCGTGCTGGCGCCCGGCGGTCGGCTGGCCTTCAGCGACTGGATCGCGCGACCGTCGCTCGGCGACGGTGAGCGCCGGCGCCTGGCCGAGTGGATGGCGGCCGTCACCCTGCAGACCCTCGATGGCTACCGGGCGCTCCTGGGCGCCGTCGGCTTCCACGCGGTGGCCGCCGAGGACCTGACCGACGAGTGGCGGACGATCCTGCGCGATCGGCTCCGCATGTTTCGCGCGATGCGGGAGGACACGGTGGCGCGGCTGGGCGAGGCGCGCTACCAGGAGTACGACCAGCTCTACGCGTTCTTCGTGGGATTGATCGAGGCGGGAAAGCTCGGCGGCGGCCGCTTCAGCGCCTCGCGCTGAGACGGCCGCCGCCGCCGAGACCGACTACTTGATCGCGTCGCCGAAGGCCTTGGCCTCGGCCGCGTACTTCTTGGCGTCGTACTTCTTGGGATCCTCGATGGTGGCGAACATTCGATCGAGCGCGTCGCCGGCCGCCTTCACCGACTGCTTGCCGGGCGACTTGGAATACGCACTGTAGAGGCGATCGAGCGCCATCGCCCCCTGCTCGGCCCCCCGCACGCCGGTGCCGCCGATGGCGTCACCCGAGGCGACGATGTCGCCGAGCAGCTTCCTGGTGCTGGCCTCGTCGAAATCACGGGCCGCCACCTTGGCCGCCTGCCCGTTCATGGTGGTCTGCAGATTCTTGGCGGTCGCCGCCACCTTGGCCTTGTCACCCTTGCCGACGGCGTCGGCCAGCGTGGCGATATCGCCCTGCACCGACTTCTGCACGTCGGGCGCCACCACGCCGAGCAGCACCACCACCACCGCGCCGTGGCCCTGTACCTTGCCCAGCGCGTCGGTGAGCAGGGCGGCGGAGGCGTTGCCGGAGGCGCGGGCCTCGAGCTGCTTGGCCGCCTCGCGCAGCGAGATCACCTGCCCGGTCGCCCAGGCCTTGGTGCCCGCCCACGTGCCCTTGTCGCGCCAGTGCGGCGGCATCGTCGCGCTGAAGGTGTCGAGCTCGAAGGCCAGCAGGTCGGGGTGGCCGGCCGCCACCATCTCGGCGTCGATCTGCAGGTGGCACGAGACGCACTTCTCGGCCCGCAGCAGGAAGCTCTTGGTGTCGTACATGCCGAGCTTCACCGACTGCTCGTGCGTCCAGCCCTTCTCGGCGTGCGGCTCCAGCCACTTCTCGGCCGGGCCGTGGCAGCCGTCGCAGTGCACGCCCTCGGAGATGTCGAACTTGGGCCCGCGCAGCTCGGGCTTGACGTCGACCGCGTGGCAGACCAGGCACTTGTCACTGGCCTCGGCCTTGGCGATCTTGAGGTTCGTCGCGATCTTCGACGGGCTCACGCCGGACTTCAGCTTCTCGTTGGTGAGGGTGGCGTAGGCCTTGGCGTGCTTGTCCTTCTGGAACCACACCACGTTCTCGTTCAGCTTGGGATAGTCGGCCTTGGGCTTGGTGCTGCCGTGGCAGTTGGACGCGCCGCACGAGGCCGCGCCCGTGTACTTGTAGGGCCCCTGCGCGTGCACGGCGTCCGGCGCCAGCGGCGCCGACGGCTTCGTCCCTCCCACGACCACGCCCGCGGCGACCACGAGGGCCAGGACCGCGCCCCATGCAACCCGATGCGACATGGTGATCCTCCTGTGCTGACGCGTCCTCTGTGACAACGCCTTACCGCTGGCGGCGGATCCGCGGGCCGCCCTGCGGCTCGGTGGCCGGTTCCTCTTCCTTCTTGGGTGCGGCCGGCGCGCGGGGCGCCGCCGGCGGCTCGTCGCTGACCGTGTACACGCTGCCGTCCCGCAGATAGAGCCGCTGCATCTCGGGCAGCGTGAGCGGCCGGCTCCCGACCCGGTCGAAGACGGCGATCTGGTTGCCGCTCTCGTCCACCGCCCGGTCGCGATCGAGGCCCTTCGAGACCGCCAGAGCGGGACCGTGCGTGCGCGCGGTCGCGATCAGACGCGGCGGCGGCCGCGGGCTGAAGCCCAGGTAGGTGCCGGCGTCTCCTCCGGAGAGGTCAGCTGCACCACGCGCAGGCCGTTCTTGCCGTCGGCCACGTAGGCGAACACGCTGGCGTTGGTCATGCCGAGCTTCACGTCGCGGGCGTCGTTGATCGCGCCGGCGGCGTTGATAGCGCTGGTCGAGCGTCGGCGTCTCGGGTCGTTCGATGTCGACGATCGCCAGCCCCTGCCGCCCCGCCGCGACGTAGGCGTAGGTGCGGGCCAGGTAGAGGCTGCGCGCGTCGGCCAGCGGCACCACCGCGTTCGGCACCGGCCGCGGCCGCGCCGGGTCCGTGACGTCGAGCACCTTGAGCCCCTCGGCGTCGGTCACGAAGGCGTAGCGGAACTGGATGGCGACGGCGCGCGGCTGCTTGAGGTGCGGCGCGCCCACGGTGGCCACGATCCGCGGCTGCAGCGGGTCGTCGAGGTCGACCACGACAGAGCCCGCGTGGACGCCAGCACGTAGGCGTAGTGGCCGGCGACCGTGATGTTCACCGCGCCGGTGAGCAGGCCGTCGGGGTTGAAGGTCAGCGCGCGCTCCAGGAAGTTGTTGACGGGGTTGCCGTCGAGCAGCGTCGCACGCCGGGGCGGTTGGGGCTGTCCAGCGGATTGCCGATCACCACCAGCCCTTCCTCGCGGTCGGTCACGTAGAGGTAGGCGTAGAGCGGGTGGACCGTCTGCTCCTCGTTCTCCGGGCGCTGGGTGCGGGTCGGGTCGACGGCCAGCGTCGTGGGCGAGGCGACCGCCGTGGCGTACTTGGTCTTCACGTAGAGCCGCTGGCCGAGCGGCGAGACCGGCGCGGTGACGATCCGCTCGGAGAACCCCTTGTGGTCGACCTGCGCGACGTCGAAGACGCGGAAGCCCCCGCGGCCGCAGGCGGCGTAGAGGTACTCGCCGCGGAGCTGGACGCGAGAGCACCTCGGCCTTGCCGAAGACATCCAGCACGTCGCGGCCGCGGTGGTGGACCTTGGCCTGCAGCAGATCGTCGGCGGCGCGGTGCTTGGCGTAGCTGGTCGGGATAGGCGAGCTTGTGCAGGTAGCTGCCGATGACCGCCTGCGGCTCGTCGCGCTCGGTGACCACGACCGCCTCGAGCCCGTGCTCGCCCGCCGCCACCCAGGCGTAGCGGCCGATGAAGTTGCACGAAGTTCGTGCCCTGCATCAGCAGCTGGGCCATCATGGCGTTGTTGTCGTTGGCCGTCGAGACGTGGCAGTCGGTGCAGTGCTTGGTCTCGGTCGGCGCGCACCGTGTGCGGCACGTTCGTGCTGAACGCGTGGCCGCTGAAGCCCTCGGCGGAGATCGTCTGCTGCTGCGAGTAGATCGACTCGCGGTTGTCGTTGTACGAGCCGACGTGGACGGCGCACGGCGAGCGGGCCGGGACGATGCGGTTGCCGGTCACGTCGCCGTCGCGGGCCAGCATGAAGACGTCGTCGCGCAGCGTCTGGAAGTTGTAGGGCGTCCAGTTGCGGCGTCGTCGTCGCCCTCGTTGTGCAGCATGCGGCATCTTCTCGTTGGCCTTCTGCGGCAGGTGGCAGCCGAAGCAGCTGGTTCCACGACGAGTGGCAGGCGATGCAGCTCATCTTGCTGTTGGCGTGGGCCAGCTCGCTGTCCTTGCGCCGGCGCGTCGCCCCACGTCGTGCCGTCGCGGCGGACGGTCTTGGCCAGGCGCGAGCGCTCCGAGCGCTTGGGATTGGCGACCGACCACGCCGAGGCCGGATCGATCGTGTCGAGCACCTGGACCACCTCCCACTGCAGATCCTTGGTCGACCATCGAGTGCTGGATCAGCGTGTCGCCCCGCCACTCGAAGCGCCGCTGGCCGAACGGCGTCGGTCAGCAGCGAGAGGTCGCGGCCGCCGGCCGGCGCGGCCGGGCCGGAGGTCTTGAGAGTGGCACTTGGCGTTGATCGATGCCGTGGCAGTCGATGCAGTGGATCTCGATGGCGGCGCGCGCCTCGCCGTAGAGCTTGCCGTTGCCGTGGGCGTCCTGCGCGAAGTGGCAGTCGACGCAGTGCATCCCCTTCTCGAGGTGGATGTCCATGAGGTGGACCGCCTTGTTGAAACTTGCTCGGGATCGTCGGCGGCCACCACCTTGTTCGTCGCCGTCGAGCAGGTGGCCCTTGCGGTCCTTCTTGAAGACGGCGCGGAAGACCCAGCCGTGGCCGTGGAAGTCGGCGAACTGCGTGTGCGTGAGCTTGGGGTTCAGGTCCGGTCACGTCTGTCGAGGAACTGCGGGTCGGACCAGAGGCCGCGCAGCGCGGCGCCCTCCGGGTTGGCGCGCTGCGATGTCGGCGCACCTGCGTCGGCGGTGAGCTTGCTGCTCCTGTGCGGGATACATCAGCTCGCCGTCGGTCTCCTCGTCCCACCACATGTAGCCGAGGTAGCTGTTGCGTGACGTTGGTGCCGGGGTGGATGTGGCAGACGATGCACTGGCTGGTCGGGATCGAGTTGCGTGAACTGGTGCTCGATCGGATGGCCCGGCTCGTCCTTCGGGATCGTCGGGTCGGCCGACGCCGTCAGGCCGCGGTTGCCGTACTGCGGCGTACGGCCGCCGAGTGGACCGGCGAGCGGTCGTTGGCGTAGATCGACGTGGCAGGCGGTGCAGCCGCTGGAGCGGTAGTCGCCGGGGTGGTCGTTGGTGCCGAGGAGGGACAGCGTCGGGTCGAGCAGGCGCGTCTTCTGCAGGCCGATGAAGACCGGATCGGTGCGGTTCTGGGTGCCGAGGCCGCGGTGGCTGAGGCCGGTTGGCCGGCTTGCCCGGCGGCTCGTTCAGGGTCGGGGATGCCGATCTCGAGCGGACGCGCCGGCCGCGCTCGAAGATGCGCAGGATGTTGCCCGGCTGGCTCATCTCGAAGCGCGGCAGCGGATCGAGGAAGGGCAGCACGCCCTTCTTCGCCGTCTCCTCGGCGGTCGGCGGCGGCACCGTCTGCACGCCGCTGCGGGCAGGCCGTCGGGACTGTAGCTCTCGCCGAAGCGGGCGCTTGACGGGAACGCCGCCGTTGTTGTAGAGGGCGGCCCCCCAGAGCATCGGCCGTGCGTCATCATGCTCTTCTCGACCTGGGCGACCTCGGTGGGATGGCAGCCGCCGGGGCCGCACGTGCGCGGGGCGACGCGCAGGTCGCCCGGGTTGACGAAGCGGACGAACTCCGGGCTCTCCTGCAAGATCGCCGTGTAGGAGTGCGTCGGGATTCGCGGAGGTGCGCCAGACCTCCGTGTTCCTCGGCAGCACGTGCGCCTGCTTCTTGGCCGCCTCATAGGACGGCGAGCCAGCGGCGACGCCCTCGGGGGCACGGACCTCGACCTTGCCGCCGTGACAGTCGATGCAGCCGAGCTTCACCGTCGTGGCCGTGTGCATGCTCGGCGAATCGGTCTTGGTGTGACAGGTCACGCAGCCGGTGCTCTTGCGGTCGGCGTCGGCCTGGCCCTGCTTGGCCAGCTCGGACTTCTCCGGCTCCGGCTTCTCGGGCGCGGCCGGCGCCGGCGGCGGCGTCTCTTCCTCGGTCGGCCCGCGCCGGATGCGCTGGGCCAGGCGGATCGGACTCGTCTCCCCGGCCGCCGCCACGCCGATGCCGTCGACCCGCTCTCGCTCGCCGGCGCGGCGCCCGGGCAGCGGCAGCAAGGCGCCGAGCACGAGTGCCGCCGCCAGCGCGGCGAAGAGCCCGCGCCGCCACCCCGACCGTCCGCCCCTGCTCACCGTCGCACCTCCCACAGCTTGAACTTCTCCAGTCCACGCTTGCCGAAGCGATACTCGAATCCGGCCTCGACCGGCTCCTCGCGCTGCTGCTCGGGATCGACGATGAGGTCGCCGTTCATGCGATAGATCGTCCGGCCACGCTCCACTTCCATCGTGAAAGCGGGCTCTCCCAGCTCCCCACTCTCCGCCGTCTCGGCGGGAACCGGCGTCGGCGTCGAATCGGACACGGTGGCGCGGGCGCCCAGGCGCAGAGGCCCGCGCGCCCCCTCGACTGCGGCGGCGCGCGACGGGGTCGCGCGCGCCGGCCGGCTGGAATCGACGAGCGCGGGCGGCGTGATCACGGCGGCGCTCGGGGCGATCGTGCCGCGCGTCAGCTCACGCTCGGCGTCGGCGATCAGCGCGCCCAGCCGATCGGCCGGTGCGCTGAGCGTCCACAGCGTCGGTCCCACGCGCCACACGGCGGTCGCCAGCCCGCCGACCACGACGGCCGCGACCACGGCCACGGCGGCTGCGCGTCCCATCCGTCGTCGAGCGCGCGTGCTCACCATGGCGTCAGAACGTAAGGGTCACGGAGAGAAAGGTGGAGTAGAGCGTCTGCGTGTGCGACGAGCTCTTCTCCTGCAGCCCGCTGGCGCCGAAGACGAATTCCTTGGTCTGATAGATGTCCTTGAAACCGTCGCCGCCCACGAAGGCGGCGCCCCCCACGTTCACGATGATGTTGTCGGTCAGCAGCGGTCGCCACCGCAGTCCCAGGCTCAGATCCCAGCCGACCTCGTTCCGGATCCGGTCCTGGAAGAGGAGCAGCTGCAACGGCTGGGTGTGCTGAAAACGGATGTAGTTGGCCTCGAAGAAGGCCTTGGTCTTGGGCGTGACGTCGATGTCGGCCCCGATGCCGTAGAGGAACAGGCCCGGGTTGATGTAGTTCGGCTGCCCCTCGATCTTGCTGCTGCGGAGTGCGGGCAGCAGGCTGTTGCGACCGGTCAGCTCGAGCCCGCTGGTGGGCAGCCCGATGCCCTGTCGCACCCAGTAGCTGAAGCCGCCGCCCGCGAAGTTCGGATTGTCGAGGATCGAGTCGAACCCGCGCCCCCGGCCGTCGAGCGGCTTGTCGTCGCCCGAGGCCCAGAAGAACGTGAACTTCGGGCGGATCCAGTCGAAGTCCATCGAGAGCTCGAGCGCGCCCATCTGGGCGTTGAGATCTTGCGGCTTGCCGGCGATGGGATTGTTCGTGTCGCGCCCGAGCACCTGATAGAAGGCGTGGTTCACGTTGAGCGGGCCGATGTGACCGTCACCCGTGAAGCCCAGGTACACGGAGTCGATGGTGTGGGTCTGCGGGGTGCCCACGACGGCCGGGCGCACGACGAACCCGTTGGTGTCGGTGTGGTTGCCGCCCCGGTCGTGCAGGTAGTGGACGCTGCCCTGGACCGTGTAGCCGGGGACGAGGAAATCCTGGAAGAAGTAGTTGGCGATGCCGACGTGCTGGCCGCGCGTTTTGAACAGGATATTGAGATCGCTGTTCGTATCCTTTTCCAGCGGCCGGAAGTACACGGCGTTGAACTGCTGCCGGTTGGAGCCCAAGTTGCCGAAGAATCGCGCGCCGAGGTTGTTGTCGGTGAAGATGAAGCCCCGGAAGTCGCTGGTGAACCCCTGGATCCCCAGGCGCGTGGAGACGAAGTCGTAGTTCGGGGTGAGATCGCCCAGGTGGTACTCGACGAAGAGCTCCTGCAGGCTGGCGAAGTCCTCGTCGCGCGCGATCCCCTCGCGCACGTCGATGTTGACGGCGCCATTTTCCTGGGCGTGAAGGTAGTTGAAGTTGTACACGCCGGTCGCCCGGAACGCCCAGTCGCGGGGCCGAAAAGCCGTATCGCCCTTGAACAGCTCGAACGAGAGAATGAAGTTCTGGCTGAGGAACAGCTGGTCGCCGCCGCCGAAGACGTCGGCGCTATTCGGATTGGCGGCGCTGACTCCGCTGGCGGTGGGAATGCGGCGCGCCTCGAAGAGCGTGTCGTTGATCGCCGACAGGTTCACGAAGATGTTCTGCCCGAAGATCGGGTAGTCGCCCTTGATCACGCTCTGGTTGTAGGGGTCCCACCACTTGCCTTTGACGTAGGGCGCCTCGAGCGGCCGCTCGTAGCGGTTCCAGTTCGGCAACCCCAGTCGCCAGCGGTCCGAGATCGGCACGAAGTCGGGACTGGTCTCGATCGGGCTGGGCTGACCGCCCAGCAACTTGCCCGCGTACCCGGTTGGCTCGCCCGGGGCCAGGGGCGGGGGCGGAGCCTCCACCGGCGGAGGCGCCTCGGCAGGCTGGGGCGGGCGTTCCTGAGCCGCCAGGCAAGGGGCAAGCCCGAGGATGGCGAAGGCCACTATAAACGCGGCGCGCTCGAGCATCGGCCCTCACCGTGACGTGGCACAGCAAAGAAAAACCTGGCGTTGGGAAACGGCAAATCCTATCCCGAACCCCGCGCAACTGTCAAAGTTCCAAAGCGAAGGCCCCCTCACAACTACCGTGACCTAGGCCCGCGCCGTGCAACATTTTCACTCCCTTGACAACCCCTGCCCCTGCCGGTAGGGTCGGCCCTCTCGCGCTCGCGTTGGCGCCGCGCGCCCGGTAGAGGAAGGATGCGTTCGTGACGCACAGGGTCAACATCCCCAGAGCGGTTGTCTCCGTAGTCTCGGTAGCGCACTCGACCCCTTCGGAGGAATGCTCATGAGGTATCCGCTATCCGGCCGCACCACGTGGCTGTCCGCCCTCTCCCTCGTCCTGCTGGCGGTCCTGGTGGTGCTGCCGTGGGGGGTCGTGCGCAGCGCCGACCACCGCGACTCGCCCCTGGCCGACGAAGATCCGGCCACCGACATCGCCGACGTCTATGCCTTCATCAACCCGCTGGACACGACGAAGCTCGTGCTGGCGATGACCGTGAACGGCTTCGCGGTGCCGGCGGTGCGTTCGACGTACTCGCTCGGTCCCGACGTGCTCTACCAGTTTAAGATCGACAACGACGGGAACAAGCAGGAGAACCTCGTCATCCAGATCACCGCCGACGGGTTCGAGGCCTCCGGGGTGCGTGACCCACGCTGCCCGGTCAACGCGACGACCGGGCAGGGCGGTCAGTTCATCGAGGTCGTGGGTCCAGCCAGGCCGGTGAAGATCGGTGCGGAGAATCATCTGCTGCCGATGAGGCACAACCCGGTCGTGTCGGGCTGCTCGAGCCAGGTGCTCTCGAGCGGCGGCATCCGCGCGTGGGCCGGCCTTGTGGCCGACCCCTTCGTCGTGGACATCGGACAGTTCAACCGGATCGTGAGCGGGGCCCAGGAGGTCTTCCGCGACCTGCCGTCGACGCCGCTCGGACCGCTGCGCGGCCGGACCGTGCGGGGCGATGGCACCAGCGGCGTGGACAGCTTCGGCGGGTTCAACGCCTCGGCTATCGTCGTCGAGGTGCCGATCTCGATGGTCATCGGCAACGCCAAGCGGACGTCGACGTACCTCGGCAACAACACCACCATCGGCGTGTGGGGCACGACGAGCCGTACGCGGAACCGCCACCTCTCCACGCACCGGGAGCCGCGTGAGACCGGCCCCTACATCCAGGTGCAGCGGATGAGTCAGCAGGTCTTCAAGACCGTGTTCATCTACCAGGACAACGCGGCGAAGGACGTCTTCAACCGCAGCGTGCCGTCCGAGGATCGCGCCAGGCTCAGCGGGATCCTGCCGGACGCGCTGACCACGACCGATAGCGATGGGACCAACAACACCATCGCCGGCCGGGCCGGCCTCCTCACGGCCCTGGGCCTCACCTCGCCGCCCAACGGCGCGCCGCTGGCGATTCCGGACAACTTCGGCAACACCGACAAGGACCTGATCCGTAAGGTGCTCCTACCGGACGTGCTGCGCATCGATCTCTCGCTGCTTCCGCCGAACGACCTGGTGGTGGCCAACAACGGCCTGCAGAACGGCCGCCGCCTCAACGACGACGTGATCGACATCCTCCTGCAGCTCTCCCGCTCGCTCGCCGACGTGAAGTTCCCCGACGGCACCGCGGTCCCGGGCAGCGGACCGGTCGGAACGCGGCGACCGCTGGACTGCTCCTCGTTCGTGACCTGCGACCGGCGCGTGTTCGCCGTGCTCCAGGGCACGGACTTCATCAAGAAGGACGCCGACCTCCTGAACTTCGCCATCAACGGCGACGACCGGCCGTTGCGGGCCGACTTCCCGTTCTTCAGCACGCCACATCCGCTGCCGGGCAACACCGGCACGGTAGGGTTCCCGCCGCAGCAGTAATGCTTCGCTTGGTGCTGACCGGCGCCGCCCTGGTGCTGCTGGCGGGCGGCGTCGGATCAGCCCAGGAGCGGGCGAGCGACCAGACGCTCCGTTTCTTACAGTCACGGGTCGCCGCGGATCCCGACGACCCGCTCGCTCACAACCGGCTCGCCGGCGCCTACATCCGGAAGGCGCGTGAGAGCGGGGACATCACGTACTACGGCCTCGCCGAGCAGACCGCCCAGCGCTCCCTGCAGCTGGTGTCGCGCGGGCAGGTCGCGGCCCAGGCCAGCACGCTCCTCGCGGTCGTGCACCTGGCCCGTCACGAGTTCCGCGACGCGC
Organism: uncultured Candidatus Rokubacteria bacterium; assembly: GCA_963776725.1. GTDB lineage: Bacteria > Methylomirabilota > Methylomirabilia > Rokubacteriales > CSP1-6 > AR5. The sequence goes on along the minus strand of CAVZOE010000018.1, from coordinate 534,445 downwards.
TCAGCAGCGTCCGGACCGCACTCGACCTCGATCCGTCCGAGCAGACCCCGCAGGCGATCGCTGGCGATGTGCTCGTCGAGCTCGGCGACTACGACGAGGCCGAGCGCGCGTACGCCAGGCTCGCCGGTCTCGATGGCCCGCGCCGCCCCGACGCCCGCATGGCCTACGTGAAGTTCCTGCGAGGCGATACCACTGCCGCCGTCGCCGGTATGCGCGAGGCCGTCGCCCGGGTGGGCATCACCACGCCGGTCGGCGAGCCGCTCGCGTGGACGCGCGTACAGCTCGGCCATCTGCTGCGGGCCACCGGCGACCTGGCGGGGGCGGACGCGGCCTACAAGGACGCGGGCGCCGCGCTGCCCGGCTATCACCCGGCGCTGGCGGGTGCCGCGGCGGTGCAGGGTGCGCGCGGTCATTTGCAGAACGCCGCCGACCTCTATCGAAAGGCGCTCGACGTCGTGCCGTTGCCCGAGTATGCCGCCGCGCTCGGCGACGTCTACACCCGGCTTGGACGCACCGCCGAGGCCGGCAAGCAATACGCCCTCGTCGAGTACATCGGGCGGCTCAGCGCCCTCAACCGGACGGTCTACAATCGCGAGCTGGCCCTGTTCTACGCCGACCACGACCGGCATCTCCCCCAGGCGCTCGAGCTGGCACGCAAGGAGCTGGAGGCGCGCCGTGATATCTACTCGTATGACGTGCTCGCCTGGGCGCTTTACAAGAACGGCCGCGCGCGCGAGGCGCAGGCCGCCATGGCCGAGGCGCTGCGCCTGGGGACGCCGGACGCACGGCTCTTCTTCCACGCCGGGATGATCCACCGCGCGCTGGGCGACCACGACCGGGCGCGTGAGGCGTTGAGCCGCGCGCTGAGGCTCAATCCGCGCTTCCACCTGCTCCACGCTCAGGTCGCCACGAGCGTGTTGGCCGAGCTCCAGGCCCGCCGGTGAGACGGCTCGCGATGCTCGGGCTCGCGGGAGCCCTGGCGTTCGGCGTGACGCCGGCCGCCGCGCATCCGCTGGGGAACTTCACGATCAGCCACTACGCTGCCCTCGAGGTCGGCCGCACCGACGTCTCAGTCCGCTACATCATCGACATGGCGGAGATTCCTACCTTTCAGGAGACGCAAGAGACGGGGCTCGTCGCCCAGGACGGCCATCCGAGCGTGGCCTCGTGGGCCGCCGCGAAGGCGGAGGCGCTCGCGCGTGGGCTGCGCCTGGAAGTCGGCGAGCGCGGCCTGACCCTGAGCGTCGTCAGCCACCAGACGATCTTCCCGGCAGGCGCCGGCGGCCTGCCCACGCTCAAGCTGGGTGTGGTCTATCGCGCGCCGCTTCCGGCCGACCTCGACGGCACGCGCGAGCTCCGGTATCGCGACGAGAACTTCGCCGAGCGCGCGGGCTGGAAGGAGATCGTAGCGCGAGCCGGCGCGGGCGTCGCTCTGGTGACGAGCACGGCGCCGGCGGCCGATCGCAGCCGTGAGCTGTCCGACTACCCCACGGACCTGCTCAATAGCCCGCCCCAGGATCTCGAGGCGCGGGTCACATTCCGGGTCGAGCCCGCCTCCATCGCGACCGCCCCCCCGTCGGCGCCGCCCGACGCGTCCACCGGCTTGCGACCGAACACTCAGTCGTCGCCGTCGAATCGGTTCGCCGATCTCCTGCGAGCGGGCACGGCGGGCACCGGTCTCGTCGCCACCGCCTTGATCGTCGCCATGGCGCTCGGCGCCTTCCACGCGCTCGAGCCCGGACACGGCAAGACGGTGGTGGCGGCATATCTGGTCGGCTCACGCGGCACCGCCCGCCACGCCCTCATCCTCGGGCTGATCGTCACGGCGTCCCACACGGCCGGCGTCTACCTGCTGGGCGGGGTCACGTTCTACGCCTCGCGGCACATCCTTCCCGAGCAGCTGTACCCGTGGCTGAGCCTCGGCTCGGGGCTGACCATCGCGGTCCTCGGCGGGGTGATGTTCTTCCGCCGCTATGTGGGCAAGGACCAGGAGCACGGCCACCACCACGGCCCCCATGGCCACCACCACCATCACGGCGGCCCCGGTCACACGCATGCCCACGGGGCCGACCACACGCACGAGCCTGGTGACGACGGAACGCACGGCCACGACCACGCGCCGGATCACCGCCACGACGACCAGCCGGTGTCGCTGCGCGCGCTCTTCGCCCTGGGCATCAGCGGCGGCATCATCCCCTGCCCCGCCGCGCTGGTCGTGCTACTGAGCGCGCTGTCGATGCGTCGCGTCGGCTTCGGCCTCATCCTGATCGTCGCCTTCAGCGTGGGGCTCGCCGCAGTACTGGTGGTGATCGGCGTCCTCATGGTGTATGCCGGACGTCTGATGTCGCGCTTCCGCGAGGATGGCCCGTGGATTCACCGCTGGCTGCCGCTGACCTCGTCGGCGGTCATGACGCTACTGGGCCTGGGGATCGCGGCCCAGGCGGTGACGACGTGGATACCTCGCTAGTCGCCGCGCTCAGCGTGGGGTTCATGCTCGGGCTCCGGCACGCGCTGGAGCCCGATCACGTGGCCGCGGTGTCCACCTTCGTGAGTCAGGAGCGCGGGCTGCTCCGCTCGTGTCTACGCGGGGCGTTCTGGGGGATCGGCCATACCGCCGCCCTGATGGCGGCCGGCGTCGCCATCGTCGCCTTCAAAGTGGAGATTCCGCCCAGCTTCGAGCGGACCGTCGACACGGTGGTGGCGATGGTGCTGATCCTGCTGGGCGGCCACGTGCTGCTGCGCGCCGCGAGTGCCTTGCACCTGCACCGTCACGCCCACGCCCACGACGGCTGCGCCGCACAGCCACCTGCACGTGCACGTCGGCGAGGACGGCGAGCACGGCCACTTCCACCCGTGGCGGGGCGCGCGGCAACCGCTGCTCATGGGCCTGCTGCACGGCCTGGCGGGCGGCGGCGCGCTGGTGCTCCTGGTCATGGCCACCATTCCCTCGCCGGCCGCCGCGCTCCTCTACATCGCGGTCTTCGGCGTGGGCTCCACCGCGGGGATGCTGGTGCTGAGCGGACTCATCGGGCTGCCGTTCAAGCTCACCGCCGGCAGCTCGCGGACGATCGCCGGCGCGCTGCAGATCCTCGTCGGCGCCGGCACCCTGACCGTCGGCCTCGTGATGCTGCATCGGATGGCGGGCGGCTGAGCTGAGCGCGCTGGCCGGCACGGGCGCCGGGGCGGCAGGATCTTTTCACGTGACAGTTCCCCCCGACCATTGTCATGTAGGAGCCGCCATGACCGGTCTGCACCTTGACAGGACGCGCAACGCTCTCGTATCGTCGCAGCGATGCGCGTCCTGACGATGCGGGCGGGCGTGGTCACGACACGGCGATGACCGACGGCCCGGCCGTGATGAAGGAGCTGCGCGCGATCCAGCACGCGAACGGGTACATCCCGGCCGCGGCCCTGCGCGAGCTGTCCGATCGCACCGGCACGCCGCTCTACCAGATCCAGGGCGTCGTCAGCTTCTACCCCCACTTCCGTCTGACGCCCGCGCCGCCCGTCGAGGTCCTGGTGTGCGACGACCTCTCGTGCCACCGGCGCGGCGCCGTCGCGCTGCTCGCCGAGACGCAGGAGCGCGTGGCGGGCTCGGCGCCGCCCGGCTCCGTGGTGCGCACTGCCTCCTGCCTGGGACGCTGCGATCGGGCGCCGGCCTGCGCGGTCAACGACGTCATCGTCTCGCGCGTGACCGCCGACTCGCTCATGGACGCCGTGGCCGCGGCCGCCGCCGGCACGCCGATCCGCGCCGACGCGGTCGTCCGCGATCCCCGCACGCTCGACGTCGATCCCTACGGCGCCGGCGAGCGCTACGGGGCGGCGCGCAAGCTGGCGGCCAGCGGCGACACCAACGCCCTCATCGCCAGCCTCAAGGCCAGCGAGCTGCGCGGCATGGGCGGCGCCGGCTTCCCCACCGGGCTCAAGTGGGAGATCGTGCGCAACACGCCGGGCGACACCAAGTACATCGTCTGCAACGCCGACGAGAGCGAGCCCGGCACCTTCAAGGACCGCTTCCTCCTCGAGAACGTGCCGCACCTGCTGGTCGAGGGCATGCTGCTGGCCGGCCTGGTGACGGGCGCGCGGCGCGGCATCGTCTACGTGCGGCACGAGTACGAGGCGCAGATCGAGATCGTCGAGCACGAGATCGCGACGGCGCGGGCGGCGGGGCTGCTCGGGGCCAACATCCTCGGCTCCGGCCGCACCTTCGAGCTGGAGACCTTCGTGAGCCCCGGCGGCTACATCTGCGGCGAGGAGTCCGCGCTGCTGGAGGCGCTGGAGGGCAAGCGCGCCGAGCCGCGCAACAAGCCGCCGTTCCCCGGCACCCACGGCCTGCACGGCAAGCCGACGGCGATCAACAACGTCGAGACCTTCGTGATGGTCCCGTCGATCCTGGCCCACGGCCCCGAGTGGTTCAAGGCCCAGGGCAAGAACGGCGCCGCCGGCCTCAAGTTCGTGGGCATCAGCGGCGACGTGGCGCGCCCCGGCGTCTACGACATCGCCATGGGGACGCCGGCCCGCCAGGTCATCTTCGATCGCGCCGGCGGCGTGGCCGGTGGCCGGCCGCTCAAGGCCTGGGCGCCGTCGGGACCCTCGTCCGGCTTCCTGCCGCCCTCGCTGCTCGACACGCCGCTCGACTTCAAGTCGCTGGCCGCCGCGGGCTCGATGCTCGGCTCGGGGGCGCTTGCTGGTGCTGGACGATCAGGCCTGCGTGCTCGACATGGCGCTCAACGCCGTGCGCTTCTTCCGCAACGAGTCGTGCGGCAAGTGCGTCCCCTGCCGGGTCGGCTCGGCCAAGCTGGTGGAGGTGCTCGGCCAGATCGCGCGCGGCGAGGGACGAGCCGAGCACCTGGAGATGATCGACGATCTCTCCCACGCGCTCACGCTCACCTCGATCTGCGGGCTGGGCCAGGTGGTGCCGGTGCCGATCCGCTCGGTGCTCACGCACTTCCGCGCCGAGCTCGACGACCATCTCTTGCACCGCCGCTGCCCCGCCGGCGTGTGCGCGCTGCCGGCATGACCCCGACCGCCACCGCGGTGCGCCTCACGATCGACGGCCGCGAGACGAGCGTGCCCACCGGCACGACGATCATCGACGCCGCCCGCGGCCTCGGCATCGACATCCCGACCCTGTGCCACGCCCAGCACCAGACGCCGGTCGGCGTGTGCCGCGTGTGCACCGTCGAGGTGAAGAACCAGCGCGTGCTGGCGGCGGCCTGCGTGCGGCCGGCCGAAGAAGGCATGGTCGTGACCACCGCCTCCGACGGCGTCCGGCGGGCGCGGCGCACGCTGGCCGAGCTGCTGCTGGCCGATCACGCCTCACCCTGCGCGCGCCAGCGGGCCACCGGCGACTGCGAGCTGGAGGCGCTGGGCGCGGCCTACGGCGTGGGCGTGCCGCGCTTCGCCGCCCACCCCTCGCCGCGGGGGCTCGACGACTCCTCGCTCTTCATCGCGGTCGACCACACCGCCTGCATCCTGTGCGACCGCTGCATCCGCGGCTGCTCGGAGGTGAAGCAGAACTTCGTCATCGGCCGGACGGGCAAGGGCTACGGGGGCGGGCATCGCCTTCGACACCGACGTGCCCATGGCGTCGTCCACCTGCGTGGGCTGCGGCGAGTGCATGGTCTCCTGCCCGACCGGCGCGCTCACCAATCGCAAGGTCCTCGACGTCGACCTGCCGCACGGCGACGACATGTCGGCCGACGAGCTGAAGGACCTGCCGATCTTCGCGCGGATGTCGGGGACGTTCCTCGAGCTCAACCGGGGCGCGGTCGTCCGCCGGCGCTTCCGTCCCGGCGAGGTGATCTGCCGCGAGGGCGAGTTCGGGTCCACCGCGTTCTACGTCCTGAGCGGCAAGGTCGAGGTCTCGATCGCCACGCCGCTGGGTCACTCCTCAGCACGGGCCGGTGAGGGCCGCGGGCGCAAGGGCTTCTTCAACATGCTGACCGAGCTGGTGAAGAGCCGACCGGAGCCGACCGCAGCGGGCGCGCCCCGCTACATCCCCATCGACGCCACCGTCGACCTCGAGCTCGGCAACCCGGTGGCCCAGCTGGGGCCGGGCGACCTCTTCGGCGAGATGACGTGCCTGTCCTTCTATCCGCGCTCGGCCACCGTGCGGGCGGTCGAGGAGACGGAAGTTCTCGAGATCCTGCGCAACGTCCTGCAGATGCTCCAGAAGGACAAGGTGTTCAAGGCCGATCTCGACCGGCGCTACCGCGAGCGGGCGCTCGACACGCACCTGCGCACCGTGCCGCTGCTGGCCGGCCTCAGCGACGCCTTCGTGCGGCGGCTGCGCGACAGCGTCGAGATGGTGCGCTACGAGCCGGGACAGGTGATCTGCCGGCAGGGCGACCCGGCCGACAGCTTCTTCCTGATCCGCATCGGCTTCGTCAAGGTCACGCAGGCCTTCCCGGGCGGCGACCTCGTGCTGCGCTACCTGAACCGCCCCGACTACTTCGGCGAGATCGGCCTGCTGGGCGAGGGCGTGCGCACCGCCACCTGCATCGCGCTCGATCACGTGGAGGTCGTGCGGATCCGCTCCGAGGACTTCCACGCGATGCTCCACGAGTTCCCCGACATCCAGGCCCGCCTCACCGAGGCGGTGCGCGTCACGGCTGGAGGCCGACGTCAAGCGGCGCAAGACGCTCGTCATGCCTCCGCTCGACGACTATCTGGGCCAGGGGCTCATGGAGGCGCAGAACCTGCTGCTCATCGACCTCGAGCGCTGCACGCGCTGCGACGAGTGCGTGCGGGCGTGCGCCGACGCGCACGAGGGCGTCACCCGGCTGATCCGCGACGGACTGCGCTTCGACAAGTTCCTGGTGGCCACCTCCTGCCGCTCGTGCCGCGACCCGCTGTGCATGGTCGGCTGTCCGGTCGGCTCGATCCGCCGCCACCCGGACTCGCTCGAGATCATCATCGAGGACTGGTGCATCGGCTGCGGGCTGTGCGCCACCCAGTGCCCGTACGGCAACATCAACATGCACCCGTTCATGGTGGATGGCGAGGATCCCGAGCGGCCGGGCAAGCGCAAGGCGGTGCTGCGGGAGAAGGCGACCACGTGCGACCTGAGCCGGCAGTACCACGAGCCGGCCTGCGTGTACGCCTGCCCGCACGACGCCCTCAAGCGCGTCGAGCCCGCCAAGTTCTTCGGGATCCCGAAGTGACCCCCGTTCGCCTGCGATGCTGATCGACCGCACGCATCGCGGCTGGATCGCGGGCTGCATCGTCGCGCTGGCCATCGCCACCGCGGTCTACGTCCCGTACGCCCGCTCGACGCTGCACGGACCGACCGGCGGCAGCGTGCTCGGGCTGACCTACGGCATCATCGGCTTCGCGCTCATGATCTTCGCCGGCCTGCTGGGCGCGCGCCGCAAGGTGCCGATGTGGCGCGTGGGCCGCGCCGCCTCGTGGATGCGCGGCCACATCTGGCTCGGACTGCTGAGCTTCCCGCTGATCCTCTTCCACGGCGGCTTCCACTTCGGCGGGGCCGTGACCTACACGCTGATGGTCCTGTTCATCGCGGTGGTCGTCAGCGGCGTGCTCGGCCTCATGCTGCAGCAGGTCTTGCCGCGGCTGATGCTCACCCGCGTCCCGCTCGAGACGGTCTACGAGCAGATCGACCCGGTGGTCGAGCAGCTGCGCGAGGAGGCCGACGAGCTGATCTCGGCCGCCGCCGGTCCGTTGCCGGTCAACGCCGCGCGGACCGCCGAGATCCGGCGGGCCGGTGGCGGCGCCGACGAGCGGATGGGCCAGCCCCGCTCGTCGCCCCGCGCCGCCCCGGTGGCGCTCGCGCCCACGCCGGAGAGCAACCTGCTGCGCGACGCATACCTGCGCGACATCCGTCCATTCCTGGACCCGGCCCACCGCCGCAACGGGATCCTCGACACGGCGGCCAAGTCGACGACGCTCTTCCGCGAGCTGCGCACCGCGCTGCCCCCGGTGCTGCACGAGTCGGTGGCCGAGCTGGAGTCGATCTGCGACGAGCGCCGGCAGCTCGCCGACCAGAAGCGCCTGCACCACTGGCTGCACGGCTGGCTCCTGATCCACGTGCCCCTGTCACTGGCGCTGCTGCTGCTGGGTGCGGTGCACGCCGTGATCGCGCTCCGGTACTGAGGCGACGATGGCATCGCGCCAGCAATCGACGAAGATCCGGGCCAAGCGAATCGGGCTGTCCTACTTCAAGGAGCCGCACCCGTTCCGCCGCTGGAAGTTCATCCTCTCGGTGGCCGCCCCAGTGGTGGCCGGGCTGTGGCTGCTCGTGGTCGCGGTCCAGGGCAACCAGCGCGTGTACAACGCCGGACCGGTCTCCACCGCCCACGCCATGTTCGAGAAGGATTGTCGCGTCTGCCATGGGCCGGGACCGGCCGAGGGCGGGCCGCCCACGCTCGCCGCCGCCGCGGGCAACCACAGCTACTGGCTGAACGTCTCCGATCGCGCCTGCCAGACCTGCCACGCCGGGCCGCGCCACAACACGGAGGAAGCCTTCACCCCGCGCTGCGCGACCTGCCACGTCGAGCACTTCGGGCGGACGCAGCTGGGCCAGATCGGCGATCGCCACTGCACGCAGTGCCACGGCGACCTCAAGACCAAGGACAACCGGCCCTCGGGGTTTGACAAGAACATCCCGAGCTTCGGCCGGCATCCCGAGTTCGCCGTGACGGTGCGCGAAGGCCAGGGCCAGCCCAAGCGCGTCCGCCTCGATCAGAAGGCGGACGTGCGCGACACCGCGCAGGTGAAGCTGAACCACGCCAAGCACCTCAAGGTGAACCTCAAGGGCCTCGAGGATCTGCAGAAGAAGCCAGGCGTGATGGGGATCGCCAAGGTCAAGGACGGCGCCCAGCTCTCGTGCAGCTTCTGCCATCAGCCGGACGAGCGGGGCCAGTACCTGCTGCCCGTGTCGTATCCCAAGCACTGCGCGGCCTGCCACCCGCTCGACTTCGACGGTCGTTTTCCGGACGCGGTCGTCCCGCACGACACGCCGGCGATCGTGCACGCGTACCTGCGCGGCACGCTGAGCGAGGCGTTCGATCAATGCCAGGCCATCCCGGCCGGCGAGGCGGGCAAGGCCGTGCGCGCGCGCTGCGTGGAGCTCGAGCTCGCCAAGGCTCCCGCGGAGCCGGCGGCGGAGACCGACCGGCCGCGCGGCGGACGCCGGAGCGGGGCCGAGGAGGCGCCCCCGGCCGACGAGCCGCGCGGCGGCCGACTGCGCGGACGCGCCGCGGAGCCCGAGCCCGCGCCGGCCCCCGCTCCTGACACCCCGCGCGGCGGTCGGCTACGCGGGCAAGCGCAGGAGGAAGCTCCGGCCGCGGACACGCCGCGCGGCGGCCGCCCGCGCCGGGGCGGCGACGAGGCGGCGGAGGAAGCACCCCGTGGGCGCCCGGGCCGTGGCGGCGAGGCGGCGGCGCCGGCGCCGACGAGCTGGGTCGGAACACAGGTCGAGGGAACGGAGCCGGGGTTGTTCAAGCAGCGTTGCGAGTACTGCCACACCGTCACCCGCGGCGGTGCCGGCACGGTGCCCGAGGTGGCGCCGACGTCGATTCCGTTGCGCTGGCTCCCGCACGCGCGCTTCGACCACGGCATCCATCGGCCCGTGGCCTGCGCCGAGTGCCACAAGGCGGCGACCAGCACGGAGACGAAGGACGTCCTGCTCCCGACGGTCGGCACCTGCCGCGAGTGTCACCAGCAGAAGGTCGGCGCGCGCACCGACTGCGTCGAGTGCCACCGCTATCACGACAAGACCAAGGAGCGTGATCCCGACGGCCCCTTCAAGATTCGCGAGCTGCTGTCCGGGACCTCGTTCCCGAAGCCCGATCGGCCCAGATAGCCGGGACCGTCAGGTCGATCGGGTCTCAGGGGTCTCGCCGCGACTAGCCTTCCTTGTTGCCCTTGATGTCGTACTTGAAGTGAAGCCCCGCGTCCAGCGAGCCGTCGGCCTTGCTTGGTACGCCACCCTTGATACCGCGCGCATTCCTCGGCGCGAGGTCTTTCGTCCCGCGCTTGGCCACTCGCTTGCCCCGCTTCGCTTTCATCGCGTCCCTCCCACCGGCATCAGCTCATGGAAAGCTCGCCCAATTTAGCCTTGGCCACGGCCCCACCCTTCACGTCTAGCACCTTCTTCGCCGTGAGGTCGTTCGCCGATCGCTCGGTCGTCTTGTCCTTGCTCTTCTTCGCCTTCATGGCGTCCCCCGAGCGGCTCGTCTTCGGCCTCGGAGTGCCGCCTCGGAAATGGGGCCTACTACAACACGGGCGAGGCTTTGTCGACGAGGTGGACAAACGAAAAATCATTGAACGTCGCCTTGCCTGTCCCTGCGCTGGCCTTGTCTCCGCCCTTCGCATCGGCGCCCTTCCTGGGTGGCAGGTCCTTCACCGCGCGCTTGCGAGCAGCCTTGCCCTTGCTCTTCTTCGCTTTCATGGTGTCCCTCCCCGGGATCGATGGCGGTGTTCCTGGCATTCTCCATGCCACGCGAACACTAGCGTATTTCGCCGGTCGGCGCGGGACGGATCGGGCGTCCTGCCCGGCCACGGTATCCAGGCGATGGCAACAGGCCCGATGAGCGAGCGTTGACCCGCTAGGCGAACGGTGTGTGACTGCCCAGAGCTGGGCCCAAACCCAGCCCATAGCCACCGGAACCCATTCCCCCGCCACCGGATGTGGACGAGGAAACCGCCCGGGGCGTGCGCGTTTTCCTCAGGGGCTCCGACCGGCCGCTGCGCTTCTAAAACCGACCGTCTCACCCCGCTAACGGAGCGCCGGCTGCTCGACGTCCGCGGGATGTGCGCCTATCTGTCGCTGGGCGACGACACGATCCGCGAGCTCGGCACGAGTCGACTGGCGAAGGCCCGAGTAACAATCCCTGGCCCTGGCGGCGGCAAGGTGCTGTTCGATCGGCTGGTGGTCGATCAGATCGTCGCCGGCTGGCGGTCCCCCGCATGACGGCCGCTCGGAGCGCCCAGCGGGCGGCGGCGAGTACTAGTGCGCGAGCGCGTAGGAGTAATGCAGTTGCTATGCTTCTCGTACTCGCGCGCGAGGGGCGCGCATGAGGCTATCGGCGCCGGCTTTTCCGCTCCCAGCAGGCCGCGTGATAGGTCTCGCCTTGAACCGTGACCTTGCTATCCGCCGGCCCGATCGGCTTTCCGCAGTAGGCGCACAGAGCCATGCCACCGCCGGCATCGCAAAGGATGCGCCATCTGACGGAGGGACGAGACGGCGCCGGCTAGGGTCTGCCAGGGGCTCGCTGAGCGTACCAGGCCGTCAGGCACCGCCCGTGAAACCGTATCGTTTGACTCTCCGGCGGGTCGACTTCGTACTCGATCTGGGTGCGCGTGATCGGCTCGTCGCACCCGTCGCAGATGAGACCGTTGCCTTTCCCGGCCCACACGCTCTCCGGCGGCTCGGGCGGGGCCGGCAGGCGGCCCGCCGCGATCTTCGCGCGGATGTTTCCGGCAACCGCCTCCGGCTCCATGCCCCGATCCTCGCGGTGGGCTTATATCCCCCCGGATCGGCGCTGTCAAACGCGCCACGTCCGTTGTACGGCTGCTGCCAATCGTGGAGCGTCGAGGCCCGCACATGAGGTGCGGCGACAAGGGCCACGTGACGGCAACCGGGGCGCCCTGTGGTCAGACGATCGCGGCGACTGCGGTGGGATGTCTCTGGCAGCCGAGGACGCCCGATCAGCGCCGTCTGCTGGCGCGCAAGGGCTGCATCGCAAGCCGCATGCGCCGGAACCTCAGTTGACCGCCTAGTAAGGGGCCGGCTGGTGCCTGGGAGCGGAAGGCGAGCGCCGTGCCCAGCCTAACGACTACACCTCTGCGACCCGAAGGAACGCGCCCTCGTCGGGTCTATGAGGTTCTGCCCCTTCCAGAAGGTGAGTGGTGGACCCTGGACGCTGTGCGTCTGGTGTTCGGATTTGGACCCAAACGCCTCTATAACCTGCTCTGCGAGCTTCGTGAGCAGTTGGGCCCACCGACCTATCAAATAGGAAGCAGGGGACGCCTCAATCGACTGCTGAGCGGCGGCGACGTGGCCGTTCTACGTGGGATCGTTCGGGTCCGCGTGTGGAGGCGACCTTCCTACCAGAGCGCCGGGAAGTATTGCGGGAATCCTAGGGGGAACACAGCTTGACGCGAGCCGACATCCTTGTGCGACGTCGCGACCTCTCCGCGACGTGCACGGTGCGCTGCACGGCATGTGTGCCGACCATCGTGAGGCCGTGTACGGAGCGTCAATGCGCGTAGCCCACGGCTGGATGACCGAGGAGGGCTAAGCCATGCGCAGTGCCACTCCCAGCCCAGAAGTCTCGCCAGAAAGCGCACGTGCGGTTGTAGGGGCCATTCCCGTACCATCCTGCCCAGCGTGTTGTGCGCCGCTGACTGGCCGGCAAACGGTCTGCTCTGGGCGATCCTCAGCCGCCGCCGGCAGGAGCAAAGCCGGCAAGACCGCGCCGCCCGGATTGCAGCGCTAATGAGGCAGGCCCTGCAGCTCGTGGAGGAGATACAGAAGTGATGGACCGGCGCCGTTTCCTGCTGACCCTCGCTGGCCGGGGCGCTCGCGGCGCCGCTCCCTGCCGAGACACAAACGGCGAGGCGGAAGAACAGCCCTCGCCTTTCGGAGGCAGGTCCGATATGCGATTTTGTCGCCTCCGAATGACGATCTGGGGCAGGCTATCGCTCGGCCTCCTCCTGTTGGCGCTCACCGCCAGTGCCTCCGCCGGGGCCGAGCCTGCACCCAAGCGCGTCCTCATCGTCCACTCCTTCGGTAGCACCGCGCCCCCGTTCACGACGCATCTCGACGGCTTTCGAGACCACACTGACCAAGGAGATGGGCGACCGCGGTCGACATGGACCAGGTCTCGCTCGACATGGCCCGCTACGCGCAGCCGGACATGGAGGGCCCGTTCGTCGAGTTCCTCCTCGCGCGGCTGACCAAGTGGCAACCCGACCTGGTGGTACCGATCGGAGCGCCTGCCGGACAGTTCGTGGCGAAGTACCGGCATCGGCTTTTTCCGAGCGCGCCCATCCTCTACACGGGCATGAACCGCCGCACGCTACCGGCCGACGCGTTCGCGCAGCAATGCGAGCTTCGTCGGCGAGTCGACCGACATCGCCGGCCTGGTCGAGGACATCCTCCAGCTGGCGCCGGACACCAACCACATTGCCGTCGTGTTCGGCGACTCCCCGCTCGAGCGCTACTGGACGAAAGCCTTTCGCGAGGCGTTGGAGCCATTCACGAACCGCGTGCGCTTTACGTGGTTCAATGAGCTGTCCTTCGACGAGATGCTGCGCCAGGCGGCCACACTGCCCCCGAAGTCCTTCATTCTCTTCGTCCTGCTCCAACCGCGATGCCTCCGGTGTCACCCACAACCAGGACGAGGCGCTCCAGCAGCTCCGCGCCGTCGCCAAAGCCCCCATCAACGGCCTCTTCGAGCACCAGGTCGGTCTCGGCCTCGTCGGCGGCCGTCTTTACCAGCTCCAAATCGAGGGCGCCGAATCGGCCCGCGTGGCCATCCGAGTCCTGAGCGGCGAGCCGATTTCGACGTTCCCGCCGCGGATCATCGGCATGGGAACCCCACGGTACGACTGGCGCGAGCTGCAGCGGTGGAAGATTGGCGATGATCGCCTGCCGTCCGGCAGCGTGATCCTCTTCCGCCAGCCGACGCTCTGGCAGAAATACCGCTGGTATGTCGTAAGCGCGGCAGGACTCATCGCGACCCAGGCTGCACTCATCGCCACGCTGCTCGTTCAGCGCCGGCGCCGCCGCGAGGCCCAGGCGGCGCTACGGCAGGCCGAGACGGCCGAGCAGCGCCACCTGAGCCAGATTGTCCATCTCGACCGCCTTGCCATCATGGGCCAGCTTGTCGCATCGCTGGCGCACGAGCTGCGCCAGCCGCTCACGGGCATCCTCACCAATGCGCAGGCGGCGAAGCGCCTGCTGGCGAGCGCAGAGCCGACACTCGACGAGCTCCGATCGGCTCTCGACGACATCGTCAGCGATGACAGGCGAGCGGACGCAGTGATCCAGCGCGTGCGACAACTGGTCAAGAAGGTCGAGTTTGTCAGGACGCCTTTCGCGCTCAACGAACTCGCGGCAGACACGATCCGCCTGGTCACGAACGATGCCCTGCTGCATGCCGTCAGGATCGAATTCTTCCCTGCAGCCCGACCTACCGATCACGTACGGCGACCGGGTGCAGATTCAGCAAGTGATCTTGAACCTGCTCGCCAATGCGATCACCGCCGCGGCGTACGGCGGAGCCCCCACGCGGAAGGTGACCGTGTGGACCTCGGCCGCGGCGCCGCCGTACCTCGAACTCGGCGTGCACGATTCGGGCAAGGGCATCGCGGAAACTGACCTCGATCGGATCTTCGAGCCGTTCTTCACCACCAAGCACGACGGGCTCGGTATGGGGCTGGCGATCAGCCGCAGCATCATCGAGGCCCACCGCGGTCACCTGCTCGTCGAGAACGATCAGGCCGGAGGCGCGATCTTTCGGGTTCATCTGTGTACCGATCGGCCAGGGACTGTGCTCAAGTGAACCAGCTCCCATATCTGCTGCCGTGGGCTCGTGTGGCCCCGCTGATCCGGTCGATCCGAACGACGACCTGGGATGCGCTGCCGTGGCGGTCGATGCAGCAGGCGGGATGGGAAGCGCTGCGAGGCAGTGCGCCCGAGTCTAGATCATCTAGTGGCCGCGGCATCGTCTCCGAGCCATCTGCGCACCTGATCGATGCTCAGACGCTGGATCATGGCGACTAGAGCGGCGACAGATGCGGTCTCCATCTTGTGGGTGACTTTGCCACGATGGACCTTGATGGTCTTCTCCCTACAGCCTAACTCCGCGGCCATCTGACGGTTGGTCAACGCGCCGCGCACCACCAGCCAAAGAACCTGCCGCTCGCGCGGGGTCAGTTGCGCCAGCCGCCCCTCGATCACCCTGCGCTCCGCCTCCACCTGCACCTGCTGGAGGCTGAGGGCGAGAGCGTTCCGCACGCGCTCGAGGAGAACATCGGGGTCGACGGGTTTCTCCAGGAGGTCGAAGGCCCCAGCCTTCATGGCGCGGACGCTGACGCGCACGTTCCCCTTGCCCGTGATGAAGATGATCGGCATCGTCTGCTGCCTGGCGCCGAGCTGCGCCTGGAGGGCGAGGCCGCTGAGCCCGTTCTTGAGATTGAGATCGAGTATCAGACAGGACGGCTGGTCCGGCAGGGGATACACAAGGAAGGCCTCCGCCGAAGGAAAGCCCTCGTTGGAAAGGTTTACCGAGTCGAGAAGTCGGCACAGCGCTTGGCGCACATGAACGTCGTCGTCGATGACGTACACGACGCCGTCAGCCATAGCGTCGAACCGTACCGCAAGATCCGCGCCGCCGGGCAAGGGGGTTCCACGACCGCCAGGGCTCGGGGAGAATCGTGACGTGCTCCCGCGCTACGCTCCGATGATCCCCACGCAGGTCCGCCAACCCTTTCACCGTGACGGCTGGGTCTACGGGGAGAAGCTTGATGGCTGGCGCATGCTCGCCTACAAGGACGGCCGGACCGTCCGTCCTGAGAGCCGCAACGGCGTCGACCATACCCGCCGCTTTCCTAGCCATCTTCCGCTCTGTTTTTCAGGAACACTCGCTCGCGATTTTTGCGCTGTATCTGTGCCCCGCACTGTGCCCCAGCCCACCCGGTAGTGGCCGGAAACCACCGGTACCAGTCGGAGGACGAACGCGAAAATCCCCTAGGAAGCCTGCTTTTTCCTAGGAGGCTCTCCACCGCATCTACGCTAAGATAACCGGCACCGTGCGGTCCCCCGGGATGCGCGTCAAGATGTCGCGGTGGGTTCTACGGCTGGGCACGCTCGCCACGTGCCTGGGCGCGCTGCTCGTGCTCGCTCCCTCGCCGGCTCTCGCCCAGTGCGCCGTCGCCACCGATCCCTGCCTCACGGCGGCCGATGTGACCAGCGCCATCACCGGAGCGGCCCGGGCCATCGGGCGCGACACGATGGTCATCGCGGTGGTCGATCGCGGCGGCAACATCCTCGGCGTCTTCCGCAAGGCAGCGGCGCCGGTCCAGGTCGTCGGCAACTTCGGTGTCCTCGTGGACGCCAACGACTACGCGGTGGGTCTGGCCCGGACGGGCGCGTTCTTCTCCAACGACCAGGCGCCGCTGTCGTCGCGGACCGTGCGGTTCATCAGCGGCATCCACTTCCCGCCCGGCGTGCGCAACAAGCCGCCGGCCGCGCTGTACGGCATCGAGAACACGAACCGCGGCTGCGACTTCGGCTTCGCCATCCCGAACGTCCCGCGCGCCGCCAATCTGGCCGGCGGACCGTGCGCGAACGGCAACACGGCCGGCTGCGGCACCGGGATCAACACCGGCAAGGCCAACCTCTTCGACAGCGATCCGAGCGCGGTCGACGGCGGCGGGGTGCCGATCTTCAAGAACGGCCGGGTCGCAGGTGGCGATCGGGGTCTCCGGAATCCCGCCCGAAGCGGCGGAGTACGCGGCGTTTGCCGGCAGTATCTCGGGGCCGGGCTTCGGGCCGCGACCGGCCGATCCCGGCGTGATCTTCCTCGACGGCATCCGCCTGCCATTCGTGAAGAACATCAACCGGCCGGGCGGCGAGGCCGCCGGCGTGTTTCCGGGAGCCGGCGTGTTCGTGGTGGCTCCGACCGCCAGCCCGCTGGGTCCCGTCGGCGTGCCGTCGGGGTATCTGTTCGGCCCCAACGCCAGCGCCGAGCTGACCGCGGCGCAGGTGAACTCGGTCATCTCCCGCGCCAACGCCCAGGCCCAGAGGACACGCGCGGCCATCCGGCTGCCGCTGGGCAGCGCCACGCGGATGGTCATCGCCGTGGCCGGTCTGGACGGCACGATCCTCGGCCTGTTCCGCATGCCGGACGCCACCATCTTCAGCATCGACGTGGCGGTGGCCAAATCCCGCAACGCGATCTACTTCAGCAGCGCGGGCCGCGACCCGCGCGACCTGCCCACCGTGCCGCAGGGCACGGCGGTCACGGCCCGCACCATCGGCTTCGGCGCCATGCCGCTCTATCCGCCCGGGATCAACAACACGTCGCCGGGACCCGTTCTTCGGCAACTTCGTGCAGGACGTGGCCACCCCGTGCTCGCAGGGCCTCGATCCCAACAACCTGGCCAACCAGAGCGGGATCGTCTTCTTCCCCGGAAGCCTGGCCCTCTATCGTGGCGGACAGATCGTCGGAGGACTCGGCGTCAGCGGCGATGGCGTCGAGCAGGACGACCTGGTGACGGCGGCGGGCGTGACGCCCGACTTCGTGCCGCCCGTGGGCATCCGGGCCGATCAGGTCTTCATCGGCGGCGTGCGGCTGCCGCTCTTCAAGTTCCCGCGCAACCCCGAAGTTCGCTAGGACGGTCCGAGAACCGAGAGGCGCCACGGCTCCGCCGGGGCGCGAAGCGTGGCGGGCATGGGGGGCCGGTCGAGGCCCCCCATACGCCCCCCTACTTCTTATTGAAGCGCTTCAGGAGATCGCGGATCCCCTTCTCTGCCTTGTCGGGGTCCACGCTCTTGAGGATGGACGACGTCGACACGCGGACCAGCGGCGCGGCGGCGGTGCCCGTCACCTTGGCCTTCAGCTCGCCCTGCTTGTGGTTGACCACCAGGTCGAGGTTCATCGCGCCGGTCCCCAGCCCGTAGTCCCCGGCCACCGCCACCTTCATCACGCGGCTCGTGTAGAGCAGGTCCCGCGTGGTCACGACCCCGTTGGTCATCGTGTACGTCCCCACGATCGACTCGAACTCGAGCGGTGAGCCGCCGAGAGTGGCCGCGGAGGGATCGGAGCCCAGCGCCCCGGAGAGCGCGCCGCCCACTCGGACCACGCTGCCCACCAGAGCCAGCGCCTTGGGACCGACGACCTTGCCGCTGCCGACGTGGAGCTGACCCGGGCCGGTCAGCGTGTTGACGATGTCGCGCGTCTCGAAGGTCACGGCCCCGGTGAGATCGAGCGGGCCGGTGACCGCGTAGCCCTCGCAGAGAAAGTCCACCAGCACCTTGTCGAGCGGCAGCGCCTTGACGCCGAGGTCGGCGAGCTGGACCTGGACGCCGCGATCGAGCGTGGCGGTGAGCTGCGCGGTGATCGTGCCGCCGGCGAGCTTCGCCGTCAGCGGCTTGCCGGTGAAGCGCGGGTTCTGCCACGCGGCATTGAGCGCCACGGTCGGGATCGTCAAGGTGCGGCGCCGGGGCTCCGCGCACTGCGGACTGCTCTGGGTGGCGGTGAGATTGGAGAGCTGCACCTCGCCCGCGGCCGTCGGCGCCGCCACCGTGCCGGCGACGGCCAGCGTGCCCTTGACCGCGCCGCCGATCTCGGGCGACGGCCCGACGGCCACCGCGGTCAGCTCGCGGATGTCCTTGCCGTCGACCGCGACCTTCGCGCGCACCGGCGCATCGGTCAGCGTGCGCGTCGGGCCGAGCGTCACGACCCCGTCGCTCACCTTGAGGGCCACCGCGCCCGGCTGCAGGCGCGCGTCGCCCTTGAACGCGATCTGCGGCCCACCGCTGATCAGCGTGAGGTCGAGGCCTTCGAGGCGATACTGCGCGATCCGTTCGCCGGGGCCGCGCGCGGCGTAGGTCACCTGACCTCCGTCGATCTTGATCCGGGTCGCGAGGGCCGCACCGGCGGCGCCCGATCCGCCGCCGCTACCTCGCGATGTCCGGCCGGTCGGCCGCGGCTCGGCCGCGCCGCCGAGCGAGGCGATGTTGAGCCGGCCGTCCGCAGCCTGCACGATCGTCACCGCCGGCTTGTGGAGCACGATGTCGCCCAGCTCGACCCGGCCGGTGAGCAAGGGCCAGAGCTGCAGGCGGATGTGACCACGCTCCAGGCGCAGGAACGGCGTCGTACCGAACTTGGGATCTTCCGCCACCTCGAGGTCGCGCAGCTCGATGGCGGGCAGCGGCAGGACGCGCACCGAAAGGCCGCTGAACTTGACTGGCCGCCCCAGCGCCTGGGCCGCCGCCGAGGCGACGTAGGCCTGGATCCGCGGCATGTCCACGAGAAAGGGCACTGCGACCAGCGCGCCGGCCAGCAGCACGAGGAGGATCGCCGCGGCGCCCAGTCCCCACTTCAGGGTTCGCCGCATGAAGGAAATGGTGCTCCGCGGATCACCCGGCCTGGATCGCCGTCAGCTGCCAGGGTTGCGCGCCGACCGAACGCGTGAACGTCCAGTACTCCTCGAACCGCTCGGGCACCGTGGACGAGCCGGCCACCACACGGCCGGTGGCGTCCACCACGTAGTCGAGCAGCGTGCCGACGATCACCACCGTGACGAAGTCGTGGCCACGCTCCTGCCACGCCTCGGTGACCTCGGTCCGCTCGATCTGGATGCGCTCGAGCCGGTTGATCTGCCCGCCCTGCCGCAGCTCCTCGCACTGGCGCTCGAGGCCCGCGAGGAGATCGGGCGCGATCCGCCCGGTGAGAGGCCGCACGTCGCGCGCGGCCACCGCGGCTTGCACGGCCCTGAACGTCTCGGCCGCGTCGGAGGCCAGCGCGGCGGCGTCGAACGTGGCGTCCATCTGGCGGATGTGCGCGAGCCCTCGATCGAGATCCAGCTCGGCGGCCGATGGCTCGGCGACCGCCGCGGACTGCATGGGCTCGGGCCGCTGGCTGCCGGACCACCCGGGTGCGCCGGCGTAGGCCGGCTCTTGCTGCTGACGACGGGACTGCATGAGCTTGAACAGGAGGAACAGACCGCCGCCGATCAGGACGATGTCGAGGAGCCCGATGCCGGCCCCGGCGCCGAGGCCACCGAACAGCAGGCCGCCGAGCAAGCCGCCGAGCATGAACCCGCCGATCGCCCCCATCATGCCGCCGAACATGCTGGGTCGCGGCGCGCTCATCGGCGCCGGCGTCGGCCGCGCGGGGCTCATGGGC
Source organism: uncultured Candidatus Rokubacteria bacterium (assembly GCA_963776725.1). Classification (GTDB taxonomy): domain Bacteria; phylum Methylomirabilota; class Methylomirabilia; order Rokubacteriales; family CSP1-6; genus AR5. The sequence goes on along the minus strand of CAVZOE010000018.1, from coordinate 514,559 downwards.
GTGCTGGGCGACACCGGCGAGGCCGGACGCGAGGGCGCGGGCGGAGAGTAGGAGCGCGACCCGCGGCTACCGCCGCTCCCCGCGCGGGCCCACACATCGGTGGCGACGCCGGCCAGCATCAGCAGGCTCAGCAGCGCGATCACGGTCAGCGGTCGAAGTCTCATGCGCCCGTCCTCCAACCCACCGTCATGGCGTGAGCAGCACCTTGCCGGTCGTCTTGCGACCCTCGAGCGCCCGATGCGCCTCGGCCGCGTCCTTGAGCGGGAACTCGAACTCCATCCGGAGCTTGAGCTTGCCATCGCGCACCCAGCCCAGGACCTCGCCGGCCCGCTGCAGCAGCTCCTCGCGGGTGGCCGTGTAGTGACCGAGGCTCGGCCGCGTCAGGAAGAGCGAGCCCTTGGCGTTGAAGATCTGCGGATCGATCTGCCCGATGGGCCCGCTCGACGCACCGTAGAGCGCGATCAGCCCCCGCGGGGCCAGGCTGTTGAGGCTCTTGTCCCACGTGGTCTTGCCCACCGCGTCGTAGACCACCTGCACGCCCTTGCCGTCGGTCATCCGCTTGACCTCGGCCTCGAAGTCCTGCCGCGTGTAGATGATCGTCTCGTCGGCGCCCGCCTCGCGCGCGAGCTTGGCCTTCTCGTCGGTCGACACGGTGCCGATCACGCGCGCGCCGCGCAGCTTGGCGATCTGGCAGAGCAGCAGTCCCACGCCGCCGGCCGCCGCGTGCACCAGGCACGTGTCGCCCTTCTTCAGCGGATAGGTCGAGCACGCCAGGTAGTGCGCCGTCATGCCTTGCAGCATCGCGGCGGCGCCCTGCTTGGTGCTGACGCCGGACGGCAGCACGACGAGCTTGGAGGACGGAACGACCGCCTGCTCGGCGTACGCGCCGGCCACGCCCGTGTAGGCGACCTTGTCGCCGACCTTCACCTCGCTCACGTTGGCGCCGACGGCCGTCACGGTGCCGCCGGCCTCCATGCCGAGGGTGAGCGGCAGCTCGGCCTTGTACATGCCGGTGCGGAAGTACACGTCGATGTAGTTCAGCCCGGCGGCGTCGACCTTGACCGAGCGCCTCGCCGGCCTTGGGCGCCGGCGACGGGATGTCGTCGAGCTTGAGAACCTCGGGACCGCCAGCAGCGTGAACACGAATCGCCTTCATGAAGATCCTCCTCCGCGGTGGGCTACGGCGTGCGAGCGAATTATAGCACCGTGCGGTCGGGGCCCCCGTCGCCCGGCGCGCCGCGGAGCCAGTGGTACATCGCGTAGCATTCGAGCGCGAAGGGCGGAAAGCCGAGGTAGCCGAGCGCGGGCATCTCGAAGACCTTCAGGTGAGAGACGTAGGGCACGCTGTACGTCCACCGGGTCAGCGCCCAGTAGTTCCAGAACTCCCACAGCACGCCGCACAGCGCGCCGGAGGCGAGGAGTGCCAGGACCAGCGAGGCGTCGCCGACCGCCAGCGCGGCCAGCCACGACGGCCGTCCGCGCCGGTAGTTGAGCGGCTCGAGGAGCAGCACGAAGCCGCTCCACACCAGCGGCACCATCCGGGCGTCGACGATCAGCAGCGGCAGCACGGTCAGCACCGCGCCGGTGGCCGTGGCCGCGCGCAGGAGCCCGGACGACGGCCGCCAGGGTTTCACGCGCGCCCGGGCGAAGGCGGGGCGCAGCGCGGCGGCGGTGAGGAACAGCGCGGGGAAGATCGTCGCGAACGACCAGTCGTAGCCGACGCGGCGCAGCCAGGGATCGGGCTCGAGGCCGTGATACTGCCACCAGAGGCCGATCCGGTCGGCGCCGCCCCTGCCAGAAGCGCGGCGCGTTGTACCACTCGAACAGCCACCACGCCCCGATCGAGGCGAGCACGACCAGCGGCAGCTCCGTCCGACCGTTCGTGAGGTAGGAGCGGCCGGTGACGCGCGCGGCCACGGCGTCGGCGACCAGCACGTAGCCGGTCCAGACGATCGGGGTGAACCAGTGGCCCACGACCGGATGGCCCGCGAACAGGAGCGTCTCGGCGATCACGATGACGCCGAGACCGAGCCAGCCGTGAGCCGGCACCGGGCGTCTACCGCATGCCGGCGAGGTCGATCGTGAAGCGGGTGACGTCACGACCATCGGCGTCGGCCACCACCAGCGCCAGCCGATCACGGCCCGTGAGGTTCTGGATCGGAAAGCCGTAGACGCAGCGGGCCAGGAATTGGCCGTCGTCCTGCCGGGTCGCGGTCCGCTCGTTCTGCACGAAGACGGCCTTGATCTCGCGCTCGCCGGCCAAGAGCCGCGGCACGTAGTAGCGGGCGAAGTTCTCGCTGGCGCCGCGGAGGTTGACCCACACCACCAGGCGGTTGGCGTCCTGCTTGATCACGCGCTCGATATCGGTCGGCTTGAGCGTGTCGTTCTTGAACGCGGCGTGACGGGCGGCCAGGGCCAGACGGTGGAAGGGCGACATCACGGTGAGGCTCTCGCCCGTGCCGCCGACGACTCGCCACTCGTAGTCGAAGGTCTCATTGGTGATGCTGCGCTCGCCCAGCCGGAGCGCCTCGCGCCGGTCGCCATCGGCGAGCTGCAGCACGACCGCGGCGGCCGGCCGCGGCGCCAGCAGGCAGACGAGCACGAGCAGGACGCGGATCACGGCTTGCCGCCGACCACCACGCGGTTGAAGGAGTCCGGCGTCATGAAGCGACCCGCGACCCGCTGCACGTCGCCGGCGGTCACGCGGGCCACGCTGGCCTTGTAGCGGTCGGCGTAGTCCAGCCCCAGTCCCTGCTCTTCGACGGCGACGATGAAGTCGGCGACCTTCGCGGTGGTGTCCAGGCGGAGCGGGAAGCTGCCGATCAGATAGTCCTTGGCCAGTCGCAGCTCGTCCTCGCTGACCGGGCCGCCGACCATCCGGCTCAGCTCCTCGCGGACGAGATCACTGACCTTCGGCACCTCGCCGACCCGCGTCTGCGCCGACACCACGAACGTCGCCGCGTACCGGGCCGGCGACACGTAGCTGTAGACGGAGTAGGCCAGGCCCCCCTCGTCACGCACGCGTGCGTAGAGCCGCGAGGCCGATCCACCGCCCAGGACGTAGGACGCGACGGCCAGCGAGAAATAGTCCGGATCGGTCTGCCGGATCGCCTGGCGGCCCAGCATGATCGTGGCCTGGGACAGGTCCTTGGTCAGCGTCTCCGACCGGGTCTGGCCGCTGGCGATCGCGGGGCCGACGGCCGGCGGCGGCGTCGAGGGCCGCGTCCAGCCGCCGAGCCGGGCCAGCACCTGGCGGCGCGCCTCGTCGACCGTGACGGCGCCGACGACGGCGACGATCGCGTTGTCCGGGCGGACGTGGTCGCGATGGAAGGCCACCACGTCGTCGCGGGTCAGCTTGCCGACCGACTCGATGGTCCCCTCGACCGGCTTGCCGTACGGGTGACTCGGGTAGACCAGCGCGGCGAGCGCGCGGGACGCCACCGTGTTCGGATCCTCTTCCGAGCGCTTGATGGCCGCCTGGATCTGCGCCACCTTTCGCGTGAGCTCGGCCTCCGGGAAGGTCGGCGACAGCACCACCTCGGCCAGCAGATCGAGGCCCAGGCCGAGATCGCGCTTGAGCACCGAGAGCGACACGGTGAGGCCGTCGCGCCCGGCGCCCGCCTCCAGGCTGCCGCCGACGAACTCGATCGCATCATCGAGCTGCACGCCGGTCCGCTTGGCCGTGCCGCGGGTCATCAGCGAGCCGGTCAGGTTGGCGAGCCCGCCCTTGTCGGCCGGATCGAAGACGGAGCCGGCTTTCAGGAAGACGCGGGCGACGACGATCGGCACATCGGGCCGCTCGGCGACGAGCAACACGACGCCATTCGGCAGGACCTCGCGGTGGGCGAGGGGCGCGGCCGGCGCCGGCATCGGCATCACCGCGAGGACGAGGAAGCCGATCAGGACGAGCATCACCGCAACTCGACGCGTCATGCCCCTCAGTCTACGTCGAGCGGTGACCAGGGGCCAGCTTCTGGGGCCCGCCAACGATGCCGAGCGCGCGGTTTGACGATGCACGGCGGCCTGCTGATGGGCAAACACGGAGGCCATCGGTCAGGTTCCGGCCAGGCGTCCGATCCGGTGCGCATGCAGGAAGAGCGCGAGGGCGGCGAAAGCGACCACGGTGAAGAGCACCGCGAGCACGGCCAGCGAGGTGTCGACGCCGAGGCGGTCGACCAGGGCCCCGATCGGCGGCCCGGCGGCGACGAATGCGAGCCGGAACAGGAGGACCACCAGCGAAAGGACACCGGCGCGATCCTCGTCGGGGGCGTCGGCTTGCATGAGGGTCGCGAGGATCGGCCCCTGCAGGCCGCGCAGCGTCATGAAGCAGAGGTAGAAGGCCGCGCCCCACACCGAGGTGCTCACCGCCAGTCCGGCGTAGCCCAGCGGGATGAGCAGACAGCACCCGAGGAGGGTCGCGCGCAGGCCGAACCCGGCCGTGACCCGGGCGCTCACCAGCGACACGCCGGCCAGCCACACGTGAGCACCGGCCCAGATGGGACCGAACCACCCGGGCGGCACACCGCGCAGCTGCATGTACGGCTGGATCAGCCAGACCATCACGAAGCTCGCGAGCCCGAGCGCGACGCTGAGGGCCATCGCGGCCTGCAGGCGGCGGTGGCGCCACAGCGTGAAGCGGACGAGGTGCAGCGCCCGTCGCACGTGCGAGGGCGCCGCGGGCGAGCGCGGCCGCGGCGTCTCGCGGAGCGCGACGACCGCCGCGAGCCCGGCCACCGCCGTCGGGACCTGACACCAGAACGGCAGGCGCGGCGCCAGCGTGTAGAGCCATCCCCCGGCGGCCGCGCTCACCGCCTCGCTGGTCTGCGAGGCGGCCCGCAGCCGGCCCTCCCACCGCGGGTACTCGCCGTGCCGCCCCGACTCGCCGAGCGAGGTCCACAGGAGCGCTCGGTCGGCGCCCGACACGAACGCGTGGCCTGCCCCCAGGAGCATCTCGGCCAGCGCGACGGCGGCAAAGCTTCCCGCGCGCGTATAGGCGAGCCAGCCGACGATCGACAGGCTGGCGCCGATGAGAAGGGATCGGCGCCGACCGATGCGATCGGCCAGGTAGCCGGAGGGAAACTCGAAGACGACCACCGCCACGCCGAACAGCGCCTGCAAGATCATGATGTCGGCCAGCGACATCCCGATCTGGTCCTTCCAGAACAGCGTGATGACCGGGATCGGGAACAGGGCGGCCTGAAGCGCCGCGTGCGCGAGGAGAAGGCCCGGGTTCAGGGCTTCGGCAGCAGGATGCCGACGTTCTTCTTGTCGTCCTCGAAGTAGCGCTGGGCGACGCGCTGCAGATCCGCGGCGGTGACCGCGCGGATGCGGTCGAGAAAGCCGTCCCGCAGCGCGTAGCCGCCGATCAGCTCGAAGCGGGCCAGCAAGGACGCGCGACTGTGAATCGAGTCCTCCTGGAAGACGAAGCCGGACTCGACCTGGTTCTTGGCCCGCGTGAGCTCCTCGGCGGTGACCGGCTCGCGCTTGAGCCGCTCCATCTCACCCAGCAGCTCCTTCTCGAGCGTCTCGGGCGTCTGACCCGGCAGCGGCGTCGCCCAGAACCAGAACAGATTGGGATCGAGCGAGAAGTACGAGTAGTCGCCGCCGGCCTCGAGGGCCAGCTGGCGCTCGTGGACCAGATGACGATAGAGACGGGATGACCGCCCCCCGGAGAGGATGACCGACAGCACCTCCAGCACCGGCGCGTCCGCCGACTTCTGGTTCGGCACGAGGTAGCCGAGATAGACGATCGGCAGCTGGGCTTCCTTGCGCACCAGCACCCGGCGCTCGCCATTCTGGGGCGGCTCGATCGCGAGGACCGGCGGCGGCGCCGCACTCTTGGGATTCTTCCCGAAGGTCGCCTGGATCTTGGCCAGCGCCTCCGACGCCTTGAAGTCGCCGACGGCGACCAGGATGGCATTGCCCGGGCTGTAGTAGGTCCGGTAGAACGCGCCGATCTGCTCGGGCGTGATCCGCGTGAGATCGACCATCCACCCGATGATCGGCTGGCCATAGGGATGGGCCCGGAAGGCCAGCGCGCTCACCTCCTCGCCGAGGAAGCCGCCCGGGATCGTCCTCGGTGCGCGTGCGCCGCTCCTCGATCACGACCTCGCGCTCGGAGGTGATGATCTTGGGGTCGAGCGCCAGGTTCGACATCCGGTCGGCCTCGAGCGCGAGGATCGAGATCGAGGCGGTCGGCGGCGATGTCGACGTAGTAGGAGGTCACGTCCTGCGTGGTGAAGGCGTTGTTCTGTCCGCCATTGCGCTCGACGGTGCGGGCGTAGACACCGGGGCCGTGCGTGGGCGTGCCGCGGAACATCAGGTGCTCGAGGAAGTGCGCGATGCCGGTGGCGCCGCGCAGCTCGTTGCGCGAGCCCACCCGGTACCACACCTGCAGCGACACGATCGGGCTGCGATGGTCCTCCAGCAACAGCACGCGCAGGCCGTTGTCGAGCGTGGTGGCGACCACGGCGTCGCTGGCGGCCTTGGCCTGGCCGGCCACCGGCGTGGGCCGCTCGGCCACGAGGAGGATCGCCGCCAGGATCGCTGCGAGGAGGTGACGCGTCACGCCCGGATTATAGCCCGGGCGCGGCAACGCTTGAACCCGAGCCATCGCGGGGCGATCATCAGCGGCGGTGGCCGAATGACGATGCCGCGAGCCTGACGGTGCCCAAGCCCGAGCACGAGTTCTTTCGCCCCGATCACCTGCCCTGGGAGCCCGTCGACGGCTCGGCCACCGCGGGGGCCGGCGGCACCGGGGTCCGACAGAAGATCCTGAGCCGCGACGCCGCCACCGGTGACGTCACGCGGCTGCTCCGCTTCGAGGCCGGCGTCGAGACGAGCGAGACGATCGCCCACGATTTCTGGGAGGAAGTGTGGATCCTGGAGGGCGAGCTGGTCGACCTCGGTCTGGGCCAGACGTTCAGCGCCGGCATGTACGCCTGCCGGCCGCCCGGCATGCTGCACGGGCCCTACCGCGTGCCGCGGGGCTGCACGACGCTCGAGATCCGCTACAAGAACGATGCGCGGTAACCTTGCGAGGCGAGGAGAGGCGGCAATGGCCAGGCTGACGTGGTTCGCGCTGCTCCTGTCGTTGCTGCCGGCCACGGCGTTAGCCCAGCCATGCACCGAGCCGCTGGCCGTGCTGTTCGAGCGGGTGTCGCCGGCCGTCGTCTCGATCCAGGCCACCAAGATCAACAAGGCCAAGCCCCAGCGGCGATTCGAGACGATCGTGGGCTCCGGCGTCATCATCGACAAGGACGGGCAGATCCTCACCAACGCCCACGTCGTGGACGGCGCGGCGTCCCTGTCGGTAACGCTCGACAGCGGCGCCAAGGTCACGGCGCGGGTGATGGGCCTCGACCCGGTACTCGATCTCGCGCTGCTGCGGGTGGAGTCGTCCGGCCCGATGCCCATCGCCAAGCTCGGCGACTCGTCGGGCATCAAGGTCGGCGACGAGGTCGTCGCCATCGGCAATCCCATCGGCCTCGACCAGACGATGACGCGCGGGATCGTGAGCGGCCTCAACCGCACGCTGCCCGGGATCTCCGACGAGCCGATGATCCAGACCGACGCGCCCATCAATCCAGGCAACTCCGGCGGTCCCCTGGTGGATCGTTGCGGTCAGGTGATCGGCCTCAACACGCTCATCTCCGAGGACGCCCAGTCGATCGGCTTCGCGGTGCCGATCAACGCCGCCAAGTCCGTCCTGCGCGAGCTTCGCGAGAACGGACGGATCGTGCGGCCCTGGCTGGGCATGCAGGGCCGCGCGATCGATGGCAAGCTCGGCGCGGTCGTGCGCGTGCCGGTCACGCCGGGCTATCTGGTCGAGATCGTCTTCGACGGCAGCCCCGCCGAGCTGGCCGGGATCCGCGGCGGCAGCCTCTCGGTCGTCATCCAGGGCGAGGAGTACCTGCTCGGCGGCGACATCGTCACCGCCATCCAGGGCTCCCCGATCCGCAACCACCAGGACTACATCGCCAAGGTAAAAACCCTGAAGACCGGCCAGCGCGTGAAGATCACCCTCGTCCGCGACGGCCAAAGCCGCGACGTCACCCTCACCGTCGCCGAACGCCCCCGCCTCCCCTCCGACCTCGCCGACTAGAAATCACGCCCACTGAAGCTCTCGCCGACCCAAGCCGCCCGAGCCCGATGCCCCAAGCTCTGGTTGCTCCGCGAGCACCCGCTCAAGGCCGGGGTGCCATCGCCTAGCGTGTGCGCGGTCGCTCGCCGTACGGGTCCCCGGAGTCGGCGGGGTGGGCACCCAATGCTGTCTGGGGACTCGTTCCCGCCGCCCATCACCGCACGCCCCGCTCGAGGCGGAGCCCAGCCAAGGCCGGCTCGAATCGGCCCCCAACCTCGTGGTCCCCAGACAGCATTGGGTGCCCACCCCGCCAACTCCGGCGAGCGGACAAACGCGTAGGCCAGAGAGCGAGCGTTTCGGCAGCCGATGAGCGGGGTTGTGTTAGGCTCGCTCGCGTGGAACATCAGCACCGCTGCGTGTACTGTCGAACGCTCTGGTTCTGCCACGAGGACTGCGCAGTCCAGGGGCCGTCGGCGTGCGAGACGTGCTGCGCGAGGATCCGGCAGTCCCCTGAATTGCCGCGGCGAGTGGTCCCACTCGCCAGGGGCGATCGGGTGCTCGATCGCCTGACCGAGCAGGTGGCCGAGCGGCTCCGCCAGCGGCTGCGCCAGCGACCGCCAGACTAGACGATCACTCCATCTTCGCGGTGCGCTCCAGCTCGTCGGCGTCGAAGGCTTCCTCCTTGCCGGCGGGCGTCCACAGCATGTAGGCGGGCCCGACCGTCCCATCGCCGAACTTGTGGTCCTTCACCATGCTGATGATGTAGCCCAGTTGCTTGGCGTCGCCCATCCGGGCCAGCCGGTCGCCGGGCTTGAAGAAGAACGGCCAGTCGCGCCGACCGCGTGAGCGGGACGGCTCGGGCGTTGGCGGCTCGGCCAGCACGACGGCCGGCGTCTCGACGACCGCGGGCGTCTCGACCACCGGCGGCGACACCTCCGCCGCGGGCGGCCGCTCCGCCCGTCGTCCCGAGACGCGCACGACGATCAGCACCACCAGGACACCGATGGCCAGCGCGGCGGCGACGACGACGAGCCGCGCCAGAAGGCGGGCGCGATCCGCGGGCGCGCCGCGAGGCCGTCGCTGGCGCGGTCGCGGCTCGGCCGGGCTGTCGGCGGTGGGATCCGGCGAGCCACAGGCCGGGCAGCGGCGGGCCGTGCGCGCCACCCGGTTGCCGCAGGCGCGGCAGGCCACCAGGCGGCTGACCTCGGTCGCCGGCGGATGGTCGGTCATCGTGCCGCACCGATCGGCGCGCTCAGCAGGTCGCGGGCGCGCTCGAAGATCCCGCGCAGCATGGACTGTGTGAGCTTGCCGGTGAAGGTGTTCTGCTGGCTCGGATGGTAGGAGGCCAGGAGCGTCACCCCGTCGGCAAACGCGGTCATCGACACCATGTCCGAAGCGCGGCGTCGTGCTCGGCGGCGGCAGCGTCAGGCGCTTGCGCGCTCGTAGATATCCGCGCCAGCCGATCTGGCCGAGGGCCACGACGACCCGCGTGCGATCCAGGCGCCGCAGCTCTTCCAGCAGATAGGGCTCGCAGCGCTCGGTCTCGGAGGGCAACGGCTTGTTGGCCGGCGGCGCGCACCGGATGGTGGCCGTGATGTAGGCGTCGCGCAGGCGCAGGCCGTCGTCGCGGTGCACGGACGTCGGCTGGCTCGCGAAGCCCGCGTGATGGAGCGCGTCGAAGAGCCAGTCGCCGCTGCGGTCACCCGTGAACATCCGGCCGGTGCGATTGCCTCCGTGCGCGGCGGGCGCGAGCCCGACCAGCAGCAGCCGCGCCCGGGGATCGCCGAATCCCGGCAGCGGGCGCGCCCAGTAGCGCTGGCCGGCGTAGCGCGGCGGCGGCTTGACCGCGACCGCTTCGCGGTGAGCGACGAGCCGCGGGCACGCGCGGCAACGGACGATGCGGGTGGCCAGCCGGTCCAGCGCGCTTCGTTCTTGCAATCCATGGAGATTGTGACACGGTGGTGCCCATGACTCCAACGCGCGATCGCGTCGCCCGTGTCCCGACGCTGATCGTCCACGGCGGGGCGGGCGCCAACCCGGACGAGGGGCTCGAGGAGCTCCGCGACGGCGTGCGGGCGGCGGTTCGCGCGGGCTGGCGCGTGCTGGCGGCGGACGGACGGGCCCTCGATGCCGTCGAGGCCGCCGTCCGCGTGCTCGAGGACCATCCCCGCTTCAACGCCGGCCGCGGCTCGGTGCTCACCGAGGCCGGCACGGTCGAGATGGACGCCTCGATCATGGAAGGCGATCGCCTGGCCTGCGGCGCCGTCGCGTCGATCAGTCGCACGCCGAATCCGATCACGCTGGCGCGCCGCGTGCTCGACGACGGGCGGCACGTGCTCATGGTCGGCGAAGGCGCGCACGCGTTCGCGCGGGACACCGGCGTGCCCCAGTGCGAGCCGGCCTCGCTCGTCACCGAGCGGCAGCGGGCCCGCCTGGGCACGGCCAGCGCCGGCAGTCGCGGCACGGTCGGCGCCGTCGCGCTCGATCGTCACGGCACGGTGGCGGCGGGCACGTCCACCGGCGGCATGGTCGGCAAGCGGCCGGGCCGCGTGGGCGACAGCGCCCTCATCGGGTGTGGCACCTACGCGGACAGCACGCTGGGCGCGGTCTCGTGCACGGGCAGCGGCGAGGCCATCATCCGCGTCGTGCTGGCCCGGCGCACGCTGGACTTCCTCAAGGAGGCGGACGACCCCGACTACGCGGCCAAGGTCGCCGTCGATCTGCTCGTCGAGGAGGGCCGCGGCGAGGGCGGATTGATCCTCGTCGACTGGCGCGGCCGTGTCGGCTTCGCGTCCTCGACGGTGCTGATGCCCGTCGGCTGGATGTCGCCGGCCCTCGACGAGCCCCGGGTGCCGTTCTAGGCGTGACGCTCGCCGCCGCCCCTCGACGTCGCCGCCGTGGAGGCCGCGCGCCAACGGCTCCGCGGCGCGATCTACGAGACCCCCTGCCCGTACTCGCACACGCTCTCCGAGCTGAGCGGCAGCGCGTGTCACCTCAAGCTCGAGAACCTCCAGATGACCGGCTCGTTCAAGGAGCGCGGCGCCGCCAACCTCCTGCTCCAGCTCGACGACGCCGAGCGTCGCCGCGGCGTGGTGGCGGCGAGCGCCGGCAACCACGGCCTCGCGGTGGCCTTCCACGCCGCGCGCCTCGGCATCCCGGCCACGATCGTCATGCCCACCTACGCCCCGCTCATCAAGGTCACCTCCGCCCGCCGCTACGGCGCCGAGGTCATTCTCCACGGCGCGAACTACGACGAGGCGTACGAGCGCGCCCGCGCGGTCGAGCAGGCCTCCGGCGCCGTCTTCGTCCACCCGTTCGACGACGCCCGCGTGGTGGCCGGCCAGGGCACGCTGGGGCTCGAGCTGCTCGCCCAGGTGGACGATCTCGAGGCCGTGGTGGTCCCGGTGGGCGGCGGCGGACTGATCGCCGGCGTCGCGCTGGCGATCAAGGCCCGCCGGCCGGCGGTCCGCGTGATCGGCGTCGAGGCCGCCGCGATGCCGGCGATGCAGCGCTCGCTGCAGGCGCGGGAGCGCGTCCGCGTTCCAGCCGGCGCCGACGATCGCCGACGGCATCGCCGTGCGCCGGGTCGGCGAGGTCACCTTCGACCTCGCGCTGAAGTACGTCGACGAGGTCGTCACGGTGACCGAGGAGGAGCTGGCGAACGCGATCCTGCTCCTGCTCGAGATCGAGAAGACGGTGGTCGAGGGCGCGGGCGCGGCCCCGCTCGCCGCGCTCCTGAACCGCTCGCTGGGGCTCGCCGGCCGCCGCGTGGCGCTGGTGCTGTCCGGCGGCAACATCGACGTGACGATGGTCGCGCGCATCATCGACGCGTGGCCTGGTCAAGGACGGCCGGCTCGTGCGGCTCGGCGTCGTCCTTCAGGATCGGCCCGGCGCCCTGGCGCGCCTCACCGCCCTCATCGGCGAGGAGCGCGTGAACATCCTGCAGATCGAGCACGACCGGGCGTTCTCACGTCAGTCCATCGGGTCCAGCGAGGTCGCGCTGACGCTCGAGACCTCCGGACGCCAGCAGATCGACGACCTCAAGACTCGTCTCGAGTCGGCAGGCTACGTCGTCGAGGAGCGCGGAGGCTAGCGCCGCGGCCCTCGGTTCCGATCAGACGTCGTCGTGACCCGTCGCGGCCTCGTCGTGTCGAGGCCGGTCGTGATTGTGCGGGTGCGGCATGGCGCTGAGGATGCTGGTGCGGGCGCGCCGGGCGAGGTCACGCGCGGCGGTGCGCTCGTCGAGCGTCGAGTCGGCGAGCAGCGCCGGGTGATAGGTGATCGTGATGCGGCCCGGACGCGGAAAGGCGCGACCCGGCGGCCAGGCGCGATCGCCGCCCGCGATCGTGACCGGCAGCACCGGGACGCCCAGCGACACGGCCAGCCGGAAAGCACCCAGCTTGAAGCGCTGCACGCGGCCGTCGGTCGAGCGTTCGCCCTCCGGAAAGATCATCAGCGCGGCCTCGGCCTTGAGCAGGCGGACGGCTTCGCGCGTGGCCCGGGCGTCGCGTCCATAGATGTCGACCGGAAACGCGCGCAGGCGTCGGATGATGCCGCCGAAGACCGGCACGCTGAAGAGCCGGTTCCAGGCCATGTAGTAGATGGGCCGCCGGAACGGGATCGAGACCAGCGGCGGATCGGCGAAGGTCTGGTGGTTCGGCGTGATGAGCAGCGGTCCCTTGCGGGGGATGTGCTCGCGACCGTGAAGGACGAGCCCGAAGTACGCCCGGGACAGGGCGTGGATGCCGGGGCGAAGCAGGTCGATGACGGGAGTCCGGGAGCGCGGCACGCCCCCTAGACTACAAAAAACAGGGCCGGGCTGCTGCCCGGCCCTGCACCGCTTCGGAATCGGCTCAGTCGTCCTCGGTCTCGGCGCCCACCTCGACGGCTTCGAGGTGACGCTCGGCCCGCTCGAGGCGATCCTGGCACCGCACGCAGGTCTGGACTTCCGGCATGACCCGCAGACGCGCCGGCGCGATGGCCTCGTTGCACTCCACGCACGACGCCGTAGTCACCGTCGTCCAGCCGCTCGATGGCCGCCGCGAGACGGTTCACGCGCTCGACGAGGAGCTCGCGGGTCGCGAAGCCGATCTCACGCCGCTCGTTGGCCTGGATCTCGTCCACCTCGTCGGCGTACGACCAGTGCTCTCCGCTGGGACCGAGCAAGTCCTCGAGCGCCTTCACTCCACCCAGCTGGCGCAGCCGGCTCACCGCCACTTTCAGATCCTGCTCCAGCCGATTCCGAATCGCGTCCATGGTGTCCTCCTGGTCTCGGGCCGCCCACCGAGTGCAACGGGTGTGCCGAGCCTGTGACGGCCCGAGGGATCTCTTAATTCACTGGAAAATAAAGGGGCTCTCGCCTGTACAGGCGGCTACCGGCCTCATTCTGCCCGGGCACATTGCCCGGCAAATGGTCACAAACGAGCCGACGAATGACATTTTTCGTCAAACCCACCGCCTCCTGGCTTCGTTCCTCGCTCACCATCGTCCTCTTCACAGACGGAACTGCCGACCGTCCTGTTCAGCGCCGGTTGAGATGCCGGCAGAGGCCTGCTGGGTCCTGGGCTTCCGGCTGGGTCAGCTGGTCCGTCCGCGGTGGGGCGGATCCTGAGGGGCTGAGAGGGCGGCGGTTGCCCCGGGCGCCGGCGACCGGCGCCCGGGGAGCGAGCTCACGGGGCGAGTGGCAGTGTGGTCGGGCTACTCCTCTTCGTACTGCTTCTTCAGGGCCGAGACGACCGCGGGGTCGGCCAGCGTGGTCGTATCGCCCAGCGCGCGTCCTTCGGCGATGTCACGAAGCAGCCGGCGCATGATCTTGCCGGAGCGGGTCTTGGGCAGCTCGGCCGAGAAGATGATGTCGTCGGGCCGGGCCAGCGCGCCGATCTTCTTGGACACGTGCTGCTTGAGCTCGTCCATCAGGGCGGGTGTGCCGTCCACGCCGGTCTTGATGGTGACGAAGGCCGCGATCGCCTGTCCCTTGATCTCGTGCGGCTTGCCGATGACGGCCGCCTCGGCGACCGACTTGTGGTCGACCAGCGCCGATTCGACTTCCATCGTGGAGACCCGATGGCCGGAGACGTTCATGACGTCATCGACCCGGCCGAGCAGCCAGAAGTAGCCGTCCTCGTCGCGCTTGGCGCCGTCGCCGGTGAAGTAGATGTTGTCGTACTTCGACCAGTACTGCTTCACGAAGCGATCGGGATCGCCCCAGATGCCGCGCAGCATGCCCGGCCACGGCTTGCGGAGGACCAGGTAGCCGGACTTGGCGGGCTTGCCCGCCTCGTCGAGCACCTCGGCGTCGATCCCGGGAAACGGCCTGGTCGCCGAGCCCGGCTTGAGCACGGTGACGCCGGGCAGCGGCGTGATGAGGATGTTGCCGGTCTCGGTCTGCCACCACGTGTCGACGACCGGGCAGCGGCCGCCGCCGATCACCTTCCAGTACCAGACCCACGCCTCCGGGTTGATCGGCTCGCCGACGGAGCCGAGCAGCCGCAGGCTCGAGAGGTCGCAGCGGTTGGGGTACTGATCGCCCCAGCGCATGAAGGTGCGGATCGCGGTCGGCGCGGTGTAGCAGATGGTGATGCCGTGCTTCTCGATCGATCCGCCAGAACCGGTCCTTGTCGGGGAAGTCCGGCGTGCCCTCGTACATCACGGTCGTGGCGCCGTTGGCCAGCGGACCGTAGACGACATAGGAGTGACCGGTCACCCAGCCGACGTCGGCGGTGCACCAGTAGACGTCGTCCTCGTGGAGGTCGAAGACCCACTTGTGCGTCGCGGCGATGCCGGTGAGATAGCCGCCCGTCGTGTGGATGATGCCCTTGGGCTTGCCGGTGGAGCCGGAGGTGTAGAGCAGGTACAGCAGGTCCTCGGAGTCCATCGGCTCGGCCGGGCACTTGGCCTCGGCGCCCTTCACGAACTCGTCCCACCAGATGTCGCGACCGGCTTGCATGTCGATCGCCTGGCCGGTGCGCTTGAGCACGATGACGGTCGCGACGTCGGGACACTCCTTGAGCGCCTCGTCGGTGTTCTTCTTGAGCGGCACGATCGTCCCGCGCCGCCAGCCGCCGTCGGCGGTGATGACCAGCTTGGAGTCCGCGTCGTGAATCCGGTCGCGCACGGACTCCGGCGAGAAGCCGCCGAAGATCACGCTGTGGGCGGCGCCGATCCGCGTGCAGGCCAGCATGGCGATGGCGACCTCGGGGACCATCGGCATGTAGATCGTGATGCGGTCGCCCTTGCGAACGCCGTGACGCTTCAGTGCAGCGGCGAAGCGCTGCACCTCGCGATAGAGATCCCAGTACGTCAGCGTGCGGGTGTCGCCGGGCTCGCCCTCCCAGATCAGCGCGGCCTTGGTGCGGCGGGAGGTGGCGACGTGGCGGTCGAGGCAGTTGTAGGAGACGTTCAGCTTGCCGCCGACGAACCACTTCGCGTACGGCGGCTTCCACTGGAGGGCCTTCTTCCACGGCTTGAACCACGTGAGCTCGCGCGCCCGCGCTTCCCAGAAGCGCACGGGGTTGCGAGCGGCCTCCGTGTACACCGAGGCCTTGCTGACCAGCGCGCGCTTGACGAAATTCTTGGGCGGCGGAAACTTCCGCTTCTCCCGCAGGAGCGCCTCGATCGGCGCGGTGGTGGCGCTCTTGGACTGGGCCATGGTGTCTCGGCTCCCGGTCAGGCCGACCGGCCCCGATGCTTGCGGGCCACGCCGGTGCGGATCGCGGCATCGGCCACCGCGGTGGCCACCGCCGGCACCAGGCGCGGATCGAACATGGACGGCGTGATGTACTCCTCGCTGAGCTCGTTCTTGCCGACCATGCCGGCGATCGCGTTGGCCGCGGCCAGCTTCATCTCGTCGTTCACCCGCTTGGCCCGGACGTCGAGCAGGCCGCGGAAGATGCCGGGGAATCCGCAGGAGTTGTTGATCTGGTTCGGATAGTCGGAGCGACCGGTGGCCATCACGCGCACCGAGGTGCCGACCTCCTCGGGCAGGATCTCGGGGATGGGGTTGGCCATGGCGAAGACGATGGCGTCCCGATTCATCGCCTTGATGTCCTTGAGCGAGACCACACCCGGCCCGGACAGGCCGATGAAGACGTCGGCCCCCGCCAGCGCGTCCCCCGCCGTGCCCTTGATCCCGCGCGGGTTGGTGTGCTGGGCGAACCACTCCTTCATCGAGTTCATGTTTTCCGTGCGGCCCTTGTAGATCGCTCCGGCGCGGTCGCAGCCCACGATGTGCTTGGCCCCGGCCTTCATCAGGAGCTTGGCCGTCGCGATGCCGGAAGCGCCGGCGCCGGTGAAGACGAACCGGGCCTCGGACATCTTCTTCTTGACCAGCTTCAGCGCGTTGACCATGGCGGCCAGCACGACCACGGCGGTGCCGTGCTGGTCGTCGTGGAACACCGGGATGTCGAGGTCGCGCTGCAGGCGCTCCTCGATCTCGAAGCACCGCGGCGCCGAGATGTCCTCCAGGTTGATCCCGCCGAACACCGGCGCGATGGCCTTCACGATCATCACGATCTCGTCCACGTCCTTGGTGGCCAGGCAGATCGGGAAGGCGTCGACGCCGGCGAACTCCTTGAAGATGAGCGCCTTGCCTTCCATGACCGGCTGCGCGCCGCTGGGGCCGATGTCGCCGAGGCCGAGCACGGCCGAGCCGTCGGTCACCACCGCCACGGTGTTCTGCTTGATCGTCAGCGTGTAGGCCTTCTCGGGATCGTGGTGGATGGCCATGCAGACGCGAGCGACGCCCGGCGTGTAGGCCATCGAGAGATCGTCGCGCGTCTTCACCGCCATCTTGCCGCGCACCTCGATCTTGCCGCCGAGGTGCATGAGGAAGGTGCGGTCGGAGACGTTGACGACGGTGACGCCTTCGAGCGCGCGCATCCGCTCGACCACTTGCTGGCCGTGGCGCTCGTCGCTCGCCTTGAAGGTGATGTCGCGGGTGATCGTGGTCCGGCCGACCTCGACGAGATCGATGCGCACCGATGTCGCCGCCGCCCTTGCCGATGGCGGACGTGACCTTGCCGAGCATGCCTGGCTTGTTGTGAATCTCGTAGGCGGACCGTCAGGCTGTGACTGGCCGTCGGAGCGTTCATCATGGAGCCTCCCCCGTGGGCGACCGAAAGTGGGCGGTATTCTACCCCCGGCGGCCGGGGAGGTCGGGGTTATTCGCCGACGAGTTGGCGGAGAACCAGCAGGCGGCGATCGGCGTCGACCGTCACGCGGTACCGGCTCAAGAACGTGTTGCCGAGGATGCCATCCAGTCCCGAGCCAGGCTCGTGGAGGATCACCGGCGCGTCGCGCATCTCCTGGTCCCCGACCCGCAGCGAGGCCGCCGTCGCCGAGGGCCCGGCCGTCTTGCCGCCCAGGGTCATGAGCTCCACGGGCGAGCTGCCGTCCCGTCCGCCGATGATGCCCGACCAGGGCGGCCAGCCCCGGCGACAGCACCGTGACGCTCGACCCCGTATCGACCAGGAAGCGTCCCGTGTGGGTCTCGTTGACCGTGACCGGGGCGATCCAGACCCCCAACCCGTGCTCGAGTGGCACGCTGGTCTCCTGAGCGGTCATCCCGGCCGGCCGGTTGAGTCGGCTGAGCTCGTCGAAGACCTGGCGGGTCAGCGCCGGGGAAGGGTCGAGCAGCAGGGCCACCTGGAAGGCGTCGATGGCCGACAGCCTGAGCCCCAGGCGGGCCAGCGCGGTGCCCCGGAAGTACTGGAAGGTCGGGTCACCCGGCTGAAGCGAGACCGCGTGGCTCCACAGCCGCATGGCCCCCAGGTAGTCACGATGCTCCCAGGCCTGCTGGGCGCGGACGTGGTAGCCGGCGGGTGACTCCATCGCCCCGAAGGCGAGCCACTGGCCGACGATGATGCCGAGCACGAAGATCAGCCAGCGCCGCATGGCATGCTCTATCGCAAACGTCATACCTTTCGTCAAGCGATAGTCTTCCGCCTGTCCGCACACACCGGCTTTCGCTGCAATCGCGCCAGAGCGTTCATCTCTCGACCGATTCGAGGCGCAACGACGGTTCGGCACGACGGCGGCAAGGCGGAACCCGCGTACCTCACAGTGGTACCTGCCGTGCGAGGGTGTGGTACTCCGCGTACCTATCACCCTGGTAGACTACGGCTCGATCGCGCATCCCTGGAGGGACGACGCATGGTGGATGTGAAGACGGCCGATCGGGAACTTCAGACGTACATTCGCCCTCAGACCTTCCCGGTCGCCATCCGGATGCTCCGGCCCGGTGAGCCCATCCCCGAGCGGGCCAAGCGCCCGGCGCGCGACTTCAAGAAGCTCTCGATGAACTGTCAGGTCATCGACATGGCCCGGCGCTACGGCTGGATGATCGCGCTCACCCGCGAGGACCACATCTGCTCGCTCGGCATCGCGGCCCTCGGCTTCGAGAAGCCGACGCACCTGCACGCCTCCGGCACCCTGTGCGAGGGGATGTACACGGAGACCAAGGAGGCCGGCCAGCGCTCCGAGGCCGCGGTCGACCGATTCGCGCCGGGCGAGTATCACGCGCTGCTGGTAGCGCCGCTGGACCGCACCACCTTCGAGCCCGCACCTGGTGTGCATCTATGCCAATCCGGCCCAGGTGATGCGCCTCACGCAGGCGGCGCTGTGGAAGCGGGGCGGCAAGCTGGCCTCGTCGTTCGGCGGTCGCATCGACTGCTCCGAGATCATCGTGACCACCATGCGCACCGATCAGCCCCAGGTGATCCTCCCCTGCTCGGGCGACCGCATCTTCGGCCAGACCCAGGACCACGAGATGGCCTTCACCATTCCCGTGGGGCCAGATGGACGAGATCATCGAGGGGCTGCGCGGCACCCACAACGGCGGCATCCGCTATCCCATCACCCAGTTCATGGAGTACGAGGCCAAGATGCCGCCGAAGTACATGGAGGCCAATCGCCTCTGGGACACCGAGAAGGGCAAGGCCAGCTACAGCAACCGCGACCGGGTGGTGGCGGCCTACAAGCGCTCGTTCGCCGACCGGGTGCCGGTCTATCCGATCGTGGCCTCCTTCGCCGGCACGCTCGACGGGCTGTCGATCGAGGAGTACTGCACGAACCCGACGCGCGCCATCACCGCGATGATGAACTACTACGAGCGCTACCAGCCCGACGTGGTGCTCGCCTACAACGACCTGGCCAAGGAGGCGGAGGCCTTCGGCTGCCGCGTGAAGTACTCCGACTACGTCGTCCCCTCGATCGACGCGCACGTGCTGCACGAGGACAAGTCGCTTCTGGCCCGGCTGCCCATGCCCGATCCCGTACAAGACCGGACGCCTGCCCGGCTTCCTCGAGCAGTGCGAGGCGCTGGTGAAGGCCAAGCCGCCGACGGCCATCGGCGCGGTCGCGGTGGGGCCGTGGACGATCGCCATGCTCCTGCGCAATCCCGAGACGATGCTGCTCGACACCTTCGAGGACCCGCAGTTCATCCACGACGTCATGCGGGTGGCCACCGACTTCTCCAAGATCTGGGGCGACGCCATCGTCAAGACCGGGCATCGGGCTCAGCTTCTCCGAGCCGACGGCCTCGATCAGCCTGATCTCGCCCGACAACTATCGCGAGTTCATCGCGCCCGTACCACAAGGAGCTCGTCGAGTACTTCAAGGCCAAGAAGGTCGGGGTCACCACCCACATCTGCGGCACCACCTATCCGATCTTCGAGGACCTGATCAACTGCGGCTTCACGACGCGTGTCCTTCGACCTCGACCAGCAGTCCGATCCCAAGCTCTACGTGGACCAGCTGGCGCGGTTCGTGGAGGTCGCCAAGGGACGGGCGGTGGCCATCGGCAACGTGGACGCGACCAAGTTCGAGAAGACGTCAGCCGCGCGGCGATGTACGACGACGTCAAGCGCTGCGTCGACGCCGCGGCCCGCCAGTCGGGGTTCATCCTGTCGACGTCCTGCGAGATTCCGCCGAAGTCGGATCCCGAGATCGTGAAGTGGTTCATGGATGCGGCGCACGAGTACGGCCGCTACGACCGGATCTTTCAGTAAGCGGGCTGATGAAAGGGCCCAGCTGCTTCGTTGGCGCTCGCGGCCTCGCGCTCAACGTACGGAGAGTACGCCTCGCGCGGGCCTGCTCGCGCCGCCTCGCATCTGGACCCTTTTGATCAGCCCTGTCGTCGGTGGTGACGGGACGTAGAACCAGTCGCTCCGGACGAACCGGTCGCTCCAAAAGAAAACGGGCCAGCCTTGGGGCTGGCCCGTTTTCTTTTGCTCGCTGAGTGGTGGCTTAGCGGGCTACCACTTGACGGGTTTGCTGGGGCGATGGGCGTAGCCGCTTTCGCGGCCGCCGCCACCGCCACCGGGACGACCACCGCCCGGGCGACCACCGCCCGGCCGACCGTCCGCCACCGCCGCCGGGACGACCGCCGCCGCCGCCACCGACCGCCGCTGCGGGGCGCCTGCGGGTTGGAGATTTCTACCGTGATGCGCCGGCCGTCCAGCTCACGGCCGTTCAGCTGGGAGATCGCGTTCTGCGCCTCTTCGGCCGCTGCCATCTCGACGAAGCCGAAGCCCCGCGACTGGCCCGAGAAGCGATCCGTGATCACCGTGGCAGAGAGGACGTTACCGCTCTGGCTGAAGAACTCCTTGAGGCCGTCGCTGGTGGTGGAGTAGGAAAGGCCGCCGATGTAGAGCTTGGACGCCATAGAAACCCCCGATCTCTTCCGCTAATCGGTCACGCCCCGCGAACCGGAAGAGACGTTACGTCGGAAGCGAGGTCCGGCCGTTCGTGTGGACGGACAGAGACAGTGTACACGCCTCTCGTTATCGCGCAAGCGCAGGAAGCAGGAGGGGACCGATCAGCGCGTGAGCCAGGTCGTCGGCGACGCATCGACGTCCTCGACGTCCTCGCCGACCGGCAACAGCTCGTCGTCGATCGCCGCGGAGTGGAGGCCGGCTCGCGTGTGCGCGAACGCGCGCGCATGCTCGCCGGCGAGGCAAACCGATAGCTCGAGCCCGGCTACGCTCACCAGCAGGGCCAGAAAGGCTCCCGCGAGCCAGCGGATGAGCAGACCTCTCACCCGCGGGGCTCCATCGTCTTCTCGAGGAGATCCTCGACGGTCACCGGCTGGGTCAGCACGCGGAAGCCGGCGATCTCGAAGCGGACGCGGAGCTCCAGCGGCGTTTCGGCCGGCACGGTGACCACCACCGGGATGCCGGGCGCCACACGCTCGAAGAGCACGACGTGCTCGCGGACGGTCATGCGCAGGGCAGCGGCGTCGACCACGATGAGTGACACGGGCAGCGTCAGCAGCGTCCGCACGCCCTCGCAGACGTTCTCGGCAAACGCGACCGCCACGTTGCGGCCGAGGCACGCCAGCCCCAGCCCCTCGCGGGTCGCGCGGTCCTGATCGATCACGAGCACACGGTTCATCAACCTCTCCTTGTTCTCAACGGATGTCGTTCCTCGCGGAACCACGAAGAACAGAGCAACCACAGTGCCACGCTCGGCCGATTGCAAGTATGCGGAAACGCACGAGGGCGGGAACGCGACGACCACGGCGATCGGGCAGAACGCCCGGGCCGTGTCAGGCATTCGGTCAGTACGCGCTCAGGTGAGCTCCGTGGGCGTGATCTGGTAGCTGAGGATCTTCCGGTAGAGCGTCTTGGGATCGATGCCGAGCAGCGCCGCGGCCTTGCCGCGATGACCGGCCACCTGGCGGAGCGTTCCGATGATGTGCTGGCGCTCCATCGTCTCCAGCGTGTTGCCGCCGCCCGCCGAGCCCGGCGCCGCGGCCGCGGCCACCGCGCCCCCGGCCACCTCCGGAGGCAGGTCCGCCGGCGTGATCTCGTCACCCTTGCAGAGGATGGCGCCGCGCTGGATCGCGTGCAGCAGCTCGCGCACGTTGCCGGGCCACGCGTACGCCTCGAACGACGCCAGGGCCGCCGGGCTCAGCCGCTTGAGGCCATAGGTGGCGTTGGTCTCGAGAAAGTGCTGGGCCAGCAGCGTCACGTCCTCGGGGCGGTCGCGCAGGGACGGCAGGTTCACGGTGATCGTGTTGATCCGATAGTAGAGGTCCTCCCGGAACTGCCCCGTCTTCATCGCCACGGCCAGATCGCGATTGGTGGCCGCGACCAACCGGACGTCGACGCGCCGCGGGCCGGGTGCCACCGACCCGGAAGAACATGCCCGTCTCCAGCACGCGCAGCAGCTTCACCTGGCTGTCGGGCTCCATGTCGCCGATCTCGTCGAGGAAGAGCGTGCCGCCGTCGGCCAGCTCGATGAGGCCGGGCTTGGAACCCACGGCGCCGGTGAACGCGCCCTTCTCGTGGCCGAACAGCTCGGACTCCAGCACCTCACGGGGCAGCGCACCGCAGTGGATCGGCACGAACGGTCGCTCGGCGCGGCCCGAGCGCTCGTGGATCGCGCGCGCCACCAGCTCCTTGCCGGTGCCGCTCTCGCCGAGCACCAGCACCGAGGACACGGTCGGCGCCACGCGCTCGACGATGCGCAGGACCTCGTTCATCAGCTGGCTGCGGGTGACGATCCCTCCGAAGGGGCCGGCCCCGGGGGCGTGGGCCCGGAGGGCCAGGTTGTCGCGCAGGAGCTGGCCCTTCTCGGCCGCCTTGCGCACGAGAATCTCGAGCTCCTCGATCTTGGTCGGCTTGGTCAGGTAGTCGTAGGCGCCGAGCTTCATCGCCTCCACCGCGGTGGACACTTCCTGGAACCCGGTCATGACGATCACTTGCGGATGCTCGGGGAACTCCTGCAGCTCGCGCAGCACCTCGATGCCTTCCTTCTTGGGCATCTTCATGTCGAGCACGACCACGTCGTACGGAGTCTCCCGCAGCCGGGTCAGGGCGGCCTCGCCGTCGCCCACACCTTCGACTTCGAGCCCGCGCCGGGACAGCTCCCGCACGACCAGGTCGCGCAGGTTCTTCTCGTCATCGGCCACCAGGACCCGGATCGAGCGGTTCATGCCGGCAACACCACGCGGAAGATACTCCCCTTGCCTACGTGCGAGTGCATCTCGATGCGTCCTCCGTGATCGGCCACGATGCCCTGCGCGATCGCCAGGCCCAGGCCCGTTCCCTGCCCGGGCGGCTTGGTGGTGAAGAACGGGTCCCAGATGCGCACCGCGACCTCCTCGGGGATTCCCGGCCCCTCGTCCTCGAATTCGACCTCGATCTCGTGGCGAGCCCGCCGGGTGCGGATGGTCAGACAGCCGCGGCCGTCCATGGCATCCAGCGCGTTCGAGCCCAGCCCCAGGAACACCTGGCGGAGCTGACCCTCGTTCACCGTCACCTCGGACAGCGAGCCATCCAGCTCGGTGGCGAACCGCCCGGCAGTGTACCGCGCCTGACGCGAGAGCAGCTCAATGGTCTTTTCGACCAGCCCGTTGAGGTCGGTCGACGTCCGGCGGCTTCCGGGCTCGCGCACGAACTGCAGCAGGCTGCCGGTGATCTCCTTGCAGCGGTAGGCTTCCTCCTCGATGAGCCCGAGGTAGGTCGGGAAGTCGGCCAGCTCG
Organism: uncultured Candidatus Rokubacteria bacterium; assembly: GCA_963776725.1. Taxonomy (GTDB): domain Bacteria; phylum Methylomirabilota; class Methylomirabilia; order Rokubacteriales; family CSP1-6; genus AR5. The sequence continues at coordinate 490,992 of CAVZOE010000018.1, read as the reverse complement.
TCGCGGCCGGCCAGCGCGGCCTCCTTGAGCCGGGACTGCAGCGACTCCGCGCAGCCGGCGATGGTGGCCAGCGGGTTGTTCAGCTCGTGAGCCACGCCGGCGGCCAGGCGCCCCGCCGTCGTCAGCCGCTCCGTGAGCAGCATCTGGCGCTCGAGCTGCTTGGCCATCGTGATGTCCTCCACCAGCAGCACCAGCAGCGGCCCCTCGTCGCCACCCGGCAGGGGCGCGGTCGTGAGCTGGAACTGCTTGAGGTCGCCGGCCACCGTGAACTCCTCCTCGCAGCGGGTCACCGTCTGCGCCGCGAACGCCGCGCGCAGGAACGCCTGCACCGAGGCGGCTCGCGCATCGGGGACGACCTGAGCGAAGGCCGCTCGCGTGTCCGGGTCGCAGCCCAGCGTGCGCGCGCCCTCGCGGTTGGCCCGCACGATGCCGAGGCCGGCATCGATGACGAAGACGCCCAGCGGCAGCGTCTCCAGCACGACCTCGACGAAGCGCTTCTGGCGATCGAGCTCGCGCGTCCGCTCGGCCACCATCGCCTCCAGCCCCTCGTAGAGCCGGGCGTGCTCGAGCGCGATGGCGGCCTGGTCGGCGAGCGCGACCAGCATCTCCTCCTCGGCGGCGGTGAACTGGTGGACCTCCTTGTGGAACACCTCGATCGCACCGATGGCCCGATCGCCCACCCGCAGCGGCGCGGCCAGCGTCGCCCGCAGCCCGCTGGCCAGCGGCAGCTCGCGATGGCGCACCCGCGGGTCGTTCAGGAGGTCGGCGCTCTGGCGGGGACGGAGGTCGCGCACGGCCCGCCCGGCGATGCCCTCGCCCTCGGGGATACGCACCTGATCGACGATCGCGTCAGGGAGGTCGAGGCTGGCCGACAGCGCCAGCTCGCGGGTCACCGGATCCAGCGTCAGGATGCCGCAGGAGGCGACGCCGAGGACCGCGCGGGCCTGCTCCATGATGACGCGGATCGTCCGGCTCACATCGAGGCTCTGCGTGACGGCGCGCCCCGCCTCGAAGAGCGCGCGCGTCTCCTGCGCGCGCTTGAGACTCTGCTCGAAGAGCTGGGCATTGTGGATGGCGATGCCGGCCTGCTCGGCGAACGCCTCCAGCACCCGCTGGTGATGGGAGGTGAACGAGGCCGCGCGCGTGGAGAACGCCGAGATGACGCCGCGCAGGTTTCCGCCCACCCGCAGCGGCACGCACAGCATCGAGCGGATACCCTCCCGCTCGTCCACGTCGCGTCGGGCAGAGCGCGGATCGCTGCGGACGTCGTCGACCCGGATGGCGATGCCGTTCTCGGCACAGCGGCCGATGATGCCCTCGCCGACCGGCAGCGCCAGCCCCCGCCACTCCTCGCTCTTGAAGCCGTGGGCGGCGGCGTGCACCAGCCGGGTGCGCGCCGCGTCCAGCAGCCCGATCCCACACCCGGTCGAGCCGATCAGCGCGGTCACCGCGCGGCTGATGCGGTCGAGCACGGAGGCGACGTCGAGGCGGGCGGTGATGAGCTGGCTGGTCGTGAACAGCGCGGCCAGCTCCTCGGCGCGGCGGCGGCTCTCGTCGAGCAGGCGGCGCTGCTCGATGGCCGAGGCCAGCGGACGCGCCAGCTCGGCGGCGACCTCGACGTCGGTGTCGTCGAAGGCGCTACGCTGCCGCGCGGCCAGCGTGACGGAGCCGAAGACGCCGTCGCGGTTGACCAGCGGCACCAGGAGTGCGGAGCCATACCCGCGCTCGGCGAGCAGGCGCCGGCTCACCTCGGGCACCGCGGCGGCGCTGACGTCGTCCACCCGGATCGGCTCGGCGCCGGCGACGAGCTGGGCCAGGAGCGTGTGGTCCAGCGCCATGCGGACGTCCCGGGGCGCCACACGCGGCGCCGACCGACCCAGGACGTCGAGCACCTCGAACTCGCCGCGCTCGCGGTCGAGCAGCGCCACCGCCAGTGCGTCGAAGCGGACCAGGCGGGCGAGTCCGTCGGCAAACCGGCCGAGCACGTCGTCGAGCGAATCGCTGGAGACGAGCAGCCGGGTAATTTCGTTGAGGACGGTCATGCGCAGTGTCCGCTGCTGCAGCCGCCACACGGGCTCGATCGCCGCTCCCAGCTCGCGGCCGAACTCCGGCGGGACCGCGAGGCGGCCGAGGCGCCGCGCGGGCCCGATCAGCACGAGCCGGCCCACCGGCCGGCGCGTCGGACCCAGGGCGATGCGGCGAACCATCGCGCCGGCCGGGGATCGCGCGCCGCGGGCCGAGGCAGCGGCCCCGCGCGCGCGTCGACCCGTGGCGTCGCCCCGGGGCGACATGGCGCTGAGCAGGGCTGCCTCGAGCTCGTCGGACAGGCCGCGCGGGCCGCCCGCCACCACCACGATCGGCTCGCCGCGGGGAGGGTCGAACTGAAGCGCGCCCGCGTCGGCGCCACTCAGGCGCAGCAGGCGCCGCAGCGCCAGGTCGAGCCCCGATTGCACGGAGGTCGCCGTGCTCAGCGAGGTGAGGAGGTCGGCGACGACGTGCGCGATCTTCATGGCCCAGCCGTCATGGCGGCGAGAGCACTTTCCCCGGCAGGCTGCCGGTGTGCTCACCGTCCTTGATCACGAACCGTCCGTTGACCATCACGTGCTCGATGCCGAGGGGATAGCGATGCGGGTCGTCGAACGTCGCCTGATCGGCGACCTTGCGGGGATCGAGCACCACCAGGTCGGCCCGCGCCCCCTGGCGGATCTCGCCGCGGTCGCGCAGCCCCAGGCGGCGCGCCGGCAGTCCGGTCATCTTGTGCACCGCCTCGGCGAGCGTGAGCACGCGCTGCTCGCGCGCGTAGTGGCCCAGCACGCGCGGGAAGGTGCCGTAGCTGCGCGGGTGCGGCTTGCCGGCGGCGTTTTCCCCGTAGGGGGCCAGCGCCGAGCCGTCGGAGCCGATCATGACGGCGGGATGCGCCAGCGCGCGCTTGAGGTCGGCCTCGTCGAGCTGGAAGAGAATCATCGACGCCACGCCGTCGGCGTCGCGCAGCAGCTCGAACACCGCGTCGAGCGGATCGAGGCGCCGCGCCGCGGCGATCTCGGAGACCCGGTGGCCCTCGGCGTCCTTGCGCTTCGGGCACCAGGAGATCATCACGTGCTCCCAGCCCATCCGACTGGTCAGGCTCTGGGTGTTCGCGGGGTCCTCGAGCTCGGCGCGGATCTCCGCGCGCACGCCGGGATCGGCCAGGCGCTTGAGCATCCCCGCCACGCCGCCCTCCAGCGCCCAGTCGGGCAGCGCGGTGCGGAGCGACGTGCTGGAGGCCGTGTAGGGATAGACGTCGGCCATGACGTCGAGCCCCTCGGCGCGCGCCGCGTCGATCAGCGCCAGCGCGTCGGCGACCTTGCCCCAGTTGGGGCGACCGGCCGCCTTGATGTGGCTCACCTGCACCGGCAGCGATCCCTCGCGACCGACGCGGATCGCCTCGCGAACCGCATCGAGCAGTGTGGCGCCTTCTCCGCGGATGTGGCTGGCGTAGAAGCCCCGGTAGCGCGCCGCCGCCTTGGCCACCGCGATGATCTCGTCCGTCGTCGCCCACGAGCCCGGCGCGTAGATGAGCCCGGTGGACAGGCCCCACGCGCCCTCGTTCATGGCGTCGCCCAGATCCGCTGCATGAGCTGTCAGCTCGGCGCCGGTGGGCGGTCGGCGCGCGAAGCCCATGGCGGCGATGCGGAGCGTGCCGTGGCCCACGAGCTGGACGACGTTCAGCGAGGTGCCGTCCCGGTCGAAGGCCTGCAGGTATTCGCCGACCGAGCGCCACGCGAAATCCATGCCCGTCGGGATGTAGAGCGCGAACGCTCGCAGATCGTCCACGAACTCGGTGGCCACCGGCGCCGGTGAGAACCCACAGTTGCCGACGACCTCGGTGGTCACGCCCTGGCGGATCTTCGACTCCGCGCGGCGGTTGCCCCACAGCCGCCAGTCGGAGTGCGAGTGCATGTCGATGAAGCCAGGCGTCACCGTGCGGCCGGTGGCGTTGAGCACCTTGCCGGCCGTCTCGCGCGAGAGGTCGCCGACCGCGACGATCGTGTCGTCGCTGATGCCGATGTCGGTGCGGCTGCCCCCCCGCCCGGTGCCGTCGATCACCGTGGCGCCATCGATCTTGATGTCGAGCATCGTCAGGCTCCCGGCTTCGCCCCGAAGGCGACCACACCCTCGCACCACGCCGCCACGCCGAGAAGGCGCTCGAGGCCCGACGGCGCCTGGATGAGCTGCAACGCCAGGGGCAGCCCGGTCGGGTCGAGGCCGGTGGGGATCGTGATCGAGGGCACGCCCGCCGAGCTCCAGGGCGCGCACAGCGACGCGTCGCCCGTCCAGCCCAGGCCGGCCGGCGCCGGACCCGGGGCCGTCGGCGACAGGAGCGCATCGTGGGCCTCGAGCAGCGGGATCACGGCGTCGCGGAACGCGTGGCGAGCGCGATTGGCGACGACGTATTCCACCGCCGCGCGTTTCAATCCGATCGGCATCATGGCGGCGAAGCCGGGCCCGTAGTCGGCGGCGTGCTTGGCGAACATGTTCTGGTGATAGGCCGCGGCCTCCGATTCCAGGATGACCTGCCCGGCCGCGTGGATCTCGGCGAACTCGGGCGGCAGCGTCACCTCGCTGACCTGGGCCCCCGCGCCGGCCAGTCGCTTCACCACGGCGTCGAGATGCTGCCGCAGGCCGGCGTCGGCGCGGTCGAAGAGCTGGCGGGCCACGGCCAGTCGCGGCGCCGACACGGAGGCCGGGACGATCTCGCGTCCCGCCATGACGCCGAGGACGACCGCGGTGTCGGCCACCGAGCGGGCGAACGGACCGATGTGGTCGAGCGACCAGCCCAGCGGCACGATGCCGTCGACCGGCACCAGACCGTGAGGGCCCTTGAGGCCGACCACGCCGCAGTACGCGGCCGGGCGCAGAATCGAGCCGACCGTCTGCGATCCGAGCGCGCACGGCACCATGCGGATGGCGACGGCCGCCGCCGAGCCGGACGAAGAGCCGCCCGGCGTGTGCTCGTGGTTCCACGGGTTCCGCGTCGGCGCCGGATCGCGATAGGCAAACTGCGTGGTGTGCGCCTTGCCGACGATCACGGCGCCCGCCGCCCGCAGGCGCGCGACGACGGCGGCATCGCGCGTGGGCCGCGTGTGAGCGAACGCCCGCGCGCCCGCCGTCGTCGGCATGCCGGCGACGTCGATGATGTCCTTGATCCCCACCGGCACACCGTGAAGAGATCCGCGGAAGCGTCCGGCGGCGGACTCGGCGTCGCGCTCGCGGGCGGTGGCCAGCGCGCCCTCGGCATCGAGGTGGGCCCACGCCTGGATCTTCGGGTCGAGCTCACGCACGCGGGCCAGGCACGCCTCGACCAGCGCGACACTCGTGATGGCGCGGCGGCGGAGGGCATCGGCGGCGTCACGAACTCCCAGATCGGTCAGCGACTCAGTGGGCGGCATCGGGCACCTCGGCGACGACGTCGAAGGGGGAAGAAAGGCAGGAGGTATGACCCGGCGTGCGGCCGGCATACCTCGTGGATGAGCAACCGCGCGATCGGCCCGGGTCGACCCGCAGCTACACGCGCGCGGCATGCCGCTCTCGCAATGCGGCCAGGATCCGCGCCACGACCTGGTCGATGCCGAGCCCCGCCGTGTCCACGGTGACGTGGGCCTGCGCATAGAACGCCTCGCGGCCACGGTAGAGCGCGGCGATCTCCTCCGGGCTCCGCCCGTCGAGCATCGGCCGGTTCCCGCTGCGCCGGGCGCGGGCCAGCACCTCGTCGAGCTCGCCGCGGAGCCACACCACCGTGCCCAGCTCGCGCAGCACGTCCATGCGTCCCTCGTGGCACGGCAGTCCGCCACCGGTCGCGATGACGTCGTCGGCCTTGAGGCGCAGGGCCTCGAGCGCCTCGACCTCCAGGCGGCGAAAGGTCGGCTCGCCGTCCTGCCGGAAGATCTCGGGGATACTCCGGCCGTCGCGGGCCACGATGACGTCGTCGGTCTCGACGAAGCAGCGGCCCAGCCGGCGCGCGAGCAGGCGCCCGCAGACCGACTTGCCTGCCCCCATGAACCCGACGAGCACGACGTTGCCTGCCGGCACAAACCGCATCCTACCATCGTGGCGCGGCCCGGCGACGGGGCTGGGCCGGGGGGCATCGGTGCCCCCCGGCGGACCGTCAGATCAGGCCTTGGCGCGGATGGCGGCGAGGACCTTGTCGGGCATGAGCGGGACGTGGCGCACCCGGGCCCCCGTGGCCGCGAAGATGGCGTTGCTGAGCGCCGGGGCGATCGTGGTCGTGCCCGGCTCGCCGAGGCCCGTGGGGTACTCGGTGGACGGGACCAGATAGACCTCGATGTCGGGCACCTCGTTCATCCGGAGCACCTGGTAGTCGTGGAAGTTCGACTGGACCAGGGCGCCGTTGGCGATGGTGCCGCGCTCCTTGAGCGCGTTGCTGATGCCGAAGAGGATGGAGCCCTCGATCTGGGCCCGCGCTCCGTCCGGATTGACGACGATGCCGCAGTCGACCGCGCACACGATCTTCTCGATCTTGACGACGCCGGTGGCCGGGTCGACGTTGGCCTGCACCACCGAGGCGGTCCAGGTCGGCGTCTTCTTCTCCTGCGCACTGACGCAGGCCAGGCCGCGGCCCGTGTTGGCTGGCAACGGCGAGCCCCAGTTGGCCTTCTGGGTCACCAGCTTGAGGACGGTGGCCAGCCGCGGCGCGCTGCCCAGCATCGACAGCCGGAACTCCAGCGGATCCTTGCCGGCCATCTTCGCCAGCTCGTCCATGAACGTCTCGACCGCGAAGAACGTGTAGTTGGGCGCGACCGCCCGGACATAGCCGACCGAGATGCCGGTCTCCACCGGCACCGCCCGCACCATCTGGTTGGGAATGTCGTACACGTGGTCGGCGCCGTTGAGCGCGAACTGGTCGAGGCCCTTCTTGTCGACGAAGTCGGGCCCCCACCGCTTGCCGGGATGCGAGGCGATCAGCGTGTTCTCCCAGGCCACGATCTTGCCGTCGCTGCCCAGACCGGCCTTCATCTCCTGCAGCGTGGCCGAGCGATAGAAGTCGCGCCGGATGTCCTCCTCGCGCGAGCGGATCAGCTTGACCGGTCGCTTGGTCTCGCGGGCAATCAGCGCGGTCTCCACCATGATGTCGGGCTCGAGCCGGCGGCCGAACCCGCCGCCCAGGTAGGTCTGATGCAGCCGGATGTTCTTGGCGTCGGTCCCGAGGTTGGCCGCCAGCGCGCCGACCGCGAAGGTCTGGAACTGGCTGCCGGTATAGAGGTGATAGACGCCGTTGTCGAGATGGGCCACGCAGTTCATCGGCTCCATCTGCATGTGCGCGACGTAGTCGGTCGTGAAGGTCGCGTCGTGCTGCTTGGCCGAGCCGCCCATCGCGCCCTTGACGTCGCCCTGTTCGTGCCACGCCGCCACGCCGGGATCGTCCTTGGCCTTGTCGAAGCTGGCGAAGATCGACTCGGTGCTGACGTTGGCGTTGGGACCCGGGTCCCACGTGACCTTGAGCGCATCGCGTGCCTTCACCGCCGCCTCATAGGAGGTCGCGACCACCGCGACGAGCTGCGGCAGGTTGACGGTGGCCACGTAGCCCTTCACCTTCTTCGCCGCGCTGTCGTCGACGGCCGTGGCCTTGCCGCCCTCGCGGGTCGGCGGGTACGCCACCTTGGCGTAGACCATGTTCGGCATGAACGTGTCGATCCCGAACTTGGCCTTGCCGTTCGTCTTCTCGGGGATGTCCAGGCGCGGGATCCACTGCCCCACGACCTTGTAGTCGGTCGGCTTCTTCAGCGTGATCTTCTTGAGATCGTCCTCGCTGAAGGTCTTGGTGATCGGCACCTTCGCGACCAGGTCGCCGTAGCGGATCGAGCGGCCGGTCGGCAGATGACGCACGATCCCGCGCTCGGCCACGCAGTCGGCGGCGTTGACCTTCCAGTATTGAGCGGCCGCGTCGATCAGCGCCAGGCGCGCGGCGGCACCCGCCCGCGACAGCGTGTCGAAGGTCCAGTTCACCGACCAGCTGCCACCGGTGAGCATGAGGCCGAACTTCGGGTCGGCGATCGGGTAGTCGATGCGGACGTCCTTCCACTCCACCTCGAGCTCTTCGGCCACGATCTGGGCCAGCGCCGTGCCCACGCCCTGTCCCATCTCGGCCTTGGTGATGTGCACGGTGACAATGCCGTCCGGCGTCATCGTCAGCGCGGTGTTGGGGTCCCACGCGGCCGCGGCGGAGGCGTCGGTGGGCCCGCCGGTGAGCGGGAAGCGGATGGTGAGGCCGACACCGGCGACGGCGGTCGTGGTCAGGAAGGCGCGGCGAGTGAGCTTGGTGGCCATGATCACACCCCCTGCGCCGCGCGCTTGATGGCGCGCTTGATCCGCGGATACGTCGCGCACCGGCAGATGTTGCCGGACATCGCCGTCACGATGTCGGCGTCGCTCGGGTTGGGGTTCTTGGCCAGCAGCGCGGCCGCCTGCATGAGCTGGCCGGACTGGCAATAGCCGCACTGCGGGACCTGCTCAGCGATCCACGCCACCTGCAGCGGATGCCGCCCGTTGGGGTCCAGGCCCTCGATCGTCGTGATCTTCTTGCCCGCCGCCTGGGCCACGGTGGTCTGGCACGAGCGCACGGCCTGGCCGTCGAGGTGCACCGTGCAGGCGCCACACTGCGCGACCCCGCAGCCGAACTTCGTGCCGGTCAGCTGTAACCGCTCACGGATCACCCAGAGCAAGGGAGTGCCCGGATCCGCGTCGACCGTGTGGGACTTGCCGTTGATCAGCAGTGTCGCCATGGGGCCTCCAGCATGGCGAGGCACACGCGCCTCGCCGGTGAGGGTGGAATGTGCGCGGCGAGACTAGCACAGAACCTTACGGAGAACGGAACGCTCAGCGATGAACCGTGGCGCGGGCGGGGGCGCGGCGGTACGCGCAATCCCGCATCCAGCACCGGGCGCACTGGGTGAAGTAGTGGTCCACCCGGGCCTGCCGTCCGGCGCCGACCAGGAGCGAGATCGACTTGCCCGGCGTCATGACGCAGGCCGTGTTCAGCGACACGCCGATCGCGTCGGCGGGCCCAAGGCGGAAGAGCTTCGGCTGCTCGGCCACGTCCCAGTCAGCGTAGCCGGGGCTGATGCGGTTCGTCACGCGAAGGCCAGGAAGTCCTTGCTGGCACAGCAGATCGTTCACGTGCTCGGCCAGGCTCTCCACCGCCCCGGAGCCCACGCTGTCCAGCATCGAGGCCAGCGGCAATTCTCGCGCGTCCCACAGCTCGGCGACCCGCTGCTCCAGCGCCTCACCGATCGTGCACACCACGGCGGCCACGTCGCTGACGGGTCCCCACAAGGCGCCGATCCGCGGGATCGTCAGCGTCTCACCCTCGATCTGCAGCGTGTGGGCATCCACGCGCGCCACCGGCGCCCAGCGGGCCACGGCACGCGGCGCCATGAGTCGTCGGCCCTCCGCCAGCGCCTCCTCCAGGAGCGCGCGCACGTCGGGGGTCGCGACGTCACGCCCCTTCTTGTAGCCCTGAAAGCGCAGGACCTCGTCGGGATCGATCGCCAGCGGCAGGTCGGTGAGGACCTGCAGCGCCCGGGGCAGGCTCACGTGCTGCGTCGGCGGCGAACGACCTCGGCGATCAGACGGATGTGCTCGGGGTTGGAGCCGCAGCAGGCGCCCACGATGTTGCAGCCCGCCTCCAGCAGCGCCGGGTACTCGCGCGCCATCGGCTCGGGGTCCAGCTCGTACCGTACGTTGTCGCCGGTGGTGATGGGCAGGCCGGCATTCGGATAGGCCACCAGTGGCGCGTCGGTGACCGCGCGCATCTCGCGGATGATCACGATCGCGCGGTCGGGGCCGCGCCCGCAGTTCATGCCCACCACGTCGGCGCCGGCCGCCAGCAGGCTCTTGGCGACCTCGCCCGCGCTCTCTCCCCACATGGTTCGGTCGCGGTCGTTGCCTTCCTCGTACTGGAAGAACATCGTCGCCATCACCGGCAGGTCGGCCACCGCCTTGCACGCCCGGATGGCGGCGTTCGCCTCCTGCGGGAACATCATGGTCTCGACCGCGAACAGGTCCACGCCGCCCTCGGCCAGCGCCTCGGCCTGCTCGCGAAACGTTTCCTCGTACTGCTCGTCGGTCACCCCGTTGTCGAGCGCGTAGTCGAGTGGCAGGCGGCTCGTCGGACCGATGGAGCCGGCGACCCAGCCGCCCGCCGGGGCCACCGCTCTGGCCAGTCGCGCGCCCTTGACGTTGAGCTCGCGGGTGCGATCGCCGATCGCGTACTCGTCCAGCTTCAGCCGGGTGCCGCCGAAGGTGTTGGTCTCGACGATGTCGCTGCCGGCCTCGAAGTAGCCACGATGGATCCCGGCCACCACCTCGGCGTGCGTGTCGTTCCACACCTCGGGGCAGGCGCCGTTGAGGAGACCGGCGGCGAAGAGCATCGTGCCGTAGCCACCGTCGAAGACCAGCGTCTGGCCGGCGCGGACCCGCTCGACGACCTCCCAGCCGCGCGCTTTCACGTGGCCACCACGGCAACGCCCACCAGCTGCTTGGCCTTCACCACCGCCAGCGTCGAGTCCTTGGCATAGCCGTCGGCGCCGATCTCGTCGGCGAACGCCTGGCTCACCGGCGCGCCGCCGATCATGACCTTCACGCGCTCGCGCAGGCCGGCCTTGGTCAGGGCGTCGATGGTCCGCTTCATGGCGGGCATGGTGGTCGTCATCAGCGCCGAGATGCCGACGATGTTGGCCGAGTGCTCCTCCACCGCCGCCACGAACTTCTCCGGCGCCACGTCGCGGCCCAGGTTGAAGACCTTGAAGCCGGCGCCCTCCAGCATCATCGCCACCAGGTTCTTGCCGATGTCGTGCAGGTCACCCTGGGCGGTACCGATCACGACGGTGCCGAAATAGTCGGAGGCGTTGGCGGCGGCGGTGATGAGTGGCTTGAGCAGGTCCAGGCCGGCGTACATGGCCCGGGCGGACAGCAGCACCTGCGGCACGTAGTACTCGTTGCGCCGGAACTTCTCGCCCACCACGTCCATCCCCGGAATCAACCCCTTGAAGATGAGGTCCTTGGGGTCCATGGCCAGGTCCAACCCTTCGCGCGTCTTGCGCGCGACGGTGTCCTTGTCGCCGATGATCAGCGCCCGCGCCATGATTGGATAGTCGAAGGGATCCGCGCTCATGCGCCTCCGTGCTCGCGTCGTTCGATCAAGCGAGTTCTAGCACAACCCACGGGGGCCGGCAACTCAGCGACCACCACGGCGTGAGACGTAGTCGGCCACTGCGGGCGCCACGTCGGCGGCCAGTCCGGTGAAGGCCAGGCCGGCGCGATCGCCGCGCCGCCAGGCCACCGCCGCCTCGGCGAAGAGCGGCACCGCCAGCAGACCGCCCTCGCAGCGGATCTGCACGCGCGTGCCCGGGCGCCACTCGGCCGGCACGCCGGAGATCTGCATGCCGCCCTCGCTGACGTCCACGGCTCGCACGGTGACCGTCTGTCCGCCGGCGGTGACGTGCACGGTGGGCGTGGCCTCCACCACCGCGCGCGGGTGCTTGCGCAGATCGGCCGGCATCAGCGCAAAGATCTTCACCGCCTGGGTCTTGCCCTTGACGGTGACCTCGCCCAGCTCGCGACCGTGCAGCTCATGCTCGACGAGCTGGTGTGTGTACTCGCTGATGAGGATGGGGACGTTGTACTCCTTGGTGAGGGCTTCCAGCCGCGAGGCCAGATTCACGGTGTCGCCGATGGCGGTGTACTCCAGACGCTGCCGCGAGCCCATGGTGCCGACGACCGCTTCGCCGGTGTTGATCCCGACGCCGTTGCGCAGCGGCGCGCCCAGCCGCGCCTCCCAGCGATCCGATACCTCCAGCGTGCGCTCCTGCAGATCGAGCGCGGTGCGCACGGCCTTGAGCGCGTGGTCGGGATCCTCGAACGGCACGTTGTAGAGCGCCATCACGCAGTCGCCGATGTACTTGTCCACCGTGCCCCCGTGATCGAACACGATCTCGGTCATGGCGGTGAGGTAGTCGCGCAGCATCTCCGCCACGTCCTCCGGCGGCAGCTTCTCCGAGAGCGCCGTGAAGCCGCGGATGTCGGAGAACAGGACCGTCACCAGGCGTCGGCTCGAGGCCAGGCTGCCGTCGTCCTGATGGCGTACGACCTCGCGCAGCACTTCCGGCGAGAAGAACTGCGACAGCCGCCGTCGCTCCTGCTGCGCCCGCACGAAGCTCTGCAGCGCGGTCACGCCGTAGCCCAGCGCCAGGGCCAGGGTGCCGGCCATCCCGCGCATCCAGGCGTTGAAATACAGGAAGCCGAGGTAGGCGATGATCGTGAAGACGAACCACAGCAGCAGGCCGGTGGCCAGCCCCCGCATCGGGTGCAGCTTCAGCACCAGCGCGGCGCCGACCAGCGCGGCCGCCACCGCCACCGCGGTGGAGATACCGCGGGGAATCTCGCGGAGCCGGCCGTTGCGGACGAAGGTGTCCAGGATGTTGGCGTGGATCTCCACGCCGGGCATGGTCCCGCCCGTCGCGTAGACGGTGGGGAAGACGTCGTGCATCACCTCGCTGGTCGGGCCGATCAGGACGATCTTGTCGCGGAACACTTCCGGGGTGAAGTCGCCGCTGAGCACCTTGTCGTAGGCGATCCACGGGAAGGTGCGCGGCGGCCCGTTGAAGTTGATGAGTACCTCGTCGACGGTCGGGAGCGTGGCCGAGATGGGCCCGCGCCGGGCGGCCACCCGCAGCAGGACCGCGTCGATGGACGGCAGTGTCTCGTCGCCGGCGGCGACGCGCAGCGGCGCCCGCCGGATCTGGCTGTCGGTGTCGGCGATCACGTTGATCGCGCCGATTCCGGCCGCGCCGCGGCGAATGACGGGGATCGGCAGGTTCGGGTCCACCCGGGTGAGGCCAGGGCTGACGTAGATCACCGGCGCGGCGGCGAGGACGACGTTGCCGGCCCGGGCGATCGCCTCACCCAGCGCCGCGTCGTCCGCGGGACCTCGCGAGGAGGGCGTGTCGAAGATGAGGTCGACCCCGATGGCCAGCGGCTTGGCCTCCGCCAGTTTGCGCAGCAACCGGGCGTGCATCGCTCGCGGGAAGGGCCACTGCTCGTTGAGCTCGATGATCGAAGGCTGGTCGATGCTGACGATCACCACCGGCGCGACGGGGATGCGGGCGCCGCGGACCTCGAAGAAGCGGGACAGCGACCAGTGCTCGAGGGGCTCCAGCACGCCGAGAAAGACCAGGGCCACCACGACGATGGCCGAAACCAGGCCACCGACGTACCGGGTGACGAGGGCGAGCCCGCGGCCGCCGGTCATCCCGTCCAATGTATGCTAGTATCGCCTCACAATGAAGATTCGAGTGCTCGGCGCCTACGGAGCCGAGGGACTCGCTCAAAGGCCGTCCGCCTTCCTGATCAACGATTCCCTCCTGATCGACGGCGGCACCGTCGGGGCCGCGCTCTCGAGCACCGAGCAAGTCCAGATCGACCACGCGCTGGTCTCCCACTCGCACCTCGATCACGTGGCCGGCCTGGCGTACCTCACCGAGACCCTGGCGCTGATGGAGGTGAACAAGCCGCTGACCATCGCCAGCCTCGAGCCGGTGGTCAAGGCGCTGCGCAGCTCGATCTTCAACGACACGGTCTGGCCCGATTTCACCAAGCTGCCCACCGTCGACGCTCCGGTCCTGAGGTTTCGCGAGCTGGCGGAGGACGTCGAGCAGCCGATCGGCAACCTGATGGTGACGCCAGTCGCGGTCACTCATACCGTGCCCACCAGCGGCTTCATCGTTCAGGACGGCGTGAGCGGCATGGTCTACTCCGGCGACACCGGGCCCACGGAGGCGCTGTGGCAGGCAGCCCGCGGCGTGCACGGGCTGGGCGCGATCATCCTCGAGTGCGCGTTCCCCAACCGGCTCGAGGGCCTGGCCAAGATCGCCCGGCACATGACGCCCGAGCTGATCCGGCGCGAGCTCCCCAAGCTACCGCCCGACGTGCCGGTGCTGATTTTCCACGTGAAGCCGCAGTTCTACGATGAGATCGGTGAGGAGCTCGCCGAGGTCAGCGGCAGCCGCATCACCATGCTGGAGCAAGACAAGACCTACGTGTTGTGAGGATGGAGGGCCACGAAATGGCCCCCCATCCCCCCGGCCATTCAGGGCGCCCCGGCAGAGCCGAGGCGCCCTTCTGGTTCAGGCGAGGTTGGCGTGCTGTGACTCCACCTACCCCAGCGCTCGGGACGTCCCGGCCTTCAGCATCGCTCTTCGCTCCGAGCGTCCCGGACTCTGCATAGCGCTTTTGTGGCCCCGCATGGGACTCGCTCGCGAAGCGCCACGGCTCCGCCGGGGCGCGCAGCGTGGGGGGCATGGGGGGCCCTTCGAGGCCCCCCATTTTCATTGAGGCACGATGACGACGGTGTCGCTGCTGGTGGAGATGCGGACGCGGTCGCCGAGGCGGAAGAGGCGGTCGCCGAGCGCGCCGGGCGCTTCGACCCGGACCAGGTGCCCGGCTCCGATGTCGACCTCGTAGACGTGGCGTGCGCCCTCGAAGACTCGCAGGGTCACCGTGCCCGGGATCCCGGGGCCGCGGGCCGTGCCGGCGTCCGTGAGCACGAGCAGCTCGGGGCGGAGAACCAGCAGCCCTCGGCTCCCCATGCGCCAGGTACCGATGCCGGCCACCGGCACCCGGTGGCCGCCCTCGGTCTCGACGACGACGCCGAGGTCGCGGACCTCGACGACGCGGACCGGCAGGAAGTTGGCGGGGCCGAGCGCCTCGGCCACCGCGCGACTCACCGGATGCTGGTAGACGTCGGCCGGCTCGCCGATCTGCTGCACGCGTCCACCGTGCAGCACCGCGAGACGGTCCGACAGCGCCAGCGCGTCGGCAGCATCACGCGTCACGTGGATGGTCGTCACCGCGAGGTCGCGGTGCAGTCGGGCCAGCTCGAGCCGCAGCGTCTTGCGGGCGAGCGGATCGAGATGGGCCAGCGGCTCGTCGAGCAGCAGGATGCGCGGCTCCACCGCCAGCGCGCGGGCGAGCGCCAGTCGACGCCGCTCGGTGAGGCTCATCGCCGGCGGGCGCGCGGCGCGATCGGTCAGCTCCAGGCGCTGGCCCACCACGGCCACTCGCTGGGCGATGTCTTCGGCCGACATCCCCTGCTGCTCCAGACCGAAGGCCACGTGCTGCACGGCGGTCATGTGCGGCCAGAGCGCGCCCTCCTGGAACACGTAGCCCACCGATCGCCGGCCGGGCGGCAGGCCGCCGATGTCCTGACCGTCCACGAGAATCCGGCCCTGGCTCGGGGGCATGAAGCCCGCCACCGCCTGGAGCACGTCGGTCTTGCCCGAGTGCGGTGGGCCCAGGAAGGTGAAGAACTCACCGTAGCGGACGTGGACCGAGATGCTGTCGAGTCCGGGCGGCTTGCCGCCCCGCGTACTCAGCGCCTCCAGACGGATGTCGACGAGCGGGCGGCTCATCGCCGGGCCGCCGGGACGTGGGCCCGCATCCCCGACACGGGCAGGCAGGCGAGGCCGATGGCGCCCAGGAGCACGTAGAGCGCCACCGGCGAGCCGGCCGCCAGCAGCGAGGTCGCCATCACGGGTCCGATGAACGAGGCGCCGATCCGCGCCGCGTTGATCACACCGATCGCCTCGCCGCCCGCGGTCTGCGCGATTCGCGCGACGACGATGGGAAACACGGGCGCGATGAAGAGCACCTGCAGAAAGCGCAGGGCCCCGTAGCTCCACACGCCGGGGGCCACCGCCAGCGCGGCGACGCTCAGCGAGGAGCCGACGAACAGCGCGGCGACCAGCCGACGCTCCGGCAGGACCTCGGCCAGGCGCGGAGCGACCAGCGAGCCGAGGGCGGCGGCGGCGCCCGAGGCGAAGATGATGATGCCGCCGATCTCCAGGGTCTGCTCGGCGACCACGCCGAGGGCGGCCATCACCTGCGGCAGGATCGAGGTCAGGAAGAAGATCTGCGTGGAGCCACCCAGCACCAGGAGCGACACGAGGATCACCTCCCGCCACTGTCGAGCATGCGCCGGCACCGCACGCGGTGCCGTGGCCTCACCGCCCGGCACGCCCCAGTGCACCAGCGCGCCGCAGCCGAGCAGCACCAGGCCGCCGGCCACGAACGACCAGCGGAAGCCCAGCCGGGCGGCCGCGATGGCGCCGCACAGGGGGCCGATCACCCCGCCGACGGTCATGGCCGACTGCATGGTCGCCACCTGACGGCGCACCTCACCTGGATCGTCGGACCGACCCGCGCTGATGAAGGCGAACGTGGAAGCCGCCCCCATCAGTCCGACCAGGAGTCGGGAGACGAAGATCTCGGGCAGCGTGCGCGCCATCGCCATGGCGAAGAACGCCGCCCCCTGTAGATACTGGATGATCTCGAACGCCGTCTTGGGATTTCTGCGCCCGCCGATCCGTCCCAGCCAGCGGCGCGGTGACCACGGTGGCCAGCGGCGAGATGCCCAGGATCCAGCCGGTCCAGCGCAGGGTCGACACCTCGTCCAGCGTGGAGATCTTCTGGATGTGGAAGGGCAGGCTCACGTAGACGAACGACCAGGAGAACGAGCCGAAGAACATGGCCAGCGGCAGGATGTATTCGCCGCGCAGCGGCCGAAGGGCGCTCAACCGCGCTGGGTCAGGGCGTGAGACCGGGGATCAAAGGACGCCGACGCGGTTACCACCGTCCCGCTTGGCTTCCGCCACCGACTGGTAGGCGCCGGTGATGAGCTCCTCGGAGGCGCCGACGCTCTCGGGCAGCGACGCCACGCCGAGGCTGGCCGTGAGCGTGCCGTGCTCGAAGCGATGGCGAGCGATGATCTGTCGAATGCGCTCGGCGTAGACCGTGGCGCCAGCGCGCGTGGTGTTCGACAGGACGATCGTGAAATCGTCGCCGCGATCGCGGGCCACCACCGTGAACTTCCGCGTGTTCTTCCGCAGCAGGACGCCGATCTCGCGCAGCACCGCGTCGCCGCCCGGCTGCCCCGCCCGGCGGTTCACGCGATCGAAATCGTCGAGATCCACCGAGACCACCGACACCGGATGCCCGAAGCGCTTGTGGCGGCCGGCCTCCTCCTCGAGCCGCAGCCCCAGGTACCGGCGGTTGTACAGGTCGGTCAGCGTGTCCTTGAACGTGGTCTCGTCGAGGATCGAGCGGTGCACGGCCACCGCCGCCAGCGAGGCGAAGGCCCGCGCCAGCGGCTCGCACTCGGGCGCGAAGGGCACGACGACGTTGGCGGACCGCTGGGCGTTGATCAGCTCCATGACGCCGATGACGTTGCCCGCCGGCGTGCACAGCGGCACCGCCAGCAGCGACCGGGTCTGATACTCGTTGCGCGCATCCACCTCGCGATCGAAGAGCGGCCGCAGCAGGTGGTTGGCGTAGGCGTCCTCGACGTTCAGCGTGGCGCCGGTCAGCGCGACGTGCGTCGCCAGGCTCGGCTGGCTCAGCGGCAGCGGCCAGGACTGAAGCCGCCGGCGCAGCTCGCGAGGTCCGAAGCGCGCGGTCAGGGGCTCGTTCTGCACCACCGCGAATCGCAGGTGGTCGTTGTCCACCAGGAAGATGGTGCCCGCCTCGGCCCGGGTGAACAGGCGCGCCTGCTCCAGGATGTGGTCGAGCACGGCCTCCACGCTCAGCTCGGTGCTGAGCGCCGCCGAGATGCCGATGAACGAATCCTCGAGCGGCGTCCGGTACGCCAGCGCGAGTGGAGATTCGAAGTTCATCGGCTCAGCCCTCCATGACTCAAGCACGCGATGATCGTCGGGGTACGGACCGGCCACCAGGCGCGTCCTCCGATCATCGCCAAAGATGTAGGCAGGACACAACGCTTTTCTGGCCGGCGGCCGTGGGTCGAAGACGAGGGAAGTGGACTTCCCACAAAGTCACGCGGGAGACCACTTCGTGGCACCGCGGCGCACCGCCCGCCGTGCCGGCGGCTCAGAGGTGAGTGCGGTTGACCAGGTGAATCCGATACCGATCGGGGACCTTGTTGATGTCGTCGGTGATGGTGGTCACCCCGTTGTCATCGGTCCAGCGATAGATCGCGCCGTTCGGCGTGGGCGCGGGCTTGGCGACCGGACCGCTGGTCGGCGCCGGCGGAGCGGTCGGCGCGGGTGGCGGGCCCGGCGGGGCCGACGGCGGATTCGGGATCCAGACCCAGGTGTACGGCGTGCCCATTCCGTCGCCCCGCAGCTCGTAGTGGCCGGTCGGGAACTCGACGACACGCGGTCCGGGCGGAGCCGTCGGTGCGGCCGGGTAGTACGACATCGGCGGTGGGGTCTGGTAGACGACCTGAGGCGCGAAATAGACCGACGGCGGCGAGTACACGACCGGCGGACTCGAGTACCAGAACGGGCTCGGGCCGACGAAGATGACCGAGTTCGAGTTGAAGCGGTGGTGGTTGAAGCCGTTGTTGAAGTGGTTGAACCCGTGGCCGCCGTTGAAGCCGCCGTTGAAACCCCGCCCCCCGGCGAACCCACCGGAACGCCCCACCGCGGCCCCACCGGTGGAGCCTCCCCCCCGGGAGCCTCCGCCCCCGCGCCCCTGAGCCGAAGCCGCCACGGGCAGCAAGCACGCAGCCGCGACGAGCGCCAACCCTATGCCCACCGGGATGCGGCTTCGAATCATGGGACCCTCCGTCCGCACTGTACCCCTGTCCCAAGCGTTGGGAAAGGCCACCCCCCATCACGTTGCCGACTGGGGTTCACCGCGCTATCGTTTGAGACGGAGGCTCCCATGAACAGATGGACGGTCACGGCGCTCGCCTCATTCATCCTGCTCGCCCTGACGATCGCGATTCCCGGTGCCGAGGCGGAGCTGAAGCCTCACATGGCGGGGTGGGAGCAGTACTTCACCGTCACCTGGGAGCCTGTCCAGAGCAGGGGCAAGCCGGTGCTGCAGGGATACGTCGTCAACACGTCGTCCTATGACGTGCACAGTGTCCGGATCCTCGTGGACATGCTCAACGCTGCCGGTGAGACGACGTCGCAGCGTGTGGCCTGGGTCCCGGGAACGATGAACGGCGCCACTCGCCTGTTCTTCGAGGTGCCGGTCGACCCCGCACCGACCTATCGCGTCCGAGTCTTCGACTACGAGCGTCTCGAGCTGCCCAGCATCATGCGCTAGGGCCATCGGCCTGACGGCGCGCTCACGATGACGGCCCCCGGAAACGGGGGCCGTCGCACGTCCAGCGATGGAGGCAACGCGGTCGTCATCCGCGCCGCCGCCGTACTGGGCCTGGTGTGGTTCGGCGACGCCTTGATCTACGTCGTCATGCCCCTGCACGCGCCCGCGTTCGGCATCGGCCTCGGCGCGGTCGGCGTCGTGCTCTCGCTCAATCGCATCGTCCGCATCCTCGGCTACGGCTGGGTGACCGCGCTCAGCCACCGGCTCGGCATGCGCACGGTCACGGCCGCCGCTGCGCTGGGGGCCGCGCTCTCCACGCTGGCCTACGGCCTGACGTTCGGTCTGATCCCACTGCTGCTCGCCCGGTTGGTGTGGGGTCTGGCCTACGGCATCCTCAACGTGACGACGACCGCGTACGCCATCGGCGACGGCCAGGCCACCGGCCGCCGCGTGGGC
Source organism: uncultured Candidatus Rokubacteria bacterium (assembly GCA_963776725.1). Lineage (GTDB taxonomy): Bacteria > Methylomirabilota > Methylomirabilia > Rokubacteriales > CSP1-6 > AR5. Next base: position 471,411 of record CAVZOE010000018.1, on the reverse strand, counting down.
CTCAACCGCGCGGTGAGCACGAGCGGCGCCGCGTTCGCGCTGAGCGTCGGCGCCTGGCTCGCGCTGAGCGTGGGGCCTCGCGGTGTGTTCGTCCTTCTCGGCGCGGCCGGGCTGCTGGCGGTGCCCCTGGCGCTCACGCTGCCCCGCGGAAGCGCCGCCGCGCATGGCGACGCGCCCGGGCTCGTGCACACGCGCTGGCGACCGTCGTCGCTCAACGTGCTGTTCTTCACGACCGCCGTCGTGGACGGGGCGTTCGCCACGACGCTCTCGCTGCTCTTCGCCGGCACGCTGAGCGCCACCTCGGCCCTGCTCACCGCCGGCCTGCTCCTGGCCCTGCAGCGGGTGGTCGTCGTCGTGCTGTCGCTGGTGGCCGGTCCCCTGATCGATCGGCTCGGCGCCCGGCGGCTCCTGGTGCCGTGCGTCGTGGTCGTGGTGGCCGGCCTGCTCGGCATCGCGCACGGCGCGCTCTACGCCGGCGCGATCGTGGTCGTGGTGGCGCGCGCGTTCCTGTCGAGCGTGGGCCCGGTCCTGGCCACCCAGGAGCGCTCCGGCAGCATCGTGGAGCGGCTGGCGGCCTTCGCGACGTGGGTGGACTCGGGGCTGGCCGTCGGCCCGCTCGTCGCCGGGGTCGCCACCGCCCGGCTGGGAACCCCGGCGCTCTACCAGGCGCTCGCCGCCGCGATCGCGACGGCGCTCACCGTGCATCTCATCGCGCGGCGACGCTCCCACCTCGCGTGACGACGATCTCGCCCCCGATCCCGCGAGTGATCCTGACGCGCGCTCAGCCCAGCTCTGGCCGAAGATAGCTCGCGATCAGTTCGCGCCGTTCAACCGCGGTACCCTGGAGCTCACGCGGAGGCGTCAGCCATGGCAATCAGGGCCATCGATCACTGGGTCATCGTCGCCGGCGATCTGCAGCGCACGCTGAGCTTCTACGAGAAGCTCGGCCTTGCGATCGCGTGGGAGCAACGGCCGGGTCGTCCGGACATGGCGACGATCCGCATCAATGCCGCGCAGAAGATCAACGTGCACGGTCCCGAGGCGCCGGCGCGCCCGGGCTACCTTGGCGCGCGAAAGCCCGCGGTGGGCGGCGCCGACTTCTGCCTGGAGTGGGACGGAACCGTAGAAGAGATCGTCGCCCTGTTGAAGCGCAATGGCATCGTGCCGGAAGCCGGCCCCGGTCTGCGCACCTGCGCGCGCGGCCCGTCGACCAGCGTGTACGTTCGCGATCCGGACGACAACCTCGTCGAGCTCACCGTGTACGGGGCGTCCTAGCGCCGATCGACCACCGGGTCGCGGCCGGACGTGGCGCGTGGCGCGCGGATCCTCACGCGAGCGGACGGGGGATGCTCTATTGTCCCGGTGTGAATCGCCGCCACTTCCTGCTGACCTCGCTCACCGGCGCTATCGCCGCCCCGCGCGTCGTGGCGGCGCAACGGGCAGGCGGCGTACGACGGATCGCCTATCTGGGCAACGCGCCGACCACACCGGTGACCGACTCGTTCTGGGACGCGTTCGTGGCGGGCCTGCAAGAGCATGGCTGGGTCCAGCCTCGAAGCATCGTCATCGAGCGGCGATACCTGGAGCTGGGCATGGAGCCCGCCATCGCCGCCGTCGAGGAGCTGAGCCGGATCGGGGTCGAGGTGATCGTCGTGTCGTCCACGCAGGTCGCCCTGGCCGCCAAGCAGGCGACGCGCACGCTGCCGATCGTGATGACGATTCCGTCCGACCCCGTCGCCGTCGGCCTGGTCGCGAGCCTGGCGCGTCCCGGCGGGAACGTGACGGGATTGAGCTTCGTCGGGACCGAGGTGGCGGGCAAACAGGTCGATCTGCTGCGAGAGGCGGTGAAAGGGCTGGCGTCGATCGCGGTGCTGGCCAACCCCATGAACCCCTCCCACCCGCCCCGCGTGAAAACGGTTCTGGCGACCGCCCGAACCTTGAAGCTGCGCGTCGATGTCGCCGAGGTCAGCACTCGTGACGAGATCAGTGAGGCCTTGCGGGCGATCGGCAAGCGCGGCACCGGCGCGGCCCTGGTGCTGGCCGACCCCCTGTTCGTCCGGGAGGCGAGCAGCATCATCCAGCTCGCGGCCGAGCAGCGCCTGCCCGTCATGTACGGCCTGAGGGAGGCCGCCGTCGCCGGGGGGTTCATGTCGTACGGTCCGAGCTTCACCGAGCAGTTCCGTCGTGCGGCGGCCTACGTCGACAAGATCCTGAAAGGGGCGAAGCCGGCCGATCTCCCGATCGAGCAGCCCACGAAGTTCGAGCTGGTCGTCAACGTCAAAGCCGCCAAGGCCCTCGGGCTCACGGTTCCACCCTCGTTGCTGCTGCGGGCGGATCAGGTGATCGAGTAGCAGAACAGGTGATGCCTCACCGTCCCGGCATGGACCGCCGCCGCTTTCTGCTGACCTCGCTGGCCGGGGCGCTGGCCGCGCCGCTCGCCGTCGATGCACAGCCGGCGGCCAAGGTCGTCCCGCGAGTAGGCTTCCTGGGGCTCAACCCGGGCGCGAACCTCCACCTGCGAGCGGCCTTCCTCCAAGGACTGCGTGACCTCGGGTATGTCGAGGGCCGCAACGTCGTGATCGAATACCGATCTGCCGAGGGGAAGATCGAGCGGCTCCCGGCTCTGGCGGCCGAGCTGATTGCGCTCAAGGTTGATGTCATCGTGACGGGAGGAGGCACACCCACCGCCCTGGCCGCCAAGCAAGCGACGAGGACCCTCCCCATCGTCTTCACTTCTGCGACCGATCCGGTCACGGACGGGCTCGTCACCAGCCTTGCGCGCCCGGGCGGCAATGTCACGGGACTGTCCAACCTCGCCCCGGAGCTCATCGGCAAGTGTCTGGAGCAGCTCAAGCAGGCTGTTCCGGGAGTCAGTCAGGTCGCGGTCCTGTGGCAGCCAGATGCCGCCGGAGAGCACACGGACCAGGACATGCTGCAGGGAGCAGAAGCCGCAGCGCGGGCGCTGGGGGTGCGGCTTCAATTCGTCAAGGCGCACGGTTCTGCCGATTTCGACCGGGCCTTCCTGGATGTGACCCGGGCGCGCGCAGGCGCGCTGGCGGTGTGGGGAGGCGCCATCTTCAACAGCGAGCGACGGCGCCTGGTGGACTTGTCGGCAAAGCACCGGCTGCCGACGGTGTACCCGTCGAGGGATTTTGTCGATGGTGGGGGCCTCATGGCCTATGGAGCGAACCTGGCTGATTTGTTTCGGCGCGCCGCGACCTACGTGGACAAGATTCTGAAAGGCACCAAGCCCGGCGACCTGCCCGTCGAGCAACCGACGAAGTTCGAGCTGGTCATCAACCTCAAGACCGCCAAGGCCCTCGGCCTCACGATCCCGCCGTCGCTGCTGGCGCGAGCGGATCAGATCATCGAGTAAGCACGCCCGCCGCCTACTTGAGGACGCAGAACCCCTGCGCCTCGATGCCCAGCGCGGTGTTGAACTTGCTGCGGAAGTTCTCCAGCGCGACGGCGGCGGTGAGCTCCACCATCTGCGCCTCGCTCAGGTGGGCGTGGAGCTTGGCGAAGAGCGCGTCGGTCACCTTGTGGCCGGTGATCGTCATGGCCTCGGCGTAGGCGAGCGCGGTGCGCTCGAGCTCGGTGAACAACGGGCTGGTGGCCGACTCGGCGACGGCGCGCAGCTTGTCCTCCGTCGCGCCGGCCTGCATCCCACGGGATGCGTTCATGTCAATTCAGAAGGGGCAGCCGTTGATGAGGGCGACGCGTAGATAGACGAGCGAGAGCAGGAGCGGCGGCAGCAGACCGGATTTGTCGACGGCGACCGAGAGCTGCTTGGCCGCCCTGAGAATGCCCGGCGTGTGGGCCTGGATCTTCGTCGTGTTCAGGGTGAAGCCGAAGCGATCCTGCTCCTTCGACCAGATGTCCTTCAGGATGGGGTCGTCGCCGGGATCCTCGACTTCGCGGATGCGTGGCATGGCGGAATTGTAGCTCCTCCGGCCCCCTCACCGAGGGCCGCTCAGCTTCGAGAGATGCAGCTCGACCGAGGGCAGCGACTCCACCAGGACCTCGCCCACCACGGTCAGGCTCTGGGCCGAGACCTTGTCCACCGTGTCCTCGGCGGTGTGCCACGGAGGATAGTTGAAGTCGATCAGGAGTGCGGCCGGGACGCCTTGCTTCATGAACGGCACGTGGTCGTCCTCGACCGGCATCAGCTCGCGCCGGAAGTGGCGGCCATAGCCCAGGCGTGCGGCGGAGTCCCAGATGATGTCGGTGAGCCAGGGCGCCGAGTACGCCTCGCGATTGATGGACAGGTCGCGGTCACCGATCATGTCCGCCAGGATCATCGCCCGCGGCAAGTGCCCGGTCTTGGCCAGCTCGCCGGCGAGCTGGCGGGAGCCGTAGAGGCTGTCGGTCGCGGTCCACGCCCCGCGCGCCTCCTCGCCGTCGAACCACACCAGCCAGTACGTGTAGCGTCGCGGCGCCGCGGCGAGGACGCGGCCGAGCTCGAGGAGCAGCGCGGCGCTGGAGCCACCGTCGTTGGCCCCGACGAAGCGAAACTCGCGGAACAGCTTGGTGTCGTAGTGGCCGGCCAGCATGATGACGTCGGGGCGGGCGCCGGGCAGCACCGCGACCACGTTGGCCATGCTCATCAGGCCGTCCGGCGTGTCCGCCTCGAACGGGCGCACCTGGACCTGCGCGCCGCTGATCTTGCGCGCCTCCGTCACGATGTACTCGCGCGCCCGCACGCCGCCGGGCGAGCCGGCCACGCGCGGGCCGATGGCCACCAGCCGCTCGACGTGCTTGAGCGCGGCGGCGCCGTCGAACTTCGGCGAGGCGCCGGTCGCCACACCGGCCAGGAGCGCGAGCGCCAGGACCGCGAGGGCGATCCGGCGCGTGGCGATCGTCACGCGGGCTTCACGCCGACGGCACCGTAGTAGACCATCGTGAGCACGAACGTACCGGCCGCCACCTCGGCGGTGAAGCCGTCGAGCCAGCGCTGGGCGGTGGGTTCGTCCACCACCTCGTAGCGCACGGCGTTCTCGGCGCGCCGCTCCAGGAAGGTCTTGGTCCAGGGCTCGAGCGTGGTGTCCTGAAAGAAATCGGTCAGGACCCGCACGCGCTGCAGCCCGGCGGCGACGAGCAGGCGCGGCAGCCGGCGGCCACTGTACGGCTCGGGATAGACCGCGGCGGCGACGCCCTGCATGATCCGATCGGTCAGGGCGCGGTCGGGATGGGTCACCGCCAGCATGCCGAAGTCCTGGTCTTGCAGGCCGACGCGTCCGCCCGGCCGGGTCACGCGCGCCATCTCACGGACGACCGACAGCGGCTCGGCCACGTGCAGGATGACGGTGATGGCCAGCGCGGCGTCGAAGCGGTCGGACGACCACGGCAGGTGCGCGCCGTCGGCGTGGCGCAGCGTGATGCGCCCGCCCGGCGCCCGCCGGGACAGTCGCCGCGCCGCGTCGAGAATCGTCCGACTGGGATCCACGCCGACGGCCTCGCCGCGGCGTCCCACCATCGCCGCGAGGTCGCGGAGCACGACGCCGCTGCCGCAGCCCACCTCGAGCACGCGGCCGCCACGCGGCACCGGGACGAAGCGAAGAAATCGGCGCCGCAGTCGCACCTGGCCACGCGCGCGGCCGCGGGCTTCGAGCCCCTCGATGAGCTTGACGACATTGGGCTGCGCGTCGAGGGTGCGCCAGGGATCGGGTCGGAGCACGGAAGCCGGATCAGCCGCGGAAGCGGCCTGCGCACTCGGCGCTGCAGAAGTGACGAAGCGCCGGAGGCGGTCTCGCGGCTGACGGCACGGGAGCGGACGACGTAGGTCTGACACACGGGGTCCTTCACCAGCTCATCGCTGCCCGACGCGCGTCGGCGGGCCGAGCAGGCGGTATCGCCGCAGCAGCGGAATCAGCGCGACGGCCAGCAGCAGGACCCACGCGGCCAGCATCACCAGCCGCACGGGCTCAGCGCTCCGGCTTGATGGATACCGCCCGGAGGAACTCTTTGTCTTGTGGGGTCAGCTCGGCGGAGAACGATCCGCGGCTCTTGGAGCCGGCGAAGAAGATGCCCGTGTCGGCGCCCCGCTTGAGGATCTCCTGCACCGCGTCGCGCGCCGCCTCGGTGGCGGCCAGCGAGGCCTCGACCGCCTGCACCAGCTTCTTCATGAGCGCGTCGACCGGACGCTCCTTCGCCATCGGGAACATACGATACCATACGCTCCGCATGGCTTCGTGGACGCCACTGTCCTCGTCGGTCCGCTACACGCGCGGCAAGCTCGCGCTGCGCGAGGACAGCTGGCGCTTGCCCGACGGGACCGAGCGCGTCTATCCGGTCCTCATCGCGGGCGCGGCGGTCGGCGTGCTGGCCTTCGTGGACGACGAGCGCGTCCTGCTCGTCCGCCAGTATCGACACCTGCTGCGCGCCATGTCATGGGAGTTGCCGGGCGGTGGCGTGCTACCCGGAGAAGATCCGGTGGCCGCCGCGCAGCGCGAGCTGCGCGAGGAAGGCGGCCACCGGGCCGGTCGCCTGGAGTTTCTCACCCGCTTCGACCCGTCGCCCGCGTACCTGGACGAGGCCGGCTATTGTTATGTCGCGCGGGATCTCACCCCCGACCCCCTGCCCGCCGACGACGACGAGTTCTTCGAGCGTCGGATCGTGCCGTTCGCCGAGGCCCTCCGGATGGTGCTCTCCGACGAGATCACGGAGTCGTTCTCGAAGGTCGCCATCCTCCGGTACGCGGTGACCGCCGGCCGCTGACAGCCGCCGCCACTGGCGGCGGGCGCGGAATCCGGCCCTGGCACGGAAACCGCAGTGGTGTACGGCTGGGACCGCTGGGCGAGACCCACCAGGAGGACACACAATGCTCTGGACCCTGTTCGTGGTGCTACTGATTCTCTGGGCGCTGGGGATGGTCAGCTCGTACACCCTCGGCGGCTTCATCCACATCTTGCTGGTCATCGCGGTGGTCGTGGTGCTGATCCGGATCATCCAGGGCCGACGACCCATCTAGCCGGGGGGCCGTCTAGCGGCAACGGATCGGACGATGCACAGCCGGTGGGGGGCGACCAAGGTCCTACGCATCTAGACCCGTAGGACACCTTGACGCGCTTGGTAGTCGGGAGGACACTGAGCCCGACGCCGAACGGTCTTACCAATTTCCCCGCAGCACCTCTGCCGCGGAGTCTCGCGAGGTTTCGGACATGCGTACCGTCGGCAGACTTTCCATCATCGCTCTGACGGTCATCATCGCGGCGGCGGCACTGGCCGCCGGAGAGCGCGCGATCGCGCTCAACGCCTCCGCCGCATCGGTTGCGGCCCGCGAGACCTCCGTCACCGCCGCCGCTCCGCTATTCCCCCCGTGGCCGGATCCTGAGCAGTCCGCGGCTGAGCCGAGTCAGGCTGAGCGTCAGAAGACGTTTGCCTGGCTGCTGCTGCTCCTGAAAGATCACCGGGGCGCGCGCTAGCTCGCGCCCAGCGAGTCTCCTCGGCGCTACTAATAGGTTGCTCGGCCTCCCGAGAGGTCGTGCACGGCGCCGGTGGTGAAGGTGCACTCGTCGGAGGCGAGCCAGGCCACCAGCGTGGCCACCTCCGCCGGCGTGCCGACCCGGCCCATCGGGATCTTGGCGACCAGCATGTCCACGGTCTCCTTCGTCATCTGCTGCAGCAGCTCGGTACCGATGACGGCGGGGGCCACAGCGTGTACCAGAATGCCGTGAGTGGCGACTTCCTTGGCCAGCGCCTTGGTGAGGCCGATCACTCCGGCCTTGGCGCTCGAGTACGGGATCAGCGTCGGGTTGCCCTCCTTCCCCGCGATCGAGGCGATGTTGACGATCCGCCCCTGCCGCCGCGGCCGCATCAGCCGCACCGCCGCGCGGCACACGAGGAACACGCTGGTGAGATCCACCGCCAGCACCTGGTGCCAGTCCTCGTCGGTCAGCTCCCAGATCGGATACGAGCGGCCGGTGATGCCCGCGTTGTTGACGACGATGTCGAGACGATCGGCCCACCGGAAGGCGTCCTCCACCGCGCGGTCGACGTCGGCGGTGCGCGTCACGTCGGCGATCAGGCCCCGCGCCGAGGGGCCCAGCCGTTTGGCCACCGCCTCGACCTCGGCGTCCTGATCGACCAGCGCCACCCGGGCGCCCTCGCCCAGCAGGCGCTCGGCGATCGCCAGACCAATCCCCCGCCGGGCCCCGGTGACCAGCGCCGTCTTGTCCTCGAACCGCATGGCTCGTCCTCCTAGGTCGGGATGCGCGTGACGCGAGCGCCGAGCGCCAGGAGCTTGGCGTCGATGTCCTCGTAGCCGCGGTCGATCTGCTCGACACTGCGGATGACCGTGGTGCCCTCGGCGCACAGCGCGGCGATGACCAGCGCGATGCCGGCGCGGATGTCGGGGCTCGGCAAGCCCTGCGGCTCGCCGCGCAGGCGCGCGGGTCCGTGCACCAGCACGCGATGCGGATCGCACAGCACCACGCGCGCCCCCATCCCGATCAGCCGGTCCACGAAGAAGAGCCGGCTCTCGTACATCTTCTCGTGGAACAGCACGGTGCCGGCGGCCTGGGTCGCGGTCACCAGCGCCACGCTCATCAGGTCGGCGGGGAACGCGGGCCACGGCCCGTCGTCGATGCGCGGGATGGCGTTGCCGAAATCGGGCGCGATCGCCAGCGTCTGGCCGCCCGGGACCACGAGGTCGTCGCCCCGGACGCGGACCTCGATGCCCAGCCGGCGGAACACCAGCAACGACATCCGCATGTGCTCGACGCCGGCGGCCCGGATCTCGATCTCGCCGCCGGTCGCCGCGGCGAGCGCGATGAAGCTGCCCACCTCCATGAAGTCGGCGCCCAGCGTGAAGTCGGCGCCGCCCAGACGGCCGCCCGCCGTGCACGACGAGCACGTTGGAGCCGATGCCGTCGATGCGCGCGCCCATCTGCACGAGCAGCCGGCACTGGTCCTGGACGTGCGGCTCGGACGCGGCGTTGCGGATGATCGTCGTGCCTTCCGCCAGCACCGCCGCCGCCAGGACGTTCTCGGTGGCCGTCACGCTGGCCTCGTCGAGCAGGATGTCCGCGCCCCGCAGCCGCTCCGCCCGCAGCACGAGGTCCGGCGTCTGCTCGACGACCGCGCCGAGGGCCTGCAGGCCGAGCACGTGGCTGTCGATGCGGCGCCGCCCGATCTGATCGCCGCCGCTCGTCCCGAACCGGACCTGCCGCTCGCGCGCCAGCAGCGGGCCCAGCAGCACCAGCGCACCCCGGATGCGCCGCAGCAGGACGGGATCGGGCGCCGTCGAGCGCAGGGCGGCCGCGCGCAGCGTGACCGTGTGCCGATCGTGGCGCCCGACCTCGACGCCGAGACCTTCCATCGCCTCCAGCATCGTCCGGACGTCGGAGATGTCCGGGAGATTGCGCAGCGTCACCGGCTGGTCCGTCAGCAGCGCCGCGGCGATCAGCGGGAACGCGGCGTTCTTGTTGCCGCTGGGGGTCAACGTCCCGCGCAGCGGCGTTCCGCCCTCGATGACGAGCTCGGCCATCGCCGCTATCCCAGCGCCTGGCCGAGATCCTCGATCAGATCGTCGGCGTGCTCGAGCCCGATCGACAGCCGCAGGAGATTGTCGGGCGAGCGGGTGGCCGCGCCCTCCACCGAGGCGCGGTGCTCGAGCAGGCTCTCGGTGCCGCCGAAGCTGGTGGCGCACGTGAAGATCCGCACCTGGCGCTCGACCGCGAAGGCCGCCGACGCGCCCACCCCTCACCTGCATCGAGAGCATGCCGCCGAAGCCGGTCATCTGGCGGCAGGCGACGTCGTGCTGCGGATGGCTCGCGAGGCCGGGGTAGTGCACGGCCTCGACGCGGGGATGCGTGGCCAGGAACGTCGCCACCTTCAGGGCGTTGTCGGAGTGCGCGCGCATGCGCCACGGCAGCGTGCGGATGCCGCGGCGCACCAGCCAGCAGTCGAACGGCGACGGCACGGCGCCACCCGAGCCCTGGATGGCGCGCACGCGGTCGAAGAGCGCATCGCGCGTGCGCGCCACCACCGCGCCGCCCAGCACGTCGCCGTGGCCGCCGAGATACTTGGTCGTCGCGTACACGACCAGGTCAGCGCCCAGCGCCAGCGGCCGCTGGATGATCGGGGCCGACGTGTTGTCGCACACGCAGACCGCGCCGGCGCCGTGGGCCAGCGCCGCGACCGCCGCCACGTCGGTGACCCGCCACAGCGGATTGGACGGTGTCTCCACCCACACGATCTTCGTCCGCGGCCGGAGCGCCGCCTTGATCGCGGCGGCATCGGTCATGTCGACGAAGTCCACGGCCAGGCCCCAGGGGATGAACGTGTCGCGCAGCAGCTTGCCCGTCCCGAAGTAGGCGTCGAGCGGCGCCACCACGTGATCGCCGGGAGCCAGGGCCTGGAAGACGGCGGCCGTCGCCGCCGAGGCGGAGGCGAACGCGACGGCGCCCGCACCGTTGTCCAGCTCGGCCAGGCACTCTTCCAGCGCGTTGCGATTGGGGTTGGCGGTCCGGCTGTAGAGGTATCCCCGCGGATAGGTGCTGTCCGGCTCGTGCTCGAACGTCGTCGCGGTGTGCAGGGGCGGAACGACGGCGCCCGTGGCCGGGTCCACCCGGATGCCTGCGTGCACCGCCAGCGTCTCGATTCTCATTCCCGGCTCCTGTTGTCTGCGATTCGTTCCGGCGCGCAGTCGGGCGCCGGTCGATTCTTTCACGCGCGCAGTCGCGCGCCGGCCGGATCGTGCCAGGCGCGCAGCGAGGCCGCCGCGGTCAGGCGCGTGCCGGCCACGTCGATCTCGTAGCGTGCGCTCACCAGCGCTTCACCGGATTCGCCCGGCGTGCAGCTGACGTAGCCCATCGCCACCGCGCGACCCAGCGTGTGGCCATGGGCGGCGGAGGTCAGCGTGCCCACGACCTCGGCCGTCCCGGTAGATCGGCTCGTCGCCCCACGCGACGGCCTCCGGATCGTCCAGCGCGAAGAGCAGCAGCCGACGGCTCACGCCCTGGGCCCGCTGCGCGAGGAGCGCGTCGCGTCCGATGAAGCCCGGCTTGTCGAGCCAGACCGTGAAGCCCAGGCCGGCCTGAAGCGGCGTGTCGTCCGGCGTGAGCTCGCGCCCCCACGCCCGGTAGCCCTTCTCGATCCGCAGCGAGTCGAGCGCGTAGTAGCCGGCCGGCGTCACGTCGTCGCCAGCCATCAGCGCGTCCCAGACTCCCGTCGCGTCCGCCGCCGGCACGTACAGCTCCCAGCCCAGCTCGCCGGCGTAGCTGACGCGGATCGCGCGCACGGCGGCGCCGGCCACGGTGATCTGGCGCACGCTTCCGTACGGGAACGCGGCATTGCCCAGATCCGCGTCGGTCGCGCGCGCGAGGATGTCGCGGGCGCGCGGCCCCATGAGACCGAGCGTCGCCCAGGCTTCGGTCTGATCGGTGACGGTGACCCGCAGGCCTCTCGCGTGACGGCGGATCCAGTCCGCGTCGCGGACGCGCTGGGCACTGCCCGTGACGACGAACCAGGCGTCCGGGCCGACATGCGAAATGGTCAGGTCGCTCTCGTAGCCGCCGCGCTCGTTGAGCAAGGGCGTGTACACGGTCCGTCCGATCGGCACGGCCACGTCGTTGGCGGCGAGGCGGTCGAGCAGCGCGCCGGCATCCGGGCCCTCGACCAGGAGCTTGGCGAAGGACGTCTGGTCGAAGAGCGCCGCCGTCTCGCGCGCGGCGCGGTGCTCGCGCGCGCTGTGCGCGAACCAGTTCTGCCGCCCGAAGGCGTACACCGTCCGCGGCGCGATCCCCTCGGGCGCGAACCAGTTGGCGCGCTCCCAGCCCATCTTGGTCCCGAAGCACGCCCGGCGCGCGGCCAGCCGCCCGTGCACCGGCGAGCGCAGCAGCCCGCGGGCCGTCTCCGGCTCCTTGTTCGGCCACGCCATCGCGTAGTGGTTGCCCGGCACCTCGCGCATCCGCGCGGTGAGAAAGTCGGCCTCGGCGTGGCGCGGCAACATCCGCCGGGGATCGTAGGCGGTCAGGTCCATGGTCGGCGCGCCGTTCACGATCCACTCGGCCAGCGCCCGGCCCGCCCCGCCGGCGCTCGCGATCCCGCCAGAGTTGAAGCCGGCCGCCACGAAGTAGCCGCGCAGCCCCGGCGCCTCGCCCAGGATGAAGTTGCCGTCGGGCGTGAAGCTCTCGGGGCCGTTCAGCAGCAGCTGGATCTCGGCCGAGTCGAGCGCCGGAATGCGCTCCACCGCGCCGCGCATGAGCACCTCGAACTGGTCTCCGTCTTCCTTGGAGAGCGAGAACGCGAAGTCCTCGGGGATCGCGTCCGACTTCCAGGGATTGGCGTGGGGCTCGAAGCCGCCGAAGAGGAGACCGCCGACCTCCTCGCGGATGTAGACGCAGCCGTCGAGGTCGCGCAGCACGGACAGCTCCGGCGTCACGCCGGCCATCGGGCGGGTCACCGCGTAGAAGTGCTCGACCGGCCACAGGGGCACGGCCACGCCGTTGTCCTGGGCGAGCGCGCGCGCCCACATGCCGGCGCAGTTGACGACCGCCTCGCACGCGATCGGGCCCTCGGCGGTCTCCACGCCCGTCACCACGCCGTCGCGCACGACGACCGCGCGCACCGCGACATCCTCCCGGATGACGGCGCCACCGGCGCGGGCGCCGGCCGCGAGCGCCTGGGTGACGTCGGCGGGAATGACGCGTCCGTCGTCGGGGATCAGCATGGCGCCGGCCAGATCGTCGGTGCGGCAGAGCGGCCAGTGCCGCGTCACCTCGCCCGCCCCGATCGTGTGCGCCTCGATGTCGACCGCGCGCGACAGCGCCACGCTGCGGCGGAGCTGGGTGAGGCGCTCGGGCGTGCGGGCGACGATCAGGCTGCCGCAGCGCCGCCAGCCGGTCTCGAATCCGGTCTCCGCCGGCAGGCGCGCGTAGAGCTCCGCGCTGTACTTCACCAGGCGGCTGGCGGTGCGCGAGCCGCGCAGGCGCCCGACGAGACCGGCCGCGTGCCAGGTCGTGCCGCACGTGAGCGTGCGTCGCTCGAGCAGCCGGACGTCGCGCCAGCCGAGCCGGGTCAGGTGGTAGGCGACGCTGGCGCCGATGACGCCGCCGCCGATGACGACGACGCGGGCGTGCTCGGTCATGCCCGGCGGCCCGGCTCGTGGGTCGCGGTCGTCCAGGCCTGGGTGCGCCGGGTGACGCCGCGGAGCAGCGCCCAGTACGTGAGCCGCGCCAGCAAGCCGATGCCGATGATCAGCACCGACATGCCGGTGGCCTGGGCCGTCTCGCCGGCGTCGTCGAGCAGCAGCACCGCCACCGCGGCCAGCTCGGTGCCCGGCGCGACCAGGAACACGACCGCCGACAGCGTCACCATCGCGTTGAGGAAGAAGTACATGCTGACGCCGACGATCGACGGCAGCGCGATGGGGACCGTCACGCGCCAGAAGGTCCGGTAGAACGCCACGCCCATGGAGGCCGAGACGCTCTCGAACTCGGCGTCCATCTGCTTGAGCGTGGTGGTCGCCGTCAGGAACGGGACCGTGAAGTAGTGGATCAGGTTGGAGACGACCAGGATCGCCAGCGTGCCGTAGATCCGGTTGAGCATGCTGCCCGAGGCGTTGAACGCGAAGATGTAGGCCAGGCCCAGCACCATACCCGGCACCGCCACCGGCAGCAGCGCGAACAGGTACAGGACGCCGTTGAGCGCGGTGCGGCACTTCTCCACCAGGTAGGCGCCGGCGAAGGTGATGACCGTGCCGATCACCGCCGTCAGCGCCGCCACCCACACGCTGTTCAGCAGCGCGGTGTAGCCGCCGAGGCTGTCGAAGCGATAGTGCTTGAGCGTGAGCGTGAGGTTGTACGGCCACCGGGTGACGACGGACGACGCGAAGATGACGAAGTAGATGGCGAGGATGCAGACCGCGATCAGCGCGCAGTAGCCGAAGAGCAGGCTCCGGGCCAGTGTCGTGCCCCCGGGCACCAGCGGGCGGGCCGAGGAGCTGACCAGCGCATACTGTCGCCGCTGCACCAGCCGATCCACCACGCAGGCCAGCAACGCCGGGATGAGCAGCACCACCGACACGGTGGCGCCCATCGTGAAGTTCTGCTGGCCGATCACCTGGTTGTAGATCTCGGTGGCCATCACCGAGAACTTGCCGCCGACCACCTTGGGCACGCCGAAGTCCGTGAGCACCAGCGTGAAGACGACGAAGCAGGCGCTCATGAGCCCGTACTTCACTCCCGGCAGCGTGACGGTCAGGAAGGTCTTTCGCCGGGAGGCGCCGAGCGCCGCGGCTGCATCGTAGAGGCGCGCGTCGGCGGCGGCGAAGGCGGCCATGAGGATCAGCATGGCGTGGGGGAAGCAGTAGAAGATCTCGGCCAGCACGATGCCCTTGGCGCCGTAGATGCCCACGTTGATGCCGGTCTGGCGGGTGAACATCCCGTTGTTGCCGAAGGCGTAGACGAAGGCGATCGCCGACACCAGGGAGGGCGCGAAGATCGGCAGCATGGCCACCAGACGGAAGACGCCGCGACCCGGAATCCGCGTGCGCGTCAGCGCGTAGGCGTAGACGAAGGCCAGGGCCACGGTGAGCACCATGGCGATCAGCGAGACCGACAGGCTGTTGGTGATCGACACCCCGATCGCCGGGGTGGCGAAGTACCGCACGTAGTTGGCGAGTCCGACGAACCGGCCGCTGTTGTCCTGCAGGCTCCGCCAGAACATCTGCGTCATCGGCCAGGCCAGGAAGACCCAGAGGAACAGGCCGAAGAGGGCCAGCAGGAGATAGCGCACGACACGCTCGGCGTCGAGCCGCTGGCGGACCAGGCGGTCGGGTATGGCGGCGACGCTCTCGGTGCGGCCGATCGCCATCGTCAGGCGGCCGGCGTCCCGAACACGCGCAGCGCGTCCGGCGGCAGGACCACCGGCACCTCGGCACCCTCCTTCACGTCGAGCTCGGCCAGCGCGGTGGCAGCCAGGTCGCACTCCAGCCTCGCCGCGGACTCGCCGATGACTTGAAGACCCAGCCGCGTGGACGCGCCCTGGAACTGCACGCTGGTGACCCGGGCCGCCAGGCGGTTGTCCGTATCGCCGCGCACGACCGAATCGACCCGGACCGCCTCGGGGCGGATGCCGAGCGTCAGCGGCGAGCCGGGCCGGGCCGTCACCGGCGCGCGATAGCGGAGCGTGAGCGATCCCACACGCGCCCAGCCGGGCCGGTCGTCGGCGAGAGCCTCCAGCAGATTCATGTGCCCCACGAAGCGGGCCACGAACATCGTGGCGGGCTCGCGGTAGATCTCGGCCGGTGTGCCGATCTGCTCCACGGCGCCGTGGTTCATCACCACGATGCGATCGGCCATCGTGAGCGCTTCTTCCTGGTCGTGCGTGACCATGATCGTGGTGATGCCCAGCCGGCGCTGCAGCGCCTTCATCTCGTGCCGGAGGGCCAGGCGCACTCGCGCGTCGAGGGCGGAGAGCGGTTCATCCAGCAGCAAGAGGGATGGTGAAGGCGCCAGGGCGCGGGCCAGCGCCACGCGCTGCTGCTGCCCACCCGAGAGCTGCGCCGGGTAGTGCAGCTTGTGGCTGCGCAGATCGACGAGCTCGAGCAGCTCGTCCACGCGCGCCTCGAGCTGGGGCCGCGCGGTCCGCCGGGTCTGCAGGCCGTAGGCGACGTTCCGGGCGACCGTGAGGTTGGGGAACAGCGCGTACGACTGAAAGACGATGCCGTAGTTCCGCCGGCTGGGCGGCAACGCCGAGACGTCGCGCCCCCGCATCCGGACAACACCCACGTTCTGGCGCTCCAGTCCGGCCACGATCCGCAGCAGCGTCGTCTTGCCGCAGCCGCTGGGGCCGAGGAAGCAGACGAACTCACCCTCCGCCACGGTGAACGAGATGTCGCGCAGGGCGACCATCGCGCCGAACTTCTTGGCGACGCCCTCCAGCGCGACCGCCGGCGGGCGGCCGCCGGCGGTCTCCGCCGTCACTTCTGGTATCGCTTGGCCCATTCGGCGAGGATCCGGTCACGGTTCTTCGCCGACCAGTCGAAGTCGTTGGGATACACGACCTTGCTCACGTCCTTGGGTAGCCCCTCGGGCACCGGGAAGCCGGGCACCGCCACCGCCGCGAAGTACTTCGAGTACAGCCCCATGGCCTCGTCGGTGATCGCCCAGTCCAGGAACTGCTTGGCGGCCGCGTTGCCCTTGCCCCGCTTGGTGAGGCCGTTGGCCTCGATCTCGTAGCCCGAGCCCTCCTTGGGCAGGACCATCTCGACCGGCGCGCCGTCCTTCTTCATCTTGGCCGCGACGTACTCGAACGACACGCCGATGGCCCGCTCGCCGGCCGCCGCGTCCTTGCAGGGCTTGGAGCCGGACTTCGTGTACTCCGCCATGTTCTTGTCGAGCGCGTCGAGATACTTCCAGCCCTCGGGCTCCTTCATGCGCTGCAGGATCGAGGCGACCGAGAGATAGCCCGTCCCCGAGCTGGCCGGGTTCGGCATCACGATCTCGCCCTTGTAGACGGGCTTGGTGAGGTCGGCCCACGATTCCGGCTTGGGCAGGTTCTTCTTCTTGGCCACCTCGGTGTTGAAGCAGAACGCCGACATGTAGATGTCGATGCCGACCCACGACGGCGTGGCGTCCTTGTCACGGAACAGCGGCTGCACGCGCTCCAGCCCCTTGGGCGCGTACGGCTCCAGCAGCCCGGCGTTCTTGAACACCATCACGTTGGTAGCCGCCACGCCCCAGATGACGTCGGCCTGCATGTTGTCCTTCTCGGCCATGAACCGCGCCGAGATGTCGCCGGTCGACAACCGCAGCATCTTGACCTCGATGTTGGGCAGGGTCTTGTTGACGGCCTTCATGTAGTCGGTGATCTGCTCCGGCTCGAGCGCCGTGTACACCACGATGGTGTCCTTGGCCTGGGCCGGACTGGCCAGCATCAGTACCGCGAGTGCGAGGAGCCCCCAGCGAAGCATGTCGTGCTCTCCTTTCAGATCCCGAATGTGCCGACTGTGGACGGACTGACGTTCTGTATGGAAGTGAGCATTGCCGCGTAGTCTCGCACACCCCGCCGAGGGGATGCATGACGTTCCCACCCTGACACCACCTGCCCGACTTTTACCACCAGCGGGTGAAGGACCTCGTTTCGGCTGTCGGTCATCGCGGGCCGCTTGCTCGATGCGCGATAGCGGACGCCGCTCATGAGCGCGGGACTCGACGAGCGACGCTTCACCCCGACCACATCGAATGGAAGGACTTGCGCCCGCGGGGGAACGTGCGTCGATTCTGGTTCCTTGGGTAGTCACGGCATGCCCAGGTTGGACCAAGGTCCGATGGCGCCGGGCAGCCCGCCTATGAGACTTATAGGCCGCCAAGCAGACGTTCAGCCCAAGAAGCAGCGCGAAGACAGACGAGGCTGAACGCTGAGATGCGGACCCGGCTCGCGCGGGAGGGCTGGGGGAATTGATCAGGACCAATACACGCTGGCGCCTCTCGGTCCGGGCATGGGATGAAGGACTATCCAGGCCGGGTCCTGATCGTCGACGATGAGCCTCACGTCCGTGCGTTGCTGCGCGACTTCCTCAGCACTGTGTGCAACGAGGTGGCCACGGCAGCAAGCGGCGAGGAGGCGCTTGAGATTGTGCCGAAGCTCAAGCCGGACGTCATTCTGACCGACATGACTATGCCCGGTATGTCTGGGGCGGATCTTCTGGACGCACTGCGCGGTGCTGGCGTCAGCGTGCCGGTGATTCTGATGTCGGGGACGCCGATCCCAATGGCCGACGGGTTCTTTGGGCTCCTCCGCAAGCCCTTCAATCTAGGGACGCTGGCCGAGGTCGTGATAGCGGCCATGGATCACGGGAGGACCGAGGGTGCATAACGATGGGCGATGCTGCGACGTCAGCGCTCAACCCGGCGGAAGCGATGTCCAGTTTGCAGAAGATACCGTCCGAATGCGCCTGCGTGCGTTGTTCGATGCCGGCGTGCTTCCGCGCCAAGTCCCCCGAAAGATGGTCGCCGGCCCCAGCGAGGGTCGTGCCCCATGCGTAGCCTGCGATGCTCACTTCCGGCTGGGGGACATCGAGTACGAGGTCGACGTTGGGGAGGCGCCGATGCCGCTGGTTCATCGACGGTGCCTGGAACTGTGGGCCGAAGAAGTGCGGAACGGGAACTGCTGAATCGGGCGCGGTTACGGAGTCCCCGGCGCGTTCAAGCGCCGCCGCACATGCTCCTCCAGCACCTCGGGCAAGCACGGCTTCGTCAGGAACACGTCCACACCGGCTTGCCGTGCGTCTTGCTCGACGGTCCCCAGCGCGAACCCGGTGAGCATGATCACTGGGATGTGCCGCGTGTGCGGGTGTTCCTTGAGGCGCCAGGTGGCGGCGATGCCGTCGAGCTTCGGCATGGAGCGGTCCATGACGACGATGTCTGGCCGTACCTGGATCGCGATGTTCACGGCGGCTTCACCGTCGGGCGCCGTGTAGACGCCGAAGCCGGCGTACGAGAGATAGGCGGCGTAGACCTCGCGGGCATCAAGCGAGTCGTCAGCAATGAGCACGCGGCGTCCTGGCCAGCAGCCCGGGTCGTCGCTTGCGCGCATCAGCATCGATAGCATCGGTCCCGGCGTCGTGGCAATCGCGCTACCATCGAGTTGACCGGGCTCCCCTCGGAACCTTACCTACCCGAACATCGACGGCGGACCTCCAATCCGGCCGCCCGTGCAGGCGCTACGTCGCGAAGGACGCGGAGGGTGACTATTGCAGGCTCGGAATCAAAGGACCGGCGATTGCGCGGCCGAGTACAACGGCACCGCCCGCGAGTGCGAGCAGGACGGTGGCCACCGCACATGCGGCACCGGTGGCGCCGGCGGCAGCGCGAGTGACCATGGTGACGGCGCCGAGCTCGAGTCCGGAGCCGGCGAACACGATGACGGCACCCACGGCCAGGACGGCGGCGGCGAACAGATCGCAGACGATCCAGCCGGCGATCGGCCGCAGCGTGGGAAGGACGATGAGCTTCGCGACGGTGGCGCGTCCGGCGCCGAGACTGATAGCAGCCTGCTCGGTCGCCCGCTCGGTACGGGCGAGCACCTCGCGGGCCACCCGCAAGGTCGCCGGCAGCTGCCA
Source organism: uncultured Candidatus Rokubacteria bacterium (assembly GCA_963776725.1). Taxonomy (GTDB): domain Bacteria; phylum Methylomirabilota; class Methylomirabilia; order Rokubacteriales; family CSP1-6; genus AR5. The sequence goes on along the minus strand of CAVZOE010000018.1, from coordinate 452,342 downwards.
GCATGCGACCAGCAGCATCGCGAGCGGCAGCGTGCCGAACGGCGGTGACGGCGTGCCGAACGCGAGCAGGTAGCCAGTCCCGGCGGCGACGCCGGGCACCGCGAGCGGTGCCTGAGCGAGCATGTCGATCCCGCGTCCCAGCACGATCTGTCGCCGCCCGACGACCCACGCGGCGATCAGCGTCACCGTCGCGCCGATCAGGGCGGCGCCGAGACCCAGCGCGAGGCTGAGGCCGAGCGGTCGGAGGCCAACCGGTGAGGCGAACGCAGCCCACGCACCGAACGACACGCCGCCCGCTTGCAGCACGGAGCCGATCGGGACGAGCGCCCACAGCACGGGGAGCGCGAGCCCGAGGATCCCGACCAGGGCGGTGAGCAACGCGTGCAGCCCGGCCGACGCCGGGCGGTGCACGGCGGGCAGAGCCGGCCAGGTGCCGGCCATGAACGCACCGTGACGCCACGTGCCGCCGATCAGTCCCACGAGCAGCGCCAGGGCTAGCGCCAGGCTGCTCGCCGACTCCGCATTCGTGGTCGCCGCGGCGGCGACCGCCGTGGCCAGGACAGTGGCGTCACCGCCGAGCAGCAGCGGTGTGGCCACGTCGCTCAGGCAGAGCACGACCAAAACCAGCGCCGCTGCGCCCACGCGCGGACCGGCCAGTCCGAGCGTTACCCGTCGTACGACGGTCAGCCGGCTGGCGCCAAGCGTCTCGGCCGCGTGTTCCATCTCGACGGGCACCGCAGCCAGCGCGCGAACAACCAGCGCCACGGCCCAGGGAAAGAAGCCGATCGCCTGACCGATCACGATCGCCACCACGCCGGGCAACGAGCCGCCCGGACCGAACACGCCGGCCACCGGGCCTCGCGGTCCCGCGAGGACGAGCAGGGCGAGCGGCGTGACGAACGGCGGCAGCAGCACGCCCAGTCGACACACCGCCCAGAGCCGTGCGCGTCCCGGCACGTTCACCCGCGCCAGTGCGTAGGCGATCGGCACGGCCGGCAGGAGCGCCGCCAGCGTGGAGGCGACGGCCACCGCGAGGCTCAGGAGGATCAGGGCCAGGTGCGAGGGTACGGCGGCCCCGAGCAGCCCCCACGCGCGCAGCCCCCACACGGTCACCGCGGCGACCGGATAGAGGATGAACGCCGCCAGCACCACGACCAGCAGCGCGCCGGCGATGCTCACGACGTCGGTCGGGGCCGTGCGGGATCTCGGTGCCGCCAGCGGACGCGCCATCCGCTCAGCCGGCGGTGAAGCCGCCGTCGACCACCAGCTCGGCGCCGGTCATGAACGAGGACTCGTCACTGGCGAGGAAGAGCGCGACGTTCGCGATCTCGCGCGGCCGCGCGATGCGGCCCGAGCGGGATGCCGGTCTCGAACTCCTTGCGGATCGCGTCGGTGAGGTACGGAGCCTGCAGCGGCGTGTCCACGATGCCCGGGTGGATCACGTTGCAGCGGATCTGATCCCTGGCGAACTGGATGGCCAGCGACTTCGTCAGCGAGATGAGCGCGCCCTTGGCCGAGGTGTAGGCGTCCTGCGCGCGCGTGAAGCCGGCCAGCGCGGAGACCGAGCCCATCATGATGATGGAGCCGCCGCCGGCCGTGCGCAGGTGCGGGATCCCGTACTTGGTCACCCAGAAGACGGATTTGAGGTTGATGGCCATGACGCGGTCCCACCACTTGTCGTCTGTCTCCAGCACCGAGCGGTCGCGGTCCTTCCACAGCACGCCAGCGTTGTTGTAGAGGACGTGCAGCGCGCCGAAGCGCCGCACGCCCTCGTCGACCATGCGCTTGACGTCAGCCTCGAGCGCGACGTCGCCGGTGACCGCCAGCGCCTGCCCGCCTGCTTTCTCGACCAGCGCCACCGTCTCCTGCGCGGCCTTGCCGTCGATGTCGGCGACGACGATGCGGGCGCCCTCCTCGGCGAACAGCACGGAGGCCTCTCGCCCCATGCCCATGCCGCTTCCGGTGATCAACGCGACCTTGCCCTTCAAACGATCGGCCACCGCGTCTCCTCTCTGTCGTGTCGGCTGCGGGCTGTTCTCAGATCCGCTCGAAGTTACGCATCAGCTCCCAATCGGTCACGGACTGGTCGAAGGCCTGTTGCTCGAGACGAGCCGCGTGCAGATAGTGATCGACCACGCGATCGCCGAGCGCCGCGCGCGCGACCTTGGACCGCTCGAGCTCGCCGATGGCCTCGCGCAGCGTCTTGGGAACCTGGGGCAGCCGGGCGTCCTCGTACGCGTTGCCCTCGTAGAGCTTGCGGCGCCTTGAGCTTGTGCGCGACGCCGTGCAGGCCCGCCGCGATGGTCGCCGCGAAGGCCAGATACGGGTTGGCGTCGGCGCCGGGGATACGGTTCTCCACGCGGAACGCGGAGCCCTCGCCGCAGAGGCGGAAGCCGCAGGTGCGGTTGTCCCAGCCGGCGGCCACGCGGGTCGGCGCGAACGAGCCGGACTGGTAGCGCTTGTAGGAGTTCACGCCGGGCGCGTAGAAGTACGCCAGCTCGCGGGCCATGGCCATCTGTCCGGCCAGCCAGTGGCCGAATACCGGCGGGGCCTGGCGGTGGCTCTTGCCGCCGGCGAAGAGCGGCTTGCGTCCGCTGCGGTCCCACAGCGAGGAGTGCAGGTGGAAGGACGAGCCGGCCGCACCCATGTCGTATTTCGCCATGAACGTCAGCGAGCAGCCCTGCAGGTGAGCGATCTCCTTGGCGCCGTGCTTGTAGAGCACGGTGCGATCGGCCATCTCCAGGGCCTCGGCGTAGACGAGGTTGATCTCTTCCTGGCCGCGCCCCCACTCACCCTTGGACGTCTCCACCGGAACGTCGGCAGCCTCCATGCCGTTGCGGATGGCGCGGACGAGCGGCTCTTCCTTGGTCGTCTGCAAGATGTGATAGTCCTCGAGGTACGTCGAGAACGGCGTTAAATTCTGGTAACGCTTGGCCCGCGCCTCCTCGAACGTCTCCCGGAAGCAGTAGAGCTCGAGCTCGGCCGCAGTCTTGACGAGGTAGCCCTGGGCCAGCGCCCGGGCGATCTGCCGCTTCAGCACCCAGCGCGGCGCCTCCTCGACCGGCTCGCCCTCTTCGGTGTACACGTCGCAGAAGACCAGCGCGGTCTTCGGCAGCCAGGGAATCAGCCGGAGCGTGGCGAGGTCGGGCACCATCTTCATGTCGCCGTAGCCGCGCTCCCACGATGTCAGGGTGAAGCCGGGCAGCGGCTCCATCTCCATATCGACCGTGAAGAGATAGATGCACGCGTGGACGCCGTCCTCGAGGGCGTGCTCGAGGAAGTGGCGGGCGGTCAGACGCTTGCCCATGAGTCGGGCATAGCCGTCGGGAAACACCGTCAGGACCGTGTCGATCTCGCCCTTGCGGACCAGCGCTTCGAGGGAACGGCGGTCGAGGCGACCGGGCATGGGGCGGATAGTAGCTCAAGCGCGCCGCACGTGTCACCCACGGCCGGGCCCAGGTCGTCGCGCCGCACGCGCGCGGCGTGGACGCGACGCGGACCGCGAGGCGCCTAGGTGATCTTGATCGGAACGGGCGGGATCAGCAGCACCAGCAGGATCAGGCAGGCGATTCCGATCAGACGGCGGGCGGGGCTCAGCGGCGTCAGGTCGTCGAGCGGCGGGCTGTGGTGAAAGCCGACCAGGAAGAACAGCAGCCCCGCCCAGAAGAACCAGTTGCCGGAGCCGGTGATGCCGCCCAGGGCCAGGAGCAGGACGAACGTGATGATGCCGAGCACCCGATGATGACGGCCGAGGAGCGCATAGGCGATGCGCCCGCCGTCGAGCTGGCCCACCGGGACGAGGTTCAGCGCCGTCACGAAGAACCCCACCCAGCCGGCCAGGGCCACCGGGTGGATGATGACGTCCACGCCGTCGCCCAGCGAGCCGAACTTGAGATAGACCAGCCAGCGCATCAGCAGCGAATCGCCGAACTGCAGGCCCGCGCCGGGAAGGATCCGGTGGACTTCGGACCAGCCGAGTCCGAGGATCACCGCCGGCACCGCGATCATCAGGCCGGCCAGCGGACCGGCCGCCGCGATGTCGAAGAGCGAGTTGCGATCGCGCGCCGGCGAGCGCATCCGGATGATGGCGCCCAGCGTGCCGAACAGGAAGATCGGCGGCGGCGCCGGGATGAAGTACGGCAGGCTGACCGAGGCCTTGTAATAGCGCGCCGTGAAGTAGTGGCCGAACTCGTGGACGCCGAGGATCGACAGCAGGGTCAGCGCGAACGGTCCCCCCGACGACAGCCACGCCGCCGGCGAGGTCCAGTCGCCGACCCCGTCGAGAATACCGGTCAGGATCGCCCCGGCGGCCAGCGTGGACAGCGCGGTGAGGACGAAGAGCGTCAGGTTCAGCGCCGGCCGCGCGCGCTCCCGCACCTGCACGAGCGGCCACGCCTGCAGCATGACGCGGTCGCCCTCGGCCTTCAGGAACGGCGTGTAGCCGAGCGGCGCGAAACGCGTCAGCAGCGTGTCGAGCGCCCGGGCCGGCTCCGTGCGCAGATCGCCGCGGAACAGGATCACGCCGCCCCGGATCTGCCGCTCCTGGACGACCATCACCTCCTCGGCGAGATGGCGCAGGCGCTCCTCGCTGAGGAGCAAGTCGTCCGAATGCAGCGGCGAGAGGGCGGGGCGGCGGCGGAACGGCCACCGAGGCAACGGCCACAGACGCAACGGCGACAGGCGCAACGGCCACACGCGCATGAATTCAGCCTAGCACGGGGTGCTCCCGCATCCGGCACTACCAGCCGGCCAGGTCGCCGACGACCCGACGCACCGCGATAAGGCCCGCTTCCTCGTAGAGCGCGCCGAGCAACGCCTCCAGCGCCGTGGCCAGCATCGACGCCGTCTCGCGTCCCCCCGTCTGCTCCGCCCCCCGCCCCAGCCGCAACAGCGGCCCCAGCTCGAGCGCGCTCGCCCAGCGCGCCAGCGTCTCGTCCGCCACCAGCTCCGCGCGCCTCGTCGTCAGCCGCCCAACCGCCGCATCCGACTCCGCCCGCACCAGATACTCCCCCACGACCAACGCCAGCACCGCGTCGCCAAGAAACGCCAGCGCCAGCTGATGCTCACAGGGAGGATGCTCCGCCGCGTACGAAGCATGAGTGAGCGCCCGCTCCAAGCGAGCGCGATCCGCGAAACGATACCCGATCCGCCGCTCGAGCTTTTCGACCGGATCCACGCTCATCACGCGCGCCGACGGCTCAAAACCGGCCAGATGCTAGGCGGCGAAGGAAGCCCCGACTGAGACGTGGCCCGGCCACGTCGCAGGGAGGGGCGACTGAGCCAACGACGCAGATGGCCGGTTTTCAGCCGTCGGCGAGGCTAGCGGAGATACTTACGGAACGCTAGCGTCGCATTCGTGCCGCCGAAACCGAACGCATTGGACAGCGCATACTCGACGTCCATCTTGCGGGCCTGGTTGGGGATGTAGTCGAGGTCGCACTCCGGATCGGGCGTCTCGTAGTTGATCGTCGGCGGCAGCATGCCGTGGTGGAGCGCTAGCACCGTGGCGACGGCTTCGATACCGCCGGCGGCGCCGAGCAGGTGGCCGGTCATCGACTTGGTGGACGAGACGGCCAGGCGCCGGGCGTCGTCGCCGAACACCCGCTTGATGGCGATGGTCTCGAACTTGTCGTTGTACGGCGTCGAGGTGCCGTGGGCGTTGATGTAGCCGATCGCGGAGGGCGCGATGCCGGCGTCGTGCAGGGCCAGCTGCATCGCCCGGGTGGCGCCGTCGCCCTCCGGGTCGGGCGCCGTCATGTGGTGGGCGTCGGAGGTCAGGCCGTAGCCGACGACCTCGGCGTAGATCCGGGCGTCGCGGCGCACGGCGTGCTCGAGCGATTCCAGGATCACGATGCCGGCGCCCTCGCCGCACACGAACCCGTCCCGCGCGGCGTCGAACGGCCGCGAGGCCTTCTGCGGCTCGTCGTTGCGCGTGGACATCGCCTTCATGGAGCAGAACCCGGCGATGGTGATGGGCACGATGATCGCTTCGGCGCCGCCGGCGATCATCACGTCGGCGTCGCCCCGCTCGATGAGCCGGGCGGCATCGCCGATGGCGTGATTGCCGCTGGCGCAGGCGGTCACGATCGAGGTATTGGGCCCCTTGGCGCCGAAGCGCATCGAGACCAGGCCGGGCGCCATGTTCACGATGAGCATGGGGATCATGAAGGGCGACACCCGGTCGAAGCCCTTGGTCTTGCGCGTCTCTTCGCCCTCGATCAGCGTCGTGATGCCGCCGATCCCCGAGCCGATCAGCACGCCGAAGCGGGTGCCGTCGATCTTCTTCGGATCGAGCGCGGCGTCCTCCACCGCCATCGCGCTGGTGGCGATCGCGTACTTGAGGTACGGGTCGAGCCGGCGGGATTCCTTCTTGTCGATGTACTTCGCTTCCTCGAAGTTGCGCACCTCGCCGGCGATCCGGGTGGGATAGCCGGTGGCGTCGAACTTGGTGATGGGGCCGATGCCCGAGCGGGCCTGGAGGAGCGAAGCCCAGAACTCCTCGGCGGTATTACCCACCGGAGTGAGGGCTCCGACGCCCGTGACGACGACTCGCCGCGGCTCCCCAGCTCTCACGCCACGCCTCTCAGGAGTTGTCCTTGATGTACTGGATGGCGTCGCCGACCGTCACGATCTTCTCGGCGTCCTCGTCCGGGATCTGGATATCGAAGTGCTCTTCCAGGGCCATGACGAGCTCGACCGTGTCGAGGGAGTCGGCGCCCAGGTCCTCGATGAACTTCGCGTTGGGGTTGACGTCCTCCTCTTCAACCCCGAGCTGCTCGACGATGATCTCCTTCACCTTGTCCTCGACTGACTTCGCCATGAACCCGTCACCTCCGGCAGAAGATTCGCCACCTGCATGCGGCCCTCACTACATGTAGAGGCCGCCGTTGACGTGGAAGACCTGACCCGTCACGTACGCCGCGGCGCCGCCGGCCAGGAATCCTATCATCTCGGCCACCTCGCGGGCAGTTCCGATACGCTTGAGCGGCACCTGCGCCAGCAACGCTTCGCGGGCCTCGGGCGAGATGGCCGCCGCCATGTCGGTCTCGATGAGCCCCGGCGCCACCGCGTTGACCAGGATGTCCCAGTGCGCCAGCTCGCGCGCGCAGGCCTTGGTCAGCCCGATGAGTCCGGCCTTGGCCGCCGAATAGTTGACCTGTCCGGCGTTGCCCATGGCGCCCGCGGTGGACGCGACGTTCACGATCCGCCCGCCGCTCTTCTGCCGGACCATCAGCTTGGACGCCGCCCGGGTCATCAGAAACGCCCCGCGGAGGTTGGTCTCCATCACGCGGTCCCAGTCGTCGTCCTTCATGCGGATCAGCAGGCCGTCGCGCGTGATGCCCGCATTGTTGACCAGGATGTCGAGCCGGCCGAACCGCTCCTTGGCCGCATCGACGAGCCGATCGGCGTCTTCCCGCTTCGCCGCGTCGGCCACCACGCCGTGAATCGCGGCCCCACGCGACTCCAGCTCCTGCACCGCCAGCTTGAGCCGGTCGGCGTCGCGCCCAGAGACTACCACGCTCGCTCCGTGCTCGCTCAGCCAGGCGGCCACGGCGGCGCCGATACCACGGCTGCCCCCGGTGACGATGGCCACCTTGCCGTCGAGGGTGGGCGGCGTCATGCCGCCGCGAGAGCCTCGAGGGCGCGGTCCAGACCCGCCGGATCCTCCACCGAGACCGCGCGCGCGTCGGGGACGATGCGCTTGACGAGGCCGGTCAGCACGCGGCCGGGCCCGACCTCCACGAAGCGGTCGGCGCCCTCGGCGGCCAGCCGCTCGACACACGCGGTCCACCGGACGGGATTGGCGATCTGGCGCAGCAGGAACGGCACGACGTCGGCCGCCGTCCGGGTGACGCCGGCGTCGACGTTGCGCACCACCGGGATCGCGGGATCGGCGATCTTGAGGGCCGCGAGGTCGGGCTCGAGGCGCTCGCCGGCCGGCGCCATGAGGGCGCAATGAAACGGCGCGCTCACCGGCAACAGCACGCTCTTGCGGCCACCCCGCTCCTTGGCCAGCGCCACCGCGCGCTCCACGGCCGATCGATGGCCGGCGATCACGATCTGCATCTCGGAGTTCAGGTTCGCGATGCCGACGACCTCGCCCTGGGCGGCGTCCGTGCAGATGCCCTCCACGACGTCCGGCTTCACGCCCATGAGGGCCGCCATCGCCCCGGTCCCCACCGGCACGGCTTGCTGCATGAGCTCGCCCCGCCGGCGCACGACGCGGAGGGCGTCGCCCAGTCGGAGCGCGCCGGCGATCACCAGGGCGGAGTACTCGCCGAGACTGTGTCCGGCCACCAGCGCCGGGGCGAGGCCGCGCTCGGCGCAGGCCGCCGCCGCGGCCACGCTGGCGGTCAGCACTGCCGGCTGCGTGTTGGCGGTGAGCGCCAGATCGGCCTCCGGACCCTCGAAGATCAGGCGCGTGAAGTCGATTCCCAGCGTGTCGCTCGCTTCCTCGAACACGCGCTTGGCCGCGCCCGAGGTCTCGTAGAACGCGCGTCCCATGCCGACGGCCTGGGAACCCTGCCCCGGGAACACGAACGCGATCATGTTTCTACCATCGCAGGAGAATCGTGCCCCAGGCGAAGCCGCCGCCGAAGGCGGCGAGGAGGACCAGGTCGCCCTTCTTGAGGCGGCCGGCGGCGTTGGCTTCTTCCATGGCGACGTAGACCGAGGCGGCGCCGGTGTTGCCGTAGCGGTCCACGTTGACGAAGACGCGATCCATGGGCAGGTTCACGCGCTTGCAGGCGGCCTCGATGATGCGGAGGTTCGCCTGGTGCGGGATGAACAGCGTCACGTCGTCCGCGGTGAAGCCGTGGCGCGTGAGGATCTTCTCGGTGCACTCCGCGAACATCCGCACCGCGACCTTGAAGACCTCGTTGCCCTTCATGCGGGCGTAGTGCATCTTCTGATCGACCGTCTCGTGCGTGGCCGGATGCCGGGCGCCCCCGCCCGGCATGTAGAGCAGCTCCCAGTACTTGCCATCGGAATAGAGATCGACGTCGATGATGCCGCTACCGTCCTCGGTCGCCTCCAGCACCACGGCGCCGGCGGCGTCGGCCAAGATAATGCACGTGCCGCGATCGGTGAAGTCGGTGATGCGCGACAGCGCGTCCGCCCCGATGCAGAGCACGCGGCGATACTTGCCGGTCTGGATGAACTGGGCGCCGGTGGCCAGACTGTAGACGGACCCGGCGCACGCCGCCAGCATGTCGACCGAGCCGGCGCGACCGCAGCCGAGCCGGTGCTGGACGATGTTGCCCACCGAGGGAAAGAACATATCGGGCGTGGTGGTGCCCACCACGATGAACTCGATGTCTTCGGGCACCAGGTTGGCGCGCTCGATCGCCTGCTGGGCCGCCTTGATCGCGAGGTCGGAGGTGGCCTCGTTCTCGTCGACGATGCGCCGCTCGCGGATGCCCGTGCGCTGGACGATCCACTCGTCGTTGGTGTCGATCATCTTTTCCAGGTCGGCGTTGGTCAGCACGCGCTTGGGTGCGTAGGCTCCGACGCCGATGATTTTGGCCCGCGTCATTCCCGGCCCCCTTCCCGCCCGCTCCGCGCGATCTCGGCTTCCAGCGCGGTCTTGATGTGCTCGTTCAGGCCGGCCTTGGCCCACTCGGCGGCCACCCGCACCGCGTTCTTGATCGCCTTCACCGGAGAGGCGCCGTGGCAGATGATGGCCGCGCCGTCGATCCCCAAGAGCGGCGCGCCGCCCATCTCCGTGTAGTCCACGCGCTTGCGGAAGCGGTGGAAGGCCGGCATCGAGAGTGCCGCTCCGACCCGCGACCGCAGATCGCGTGTCAGCTCTTCCTTGATCATGGCGCCGATCATCTCGGCCAGGCTCTCGGAGATCTTGAGCGCGACGTTGCCGGTGAAGCCGTCGGTCACGATCACGTCGCACTGGCCGTTGTAGATGTCGCGGCCCTCGACGTTGCCGAGGAAGTTCAGCCGCGACTCCTTGAGCAGGTCGTAGGCCTCGCGCGTGAGGTCGTTGCCCTTGCCCTCCTCCTCGCCGACCGACAGCAGACCGACCCGCGGGCGATCGAGACCCAGGATGTCGCGGGCGTAGACGTGTCCCATGATCGCGAACTGGAAGAGATGCCAGGCCTTGGGCGCGACGTTGGCGCCGGCGTCGAGCAGGACCGTGTAGCCACGCAGGCTCGGCAGCACCGCGGCGATGGCCGGCCGGTCGATGCCCCGGAGCACGCCGATGACGAACATGGAGATGGCCATGGCCGCGCCGGTGTTGCCGGCCGAGATGAACGCGGAGGCCTTGCCGTCGCGCACCAGCTCGGCGGCCACCCGGAGCGAGGAGTCGCGCTTGCGGCGCAGGGCCTGCGAGGGGCTCTCGGCCATGCCGACCACTTCGGAGGCGTGACGGATCTCGAGGGCGAGGCTCTGGGCGCCCAGACGGTGAACCTGCGTCTCGATGGCGGCGCGGTCACCGACGAGCACCACGGAGGTGCCGAACTCACGCGCCGCGGCCACGGCCCCCTCGACGACGACGGCGGGACCGTGGTCTCCGCCCATGGCGTCAACGGCGATCTTCATTGGCCTACAGGCTCGCCTCGCCTGCGAGTCGCACGGGGATGGGGCGAGGCGACCCTATACCGCTTCGATGGAGACGACCTCGCGGCCCTTGTAGTAGCCACAGTGCGGACAGATCCGATGTGGCTGCTTGGTCTCCCGACACTGTGGACACACCGCCCGCGTCGGCGCCGACAGCTTGTAGTGAGTGCGGCGCTTGCGACCTCGCGCGCGCGAGTGACGTCGTTTGGGTAGCGGCATGAACGAATTCCTTTCTCCGGTCGGTCGCGATCAGTTGGACAGGCGCGTGGCGAGATCGCGCAGGACCGCCAGACGCGGGTCGGGCGGCCGCGACGCGCACGCGCACGGCACAGTGTTGCGGTTGACCCCGCACACCGGACACAGACCGCGGCAGTCGCTGCGGCACAGCGGCTTCATCGGCAGCGCCAGGCTGGTCTCCGTCTCCACGATGCGGGTCAGATCGAGTTGATCGTTGTGGTAAAAGTCCAGGTCCAGGTCGTCGACGCCAAGCTCCACGCTGTCGCCTTCGACGGGCCGCGGGATCAGCCTGGCATCCACGGTCGTCTCCACTCGGAGCGGGACGACCTCGGCGCAGCGGCCGCAAGTCTGGGGCACGTCGACCACCACCCGCCCGCGCACGAAGACGTCGCTGCCTTCGGCCTCGACTTCGAGCGAGGCTGCCTCCAGCCGCCAGGACGGGTCGCTCAAGCCCTGGGCCAGCGCCGCGACGTCGTCGATCCTGAGCCCTTGCTCGTCGAGCTCGGACACGCGGATAATCATGGCTCCTGCATCCTCGGCGGGCCCGCGGCCGACGCCGCGAATGGCTCGCTAAGTCTCTGTAACATCGAAGATTTTGGAACTAAACCGGCTCAGTATAGAGACGGGTGTGCGGCAAGTCAAGGTGTTTGACCATGATTTGACGCTCAAACACCCCTCTGTTAGGCTTTTTTTGACCGCAAGCCCTGGAGGGCGAAGAACCATGTCCAATGTTTTCAAAACGGCGATCCTGCTGGCGCTCCTCACCGCCATGCTCGTGTTGCTCGGTGGCGCGGTGGGCGGACGGCAGGGCATGCTGGTGGCGTTCTTCATCGCACTGGTCATGAACTTCGTCAGCTACTGGTGGTCGGACAAGATCGTCCTCCGGATGTACGGCGCGCAGGAGATCAGCGAAGCGCAGGCGCCCGGTCTCTATGCCATGGTCCACCGGCTGGCCTCGAAGGCCGGCATCCCGATGCCGCGCGTGTACCTGATCCCCAGCGATCAGCCCAACGCCTTCGCGACCGGCCGCAACCCCGAGCACGCGGTCGTGGCCGTCACCGAGGGAATCATGCGGATCCTCGACGACGATGAGCTCGAGGGCGTCCTGGCTCACGAGATCTCCCACGTGACCAACCGTGACGTGCTGATCGGCACGATCGCCGCCACCCTGGCCGGCGCCATCACCTACCTGGCGCACATGGCCCAGTGGGCCGCGTTCTTCGGCGGCGGCCGGCGCGACGACGACGACGCGCCGAGCCCCATCGTGATGATCCTCATGGCGGTGGTGGCCCCACTCGCCGCCATGCTCGTGCAGCTGGCGGTGTCCCGCTCCCGGGAGTTCGGGGCCGACGCCTCGGGCGCCCGCCTGGCCGGGCGCACGTGGGGCCTGTCCAAGGCCCTCGAGAAGCTCGACATGGCCGCGCAGCAGGTGCCGATGCAGGCCAACCCGGCCACCGCGCACATGTTCATCGTGAACCCGCTCACCGGGGCGTCGTTCTCGCGGCTGTTCTCCACGCACCCGCCGACCGAAGAGCGCATCGCGCGACTGCGCGCCATGCGGATCGGGTAGCGATTCAGCGTCCCCCGCCGCCGCCGCGCGCATCGTTGCGCGCGGCCCGGGCGGTGCTCATCCCGCTCACGTCTCATTTGTGGCCGCCTCGCGGCCCCGCGCTTCCTTGACCGCGCCGGAGGCGTGAGTGAGAATGAGCGGGCTCGACGCATGATGACCCACGAAGCACTCATCGAGATTGTCGGTCTCGTTCGTCTCTTCGGCGCGACTCGGGTACTGGACGGCGTGTCCCTGACCGTCGGCTCCGGTGAGGCCGTGGCGCTCCTGGGGCCGAACGGAAGCGGCAAGAGCACGCTGCTGAAGATCGTCGCCACCCTGCTGCGCCCCACGCGCGGCACGGCACGGGTCCTCGGCCACGACTGCGTGCGCGAGGCCGAGGCGGTGCGCGCGGGGCTCGGGCTGATCGCCCACGGCGCCCACGTCTACGACGATCTCACCGCACTGGAGAACCTCCGGTTCTGGACGACGCTGAGCGGGCTGCCCGCCGACCGTGAGCGGCTGACCGCCGCGCTGGGCGACGTGGCGCTCGAGCGTCACGCCGGCGTCCGCGTCCGCACGTTCTCGGTCGGGATGAAGCGCCGGCTGGCGCTGGCGCGACTCAGTCTGGCTCGGCCCCGCGTGCTGCTGCTCGACGAGCCGTTTGCTGGCCTCGACCAGCGCGGGCGCAAGTGGCTGCAGACGCATCTGGAGGCGTTCAAGGCCGGCGGGGGCGCCGTGCTGATGGCCACGCACAGCTTCGGCCGGGAGCTGGAGATCGCCGACCGGCTGGCGATCCTGGCCGGGGGTCGCGTGGCGCTCGACACGCCGCGCGGCGCGCTCGGCTCCGATGACGTGCAGCGGCTGTACGCCGCCCACACGGAGGACGCGGCTCTGTGAGGTACGCACGGCGCGCGCTCATCGTGGCCTGGAAGGATCTGGTGGTCGAGCGACGGTCGAAGGAGACGCTCAACGCGCTCCTCTTCTTCTCGCTGGCACTCCTGTTCGTCTTCCAGTTCACGCTGGGACCGGACCGCGAGCGCCTGGCGGCCGTGCTGCCCGGCGTGCTCTGGCTGGGGTTCATCCTGAGCGGCGTGCTCGGGCTCGGCCGCACGTTCCTGGTCGAGCGCGACAACGATTGCTGGGAGGCGCTCCTGCTCGCGCCCGGCGACAAGTCGGCGGTGTACGTCGGCAAGCTGGCGGCCAGCCTGGCGCTGATGCTGGTGGTGGAAGCGATCGTGCTGGCGCTCTTCACGCTCTTCTTCAACGTGGACCTGGGCCCGGCACTGCCGGGCCTGGCGCTGGTGATCGTGCTCGGCACGCTCGGCATCGCCGCGGTGGGCACGCTCTTCGCCGCCATGACGGCGCAGGTGCGCACGCGCGAGCTGCTGTTCCCGGTGCTGCTGCTCCCGGTGCTGGTGCCGGTCCTGCTCGGCACCGTGAAGGCGACCGAGGCGCTCCTGCTGCGCGAGCCGCTGGCGTCGGTCGCCCACTGGTGGCAGCTGCTGGTCGCCGCCGACGTCGTGTACGTCGTGGCCGGCCTGCTCACGTTCGACGTCCTTCTGGAGGGATGAGGGAATCATGGTGACGGTCCTGGGCTGGCTCGCCGTCGTCGGCCTCGCCGCGGGGCTGATCATGGGATTCGGCCGTCGCACCCCGCGAGGTGACGCAGGGCAACGTGCAGCGCATCATGTACCTGCACGTGCCCGGCCGTGTGGGTCGCCTACCTCGCGTTCATCGTGGGGTTCGTCGCGTCCATCGTCTATCTCGCGCGCCGGCGTGCCGGCCGCCGACCGGCTGGCCCACGCCGCCTGCGAGGTGGGCACGGTGTTTCTCGGCGTCAACATCGCCACCGGCGCCATCTGGGGCAAGCCGACCTGGGGCACCTGGTGGACGTGGGATGCGCGACTCACGAGCGTGGCGGTCGTCTTCGTCATGTTCCTCGCCTACCTCCTGCTGCGCGGCAGGCGGTGGACGATCCGCGAGCGGGGCGCCCGCTACGCCGCGGTGCTGGGCATCGTCGCCGCGCTCAACATCCCGCTCGTCCACTTCTCGGTCTACTGGTGGCGCACGCTGCATCAGCCACCCTCGCTGCTGAAGCCCGGGACCAGCGCGATGCCGCCCAGCATCCTGGCCGCGCTGCTGATCAACTTCGCCGCGCTCGCGCTGCTCGGCGCCTACTTCATCGCGCGGCGCGCCCGCGTGCTCGCCGCAGAAGCCGAGGCCCTGGCGTGATGCCCGACAACTGGAGCTTCGTCGCCGCCGCCTACGGTCTCGCCGCCCTCGTGTTCCTCGGCTACTGGCGCCGCCTCGGTAGGAAGGAACGCGAGATCACAGCCCTGCGCGCCGATCGGGCGAGTCGGAGCCGGCAACCGTCTCGAACAGGCCACCCACGCCCCGAGGCGGCGCTCGCGGGCCCGCGCTACCATGAAACCCAAGTTCGTCGTCGGCGGGGTCGTGATCGCGATGGCGCTCGGCTACATGATCTGGGCCGGCGTGTCGCAGTCGGTCGTCTACTTCGTCACGCCCTCCGAGCTGAGCGCCGCGCCGGTCGCCGGCAAGGCGTATCGTCTCGGTGGCCTGGTCGAGCGCGGCTCCCTCAAGTGGGAGCCGACCACCCTGGCGCTGACCTTCAAGCTCTCCGACGGCAAGACGTCGCGTGCCGGTGCGCCACCACGGGGCGGCGCCCGATCTGTTCGGCGAAGGCCGTGGCGCGGTGGTCGAGGGACAGTGGCTGTCGGACGGCTACTTCAAGGCCACGCTGATCATGGCCAAGCACTCCGAGGAGTACAAGGCGCCGCACGACGTGAAGGAGGCCCAGGACAAGGGCCTCATCAAGACCCTGGAGGGAGCGAAGCAATGATCCCTGAGATCGGCCAGGGTGCCCTGTTCGTGGCGCTCGGCCTGGCCCTCTACGGCGGCGTGATGGCGGCGGTGGGCGGACGGCGCGGACGGCCCGCGCTGGTCGAATCAGCCCAGCACGCCGCGCTCGGCGTGTTCGTGCTGGTCACCGCCTGCCTGCTGCTCCTGATCTACGCCTTTCTCACCTTCGACTTCTCGGTCCGCTACGTGTCCATCAACACGAACCTCGGCACGCCGTTCTACTACCGCATCACCGCGGTGTGGGGCGCGCTGGAGGGCTCGATCGTGCTGTGGGCGTGGCTGCTCTCGCGTCTACACGCTGATCATGATCCTGCGCCACCGCACCAGCGCGCGCGATCTCTACCCGTGGGCGCTCATGGTCATGCTCTCGGTGATCGGGTTCTTCCTGCTGGTCATGACCGTGGCCGCGCCGGTCTTCGCGCGCAGCGTCCCGATCCCGCCCGATGGCCGCGGGCTGAACCCGCTGCTGGAAGACTCGGGGATGATCACCCACCCGGTCGCCCTCTATCTGGGCTTCACCGGCTTCACCGTACCCTTCGCGTTCGCGATCGCCGCGCTCATCACCGGGCGGGTCGGCGACTTCTGGATCACGACGACGCGCCGCTGGACGATCGTGGCCTGGTACTTCCTGTCGCTGGGGCTCCTCATCGGCGGCTGGTGGAGCTATCACGTGCTGGGCTGGGGCGGTTACTGGGCGTGGGATCCCGTGGAGAACGCGGCCTTCATGCCGTGGCTCACCGGCACCGCCCTGCTGCACTCGGTGATGATCCAGGAGCGGCGTCGCATGCTGCGCCTGTGGAACCTCGCGCTGGTGATCCTCACCTTCAGTCTCACGCTGTTCGGCACGTTCCTCACGCGCTCGGGGGTGATCGCCTCGGTGCACGCCTTCAGCCAGGGCGCCATCGGTATCTTCTTCCTCAGCTTCCTGACGCTGGTCGTGCTCTCGGCGCTCGCGCTGCTGGCCTGGCGCTGGAACGACTCTGGCCGCCCAGGGCGAGCTGGACTCGATCGTCTCGCGCGAGTCGGCCTTCCTGCTGAACAACGTGCTGCTGGTCGCGGCCACCTTCACCGTCTTCTTCGGCACCGTCTTCCCGCTTCTGTCCGAGGCGGTACGGGGCGTCAAGGTGAGCGTGGGCGCGCCGTTCTTCAACCAGGTCAACATTCCGCTGTTCCTGTCGCTGATCTTCCTGATGGGCGTCGGTCCGCTCATCGCCTGGCGCCGCGCCTCGCTCGACAACCTCAAGCGCAACTTCCTGTGGCCGGTGGCGATCGGCGTGGTGGCCGCCGTCGTGCTGCGCCTGGCTCGGCGTGGGCTCGGTGCGTGGCGGTGCTGTCCGCTCGCCCTGACCGTGTTCGTGATCGCCACGATCACGGTGGACCTGGTCCGGGCCACCCGCGCCCGCCGCGCCATGGGCGAATGGGCGCTGCCGGCGCTGGGCGGTCTGCTGCTGCGCCACAACCGGCGCTACGGCGGTTTCGTCGTCCACCTGGCGGTCCTGGTCGTCGCGGTGGGCGTCACCGGCTCGCAGGCCTGGTCGCTGCACACCGAGACGACGCTCAAGCGCGGCGAGGAGACCGCGCTGGGCGGCTACCGGGTGCGCTTCGACGGCCTGCGCGAGAGCCAGGAGTCCAACCACGGCAAGGTCACCGGGAGCTTCACGGTCGTGGCCGGGCGCGGGGCGGGCACCGTGCTGGAGCCGGCGAAGAAGTTCTATCCGCAAGAGCAGTCGCCGATCGCCTACGTCGACTATCGGCTCGGCCTCATGGACGACCTCTATCTGGTCCTCGGCGACTTCGCGCGCGACGGCTCGCACGCCACGGTGAAGATCCAGGTCAACCGCATGGTGTCCTGGATCTGGATCGGCGGCCTCGTCCTCACGCTCGGCACCGCTGCTGGCCATCCTGCCCGAGCGCCGGAGACCCGCGTGAGGCGTGGCTGGCGCTGGCTCGTGCCGCTGGCGGCGGTCCCGGTGCTGGCGCTGCTGGCCTACGGCTTCGCGCTGAACCCGCGCGACGTCCCCTCGCCGCTGGTGGGCCGTCCGGCCGCGTCCTTCGCGCTCACGAGCTTCGACGGCGCCAGGCTGCAGCTGAGCGAGCTGCGCGGCAAGGTCGTCGTCGTCAACTTCTGGGCCTCGTGGTGCTATCCGGCCTGCTACGAGGAGGCCCCGGCGCTGGAGCGGAGCTGGCGGGCGTATCGCGACCGCGGCGTCGTCGTGCTCGGCGTGGACATCCAGGACAAGGACGAGGCCGCCCGGAAATTCATCGACGACTTCCGCCTCAGCTTCGCCAACGCGCCCGATCCCGGCGGCAAGATCTCGGTGGACTACGGTGTCTACGGCGTGCCGGAGACCTTCTTCATCGACCGCGCAGGGCCGGATCCGCGCCAAGCACGTCGGCGCGCTGTCCGATCAGATGTTCGTGCAGACCATCGAGCCACTCCTCGCGGAGACGCCCGGAGCCACGCGGTGATGGATCGCGCGACGGCGACCAGCGCCAGGAGGGTGAGCGTCCTGCTCGCCGCACTCCTGCTGCTCGCGACGGCGCTGGCGACCGCCCAGTCGGCGGGGCCCGCGGCCGGCGCCAAGCCGGTCAGCGAGCAAGAAGTCTACGAGGTGGCCGCGCAGCTGCGCTGCGTGGTCTGCCAGACCCTCTCGGTGGCCGATTCGCCGTCCGAGATGGCCGGCCAGATGCGGGGGATCGTGCGCGAGCACCTCGCGGCCGGCGAGACACCGGCCCAGGTCCGCCAGTACTTCGTCGATCGCTACGGTGACTGGATCTTGCTGGCGCCGCCGCGCCGCGGCTTCACGTTGCTGGTGTGGCTGGCCCCGCTCGTCGCCGTGCTGGCGGGTGTCGCCGTCGTCGCCTTCCGCGTGAGCCGCTGGACGCGCGGGCGTCGCCCGACGCCGCCCCCGGTCGACGCCGCGATGCGCGAGCGGATCCAGCGGGAGCTCGAGCGCGAGGCATGACGCTCGGCGTGGCCATCGCGCTCGCCGTCATCGGGATTCCGGCCCTCGCCTTCGTGCTGTGGCCGCTGCGGGCCCGGCCCGGTGCGCCCACGGCGCTGCTACCCCTGCCCCTCGACGCGCGGGAGCAGCTCGAGGAGTCCAAGCGCGCCGCACTGCGCGCGCTGCGCGAGCTGGAGTTCGAGCACGCCTCGGGTCACGTCGGCGACGCCGACTACGCCGACTCTGCGTGCCCGCTACGAGTCCGAGGCCGCGCAGATCCTGTCCGAGCTCGATCGCCTCAGCCCGGCGCGATCCGCCCTCACCCCGGTCTCCGCGCCGGCGGTGGCGGCGCGGCGCTCGGGCTGGCGGCATCCGGTGGCGGTCACGGTCGGCGCCGTCGCGCTGGTGACCTTCGGCGTGGTGCTCGGCTCGGCATCGTCCGGCTTCACCGAGCCCGAGTCGTCGATGGCGGGCGCCGCCGCCGGCGCCCGGCCCCCGCGTGACCTCGCCCAGCGAGCCGACCTGCGGCGAATGCGCCGCGGGGGCCCGTGACGCCCGAGATCCTCCAGGGCATGCTGCGGCGGCGCGCGCGAGCCTCTACGCCGGGCGCTACAGCGAGGCGATCGCGCCTATCAGGCCGTGCTCAAGCGCGATCCCGCAACGTGGACGCGATGACCCACCTGGGTCTCATCGTGGGGATCGCCGCGCAGGGCCAGCACGGACCGGAGATGGTGCACCGGGCGCTCGATCGTTCGACCGGGCGCTCGCCAGCTCGATCCCGACTATCCGCCGGCGCTCCTCTATCGCGGACAGGTCCTCGACGAGGTGCGCAAGCACGACGTGCCGGCGGCGATTCGCTCGTGGGAGAAGTTCGTCGCGGTGTCGCCGCCCGAGGCGAGGACCGCGAGCGGGTGGTCAAGATGATCGCCGACGCACGCGCGCAGACGGGCGGCAAGCGCTAGACCGGCTCAGCGGTCGAGTGCGCCGGCCGATGATCGCCTCACGGACAGCGGAAGCGCGAAGGACCGATCTCGCTCCTGGTGACGATGACCGGCTCGATCATCCACACCACCTCGCATCTGCACCGCGCGTCCCGGGCGTGACGCTGATCGCGCGCTCGTCGAGCGCACGCCGGCCTCCTGGTCGTCTTGGCGAGCACCTTCTTCGTGCAGCTTGGTGGCGGGATCGTCTCGACGACCCTGCTCGGCGATGATCTCGTCGCCGCGTCGATGACGGCGATCCACGACCACGCCGTCATCATGATCCGGAGACGCCCGAAGTAGCACAGCGGCAACGATGCATTAGGCCCCAGACCAGAACACCTACGACGAGTAGCCCCTCGCCGATTTTCGGCTACGCCGAGTCGGTCGGCAGGTACACCCAGATCTTGGTGGCGGCGGGCAAGCCGAGCGTCGATCGTCTGTCCGTCGCCGGATGCCGTGATGGTGCCCGCCCACGGCGCCACCTCGGTGATCGCAGGCGGCGGCCCGGCCGGACGTCGTTCCGCCAGAGATGCTCGAGCAGATTCTTGTCCGCCTCGGCCTCCTCGGTGATGCGCTCCACCACGACGGTCCGTGCCTTCCTTGGCCTGCGCGAGCGGGAACGGCTCCACGGGCTCGGGGCTGGGCCATGCCCGGGATGGGATTGCCGTGCGGGCACGTGGTCGGCATGCCCAGCATCTCCGCCAGGCGATCCTCCACGCGCGGCGAGATGGCGTGCTCGAGCCGATGCGCCTCCTCGTGGGCGTCCGTCCAGTTGAACCCGAGCGTGTCGGTGAGCCAGCGCTCGAGCAGACGATGGCGTCGGGCCATGACCTCGGCGATCTTCGTGCCTTTCGGCGTGAGCACGAGCTCCTTGCCGCGTCCGATCTTCACGTAGCCGCCGCGCGTCATGCGCTGGATCGGCCTCGGTGACGGCGGGGGCCGAGATGCCCATGTGCTTGGCCAGTCGCGCGCCGATCACCGGCTTGCCGCTCCCCGCGAGATCGTAGATGGCGGCGAGGTAGTCCTGGACCGAGGCGGTGGTCATGCCGTCGGGGCCTTCTCAGTGTGGAGCTGGGCTCTCGGTCGCTCGACGTTCGTCATGGCGCGATCGTGAGTATAGCGTCGGCTCCGCAGCCCTGTAACCGAGGTGCGACGCTCCGACGCGGGGGCGCGGAGCCGAGGCGTCCGAACGCGGTGGTATGCTGCGCGGCATGAGCGCGCCGACGCCGAGCAGCGGATCGCGGAGCTGCGCGAGCAGATCCACCACCACGACTATCTCTACTACGTCGAGTCGCGGCCCGAGGTCTCGGACGCCGAGTACGACGCGCTCATGCGGGAGCTCAAGGCGCTGGAGGCCGAGTTCCCCGACCTGGTCACCGCCCGACAGTCCCACCCAGCGGGTGGCGGGGGCAGGCCGATCGACCGCCTTCCAGTCCGTCGCAGCACCGGGTCGCCATGCTCTCGCTCGACAACGCGACGCACCCGGACGACCTGCGCGAGTTCGAGGCCCGCATCGGTCGGGCGCTGCCCGGCAGCGCTTCACCTACGTCTGCGAGCCGAAGATCGACGGGCTCGGCGTGGCGCTGCTCTACGAGCGGCGGCCGCTTCGTGCGCGGCGCCACGCGGGGCGACGGGCGCGTCGGCGAGGACATCACCGCCAACCTCCGCACCATCCGCAGCCTGCCGATGGTGCTGCGTGGGCCGCTGGCCGAGGTCGCGGATCTCGAGGTGCGCGGCGAGGTGTTCATGCCGCGTGCCGAGTTCGAGCGGCTCAACCGCGGCCTCGAGGAGGCCGGCGAGCCGACCTTCGCCAACCCGCGCAACGCTCGCGGCCGGCGCCGTGCGCCAGAAGGATCCCGGCGTCTACCGCCCGCCGGCCCCTCGACGCGTTTCTCTATCACGTGTCGGGTCGTCGCCGGCCTCACCTTCGCCAGCCACTGGCAGGCGCTCGAGGCGCTGCGCGCGGCCGGCTTCCGCACGAATCCCCGGGCCACCCGTGCGCGAGTCGATCGACGAGGTCATCGCGGCCTGCGCGGCGCTGGAGCGGCGCGCGACGGGCTCGGCTACGACGCCGACGGCGTGGTGGTGAAGGTCGACGACGCTCGAGCTGCAGCGCCGCCTCGGCTCGACCACGCATCATCCGCGCTGGGCCATCGCGTTCAAGTTCGCCGCCCGCCAGGCCACGACCGTCGTCGCAGGCCATCGAGGTCAACGTCGGCAAGACGGGCACCCTGACGCCGGTGGCCAAGCTCGCCCCGGTGCCGCTGGCCGGGGTGATCATCAGCAACGTGAGCCTGCACAACGAGGACGAGCTGCGGCGCAAGGACGTCCGCGTCGGCGACACCGTGCTGATCGAGCGGGCCGGCGACGTGATCCCCTACGTCGTGCAGGTGGTCGCGTCGAAGCGCCCGCGCCGAGGCCGTCGCCCTTCACCTTCCCCGAGCGCTGCCCGGCCTGCGGCGGCGTCGCCTTCCGCGCCGGAGGGCGAGGCGTACTGGCGGTGCATGAACACCGCCTGTCCGGCCCAGCTCAAGGAGCGCCTGCAAGCACTTCGGCTCCCGGCGCGCGATGGACATCGAGCACCTCGGCGACGCGGCGGTCGAGCAGCTCGTCGACCGCGGCCTCGTGAAGGACTTCGCCGATCTCTACCGGCCTGACCGTCCCGCAGCACGTGGCCGAGCTCGAGCGGCTGGCCGAGAAGTCGGCGCAGAACCTCGTGACGGCCATCGAGGGCTCGCAAGCACGCGCGGGCCTCGCCCGCCTGCTCAACGCGCTCGGCATCCGCATGGTGGGCGAGCGCGTGGCCCGCTTGCTGGCCCGTCGCTTCGGGAGCACTCGACGCGCCTGCAGCGCCGCCTCCGAGGCACGCTGCGCCGAGACCCACGGCATCGGCCCGACGCATCGCGGCCTCGGTGCGGCAAGTTCTTCGACGACGAGTCGAACCGGCGCGTCCTCGACGACCTCGCCCGCCTGGGCGTGGACCTCACCGAGCGGAACGCCGACGGCCGACGCGCCCCAGCCGCTGGCCGGCAAGACGTTCGTGCATCACCGGCGCCCTGCCCATCGCTCACGCGCGAGGCGCGCGCGCGAGCTGGTCGAGTCGCGCGGCGGGACGCGTGACGATCGTCGGTCACGAGCAAGACCGACTACGTCGTGGTCGGCGACGCGCCGGGCAGCAAGGCGGACGACGCGCGGCGGCTCGGCGTGGCCATGCTCGACGAAGCGGCTTTCCTCGACCTCACCCGTCGGGCATCATAGGCGCCGAGCCGATGCCCGTCGATCCGATGCCCAGGGGAGATCGCATGAGGGCCCTCGCTCGCTCGGCCGCCGTGGGTCTGGTCGCGCTGGCCCTGCTCGGGCCCAGCTGGGCCGCCGCCCCGGCCGCGGGCCAGTCCCCGCGCGAGGGCGCCCTGGCCGCGCGCGAGCGCGCCCTGGCCGACCTGGGCCGGGCGGACGACGTGGGCGCACGGCGCGCCGCGGTGCAGAAGCTCGCCGAGATCGGCGAGATGGCGGATCTGCCGGCCTGGCCAAGACGCTGCGCGACGCCGATCCCGGCGTGCGCGCGTTCACCGAGGACGCCATGTGGCAGGTGTGGAGCCGCTCCGGCGAGGACGCGGTCGACCAGCTCTTCGCCATCGGCGTCGAGCAGATGAGGCGGCGCCGGCTCGACGACGCGGTCGACACCTTCAGCAGGTGATCCGCGCCAGCCGGACTTCGCGGAGGGGTGGAACAAGCGCGCCACCGTCTACTTCATGCTCGGCGACTACGCGAAGTCGCTGGCCGACTGCGACGAGGTGATGAACCGCAACCCGTACCACTGGGGCGCCCTGTCCGGCTACGGCATGATCTACCTGCAGCTCGACCAGCCCGCGCGGGCGCTCGAGTACTTCGAGAAGGCGCTGGCGGTGAACCCCAACCTGTCCCGCATCGAGGACACCATCGAGGAGCTCAAGCGCTGGTGATCCAGCGCCGCAAGGACTCCATCTGATCGACACCGTCGATCCGAACCTCACCCCCAACCCCAGGAGAGCGCCGTGATCGACGCCCTCAGGAAGATCACCAGCCCGAGCGTGGCCAACGCCATCGAGACGTTCAACGTGCGTCCGCGGGATCAGGGCAACATGTCCTCGCGAGATCCGGACCCTGTTTCCCGAGATGGGACCGCTGGTCGGCTACGCGGTGCCCTGCGTCATCCGGGCCGAGCCCCAGCCGCTGCAGGGCCACCGTGCCAGCACGTACGGCTGGTGGGACTACGTGCTGACGATTCCCGGCCCCGCGGGTCATCGTCGTCCACGACCTCGACGAGCCGCGCGGCCAGGGGGCCCAGTGGGGCGAGGTGCAGGCCAACATCCACAAGGCGCTCGGCTGCGCCGGGGTGATCACCGACGGCTCGGTGCGCGACCTCGACGAGGTCAAGGCGCTCGGCTTCCAGTTCGCCGCCGCCCACGTGTCCGTCTCGCACGCCTACGTGCACATGGTCGACTTCGGCCTGCCGGTCAAGGTCGGCGGCCTGTGGGTGAAGCCCGGCGATCTCATCCACGCCGACCAGCACGGCGCCGTCACGATCCCGGCCGAGATCGCGGCGCAGATCCCCGAGGCGGTCGCCAAGGTCGAGGCCGACGAGCGCCAGATCATCAACGTGTGCCAGTACCGCGACTTCTCCGCCGACAAGCTGAAGGAGCTCTTCAAGAAGATCCGTCCCGGCACCTACTAGCACGGCAGATTCGCTCGACGACGGCGGCGGACCGCGATGCGCTCATCGGCTGGCCGCCGCCGTCATCGGCCCCCGAGGGCGCCGGGCCGTTCTGGGGCTGCCATCTGGATCGTCGACGAGCGCCTGGCCCCCCGAAGATGCTGGCGCGGACGTGGCCATCGCGTGCGCGCTCGGGGACACGGTGAGAGAATTGTCTCCGGACCCGACGACGAGCACGAGGAGGGTACCGTGGCCGCGACGACCAAGGACGAGCTGCTCAACGAGGCCGCCCGAGAGTACAAGGCGCTGCACGAGACGTTGCAGGGACTGAACGAGACGCAGATGACCGAGGTCTGGCTCGGCACGTGGTCGGTGCGGGACATCGTCGCCCACATCGCCGGCTGGCACCAGGAGATGTGCCCCGCACTGGAGCGACTCGCCCGCGGCGATCGCCCGATCCCCGAGGGCGTCTCCTACGAGGACGTGGACGCCTGGAACGAGCGGTTCGCCGCCGCCCGCCGCGGCACGGCGGTGGCCGAGGTCCTGCTCGAGCTCGACCGGACCCACGAGCCCTTCATGAAGGCGGCCGACGCCGTGCCCGTCGAGCGCTTCCAGCCCGGCAAGACGGCCTGGAAGATCGTCGACGGCAACAGCGCCCACCACTACCACGAGCACGGCGACCAGATCCGCGCCTGGCGCGCCGCCCGGAACGTTTAGGCATCGGGGGCCCCGAAATGGCCCGCCTATTCACATGGGGGCCCCGACATGGCCCCCAAACCCCCGAGCGCTCGTCACGCCCCGGGGAACCCGGGGCGCTCCTCGGTTCTGCAATGGGGGCCCCGACATGGCCCGCAAACCCCCGAGCGCTCGTCACGCCCCGGGGAACCCGGGGCGCTCCTCGGTTCTGCAATGGGGGCCCCGACATGGCCCGCAAACCCCCGAGCGCTCGTCACGCCCCGGGGAACCCGGGGCGCTCCTCGGTTCTGCATGGGGGCCCCGACATGGCCCGCAAACCCCCGAGCGCTCGTCACGCCCCGGGGAACCCGGGGCGCTCCTCGGTTCTGCATGGGGGCCCCGACATGGCCCGCAAACCCCCGAGCGCTCGTCACGCCCCGGGGAACCCGGGGCGCTCCTCGGTTCTGCAATGGGGGCCCCGACATAGCCCGCAAACCCCCGAGCGCTCGTCACGCCCCGGGGAACCCGGGGCGCTCCTCGGTTCTGCATGGGGGCCCCGACATGGCCCCCAAACCCCCGAGCGCTCGTCACGCCCCGGGGAACCCGGGGCGCTCCTCGGTCCTGCATGGGGCCCCGACATGGCCCCCAAACCCCCGACGCTCGTCACGCCCCGGGGAACCCGGGCGCTCCTCGGTTCTGCGTGCTCGCGGGTGACCGCTCCACGGCCTACTCCCGCCGCTTGATTCGGGCTCGGCGGCGAGTTAGCGGATGGGTTCGGTGGGGTGGGTGCTGGGGGTACCGCTTGCGGTGGCTTCGGTGACGCCGCGTGTGAGCTCGGTGGGCGTGAAGGGCTTGAGCACGATGCTGGTGACGCCGGTCTGCGTGGCGCGGCTGATGACCTCGCGCGTGCCGTGGGCGGTGATCATGACCACGCGCAGGCTGGGCCGGAGCGCCCACGCCTTCTGGATGAACTCCAGGCCGTTCAGCTCCGGCATCTTGTAGTCGACCACCAGCAGGTCCGCCGCGTCGGTCTCCAGCTGGGCCAGCGCGGCCGGCGCGCTGGTGAAGCCCTGCACGATGTGTCCCTGGGCCTCGAGCACGCGCCGGCACATCAGCACGATGGTGGGCTCGTCGTCGACGACGACGATCTTCATGGCTGCTCACGCCGTGCGTCGGCCCGCAGCTTGTACTCCACCGAGTCGACCAGCGCCAGCCACGAGGCCTCGATGATGTTGTCGGCCACGCCGACCGTGCCCCACGTCTCGCGTCCGTCGCCGGAGGTGATCAGCACGCGCGTCTTGGCCGCGGTGCCCTTGGATTCGTCGAGGATCCGGACCTTGTAGTCGAGCAGCCGAATGCTCCTTGAGGCTGGGATAGAACTCTTCCAGCGCCTTGCGCAGCGCGTGGTCGAGGGCGTTCACCGGCCCGTTGCCGGCCGCCGCGGTGTGCTCCAGGATGCCCTTCACGCGGACGCGCACGGTGGCCTCGGCCACCGGCTCCTGCGCGGCGCTCTGCTCTTCCACGATGACCCGGTAGGCGTCGAGCTCGAAGTAGGGCCGGTGGCGCCCCAGCGCGCGCTCCATCAGGAGCTCGAACGACGCCTCCGCGCCCTCGAACTGGAACCCCTCGTCCTCCAGCGCCTTGAGGCGATCGAGGATCCGGCGGGAGTCCGGCGTGTCACGGTCGAGGTCGATCCCGTACTCGCGGGCCTTCCAGAGGATGTTGGACTTGCCCGACGAGCTCGGACACCAGGACCCGGCGGTGGTTGCCCACCGCCTCGGGGTCGACGTGCTCGTAGGTGTGCGGATGCTTCTGCACCGCCGAGACGTGCATGCCGCCCTTGTGGGCGAAGGCGGAGTCGCCGACGTAGGGCTGCGAGGACCACGGCTTGCGGTTGGCCAGCTCCGAGACGAACCGCGAGAGGTCGCGCAGCTCGCGCAGGTGCGGCGTCGGGATGCACTCGAGCCCCAGCTTGAGCACGAGCGTCGGGATGATCGAGACCAGATTGGCGTTGCCGCACCGCTCGCCGAATCCGTTGATCGTCCCCTGCACCTGCTCCACGCCCTCCATCACCGCGGCCAGCGAGTTGGCCACCGCGCACTCGGCGTCGTTGTGGACGTGGATACCCAGCGGCGTGCGCACCTCGCGCTTGACCACGCGGATGATCTCGACGAGCTCGGGCGGCAGCGTCCCGCCGTTGGTGTCGCACAGGACCAGCCAGTCCGCACCCGCCTCGGCGGCCGCCTTCAGCGTGGCCAGTGCGTACTCTCGATTGGCGCGAAAGCCGTCGAAGAAGTGCTCGGCGTCGAAGAGCACCTCGTCCATCCGCGGCTTGAGGTAGGCAATGGAGTCGCGGATCATCGCCACGTTCTCGTCCCGCGTGGTCTCGAGCGCCTCCGTCACGTGGAAATCCCACGACTTGCCGACGATCGTCGCGACCGGCGCGCCCGAGTCGATGATCGCGCGCATGTTCGGATCGGACTCGGTGGCGCCACCGGCGCGCCGGGTCATCGAGAAGGCGGCGAGCTTGGCGTGCTTGAGCGTGACGTCCTGCATGCGCCGGAAGAATCTCAGATCCTTGGGATTGGAGCCGGGCCAGCCGCCTTCGATGTAGTGAATGCCGAAGGCGTCCAGCCTGCTGCTCAGGCGGACCTTGTCCTCCATCGAGAAGGACACGCCTTCACCTTGAGTACCGTCCCGCAGCGTCGTGTCGTAAATCTTGATCAAACGGCGCATTTCCGGCTCCTTCGTGCGTCACCCATCGGTCTCGCCATGATGCGACGCCAGCGCAGGGGGTGTCAAGGTTGTGACGGTAGCCGGGCCGGCCACTGGGCCGGGGTGTAGGATGAAGGCGGGGCCAACAGACCGTGTGGAGGGTTTGCCCATGAAACCAGCCGTCATCGTTGGCGTCATCCTGATCATCCTCGGAGCCGTCGCCCTGGCCTACCAGGGCATCACCTATACCTCGCAGGAGAAGGTCGTCGACCTCGGGCCCCTGAAGGTCGAGGCCAAGAAGGAAAAGACGATCCCGCTGCCGCCGCTGCTCGGTGCGCTGCTGGTGGTCGGGGGCGTCGTGCTGGTCGCGGTCAGCGCGCGGCGGTAGCGTCCCCCGCGCGAAGGCGGGCCTGCAGGCGCGCCTTCACACCCGGCCACTCGTCCTCCAGAATCGAGAAGTACACGGTGTCCCGCTGGTAGCCTCGCACGTTCACGTGCTTGCGCAGCACGCCCTCGCGCACGGCGCCCAGCCGGGCGATGGCCTCCTGCGAGCGCACGTTGCGGCCATCCGTCTTGAGCGCGACCCGGACACAGCCCAGCCGCTCGAAGCAGTAGCCGAGGAACAGATACTTCGACTCGGTGTTGGCCGGGGTACGCCAGTACTCGCGGGCCAGGAAGGTGGAGCCGATCTCGACCTGACGGTCGGGCGGGCGCACGTCGAGCAGGCGCGTCGAGCCGATGGCCCGGCCGGTCGCGTTCCAGATCTGGGCGAAGACGATCGACTGCCGCTGCGCCATCAGCTCGCGGGCCTGCCGGATGAGCGACAGCGTCTCGTCGATCTTGGTAGGCGGCGGCCACGACAGATAGCGGCAGACGTCCTCATCCTGCATCGTGGCGAAGAGATCGGGGGCGTGGCGCTCCTCGATCGGCTCGAGGGTCAGCCACGTGCCGGTCAGGGTGACCGGGCTCAGATCCAACGCGTCACAGCGCGCCGGCCTTGCGCAGCCGGCCAACGTCCGCCTTGCCGAGGCCGAGCACCGAGCGCAGCACGCTGTCGGTGTGCTGGCCCAGCAGCGGCGGCGGGGTCGCGGCCTTGCCCGGCGTGGCGTGCAGACGGATCGGCACGCCGAGCACGCGGAGACCGGCCGCCTTGGGATGCGGCAGCGACACGATCATGCCGCGCGCCTTGAGATGCTCGCTCTCGCACACCTCGGCCACCGTGCGGATGCGCCCGGCCGGCACGCCGACGCCCTCGAAGCGCTTCATCCACTCTTCCGCCGACCGCGCACCCAGCACCTCGTTGAGCAGCGGCACCAGCACGTCGCGATTCTGCACGCGCGCCGCCACGGTGACGAAGCGCGGGTCCTTGATCAGGTCGGGGCGCGCCATCGCCGCGCAGCATCGCTCCCACAGCGAGTTGTTGGCCACGCCGAGCGTGAGATAGGCATCGGCGGCCTTGAAGACCTCGTAGGGCACGATCGACGGATGCTTGTTGCCCCGCCGTGACGGTCGCTGGCCGGTCCCGAAGTAGATGCCGGCCTGGTAGGTCAGCAGCGCCGCCATGGCGTCGAGCATCGAGATCTCGACCTTCTGGCCGCGCTTGGTCCGGTGCCGGGCCAGCAGCGCCAGCGTGATCCCGTGCGCCGCCGACATGCCCGCCACCAGATCGGCGATGGACGTGCCGACCTTCACGGGCGCGCCGTCCTCGAACCCGGTGATGTCCATGAGGCCGGACTCGGCCTGCACGATGAGGTCGTAGCCCGCCCGGTGCGACTCGGGGCCCGACTCGCCGAAGCCCGAGATCGCGCAGTACACGAGCTTGGGGTTGAGCTTGGCCAGCCGCTTGTAGCCGAGGCCGAGCCGCTCCATGGTGCCGGTCCGGAAGTTCTCCAGCACCACGTCGCTCTTGCGGGCCAGACGCTCGAGCAGCTGGCGGCCCTCGGGCGCCTTCAGATTCACCGTGATGCTCTTCTTGCCGCGGTTGACCGACATGAAGTACGTCGCTTCGCCCCCCAGGAACGGCGGCCACGAGCGCGTGTCGTCGCCCTTGCCGGGCTCCTCGACCTTGATGACCTCGGCGCCCATGTCGCCGAGGATCATCGAGCAGAACGGCCCGGCCAGCACCCGCGTGAGATCCAGCACGCGTACTCCGGATAGCGGACGGTCAGCTCGCGGCACGGCGTCTCCCCTTCCACACCGCGGACGCGCGGTCGGTGGATCGTCTCGAGGTCAGGGTGGGCTCCAGCATTGGCGCGTAGTTTCGCACAGCTCCGGGCGACACGGGGGCTACGCGCTCTTGTTGACGGCCCGTGACTTCCACACCCGCTTGGCGAGGCTGCGGGCGATGGCGTTCACGCGATCGCCGGCCCGACCCGTGCGCCGCCAGAACAGCCGCGCCCGGTCCATCGCGCCCAGGTGGGAGAAATAGTAGATGTTGTCGATCGCCTCGATGGCGACCGTCGCCCCGATCTTCAGCCCGCGCGTGTCGGCACCATGGCACACGAATCGCGCCCCGCCCTCCAGCTCCACGAGGGCGATGTGCAGCGGCGAGCGAAATCCCTGGGGCGGCGTGTGCAGCGTGGTGAAGGACACCACGTCACCGATCCCCGAGAGGCTCACCGGCGTCATCGCCACCGGATGGTGCGGACAGTACGTGGCCGGCGGCGCCACCAGCGTCTCGCAGCGCGGACAGCGCGACGCCGCAATGGTCTCGATGGTGGTCACACCGCCTCCAGCAGGGTCACCCAGTTGTTCGTGGCGAGGCCGCCGATGGAGTGGGCGAGGGCGCGGTGGGCGATCGGGGAGCTGGCGACCCTGGGCGCGGCCGGTGAGCTGCCAGACGCACTCGACGACCTGGGCCAGGCCGGTCGCGGCCAGCGGGTGGCCGCGGGCCTTCAGGCCACCGGAGGGATTGATCGGCAGGCGGCCGTCGAGCGCGGTGTCGCCATCGAGGGTCGCGCGGCCCGACTTGCCCTGGGGCAGCAGGCCCGTGTCCTCCAGCGAGATCAGCTCGAACGGGGCGAACGCGTCGTGGATCTCGGCGAAGTCCACGTGCGCGGGGCCGAAGCCCGCCATCGCGAACGCCTCGCGGGCGGCGGCGCGGGTGGCGGCGAAGCGTGGTCAGCTCGCGACGATGACGGACGGCCAGCGTGTCCGTCCCCTGCCCCATTCCGGCGACGCGGACGGGAGTGCGGTCGCTGGTCAGCACGATCGCGGCGGCGCCGTCGGAGATCGGACAGCAGTGCAGCAGGCGCAGCGGATCGGCGACCATCCGGCTCTCCATCACCTCTTCCTGCGTCACGATCTGCTGGAAGTGGGCGAGCGGGTTCTTGGCGCCGTGGGCGTGATTCTTCACCGCCACCTGAGCGATCTCCCGCGCGCCGGTCCCCGACCGCGCGAGCAGGACCTGGGTGATGAGACCCGCCAGCGCGGGCATCGTGGCGCCGTAGCCGCGCTCGTAGGGATCGATGGAGCGGCCGATGATCTCCGAGACCTTGGGCGTGGTGAGGTGCGTCATCTTCTCGCCGCCGACGACGAGCACGGTGTGGCGCAGGCCGGCGGCCACCTGGCTGAAGCCGATGTAGAGGCTCGCCGCGCCGGACGACGTGGCGGTCTCGACCCGGATGGTCGGGATCTCGGCGAACCCCAGATGGGTCGCGACGTTGGAGGCGAAGTTGCCGTCGCCCAGGAACTCCTCGGGATTCATGGTCGCCACCACGATGGCGTCGGGCCGCTCCCGGCCGGCATCGGCCAGCGCGGCGTGGGCGGCTTCGGCCATGAGGTCCTGCAGCGGCTCGCTCCGCCTGCCCGATCCTGGTCATGCCGGCGCCCGCGACGAACACGCGCTGCATGAGGCCTATTCTACGAAAGGGGCGCCAGCGGCGCCCCTGGCCCTTTCCCCACCCGAGGGCTCAGCCGGCGAGGCTCCGACGACGGGCCGGCGGCGGCGGCGCCGCCACACCCAGCTCCCGGATGAGCCGCAACAGGTAGGTGCGCTGCAGCCCGAGCGCACGAGCGGTGTGCGTGCGGTTGCCGCGCATCTGGTGCAGCGTGGCCTCGATCAGTCGGCGCTTGAAGTCCGAGACGGCGCCGTGATAGCCGGCCGGCGTTCCGGACGAGACGGGTGCGGCAGGGCTGGCGGTGGGCTGGGCCATGGCGTTCATCACGCGACCGGCCATCGCAACGCCTGTGCCACGCCTGAAAGCCCACATTTTCGCCGGACGCACACGCCGATGGCACGCCGACGGCGCCCAGCCGCCGTGGCGACGGTGCACAAAACGAAGGGCCCTCGCGGGAGGGCCCTTCGCCAGTTACAGCTCCGGGAAGCGGACGCTACGACTTGGTGGCCGGCTTGACGCCGGGATTGTCCTTGAAGAACTTGCTTGTTCAGCTCGATGAAGCTCTTCCACTGGTCCGGCGTCTCGTCCTCGGCGAAGATCGCCTTGACCGGACACACCGGCTCGCAGGCCCCGCAGTCGATGCATTCGTCGGGGTGGATGAAGAGCTGCGTGTCGCCCTCGTAGATGCAGTCGACCGGGCACACCTCCACGCAGGCCTTGTCCTTGACGTTGATGCAGGGCTCAGCGATCACATAGGGCATCTAGGGCCTCCCGATATCGTACGCGCCGCTGCGCGCATTTTCCATGCTGGCCAGACCTGCAATTTGTAGCGCGTGCCACCGAAGGTGTCAAGCCGCGCGCCGGGCGAAATCACTGTGTCCGTCAGGCGCGGATCGAGCGCGTCGCGCAGCGAGTCGCCGAACAGGTTGAAGGCGAACACCGCCAGGCTGATGGCCACCCCGGGAAAGATCGCCATCCAGGGCGCCGCCTCGGCGAACTCCACCGCCGCGCCCCGCAGCATCAGCCCCCAGGCCGCCGTCGGCTCCTGCACCCCGAGCCCCAGGAACGACAGCGAGGACTCGAGCAGGATGGCCTGCCCGAGGAACGCCGTCAGCATGATGAGGTAGGGCGCCATGACGTTGGGCAGCATGTGGCGCAGGATGATCCGGCGTGTGGCCGAAGCCGGCGGCCCGCGCCGCGTCGACGTACGGCATCTCGCGGATGGCCAGCGCCGAGGCCCGGATCACCAGGGCGCAGCGCGGGATCATCGGGATCGTGATGGCCATGATCAGGTTCGGCAGCGAGTTGCCCAGGATGGCCACCAGCGCCAGGGCCAGCATGATCAGCGGGAAGGACAGGAAGATGTCCATCACCCGCTGGATGTAGAGGTCGATCCGGCCGCCGAAGTAGGCGCTGGCGACGCCGATGACGGCCCCCAGCGTCGCCCCCAGCACCGAGGCGCCGAAGCCCACCAGCAGCGCGGTGCGCGAGCCGTAGATCAGGCGCGAGAGGACGTCGCGGCCGAAGGCGTCGGTGCCGAGCCAGTGCTGCATCGGACGGCGGCGACGAGCATCGCGCCGAAGTCGAGTTGGCCACCGGATCGTAGGGCGCCAGCAGCGGCGCGAGGGCGCCCACGACCAGCATCAGCAAGATGATCGCCGGCCCCGATGGCGCCGAGCGGCTGGCGTCCGGCAGAACTCGGCAGACCTGGTCAGCCGAAGCCGCGGTGCGGCCTGCGACCTCCGGCGAGCGCGCTGGCATGGTCCAGCGGCGGGCTGATCGCCATGCTCAGCGGTACCGGATGCGCGGATCGATCCACGCGTACGCGACGTCCATGAGGAAGTTCACCACGATGAAGAATCCGGCGACCAGCATCACGAGGGCCTGGATGCAGCGTGTAGTCGCGGTGGGCCACCGCCTGCACGAACAGCAGGCCGAGCCCGTTGAGGTTGAACACCTGCTCGGTCACCACGAGCCCGCCGATGAGGAACGCGAACTCCAGCGCGATCACCGTCATCACCGGCAGCATCGCGTTCTTCAGCGCGTGGCGCGAGAGGATCAGCTTCTGCATGAGCCCCTTGGCGCGCGCGGTCCGGATGTAGTCCTCGCGCAGCACCTCGAGCATGGCCGAGCGGGTCATGCGCGTGGCCACGGCGGAGTACCGGTAGCCGACCGCGAGCGCGGGCCAGATGAGCTGGGCCAGGTTCTGCCAGGGGTTCACCCAGAACGGCGTGTAGACCATCGGCGGCAGCCACTTGAAGACGATGAGCATGACCAGGATCGACACGATGCCGAGCCAGAACGACGGCGTGGCCAGCCCGGCGATGGAGAAGATGCGCACCGCGTAGTCGATCCACGTGTCCTGCTTGAGCGCCGCCAGCACGCCGAGCGGGATGGCCAGCAGCACCGCGACCACGGTGGCCATGATCGCCACCTGCAGCGACAGCGCGAAGCGGAGCCGGATCTCCTCCCAGATCGGCGCCCCGGTCCACATCGAGGTGCCGAAGTCCAGGCGCGCGACGCCGACCACCCACGTGGCGAACTGCCGCCAGATCGGCTGGTCGAGACCGAGCCGCGCGCGCTCCTTGTCGATGATGTCCTGGGAGACCGCGCCCCGATCGCCGGAGTAGCGCAGCTCGACCACGTCGCCCGGGATGACGCGAATGAGGATGAACGTGACGATCGCCACCCCGAGCAGGGTGGGGATCATCAGGAGAAATCGCTTGAAGAGGTACTTCCACATACGCCCTCTTCGCGAGACGGGCGCCGCGGGGCGCCCGTCCTCGCCGTCGCCCTACTCCGAGAGCCAGACCGTGTCGAGCTGGTTGTTCAGGTAGTGGCTGGGCGTGATCGTCCAGCCCTTCACCTTGGCCAGGTGCGGGATGATGCGGTGCCACTGCAGCGTGTAGATGAAGTGCGCTTCCTCGTCGAGCAGGCGCTTCTCGAACTGCCGCAGGATCTTCTTGCGCTCCTCGGGATCGGTGGCCCGCCCCTGCTGGCTGAACAGGTCGTCGAGCACCGTGTCCTTGTGCTTGCCGTAGTTGGCGTCGGAGCGTGCTGACGGAACCGCGGCAGGTCCAGATCGGGCTCGACGATGTAGCCGCACTGGAAGTCCATGGCGACCTCGAAGTCGCCGCGCTTGAGCATCGGGTAGTACGCGGCCGGCCTCGATCACCTCCTTCTTCACGTTGAGACCGATCTGGCGCCACTGGTCGATGAGCCAGATGCCGAGCGGCTCGTAGGGCATGCGGGATCGCCGCGGTTCTTGAACGTGAACGCGAAGCCGTCGGGCACGCCGGCCTCCTTGAGCAGGCGCTTGGCCTCGGCGCGGTTCTTGGCGATGTCGTGGCCGTAGCCGGCCAGCTTCTCGAGCTCGGCCGGCGGCGTCGCGAACGGCGTGCCGGGCACCTGGACGCCGCCCACTTCCTTGACGATCGCGATCTTCGACAGCGCCTTGGAGCCCTCGTAGCGGTCGAGGGCCAGGGTGAGCGCGCGGCGCACGCGCTTGTCGTCGAACGGCTTCTTCTCGTGGTTCATGGAGACGAAGTTCAGGCAGTCCCAGGGGCTCTCCTGCACGGTGATCTTGGTCCCAGCGCCTGCACGAGCTGTCGCGCTCGGGCGGGCTGAAGCCGCGGAACTGGATCATGGCGCGCTCGCCGCGGATGGCCGCCACCTGGGCGGAGGAGCTGCTGATGAAGATCGCGCGGTAGCCGTCGAGGTAGGGCTTGCCCTTGTCCCAGTAGTTCGGGTTCTTCTTGCCGACCCAGTGCGAGCCCTTCACGTGCTCGACGAACATGAAGGGCCCGGTGCCCATGATGTTCTTCTCGTACCAGTGCGGGTCCTTGGCGAGGATGTCGGCCTTGTAGATGAAGTTCCACGGCGAGGCCAGGTTCGAGAGGATCGAGCGACTCGGGGTACTTCAGCTTGAACACGACCGTGGTCGGATCCGGCGCCTCGACCGCCTCGACGTCGACGTACGCCTCCTTGCGCAGCGACTTCACCCCGGCCGGCGGGAAGATGATCTTGTCGTAGGAGGCCTTGACGTCCTTCGAGGTCATCTCGCTGCCGTCGTGGAACTTGACGCCCTTGCGGAGCTTGAACGTGTAGGTCTGCTGGTCCTTCGAGACCGTCCACGACTCGGCCAGATCGCCGACCGGCTTGGTGCCGGTCTTGTCGGTGGGATCGACCCGCAGCAGCGTGTTGTAGTGCGGCGCGATCGGGTGGATGAGGCCGAAGGTCTCCTCGCGGTGCCCGTCGTAGGACGGCGGCTCCGAGGGGACCACGAAGACCAGCTCCCCACCGTTGCGCGGCTTGTCCTGGGCGGCTAGCGGCCAGGCGGTGGCCAGCACGACAGGGCGCGAGCGCGATCGTCAGCGAGCACGCGATCGACGCATTCGCCACCTCCGTGGGTACCGGTCAGCCGGACCCGCTATGTCACGTCGCGATGCTCGAAATCGTGCGGCAGAGTGAAAGGTTGCAGAACGTTACCCGCGGTCTGACCACCCTGTCAAGCGCGGGCAGCGTCAGGCGAGGTGGCAGGCCGCCCAGTGCCCGGGCGTGATCTCCCGCAGCGGCGGCATCTCCACCCGGCAGCGGTCGACGGCGATCGGGCAGCGGGGGTGGAAGACGCAGCCCGGACGGCGGATTGAGCGGGCTCGGCACCTCGCCGCGCGAGCACGGTGCGCTCGCGCTGGCGCCTCGAGCGCCGGGTCGGGGATCGGCACCGCCGACAGCAGCGCCCGCGTGTACGGGTGCAGCGGGTTCGTCGTAGAGCTCGCTGCCGGTCGGCGATCTCGACGATCTTGCCCGAGGTACATCACCGCCACGCGGTCGGAGATGTGGCGCACCACCGAGAGGTCGTGGGCGATGAACAGGTAGGTCAGGCCGAGCTCGCGCCTGGAGGTCCTCGAGCAGGTTGATGATCTGCGCCTGGATCGAGACGTCGAGCGCCGAGACCGGCTCGTCGCAGACGATCAGCGACGGGCTCCACCGCCAGCGCGCGCGCGATGCCGACGCGCTGGCGCTGGCCGCCCGACAGCTGGTGCGGGATAGCGGTCGCGCGTGCTGCGGCAGCAGGCCCACGCTGCGCGAGCAGCTCGCGCACGCGCGCGGCGCGCCGGCCGTGCTCGCGGCACGATGCCGTGCACGGCGAGCGGCTCGGCGATGATCTGCGCCCACGGTCATGCGCGGATTGAGCGAGGCGTAGGGGTCCTGGAAGATCACCTGCATCGCGCCGGCGCACCGAGCGCAGCGTCGCCGTCGTCGAGCGTGGTCAGGTCGCGTCCCTCGAAGAGCACCTGCGCCGCTGGTCGGCCGCTCGAGCTGCAGGATCGCAGCGGCCCGGTGGTCGTCTTGCCGCAGCCGGACTCGCCGACCAGGCCGAGCGTCTCGCCGCGCCGGATCGCGAAGCTGACGCCGTCGACCGCGCGCACGACGCCGGCCGGCCGCCGAACAGGCCCGCCGCCGACCGGGAAGTGCTTGACGAGGTCGCGGACCTCGAGCAGCATCTCGCGCTGGCCGCGCCGCCGGACGCGGCTCCGACGGCGCGTCAGCGCGCGGGCTCATGGTCCTTCACCAGGCGCTCGGCCTCCCAGCACGCGCTCACGTGGCCGGTGTCGCCGACCGGCGCCAGGGGCGGCACCTCGACGCGCGCAGCGCTCCACGCGGAAGGCGCAGCGCGGCGCGAACGCGCACCCGGCCGGCAGGCGCGTCAGGTCGGGCGGCTGGCCCTCGATCGGCGCCAGGCGCGCGCGGCGCGGCTCGTCCAGGCGCGGCACCGAGCGCAGCAGGCCCAGCGTGTAGGGATGGCGCGGGTTGCGCGTAGAGCTCGCGCGCCGTGCCGCGCTCGATGATCCGGCCCGCGTACATGACGTTCACGCGGTCGGCGTAGCGCGCGACCACGCCGAGGTTGTGCGTGATGATGAGCATCGCCGCGCCGAGCCGGCGCGACAGGTCGCTTCATCAGCTCGAGGATCTGCGCCTGGATCGTCACGTCGAGCGCGGTGGTCGGCTCGTCGGCGAGGACCAGCGCGGGATTGCAGGCCAGCGCCATCGCGATCATCATGCGCTGGCGCATGCCGCCGCTGAACTGGTGCGGGTACTGCGACAGGCGCCGCGCCGGATCGGGAATGCCGACCATGCCCAGCAGCTCGACGGCGCGCGCCGCCGGGCCTGCGGTGCGGCGTCATGCCGAGGTGGATCTCGAGGCCTTCGGTGAGCTGGCGCCCGATCGTGAGCACCGGGTTCAGCGAGGTCATCGGCTCCTGGAAGATCATGCCGATCTCGCGGCCGCGGACGCGGCGCATCTCGTCCTCGCGACAGCGTGAGGAGATCGCGGCCCTTGAAGAGGATCTGGCCGCCGACGATGCTGCCCGGCGGGCGGCGCGACGAGCCGCATGATGCTGAGCGCGGTGACCGATCTTGCCGCAGCCCGACTCGCCGACCAGGGCGACCGTCTCGCCCTCCGCGACGTCCCACGACACGCCGTCGACCGCGCGCACCACGCCGGCGCGCGTCTGAAAATGGGTCTGAAGATCGCGAACCTCCAGCAGGGGCGCCACAGTGCGCGGGAGTGTAGCACAGGCGTCCGGGACCTCCGGCCGCCCGCCACCGGCAACCGACGCCGGCGCGACGGAACCGCTCCCGAGGCTAGATCAGATGCAGCGGCCGGAGTCGAGGTGGGACGACGCGCGCTCGACGAGCGCGGCGTACTCGCGGCAGACGGCTTCGGCGACGCAGGGCCAGCGATGCCGGGCCGCCCACTGCACGCCCTCGCGCCCGAGACGGAAGCGCAGGTCGGGGTCGCCGAGCAGGCGCTCGAGCGCGCTCGGCCAGCGCGGCCGGATCGGATTCGCGCACCAGCAGGCCGGTGACGCCGTCGCGCACGGTGGTCTGCAGCCCGCCCACGCGGGAGGCGACCACGGGAATCCCGCACGCCATCGCCTCCAGCGCGACCATGCCGAACGACTCGTAGTGCGAGGGCAGCACGGTGGCGTCGGCGGCCACGTACCAGGCGCGCAGCCGCTCCTGGGGCTGGGCGCCGACGAAGCGTGACGGTGCCGCCCGAGATCGAGCCGGGCCAGGCGCGCCCGCAGCGCCCCCTCGTGCCCGTTGAGCGGCTCGTCGGCGTCGCCGCCGACGATCGACAGGTGCACCGCGCGTGCCGGCGGCGCGCAGCCGGGCCATCGCGTCGAGCAGCGTCTCCAGCCCCTTGATCGGCGCCAGGCGGCCCGACGTAGAGCAGCCGCGGCTGATCGTCCAGCCCCAGCGCGGCGCGCGCGGCGGCCTGGTCGCCGGGCAGGAAGAGGTTGGTGTCCACGCCGCACGGGATCACGGCGATGCGCGACGGGTCGGCGCCGTAGTCGCTGGACGAGGTGGGTGCGCTCCACCGTCGTGGCCGCCACGATGCGGTCGACGGCGCCCACGATGCGCGCTCTCCTCGTCGATCCGCACCGCCGGCTCGCGCTCGGTCGCGGCGCGCGTCGCGTCGTTCTTGAGATGGCCGAGCGTGTGGAACATCTGCACCAGCGGCACCGACCACCGATCGCGCAGCACGAGCCCGACCGCGCCGGAGAGCCAGTAGTGGCGCGTGGATCAGGTCGTAGTCGAACGCCGCCGCGCGATGCGGCACGCCTCCACGCCGTCGACGAACTCGTCGAGGTGGTCGTGGATCGCGCTCGCGCGGCATCGGCGCCTCGGGGCCGGCGCGTCAGGTGCACGACGCGCACGCCCTCGGTCGATCGTCACCACCCGCGGGATCGTGGGATTCTGCGAGCGCGTGAAGACGTCGGCGCGCACCCCCATGCGCCCGAGCTCGCGGGCGAGCTCGCGCACGTAGACGTTCATCCCGCCCGTCTCCTTGCCGCCCAGGGCGGCCAGCGGGCACGTGTGCACGCTGAGCATGGCCACGCGCAGGCTCATGGCCGGCCCTCGATGGTCACCGCGTAGCACGGCCTCCGGGCACGGGACCGAACTCGTACTTGTAGCGCTCCTCGCCGCGCAGGAAGTCGAAGCACCGTCGCCCGCGCTCGAGCGCGTCACGCACCACGCCGGCCAGCAGGACGAGGCCGGGCGACAGCGCGGCGCGAGTCGGGCCGGAACCCGGAGTTGTAGAGCCCGACCGTGTCGTCCCACTCGAGCGTCACGAAGGAGGCGATGGGGCCCGTCGGGCGTGTCGAGGAACTTCAGGCGGGCGACGCCCTGCGCGGCCAGGGCCGACGATGACGCGGCGGAAGAATCGCCTCCATCCGCTCGTCCATGAAGCGTGCCTTGCCCACGCGGGAGCGCCGGTGCAGAGCGAGGAAATCGTCCAGCCGGGCCGCGACGCCGGTCGCGCGTGGTCTCGATGGCTGATCGCGGCCGGAGGGCTCTTCACGCTCGAAGCGTCGGATCTTGCGGCTCATCTCGTGGCGATGCTTGCTCGAAAGCGAAGCGAGGTAGGTCTCCCACGTGTCCGGCAAGCTTCAGCACGGGACATCGCTCCTCGACCGTCGCTCGTCACGTCGAGGCCGGCCGCGGCGGCCAGCGCCGGCACGGCCGTCACCGTGGGCGAGGCCGCCGGCACCGCGTGCAGCTCCCACACCGAGCGATCGGTGGCCCGGGCCGCCAGGAGCGCGGTCCAGGCTTCCTCCTCGCGCTCGCGCAGCGCGATGAGATCCAGGTAGTCGGAGACGTCGGAGCCGCCGGTGAGCATCAGCCGACCGGGGGCGATCTCGATCGAGGGGCAGCAGCGCCACCAGCTGGCCGGTCGCCGTCCGTCGACGCGGCGGAGCTCCAGCCGCCGCCCCCCGCCGAACGCCGTCACCCACTCGTGCTGCCACGTCCAGGCAAGGAACGGGGACCGCAACCGGGACGCGGCCTGCAGGGCATCCCAGGCCGGAGCGCCGACCGCCTCCAGGCTGTCGTGGATTTCGATCTTCACAGGGTTAGAGATCTGATGCGCCGGCGGCGTCCGCGGATTCGGGAGCCCCGGCGATCCCGTCCCCCGCGCCGTCCGGGGCATCGCTCTCGGCCATCGCCTCGTCCACCGCGGAGTCGAAGTCGTCGCCCAGA
Source organism: uncultured Candidatus Rokubacteria bacterium (assembly GCA_963776725.1). Lineage (GTDB taxonomy): Bacteria > Methylomirabilota > Methylomirabilia > Rokubacteriales > CSP1-6 > AR5. Next base: position 412,203 of record CAVZOE010000018.1, on the reverse strand, counting down.
TCGTCGCCAAACTCCTGTCCCATCTTCTTCATGAGGCGGGCGACGCTGGCGGGATCGTTCTCGTCGAGGTCACCGAGCGAGGCCGAATCCGCGAGCGACTCGAGACGGGCGTCCTCGCTCTTGACTGTCACGAAACGTGACATCACGCGGGTCAGCGCGAGTGCCGCTGCAGCGCGGGCAGACCGGCGCGGCGGCCGCCGCGGCGCTACGGATCAGCAGGCTGACGCGCCGCCGGCAGTCCGCACATTCGTACTCGTAGATCGGCATCCGGCTCTCGATGTTAGCACGCGGCTGGACGGCTCGCCTGCCGTGCCACGCTGGCCGCCGCGCATCGCCATCTGACGTCGACAGACGTCACGCTGTCAGACGGCGGACAACCGAGCGCGCCAAGTGTGCGCCGGCCGCCGTCAGCGTGCGGCACCCGAATTGCTCGACACAGACACCGCCCCACCCGGAGGAGCCCCATGATCGACGCCCCGACCGCCGACGACCGCGAGCGCCGGCTGATCGATGCACTGGTCTCGCTGGCCAAATCGTTCCGTGAGGAGCGGGATCGCCTGTCCCAGCGCCTCGCGCGGCTCGAGCACGAGATCGACGCGCTGAGCATCAGGCTGGACGCGCATCAGCGCGCGTTTGACGAAATAGTCGTTCCAACCGCTCCACCGCGCGATCCCAGTCGAATGCCGTCGTGACCAGCGCGGCACCGGCCGCCGCGATGCGCGCGCGCAGTGCCGGATCGGCCGCCAGCTGCTCCAGCTTGGCCGCGAGCTCCTCCACGTCACGCCGCTTGGCCACCAGCGCCGTCTCGCCGTCCCGCGCGTAGTCGCGGCAGCCACCGTTGTCGTAGGTGACCAGCGCCGCCCCGCACGCCATCGCCTCCATCGGCGGCATGCCCAGCCCCTCGTCCCACGACGGGCACAGATAGATATCGCAGCCGCTGTAGAGCGCGGACAGCTCGGCCTGGGGCGGGTTGACGTGGAACTCGTCCCAGCCCGTCGACTGCCGGGGCGGCTTGAGCCCGAAGCCGACCAGTCGCAGGCCGGGCACCCGGAGCCGCACGCGCTCGACCGCGGCCAGCCCATCGGCCACGCCCTTCCACGCGTAGTCGTGATGCAGCATCAGCACCCGCGGCCGCGACGTCGTCACGCTCACCGGCACCGGATGAAACAACCCCCGATCGACCGGCGTCACCAGCACCGGCGCCTCGCTCTCGAACCGCTCCCGCATCACGTCCCGCAGCCACGTGGAGATGACGATCTTGTCGAGCGGCAACCGATACGTCGCGTCCACCGCCTCCGCGTCCCCGTGATACAGACTCTCGTAGTGCTGCACCAGATAGAACTTGCCCCCACACCGCGCCGGCGCCGCCGCCACGCTCGCCGCCGACTGCCACGCCGTCGCCACAACGACATCACCATCCGGCAGCGCATCGGCATCCCAGCGCCGCACCCAGTCGATCCGCGGCCGGAACCCTTCCATCCATTCCGGTCCGCTGCGTCGCAGATTCCTCGACCACGCGCGCCACGACGATCCCGCCGGAACAACCAGCGTCACGTCGTGCCCGCGCGCCGCAAGACGATCCGCGTAGGTCAGAATTGCGCGCACGCCCCCCGCAATGCGTACGTGCGGCGCCAAAAAAGTGATCTTCACCCGCGCGACCGCCGGTGACGTGGGCGCCGGGTCGCATGTGCGTTGGGCGCGCCATCATGGCGAGCCGTCGTCGCCGTTGCGAGCGCAGGGCCCGGCGAGCGAGCCGCCGACAATTCGAAGAGGCCTCGCCCCAACCCCCTTGTATCTCTCATACGCGGCCCGGCGGTAAGCTGAGCCGGGTGAAGGTGGGTGGGAGCCCGTCAGCCCCCAGGTCTCCGAAGACCGTCCCAGAGCGCGGTGCCCCGCCCACTGTTCCATCATCGAACCCGAACAGTCGCTCGGGCCTGCAGAGCCCGCATTCGCAAGGACGGGTCATGGAACACTCCTTCGTCGGCATCGACGTTGCCAAAGACCACCTCGACGTCCACGTCCGCCCGACCGGCGAAGTTTTCCGCGTCACCTCCGACGACGCCGGCCTGGCGCACGCTGCTCACTCGGCTGCGCGTGCTGAACCCCACGGTGATTGCCCTGGAAGCCACCGGCGGTTATGAGGTCCCGGTCGCCGCCGCCCTGGCCAGCGCCGCTCTGCCGGTGGCGGTCGTCAATCCCCGCCAGATTCGCGATTTCGCCCGTGCGACGGGCCAACTGGCCAAGACCGACCCGGTCGACGCGCGGGTGATCGCCCTCTTTGCTGAAGCCGTCCGCCCCACGCCCCGCCCCGTGCCGGATGCCCAGGCCCAGGCGCTCGGGCGAACTCATGGCCCGCCGGCGCCAGCTCGTCGACATGCTCGGCGCCGAGCAGAACCGGCGTCGCCTGCTCCGGGATCGCCGGCTGCAGCGCCAACTCGATGCCCATATCGCGTGGCTCGAGGAGGCGCTGCGCCGCCTCGACCACGACCTCACGACGCTGGTGCGCTCCACTCCCATCTGGCGCGAAGCCGACGACTTGCTCCGCTCGGTGCCCGGGATCGGTCCCGTCACCGCCTGCACCCTCATTGCCGACCTGCCCGAACTGGGCCGCCTCGATCGTCGCCGCATCGCCGCGCTCGCCGGACTGGCGCCCTTCGCCCGGACAGCGGCACCTTCCGCGGACGTCGCATGATCGCCGGCGGCCGGCCGCCAGTCCGCCGTGTGCTGTACATGGCCACGCTCGCCGCCATCAAGCACAACCCCGTGATTCGGCTGTTCCACCAGCGGCTGAGAACCGCCGGCCGGCCCAGCAAGGTCGCCATCACCGCCGCGATGCGCAAGCTGCTCACCATCCTCAACGCGATGCTGCGTGATCGGCGCCCTTGGCAACCCGCTTGACTCGCAAGACAGTCGCTCTGGGGGATGGGGGGCCCGAGCGAGCCGGTCCCGGAGCGAGCTACGGCGACAGGCGAGCCATGCTGGCGCGCCCAACGCACATGCGACCCGGCGCCCGCGTCACCGACCGCCACGCACCGCGAGATCAAATGGCCATCGAGACTTGGCCCGTTCGTCGATACGCCGCCGGGTCGAGCACGACATTGATGCACCACACGTCCTCGGACGCGAGCGCACGCTCGAGCGCCGGCCCGATGTCCTTGGGCTCGCGCACGAGCACGCCACGGCCGCCGAACGCCTCGACCACCTTGTCGTACGCGAGGTCGGCAGCGAGGTCGCCGACGCGCGCTCGCTCGCCGAAGATCGACAGCTGCGGGCCGCGGATCTGCCCCCAGCCGGCGTCGTTGCCGACGACGCAGGTGACCGGCAGCTTGAAGCGCACGCCGTCTCGAAGTCGATGCCGTTGAGGCCGAACGAGCCGTCGCCGGAGATCAGCAGCACCTTCTGGTCCGGGATCGAGGAGCTTGGCGGCGATCGCGAACGACGGGCCGACGCCGAGGCAGCCGAGCGGTCCGGGGTCGAGCCAGTGGCCCGGGCGGTGCAGGCGGCACGATCTTCGACGGCGCAGGCCGACGCAGTCGCCGCCGTCACCGACGACGATGCGTGTCGGGCGTGACGTGGCGCGCGATGTCCGCGGCCCAGGCGATAGTGGTGATGGGCACGTCGTCGGACGCGCACTGCGCCTCGAGCGCTCGACGCGCGCCTTCGTCTCCTCGGTCGCCGAGCTCGGCGCCGCCAGGCCTGCGAAGCGCGCGCTGCAGCCCGGCCGGCAGCGCCGCGCCGAGCTGATCGCAGGATCGCGCCGATGTCGCCGAGCGATGCCGACGGCGAGCGGGCGGTTCTTGCCCGAGCTCGGCGGGGTCGCGGTCGATCTGCACCGCGGCGTCCTCGGCGAACGTCGGCGGCCGGCCGTAGCCGACGCGGAAGTCGAGCGGCGTGCCCACGACGAGCACGACGTCGGCCTGGCCCGCGCGAACGCCGCGCGCGTGGGCGAACGCGGCGGATGATCGGACGGGCAGGGCGCCGCGGCCCATCGCCGTTCATGAACACCGGGATGCCGACGCGCTCGACGAACGCCGCGCAGCGACGCCGCGGCGTCGTCCCAGTACACGCCGCCGCCGCGCCATCACCACGGGCCGGCTCGGCGGCGGCCAGCAGCGCCGCGCAGTCGCTCGATGGCCGGCGGATCGCCGGCCGACCGGCGACGATGCACGTAGTCGGCGGGATCGGCGCGAGTCGGTCCTCGACCTGCGCGGTGAGCAGCAGGTCGAACGGCAGCTCGACGAAGACCGGGCCCGGCACGCCCGAGTTGGCGACGCGGATCGCGGTCGTCGAGCACCTCGGGGATGCGCCGCGTCTCGGTGACCGACCACGCGCCCTTGGTGATCGGCCGCAGCAGCGCCACCTGCTCCATCTCCTGCAGCGCGCCGCTGCCCGCGCAGGCCGCAGCTCGGCGGCGCCGCCGAGCACGACCAGCGGCGACTGCGCGCGGCGTGGCGTTGGCCACGCCGGTGACCGCGTCGGTGACGCCGGGGCCGGCGGTGACGATCGCGACGCCGACGTCGCGCGTGAGCCGCGCCCAGGCGTCGGCGGCGTGGGCGGCGGCCTGCTCGTGGCGGGTGTCGATGATGTCGATGCCGTCCTGCAGGCAGCCGTCGTAGATCGGCGCGATGTGGCCGCCGCAGAGGGTGAAGACGTGGCCCACGCCCGCCTGCTTGAGCACCCGCGCCACCAGCTCGCCGCCGGTCAGGTCCGCCACGCGTCTGTCCGTCTCATCGGCTGGCGCCGCCGTCGCCGACCAGGACGAACGGCGCCCAGAAGAACGGGTGCGCCGTCTGCAGCCGGAGCCGCACCGCCGTCTGGGCGCGCCGGAGCGCCTCAGCCTTGCCGATGCTGCTGTCGCGCGCGTACGCCGCGAACATCGCGGTCGTGAGATCGACCGTCGGGCCGGAGGCCACCGCCCAGTGCGACGCCAGCACGGAGCGCGCCCCGGCGTAGAAGAAGGCGCGCGCCAGTCCCGAGAGGCTCTCGCCGCCGAGCGTGCCGTCGGGGCCCGCGGTGTTGCAGGCCGAGAGGACCACCCAGTCGGCGTCGAGCTTGAGCGTCGCCACCTCGCTGGCGTCGAGCAGGCCATCCTCACCCGGGGTGGGCGTGGCGGGCGGCGAGAGCGCCAGGGCCGGCTCGGCCTGGCACCGCAGCTCTCCCGGCAAGAGCCCGTGCGTGGCGAAGGCCACGACGCGATACCGCGCGAGATCACTCTCGCGCACCCGGCGCTCGGTCGCCGCCGCGCCGGTGACCACCGCGTCCTTGCCCGCCCCCAGCGCGGCGGCGATGCGCGTGACCTCGTCCGCCGACTCTCGCAGCCGCGGCAAGCCTCGCAGCACGGCCGGATCGATCGGCTCACCCTGGCGGCAGAGATTGGCGGCGTCGGACACGGTGCGACGATCCTTGCCGTCGCCGCCGAAAGCGGGGTCGGCGAAGCCGATGAAGGGCTGGGGCGCGCTCGAGCGCCCGGCCACCGCGCGCAGATCGCGAAGCGCGGCCACCGAGGGCAGGACGCTGATGGCGAGGCTGCTGCCCAGGTAGCCCACCGTGTCGAGGTCGGCATCGGGTGCGGCGCCATTCGTCACCAGAGCCCCGAGCGGAAACGCCAGCAGCGGCCCGGAGGGCACGACCAGCAGATGCTGAATCCCCGAGAGCCAGCCGTCGACCGGTCCGAACAGGAGTCCGTACAGATTCCGCGCCCGCTCCAGATCGAACGCCCGCTGACCGGCGGTGAGGTCGAGGCTGGCCCGCAACGCCTTGATCTCGGCGTCGAGCCCGGCCCGGCCGATCCGCGCCCGGTAGGTGTGGACCGTGCCGCGCAGGATCAACGCGATGAAGGTGGATTGATTGCCCGGCAGCATCGCCATCAGCGCCTCGTCGGGGCGCAGCAACGCCTGGACCTCGGTCGCCGACAGCGGCCGCTCGGCGGTGAGCCGCGCGTAACGCGGAAACTCGGCCTGCAGCTGCGTCTCGAGCGCCTCGGCCTTGTCTTCCGCCTCACGCAGCTGTCGCTTGAGGTCGTCCTCTCTCACCTCCCGCTGCTCGACCGGCCTGGTCATCTCCTCGGCGAGCGCCGCCCGGATCGTCGTGCGGCGCCGGGTGACGTCCTGGAGCTCGCGCGTGAGCGCCGCCAGCTTCGGCTCGCCGCTGCCGACGCGCGCGGCCATCGCCCGCAACGCCTTGGCCGTCTCGTTGCCCCGCGGAATCTGCATCGCGGTGAAGGTCTCGGCGGCGAGCGCGGCGCGCGCGTCCGGCCGCTGCTCGCCCGCGCGCGCCAGCGCCTCGAGGTAGAACAGCACGGACGGCAGGCGCGCGCCCTCGAGCGCTGCCCGGTTGCTCACTTGCAGGTCGGCCGCCCGGCGGTAGTGCTTGAGGGCGGCGTCGAGATCGCCGGCCGATTGCTCGGTCTGCGCCAGCCACACGTGCCCCTCGATCGATCGCGGCGCCGCCTCGCCGAAGAGCATCTCGCGGCGCGCCAGGCCCAGGCCGAACTCCCGGCGGGCGTCGGCGAATCGCCCCTGCTCGCGATAGATGCGGCCGAGGAGCTCGTGCAGCTCGCCGACCCACCAGAGCCGCCAGTCCGGGTCCTGGCCGGGGCGCTCGAACATCCCGATCGCCTTCAGCGCTTCGGTCTCGGACTCCGGCAGCCGCTTGCTGGTGCGCAGGGCGATGGCGTGGATGGCCAGACTGAAGGGACGGCCGCGCGAGGTCTCCGGGAAGCGCTCGGCGATGGTCACCGCCTGCTCGGACCACCGCAGGGCATCGGCCGGGTTGTTGTCGCGATGGACCGAGGCGCGATAGGCGAAGAGGATCAGCGTGTCTTCCTGGACGAAGGACGCCTGGGCCGCCGTCTCCGCGCGCGCGAAGACCCGATCGGCGTCGTCGAAGCGCCCCTGGTGACCGATGGTGAGCGCCAGCTCGTTCAGGATCGCGGCTGCACCCGGGCGGTTGGGTCCCAGAACACGCTCGTGGATCTCCAGCAGCCGGCCGAAGGTCGCCTCCCCCGCCGCGTAGTTGCCGGAGCGGTACTGCAGCTTGCCGAGACGCCAGAGCACCTCGGCCGCACCGATGTCCTGAATGCCGATCAGCTTGCCGGAGGCGCCGACGATCCCCTCGGCGCGCCGGATCGCCGGCGAGAGCGCGCCCTCGCGCGTGCCCCCCGCGGGAGCCTTGCCGCGCAGCACCGCGACCGCCGCCTCCAGCACGCGCACGTTGGTCGGAAACGTCTCGAAGGCGATGCCGCGTCCGTCGACCACGGTGGCGGCCACCACGACGGGCCAGCCGCGCTCGAGCCGGGCGCACTGGCGCAGCGCAGCCAGCGTGCCATCGGCGAGCGTCGTCGGCTCGACCGCGCCGCACGCGCCCAGGCGCGTCTCGTAGCCCCGCTGGAACGTGCTGTCGGTGAGCAGCCGCTCCGGCGTGAACTCGCGGGAGACGCGGAAGCGGAAGAGCGTGCCACTGGCCACGGTCCAGCCGTCGCAGTACAGATTGAACCGCTGCAGGCCGCGCGCGGTGTCGTCCTGGACCAGCCGGACGCGACAGGCCTCGCCGGTGCCGTTGGCGCCGACGGCCGCCTCGCCGCCCACGCTCGACAGATCGGCCGCGACGGGCGCGGGAGCCGCGAGCCAGAGCAGCAGGCGCGAGCCCGGCGGCCGCCATCACCCGCGGCAGGGTCACCAGAACTTTTCCCACTTGATGGCCCGGCGCTCGAGTCCCTTGGCCATCAGCACCTCGCGCACGGAATTGATGGCGCCCTCGCCGCCGGCGACGTACGCCACGAGGTCGCCGACGTCGGTCACGAGGCGGTCCACGACCGAGGCCAACTCCTGCACGGCGGTCCGCTCACCGGTGCGCACGATCGGATGATACGCGAAGCCGGGACGCCGGCGAGTCAGCGCCCGGAGCTCTTCGTCGTACACGAGCCAGGTGGGATCGCGCGCCCAGTAGACCAGCGTCGCGGCCAGCTCGACGCCCTGCTCGTCGAGGTCGGCGAGGATCGCGCGGATGGGGACGATGCCGATCTCCTCGGCCACGAACAGCGGACGCCGCGTCGGCTCCCGGCTCCAGACGAATCCGCCCAGCGGCCCCTTGAACTCGACCTCGCTGCCGAGGGTGAGGCCGCGAAACCAGCGCGAGCCCGGCCCGTCCGGCGCCACGTCGGCGCACAGGGTGATCGCAGAGGAGGCGCGCGGCGTGGAGGCGATCGAGTAGGCGCGCACGCGCTTGGGTCCGAACGGGACCGAGACCCACTGACCGGCCTCGAAGGGAAGCGACGGCGGATCGATCATGGCCAGGTCGACCTCGAGCACCTCGCTCGCCAGCGCGCGCACCGCCGTCACGCGCGCGCGGCACGGCACCGGCTTGCCGGGCATCGGTCGGCGCCGCGGGGGCTACGCCCCCTTCGTGGCGCTCCCGGAGCGCAGCAGCGGCAGGACGTCCGCGGCGATCCGCTCGACCTGATCGCGCTCGTCCTGGGGGTCGCCGATCGGGTTGGCGATCATGTAGTTGCAGCCGGCGGCCTCGAAGCGCGCGATCTGCTCGGCGCACTGCTCGGGCGTGCCGATGATGCCGTACTTGCGGGCCAGCGGCTCGAAGTCCTGCGCGTAGCGCCGGCTCAGGGCCTGCGCCCACACCGCCTTGGCCGACTCCCAGTCACGGCCCACCGTGATGAAGCCGAGATGCCCGAACGCGAAGCTGTCGAGCGACCGGCCGGCCGCGGCGGCCCGGATCTTGTCCACGCCCTGGGCGTAGCGCTCGGGCTGCACCACGTAGGACACCCAGCCGTCGCCCTGCCGTCCGGCGCGCGTCAGCGCGGCGTCCGAGCGCCCGCCGATCCAGATGGGCGGCCCCGGCTTCTGCACCGGCTTGGGATCGAGCGACACGCCCTCGAACTGGGTGAAGCGGCCCTTGAAGCTGGCCGGCGTATCGCGCCACAGCGTGCGCACGACGTCGATGCCCTCGGTGACCCGCGCGCCCCGCTCGTGGTGCGGCACCCCGCACCACCTCGAACTCCTTGGGATTCTCGCCGCCCACGCCGACGCCGAAGATCAGCCGCCCGCCCGACAGCGCGTCGAGCGTCGAGGTGATCTTGGCGGCGATCGCCGGCGTGCGGAGCGCCAGGAGGTAGACGGCGGTGCCGAGACGGATCCGGCTGGTGATCGGCACGTACGTCGCCAGCAGCGTGAGCGACTCGTACATGGGATTGTGGAAGGACACGTGGTCGCCCGTCCACACGGACTCGAAGCCCAGCGCCTCCACGCGCCGCACCAGCTCGAACTGCTCGGCGGGCGGCTTGATCGAGAGCTGGACGCCGAAGCGCATCGTCAGCGGGGAAAGGCGTCCTTCACGCCGCCGTCCACGGTCAGCGTGCAGCCCGGTGGTCTTGGCCGCGCGATCGGAGGCCAGGAACAGCACGGCCTGGGCGACGTCATCCGGGCAGGATGCGCGCGCCGAGCAGGTTGCGCTTGCGGTAGAAGTCCTCGAGCTGGTCGACCGCGATGCCCTGGGCGGCGGCGCGCTCGCGCCGGATCTCCTCGGACCACAGCTTGGAGTCCTGGAAGACGGCATCGGGATTCACGATGTTGGAGCGGATGCCGTGCGGCGCGCCCTCCAGCGCCAGCACCTTGGCCAGCTGCGCCTCGGCCGCCTTGGCCGCGGAGTAGGCCGCGAAGTCCTTGCCCGGCGACATCACGTTCTTGGTGGCCACGAAGACCAGCGAGCCGCCGATGCCCTGGCGGATCAGCACGCGCATCGCCTCGCGGGCGACCAGGAAGTGACCGGTCGAGTTCACGGCGAACGAGCGCTCCCAGTCCGCCAGCGCCATCCGGTCCACCGGTGCGGAGTGGGCGATGCCGGCATTGGACACGAGGATGTCGAGCGCCGCCCCAGGCGAGCACCGTCGCCTCGAACGCCTCCCGCACCGAGGCCTCGCTGGTGACGTCCATGCCGAGGCCGAGCGCCCGGCCACCGCCGACCGCCTTGGTGACCTCGTCGGCCACCCGCCGCGCGGAGTCCGCGTCGAGATCGGTGATCGCCACGTGCGCGCCCTCGGCGGCCAGGCGCTGAGCGACCGCGCGGCCGATGCCGGAGCCGCCCCCGGTGACGAGCACGATGCGACGGGCCAGCTCCTTCTCCGGCGGCGCCAGCGTGAGCTTGTAGAGCTCCAGCGGCCAGTACTCGACGTCGAACGCGTCACGGGCCGTGAGCGAGACGTAGCGGCCGAAGGCGGAGGCCTGGCCGATCACCGCGATCGTGTGGTGGTAGATGTCGTTGACGATGCCCGCCGTGCGCGCGTCGCGGCCGGCGGTGAACATGCCGAGGCCGGGCACCAGCACCACCCGCGGCAGCGGCATCCAGCAGCTCGACGCCCGGCGCCCCGATGGCTGGCGACGTACGCGGTGTAGTCGTGCACGAAGCGCTCGACCGCGCTCTCCATCGCCGTCCACGTCGTCGCGGTGTCGGCCGCATCGGTCGAGATCCACGAAGCAGGGCAGCGCGCTTGGTGTAGATCGTGTGATCGGGGGTGGCCGGACCGACCTGGCTCACCGCCGAGGCCTCGACGGAGGAGACGAACTCGGTCACCGCCTCCGTGTCGTCGAAGCCGACGATCACGCGGCGCGCGCGCGACAGGCGGCCGCGCAGCCGCGGCAGCAGGTCCAGCGCGCTCGCGCGCCGCGCCGGGGGCTCGGCGACCGCCACGCGCGGCCCGCCGAAGATCCGGCGGCCGCGCTGGCGCTCGGCGATCGCGTCCTCGGCGCGCGTGATCAGCTCGACGGTGGCCTCGTAGGCCTCGCGCACCGTCGCACCCCAGGTGATCGTGCCGTGCTTGGAGAGCAGCAGCGCCCGCGCCTGCGGGTTGGCGGCGATCGCGTCGGCCACCTCGCGCGAGATCTTGAATCCCGGCCGGCGGTAGTCGAGCGCGATCACGTCCTTGCCGTAGACGCCCGCCAGCACGTCGGCCGCGCGGTCGTTGTTGGTGAGCGACACGACGGCGTCGGCGTGGGTGTGGACCACCGCGTGGGCGCTCACGAAGCCGTGCAGCAACGTCTCGATGGACGGACGCACGCCACCCGGCTCCTGCAGCGCGTGGGCGAGGTACGCCACCATCTCCTCGTCGCCCATGTCGTCGCGCTCGAGCAACGCCCGGATATCGTCCATCCGCACGCCGGGGAAATCCTTGCGCTGGATCGACTTGAGGTCGGAGCCGCTTCCCTTGACGCGCAAGACGGGGATCTCGCGCCCGCGGTGATCGCGCTCGAGGACCTTGACGGAGGTGTTGCCGCCACCCCACACGACCAGCGAAGACTCGGCGCCGACCAGACGGGAGGCGTACACGATGAGATCGACACCGGACAGCGTGGCAGCCTCGGCGGCGTTCCAGCGCGATTTCATCGGCGCCACGATACCATGCACGAACCATCGTCGAACAGGCGGCAAACGGGATGCGCAGCGCGCGAGACGGTGCGGGGCCGGGAGGCTTGATCGAGACGTCATCGCCTCCCGGCCCCGCCGGGATGTCCGTCGTGCTCGCGCGTATGGGGTTAGCGCGCGTTTTCGACGGTGATCCCCTTGCCGTTGAACGCGACGGGCGACGTCGTCACCGGCGCGGCCGCCTGCGCCGGACCGGCGAACGCGCCGCCGAAGATCGTGCCGCACTCGTTCTTGGTCTGGTACGCGCCGTAGCCGCCGCCGAGCGCGGCCCCGGCCAGCCCGCCGATCAGAGCGCCCTTGCCAGCACCGCTACCGCCGTCGGCGATGGCGCCGCCCGCCGCACCCAGTCCGGCGCCGAGGAGGCCACCGAGCGCGCCGGGCTTGGCGATCCGCTTCGCCCGATCGACTCCGGTCGCGCAATCCGCGGCGGCGACGGCCGTCGGCGTCGCGGCCGGCGTCACGCGCGCTGCCACCGGCAGCCGCGGCGGGCCGCGCGACCGCGGGCGGGCGCCCCCACCGCGCGCGGCGCCACGATGGCGCGCGTCGGAGCAGCAACCTCTGGCGCGTCCGCCGGCTGCCGAAGCATGTACGCGGTTGTCAGGCCGGTTCCCAGCGCCGTGGTCCCGACCAGGGCCATGCCGATCGTCGCGAGTTTCCAGGGATTGCGTTCCATCGCGTTATCCTCCTCTCAGCACGTAGGACGGCCGGCCCTGGGAGGGTATTCGAGGTAGATCTTACAAACAGCAGCCCGGGAGGCACCTGATGACCGCACCACTCGACAACCTCATGATGGACTACCCGCTCGTGCTGACGCAGTTCTTCGAGCGGAGCCGCCGGCTCTTCGCGAACAAGACGCTGGCGACCCGGCGCCCCGGTCAGCCGCTGTTCCGCTACACGTACGCCGACTTCGCCGAGCGCACGCTGCGCCTGGCTGGCGTGCTGCGCGATCTCGACGTGCGCAAGGGCGAGCGCGTAGCCACGCTGGCCTGGAACAGCCACCGCCATCTGGAGCTCTACTGGGCGATCCCGCTGAGCGGCGCGGTCCTTCACACCCTGAACTTCCGGCTCTCCGCCGAGGACCTGACCTACATCATCAACCACGCCGGCGATTCCGTGATCTTCGTGGACGAAAGCGTGTGGCCCGTGCTGGCGGCCATCCGCGAGCGGCTCACCACCGTGCGGACGATCGTCGTGATGCGCGACGGCGCGCCGAGCACCGGTGGTCATCCGGATGCGGCGGCCGACGTGCCGGCTGACCTGCCGGAGTACGAGACGCTGATCACCGCGGCCAGGCCGCTGGCGGCCTGGCCCCAGCTGGCCGAGACCGATGCCGCGGGGATGTGCTACACGTCCGGCACCACCGGCCACCCCAAGGGCGTCGTGTACACGCACCGCGCGCTGTACGTGCACTGCCTGGCCCAGGCCATGGCCGACTCCCTGGCGATCTCCGAGAGCGACGTCATCCTGCACATCGTGCCGATGTTCCACGCCAACGCGTGGTGCGTGCCGTTCACGCGGGACGATGGTGGGCTCGACGCAGATCTTCGGCGGCCCCAACCCCCAGCCGCGCGACATCTGCGAGATCACTCAGGCGGAGAAGGTCACGTTCGTCGGCGCCGTGCCCACCGTGTGGATCGCGGTGAAGGAGCTGGTGGAGCGCGAGGGCTACGACATCTCGTCCATCCGCGCGATTCCCATCGGCGGCTCGGCCGCCCCACGGCACCTGCTCGAGCACTTCGACAAGAAGGTCGGCGCCTCGATGGTGCACGCCTGGGGGATGACCGAGATGAGCCCGATGGGCACCATCAGCCGGCTCAAGAGCTACATGCGGCAGTGGCCGGAGGACCAGCAGTACGCGGTGCGCGCCAAGCAGGGGTACGCCTCGGTGGGTGTGGATCTGCGCATCGTGGACGACGAGGGGCGTGAGCAGCCGTGGGATGGTGTCGCCATGGGCGAGATCCAGGTGCGCGGGCCGTGGATCGTCCGGGCGTACTACGACAATCCCGAATCGGCCGATCGCTTCACCGCCGACGGCTGGTTCCGCACCGGCGACGTCGCCACCGTCGATCCCGAGGGCTACGTGCAGATCACCGATCGCACCAAGGACCTGATCAAGTCGGGGGGCGAGTGGATCTCGTCGATCGACGTCGAGACCATGATCATGGGCCACCCGAAGGTGCTCGAGGCCGCCGTCATCGCCGTCCCCCACCCCAAGTGGGTCGAACGGCCGCTGGCCTGTGTCGTCCCCAAGCCCGGGGTGACGCTGGCGCCCCAGGAGATCCTCGACTTCCTGCGCCCCCGGCTGGCCAAGTGGGCGCTGCCCGACGAGGTCGTCTTGCTCGAATCCGTACCCAAGACCAGCGTGGGCAAGTTCGACAAGAAGGTCTTGCGGCAGCGCTTCAAGGACTGGACGCCGAAGGGAACGTGAGACCCCGGGCTTGCGTTCATCTCACACGCTGGCGCCGCCGGCTTGACAGGTGCTGCCTTCGGCCCATACAGTCCAACAGCCTGTCTCGTATCACCGTTCTGAACGGTCCGACCCTCGAGGAGGGCTCATGCGACAGAGTCGTCGACAGTTCCTGACCACCGCCACCGCGGGCCTCGCCGGCATCCTGGCCACCAAGACGCCGCCCGCGATCGGCCAGGTGCGCGAGATCTCGTACCTCTGCTGGGCCAACTTCGCGCCGCTGTCGGACAAGAAGCTCGGCGAGATCGGCCAGCGCTTCACCAAGGACACCGGCATCAAGATCCGTATCGACCACATCGCCGCCCCGCAGCAGGCGGCCAAGTACGCCTCCGAGGTGCAGACGCAGGCCGGCCACGACCTCATCGAGATGCGCATGCACGTGCCGTGGCTCTACGAGCCCCAGCTGATCGACCTGTCCGACATCATCAGCGACCTCGAGAAGAAGTACGGCAAGGTCATCGGGTCGGGCTACGAGGCCGCCCACGTCAAGGGCGTGTGGCGCGCGGTACCCCAGTATCACCAGGTGTTCGTCTCGGCCTACCGGGAGGATCTCTTCAAGAAGGCCGGGCTCAAGACTCCCCAGACCTGGGAGGAGCTCTACAAGGTCGGGATCGAGCTGAAGAAGATGGGCAACCCGATCGGGATCCCGATCAGCCAGAACTTCGACTCCATCTCGACCGGCTCGGCCATCATGTGGTGCTACGGCGCCAAGGAAGTCGATACGGACGGCAAGACGGTCAAGATCAACGCCCCGCAGACGGCCGAAGTGGTCGAGTGGTACAAGAAGGTCTATCGCGACTGCATGGAGGCCGAGGTCCTGTCGTGGAGCGACGCGAGCAACAACGAGTCGCTCCAGCAGGGCAAGGCCGGCTGGATCCACAACCCGGTCAGCGCCTACATCGTCGCCCGCGACCAGAAGCTGATCACCGCCGACTCGATCAACCACCACCAGAGCCTCTCGGGGCCCGCCGGCCGTCACGACACGGACGCGCCGCGGTCGATCGGCATCTGGAAGTTCTCCAAGAACATCGAGCCCGCGAAGGAGTGGATCCGCTACCTGCTCGGCAAGCGGGAAGTGTACGACGAGTACATCATGTCGGGCGGCGGCTTCAACCTGCCCGCCTACACCAAGCTGGCGGACCACCCGGTGCTCAAGACCGATCCCAAGCTCGCCGTGCTCAAGGGTGAGGGGGTGAACTACCACACCTACGGCTGGCCGGCGCCAGCGTCGGACAAGGTCCAGCTCATCACCAACTCGTTCATCCTGCCCAACATGCTGGCCAAGGCGGTCACCGGGACCTCGACCAAGGACTCGATCGCCTGGGCCGAGAACGAGATGAAGAAGATCGTGGCCGCCGGGTAGCCGCCAGTGGCCATCAGCGACCTCGAGCTGGCCCACCCCGTCCGCCGCACCGGGTTCCGACCGCGGCTACGAGAGATGCTCGACCGCGAGTCGTTCCTGGGGCCACTCTTCATCTCCCCGGCCCTGCTGCTCATCGGGCTCCTCGTCGCCTACCCCTTCGGGATGGCGATCTACCTGGCGCTGTCCAACGCTTTCATCGGGCGTCCCAGCACCTTCATCGGCCTGCGCAACTTCATCAACCTGTGGGACAACGACACCTTCCGTCAGACCTTCCAGAACGCCTTCGTGTTCACCGGTATCTCGGTGGCGTTCAAGCTGGTCCTCGGCGTCAGCCTCGCGCTGCTGCTCAACGAGGCCTTGTGGTTCAAGCGGCTCATCCGCGGCGCCGTGCTGCTGCCGTGGGTCATCCCCACCGCGCTGTCGACGCTGGGCTGGTGGTGGATGTTCAACTCGCTCTACAGCGTGGTGAACTGGACCGGCATCGCCATGGGCCTGCTCGATCCGCCCGGACCCAACTGGCTGGGCCAGAAGTACTACGCGATGGCCGCGGTGGTGCTGGTCAACATCTGGCGCGGGCTACCGTTCTTCGCCATCACGATCCTGGCCGGCCTGGTGGCCATCCCCAAGGATCTCTACGAGGCGGCCGAGACCGACGGCGCCGGCGCGGGCCGGCGCTTCTGGTACGTGACCCTGCCGCTGCTCAAGCCGGTGCTGGCCATCGTCGTGCTGTTCTCGACGATCTTCACCTTCAGCGAGTTCAACATCGTCTACGTCCTCACCCACGGCGGGCCGATCAATGCCACCCACCTGTTCGCCACCCTCAGCCGGCAGATCGGGCTCGAGAGCGGGCGCATCGGCGAGGGGGCGGCGATCTCGCTCTACCTCTTCCCGGTGCTGATGTTCGTGGTGTGGGCGCAGCTGCGGTTCGTCCGTCGGCAGGCCAACTGATGCGGCGCACGCTGGGGCGCAAGATTCTGATCCACGCGCTGCTGCTGCCGTTCCTGGTCTTCGCGCTGTTTCCCTTCTATCACATGGCGATCACGTCGCTGAAGCAGGACCGCGAGCTGTACGACCGCAAGGCGGTGCCGCTGCTCATCCGGCAAGGGCCCACCCTCGAGCACTACACCAAGCTCCTGTGGGACACCGCGTTCCTGACCTGGACGAAGAACAGCCTGCTCGTCACCGGGCTGGCCACGTCGGTCTCGGTGGTGATCGGCACCTTCGCGGCGTACGCGCTGGCGCGGATGCGCTTCTTCGGCGTGTCGAGCTTCGGGACGGGGATCTTCGTCACCTATCTGGTGCCGACGTCCCTGCTGTTCTTACCGCTGGCCCAGGTCGTGAACTGGCTGGGCCTGGGCGATTCGAAATGGGCGCTGGTCGTGACCTATCCGACCTTCCTCGTCCCGTTCTGTACGTGGCTGCTCATGGGCTACTTCCGTACGGTGCCGAAAGAGGTCGAGGAGTGCGCCATGGTCGACGGCGCCACTCGCATCCAGGCGCTCTTCCGCATCGTGCTGCCCATCGCCATCCCCGGCCTGGTGTGCGCGATCCTGTTCGCGTTCACCCTGTCCTGGAACGAGTTCATCTACGCCCTGACCTTCACATCGTCGTCGGACCAGTTCACCGCCAGCGTCGGCGTCACCAGCGAGCTCATCCGCGGCGACATCTACTACTGGGGCTCCCTCATGGCCGGCGCCGTCCTCGGCTCCGTGCCGATTGTCATCATCTACGTCTTCTTCCTCGACTACTACGTCTCCGGCCTCACCGCCGGCGCGGTGAAGTAGCTCGGAGGGGGGCTTCGCCCCCCTTCCGACCCTCGTCGCACGCCTGACGGCGTGCTTCTCGGTGCCTCCCCCCAGAACTCGGATTGCGCGGGCAAAGCCCGCGCTCGAACGCGGTTGGTCGAACGGTCGCTGGACGATCGCACCGGCGAGGATGCTCGAATGGTCGCTGGCTGATCGCACGGATGACGATGCTCGAACGCCGGCGGCTATCGCACGGATGAGGATTCTCGAGAGGATTCTCGAATGGTCGGCGACCACTGGATCGCGTGGAGCGTGGTGGCGGCGGGCGGCGGGGCCGAGGGGCGCGTGGCCCCGGGCGCGCCATCACGGCGAGCCGTCGTCGCCGTTTGAGCGAAGGGCTCGGCGAGCGAGCCACCGACAATTCGAAGAGGCCGCGCCCCAACCCCCTCCGGGGGATGGGGGGCCCGAGCGAGCCGTGCCCGGAGCGACTTACGGCGACAGGCGAGCCGTGCTGGCGCGCCCGGGGCCACGCGCCCCTCGGCCCCGCCGCCCGCCGCCACCACGCTCCACGCGGACGTCAACACGGCGCCGAACAGCCATGGGCGGCGCGGGGTGAAGCCCGTCTCCACGACGAGCGTCTCGATGCCGGTGATTCTCATGCGGTCTTTCCGGGGCCGCCGACTCGAGCGTCCCGGCGCGATGCTTGACAAGCCTGACGCCCCCGGGCAGAGTCACGCCACACGTGCGCGCCCGGGCGTCGCCGGGTCGTGCCGGGAGGATCGCGTGCGCGTTCCCGCCCTCGCGCTGAAGCGTCGCCAGTGGGAGCCCTTCGCTTTCGCGTCGCCCGCGCTCGTCCTGATCGCGATCGTGATCGTGTTCCCCCTCATCTACTCGTTCTACCTCTCACTGCGCGACTTCGACCTCTCGGTCGGCTCGGATTCCACGTTCGTCGGTGCGCGGAACTACGCCGAGGCGCTGCTGCGCGACGAGCGGTTCATCGCCTCGGTGTGGAACACGATCGTCCTCATCGTGCCCTCGCTGGTGTGCGAGCTGCTCCTGGGCCTGGCCATCGCCCTGCTGCTCAACCGCGTCACGCACGGCCGCCCGATCATCACCGCGCTGCTGGCCATCCCGGCCATGGTGTCGCCGGTCATGGCCGGCATGGCGTGGCGCATGATGTTCGGCGTCAAGTACGGCGCCATCAACAACCTCGGCCGTCAGTTCGGTCTGCTCGACGTCTACTTCGACTGGTTCTCCAGCCCGTTCATGTCGATCGTGGCGGTGGTCCTGGTCGAGGTCTGGCAGAACACGCCGTTCATGATGCTGGTGCTGCTGGCCGGGCTGCAGTCGATCCCCCAGGAGCTGTACGAGAGCGTGCGGGTCGACGGGGCGTCGTCCTGGCAGAGCTTCTGGCACCTCACCCTGCCGCTGCTGAAATTCACGATGGTGGTCGGGGTGATGATCCGCATGATCGACCTCACCAAGCTCTTCGGCCTCATCTTCGTGCTGACCTTCGGCGGCCCCGGCGGCGCCACCGAGACGGTGGCCTTCAACACCTACCTGGTGGGCTTCAAGGACTTCCGCATGAGCTATGCGGCCGCGCTCTCCTACGTGATCGTCGGAGGCGTGCTGATCCTGACCCTGCTCTTCCAGGTGGTCCAGCGGTGGCGGGAGGCGCGGGCGGCATGAGCACCCTGGTCAGCGCCACCCCGGCGGTCGCCGTCCGGCGGATCTACCGCCACCGGGCTCGCCGGTGGCTGGCCGACGTGCTCACCTATCTGGGGCTGGCCGTCACCCTGGTGTTCTTCCTGGGACCGTTCTTCTGGATCCTGACGACCTCCCTGAAGGGCAACAACGACTTCTTCGCATTTCCGCCGGTGTGGATTCCCAAGGACCCGTCGCTGGCGCACTACGCCGGGCTGTTCACGCGCGCCAGCGGGCTGCGGTACTTCCTGAACAGCCTGACCATCTCCTCCATGAGCATGGTGGCGGCGCTGCTGGTCAGCCTGCCGACCGCGTACGCCATCGCCCGCTGGCGCTTCGGCGGCAGCGTGTTCGGCACCTTCCTGCTCGTGCTGCGGATGCTCCCGGCCATCGCGCTGATCATCCCCGTGTACCTGATGTACAAGGCCCTCGGTCTCACCAACTCGTACCTCGGGCTGGTCATCCTCTACACGGTGGTCTACATCCCCTTTGCGGTGTGGCTGCTCGTCGGCTTCCTGCGGGACTTCCCGGTAGAGATCGAGGAAGCGGCGATGATCGACGGCTGCTCGCGGCTGGGCTCGCTGGTGCGGGTGGTGGTGCCGATCATCGCGCCGGGGATGGCCGTGGTGGCGCTGTTCTCGTTCATCGCCACCTGGAACGAGTTCCTCTTCGCGGTGGTGCTGACCGGCATCGAGACCAAGACCATGATGGTGCTGGTCACCACCTACACCAGCGGCGGCACCGACATGTTCTATGGCGAGGCCTCGGCCTCGGTGGTGCTCGGCGTGCTCCCGGCCTTCGCCGTCGCCTTCATGCTCCAGCGCTATCTCGTCAAGGGCCTGGCCCTCGGCGGCACCAAGGGCTAGCCGGACTCCAAAAGGAGACTCGCTCATGAGACAACTCGCACTCACGGTGGTCGTCCTGGCGCTGGTCGCGATGGTGGCCACGGGGGTCATTCCCGAGCGGGCGCCGGCGCAGGGCACCCGCCCCTACGAGGGCACCACGCTGCGGGCGGTGGTCAACGCGGAGTACGTGAAGTACTCGCTGTCGCTGGTCGAGAAGGACGTGTACGACAAGCTCGGGATCAAGCTCGACGTGGAGGTCATCCCCCTCGACGCCTTCGTGCCCAAGACCCTGCTCGAGTTCAACAGCGGCAGCAGCCCGTGGGACCTCGTCATGTTCGGCCCCAGCAACATGCCCGACTACGGACGGCACTTCGAGCCGCTGGAGCCGTGGGCCCAGAAGCTCAAGCTCGACTTCCAGCTCGACGACATCGCCGACGTCTACAAGAAGCTGATGCTGCGCCACGCCGGCAAGCTGGTCAGCATGCCCTACGACGGTGACGTGCACATGCTGTTCTGGAACAAGGTGGCCTTCGAGCGGCCCGACAACAAGAAGAAGTTCAAGGACAAGTACAAGTACGACCTGCTGCCGCCCAAGACCTGGAAGCAGTGGGACGACGCCGCCGAGTTCTTCCACGGCTGGGGCTGGGACGGCACCGACAACAAGCTGTTCGGGGCCGGCGCCTCCTACAAGCCGTCCGGCAGCGGCTACTCGTATCACTGGTGGCGCTCGCGATTCTTCTCCTACGGCGGCCAGTACTTCGACGGCGACATGAAGCCGCTCATCAACTCGGCCCCCGCGCTGCGGGCGCTGGAGGAGATGGTGCGCACGATGCCGTACTACCCGCCCGGCGTGCTCCTCTTCGAGTCGGAGGAGCCCAAGACCATGCTGGTCAAGGGCGAGATTCCGCTGCTCGTGTCGTGGACCAGCACCGGCAAGCGGGTCGGCGATGCGCGCGAGTCCGTCATCGTGGGCAAGGCCGGGTTCGGCTTGGTGCCCGGCGCCGACATCGACGGCAAGATCATCCATCGCCCGGCCATCACGCCGGGGCGGGCCATGGCCGTGTCCAAGTACTCCAAGAAGATCGAGCCGACGATGAAGCTGCTGGAGTTCATCTCGCTGCCCGACCAGAGCCTGAAGATCGTGATGGATCCCAAGACCATCATGGATCCCTGGCGGGTCACGCACTTCCGCTCCGAGAAGTTCCGCAAGGCCTTCCCGGGGGCGCCAGAGTACCTGGACGCCATCGAAAAGAGCTTCCCGCTGGTGGTGCCCGATCCGGTCATTCCCGGCGCGGACGAGTACCAGCGCAAGCTCTCGTTCGAGATCACCGAGGCCCTGGCCAAGCGCAAGCCGCCCAAGGAGGCGCTCGACGCGGCGGCCCGCGAGTGGGACAAGATCACGGAACGGCGCGGCCGCGACAAGCAGAAGGCCGCCTGGGGCGAGAAGCTCGCGGAAATGAAGGCCATCGGGATCGAGTACCACCCGGAGTGGGCGGCCAAGGCCAAGTAGCCTCGGCATCCGCTTGACCCGGCCCGGCCCCGGTGGCCCACTGGAGTCACCGGAAGCTGAGGCCGGGTCAGCGAGGTGCCATATGGTTCAGCGCAAGGACATCGCCGTCAACGACGAGTACACCCTTGCCGTGGTGACCGAGGACATGACCGACGGCTGGGCCGTCGTCGCCTCCATCAAGCACCGCTCGCCATCCGGCGAGCAAACCACCGAGCTCCCAGTCGACAACCGCCGCTACTCCAGCCAACCCGAAGCCGAAGAATCCGGCATCGCCCAAGCCCGCGACTGGCTCAGCAAAAACATCCCCCACGCCGCCTAACTCCGTAACCCCACCCTGGTATCTCCCGCGGGCGGGCCGCCCTCGGCCCGCCCCACGACGGCACGCGGGCAACCTTCGGTGGAGAACCTCCAGGACAGGAGCTTTCAGGCTCCCAAAAAACGCAGGCCGCTCAAAACCGGCCAGATGCTAGGCGGCGAGGCGTTCCCGACTGAGGCGTAGGCCGCCTACGCCGCAGGGAGGGAACGCCGAGCCAACGACGCAGATGGCCGGTTTTCAGCGGCCTCGCCGCCGGCCAGATCAATCTCCGTTGTTCCCGCCGGATATCTCACGCGCCGGCGTCCGCCTCCACGGGCGACGCAGGCGCTGGCGCCACGCGCGCCGGTCTTCCCTGCGGGCAAGCCGGCGCCACGGCGTCAGGGATGGGGCGGAGAGCTTGAGGGCCTGGGCGGCGTCCTCGAAGAGCGAGTAGGCGACCGGCGTCACCAGCAGCGTCAGCAGCAGCGCAGAGCGTCTGGCCGCCGATGACGACGACGGCGATCGCGCGGCGCTCCTCGGCGCCGGGGCCGGTGCCGACCGCACAGCGGCAGCATGCCGGCGACCAGCGCGAGCGTGGTCATCAGGATCGGGCCGCAGCCGGTCGCGGTTGCCCTGCATGATGGCGTCCGTCGCGGCTCATGCCGTGCGCGCGCAGGCTGTTCATGTGGTCGATCTGCAGGATCGCGTTCTTCTTCACCACGCCGAACAGCACGAGGATGCCGAGCGCCGAGTAGAGGTTGAGCGTGTTGCCGGTGGCCCAGAGCGAGAGCAGGGCGAACGGCACCGACAGCGGCAGCGAGAGCAGGATGGTCAGCGGGTGGACCAGGCTCTCGAACTGCGAGGCCAGGATCATGTACATGAAGACGATCGAGAGCAGGAAGGCCCAGAGGAACTCGCGTGAAGGTGCGCTCCAGCTCCGGCCGCGGCCGGTCAGCGCCGTGCGAGTACGCGGCCGGCAGGTTCATCTCGTCCACCGCCTGCGCAGCGCCGTCAGCCGGTCGGCCAGGCGCGTAGCCGGGCGCGACGCCGGCGCGCAGAGCGCACTGCGCGCTGCCGGTCGAGTGCGGTCGATGCGGGAGGCGGTCGGCGTCCGCTCGATGCGCACGAGGTTGTCGAGCCGCACCAGGCCGCCGGCCGGCGCCATCCGACCTGGGCGGCCGCGCCGGTGCGGCGGCGTCGAGGCGAGTCGCGCGAGACGTACAGCCGCGAGATCGTGTCGAGGTCGCTGCGGTACGCGTCCGTCAGGCGGAGCTGCACGTCGTAGTCGTCGTTGATCGCTGGGATCGCGGAAGCGCGAGACCTGGTCGTCGCCGCCCACCATCAGGCGCAGCGCGGTGGCGATGTCTGCGAGGTGTCCACGCCCAGGTCGGCGGCGCGGTCGCGGTCGACTGACCACGCGCAGCTCGGGCTTGTCGAGCTTGCAGCGTGGTGTCGGCGTCGACGATGCCGGCCATGCTCCTGGGCCTTCTCGCGCGAGGCTGCTCGGCGTAGCTCGGACGAGCGTCTCGAGCTCCGGGCCGCGCAGGGCGAAGTCGATGTCGAAGTTGCCGCCGCCGATGTTGAAGCGACGGCGATGTTGCGCACCGTGCAGCGCAGATGTCGCGGAACTTGCCCGAAGCGCCGCGCGCAGCTCGATCATGACGTCGCGCTGGGCTGTAGTTGCCGCGGAAGGCGCGCCAGCGGATCGCCGTGGACGCAGGCCGTCCCAGAGGCGGCGAAGCGAGAACGTGCGCTCCTCGTGCGGCGCGATGCGCACGAAGATGTTGCCCTGGTTCACGCCGGCCGAGGAAGCCGCCGCCGGCCGTAGGCGAGCACGCTGCGACGCCCTGCGCATCCTGCGGATCTCCTTCTCGACGGCGCGCATCGCCTCGTCCATGGCGGCGAGGCTCGTGCCCTCGGGGCCGGTGACGCTGCACCTCGAACTCCGCCTCGTCGACGTCGCTGGGGATGTACTCCTGCTTGCACCAGGCGATAGAGCGGAACGGATCGAGGCCAGGGCGACGACGCCGAGGCAGACGAGCGACCACCGCGCCGGTGCGCCATGGCGAGCGCGCAGCGAGCCGCGTGTAGCCGCGGTCGAGCCAGGCGTAGAAGCCGCTGCGCGAGGCGGCCTCGCCGCCGTGGCCCTCGTCCGCGCGGCCGTCGCGTCCTCGGTGCGCAGCAGGCGCGCGCTCATCATCGGCGTGAGGGTGAAGCGAGACCAGCAGGCGACACCAGCACCGCCACCGCCGCGGTGATGCCGAACTGGTAGAGGAAGCGCCCGGAGATCGAGGACATGAACGAGACCGGCACGAAGATCACGACCAGCGAGAAGCGTCGTGGCCAGCACCGCGAGGCCGATCTCGGCGGTGGCCGCGCGGGCGGCCTCGAAGGCGCCCATCTTCTTCTCCTCGACGAAGCGGAAGATGTTCTCCAGCACCACGATGGCGTCGTCGATCACGATGCCGACCATCAGCACCAGGGCCAGCATGGTGACGCTGTTGAGCGTGAAGCCGAGCGCCCACATCATGCCGAAGGTCGAGATCACCGAGGTCGGGATGGCGACCGCCGGCGATGAACGTCGAGCGCCAGCGATGCGCATGAAGGCCAGCACCACCAGCGAGGCCAGGATGCTGCCCAGGATCAGGTGCAGGTTGATCTCGTGCAGGGCGGCGTAGATGTAGCGCGACTGATCGCGGATGACCTCCAGCTTCACGTCCGGCGGGCAGCTGCGCCTGCGACGCGCGCGAGCTTCGCCTTGAGCGCCCTCGATCACGGCGACGGTGTTGGCGCCCGACTGCCGGCGGACCTCCAGGGTGACGGTCGGCACGCCGTTGAGGCGGGCGAGCGAGCGCTGCTCCTTGGTGCCGTCCTCGGCGTAGCCGATGTCGCGCACGCGCACCGGCGCGCCGTTGAGCGTGGCCACCACCAGGTCGTTGAACGCCCGCGGGGTCGCGAAGCGGCCCATGGTGCGCAGCGACTGCCTCGCTGCGGCCGGCGCGTCGACGTTGCCGCCCGGCAGCTCGGCGTTCTGCCGCACGCATGGCGTCGCGCACCGCGGTGATCGGGATCTGGTAGGCCGCCAGCCGATCGGCGTCGATCCAGACGTTGATCGCGCGCTGCAGGCCGCCCACGATGTCGCACCTCGCCGACGCCGGTGGAGCGCTCGAGCTGGGCCTGCACGATCTTGTCGGCGAGCTCGGTCAGCTCGCGCATGCGAGCGGTCGCCGGAGAGCGCGATGTGAGCACCGGCGCGCTGGTCGTTGTCGAACTTGGAGATGACCGGCGGCCGGATGTCGCGCGGCAGGTTGCGGCTGGGCGACGGCGACGCGGTCGCGCACGTCCTGGGCCGCGACGTCGATGTCGCGGCTCGAGGTTGAAGGTGACGATGACGATGGCGTTGCCCGGGCCGGAGATGGAGCGCAGCTCCTCGATGCCCTCGACGGTGTTGACGCCTCCTCGATCGTCTGCGAGACCTCGGTCTCCATCTCCTCGGGCGAGGCGCCGGGCAGGCTCGTCGCGGACGGTGACGGTGGGCAGGTCGACCGACGGGAAGCGATCGACGCCGAGGCGGAACGTAGGTGGCGGCGCCGACCACCACCAGCGCCAGGATGATCATCGTGGCGAAGACCGGACGGCGGATGCAGATTTCGGCGAGCTTCTGCATGACCTAGGGCTTGACGCTCACCGTCTGGCCGCCGGTGAGGTTGCCGGGCTTGGTGACGACCGCCTCGCCGCGCTTGAGCCCGTCCACGATCTCGACGTTCTCGCCCATCCGCCGGCCGGTCTGCACGCGCACCTCGGCGGTCTTGCCGCCGCGCACCACCAGCACCTTCTCGACCCCGGCGAACACGATCAGCGAGCTGGTCGGCACCGTGACGATCGGCTGGGCTGCCTCGGTGACGATCTCGGCCCGGGCGAAGGCGCCGGCCCGCAGCATCCCGCGCTCGTTGGGAACCTCGGCCTCGACGATCAGGGTGCGATTGAGCTCCTGAACGATCGGCGCCAGGCGCACCACCCGCCCGCTATAGACGGTCGGATCGCCTTCGATCGTCAGCCGGACCAGCTGGCCCGCTTGCACGCCGCTGGCCTCGCGCTCCGGCACGCGAGACCCGCAGCCGCAGCGGGTGGATCCGCACCAGCGTCGCCATCGGCGCGCCGACGGCCAGGTACTCACCGCGCGAGGTCAGGCGCTGGCTGACCGCCCCGTCGATCGGGGCCAGGACCACCGTATCGGTGAGCTGCTGGCGGGCCAGATCCAGCTCCGAGCGCCGCTGGGCGAGGACGGCCTGCCGGTTGCGCACCTCTTCGAGCGCGTCCTGGTAGCGTCCGTCGGCCACCTGGAGATTCGCCTCGGCGGTGTCGAGCTGGGACCGGGCGATGAGCTGCTGTTCGAGAAGCTTTACACTTCGGTCCCGCGTCAGCCGCGCCTCGTCCAGCACCGCACGAGCCTGGCGCACGATGGCGGTCTGCTCGGGATCGACCGTTTCGTCCTTGCCCGACGGCGTCAAGCCCAGGCGGGCGCGCGCCTGCTGCAGCGCGGCTTCCGCCTGTTCGACCCGGAGCTTGAAGTCCGTCTGGTCGAGCCGAGCGAGCGCCTGGCCCCGGTGGATCTTCGTGCCCAGGTCGATGTCGATGGACTCCACGCGGCCGGCAACTTTGGCACTGAGGGTCATCTGGTCTTCGGCGGCCAGGGTCCCGGTGGCAGCCACGGTCCGCGGCAGGGCGCGCTCGATGGCGGGCACCACGCTGACCTCACGGGCCGGCGGACTCGCGGCTGGTGCCTGAGACTTTGGCTTCTCCTGGGAGGCGGCACTGGCCGGGAACTCACCCCGGCAGGCCGACAGCCCCAGAGCCAGGACGAGGATCCCGATCAAGGGTCGGACCGACATCCGAATCATGATATCTCGTTGCCGGGCGACAAGTCCGACGAAGATGTAGATCGCGGCCACGAGCTCGAGGACCTCTTCGAAGAAGTCAGGCGGCTGCCACGGCAGCCGGTCGATGCGGCGCTCGAACACCTGCACGAACATGAAGAGGCCGATCCCGAAGGTGGCCGTCTGCCCCCAGGGCTCGAACAGCCCGCGCAGGCTGGCCCGCCAGAGCTCGCGGACGTGCACGAGGAGCCAGATGCCCACGGCCGTCGGCGGGCCCACCACGACGAGCACCGCCAGCAGACGCCAGCCGAGCGGGTGATTGGGACTCACGAAGAACCGCGTGTGGATGATCTTCACACCGAACAGCACGCGATCGAGATCGATCTCGCCGATGCAGATCATGGTCATCGCCGCCGCGATCGCGAGCTCGAGCGCGAATGGCTCGCCGCGGCGCTTCGCGGCCAGGCCCTGGCGGGCCGCCAGCAAGCCCGCGATGGCCATCAGGATGACCTGCAACCACTCCACGACGCCGTTCTCGCGCACCAGCCACGCGCCGAGATGCGAATCATGGAGAGCCAGCAGCACGAGGATGGTCACCGCGACGACGCTCGCCAGGAAGGCAACGGCACGGCAGCCGAGCCTTCGCAGGCCTGAGGGCATGGCGGAAGTTTACGCCGAAGCGCCCGCGTTCACGAGATCTACATCACGCCCCGATCGGCGGTGAGGCGCCGATCTCGTCGAGGAACGTGGCGATCAGCGCCTGGACCTCCGCCCGGTGGGTGCGATTCGGAAAGTGCCCGCCGCCCTCGATGACGGCCAGGCGTGCGCCGGGGATGGTCGCGGCCACCCGCTCGGACATGGCCACCGTCGGAAAGTGATCCTCGCGGCCGGCGATGACGAGCACCGGGCAGCGGATGCGCGCGCAGTCCTCGAGCCAGTCGCGCCGCGAGTAGGTCTCGTCCAGGAGCGCCAGCAGGGACGCGGTGGAGTGACGACGCAGCCGCTCGATCGTCTCCGCGTAGCGCTCCGGCCGCGCCTTGAAGCGGGCCAGCGCCGCCTCGCCCATGCGCAGCCGGACGTTGGCGTCGAAGTAGTCGGCCACCCGCCCGGTCTCGATCAACGGGCGATGCGTCCGCCACCACGCCTTGTCCTCCGCCGGCGGCTCGTAGGGCGGCCCGCTGATCGAGATCACCGCCTGCACGCGGGCCGGCGCGTGGATCGCCGCCCACAGCGACAGTGCCCCGCCCATCGACGCCCCGCCCCACACGGCCCGCTCGATCCCGAGCGCGTCCAGCCACAGCAGCACGTCCTCGGCCTTCTGCGGATAGCCGTAGTCCTCCACTCGCTCGAACGTGGAGGACCGGCCATGCCCGCGCGTGTCCGGGAACAGGGCGCGCACGCGCCCGAAGAACGGCTCGAGGTCGGAGACCATGAAGGACGAGTCCTCGACCGATCCGCCGTGGATCCACACCACGGGCGGCTTGGCGGGATCACCGGCCTCGCGCCAGTGCAGGCACACGCCGTTGGAGAGCTGGCGCTCAGGCACGGATCCGCCGCTCCCCTGGTGGCGATTCCCCTCCCCGGCGTGAGCTCAATACACGAACGGCGTCGGCAGCGGCGGCCGGCCGAAGGGCCGTCCACCCCGGATGGTGAGGTAGGGCACCAGCTTTCGCTGGCCCGTGCGCTTGTTGTTGCGCGTGTCCACGAACTCGACGGGGCCGTCGACGAGGTCCATGATCGCCAGATCCGCCGGCGCGCCGATTTGTAGCGTGCCGAGACCAGGCACCCGGCCGATCACCTTGGCCGGCTCCACGGTGGCCCGGGCGACGACCTCCTCCAGCGGCATGCCGAGTGCCAGGAACTTCGACATCACCCACGGCAGCGTCGGGTAGCCGGGCGTGTTGATGCTCACCGAGTGGATGTCGCTGGAGATCGTGTCGGGCGCCATCCCCTGCTGCATCGCGGGCTCGCACACCGTGAAGTCGAAGCTGCCGCCCCCATGCCCGACGTCGATGATCACCCCGCGCTGCTTGGCCGCCTTCGCCGCCGACAGCAGCTGGCCGTTCTGCACCGTGTTGTTGCCGGCGCCCGAATACGCGTGGGTGAGGATGTCGCCCGGCCGCAACAGATCGAGCAGATCGGACAGACTCCCGGGCGCGGAGCCGATGTGACACATCACGCGCATGCCTTTGCCCGCCATCTCGGCCGCGCGGATCGCTCGCCGCAGGGGCTCCAGCCCGTTCTGTCCCACGACCGAGTCGGTGATCCGCACCTTGACGCCCAGCACCGCGTCCGGGTTCTCGGAGACGACCTTGGCGCAGCCGTCGACGTTGGCGTACTCGATGTTCAGCATCTCGCCCGGGGCCAGGCCGCCCGCCAGTCCGATCGACGAGATGTGCACGAACGAGAAGAGCCGCGTGCGCGCGCTGGCCAGCGCCAGGTGACGGAACACGCCCCACGTGTGCCAGCCGGCATCACCGGCCGACACCGCCGTGGTCGTGCAGGTGATCCCCACCAGCTCGTCGGGCGGCAGACCGAGGCCGAGGTGGGGACAGAAGTGCGTGTGCAGATCGACGAGCCCCGGGGTCACCAGCCGGCCGCCCACGTCGATGCGCTGCACGCCGCGATCGGCCGGGATGCTCGGCGCGATGGCGGCGATCTGGCCGTAGCGGATGCCGATGTCACGCTTGCCGCGCAGCTTCTGGCTGGGATCGAGCACGTCACCGTTGGCGACGATCAGCTCGTACTTCAGCGCGGGATCGGCCGGATCGAAGCCGCGCGGCATGGGCGCCCCGGTCGCCTGCGCCACGATCAGCGGCGTCTGGGCCTGCGCGGGACCCCCGAGCGCACCGGTCGCCGCGGCCGCGGTGCTCGAGGCCAGAAAGTCTCGACGTGACAGATCCATGAGGCGTCTCCTCTCAGCGCAGCCGTGCGCCGTGGCCGGTGACGACGTCCAGGAAGCTGGTGATCTCGACGTTCAGGAAATCGATGTCGGCGGGGAAGAGCCCGCCGGCCGAGGCGTGGCCGGTGATGGCCTCGGGCCGGATGGTCACGTAGCGGACGTCGCGAATGTAGCGCGAGGCCTCGAGCGGCTCCCACTCCGGGTTGAGCAGGTCCTTCTGCCCGGCCAGGATCAGCGTCTTGGCCTTGATCGTCCGCAGCGCCTTCACGTAGTCGCCGTTCATGCCGGGCGTGGTGCCGACGTCGTGGGCGTCGTACGCCCACGTCTGGTAGATCCAGTCGTTGGCGTCGAACAGCGCGATCTGCGCGTCCTCCTGGGCCTTGAGCCACGGCAGCACGTCGGCCTGATTGGGGAACTGGTAGCGGTACATCTCGGGCGCCCGCGCGGCCAGGAAGCCCAGGATGTCGCGCCACAGACGGATGCCGTTGGCCGGCGGCGCCGTGTAGTTGCCGCCATTCCAGGCCGGGTCGAGCATGATCGCCTTGCGGCTGGCCTCCATGACCACCACGCTCCAGGCCGGCGTCCTGGCCAGCGGCACCAGGGCCACCAGGCTGTCCATGAAGTCGGGCTGGCTCACGCCCCACTGCAGCGCCTGCATGCCGCCCATCGAGGGGCCGACCACCGCGAGCACGTGCGGAATCTTCAGATGCTCGGTCATCAGCTTGTGCTGCGAGGTCACCATGTCGCGGATGAGGAAGCGCGGAAATGCCATGCGGGCCTGGGCCGGGCTGTTCGAGGGCGACGTGGTGAGGCCGTTGCCGATCGCGTCGGTGGCGACGATGAAATACTTCGTGGTGTCCAGCGCCTTGCCGGGGCCGATCAGAAAGTCGAGCCGGTGATGGTTGCCGCTGATCGCGGTGACCATGAGGATGGCGTTGGACTTCTGCGCGTTGAGCGTGCCGTGCGTCACGTAGGAGATCGCGAAGTCCTTGATGGTCTCGCCGCTCTCCAGCTTCAGGTCGCCGATCCGGTACTGCTGATGCGGCGGCTGGTTGGGCCCGTGCGCCAGCGCGGCGGCGGCGTGCAGGGTCAGGGCGGCGGCGACAGCGGCGATGACGATGCGTCGGGACATCGGAACCCTCCGGCGTGACCCGGCGTCAGGCCGCGCGGCGCTCGAAGCGGCGCGCCACCCGCGACATCGAGTAGGTGCACAGCCAGTACACGACCGCGATGAACAGGTACAGCTCGAACGGCTTGATCTCGCGATTGTTCACGATCTGGGCGGCCTTGGTGAGATCGACGTAGCCGATGATCGAGGCCAGCGAGGTGTCCTTGAAGAGCACGATCATCTGCGTGACCAGCGAGGGCACCATGTTCTTGAGCGCCTGGGGCAGCACCACGTGGGCCATGGTCTTGGTGGCCGTCATGCCGAGCGCGGTGGCCGCCTCCACCTGGCCGCGGGACACCGACTGCACGCCGGCCCGCACGATCTCCCCGAAGTAGGCCGCCTCGAAGATCACGAAGGCGGTCAGCGCCACGCCGTACTCGGGGATGGGCCGCCGCAGCAGCTGCGGGATGACGAACCAGATCCAGAAGATCACCATCACGAGCGGCACGCCGCGGAAGAACTCGACGTAGATCGTGGCCGGGATGCGGATCCACGCGGCGCTGGCCAGCCGGGCCAGCCCGATGAAGATGCCCAGGACGAACCCCAGGATGATGGCCGGGATGGCCAGCCGCAGGGTGCCACCGATGAAGGGGCCGATCCCGATCAGCCCCTGCACGATGAGGAACTTGAAGTTGTTGGCGATGACGGTGAGATCCACGGCTCAGCCCGCCTGGGCCCGGGAGATCAGCCCCGGGATCGCGTAGTGCCGCTCCACGCGCGCCATGATGGTGGAGATCGACAGGCAGAGCACCAGGTAGATGAGCGTGCCGGCGGTGAAGGCCTCGATGGCCTTGGCGGTGTAGGTCTCGATCTGGCGCGTCTGGAACGTCAGCTCGGCCACGCTGATCGTCAGGGCCACCGAGGAGTTCTTGAGGAGGTTGAGCGATTCACTGGTGCCGGGCGGCACGATCAACCGCAGGGCCACCGGCAGGATCACCAGCCGATAGGCCTGCAAGGTCGTGAGCCCCATGGCCAGCGACGCCTCGAACTGCGTGCGGGGAATCGCGCTGATGCCGGAGCGGATCACCTCCGACATGCGGGCGCCGTGATACACGCCGAGCGCGATCGTCCCCGCCCAGAATTCCAGCCCGTGGTTGAACAGCCAGTCCTGGGCGCCGCGCGGCAGCAGCGGCGTCACCCCGAAATACCAGAAGAACATCCACACCAGCAGCGGGACGTTGCGGAAGAACTCGACGTAGAACGTGGCGGCCCACCGCAGGGGCCGGAACGGCACCGTGCGGAGGGCGCCCGAGAGAATGCCGAGCACGACGGCGAGGACCCAGGCGATCGCGGACAGCTCCAGCGTGGTGATGAGGCCCTGGAGCAGCCATTGTCCCGACTGGCCGGTCCAGAGCACGGACCACTTGAAGGTGTAGTTCACGCGCCCCGCCCGGGCCCCGCCGCCGCTACTTGCCGATCTGCTTCAGCAGATACGCCTTCACCTGAGGCGTGATCGGGTACGGCAGCTCGCCCTTGGGACCGAACCACTTCTCGTAGATCTCGAAGTACTTGCCCGACTCGAACCCGTTCTTGAGCCCGGCGTCGACCACGGCCTTGAACTTGGTGTCGCCCTTGCGCATGGCCATGCCGTAGGGCTCCTCCGAGTAGAAGTCGCCGACGACGTCCCACTCGTCCGGCTTGGGCGCCTTGGCCTTCAGCCCGTAGAGCTGGATGCCGTCGTTGGTGTAGGCATCGACCTGGCCCTGCAACAGCGCCTGGAAGGCGGCCGGCTGGTCGGGAAACTCGCGCAGCTGCGCCTGCGGGTACTTCTCGCGCAGGATCTTGGCGTTGGTCGAGCCCTGCTGCGAGGCGATGCGCTTGCCGGCGATGTCGTTGACACCCTTGATGGGGCTGCCCTTCTTCACCATGAACTGAGCGCCGGTGTAGAAGAACGTGAGGCTGAAATCGACCGACTCCCGACGCTGCGGCGTGTCGGTCATGGTCCCGGCGATCAGATCGACCGCATTCGAGGACAGCAGCGGGATGCGGGTGGGCGGCGTCGATTCCTTCTTCTCGACCTTGATCGGCTTGCCGACGGCCTTCTCGATCTCCGGCTTGACCAGCATCTCGACCAGGTCGATCGAGAAGCCGACCCACTGGTTGTCTCTGTTGACGTAGGCGAACGGCGGCGAGCCGGTGCGCGTGCCGATCACCAGCGTGCCGGAGCTCTTGATCTTCTCCAGGGTGTCCTGCGCGAGCGCCGGCGTCGCCGTGAGGGCGACGGCCAGGACGAGAACGAGGGCGAACGTACGCTTCATCGACTGCCTCCTAGTGGGTAAGGATCTTGGATAGGAACTGCCGTCCCCGATCGGACGTGGGTGCCGTGAAGAACGCCTCGGGCGTGGCCTGCTCGACCACCTGCCCTTCATCCATGAAGACGACACGGTGGGCGACCCGGCGGGCGAAGCCCATCTCGTGGGTGACACACATCATCGTCATGCCCTCGCGGGCCAGCGCGGTCATGACGTCGAGCACCTCGTTGATCATCTCGGGATCGAGCGCCGAGGTCGGCTCGTCGAACAGCATGATCTTGGGCTGCATGGCCAGCGCGCGGGCGATGGCCACCCGCTGCTGCTGGCCGCCGGAGAGGTTGGCCGGATAGTTGTCGGCCTTCTCGCGCAGCCCGACCCGTTCGAGCAGCGCGCGGGCGCTCTTGGCGGCCTCCGCCTCCGACAACCCCTTCACCTTCCGCGGCGCCAGCATGATGTTCTGCAGCGCCGTCATGTGCGGGAACAGATTGAACGACTGGAACACCATGCCCACCCGCGTGCGCAGCGCCGGCAGGTTCACGCCCCGGCGCGTGACCGAGTCGCCCAGCACGACGACGTCGCCCTGCTGCACGCGCTCCAGGCCGTTCACCGTCCGGATCAGCGTGGACTTGCCCGAGCCCGATGGTCCGCAGACGACGACCACCTCGCCGGTCTCCACCGCCAGCTCGACGTCGCGCAGGACGTGCAGCTTGCCGAACCACTTGTTGACGCCGTGGAACTCGATCGCCGGCGCCATCTATTCGATAACCACGAGCGTGTCGCCCGGGTTCACGGCCTGGCCCGGCTGCACTCGAACCTCGACCACCGTCCCGGCCGCCGACGCCTTGAACTCGTTTTCCATCTTCATCGCCTCGATGACGACCAGGGTGTCGCCGGCCTGGACCTGCTCTCCCGGCCGCACGGCGATGTGAGTGATCTTACCCGGAAGCGGGGCCACCAGCGTCTGACCCCGTGCGCTCCCCGAGGTGCCGCCATGGGTGCGGATGATCCAGCGTGTCTGCTCCTCGACGCGCACCTCGTAGGTCTCTCCCCCGACATCCACCACGCGGGTGCCGTCCCGATCGACCACGGTGGCGACGTGGGACACGCCGCCGATGAGCAGGGAGTAGATGCCGGCGGCCGAGAGTCGGCCGTCCACGTCCCAGCGGCGATCGCCGATGGTGAGCTGGTAGTGGCCGTCGCCGCCGCTGATCTCCACGACTTCGCTCGTCCCGCCGAGGGTCGCGACGTACTTCACGAGCCGACCGGCCGCTGCCAGCCCAGACGGGCGCCCGACCGCCAGACGCTGCTCTCCGCGGTCGTCGCGACGCTGACCGCCGCGTGGCGGGCCCGCTCGTACTCGGCGAGGACCGCGGCGATGACGGCCACGGGGCGCCAGCCCGGCATCGCTCGACGCCGGGCCCGGAAGCACGCGCTCGAGCAGCGCGGTGGACAGTCGCCCGGCGCGGAAGTCCGGATGCGCGACCAGACGCTGCAGCGCGGGAATGGTCGTCCGCACGCCGACGACCGTGTACTCCGCCAGCGCCCGGAGCATCCGGTCGATGGCCGCCGGCCGGTCGGTGCCCCACACGATCAGCTTGGCCAGCAGCGTGTCGTACCAGCGCGGCACCGTGTAGCCCTCGTAGGCGCCGGAGTCCTCGCGCACCCAGGGTCCGGCCGCCGGGCGCAGCCCGGTGATGGTGCCCGGCGAGGGAATCCAGCCGGCGAAGGGATCTTCCGCGTTGATCCGGCACTCGATGGCCCAGCCGCGCCACGTCACGTCGGCCTGCGTGTAGCCGAGCGGCGCGCCGGCCGCGATGCGCAGCTGCTCGCGCACGAGGTCGATCCCGGTGACCATCTCGGTGACCGGATGCTCGACCTGCAGCCGGGTGTTCATCTCCAGGAAGTAGAAGTTTCGCTCGGCGTCCAGCAGGAACTCGACGGTGCCGGCGTTGACGTAGCCGGCGGCGCGCGCGATCCGGCACGCCGCCTCGCCCATGCGGGTGCGCAGCGCGACGTCCACGATCGGCGAGGGCGATTCCTCGATGAGCTTCTGGTGGCGCCGCTGGATCGAGCATTCGCGCTCGCCCAGGTGCACGACGGTGCCGTGCGCGTCGGCCAGCACCTGGATCTCCACGTGCCGTGGCTCGATGACCGCGCGCTCCAGATATACCGACGCGTCGCCGAACGCCGCGCCCGCCTCCGAGCGCGCGGCGCGCAGTGCGTCGGTCAGCTCCGACTCCTGCCGGACCAGGCGCATCCCCTTGCCCCCGCCCCCCATCGCCGCCTTGAGCATGACGGGGTAGCCCACCTGCCGGGCCAGCGTGCGCGCCTCGTCGTCGGACTGGATGGGCTCGAGCGTCCCCGGGACCATCGGCACCTCGAGGTCGCGCGCGATCTTGCGCGCGGAGGTCTTGTCGCCCATGGCGCGGATGGCGGCCGGCGGCGGGCCGACGAACGTGAGCCCGGCCTGCCCGCACGCCTCGGCAAAGCGCGCGTTCTCCGCGAGAAACCCGTAGCCGGGATGGACGGCGTCGGCGCCGGCACGGCGCGCCACGGCCACGAGCTTGTCGATGGCCAGGTAGCTCTCGGCCGCCGGCGGGGGCCCGATCGGATGGGACTCGTCGGCCAGCAGCACGTGCGGCGCCTCGCGGTCGGCCTCGGAGAAGACGGCGACCGTCGCGATGCCCAGCTCGCGACAGGCCCGGATCACGCGCACGGCGATCTCGCCCCGGTTGGCGATGAGCAGCTTCTTGATGGTGGTGGTCACGGGTCGCCCTCGATCATACGGCAGGGGGCCCGGCGCGGGGTCACTTCAGATCCCGCAGCGCGTCTTGCAAGAATGTCTCGTCCACGATGTCCTTCTCGGCCACGGAGGTCTTGACGAGCTTCTGGGCGTGCCACCACGCGATCTGCCGGGCGACGTCGCCCGGCATGAGGCGGCCGTCGCGGTCCTGGTAGGGAAAGCCCTTGCGGATGAGGTCGGGGCTGGCGCCCGTGTACCTGGCGGTGATCGCCACGACCTCATCGAAGGCCGGTCCGCTCTTGCCGGCCAGCACGGCGTCGAAGTAGTGACGCGACGACTTCACGTAGCCCTTCATGAAGGCGACCGCGCGCGCCCGGTCGCGCGCGAACTGGTCGGAGAACATCACGGTGGCGATCTGCCAGGGAAACGCGTCGCCGGTCTGGATGATGGTGACGCCGCTTCCGGTCGTCTCCAGCCGCGAGACGAACGGCTCGGCGGTGGCCACCGCGTCGACGCGCCGGGCGGTGAGCGCGTCGTTGAGCGCGGGCAGCGCCTGCAGCGGCACCAGCTCGACGTCCCCGGGCCCGAGTCCTTCTTTTTCCAGATAGCGGCCGACGTTGTAGTGGAAGGTCGAGCCGATCTGGGTGACGCCGATCTTCTTGCCCTTGAGATCGCGCATCGACCGGGCGCCGCCGTCGTAGAGATCCTTGCGGACGACCAGCGCGGTCAGGTTGTGGTTGGGCCACTCGCGTCCCTTGTCGGCCACGATCCAGATCCGCACGCCGCCGGCGACGATGTTGAAGAGTCCGGCGGTGAGTCCGGTGGCGCCAACCGGGATGTCGCCCGAGGCCAGCGCCACCGCGATCGGCTGGGCGGCCTGGAAGTAGACGAGCTCGGGATCGACGCCGAATTCCTTGAAGTAGCCCTTCTCCACGCCGAGGAACAGCACCGCGGACGACGTGAGCTTGAGCACCCCCAGCTTCACCTTCGCCAGCGGCGCCTGGGCGCCCGCCGGCCCGCTCGCCAGCAGCCCCAGGACGATCAGGGCCATCACGCCACGTCTCATCCTCACCTCCCGAGGAACCCCGCGATCATCGCACGGTCGATCCGAGGCGGCCGCGCTCTCACGCGTCGGCCTTCCAGGGAATGGCCACGCGCTCCAGGCGGGTGAGCAGCCAGTGCGAGGCGAGACCCAGCAGCGACAGGAGCACGATGCCGACCATCAGCCGGGTCGTCTCCATGAGGTTCTGCGCGTTCAGCACCAGAAAGCCGATCCCCGAGCTGGCGGCGATCATCTCGGCGGCGACGAGCAGCAGCAGCGAGGTCCCGGCGCCGAGCTTGAGCCCGGCGAAGACCATCGGCAGTGCCGAGGGCAGCATGACCTTGCGGATGAGACTCCACCGCCCGGCCCCGAAGCTCACCGCCGCCCGGATCAGCAGCGGGTCGGCGTGCCGCACGCCGGTATAGGTGTTGATCGCCATCGGAAAGAACACGCCGAGCGTGATGACGGCCACCTTGGAGGCCTCTCCGATGCCGAGCCAGAGGATCAGCAGCGGCAGCAGCGCGATCTTCGGAACCGGAAAGGTCGCGGCGATGATCGGGTTGCCGATCGCCTCCAGCACGCCGAAGACGCCGACCGCCAGACCGACCGCGACGCCGGCCAGCGCCCCCAGGCCGAAGCCCAGCGCGATCCGTTCGAGGCTGGTCACGACGTGCGTGGTCAGCTCGCCCGAGCGCAGCATCTCCAGGCCGCTGCCCAGCACCGCCAGCGGTGAGGGCAGGAAGAGTGGCGGGATCCACCCGGTGCGGGTCAGCAGCTCCCACAGCACGAGCAGGCCGGCCAGCCCCGCGATGCGCGCCACCGGATGCTCGCGCCGCACCAGAAGCCGGGCGCGATCGGGCGCCGCCCACCGGCTCACGCCGCCCCCTCGCGCAGGGCCTCGCGGGCCTGCGACTTGATCAGCGACCAGATCCGCTCGACGGCGCCGAGAAACACCGCCTCGCCGAGCATCCCCTCGACGCGAGGCCGGGGCAGCTCCACCGGGACGATCTCCAGCACGCGCCCCGGCCGGCGCGAGAGCACGACCACGCGGTCGGCCATGAAGACGGCCTCGTGGATGTTGTGCGTCACGTAGAGGATCGTCTGGCGCGTGCGCGCCCAGATGGCGAGCAGCTCTTCCTGCATGAGCTGGCGCGTCTGGGCGTCGAGCGCCGAGAACGGCTCGTCCATCAGGAGCACGGCCGGGTCGACGGCCAGGGCGCGGGCGATGCCGACGCGCTGGCGCATCCCACCCGAGAGCTGGTGCGGATAGCGCGTCTCGAAGCCGCCGAGTCCGGTGAGCTCGATGAAGCGTCGCGCGATGGCGCGCCGCTCGCGCGCCGGCACGCCGCTCTCTTCCAGACCGAACTCCACGTTGGACTGCGCGGTGCGCCAGGGAAAGAGCGCGAACTCCTGGAACACCATCGCGGTCGCCGGACGGCCGGCGCGCAGCGGGCCCTCGAAGTCGATCGTGCCGGCGTCCGGCCGGAGCAGCCCGGCCAGCAGATTGAGGAGCGTCGACTTGCCGCAGCCCGACGGCCCCACCACCGCCACCAGCTCCTCGGCCTCCACGGTGAACGTGACGCCGGTCAGCGCCTCCACGCGCCGGGCGCGCGCGTCCCCGTAGCTCTTGGAGACGTTGTCGACGCGGATTCTCACCGGGTCGCCGGAGCGCGCAGACGGAAGCGCTGGATCTTGCCGGTGGCGGTCCTGGGGAGATCGGCCACGAACGTGATCCGGGCCGGCGTCTTGAACGCCGCGGCGCGCGCGCGGACGAACTCGCGCAGCTCGGTGGCCAGCGCGGGCGAAGGCTGCCGCTCCGCCTTGAGGACGACGTACGCGCACGGCACGGTCAGCCCGCGGCCGTCGTCCTCGCCGATCACGCCGGCCTCGAGCACCGCCGGGTGCGCGACGAGCTGCGCCTCGACCTCGGCCGGCGAGACCCACTGGCCGGCCACCTTCAGCATGTCGTCGCTTCGGCCCTCGAAGTAGAACCAGCCGTCGGCGTCCTGCCGGAACACGTCGCCGGTGCGCAGCCACTCGCCGAGCATCGTGCTCCGCGTCCGCTCGCGCCGGTTCCAGTACCCGCTCGCCGTGGTGGCGCCCTTGACGAGCAGGTGCCCCACCGTGCCCGGGGGGACCGTGACGCCGTCGTCGTCCACCAGTCGCGTCTCGAATCCGGCAATCACCTTGCCGGAGGCGCCGCCGCGGGCCTCGCCGGGACGGTTGGCGATGAAGTCGTGCAGCGCCTCGGTCGAGCCCACCACCTCGACGAGCTCGAGCCCGAAGCGATCGGCCCAGGCCTCGAACAGCGCGGACGGCAGGGCCTCGCCCGACGACACGCCGTAGCGCAACGAGGACAGATCCCAGCGGCGCTCGGCCTCGGGCACCTCCAGCATGCGCGCCCACAGCGTCGGCACGGTCAGGAACACCGTCGGGCGCTCGGCGGCGATCGTCTCGAACGCGCGCTCGGCGGTGATCCGCTCGGGAACCAGGACGGCGGCGGCCCCCACCCGCGCGGGGAAGTAGAGGCTGTTGCCGAGGCCGAACGCGAAGAACATCTTCGATGCCGAGAAGACGAGATCGTCGGGACCGAGGCCGAAGACGCCGACGCCCACCAGTTCGGCGGCGGCCACGAAATCCGCGTGCGAGTGAACCGCGGCCTTCGGCTGGCCCGTGGAGCCCGAGGTGTATCCCCAGTACGCGGCGTCCTGGGACCAGGTCGGGGCCGGCTCGAGCATCGGCCGGGCGCGGGCGAGGGCCTCGTCCCACTCGACGGCGCCCGGCACGCGGCCGTCGGCCACGAGCACGGCCCGCAGCCACGGACAGCGGTCGCGGATGGTGGCCAGGCGAGTCGCGACGTCGCGCGCGACGATCGCGACCCGCGCCCGGCTGTCGTTGAGCAGGAAGGCGTAGTCCTCGGCCGTCATCAGCGGGTTCACCGGCACGCTGACCGCGCCCAGCCTGGCCGCCCCCCAGAACGCCGCGGCGAAGGCCGGCGAATCGTCCAGCGCCAGCAGGACCCGCTGCTCGATGTCCAGCCCCAGCTCGGCCAGGGCCCCCGCCGCGCGCGCGGCCTGCCCGGCGACCTCGGCGTAGGTGATCGAGCGCCCCGCGAAGCGGAACGCCGTCCGCTCGCCTTGCCCGGCGGTCAGGTGACGATCGACGAAGAACGACGCGATGTTGAGGGGCTCGGAGACCGGATCCACCGGCGGAATACTACACCACGGCCCCCAGCGGCCGTGGCGAGGGCACCGGAGAGCTTTCGGGATTTCCCCCTCATTGGGTATTCTCAAATCTCATGCCCCATCCGGTGTTCCGTCGTTCCCTGCGCCAGGCTGGCCTCCGCGTCTGGCGCAGCGTCATCGTGGCCGGGATGATCAGCCTCGCCGCACTGGCCGTCTGGGCCGTCGTCGTGCACGGCGAAGCCCGCCGGCTCGCCCTGCGCGACGCCGAGAGCAACGCCTCGGTCGTGGCCCACGCGGTCGCCCACGAGCAGGAACGGCTGATCGACACCGCCCAGCAGCTGCTGCTCGGCCTCTCCCAGCGGCCGGAAGTGCTCACGGCCAGCCCCGGGCCCTGCAACGTCCTCTTCGCCGGCGTGGTGAAGGGGTTCCCGGGCTATCTCGACCTGGCGGCGGTGAAGCCCGATGGCCAGGTCTTCTGTGCCTCACGCGCCTCGGCCACCCTGCCCGTCGGCACCGACCCGCGCGACATCGCCCGCACGATCGAGTCCGGCAATCCCACGCTTGGCCGGTACGGCTTCGACCGTGGCCGGGGCCGCCCCACGCTCACGCTCTCTGCCCCCGCGGTGGACGGCTCCGGGGTGGTGCGAGCGGTCATCGTGGTCGCGCTCGACCTGGGCCAGCTCGCCCGGACCGTGCTGGAGACGCCACTGCCCGCCGGCGCCTCGATGCTGCTCGTCGACGCCAACGGCGTCGTCCTCGGCCGCGTCCCCGGGGCCGAGGGATGGACCGGCGAGATGGTCGACGAGCCGCTCCGCCGGCTGCTCGCCGAGCGCCCGGCCGGCATGCAGGAGGGCGTCGGCATCGACGGGCTGCCGATGCTGCTCCTGGTGGAGCCGCTGCTCCGCGACACGGGCCGAGCCTGGGACGCTGCGGTGGTGATTGCACTGCCCCGTCAGGCCATCTACCGCGCTGCCGACCGACTGTTCATGCTCGAGCTTGCCGGGCTGGGCGTGCTGGCGCTCGGGGGCGCCATCGTGGCCGGCATGCTGGTCGATCTCCTCTTCGGCCGACCGGTCTACGGCTTGCTGCGTGTGGTCCGCAGCCTGAACGCCGGCGACGTGCGGGCCCGGATGCGGCGCACCGACGCCACCGGCGTGATCGGGCGGCTCTCGCGCAGCGTGAACGCGCTGGCGCTCCGCATGGAGGAGCACCAGCACGCCGCCGCCGCGCTCGAGGATCAGCTGCGCAACGAGCGGGCGGCCCGCCTGGTCGAGACGCTGCCGCCGGCCTCGATCACCGCGCCGGCCTACGTGCGACCGGCAGCGAGTCGGGTCCCGGCGGCGCCTATCGAGCCGGCGTTGGCCGAGCCCACCGCCGACCCCGCGGTCGACCTCCCCGCGGAAGAGGAGGCGTACTGGGGGTTGCGGGAAACGGCGTTCGAGAACGCACCCAACCCCCGCTTCCTGTGGCTGTCCCCCGCCCACTCCGACGCGCTGGTCCGGCTCTCCTACGCCCTGCGGCAGCGGCGAGGCTGCGCGGTGCTGACCGGCGAGCCCGGCTGTGGCAAGACGCTACTCACCCGCGCGGTCGTGCAGCGGCTGGAGCCGAACCGGTACGAGGTCGGGCTGCTGACGAATCCGCACGGCGGCCGCGTCGACCTGCTGCGCGAGGTCCTCTACGAGCTGGGCGTGGAGACCGCGGAGTCCGATCGCGCCGAGCTGCAGCACCAGCTTCACGACCTCATCGCGCGCAACTTCGGGGAGGGACGCGAGACGGTGCTCATCGTCGACGACGCCCAGCAGGCCGATGACCCCGAGTGGTTCGAGGAGCTGAGCGCGCTGCTGAACATCCAGACGAACGAGCGGACGCTCGTCACGATACTACTGGCCGGCACGCCCGATCTGATCCCCAAGGTCCACGCGGTGCGCCACCTCGACCGCCGCGTGTCGATCCGCTGCCAGGTGGCACCGCTCACCGAGGAGCAGACCGCCCAATATCTACGCTATCGCCTGAGCGTGGCCGGCTGCCGCGAGGAGATCTTCGCGCCCGATGCCGTGGCCGCCATCCACCAGGCCTCCCAGGGCGTCCCCCGCGCGATCAACGATCTCGGCGACAGCGCGATGATGTGGGCCCGGCTGCACCAGCGCCGCCCGGTCGACCGCGACGTCGTCCAGCAAGTACTGAGCGCGCCCGTTAGCTAGTGGGGGGCCCTGGAAGGGCCCCCCACACCCCCCATGGCTCTCGTCGCGCCCCGGCGGAGCCGTGGCGCGCCTCGTCGAGCCCGCGAGGTTGCCCGCGACTGAGCGGCGTCGTTGCCCCCGACTGAGCGTAGACATTGCCCGCGACTGAGCGCGGACGCCGCCCGAACCTGTGCGTGGAGGTTGCCGCGCCGGTTGCGCGCAACTGAGGATGTAGGTTTCGGCGACTGAGCGTGTTCGACATCGGCTCGCCTGCTACGCGCAGCAAGATTGCCCTGTTCGTCTGAATGGCTCGACAAATCCGTGGGGGCGCGGAACAATCGGCGCGATGAAGACCGTGTTCGAGGCGTTCATGGCGACCGCGGAGGCGGCGGCGGAGCATGCGTTCCTGGCGGTGCCGCCGGCGCCGGGGCGCGCCTATCATCCGGACGGGATCGAGCTGACGTACGGGCAGGTCCGGGCTGACGTCCTGCGCCACCGCGAGCGCTATGCCGCGGCCGGCTACGGACATGGGCACCGCGTGGCGCTGCTGCTCGAGAACCGGCCGGAGTTCTTCGCGCACTACCTCGCGCTGAATGCGCTCGGGACGAGCATCGTGCCGATCAACCCCGACTACCGGCACGACGAGATGCTCTACCAGATGGACCACTCGGACGCCGATCTCGTCGTCTCGATCGCCAGCCGCGTCGCCGACCTCGAGGCGGTCGCGCGCGAGCGCGCCAGGCCCCTGCCGGTGGTCGAGCACGAGGCGATGCCGGCGGCGTTGCCGCGCCCGGGGGCGGCGCCGCGCGCCGGGACGCCCGGGATCGAGACCGAGTGCAGCCTGCTCTACACCTCGGGCACCACCGGCCGACCCAAGGGCTGCGTCCTCACCAACCTCTACTACCTCAACTGTGGCGCCTGGTATCGCGACCTGGGGGGCCTCGTGCAGCTCGCGTGGGGCCGCGATCGGATCTACAACCCGCTGCCGCTGTTTCACATCAACTGCCAGGGCATCACGGCGATGGGCGCGATCCTCACCGCCAACTGCCTGATCCTGCCCGAGCGCTTCAGCCCGGGGCGCTGGTGGCGTGACATCGCCGCCACCGGCGCGACCATCGTCCACTACCTCGGCGTGGTGCCGCCGCTGCTGCTCAACCTGGCGCCGGTGCCCGAGGAGCGAGCGCACGCGGTGAAGTTCGGTCTCGGCGCCGGCGTGGAGCCGCTGCTGCACGACGCCTTCGAGAAGCGCTTCGGCTTCCCCCTGATCGAGGTGTGGGGCATGACCGAGACCGGTCGTCTCTTTGCCGATGCGGCGGAGCCCCGCCAGACGTCCACGCGGGCCTTCGGGCGTCCGTCCGGTGGCCTCGAGGCGCGCGTGGTCGACGACGGCGATCGCGACGTCGGGCCCGAGACCGAGGGCGAGCTGCTCGTCCGCTGGGGCGGTCCCGAGGGGCCACGCCACGCGTTCTTCGCGCACTACCTCAAGAACCCGGAGGCCACGGCCGAGGCGTGGCGCGGCGGCTGGTTCCACACGGGCGACGTCGTGCGGCAGGCGGCGGACGGCATGCTCTACTTCGTCGACCGCAAGAAGAACATCATCCGGCGGGCCGGCGAGAACATCGCGGCCGCGGAGATCGAGGCGACGCTGCAAGCCCACGAGGCGGTGGCCCAGGTGGCCGTGCTCGCGGTGGTCGACGAGATCCGTGAGGAGGAGGTCATGGCCTGCGTGGTGGCCATGGCCGGTAGGGCGCCGGACCGCCGGCTGGCCGAGGAGCTGTTCGAGTGGTGCTGGACGCGCCTGGCCTACTTCAAGGCGCCGGGCTGGCTGCTGTTCGT
The DNA here is from genome assembly GCA_963776725.1 of uncultured Candidatus Rokubacteria bacterium. Lineage (GTDB taxonomy): Bacteria > Methylomirabilota > Methylomirabilia > Rokubacteriales > CSP1-6 > AR5. The sequence goes on along the minus strand of CAVZOE010000018.1, from coordinate 368,659 downwards.
GCCGTCACTGCCGACGACGGGAACCCAGAAGGTCCAGAAGACTCAGATCTTCCCGCGGGGTGAGGATCCCCGCGCGGTTCCGGGCGTGATCGACCTGCGCGATCGCAAGCGGCGCGGCTGACGTCGCGGGCGGCGCCGGCGCGAGGCCGGGGCCGCCCGCTGCGCCGAGCCCGCCTAGCGGGCCTTCACCATGAAGTGGGCGCGCCGATTCTTGGCCCAGCAGTCGCCGTCGTGCTGGGCGCAGACCGGCCGCTCCTCGCCATAGCTGATGAGGGTGATCCGGGACGCCGCCACCCCGCGCGAGACGAGATAGTTCATCGTCGCCTTCGCCCGACGGTCGCCGAGCGCCGTGTTGTACTCGTTGGTGCCGCGCTCGTCGCAGTGCCCCTCGATCAGCACCATGTTGTCACCGTGCGCCTTGAGCCAGCCGGCGTGGGTGTCGAGGGTCTTGGCGTCGACCTCACGGATGTCGGAGCGGTCGAAATCGAAGTGAATGTCGGCCAGGTCAGGCGCCGGGACGAAATCCTTGACCGACGGGCGCGCGGCGCCCGAGAGGCCGGACCCACCGGCTCCGCCCGCCGAACCGAACGCGCCGCCGCCGGCCGTGCCGGAGCCTGCCATGTCCGCGCCGCCCGGAGCCGGTGCCGACGCCCCGCTGCCGACGGAGACCGGCTGCTTCGCACAGCCCGTCAGAAGAACGACGAGCATCACCCCACCGAGGGCCAGGGACTTGATCATGACCTCCCCTTCCTTTCGTCTACCGCCGGCGGATGCCCCGCCACGACCAAACCACCTTTAGCTGTTATATCGTCGCAGGATGCGGGTTCCCTCGCGATTTCCGGCGGCGAAAATGCCGGCTCCGGGCTCCAACCTGCAGTAGGCTAGGGCCGTGGTGACCCCCAGCGGCGGCGTTCACCGCTGTCCCGACTGTGGGGCCGGCCGCGCCGAGCGGCGAACGCCCCGCAGCCCGGTCGAGCGGCTCCGGACCGCGCTGACCGGCCGCCGGCCGTACCGGTGCCTTCGGTGTGGACGGCGGTTCTACGATCGGCCGGCGAATTCGGCCCTCCCGGAAGCGGCAGCACCGGCATCGGCCGCGATCCACCCGCCGCCGCAACGCCGGCGTCAGGCGTACTGGCGGGCCGACGTGCGTCGAGCCGGATCGCGGCCGGCCGAGCTCGCCCTGCTGGTGCTCGTGGCGTTGATCGCGGCGGCGATCGCCGCGGGTCTGGTCCTGATGCTGTGGCCGGAGGCGGAGAACGTGGTCCGCAGCGGGAACTGAAGCGGCATCGCCACCGTCGATGTGGACGATCGGGCACTCGACTCGCTCGCTCCGTGAGCTGATCGCGCTGCTGGGGGAGCACCGAGTCGCGCGGCTCGCCGACGTCCGGCGCATCCCGCGTTCGCGCCGGCATCCCCACTTCGACGCCGAGGCGCTGGCGCGCGATCTGCCCGCCGCGGGCATCGCCTACGTGCACGCTCCCGGCCTGGGCGGATTCAGAACACCGCGCGCCGATTCCGTCAACACGGCCTGGCGGACGCCGGCGTTCCGAGGCTACGCCGACTACATGCAGACGCCGGAGTTCGCGACCCATCTCGACGCGCTGGTGCTCGCCGCGGCCACCGTGCCGACCGCCGTCATGTGCGCCGAGGCGTTACCCTCGCGCTGCCACCGGGCCCTGCTCGCCGACGCGCTGCTCGTGCGGGGTCTCGAGGTCCGTCACATCCTCGGTCCGGGGCGGGTCGAGACTCACACGCTGACGCCGGACGCGCGCGTGCTCGACGGGCGCCTGAGCTATCCGGGCGAGCCGGAGCTGTTCCAGGCCGGCTGAGGCGACGCGGCGGACAGCGGGCCCGCGACTAGCGCGGGCACAGATCCAGGCTGCTGAAGAAGTAGGGGATCTCGAACGCCGCGGTCTCCGGGGCGTCGGAGCCGTGGACGGCGTTGGCCTCGATCGACTCGGCGAAGTCCTTGCGAATCGTGCCCGCCGCGGCCTTGGCGGGATCGGTGGCGCCCATCAGGTCGCGCCAGCGCTGGATCGCGTTGTCGCGCCTCCAGCACCATCGGCACGCACGGCCCCTGGGTCATGAAGGCGCAGAGGCTCTTGAAGAACGGGCGCGCGCGGTGGACCGCGTAGAAGCCGTCGGCGTCCTCCGCGCGTCATGTGGATCAGCCGGGCCGCGAGCACCGTGAAGCCCGCCTTCTCGATGCGGGCGAAGATCTGGCCGGCCGCGCCCTTGGCGACGGCGTCCGGCTTGATGATGGCGAGCGTACGCTCGGTCATGATCCGATCACCTTGGCCACGGTGGCGCCCATGTCAGCGGGACTGTCGCACGAGTGGTCGCCCCGGCCATCTCGAGCGCCTTCATCTTCTCCGCCGCGGTCCCCTTGCCGCCCGCGATGATGGCGCCGGCGTGCCCCATCCGCCGGCCGGGCGGTGCCGTCTGCCCGCAGATGAACGCCACGACCGGCTTCTTCACGCGGGCCTTGACGAAGGCCGCCGCGTCCTCCTCGGCGGTGCCGCCGATCTCGCCGATCATCATGATCGCGCGCGGTGGCGGGATCGTCGTTGAACAGCGCCAGCACGTCGACGAAGTTGGTGCCGTTGACCGGATCGCCGCCGATGCCGACGCAGCGTGGACTGGCCGATGCCGCGCGCGGTGAGCTGACCGACGACCTCGTAGGTCAGCGTGCCGCTGCGCGAGACCACGCCGACCGTCGCCGGCCTTGTGGATGTGGCCCGGCATGATCCCGATCTTGGCCTGGTCCGGGCGTGATGACGCCGGGGCAGTTCGGGCCGATGAGCCGGCTCGTCGTGCCGTTCAGGAAGTGCTTGGCCCGCACCATGTCGGTCACCGGAATGCCCTCGGTGATGCAGATGACCAGCGGCACCCCCGCGGCGGCCGCCTCCATGATGGCGTCGGCGGCGGCCGGCGGGCGGCACGAAGATCAGGGCGCAGTTGGCGCCCGTCCTTCTGGACCGCCTCCTCCACCGTGTTCCAACACGGCGAAGCCCTCGTGCGTGGTGCCGCCCTTACCGGGCGTCACGCCGCCGACGACCTTGGTGCCGTACTCCTTGCAGCGGCGCCGCGTGGAACGCGCCTTCCTTGCCGGTGATCCCCTGCACGACCACGCGCGTGTTCCGATCGACGAGGACGCTCACGCCATCTGTCCCTTCACTGCTCGGACTCACGCCTCGTCCCCGCCAGCGCCACGACCTTGCGCGCGCCGTCGCCCATGTCGGCGGCCATGATCAGTGGCAGGCCGGAGTCGGCGAGCATCTTCTTGCCCTGCTCGACGTTGGTGCCCTTCGGCGCGCACCACCACCGGCAGCGTCAGCCCGAGCTTGCGCACGGCGCCGATGATCCCCTCGGCCAGCCGGTCGCACGCGCAGGATGCCGCCGAAGACGTTGATGAAGACCGCCTTCACGCTGGGATCCGACGAGCAGGATGCGGAAGGCGTTCTCGATCTGCTCCGGCGAGGCGCCGCCGCCCACGTCGAGGAAGTTGGCCGGCTCGCCGCCCGAGAGCTTGACGATGTCCATCGTGGCCATGGCCAGGCCGGCGCCGTTCACCATGCAGGCCGACGTTGCCGTCGAGCTTGATGTAGTTCAGGCCGTACTTCGAGGCCTCGACATCGAGCGGGTCCTCCTCGTGGATGTCGCGCAGCTCGACGATCTCCTTGTGGCGATAGAGGGCGTTGTCGTCGAAGTTCAGCTTGGCGTCGAGCGCCAGCACCCGCCCGTCCTTGGTGACGACCAGCGGGTTGATCTCGGCCAGCGAGCAGTCCTTGGCCAGGTAGAGCCGGAACAGGTTGCGGATCAGCGCCGTGCCCTGCTTGAACGGCTCGCCGCTGAGACCGAGCCCGAAGGCCAGTCGCCGGGCCTGGAAGTCGGCGAGCCCCAGCGCCGGATGCGTCCACTCCCGGAGAATGCTCGTAGGTGTGCGCTCGGCGACCTCCTCGATGTCCATCCCGCCGGCCTGCGAGGCCATGACCACGTGAGTGGCGCGCACCCGGTCGAGCGTCATCGAGAGATAGAGCTCGCGGTCGATCGCCGAGGCTTCCTCCACCCAGACGTTGCGGACCAGGATGCCCTCGGGCGGCGTCTGGGGGGTCTTGAGGTGCATGCCGAGGATCGCCTTGGCCGCCGCCTCGGCGCCGGCCGGATCGTCGGCCACCTTGATGCCGCCCGCCTTGCCGCGGCCCCCGGCGTGCACCTGCGCCTTGACCACGATGCGCCCGCCCAGCCGCTGCGCGATCGTCGCGAGCCTTGGCCGGCGTGTCGGCCACGTCGCCGTTCGGCACCGGCACCGCGAACTCCCGGAGCAGGGCCTTGGCCTGGTACTCGTGAATTTTCATTGTAGCGAGAGCCGCTTACACGGATAGAGCCGAGGGTGGCCTGGCCTAGGTACGGCGTGGCTCCGACACGTCCGCACCGCCGTTCGGCTCGTCGCGTCTCTGCTCCGTCTCCGTCCCTGTCACGCCGGCTCCTTGCGGCCGCCGCGGAACTTCCGCAGCAGCCACACGATCGGGTCGAAGTTGTCGGCCATGCGTTCCTTCATCGGGATGATGCCGTTGTCGGTGATGTGGATGTGCTCGGGGCACACCTCCGTACAACATTTCGTGATGTTACACAGTCCGATTCCTGCCTGATTTCGAACAAACTCGCGTCCGATCGACGGTGTCGAGCGGGTGCATGTCGAGGCCGGCGGCCTTGATGAAGAAGCGCGGGCCGGAGAACGAGGTCTTCAGCTCCTCGTGATCGCGGATCACGTGGCAGACGTCCTGGCACAGGAAGCACTCGATGCACTTGTGGAATTCCTGGGCGCGCTCGACGTCCTCCTGCTGCATGCGGTACTTGCCGTCGGGGTCCGGCGGCTTCAGCCGCAGCGGCGGGACCTGCTTGGCCTTGACGTAGTTGTAGGAGACGTCGGTCACCAGATCGCGGATGATCGGGAACGTCCGGATCGGCGTCACCGTGACGGTCGCGCCGACCTCGAAGGTGTCCATCCGCGTCATGCACATGAGCCGCGGCTTGCCGTCGATCTCCGCGCTGCACGAGCCGCACTTGCCGGCCTTGCAGTTCCACCGGCAGGCCAGATCGGGCGCCTGGGTGGCCTGGATGCGGTGGATGACGTCGAGCACCACCATGCCCTCGTCGGCCTCGACCTGGTAGTCGCGAAAGTCGCCGCCGCTGGGTCCACCGCGGAACACCTTCATCGTGAAGGTCGGCATCTACTTCCTCTCCTGGAACAGCGCCTTGAGCTCGGCCGGCATCTCCGGCAGCGGCTCGCGGGAGACCTGGATGCGCCCGTCGCGCAGTCGCAGGATCACGTTGATCTTGCCCCACGTGTCGTCGGTGTAGGGATGGTCGTCGCGGGTGTGGCCGCCGCGGCTCTCGGTGCGCTCCAGCGCGGCCAGCGTCGAGCACTCGGCCACGGTGAGCAGCGAGTGCAGGTCGAGCGCGGTGTGCCAGCCGGCGTTGTACACGCGACCGCCCTCCACCCGCACCTTGGCCGCGCGCTGCTTGAGCCCCTCGATCTTCTTGACCGCTTCCTTCAGCTCGGACTCGGTGCGGATGAGGCCGACCAGGTTCTGCATGATCTCCTGCAGGTCGGCCTGGATGGCGTAGGGGTTCTCGCCGCCCGTGCGCTCGAAGGGCTCGAGCGCCCCGCGCACGATCGCCTCCACGGCGGTGGAATCGACGACCAGCTGACCGCCGAAATTCTTCGCGTACAGCGCGGCGTGCTGGCCGGCGCGCCGCCCGAACACCAGCAGGTCGGAGAGCGAGTTGCCGCCCAGCCGGTTACTGCCGTGCATGCCGCCGGCGACCTCGCCGGCCGCGAAGAGCCCCGGCACCGTGCCCTGCGTGGTGTCGGCCTCGACGCGGACGCCGCCCATCACGTAGTGCTGGGTCGGCCCGACCTCCATCGGCTCCTTGGTGATGTCCACGCCCGCCAGCTCCTTGAACTGGTGGTACATGGACGGCAGCCGCTTCATGATGTAGTCGGCGGAGCGCCGCGTGCAGATGTCGAGGAACACGCCGCCGTGCGGCGATCCCCGCCCCGCCTTGATCTCCGAGTTGATGGCCCGGGCGACTTCATCGCGCGGCAACAGATTCGGCGTGCGGCGGTTGTTCTTCTTGTCGGCGTACCACCGCTCGGCTTCCTCGATGTTGTCGGCGGTCTCGCCCTTGAAGAAGTCGGGGATGTAGTTGAACATGAACTGCTCGCCGGTGTTGTTCTTGAGCGTCCCGCCGTCGCCCCGCACGCTCTCGGTGACGAGAATGCCGCGCACCGAGGGCGGCCACACCATGCCGGTGGGGTGGAACTGGACGAACTCCATGTCGATGAGATCGGCGCCGGCCCACAGGGCCAGCGAGTGGCCGTCGCCGGTGTACTCCCACGAGTTCGACGTGACCTTCCAGGCCCGGCCGATGCCGCCGGTGGCGAGCACCACGGCCTTGGACTTGAAGACCACCATCTCGCCGTTCTTGCGCCAGTAGCCGACGGCGCCGGACACCCGGTCGCCGTCCTTGAGCAGGCGCTGGATGTTGCACTCCATGTAGACGTCGATGCCCTGGTGGATGCCGTGGTACTGCAGCGTGCGGATCATCTCCAGCCCGGTGCGGTCGCCCACGTGGGCCAGCCGCGCGTAGCGGTGACCGCCGAAGTCGCGCTGCGAGATCAGCCCTTCCTTGGTGCGATCGAACAGCGCGCCCCAGCGCTCCAGCTCCAGCACGCGCTCGGGCGCCTCCTGGGCGTGCAGCTGGGCCATGCGCCAGTTGTTCAGCATCTTGCCGCCGCGCATGGTGTCGCGGAAGTGGACCTGCCAGTTGTCCTCCGGCCACACGTTGCCCATGGCCGCGGCGATGCCGCCCTCGGCCATGACCGTGTGGGCCTTGCCGAGGAGCGACTTGCAGATCAGGCCGACCGACACGCCCTGGGCCGCCGCCTCGATGGCCGCGCGCAGCCCGGCGCCGCCCGCTCCGATGACGATGACGTCGTGCTCGTGCGTCTCGTACGCTGGCTTGGCCATCAGAAAATAATCCTCAGGTCGGGGATCTTCCCCATCGCGACCAGCCGGATGTAGAGATCCGTGAGCCCCACGCTGAACAGGGAGAGCCAGGCGAAGGTCGGGTGCTTCTCGTTGAGTCGGGTCAAGAAGCTCCAGAGGGTATAGCGCGTCTTGGCCCGCGAGAACACGTCGACGTGGCCGCCGCACACGTGGCGGCAGGAGTGGCAGGAGAAGGTGTAGCCGGCCAGCAGGATGACGTTGGCCCACATCATGAGCGTCCCGACGCCGATGCCGAAGTGGTGCGTGCCGTCGGCCGCGGTGAAGCGGAAGGCCAGCAGCGCGTCCCAGGTCAGCAGCACGATGAAGATCACCGCGACGTACCAGGCGTAGCGGTGGAAGTTCTGCAAGATCAGCGGAAAGCGCGTCTCTCCGGTGTAGCCCGACTTCACGTCGCGGACCGCGCACGCCGCCGGGGCCACCCAGAACGAGCGGTAGTAGGCCTTGCGGTAGTAGTAGCAGGTCAGCCGGAACAGGCCCGGGCCCCCACAGGATGAGGAAGGCCGGCGAGAGCACGCCGACGATCGGCATCTGCACGTCGGGCAGCCCGTAGCCGAACGTCACGTGCAGGCACTTGGCCGACAGGCACGGCGAGTAGAACGGCGAGAGGTACGGATCGGCGAAGTAGTACGCGTTCTGGAACGCGGCCCACGTCGAGTAGACGATGAAGCTGCCCAGCACGATCACCACCGTGACCGGCAGGGCCCACCACGCATCCTTGCGCAGGTGCGCCGCCGCGATCGGCGGGCGCGGCCCACTCATCACTCGAGCCATTGTTCCTCCCCTACGAAGGTTCGGGACGGGCGAACTGCTTCTGCCCGTCCGCGTACAGGTCACCGCCGTGACAGTCGTTGAGCACGATGGCCGGAAAGGCCTCGACTTCCAGCCGCCGGATCGCCTCGGTGCCGAGGTCTTCGTAGGCGACGATCTCGGCGTTCTTGACGAACTGCGAGAGCACCGCGCCGGCGCCGCCGATGCTGCCGAAATACGCCGCCCGGTACTGCTTGAGCGCGTCCTTCACCGGCTGCCCCCGGTAGCCCTTGCCGATGGTGCCCTTCAGGCCGGCCTTCAGCAGGGCCGGCGTGAACTTGTCCATGCGGCTGGCCGTGGTGGGCCCGACGGAGCCGATCGCGTCGCCGGGTCGTGGGGGCGTCGGCCCCGTGTAGTAGATGACCGCGCCCTTCACGTCGATCGGGAGCTTCTCGCCCTTCTCCAGCAAGGGAAACAGACGGCCGTGGGCGGCGTCGCGCGCGGTGTAGACCACGCCGCTGATCCGCACCCGGTCCCCCGCCTTCAGCGACTCGACGTCGGCGTCGCTGAGCGGCGTGGTGATGTCCTTGATGCCGTCGGCCGCGGTGGTGACGCTCATCAGGCGATGGCGTCCACGATCGCGTTGAGCGTCGGGCTGGGGCGCATCGCCTTCGACGCCAGCGGCGGGGTTCGGCCGGAAGTAGCCGCCGATGTCGACCGGCTTGCCCTGCGCGGCGTTCAGCTCGGCGACGATCTTGGCCTCGTTGTCCGCGAGCTGCTTGGCGACCTTGGCGAAGCGCGCCTGGAGCTCCTTGTCCTTGGTCTGCGCGGCCAGCGCCTCGGCCCAGTACAGGGCGAGGTAGAAGTGGCTGCCGCGGTTGTCGATCTCGCCCACCTTGCGGGACGGGCGACTTGTCGTTGTCCAGGAACTTGGTGTTGGCCTTGTGCGAGCGTCTCGGCGAGCACCTTGCGCCTTGGCGTTCTTGGTCGCGCGGCCCATGTGATCGAGCGACTCCGCGAGGGCGAGGAACTCACCGAGCGAATCCCAGCGCAGGTGGCCCTCCTCCAGGAACTGCTGGACGTGCTTGGGGGCCGAGCCGCCGGCGCCGGTCTCGAAGAGCCCGCCGCCGTCCATGAGCGGCACGATGGAGAGCATCTTCGCGCTGGTGCCGAGCTCGAGGATCGGGAACAGGTCGGTGAGGTAGTCGCGCAGGACGTTGCCGGTCACCGAGATCGTGTCCTTGCCCTCGCGCATCCGCTCGAGCGAGAAGCGCGCGGCCTCGGCCGACGCGACATGATGCGGATGTCGAGGCCGTTGGTGTCGTGGTCCTTGAGGTACCGGGTCGACCTTCTCGATGAGCTGGGCGTCGTGGGCGCGGTTCTTGTCGAGCCAGAACACGGCGGGCGCGCCGGTGATCCGGGCGCGGGTGACGGCGAGCTTCACCCAGTCGCGGATCGGCGCGTCCTTCGCCTGGCACGCCCGCCAGATGTCGCCCTCTTCGACCGTGTGCTCGATCAGCGTCTTGCCCTGCGCGTCGACGACGCGCACCGTGCCGGCGGCCGGCGATCTGGAAGGTCTTGTCGTGCGACCCGTACTCCTCGGCCTGCTGGGCCATCAGACCGACGTTCGGCACGGTGCCCATCGTCGTGGGGTCGAACGCGCCGTGCTTCTTGCAGTGCTCGATGGCCGTCGTGGTAGAGCGGCGCGTAGCTGTGGTCGGGGATGACCGCCTTCGTCGTCGTGCAGCTTGCCGTCCGGTCCCCACATCTGCCCGGAGTCGCGGATCATCGGCGGGCATCGACGCGTCGATGATGACGTCGCTCGGCACGTGCAGGTTGGTGATGCCCTTGTCGGAGTTGACCATCGCCAGCGGCGGGCCGCCTGGCGTAGCACGGCCTGGATGTCCGCCTCGATCTCGGCCTGCTTGTCCGCGGGCAGGCGCTTGATCGCCGCGTAGAGATCGCCGAGGCCGTTGTTCGGGATCGACGCCGAGCTCCTTGAAGGCCGCGGCGTGCTTGTCGAACACGTCCTGGAAGAACGTCCGCACGGCGATGGCCGAAGATGATCGGGGTCGGAGACCTTCATCATGGTGGCCTTGAGGTGGAGCGAGAACAGCACGCCCTGCTTCTTGGCGTCCTCGATCTGCTCCTCGAGGAAGCTCACGCAGCGCGCGCGCGGCTCATGAACGTGCCGTCGATGACCTCGCCGGCCTTGAGCGCGAGCGCGTCCTTCGAGGACCGTGACGCTTGCCGTCGGTGTCGGCGAACTCGATCCGGACGGTGGTCGCCTCGGGCACGGTCACCGATTTCTCGTTGGTCGTAGAAGTCGCCGCGGCTCATGGTGCGCGACGTGCGTCTTCGAGTCCGGCGTCCAGGCGCCCAGCTTGTGCGGGTGCTTCTTGGCGTATTCCTTCACCGCGGCCGGCGGCGCGGCGGTCGGAGTTGCCCTCGCGCAGCACCGGGTTCACGGCGCTGCCCAGCACCTTGGCGTAGCGCGTCTTGATCGCCTTCTCGGCGTCGTTCGTCGGATTCTCGGGGTAGTCGGGAACCTTGTAGCCCTGCCCCTGCAGCTCCTTGATCGCGGCCTTGAGCTGCGGGACCGACGCGCTGATGTTCGGCAGCTTGATGATGTTGGCCTCGGGCCGCTTGGCCAGCTCGCCCAGCTGCGTCAGCCAGTCCGGCACCCGCTGGGCCGGCGTCAGGTTCTCCGGGAAGTTCGCGAGGATTCGCCCGGCCAGGGAGATGTCGCGCCGTCTCGATGGCGATGCCGGCGCCCCCGGTGAATTCCTGGACGATCGGCAGCAGCGAGTAGGTGGCCAGCGCGGGCGCTTCGTCGATTTCCGTCCAGATGATCTTTCCAGGAGCCCCGGTCACAGCGTCATCTCCTCTCGGAGGGGGGCTTCGCCCCCCAACCGATCATCGGAAGGGGCCTCGACGGCCCCCTCCGAGCCTCCCCCAGGAACCGGATTGCGCCGGCAAAGCCGGCGCTCGAACGGGAGGGTCATCACAGCGTCGCCTCCTTGTGGCGGTGGGCATGGCACTCGATCGTCACCGCCACTGGCAGCGACGTGATGTGACACGGGATACGTGAGCACGTGGATGCCGAGGGACGGTCGTGTCGCCGCCGTAGCCCTGCGGGCCGATGCCGAGGCGGTTGGCGCGCGCGAGCAGCTCCTGCTCCAGCGTGTCGAGGAGTCGGATCGGGATTCGGGGAGCCGATCTCGCGGAACAGCGCCTTCTTCGAGAGCAGCGCGGCCTTCTCGAAGGTCCCGCCGATGCCCACGCCCAGGATCAGGGGCGGGCAGGCGTCGGGGCCCGCCATCTTCACGCAGTCGATGATGAAGTCCTTCACGCCCTCTACACCGGCGGCCGGCGTGAGCATCAGGTACTTCGAGCGGTTCTCGCAGCCGCCGCCCTTGGCCATGATGGCCAGCTTCAGCTCGGCGCCTGGCACCACGTCCACGTGGATCACCGCCGGCGTGTTGTCGCCGGTGTTCACGCGGTCGAACGGCGACTTCACCATCGAGGCGCGCAGAAAGCCTTCCTTGTAGCCCTGGCGCACGCCCTCGTTGATCGCGTCGTAGAGGCCGCCGCCGGTGACGTGCACGTCCTGGCCCAGCTCCACGAAGCAGACGGTCACGCCGGTGTCCTGGCAGTACGCCACGCGCTTGGTGCGCGCGATCTCGGCATTCTGCTTGAGGATCTGCAGCACCTGCTTGCCGGCCGGCCGAGCGCTCGGTGGTGAGCGCCCGGTCGAAGGCGCGCAGCATCTCGGGCCCGAGATTCCAGTTGGCCTCCATGCAGAGCTTCTTGATGGTGTCGGTGATGCCCGAGACGTGGATGTCCCGCATCAGCTTCCGCTACCCTGCGCCATCTGCGCCATCGCGGCCTTGGCGGCCTCGGCCATCTGCTTGGGCGGCACGTCCTTCACGTGCGTCGCCAGGCCCCACTGATTGCCGTAGGGGTCCTGGAGCTTGCCGAAGCGATCGCCCCAGAACATATCGGAGGGCGCCATGATCGACGTGCAGCCCGCCTCCGTCGCCCGCTTGAAGGCGGCGTCGACGTTCGGCACGTACACCATGAGCGAGCCGGTCGTGCCGCCGAGCGAGGTCGGGGCCTTCTGCGAGCTCACCCCCGGGAACTCGTCGCTCAGCATGACGATCGCGTTGCCGATCCGCATCTCGGCGTGCCCGATCTTGCCGCCCGGCGCCGCCATCCGCATCACCTCGCGGGCGCCGAAGGCGCGCTGGTAGAACGCCAGCGCGCCGGCGCCGTCGTTCACCGTGAGGTATGGCGTCACCGAGGTGTAGCCCGGCGGGATGGGCGAGACCTTCTTCGCCACGGCCTTCTTCGCCGCGGGCCGGGCCTTGGCCTTCGCGCGGGCGGGAGCCCGCTTCGTCGTCTTCCGTGTCTTTGCCATCGGGCTCTCCGTTACAGCTTCAGCTTGTCGACGAGCTCACGCACCGCGCCGGCCGACTTGTCGAAGGCGGCCTGCTCGTCGGGCGTGAGCGTGATCTCGATGATCTGTTCGACGCCGCTGCGGCCGAGCTTCACCGGCACGCCCACGTAGAGGCCCTTGGTCTTGTACTGGCCGTCCAGATACGCGGCGCACGGCAGGATCTTCTTCTTGTCCTTGAGGATCGCCTCCACCATCTCCACCGCGGAGGCGGCCGGCGCGTAGTACGCGCTGCCGGACTTTAGATACGCCACGATCTCGGCTCCGCCGTTGGCCGTCCGCGTGACGAGGGCGTCGATCCGCTCCTTGGGCAGCAGGTCGGTGATGGGAATGCCGGCCACCGTGGAGTAGCGCGGCAACGGCACCATGGTGTCGCCGTGGCCGCCGAGGACGAACGCGGTGACGTTCTCCACCGACACGTTCAGCTCCTGGGCGATGAACGTGCGGAAGCGCGCGGAGTCGAGCACGCCGGCCATCCCGACCACTCGCTTGGACGGAAAGCCGGACTTCTTCCACGCCAGCTGCACCATCGCGTCGAGCGGGTTGGTGACCAGCACGAGGATGGCGTTCTTCGAACGCACGCTGACCTGCTCGACCACCGAGCCGACGATCTCGGCGTTCTTGAACAGCAGGTCGTCGCGCGTCATGCCGGGCTTGCGCGCCAGCCCGGCGGTGATCACGACGACGTCGGAGTCGGCCGTCTCGTCGTAGCCGTTGGAGCCGATGATGCTCGCGTCGTAGCGATGGATCGGCCCCGCCTGCGCGAGGTCGAGGGCCTTACCCTGCGGGATGCCCTCCACCACGTCGACCAGCACCACGTCGCCGAGCTCTTTCTCTACCGCGTACTGCGCCACCGAGGCGCCCACGTTGCCCGCGCCCACCACGGTGATCTTCGGCCGCGCCGCCATCGAGATGTCCTTTCCTGACTTCAGTGCGCCTGGGCGGCGTTGAGCGCCGACCCGGCCTTGAACCACGCGATCTGCTCGCGGGTCATGGTGTGCTTGACCAGGATGTCCTCCATGCGGCCGTCCGGCTTGCGGATCCGGAGAGTCACGGGCATGCCCGGCTCCAGGCCCGCGAGGCCGAGGATCGACACCCGGTCGTTCTGCTCGATGCGATCGTAGTCCTTGGGATCGCTGAAGGTCAGCGGGAGCATCCCCTGCTTCTTGAGATTGGTCTCGTGGATGCGGGCGAAACTACGCACCAGCACCGCCACGCCGCCGAGATAGCGGGGCGACATCGCGGCGTGCTCCCGGCTCGATCCCTCGCCGTAGTTCTCGTCGCCGATGGCGAGCCAGGCCTGGCCCTTGGCCTTCAGGTCGCGCGCCGTCTTGGAAAACGGCTGACCGGCCTCCCCGGTGAGGGGGTTGACGCCCTTGCCGGTCTCGCCGGTGAACGCGTTCGTCGCGCCGAGGAACATGTTGTCGCTGATCTTGTCCAGGTGGCCGCGGAAGCGCAGCCACGGGCCCGCCGGCGAGATGTGATCGGTCGTCGTCTTGCCCTTGGTCTTGACCAGCACCGGTAGGTCGACGAAGTCCCGGCCGTTCCACGCCGCGAAGGGACCGAGCAGCTGCAGCCGCTCGCTGTGGGCCGGCACCTCGACGGTCACCGACTCTCCATCAGCCGCCGGCTCCTCGTAGCCCTCCGCGCCGCGAGCAAAGCCGTCACGCGGCAGCTCCTCGCCTTCGGGAGCCGTGAACCGGACCTTCTGGCCGTTGGGCGCGGTCAGTGTGTCGGTGAGCGGGTTGAACTCGAGCGTGCCGGCGAAGGCCAGCGCGATCACCAGATCAGGGCTGGTGATGAACGACAGCGTCTCCTGGCTGCCGTCGTTGCGGCCCGGGAAGTTCCGGTTGAACGAGCTGACGATGGTGTTCGGCTGGTTCGGCGCAATATCCGTACGCTTCCACTGCCCGATGCACGGCCCGCAGGCATTGGCCAGCACGGTGCCACCGATCGCGCTCAGCGTCTCGATCATCCCGTCGCGCTTGATCGTCTGGTAGATCCGCTCGGAGCCCGGTGTGATGAGGAACTTGGCCTTGGCCTTGAGCCCGGCCTTGAGGCCCTGCATGGCGAGGTGCGTCGCCCGCCGCATGTCTTCGTACGACGAGTTGGTGCAGGAGCCGATGAGCGCGTTGGTGATGGTCGCCGGCCAGCCGTTCTCGCGAACCTCGGCGGCCAGCTTGCTGATCGGCCGTCCGCGGTCCGGCGAGTGCGGACCGACGACGTGCGGCTCGAGCGTGTCGAGATTGATCTCGACGATCTCGTCGTAGAAGGTCTTGGGGGATTCGGTCACTTCCGGATCGCTCACCAGGTGCGGGCGGAACTCTTCGGCCAGCGCGGCCAGGTCGGCGCGCTCGGTGGCGCGCAGGTAGGCGGCGGACCGCGCGTCGAAGGGAAACAGCGACGTGGTCGCGCCCAGCTCGGCGCCCATGTTGCAGATGGTCGCCTTGCCGGTGGCGCTGATCGACTCCGCGCCCGGGCCGAAGTACTCGATGATCTTGTTGGTGCCGCCCTTGACGGTCAGCAGCGTACAGAGATAGGTGATGACGTCCTTGGGGGCCGTCCAGCCCGAGAGCTTCCCCGTGAGGTGCACGCCGACGAGCTTGGGATGCAGCACCTCCCACGGCAGCCCGGCCATCACCTCGCCGCAGTCGGCGCCACCCACGCCGATGGCCAGCATGCCGAGGCCGCCGGCGTTGGGCGTGTGCGAGTCCGCCGCGATCATCAGCGTGCCCGGCGTGGCGTAGTTCTCCAGCACGACCTGATGGACGATGCCCGAGCCGGGGCGCCAGAAGCCGAGACCGTACTTGCGCGCCGCCGAGCGGATGAAGTTGTAGACCTCCTCGCTCTCGCGCACCGCGCGCTGCAGATCGTCGGCCGCGCCACTCTCGGCGCGGATCAGGTGATCGCAGTGAATGGTGGACGGCACGGCCACCCGCTTGCGGCCCGACATCATGAACTGGAACAGCGCCATCTGCCCCGTCACGTCCTGCAGCGCCACGCGATCGACCCGCAGCCGGAGAATGGCCTTCCCGCGCTCCCACACCTGGCTGTCGAAGTCCCAGCAGTGGGCGACGAGAATTTTCTCCGAGAGCGTCAGCGGACGACCAAACTTGCGACGTGCACGGGCGAGGCTGTCGGGCATGGAGGCATACAGTGCGCGGATCGGTGACGCAGCGGACATCGGGGCCTCCCTCTTCGCAGGCAAAAGAGCACCTCCTGCCCCTTGGGGAAGGAAGCGCGGTCGACGGCGAATAACTCTAACGCGGCGCGGCGTTAGGGTCAAGGATCGCGGGCGCCGGAGTCGGGTACGCTGCCGGGCAATGAGACGCGCCAGCCGGCTCGAGTACACCCGCCGGGTGAACCGGGTGATCGACCACGTGCGCGATCACCTGGGCGACGAGCTCTCGCTGGCCGGCCTGGCGCGACTGGCCGCGTTCTCGCCGTTTCACTTCCATCGCGTCTTCCGGGCCGTCACCGGCGAGACCTTGTTCGGCTTCATCCAGCGCTTGCGGATCGAGCGGTCGGCCACTGCCCTGCGCCACGACACCGAGCGGAGCGTCCTGGAGGTGGCCCTGGACCACGGCTTCGGCTCGGCGGCGACCTTCGCAAGGGCCTTCCGGGCGCGCTTCGGCACCACGGCCACGGCGTGGCGGGCGGCCGCGGCCCGCCAGAAGCGCAAGCCAGGCAAATCGACTCGCAAGGGGCGCAAAGCATCGGCGGGCCGCCAGGCCGACACTCGGAGGCGACAGGCCAAGGAGGCAGCCATGAACATGAACGTGCAAGTGCGCCAGTCGCCGCCTTACCACGTCGCCTACATGCGATACGTCGGCCCCTACGGCCCCCACGGCATCCCCGAGCTCTGGATGAAGCTCCGCACCTGGATCGACGCGCACGGGCTCGCCTCGCCCGACTCGATCACGATCGGCGTGTCCTACGACGACCCCAGCGTCACCGAGCCGGCACGCTGCCAGTACGATGCCTGTGTCGTCGTTCCGCCCGATTTCGTCCCTGACCGCTCCGTCAACCTGATGGACGTCGCGGGCGGTCGCCACGCGGTCGCCCAGTTCGAGGGCACCGCCTACCAGATCCAGGGCGCCTGGGACCGCGTGTTCTCGGCGTGGCTGCCCGGCAGCGGCTACCAGCCGGACGACCGCCCCTGCTACGAGGTCTACCGCGGCAACCCCATGAAGGACATGGACCACGGCGTCTTCCGCTGCGAGCTCTACCTCCCCGTCCGCCCGCTCTGATGGTCAGCTGGCAGGGGTTTGCCGCGGCCGCGCCTGAGCTGGCTGAGCTCGGGCGCGGCCTGCTCACGCAGTTCGGCGTGGGCCTGGGCTTCCTCGCCACCGTCCGCCGCGACGGTGCGCCGCGCCTGCATCCGGTGTGTCCGGTCCTCTCGGACGAGCGGCTGTTCGTCCTGATCACGCCCGAATCGCCCAAGCGGAACGACCTGCTGCGCGATGGCCGCTACGCGCTGCAGACGTTCCCACAGCCGAAAGCGGGGAGCGATGAGTTCTACATTGCCGGGCGGGCCCGTGCCGTCGAGGACACCCCCACGCGGGCCGCGATCCTGCGCGACGCCAAGCACATGGCGAACGCCGCGGAGATCCCCTTCGAGCTGATGCTCGAACGCGTCATGCACACGCGCTGGGAGCACGTGCTCACGCCGCAGATGCGTCCGGTACAGCAGAAGTGGCGCGCGCCGTAGTCGTAGCCCACGCCCTGTGACCCACCACGCCGACCGGCGCGGCGTGATCGCCGCGTCTAGCAGGCTGCGGAAAAACCCGCAGGCTGCGCAAAAAGGTCCAGATGCGAGGCGGCGCCCGCGGGCCGCGCGCGAGGCGTACTCCTTGTACGTTGAGCGCGCAGCCGCGGGCGCCAACGAAGCAGATGGGCCTTTTTCCGCAGCCTGCTAGGACAGGCCGAGCAGCTGGCGGGTGGCGAGCGCGCGCAGGCGAATGATCGACGTGGTGGGCGCCAGCTCCATCGGGCACACCTCGGTGCAGTTGCCCTGGCCGTGACAGCGCGCGAGCGCGTCGTCGCTCAGCAGCACCGCCCACCGGCGCTCGCCGGCGGCGTCGCGGGAGTCGCGCACCAGGGTGAACGCGCGGTTCAGCGCGGCCGGGCCGGGGAAGCGCGCGTTGTGGGCCACCATCGTGCAGGCCGACACGCACATCCCGCAGCCGATGCACTCGATGGCCTCGTCGATCTCCTGCCGCTCGGCCGAGCCGGCTGGGATCAGCGCGTACGGCTCGGCGACGGGGGCCGGCGTCAGCGCCGCTC
Source organism: uncultured Candidatus Rokubacteria bacterium (assembly GCA_963776725.1). Lineage (GTDB taxonomy): Bacteria > Methylomirabilota > Methylomirabilia > Rokubacteriales > CSP1-6 > AR5. The sequence goes on along the minus strand of CAVZOE010000018.1, from coordinate 351,094 downwards.
CGACGCCACGCTGGCGCTCCACGAATGGCGTCATGTCCACGACGAGGTCACGCAGCAGCGGGAAGTGATAGAGCGGCCGGACGGTCACCGGGCCGGAGCCGAGCGTCGCCAGTCGCGTGCGGCACGCCCAGCGCTCGCGGCCGTTGACGACCATCGCACACGAGCCGCACATGCCGACCCGGCAGGCGTAGCGGAAGGCCAGCGTGGCGTCCTGGCCGCGCTGGATGGTCACCAGCGCGTCGAGGACGGTCGTGTCCGGCCCGGACTCCACCGCGAACTTCTGCCAGCGTTCGCGACCGCCGCGCGACCAGCGGAACACCGAGAGCGTCGTGGGCACCGCGCTATACTACCGTGGCCCGAAACGGAGGAGATAGCCGTGTCGTCACGCCACGATCGCCTGGCAATGCTCGATCGCTATCTGCGGATCCCCACCATCAGCCGCGAGGTCACGCCGGCGATGGTCGACGACGTGCGCGCGTTCTGGCGGGACCTCGGCCTGGATCTCACGCTCCTCCCCGTCCCCGGCGGCGGCGGCACGCCAGCCCTGTGGGGCGAGATCCCCGGTCCGGCCGGAGCGCCGACCCTCCTGCTCTACGGCCACTACGACGTCCAGCCCACCGGCGATCTCGCGCGCTGGCAGTGGGAGGGCGTGGCCTGCCGGCCGTTCGAGCCGACGTACTTCCACGGTGGCCGCCCGGTGGACCCGCGCACGCTGGACGACCGCGCCCTCGATGACGTCACGGTGGTGGCGCGCGGCGGCGCCGACAACAAGGGCCAGCACCTGTCCAACATCCTGGGTGCGCTCGATTCCGCGAAGGCCGGCCGCGCGCGCTGGCGCGTGCGCGTGATCCTCGATGGAGAAGAAGAGCACGGCAGCCCGAACCTCGACGCCATCGCCCGCGCCAATCGCGAGCGTCTGGCCGCCGACGTGCTCATCGGCTCCGACGGCCCCAAGCAGAAGAACGCCCCGACCATGGTCATGGGTGTGCGCGGCCTGGTCGGTGTCGAGCTGGTCGCCGACAACGGCCGCCCGGCCTCACTGCACTCGGGCAACTACGGCAACATCGTGCCGAACCCGGTGCTGCCGCTGGCCCGGCTCATCGACGACATCGAGTCTCGCGTGCGCGCCTTCGGCGACACCCACGACGCATTCCGGCGCGAGGCCACCGAGCTGTTCGCCAAGTGGGAGGACAAGGCGGTGTGGAAGCCCTTCCTCCGTCCCACGGTGAACATCAACCACTTCATGACCGACGGCGCCTCGCCCACCGCGCGGCGCACGATCATCCCCCGCACCGCGAACGCGCGCCTGGACATCCGTGTCACGCCCGACACACCGCCGGCGGCAATGATCGAGATCGTCGAGCGCTGCGTGGCCGACCACCGTGACCGCACGCCCGGCATCACGTTCAACGTGAAGTTCGCCGCGCAGCCCGCCAGCTACACCTCGCCGGCGCGGCCGGAGTTCGGCTGGCTGCTGCGCCTGCTCGAGCAGCACGGCGACGCCGAGGCGGTGGCCCTGCCGACGCTGGGCGGCACGCTGCCGCTCTGGGTGTTCACCGAGACGCTCGGCATCCCAGCGCTCTGGATCCCGGCCGCCAACAGCGACAACCAGCAGCACGACGTCAACGAGCATTACGTGTTGCGGCATTTTTACATGCAGATGGCGCTGTACGCGGACGTCGTCGCGTCTCGGCCTGTTTGACATGGGGGGCCCCGAAATGGCCCAGGCTGTTTGACATGGGGGGCCTCGACATGGCCCCCCATACCCCCCACGCTCCGCGCCCCGGCGGAGCCGTGGCGCTTCGCGAGCGGTTTCGCCGTTCCGTTCAAGGCAACCCTAGTGCTGGGTCGGTCTCGGACGTTTTGCGATGATCTTGATTCTTGCGGCGGCGGATGATGAGCACGCGGCCGCGGTCGAGCCGGAGCTGCGGGGACGCGGCGCTTCCGTCGTGTGGCTCGACCTGGCCGAGCTGCCATCGCAGGGCGAGCTCTCGGTGACGTACGAGCCGGGAGCCCGCGCGCGGCCCGTGCTGCGCGTCCGAGATATCGAGATCGATCTGCGCGCGGTCACCGCCGCGTGGTCGCTGCATCCGCGCCCGCCGGTTCCGCACGCCAGCCTGCCGACCGATGAGCTGCGCGATTACGTCAGGCAGGAGACGGCGGACACCTGGATCGGGGTGACGGAGCTGCTGGACTGCCTGTGGATGCCTGGCTCGCGCTGGCACGAGCAACGCGCCAGCCACAAGCCGCTGCAGCTGCAGCTGGCCGCCGAGCTGGGATTCGAGACTCCGCCCACGCTCATCACGAACAGCCGGGACGACTTCCTGGACTTCCACCGTCGCCACGACGGCGCCATCGTCAGCAAGACGGTCCACAACCGGCTCCTGCCGGTCGACGCCACCCATGGCTACAGCGCGTACGTGCTCACCGAGATCGTGGCCAATCGCGACGTGAGCCACGCGGATACCGTGCGCTACTGCCCGGTGACGGTGCAGCCCTACGTCGACAAGCGCGTCGAGCTGCGCGTCACCGTGGTGGGCGATCGCGTGTTCCCCGTCGCCCTGGACTCGCAGTGGACCAATCACACCCGTCACGACTGGCGGCGCGGCGACCATCACCACGGGCGCTACGCCATCCACGACCTGCCGCCGGACCACGCGCAGCGCTGCGTCGAGCTCGTGCGGCGGCTGGGGCTCTGCTTCGGCGCGATCGACCTGATCCTCACCCCGGACGGGCGCTACGTCTTTCTCGAGATCAACCCCAACGGCGCGTGGCTCTGGATGCAGCGCACCACCGGCCTGCCGATCGGCGCGGCGATCTGCGACGTGCTCATGTCGCGCGAGCCCTCGTCGCCGAGCGTGGTCGCCACGCCGGGTCGCCCGCCGGTGAGCGCCCCACCCGAACCTGCCGCGCTGCCCGCGCATGCGCCGACGCCGGCGTCATCCCCACGCCGCGAGATTCCGCGCGAGGCTGATGCCGCGCTGGCCGCCACGCTGCGCTACCTGGTCGATATTGCCAGCAAAGGAGCTCGACCCGCCGAGGCCGTGGCTGGCTTTCGTCGTCTCGCCCAGCGCCATCGTGACCTCGATCCGTCGCTCGTCTGGGAGGTGGAAAGCCATCTCGGCGGTGTCCACTACGACGCGCTGCTTCGCCTCCCCGGGGCCGGGACGCTCTCGCTAGCCTTCGCGCCGGACCGCGCGGTGCCCTGGGCCCTGCGCCACGCGCACCACGCTCGCGAGAGCGACCTGCTGCGCGTCAACGGCCTGACCCTGAACATGCAGACCGTGATGGGCTACCTCGACGGGCTGTGGCACGACGCTCGGCTGCTCGACAGTTTGGTGGACGGTTGCCTGGTACGCCAGGCCATCGACGCGCGTGGGATCGAGGCCTCGGATGCCGAGGTGCGCGACGCGACCGCCGCCTTTCGGCGCCAGCACGGCCTCACCACGGAGCCCGCGCTCGGCGCCTGGCTCGGGCAGCGCGGCTGGACGGCCTACGATCTCGAGCACGAGATGCGGCGAACGGTGATCGCGCGCAAGCTCCGCCAGCAGATCGCCGGCGACCGGGTGCGCGACTACTTCACGCGCCATCGAGACGAGCTCGACGTCGCCATGCTCGGGCGCGTCCGCGCGGACGACCGTGAGGCCGCGCGCCGTCTCGCCCGCCGGATGAAGGCAGGCGCGCTCGCATTCACCCGTATCGAGACCGTCCGGCGCCGGGAGCTGCCGGCCGCCCACGCGCGCGCCGTCTTCGGTGCGGCCGCCGGCGCGGTGCTCGGTCCCCTGCAGAGCGCCGACGGCCACGAGGTCGTGTGGGTCGCCCGGACCACACGCGCCCGCCTCGACGCGGCCACACGCACGCTGATCGTCGACATCCTCTTCGACGAGTGGCTGACGGCCCAGCGGGCCGAGGCTACTGTGGAGTGGTTCTGGGGCGACGTCGAGCGCGCCCGGGCGAGCACCGGTCCGCGAGGCGACGCCCGGTGAAGGTCGCGCTCCTTCACAATCCGCGGCCCGCGGTGACGCCGCCCGAGCTGCCGGATGACGCCTTCGAGGAGTACGACCGCGTCGAGACGCTCGCGGCCATCACGCACGCCCTCCAGGCGCTCGGCGCTCGCGTCGAGGCGGTGCCGGCCGATCGTCGTCTGCCCTGGCGGCTGGAGGACGGGCGCTATGACTTCGCCTTCAACATTGCCGAGGGCACGGGACGGCGCTGCCGCGAGAGCATCCCGGCCGCGGTTTGCGAGCTGCTCGGCGTCCCCTTCACCGGCTCGGACTCGCTCACGCTCGGCCTCACGCTGGACAAGGCGCTGGCCCGACGGGTCGTGTCGCCCGAGGTGCCGGTGGCGCCGGCGGTCCTCCTCGATGTCGAGGACGGCGAGGCCGCGCTGGCCTCGCTGCGCTATCCCGTGCTCGTCAAGCCCAACGACGAGGGCTCGAGCAAGGGCATCCGTGACGGCGCGGTCGTCGAGGACGCCGCCGCCGCGCTCGCGCGGAGCCGCTGGCTGCGCGCCCGGTACGGCTGCCCGGTGCTCGTGGAGCAATACCTGCCCGGCGCCGAGATCACCGTCGGCATCACCGGCAACGGCGCTGGCGCCGCCGTACTGGGCATGATGGAGATCGGCCCCGCGGCGGACGAGCAGCCGTTCGTCTACTCGGTGGACGTCAAGCGCGACTGGCGGCGCCGCGTTCGCTATCACGTGCCGCCACGCGTTGCCGCCGCCACCGAGATCAGGCTGCAGCAGCTCGCGCTCACCGCCTATCGCCTGCTCGGCTGCCGCGACGTGGCGCGCATCGACTTCCGGCTCGACGCCGCCGGCGCTCCGCACTTCATCGAGTGCAATCCGCTGCCGGGGCTCGACCCCGACAACAGCGACCTCGTCATCCTGTCCGCACGCCGCCACACCTACGACGCCCTCGTGCAGGGCATCCTGCTCGACGCGACGGCACGGATGAGCGTGCGGATCGGCTGAGCGTCGAAGCGAGGCCCGATGAAGGTCCTCATCCTGCACACCGCGCCACCCGAGACCGTCGATAGCGGACGGCGGGTGTGGGAATTCGATCTGGGGCCGGCGGCGTGCGGGATCGCCGAGGTCCTGCCCGGGGCCACGGTGGCCAGGGTGCGGGGAGAGCCGCGCGAGATCCTGAGGCTGCTCGAGACCCACGCCCCCGACGTCGTCTTCAACCTCTGCGAGGCGCCGCTCGGCCGTCCGGAGCTCGAGCCGCAGGTGGCCGCGCTCCTGGAGTGGGCGGGCGTGCGCTTCACGGGGTCGGGCAGCGAGACGCTGGCCCTCTGCCGGCGCAAGGATCGCGTCGCCGCGGTGCTGGCTGGCGCCGGCGTGCCCGTGCCGCAAGCCGGTGGATTCCCCTGCATCGTCAAGCCCGCGGACCAGGACGGCTCCGCCGGCCTCGACCATCAGTCGGTCTGCGAGGACGACGCCGCGCTGAGGCGCGCGTGCGCCCGGGCCGCCGGCCCGCTCGTGATCGAGGAGTTCCTGCCCGGGCGCGAGTTCGTCGTGTCGCTGTGGGGTCAGCGTCAGCCCGATCACGTGTCGATCGGCGAGACGCTGTTCCAGCACGGCCTGCGGCTCATCACGTACGCCGCCAAGTGGGACATCGAGAGCGCCGACTACGCCAACTCTCCGCTCTCCTACGCCGTCGAGCTCGATGACTCGCTACGGGCCGCGATCGTCACCGCGGCGCAAGGCGCCTGGCGAGCCGTCGGCGCGCGCGGCTACGCACGGATCGACGTGCGTCTCGATGCCGCCGGGCATCCGAGAGTCCTCGACGTCAATCCCAACCCCGAGATCGGGCCCGAGGTCGGGATCCACCGGGCCGTGCTCGAGGCGGGGTGGACGTGGCCGCGCTTCGTCAACGCGCAGCTGGCGTGGGCGTGAAGATCCGCGAGCTGCAGCCCGCCGACCGCCTCGCGGTACGGGAGGCGCTCGTCGCCTGCGGCGCGTTCACGGACGAGGAAGTCCGGGTCGCGCTGGAGGTGCTCGACGCCGGCCTGACGGGCGGGCCCGACGGGGACTATCCGATGTTCGCCGCCGAGGTGGACGGGCGCTTCGCCGGCTACGTGTGCGTGGGTCAGACGCCGCTGACGCACAGCACCTGGCACCTCTACTGGATCTGTGTCCATCCGGGCGTGCAGGGCCGCGGCGTCGGGCGCGCGCTGCAGGCGCACGCCGAAGCGTTCGTCCAATCGCGCGGTGGTGAGCGGATCGTCCTGGAGACGAGCGCCACCGCCAGCTATGCCCGGGCGCGCGCATTCTACGCCGAGGCCGGCTACGCCATGGTCGGACGCATCCCGGACTTCTATCGCCCCGGTGACGATTGCCTCATTTACTGCCGTGCGTTTCCGCCGGCGACGCCCACGCCGTGATCGTCGTCGGCGCCAGCCCGGGCAAGGGGCGCGGGGTCTTCGCGAGCCGGCGGATCCACGCGGGCGACATCATCGAAGAGGCGCCGGTGATCGTGCTGCCGGGCGCCGAGATCGAGCACCTCGATCGGACGGTGCTGCAGGACTACTACTTTCTGTGGGGCGACGACGAGAAGGACGCCGCGATCCTGCTGGGCCTCTGCTCGCTGTGCAACCACTCGTACGAGCCCAACACCGTCTTCGTCCCGCGCCTCGAGACCCGCACCATCCGGTTCGTGGCCCTGCGTGACATCGAAGCGGGCGAGGAAGATCACCACCAACTACAACGGCAATCCGGACAACGACAAGCCCGTGTGGTTCGACGCTCAGCCCTGACGCAGGCCGCCCGCTGACTCCGGCCGGCGGGACTCACGCGATCAGATAGTTGGTCGACTCGTAGCTGTCGATGGGCAGAGCGGCCAGGCCGCCCCGGACGCTCGTGCTCTTCTTGGCGACCGGCAGGTCCCGGGTCGTCTTCGACCGCCGCTTGGACTTCGCACTCTTCGACGCGCGCTTCTTCATGGATGCCTCCCCCTTGGGATCCTAGCGTGATGCCCGGGCCCTCGCAATGTCAGTACCAGCGCCACGCCCACACGGCCGCGAAGAGCCCGGCCGCCAGCAGGAGGGCCAGGACGAAGAGCGCGCGGTGCCAGCGCAGCGGCAGGCCGAAGTCCAGGAGCAGCGAGCGGACGCCCAGCAGCGCGTGCAGCAGGGCCAGGGCCAGCAGAGCCGCCTGCACCGGGCGCCGGAACGGGTTCACCAGATGCAGCGCGATCACGACCAGCAGGCCGATGGCCGCCGTGCGCTGGATGAGCCACGCCCACATGCCCGCGCGCGTGCCCCGCCAGGCCTCCGCCGTCGTCCATCCGCGCCGCAGAACGCGCCCGGGCTCGGTCATTTGCGGAGCGACAGCTCCACGACCACGGGAGCCAGGACGGCACCCAGCACGATCGCCGCGCCCACCGCCAGCACGATCCAGGTTCGCCGTCGCGTCATGGCGCTCAGGCCAGCGCGACGCGCGTGGTGTAGCGCACGGCATCGGCGGCGTCCACGTATCGCACCTCGACCTCGGGCGGGCTCGCCTGGGGCCGCACGGTCACCAGGCCGCAGTTGAACGCGTCGCAGATGAAGAAGCGCCCGCTCGCCTCCAGCAGCGGCCGGATGCGGGGCGCGATCCGGCAGGACGGCCAGGCCCCGAGCGGGCCGGCCACGAACTCCCGCGGGCCGCCGTCGAGCTCGATGTCGACCGCGGTGTGGACGTCACCGCTCAGCACGATGACGCCACCGATGCGCTCCTGGCGCACGAAGCGCAGGAGCTCGTCGCGCTCGGTGGCGTAGCCCGCCCAGCGGTCCGCGCCCCAGGGGCCTTGCAAGGGCACCGAGGAGAGCAGGAACTTCGCCGGCGCGCGCGAGGCCCGGAGCTCGTCCTTCAGCCAGGCCTTCTGTCGAGCGCCGAGCATGGTCTTGGCCGGCCCCTCCGGGTCACTCTGCGGGCTCCGGTACTGGCGACAGTCCAGCGCGAAGAAATCGGCGCCGGAACCCCAGGCGAAGCGCCGGTAGAGCACGTCGGTGCCGCGCACCGGCCAGTACTCGCCGAAGGCCTGCCGGCCCTGCGCGATGTAGGGGTTGGTGCTGTTGAAATCGTTCTGCACCTCGTGGTCGTCCCACATGGCGTAGACGGGCGTGCTGCCGAGGAAGCTCGCCAGGTGACGGTCGTCGCGATTCTCACGATGCTTGTAGCGGTAGTACGCGAGCGTCGGCTCGAAGCTGGTGCGCGGAAAGTCGGCGTACACCGTGTCGCCCAGGAAGACGAGGAAGCGCGGCGCGCGACGCGCCATGCCGTCGAAGATCGTGAAGGGCTGGTGCCCGGCCTCGATGTCGGCGCTCCAGGCGAAGGTGAACTCGTCAGCCGCCACCGGCGCGGTGCGGAACCGTCCGAGCGGCCCGGGGTCGCTGGCGCCCTCCACCACCGCGCGGAACTGATACTCGCGGTCCGGGACGAGCCGGTCGAGGGCGACGGCGACGGTGAGGTCGCTGTCGGCGGTCACCTCGACGGATGGCGTGCGCAGTGGTGCCGCGCCGCCCGTGACAGCGGCGTACTCGATCCGCACGCGGCCCGGCGCGGTCAGTCGATGCCAGACCAGGGCCGAGTGGGCGTCCACCTCGAAGGTGGCCGGCCCGTACTCGATCTGCGCTCGCGTGCTGGCCCGCTGCAGCTCGCTCGCGCAGCTCTGCAGCCCGACGAGCGGCGCCAGCCCCAGCGTCCGCAGAAACGCGCGGCGATCGAGCGCGGCCATCGTCTCAGCCGCGGTCGCCCAGCCGGTCGACGGCGATCCGGCCGGCGGCGAGCACCAGCCGAACGTCGTCGAGCGCCTGGATCCGCTCCGCCGGGTTGCCGGCGACCGCGAGCAGGTCGGCGGCAAGGCCCGGGGCGATGCGCCCGGTCTCCGCCTCGAGGCCGAGCACGCGCGCAGCGGTGGCGGTCGCCGACACGATCGCCGCCAGCGGCGCCAGGCCGCCCTTCACCATGAGCTCGAGCTCCGGGACGAGCGAGCCGTGGGGATTGAGCGGCGTGCCGGCGTCCGTGCCGGCGGCGATCGGCACGCCCAGCCGGAGCGCCATCTGGAAGCTCTCGCTGTGGCGCTCGCGCACCGCCAGCGACTTGCGCACCGCGAACTCGGGGATGCCGGCGGCCACGCCGCCCTCGACGATGGCGTGCGGCGCGATGAGCGTGGGCACCAGCGCGACGCCGTCGCGGGCCATGCGCCGGCACAGCGCCTCGGTGAGGAAGATGCCGTGCTCGATCGTGGTGATGCCGCCCTGCAGGCAGTTGGCGATCCCGTCGCTGCCCTGGGCGTGCGCGGCGGTGCGGCGGCCGGCCTTGCGCGCCTCCTCGATGGCGGCCGCCACCTCGTCCAGCGTGAGCTGGGCCGAGTTCGGATCGACCCCCGGCGTCATCACACCGCCGGTGGCGAAGATCTTGATGACGTCGGCGCCGGCCCGCAGCTGCTCGCGCACGGCCTTGCGCACCTCGTCGGGCCCATCGGCCTCACGCCCGATCAGCTGCCAGCCGTGGCCGCCGGTGATGCAGATGCCCTTGCCCGCGCACAGCACGCGCGGCCCCGGAATGGTGCCGCTGCGGACGGCGTCGCGCACGCTCAGCTCGGCGTAGTCGCGGCCGCCCAGGTCGCGCACCGTGGTGACGCCGGCCTCGACCGTCTGCCGCGCGCGCATCGTCGCCTTGATCACGGTGGCGGCGAACGCCTCCTTGACCATCGCGGTGCCCGGATCGGCCTCGCCGCCGAAGCAGAGATGGACGTGGCAATTGATGAGTCCGGGCAGCAGCGTGAGGCCGTCCAGGCGCAGCGTCTTGTCCGACGGCGCGTCGCGCTCGGCGACCACGGCGTGGATGCGGCCGTCCTGCACCACGACGGCACGTCCGCTCACCGGCGCCGCGCCGGTTCCGTCTATCAGCGTCGCGCCGGTCAGGACGAGAGGATCAGGCATGGTGGCTCACGGGCGGCATTATGCGCTACTGCGCCCCTCAGCGAGCGACGCGCAGGATTCCTACGCGCACGAGCTCCTGAAGCAGCGGAGCCACGTCCTCCCAGGTGCGCCCCTTGCCCAGCCACGTGCAGGCGCGAGCGGCCGGGAACCGAGAGGTCCTGGCCAGCGCGTTCACCAGCGGGCGGGCGGCCTCGGCCAGGTCGACGCGCTGGTCGAGGTGATACAGGGAGATGGTCCGCGTCTCCCGGTTCGTCACGACGCGCAGCGGGACCTCGCGCGCGACCGTGAGGACGTCCCGGGCGGTCACGCTCGGTGCGGCGTCTTCGGCGGACCGCCCCAGCGGGCTCTCGAAGGTCGCGGTGCCGCGGAGCCAGCTGGCGTAGAGGTCCTCGGCCCGCAACGAGCGCACCTGGGTGCGCAGCTCGGCCAGTCGTGCGTCGAAGAACCGTTTGACGGACGCGGGCAGCTGTCCCGGGCGCAGCTCCCCGACCAGCGCCCGCCCGCGCGTACACGATCTCCTCGGAGAGCGCCTGGCCCGAGCCCCTGCGCCACGCCGCCTTCGATCTGCCCCTCGATGTACGCCGGGTTCATCGCGAAGCCGACGTCCTGGGCGACCACGTAGCTGGTGGATGGTGACCTCGCCCGTCTCCGGCGTCCACCGAGAGGTCGACCGGCGTGGGCGTGAAAGCTCGGCGAGTGAAAGGCGGGGTACACGTGGCCCTCGACGCGCTTGGTGTCGTACGGCGTCGGCGGGGCGACGAAAGTGCCGTGGGCGATGAGACCGCCGCCCGCCTGCCTGCGAGAGACGCGCGAGCTCCGCGAGCGAGATGCGCGAGCCGTCGGCCACGCGACGACGCGCCTTGTCGCGAGCGCGAGCGCGCCCTCGCTCCACGTCGAGCTGAGCGCGCGGCCTGCGTCGACGAGCTGCGCGCTTGAGATCGGCCGCGGCGGCCCGGCACGCGTTGCCCGACGGCGAACGCGGTCCGGCTGCCCTGCGCGCCGAAGTCGAACGGCGTCGCGAACGTGTCCGCGGACACGACGCTGATGTCGGCCAGCTCGAGGCCGAGATCTTCCGCGAGCACCTGCGCGGCGCCCGGTCAGCGCGCGCGGTGCCGATCTCGGCCGCGCCCGTGTTCAGCGCGACCGTGCCGTCGGGATTGATCTTCACGTAGACGCCGGACGAGCCGCCCAGTCGTCGTCCACCAGCCGCACGCGAGGCCCTTGCCGCGCCCGGACGCGCGCCGGCGATCCGCCCAGCCGATCGCCGCCGCCGACCTTCGCGCAGGCACTCCTCGAGCCCGACCGCCGCTGAGCACCTGGCCGGTCGGCCCTTCCTCGCCCTCGCGCACGATGTTCTTCAGCCGGAGCTCGAGCGGATCGAGGCCGAGCGCCGTCGGCGATGATGTCCATCTGCGACTCGACGGCGAAGTTCGCCTGCGGCCCCGACGGCGCCCGGAACGAGCCGCAGTTGGTCTTGTTGGTGTAGACCGCGCAGCCCTCGATGCAGCAGGTTCGGGATCCGGTAGGGGCCGGCGAGCACCAGCGTCGCGACCGAGGCCACGCCCGGCCCCGAGCCGGCGAAGGCGCCGGTGTCGAACCAGATGCGCGCCTCCTTCGCGCGCGATGCGCCCGGTCCTCGCGTGACGCCGGTCTTCAGCTCCACGATGGTCGCCCTGGCGCGCGTAGGCCGCCGTCAGCTCCTCCTCGCACGTCGTCATGACCTTCACCGGCGCGGCCGCCCTTGCCGCGCCAGCAACGCGGCGACGTGCTCGACGCCGACCCGCAGCTTGCCGCCGAAGCCGCCGCCGACGCCGGGCACGATCACGCGCACGCGCGACGGCGGGAGCTGCAGGATCTCGGCCAGCGTGCTCTGCACCTCGAACGGGCAGTTGCGTGTTCGACCACACCGTGACCTGGCCCCGCGCTGTCCCACTGGGCGACGGCGGCGCGCGGCTCGGTGTACGCCCTGGTGCACCACTGCGCGTGCGCGAAGCGGTGCTCGAAGACGCGATCGGCCTCCTCGAAGCCGCGCTCGACGTCGCCGACGACGATGCGCGCGCGGTTGCACACGTTGCCGCTCGCGCTGGAGGATCGGCAGCGCCGCGTAGCTCGGCCCAGCCTCGTGGAGGAGCGGCGCGCCGGGGGCCGAGCGCCGCCGTCCACGTCGAACACTGGGCGGCAGCGGCTCGTAGACCACGTCGATCGGGCCAGCGCGGCGCGGCCGCGGCGGCCCCGGCGTCGTGCGGCGACCGCCGCCACCGGCTGGCCGGCGTAGCGCACGCGGTCGCGCGCGAAGACCGTCTCGTCCTTCACGCGCGCCGCCGTAGCGCACGTCGGGGACGTCGGCGGCCGCGATCACGCGCGCACGCCGGGCAGCCGCGCCGCGCGCGATGGTGTCGACGCGCACGAGCCGCGCGTGCGGCTCCGCCGCTGCGCAGGACCCGCCGTGCAGCATGCCGGGGAGCGCGAAGTCGGCGGCGTACGCCGCCGCGCCGGTGACCTTGCCCGGCGCGTCCATCGCGGCAGCGACTGGCCGACGACCCGCGTCTCCGCAATCACCGCGACTCGAGGCCATCGCCGCGGCCGCCTCCAGCACGGCGTCGGCGATCTTCTGGTAGCCGGTGCAGCGGCAGAGGTTGCCGGCGAGCGCCTCGCGCACCTCGGCCTCGCCGGGCGCGGGGTGCTCGTCGAGCAGCGCCTTCGCCGAGAGAATCATGCCCGGGATGCAGTAGCCGCACTGCACGGCGCCGTCGTCGATGAAGGCCTGCTGGAGCGGATGAAGCTGCGCCGCCCTGCGCCAGCCCCTCGATCGTCACGATCTCGCGGTCCCTCGCACTCGGCGGCGAGCAGCGTGCACGCGTTCACCGCGACGCCGTCGACCAGCACCGTGCAGACGCCGCACTCCGCTTCGAGACAGTTCTCCTTGGTGCCGGTGAGTCCGACATCCGTCCGGAGCACGTCGAGGGCAGCGGTCCGGGCGGCTGCTGCCACCTCGTGGCGCTCACCGTTGATCGACGAGCTCAGCGCCTCGCGTCATCACGCCGCCTCCTCGGATGCGCTCGGCGCAGCGGCGCCTGCGCGCGGGCCACCAGCGTCGCGCGCCAGGTGGCGCTCGGTAGCGCGCCGAGGCGCGGACGTCGCTGATGGCCGGCACTCCGCCGCGGCGGCCGCGCGGCCGCCTCGACGGCCTCGTCGCGTGCGAGCGCCCCTCGAGCAGCGCTCGCGCCGCCTGCGCGCCCGCATCGCCGTGCGGCGCGACCGCGCCGAGCGCGACGCGCGCCGCGACGCAGCGCTCGCGCGCCGGCGTCGAGCGTGAGCCGCGCGCGCGCACGCACACCAGCGAGATCTCCATCGCCCGGCGCCGGCCCGCCTTGAGGAACGCCGTGGCCGAGTGCCGGCGCGAGCGCGGGCGAACGCGCACCGTGCGTCAGGAGCTCGCCGGGGCCGTCGCGCCGTCGCCGGGCCCGGCGAGGAAGTGCGTCGAGCGGCGAGCGTGCGCTCGCCTCGGCGCCCGCAGGTCACCTCCGCGTCGAGCGCGAGGAGCACCGGGACCACGTCCGCGGCGGGCACGTTGCTGCGCCAGCTCTCCAGGCGAGACAGCGAGGTCCGTAGCGTGTCGTCGACGACGTCGGCCGTCGTCTTCGGAATGCAGGTCATGGTCAGCGACAGCGAGAGATCCACCGACTGGGTCTGGTGCCAGGTGCCGGCCGGGAAGTACAGCACGTCACCCGGCGACAGCGGCTGTTCCACGAACTCTCGCTCGTCGGGTGGAAACGGAACCTCGAGGAAGGGATACCGGTCCATCAGCTCTGCCGCCCGGCCGGCGTGCGTCACGTTGAGCGGGGGCCAGGCGACCTCAGGCTTCGCCGAGTAGCGCCACCGCTTCGTGCCCTCGATCTGCAACGACGGCCACGTACGTCGCCCACACCACCAACAACGTCGAACCAGTACGTCCGGGCCCTCGCCAGAAGGCCGCCACGCTGCCCGTACAAGAAGTGGGCGCACATCTCGCCCGACTACGAGTACGGCCACAACGTGTGGGACGAGTTCGTCGCCTACCTGAAGCAGCTCGAAGCCCGACGTGCAGGTCATGCAGCAGAACTGGCCCAAGCTGGGCGAGACCGATCACAGCTCCTACGTCACCGCGCTGCTCCAGTCCGTCGCCGAGGCGTTCGTCAGCTCGGTGTGGGGCGCGCAGGAGATCGCCTTCGTCAAGCAGGCGCGGCCCGTTCGGGCTCTTCGACAAGGTCCAGTACGTCAGCGCCTCGGTCGGGCAACCCCGACGAGCTCGACCCGCTCGGCAAGGAGGCGCCGGTCGGCGCGCTCACCCCGGGCTTCGCCTGGTACGACGACGGCATGCAGAAGCGCCATCCGAAGCTCGCCGAGTGGGTGAAGAAGTACGAGGCGCGGGCCAAGAAGGAGCCGACGCTGGGCGCCTCGTGGGGCTACGCCAGCGCCTACATCATCGCCGAGGCCATCAAGCGGGCCAAGAGCGCGGAGACCGACAAGGTCATCGCCGCGCTCGGCGAGGGCTACGAGATGGAGTTCCCGTGGGGCAAGGTGATCATGCCGGGCTGTAGAGCGGCCGGCCGCCCCAGTGACCGGCGTCGAAGAAACTCGCAGGGCGCCGGTGCCGGGCGCATCGAGGAGCCGCCCGGCAAGGACGTCGTCAAGAGCTGCGACGAGGTCGCCAAGCTTCGCGCGCTCGCCGCCGACAAGAAGAAGTAGAGGCGCTCACCGACCCTCCCGTCGTCCCTGGATCACGAACGGCCCGCTCATCACCGTGCAGGTGATGAGCGGCCTCAGCGTCGGCATGTTCCTGTTCCTGGTCTCGGTCGGGATGTCGCTGATCTTCGGCGTCACCCGCATCGTGAACCTCGCCCACGGCTGCTTCTACATGGTAGCTCACCTCCGTCGGGAGGCATTCATGCCCGCGCCCACGGTGGCGGTGGCCCTCGGCATGGACGCCGACGTGCTGACCACCGCCTTCGTCGTGGTCGTCATCGGCGGCCTGGGCAGCTTCGCCGGCAGCTTCATCAGCGCGCTCCTCGTCGGCCTGCTCCAATCGTTCGGGATCCTGATCTTCCCCGCCGTCTCGATCGTGCTGCTCTTCGCCCTCATGGCGGTCGTGCTGATCGTGCGCCCGTGGGGCCTGCTCGGCCGGCCGGAGGCCTGAGCGGTGCGCCCGACGGCCTGGTTGGCGCTCTCGCTGGTGGCGATCCTGGCGGTGGCGCCGCTGGCGCTGCCCGCCGTTCTTCCTGCAGCTGCTGACCGAGATCGCGATCGTCGGCCTGTTCGCCACCGCCTTCAACCTGCTGATGGGCTTCGGCGGGATGGTGTCGTTCGGCCACGCCGCCTACTTCGCGCTGGGCGCGTACACCGCCGCCTTGCTGGTCAAGCGCGCGGGCCTGCCGCATGCTGCTGGCCCTGCCGGCGGCCCCGATGGTGGCCGCCGGCGGGCGCGCTGCTGTTCGGCTTCTTCATCGTGCGCCTCAGCCAGACCTACTTCGCCATGCTCTCGCTGGCCTTCGCCCAGATCGTCTTCACCGGTGATCTTCAAGTGGAAGGCGCTTACCGGCGGCGACGACGGCCTGCTCGACGTCTGGCCGCCCAGCCTGCTCAAGTCGCCCGCGGCGCTACTACTACTTCACGCTGGCCGTCGTGGGCATGTGCGTCTGGCGCACTTGCACGCCATCGTGGACTCGCCCTTCGGCTACGCGCTCGCGGCCGTGCGCGAGAACCCGCGCCGGGCCCGCTTCATCGGCATCGACGTCCGCCGCCACCAGCTCGGCCGCCTTCGTCATCTCGGGCGCCTTCTCGGGGCGTGGCCGGCGGACTGTTCGCCTTCTACAACGGCAGCGTCTTCCCCGACTTCGCCTACTTCACCAAGTCCTTCGAGCCGCTGGTCGTCGCGCTGCTGGGCGGCGTGCAGTCGTTCTTCGGGCCCGCTGGCCGGCGCCTTCGGCTTCAAGATCCTCGAGTGGCTAGTGAGCCGCCAGTGGCCGGTGTACTGGCCGCTCTTCCTCGGCTCCATCGTCGTGGTGGTGATCGTTGTCCTGCCGTCGGGCTTCGTGGGCCTCGTCGGGAAACGGTTGTGGCGGAACCCAACCACCACCGCGTAGCCGAGGGGCGCCCCGGCTCAGCCGGGGCGCCCCGAACGTTGCGGGGGTCTGGGGGCCATTCCGGGGCCCCCAGTCTTCGGACACAGGGCCTGCGCAAGCACTTTGGCGGCGTGCAGGCCGTGAATGGCGTGGACCTGTCGGTGCCGCCGGGCGACCTGCGCGCGATCATCGGCCCCAACGGCGCCGGCAAGACCACGCTGTTCAACCTGATCAGCGGCGACCTCGCCCTCGACACCGGCCAGATCTATTTCGCCGGCGAGGAGGTCAGCGGCCTGCCGCCGCCACCGCCTCTGCCGGCGCGGGATGGGCCGCACCTTCCAGATCACGAGCATCTTCCGCCGCCTCACCGTGCTGGAGAACGTGCAGACGGCCTTCCTCAGCCACCATCACCGCCACTTCAACCTGCTCGTGCCGGCGCGGCGCCTCTATCGCGACGAGGCGCTGGCCCTGCTGGAGCGCGTCGGCCTCCGCGAGCAGGCGGCCAAGCCCAGCGGCATCCTCGCCCACGGCGATCAGCGCCGGCTCGAGCTGGCCATCGCGCTGGCCAGCGCGCCGAAGCTGCTGCTGCTCGACGAGCCGACGGCCGGGATGGCCCCGCGCGAGCGCCACGAGATCATGGCGCTGGTCGCCCGCATCGCCGGCGACACCGGCCTCACCGTCGTGTTCACCGAGCACGACATGGACGTGGTCTTCGCGGTGGCCCGGCGGATCAGCGTGCTGCACCAGGGCGCGGTGCTCGCCGAGGGGGCGCCGGCCGACGTGCGCGCCAACGCCGACGTGCAGCGCGTGTACCTCGGGCGGCGACGCACTGATGGCGCTCCTCGAGCTCAGCCACGTCGAGACCTACTACGACGACAGCCACATCCTGTTCGACGTGTCGCTCACGGTGGAGTCGGGCGAGGTCGTCTGCCTGCTCGGCCGCAACGGCGCCGGCAAGACGACCACCGTGCGCAGCATCGTCGGGCTCACGCCGCCCGCGAAGCGGCCGCATCACCCTGCGCGGCCGTGATCTGGTCGGGCTGCCGCCCGTTTCGCATCGCCCGGCACGGCATCGGCTTCGTGCCGGAAGACCGCCGCGTGTTCTCCAATCTCACCGTGCGCGAGAACCTCGAGGTCGCGCGGCGGACCTGGGGTAACGGCGGCGTCGACGCCTGGACGGCCGAGCGCGTCTTCGAGCTCTTCCCCATCCTGCGCGAGCGGCGGCGCCAGGCCGGCGGCACGCTCAGCGGCGGCGAGCAGCAGATGCTCACCATCGCGCGCACGCTGATGGGTAATCCGGAGATCCTGCTCGCTCGACGAGCCGTCGGAGGGCCTGGCCCCGCTGGTCGTGGAGATCCTGCGCCAGCAGCTCGGCCGTCTCAAGGCCAGCGGCCTCACCATCGTCCTGGCCGAGCAGAACGTCCGCTTCGTCAGCGGGCTGGGCGACCGCGTCTACATCTTGGAAAAGGGCATGGTGCGCTACCAGGGCACGATGGCGGAGTTCCTCGCCGACGAGCAGGTGCGGCAGGCGTACCTGGCGGTGTAGGTCCGGGCCCGCCCGGGATCATCGGCGCGGCGTCTCGATCACGTAGTGCAAGCGCACTCGGATCGGGATGCCGGTGCTGCCTGGGCGCGCCTCCATGAGCACGGCCGGCACCTCGGGAAAGGGCGACGACGATCGGATCGCCTGCACCGCCGCGTCGTCGTACGTCGCCGAGCCCGACGACTTCTTGACCTCGACGTACTGGACGACCCCGCCTTCAAGATCCCGAACTCGATGTCCAGGCTGGCGCTCCGGTATTCACAGGCCCCGGTCGACGCGTTCGTGATGCAGGGGTACCGCCAGTTCGACCGGATCTTGTCACGAACGAGTGTCAGGTACGGCGCGTACCGGGGATCGACGCTGTCGAGGGCGATCGACTCGGTCGCGCCCGGCGAGCGGGATCGCCTGGTACCGAGGCACAGCCGGCCAGGACGATCGTCACGAGCGCGAGCAAGCACCACCGCCTCGGGTCGATCGACGAGGTCATGCCGGGATCCCCGGAGTCCTCTACGGCGTGACGGTCAGTGACGTCGCGCTGGTGGCCGTCCCGTCCGCCGTCGTGATCGTGATCTTGCCCGACAGCGCCCCCACCGGCACCGTGAAGCCGACCTGCGTCAGAGTGCTCACCGAGATCAAGCCCGGCAGGATGACGAAGCGTCCCCACCTTCACCGTCGGCGTCGTCGACCCCGACCTTCAGGTTGAAGCCGTCCACCATCACGACCGTGGCGCTCCCGGCCGTCACGCTCGACGGCGCGAACCCCGTGATCTTCGGCAGGACCTTGAAGCTCGCCGCGCTGGGGGCCGTGCCGATCGGGTTCGTCACGGTGACGGGGCCCGTCAGCGCGCCCTCGGGCACCACCACCTTCAGCGACGTCGCGCCGTCACCACCGTCGGCGCCGCCGTGGCGCCGCCCGTGAACGTCACCAGCGTGGCGCCGGTCATGTTCGTCCCGGTCACCGTGATCATGCGTACCCACCACCGCCGCCGCCGGCGCGAAGCTCGTCGGCTCGCGGCGGCTGCACCACCGTCAGCGTCGCCGTGCTGGTCGCCGACCCGTCGGCCGTCGTGACCATGATCTTGCCCGTCACCGCCCCCAGCGGCACCGGGAACGTGAGCTGCGTCGCACTCGACGTGATCGAGGCGGGCGGCACCACGAACGTCCCGATCTTCACCCCGGGCGTCGTCGCCCCGACCTTCAGATTGAACCCGCTCACCGTGATCACCGTCGCGCTCCCGCCCACCGCGCTCAGCGGCGTCACGTCCGTGATCTTCGGCAGCACCTTGAAGCTCGCGGCGCTGGGCGCCGTGCCGATCGGGTTCGTCACGCTGACGGGGCCCGTCAGCGCGCCCTCGGGCACCACCACCTTCAGCGATGTCGCGCGTCACCACCGTCGGCACCGCCGTGGCACCGCCCGTGAACGTCACCAGCGTGGCGCCGGTCAGTGTTCGTCCCGGTCACCGTGATGAGCGTCCCCACCACCGCCGCCGCCGGCGCGAAGCTCGTCGCGCGCGGCGGCTGCACCACCGTCAGCGTCGCCGCGCTGGTGGCCGATCCGTCGGCCGTCGTGACCTGATCTTGCCCGTCACCGCCCCCAGCGGCACCGGGAACGTGAGCTGCGTCGCGCTGACGCTGGATCGAGCCAGGCGGCACCCCGAACGCCCCGATCTTCACCCCGGGCGTCGTCACCCCGACCTTCAGGTTGAACCCGCTCACCGTGATCACCGTCGCGCTGCCGCCCACGCGCTCAGCGGCGTCACGTCCGTGATCTTCGGCAGCACCTTGAAGCTCGCGGCGCTGGGCGCCGTGCCGATCGGGTTCGTCACGCTGACCGGGCCCGTCAGCGCGCCCTCGGGCACCACCACCTTCAGCGATGTCGCCGATCACCACCGTCGGCACCGCCGTAGCGCCGCCCGTGAACGTCACCAGCGTGGCGTCGGCCATGTTCGTCCCGGTCACCGTGATGACGCGTCCCCACCACCGCCATCGCCGGCGCGAAGCTCGTCGGCTTGCGGCGGCTGCACCACCGTCAGCGTCGCCGCGCTCGTCGCCGAGCCGTCGGCCGTCGTGACCTGATCTTGCCCGTCACCGCCCCGAGCGGCACCGGGAACGTGACCTGCGTCGCGACTCGACGTGATCGAGGTCGCGCGGCACCACAAACGCGCCGATCTTCACCCCGGGCGTCGTGCGCCCCCACCTTCAGGTTGAACCCGCTCACCGTGATCACCGTCGCGCTCCCGCCCACGGCGCTCGGCGGCGTCACGTCCGTGATCTTGGGAAGCACCTTGAACGCAGTCGCGCTGCCGCCGGTGCCGGCCGGATTCGTCACGCTGACCGGGCCCGTCAGCGCGCCGGACGGCACCACCACCTGCAGCGACGTCGCGGTCACCGCCGTGGGCACCGCCGTCGCGCCGCCCGTGAACGTCACGAGCGAGGAGCCGGTGAGGCCCATGCCCCCGATCGTGATCGTGGCGCCGACGGTGGCGGCGGCCGGCGTCAGCGTGGTGACCTTCGGCACCGACAACACCGTCTCGTTGAAGGAGGCGGTCTTGGTCGTGCCGTGCCCGTCGTTCACCGTCACCTTGAGCACGCACGTCTGGGTCGCGCCGGTGGCGTTGGCCGCGGCCGTCCAGGTCGGCGTCTTCAGGGTGGCGTTGTTGAAGATGCCGCTGCCAATACCCGTGCAGGTGGACACCCACGCGATACGTGATGGTGTGGCTGAAGCTATCGACCGCGTCCAGGCTGAGACTGACCGGCCCGCCGGGCACCACCGGGTTCGGCGTGCCACTGGGCGCGGTCGTGATGGTCAGCGTGTGGAGCGCGGCCAGCGCGGCGTCGGCGTGGATGAGGCCGAACCCGGTGTTGGTGTCGAAGCCCACCGCGCCCAGGTTCTGGGCGGTGTTCTCGAGGGTATTGCGCACGGCGTCCGGCGTCAGCGTCGGCACCGCCTGCACCAGCAGCGCGGCCACGCCGGCCGCGTGGGGAGCCGCCGCCGAGGTGCCGAAGAAGTTGGGGAAGCCATCGAAGTCGGAGTCGCTGCCGAAGAACGTCGTGTTGGCCCCGTCGGGCGCCACGATCTCCGGCTTGAAGTGCCGCAGATCGGGCGTCGCCAGGCGATTGCCCGCCGTGTTGAAGAGGACCGGCGTGGTCCCCGCCGACGAGAACGGTTCCAGCGTGGTCGGCGTCTTGTAGTTGACGGCGCCCACGGCGACCGCGCCCAGCGCGTTGGGGTGGCCGGCGATCGTCCCGGCGTTGGTCGCCGGCGTGATCGTCAGGCTCCGGCTGGCGCGGAAGAAGGCGTACTTGAATCGCCCGGGAACGGGGCCGGCGTGATTGACGATCATGATGAAGCCGACGCACGCGACGAAGCCCCCACACCCGACGTTCAGGATCTCGACCGGGTCCCCTGACACGAGGTTGTTCGTGGTGGCCGCCAGCACGACAACGTCGTTCTGAAGGATGTAGATGTCCAGGTCGTTCTGGGTGCCCACGCCACCGCTGCTCGCC
The DNA here is from genome assembly GCA_963776725.1 of uncultured Candidatus Rokubacteria bacterium. Taxonomy (GTDB): domain Bacteria; phylum Methylomirabilota; class Methylomirabilia; order Rokubacteriales; family CSP1-6; genus AR5. The sequence continues at coordinate 330,017 of CAVZOE010000018.1, read as the reverse complement.
GAGAAGAACGGAGAGTCCCACTGCAGCGCCAGCGTGAAGCCCGTGCCCGGGGGAATCGAGATGCGTCTGCTTGGCGGTGCCGCCGAAGTCGTGGGCGGTGCCGCCCAGGAAGGCTCCCGCCGAACGCTCCGGGGGCGAAGACCTGTCCGGGGACGAAGGCGTGCTCGTAGGCCTGGCGGGCCTGGTTGCCGGCCGCCGAGAAATACGCCACGCCCGACGCCTTCACGTTGTCCACCGCCTGCGCGATGACGCCGTCCTGGAACATGGGCTCGGCAAAGTAGCCCACGTCGTCCACGATCACCTTGGCCCCCGCATTGCGCAGCGCGAGGATGTTGCTCGCGAAGCCCGCCTGACCGTTGATGGCGGTGGCGAACGCGAGGCTCGCCCCCGGCGCGACGTCGTGGACGATCTGCAGCATCGCCCGGCCTTCGTCCGTGTTCGCGCCGGAACTGCACGGGGACTCCTGCACGACCATGACGGCGGCGGGCAGATCACCGGTCGCCATGTCGCTCCCCGCCCCGAACTGGCAGTTGTAGCTGTCGGAGAGCACACCGACCAGGACGCCCGTGCCATCGACGCCGTACAGCCCACGCGCGATGTCAGCGCGCATCACCTTGTCGCCCTGACTGGTCACGATGCCGACGTTGGTCACGGCCTGCGCCAGGCGTGCGAACTGCAGGGACACCACTCCGTCCAGGAACGGGATCGCCGCGACGGGGATCCGGGCCGAGACCATCCGACCGGCGATCGCCGTGTCCTCGGCGCCGAGCGCGATCAGCTCGGCCTCCAGCGCCTCCGGGTCGCCCGAGGCCACGGCGTCGATCGTCACCACATCCAGGATGGGTGTCGCCGGCGCCTCGATCGCCCCGGGTTCCGCCTGGGTGGACAACGACGCCGCCGCACGTGGCGACACGAGCTCGGCGAGGTCTTGCGAGATCCTGGTCGCCGGCTTCAGATCTTCGGCGGCGACCAGACCGGCGCCGCTGACCAGCAGGAGCCCCACCACCATCCATGCCACCACAGGGCGCATCGGCGAATCTCACTCTCTGCCGCCCGGACTGGCGCGAGCGCTGCCTACATCACGATCAAACGGTCCGCTCAGCGGACTCCAGGAGCACCGTGGGTCGTTGCGTTCGCGGCGCTGGCGAATCTGAGGCTCGGGAGCGCCGCGACAGGACGCGAGCCTCGACGATCGGGAGTGACGGATCGGGCGCGATCAAGAAGCGGCCGATCGCGCGGGCTGCCTGATATGAACTCGCAGAGCCGCCCTCAGCTCGAAACCGACCTTGGCCAGCGCTTCGCCGCGGGCTGCGGATGTTGCACCGTCACTTGTCAGCAAAGCTGACAGCAGGAAGGCGACGCCCCAGAGGCGTCGAGGCTCAGGCAGGACCGCCCGTGTGTCGGAAAGATTGCCACCCACGCACGTAACGAATCACGGTCGGCACCTCTCACGTCATCGCCGGCCCGAGCGCCCGTCTAACGAGCCCGCTGACGATAGCGAGCCGCTCCATCGAAGTCAATCGGCTTGTGGCGATTCGGAGCGCCGTAGCGATCCTCGAGCTCAGGTGGTGAGCAAGCGATGTTGCTCCACGGCGACCGCCGGGGAGAACAGACGGAGATTCGCTTCGATCCCCCCGAGCTGGCGCTCGACCACGTCCGGTCCGATCCCCGCCGGAGCGTAGGCCACGTAGAGAACCCGGGACGTCGCGGGAGAGATCGGCGAGCGAGCGTCCTGCCCGTAGATGATCGAGCAGCAGATCCCCTCCGCATCCCGCATGATCATGTCGCCCGGCCGGATGTCCCTGGACGAGCCATTCATCTGCGTCATCGACTCGCCGTCGCGAGACACGTCGATCACGATCGGGTCGCGCAGCTTGTCGCTGTCGTGTCCAGCCGTCAGGACCAGTGTCTCGACCTCGGCCATGAAGTTCGCATCCACGGCGGGCGACACGTCCGGCAAGCGCTTGCCCTTCAGGACGATCGACTCGAGCTGCAGCTGCACGTGATAGGTCTTGTTGAAGCGCGTGTAGTACCGGTCGTAGTCGGCCATCACCGGGAGCGCCAGGAACTGCTGCCGAGTGAAGCCCTGGTAGCGCGCTCGCAGGCTCGCCTCGATCTCGCGCTTGCGCTCGGTCAGCCTGGACGACGAGCCGGCATTCTCCACGCCCGACAGCTCCAGCAATCCGATCGTGGCCCCCGGGTGCGCCTTCCGCCATTCATCGGTCGCCGCAATCGTCAGCATCGCACTCTCCCGGGCCGCTCGATCCCGGCCCGCGCCCTCATCGTCCGGGTCGCAAGAATTGCTCGACCTCCTTGTCCGCGGAGGCCGCTGCCTCTGGATGGTAGCCAACGGTGGCGAAGCCCACCTTCATCTTCGCGGGAAGGTCTGGCGCGTCGAAGCCATGCCGGGCCCCGGGATACACCACGATCCTCACCGCGGCCGGAGTGGCCACGCTCTTCACCGCGTCCTGGCACAGCGTGGCCGGGGTCATGTCGTCGTCGCCACCGAGGAGCATCAAGACGGGCAGCGGCGTCTTCCACGGCGGAAGAGCCCGGCAATCGGGATAGTAGACAACGGCGCGCGAGAACCCCAGCTGGCTCGTCGTGTTCCTGGCCAGGGCCACGAGCACGGCCCGGCCTCCGTACGACCATCCCATCGCCGTGATCCGGGCTGGGTCCACCGCGGCCTGAGATCTCAGCCAGGCGGCCGCCGACACGACATCCCGAGCGGCTTCCTCGTGGGTGATCGGTCCGGCGCAGGACTTCAACCCGCGGCGACCGAGATAGTCCGCGAACGCCACGACATACCCCTGGGCGCGAAGGCGTTCCGCGCGCCGCTCGTACGCGCGTCGGCGCCATCGGCGGCGCGAACCCGTCGCAGCCAGAGACGAAGACGATGGCCGGATAGGGTCCGCGACCGTCCGGTCGAAAGACACGGTATGGCGCGTCCGCAGTCTGGCCGAAGCTCGATGACGCGGCGACCAGGGGCCACGCGATCCCAGCCAGGATGATGAGCGCGATACGCCGGGCTCTCACCGCTCGATCGCCGATGGAGTCGGCCGCGCAGTCGCCAGTCTCAGGCGCAGCCACGCCCTACGTCGGCCCCAGCGCCTGGCGCCCGTACGGCTCGGCCGCCACGTCCCAGCCGAGCGCCGCGTGGTGGGATGCGGCGTGGACGTCGCGGTGGAATCGCTGCAGCGCCTGCGAATCCGCGATGGCCCCCGCGCCGCCGGCCTCGAACAGTCGGTTGACGGCCTGGACGCACAGCCGCGTCACGAAGGCCTTGTCGCGGCGATAGCGGAGGCGATCCAGCTCCGTGAACTCGCTGCCCGCCGCCGCTCGGTCGAGCATCTCTCTGATTGCGGCCGTGTGGATCGTGCGCGCCGCATCGACCTCGGCGGAGGCCTCGGCCAGGCGGAGCTGCAGCGGCACGGAGTCCGCCGTGCGCCCGGGGCCCGACGTCCCGCGCAGGCGCGCGGTGAACTCGTCGACGGCGCCTTGCGCGATGCCGACCAGCGGCGCCGCCAGGTCCCAGCCGATCAGGATCCGCAGCGGGACGCGATAGCTGGGCCGCCGGTGCAGCTCCCACCCGGTACGATCGAGGTCGCCGGCGCGATCGGGATCGAACTGGCGGTGCGCGGGGACGAACACGTCGTTGACCACGATGTCCTTGCTCCCCGTGCCGCGCATGCCCGAGACGAACCACGTGTCGACAATCTCGTAGTCGGCACGCGGGAGCAGCAGCCAGCGCAGCGTGCCGGAGGCGGGGCCGGCCACGGCGAGCATCGCCCACGTGGCGGGGTCGCAGCCGCTGGAAAAGGTCCACCGGCCGGACACGCGAAAGCCGCCGGGCACGGGCGCCGCCCGGCCGTTGGCCGGATTGAGGCCCGTCGAGGCGAGGGTGTCCGGTCCGGTGGCGAAGAACTCCTCCTGGGCCTGCTCGGTGAAGTGACCCAGCCACCAGTTGTGCACGACCCACAGCGAGGCGCACCACGCCGTCGATCCGCAGCCGCGCCCCAGCTCCCAGGCCACCGCGTGTCCGGTATCGATGTCGACGCCGGCGCCGCCGTACCGCTCGGGGTTGCCGATGCGCAGCAGGCCGGAGGCGACCAGATCCTTCACCGTCTCCGGGGGAATCTGACGAAGCTGCTCGGTGCGCGCGGCGCGCTCCCGGAGCACCGGCACGAGGCGGGCGGCACGCTGGAGCAGGTCGTCTCGGATGGCGTCGGTCGGCACGGGGTCGATACTACGACGGAGGGGCGTGCCGCGCGCTCGGCCCTCAGTCGCCGATCTCGACGGTGGCCGGGACGGCAGTCTCGGCCGGCGTGACCCGGCTGAACACCACGGGCTCCCTCCACACCTGCGGCCCGTCGGCGGCGCGGCGCACGCGCACCGTGTAGTGCGGGGCGGCCGCCGGCGCCGGGAAGTCGCGGCGCCAGTGGGCGCCCCGGCTCTCGCGTCGCTCGAGGGCCGAGCGGCCGATCAGGCGCGCGGCGAGCGCCTGGTTCTTCAGATTGAGCCAGTCCTGCCACGCGGTGTTGAGAGAGGGGTCGCCGGCCACGCCGACGACGTCGAGCGCCGCCTCGATGCGATCGATCTCCGCCAGTGCTTCGCCGAGGCCGTCGGCGTCGCGGACGAGGCCGGCGCGATCCCACATCGCCTCGCGCAGCTCGCGCTGCAGGTCGTAGAGTCCCGGGCCAGCCGGTCGCGTGAACGGCGCGCTGAGCGCGGCGGTGAGCGGCGCCAGCGCGGCAGTCCCCCAGGCGCGGCGCCGGGCGGCCCTCGACGAACGCGGCGATGACGTCGCCGGCCAGGCCGCCGAACACGGTGGACTCCGCCACGCCGTTGCCGCCCAGGCGATTGGCGCCGTGCACGCCGCCGGTGTCCTCGCCGGCGGCGAAGAGCCCGTCGATCGACGTCCGGCACGCGGAGTCGATGACGACACCGCCCATCAAGAAGTGCGCGGTGGGACCGACCTCGACCGGGCCGCGGGCCAGGTCGCGGCCGAAATCGCGGCAGCGCCGGACCATGCCGCGGAAGTTGCGCTCGACCGTCGTCGGCGCCGAGGTGCGAGACGTCGATCCACACGCCGCCGTTCGGGCGTTCCCCGCCCCTCGGTCACCTCGAGAAACGACGCGCGGGAGACGAGGTCGCGCGTGGAGCGCTCCATCCGCGCGGCGTCGTAGCGCGCCATGAAGCGCTCGCCCTGGCCGTTGCGCAGGTAGCCGCCGGCGCCGCGCAGCCCTTCCTCCAGCAGCGCGCCGGTCATCAGCGAGCCCGGGATGACCAGGCCAGTCGGATGGAACTGCACCATCTCCATGTCGCGCAGCGGCAGGCCCGCGCGATACGCCGAGCGCGATGCCGTCGGCGGACTTGTCGGCCGAGCACGCGATCACCCGGTACATCGTGGGCCCGCCGCCCATCGCCAGGAGCGTCGCGCGGGACCGCACCGCCACGAACGTCCCGCGCCTGCATGTCGAGCACGAGGGCACCGGCGGCGCGGCCGTCGTCGTCCAGCAGCAGCTCGACGGCGCGGCATTCCTCCAGCGCCTGGATGCCCGGGCGCTCGTGCACCTGCTCGGTCAGGCGATTCATGATCTCGATGCCGGTGAGGTCGCCCTTGTGGATCGTGCGGTCGTGGCTCTGGCCGGCGAACGGCTTCTGGTGGATGCGGCCCTCGGGCGTGCGATCGAACAGGCAGCCGTAGCGCGACTCCAGCTCGAGGACGCGGCCGGGCGCCTCGGTCACCAGCGTCCACACCAGCTCCTGGTCGTTGATGAAGCCGCCGCCGGCCAGCGTGTCGCGCAGGTGGGCGTCGAGCGAGTCCGGCTCGGTGAAGACGGCGTTGTAGCCGCCCTGCACCATGCGGGTGCAACCGGCGCGGCCCAGCAGCCCCTTCACGACGACGGTCACCCGCAGCGCAGGCGAGGCGTCGGTGGCGTGGAGCGCGGCGGTGAGGCCGGCGCCGCCGGCGCCGAGAATCAGGACATCGGTGTCGAGGCTGTCGATCACCTCTTCACGAGATAGGACAGCAGCGCGCGGCCCTGCTCGGACGTCCACGCCTTCGTCCCGATGGCCTTGGCCACGAGCTTGCCGTCACGGCCGATCAGGTAGACGGTCGGCGTCGCGGTCACCTGGTAGGCGCCGCTGGCGTCGCCCGGCGGATCCAGCAGCACCGGCATCGTGAGCTTGTTCTTCTCCACCCACGGGCCGACCGTGCGCTTGCCTTCCTCGATGTCCACGGCATAGACGACGAGCCCACGGTCCTTGTACTCGCGATGCACCTGCTCGATGGTCGAGGGTAACTCCCTCGCGCAGTACGGTCACCAGGTGGCCCAGAAGTAGAGGAAGATCGCCTGGCCCTTGAGGCTGGCCAGCGAGATCTTCTGACCGTCGGAGAGTCGCTCCAGCTCGAACGGTGCCGGGGTCTTGCCCTCGAGGGGGACGAGCTGGAGATCGAAGAGCAGGTCGTCCAGTGCCTTGTCGGCCGGCTTCGCCGGCGCTCCGCTCAGCATCACCAGCAGCATCGCGAGCGCCGCGGCCAGCGCCGCGGATTTCCGTCGTCCGATCGACATTCGTCCTCCCGGGCGCCGGCTCGGCGCCAACCCGACTACTCTATCAGAGACTCACCGACGCCCCGCCCGGCCACGATCAGGCGATACCCCAGGTCGAGCTCGGTGCGCTGCAGCACGTGACCGTGCCGCCGTGCCCAGCTGCCGTCGTCGAGGTCGCGGCGCAGGCGCGCCAGTGGCGCCTCGATGGGACCGAGCTTGGCGAAGGTGGAGATCGCGCCGCGAACGCCGGCGTCGAGATAGGCGTGCGGGCGCCGCCAGTAGGCGCCGAGAAATCCGTCCGCGCAGTCGTGGGGGACGGGCACCGGCCGCACGTCGATCGGTCCGAGAACGCGCCTCAGCTCCGCCAGTCCCGGGAAGATCGGCCGGTCGATGACCGCGAGCTCGGGGAAGTAATCGTCGACCAGCCAGAACCCCGAGCTCGCCGGATCCCACGTGAGGATCACCACGCGCCGGGCCACGCGCGCGAGCTCGGTCAGCCCGCGCGCGCGATCCGGCCAGTGGTGCACGGTCAGCACCGCGAGCGCGGCGTCGAACACGGCGTCGCTGAACGGCAGCGCGGTGGCCGAGGCCTGCACGACCGGCGCGCTGCCCGCCCGGCGCTGGCCGATCATCGCCCCCGAGGGCTCGACGGCGACGACGCGGCGGTCGCGCGGCTCGTACGACCCGGCGCCCGCCCCGACGTTCACCACCGTGGTGGCCGGGCCGAGGGCCGCGACGATGGCCGACGCGATGCGCGGGTCGGGCCGGCGATGGACGTCGTAGCCCTGCCCGATCGCGTCGTAGAGCTCGGCCATCGCTCAGGGCCGGATGTAGACGTACCCCTGCTCGACCAGCTCCATGACGCGCACGACGCCGCCCTGCGGCAGGTAGCGGGCGCCCGGCGGCAGCTGCTCGAGCGTCAGGTTGAACGTCTTCATCGTGTTGCCGCAGGCGCCGAAGGTCACGCCCTGCACCTGCAGGCGGTCGAGCTTGCCCTTGAGGTCGGGATCGATCGACGCCGTCACGAACGTCTTCAGCGCCGGGCCGTGAACGACCAGCTCGATCGCCTCGATGTGCTCGAGACCGCCGACGCCGTCGATGTTGTTCTGGATGTTGCCCAGCACGAACCTGGCCTTGTCCACCCCCGCCTCGGTGAGGTGGTAGACGGTCTTGTGCTTCCTGGGTTGTTCCTTCAGGTGCGAGGCGCCGGCTACCATCGGAGCCAGTGCGACGAGCGCAATCGCCACGAGCCACGCGCGGGGTCGGATGGTCATGCGGCCTCCAGGCTGGCGGCCGGCCGCCGGCGGTTCGAGGAAATCACGAGAGCACGCGCACGCGGGGCCGTGGATCGAGCCGCACGCGCCCGAGGCCGCGCAGGTGATCGGCGACGACGTCCCACGCCGGCGGGCCGTCGGCCTCGCCGACGGAGGCCCAGCCCGTGGCCTTGTAGCGGCGCGCCGGGTCGAGCGGGCGGTTGCCCACGCGGACGTCGCGGATGCGGTGCCCCATCGGCCGCGCCGGCTCGATGGCATAGGTGAGCCCGCCCAGCCGGACCATGTCGCCCCCCTGGCGGTAGTACGGATCGGGATGGAACAGGTTGTCGGCCACGTCCTCCATGATCGTCACGATCTCGCGGCCGGTGAGCTCGCGCGTCCACGTGTTGGCGTAGGTCAGCGCGGTGTGCGCGTAGACGTCGTCCAGCGTGATCGCCTGGCCAGGCACGACCGTGATCCCCCAGCGGAATCCCGGCGAGAACGCGACCTCGGCATCGGCGCGCTTGAGCAGCGCGTCCAGGATCAGCTCGTCGAAGGTGCCGTTGAAGTTGCCGCGCCGGTAGAGCAGCGACTCCGACACGGCGAGCCGCTCACCCAGGCGCGCCTCGTGGGGCGCCCGCACCTCGCGGATCAGGCCCTGCATGTCGGGATCGGCGGGCAGCGTGCCGGACAGCACCGGCAGGAGCCGGTAGCGGTGGGCGACCACGCGGCCGCCGCGGACGTCGAGGTCCAGGCGGCTGAGGAACTTGCCGTGCGAGCCCGAGTTCACCACCAGCGTCCGGCCGACGGTGATCGGCTGCGGCAGGCCGTCGTGCGTGTGCCCGCCGAGAATCACGTCGAGGCCCTTCACGCGGGCGGCGAGCTTGAGATCGACGGCGATGCCGTTGTGGCTGAGCAGCACGACGCACTCGGCCCGCCGCGTGTCGCGCAGCTCGTCGATCAGGAGCTGGATCTGGTCCTCGCGGATGCCGAACGTGAGGTCGGGCACGAACCGTCGCGGGTGAGCGATCGGCGTGTACGGAAACGCCTGGCCGATGATGCCGACCCGGACGCCGCCCACCTCGCGCACCGTATAGGGGCGAAACATCCGATCGCCCCAGCCCGCCTCCGACACGTTCTGGGCGACGAAGTCCCCGGCGAAGCGCCCGGGCCGCTCGCGATCGCCGAAGAGCTCGCGCACCCGCTCCACGCCGTAGATGAACTCCCAGTGCGCGGTGAAGACCTCCACCCCGAGCTGGTTGGTGGCCCGCAGCATGTCCTCGCCGCGCGACCAGAGCGCGGTGGCCGAGCCCTGCAGCGCGTCGCCGCCGTCGAGCAGCAGCGTGCGCGACGGCCGCTCGGCCCGCATGCGCTTGATGAGCGTGGCCAGGTGCGCGTAGCCGCCGAGTCGCCCGTAGCGCGCGGCCAGCGTGGTGAAGTCCACCGGGGTGAGCGCGTAGGCCGCGGCGGTGCCGGGCGGGATCCGATAGTGGGCGAGCAGGGCGCGGCCGGTGAGGTACGGCGGCTTGCCGCGCTCGTCTCCGACCCCGAGCAGCGTGTCGGGCTCACGGAAGTAGACGGGGGGCAGCGTCGCGTGCGTGTCGGTCAGGTGCAGCAGCGTGACGTTGCCCAGCGACTCGAACTCGAGCAGCCGCTCGGGCGCGTCGTCGGCCTCGGCGAGCGCGCGCCCGGTCAACCCGACCGTCGCCGCGATCCCGGCCACCTTCAGCAGGTCGCGCCGGGTCACCTCCATCAGCGCCCGCTCAAGGCCGGATGCCGCCCACGGTCAATGCCGGATACCCGGTACGCTCAGTGGCTTGCCGTTGTCGAACTGGGTCAGATAGAGCTCGAGCTCGGCGTACTCCACCGAGTCGGCGGCCAGCATGTTGGCGCCGAGCGGCGTCATGCACCATTGAAACCGCCGGCGCAGATCCCACGCGTCGTTCTGGCTGGTGCGCCAGGTGGGAAAGTGACGCGTCACCCCGGTGGTGGCGTCGGCCAGCAGGCGTCCGCCGAGGAACTTGTCGGCGGCGTACTCCGTGGTGTGGCAGTCGGCGCACGCGTGATTGCGCTCGCCCACGCGCCGCACGAACGATGCGCGGCCGCGGGCCAGCGCGGCGCGGGCCTCGGGGCTCTGCGTGTCCACTGCCACCGGCAGGCCGTTGGAGGCCATCTTGATCAGCATGGTGAGACTCACGTTGTCGGCGCTCTCGACGGCCAGGGCACGACCCGTCGTCGCCGGCGCGTGCACGGACAGGAAATCCTCGATGGCCATCACGCGGCCCCACGCCGGCACGTAATGAGGATAGCGGGGCGCCACCCCGCGCATCGACGTCTGCACGCCGCCGGCGTGGCAGTCCGCGCAGGCCTTGCCGGCCGATCCGCGCTCCTGCCACAGCGCCTCCGCACCCTCGGCGCGCAGCACGGCCGGATTGTTGGTCGGATCGAGGTTGTCGCCAAAGCCCACGGGGCGGCGGCGCGTGAACGGATTGCGGTCGGGATCCTTCTCGGCCACCACCGGGCCGTGCAGCGACTGCAGATAGGCCACCAGATGCACGAGCTCCTCCGGCGTGAAGGCCCCCTGCACGCCCCACGGCGGCATCACCGTGAGCGGGAACACCACGCGCGGATCCCAGAGCTGCTGGTAGAGATAGGCGTCGGTCAGCTTGCGATCGCCGACGGTGGAGAGATCCGGCCCGACGTTGCCCGCCGGCCACACGTCGTCACCGGGAACCAGGTGACAGCCGGTGCACGGCCCCTTCTGCCGATCCAGGAACAGCGCCCGGCCCTTCCTGGGATCCCCGACCACCCCGGACGGCATGATCGCCGGCGACACGGTCGGCTCGGGCCGCCAGTCATCGTAGGCGTACGTGCGAAACGCGGCGTAGTCGGTGGTGGACCAGCCCGGGTAGCGGACCGCGACGTGGCGGCCGTTGGCCTCGGTCCGGATCTCTCCCCGCGCCTCGGGGATCGCCCGCGAGGTCCAGCGCGGCACGCGGGAGTAGTCGGGCGCGTCGGCCGCCAGGGTGCAGCCGGTGAGCAGCAGGACGAGGCCGAGCCAGCGGAGCGGCCGGCTCACTGCATCAGCCAAATGTGATCTGGGCCGTGCCCTCGTACTTGCCACCCAGCGTGTCGTGGAACGTCACCGTCACCGTCCCCGGATCGGTGGCCTTGAGGGTGAACGCGAAGTACGGGTTCTCGCTGACGCTCTGGGTCGTGTCGAAGGTCGAGACCGTCTTGCCCAGATAGGTCACGACCACCTTGTCGATGTAGTTGTACTTCTTGTCGATGATCTTGCCCGCTTTGTCGCGCTCGATGCGCTCCATCGGATGGATGACCAGGCAGCGCACCTGCACGACGTCGCCGGCCTTGATGCTCGAGGGAAGCCGCAGCCGCACCTTGCCGATGTCTGACATGATGGGCCGCCTCAGCCGCCGCAGCCGCCGATGGTCACCTTCACCTCGCGCTTGATCTGCCACAGCGTGCCGTCGCTCTGCTCGACGATCGCGCGCACGTCCCCTGTCTCGCCCAGTCGGATGTTGGCGCCCATGTAGGCCTTGCCCGCTTCGGGCGACAGCGCCACGCGGGTCACGATGGGAATCCGGTTCCGGTCGGCGACCACGTAGATCGACTTCACGTAGCTCTGCGGCGTCATGGGCGCGTTGACCTCGACGGCCACCGGCACCACCGCGCCGTTCTCCGCGATCAAGGGGACGTCGAGCTTGATGAGGCTCGCACCGTCCTTCATCGGGCGGCCGCCGAAGACCCGCGCCAGACCGGCCTCCACCGACTCGTTCTGTCCGAGCGTCTGGGCCCCGGCCGGCGCGGCGGCCAGCGACACCGCGCCACCGGCCGCCGCCGCGACGCCGAGGGCGCCCAGCGTGCCGAGCATCTCGCGGCGGGTCATGCCGACCGCCTCCTGGTGCGCCTCCGCCATCATCGACTCCTCCGGCCTCGCATTATGCCCCGGATTCAGAATTCTTCGAACGTGCCGGGCTCGCGCGCCATGGCCAGCCGGAGCTGGGCCATGAAGACGAGATACGGATGCGCGCCGAGCGCCACCAGCCGGTCGCGATCGAAGCCCGCGAGCGCGCCGCGTGCCGGGGCGTCCAGGCCGGCCTCGTCCATCACCTGCTGGGCGTCGGCGACGTAGCGGTCGCGGAACGCCGGATCGGATTTCAGCGAGAAGAGCAGGCGATTGAGTGCGTAGGCACTGGCCGGCGGGAACACGTAGTGGGTGTCCACGGAGCCTCGCCTACACCGGCCAGGCCACCACGGCGTTGCCGTGGTGCCAGGACGGCTCGTAGCAGATGACGTCGGCCCGCGCATTGCCCACCGCGCCCAGCAGCGTGATCCAGGTGCGGAGCTCGACGTTGCCGGCCTTGTCGAGCTCGGCGCCGGTCAGGCGCTCGGTCTCCGCCCCGCGGCCCTCGGCCAGCGACGCCAGCAGGGCGCGGTCGAACTCGTAGTCGGGCGAGCTGTAGCGGTCGGTGCCCGGGAAGTGCGAGAGCCCGCCCGAGACCATCAGCGCGACCCGCTCGGGCCGTGCATCGAGGATCGTCCGCAGCGTGCGCCCCCACGCGTAGCAGCGCCGCGGTGTGGGCTGGGGCGGCAAGTACACGTTCACGTAGAGCGGCACGATCGGCACGGCCGGCTCCGGCATCGTGAAGTGCAGCGGGACGTAGAAGGCGTAGTCGAGGGGAAGATCCTGCGAGTAGGCCAGGTCGAAGCCGGCCTCGATCCCCTGCTCGACCACCGCGCGGGCCAGCGGCTCGTGCACGTCGAAGGCGTAGCGATAGCGCCCGAACTCGCCGGCGGCCCGCCGTCCGACGAACACGGCCAGCGCCGGCACCGCGTTCAGGAAGAACCCCTCGATGTGGTCGCCGCCCACGATGCAGATGACGTCGGGGCGCGCGGCCACCAGGCGGCGCTTGACCTCGGCAAAGGCGGCATGCACGCGCAACACCAGCGCGCGGTCCTCCGAGGGCGGGCGGATCAGCAGCTGCGGGGTGTGCGCGCAGGCGAACGCGGCGACGAGCGGCATGCGCTACCCCCTACCAGCGGCGGAGGAAACCGCCGCCGTCGTCTTCCACCCAGTCGAAGCTGCGCACGGCCACCCGGTAGCTGGCGGCCGGAGGCACCTGTGTCTGGAAATACGACCGGTTATTGGGCGGCACGCTGCCGAGCACCCACGTCTCCGTCTGGGCCACGACCTGGCCGGCGGGATCGAGACCGTCGATCGCCAGGCGCATGCGCACGGCCCGACGGTTGGTCGTGTTGTAAACGTAACCGCTGAGCTCCGGGCCCTTGGCACTGACGCCCGCGCTCCACTCGAGACGGAACACGCTGCCGTCGGCGGCGAAGTTCTGCGCCGTCGCCGACCCCGACAGCGCGAGGAGAATGAGAAGGACGACCGCGCTAGCACCGCCACGCATCGGCTCAAGTTTACTCCAGCCGATACGCCGAGGCGTCCGGCTTGAAGGCGCGCGGCAGCCACAGCGGACGGCGCAGATTGCCCGGACCCGGCGCCGGACGGGCCTTGGCCAGCCACTCGCGATACACCTCGAACGAGCGGTTGGTGTCGACGAAGACGTCGCCGTAGAGATCGTCGAGCCCGGCCTTGGTCACGGTGACCTTCTGGTGCCAGCAGTGCTGCCCGCTCACCGGATCGGGCTGCACCGGGAACGTGAGGTTCTGGTGGACGCCGGCGTCCTCCCACCACACGCGCTCGGAGTCGGGGTCCTCGCTCTTCCACGGTCGCACGCCGTGGATCCGACGCATCCGCCACTGGCCGGGGGCGAGCTTCTGGAGATCGACCAGCGACGTCGACCACCGCTCGCCGCCGGCGCTCTCCGACAGCCGCCAGCGCCCCAGGTGATGCGAGCACGCGACGATGCCGGGACGGATGGACTCGGTCACCCACACCTTGTCGACGAAATGGCCGATCGCGGTGGCGACCCGGAGCAGATCGCCGGTGGTCACGCCCAGGCGCGCGGCGTCCTCGGGGTGCAGCCACAGCGGGTTGCTGTGCGAGATCTCGTAGAGCCACTTGGCGTTGCCCGAGCGCGTGTGGATGAGCGTGGGCAGACGGAAGGTGGGAAGCAGGACCATCTCGCCCTTGGCACGATCGATGTTCGACCAGTGCACGTGGCTACGGATGTAGCCCGGCACGGCCTGCTCCGGCCACTTCCAGTCCTTCAGCGTCTTGGAGAAGAACTCCAGCTTGCGCGACGGCGTCGGGAACCCGACGCAGGCCCGGCCGTCGATCTCGACGCCGACCGCCTGGCCGTTCTTCATCACCAGGTGGCTGGCGGGATCGACGGTGGCGCCCTCGACGTCGCGGGCGGGCGGCGCCTGCTCGTGGGTGCGGTACACGTTGTCCTCCACGAGGAACGCGCCGTACCGCCGCATGTATTCGAGCGGCGTGAGCCCCTCGCGCTCGGCGGCGGCCGGCAGGCCGGGCACACTGTTCTCGAAGATCCAGCGGTACAGCTCCTCGATGCGCAGCTTCTCGCCGGGGCGGTACGGCGACTCGAAGTACTTCCGGATGCCGAGGCTGCCGTCGGGGTCGATCCGCCACGACAGCTCGATCCAGAACTCGTCCTCCTCCCACACCTGGCCGAGCCCGGCCGCCTCGTGGGCCTGCCAGGTGAGATCGAAGGTCTGGCCGCGCCGCTCCAGCGCGACCCGGAGGACCGGCTGGCGGAAGCCGATCCACCGGGCGGCGTGCGTCTCCTGCGACATCAGGTCGTGGCGCTCGGAGGCGTGGCCCATGGGCAGGACGTAATCGGCGAACCACGCGGTCTCGCTCCACACCGGCGTCAGGCAGGCGTGACGCTCGACCTTGGCCTCGTCGGTCAGCATCTCGATCCACGACAGGCCGTCGGGATTGGTCCACACGGGGTTGTAGACCCGCGTGAAGTACATGGCGAGCTTGCCGCGACCCTCGCGCAGGAAATGCGGCAGCAGGAAGCTCATCTCGAAGAAGGCCAGCGGGTACTCCTTCGGCATGAGCAGCTCGCTCCAGATCTTTCCCGGCGGCGGCATCATCGGCGGCGGCGGAACGATCTTGTTCCAGGCGCTGGGCGCGGTGCCGCCCGGCGTGCCGACCGCGCCGACCAGCACCACCAGCAGCTCCAGCGCGCGCGCCACCTGCCAGCCGCCCGAGGTTGCCGGCCGCGGTGTTGCGCCAGATGTGCGTGGCCAGCGCCGAGCCGGCGTCGCCGACGGCGCGGGCCACGCTCACGATCGTGGCGGCGATCGACGCCGCTCTCCTGCGCGGCGAACTCCGGCGTGTACGAGGCGTACAGCTCGTCGAGCGCCTGGTGGAACGCCTCGAAGGTCACCGGCAGGTCCGGGCGCTCCTCGCGCAGGTACTCTTCCCAGTTCACCCAGCGCCGCACGAAGTCGCGGTCGTAGCGGTTCTCGCGGATGAGCACGTGGGCCATGGCCAGCAGCAGCGCGGCCTCCGAGCCCGGCCACGGCGCCAGCCAGTAGTCGGCCATCGAGGCGGTGTTGCTCAGGCGCGAGTCGATGACCGCGACCTTGGCGCCGCGCATCTTGGCCTCGATGATGCGCTGGGCGTGCGGATTGAAGTAGTGGCCGGTCTCCAGGTGCGAGGACAGCAGCAGGATGAAGCGCGCGTTGGCGTGATCGGGCGAGGGCCGGTCCATGCCGTGCCAGAACGCGTAGCCGGCGCGCGCGCTGGCCGAGCACACGTTGGTGTGGCTGTTGTGGCCGTCGATGCCCCAGGCGTGGAACACGCGCTGCAGGTAGACCAGCTCGTGGCCGGGCCGGCCGAGGTGGTACATGACTTCCTTCTGGCGCCCCTCGACGATCGCCTTGCGGATGCGGCCCCCGATGTCGTCGAGCACCTCGTCCCACGTGACGCGCTCCCACTGGCCGCCGCCGCGCGCGCCCTTGCGCCGCAGCGGATAGAGGATGCGCTCGGGATCCTCCACCTGGTTGAGCGTGGCCGGGCCCTTGGCGCAGTTGCGCCCGCGGCTGCCCGGGTGCACCGGGTTGCCCTCGAACTTCTGGATCGCAGCGTCTTCTGATCGACGTAGGCGAGCAGGCCGCAGCCCGCCTCGCAGTTGAAGCAGATCGTCGGGATCAGCGAGTAGTGGCGCTTGACCTTGTCGCGGCCAGGCGACGGGATCGTACTCCTCCCAGTCGTCCCAGCGCTCGACCGGCGGATAGGCGGCCAGCGCCGGCGGCGGCATTTCGCGCGCGGCGGGATGCAGCGGCTCGAGCGACGAGGGCGTCATCGACTCTCCTACGAAAGCGGGATGGACTGGCCGGCCTTCACCCACAGATCCTCCCACAGCCACAGACCGGCGAGGGCGAGGAGGGCGGCCAGCCCGGTGAGCAACATGGAGTCGACCACGGCGCCCGCGATCAAGATGATCATGGGCAGCACGGTGCCGGTCAGCACGACGCCGGCCCAGAAGCGCACGCGGTAGGCGCCCCGCGTGAGCAGGCGCGCGGCGAGCGCGACGTCCTGCGTCGGGTGGCGGCTCGTGAGCTCGATGAGCAGCAGCGCACCGTGCACGAGGAGCCCGAGCCACAGGCCCCACGACAGTCGTCCGACCACCTGCCACTCGAGCTCGCGCCGGTCGAACCCTCGAACGTCCATGGGCAGCGAATCGGGCCAGGCGATCGAGGCCAGCAGCAGGACCGCGCAGCCCGCGACCAGCGCGGCGAACGACGAGGTGCGGGAGCACGAGCGGGCTCTGCCAGAAGTCGCGTCCCTCGGCCTGGCCGAACAGGAACGCACTGTAGCCGGCCGCCGCCAGCGCCAGCACGACGGCCAGGAAGGTCAGGCTGAATGGCGGCGATGCACCGCGCAGCCCGCCGAGCAGCCACCATCGCCGCCGGCGCCGCCGAAGGCCATGAGGATCCACGCCCCCCACACGAGCCACGAGCGCCAGTTGGGCTTGAGCGAGGATGTAGCGCGAAGCGATCGGGACGCTTGAGATCGACGACCAGGAGCAGCAGGCGTCAGCAGCAGGAAGATCAGGCTGATGGCCGGGCGCGATCGTCGTGCGCAACGCCGCCCCACCAGGCGGAGCCGCATCAGCGCGGCCACCAGCAACGCGCCGGCCGCGATGGACTTCGTCCACAGATAGGCCGACACGCGCCAGCCCCACGGCCGCACGGCGTGCGGCACGTCGTAGACGGGGCGGCTCAGCGTGCCATCGCCGCCCGGGCCACGGTCCTGGACCGCCGCCACCATGCGCATCAGGTCCGCCTCCTCCGCCGGGCGCTGGGCCCAGAGATACGAGGTGGCCGGACGCTGCAGCGGCGGCGTCAGCGTCGAGGAGTCGGCGCCGACGTAGAACACCTTCGGACGCGTCCCCTGCTCGGCCTTGCGGACCTCGCACGTTCTCGCGGGCGACCAGTCGCGCGATCTCGGTGCGCGGGTCATCGAGGTCGCCCGCGACGATGGCGCGCTCGGGGCACACCACCACGCACGCCGGCTCCAGCCCGACCTCGATCCGGTGCGCGCAGTAGTGGCACTTGGCGGCGGTGTTGGTGGACGGATCGATGTAGAGCGCGTCGTACGGACAGGCCTGCATGCACGACTTGCAGCCGATGCAGCGCCGCGAGTCGAAGTCGACGATGCCGTCGCTGCGGCGGTAGAGGGCCACCGTGGGGCAGATGGTGACGCACGGCGCGTCGTCGCAGTGGTTGCAGCGCAGCACGGAGAAGTAGCGCCGGGTGTCGGGGAACGTCCCCTTCTCGACGTACTTCACCCAGGTGCGGAAGCTGCCGAGCGGTACCCGGTTCTCTTCCTTGCACGCCACCGTGCAGGCGTGACAGCCGATGCACTTGCGGTGATCGATGACGAAGCCGTAACGCACGCGGGCTTACTCCATGAGGCGGCCGAGCAGATCCCACCACACTCGGACCGCGGAGGCCAGGATGACGATGAACAGCACGCGCTTGAGGCCGCTCCCGGTCAGGCGCCGGCTCGTCATCGCGCCGAGCCGGGCGCCGGGCATCGCCCCCAGGACCACCGCCAGCGACGGGAACAGCGGGACCTGCCCGGTCACGACCTTGCCGATGACTCCGGCGGTGGCCGCCAGCGCGGTGATGGCCAGCGAGCTGCCGATCGTGACCCGGATCGGCAGGCCCACGACGACCATGAGGAGCGGAACCAGCAGAAACGCGCCGCCCGCGCCGACGAGGCCGGCGGCCAGACCCACCGCCGCGCAGACGAGCAGGGCCTTGGGCATGTTGAACTCGACCAGGTCGGCGAAGATCGGCTGGCCGATCGTCTCGGTGGGAACGAAGAGCAGCGCGAGAGCGGCCAGGGTCATGAGGCCAAAGACCAGCAGCAGCAGCCGATCGTCGACGTACTTGGATGCGATGGCGCCGGTGAACGAGCCGCCCGCCATGGCGAGGCCGCCGAACACGGCGAGATCAGGCCGCACCGCCCGGCGACGACGATGGACGATCACCCCGGACACCGCGGCGACGAAGACCTGCACCATCGTGACCGCGGCCACCGTCTTGACGTCGAGTCGCCCGACGCCCACCAGCGGTGGCCCGTAGAGGAGCAGCGGGATCGTCACGATGGCGCCGCCCACGCCCACCAGACCCGCGACGAAGGCGCCCCCGAAGCTCAGGAATACCAGCACGGACAGAAAGGTAGCGGTCACACCCGAGCCCGCTCTGGATCCACGGCGCGGCTACTTCAGGCTCGAGTAGTACGCCGCGAGGTCCGCGAGCGTCTCGTCGGGAATGGCCTTCAGCACGGACTTCAGCTGGATGAGCGCCGGATCACCCGGGCTGCGCTTGTCCGTCTTGAAGAGCAGGAGCTGGTTGCGGAGGTAGCCGGCGGGCTGCCCGGCGATCGCCGGAACGAGCTTGGGCGCGTCGCCCTGGCCCTCGGGACCGTGGCACGTGGCGCACACGGTCGAGGCCGCCCGGCCCCGATCGACCGCGGCGCGATCCGGCTTGCTCGGCGAGGGCTCACGCTTCTGGGCGGCGAAGAACGTCGCGATCTCGTCCACGCCCAGGAGCTTCACCTGCTTGGCGAACGGCTCCATCTCCGGCGAGGCGCGGCGACCCGCCGCGTAGTCCTCGATCGTCTTCTTGAAATACGCGACGTTGATCCCGGCCAGGATCGGCATCGACTCCGAGCGGCTGTTGCCGTTGGCGCCGTGACAGGCGCTGCACGTGACCGCCTTGGTGTAGCCGGGCGTGTCGAGTGGGCCGGCCAGCGCCGTCGACGCGGCGCCCATCAGCCAGCCGAGCGCGAGTGCTGCCGTCAGCCCGCGGAGCATCAGCTGATCACGTCGGCCCAGATGCTCTGGGCCCACCCTTCCGCGTGCTGAGCGTAGAGCGTGGACTGGCCCGGCGTGAGCTTCTGCTCCACCTGCACCACCTTGCCGCTCTCGATCTTGTAGGCGTTGACGACGGCGATCACCTCGCGGTCGCTCACCCACGAGTAGCAGGTGTTGAGCGGCGGCACCTCGGGCACCGGCCGCCCGTCGAGCAGCGCGACGATCGCATCCGCCGAGATCTTGCCCATGGCGTTGGCGATCGTCCCCGACTTCGGCACCGGCAGGCCGGTCGTGGAGTCGCCGATGACGTGCACACCCTTGTGCTTCACCGACTCGTAGGTGACGTGGTCCACCTCGCACCAGCGCTTGTCGGCGCCGACCAGGTCGGCCTGCACCGCGATGGCGCCCGCGCGCTGCGGCGGGATCAGGTTGATGACGTCGTACTTCACGCGGTCGCCGAACTCCGTCGTGACCTCGCGGGTGCCGGCGTCCACCTTCACGACCTTGTTCGAGGCCGCGGTAGTCGATGTTCGGGTAGGCCTGCCAGGCCGCCCGGAACAGCGCGGTCTTCGACACGACGTTCTGGTTGGCGTCGAGCACGATGAGCTTGGACTTCGGCTTGTTCGTCTTGAGGTACCAGGCCACCTGGCAGATGCGCTCGTAAGGGCCGGGCGGGCAGCGATACGCGATCGGCGGCACCGTCAGGACGAACACGCCACCGTCGGCCATCGCCTTGATCTGATCGGCCAGCGCGGTCGTCTGGGGCCCGGCCTTCCACGCGTGGAGCACCTTGTCCCCCGCCGCGGCCAGCCCGTCCACCTGCTCGAGCTGGAAATCCACGCCGGGCGAGACGACCAGCCGGTCGTACGTCAGGTAGCCCTCCCCCACGCGCACGCGCCGGCTGTCGGGCTCGATCGCCGTGGCCATCTCGTGACGCACCTTCACGCCGCGATCGCGCAGACCGCCGTAGCCAAAGGTGAGGCTCTTGATGTCGCGCACGCCGCTGAGGACCAGGTTGCTGAAGGGACACGACACGAACTGGCGATTCGGCTCGAGCAGGACGACCTCGATGGTGGGATCGGCCAGTCGCACGTACTTCGCCGCGGTCGAGCCGCCCCACCCGCCGCCGACGACCACGACACGACGGCCGCGCTTGGCCTCGAGCTCGCCGGTGCTGCTGGCGCAGCCGGCCAGCCCGGCCGTCGCCACCACCACGCCGCTCGATGTCTTGAGGAACTCCCGCCGCGTCAACCCGGCCATCCGCTCTCCTCTCGCCGCGCTCGGTAAAATAGCAAACTCCCGCCCGCTACACGCACAACACTGCCGGACTGACTAGTCCAGCGCGCTGACGATGCGGGCGTCCTCGTTCCAGGTGGCGGCCAGCGCCCACGCCACCGCCACCGCGAGCGTGAGCACGATCGCGCCGCCCCAGCCGAGCACCGACGGCAGGAACACGGCCCAGCCCAGCTTGCTCAGCGCGCCGGCTTGCACGAGGGCCAGGCGGGCCAGCGAGGCGCCGAGCGCGAAGCAGGCCAGCGCGGCCCACAGCTTGACCTGCCCCTCGCCGGCGCGCCAGATCGAGCCCGCTCCGCACCCGCCGGCCAGCGTCATGCCGATGCCGAAGATCGTGCCGCCCGCCAGCGCGCCGACCCCGGCGCCCGGGAACACCCAGTCGCCCTTGTCCTTGAGGTCGGCGAATTTCAGGATCGCGAAGCCGAGCGTGCTCACGGCCAGCGCCAGGGCGGCCGCGCGCGTGTGCTCGGCGTCGCCGGTCATGAACGGCTCGCGGAACGCGCGGACCAGGCAGAAGCGTGAGCGCTGGAAGATCACGCCGAAGACGACCCCGAAGAGCAGGAACACGCCCTGCGTGTGCAAGCCCTGCCGCGCGTAGACAAACGGCACCGCCAGCAGCACGAGCACCAGGACCAGCCCGGCGAGCGGCTGCCGGCTCGGTCCCGTGGCGGCCGGCGCGCCGTACACGCGCGCGGCGCCGCTCGACCACGCCGGGTGCCGCTCGAGCTCCCACAGCAGGTAGCGCAGGCCGACGAAGGCCCCGAGCCCGAGGCCCAGCATCATGCCGAAGCCCGAGAGGCTCAGCGCGCTGACCGCGGAGAAGAATCCGCCCACGTTGCAGCCGAAGGCGAGGATCGCGCCCACGCCCATCAGCAGGCCGCCGCCGGCGCCCTTGACCAGCTCGCCCGCGCGGCGGCACGCGGATCGCGAACTCGCGAGACAGCAGCGCGGCGGTGAGCCCGCCGAACAGCACGCCGAGGTTCAGGATCGACCCGGAGTAGAGCCAGGGCGCGAGGAGATCCGGACGATGCGCCAGGCCGAGCCCGGTGAGGACCCAGTCGCCCCAGTTGCGCAAGCCGTCGGAGGCGGTCCAGGGGCGATCGAACGCGAAGAGGAAGACGTTGACGGTGGCGACCAGGACGGCCGCACCCCACACCGGCCACGGGCGGCCGAAGACCGCGGCGTACTGCGCGGAGAGCGCCGGCCGCATCAGGGCCGGGTCAACGCGCGCGCTGGACGAGGAAGCGCTGTACCCCCTGCGACTCGGAGCGCTCGACGATCGTGTGTCCGTTGCGCCGCGTGAAGGCGTCGAGGTCGGCGTGGGCGCCCGGATCGGTGGCGAGCACCTCCAGCCGCCCGCCCGGCGGCACGTCGACGATGGCCTTCGCGAGCTTCATGCTGGGCCACGGACACGAGAGCCCGCGGCAGTCCACCACGATGCCCGCGCCGCCCGCCGGCGGGACCGTGTCGACGGCGAGGGCGGTCTCGCGGCTCACGCTGTAGCCGGCCTTCACCCACGCGGCCATGCCGCCGGTGACGTTCACGAAGGGCCCGAGCCCCAGCCGCTTGAGGCTTCCGATGACCGCGCTCGAGCGCAGGCCGCCCGCGCACACCACGGCGCACGTGCGGCCGGTGGGGACCTCGGCGCGCCGGGCCACCGCCTCGAACATCGGCAGCGACATGGCGCTGGCGATGTGACCCTCGTCCCACTCGGCGGGCTCGCGCACGTCGATCACCGGCACGTCGCGCCCCTGCTCGAGCCAGTCGGCGAGATCGTGCACCGTGATCTGCGTCACCGTCTCGGCCGGCAGCGCCTCGCTGCGCCACTCCACCATGCCCCACTGCAAGAACCCGGCGACCTCGTCCACGCCCACGCGGGACAGCGCGATCACCGCGCGATCGAAGTCGGAGGGCGCGCCCATCAGCAGCAGCGGCGCGCCGGCCGGCACCAGGCCAGCCACGCGCTCGGCAAACTGGGGACTGTCGATCCACACGTTGAGCGCGCCCGCCACGTGGCCCTCGCCGTAGGCGTTCACGTCGCGCAGATCGACCACGCAAGCGCCGCGCTCGATCGCCTCCCACGCCTCGCGCGCGGCGAACGGCCGCGGCTTGGCCGCCATCAGCGGCACCAGGCCCCGGTTCTTCGCCACGATCTTGTCGAACGCGGCCGGCTTGGCCGGAATGCCGGCCATGATGAAATCGACGAACGCGTGCTTGTCGTCGTAGCGGAAGGCCGGGTTGAAGCGGCGCTCGAACCCGATGGTCGATCCGCTCTTGGCCGACATGGCCTTGCCGCAGGACGAGCCGGCGCCGTGCGCGGGATAGATCTCGACGCTGTCGTCGAGCGGCAGCAGCACGCGCGTGAGACTCGACCAGATGTCCTCGGCCGCCGTGGCACCGCCCAGATCGGGCCGGCCGACCGAGCCGACGAAGAGCAAATCGCCGGTCAGCACGAACCAGGGCTCGGGGCTACGCGCGTGATCGGTCACGAACAGGCAGATCGAGTCCGGGGTGTGGCCCGGCGTGTGGGCCACGCGCACCTCCACGTTGCCCACGCGGATGGAGTCGCCGTCGCGCACGTCCTGGTGCTCGAAGGCCACGCCGGCGCTGCCGTGGACGTGGATCGCGGCCTTGGTGGTGGCGGCCAGATCACGGGCGCCGGAGATGTGATCGGCGTGGGTGTGAGTCTCGATGACGTGGGCCAGGCGCAGGCCTTTCTTGCGCGCCAGCCGCAGATACTCGGTCACCCGGTCGCGGCCGGGATCGACCACGATGGCCTGGCCGGCCTCGGTGCAGCCGATCAGGTAGCTCAGGCACCCGGAGTCCTCGTTGACGAGCTGCTGGAAGATCATCGCGGCCTATTCTAACCCGGCGCGGTGGGCACGCCCACCAGGGTCTCGGCGCTAGATCTGATCGAGAATCAGCCGGCGCTTCGCCTGATACTCCTCATGCGTGATGAGCCGCTCGTCATGGAGCTTGTTCAGCTCCCGGAGTCGATCCGCGGCACTCCGGTCGGGCTTGAGCGGCTCCCCGCCTTGCATCCGGTGCTCATCCAGTCGTCATAGGGGCACGGACGAAGCAGCGTCCCTCGAGCTAGTGCTTCTCGGCCTTCTCCTTCTCCGCCTTGGCCTCCTTCACCACCTTCTCGGCGAGGAAGGCCGGCACTTCTTCGTAGTGCGAGAACTCCATGGAGTAGCCGCCGCGCCCACCGGTCATGCTAGCGCAGGCTCGATTCGTAGGTCAGCATCTCGGACATCGGCGCGGAGGCCCGCACCACCGCGGTCTCGCCCGCCGGCTCCATGCCCACGATGCGGCCGCGCCGGGAGTTGAGGTCGCCGATGATGTCGCCGGCCACCTCGGCCGGCGTGGTGACCTCCACGGTCATGATGGGCTCGAGCAGGATCGGGTGGGCTTCCATGAACACCTTCTGCAGCCCCATCGATGCGGCGATCTGGAACGCCATGTCGGATGAATCGACGTCGTGGTAGGAGCCGTCGTAGAGCGTGACCTTGGTATCGACCACCGGGAAGCCGGCCATGATGCCCTTCTTCAGGCAGTCGCGCACGCCCTTCTCCACCGAGGGGATGAAGTTGCGGGGCACCGCGCCGCCGAAGATCTCGTCGGCGAACTCGAAGCCGCCGCCCCGCGCCAGCGGCTCCACCCGCAGCCAGGTGTCGCCGTACTGGCCGCGGCCGCCCGTCTGCTTCTTGTACTTGCCCTGCCCCTCGGCGCGCCCCTTGACCGTCTCCTTGTAGGGGATGCGCGGCGGCAGCAGCAGCA
Organism: uncultured Candidatus Rokubacteria bacterium; assembly: GCA_963776725.1. Classification (GTDB taxonomy): domain Bacteria; phylum Methylomirabilota; class Methylomirabilia; order Rokubacteriales; family CSP1-6; genus AR5. The sequence continues at coordinate 305,846 of CAVZOE010000018.1, read as the reverse complement.
CGTCGACGTTGTACTTGCGCTTCATGCGCTCGACCACCATCTCCACGTGCATGCTGCCCACGCCGGAGATCAGCAGCTGCTTGGTCTCGGGATCGAAGTGATGGTGGACGGTGGGGTCTTCCTCGGCGATGCGGGCCAGCGCGGTGGAGATCTTGTCCTCGTCGCCGCGCGTCTTGGGCTGGATGGCGAAGTTGATGGCCGGCTCCGGGAACGTGATCCGGGGCAGCTCGAAGGGCTGCGCTTCCTCGCAGAGCGTGTCGCCGGTCTGGGTGTCCTTGAGCTTGGGCACCACCCCGATCTCGCCCGGCCCCAGCGCCTCCACCGTCTTCTGGTTCTTGCCCATGAGCCAGGCAATATGGCCCATGCGCTCGCGGCCGCCGCGCGCCGGATTGAGCAGCGTGGAGTCGGCCCGCAGCGTGCCCGAGCACACGCGGAACACCGACAGCTTGCCGATGTGAGGATCGCTCAGCGTCTTGAAGATGAGCGCGGTCACCGGGGCCTTGGGATCCGGGGCGCGCACGCCGGCCTGCTTGGTCTTGAGGTCGGTGCCGGACACCTCGCCGCGGTCGATCGGCGACGGGAACTCGTGGACGATCAGGTCGAGCAGCGCGTGGGCGCCGATGCCCCGGGTCGCCGCCGCGCACAGGACGGGGACGATCTTGCCCTGCGCGATGCCGGTCCGCAGCGCCTTGAGCATCTCGGGCTCGGCCAGCGAGCCGTCCTCCAGATACTTGGCCAGGAGATCGTCGTCGGTCTCGGCCGCCGCCTCCACCAGCTTCTCGCGCCACTCCTTCACGCGATCGGCGAGCTCGGCCGGGAATGGCGGCCTCGCTGGCCTTGCCGTCGGCGAAGACCGTGGCCTTCTGGGTGACCAGATCCACGTAGCCGCGGAACCCGCTCTCCTCGCCGACCGGCACGTGCACCGGCACGATGCGGCCCTTGAGGCGCCGGCCCAGCGAGTCCAGCGTGCGGAAGAAGTCGGCGCGCTCGCGATCCAGACGGTTGACGACGATGGCGCGCGGCAGATCGAACTCGCTGGCGAACTTCCAGACCTTCTCGGTCTGTACCTGCACACCGGCCACGGCGTCCACGACCACCACCGCCGCTTCGACCACCCGCAGACCGGCGCGCGCGTCGGCGATGAGGTCGCCGTATCCGGGGGTGTCGACCAGGTTGATCCGGTGGCCCTTGTAGTCACAGTAGGCCACCGTGGTGTTGATCGAGATCTTGCGCTTGATCTCGTCGGGATCGAAGTCGGTGGTCGTGCTGCCGTCGTCCACCTTGCCCAGGCGATTCACCGCGCCGGCGGCGAACAGCATCGACTCCACCAGCGAGGTCTTGCCGACACCTCCGTGCCCGACGACCCCGACGTTGCGGATCTTCCCGATGTCGATCGCCATTGAATCGGCCTCCTGGAGCGGCGCTGAGGTGGGGCCGATGCTACCACCGAATTACGATCGGGTTAAGCCCCGAGGACCCCCCGGACCTGCGCGCGAATGGCGTCGTCACTGCCGGTCAGATCGATGGGTGTCGGAAGCTCCGGCGGCGTGTACTTGATTCCCGCGCCGGTGAGCATGATGACGACCCGCGCGTCCGCCGTCACCTGGCCCTCGTCCTTGAGTTGACCCAGTGCGGCAATGAGCGCCGCCCCCTCGGGCGAGGTCCAGATTCCCTCCAGCTTCGCGAGCAGATGCTGGGCCTCGATCATGGCCCGCTCGCTCACCGCGACCGCGCCCCCCTTGGTCTCGCGCAGGATGCGCAGCATCTGGCGGCCGGCGAATGGTGACGGCACGCGCAGCCCGGCGGCGTGGGTCGTCGGGTTCTCCCACGGCGTCGTGTTCTCCGCGCCGGAGTGAAAGGCCGTGACCATCGGCGCGCAGCCCTCGGCCTGGATGGCAAAGACGCGCGGCAGCGCGCCGGTGACCCAGCCCATCGCGCGCAGCTCTTCGTAGCCCTTGGGAATGCCGACCAGACCGGTGCCGCCGCCGGTGGGATAGAGCAGCACGTCGGGCATCGTCCAGTCGAGCTGCTCGGCCAGCTCGAGCCCCATGGTCTTCTTGCCCTCCAGGCGGTAGGGCTCCTTCAGCGTGGAGAGATCGAACCAGCCGAGATCGGGCGCGACGCGGCCCACGACCTTGCCCGCCGTCGCGATCGAGCCCTCGATCGTGAACACGCGCGCGCCGCCGATGGCCGCCTCGGCGATGGCCGCCGGCGGCGTGCCACGCGGCACGATGACCGCGCACGGCAGCCCGCAGCGCGCGGCGTACAGCGCGGCCGCCCCGCCGGCGTTGCCCGCCGACGGGATGATGAAGCCGCGCGCGCCCAGCGTGCGCGCCTTGCGTGATCGCCATGCCGAGCCCGCGCGCCTTGAACGAGCCGGTCGGGTTCTGGCCCTCGTCCTTGCCCCACAGGTGACGCAGGCCGAGATGCGCGGCCAGGCGCGGCAGCGGCAGCAGCGGCGTGCCGCCTTCCCCGAGCGTCACCGGAGTCTCGCCGTCGGCCAGCGGCGTCAGCTCACGGAAGCGGTACATCCCGGGCGGACGCGAGCGGAGCGCGTCCTTGGTGACCGCCCGCTTCACGCCCTCGAGGTCGTAGCGGACGGCGAGCATCTGGCCGCACTTGGCGCACACGGTCTGCGGGCCCGTGGCGTCGTGGTGCTGGCCGCAGATCGTGCACTCGATGTGGCTGACGAAGCTCACGGCGCGACCACCTTGTTGGCCAGCACACCGATGCGCTCCACCTCCGCCTCCATCTTGTCGCCGGCCTTGAGGAACTTGCCGAGCGCCGCCCCCACGCCCTCCGGCGTGCCGGTGGCGATGACGTCGCCCGGCCGGATCGTGAAGCCCTGCGACAGCACGGCGATGCACTCGTCCACCGGGAAGATCATCTTGGAGGTATGGCTCGACTGGCGCGTCTCGCCGTTGATCCGCATCGCCACCGACAGGGTCTGGGGGTCGGCGATCTCGTCGGCGGTCACCAGCACCGGGCCCATCGGGCAGAAGGTGTCGAGCGACTTGCCCTTGAACCACTGGCCGTGACGCTTCTGCAGATCGCGCGCGGTCACGTCGTTGATGATCGTGTAGCCGAACACGTGCTGCAGGGCCTGCTCGCGCGGGATGTCGCGGCCGGCCGTGCCGATGACCACCGTCAGCTCGACCTCGTAGTCGAGCTCCAAGGTCACCGCGTGGTGGATCACCTTGGCGTTCGGCGCCACCACCGTCTCCGGCGCCTTGGTGAAGTAGACCGGATGCGGCGGGGCCTCGGCGCCGCGCTCGGCGGCGTGCTCCTTGTAGTTGCGCCCGAGGCAGAAGACGTTGCGGGCCGGGCGCGGGATGGGCGCCTCCAGCCGGATCTTGTCGGCCGGCGCCCCCAGCTTGCGTTCGGTCAGCGCGGCCACGCCGTCGCGCTTGAGCACGGCCTCGCCGTGGCTCAACGCTTCGCGGGCGAGGGCGAGCACTTCCGGCCCGCCCTGGATGAGCTCGAGCATCGTCTTGGGAAATCCGCGGCCGCGGCGCACCGCGCCGCGCTCGCGGGCCAGATCGGCGGCGAGCGCGCCGAGGTCGAGCACGGCGTCGTTCAGCAGGGCGCCCACCCGCGGCTTCGACGATCCCTTGCGATAGGTCACCAGACGCATGGCTCACTTCTCCTTCAGCAGCACGACGAGCACTCGTGCCGGCTTCTTGGTTTCGTTCAGCGAATAGTGGACCGCCCCGCGCGGCGCCCACTCGACTTCCCCTCGCCGCACGACCCGCTTGCCCGTGCCCTTGGTGACCACCGCAAACTCCCCCTCCAGCACGTAGGCGAACTCGTTGACCGGCACCTCGTGCTCCTCCCCGCGGAACCCGGGCGGGAACACGAACTCCATCACCAGCACCTCGGCGTTGTCGATGAGCTTCTTTTCTTCGACCTGATCGCTCCGGCTCGTGGCCGGCGCCAGCAGCAGCATCGCGGTGATCAGGGTGACCGCCAGGGCGCCGAAGATTCGTGAGGGTCGTGACACGTGGATCCTCCTGGGCAGAGACCGCCGCGGCGGGGCGCGCACGGCGCCGCCGCCGTCCCGCGGGTGGCGAGGGGCTAGATGGACCGGCGCATGGCCGTGCGCTCCGGCAGCGTCAGGCCCCGGTCCTTGGCCGTCAGGGTCAGTTCTTGAGGAAGCGCGAAGCGCACGTCCTCTTCGACCACGTGGACCTCACGAACCTTGACGCCCTCCACGCGGAGCGCCTCGACCGCCTGCGACACGAGAATCTCCGGCGTGGAGGCGCCGGCGGTGATCCCGACCCGCAGGGCTCCGTCCAGCCACTCGGGGCGGATGTCGCCGACGTCGTTGATCAGGTAGGCGCGCGTGCCGGCCGTCCGGGCCACCTCGACCAGCCGCTTGGCGTTCGAGCTGTTGGCGGCGCCGATCACCAGCAGCACATCGACGTCGTCGACCAGGCGCTTCACCGCCGTCTGGCGGTTCTGGGTGGCGTAGCAGATGTCGTCGCGCGAGGGGCCGACGATCTTGGGGAAGTGGCTGCGCAGGGCCTCGATGACGTCGCGGGTGTCGTCGACCGACAGTGTGGTCTGGGTCAGGTACGCGACCTTGTCGGGATCGGGCAGGCGCGAGGCGCTCGACCTCTTCCACGCTGTCCACCACGATGATGCGCTCGGGCGCCTCGCCCAGCGTGCCGATGACCTCGTCGTGGTCCTCGTGGCCGATCAGGACGATCGAGTAGCCCTCGCGCGCGTAGCGGATCGCCTCGAGGTGCACCTTGGTCACCAGCGGGCAGGTGGCGTCGATCACGCGCAGCCCGCGGCGCCGGGCCTCCTCGCGCACCGCCGGCGAGATGCCGTGCGCGCTGAAGATCACCGTGGCGTCGTCGGGCACCTCGTCCAGCTCGTCCACGAAGATGGCGCCCTTCTGGCGCAGGGTCTCCACCACCAGACGGTTGTGGACGATCTCCCGCCGCACGTATACCGGCGGGGGACACACGGACAGCGCGACCTCCACGATGTCGATCGCACGCTCGACGCCGGCACAGAAGCCGCGGGGCCCGGCCAGCAGGATCTCGGCAATAGGCGCTTTCATTCTGACCTCACTCGGAACGACGTCTCACTTGAAGAAGTAGGATACCCCGAATACGCCGCTGTTGAACTCGAGACCGCGGTTGGGGTCGCTGGTGTTCCCGTTGGAGACGTGTTCGTACCGGTACCCCGCGTAGATCGCCGTCTGGTCGGTGACGAAGAACGAGGCCCCGAGCCCGCCCCACACCACGAACGTGAACGTCGAGTCGATCTCGAAGACCTTGAGGTTGGTGCCGCCGGCCGTGCCGGCCGCCTCGAGGTAGGGGACGAACCGACCGAGCGACAGGAAGTGGTAGCGCAGCGCCAGCCCCGCGCCCGCGTAGTAGGCGCCCTTGGGCTCGAAGTACTGCTGGTAGAGCACCTGGGGTCCCACCTCGAGGGCGCCGAACAGCGGCCCGGGGCCCAGCGGCTCGAACGGCAGCCAGCCCAGGCGCACGCCACCGTTGACGTATTGCGCGCGGCTGAACTCGTGGTGGCCCTCGAGATTGAACTGGCTGCCGTAGCTCACCTCGGGCGAGAGGAGAAGCGAGCCCTTGGCGTACGTCTGCGGCGCATCGAACGCGAGCGCGCCGGTGGCGAAGGAGAGCACGACGAGCGCGGCCAGCCCGGCGGCCAGCCGCCGGCTCAGGGCTCGATCAGCACCTTGAAGGCCCCACCCGCGGCCATCAGGTCGAGCGCCGCGCGCACGCCGCCCAGATCCATCCGATGACTGATCAGCCCTTCCGGCCTGATCACGTCGGATTCCAGCAGCTCGACCGCGCGACGGATCAACTCGGGCGTGTGATGGAAGCTTCCGAGCAGCGTCAGCTCCTCGTAGTGCGCGCGGCGCGTGTCCACGCTGATGGTCGTGCCGGGCGCGCATCCACCAAAGAATAGCACCGAGCCTCCGCGACCCACCGCTTCTACGCACTGCTGCCACACCTCCGGACGCCCGGTCGCATCGACCGTGACGTCGGCGCCGCGACCGCCGGTAGCCGCCCGCACGGCGGCGACGACATCCGGTGTTGCCGCCGCGTCGAGCACCTCGCCGATGCCCAGTCCGGGCAGCCGATCGAGCCGCCAGCCGCGCTTGCCGACCACGATCACCCGCGCCTTGCGCGCGGCAGCCACCAGCGCCAGCAGGCAGCCGAGCGGGCCGTGGCCGAAGACCACGACCGTCTGGCCGGCTTCCACGCGCGCCCGCTCGATCCCGCCCAGCGCGCAGGCCAGCGGCTCGGCGAACGCGGCGCGCGCGGCGGCCGTCGCTCCGCCCAGGCGCACGAGGTTGACCGTCGACCAGGCGCGGCGGCAGCGCGATGAACTCGCCGTAGGCGCCGTTGACGAACAGCAGGTCCTCGCAGAGATTGGGGCGCCCGGCGCGGCAGAGCGGGCAGGCCCGGCAGGGCGCGGAGTTGGCGCCGACCGCGCGATCCCCTTCCCGCACGCCGCGCACGCCGGCCCCGACCGCCGCCACCGTGCCCGCGAACTCGTGGCCGAAGACCGTGGGCACGCGCGGGATCATCACCGGGTGGCCGCGGCGGAGCGTCTTCACGTCGGTGCCGCAGGTCAGCGCCGCCTCGATCCGCAGCACGACCTCGCCGGCCCCCGGCTCGGGCACCGGCACCCGCTCGTCGCGCAGATCGCCGGGACCGTGGAAGACCATGGCGCGCATGGTCTTCACGGCGTCACGTAGACCTTGAGCGCCTGCCGCCGGCGCATCAGCTCGACGCCCTCGGCCAGTCGCTCCAGCGGCACCCGATGCGTGATCAGCCCGCCGACCTCCACCTTGCCGGCGGCCAGCAGCCAGAAGGCGCGGGCCAGCGTCGTGGGCGACGACGAATACGTCGAGGTCAGGGTCAGCTCGCGGTGATAGAGCGTGCCGAGCGGCAGCGGCAGCGCGTCGCCGGGTCCACCCGCGAAATAGTGGATGGCGCCACCGTCCCGGGCGACCGCAGCCGCCCACGGCAGCACGTCGGCGCCGCCGGCCGTCACCACGACGTGGTCGGCGCCGCGCCCCTCGCTCAGCTCCCGCGCCGCCGCGGCCACGACCTCGGCCGGGCCCGTCACGTCAGCGCCGCGGCTCCGGCCGAGCGCCGCGCGCTCGGCGACCGGATCGACGCCGACCACGACCGCGCCAGCCCGCTTGAGCAGCTGGGTGAAGAGGCAGCCGATCGACCCGAGCCCGATCACCACGACGGTGTCGCCCGGCTGCACGCGGGCCCGCTCCACCGCCCGCAGGCAGCAGGCCAGCGGCTCCACGAACGAGGCTTCCTCGTCCGTCAGGTGGTCGGGGACGCGGAAGGTGGCGTGGCGGACGTTCGGCGCCGGCACGCGCACGTACTCGGCGAATCCGCCGGGATCGAGGTTGGAGAGCTTGAACTCGCGGCACATCGATTCGCTGGCGCGCCGGCAGTAGTGACAGCGGCCGCACGGCACGTGATGCGCCGCGACCACGCGATCGCCGTGACCGAAGCCGTTCACGCCGGCTCCGGCCTCGACCACGTCACCGACCACCTCGTGGCCGAGCACCGAGGGCGCGCGCGTGGACGGATTCCACGATCTTGGCGATGTCCGAGCCGCAGAGCCCGCAGCCGCGCAGGCGCAGCAGCAGCTCGCCGGGGCCGACGGCGGGCCGGGCCCAGGTGGCGGGCGCGATGCGCCCGGCGCCGTCGAGGACGGCGGCGCGCATGGACCGCGGCGGGGTCACGCGGCCAGTCCGTTGAGCCGGAAGCGCGCGGCGGCCCAGCAGCGGACGGCGATCGCGACCTTGCGTCGGGCCGGCACCGTGATGCGGGCGTCGAAGACCTGGAAGCGCCGGGCCGCGATCTCCTCGAGCAGGGCGCGGTAGATGCGCCCCATGATCTCGGCCGGCACCAGCGAGCGCGCGTCGACCACCGGGAACGCGGCACCGGCCGCGCGCGTAGAAGCCGCGGGCGCGCGCGGCCTGGTGCTCCATCAGGCGGACGAAGCGGTCGTCGTAGCGGCCGGCGACGAGATCGTCCTCGCTGACGCCGAACTCCTTCAGATCCTGCTGCGGCAGGTACACGCGGCCGATCTTCGCGTCCGTGCCCACGTCGCGGATGATGTTCGTGAGCTGCAGCGCGGTGCCGAGCTGCACGGCGTACTCGCGGGCGCGCGGGTCGGTGTAGCCGAAGATCTCGACGCAGCAGAGACCGACCGCCGAGGCCACCCGGTAGCAGTACGGATAGAGATCCTCGGCGCGCTCGTAGCGCACGCGCTGCAGATCCATCTCGCACCCGTCGATGATCGCCTCCAGCGCCGCGCGCGGGAATCGGATAGGCGGCACCGCGTCTCGCAGCTGGCAGCGCGATCGGGTGCTCGGGGGCCGGGCCCGGCTCGAAGCACCGCGCGACATCGGTCCGCCAGCGCGCGAGCCCCGCCCGCTGGGCGGCCGGATCGTGGCCGAGGTCGGCGACGTCGTCCACCGTGCGGCAGAACGCGTAGACCGCGTAGAGCGCGTCGCGCCGGGCGCGCGGGAGCGAGAGAAACGCGTAATAGAAGTTGGAGCGGCTCTTGCGGGTCAGACTGGCGCTCAGGTTGCCGAGGCTCATACGCGGGCGGGGGCCATGTCGTGGGCCGCGAACCACGCGACGGCGTCGCGCAGCGCGATGATCGGATCGGTCTGGGGCAGGCCCAGGTCGCGGATCGCCTTGGCCGGGCTGAAGTACATGCGCTTGCGCGCCATGCGGACGGCGGTCAGGGCCACGGCGGGCGGCCGGCGGGTGAGGCGCGAGAGGCCCTCGCACGCCGCGGCGCTGCACCACGCCAGCGCATACGGCACGCGAAAGCGCGGGGCCGGGCGGCCGGTGATCTCGGCCAGCAGCGCGAAGATCCCGGCCAGCGAGAGGTTGCCGGCCGCGTGACCCAGGATGTAGCGCTCGCCGGGCTTGCCGCGCTCGGCCGCCAGCAGGTGGCCCTGCGCGACGTCGCGCACGTGGACCACGTTGAGACCGGTGTCGAGCGTCGCCACCATTCGCCCGCGCATGAAGTCCACGATCATCTGCCCGGTCGGCGTCGGCTTGATGTCCCACGGCCCGACCGGCGCGGAGGGATTCACCACCACCACGGGCAGACCGCGCCGGGCGAAATCGAGCGCCAGCGCCTCGGAGAGAAACTTCGAGCGCTTGTAGTGCCCGACCATCTTGTCGAGCGTGACCGGCGTGTCCTCCGTGCCGGGCGTGCCGTCGGCGGGAATGCCGAGCGCTCCGACGCTCGAGGTGTGCACGACGCGCGCGACGCCGGCGTCACCGGCCGCCTCCAGCACGGTCCGCGTGCCGTCCACGTTGGTGCGATAGATCACGGCGGGATCGGGCGCCCACAGCCGGTAGTCGGCGGCCACGTGGTAGACGGTCTGCACGCCGGCCACCGCCCGACGGACCGACACCGGGTCGAGCAGGTCGCCATCGACGAACTCCACGCGCACGCCCTCGAGGGCCCGGCGATCGGCGCGCGGGCGCGCCAGCACGCGCACGGTCGCGCCGGCCGCCACGAGCTCGCGAGCGACGTTGGCGCCGATGAAGCCGGTGCCGCCGGTGACGAGCGCGTCTGTTGCTTTTGTAGCGATGGCGCTAGCTCGGGTAGAGGCGCAGGTGGCCTGGTCTGAGAAGGGCGTGGCTCCGACACGCCCGGTCTATCCGTACGGCCTCGTGGCTGTCCGGTCGTCCGTACGACCTCGTGGCTGTCCGGTCATGCCCGTACACACACGTGGCCGGGTCTCCAAGTCGTGGGCGGTTGTCATACAGTCCGGGAGAGTTTACCCAACGCGGCGGCGACCGTCTTCAGGGCGGCGGCGGTGCCGGCGCGGAGGGCCATGGCGTCGGCCAGCGCGGCGGGGCGGGCGAGCACGGCGCTCACCGCGCGCATCGGGTGGACGCGGCCGTCCTCGCCGACGACGCGGGCCAGGTCGGCGGGCACGCCGCGGTCGGCGGCATCGGAGACGCCGCGGAGCACCACGCCCCGCATGCCGCGCTCGGCGGTCCAGCTGAGGATCGCCGCGGACTCCATGTCCACGGCCAGCGCGCCGGTCTCGAGCCAGAGTCGCGACTTGGCGGCGCCGTCCGCCACGACCTGATCGGTGGTCAGCAGGGTCCCACGCCGGACGAGGCCAATCAGTGAGGCCGTGGCGTGGCGCCGGCCATCGGGCCCGAGCACGGTCTCCGGCGTCACCAGGTCACCGACCTCGAGCTCGGGCGCCAGCGCCCCGCACGCGCCCGCGGACACCACCACGGTGGGCGACGACCACGCGCTCTGTCGCTCGGCCAGGGCGCGAGCGCCGAGCCCGACCGCCGCGATCTCGAGGGAGCCGTCGCCATAGCGCGGCCAGGAGGTTGCGTGGATGGGATCGAGACCGAGATGGCGGGCCAGCCCCCGCGCCTCGACGTCCAGCGCGGTGAGAACGAGAATCCGGCTCACACGTCGGGCGCGGACCGGGCCGCCTTGGCGGCCTCGCGGCTGCGCAGCCAGGCCGCGTACGAGTTGCCGGCGGCCGTGTCGCGCCCGGTGAAGCGGACGGTGTGGATGTCGGCGTAGAGCACCGTCAACGGGAGCCCGCCCTGCTGCTCGAAGACCTGCACGAAGGGCTGCGCCACGGTGGCGTCGCGATTGAAGAGATAGCCGACGATCTCGCTGCCGTCGCGGCGCACGATCGTCACGTCGCCCCGGTAGTCGAACGCGCGCTCGATCACCTCGGCGAGCGCGGTGGCGTCGCCGACCTCCGGGTTCCATCCTTCGAGACTCGCCTCGGGCTGCACCGTCATAGCTTGCCCGTCAGCGTGGCCTGCGCCGCCGCCTTGAGCCCCTTGAAGGACGCGAAGGTGAAGTCGACCGCGGTGGCCTCGTAGCCACAGTGCACCATGCAGTCCTTGCACTTCTCGTTGCCGCTCTTGTGGCCGTAGTTCTCCCAGGCCGTCTTCTCCATGAGCTCCTTGAAGGAGGCCGCATAGCCTTCCTGCAGGAGATAGCACGGGCGCTGCCAGCCGAAGATGTTGTAGGTCGGCATGCCCCACGGCGTGCACTCGAAGTCCCACTTGCCCATGAGGAACTGCAGGAACAGCGGCGACTGGTTGAACTTCCAGCGCTTCTTGGGGTTCTCCAGCATCTTGCTGAACAGCTCGTGGGTCTTCTGCCGGCGCAGGAAGTGCTCCTGGTCGGGCGCCTTGGCGTAGCTGTAGCCCGGCGACAGCATCATGCCTTCCACGCCGAGGTCCATCATCTCGTCGAAGAACATCTGCATGCGGACCGCGGAGGTGCCGTCGAAGAGCGTGCTGTTGGTCGTCACGCGGAAGCCGCGGCGCAGCGCCTCGCGGATGCCCTCCACGGCCTGATCGTAGACGCCCTCCCGGCACACGGTCTCGTCGTGCTCCTCGCGCAGGCCGTCCAGGTGCACGCTGAACGACAGGTACTTGGAGGGCGTGAAGATCCCGGCCTCCAGCTTCTCCTTGAGCAGAATGGCGTTGGTGCAGAGGTAGACGTACTTGCGGCGGGCGACGAGCTCCTTCACCAGGCGGCCGATGTCCGGGTACATGAGCGGCTCGCCGCCGGGGATCGAGACCATCGGCGCGCCACACTCCTCGACCGCGGCCAGGCACTGCTCGACGCTCAGGTTCTTGCGTGAGGATGTGGGCCGGGTACTGGATCTTGCCGCAGCCGGCGCACGCCAGGTTGCAGCGATACAGGGGCTCGAGCATCAGCACGAGTGGGTAACGCCGGCGTCCGCGCAGCCGCTGCCCCAGGACGTACGTCGTGACCGTCAGCATCTGTGACAACGGAACACTCATGCTCGCTGGTTCTCCAGACCCAGCCGCGCGGCGGGCCGGTGAGAGACACTCCACACGATCGCGACGGCCACCGCATGAATCGCCGTGCCGACCGCCACCAACACCCACTCGCCGATCCAACCCGTAACCGCCAGATTGAACAGCAACACGGCGTAGTATAACGCCACCCCGGGCCAAACTCGCCCGCCAACCGCGTCCCGGCTCAGGACGAGGTAGCCGCCGACCCCCATCGCGCCGACGACCATCCACCCCACGAAGTTGCTGAGCGGCACCCCGAAGTAGACGCCGCCGTGCGGATAGTAAAAGATGCGCCCGAGAAACCAGCGATCGCCCCGGACGGCCATCGGGTCGATGACCAGATCGAGCAGCATCATCAGCACCCCCGCGATCAGCGCCAGCAGCGGGGCCGGCACACGCCGGCCGGCCAGAGCAGCCCGGGCCAGGCAGAACGCCGCATAGGCAAGAAACGTGAAAGAGAGAGAATCCATGAACGGCACGTTGGCCACGAACAGCTCCTGGCCGCGGGTGGCGCCCGTGTAGTGGTACAGGCCGAACGGCACGCCGATCCGCGTGGACGAGAACTCGGCCAGCCAGGCCAGCGGCCATACCCAGGCCGCGAACAGGAGCGTCCGGCGCCACCCGAGATCGGCGACCCCGGCGAGCAAGAAGGCCGCCAGAAAGCCGAATACATAGGGGCGCAGCAGGATGGTGCCGATGAGGAGTTCCACGCTCACGCTCGGTTCTGGTCCGGGGCCGAGTGTGCATGTTACCATCAGCGCTCGTGACGGCCCTCCAGGACGCCATCGGGCGCGCCCAGCGTCACCTTCTCTCGATTCAGGCCCCGGACGGGCACTGGGTCGGCGAGCTGGAGGCCGATCGCGCTCTCAACGCCGAATACCTGCTGTTCTGTCACCTCATCGACCGGGTCAATCGCGAGCAGGAGCAGAAGACCGCCCGCTACCTGAAGCGGCGCCAGAACGCCGACGGCGGCTGGAGTCTGTTCGAGGGCGGGCCGTCGGATCTCTCGGCGACCATCAAGATCTACTTCGCGCTGAAGATGGCCGGCACGCCAATCGGCGATCCGGTCATGGTGGCCGCCCGCGACCGGGTGCTCGAGATGGGCGGGCCGACCAAGGCCAACGTGTTCACCAAGATCCAGCTGGCGCTGTTCGGCGAGTACGACTGGAACGGCGTGCCGACGATGCCGGCCGAGATCATGCTGCTGCCGCCGCCGTTCTTCCTGTTCAACATCTACGAGGTCTCGTACTGGTCGCGCTGCGTGATCGTGCCCCTGCTCATCATCATGGACAGAAAGCCGATCAAGTGGCTGCCGTCCTCGCAGTCGCTCGACGAGCTGTGGCCGGTGCCGCGCGAGCAGACGAGCCTGCGCTTCCCGCGCGTGCCGGAGCCGTTCTCGTGGCGCGGGCTGTTCTGGAAGAGCGTGTTCATCGGCGTGGACGACGGGCTCAAGATCTGGGAGCGCTTCTCGCCGCGGCCGCTGCGCAAGCGGGCGATCGACGCGGCCCGGCTCTGGCTGGAGGAGCGCCTGGCGGTGCCCGGCGGGCTGGGTGGCATCTATCCCGCCATGGCCAACTCCGTGCTCGCCCTGCGCGTGCTCGGCTATCCGGAAGACCACCCGCTGATCCTGGGCCAGCTCAAGGAGATCGAGGCGCTCGCGGTCGAGCACGGCGACGAGCTCTACTATCAGCCCTGCCCCTCGCCGGTGTGGGACACCTCGCTGGCGGCCAACGCGCTGATCGAGAGCGATCTGACGCCGGATCATCCCGCGCTGCAGCGCGCGGCCGACTGGATGCTGTCCAAGCAGGTGCTCATGCCGGGCGACTGGCAGATCAAGCGGCCGCACGTGCAGCCGGGTGGCTGGGCGTTCCAGTACGACAATCCCTACTACCCCGATCTCGACGACACCGCCATGGTCCTGATGGCGCTGGAGCGCATCCAGGGCGTGGATGCCGATCGCACGCGGCTGGCCAAGGAGCGCGGGCTCGGGTGGTTCCTGGGCATGCAGAACCAGGACGGCGGCTGGGCGTCGTTCGACGCCGACAACAACCGCATCTACCTGAACAACATCCCGTTCGCCGACCACGGCGCGCTGCTCGATCCGTCCACCGAGGATCTGACCGGCCGCGGCCTCGAGCTGCTCGGCGCGCTGGGCTACAGCCTGGAGTTCGAGCCCGCCGATCGCGCGCTCGACGTCATCCGCCGCACGCAGCGGCACGACGGCCCCTGGTACGGCCGCTGGGGCGTGAACTACATCTACGGCACCTGGTCGGTGCTGCGCGGGCTCGCGCGCGATCGGCGCCGATCCGCGCCAGGAGTTCATCCAGCGGGCGGTGCGCTGGCTCGTCCGCCACCAGAACGCCGACGGCGGCTGGGGCGAGACGTGCGAGAGCTACATGCGCCCCGAGCTGGCCGGGCGCGGGCCGTCGATCCCGAGCCAGACCGCGTGGGCGCTGCTGGCGCTCTTCGCCGCGGGCAACGAAATCGGGTCCGGCCGTGCAGGCGGGAATCGACTATCTGCTGCGCACGCAGCAGCCCGACGGCGCGTGGGAAGACCCACTCTGGAACGGCACGGGGTTTCCCGCGCGTCTTCTACCTCAAGTACCACCTGTACGCGCGCTACTTCCCCCTCTGGGCTCTGGGCGTCTATCGCCACGCGCATGCATGACTGAGCCGCCCATCGCACCGGTGCTGCGCCCCTTCGAGGGCCTCGGCCGGTGGGTTATCGCGATCGTCGAGTCGCTCGGTCGGTTCGGGGCGTTCTTCGTCCAGGCGCTGACCGCCGCCGTGACCCCGCCCTTCAAGCTGTGGCCGCTCATCGGCCGCATCAACTACATCGGCTTCCGCTCGCTGCTGATCATTCTCTTGACCGGCGCCTTCACCGGGATGGTGCTCGGTCTGCAGATCTTCTTCACGCTGTCCCGCTTCGGCTCCGAGGCGTTCCTGGGCCCCGCCGTGGCGCTCACGATCATCCGCGAGCTGGGACCCGTCCTGTCGGCCCTCATGGTCACCGGCCGGGCGGGCTCGGCGCTGACCGCCGAGCTCGGCATCATGCGGATCACCGAGCAGATCGACGCGTTGACCGTCATGGCGCTGTCGCCCATGCGCTACCTGGTCGTCTCCGTCGCTCCTGGCCGGCGTCATCACCTTCCCGCTGATGACCGCGCTGTTCGACGTGATCGGCATCTTCGGCGGCTACCTGGTCGGCGTGCAGCTCCTGGGCCTCAGCGAAGGCACGTACTTCGGCGAGATGCAGAACTTCGTGGACATGGGCGACATCATGACCGGCTTCTGGAAGTCGATCTCGTTCGGGATCCTGGTCACCTGGGTGTGCACCTACAAGGGCTTTCACGTCTCGCGCGGTGCCGAGGGGGTGGCGCAGGCGACGACCCAGGCCGTGGTGCTGTCCTCGGTGCTGATCCTGGTGTGGGACTACTTCCTCGGATCGGTTCTGCCGTGATCGACGCGTGATTAAGGTCAGCGGGCTCCGAAAGTCCTTCCGCGGCCAGCCGGTGCTGCGCGGCGTCGATCTCGAGGTGCCGGACGGCTCGATCACGATCATCATCGGCCGTAGCGGCGGCGGCAAATCCGTCTTCCTCAAGCACCTGCTCGGGCTGCTGCATCCCGACAGCGGGCGCATCGAGGTCGACGGGGTGGACGTGACCGGGCTGCGCGGCCGGGCCCTGGACGAGGTCCGCAAGCGCTACGGCGTGGTGTTCCAGGGCGGCGCCCTCTTCGACTCGATGACCTGCCAGGAGAACGTCGCATTCCCGCTGCGCGAGAAGCTGCGGCTGACGGCCGCCGAGATCGCCCGGCGCACGGACGCCGCGCTGGACCAGGTGGGGCTGGCCGGGGTCGGCGACAAGTACCCGGAGGAGGTCTCGGGCGGCATGCGCAAGCGGGTGGCCATCGCCCGCGCGCTGGTCACCGAGCCGGAGATCGTCTTCTTCGACGAGCCGACCACCGGCCTCGACCCCGTCCTCGTCAACACCATCCATCACCTGATCCTCGATCTGCATCGCCGGCTCCGGTTCACCGCGCGTCATGGTCAGTCACGAGATCCCCGAGATCTTCGAGATCGCGGACCGGGTCGGTATGCTGCACGACGGCCGGATCCTGGAAGTGGGGCCCCCGGCCACGATCCAGGCATCGCAGAACGAAATCGTGCGTCAGTTCATTCGCGGCGAACCAGACACCCGGGCCTGAGCGTTACCCCGAGGAGGACGGCCATGGAGCGGCGGGTCAACATCGCGGTCGGGATCTTCCTGGTCCTTGGCGTCTTGGCACTGGGGTATCTTTCGATTAAACTCGGACGCGTCTCGCTCTTCGGGAGCTCCGGCTACCCCGTCTCGGTCGACTTCCCCTCGGTGGGCGGCCTCAAGACGGGGTCGAGCGTGGAGATCGCCGGCGTCGAGATCGGTCGGGTGGAATCGATCGGTCTGGCGGACTATCAGGCGCGGGTGATGCTGCGCCTCAACCGTGACGTGAAGCTCCAGGAGGACTCCATCGCCTCCATCAAGACCAAGGGGCTGATCGGCGAAAAGTTCATACGGATCAGCCCGGGGGGCTCGGACAAGATCATCCCGCCCAACGGGCGCATCCGGGAGGTCGAAGCCCCGGTCGACTTCGAGGAGCTTCTGTCGAAGTACATCTTCGGCAAGGTATGAGGGAGACCGTATGACGTCGGTTCGTCACCGTGCGATTCTCGTCGCGGCCCTGGTCCTGGCGGTCACCACCCTGACCGGGCGGTCGGCCCTGGCCGGGGCGCCGACGCGAACAGCTGCGCGCGCAGATCGATCGCGTGCTCAAGACCCTCGAGGACCCCGAGCTGAAGAAGGAGAACCGCGCCAAGGATCGCCGGGCGCGCCGTCCGCAAGATCGCCAACGACATCTTCGACTTCAGCGAGACGGCCCGCCGCTCGCTGGGTCGTCACTGGCAGGGGCGCACGCCGGCCGAGCGGGACGAGTTCGTCCAGCTCTTCACCGACCTGCTGGAACGCTCGTACATCTCGAAGATCGAGACCTACGGCGGCGAGAAGATCGCCTACCTGGGCGACACGATCGAGGCCGATCAGGCCAAGGTCCAGACCAAGCTCATCACCAAGAGCGGCGAGATCCCGATCGAGTACCGCATGCACAAGACAGGGGACCGCTGGCTGGTGTACGACGTGGTCATCGAGGGCGTCAGCCTGGTGGCGAACTACCGGACCCAGTTCAACAAGATCATCCAGACCTCCTCCTTCCAGGAGCTGGTCAACAAGATGAAGAACAAGCAGCAGGAGCTGATGACGGGGCAGTCGTGAACGCGGTCATCCTCGTCGCCGGGGTGGCGCGCCGGCTGGCGCCCCTCACCGACTCGACGCACAAGGCCCTGCTGCCGGTGGGCGGCCGTCCGGTGCTGACCCGCATGCTCGAGTCGTTGAACGCGGTGGGCAGTGCGCCAGGTCACGCTGGTGGTGGGCCACTGCGCCGACCAGATCCGCGAGCACGCCGGCGAGCGGGTGGGCCGCATGGCGGTTCGCTACATCCACAACCCCGAATACGCCCGCGGCTCCGTGCTCTCGCTCTACACCGCCCGCCAGGCCCTGCGCGAGCCCACGCTGATCATGGACGCCGACGTCCTGTTCCCCCGCGACTTCCTCCGCCGCCTGCTGGAGATACCGGCTCCGAGTGCCTTGCTCGTGGACCGCGGCTTCACCGACACCGGCGAGGAGGTGAAGATCTACACGCGGGGCGAGCGCGTCATCGCGCTCGGCAAGAAGGTCGTGCCGGAGGCGTGGGACGCCGTCGGCGAGGGCATCGGCTTCTTCAAGTGCGGCGCCGAGGCCGGGCCCGAGCTGGTGCGCTGCCTCTCCCGGGTGATCGAGGAGAGCCGCGGGCTCGGCGAGTGGGAAGACGCCATCCATCTCCTGGTGCCGGCCCGGCACGTCGGCTGGCTGGACGTCACCGGCCTGCCCTGGACCGAGATCGACTACGTGGAAGACCTGCGCCGCGCCGAGAGCGACGTGCTACCACACGTCGTCCGGCTCGACGGCGCGTGACCAGGCAAGCCGCTCTCTACCTCGCCAGCGCCGACGACGTCCACGCCGCCCGCTTTCCGTGTCGCCGGACGTCCCGTCGCGTTCCGCGTCCTCGTCGCCGCCGTCCGCGCCGGTGTCCGGCGAGTCGGGGTCCCCGCTGCACTCCGCACGTCCGACTTCGAGGCCGCGCTCGCCACCTCGCCCAGAGCCCGCGCGGCGCGTGGTCGTGGCTCGACACGGCCGGAGGCCCTGACCGACGAGCCCACGCTGCTCCTGCCGGCCGCCGCCCTCGTGCCGTCCCGAGATCTCGCGCGACTGCGCGAGGCGAAGCCCGGCGCGGCGCTTTCCGAGTCCCTGGCCGCCGACGCCCCCGTCATCGGCGCGGACGCCGCCCTGCTGGAGCAGGTTCACGAGCCGCTGGTGGCCGGCGCGCCGCTGGGGGACACGCTCGTGCACGATGCTCAAGCAGCGCGAGGTGGAGTCGGTCGCGTGGCGACGGCTGGTACGTTCGCGTCACGGGGCCGACGCACGGCCGCGGAGGCGGAGCGGCGCCTGTACGGCGATCTGGGCTCCCCCATCGACACGCGCCTGGACATCGTGCTGCACCGCCGGCTCTCGCGGCCGGTGAGCCGCACCGCGGTGGCCCTCGGCATCAGCCCCAACGCGATCACGATCGCCAGCGGCATCGTGGGCCTGATGCGCCGCCGGTGTCGTCGCGCGTGGGCGACGCCGGCGGCCCTGATCGGCGGCCTCCTGCTCTACGTCCTGGCCGTGGTCGTGCTCGATCACGCCGACGGCGAGGTGGCGCGCCTGACGCTGACCGAGTCCGCGCTCGGCGAATGGCTCGACGTCGTGGTCGACACGGTCGTGCACACCACGCTGATGCTGGCCCTCGGGCGTCGCCGCCACGCCGGCTCGCCGGCGCGAGCCACCCATCGGCGTCGTCGCCGCGGTCGGCATCGTGCGTCAGCGCGCTCATCGGCAAGCTCTGGCCCCCGGCCCCGGCCGCCGCGCCGCGCCAGCCTGCTCGACCGCCTCACCTCGCGCGACGGCTTCTACACCATGCTCTCGCTCTTCGTCGTCCTGCGGACTGTCGCGCCCGACCCTGCTGCCCGGCCTCATCGTGGTGGTGGCCGTCAGCTCGCACGTCTACTGGGTCGCGAGAGCCTCGTGCTCATCGTCGGCCGCGGCTAGCGCCGGGCGACGCCGACGGCGCGCGGCGGAACACGGTCCGGAAGCCGAAGTACGCGAAGGCGTCCTTCAGGTTCGAGAAGAGACGCTTGGCGGGGTGCATCGAGGGATCCGTCACGTACTCGAGCGTGAGGCTCACCCGCTCCTCGCCGCGCCCAGCGGCGTGACGGAGTGCCACAGCTTGTCGCCGTTGAACGCGATCAGGGTCCCCGGATGCGTGGCCAGCTGCAGCTCGACCGGCTGGCGGGCGGGATCGTTCTTGAAGAGCTGGCAGACCAGCCGGCTCGACGAGCGCTCGATGAGGCCCAGCAGCACCGTGTAGCGCGCGCCCCGGTAGTACGACGTGTCGAAGTGGAAGCCGATGTGATCGCCGGGCTCCGTGTAGAAGTACAGCGCGCAGGAGTGGGGGTCGCCGGCGGGCACGGCTGAAGCCGCTGGCCGGTGAGCCGGCCAGGAACTCGATGAACGCCGGCGCGCGATAGAGGGCCACGATCGTCGGGCGCCTGCTCCGGCCAGCGTGTAGAAGCTCACGCTGCCGCCCTTCTTGTGGCGCGGGATGTAGTTCCGGTTGATCGGCCGGGCCGCACCCGCTCGACCTCGGCCAGCATGCGGTCGATCGAGCGGGGCGGGCAGCCAGCGCTCGAGGTAGACGAACTCGTTCTGGTCCCAGTACGCCGGCGGACGGCCTCGACGTCGAGGCCCGCCAGCGCCTGCTGTACCGTCTCGGCCACCGGGGTGGCGTGCGCTCGCGCATCCATCCCTCCAGAACGCCCGTCTGATCAGGATCATACACGCCGTGTGTTACACTCCAGCATGCTTCGGACCACCGCCGTGGTGGGGCGCCCGGCGGACATCTCATCTCGAGCTGAGGAGGCCGCCGTGGGATCCGTTCGAGTCGCCATCATCGGCGTCGGCAACTGCGCATCGGCGCTCGTCCAGGGCGTGCACTACTACCGTCAGGCGCCCGACGGATGCCTTCATCCCCGGCCTGATGCACCCACGGCTCGGCCGGCTACCACGTCGGCGACATCGAGTTCTCCGCCGCCTTCGACATCGACGCCCGCAAGGTCGGCCGCGATCTCGGCGAGGCGATCTTCCAGGCCCCCAACAACACCGTGCGCTTCGCCGAGGTGCCGAAGCCGCTCGGCGTGCCCGTGCAGCGCGGCATGACCCACGACGGCCTCGGGACTCTACCTGTCCCAGATGATCACAGAAGGCGCCCGGCTCCACCGCCGACATCGCCGGCATCCTGCGCGACACCGGCACCGACGTGGTCGTGAACTTCCTGCCGGTCGGCAGCGAGATGGCCACCAAGTGGTACGTCGAGCAGGTGCTGGAGGCCGGCTGCGCGTTCGTCAACTGCATCCCCGTCTTCATCGCGCCGCGAGGCCGTACTGGCGCCGCCGGTTCGAGGAGCGCGGCCTGCCGATCGTGGGCGACGACGTGAAGTCGCAGGTGGGCGCCACCATCGTGCACCGGGTCCTCACCCGGCTCTTCATGGACCGGGGCGTGCGCCTGGAGCGGACCAGCCAGCTCAACTTCGGCGGCAACACCGACTTCTACAACATGCTCGAGCGCGACCGGCTGGTCTCCAAGAAGATCTCCAAGACCGACGCCGTCCGCTCCCAGCTGGCTCACGAGCTGCCGGCCGACGCCGTGCACATCGGGCCCAGCGACTACGTGCCGTGGCTCGAGGACCGCAAGTGGGCGCACATCCGCCTGGAGGGCAAGGGCTTCGGCGATCAGCCGATCAACGTCGAGCTCAAGCTCGAGGTGTGGGACTCGCCCAACTCGGCCGGCGTCGTCATCGACGCCATCCGCTGCTGCAAGATCGCGCTCGATCGCGGCCTCAAGGGCGGCCTGATGGCGCCCTCGGCGTACCTCATGAAGTCGCCGCCCGAGCAGTGGGCGGACGACGTGGCCCACGACCGACTCGAGCGGTTCATCGCCGGCGAAGAGTAGGTTGCCCTTCGACGTCGCAGAGCCGGGCGTCTCCTACGCCGCCTGGTGCGGCTCTCATGCGCGCGGCCGCGTGTGACGCTGTTGGTGGCGGTGCTGCTGGCGGTCGCCTCGGTCGTCTACGCCCTCTTCGCGCTGACGTTCGCCACCTCGACGCGCGCGCTGCTGCCGCGCCGACGCAGCCGTACATCCAGCGCTACCTCCAGTACGAGCCGCGAGTTCGGCGACCTCGACGACCTCGCCATCGTGGTCGAGGCCACGTCGCTGCCGGAGGCCACGGTCTACGCCGGCCGGCTGGTGCGCGAGCTGCGGGCCGCCCGCGTGCCGCTGACGCGCCTCGCCTACCGCATCGATCCGCAGGCAGTTCGAGGGCCGCGGCGCTGCTCTACCTGTCGCTGGACAAGCTGGAGCGAGATCCGCGAGCGAATCTTCGACTACCAGGACTTCATGGAGTCGTTCGCGGCCCGGCCCACGCTCGACCAGCTGGTCGACGGCGATCGCCACGCAGATCGCCAACGCGCTTCGTCGGCGGCTTCCTCGACCTCGGCCTGTCCGAGAGCAAGGGCGCGCTCGATCTCCGGTTCGTCCACGACCTGGTGAGCCAGATCTCCGCTCGGCTCGACCGGCCCGGCGCCCTACCAGTCGCCCTGGGGCGCGCTCTTCTCGGTCGGGGGCGACAGCGAGAGCGCCGGGCTACTTCCTGTCCGACGACCAGCGGCTGCTGTTCATCCTGGCCGAGCCCGAGTCCAAGAAGCGGCAGCTTCACCGGCGACCAGCGCCGCCATCGACGGGATCCGCGCGCGTCGTCGGCTCGGCTCAAGGCGCGAGTTCCCCAACGTGAAGGTCGGCGTCACCGGCAAGCCGACCCTGTCCAACGACGAGATGACCGCCGCCTTCCGCGACAGCCAGCGGGCCACCTACCTGGCCTTCGCCCTGACGCTCGGCCTGCTGCTGCTGGCCTTCCTGCGCGTGGGCAAGCCGATCGTCATGCTGATCGTGCTGATCGCTCAGCCTCTGCTGGTCGATCGGCGCGGCCACGCTGGTCATCGGGCACCTGTCGCTCTTCTCCGTGATGTTCATCTCGATCGTGATCGGCATCGGCATCGACTACGGCATCTACTTCCTGTTCCGCTACGAGGAAGAGCTCTTCCTGGGCCGCAACCTCCGCGAGGCCATCGAGATCACCGCCGCCGCGCACCGGGCCCGGGATGCTGCTCAGCGCCGTCACGGCGGCCGCCACGTTCTACGTGCTGACGCTCACCGACTTCCGGGGCGTGCAGGAGCTCGGCTTCATCGCCGGCACCGCCATCCTGCTGGCGTGGCTGGCGATGATGACGGTGTTCCCGGCCACGCTGGTCCTGATCGACCGCCGCCACGCCGATCGGCCGCGCGGCACCATGCCGCGCGCGCATCGCGCTGGAGTCCATCCACGTGCCGTTCGTGGAGCGCCTGACCTGCTACCCCAAGACGGTCCTGGTCTGCGCCGGCCTGCTGACGGCCGCGTCCGGCGCTGGCGCTGGGCCGGGTGCAGTTCGACTACAACCTGCTCAACCTACAGGCGCGTGGGCACCGAGTCGGTCGTGTGGGAGAAGAAGATCCTGGCGACCTCCGGCCGCTCGGGCTTCGCCGCGCATGTCGAGCGCCGACACGCTGGACGAGCTGCGCACCAAGCAGCGGCGTTCCGTCGCCTGAAGACGGTGTCCGAGGTCGACTCCGCGCTGCTGCTGATCCCGGACCAGCAGGCCGAGAAGCGCAAGGTCATCGCCGACTTCGCGCCGATCGTGGCGCCGGTCCGCGCTCGGCCGCCTGATTCCCCTGGATCTCGACCGGCTGCTCTCGCGCGCTCGAAACGCTGCAGCGGCGCTTCGACCATCGCCGCCGGCGAAGCGCCGGCGGGCGACACCCAGCGCGAGCTCGGTCCGCACGGCCGAGGACATCGGGCGGCTGATCATCAAGCTCCGCCAGACCGATCGCGGACGAGGCCACCGCCGCGCTGACGCTGCTGCAGCGGCAGATCCACAGCGACTTCGTCGGCGAGCTTCCAGCGTCTGCAGAACAACCTCAACCCTCGCACGATCGGCCTGGCCGACGTGCCGCCCGGAGATCAAGAGCAAGTTCATCAGCAACGGCGGGCACTTCCTCCTGCAGATCCACCCCGCGGTCGAACATCTGGGATCGCGCGGGCGCCGAGCGCTTCGTCTCCGACCTCCGGACGGTGGACCCGGAAGTCACCGGCACGCCGGTCATCACCTACGAGGCGATCCGCCTGATGGAGCGCGCCTACAAGCAGGGCACCCTCTACGCCATCGTGGTGGTGAGCGGGCTGACCTTCGTCATGCTGCGCCGGGTGCGCGAGACGCTGCTGGCGCTGCTGCCGCTGGCGCTCGGCCTGGTGTGGACGGTGGGGCTCATGTACGCTCTTCGATCTCAAGTTCAACCTGGGCAACGTCTTCGGCCTGCCGCTGATCCTCGGCGCCGCCGCCGAGTACGGACTCAACCTCGTCATGCGCTTCATGGAAGGCCGCGAGCACGGCGGTCCGCTGGTCGCGCGCTCCACGATCATGGGCGTGCTGGTCGGCGGGACTCACGACCATCGCCGGATTCGGCAGCCTCATGCTGGCCGATCACCGCGGCATCTACGGACTCGGTCTGCTCCTCACGCTGGGCACGTCGGCGAGCCTGTTCGCCTCGCTGATCGTGCTGCCCGTCCTGCTGCGCCTGCGCCAGCGCACCGGCGGACCGACTCCGCCCGAGCCCACGTCGCCGCTCCGCATCGTCCCGGTCGAGCCCGTCTTCGAGCGCGGCAGCGCGTAGACCGATTGGGTGGGGGGCCAAGACATGGCCCGCTAGTTCACATGGCGGCCCCGACATCGCCCGCTAGTTCACATGGGGGCCCCGACATGGCCCCCAACCCCCCCGGCGCTCGTCACGCCCCGGGGAACCCGGGGCGCTCCTCGGCTCCGCGTGCTGGCGTCCACAGCCTCAACCGGCGGCATGAAATCAGCGGTCATTGCCGAAGCACCCTGCTCAGTCAGTCGTTGCCTGAAACCTCGACCAGGTTGGAGTGGAGGGCGGGGCCGCCGCCCATGTCGGTGACGCGATCGTCGGTGAGGAAGTTCACCCCGCGACCGCCCGGGTGGAAGCGGTGCCACCAGATCCCCTCGATCACCACCACGCCGGGACGCGTGGCATCGGTCACCCGCGCCTTGAAGGTGCGCGGCGCCGCGCGCGCTCTCGACGCACACCTGGTCGCCGTCGGCGATGCCGCGCGCTGACGGCGTCGGCCGGCGCCAGCATCACGGTCGGCGTGCCCTGCCGCCGCCGCAGCCGCTCGGACTGGCTGAACGAGGAGTTCAGGAAGAAGCGGTTGGGCGGCACGATGCACTGCAGCGGATAGCGAGCGGCGAGCGCGCCGTCGGCCGGCCCCTCGGTCAGCGGCGTCCAGGTCGGCAACCCCGGCAGCCCGCGCGCGGCCAGCCGCTCCGAGTACAGCTCGACCTTGCCCGACGCCGTCGGCGCGCCGTGGGCGAACGGCAGTAGGGCCGCGGCAGATTGAGGCGCGACCGAGCCCTCGGCGCAGAGTCGCTCGTAGGTGATGCCGCGCACCGTCTCGTCGCCGCGGGCCAGAGCCTCGCGGATCAGGGTCGCCGGGCGTGTTCGCGTAGTGCGCCTCGGCGACCCCGAGGGCGCGAGCGAGCATCCCGCACACCTCCCAGTTGGATCGGGCCTCGCCGTGCGGCGGCAGCACCGGGTCGCGCGAGCTGCACGTAGAACTGGCCGTACGAGCGATAGAGATCCTCGTGCTCCATCGAGGTGGTGGCGGGGAGCACGAAGTCCGCGTAGCGCGCGGTGTCCGTCATCACCTGCTCGTGCACGACCGTGAACAGGTCCTCACGCGCCAGTCCGTGCAGCACCAGCGCCTGGTTGGGGCACACCGCGGCCGGGTTGGAGCTGTACACGTAGAGCGCCTTGACCGGCGGCGCCATCGCCGGGTCGGTCAGCGCGCGGCCGAGCTGGATCATGTTGACGACGCGCGGCGCCGGCGTGCGGCAGCAGGTCGGGGCGCTCGAGCACGGTGTTGTCGACGCCGGCCGTGCTGCCGGAGGAGAGCAGGGCCCCGCCGTGCGGATCGGCGTAGGCGCCGGTCAGCGCCGGCAGACAGGCCAGCGTGCGACAGGTCATGCCGCCGTTGTCGTGGCGCGAGATTCCGATGCCGATGCGCAGGAACGCGCGGCGGGTCGCGCCGTAGCGACGGGCGAAGCGCGGTGATGGTCTCCGCGGGCAGCCCGACGATCGGCGCGACGCGCTCGGGCGTCCACGCGCCGCACGTGCTCGGCGAGCCGATCGAAGCCGACGGTGGCGCGCGCGAGATAGTCGCGGTCGAGCAGACCCTCGCGCACCAGGACGTGCATCATCGCCAGGGCCAGCGCGCCGTCGCTGCCGGGCCGCACCATCAGGTGCTCGTCGGCCTGCTGGGCGGTCGCCGTGCGGTACGGATCGATGACGACGAAGTACGCGCCCCGGGCCCGCGCCTGCTTGACCAGCGTCATGACGTTGATCGTCGAGTAGGCCGCGTTGATGCCCCACAGCACCACCAGGTCGGCGCCCACCATCTGCTCGGAGTCGTTGCCGGTGACCGCGCCGAGCGTGGCCCGCCAGCCCGCGTAGGCGGTGGACACGCAGATCGTGCGATCGAGCTGGCTGGCGCCCAGGGCGTGGAAGAGCGCGTGGCCGGCGTGGTACTGCAGCTGCGCCCATGGAGCCCGCGTAGGAGAACGGCAGGATCGCCTCGGCCCCGTCGGCGGCGATCGTCTCGCGCCACCGGTGGGCGATCTCCCCCACCGCGTCCTGCCAGCCGACCGGCTCGAAGCGCCCGTGCCCCTTGGGACCAACCCGGCGCAGCGGTTGGGCGATCCGCAACGGCGAGTGCACGCGCTCGCCGTACGCGCGGACCTTGCCGCAGATCACGCCCTGCGTGAAGGCGTGCTGACGATCACCGGTGACGGTGGTGATGCGACCGTGGTCGACGCGCACGTCCAGGCTGCAGCAGGAGGGACAATCGTGCGGGCAGACCGAACGCATGGTCAGAATTCTAGACTATGATGACCCGGATGTTCAGCGGGCTGGCGCGGCTCAATCCGTTCACCACCATCGAGGGCCGCCGGCTGGCGCTGCTGTTCGCCATCGTCTACTTCGCGCAGGGCATGTGGTTCCTGCCGAACCAGACCATCACGATCGTCTTCAAGGACGCGGGCTACAGCGCCGGCCGCGTCGCGGACTTCTTCGTCGTCGGCGGGGCGCCGTGGCTGATCAAGCCGCTCTACGGGCTGCTCTCGGACTTCTTTCCGATCTTCGGCCGGCGTCGGGTCAGCTATCTGTTTCTGAGCTCGTCGCTGGCCGCCGCCGGCGGCTTCCTCGCCGCGGCCCTGGGCACCTCCGAGTACGGGACGCTGCTCGTGCTGTTCACCGCGATGGGGCTGGGGCTCGCCTTCACCGACGTCCTGGCCGACGCGGTCATGGTGGAAAACGGACGCCAGCACGGGCTGACCGGAGCCTTCCAGTCGGTGCAGTGGGCCTCGATCTACATCTCGTCCATGCTGGTCGGCCTCATCGGCGGATGGTTGGCGCAGCGGCGCAACCTGGTGGTGGCGTTCCTGGTGGCCGCGTGCTTTCCCCTGATCACGCTGCTCATGACCGCGGCGTTCGTGCGCGAGCGGCCGGCCCGCCGGGATCGGGCCGCGCTCGTCGAGCGCCTCGACGCGATCCGGACCGCGCTGCGTGCGCGGGAGCTCTGGCTGGTCGCCGGCTTCATCTTCTTCTTCACGTTCAGCCCCTCGTTCGGGCCCGGATTCCTCTACTACCAGACCGATCGGCTGCGCTTCAGCCAGGAGTTCATCGGCGTCCTGAACGCGGTGCAGTCGTTCGGCTCCGTGCTGGGCGCGCTGAGCTATGGGCCCCTGTCGCGGCACTGGCCGCTGCGGCGCACGATCAACATCAGCATCGGCTTCAGCGCCGCCTGGACGCTCATCTACCTGCTCTATCGCGGGCCGTGGTCGGGGGCGGTGATCGACTTCACCTACGGCTGGGTCTACATGGTGACGACGCTGGCACTCCTGGACCTGGCGGCCCGGGCCTGTCCGACCCACGTCGAGGGCGCGTTCTTCGCGCTGCTCATGTCCGTCTACAACGCGGGGATCCAGGGCTCGCAGTGGACGGGCGGACACCTCTACGATTTCGTCGGCTTCGAGTGGCTCGTCCTGATCTCGACCGGCGCCACGCTGCTGACCTACATCCTCGTGCCGTTCGTCCACATCGAGCGCATCGAAGCCGCCGCGGTCATCGCCGCGGCCGCTCACCGCGCGGCGCCCCAGCCTCACCGAGCTCACGACCACAGCGTGTCGGCGGGCCCCGAAGAGTACGAGTCAGGAGCGAGGCCGGAGTCGGGACCCTAGGCCGGCGGCGGGGCGACGCGCGCGGCCGACTCCTGCGCGGCGGCGGTGAAGATGCCACGCGTCATCAGGGCGGCGCTGCTCGCCGCTCGAGCCGTGTAGATCTCGGCGCGGAGGGCGTGCGCCGCGCGGTCGTCGGGCGCGGCCTGCACCGCCCAGTCGGCCAGATGGCTGGCCAGCGTGAGGTCGGCGCGCTCGGCCAGCTCGCGCGCCCGCGCCAGCAGACGATCGACGCCGCCGGCGAGGCGTGCGACTTCCGAGGCCAGCACGGAGTCGGCCGCCGGCTTGAGATGCGACGCCACGCCGTCCCACCAGCCGCCGTACAGCCGCCAGATGTTGCGGACGACGTAGTCGGGCTCGTCGTACACCGGCTGCAGATACGGGCGATCGGCCAGGTGCGCCGGGGAACGCACCTCGGCCAGGATGGTATCGAGCGTGGCGCCGGCGTTCATCCGGGTGAGCGTCTCGCGCTCCAGTGTCTGCAGCCACTCCGCGGTGTCGTCGAGCGCCTGGCGGATACGCGCGGCGCCGAAGATCGGCGGCCCGTGGCCGGGGATCAGCAGCTCGGGCTCGAGCGCGCGCATGGCGCGCAGGGACACCGCCCAGTCGCCGGCATAGCGCTGGACCTTCTGCGGGTTGCCGGCGTTGGGCGCGACCCAGATGAACTGATCGCCGGTCCAGAGGATCCGGCGCTCGTGCCACCACACCCAGGTGTGGTCGTCGGTCTCGCCACGCGCGTGGTGCAGCTCGAGCGTGATCTCCCCCGCGGTGAAGGCCAGCACGTCGTCGTAGACGACGTCGGGATCGTCGTAGTCCATCGGCCAGGTGGGCGCGATCCCGAACTGGCGGGCGTTGATGAGCGCGTTGTAGCCGTTGGTCTGGCGATACCGCGCGAAGCGGGCGGCCACGTTGCGATGCCCGATGATGTACGGCCGCCGCCAGCCCTGCTCGCGCGCCTGGGCGAGGAACGGCGGCAGTCCGAGCGCGTGGTCGGCGTGGCCGTGCGTGTAGATGGCGGCGTACACGGGAGCCGTATCGACGGAGCGCACCAGCGCGAACGTCCGGTCGCGCGCGGCGTAGTTCGAGGTGTCGATCAGCACCAGGCCGGCCCGTGTGCGCACCACGGTCATGTTGGCGAAGGTGTGCAGGAACACGACGCCGGGGGCGATCTCCTCGGCCCGTCCCGTCGGCTTCCAGAGCTGGCTGGCCGGTACCTGGCCGGTCCAGGCGCTCTCGGCCAGCTCGCGGATCGCGCCGCTCACGGCGTCGGCTCGTCGTCTGGTCCCGTCGCCTGCGAGGCCGCGCTCCACGCGCGCCGCAGCCAGCGCAGCGCACGCGCCACGTCCGTCTCGCTCTCGATCAGCACCTCGATCCAGCCGCGCTGCGCGAACCGCCGGTGCGGGCGCACGCCGGGCTCGCGCAGCGCGCGCGGCTGGTCGCCGGGCCCCAGACGGATCCAGAGATCGTGGTCCTTGTCGCGGAGCGGAAAGCAGGCGAACAGGCGGGCGCCGACGAAGTAGCCCCAGCGGCCGAACATCGGCGTGATGCGCACGCCGTCCCAGGTGCCCAGCGCCGCGTTCAACGCGCGGGCGGGGCCGGTCCCTCCGCGGTCGAGGACACGCCGGGTCTTGCGGCCGTGACCGATGCCGCGGAAGCGTCGCTTGCCGTGCGCGGGATCGCGGCTCACCGTTGCGCATTCTGCCATTGACAGCCTTGCTCGGGCCATGCGAAAAGGAGCGGCGAATTTCCCGACGCTCCCAGGAGATCCCATGACCCGGAATCCCCGGCTCCGCTACGATCCCGTCGAGGGCGCCGAACGCCTCTTCACGGACTCGTTCGTCGACTACCTGCTGGCGCTGCACGATCGGCTGAATCCCCAGATCATCACGCTGCTCGACGCACGCGCCGCCGCGCTCGATCGCGCGCTCCGCCAGGGCGCGCTCCCCGACCGGCCCACCCACGACGCCAGTGGCAGCTGGCAGGTCCCGCCGGTGCCGGCCGACCTGCTGAAGCCCGGCATCGAGATCTCGGGACCCTGCTCGATCACCTCCATGTTCATCAACGCGCTGAACCCGGGGCCGGAGGGCGAGCGCGCCGAGGGCGATCTGGACGACGACGAGGACTCGGGCGGTCACCGGCTGATCGACACCGTGCGGGCCGCGCACAACCGGGTGGCCGCGGTGCAGCGCGAGCTGTTCTTCCGCGACGTCGAGCGCAAGCGCGAGTACAAGATCGCCGAGGGCGAGCTGCCCTTCTTCATGCATCGCGAGCGCGGCATCCATCTGGTGGAGCCCGACGTCACGGTGGACGGCACCCCGGTCAACGCCGCCGTGCTCGGCACCGCGCTCACGCTCTTTCACGCCGGCCGGGCCCAGGCCGAGCGCGGGCAGGGCATCTACTTCTATCTCCCCAAGCTCGAGTTCGCGCCCGAGGCGCGCCTCTACCGCGATCTCTTCGACCTGAGCCGGGAGCAGGTGCCGTGGCTCCGGGACGCCACCATCCGCGCCATCGTGCTCGTCGAGTCGCTGCCGTGCGTGTTCGAGATGGAGGCGATGCTGCAGGCCCTCGGCCCCTACGCGGCCGGGCTCAACGCCGCCCGCTGGGATCTCAAGGCCTCGATCTTCGAGTGGGTGATGGCCGATCCGGCCTCGGTGTGGCCGGACCGCTTCGGCGTGGACATCAAGAGCACGCCGTTCCTGGCCAACATCTTCCGTCG
Organism: uncultured Candidatus Rokubacteria bacterium; assembly: GCA_963776725.1. Taxonomy (GTDB): domain Bacteria; phylum Methylomirabilota; class Methylomirabilia; order Rokubacteriales; family CSP1-6; genus AR5. The sequence continues at coordinate 275,653 of CAVZOE010000018.1, read as the reverse complement.
CCTGGTGGCGATCTGTCTCAAGCACGGTGCGGTGCCGATCGGCGGCATGGCCACCGCACTGCCGAACCCGGACCCCGAGGTCAACCGCGCCGCCGCCGACTCGATCCGCAAGGACAAGGAGTGGGAGGCCGCGCAGGGATTCATCCGGGCCTGGGTCGCCCACATCTTCCACATGAAGACCGCCGCCGATCCGTTCCGTCAGCTCATCGGATCCGGCTGGAAGCCGACGGCGCAGATGGCCGATCCCGCGAACTATCCGGTCAAGATCGAGGTGCCGGCGGGACCGATCACGCTGGAGGGCACCCGGCGCAACGCCCGGATGATCATCGAGTACGTCGAGGGCTGGCTCAACGGTCGGGGCGCCAAGGGCATCGACAGCCTCGAGGGCAAGCCGGGCGTCCACCCGGCGCTGATGGAGGATCTCGCCACCGGGCGCATGTCGGTGGCCCAGGTCGCCCAGCGCATTCGCCACGCGACCCGCACCACCGAGGGCCCGGCGGCGACGCACGACTTCGCGCTGGTCAAGCGACTGCTCCAGGAGGAGCTGGACGACATCCTCAGCAAGCGGCCGGCCGATCCCGCCGTGCAGACGCGCTATCGCAAGGCCCTGAAGATCTCGCTGCGCTGGATCAAGAACTACACCGACCTCGACTTCCGCAGCCTGGGCTCGTACACGCGGCCCCAGCTCGACGCCGTCGCAGCGGGGGCCGACTCGTTCTAGATGCGGCTCGGGCACCGATGAACCCGTCGTATCCAAGACACATCGATTTTGAATCCGTGCCCAATTTCAGAGACCTCGGCGGATACCGGACGCGGGACGGGCGCGCCGTGGCCTGGAGGCGGCTCTTCAGAAGTGCGGATCTACACTCCATGAGCCGACCGGATATTGCCAGGCTCAAAGAGGACATCCGCCCCAGGACGGTCATAGACCTTCGGACTCCGAGAGAGCTGACCAAGCAGCGGGAGATCAGCCTCCTCGATGAGGTGGGTGCCCGGTATCACAACGTGCCCTTCCAACCTGCTTCGCCCGACTACGTGAAGCAAGAAACGGAGCGTTTCCACGATGCGACCGATCTGGGAGAGCTCTATCTGTACCGCATCCGCCAGCCGAAGTTCGGCCAAGGGCTGGTGGACTCGCTGGAGCTGATTGCCGACTGCAACAATCACCCGCTGGTATTCCATTGCAGCATGGGCAAGGACAGGACCGGCGTGCTCGCGGCCATGCTCCTGGCGGCGGCGGGCGTGATCGACGAGGACATCATCCACGACTACACCCTGTCAGCCCCGTTCATGCCGGCACTCCGGGACCACTGGCGAAACGACCCCGCCGCCCCGCCAGAGGTGAAAGCGGTACCTGATTCCCACTGGGAAGCCTCGGCGGAATCCATGCCGCGTTTTCTTGCGCTGCTCCGTCGGGAATACGGCTCGGCAGCGGGCTATCTCGAGGCGCACGGCGCCGACAATTCGCTGCCCCCGCGGCTGCAAGAGGCGTTGTTGGTCTAGCATGCGGATCGTGGCCTGGAACATTCGAGCGGGAGGCGGCGTGCGAGCCGGCCGCATCGCGCGCCAGATCGCGCGCTGGGCACCCGACGTCGTCGCCCTTTCGGAGTTCCGGGCGACGGCGCCGAGCCTGGCCCTGGCCATCGCGCTCGCCCGGCAGGGCCTGTCCTACCAGCTGACGACAGCGGATCCCGCGCGCGACGGTGTCAATGCGTTGCTGGTGGCCTCACGCCGTCCGATGCGGCGCCTGCGGCTGCGCGCGGCGCCCCGAGAGCCGGGCCGCTGGCTCCTGGCCGAGGTCGACGGCGCTCCCCCGCTCGTGATCGGCGCGATGCATGTGCCCAACCGCGTGAGCGGACGCAAGTACCCGTACCTCGACGCGGTGCTCGCCTGTGCGCGGCGCTGGACGCTCGGCCCGGCCCTGCTCGTCGGCGACACCAACTCCGGCCGCCGTGACATCGACGAGGAGTCGCCCGCCTTCAGTGAGCGGGAGGAGGGATGGATCGACGGCCTCTCCGCCTGCGGCTGGCTCGACGCCTTCCGGCATCTCCGGGCGGACACGCGCGCCTACACCTGGTACTCGCCCAACGGCCGCAACGGCTTCCGGATCGATCAGGCCTTCGTGAACGGCGCGCTGCTCGCCCGACTCAAGGACGCCAGCTACGTCTGGGGCGGCGCCTCCCGCCGCGGCCGCCGAACCGCCCTCAGCGACCACGCCGCCCTGATTGTCGACCTCGCCGCGTTGTAGGAACCCGTCCGGTGCGCCGCCAGCGCATGCCGCGCGCGCTCCAGAGGAGCGACACGGCTCCGCCGGGGCGCCCCGAGCGCGGGGCCCCAGTGACTGCAATGTCGCGAAGCGCCACGGCTCCGCCGGGGCGCGGAGCGTGGGGTATGGGGGGCCATTTCGTGGCCCCCCATGTTCTTAAGCCCCGTGGTGGGCTTCGGAGTAGAGCGGCAGGCGGAAGAAGAAGGCGGCGCCCTCGCCGCGGCGGCTCTCGCAGCCGATCTCGCCACCGAGCTGGTCGATCAGGTCCTTCGCGACGGCCAGGCCATAGCCGGTGGTCGGCTCACCCGCGGTGGGCGCGTTGCTGAGATGCGCGCCGCGCTCGAACAGATGGGCGTGGTCCTCCGGGGTCAGGCCGGGGCCCTCGTCGCGGACGGTGCAGACGGCGTAGGCGCCCTCCACGGAGATGCGCACCCACACCCGCCGTCCGTGCGGCGAGAACTTGAGAGCGTTGGAGAGCAGGTTGTCGAGGACGGCGGCGACGGCCACCCGATCGGTCCACACGATGGGGGTGGTGGCGGCGGGCTCGGTGATGATCGTCATCTGCTTGAGGCTGGCCGAGTGCCGGTAGTAGTCGCACGCGCGATCGGTCAGGACTTGCAGATTCACCTTCTCGCGGACGAGCGCCTCGCCGGTGGCGGTGGGGATATTCAGCAGCTGAACGACGATGTGGGTCATCAGGCCGGTCGCGTGCCGCAGGCCTTCGAGCCACGTCTTGGTCTGCTCGTCGGCGTCCTCGCCCAGCGTCATCTGCAGCAGCTCGGCGCAGCCGCCGGTCACCGCCAGGTAGTTGTTCAGCGTGTGGGCGGCGAACCGCACGCGGCTGGCGTCGTAGGCCGGCATCCGGGCAAGCTGCTCGAGTGCCTTGTCGAGCTCGGCCTGGGCCGTCTGCAGCGATGTGATGACCTTGTCCTTGGGCATCATCGGACCACGTCCTCTCGTCTCACCGGAGCACCCTTTGGGCGAAGGCCCGCGCTGCCGCGAAGTATGGCACGGCGGGCCTAGCGCCGCCGGCCTTCGAGCCGCGCCACGGCGCGCGTGGCTTCGGCGTGCCCCGGAACGCGACCCAGCACCTCGCGGTACTCCCGGTACGCTTCGACCGGCTGGCCCACTTTTTCCAGCGCGCGCGCCAGCGCCAGCCGCGTCTCGAGATCCTCCGGCGCCTGGGACTTGATGATCTGCCACTCGTTGATCGCCTGGAAATACTGCTCGCTCTGCCACAGGCGGTCCGCCAGCCGCTTCCGGTAGCGCGTCGCGTTCGGGTCGAGCGCGACGGCCGCGCGGTATTCCTCGAGCGCCTCGTCGAGCGCACCCGTCCCCTCCCGCGCCCGGCCGATCCCGAAGCGCGCCTCGGCGTTCTTCGGCTCGTCTCGCGCGAGGATCCGCCACTCCGGCAGCGCCTGGTCCCACAGACCCCGCTCGGCGAGGTACACGGCGAGCGCGCGCCGATAGCGCTGGGGTCGATCGAGGTCGCGCGCGATGCGCTCGACGAGGCCGGCCAGGCGCGGATCGACGACGATGAACGGCCGCCGCTCCTCGGCCTCACCCAGCCGCTCGGTGGCGCTCACCCCCAGACGCAGGTGGTCGAGGGCCTCGGGATCGTTCCGACGCGCCAGCTGGGCGCCCAGCGCCCGCTGCAGCTCGGGGTTGCTCGCGTCGGCGGTCACCGCCTCGCGCAGCACGGCGATCGCGTCATCGTCGGCGCCGATGCGGCCGAGCTCGGTCGCCAGCGCCCAGCGGTACACGATCACCTCGCGCGGCGGTGCGGCCGCCAGCGCCGCGCGGTAGGCCGCGAGGCTCTCGGCACGCCGGCCCCGCGCCCCCAGGACCATCGCCAGCTCGAGCCGGTCCACGGCGCGCTCGGGCACGATGGTCAGCCACTCGGTGCCGGTGAACCCCATCGGCTGATAGAGGTCCACCATCTCGACGAGCAGCGCCGGGTCGCGGCGCACGGCTTCCCTGGCCGCCTTCACGCTGAGCTCGGGCACCGAGTAGGCGAGCCGCGCCATCCCCGCGTAGAAGACCGGACTGTCGGCCCCCAGCGCCACCGCACGCGCACCGTAGGTGAGCGCCGGCGCCAGGCCTTCGGGCCCGCTGCGGCCCTGCACCAGCGCGTCGGTCGCCTCGACCCAGGCGAGATCGAGATGCAGGTTGGGATACGTGGGCATGACGGCGATCGCGGCGTGGAGATCCGCGCGGGCCAGCGCGAGCAGGTCGCGGGCCGCGCGATCGCGGTCCACCGTCGGGGACGGCGCCGAGCGCCAGGCCGCGATCGCTGCCTCCAGACGGACGCGGGCACGCTGCCGCCGTGCCGGAATGCTGGCGCTGTCGATGCCCAGGATGGCGTCCGCCCGCGCCGGCTGTTCGCTCGCGGGCGCCACCTGCAGCGCCTGCTCGGCGGCCCGCAGGCGCGTGCCGTGAATCCACGCCCAGGACCAGGCGCCCAGCACGACGAGCGCGAGCGCGCCCGTCGCCATCGCGCGCCGGGGCCGGGTCAGCGACAGCACCCGCACCCCGCTCAGCAGCTGTTCGTGGTCGCCCTGCATCCGCGTGTGCAAGGCCACTGTCGCCAGCCCCAGGAGGGCGGCGGCCAGGAACCCGACGGCCGGGATGCGGACGGAGAAGTCGAGCGCGCTGTGCGCGATGAGGCCCGCCGCGGCGGCCAGGGCGCCCACCGCGATTCCGACACTGAAGCGGTCACTGCGCATCGCCTCTGGCCCCTCGCCACCATCCACCGGGCAGGCGCCACGCCCGAGCAGGTGCGTACCGACCAGATCGGCCGCGAGCCGCCAGGCGAAGAACGCACACAGCACGGCGCCCACCACGCCGAGCTCCAGCACGAGCTGCAGCAGATCGTTGTGCGCGTAGGGAAAGTAGAAGCGATCCGGATGGTGCGCCAGCGGCTGGTGGCGAAAGTAAATGTCGCGATACGCGCCCAACCCGACCCCGAGGATGGGGAACTCACGCAGCAGCGGCAGCGAGGCGATGTACTGCGTGAGCCGATCGAGCGACCCGGCCGGTGTCTGGGCCAGTCGCGCGACCCAGGGACCGAAGCCGATCCACCCTCCGTACGCCACCACGGTGATCAACAGGGCCGCGGTGACGACCAGGCTGCGTCGCGCCCGCCCCGAAGCCGACAGCAGCCCGATCAGCGCCAGCAAGCCCACCACCAGCCCGATCAGGCCGCCGCGGCTGAGCGTGAACACGACCGCCACGCCCATCACGATCACGCCGATCATCGGCAGGTAGCGGCGCACCGCCTGCTCGCGCAGCTCGCGGACCGTCAGACGGCTGGCCAGCGAGGGCGCGCGCCGGCGGCTCGACGTGCGCGCCACCAGCCAGCCGAGGCCCAATAGAATTAGCATCGTGAGCCACGCCGCAAAGTGGTCGGGGTTCGCGAAGGTCCCCGACAGGCGGCCGGTGAACGGGTGGTCGCGCCAGGCCAGGAGCCACGTCTCGCCGGTCAGATAGTCGAGCAGCCCGAGGAACGCCATGACACCGCCGACCGTCAACAGCAGGCTCACGAAGAATCCGAGCTGCCGGCGCGTCCGCACCGTCTGCACCACGAGGACGTACACCGCCGCGTACCCCGCGAAGACGAGCCCCGAACTCAGCGTCTGGCGCGGCGTCACGCTGCCGATCGTCAGGAACGGCGCCGGGAAGTCGGCGGCGACCTCGGTCACGATCCGGGCCGGAGCGAGCGCCCACGCGACGAGAGCGCGATTGCCGAGGATGATCTGGAGCGCCACGAGGGCCAGCAGAAGCCCGAGGGGCAGGTCGAGCGGCGTGCGTCGCCACTGCAGCGCGCGATCGGTGAGCTCCGCGGCGAGCCAGGCGGCGGCGATCACCCCGACCAGCAGAAACGCGGTGGCCAGCGACCAGCCGCGATAGGCGCCGGAGGCCAGCGGAGCCCACACGAGCAGCGCCGCCAGGGCGGCGCGGCTCGTCGCCTGCAGACTATCGCTCGACAGGGCCGATGACGCGGGCGATGCGATCCGTCGATCCGCTCACGGAAACATGTACCGGCTGATGTGCAGGTGCACGCCGTGACTGCCGGCCGGCTCCACGGTCACCTCGCCCGTCCCTTCCAGCCGCGGCGTCCCGGCCCGACGCAGGGACGCGGTCAGCGCGGCGAAGTCCTCGGCGACGAAGGACAGCGCCACCATGCCCGCCGTGCCGCCCACCTCGTGCGCCGGCACCACCAGGAGCGTGCCGCGGCCCACCGCCAGCATGGTGCGCGGGCCCCCGTTGATCGCCACCTCGGAGAACCCGAACAGCGACTGGAAGATGCCCGCCGTGGCCCGGACGTCCTCGGCGCCGATGACCAGCCGCTTGAGCCCGAGCGGTGAGGCCGGCTCGGCCCCGGCCGAGGCCGGCGGGGTGGCCACCTCCACCAGCACGCCGGAGCACGCGCGCGGATGGAGAAACGCGATCTGGCCGGCCAGCCCCTGGCGGGGCGCCGTGTCGAGCAGCTCCACGCCGCGGTCCTTCAGCGTCGTCAACGAGGCGCCGACGTCGGACGTCTCGAAGCAGAGGTGGTGCAATCCCTCGCCGCGCTTGGCCAGGAAGCGCCCCACCGGCGTGGTCGGCCCGAGCGGCTCGAGCAGCTCGACCTCACTGTCGCCGGCGGCCAGCAGCGCGGCTCGCACCCCCTGATCGGCGATCTCGGCCTCGCGCACGAGCGGCAGGCCCAGCACATCCCGGTAGAACTGATACGCCTCGGACAGACGATTCACGACGATTCCGACGTGATGAATCCGCCGCATCGGCGTTGGCTCCTCTCAGCGGACGAATGCCGCGGCCCGCCGACTGCACGCGTCGCGTATCCGGATGCGATGGTTGGGCAGCAAGGTCCGCGGCAGGCGCGTGGGGGAGACGTACCGGAGACTCAGCGTCTCGTCGCACGTCGTCAGCGTCCCGCCCCGGGCCACGCACTCGAAGCAGACGTTCACGTAGTGCCACACGTTGCCGTCAGGATACCGGACGACCTGCAGGGCCGGCTCGGAGTAGACCCCGACGAGCCGGCGAACGCTCACCGTCAGGCCGGTCTCTTCGCGCACCTCGCGGATTGCCGCGTCGGTCACCGATTCGCCAATCTCGACCGAGCCACCCGGGAGTCCCCATTGCCCGCCGTCGGAGCGCTGCTGCAGCAACACGCGTCCGCGCCGGTCGAAGATCACCGCCGAGGCGCTCGGCCGTACGCCCAGCGCGCGTTCCCAGTCCGGCTCGGGCCGGATCCCGCCGGTCACCCTATCTGACGCCGTCGCGGTGCGCAAGGTCACGCCTCGCTGAACAGGCGCTTCACCTGGTCACCGCCCAGCGGCGGCACGCGCGCCACCTCCGCGTTCTCGTCGACGTGGGCCACGGACTTCATGCCGACCAGCGAGGTGCCGATGCCGGGCGTCGAGCGGACGAACTGGATGGACCGCTGCGCATCGGTCTGGAGCCCCGGCAGGAGCGCGGCGAGCTCGGCCGGCAGCTTCTGCGTGAGCTGGCCTTGCATCACGGACGCCGAGGCCATCACGTAGAGGCCGAGGTGGCGCGCCATGTCGAGCACGCTGAAGAAGCCGCCGTCCAGCTTCTGGTTGGCGCGGGTGAAGGCCTCGGGCATCGCGAGGTTGTAGGGCAGCTGGATCACCCGGAACCGGTGGTCGGGCCCGCCCACCTCCCGCGCGATCTGCACGAGCTCGGGGAGCGAGAGATAGCCCGCGTCGCCCGGATCGGCGCGCAAGCCGTTCCACGTCGCCGCACCGTAGAACCGGAGCTTGCCCTCGGCCGCGGCCTCCTCCAGCGCCGCAAACGCCACGCGCACGCGCTCGAGAAACGTCGACGCCGGGACCTCGTCCAGCTGAGCTTCGGGGTTGTGCAAATAGTAGACGTCCACCGTCTCGAGACCGAGATTGGCCCGGCTGCGATCGAGCTGGTCACGGAGGTAGCGTGGCGTCATGCAGTGCGAGCCGACGATATCGCCCGGCTGGATGATGCCGGAGCGGATGTAGGTCGTCATGAAGTACTCGCGGGGATCGGACGGCACGTTGTGGTCGAAGGCCAGGTAACCGCCCTTGGTCGTGACGAGGACCTCGTCGCGCTGTAGCGCCCCGCGACGGATCGCCGCCGCCAGGGCCGCGCCCACCGCGCGCTCGCTCCGCTGGCTGCGATAGTTGATCGCGGTATCGACCACGTTCACGCCGCGCACGACGGCGCGCTCCACCGCCTTCTGGTAGAGCGTATCGGTGACCGCATCGTCCCGTCCGAGGTAGGTGCCGAGACCCACGGTGGACAGACGCACGCCGTGCAGCTCACGGAAGTGCTCGGCCGGCAGATCGGCGAACCGCGCCGCATAGCGAGCGGTACCTTCGGCCGTCGCCTGTCCCGCAATCATGGCGCCCATTATCCTCCTGTCTTGTCGCGTTACCAGACGTACCGCGCGTCCGGTCAGGCTTCTCGGTACACGAGGAGCAACAGGCCGATGCTGGCGAAACAGGCGATCCAAAGCCAGCCGGCGGGGCGGCCGGCGTCGGGGAGACGGAGCTCGAGCCAGCGGGCCCAGCCGGCGAATGCGCCGAGGATCCCGATCGGCACGTGCGTGAGCTCGGCGAGGAACTCGTTCTTGAGGTCGACCATCGCGTGAGAGTGCGTGAGCAGCAGCCCGCCGCCCACCGCGCAGAGCAGCGGGAACACGTAGCCCCACGGGCGCCGGGCCAGCCGGCCGCCGCGCACCATCCACTCGAAGACCGACAACGCGACGATGAGCACGACGAACGTACGATGCTGCAGGACGTCGGGCAGGCTCAGGCTTTCCCAGAAGCCGGCAGGGCCCAGCGGCCAGGCCCGCGGATCGTTGCGGACGAACAGGAACCCGGCCAGGCCGAGGAACAGCAGCGGCCAGTGGCGGGCCGCCCGCATGCCCAGCCGCTCGAGCGCGGCGAGCAGTCCCATCGACAGGACGAAGAAGCCCGCCCAGTGGTGGTTGTACTCCGACCACGCGCGCTCGACCGGCTCACGGCGGCTCCCCGCGCCCATCAGCGGCTCGGCGCGGTCGATGAGCTCGTGCAGCGGCGGACTGCTCAGCCGGGGTGGCGACGGTTGCAAGCGCGCCGCGACCTCGCTCACGGTGGCCCGGTCGATCGTGACGTCCACCGCCGGCGGCAGCGACGTCAGCGAGGCCGCCGCGAACAGCACCGTGACGCCCAGCCCGAGCTCCACCTCGACGAAGCGCAGCAGACGCAGGCGGTTGCCGTGGCGTGCGCCCCGAACGGCTCGGAAATTCGCCCAGGCCAGGGCCAGGATCGCCGTGAGGACAACGACCTTGCTCAGGATCATCACGCCGTAGGCGGTGCCGAGCAGTGCGGCGGCGTCGCCCACGTAGACCCAGGTCAGCAGGACGCCCGTCACCACCAGCGTGACGACCGAGGCCAGCGCCAGGTTCGAGAACCGCCCGATCACCGGCCCGTCGTCGGCCACCGAGATCCCGCGCTGCGCCTGGCGCCGGACAAGCGCGGCGTAGGCGGTCAGGTGCGCCAGCCCGCCGATCCACACCGCGGCGGCGACCTGGTGGAGCGCATCCAGCACGACCAGCGCCGTCCGGCTCTCGACGCGAGCCACCGCGTGGCTCAGCACGGCGGAGGTGGCCACCAGCGCGAGCGTGCCGCCGGTCAGCGCACGCCACAGCGCCGGGCTGGCGGGCCGGCGGGCGAGCGTCATGGCCAGCCCGCCGATCAGGGCGCCCAGGACGGTGCGCGCCAGTGACGTGCGAGCGAACGTCGTGCGGCTGAAATCGGCCAGCGGCCAGTGGCCGGCGGCACCGAGCTCCGTGAGCGCGACGATCGACGTCGCGAGCTGGGCCAGCGCGGCCAGCCCGGCGCAGGCCGCGACGACGCGCAGTGCGAGCACGGCGGGGGCCGAGGGCTTGGCGTGGGGCTCCGAGCGGAGCACGACCCGCGTCCAGGCGACGCCGCCCAGGGCCAGGCTGGTGAGCACGAGGATCGCGCCCCGCAGCAGCACATCCAGAAGCCCGGCCATCCCGACTAGGGCGCGACCTTGAACTCGAAACGGCCGGCGACGACGTGGCCGTCGGTCGACAGGACCTGCCACTCCACGCGCCAGGTGCCGGCCGGCAACGACGGCACCGTTGCGATCAGGCGGTCAGCGCCTCCGCCGTCGGCCGACAGGGTCAGCGGCCGCTGCACACCGGCGGCGTCGACCAGGCGGATTCGCGACAGCGGCTTCTCGATGCGGTTGTTGAAGCGCAGCATGAGCGTGTCCGGGGCCGAGGCCAGCGTGGCGCCCGCGGCCGGCGACGATTCCAGCAGGAGCGAGTGGGCTGAGGGCGGGGCCAGCAGCCACCAGGACCAGGCCGGCGGCCAGCAGCAGTCGAAGGCTCAGGGTCAGCGCCAGTCGTCGAGGACGAGGTCCGCGGGGTCCTCGTAGTCCTCCTGCTTGCCTTTCTGCATCCGCACCATCGTGAGATCCACCTGGTAGCCGCACTTCAACAGAGTGCTGTAGGCCTGCCAGTAGCGCAAGTACACGGGCAGGATCACGCGCGAGCAGCCCCTGCTCCTGGGCCAGATCCTCGATCGAGCCGATGAGCTGCTCGAGGTGCTCGGTCTTGCGCTGCTTGGCGGTCGATGGCGAGGAACTTCACGTAGCCCGCGCCGGCCGGGCGCCTCGCTGACTCCCGGCGTGTGGTAGATGGCGAAGCCGACCAGCTCGGCGCCGCGCTCGAGCAGCAGCGTGTCGCCCAGCGCCAGGCCGTCGACGATCTCGACTTCCTTGGCCAGGTCCATCGCCCTGCAGACCGCGTTGGTGATCCGGTGGAATCGCGTGCGAGCGCGGCCTTCTTCTTCGTCTCCTCGAGCGTGGAGAACCGCCGCACCGTCAGCGTCCCGCGCGGCGGGCGCGGCAGGCGCCGTGCGGGTGCCCGGCACGGTCCAGCGCGCGGCTCATCACCGCCGGTCAGCGACTTGGGCCGGTAGCCGAACTTGTGGAAGATGGCCAGGTGCTTGGCGCTGGTCGCGTAGCGTCACGGCGCCGTGCAGCGTCGCCTTGTTCTCGTCGAAGAACTCCTCCGCCGCGCGGATGAGCTGCTGGGCGATCGACTGATTGTGATAGTGCGTCAGCACCGCCACCGGTCCCAGCAGTCCGAGCGTGCCCCACGTCGCCGCGAGCGCCGCGCCGACGAGCTTGCTGCCGTCCTCCTCGGCCACGAAGCAGCCCCACGGCTCCATGAGCCAGCGATGGTGGACGTACTGCGCGCCGTCGAAGGCCTGGCGCGGGCGCGTGCCGAGCTGCCGCTCGAGGAAGTCGCCGAAGCTCTGCTCGAAGACGTCGCGGACGCGCGAGAGGTCGCCCTTGCGAACGCGTCGGATCTGCACCTTGGGTAGCCGGCCCTGCGGGTCGAGGCCCGCCCGGTCGACGGTGGCCCTCACGAGGCGCCCGCGAGATCTTCCAGCATGGTGATGACTCCCGGAGTGATCGAGGCCGCCTCGGCCCTTCACGCGCAGCGCGCTGAACAGCTCCTGCACCACCGCGGTGGCCGGCAGCGGCACGCCGAGCGCGCGGGCGGAGTCCATGATGAGTCCGAGGTCCTTGTAGTGCAGGTCGATCTTGAAGCCGGGGTTGTACGTGTTCGACACGTAGTTGCCGCGTCTTCTGCTCGAGGCACTTGCGACCGGCGAGGCCGCCGGCCAGCGCGGTCGAGTAGCAGATCGCGGTCGAGTCCGGCCTTCTTGCCGAGCGTCAGCGCCTCGGCCAGCGCGGTCAGGTTCACCGCCACGATGATCTGGTTGGCGAGCTTGGTGAAGCCGCCCATGCCCAGCGGGCCGAGCAGCGTGATGGTCTTGCCCATGGCCTGGAAGATCGGCAGCGCCTGATCGAACACCGCCTTGTCGCCGCCGACCATGATCGACAGCGCGCCGTCGATCGCGCCCTTCTCGCCGCCCGACACGGGCGCGTCGAGCATCGTCACGCCCTTGGCCTCGAGGGCCTTGCCGATCTTCTGCGAGACGATGCGGCGAGATCGTGGACATGTCGAGGAAGACGAGCCCGCGGCGCGCGCCCTCGATGATGCCGCTGGGGCCGAGCGCGACCTGCTCGACCTCGGGCGAGTTGGGCAACATCGTGATCAGCACGTCGCACTGAGCGGCGACGTCCTTGGGCGAGGCCGCCGCTTTTGCGCCCGCCTTGACGATCTCGTCGACGGGCCCGCGGCTACGGCTGTGGACGACGAGCGAGTGCCCGGCCTTGATGAGATTGCGGGCCATGGGGCGTCCCATGATCCCAAGACCAATGAATCCAATGACTTGAGGCATGAGTCCCCCGGCCCGAACCGCTCAGACGTCGTCGCGGCAGGGCCCCGACAAATAGCACGCCCGACGCAGGCCGGTCAAGGTCGAACCATGATTCGTCGCCCACCGACCCACGCTTCGACCACGCGAATGGCCCGCTGATCAGCGGGCCGAGTCGCCAGAGGATCGTCGGAAAGCACCAGGAAACCGGCACTCTGGCCCGGCGCCAGGGTCCCCCGAATCGTGTACGCGCCACTGGCGTCCACGGTCCCGGGGACCACCGTGCCGCCCTGCAGGTCGATCAGCTCGTAGTCGTCCTCGCGCAGCCAGAGAATCTCGTCGGTTCCGCCGATCTCGACGATGCAGCCGTCCTTCACCGCCAGTGCCTGGGACACGGGCACCGAGGGGTCCATCGTGTGGACGACGGCGTTGACGAGGAGGTGGATCAGGAGGCTAGGACCGGGAGCCCCAGAGCTCTTTCGCCAGCCAGTCCAGTCCGAGCGACTTCAGGGTCTTCGGCAGCGGCTTGCCGGTCTTGCGGTCGTAGCCGACTTCCGCGTACCAGGTGTCGACCATCTTCTCCCACTGCGCGCCGATGGCCTGGCCCTTCGCCGGACCGTTGTGCGGCGTGGAGCCATAGCGCTTGGACGGATACTCGAGATCCGGCGTCAGGCCGCAGCGCAGCGCGACGGCGCGATTGATCGCCGCCGTGCGACGGCCCTGGCGCATCGCCTCCTCGACCGTGTAGTTCCACCCCGTCGCCGCGGACAGCGCGCGACAGACGTTCTCCAGGCGCGTGCGCGTCGTGAAGATGCAGATCCCCAGCGAGTCCTCGAAGTTGCGACGCCCGCGGCAGCCGGCCACCAGCTTGGCCACCTCGACGCCGTCGAACGGATTGATGCGCGCGGGCAGCCCCAGCTCCGTCTGGTGCACGGGGTTGCCGGTCTCCATGGTGGCGGTGGACGAGGTGCAGGTGTCGAGCATCTCCTCCCAGCGCGCGCGGTGATCGTGGCCGCGCGGCGAGGCGCCCTTCATGGTGTAGACGGCCGCCTCCTCCGCCGGGCCGCCGAGCTTTTCCGACGCCGCGCTTGACGCCTTCGGCGAGCAGATCGCCGAAGCCTTCGCGCTTGCAGATCATCTGGATGAGACGGTCGGCGCCGGCGATGTCGCCCCACTTCAGCTCGAAGCCGAGCTGCTTTTTTGTGATCCAGCCCTGCTCGATCCCCTCCATGACCCAGCCGCACAGCCAGCCGAACTCGTTCACGTCGAGGCACGCGCGATCGAGCTGGGTGTTGAGCCAGGCCACGCCGTCCTTGTCGGCGGTGACGCCGATCGTCCAGCCCGCGCCCGACCACCCCTCGTACTCGGGCTCGTCGACGATCTTGCCCTTGTAGTCGCCCTGCCGGATGACCGACATGTGGCAGTGGTGCATGCCGCACGAGTTGCACTGGTGCCCGCGGTGATCGAAGCCCTCGCGCAGCTTGGGCGCCTCCCACGGGGCCATGTCGGCGTCGGTGACGCTGGTCGTGTAGTTGCGGATGGGCAGCGCGCCCAGCTTGTTCAGGTTCACGACCCCGGGCAGCGTGCCGTACTCGTACAGCGAGCGCGCGGACGGATCGGTCTGCAGATCGTGCGCGATCTCGTCGGCGGCCCGCACCAGACCGAGCGGGTCGGCGGCCCGCAGCGCCTTCGTGCCCTTCACCATGGCCACGGCCTTCAGCTTCTTCTTGCCCATCACCGCGCCGACGCCATTCTTGGACGCGACGTGGCCGTAGTCGCCCTGGATCGCCGCGAAGCGCGCGCACACCTCACCGGCCGGACCGATCGAGTAGACGGAGAGCTGGTGTCCGCGCAGCCCGGTGTCCTCGCTCAGCGCATCCTGCGTCTGCCACGTGTCCTTGCCGACGTAGGGCCGTGCGTCGCGCAGCTCGACGCGGTCGTCCTCGATGTAGAGATAGACCCAGTCGCGCGACTGGCCCTGGATCACGATGGCGTCGTAGCCGCAGTACTTGAGGTTGGTCCCGAAGAACCCGTTGGACTGGGTCGACGTCGGGCCGTTGGTCATGGCCCCGATGGTGACGACCGTGAGACCGCCGGTGCCCCACACCGGCAGCCCCGCGAGCGGACCGGTGCCCAGGATCAGCCGGTTGTCCGGGTGATCCCACGACACGTTGCCCTTCCCCTTGCGCGTCTCGTCGTAGAGGATGCGCGAGCCGAGGCCGATGCCGCCGAGCTGATCGCGCATCTCCTCGGGACCCCACGGCTCGGCCCAGCAGCGGCGCTTGGTCAGATCGACGCGCAGGATCTGGCCGGCAAAGCCTCCGGGCATCGCGGGTTGCGGTTTCGCCGACTTCTTGGGCGCGGCCAGGGTCGCTGGGCTCATACGGCCACCGGGGAGTCTCCGGGCGCCTTCGACGGGCGCCCCAGGATGGTTTCGGGGAGCAAGCGTGCTCGTGGTCCGAGCAGCGATGAACACGGTCTTGACGTCGAAGGGGTTGCGGCGCAGGTGGTCCTTGTAGCGGCCGAGCGGCTGGCCGGACTGCACCAGCCCCTTCAGCATGCCGACGTCGTTGGTCGTCCAGATGTCGTTGGAGCGGCCGATGATGATCGCGCCGGTCAGCCGCTCGCCCGTGAACAGCAGCTTGCGGTAGGCGTTGCGGTCCTTCTTGAGGCCGCTGATCGCCTCGGCCCGCGCGTCGTCCCAGGCGCCGAACGAGGCGGCGTCCAGGTGGCAGACCTCCACGATGTTGATGATGAGCGAGCCGCGGTACCGCACGTCCTTGCCGGCCATGTTCGCGCCCGACGATCCGGCCGTGCTCCTGGGCCGTCGGCTCGATGGCGTGCACGGCGCTCTGGCCGGAGATCAGATCGCGTCCCTGGGCCACGTCGCCGGCGGCGTAGACGTTGGGGACGTTCGAGCGCAGGTGCTCGTCGACGACGATGCCCTGCTCGATGTCGACGCCCGAGTCCTTGAGCCACGCGAGGTTGGTCCGGATGCCCGTCGCCATGATGACGACGTCGGCGATGAGATCCGACCCGGCGGCGAACTTCAGGCGCTTGCGCCCCTTGACGTCCTCGATCCTGGCCAGCTTCGCGTTGGTCCGCACGGTCACGCCGTGCGCCTTCAGCCAATCCTCGACCACGCCGGCGCCGATGTCGTCGACCATCCGCGGCAGGATCCGCGGCGCCAGCTCGACGACGGTCAGCTTGGCCCCGAGCGAGAGGATCGAGTTGAGGATCGTGAACGAGATGAAGCCCGCCCCCACCATCACCACCTGGCTGCCGGGCGTGATCGGAGGTGAGCACGCCCCGCGCTTGCTCGAGCGTCCAGAAGGAGTGCACGCCGCGGCCCGTCGGCGCCGGGCACCGGCGCGCGCGCCGCCGAGGAGCCCGGTGGCGATCAGGCAGTCGTCGTACTCGACGCGCGTGCCGTCGTCGAGCGTGCACACGTTGGCCTTCACGTCGAGCGCGGTCGCCCGCCGGCCGATCAGCGTCTTGACCTTCCAGCGCGTCAGATCGGCGCCGGTCGCCGTGTAGACGTGGTTCTCGGCGATCGAGCGGTCGAGATAGTACGGCAGGACCATGCGCGAGTAGGGCCGCTCGGCCGTGACCAGCGTGATCTCCGACGCGCTCGCGCTCCTCCTCCCGGATGGTCCGCATGGCGTTCATGCCCGCGGTGCCGCCGCCGATGATCAGGTGCCGCACCGGCATCAGCGGGCTCCTTCCAGCGCGAGCACGTAGCTCACCCGCTCGCGAGCGAAGTCGCCGATCCAGTCAGCCGTCGCCACATCCTCGTACTCGATCGCCGCGGTCGGGCACGCGTGGGCGCAGGCGGGATCGCCACCGCAGAGGTTGCACTTGAACGCCTTGCGCGTGGTCGTGTCGTAGAACATCGTGCCGTACGGGCAGGCGATCGTGCAGAGCTTGCAGCCCACGCACTTGTCGTCGACCACGTCCTTGGCGCCCGCGCTGTTGATGGTGATGGCGCCGACCGGGCACGCCGTCATGCACCAGCCCTCATCGCACTGCGTGCAGGTGTAGGGCGCGTAGGACGTGTGGCTCTCGAACGGCGAGACGCGGATGACGGACTTGGCCGGCTGGTACGCGCCGGTCTGCATATATGAGCAGGCGATTTCACAGCGAAGGCAGCCGGTGCAACGCTCGGGCGTCAGCGTCAGAACTTTCATCCGCGCTTCTTCTTCCCCTGGCGGCTCTTGCCGCGCTCGAGTCGCTCGATGAACTCGTCCAGCGGAATCGCGGCCATCGTCATGCCGGCGACGCCGCCCCGCGCACCCAGCTCCACCGACACCCGCGAGATCGTGGCGTTGTCGGCCGCCTCCATGATCGTCACGAAGTCGTACGGCCCCAGCACCGCGTACTGCGCCACGACCCGCGCCCCCATCCGCTGCACATCAGCATTGACCTTGCGGATCCACCCCGGCCGCCCACGCAACACCTTCCGCCCCGACTCCGACAGCGTGCTCAGCATCACGTAGAGACTCACGACAGCGCCTCCATGCGCACCCCACCCGCGCCGCAACGCCCGAAGTATAACATTCGCCCTCCGGGGTCATCCGTCCCCTTCCCGCACAACTCGCGCCCGTGAGCGACGTCGTATCGAGTCACGCCCAATCCGCGCTCAGTCAGGAAGTCTGTCGCTGGACGCGAAGGCCCTGCGGAATGTCGACGAGCGTTCGCTCCACACGCAAGCCGCTCCACCCGCCCGGCGCCCGAACGACTGAGGGTCGCACGCGCAGTCACAGCACCCGCCGGGGCGCCACGACGACCGGACCTCGGACGCGCAGTCACAGCACCCAAACCCCGCGCACGACAGAAGGGCGCCCCGGCTCCGCCGGGGCGCCCCGAACGACTGGGGGTCTGGGGGCCATTCGGGGCCCCCAGTCCAACAGCCGGCCATTTCGGGGCCCCCAGTTCAAACAGGCACGTCGCCGCTCGAAGGCTTGAGGAAGGTGTAGATCGCGGTGAAGTCCTTGCGGCCGAGGCCGTGCGAGGACGCCAGGCGGAGCGCTTGCTGGGCCGCCGGCGCGACGATCACCGGGATGCGCAGCTCGCGGGCGGCGTTCACGGCCAGGCCCAGATCCTTGGCCATCAGGTCAGTCATGAAGCCGGGCGCGTAGTCGCGGCTCGAGGCGGCGCGCGCCACCAGGCCCGGCACCGGGTGCGCCTGCTGCATGACCCAGGTGTTGCCCGATGATTTCGAGATGACGTCGGTGAGGATCTTGGGATCGACGCCGAAGCCCTCGGCGATCCGGAACGCCTCGCTGACGGCCACCGCCGCCACGCCGGCGATCAGATTGTTGCAGAGCTTCGCGGCCTCGCCGCTGCCGACCGCACCCACGTGGATGACGTTCGCGCCCATCGCGGTCAGAGCCCCTCGCGCCTCTTCCAGATCACGCGCGTCGCCACCGACCATGATGGCCAGCGTGCCGTCGACGGCGCCGGGAACACCACCGGAGACCGGCGCGTCCATGAAGCGCACCTGCTTGCGGGCGAGCGCGGCCGCCACCCGTCGCGACACGTTGGGGTCGATGGTGGACATGTCCACGCAGAGGCGACCGGCGGGCACGCTCGACAGGATGCCGCCGTCGCCGAGGTACACCGCCTCGACGTTGCCGGAGGACGGCAGCATCGTGACGATCAGGTCGCTCTGCTTGGCCACGTCGGCCACCGAGCCGGCGGCGGTCGCGCCCAGCTTGACGGCCGCGGCCAGCGCGGCGGGGACCACGTCCCAGGCGAGGACGCCGAAGCCCTTCTTCAGCAGATTTGCCACCATTGGTTGTCCCATGGTCCCGGTGCCGATGAAGCCGACGTTCATGCTGCATCTCCTTTGTCGCGGATCGTTGGCGGAGCGTTATGATCAGCGGCGGTGTCGGCCCCGTCAAGCCCAGCCCGGTTGCGTGGTCTCGGCCTCATCGGACTGGCCGCCGTCTCGTGGGGGACCACCGGCTCGGTGACGACCGTGCTGATCGCCCAGGCCGGCGCGACACCCCTGGTGATTGCCGCCTGCCGCATGCTGATCGCCGCGCCGCTCTTGCTCGCGATCGCCGGCTGGTCGGCGCGCTCGTGGCGTATCGCGCGCGCCGACCGCTGGCGCTGCGTCGTGCTCGGTGTCTGCATGGCCGCCTTCCAGGTCAGCTACTTCAACGCGGTGCCGCGAACCGGGATCGCGATCGCCGCCCTCATCGCCATCTGTGGCGCTCCCCTGCTGATCACGGCGCTGGCGGCCGCCCTGCTCGGCGAGCGGTTGACCGTGCGCGTCGGCGTCGCGCTCGCCCTCGGGGTCACGGGCACGGCGCTGCTGATCGTGGGGCCGCGGACCACGGCCGATCTCTCGCCGCGCTTCGTCACCGGCGTGCTGCTGGCCCTCACCGCAAGCCTGGGGTACGCGCTCTACGTGGTGCTCGCCAAGGCCACGCTGGCCCGGATCGCGCCGCTGCCGGCGGCCGGCGCCACCTTCACGGTGGCCGCGCTGGTGCTGGCGCCGATGCTGTTGACCGACGGCGTGGGCCGGCAGCTCGCACTCGGCTGGCCCTGGCTCGTCTATCTCGGTGCGGTCACCACCGCCGGCGCCTACGCCATCTACTCGCTCGGCCTGCGCGACGTCTCGGCCGGGGCCGCCGGCGTCGCCTCGCTCATCGAGCCGCTCACCGCCACGCTGCTGGGCGTCTTCGTCTTCGGCGAGCGACTGGGCGCGGTCGGCGCGCTGGGCGCCGCACTCCTGTTCGCGGCGCTGATCCTCCTGCTGAGCCAGGAACCCGCCACCGGAGGGGAAGGGGGAACCCTCCGAGGGTTCCCCTTGAATAAATTAGAACGATGACAGCGCGCATCGTCATTCCGACCTTCGACGAGCGCGAGACCATCGGCTCGCTGATCGTCGCCCTGCGCCGCTGGCTGCCGGCCGACACCGGGTTGCTCATCGTGGACGACGGCTCCCCCGACGGAACGGGTCAGCTGGTGCGCGACCTCATGCGGACCGACGCGCGCCTGGCGCTGATCGAGCGGACGGGCAAGCAGGGGCTGGGGACGGCGTATCAGACGGCGTTCCGTCGCGTCCTGGCCGAGGGCGGCGACGACTGCATCGTGACGATGGACGCCGACTTCTCGCACGATCCGGCCGCCGTCCCCGCGCTGATCGCCGCGGCGGCGGACCACGATCTGGTCGTGGGCTCGCGCTACACCACGGGGGGCGCCATCTCCAACTGGCATCCGGGCCGGCGCCTGCTGAGCGTGGGCGGCAACCACTACGCTCGGCTGATCACGCGCACGCCGATCCGCGATCTCACCAGCGGGTTCTCGTGCATGCGGACGGACTTCCTGGCTCGCGTGCCGTTCGGCGAGGTCCGGGCCCGGGGCTACGCGTGGTGGATCGCGCTGCGCACGCTCTTCCACCGGCGGGGCGCCCGCATCGCCGAGGTACCGATCACGTTCGTGGAGCGCCGGCTGGGGCGCTCCAAGATGTCCTCCAACATCGTCTACGAAGGGCTCATCGAGCCCTGGCGAATCAGCCGGCGACGATCGGACGGCTCACCGCGCGGCTGAAGGTGCAGTTGGGCACCACCGCCGAGTGCTTGCCCGAGCCACCGGCCACGATCACGAAGATGTCCTCCGGCGAGGGCACACGCGGCAGCCGGGCGTCGGGATCGCGTCGTCGCGTTCATCCACGCCGGCCAGTCGTGCATTCCCCACATTCCGCCCAGCCGCATGAGGCCGAGCGGCTGGCGCGCGTTCTCGTAGACGAAGCGCTGCACGTCTGCCCGGGTGAGGCCGTCGCCGGCGATCGTGCGGGCGTGCTCGGGGCCCAGCGCCACGAGCAGCTGGGCCTGGGAGAAGTACCAGCCGACGTTCGAGCCCAGCGAGATGGCGGTGTCGGCCACGTTGGCCAGGATGCCGCTCGCCGTGGTCGACACGTGGTCGTTCACGTTGTGCGGTCCCTCGCCGCCGTACACCGTGACCACGTCGCCCTTGTAGAGCGGTCCCCACGGTGAGGCGTCCTCGTTCTCGGCGATGCAGTAGGCAAACTTCGCCGGGCTGCCCTGCGTCGACATGTCGTAGCGCCCAGGCCATGCGCCGCCGACGTTGAGCAGGATCAGCCGGATGGCGCGGCCGAGCGTGGCGTTGGCACGGAAGCCGGGGCCAAAGCAGCCACTGCCGCCGTGCAGGCCGAGTCGGCGGCCGTAGGGACCGTTGACGACCAGTAGCGGCGCGACCGGGTGGGTCGTGGCCTGCACGCCATAGAGGTTGAACGTCGGATCCAGCATCGCCTCGACGGCCGCCACCACGATGGGGAACGCCGCGGGCTCGCAGCCCGCCATCACGGCGTTCACCGCGAGCTTCTCCAGCGTGGCCAGCCGCCACAGCGGCGGCATGGGTCCGAGCGACCGCGCGCCGTCACGGCCGCCGAGCATCGCGGCCACGCGCTCGGGCGTGGGTGCGACGATCGGCAGTCCGTCACTCCACTGCCGGTTACTGAATTCGACGAGCAAGTTGGTGGGATCGTCGTCCAGGGTGAGGTCCTGGAGCGTCGGGTCGATCGGATTGATTGTAGCGGGGCCCGCGAGGCCGGCTTGGGACGTGGGTGGCCTGTTCGAGGCAGTGGTGGCTCCGACTCGCGCGACTTCGGTCGCGGCCCCGCGACAGCGGTTCCGGATTGCGCTCCTGAGATCAGGCTGGAGAGCTGTTCGAAGGCTTGGCGGGCGCGGCGGGCGACGGCGTCGGGGCGCTCGCCGCCGAGGGGATGATCGATGACGAGCAGGGGCAGGCCGGTGGCGCCGAGTGCGCTCAGCTCACTGACGGCGAGGCCCTGGAATGCCGTGGTCGCGATGAGGCCGGCCGGGGTGCCGGTCTTGGCCAGCTCGATGGCGTCGTGGAGACTCCACGACGTGCACGACCCTCAGTCAGCGGAGCCGGCGAAGACGACGTCGCACAGCTTGCCCATCTCGGCGATCAGCTCGGGCGGCGCCGCGGTGGCGGCGTTGGCCTTGCGCCGGTGCACGATGGTCTTCACGCCGTGCCGCTCGCGCAGCAGCTCGCCGATCCCGCCGGTCAGCCGATCGAAGTTCGACTTGGTGTTGTCCAGGAACCCGATCGTGCGGCCCGTCCAGTCGTGGGGCAGCGGCGGAACCGTGACCGATTCAGTGGCGACGACGCCGACGGGGCTCAGGATGCGGATGCGGGCCATGCGTGTCTTCCTTTCGTGAGCGGGCTCCCGACGCCTTCGCCGTCGAGCAGTTCCCTGCCCTCGTCCATCGCAGGCATCTTACAATACCGAGCTGATGGTCATCGCGCTCGATCTCGGGACGTCTTCGGCGCGCGCCACCCTGTACGACCTGCACGGTCGAGCGGTCCCCGGGCGATTCCACCAGGTCACCTACGCGCCCGACGCTCACGCACGACGGCGGCGTCGAGCACGACCCGACCGTGTTGCTCGAGGCCGTGGCGACGTGCCTCGACGCGATCACCCGCGCCTCCCGCCACGACGACATCCGGGCCGTCGGCGTCACGACCTTCTGGCACGGGCTGCTCGGCTTCGACGCCGCCCGGCGGCCGATCACGCCGATCTTCACCTGGGCCGACTCGCGCAGCGCGCCCGATGCCGCGCTCCTGCGCGGGGCCCTCGACGACGCGACCCTGCACGAGCGAACCGGCTGTCATCTGCACAGCTCGTACTGGCCGGCCAAGCTCCGGTGGCTGGCCCGCGAGCGTCCGGCCGACGTCGCGCGTGTCGCCTTCTGGGGATCGATCGGCGAGCATCTGGAGCTCGCGCTCTTCGGCGAGACGGCGACGAGCGTGTCGATGGCCTCGGGCACCGGCCTGTTCGACCAGGAGACGCTGCGCTGGGACACCGAGGCGCTGGCGGCGGCGGGTGTGGAGTCCGATCGGCTCTTCCCGCTCGCCGACGCGGGCGGGCGGCGCGGGCTGCGCGCGCCCTGGAGCGGTCGCTGGCCGGCGCTGCGCAGCGTGCCGTGGTTTCCGGCCGTCGGCGACGGCGCAGCCAGCAACGTGGGCTCGGACTGCATCGATCCGTCCCGGATCGCGCTCAACGTGGGAACCTCGGCGGCCATCCGTCTGGTGACCGCCGATCACGGGACGGCTCCGCCCGGACTCTGGCGCTATCGGGTGGACCGGCGCCGCGCGCTGGTCGGCGGCGCGACCTCCGAGGGCGGCAACGTGCATGCGTGGTGTCGTGACGTCTTGAAGCTGCCGCCGGCCGACGAGGTCGAGCGAGACCTCGCCGAGCGGGCGCCCGACAGCCACGGCCTCACGCTCCTGCCCGTTCCTGGCCGGGGAGCGGGCTCCCGGATGGCGCGGGGATCGCCGGGCCACGATCGCCGGTCTCTCGCTCAGCACGACGGCGGTGGACATCGTCCACGCCGCGATGGAGGCCGTGGCGCTCCGGCTCATGCTCATCTACTCGAGGCTGGCGCCCCTGGCCGCCCCGGGTCACCTGCTGGTCGCGTCCGGTGGTGCCGTCGCCCACTCGCGAGCCTGGACCCGCATGCTGGCGGACGGCTTGGGCCGACCAATCCATTGGTCGCCGGAGAGCGAAGCGACCAGCCGCGGGGCCGCGCTGCTCGCGCTGGAGGCCCTGGGGGCCCTGCCCGACCTCGCGGCAGCGCCGGCGCCGCCGGGAGAAGTCTTCGCACCCGACCCGGCGCGTCACGCGCGCTATCTCGCGGCGTTGGAACGGCAGCAACGTCTGGATGAAAGAGTATGATCGTGGGTATGCCGCACGCGCCCGAGATCATCGTCATCGACGATCCCGCCGAGCTCGCCGACGTTGCCGCCCGCGCCATCGTGGACGCCGCCCTGGAGGCGGTGAAGGCGCGCGGACGGTTCATGATCTCGCTCGCCGGCGGCGGCACACCCCGGACCACCTACGAGCGACTGGCGCAGTCACCGCTCCGCGAGAAGATGCCGTGGGCACAGACGTGGATCTTCTTCGGTGACGAGCGGGGGGTGGCGCCGGAGCACAAGGACTCGAACTTCGGCATGGCCAACACCGCGCTGATCTCGAAGGTCCCGGTGCCCCGGGAGCAAGTCTTTCGAATCCGTGGCGAGGACGGCGACCCCGAAGCCGCCGCCACCACCTACGCGCGCACGATCACCGAGGTCTTCGGCGTCCGCCGTGGCGAGCTACCGAAGTTCGACCTGATCCTGCTCGGCCTGGGGGTCGATGGCCACACCGCCTCGCTGTTTCCCGGCTCGCCGGCGTTGAAGGAAGTGTTCCGCCAGGTCGCGGCGGTGCACGCCGCCGCCGCGATGATCCCGCAGCGGTTCACCCTCACCTTCCCCGTGATCAACGCGGCGGCGCACCGTGATGTTCCTGGTGGCCGGCGCGGAGAAAGCCAAGGTCGTGAAGGCGGTCCTGGGTGAGCCGAGTAGCACGCTGCCGGCCGCCATGGCCCGGCCCACCGAGGGCCGGCTGGTGTGGCTGCTCGACCGGGGCGCCGCATCTCTCCTGAACGTCGCCAAGAGCCGGTAGTTCTGCCATACTCGCCAAGGCCATGCGACGCGCCGTCGGCCGAAACGCACATGCAAGGTTGACCGCAATGGCGCGGCACCTCACCGGGAGGACGATCTGATGGAACTGGGCTTCGTCGGGCTCGGACGGATGGGCGGCAACATGGTCACGCGCCTGGTGCGTGGCGGTCACAAGATTCTCGCCTACGACCCCTCACCGAACGCCGCCAAGCTGGCGGAGGCCAACGGCGCGTCGCTGACCACGTCGCTGGAGGGCTTCGCCAAGCTCGCCGCCCCGCGCGCGGTGTGGGTGATGGTCCCGGCCGGCGAGCCGACGGAGAAGACGATCCAGGCGCTGACCGGGATCCTCGCCCGGGGCGACACCATCATCGACGGCGGCAACTCCAAGTGGAAGGACGACATCCGTCGGGCGCGTGAGCTCGGGCCCAAGGGCATCCACTACGTGGACGCCGGCACCAGCGGCGGCGTGTGGGGCCTGCAGAACGGCTACTGCCTCATGGTCGGCGGCGACAAGGAGCCGGTGCAGCGGCTGGCGCCCGTCTTCAAGACGCTCGGCCCACCCGACGGCTGGATGCACGTGGGCGCCGCCGGGGCCGGCCACTACGTGAAGATGATCCACAACGGCATCGAGTACGCCATGATGCAGGGCTACGCCGAGGGCTTCGAGCTGATGTCGGAGTCGGAGTACGGGCTCGACCTGCCGGCCATCGCCAAGCTCTGGATGCAGGGCAGCGTGGTGCGCTCGTGGCTGCTCGACCTCACCGCCGACGCGCTCGCCGCCGATCCCAAGCTGAGCGCGCTCAAGCCCTGGGTGGAGGATTCGGGCGAGGGCCGCTGGACGGTGGACGACGCGGTGGAGAAGGCCGTCCCCGCCCCGACCATCACCGCCTCGCTGTTCGCGCGCTTCCGCTCGCGCCGTGAGAACTCCTTCGCGGACCGGCTGCTGGCCGCGATGCGCAACCAGTTCGGTGGCCATGCCGTCCGGCGATGAGGTGTTCTCGCTCGTCATCTTCGGGGCGTCGGGCGACCTGACGAACCGCAAGCTGCTCCCCGCGCTGTGGAGTCTCTACTCGGCGCGGACCCTGCCGGAGCCGTTCGCGATCATCGGCACGGCCCGCTCCGAGATGACTGACGAAGCGTTCCGGGCCAAGATGAAGGACGGCGTCAAGCAGTTCGCCCGGCTCAAGGTGCCCTCCGACAACGTGTGGGACCGCTTTGCCGCGAGCCTCTACTACGTGGCCGGCGATCCCAACAGCGCCGACCTCTACGCCAAGCTGCGTCAGAAGCTGGAGCAGATCGAGTCCAAGCACGGCGATGCCGGCAACCGGCTGTACTACCTCTCGACGCCGCCCAGCCTCTACGCGCCCATCACCACCCAGCTGGGCAAGGCCGGCCTCGCCGAGGAGCAGCGCGGCTGGACGCGCATCATCATCGAGAAGCCGTTCGGCCACGACCTGGCCTCCGCCCAGGAGCTGAACGAGCTGGTCACCAAGGTCTTCCAGGAGGAGCAGGTCTACCGCATCGACCACTACCTCGGCAAGGAGACCGTCCAGAACGTCATGGCCCTGCGCTTCGCCAACGGCATCTTCGAGCCGCTGTGGAACCGCAACCACGTGGCCGAGGTGCAGCTGACGGTGGCCGAGGCGGTGGGCGTCGAGGGACGCGGCGGCTACTACGAGGAATCGGGCGCGCTGCGCGACATGATCCAGAACCACCTGCTCCAGGTCGTCTGCCTGGTGGCGATGGAGCCGCCGGTGACGTTCGACGCCCGCGCGGTGCGCGACGAGAAGTCCAAGGTCATGCAGGCCATCCGCCCGTTCGATCCCGCCAAGGTCGACGAGGTCGCGCTACGCGCGCAGTACGGCCCGGGGTTCGTCAACGGCCGCCAGGTCCCGGGCTACACGCAGGAAAAGGGCGTCAAGCCCCAGTCCACCACCGAGACGTACGCGGCGCTGCGCATGGAGATCGACAACTGGCGCTGGGCGGGCGTGCCCTTCTACGTGCAGACGGGCAAGCGGCTGGCCAAGCGCGTGAGCGAGATCGTCATCCGCTTCCGCCGCACCCCTCACATGATCTTCCGTCGCGGCACGGTGCCCGTGAATCCCAATCTCCTCGTCATCCGCATCCAGCCCGACGAGGGTATTTCCCTCATCGTGGAGGCCAAGGAACCGGGACCAGAGCTGAAGCTGAGCCCGGTGACGCTCGACTTCAAGTACCACGAGGTCTTCGGCAGCGAGCCCCCCGAAGCCTACGAGCGCCTGCTCCTGGACGCGATCAACGGCGACCCCACCCTCTACTCCCGCGGCGACTGGATCGAACAAGCCTGGAAGCTCACCGAGCCCGTCCTGAACCACTGGGCCCGCACCCCCGGCCCCCTCCCGCAGTACGACGCCGGCTCGTGGGGCCCGACCGAAGCCGACGCGTTCATCGCCCGCGACGGAGGCAAGTGGCGGAGGCCTTAGCCCAGCGACGTCGGCCTTAGCAGTACAGAGGCGCCCGTCCTAGCAGCAGGAGACGCCGGTCTTTAGCAGCAGAAGCGCGACCGCTGGTCACGCAAGGACTCGCGGATGACGACCGACCGCCGTGGGCGGGCTGGGTGTGAGGTAGGGGCTGCGGTACCCGTTCCCGTCGCCCATTACCGTGCGCCCCCCGAGCGGTGGAGCCCAGCCAAGGCCGGTTCCGAAGCGATCACCAGCCTCGTGGTCCCGCAGCCCCTACCTCGCACCCGTCCCGCCCACGCCCGGTCCGACAACAGCGCGAGGCCGAGCGCACAGAGGCTACCGCCGCTTCCCGCCCTCAGTCTCGTTGTAGTACGACTGATAGTAGCGGTAGTAGTCGTAGTAGTAGCCGTCACGCTTGAGGTTGACCGCGTTCATGACGACGCCGAGGATGCGACCCTTCACCGCCTGGATACTGCCCGCCGCCCGGCGAATCACCTCGTAAGGAACCTTGCCGGTTTGCACGACCAGCACCACGCCATCGGTGAAGGATGCCAGCGCCACCGCGTCGGCGACCGAGACCACCGGCGGCGAGTCCAGCAGCACCATCTCGAAGTCGGTGACGCCGGCCTCCAGCGACTCACGCATCCGGTTGGAGCCGACCAGCTCGGCGGGGTTCGGCGGCAGCGGCCCGCTGGTGACGACGAACAGGTTGGGCACGAGGGTGGGCTGGGCGATGTCCTTGAGCGGCAGTCCGTCGAGCAGCGCGGTCGTCAGCCCGCGGCTGTTGCTCAGGCCGAAGATGCGGTGCAGCGTCGGCCGGCGCAGGTCGGAGTCGACCAGGCAGATCCGCGCGCCGGTCTGGGCCATCACCACCCCGAAGTTGGCGACGGTCGTCGACTTGCCCTCACCAGGGCTCGACGAGGTCACCACGATCGACCGGCACTTGTGGTCGAGGCCGGCGAACTGGATGCTGGTGCGCAGGCTGCGATAGGCCTCGGCCGCCGGCGACTTCGGCTCGATGTGCGCGATCAGGCTCGACGACGGTCCATTGCTGGCGGGCTTGGCGCGCTCGGCCATGGCTACCGCTTGGCCACGAACTGAGGGACGATGCCGATGACCGGCAGCCCCAGGTGGCGCTCGACGTCGTCGGGGGTCTTCACGGTGGTGTCGAAGTACTCGAGCGTGAGCGCGGTGCCGACCCCGATGAGCAGTCCGACCAGGATCGCGACGACCAGGTTGACGGCCTTGCGCGGGCCGTACCGGCACTCGCGGCAGGACGGCGTCTTCCACGATGCTGACGTTGTTCGTCTCCAGCCCGCCGGTCACGCCGGTCTCCTTGAGCCGCTTGAGCACCGCCTCGTAGAGCTGCTGGTTCGAGTCGGACTCCCGCTGGAGATTCAGGTACTGGATCTCCTTCTCGTTCAGCTCCTGGGCCTCGGCCCGCAGACGGTTCACGTTGCCGAGCAGCGTCTCCTCGCGGGCCTTGGCCACGCGGAACTCGGTCTGCACCGCTCGCAGCATCGTCTTGGTCTCGGCATCGATGCGCTGATTCACCTGCTCGATCTGCGCGTCGATCTTGAGGATCTCGGGGTGCTTGTCCTTGTAGACCTTGGACAGCTTGGCCTTCTGCACGTCGAGCTCGGAGGCTTCCTGCTTGAGTCGCTGCAGCAGCGGGCTGTCGGCCACCGTGAAGATCGTCTGGGCCCCGCCGCGATCGTTGGCGATCCGCTGCAGCTCGGTCATCTTGGACTCGGCCGAGAGGCGCTGGGCCTGGCTCTCGAGATACTGCTTGTTGAAGTCCATGATCTTCTGCGCGGTGATCTGGCGCTGCTCCTGCAGGCCCATGATCCCGACCTTCACCCGGTAGTTCTGCAGCGCCACCGAGGACTCCTGCACCTTGGCCCGCAGCGTGTTCATCTGCTCGGTGAGCCAGGCCAGGGCCTCCTGGGCACCCTTCAGCTTGATGTCGAGGTTGTGCTTGGCATACTGGCGGGCCAGCGCGTTGGCGACCTCGGCGGCCAGCGTCGGGTCGGAGCTGTCGAAGCGCACGAGCACGAGCCGCGTGTTGCGCTTGGGCTCGATCGTGACGCCACCCAGGAACGTGCGCGCCGGATCGGCGGCCCGGTCGAGCCCGGGCATCCGCTTGCGGAGGTTGAGCGTCTCGATCACCTTCTCGATGATCGGCCGGCTGGTCATGATCTCGTACTGCGTGCGGTAGTAGTCCTGGGTCGGCGAGCCGATGGGCGAGACTTCCTGGATGTTGAGGACCTTGGGCGGCTCGGGCTCGATCAGCACCGTGGCGGTGGCCTGGTAGATCGGCGTCTGCACGAAGGAGTAGATGCCGACGGTCAGCACGGTGGCGAGGAACAGCCCGCACACCAGCCAGCGGTGCTTGCGCAGCGTGCGGTAGTAGTCCTTGAGATGGGCGTCGCGAATGCGCTCGACGGTCTCCAGGGGGCTCATCAGAAGAAACTCTCCGGGACGACGATGACGTCGTTCTCCAGCAGCCGGATCGCCTTCTCCCGCTGGCCGCGCCGGATCACGTCGTTCATGTCGATGTTGATGGTCTGCTGGCCGCGATCGTCGGTGCGGATGACGCGGGTCCGCCCCGGCGCGGCCTTGTCGGTGAAGCCACCGGCGATGGTGATGCCCTCCAGGACGTTCGTCTCCTTGTCCAGCTGGTAGGCGCCCGGCTTCTTGACCTCGCCGAACACGAAGAACGTGTTGCCCTTGGGGACCAGGACCGTATCGCCTTCCTCCAGGCGAAAGCTCTTGTCCCTGGGCACCGCGCCCGCGAGGTCGAGGGCCATCGTCTCCTGCTTGCCGTCCGCGTTCCGCCGCAGCACCTTCACGCCCGAGGCGGCGGCGGTGGCGCTGAATCCGCCGGCCAGCGTGATCGCCTCCAGGGCGCTCGTCTCCTTGTCCAGCGGGAAGGTGCCGGGCTTGTTCACCTCGCCGAGGACGAAGAACGCCGAGGCCTTGGGGACGAACATCATGTCGCCGTTCTGCAGCAGGACGTTCTCCTTCACGTCCCCGGCCTGGATCTTGCGCACGTCGAGGCGCAGGATCACGCTCCCCGCGGCGTGGGCCTTGCCGTCGGCGCCCTCGGTGCGGACCAGCACGAGGTCCTTGCCGGCCGTCTTCGACAGGCCGCCGGCCTTGGAGAGCAATTCCAGCAGCGTGGTGGGGCCGGTGAGATAGAAGAGGCCGGGCTTCTCGGCCTCACCCATCACGTTCACCTTCTTGGAGAGGTAGTCCTTGACCCCCACGATCACCTGCGGGTTGACGAGGTAGTCCTTCTCCAGGAGATCGCGAATCCGCCTGGCCAGATCCGTGGTGCTGAGCCCGACCGCCTGCACGCTGCCGATGAGCGGGAAGGGCACGCGCCCGTCCTGGGCGACCGGATAGTCCTTGGAGAGGTCGTCGTGCCCCCACACGGTGATCTTCAGCACGTCGCCGGGCCCGATGGTGTATTCCTGCGCGACGGCCGCGCCGACGACGAGCGCCACCAGGCAGCACAGCAGACCGGTGAGCCACGGCCGGAGGGGAAGACGGAGCGAAGCCATACCTACCGCGCCACCGCTAGAACGACAGCGTCACCTTTCCGCCGACGACGTTGTCCTTGAAGCGAGAGGGTATCGAAGTTCGACTCGCGGCGGGTGAACGTGTAGTCGGCGCTGACCGCCAGCCACTTCTGGATCTGGTACTCGGCCCCCACCGAGGCGCCGAGGAGCCAGTCGAGGCGCCAGTCGAAGCGAGTTGTCCACCTTCTGGCCCTTGTCGGGATACTCGTTGGAGCCCCCGAAGATCCGAGCGTTGACCAGGAACTTCGGCGAGAAGAAGTGCTCGACGGACAGCGAGCCGACGTTCGTCAGATACCAGAGGTCCGTCTGGAATATCGACTCCTGCGTCGAGCGCTCGACGTACAGGGTGAGCTTGGTGCGCTCGGTCAGCGAGATACGTGACCTCGCCGTTGGCCACGAACCCGTTGTACGGGGTCAGGTCGCTCCGTGTCGGGCTGCCGGCTCTCGTAGCCGACCCGCAGCGTGGACGACAGCCGGGGCGTGATGTCGCCCCGCACGCCGACAAATCCGATGTAACGATTGATGTTCCGGTCGCTGGCGTTCTCGAAGTCCTTGAAGCCGTACGCGAAGCCGGCGAGCAGGTCGGTCTTGGGCTGGATCTTGTAGAACCCGGTGAGGGCGAAGAGGTGCTCGTCGCGATCGAGCTCCGTGACCCCGGTGTCCTGGGCGAACCTCACGTTGGTCCACGCGTACTCGAAGCCCGATGCGAGTAGCGCCGCGTGATGGCGTACTCGACCGAGGGCGTCAGGACGTTGGTCGTGCTCTTGATCCGGCCGGTCAGCTCGGTGCCGGGCGGGTCACTGGTGTGCGCGAAGTCTTCCTTGAGCGTGAACTTGAGACCGCCCGGGAAGTCGAAGGCCGCCGCGGGCGAGGACGAAGTAGTTCTCGGTGTTCTGGCTGCCGAGATCGACGTAGCGGAGGATCTCCGCCCGGAAGCCCAGGTCGATCCGGTGACGTCCAAACGGCAGCTCGAGCGTGAAGCCCGGGATCGTCTTGAAGACGGTCGAGTCCTGCGCGTGGCTGGCCGTCTGGAAGATGTTCGTCTCGTACTCGACCCGCTCGGACAAAAACGGCGTGACCTTGAAGCCGGGCAGGCCCAGATCCGGCCAGATGGCATTGAGATCGACCGCGCGCGCCGGCGTGGGCAACGCAGCGAGCACCATCGCCACGGCGACGATCCACCCCTTGCCTCTCAACGCTATCCCCCTTGCATCAGTACCCGCAAAACATCGCGCGCTCCGAGGCTCGGAGCAGTGAGTGAAACGCCCCGGCAATCATAGGAGACCGCCGGCGCGAATGTCAATCTCCGCCGCTATTTGGCGGTCTTCACCACGCGCCCCATCGTGTACTCGGCGTAGGTGTACCAGAGCCCCTCCCACAGCAGCACCTGCAGGGAGTCTCCGTCCTTCTCGTACACCTGGGTCGTCCCGTGCTTGGACGCCTGGGTGCTGCTCACGTGCCGCCACCCGTTGGCCTCGAGCGTGTTCTTGATCGCGGTATTCAGGCTGTCGATCTCCAGCCGACCGCGATACACGTGGCGCCCCGCCTTGATCTTCGGTGTCTCGATCACGGTGGACTCGTCCTGCTGATAGGCGAGCCCCTTGGGCACCGGGATGTCCTCGAACTCGCTCCGGGTCGATCGCGGGGGCGCAGACGCACAAGCGGTCAGCAACAGCGTTGCAGCGATCACGGTGAGAGGAATTCGGTGTGTCATGCCGGCATCCTAACAGGCGGACTTTGCGGTAACCAAGTTATTCCGCTCGTAAAAGTGCTTCGCGCCTCACCCCTGGATGGAGTAGCCACCGTCCACGGGGATGACCGCGCCGGTCACGAAGTCCGAGGCGGGGCTGGCCAGGAAGACCGCCACGCCGCTCATGTCGTCGATCCCGCCCCACCGCCCCGCCGGCGTCCGGCGGAGCACCGAGTCGTGCAGGCCGGCGACCTCCCGGCGCGCGTTCTGGGTGAGGTCGGTGTCGATCCAGCCCGGCAGCACGGCGTTCACCTGGATGTTGTCGCGCGCCCACGCCACCGCGGTCGACTTGGTCAGCTGCACGATCCCGCCCTTGCTGGAGCTGTAGACCGGCGCGAACGAGGCGCCGAAGATCGACATCATCGACCCGATGTTGATGATCTTGCCGCCGCCGGCCTTCTTGAACGCCGGGTAGGCGGCCTTGGAGCACAGGAACGCCGAGGTCAGGTTCGTGTCGAGCACCCGGTGCCACTCCTCGAGAGCCAGCTCCTGCACCGGCTTGCGGATATTGATCCCGGCGTTGTTGACGAGCACGTCGAGGCGGCCCCAGCGCTCGATGGTGCCGGCGATCAGTCGCCCCACGGCCGCCTCGTCCGTGACGTCGACGGCGATGGCGTGCGCCTCGGCGCCCCGCCCCTTCAGATCTTCCACCGCCGCGCGCGACTTCGTCTGGTCGCGGCCGGCCACGACGACGCGAGCCCCCGCTGCGGCCAGGCCGCGAGCCATGCCCAGACCGATGCCGCCGTTGCCGCCCGTGACGATCGCCACCCTGCCCTTCAGATCAAACACGGCGCCCTCCCGATCGTGTAATGATTACAGGCCTATTCCGCTCTTTGCAGGAATTTCACCCGGGGCGCACGCCCCATCCGCGCTTCCGAAGCCTGTTTGCGTTGCCTGTTCCGTGGCATAGCGGCTGCACTTGCCCCGCATCGGCTGACAACAGCTCCTGAGCCGCGACGGAGGGTACCTCAAATGCTGGCGCGTGTGCCGTCCATTCCGAGTCTCGACGTCGAGCATGACTCGCCTGACCCTCGAGTCTGGGCCATCATCCTCACCGGCGACGCAGCCCCGGTGGCGGATCGAGCCCATCGAGCGGCCGGGCGTGCTCGGCGGTGGCGTAGCGGGTGCGCGGGAGCCCGGCCGCCGGCGCCGGCCATCGACGATGTCGCCCGCCTCGTCCCCGCCAGTCGCGTGGTGACCGTGACCACGCGCGGCCGCACTCCAGCATGGGCCTCGGTCGCTCCCTCGCGGCCGCACGTCCACCGGCTGGTACAGCCCCACTACCGCGGGCGCGCGGCCGAGACCCTGCTGCCGCTCCTCCGGATCGCGCGCCAGGATCCGGGGGCGACGGTCGTGGTAGTGCCCGCCGATCACGGCGTACGTCACGAGGCGCGTTTTCATCGCTACGTGACGCGGGCGGTGTGGGCGGTGGCGCTGAGGCCCGATCTGCCGATCCTCATCGGCGCGCACCCGCACACGCCGCTCACCAGCGGCTGGATCGAGCCCGGCGCGCCGGTGGAAGGACTGGAGGATCTCTCGGTGCACGTCGTCAAGCGCGTGGTCGACACGGCGTCCCTGGCCGAGCAGCGGCGGCTCTTCGAGAGTGGCGCCCTCGTCAGCACCCTGGTCTTCGTGGGGCGCGCGGGCACGCTGCTGTCGCTCGCGGCGGACGCGCTACCGGAGGTGCTCGAGGCGCTCGAGCCCCTGGCCGATGCCTTCGGGACGCCGGAAGAGCCGCTCCTGCGCGAGGCCGTCTACGAGTGCATGCCGGAGGACGACCTCGGTGCGCTGGAGCGCGCGCCCGGATTGGCCGTGCTGCCGCTGCCGGACGTCGTGTGGCAGGCGCCCGAGCGCGAGGCGCTCGAGCTCGGGCTGGCCTCCTGACCGCGTAAGCGCGGCGTCCTACGGGCGCGGCGACGGAATGGCCGGCAGGACCAGCGTCACGCACGCGCCATCACCCGGTGATTCGAAGCGCAGCTCGCCTCCGTGCAACCGCGCGATGCGCTCGACGGTCACCAGGCCGAGGCCCCGGTGTCCGGGCTTGGTGGAGTGCATGAGCTTGAACAGTAGCTTGGGATTGGTCGTGCGGAGCCCCGGCCCCCAGTCACGTACCTGAACGAGCGCCTCACCGCCGCTCGCGGTCCCGCTGATGATGGGAGCGCGCCCGCCCTGGGCCGTCGCCTCGAGCGCGTTGCGCAGCAGAAAGGTCACGGCCAAGGCCAGCAGTGCTTCGTCGCCCGTCACGCACGGCCACTGTCCGGGCGCGATCGTCACGCTGGCGGCGCCCTCGGCGTCCCGCACGCACGTGGCCAGCACGCCGAGGTCGACCGGGCGCAGCGGACCGAGCTCCAGTGCGGTCACGGCGAGGGCGGCCGGCACCATCTCGGCCAGGCGCCCGAGCTGCTGCAACGCGGTGCGCAGACTTTCCTCGGCGCCCGCGTCGCCCTTGGCCGTGCGCTTGAGAACTTCGAGGTGCATCGTGAGCGAATTGAGCGGACCCCGCAGGTCGTGCAGGATCCGCGCAAGGTCCCCGGGCAGCACCCGCCGTTGCGGGTCGTCCGCCGCCTGCATCAGCTGAGACGCGCCGACTTCACCGCCTGGATGCCGTACTTCGCCAGCTTGTTGTAGAGCGTCTTCAGGCTGATCCCGAGCAGCTGGGCGGCCTTGCGCTTGTCCTGCCCCGTTTCCTCGAGCGCGCGCAGGATCATGTCGCGCTCCATCTCGCGGATGGGCGTGACCGAGCCACCTCCGGCCACCGGCGTCGGTCCGGCGACTCGCAGCACGTTGTCGGGCAGGTGCTCGACGCCGATCATGCCGGTGCCACTGAGGACCACCGCGCGCTGGATGACGTTGCGCAGCTCGCGAACGTTGCCGGGCCAGCGATAGCGCTCCAGCTCCTTCTCCGCATCGCTGCTGAGTCCGCGCACCTGGCGGTTGTCCTGCCGGTTGAACTCCTCGATGAAGGTGCGGGCCAGTAGCGGAACGTCCTCGGCCCGCTCCCGCAGCGGCGGCAGGTGAATCGAGAACACGTTGAGCCGATAGAACAAATCTTCACGCAGCTGGCCGGCCGTGATGGCGTCGGACGGCACGCGGTTCGTGGCCGCGATGACTCGCACATCGACCTGGATCTCTCCCTTACCGCCGCCGACCCGGCGGAAGGTCGCCTCCTGCAGCACCCGCAGCAGCTTGGCCTGGGTGTTGGAATCCATCTCGGCGATCTCGTCGAGGAACAGCGTGCCGCTGTCGGCCAGCTCGAAGCATCCCAGCCGCCGCTCGGTGGCGCCCGTGAAGGCCCCGCGCTCGTGGCCGAACAGCTCGCTCTCGATGAGCGTCTCGGGAATCGCCGCGCAGTTGATGGCCACGAACGGCTTGTTGCGCCGATTGGAGAGCTCGTGAACGGTCCGGGCCACCAGCTCCTTGCCGGTCCCGCTCTCACCGTAGATGAGGACCGGCGCGGTGCTGGTGCCGGCCAGCTCGATCCAGCGATAGACCTCCTGCATGCCGCGCGACTGCCCCACCATCTGGCCGAAGCTACCCTTCTGGCGCAGCTGATGGCGCAGGTAGCTCACCTCGCGCGACAGCGACTCCTGCTCGATGGACTTCTCGAGGAGGACCTGCAGACGCGTGGCATCGAGCGGCTTGGTCAGGTAGTCGAAGGCGCCGTGACGCATGGCCTCCACCGCGCTCTCCACCGTGCCGTGCCCGGTCACCATCAGCACGATCGGCGGCCGGCCGGTCTCCTTCAGCCGCTGCAGCAGGGTGAGACCGTCCATCTCCGGCAGCACCAGGTCGGTGAGGACCACGGCGGGATGCTGCGTCTCCACCAGGTTCAACGCCTCCTCGGCAGAGGACGCCGTCTCGACGTCGTAACCCCACTGGCCGACGAGCCGCGCCAGGCCTTCGCGCTCGGCTGGCTCGTCGTCAACGATGAGAATCTTCCCGGCCTTCATGTGATCGCGCCTGCTGGGACTCACGGGTATCGCCTTCCCTCACTCAGCCCAAGGCTGATCCGGTCGTGCGTGCGTTGCCTCGAGAGTCGCGCCGGCGATGCGGCAGGGACCCGATACGGCCCCTGCCGCATGGCGTACAACGGTCCGCTTACCGCTTGTGGACCTGGAGGTTGTTGACGACAGTCTTGACGCCTGACGCCTGCCACGCGAGCTGCTCGGCTTTTGCCTTCTGCTCTGCCGACTCGACCGTACCGTTAAGGTAAACAGTGCCGTTGTTCGTGTCAACGTCGACCCGGGTGAGATTGGACGCCTTGTCACCCACCAGCTTGGACTTCACGGACGCGGTGATCGTGGCGTCGTCGATGTTGGTGCCCGTGCTCTTGCCGGTCATCGACTGACAGCCGGCGACGACGGCGACGAGAACGACCAACACGGCCACGGCTCGAAGTGCGGATGTCATTGCCCTCTGTTCTCCTGGCCCCTGATCTACGATTCTCACCAGCTAGGCGGCGCGCCCGAGTCCTTCGAGCTGCGCCTGGCACGCCACGCAGCGCGTGGCGAAAGGCATCACCTTGAGTCGCGACTTGGCGATCGGCTCCTGGCACTCGCGACAGATGCCATAGCGGCCGGCCTTGAGGTCTTCGAGCGCGAAGGCAACTTCTTTACGCTGCCGGGACCGATGCTCGGCCACCGTGGCGGCGACTTCCTCGTCGTGGGTCATCGAGGCGGCGCCGAACGGGTCCTTGACGATCTCGCGACCGCGCTCGGCATCGCGCGTCGCGCCCAGAGACCTGATGGAATCCGTCAACGCGGTGTGCTGCTGTTCGAGGTCGCGCTTGATCGAGCGCATCGTCGTGTCCTCCCGCCCGTGCTCGGGCTGGAGCATGAGCAAGGCAGAACTCGTGCCAGAGCCGCACCGCCCCGGAGAACACGCGCGCTGACGCGGCCTTGGGGCCGACGCCATAACTCCTGCCCCGGCGATGCCCCGTAAACACCCCGTCAAAGTGCAACTCCTACAACCCAAACTCAGGAAAGATTTTCAATAAGGAGGATTCTTACACCCTCTCTTGAACCCATAGACGCGGCAGGAGCGCGTCATCGCTGGCGTGCGCGTGGCGCGCCGGGCTGGCACACCGGCTGCACCTTCGGAGCGTGAATACCAGATGAACGACGTCAACCGAACGAGCAGAGGGAGGGTTTCCATGCCGTATCCGAACGCATCCCGCTCCGCATCCGTCGCGGTTCCGGCCACCGCGCTCTACAAGCCGGATCGTCCGCGGTGGATCGACTACCACATCGACTTCTTCGGCGACGGCACTCCGGACCGCCTGACTGCGATCGCCCTCTGCGGCGAGGCTGTCCTTCGGTTGCCGGCGTGATCCAGATCCCATCCTCAAACCGCGCAGGGAGGACGGCCATGTCAGGACGGATCTATCGAACCGCCGGGAGCGTGGGCGCTGCGGTGACGCTGGCGGCACTGCTGTCGGGGTGCGCCGGTCTCACGGCGGACTCCGGCTCGGCCTCGCCTTCTCAGACCTCGGGGCCACAGCCGCAGCAACAGCAGAAGGGACCGACCGCCCGTGCCCTCGATGCCCAGCAGGCGCAGCGCCTGAAGAACGTGATGGTCCCGCTGATCAAGGCGATGGATCATCCCCTTCCGGTCGACAAGGTCAAGGTCGGCGTGATGGATGACTCGCACATCAACGCGGCCAGCGCGGGCGGCGGCGAGTTCTACGTCACCCGCGGCCTGCTGGAGAAGGCCAACGATCAGCAGCTGGCCGGCGTGCTCGCGCACGAGCTCGCGCATGACGACCTCCGGCACGTCGCCAAGGCGCAGGCCCTTGGCACCGGGCTCAGCATCGGCATGGTCATCCTCGATCAGATCGTCCCCGGCAGCGGCTCCCTGACGCCGATCGCCGGGCAGCTGGTGATGAACCGCTACAGCCAGAAAGAAGAGTACGCCGCGGACCGTCACGGCATGGAGATTCTCCAGAAGGCCGGGATGTCGCCCGACATCATGCCCGCGACGCTGACCTGGCTCATGCAGACCGAAGGCACCAGCGGCGGCGGCTTCTTCGCAAACCATCCGGCGACGACGGATCGGATCGAAGCGCTCCGGCAGCAGAAGTAACTCGATCCGCTGAGTGATCCGCTCGAGGCGGAGGCCACGCGGTCGGGCGTGAGGCCTCCGCCTCTTTTGCGTGAGCCTCCGCCTCCTTTCGTGAGGCCTCCGCCTCCTTTATTGATACCAGGCCCGAGACCGTCCGCTTCGTGATCGCGCTCTGAGCAAGTCGCTACATCGCATGCTGGCCGCAGGTCGAAACGCCCATGAGCGTTCGCGTGCAGCCTGACAGACCACGAGGCGGCCGCCGGCACCAGCTCCTCAGATCATTCGTCGCGGACAATGAACGGGGCCGCGAACTGTAGCGCGGGGACTCTTCGCAGTGCGCCAACGCGCATGGGTCGCGTCGCAGTGATCGGCACGAGGTGGATCGGGGCCGCGCGTGAGACGGCCAGCCCCGCGATCGCCGGTCGGTTGGCTAGATCCTCAGCTCCGTCGTGGACGGATCGAATTCGGGGGAATCCAGGAGCGTTTCGAACGTCCGTTCGCCATCCTGATCGGCGATCAGAACCCGGACGTAGAGGCGATCGCCAACGACCGCGGCGTGGGTCAGCACGACCAGGGTCGGCGTGAAGGCGATCGCGTCCTGCAAGACACTGTCGATGGCGCCGCGAATTGCCGACTGCAGCTGGAGCTGATCCTCGGTGTCCTCGATGGCGACGGACGTCGTCACTTCGACGAGGTACGCCGAGACGGGAACACTCGACATCAAGACCAGCCCCAGGGCAATCGCGGCGACCACTCGACGCATGCCGTCCCCTCAGTCGCGACCCAGAAGCTTGCCGAGCAGGAATCCCAGGCCGATCGTGATGGCCACGGCCTGGAGCGGATGGCTTCGTACGTACCGGCGCGCGTCGCGACCCCACGCCTCCATCGGCTGGCCGGTGAGGCGCTCGACCTGTGCACCCATATCGCGGGCGTACTCGCCGGCGCGGTCGGCCATGTCCTTGGCCCGCGCCTGCGCGTAGGTACCCGCTTGCGTCGCCGCGTCCTGGGCCTCGCTGGCCAGGCGTCGCGCGCTCCGCTGGGCCGTTTCGCTCACGCTCTCGAGTCTCCGCTCGTCCATGACATCCTCCTTGTGACGCAGTTCAAAAGTGCGACATCTATGCCATTGGCCGCGTCCGCCGGAGCCGACCACTCTCCAGCAGCGGCTCCAGTGATTGCGGGTGGTGAAAGAAGGACTCCAGCGGGTCACCCACGCTCGCCAGGCGCTCACGGGTATTCTTGACGTGGAATTCTTCGGGGTAGAGGGCGCGCTCGAGCTCCTTCCACTCGATCGGCGTGGCCACCGGGGCGCCCGGGTACTCGCGCGCGCCGTACGGGCTCACCAGCGTCGCCCCGCGGTGGTTGCGATGGACGTCGATGAGAATCTTCCCGCGGCGACGCGCGCGACGCATGTCGAGCGTGAAGAGCCGCGGCTCCCGCGAGCGCGCCAGGCGGGTGATCGCCTCGGCCGCGGTGCGCACCTGCTCGAAGCTGTAGTGCGGGGCCAGGGGCACCATGACGTGGAGCCCGCGCCCTCCGGTCGTCTTGACCCACGCGCGGATCTTGAACATCCGGAGCAGATCGCGGAGCAGCAGGGCCGCGTTCCGCACTTCCCGGAATGCGATCTCGATCGGGTCCAGATCGAACAGCAGCTGATCCGGCCGATCGACCGCGTCGGCCGTGCAGGACCACGGGTGGACCGCGATGTGGCCGAGATTCAGCAGATGGAGCAGCGAGGGCAGGTCGCCGCCGATGACGTAGTCGGCGTAGCCGAGCGCGGCGTGCTCGCTGCGCAGGCGCCGGGTCGGGATCCAGGTCGGCAGCCCGGCCGGCGCGGTCTTCTGATAGAGGCACTCCCCGGTCACCGGATCGGCCACGCGCTGCAGGCTGAGCGGCCGGTTGGCAATGAACGGCAGCAGGTGATCGGCGACGCCGGTGTAGTAGTCGAGCAGCTCGTCCTTCGTGATCGCGGGCTCTTCCGGCCACACCACCTCGTCGAGGTGCGTGAGCATGAGGCGCCGTCCCTGGATATCGCACACCCGTGTGGTCATGGCGCGCCTGCTCGGCTCTCGGTCACGCCGCCGGCGGCCGGCGGCGCTCGGAGCCGCGTTCGGAGAAGAAGCGATCGAGGGCCGCCACGGTGCCGGCGATCGCGATCCCGGCCTGCGCCGCACGGGCGCCGGAGCCGACCAGGCGCACGAGCCGAACGCGCGACAGCACCAGGCCGATGGCGAACGCCCCGGCGGCCATCGCCCACGGCCGGCGCCAGAGGCGTGAAACGCCGGGCGTGAGCGCGTCGAGCTGACGCTCGATCACGCGGCGCGTGAGTGCAATGTCAGCCTGGATCTCAGCTGGGCTGCGAGCCATCGCCAGTTCTCCTCGAAAGAAGTCAGCGTCTCGGTAGGCCACGACAGATGGGTGAGCCGCCACGCGCTCCAGGCCAGGGCCGCCGCGCTCAGCAGCACGACGCCACCCCCGGCGATCAGCAGCGGCTCCCAGCGCGCGCCGAACACCGGCGACAGCGCCGCGGCCAGCAGCACGACGAAGGCGGCGATCAGCGCGATCGCCGCCGACACGGCGACCCCGATCGCCACGGCGATGCCTTGCACGAAGGTGCGGGTCTCGGCGAGGCCGAGCTCGAGCTCGAGACGGACCAGGCGCCCCAGGCGAGCGGCCAGCGCCTCGGCGCTGCGTGAGTCGGTTGCGGGAGCACGATGAAGCGATTCCATCCGTACGACAGCAGAGCAAGTTCATTGCCACACCGGACATATCCGGCGATGAAGCACGGGAGCTCATCCTCAGTCGCGAGAACTCATCCGAAGTCGTGAGAAGGTATGGCGTGGCCGTGGACGGAAATCGGTTGCACAGTGGCGGCGCGAACCGAGAGCACGCCGTCCTGAGATTGTAAGATTCCCTTTACGAGCAATATTGGGGACGTCACCAGCACCAGGCGATTTCGCGTGAACATTCCGGGCGTGACGATGACGTTGGCGATGCCGGTCTCGTCTTCCAGGCTCAGGAAGACGAAGCCTTTCGCGGTCCCTGGACGCTGACGAACGATCACGCTGCCGGCCACGCGCACCGTGGCGCCGTCCGGCCGCCCGCCGAGATCCGCCGCGCGCACGACGCCGGCCCGCGCCAGCGCGGACCGGCGCAGCGCCAGCGGGTGCGGGCCGAGCGTGACGCCGGTGCCGGCGTAGTCGGCCGCGAGCCGCTCGCTCACGTTCATGTCTCGCAGCGGCCCCACCGGCGTGGGGGATCCGCCCCCCTCGACCGCGGTGGCGAAGAGGGGCCCCGGTGACGGCACCGCCGCCGCCCACAGATCGCCGCGACGCGTACCGCCGAGCGCGGCCAGCGCGCCGACGGCAGCCAGCGTCTGCGCCTCCTCCGCGTTCACCCCGGTGCGCGCGACGAGGTCGGCCACCGAGGCCACCGGCCGCGCCTCACGCGCGGTCACGATGGCCCGGCCGGCCGTCTCCCGCAGTCCGGTGACGTAGCGCAGCCCCAGTCGCACGGTTCCGCGCTCGACCGTGCAGTCCCAGCTCGAGCGCGTGACGTCGACGGGGCGGATCGCGAGGCCGTGGCGCTGCGCGTCCTTCACGATGGTGGCCGGCGTGATAGAACCCCATGGGCTGGTTGTTGAGCAGCGCCGCGTAGAACGCCGCGGGCTGCCGCACCTTCAGCCACGCGCTGGCGTAGGCCAGCAGCGCGAAGCTGCTCGCGTGCGACTCCGGAAAGCCGTACAGCGCGAAGGCCGTGATGGCGTGCACGATCTCGTCGGCGGCGGCGCCCTCGATGCCCTGGCGCGTCATCCCCGCCCGCAGCTTGGCCTCGATCTCCACCATGCGCAGCTCGCTGCGCTTGAACCCGAAGGCGCGGCGCAGCTCCTCGGCCTCGCTGCCGCTGAAGCCGGCCGCGACCATCGCCATCCGCAGGAGCTGCTCCTGGAACAGCGGCACGCCGAGGGTGCGCGAGAGGATCGGCTCCAGGCTCGGGTGCGGATAGCTCACCGTCTCGCGGCCCCGTCGGCGACGGATGTAGGGATGCACCATGTCGCCCACGATCGGCCCCGGACGGATGATCGCGACCTGGACCACGAGGTCGTAGAACCGCTCGGGATGGATCCGCGGCAGCGTCGCCATCTGGGCCCGGCTCTCGACCTGGAACACGCCGATGGTGTCGGCCCGCTGCAGCGACTGGTACACCTCGGGGTCGTCGGGCGGCAGATGGGCGAGATCGACGTGGCCGCCGGTCTCGCTCACCAGCCGGATGGCGTCCTGCAGCACCGACATCATGCGCAGGCCGAGCAGATCGACCTTGACGATGCCGAGCGCGGCGCAGTCGTCCTTGTCCCACTGGATGACCACCCGCCCCGGCATGGTGGCCGGCTCCAGCGGGCACGACGTCGTCCAGGCGGCCGGCCGCGATCACCATGCCTCCCGAGTGCTGGCCGAGATGGCGCGGCAGATCCTGCACGCGCGTCCAGAGCGCCGCGAATTTCCGGATGCGCGGGTGGCGCGGATCGCAGCCGGCCTCGGCCAGATGGCGCGTGAGCACGTCGGCCGGATCCTGATAGCCCCAGGTCGACACCAGGCTCGCGAGCCGATCTTGCAGGTCGCCGGGCAGCCCGAGCGCCTTGCCGACCTCGCGGGCCGCGCTCCGCCCCCGGTAGGTGATGACGTTGGCCG
This sequence comes from uncultured Candidatus Rokubacteria bacterium, assembly GCA_963776725.1. GTDB lineage: Bacteria > Methylomirabilota > Methylomirabilia > Rokubacteriales > CSP1-6 > AR5. The sequence continues at coordinate 233,061 of CAVZOE010000018.1, read as the reverse complement.
TCATGCCGGCGCCATGACGGCCGTACCGCTGGTAGACGTACTGGATCACCGCTCACGCCGCTCGCCGCTCGGCAGATCGAGGTCGATGTCGGGCCACTCGCCGCGGGCCTCCGAGAGAAAGCGCTCGAAGAGCAGATCCATGCCCACGGGATCGACCGCGGTGATGCCGAGCGCATAGCAGACCGCGCTGTTGGCGGCCGAGCCGCGCCCCTGCACCAGGATGTCCTGCGCACGGCAGAAGCTCGATGATGTCCCAGCACGATCAGGAAATAGCCGGCGAGGTCGAGGCGGCCGATGACCTCGAGCTCGTGCTCGATCTGCCGGCGCGCCCGGACGGCCAGCGGGCCGCTGCCGTAGCGGTCACGCGCGCCCTGCCGCGCGAGCTCGCGCAGATGCTCGTGGGCGGTGGTCGCCGGCGGGAGCGGGAATTCCGGGAAGCGGTAGTCCAGGTTCTTCAGCGTGAAGGCCAGGCGCAGGGCCAGCTCCCCGCTGGCGGCGAGCGCATCGGGCAGATCGCGAAAGCGCTGGGCCATCTCGAGCCCGCCCTTGAGCTCGCGCTCACCGCTGCGGGTGAGCCGGCGGCCGGCGTGATCGAGATCGGTCTTCTCACGAATGCACGTGAAGACGTCGGCCACCGCCCGTCCGCCCGGCCGGCAGTAGAGCGGTTGATTGGTGGCGAGCACCGGCAACCGCGCCGCGCGAGCCAGGACGACGAGGCGAGCGAGATCGCGCTCCTGGCTCCGCTCGAGATGGCGCTGGATCTCCACGAAGCAGTTGTCGCGGCCGAAGATCCCGATCAGCCGATCGAGGATCTCCCGCGCGTGATCGCGCTCGCCCATCGCCACGGCGCGCGCCAGCGGACCGTGCGCGCCACCGGTCAGGCACACCAGGCCACTGGCGTACGGCGCCAGATCGTCGAGCGCGATCCGCCCGGTGCCCTTCGGCGCGCCGAGCTTGAGGCGCGTGATCAGCCGGCACAGGTTGCGGTACCCGTCGCGATCCTCGACCAGCACCGGCAAGCGTGAGCCGTCGGCCAGCGTCAGCTCGCTGCCGATGAGCGCCCGCAGCCCGGCATGCTCCGCGGCCCGGTGAAATCGAGCGGCACCGTAGATGCCGTCACGATCGACGAGCGCCAGCGCCGGCATCCCGAGCCGCGCCGCCTCGCCCACGAGCGTCTCCGGCTGCTCCGCCCCCTCCAGAAACGTGAACGCCGACTGCGCGTGCAATTCGATGAACATGTATTACTGGGGGCGGCTGTTTGGCTGGGGGCCCCGAAATGGCCCCCAGACCCCCAACCGCTCGGGACGCCCCGGCGGAGCCGTGGCGCCCCTCGATCGCCCGCGAGATTGGGTGGCCCGACTGCACTCTTCGAACTCGAGCTCCCGACTATTCGCCTTCGAACTCGGGGCTCCGACTTTCCCCTTCGGAGACGCGCCTCCGACCGTCCTCTTTGCACTCGGGGCCGCGCCGACACCGCTTGGCCTTCATCGCTTAACGCGGCTGGCGCTTCCGGGGGCGGGGCTGCGGTGCGGGCGGGGGTCAGTCATACAGGGCGTCGAGGGACCAGGTTTTGGTGATGCGGTCGTGGGAGAGGCGCCAGAGGGTGCCGTCGGTGAGGGCGATGTCCCACTCGTCGCGGGCCCAGGGGTCGGTGTCCCACCATTGGCCCGAGGCGCGCCACGGGCCGGCACACGTGACGATTTCCGTGGCGTCATTCGAGATCCCGCGCAGCCACGCGGGGCGGCCCTCGCGCGTCTCGACGGTGACGGGACGGGGTGGGCGCAAGCGCCGCAGGGCGAGCGGACCGGCGATCCGGCGTTCTCCCTCGGGAACCTCGGGTTCGCTCGTGCGCTCGTCGGCCCGGTCGGCGAGCAAGGCGGGCACGGCCGGATCGAACGGCGCCAGCACGTAGGCATCCGGCCGGTGAGAGTCGAGAACGACCGGCGCGCCGACGTTCGCTCCGCCGACGAGCAGTGTCAGGCGCGCGAGCACCGCGGCGAGATCGCGCGGTGCCGGCGGGGGCGGATGCCAGAGCTGCGCGAGCGCCGCGCGGCGCGGAATGACCCGTGCACTCACCGCCACGCCGGTGATCGCGGCGGCGGGCGGCTGGCGTTCGAGCTCGAGCGCAAGCAGCGCCACGAGCGGTGCGGTGTCGGTGAGCGGCGCCGCCAGCGCCATGCGCACATGTGTGATGGCCGCCCGAGGCGAGCGCCAGTCGGAGATCGAGCCCATCGACAGCCACGTGGGCAGTGGCGAGCCGCGCGCAGAGTCGCTCGAGGACCCGCTCGAGCACGGCAACCAGAGCCGGCAGCGTGACGATCTCCCAGTCGAGCCCCTGCGCCTCTTCCCACGATGGTGGCGGGGCCCACGGGCGGAATGGCCCCCGGTCGATCCCGCTGGCCAGGTCATGCGCGGCGAGACCGGATTTCCCCAGACGTGCACCGACACCGTCTCGCGGCAGAGCCGCAAGATCGCCGAGCGTCGTCAGCCCCCACCGCCGGAACGCGGTGCTCAGCCCTTCCGGCCACTCGAGCGCGGTCAGCGCGACCCTGGCCAGCGCGGCGCGCTCCTCGCCGGGCGCGATCACGTGCAGCGCGGGCCCAACTCGCGCGGCCACGCCAGCCGCGGCTCGGCTGCCGGCGATCCCGACACGGGCTTCGAGCCCGACCACGCGCGCCTGACGGCCGAGGCGGCGCCCGAGCGTCTGGTCGTCGCCCCGCCGCGTGAGGCCGGCGAGATCGACGTGAACGCACCCGGGTGCGACGTCTTCGATCCGTGGAGACACGGTCAGGCAGGCGTCGAGAAGCGCGTGACGGGCCGCGGCCTCGGCGGGCAGCGACACTGGCCGTCGCACGAGCGTCGGGCAGCGCACCAGCGCCTCGGCATCGCTCAGGCCGGGCCTGATCCCTTCGGCCCGTCCTCGCGCGTTGGTCTCCACGACCCGGGTGGCCGGTGGCGCCCCGGTGACCGCGGCCAGGGCAAGCTCGCGCAGCGCGGGCTCGCAGCGTTCCAGGGCCGCCGCCGCGAAGCCCGGCACGAGAACACACGCCAGGCGGCTCACGCCGTCCACCACACCCGCTCGAGCACGCTCGAGGAGGGTGCACCTTGTTTGCGGACCTGTTGCAATCCGGTGCGCATTCCCGCGAGCCGGCGGGGAGCCTGCCCCCGCCCGGCCCAGGCCAGGCGCTCGCGCCGGGTCTGGATCGACAGCGCGGCCGCGCCCCCCACGATGCGCCGGGAGCCGACCACGATGAGGGCGACACCCGATCGGCGAGTGGCCAGGCGAAGACGGAAGGCGGCGGCGAGAGAGAGTCGAGGCGGCGAGTCACCCACGTCGAGGGCGACCATGGCGAACCCCGGACACCGGGCCAGGAGATCCGCGGCTTTGAGCGCGGCCTGACGACGCCCTTCGCAACGCACCCAGAGCATTCGCTGTAACACCACACCCGCCGCGGCCGCCGACGCGGGATCGAACACGTGATCGGTGTCGATGAGCGCCACGGCGCCGCCGCGACGCGTGACCTCACGCAAGCAGCGCGTGAGCAGACTCGTGCGTCCCGACGACAGTGATCCAACGACTTCCGTGATCGCTCCCTGGCGGAGGAGCCGATCGAGCAGCATGGAGATACACTATTCACGTGTTTAGCTATCCACAAGAGCGAGATGTAGGGGTCGGCAGTCCCTCCCGACCCCAAGATCCTGTGAGAACAGGAACTCACGGCCTCCGCTGACGCCTGTCCCGCCGCTCCCGAAACTCCGTGGCCCCGCGATTGCACTTTTGCGCTCTGACACCACATTCCGAAATGAATACATTCGAGAGGACACGAGATGGCGAAGCAGATCGGATATGCGGTCGTCGGCCTGGGAGACATCGCGCAAGCGGTGCTTCCGGCCTTCGCACACGCCAGTGAGACGTCCCGGCTAGTCGCCGTCGTCGCGGGCGACCGGGCTCGCGCCCAGACCATCGCCCACGAGTACCGGGCCGCGGCCTATCACCACGACGAGTTCCGCCAATGCCTTCAGCGTGAGGACGTCAACGCGGTCTACCTCGCGTTGCCCAACTCGATGCATTGCGAGTACGCGGTGGAGGCGGCGCGGGCCGGCGTGCACGTGCTGTGCGACAAGCCGATGGCGGTCATGGCCGACGAATGCCGTCGGATGATCCGTACCGCCCAGAGCAACCGCATCAAGCTCATGGTCACCTACCGTCTGGGATTCCATCCCGCCCACGCCAAGGCGATCGAGCTCGTCCGCAGCGGTGTCATCGGCGCGCCCAAGACGGTCAGCTCGATCTACACCACCCGCATCGACGATGCCGACGATCCGCGGCTGCAGCGACGCCTGGGCGGCGGCAGCGTCTACGATCTCGGCGTGTCGTGCATTCACGCCGCGCGCACGCTCTTCGACAGCGAGCCGGCGCAGGTCATGGCGATGACCGCACGCACGAGTCGGCGGCATGGCGGCGATGTGGACGACGGCGCGGTGGCCCTGATCCGGTTCCCCGACGAGCGCCTCGCGCATCTGCACACGAGCTTCAGCGAGGAGCCGACCGCCACGCTGCGCATCTCCGGCGAGGACGGCTCGATCCGGGTCACCGGCGCGTACCAGCACGACGTGGCCCCCGCGCTCGAGATCCACCGGCACGGTGAGGTCGAGATGCTGTCCTTCGAGCCCACCGATCAGTTCGCGGCGGAGCTGGCGTATTTCTCGACCTGCGTCCTGCAAGATCGAGATCCGGAGCCGTCCGGGATACAGGGCTTGCAGGATGTCCGTCTGGTCGAGGCGATTTATCGGTCGGCTCGTGACGGCCGCCCGGTCACCCTGCCCCGTCTGGCACGATCGGAAGCGGGAGGTACTTCCGCTCCCGACGTCCCCCCTACCATGATCGACCGCCGCCAGGCGGGCTGACCGTCTTCAGCCCGAGCACGGTGGCGGGGCGCGACGACCCACGGCAGCCGGAGACGGCCGGCGCACGAGGACTCCCATGCCGAGGCTAGCCCGAACCATTGCCGCCGTGGCCAGCGTGCTCCTGCTCGCCGGCGCGGCCGGCTGTGCCCGTCCCGTTCCCCATCTGGCGCTGCCCGACGTTCTGCTCGGCGAGCCATCCTTCTTCCCGACGCTCGAGGCCTATGCCGGCTCGCCGATCGTCGGCGGCAACGCCGTCGAGGTGCTGCTGAACGGTGAGGAGATCTTCCCGGCTCTGGTGGACGCCATCCACTCGGCCCAGCTCACGATCAACTACGCCCAGTACTTCTACGAGGACGGTCCGGTGGCCCGCGACGTGGCGGAGGCGCTGGCCGAGCGGTGTCGCGCCGGTGTCGGGGTCAACGTGCTGCTCGACGGCTTCGGCACGCTCAGCATGCCGGCCGAGTACGTCGACCTCATGAAGAGCTCGGGCTGCCACGTCGTGCACTTCCGGCCGCTGGGCTCGCTGGCCGTCCGCAAGTACGCCAATCGCAACCATCGCAGGATTCTGGTGGTCGACGGCCGCATCGGATTCACGGGCGGCTCCGGCGTGAGTCGCAAGTGGATGGGCAACGGGCGCCTGGAAGGCCACTGGCGCGACACGGACGTGAGAGTGGAAGGGCCGGTCGTCGAGTATCTGCAGGCCGCGTTCGCCGAGAACTGGCTGGAGGCCACCGGCATGGTGCTCGGTGGCGACGGCTACTTCCCGGGGCCGATCGAGCCGCGCGGCAAGATCTACGCGCAGGTGGCGCGCAGCTCGCCGGCCGGCGGAAGCTACGCGATGTACACCACCATGCTGCTGGCGCTGTCCTCGGCCCGGCGCTCCGTGTACATCACCAACCCCTACCTGATCCTCGACGACAAGATGCGCCAGACGCTGATCGACCTGGTGAAGCGGGGCGTGCGCGTGATCGTGCTGGTCCCCGGCGCCATCGATCACAACATCGTGCGACAGGCCAGTCGGGCACAGTTCGGCGAGATGATCCGCGGCGGGATCGAGATCTACGAATACACGCCGGCCTTGCTCCACGCCAAGACCGTGGTGATCGACGGGGTGTGGGCCACGATCGGCAGCACCAACTTCGACAACCGCTCGTTCGCGGGCAACGACGAGCTCAACATGATCCTCTACGACCGCGGCGTCGCGCGAAAGCTCGAGCAGGTCTTCCTGGCGGACATCCAGGCCTCGCGACAGGTCACCTACAAGGACTGGAAGCATCGCGGGCTCTCATCGAAGATGCTCGAGGTCCTGGCGTTCCCGATTCGGGATCTGTTGTAAGACCGGTGGTGGTCGCGGCCCGGAGGGGCACCCGCCCCTCCGGGCTGGTTACGAGGAACGCCTAGAGTCGCGAGCGACCGGAGAAGGCCAGCCGGTAGATACCCAGCACCACGATTGCGCCCACCACGGCCATGATGAAGCCCGCCGCCTCGCCCTGATGGTAGAGGCCCATCACGCGGCCGAGCCAGCCGCCCAGCATGGCGCCAACGATGCCGAGGATGATCGTGAGGAAGATCCCGCCGGGGTCAGGACCCGGCATGATGAGCTTGGCGACGAGCCCGACCACCAAGCCGAAGACGATCCACAGGAGAATGTCCATCGCGCTTCACTCCTTTCAAGGGTGAACGTGGAGGCTGGTGCTTCCACACGGATGGATAGAGATTGCACGCCCGGTGCCACGGGCCCAGATTGTAGAAGTTACTCCTTCCGTTCCTGCCAGGCGGCAAGGATGCGCGTCGCGCTGAGCGCGGTGAGCGCGACGAGGACCACGGTGAGAACGCTCGGGACAACGGCCTCTTCCCACGGCAGCGTGACCGCCGCCTTGAACACCTCGACCCCGAGGAAGTTGGCGACCACGAAGAACGCAATCCACAGCCATAGCTGCATCGATTCTGCTTCTCCTCTCGATGGGGCCGCGGAAACCCGCGCGAGCTTTCCGCACTGTACGACATCCGCCAGAACGCGCCAAGCCGCACGGTAGACCGACCCTTGGCACGAGCTTCGCTTTGACGAGAGGCATGAGCCTATGTGCCTCGTGCGGACTGCAGCTTTCGGGAGACGCCGCGCTGTGCCCGCATCACCACTGCGTGTACGGCGACGACTGGGCAGTCGCGAATCGCATCATGTGCGACTTCTTTCACAGAAAGAAGATTCCACCCCGCCTGGCGCTGGTGGAGCGCGACGACGACTTCTGGGCCCACGCCGCCGAGGCGGCGTGAGGATGCGGAGCCGCGTGAGCGGCGCCGCGCTCCGGCCGTCGCGGCCTCGGGCGTGACGGGCGCGGCGGCGGTCGGCGCGTAGAACGAACGACTCAGCCGGCGCCCGCAGGAAGTCGAGGACGAGCTCGATCAGGTGGTGGCGGATGATCGCCGTGTGAATCGGGGAGCAGGTCGTGGGCCTCGAGCGTCGGCCCGGTCGTCCGCCAAAAGGTACGCCGCGTAGGTCCCCCGGATCCCCACCGACCAGACAGACGCCCCGAGCGCCGAGTCGCACATTGCTCCATGACGCCCGCTGAGCCTCGAGGCAGAGGCTTCCGCCGCGATAACGGGCCGGTCAGATGCGCGGTCTCACGCGCGCAATCGTGCACCATCGGCTAGAATGCGCCGGTCAGGAGGACCAGCATGGAGCTCGGTACCGTCAAGGCCGTCATCACCGGCGGCGCCTCCGGTCTCGGCCGCGCGACGGCGGCGCGACTGATCGCGGCCGGCGCCCGCGTCGCCCTGCTCGATCGCCCCGCCTCGGCCGGCGAGGACGTCGCCAAGAGCTTCGGGCCGTCCGCGGCCTTCACGCCCGCCGACGTGACCAGCGCGGAGGCGGTCACCGCCGCGCTCGACGCCGCCGTCGCGCACTGCGGCGGGTTGAACGTCCTGGTGAACTGCGCGGGCATCGGCACGGCCATGAAGACGCTCGGCAAGTCCGGCCCGGCCAAGCTCGAGGAGTTCACCCGCGTGATCCAGGTCAACCTGATCGGCACCTTCAACTGCATCCGGCTGGCCGCGCCCCACATGGCCAAGAACGCGCCGGGCGCCGACGGCGAGCGCGGCGTCGTCATCAACACCGCCTCGGTGGCCGCGTTCGACGGTCAGATCGGCCAGGCCGCGTACTCCGCCTCGAAGGGCGGCATCGTGGGCATGACGCTGCCGGTGGCGCGCGACCTCGCCGAGCTGGGGATTCGCGTGATGACCATCGCGCCCGGCATCTTCGAGACGCCGCTGCTCGGCACCCTGCCCGAGTCGATCCGCGCCTCGCTCGGCCGCGCAGGTGCCGTTCCCCAAGCGCCTCGGCCAGCCCGAGGAGTACGCGGCGCTGGCCGCTGCACATCATCGAGAACGGGATGCTGAACGGCGAGACGATCCGGCTCGACGGCGCGATCCGGATGCAGCCGCGGTAGCCTCGGAGGGGGGCTACGCCCCCTTCCGACGGCCCTCGCACGCCTGAGCAGCGTGCTCGGGCCTGCCTCCCCCCAGACCAAACAGCAGGATTGCGCCGGCGAAGCCGGCGCTCGAACGAGTGCGAGGCGATCCAGCGTGATGGTGACAGTGTCTCGCCGATGATGAAGCGGTCGCGGACGGTGTATGAGGTGATCTCGCCGATGACGGGGCGGATTCGGGTCGTCGACTATCGGAGTGAGCGGCGGTTGATCGTGGCGGGCGAGATCCTTTCGATCTTTCCGCTCAATGGGGACTGGTCGTACATCCGGAAGGAGTACTGGTGGCATGCGCTGGCGCTGGCGGCGCCGGACCGCGGCGCGGCACGGCGCTCTTCGTGGGGCTCGGCGGCGGGACCCAGGTGCATCTGCTGACGCGGCTGGCGCGGCCGAAGCTGGTCACGCTGATCGAGCGCGATCCCGAGATCATCACGATCGCGTGCGACTGGTTCGAGCTGCGCAAGCTCGGGCCGCTGGAGTTCATGTGCGGCGAGGCCCAGGACCTCTTGCCCACGCTGGCCCTCGCCGGTCGCCGCTTCGATCTGGTCGTGGAAGACGCCGCCTACGCCGCCGAGCCCGAGCAGTCCATGGCGATCGGCAAGGCGCTGGTGCCGCTGGTGGCGCCCGGCGGCTCACTCGTCATCAACCGCCACCGCCGCGGCGACGGGCGTCGGCTCGCCGCGATGCTCCGCCAGCGGTTCGAGAAGGTCCGCGTCCAGCGGGTGCGGCGCGAGGGCGAGAACGTACTGGTGTGCGCGGATCGACCCCAGGCGCGTCAGCTCGACCGCGCGGTCGACAGGTCGCGTCAGCTCCGCGGCAGCCGCTTGTAGCGCAGGCGGTGCGGCTGGTCGGCCTCGGCGCCGAGGCGCCGCTTGCGATCGGCCTCGTAGTCGGCGTAGTTGCCCTCGAACCACACCACCTGGCTGTCGCCCTCGAAGGCCAGCATGTGCGTGGCGATCCGGTCGAGGAACCAGCGATCGTGGCTGATGACGACCGCGCAGCCGGCGAAGTCGAGCAGCGCCTCCTCCAGCGCCCGCAGCGTGTCGACGTCGAGGTCGTTGGTCGGCTCGTCGAGCAGCAGCAGGTTGCCGCCGCTCTTGAGCATCTTGGCCAGGTGCACGCGGTTGCGCTCGCCGCCCGACAGCGTCGCCGACCTTCTTCTGCTGGTCGGTGCCCTTGAAGTTGAACGAGGCCACGTAGGCGCGCGAGGGCACCTTGCGGCTGCCCGACGTCGAGCACGTCCGGCGCCGTCGGAGATCTCCTCCCAGACGGTCTTGTCCCCGTCGAGCGTGTCGCGGCTCTGATCGACGTAGGCGAGCTTCACCGTCTCGCCGACCCGCAGCGTGCCGCGCGTCGGGCTTCTCCTGGCCGACGATCATGCGGAACAGCGTGGTCTTGCCGGCGCCGTTGGGGCCGATGACGCCGACGATGCCGCCGCGCGGCAGCTTGAAGCGACAGGTCCTCGATCAGCAGGTGGTCGCCGTAGCCCTTGCCGAGGTGCTCGGCCTCGACGACGAGGTCGCCCAGGCGCGGGCCGGGCGGGATCGCGATCTCGAGCGTGCTCGGCGCGCTCGGTGTACGGCGTCGGCGAGCATCTGCTCGTAGGCCTGCAGGCGCGCCTTGCTCTTGGCCTGGCGCGCGCGCGGCGACATGCGCACCCACTCGAGCTCGCGCTCGAGCGTGCGCTGGCGCGCCTGGTCGGCCTTCTCCTCCTGGGCGAGCCGCTGCTGCTTCTGCTCGAGCCAGGAGGAGTAGTTGCCCTCCCACGGGATGCCGTGGCCCGCGGTCGAGCTCGAGGATCCAGCCGGCGACGTTGTCGAGGAAGTAGCGATCGTGGGTGACGGCGACGACGGTGCCCGGATACTCCTTGAGGAAGCGCTCGAGCCAGGCCACCGACTCGGCGTCGAGATGGTTGGTCGGCTCGTCGAGCAGCAGCATGTCGGGCTTCTGCAGCAGGAGCCGGCACAGCGCGACGCGGCGCCGCTCGCCGCCGGAGAGCTTCGCGACCTCGGCGTCGCCCGGCGGCAGGCGCAGCGCGTCCATCGCGATCTCGACGGTGCGATCGAGCTCCCAGGCGTTGACGGCGTCGATCTGGTCCTGCAGCCGCGCCTGCTCCTCGAGCAGCTTCTCCATCTCGTCGTCGTCGAGCGGCTCGCCGAGCTTGGCGCTGACCTCCTCGAAGCGCGTGAGCAGAGCGCGCGTCGTCGGCCACGCCCTCCTCGACGTTGCCGCGCACGTCCTTGGTCGGGTCGAGCGCGGGCTCCTGCGGCAGATAGCCGATCGTGCAGCCCGTCGGCCGGGAACGCCTCGCCGAGGAAGTCCTTGTCGACGCCGGCCATGATGCGCAGCAGCGTGCGCTTGCCGGCGCCGTTGGCGCCGAGCACGCCGATCTTGGCGCCGGGAAGAACGACAGCCAGATGCCCTTCAGGATCTCCCGCTTGGGCGGGACGACCTTGCGCAGGTCCTTCATCGTGAATGCGTATTCGCCAGCCATCGTGCCCGCTACTGTACAATGACGCGCCGTGAACGTCATCGCCATCTCGAATCCACCAGAAGCCCGAGGCCGCACCGACCCATGACTGACCTCACGCCCGCCGTGCGCGCCGATCTCGCCTCGACCGGGACGCTGCGCGCCGCCATCAACTACGGCAACTTCATCCTGGCCACCAAGGACCGCGCCACCGGCGAGTCGCGCGGCGTGGCGATCGACCTGACGCAGGAGCTGGGCCGCCGGCTCGGCGTGCCCGTCGAGATCGTCGCCTACGACAGCGTGGCCGTCATGGGCGATGCCGCGCCGGCCGGAGTCTGGGACATCGCGTTCCTCGGCTCCGATCCCAAGCGCGAGGCGCTCATGAGCTTCACCGCGGCGTACCTCGAGATCGAGGCCACCTATCTCGTGCGGAGCGACTCGCCGCTGCGCACGGCGGCGGACGTCGACCGCGACGGCGTGCGCGTCGCGGCCCCGGCCCGCGCCAACTACGAGCTCTACCTGAGCCGCAACCTCAAGCACGCCCGGCTCGTGTCGACCCAGGGCGCCGACGCGGCGGTCGACTTGTTCGTCACCGGTCAGGTGGAGGCGCTCGCCGGGCTGACCCAGGCGCTGCTCGACCGGCTCGAGCAGCTGCCCGGATCGCGCCTGGTCGAGGGCCGCTTCATGGGTGTCCAGCAATCCATCGCGGTGCCCAAGGGGCGCGAGGCCGGCCTGGCCTATCTCCGGCGCGTCGTGGAGGACGCCAAGGCCTCGGGCCTCGTCGCCCGCGCGATCGAGAGGACGGGCGCGCGCGGCGTCTCCGTCGCTCCTGCCGCGAAGTAGTCCCTCCTCACCCCATGCCCGATCCCGCCACCGACGCCGGGAGCACGAGCGCGCACGTCTCGCGAGGGGTGCCGGAGTCCCCCTACGCCTGGACTCGACTCGCCGCCGCGCTGGTGCTGTCGGCCATCGGCGGCGTCGGGATGTGGTCGGTGATCGTCGCCCTGCCGGCGGTGCAGGCGGAGTTCGGCGTCGCACGCTCCGCCGCGTCGCTGCCCTACACCATGACGATGATCTGCTTCGGCGTCGGCAGCATTCTCATGGGCCGCTTCTCCGACCGCTTCGGGATCATCGTTCCCCGTCGCTGGGGGGCGCCGTCACGCTCGGGCGTCGGCTATGCCGTCGCCAGCCAGGCCACCAGCCTCTGGCAGTTCGCCCTGGCCCAGGGCCTGCTGGTGGGCGTCGCCAGCTCGGCCACGTTCGGGCCGCTGATCGCCGACACCTCGCTCTGGTTCACGCGCAACCGCGGCATGGCGGTGGCGATCATCGCCAGCGGCAGCTATCTCGCCGGCACGATCTGGCCGCCGGTCGTGCAGCACTTCATCCAGAGCGCGGGCTGGCGCCGGACGTACCTCGGCATCGCCGTGTTCTGCGTCGCGACCATGGTGCCGCTGGCGCTGGCTCTCCGGCGGCGGTCGCCGCTCACCGAGTCCCCGTCCGCGACCTCGCGCGTCGGCATCGCGATCGTCGCGGCCGCTGGGGATGTCACCGGCCGCGCTGCAGACCGTGCTGATCGTCGCCGGCGTGAGCTGCTGCGTCGCGATGTCGATGCCGCAGGTCCACATCGTCGCGTACTGCGGCGATCTCGGCCACGGAGCCGCGCGGGGCGCGCAGATGCTGTCGCTGATGCTGGGCTTCGGCATCGTGAGCCGCCTCGCCTCGGGCTGGATCTGTGATCGCATCGGCGGGCGGCTCACGCTGCTGATCGGCTCGGCGCTGCAGGCGCTGGCGCTCGTCCTCTTCCTGCCGTTCGACGGACTCACCTCGCTGTACGTCGTCTCGGCGCTGTTCGGTCTGTTCCAGGGCGGCATCGTGCCGGCCTACGCCGTCATCGTGCGGGAGTACTTCCCGCCCGCGGAGGCCGGCGTGCGCGTCAGCACCGTGCTGATGGCCACCGTGTTCGGCATGGCGCTCGGCGGCTGGATGTCCGGCGTGATCTTCGACCTGACCGGCTCCTACCAGGCCGCGTTCCTCAACGGCATCCTGTGGAACCTGCTGAACATCGGCGATCGCGGTGGGGCTGCTGCGGCGACCGGCGAGGCCGCTCGAGCACATGCTGTCGGCGTAGGCGTCGCCCGCGACGCTCAGCGGGACGCGATCAGGCGGCGGTGCTCGGGCATCATGCAGCGGTCCTGCACCACGCGGATGCCGGCGCGGGCCAGCTGCTCGGCGGCGTCGTCGTTGCGAATGCCGAGCTGAAACCACACGACGGCCGGCTTCCACGACAGGGCCAGGATCTCGGCGGCGTGGCCGGGCAGGTACTCGGGGCGCCGGAACACGTCGATCACGTCCACCGGATCCTCGAGGTCGGCCAGCGTCGCCACCACCGGCGCGTCGTGCACGATCGTGCCCTCGAGCCTGGGATTCACCGGCAGGATCTCGTAGCCCTGGCCGGCGAGATAGGCCGGCACGTAGTACGCCGGCGCCGAGGGCTGCGCCTTCGCGCCCAGGACGGCCACCGACTCCGCCTCGCGGAGAATGCGGGTGAGGCCGGCGTCGTCGTCGACCAGGTTGTCGCGCCAGTCGCCGCTCATGACGCCGGCGCCCACCGTCTCACGGTTTTTCGAGCGCCGCCAGGATGTCGGTGCCCAGCGTCTCGACACGCCAGCGCCGCACGCCTTCGACGCGCGCGAGCTCGTCGAGCGTGCGCGGCCCGGCCGCGGCGATGACGCTGATGAGCCGGTTGGGGAGCAGCACACCGGCCTCGAGCCCGACCCGCTCGGTCGCGCCGGTCCGCCAGCGCCGCAGCGCCTCGATCCGTCGGCTCACGATGCCGGGAATCACCGGCCGCGGTGCGACGCGGGATCGTGGGCAAGGCACTCTCGGGCAGGGCCTGCGCCTGCTCGACGGCGCCGAGAATCGCCGCGCCCCAGCGCTCGAGCACGCGCGGCGTGACCCCGCTCAGCGTGCCCAGCGTGGCGGCCTCGGTCGGCGCGGTCTGGGCCACCCGGAGCAGGACGTCCTCGCCCAGCACCTTGAACGGCGGACGGTCGGCCGCGCGCGCCAGGCGCTCGCGCAGATCCCACAGCTCGCGCATGATCGCCAGCCCGCGGGGCGGCAGCTCGCGCGCGCCCTTCACGCCGAGGTAGGCGTCGGGATCCACGAGCCGCTCGGGCGCCAGCTGGGCGGCGAGTGCGGCGCATTCCTCCTCGACCCAGGCCAGGCGACCGATCTTCGTCAGCTCCTCGATGCAGGCGGGTGCGGAGGGCGAACAGATGCTGCACGTCCGACGCGGCGTACAGCGTCTGCGCGTCCGTGAGCGGCCGCTTGGACCAGTCGTCCTTCTGGCGCGACGGCGGCAGCGCGACGCCCAGGTACGTGTCGAGCAGCACGTCGAGACCGAGCGCGCGCCCACCGAGGAACCGACCGGCGATCGCGGTGTCGAACACCGCTCCGAACTTGAAGTTCCACCGGCGCTTGAGGTGCACGAGATCGTTGTCGCCCGCGTGCAGCACCAGAAGCCGCGCCGGCTCGGCGAACAGCGGCGCCAGCGCGTCGAGGTCCGGCAGGGCCAGCGGGTCGACCAGCCAGACGCTGCCGTCCGGCACGCCGATCTGGATCAACGCCAGGCGCTCGGGATAGTGATGGAGGCTGTCGCCCTCGGTGTCGAGCGCGATGGCCGGGGCGGCCGACAGCTCGCGCACGGCGTGCGTCAGCTCGTGGGGCTCGCGGGCCCAGCGGATGGCGGCCAGATCGGCGGTCAGGATGCGCTCACGCTTTGCGACGCGCCAGCATCGATTGCTGCATGCGCTCGAAGCGACGCCGCAGGGGCTCGAGCCCCTCGTCGTGCGTGATGACGTAGAGCTCGCCTCGACGGATGGCGTCGAGCACCATGCCGGCGACGGCGTCGGGCGCCAGGTAGCGCCCGATCAGCTCCACCGCGGGCGCCGCCGTCGCCCGCCTCGTTGCGGAGCGCGGCGGGCCGGCTACGCTCGGACTCGCGGATCCGCGTGTCGACGCCCATCGGGCACAGCACCGACACGCCGATCCGGTAGGGCTTGAGGTCCTTGGCCAGCGTCTCGGACAGGCCGACGACGGCGTACTTGGACGTGTTGTAGACGCCGAGGCCCTGGCTGGCGATCAGCCCGGCCATCGAGGCCGTGTTCACGATGTGTCCGGGGGCGCCGCCGGCGATCATCCGCGGCACGAAGGCCTCCACGCCGTGGATCACGCCCCACAGGTTGACGCCCAGGACCCACTGCCAGTCCCGGTGAGTCGCGCGCTCCAGGCCGCCCCAGGCCGCGACTCCCGCGTTGTTGCAGAGCACGTGGACGCCGCCGAACGTCTTGAAGGCGTGCTCGGCCAGCGCCTGGACCTGGCCCAGGTCCGTGACGTCGGTGCGGACGGTCAGCGCCTGAGCCCCCTGGGCGCGCACGTCCCGGGCGACCCCGTCCATCGCCGCCTCGTCGAGGTCGGCGACCACCACCCGCGCCCCTTCGTGCGCCAGTGCCAGCACCAGCGCCCGTCCGATCCCGCTTGCCCCGCCCGTCACGACCGCGACCTTGTCCTTGAACGAGTCCACGGCCTCCCACGGTAGCCGTGCCGACGCCCGAGGTCAATCGCAGACGGCCGCGGGCGACAACGGGCGAGGGCGGGTCAGGCGGACAGAGCAGCCGGAATTGGCAGGAAGCCCGAGACGCGCTCGAGCCAGCCGGGCCGCCAGCCGGTGCGACGGATGGTGGCGAAGACCCGCTCGGCATTGCCCCAGTCGCTCCACTCGATGCCCTTGAGCCGCACGACGCCGAGCCGCGCCGCCGACGGCTCGAGCACGCGCTCGGAGAAGTTCACCGGCCCGAGCGAGGCGTAGACGCGATCGACCACGGCGCGCTCGCGTGGTGAGCCCAGGACCCGCTGGACGGGCTCGAAGGCCCGCACCAGGTCCGGGGCGCCGGCGCGGATCAGATCGATGAACGTCGGCACGCGACCGACCATGACGAAGCTGTTCCACAGACAGCCGCGCGACAGCAGCGCGGCCGCGAGGTCGGGCGCCGGCTTCTCCCAGAATCGCTGGATCGGGAGCACCGAGGTGGGCTGGGGGCCGAGGTCCGGCGCGGCGGGCTCGATCCAGCCGTACTCCGTCTCGGGGGACGCCGCCTCGATGCCGAGCAGGATCACGCGATCGGGGTCGGCGGCGAGCGCGTCGACCGCACCGGCCACCGCGGCCACGAACGCCACGTCGTTGTCGACGAAGTGATCCGACGGGAAGACCGCAACCGGAACGTCGCCCGCCAGGTCGGCAATTCGCATCAGCGGATAGAGCAGGCCGGCGGCTGTCCCCCGATTGTCGGGCTGGATGACGAGACGGTCCGGGGCCAGGTCCGTGACGAGCGGCCGGAAGTACGGCTCGTGGGGCCGCGTGACGATCACCACCTGGCGATCCGGGCGAGTCAGCAGGTCCACACGACGTCGAGTCCGGTCCAGCAGGGTCTCGCCGTCCAGCAACGGGCAGAACTGCTTGGGGCGCGGATCCCCGGCGATCTGGCGGGTCAGGGCGCGCAGGCGCGTACCGTCCCCCCCGGCCAGAATCAGCGCCCACGGAGGCGCTGCGAGCGTCTTCATGACTGCCCCCTTTCCACAGCATCGCCCCGGTGAGCCCGGGGCGCGTGGAGGAGCAGAGCAACAACGATGCCGCCTGGCGGACGCCGATTCTGTCGGCTTTCAAGACGATGGCGCGGGGCCCGCGGAAGCAACTGGTAAAAAATCTGCCCAGCCTGGCGAGGTTGTCGCGTGATGCGGCCGGGCGCCCCGAACTTCCGCCCGATATCCAGAGCACCCAGCCGCCCCATTTCGCCCGGCCTCGGTGGCGACGGGTCGCCGGGTCAGCGGGGTACGAGCGTTGCGCGGCGGGAGGCGCTGTCGACCGTGACCGTGAACGCGTCCAGCACGTCGCGGCCGAGCAACCCGTCGACTCCCCCCGAGGAGAGCGCGTGGACGATCACGGCCACCGGCCCGACCTGGGTCCCCGCCACGTCCAGCCGCGGGACGGACACCAGCACGGCCTGAGCCTCGCCGGTCACGCCGCGGATCTGCACGGGCGTGCCGCTGGCGGCGTCGAAGCCGGCCCGCGACATGGCAGCGGGAGAGATCAGCGTACGGTCGGCCCCGGTGTCGAGCAGCAGGCGCAACGCCACCCCGTTCAGCGAGGCGTCCACGATCAGCGGCCCGCCCGCGTACGGCACCACCACGCCGGCGGGCGCGGGGGCCGGGATCATCACCGGGCCCGGCGTCGGTGTGTCGATCTCGCGCACGGCGCCGCGAAACGCGGGCGGGATCGAGGCCGGGTCGGTCGTGTAGTGGACGGTGCCCTCGGCGTCGGTCCACCGGTAGAGCTCGGCGCGGGCGACGGACAGATGACCGAGGGTCAGCAGCAGGGCCAGCAGCGTGGCGGAGGTCAGCCGACGGATGACGGTGCGTCCTCTCTCCAGACTCTCCACTCCCGAGGCTACACGACGACCTTCTTGGCCCGGAGCGCGGCGATGTCGGAGGACGAGTAGCCGTACTCGGCGAGCACCTGGTCGGTGTGCTCGCCCTGCTGCGGCGCCGGGGTGCGCACACCCGCCTTCATGCGCGAGAACTTCACCGGCGTGCCCACGACGGGGATCTCGCCCAGCCGCGGATGCACCACGCGCTGGATCATCGCGCGCGCCGCGGTCTGCGGATCCTCCATCACCTGGGCCACGGTGTTCACCGGGGTCGCCGGCACGCCCGCCTCCTCGAGCACCTTCAGCAACGGCTCGCGATCGTGCCTGGCGATCGCCGCCTCCAGCGCCTCCTCCAGCTCGCGCCGATTCTTCACCCGCTCGATGTTCACCGCGAAGCGCGGGTCGGACACCATGTGGGGCAGGCCGAGCGCGGGCGCCAGCCGCTGCCAGAACCGGTCGTTGGCGCCGGCGATGAACACCCACTGCCCGTCGCGGCACTTGAAGGTGCGGTAAGGCGACAGCGAGGGATGCGAGGAGCCGAGCGCCTTGGGCTGGGCCCCGGTCAGCAGGTAGCCCTCGGCGTGATAGTTCAAGAGCGTCACCGCGGTCTCCAGCAGCGAGGCATCGACCCGCTGGCCGAGGCCCGTGCTGACCCGGTGCAGCAGCGCGTTGACGATGCCGAAGGCGCAGAAGATCCCGGTGGTGAGATCGAGGAACGACACGCCGGCCCGGACCGGCGGCCCGCCCGGCTCGCCGGTGATGGACATGATGCCGCTGAAGGCCTGCATCAGCGCCTCGTAGCCGGCGCCGTCCTTGCGCGGGCCGGTGCGGCCGAACGCCGACACCGAGCAGTACACCAGCTTGGGATTGATCGCCGACAGCGCGTCGTAGCCGAGACCGAACGACTCCATCGTCCCGGTCCGGAAGTTCTCGATGAGGACATCCGCGCTGGCGATCATCGTCTTGAGGATCGCCACGCCCTCCGGGGCCTTGAGGTCGAGCGTCATGTCCCGCTTGTTGCGGTTGATGACCAGAAAGGCCGCCGACTCTCCATCCTTGTGGGGCGGCCACGTCCGCGACTCGTCGCCGCTGCCCGTGTCCTCGATCTTGATGACGTCGGCGCCGAGATCGGACAGCAGCATGCCGCAGAAGGGGCCAGCCAGCACCCGGGAGAGGTCGAGCACACGGACACCTTCGAGCGAGAGCGCAGGGGTCGTCGTCATGGGCGAAAGATACCACCTACTACGCTACTATGGATTGCATGTCCCGACTCAGCCGCGCGCTCCAGGAGCGCATCCTCGTGCTCGATGGCGCCATGGGCACCATGCTCCAGGCGGCGGACCTGTCGGCCGATGATTTCGGTGGCGCGGCCCTGGAGGGCTGCAACGAGCACCTCAACCTGACGCGTCCGGACGTCGTCCGCGGCGTTCACCGGGCCTACGTCGACGCCGGCGCCGACTGTGTGTCCACCAACACCTTCGGCTGCGCCCCCTACGTGCTCGCCGAGTACGGCCTGGCCGACCGCGCGTGGGAGATCTCGCGCGCCGCCGCCCAGCTGGCCCGCGAGGCGGTGGGCGACGCGCTGGTGATCGGCGCCATGGGACCGTCGACGCGGACGATCACGGTCACCCGGAACGTGACGTTCGACGACGTGCGCCTCGGGTACCGGGTGCAGGCGGCCGGGCTCATCGCCGGCGGGGTGGACGCGCTGCTGCTCGAGACCTGCCAGGACACGCTGAACGTCAAGGCCGCCGCTCTCGGCGTGGCCGATGCCCAGCGCGAGGCCGGCTCGACGTTACCGCTGATGGTGAGCGCGACGATCGAGCCGACCGGCACGATGCTCGCCGGCCAGGGCGTCGAGGCGCTGTGGGTGTCGCTCGAGCACCTCGCGCCCTGCTCGGTCGGGCTGAACTGCGCCACCGGCCCCGAGTTCATGACCGACCACCTCCGCTCGCTGGCCGCTCTGGCGACCGCCTTCGTGAGCGTCTATCCCAACGCCGGCCTGCCCGACGAGCGCGGCCAGTACGGCGAGACGCCGGCCAGTCTCGCCTTCAAGCTCAAGCGCTTCCTCGACGAGGGCTGGGTAAACCTGGTTGGCGGCTGCTGTGGGACCACTCCGGCGCACATCGCGGCCATCGCCGCCCTGACGCGGGGCCGCCGCCCGCGCGTGCCGCCGGTCGACCGCGCCCCCGCCGTCAGCGGGGTGGACGTGCTCTACCCGGCCGACGACAACCGGCCGATCTTCGTGGGCGAGCGCACCAACGTCATCGGCTCGCGCAAGTTCAAGGAGCTGGCCGTCGCCGAGCGCTTCGACGACGCCGCCGAGGTCGGCCGGGCCCAGGTCAAGGCGGGCGCCCAGGTGCTCGACGTGTGCCTGGCCAATCCCGATCGCGACGAGTCGACCGACATGGACCGCTTCATGGGCGAGCTGACCCGGCGGGTCAAGGTCCCGCTCATGATCGACTCCACCGACGCCGCCGTGCTCGAGGTGGCGCTGCGCCACTGCCAGGGCAAGGCCATCGTCAACTCGATCAACCTGGAGGACGGCGAGGAGCGCTTCGAGAAGGTGGCGCCGCTGCTCCGTCAGTACGGGGGCGCGGTCGTGGTGGGCTGCATCGACGAGGACAAGCAGCAGGGCATGGCGGTGACCCGCCAGCGCAAGCTGGCCATCGCCGAGCGCTCGTACCGGCTGCTCACCGAGCAGTACGGGCTGCCCGCGCGCGATCTGATCTTCGACGCGCTGGTCTTCCCGGTGGGCACCGGCGACGCCAACTACGTCGGCTCGGCGGTGGAGACGATCGAGGGACTGCGCGCCATCAAGGCGCGCTTCCCCGAGTGCCGGACGATTCTGGGAATCTCCAACGTCTCCTTCGGGCTGCCCGCCGCCGGCCGCGAGGTGCTCAACGGCGTCTTCCTCTATCACTGCGTCAAGGCCGGGCTCGACTACGCGATCATCAACACCGAGCGGCTGGAGCGCTATCCCTCGATCCCCGAGGAGGAGCGGCGGCTGGCCGAGGATCTGATCTACGCGCGCGGGGCCGATCCGGTGGCGGCCTTCGCCGCCCACTTCCGCGATCGCACCAAGACGGCGCCGGTCAAGAGCTCGCTCTCGCTCGACGAGCGGCTGGCGCGCTACATCGTCGAGGGCAGCCGCGACGGGCTGATCGAGGATCTCGACACCAAGCTGGCCGAGGCCGCTCCGCTGGCCATCATCAACGGCCCGCTCATGCGCGGCATGGACGAGGTGGGCCGGCTCTTCAACGACAACCAGCTCATCGTGGCCGAGGTCCTCCAGTCGGCCGAGGCGATGAAGGCCGCGGTGGCCCACCTCGAGCAGTTCATGGAGAAGGCCGAGGCCACCACCCGCGGCACGATCGTGCTGGCCACCGTGAAGGGCGACGTGCACGACATCGGCAAGAACCTGGTCGACATCATCCTGTCCAACAACGGCTACCGGGTGATCAACCTCGGGATCAAGATCCCGCCCGAGGAGCTGATCGCGGCCTACCGCGTGCACAAGCCGGATGCCTTCGGGCTGAGCGGCCTGCTGGTGAAGTCGGCCCAGCAGATGGTGGTCACGGCCCAGGACCTGCGCGTCGCCGGCATCGAGATCCCGCTGTTCGTCGGCGGCGCCGCGCTCACCCGCAAGTTCACGGCGACGCGCATCGCCGCCGAGTACGGCGGCGTCACGCTCTACGCCAAGGACGCGATGGACGGCCTCGATCTGGCCAACCAGCTCTTCTCGGCGGTGACCCACGACGCGCTCGTCGAGCGCGTCCGACGCGAGCAGGCGGCCCTGGTCGAGGGTTCTGTCGAGGCCGCGCCGGCGCCGGCGAGCGCGCCCGCGGCGCCGATCACCCGGGTGGCGGCGGCCGAGGTCCAGACCCCGCCCGACCTCGAGCGGCACGTCCTGCGCGACGTGCCGCTGACGCACATCTATCCCTACCTCAACCTACAGATGCTCTACGGCAAGCACCTCGGCCTGCGCGGGCCGGTGCTCCGGCTGCTCGAGGAGGGCGATCCCAAGGCGCTGGAGCTGCAGGAGGTCATCGAGGCGCTCAAGACGGAGGCGGTGCGTGAGCGGCTCTTCCGCGCGCACGGCGTCTATCAGTGGTTCAGGGCGCGGGCCGCCGGCGAGGCCCTCACGCTCTTCGATGCCGACGGGGCGACGGCCGCGCGCTTCGTCTTTCCGCGCCAGCCGGCCGGCGAGCGGCTGTGCCTGAGCGACTACGTCCGCGAGGATCGCGACGACTACGTCGCGCTGTTCGCCGTCACCTGCGGTGAAGGCGTGCGCGAGCGGGCGGCCGCGGCCAAGGAGCGCGGCGATTATCTGCGCTCCCACGCGCTGCAGGCGCTGGCGATCGAGAGCGCCGAGGCGCTGGCCGAGTGGCTGCACGCACGCCTGCGCACGCTGTGGGGGTTCCCCGATCCCTCCGAGCTGAGCATCGCCGACAAGCTCAAGGCCCACTATCGCGGCCTGCGCGTGTCGTTCGGCTACCCCGCCTGCCCCGACCTTGCGGACCAGGCCACGCTCTGGCGTCTGCTGCGCCCCGAGGAGGTCGGCATCGCCCTCACCGAGGGATTCATGATGGATCCCGAGGCGTCCGTCTCCGCCCTCGTCTTCCACCATCCGGCCGCGAAGTACTTCAAAGCCGCCGACTGATGGCCAAGGTCGCGCGCCGCGCCTGGCGGGCCTCCCTGCTGATCGCGCTCGGCGTCATCGCGCTGGTCGGGCTGATCTACTACCTGGCGCCCAACTTCCTGTACGTGGTCGAGTTCAACCTCTTCGACCAGCACTTCCGCCTGCGCGGCCCCCGCCCGGCCAACTCGCAGGTCGCCATCGTGGCCATCGACGAGGCGAGCGTGCGTGCGGTGGGACGCTGGCCGTGGTCACGCACCGTGCTGGCCGATCTCGTGCGCAAGCTCGACCAGGCCGGCGCCGCGGCGATCGCGTTCGACGTGCTCATCAGCGAGCCGGAGGCCAGCAACGAGCGCGCGGCGCTGGAACGGCTGACCAAGCGGCTGCAGGCGCGCCACCTCGACGCTGCCGTCCGCACCGAGCTGCAGCAGCTGGCCCTCGAGGCCGATCCCGACGCCGCGCTGGCCGCGGCGATCCGCGACGCCGATCGAGTGGTCCTGGCCAGCAACTTCGTCTTCGAGGGGGTGCCGACCGCGCCGCCGGAGCGGAAGGGTTCACCGCTGAAGTCGGCGATCGGCGTGCGTTCCGCGACGGATCCGCCGCCGGCCAGCAAGAGCCAGCCCTTCACGAACTATCCCGAGCGCGGCGACTTTCCTCCCCTGCACGCCGTCGGCGAGACGTTCCCGATCCCGTCGCTGCTGTCGGCCGCCGCGGCGGTCGGCCACGTGAACATGATCCAGGAAGGCGACGGCTCGACCCGCTACGAGGCCCTGATCGTCGAGTCGCGCGGCTACTACTACCCCAGCCTGGCGATCGAGGCGATCCGGGTCGCGGCCGGCCTCGACCCCTCCGTCCGCCAGGTGAGCTTCGGCGACTCCGTCAGGCTCGGCGACATCGTCATTCCGACCGATGCGCGCAGCCGTGTGCTCATCGACTACGCGGGGCCCCAGGGCACCATCCCGCACATCTCCGCCGCCGACGTGCTCGGGGGCAAGGGGCTCGAGCGGGTCAAGGATCGCGTGGTCTTCATCGGGGCCACCGCCGAGGGGCTGTTCGACCTGCGGGTCACGCCGTTCTCGCCCAACATGCCGGGAGTCGAGAAGCACGCCAACATGGCGGCGAACATCCTCGACCGGCGCTTCATCGTCCGGCCGGTGTGGATCGAGCTGGCCGAGATGGCCGGGATCATCGCGTTTCCGCTGCTGCTGGCCCTCGTGCTGCCGATCATGCGGCCGGTGCCGAGCATCTTCTTCACGCTGGCGGTGGGGGCGGCCCTGTTCGGCGCGGCGCACTACGCCTTCCGGCGCGAGCTGTGGATTCCCCTCGTCTACCCCTCGCTGGCGATGCTGCTCACCTTCATCGCCGTCACCGTCTATCGCTTCTTCACCGAGGAGCGGCAGCGGCAGTACACCAAGCGCGCGTTCCAGCAGTACGTGAGCCCCGAGGTCGTGGCGCGCATCGTGGACAACCCCGAGGCGCTGCAGTTCGGCGGCGAGCTGCGCAACCTCACCGTGCTCTTCTCGGACATCCGCGACTTCACCACCTTCACCGAGAAGAACGACCCGCAGCTGGTGGTGCAGATGCTCCGCGAGTACCTGACCGAGATGACCCGCATCGTGATCGAGGAGGGCGGCACGCTCGACAAGTACATCGGTGATGCGGTGATGGCGGAGTTCGGCGCGCCGATCGTCTATCCCGACCACGCCCTGCGCGGCTGCCGCGCCGCCCTGCGCATGGCCGCCGAGGTGGAGCGGCTGACCGCCAAGTGGCTGGCCGAGGGCCGCGAGCCGTTCCGGATCGGCCTCGGCGTCAACACCGGCAACATGGTCGTGGGCAACCTCGGCTCCGAGCAGCTCTTCGACTACACGGTCATCGGCGACGAGGTGAACCTGGGCGCGCGGCTGGAGTCGCTCAACAAGGACTACCAGACCGACAAGCACATCATCATCAGCGACGGCACGGTCGAGGCGGCCGGGGATGCGATCGAGGTGCGGGAGCTGGGCGAGGTGAAGGTGAAGGGAAAGACTCGCCCGGTCGTGGTCTACGAGCTGGTCGGGCTCAAGACCACGCCGGGCGGATAGCTCGGGCTACTCGCAGGGCGGCGACTGGCAGCTCGACGTCCGCACGCAATTGGGAGGCGTGCCCGTGAACCCGGCCGGGCACACCTGCGACGCCGTCGTACAGTTCGCGGTGCTGCCGGAAGAGCCGGTGCACGGATCCCCCGCTCCGCTATATGGCGGCGGGATCGGCAGGTTCGGCGTCACCCCCGAGGTGTTCACCGGCGTCACCGGGTTGTTGACCCCCGTCCCGGTGTTGACGGTGTTCTGAGTCTCCTGCGGCGTCGGCAGCGGCACCGAGATGACGACCAGCTCGTTGGAGCCCTGGGTCGATCCGTTCTGCGCGGTCGTGAGCGCGGTCTGAACGGCCGGCGGCAGGTTGCCGATCGGCGTCGGATTGGTGGGGGCCCCGCCACCGGTCTGGCGAACGAAGTTGCCACCCGTGACCGTCACCGACTGTCCACCCTTGCTCACGAACGTCACGCGGGCCGCGGACGCCGCCTGGCCGGGTGACGGGAAGACGTACGTCAGCGTCTCCTGCGTCGCCGGGTTGTAGGCCATCACGACGATGGTGCCGCGGACGGCGGCCACGCCGCTCGGCGTCGAGATGTTGAAGTTCGACTGCCGCGCCCGGACCACCGAGACCGCGGCCTGCGAGACCTGGGCCCGAACCTTGCCGGCCACCACGTGGAACGAGGCGTCCCGGTCGCGGTTGGCCGCGTCGTAGTCGAGCTTGGTCACCGCGAAGCGCGAGTTCTCGGCGATGAGGATCGTGCTGCCATCCGGCAGAACGAGATCGGCCGAGCCGCCCGCCAGCGCACGGATCTGGTCACCCTCGACCAGCCGGGCTCCGACCGATCCCGGCGTCCAGGCGGCCTGCCCCCTCGGCATCAGATCGACGCGCCCGGTGGCGCGGACGAGCTCGGCGCTCGCCGGCTGCATCTGGGCCTGGGCGGAGCCCCAGGCCGCGAGCACCAGCAACCCGACGAGTCCGACGATGGTCGATCGGGGCCTCAGCGTGTGCATGACGTTGTCCTCGTGGCGATCAATTTTCGTCCGCTCTTGCCAACAATAGAGTGGATTAACGGTAGCATGAACGGTCCGTCCGACGATAGAGCTTGGACCAGGTCACCGCACTGATCCGCTCCGTGCCGACGCAGTCGGGCGCCCGGACCGATCCTCAGTCCCGGACCGATCCTCAGTGATGGCAGGCGACGCAGTCGAGCGGAGCCCGGGTCCCCCGCGTGGCGTTCTGCTGCCGGTGACAGTCCACGCACCAGCCCATCGACAGAGGGGGCGGGGCGGCCCGCATTCCCACCAGGATCGCCAGATCGTTCACCAGGCGCGGCCCCGTATGGGCGCCGACCACCCGCATCCGCTCGATCGGGCCGTGGCAGGTCTGACAGGCGAGCTCGGCGCGGATGTGCGGCTTGTGGGGGAAGTGGGTGAACTCCGGGAGCTTGAACACGCGGACCCAGGGGATCGGCTCACCCCGCTGGCTATAGCCGTGGATCTTGCCGATCTCCGGATTGTCCTGCGCCCCGATGATCTTGTGGCAGCCCATGCAGCGCTCCACTGACGGCAGCCCGGCGTACTCCGAGCGCCGGGCGTCGGCATGGCAGAACTGGCACTCGATCCCGAACGAGCCCGCGTGGATCAGGTGGCTGAAGAGGATCGGCTGGCGCGGGGCACCCGGAACCGTGACCAGCGATGCGGCAGTCCCCGGGACGAACGCCGGCTGGGCGAGCGACCGCAGGTGCGCGATGATGTCACGCGTCTGGGCCTCACCGAGATAGCCGGCGAACGGCGGCATGTTGGGCGACAGTCCCTCGGCCGGGCCGCCGTGCAGGATGATGTTGACCAGGAACTCGTCCGGAAGGCGGTTCATGAGACGGCCGTCGGTGAGGTCGGAGGGCTTGGTCCCGAAGCCGGCGGCCGAGGGCCCGTCGCCCCGCCCGCTCTCGCCGTGACAGGCCACGCAGTGGGTGGCGTAGAGCTGGCGACCGGAGGCGAGCTCACGGGATGCCGTGGGGGCCGCACCAGCGCGCGACCACAGCGCCAACGCCAGGACCGAGACCAGGAAGCCGGCGGTGACGCCGCCGACCCACATCCGCCGCCTCAAGGTAGGCGCTCCTCCGGCGCGGCTACTCCCGGATCAGCCGCTCCCGGCGCTGCAGGTAGCCGTGGCGTACCGCACTGTACAGGTCGATCACGCTCTCCTCGAATCCCTGAAACAGATCGTAGTTGAGCGCGCGATCGTTGACGATGTCACCCGCCTTCATCCCCAGCCGATCCCAGATGAAGGGGATGAAGTAGCTCAACGGATCGAGGAAGCTATCGACCAGCTTGCCGACGCCGTCCCGGACGGTCATCGGCTCCATGCCCGGTAAGATGAGATACGGCCCAGGGCCACTGCCCCACACCCCGAGCGTTTGACCGAAATCTTCGCTGCTCTTCGGGATCCCCCAGTAATCCTTGGCGGGATCGAAGAGCCCACCGATGCCGAAGGTGCTGTTGATCAGGAAGCGGCCGAGCTCACGGCCGGCGCCTCCCCACTTGGCCTGCAGCAGGTTGTTGATCATGCGGGGGACGAACTTGATGTTGTCGAAGCCGTTGGCGATCATCACCTGGAACGGCTCCGGCATGATGTGGTTGTAGACGAAGGCGACCGGCTTCAGGATGAAGCGGTCCAGGTTGCGGTTCAACGTGAACATCTTCTCGTTGAACGACTCCCACGGATCGTACTCCTCGGCGTCGGCGTCGGTGAGATCAGTCGACTGCTGGACCAGCGCCGAGCTGACGTCGGGATCGGTATCGAAGAGCTCGCCGGTCAGGGTGACCAGCTCCACGCCGTCGATCGATCCGGTCACCCGGACCAGCGCGTCGGATTCGGAGCCGTCCTTGACCACGGCGGCGTCCTCGCAGGCCAAGGGCTCGACCGCGGATGCTCCCGAGCCGTCGGCAACCGCGGCGGTCACCGTGTCATCCGACGACTTCAGCTCGCCGTCCGGGGGCGCCGTCTGGCTTGCGACCAGGGCTGAATCGAGGCTGAGGCTCCGGGACATCGTGCCGCATCCAGTGAGAAGACCTGCAATGGCGAGCGAGGACAGCAATAGCCGGGCGACTCCACCCAAGTCGAGACCGGAGCGACGCAAACGGGATCCTCCGCGCAAACGTTAGCGCCGAATTGAGCGCGCTACCGGCCCACTATAACGGAATTCCCAACGGCCTACGACGGAAATCGGCCCGTGCGCTCACCAGAATCATTGTGCGGTGTGGTCCTCGGGCGTATGGTTGGAGAGTCGTTGTGGCCTGCATCTTGATGCGGGCCCCGTTTCCAGGAGGTGCATGTGAGTCGAGGTCGCGCCCGGGAGTTCTGGTGCGAGGTTGTGTCCGAGACGGTGATGATCCGGCTCAAGCGGCACGGGGGGTTCGGGCGGCCGCAGGGCTACTTCGTCCAGTGCAACCAGACCGACTGTCAGTACGTGGAAGAGAACAAGCCGCCGTGTCCGCTCCACGTCGGGCTCTTCGCCGACGAGATCCGCGCCGCCGACGAGGCGCGCGCCCGCCGAGCCGAAGAGCTCAGCTGAGCCCGGCCGGGGTCGGGCTCAGCCCGGCCGCCGGATCAGTGTCGCGTCACGCCGTAGATCGTCCCGGCCGCCGCCCCCACGCCCGCTCCGATCAGCGCACCGTTGCCGGCTCCCTTGCCTGTCCCGGCCCCGATCGCCGCGCCGGCCCCGGCCCCGACCGCCGCGCCGCCCACGGTGGCGCACGCCGAGGTCAGCACCGCCACCAGCCCGAGCCCCACGCCCGCCGTCAGGATGCGCTTGATCGTCATGTCCGCCTCCTGCCTGTTTGACGGATCCCGGAGGGGCCCCATTCGGCGTCCCCCGGTCGACCGGAGGCTTAGCGCGGACCCAGGATGACGGTGGTGGGGTTGGCCAGGTAGGTGCGCGCGGCGCGCTGAACGTCGGCCGCGCGTGACCGCCTCGACCCGCGCGCGATACCGATCGGGATACTCGCGACCCACGCCCTCGACTTCGTAGAACGCCAGGTACCAGGCGAGGCGCTCGTTGGTGCGCCGATCCATCGTGTAGCGCCCGAGCAGATAGCCCTTGGCCCGGGCCAGCTCCTCGGCCGGCACCGGCTCGTCGCGAACCCGCGCGATCTCGCGCATCAACGCGGGCTCGGCCCGCGCCGCATTCTGGGGCGCGGTGCCGAGGTAGAGGATGAGGGCGCCGGTCTCGTGGACGGGATCGTAGTAGGACGCCGCCGTGTAGGCGAGCGCGCTCTTGTCCCGCAGCTCCACGAACAGACGTCCGGCCATGCCGCCGCCCAGGATCGTCGAGAGCACCTTGACGGCGGCGTGATCTGGATGGTCGAGCGACGGCGCCAGCCCGCCGACGAGAATCTGGGTCTGCTGCGCCTCCTGCTCGATGACCTTGCGGCCACCGGCCGCGTGGGGCGGCGGGATCGGCGGATCCGGCGTGGCGCCGCCGCCGGGCTGTGCGCCGAAGAGCCGGCGGGCCTCGGCGATCACCTCCGATGCTGCCACCTGGCCACTGACCGCCAGCGTCATGCGCTCCGGCCGATAGAAGGCGCGATACCAGGCCAGGATCGCCGCGTGGTCGATACGCTCGAGCGACTGCCGCGTGCCGATGCTCCGCAGCCCATAGGGATGGCTGCCGAACAGCGCCGCGTACAGCTCGTCGAAGGCGCGCGCCGGCGCGTTGTCGCGGCGGCGCTGGATCCGACTCAGCAGCCACTCGCGCTCGCGCGGCACGTCGTCAGCGGACATCCGCGGAGAGAGCGCCAGCTCGGCGGTGATCTCGAGCAGCTCGCGCCAGTAGCGGGACAGCGCGGTGCCCTGGATGCCCGAGTAGTCCACGTCCCCCGACGCGCTGATCTTGCCACCCAGCGAGGCCACGGTCTCCGCCAGATCGCCGCCGCTCCGCTTGGTGGTCCCCTTCACCATCACCGCGTGCGTGAAGTTCGAGATGCCCACGTTGGCCGGCGTCTCCCAGCGGGAGCCCATCCGGACGAGCAGGGCCACCGCCACCACCGGGGCCACCGGGTTCTCGCGCACGACGACGGTGAGCCCGTTGTCCAGCCGCGCCGCGTGCACCGTCGCAGCCGGGGTCTGGGCTCGCGCCGGCCACGACGCGGCCAGCAACGCCACGAGCAGCACAGAGAGCAACGGAACGCGGGCGCGACTCACCTGGCGCCCGCCGGCCGCAGGCGCACGCGCGCGTAGTTGTCGTCGCCGAGGTACTTGCGGGCGGCGGCCTGGATCTGGGCGGCGCTGACCTGGCGCAGGCGCGTCAGGTACTGCAGCTCGTCGGGCAGCGTCCAGGTGGTCTCGGCCTGGCCGTAGGATCGGGCCAGCCCCTCCGCCGTCTCGATGTCGAATGCGTACGCCGCCTCGGCGGTGATGATCGCGCGCTGCCGCTCGTCCTCGGTCACGCCCTCGGCGCGCACCCGCTTGATGACGTCCAGGATCGCGGCCTGCGCGGCGTCCAGGTTCTTGGCGTCCAGACGCGCGGTGATCGCCACGATGCCCGACTGCTCCCGCGTGACGTAGCTCGCGTCGATCGACTGCACCAGGCGCTTGTCCTCGCGCACCGTCTGGTTCAGCCGCGAGCTGGGGCCGTCGCCGAGGATGTAGGTCAGCAGATCCACCGCGGTGATCTCGTCGGCCGCCAGGCGGGTGGCCGGCGCCTGCCACGCCAGCCCGAGCCCGGCCTCCTGCTCTGGACGCGAGACGTCGTCGCGACGGCCGCCGGCGAGCGACGGGATCGGCGTGGAGGGCCGCGGGGGCGCCGCGGTGGCGGCCAGCCGGCCGAACACATCGGTGGCCAGCGAGCGCACCTGGGCCACCGGCACCGGCCCCACCACGACCAGCACCATGTTCGGCGCCACGTAGCGCTTCTTGTAGTAGGCGTTCAGCTGATCACGCGTGAGGTCCCGCACGATCTCCCGCGTCCCGAGAATCGAGCGCCCGTAGGGATGCCCGACGTAGGCCGTCTCCGACAGCCGCCGGGTGAGGAACTTGTCCGGATCGTCCTGCAGGATGTTCATCTCCTCGAAGACGACCTTCTTCTCCGCCTCCAGCTCGGCCGGCACGAAGCTGGCGTTCACCGCGATGTCGGCCAGCAGCTCCATGGCCGCTCGCACATGGGCGGCCGGCACCAGCACGTCGTAGTGGGTGAAGTCGTAGGAGGTGAATGCGTTGCTGTTGCCGCCGAAGCCTTCGATGAGCGTGTCGATGGCGCCCGGCGGGCGGGTCGGCGTGCCCTTGAACAGCATGTGCTCGAGGTAGTGGCTCAGCCCCAGCTCGTCGGGGCTCTCGTCGCGGCCGCCCACGCGCATCCAGAGCTGCAGCGACACGACCTCGGCCGCGCGATGATCCTGCGCAATGAGCACGACGCCATTGGCGAGCACCTCGCGGGTGGGTGCCGCGGCCGCGGGCGTCGTGGACGGCGTGGGTGTGGCGGTCGCGCACCCGGCCAGCGCCAGACCGAGCACCAGCGTGGCGAGGCGGAATCGCCCGGGCGGCCGGATCATCCCCGGGAGCCTACCACGAGCGGTCGGCCGGCCGCGCGCCGGCGCAGGTATCGGCGGGCCGCGTCCCACCCGCGGACCGCGAGCAGCAGCCCGAGCACCGCGGCGTAGACCTTCGGCGCCATCAGCACCTTCTTGGCCAGCCAGATGTAGTGCAGGCAGCCGAGCACCGCCGCCACGTAGGCGAGGCGATGCAGGCGCCGCCACGCCACGGCGCCCAGGCGCTTGATCATCCCGGTGGTCGACGTGGCGGCGAGCGGCGTCAGCAAGCGCCAGCGCGGCCACGCCCACCGTGATCCAGGGGCGCTTGGCGATGTCCTCGCCCATGGTGCGCCAGTCGAAGAAGTGGTCGAGCACGATCCATACGCCGAAGTGCAGGACGACGTAGGCGAAGGCGAACAGGCCGAGCAGCCGCCGCAGCGTCAGGGGCCAGCTCAGACCGAACAGCAAGCGCAGCGGCGTCATGGCCAGGCTGGCCAGCAGCAGGCGCAGCGCCCAGTCCCCGAGCGTCCGCGTCACGAACTCGATCGGGTTCGCCGTGAGGTCGTCCGTCCAGAACCAGTAGGCCAGCGCCGCCAGCGGCGCCAGGCCGACGAGCCAGACGAAGACCTTGAGACCGAGCCGAGCCCGGGACGACACGCTCAGAAGTTCTTCTTGAGGTCCATCCCGCTGTAGAGCGATGCCACCTGATCGGCGTAGCCGTTGAAGGGCAAGGTCTGGCGCCGGCGGAACTCGCCGATGCGCCGCTCGGTACCCTGGCTCCAGCGCGGGTGGTCGACGGCCGGGTTCACGTTCGAGTAGAAGCCATACTCCCGCGGCGCCGCCTTGTTCCACGCCGTCGGAGGCTCGGTGTCGGTGAGCCGGATGCGCACGATCGACTTGGCGCTCTTGAAGCCGTACTTCCAGGGAATGACGACCCGGATCGGCGCGCCGTTCTGGTTGGGCAGCACGGTCCCGTACATGCCGACGGTGAGCAGCGTGAGCGGATGCATCGCCTCGTCCAGCCGGAGCCCTTCGGTGTAGGGCCAGTCCAGCGAGCCGCCGAAGAAGCCCCCTTTCTGCCCGGGGAACTGCTCGGGGTCCTTCAGCGTCGTGAACTCCACGTACTTGGCCTGCCCGGTGGGCTCGACCTTCTTCAGGAGGGCCGCCAGCGAGTAGCCGATCCACGGGATCACCATCGACCACGCCTCGACGCAGCGCAGCGCGTAGATGCGCTCCTCCAGCGGCGCGATCTTCACGATCTCCTCGATGTCGAAGGTCGTGGGCTTGGCGCAGAGCCCGTCCACCTTCACGTGCCACGGGCGTGGCTTCAGGCTCGCCGCCAGGCGCGCCGGATCGTCCTTGTTGGTCCCGAACTCGTAGAAGTTGTTGTAGGTGGTGGCGGCGTCCATCTTGGTGGGCGCATCGGCGACGCGATAGGCCGGGTTGGGCGTGGCCTTCAGGGGCGCGAGGGCCGGCGGCGCCGTCGCCGCGCCGGCATCGCCGGCGCCGGCGGCCACCGCCAGCGCGGCGGCCCCCGCCCCGGCCAGCAGCTCGCGGCGGCTCAGATAGAGCGTCTCGGGCGTGATCTCCGAATAGCGCAGGCGCATGACTCCTCCTTCAGACTCTCAGCGTCTCACGGGATGACGAATCGGTAACCCTGTCCGTGCACGGTCTGGATGAAGACCGGCCGGTCGGGATCGCTCTCGAGCTTGCGACGCAGGCGCAGTACGTGCGTGTCCACCGTGCGCGTCGTGGGGAACCGCTCGTAGCCCCACACCTCGTCGAGCAGCCGCTCGCGCGTGATCACGTCGCCCTGGTGCTCGACCAGGTAGACGAGCAGATCGAACTCCTTGCGCGTCATGCGGACCTCGCGGCCGGCACGGCTCACCCGCCGCCCGCGCCGGTGAACGCGCACCTCGCCGAAGGCGAGCTCCTCGAACTTCTGCCGCGGCCCGGGCCGGCGCAGGACGGCGCGCACCCGGGCCAGCAGCTCGCGCAGCGAGAACGGCTTGGTGACGTAGTCGTCGGCGCCCAGCTCGAGGCCGCGCACGCGATCGACCTCCTCGCCCCGCGCGGTGAGCATGATCACCGGCACGTCCACGCCGCGGCGGCGCAGCTCGCGGCAGACGTCCCAGCCGGAGAGCTTGGGCATCATGATGTCGAGCAGCACGAGGTCGGGCGCCTCGCCCAGCGCGCGGCTGAGCCCCTCCTCGCCGCTGGTGGCCGTCAGCGTCTCGTAGCCCTCGAACCGGAGGTTGTCCTCCAGGCCGCGCACGATCGCCGGCTCGTCGTCCACGATCAGGATGCGGGGCATGCGCCGCCTTCCACACCGGGTGGCGGACCGAGCGGCAGGCAGAGCGTGAAGCGGCTGCCCTGTCCCGGTGCGCTCTGCACGCTCACGTCGGCCGTCGATGGGCCTCGGCGACGTGCCGGACCAGCGCGAGGCCGACGCCGCTGCCCCGACGGCCCTGCGTCTCGCTGCGCCCGACCCGGTAGAACTTCTCGAAGATCCGCGCGTGCTCGGCGGGCGGGATGCCGACGCCGCGGTCGGCGACACCGAGCGCGATCCCGTCGCCGTCGCGACGCGCGTCGATCGCGATCACGCGATCGGCGTCCGAGTACTTGATGGCGTTGTCGATGAGATTGGCCAGGGCCTGCCCGATGGCCTCGGCGTCCATCGGCACGTCGGGCAGGTCCGGGGCCACCGCGACCTCGACCTTGAAGCCCTGCTGCTCGAGCGGGTAGGCGAAGGCGTCCAGCGTCTCGCGGATCAGCGGCTCCACCGCCGTGGGGGCCAGGTCGTACCGGCGCCGCCCACCCTCGATCCGCGAGAAGTCGAGCACGTTGTCGATCAGGTGCGAGAGCCGCTCGCTCTCGTGCGTGATGATCCGGTAGTACTCCTGCCGGCGCGCCTCGTCGGGCACGCGGCCCATCTCGAGCGTCTCGCCGAACATGCGGATGACCGACAGCGGCGTCTTGAGATCATGCGAGACGTTGGCCACGAAGTCGGCCTTGAGCTGCGCCATCTCGGTCTCGCGCCGGGTCAGCCGCCACGTGAGCACGACGCCGGCCACGATGACCGCCACCAGCACCCCGAAGGCGCTCGTGAACAGCATGACCTGACGGCGCACCACGGCGCGCGGCGAGGCGCCCGGCGGCGCGTACACGGCCACGCGCCAGTTCGGCAGCCCCTCGCGCAGCGGCACGGCCAGCACCGGCTCGGCCTGCTCGAGCGGGCTCCGCGCGTACACCGCACGCCCCTGCTCATCGAGCACGGCCACGATCGTGGGCGACTCCAGGGCGCCCAGCGACGTCTCGAGAATGTCGCGGCGCAGGGCCTCGGCGTCCCGCGCGTACGCGACGAGCACGGGCTCGCGGCGGGGCCGCAGGAGCACGACCAGGCACACCTGGCCATCGGCCGCGACCTCGCGCTTGCCCCCGCGCTCCCACACGGCCTGCATGCGCGGGCGCAGCACCTCCCCGAACAGGGCGGCGTCGGCCGGGTCGCGCCAGGTCCGTGGATAGAGCAGCGAGCCGTCGCGCTCGAACACGTAGAGCCGGCGCACCAGCCGGGACTCGGTCACGATCCGATCGAGCGCGGGCTCGGCCACGTCGTCCGCCGCGAGCTGACGCTGCAGCCGGTCGAGGAAGGCGTCCTCGGCCAGACGCAGCATCATCTCGACCTTCTCGGCGGCCATGGTCGCGACGTCGCGGGCCTGCTCGCGGAACAGGAGCTCGGCCGAGGACTCCCACTGGCGCAGCGAGACGTAGCCGAGGATGGCCACGATCGTGGCAGGCGCCACGATCGCGGCCAGGGCGAGCGCGGACAGGCGGGTGGTCGGCGAACGCAAGGCCGTCCTCAGCCGCCCTCGCGCAGCAGCCGCTGGATCACGGCCTCGGTGTCCTCATAGTCGCCTTCTCCGATGTGACGGTAGCGAACCACTCCCCGCTTGTCCACGAGCACCAGGGTCGGCCACGCGCGCACGCTGTAGCGGCGCCAGATCGCGAAATCGTTGTCCTGCACGACGGGATAGCGCACGCCGAGCCTGCGGGTGGCCTCGACCACCTTGTCGTGAGGCTTCTCCCAGGAAAACTCCGGGCTGTGCACGCCGACGACCGCGAGCCCCGCTTGTTCGTACCGTTCGTGCCACACCCGCAACTGCGGGATGACGTTCTTGCAGTTGATTCAGCCGTACGTCCAGAACTCCACCAGGACGACCCGCCCGCGCAGGCCGGCCAGCGTGAGCGGATCGCTGTTGATCCAGGGCCCGCCGGTGAGGTCGGGCGCCGTCTGGCCCGTCTGCGGCTGGGCCGTCACGAGCCAGGGGCCGCCCGCGACGACGAGCCCGGCCAGGGCGAGCCCGGCCAGAAGGATGGCGCAGAGCCCGCGCCGTACGGTCGCTTCGTTCACGTGTCGCCTCCCTCAGACTGAATGACCCGCGTTCGGCCTGGGACGATTCTCTCCCCGGGGGCGGGGCCGCACGTCACAGCGGTGTGAACTCTTGCGCCGAGGATCGTCCGGGGGGCTACACGAGCTCGTCGGTGCGCGCGGTGGTCTCGCCGAAGCGGCCCATCACGTACGGGGGCAGGCCCGCGTAGACCTCGCCCAGGCGCCGATCGATCTCGCGGTTGGCGAGTGCAAACAGGCTGCGCCCCTCGCGGTCGCCCTCGACCAGGAACGGGCCGAGGCGCTCGACCTGCAGCACCCACAGGGCCTGCGCGATGCCGAGCTCCTTGAGCCAGTGCACCTCGCGCACGCCCTTGATGCACTGGCCGTAGGCGGCGCCCATGCCGTAGCCGATCGTGGTGAGATAGACGCTGCCGTAGGGCACGAACCACTCGCGGTACGCCAGCTCGGTGAGCCCGGCCTTGCCGACGATGACCTTGGCGCCCGAGCGCTCGAACCAGCGCGTCATCGACTTGCCGAACCGGAAGGAGGCGGTGGCGGTCACCGCCTCCACCGCGTAGCTCCCGTCGGGCCGCACGCTGGCCGCCGGCGAGCAGTGGAAGTTGACGTTGGTGAGCGCGCGCACCGAGGGCGGCAGCCCTTGTCCTTCGTCGACGACCTTGCGGTACACGCCCTCGCGCGCCGTGTACACCACGCCGTCGAGATAGACGACGTCGCCCAGCTTCAGGCGCGCCAGGTCCGCGTCGCTCACCGGCGTGGTCAGCACCACCCGGTCCATGCGCACGTCGTCCAGCCGCTCGATCGGCGCGCTCACTCGATGCCCTCGCGACGGTAGTAGTCGGTGAACCAGTCGGGGTCGCTGCGGAACTCGACGCGGCCGTCGGGGTGCAGCGCGCGGTGGCGCGGCGCGAGGACAGGCAGAACTGGTGGATGCCGACCGGCAGGCCGCCGGTGTGGGTGAAGGCGATCTCGATGTGGGTGGCCACCACCAGCGAGGTCCCGGCGAACCCCATCGCGCCGATGCCGATGTAGTTGCCGAGCGCCGTCAGCTCCTCCTCGAGCCGGGCGATCTCCGGCTCGGGGTTGCGGCTGCCGACCGCGCGCAGGCACGCGGCTTCCTTGCCCAGCCGCATGCACGTGTCCTTCGAGCCGCCGATGCCGATCCCCACGATGGCCGGCTGGCAGGCCAGGCCCCGCTTGCCGTGCTCGACCAGCGTGTCGATGACGAAGCGCTTGATGCCGCCCACGCCGTCGGCCGGGAAACAGCATGCGGTAGTCGCTGCCGAACAACCCGCCCTTGTGCACGGTGGTGATGTCCACCCAGTCCGCGCCCGGCTCGAACGCCCAGGTCACCTCGGGCGCGTGCACGCCGACGTTGTTGTCGTGATCCTTGCGCGTGAGCGGGTGCACCCGATTGGGCCGCAGCGGAATCGCCGCCGTCGCATCCGCCGTCGCCCGTCGGAGCGCCCGCTCCAGCGCCACGAACCCGCCCTCGACACTCGCCTCGTTCCCCACCCTCACGTAGTACCGCGGCAACCCCGTGTCCGCACACATCGGCCGCCGCTCCGCCGTCGCGATCTCCCAGTTCCGCAACATCTCGTCCAGCACGAACCGCGCAATCCGATTCCTCTCGCGATCCCGCGCCCGCACCACCCCGTCCCGATAGTCCGCCGGGAATATCGATCGCCGCGCGCGCCATCAGCTCGCGCGCCACATCCTCCACCGCCTTCGCCGAAATCCCCTTCGCCATCCCACCGACGGTAGCACCCTCCCCCCCAAGACGAAAGCCACCACCCAGCCACGACGAAGGAGCACGCCGGAGCGCGCAACGAAGAGACCACATCCGCCGTCGCGACGATCCGTCGCGACGACCGCGAAGTACCATCGACCACGACGTACCGTCCGCTTCACCGAGAGCCGTCGGCCACGCGCCCGATGCCGCCGCCCAAACCACCCAACGGAGCGACCCAACGAGGCGGCAGAGGCGCCGACGAAAGCGCCCGACAGACGAGGTGCGCCGTCAAGCGCACGACGAAGACCCGCGCCCCGCGCACCGGAGCTCGACCCGCCCGATGCCGCCACCAAGCCCCCACGCCGGCCCAACGGGCAAACGGGGCGCCGACAGGCACGACGACGCACCGCGCCCCATCCGCCGTCGCGACGATCCGTCGCGACGATGCAAAGTACCGTCGGACACGGCGTGCCGTCCGATGCAGCGACGAGCCGTCGGTCGCGCGCCCGAAGCCGTCGCCCGAGCCACCCAACGGAGCGGGCCGGCGGGCGGGGCGGCCGGAGGACGCGGTGGGGTCGTGGACCCGTTCCCGCCAGCTATCCCCGTGCGCCCCGTGGTGGTGGAGCCCAGCCGAGGCCGGATCGAGGCGGCCCCCAGCCTCGTGGTCCCACGACCCCACCGCGTCCTCCGGCCGCCCCGCCCGCCGGCCCGCGGCGCCGAACGAGTTACGCCCGCCGGAGAGCCTGCGCGATGTACTCCGGGAAGCGATCCTCGAGCTCAGCCACGACCGCCGCCCCGACATCGCTCGCCGACCCAGCGCGCTCCTCGCCCTCGATCGCGCCCCAGTGCTCGAGGTACGCGTCGTTGTCGTGCAGCCCGAGCTGCATGGCTGCCGAGTCGATCAGCGCCTGGAAGCGCTCGCTGAGCTGCAGGGTGACCTGCCCGTTGTCGTCGCGCACCTCGACCGCCGCCGGGATGTTCTGCCAGGCGATGATCCGGTACGTCGCCATCAGCGTCCGCCCATGAATTGCGCGAGCAGCGCGATGCGGTCGCCGGCGGCGATCGGAGAGTCCAGCTCGTGCTGCGATCCCGAGGACGGCGTCGTTCACCAGCACCTCGATGTGCTCGCCGAGCGCATCGTCGTGCCAGAGCGCGGCCTCGAGATCGGGGAACCGGCGGCTCAGCCCACGCAGGACACTACGCACGGTCGCCCCCGGGCCGCACGGCTCCTCGAAGAGCCGCCGCGTTCCGCCGTCACCGCCGACGAAGCGGGTGGGCCAGCCGACGATCTCCACCGGCACCACCGCGCCGACCGAGGATGCCGGCATCAGGAGGAGCCGGCCCGGCCCGGCTTGGCGTCCTTCTCCTGCAGCATCTCGCCGCGGCTCCGCAGCCGCTTGACGAGCTCGGGGTAGGAATTCTGACGAATGATGCGATCGAACTGCGAGCGGTAGTTCGAGATCAGGCTCACGTTCTCGATGGCCACGTCGTAGATCAGCCAGCGCTCGCCCTTGCGGTTCATGCGCGCCTCGACCGGCACCTCGGTCCCCTGCTTGGTGACGAGCTTGGCCCGCACGATGGCCAGATTGCCGTCGAGGCGCTCCTCGGTGAAGCGAATGCGCTCGCCGCTGTAGAGGTCGATCTGGGCGATGTAGGTCCGCTCCAGCAGGTCGCCGAACAGCTGCACGAACTCCTCTCGCTCGGCCGGCGTGCGCTGCTGCCAGTGCGGACCCAGCGCGCGGCGCGCACTCTCGTTGACGTCGAACGCCTCCGAGGCGATCTTGCGCACGCTGGCCCGACGATCTTCTTTCCGGAGCGCTGGATCCTCCAGAACCTTCTGCACCGCGTCCGTGTACTCGCGAACCGTGTCGGTCGGAGGGCCCGCCCAGGCCACGGGGAGGCTGGCCAGGAACAGGCCGATGGCCGTCACGAATGTAGTCAGGTTCCTCATTTGGTGAAGGCTCCTTCCCATCCGGAGTATACAGGGTGCTTTCGGGGTCTCCGGAAGCGACTTCTGCCTTGACTGATATGGGCTTATCGCTCAAAGTTCCGGGACGCACCTGCTTACCGCGGCGCGGCGGCCAGCGGAATGCGGTCTTCCCGGAGAGAGCCGGGGCACGACGGCGCCACCGGACGTAGATATGGCGGCCGACGTCGCAACACCGGAGGGGCCGTGGCGGCAATCCGCGTCGCTGTGAT
This sequence comes from uncultured Candidatus Rokubacteria bacterium, assembly GCA_963776725.1. Classification (GTDB taxonomy): domain Bacteria; phylum Methylomirabilota; class Methylomirabilia; order Rokubacteriales; family CSP1-6; genus AR5. Next base: position 194,141 of record CAVZOE010000018.1, on the reverse strand, counting down.
GTCCCTGACGCTGCTCTCCGTGGCCTCCCCGGCAGTCGCCCAGTTCTCCGCCTCCGATCTCAACGGCACCTGGTTCATGCGCGGCGTGGTCGTCGGCGCCGCGGTCGACAACGGCGCCGCCTTCGCCAACGGCACGGTGACCTTCGACGCCAGCGGGATCGTGACCGCCGGCAGCCTGTCGACCGCGCTGAACGAGCCCTTCGGGATGCTCCCGGGCAGTCTCGTCGTCAGCTCCGACGGCCGCCTGACGGGCACGCTGGGCGTCGGAAGCGACAATTCCGCGTTCGAGGGCCGTCTCGTCCAGGACGGCGCGCTGGCCGTCACCCGCATCGTCGGAACGCTGACGCGAGGCTTCGGCACGCCGGCCTCCCGATCGATGCTGGTCGTCATGTCCAGGACCACGCCCGGCGCCACGTTCGCCCAGGATCCCGACGCCACCGGAACCTGGCGGGTGAAGTCGCTGCTGGTCCCCGAGCTTCCGCTGAGCATTCCCGACGTCATCGACGGGATCATCGTGATCGAGCGTGACGGGACCATCAGCGGCGGAAGCCTCACCTCGATCGTGAACGAGACCGACGTCTCGGAGATCGGCGGCGCCCTGCGCCTCGATGCGACCGGCAATTTTTCGGGAACGCTCTCGATCCCCGCGCTGGCCGAGACCAGCGTCTTCACCGGACGGATGGCGCCGGACAAGACGCTCATGCTCGGGTCCATCGACCGGCAGCTCTCGGACGCGCGCCAGCTCGGGCTCTTCGAGATGACCCGCCTGCCCAGCGCCGATGCGCCGAGCCTGCCGCCGATCCAGCCCGGCACGTGGGAGCTGTTCAGCCTCCAGGTGCACGGTGACCAGGGCACGGTCGGCGAATCGCTCGGCGGCACCATCGAGCTCGGCCCGAACGGCACGATCACGGGCGGCGCGCTGATCGGCCTCGACGGCCAGGTCGACACGATCGTCGAGGGCAGTTACAGCACGCCATGGCCCGGTGAGGTCGTCGTCGAGGTATTCACCGAAGGCCGCACGCTCACCATCTCCGGCACCCTGCTGCCGAGCGCGAACCAGCTCTTCGGGTTCGACGTCCTCGACACGGACCGCAATCCTCTCGACTACGGCTTCGTGAACCTGGTCCGCGTCGCGCCGACGGCCCCGCCGCCGGCCTCGACCGTGGAATTCCGGACCGCCAGCGCCGCGCCGCGGGTCACCGAGGGTGGCACCGTCACGCTCTTCGTGGATCGCACGCGCGCCACCAGCACGCTGGTGACCGTGCAGTATCGGGTGACTGGCGGCTCAGCCAGCGCGGGGTCCGACTACGAGCTCTCCGGCACCGGCACGCTCACGTTCCAGCCGGGCGAGACCACCAAGACCTTCACGCTGACCACGCAGGCGGACGCGGTCGTCGAAGGCGACGAGACGGTCAGGCTCGAGCTCTCGAACCCGACGGGCGGCGCCGTGCTGGGGCGCGCCAGCGCCGTGGTCACCATCGCCGACAACGCCGTCGTGCAGTTCCCGCAGCCGGCCGTCTCGATCAAGGAGAACGTGGCCAGCGCGGTCATCACGGTCGTGCGCGGCGGCGGCGCCGGCACGGCGTTCACCGTGCCCTACACCGCCACGCCGCTCACCGCCGTGGCCAACGTCCACTTCAAGCCGGTGTCGGGGACCCTGACCTTTGCGGCGACGACGACCAGCCGTCAGTTCACCGTGCCGATCCTCAACAACAGCGCGATCGACGGCGCCCGCACCGTGCTGCTCAGCCTGGGCGCGCCCACCAGCGGCGCCCGGCGTGGGGCGCAGGCCACCGCCACGCTGACGATCCAGGACGACGACACGCCCGGCGCGTTCAAGCTCGACGCCGGCGCGTACACGGTCCTCGAGACCGCCAAGGTCCTGCCGGTCACGGTCCTGCGCACGGGCACCAGCCTGGCCGGCAACGTCACCGTCTTCTTCCGCACCGTCGCCGGCACCGCGGTCGACGGCGTCAACTACACGGGGGTGTCCGGCCCACTCACCTTCACGAGCGGCCAGGCGTCGAGGACGGTCAACGTGCCGATCCTGCGGGACTTCGTGGTCGCGCCGAGCCCGCGCACGTTCGGGGTCGAGCTGAGCGCACCGGGCAGCGGCGCCACGCTGTCCGCACCGTCCACGGCCATGGCCACCATCACCGAGGCGGATCATGGCGGCCTGATCAAGTTCGCAAGCGACAAGTACAGCGTGGCGGAAGGCGGCGGCAGCGTCACGCTCACGGTGCTGCGCACGGGCGGCACCGCGGGGAGCGTCACGGTGGACTTCCTCACCCACGACGGCACCGCGGTCAGTGGCGAGGAAGGGGACGACTTCTCCTCCCGGTCCGGCACCCTCAGCTTCGGGAGCGGCAACACCTCGGCGACCATCACCATTCCGATCCGCCAGGACGCCGCCATGGAGGGCAACGAGACCTTCACCGTCGAGCTCCGCAATCCGCGCGGAGGGGCCTCGCTTCCGGTCTCGCCGGCGCCGGGACGAGTCGCCACGGTCACCATCCTGGACGACGAGACGCTCGTGCAGTTCAGCGGCCGGTTCGTGGGCAACATGCCCGAGGTCGTCCGCATCGGGAAGATGAGCGACCGGGTCACGGTGCACTACCAGACCACCAGCGGCACCGCCATCGCCGGCGTCGACTTCCTGCCGCTGGCCGGCACCCTCACCTTCCCACCGGGCGTGGGATCGCAGCTGATCCCGCTGACCATCCTGAACGACGTCATCGCCGAGGGCGCGGAGACCTTCACGATCCAGCTCAGCAATCCGCAGCCGCTGGGCGGGCTCAGGCTCGGCCCCGACGCGGTCAAGGTCTTCACGATCGTCGATGACGATTTCGGCGGCTCCAACATCCGCTTCGACGCGCCCGCGTACTCCGGCGCCGAGGGCCAGAAGGTCACGCTCACCGTGAGGCGGGACGGCGGCCTCGGCACCACGCTGACGGTGAACTGGCGCGCCGTCGGTGGCAACGCGCTGGCCGGCACGGACTTCACGCCGGCCGAGGGCAGCGTGACGTTCGCCTCCACCGCCACCGCGGCGAGCTTCCAGATCACGCTGGCCAGTGACGCCGTTCTGGAAGGCCCCGAGTTCGCCCTGCTCGCCCTCGAGGTGCCAGCCGGCGCCGCCCTGCTGGGCACGGCCTCGACGGCCACGCTGACCATCGCCGATCGCACGTCACTGCCGATCCAGTTCGAGAGCGCCACCTACTCGGTGCTCGAGACCGCCGGCGCCGCGACCATCGCCCTCGTGCGCGAGGGCAATCTCGATCAGCCGGCCACCGTCCGCTACGCGACGGTCGCCGGCGGCTCCGCGACCGCCGGCGTCGACTACACACCCGCGAGCGGGATCATCACCTTCCCGCCGGGCGTAGCGAGCGTGCACTTCGAGGTTCCGATCATCGCCGACCTCGCCGTCGAGGGGCCCGAGACGGTGAACCTGGCGCTCAGCAGCCCGTCGGCGGGCTTCGCGCTGGGACCACGCGGCGCCGCGGTGCTCACGATCGTCGACGCGGCCCTGATCCAGTTCAGCCGCACCACGTACGAGCTCCTGGAGTCGGCCGGGCCCGCGGAGATCACCCTGCTCCGGAGCGGAAACCTGGCACTCGCGGTGACGGTCGACTACGCGACGACGACGACGGGCACCGCCGGCCCCGGTGACTTCTCGCCCGTCGCGGGCACGCTCACCTTCGCGCCTGGCGTGGCCAGCGCCCGCTTCCTCGTGCCGGTGATCGACGACCGGGTCACCGACGGCACCAAGACCATCGGCCTGGCGCTCGCCAATCCGACTGGTGGCGCCGTCATCCTCGGCGCACCGACGGCGACGCTCGTGATCACCGACGCCGCAGCGGGCTACACCTTCACCGAGATCGCCACGACCAGCGACGACGGCTTTTCGAGCCTCGCGCTGCCGCGGATCAACGACGCCGGCGTGGTGGCCTACGCGGGCACGCTCGCCGACGGCACCATGGAGATCCGGACCAGCGACGCCTCCATCATGCTGGCCAGCGATCCCTCGGCGGCGATCTTCGACGAGATCGCGCTCAACAACGCCGGCCACCTGGCCTTCGGCGGAATACTCGCGGACGGCCGGCGGGGCGTATTCCGCGTGTCACCCACCACGGTGTCGATCATGGCGCTGAGCGGTTCGGCCAGCGGCGAGTTCCGCAGCTTCGGGAGCCCCTCGCTCAACAACACCGGCGATCTGGTCTTCACCGCCGACGTCATCGGCGGCTCCGGTGTGCTCATCAAGACTGCCGGCGACCGCCTGGTCACGGTGGCCGACGCCAACGGCAATACCTTCGCGTCCTTCCCGCCGCAGCCCGCGATCAACGACGCCGGGGTGGTGCTCTTTCCGACCTTCCTCCGGACGGAAACGCCCGCCGTGTTCAAGGCCGATGGAGAGCTCACCGAGGTGGCCAACGGCTCGTTGTTCGATATGGACTTCCGGGTGGGAGCCTCCAGCCTCAACGGGCCCGGCCAGGCCTCGTTCATCGCCCTCGGCACCATGGGTGTTCAGCGGGTGCTGACCCAGGACGCGCTGGGCCAGTTCGTGACCACCGCCACCACCGAGTCCGGCGCCTACGCAAATCTGTCGCAGAACGACAATTCGCCCGCCATCAACGATGCGGGAATGGTAGCCTTCTGGGCCGGCCTGCCGGCCGGGTCATCCGGGATCTTCACCGGAGCCGTTCCGGCGGCGGGCAAGGTCCTCCAGACCGGCGACCCGCTGTTCGGCAGTACGGTCGTCGAGATCAGTCTGGGCGGGCTGAACAACCGCGGAGAGATCACGTTCCGCGCTCGGCTGTCGAACGGACGTCAGGTCATCGGGGTCGCCACCCCGCCGAGGTCGTGAACCGGCGGATGCAGAGCATGCACGGAGGCGTGAAGCCGGAACATCGGGGGAAGATGTGGCCGTACTTCGAATCGCGCTGAGCCTCATCGTCGTACTCTGCTTCGCCGCCCCAGCCGCCGCACAGTTCGCGACGTCCGACCTCAATGGCCTGTGGAACATCCAGGGCGCGGAGACCGTCGGGAACCCGGCGCAAGACGGCGGCTTCGTGCTCGGCAACATCCTCTTCAATGTCCAGGGCGGCGTGCTCGGTGGCAGCATCGTCGATTCCCACGGCATCACGGAGTTCCTCTTCGACGAGGGCAGCATCACCGTGAATACCGACGGGACGCTGTCGGGCACGGTCGGCGACGACGAGGGAACGGTGCAGGTCCAGGGTCGGATGTTGCCCGGCAAGCAGGTGATCGTGGCCGTGACCACCGGCAACCCCGGGTCGCAGAATCCGTCGTACACGATCGTCGTGCTGGTGAAGAACGCCTCGCTCGACCCGCCCCTGTTCAGCCAGGCCGACGTCACCGGCGCCTGGCGGTCCGCGTCGTTGCTCGTTCCCGAGCTCCCGGCCTTCGTCCCTGAGACGCTGGACGGCACGATCACGTTCGACGACGAGGGCGGAATCGGCAGCGGCACGCTGCGCTCCTCGAACGGCCCGGTGAGCACGGCGATCACCGGCAATCTGTTCGTCGTGGGCAACGGATTCTTCTCCGGCGCCTTCTCCATCGATCTGGGCGCGACCGTCGACGTCAGCAGCTTCGAAGGGTACATGTCGCCGGACAAGAGCCTGCTGGCCGGTATCACGATCCGGAACCGACCCGGCCCCGGCCTGGTCCAGAACGGGATCCTGGTGCTCGAGCGCCGGCCTGCGCCGAGCGTGTCCTTCGCCAACGCCGACGCGGTGGGCCGCTGGGACCTGTTCAGCCTGCACGGGCTCAACAACCAGGGCAACGAGGGGCAGTGGCTCGTCGGCAACATCGTGGTCGGCTCGGGCGGGCTGATCACCAGTGGCACGCTCACGGGTCCCGGCGGCGAACAGGATGCCGTCGTCGACCTGGACGACGACACCTCGAATCGGCTGGCCATCGACTCGACCGGCGCGGTGACCGGCAACATCGTCACCGAGCTCCGTATTCTCGACCTGCGCGGCGTCATGAACGCCGCCAAGAACCGGATCGTCGGGGTGGACGGCCTGCAGGAGGAGGCCCGGCAGGTCGGCTTCTTCACGCTGCTCAAGGCCGACGCCACCGCGCCGCCGCCGGCTTCCACCGTGCAGTTCCGCGCCACCAGCGTCGCGCCGAGAGTTGCGGAGGGCGGCACGGCCGCGCTGGTCGTCGAGCGCAGCGGCGCCACCACCACGACGGTCACCGTGCAGTACAGCGTGACCGGCGGCACGGCCACCCCCGGATCGGACTTCAATGTCGTGTCGGGCACGCTCACGAGCACCACCGGCACCCTGACGTTCGAGCGCGGCGAGCTCACCAAGACCATCAACGTGATCGCCCTGCCGGACACCGCGATCGAGGGCGACGAGACGGTGAACCTCGCGCTCACGAACCCGACCGGCGGCGCCGTGCTGGGCAGCCGCGCCACCTCCGTCGTGACCATCGGCGACGGCGCTGCGGTGCAGTTCCAGCAGCCGGTCTACAGCGTGAAGGAAAACGTGGCGAGCGCCGTCATCACGGTGGTACGGACCGGCGCGTCCACCACGCCGTTCACGGTGACCTACACCGCCACCCCGCTGACGCCCGGGCGCGAAGGCGACTTCAAGATCCCATCGCCGTCGGTGCTGACCTTTGCCGCCGGAGTGCTGACCCGGACGATCAGCGTGACGATCGTCAACAACACCCTGGTGGACGGCAATCGCAGTGTCCTGCTCAGCCTGGGTCAGCCGACCAATGGGACCCAGCTCGGCCCGCAATCCACCACCACCCTGAACATCCAGGACGACGATCTGGCCGGCTCGTTCAAGGTCGACAAGCCCACCTACACGGTCGCCGAGAGCGCGGGGTCGGTGCCGATCATCGTTCGCCGGCTCGGCACCAGCCTCGCCGGCGGCGTCACGGTCGACTACTTCACCGTGGACGGGACCGCCACCAGCGAGGGCACGCCGCGGGACTACGCCTCGCAGTCCGGGACGCTGACCTTCAAGGCCGGCGAGACGATGAAGACGGTCGCGATCCCGGTCTTCAAGGACAACCTCGTCGACGGGCCCAAGACCTTCACGTTCCGGCTCAGGCTCAGCGAGCCATCGTCCGGTGGTGAGCTCGTCGAGGGCCAGTCGAGCGCGCTGGTCACGATCACCGATGTCGATCTCCCCGGTGTGATCAAGTTCGTGCCGGACAAGTACTCCGTGAGTGAGAACGCGCGCAACGTCACGCTCACCGTGCAGCGCACCGGCGGCCTCGGCGGAGGCGTCCTGGTCGACTTCGCGACGGTCGACGGCACGGCCATCGGTGGCAGCCGCGAAGAAGACGGCGACTTCAAGATCACCTCCGGCACCTTGAGCTTCGGCTTCGGTAACACCTCCACCACCATCACCATCCCGATCCATCAGGACACGCAGGCCGAGGGCAACGAAACCTTCACCGTCGTGCTCTCGAACGCCAGGATCGGGTCGGGCCGCTGGCGCTGCCCGCCGTGGGGAAGGTCGCCACCGTCACCATCGTGGACGACGAGTCGGCCTTCCAGTTCAGCGCCCCGACACTCAGCGTGAAGGAGGGCACGCCCAGCGCGGTCATCACCGTGCTGCGCACCGGCACGCTGACCGCGCCGGCCACCGTGACCTACACCGCCACGCCGGACACCGCCCAGCCCGGCACCGACTTCACCGCGGTCTCGGGCACTCTCACGTTCGCCGCCAACGTGCCGAGCAAAACCTTCAACGTGCCGATCCTCAACAACACCCGACTGGACGGCGCCCGCCGCGTCCGGCTCGCCCTCGGCACTCCCACCGGCGGCGCCCAGCTCGGCACGGTGCGCACGGCCATCCTGACCATCGACGACAACGAGCAAGCCGGCACCTTCAGGCTCGACAAGGGCGCCTACACGGTCCTCGAGAGCGCCGGCTTCGTGACGGTCAACGTCCTGCGCAGCGGCCTCAACCTGACCGGCAACGTCTCGGTCAACCTCGTGGCCACCGACGGCACGGCGAAGAGCGGGATCAACTACGGAGCCCCGCCGACCACGCTGATCTTCGGCGCCCGGCGAGATCACGAAACCGGTCAAGGTGCCGATCCTGCGCGATTTCGTGGTGACCGGCCCCGGCCCCCAGAAGTTCACCCTCACGCTCAGCGAGCCGAGCAGCGGCGCCACGCTGGGCGCTCCGGCCTCCGCCACCGTGACGATCACCGAGGCCGACGTGGCGGGCCAGGTGAAGTTCAGCGCCGCGTCCTACGTCGTCAACGAGAGCGCCGGCAACGCGATGCTCACGGTGGTGCGCACCGGCGGGACCGCCGGCGGCGTCCTCGTGGAGTTCACGACCGTCGACGGCACCGCGGTCGGCGGCAGCGAGGGCGACTTCACGACCACGCAGCGGCATCCTGACCTTCGGCGCCGGCAACACGTCGGCCACCATCAGCGTGCCGATCACCTCGGACACCATCTCCGAAGGCAACGAGTCGTTCCAGGTTCGCCTGCAGAACCCGACGGGCGGCGCCACCCTGGGCTCACCGGCGACGGCCACCGTCACCATCATGGACGACGACAGCTCCATGGTGCAGTTCAGCGGCAACTTCATCGGCAACTTCCCCGAAGTCATCCGGATCGGCAATCTCAGCAACGAGGTCCTGGTCGACTTCGCCGGGATCGACGGCACCGCGATCGGTGGCCTCGACTACAGCGCCCATCAGCGGCACGATCACGTTCAAGGCCAACACCCGCGCCACGACCATTCCGCTGGTGATCGTCAACGACCCGATCGCCGAGGGCAACGAGACCTTCGCGTACGTGCTCCGCAATCCGCGCGGCGCGCGGCTGGGCCCCGACTCGCAGAAGACGTTCATCATCCAGGACAACGACTTCGGCGGCAGCGACGTCCAGTTCACCGCGCCGTCGTACACGGCGGCCGAGGGCCAGGCGGCCACGCTCACCGTGACGCCGGACCGGTGGCCTCGGCACCATTCTCGTCGTGCAGTGGTCGGCCGGCGAAGGCACGGCCACCCCGGGCGTGGACTTCAGCCCGGCCTCCGGCAACGTGACCTTCGGGGTGAACGATCAGCGCGCGAGCTTCACCATCAACCTGCTCGCCGACGGCCTTCGTCGAGGGCACCGAGACGGTGCCGATCACGCTCAGCATGCCGCGAGGCCGCCGCCACGCTGGGCGCCCAGACCACGACGATCCTTCAGATCCAGGACGTGGCCCCGCCGGCCTCCGTGGTCCAGTTCACCGCCGCCCACGTTCTCGTCGATCGCTGGGCCAGGACAAGCCGATCACGCTCGCCCGCACCGGCGCGCTCGGCTCCCCGCTCACCGTCAACTGGACGGCGACCGGCGGCACCGCCGTCGCCGGCGAGGACTTCAGCCCCAGCCACGGGCGTCGTGACGCTTCGGCCCGACCGACACGAGCGCGTCGTTCACCATCAGCATCCGGGGCAGCGGCGGCAGCAGTGAGCCGGACCGCACGGCGGTCTTCGGGCTCAGCATCGCCTCCGGCGCGGCCACCATCGGCGCCGTCAACCCGGCCACCCTGACGATCTTCGGCTCCCCCAGCGAGCTCAACCTCGAGCTCTCCGTCTTCTCGGTGACCGAAGGTGGTGGACCGGCGATCGTCACGGTCACCCGGAGCGGCAACCTCAATCGCCAGGTCACCGTCAACTACGCCACCAGCAACGGCACCGCGGTCGCCGGCACCCACTACGCCGCGACCTCGGGCACGCTGACCGTGCCGGCCGGAGACGACACCGCGACCTTCACCGTACCGATCATCAGCAACGGCCCCGGGGACGGCACGCGCACCGTCAACCTCCGGCTGAGCAACCCCTCGCCCAACACCAGCCTCGGCGAGGGCGACACCTCGACCCTGCAGATCCGCGAGGGGCCGGTCTACACGTTCAAGCTCATCGCCGAGACGGATGACCAGGTCATCGGCTTCGACGGCGCGCCGGGGATCAACGACGGGGGCACGGTGGCGCTGAAAGCGTTCGCTGAGCAACGGTCAACGGATCCTCACCGGGAGTGGGGGCTCGCTCACGACGATCGCGTCCACCGGCGATCGAGCGATCGTCGAGTTCGGGAGTCGGACCCCGATCGACAGTGCCGGCAACGTGGTGTTCCTGGCCGGCGTCGACGTCGCGGTCGACAACGGCATACAGACCATCTTCCGGGGCGACGGGGAAAGCTTGACCGCGCTGGTCGGCACCACGGGCCAGACGGTCCAGCTCTTCGAGCCGGCGTTGAGCCGCAACGGCACGCTCGTCTTCGCCGGGCAGCCGCCGCAGGGCGGACTCCGTCTGTTCTCCGGGACGGGCTCCGGTCCGTTCCCGCTGGTCCCCGGCACCGACGGCGGTGCCTTCGTCAACGTCGGCACGCACCCCGCGGTCAACGACGACGGGCTCGTCGCCTTCACCGCGATCGGCAACGATGTCCCGGGGATCTTCACCGTCGCGCCCGGCGGAGCGCCGGAGACCCTGGCCAGCCAGGTCGATGTCGGCACCGTCACCAACGTCTCGATCAACGACGCGGGCCGCGTGGCCTTCATCAACGGCACCGGCAACATCAAGAACAGCGTCCTGATCGCGCAGACCGACAGCTCCGTCTCTCCGCTCGCCAGACAGGACGACGGCTTCCAGACCTTCGGCGACCAGAACACCGAGAGTGGCGATGCCTCGCCGGTGATCAACGACCGTGGCGACGTGGCCTTCCTGGCCCTCACGCAGGCCGGAAGCTTCGGTATCCTCACCGGCCCCAGCCCGGTCGGCAACATGGCGATCCAGGTCGGCGATCCGCTGCTCGGCTCCAACGTGCAGTCCCTGACCGTTGGCGGGATCAACGGCTCGGGACAGATCGTCTTCCGGGCGTCGCTGCTCGACGGTCGCGAGGTCGTCGTCGTCGCCACGCCGCCGGCCGCGCTGACGGATCTTGCGGTGACCAAGACGGTCAACACGCCCAGCCCGTTCGTCGGCAGCAACGTCACCTTCACCGTCACGGCGACGAACAACGGCCCGTCAGCCGCACCCAGCGTGACGGTGACCGACCTGCTGCCCAGCGGCTACACCTTCGTGTCGGCCACTCCGAGCAAGGGCACGTACACCGCGGGCACCGGCGTGTGGTCGGTCGGCGCCCTCGCGGCCAGCGGGGCGGGCCGGACCGCCACGCTGGTGATCACCGCCACGGTGCGCGCCACCGGCACCTACACCAACACCGCCACGATCGCGGCAGTCGGCATCACCGACACGAACGCGGCGAACAACTCGGCCACCGCCACCGTGACGCCGGCGCTGCAGACCGACATCGCCGTCACCAAGACGGTCAACACGCCGAGCCCGGTCATCGGCAGCAACGTGATCTTCACCCTCACGGTGACCAACAACGGCCCCGCCGCCGCCACCGGCGTGCAGGTGACGGACCTGCTGCCCAGCGGCTACACCTTCGTGTCGTCGACGCCCGGCCAGGGCACGTACACGGCGGGCACCGGCGTGTGGGCGGTCGGCAGCCTGGCGGCCAGCGGGCCGAGCGCGACCGCCGCGCTGCAGATCACGGCCAAGGTGCTGGCCACGGGCAACTACGCCAACACCGCGACGCGCACGGCGTCCACCCCGGCCGACACCAACGCGGCCAACGACAGCGCCACGGCCAGCGTGAGCCCGATCTCCGGCGTCGCGCTGACGACCGACGGTCCGCTGGTCGGTGTCGGGCGCACCATCAACGGGGCGGCCACGATTCCCGCGCCGGCGCCGGCGGCCGGAGTCACCATCACGCTCGACTCCAGCCCGGCCGGACGCGTGACGATCGTGCCGACCACGGTCGTCATTCCCCAGGGACAGACCTCGAGGCCGTTCACGGTGACGGGCGTGGCCGCGGGTCCCACCACGATCAGCGGGACCTCACCCGGGTTCGGGCCCGGCAGCGTCGACGTGACCGTGACGAACAGCGCGATCAGCCTGGGCACGCTGCCCGCGCTCGGGCCCGGGCAGACGACCAGCTTGCCCACCAGCCTGTCGACGACGGCGCCGGCCAGCGGTGTCACCGTCACCTTCGTCAGCAGCAACCCCAGCGTCGCCACGGTGAGCCAGAGCGTCTTCATTCCGGGCGGCGCGCAGGTCCCGGCGGCGAATCCTCAGGTGACCGCCGTGGGTGTCGGGACCGCCCAGATCAATGCGACGGCCATCGGCTTCGCTCCCGACAGCCGTGGCGCCAACGTGTCGGTGAGCGTGACGTTCACACCCACCACGCTCAGCGTGGTGGCGGGGGCGACGAACAACATCACCGTGAACATCGCCGCGGCGGCGCCGAGCAATGGCCTGACGCTCGCGCTGGCCACCGCGAATACCAACATCGCGCGGGTGGTCTCGCCGGTCACCATCCCGGCGGGCCAGCTCTCGGTCCAGGCCGCGGTCACCGGCGTCACCGCCGGCCAGAACACCACGCTGCACGCCACCGGGACCGGCGTGACCTCCACGAACGCGACCATCAGCGTGACGCAGCCGCCGGGCATCAACTTCGCCAACCAGACGATCGGCCGTGATCTCGAGCTGCAGGTCTCGGTGAGCCTGGCCACCGCCGCGCCGGCCGGCGGAGTCCAGCTGACGGTGGCGGTGCCCACCGCCGACGCGAACCGGCTCCTGGTGTCGACCAGCGGCACCGCGCAGGGCAGCGGCCAGGTCGTCCTGTCCGTCCCGGCCGGCGCGCAGCAGTCGCCGACGCCGCTCTTCATCCAGGCCCTCGCCAGCACCGGCACGGTGCAGGTCACCGCGAGCGCGCCCGGCTACACGTCCAAGGTCGCCACCATCACCCTGGGCCCCTCCGGCTTCGTCATCAATCCGTTCTCGATCGGCACCAACTTCACCACCACGTCGCTGTCCACCGACACGAATCTGCAGCTTCTCCCGTCATTGCTCAGCGCCACGTTCGCCTTCGTGACGAACCAGACCGTGCGGGGTGGCCTCACGTCGGTGACCGTCCCGGTGACGGCGGCCGATCTGCCCGGTGGCGGCAATACCGTGGGCACGATCGTGGGCAGTCCCGCCGTCTTCAACGGCGGCGATAGCTCCAAGAACGTCGCGTTCCACCCGATCGCGGCCGGCGTGTCGCAGATCCAGGTGAACCCACCGCCTGGCTTCAACTTCAGCACGCCGTCGAACGCCCGCACGCCCACGGCGACGGTGAGCACGCCCGGGCTCAACATCGGCACCACCACCGTCGGACGCGACCTGCAAGTTCAGGGCAGCGTGACCCTCGGAGCGCCGGCGCCGACCGGCGGCGTCCAGATCACGCTGACCAGCGGCGATGCGAACCGGATGCTGCTGTCGACCAGCGCCACGGCGCAGGGCAGCGGCCAGATCGTGCTTCCCGTCAATGTCGGGGCGTCCGGCTCGAGCACGCCGTTCTTCATTCAGGCCCTGGACGGTAGCGGCACCGTGTCGCTCAGCGCCAGCGCGCCGGGCTACGCGAACCAGTCGGTCACGATCACGCTCGGGCCCTCCGGCTTCGTCTTCAACCCGTTCGCGATCGGCGCCACCTTCACCACCACCACGTTCTCCGCCAACACCAACCTACAGATCCTGCCGGCCCTGCTTGCCGTGGGAGCGGCGCCCACCTTCGCCACCAACCAGGCCGTACGGGGTGGGCTGGGGCCCGTCAACGTGACGGTGTCGGCGGTCGACCAACCGACCGGTGGCACCAGCGTGGGCACGATCGTGGGCAGTCCGGTTACCTTCAACGGCGGCGACACCTCCAAGATCGTCGACTTCGACCCGACGGCGGCCGGCACCTCGCTGATCACGGTCGAAGTCCCGACCGGCTTCAACTTCACTGCGCCAGCCAACGCCCGCGTGATCACGGCCACCGTGACCGCGCCGGCGATCAGCTTCGCCAACCAGACGATCGGCCGCGACCTGCAGCTGCAGGTCGGACGTCAGCCTGGCGGTCGCGGCGCCGACCGGCGGAATCCAGCTGACGATCAGCAGCGCTGACGCGAACCGGGTCGCGCTGTCGACCAGCGGTACCGCGGTGGGGACCGGCCAGGTCACCCTCCCGATCACCGCCGGGTCCTTCAGCTCGATCACGCCGCTGTTCATCCAGGCGCTGGACGGCAGCGGCACGGTGCAGGTGACCGCGAGCGCGCCTGGCTACGTGAGCCAGGTCGCCACCATCACGCTGGGACCCTCCGGGTTCGTCTTCAATCCGTTCTCGATCGGCTCGGCCTTCACCACGACGACGTTCTCGCCGAACACGGCACTGCAGATCGTTCCGGCGCTGCTCAATGCGACCGGCTCCACCTTCGTGTCGAATCAGGCGCTGCGGGGCGGCCTGACGGTCAGCGTGCCGGTGACGGCGGTCGATCAGCCGACCGGCGGCAGCAGCGTGGGCACGATCGTCGGCTCCCCCGCCACCTTCAACCCCGGCGACACCTTCAAGAACGTCACGTTCGATCCGGCGGCGGCGGGCACCTCGCAGATCACGGTCGGGCTACCGCCCGGCTCCAACTTCGTCACGCCGGGCGGCAACCGGGTCATCACGGCGACCGTCACCGCGCCGGCCATCACCTTCAATGGGGTGGCGACCATCGCGGTCGGTCAGAACCTCCAGACGGCGGTGTCGGTCACTCTCGCCGCCACTCCCCCGGGCCCGTCACGGTCACCCTCACGGTGGCCTCCACGGCGATCGCCACGATCGTCAGCTCGGCCAACGCCACCCTGGACGGGAGCAACACCGTCACCTTCACCAACGTGACGTCGACCAACGTCGGCACCTTCGTGGTGCAGGCTCGGACGGCGAGTGGAGGAACCACGATCACCGCCCAGGCCGCCGGGTACGCCGACGGCGTCTTGTCGGTGACGACCCAGCCCTCGGGCTTCATCATCAATTCGCCGGGAAACTTCACGACGACCGCGGGGGCCGTGAACACCTCCATCCAGATCGTCGCGGCGCGTCTCAACGCCAACACGCTCAACTTCGAGGTGGCGCAGCCGGTCCGCGGCGGCCTGACCGTCAGCGTGCCGGTGACGGCGGTCGCTCAGAGCGGCTCGGGGGTCGGCACGATCACGACCAGCCCGCTGGTCTTCTCGGGCAACCAGTCCGCCCTGTCCACCCAGTTCGACCCGGCGGCGGCCGGCACCTCGCTGATCTCCGTCGGCCTGCCCACCGGGTTCAACCCGCCGAGCAACTTCCGCCAGATCACCGCCACCGTGAACTAGCGCCCGGGATCCGGGGGCGGGGCCCACGCCCTCGCCCCCGGACCCCACGCGCCAGGCGTCGGACCTCGTCGCGATCAGTCGTGGAGCTCGTCGACGACGGCGCGAGATCCAGGCCGACCCCACCACGCCTCGACCGCGCACCGGTCTCTCGAACCACCGGGTCACGAGTGAAAGGACGACGCCGCACGCAGGCGGAACGCGCGTGAACGGATCGATCGGCGCGCGAGACGGGCGCGCTCGACGGGGGGCTAGCGGACCAGGCTCTTGAGGTGGGCGAGCACTTCGAGCTCGAAGTGCTCCAGGCTCTGGCCGAACGTGTCGCGGAAGTTGGCGTGGCGGTCCTGGCGGCGCTCGAAGGAGCGGAAGTAGGCGACCACGCGCGGGGCGCCGTCGCGGGTGATCAGGTAGTCGGCCATCAAGAACGCCAGCTGATACGTCGGCAGCGAGCCTTCACGCAGGTGGCGCACGGTGAAGCCGCGCGGGTTGCCGAGCGTCTCCAGATCCAGACGCGCGGCCACCAGCGCGGCGTGGTTGCGGATGCCCGGTGACGGCGAGCTTGCGGCGATTGGCCACGGTGTCGAGCTCGAGCCGCTCCAGCACGTTGAACGCCACCCACTCCGCCATGCCCTCGGCGAGCCACTGCTCGGCCCGCCCCTCGCCGCCGGCCAGCTCGATCTGCGAGACGTGCGCGAGCTCGTGCGCGATCAGCCGGTACCACTCGCGGCCGCGCGCGGCGCCGCCCTCGTCGTTGAGCAACAGCTGTCGGCGCTTGCCGATGCCGACCGCGAATTCCGAGAGCTCGGCCGCGCGCACCGGCGAGACGTTGGCGTCCTCGACGAGGCCGCGCTCGAAGCCCTCGCGTCCGGAGTAGACGTAGGCGGTGAAGACCTTCGGCAGCGGCAGCTCGAGATCGCGCACGATCACCGCGGAGATGCCACGAATGGCGTCGGCGTGAGTCGGAAAGTCCGCGTGAACCGGAGCGGGCGGCAGAGCGGCACCCTCGAGCGCGAACGGGAGCACGACACGACCGCTGCCGCAACCGGCGACGGAAGCGAATGCAACCAGCAACGCAGCACTGAGGCGTTGTGAAACGGATTGCATACGCTTCTTCGGATACTGACACGACAACGGGGTCGCGTGGAAGAAGATTTCCGGGCGCTGGTTGTGGAATCTACAATCTCCGCTGAGATCGCGGGTTTCCGCATCATGACTCGCCGGTCACCCGCTCGCGCCGCCCCTGGGCTACTATCCCCCCTGCCGGACTGCTCGAGGGTGCCCGCGAGGTTCTCGGCGCTCCGGGCGGCCATCAGGGAGGACGAATGAGCAAGGGCGGAATCTCGGCGGCGGATTGGTACGAGCGGCGACGGCTGGCCGTGCTCGACAGCCACATGCGGTACGTGGAAGTTGGCGTCGGCGATCCGATCGTGTTGCTCCACGGCAACCCGACCTCCTCGTATCTCTGGCGCAACGTGATTCCGCACCTCGACGGCCAGGGCCGGTGCCTGGCGCCTGATCTCATCGGCATGGGACGCTCGGGCAAGGCTCCGGGCGGGCAGTATCGGTTCGTCGATCACGCGCGCTATCTCGACGCCTGGTTCCAGGGACTCGATCTGCGCCGGGTGACGCTCGTGATGCACGACTGGGGCTCGGCGCTGGGCTTTCACTGGGCGCAGCGCCATCCCGATCGGGTGAAGGCGCTCGTCTACATGGAAGCCATCGTGCGGCCGGTGACGTGGACGGAATGGCCGGAGGCCGCCCGCAAGATCTTTCAGGGCATGCGCTCGGCCGACGGCGAGGAGATGGTGCTGACCAAGAACGTCTTCGTCGAGCGCATCCTGCCGGCCAGCGTGCTGCGCGGGCTCACCTCCGAGGAGATGGATCACTACCGCGAGCCGTTCCGCGAGGCCGGCGAGACGCGCCGCCCCACCCTCACCTGGCCGCGCGAGATCCCCGTCGAGGGCGAGCCCGCCGACGTGAACGCGGTGGTCGACGCCTACGCGAAGTGGCTGAGCCAGAGCCCGCTGCCCAAGCTCTTCATCAACGGCAATCCGGGCTCGATCCTCGTCGGCGGCCCGCGCGAGTTCTGCCGGACGTGGCCGAACCAGCAGGAGGTCACCGTCCGCGGCAGCCACTTCCTGCAGGAAGATTCGCCGGCCGAGATCGGCCAGGCCATCGCACGGTTCCTGCGCCGACTCTGATCCCCCGCCCGCCGGCACCGCGTGTGCACCAGCCACGGGCCACGAGGTGAGCCATGTTCCAGCACATCGTCTGTGCCACGGACTTCTCCGATACGGCCGAGTCGGCCTGGCAGGTCGCCTGCGACCTCGCCCAGGTGCACCGGGCCGAATTGACCCTGGTGCACGTCTTCGCCGATCTGCCACCCTCTCCTGACGTGGCCGTGCCCAGCGTGCTCCAGGTCTGGGAGGAGCAGCGGCAATGGGTCGAGACGAGAGCTCGATCGCCGCGTGGCGGATGCCGGAGCCCGCGGCCTGCGGGCGCGCGCCGTCCTCAAGATGGGCCCGGCGGCGCACGGCCTCGTCGAGGCCGTCACCGAGCTGCACAGTGATCTCGTCGTCGTCGGCACCCACGGGCGTACCGGTCTGGAGCGCGTGCTGCTCGGCAGCGTGGCGGAACAGGTGGTGCGGACGGCGCCCTGCGCGGTGCTGACCGTCAAGGCGCGCGCGAGCGAGCGCGCGCGCGCCGCGGCCTGATCAGGGTCGCGCGGGGCAGACGCTCGATCGAGACGACGAGGAGCGCGTCGGGCACGTCTCGCAGCACGAAGGCGATCCGGTCGCCGGCCTTGAGCCCCTCGAAGAGGCTGGTGGACGCGACCAGGAACGGCATCGCCATCGCCTCGTCCATCAGACCCGGGATCGCCTCGTGCTGGATCACGATCACCGGCCGGGTGGCGTGCAGATCGGACGGCGGCGGCAGCACCGCGAGCGCGACACCGCTGCCGTGCCACTCGCGGGTCGCGCCCGTCCGCGGGGCCTGCGCCGCGGCCGGCGTGAGCGGAACGAGGACCAGGGCGAGGGCGGCGAGCAGAGCGAGGGGACGACTCACCCGCCGAGCATACTCCAGCGGATCAGGCCGCGCGCCGCGGCATGACGCTCGACTGCGTGCGTGCGACTTCCAGAACCGCGTCGCGGATCTCGAGCAGCTGCGTCCCCACCGTGTCGGCCCCGGCGGCGGTCAGCGCCGCGCGGATCTCGGCGGCATCCTCGGGCGAGGACCAGCGGCGCCACGATGATCCGGATCTCCGGCAGGCCGGCGCGGAGCCGCTTGCACAGGTAGCGGGCCTGCGCGAGACCACCGGGCGGCACCGACGCCACCACCACGACGCCGACGCCACGCTCGCGAACCTGCTGCACGCTCTCCGCCGAGAGCTGGCCCGGCGCCGCCGATCTCCACGTCGACGCCCGAGGGGCGCGAGCGTGTCGCGCAGCATGAGCAGGGCGACGGCGTCGGCCTCGCTGCGGGCCGGGCAGCCGAACACGGCGATGCGCTCCAGCGCTCCGGCCGACGGCGCGGCCGCCGGCGTGTCGAGCTCGTCGACGAGCTCACGCACCGCCGCCACCACCGCAGCGCTCCTCGTCCGCGTCGATGCGTCCCCGGCTGTGGTCGCGTGCGGCGTGGAAGAGCACGGGCAGCAGCACCTCGTCGTAGACCTGCTCGGGCGAGCTGCTCGGCCGCGTAGCGCTCGACCTCGTCGCTGGCCTCGTCCTGGTCCCCCGCCAGCAGCCGCTGGTAGACGACGACGTCGGTGGAGAAGACCGGCGTGTCACCCATCACGATCCAGATGAACTCCAGCTCGGGGACGTACTTGGCGAACACGACCAGGCACACGGTGAGCGGCGTGGCCAGCAGCAGGCCGATCGGTCCCCACACCCACGCCCAGAAGGCGATGGCGACCAGGAGCCCGACCTCCGACACGCCGGCGCTACGGGCATAGAGCAGGACCTCGAGCACCGCACTGGTGAACAGCTCGAGAATGGCGAAGAGGCCGAGCACCAGCAGGGCCTTGCCCCACCCGGGGAAGACCGCCATGCTCAGCGCGATCGGCAGGCCGGCGCCGATCCACACCCCCACGTAGGGAATGAAGCGCAGCGCGCCGCCGAGAAATCCGAACAGCATCGCGTACGGCACGCCGACGACGAACAGCCCCAGCCCCACGAGGGTCCCGAAGGTGGCGTTGACCAGAGACTGCGTCAGCAGATAGCGCGTCACCCGCTCGCCCGCCTCGTCGAGCGCGCGCGTGGTGACGGCCAGCCGGCTGAAGCCGACGAGCCGCACCATGCGGTTGCGAAGCTCGTGACGGCTCAGCAGCATGAACGGCACGAGCAGCACGACCAGGCCGCCGCGCGTGAGTGGATCGAGCCACGGGGCCAGCGCCGCCGGCAGGTGCAACAGTCCCTGACCGTTGCCCGGCTGGATGACGACGGGGGTCGGCTTCGGCTGCTTGGTGTCCGGAGACTTGGTCTTCTCCACGTCGCGCTCGACCTCGCCGGCCGCGCGGGTGACGGTGTCCTTCACCGGCTCGAGCCCGCTGCTCCGGCCGAGCAGCCGCAGGTCGGCGATCTTCTCCTTGATGTTGTCCTTGTAGCGGGGCAGCTCGCCGCCGAGGCTCATGACCTGCGTGACGAGCACCGCCCCGATGACGCCCACCGCGCCGAGGGCCAGCACCACCACGAGCACGACGGCCGGCACGCGCGGAATTCGCCACCGCTCCAGCGCGGTGACCACGGGCGCCAGCAAGAACGTCAGGAGAACGCGCCAGGGCGACCGGGACCAGGACCTCCCGGGCCCAGTACAGACAGCCGACCATGAGCACCAGGCCGGCCAGGGTCACGAGTCGGGCGGGAGCCAGCGAAGTCGGGGATTCGTTCCGGCCGCGGGTGAACCCTGGCGGGCGACCGGGCGACGTGACCATCGCCCTCCCTCTAGTGCATGTCCCGGGCCAGCGGATAGCCGGCTAGGGCTAGAATACGCGGCGAATGGACATCGTGGCCCGGCACGCCCAGGCCCAGCCCGACAAGGTGGCGGTGATCGACGGCGACCACCGGCTCACCTGGCACCAGTACCACGAGGCGCGCAACCGCCTGGCCCACGCCCTGAGCGATCTCGGCCTCGTGGCCGGCGAGCACGTGGTGCTCTACGCGCACAACTCGCTCGAGGTGCTGCTGGCCTCCGCCGCCGCCCGCGCGCTCGGCCTCATCCCGGTGCCCATGAATCACCGCCTCACCGCCGAGGAGGTCGCCTACATCCTGGACGACTCCGACGCGGTCGCGGTGTTTGCCAGCGACGCCTTCGTCCCGATGCTGGAGCGGGTCCGCGCCGGCGCGCCGCGGCTGCGGCACGTCGTGCTGCTCGGTGGCGAGCGGCGCCCGTGGGCCTCGCACGTGACGGACCTCATCGCCGCCGGGCGGCCGGACCCCGTGGGAGAGCCGGCCGGACTGGGCGGCTCGATGATCTACACCGCCGGCACGACGGGCAAGCCGAAGGGGGCGCTGCGCCGGGCGATCGATCCGCGCGCGATCGTCTCGCGCGTGGTCGCGCTGAACTGCGTGGAGCCCACCGACGTGCACCTCGTGGCCGGGCCGCTCTATCACTCGGCGCCCGGCGGCTTCGCGCTCTACGCGCATCTCTTCGGCCAGACCGTCGTGGTGATGCGCAAGTTCGATCCCGAGGAGGCGCTGCGGCTCATCGCTCGCCACCGTTGCACCACCACCTTCATGGCCCCGACGCTGTTGAAACGCATCGTGGACCTGCCGGCCGAGGTGCGCGCCCGCCACGACGTCTCCTCCATGCGCTCCATCGTCGTGGCCGGGGCCCCCTGCCCGATGCGCGTGAAGGAAGAGGTGCTCGCCTATTTCGGGCCCGTGCTCTACGAGTTCTACGGCTCGACCGAGCTCGGCATCGACACCGTGCTGCGGCCCCGAGGACATGCTACGCAAGCCGCACTCGTGCGGACGCGCGGCGCCGGAGATCGAGCTGGCGATCCTCGACGACGACGGGCGGCCGGTGCCGACCGGGCAGCCGGGCGAGCTGCACGTCCGCCGGTACGTCGGCGTGTTCGACGAGTACTACAAGAAGCCGGAGGCGACCCGCGAGACGGCGCGCGGCGACTGGCTCAGCGTGGGCGACGTGGCCTTCATGGACGACGAGGGCTTCGTCTACATCTGCGACCGCAAGCGCGACATGATCATCTCGGGTGGCGTGAACATCTACCCGGCCGAGATCGAGGACGTCCTGCATCGTCACCCCGACGTGCAGGACGCCGCGGTCTTCGGCGTGCCCGACCCGGAGTGGGGCGAGCGGGTGCACGCCGCCATCCAGCCGCGGGCCGGTAGCGCCCTGTCCGCGGAGACGGTGATCGCCTTCTGTCGGGCGCACCTGGCCGACTACAAGGCGCCGCGCCAGGTGTCCTTCCACGACGAGTTCCCACGCGACACCGCCGGCAAGCTCGTCAAGCGCCTGTTGCGTGAGCCCTACTGGGCCGGTCAGACCACGCGCGTCTGAATCGATCTTGACGTTGATCGGCGATGGGTGTTCACTCCCGGTCAACGGCCGACCCTTCCTGGCGGAGGTGCCCATGCCTGATCGGGTTCGGGTGAATGTCGCCAATCCTCACGAGCTGCTCAGGCTGCCCGGCGTCGGTCCGGAGCAGGCCGAGCGCATCGTCAAGTTCCGCAGCGAGCACGGCCCCATCGGTAACGAGTCGGAGCTGAGCCGGGTCCTCGGCTGGCGTGGCCTCGGCGAGTCGATGTGGGGTCGTGTCGATTTCTCGGCGGGCGACCGGGCGCGCGCCGAGGCGGCGTCGCAGGCCTCGCCCGATCTGCGCCCGTCGCGGTCGGGCCGCGACGGATCGCAGGCTTCGCAGATCAGGGAGTGGCGGAGCGAGTAGTGCGCCGACTGCCGCCCAGGCGAAACGCGGCCACCGAGCGAGCCTCCAGCTCGTAGGTGTGGCCCCCGCGCAGGGCCGGGCCGCGCCGGCGGCCGGTGGCGTCGCGGGTATCGAGCACCGGCTCCCAGCGCACGCCTCGCCGGTGGGCGGGGAGCACGAACGGCAGCGGCTCCCAGTGGGCGTTGAGCAGGATCAGGAAGGTGTCGTCCATGATCCGCTCGCCGCGATCGTCCACGTCCTCGATGGTGTCGCCGCCCAGCCGCAGACCGAGACAGCGCGTGAGCCCGTTGGTCCAGTCCTCCTCGGTCATCTCCCGGCCGTCGGGCCGTACCCACGTCAGGTCCTTCACCTCGGAGTAGATCGCGCGGCCGTAGAAGAACTGCTTGCGCCGGAACACCGGGTGGTGGCGGCGCAGGCGAATGAGGAATCGCGTGAAGGCCAGCAGCGCCTTGCGGCGGCCGTCGAGGCGCCAGTCGTGCCAGGACAGCTCGTTGTCCTGGCAGTAGGCGTTGTTGTTGCCGTTCTGCGTACGGCCGATCTCGTCGCCGCCGCAGATCATCGGCACGCCCTGAGACAGCAGCAGCGTGGCCAGGAAGTTGCGGGTCTGGCGCTCGCGCAGCTCGAGGATCTTCACGTCGTCGGTGGGGCCCTCGACGCCGTGGTTCCAGGACAGGTTGTGGTCGGCGCCGTCGCGGTTGTCCTCGCCGTTGGCCTCGTTGTGCTTGTCGTTGTAGGACACGAGGTCGCGCAGCGTGAAGCCGTCGTGCGCCGTGACGAAGTTGATCGAGGCGTAGGGCCGCCGGCCGCCCCGCCCGTACAGATCGCTCGAGCCGGTCAGCCGGTGGCCCATGTTGCCGGCCTGGCCCTCGTCGCCCTTCCAGAAGGCGCGCACGGTGTCGCGATAGATGCCGTTCCACTCGGCCCAGTGGTTGGGGAAGTTGCCGACCTGGTAGCCGCCCTCGCCGAGGTCCCACGGCTCGGCGATCAGCTTGACCTGCGAGATCACCGGATCCTGGTGGATGATGTCGAAGAACGAGCCCAGGCGGTCCACGTCGTCCAGCTCGCGGGCCAGCGCCGAGGCCAGATCGAAGCGGAAGCCGTCCACCTGCATCTCCTGGATCCAGTAGCGCAGGCTGTCCATCAAGAGCTGCAGCGCACGGGGATGCGTCATGTCCAGCGTGTTGCCGCAGCCGGTGTAGTCCATGTAGTACCGGCGGTCGTCGTTCAGCCGGTAGTAGGCGGCGTTGTCCAGGCCGCGGAAGCAGAGCGTGGG
Source organism: uncultured Candidatus Rokubacteria bacterium (assembly GCA_963776725.1). Taxonomy (GTDB): domain Bacteria; phylum Methylomirabilota; class Methylomirabilia; order Rokubacteriales; family CSP1-6; genus AR5. Next base: position 170,760 of record CAVZOE010000018.1, on the reverse strand, counting down.
CCCCAGGTGGTTGCCCTCGGCGGTGTGGTTGTAGACGACGTCGAGGATGACCTCGATGCCTTCCTCGTGGAGGATCTTCACCATCGTCTTGAACTCGTCGACCTGCGCCGCCGGCCTCGTGCGCGCTGGCGTAGCGGATGTCGGGCGCGAAGAAGCCGATCGAGTTGTAGCCCCAGTAGTTCGTCAGGCCGCGCTCGACCAGGTGCTTGTCCGCCACGAACTGGTGGATCGGCATCAGCTCGACCGCCGTCACCCCCAGCGACTTCAGGTGCGAGAGCGCCGCCGGTGACACCAGCCCCGCATAGGTCCCGCGCAGGTCTTCGGGGACGTCGGGATGGCGCGCCGTGAACCCCTTGACGTGCACCTCGTAGATGATCGTCTGGCTCCACGGAATGCGCGGGCGCCCGGTCATTGCCCCACGTGAACGCCGTAGTCGACGACCACCGACTTCGGCATCCCCGGCGCACTGTCGCGCCCGTCCAGCACCAGGTCGGCGTCGGGATGCCCGACCTGATAGCCGAACAGCGCATCACTCCACTTCACCGCCCCATCGATCGCCCGCGCATACGGATCGAGCAGCAGCTTCGCGGCATTGAACCGATGCCCCGCCTGCGGCTCCCACGGTCCCTGCACCCGATACCCATACCGCAGCCCCGGCCGCCCCTCCGGCAGATAGACATGCCACACATGATCGGTCTGCTCCTGGATGGGAACCCGCGTCTCCTTGTCCCCCTCGAACAAGCACAGCTCGACCCCTGTCGCATTCTCGGAGAAGAGCGCGAAGTTGACCCCCGCCCCATCCCAAGTCGCTCCCAGCGGATAAGGCCGCCCAGGCCGCTGACGCACCGGAATAGACCAAGGTCGCGGAGTCACAAGACCCTACCAAGCGAACCTGATGCCATCTCCCGCCGGGCGGGCTGGCGGCAGGTCGTCATGGGGTCTCGGAGGACCCGTTCCCGCCACCCATCACCGTGCGCCCCGCGTCGATGGAGCCCAGCCAAGGCCGGTTCGAGGCGGACTCCAGCCTCGTGGTCCCCCGAGACCCCATGACGACCTGCCGCCAGCCCCGCCCGCTCGCTAGGTCGCGGGTTCCGCGAGCGCTTAGTTGAGGCGACCGCGAAGAGTGTGGAGGGCTTTCGCCGCGCCAGCGTCGGAGGGCGCCATGCGGACCGCGCCTTCGAACTCGCGGAGCGCATCCCTCCACTTACCCTGCTTGAGGAAAATCCGTCCCAGATTCATGTACGGGAATTGCCGGGGCTCGTACCGCTTGGCGTGCTTGGCGCGCTCCAGCCAGGGAATGGCCTCGTCGAGCTTGTCCTGCTGCATCAGGTACACGCCGATGTCGTTGTAGGGGTTGCCGAAATCGGGATCGACCTCGATCGCCCGGTGGCACTCGGCCGTCGCTTCGTCGAGCCGACCCTGAAACGAGTAGGTCCAGCCGAGGAACGTGTGGGCTTCGGCGGTGGGGCTGACACGGATGGACTCCTGGTAGACCTCGATGGCGCGGTCGAGCTCGCCGGCCATCTGGTGCCCGTATGCCTGCCGCCACAGCTCGATCGCTCGGTCGCGCTCTCCGGAGGCGTCAGGGGCCATGGCCTCTCCCTGCCGCGCGCCTCAGCGCTTCGCCCGCACCGGCCGCCGCGCGCGCTTCGCCGGCGCCGGGCGCCGGGCGCGTTGCACCGGCGCCGGCGATGCCGCGCGGCCGCTGCCGTTTGGCGCGCCGCGCACGCCGCCTGGCGCGGGCGTGGAGTCGACCGGCGCGATGTCGTGCATGTCGGACTCGAGCTGCAGGGTGTCTGCAATTTTCGTGTACGACGAGAACATCTGGGTCACACCCGTGACCTCCATCACCCCACGGTCGGTGACGCCGAGCCGCCGCATCTCCGCCAGGTGAAAGCGGGTGCCGAACGCCGAGCGGGAGGTGAGCGAGACGGCGAAGGCCAGCGCTTCCTTGAGCCGACGGCTCAGCTGGCGGTCGGTGAAGGTGTGGCGCACCGTCACCCACAGGTCGGCGAGATAGCCGGGCTCGTACGCCGCCAGCGCGAACGGGGTGGGAATCTCACCGCTGGCCGGCATCTCGTAGAACTCGCGCAGGTCGGCGAAGACCGTTCTCACCTCGGGCAGCGCGGCACCCGGCTCCACCGGCGAGAGCACCGCCCCGAGCCCGTCGGCCACCACGTTGAGCGCGTTGGTGATGCCGACCACCTGCGCGGCCTCGTACCACAGCGCGTCCCCGGTCATCCCCTGCAGCTTCCCGGCTGCAGTGTGCGCCTGCGTTCAGTAGCCGCAGGCGTTCACCCCGCTGACGACCGCCGCCACCATCTCCTTCTCGCCCCGCGTGAACTCGCCCGGCGCCATCGCTCGCTTCATGGCGCGGCCGTGCGGACCGCCGAAGCCCGGATCCCACGCCATCACCCGGCTCATCGCCGGCGGGACCTTGAAGTCGTGGTTGAACCACTGCTTGCTGAGCTCGAACATCCGGCGCGTCGGCTCGGGATACTCCGATTCGTCGCGCAGACGAACGGTCGGCATCACTTCCTCCGCGAGCGGGCGCGCCGGGGCCGGACCTTGGCGCGCGGCTTGGCAGCCTTGCGCTCGGGCACCACCGCGGTGGCCTCGATCTCGATCAGGTACTCGTCGCGCACGAGACGCGAGATCTCCACCAGCGTGCTGGCCGGGCGGTGGGCGCCGAAGTACTCCTTGCGCACCGTGTTGACCTTCTCGCGGTCGTTGATGTCGCGCAGGAAGACGGTCACCTTGCAGATGTCGCCGAAGGTGGCGCCGGCGGCCGTCAGGCAGCGCTTGATGTTCTCATGCGTCTGCCGCGTCTGGGCCACGACGTCGTTGCCGCCCACCAGACGGCCCGCGCCGTCGGTGGCCACACAGCCGGAGACGAAGACGATGCGGCCGGCGCGGACGACGTGGGTGAAGTGGCTGACCGGCTCGGCCATGCCGGAGACCATGAATTCTTCGCGATGAGCGCTCACGCGTTCCTCCCGGTGGGGGTGCTGGGAGCTGCGACGACGACGAAGCGGAAGCGCGCTCAGGCGCCCTCGCCCTCCTGGCTCTGTTTCTCCAGCACGCGGGCCACCGCGCGCCCCTTGTCGGGCGAAGGATCCTTCACCACGCCGTAGGCGTCCCGGCCCTCGTGGTCCTCCGGCAGGTACTCGGTGATCGGCACACCCTCCGGCGTGACGAAGAGCAGGCAGTGGCAGTACTTGTACTTCTGCATCTCGTCGCAGGCGCAGATCCACCGGCGCAGCTTGGCCTCGGCGGCCGGGTCGGGATAGAAGTTGCACGGACAGAGCGGCCGGCCCACCGACTCGATGTGCCGCGCCAGTCCTTCGACCACCGTCTGGGTCACGTTCACGTCGGGATGCAGCGAGGTTCCCGACTTCTCCGCGTACTTGCGGGCGTACGCCCACATCTTGTCGACGTTGGCCTTGGACGGCTCGGCCATGGCTCTCTACCCCTCCGCCAGCGCGGCGTCGATCGCCTTCGGATTGAACCCCGTCAGCCGCTTGTCACCGATGAGGATGACGGGCAGCGACAGCAGTCCCAGCTCCATGAGCTCCTGGCGCGCCGTCGGATCCTTGCCGACGTTGCGCTCGGTGAACGGTATACCCTTTTGCGACAGATACTCTGTCGCGCGGTGACACGGCCCTCAGCCGATGTTGGTATAGACGGTGATCGGGGGCGTCATCACGCTCTCCTTGTCCAGCAAATCTCTGACTCGCCTAGGATTGTACTCGAAAGACCTCGGCCCCGGCCCACTGGAGCACGGCCCGCGCGAACGACTCGGGATCCTCCACGATGAGATGGTGGTGGGCGCCGGCCAGCGTCAACGGCTGGCCGCTCGGGATCGCCTCGGCCACCCGGCGAGCCGACTCGGCGTGCATGATCGGGCTGTGCTCGCCGTGCACCACGAGGGCCGGGGCCGCGATCTGCGCCAGGAACGGCCAGGGATCGACCGGCGGGTGCAGGAAGACGCGCCGGTCGAACGCGTACGTCCAGTCGCCGGCCGGCCGCGCCACCACACCGGCCTCGCCCAGGTGACGCACGCGCTCGGCCGGCGTCCGCGAATCCGGCGGCGCCAGCTTGAAGCGCTCGCCGGCGGCCTGGGGACTGGCGAACGCGGGCGCCGGCCGGTCGGCCTGACGCCGCGCGAACTGTGCGAAATCGTCCGGCCACGTGGTCAGGATGTCGGTGATGACGACCCCGGCCACGGCCGCCGGCGCGTGCGCCGCCAGGCGCGCCGCGATGTAGCCGCCCATCGAGTGGCCGATCACCAGCGGCGGTTCGCCGCCGAGCGCCGCGAGCGCTGCCCCGAGATCGCCGACGTAGTCGTCGAAGCCGTAGCGGCCGTCCGCCGCGTGCTCGCTGTCGCCATGGCCGCGAAAATCGAGCGCCAGCACGTCGAAGCGCTCGGTCAGGAGCGGCGCGACCCAGTCCCACCAGTGGCCGTGGGCGGCGAGCGAGTGCAGCAGCAGCGCGCGGGGTCGCCCGGGACTCGGCCAGGCGTGCGTGCGCAGCCGTACACCGATGCCGGGCAGCTCCCCCCGGGCCCCGCACGCGATCGGGGCTACCAGGGCAAGATCGCCGGGCGATGGTCCTTCGGGCGCTCCTTCACGATCAGCACCGGGTCGATGCCGTAGAGGCGCCGGGCGTTCTCTCCCAGCAAGCGGCGCTGCGTCGCCTCGGGGACGTTGTGCTTGGCCATCAGCTCCATGGCTTCCCACGCGTCCTCCGCGTCGTGATGCGGGTAGTCGGAGGACCAGAGTCCCACCTGGTCGTAGAGATCCCACAGCCGGTACACCGTCTCCTCGTCGCCCTCGAAGGCGATGAAGCAGCGCCGGTAGAAGGTCTCGACGGGATCGGCGACCTTGGGGCCGCGCTGGAACGCGTAGAGGTCGAGGAAGTTTCGGCTCCGTCCCAGCACCAGCGGCAGCCAGGTCGCGTTCGACTCGAGCACGGCGCACTTGAGCCGCGGAAACTTGTCGAGCCAGCCGGTCATCAGCACGCTCGTCAGCCAGGTCATCGCCTCGAAGATGAAGCCGAGCGACTCGCTGGCGTCGATGGTCGGCTCCATGCTGAACACGATGTTACTGACGAACTGGCCCGGCGAGTAGACAACCGGCTCGTCGGTGAACAGCAGGCCGTTGCCCGTCCCGCGCGTGCGCGCGATGCGATCAGCCCACTCCGGCGTGAGCGCTTCCCGCGAGGGAAACGTGTGCATGGCCAGCACCATGTCGAGCGCCTCGAACTCGCGCCAGAGCGGATCGAACTCCGGCAGCGTGGGATACTTCCCGTTGGAAAAGCACGGACGCACCGCCGCGGCCTTGAAGCCCTTCTTCGCCACCCGCCGCAGCTCCGCAATAGAATCCTCCACGCTCTGGATCGGCAGCATCGCGCACGGGAACAGGCGGCGCCGGTCGACGCTCGCGTAGTCGTCGACCCAGTCGTTGTAGGCGGTGGCCAGGATGCGCGCGGCCGCCGGGTCGCGCACCAGCGGCAGGCGCACGAACCAGCTGGGGAAGAGCATCACCTGATCGACGCCGAGGGCGTCCATGTCGGCCAGGCGCGCGTGGGGGTCACGGCAGCCAGCCAGCCGACCGAACTTGGCCTGCCACTCCGGGGTCCCAGGCGTCAGCGCGCCGACCTCCTTCTTCTTCCAGCCCGGCCAGCCCACCTCGGCGGCGTTCGAGCGCTCGCGCGAGGCCGGCACCGCGCGGCCGTTGATCAGCAGCACGTCGGTGTCGGTGTGGAAGTGGAACTGCGTCTTGACCCACGCGCGCACGCTGGCCGGGACGTACTCGTCCCAGATGGCCGGCGGCTCGACGATGTGGCTGTCGCAGTCGAAGATCGGGAAGGTCTTGGCGTGCATGGCGGGCCTCCGTTGGGGTCAGACGGGCAGCAGCGGCTCCCCCCCGGAGGGGGAGGGGGAACCCTGCGAGGGTTCCCCTTCAGAAAAGGCGGGCTCGATGCCGAAGGCATTCAGCGCGCAGGCGATCATCGCGTAGTAGCCGATGGTGGCGGTGAGGTCGACCAGTCCTTGCAGCCCGAAGCGCTTCTGCAGCGCGGTGAACGCCTCGTCGCTGACCCGATGCTCGCGCAGCAGGCCGTTAGCGTAGGCGAACACCTGCGCCTCCGCCGGCGTGAGCCCGGCCGGCGCGCGGCGCTCGCGGATGGCCGCGATGACCTCGTCTCGCACGCCCGCCTGGCGGGCCAGCACGGCGTGGGCCGCCCACTCGTACTGGGCGTCGAACACGCGGGCCACCGTGATGATGGCCAGCTCGCGCTCGGCCTGGGTCAGTGGCCCCTCGAACCGCACGTAGTGGCCGGTCTCGGCGATGCGCCGCGCCAGCTCGGGGCTGTGCAGCAGCGCGGCGAACGGCCCGGCCACGCGCCCACGGCTCTGGGCGATACGGTCCCACACCGCCAGCTGCGCGGGCGTGGCCCGCTCCTTGGCCACGAGCGGCACGCGGGCGCGCGCCACACTCGGGCCGGCTTTCGGATCAGTGCTCATGGTCTATCTTTCGCGTACCCCGCGCCCTTGAGCGCGTCCGTGATCTCGTCCAGGATGCCCGGATCGTCGATCGTGGCGGGCGCCGTGTATTCCTGACTGTCCGCGATGCGCTTCATCGTCCCGCGTAAGATCTTGCCCGAGCGCGTCTTGGGCAGTCGCTTCACCACCAGCGCCGTCTTGAACCCGGCCACCGGCCCGATCTGCTGACGGATGCGGTCGATCAGCTCCTTGACGATATCGCCGTCCGAGCGGCTGACACCGGCCTTGGTGACGACGAAGCCGAGGGGCACCTCGCCCTTGATCTCGTCGGCGACACCCACCACCGCGCACTCGGCGATGTCCGGGTGCCCGGACAGCACTTCCTCCATCGCCCCGGTCGAGAGCCGGTGGCCGGCGACGTTGATGATGTCGTCCACGCGACTCATGATGTAGAGGTAGCCGTCCTCGTCGCGATAGCCGGCGTCGCCCGTGAGATAGAAGCCGGGGTGCTTGACGAGGTAGGACTTCTCGAAGCCGGCGTCGTTGTTCCAGAGCGTCGGCAGACAGCCCGGCGGCATCGGCAGCTTGATCGCGATCGAGCCGATCTGCCCGGCCGGCATCTCCTGGTTGTCCTCGCTCAGCACCCGCACGTCGTAGCCCGCCACCGCCTTGGTCGGCGAGCCCGGCTTGACCGGCAGCATCCCCAGGCCCACGCAGTTGGCCGCGATGGCCCAGCCGGTCTCCGTCTGCCACCAGTGATCGATCACCGGCACGTGCAGGTGCTCGCGCGCCCACAAGAGCGTGTCGGGATCGCAGCGCTCGCCGGCCAGGAACAGCGTGCGGAATCGCGAGAGGTCGTGCCTGGTCATGTGCGCGCCCTTCGGATCTTCCTTCTTGATCGCGCGGAACGCGGTGGGCGCGGTGAACATGGCGTTCACCCCGTGCTGGGCGATGACCCGCCAGAACGCGCCGGGATCGGGCGTGCCGACTGGCTTGCCCTCGTAGAGGATCGTGGTGCACCCGGCCAGCAGCGGCGCGTACACGATGTAGGAATGGCCGACGACCCACCCGATGTCGGAGGCAGCCCAGAAGCACTCGCCGGCGCCCATGCCATAGACCGCGCTCATCGAATACTTGAGCGCCACCGCGTGACCGCCGTTGTCGCGCACCACACCCTTGGGAATGCCCGTCGTGCCCGAGGTGTAGAGCACGTAGAGCGGATCGGTAGCGGCCAGCGGCACGCACTCCGCCGGCGCCGCCCCGCTCACGAAGTCGTTCCAGTCGAGGTCGCGCCCCTTCACGAGTGCGGCCGGGCCCTGGGGTCGCTGGAGGATCACGCACCGCTCGACCTTGTGGGCGGCCATGTCGACCGCGCCGTCGAGCAGCGGCTTGTACGGGATCACGCGGTTGACCTCGATGCCGCACGAGGCCGAGAGGATCATCTTCGGCCTGGCGTCGTCGATGCGCTTGGCCAGCTCGTTGGAGGCGAAGCCGCCGAACACCACCGAGTGCACGGCGCCGATGCGTGCGCAGGCCAGCATGGCCATCACCGCCTCCGGCACCATCGGCATGTAGATGATGACCCGGTCACCCTTGTCGATGCCCTGACGCCGGAGCGCGCCGGCCAGGCGCGCGACCTCGTCGCGCAGCTCGAAGAAGGTGAAGGTCTTGATGGTGTCGGTGACGGGACTGTCGTAGACCAGCGCCCGCTGCTTGCCGCGGCCGCGATCGATGTGCAGGTCCAGCGCGTTGTAGCACGTGTTGAGGACGCCGCCGGCGAACCAGCGGTAGTAGGGCGGCCGCGCGTCATCCAGCACCCGGTCCCACCGCCGCTCCCAGTACACGTCTTCGGCCACGCCCGCCCAGAATCCTTCCGGGTCGCGCAGCGACCGCGTGTACGCCTCGTCGTACCGACTCCTCATCGGGTTTCCTCCTGCCACCGGAAAGGTAGCCGTGGCCGTCAAGCCCCGCAAGCCCTCGTGTAGGATGTGACGCGCGAGAGGAGGCGGCATGGCCCGCTATTTCTGTCACGAGCATCCCGACGTGCTGAGTCTCGAGACCCGCGTGGTCGACGCCCGGCCCGGCGCGGTCGTGCTGGAGCAGACGCCGTTCTACCCGGGCGGCGGTGGTCAGCTCGCCGACCACGGCACGCTCCGCTGGGACGGCGGCGAGGTCGCCGTCACCTCATTCGAGCCCGCCGCCGACGGGCGCTTCTGGCATCTGCTGGCCCAGTCGGTGGAGCCGGCCGGCGCGGTGGTGGCGGTGGTCGAACCGGCGTTTCGCACGATGATGACCGAGCTGCACACCGGCACGCACATCCTGAACGCGCTCGTCTTCCAGCAGTTCGACCGCGCGCTGGTCACCGGCGCGCAGCTGAACGACGACCGCACGGCGCGGATGGACTTCGACCTGCCCGATGCCGACAACGACAAGCTGCGGGCGCTGGAGGCGGGGCTCAACGATCTCATCCGCCAGGACCTGCCGCTGCGCTACACCTACGTCCCGCTGGCCGAGGCCACCTCGCAGCACGGTCTGATCCGCAGCCGCTCGGTGGCGCCGCCGCCGGACGACGACGGGCTGATCCGTATCGTGGAGATCGTGGGCCTCGATCGTCAGGCGTGCGGCGGGACGCATCTGGCCTCGACCGGGAGCTCGCGACCGCTGCGGATTCTCAAGATCGACAACAAGGGCCGCCACAACCGCCGCGTGCGGATCGGTCTGGAGGGCTGACCCGCCCCAGCGCCGGGCGTCAGCGCGCGGGCGACGCCGGCGCCAGCCACGGCATGGCGGCCTGGTGGCGGCGCTCGAACTCGCGGATCTGCGCCTCGTAACCGAGCGTCAGCCCGGTCTCGTCCTGCCCGCTCAGCAGCATCTGCTTGCGGAACGGATCGATGTCGAAGCGATGGACGGTCCCGTCGGGCGCGGTGACCGTCTGGGCTTGCAGATCTACGGTCAGCGTCGTTCCCGGAGTGCCGTGCAGCTGCCGGCGCAGGCTCGAGGCCTCGTGGGCCGGCAGGATCACCGGCAGCAGGCCGACCTTGAAGCAGTTCTGGTGGAAGATGTCGCCCAGGCTCGGGGCGATGACCGTGCGGATGCCGGCGGCATCCAGCGCCCACACCGCCGCCTCGCGCGAGGATCCGCAGCCGAAGTTCTCCGCGGTCACCAGAATCTTCGCGGCCCGGAAGGCCGCCTGGTTGAGGACGAACTCGGGGCGCAGGCGCTCGCCGTCGTAGCGCACGTCGTGGAACAGGAAGTCGGCGTAGCCGGGCGTCTCCCGCGGCTTGCGCAGATACCGCGCCGGGATGATGCGGTCGGTGTCGACGTTGGGCAGGTCGATCGGCGCGGCGACGGCGGAGAGCGGCACGAAGGGCTGCACGCTAGCCTCCAAGCGTGCGCACGTCGGTGAGACGGCCGGTCACCGCGGCGGCCGCCGCCATCGCCGGCGACATGAGATGGGTGCGCGCGCCCGGGCCCTGGCGTCCCTCGAAGTTGCGGTTGGAGGTGGAGGCCACGCGCTCACCCGCCCGCGCGATCTCGCCGTTGATCCCCACGCACATCGAGCAGCCGGCCTCTCGCCACTCGAAGCCCGCCTCGGTGAACACGCGATCGAGCCCCTCGGCTTCCGCCGCCTGCCGGATGAGCCCGGAGCCCGGCACGATCCAGGCGGGCACCACGGCGCGCCGGCCCTTGGCCACCCGCGCGGCCGCGCGCAGGTCCTCGAGCCGGCTGTTGGTGCACGAGCCGATGAAGACGCGGTCCACCGTCACCTCGGTCAGTGGCGTGCCCGGCACGAGCCCCATGTACGCCAGCGCACGCCCCAGGCTCTCGCGTCGCGCGGCGTCGAACGCATCCGGATAGGGCACTCGCTCGGTGATGGGGGCGCAATCCTGAGGGCTCGTACCCCAGGTGACCATCGGCTCGATGCTGCGCCGCCGGCACGCTCACCTCGCGATCGAACACGGCACCGGGGTCGGTCGGCAAGGACGCCCAGTCGGCCAGCGCCGCCTCCCATTGCTCGGCCCGCGGGGCGAACGGGCGCCCGCGCAGGTACTCGAACGTGGTGGCATCGGGCGCCATCATGCCGCTACGGGCTCCGGCCTCGATGGACATGTTGCAGACGGTCATGCGCTCGTCCATCGACATCGCGCGCACCGTCGAGCCCGCGTATTCGATGGCGTGGCCCACGCCGCCGCCGGCGCCGATCAGCGCGATGAGGGCGAGAATCACGTCCTTGGCCGCCACGCCGGGGCCCAGCCGCCCGTCGATCGTGATCCGCAGCGTCCTGGGCTTGCGCTGCCAGAGCGTCTGCGTGGCCAGCACGTGCTCGACCTCGCTCGAGCCGATGCCGAACGCCAGCGCGCCCAGTGCGCCGTGCGTGGCCGTGTGGCTGTCACCGCATACCAGCAGCATTCCGGGCAGCGTGAGGCCCTGCTCCGGCCCGATCACGTGGACGATGCCGCGCCGGACGTCGCCCTGGCCGAAGTGGACGATCCCCTGCTCGGCCGTGTGGGCGCGCAGCGACTCCACCATCGAGCGAATCTCGGGATCGGGCGCCGGCGCCCCCGGAGACGTCAGCACGTAGTGGTCGGCCGTCGCGAAGGAGAGATCGGGGCGCCGCACCCGGCGGCCCGAGCGGGCCAGCCGCTGGAAGGCGCTGGTGGTTCCCTCGTGCAGCAGGTGGCGGTCGACGTAGAGCAGCGTCTGACCGCCGGGGCCCTCGGCCACGACGTGGCGCGCCCAGATCTTCTCGAACAGCGTGAGCGGCCATCGGCGGCCGCGTGCTCAGTTGCCCGTCGCGCCCGGGCGGGGACCACCACTCCACGCGCTTGGCCTGCAAGGCGTCGCGGCCGATCTCGTAGGCAGCCACGACGGGCTCGCCCAGGCGGATGTCGCCGAAGCCGCCTTCCTTTTCTCCGACGACGATCAGCGTGTCCTCGGTGACGACCAGCGCGACCGAGGTCAGACCGAGGAAGCCCGAGGCGATGCGGATGGTGCGCGTGTCGCGCTCGACCATCTCCACCCGGCCGCGGGCCTCGCCGACCAGCGACGCACCGCGGCTCAGGACTCGCGCGATCCCCGCCCACCCGGGCATCAGAGGTCCGGCCACCTGGATGGTGGCGATGATCACCGCCGCGACCGCGAGGGCCGACAGCAAGCTCAGCCAGCGCCGTCGCTCGGAGCGCTGGCGCGCCCGGACACTCTGGAACCGCTGGAAGTCCACGCTCATCGGATCATGCGGGACGGTCGACTCAGCCCACCCTCGCTTCGTCGGTGGAGTCGACGTCGTCGGGATCGCCATTGGACTGCGCGAGCGCATCCCGTCGACCGCGGGCCCGCCCGCGCGGATCCATCGTCCCCAGCCACTGCTGATACGTCTCCAGATTGCCCCGGATCTCGTCGACGAGCTGCAGACGACTCTGCGTCAGGCGATCGATCTCGTCCCGGATGGCGATCTCTTGCTCGCGCGCCGCCGTGAGGAGCGATTCCGCCCGCGCCGCCGCGGCGGCCACCAGATCGTCCGCCTCCGTCTGCATCGCGCGCCCTGACCGACTCGGCGTCCTGCCGCATCGCCGCGTCGCGCGCCTGGGCCTCGTCGAGCAGCGCCTGCGCGCGCGCCTGCGCCCCGTGCAGGAGCGCCTCGACTTCCCGGAGCGCCGCGGTCCGCAGCACCTCGATGTGGCTCGCGGCCGAGGCCTCGCGCTCCCGGGCCGCGCTCAGCATCGACTCGGCCTGCGCCTCCGCCTCGCCGAGCGCCGGAGACGGCTGGACGGCCGGCGCCTCGCGGACCGGCCGCGTCTCGGCCTGAGCCTCCAGCACCTTCACGCGCTCGATGAGCGAGGCGTGGGCGTGCTGGATGTTGCCGAAGGCCTCGGCGACGTCTTCCAGGAACGCCGAGACCTCCTCGGGGCTCAGGCCGTGCAAGAGCCGCGTGGTGAAGCGTTGAGACCGAATGTCCTCCGGTGTCATGACGATATCTCCTTGTCGGGCCGTGGCAACGCCTCGGCCGCGCTACTGGCCCTTGGCCCGAGAGCTCTTCAGCAGCCAGTCGATCACGGCGGTGGGATCGCCGATCTCCGAGCTCGCTGCTGGTCACCGCGCGCGGGCGCGGACGATCCGTTCGTGCGATTCGTCGGTGGCGTCACGTCCGGCGCCGGCGCGGCGTCGACCGGGCCGCGACGGGGCGTGGCGCCCTCGGCGTGTGCGGCGTCGGGGCGAGCCGGTATCGGCGCGCTCGGCGGGGAGACCGGCAGCTTCTCTGGAACTGCCGCCGGCGCGACCGGGGTCTGCGGCGCGGCCGGGGTCTTCGACCGACCGGCGCCTCCGACCTGACCGGCGTCTCCGACATGACCGGCGTCTCCGACATGACCGGCGTCTCCGACATGACCGGGGTCTCCGGCGTGACCGGCGTCTCCGACACGACCGGCGTCTCCGACACGAGGGTCTTCGACATGATCGGCGCCTGCGCTCCAGAGGTGCCCGGGTGTGCGGACGACGCGCGACGAATCGCCGTGAGTCCGAGCATGCCGGCGCCCGCCAGCACGAGTCACGAGCGCGGTGATGAGAATCAGCCGCCGCTGACGACGAGAGCGCTGTCGTGCACGAACACGCTCGAGGCGCTGGAATCGTCGATCAGCCGTCGTCTCGCTCATTTGAGCCGGAATCGATCGCGATTCGGGCCCGGTATTGTTGCCAATCGGCTCCCCACCCTCGTCGCCCCCTGCGACGATCGCGTCGCTCGGAGGCTATGCTGAACGCGGGGTCTCGTCAATCGTCGAGAAACTTGACAACCTGATGCGGCGTGCGGCCTTCGCGAGTATCGGCTCAGATCTGAGAGAGCGGGCGGCGGGAGCGTGAGCTGCGGCGGCGAAGCGAGGCGCGACTCAGGCGGTGGCGGTGGCCAGCCCTTCGATCGCGGTGATGCGACGGTACGCGATCGCGATCGGTTCGTCCGGGAGCTCGAGAATCAGACCGTCGTCGCTGACCTCGCTGAGCGTGCCGACGAGCGGCTCGCGGCTGTTGGCCACGGAGATCTGCACGCGACGGCCGAGGTGCGCCTTGGCCTCCCGCTGCCAGAGGACGCCCATCGTCCGGGTGACCTCGCCGAACTCGCGGATGTTGCCGATCCCGGGCAGGGCTCGATCCCGGGACACGGGGCGCGGTGGCGAAGGGCGACGGGGCGGTCACCTTGGCTCGGGCCGCGTCCAGCGCGGCGCTCGGCGGCGCGGCCTTCGTTGCGGCGGGCGCCGCCGCGGCACGGTCGCGGGCGCCGGCGCGGACTGATGCTCGGGCGGCGACGGCCGGCGGGCGCGGTTGGCCTGGTCGACGGCGGCCACCAGGGCCTGAACGACCTCCGCCATCCGGGACAGCATCACGCGGAACATCCAGAACCCCAGCAGGGCGACCGCCAGCGAGAGCGACAGGCCCACCTGGGCTTCGGTCCGCTTGATGACGTCCAGGGCGTGCAGGGTCCAGGCGAACACCAGCAGGGGGACGACGGCCACCAGCGCGAAGATGATTGCGGCGGCCTGCCGGAGGCCTTGCTGCCTGCTTGTCGCCGTCCCCTGGGTCATGGAGCCCTCCTTCCCGACTATCCGTCAGCACCCCGCCCCGCCGGAAGCTTTCAGGTGCGGGGACTTTCAGGTGCGGGTCGGCTGATGCCCGACCGAGCCCTCGTACTTGTCGAGCTCCTCGGCCGGCAGGTAGGCCGCCTCCCAGCTCCGGATGCGGTCGAAGCCGGCGAAGGTATGCAGGTCCCCGACCGGATGGCCCTTGAATCGTTCGGCAAAACGGGCCTCGGCCGCTGGCCCCTCCTGCCGGAGCGCGGCGGCAAAGTCCCACAGCGCCTGCAATCCGACCCGGAGCATGGCCCCGGGCAGGATGGTGACGGCGATGCCGAGTGCGGACATCTCGGCGGCCGTGAGGCGGGGCGAGAGCCCCGTCTGGTTGTAGAAGATCGGCCCGTGGACCTCCTGGCAGACCCGCCGGATCTCCTCCAGGCTCGTGGGCCCCTCGACGAAGGCCAGATCCGCGCCGGCTTCCAGGTAGGCGTTGGCGCGCCGGATGGCCTCGTCCAGAGACCCGCCGTGGGCTCCGCGGGCATCGGTCCGGGCGATCAGCACGAAGTCGGGATCGAGGTCGCGACGTACCGCGTCGGCCGCCCGGTACTTCCCCACCGCCTCGTCGATGGGGATCACGCGCCGCCCGGCGACGTGACCGCATCGCTTGGGGATCGCCTGATCCTCGATGTGGATGCCGGCCACGCCCGTCTGGATGTACTCGCGAACCGTGCGCATCACGTTGATGGCGTTGCCGTAGCCGTTGTCCGCATCGGCGATGACCGGCACGGCGACCGCGTTGGCGATGTACCGCGCGTTCAGGTGCATCTCGGTCATGGTGGCCAGGCCGGCGTCCGGCAGGCCGAGCAAGGCCAGCGAGGTGCCGTAGCCGGTCATGTACACGGCGGGAAAGCCGGCGGCCTCCAGCACGCGCGCGCTGAGCGCGTCGTAGCAGCCGGGGACGATCAGGGGCCGGGTGGACGAGAGGAGCTGGCGGAGTCGCGTGGTGGCGCGCACGGTGATCCTCCTTCGGTGTGCGGTTCAGCGGGACGCGGGCAGACGCGAGCGGACGAATGAATCGAACGGGCCCGACACGCGCACGATCTCGTTGAGCGTGAAGGTGCCGCGCCGGATGAGGATGATGAACAGGTCTCCGGCGATGCCGGCGCGGCGCGTGGCCTCGGTGTCGGGGGCGAAGATGACGGCCCGGGGAGCGTCACCTTCGCTGAAGGTCGCGAACTCCGTCGACGTCCCGTCGCCGCCGATGGCGAGCAGCTTGGCGTTCTGACGGTCGGCCACGAACAGATGCCCGCCCGGGCTCGCGCTCATGCCGAACGCGATGGGCCCGCGCAGCGCGAGCTGACGCCCTTCGGGACCGACGCTCCAGATCTCCCCGGTGCCGCGCTGCCACGGTGCCTCGGCGTCGCCGTCGCTCGAGACCCAGATGCGATCGGCGTGACTGACGATGAGGCGCGGGCGCGGGATGCTCAGCCAGCGCGCGTCGAGCACGCGGCCGGCCGGATCGAGCTGCACCACCACGTTCTGCGCGCGGTCGGCGACGTAGAAGTTGCCGGCGCGATCGAGGGCCACGCCCTCCGGCTGCTTCAACAGCGGGGCTGCGCCCGGCGGCGGCGTGCCGCCCGCGACGAGGTCGGCGCGCCCGTCCACGATGCGGTAGAGCACGCCGAGCCCGCGATCGCGGTCGTAGGTGGTGACGAGCAGCTCGTGGCCACCGCGCACGGCGCCGACCTGAGGATTGGGCAACGGCGGACCGTAGAGGAATCGCGCCTCGGCGTCCTTGCCCAGCCGACCACCCCCGAGGGGAACGCGATAGACCGGCCAGAGGTCCTCGACCTCGCCGCCCTGATAGCGCCGCCCGTTGCGCGCCAGGTACAGGATCGCCGGCCGGATCGAAGGCCAGCGTGGAGCTCGACGGAATACCGCTGGCCGCCCGCGTGCCGTCGAAGCCTTCACCGCTGACGTAGACCTTGGCCGTGAACCCGGCGGGCAAGACCATCTCGGCCCCGGCCGACGCCGGGACCAGCAGGAGAACGCCCAGGAGGGCGA
This sequence comes from uncultured Candidatus Rokubacteria bacterium, assembly GCA_963776725.1. Lineage (GTDB taxonomy): Bacteria > Methylomirabilota > Methylomirabilia > Rokubacteriales > CSP1-6 > AR5. Next base: position 154,632 of record CAVZOE010000018.1, on the reverse strand, counting down.
CTCGCCGTCGCACCGCCCTTGCGACGTGCACGGCACCCTCCTTGGCGACCGGATCTACCGGAGAGCCGCGACGCTCAGGCGCAACGTCGTCGTGACGACCCCCGATGTGAATCGGGCGAGATGATACACCGGCTCGAAGATCGTGGCGACCAGCCGACCTAGCCCTTCACACCCCCGGCGGTCAGCCCCTCGACCATGTACTTCTGCAGGTAGATGTAGGCGGCGATGACCGGCAGCGTCGTCAGGACGGCGCCGGCCATGAGGTAGCCCCAGCCGTACACGTCGCCGGTGATGAAGCTGGCCAGGCCGACCGGCAGCGTGCGCAGGCGGCCGTCGGTGATGAACACCAGCGCGTAAAGGAACTCGTTCCAGGCCTGGGTGAACGCATACAGGCCGGCGGCGAGGACGCCGGGCGCGGAGAGCGGCAGGACGATGCGGTAGAACGCGCCGAAGCGCGTGGCGCCGTCGATCATCGCCGCTTCCTCGAGCTCCTCGGGGATCGACTCGAAGTAGCCCATGAGCAGCCAGGTGACGAAGGGCACGGTGAACGACGGATAGGCCGCGATGAGACCGGCCAGGCTGTTGGCCAGGCCCAGGTTGCGCATCTGCGCGTAGAGCGGGATGAACAGGATCGAAGGGGGTACGAGATAGGTGATGAGCGTGGCGCTGGCCATGAAGCCGCGCCCGAAGAACTTCAGTCGCGCCAGCGCATAGGCGCCGATGGTCCCGACCCCGGTGGCCACCAGCGTGCTCGACACCGCCACGAACACGCTGTTGCCGTACCACGCCGCGAAGTCGGTCTTGGACAAAAGCTGGCGGTAGTTCTCGGTGACGATCGGCTTCGGCCAGAACATCGAGACCACGCTGCGCATCTGCTCCTCGCTCTTGAACGACGTGATCGTCATCCAGTAGAACGGGAACAGCACCACCAGCGCCAGCGTCACGAGCACGGCGTAGGCTCCTGCGCGCTCGACGAAGTCGGAGCGGCGCCTCGCCTTCACGCCTTGCGGCCCTTCCGCATGTAGCGCGCCAGCACCATGATGGTCACGGCCAGCGCGGGCAGCAGATAGAGCGCCACCGCGATGGCCTCGCCCAGCCGCTGCGCGCCGAACGCGGTCTCGTAGGTGAGCACCGGCATCACCATGGTCGTGCCGCCCGGCCCGCCCTTGGTGAGGATGTAGATGATCTGGAAGTCGTTGAACGTCCAGATGGTGGAGAGCAGCACCACGATGATCATGATGTTGCGGATGCCGGGCAGCGTGATGTGGCGGAAGCGCTGCACCACGCTGGCGCCGTCGACCTCGGCCGCCTCGTAGAGCTCGGCCGGAATGGCCTTCATGCCGGCCAGAAACGAGATGCCGAAGAAGGGAAAGCCGCGCCAGATGTTCACCGCGACCACGGAGGCCATGGCCAGGCCGGGCTCGGACAGCCAGCCCACCCCCTGGGGGAACACGTGGAGCACGCGCACCAGCACGTAGTTCAGCACGCCCAGGCTGCCGTCGAAGATCCACAGGAAGTTCAGCGCCGAGACGACGGTAGGCGCGACCCACGGGATCAGCAGCACGCCCGTCCAGAACGAGCGCCAGCGGATGTTGGACGTCAACACCAGCGCCATCACCACGCCGAGCACGAGCTTGAAGCCGACCGAGCCGAACGTGAAGATGAACGAGTTGACGACGGCCCGCTGGAAGAAGCCGTCCCACGTGAGGCGGATGTAGTTCTCGAAGCCGACGAAGACCGGCGGCAGTCCCACCAGCTTGTAGGTCATCGAGAGGTAGATCGCGTACGTGAACGGATAGGCGACGAGCGAGAGCACCAGCAGCACGATCGGCGTGACGAACAGATACGCCATCCGGTAGTCGGGCCCGAGCACGCGCTTGAGCCCGACGCGCCCGCGTCGACTCGTCAACTCGCCCGGCAGCTGCGCGGTGGAGATTGCCATGCTGATCGAAACCTCGGAGGGTTGCCTTCCCCTCCTGAATTAGGCGCGGCTGCGGAGGCGCTGGATTTCCTCGACCCGCTTGTGGGCCTCCTTCAGCGCCGCTTCCGGCGTCAGCCCGCCGACCACGATGCGACCCGCCATGTCACAGAGGATGTACTGGGCCTGCACCTCGATGGCCGCCGCCGTGAGCGGGCCCGGATAGCCGATCCACACGCCGCGCAGGATGTTCTGCAGCATGCCCTCGTAGTTGGGATCGGTTTTCCAGTACGGGTGCTCCGCGCGGCTCTTGTAGACGGGACCGGCCTGCCCGGCGCACACCGTCATGTATTCCTCGAAGTGCTTCTCGTCCTCGAGGTACCGGATGAGATCCTCGGCCAGCTCGGCGTTCTTGGTGGCCTTGAAGATGCCCCAGCAATACGGATTCGAGGCGACGAAGGAGCCGGCCGGCCCGCCCGGGGTGAGGAGCACCTGCGTCTTCTCGTACAGCGGATGCTTCTTGGCGCCCATCGCGTAGTAGAGGCTGGCGCCGTTGTTGGTGCACACCAGCTTGCCGGCCATGTAGGCCTCGTTGTTCGAGACGTCGGTCCACGACATCACGCCGGGCGGCTGGACCTTGTGCTTCTGGATCGAGTCGACGGCGAACTGGATGGCGGCCAGGTTCTGCTTGAGATAGGTCGTGGCCAGCGCGGGCTTGCCGTCCTTGTCCCACGTGCCCCCGCCGTAGTCCCACAGGATGTTCTGCATGAAGCCGTTGCCGTCGTCGCAGCGGTTGAGCGTCTGGCCGAAGCCCCAGATCTCCTTCGCCGGATCCTGGCACTTCTTGGCCAGCTCGATGACGTCGGGATCGTAGACCTTCGGCATCTTGAGGCCCTTCTCCGCCACGATGTCTTTGCGGATGTGGAGTCCTCCGCCGAAGACCAGCCGCGCGATGCCCGAGTACTGGCCGTTGAGCTGCACCGCCTTCTCGGCGAACGGCAGCAGGCCGCCCCGCGGGGCGGCCAGGTCCTTGGCCAGCTTGGTGACATCACGCAGCGCCGGGCGATAGCGCATCGGCCCCTGGTAGTTCATCTCGGCGAGGTCGGGCGGATTGCCGGCTTCGATCGCCGCCACGAACTTCTGCTCGCGATCGCCGAACGTCGCCCAGTCGAACTCGACCTGCACCTTGCGCTCGGCGGCCCAGCCCTCCACCTGCTTGGCCAGGATGTCGTTGCCGCCCGTGACGTAGCTCTTGAAGAGCCACACGCGCATCTTGGTGCCCTGCGCGTGCGCCATCGAGCGCAGCACGCCGAGCCCCACCGCCGTGCTGCCGGTGATCAGCGCCGTCCGCCGGACGAACTCACGACGGGAGATGTGGTGGGCGTCGACCTGTTCGGCGAGCTGGCGAATTCTCCGATCCATGCGCTCCTCCTTTGGAGGCACTAACGGCGTCGTCCGAGAAAAGGTTGCGCGCGCATGCTACCGCACCGCCCAGAAGGGAGCAAATCGCCCAGGATCGCGCGGCGCGTTCTAGCGAGAGGCCGTCAGAAGGATCGAGAGACCACCCTAAACGAGCGGACGACAGAGGAGCGGCCCGGCTTCGCCGCGCCGCTCCGAACGCCGGGGGGCATGGGGGGCCCGGTCGAGGCCCCCCATCTTCAAGCGGGGACTCGATTCCCACCGACTCCAGGGCCGGGCGCATCCGCTCGGTGAGCAGTCCGACCTTCTGGAGATTGGCCAGCAGCGTGCCGTGCAGGTCCTTGCGGAAGAGCTTGCGGAAGTGCGAGCCCTCGGCGCCGGCCGCGCGCTCGCGCCGGTGCGAGTGGATGGCCTTGATGTCCTTGTCGTCGAAGCCGAGCTCGCGGAACACCGGCTCGGGGAACTGGCCGGTGAGCGTGCGCACCAGCGCCCAGTGCGTGAACTCCTCGAGCTCCTTGCGCTCGGCGTCGGTCATCTGGCCCACCACGTCGGGCAGGCTCAGCATGCCGAAGCCCATGTGGCGGGATTCGTCCTGCAGGATGTACTGGCAGATCTGGCGGAGCAGCGGATCCTTCGAGCTCTCGGCCAGCATCCGGAACAGCGCCACCGCGAAGGTCTCGGCCACCAGCTGCAGCCCGATGGTCTTGATCGTCCAGCGCCGCTCGCCCAGCATCGTGTCGAACAGCTCCTTCTCGAAGCCGGGCAGCGGATAGCGCAGGCCGCCCAGCCGCTGGTCGACGTAGCGGGCCAGCACCTCCGTGTGCCGCGCCTCGTCCATCACCTGCGTGGCCTGGAACAGCTTGGCGTCGCTGCCGCTCACGCTCTCCACCAGCTGGCTGCACACCAGCATGGCGCCGTGCTCGCCGTAGAGCAGCACGCCGAGCCGCCAGTTGGCGAAGCGCCGGTTGAACTCGGCGCGCTCCTCGCGGGTGAGGCGGTCCCAGTGCGGCGTGTTGTAGATGTCGATGAGGTCGTCGGCCAGCACGCCGTCGGCGGGATCGAACGGCTGATTCCAGTCGATGTCCTTGGCGGCGTTCCACTGGTCCCGCTTGGCGTTCTCGTACAGCCGGCGGAGATCCGGCGCGTCGATCGGGTAGCCGTGCTCGAAGAGCGTGTCGTGCTGGGTCGCGATGCTGTGCGGCTGGTTCATGGTGGCTCCGCTGCCGGGCCGGCCCGGGTTACCCTGGAGTTTCAGTTTTGAACTGACCGGTATATGTTAAAAGAGCCCGGCCGGTGCTGTCAACCGGGTAGGAGGCAGGGATGAAGCCAGCGCAGGCGGCGGTCCTGGACGGGATCGTTCGCTCCGCGGCGACCGCCTTCGGTGAGCTCGGCTACCGGGCCGCCACCCTGGACGCCATCGCCGAGCGCGCCGGACTCTCCAAGGTCACGCTCTACCGCTACGTCTCCAGCAAGGAAGAGCTGCTGAGCCTGGTCGTCGAGCGGACCATCGACGAGTTCCAGCAGGGACTGCGGCGGATCATCGCCGAGCACCGCCCCGCCGACGACACGCTGCGCCGCATCATCCGCTATCAGGTGACCCTGCTGGCCGAGCATCTGCCCTTTCTGACCGTGTTCTTCAGCGAGGAGGGCGGGCTCCCCGCCCCCATGGCCGCCCGCTCGGCCCGGGCCAAGCGCGAGTACGACCAGGCCATCGAGCGGGTGGTGCGCGAGGGCATCGAGGCCGGGGTGTTCCGCGATCTGCCCCCCAACCTCGTCGTGTTCGGCCTGCTCGGCATGTGCAACTGGCTGCACAAGTGGTATCGACCCGACGGCAAGCGCAGCGCCGAGGAGATCGCCGACGTGTTCGTGGCCCTCCTCGAGCGCGGCTACCTGTCGTCGGCGCCCGACGCCCGCCCCGCCGACGACACGCTGTCCCGCATCGAGGCCCGGCTCGGGCGACTCGAGACGGCGCTCGGCGCTCGCCCGTCCCGTCGCGCGCCGCGACGCAAGTAGGAGAGTCTCACACCGCCCGCCGGTGTGAACGCGGGCTCGCCGCTAGTGGTGCAGGGTCGCGGTCACCGTCACGGCCGTCAGATTGATGGTGGCCTTCGCCGCGGTGAGCACGAACCCCGCCAGCGGGTACACCGGCTCGAACGTCATGGCGATGAGGAACATCATGACGAAGAGCGCGGCGTGAAACGATGGCGGCTGTTCCTGCTGCCACGGCATGGGCAGGCGGGTCACCGCCGTCCTGATCGCGGGAACCATGACGAGCAGGACCATGCCCGCGCCGATCAGCGCTCCCGCCAGGATGTCGGTGGGGTGATGGTAGCCGAGGTACACGCGGGCGAACCCGACCACGAGCAGCACGTGGCCGAAGGCCAGAAGCCCGGCGCGCCGCGAGACGAGGTAGATCGACAGCGCCAGTCCGAAGAACAGCGTGGCGTTGTCGCTCGGAAACGAGCTCCAGCTCAGAAGCGTCTGTGGATTCACGCTCTGGGGCACCACGAAGTCGATCACGGCGCTGCGCAGCGGTCGCACCCGGAAGGGCACCATGAGCGAGAGCAGCCGGTTGACCAGGACGCCGACGCACGAAGCGATCAATCCGAACACGAGCGTCGTACGAGCCTGCGTGGAGTCCGTGCGCCGAAACCAGGTCCAGCCCAGCAGCGCCATGATGAGGCCGGTCTTGAGGATGGAGTTCTGTGCGAGCAGGAAGACCAGGGTGTCGAAGGTCCAGGACCGGTTCGCGAACTGGTTCAGGAAGGTGATGACGTGATAGTCCAGCGGGTTCATACGGGTCGTCCTGGCCACGACCGACCGCGCGGAGTGCGCCCAGGCTCCGCGGTGCCCCGCGAGCCCTGTCTCTCATTCTAGACGACGACCGACCCAGCTGGTAACACCTCAATCGGGACGTACCGGGGCTCGGCGTTCAGGCCGGCGGCAGCCAGCCGCGCGCCTGGAACGCGCGGAACCACTTGCGGAACATGTCCTCGGTGTCCATGCAGTCGTGGAATCCCGCCTGCCGCGCCTTGATCGTGCTCACCAGCGTCGTGGGCGGCGTCTGCGTCGCGCCGTAGGCGAACTGACCGTCGGCGTAGATGAACCCCTGCCCGACGAAGTCGGCGAGACGCTCGGGCGAGGACAGCGTGTGCTTGCCGACGATCGCGCGCCATTCGGCCTCGCGCGGCGGCATCGCAGCCGCCAGCGACAGCGGCGCATCGGGCCCGACGGCCATACCCAGCGTCTCGGCGATGGCTGGCCACACGGCGCGCCACTCGAACACGTCACCGTTGTTGATGTTGAACGTCTCGTTGGCGCACGCCGGGGAGGTGGCGGCCCACGCGCACGCGCGTGCGAGCAGGTCGGCGTCGACGGCCTCGCGCACCCAGGGCGGCCCGCCGGGAAACGACAGCGGGCGCCCGGCCTCGCGCTCCAGGGCCGCGTAGACGCCGATCGCGGGGATCAGGTTCATGTGACTGCCGAGCGACTCGCCGAAGATCACCTGGGGCCGCAGGATCGTCCAGCACCACGGCTGACCGCTCTGCCGCGCGCGCAGGTAGTCTTCCTGGAGCCAGTAGAAGTTCGCGTGGCGGTGACGGGGCGCGCGCTCGCGCGCCGGGATGGGAATCGGCCCCAGGTGCGCGCCATAGGCCTTGGTCCCCTGCAGCAGCGTCACGTGCTGAAGGCCCGACGCCGCGCCCCGGAGCGGCTCGAACAGGTTCTCCAGCATCCGCTGGTTGGTTTCCATCTGGTCGGGCTCGCGCCAGCCGCGAAAAAGTCCCGGCTTCTCGAACAGCGCGGCGTACACCACGTGCGTCACGTCGCGCAGGCGGCCGAAGACCTCGGCCGAGCGAGCCCGATCGCTCAGATCGACGGAGACGAGCTCCACGCCGTCGAGGCCTTCGGGTAGCCGCCGGGAGACGGCGATGACCTTCCAGTCGGGCAGGCGCGCGAAGTGGCGGGCCGCGGCGAAGCCGACCAGGCCGGACGCCCCGGCGACCAGAACCGTGCGCGTGGCCATCCTTGCCGCCTGTTGCGCCTAGCCCAGCTGGATGTCGAGCCAGCCGCGCGGCGTGACCGTCGCCTGCTCCGCGTCGCGGATCAGCACCGTCGTCGTCGCCGACTCGAAGAGCGCCGGGCCCTTGATTTCGTAGCCGGCCGGCAACGCGTCCAGGCGATGGACGGGCACCTCCTGCCAGCCGCCCAGCCACACGCGGCGCCGCGCCGGCGGGCCCAGCGTCCGCCCGGTGGCGACCGCGTCGTCCGCCGGGAGCACCGGCAGTCGGCCGACGACGGCCACGCGCGCGTTGACGATCACGACCTCCTGGCCGGGGGCGCTGTAGGCGTACAGCTCCTCGTGGCGCCGGTGGAAGCGCGCGGCCACCTCGTCCAGCAAGTCGGCCCGCGCGAGGTCCACACCGTCGAGCGGCACGCCGATCTCGAAGATCTGCTCGCCGTAGCGCATGTCGAGCGCGCGCCGAATCTCCACCGCGCCCTCGAAGCCGCGCAGCCGCCGGCGGCCCTGGGCCTCGAGCCCGGCGAAGAGCCGGCGCAGGCGCGGCGCGGTGAGACGGCCAACCTCGCTCACGTGCGAGCGCACGAGCTCGTAGCGCAGGTCGGTGGCGAGCATGCCCCAGGCCGAGAGCACCGCGGCCACGTTCGGCACGATGACCCGCCGGATCTCGAGCAGGCGCGCCACCTCGGTCACGTGCAGGCCGGCGGCGCCGCCGAAGGCCACCAGCGTGAAGCCGCGCGGATCGACGCCGCGCCGCACCGACACCAGCTTGATGCCCTCCGCCATGTTCGTGTTGACGACGCGGGCCACGCCCTCCGCCGCGGGCAGCAGCTCCGTGTCGAGCGCGCGCGCGAGCGCGCCGACCGCGCGCCGCGCCGCCTCCACGTCGAGCCGGATGCGGCCGCCGAGGAAGTTGGCGGGGTCGAGCAGACCGCGCACGAGGTTGGCGTCGGTGACGGTGGGCGACGTGCCGCCCTTGCCGTAGCAGGCGGGACCGGGATCCGCCCCGGCGCTCTCGGGTCCGACGTGCAGGATGCCGCCGGCGTCCACCCGCGCGATGGAGCCGCCGCCGGCGCCCAGCGTGTGGATGTCGAGCGACGGCAGCGCCACCCGGGCCAGGCCGACGGTCTTCTCGGCCGTCAGCATCGGCTCGCCGCCCTGCAGCAGCGCGATGTCGGTGCTGGTGCCGCCCATGTCGAACGTGACGAGATCGGCGCGACCGGTCAGGCGCGCCACGTGCGCGCCCGGCGGCGAGGCCGCCGGCCGGGCCGGAGAGCACCGCGCCGGCGGCGAGCCGGGCCGACTCCCCGACCGGCGCCACGCCGCCGTGCGACTGCATGATCAGGAGCTCGCCGCGGTAGCCCTGCCCGCGCAGCCGCTCGGCCAGGCGCGCCAGGTAGCCGGCCAGCGCGGGACCGACGTAGGCGTTGACGACGGTCGTCCACACCCGCTCGTACTCCTTGATCTGCGGCAGCACCTCCGACGAGAGCGACACGTAGACCCCGGGCGAGCCGGCGAGTGATCTCGCGCGCGGTCAGGCGCTCGTGACGCGCGTCGCGGTAGGCGTGCAGGTAGCACACCGCGACGGCCTCCACCCTGTCGCGCTGCAGGCGCGCCAGTGCGGCGCCCAGGCCGCGACGATCGAGCGGCGTCAGCACGCTGCCGTCGAAGCGCAGGCGCTCGCGCACGCCCAGCCGGCGGGCGCGCGGCACCAGCGGCTCGGGCGGCGGCATGCGCAGGTTGTAGCGATCGTCCTTGAGCCCCTCGCGCATCTCGATGACGTCGCGATGGCCCTCGGTCGTCAGCAGCCCCACGCGCGCGCCCTTGCGCTCCAGCAGCGCGTTGGTCGCGACGGTGGTCCCGTGGACGATGCGCTCGGTGCGGGCGAGCAGGCCGCGCGAGGTCGGTGCCGAGCTCGCCGGCGAGCCGGCCCAGGCCGTCGAGCAGGCCGTCGGACGGATCACGCGGCGTGGAGGCCGCCTTGGCGATGGTGACGTGGCCGCCGTCGTCCGCGGCGACCAGGTCGGTGAACGTGCCGCCGACGTCGATCCCGATGCGAATCATCTAGTAGAGACGCTTCCGGTAGCCTTCCTCGAGCTGGCTCTCCATCTGGGCCAGCGTCACGCCGGGCGGATGCGTGTGATCGAGGAGCATCTGCGCCGCCGAGGGCAGGTCCTTGAGGTCGGGCCAGCGCTCCGGCTCCCACATGCCCGACCGCTTGAAGGCCTTGGCGCAGTGGATGAACGCCTCCTCCACCTCCACGCCGATGCCGAGCGTCGGGACCTTGCCGCGGACCTCGCACTGCGCGAGTAGCTCCCGATCGCGCACGATACAGGCCCGGCCGTTCACGCGCAGCGTCTCCTCCATCCCCGGGATGAGGAAGATCAGGCCGATGTGAGGGTTCTGCGAGCAGATTGCTCATGCCGTCCAGCCGCCGGTTGCCCGGCCGATCGGGGATGAGCAGTCGTCGCTCGTCGAGCACGAGGACGAACCCCGGTGCGTCGCCCTTGGGCGAGACGTCGCAACGGCCGTCGGCGCCGGAGGTCGCGACCAGCACGAAGGGCGAGTGCGCGATGTAGGCGCGGCAGTGGGCGTCGAGCACACCGATGTCCTTGGCCACGGCCAGCGGGTTGGGCAAGCCGCCGATCGCCTGCCGCAGCTCGGCCTCCGTCGTTACCGTGTCGTCGGAACTCCGCCATGGGTGCATCCCCTCTCCGGCCAGCCCGGCCGTTTCGCAGTCTAATCCGGCGGCACGCGCTATGCACTTTGTCCTTTTGGGTCTGTGCGATCCGCCTCACGGCTCAGCCGGGCCCAAGGAGACCAAGAACATGGAACGCACCTTACGAGCCGGGCTGGCGGCCCTGGCCGGTGTCGTGGAGCGGAATCTGGATCGGCGCCCTCAGCGCGCTCGCCGTGGGGCTCATCATCGGCCTCATCGGCTACGCCATCGGCGCCCATCAGTTCACGGCTCCGCGCATGACGACCTGGCGCAACGTCCGGCTCCTGACGACGATCTTCAACATCGGCGGCGCCTTCTTCGCCTTCGTGGTGGGCGGGTGGATCGCCGCCCGCATCACCGGAGTCCGGCGCGCCGAGCCGGCCATCCTGCACGGCGTGATCGCGTGGCTGGTCACGATCCCGATGCTGCTCTTGCTGGCGGCGCTCGGCGCGACCGCCATGTACGGCGGCTGGTATGGCGGCCTCGTGGCCGCGCCGGCCTGGGTCGCCACGCCGCCCCCCATGACGCCCGAGATGGCAGCGGCGATGCGCAACAGCGCACTGGCCGCGGCCGTGGCCATGCTGCTCGGCCTGCTCGGCGCCACGCTCGGCGGCTGGATGGCCTCGGGCGAACCCATGACGCTCAGACACTATCGCCGGCGCACCGCCGAGGTCGAACGGCCGCGCCGCGCAGCGTGAGGAGACGACAATGGCCTACATCCTGATGTGGTTGCTCGGTCTACCGCTCGGCCTGATCCTGTTGCTGTTCGTGCTCGGCATCGGGCGCTAGTGAATCCGGGAGGGGGCCCGCGCCCCCTCCGTTCACGTGCGCGGCTGGATGATCATGTAGGTCGCGCGACCGAGCGCGACCAGCGTGCCGCTGGCATCGGTCACGCGGGTCTCCCCGAAGGCGATGGAGCGGCCGCGGCGGATGATCTTGCCCTCGGCGAAGATCGAGTCGCCGCGCGCCGCGCGCGATGTAGGTGACGTTGAGATCGAGCGTCGCCTGATCGACGCCGCCGGCGGCCGCGGAGCCGTAGGTCCCGAGCGCGCCGCCCACCGCCGCATCGACCAGCGTCGCGAGGACGCCGCCGTGCACGGGCGCGCCGGCGCCGTTGCGCAGCTCGTCGTGGATCGGCACGCGCAGCTTGATCCAGCCCTCCCCGGCCGCGTCGACCTCGATCCCCAGGTAGCGCCAGAACAGATTCGCGTGGGCGCGCGCCCGGACCGACTCCAGCAGATCGTCAGCCACGCCGGGTCGTCCGCCGCGTGCTCTTCCGCGCGCTGCCGCTGCTGCTACCCCGTGCGCCACCAGAGACCAGGCCGTTGACGGCGTCGCGCTGGCGCGCCTCGGCCGAGCGACGCCGGGCCGGGCCGTAGCCGCCTCCGCCGGACGACTCGACGACGAACACGTCGCCGGGGCGCACGACGATGCCGACCTCCTTGGTCTTGAGCGTGCGGATCTGGCCGCCCCGCGAGCGGAGCCGGTACCGATGGGGACGGCCATCGCCACCGCCCAGCAGGCCATAGGGCGCGTGGCGCACGCCGTCGCCGGCGGTGTTGGCCACCGCGGGCGCCTCGACGTCGACGCGCAGTCTCAGGTCGGCACCCACGCCGCCCCGGTGCATGCCGTCGCCGCCGGAGTCGGCGCGGAACTCGTGGTGCTCGAACGTCAGCGGGAAGCGCGCCTCGGCGACCTCGATGCTGCCGAACTTGATCCCGCCGGCGGCCTGGCCCTCGCCCGCGGTCTCCCACCCGTCGCCGGCCACGGTCGCGCCGCCGCCCGGACGCGCGTGGAACATGTGCCAGATGAACGGCCGCCCCGTCCTTGGATTGACGCCCTTGATCGCGATCCGGAAGCGACGGCCCCAGCCGGCGATGGCCGCGCTCGGGGCAGGCCGGCGCCAGCGCCTTGATGATCGACTCGGCGATCTCCTGCGCGCAGTGGTTGGTCGGAGAGCGTCACCGGCGCCGGCGGGTTGGGATGCACGATCGTGCCCGGCTTGAGAATCACCTTCACCGGGCGAAAGGTCCCCGAGTTCTTCGGCGTGCGCGGATCGATCAGGTACGCGAAGGCCATGTGCACGGCCGACATCGTGTTGGGGAGCGCCGAGTTCACGAAGCCGGTGACCTGGGGTGCGGAGGCGCTCAGGTCGATGGTGAGCGCATCGCCCTTCTTGGTGACCGTGGCGCGAATCGGGATGTCGGTCGCCCCGTGGCCGTCGTCGTCCAGCACCGTCACGCCGCGATAGACGCCGTCCTTCCACGTGCGCACGCACGCGCGCGCCTGACGCTCGGCGCCGTCCAGGATCTCGTCGACGGAGTCGATCACCGTCTTGGCGCCGTAGGCCTCCACCAGCGACAGCAGACGCCGCTCGCCCACGCGGGCCGAGCCGATCATGGCGCGCAGGTCGCCCATGAAGTCGTGCGGGTGACGGACGTTGGTCACGATCATCTGCAGCACGTCGTCGCGCAGCACGCCGGCGTCGTAGAGCTTGAGCGGCGTGATCCGGATGCCCTCTTGCCAGATCTCGGTCGCGCCCGGGTTGTAGGCCCCGTGGGTGGAGCCGCCGATGTCGCTCTGGTGGGCCCGGTTCACCGACCAGAACGCGACCTCGCCCTCGACGAAGACGGGCACGAAGGCGGTGAGGTCGGGCAGATGATTGTTGCCGTGATAGGGATCGTTGAGGAGGAACACGTCGCCCGGCTGAACCCGATCGACGAACGCGTCGCGGACGGCGGCGACCGCCCAGGGGATCGCCCCCACGTGGATCGGCACGTGCTCGGCCTGGGCGACGAGCCGCGCCTGCCCGTCGCAGATGGCGGTGGAGAAGTCGCGGCTCGAGTTGAGGATCTGCGAGTAGGCGGTGCGCAGCATCGCCTCGCCCATCTCCTGCACGATGGCCTCGAATCGGTGGGTCAGCACGGAGATGGTGATGGGGTCGATCATGTCGGCGAGCCTACGGCAGGCGCCTGGCCGCCGTCAAACCAGGAGTCTGTCGGAGTATCGAGGGGCGCCACGGCTTTGCCGGGGCGTCCCGAGCCGCCCGGGGGGCTTGGGGGGCCCGTTCGAGGCCCCCCATCAAAGCCAGTTGCCGGGGGGCTTTCACACGCGGGGGGTCGCGGTGTCTCATAGGGCGTGGGAGAGATTGCCACGTTGACCCCCGAGACCGGCTTCGAGGCGATCGTGACGGTGCATCATGCCGAAATCTATCGCTATCTCAGACGACTGACCTTCCGGATCGGCGAAGCCGAGGATCTATCTCAGGAGACTTTTTTCCGCGCCTACCGGGCCTGGGCGGCCTTGCCCTCGGACGCCAACGTGCGGGCCTGGCTGTTCAAGATCGCCACCAACGTGTTCCGCAACCACGCCCGGGGAGAACGCCGGCGGCTCATTGCCCACGCCACCGTGCAGGCCTCGCGGCGCGAGGCCGACCCCGACGGCCCGGAGGCGGCGGCGGTCGCGGGTGAGCTCCAGGCCCTGACCGAAGCGACCATCCAGCGCCTGCCCGTCAAGCAGCGGATGGCCTTCACGCTGCGCAAGCTGCACGAGCTCGACTATGAAATTATCGGGCAGAGCCTCGATTGCTCGGCGGAGACCGCGCGCGCCCACGTGTTTCAAGCGCTGCGCAAGATCCGCACGAGCCTCGACGGCCATGTACTGCCCCGGACGGAGTCCACGCGATGACCAGTAGATCTTCGGCCTGTGTCGCGATCGAGCCGGATCTGATCGCCGCCGCGACCGGCGAAGCCGTGGCCTCGGCGGCCAGCCGGGTGCAATCGCACATCGCCGGGTGCGCGACCTGCCGGAACGACTACGCGCACTACCGCGCGGTCGACACGGTGGTCGGCGATCTGCGCTCCACGCTGCCGTCCGCGGACGCCGAGGACGCGCGCCGGCGACTGATCGAGCGACTGGCCGATCTGCGCTCGCGTCTGGTGCGCTATCGCGTGGCGCCGTCGCCGCTCGGGCCGATCCTCATTGCCGTCACCGAGCACGGCGTGTCGCTGGTCGAGTACCTCGGCCGGGGCGGCGCCGCCGGCTCGCGGCTGTTCCGCGAGGCCGGGGTGGAGGCCGAGGAGGGTGGCGCCGATCTCGACCAGCTCCATCGTGAGCTGGACGAGTTCATCGAGGGTCGCCGCACGCGGCTGGACTGGTCGCTCGATCTCCGCTCGGCGCGCAGCGATTTCCAGCGCCAGGTGATGCAGGCCACCGTCGCGGTGCCCTACGGTGCGGTCGCGTCGTATGGCGGGATCGCCCGTGAGCTCGGCCGGCCGGCGGCGGTGCGCGCGGTGGCGCAGGCGCTGCGTCACAATCCCCTGCCGATCGTGGTGCCCTGCCACCGCATCATCGGCAGCACCGGCAAGCTGGTCGGCTACGCCGGCAATCGGGTCGCGCTGAAGGAGCGGCTGCTCGGCGTGGAAGGCGTGCCGGTGAACGCCCGCGCCTCCAGTATCGAGCGCGGCGAGATGTACCACTACGATCCGAATCCGGATCACCAGTACTGCCTGCCGACGTGCGGGAGCATTCTTCGTCGTCCGCTCGGTCAGATTCGGCTCTTCGCGCATCGCGAGCAGGCCACGGCCTGGGGTCTGGCGCCCTGCGTGGACTGCCGCCCCGACCTGCATCCGCTGTCCCGCTGACCCGTCGCGCGTTTCACGCCGTCACCTTCCCGGTGTCATAGGGGGCGAGGGAGGCGAGCATGGAAACGCTGGTGGGAATCCTGGTCCTGGCCACACCGATCGCGATCATGGTGGCGCTCTTCGTCCGACTCGATCGACGCGAGCGCCGTCACGGTCTCGAGATCCAGCGACAGATCGCCCTGACCGACGCCATCCATGCGCGGCTCGGCGCGGTCGCCGCACCGGTCGTCCGACGCGGGCGCAACGGCTGGCGCATCGGCGTGGCGGTGCCCTTCGAGCGGCCGGCGGTGGTGGATGGAGTGCTGGCGAGCGTGCACCAGGAGTTCGGACGAGCGGCCGACTACACCGTGGTGCTGAGCCGGCAGACGCTACCGGCGCCATCGGCGAAGGCGTCGCGGGCCGTCGCCCACGGCGGGGAGTCGCTGTCATGGACATGAACGAATACCTGATCGGCAAGCTGGTCGGCCTGCGACTTTCGGAGCTGCACGCCGCCGCCGCGCAGGCGGATCTGGCCCGGCGCGCGGTGCCGCCCCGTCCGCCCGTACGGGTCGCGCTTGGACTGGCGCTGATCCGGCTCGGGAGATGGACCCTCGGTCCGGGGCACCGCCGGCTCGCGTCGCGCGCGTCCTGAGCGAGGCTCTCTCCGCCGCCCGTCGGGCCACGCCCCGGCGGGCCGCGGGAGCGGCCCCGGTGCCACCGTACGCTCGTGATATCTTCCAGGTCTCATGAGCGTGCCCGGGACGGCGAGCGTGGTCGTGATCGGCGGAGGCGTCGTCGGCTGCAGCATCGCCTACCACCTGGCCCGGCGCGGCCAGCGCGACGTCGTCGTGCTCGAGCGCGAAAGCGTCGGGCTCGGGAACGACCAGCAAGGCGGCGGGCGGGATCCGCTCGCAGTTTCCCACCGAGACCGAGATCCGCTTCTCGCTCGAGGCCATCGGCGTGTTCGAGCGCTTCCGGGAAGAGTTCGGCGTCGACATCGGCTACCGGAAGATCGGCTACCTCTTCTTGATCTCCGATCCCGACGACCTGGCCGGCTACCGCGAGCGGATGGCGCTACAGCGGCGGCTGGGCGTCGACGTGCGCGAGATCGCGCCGGCCGAGGCCAAGGCCATCGTGCCGGCGCTCCGCGTCGATGACCTCATCGGGGCGGTGTGGGGACCGACCGACGGCATGGCCGGCCCGGCGGAGGTCACCAACGCCTTCGCGCGGCGCGCGCGTGAGCTGGGCGCCCGCATCGTCGAGGGCGTGGACGTCACCGGCATCGACGTCGAGCGCGGCCGCGTGCGCGGCGTGCGGACGTCGCAGGGCGCCATCACCGCGCCCATCGTGATCAACGCGGCGGGACCGGTGGCCGCGCGGGTCGGACGGCTGGCCGGCGTGGACGTGGCGGTCCATCCGCGGCGGCGCCACATCTTCTTCACGGAGCCCTTCCCCGAGATTCCCGGCCCGGTGCCGCTCACGACCGACCGCGCCAGCGGCTTTTACTTCCGCAAGGAGATGGAGCAGCTGCTGCTGTCGCCCGGCGACGTGGAGGACATCGGCGAGGACTTCACGGTGCCGATGGACCGCGCGCGCATCGACGAGACGGTGGAGAAGGCGCTGCACCGCATTCCGATCATCGAGAAGGCGCGCATCTCCGGTGGCTGGGCGGGCCTGCGTCCGCTGACTCCCGACGACCACGCCATCATCGGCTGGGCTCCCGGCGTGGAGGGCTTCTTCCTCTCGGTCGGCTTCGGCGGCCACGGCTTCCAGCACTCGCCGGCCACCGGCCGCTACGTCAGTGAGTGGCTGCTCGACGGCAAGCCCTCGCTCGACCTGTCACTGTTCGATCCGGGCCGCTTCGCCGCCGGACGCGCCACCCATCACGATCGCGGCCCCGACGCCGAGTGAGCGCGTCCGCGTGAGCGCCGGCCCGCTGCTCATCGGCGACGTCCGGCTGATCGTCGCGGACATCCCGGTGAGCCGGCCGCACCACATGTCGTTCACCACGCTGACCGCGGTGAACTTCGTCTTCGTGCGCATCGAGACGCGCGACGGCGTGGTCGGCTGGGGCGAGGCGGCCTGCCTGGGCGGGCCGACGTGGAGCGAGGAGTCCGCGGAGTCGATCAGCGCCACGCTGGAGCGCTACGTGCTGCCCTGGCTCGTCGGGCGCGACGCCACGCAGATCGAGGCGCTGCGGCTGGAGATGGGCAAGCGGGTGCAGGGCAATCCATTCGCGCGCGCCGCCGTCGAGATGGCGCTGTGGGACCTCAACGGCCGCGCGCTCGGCGTCCCCGTCCATCGCCTGCTCGGCGGCCGCGTCCGCGACCGCGTGCCGCTGTCGTGGTCGCTCGCCGTCTCCAATCCGGACGCCGAGCTCGCCGAGGCACGCGAGAAGGTGGACAAGGGCCATCGCATCTTCAAGATCAAGACGGCGGCGCATCCGGTGGCCGAGGACGTGGCGCGCGTGCGGGCCATCCGCGAGGCCGTCGGGCCCGACGTCCGGCTGCGCGTCGACGCCAACCAGGGCTGGGATCGGCCGACGGCGCTGCGCGCGATCCGGGCCATGGAGCCCTACGATCTGGACTTCGTCGAGCAGCCGGTGCCGCGCTGGGATCTCGACGGTCTGGCCGAGATCGCGCGGAGCGTGACGGTGCCGATCATGGCCGACGAGTCGTGCGGCTCGCCGCAGGACGCCCTGGCCATCGCCCGGCGCGGCGGCGTGTCGATCCTGGCGCTCAAGCTCACCAAGTCCGCAGGGCTGGCGCCCACCATGGCCATCGCCCGCATCGCCGAGGCCGCCGGCCTCGGCTGCTACGTCGGCTGCATGATCGAGACCTCGCTCGGCACCGCCGCCTATCTGCAGGCCGCGCTGGCGGCGGCGCCGGTGACCTGGGGCTGCGAGCTGTTCGGCCCGCTGCTGCTCGAGGGCGACGTGGTGCGCGAGCCGGTCCGCTACGCCGACGGGTGCATCCTCGCCCTCGACGGCCCCGGCCTCGGCGTCGAGGTCGACGAGACCGCGCTCAAGGAATGGACGCGGCGCTGACCTCAGGCTCCATCGAACGCCGCTCAATCTCCGAGACGGCGGGGCGTGAAGAGGGGCGCGACGCGAGGCAGGCGCGTGGCGAGACCCGTGGCGATGGTCCGAGCGAGTCCGGCCAGCCCGGTCGGGTAGGCACGCGCCACGATGATCACGAGGAGCGCGAACACCACCATCCGCACCTCACCCCACGCGCGTAGCCACTCGAAGAGAAGCTCGGTGAACACGGCGCCGAGGATCGGGCCCGTGAAGGTGCGCAGACCGCCCAGAATGACCATGATGACGATCATCGCCATCTCGTTGAACTTCATCGGTGTGGGAGACAGCAGACCGACGTAGTGGCCCTGCAGCCCGCCCGCGGTGGCCGCGAAGATCGCGGAGATTGCGAAGACCACCCGCTTCCACTTGAAGGTATCGACCCCCATGACGGCGGCCGCCTCCTCGTCATCGCGGATGGCGCGCATGTAGATCCCGACCCGGGAGTGCACGATCTGCCAGGCCACGAGCACGGCCACCACGGCGAAACCGAGGAACACGTAGTAGTACCCCTTCGAGCGCGGCGTGCCGAACAGAAACGGCGTGGCCAGACCGAGATCGCCGCGCGTGACCTGGTACTCGACCGTAATCAGCAGGCGAACCGATTCGGCGAACGCCCACGTGGCCAGCGCCAGGTAGATGGCCCGCATCCTGAGGCAGAGCGTACCCAGGCCCCACCCGATCACCGCCGCCACCACCACGCCGGCCACGATGCCCACGAAGAGCGGCGCCCCGGTGTAGAGGACGAGAAGGGCGGAGGTGTAGGCGCCGATGCCCGCGAAGGTGTGGTGGGCGAGCGAGAACTGCCCGGTGAAGCCGGCGAGGAGATTCCAGCCGACGGCGAGGATCACGTAGTACGAGCACGTCGTCAGCACGTGCGTCTGGTATTCGCCCACCGCCCACGGCAGCCAGGCCAGCGTCGCGTAGGCCACGAGGCTCCACCCGAGACGGCGACCGAAGGCGGCCAGGCTCAGACTCCGAGCAGGGCGTCGCGAATGAGCTCGCGGAGCTGATCGGCGAACGCCTGCCGTGGCCCGGCGCGACGCACCGTCCCCATCTCGAGCATGTAGAGGTAGTCGGAGATCTCCACGGCCTTGGCGATGTTCTGGTCGACCAGGAGAATCGTCAGGCCCCGGGCGCGCGCTGCCAGGAGCTGGCCATAGACCTGCTCGGTGATCTTCGGCGACAGCCCGGCCGACGGCTCGTCGATCAATAGCAGCCGGGGGTCGGTCACCATCTCCTTGGCGATCGAGAGCATCTTGGCTTCGCCGCCGGACAGCCCGGTCGCGCGCAGTGACCGCTTCTCGGCCAGCCGGGGAAACGCGGCGTAGGCCCGCTCCAGCATCTGCCTGACACGGGCGGCGTCGCGCCGGAACACCCAGGCGCCGAGCTGCAGGTTCTCGTGCACGGTGAGCTGAGGAAAGGTGTTCGTCCCCTGGGGCACGTAGCCGATGCCCAGCCGCTTGATGACGTGAGGGACGTCGGCGGAGATGTCCCGCCCGTCGAAGGCGATTCGACCTCCACGCGGATGGAGGAAGCCGAAGACCGTCTTCAGCAGCGTCGACTTACCCGCCCCGTTCGGCCCGATGATCCCGGTCAGCGAGCCGGCTTCCACCGTGAGCTCCACGCCATTGAGGATGTCGATCCCCTCGACGTAGCCGCCCACCACGGAACGCAGCTCGAGGAGGGCCACCGTCAGCTCCCCAGGTACGCCTCGAGGACCAGCGCGTGGTTGGCCACCTCCTCGAACGAGCCCTCCGCGATGAGCCGCCCCTCGTGCATCACCGAGACGCGGGGGCACAGCCGGCGCAGCGTCCCCATCTCGTGCGAGACGATCAGGAAGGTGACGCCCTCCTCGCGGTTCATCCGAAGAATCGTCTCGATGATGGTGTCCTTGATCGTGGGATGCACGCCGGCGAAGGGCTCGTCCATGAGGAAGAGACGGATGGGGTGGACCATGAGCCCCCGCGCGATCTGCAGGAGCATGCTCTGCCCTCCGGAGAGCTCCTTGGCGAGGCCGTGGCGCAGCCGGTCGAGACTCACGAAGGTCAATAGCCGCCGCGCCCGGTCGAGGATCTCCGCGGTGGGACGGCCGCGCACCGCGATCGTGCTCGGCGAACGCCGGCACCAGGAGGTTCTCGAGCACGGTCATGTTGCCCCAGACCTTCGAGATCTGGAACGTGCGCGCCACCCCGCGGCCGGCGATCTGGTGAGGACGCAGATGATCGATGCGCTCGCCCCCCAGGCGGACCTCGCCGGCGTCGGCCCGGTAGAGACCGGACAGCAGATTGATGGTCGTCGTCTTGCCCGAGCCGTTGGGGCCGATGAGCCCGCGCACCTCGCCCTCGGCCACGCTCAGGGTCAGGCCGTCGACGGCCACCAGGCCCCCGAACCGTTTCGTGAGCGCGCGCGTCTCGACGGCGCTCAGACGATCGCTGCTGCACGATCGGGCACGCGGTCCGGCTCATCTTGGTCGGCGATTGTCTCACGGCCTATGATAGCTTTTCCCCGAACGATCCGCCGCCCCGGAGGGCTCGCGATGAAGGTACGCCGCCACATTGCTCTGCTCGTCACGCTGCTATCGCCGTCGGCTTGCTGGCGGGCGGACTCGTCGCGCCCGCCGCTCGCGCAGAAGCCGGTCAAGATCGGCGTGCTCACGCCGCTCTCGCCGCCCGGCGACGCGGCGGCCGGCCAGTTCATCGTGCGCGGCGCCAAGATGGGCGCGGAGGACGTGAACGCGCGCGGCGGCGTGCTCGGCGGCCGCAAGATCGAGCTGGTCATCGAGGACGACTCCGGCACGCCGGAGAAGGGCGTCGGCCGGCATGCGCAAGCTCGCCAGCCAGGATCAGGTGGCGGCGCGTGGTCGGCCAGTTCCACAGCTCGGTCGACCTCGGCCGTCCAGGTCCTCGCCGAGCAGTTCAAGGTGCCCTTCTTCCTCACCCAGGCCTCGGCCGCCGGCCTCACCGAGAAGCACCTGACCTACACGTTCCGCACGCACGTGATCGATCCCGATCGCGTGCACGCATGTGGACGCGCTGGATCAAGGAGCGCGGCTTCAAGCGGGTGGCGATCATCGGCCGAGAACACCGACTACGGCATCGGCCTGGTCGAGGAGACGAAGAAGCGCTTCGAGTCGATGGGTCCCGGGCGGAGCTCAAGACGATCATCTTCGACCGGGCGGTGGTCGATCTCACGCCCGCAGCTCCTCGAGATCAAGAACTGGAAGCCGGACGTGCTGCTCAACTGCGGGATCGGCACGCCGGTGTACCTGATCATCAAGCAGGCCTGCGACGTCGGCCTCTCTCCCGCCGTGCCCATGCTCATCTCCTACGACGCGCCCTCGCGGCCGGAGTACTGGAAGAACCTCGGGCGACAAGGGCAACTTCGCCTCGTTCATCGTCTACTACCACCCGACGCATGAAGCTGCCGCCGCGGGGCGAGGCCTTCCGCAAGAAGTACATCGAGCCGAGTTCAAGGAGGAGCCGATCTACGGCGCCTTCAACGGCTACGCCCAGGTCGTCCTGCTCGCCGACGCGATCAACGCGGCCAAGAGCGACAAGCCCGACGACCTGGTCAAGGCGCTGCTGGCCGGCAAGTTCGAGGGCTGGAACGGCACGATCAGCTTCACGCACGGCGAGGGGCCGTACTGGCAGCAGTGGACGCCGCCGATGCTGATCGTCCAGTACACGAAGCCGGAGATGCCGTTCGCCGACGTGAAGATCGTCTTCCCGCCCGAGCTGAAGACGGGAGACTGGGTGCCGGCCCAGCACGCTGAGGCGCCGCCGCGTGGATCTGCACGCTCCTCTCCCAGTACGTGCTCTCCGGGCTGGTCATCGGCGCGATCTACAGCCTGATGGCGCTCGGGATCACGTTCATCTACAGCATCATGAAGATGATCAACTGGTCGATGGGCGAGTTCTACATGATCGGCAGCTACGTGCAGTACGTGCTCATCGTCACCCTGGTCGGGCCGCCGCCGCTGGTGGCTGGCCCTGCCGCTGGCGATGGCCACGGTGTTCGTGCTCGGCCTGGTGATCCAGCGGCTGCTCCTGCGGCCGATGTTCGTGGGCGTGATCGAGCGCCGCGACGAGTACGCGACCGTCGTCACCATCGCGCTCATGATCTTCTTCCGCAACCTGGCCATCGTGCTGGGCGGGCCGAACCAGTACGCGCCGCCCGACTACGCGCGTCCGATCACCCTCGGCACCCTGCCGCTGTCCGGCAACCGGTTCGTGGCGCTGATCGGCGACGCTCGTGCTGCTCGGCGCTCTTCTACCTCGTGATCAAGACGACCTGGATCGGCCGCGCCCTGCGAGGCGCCGCGCAGAATCGCGTGGGCATCCAGACCGCCGGCGTCGACGTGCTGCGGCTGGACATGCTCGCCTTCGGGGTCGGCGTGGCGCTGGCGGCGCGGCGCGGGCGCGCTCCTGGCCCCCGACTTCCTCGTCTATCCCGAGAACGGCGGTATCTCGACCTTCAAGGGCTTCGAGATCATCGTCATCGGCGGGCTTGGGTCGATCGCCGGCAGCGTGGTGGGCGGCCTCCTCCTCGGCCTGATCGAGGCGCTCGGCTCGGTCTTCATCTCGGCCGCCTACAAGGACCTCTACGGCTTCCTGCTGCTCATCGTGCTCCTGGTCTTCCGGCCCACGGGCCTCTTCGGCGAGACGCGAACGAACAGCCTAACTCGGAGGGGGCTCCCCCTGGACCACTCGATTGCGCCGGCAAAGCCGGCGCTCGGACGGAGCCGAGGACAGCGCGCTACTCGGTGGCGAGGGAGGTGCGGCGGGCGCGGTGATAGTCGGCGAGCGTGTCGTTGGCGGCGACGATCGTGGCCAGCTCGGCGACGATGCGGGGGAGGTCGCGGCCGGGGATGGTGACGTACAGCTCGTCGTCGCCGAGATCCGTGTAGACGCGGTTGCCGATGCACGCGGTGCTGGCGATCGTCCCGCTGGCGAGCGCCGCCGGCAACGCCATGCAGGTCGGGCGGCCGAGCAGTCCGGGCTGCGTGGCGACTCCGGCGCGCCCGGCCGCTTCGAGCAGCAGCATCAGCCGTCCCGGCCGCCCGGCCACGAGGACGACGTCGGGATCGACCGGCGTGTCGCCCAGCGGCGCGTAGACGACGGCGCCCGGCGTCTTCGGCAAGGTCGGGATGCCCGGCACTTCCTCCATCCGCACGTAGCCGATGCCTCCCATGAAGGTGAGCGTCTGCTCGAGCTCGGCCGCGCGCGGCGCCGGCAGCGTGATCGAGTGCGTGTGACTGCCGATCGGACAGTTGTAGTGGTCGGCCGGGACGGTGTAGAAGGCCTGCCCGGCGCCGGCCAGACGCCAGAAGCTGCACCCCGACGGCTCGGTGCCCGCGAACCGGGCAACTCCGGTGGGTACGGTGTCGCAAAAGGTTACTGCCACGGGACGGCGGCCAAGGCTCAGCGCGGATGTCAGGCTCTGCTCGAGCGCGGACCAGCTACTCATGTCGTCTCTCCCCCGGGGCCGGCGGGGCCGGCCGGCGCCCATGGTACACGGCCGAGGCTTGACAGGTCGGACCGGCTGACCTACTTTGCCGGTGATTCCCCCGTCGAGCTCGAACGACCGACACGGAGGCCTTCATGAGCAGTCGTCGAGAGTTTCTGACCGCCACGCTCGCCGCGACGGGCGCCGCCGCCCTGGCGCCCCGCTGGGCCGGCGCCCAGCCCAAGGCGATGACCGTCGTGCACGAGAGCTCGTTCATCAAGCCGTTCGACGAGTTCTTCGTGAAGACGCTTTCTCCCGAGTACGAGAAGCTCACGAAGATCAAGGTCAACTACGAGACGGTCAGCGTGGGCAGCATGCTCACCCGGCTGACCACGATCGTCGAGACCAAGTCCGGTCCCGAGATCACCGCCACCGGCCTCAACTGGCCGCACCTGTTCGACCCGAGCCTGGTCGACGTCAGCGACGTCGCGGCGGAGATCGGCAAGAAGATCGGGCCGTGGCACGACAACATCTACGACGCCGTCGTGGTGAACAAGAAGTGGAAGGCGCTGCCCTGGGGCAACATCGGCCAGCTCGAGGTGTATCGCAGCGACTGGTTCAAGCAGGCCGGCGTCACCAAGTTCCCCGACAACTGGGAAGACCTGCTCGCCGCCGGGCGTCTGCTCAAGAAGGCCGGCCATCCGTTCGGCTTCGAGCTGGGGCACGGCTTCGGTGACAACCACGGCTGGCTGTACCCGCTGCTGTGGTCGTACGGCGGACACGAGGTCGACAAGGACGGCAAGACCGTCCTGATCGATTCCGGTGAGACGGCCAAGGCGGTCGACTTCTGCCGCAAGTTCTACCAGGAGACGATGTTCGAGGACGTGCTGGGCTGGACCGACGTCAGCAACAACAAGGCGTTCTTCGGCGAGCAGATCTCCTGCACCAACAATGCCTCGTCCATCCTGGAGGTCGGCATCCGCGACTTCCCGGACATCGCCAAGGTCACCGATCACGCGCTGAATCCGCAGGGGCCCAAGGGCCGCTTCCACGTCTTCAACGCCCAGTCCCACGCGATCCTGACGCACGCGCAGGACCAGGCAGCCGCCAAGGCCTTCCTGCGCTGGCTCTATGACGACAAGCAGCTCTCGCGCTGGCTCACCTCGGCCAACGCGTACTACGCGCCGTACCTGACGGGGTACGACAACCTGCCGATGTGGAACAGCGAGCCGCGCTACATCCCGTACAAGGAGTCGCTCAAGACCTCGCGGCTGCACGGGTGGCCTGGCCCGCCCGGTCACCAGGCCTCGGAGAGCGTGGCCAAGTACGTGGTGGTGGACATGTTCGCCAAGGCCTGCCGCGGGGACGCGACCAAGGACGTGATCGCCGCCGCGGCGACCCAGCTGAAGCAGATCTACAAAGCCAAGAGCTAGCGATGGCGGTCCGGCCCGCGGAACTGGCGCGCCCGGTCGCGGGCCGGTCCTTCACGGTACGCGGAGTCCTCGAGCGCGAGGGCGTCTTCTCGTGGCTGATGCTGAGCCCCGGCGTCCTCTTCCTGCTCGCGTTCGTCGCCTACCCGTTCTTCTACGGCATCTTCCTCAGCCTGCAAGATCGGCGGGTGGCCACCGCGGGGATCTTCGTGGGGCTGGCGAACTTCGTCACCCTCGCCCACGACGCGGTGTTCTGGCAGGTGACCCGCAACACGTTCTTCTACGTGGCGGTGACGACGGTCCTCAAGCTGGTCGGCGGCCTCGGCATGGCGCTGGTGATGAACCAGACCTTCCGCGGCCGGAACCTCACCCGGGCGTTCCTCCTGCTTCCCTTCATCGTTCCCACCGCGCTGTCGACCATCGCCTGGATGTGGATCCTCGATCCCACCTTCAGCGTCGTCAACTGGCTGCTGGTCCACGGCGGCGTGATCAGCAGCGGCTACTCGTTCCTGGGCAACGCCTCGCTGGCCATGTGGTCGCTGGTGGTCGTGAACACCTGGCGCGGCATGCCGTTCTACGGCATCACGCTGCTGGCCGGCCTGCAAACCATCTCGCCCGATCTCTACGAGGCCGCGGCCATCGACGGCGCCACCACCACCCAGCGCTTCCTCTACGTGACGCTGCCGGTCATCAAGCCGGTGCTCGTCATCGTGACGATGTTCTCGGTGATCTTCACCTTCGGCGATTTCCAGCTCATCTACGCGCTCACGCACGGCGGGCCGGCCAACGCCACCCATGTCTTTTCCACCTGGGCCTTCGACATCGGCATGTCGGCCGGGCAGCTCGGGATGGGCGCCGCGGTGGCCCTGGCCATCCTGCCGGCGCTGGCCGTGCTCATCGTCGGACTCACGTTCTACCTGAGGCGCGAGTGATCGCCGTCGATCGCGTGGGCTCGGCGGCGGGCGCTCGACCCGATCGACAGGGCTGATCGATGGTCGGTGGACGCGATCTGGCCGGGCGGGTGCGGCGGCTGTACATCCCGCTGGCCGTCTTCGTCGTGCTGATGCTGTTTCCGTTCTACTGGATGCTGATCACGTCCATCAAGCCCAACCGCGAGCTGTACAGTCAGAAGGTCATGCCGCTGATCGTCTACCAGCCGACACTGAAGCACTACATCGATCTGCTCACCGAGACGAACTTCCTCACCTGGACGTACAACACGATGCTGGTCGCGGTGGTGACCACCGTGGTGTCGGTCGTGCTGGGAACGATGATCGCCTATCCGCTGGCTCGCATGCGCTTCCCCGGCTCGGCCGTGGTGGCCATCGGCGTGGCGGCGACCTACCTGGTGCCCCAGCCGCTGCTGTTCATCCCGATGTCGGACATCATCAACCGGCTGGAGCTGGGCAACACGCTCACCGCCGTCATGCTCACCTACCCCACCCTGCTGATCCCGTTCAGCGCCTGGCTGCTGATGGGCTACTTCAAGAGCGTGCCTCGCGAGCTGGAGGAGGCCGCCCGCATCGACGGGGCCAGCCGCTTCCAGGCGATGACCCGCATCGTGTTGCCGCTGTGCACGCCCGGGCTGCTGTCGGCCGCGATCTTCTCCTTCACCCTGGCCCAGAACGAATTCCTCTACGCGCTGATCTTCCTGGCCAAGAGCGAGGTGCGCACGGTGCCGATCGGCGTCGTGACCGAGCTCATCCGCGGCGACGTCTTCTACTGGGGCCAGCTCATGGCCGGCGCGCTGCTGGGCTCGGTGCCGGTGGCGATCATCTATTCGTTCTTCGTCGACTACTACGTCGCCGGCCTCACCGCGGGGTCGGTCAAGACGTAGCCCCAGGTCGGACACCGGTCGGATCAGCGGCACGCCGGCCTCTCGACCACCCTGAGGCCGCCGGCCCCGCGGCGGCTTGACGGCAAGGTGACGGCCGCGTAAATTCCGCCCACCCCATGCGACTCGGCCTCGCGCTCTCGGTCCAGCACCGCCCGGAGGACTCTCAGGCCGCGCGCTTCGCCGAGCACGTCGAGCAGGTGCGCCTGGCTCGCGCTGTCGGATTTTCTTCCATCTGGTCGAGCCAGCACTATCTCTCCGAGCCGTTCACGTACTTCCAGCCGCTGCCGACGCTGGCACGCATGGCGGCCGAGGCCGAGGGCATGATGCTCGGCACCGGCGTGCTGCTGCTGCCGCTGCACCAGCCGGTCGATCTCGCCGAGCAGCTCGCCACGCTCGACGTGATCAGCGGCGGGCGGCTGATCGTGGGCCTCGGTCTCGGCTATCGCGACGCCGAGAACGAGGCGATGGGGGTGAACCCCCGCGAGCGAGTCGGCCGCTTCGTGGAGGGGTTGCAGGCCCTGGAGCGACTGTGGAGCGGCGAGCCGGTCAACTATCAGGGCAAGCACTTCCAGCTGCGCGAGGTGCGGATCTCGATGCCGCCGCTGCAGCGGCCTCGCCCGCCGATCTGGCTGGCCGCCAACACCGACATCGGCGTGCGGCGCGCGGCCCGGCTCGGCGATGCGTGGCTCATGAATCCGCACACGACCCTGGACGCGCTCGCGCGTCAGCTCGAGCTCTTCCGCGAGACGCGCCGGGCCGAGGGCCGGCCGCCCGCGCGCGAGACGCCGATCATCAAGGAGTGCTGCGTGGCGCCAACCATGGCGGAGGCGGTGGCGGCCGCGCGGCCATTTCTCGAAGCCAAGTACGGCGCGTACCGCCGCTGGGAGCAGGACAAGGCTCTGCCGTCCGACGATCGGTGGGGCGACGCGTTCGAAGACCTCGCGCGCGACCGCTTTCTGCTGGGCGACCCGGTCCGGGTCCGCGAGGAGCTCGCCCGCTATAGAGAACGCCTGGGGGTGACCACGCTCATCGTCCGGGTACAATGGCCGGGCATGCCGCAGGCCGAGGTGCTACGCTCGATCCGCTTGCTCGGAGAGCAGGTACTGCCGGGTCTCGGTTGAGGCGCCTGGTGATCAGGGGGAGGACCCGATGAGTCACGCCGACGTCAAGGACCGACGGATCCACCCGCGCATCGTGGTCTCGTGGCCAGTCCGGCTCTGGAACGAGGACGAGGTGCTCGTGGGCCGGGCCATCGACATGAGCGAGCAGGGCCTGTGCATCGTGACCGCCCCCACCGAGGCCCTCAAGCGGGGCGATTCCTACCGGGTCGAGCTGATGGTCGGGCCATCAGCCCAGATCGCCTGCACCGGCGAGATCCGGCACGTGACCACCTCGGCCCTCAGCGCCCTGGTCGGCATCCGCACCCGCGAACGCCTGCCCCTCGAGTAGCGTCCGTCCGGCGGTCGGCCAGGCCTGGCCGCCGCGTCGCGAACCCCCACGGGCCGCGGCCCGGCGCAGGCCTCGGCTCAGCCTCTCAGCCCCGCGAGGTCAGCGGCACGTAGTCGTACTCGCCGATGCCCTGCAAGACCAGAAACACGGCCGATCGCGATCCCGGATTCGTCACCAGGTGGGCGCGTCCCGGTCGCACGGCGTACGTCTCGCCGGGCTTCAGGCGCACGTCCTCCTTGGGCTCGCGCAGGAAGAGACGAATCTCGCCTTCGAGCACGTAGAACGTGTCCTGGATGTTGGTGTGATGGTGCCAGGGCACTTGCTGGGTCGGTGAGATCTGTAGCTCCGAGATCCGGAACCCCGGACGCTCGGCGTGTCGGACCCGGCGCTCGACCTCGTACAGATGGCTCGCGTCCTTGACTGCCTCCATGAGCTGGCCTCCTGCTGGTGCGCTGGCTTCCGCTCTATTGTCGCGCCAGCGTCGCGCGGATGCGCGTCGGGAAGCTGCCGTCGGCGAAGAAGCGCTCGGCCCACGGGTGAAAGCCCGGCGCGACCACCTGGATGAGGTGGGGACCGAAGGCAACCGGCAGGGCCCGCGCGATCAGCTCGCCCGCCACCCCCAGGAACCGGCCGTCCAGATATACCAGCGCGTCCGCCGGCGTCGCATCCACCGTGAACAGCGCGGGATCGTCCCGCCATCCCTCGCCGCTCGAATCCGTGGCCCCCGCGCCGAACATGAGCGCGCCGGCCGCGACGGCGCCGGTGCTCGCCGTCGCTCGACCGTTCGAGATCCGCCCGTGAATGGAGAGCCCGGGCGGCACGCCACGGACACCGCCGGCGTCAACGCCCGGCGGCGGCACGAGCGCCGCCCCCACGAGCATCGCCCCGATGAGCATCGCCACGCGGGTACGCCCCCGGGTCATCGCCGCCCCCCGAAGCCCCAGGCCCACGTGAACGCACCGGCCAGCGCGGGCACGACGACGAACAGGTCGAGCAGTGCGGCGACGGTATTGTTCAGCGGATCCCGGGTGTACTCCAGGCCCCGCACGCCGAGGGCGGAGGCGACCAGCGTGACCGACCAGTTCGCCCACACGGAGATTCCGATCAGCCAGGCGAGGCGTCGCTGGCCGTGCGGGCCATAGCGAAGAAGTTCGAGCGACCATGCCACCGCGATGAGCCACAGCCCGCCGAGCATCGCCGTGAGGTGCGCACCGAGGGCGAGACGCGGAAAGGCGACGGAGACCTTGCCGGTCAGCACCACACCGGCCCAGAGCCCGGTCAGCAGGCCGAAGGCGAACAGCCAGGCGCCCGCGCGGACCAGCGCGCGACGCAGGCGGTCACGCGTGGCCTGCGAATCGGCATCGTCGAGCAGCGCCATCTCTCCTCCAGATTTTCGCAGCGGCGGCCGGGCAGCACACACTAGCACGGCCACGACAAACCGGTTGACAACGCCGCGCGATCGAGTCTGATACGACGGAACTCGCGGTGGCCGCGAAGGCCGGCAGCGCCGGGACGGCCGCCCAACCGGAAGGGAGAGAGCATGAAGGCGATCCGCGTGCACAAGTTCGGTGGTCCCGAAGTCCTGCAGCTCGACGAGATTGCTGACCCCAAGCCAGGACCGGGCCAGGTGCTCGTACGGATCCGCGCCGCCGGTGTCAATCCGGTTGACACCTACGTCCGTTCGGGGGTCTACGCCATGCTCCCGCCACTGCCCTACATCCCCGGTGGCGATGGCGCCGGCGTGATCGAGGCGGTCGGCGACGGCGTGCGCCAGTTCAAGCGCGGTGATCGGGTCTGGGCCATGCGCTCCGCCGGGTACGCCGAGCTCGCCGCCTGCGATGTCTCGACCGTGCAGCCCCTGGCCGCCGCGCTCACGTTCGGCCAGGGCGCGGCCGTCGGCGTTCCGTACGCCACCGCGTATCGCGGGCTCCATCACAAGGCGCAGGCCCGTCCGGGCGAGACCGTGCTCGTGCACGGCGCGTCCGGCGGCGTCGGCATCGCCGCGGTGCAGCTCGCCGTCGCCCACGGCATGACGGTCATCGGCACCGGCGGGACCGAGCGCGGGCGCAAGCTGGTCGCCGAGCACGGCGCGCACCACGTGCTCGACCACACCGCGCCCGACTACACCAAGCGGATCATGGCGCTGACGGAGGGCCGCGGCGCGGACGTGATCCTCGAGATGCTGGCCAACGTGAACCTCGGCAAGGATCTCGATCTCGTCGCTCGCTTCGGACGGATCATCATCATCGGCAATCGCGGCGCCATCGAGATCAATCCGCGCGGGACGATGGGCAAGGACGCGTCGATCATCGGCCTGGCGCTCTGGAACGCCTCGCCGGCGGAGTTCGCCTCGATCCAGTCGGCCTTGACGGCGGGCCTGGGCAACGGCACGCTGCGGCCGGTCGTGGGACGCGAGCTGCCACTCGCCGAGGCCACCACGGCCCACAAGGCCGTGCTGGAGCCCGGGGCCTACGGCAAGATCGTGCTCGTTCCGTAGCCAGCTCGACGCGAAGCCTCGACAGGACAGGGGGAAGGACATGGCGGTCTCTCAGCTAGCCTACGTCGGCATCGGCGTGAGCGACATGACGCGGTGGAAGGCCTTCGCCGCCGACGTCCTCGGCCTGCAGGTGGTCGAGGGCGAGGCGGACGGCACGGTCTTTCTGAGGATGGACGAGTATCACCACCGGCTCGCGCTGCACCCGACCGGCGACGACGACGTCCGCTACATCGGCCTGCAGGTCGCGACCGACGCCGCCTACGCCGAGGCCAAGGCCGCCCTGCGCGCCGCCGGCGTGACCGTGACCCAGGGCACGCCGGACGAGATCGCCAATCGCCGCGTGATGGACCTGGTGAAGTTCGAGACCGGTGACCTCCCCTTCGAGCTGGCCATCGGCTGTCACATGCGCTGGGATCCGCCGTTCCGTCCGGGCCGCCCGATGATCGGCTTCAAGACCGGCGAGCTGGGCTTCGGCCACGTGGTCCTGCGCTCGGAGACGCCCCGGGAGACCGTGAAGCTCCTGACCGAGGTCCTCGGATTCCGCATCTCCGACTACATCGGCACGATGACGTTCCTGCACTGCAACCCGCGGCACCACTCGATTGCCATCCAGCCGGCCAATCCTGACCTTCCGCGCAGCCGAGACAAGAAGATGTGGCACTTCATGCTCGAGACCGCGAGCCTGGACGACGTCGGCACCGCGCTGGATCTCGCGGGCAAGACCGGCGCGCCGCTGGCCACCACGCTCGGTCGTCACACCAACGATCAGATGGTGTCGTTCTACGTCGTCACGCCGTCCGGCTTCGAGGTCGAGTACGGCTGGGGCGCGCGGCTGGTCGACGACGCCACCTGGCAGGTCCAGCGGCACGATCGCGGCGGGCTGTGGGGCCACGCGGTCCAGCTGCAGCCGGCGAGCACGCCCCCCGGCGTCACGGTGGGGCGCTGACGTGGGCGAGTTCGGCATCGGCCAGAGCGATCAAGCGCTTCGAGGACGGCCGGCTGCTGCGCGGCGAGGGCCGCTTCCACGACGACGTGAACGTGCGCCGGGCAGACCCACGCGGTGATCGTCCGCTCGATCGCACGCGCACGCGAGGATTCGCGTCATCGACACCGCGGCGGCGCGCGCAGGCGCCGGGCGTCGTCGCCGTCTTCACGGGCGCGGACCTCGCGAAGGAGCCGCTCGGCACCATGCAGATGACGCTCAAGCGCAAGCGCCCGGACGGCTCGCCGATGTTCGCGCCGGCGCATCACGGCCTCACCGCCGATCGCGTCGCGCTACGTCGGCGATCCGCTCGCGCTGGTGATCGCCGAGACGCGCGCGCAGGCCGAGGACGCGGCCGACCTGGTGGCGGTCGACTACGAGCCGCTGCCCTCGATCACCTCGACGGCGGACGCCGTGGAGCCGGGCAGCGCCACGGTGTGGGACGAGTGTCCGGACAACGTCTCCAACCTGTTCGAGGTCGGCGACCGCGCGGCGACCGACGCGGCGTTCGCCTCGGCGCACCGCGTCGTCAAGCGCCGCTACGTCATCACGCGCGTGCACGCTCAGTTCATGGAGCCGCGCGGCGCGCTCGGCGTCTGGGACCCGCACGAGGAGCGCTACACGCTCTACGCCGACGTGCAGTACCCCCACCGCGTGCGCAACGCGCTGGCCACCAACATCTTCAAGATCCCCGAGCACCAGATCCGCGTGATCGTGGGCGACGTCGGCGGCGCCTTCGGCACCAAGGGCTGGCAGTACCCCGAGCACAGCCTCGTGCTGTGGGCCGCGCGCAAGATGGGCCGGCCGGTCAAGTGGGCGTGCGAGCGCCGCGAGGCCATTCCCGCCGACGAGCACGCCCGCGACAACGTCACCGAGGCCGAGCTGGCGCTCGACGCCGAGGGTCGCTTCCTGGCCCTGCGCGCGCGCACGCTCGCCAACGTCGGCGCCTACGTCTCGTCCGACCGAAACCTACTCGCGACGTTCAGCAACGTGTCCGACGCTGGTGGGGGTGTACACGTTCCCGGTCGCGTACGTCGCAGGTGCTGAGCGTGCTGACGAACACCAACTCGACGGCGCCGTATCGAGGCGCCGGCCGGCCCGAAGCGACCTACGTGCTCGAGCGGCTGATCGACGACGCCGCCCGCGAGCTCGGGCATCGACCGGCTGGAGCTGCGACGGATGAACCTGATCCCGCCCTCGGCCATGCCGTACAAGACGCCGCTCGGTGTGACGCTACGACTGCGGCGACTTCCCGAGCGCAACATGGACGACGCGCTCCAGATGGCCGACGTCGCCGGCTTCGAGGCGCGCCGTCGAGGCCTCCCGGGCCCGCGGCAAGCTGCGCGGCCTCGGCCGTCGTCAATGCCATCGAGCGGCGGCCGGGCCCCAGCCCGAGTTCGCCGAGATCCGCTTCTCGCCGAGCGGGCACCGCCACCGTGTTCATGGGCAGCAAGAACCAGGGCCAGGGCCACGAGACCACGTTCAAGCAGATCCTGCACGAGCGGCTCGGGCCTCGATCCCGCCAAGGTCGACGCTACATCGACGGCGACACGGACCGCGTGGCCTTCGGCATGGGCACGATGGGCTCGCGCTCGACGGTCATCGGCGGGCACGCGCGCTCTGGAAGGCGGCCGACAAGGTGATCGCCAAGGGCAAGAAGATCGCGGCCCGATGCTGGAGGCGGCCGAGGCGCGACATCGAAGCTTCGCCGACGGCAAGTTCAGCGTGGTCGGGCACCGACCGCGCGGTCGCGCTCGGAAGAAGTCGCGCGCGCGGCGTTCCAGCCGCCCCAGCTGCCGCCCGGCGTCGAGCCGGGCCTCTACGAGACGGGCACGTTCGTCGCCGCAAGCAGGACACCTGGCCCAACGGCTGCCACGTCTGCGAGGTGGAGATCGATCCCGACACCGGCGACGTCACGCTCGATCGCTACGTCGATCGTCGACGACGTCGGCACCGTGATCAATCCCGTCACGCTCAAGGGCCAGATCCACGGCGGTGTCGCCCAGGGCGTGGGCCAGGCGCTGCATGGAGCAGGTCGTGTACGACCCCGAATCGGGCCAGCTCCTGACCGCCTCGTTCATGGACTACGCGATGCCGCGCGCCGACACCATGCCCGACATGCACATCGAGAGCAAGCCCGTGCCGACCAAGCTGAATCCGATCGGCGCCAAGGGCGCGGGCGAGGCCGGCACCGTGGGCGCGCTGCCCGTCGTGATCAACGCGGTGATGGACGCGCTGGCGCCGCTCGGCGTGCGCGATCTCGACATGCCGGCCTCGAGCGAGCGCGTCTGGCGCGCCATCCAGACGCGCGACAGCGGCTCCGAGCGACCCCGAGGAGGACGACTGCGTGGGCGACACGTCGACGAGCCGGGCCATCGACCTGCTGTTCCTGCCAGGCCCGCGCACCCAGAACGGCTGGCTTCCGACGCCAGTGACCGATGACCAGCTCCGCGCGATCTACGACATCGATGCGGCTCGGGCCGACCAGCGCCAACACCTGCCCCGCGCGCATCGTCTTCCTGCGCACGCCGGAGGCCAAGGCCCGCCTGCATGCCCGCGCTGAGCCCCGGGCAACGTCGACAAGACGAAGGCGGCGCCGGTCACCGCCATCATCGGCTACGACACGCGCTTCTTCGAGCTGGTGCCCAAGAAGCTCTTCCCCACCGGCCGGAGATGGCCGACAACTTCGCCAAGAATCCCGCGCTCGCCGAGGTCATCGCCTTCCGCAACGGCACGCTGCAGGGCGCCTACTTCATGCTGGCGGCGCGGGCGGTCGGGCTCGACGTCGGCGGCATGTCGGGCTTCGACAACGCCAAGGTCGACGCCGAGTTCTTCCCCGACGGCCGCATCAAGTCGAACTTCCTCTGCAACGTCGGCCACGGCGATCCCGCCAAGGTCCTGCCCAAGCTGCCCCGCCTCGACTTCGACGAGGCGTGCACGCTGCTCTGAGCCCCGGGGCCAAGGAGACCGCCATGCTGCGCGTCGTCAGGACTCTCGCTCTCGTCACCGTGCTGATCGGTGCGCCACTCGGAGCCGCGGCGCAGTCACCGCAGGAGGCCAACAAGAAGATCGTCGTGGAGTTCTACGACAAGGCGATCAACCAGAAGGACTTCGAGGCGGCCTCCAAGTTCCTGGGCCCGCGCTACACCCAGCACAACCCCAACGCCGCCGATGGCCCCGAGGGTCTGAAGGCCTTCCTCGGCTTCCTCCGCGAGAAGTTCCCCAGCTCCAAGAGCGAGATCAAGCGCGTCTTCGCCGAGGGCGACTACGTCATCCTGCACGTCCACGCGATCCGCGAGCCCGGGCAGCGCGGCAGCGCCATCGTCGACATCTTCAAGCTGGAGAACGGCAAGGTTGTGGAGCACTGGGATGTCGTGCAGCCGATTCCCGAGAAGGCGGCGAACGCGAACGGCATGTTCTGAGCTACGTCTCGCGTGGTGCCGCGAGGCGGGAGGGTCGCGCGGGAGGCGCAGGGGGTCGCGGCTACCACGAGGCGGGAGGCCGCCTCGAGCCGGCCTTGGCTGGGCTCCACCTCGTGCGGGGCGCACGGTCCTACGGCGCGGGAACGGGTCCCGTCGACCCCCTGCGCCTCCCGCGCGACCCTCCCGCCCCGCGGCGGCAACACGTGAAGAGCGCTCGAACATCGCGTGCCTCGCCGACTCGGCGGCAGTCACGCGCGAACGACTCCCGGCTTACTCTGGGAGCTTAGGCCTTGGCGCTGGCTCCGAATTTCGGGTAGTTGGTGCTGTCCACGAGCGACGCCTCGTCGTCCGGCGGAAGCCTCTCGGCGTAGTTCTGGGCGGCTTCGATGTCGTGCTCCCAGACTTCTCGGGGGAGCTCGTAGAGGATTTCGATGCCGTGGCCGTTGGGGTCGGAGATGTAGATGCTGTGGGTCATGCCGTGGTCGATGCGGAGGTGAATCGGCACGCCCTGGGATTTCAGGAAGGCGACCTGCTTGAGCCAGGCGTCGCGGGTCGGGTAGCAGATCGCCACGTGGTTGACGCCGATCGTGCGCGGTCCCATGCCCCACGGCTCGGGCTTGAGCGCGGCGCCGTCGGGGATCTGGGCCAGCGCCAGGTCGTGGTGGCTGACCTGACCGTGCTCGTTCACGCCGCTGTAGAAGCGCATCTGCATCGTGCGGCCGGGCTTGGGCTTGAGCTCGGCGACGCACTTGAAGCCGACCATCTCGGTCCAGAACCGGTGCGACTCTTCGAGATCGCGCACGTTCAGCACCAGATGGTTGACCCCGGTGGGCGTCTGCGCGCGTTCGGTCGTGTTCGACATGGTGGAGTCCCCTTTCACTCGTTCCAAACGCGGTAGCCGTGCGCATCGGTCTGGCCGCCGTCGCGATAGTTGACGATCCGCTGCGGCGACACGTGGGTGCCCAGCAAGCGCAGCACCTCGTCGCCGACGACGCGGAAGGTGTGAGGCACGTTGGGCTGGAGCGCGATGGTGTCGCCTTTTTTCAGAACCACCCGGCGGTCCTCGCCGCCCTCGATCCAGGCCTCGGCGGTGCCATCCAGGATGTGCAGGACTTCCAGGTACGGGTGCGAGTGCATGGGCGCCACGTAGCCGGGCTGGGAGGTCTGGATCCCGGTCCGGATCGGCGTGCTCCCCGCCTCGTCACCGAGGATCGGCTGATAGTGAGCGTCGGGGCCGAACTTCACGATCTCGGCATCGTCCAGCCGGACAACCCGCGGCTCCCTCATGACGACCCTCCTGGCCGGACGTTCCCGGCTCCGCACCCCACGTGCCCGTCACTATCCGCCGCCCGCGGGCGTGCCGTCAAGTCCGGGCGGCGGCCGCGCCGTCGGCGCCCGCTCCCCCACCCTCGCGGAGCGCGAGCAGCGGATACACGGTGATGGGCTCGCTCGGTCCCTTCACCGTCTCGATCCGGGCCGGGCCGACGTCGACCATGGCCGCCACTCGCTTGACCAGGGCGTCGGACATCAAGATCTCGTCGCCGGAGACGAGCCCCTGGATCCGGGACAATAAATTGACCGCCGGGCCCACCACCCCGTACTTCACGTGTTCGTGGCTGCCGATGTTCCCGGCCACGACCGGACCGATGTGGAGCGCGATGCCCATGCGTAGCTCGGGCAGGCCGCGCCGGCGGCCCTCGTCGTTCATGGCGGCCAGCGTGGTCTGCATCGCCACGGCGCAGCGGACCGTACGCTCGGCGTCGTCGGCGCGGCTGAACGGCGCGCCGAAGAGCACGAAGATCGCATCCCCGATGAACTCCACGATGGTGCCCTGGTGCTGGGTGATCACCGGCGTCATCCGCGCGAGATAGCCGTTGAGCAGGCCGATCATGGCCGCCGGCCCCAGCCGCTCGGAGAGCTCGGAGAAGTCGCGCAGGTCGGACATGAGCATGGCGACCTCGCGCACCTCGCCGCCCAGCTTCAGGGCCTCGCGGTCCTGCATGTAGCGTTCGGCCAGCTCCGGGCTCACGTAGCGGCCGAAGGCCTCGCGGATGAAGTCGCGATCGCGCAGCGCGCCGGCCATCTCGACCATGGCCCCGGTGAGCACGCCGATCTCGTCCCGGCTGCGCGGCACGATCGTCACGTCGAGCTCACCGTGACGGATCCGTCGCGCCAGCTGGGCCAGCTCCCGCAGTGGCCGGGCGATCCAGCCAGCCAGCGCGCTGCCGCCGATGACGGCCAGGGCCAGCGCCAGGACGCCGAGCACGATGGCCAGCCGCCCCTCGGCGTCCACGTGCTCGGTGTAGTCGCGCTCGGGGACGACGACTTCCACCAGCCAGCGCAGGTTGCCGGCCTTCAGCGGCACCGCGCGGCCCAGGTAAGTCTCGTCGTGGTGATCGAACTCGAACGTGGCCTCCGTCTCCTGCGAGCTGCGCTCGACCGTGGCCAGCGCCAGCTCGCGATCGATGATCTCCGCGCGCGAGGCGCCCGAGCCCCGTCGGCCGATGAGCACCGCCCCCTGGCTCGTCGCCACGAACACGCGCCCGTTGGGCGAGACCTGCAAATCCTCGAGCGCGCCGGCCAGGCGATCGAGCGAGAAATCCACCGTGAACACGCCCTGGGTCTCGCCGCCGGCATCGACCAGCGGCGCGGCGCACGTGATGCCCAGCCCGCCGCCGGCGAAGAACTCGTACGGCTCGGTCCACACGATCGAGCGGCTGGCCGCCGCGGCGCGGAAGTACGGCCGCTCGGCCGGACGATAGCCGTGGTCGTCCGAGCGGCGCGCGGACTCACGCCGGCCGTCGGGGAAGATGCGATCCTCCTCGAGCCGGATCCGGTTGCCGACGGGAAAGCTGCGGTTGGCGAAGACGTTGGCCCGCTCGTCGCGCCAGGCGCCGACGAAGCGGTTGTGACGATCGCCGTAGCTGACCCAGCTCACGTGGGGATGCGCGCGCAGCACGGCCTGCGTGAACGCCTCGAGCGCGCGCATGTCGTTGGGGTCCAGACGGCCGCGCCGGACCAGCTCGGGGCCGAGGCGGGCGATCGATTCGGCGTCCTCCAGGACCCGCTGGGCGTGGGCGGCGGTGAGCCGCGCGGCCTGGGCCATCGCGGTGTCGAGCAGCGCGCGAGAGCGCGTGCGCTGGTCGTGCCAGGCCAGGCCGCCAATGACCGCACCGGTGAGACCGGTGAGCAGCACGACGAGCCCGACCAGGGCCAGCGTGAACGGAGGGCGACGGCGCTCGAATCCGCGGAAGCGCACCAGCCTCCTAACGCTACCACACGTCGAGACCAGCGGGTATTCTCGGACCCATGCGTATCGCCACCTGGAACGTCAACTCGCTCCGCGCCCGCCTCGAGAAGGTCACGTGGTGGCTCGACCGGGCCCGGCCCGACGTCCTGCTGATGCAGGAGACCAAGCTGGCCGACGGCGACGTACCGGTCGACGCGTTCGCGCAGCGCCGGCTACACGCTCGCGCACCACGGCGAGGGCCGCTGGAACGGCGTGGCCATCGCCAGCCGGGTCGGCATCGCCGATGTGATCACGAACTTCGGGCAACCGCTGGCGCCCGCCGCCACGCCCGACGAGCACGACGACGAGCCGCTGGCCGAGGCCCGGATGATCTCGGCGGTGTGCGGCGGTGTCCGCGTCGTGAGCCTGTACGCGCCGAACGGCCGGGTCGTCGACTCGCCGTTCTACCGGGCGAAGCTGGCGTGGTACGAGCGGCTGGGCCGCTGGCTGCGCGAGGCGTGCGAGCCCTCGCAGCCACTCGTGCTCGGGGGCGACTTCAACGTCGCTCCCGCCGACGCCGACGTATGGGATCCGGCCGCCTGTCACGGCGGCACGCACGTATCCGAGCCCGAGCGCCAGGCCTTCGCGCGGCTCTGCGCCTGGGGCCTGGTCGACGTATATCGCGCGCGCCGCACCGAGCCCGGCCGCTACACGTGGTGGGACTATCGGGCCGGCAATTTCCACAAGAACTTCGGCATGCGGATCGATCACCTGCTGGCCACGACGGCCGGTGGCCAGCCGGGTGGTCTGGGTCGAGATCGATCGCGAAGCGCGGAAGGGCAAGCCGATGCCCTCCGACCACACCCCGCTCGTGCTCGACCTCGACGAGCCGGGCCTGGCCTTCGACGCGGGCTGGACCGACGCCGAAAGCCGGATCGCCAGCCGCCGCGCGCGCTAGCCGGGCGGCTGAAAGGGCGCCATCTGGCGTTCGCCGGCGGCCGCACGCTCAACGTACAGGCAGACGTTCGCGGGCGGTTCGCGGGCGCCGCCTCGCATCTGGACCTTTTTGAGCCGCCCGCGCGGGTTTTCGTAGCCGTTAGCCCGAGCGGATGAGTTGAGCGCCGGCCTCGCGTACCGCGCTCACCAGGAGCTCGAGGTCCGACTCCGAGGTGCCGTAGTGCAGCACGCACGCCCGGAGCGCGAAGCGGCCCGCCACGGTCGTGTTGGTGAGAAAGGCGCGCCCGTCGGCCTGGACCACCTCCATGATCCGCTTGTTGAGCGCATCGGTGGCGGCGGGATCGCGGTCCCCGCCGGGTGGGACGAAGCGGAAGCACACGATCGACAGCTCGACCGGCGCCAGGCGCTCGAGATCCGGCGTGGCGTCGACGAGGTCGGCGAGCGTGCGGGCCAGGGCCAGGTGACGGGCCAGGTGGCGCTGCACGCCGGCGCGTCCCAGGTGCTGGAGCACCAGCCACAGCTTGAGCGCGCGGAAGCCGCGCGTCTGCTGGAACCCGTACTCGGAGAACCACGGCAGCCCCCCGAATCCCTTGCCCTCCTCCGTCCGGAGATACGACGGCACGAAGCTGAAGGTGTCCCGCAGGAGCTGGCCGTCGCGCACCAGCACACACCCGCACTCGACGGGCACCGACAGCCACTTGTGCGGGTCGAGCGCCAGCGAGTCGGCCCGCGCCAGTCCCCGACAGCGCTCGGCCACCTCGGGGGCGGCGGCGGCCAGCGCGCCGTACGCGCCGTCCACGTGGAGCCAGAGATCCTGCGCCGCGCAGAAGTCGGCCAGCGCATCGAGCGGATCGAAGGCGCCGGTGCCGACCGTGCCGGCCGTCGCCGACACACAGAAAGGCGCCAGGCCGGCGGCGCGGTCGCGAGCCACCGCGGAGGCCAGCGCGGCCAGGTCCATTCGAAACGCGGCATCGGTCGGGAGGACCCGCACCGCGTCGCTTCCCAGGCCGAGCAGCTCGGCGGACTTTCGCACGCAGCTGTGGCCCTCGGACGAGGTGTAGAGCACCAGTCGCGGGCGGCCGTCGCCCTGCAGCCCCTCGGCGCGGACGTCCCAGCCCCGGGCGGCGGTCGCGCGGTGCCGGGCCGCGGCGAGCGCGGTCAGCGTGGCCATCGATCCGCCACTCACCAGCAGGCCGAAGCTCCCCTCGGTCGGGAAGCCGACGAGCTCCATGAGCCAGCGCACGACGCCGCGTTCGAGGTAGATCGCCGCGTGATCGCCGCCGGCACAGCTCGGGTTCACGGCGGCCGCGATGAAGTCGCCCAGCACGCCCAGCGGCGCCGGCGGCGAGTTCACCCAGCCGAAGAAGCGCGGATGCCCGTTGCCCATCGGGTGGGTCAGGACCTGCTCGCGGCAGCGCTCGAGCAGGCGGCCGGCGTCGCGGCCCGACTCCGGCAGCGTCTCGCCGAGCAGCGCCTGGCGCTCACCCGGCGTCATGGGCGTGAAGACGGCGCCCTGGTCGAGCCCACCGAGATAGTCGGCGAGCAGGTCGACGGTCTGATGGCCGAGACGGCGGAACTCCTCGGGATCCATCGCGAGTGGAGCGCTCATGCGCGCGACCTCCCTCGCCGCCGACGCGCCGGGCCGTGCGCGCGGTGGGCGGGTCCGGAAACTTCCATGGCCAGGTAGTAGACGCAGTCGCCGGCGCCGCGGTTGGCGAAGCCGTGCCAGCAGTCGCCGGCGTAGTAGATGCTGTCCCCGGCGCGCAGCGTGTGTAGCGTGCCGTCGAGGGTGAGGGTCAGCGTCCCCCGCTCCATGGCGAGGTACTCGCGGGACCCGGCGATGTGCGGAGAGAACTCGCCGGCGTCGACCCCGGCGGCAATGGTGGTGCGCATCAGCTCGAACTCGACGCCGGGCAGCACCGGCGACAGGATGCGGCGCTCCCACCCCGATGGATCGGCCACCACGTCCTGCTCGTCGCGCCGCAGCACGACGACCCTCGCGCCGCGCTCCTCGCCCAGCAGCCGCGCGATGCTCGTGTCGAGCGCGGTCGCGATGCGATCGAGCACGAGCACGGTCGGGACCTTGGTCCCGCGCTCGACCTCCGACAGCATGCTGCGGCTGACACCGGCGCGGGCGGCCAGCGCCTCGAGCGAGAGCCGCCGGCGCGCGCGGGTGTCGCGGACCTGGCGGCCGAGCGCCTGCATGCGAAGCTTCGGGCTCTCCGGGTTCATCGTCCGTCTCCGCTCGGCGAATCTTCTATAGAAGAATATATCCCCGATAGAGGAATTACCAGGCCCTGGCACCCGCCAACCAGCACGGGCAGCAGACCGCCATCGGCACCGCCAGCGGCCTGCTGCCCTGACTCACCGCCCCCGAGGGG
Source organism: uncultured Candidatus Rokubacteria bacterium (assembly GCA_963776725.1). Taxonomy (GTDB): domain Bacteria; phylum Methylomirabilota; class Methylomirabilia; order Rokubacteriales; family CSP1-6; genus AR5. The sequence continues at coordinate 113,228 of CAVZOE010000018.1, read as the reverse complement.
GGCTCAGCGCTTGGTGTTGCCGCTCACGAAGGCCTGCGTGCGCTTCCACGCATCGGCGGAGGCGTCGGCGAATTCCGTGAACTTGCGGTCGAAGAAGCTGTGCGGAGCGCCGGGGTACACGGTGGCGTCGTGCTTGACCGAGGCCTTCTTGCAGGCGCTGTCGAACGCGTCGACATCGGCCTGCGGGATGCCCTCGTCGGCGCCGCCGAAGAGCGACAGCACCGGCGACTTGTAGCGGCTCACCGCGTCGATGGGCTTGGGCCGATCGGGCCAGCGCTTGAGGCCGAGCGGCCAGCCGTAGAAGCCGATGACGCCGGCGTAGTCGAGGCCGCTGGCCGCCTGCAGATAGGACAGCGCTCCGCCGAAGCAGAAGCCCACCGAGAAGAGCGAGCGCACCTGCCCGCCCTCCTTGCCCCGCAGATATGAGGCCGCGGCGGCGATGTCGGCCTGCAGCGTTTCCGGCTTCGTCTGTCCCACGTGCGGCATGAACTCGAACTTGTCGCCGCGATCGTCGGAGGGCGCCGTGCGGGCGAAGAAGTCGATGGCGACGGCGTCCACGCCGACCTCGGCGAAGCGGTCGGCCAGGTCCTTGTAGTACTGGTGCAATCCGCGGACGTCGGGGATGACGACCATCCCGGCGCCGCTCGGCTTGGCCGCGCGCACCGCGTAGGCCATGAACTTGGTGCCGTCGGCGGAGCTCAGCCGCAGATCGACGGAGCCGGCCGAGCCGCCGGCGATGGGGGTGATGGGTGGGCGAGAGTCGTTATCGACGCACATGCTGTGGCCTCCCGGGTTGATGGTCGAACTGCGCGTGATGTTGCCGGAGCAGATCCTTGCCGTAGTCGTTGCCGTTGGGCGTGCGCACGACGGTGTGGATGTGATTGCGCGAGGGCTGATCGTTGTCCAGCGCCACGCCGCGCTGGTGATCGAACTCGATCAGGATGACCGGGCTGTGGATGCGGTAGTAGAAGACGCTGTCGTCCGCCACGCCGCCGATCCAGGCGAAGCGGGTCTCGTCCAGGTGCCGCGCCACCTCCTCGCTGCGCACCCGGACGTGGCCGGGACGGATCCGGCCGAGGTACGTGTCGAGCAGGCGTCGCAGGAGACTCTGCTGGCCCGCCGAGAGCTCACCCCAGCGGATACCTTCCGGCTTGAGCTCGACGTTGTCGCGGAAGGCGGCGGTGAGGACCTCGCCCGGCAGATCGGCGGAGATGATCGCCCGCGCACGCTGACCGGGGTTGAGCGCGTGCAGCACCGCCAGGCCCTGCTGCTCCTCCGCCTCGAAGACGCGGGTGCCGGCGTACGGCCCCGACAGCGCGGCGACGGGCTCCGAGCCCATGAACATCGGCGTGAGCACGACCTGGTCGCCCATCACCAGGCAGTTGACGATCAGATGGTGGCCATCGATCTGCCAGCCCCACGGCTCGGTGGCCGACGGCGTCCCCATCACGCTCACCCAGTAGAGCCACTCGCCGTACTCCTCGGGCCGGCTGGTGATCTCCGCGATGACCTGATTGAGCCGCATGACGTCACGGGCCAGCCGATAGCCGGCCTGGCTCAGGCTGGCCTCGACGAGGGCCAGGGCCCGCTCGCGCTGGGTCGAGGTCATGGCGTCGAGCGACACGCCGTGCCGCATCACATAGGGATGGATGTTGCTCCAGCGACGCCAGACGTCGGTGTCGAGAGGAAATCGTGCCCGCGCGGCCTGCTCGGGCCCGAGTGAATCCAGCAGCGCGGTGGCCGCCGCGACGAGGGGCTGCGTCGACACACCGGTCGCCTGGATCGGAAACAGGCCGGGCGTGGGCGTGCCGTCGGTGGTGACGCCCTTGAACGGCACGGCGATCGACGCCTCGGCGTTGTCGCGGTAGCGCTGCAGCCCTTCGGGGAGCGGATCGGAGAGCCGGCGTCCAGAGATGGGCGGGCGCTGTCGAGGCCGATACGTCATGGGGGGCGACTCCCGTTGCGCCGCCGCCCGGCGGGGACTTGGCAGCATCCCGCTCAGGGCCGCCGCGCCGAATCCGAGCACGTCACGACGCGAATAACGATGCGTCATCTCTGGGCCAACGGCGAGTCGAGACGTCCGACTCCTCGTGAACGGTCGTCATGCTACCACGGCGCCTTGACGGCCCGGTGAGGCGCCTGCTACGGTCGCGCGAACCCCGTCATGGCGACCCTCGACATCAGCGTTCGCGCCCCTCGGACCTTCGTGCGCGGCACGCTTCGCCGGAACCTGGCGCTCGCCGCGCTGGTCGCCCTGCTGGCCTTTCTCACCGCCTACCCGATGGCGATGCTGATCTACGGCAGCCTGCACACCACGCCGCCGGGCGAGGCGGGCGCGTTCAGCCTCGACGGCTATCGCGCCATGCTCTCGCGCGCCAACGGGCTGGTGCTGCTCAACACCATCGGGCTGTCGCTGGTGAAGACGGGGCTGTCGATGACGCTGGCCCTGTTCCTGGCGTGGATCGTGGCCCGCACCGACACGCCACACCGCGACCTGCTCGAGGTCCTCATCACGTTGCCGTTCTACATCCCGCCGATCCTGACCGCGATGGCGTGGGGCATGCTGGCCACGCCCAAGGGGGGCCTGCTGAACCTGGCCTGGACGGGGCTGACGGGCCAGCGCGAGCCGCTCATCAACATCTACTCCTACGGCGGCGTCGTCTGGCACATGATGCAGTACTCGACGCCCTTCCTGTTTCTGCTGATGGTCGGCGCCTTCAAGTCGATGGATCCCGCGCTGGAGGAGTCGAGCCGGATGTCCGGCGCCTCGGCGTGGACGACGTTCCGGCGCGTCACGCTCGGGCTCATGCTGCCGGTCACCACCAGCGCCTTCATCCTGTCGTTCATCCGCGGCGTGGAGAGCTTCGAGTCGGCGCTCGTCTTCGGCACGCCGGCCGGCATCGAGGTCATCACCACCGAGATCTATCACCTGATCCATCACGTCAACCGTCCGGACTACCCGCAGGCCACCGCGCTGGCGCTGGGGATCATGGTCCTCATGTTCGGGCTGGTGATCTGGCAGTGGCGCCTGCTCGGCGGGCGGAGCTTCTTCACGGTCACCGGCAAGGGCTACACGCCCCGGGTGAGCCGGCTCGGCCGCTGGCGGTGGGCGACCTTCGGCTTCTGCGTCTTCTTCTTCGTGGTCACGGTCGTCCTGCCGGTCGGCCAGCTGATCGTCGGCTCGTTCTTCAAGTTCTTCGGCTTCTACCGGACGAGCATGCTGACGCTCGATCACTACCGTGCCGTCTGGGACAATCGCCTGGTGTGGCGCGCGCTGGGCAACACGCTGCTGCTCGGCCTGCTCGGCGCCACCGCCACCATGGTGCTCGGCGGCCTGGTGGCCTACGTGCTCGTGCGCACGCGATTCGCCGTGCGCCGCGTGCTGGAGGTTCTCGCCTGGCTGCCGTGGATGATGCCGGGCATGGTGCTGGGCGTCGGATTTCTCTGGGCCTACGCGCTGCTGCCCGGCCCGATCCAGCTCTACGGCACGCTGTGGGCCCTGCTGGTCGCCTACGTCACGCTGGGGACGCCGCTGGCGGTGCGCACGATGTCGGGCGCCTTCGCCCAGCTCGCGTACGACCTGGAAGAGTGCTCGCGAGTGCACGGAGCGGCGTGGTGGACGACGTTCCGTCGCATCCTGCTCGCGCTGGCGTGGCCGTCGTTCGCGGTGGGCTTCATCCTGATCTTCTTCGTCATCCTGCGCGAGCTGTCGGCGTCCATCCTTCTCTACAGCGTCGGCAACGAGGTGCTGGCCGTCGTGGTCATGCGCCTGTGGACCGAGGGCAAGGCCGGTCAGGTCAGCGTGATCGCGCTCGTCATGCTCGCGCTCGTCTTCCTGTTCCGCTTCGCCGAGCGCCGACTGGTACGGACCCATCTCGGCCGGTCGTGAGCGACCGGCCCCAGGGAGAATCGACATGCTGAACCGCCGAGCCGTCCTCCGCCTCGCCGCCCTGGCCGCGCTCTCCCGGGCTCGGCCGGCCGCGGCCCAGGCGCCGGGCGACGCCGAGTGGAAGAAGGTCATCGAGGCCGCGAAGAAGGAGGGCAAGGTCGTCGTCTACAACGGGGCCGTCGGCACGCCGGCCTTGCCCAAGGCGGGCGCCGCCTTCGAGGCCCGGTACGGGATCCGCTTCGAATTGCTGGAGGCGCGCGCCAGCGAGCTGCGCGAGCGCATCCGCACCGAGCAGGCCGCGGGCAAGGTGCTCGGCGACGTGTCCCACAACGGCTCCACCACGACCGCGCTGCAGCTCGCCGAGAACACCTTCCAGCCGTACGGCGCGCTGCCCAACGGCGCGCGACCGATCGCCCCCTTCAAGGCCGACGGCACGCGCGTGCCGATCTACGTGATCCCCTACGGGATCCTCGTCAACACCGAGCTGGTGAAGCCCGGCGAGGAACCGAAGAGCTGGAAGGATGTCCTGGACCCGCGCTGGAAGGGCAAGATCCTGAGCGACGACCTGCGCGCGCTCGGCGGCGGCGCCGTCCTCTTCATGGTCACCACCCAGCACTTCGGCAAGGAGTTCAACGACAAGCTCGCCGAGCAGCAGCCCCACATGAACCGGGATCTGCGCGGCAACTATCCGCGGGTGGCGCGCGGCGAGTATCCGCTCTACCTGCCGTTCACGCTGCCCGACATCCTGGAGCTGAAGGGCCTGCCGGTGAAGGCCATCAAACCCGTGGAGGGCGCGCCCTACGTCCGCTTCGACGGCGCCTTGTTCAAGGGCGCGCCACATCCGAATGCCGGCCGCCTGCTGCTGGATTTCTTCCTCAGCGACGAGGGGCAGCTGGCCTACGGCAGCCTGGGCTTCGTCATGACCGTGGGCGGGCTCGAGAGCAAGGTTCCCGCCGAGGCGCGCGCGGTGGCCCAGACCAGCCTGCTCGGCACCACCGATCCGAAGCTGCAGGACGAGATGCTGAAGCTGGCCAGGCAGATCTACAAGTAATGCCGGGCGTCGTCGTCGAGGACGTGAGCAAGCGCTTTGGCGCGGTGCGGGCCGTCGAGGATGTGTCGCTCACGGTCGCCGACGGCCGGCTGCTCACGCTGCTCGGGCCGTCGGGCTGCGGCAAGACCACGACGCTCCGGATGATCGCCGGCCTCGAGCAGAACGACACGGGACGCATCACCATCGGCGATCGGATCGTCAGCCACCCCGCCGGCGGCCTCTTCGTGGCGCCCGAGCGGCGCGAGATCGGCATGGTGTTCCAGTCGTACGCGATCTGGCCGCACATGACCGTCTTCGCCAACGTCGCGTATCCGCTCCAGGTGCGGCACCGGCCGGCGGCCGAGGTGCGCGAGCGCGTGCTCGAGTCGCTCCGGCTCATGGAGATGGCCCATCTCGCCGAGCGGGCAGCCACCGCGCTGTCGGGCGGCCAGCAGCAGCGCGTCGCCATCGCCCGCGCCCTGGTGTTCCAGCCGCGCGTGCTCCTGATGGACGAGCCGCTGTCGAACCTCGACGCCAAGCTGCGCGAGCAGATGCGCGTCGATCTGCGTGAGCTCCAGCAGCGCCTGGGGATCACCACCGTGTACGTGACGCACGATCAGGAAGAGGCGATGGTGCTGTCCGACGAGATCGCCGTCATGCACGAGGGGCGGGTCCTCCAGATGGCGCCGCCGGAGACGATCTACACGCGCCCGGCGAACCGCACGGTCGCCGCCTTCGTCGGGACCCCCAACCTGCTCGAGGCCAAGGCGCGCGACGTGCGCCGGGCGCCGGGCGCAACGCTGGCCCACGTCGAGGGCGAGGGCTGGGCGGGCTGGTGCTCGGCGCCCGACGATCTGCAGCCCGGTGAGGCGATCACGGTGATCGTACGACCCGAGGTGATTCAGCTCGCGCGGGTCGGCGGCGCGCCGGCCCCGGGAATCGCGTGGACGGGTGTGGTGCGCCAGCGCTTCTTCCGCGGAACCCGCAACCTCTATACGCTGCAGGTCGGCGCCCGCACCGTCAGCGTGGAAGCGCCGCCCGACCACGCGGTGGCGCCGGGCGCCACCGTCTCGCTCCAGGTGGACGCCGTCCACACCTGGGCCGTCCGGGCCTGAAAGCCCTGCGCCGAAGGGACGCCTCACGCAGCGCGTCGAGGCAGCGCCGTCGAGTGTCACCTGCCAGTCACTGAGTGTCAGCGAGAGTGTGTCTCCGGTAGTGCGGCCCCTGGCTTTTCCCTGACCACCCCCGGAGAATATCCTTCAGTAAATCGCTAGCTTAAGACCTGGATGGCCGGCTGTGGCATCCGCGTTGCTCCCTGCCAGGCGACCGCACCGCACGCTGCACCAATCCCATGAACACAACCACCATGCGAACGACCAGGGCCTACGACTTCACCACGGAGCGGCCGAAACGGCACCTCCTGGGGCTGGGGATGCTGCTGCTCACGCTGAGCGGTGGATACTTCATCGCGCAGCGGGCGGTCCCCAACCTCGAGATCGTCGAGGAAATCGACGAGGACGATGCCAAGCCGGTCCCCACGCTGGCGGAGATCATGGAGCAGATCGACGCCGTGGCCGCGCGGCACCACGTGTCGCCGCGCCTGGTGGCCGCCATCATCGCCGTGGAGTCGGAGTTCAATCCACGCGCGGTCTCGCGCCGGGGGGCCCAGGGGCTGATGCAGCTGATGCCGGCCACCGCCGCCCATCTGGACGTGCAGGACTCGTTCGATACGCGCGAGAACATCGAGGGCGGCGTGAAGCACCTGCGGGTGCTGATGGACCGCTACCACAATGATCTGCCGGTGGTGCTGGCGGCCTACAACGCCGGTGATACGGCGGTCCTCACGCACCGGGGCATTCCGCCGTATCGGGAGACGCGGCAGTACGTGATCCGCGTCCTGCGCCGGTACGATCGCGAGGCCGCTCGCGCGGCTCAGCGCCGGATCTACGGACCCGGCTCGACCGCCAGCACCCGCAGCACGCCCGTTCCGTTGAAGACGCGGCTGATCTCGTACGAGGGCTCGGCATTGCCGTTCATCGTGATGCCGGTCCAGGCGACGACGAGCATCGCCGAGCCGATCCCTGTGGCCCCGGTGGCCCAACCCCGGAAGGCGCCCCCATCCGAGACTCCCTGAGGATGGCCGTCACGGCACCGCTGGTGAAAGGAGACGATCATGACCGTGCCTGAGCGCTGGCAAGAAGTCATCGATCTGGTGCTGGCTCCCATCGCGTGGATTCCGCGCATGCAGGAGGCGCTGATCGCCTTCTTCGTGAGCCCGGCCGCGCGCTGGACCATGGCCCTCAAGTACATCTTCCTGCTCATCCCCGCGCTGCTCGCGGTGGCGGCGGTGTGGATCACGATGCTGTCGATCTACACGCTGCCCTTCCGGGCCAGCCGCATCCGGTACGTGTCGATGATGCTGCTGGCCTGGTGGGACGCCGCCCGCGCGGTGTGGCTCTACTGGGTCGGCGTCGGACGCGTCGCGGCGGTGGCGGTGGGCTGGGCGGTGAGCCTGGTCGCGCTGGCCATTCGGCTCGTGGTGTCCTCGGTCCGCCAGATGGTCAGCATCCCGCTCACGATGTCGGGACGGGTGACGCAGACCTACTTCCAGCCGGGAGTGCCGTGGGTGGCGTTCGTGATGCTCCTGTGCTGGTGCGTGCTGGAGGCGACCGTCTTCACCTACACGATGATTCCGACCGTCAGCGTCGTCCTCAGCGACCTGGCCGGCGAGACCGAGCCGGCGCGCGTCACCACCGGCCTGCTCTTCGTGTTCCTGCTGCTGATGGTCATGGGCAGCTTCGCGTGTCTGCGCTCGCTGGTGGAAACCCTGCGGAAGCGTGAGTTCAAGTTCCTGGCCCAGATGGTGGTGATCGAGATCTCGGTGATGTTCTTCGAGGTGATGTTCCTCTACCGGCAGTTCATCGACGCGCTCACCCCCTGGATCGCCCAGGAGACCGGCGTCGTGCTGGGCCTCCGCGCCACCATGTCGCTGGCGGCCTTCGGCTGGGTCGGCATCCGCGCCATGACGTGGTTCCTGTTCGCGCAGTACGGCACCGCGCCGCTGCTGGCCTTCATCGCCCGCCGCCCCCTGGCCGACGTCGAGGCGCCCGAGATGTTCGCGAGCGTGCCGGCGGCGCCGACGGTGTGGTGGCGGAGCGCGCTGGACGACTTCAAGCAGGAGCTGGAGTGGCTGCACACCAAGGGCGACGAGCTGCTCGAGTACCTGGCCCTGCCGGCGCTCCAGCTCCTGGCGGTGGGTCTCAACTTCGCCATGATGATCGTGGCCTCGCGTCCGGCCTTCAATCTGCCGTTCCGTACCCTGAAGGACGTGACCGAGACGCGCGACCTCCTCGCCACGTTCCACCTGACCGCACGCAAGCAGATTGGGTGAACGTGGGGGGCCCCGAAATGGCCCCCCACACCCCCCAGCGTTCGGAGCGCCTCGGCGTAGCCGGGGCGCTCCTCTATTTCCGTGCAGGGCGTGAGGCGTGGCCTCGGGCGTGGGTGGAGTGGTACGATCGCGCCGCCCAGCGCTGAGGGCCAGGAGATCGCCGATGCCGGCCGGTTCCACGCTTCCGCCTCTGCTCTCGAGCGACGGCCATCTGGAAGTCCGTCCCGAGCGATGGACCCCGCGGATGCCGGCCAGGCTATCGCGACAAGGCGCCGCGGACGATCAAGCTGCCGGACGGCGGCGACGCGCTCCTCGTCGAGGGGCAGGCGCCCTATCCCGTGCCCTTCCTCGATCTGCGGGCCGGGCGAACCAACGAGACGTGGCAGCCGTTCGGCGTGACGGTCGACGACACCGCCGGGCGTCGGCCCGCCCGAGCAGCGGCTCGCGCGAGCAGGACCAGGATGGCCTGCTGGCCGAGGTGCTCTTCCCCAACATGCAGGTGGGCCCGCGCCTCTGGCGCACCATGACCGACGACGACGCGTACCGCGCCGCCGTCCGCGCCTACAACGACTGGCTCGGCGAGGAGTACTGCGCCGGTCTCGCGCGACCGGCTCATCGGGCTCGGCGTCATCCCGTGGACGAACCTGGACGACGCCGTCGCCGAGCTCGCAGCACTGCGCGACGCTCGGGCTCAAGGGCGTCAACGCTCGGCGTGTTCCCCAGCGGCAAGTCGTATCCGACGCCGGAGGACGATCGATTCTGGGCGGCGGCCATCGACATGAAGATGCCGCTCACCGTGCACGTCGGCTTCGATCGGCTGGGGCCGCGCGCCTCGCAGCCGACGTTCGAGTATCCCGGCGCCGACCCCGAGGTGCTCAAGAAGCTCGGCCGGCGCGGACCATCGTGGAGTGGGTGGCCCTGCCGTTCCTCGGCATCCCGCCCGGCGATGAGCCTGGCCCAGACTGATCCTGTCCGGCGTCTTCGACCGCCTGCCCGATCTGAAGATCTTCTTCGCCGAGACGCGCCTGGGCTGGGTGCCGTTCTGGATGGAGGAGGCCGACTACTGGTACGAGCGCCACCGCCACTGGTCCGAGCGCCTGCTCAACTTCAAGCCGCTCAAGCAGCGGCCGAGCGACTACGTGCGCCAGCACATCTACTTCAGCGTGCAGCACGTCGAGCGCGTGGCCGTCGAGCTGCGCCACCACATGGGCGTGGACCACATCATGTTCGCCACCGACTTCCCGCACATCGAGTGCGACTGGCCGAACACGCGGCCCGTTCGCCGAGCGGCTCTTCGCCGGCGTGCCGGCCGACGAGGCCTTCAAGATCGCGGCGGGCAACATGCTGGAGTTCTTCCACCTGGAGCGACACGCCGATGGGCCAGCGACGTGCGGGCCCGCGCGCATGAGGCGCCCGCGCTTCGGCCTGAACCGGTTCGACGCGCGCTCGGTGGCGGCGTTCGCCGCCGACGTGCGCGCGGGCCGAGGCGCTGGGCTGGGACGCCGCCCTGCAGCCCGACTCCCAGCTGCGGCGCCGCGACACCTACGTGCTGCTGGCCGCCGCCGCCCAGGCCACCGAGCGCATCATGCTGGGGCCGCTGCTCGCCAATCCCGTCAACCGCCATCCCGACGGTCACCGCCGTCCTCGATCGCGACCATCGACGAGCTGGCGCCGGGCCGCATGCTGCTCGGCTGGGGCGTCGGCGACACCGCGGTGCGGCTCGCCGGGCTGCGGCCCGCGCGCGTCAAGGAGCTCGAGGACGGCACGCGGCTCATGCGCGCGCTCCTCGACGGCGAATCGGTCGAGGTCGGCGCGGCCCGGCCGGCGCGCCTGCCGCACCATCGGCCCGTGCCGATCTGGATCGCCGCCGGCGGCCCGCGCACGCTGCGCATGGCGGGCGGCGTCGCCGACGGCGTCTTCATCCGCGTCGGGACGCACCCGGCGAACATCGAACCTGGCCGTCGACGCCATCCGCGCCGGTGCCGCCGAGGCCGGGCGCGATCCCGCCGAGGTGCGGGTCGCCGCGATCTTCCACACCGTCCTCATGGACGATCCGGCGCCGCGCGCTCGCTGATGGGCAAGTCGATGGCCGCCGGCTACTACGAGTACTCCCCGACGCTCTTCGAGGCGCCGCGGCTTCGCCTGGACGGGCCCCGACCCGGAGACGCTCAAGCACGAGCGCCAGGTCTGGCCGGACTTCCACCACGCGCCGGACCTCGAGGCGAGCGGACGTGCCGTCGACTTCCTGCCGACGGAGGCCGCCGACGCCTTCTGCCTGCGCGGCGGCCCCGACGAGATCGTCGAGCAGCTGCGTCCACGTGCTCAGCCCGGCGCCGGTCGCGCTCGACTACGTCGTCCTTCATCCGATCCCCGATCCGAAATTCCCCGTCGATCCGGCGAACGACTACACCGCGCGGGTGGCGCGCGAAGTCTTGCCGGCGTCCGCGCGGCGCTCGGCGGCTAGCTCCGTCCGGTAGGTTGCGTCGGTCGCTGGGGCTGGCGGCCGGGGCGGCTTGCCATGGGGGGCGGTGGGACCACGAGGCTGGTGGCCGCCTTGGACCGGCCGTGGCTGGGCTCCACCTCACACGGGGCGTACGGTTAGTGGGCGGCGGGAACGGGTCCACCGCCCCCCATGGCAAGCCGCCCCGGCCGCCAGCCCCAGCGGCAGTCGGCGACCTACCGAACGAGACAGCGGCTAGACGCGTGGCCAGTACGCGAACGCAGCGCCGATCGGGGACGCATAGATCGGAACGTAATCGACGAGCGTTGCGGACTTGCCTTCGCCGACTGCAGAGGCGGCGATCCAGTTGCAGACTTCGCGTGTGCCATTCTGTGGGCCACTGGCGCCGGGCAGGCCGGAGGCGCTGCGGCTGCGCGTGGTCACGTCCTGGCTATGGTCGCCCTTGGGGATCTTGTAGTCGTCGAAGTGGCGGGCCATGCCGCGGGCATCCCCGGTGGTCATGAACTTGAGCAGCGTTCGATCGAAGGATTCGTCGAGGTAGGCGTCGGTCGCACGTGGTGTGTGCCACAGGCCGCCGGAGCCCACCACCGCGACGCGCAGCTTGGCGGGGTATTCGGCGATGATGTCGCGGACGGCGAGGCCGAGATGGTAGCAGCGCTCGGCGGTGGGCTGGGGGGCGTAGTAGCAGTTGACGAAGATCGGGACGATGGCGGTCGTCAGGTCGGTCAATGACTCGGCGGGGCGGAAGAAGGCGTGGCCGATGTTGCGCTCGGGCTTGGGGCTGTCCAGGCACAGCGCGGGATCGAAGCCGCGCCGCATCAGTCCGGTGAGCAGCGCCTGCCCGAGCGCGGGATGGCCCGAGAGCTTGGCCGTGATCCCATTCGACAGCGCGCCCTCGAACGTCTCGCCCGCATAGATCGCGAAGGTCGGGAAGTTGGTGAAGTCGAAGCTCTCCAGCTGATCGTCGCCGAACACCACCAGCACGTCCGCCGCGGCGGCGGCCAGGCGGGCGCGCAGCGCGGTGAAGGCGAGCGAGATGCGGGCGGCCTTGGCGCGGTTGGCCGCCACGTCGTCCACCGGCACATCGGCGCGCAGCGAGCGGCTGGCCCGGACGTCGTTCCACTTCTCGGGAGGCATGTAGCAGAACGGGCTGTGGGTCATGTTGAAGATGCCGACCAGCGTGGCCATTCGTCAGGCTCCCTTGCGCTCGGACCAGATGCGTTGGATCTCGGCGGCGATCGCCGGCGGCTGCCCGGCGTGCCAGAGCATGCGCGGCGGCCCTTCCGCCGCCATGGCGATCGAGCGGGCGCCGGGCCCCTGGCGGACCCGTGGCAGCGGCAGGCGGTGGTTCTTCGCCGCGTCCCGCACGACAGCCTTGGGATCGCCGCCCCGCGCGACGATCGCCGCCTCCTCGAGCATGCGCTTGCGAAACAGGATGACGCCGCGATCGCTCTCGCCCAGATGCTCCTGCGTGCGATCGGCGATCGTCGCCCTGGCCCAGCCAGGCCACGAAGTCCTGATTCATCACGTGGCTGGTGATGTAGCGTCCGGTGGCCGGATCGGTCACGGGCCCGAACCAGTACGGGATGCGCTCCTGCGCGAACGGGGCCGCACCGGGCACGGGATCGTTGAACCACGCCACGTGCAGCGTGTGCTCGTCGTCGATGGGCACGCGCCACTCGAACTTGCCGGTGTACAGACAGTTCGGCCAGAGGCACACGCGGCCGACGGTCCACAGCTCGTCCTGCTCGGTCGAGTCCTCGCGCACGCGCCGGTAGACGAAGCCCCACTCGAACTCGTCGAAGGCGATCTTGAGGTGGCGCGGCGCCCGGGCGCCCTCCCCGCGCTGCGTCGCCGTCCAGTTGCTGTGCAGCCACTCGAAGTGGATCGGGTCGATCGAGTTCTCCTGGCCCTGGAACCAGTTGCACGGAACCTCGGAGAAGACGATCTGCTTGTAGCCGCTGATCGCCGAAGAGGTCCCAGTCCGGCACGAGCGGCGCGGGCGCCGGGCCGAGGTAGGCCCACAGCAGCCCCGCCTTCGCCTCGACCGGATAGGCGGTGATCCGGATCTTGTCCCGGAAGCGTCCGTCCGGGTGCGCGACGTCCTCGAACGGCTGCTCGAGGCACCGGCCGGCTCCGTCGAAGAGCCAGCCGTGGTAGTGGCAGCGCAATCCGCAGGCCTCCACCATGCCGTACGAGAGATCGGCGCGGCGATGCGGGCAGTGGCGATCGAGCAGGCCGTAGGTGCCGCTCGTGTCCTTGTAGAGCACCAGGTCCTCGCCGAAGAGGCGGACGGGCAGCGTCGGGCTCTCGTCGAGCTGGGCGACGGCGGCGATCGGCTGCCAGTAGCGGCGCATCAGCTCGCCCATCGGCGTGCCGCGGCCGACGCGGGTCAGGGCCTCGTTGTCCTTGGCGCTCAGCATGGCCTCTCCGATCGGTATGATACTGTCTCGCCGGGAGGACCCGCCATGCTCAGTCGCGAGGACAACGAGCTCCTCTGTCGCGTCGGCCCGGGCACGCCGATGGGCAACCTGATGCGCCAGTACTGGATCCCGGCGGCGCTGTCGAGCGAGCTGCCCGAGCGCCGACGGCCCGCCGCTGCGCGTGCGCCTGCTGGGCGAGGACCTCATCGCCTTCCGCACGACCTCCGGCGCGGTCGGCCTGATCCAGAACAACTGCCCGCACCGCGGCGCCTGCGCTGTTCTTCGGCCGCAACGAGGAAGAGGGGCTGCGCTGCGTCTACCACGGCTGGAAGTTCGACGTCGACGGGCCAGTGCGTCGACATGCCGAGCGAGCCGGCCGAGAGCAACTTCAAGACCAAGGTCCGCGCGACGGCCTATCCCTGCGTCGAGCGCGGCGGCCTGATCTGGGCCTACCTGGGCCCGCGCGCGACGCCGCCGCCGCTGCCCGACCTCGAGCCGAACATGCTCGCCGGCAGCACGCTTCAGATCTACCAGCGCGAGTGCAACTGGGTGCAGGCGCTCGAGGGCGACATCGACACCTGCCACACGGTGTTCCTGCACCTCGGTCACGTGGCGGCCGACGACACGCCGCCCGGGCACGTTCGCGCGCTACGCGCTGACCGACCGCGCGCCGCGCTACGAGGTGGTCGACACGGACTTCGGCGTGATGTACGGCGCCTACCGGCCGGCCGAGGCGGACAGCCACTACTGGCGCATCGCCCACTTCCTGTTCCCGTTCTACGCGATGATCCCGACCGGCGTGCTGGGCCTGGAGGTCCGCGTGCGCGCCTGGGTGCCGATGGACGACGAGCACACGCTGGCGCTGACGATCAGCCATGGGCGCGCAGCCGCAGTCGCGCACCGCCGGCCGTCAGGCGCTGAGCCCGCCCGAGACGCTGCCGAACACGACCGACTGGTACGGCCGCTTCCGCTGCGCGGCCAACGCCGGCAACGACTACCAGATCGATCGCGAGGCGCAGCAGAAGAACGTCAGCTACACCGGCATCGACGCGATCTTCCTGCAAGACCAGGCCGTCACCGAGAGCATGGGCGCGATCTACGACCGCACGCAGGAGCACCTGGGCAGCAGCGATGAGATGGTCATCCGCACCCGCCAGCGGCTGATCGACGCCGCCCGCGCGCTGCGCGACCACGGCACCGTCCCGCCGGGTGTCGACGATCCCGGGGTCTACCAGGTGCGCTCGGGCGGCGTCATCCTGCCGCGCGACGCCAACTGGCTCGAGGCCACGCGCGAGCTGCGCCGGGCCGGCGTCAAGCACCCCGGGCTCAGCCGCTCGGTGCTCGGCGGGCTGCCGGCCGTCTAGACTCCGGCGGCCGCTAAGCTCCATGAAGAGACCGCTGTCGTGACCGCTGACGCCGATGGTCCGCAGGACGCCACCGCCGTCACCCGCGCGCTCAACCGCGCCGTGCTCGGTGCGCTGCCGTTCGACGACACCCGGGATTTCGACGACGCGCGCCGTGGCCTCCTGGCCACGCTGCCCGAGATCGAGATCAAGAACGCGCAGGGCCGGATCGTGTGGAGCCTTCGCGACTACGCGTTCCTCGAGCACGCCGAGGCGCCACCGACCGTGAATCCGAGTCTGTGGCGTCAGGCCCGCCTCAACATGCACCACGGGCTCTTCCAGGTCGCCGAGCGCATCTACCAGATCCGCGGCTTCGACATCTCCAACATGACGATCCTCGAGGGCGAGCGTGGCATCGTCGTCGATCGACCCGCTGATCTCCACCGAGACGGCGCGGGCCGGCCTCGACCTGTACCTGCGGCACCGCGGCCGGCGACCGGTCACCGCCGTCATCTATACCCACAGCCACGTCGACCACTACGGCGGCGTGCGCGGCGTGATCGACGAGGCCGATGTGCAGGCCGGCCGCGTCGACATCTTCGCGCCCGACGGGTTCATGGAAGAAGTCGTCAGCGAGAGCGTCCTGGCCGGCACACCGATGGTGCGCCGGGCCCAGTTCCAGTTCGGCCCCACGCTGCCCAAGGGACCGCGCGGCCAGGTCGATGCCGGGCTCGGCAAGGTGGTCTCGCGCGGAACCGTCACGCTCATCCCGCCCACGCGCGTGATCGCGCAGCCGCTCGACACCCACCGTATCGACGGCGCTCGAGATCGTCTTCCAGCTGGCGCCGGAGACCGAGGCGCCCGCCGAGATGCACATGTTCTATCCCGGCTTGAGGGCGCTGAAC
The DNA here is from genome assembly GCA_963776725.1 of uncultured Candidatus Rokubacteria bacterium. Classification (GTDB taxonomy): domain Bacteria; phylum Methylomirabilota; class Methylomirabilia; order Rokubacteriales; family CSP1-6; genus AR5. Next base: position 97,786 of record CAVZOE010000018.1, on the reverse strand, counting down.
CTGGCCGAGAACGCCACCCACAACCTGCACAACACCTACCCGATCCGTGGCGCCCAGGTGCGCGACGCCAACGCGTGGGCCAAGTACCTCAACGAGGCGCTCGATCGATTCGGCCGCGACAGCGACGTCGCCTTCGCCCAGCACCACTGGCCCGTCTGGGGCAAAGAGCGCGTGCGCGACTTCCTCGGCCGGCAGCGCGATCTCTACAAGTACCTGCACGATCAGACCGTGCGCCTGATGAACCATGGCTACAAGGCATCCGAGATCGCCGAGCGTCTGGCGTTGCCGCGCAGCCAGAGCACGACGTGGCACGTGCGCGGCTACTACGGCACGCTCAGCCACAACGCCAAGAGCGTCTACCAGCGCTACCTCGGCTGGTACGACGCCAACCCCGCCAACCTCAACCCGCTCCCGCCCGTCGAGCGTGGACGGAAGTACGTCGAGTACATGGGCGGCGCGGGCGCTGTGCTCACGCGGGCCCGCGAGGACTTCGCGCGGGGCGAGTACCGCTTCGTCGCCGAGGCGCTGAGCCACGTGGTCTTCGCCGAGCCCACGAACGCCGAGGCGCGAGCGCTGGGCGCCGCCGCGCTGGAGCAGCTCGGCTACGCGGCGGAGTCGGCGACGTGGCGCAACGCTTACCTCCTGGGGGCGCTCGAGCTGCGCCGAGGGGTGCCCTCGGCCGTGGCCGGCGCGCCGGTCAGTCCCGACATCGTCCGGGCCATGAGCCTCGACCTGTTCTTCGACTACCTGGCCGTGCGGCTGAACGGCGACCAGGCCGAGGGCCGTCGTCTCGTGGTGAACTGGCGCTTCTCCGACCTGGACCGGACCTACGTCCTCACCCTGGACAACAGCGCCCTGACGTATCTCGCCGACCGCCGCAGCGAGCACGCCGATGCGACCGTGACCCTGGAGCGCGCGGTGCTGGATCGTCTGGTCCTGCGCGAGCTGACGCTGGCCGACGCCGCGCAGCAAGGCCGGGTGACGATCGAGGGCGATGCGGCTCGGGTCGTCGAGCTGTTCGGCCTGCTCGACGATTTCACGCTGATGTTTCCGATCGTCGAACCTCGTTAGAACGTGGGGGGCCCCGAAATGGCCCCCACACCCCCCGCGCTCGGAGCGTCCCGGCGAAGCCGTGGCGCTCCTCGTCAACCCTAGCGCGCGCGCACGCCCTCCAGCGCTTTCCAGTCGAACGTCACGCCGTGGCCCGGCCGCTCCGGCGCGATCGCGTAGCCGTCCTCCATCCGCAGCGGCTCGGCGATGTAGCGGTCGAGCCCGAAGCCGTGCGCTTCCAGATACGAGCGATTGGGCGCCGCCGCCAGCAGGTGCACGCTGAGGTCGTGGGCGCCGTGCGAGGTCACCGGCAGGTTGAACGACTCGGCCAGGTGGCAGACCTTCATGAAGACGCTCACGCCGCCACAGTTGGTGACGTCGGGCTCCGGAAAGCTCACGCCGCCCGCGGCGATGAGCGCGCGGAACTCGTAGAGGGTGTGCAGGTTCTCGCCGGCCGCGATCGGCACGCCGCCCTCGCGCACGATGCGCGCGTGCCCGGGGACGTCGTCGGGAATCGTGGGCTCCTCCAGCCACACCAGCTGCTGGTCGGCCAGCGCGCGCGCCGCGCGGATCGCCTCGTCCACGCTCCAGCGCATGTTGGCGTCGGCCATCAGCGGAAAGTCGCGGCCGAGGTGCGCACGCATCGCTCGCACGCGCTCGACGTCGTCGTGCAGCGACGGCCGCCCGACCTTCATCTTGATGGCGCGAAAGCCGCGCGCGAGATTGTCGTCGGTCTGGCGGAGCAGCGCGTCCAGCGGAAAGTCGAGGTCGATCCCACCGGCGTAGCACGGCACGCGCGGATCGAAGCCACCGAGCAGGCGCCACAGCGGGGTGCCGTGCCGTCGCGCCCGCAGATCCCACAGCGCGATGTCGACGGCGGAGATGGCGAGCGCCTGGGCGCCGCCGCGGCCACCGTAGTGCAGCGCCCACCACATCGTCTGCCAGAGCGCCTCGATGCGCTCGGCGTCGCGACCGATCAGCAGCGGCGCCAGATCCCGGGCCAGGAGCGCGTGAACGGCGAAGCCCCCCGCGCCGACCGTGTAGGTGTAGCCCACGCCCTCGGCGCCGTCGGCGTCGCGCGCGCGCACGGTGATGAGCTCGAAGTCGCGGATCGTCCCGTGGGTGCTGTCGGACAGCGCCACGGGCAGCGGGATGCGATAGTGATCGGCCTGGATCTCCTTGATGGTCGCCATGGCGTCCAAGGATACCCAAGTGCTATCGTACGGCGCCATGAAAGCCAGCACAGACCGCATCCTCACGACGCACACCGGCAGCCTGCCCCGCCCCGACGATCTCACCGTGCTCCTGGAGGCGCTGGACACCGGCAGTGTGCCCGATACGGGCGCCTTCGAGGCGCGCGTACGCCAGGCGGTGGCCGACATCGTCCGGGCCCAGCGCGAGGCCGGTGTCGACATCGTCAGCGACGGCGAGCAGGGCAAGGTCGGCTACTCCACCTACGTCCGACACCGCCTCACCGGCTTCGGCGGGCGCAGCCTGCCCGGCATGCGAGCCGACTGGGCCGACTTCCCGAAAGCCGCCGCGCGGGCCGAGCGGCGCTCGACCGTCGAGCGCCCCACGTGCGACGGCCCCATCGACTGGAAGGATCGGACGGCGGTCGGCAAGGACACCGCCAACTTCCGCGCCGCCGTCACCGCGGCGGCGCCGACCGACGCCTTCATGACGGCGGCCTCGCCCGGCGTCATCGCGCACTTCCTGAAGAACGAGCACTACCCGACCCGCGAGGCCTATCTGGCCCGGCTGGTCGACGTCATGAAGGAGGAGTACGACGCCATCCACAAGGCCGGCTTCGTGCTCCAGGTCGACTGCCCGGATCTGGCCATGAGCCGCCATCTGGCCTTCGCCGAGCTGAGCAACGCGGAGTTCCTCAAGATCGCCGAGGCCAACGTGGAGGCGCTCAACCACGCGCTGCGCGACATCCCGCGCGACCGGATCCGCCTGCACCTCTGCTGGGGCAACTACGAGGGCCCGCACCACCGCGACATCCCGCTGCGCGAGATCCTGCCCATCGCGCTCAAGGCGCGGCCGCAGGCGATCTCGCTCGAGGGCGCCAACCCGCGGCACGAGCACGAGTGGGCGGTGTTCCGCGACATCAAGCTGCCGGACGACCGGCTGATCATCCCCGGCGTGCTCGACTCGACGACCAACTTCATCGAGCACCCCGAGCTGGTCGCCCAGCGCATCGTCCGCTACGCCGAGGTCGTCGGGCGCGAGCGGGTCATCGCCGGCAGCGACTGCGGCTTCGCCACCTTCGCGCGCTCGCAGTCCATCGTCGAGCCGGAGATCGTGTGGGCCAAGCTCTCTGCCATGGCCGAGGGCGCGCGGCTGGCCTCGAGCCAGCTGTGGGGCACGCGATGATCAAGAGCATCTCGATGCTGGTGCGCCGGGATGGCCTCACCCACGCGCAGTTCGTGAAGCACTGGGTGGAGATCCATGCCCCGCTGGCCCACGCGGTGCCGGGGCTGCGAGGCTACGTGCAGTCGCACATCGTCGAGGAACGCACGCGACCCGACATTCCCGCGATGCCCGGCGAGGTCGACGGCATCGCCGAGCTCTGGTTCGACGACCGCGAGTCCATGGCCCGGGCGATGGCCACGCCGGCGGCCAAGGCGCTGCACGCCGACGGCGCGCTCTTCATCGGACGCATCAAGAGCTTCACCGTCGACGAGAAGGTGATCATCCCCAAGGGCGCCAAGTCATGAACCCGGTGGATCTCGGCCGGTTGCGCATCTCGGCCGTGGTGGAGCGCGCGGGCCCCACGCGGCCCACCTGGCTCTTGCCCGACGCCACCCCGGAAGCGGTCGAGCGCCACCGCGGCTGGCTGGCCCCGCACTTCCTCGACGACAAGGGCCGCTTCTTACAGTCGATCCACAGCTTCGTGGTCCAGGCGCCCGGCCTCACCATGCTGGTCGATACCTGCGTCGGCAACGACAAGGACCGCGGCGGCCGCGCGCCCTTCCACATGATGCAGACGCGCTTCCTGGAAGACCTGAGCGCGGCCGGCTTCCCGCCCGAGTCGATCGACCTCGTGCTGTGCACGCACCTGCACGTGGATCACGTGGGCTGGAACACGCGCCTGGACGCCGGCCGCTGGGTGCCGACCTTCCCGCGCGCCCGCTACCTCTTCGCCCGGCGCGAGTGGGAGCACTGGTCGTCCGAGCGCGACCCCGACACGCAGCGCATCATGGCCGACAGCGTGAAGCCCGTGCTCGACGCCGGACTCGAGCAGCTGATCGAGATGGATCACAAGCTGACCGACGAGATCTGGCTCGAGCCCACGCCGGGCCACACGCCCGGCCACGTCAGCGTGCGCCTGCGGGGGCGCGAGGCCGAGGCGGTCATCACCGGCGATCTCATGCACTGCCCGGTGCAGGTGGCCGAGCCCGACTGGGGCAGCCACTTCGACAGCGACATGGAGCAAGCCCGCAAGACCCGCCGGGCCTTCTGCGAGCGCTACGCCGACACGGGCATCGGCGTGCTCGGCACGCACTTCCACCATCCGACCGCCGGGCACATCGTCCGTCGGGGCGATGGCTGGCGGTTCGAGGTCGGCTAGGGCGTTCCGTCATTCCTCCAGCGCTCAGCGCGCCAGCAGCAGGCAGGCGGCGCCGGCGCAGGCCAGCAGCGCCGCGGTGAGCCGGCGGCCGAGGTCGGGCTCGCGAAAGAGCGTGCTGCCCAGCAACACCGCCGCCACCGCCGACAGCCGTCGGATCGCATTCACGTACGCGGCCGGCGCTTCCGTCAGCGCCGTCGTCTGCATCGCGGTGCCGGTGACGCCCAGCGCGCCGTGGATGCCGATCGTCACGAGATTCCTCGCCGACAGGCTGGCCACCAGCCGGCGCGGCTGAGCGATCAGCACGATCGATGTCGTCAGGAGCGCGGCCGCGCCGTGCGAGCACACGAGATAGCTCGACGGCCCAATGGCCAGCGCGCCCCAGCGATCGACGGCGGCCAGGCCGCCGAGCAGCACGGCGGCGCCGAGCGCGTCGAGCGCGTCGCGCCGGCCCAGCAACGCCCGCAGTCGCCCCTGCCCCGGCTTGCCGCCCGAGAGGTTCGCGGTACCGGCCACCGCGAGGAGCAGACCGACCCAGCCCAGCGGACTCGGCAGCGTTCCCGACAGCAGCGCGTCCGGCAAGACGGTGAAGATCGGGCTCAGCGCGAAGACCGGACCGACGACAGAGATGTCACCGCGAGCGCTGGCGCGGGCGAGCAGGCTCGCCATGCCGAACACCAGCACCGCCGAGGCCGGAACAGCCGGCCACACCGCGCGCGGTGGCGTGAACGTCTCGTGCGTGAAGACGAAGTAGAGGAACCAGGTGGTGAACGCCACGAGCTGCGTGCCCGCCACGATGGCGAGCGGCGGGATCGCCTGGGCCCGGCCCTTGACGACCGCGAACTGCGCGGCCTGCGTGAGCGCCGCCGCGAGCGAGAGCGCGAACCAGCTCAGAGCAGGACTATGGCAGGCGCCCCAGCGCAACACCCGTAATCGACGGGCGCCGCGGCTCGGCCGCGGTGCCAGGAGCGCTGGGGGGTGTGGGGGGCCATATCGGGGCCCCCCACCTCAGTGGCTGGCCGGAATGATGGGATGGCCGGCGGCCGCGTCGGCAATCGTGTGGTCGTTGTCGGCTGGCACGGCGCCGCTGACGCCCACCGCGCCAATGATGCGATCCCCCTCGACCACGGGCACGCCTCCGCGACCGAACACGAAGGCGTAGTCGCCCAGCGTGGCCACGTTGTCGGCGAAGAGCATGCGCTTGCTGAAGCGCTCTTCGAGATCGAGCGTGGTGGCGTGAAAGCCAGCCGCGGCGTTGGCCTTGGCCCGCGCGATCTCCGGCGTCACCCACAGGGCTCCGTCCATGCGCTCGCAGGCCACCAGGTGGCCGCCGTCGTCCACCACCGCGATCGCCACCCGGAAGCCCAGCTCCTGGGCGCGCTTCACGCCCCGCGCGATGCAGGCGCGGGCCTGCTCGAGTGACAGCACGCTCACCCGAGATCCACGAAGATCTGCTCGCCGTCGATCCGCACCGGGTAGGACGGCACCGCGCCGCCGCGGGTCGGGAACAGGCACTGGCCGGTGCGCACGTCGAATCGCCAGCCGTGCCACGGACACACCACCCGGGTGCCCGACACCATGCCCTCCGACAGCGGGCCGTTCTGATGCGAGCACTCCGCGCTGAGCGCGTGGATCTCCTCGCCGATCCGCACGAGCATGAGCGGCTTGCCGTCGACCTCCACCGGGTACGGCTGCCCCGGCGTCACCTGATCGAGCGTCGCGACGCGGATCTCGCTCACGAGGGTTCCCTCACAGGTCGTCCTTGAGCACGTAGGCGCGATGCAGGCCTGTCATGTACTGCCAGCGCATCTCGGTCGCCTGCCGGACCTGCTCCAGCGCCTCGGCGGAGCGGGCGGGCGTCGTGCAGTGCCGCTCGACGATCTGGTAGCCGCGCTCGCCGTGAACCTCATCGGCTTCGATGTGGATGGCGAAGAACTCCACCTCGCGGTCGTTGAACCCGTAGTGGGTCTTGAGCGGCGGCAGGTTCCGGCGATAGATGCCCGGCACCTGGGACTCGAGCCCGACCAGCAGGCCGGCGGCGGCCACGTGGAAGGGCTGGCGCGCGGTCTCGTAGCACCAGGCGGTCAGCGCGCGCGTGGTCGGCAGCTGCCGGGCCGTCTCGACGTCGTGCCGGGTCACCCCGCAGGCCTCGCCGAAGCGGATCAGCAGATCGACGTGCTTCACGCCGCTCTCCTCCTCGACGATGTTCTCGAGCAGGAAGTCGCGCGCGTCGGCGTCGGGGCAGTCACCGTAGACCGTCGCGCACCAGCGGGGGAACTGCGAGACGTACTGGTAGTGCTGGCACACCCACGCGCCGAGCTGGGCGCGGGTCAGCTCGCCATTCACCCACTTCTCGGTGAACGGGTTCATCCGGCTGTGACGGGCGTTGACGGCCGCTTGCAGCTGAGTGCGGAACGCGGTGGCATGGTCCATGGCTACCTCCCGGCTCGAGCGAAATCATCGTTGGTCCGCCCGCGGCAAGTCAAGCACGCGGGGACGCCAGCAGCACGATCTGGATCCAGCCCCGGCGCCGGCTGCGCCCGGTGAGGCGCGAGAAGAAATCGAGAACGCGGATCTGCCAGCCGTACTTCGCCCGGAGTGCGGCGCGCGACCGCTCGATCAGCCCGGGGTCGGAGATCAGCTGGGCGGTCGCATCATGCCACTCGCCGTGAACGCCGCCTCTGGCGTCGCACGGCGCGACGCGCGCGCGGGGAGAATGCCGGAGCCGCTTGACCTTGCCGGCGTCGCCGGCGCTGACCACGTAGAGCTTGTCGGCGACGGCGGCGAACCAGACCGGCGTCGCCACTTCCGCTCCGTTGCGGCGGAACGTGGCCAGGCTCACGTAGCGGTGGCGGTCGAGCTCGGCGGCGGTCACACTCAGTAGCCGCGCGCGCGGTCCACCTGATTGAGCAGCGGGGCCCCGGCCAGGTAGCGGCGCAGGTTCTCGGCGAAGAGATCCGAGCACCAGTCGTCGTAGCTCGGCACGAAGCCGGAGACGTGCGGCGAGACGATGACGTTGTCGAGCGCGTACAGCGCATGGCCGGGGGCCGGCGGCTCCTGGGTGAAGACGTCGACGGCCGCCGCCGCGATCCGGCCGTCGCGCCAGCGCACGAGCCAGCGCGGCCTCGTCCACCGTGGCGCCGCGGCCCACGTTGATGAAGTACGCCGTAGGCTTCATGGTCGCGAGCTCGCGCTCGCCGATCATGTGGCGCGTGGCGGGCGTCAGCGGTGCGGCCATCACGACCACGTCCGACTGCGCGAGCAGCTCGGGCAGCTGCGCCGGCGACAGCCAGGCGTCGGGCAGCCGGCCGTCGGGATCGCCCGTCCCCGGCAGGCAGTAGTCGCCGTCCACGCGCTGGGAGGGGTCACGCTTGCAGGCCAGCACCCGCATCGCGAACGCGGTCTTGGCGATACGCGCCAGCTCGCGACCGATGCTGCCGTAGCCGATGATGCCGAGCGTGGCCCCGCGGACCTCGGTTGGCACGAACAGCGACCAGCGCTGCTCGTCGGGCGGCCAGCCACCCCGTTTCTGCCACTCCACCATGCGCGGCACCCGGTGGGCCAGGGCCAGCAGCACGGTGATCGCGTACTCGGCGATGGTCGCGGCGTGCACCCCGCTGGTCGTGGTGAGGGTGACCGCGCTCTCGGTGTAGAGCGGGTGGTCGTACAGCGCGTTCACGCCGGCCATGTGCAGCTGCACCCACTTGAGGTGTCGCACCTGGTCGAGATTGCGTGGCGGCATGCCAGCGTAGAGCACGTCGGCTCGGGCGTAGTCGGCGGCGGCCGGATCCGCGCGCCTCACCGTGAGCGATGGCGAGACGCGGCGCATCCGGTCGAGCTGCGCCTCACTGAAGGGCATGGTGACGAGCACGTTGAGCATGGCCAGCGCGATTCTAGCCGAGCGAGGGCGTACAATCTCGCCCGGAAATGGAGGCCGGTGTATGGAAGAGATCCTCGAGCCCCAGCGGCCCATCTGCGACCCGCACCACCACCTCTGGGACCATCCCGGCCGCCGCTACCTGCATCGACGAGCTGCTGGCGGACACCGGCAGCGGCCACAACGTGGTGGCCACGGTGTTCGTGGAGTGCATGTCCATGTACCGCGCGAGCGGCCCGCCGGAGATGCGGCCGGTCGGCGAGACCGAGTTCGTCAACGGCGTCGCCGCGATGAGTGCGAGCGGCGGCTTCGGATCGACGCGGGTCGCCGCCGGCATCGTGAGCTTCGCCGACCTTGCGCCTCGGCGAGCGAGTCGGCGCCGTGCTGGATGGGCACCTGGCGGCCAGCCCGCGGTTCCGCGGCATCCGCCACGCCGCCGGCTGGGACGCCAGCGACCAGGTCCGCAACTCGCACACGAATCCGCCGCCCGGCCTCTACGCCGACGCCGCGCTTCCGCCGCGGCTTCGCCGAGCTGGCGCCGCGCGGCCTCAGCTTCGACGCCTGGCTGTACCACCCGCAGCTGCCGGAGCTGACCGAGCCTGGCCAAGGCCTTCCCCGACACGACGATCATCCTCGATCACTTCGGCGGGCCCCTCGGCATCGGGCCCTACGCCGGGCGGCGGGCCGAGGTCTTCGCCGCGTGGAAGGGAGCGATCCGCGCGCTCGCCGATTGCCCCAACGTGGTGGTCAAGCTCGGCGGCCTCGTCATGCCGCTCAACGGCTTCGGCTTCCACAAGCGGGAGCAGCCGATCGGCTCGGCCGAGCTGGTCGAGGCCACGCGCGACTGGTACCGGCACACCATCGAGTGCTTCGGCGTGGAGCGCTGCATGTTCGAGAGCAACTTCCCGGTGGACAAGGTCAGCTGTCGTATCGCGTGCTGTGGAACTCGTTCAAGCGGATCGCGGCCGGCTTTTCCGCCGCCGAGCGGTCTGCGCTCTTCCACGACACCGCCGTCCGCGTCTACCGTCTGACGTAGAGCCGTTGAGCAGGCGAATTGCCGGCGCGATCCTCGCATCGGTCGCTCTGTTTTCGACCGGCTGCAGCACACCGTTTCACCTGTCGGACGAACATGTCACGACCGGGCCGCAGTCACCGTCCCTCGACATCTCGGTACTGGCCTGCGCGCCGGTGGCGACCCTCGGTGTCGCCGCCCCCGGCGCGCTCCAGGGGCTGAGCCTCACCGTCTCGCACGCGCTCTTCACCGCGCTCCGCAAATGTCGCCGCCGATCCGGGCCATCCCGATGCCGGAGGCGCTGAACCGGCTCACCGACCAGGGACTGGCCGGGGAGTACGCCGAGCTCGTCGCGAGCTACGGTCGCGGCGGTATCCCGGATCGAGCGCGACTCGAGCGGATCGGCGCCGCCCTCGGCTCTCGATACGTGCTGCAACCGGGGCTCGCCGAGTTCAGCCAGACCGTGCTCGACAAGTTCGAGCTCTGGGGCTTGAAGATCGTCAGAACTCGCGTCTCGACCTTGCGCCTGTGGCTGCAGCTCTGGGACGCGCAGACCGGGCACCTCCTCTCGGAATCCACCGGAGAAGTGACGGTGGCGACTCCGGTCGCCACGACGGAATCGACCGTGTCGCTCGACGACATCGCGCAGGAGCTCTGGTCGCGCCTGATCAAGCGGGACTTGCTCAAGGGCGCGAGTGACTCCTGGCGCTGCCCGTGAGCCGAGCCTCGGTGCGTGCGCGGCCGCCGGCACCGTGAGACTCAGCGCCGAGCCTCGGCCTCCAGAAACTCCACGAGCTGCCGCGCCTCGCTGTTCGCCGGGTCGAGCTCGGCGAGTCGGCGGGCGTAGGTCAGCGCCTGGCCCGGATTCTTCTGCGCGCGTGCATAGGTGATCAGCGCCGAGAGCGTCTCGCGGTCGTAGGGGTGGCGGGCGAGCACGCGCAGCAAGGCCTCCGTCGCCGGCTTGGGCCCCCTCGTCTCGTTGAGCGCGACCGCGTACACGTACCCGTAGCGCGCGCTCTCGGGCGCCAGGCGCGCGGCCGCTTCCAGCTCCGCCATCGCCTCCGGCATCCGCTTGCCTCGCACGAGGACCAGCCCCAGCGCGTGATGCGCCGCCGCGCCACCCGGAGCCTGCTTGAGGACGTCGCGCAGCACGCTTTCGCCCTCCGCTTCCCGGCCGGTGGCCCGGTAGAGATCGGCGAGATTGACCGCCGCCGGAATGAAGCGCGGGTCCAGCGCGAGCGCCGTCCGGAGCTCCGCTTCGGCGGCGGCGGGCTGCTGCTGCGCCGCGTGCAGCAGGGCCAGGTTCACGTGCGACTCCGGGCGGTCGGCGTTGAACTGCTCGGCGGCGACGTACTCCGCGACGGTCCGGTCCAGCGTCGTGCGCTGAGCCTCCGTCAGGCGGTCTCGCGGGACGCCGGCCAGCATGCGAGCGGCTTCGATGCGCACGGCACGCACCGGGTCGTCGAGCAGCGGCGCCAGCAGCTCCACGCGAGACACGGGGTCCGCGCCCTCGACACCACTCACCGCGGCGCGCCGCACGAGCGGGTCGCCGTCCTTCAGTCCCGCGCGGACGACGTCGCGGACGCCCAGGACCGGCGACGGTCCCAGACGGGCGAGCGCGCTCGCGCGCGCGATGGCCGGCTGCTCGCTATCGCGGACGACGGCCTGCAGCAGATCGGTCGCGCCGGGAACGCCCGCCGCAGTCGCGCCGAGCGCCTCGGCGTAGCGCTGGAACCCCCGCGGCTGGTGGCCATACCAGGTCTCCACCTGCTTGGCCGCCCACTGGGCGGGGCGGTCGGCGTGGCAACGTGTACAGGCGTTGGGCACGCCCAGCTTCACCGAGAGATCGGGCCGGGGGACGCGCAAGCTGTGGTCGTGGCGCGGATCGACCACCATGTACGTCGTGGTCGGCATGTGACAGCCGAGCACAGTCGGCGCCGCGCGTGCCGTCGGCGTGGTGAGTGATGCGTCGCCGCTGTCGTACTTCGCCGGCGGCGTGGCACTGCGCGCACACCGGCGTTGCCCGGCGCCCGGAGCTTCGAGGCGAGTGCGGGTCGTGGCAGTCCGAGCAGGTCACGCCCTGCGCGTACATCTCGGCTCTGCAGGAACGAGCCGTACTCGTAGACCTCGTCGCGGATCTGTCCGTCGGCGTAGTAGAGGCGGTCGTCGAGGAGCGCGAGCGCGATGGGTGTCCCGCGAGCGGCTTGGCCGTGCACGTAGTCCTCGGCGATACTGGCCGCGCGCGCGCGTGGCACCGCGCGCACATCTCGATCTCGCGCGACCGGCGCGCGACGCTGCGCTTCGGACCGCATTGCCCGTCTCCGCGACCGGCGTCCAGGTGACGCCCCTGCGCTCGTCGAGCGCGATGGCGAGCCCCTTCGTGCCGCCGTCGAGACGCTGCCAGTCGCCTTCCTTGCGCGCCCACGCGACGTGGTTCGAGCCGGGCCCGTGGCAGGCCTCGCACGCGACGTTGACCTCGGCGCACGTCGGTATTGAAGGTGCCGGTCTTGGCATCGTAGTGCTTGCGGACGTCGGTCGAGTGGCACTCGGCGCACATGTAAGTTCCAGTTCTGGCTGCACGCCGGTCCAGTGCAGCTCGTCGCCGGCGATTGATGTTCTGGCCGGGATAGAGATGGAACCAGCGCTGCCCGCCCTGCGCCTTCGGGCGCGAGTCCCACGCGATGCCGAGCGCCTGGATGCGGCCGCCGGGCAGCTCGATCAGGTACTGCTGCAGCGGCGCGACGCCGAACGTGTACTTGACCTCGTAGTCGTGCGAGCTTGCCGTCGGGGCCGTCGGTGTTGCACGACGAACTTGCCGTCGCGGCGCGAGAACGTCGACGTGACGCCGCGCGTAGCTGAACCTCGCGTTCGCGAAATCGCCGAGCACCGACTTGCGCGTCGGCGAGCTGCATCGCGAGGTCGTGGTGCGACTTCCGCCAGCGCTCGGCCGCCTGCTGGTGGCATTGGCCACACACCGGCTGTCCGACATAACTCGCCGCCCCGCCGGAGAGCCACCGGGTGACCCCCACGGCAGGCGCCCTGCGTGCCACCACCAGCCACCGGCCGCGATGGCGAGGGCCGCGACGACCGCGCCGGTACCGACAACAGCTGCCCTGAGGCGCCTGGACCCGGAAAGCACGCGGTCTACGCGCGGGGCTGGCGATACGGGGTCACCATGGACCAGCTTCGCCGCGCCTCCGCCCCGCCTCTGACATATCGCCCCCTTGGCCCAGCACGGTGTCGTTTCTCAATGGGGAAGTCTATGGGACTTTGGTCCGAGGCGACATATCGCCGTAGACGCGCTATACCGCCCATGTGCCGCCGTCGATAGGTCTTGGTATGGGACTCCCCAAACAGCCTCCCCAGGGGCGGCCAATCCCCAGCAAAGGAGACGTGAAATGAGGGGCACGAGACGAGCGCTGCTGATTCTGGTCGTCCTGTTCGCCACCGCCACGCTGATGGCCGTGCCGGCGGCGGCGCAGCCGAAGCCGAACATCGTCGTCATCATGGGCGACGACATCGGCATCTGGAACATCGGCGCCTACCACCGCGGCATGATGGCCGGGCGGACGCCGAACCTCGACAAGCTCGCCGCCGAGGGCATGCTGTTCACCGACTACTACGCCGAGGCGAGCTGCACGGCGGGCCGCGCCAACTTCATCACCGGCGAGCTGCCGATCCGCACCGGCATGACCACGGTCGGCCAGGCCGGCGCGCCGATCGGCCTGCCGGCGGAGGCGGTGACCATCGCCACGGCGCTCAAGGCGATGGGCTACGCCACCGGCCAGTTCGGCAAGAACCACCTGGGCGACCTCAACGAGTTCCTGCCCACCGTCCACGGCTTCGACGAGTTCTTCGGCTACCTCTATCACCTCGACGCGATGGAAGACCCCTGCCATCCCAACTACCCGCAGGAGCTGCTGGACGCAGGTCGGCCCGCGCAACATGGTCCACTCGTGGGCGACCAACGCGGACGACGCGACCGTGATCCGCGCTGGGGCAAGGTCGGCAAGCAGAAGATCGAGGACGCCGGCGAGCTCTACCCGAAGCGGATGGAGACCGTGGACGACGAGATCCGCGACCTCGCCCTCAAGTTCATCGACAAGGCCAAGGCCGACGGCAAGCCGTTCTTCCTCTGGCTCAACCCGACGCGCATGCACATCGTCACGCACCTGTCGCCGAAGTACGAGGAGATGCGCAACTCGAAGAACGGCTGGTCCATCCACGAAGCCGGCATGGCGCAGCTCGACGACATCGTCGGCGTCGTGATGAAGAAGCTCAAGGACATGGGCGTGGACGACAACACCATCGTCATCTTCACCACCGACAACGGCACCGAGATCTTCACCTGGCCGGACGGCGGCCAGACGCCGTTCGCGCAGAGCAAGGGCACGGTCATGGAAGGCGGCTTCCGCGCGCCGGCGATGATCCGCTGGCCGGGCAAGGTGCCGGCCGGGCAAGGTCGAGAACGGCATCATCTCCGGGCTCGACTGGTTCCCGACGCTTCGTCGCCGCCGCCGGCAACCCGAACATCAACGAGGAGCTGAAGAAGGGCAAGAAGCTCGGCGACCGGACCTACAAGATCCATCTCGACGGCTACAACCAGATGGACATGATCACCGGCAAGGGGCCGTCGAACCGCCACGAGATCTTCTACTTCGGCGAGAGCACGCTCGGCGCGGTGCGCATCGACGACTTCAAGTATCGCTTCATCGACCAGCCCGGCGGCTGGCTCGGCGACAAGATCCATGTCGACGTGCCGTACCTGACCAACCTGCGCCTCGATCCGTTCGAGCGCACGGGCTGGCCGGAAAACGGGACCAAGGAGCGGGTCGCAGGAGTACTTCGACTGGTTCAAGTACGAGTTCTGGCGCTTCGTGTTCGTCCAGCAGGAGGTGGCGAAGCTGGCCATGACGGCCATCGAGTTCCCGCCGATGCAGAAGGGCGCGAGCTTCAACCTCGACGCCGTGAAGGCGAAGATCGAGGCAGCCAGGGCGGCGATGGGCAAGTAACGCATCGAGGGTATCGCTGATCCTCAGGGCGGGCGGCCGATCCCTGGGCCGCCCGCCACCTGCGCCCGTCTCAGGAGGCGCGTACTAGGACTAAGGTCTCATCGCCTTGTCCCCGCGCAATGTGCGACAAGGGGAACATTTCACGTCGTCAGCGCACGCCCACTAACCATCGAAGGAGACGAGCATTTGAAATTCACACGCACCGCCATCGTGGCCATCGCGGCAGCGACCTTCCTGATCACTGGAGGTACGGGACGGCCGGCCCAGGCCCAGTCCGGCTTCGAGAAGGAGCCGGTGCTCAACGCCAAGGATCTCGTGGGCCCGGAGCTGCTCAAGGGGCCCTACTTCACGGTGGACGACGCGGTGCCCGTCAAAGGCTTGCTCGCCCGCTTCACCATCCGCTCGCCGTACGGGAAGTTTGACGCGCACGGCATCCACATGCTCGCGATCCGGGTGACCGAGGTCCACGCGATCGGCAAGCTCGATGAGCTCAGCAAGACCAAGGAGTTCGCCGAGGCGGCCGGCAAGGCGATCGCGCGTCCGGTGACGTCCACGGTCAACATGCTCGTCCACCCGGTGGAGACGATCACCGGCTTCCCCGACGGCGTGAGTCGCCTGTTCGGCCGCATCGACCTCGGCTTCAAGAGAGTCACCGAGGCCGCCACGGCGCCCGACCAGAGCGGAGGCCAGCGCGCCGAGGAAGCGACGAAGCGGGTCGGCTCGGCCACCTTGACGGCGCTCGGCTGGGAGAAGGAGCGCCGGGACCTCGCCAAGTCGCTGGGCGTCGATCCGTACACCACCAACGCCATCCTCTCCGAGAAGCTGACCAGCGCCGCCTGGGTGGCCTTCTCCGGGCGGTTCATCATCCAGACGGCCACGTCGATCCTGGTCCCGTATTCCATGGCCATGTCGGCCATGACCATCACCAACAGCACCATCTACGACACGCCGCCCGGCGACCTCGTCAACAACGCGACCGCCGTCTTCAAGTCCACGGGCGCCAGTGACGCCCAGGTGCAGGCACTCGTCCAGAACCCGCAGTACTCGCTGAGCGTCCTCACGGCGCTGGCCCAGGGCGTTCAGCGGCTCAAGGACGTGCCGGGGCGCGACGCCGTGGTGGGCTTCGCCGCCGCCGCCTCGACGCAGGACGAGACCCGCTTCCTCGCCGCGGCCATGAACATGCTGGCCCGCCACCACGAATCCGTGTCACCGATCACGCAGGTCTCGGCGCCGGGCCCCGTCGTCGCCCGCACCACCACCGGCGCCCTGCTGGTTCCCCTCCCCGTCGACTACATCGCCTGGACCCAGGGCGTCGCCCGTCACGCGGAGCAACTGTCCCAGAGCGGGCCCGAGCGGGCCCTGTCCGTTTCCGGCCAGGTCTCGCCCCGCGCCCGCAAGGAGCTCACCACGAAGGGCTGGAAGGTCAACGAGGTGTTCTCCATCGCGGCCGAGCGGTAGAACGGCTGACCGGAGGGCTCACTCCGAGCCCTCCGGTCGTCGTGCGCGCTGCTGCCGGCACGCACACGATCGGGTTCGACTTCACTTGCGCTGAAACACTCACGCCGGAGCGTGTATCCCAAAGTCCACTCTTGACAGCATCCGGAGTGCCCGCTGATCCCGCGGTCGTCGCGTCCCGCAAACCAGGCCTCTGCGGCCCTGAGAAGCCCGGTGAGAAGGCCCATCACTCGCCGTGTCGGAACTCGCGCCGTTCACCACGCTTTCGCGCATTGGTGGACCACCCAGGCGGCCCCGAAACCGCAGTGTAGAGTCGCCTCAGTCACAGGAGGGACTCGCGATGGACGTTCAAGCAACCCATCCTCGGGTAGTCGAGCTCGAGCGGATTGGCGACGAGATCGCGGAGCTCTCCGCCCATCTCGATGCGGCGTCCGCCCGCCTGCTGGATCTCATCCGCGACTTCGACGCCCGTGCCGGCTGGAACACGGGCTTTCGCTCCTGCGCGGAGTGGCTGTCCTGGCGCGTCGGCCTCGACCTCGGCGCGGCGCGCGAGAAAGTCCGCGTGGCGCGTGCGCTTCCCACGCTGCCGCGCCTCGCCCAGGCGCTCGCCCGCGGCGAGCTCTCCTACGCCAAGGTCCGTGCTCTCACGCGCGTGGCGACGCCGGCGACCGAAGAGCGCCTGCTGGCCATCGGCCGCGCCGGCACCGCCGAGCACGTCGAGCGCATCGTCCGTGGCTGGCGCCGGATGGATCGCAAAGCGGAGCGGGACGAGGCCACCCGGCAGCACGCCAGCCGTGCCCTCCACGTGTACCCCGCCGAAGACGGCACCGTGACGATCCGGGGACGCCTGTCGCCCGAGGCCGGTGCACTCCTCCTGAAAGCGCTGAGCGCCGCTCGTCAGGCCCTGCACCGGCGGAGCGCGCTGCGCCGTCGAGACGGCTCAGCCCGCTGACGTTTCCGCGGACCCGCCGACGATGGCTCAGCAGCAAGCCGACGCGCTGCAGCTCCTCGCCGAGACCGCGCTCCACCGCGGGATCGATCCCGGCACGCCGGCCGAGCACTACCAGGTGGTGGTCCATGTCGACGCCGTCGTCCTGGCGGATCCCGATCAGCCCGGCCAGTCCGTCGTCGAAGAGGGCGCCCGCGTTTCCGCGGAAACGTCCCAGCGCCTGGCGTGCGACGCGAGTCGGGTGCTGATGCGGCACGATGCGGAGGGGCGCATCTTCGAAGTCGGGGCCAAGACGCGCACGATCCCGCCCGCCTTGAGACGGGCGCTGCTGCATCGCGACCGCAGCTGCCGCTTCCCGGGCTGCCACGGACGCTTCTGCCAGGCCCACCACATCCGACATTGGGCCCAGGGCGGCCCGACGACGCTCTCGAACCTCGCATTGCTCTGCCGCCGCCATCACCGCGCCGTCCACGAGGAGGGCTATCAGGTCGATCGGCAGCCCGACGGCGAGCTTTGCTTCCGCCGCCCGGATGGTCGCGTCGTGCCCGACGTACCGTGCTCTCCTCAGACGCCGCCTGATCCCGTCAGCGTCGTGAGAATGCATAACGACGAGGCCGGGATCGTCGTGGGCCCGCGCACCGCAACACCTCTGTGGCAGGGCGAGCGCCTCAACGTCGGCTACGCGATCGACGTGCTCCACCCGTTCGCGCTGGGGGAGATCAGGTCGCCAGTCGTCGTAGTGCCGAACTGGAGTCCGGTCTAGCGGAGCGGCGGAGGCGGCGCCCCCGGTCCGGTGTCTGGAGCCCGGCCTAGCGAGCGGTAGCGGCGGCGCCGAGGCCGGTGAACAAACCAGCCTACTTCACGCTACCCGCCGTCAGGCCGCCGACCAGATGGCGCTCGATCAGCGCGAACAGCACCACCACCGGCACGATGGCGATGACGGCCGCGGCGAAGAGCTGATTCCAGTGCTGCACGTAGGCGGTGACGTACGACGTGATGCCGACCGTCAGCGGCTTGCGGGCCGGGTCGCTCATGAGGGTGAGGGCCACGATGTACTCGTTCCAGGCCGCGATGAACGCGAAGACCACCGCGGTCACCAGGCCCGGCAGGGAGAGCGGCAGCACCACCTGCAGCAGCGTCCGCACCCGCCCGCAGCCGTCCACCGCCGCGGCCTCCTCGATCTCCCGGGGGATCGAGGCGAAGAAGGCGCGCAGGATCCAGATGGCGAACGCCAGGTTGAAGGCCGCGTTGGTCAGGATGAGCGCGGCGTACGTGTTGACCAGCCCGATCTCGAAGAACTCGCGGTAGAGCCCGACCACCAGCGCCGTCGGCGAGAACATCTGGGTCACCAGCACCACGAACAGGAACGCCGAGCGCCCGGGGAACCGGTGCCGCGCCACGTAGTAGGACGCCGGCGTCGCTGCCAGCAGGACGATCAGGGTGGACGCCCCCGCCACCACCAGCGAGCTCACCAGCCAGCCCTGAAAGCCGGGATCGCCGAGGACGTCGAGGAAGTTGCCGGGCTGCCAGCGCATCGGCGTGAGCCGGGGCGGCGTGATCCGCAGCTCGCCCTCGGGCTTGAGCGCGGTGAGCAGCATCACGAGATAGGGCGACAGCAGGGCCAGCGCGAGGAGGCCGCCGGCACCCGACATCGCCGCCCGTCGCCCGCTCAGGCCTCGACCTCCCGCCACTGCACCGTCTTCAGATACACGGCCACCGCGACCAGGATCATCAGCACGTTGACGATGCCGAGCGCGGCGGCCAGGCCGACGTCGCGCGCCGCGCTCTTGAACGCGATCTTGTACATGTAGGTGATCAGCGTGTCGTGGCCGAAGCCCGGGTTGCGGTCGTTGAGCGTCCACACGATGGGAAACGAGTTGAACACGTAGATCACGTTCAGCACGATCGCCACCACCAGGGCCGGACGCAGCAGGGGCAGCGTCACCGACCGGTACGTACGCCACCGCGAGGCGCCGTCGACCCGCGCGGCCTCGTAGACCTCGTCGGGAATCCCGGCCAGGCCGGCGAGCACGACGTAGGTGGTGAACGGCAGCGACACGAAGATGCCCACCGCGATCATGGCGCCCATCACGGTGGTGTCCTCTGCCGAGCCAGTCGATCGGCGCCGCGAGGATGCCCAGGGTGACGAGCGCCTGGTTCAGGATCCCGAAGTAGTAGTCGTAGATCCAGACGAAGAGCTTGGCGGTCATCACCAGCGAGGCAGCCCACGGCACGATCAGCGCCCACCGGACGACTCTCCGGCCGGGGAAACGCTGGTTCAGGAACTGGGCCAGGCCGAGCGAGACCACGACGGTGACCGCCACGACCGTGGCCACCCACACGATCGTGTTCACGACCACCGTGAACAGCGCGGGCTGCTCCAGCAACCGAACGTAGTTCTGCATCCCGACGAAGCCCTGGTAGAGGCCGGTGATGGAATAGCGGGCGAGCGAGGCGCGCACCAGCGCGACGGCGGGATAGAGCACGACGGCGGCGATGAGCAGCAGGCTCGGGCCGAGCCAGAGGAGGGCCGGCCAGTGGCGCCGCCGGTGTCGCCCCCCCACCCGCGCGGGCCGCGTCAGCGACTCAGCGGCTGCCCGCCGCCTGGGCGTTCTTCTGGAGCTGGTCGAGAACTTCCTTGGGGTTGCCGCCCGGCTGCACCGCGAGGCCGATGTTCTGCTGGACGTCGACCTTCACCCGGTCCCACGCCGGATCCGTGGTGGGCGCCAGGCGCGCGCTGGGCAGCGCATCGAGGTACGGCTTGAGCTTGGCGTTGCTGCTCATCTGCTGCAGGCCGGACTTCGTCACCGGCAGGAAGCCCTCGGCGGTGATCCAGCGCGTGATGTTCTCCGGCTGGTAGTAGAGATCGAGGAATTTCTTGACCGCGTCCTGGTTGTCCTTCTTCTTGAACGCCATCAGATAGTCCTCGACGCCGAGCGTCACCGACTTGCCGGTGTTGGTCGGCATCTCGGCCACGCCATAGCTCACCTTGCCTTCCTTGTCGAGCTGGCCGGCCAGCGGGCTGAAGCCCATGACCATCCCCACCTTGCCGTCCTTGAAGAGCTGGAAGGCGCCGTCGGTACGGTTGGTCTTGCCGGGGTTCACCTGGGTGACCTTCTGCTTGTTGGCGAGGTCGGCCAGGAACGAGAGCGTCTGGACGTTCTTGTCGCTGTTGATGGCCCAGGCGTCGCCCGTCTTCCAGTCACCGCCGTTGTTCCACATCCAGATGGCCCACTCGGCCTGCGCTTCTTCCGGTCCCAGCGGCAGGGCGTAGCCGATCGCGCCGGTCTTCTGGATCCGGCCGGCCACCTGCACGAACTCATCCCACGTCTTGGGCGGCCCGGCGACTCCGGCTTTCGCCAGGAGATCCTTGTTGTAGAAGAACGCGCGGGCGCTCGACAGGATCGGGAACCCGTAGAGCGCGCCCTGGTACTCGCCGCCTTTCAAGAATGGCTCGAGGAAATCGTCCTTCGTCTTCGGCGACAGGACGTCGGCCGCCGGGTACAGCAGGCCGTCCTTGGCGTAGCTGGAGAACGAGTTCAGGTTCAGGACGTCGGGGCGCTGGTTGTTCTGGATCATCGTGCTGACCTGCTGATCGATCGAGTTCCAGTCGATGACCCGGAGATCGACCTTCACGCCGGTCTGCTTGGTGTACTGCTCGGCCAGCCCCTGCCAGAAGGGCTTCGTGTGGTCCTTGCTGTACTCCGCGATCACGACCGTGATGGCCTTGCCCGATCCACCGCCGCAGGCGCTGGCCAGCGCCATGGCCATCGCGCTCACCGTCAGGGTCAGCACGCGTCGTCGGTTCACCGTGCCGTCACTCCTTTCGCGCGCCGCTGACGCGCGGGTTCATCTTAGCCGGGCCCCTCGACAAGAGGCATTCATTTTCACACTCGGACTCGGCCGGTGGCATGCGGCTTGCCCCTGACAAGAGGCGAAGGACATATCTTCAAGGGGCCAGGGAGCGAACGACATGAGTACGATTCTGCTCGTCATCCTGATTCTTCTGCTGGTAGGCGCACTACCGATGTGGCCGTACAGCTCGGGCTGGGGCTACTACCCGAGCGGTGGTCTCGGTCTGGTCGTCCTGATCCTGATCATTCTGGCCGTCAGCGGGCGGCTCTGAGGCTCGGACGGCGAAGCTACGCCGGCTAGCGACCGCCGCGCAGCTCCGCCGTCCACGCCTTCAGTATGGCGATGATCTCGGGGTCCAGCTCCACCGCCGGCGTCGTCCACCGTCGGAAGCTGTCCTGGGGGGACGACGTCTTCCGGAAGGCGTGATCGGAGCCGGGCACGGCGACGTAGCGGCCTCGGCCGGGTCGGGCGCGATTGACGATCTGAGCGATCAGCGGATGATCGGCCTCGCTCGCGATGAAATCGTTCTGGCCCCAGATCGCGAGCACGTGCGTATTGCTTTTCCCCCAGTACGCCGGGACGTTGGTACCCGCCAGCTGCGACCAGAACGGAAGGGTTCGCCCCCAGAAGTGGCGGCCGTCGGGCAGCAGGATCTTCAGCACTGCCTGCAGCTCCGGGCGGGCGCGGGCCAGCGCGGCGGGATCCATCCGGTCGACCATCAAGGCCTGCACCACGGCCGCCATGTCGGCCACGCGCGCGTCGATCACCGCAGGATCGGTCCCGGCCAGGACCTCTTGCCGGCGCCGGTTCTCGAGCAGGTACTCCGGCCAGGGCTTGACCATCGTCCCGTAGACGGCGACGCCCTTGACGGCCACCTCGCCGGCAAGCATCGGCGCGAACACGCCGCCCAGGCTGTGACCGAAGACGAACACGGAATCGGCGTCGGCGAAGTCGTACTGCCGGGCCGCCCGGAGCGCTTGCCGGTAGCCGTCGAGCTCGGCCTCGAATCCGAGCTCGGCCTGGGGCCCGCCCTCGCTGTCTCCGAGCCCGGGCTTGTCGACCCGCACGGTGACCCAACCGTCCCTGGCAAACTCGGCCAGGATGTGGCTGTAGGCGCCGGGATCGCTCAGCGGCACGTCCACGGTGCTCGCGCCCAGACCGGGAATGAGCAACAGCACGGGATGTCGGCCGGCCGCGCGGGGCTTCGTGACGATCGTCCGCAGGCGGGCTCCACCGCTGACCACCTCGTGGTAGAGCACGTCGAAGCTCTCCCCGCGATCGCGGGGACGCTCGCGGACGGCCAGCGACAGCGTCACGCGCCGGCCGCTGCGCATGAGGCCGAGCTGGCAGCTCTGGCCGCCAATCAGGGTGGCCGTCCGTTCCAGGAAATCGGGCACGCCGCGGATGCGCTGTCCCTGGAGTGCGAGGAGGATGTCGCCGGCCTGTATACCCCCGGCCTCCGCGCTGCCGCCGGGCACGAGGAGCTGTACGAGCACTCCTTCGCCCGGATCCAGCTTCAGCGCGGGCCGGATGTCGTCGGGAACAGCGCCGACCCGAACCCCCAGCTGCCCTCGCCGCGGCAATGCCCCCGGCGCCGCGTGGACGGCCACGACGGACACGAGCGCCACGCACAGCAGCACCCCGGCGATGCGGCCCGCCATGGCGCGGGCCGTCGCGGGCCCTAGCCGCCGTAGCCCCAGTTCCAGCACGGTAGGCGCTCCTTCCAGAACCAGTCGTCGCAGAGCGCCTCGTCGCAGCGCTGCCGGCACTCGCGCTCGGTGAGGCCGCCCTCGCACTGCAGCGTCCCCTGGGCGCGGCAATAGCACGCGCCGACGAACACTGTTGGGGGCCGCGGGACCTGGACGTTGTCCGCCGCGATCCCGTTGCTGCCGACCACCAGACCGAGCAGAAGAGCCAGGCCCACGGCCAATCGGGCGATCGTCGTCATTGCGAGGCTCCTGTCGTCTCCCTATACTCCGTCGCATGCCCATCCGCCAGTTCCGGCTGGCGCTGGTGCTGCTCGCGGTGCTCGCCGCCGCGGCGGCGTCAGGCGACGAGCCGTCCCGGCTGCGCCGTGTGGCTGCCACCGGCGAGGCCGCGCCCGGCGGCGGAGTCTTCGATCGCTTCGGGGCGGAGGCGATGCCGATCGTCGCGCCGGTGAACGCGCGCGGTGACGTCGCGTTCTTCGCCACGCTCGGCCGCGCCGGCACCGACGAGGGGTTCTTCCTCTGGTCGCGCGGTCGCGTCACCGTCGTGGCGCGCGAGGGCGATCGCATCCCGGGGGTGGGCCGCCTCTCGGGCTTCGGCAAGCATCCGGTACCCGGGCTCAGCGACGACGGCACGATCGTGTTCGCGGCGGCTGTCGCCGAGGGGCGCGCGGTCGAGGGCATCTTCGTCGCCCGCAACGGCCGCGTCCGGCCCATCGCCCTGAGCGGGGCGCCCGCGCCGGGGATCGCCTCGGGCGTGCTGGCCAGCCTCGACGCTCCGACGATCAATGCCAGAGGAGACGTCGCGTTCCTGGCCACCGTGCGGCGCGGGCGGGAGAGCATCGAGGTCGTGCTCCTCTCCGTACGTGGTCAGCTCCAGAAGGTCGTGGCGCAGGGCGACGCGGCTCCCGCCGGCGGCGCCTTCGCGGCCTTCGGCTCGCCGAGCGTGAACCGCGACGGGGCGGTCGCCTTCGGTGCAGCGTTGGAAGGTCGGGCCGTACCCGGTGGGATCTTCGTCGCCAGCGGCGGGCGAATCCGCATGGTCCTCGCGGCGGGCGACGACACGCCCATCGGCGGGATCTTCGCCAAGTTCTCCGAGCGGATCGGCTTCAGCGACCAGGGCACGATCGCGTTTCATGGCCACCTCAAGGCCGCACCGGTCGCCGCCGGGATCTTCGCCGTGGAGGATGGCCGCCCCCGCGTGGTGGCGCAGCTCGGGGATCCGGCCCCGGGTGGCGGCCGCTTGTCGAACTTCGGACTGTGGCCCGCCGTGAGCGCCACCGGCGCCATCGCGTTCGCCGCGTCGGTCGACGACGGACCGAGCCCCGTGATCGTCGTGCGCACCGGCCGCGAGGGACTCCACCGCGTGGTCGGCGTCGGTGATCAGCTGCCGGGCGGGGCGCGGATCGCCTCGCTGACGCTGTTGCCCGTGGTCAGCCTCGGCAGCACGGGCGCCGTCTCGTTCGCCGTCGCGCCCACCGCCACCAGCGGCGGCCCGGAAGGCGTCTTCGTCGCCGAAGCGAATCCCTGAGCTCGTCAGGGCTGCTATCCTCGACGCGTGAGCAAGGCCTTCACGAAGGACGACGCCTGGGAAGAGCCGATCATCCCGCCGCGTGCGCCGATCCCGGCGGGAGTCCAGAACTACGTCACCCCGCGCGGGCTTGGGCTCCTCCGGGCCGAGCTGGCCGCGCTCGAGACCGAGCGCCATGGTCTGGAGACCGAGCGCGGCGACGAGGCCGAGTACCGCCGACGGCTGGCGATCGTGGCCGGACGGACGCGCGATCTCACCGCGCGTCTGGCCAGCGCCGAGCTCGTCGAGCCTCGCCAGCAGCCGCACGACGAGGTGCGCTTCGGTGCCCGCGTCACGCTGCGGACCGTGGGGGGCGAGCGCGCGGGTGCGGAGCGGCGCCTGGAGATCGTCGGCATCGACGAGGCGGACGCCGCGCGCGGCCGGATGGCGTTCACCGCGCCGATCGCACGCGCCATTCTCGGGCGTGGAGTCGGCGACCGCGTCGCGCTCGCCACGCCGCGCGGCCAGGACCTGCTCGAGGTGATCGCGATCGACTACCCGGCCGACTGAGCCCCCGACGCGCGCGCGTCAGTTCATGTCGTAGGGCGGATACTCCATGAACACGTTGACGGCGGTGACGAGCTTGTGCGGCGTGGCGGTGACCGCCGGGACCGGCTCGCCGCGGAGCATGCGCTGGGCGAGCGGCAGCACGTCGTAACCCACGCGATCCAGGTAGAACGCCACCGATCCGATGACGATGCTGCCACGGTTGTTCGGGTCGAGCTCCTTGCGATCGTTCGCGCCGCCGTGAATGCTGCGATCGACGCCGTGGCTGACGATCGCCGTGTCGCGCACCCGGCCGGCCGACTCGACCGCGGATTTGGCCGCCAGCGCGGTGACGTCGTCGGTGGCGACGACGAGGATCTTCCGGGACGGCTGCCCCGCCAGGAACGCGCCCAGCAACGTGGCGACCTGCGCGGGATTGCCCTGGGTGTCGAGCGTGGTGAGGCGTGCGGCCGGCAGCCGCTGCCGGAGCGCGTCGGTCACGCCCTGGACCCGTTCGGGCACGCGGTCGGCGGCGTCCGACACGCGGCCGATGATGACGGCGACCATCGGCTGTCCGGACCACGTACGGGTCGCGAACTGCGCCAGGGCCTCCCCCGCCATGCGCCCGGCCGCAGCGTTGTCGATGCTGTAGAGCGGCGCGCCCGGCACGGGATAGTTCACCGCCAGCACCGGAATGCCCGCGGCCTTGAGCTTCTGCGCGATGGTGGCGTTGGCCGCCGCGCCGCGGTGGTACTGGATGTAGAGATCGACCTTGCGCGCGATGGCCGCCTCGGCGTTGGCGACGGCGCGCGCGTCGCTGCGCTGGTTGTCGTAGAAGACGAGGTCGATCGGATAGGGCCGCGACGCGAGGTTGAAGCTCTCCCGGATCTCCGCGCCGGTGAACCCGGTGCCCTCCAGCGTGACACCCGGCTCCTCCGTGGCATTGGCGAAGGCAACCACCCAGCGACGCTGGGCTCCGGCGGGAGCCGGCGAGGCCAGCCACACGGCGAGCAGGACCGCGAGGACCACCACCGCCCCGATCCCGGCGCGCGTGGGCCGCCGGACATGCCGACGCCGGCGTCCCCGAAGGAACGCCGGCGTCAGCCCCATCACGGCACCGCGATCGCGATGCCTACTGGATGCCGTCGATTGCGACGAAGTTGCCCGTCATGCCGACGCCCTTGGGCACCGTCATGTTGAAGAAGAAGGTCGCGCGCTTGGTGGACGCGGCCTCGGCGGCCATCAGGTCGGTCCGCACGTTCTCCATGATGTGGATGCCGTTGTTGGTCAGCAGGATGATGTGGACGGGGAACGCTTCCTTGGGATCCTCGGTCGGCGCCACGTCCACCACCCACGTGTCCGCGCCCACCGCGACGACCTTCTGCGAGGCCAGCCAGTTCGCCGCCTCCTTGCCGATGCCGGGCGCGCCGCTGTTGTAGAGCGCGTTCTGGGCCGGGAACTGCTCGAAGAGATCGCCCCATCCCGTGTGGATGATGACGATGTCACCCTCGCGCAGCGTCACGTTGTACATCTTGAGCCCGGCCTGCAGGTCGGCGGCGGTGATCAGCGTGCCCTTCTCCAGGCACGGCTTCTTGCACGCGCTATTGCCCTTGAACTTGCCGTTGGCCTGGAACACCTTCACCGCGTCGATGAGGACGCCGCGGGTGGCGAAGGACTTCAGGTGCTCGAGGCCGAGCTTGGTCATGTTGTTCTGGTTGATGAACTTCCCCATCGGGGTCTGGTTGTAGTAGCAGTCCTTCTTCCCGATGTGGCCCATGCCGTCCAGATGGGTGCCGACGTGGCTCTGGCTGAGCCACGTGTCTTCCATGTAGGTCAGCTCGTTCTCGCCGAACGCCGCGCCCGGGGCCAGGCTCGTGGCGGTCAGGATGGTCTTGGTGAAGCGCGTGCCGAAGAGCGGGACGCCATCCGTGAGCGGATACGACATCGTGGTGACCTTGCCGGTCTGGATCTCGGCCGCCGCGGCCTTGGTGACCGCCGGGGTGACGCGGTTGGTGGCGCCGGTCTGGTCGTTCGGCCCCCACGGCGAGGCAGGCACGATCTTGCTGCAGTCGCTCTGCGCGAACGCAGTGGAGCCGACCGACAGCATGACCAGCAGGACTCCTGAGGCGATCAGCACTCTGCGAATCATGATCGAATCCCCTTTCCCCGGTGAAAGGCTAGACCACCCGCGCCCGACGCGAGGCGGATCGTAACGGAGTCTCTACACAATGGTCAAGCAAGCCGACTGCTGCACCGCGTCAGATTGGGCGCTGACCGTGCCTAGCGCACCGAGATCGGAATCCGGATGTCGATCGTCGACGTCACGGGCTTGCCGGCCTGCGTGGCCGGGAAGAAGCGCCAGCGCCCGAGCGTCTCGAGCAGGGCGCGATTGAGATCGGCATCGCTCGTGGGCTCGACGAGCTCGACGGCGGCGGTCCCGGTGGCGGTCACCCGGAACCTGGCCACGGCGACGAGCTCGACGTTGCGGCGCCGGAGCGACTCCGGGATCTCCGGCATCGGCCGGTAGATCGCGCGGGCGCTCATGCTGTCCGTGCCTCCGGGCACACCGCGGGTCGCGGAGGACGGTGGCAGTGCCGCGACCGGCGGCTGCACTGACGGCGCCGCGGGAGCTTCCGGCGTCACGGGAGCGGGCGGCGACGAGGGAAGCCCGGGCGCCACCGGAACCGTCGCGGCGACCGGCGAGGTTGGCGACGCGGTGGTCTCGACCGCCGCGGGCGATCGGGAGGGTGGGCGCCTGGACCGGAGCGGCCGGCGGCGGCGGCGTCGCGCGAGCCGGCGGCGGCTCGAGCACCGGCTTCGGTAGAGGTGCTGTCCGGGCCGGCGGGGGCGGCGGCGCAGACGCGGGCGGATCGACGCTCGCGGGGAGCTCGAGGACCTGGACGTCGACCTGCCTCGGCGTCGCGGGCTGATCCGCCGGCAGACGCAGCAAGGACAGAAAGCCCATCTGCGACACGATCGTCAGCACCACGGCCAGAGGCAGGAGCCAGGGCAGCCGTTGCCAGGAATCGTCTCGGAGATGGGTCGGGGCCGCCCGCATGCCGATGGCCATCCTACCTCGGTGGGCTGACCGCAAAGAGGAAGTGCTCGGCGCCAGCCTCGCGGGCTCTGAGCATCGCCTGCACGACGATGCCGCTGGGGGCGACGCTGTCCACGGCGACCACCACGTTCCGGGTGGACGGGTCCAGACGCAGTCGCAAGGCCGACACCAGCGTCTCGAGCGTCACGGCGGTCTGGTCGAGGAGGATCTGCCCGTCCCGCGTCACCGTCAGCGTCACCGAGCGGGCCGCCGCCATGGGCGCCGCCTTGCCGCGCGGCAGATTCACGGCAAGCGAGTGCAGGTTCTGGAGCGAGAGTGAGGCGAGCATGAAGGTGGCGAGCAGGAAGAACATCACGTCGATCATCGGGATGATCTCGATGCGGCCCCGGCGTCGCTGGCGCAGCGGGCGGAGCTTCATGGCGCGGCCTCGTGGCCCTCGAGTCGGATGTGGTCCACCACGCGCGTGCCGAGCCGCTCGATCTCGTCCATGGTGGCGGCCTGGCGATGCGAGAAGTAGTTGAACGCGAACAGCGCGAACAGCGCGATGAACAGACCGACCGCGGTGGCGATCAACGCCTCGGCCACCCCGCCGGTCACCCCGCGCGGATCGACCAGCCCCTCGGCGCCAAACAGGTGGAAGGCGCGGACCATGCCGGTGATGGTGCCGAGCAGGCCGAGCAGCGGCGCGGCGGTGACGATCGTCTCCAGGATCCACAGCCAGCGTCCCAGCGACTGCTCGATCCCGGCCGCCTCCTCCGCCCCCCGCGACTCCACCCACCAGGTGGGCCGCTGGCGCTGGCCGAGGACCACGCGCAGGAAGCGGCCGAAGTAGTCGTTCGGCCCCAGCCGGGCCACGCGCTGCTCGAGGTCGTCCCAGGAAAAATCGTCGGCCTCGAGCACCTGCAGCACGGCGGCGGGTCGACGGGCGCGGGTGGCGAAGACGAACGCCTTGTCGAGAATCACGACCATGGCCACCACCGCCAGCAACAGCAGCGGGTAGACGACGGCGCCACCCACCCGGAGCGCCGAGACGAGCCCCGGCAGATCGAGCATCTCAGAACTCCTTCTTCAGGCCCCCGTAGAACCCCTGGGGTGGCCCGAACTGCTTGGCGAAGATGCCGACCCCGGTCCCGTCGCGGAGCACGTAGTTCTGGCCTTGCACGTTGACGACGTCGAACCGCGCCTGCATCTTGCCGATACCCGGCAGCGTGAAGCGCTGCGTCAGGCCGAGGTCGACCTGCTGGTAGGCCGGGTTGGTGGAGTCGTTGGGATGCACGACGGTGCGCCGCAGGCCGCTGCCGGCCAGGAAATCGACGCTGATCCGCGTGTCCCGCCACAGATAGGCCAGCCCGGCCGACGCGGTGATGAGCTGGCTGTGATCGGTGACGATGTAGTGATCGTGGATGTAGTTCAAATCGTCGACGTCGAACAAGGCCTGCGCGGAGACGATGCCCTTGGCCACCTGCTGGGCGGCGGCCAGGTTGCCGTAGGCGGAGAAGCCGCCGACGGTGTACGAGGTGCTCAGCTCGATGCCGATGTTGGACGCCTTGTGGTAGTTGAACGGCGTCAGGAACGTCGGCGCCCCGAACTGGCCCTCGTCCAGGTGGTAGAGCGAGCGCTTGTAGTAGCCGTCCAGCCCGACCTTGAGGCCGGGGATGATCTGCTGCGTGACCCCGGCGTCCAGGTAGTGGGCGCGCTCGGCCCGCACCGGAGAGTTGATCGGCACCGAGGCCGCCGCGGTGGTGTTGTCGAACTTGGCGATCGTCCGGGTCGGGACGAATTCCTGGCGCGGCGGTGTGAAGTAGCGCGCGTAGCCGGCGTGGACGGTCGTGGTGGGCGTCGCCTCCCAGGCCACGTTGAGACGCGGGCTGAACTGCCACTCACTGGTGAACGCGCTGAGCCCGTCGATCCGCACCCCGCCGTTGATCGTCACGGTCGGCACCACCCGCCACGCATCTTGCAGGTAGACGCTGTACGTGTAGCCGGTCGTGCTCCGGCTGTCGAAGATCGAAAACGGCTGGTCGGAGGTGGGCACGCCACCGATGGCCGGCAGCACCTGCGACGTCGACTGCACGCTCGTGATCTCGGCAGCCAGATAGATCCCCGCGTGGAGCGTGTGCTGCGGCATGGCGGTGTACGCGCCGTCGACCTGCAGGCCGGTGGCGATGCCGCTGCGGTCCACCTTCTGCGCGATGCCGTTGAAGAGCAGGTCGCCGAGCTCGTCGGGATGGAACGCGTTCGAGCTGTAGCGGCCGAACACGGACACCTGCAGGCTCGCGGTCGAGGTCGTCTGCAGATACGACAGGACCAGGAAGTGGTTCTGCTCCAGCTGGGTCTCGTCCAGCCTGGTGGAGTCGAACTGCGAGATGCCGTTGACCGTGAAGGCCGGCGCCACGCCCGGGCGGTTGGGGATCTGGAAGTGGCCGACGAAGTTGCCGACCACCGCGCTGATCTTGCTGCTGGCATCCAGCAGGTACTCGAAGTACCCGAAGAGGTGGCCCTGCTGGGTGTCGTCGTGGATCGCGCCGTGCGGCGTGGCCGGCGAGATGCCAATGCTGTTTTCCAGATAGTCCCCGGTCACGAAGTAGTTGAGCCGCCCGACGGAGCCGCGATACTCCGCACTCGGCTGCAGCCAGCCGTGGCTGCCCCCGTACATGCTCAGGTGGGCGCCGGGCTCGAAGGCGCCGCTCTTGGTCTGGATGTCGAAGATGCCCGTGGTCCGCAGACCGTACTCGGCGGGTAGCGCGCCGGTCAGCAGCGTGACCGAGCTGGCCAGCCGCGGGCTCAGGCCGCCGCCCTGCGCGAACAGCGTCGTCCCCTCGGGCAGCACGATGCCGTTGATGCGGTACTGGACGTTGCCCATCTGCTCGCGCACGTGGATCCCGCCGGCGCTGGACGAGTCCTGCGTGACCCCGGGCGCCTGGAGCACGACGCGGGACAGCGAGTTGTTCTCCCCGCCCGGCTGATTCTCGATCGCCTTGTCACTGATCTCGTAGGTCGACGCACCGATGCGCGGCTGGATCTTGATGCGCTCCTCCTCCAGCCGCCGGGCGGCCACCCGCATATCCAGCGGCTGCTGCGAGGCGAGGACCAGGTCGACGCTCGCGCCCTCGGCATCACTCAGGGTCACGATGGCGGTGGCCGGCTCGAAGCCGTCGCGCTCGGCGACGACGGCGTACGTGCCCGGCGCGACGCCGGTCATGGTGAAGCGCCCCTGATCGTCGGCGCTCGTCCGGTCCGTCACCCGGCCGTCGGGCGTCTCGAGGCGCACGCGGGCGGCGGGCAGCGCGCGCTCGAGCGCGTCCCGGACGACCCCGGTCACCACACCGACCGGCGGCGCGGCGTCCACCGCCCCGGCCGCGAGCAGGGGCAGACACAGCCCGATCGTCGCAGCGAAGCCACAGCGCATACGCGCACCCGCGGTTGAGTGAAATCAGGTCGCGGCGCCCGGAGCGCCGCCGGTTCAGGTCGAGGAGGGGGCGACTACGGCAGGGGCGGCGCGCGCGGGATGTCCGGCGCGGCGACGTGAGCGCGAACCGTGGCGTCGACGGCCGGCGGCAGCCACTCGCGCATCACACCGGACGATCCCTCGTGGCGCACGGGTGTCGGCGTCACGGCGACGGAGTGGGCCGCGTCCACCTGGAGCAGACACCCCGGGCTGCAGAACCCCGTGACGCTACGGTCCTCGTCGAGCATCGGAGGAATGCTCGCGACCACCATGACGGCAGCGAGCAGCAGCAGCACGATCGTCCGGCCCGGGGTGCCCATGAGCGCGTCGATAGTGGTCCGGGCGAGTCTCAGCACGCCGGGCGGCGCAGCATGACGGGATCGATCGTGCGCGTGAGCTGGCGGCCGTCGCTGGTGGTGCCCAGCAGCTTGCCGCGGTCCACGATGACCTTGCCGCGCAGCAAGGTCGTCACCGGCCAGCCGGTGACGGCCCAGCCCTCCCACGGGCTGTAGTCGGTGACGTGGAAGTCGTCCTTGACCAGGGTCTTGCGGACGTTGGGGTCGATGAAGCAGAGGTCGGCGTCGCTGCCGGCGGCGATGGCGCCCTTCTTCGGGATAGAGCCCGAAGATCCTGGCCGCGTTGGTCGACGTGATGTCGGCGTAGCGCTCGAGCGTCATCTTGCGCTTGACCACGCCCTCGCTGTAGCCGATGCCCATGCGCGCCTCGGCGCCCACGTTGCCGCCGGTCACGTCCTCGATGGTGCGGCCGCGCAGCTTCAGCTCGAGGTTCGTCGGGTACTCGTCGGTGGCCAGCGTGGCCAGGCCGTCGTGCACGAGCCCGCGCCAGAGCGCCTCCTGGTCCTCGGGGAACTTCAGCGACGGATAGGTGTGCGAGCAGAAGCCGCGCGGCGTCTTGTAGTACTCGGCGTTGAAGCACGCGTACTGGTGCAGCGTCTCGCCGTAGACCGGCTGGCCGTTGGCGCGCGCCTCGCCGATCGTGTCCACGCCCTCCTTGGCCGAGGTGTGCACGAAGTACACGGCCGCGCTCATCGCGCGGGCCAGCGCCACCGTGCGGCGGAACGCCAGCAGCTCCGAGAGCTTGGTGTGGACGAGGTGCAGGTTCGTGCCGTCCATGCGCCCCTCGGCGCGGAAGCGCTCGTAGTTGAACTGCACCAGGTCCTCGTCCTCGCCGTGCACGACCATGAGGCCGCCCGCCGGCGCGACCTTCTCCATGAGGTAGCCGATCCGGCCGAAGTCGAGGCGGTTGCCCTGGCGCTTGGGATGCGGCGGCAGGACGTTGGTGGTGAAGACCTTGAAGCTCGGATAGCCCGCGCGGATCGCCTCGGGGATCTGCTCGAACATCTTCAGATCGAGCGCTCCCGACATCGTGATGTGATAGGCGTAGTCGACGTGCGTGTTGCCCTTCCAGCGGGCCGCCCGCTGCTCGATGGCCGCCTGGATGTTGTCGACGCCGGGGCGCACGTAGACGAAGTCGATGTGCGTCGTCGTCCCGCCGTAGGCCATGCCCCGCGTGTCGTCCTCGGGTCCCAGCGTGGCCGAGGGCTGGTCGGGATGGCTCATGATCGCGTGCGCCAGGTGCGTGTGGGGATCGATCCCGCCCGGCGCCACGATCAGGCCGGCGGCGTCGATCACCCGCGCGCCGTCGCGCGGCAGCGAGCCCGGCAGGCCCACCGCGACGATCTGCTCGCCCTTGATGCCGATCTCCCAGGCGCCGGCGCCCTGGGGTGTCACGACCCGTCCGTTGGCGATCACGGTGTCTAGCATGGCGGCATGCTAGCATCCGGAAACGTGAACGGCGACCTC
This sequence comes from uncultured Candidatus Rokubacteria bacterium, assembly GCA_963776725.1. Classification (GTDB taxonomy): domain Bacteria; phylum Methylomirabilota; class Methylomirabilia; order Rokubacteriales; family CSP1-6; genus AR5. The sequence goes on along the minus strand of CAVZOE010000018.1, from coordinate 64,914 downwards.
GTCTTCCTCGGCGCCACGCAGCAGGCCGCGCTCGTCCGGGACAAGCAGCTCTCGCCGGTGGAGCTGGTGTCCGCGTACCTCGCCCGCATCGATCGGATCGACGGACGGCTGCGCGCCTACATCACGGTGTGTCGCGAGAGCGCGCTGGCCGCGGCGCGGCGCGCCGAGGATGCGGTCGCGCGCGGCGAGCCGCTCGGCGTGCTGCACGGCATCCCCTTCGCGGTGAAGGATCAGTTCGAGACGCGCGGCGTGCGCACCACCGCCGGCTCGCGCATCCTGGCCGACAACGTCCCCGATGAGGACGCCACCGTGGTCGCGCGACTCACCGCGGCCGGCGGCATCCTGCTCGGCAAGCTCAACCTCACCGAGTTCGCGCTGGGCGGCACGGTCCACTATCCGTTCGGCCAGCCGCGGAATCCCTGGAACACCGACCACGACACGGGCGGCTCGTCGGCCGGCTCGGGCGCGGCCGTCGCCGCCGGGCTCTGCTCCGTCTCGCTGGGCGAGGACACCGGTGGCTCGGTGCGCTCGCCGGCCTCGTGGTGCGGCGTCGCCGGCCATCGGCCGACGTGGGGTCTGGTCTCGCGCCACGGCTGCATCCCGCTCGCCTGGTCCCTCGACACGCCGGGCCCGCTCGGCCGCACCGTGGAGGACTGCGCGCTGGCGCTCATGCTCATCGCCGGGCCGGACCCGCGCGATCCGCTCACCGCGCGGCGAAGCGTGCCCAACTATCGCGCCGCGCTGACGCGGGAGGTGCGTGGGCTGCGCGTGGGCGTGATCCGCGAGCTGACGCACGGTCCGGAGACCGATCCCGAGATGCGGGCGGCGGTCGTCGGCGCGGTCGGCGTGCTGCGCGATCTGGGCGCGGACGTCGAGCGAGGTCTCGCTGCCGCTGGTGCCGCGGGCGGGGGCGGCCTTCATGGCCATCTGCGACTCGGAGGGCGCCGGGCTTCACCTGCCCTGGCTGCGCACGCGCCCCGCCGACTACGACGAGGGCACCCGCCGCCGCCTGCTCGCCGCCGGCCTGCTGCCCGCCGCGCTGGTCCACAAGGCGCAGCAGGCGCGCGGGCTCATCCGCCGGCAGCTGCTGGACGCGCTGGCCACCCACGACGTGCTGGTCGCGCCGACCGCGCACCGCCCGGCGCCGGCCATCGCGAGCGCCACGACGCCCATCACCAGCCGGGCCGAGGCGGCCACGCGCTTCTTCACGCGCCGCTCGTTCACGACCCCGGCCGCCCTGGCCGGCGTGCCCGCGCTGGCGGTGCCGTGTGGCTTCAGCGCCTCCGGCTTGCCGCTGAGCCTGCAGATCATCGGACGGCGCTTCGACGACGCCACGGTGCTGCGGGTGGGTCACGCCTACGAGCAGGCCACCGACTGGCACCGGCGACGGCCGGCCATCTGATCGGGGCATGACGCGATGATGCGCGCGGCGGGATGGGGGAGCGAGACGATGACCGAGCTGACCGAGTCTCAGGTCCGCGCGCTGGCCGAGGCGCTGCAGCTGCCGATGACCGCCGAGGACACCACCGAGGTCACGCATCGCCTCAACGCGTTCATCGAGGCGCTCGATCCGTTGATCGCGCTGCCGTGGGCGGGGGCCGATGCTGCGCCCGCGCCCGTCGATCCCGATCGCGACTGGTAGGGCGGCTCAGCAGCGCGCGTCGTCGGTGATGGTGAGGCCGAGCGTGCCCGTGGCCGGATCGTACTCGAAGTCGTTGCCGGCGCACTGCAGCTTGGGTGGCGCCATCAGCAGCCCGAGCACCGTGGCCTTGTCGGGCGGCCACTGCCCCTTCTCGGCCTGGTAGTTCCGCACGAGACCCTGCAGGGCGCCCAGCGTGGCTCGATCGGCCGCGAGCCGGCTGCGGTCGATCGGGCGGTCCTTCTGCAGCTGCTCGACGGTCTTCGCCGTCGAGCCGACGTACTGCATGACGAAGTAGCCGGCCAGCGCGACCACCGCCACGACGATCACGATCTCGATGATGCCGAAGCCGCGCCGGTTCATCGCGCCGCCGACGCGGGCACTCGCGTCTCCTCGAGCGCGTAGCGCACCGTGGCCTCGGCCAGCAGCGCCAGCGGATTGACGAGGTCGCCGGCGTCGGCCGCCTCGCCCAGCAGCAGCGGGATCTCCGTGCACCCGAGCACGACGCCGTCCACCCCCGCCGCCCGCAGCGCGCCGACCGCGGCGCGCGCCGCCGCGGCGTCCGCCGGACTCTCCTGCCCTTCCGCCACCGCGCGGATGCCGCCGTCCAGCCCCGCCTGCAGCGCCGCATCGATCGTCGCGCACCGAAGCCCCCGCTGCTCGAGCGGATCGAGATAGACGCGCGGCGGCCCGTTGAACCCGATCACCCCCGGCCGGGTCCAGCCCCGGCGGGTGATCTCGTCCGTCGTGAGGTCGATCATGCTCAGCACCGGGCAGCCCGCCGCGGCGCTGATCGCGCGGACACCGAGGTGCGCGCTGTTGCAGGTGATGACGATGAAATCGACCACCTTGCCCAGCCACGCGGCGGCGTCGACGAGCTGCGGGTCGACCTCCATCGGGACGACGGGGCGGCCGTCGCCGCCCACGCGCACCGGCAGCCGGCGGTGGTACCAGACCACCATCGGGGGATAGCCGCGATTCCAGTCCCGGGGAATCAGGCGCTGGGCCACGCGATGCACGCGGGCCTCGAAGTCCATCGTCGCCTGCGGACTGATGCCGCCGAGCACGCCGATCCGCTTCATGCCGGTCTCCTCGCCTTTCCCGACGGAGTATACTCGCGCCAGCCCATGCGGCTGGAGCACACCGATCCTCTCGCGGCGTTCCTGCTTCGCTCACCCCTGGGCGCCCTCGTGCGCGGCGTGGCCCACCTGCGCGCCTCGGTGCGCAGCAAGCTGCTCGGCGCCTTCCTGCTGGTGACGCTGATGTTCCTGCTCATGGGCGCCTTCAGCGTGCAGACGATCCGCCGCATGTCGCAGCACACCGACGCGCTCGACGCCGCCCACCAGCGCGTGGCGTGGTCGTACCAGCTCCAGCACTCGCTGGCCATGCAGATGCACCTGACCGGCATGGCCCTGCTCGTGCGCGACGAGGCGACCCTGGCCAACATCCTGCGCGAGAACAACCGCTTCAACGACACCCTGGCCCGTATCGAGCAGGCCGCCCCCGACGCCGAGCGCCAGATCATCCAGAAGATCCGCACCGGCCAGGAGGAGGCGATGACGGTCGTCGCCGACATCGCCAATCTCGTGCGGGACGGCAAGGTCGACGCCGCGCTCAGCTTGCAGCTGACGCGCGAGGATCCGCTCTACAAGACGATCGACGAGCAGGTCGGCCTCATCGTCGAAAAGGAGAACGAGCGCATGGTCGCGCAGCGGGCCAGCGTCGAGGCGGCCAACCGCCGCTCGCTCCTGGCCATGGGCACGCTGGGGCTGGCCTCCATCCTGCTCGCGCTGACGGGGGGCTTCGTCATCTCGTGGGCGTTCATCGTGCCCGTGCAGCGGGCCCACGCCTTCCTGAGCGACGTGGCGGCCGGTCACTTCGGCGGCACCGTGCGCGTGCCGAACCGGGACGAGTTCGGCGCGCTGGCCGCCCGGCTGAACGAGACGAGCCGCGAGCTGGCCCGGCTGGACGCCGAGCAGAAGCAGGCCGCGGAGTCGCTGCGCTCGCTGAACCTGAAGCTCGAGCAGGCCAGCCGGGCCAAGTCCGCCTTCCTGGCCAACATGAGCCACGAGCTGCGCACGCCGATGAACGCCATCCTGGGCTTCACGGAGATGATCCTCGACGAGCTGTACGGCGAGATGCCGCCCGACATCAAGGAGCCGCTGACCGACATCCAGGTCAACGGCAAGCACCTGCTGCGTCTCATCAACGACGTGCTCGACCTGTCGAAGATCGAGGCCGGGCGCATGGAGCTGGTCCTGTCGGAGTACTCCGTCCGCGACGTCGTCGAGACCGTGCGGGCCTCGCTCCGCTCGCTGGCCACCGAGAAGGGGCTCGATTTCGTGACCGAGGTCGGCGACGACCTCCCCGAGGCCCACGGCGACAGCAAGCGGATCACCCAGTGCCTGCTCAATCTCGCGGGCAACGCGCTGAAGTTCACCCGGCGCGGCCGGGTGACCCTGGGTGTCGAGCGGCAGGCCGACACGCTACGCTACCGGGTGGCCGACACCGGCATCGGCATCTCGCCCGAGCACGTCGAGGCCATCTTCGCGGAGTTCCAGCAGGTGGACGCGACCACCACGCGCGAGTTCGTCGGCACCGGCCTCGGGCTCAGCATCACCAAGAAATTCGTGGAGCTGCACGGGGGACGGATCTGGGTGGAGAGCGAGCTGGGTCGAGGCTCGACCTTCTACTTCACGATTCCGATCCACGTGGGGAGCGAGAGCAACGTATGAGCGACAAGACGATCCTGAACGTCGAGGACAACGAGTTCAACCGCAAGATCGTGCGCCAGCTGCTGGCCAAGACCACCTATCGCCTGCGGGAGGCGGTGGATGGCGAAGCCGGAATGGCCTCGGCCCGCGAGTCCCCGCCCGACCTGATCCTGATGGACATCCAGCTGCCGAAGATCTCGGGGCTGGAGGCGACCCGCCAGCTGCGCAGCGATCCGCGCACTGCGGCGGTGCCCATCATCGTCATCACCTCGTTCGCGCTCAGCGGCGACGAGCAGAAGGCGCGGGACGCCGGGGCCACCGCCTATCTGGCCAAGCCCTACAGTCCGCGCGAGCTGCTGGCCAAGATCCGCGAGATCGTGCCCGAGGCCTGATTTTCACAGGAGGCAGCACCATGAAAGCGTTCACGGCGATCATCATCGGGCTGGGCGTGATGCTGGCCCTTCCCCTCGCCCCGCGAGCGGGACAGGAGGAGCAATTCACGCCGGAGTTCAAGGAAGTCCGCAGCTCCTACGACGCCAAGCACACGCCCAAGCTGGCCGCGCCGGACTCGGTGAAGCGCGGGCAGTGGTTCGACGTCACGATCACGGTGGGCGCCGGCGGCGAGCACCCCTCGCTGTCCGAGCACCACGTCCGCTACATCGCGCTCTACAAGGACTCGGCGGAGATCGCCCGCGTGTACCTGCACCCGGTGTTCTCGGCCCCGCGGGTGACCTTCACCATCGCGCTGGACGAAGGGGGCAGCCTCCGGGCGATCGCCGAGCCCACGCACTCGGCGGCGTGGGAGGCGTCGAAGAAGATCAGCGTCGTGCCTTGAACTCGACGGTGACGCGGGCGTCCTCGGCGCCGACGGTGACCTCGCGGCTGCTGGTGCCCAGCGCCTCCTGCCAGATCGACAGCGTGTAGGTGCCGGGCGGCACGCCGGCCAGGACGAACTCGCCGGCCTCGTTGCTCAGCGCGTAGAACGGATGATCGGCGACCACCACCCACGCGCGCATCCAGGAGTGCAGATCGCAGTCCACCCGGATGATCTCGGGCTTGCCGAAGGTCACCGGGATGGCGCGGCCCCGCGGCTGCGTGCGGTTGAACGGGGGATTCTCCTTGCCGACGCTGTGGAGGTTGTGCAGGAGCCGGTCGCTGTTCAGGAACTCCACGGTGCCCCCGGCCGGCACGATCACGACATGAGGCACGAACACGCAGCCCTTCTGATCCATCTCGACCTTGGCCGGCGGCACTTCCCCCCGGGACCCGGGCGGCGGGTTCTCCAGCCACACGACGGCGTTCCGCACGCCGCGCTGCGCTCCCACCTGCAGGTCCTCGACGTCCTTGTCCTTGCCGCACACGTACTGATCGATCGTCACCGGCAGCTTCTTCGGCTCGCCGCCCGCCCCGGTGAACTGCACCACGCCCCGGATGGCGCCAGCCGACGCCGGGAGCGCGGGTCCAAGGCAAGCGATGAGGCCGGTGGCGAGCGCGAACCATGTCACGGCTGACATGCGGACTCCTTGTCGGCGTGGAGTGCCGGCGGTCGGCCGACGCCCGTCACTATACAGGATGCCCCGAAATCGCCAAGCCGAGCCGCACCGAGCCGACGCGCGCTTACCAGAGAGCGCTCACGGCTGCGCCGGGCGAATTTCCGAGGCCCCCACATGGACTACACGCTCGCGAAGCGCCACGGCTCCGCCGGGGCGCGGAGCGTGGGGGGTATGGGGGGCCATTTCGGGGCCCCCCATCCTACAACGGTAAACGACATCCCGCCGTCGAAGTTGACGGCCGTCCCCGTGATGTAGCTGGCGCGCTCGGAGGCCAGGAACGCCACCAGATCGGCGAACTCGCTGGCGTCGGCGATCCGCCCCACCGGAACGCGCTTGCCGATCTCCCGGTAGTGCGCCTCGACGTCGCCGTCCTTGGCGCGCCGGGCCATCTGCGCGCTCTTCACCAGGCCGATGCAGATCGTGTTCACGAGGATGCGATCCGCGGCGTACTCGTTGGCCAGCGACTTGGTGAGGTTGATGCCGGCGGCGCGCGACACGCTGGTGGGCAACCCCTGCGCCCGCGGCGCCTTGCCACCCACCGTGGTCACGTTGATGATGCGGCCGCCACCGCGCTGCTTCATGTGCGGGATCACGAGCCGGCACATCCGCACCGCGCCCATGACCTTGAGATCGAAGTCCGCCTGCCAGGCGTCGTCCCCGACCTTGTCGAACGGCGCCGCCGCCGAGGTGCCGGCGTTGTTCAGGAGGATGTCGACGCCGCCGAACTGCCGGACGGTGGCCGCCACCACGGCCTCGCACTCCGCGACGCGCGACACGTCGGCGGCCAGGGGCAACAGCTCGGCCCCGGTGGCCTTGCGGATGTCCTCCGCGGCGCGCTCCAGCACGTCCTTGCGGCGGGCGCACATGGTGACCTTCGCGCCGGATCGCGCGAAGCGCTCGACGGCCGCCCGGCCCATGCCCTCGCTGCCGCCCGTCACGATCGCGATCTTGCCCTTGAGCCCGAGTTCCAAGGTATCCATGGCGCGGAAGGATAGCAGGCGACGGAGCCGTCCACCACCGGCTACGATGCCGTACGGGAGATCGCGATGACCGACTACTGGGAGCGGCACGACCTGGGCGAGCGCATCCTGGCGGCCCTCGCCGCCGCGGGCAAGAACATCGAGGCGCTGACCGTCCAGGACCTGGCCATCACCGATCAGTTTCACGGCGGTGGCAAGTCGGCGACCGACCGGCTGGCGCGCCTGCTCGCGCCCAAGCCCGGCACGCAGGTGCTGGACGTCGGTGGCGGCCTCGGCGGTCCGGCGCGCACGCTGGCCGTGGAGTTCGGCTGCCACGTCACGGTCATCGACGTGACCACCTCCTTCGTGCGCGCCGGCCAGATGCTCACCGAGCGCCTCGGGCTGGCCGACCGCGTGCGCCATCAGGTCGGCAGCGCGCTGGAGCTGCCCTTCGAGGCCGGGGCGTTCGACGCGGTGTGGACCCAGAACAGCGGCATGAACATCGCGGACAAGGCGCGACTCTACGCCGGCTTCCAGCGTGTGCTGCGGCCCGGTGGCCGCGTCGCCACGCAGGAGCCCATGGCCGGCCCGGTGCAGCCGCCGATCTATCCGCTCATGTGGGCGCGCGAGCCGTCCGGGAACTTTCTCGCCACGCCGGACGAGCTGAAGGCGTTCATGGAGCGCGCCGGCTTCACGGTGCGCGTATGGGAAGACGTCTCAGGGGAGTTCGCAGGACCGCCGACCGCGGAGGCGATTCCCGCGCACTCGGCGCAGCGGGTCATCATGGGGGACGCGCTCGACGACATCATCCGCGCCAACCACCGCAATCGCGCGGAAGGGCGCATCGTCTCCGTGCAGGCGATCCTCGAACGACGCTAGTCGCTCCACGCCCAGTCGCGGATCTCCGGCATGTCTTCCAGGTGGGCGCGGCTGTAGGCGTGGTGCTGGGCCAGCGCGGCCTGGCACTGCGCGATCAGCTCGGTCGCCCGGGCGGGCGGACGCCGGGCCCGACGCAGCGCCTCCATGCAGAGGTGGTAGCGGCTCATGCCGTTCACGACGACCATGTCGAACGGCGTGGTCGTCGTGCCCTCCTCGTTGAAGCCCCGCACGTGGAAGCGCTCGGGGTTGGGCCGCCCGTGAACGATGGCGTGGATGGCGCGCTGGTAGCCGTGGAACGCGAAGACCACGTGGCCGTCACGCGTGAACAGTGTCGACGAAGGCGCCCTCGTCCATCCCGTGCGGATGGACGTCGGGCGGGAACAGCGTGGCGAGATCGACGACGTTGACCACGCGCACCTTCAGCTCCGGCGCGTGGCGGCGGAGCCACCACGCCGCGGCCACGGTCTCCAGCGTCGGGACGTCGCCGGCCGCCGCCAGGACCACGTCCGGCTCGCCGCCCTCATCGTTGCTGGCCCAGGGCCAGACCGACGCGCCCCGCGGCGCAGTGGGCGATGGCCTGATCGATGTCGAGCCACTGCAGCTGCGGCTGCTTGTCGATCACGATGAGGTTCACGTAGCTCCGGCTGCGCAAGCAGTGATCGGCCACCGACAGCAGGCAGTTGGCGTCGGGCGGCAGATAGATGCGCGAGACCGTCCCCTTCTTGCGAGAGCACGACGTCGATCAGCCCCGGGCCCTGGTGGCTGAAGCCGTTGTGATCGTTGCGCCAGCACGTCGAGGTGAGGAGCACGTTCAGCGAAGGGATCGGCTTGCGCCACGGCAGGCGGATGCTCTCCTCGAGCCACTTGGCGTGCTGCACGACCATCGACGCCGACACCATGGCGAAGGCCTCGTAGGTCGCGAAGAGCCCATGGCGGCCGGTGAGCGCGTAGCCCTCGAGCCAGCCCTGGCAGTTGTGCTCGCTGAGCACCTCCATGACTCGCCCGCGCGGCGAGACGTGATCGTCCCCCGCCACGCTGGGCTCCATGAAGCACCGGTTCTCGACCTCGAACACGTCGCCGAGCCGGTTGGAGTTGGTCTCGTCCGGGCAGAAGAGCCGGAAGTTCGCCGCGGAGACGTTCGTCTCGAAGATGTCCGTCATCAGCTTGCCGAGCTGCCGCGTGGACTCGTGGCGCTCGCGGGCCGGCTGCTTCACGGTCGAGGGCGTACGTCGCGGAAGTCCGGCAGCGTCGAGCGGAGCGGCCGCGCGGCCGCCGTTGGCGTGCGGATTGGCGCCCATGCGCCGCTCGCCCACCGGGGCCAGCGCCGCCACCTCCGGCACCAGGCGGCCGACGGCGTCGAAGAGCTCCTCGGGTCGATAGCTGCGCATCCACGCTTCGAGCATGCGCAGATGGTCGGGCTTCTGCCGCACCTCGCTCAGCGGCACCTGGTGCGCGCGGAACGTGCCCTCGATCTGCACGCCGTCGACGACCTTGGGCCCGGTCCAGCCCTTCGGCGTGCGCAGCACGATGGCCGGCCAGCGGGGGCGTCCGGTGGCCCCGCGCTGGCGGGCCGCCGCCTGGATCGCCCGGATCTTCGCGTAGCACTCGTCGAGCGTCGCGGCGAGCTGGCGGTGCACCTTGCCCGGCTCGTCGCCCTCGACGAATGCCACATCGTAGCCGTGACCGGTGAGCAGCGCGCGCACGTCGTCGTCGCTGGCGCGGCCGAGCACGGTCGGGCCGGAGATCTTGTAGCCGTTCAGGTGCAGGATCGGCAGCACGGCGCCGTCGCGCGCCGGGTTCAGAAGTTGATGCCCTTCCAGCTGCCGGCCAGCGGTCCGGTCTCGGCCTCGCCGTCGCCCACCACCGCGGCGACGATGAGCTCGGGGTTGTCGAACGCCGCGCCGAACGCGTGCACGAGCACGTAGCCGAGCTCGCCGCCCTCGTGGATCGAGCCGGGCGTCGTCACGCTGACGTGACTCGGGATCCCGCCCGGCGTCGAGAACTGGCGAAACAGCTTGCGCATCCCCGCCACGTCCTGCGACACCTCGGGGTAGATCTCCGAGTAGGTGCCCTCCAGGTAGACGTTCGCCACCACCGCCGGGCCGCCGTGGCCGGGGCCGGACAGATAGATGATGTCGGCGTCGTGCTGCCGGATGAGCCGGTTCAGATGGACGTAGAGCAGCGTCTGACCCGGCGAGGTGCCCCAGTGGCCGAGAAGCCGCGGCTTGATGTGCTCGGGCTTGAGCGGCTCCGCAGCAGCGGATTGTCGAGCAGGTAGATCTGGCCGACGGTCAGATAGTTGGCGGCCCGCCAGTACGCGTCGAGGAGATCGAGCTCTTTGTCCGACGGCACGCCCCCATCTTCTGCCCCGTCCGAACGCGGGTCAATCGATTGATCATCGGCTACTCTGAGACCGCGATGGTGCCCCGGAGCCCCGGGATCGGGCCATGAACGTGCTCGCGCTGAACTGCGGGTCGTCGTCGGTGAAGTTCCGCCTGGTGGCGGTCGAGCCGGGCGCCCCCGCGGCCGCCGGCCGCGCGCTGGCCGAGCGCACCGAGGCCGTGCGCGATGGCGATCACGCTTCCGCCGTCCAGCACGCGCTGGAGCTGGCGCGAAGCGCCGGCTCGATCGAGGCCGTCGGCCACCGTATCGTGCACGGCGGTCCGCGCTTCACCGCGCCGGCGCTCATCGACGACGCGGTCATCGAGGCGATCGAGGCGCTCGAGACGCTGGCCCCGCTGCACAACCGTCCGAGCCTGGCCGGTATCCGGGCGTGCCGGGTGGCGCTCGGCGCCGCCACGCCGATGGTCGCGGTGTTCGACACCGCCTTCCACGCCGGGCTGCCGGAGCGCGCGGCGCGCTACGCGATCCCGTGGGACCTGGCCGAGCGCCACGGCATCCGCCGGTACGGCTTCCACGGCATCTCCTACGCCTGGGCCACGCAGCGCACCGCCACGCTGCTCGGCCGGCCCGTCTCCGATCTGAAGCTGGTCGTGCTCCACCTCGGCAGCGGCTGCTCGGCGGCGGCCATCCGGGGCGGCGCGTCGGTGGACACGTCGATGGGCCTCACGCCGCTCGAGGGGCTCGTGATGGGCACGCGCTCCGGCGATATCGACCCGGCGCTGCTCGGCGTGCTGGCGCGCGGCGAGCGCGTGTCGCTCGAGCAGGTCGAGCACTGGCTCAACGAGGGCTCCGGCCTGCGCGGTCTGGCGGGCAGCGCGGACGTGCGCGACCTGCTCGGCCGCGAGGCCAGCGATCCGCGGGCCCGCCTGGCGCTCGACATCTTCTGTCACCGGGCGCGCAAGTATCTCGGCGCCTACCTTGCCGTCCTCGACGGCGCCGACGCGGTGATCTTCACCGGCGGCATCGGCGAGCATGCGCCCGAGATCCGCCGGCGTATCGCGGCCGGCTTCGAGTGGTGCGGCCTGGCGCTCGACCACGACCGCAACGCCGCTCCGGCGGGCCCGGACGGCGCCATCAGCACGGACGGCTCGGCGATTCGCGCGCTGGTGGTCGCCGCGGACGAGGAGCGGATGATCGCCGCCGAGACCGCGGCCTGCGTGGCCGGGGCGCGGGCGGCGCCCCGGCGCTGAACGGGCGAGCCTGTCGCGCGCGGGGTATGCTCGATATCGATGAGTGCCCGTCCGGCCCCCGGCGAGCCAGCCATCCCGGCGATCCTGACCAACATCCCCAGGCTCGTCACCGCGTACTACGCCGAGGTCCCCGACCCGCTCTGCCGCGCCAGCGCGTCGCGTTCGGCACGTCGGGCCATCGCGGCTCGTCGTTCGACCGGACGTTCAACGAGTGGCACGTGCTCGCCACCAGCCAGGCGATCTGCCACTACCGCCAGCAGCAGAAGATCGACGGACCGCTCTTCGTCGGCATCGACACGCACGCGCTGTCGGAGCCGGCCTGCGCCAGCGCGCTCGAGGTGCTGGCCGCCAACGGCGTGGAGGTGATGCTCGCCGAGGGCGACGAGTACACGCCCACGCCGGTCGTCTCGCACGCGATCCTGACGTACAACCGCGGCCGCACCAGCGGCCTGGCCGACGGCATCGTCATCACCCCGTCGCACAACCCGCCGGAGAGCGGCGGCTTCAAGTACAACCCGCCGAACGGCGGCCCCGCGGACACCGACGTCACCGGCTGGATCCAGACGCGGGCCAACGAGCTCCTGCGCGGAGGCCTCGGCGGGCTCAAGCGCATGCCCTTGTCCCGCGCGCTGCGCGCGGCCACCACGCACCGGCACGACTATCTGAACGCGTACGTGAGCGACCTCGGCAACGTGATCGACATGGAGGCGATTCGCGGCGCCACCCTGCGCCTGGGGGTGGATCCGCTCGGCGGCGCCAGCACCCGGTACTGGCCGGCGATCGCCGAGCGCTACGGGCTGGATCTCACGGTGGTCAGCGACGAGATCGATCCCACGTTTCGATTCATGACGGTCGACTGGGACAGTCGCATCCGCATGGACCCCTCCTCACCGCACGCCATGCGGCGACTCCTGGCACTCCAGAACAGCTTCGACGTGGCCTTCGCGTGCGACCCGGACGCCGACCGCCACGGGATCGTCACCGCCAGCGCCGGCCTGTTGCCGCCCAATCACTACCTGGCGGTGGCCATCCACTTTCTCTTCCAGCAGCGGCCCCGGTGGCGCGCCGACACCGCGGTCGGCAAGACGATGGTCAGCAGCCAGATGATCGATCGCGTCGTCGCCAAGCTCGGGCGCACGCTCTACGAGACTCCGGTCGGCTTCAAGTGGTTCGTGGCCGGGATGCTCGACGGCTCGCTGGGCTTCGGCGGCGAGGAGAGCGCGGGCGCCTCGTTCCTCCGGCGCGACGGCCTGGCGTGGTCGACGGACAAGGACGGCATCGCCCCGGCCCTGCTCTCCGCGGAGATCACGGCGCGCGCGGGCCGCGACCCGGGTGAGCTCTACCGCGAGCTGACGCGAGAGTTCGGAGAGCCGGCCTACGATCGGGTCGACGCCCCGGCCACGCCCGAGCAGAAAGCCCGGCTCTCCCGTCTGTCGCCCGAGCAGGTTCGCCAGACCGATCTCGCCGGCGAGCGAATCCAGAGCACGCTGACCCGCGCCCCCGGCAACGACGCCCCGTTCGGCGGCCTCAAGGTCACGGCCAAAACCGGCTGGTTCGCCGCGCGCCCCTCCGGCACCGAGGACATCTACAAGATCTACGCCGAGAGCTTCCAGGGCCCCGACCACCTCCACCGCATCCTGCAAGAAGCGCAAGCCCTCGTCGACGCCGCACTAGCGAGCTGAGCGCACTCTCAAATCGCGCTCGCCGCGAGGTTGATCGTCAGGGCGAGCAGCGCGACGTTGAACACGAAGGCCACGACGCCGTGCGCGGTGACGGTGCGGCGGATCTCCTTGCTGGTCACGCCCACGTCGGAGACCTGTGAGGTCATGCCGATCACGAACGAGAAGTACACGAAGTCCCAGTAGTCGGGCTCCCGCTCGTCGCCCGGGAACGCCATCCCGCCCGCGGTCCGATCGTAGTACTCGTGCGCGTAGTGCAGCGCGAACATCGTGTGGATGAAGGCCCAGGACAGGAAGATGGTCAGGCCCACGAACACCAGCCGCCACGGCCCCCGGCCGCCGCCACCGTTGGCTCCCGTGCCGAGGTGGGCGAAGATCGCCACCAGGCTCACCAGCGCCGCGGCGACCGTCAGGACCAGGATGGCCGCCGCTCCCTCGTCCTCTTGCATCGCGCGGTGGCGGATGCGGTGGACGCTGGACACCGCCATCATGTGGGCCGCGAGGGCCAGATAGACACCGACGCCCACGTCCCAGCCCACGAGGAAGCCGGTCACCGCGCGGAGCCGCGGCACCGCCACCAGGGCCACCGTCACGACGAGGCCGAGAGCACTCGAGGAAAACAGGCGTGGGCGGGCGCGAATGACGCGTAGCAGCCGGGGTCGACGGCGAGCTCCGCGATCTCGGTTCGGCACCGTCCTATTCGACGCTGAACGACCCGCCTGCACAAGCCCGATGTGCTGCGGGTGGGGGGCCTCCCTGCCGATGCCCCAGTCGATAGGTACAAGGTCCGATTGCTCGACGATGACCCCGCGTGCGATCTCACGGGCATCCCGGGCTGTCTGCGCAGCAATGCGGAGGCGCCATGACGGCAGAGCGCGATGGTCAAGCGAATCCAGCGGTTGGCGGGCTCTCGGCCGGCGGCGCGGGCGAGGAGAACGCCTGAGCGATCGTGGAAACCGTCGCCTGCCACGAGTGTGATCTGCTGCAGCGCGTGCCGGAGCTGCCGCCCGGCGGCAAGGCGAAATGCTCGCGCTGCGGCTACACCGTGGCAGCACGCCCCAGGGGATCGGCCGATCGGGCCCTGGCGCTCACGGTGACGGCCGCCATCGTCTTCATCATCGCGCACACGACCTCGCTCATGGGGCTCTCGGCCGTCGGGCGCTCGTCGAGCACGACCATCTTCGGCGGCGTGCTCCAGATGTGGCAGGACGGCGAGCGCGTCACCGCGGTGATCGTGATGTTCTGCGCGGGCATCGCCCCCGGCGTCTACCTCGCCTTCATGCTGACGGTCCTGGCGGCGATACGGCGACCGCCCGCGCCACTCTGGATCGGCGAGATGATGCGCTGGAGCCACCACATGCAGCCGTGGTCGATGAACGAGGTGATGATCCTCGGCATCCTGGTGGCCCTGATCAAGATCGCCGAGCTGGCCACCGTGGAAGCCGGCATCGGGATGTACGCAATGGGCGGCCTGGTCGTGCTGTTCCCCGCCATCGCGCTCTCGATCGACGAGGACGAGACGTGGAAGCGCATCGAGTGGGCCGACGGCCGGGAGCCCCCCGGGTTCGCGATGCGCGGGGCGGGCCGGGGCAAGGCGGCGCGGTGACCACGGCCGCGCTCACCGCCGCTCAGGCCGGGCTCGTCTCCTGCGGGACGTGCAGCCTGCTGTCCCGGCCCGTCGATCTGGCCACGCCGGGGTTTTGCCCGCGCTGCGGTGGCGAGCTGGCCCTGCGCCACCACAATTCCCTCCAGTACACGTGGGCGCTCGTCATCGCCGCCGCCATCTGCTACATCCCGGCCAACATGCTGCCCGTGCTCAACACCAGCGCACTGGGCAAGTCCGAGCCCGACACGATCATCAGCGGCGTCATCTTCCTCTACACCTCGGGGTCGTGGCCGCTCGCCCTCATCGTGCTGGTCGCCAGCGTGATGGTGCCGCTCGGCAAGCTGATCGCGCTCGCCTACCTGCTGATCACGGTGCAGCGTCGCTCCATCCGGAGCAACCGGGAGCGGACGCGGCTCTATCGCATGGTCGAGTTCATCGGCCGCTGGTCGATGCTCGACGTGTTCGTGGACACCTTCACCGTCGCCCTCGTGCAGCTGCAGCCGCTGATGTCGGTCCAGCCGGGGGCGGGCGTGCTCTTCTTCGCGGCGGTCGTCGTCCTGACCATGCTCGCCGCCGAGTCGTTCGACCCTCGGCTCATCTGGGACTCGAGCAGCACCACGAAAGGTCACAATGGCTGACGACATCGACGCGACTCGTCCATTCCGCAGGCCACCGTCGAGCGGCGGCGCCGCAACCGGATCTCCGTCGTCTGGCTCATCCCGATCCTCGCCGCGGTGGTGGCCGTCGGCATCGCCGTCCAGCGCATCATGAGCGAGGGACCGACCATCACCATCGTGCTTCGCTCGCCCAGGGCATCGAGGCCGGCAAGACGGTCATCAAGTACAAGGACGTGAACATCGGCACGGTGACGGCGGTGAAGCTGACCCCCGACTACGCCAAGGTCGAGGTCACCGCCAAGATGACCAAGAGCGCGGACGGCCTGATGGTCGAGGACGCCAAGTTCTGGGTCGTCGCGCCGCGGATCACGCTGAGCGGGGTCTCGGGACTCGGCACGCTGCTCTCGGGCAACTACATCGGCTTCGAGGCGGGCAAGTCGACCAAGACCCAGCACACCTTCGTGGGGCTCGCCGAGCCGCCGATCATCACCAGCGGCCAGGGCAAGGCCTTCACGCTCCGGGCCGCCAAGCTCGGCTCGCTCGGCGTCGGCGCGCCCGTGTACTATCGGAGCCTCGAGGCGGGGCAGGTCCTGGCCTACGAGCTGGCGAAGAATGGCACGGAGATCGACGTCAAGATCTTCGTCAAGACGCCGTACGACCGGTACGTCACCGCCGAGCACCCGCTTCTGGAATGCCAGCGGCATCGACGTCTCGGTGGGCGCCACCGGCGTCGAGGTGCGGACCGAATCCCTGGTCGCCTTGATCGCCGGCGGCGTGGCCTTCGACACCCCGTCCTTCGCGCGGGCCGCCCAGCCGGCCGCCGCCAACGCGGCGTTCACGCTCCACCCCGACCGCACCGCCGCGCTGAAGCAGCCCGACTCGATCGCGCGCCACTACGTGCTGTACTTCAAGGAAACGCTCCGCGGACTGGCCGTGGGCGCGCCGGTCACCCTGCTGGGTCTGCCGGCTGGCGAGGTCGTCGATGTGGGCCTGGACCTCGATCCGGCCACCTCGGATGTGCGCGGCCGCGCGGAGATCGTGATCTATCCCGAGCGCCTTCTGCGGCGCCTCGATCGCCAGCAGACGCGCGCGGGCGAGCAGCTCAGGGACGACGACGCAGAACGCGTGATCTTTTTCAAGCGGCTGATCGAGCAGCGGAACCTGCGCGCGCAGCTCCGGAGCGGAAGCCTGCTCACCGGCCAGCTCTTCGTGGCCTTCGACTATTTCCCCGACGCGCCGAAGGCCAAGGTCGACCTGAGCCAGGCGACGCCGGAGCTGCCGGTGGTCCGCAGCACCATTCCCGAGCTCGAGGCCAAGCTCAGCAGCATCGTGGCCAAGCTCGACCAGCTGCCGCTCGACCAGATCGGCGCCCAGGTGACCGAGGCGCTGGGGACGCTCAACGTCACGCTCAAGGACGCCAGCGCCACGCTCAACAGCCTCAACACCGACGTGACCCCCGAGCTGAAGTCGGCGCTCGAGGACCTTCGCCGCATGATCGCCACCGCGGACAACCTGCTGAAGAGCAACGTCACCGGCACTCTCGATCAGGTCGACACCACGCTGGTAGAGCTGCGCCGCCCGCTCGCCACCGCCGACGCCGTGTTGAAGAATGCGGACGCGACCCTCATGGGCAAGGACGCGCCGCTGCAGCAAGACCTGCGCGATACCCTGCAGGAGGTCATCAAGGCGGTGCGCTCGCTGCGGATCTTCCTGGACTACCTCGACCAGCACCCCGAGTCGTTGCTGCGTGGCAAGACGGAGGTCAAGCCCTGATGCGTCGCGTCTACGCCGTCACGCTCCCGTGCCTGTTCCTGATGCTGGTCGGCTGTGGGACCACGCCGAACCCGCGCTTCTACGCGCTGACCGGGGCCGCGCCGCCGGCGTCGTCCTCCTCCGAGCTGTCGGTGGCCGTGGGGCCGGTGACGATACCGGCCTCCGTCGATCGGCCACAGATCGTCGTCACCGTGAGCCCGAACCGGGTGCGGCTGGAGGAGTTCGACCGCTGGGCCGCCCCGTTGCAGAACGACATTGCGCGCGCCATCGTGGCCAACCTGGTGGCGGCGCTGGACACCCCGCGCGTGATGCTGGCCTCGGCGCCCGTGACCGCGAACGTGGAGTACCGCGCGATCATCGAGATCCAGCGATTCGAATCGGTCCCGGGCGAGGCCGCCACCCTGGAGGCGGTGTGGGCGGTCAGCCGCACCAAGGACGGCAAGTCCCAGACCGGCCGCACGACGGCGCGTGAAGCAACGGCCGACGGGAGCTTCGACGCGCTGGCCGCCGCGCATAGCCGGGCGATCGGCCGCCTCAGCCAGGACCTCGCGAACGCGGTGCGCGAGATCGGGCGCTAGAGAACCGCGCCGACCGGTCGCTCGTCTGAACCGCCCCGCCCGCGGCTACTTCGTCACCGCATCGCGCATCCGGGCCAGGGCCGAGCCGTAGATGTGATCGGGCCGCACCACGACCGTGACCCGTTGGTCGGCCGCCGTGATCCGATCGTACTGCTCCCAGTCCGCGCTGCGCCGCCGGGTGGTGGCGCTGTAGATGTGACGCCGGGCCAGACGGAGCGCCTCGGGAGTCGTGTTGCCGGAGTGCGTGAGCTCGGCCTTGCCCTCGAAGACCAGGAAGCCCGACCACCAGTCGACGTGCGAGACCAGCACCGAGCAGCGCGGGTCCCGCAGCAGATTCTTGAACTTCGCCCGGGTCTCGGTGATGGAGATGCCCACCCCGCCGTCGCGGGGGTACACGGTGACGATGCTGAGCTGCGGCATCCCGTTGCGCCGGAACGAGGTGAGCACGCCCTGCGGATTGTCGTGGAGAAACTGCTCGATCTGCGGCGGCAGCGGCTTCGACGTCGGCATGCGTGGGCTCCTTGGCAAAGGGGTCGTTGTCGTCAACTCGCGGGGCGGATCTCGATCAGCGACACGCCGGGCAGCGGCAGCCCGACTCGTAGCGTCAGTGCGCCGTCACGCACCGTCTCGGTCCGATCGGGCTCGCATCGCTCGAGCCGCTGGCGCGACTGGATCGCGTCCAGGTCGGCGGCGGAAGGATCCTGCGGCGCGCCCCGCGCCCGCCAGGCCGCATGGCTATTGCTGTGCGCGGCATCGATCCGCCAGTGGCTCACGGCAACGTGGCCGCCGAACGGCAGCCGCTCCAGCCCGAGCACGACCTCCGTGTCGCGCGCGTCGGCGGCGTACTGGTCGTCGGCGTGCCGCCACACGAGCACCTGCACGCCGTCGCGGCCGGCGCGTCGCCAGCGCGTCGATCTCCTCCGGCATCGCCGCCTCGCCGTCGTCCAGGCGATCCAGCGACCACGCGCGACTCGACTGGACGGTCAGACGCGTGTCGCCCAGGCGGCTGAGCATCCGGTAGGCGTTCAGCACCGGCTTGTCGATCCCTCCCGCGGTGAAGAGGCTGCGCGTGCCCTCGAAGAAGCGCTCGCCCTCGAAGTAGAAGCTCCACGTGGTCGCCTGATGGACACGCGCGCCGCCGCGCGCATCGAGGTCGAGCAGCTTCTTCATCAGCTTGCACTGAAAGACCGGGAAGTACTCGGTGTTGCGATAGGCGAAGTTGGCGTTGTCGTACACGCCCCAGTGGGCCGGCACCGAGGCATCGCACTCGTCCACGATGCAGGGCAGATCGCGAAACGCCGGGTGCGTGCCCACGGCGTCGAGCGCGGCGCGGACCTCGCGCAGCATCTTGAGGCTGGAGGGCGATTGCCGGGTCGGCGCCGGTCCGCCGAGCGGACCGTAGACCCGCCAGGGCGTGAAGCGCCCGCCCTTGGTGTGGAACGAGACGAAGTCGAGCGGCGTCCCGCGCTGCGCGCAGTGCGCGAGGAAGCCGCGCAGGAACTCGTGGCCGCGCCGGCCGGGGCCGAGATCGCCGGTGGTGGCGGGTCCGCCCACCCGGGCTTCCGGCAGCGCGGCCTTCACGGCCGCCGCGGTCACGTCGTAGAGCGCGTGAAACTGCTCGGCCGTGCCCCGCCAGTAGGCGATGTCGGGCTCGTTCCACAGCTCCCACAGCCAGCCGCGCACGGACTCCGCCCCGTAGCGCTCCACGCAGTGCGCCACCAGCGCGTGGACGAGCCCGCCCCACCGGTCGTAATCGCGCGGCGGCGTCGCCCACAGCCCGGCCTCGTACGGGCTCCACTGGGTCGGGCTCGGCTCGAAGGCAAAGCGCTTCTCGGCGTCCTCGGGCACGAGCGCGCGCGGCGTGAACGCCAGCTCCACCAGCGGCCGGTGCCCGGCCTGCACCACCGCGTCGTAGACCTGGTCGGCGATGCTGAAGTCGTAGAACGGCCGGCCGGCGGCGTCCTCGTGATAGACGTTGCCGGCACCCCAGTGCGGCAGCGACCAGCCGATCCCGCTGTTGAAGATGTAGTGCGAGCGCACGTAGTACGGCTGTTCGGCGAAATCGCGGATGGTCTTCAGGTGCCGCTTGCCGGTGGGCGTGGACGTCCAGTTGATCTCGTCGTAGCCGAAGCTGGTCCACAGGCGGCGGAGCGGGCCGAGCGGCGCGCCGCAGTCGACACGTACCGTGGCCGCCGGGAGACTGGACGACGCGGGGAGGCTCGTTGACACCCGGCAGATCCTACTGCTAGCGTGTGACCGCCCACAAGGCGGTTTCGTGTCATTCACTCCTCGACCGTAAGGGGAACCACATGAGCGACCACGACGCGGTGGAGCCGACCCCGGAGACGCCGAACTCTCACCCATCGCGCCGGAGCGTGCTGCGGGCCGGCCTCTTCGCGCTGTCCGCCGCGCAGCTGCCGGATCTCTTCGTGTCGCGGGCCCTCGCGCAGGGTACGCAGCCCTCCACCAACAATCTGGTCGGCAAGCTGGAGGGCGCCGAGGTCGTCACCGACATCGCGCGCTATCCCAAGACGCTTCAAGGAGGCGCCGGAGCTGGCCGAGCCTGGTGAAGGCCGGCAAGCTTCCGCCGGTGCAGGAGCGGATCGGCCAGGATCCGCTCGTCGTCAAGCCGCTGCGCGAGATCGGCAAGTACGGTGGCACCTGGCGGCGGGGATTCACGGGCCCCTTCGACACCTCGAACGGCCACCGGGCGGCCCAGAACGACAAGCTCCTCTTCTGGGACTACACGGGCACCAAGCTCGTGCCGAACATCGCCCGCGGCTGGGAGGTCAGCCCCGACGGCAAGGTCACCACCCTGCACCTGCGCCGGGGCATGAAGTGGAGCGACGGGATGCCGTTCACCGCCGACGACTTCGTCTTCTGGTTCGAGGAGGTCTACTCGAACCAGGAGATCGTGCCGGTCCCGCTGTCGGTGATGACCATCAACGGCAGGCCCATCAGCATCAAGAAGGTGGACGCGAGCACCGTGCAGATCGTCGCGCCCGAGCCGTACTTCGCGCTGCCCACCGTGATGGCCTCGGTGTGGGGCATCGGGCACCACGCCCGCTTCGGGCGTGACGCGCTGGGCGGCTTCGCGCCCGCGCACTACCTCAAGCAGTTCCACCCCAAGTTCGCCTCCAAGGACGATCTGGCCAAGCAGCTGGCCGATCTCAAGTTCGAGAACTGGGTGCTGCTGTTCAAGAACCGCAACGACGCCTGCCGCAACCCCGACCTGCCGGTGGTGACGCCGTGGAAGACGGTGTCGCCGATCAACACGCCGACGTGGATCCTGGAGCGCAATCCCTACAGCGTATGGGTCGACACGGCCGGCAACCAGCTGCCCTACATCGACCGGATCCGCATGACGCTGGGCGAGAACCTGGAGCTGATCAACCTGCGCGCGATCGCCGGCGAGTACGACTCGCAGGCGCGCCACATCGACATCAGCAAGCTGCCGGTGCTGGTGGAGAACCAGCAGAAGGGCAACTACCGCGTCCACCTCGATCCCTCCGATCAGGGCGCCGACGTCGGGCTCTTCTGCAACCAGAGCTACGAGGCGGATGCGGAGATCGCCAAGTGGCTCAGCACGCGCAACTTCCGCATCGCGCTCTCTCACGGCATCGATCGCCAGCAGATCAACGAGACCTTCGTGCTCGGCCTCGGCCAGACAGGATCGGCGGCGCCGGGTGACCGTACGCTGTACTCTCCGGGGGCGGCGTTCAGGACGCTGCACACGGCGCTCGACGTGAAGAAGGCCAACGAGATGCTGGACGCGCTGGGCCTCACCAAGAAGGACAGCGAAGGGTATCGCCTGCGCCTCGACGGCAGCGGCCGGCTGCGGCTGGCCCTGACGACCTATCTCGGCTTCCTGCCGTTCACGCGCGTCGCCGAGATGATCGTCGAGCAGTGGCGGGCCATCGGCATCCGCGGCGAGGTGCAGGAGATGGAGCGGGGGCTGGCCACCGCACGCACGCGCGCCAACGAGCACCAGATCTACTTCGAGACCCAGTGGGGCGCCGACAACATGTACGGCCACCCCCCGCTGTTCTTCCCCGCCGAGGCGCAGAGCCCGCTGGGGCCGCTCTATGGGGTGTGGTATTCCAGCGCCGGCGCCAAGGGCAAGCAGCCGCCGGCCCGGATGGTCGAGCTGATGACCACCTACCGCCGCTCGTTCAGCGTCCCCGATGCGGAGCGCACGCGGCTGGCCAAGGAAGTCTGGAAGATCGCGCTCGACGAGCTGTGGCTGATCCCCGTCGTCTCGAACTCGCCGGCCTCGCAGGGCGTGCGCGTGATCAAGAACAACGTCGGCAACGTCCCCGAGCGGCTCTGGAACAGCGCGGTGAGCGACAACCCCCACATCGCCCACACGGAGACCTGGTACTTCAAGAGCTGAGCCGCCAGGGCAGCCACGGTCGCGGAGCGGCCCGGGTTTCCCGGGCCGCGTAGCGTGGGGGGTATGGGGGGCCCTTTCAGGGCCCCCCATGAAACTAGGCTAGCTCACGACGACGGTCAGCGACGCTCGCTCGGGTGGGCGGACGCAGAGAAATCCTGCGTCGTCCATCCACCAGCCGGGGCCGGTGGCGTCACCGCTGCTCTGCGGAAGCCCGGCACCGTCGACGGTCACGGCGGCCGGGCGGCCAACGCGCAGGCGGAAGCGATAGCGGCGAGCGGCGGGCACCACCGATCGATCACCGGTCGCCGCTTCGATGCGGACCGTGACCCGCCCGGGTGCGGTCTCGCACACGATCGGCGTGAGCGCGTACTGGCCGCGGCGATACGCATTCGAGCGTCCGTCGTCCTCGTACAGCTCGAAGCGTGAGGTGCCCTCCGGATAGATCTGGAGCATCAGCTCGTCCAGCGGACGCTCGCCGGTGTGCTGCACCACCGGGCCGAGCGGAAGGATCGCGCCGCCGCGGACGAGCAGCGGCAGCCGATCGAGCGGCGCCGGGATCGTCACGCCGCGGGGCCCCGCGTGGCGCTCGCCCGTCCAGAAATCGAACCAGCTTCCGCGTGGCAGATAGACCGGCCACGCGGTGGCGCCCTCACGGGTCACCGGGGCCACCAGCAGATCGTCGCCCCACAGGTATTCGTGATCGAGCGTCCACGTCCGCGGATCGTCCGGATAGTTCAGGACGAGCGGGCGCATCAGCGGCAGGCCCTGCGTGTGGGCCTGCCAGGCCAGCGTGTAGGTGTAGGGCAAGAGCTGGTAGCGCAGCTCGGCGTAGCGGCGGCAGATCGCCTCCACCTCGGGGCCGTGGGCCCACGGCACGTGCTCGCGCCACACCCAGCCGTGCGAGCGGAAGATCGGGCTGAAGGCTCCGAGCTGAAACCAGCGCGCGTAGAGCTCGCCGGTCTCCGGCACCGGGTGAAAGAACCCGCCCACGTCGGTGCCCCAGTACGGGACGCCGGACAACCCGGTATTCAGGCCAAGAGGGATCTGCGCATCCAGCGTCGGAAAGTCGTTGTTGATGTCGCCGGACCAGGTCGAGGCGCCGAACCGCTGCATCCCGGCGGCCCCCGAGCGAGTCAGGAGGAAGGGGCGCTGCTCGGGGCGCGCGGCGGCCTCGCCCTCGGCGAAGGCCTGGTGGCGGAGCCGATCGTAGATGTTGTGCAGGCGCGTGCCGTCGCCGCCGGCGAGCTTCGCGGCGGCCGGCGGCCCCTCGCCGCCGTCGAGCCACCAGCCACCGACTCCGAGACCCACGAGCTCCCGGTGCGCCGCCCACCACCAGGTGCACACGTCCGGATTCGAGAAGTCCAGGTGGCGCTGGCCCTGACGGTAATTGGCCACGCCGCCGGCGCCCCGCTCGTAGCCGGTGGCCAGGAGATAGCCGCGGGCCTCGGCCTCGGCGAACAGCGGCGACTCCTCGTGCAGCACCGGATACTCGTGGGTGATGACCTCGAAGTGCTGCGCGCGCACGTCCTCGAGCAGCGCGGCCGGCTGGGACCAGAGATCGGGCTGGAACTCGAGATGCCCCACCCCGCGGTTCCAGCCCTTGGCCTCTCCGTAGCTCGACAGATAGATCAGCGCGTCGCACGGAATCCGCTTGTCGCGAATCGTGCGTGGCAGGCGTCGCAGCTCGTCGGTGTCGTTGAAGTGGCGGGTCGATTGGAGGAAGCCGAGCGCCCAGCGCGGCGGCAGCAGCGCCCGGCCGAGCAGCTCGGCCACCTCGCCCATGAGCCCGCGCAGGTCGGGACCGATCAGGAAGTACCACGTCAGGGCGGCGGCCTCGGCCGTGTAGTCGATGCGCACGCCGTTGTCCGAGCGGCCCACGGCCAGCGTGGCGTCGCTCGGGTTGTCGAAGAAGAGCGCGTAGCCGCGGCTGGAGACCAGCAGCGGGATCCCGATGTCCGAGCCGGGGCCGTGGCCAAGATGCGAGTTCCAGAGCTGGCGCGCCTGCCCCAGACGGTCCAGCCGTCCACCGCCCTGGCCGAGCCCGTAGAAATGCTGCTCGCCCTCGAAGGCGAAGCGCGCCCGCACGCGCGCCGCGCCGTCGGCGTCGCGCTCGATGGCCATGCCGGAGTCGGCGGGCTCGCGCAGCAGCCATGCGCCGGAGGCGTCGGCGAAGGCCAGGCGTACGGGCTGCGTCTCGCACGCCAGCTGCAGGTCGCTGGTCTTGATCCTGACGACCTCGCCGTCGGTGGTCTCGAGCGGCGTGGGCGCCCAGGTCCGGGGGACGACGAACGAGGTGTCCGACGCCCCGCTGGCGCCAAGGGTCACGCGCACGATGCGCGGGCTGCAGACGGTGACCGCGATCGGGTCAGGTCCGCCGGCAAAGTGCAGGGCCGCGTCTCGGCGCTCGAAGCGTGCCCCGGAGCCGCCGTGACCCATCACAGGCTCACCGCACGACTGCGGGCGGCACTCGGCGTCCGGGCCGGCGACCAGGAACAGGCGAAGCGCGAGGGCCCTGCCACGAGCGGGCGGGCACGGAGCGGGCGAGGCAGCATGTGCCACGTGGTCTATCAGGCCAATCCCCGGTGCGTCAAGAGGCCACCACTGCAGTCGCGCGCCCGCCGTCGCCGCCCTCGCCACACCGCGTCGAAGCAGCGCGTCGAAACGCCGCGTCATGACACACGCCAGCCCCGGGCGTAGGGTCGGAAGTGAAGGACAGGTGATCAGCAGTGTCGCAGCAGCCCACCTATGACGATGTCACGCGTGATGTGGTTCGCACCCTCGAGGCGCCCGGCCCGCTGTACTTCGCGTGGATCACGCTCGCCGCCGTGTTGCTGTTGTGCTTCGTGGTCGGCCTCGCGTGGCAGGTCGATTTCGGCCTCGGGGTCACGGGGCTCCGGACGCCCCAGTACTGGGCCCTGTACATCACCGACTTCGTCTTCTGGATCGGCATCGGCCACGCCGGCACGCTGATCTCGGCGATCCTGTTTCTCTTCCGGGCGCGCTGGCGGACATCGATCTTCCGCGCCGCCGAGGCCATGACGATCTTCGCGGTCATGACCGCCGGGCTGTTTCCCATCGTCCACGTCGGGCGCCTCTGGTTCGTGTACTACCTGTTCCCGTACCCGAACCAGCGCGGCCTCTGGCCCAACTTCAAATCGCCGCTGCTGTGGGACGTGTTCGCGGTGTCGACGTACCTCACGATCAGCACCGTCTTCTTCATCGTGGGGCTGATTCCCGACGTGGCGGCGATCCGGGACGTCACCAGCGGCTGGCGCCGACGGATCTACGGTTGCCTCGCCCTGGGCTGGACGGGATCGGACCGGCAGTGGCGTCACTACAAGCGGGCCTATGGCTTGTTCGCGGCCCTGGCGACGCCGCTGGTGCTGTCCGTCCACAGTGTGGTGTCGTGGGACTTCGCCATGGCGCTGCTCCCCGGCTGGCACTCGACGCTGTTCGCACCCTTCTTCGTGGACGGCGCCATCCTGTCCGGCTTCGCCATGGTGCTGGTGCTCATCCTGCCGATGCGCTCCTACTTCCGGCTGCACCCCTACATCACCGCCCGGCATCTCGACGCGCTGGCCAAGCTGCTGCTGGTCACGAGCCTGGTGCTGACGTACTTCTACGTGTGTGACGCGTTCACCGCCTGGTACAGCGGCGACGTGTTCGAGCGCACGTCCCTGGTCTGGCGAGTCACTGCCACCTATGCCCCGCTGGTGATCGTGCAGTACGTCTGCAACTCACTCGTGCCCCTGCTGTTCTTCTGGGCACCGGCCCGCCGCCGCCCGGCGGTGCTGTTCGCGGTCTCGGTGGCGGTCCTGATCGGGATGTGGCTGGAGCGCTTCAACATCATCGTGCCGTCACTGGGTCACGATTTCTCTCCCTACACGTGGGGCATCTTCGTGCCGGCCCTCGTCGACACGACGCTGACGATCGGGAGCTTCGGCTTCTTCTTCCTGCTGTTCCTCGGATTCATCCGGCTCATGCCCTCCGTCTCCATCGGCGAGGTCAAGGAGACGCTGCCGGCGCCGCTGGCGGCGCCGCCGAGGCCGGTGGCCTGATGCGTGGCCTCAGCCCGATCGCCGTCTGGCGGCGCCTCCTCGCCCCGCCTCGGCCTTCAGCGGACCTCGAGAGATTCCTCGGCTGGCTCGCGGCGACGCCGTACACCTGGTCGCTGGCGTCGGACGGCAAGCTGCGGGCTGACGACCACGGCGAGCCGCTCTGCGCCGTCACGGGGGTCGCCCGCCACCGGGCGTACCAGATCTTCAGCGTTGGCGACTGGGTGCGCGCCGGCGAGTGCCTGGGCCTGTCATATCGTAGTGCCGGGCTGATCGTCGACGCCGCTGACGCGCGCCTGTCGAATGCCTTCCTGAAGGCTCTTCGCGCCCGGTTGCTCCTGGCCGCCCGCGTCGGCACCGCGCCCGTGTCAGCGCCGATCGCCGACCCCCGTGGCAGCCGGGCGCGGCGACCACGGCTCGCGACGGTCGCATCCCGCCCGGCCCATCGGCCAGCTCGCCACAGCAGGTCGAGGCACGCGTCGAACGTCGGCCCGCACCGGGATGCGGTGACCGGCCTATCGGCGCGAACCGCCAGCGAGCCACGTAGACCTCGCGCCGCCATCATTCCGCTATCGGTACCCTCCTTGCACTGGCGTGCCTGACACCACGAGAAAGGAGTCGCACCGATGAACGAAGAACAAATGCAGGAATTGCTCTATCAGGCGCTCCAGACCGAGATGGGGGGCGTGGAAGTTTACGAGGCCGCGCTTCGCTGCGTGCAGAACGAAGACCTCGAGGAAGAGTGGGAAGAGTATCTCGAGCAAACCAAGCACCACGTCGAGGTCGTGCGGGAGGTGTTCACGAAGCTCAATCTGGATCCGGAAGCGGAGACGCCGGGTCGTGCGGTGGTGCGGCACATCGGCGAATCGCTCGTCGAAGCCATGGAGATGGCGCTCGAGAGCGGTCCCCCGGAGGCGGCCGAGCTGGTGGCCACCGAGTGCGTCGTGCTCGCCGAGACCAAGGACCACCTGAACTGGGAGCTGATCGGCATGCTGGCGGGCAAGGCCAAGGGTGAGACGGCCCAGGCGCTCCGCGATGCCTACAAGCAGGTCGAGGACCAGGAGGACGAGCACCTCTATCACACGACGGGCTGGAGTCGAGAGCTGTGGGTCAAAGGCCTCGGCATGCCCGCGGTGCTGCCGCCGCCCGAGGAGGAAAAGGACGTCAAGACGGCGATCGGAGCGGCCCGGGCCAAGCAGGAACGGGCTCGGATGAAGAAGGCCAGCTAGCGAGCTGCCGGCCGGGCCCGGCACGTCCGGGCCCGGCCGCTCGCCTTCGTCAATTCGACAATGCTCGACCAAAAGCGCGCAGGCAAGGAGACGTCATGATCACCCTCGGCTACAAGCTCTCCAGCGAGGAACAGCCCGCCGCCGACCTCGTCCGCTACGCTCAGATGGCGCAGGACACGGGGTTCGGCTTCGCCCTCATCTCGGACCACTTCCATCCCTGGACCGATCGGCAGGGCCAGAGCCCCTTCGTGTGGAGTGTGCTGGGCGCGATCGCCCAGGCCACGCAGCGCCTCATGGTCGGCACGGCCGTCACCTGCCCGACCATGCGCATCCACCCCGCGATCATCGCGCAGGCCGCCGCCACGACCGCCACGCTCATGCCCGGACGCTTCTTCCTCGGCGTGGGCACCGGCGAAAATCTCAACGAGCACGTCGTCGGCCAGGGCTGGCCCGAGACAGAGGTTCGCCAGGCTCGTCTCGAGGAGGCGATCGAGATCATCCGCCTGTTGTGGAAAGGTGGCAATCAGAGCTACCACGGTCGGTACTTCACGGTGGAGAACGCGCGGCTCTACTCGCTGCCCGACTCTCCGCCCCCGCTGTACGTGGCCGTGGGCGGTCCGCGGAGCGCCGATCTGGCCGGGCGCGTCGGAGACGGCATGATCGGCACCGATCCGGACGCCTCCCTGCTGTCGGCCTTCGACCGGGCGGGCGGCGCTCGCAAGCCACGCTATGCGGAGCTGACGGTGTGCTGGGCCAAGGACGAGGTGACGGCCAAGCGCATCGCCAAGGAGCAGTGGCCGACCTCCGCCATGGAGAGCAGCCTGTCGTGGGAGCTCCCCCTGCCCGAACACTTCGAGGCCGTGGCCGGGCTCGTCACCGCAGATCAGGTCGCGGAGTCCATCACCTGCGGCCCGGATCCCGAGCGTCACCTCGCCGCCATCCGCAAGTACGCCGCGGCGGGCTTCGATCACATCTGCGTCCATCAGGTCGGCAAGGACCAGAAGGGCTTCTTCGAGTTCTACGCCGAGGAGATCCTGCCGCAACTGAAGTCGGTGACGTCGCCCCGGCGAAAGAAGACATCGCGCAGGACTCGCCGCTAGCCGATCTGCTCGGCCCGTGTGACGTCGAGCGGGTGGTCGATCAGGGGCGCGACCCGCTCGACGAAACGCACCGTGTGCGGCAGGCCGCCGTGCCGATCGAACGCCTGCTCATCGTTCCAGCGTGAGTGAATGTAGAACAGCTGCGGATCGCGTACCGACCGGAACGCGTGAATGCTGAGACAGCCCGGCTCCTCGCGGCTCGGAGTGACGACATCGAGCAGCGTTGCCGCCACGGCAGCTTCGTTCCCGGCCCGCGCGTGAAAACGCGCGAAGATGAACAGCTCCATACGCGGCCTCCCAGGTCGAGTCTGATGCCGGTGGACTCGGAGTCTGTTGCCCGTGCGCTCAATGATCACATGTGACCCGCACCTCAGGCCGCCTGCCGGGGTCGACCCAGGCCAACCGGCTCGATCGCGACGAAGCCGGGCCTGACGTCGCGGGCGAGCGCCGTCTCGATCAGGGCGTGAAGCCGGGCAATGGCGCCGACCACGTCGGTCGCCGTCAGATCATCACGCAGCCGCACGGTAAGCATCGCGATGATCTCGTGCGGCCCGACGTGCATCGTACGGATCCTGTCGATCGACACGACGGCGGCGTCACGAGCCAGCGCGTCGCGAATCATCCGCTCGACATCCTCCTGAGCTCGCTCGCCAATCAACAACGAATGGTTCTCCAGCGCGAGGACGACCGCGACGGCGAGGAGAATGACGCCGATGACCAGCGAGGCGATCGCGTCCCACACTGGGCTCCCGGTGGCCTGCGCCAGCGCCAGGCCACCGGCGGCGACCACCACGGCCGCCAGCGCCGCCGTATCTTCCAGGAGCACGGTGAGGAGCGTGGGGTCGCGGGTCTCGCGCCAGAATTCGGCGAGCGAGCGACCGGCCTGGACCCGACGGAGTGAGCGCACCGCGACGGCCAGCGAGGCCGCCTCGAAGACGAAGGCGCCGGTCAGGATCGCATAGGCCCAGAGGGACATGGCGTGCTCGCCGCCGTGCAGCAGCTTGCGAACGCCCTCCCAGACCGAGAACGCGCCGCCGACCGTGAACAGCATGACCGACACCACGAACGCCCAGAAATAGACGTTCTTGCCGTGCCCGAACGGGTGTCGCTCGTCGGGCGGGCGACGCGCGGCCCGCATGCCGAGCAGCAGCAGCGCCTCGTTGCCGGTATCGGCGATGGAATGCAGCGTCTCGGCCAGCATGGCCGCGCTGCCCGTCGCCGCGGCACTGAGCCCCTTGAGCACGCTGAGCGCGGCATTGCCGCACAGGGCGGCAACCACGGCGGTCTTCGATTCGTTCGTGTCGGCTTCGGCGCCGTTCGCAGCGCCGCCGTCACCCGAGGGCTTGTCCACGTTGCTGGGTTCCCGGATGTTTGACTGCATCCGCTCTGCCAGCGAGGTTCCTCAGGCCACCGCCCAGGCGGGATCGCCGCCGAAGGCGCCGGCGCCGCACGGTGTGGCCCGCGCGTTCGTTCGCCTCTGGGGGTATGATCCGCTCGCGTTCCCCCTGAAGTGGGCCGAATCTGAAAGGAGTGGCGCCATGACGACGAAGCAGGCGCTGTACCTCGGCGTGTCGGCGGTCGTGATCGCCGCGGTCTGGGCCGGCGCGGTGCGCGAGCTCGGCGCCCAGCCACCCGCGAGCGCAACGGTGCCAATCGACAGCGACGACATCGGGGGCGTCGTCAGCGGGCCGAACGGGCCCGAGGCCGGCGTCTGGGTCATCGCCGAGACCACCGAGCTCCCCACCCGATTCGCCCGGATCGTGGCCACCGACGACCAGGGCCGCTACGTGGTGCCCGACCTTCCGAAGGCCCGATACAAGGTGTGGGTCCGCGGCTACGGCCTCGTCGACTCACCCAAGGTCGACGGCGAGCTCGGCAAGCCGCTGAACCTCCGGGCGGTGCCGGCGCCGAACGCGGCTGCCGCGGCGCAGTACTATCCGGCGATCTACTGGTACTCGATGCTCAAGATCCCGGAGGCTGGATCAGTTCGGCGGCAAGAGCAACATCCCCGCGAACATCACCCAGAGCGACTGGCTCACCGTGGTGAAGAATCGCGCCTGCATCGGCTGTCACCAGCTGGGGCAGCTCTCCACGCGCACCATCCCCGCGGCGTTTGGCCCGTTCGATTCCGGAGAAAGCGCGTGGATTCGCCGGGTGCAGTCGGGACAGGCCGCCCCGTTCATGCTGACCCCGCTCACCCAGGGCCTCGGGAGCGCGCCGTTCAAGTACTACGGCGACTGGACCGATCGCATCGCGCGGGGCGAGCTGCCGCACAGCACGCCGCCGCGACCGCAGGGCGTCGAGCGCAACATCGTCGTGACCACGTGGGAGTGGGGCGATCCGAAGAAGTATCTTCACGATCTGATCGCCTCGGATCGTCGCGATCCGAGGGTCAACGCCTACGGCCCACTCTATGGCTCGCCGGAGTACGCGACCGACGTGCTGCCGATCCTGGATCCCACGACGAACACGGTCACGAGCTTCACCGCCCCGGTGCGGGACGCCGACACGCCGGAGGCGCTTCGGTCCTGGGCACGCCGCGATCCCGCGCCCGATGGCGCCCTCCGCCTACTGGGGTGACGAGAAGATCTGGGACACCAAGGTCAACAACCACAACTCGATGTTCGACAAGCAGGGCCGGGTCTGGCTCGCGGCCGCGGTGCGAGGCCCGAAGAATCCGAGCTTCTGTCAGAAGGGCTCGGAGCAGCCCTCCGCCAAGCTCTACCCGATGGAGCAGGCCAACCGTCACCTGGCGATCCTCGATCCGAAGACGAAGAAGTACACGTTCGTCGACACGTGCTTCCAGACCCACCACCTGCAGTTCGGCTACGACGCCAACGACACGCTGTGGACCAGCGGCGGGGGCCCGGTGCTGGGGTGGGTCAACACGAAGACGTTCGACGAGACGGGTGATGCTGCGAAGTCACAGGGGTGGACGGCGTTCGTGCTGGACACCAACGGCAACGGCCAGCGCGACGACTACGTCGAGCCCGACCAGCCCGTCGATCCGACCAAGGACAAGCGCATCGCCGGCGGCTTCTACGCCGTGATGCCGAGCCCCGTCGACGGATCGATCTGGGGCTCGGTCGGCGTCTTCGGTGGCACCGCGGCGGTCGTCCGGGTCGCTCCCGGATCGAACCCGCCGGCGACCGCGCTCGCCGAGATCTACAACGTGCCGAAGCCGTACTTCGGAATCCGCGGCGCTGATATCGACAAGCAGGGCGTCGTGTGGGCGTCGATGGGCAGCGGGCACATCGGCAGCTTCGACCGTCGCCAGTGCAAGGGCCCGCTGAACGGCCCGAAGGCCACCGGCGACCACTGTCCCGAAGGCTGGTCGTTCTATCAGTACCCGGGACCGGGCTTCCAGGGCATCGGCGAGAACAGTGCGGAGTCGAGCTACTACACGTGGGTCGACCAGCACAACACGTTCGGCCTCGGCGAGGACGTGCCGATGTCGACCGGCAACCTCAACGACGGCCTGATCGCGCTCAAGGACGGCAAGATGATCGTGCTGCGCGTGCCGTATCCCCTGGGGTTCTACGCCAAGGGGTTCGACGGGCGCATCGACGACCCGAACGCCGGCTGGAAGGGCCGCGGCCTGTGGACGACGAGCGGTGACCGGGCGCCCTGGCTCATGGAAGGCGGCAAGGGCAAGAAGCCCATCGTCGTGCACTTCCAGCTTCGTCCGGACCCGCTGGCGCACTGATCGGCGCCGCCGGGCCCACGGCCGAGCCGCTTCGTGCCGCTCCGCGAGGCGGCGGGGTGACGAAGGCTTGACGACCTGCCCCGAGCGGCTTAGCTTCGTTGCGCGTGGAGATCGGCGATGACATGACGGCAACCGTCGTCCGCTCGCGGATCCTCCGCGACACGTACCGCGATTCCGTCGAGCTGATGCGGGTGGCCGCGGAGGTCGAGCGGCTCCCCGGCGTGCGCAGAGCCGCGCTCCTCGCCGCCACCCCGGCCAACTGCGAGCTGCTCAAGGCCGCCGGTCTTGTCGACGAGGCCGCGGCGGCGGCGCGGCCCACTGATCTCATCGTCGCGGTCGCCGGTGGCGACGCGACCGCCGCCGAGGCGGCTCTCGCGCACGCCGCCGTCCTCCTCGCGAAGGCGACCGAGACCACCGCCAGCGCCTTCGCGCGCTCCGCTCCGACGACCATCGCCGGGGCGGTGGCCGACGATCCCGCCGCCAACCTGGCGCTGATCTCCACCCCCGGGCCCCTGGCGACGGCGGAAGCGCTCAAGGCGCTCAAGCGCGGCCTGCACGTCTTCCTGTTCAGCAACAACGTCTCCGTGGCCGACGAGATCGAGCTCAAGCGCCTGGCCGTCCGCAAGCGGCTGCTGCTCATGGGCCCCGACTGCGGCACCGCCATCCTCGACGGCGTGCCGCTCGGCTTCGCCAACGTCGTGCGCCGGGGTCGCATCGGCCTCGTCGCGGCGTCCGGCACCGGGCTCCAGCAGGTCGTCTGCCTGATCGATCGGCTCGGCGAAGGAATCTCGCAGGCGATCGGGGTCGGAGGGCGCGACCTCGACGAGCGCATCGGTGGACTCATGATGCTGGCGGCGCTCGAGCGGCTCGCGGGCGACGCCGAGACCGCCGTCATCGTGCTGATCTCGAAGCCGCCGTCGCCGACGGTCAGCCAGCGGGTCCTGGAGCGCGCGCGAACGGCCGGCAAGCCCGTCGTCGTCTGCTTCCTGGGCGGCGATCCCGCCGTCAGCGTCGCCGCCGGGGCGACGCCGGCGACGACGCTCGAAGACGCCGCCGTCCTCGCGGTGAAGCTCGCCGGCGGTGGCCCGGCCGGGGCCGACCTCGCATTCGACAACGAGGGCCAGCTCGTCAAGGCCGTCGTCGACCGGGCGGCGCAGCTGGCGCCGGGCCAGCGCGCCATCCGTGGGCTCTACAGTGGGGGCACGCTCGCGTACGAGGCGGCCCTGCTCCTGAAGGAAGCCTTTCCCGACGCCAGCGCCCGTGGCGTCCACTCGCTACTGGACCTCGGCGACGACGAGTTCACGGTGGGCCGACCGCATCCGATGATCGATCTCCGGCTCCGCAACGAGCGGATCGCGGCGAGCGCCGACGACCCGGCGACGGCCGTCGTGCTTCTCGACGTCGTCCTCGGCTACGGCAGCCACCCCGATCCTGCCGGCGCGCTCGCGCCCGTGCTGCAGGCGGCGCGACGCCAGGCCGCGCGGGCGGGCCGCGAGCTGATCGTCATCGGCTCGGTGTGCGGGACGATCGCCGATCCGCAGGGACTGCGCGAGCAGGAGGCGCGGCTGTCTGCCGCCGGCGTTCTGCTGGCGCCCAGCAATGCCGGCGCCGCTCGCCTGGCCATCCTGGCCGCGCGCACCGCCGGCGCGCGCCCGACGGGCCCGCACCCGTGAGCCCGGCCTCAGCATCCGCCGGGATCTTTTCCTCCGGCGTCCACGCGATCAACGTCGGGCTGGCGGCGTTCGCCGAGCCACCGCGCGCCCACGGCGCCAGCGTCACGCAGCTCGACTGGCGGCCTCCGGCCGGGGGCGATCGCGAGCTCGGTCTGCTCGTCGCCCGCCTCGAGGACGATCCGGACGACCCGATCGGCGCGCGAGTGCGATCGGCCAACGAGACGGCGATCGCCCGCATCGTCCGGCGCGCCCGACGCTCGTCGACGTCCGGCCGGCGCGTGAGGCGATGCCCGCGCTCGCCGGCCGCACGCTCCTGCACGCCGGGCCGCCGATCGAGTGGGAGCGCATGTGCGGGCCGATGCAGGGCGCCGCGATCGGCGCCATCCTGTTCGAGGGCTGGGCGGCGAGCCCCGAGGCGGCCCGTGGGCTCATCGACTCCGGCGGCGTCACCTTCGACGCCGTGCCACGAGCACGGCGCGGTCGGTCCGATGGCCGGCGTCGTGTCGCCCTCGATGCCGGTGCTCGTCGTCGAGAACGCGGCCGAGGGCAACCGTGCCTTCGCGACCCTCAACGAGGGGCTCGGCAAGGTGCTCCGCTTCGGAGCGTACGACGCCTCGGTGCTCGACCGCCTGCGCTGGATGGCGCAGACGCTCGGTCCGACGCTCGCTCGTGTGCTCGCTCGGCGGCCGGGCCGATCGATCTCAAGCGCATCACGGCCCAGGCGCTTGCAGATGGGCGACGAGTGCCACAACCGGAACGTGGCCGCCACGTCGCTCTTCACGCGGGCCATCGCCCCCTCGCTGGTGCGGGCGGTGGACGCGCCGACCGCCGCCGCGGTGCTCGACTTCCTGCGCGCCAACGACCACTTCTTCCTCAACCTGTCGATGGCCGCCTGCAAGGCCACCCTGGACGCCGCGCACGGCGTCGACGGCTCGACCGTGGTGACGGCGATGGCGCGCAACGGCGTCGAGTTCGGCATCCGCGTGAGCGGGACCGGCGACCCGTGGTTCACGGCTCCGGCCGCCGGTGCCCGACGGCCTCTACTTTCCCGGCTACGGCCCGGACGACGCCAACCCCGACCTCGGCGACAGCGCGATCACCGAGACGGCGGGGATCGGCGGCTTCGCCATGGGCGGCGGCCCCGGCGATCGTGCGCTTCGTCGGCGGCACTCCGGCCGACGCCGTGGGCTACACGCGCGCGATGTACGGCATCACGCTGACGCGAAACCCGGACTACGCCCTGCCCGCCCTCGGCTTCGCCGGGACGCCGACCGGGATCGACGCTCCGTCGCGTCGTCGAGAGCGGCGTGGCGCCGGTCATCAACACCGGCATCGCGCACCAGCGAGCCGGGCGTCGGCCAGATCGGCGCCGGCATCGCGCGCGCCCCGCTCGGCTGTTTCGGCGCCGCGCTGCGGGCCCTGGCCGCCGAGCTGGGCGTCGCCGGCGAAGCGGCTGTGACGACTCCGACGACCGTGCTGATCGCGATCGGCGGCAACGCGCTGATTCTCGACGGCCAGCGGGGCACGATCGCCGAGCAGTTCGAGAACGCCGCGAGATCGCGCGCCAGATCGCCGTGCTGGTCGCCGCGGGCTGGCGGGTGATCGTCACCCACGGCAACGGTCCGCAGGTCGGCTTCATCCTGCTGCGCTCGGAGCTGGTCGCCGATGACGCCGACGATCCCGCGGCTCTCGCTCGACATGGCGTCGCCGACTCGCAGGGCGGGATCGGCCACATCGTCGGCAACGCGCTCGCTCAACGAGCTCGGCCGGCGCGGGCACCGGGACCGGGTGGCCTGCATGCTGACCCACGACGGTCGTCGATGCCGACGACCCGGCCTTCGCCGAGCCGACGAAGCCGATCGGGCCGTTCTACACCGCGGAGGAGGCCCGGTCCACGCAGACGCGCGACGGCTGGGTCGATGGTCGAGGACTCCGGCCGCGGCTATCGGCGGGTCGTGCCGTCGCCGCAGCCGCTGCGGATCGTCGAAGCCGCCGCAGATCGAGGCGCTGCGTCGACGCGGGCTTCGTCGTGATCGCCGCCGGCGGCGGCGGGATCCCGGTCGTCGAGGCGGCGCCCGGCGTCTACGAGGGCGTCGAGGCCGTGATCGACAAGGACCTCGCCTCGGCGCTCCTGGCAGCGAGCCTCGGCGTGTCCGCTGCTTCGTGCTCTCGACCGGCGTCGAGCAGGTCGCGGTCCACTTCCGGCAGCCGGACCAGCGCTTCCTGGACCGGATCACCGTCGACGGAGGCGCGGCGCTACCTGGCCGACGGCGAGTTCCCGCAGGGGAGCATGGGGCCGAAGATCGAGGCGGCGATCGCGTTTCTCGAGCGCGGCGGGCGCGAGGTCGCTCATCACGTCACCCGGCCACCTGGAGCGACGCGGTCGCCGGGCGAGACCGGGCACCCGCATCGCGGCCGACGCTGACGTCGCGCCGAGTACCATGGCATGAGGAGGAGGCGACGCATGGCGAGCGTGAAGGCCGAACCGTACGAGTTCGAGTTCGATCCGCGGACGACCGCGCTGGTGATGATCGACTTCCAGCGCGACTTCGTCGTACCCCGGCGGCTTTGGCGAAGCCGCTCGGCAACGACACGTCCCTCCTGCGCCGGGCCGTGCCGCCGGCCGCGCGGGTGCTCGAGGTCTGCCGCGCGGTCGGGCATGCTTCGTGATCCACACCCGCGAGGGCCACCGTGCCGACCTCGTCCGACCTGCCGCCGACGAAGACGAGCGCGCGGCGATCCGACGATCCGCATCGGCGACGAGGGGCCGATGGGCCGGATCCTCGTGCGCGGCGAGTACGGCCACGACATCGTCGAGGAGGTCTACCCGATCGACGGGCGAGCCGGTGGTCGACAAGCCGGGCAAGGGCGCCTTCTACGCGACCGACCTCGACGCGATCCTCAAGACGAACGGGCATCAAGCAGCTCATCGTCTGCGGCGTGACCACCGAGGTCTGCGTCCAGACCACCGTGCGCGAGGCGAACGACCGCGGCTACGACTGCCTGCGTCCTCTCGGACTGCGTCGGCCTCCTACTTCCCCGAGTTCCAGCGGCGGCGCTCGAGATGATCAAGGCCCAGGGCGGCATCTTCGGCTGGGTCAGCGACTCCGGGCGGTTTCTCGCGGCGCTCGGCCCGGCGACGTAGCCCGCGGTCGGTATTCTCGCGACGGCGGATCGTCGCGCGCGCGAGCTCAGAGTCCGAGCGTGGCCAGCAGCGGCGGCCAGCGGTCGCGCCAGGGCGCGGCCGCCTCGAACGCCGCGGAGGCGCGCAGCACCCGCGCGTCGTCGAGGTGGCGTCCGACGATCTGCAGCCCCACCGGAAGTCCGTCGACCGTGAAGCCCGCGGGCACCGACGCCGCCGGCTGACCCGTCATGTTCATGGGATACGTGAACGACAGCCACTGCTCGGGCCGGACGTACCGGCCATCGACCTTCTCGGGACCCTGCATGTGCACGGCGAACGGCGGCACCGCGAGCGTGGGCGTCAGCAGCAGATCGTAGCGGGCCATGAAGCGCCACATGCGGTTGGTGACGGCCTTGCGCGTCGATGTTCGCGCTTGTCAGGTCCTCCGCCGTCCACGGACGGCGCAGCAGATCGACGAGGTGCGACGACATGCGCCCTTCGTAGCGGCGGGCCAGCTCACGCATGCCGACCAGATCGGTATCGGCGACGATGAGCGCGGCGTACGCAGCGCCGGGGTCGGCCCAGCCCGGGTGCGCCTCCTCGACGATGCAGCCCAGGTCGCGCTCGAACACGCGGACGGCCGCGGTCACGAGCCGCCGCACCTCGGGATCGACGGCCGCGTAGCCCCAGTCCGCGCTGTAGGCAACGCGCAGTCCACGCAGCTCGCCCTCGGCGCAGCGCCGCCAGTCGAAGTCGGCCGCCGGCAGGCTGTGACGATCGCGCCCGTCCGGTCCCGCCGTGACCGAGAGCACGAGCGCGCTATCGGCCACCGTCCGGCTCAGCGGGCCGATGTTCTCGAGCGATTCCCACCCGGAGACGCCGGGATAGCGCTCGTCACGCGAGCCGGGATAGAGCGGGATGCGCCCCATCGAGGGCTTGAAGCCGTAGACTCCGCAGTGCGCCGCCGGGATCCGCACCGAGCCGCCGCCGTCGCTGCCGATGGCGATGGGACCCACACCGGTCGCCACCGCCACGCCGGCGCCCGCGCTGGAGCCGCCCGGCGTGAGCGCCGTGTTCCAGGGATTGCGCGTCGTCTCGAACAGCGGGTTGTGACCGGTGGCGCTGTAGCCGAACTCCGAGGTGTTCGTCTTGCCGATGACGATCGCGCCGGCGTGGCGCAGCCGCTCGACCACCACGTCGTCCTCGTCCGGAACCCAGTCCTGGTACGCGACCGAGGCCGACGTGGTGCGCAGGCCCCGCGTCAGGATGAGGTCCTTGATGCTGACGGGCACGCCGGCCAGCGGGCCGATCTCCTCCCCGGCGACCAGGCGAGCCTCCTGCGCGCGCGCCTCGCGCCGCGCGGCTTCGGGCGCCGGCGTGCAGAAGGCGTGCAGCGCGGGCTCGAGGCGCTCCATACGCTCGAGCACGGCATCGACGACTTCGACTGGCGACAGGCGCCGGGCGCGGAGGTGCGCGGCCAGCGTCACCGCGTCCATGCGACAGATCTCGCTGAAGGTCGTCATCCGCCACCTCGTTGATAGGGGATCGTCAGCGCCGCCGGTGGGCGGTGGCGGCCCGTCAGTCCGGCCACCGCGAGGAGCGCCAGCACGTAGGGCAGCATGATCAGACCGGCCGTGGGGATCTCGATGCCCATGGCGGGAAGCTGGAACTGCAGCGCCGTCGCCGTCCCGAAGAGCAAGCAGGCGGCGAGCGTGCGCCAGCCGACCCAGCCGCCGAAGATGACCGCGGCCAGCGCCAGGTAGCCCTGCCCGTTCGTCATGCCCTCGGTGAAGGTGTGGATGTCGCCCACCGAGATGAAGACGCCGGCGAGGCCGGCCATGACGCCGGCCACCAGCACCCCGACGTAGCGGACGCGCGCGACCGGGATCCCGGCCTGGTCCGCGGCGCGCGGGTCCTCGCCCACCGCGCGGATGGCCAGCCCAAGGGCCGTGTGCTCCAGCGCGAGCCAGATGACGACGACGATCGCCAGCCCGGCGTAGACGAGCCCCACCTGTCGGAAGAACGCCGGGCCGAGCACCGGGAGGCTGCCGAGCAGCGGCACGTGCCACGGGGCGAAGCCCGGGATGATCTCGCGCGAGAGCGGGCCGAAGATCTCCCGATAGAGAAACGTCGTGCCGCCGAGCGCCAGGATGTTGATGCCGATGCCGACGACCAGCTGATTCGCGCGCAGCGTCACGCTGAGCACGGCCTGCACGAAGGCCACGGCCAGCGCCGCGGCCACACCACAGGCGAGCCCGAGGACGGGACGGCCCGTCGCCCACGAGCCGAGCGCGCCGGCGAACGTGGCCGTCAGCATCATGCCCTCGAGACTCATGTTCAGCACGCCGGCGCGCTCGCTGACCATCTCGCCGGCGCCGGCCAGGATGAGCGGCATCGCCAGGCGCAGCGACGAGGCCAGGAACACGGCGATCTGGTCTTCGCTCACCGCGCGTCCCTTCCGGAGGACAGGATCGCGGAGCCCGCGATGGCGATCACGATGAGGCCCTGGATCACCACGATGACGGCGGCCGGCACGCCGGCCGAGATCTCCATGCTCAGACCACCGGAGCGGAGAAAGCCGAACAGCACGGCGCCGGCGATGACCCCGGCCGCCGATCCGCGCGCGAGGAGACCGACCACGAGCCCGTCGAACCCGTAACCCGAGGTGAAGCCGGCTTTCAAGATGTACTGCTCGCCCTGGATCATGATGGCGCCGGCGAGGCCGCCCAGCCCGCCGGCCACCAGCAGCGCGACGACGACCAGACGCCCGTCATGGATCCCGGCCCGCCGGGCCGCCAGCTCGTTGAGCCCGACCGCGCGCAGCCGCACGCCGAACGCGGTCTTGGCCAGCCCGAGCCCCACCCCGAGGGTCGCGAACGCGGCGAGGACGACGCCGACGTGCAGCGGCGAGCTCGGGTCGGCGAGCAGCGTGGGCAGCTGGGTGCTGGGTGGGATCTCGAGCGACTCCGGAAGCGTCGCCGCCGAGGTCATCGGCTGACGCAGCAGCTTCTCGGACTGCACGGCCCCGTACACCATGAGCAGGGCGATGAAGGTCAGCAGCAACGTGCTGATGACCTCGTTGGTCCCGCGCCGCACCCGCAGCAGCCCGGCGATGCCGCCCCACACCCCGCCCGCGAGCGCGCCGCCCACGAGCGGCACGATCACGGCAAGACCGAGCAGGCAAACGCTCGGCGCCGTGCAGCGCCAGCGCGGTGGCCGCGATGCCGCCGACGGCCAGCTGACCCTCGGCGCCCACGTTGGTGAGATTGGCGCGATTGGCAAAGATGAAGCCGAGGCCGACCAGCGTCAGCGCCACCGCCCGGTTGATCGAGGCGCCGAAGGCAAACGTGGAGCCGGCCATCCCGTCCCAGAACGCCGCGACCGCCTCGGGGACCGAGGCGCCGGTCGCCGCCACCAGCGCGACGCCGATCAGCAGGCCGACGACCGTCGCGGCCAGAGGCAGCAGGACGGTGATCGGCAGCGCGCGCGGCAGGGCGCCGAGCCCCGGCCGGCTCACGCGGCGTGGCCCGACATGAGGCTGCCGATGGCCTCGCGGTTGCCCGGCGCCGCCGCCATCTCGCCGACGATGCGCCCCCGGTAGAAGACGAGGATGCGATCGGCGACGGCGATCAGCTCGTCCAGCTCGCTGGAGATGAGCAGCACGCCGGCGCCGCGCGCGCGCGCCGCACGGATGTGACCGTAGACGGCGCTGACCGCGCCGACGTCGAGCCCTCGCGTGGGCTGGGCGGCGAGCAGGAAGACGAGCGGCTCCACCGACAGCTCGCGGGCGAGGACCGCCTTCTGCTGATTGCCGCCCGACAGCTCGCCGATCGCCGCCTCCGGACCGCGAGCGCGCACGTCGAAGCGGCGCCATCAGCGCGGCGGCGGCCGAGCTCAGCGCCTTGCGGCGCAAGAGCCCGCACCGCGTGAATGGGTGCAGCCGGCCCAGGAACAGGTTCTCGGCCACGCTCATGGCGCCGATGCAGGCCACGCCGTGCCGATCCTCCGGAATGATGCCGACGCCGGCCGCCGTGATCTCACCGGGCGAGCGGCCGGTGAGATTCCGTCCGCCCACGAACACGCGGCCCTCGCTCGGGCGCGCCAGCCCGGCGAGGATCATCCCCAGCTCGGCCTGGCCGTTGCCCTCGACGCCGGCGACGCCGACGATCTCGCCGGGCTTGACGATGACGGTGACGCCATCGAGCCGGAGACTGCCGGCCGCGTCGCGGAAGGACACGCCGTCGAGCACGAGCGCGTCTTCGGGCAAGCGGCCGCCGGACGCGCGCGGCCCGGCCGCCGGCGTCGCGCCCGACGTCGCGGCGACCGCCGCCGGCGCAGTCGGCGCGCCGGCGACGCCGAGCGAGGCCGCCACGGTGGCGTCGAGCGAGACGATGTCCCGCCCGACCATGGAGCGGACGAGCGCGCGCATGTCGGCGCGCGCCATCTCGACGCTCTCCACCACCCGGCCCGCGCGCAGCACCGTGGTGCGGTCGGCCACGCTGGCGATCTCCGCCAGCTTGTGCGTGACGAGAATGACGCCCCGGCCGCCGGCCGCGACGCGGCGACAGATGGCGAGCAGCGCGCCGACCTCCTCGGGCGGCAGCACCGCCGTCGGCTCGTCCAGGACGAGGAGCTGCGGGTTGCGCACGAGGCACTTCACGATCTCGACGCGCTGGCGCTCACCGACCGAGAGGTCGTCGACGGGCGTATCGAGGCTCGACGTCGAGGTGATACTCCGCCGTCAGCGCGCGCAATCCGCGCGGCGAACGCGTCGCGGCGGAGCCGGCCCCGCAGAGGACCGAGCATCAGGTTCTCGACCGCGCGTCATCGTGGGCACCAGGCTGAAGTGCTGGTGGACCATCACGATGCCGGCGCTCGAGCGAATCGGCGGGGCCGGCGGGACTGAACGGGCGATCGTGCAGGCGCATGGCGCCCGCGTCGGGCGCGTGCACGCCGAAGATCACGTTGCAGAGCGTGGACTTGCCCGCGCCGTTCTCGCCGAGCAGGCAGTGAACCTCGCCCGCCCGGACCGACGAGCGAGACCTCGTCGAGGGCGGTGACGGTCGCCGAACCGCTTCGTGATGCCAGCCAGCTCGAGCACAGGGTCGACGGAGGCGTCAGGACTCCAGCACCTCTTGATCTTGCCCGACGAGCAGGTCCTTCTTGATCTCGTCGAGCTTGGCCGTCATCTGCCGGCGTCTTGCCCGTGCAGACCGTCGATGTCGGAGGCCTTCGGTCCCATCGCCAGCCCGAACGGCTTGAACTCGGCCTTCCAGGTGCCGGCCACGAGCTGATCGATGGCGTACTCCACCTGGTAGCCGACGCCGGTGATCGTGTAGGCGACGTAGAGCGGGTTGGTGCCGCAGCGATCGGTGTAGCTGCCGATGATGTGCGTGTTCTTCTCGCGCGCCGCCTGCTCCATGCCGCGCAGGCCGAGGTTCAGGATGTGATAGTGGATGTCGGCGCCCTGCGCTGATGGCGGCCAGCGTCGCCTCCTTCGACTTGGCGACGTCGTCGAAGTCGCCGGTGTACGTTCTCGATGTACTTGATCTCGGGCTTGACGTAGCTTGGCGCCGTTGCCGAACTCCTTGCCCGCGTTCACGATGGCCGGGATCTCCAGCCCGCCCACGTAGCTGACGGCGCCGTTCTTCGACAGCATGGCCGCGGCGGCGCCGGCCACGAAGGCGATCTCGGCCTGGCGCACGTCGTACTGCGCGACGTTGTCGTCCTGGGTGCCGCGGTTGCCGCCCACGACCGAGAACTTCACCTTCGGAAACCGCTTGGCCACCTTGCGGACCGAGGCCTCGGTCTGGCCGCCCACGCCGATCACCAGGACGTTCTTGGTGGCGAGCGTGACCAGCGCCTGCTCCATGTCGGCGAACTTCACGTTCTCGATGTAGGTGACCTTGATCTTGTCGCCGTGGCGCTTCTCGGCCGCCTTCAGGCCGTCGTAGCCCGACTCCATCCAGCCCTTGTCGGACTTCGACCCGGGGATCAGGACGCCCACGTTGAGCGGCGCCGCGAACGCCAGCCGCACCGTGCCGGCCGTGATGGTGAGCCCGGCGGCCGAGGCGGCCGTCATCCTGAGAAACTCCCTGCGGTCGATCGCCATTGCTCGCTCCTTGTGCACGCTAGAGTGGCCGCTGAACCTCCAAGTTGATACCACAGATCGCGCGATATAATCCGGCCGGCTTCGTTGTCGGATCTCGCACTCGGGAGGACTCGCCATGGCACGGTCACCGCGACGCCCGTCCACGCCTCGCCCGTCGGCCTCCGCACCGAGACCACTCGGCTCCGCTCCCGGCTACCGGTGGATGGTCGATGCCGGGCACGTCGACATGTCCCAGCCGCACCCGGACGCCCCGGCCGCTCACCATCCAGGCCGCGCCCCAGCGCGTGACGGTCGACCTCGGCCGCACCGCCATGATCGTCATCGACATGCAGAACGACTTCTGCGCCAGGGGCGGCTGGGTGGATCATCTCGGGTTCGACGTCACCCCCGACCGTGCGCCCATCGCGCCGCTGGTGCGGCTGCTGCCGTCGCTGCGCGAGGCGGGAGTGCAGATCATCTGGGTCAACTGGGGCAACCGTCCCGATCTCATGAACATGGCGCCGAACCAGCTGCACCTCTACAAGCCCACCGGCCAGGGCATCGGCCTGGGCGATCCCCTGCCCAAGAGCGGGGCGCGCGTGCTCGAGAAGGACAGCTGGGCCGCCGCGGTGGTCGACGAGCTCAAGCAGGAGTCCGGCGATATCAAGGTCGACAAGTACCGGATCAGTGGGTTCTGGGACACGCCGCTGGACAGCATCCTGCGCAATCTCGGTGTCCGGACGCTGCTGTTCAGTGGCGTGAACATCGACCAGTGCGTGATGTGCACCCTGCAGGACGCCAACTTCCTCGGCTACGGCTGTGTGCTGGTGGACGACTGCAGCGCCACCACCTCGCCGGACTACTGCACCGAGGCGACCATCTTCAACGTGAAGAAGTGCTTCGGCTTCGTCACCGGCTCCCAGCAGATCCTGGCGGCGCTGAAGGAGCGCTGAGCTGACCGGATAGGCCCGACGTCCTCGTCAGCGATATCGGGCGGCCGGGGAAAACGGCGACGACATGGGGACGGCCAGCTCGCGCTGGCCGCCGGCTTCCCGCTTCATCTCGCGAAGCCCGTCGAGCTCGCAGCACTCCTGTCGGCCGTGGCCGAGCTCGCCCGCAAACGCGCCGCGGCTGACGAACGCTCGTCCGGCTGCTGTTCCCTAGGACCGGATTTCTCGCCGCTCGGCGGGCG
Organism: uncultured Candidatus Rokubacteria bacterium; assembly: GCA_963776725.1. GTDB lineage: Bacteria > Methylomirabilota > Methylomirabilia > Rokubacteriales > CSP1-6 > AR5. Next base: position 20,761 of record CAVZOE010000018.1, on the reverse strand, counting down.
CGGAGCGGCCAGCCGTGGCGAGCTTCTTCGCAGCGTCGCCGAACACCTCTGTCGCCTTCTGTTGCAGCTGCGGAAGCTGCTGGTTCACGTATTTCTTGATGGGGCCGCGATAGTGCCAGGCCGCCAAGCCGCCGACGATCGCGAGCAGCAATCTCATCATCATCTCGCTCCTTATGCAGTTTCTACACGCTCCGGTGACGACCACTGAACCCCAGGCGATAGATGGCCAGGATCACGACGGCGCCGATCACCGCCATGATGAACCCGACCGGTTGTCCGGCCTGATACATGCCGAGGGCTCGGCCGATCCAGCCGCCGAGCATGGCGCCGACGATGCCGAGAACGATGGTCACGATCATGCCCCCGGGGTCACGACCAGGCATGACGAACTTGGCAACGACGCCGACGATCAGTCCGAATACGATCCACAGGAGGATATCCATGGCGCCCTTTCCGGCCCGATCCCGCACGCAGCCCGCACGCTTCGAGACGCGCGAACCTCGATGGGTGAGGCCTCGACTCGAGCGCAAACATTCAAGTTCGAGCTCGATGATGACGTCGATACGGTGAGCAAGGACGGGGCCATCACGACAGGGCTACCCGGTGAAGCACCGGCGGGTGGCGTGAGTGTCGGTTGACCTCACCGGCCTCGGAGGTACGAGGTCGAGCGCCGCCAGTTGCTCGGCTGCGAATGGTCGACGACATTCATGGCGGCCAGCTTCTGAGCGCCCTGCGCCAGCGCCGCGCCGATCGAGGGGAATCCGTCGTGCGACTCCGCGATGGTCTCGCCGGCGTAGTTGACGATCCGCCACCGCCAGGCGGGATCGCTCGGCGTGTTGAACGCTGCGACATTCATCGACGGCCTCCTGACTCCATCAGCGCGACTCCTTGACGATCCGGTAGAGCGTCCACCCGTCGAGGTCCTGGCCCCCGATACGCCGTGCCTGCTCGAGCAAGCTCCGCGGGCGGCTCGACCCCGCGAGGGGATGCTCCGCCCGCAGCGCGCTCCGGGCCTGGACGAGCGCCTCGGCGGGCGTCGGCGCCTGCACGCCGTAGCGCGCGAGCACCCGGCTGCGCTCGTTGTAGAACTGAACCTGCCAGGTCACCGCTCGCCTCCGCGTCCCTGGCCGCTGGCCTCGACCGGCGCGCGGTCTCGATCGCCGGTGGTCGCGCCGGCGCGATCCGGCGGGCGACGGCGCCCATGCGCCTCATCCGGCCCTGGTCGGTCAACGGGCCAGATCACCGACGCTTCGGACGCAGGGACGACCCAGGAGCACGAAGTCACAGAGGGGAATGCAGCGATGGTGTCAGCATAGCAGAGGGCGGGCGCTCTTCGATAATTTATACTAGAGATATATGTTATATAATGAGTGTAGGGGGCGACTGGCATGTTCGAGAGTGAAGCGCGTGTCCTGGTCATCCTGCCTAGTGACCTCCTCGACCGTGCCCGCGCCCTCGCCGGGCGGGCGACGACGTCCATGCGGCTGCCCGTGAGCCTGCAGATCGTCCTCCGGGCTCTGATCGAGGAGGGGCTCCGCCAATCGAAAGATCCAGACCTGCTGGCCAACATCAACCGCCAGGCCGAGACGGTTCGACGTATCCGTCGCGAGGCGCGCCGGCCGGCCCCGGCGCCCGGCGTCCGCGGCCCGGCGGCCCGGCCACGACGAGGAGTGAGCGCATGAGCGTATTGAGAGTGACGGTTTCGGCATGACGAGCGTGTGGACCGTGCTGGTCGTCAGCATCGTGGTCACCCAGGTGGCCGTCGTGGCGACGTCCATCTATCTGCACCGCGCGCTGGCGCACCGGTCGCTGCGGGTGCACCCCGTGGCCGACCTCGCCTTTCGCATCGTGCTGTGGGTGACGACGGGACAGAGCCGGCAGCAGTGGGTGGCGGTCCATCGCAAGCACCACACCTTCACCGATCGCGAGGGCGACCCGCACAGCCCGCGCCTGCTCGGCTTCTGGCGCGTGCAGCTCTTCAACGTCGCGTACTACATGCGCGAGGCGCGCAACGCGGAAACGCTGGAGACCTTTGCGCCGGATCTTCGGCCCGACCGGCTCGATCGCCTGCTCTTCTCCCACGGCTTCCTCGGCCTCGGGATCGGCCTGGGCCTTCTCTGGGCACTCATCGGACCCTGGGCGGGCCTGGCCGCCGGGCTCCTGCACGCGGGCGCCTACGTCTTCGTGGTCGCCCCCCTCATCAACGCGCTCGGTCACTGGCGCGGCGGCCGGAACTTCGAGAACACCGCGTCCAACTGGCGTCTGCTGGCCTGGTTCACCGGCGGCGAGAGTCTCCACAACAACCATCACGCCCACCCGCGCTCGCCGAAGTTCAGCGTCCGCCGCTCGGAGTTCGACCCGTCGTGGCCGATCATCCGCTCGCTGGCGGCCGCGCGGTTACTGGTCATCCAGGGGCCGCCGGTGGCCTGGCCGGGCTCCGCCGCCCAGCAGAGCACGTCGTGAACGTCCTCGCGTTCGCGGGGGCGCGGGTCACCGAATGGCGCTGGCGCATCGTCGATCTGCAGGGCGAGACGCTCGAGGAGTCTTCGGCGCGATTTCCCAACATCACCGCGGCGCTGGCAGCCGGGACGGAACAGCTGCAGGTCCTCCGCGAGCGCGATCGCCCACCGCCGGCTCAGGTGCCGTGGCATCGCCGTCGATGATCGATCCCGCCACCACCGCCACCCCCGCCACGGCCGCCCCGTCGTCGTGGCCCGAGTTCGATCGCTGGCAGGCCGCGTTCGCCGCCGCCGAGATCTTCCCGCCCCGGTGGGAAGGCCTGCAGCGCCCGCCGCCGCCCCACACGCCCGAAGCGGAAGGCTACCGGCTCCGCAAGCTGGTGCTGTTCTGCGAGTGGCTGGACATGGTCGCCCGGCGGCCGGCGGTACGGGCGCACTTCGCGCGGCAAAAGATCCGGGTCCGGGTCATGCGACAGGACGAGCGCGCGCCCTGTCTGGCCTGTGAGCCCCTCAACGCGCGCGAGATCGAGCTCGAGCTCGACGCGATGCCCCCGTTTCACCCGGGCTGCCGGTGCGTGCTCGTCGCGATGCACGCCGACCCGGCGGACCGGCGCGGAAGATCGTACGAGCGCCCTCGTTCACGCCTCGGGTGAATACAGGCAGCGCTGGGTCGGGTCACTCAACGTAACACTGGAGGAGAGCCGTCTCCCCAGAACCCGGAGGTAGCTCATGCAACTGAACGCACCATGGCTCAAACCCGCCGTGTGGGGCGCGATCATCGGCTGTGTGCTCACCATGATCGTGGGCTTTTCGTGGATGGGATGGATGCTGGGCGGCACCGCCGATCGGATTGCCCTGGAGCGCTCCAATGCCGCGGTGGTCGTGGCCCTCACGCCGTCGTGCGTCTCGCGCTTCATGCAGCAGTCCAACGCGACCGTGAAGCTCAAGGAGCTGCAGGCGATCGACTCGTGGAAGCAGCGGGAATTCGTCGAGGCCGGCGGGTGGGCCACGTCGACCGGCGACAAGACGCCGAACTCCAACGTGGCGAGCGCCTGCGCCGAGCAGCTCGTCAAGGCCAAGAGCTAGCGCACCGGTGCCGCCGGCGCGGTGCTCACGGGCGATCCGTGAGCGCCGCACTCCGCGCCGATCCCGCCCGGCCGGGGCGATCGCGGAACGAGAAACGGTGATACTGTGTAGGCGTCTGGTCCGGGTCGCTGACCATGGTGGTTTTCTTCCCCCATCAGTCCACGCTTTGGGCGTTCGCTTCCGCCGTTCCAGGGCGCGTGGTTCACCGCGGAGTCAGGAGACGAGTCATGGGTCAGAAACTTTTCATCGGCGGCCTTCCCTTCAGCACCTCCACCGACGAGCTGGGTGAGCTCTTCAAGCAGGTCCCCGGCGTCGAGAACGTCGCCATCGTGACCGATCGTGACACGGGGCAGTCGCGGGGCTTCGGCTTCGTGGAAATGGCCACCTCGGAAGCGGCCGACCAGGCCGTGCAGAAGTTCAACGGCACGACGCTCGGTGGTCGCACATTGACGGTCGAGATCGCCAAGCCGTCCGCGCCGCGCAGCGGCGGCGGCCGTCGCCCGGGCGGTGGCTCCGGCCGGAGCTGGTAGTCGGCGGACCCAGGGTTGGGGCGGCTCGCGCCGCCCCGCCTCACGCGACCGTTTCGGGAAGCCGATCGTTCGGTCGCGCCGCTCGCTTCGACCCGACGCCGCCGAAGAGCGCCCAGCCGGCGATGACGATGTACGCGGCATACGCCGCCGCCTCGAGGACCGACGGCCGCGCCCGATAGCCGATCAGACCGAACAGAAAGCCCCCGACCAGCCCCCGGTCGTCCAGCACGAACGAGGTGTCCCACAGCGTCGGGGACGGCGGCAGAAACCCCATGGCCTCCAGCTTGCCGACGCCGGTACTGAACATGCCGGCGGCCAGGAACAGCAGCAGCCCCGAGGTCACCGCGAAGAATCGCGGCAGGCTGACGTTCCGACTGCCGCGGAAGATCGTCCACCCGAGCGCGGCGGCCATGGCGAGTCCCAGCACCGCCCCGGCGGCGGCGCCCCAGCTCGACAGCGACGAGGCCTGGGTGAAGAGCCCCCAGATGAAGAGCACGGTTTCCGCGCCCTCGCGGAAGACGCCGGCGAAGGCGATGATCCCCAGGACCCACAGCCGGTGTGTCGACTCCGCCTCGTCGATCCTCCGCTGGATCTCGCCCTTGAGAGCGCGGGCCTGCTGGCGCATCCAGTACCCGTGCCACGTCAGGACGAACACGGCCACGAAGATGACGCCGAGCCCGATGAGGTCGGGGCCGAGGTCGAGCAGGGGCCCGGAGAGGACGCTGACGGCGATGCCGAGCACGATGCTGGCCAGCACGCCGAGCAAGCCGCCGACGGTCACGTAGCGGTAGTGACGCTGGCCGCCGATCTTGCTGAGGTAGGTGTAGACGATGCCGAGGATCAGGGCGGCCTCGAAGCCCTCACGGAGCGTGACGACGAAGGTGCCGCCCATCGCTACTCCGCGACGATCCGCCCGGTCGTCTGCTGGTGAAAATCGTCGAGGAAGGGGTAGGTGCCGGCCTTCAGCGCCCGGATCCGCACCTTCAGCGTCTTGCCGGCCGGGATGACCTTCTCGACGCGCAGCTCCTTGCTCTCGAACTCGGCGGCGGCGGCGTTCTTGTTGGTGATCACGAGCACGAACGGGGTCCCCGCCTTCACCTTGACCTCGGCCGGCTGAAATTGCTGGTTCTCGATGGTCAACGGAATCTCCGGCGGATCGGCCGCCCATGCGATGCCCGAGAGTGCACAGAGGGCGACGGCGGCGGCAATGACGGCAACAGCGGCGCGGCGACGATCCATCTGGCTCCCCCGCTCCGGAAATGGGCCCCGGGCATTCGTAGCACTGTCCGGTCCGGATTAGGGTCACCTTATTGCCGGGTCTTGTCAACCGGGCCCGGCCACCGCGCCCCTCAGAGTGAGATCAGCCCGTTGCGCACGCCGAGCGTCACGGCCTCGGTGCGGGTGCCGGCTCCGAGCTTGTCCAGGATCGCGGCGACGTGAAACTTCACGGTGTAGACCGAGATGCCGAGGCGGGCGGCGATGACCCGATTGCTGAGGCCGGCGGCCATCATCTCGAGGATCTCGCGCTGGCGGCTCGTCAACGCGTGGTCCGCCTCCACGTTGGCCCCGCGTGGTGACGCCGCTCGCGCGCGCAGGACGTCGGGATGGAGCGTGATCAGGCCGGCCGTCGCCGCCCCGATCGCCGCCGAGATCTGCTCGGCCCCCGCGTCGTGACCGAGCACCGCGCGTACTCCCGCCCGCCGGGCCGCGGCGGTCCACGCCGCGGCGGGATCGTCGACCAGGAGCACGATGGGCGGCACGCGGAGCATGCCGACGATGGCCTGCAGCGCGGCGGCGGCGCGCGCCGCGGTCGAGGCCAGCACGACCACGGTCGGATCACCCTCGTCGATCAGCCGCCGCAAGGCATGGAGGCGACCGACCTCGACCTGCACGTCCGGCCGATCGCGGAGCGCCGCCTCGACCGTCGCGGTGACGACGTCGCCATCGGCCACGATCAGCGCGCGCAGCGGCGCGTTCTTCACGGCACGGAGACGCCGGTGGACCGCGCGAAGAGCCTCACCTCGCTCACGGGGATCGCGAGCGCGAGACCCCCGACGATCATGGCGTTGACGCCGACCACGCGGCCGCCGGCATCGGCGAGCGGGCCACCCGAGTTTCCCGGCGCCAGCTTCAGATCGGCCTGGATCCAGGCACGGCCGCCGGGCGTGATCGCGCCAACGGCGTGAACGATGCCCCGCGTCACCGCGCCCGGCACGCCGAGCGGGTGGCCCAGGGCCACGATGAGAGAGCCCACGGCGACCCCGCCGTCCGCGCCACGGGTCGCCGGGAGAAGATCCAGCCCTCGCACGCGGACGAGCGCCAGATCCGCCGCACGGTCGGCCGAGACCACGAGCCCTTCCCGCGGGTGACGATCCGCGCCGCGCACCAGGACGCGGGGCCCGTGGATCACGTGCGCGTTGGTCACGACCAGCTCGGGCGCCCAGACGACGCCCGCCCCGACGCCGTGACCGTCGTGGGTGATCTCGACCGTGATGCGACGGAGCCGATCGGCCAGCGCGGCGAGATCCATCACCGCGCGCGGTCCGGTCGCTCACCGACCGTCAGGCTCACCTCGAGCACGCGGCCCGCCCGGAGCACCGAGGCCGTGACGCGCTGACCGATCCGCTCGGGTCGGAGCGCGCCTCGAAGATCGAGCGGGTCGGTGATGGCCACGCCGTCGAGCGACAGGATGACGTCGCCCACGAGGAGCCCGGCCGCCGCGGGGCTCCCCGGCTGGACCTCGACCACGATGACCGCCCGGTCGCGACCGGCCGCCCCTTCGGCGCGCACGCCCTCCGGCAGGGGGATCTGCTGCGTGCTCACGCCCAGGTAGGCGTGGGGGACCCGGCCGTGGCGGACCACGGCGTCGACGACGCGATTCACCGCGTTCGCCGGAATGGCCAGGTGCAGATGCCGCGACGCGCCCGACGTGTTGACGCCGACGACCGCGCCGCGCGCGTCCACGAGGGGCCCGCCCGAGAAGCCGGGATACAGACGCAGGTCAAGGCTGAAGACATCGCTCTCGGCGCGCCGCGACGACGCCGCGCCGATCGCACTGATCACGCCCCAGCTCGCACGAGGTCCGGCGCCCAGCGCCAAGACCATGTGACCGACCCGCACGGCGTCCGAGTCGCCGACCTCGGCCACCGGCACGGCGGAATCGCTCGCGCGCAGGATCGCGATGTCCAGGCCGGGATCGCGGCCGACCACCGTCACGCGCGCGGACTCGCCGGTCGGGCTCGTCACCGTGAGGTCCTCGTCGGCCTGCAGCGTGTGATTCGCCGTCACGATCAGACCCGGGCGCCAGTGGATCCCCGTCGAGGGCACGCGCGGACGCCCGTGCACCGCCACCACCGACTGTCCCGCGCGCTGGACCGCGGCGGCCAGCTGATCCGAAAGGTCGAGTAGTCTGTCCACGTGTTTCCTCCTCGTCTCCCAGCATGGGGAGTCCGAGCGACGGAGGCAATCGCCCGAATGGACAGGTCGCGTCGACGGGTGGTGCCCGCCCTCGCGGTGGCTCACGACGGCAATTGCAGCAGCTGGACCAGGTTGCCTTCAGGGTCCTTCAGCGTCGCGAGCCGCACCGTGCTGTAGTCCGTGGGGGTCTCGACGAACTCCACGCCCGCGCTCTTCAGCCGCTTGTAGTCCGCGTCCACGTCGTCGGTGGCCAGGCCGACCATGTGACGGGCGGGGTCGGCGTTGCGGCCGCGCACCTGGCTGTGCGTCCCCAGGGCCAGCGTCGCGCCACCGAGATCGCCGAGCACCACGAACCCCTCGGTCTGCACGGCCACCTCGAGGCCCAGCAGGTCGCGATAGAATGGCAGGAGGTTGTTGAGGTTTTCGCTCCAGATGGACGCTCCGCGCAATCCCTTGATCATCCTCCAGCTCCTTTCGTCATGTATAAGACGAACGGCGAGCCTCCGGATCGACAGGATTTGCAGCACGCACGACCGCGTCCGGCTCGAGAGGCCGCCCTGGCGTCCGGGCGGGCTGCACGCCCGCCGCGACAGCGACGGCCCGGCGTGGGATGATGAGGCCGCTCGCTGGCACGATGCACAGGGGAGCACCGCAGATGGGAAGCGACCTCAGGTACGCCCGGAGCGGCGATGTGCACATCGCGTATCGGGTCCTGGGCGACGGACCGCGCGATCTCGTGCTCATCCCGGGAACGCTGTCCCACGCCGACCTCTACTGGGAGCTCCCGATCAACCAGTATCTTTTGAAGCGGCTCACCTCCTTCGCGCGCGTCATCGTCTTCGACAAGCGCGGCCAGGGGCTCTCCGATCGCGTCGCCGATCAGACCCTCGAAGAGCGCATCGGCGATGTGCGTGCGGTCATGGACGCGGCCTGCTCCGCCCGGGCCACGATCTGTGGCTGGTCGGAAGGCGGCTCGATGTCACTGATGTTCTCCGCCACCTATCCGGAGCGGACCTCGTCCCTGGTGCTGTGCGGCAGCTTCGCCTCGACCAAGGCGGAGCCGTGGGCCGTGGACCGCGACCGGTTCGCGGAATTCCTCGACAAGATCGAGCGCCACTGGGGTCAGGGAATTCTCGTTCCCATCAACGCCCCGAGCCGTCGCGACGACGTGGCGTTCGTCGAGTGGTTCGGCAAGCTGGAGCGGGCCTCGGCCAGTCCCGGCGGCATCGTGGCCCTGATGCGGGCCAACTACGAGATCGACGTTCGCCACGTCCTGCCCGCGATCCAGGCCCCGACGCTGATTCTCCATCGCGTCGGTGACAAGACGGTCCCCGTCGAGGCGGGACGCTACCTGGCGCAGCACATTCCCGGCGCCAAGTACGTCGAGCTTCCGGGCGAGGACCATCTGCTCCAGGCCTTCGATCAGCACACTCTCGACCTGCTGATCGACGAGATCGAAGAGTTCGTCACCGGCGCGCGATCCGCGCCCGAGCCCGATCGCGCGCTGGTCACCGTGATGTTCACGGACATCGTGAGCTCGACCGAGCGGGCCGCGGCGGTCGGCGACCGCCGCTGGCGGGAGCTTCTGGACCGGTACATCGGCGTGGCCCGCCAGCAGCTCGAGCGGTTCCGCGGGCGGGAGGTCGACGTGGCGGGCGACGGCCTGTTCGCGATCTTCGACGGCCCGGCGCGCGCGATCCGCTGCGCCTGCGCTATTCGCGATGCGGTCCACCCGCTCGGCCTCGAGGTGCGGAGTGGGTTGCACACCGGGGAATGCGAGGTCGCGGGCTCGAAGGTCAGCGGCATCGCCGTGCACACCGGCGCGCGCATCGCGACGGCGGCTCGGCCCCAGGAGGTCCTGGCGTCGGGGACCGTGAAGGACCTCGTGGCGGGCTCCGGCATCCGCTTCGACGATCGCGGGAGCCACGTGCTGAAGGGCGTGCCCGGCGACTGGCGACTCTTCGCGGTGACGTCGACCTAGATCCCGTGCTGGGCGGCGGTCCTCGCAGTGGCCGGCCCTCGGGCGAGGGCTGGCTCGATCAGGCTAATTCCGGCTCGATCCCGAAGAACTCACGGTACGACCCGAAGTGCTGGTCGAGCGAAGCACCGTCCAGCCCGAACGCCTTCAGATCGTAGGCGTGCCGGCCGTGCTTGTGTTGCGGGTTGCCGCGCAGGTGGCTCCGCATCCGGTGCTCGGCTTCGACCGTCAGGGGCAGCTCGAAGTGCCGGTAGATCTCGCGAACGGTTCCGATGGGATCGGCCAGCAGCTGCTGATAGCGGACATCGAAGAATCGCTCGGCGCCGGCCGGGCCGGTGCGGCGCACGTGCATGCCGCGCTCGAGCCCCTCGGTCCACGATTGCATGACCTCGCGCCCGATCTCCGCCGGGTCGAGCGGCTCGGCAAAGGCCGACTGCAGGCTGAGCGTGAGGCTGGCCACCGATCCCAGCACCATGCGCGGGTCGCGGTGGGTCTGCACGACCAGGGCGTCGGGATAGATCGCAAAGAGCGCGTCGAGCGCGTACAGGTGCGCGGGCGCCTTCAGCACCCAGCGGTCGGCTCCGGTGCGCCACTGCAGGTGCTCGAGGAAGCGCCGGTGGTAGGCATACGCCGGCCGCCGATCCTGCTTCTTGAGCCAGGCCTGGTACGAAGGCGTGCGATACGTCGTGTGGAAGCGCGAGCTCAGAAAGCTGTGGCTCAGGATGGCGATGCACTCGATGGCGAGTTGCGCGCCCAGGGGGTGGATGGCCTTGAAGTCCGGAGCCAGCCAGTCGAGCCACCGCAGCTTTCGTTCGGCCTCCGCGATACGCGGGTCGGTGTCGTAGCGGGCCGCCTCGGGCGGGGGTGACGGCGTCATGACCTCCCAGGCCTGGGGGGCGCGGCTCGCCGGATCCTGGATCCTCTGTGCAGATGCCGTCGAACGCGACCTCAAAAAACTGTCCCTCATGACTCTGGAGATTGTCGCAGACAATCTCCATTCGGATCACCAATGTCGTGTGACGGTGCAACCCGCAACCAAAGATCAATAAACGCAACCGCGCAACTACCGATCATCGACAACCTTCTGCGACACGGCCCTCAAGCCACAAAATTTGCCCGGTCGCTCTAGGTACCATCGCCTTTTTCGCAAAGCATTAAAGCCGACGATCAGCAAAATAGTGACGGGCAAGGCGATGAAAAATGCAAGAATCTCTAGTCAGTCGAGACTGCTCGCCGTTCTCGTCGAGGCCGTCCCGTAAACGACCGTCTGGTAACAGCGCGTGAAGGGTCAAGTTGATTGGGTAAAAGACCACAAACAGAAGCAAGAAAAGCCGAGTAGCTGCCGATACCGTGCGAGCTTCATGGAAGAACAACAGGTAAATCAAGTATCCCACGAGTGCAATCCCAGTGATAATCGCAACCGGAATAATAACTGAGCGGGGTGCTTCTAAAATCCAAAGGATGAGTACCGCTGCAATCGGCATGGAAGCTATAACGGCTACAAATACTGCGCCATTGAAGAATTCACCATCGTTTCCTCTTCGTTTGATTTCGTCAAAGTCCACCGAGAATATTAAGAAAACCACCCCAGATGCAACAGCACAATACAGGATAACTTTCATATCCAGCAGCTCCCTAAAGTTGTGATATCCCCTTGCAAGTCAGCAATTGGTTATTTTTTTTTTGTGTGTTTCTTCGCTCAGCATATTGTCTCAAAGCCCTAATCACAGGACACGAAGTTGGCAGCTTAAATTGCTTCCGGCTGGAGCGGTTGCCGGGTGGCTCGCACCACTGGAAAGCGCCGCCTTGTCACGGCGCACACCCTAAGCCGACGATCGGCCGGCCCCTCGATTTTGGTTTTCGCAACGAGCCAACATCATTGCAAGATCAATCCTGATCAAGCAAGCCAAACTCGTTGAGCAACTAATCCGGCAGCGACGGAGGAGAACTCATATGGCATCATTCGTCCTTGTCCCCGGGGCAGGCGGCGTCGCTTTCCGGTATTGGCACCGCGTGGTCCCGCTTATTCGCGCGGCGGGCCACGAACCCATCGCGGTCGATCTGCCTGGCGACGACAGGCACGCCGGTCTTGCGGCGTATGTGGACATTATCATCCGCGCGATTGCGGAACGAAGCGACGTTCTCTTCGTCGCTCAGTCGCTAGCGGGCTTCACGGCGCCCCTTGTTTGCGCGAGTGCGCCCGTGCGGTTGGTCGTGTTCGTCAACGCGATCATCCCCAAGCCCGGCGAGACCGCTGGCGCATGGTGGGCCGCAACCGGAGCGGCCGAAGCGCGGGAACAAGCTGCGGCGCGCCGCGGCTATGCGACGGAATTCGATGTGGGAACTTACTTTCTGCACGACGTGCCGCAGGACGTGCTGCGCGCCGGCCCGGAACCGGCGCGTCAGAAGAAGCCCAGGAATCATTTTCGGCGAGCCCTGTCGCTTCGAGCGCTGGCCCGAAATCCCCATTCGTGTTCTTGCGGGAAGGACGACCGTTTTTTCCCGATCGAATTTCAACGCCGCGTCGTGCGCGAAAGGCTCGGAAAAGAGGTGGAGGAAATTACCGGTGGCCATCTCGTCGCGTTGTCTAATGCGGAAGGGTTGACCGAGCGCCTTCTTGCGTATGAGAGGGGCCTGACAGGCTAGTCCCTTGCCGTTGTCTCTTGAGCAGCCCGAATTTGTCTGGCTAAGGCGCACCTCCGCTATCGGTCTCACACCGCGCCCGATCGGCAAGGCCAGGGCGCAGGTCAGCTTTTTGAAAGGAGTAGCGGGCCAGCTTTCGCGAAATCAGCCAAGGTCCGAAATCTGTGCACTTTTCGGACATGCCGAGGAGACAGCCTGACGATGTCCGCTCACCGCGGTATAGCGGACTTTGGCCGGACTTGCTGCTGGCTCGACCCGGTCGCGAATGACCCAAGTCGGAAGTCAAGCACCCCATTTGCTGTGACCTACGAGGCCGCCACTCTGCCATCAGGCCGTGCTAAATTGCTCTCCTCGGGCTGAAAGGTGGCTCGATGAGCGACGGCCCGGCATGACACTGCCAGCGCGAAATTTCCAGCCGAGCTGCGAGCGCGCTACAGGAACTTATCGTTGCGGATGTGCACTGGGAAACTTCGGGTGAAATATGACCAAGGATCTCGATTTCTCACTTGCTGATCGCAAGGCCGAGCTTCTGCGCTGGCTAAGCGAGGAAGGACGTTTTGCGCCCGATACCGCTGGGCTTCTTGAGATGCTCTGCGAGAAGCTCACCGTGCTCGGGGCGCCGATAGCCCGCGCCACAGTGCATGTCCGTACGTTGCATCCAGAATTCCGGGGAATATCGCGTATCTGGCGCCGTGGACAGAGTACCGAGTTCCGAACGTCGCGACACGGTATCAAGTTCTACGTCGGATTACCAGAACAGCCCCCTTCAGTGCGTTATCGAAACCGGTCAGTGGCTTGATACTGTCCTTAGCGAAGCCACCGATCGGCGCTTCCCGATCCTCGCAACGCTGCGGGCGCAAGGCATTACCCATTACGTGATGGCGCCCCTTATCTTTTCGAATCGGATCGTTAACGCGATATCGTGGGGAAGCGACGCTCCCAGCGGGTTTAGGGAAGCGGACGTTGAACTCTTTCGCTATCTCGTGCCGACCTTTGCCCCAGTTCTCGAAGTGACGGCGGGCCGGCGGATCTATGGCGAACTTCTTGCCACCTACGTAGGTCGAGATCCGTGCGCGCGGATTATGGCGGGCGCCGTCCAGCGCGGAAACGTCCACCACATCAAGGCGGCAATGCTGCTCGCCGACTTGCGTGGCTTCAGCCGACTGACAGATGAGCTTCCGGAGCAAAGAATCATTGAACTCCTAAATGCCTTCTTCGATCTGGTCGTCCCTGGCGTCATCGGCAGCGGAGGTGACATCCTGAAGTATATCGGTGATGCGGTCATCGCGATCTTTCCAGTCACCGGCGATGATCCGGCGCTGGCCTGTGAGTTCGGCCCTGGTTGCAGCGCAGACAACGCTGGCTGCGCTCCAGGCTTCACCGCCCGAGGTCCAGCAGCATATTTCCATCGATATTGCTCTGCACTATGGTGATGCCGCATACGGCAATATTGGCTCTGGCAATCGCCTCGACTTCACCGCCGTCGGGCGCGACATCAACATCCTCAGCCGGCTGGAACTCCTCTGCAAGGATGTTGGCCGGCCACTGCTCATGACTGGTGCTTTTGCCGCAGAAGTTGCGGCACCGGTCTTTGAAATCGGCCATTTCGAATTGCGCGGCTTCCGTCAGCATCAGTCCTTGTACGGGTTGTACCAAGAAGGCGAGGTGCCTGCTGCGCCCACGTGGACGGATGGCGCGTAGCAGGCTGTACGGACTGTTGGGGTAAACTTCTGCTAATGGGATGGCCCGGCCGCGCCCAGCGCCTAATCTGGGGCTGTGGCTGGAGGCGTTACGCAAAGCTCAGGAGCATGCGATGCGCACATCTCAGAAGACGCCGGGAACCGTCACCACGATCGGGATCGACCTCGGCAAGAACACATTCCACTTGGTTGGCTTGGACAAGCGGGGCGCAATCGCTCTGCAGCGGAAGGTATCGCGTAGTCAGCTCGAACACCGCCTCTCCAATGTCCCGCGCTGCCTGATCGGCATGGAGGCCTGCTCGGGCTCCCATCACATCGGCCGCCAGTTGACCGCTCTGGGCCACGACGTGCGTCTGATCCCGGCGCAGTACGTCAAACCGTTCCTCAAGGGGCACAAGAACGACTACCGTGACGCTGAAGCGATTGCGGAAGCCGTGCAGCGACCGACCATGAGTTTCGTGGCGATCAAAACACCGGAGCAAATGGACCTGCTGGCCTTGCATCGTGTGCGCTCGCGCCTCGTGGGCCAACGGACGGGCACGATCAATCAAATCCGCGGCTTCCTGATCGAGCGCGGCATCATTGTGCGGCAGGGCGTAGTACCCTTGCGCAAAGCGCTACCTGACATCCTGAGCTCAAACACCAACATACTCTCGCCAAGGATGGTGAGCCTCATCGCCGACCTGATGCAGGACTGGCGCCGGCTGGACGAGCGCATTGACATCCCGACCAGGTAAACGCCATGAAAGTTAGCCCAGATCTTGTTCGCCATCACGTTCCAACCTGATGCGCGGCGGCGAGCACCATCGCAAGGTTGCACGATGAAGAAGGTAATCAACTCAGCACCGTCGCGCCGCCACTTTTTGCGGCTAACATCAATGGCTGCAGCATCAGCCCTGGCTCCAACGGTTTTGTGGGCCGAGCAGCGAGAAGCAACGGATTCGGCCACATCGCAGGCCGAGTCAGCACGCATCGCTACGTTCGAGGAGGTATGGCGGACCGTGCGCGACCGGTTCTACGATCCGCATCTACACGGGCTCGATTGGTCGGCGGTCCGGGAACATTACTTGCCAGGCGCCACACGGGCGAGCTCCGAAGAGGCGCTCGCCGGCGTCATCAACAGCATGCTCTCCGAGCTGCATGCTTCGCACACGCGCTACTACACGCCGGAGGGACCAGAGTACTACCAGCTTTCCGATATCTTTGCCGGCGCGCTAAGGCGACGCGGACTGGAACGCGCATTTCCAGGGGGCCGTATCTCCTATCCCGGCGTTGGCGTTCTCTCGCGTGTCGACATGCAGGGCCGCAGTGTGATTACCGGCGTTATACAAGGCACGCCGGCCCAACAAGCCGGCCTGCTCGCTGGCGATGAGATCGTCTTCGCCGATGGTGCACCGTTTCAGCCGGTGCAGTCATTCCGTGGTAAGGTTGGCAGGGAAGTCGTGCTGGGCCTGCGTCGTGCCGGCGCGTTTATGCAAATATCGGTTACGCCGGTCGATATTGAGCCCAACAAAATGTTCCTGGACGGCCTGAAGGCGAGCGCCCGTATCATACGGGCCAACGGCCGAAGCATCGGCTATGTTCATGTCTGGTGCTACGCTGGATCCGTGTATCAGCGGACGCTCGAGCATCTTCTATCGCAAAGTCCGCTGAACGACGCCGACGCGCTAATCTGGGACCTGCGCGATGGTTGGGGCGGCGCGATCCCCGAGTATCTTGATTTGTTCAACACGCGAGCGCCGACGATGCAGGTCACTGATCGCAATGGCGCCAGCGAACTCGCGAACGTGAAGTGGCGCAAGCCTGTCGCCATGCTCGTCAACGGTGGCACCCGCAGCGGCAAGGAGATCCTTGCCTATGGCTTCAAGAAATATCAGCTTGGCGAGGTCATCGGTAGCCGGACGGAGGGAGCTGTCCTTGCTGCGACGGCGTTCCTCATTGGCGGCGGCTTGCTGTTGCTCGCGGTCCAGGACGTGCGGGTCGATGGCGAGCGGCTGGAAGGCGTTGGCGTCGTACCAACGATCGAGGTCCGAGCTGACCCGGCCTCCGTAGGCCTAAGTGATCCTCAACTCGATCGGGCGATCGCAGTCCTCTCGGGGGCCTAATCCTGAATTAGATAACCCCATAAAGAATGCGCGCCATAGACTTCGGAATAGTGTTCTACCCGGCTTTATTCGTCTTTCCATTTGATCGAGCAGCCAATAGACGCCTTTTGGTGATCCGGCGCCACGCCGGTGGTCGCAATCGCACGCATGGCCTCGACAAGCTCTCGGGGCGCCTCCGCGCGAGGCGGAGTTGTGCGGCCTTCGTCGAGCCGGCCGCGATACTTGAGCCTGCGGTCGGCATTGTAACCGAAGAAGTCCGGCGTACAGACCGCCCCATACGCCCGAGCGACTGTCTGCGTCTCGTCGTGGAGGTATGGAAACGGGAAATCATGAGCCTTCGCGAAACGCTTCATATTCTCAAATGAGTCTTCGGGATAGCTCGCCGCATCGTTCGAGCAAATCGCCGCAAAGCCTACACCCTCCGACATCAGCACGCGGGCGTCCGAAACCATGCGGTCGATCACCGCTTTAACATAGGGACAATGGTTGCAGATGAAGACGACGACCGTGCCTTTTTCGCCCGCAACGTCATCCAGTGCGTACGTCTTTCCGTCGGTGGCCGGAAGCCGGAACTCAGCCGCCGGCGTATCAAGAACGGCTTGGGTAGCTGTTGCCGGCATATCGCACCTCCTTGTGCCCAAATATATGCTGACGACGGCCCGCCGGGGCAATGAGGATTTAGATGCTCGAGTATTGCTGCACGATACTCAGAGCCGTTCCCCTCCGCCAGGAAAAGCCTGCTGATCCACACCATCTGAAGGCCGGCTTGTCGCGGTCGGGCGATCAGGCCCCTGGTGACGCCGGATACGGTTTCCTCGACCCGCTCTACATCGCTTGTGGACCTCGCTGCCGCGGCGGCGGGTGCGTGGATTGCAGCGACGGCGGCAGCGTTGCTTGCAGTTCCCTCGTCGTGGTGACCGGAACGCCGGCCGCAAGGCTTGACCGAGTTGGTCACATGGTCGGTCACGTGGGCAATGCCGGGAACGTCGATGATGTAACTGCGACCGAGAACAGCTTATCATAAATTAAGGACGCGCCGTTCAGGGTGCCGCTGCCGGTGCCATCGGTCCCGGCGCATCGGCGGCGGCACCACCAATAAGCCCCCGGTCCTTGTGTTAGGTCATTGCGGGGCGGGCGAGTGCGAGAGTGCCCGCAACAACTTCGTGCAGCCAGTGGTCGGACGATCTCACCGGCGCGACGGGCGCTTTGTTGAGGGAGGGCGACATGCAGCTAACTAGCCAAGGGCTCCGCCCTTGATATCCCTTGCGCCTGAGCGTGACGAGGGTGCTGTAGACCATCGCTGGGTATCATGGGGAGGCATGTTTTAGACACCAGAAATTGCCTCTACGATCCCGTTGCTAAGACATTAGCCGGGCTGGCGATGAACTCCTTCTACGAGCACCACAAAGACAGCATCAATTGGCATTATCATTGTTTTGACAGGATTTTGCTGAACGGGTTGATTTAACCGTTCCAGCAGCCCGAGCGGGTCGTCGGCTTTTTCAATACCTATCGCCAGCTATACCCGGTGACCCGAGAAACACTGCGCGGCATCGCCGATCAGTTTCAACGCTGGGTGACGGAGCGGGCCGAGAAGCGCAACATCCCGATTGTCGAAGCGCCGAAGGGCCGTCGTGACGAATTTATCGACCCGTATTTCGAACGGGCCAAGCCTGATGCCGTCGTGGCCATCCTCAAGGCGCGAGAACCGGCGCGGATCATGATTGCCATCGGCGACAAGGTCGCAAACCGATGGCACCTCCAGTTCGCGCAGCGCTGGGTCATTCAATACAACTTTTACATCAATGACCGGAATTGGGGACGGATGTTCGTGCGGGTCTGCCCCGTACCTTCCATTCTCCGCCCGTATCTGTCTCAATCAGCACCATTGGCTGGCCAACCGCATGCGCCAGCACGGCATCGGATTTAAGCAAGCCGCCAATGCCTTCTTGAAATGCGCAGTTCCTGATCGCATGCAAGAGCTCGCCAACTCGCTGACCCCTCGGGATCTGGTGACCTGCGGTCAAAAATGGCTGGCGCACCTCACGCCCTTCTTCACTGCAAGAGAACGCGAGCACGCCGGCTGCCAGCACCGGCTGTTCTTCTCGCAGGTCGAATATTGCGACAACCTCATCTTCCATCGCCGCGCGGCACTGGATAATCTTGGCCAACGCCTGCTCGATGCCAATCGAACAATCGGTCAGCCGAATAAGATCACCGTGATCTTCGGTCGCAAGGTCACCAAGCAATATCGGGGCAAGTTGCAAACCGAGATCGAGGACATGAACCTTCCAAATCCGGTGGTTCGCAGCCACTATCGCAACGGCTTCATCAAGCAATACGTTCGTGATCACATCATCCTGCGGACCGAGGCCGCGAGCAACAACGTCAACGATTACGGCGTCAACAAAGCCGTCGAAAATTTGCCTGCTCTCCAAAAATCTCTGTCGGAGATCAACGATAACTACCTCAACGTCCAGCAAGACATTCTGGAAACCTTCGTTGACCGCGGTCAGTTGCGAAAGCTCGCGGAGCCGACCATCACATCGACCGGAAAGCGCATTCCTGGCCTCAAGCTCGATCATCCTCGGCAACTTGCACTGATGCACGCGCTTGTACGCTTCGCACACGTCGCAGCCGACAATACATTCACAACTGCCGAAATCTATCCCGCCGTCATCAAGGCGCTTGGCTGCGTCCCCGACAGCTACACGCTCGCCTCGCTCCGCTATGATCTATCAAAACTCCGTGCCAAAGGTCTTGTTGCCAAGCTCCCGAACTCTCGACGCTATCAACTCCTTCCGCAGGGATACTCGATCTGCCTCATCTTCCTGAAGCTCTTCGAACGGGTCTATGCCCCACTCATGGCAGGTCTCCTCAGCCCCTTCAAAGCTGATAAAAGGCTCGAATCCCAGAGGCGGTCTCAACTCGATCGCCTCTATCAGCGCGTCATCGACGATCTCGATACCCTCGTCCAAGCCGTCGGCTTAAAAGCCGCGTGAACTCAACCTCAAACGAGAACAAATTCCCCGCTACAGGCACGATAACGGTCTAATCTTCACGGCATAGCTGGGCACGACGTTGATAGAATTGAACCGTCAAGCGCCGCGACTTGCTGCAGCCCGTCGGCATGGTTGGCAATGCGAGCGGTAGTCGACATGGCTGGTTAGCGTTAGGCTACGCCTTCGTCTCGATTCGCTTCATTGTTGTAGGGCGCCGTTAGACATGGCTAAGAATGAGGACATCGCGAAAGAACTCAAGACCCGCCTTTCCGAACTGACGGGTCGCCTTGCGGAGATTGACAGCGAACTGCGCAAACCACTGTCTGCTGATTCCGAGGAGCGGGCAACTGACCTCGAAAATCAAGATGCGCTCGAAGGCATCAAGAGTTCTGAAATTCAGGAAGTCCATCAGATTCAGGGGGCGCTAAGGCGCATCGCCGAAGGTACTTATGGGGTCTGCGCGCAGTGCGGTGCAGACATTGACCCCAAACGCCTAGAGGCGCTGCCGATTGCGACTAGATGTATTTCATGCGCTGCGTGAATTGAGGCTGACATTACTGCCACTCGGCGCCAAACTGCGCCTAAGAAACGGTATTGCCCAATTCTTCTGGTCATTACCCTTGGGCGGCCGAAACTACTCGGTCGTACGGTGCCACCATCGCGCGCGCCCGCGCTGACGAGTGATTGAGTGAAACGTTACTTCATGCGCGATGCCCGCGGCGACCAGGATCGCGGTCCTCAGATCACCTTGCCTTGCCGCATGTCCCTGACCTCGTCGGGGAGCAGGAGAGCCACTCGCCATAGATCGCCTCGGAATCCGCGCCGAAATGGGCGCATTTCAGCGGTACGTTGCTGTCCGACATCCGCAGCGGCCAACCCGGCACGATGACCGGCCCGCGCACCGGATGCTCGATCTTCTGCATCATCCCGCGCGCATGCAGATCCGGGTCGTGCATTAGCTCAAGCGTGGTCATCACGGCGCCGCAGGGAACGCCGGCGCCGGCGATGATCCGGGTCACCTCCAGCTTGGTGCGCTTCGACGTCCATTCAGTGATGGCCGCATCCACGGCCTCCCGGTGCTGGGCGCGGGTTGGACCGTCGACCATGCGCGGATCGTCGAATAGGTCCTCGCGGCCGATCGCCTTCACCAGGCGGCGCCAATGCTCCTCGTTGCCCCGCGAGGCAAAGATGTAGCACCAGTCGTCGAGCCCCGGCGAGCATTTGTAGAGGTCGCCCGGCGCGGTCCCGGGCACCGTGTTGCCGCCACGCGGCAGCTGGTCGTCGCGGGCGGCCTGGCGGCCCGGACCGGTGGCTCGCCAGGATAGCCGTTCACCCCCATTGTGGCCCATCGCCTGGGCGATCATATCGAAGGCCAGATAGTTCGCGTGCTCGCTCTCCGGCGCGAAGCCCTTTACCTGGGCGAAGATCTCGCGGATTGAGCGCGCTCAGCCGCGGATAGTCGAAGCCCAGGCGTGCGAAGGTGCCCGGCGCCATGTTCTCGATCAGGACATCGGCCTTGCCGATCATCCGCCTCAGCAGCGCCTTGCCCCCGTCGCTCTTGAGATTGCAGGTAACGCTGCGCTTGTTGAGGTTGTAGTAGATGAAGTAGTGCAAATCGGCGTCGGCACGATCGGTCGTTCCCCAGCGCCCCGGCTCGCCGCGATGGGGTTCCTCCACCTTGACAACGTCAGCCCCAAGCCAGGCCAGCGCCTCGGTGCAGGACGGTCCCGCCTCGAACTGGGTAAGGTCGAGCACCTTGACCCCCTTGAGCGCGGCTGGATCCCGGTCACGATCTCTGGCTGCACCACCCGTTCCCGCATGGCGACCCCTCCCAATTAGGA
>CAVZOE010000017.1:0-20661 GCA_963776725.1 uncultured Candidatus Rokubacteria bacterium | reverse complement strand
GGGCCGCGGCGCGAGACTAGCGCCCCCGCGCGCGATCGGCGTCCAGCCGGCCCACCCAGCCGCTGAGGTCGGTGTACCAGACGTTGTTGGCGGCATCGACCGCGATGCCGAACGGGCGTGCATCCTCACGGGGCAGGACGAACTCGCGTGATGGTCCCGCCCTGGACCCGCCCGAGCCGGTGGCCGCGGAGCTCGGTGAACCAGGCGCCGCCATCCGGGGCGACAGCGAGCGCGGTGAGCCCGGCGTCGGTGTGGGAACGGCGAACTCCTCGAAGCGCCCGCCCGCGAAGCGGCCGATCTTGTTCGCGGCGATCTCCAGGAACCAGACCGTGCCGTCGGCGCCGACGGCGACGTCGCCCAGGCCACTGGCCCGCGTGGGCACATCGAACGCCGTCTTCTCGCCGGTGGGCCGATGCGCAGGAGCTTGTTGGCGTTCTGCAACGTCGCCCAGACCGTGCCGTCGCGAGCGACGGCCACGCCGAAGGGCGCGGCATCCATCGGAGTCGCCCGGGGCGAACGATCCCACGACGTGACGCGTGAGGCGGCCCTCCTTGAGATGGGTGACGCTCACCAGGCTCGTCTCGGCGAACCAGACGTCGCCCGTCGGGCGCGATCGCGAGGCGGCCCAGCCGGGCCACCGGCGTCGCCAGTGCGAACGAGGTGATCGTGCCGTCGGTCGACACGCGCGAGATTCGCTGCCGGGGCGCTTCGGTGTACCAGGCACGACCGTCGGCATCGACGGCGAGGCCGAGCGGCTCGACGCTGTCCGGCGCCCTTCGGGAGCTTCTCGACCGTGCCGTTTCGCACGACCCCGATCGTGTCCGAGGCCTCGAGCGTGAACCAGACCGCCCCGTCGGGCGACGACGCGATGCCGACCGGGATGTCAGCGGCCCCGAGCCTGAACTCCTGAAAGCCCCCGGAGCCCAGACTTCCCGAACGCCACGTGAACACGCCGACGACGATCGCGACGGCCAAGACAACGGCGCCCGACCGCCCAGCGCCGCTGGGCTCGGCTCATTGCGGTACGACGGGCCTGGGTGCCTGGTGCGTGCGCATCAGGCGGCGGACTGCCATCGCGGCGGCGAGGAGGGCCACGGCGAGGACGCCGATCCCGCCAGCCAGCTGGCCCGGTGTGATGGCGCCCAGCATGTTGCTGTCCTGAACCGCGAGCTGGGCCAGCCGTTCGTGGGAGCTCACCGCGAAGCCCGTATAGATCGTGGCCAGGTCGACCGGGTCCCGGGTCAGCATGTCCGTCTGGAGATGAGCCGGCAGGATCTCGCTCCCCAGCGTCCAGTGGGCGCCGTCGTCGGGGCTGCGATACACGCCGCGGTCGGTTGCCATCACGATGACGTGGTCCACCACCGCGAGGGCGCGCGCGACGACCGGCCGCTCCGGCACGGGCTGGCCGAGGGAGCGCCAGCTTCGGCCCTGATCCTCGCTGCGAAACACCTGATCCGCCACCACCGCCCAGAGGCGACTGGCGTCGAGTGGATCCAGAGCCAGCGCATCGATGCCGCCACTGGCGGGTAGTCCCTCGCTGCGCCGCTCCCAGCGACGGCCCGCGTCGGTGCTCACCCAGGCGCGTCCGCCCGCCACGACATACACCTCGTCCGGACGCGACGAGAGATCATCACGCTGCTGGTGTGCGACGCCTGGAGTCCGTTGGCGATATTGATCCAGGACTGCCCCCAGTCGTCGCTGCGATAGAGACCGCTACGGCCCGCAAGATAGACGCGCCCACGGACCGGACCCGCCACCAGAGCGCGCGCCGGCATCGAGCCGGACGGCGAACGCAGCCGCCGCCAGCCGTCGCCGTCGCTGCGGTAGATCGCGCTGGCTCCGGCGACGAGCGCGCGCTGTCCGTCGGCGTCGAACGTCGCCGCGAAGGCGGGGCCGGCGACGATGTCCGGCGCCTCCACGATCCAGTCACGTCCGCCGTTGCGCGAGCGAGAGACCCCGGTGTCCGTCGCCAGGAGGAGATGATGCGGGTCCACCGGGCTGACGGCGAGGGCGAGGGCACCGCTGACGAAGCTTCCGGGAACGATGGACAGCCAGGTGGCGCCGGCGTCGCGCGTGCGGAACAGTCCTCCCCACGCACTCGCATCGTGGGCGGCCGCGTGGCACGGCGCGAGCGCGATCGCCAGCGTGAACACCAGAAGGGCGCGGAGTCGAGTGAGGCGTCATCGGAGAATGCGGGGCTCGGGCCGGAGCCCGAGCCCCTGCTTCGCTGCCTGCGCTACGGACTGATCGGGTGCGGTGGGACGATGGAGACGCACTCGCGGGCGGTGTCCGGTCCGGGCTCGCTGGCACGTGCGTGTTCTTGCCGGGTGCCAGGATCAGCTCGGCCGCGCGCGAGCAGTTGCCGTTCGGGATGTTCCACCAGTTGGCGGTGAGCGGATACGCGTCCGTGTACGAGATCGGCTCGTGCGCGGCGACGCAGTTGTTGAAGCTGTTCAGCCGCGACGTGAGGACGTAGCACTTCTCGTAGGCGAGGAACTGCTGGACCGTGTCGGTCTGCTGGATGTTGGCGACGAGCCAGTCCCGGATTCCCTTCCACGACGAGTACGTGTCGCTGCCGAACACCAGCTGACCGCGCCGCGTGTTGACCTGCAGCAGCTGCGAGCCGTAGGTGTGGCCCCGGAACGCCGGGTGGATGACCAGCCCGCGGGTGATCTCATGGCGTCCGTCGACGATCTGGGCCTTGCCGTGCAGGACCTTGCCCAGGATCTCCTGCACGGTCTGCGGCGGATACCCGCACACCGGAGTCCGCGCGCACGCCTGCTGCGGCGGGCCCACCTGCGCCCCGGTGAGCGGATCGACCGTGTTGACCGCGCGGATGTGCCCGCCGTTGAAGTCGACCGGGTAGTTCAGGAAGAAGTCGATCTGCTTCAGCTCTTCCTTCTGGATGTAGACGACGGCGTTCGGGGAACTCACTGAGCTGGCCCGCGTGGTCCCAGTGAGCGTGTCCGAGCACGATCCGGTTGACCTTGCTGGGATCGAGCCCGATGGCGGTCAGCTGGTCGCGGATGCCCTTCCAGCAGCACGAGGTGTTCCAGTCGAAGATGTACGCCAGCTGCTTCCAGCCGCTGTCGTACAGCGTCAGCTTGCCATCCGGCCCCTCGATGATCCCCACGTTGACCGGCAGGTCGACGGTGGTATTGAGACCGGCCTTGTCCGGCTGGAAGCACCGAACGGCACGTTCACGAACCGACTGCTCTCCACGATCCACGCCGAGTAGAGCGGCGCCCTCTCGGCGCGCTCCACGTCGCGCAGCAGGCTGTCCGAGCTCTCGAAGCCGCTCGGCAGCACTTGCGGCGGTCGCTCGTTGTTTGGCTTGGCCTGAAGGACATCGACGGGCCCGAGCCCACCGACGACCAGGAGAAAGACCGACATCAGCGCGATTCGGACCAGTGTTCGGGACATCAAGCGCCTCCCTCACAACACCTTCTCGACCGGTGCACTACGTGCCCCTATCGTGCAGGCCGTACCGACCTGCCTCCTTTCTCAGTTCGGCGGGAACTCGTTCGGCCAGAACTTGCCCCCGACCTCCCTGATCTTGTCGCTGCCTTCCTGGCTCTTCGGATAGGCGGCGAGCAGATGATCCTCCTTACCCGTCCTTGAACATCTTCGTCGCCTCCACCGCTGACTCCTGGAAGAGACGGACCGCGGCGAGGTACTGCTCGTGGTCGTTCGCGCAATGACGCCGGCGGCTCGAGCGCGCGCATGCGCGTGTCGGCGCCCGGTAGGTCGACCAGGGCCTGCTCCATCCGTGCCTTGCAGCTCGGCCCGGCTCAGCTCGTTCGTCTTGTAGAGAATCTGGCCCAGGCTCGCGCGCATCAGGCTGCGCTCGACGTCGCCGTGGATCGGCCACATCGCGCGCACGTACGCTTCCTCGGCCGGCGTGACGGCGGGTCGCGCGGGGCGCGGAGCCGGCCTGGCGCGGCCGGTGCCGGCGGCGTTGTCACCGCGCGGCTGACCGCGAACGTGAGCGCGCTCACGACGATCACCGAGGCGACACCCGAGGACGAGCAATCGGGGCGACAACCGAGGTGGCGGTGACCCTGAGCACATCGCTGTCTCCCCCGTCCAGATTCGGCGGGCACCCCGACGACGCCGTGCCGCAAGATCGCTTCGCGACCGGTGAGTCAAGAGAGAAAAGTTTCCGACAGGGGAATGTTTTACAACGAACGCGCGTAGTTGACGTCTTTCGCTTGACCGCGCGTCGAACGCGGATCTACTCTGACGGCGCCGTGCGAAGCCGACTCGTGCGTCGCCTGGTTTCCCGCTGTGTCTCTTGCTGAACATGTCGTCGCCGAGGCGCAGGCCCGTTGCCGATCCTTCGAGGCATCGTCCTGACGCACAGCGGCGAATGGCGCGCGTACTTCGAGGATCCCGGCACCGGACCCATGGCGCCTACGCGGTCGGCGACGTCGTCGACGACAATCGAATCGAGCAGATCCAGGACGAGCACGTCATCCTGCGCCGGGGCGACGGCCTCGTGCGGATCCTCATGGGATCATCGCCGAGCCCGCCGACAAGCGGCGGATTCGGTGGTCGACGACCCGCAACCGCTGGCGCCCTCCCCGCCCGGCGTGATGCCGGTCTACCGTCCTAATCCGTCGGGCGGTCCGACCATTGGCAACGGTCAGCCGTGGCTTGATCGTCTCGGCATCCCGCCGCAAGCGCTGTCGCGGGCCATCGAAGAGGCGCTCCCCGTTCAGGATCCCGACTCGGACAACATCAAGGACTAGACAGGTCACACGCTTGTTTCAACCGAACACAAGCAAGCAAAGGGAGAGATCGCGCATGAACCGTTTGAGGTTCGTCACATCCAGTCTGGTCATGGCCGCGCTCGTGGTCGCCCTGTCGGGGGCCGCGGCAAGCGCTGAGCAGTTCTCCGCCAGGTTCTCCGGGTTCCAGGAGATCGGCGCTCTTGCCGCACCGACCGGAGCGATTCTGTCCGATGGAAAGGCCACCCTCAGTCTCAACCTGGACAAGCGCTCCAGCACGATCACCTACCGGCTCACCTATTCGGACCTGAGCGCGCCGGTGACGCAGGCGCACATCCACTTCGGCCAGCGGCACGTGGCCGGCGGCATCGTCGTCTTCCTGTGCTCGAATCTGGGGAACGGTCCGGCCGGAACACCGGCGTGCCCGGATGCCGGAGGCACAGTGACCGGCTCGATCACCGCGACCAGCGTTCTCGCGGTCGCCACGCAGAACGTGACGGCCGGTGACTTCGCCGGATTCGTCGACATCCTCGAGTCCCACTCGGCGTACGGCAACATCCACACGCAGAAGTTCCCCGCGGGCGAGATTCGCGGCCAGATCCGCGAAGGTAACGATCACGGCCACGACCACGACGGCCGCAAGTAGGTAGCCTCGCAGCTCGCGCACACGCGGCCGGCTCGGCCTGGGCCGGCCGCGTGTCGAAAATGTTCCCCGCCTTCCCGAGCGCGGTAGTATCGGAGCCAATCCAGAGACCGGAGGTCGCTCAGCATGGACGAGCAGGTGATCGAGACCGCGACGGGGCTTGGCTACGTGGAGATCGTCGAGGGTACGGGCGCGCGGCCCAAGACCGGCGACACCGTGAGCGTGCACTACACGGGCTGGCTCAAGAGCGGCACGAAGTTCGACTCGTCGCACGATCGCGGTCAGCCGCTGGAGTTTCCGATCGGCAAGGGCCGTGTGATCAAGGGGTGGGACGAGGGCGTCGGCATGATGAAGGTGGGTGGAAAGCGAAAGCTGATCATTCCGGCCCATCTGGGCTATGGCGACCGCGGCGCCGGCGGCGTGATCCCGCCGGGCGCGACGCTGATCTTCGAGGTGGAGCTGGTCGGGGTCAAGAGCGCGTAGCGCGCGAGGGCGTGTATCCGAGGCTGGACATTGACGCGCTTTTGCTGACGCCGTAGCCTCGGCGCATGGAGTATCCGCTGCGCATCCGTCAGTGGACCCGGGCCGAGTACGACCGGATGATCGAGGTCGGTGTCTTTCAGTCGGGCGATGCGGTCGAGCTGCTCGGGGGCGCGCTCATCGTCGCCGAGCCGCAGAGTGGCCCGCACTACACGGCCATTCGCCTCGTCGAGGAGGCGCTTCAACGCGCGTTCGGCGCAGGCTGGCAGATCCGCACCCAGGGTCCCATCGCGCTGGACGACGAATCCGAGCCGGAGCCCGATGTGGCGGTCGCCGCCGGCGCGGCCCGCGATTACAGTCGCGAGCACCCCGCCCGGCCCGTGCTCGTCGTCGAGGTGGCGGTGACCAGCCTCTCGCTGGACCGAGATCACAAGGGCAGCCTCTACGCGCGGGCCGGCCTGGCCGACTACTGGATCCTCAATCTCGTGGGCCGCGCCCTCGAGATCTACCGCGATCCGCTGACGGACGCGGCGGCCGCCTTCGGGTGGCGGTACGGTTCAACCCGCACGCTGGATGCCGAGGCGCTCGTGACGCCGCTGGCGGCGCCCGAGGTGTTCATCCGCGTCGCAGATCTGCTGCCGTAGCGGATCGCCAGCCCGCGGGCCTTTCACTCGATCAGCCGGGGGTCGAGCGCGTCGCGCAGCCCGTCGCCGAGCAGATTCCAGCCCAGTACGGCCAGCGAGATCGCCACGCCCGGGGCGATCGCCACGTGCTTGGCGCTCGTCATGAACGCGCGCGCCTCGTTCAGCATCAGACCCCAGCTCGCCGTCGGCGGCGGCGTGCCGATCCCCAGGAACGAGAGCCCCGCCTCGATGACCATCGCGTTCGCGAAGTTGACGCTGGCCTGAACCAGCAGCGCAGAGACGCAGTTCGGCATGATGTGGCGCGCCAGCACCCAGCGATCGCGCTGCCCCAGCGCGTGCGCGGCCTGGACATATTCTTGCGGTCGTTCGGCGAGGACCACGCCGCGGGTGAGACGGGCCACGCCCGGCATGTAGACGATGCCGATCGCCAGCGTGGTGCTGGTGCTTCCGGGTCCCATGATGGCCACGAGGCCGAGCGCGAGCAGCAGGGCCGGGAACGCCAGCAGCGCGTCCATGCACCGCATCAGCACGTTGTCGACGGCGCCGCCCGCGTAGCCCGAGAGCGCGCCGATCGGGACGCCGACCACCAGCGCCAGTGCGACGGCGGCCGCGCCGATGCTGACCGAGAGGCGTGCGCCCCACACCAGCCGCGCCAGCACGTCGCGCCCGAACTGGTCGGTGCCGAGCAGGTGCGCGCGGCTCGGGCCCTTGAGCAGCGCGCCGAAGTCCATCGCCACCGGATCGGCGGTGACGAAGACCGGCGCCAGCAGCCCGACGAGCGCGGTGAGGCCGACGATGGCCAGCCCCACGAGCGCCAGGCGGCTGCGCGTCAGCCGGCCGAGCGTCCGGCTGCGCTCCGGGCGCCGCTCAGGAGAGCCGGAGTCGAGGGTCGAGGACGACATAGAGCGTGTCGACGGCCAGGTTCACCAGGGTGACGAGCAGGGCGACGGTGAGGATCACGCCCTGGAGCACCGGGTAGTCGCGGTTGACGATGGCGTTCACGGCCAGCTGGCCCACGCCCGGCCAGGCGAAGATCTGCTCGGTGATGACGGCGCCGCCGAGCAGCACGCTGAACTGCACGCCCAGCACGGTGACGGCCGGGATCAGCGAGTTGCGCAGCGCGTGGCGCACCACCACGCCGGTCTCGCGCAGGCCCTTGCTGCGCGCGGTGCGCACGTAGTCGCGGCCGAGCTCCTGCAGCAGCTGCGCCCGCACCTGGCGCGTGACCGAGCCGGCCATCACCGAGCCGAGCGTCAGCGCGGGCAGGATCAGGTAGCGCAGCGCCGCCCCGGGACTCGTCGTGATGCTGGCGTAGCCGATCGCCGGCAACCAGCCCAGCGTCAGGGCGAAGATCATGATCAGCATGATTCCCGACCAGAAGCTCGGGATCGACACGCCGAGCAGCGCGCCGACCATGGCGAGGAGATCGACCAGCGTGTTGCGCTTCACCGCCGCGACGATGCCGGCGGGGAAGGCGATGAGCAGCGCGATGACGGCGGCGCTCGTCGTGAGCAGGAGCGTGGCCGGGAGCTTCTCCACGATGAGGTCGCGCACCGGCTGCTGCGCGCGGATCGAGCGGCCGAGATCGCCGTGCGCCACCCGCCCCAGCCAGCTCACGTACTGGCGCCAGAGCGGCTGATCCAGGCCGAGCTCGCTGCGGAGCGCCTCGCGAGCGGAGCGCTCGGCGTCCTGGCCGAGCATGGCATCGACCGGGTCGCCGGGGATGAGGTAGACGATCGCGAACACGACCAGCGACATGAGGAAGAGCATCGGGAGGACGCCGAGGAGGCGACCGCCGAGATAGGTGGTGACGCCGCTCACGCCGTCGTGCTCACGGCTGAGGTCGACATTCGTGAACCGGGAGTGTAGCATTCCTCGTCCATGGCGTGGGTGTTCAGGGGCTTCGTTTCCCTCCTTCTGCCGAATGCCGACCTGTCCCTGTCCTAGCGACCCCGGCGTCTGGAGTGTTGTCTGGAGTGTCGTCAAGTGGCTCTTTACCGGGGTCGTTCTCACCTGGATCGCGTTCGGTGTCTATTCGATCCTGTTCTGGCGCCGCCTGTGGTTCGCGTTCCGCGCCTTCAACCGATTGCCATCGAACCGCGCCCACGAGCAAGGGTGGCGACGTCGGATAACGCAGTCGACCTCGTTCCTCGCCGCGGCGTGGTATTTGAAAGATCTTGCCGTGCCCCGTGGCCTCGGACAGTGGCTGTTTGGCAACGTCGCGCCCGGTATTCCGTTCGACCACAAATTGCTGGCCGGTCAGCGGCGTGTGGCGGAGCGCGCCGTGGATGCCCTTCTGAGTGGGCCGGCGCGAATCGTCATCTTCACCGGGCCGGCCGGATGGGGGAAGACCTATACCTCCCACACGCTGAAGACCAGTCTCGAGCCGCTGGCTCAGGTCGACGTCAGCTGGACCATGATCTCGGCCAGTCCGGAGAGTCGCATCGTCGAGGAATTTCTCAAGCTCTCGAAGCTGGCGACCGCAGGCCGGTCGGCATCGTTGTCGTTCGAACACCTGGAGATGCTGTCCCGCCACAACCGCGCCAAGACGTCTCCGCATTTCTTCGCCCACGTCCACGACTTCGAGGCCATCGCGATCGAGTCACAGGCGCTGGCCTCCGCCCGCAGCTTGATCGAGCGCGTCGGCGACTCACCGCACATCTCCCTGGTGATCACGACCCGCCACAATCAGGGGAGTCTGGGCAAGCTGCTGCCCATTCTCACCTCTTCGCCCCTGGTGCGGTTCTTTCCGATCGAGGAACAGCTGAGCGACGACGATATCAGTCATCTCCTGGGTCCCGAGCGGCCGGTAACCGAAGACATCCGGCCGCTCAGTCCTCTGCAGCTCACACTGCTCCGACACTATGACGAGCACACGAAGGAGCACGTGCGGCTCGACAGCTCCGGAGGCCGCCCGACGAGCGTCGCCCGGCCGAGCCCCTCGGACATTCCCGGGATGTACCGGGAGCTCTTTTCCTATCTGAAGCCGGCTCACCAGGTGTGCCTGCAGCTGCTCCTGGCGCGATTGGTCGTATCGCCGGAACGCCTGTTCGTTCGCGATCCGGAAGAGCTCCTGGCGCGACTGGGAGATGGCCACCCGCTCCTGCGCCTGTTCGCCTACGTGGAGGGTGAGGGCGAAGGCAATCCGGTGGCCCGGCTGGCCCACCCGACCGTGCTCGCGCTCTACACGAACGACGACATCATGAGCGCGACGACCCGGCGACATCGGCACGAGCAGTGGGCCGAGGTGCTGGGCGCCGCGAACACGGAGGCGCCCCTCGGCCGGCTGCAGCGCGTGCGGCATGAGCTCCGGGCCCAGCGTGGTCGCGTCGACCACGAGGAACAGATCACCTCGGTGACCCACGGCGGGACTCTGACCATGTGTCGCTTCCTGTTCGAGACTCGCTCGGACTTTCAGGAGTACTTCCCGGGCCCTTCCGAAGGCCGCCCCGAGTCGGCCAGCACGATCCTGCTGCTGCACGACACCACGGAGGATCACGAGACGTATGTGAAGGAGTATGTGAGGGTCATTGACGCGCTCGTGCCCCGTTCGCCGAGCACGGTGATGTGGGCGGTGAGTACCGTGAATCTCGTGAAGATGATGGAGCTCCTATATCAAGGCCTGGACGCGTGGGAAGCCGCGAACACCCTGGCCGATTATCTGAAGGGGCTCGGCGAGGGCGGCCTGACCTACGGCTCCGCCATGAACGCCGTGTTCGAGTTCGACTACAACGGCGACACTCCGGCGGCCATCGAGAGCTCGAACGCCGCCTTCCGGGCGTTGGCTGAGAGCCCGGGACACTCGCCGTTCACGCGGGCCACGATGCTGATCAACGAAGGCATGTTCCGCAACAACCGGTTCAGGATCGACGACGCAGTGTTTGACGAGGCCGGGCGCCTGTACCAGGAGGCCGAGGACCTGATCAAGTCGGAGATGGCGCTGGAGCCGCGAGGTGAGTATCGCCTTCTCATGGTGCGCGAGCTGCTGCGAGTGGCCTCCGGTCAGTTGCGCTGGACCTACTTGAAGGACGGGGCCAGCGTGGATGTCGCCGGGGCCTGGAAGGACGCCTACCGGCTCGTGGAGCGCGAGGCGGGGTGGCCCATGGCGACTCCGTTGCAGGAGTTCGCCTATTTTGCGCTCAACGCGAGCTTCATCGAGCTTGCCCGGGAGGGGCCGACCGCGGCGTGGCAGAAGTACTACGAGCAGGCGAAGAATCATCAGGAGGCGGCGGGCGACACCTGGTTTCGTCTGCGGCTGGACCAGATGGCGGTCTTCGAGGAGACCTTGTACCGAGGCGCTCGCAGAAGGCAGCGAGGGGTCCGGAGACATCAGGACAGAGTGAGAGCTCTGAAGGCCGTCATCGCCGAGATGCTCGAGATCCCCGACTGGACGGGGATTGCCTTCTGTGCGTATCAGATCGAGGTGATGCAGGCAGAAAAGGTCGACCAGGCCGGGATCAAGAGCCGGTACGAAGAGTACGTGGACGTGAGTATCGAGGCCGGCCGGACGTTCGAGAAGAGACTGGAGCGGGAGCGATTGTTCGCGATTCTGTGTGGTGATGACGTGGCCGACAAGAGAAAGTACTTCCCGGCCTGGACACGACCGGAGTCTCCGTCTCCGATGCCGCTGAACCTGCACGGGCTGCTCTTGCTCCGATCGGTGTCGCTGCTCGACCAGGCGAACTGGAGACCGGCGCGTGGCTGAGTACCGGGTCGCGCCGATCGGGGCCGGTCAGGCCGGTCTCCTGCAACGTTTCTACGAGACTCTCTACCTGCCCGAGTTCCCGCATCCCGACGAGCGCGAGTCGCTCGAGAACATGCTTGGCTACCTCCGGAAGCGTGAAGAGGGATGGTACGGCAAGAACGACTACCAGATCCTCCTGGCCCTGGAGGGCGAGACACCGATTGCCGGCGTGATTGGCGACTATCTGGAGGCGCCGGACACTGCGGTCGTCGAGTTCCTGGTGGTGTCTTCGGAGCGACGGGGGCGCGGTCTCGGCCGGAAGCTGCTGGTCGCGTTCGAGGAAGCGATGAAGGCGAGTGCACGCAAGGCGGGGCGAAGTCTCTTCGCCGTCGTGGCCGAGATGAATGACCCCTACCGGTGGACGCCGCACGCGGACAGCCTCGATCCGTTCACGCGAGCGGCGATCTGGCATTCGTGGGGCTTTGGCCGGGTCGATTTCCCGTATGTGCAGGCGGCGCTCTCCGCGGGGCAGCGTCCGGTGACGACGCTGATGCTGATCGCGAAGCTGTTTGGCGCCGAGAGCGCTTCCGGCGCCGGCAAGACAACGGCCGCCGGCAAGACAACTGACTCCGGCAAGACGATCGACCCGCGGACCGTGAAGCTGATCGTTCACGAGTACATGCGCTGGGCCATGCGAATCGACGAGCCCGCGGGCAACGCGGAGTTTGTCTCAATGGCCCGGTTCCTGGATCGCAGAGCCGAAGGTGAGCAGGCGATCAGAGTGGAGCCGCTCGGCGAGTACCTGGCTGACGCCCAGAGCTTGCCGTTCGAGGTGCGCGAGGCCCGGCGCGGAGATCCCGGGCTACTCCGGCAGATCGCCGAGGTCTACGAGCGCTGCTTCCCCCCGAGTCCGACGGCGCTGCAACCGGGCGCGTTCGGCGAGGCGCTGGAAACCGGACGTCACGAGGGGAAGAGCTATCGCTATCACCTCTGGGGCCTCGCCGATCGCAAGACGGAGCAGATGGCGGGACTGGCCTCGTTCTACAGCTTCCGTCGCGTGGGTTTTGGCGGGTACCTGTGCCTGGAGCGTTCGCTGACGGGGCGCGGGCTCCTCAAGCGACTGGTGGGCTGTGTCGAGCGGCAGATGGTCCATGACGGCCTCGAGCCGCAGGGCTGGCTGATCGAGTGCGATCCCCAGGGAACGGACACCATCGCCAAGTTCGAGAGCGTCGGCTTCTGCCGGCTCGCCGTCACGTACCATCAGCCACCGCTGTTCGACGCCCCGAGCTCGACGCAGCCGGCACCGCTCCTCACGCTGCTCTACAAAGGTCTCGGAGCAGGCTTCGGTGAAAAGCCACGGCTGGAGGTAGACGTCTTCATCGAGGCGATGGCGACGATCATGAAGTTTGGCTACCGGGTCGACGATCCCTCGAAGTCCAGGGAGCTCCAGAGCCTGGTGCTCCAGACGCGCCAGGCGCCAGGTGGCCTGGTCGAATGGGCGAGCTAGGGGCGCGAGGCTCTCAGCGGTAGCCGGTCACGTCCGCCGGCTTGCCCGCGTCCTGCACCTCGACGAGGTATCTCCAGGCGTCGGGCTGGCTGCCGTCGAGATCGGTGAAGCCGTAGACCTTCGCCAGCTGTCCGCTCGACAGCGACTTGCCGTTCCAGCGCGCCACGTTCGGGATCTCGCGGCGAGCGCCGCCACCGCCCGGCCGACGAACGCCGGCGTCTCGGAGATGGCGAAGTGGGGCGAGCGCGCCGTCGCGTCGCGCCAGTTCGCTTCGGTGACGCCATACGCGTCGAGCATGGCCTCCGAGCGCAGCCACCCCGGCGTGAGCGACACGGCCGTCGCGGCGTGGAGCTGCAGCTCGTGGGCCAGCGCGAACGCCATGCGGTTCACCGCCGCCTTGGCCAGGTCGTAGAAGAAGGAGACGCGGTAGTGGGTCGCGTTGTACTCGTCGGTGCCGTCGGTCACCTCGACGACCAGGCCGCCCGGCGTCGTGATGAGCAGCGGGATCGCGAAGTGGCTGGTGATGGCGTGCGTGTCCACCGCCAGGCGCAGGGTGCGCAGCCCGACATCCAGGGTGGATTCCCAGGCGGACTTGTTCCACTCCATCACGGTGGCGCCCCAGATGTCGTTCACGAGCACGTGCAGGGCGCCCTGCTCTCGCTCGATGCGCGCCACCAGCGAGCGCACCTGTTCGGGCACGAGGTGATCGACCTGCACGGCGATGCCGCGCCCGCCGGCCGCGTCCACCAGAGCCGCGGTCTCCTCGATCGTCTCCGGCCGGTTCATCTCCGATCGGGCGGATCGGGTCGTGCGCCCGGTGACGTAGACGGTCGCTCCGGCGGCGCCGAGCTGCACCGCGATGCCACGGCCCGCCCCGCGCGTCGCGCCGGCAACCAGCGCGACCTTGCCGGTGAGGGTAGCCTTCACGATGCCGAACGTAGCACCGGTAGATAGGAGCGACAAGCCGAGGGCGAGCTACTTGATGACCTGATCAGCCCGTTCCAGCACCGAAGGCGGGATCGTGAGGCCGAGCGCCTTCGCGGTCTTGAGATTCACGACGAGGTCGAAGCGTGACGCTTGCTCGACGGGCAGGTCGGCCGGCCTGGCGCCTTTGAGGATCCTGTCGACGTAGGTCGCGGATCGCCGATACATGTCGATAGAGTTCGGGCCATAGGACATCAGGCCGCCATCGTCGACGAACTGCCGGAACTCGTATGTCGCGGGCAGTCGATTCCTGGCCGCAAGGTCGATCAGCGACTTGCGGTATGCGCTCAGCAGGGGAGAGGCGAGAACGACGAGCCCTTCGGCGCGGGCGTTCCGCGCTGAGCGAAACGCCGCGTCGAAATCCGCCGGCCCACGCACCTCGAGGATCTGCAGCGCCAGCCCCAGCGATCGCGCGGCGGCCTGTAGCTCCGGCAGCCC
This sequence comes from uncultured Candidatus Rokubacteria bacterium, assembly GCA_963776725.1. Taxonomy (GTDB): domain Bacteria; phylum Methylomirabilota; class Methylomirabilia; order Rokubacteriales; family CSP1-6; genus AR5. The sequence goes on along the minus strand of CAVZOE010000017.1, from coordinate 6,551 downwards.
CCCAGAACGGCCGAGTGTCGAATCCGAAAGAGCGGCGATGCGCGTCGCCTTGGGGATGACCTGTTGCAGCAGCTCCAGTCGCTTGGCCGTCAGCTCGGGGTTCTGGAACGCGATCCCGGTGATATTTCCACCGGGGCGGGCCAGGCTCTGGACGAGCCCCTCGGCGACGGGATCCGAGATCACCGCCATGACCACGGGCAGTGTGTCCGTCGCCTGCTTGACCGCGCGGGAGGCTTGCGGCCCTGACGTCACGATGACGTCCACCTTCAGCTCGATCATCTCCTTCACGAGAGCCGGAAACCGCTCGAACTGTCCGTCCGCGTAGCGGGGCACGATCGTGATGTTCTGGCGATCGATATAGCCCAGCTCTTGTAGCCCTTGCCGCAGCGCGGCGAGGGGGCCGACGGCGAGCGCTTCGGACTGGTTCACGAGGAAGCCGACCGTTGGAGCCTTCCGCGCCGGCTGCGCCTGGGTGGTGAGCGGTGCAACGAGGATGCTGAGGCCGAGCGCGAACGTGAGCACGGAACGCGTCAGCATCACGACGCCCTATCGATACCACGAACATCGCAACGGGGCCTGGCCTTGCGATCTACCGGGCCGCCTCGGCGTTCGAGAAGGCGGGAGATTGGAAGGACCTGAGCATGTAGTTTGGACTTGACCACTTCCGGTACCAGCGCTATTCCTCGACCGTCGCGAGGCGCGCGGATGAGCTCCACGGCGCGATCTCGGACCGTCGCTCGTTCGTCGCCGTTTGGCGTGATGAACAGAGATAGAGTCAGCTTCGGGCCGCGCGTGCCGCTCCTGCTCGTGCTCGTCGTGACGGTCGGGCTCGCGTACGAGGCGTTGCTGCTGTTCACGTCCGTCCTGACGCCCTACCGGTTCCCGATTCCGTATGCCGTCCCCCTCTTCGACATTCCGTTCGTGCTGGTGGCCACGGGAATCGCCTATCTCTGCCGGGAGCGCCACCGGATCCGCCAGGATTTCCCGTCGGCGGCGATGGGGACGTCGCTGTTCCTGGCCGCACTCCTGGCGATCGGCCACATCCTGGCGCAGCCGGATTACCCGTTCGCCCAGGGTGTGAACCCAGGGATCGCCCCGTATCTCTTCTTCGCGAGCTACCTCGCCGCCCTGACCGGCGTCGCCCTTGGCACGCAGTATGAGGATCGCCAGCTCCCGCTGACCGAGCGCAGCCGGACGATGGTGATCGTCGGCTGCATCGTGCTGAGCGCGGTCATCGCCGTCATCGTCCGCATCGTGACTCCGCTCCTGCCGTCGCTGGTGATGTCGCCGGGGCGGCTCTCGCCGTTCGCCGTGTGGACCGCGGGTATCGTCAACGGCGTCGTGGCGGTGTGGGCGCTATGGGCCTGGCAACGTCGACTGAGCCAGGCTCGGACGCAGCAGGGATTCGTGAATCTCCTGGCGCTGGCCGCCTTCGTCTGGGTCCTCGGGCTCGTCGGATTCCTCCTGTACCCCTACCGGTACGCAGTGAGCTGGTACGTGGGGGGGCTGGCGCGCCCGTTCGGTGTCGGCGTGATCTTCGTCGCCCTGCTCCGCGAGCAGGCCTGGCTCTATCGCGAGGCGCGCGGTCGTCTGCGAGACCTGGAAGAGCTCCACGCAGCCAGCCAGGCGCTCGTGACCACGCTCGGGCACGATGCCGGCCTTCAGGGCTACGGCCGGCGCTCGCTCGAAGCGGCGAGCGAGCAAAATATCCTGGACGACGCGGTCGAGACGACCAGGCACCTCCTGCACGCCGATGGCGTCGCGTTGTTCCTGGCCGGCGCCGGCGATCGTCTACGGCTGGCCGCCTCGACGAGCTGGCCGACCGACGTCGCGGAGACGGCCGCCGCCGTCGAGCGCGTCGCGCAGTCCGCCCTCGACGGCAAGGAGACGGTGGGGATCGAGGACATCACACGGGACCTGAGTGTCGCCGGCGCGGGCGGGCTCGACACCCTCGGTCTACGCTCGATGCTCATGGCGCGGCTCGGCGTCCAGGACCGACTGGTCGGTGTCCTCGTCTCCGGCCATCGAGACCCGCGGCGTTTCGAGGACGAGGACAGGCGCGTGCTCGCGGGCCTCGCCCATCATCTGGCGGTCGCGCTCGACAAGGTCCGCGTCCACGGCGAGCTCCGCAACAACCTGCAGCGCCTTCAGGAGACGCAGGCCCAGCTCATGCAGGCTGACAAGCTCAAGGCGCTCGGCACGCTGCTGTCGGGCGTGGCCCACGAGCTGAACAATCCGCTCTCGACGATCCGCCTCTCGATCCAGCTCGTCCGACGCACCGCGCTCATGGACGACGGGCTGACCCGGCGCATGGATGTCATGGAGACCGCGTGCGTGAGGGCGTCGCGAATCATCCGGGACCTGCTCGCGTTTGCCCGCCGGCAGCCTCCCGAGCGGCGGCGCGTGGACCTGAACCAGGTCATCCACTCGACGCTGGGCCTGCAGACGTCGCAGCTCGAGCTGAACAGGATTCGTGTCGTCACCGCCTTGACGCCGATCCCGGAGATCTGGGCCGACCCGCATCAGCTCCAGCAGGTTTTCCTGAACCTGTTCAGCAATGCGATCCACGCCATGAAGACGGCCCGGGGCCACGGCGTCCTGACCGTCACGTCCGCGCAGCGCGGATCCGAGGTCGTGCTGGGGATCGACGACGATGGCCCCGGTATTCCGCCCGAGCACCTGGGGCGAATCTTCGATCCGTTCTTCACCACCAAGGTCACGGGTGCCGGGACCGGACTTGGCCTGAGCCTGGCCATCGGCATCGTCGAGTCCCACGGCGGGCGCCTGTATGCCGAGAACCTCCCGGAGAGCGGCGCCCGCTTCACCGTTCACCTGCCGGTCAACCAGCACGCCGAGGCCGAGACCCCGGCGCCGCCGGGGCCTCGGGTGGCGGCGGCGGCCAGCGGCAACGTGCTGGTGGTCGAGGATGAGGATCCCTTGCGTGAGGCATTGACCGAGGTCCTCCACGGTCTCGGGCATCGCGTTGTCGGGGCCAGGACGGGCTCCGAAGCGCTGAGCCGGCTGCGAGAGCGCACGTGGGACCTCGTGATGCTCGACCTGCGGCTTCCGGATGTGGATGGCCAGTCGGTCTGGGAGCGGGCCCTGGCTCCCAATCTCCGGCTCGCCGATCGCGTCGTGTTCATGACCGGCGACATCATGAGCGCCGAGACTCAGGGGTTCCTGGACGAGGCCCGCCGGCCGTTCCTGCTCAAGCCCTTCACGATGGAGGAGGTGGGACGCGTGGTCAGCGAGGTGCTGGCTACGGCGTCCCGTTGAAATACCTCAACGCCTTGGACCATGCCTGCACGCCGATCAGGCGACCGACCTGCTGCGCGGTCGTGTTGTCGTCGACGAAGTGGATCCCGCCAAGGAGCCGTGAGCGTCCCGCCTCCTGCGCCGCCTCGCTGAACGTCACGTAGGAGAACGTGGTCGGCTCGGTGGGAATCCCAGGCTCCACGCGGCCGAAATTCGGGGGCAAGACCGTCGAGAAGCCGAAGTGATCATCGCCCGTGAACAGCGCCAGGACGGTGGCGCTCGACCGCGAGAACACCGAGTGACCGGAGAAGTAGCCTGGAAACGAGGGTGTCAGGTTGGTCCCCGGGTTGTACGGCGACCACTTCTCGCCGGGGATCTGCTCGATGGGCCGTCCCGGGCCACCCCACGCGGAGATCGTCTGGCCTCGCTTCGCGAAGCGCACCGCCGTGATTGGCCGCACGCCGTTGTACTTCCGCTTGATGTGCCAGGCCACGATGCCGGCGTCGAACGAGGCGTTGTGCATCGCGAAGAACATCTTGGCGTCCTGATCGAGCGTGTGGTCGTCGCGCTGCGACACGAACTGCGCGAAGAGGCCCCAGTGTCCCGGTGGCAGCTCGGACGACGGCCCGTCCGCCCAGTACTCGACGATCAGCTTGCGCCGGGTGTTCAGGCTCTGGCTGAACTCGATCATGTCGTCGACGTCGTTCCGATACTTCCCGGCGTTCCGCAGGAAGTTCGGGGGCGTGATCACGTTGTCGAACTGGCTTGCCGACGTCAGCGCGAACGGTGTGACCCGTTCCCAGTGCGGGGCAATGAAGGACTGAATGCCCGGACACGTTTCCTCGGTCCCGCTCTCGGCGTCCAGGCACGCCTGGCCGTTGCTGAAGATCAACGGCTGCCAGTGATTCGGGTCGACGATGTCCTGGCGCTCGCAGATCGTGACCAGCGGATTGCAATATCCCATCAGCGGGTTGACCGGTACGTAGGGCGTATAGCCGTCCGCCACGTAGTCGGAATACGCACCGGTCTGGTCGGGATTCCTGGATGTCTGGCCATAGGCGGCCGCCGCGCAGGGGTGCGGCCATGGCGTGAACACCGGACACGGCGCCGGTCGGAGATCGCCGTATTGGTTCGAGCCGTCGTGGCGACGGGCATCGATGACCGCCTGGGCGGCGAGATTACCGATGCAGGCGGCGGCCATGGCCGGATCCGTGACGAGGGCGCAGTCGTCATCGGTCGCGCTCGACTCGTCCGGGTCGTAACCGAGGCGCTGCATCATGGCGCGCAGCCGCACGCTCGGCGGAGCGAGCGGCGGCGGCAGCGAGCCGTCCGGATACAGGTTGCCCAGGCAGCGGTAGGCGGCAAAGCTGATCGCCTTGGCCTTGTTCTCGTCGGTCCGCTCCTCGGCAGGTCGCCGCCGGTCGCCCGCGGTATCGGTGGTGCCGACGGCGACGTCGTCGTACGCGGCCCACGCGTCGTACATGCACGTGTGGGCGATCGCCAGTGCCCGCGCGACCATCGGCGGCCCGTTCCTCAGTGCTCGGCTCAGGCGCACCTCGGCGAGCGCGGCGGCGTTCCAGTCACTCACGACGGTCGCCTGGGCCGAGGTCTCACACAGAAAGGTGATGGCAAGTGTCACAGCCACGATCAGCGCTTGTCGTCGCAGAGGCGCCTCCAGCGAGCGTCGGGACACTATTGGTAACGGATGGTCGGCCGGGCACCCGAGGTTGTCAATTAGCCCAAGGTCGTATGCGCCGTGTCCGAAAGGGCGATATCGTCGAAGGCACGGGGGCGCGGCCCAAGACCGGCCACACCGTGAGCGTGCACTACACGGGCTGCGGGCGCCTCCGCTGCTCTGGAGGCGCCCGCCCGAGCGTCAGCAGACCTCGCCGCTATCGAAACGCCGGGATGATGTGCTTGGCGAACAGCTCGATCTGGCGCATCTCCTCCTCCCAGGGCATGAAGCCCTGATCGAAGAACCAGCCGAACCACTCGAGGTCACCGGTGCCACCGATCGTCTTGAGCGATGCGATCTCGGCCTTGATCTGATCCACCGTGCCGGCCAGTCCGTACTTCACCTTGCGCATGCGGTCGACGGTCCATTCCGACGGCGGCAGCGCCGTGTACGGCTCCAGCGGATACTTGGCGGCGTCCTCCGGCGTCCGAAACGCCTCCCAGAAACCGAATCCGCCGAAGTAGTTCTGGAAGCCGGCGTAGTTGGTGTCGCGTAGGAGCTTCACGGCCTCCGCCTCGGTGTTTCCGAAGTGCACCGCCCGGAACGCGCCCACGCTCTCGCCCAGCCCGAGCTTCCGCCCCGCCGCGGCCGCCTCTTCCTGGTAGACCTTGCACAGGCGCTGGAAGTCGGGCGGGTTGGCCACGAGGATCCACGGCACGATGCCGGACTGCGCGGTGTAGCGGATCGTCGACTCGCTCACCGAGAACGGCTGGAACATGGGCGGATGCGGCTGCTGGTAGGGCTTCGGCACGACCGAGATCTTGCGGATGACGCCTTCGTCGTCGATCTCACCAGGCGCGCCGTACGTCCGCGTCCACTCCGCGACGGGCCACCGCCGGATGCCCTCCTTGTACGGAAACGGCACTTGGTAGTACTCGCCGTCGTAGTCCCAGGCCTCCTCGGTCCATGCCTTCTTGATGACCTTGAGCGTCTCCTCGTAGACATTGCGGTTGTGCTTGTCGATGGCGGAGCCGTCCATGGGCGCGCCCGTCACGTGATACTGCTGCCCGAGCACGTTGACCCACCGATCCTGGTAACCGCGCGCGAAGCCCGCGTAGACCCGCCCCTTGGTCAAGTGATCGAGCACGGCGATCTCCTCGGCCGCGCGGATGGGATCCCACGAGGGCAGCACCAGGCCGAGCGGCGAGAACTTGATCCGCTTGGTGCGCGCGGCCAGATCCGCGTACAGCAGGAGCGGAGCCACCGAGGTCTCGTAGCCCTCGGAGTGGAAGTGGTGCTCGGTGGTGGCGAACACGTCGAATCCCGCGTCGTCGGCGAAGATGGCCAGCTTGCGCAGCTCGTCGAGCATCTGCTGGTAGCGCTCGTTGTTGCGTCCGATTGGGCGCAGCCGCTTCCGGTCGTCCAGAGTGCCAGGCACGGTCGGCAGTACGAACAGCATGAATTTCATCGTGAATCCACTCCCTTGGGTTTAGACGGTGGTGTCGATCGAAATGCGATCTCCTTTTCTTCGCGGCTCAGCGGGCGCCGGCGCCCGTCGCTGGCCACCGATTGCGGCAGAAGGTTCCATGGGCGCAAGTCGATGTCAAGGCGCCGTCGATCA
>CAVZOE010000016.1:0-9147 GCA_963776725.1 uncultured Candidatus Rokubacteria bacterium | reverse complement strand
AGCGCGCGCAGGCCGTGCACGCCGGGAAATCGTCCAGCTCCAGCTCTTCGACCTCGTCGGCGATGTAGCCCAGGTGGCGCAGGTATTCGAGGTAGCCGCGGTACTCCTGGGCCTCCGATGTCTGGCCGTACACGATGGCGATCTTCCCCGGCTGGGTCACCCGCTCCTTCGTACCCCGGATCACCGCCTTGTCGATCCGCTTCTTCACGATCTCGGGCGCGGATGTCGTACGCGCCGTCGACGTCGAAGCGCTTCTCGTCGAAGCGGAACCGGATCGACAGCGGGGGCAGTGCTGCACCAGCACCAGGTGCGTGGCCTGCAGCGGGAGTGGAAGCTCCGTGGAGAGGCGGTCGGCCCGGGCTGCGACGCCGCACACCACCATGAGCTGCCAGGCGCAGGCTCTTGAGGTAGAGCGGATCGAAGCCCGCCGTCCTCGACCAGAGAGCCCCCGACGTACACCTGGTGGTCGACGCCGTCGGTCTTCTGCTTCTCGAAGTAGTGCGGGAAGATCGACTGCGCCGCCTGCTCCTCCAGCTCGAGATAGGAGGAGATCGTCTCGTTCATCCGCGTGACGCTGTCCTCGAAGATCTTGCGCTGCCGGTACACGGCGCCGAGCTTGGCGTCGAGCGCCTCGCGATACGCCGTCACTCGGGCCGCCACGGCGTCACCAAAGGTGGCGAGCCGGTCCAGCAGGGTCTCGACCTCCGCACGCAGGAACGTCACCACCCCGACCTCGTCGCCGGCGGCCAGGTGGTCGCGGATCTGCTCGATGTGCTGATCGATCCGGTAACAGAGCTGATCGAGCGCCGGCAGCCGGCGCGCGTCGTAGGCCGTCGCCACCACCTCGCGAGCCAGGCGCAGCTGGCTCAGCAAATCGGCTTGAATGGCCCGGGCCCGCTGTGTCGACAGAGCCGCGGATGTCCGAGAGCGCATAGAGCGGATAGACCTCGTTGAAGACGATCGGCTCCAGCTCGGCCGCAGCCGGATCACCCGCGCGCTCCAGCCCGTCGAGCACCGCCTTGCGGAATCGCCACTCGACGACCGGATGAATCGCGGTGAAGCGCTCCTTGATCTGCGTCTGGATACGCGCGTTGAACTCGTCCATGCTGCGTTGCACGGCCATGGAGAAGAGCGGCAGCACTTCGGCGAGCTTGGGCAGGTGCGAGGCGTCCAGATCGTCCGGTCGGGGCGAGCTGAGCTCGAGCGTGCCGATGATCCGGTCCTGGTAGTGCAGCGGGGCCACCAGGAACGCGCGCAGCCCGCTCTGCACCATCTGGTCCTCGATGACCGTCCGGGTGGGCAGGCGGCTCAGGTCGTCGATGATCAATGGCTTGCCGGACGTCACCGCTCGCTGATAGACGGTGCCGACGAACTCTTCCTTCCGGTGGTGGACCGAGTCGGCAAAGATGCAGGCGTGCTCGATCTTGGCCCCGTAGTTGAGGAGAAGCACCGCTCGCCGGCCAGTGCGGCCAGGCCCAGCCGCAGCTCGGGCCGGCGCAGCAGCGTGCGCAGCCGCGTCTGCAGCTCGGCGAATCGCGTCGGCGACACGATCGACTCGCGATCGATCAGGTCGCGCTTGAGGCCCGAGAGCACCTCCTGATCGGTGACGTCGATCGCCTTGAGGAAGGTCACGCCGCGCATCACGAAGCGGTCGGGCGGCAGGATCCGCTCGAGCGCGCCCGGCTCGAGCAGCGTGGCCTGCAGGCGACGACGCGCCTCGTCGGGCAGCGGCGGGCGCTCACCGACCACCTCGACGTCCACGAACTGCGAGTCGAAGAGCAGGCGATAGTGGCGATCGAGCCCGGTCTCGCGATCGGGCACGGTGAGGATCGGCGTGTAGTCCAGCTCGACCTTCACGCCGTACACGCGGTCCAGGATCAGGATGTAGGCGTAGCCCCGTCGCAGGAGGGACAGCAGCTTGTCGTCGATGTTCAGCCGGCCCTTGAGCCGGCCGCTGTCGTCCATCATGTTCTCCCGCATCCGCGGGGTCGCGTAGAAGCCACGGAGCTGGAACGGGATCATCGCCGCGGCGTGCGCGTGCTCCCACGCCGCCGGCGGGATCTCGGCGCTCATCAGCATGTCGACGGCGTCCTCGTAGCGCTCCAGGATCGCCGGATCGTCGATGCTCGCCGCGAGCCCCGGCGCCAGACCCACCTGCTCGCCGACCGCCCGGGCCATGGAGGAGCAGGCGGACGAGTCGCTGCCGCCGGCGCGGGTCCAGAATTCGATCAGCGGCGCCAGGCTGAACTCGACACGGAACGGGAAGTCCCCGATATCCTTGGCCGTCGCCGCGCCGGAGCCGAGCAGCAGTCCGCTAGTAGGATCTGGCGTCATGCACCCGATTGTAGCGCCGGCGTCGAGCGTCCGCGAACACCTCGGGCTGGGTTCTGCCATACCCGGTACGATGCCCAGCCGAACCCGGGGGGTTCAGAAAAAGGCGCGCTCGACGAAAAGCACCACGCCGACCAGCAGGATGGCCAGCGACGAGCTCCAGACCATGCGCCTCTCCCAACCGGTGCGTCGGATCAGCGCCAGCAACGGGAGCGCCAGGGCGACGACCATCCCCTGCCCGAGCTCGACGCCCAGGTTGAATCCGAACAGGGCGAGCGCCAGTCCATGGGTGGGCAGTCCCAGCTCGCGCAGCGCGGACGAGAAGCCAAAGCCGTGGACGAGCCCGAAGCAGAAGCTGACGACCCATCGCCTCGAGACCACCGGCTTCAGGAAGATGTTCTCCGCGGCCACGAAGGCGATCGACAGCGCGATGACGGCCTCCACCAGCCGGTCGGGCAGCACCGCGATGTCGAGCACGGCCAGGGCCAGCGTCACACTGTGGGCCAGCGTGAACGCGGTGATGATCTTGGCCAGCGCAAGCCAGCTTCCGCCCCGGAGCAGGAGGCCCAGCAGGAACAGCAGGTGATCGTAGCCGGTCAGGATGTGTTCGATCCCGAGCAAGACGAAGCTGCCGGTCCCACGCACGACATCCTCACCACCCTGGATCGTGAAGCGCGCCTGGCGCGTGTCGGGGGCGAAGGCAAACTGCTGGACGCCACTCGGTGTCTCGACCTTGGCCAGCGTGTGGTGATCGGCCCCCAGCAGGTCGAAGGTGTTGTCCTGCACGACGAGCTCGCGGAGCCCGCTCGGGCAGGCGAAGTCGACCTGCATCGTGAAGCTCGGGACGTCGGGGCTCGCGCGGAGGACCTCGCCCGGGCCCGGCTCGCAGCGCACGCCGTTGGCGTGGAGCACGATCTGCGAGCGGATCATGCCGAGCAGCTCATCGCGACTCGCGGCACGTCCCGTGCTGGCCAGGCGAAAGGTCTCGGCAAGCGCCGAGGGCAGCACGGCAGTCGGCAGCGTCAGGCTGTACCGGACGGTGCTCCGGCTCACCGTGATGGAGGCGTAGCCGGTGCTGCCGCCGCCATGCGCCCAGGCCGACGCCGCGGCGGCGACAAGGGTGATACCGAGCCCCAGGCGCCGGAGGACGCGGCTCACCGGCTGGCCGCCTCGCGGAGCGCCTGCTCCCACTCTTGCCCGACGAAGCGGGACATCAGATAGACCTCGTCGCGCCCCCGGAGCGTCATGTACTGCAAAACCTTCTGCGGGTTGATCGCGCCAAACTCCGCGCGGATCACCGGCGCGTCGTGACGGTAGAGCGTGGCCGTGTAGCCAGGGGGATCGAGGCCGAACTCACGCAGTCCGATGGGTGCCCACTCCGCGCGCTCCATCACCCGGACCGGCGCCGACACGTGCATGAACTTGATCGAGTCGTCGAGGTGCAGGGCCAGCGACGCCGCGACGGACCCGCCCTCCGCATCGACCCGCCACCCGTCGCGAGCGCGCACGAAAACCCAGTGCCCGCTGGTTGCCTGCAGCTCGACCCGGTCGATCTCGACGGGAGACTCCGTCATGACGCCCGCGCCCGAGGCCTTGACCAGCTGCTTGTTCTCCGTGATCCGGCCCGACAGCACCATCGCGCCCAGGAGTCCCACCGCCAGCAGGGCCGCCACCGGCGCCAGGCGCACACGCGGGCGACTCATCGACGCCGCCACCACACGACGATGCCCACCGCGACGACGCTGAGGGGAAGAATGACCTCGATGACGAGGAAGATCCGCTGCATCTGCGCCTTGGTGAGGAGGACGAGCCGGGGTACCGGCATGCGCATGGCAACCGTGGGTGCCTGCTCCTCGCGCGCCGCCCAGCGCACCATGGCGAGCGCCAGCTCGCTGTTGGCCATGTAGGGCAGGAAGGAATTGCTGGCAAAGTCGCCATCCCCGACGACCACGAGCCGGAATGGTCGCGATCCCGCGGCGGCCCCGGGCCACGTCCCCTCCAGCGCCGCCCCCAGCCCTCGGCGTCCCGGCGCGGTCGCCGGCGTTGCGGCGAGCGCGGTGGCGTCCGGCTGACGTACGGCCATGGGGGCGACCGGGCGCGTGTAGCTCTGCGGGCTGCTGAGAAACAGCGGCGCGCTGCTGACCCCGACGGGTGGCGGCAGCAGGGTCAGCGAGCGGATGCCCGGGAAGAACGTGAGCGCGATGTTCCGGGTGATCGGATGCCGCTCGTACACCGGGACCGCCACCACTTCCGGGTCCGTGGAGTAGTGGTCGAGCGGATCGATCACGATGTCTGGCTCGACCACGAGGCCCAGCGCGCGCAGGCCGGCGGCCAGACGAGGCTCCAGCACGAAGCCGAGGTCGTACATGAGCACCGCCGCGCCGCCCTGCGCGAGGTAGTCGAGCAGAAGCGCGCTCTCACCGGGGAGATAGGTTCCGCGCGGATTCGCGTCGAGCACGACGGCGCAGCCGGGCGGGATCGCCGACAGCGTGGCCGGGACGATCTTGCGCACGTCGTATCCGAGGGATTCGAGAGCGCGGCGCAGCCGCCCGACGCCGTGCGATCGCATCTGCACCAGCGCGGAGGCGCCTTCCCCGTGGCTGTGGCCCGCCACTCCCTCGAAGTGCGTGTGGAACTCGAAGTTCTCCATCGGGTACTCGTCGTGACCTTCCATGAAGCAGACCGTCGTCACGCGCTCCCGGAGGACCCGAAGGATCCCCAACGCGATCTGGTCTTCGTCCGTGCTCATCACCTGGACCCGGCGGCCATCGGTCTCGAGCACGGCGGCATTGTAGATCCGCACGCCGTACGTCTCGGCCACCGTGGGCTGCTTGTCGGGATCGATCGTCCGCACGCGCAGGTGTGGGTTGCGCCGGCCGAGGACCTCGACCATGTCCTTGGCGCGCCGTCCCTGCTGATCCTGCGCCTGGTAAAAATACGTGAGCCGCACGTCGCGGCTGAGGCGGTCGACGACGCGTTCGGCCTGCGCCGAGGGCGTGAACACGGCCTCGCGCGTGAGGTCGAAATGCACATCGTGGAGCACGAGGGCCACGTTGGCCAGCGCCACCAGGCCGAGCGTGACCACCACGATGGCGGCGGTGTAGCCGAGGGCCAGCAGCCGCCGGAGGCTCGGCTGCAGGGGGAGCCGCAGGCCGAGCACGAAGAGCGCGAGGACGGCGACGAGCCAGCCGACAAACCACAGCGTGTTGACGACGTCGAGGCGGTCCACGTCAGCTACCGCCGGGCCAGCGCCCGGACGCTGAGGAAAAGACCGGCGATGACGATCGTGAGAAAGAATCCCACGTCCGACAGGAACAGCGCGCCGGTCGCGAACGGCGTGAAGTGGGCGACCAGCGAGAGGTGCGTGACGATGGCATCCAGGGGGTCGGGGAGCAGATAGCCCAGGGTGTCGATCATCCAGAGCAGGATGCCGGCGCCCATGGCGGAGACCGCGGCCACGATCTGGTTCGAGGTGAGCCCGGAGGCCAGCAGACCGATGGCGGTGAGGGCCGCGGCCAGGAGCAGCAGGCCCAGGAAGCCACTGTAGATGGGGCCCCAGTCCGGCTCACCGTAGACCCCGAGGACGACGGCGTAGCTCACGGTAAGCCCGAGCATCAGCGCGGGGATCGTCAGGCCCGCGACGAACTTGGCCAGGACGATCTCCACTTCCCGGATCGGGGACGTCAGCAGGAGCTCGAGCGTGCCCGTGCGTCGCTCCTCGGCGAACAACCGCATCGTGATCACCGGCACGATGAGCAGGAACAGCACCGCCGCCTGGAAGAAGACCCGGACGAGCTCCCCCGTCCGATTGAGGAAGAGGATCGCGGTGAAGGTGTAGCCCAAGAGGAGCAGGTAGACGGCCACGGTGGCGTAGGCGATGGGTGACGAGAAGATGGCCCGCTCCTCCTTGAGCAGGAGGGTGCCGAAGTGTTTCATCCGCCGGCCTTCGCCTGCTCGCTCGTGAGGCGCAGGAACAGCGCTTCCAGATCGACCGGGGCCGGGCCCAGCTCCAGCAGTCCGAAGCCGCCGGCGACGACCGCCGCGGCCAGCGCCTCCGCGATCGCGGGGTCGTCCGTGTCGACCAGATAGCTGCCGTGCTCGGCGTCGGCGTCGCCCTCGACGGTCACGCGCTGCACGCCCGCCACGCGCCCCAGGCAGGCGCGCACCGCCTCGGCCTCGCCGCGCACACGTGCGCGCAGGCGCGGGCCCAGCATCCCGGTCCGCAGGGGGTGCACGCCGAGCAGCCGCCCTCCGAGGAGGATCGCCACCCGGTCGGCCACGCGTTCGACCTCACCGAGGATGTGGGACGTTACGAGAATCGTGCGCTCCCCGGCCAGCGCGCGGATGTGCTCGCGCATCTCGATGATCTGGCGCGGGTCGAGGCCGTTCGTGGGCTCGTCGAGGATCAGCAGCTCGGGATCGCCCAGCAGGGCCTGGGCGATCGCCACGCGTTGACGGTAGCCACGCGAGAGCTTGCCGACGATCACGCGCCGTACCTCGCCGAGGGCGAGGCGCTCGATCGCCGCCTCCACCGCTCCGGAGACCGCGCGGGCCCTCAGGCCCTTGAGCCGGGCCATGAACACGAGAAACTCCCGGACGCGCATCGAGCCGTAGAGCGGGACGTCCTCGGGGACGTAGCCGACCCGGGCCCGTGCGAGCAGCGACTCGTTCACCACGTCGAGCCCGGCGATGCGGGCGGTCCCCGAGGATGGTCGCAGATAGCCGGTGAGGATTCTCAGAATCGTCGTCTTGCCCGAGCCATTGGGGCCCAGAAGTCCGAGAACCTCGCCGGCCTCGACGGTCAGAGACACACGATCGACGGCCAGCCGAGGTCCGTACCATTTGGTGAGCTGGTCAGCGACGATGACGGGCGGCATGCGCGACGCGGGCCGCCCCGTCGGACGGACCGTCCGGCGGGGCGGTGTACCTCAGATCCCTGCGAGCGTGACTTACTCGAACAGCTGCGGCGCGTGCGTCGACCGGGCCTTGCCCGCGGGGCCGTCGGGATCGTGCGCCGTCATGAAGCTCGCGTTCTCGCGGCCCTGCAGCATGCGGATGTACTCGTAGGCGTTCAGGATGCCGGTGGGGTTGTAGGCCAGGGAGATATCCGGCAGGAGGTTCTTGGTGACGTTCTCGGAGAAGTACACGTTGTCGCTCGTCAGCACGACCGTGCCGGTCTTGGGCAGGCGGACGATCGCCATCTGGCTTCCCGGCGTGTGCCCCGACCAGCTCTTGAGCACGACACTGCCGTCGCCGAACACGTCGAGATCACCCGTGAGCTGCTCCATCTTGAACTTGTTGGGCAGCGCCTCACCCAGATCGTTCCGCAGGCACGCGACGTCGCCCGGGATGTAGGGACCGGCGGTGCCGGGTTCGGGCCAGGCCGCGTTCTTCATCTCATCCCGCTGCACCAGGAAGATCGCCTTGGGGAACTTGCAGACGTTCCCGCCGTGGTCGAGGTGCATGTGGCCAACGGCGACATAGCGAATGTTGTCGGGCGTCAGGCCAATTTTCTTGAGCTGCGTGTCGATGGCCACGTCCGGACCACGCTCCGGCGTCAGCCCCTTGATGAACGGCCCCCAGTAGGTGGGGTCGTTGATGATCTTGTCGTTGTTGCCGGTATCGAACAGGAAGTTGCCCTTGGGGTGCATGACGACGAAGAAGCCGACGGGCACCGTGATCGGGTTGGTCGACGCTCCGGATTGCAGCGCGCTCTTGGCGATGGTCAACCCGCCGGAGCTGAACGCATACATCTTCATCCCGGCCGGCGGTGCCGACTGGGCCAGCGATGTGCCCGCGAACAGCAAGAGGATCAGCGCGCCCGAGATCATGCCCAAGGCCACTCGCTTCATTACGTTTCTCCTCAGCGGGTCCGATAGCACTTCAAGTCGTCAGGGAAAACCCCCGACATCGCGCGCCGATACTAGGCGCGCGGTGTCGACGTGTCAAGTCGCCCGGATCACCGCCGCGTCCCGGAGGGCCGCAGCCGTGGACGCGTCAGGGGATGAAATAGAAGGGATTCGGCAGCTTGTACGTCCGCTCGGCGTGGCCGCCATCGAGGTCGCTCATCTGGTCGCCCATGTTGACGACGATCACATAGCCCTGGGCGATCAGCTTCTCGCGCTCGGCGGCCTTGAAGTCGACCGCCGAGGGCGTGGCCAGGGCGTCCGGCTTCAGGAGCACGGCGGTCCACTCGTAGCCCGCGGCCTTGAGATTGGCTTCCGTGGCCGCGCGCAGCCGCTCCGGACGCCCGGTCAGGAGAAACACGGCGACGCCTCGCTCCCGGGCGAAACGGGCGAGGTCCAGCACGGGGCGGATCGGCTCGGCTCGGGCGAGCAGCGCCCAGGCGAGGAAGCCGCACGGGCCGCGGGGCAGATCGGTGCAGGACCCCGGGATGATGAAGCCGTAGTCGTTGGCGCGCAGCTGCGGCAGATTGCTCAGCGCGGTCTCGTCGATGTCCAGCACGATCGCGAGCTTGCCGCCCTGCGCCAGTCGCAGATCGAGATAGCTGCGCGCTCGAGTCACCACGGCAGCGATGTCAGAGGCGTAGCGCCCGGAGTCCACATACTCGGCTACTCGGCGCTTGGCGGTGACGAGATCGGGGACGCGTGCCGTCGACTCCGACGCCGGAGCGCCGGCGGTGGAGCACCCCGCGCCAATGGCGAGGAGGACGACGATGGCCGCGCGTCGCCACGCCATCGCGATCGAGTGAAAGGTCAGGGAGCTCGCCTCGTGGGAGAGGGCGACGCCGGGGATCCGGCGTCGCCCCCGGCGGATTGTCGTGCCGAGGCGGGGGCTACTTCCCGCCCTTCGGCT
>CAVZOE010000015.1:0-239599 GCA_963776725.1 uncultured Candidatus Rokubacteria bacterium | reverse complement strand
GCGCGCGAGCCTGCTGTGGCTGCCGCCGCGCGGGCGCCCAGCTCCGCCTGGCGCTGCGCCGGGGCGATGATCGAATTGCCGGAGCCCATCCACCGCACGGGCCGGTTCTTGGTCGACGATCTCCAGCTCTCGATGGGCGGCAGCGCCGTCGCCTTCGACGTGCGACTGCGCGATCGCAGCGGGTCGCGGCTGCTGTTCGCAACGTCCACGCCCTTCACACCGCGCAGGACCCGCCGCGGACGGATTTCTCCGGCGCCCCCGAAGCTGCGACTGCGCTGCACCGATTTGCCGATTGGCAAGCCGAAAAAGTCGCTACAGGGCCTGATCGAGATTCCGCTTCAACCTGAGCTTCGCCGAGGAGGCGCAATGAACAGCTGGCTCATCCACCCACGCTATTTCGCAGCCTGGGCAGCTGCGGCCGGCATTGGCGCCAGCGACCCCAACCTGAGCAAAGGCACGCATCTGCGGCTTTTCCCGTCGGCCGCACTGGGGTTTCCCCTGGCGCTGTTCCTGCTGTGGCGGGTCGATGCCTTCGAGCCCGAGCCGCTGCCGATGGCCTGGCTTCTGCGCAACGGCCGCGCGATCGCAACACCCGATCTCGACCTCGCGGGCGGGTTGCTGCAAGGCTGGCGCCAGGGAGAGCCGCCCAACGACAGCCTGTTCGTCCTGGCATCGAGGCGCGCTTCCATGGCGGCGGCGGCGACGTCGCCCTGCTCGATCGTACGGGCGGGCGCATCGCGGCTGCGCGCTCGTCGGCGCGCTGGCTCGTCGCGGCGCCGCAGATCACGCGCGTTCGCGTGCGCGGCCGCGGACCGGTGTCGCTGCAGGGGTGGGTGACCTCCGCCGGCCGGGCGATGGAGCAGATGTTCGGCAACGCGCCCTTCGCCATCTTGTCGGCGCGGATCGATGGCGACCGCCCGTGGTACGCCGGCGGCGAAGGCGCAGCGATCGCGCTGGGCCGTGTGGCCAATGGCGCGCCGAAACGCTGGACGCGTCCCGACCGACCGGACGGGCCGTTCGACCCGTTGTCGCCCGATGCGGAACTGGCCCGCGTGGCCGCGTTCAAGGCCGATCTCGACGATGATTTCGAGCGTCTCGTCGGCGACCCCGACAAGCCCGCCTGGCGCCGTCCAGCGCACGCATCTCTGGCCCGCGGCAGTGCTCGACAACGGCAAGCGGCGCGCATGGCAACAGGCGACTGAGCAGGTGCAGGGCGGCCTGATGATGAGGGCGCTGGACCCGGGCGCGGGCCGCTACCTTGGCCTCGCGACCCTGCTGCAAGACCTGCTGGAGCAGCCCGACCCGTTCGAGGCGCCCGTGCCTGGCTCGCCGCCGGCCTGTTCGCGGTCGGCCCCGAGATGCGCTTCGAGTTGCCTGATCCCGACCCGCTGGAGCTGCGGCTCATCGAACGGATAATCGAATTGCAACCGGGCGTGCGCCGCCCGCGCGACCTGGCCGTCGAGCGGCATGGCATGACCTTGCGCGCCTTCGTGGCGACCGCCTTGGCGGCGCCGGACCTGCCCGTCGCGCCGCAACTGCGCCTTGGAGACGGCGGATGGCAGCGCGAAGACGAAGGGCCCAGCACGCGCTTCCGGCAACAGTTGCGTGTCGACGCACCGCCGCTGGCCACGCTGCTGGCGCTGGGGCGGTTGGGGCCGGACGGTTGGAAGACGCGGCACGATCTGGTTGACCTAAGTGTCGTGACCCCCGCCGCCGACCCGCCGGAGCGCGCCGCAACGCGCATGCTGGGCAGCACCACCAGCCGCACTGAGGGCCCGTTCGCAATCGTCACGGACAAGGACATTCCCGCCGACGGCGCGCCGTGGACTTATCGCGTCGCACTCAGCTACGTGTTCGGCCGCTTCGGCGACCCCACGGAGATCGACGTGCCGACGCCGGCGCGCCCGCTCATCCCCCAACCCGCGTTGCGCTCGCACCTGACGTTGGCCGATCGCGCCGCCGGCGACGGCAGGGAGGTGGTGGGCTCGCTGCGGCTGACGCTGGTCGTGCCGGCGCTACACGAGATGACAGCCGGATCGCGGCCTCTCGCCCGGGCCGTCGTCGATCTTGACGGCGTGGAGCAGGACGACGCCGCGCCACAAGAAGGCGGCACGCTAGGATTTGACTTCGCGTTGCCGGCGCTTCCACCGCTGGAGTCCCGCACGCTTACGGCGTCGGCGCATTTCGAGGATGACCAAGGCAACCTCGGCAGTGCCGCCACGCTGCAGATCAAGCTGCGCGACCCGCGCGCCCCGCCGGTCCCGCGCACCGGCATCGGCATCGTTTGGAGCAGCCGCCCCGCGCCCGCCACTGACGTCGAATTCCGCCTGCGCTTCACCGGCGTCGCAGGCGCTCGCTACCGCGCCTACTTGGCCGATTCGCGCGGACTGGACATCGCCCTTGTCGATGGCGATCGCTCCCGCACACGCGCCGAGATCGCCGTCGAGGGTGCTCAGCGCGGGCTGGCCGGCCTCGACCTGCGCGACCGCTTCCGCCTGCTGACCGAGGACCCGCTGATCCCCGGCGGCGACGGCAAAGTGCTGTTCGACACGCGCTTGCCGCGCTCGCTCGAGACCGTGCAGTTCCTGCTCTCTCGTCCCCCTTAGCGACCAGGGCAGCGAGGCGCCGTTCACGAGCTGCCCGCTGCTGCCCATCGCGGTCCCGAGCGATCGCCGGCCGCCATCGCCACGCGTCGAGACCCGAGTTGACCCCATCACCGCCATCGCCAGCGTCACCGTGCGCGCCCTTGGCCTCGACCTGCCCGCGTTGCAGGCCGCCGAGCCCGGCCTGTTCGAGGATCCCCCGTCCCTCGATGCGGCTGCGCCCGAGTACCGCCTGCGCCGCGCGGGCGGCGGGGTCCCCGACCCGCTGTACGCGCGCGAGATCGGCCGCGGTGCGCTGCAAAGGGTCGACGAGCATTTCGTCGCGATGCTCGACGACGCCCCCACCGCCAACGGCCTCAGCCCGTACGTGCGCTATCACTACTGGGCGGAAGTGCGCCTGCCGCCCGAACGGCGCGTGCCGCGAGGCGTGATCGAGGAGCCGCTGCCCGCTGGCGCCATCGCCCCTTTGCAGGCCGCGCAGCAACAAGATTTACCGGGAGCCTTCAGCGAGATCTCCGCGCCGGCCATGGCGATGTTCATACCCGCCGACGTGCCGGCCCTGGCGCCCGGCAACGTCACCGCGACCGTCGGCGCAGGGGCCGCGCCGGGCGCCTGGAGATTGACGCTAAACGTCGCCAACGGGCCGCTCGTCAACCCGCGCGCCGTGAACTCGTTCCGGCTTCGCCTGAGCCTGCAGAGTGAAGCGGGAGACTGGGTGCCGGAGCAGGGCGAAACGCCGTTGGTGAACGGCGGATTGGCCCTGACCGTCGAGCATCCCGGCCCCGTGCCGGCGCTGAGCGTCGCGCTGATGCTGGTGGATTCGATAGGGCGTGAGGCGGCTCCTTTGAAGGTCGATGCAACGGCGGTTTGACCAGGCCAGGGCCTTCAGGTGAGCTCGTTGACCTGCTTTCTCTCCAGACTTCACCACGTGCAGCCAGCAACCCACCACTGTGCTGGCCAAGCGGCGTGGGGGGGCGTCTTGTCCTATTTTTTCTTTCCGGCGCGTGGCGACCTTGCGGCAAATCCTTTGGTTTCTCGGTGAAAGGCGTCATGGTCGCCTATCGACGACGTTGGCCGCTGGCGGCCGTTCCCGGCCCGGATGCGGAGGCGGCGATCGCTGCGAGGTCGTCTTGGGACTTCCCTACGGCCGTTGCGGTCGGTATAGGCGCCCAACTCGGGGGTCACGTCGTGCAGACCCGCTTGAGGCCAAGTCGCTGAAAGGCGCGACCGAGCCGATCCGTGAGCTGGCCATAGACGTCAAGATCGAACGGCTGGCCGGCAACTGCGGCGCTCTCCATGATCTCGCATTCAACGGAGACCATGGCGCAGCGGATGATAGTGCAACGGCGGTCGGCAATGCGTTCAATCACACTATGCTCAACCACCAGCTCGACTGCTTCGCCTGCCACAACAGCGTGTTCTCGACCACCAACGGCGGAGGCTGGGACCGCACCCACGCCATTCCGCTGCAATTGGAGGCGGCGGTCTACGGCAACAACTTCTTCGATCCGGTCGACACGAAGGCGAAAACCTATGGCGTGTTTCGCGGCGACCAGCTCAGCGGCGCGATGACAGTCGCTCCCTGGGGAATGATCGACCAATGCGGGGCGATCCGAACGAGCCTCACCGACCTGCCCGCCATCGACAGTTTCTTCGCCGGCGCCAGCGGCAACCAGCTCGGCTTGATCGACGTTGTGACGAAATTCAAGACCGGGTCCGATGCCCTCAAGACGAGCGGCGTGTCACGCACCAGCGTGCCGGGCCAGAATCCGACCGTGCCGGGCGACCAAGGCTATGCCTTCATGGTCGCGACTACCATCGCCGAGAACGTCTGGGAGCAGCTGCACGGCGAGAAACTCACCATTGCCAATTATTACCCGCGCGATCGGCAACAACGCAACATGCTGTGGAACCTGAGCGAGTTCGTCCTCATTCCGAACGACTACTCCCTCATGGACGTGATCGCGCGCATCATGACCGGCAAATTCTTCAACCGCACCGGACCCGATGTCGGCGGCGGCACCACCCCCTATCGGTTGCCGATGATCCTGGATCCCTGGGTGCAGAAGGATCCAAGGCTGCCGGATCCGACCCCCGACCCCAAGGAGCATAACAACGGTCAGGGCGAGCTAGTGCACCGGTACTCGCCGCGCAGCCTGTTCAACTCGGTCGCTGCGGCGCTCGACTGGCCGGGGCCGAAGCGCTTTCCCGACACCAGCTATCCGAGCAGCGCGCTGGTCAAGGCCATGGGCCAATATACCTCGGATGCCGAGCAGGGCACGCGCGGCGTCGACTTCCAGGGACTCTTGAGCTGGGAGGCGCAGCACGGCGTATGCCAGAAGCCCGACGGCGTCACCACCGACTGGGTCGATCGGCTGATCACCTCGATACCGGCCTTCGACGCCGCCAATCCGGCATTTCCACTGACCGTCGCCGATTTGGTCGCGACCATGAAGGACTGGCTCATCGGCGAACAGTCGATATCCGCCGTGGCGCCGGTATCGTCGGACCCGGCGGTGCCTGTGCTTAGCGAGCAGTCGGCGCTGTTCGGCCTCTTCGGCGTTCCGCTCAACAGCACCGCCGCCTCGGTGGTGGGCCTGCAGAGCAAGGCCCGCCAGCTTTGCGGCGTGCTGCTGCAGTCGCCCCGTTTCATGCTCGCCGGCCTCGAGCCCACCACCGGGCTGGCGCCGCCGCGTCACCGCGTCTGCAACAGCACGCCTTGCACCTATGCCGAGATGTGCTCGGCGTATCGAACCACGCTCGCGACCATGGGGCACTACATCGCGTGCGGCAATCACGTGGTGCAGCCGGGGGAGCCGCCGCTGCGAGTTAGCGACTTAGACCGAAAACGCAACCGCAAAAGCCCGCCAATTGCGGGCTTTCTGGAAGTCTCCGGGAAATCTCGCGGTTCGAAGGAGTGCGTGGTGGGCCCGGGAGGACTCGAAGTGCGCCGGGAGACCGGCAAGGAGTAGGTGGTGCAAGTCCACTACGATGAAGGAGTAGCGATCCACATCGGCCCCGAGCCGTGCGTTGGCGTCCGCGAGGACGTCGGCGAAGCGTCGGCAGGGGAGGGCATAGGCCAGCCATTGAGCCGCGAAAGCTTAACATCCCGGGTGCCGACGCTGTTTCGAGCGCGGAAGGCAACACGAACGGGCGCGTCATCGCGAGCGCCTGGTCGACCCGGCGTGGTCGAAGAACCTGGCATGTGCAGACGCTCCTTGGACGGGAACCGGGAGATCCCGGGTCTGGCCAGTGGCGGTACGCGCCCTGGTCCGCATCGGGAAGGCGAGGAGCCGTAGCCGATGATGCACGGACGTGGGAAGTCAGACTCCGCCATAGTAGCTGGGAAGCCGACGAACAAAGCCGGGCAACCGGCCGCGGAGCCGGTGGAGCAAAGGGCGGAGGCCAAGGGGAATGCGAGCCAGCAAAGCACGCGCCGGGCGCAGGACCGGGAAAGCGTGTCACAGGCGCTGGAGCGCATACGACAAGTCGCAAGGCAAAGGAAGAAGGAACGGTTCACCTCGCTCTTCCACCATATCAGCGTCGAACTGCTCCGGTTGGCGTTCTTCGCGCTCAAGCGAGACGCCGCACCGGGCGTGGATGGGCTGACATGGCAGGACTACGAAGCAGACCTCGATCGCAGGATCGAGGACTTGCACGCACGGGTCCACCGGGGAGCATATCGGGCGCTGCCGTCTCGGCGACGGTACATACCGAAAGCCGATGGTCAGCAGCGCCCGCTCGCGGTTGCCGCACTCGAAGACAAAATTGTCCAGAGGGCGGCATGCGCGGTGCTGAACGCGATCTACGAGGAAGACTTCCTCGGGTTCTCGTATGGGTTCCGGCCGAAGCGCAGCCAGCACGATGCGCTGGATGCGCTGATCGTCGGGATCTACAGCACGAAGGTGAACTATATTTTCGACGCGGACCTCCGAAGCTTCTTCAATTCGGTCAGCCAGCAATGGCTGATCCGTTTCCTGGAGCATCGGATCGATGATCCGCGCATGCATCCGCCTGATCCAGAAATGGCTCAAGGCGGGCGTCCTGGAAGACGGGGTCGTGACCGTCAGTGAGAGGGGAACCGGGCAAGGTTCGGTGATCTCACCGCTCCTTGCCAACGTCTACCTGCACTACGTGTTCGATCTCTGGGCCGAGCGATGGCGACATCGTGAGGCCACGGGCAACATGATCATCGTGCGATATGCCGATGACCTCGTCGTCGGCTTTGAGCATGAGAGCGATGCCCGACGCTTCTGGGACGCAATGCGCGATCGACTGCGGGAGTTCTCGCTGTCACTCCATCCGGACAAGACCCGCCTGATCGAGTTCGGCCGCTTCGCGGCGGACCGACGCGCTCAGCGCGGGCTCGGAAAACCGGAGACCTTCAACTTTCTGGGCTTTACCTTCATCTGCGGAACAAGCACGACAGGGACAATTCCAGATCAAACGGAAAACCCGACGCGACCGCATGCGGGCGAAGCTCAAGGAAGTTAAGGAGGAGATGCGACGGCGACGGCATCACTCAATTCCCGAACAGGGGAAGTGGTTGAAGCAGGTCGTCACCGGCTTCTTTGCATACCACGCAGTGCCGACCAACAGTCGGGCACTCGGCGCGTTCCGTTTCCGGATCATCGATCTCTGGCGACGCTCGCTCCGGCGGCGCAGTCAGAAGGACCGCACGACCTGGGAGCGGATCACGAAGCTGGCGAATGACTTTCTCCCCAGGGCCCGCATCCTCCATCCGTGGCCTGAACAGCGCTTTGCCGTCAAGCACCCGAGGTGGGAGCCGAGTGCCCGAATTGGGCCCGCTCGGTTCTGTGCGGGGGGCGCTCAGCAATGAGCGTCCCTACCGCGATCCTCCAACCAGACCGTTATGAGCGGTCGGCTCTAACCATTGAGCTACGGGCCCGAAATCTAATAACCACCGAATTCCAGGCGCGGCGGCCCAGGCGCGAACGCGCGTTGTAGCGCCTGCGACAGCGCATCGATTTGGTCGTCATGTTTGCTGACAGGGAACGAGAGAACCTCCTTCTTGAACTCGTCGAGCCACGGCGCATGCGTGGGGACATGGACGGCGCCGGCTTCAATCGGCGCGGTTTGAGCGGCCATGCGCATGATCTTGTCGCCATCCGGATCGACGCCAATGGCGTAGATACTCTCGCGCTGCAGGTCTTGGATCAGGCTGAGGCCTGACCCTTTCTTCTCGATGAGAAGGGCGTAGTTCGAAGCAAAGTGGCGCCAGCGGTTGTGGTGCTGAAGAACGGCACGCTTGAGATCGGGATACTCCAGACGGGCTCGTACAACATCGAGAATGTAGATCGTCTCCCCGCGCGCCAGCAGGACGACGCACGCTGAGTAGTCAGCGAGCTGGCTGCTGCTCAGTGCCGTGTCCCAGCTGACGATGATCTTGTCGCCCGATTGCGGCGTGGGTGGCGTGTCGTAGGACTTGAACCATGACCACTTGATCAGATTACCGCCTATCGGCACGGGGGTCTGCTGATACTGCGCCGCGAACTCCATCGAACCCATGGAGGCCTTCAACTCATCGAGCGCGACCTGGGATTCTCGTTCCGGGTGAAGCAGATCGCCGACCCGGCGCCTGTGGCTACGATTTGGACCGAGACGGACAATCGTGTCCTCTTCCGCAATTGCCGGAAGGTTCAAATGTGTCCAACCTCCCTTGCTCGAGGAGATGACCGACGAGGTCATCGGGATGCAGCCGCTGCATGACGACGATGATCGAGCCCTCGGTCTTGTGGTCGAGCCGCGACAGCAGCGTGTTCGAGTACCATTGCTTTAAGGATTCGCGCGCGCTTTCTGAATGCGCGTCTTGCGGCTTGAGCGGATCGTCGATGATCAAGAGATTTCCGCCGCGACCGGTCAACGTGCCGCCGACCGAGGTCGCAAGCCGCGACCCGCGTGCCGTGGTCATGACTTCCGTCTCTGTGTCCTTTGCAGGGCTGATCCGGGTGGCTGGGAAAATCCGCCGATAAAGATCGGAACGCATCAGAGCACGGCAGTCGTTAGCGTGCTTGCGTGCCAAGCCCTCCGAATAGCTGACGCAGATAATCCGACGGCTCGGATCATGACCCAGAGCGAACGCCGGTAAGGCAACGGAGGCGCAGATGGATTTGAGACTGCGGGGCGGCACAGTGATGATCAGCCGCCGCGTTCTGCCTCTCATGACTTCGCTAAGCTCATACGACATCGCCTCCACGTGCCAATTGGGCAGGAATTGGCCGCCGCCCGACACAATTGGAAATGATGCCCGTATGAACGAATAGAGATCCGTGCCTATGATTGCGGCAGCTAGCGATGCGGGCAGGTGGGAGCGTTCGAGCGTCCATGCGATCAACCCTCCCGCTTTGCCGGCTTCGCGGTGGGCGACGGCGGTGTTGACCTCATCATCGCTTGCGGCATTCTCGGCCCCATTGCGAGCGAGGAAGTCATCGATGATCGCGTCGTATTCCGGACCGATGAAGCACATCGTCTGCGGGTTCGTCGTGATCGGCTCCGTAGCCACATTGCCGCAACAGAACGATCAGCGAGGCTAACGCTTTGGGGTCTCCTTGAATGCGCGCGTATACGTCGTGCGCACAAGCGCTTCTATTCGTAGACATGCGCCGCGGACGATCTCCCTCGCGGATCTGCATTTGCTCGTTGGAGACCTGCTTTACGATCGTGCGCAAGTTCTGGGATTGCTTTGCTCGGCCTTTCGGATTGCCGGACTGCCCCGGCTTGAAGCGGCTGTGCAATGGTGGACGACCGTAACCTACTTGCGTACGTCTCCTGTTCGCTGCCTTGGCCCTCAGAAGGAGTGGCGCTTGCGCCTGGCGCGACTGGCTTGATGCCCAGCTTTATGGTGATCGGGTTGCTCATCCGCGCCGCCTGATTCATGTTGATCTCGCGGGGGTCGAGAAGGCGGTTTGCGGGTCATGGCGGCTACCTCCTGCCGCGCTTATCGACGGCACTGGTCCGGGTGGCCTTCTTCTTGTCGCAGCGTTGAAGTCCGATTTCCTCGAAGGTGAGGCCGGATGCAACATGCAGGGCGTCCCTGCCAGAGAACGCCTGCCATCGCCGGACCGCCACATCGACATATCCGGGATCGATCTCCAGTCCGTAGCCCCGACGTCCAACCCGCTCTGCCGCCAGAATCGTCGTGCCCGAACCGCAGAAGGTGTCGAGAACGATCTCGTTGCGGCGGGTACAATCCTTCATCGCGTCGGCGATCATCGCCACCGGCTTGACCGTCGGATGGGCGCGCAGATCGTCTCATGCGGCCGGCTCTGAAGGTGTTCGCCCCCGCGTAGTGCCAGACGTTTGACCGGCTGCGGCCATGCCGTCCCAGTTCGATCGTGTTCAGGTGTGGCGTGGCGCCGACGCGGAATACCCCGATCAACTCGTGCTGGCTTCGGTAGAAGCTGCCTTGACCGGCGTTGGTCTTCACCCAGGCGATCAGATTGAGCATTGCCCCATAGACGCTGCGGCTCGCGATCACCAACTCTTCGACATGGCGCCAATCCATGCAGGCGAAGTGAACGGCTCCATCGATCGAGACTTTGGCCGCGGCGCCAAGCGTTTCCTTCAGAAAAGCGATGAACGCATCACGCGACATCTCGCCAGACGCCATGGCAAACTCGCCATGCTTCACGGCCCCGCGTCCGACGACACTGCCGACCGCCACGTTGTAGGGCGGATCGAGGAACGCCATGTGGGCTCGCTCACCGTCGAGCAGACGGCTCAGATCGTCAGAACTTCGCGCATCGCCACACAGCAGCCGGTGTTTGCCCAGCTGCCAGAGATCGCCAAACTGCGTGACCGCCGGACCATCGAGGCAACTGTCGTCGATCTCGTCAGCGGGGTCGTCTGACCCATCCTCGAAGTCAGCATGCAGTGCGTCGATCTCGGCGGGTTCGAAGCCCGTGACCGAGATATCGAGATCATCCTCGACCAAGAGCTCGGGGAGGGCGGCGAGCTCAATCGCCAGCAGCTCTCGGTCCCAGCCGGCGCTTAGGGCAATCCGGTTGTCGGCTAGGAGCAGCGCCCGCTTCTTGGCGTCACTAAGCCCGGAGATGACGATCGCAGGAATGGACGACATCCCGAGCGATTTGGCGGCTTCCAGCCGCCCGTGCCCGGCGATGAGTATTTTATTCTCGTCAATCAGGATCGGCGCTGCAAAACCGACCGCGCGGATGCTGGCCGCAATCTGCCGGATCTGCTTTTTCGAGTGTGTGCGTGCGTTCCTAGGATGGGGTCTGATTTGGTCGATGGGTACGAGGGTATCTGCCCTGGCGTGCGCTTCCCGAAGTTGTTCGTGTACGAGCATCTCGTCCAAGAACCAGTTGTCCATCGACTGCGTCCCTTCTGTCAGTTGGTCGGCACCTCGCGCAGCCACTGGACGAAGCGCCAGCGGTGGCCTTCGAGGTCGAGCGCCTCGTAGGCGCGATAGTCCGTGCGATGGTCGTGCAGCGCACTGGCGATCTGCGCACCTGCCTCGCGCGCGCGCTGGTAGTGCGCCTCGATGTCGTCGATATACACGCTGATGTAATGGCTCGCGGTGCCGGCCGTCTTCGGACTGAACGCGCCGTGGGCGCCCTGCGTACCGATTCCGATGATGCTGTCGTCGAACTCGACCATCGAGTGGTCGACGAAGCCGGCGCGGCTCACGCGCCGCGCCGTCGGGATCTCGCGGAATCCGAACGCGCGCTCCAGGAAGGCGATGGCGGCGGCGATGTCCTGATACGGCAGCTGGGGAACGATCGCCGGTCGGCGCCGGGGCGCGACCTCCTGCCGGATGGCTGCCATGAGCTGCTCCTTTCCTCGATCCAGTGTCGCCGGCTCGAACGCGGCATCGCGCCGCAGCTTCCTCACCAGATGCACCGGCTTCATCGCGACCTCTTCCTTGTTTTCCCGCCCGGCTCGATTAGTTCGCGGAGCTGCGTCCGGGCGCGGTTGAGCCGCGACCGCACCGTGCCGATGGGCAGCTCCAGCGCCTCGGCCACACCCTGGTACGAGAGGTCTTCCCACGCGAAGAGGAGAAGCGCCTCGCGCTCGCCGTCGGGCAGCGCCTCGATCGCGTCGGCTACGCGCGGGAAGAGCACGCGGGCATCGGGCGGCCTGACGCTGGCGCACCTGTCCGGTGCCTCGTCGGCCGCCATCTGGGCGCTCGCGCGAAGCCGCCGGGCCTCGCCGCTGCGGTGCTTCATCAACAGATTCGAGCCGATCCCGTACAGCCACGGCAGCGCGCTCGCGCGCGACACGTCGAAGGCCTTGCGTCGCTCGAACGCGATCCGGAACAGCTCGCCGGCCAGCCCCTCCGCGACTTCGGCGCCCGCCCGGCGGCCGAGGAAGCGGAGCACGACGGGGGCATGTCGGTCGTCGATCAGCCCGAAGGCCTCGGGTTGGCCGCGCGAGCGGCCGATCACTTCGGCGTCCGAAAGAGAACTCACCGTCTCCTCTTTCCCGATCGCGGGGTGTGGTTCGCGTACCACCGAAGTAGCGACCGGGACAAACCTCCACGGCGTGATGTATCACTAGACCTGCCTGAAACGCCGAATGGCGGTCCTAAACGGGAGGCGCAAACCATGGGACTTTCACCGGCCGAGCGGGCGCGGCATTACGAGCCCGCACTCCGCCGCCGCCTCCTCTTCCGCCTCGCCACCAGCGACACCTACGAGCGCTTGGTCCGCGCCCTACCTCCGATCGCGACGGCGGCGCGCCGCCGCGCCCTCCGCTACGTGGCGGGCGAGACGCTCGACGACGCCCTCGCGGTCGCGCGGACGCTGCATGCGCGCGGCCTGCGCGTGGCCATCGACTTCTTCGGCGAGCAGGTGCGGGACGCGGCCGAGGCCGAGCGAGCCGTCGACGGGTACCTCGAGCTTGCCCGCCGTCTTTCGGAAGCGCCGCCCACGGCCAGCGTGGCCCTGGACCTCTCGCACGTGGGACAGGACGTCTCGGCCGAGTTCTGCCTGCGTCAGCTCGAGCGCGTCGTCGACGCGCTGCCGGTGGGCCGCGGCCTCGACGTGGGCGCGGAGGACAGCGGCCGCATCGACGCCAGCCACCAGATCCTCGTCGCGCTCGCCCGGCGCGACGTGCCCGTGCAGGCCACGTTGCAGGCGAACCTCCGCCGCAGCGCGGACGACTGGCCGCGCCTGGTGGAGGCGGGTCTCGGCATCCGGCTCGTCAAGGGCGCGTACGTCGAGCCGGAGCGAATGGCCCATCGCTACGGGCCGGCCACCGACGATGCCTACCGCCGGCTCGCCCGCTCGCTCCGCGCGGCGGGGGCACGCGTGACGCTGGCTACCCACGACGCGGCGCTTCGCGACGGCCTGCTCGCCGAGCTCGGCCCGATGGACGTGGAGATGCTGCTCGGGGTCCGGCCCGAGGACCACGCGCCGCTGCTCGCGCGCGGCGTGACGCCCCGGCTCTACGTGCCCTACGGGCGCGACTGGTTCCGCTACTGGATGCGGCGGGTGGCGGAGTCGCAGGGCGCCGGCTGAGCCACCACGCAGGCTCGGCCGCGCGCCGAAGACGTCACGGCCGCGGCGTCGGGAGGCTTGACACCGTCCGCGCGAAGCAATCTCCATGGCTCCCACCGCCGGGAGGTGTCGATGCGCTCGGATCGAGTGATCGCCACGACGGACTTTCACACGGCCGGCATCGGTATGCGCCTCGTCACGAGCGGGCTGGGCCGGCTGCCCGGCGCGACGCTCGGCGACAAGCGGCGCTGGTTCCAGGAGCATCTCGACCATCTCCGGACCGGGCTCTGCCTCGAGCCGCGCGGGCACCGCAGCCTGCTGATCGCGGTGATGACCGAGCCGGTCACGTCTGGGGCCCACTTCGGACTCTTCTTCATCTACCCCGGCGGCTACTACGTCTCCTGCGGCGAGGGCACCATCGGCGCTACCACCGTGGCGCTCGAAACGGGGATGGTCGCGCGCCAGGGCGCGGAGACCCGCGTGGTGGTCGACACCGAGGCCGGGCCGGTCGAGACCATCGCCCGCTCGGAAGGCGATAGGGTCTGCGCGGTCACGCTCCGGTGGACGCCGTCATTCGTGGCGCTCGCCGACCAGATCGTCGAGGTCGACGGGGTCGGCGAGGTGCCGCTCGACATCGCGGTCGGCGTCGGCAACGTCTTCGCGGTCGTCGACGCCGCCCGCGCTGGCGTCGCGGTCCGCCGGGAGCACACCCGGAAGCTTGCGCAGCGCGGGATGGCAGTCCGCGAGGCGGTCAATGCCCAGCTGCACGTCGAGATCCCCGGACTGGGGAAGACCCAGGTGGACAACGTCCTCATCCACGAGCTGCCGGATGCCCACGGCGTGTCGCCCAACGCGCTCGTGTGGGGCCCGGGCCAGGTCGACGCGGCGCCATGCGGCTCGGGCACGTGTGCGCGCATGGCGCTCTTTCATCATCGCGGTCTCATGGCCGTCGGCTCGACATTCGTCAGCCGAGGGCTGCTCGGCCTCGACTTCACCGGACGCATCGCTGGCGAGACCCGGGTGGAGGGGCGCCCGGCCATCCTGCCCGAGGTCACCGGCACTGCCTATCTCACGGGCTTCAGCCAGTTCCTGTTCGATCCCGCCGACCCGCTCCGGGACGGCTTCCTGCTCGACGCGTGAGGCGCTCGCGATGAAGACGCTCGTCCTCGGTGGAGGGGTCGTGGGCGTGACCACCGCGTACTTCCTGGCTCGAGCGGGCCACGAGGTCACCGTGCTGGAAGAGAAGGACGGCCTGGGGCTGGAGGCCACCGCGGGGAACGCGGGGATCATCGCACCCGGCCACTCCTTCGCATGGGCGTCGCCGCGGGCGCCGCGCATCCGCTGGCAGTCGTTGCGCGGCGCCGAGACGGCGATCCGGGTGCGGCTCACGGCCGATCCGCGGTTCTATGCGTGGGGTCTGCGCTTCCTGCGCGAGTGCACGTCCGCGCGGGCTCGCCGCAACACCTTGATCAAGCTCCGGCTCTGCCAGTACAGCCAGTCCGTGCTCAACGAGCTCGTGCGGGCCGAGGGCATCGAGTACCAGGCGATCCACAAGGGCGCGCTCTACCTCCATCGCGATCCGGCCGAGCTGGAGGCGGGGATCAAGAAGATGGCGTTGCTGGCCGAGCACGGGCAGAAGCAGGAGATCCTCGACGCCAGCGCGGTCGCCCGGCTCGAGCCCGCCTTCGAGCCGGTGAAGGACAAGATCGCCGGCGCGATCCGCGACCTCGGCGACTCGAGCGGCGACTCCCGCGTGTTCGTCGAGGAGCTGGCGCGGGTGTGCCGGGACAAGCACGGGGTGACCATCAATCTGGGAACGCGCGTGCACGCGCTGCGCGCGGATCGTGAGCGGATCGACGGCATCGTGACCAGCAGCGGCCTGCTCAGCGCGGACAACTACGTGCTGGCGCTCGGCGTGGGCGCGCCCATCGTGGCGCGCACGGCCGGGGTGAGCCTGCCCATCTATCCGGCCAAGGGTTACTCGTCGACGTTCCCGCTCAAGACGGGCGGGCTGGCCCCGACGATCTCCGGCGTCGACGAGCAGTGGCTGGTCGGCTGGTCGCGCCTGGGCGACCGCCTGCGGCTCACCTCGACGGCCGAGTTCGCCGGTTACGACTGGGGCTGGACGCCGCGTGACTTCAACAACATTCTGCGCCTTGCCCGCGACCTCTTCCCCGACGCCGCCGACTACGACCGGGGACAGTATCGCGCGTGCCTGAGACCGATGACCCCCGACGGTCCCCCCATCCTGGGCCTCGGCCGCCACCGCAACCTCTTCTTCAACTGTGGCCACGGCCACATGGGCTGGACGATGGCCTGCGGCACCGCCCGCATCGTCGCCGACCTCATGACCGGCCGCATGCCCGACCTCGACGTCGAGGGGCTGACCGTCCGGAGCTGAGTCGTGGACGCGCCATGAAACACGGTATCCGTGTCATCGACTCCGACACGCACGTCAATCCATCGATGGACGTGCTCCTGCGGTACGCCGACGCGGCGCTGCGCGACCGCATGGACGATCTGGCCCGTACCTCCGGAAGGTGAAGGTCTCGCCCGGCCGGGGTGACGCCGAGGACGAGGGCCAGGCCACGATCCTGTCGATCAAGCAGCTTCGCTACGCGCGCGTGGCCGGCGCCAAGCTGAGCGCGCCGACGGGGCCGGAGGGCGATCGCGGATTCCTCTCTGCGCGGACGCACATGGTCACGCGACAGCCCATCACCGCCCGTGTCGCCGACGACAACGCGAGTGGCCGACTCGCGGACATGGACACCGAGGGCCGCGACATCGACTTCATCATCCCCGGCCCGTGGGCGTACGGCGCGCCAGCGCTCGCTCCCCACCTCACGCGGGGGCTGGTCGACGCCTATCACCGTTACATGGCGGAGTACTGCGCGGCGGACCCGCGCCGTCTGAAGAGCATGGTTCTCGCCCCGGCCACCGATCCGACGGCGAGCGCGCGGGCGATCGAGAGGCTCGCCAAGGATGACTGGGTGGCGGCCGTGTGGCCCCTGTTGCCGGAGGGGCTACCGGTGGACGATCCCGACCTGGAGCCGATCTGGGCGGCGGCGAACGAGGCGGACCTGCCGATCATGTATCACGGCTTCACCATCGAGACGCCCTACTTCCCCGGCTATCGCGACGTCTGGGAGAACCCCGCCATGAGCCGGTGCGCCGGCCAGACGTGGGGCGGGTCCAGCGGTTCCTGTCGTTCATGCTGATGGGCGGCATGCTCGACCGGCACCCGCGACTCCGCGCCGCGACGCTCGAATCCGGCCACGGCTGGCTGCCTCACTGGCTCGTGCGCCTCACGCGGCAGATCGACTACGTCCGCGGCTCCGTGTCGCCGACGCTCCAGCACACGCCGGTCGAGTACGCCCAGATGGGGCGTGTCTTCTGCGGCATCGACCTCTCCGAGGGCATCGAGCTGACCCGAGCGGTGATCGACCTCCTCGGCGATCATGTGCTCATGTTCGAGTCGGATTACCCGCACCCAAGGACCCATCTTTCCCGATCACGCCGACACGGTGATCGCGTGGCGCGAGTCGCTGGGTCAGCAGGCGACGCAGAAGCTCATGTGGGAGAACGCGGCGCGCTTCGTCCGTCTGGCGTCGACGCCCTGGTAGGCGACCGTCTTCACTCTGCTGGCACGAGCGCCGGAGCGCCCTTGCCCTTGATCATGAACACCACGAATTTCGCCGGCTTGGTACTGCTAGCGTTCCGGTCAACGACATGGATATCGTCGGGGCCTTCGTAGAAGGTCTGTCCTGCTGTCAGTGTGACCTCCTTTCCACCCTTCACCTGCATCACGACGGAGCCCTCCAGGACGTACACAATCGCATGTGCATTGTGTCGGTGGCTGGGGCTCGACCCGCCGGGCGCGTGCTCTACCGTGAGCATCAGAACTTCCTTGCCGGGATTCTCCGGAAGATCTTTCGACATGAGCGAGGTGACCTTGGGCTGCTGAGCCATCGCCGTACCGGTCATGAGGCATAGCAGGGCCAACGCAACGAGTGTGGTCATCATGGTCGCCTCTTGGTTCGTATGGGCCCGGTCCCCCTGGACGCCGGATCAGGCTCTGGCCTGAGAACGGCGGATCCATTCGTCGAGACCGATGCGGCCGAGGCGCACCTCGCCCAGCGGCACGAGCGAGCGCTCCTCGACGCGGCCGCCGAAGTATCGGGCCTCGGGGTCGCTCACGACCGTCCGCGGGTCGCCGAATGCCTTCAGATAGCGGGCGACGATGTCGCTGAGCGGTGCACGGTCCGGCCCGGCGATCTCGACGATGCCGCGTCGTGGCGCCGCGAGCGCCACATCGGCGGTGATGGCTGCCACGTCGTCCGCCGCGATGGGCTGGAACAGGCCGGGCGAAAGCCTGACCATGCTTCCATCCGTCCCTGAAGCGGCGATGCCGCCGAGGAATTCCATGAACTGGGTCGCGCGGATGATGGTGTAGGGAATGCCGGCTTTCTCGATCAGCCGCTCCTGGGCGACCTTGGCGCGGAAATAGCCGTTTTCGGGCACCCGGTCCGCGCCGACGATGGAGACCGCGACATGGTGCCGGACGCCCGCTGCGGCCTCCGCCGCGAGAAGGTTGCGGCCGGAGGCCTCGAAGAATTCCAGCACCGCCTTGTCTTCCCACGAGGGCGAGTTGGCCAGGTCGATCACCACCTGCGTGCCGGCCATGGCCTCCTCGAGACCCTCGCCGGTGATGCTGTTGACGCCGGTCTTGGGTGAGGCGGCGACGACCTCGTGGCCGCCCTGGCGCAGAATGGTGGCCGTCTTCGAGCCGATCAAGCCGGTGCCGCCGATGATGACGATCTTCATTACGAGCCTCCTAGTTCGTGAGCCCGCCGGGGTTTGTGACGGTTGTGCGGTGAGCGGCGGTCAGCGAGTGTGGTGCAGAACGAGCGAGCGGGGAGCGTCTTGTTCCACGCGCAGCCGTCGGTGACGACCGGGCGATCAAGCCATATTCACCGGAGCCCGAGCGCTCAGGGGCCGCCAACCTGAGCGGCCGAGGTGCAGGCAGCGGAAGGGTACCACGTGCGAAGCCGTCTCGCCAGCCGTGCCGGCCGGCGAGTCTCACGCCATCATCACGTAGCCCACGCCGAGCGCCACCAGAGCGGCCAGGAGGACCAGCTCGTATCGCATTCACAGCGGAGGCGCGAGCTTGTAGACGAGGACGACGATGCCCAGGATCACCGCCCACCACGACTGGACATTCCGAGCAGGACCATGGCCACCATGAGCGCCGCGCTGCATCCGAGGCAACTGAGGCCATAGCGCGCGCCGACGACGGCGGCGCTGCGCACCAGGTTGAAGGGAAGCGGCCCGTGCAGGGCGCACAACTCGCGGCAGCGGGCCTGGCCCGCCCGCTTGATCGGGCTGAGGGAGTAGATGCCGGCCAGAGCCAGAGCCAGTCCAACCACCAGACGCTGATTCGGCCAGGGCATTCTCACGGCGGTGTAGATCGCGTAGCACACGACGCCGAAGATCAGCCACACGCCGAGATACGCAACGGCCAGCACTCCAGTGGCAACCTGCCATCCCCTCCGCCGTTCGGCCGCTCGCACGAATTCGAGGACCACCGGGATCGCGGAGGGCAACATCATCGCCGCCATCATCACGACCCAGGTCGCGGCGAAGGACTCGATCGGGCCGAGGCCCATGTCCATTCCGTCCATTCCGGCCATGGACGCGCGATTGCTGGACCATGGCTGCCCAGGCCACGCCAGCGACGGCGAGGACGACCAGTGTGGCCACCATGGGTTTGGCCATCTCCTGACTGGCGTCGCGAGCTCTCATCAGCACCCGGCACGCCGGACAGAACCCGCCCGGCCTCGCGTGCCTGAGCAGCCCGACCGCCGTGAAGAGTCGGCCGCCGTACATCAGTCCCGATACTCGTCGCGACGACGAACCCACATGCCCGCGCCTTCGTCGCCCTCATCGCGGCCCTTCGGCACGAGATCCATGTAGTGGTAGGCGACATTCAACATGTCGAGCCCACGCTCATAGGTGGAGTACGGTGTGGTAGATCTGGCCGCCGTCTTTCAGGAACACGCTGATGCCGGGGGCCTCGGTCAACCCCCACGGGCGGAGCCGGTAGTTGTAGTCGACCTTCTCGGCCTTCGCTTCCTGATCGGTGAACGAGACGCGATAGTCGAAGTTGAAGTCGCTTCCGAGCGATGACAGCCACGGAAAGCCCCAGCCCATCCGTTTCTTGTAGCCCGCCAGCTTCGAGTAGGGAGCCAGTGAGACCGCCGCCATCGTGATGTCACGGTGGTTCAGGTGGATGGTGACGCCGTTGAAGTTGTCCATCCAGAACGAGCAGACGAAGCAGGGCGCATCCGGCGTCCAGGGCGTATGGGGCCCCGCGGTGTCGGGGTTGAACATCGCGTGATAGATCACCAGCTGGCCGCGTCCCTCGAAGAGGTCACCGAGTGTCTGCGTCCCGTGCTCGCCCTGGAAGGTGTATGGCTTTTCGACGAGCTCCCAGGGCAGATCACGCCGCTCGCGGCTCAACTGGTCGCGCATCCGGGTGAACTCCTTCTCCTTCGCCAGGTGCTTCTTCCGTGCCTTGAGCCACTCGTCGTGTTTCACCACTTTGTGGGTGGGCATGTGATCCCTCCTTGTCGAGCTCCCTGGCCGCGGGTCTTCAGGAGTCCGAGCAGCGCCGGGGTGCTCGTGCGACCACGGGTCGTCCTTGCCAGCCTGCTAACAGATTGCCGAGGCGTCAAGGTGAAGGGACGACGAAGGGTTAGCGGACGCCGGCTCACCCTTGCGACGATTTCATGGCCCTCAGCCAATTGCCCGCGGATCTATAGCCGTCGGGATGCAAGGGCGGGCCTCGGGAGATCCGGCCGAGGAGCGATCACTGCGGCTGTCCAGCCTCGGAGGTGGCGCCGTGGCATAATACCTGCGCTCGTTCCGGAGCCACCGCCAGGGGCGAAGTCGCCGAGAGCAGAAGTAAGGATGACTCGATGACACGTCGCTGCATCGTTGCTCACGGCGCGTCCATGCTGTACGGCTATCTGATCGTGGCCCTCGCGCGTGAGCTCGAAAGGCCCGATTCGATGGAGATTTTTATCGATCGCCGTCAGCCGGCGCCTCCCCCGGTGGTGCGCCCCTGGGCGTGGAGCGCCGGACGCACTCCGCGGTCGAGGAGGCTCTGCAGAACCAAGGTTCGTGATTCTCGACGAGAACGGGAACGTGGCCGCTCCGGCGACGTCTCGGGGGTCGCGCGCCGTGCTGCTGTGGAAGTCCGCGGCTGGATGGGCAGGCGAGCGGTTACCATCGTTGTGGCAAGCCCGTCCGGCGACCAGGAGCCTCGTGAAGCTGGCGGGAGTCCTCGGGGCGCTCGCGGTCTCGGCCGGTCTCGTGGCTCGCGCAATACTCGATTCGCGCAGATCGGACGGTAGGCATACCCAGCGCACCCACCCCGACCGCCATGGTGCCGAGCCCGCCAGCGGTCGAACACCCTCCAGCGCCGGTGGTCGTCCTGCCCGAGCCCGAGGCCAGTTCCGCGGACCTCATCGCCAGCACGCCGACGCCCGCGCCAGTCGCGAGCGCGCCGGTGGACCGCCCGCCAGCGTCCGCCGAGCCGCTCATGCGCCGCACGCCCGCCGCGGCGCCGCCGAACCCGACGCCGCAACCGTCCGCCACGTCGCGTGCGCCGGCGTCACGGCCTGCGGTGGCCTCGGTCCCGATCCGCCCGCGCGACTCAGCGCCGGCGAGCGAAGAGGCGAGGGCTCCGGGCGAGGCGGCCGCCACAGCCGCGGCACCAGGTGCGCCACGCGTCGTGCTCGAAACGGCCCCGCAGGGGAAGGGCGACGAGCGGAGCATCACCTACACCGCGCGCGTCTGGAACGCCAGCGGCGATCCGCTGGCGAATGCCGAGGTGTCGCTTTACGCCTGGATGCCGGACGGCAGCGACCTGAAGGCGCGGCTCAGCTCGACCTCCACGCCCGGAACCTATCGGGGCAGCGTCGAGGTCGGCGTGCGCACGCCCGGCAACCTGCGCGTCGGGGTCGCTCACGGCGGCAAGACCTTCGACATCGCTCCCCAGCGCCTCCAGCACTGACCGCCCAGGACGTGTTCGAAAGGGCGATAGGAGACTGCCTGCGCGAGAGGAATCGTGGGAAGACCGCACGCAAACGCGCCTCTTTCAAGAAGAAGCAGAAGAAGACGCCGCCTGCGCGCCGCCGGACGTCTTCGTTAGAGGACGACTAACGTCTCGCTGGCGCGGGCACGCGTGGCAGCCCGAAGTGGTCGCGCAACGTCGTTCCCTCGTACTCGCGCCGGAACAACCCGCGGGCCTGCAGCTCCGGCACGACGAGGTCGACGAAATCGACGAGCGCGCCCGGGAAGTAGGGCGGCAGAACGTTGAAGCCGTCCGCCGCTTCCTCGACGAACCATTCCTCCAGCGTGTCGGCGATGCGCTTCGGGGTGCCGCACAGGACCCAGTGGCCGCGGGCCGCCGCGGTCAGGTTGTAGAGATCGCGCAACGTCATGTTCTCCCGTCGCGCCGTCTCGTAGAGCACCCGCGAGAAGGCCTGGCTGCCCTCGCCAGGCGGTGGAGCGGGCACCGGCCCGTCGAGGGGAAAGCCGGTCACGTCGTACCCGATCCGGCTCGGTCACCAGGGTCAGTGCGTTGGTCGGCGTCAGCCAGCTCTGGAGCAGCGACAGCTTGTCGCGGGCCTCCGCCTCGGTGCTTCCGATGATCGGCATGACCCCCGGCAGGACCGTGAGCTGATCGGGCGTGCGCCCATACTTGGCCAGGCGCCCCTTCAGATCGCGATAGGCCGCCTTGGCGCGCCCGACAGCTCCTGCACGACGGAGAACACGACGTCGGCCGTCCGCGCGGCCAGCTCGAGCCCGGCCTGCGAGCCGCCGGCCTGGATGATGACCGGATGGCCCTGAGGACAGCGGGCGATGTTCGATCGGCCCCTTCACCTGGAAGAACCGGCCCCGGTGGTTCAGCGGACGCACCTTGCGTCGGGTCGATGAACGACGCCGGTCGCCTTGTCCGCCACGATGGCGCCATCCTCCCAGCAGTCCCAGAGCCCCTTCACGACGTCGACGAACTCGTTCGCGACCTCGTAGCGCAGGTCGTGCTCCATGTGCGGCTTCGCGGCTGAAATTGAGCGCGGCCTTGCCCGCGGAGCTCGTCACCACGTTCCACGCGGCCCGGCCCTGGCTGATGTGATCGATCGACGCGAAGGTTCGGGCGACGTGATAGGGCTCGCCGAAGCTGGTCGAGACGGTGGCGCCGAGGCCGATGTGCCGCGTCGAGGCGCTCAGCACCGAGATCAGCGTGGTCGGCTCGAAGCGGCACAGAAATGACGGGTGATCTCCGGGGTCCATGACGAGCCCGTCGGACACGAACAAGAGGTCGAACTTGCCGCGCTCGGCGATGCGGGCGATCTCCTGGATGACGGACAGGTCGTTGTTGCTGGTCGCCGCCCCGTCGTAGCGCCAGCCGGCGGAGTGATTGCCGGTGCCGAGCACGAACACGCCGAGATGCATCTCGCGCCGCTTCGCAGGCATGGGCCCGCCTACCTTTTCGCCGCCGCCATGTCGCGGATGCCGCGCAGCGCCAGTGCATACCCGCCAATCACCTTGCCGCGCATGTTCATGCCGGCGCCGTGGATCACGAGAACTCTGGCCATCGTCCTCTCCGTCACCCGACTACCTCTTCTTCGGAGACCAGCCATACGCCTTGGCGCAGGCACCGCCCATCAGCATCGCGCGTTCACTGTCGCTCAGGCGGTCGGTTTGGCGGAAGGGCTCGACCGCCTGTTCGTAGTTGACGACCGCGAAGGCGCGTGTCCAGTCGGTACCCCACAGGCAGCGTTCGAACCCCCAGGCGTCGAACACGCGGGCGAGCGGATCCCAGATATCCGCGAAAGGGTACGGTTCCCGGGACAGCGTGCAGGCCCCGCTGACCTTGATCACCGCGTTCGGGCGCCTGGCGAGGTCCAGCACCTTCGGCAGATCGGCCCAGGGCTGCGGCGGGGCGGGCGGCGTTCGCGGCTGCATGATGGCCAGATGGTCGATGATGAATCGCGTGTCGGGGTGGCGGTCGATCACCGCCGCGCCCGCGTCCACGTTGCCCCAGCAGAGCATGTTGACCGGCAAGTCGTACCGAACGGCTGCGCGCAGGATCCGGTCGAGGCCCGGGTCGTTCGGATCGCGCCCCGCTTCTTTCGTCATCATGATCCGGATGCCGACCGTGCCCGGCGTCTTCTTCCAGTCGGCGATGACATCGGCCACCCCCGGATCATCCGGATCGACCGGCTTGACGAGGGCGAACCGGCCGGGATGCGCCCGTTGCACTTCCACGGCATAGCTCGCGTCGTAGCGGTACATCGAAAAGGCGGAGATGAAGATCGCGCCGTCGACGCCGACCGTGTCCATGGCCGCCACCATCTCGTCACCGGTGACGTGATCGGGCCAGTTCGGGACACTGTGCCAGGGCCGTTTCGGGGTGTTCGCCTCGTACGACGTGGACCTGGGAATCGATGATCGCCATCGGGAAGCTCCTCCGCCAGAGGGTTCGTTACGCGGGGACGGCGCCGCCCATCGTCGTGCGATGCATCAAGCGGCGCTGGGGCATGTCGTAGTCCTGGATCGCCCGGTGCTGGACCATGCAGTTGTCCCACATCAGCACGTCACCCGGGTGCCATTGGTGGCGGTACACGAACGCCGGCTTGACGATGTGATCCGCCAGGGCCGCGATCAAGGCCTCCGCCTCGTCGGACTCCATCCCCTCGATGCCGGTGCAGTCGTCGCGCATCACGTAGAGGCACTTGCGACCGGTCGACGGGTGAGTCCGCACGATCGGATGGCGAACCGGGGGATTGCGGTCGATTTCCTCCTGAGTCGGCGTCAGGGCCCGCTGGCGTCCCCGGAAATCGAACACGGCCCGCCGCCCCTCGAGGGCGCGCTTCATCGCGTCCGGCAGGGCGTCCCAGGCCGCAGCGGCGCTGGCGAACTCGGTGTCGCCAAGCGAGAGCCCGTGCAGCTCGGGGACCTCGAGGGCGTGCAGGATCGTCCCGCGCGGCGGCCTCGCCGTGTAGCACATGTCGCTGTGCCAGCGCTCGCCGGCGCGGCGGACGCCGGTCGGTCGGCCGCCTTCCGTGATGTTGGATAGGACGACGATCTCGGGGTTGCCCGGCACGCTCCAGCGCTCGCCGAAGATATTGAATTCGATGTCGCCGAAGCGGCGCGTGAACGCCACCTGCTGGGCGGGCGTGATCGACTGCCCGCGGAAGAAGATGACACCGTATTCGTCGTAGGCGCGCTCGATCGCGGCGAACGTCGGGTCGTCGAGGGGCCGGGAGAGATCCACCCCGGCGATCTCCGCCCCGAGCACGGCGGCGGTCGGAACGACTTTCATCGACATTGGCGACTCCCCCGCTGGTTGAGCGTGACCGCTTCGAGGGCGATGTTAGCGCATCGAGGGCGGCACCGCCCTGGATCCGGTGTCGCGCCCCTGTGCGTCGCGACGGCTACACCGCGATGTGACCGACGGGCCCGCACGAGTCAGCGGCCGAGAGGCACCGCGAGCACCGCCGCGGGCCGCCGTCCGACCGTGTAGATATCCAGCGGCGTCAGCGCGCCGGTCTCGCCGTCGACCCGGTACGAAGCGAGACGTCCGGACGCCGTTCCCGCGGCGAACAGGAACGTCCCCCTCGAATCCAGACCGAACGCGGTGGGAACCGCCTCGGTCGGCGCATGCCCGGCGGGTGTCAGGCGCCCGGTCGCCGGGTCGACGGCGAACCCGGCGATGCTGTTGTGGCCGCGGTTGCCGACATAGAGGAACCGGCCCGATGGCGTCAGATAGATCTGCGAACAGGTATTGCGCACGGTCACACCCGCGGGCAGCGAGGGGATCGTTTCCACGGCGGAGAGAGTGCCGGAGGCGCGATCGACGCGGTAGGCCGTCACGCTGCACCCCTGCTCGTCGGAGAAATAGGCGAGATCGAGCGTGGGATGGAAGCAATAGTGCCGCGGCCCGATCGGCCCGGGCGGGTCGAGCTTGAACGGCGCGTTGGGGCTCGAGCCGCCCGGTGGCGGCGTCGAACCGAAACTGCGCGATGAAATTCGGGCCGGGGATGTCTTTCGGCGGCTCCAGGACGTTGTCGTTCTGCCGGGCGATGTGCGGCACGAAGGCGAAGCGGTTCGACGGATCGGTCAGGATCGCGTGCGCTCCCGGCGCGGTGTTCTGCCGGTCGATCGCCGGCCCGCTCACCGCACCGTCGCTTCCGAGCGGATGCACGGCCGCGTACCCGCCCTGGTAGTGGGCCGACAGGAGGTATTTGCCGGTGCGGTCGGTGGCGAGATAGGTCGGCGCATGCTCGGTCGCGACGCGTCCCAGCGACGTCAGCGCGCCGCTGGACGAGTCGATGCGACAGCTCTCGATAGCCGGCGTACCGCGATAGCCGACATACAGGACACGCCGGTCCGGGCTGACCGCGAAGACTGACGGCGCGCCGGCGGCCGGCGTCGCGCCGCTGGGCACGAGCTTGCCGGCGCCGGCGTCGATACCGAAGCTCACGATCTTGTCATCGTCCTGCAGGCCGACGTACAGCACGTCCGGCATGTCGTTCCTCCTGTGTCGCTTCTCGGGATCGTGTTGAGACAGTACACTATCGCTCGCGGCGACGAGGTTCGACGAGGAACTGAGCGAGAGAGGCGGACAGCATGCACTGCGGCGTGATGGTGACCGGCTACAACCAGGGCGACTGGGAGCGCCTCCTGGCGGAGGACTACAGCCGCCCGCCCGCGGTGTCGGACGCCGCGAACATGGACGACACGCTCTACCTGGGCGAGCTCGTCGAGCCTCTCGGGTTCGACTCCATCTGGGCCACCGAGCACTACGGCTCCGCCTATTCCATGCAGCCGAATCCGCTTCAGTACCTGGCGTACTGGGCGGGACGCACGCGTCGGGTCGATGTGGGGACGGCGGTCATCGTGGCCCCGTGGTGGAATCCCGTGCGGCTCGCCAGCGAGATCTCCATGCTGGACATCCTGCTCAAGGGGCGTCGCCTTCACCTCGGGATCGGGCGCGGCATCTCTCCCCACGAGTACGCCTCGCTCGGGTACCCGATCGGAGAATCGCACGCGTACTTCTACGACGTGATCGGCGCGCTCCGGGCGTCAGACGGAGCCGAGCGCTTCACCTTCGACGGCAAGGTCTACAAGATTCCGCCGACCACCATTCGCCCACAGGCGCGGCACAAAGGCGATCTCACCACGCGCATCAAGGCGGCGTTCACCACCGAGGCCTCCGCGCGGATGGCCGCCGAGAACGGGTTGGGACAGATGTTCGTCGCCGGCGCCGGCCTCGACGAGATGACGGCGCAGGTGCGGCGGTTCAACACGATCCGGGCCGGGATGGGGCTGCCGCCGGACCAGCCCACCACGCTGTTGTGGATGTACTGCGCGGAGACCGCCTCGGAGGCCGAGGAGGGCTGGGAGTACTTCCACAACCAGCTCCTCGCAGCTCAGCACCACTACTTCGAGTGGAACAACCCGGGCTACGCAGGCATTCCCGGCTACGAGGAGTACCTCAAGCGCCAGACCGCCGACGTCGGTGTGGCCGACGCGGGCCTCGCGGCGCGCCGCGCCACCCAGCCGATCGGGACGCCCGACGAGATCATCGAGAAGATCAGGACGCTGCAGCACGCCCTCAGCCTCGAGATGGTGGTCATCCACATGTTCTACGGCGGGATGCCGCGAGCCAAGGCGGAGAAGAGCCTGCGGCTGTTCGCGGAGAAGGTCCTTCCCGCGGTGCAGGCGATGCCGACGCCGATCAATCCGGCGTCGCTGGGTCAGCCCAGGAGCTGAGGGATCGTAAGCGACGTATACAAACACGACACGGAGGAACACTCGATGCCCAATCAGCCCGCACCCCGACCCACACCCAGCTGGTCCGCTGATTTCCCCAAGCTCCGCGAGGCCACTGACACCTGGTTGTTCGGCGACATCTGGGAGCGCTCGGCCCTCTCCAAGCGTGACCGCAGCCTGATCACCGTCGCCATGCTGACCGCGCTCTACCGGCACGAGCAGCTGGCCGGCCACGTCGGCCGCGCGCTGGACAACGGCGTCACCAAGGAAGAGCTGGTCGAGGTGATCACGCACGCGACG
Organism: uncultured Candidatus Rokubacteria bacterium; assembly: GCA_963776725.1. GTDB lineage: Bacteria > Methylomirabilota > Methylomirabilia > Rokubacteriales > CSP1-6 > AR5. The sequence goes on along the minus strand of CAVZOE010000015.1, from coordinate 212,370 downwards.
TTCTACAGCGGGTGGCCCACCGGCGTGCAGGGCGCAACCATCGCCAAGAAGGTCTTCGAGTCACGCGGCCTCTAGACGTCCGCGCATGACCGTCCACCGCAACGTTCCCCTGCTGGCCGGCGCGCAGGCGCTCTACTGGTGCGGGCAGGTGATCGCCATCATCGTGGCCGCGCTGGTCGGCCAGATGCTGGCGCCCCACCGGCTACTGGCCACGCTGCCGCTGGCCTGCATCACGCTCGGCAACATCGCGGTCACCCGCACGCTGTCGCGGATCATGCAGGAGCGGGGGCGGCGGGCGGGATTCACGCTGGGCTCGCTGGCCGGGCTGATCGGCGGCGCCCTCAACGTCGCCGCGATCGCGTGGGGGAGCTTTCCGCTCTTCTGCGTGGGATGCGCGGTGCTCGGTCTCTACCAGGCATCCGCCCAGTACTATCGGCTCGCGGCCACCGACAGCGTGGACGCCGCCAATCGAGGTCGGGCCGTGTCCCTGGTGCTGGCCGGCAGCATCGTGGCCGCGATCATCGGCAAGCCGGTGGCCGACTGGGCCAAGGACCTCGTCCCGTCGCTGAGCTTCGCCGGCTCCTATCTGATCTTCTCGGCCTGCGCGCTCGGCACCCTGCTGCTGTTCCCCTTGATGCGCTTCGCGCCGCCCTCCCCGGCGGTCAAGGCTGGCACCGCACCGGCCGGACGTCCGATGAGCGAGATCTTGCGCCTTCCGCTGTTCCGCACCGCTCTGGCCAACGCGGCGATCGGCCAGGGCATCATGGTGATGGTGATGCAGTCGACGCCGCTGGCGATTGCCGCGTCCGGTCATCACGTCACCGCAGGGTCGTCGGTGATCCAGTGGCACGTGCTCGGCATGTTCGTCCCCTCGTTCTTCACCGGGCGCCTGATCGATCGTCACGGGGCGGCCGTGGTGGCCCTGGGAGGGGTCGCGGCGTTCGCCGCCAGCGGGATCGTCGCCACCATCGGTACGGGCTTCTTCTACTTCCTGATCAGCTCCTGCCTCCTCGGCATCGGCTGGAACTTCACCTACATCGCGGGGACCACCCAGATCACCGCGTCGCACCGTCCCGAGGAGCGCGGCCGAGTCCAGGGGACGGCGGAGTTCACCATCGCCTGCGTGGGCGCCGGCGCCTCGTTCGCGGCGGGCGGCCTGCTGCACCTCGTGGGATGGACGGCGGTGAACGTGGGCATCCTGCCCCTGATCGTCGTCGCTGGCTTCATGAACCTGGCGCTCCTGCGACGCCAGCGAAGCACCGCGCTGCCCGCGCCCGCCTGAGCGAGGACCACACCGTTCACGACCGAACGCGCGCCGCTTACCCCGCGTACTCGCCACTGCCGCCAGCCTGGCGGTGGGCGAAGTTGAGAGTCAGCAAGTGCTGAGTGAAGGCGCCGTAGGTGGTCGGCTCGTATCGGGGCGGGTTGTCGGGGCCGACGCAGCTTGGGACCGGCTCGACGACGACGTCGTGGTTCGGTCCGAGGAAGAACGGGCAGGCGTAGCGTGAGCGGTCGTTGCGATTGATGACGCGGTGAGGCGTTGCCCGAAAGCGGTCGTTCGAGTAGCGCGCCAGCATCGCGCCGGTATTGACGACGAACGTGCCCGGCACCGCCGGCGGTCTGATCCAGTCGCCCTCGGCGGTGCGCACTTCGAGGCCCGGGAGCTTCGACTGCGCCAGGAACGTGATGAAGTTGTTGTCGGTGTGCGGTGCGAAGCCGAACTCGTTGTCCTCAGGGCGACGGGTGCGGCGGGTAGTGGATCAGACGAATCGTGCAGTTCGGCTCGGCGAAGGCCGGCGGCGAAATAGTCGGCGGGCAGATCGAGTGCCAGCGCGAACAGCGGCACCAGCCGCGTCGTCATCGCCTCCATCGCCCGGTAATACGTGGTCGTCGCGGCGCGGAACTCGGGCATGTCCTCGGGCCAGCGGTTCAGCCCGACCAGCGGCTTGTTGTTGACGATGTCGGGGTGGTCGGGGGCGCGGTCGCGGGTGATGTAGAAGCTCTCGCTGAAATTCGGCTTGGTGTTCTTGTTGACCGGCGAATGGCGCACGACCTGCCCGCCGAACGGCAGATAGCCGATGTTGTACTTGCCGATCTTGAGCGCGAGCTTGTCCGGTTCGGGGCGCGCGAAGAATTGCTGGGCGACGGCGAAGGTGTCGTCGACCAGATGCTGCGGCACGCCGTGATTGGCGACGACGAGAAACCCGGTGTCTTCGCAGGTGCGGGCGATGGCACGCGCCAGCGGCGCCGCTGCCCCGGCCTCGCCGGCGAGATACGCGCCGATATCAAGCACCGGGATACGGCCGTGGTCCGACGGCTCGGTCTGGGCGGCAGCGAGACTCATGTCCCGCGCTATTTTATCGCGAACCTTCACCAGGATGTTGTGAGTTGACCAGGCCGGCCCGATCGGCGTATACGACGAGGACGCGATGCGAGGTCGCCGCAGGCGAGACTCGTTCAGCTGAGGGACGTCGCCGATTGAGGTGCCGAGGATGCGCCCGAGACTACCCCGTTGACGCACGTCCACGCGCTGGAGAGACGCCATGGCGAAGTTCGACCTGATTGTCCGCGGCGGCCGCGTGATCGATCCCGCCTCCGGGTATCGATGGTGTCCATGACGTCGCCGTGAAAGACGGAAGCGATTGCGCAGGTGGCGCCGCGGATCGCGGGCACGGCGCGCCCGCACGGTCGACGCGCGCGGCCGGCTCGTGGTCCCCGGCATGATCGACACGCACAGCCACATCTACCAGCACGTCACCGGCGACTTCGGGATGAACCCGGACGAGGTCGGCATTCGCTCCGGCGTCACCGCGTCGTCGACCAGGGCGGCGCCGCCCCGCTCACCATCCAGGGCTTCCGCAAATTCATCAAGGATCCGGCCGCCACGCGCGTCTATGCCTTCGTCTCGAACTACCTCGTGGGCGGTCTCCTCGGACATCGCCACGTCGGCCTCTATGGCCCGCACGGGATCAACGTCCGGGAAACGATCAGCGCCATCGAGAAGAACCGCGACATCGTCAAGGGCATCAAGTGTCACGCCGAGGTCGGCGGCTACTCGCGCTGGGGCATCGAGACGTTGCGTCTGGGCAAGGAGGCCTCGCGCGCGACCCAGGTGCCGGTCTACGTCCACCTCGGCCGCCTCTGGGCCGAGGAGAACGGGACCGCGATCGATCCCGACAGCGTCATCGACGACGCGTTACCGCTCCTCGAGCCCGGTGACATCCTCGCGCATCCGTTCACGAAGCATCCCGGGCGCGTTCGTGTCGCGCGAGGGCAAGGTGCATCCGCTGATCTTCGAAGCCATGGCGCGCGGCGTGCGCATCGACGTCGGCCGCGGCGGCCACATGAGCTTCAACGCCGCGCGCGTCGCCCTCGACGCCGGCGTCATGCCGTTCACCGTCGGCGGTGACATCCACGGCTACACGATCCGGCGCCGCGACGAGAGCAGTGTCTGGGGTACGGGCGCATTCGGCGGCGAGCAGGGTCCGCTGACGACCATCGGGGGCACCGGGGCCTTCCTGCCGTTCAGGTGATGAACGAGCTCATCGCGCTGGGCGTCGGCCTCACCGACGTCATCCGCATGGTAGCGGAGGCGCGCGATGTGGATCCGTCTGCTCCTCACGGCCGTGCTGGCCGTCCTGCTCGTCACTGCGACGGCGCCCGCCCTGGAGCCGCCGACCTTCAGCAGCGAGGTCGTCCGCATCCTCGAGGCGCGCTGCCGACGTGTCATCGGCCCGGCGAGCACGCGCCGTTCTCGCTGCTCACCTACCGCGACGCGTTCGGCAGGAAGGACGACATCCGCGACGCCATCCAGGGGCGTGTCATGCCGCCGTGGAAGCCGGTCCCCGGCTTCGGGGACTTTCTTGATTCGCGCCGCCTGCCGGACGGAGAGCTCACCACCCTGGTGCAGTGGATCGAGGCGGGCGCGCCCGAGGGCGACCGCGCGAAGCTTCCGCCGCCGCGCGTGTTCCCCGACGGCTGGAAGCTCGGACCACCTGATCACGTGCTTCAAATGCCGGAGAGCTACACGGTGCCCGCGCGCGCCAGCGACGTCTATCGATGCTTCGTGATCCCGACGAGCTTCGCCGAGGACCGCTGGGTCACGAAGGTCGAGTACGCGCCGGGCGATCGCAAGCTCGTGCATCACATCTCGGGTACATCGACACGACGGCAGGCCGCCCAGAATCTCGATCGCGCCGATCCAGGCCCGGGCTACACCTGCTTCGGCGGCGCGGGCTTCGCGCCGGCCGGCGGGCTCTCCGGCTGGGCGCCCGGCAACGAGCCGCGACAGACGGCCGAGGGCGTCGGCATGCTGCTCCCGAAGGGCGCGAGCGTCGTGCTCCAGATGCACTACACCAACGGAGCGACCGAGGCGCGCACTGGACCGGACGCGCGTCGCCCTGCACTTCGCGAAGGGCCCGATCGACAAGCGCCAGCGCGGTATCGCAGTCCTGAACCGCACCTTCACGATCCCGCCCGCCGAGCGGCGCTACGAGGTGCGCGGCTCGTGGACAGACCCGTTCAATCGCGATCTGCACGCCAGCACGATCACGCCGCACATGCACCTGCTCGGGCGGGAGATGAAGGTGACGGCGACGTTCCCGGACGGCACGGTGCGCGCGCTCGTCCACATCGACGACTGGGACTTCAACTGGCAGAGCACCTACACCTTCGCGCAGCCGGTCCCGCTGCCGGCCGGCACGCGGCTCGACATGGTCGCGACCTTCGACAACTCCGCCGACAACCTCCGTCAGCCGAGCCGTCCGCCGCGGCCCGTGAGCTGCGGCGAGGGCACCACCGACGAGATGGCGATCGTCTTCCTCGGCGTCACCGTCGACGGCGAGCGCATCGGCTGGCGGCCGCCGCGCTGACGGAGCCAGCCAGGTCGGCTGGGCCGCGCGCTAGTCCGCAGATGTGTGCCCTGTCGCACCAATCGATGATGCGCTGCCACGACGCTCGTGGATACGAGGGCGGTCCTCGCATCGTGGACGGTCGTTCCCCCAAGCCGTGCCCACGAACCGGGTCATTGCCGCGCTGATGACGAGGCGTTGGCGCTGCGGCGGATCACGCCGTCGGTCCCGTCACCACGATCGAGCGGACCTCGCCCACGGTCGGCCGGCCAAGCGCAGTGCGCGAGATTCCGTCCTTCCGCGGAAGTCGCGCCGAGCATCGTCGAGGTCACCGTGATGCGCGCCGTCGATGCGGCGCGACGTCGGTGGGGCGCCCAGCTCCGACATGGCAACAGTCCGCGGCACGTCCTCGATCTCATACTTGGCTGTAGGACGGCGGCGTCGGCGTCCACGGTAGGGGCTCGTGGGCTCGTGCGTCAGGCGATGGAAGGTCTCGCCGAGCGAGTCGCCGCCGAGTCCGACGTCGTGAGCAGCCACTGGTGAATGCCGCGGACCTGCGCGCCGTACGCTCTCGGCGACGCCAGTCGCCGGACTCAAGCGATTCCAGCAACGTGATGCGCTTCGGCGGACTCTCGGCGTCAGACCGTACCGCTGCAGCTTCCCTCGAGGCGGCCGATGTCGCACACCATCTTCGCCGCGTGTAGGGTCGCATTCATGTTGGTGAGTCCGGTGGTGAGGATGCTCGGCGCGGCCACCACCTGGGGGAACGCGGCGCGCAGCGGCACAGCGCCTGTCGACCCGCGGCCGGCAGCGACGCGACCTGCAGGAAACGCTTCACGATCGTCAGCTTCACACGCGTGGGCTCGGGCCAGCCGAGCGAGTAGGGGTAGTTGTCCATCTCACTCACGTCGACCTCGGCGCGACAGCGGACTGCGCGGAGCTCTCGGCGCACGAGGCCGGAGCCGCCGGTGCCGCCCTGGACGAGCAGGATCGACTGACCGTCGCGGAGCAGGGGGGCGAGGCTACGCGCGACGTCGGCGCCGAAGAGACTGCCCGTGACGACGTCGATCACGTCGGCGCCGTCTACAGCCGGTGCGAGGTGGGGCGTCACGAGCTCGATCGGCGCGAAGCCCTTGGCCAGGCCTTCGACGTCGAGCCCACCGCGGTCGCGCAAGCGTTCGATGCGCGCCTCATCGCGATCGTGCAGGCGGAGGCGATAGCCTCGCAGGCCCTCGTTGGCACGAGCGCGATGCCGCCTTGGCTCGCGCAGATGATCGTCACGGTGGTCACCTTCTAGGCTGGCTCGGGTGTTCATCTACTACGTTCGTCAGTGCCAACGACTACCGGGGGCGGTGGAGCGTCGCCGACAGATACCACGCCCACTGGAGTTCGTGGTGGCATCAAGCAGCGGCTCGAGGATATCGGTAGAATCGGGCGCCAGGAGGACGACGTCACTGACCGGTTCATCTCCTGCGACGACCACATGACCTCAGTCACTTGCCCGCGGATCTGTGGACCACGCGGCGCCCGGCGTCGCTGCTCGATCTCGCGCCGCATGTCGAGAGCGAGACAGACAGGCGGTGTGGGTGTGCGACGGGAAGGAGAGTGTGGGGCCGCTGGGACGGCAAACCGCCGGCGACGGGTTCAGCGCGGCCGATCAAGCCGCTCTCAACGCCGTCGACCGCGCCGGCATCCACGACCCCGAGCGCGCGCCGCCCGGCCGTCGCAGAGTTGCGTCTGGCCGACATCGACGGGACGGCGTTGCGACGCAGGTGATCTTCGGCCCGATCTTCCAGATCTCGCCGACGATCCCGTGCTCCGCACCGCCTGCTATCGCGCTACAACGACTGGCTACTCGACTTCTGCAAGGCTGCACCTGACCGGTTGATCGGCCTGCCGATGCAGCGTGAAACGCCCGAGGGCGCGCTCGCCGAGCTCGAGCGGGTGAAGCGCCTCGGGCGGGGTGCGCCAGGTGAATCTCATGACTGCGAACGTCAACCCTACGCTCGACGACCCGAGCTTGGAGCGCTCTGGCAGGCGTTCGAGGAAAGCGGGACCATTCTCTCCTGGCACAACACGATGTTCGTCCGCGAGCCGGGCGATCGTGTCGTCGGCAAGGCGGCCATCGTGTCGAGAACACCAAGTTCTTCCTCGGACTTCCCGAGCCATCGTCGAACTCCTGCCTGGGGCATCTCGAGCGCCTCCGAGATTGCGCATGGTCATGGCCGGGCTGGCACGGGATGGCACCCCTGGCTCGTCGAGAGCTCGACTCTCGCCACTGGCGACCTGGGAGGCGAAGGAGTTCGGGCCGACAAGGGCGCAGCGCCCTCGGACGAAGCCAAGCGAGCTCTTCAAGCGACAGATCTACGCGACGTTCCAGGAAGACCACGTGGCGATGTCGCTCATTCCCTTCTTTGGCGCCGGCCACCTGCTGTGGGCCTCCGACTATCCTCATCCCGACAGCGTGTGGCCCAACTCCCGTCAAGCGATCGAGCGACAGATGCGGGACCTGCCGCCAGATATGCGCCGCAAGTTGACTCACGACGATGCGGTCGCGCTCTACGGCTGAGCCGGAGCGTAGGCCGCGGCCCTAGCCCGCGGGATTGGTGATCACCACGCGGATCGGCGTGGGGTTGAACCCGTTGCACGGGTTGTGCACCTGCGGGCAGTTCGAGACCACCGCGAGAACGCGCGTCTCGGCGCGGAGCTCCACGGAATCGCCCGGCTTCGACTTGCCGTCCACGATGCCCATGGTGCCGTCGGCCAGTACGGGGACGTTCATGAAGAAGTTGATGTTGGCGACGATGTCCTTCTCGCCCATGCCGTGTCGGGCAAGCGCCCGCAGGAAGTTGGCGTAGCAGCTCGGCGTGTCCGGCACCTTGTAGCGGAACACGTTGCTGGCGGCGCTGCAGCACCCGCCGATGGTGTCGTGCCCGCCCCCCATCGTATCCGCCACGATCGTGAAGAGCTTGGTCGCGCGAACCGTATAGATGCCGTGGCCCGCGCCCAGGTACACATTCTTGTTGTACTTCATCGTGTCCGCCGCGTTGTAGCGATCGGCGAGATCGTCGGCGTTGTAGCAGAGGAAGTCGACCGCCTGCTTCCCCTCGAGGTCCACGATGCGCAACAGCTGTCCCGGCGTCAGGACCGCTGACCAGTTCTCGTCGGGTGCGACCACCACGTCCTGCACAACCTTGTTCTCCACGTGGCCTCCTTGCAAGGCGACGCGCGCGGCGCCGAATCAGTGGCCGAGCGCCTTGCGCATGTCCTCACCCTGGGACTTCCACCACTGGTGCAGGATCGTGATGTCGGTGCCGACGGAGAAGTGCCGGACGCCCATGTCGAGGAAGTACTTCGCCTGATCCGCGGTGGCGATCTCGGCGCGGGGCGGCACGCCCATCTTGATGGCCGTTTCGAACACGCGGCGCTCCACCACGCGTAGCTCGGGCGAGTAGCGCTCGCCGGGTCGTCCCATGCCCATCGAGTAGTCGGAGCCGCCCCACTGCACCATGTCGACGCCCTTGACGGCCAGGACGTCCTCGAGCGTGTCGACCGTTCCCGGCTTCTCGATCATGATGGCCACGACGATGTCGCGCAGGGCCTGGACGTACTCCTTGGTGCCGCCATAGCCCATGTAGGTGAACCGACGGGTGGCCACGCCGTAGGTGCCTTTGTCCTCCGGGGTCTCCGCGCGCACGATGCGCACGCACTCCTGCACGTCGGCGGCGGAGCGACAGTCCGCGAACAGGATGCTGTGGAAGCCGGACCCGATCGCCCGCTGCGCGAGGAAGCCCCGCGGCTCCTGGTCGACCTTGAGCTGCATCGACATGTTGTAGATGTCCCCGGCCCGCGCGAGGTTGTCGAGGTCGTGCAGGTCGAAGGGGCCGTACTCTCCGACGAACTCGACGTAGTCGTAGAGGCCCGTGTGCCCGATGGCTTCCACGACGGACGGCCACGTGGTGTGAATGTGGGTGGACAGCGTGGGCTTGTTGGCCTTCAGGAGCTCGCGCAGCTTGTTGGCTCTCATGGCATCTCTCCTATCGTTTCCATCCCAGCCAGTCACAGACGGCCCGGCCCATGACCAGCTCGAGGTCGCGGCCCTTCAGCCAGGGCAGCTCTTCCGTGAACAGCGTCACGCACTGACGCCACGGGCACGGCATGCGCGTGATGTCGGTGCCCCAGAACCAGCGCGTGGGGCCGAAGGCGTCGTAGAGCCGGCGCAGGTTGTCGTGGATGTCGCGAAACGGGTAGGGCTGATCGGAGTAGCTCGGCGCGCCGGTCGCCTTCATCGCGACGTTGGGATATTTCGCGAGCGCGAGCACCTCCGCCAGATTCGCCCACCGCTCACTCGGGCTGGCGTCCCCCCCGGGCGACCGAGGTGATCGAGGATCAGCTTGAGGTTCGGGTGCCGCTGGGCGACCTCGGCGACCTTCGGCAGAAAGTTCGCCGCCATCATCGCGATCGGCAGGCCGGCCCGCTCGGCGGCCGGCCACAGCCAGTCGACGGTGCCGTCCGTCGGCCACTTGCTCTGCTCCGGCCCGATGAAGGTGAAGCGGCAGCCGAGCATTCCCGGGCGCTGCTTCCACGTGTCGACCAGCGCGCGGCTCTCGGGCTTGTCGAGCGGGAAGTTGCCGAGGATCGCGAACCGGTCGGGATGCGCGCGCACGGCCTCCATGCAGAGCTCGTTCGCGTTCGGATCCCACGGCGTGTGCGGCGTGAGGATGGCGGCATCGACACCGCCGGCGTCCATCTCCTTCAGGGCATCGTCTTTCAGATAGGCGGGGATCTGCCGGTGCCACGGGCTGGTGGGGTTGCCCGCATTCCAGAGATGAATCTGCGCGTCGACGATCAGCATGGTCGGCTCCTTTAGCTCGGGGAAAGCTGACGTCGCCGTAGGGATAGAACTTCGAGATGTCGACGTTCCGGTAGGGCAGCGCCTCGAGGCGTACCGTGCCGAGGAACGGCTGCTCCGGCTCGACCAGTAGGATAGTCTTCGCGAAGCCCGAATCGTCGAAGCCGCGGCGGAAGTGTACGCGCGACTTGATCGCAAAGACCTTGAACTGATCGATCGTGAATCCCGGCGCCTCCGCCAGGTCGAGCGGGTCCATGACCTGCGTGAGGTACTCACTGATCAGCACGACGTTGCCTCGCCCGAAGGCGACGCTCACCCAGTGCCTGCCGGCGATGTGCGCCACGCCCGCGATCGTGCCCTCGATCCGCACCGGCTGGCCGGCGGACTCGTCGGCCAGGCCGCCAACGTCCATGTCGAACGGATCGCCGGCCTTCAGACCCTTGGCCACGACCGCCTCGACGGCGGCGCGATCGGCGATGGTGGCAATCAGCACGTCGGCCAGGTCCTGCGCGATCACCTGCTGCAGCACCCACGTCGCCGAGCCAGAGCGGTCGGAATGGTCGGCCAGCACCACGGGCCAGGCGCCGCGCGCCACCGCCTCCTTGGCGAGCGTCACGCCCTGGGGGATGGGATGCACCGTCGCCGTCTTCAGCAATGCCTCGCGCCGGCGCCATGCCCACCCCGCGACGTCGTCGGCGGCCTTGCGCGCAAGCTCGGGCTTGCCGTTGGTCATCGCCTGGACCGTCATGCCGACATCCGGCACGTCGGCGAAGGGGAACCCGAAGAAGACGTTCATGTAGAGGTCGGGCTCGCGCGCTTCCCAGATCAGGGCGCGCTGGACCAGGTCCATCCACGGTGAGGCGCCCGTCCATTGCAGCACCGTCGCGGTCAGGATCGGCACCTTCACCGTGGCGGTGGCGGGGGTGTAGTCGCCGCGGATGGCGCGGATCAGCATGCGAGCCGCGCGCTCGCCCTGCAGGCGGCTGTCGTAGTGCGGGAAGTATTTCGCGCAGAACGCGAAGTCGGCCTGGCGCAGGAACTCGGCGTCCTCGTTGCCATGCGGATCGAAGGTGCCGGCGATGAAGGCGTCGCGGCCCACGACCTCGCGCACGCGGCGGGCGATGTCGGCCTCGGGCCGCGCCACGCCGCGCACGCCCATCGCGCCATGCAGGGCGAGATAGACGCCGTGCCATCTCCCGCCGTCCTCGAGCTCGGCGAGCATGCGGCCGAGAAAGTGCTCGTAGGCCTCCGTCGTGATCCAGCCCGAGCCGGTACCGGTCCTGGGCCAGAGCGGCGATTCGATGCCGACCAGCTCGACGCCGGCATGCTCGCGCGCCACCTTCACGAAGCCGCCCATGTAGGAGCGCGGCTCCCAGGCGAGCAGCGCCTCGCCTCTGGCCGGCGAACCGTCATGGACGAAATCGTCGAGCGTGGTGTCGTTGGGCAGGAACGTCACCGTCTCATGGACGAAGTTCAGCAACGGCGATGCGGATCGCCTCAGTCATCGTGCTTCCTCAGGACGTTGGCGCCGCTGTTGGTGCCCCGGCCCGGCCTCGTGAGTCAGCTCAGGCCGTAGAAGCCGAGGGCGCCGCCGGCGAGCACCTGGTGCTTCGCCTCGGGGGACAGCGGCCCGAGCCGCTCGCGGAGCATCTGCGGCGCGCCCGGGAAGAAGCCGTCCGAGTGCGGATAGTCGGTGGCCCACATGATCTTGTGCGGCCCGATATAGTCGGCCAGCACCGCGATGCTGCTTTCGACCGGCTCGAACGAGATCCAGCAATTGCGCTGGAACAGCTCGCTCGGCCTCGTCTTCGGCGCGGACTCGTTGAAGCCCTGGTCATCGAAGTGCCGGTCCATGCGGTCGAGCCACGGCGCGATCCAGCCGCCGCCCGACTCGAGAAACGCGACGCGCAATCGCGGATGACGGTCGACGACACCGCCCCAGATCACGCTCAGCGCGACCAGCATCATCTCCATGGTGTGCGAGACCATGTGGCGCGCCGCGCGGTCGTCCTCGAAGCGGTCGACGCCGACGGTCGGCATCGCGGTGGTCGATCCCTCGTGAAAGCCGATGGAGAAGTCGAGCTCCTCGGCCATCTTCCAGAACGGCTCGTACATCGGATCGCTGATCATCTTCTTGCCGTGATAGGGATTGGGCCGCAGGAACCCGCCGCGCATCCCGAGCTTTTCGCGGGCGTGGCGCATCTCGTCGATCGCCAGCTCGACCGACTGCATCGGCAGCATCGCGACCCCGAAGAGGCGCTCGGGATACGGCTTGCAGTAGTCGGCGAGCCAGCGGTTGTAGGCGCGGCACATCCCGGCGGCCAGGCCGGGATCCTCGACGGCGCCCGCGAACAGGCCGAGACTGGGATAGAGGAAGGCGGCATCGATGCCGTCGGCATCCATGTCGACGATGCGCGCGTGCGGGTCGAACCCGCCCTTGCGCCCTTCGGCATATTTCAGGGTGTTGGCCTTGACCAGTCCTTGCCGCACGCCGACGGAACCCAGGCTGCCGATCCCCCGCGGATTGCCCAGCATCTTGCCTTCCACGCTCAGGCGTTCCTTGCCGTTTTCGTCGATGACGAACCGCGGCCGGCGCTCGCGGAATTCGGGATCGATGTACTTGTCCCACAGATCGAGCGGCTCGAGGATGTGACCGTCCGCGTCGATTACGTTGTACGCGCGTGTCATCGGCTATCCCTCCGAAGGCAATCGAACCGCTGCGATACTAGCTCAAATGACCCCGTCGGCCTTCAACTTCGCCAGCTCCTCCGCTCCGAGCCCGCACACCTTGCCGAGAATCTCTGCGTTGTGCTCGCCCAGCAGCGGCGCGCGCGTCACCTCGGTCGACGACGCCGAGAGCCGGACCGGGCTGCCGGGGGTCGCCATGCGCCCGCGCGTGGGATGCTCGATGTCGACGATCATGCCGCGGCCCCGCAGGTGCTCGTTCGCCATCACCTCGGCGGAGTCGAGGACCGCGCCGCACGGGACGCCGGCCGCGCCCAGCAGCTTCATCACCTCGTGCTTGTCGCGCTTCGACGTCCAGCCCTCGACGATCGCCTCCAGCTCGTCGCGCCGGTTCATCCGCTCGGCGCGGTCGGCCAGGCGCGGATCTTTGAGACCCGGATGGTCTATGACACTGACCAGCCCCTTCCACATCTCCGGATTGGCCACGTGGATGAAGACGTAGTCGTTCGGACCAAAGGGCTTGCATCGATAGAGATTCGAGGGTGCGGCGTTCGGGGAGCGGTTTCCCTTGCGCGGAACGGGGGAGACGCCGAGCCAGTGGTCGCGGAAGTGGATGCGCGTCAGGTTGACCACCACGTCCTGCTGCGCGACTTCGACACGCTGCCCGACGCCCGTCACCCCGCGCTGGATGATCGCCCCCAGGATGCCGATCGCCGCGTGGAGCCCGGTGGCCGTATCACCGATGCCCGACTCGATCCGCACTGGCGGCCCATCGGGCGAGCCGGTGAGGCTCATCACGCCGCCCATCGCCTGGGCGATCATCTCGAAGCTCTTGTAGCTGGCGTACGGCCCCTCGCTGCCGAATCCCTTGACGGACGCGGTGATGATGCGCGGGTTGATCTTCGAGAGCGCGTCGTGCCCGAGCCCGAGGCGCTCCATGGCGCCCGGCCCGAGGTTCTCGATCACCACGTCGGCGGTCTTCGCCAGGGCCTGGAACATCTCCCGGCCCTGCGGCGACTTGAGGTTGAGCGTCACGCTCTTCTTGTTCAGGTTCATGAGGCAGAAGAAGACCGAGTCCACGCCCGGCTTGTCACTGAACCCGTAGCGGGCAGGCTCGCCCGTCGGCGCCTCGATCTTGATGACCTCGGCCCCCAGCCACGCCAGCGACTCCGCGCAGCTCGGGCCCGCCTCGTAAAACGAAAGATCAAGAACCCGGATCCCCTCGAGCGCCGTGCCCATCGTTCGCCTCCTGTGTGATCCGCGCGTTGCCCTCACCACGGGCCGATGCAAGAGTACTGCATCGGCGGCCGCCCCGGCGCGAGGGACGTTATCCCTGGATCGCGACGCTTGCCTGCCGTAGCCTACACCGCGAGGTTACCAACCGGCCTCGGAGGCTCGAATGCGTATCGTGGATGCTCAGATCCATCTCTGGGGTAGCGGTCTGCCCAGCAACATGGCCCATCGCCAGGTCACCTCGTTCACCACCGAGGAGGCCGTGGGCCTCATGGACGAGGGCGGTGTCGACGCCGCCGTGATCCACCCGCCGGGCTGGGACCCCAACTCGACCGAGATGGCCTTCAAGGCCGTGCGAGACTTTCCCGGCCGCTTCGCCATCCTCGGCGCCTTCCCGTTGAGCGCGCCGGACGGGCGCGCCGCTCGTCGAGACGTGGCGCAGCCAGCCGGGCATGCTGGGCCTGCGCTACGGGTTTCTTGCCGAGCCGATGCGGGGCTGGCTGGCCGATGGGACGCTCGACTGGTTGTGGGCCGCCGCCGAGCGCGCCGGCGTGCCGATCGCGATGCTGGCGACCGACTCGCTGGCGCACATCGGTCGGATCGCCGAGCGTCATCCGGGGCTGCGGCTGACCATCGACCACCTGGGCGGTCGGGGAGGCACCACCACTCTGAAGGACGACGCGGCGATGAGCACATGCCGGCGCTCCTCGAGCTGGCCCGGCATCCCAACGTTGCCGTCAAGGCGACTGGCGCGCCGGGCTACTGCAGTGGCCCGTATCCGTTCACCAGCATGCATCCGTACCTGCGCCAGATCTACGATGCCTTCGGGCCGGCGCGCATGTTCTGGGGCACCGACATCACGAAGATGCCGTGCTCCTGGCGGCAGTGCGTGACGATGTTCACCGAGGAGCTGCCCTGGTTGCCCGAGCGCGACAAGCCTCTCGTCATGGGCGAGGCCGTGCGCGCCTGGTGGGGCTGGAAGTAGTCGACGCCACGAACTGACGCTGCAGTCAGGCAAGGAGCTCGCAAATGACGAACGGACCCGTTCTCTACCAGCAGCACGGCGGCATCGTGACCCTCACGCTCAACCGGCCCGAGAGCCTGAACGCCATGAACGAGGCGATGATGGGCGAGCTCGAGCGCATCCTCATCGCGCTCGAGGCCGACGCCGCGGTGCGAGCGGTCGTCCTCACCGGGGCCGGACGGGCGTTCTCGTCCGGCGGCGATCAGAAGCGCGGCGCCGAGGAAGTCCCGCCGTCGTTCTTCGAGGGCGATCGTGGCGGGGCACTCATCGAGCGCCTGAACCGCTGCATCCTTCGCATGCAGCGTCTGGGCAAGCCCATCGTCGGCAGCATCAACGGCGTGGCCGCGGGCGCCGGCATGAACATCGCGCTGGCCACCGATCTGCGGATCGCCTCCGAGACGGCGCGCTTCGGTGAGGTCTTCGCCCGCGTGGGTCTGGTGCCGGACGGCGGGGGGACGTACTTCCTGCCGCGCCTCGTCGGCGCCGCCAAGGCCATGGAGATGATCCTGCTCGCCGACATCATCGACGCGCAGGAGGCGTTGCGGATCGGCCTCGTGAACCGCGTGGTGCCCGCGGAGCAGCTCGAGCAGGAGACGCTGAAGCTCGCCGAGCGGCTGGCCCAGGGGCCGACCGTGGCGTACGGGCTGGCCAAGACGGGACTCTACCAGGGGCTCGGCATGTCGCTGGAGGACGTCCTGAACATGGAGGCGCGCAACCAGGCCATCGCCGCCCGCACCCCGGACCGCGCCGAGGGCGTGGCCGCCTTCCTCGAGAAGCGGCCGCCACGCTTCACGGGGCGGACACGCGCCTGATCCGAGGCGTTACGCGCGACGCGCGAGCGGGCCCTTGATCACGTCGCCGGAGAAGGATCCGGTGGATTCGCCGTGTTCCAGCGTCACCACCCCGTTGACGATCGTCGCGCGGATGCCCTCGGCCTTCTGTACGAGTCGGCGGGCGCCGCCCGGCAGGTCGGTCTCGATCTTCGGCACCCGCGGGCGCACGCGATCGGCCTCGAAGAGCACGAGGTCCGCGTGGTACCCGTCCTTGACGAGGCCGCGGCCCGGCAGGGCGAAGGCCCGCGCGTTGTCGTGCGTCATCTTGCGGACCGCCTGCTCGAGCGTGAACGCCCCGCGCCGGTTCACCCAGTAGTGCAGGAAATGGGTCTGGAGCGATGAGCCCATCTCCTGCGCCTGGTGCGCGCCCGAATCGGAGAAGGTCGCCAGGGTGAAGTCGTGCGTGAGCATCCCGAGCACGTCGTCGGGCCGCTCGTTCACCACCGGCTGCACGTACACCTGGTCGGGATTCTCCAGCGAGAGGTCGATGATGGTCTCGACCGGGTGCGTCCCCCGCGCCCGGGAGATCTCCTCGACCGTGGGATCGTTCCAGTCGACCCCCTGGAGCACGAAGAGGTTGTCGTAGTCGGGCTTGCGCGCATCCGTGGTGGCCGCGCCGCCTCCCTGCAGCTTGTTGTCCTTCGGCTTCATCCGGGCCTCGGCCGCGACGAGCTGCCGGCGCCGGGCGGGGTCTCGCAGCAGCGTCTTCTGTTCCTCCAGCGGCAGGCGGCGGACGGCCTGCCACTCGGGCAGGACGTCGAACGGGAGGTACGACTTCAGGGAAAAGATGGCGTTGATCGAGCGGGTGGTGCCCTGGCCGAACATGCGGCCGCCGGCGTCGTTCACGTCCTTGATGATCTTGGCCTGCGCCTGCCAGGACACCGGGTCGTCGCCTTGCCGCGTGCCGACGATGCCGAACATCACCGTCTGCTTGTAGGCGAGCGCGAGCTGCTTCATGCGCTCGAGGAAGGCCACGTTGGCCGTCCGCGAGAGGAGCTCCTGCCCGATCTGGAAGATGCCGGTGCCGAGCTCGGCCATGGCGGCGAAGATCGCCTCGACTTCCTTCCAGGCGGCCTGGCGACTCGCCACCGGCGAGCCCTCGGGCGTCATGTGCGTGTGGGTGCGCGAGGTCGAGACACCGACCGCGCCCGCGCGGAGCGCTTCCTGGATGAGCCGCGTGATGGCGCGGATATCGTCGTCGGTGGCCTCGTCGGTCAGCGCACGGCGGCCCATGACGTACATGCGCAGCGCCGAGTGCCCGACGTACATCGCGTGGTTGAGGGCCTTCGGTCGCCGCTCGACCGCGGCCAGGTATTCCGGGAACGTCTCCCAGGTCCAGTCGATGCCGGCGGCCATGGCGGCCGCGGGGATGTCTTCGACGTAGGAGAGGCAGCTCGCGTACCACTCGCGGTCGGCGGGCTTGCACGGGGCCAGCGTGAAGCCGCAGTTGCTCATCACCACCGTGGTCACGCCGTGGTAGCAGGAGCAGGTCCCCAGGGGGTCCCACATCACCTGCGCATCCATGTGGGTGTGGCCGTCGATGAATCCCGGGGCGACGATCAACCCATCGGCGTCGATGACCCGCCGGGCCGGGTCGCCGACGCGGCCGACCGACACGATGCGCCCGGCCGAAATGCCGACGTCGGCCACGAAGCGCTGTGCCCCCGACCCATCCACCACCGTGCCGCCCTTGATCAGAAGATCCAGCATGTCAGGCTCCTGGTTTTGTCTACGAAGTCTCTATCGCGATTGGCGGGCGATGGCAATCTGGAACGATCGGCGCCCGGGGTGCGGATCGACGCAAACTAGGGAATACTCTCCACGACAATGGCGAAGATTCCGGGCTGCCGTCGAATGACGCGCCCCGAGGGAAAGGAAGCGACATGAACGACAGTCGGATCGTGCCGGTGTACCAGATCCTGGCCGAGGACATCCATGCCCTGGGGATCCGCACCGTGTTCGGACTCATGAGTGACGACACGGCAGTCTTCGCGGTGACGCTGGACGGCCTCGGGGTCAAGTTCGTCGGCGCGCGGCACGAGAACAATGCCATCGCCATGGCGGAGGGCTATGCCTACTCCACTGGAGAGCTGGGCGTGGCGATCATTGGTCGTGGTCCGGCCACGGCGAACGGGCTTCATGCCGCCGTGGCGGCCAGTCGCATGGGATCGAAGGTGCTGGTGATCTATGGTGACGCCGCCGTCGGCAGCGGAGCCGTCAACGGCATCGGTCCCGACTACAAGGGTTTTGACGCCCAGGCCGTGCTGGGTGCCGCAGGGTTGACCTGTTTCACGGCCGCCAGCGCGGCCACCGCGCGCCAGACCTTGTCTGATGCCGTGGCCGCGGCCAGCCACGGAGCGCTGGCCGCCCTGCTCCTGCCCACCAACGTCCAGATGATGAATGTGGACGTCTGGGGGTCGACGCCGCCGAAGCTGTCTCCTGCCAGCCAGCCAGTGGGCGCGCGCAGACAATCCGTAGACGCCGTGGTGGCGCTCCTGAGCAAGAGCCGGCGTCCCGTGATCGTGGCGGGCATGGGCGCTCATCGAGCCGGAGCGAAGGTGGCGTTGCAGGCCCTCGCGGAGAAGATCGGCGCCTTGCTGATGACCTCGGCGCGCGGCAAGGACATGTTCCACGGCCATCCGTACAACCTCGGCATCCTGGGATCCTTCTCCCACGCCATGGGACGGCGCATGATGGACCAGGCCGATTGCGTGCTGGTGTTCGGCGCCGGGCTGAACTTTCTCACCATGAGCTTCGGCGCCTCCGTTCCCCAGGTGCCCATCATCCAGGTCGATTGCGTGCGAGCCCACATCGGGCGGTGGACCACGGCGGATATGGCAGTGGTGGGCGACGCCCGGCTGGTGGCCGAGCAGCTGCTGGCTGCGCTGCCGGAGCGGCCCGGCTCCGAGAAGCCCTTTCACACCGCGGAGAACCTGGCACGCATCGCGGGTTTCGACATCGCGCACGATTTCGAGCCGGCGCACACACCCCGCACGGTGGATCCCCGTGCGCTGGGCGTCGAGCTCGACGCGTTGCTGCCCCGCGTGCGCAACATGGTGTACGACGCCGGCAACTTCCTCGGCATCCTGCCCTACATCACCGTCCCCTCGCCGGGACATCTGAAGATGACGAGCGAGTTCGCCTCCATCGGTCTGGGCTTCGGCACGGCGCTGGGGGTGGCGAAGGGACGCCCGGACGTCCCCACGGTGCTGGTGGTTGGCGATGGTGGCTTCCTCATGACCATGAGCGAGCTGGAGACAGTGATCCGGGAGGACATCCCGCTGATCATCGTCCTGATGAACGATTGCGCGTACGGAGCCGAGCTGCACTTCCTGGCGTTGCGCAAGCTCCCCGTCGGGAAATCAGTGTTCCCGGACGTGGACTTCGCGACGGTGGCCGAGGCCTTCGGGTTTCAGGCGTACACCATCCGCACCCTGGACGAGCTGCGCGCGCTCGGACCCGTGCTGGGCAAGCCCGAAGTCCCCATTCTCCTGGATTGCAAGGTCAACGCCGACATCGCCGCGCCCTTCATGGGAGAATTCGCCGAATTCGAAGCTCGACACCAGTGATCGTCAGATCACGCCTTCGCGCTTCATCTCCGCCACCGCCTGGGCCGTCAGACCCAGCCAGTCGCTCAGCACCTGGCCGGTGTGCTCGCCGAGCATGGGGGACGACGTGATGCGCGAGGCCTTGCCATCGACGCGCCCCGGCCAGCCCGGCATCTTGAACGGCCGGTGTACCGGATGGACCATGGTCTGCATGCTCCGCGCTGCTCGAACGTGACGTCCTTGTTCAGCTCATCCGTGTCCAGTACCGCCCCGGCCGGAAGGCCCGCGTCGCCCAGCAGCTTCATGGCATCGAGCTTGGCGTGCTTGCGGGTCCACACGGAGATCATCTCGTCCACCTCGGCTTCGCGCTCGACGCGATCGGCGGGCGTCAGGTAGCGCTTGTCGCCAATCAGGTCCTGCCGATCGATCAGCTTCAGCAGGCGGTCCCAGTGGTCCGGGTTCGCTCGGCTGGTCATGATGTAGACGTAGTCGTTCGGCCCGCCCGGCGCGCACGGATACAGCCCCATCGGCGCGTTGCTCACGCCGGGCACCTTGCTGCCGCCGCGTTGGGCCGGCTTCCCGGTCAGGCCCTGCGTCGCAAAGTTGATGCGCATGTAGTGCAGCATCGCGTCCTGCATCGCGACCTGCAGGCGATGGCCCTCGCCCGTCTCGCGGCGCTTGTATGCCACGGGCCGACCTACCACAGCCTGGCGATGTGGCGGCACCCGCGAGTTCGCCGCCGAGCTCGACCGGCGCGACGGCTGGCCGCTCGAGGGGGACTTCCTCACCGGCGGGATGCCGCCCGACGACTACATCCACTGCCACATCACGCAGAAGCAGGACTGGATCGACCTCTACGCCACGCCCTAGACGAAGTCCTGAAAGTCGCTCTCGGTGGGGCACGCAGAACCCGCGCTTCTTCGAGGGCACGGCGGTGGCCAGGGAGGCTGCGGCGCCCTTCATGGAGGTGTGATCGCCAGGTCCTCCTCCACGAAACGCAAGAGCGCCTCGAGGAGCGCTTCGCGCGGGTAGGCGTTCTCGGTCACGGCGATCGAGGCGATCGTGGTGTGCACTCGGTTGATCGGCAGCGCGACAGCCAGGTGGTCGGCGTTGAGGTAGCCCATGAGGGCGCTCTCCGGCACGATCTGGTCATAGAAGATCAGCTGGCTGTCGTTACGCGCATCGACGCGCGCCAGCTTGTTGTAGCTCCCCTTGAGAATCGACGAGATGCGTTGCGGCTGGGGGAACGCGACGAGCGAATAGTAGCGCAGCGCGCTCGGCAGCGGGTTCTGGGCGAGCCACGCTTGGCGCGTGGCCGGCCTCAGACTCTCCACGGCGCCCCCATCGCCGGCGGTGCACGTGGCCCCCGGAAAGTGCCGGAACAGCTCGGCCTCATACTGCTCGGCGTCGTTCGCGAGCGGCGAGCCGCCGACCGCGCCGGCGATGCTGACCACCGCCGCGATGCGGTCGCGGATCTCCGGGTACGCGACCACTGCCTCCAGAATGTCGGGTGTGCCTTTCGAATAGCCGAGCAGGACGAGGCGCGGCGGGGCGGGCTCCGCCGGCATGGCCATGAGGGCGTCGCGAATCTGGCGCGCGTTGTTTGCGCTGCTCGACAGCGCGTCGACCTTGAGCCAGGCCGCATCGTACCCGAACTGGCGCACATGCTGTACGACGGTGCCGGGCGGTTGCAGCCACGCTTCGAGGCATTCATAGCCGACGCCGGGGACGGCCACCGCGACGAGGCGGCGTCTGGACGGGCCGAGATCGACGGGCTTGCCGGTGCCGGCCGGTTCGGCGCCGACGCGGGTCAGGGCATCCTCGCAGGGGCGGTAGTCGGGCAGCTCGCGACCGCGCGCCTCCAGCACCGCACAGTAGATGTCACGGAAGCGCGCGCGCTTGTCCTGGACGCCCGCCAGGGACGTGGGCGCCAGGACGAGCGGTGGGGTGTCGGCCGAGTAGGGGATCAACGGCGCCGAGCAGGCGCACAGCACGAGGCAGACGGCGGCCGCCAGCGGCGCGCGGCGCGCGAGGGCCCAAGCGGCCGGATCAGTCGCACGCATTACGGGTAATAGCGCCAATCGAACAACAGTCGAATGCCGAAGGAGTAGACGGTACTGAGGTTGGGGGTCGGTGCTCCAGCCGGCCCTACGACCTTGGCCGAGTGAGGAACGTCGACCCCGGCGAAGAGCTGAAAGAGCAGGCTCGAGCTCTGATTGCTCCCGAACGCCCGGTACGGACGGTACTCCACGATGGGGAGATCGAACGCGATCGACTTGAAGTCGACCACGCGGGCAGGGGCTCCCGGGCTCGCGGGCGTTGCTAACACGCGGTCCTCTCCGATCAGCCCGTAGAACGTGACGCCGAGCTCTCGCCCCAGCACGAACTGGAAGCGCCCGATCCCGGTCGCCAGGCCGGACTGCCACGGGATCAATCCTCCATTGGTGGCGGTGACGGCTATTCCTTGGTAGCGTTCTGGCGCGATCCAGTAGAGCGGGGCGAGGAACAGGAGGTCGCCGGGTATCAAATAGTAGGGCATCCTGAGGCGCGCCGTCACACCCGCGCGTGAGGGGACCGCGGCCGCGAGGCTTCCTGCCTGGCTCGCGCGCTCCGAGTCGGAGACGGAGTTCGTCGACGCGAAGTCGCCGCGGAGGCCGAGCGAGAAGAACACGAGGCCGTCTCCCGCGTCACCCATCACACCCTCGAGACCCAGACCGACGCGAGCGGCCAGCTCGACACCGGCAATGATGCCGGAGCCTGCTGACGCGCCGAATCCTCCATTGATCCAGCGCCCGTCGGCCGATCCGACCAGCCCGACGAACGGCCCCACCTCGCTGCGGGACCGCGGCATGGCGCCGAGCCCGGGCCCCAGGCCCGGCACCGGCGTCGGCAGCAGGACTTCGCGCAGATCCGCGATGTAGGGATCGCGGTACACCTGGCGCGGGCCCGGCAGCGCTTCCGGCCGTTCGAGGAGACGGTTGTTCTTGCAAACGTCGAATGAGTCCGGATCTGGAAGCGCGGCCGGAACGTGCGGCAAGTTGGCGGCCCGCGATCGGCCCGCCGCTGTATCGAGCAATTGCTCGAGGCTCGTGCGGACAGCGCCCGCCGCCCGATCGAGGTCCTCCGGACGCATGTGGGCGTCACCCATCAACACCATCGACTCGCTGCTGCCCTTCCACGGAAAGGCCTCGAACCCGGCTGCGTTGTACAAGTCGTGTGTGCCCTGGCGCTGCGAGGCATCGCCCCAGGCGCCCGCCACGTGGCCCGCCGAGAACGCGTCCTCGAGGAAGTGCAGCGCGAAGGCTTCGTCGAAGAGCATGGCCCGCGTCAGCGCTTCGCGCACGTCCGGCGCGAGCTGCTCGTTGGCGAGCCGCGTGGCCTTCTCCATGGCGCTGAGGTGATACCAGGCGTAGACCCCGATCGCGCTGATTTCGGAACCAGGCCGAAGCGTGAGCGCCGCGTAGTCCCCCGGGGTCAAGCCAGTCGATGGGCGAGGCAGCAGGAAGTGCGCGTTGTTGGAGCCCGCCCGGCTCACATATTGGGGATCGGCGCGCTGGAGCCGGAGGTCCGCGCTCCGCAACGCGTTGAGACGGGCGGCCCGGGCCGTCTCGCTTTGCATTCGACGCCGGATATCCTCGACCGCGTCCTTGCCCCCCGGGTCTTGCTGGGGCGGTGGGAGCACGTCGATCTGTGACAGATCCTCCTTGAGCCTCGCGGCGACATCGGCGACGGACAGGATCCAGTTCGACTGCAGGACGACGGCGGTCATGTCCTTGCTCGAGCACGAATGATCGCCGGCGATCGCGGACAGCGCGGCCCAGTCGATGCAGGGGGGCTTCACCCCTTGCTTGGCATCGGCGCCCTGCTCGCACAGGCGCATCTCGTGCGCGATGCGCGCGTCGTGCCAGAGCCGGTCGAACACGGCCTTGCGCTCCGGATCGAGCTCCTGCACCGCGCCGACCGCGATGTCGCGGTGCTCCGGGTAGACCCACGCGAACGCGGCCGCAGGGAGACTCAACCAGACGAGCGCCACCACACCCATCACGACTACGCGCAGCTTGCCATCGGGCATCGGGGCGTCCTCGCGAGATCTGAGAGTACAGATCATGGGGGTGTCATCGCCAGGTCCTCCTCCACGAAACGCAAGAGGGCCTCGAGGAGCGCTTCGCGCGGATAGGCGTTCTCGGTCACGGCGATCGAGGCGATCGTGGTGTGCACGCGGTTGATCGGCAGCGCGACGGCCCAGTGGTCGGCATTGAGATAGCCCATGAGGACGCTCCCCGGCACGATCTGGTCATAGAAGATCAGCTGGCTGTCGTTGCGCGCATCGATGCGCGCCAGCTTGTTGTAGCTCGACTTGAGAATCGACGAGATGCGTTCCGGCTGGGGGAACGCGGCGAGCGAGTAGTAGCGCAGCCCGCGGGGCAGCGGGTTCTGGGCGAGCCACGCTTTGCGCGTGGTCGGTTTCAGGCTGTCCACGGCGCCCCCATCGCCGGCCGTACACGTGGCCCCCGGAAAGTGCTGGAGTATCTCGGCTTCAGACTGCTTCGCGCCGTTCGCGAGCGGCGAGCCGCCGACCGCGCCGGCCAGGCTGACCACCGCCGCGATGCGGTCGCGGATCTCCGGGTACGCGACCACCGCCTCCAGAATGTCGGGCGCGCCCTTCGAATAGCCGAGCAGGACGACGCGCGGCGCGTCGGCCTCCGCCGGCATGGCCATGAGGGCGTCGCGAATCTGGCGCGCGTTGTTCGCGCTGCTGGACAGCGCGTCGACCTTGAGCCAGGCCGCGTCGTACCCGAACTGGCGCACGTGCTGGACAACAGTGCCGGGCGGTTGCAGCCACGCTTCGAGGCATTCATAGCCGACGCCGGGGACGGCCACCGCGACGAGGCGGCGCCTCGACGGGCCGAGATCGACGAGCTTGCCGGTGCCGGTCGGTTCGGCCCCGACGCGGGTCAGGGCATCCTCGCAGGGGCGGTAGTCGGGCAGCTCGCGCCCGCGCGCCTCCAGCACCGCGCAGTAGATTTCACGAAAGCGCGCTCGCTTGTCCTGGACGCCCATCTGAGAAGTGGGCGTGAGGACGAGCGGTGGGGTGTCGGCCGAGTAGGGGATCAACGGCGCCGAGCAGGCGCAGAGCACGAGGCAGACGGCGGCTGCCAGCGGGGCGCGGCGCGCGCGTGCGCGAGCGGCCGGATCAGCCGCGCGCATCAGGGTCGATAACATAGTGGTCAACGAAGTGCCGCCGGCAAGCCCGGAAGGTGGCTCGGGGACATGCACTGCTCGCAGCTCACCATCGGGCATCGGGGCGTCCTCGCGTGATGTGAGAGTGCCGAGCCCCACCGAGGACATGAGGATACCGCGCCTGATCGGCGGTGTATATGCGGCCTGGGGCACCCCTGGTCACGGGCTTTCATGCGGCCTATGCTCTCCACGACATGGCCGGTCCAGCGGTGGCGAAGCCGCACATTCACCTCGCGCAGTTCCTCTGCCACGGGCCGACCTACCACAGCCTGGCGATGTGGCGGCACCCGCGGACCGCGGAGGAGGGGTACGACTGGGCGCGGCCGGAGCTGTACCAGCACATCGCCCGCGTGTGCGAGCGCGGGAAGTTCGACATGGTGTTCTTCGCCGACCTGAACTACATCTCCGACACGTATCGCGGGACGATGGACCCCGCGATCCGCCACGCCACCCAGGCGCCCGAGCACGATCCGATCCCGCTGCTGTCGTTCATGGCTGCGGTCACGACGCGCATCGGGCTGGGGGCGACCTTTTCCATCAGCCACCAGCACCCGTTCTACGCTGCCCGGCTCTGGGCCACCCTGGACCACCTCACGCGCGGACGGGCGGCGTGGAACGTGGTGACGTCGCTCAACCACAACCAGGCGGCGAACCACGGGGAGGAGCGCAAGCCGACCGAGGAGCGCTACGACCGCGCGCACGAGTTCATGGAGGTGTGCCGCAAGCTGTGGGACAGCTGGGAGCCTGACGCCGTCGTGATGGATCGAGAGGCCGGCGTCTTCGCCGACCCGGCCAAGGTGCATCGCATCGAGCACGTGGGGCAGTTCTTCAAGTCGCGGGGTCCGCTCAACGTCGTCCGCTCGCCGCAGAACGGCCCGGCGATCCTACAGGCGGGGACGTCGGCAAAGGGCCGCACCTTCGCCGCGCGCTACGCGGACGCGATCTTCGCCATCCAGCCGAACATCGCGGGCGCCAAGGCCTACTACGAGGACATCAAGCGGGAGACCGTCCGCGAGGGACGCCAGCCCCAGGCGTGCCGGATCCTGTTCGGCATCCAGCCGATCCTCGGCCGGACCTCGGAGGAAGCGCGCGAGAAGCAGGCGATCCACAACGCGCTCGTGCCGCTCGAGGGCGGCCTGGCCATTCTCTCGGGGCACCTCGACTTCGACCTGTCGCAGATCGGCCTCGACGAGCTGATGGCGCACCGCACCGAGCCGCAGCTCCAGCGGATGCAGACCCGGTACCGCACGTTGACCGGCGAGCTGCTCACGCTGCGGGAGGTGGCGCAGCGCCACGGGCAGAGCGTGGGGCTGCTGCAGATGGTCGGCACGCCGGCCGAGGTGGCCGATCAGATGGAGGACTACGTCGACCAGGTCGGCGGCGACGGATTCATGCTGTCGCCAATCTACAGCCCGGGGGCGATCGAGGAATTCGTGGATCTCGTGGTGCCGGAGCTGCAGCGGCGGGGCCGCTATCGATTGGACTACGCCGGCACCACGCAGCGCGATCATCTGATGCAGGAGCGCTGACGGCGGTGACGAAAAGGACAGCGAGGTCGCGATCATGTCGATGAGTCGCGGCGGCTTGACAAGTGCCGGGAAGACGTGTGACTGAGAGCGTCATGGAACCAACGGATCTGACCGTCGAGCAGGTCGCGGCTGCCCTGAAGTCCCGGGAGATGACCGCGGAAGCGTACGCCGAGAGTCTGCTGGCCCGCGCGGCGGCGCACGCGGATCTCAACGCGTTCATCAGCCAGGACCCCGACGCGGTGCGCGCGGCGGCGCGGGCGGCCGACAAGAGCCGTGCGGCCGGCGGCGCGCAGGGACCCCTGGCCGGCATTCCGCTGGCGCTCAAGGACAACATCGACACGACCGCGCTTGGGACGACGGGCGGCAGCCAGGGGCTGAAGGACCACCGCCCGCGGCGCAACGCCCCCATCGCCGAGGCGCTCCTGAACGCCGGAGCGATCCTGCTCGGCAAGACCAACCTCCACGAGCTGGCCTATGGCGTCACCAACAACAACGGCTCGTTCGGTCCCGCGCGAAACCCGTGGAACCGCCGGCTGATTCCGGGCGGCAGCAGCGGCGGCACCGGCGTGGCCGTCGCGGCGCGGCTGGCGCCCGCCGGGCTCGGCACGGACACGGGCGGCTCCGTACGCATCCCGGCCGCGCTGTGCGGGTGCGTCGGGTTCCGGCCCACGACAAAGCGCTACTCGCAGGCCGGCATCGTGCCGATCTCGAGCACGCGCGATACCGCCGGGCCGATGACGCGCTCGGTCGCCGACGTGGTCCTGCTGGATGGAGTCATCACCGGCGGACCGACGCGCCTGGCGCCCGCGCGGCTCGAGGGGCTGCGGCTCGGCGTCCCGCGCGCGTATTTCTACGCCGACCTGGACCCGCAGCTGGCCGAGGTCGTGGAGGCCGAGCTGGCCCGGCTGCGCGGTCTCGGCGTCGTGCTGGTGGAGGCCGACGTTCCGCGGCTGAAGGAGCTGGACGAGGCGGCGAGCTTTCCCGTGGCGCTGCACGAGACGGTCACGACGCTCCGCGAGTACCTGCGCGAGGCCGGGAGCCCTCTCACGCTCGAGACGCTGTTCGATCGCATCGGCAGCCCCGACGTCAAGGGCTTCGTGACCAGCCTCCTCGGCGAGGGCGCGGTTCCCGACGCCGTGTACAAGGAGGCGATCGCGGTCCATCGGCCGGCGCTGCAGGCCGCGCTCGAGAGCTACTTCCAGCGCCACGACGTGGCGGCGATCGTCTTCCCCACGACGCCGATGCCGGCGCGACCGATCGGCGAGGACGAGACGGTCGAGGTGGCGGGCCGGCGCGTGCCGACGTTCTTCACGTACATCCGCAATACCGACCCGGCCAGCAACGCGGCGTTGCCGGGACTGAGCCTGCCCATCGGACTCACGCGGGACGGCTTGCCGGTGGGCATCGAGCTCGACGCGCCGTCGGGCCGCGATCACGCACTGCTGGCCATTGGCCTCGCCTGCGAGGCGTCGCGGCCGGCGATGCCGGCGCCGCGGCTCTGACGGCGCGCGACCCACGAGCATCGATCTGACAGACGAGGAGACATTCGCATGACCATGACACCGACGCGCCGGCAGTTCCTTCGGGCCTCCGCCGCGGTCGCGGCCTGGGCCAGTGCGCCCGCCTTCGTGCGCGACGCGCGCGCGGCCGGCGAGTTCCGGATCGGGATGTTCTACGCGATCGCCGGCCCCGCCGCCGGCCTGTTCGGGCCGACGCAGAAAGCCTGCGCCGAGCTGGCGGTCGACGAGATCAACGCCAAGGGCGGCATCCTGGGCCGCAAGATCGTGCTGAGCTTCGCCAACGGCGACGGGCCGGTCGCGGAAGCGTCGAAGGCGGCGGTGCGGATGATGCTCGAGGAGAAGGTCGACTTCTTCCTCGGCTCGCACAACAGCGCCGTGCGCGAGGCCCTGGTGGGAACGATCAAGGCCAAGGTGCCCTACGTCTACACGCCGATCTACGAGGGCGGCGAGTGCGGCGCCAACACCTACGTGCTGGCCGACACACCGCAGCAGCAGATGGAGACCGCGCTGCCCTGGCTCGCGAAGAAGACCGGCTTCAAGCGCGTGTACATGATCGGCAACGACTACGTGTGGCCGCAGGTCACGAACAAGCACGCCAAGCGCATCATCGAGGCGGGCGGCGGCACGGTCATCGGCGAGGAGTACGTGCCGCTCGGCGCGCCCAACAAGTTCGAGGAGGCGGTCACCCGCATCAAGGGCGCCAAGCCCGACCTCGTGCTGATCACGCTGGTCGGCGCCGACAACGTGAACTTCAACCGGACGTTCGCCGGCTTCGGGCTGGACAAGGAGATCCCGCGCCTGTCGTCGCTCCTCGAGGAGAACACGCTGCTCGGTATCGGCGCGGAGTCGAGCAAGGGCCTCTACGGATGCATGTCGTACTACGCCAACATCGAGTCCCCGGAGAACACCGCGTTCAAGGCGGCCTACAAGGCCAAGTACGGGGACAAGGCGCCGATCCTCGCCCTGATCGGCGTCGACTGCTATTCCGGGGTGAAGTTCATCCAGGCGGTGGTGACGCGGGCCAAGGGCACGCAGGCCGCCAAGGTCGCGGAGGCCGCCCGCGGGCTGTCGTTCGACACGCCCACCGGCCGCATGACGATGAACAACCGGCACGTCGACAAGAACATGTACCTGGCCGAGTGCCGGGGCACCGAGTTCCAGGTGGTGGAGACGTTCAAGAACGTGAAGTCGGGTCAGACGTGCGCCTGAGGGTGGCGGTCGCCCATTAGCCCGCTCATCGTCACCCAGGTCATGAACGTCGTCTACGAGGTGACGACGCTCGTCGTGATCGTGCTCGGGCTGGCCATCGTGTTCGGCTTCCTCGGCGTGATGAATCTCGCGCACGGCGAGTTCATCGCCATCGGCGCGTACACGGCGTACGCGTGCCAGGCTCGGGGCTGGCCCTACCTCACCGCGATTCCCGCGGCGTGTCTGGTCTGCGGCGCGCTCGCGCTCCTGGTGGAGCGCGTCCTGATCCGGCCGCTCTATCAGCGACCGTTCGACACGATGCTGGCCACCTGGGGTCTGAGCCTGCTCCTGCGCAAGACGGTCGAGCTGGTCTACGGAGGCGGCTACAAGAGCCTGGTCGTGCCCCTGTCGGGCTCGGTCTCCGTGCTGGGCGCTCCGTTTCCCGCCTACCGCGTGTTGCTGATCGTGCTCTCGCTCGCCGGCACCATCGGGCTCGTCGTGTGGTACCGGCGCAGCCCGACGGGGGCGCGCATCAAGGCGATGGTCGGCAATCCCGAGCTGGCCCAGGCGGTGGGTCTTCGCACCGGGCGGCTGGCGAGGAACACGTTCGTGGTCGGCACGTGCCTGGCGGGGCTGGCTGGCGTGATGGTCGCGCCGCTGACGCCGGTGCAGCCGTACATGGGGCTCGACTACATCCTCAAGGCGTTCTTCGTCCTCGTCGTCGGGGGGCTCGGCAGCGCGGTGGGCCTGGTGAGCGGGGCCGGCCTCATCGGCGGAGTCGAGAGCGCGATGTCGGCGATCGTCGACCGCACGTGGGGATATTCCACGGTGCTGCTGATCGCGATCGTCTTCCTCTGGTTGAGGCCGCGTGGGATCTTCGCTCGCGTCTAGCGCCGCGCTGCTGGCGGCCCTCCTGGTGCTGCCGCAGGTCCTGGGCGAGTTCTGGGCCTTCCAGCTCGCGCTGTACTTTCTGTACGCCGTGGCCGCGCTGGGCATCGGCATCTGCTGGGGACGGGCGGGCTTTCTGCCGCTCGGGCAGGGGCTGTTCTTCGGCCTGAGCGCCTACCTCTCCGGTTTCGCGCTGCTGCGCTTTGCCGATTCGTGGTGGCTGCTGCTCCTGCTGCCGCTGGCGGCGCTGGCGTCCGGGCTCCTGGCGTACGCCATCGGGCTGCTCGTATTTCGTGGACGCACCGAGAGCGGCCCGTACTTCGCGCTCATCACGCTGGCGCTGTCGCTGTTCGCCTTCCAGGTGGCCAACACCTGGAACGGGATGACCGGTGGCTACAACGGCCTCAAGGGCATCCCGGGGCTGCCCGCGCTCGACAGCTTCGCCGCCACGTACTACGTGGCCGCCGTGGCGCTGGCCGCGGCCGTCGGCGCCGTGTGGTGGCTCGTCGAATCCCCGCTCGGCGTCCTCTGGCGCGCGCTGGCCCAGAACGAGCGGCGAGTCGGATTCTTCGGCCACGACACCGCGCATCTCAAGGCCATCGCCTTCGGCGCCAGCGGCATCCTCGCCGGAGTGGCCGGTGCGCTGTACGCGCCCCAGCAGGGACTGGTCACGCCCGAGGTGTGCGGGTTCGTGCTGTCCGCGGATCTCGTGATCTGGACCGCCGTCGGCGGGCGCGGGCGGATCCTGGGGCCCGTCGTCGGCGCGGTCGCCATCGGCGTGCTGACCGCGGAGCTGCGCGGGCGGATCGGCTGGTGGGAGATCGTGGTGGCGACCATCTTCATCGGTGTGGTCCTGGCGCTGCCCGGCGGCCTCATGGGGTTACTGCCCGTGAGGCGCCAGCGGAGCCGCGGAGCCCGGGCCCCCGTGCTCCTGCCAGCCCCGCCGCGCCAGCTGGCCGGCGGCCCCGTCACGCTCGCGATCGAGGACGTCAGCAGCATCGCCGGCGAGGTACGGATCCTCGACGGACTGAGCCTGGCCATCCAGCGGCCCGGGATCTACTGCCTGATCGGCCCCAACGGCGCGGGCAAGACGTCGACGTTCAACATGCTGACGGGGGAGCTGCCGGCCCAGCGCGGGACGGTGACGCTGGACGGCGCCCGCGTCGGCGTGCGCACTCCGCACGGGATGGCCCGGCGGGGCGTGGGACGCAAGTTCCAGATCGCGAGCGTGTTCCCCGACCTCACGCTCGACGACAATCTCCGGATCGCGCTGTGGAGCGGACGGGCCTCACTGCGCGACCTGCTGCGTCCCGCACTGCGGCGGTGGGACAGCGCGCTGCTCGCGGCCCTGCGGCAGCGGTTCCCCTTCCTGGCCGACGGCCTGCGCGCCGCGGCCGCGCTCTCGCACGGCGAGCGTCAGGTTCTCGAGCTGGCCATGGCCCTGATCGGGGAGCCGCGCCTGCTGCTGCTGGACGAGCCGAGCGGCGGGCTCTCGTCGGAGGAGACCCAGCGCGTCATCCAGGTCATCCGCTGGGCGCGCCAGACGCTCGGGCTCTGCGTGGTCATCATCGAGCACGACATGGCGATGGTGAAGGAGCTGGCCGACCACGTGTTCGTGCTCCATCAGGGCCGGCTGCTGGCCGAGGGCGACGTGCAGACCGTGCGCGCGGACCGTCGCGTGCACGAGATCTACGTGGGCGCGAGCTCGTGACGCCCGCCCCGGTCTTCGAATTCGCCGGCATCACGGGTGGCTACGCCTCGAGCGTGGTCGTCCATGGGCTCGGCGGCGCCGTCGCGCCCGGAGAGGTGCTGGGCGTGCTGGGCCGCAACGGCGTGGGCAAGAGCACGCTGCTCAAGCTGCTGCACGGCTTTCTGCCGTTGCGTGACGGCGAGATCCGCCACCGCGGAGCTGGACATCCGGGCGCTGGCGCCGGCCGAACGGAGCCGGCGGGGCATCACATTCGCGCCGCAGGAACGGATCGTGTTCGACGATCTCAGCGTGCGCGACAATCTCTGGCTGATGCATCCCGGTCGGCGTCTCGGCGATCTGGAACCGTACTTCCGCCGCTTTCCTCGGCTGCGGGAGCGTCTCGGACAGCGCGCCGGCACGCTGTCCGGCGGTGAGCGCAAGCTGCTCTCGTTCGTGCGAGCGTTTGCCGAGGACGCCTCGCTCATGCTCCTCGACGAGCCCTCGGAGGGCGTGCAGCGCGAGAACGTCGAGCACATGATCGCGCTGATCAAGGCTCGCCAGACCGCCGGGACGGCGTTCGTGCTGGTCGAGCAGAACCTGGCGTTCGCCGAGGCCGTCGTGACCCGCTACCTCGTGCTCGACCAGGGGCGCGCGGTCCTCGCCGGCGAGCGCGACGCGGTGACGCGCGAGGCGATCGTGGCGCACCTCGGAGTGTGAGGCCCAGGGCTCGACCGGACCAGCTCGCGAACATCCGGCGTCAGCCCGGTGCGGTCCGCCTCACTTCAGCGGCGGCGTGACTCCGTCGGGCAGGGGCACCTGCGCGACGTTCAGGGTCATGGACACCAGGCTGTAGTAGCCGACCGCACCGACGAGATCGACGACGCCGCGCTCGCCGAAGGCGTCCTTGACGCGCTGAAACGCCGCGTCCGAGACGCTGCCCGTCGCCAGCAGCTGAGAGACGAAGTCGTAGACGGTCTCCTCGTCCTTGGCCATGCCGCTTGGGCGCTGGTTCGCCGCGATGGCATCGGCGATGGCCGGGCTCAGTCCCGCTTCGAGGGCCAGCCGGCGATGCGCGTAGAACTCGTACTGGGCCGTCCACTTGCGGCCGGCCATGATGATGGCCATCTCGTTCAGCTGCGGCGGGATCGAGCTCCCGAACCGCACGAAGGCGCCGACGCGCTGGACGAGATCGCAGAGCTCGGGGCTTCGCAGCAGCGCATTGAAGGGCCCGCGCAGGCCCGCGCCGCGCGGGCCGGACTGGATCGCGTCGGCCACGCGCTTCTGGTCTGCGGTCATCGTCTGAGGCGTCAGCGTCGTGAATCTCGGCTCACTCATCGCGTTCCTCCCTGACAGGCCCGCTCGGGCCCACCTGCCGCCGCGGGGCGGATGGCCCTCGCAGCGGCAGAGTAGCAAAACAGGCGTCCAGTGCGGATCTCATGTGGCAAATCGGGTCGCCGGTCTCCGGGGCCCGGTGGCATACTCGGACCTCACCAGGAGGATGACCCGCATGATCACGACAGACGTGTACCCGGGCAAGGATCTCGGCGCGCTCGAGCTCACGATCACCGACGACATGATCCAGCACTACGTCAACGGCCTCGACGAGCCGAACCCGTGGTACACGACGGCCTCGCCGTTCGGCGGACCGGTGGCGCCCGCGATCATCTACCAGCAGGCGGACAGCGAGTTCAAGGGCTGGTATCTCGACAACCTCTTCGGCAACCTGTGGCGGCGCCAGGAATGGGAGATCTACGCGCCGACCCGCGTGGGACAAACTCTGACGTTCAGCGCGCGGGTGGCCGAGCGCTACCGGCGACGCGATCGCGAGATCGTCGCGCAGGAGATGTGGGTGCGGGACGAGGCCGGCCACCTGGTCGCGCGCAGCGTGCATCACCAGAGCTTTCTGGCCGAGCAGACCAGCGGCGAGGTCGCCCTGCGCGACCCGGCCAGCAAGGAAGGCGCCCGGCGGGGCGACGAGCCGGCCGGGGAGCCTTTGTCGCTCGAGCTCCGCAAGACGTTCAGCGAAGCGATGTGCAACGAGTTCTTCTACCGCAGCCGGAACTATCACAACGACAAGGACGCGTCGAAGGAGCTCGGCTTCGGGAACACGGTGATCGGCGGCCGCATGACGCTCTCATGCGTCACCGAGCTCTTGACCCGGCATTTCGGCCGCGGCTTCTACCTGGGCGGCCGCCTGGACGTGAAGTTCACCAACGTCCTGTGGCCGGACGAGCCCTTCACCACGCGAGGGATCATCACCGGCCGTCGGGTCGAGAACGGCCAGACGCGCGCCGAGGTCACCGTCTTCTGCGAGAAGGCTGACGGCACGAAGATCATCGTCGCGAGCGCGAGCGCGCTCGAAGACTGAAGGCGGGTGGCGAGGCTAGACAGAGCCTGGATTGGTGGCGACCCAATTCATGAAGATCTGATAGCCGAGAGCCAGCAGGGTGGCCCCCACGAACATTCCCAGAATGCCGCCGGTCGCCATGCCACCCAGTGCCCCGAGCAGGATGACCGGCATTGGCGCATCGACGCCGCGACCCAGCATCAGCGGCTTCAAGACATTGTCGGCCATGCCCGAGAGCAGCAAGACGATCGTGTAGGCGATGGCCGCGCCGCTGCCGTAGTGGCCGCTCGACCAGATGTACGCGATGGCCGGAAGGATGACGATGAGCGCCGGTACCTGAGCAATGCTCAACACGAGCGTGATCATCGCCAGAACACCGGCCCACGGTACGCCGGCCAGGAGGAGCGCCAGGCCGACGAGGATGGCCTGAACGAAGGCGATACCGATGACGCCCTGAGCCACGGCCCGGATCGTTGCCGTGCACAGCCGGGCAAACGGCTCGCCTCGTTCGCGATCGATGATGCGCTCGAAGATCGCTCGACTCCCGCGCGCGCCGGCCTCACCGTACGCCATCAGCACGCCGGCCACGATGAATGACGCCAGAAAACTCAGCATACCGAGACCGAGGCTCGCGACTGCTGACAGCGCCTTTCTGGCCAGCTCGCCGATCTTGGGCTGCAGGCTCTCGACGAGCCCAGGCAAGTCCGAGTGGGCCCGTGACCAGATGGGGTAGATCTTGTTGCCCACGATCGGCCATTCCTTGATGCCCTCTCGCGGGGCAGGAATGTCCAGGGTGTTCTGTTGCACGGCTCGGACAAAATCATAGATGGAGCTTCCAAACGAATTCATCAGGAGGACGGACGGCGTGACGATCAGAAGGACGCCGGCCAGGACCAGGATGGTCGCGGCGAGGCCCTCTCTTCCACCGATCCGGCGGGCCAGCGAGCGGTGCAGCGGGTAGAGCGTGACGGCCAGGATGATCGCCCAGGCCATGAGCGCCAGGAACGGTGCGAAGACGACGTAGCACAGCCCCGCCAGGACACCGATCAGGCCAGCCCGAATCAATACGTCGAGAAGGCGCGACGAGGCTCGCTTGTCGAACTCCTCGTCAAGCGCCCGCGGCTGGCTCATTGGCCCTGGCCCGGTCCCATCACCGTCGAGGGGCAATTCAGCGTCGGCGTCACGCGGCTGGGTCGCGTCGACTACTGCTTCTTGATGTCGCGGGCGGAGTCGCGCGCGTCCTGCTTGGTGTCCCGCTTGTCCTGACGGCATTCCGCACGACTCTTGTCGTCCCCGTCCTTACACTCGGCCTTGCCCTCGCGGGCGTCCTGACGACCCGTTTGCTTGGTATCCCGGGCGTCCCCCCGATCATCCCGCCGATCCTGCCGCCGGTCCGTTCCCTGGGTTTGCGCGTCACTCGGTGCAAGCTGAGTGAGCGACGCCACGGCGAGAACCAGCGTCAACACGATCACCCGCAACCCAATGCTGTGCATCTTCCCCTCCCTGATCTCCGCGAGGAGCAGACATCGACGTGAGCGGACGGGACCGAAGTCACCTGTTCATCTGTGTGCCCGGCCACCCAGGAGTGTATCCATGTCACCCGGCGCCACCATGGGACCTTCGTCCTATATGGAGCCTCGAGTGACGCTTTACGTGCCTGTGCCCAGGCTACCGTCGGGGCCAGACACGGGCGTAGGCGTGGGCGACGAGCGGCGCGAGCACCACGCCCGCGATCAGGAAGAGCGCCACGCGCAGCAACACCAGGTTGACGATGGCGCGCACCTCGTGGAGGGCGATGGCGCGCTCACCACGCAGGGTGGCAATCGCCCCGGCCAGCTCCCGACCCACCTCGGCGATGGCCTCGCGGCGCTCGGCGGTCGCCCACTCGAGCGTGAGCCAGCCGCTGCGACGCGACGTCGCGCAGCACTTCACCGCGTTCGGCGGCCACCGCACGGATGATCGTGTCGATGGCCAGTTCCCGCTCGGCGGACACGGCCTTCAGCACCAGGGCGAGCTGCCGGTTCCCTTCGTCGAGGACGATTCGCCGCTCGTTCCCGAGGAGGGCCGGGAGGCTTTCGCCGGTGGACGCCAGGCGCCCGGCCGCGGCGGCGGCCCCATGCAGGTCCCCCTGCATCGAGGCCAGGTCTTGCGACGTCAGCATGTCGAGACGCATCAGGTCGACTTCTCCCCGCAGCTGCCGCGGCAGGTCGGCCAGATAGACGCGGGCCTGCTGGGAAAGGCTGATCGCCAGTTCCTCCACCGTGCCGACGGACTGGGACACGCCGCCCAGCGTCCTCACTTGTTCCGCGAAGCGGGCCACCGAAGAGTCGCGCACGAAGGTGATGTCGCGGAGCGGATGTTCGGCGACCCACGGATCGATGATGCGATGCTCGAACGCGGCTCTGGCTTCGGGAGTCATGGCGATCGAACCGCCAATCTCGCGCATCTGGTCGACGAGGCGGCGCGACACCGCGACGGCTTCGGGCTGGAATGGGCCGAAGGCGCCGGCGCCCGCCCCTTCGCTGAAGAGCTGATCCATCTGGCGGGAGAGGCTCCACGCGTCGACGAGGCCGCTCACTGCCTCCATCCGAAAGCACGCCTTTCGCATTTCAGGAATGGCGCGGATTCGCCAGAGCAAGGCGTTGCGACGGACGGTGGCGTCGGTGGTCCGTTGCTCGATCGAGCTGGCCGTGAGATCGACCTCCGCGGCGAACGTGATCGAGTACTCGTACAGCCGCGCGCGCAGAGTCTCCACGCGGTAATCGGAGCGGATCTCGGGCCAGGGCTTGACGTCGGCCTGCCCCGGGCTCGGGAGCAGGCTGGTGCAGGCCACAAGCGAACAGAGGGCGAGGCCTGCGGCCGTCCGCATCAACAACGCACGACAGGCAGCCATCGGTCTTGACCTCCACTCGAGTGTCGACCGGGGACGACGTGACGCAGGTTACCAGACTCTCCTCCGGGCCGTGCCGGTCAGGCGGTGGCGGGCGCGACCGCCACACCGTTCACCGTGTTGGTCGTCGTCCGACCTCGAGAAAGTCGAGATTGCATTCGCGGCCTGGTCCGCCGTAGAACGGTCCCGACGCGCCGAGCGCAGCATGCGTCGGCTGCGGGCGTAGGGGGCTGGGCATCACGGAGGCCAGAGGTCAGTCATGACGGTGCGGCTGGAGTCGGTGACGTTCACGAGCGGAGACGGACAGACGCCCGTCCCATCGTACCTGGCCACCCCGGACCGCGACGGGCTCCATCCGGTCGTGTTGATTCTCCGGGGCGTGGCTGGCCCCGACGACGGGTACACGGAGATTGCCCGTCGACTCGCCGAGTGGGGCTATGTCGCCCTGGTCCACGGCTGGAAGGTTCGCGGAACCGACCCGACGGACGGGCCCGTGTACGCCGATTTGCAGGGAGCGATGTCGTTCCTGCGATCGGTCGGGCAGGCTGATCTCGGCAGGCTGGCCGTCTTCGGCTTCTGTCGCGGTGGGGTGCACGCGATCATGGCGGCCCGAGCGCACGCGGAGATCCGCGTGATCGTCGTCTTCCACGGCTTTGCCTTCCGGCCGGCCGGGGCGCAGCCCGGCGCCGAGCCCTACGACCTCGCGGCAGGCGTGAACATCCCCATGCTGGTCCTGCACGGGACGGAGGACGAGCGGGCGCCCATCGCGGACATGCGTCGGATGCAGGAACGGATGCGGGCCCTCGGCAAGGTCTGCACCTTCGTGTTCTACGACGGCGCCCGCCACGGCTTCGCCGTGCGCACTCACCCCGGCTATGCCGAGGATGCGGCGACGCAGAGCTTTGACGAGGCCAGGCGCTTCCTGGCGCGCTACCTGTGAGAGGAGACGGGCACGAATGGCGACCGACCGGCGGCAGCAGATCCGGCTGAGCCCCGACGAGCAGGCCGCGTTCTTCCGGGAACGCAAGAAGGCCGCCCTGGCCACCATCGACAAGGACGGCTTCCCCCATGTCGTGGCCATGAACTACTTCGCGCGGGACGGAAACTTCTACATGACCTCGTACGGCAAGGCGCAGAAGGTCGTCAACATCCGGCGCAATCCCAAGGTGGCGCTGATGGTCGAGGCCGGCGACGAGTACGCCGAGCTGCGGGGCGTGCTGATCAGAGGGCGCTGCGAGATCCTCGAGGACGAAGCCAGCGTCAGGGAGGCCTTCGGGGCGCGGGCGGGGGCGCAAGCGAATGCGTCGCCGGTCCAGCCGGGCGCGCTGGCCAGCGCGCCCAAGCGCGTGGTGCTCAAGATCGTTCCGGACAAGGTGGTCAGCTGGGACCACCGCAAGCTCGGCGGGCGATACTGACCGGCGGGCGGAAGCGGCAACAGCCGTGGCGCTCACGGTAGAATCGTCGATTGGAGGACGGACATGACTGACCGACTCATCTCCTGCGACGACCACATGGATCTCAGCCAGCTGCCCGCTGATCTATGGACCACGCGGCTGCCGGCCTCGCTGCTCGACCGCGCGCCGCATGTCGAGGAGCGAGACGGACAGGCGGTGTGGGTGTGCGACGGCAAGGTGTGGGGCCGCTGGGACGGCAAGCCGCCGGCGACCGGCTCGGCGCGGCCGATCAAGCCGCTCTACAACGCCTTCGACCGCGCCGGCATGCACGACCCGAGCGCGCGTCGCCCGGCCGTCGCCGAGCTGCGTCTGGCTGATATGGACCGCGACGGCGTCGCGACCCAGGTGATCTTCGGCCCGATCTTCCAGATCTCGACCGACGATCCCGTGCTCCGCACCGCCTGCTATCGCGTCTACAACGACTGGCTGCTCGACTTCTGCAAGGCCGCACCCGATCGGTTGATCGGTCTGCCGATGCTGCCGGAGACGCCGGAGGGCGCGCTCGCCGAGCTCGAGCGGGTGAGGGCCAAGGGCGGCGTGCGCCAGGTGAATCTCATGATCGCCAACGTCAACCCCAAGCTCGACGATCCGGCCTGGGAGCCGCTCTGGCAGGCGCTCGAGGAGAGCGGCATCATCCTCTCCTGGCACATCACCGTGTTCGTCGGCAAGCCGGGCGATCGCGTGGCGGGCAAGGCGGCGAGCGTCTTCGAGAACACCAAGTTCTTCCTGGCGAACTTTCTCGAGCCCTTCGTCGACCTCTTTGCCTGGGGCATCCTCGAGCGCCATCCGAGATTGCGCATGGTGATGGCCGAGGCCGGCACCGGATGGCTCCCCTGGCTGGTCGAGGAGCTCGACTACCGCCACTGGCGCCTCTGGGAGGCCAAGGAGTTCTGGGCCGACAAGGGCGGCAGCGCTCTCGTCACGAAGCCGAGCGAGCTGTTCAAGCGACAGATCTACGCGACCTTCCAGGAAGACCACGTGGCGATGGCGCTCATTCCGTTCTTTGGCGATGGCCACCTGCTGTGGTCGTCGGACTATCCCCATCCGGACAGCGTCTGGCCCAACTCCCGTGATGCGATCGAGCGGCAGATGCGGCACCTCTCACCGGAGATGCGCCGCAAGCTGACGCACGACAATGCGGCCGCGCTCTACGCGCTGCCAGGAGGTGCCTAAGCTATACAGCGACCCTGTCCGGGGGTAGCCTCCTCTGGTGGGAGACGCGGCATGAATATCCTTCTCGTCTCGATGCCGGACTCGTTCGAGCACATGCCCACGGTCGGGATTCGCATGCCGAACGGCGCGCTCAGCTCGCTCGCCGGCAATCTGGATCCCCATCACCGGGTCGCCGTCGCCGACCTGATCCTCGCCCAGGGCGAGGTCAGGACGACCGTGGAGCGTCTCGTCCGCGAGGGGTCCCCCGATCTGGTGGGGCTGTCGGTGATGACGTTCCAGCGAAGGACGGCGCTCGACATCATCCGGCTGGTGCGCGCGCTGCGCCCGGGCGTGCGCATCGTCGTGGGCGGCTACGACCCGAGCCTGGCTCCCGAGGCCTACACCGAGCCGGAGTGCGGGGTGGACTTCATCGTGCGCGGGGAGGGTGAGCTGACCTTTCGCGCGCTCGTGCGGTGCCTCGAGCGTGGCGGCGACCTCCAAGACATCCCCGGCCTCTCGTTCAGCGGCCGGCGACGGATTCCTCCACAACCCCGACCGCCCGGTCCAGGGTCTGGAGGATGACGAGATACGGCCGCCGAACCGCCAGGCCCGGGTCCTGGGGGGCTACACGTTCCTCGGACGCCAGGTGGACGTCGTGGAGACCTCGCGCGGCTGCACGTTCGACTGCAGCTTCTGCTCGATCATCGAGATGCGCGGACGCAACTTCCACACCTACGACGCTCGAGCGAGTCCTGGACGACATCCGCGACGCGCGTGACCACGGCGCGCGCGCCATCTTCCTCGTGGACGACAACATCACGCTGAACGTCCCCCGGTTCGAGGCGCTCTGCCGCGCGATCGTCGACGCCCGTCTCGACGGCATGACCTATCTGGTGCAGGGCATGACCTCGTCCATCGCGCGTCACGGGGCCACGCTCGCGCCCCTCATGCGCCGGGCCGGGTTCCGCTACGTCTTCCTGGGCATCGAGAACATCCTGGACGACGACCTCCGATTCCTCCGGGCCCGGGCCAAGAACACGCTGCGCACCAACGGCCAGGCCGACAACGCGACCATCACGGCCATCCAGCACATCCGCCGCAACGGGATGTTCGTCGTCGGCGGCCTGATCGTGGGCAACCCCGACGACACCCGGGAGTCGATCGAGGCGAATCTCGCGTTCGCACGCCGCTGGGTGGACTATCCGTACATCCAGCATCCGACGCCCTATCCCCGGACCCCGATGACGAAGGAGTTCCGCGACCGCGGGCTCATCATCAACGAGCGGCTGGAAGAGTATGACGGCACGACCGCCGTGGTCCGCAGCGAGCACCTCGACGCCGAGGAGATCGAGTTCATGCGGTGGCGGGCCGAGCGCTGGATCAAGGTCCGCCACATCGGCGCCGTCCTCCGGCACAGCCCCGGGTTCGTGCTGCGGAACTGGCGGCAGATGCTCGCGCACACGTTCCGCGGTGGGAGCTTCTGGGCCTCGCTCCTGGGGATCGCCGACGAGCGGCGCGTCTTCGGCCGCTATCGGGAGCTGCGGAAGGCCGAACGAACGCATGTGTGATGAGCCGGCTCGGTGAGGGCCCACCGGTGGATCACGGTGGTGGGCCTCTCGTGCCTCGTCATCGTGGGTGGTCTTGCTGCTCCCGCCTCGGCTGCGACGTTCAGGGTCGATCCGTCCCGGAGCTCGCTGGTCGTTCAGATCTTCAGAGACGGCGTGGCCGCGAAGCTGGGGCACGACCATGTCGTCCAGGCGACGGCCTTTTCCGGCAGCGTCACCCACGACCCGTCGGCGCCGGGGCTGTCGTCGATCGCGGCCGAGGTTCAGACGGCGACCCTCAAGGCGGACGATGCCGAGACGCGACGAAGATTTGGCCTCGAGGGCCAGCCGAGCGCCAATGACGTTGCGGAGATCGACAAGAGCATGAAGGCCGAGGGCCAGCTCGACGTCGCGCGATTTCCCGCGATCACCTTCACCTCGACCACGATCACACCCGACACCCCTGACCGCTACCTGGTGGCGGGCGAGCTGACCATCCGCGGGGTCACCCGGGCCGTTCAGTTCCCGGCGACTGTCGTGATGGAGGGCCGCGTATTCCGGGCGACCGCGACGCTCACCTTCATGCAGAGCGCCTTCGGCTACAAGCCGTATAGCGCCCTGCTGGGAGCGATCAGGAACAAGGACGCGGTGAGGCTTCACATCGATCTCGTCGCGGTCCCGGAGTAGACCGGGTGATTCCGGCGCTGCTGGCTCGACGCCGACTGGTGTTGGCGCTGATCGCGCTGCTGACCGTGGGCCTGGGATGGTGCGCGCTCACGCTCGAGATCGATCCCGGCGTGCAGTCCATGATCCCGACGGGTCGCGGCGACCTCGATGCGCTCCGCACGTTCCACGCGCGATTCGGCTCCGACGAGGTGGTCGTCATCGCGCTGCACTCCGACCGGCTGTTCTCGCCAGAATCCCTCGAGCGCATCGATCGGCTCACCCAGCGGGTGAAGGCGCTCCCGCAGGTCGTCCAGGTGCTGTCGCCCACCAACGTGCGCGATCTCGACGGGGACGAGCTGGGCCCGGTCCCCGTGGTGCCGTACCAGCAGGTGCAGGCGGGGAAGCTGAAACCCGAGGCGATGGGGACTCGGCTCGGCGCCCACCCGATCTTCGGTGGACTCCTGGTTTCGAAGGATGCCCGGACGGCCGCGGTCCTGGTCGAGCTCGAGGAATCGACGCGGCCGGCCGACTCCCACCGCGACCT
Source organism: uncultured Candidatus Rokubacteria bacterium (assembly GCA_963776725.1). Taxonomy (GTDB): domain Bacteria; phylum Methylomirabilota; class Methylomirabilia; order Rokubacteriales; family CSP1-6; genus AR5. Next base: position 170,692 of record CAVZOE010000015.1, on the reverse strand, counting down.
CGTGGCCAATCTCCGGCGCCTGGCGAGTGAGGCCGGCCCCGACACCACGGCGTTCGTCGCCGGCATCCCCGTCGAGAAGGTCGACGTCGCCTCCTACATCGCGCGCGACCAGAAGATCTTCGTCCCCCTCGTGTTCCTGATCCTGGCCGTGATGACGGCCGTGCTCTACCGCCATCCCGTCGGGATGCTGGTGCCCCTGGCGGTGCTCACCCTGGCCCTCGTCTGGGCGCTCGGTCTCTTCGGGCTCGTGGGACGCTCGCTGAACCCGGTCACATCGCTCATGACGCCGGTCATCCTCGTCATGTCCCTCGAAGCCGCGATCCAGCTGCTCAACCAGTACCTGATCGCTCGGGCCCGCGGCCTCGCGCTGCTCGCGGCTCTCGAACAGGCCGATCGTCGGATGCGGATCCCGTGCTTCAACGCGGCCCTGACGGCCGCCATCGGGTTCGCCTCCCTCCTCATCCTGCCGATCCCGGCCATTCGCGACTTCGGCCTGTTTACCGCGCTGGGCATCATGATCGGCTACGGGCTGACCATCGTCGCTCACGCCGCTGCTGCTCGCGTCGCTGCCCGATTTTCCGCCGCGGGTCATCCGCGCGTTCGAGCCCGGGCCGGTCGAACGGGGGCTGTCGCGGGTGGTGCGATGGGTGTCTCGGCCACCGTGGCGACCGGCGCTGGCGGTCGGTGGCGATCCTCGTGCTGTCGGTCCTCGGCGTCGCCCGGATCCACGTCGAAACAGACCTCATCCGCTCGCTCCGCCACGCGAGCCCGCTGGCGGCGGCGACGCGGTTCGTCGACGAGCATCTCGACCGGCGTGAACTCAGTCGAGATCATCGTCGACGCGGTGTCGATCCAGGACCCCGGACTCTGGACAAGGTCGCGCGACTCGAGGACGCGGTGCGTGGCCTGCCCGACGTCCGCAAGGTGACCGGCCTTCCCGACCTACTCGCGCGGGTCAACCGTGCCATGCACCGAGGCGACGATACGTACGCGCATCTCCCGGACGGGCCGGACGCGGCGTCCGACGTCGCGGACTTTCTAGCCCGCCGAACGAGGAGGCGCCGGCCGACCTCCATCGGTTCCTGGCCGAGGGCGGGGAGGGCCACTCGACGCTCCGAATCATCGCCCGGGTTCCGGCCCTGGACACCGCGAGCTCCCAGGCGTTGTTCGCCGAGATCCGCGACGCGGCGCGGCGTGTCGGGCTGCCCGACGTGACGTTGACGGGCAACTTCGTCGTCTTCTCGAACATGTCGACGACGCTCGTCCGGCACCAGGTCCAGGGGCTCGCCGTCGCGCTCATCCTCATCCTGGGCGTGATGGCCATCCAGTTCCGCTCGATCCGTCTCGGCCTGCTCGTGTGCCATCCCGAACGGCGCGCCGGTCCTCGTGGTGTACGGCCTGATGGGCTGGAGCGGCATCGCCCTCTCGGTGCCGACGGCCATGATCGCGAGCGTGGTCATCGGCACCATCGTCGACAACTCGATCTACCTGCTGGCCCCATTCCGGGACGCGTTTCGCGCGACAGCCCGACTACGTGAAGGCACTGATCGCGATGGTCCGCGCGTCGGGACGGGCGGTGGTGTTCTCCACCGTGACGCTCGCCGTGGGATTCTGGGTCGGGGTCTTCAGCTCGTTCGTGCCCACCGTGCACTTCGGTCTTCTGACCGGCGCCGCCTTCCTCCTGGGCCTGATCAGTCAGTTCGTGCTCTTGCCGCTCTCGCTGATGCTGTTCCAGCCGCTGGGCCGATGCGGCCAGGCCGCCGCGCTCGGCTCGCTCCTGGCCGTGGTCGCGCTGGTGACTGGCGCGACGGCCGGCCTCGTGCTGGCCCAGGAGACCCAGGGCAGACTCGTCCTCAAGGATCAGTTCGGCAAGACGTGGACGGGCCCGGACGCCATCGCGGCCAGGCCGTGGTCCTGATCTACGGCAAGGTCGACGGCATGCGGAGGCATGAAGGCCTGGGAAGAGGGCCTCCGCAACAAGGTGCCCGGCACGCTCGTCGTCCTACGTGGTCTCGACGCCCGGGAGGCTCCGGGCAAGAAGACGGAAACCGAGGTCAACGAGCGCCTTCAGCAGAACGTGCCGCGCGACATCGCGATCCTGGTGGACTGGAAGGGCGACTTCGTCCGCGCGTACGGTCTACCCGATGCCAACGTGTCGGCAACCGTCCTCGATGCCCAGGGCAAGTCGTGCCACACCGCCTCGGGCCCGGTCACGCCGGAGGCCCTGGAGCAAGTGCGACGAGTCCTCGTGCGCGCCCGCGAGACCGGAACGTGTCCGTGATGTAACATCCCGTGGGCGACCCCAGCGGGGGTGGCCCATCTCTCACAAGGCCTGGCAACCGGAGGAACGCGCCCATGTACCAGACCGATCAGTACGAAGGCATGATCGCCGAGACCGTCTCCATGCGGGGGCACAACGGGGACACCATCAACGCGTACGTGGCCCGGCCGCTCGGCGCCGGCCCGTTTCCCGGCATGGTCCTCATCCACCACGCGCCGGGCTGGGACGAGTGGTACCGCGAGTGCACACGCCGCTTCGCCCACCACGGGTACGTGGCGATCTCGCCGAACCTCTACTTCCGCGACGGCCACGGCACGCCCGAGGACGTCGGCGCCAAGGTGCGCGCGGCGGGCGGCGCCCCGGACGCCCGGGTGCTCGGCGATCTCGACGGCGCGAACGCCTGCCTGCGCTCGCTGCCCTACGTCAGCCGGCAAGGTCGGCGTCTTCGGCACCTGCTCGGGCGGCCGGCAGGCGTTCCTCGCCGGCTGCCGGCTGAAGGGCTTCGACGCCGTCGTCGACTGCTGGGGTGGGCGCGTGGTCCAGTCGAAGGAGGAGCTGACGCCGAGCCAGCCGGTGGCCCCGATCGACTACACGAAGGACCTCTCGTGCCCGATCCTCGGCCTCTTCGGCAACGAGGACAAGTCGCCCACGCCCGAGCAGGTCAACCAGCACGAGGCCGAGCTGAAGAAGCACGGCAAGCAGTACGAGTTCCACCGCTACGATGGCGCCGGTCACGGCTTCTTCTACTACGACCGCCCGGCTACCGGCAGGAACAGGCGATGGACGGCTGGAAGAAGGTCTGGGCGTTCCTGCGAACGCACGCTGCGCTGAGAGCGCGAGAGCGAGGAGACCGACCATGTGCACGATGATTGCCCACCAGGTGAAGATCGAGGGCCGCGGCAAGAGCGGTCCGGACTGGTTCGAGGTCCGCGAGGCCAACGTCTCCTACGACCATCCGTACGACCTGCCGCTCGAACACGCGCTCAACATCGACTTCGTCAACGAGGCGCTGGGACCGGGCGCGCGTGTCGCGGTCGAGCTGAGCGTGGAGGCGGCGCGGCGGCTCGTGAAGACCATCGAGGCCGTGCTCGCCCAGGCCGACCAGCGCGGCGTGCTGCGAGGACGTGCCCGTCGTCGCCGGGCCCGCGCCGCGTCCGACCACGGAGTAGTCGCCCGGGACGGATCAGAATCGCATCGCCTGCGCGTCGTCGCGCAGGCGATGCGTGAGGCGGTCAGTCGCCGCCGAGATCCCGCGGCGTGAGCGTCCGCAGCAAGCCGGGCAGCCGCGAGCTCGCCGGCGAGTCGAAGCTGTTCGCCGGCAAGTCAAAGGTGTTCGCCGGCTCATCGCTCTGCTGGACCTCTCTGGGCAGCGCCGACGGCGCCTCGGTGTCCGACGATGCCGCCGTGGAGGGCGATGGCGCCGCGGCCGGGCTCCGGTCGATCGCGGTACGGTCTTCCCAGGAGGACCAGGGCGCCAGCACGCGCAGGTCGACGCGCCGGGCCTGGGCCAAGGTCTCCGGCGTGGCCTTCGCGCCGGCCGCCAGCGCGATCTTGCCCATGGGGATGCCCTGCATCTGCCGCAGCTCGATGTCGTGGTGGGCCATGAGATAGCGCATCACCGCCTCGATCCGCTCACGGGAGAGCTCGAGGTTATAGCGATCGCTCCCGTTGGTGTCGGCGAAGCCCCGGAGCTCGAGGATCGCGTTGGGATCCGCCGCCAGGGCCTTGGCCACCTCGTCGAGCGTGGTGATGTTCTCGGCGCGAATGTCCATCCGACCCGAGTCGAAGTAGATGGCCTTGGTGTCCAGGACCCGGTAGCTGTTGCGGCCCGCCAGCCGTTGGGCAAGCCGCGCTTCGGCGTCGCGAGTCGCCGCCGCTGCCCGCTCGGCCTGGGTCCGGGCGTCGATCGCGGCGGCATCGACCTCGGTCACGCGCGTATCCAGGCCCTTGAGGTGCTGGTCGGCGGCGTCGACGGCCTCGCGGTTGCCCGCGGTATGCGCCGCCAGCTCACTCAGCTTCGTCTCCTGAGTGTCGGCGCGATTGCCAAGACTGGCCTGGGTGGTCGCGACCTGCTGGGCGAGCTTGGTTTCCGCCCCGGTGACCTGTTCGTTGACGTAGCTTTTCGTCGCGCACCCGAGGACCGCGACGGTACCGCACAGAACTATGGTCACCAGACGTGGCACCATGACCCGTTCTCCTTTGGCGAGCCGAGCATGCATCTGATGTGCCACTGGGCGCCACCCGGCGGTTGCCTGGGCAGTCGTAGTCACAGCGCAGGCTTGGCAAGCGCCAGAACGTTGGTCACCCCACCCTCTGCAAGCGTGTTGCGAGGACGCCGCGCCGCCGCATGCTCCTCTGGGCAAATGCGTGCAGGGCGCCGCGACATCCGTTCCGACTCGGTGGGGCCGTTTCGCCTGAGCTCCGCCGGTGCCCGCGGTGCTCAGCGACCGTAGCGAAGTGCGCGGCCCGGCAGCGCGCCGGTATGCGCGCCCTTGTCGACGACGACCTTGCCGTTCACGATCACGTACGGAATTCCCAGCGGGAACTGCTTGGGCTGCCGCGGAGTCGCCGTGGCCTTCACGGTGGTGGGGTCGAAGACGACGATGTCCGCTTTCAGGCCGTCTCGGAGCAGCCCGCGATCTCGCAGGCCCAGCCGCTGGGCGGGAAACGACGTCATCTTCCGGATGGCCTCGGGCAATTGCAGATGCTTCTCCGCGCGGACGAACTCCGCGAGGATGACCGGGAAGCACCCGTAGGTCCGGGGACTGGGATACTCGCCGAGCAGGATGGCGTCGCTGCCGACCATGCCGCACGGGTGCGACACGAACGCGGGCAGGGTTTGTGGATTCGTGCCGATCATGATCGCGCAGAGGCTGTGGCCCTCGCTGCGCATGAGGTCGAGGAAGGTGTCGAGCGGATCCTGGCCACGCTCGCGGGAGATATCGAGCAGCGAGCGGCCTTCGTAACCCATGTTCTCGGGCTTCCGGAAGTTGGTCAGCCACCCCTCGTCGGTGCGGCCCAGGGCATTGCGAGCCTGCATCTCTTGACGGAGGCGGGCCCGTTCCTTGGGCGAATCGAGGACCACGGCCAGGCGTTCCGGTCCGCCGTCCATCGTCCACCCGGGCAGCCAGATGTTGGCGCGGGTGCTGCCGTAGACGTAAGGGTAGCAGTCGAAGGTGACGTCCAGCCCCTCGTCCCGGCTGCGCTCGACCAGACCCAGATAGTCGAGGTGCGAGCCGTCGCCCTGCGAGCGCTGGCGGTAGTGGGTGAAGTGCACGGCAATCTCGGCGCCGCGGCCGATCTCGAGGGCCTCCATCCACGGCGCGAGCAGCCCCTTCTGCTTGAGGAGCGCGCGGGTATGGGTGTGATAGAAGCCGCCGGCGCGCGCAACGACCTTGGACAGCTCGATCAGCTCGCGGGTGTCGGCGTACGATCCGGGCGGGTAGTCGAGGCCGGTGGACAGGCCGAACGATCCCTCCTCGCAGACTTCCCGGACCACGGACTTCATGTCGTCGAGCTCTGCCCGCGTGGCCGGGCGATCGTCCCAGCCCACCGACCAGATACGCACGGGGGAGTTGCCGAGGATGAAGCAGATGTTGACCGCGACCTTGTGGTCGAACATCGACAGCTGCCCGGCCACGGTGAGCCAGTCCGCCGGCATCGGCGGCTCACCGTTGAGCCCGGAGTCCAGCTCGATGTAGCGATGGAGATCCTCGCGCGTCTTGAATGGCGCGTGCGAGTTGCCGTCGATGCCGATGAGCTCGGTGGTGACGCCCTGGCGCACCTTCGGCTCGTGACGCGGCTCGTGCAGGATCGTCAGGCCCGCGTGCGAGTGCATGTCGATGAAGCCTGGCGCGACGACATGCCCGCCGGCGTCGATGGTGCGCGCCGCCGGGAGCGCACTGGTATCGCCGCGGACGATTCGCAGCGTGTCGCCCTCCACGCCCACGGTGGCGTGGTAGCCGGGGTTGCCGCTGCCGTCGATGACGAGGCCGTTACGGATCAGCAGATCGAGCATGGGGACTCCTGTCAGGTGACGTCATGGTCAAGGCCGGCGGAGGCCGGCGTCGAGCGCCTTCCACGTCCACCCGCCGTCGTCGGCAAGCTCGAGGACGGCGTCATAGTCTTCGAGCCGATCATCGCCATCGCTGAGCGTGAGATACGTGATCGATCGGTCGCGGAGGAGGCTGAAGACCCGTTCGGCCTGCGCGGTGCCGAGCGTCGCGTGCGGTCGCGCGAGGAACACGAACCGCGGCGCGGCGAGGACCACTCGGGCCACCGAGAGGAGCTGCTGCTCGCCGAGCGACAGAGTGTCCGACCAGTCCCGTTCGACGTCGAGGCCGCCGGCTCGCTCGAGCACGCCCTCCAGCCCCAGTCCCTTCAGCACCGTTGCCCTGTGCTCGTCCCCGCTGGCGCCCTCCTGTCCGGTCGGCAGCAGCACATCTCGTAGCGTCCCCGGAAGGACGTAGGGTCGCTCGGGGAGGAAGAGGATGGCATCCAGTCCGGGCCGGACGATACGTCCGCGACCATGCTCCCAGATACCCGCGGTCGCACGGAAGAGCGCGACCTTCCCCCGCTCGTTCGAGCCGACGATCAGCGCGTTCGTTCCACGCGGAATCGACACGGACAGGTCCCTCACCAGCACGTGATCGTTGCCCGGCGAGCTGAGCGTCAGCCCGTCATAGGCGACGCGCGTGTCGTCCTCGCGCACCTCGAGGGCGCCGGCGGCCCGGACGCCGTCCAGCGCATCCGCGAGCGAGCCGATGCGGGTGATCACCGCGGCGAACGAAGAGATGGACTGGAACTGTGTGACGACGAGCGACAGTGCGCCGAGCAAGACGGAGAAGGCCATGGCTGATTGCGTGATCACGCCGAACTCGACCTCACCCCGGATGAAGAGTGGTGCCACGACGAGAGCCGGGATGATCTGGATCAGGTAGTTGTATCCGGTGGTGAAGAACGCCAGGTTCCGGTTCACGGCAATGAGCCGTCGCATGTTGGCCGTCAGATCGTCGAGCCGCCGCCGCAACCGATTGCCGACCCGGGCCTCGCGACGCAGCAGCGCGATCGATTCGGCGTTCGCGTGAACGTGAACGAGGTTCGCGCGGAAGTCGGCCTCCTTGTCGAGCTGGTTGTAGTTCAGCCAGAGGAGCCGGCGTCCGAACAGCACGGTCAGCGCGGATCCGCCGGCCGCGTAGAGGAGGGCGACGCCGAACAGCGTGCGGCTGATGGACCACAGCACGCCGGAAAATGCCACCACGGTCACGGTCGCGTTGGCGAGCAGGAGCACGAACGAGAGGGTCGTCGCGGTGAACGCTTTGACGTCCTCGGCGATGCGCTCATCGGGGTTGGTCAGCACGCCGGCGGCGCTCAGGCGATAGTAGTTTCTGCGATCCAGGTACGCAGCGAGGATCTCGCGAGTGAGCCACTCCCGCCACAGCAGGGCCAGCCGTTGCTCACTGAAGGAAGAGAAGACACCGACGACCGTCGAGGCTCCGAAGACGCCAACGTAGAGGATGGCCTGCCGGATGAACCGGGTAGAGTCGCGGTGCGAGATGGCCGTCATGAAGTCCCGGCCGACGTAACTGTTCAACACGTTCAAGGCGTTGAAGGCGATCAGCAGGGCGATGAGCAACGCGAACAGCCCGCGTGCGCGCCAGCCGACCTCACAGTTTGCGAAGTCCTTGACCGCCCGGCCGAACCGGGACCAGGTCAGTCGCGTGATCGGGATCCGCGGCTCGCTCATGTCTCCACCGGCGGTATTCTGAGCGGACGCACGAGTGACGGGTGTGCTCAATACCGCGGTGTGATGTTCGCGCGCTCCATACCCCCTCGACGGCGGCCGTGGTGCCCACCGCGCCAGTGTTCCTCACCCACGTGCCGAGCCTCGTGTTCGTCGGTATCGACTGGAGCAGCCATCATCATCTCATGCACGCCGTTCACCACGTCAAGGGCTCCATCCTGGGCCAATCTGGACCGGCCCTTCTGGCTATCGCTGGCCCTGTTGGTGGCTGTCGGGATGGGCGAGAATCACGTGGCGCCGGTTCCCGGCGCGGCATAGGGACTCGTGCGGCGGTGCGCCACGATCGCGTATCGTGCGCTGGCGGTCGGCGCACGATGAGGATTCGGGGGTGGCCAAGCGCGTGGGGCAACGACTTCAGCGAGCAAGGTGCGACGGTGGCAACGAGCTCCTAGCCGAGCTCGGCTGAGCATCCATGTCCGACGAGATCCTCGACGACTTTCGTGACGTCTCCGGTTGGAGCGCCGTCGCATCGGGTCAGGCGCAGCTCGGGCTCGTCCGCGACACCGGCCCGGACGGCAGCGCGCTGCGTCTCGACTACGACTTCAGGGGCGGAGGCGGGTTCGTCGTCGCTCGGAAGCTCTTTGCGCGCCGGATGCCGGAATCGTGGGCGATCGAAGTGCACATCCGCGGCGCGGCGCCGGCGAACAGGCTGGAGATCAAGCTCGCCGATCCCACCGGCCGCAACGTCTGGTGGTGGCACCGCGACGCCTTCGAGTTCCCGCCCTCGTGGGAGCTACTGCGCATCCGGAGCTCGGAGGTGTCGTTCGCGTGGGGGCCGGCGGGGGGCGGCGCGCTCCGCGAGCTCGGTGCGATCGAGATCGCGATCGCCGCCGGGCCCGGCGGCGCCGGCTCGGCATCAGTGGCGGGCTTGCGTCTCGAGGATCTTTCGCTCGCCGGACCACCGCACGTGCGCGCGTCGAGCGCGACACCCGGTCACGAGGCGGCGCACGCGGTCGATACGTCGCCCGCAACGAGCTGGCGCAGTGGGTCGGGCGCGACGCAGTGGATCGCGCTCGACTTCGGCCGCGAGTACGAGTACGGCGGCATCGTGGTCGACTGGGAGCCAGGCGCGGAGGCGCGCGCCTTCGACGTGCAGAGCTCGGCCGACGGCGCGCGCTGGACGACTCTCTGGTCCGCGCGCCAGGCCGAAGGCGAGCGGAGCTACGTCTACCTGCCCGGCGGTGGTCACTCGCGCCACCTGCGCCTCCACCTGCTGGAAGCGGCCGAGGGCACGGCTGGGTTCGGGATTCGCACGCTGGACGTCCGTCCCTTCGAGTTCTCGCGGTCACTCGCCGAGTTCTTCCACGCCGTCGCGGCGGCGGAGCCTCGCGGTCATTCGCCGCGCTGGCTGCACCGCGAACAGTCCTACTGGACATCGGTCGGCGTCGCGGGCGCATCGAGCGCCGCGATCATGAACGAGGAGGGCATGCTCGAACCCGATCGCGGCTCTCCGTCGCTCGAACCGTTCCTGTTCGTGGACGGCGCGCTGGTCACGTGGGCGGACGTCGAGCCCGCGCTCGCGCTCGCGCGCGACTGCCTGCCGATTCCGTCGTCGACGTGGCGACATCGCGGCCTCGTTCTGACCACGACGGCCTTCGCCGTCGCGGATCCCACCGGTCCCGTCGCGCGTGCCTGGTACCGCGTCGTGAACGAAGAGACGACGCCGAAGCGCGTCCGTCTCTTCATCACGCTCCGGCCGTTCCAGGTGACACCGCCGTGGCAGTCGTTCGAAGGGCTCGGGGGCCCCGCACGCGTTCGCGCACTGTCGTGGCGCGGCGGCGCCGTCGTCGTCGACAATGACTGGCGCGTCGTGCCGCTCACGCCGCCGTCGGGGTTCGGCGCCGCCGCGTTCGAGCAGGGCGGGGTGCTGCGTCACCTGGTCCGGGGCGAGCTGCCGCCGCGGACCGAGATCGAGGACGCGTTCGGCTATGCGTCAGGCGCGCTCGCATGGGATCTCGAGCTGGCGCCCGGCGCCGCCCGTGACGTGCACGTCGCCGTGCCGTTCGCCCATCGTCCCGCGCTCGGTCCAGTCACCCAGGCCGAGGTCCCGGTGGCGAGCCTGACGACACTCGACGGCGTCACGCGCTACTGGGAGCGCAAGCTTGCCGCGGTCGGCCTTCGCCTGCCCGCGAGCGCGGGCGAGTGTGTGGACACGGTTCGCACCGCGACCGCACACATCCTGGTCAATCGCGACGGCCCGGCGATCCAGCCCGGCCCGCGTCGCTACACGCGGTCGTGGATTCGCGACGGCGCGACCATGTCCGCCGCGCTGGTGCGGATGGGCTGTACCGACGAGGTGCGCGACTTCCTCGACTGGTACGCGCAGTATCAGGGCCCCGACGGAAACGTGCCCTGCGCGGTCGACCGCAAGGGCGCCGACTGGCTGCCGGAGCACGACAGCCACGGCCAGTTCGTCTTCACGCTGGCAGAGTACTTCCGCTTCACCGGCGACCGCGACTTCACGGCGCGCTTGTGGCCGGCCGCACGGCGCGCCGTCTGCATACCTGGAAGGCGTTGCGCGCGCAGCGCCTCGGGCCGGAATTCCGCGACGCCCGAGAAGCGCGCGCGCTTCGGCATCCTGCCGGAGTCGGTCAGCCACGAGGGCTATCTGGCGCAGCCGGTTCACGCCTACTGGGACGACTTCTGGGCTCTCCGCGGGCTGCGCGACGCGGCGGAGCTGGCGCGCGCGCTGGGCGAGGCCGCTGACGCCGAGCGCATCGAAGCGGTACGCCAGGCGCTGCATCGTGCCCTCTACGAGTCGATCGAGACGACGATCGCCACCCGCGCGCTGTCGTACGTCCCCGGCTCGGTGGAGTGGGCGGACTTCGATCCCAGCGCAACGGCCACGGCGATCGCCACGACCGACGCGGCGCGGAGGCTGCCAGCGGCCGCGCTCGCGCGGACCTTCGACGAATACCTGGTCGGCCTGCGCCGGCGGCGCACCGGCGAGATCGACTGGAACAACTACTCGGCCTACGAGCTGCGCATCCTCGGCGCGTTGGTGAGGCTCGGGCGCCGCGACGACGCGCACGAGCTGCTCGCCTTCTTCCTCGGCGATCGCCGGCCGCAGCCGTGGAACCAATGGCCTGAGATCTCGTGGCGCGACCCGCGGAGCCCCGGTCATCTCGGCGACGTGCCGCACGCCTGGATCGGTGCGGAGTTCGTTCTCGCCGTGCTCGGCCTGTTCGCGTACGAGTGTCCCGCCGACGACTCGCTGGTGCTCGCGGCCGGCATCTCCGCCGCGTGGCTCGACGCCGGGGAGGTTGGCATCGTCGATCTCCCGACCTGGTGGGGACGGCTCGGCTACACGATGCGGAGACGCCGAGGGAACGCGATCGAGCTCGACCTCTCGCGGGGGCTGCGCCCGCCCCCTGGAGGCATTGTGATCCGCCCGCCGCTTCCGCGACCGCTGGTCGCCGTCGAGCTCGATGGCCGCCCGATGACGGACTTCGATGCCGGACGCGCCACCCTGCGGGAAGCGCCCGCGCACGTCGTGATGCGGTTCTGACTCGACAACCGGCTCCTCGAGGAGCTGTCCTCGGCGCCGCTGCGGTTGACTTGTCCTCGGCGCCTGACGAATAATCGCGGCACGACGCGCCCGGGAGGAACCACCGACCATGATCGTGCCGAGAACGACCGTGCTGATTTGCCTGCTCATCGCCGGGATCGTGGGGCTGGCGCTGCCAGCGTCGGGCGAGGAGCTGGTGGTGGCGACGTTCGGCGGCACCTTCGTCGACAACTCGAAGAAGTGCCACGCCACCGCCTTCGAGAAGGCGACCGGGGCCAGCGTGAAGTACGTGCTCGGCAGCTCGGTCCAGACCATGGCCAAGCTGCGCGCGGCCGGCGCCCGGGCGGACTTCGACGTCGCTTACATGGACAGCCAGATCGTCAAGCAGGCGAAGGCGGAAGGGCTGCTCCAGCCGCTCGAGACCGCGAAGATCGAGCACTGGAACGATCTGTACGACGCCTCGCGTGACAAGGACGGCCACTGGGTCTCCATGATGTTCGCGGGCACCATCATCACCTACAACACCAATCTCGTGAAGACGCCGCCGACCTCGTGGGCCGACCTCTGGAAGCCGGAGTGGAAGGGCAAGCTGGCCATCCCGGACATCTCGGGCACCTCGGGCCAGCAGTTCCTGATGGCGGCGGCGCGCCTCAACGGCGGCTCGGTCGAGAACATCGATCCGGGCTTCGAGGCCATCAAGAAGCTCAAGCCCAACGTGCAGATGATGTACACGCAGCCCGACCAGATCATCCCGCTCTTCGAGCGCGGGGACATCGCGCTCGCGGTGTGGTACACGGACCGGACCGGCGCGGCCGCCCTGAAGGGCGTGCCCGTCGCCGCCGCCTACCCGAGCGAGGGCGCGATCGGCATCGTGCCGACCGTCTCGGTGCCCAAGGGCAGCGCCAAGCGGGACCTCGCGCAGAAGTACATCGCCGTCCTCCTCTCCCCGGAGGGCCAGCTCTGCTTCGCCCAGACGCAGTTCGCCGGGCCCACCAACAAGAAGGTCCAGCTCCCGGCCGACCTGGCCAAGCTCGTGCCCTACGGCCCGATCGTCGGGCGCATGTTCTTCCCCGATACCGATCTCGTGGCGAAGAAGTTTCCGGAGTGGTCGGAGCGCTGGGGGCGCGAGATCGCGCGTTGACCCCGAGGCGCGCCACGGCTGCGCCGGGGCGCGTCCGAGCGCTGGGGGTCTGGGGGCCATTTCGGGGCCCCCAGAAGACGATGACGCCAGCGCTCAGTGTCCGCCGGCTCCGCAAGTCGTTCGGTTCGGTGGTCGCGGTCGATGACGTCAGCCTCGACGTCGCGCCCGGCGAGTTCCTCTCCCTCCTCGGTCCCTCGGGCTGTGGCAAGAGCACGCTCCTGCGCACGGTGGCTGGGCTCGTCGAGCCCGACGGCGGGCAGGTGATCCTCGCGGGCGAGGACATCACGCGGCTGCCCGTGCATCGCCGCAATCTCGGGCTGGTCTTCCAGTCCTACGCGCTGTTCCCGCACATGACCGTGTTCGACAACGTCGCCTTCGGCCTTCGCCGGCGCGGGGTGGCCGCGGCCGAGCTGGGGCCTCGCGTCGAGCGGATGCTCGAGCTGGTGCGGCTCGGCCCGCTCGGCGCTCGACACCCGCGCGAGCTCTCGGGCGGTCAGCAGCAGCGCGTGGCGCTGGCCCGGGCGCTCGTCCTCGAGCCCCGCGTGCTGCTCCTCGACGAGCCGCTGTCGAACCTCGACGCGCTCCTGCGCGACGAGATGCGCGTGGAGCTGAAGCGCCTTCAGGAGCGCCTCGGGTACGACGATGATCTTCGTGACCCACGATCAGGCGGAGGCGCTCATCCTGTCCGATCGCGTGGTCGTGATGGAGGCCGGACGCGTCGAGCAGATCGGCCGACCGGAGGAGGTGTATCGCCGCCCGGCCACGGCGTTCGTCGCGCGGTTTCTCGGGCGCGCGAACTTCCTCGCCGGCACCGTGGCGGAGACCGGAGCGACCGCCACCGTCGTCACGCTCGATGGCGGCGGGCTCTCGGTCGTGGGAGGTCCGCGGCCCGGACTGGTGTCGCGGTCAGCCGGTGAGCGTGGCGATACGCCAGGAGAGCATCCGCCTCGAGCGCCCCGGGGCGGAGGCGGCAGCCCCCAACCACTGTGCCGCCACCATCGTGTTTCACGCCTTCGCGGGGCAGGCGCACCACTACGTGGCTCAGCTCGCCGACGGTCGCGAGCTCGAGATCGCCGCGCCCGGCGCGACGCCGCCGCTGGCGCGCGGATCTCGCACGCATCTTGCGTGGAGCCCGGACGACGTGATCGTGCTGCCGGCCGACGCTGGGGGGCCGGCGAGGACACCGTGAGGCACGGACACGGCTGGTGGCTGCTGGCGCCGGCACTGCTGCTGCTCTTCATCGCGTTCATCCTGCCGGTGGGAACGATGGTGCCCACGAGCTTCCGGCCCTACGTCCCGCTGGTGGGGATCACCGGTGGCTTCACGGCGCGTCACTACGTCAAGCTCGTGACCGACTCCTACTACCTCGAGATCATCGGCCGCACCCTCGGGCTGGGGCTCATCGTGACGGGCTCGACCCTGGTCATCGGCTATCCCGTGGCCTTCTTCCTCGCGCGAACCCGCTCACGCTGGCGAAGCTGGCTGACGATCCTGGTGGTCTTTCCCCTCATGTTGAACCTGGTGGTGCGCACCTTCGGCTGGATCGCCTTGCTCGCCCAGAACGGGCTGGTGAACCAGGCGCTGCAGGCGCTGGGGGTGGTGGATGGGCCGGTGAAGCTGCTCTTCAACTTTGCCGGTGTCTTCATCGGCCTGACCCACATCTTCCTGCCGTTCATGGTGCTCGTGCTCATCGGCGCCATCCAGAACATCCCGCGCGACGTGGAGGACGCCGCGCGGATGCTGGGCGCCTCGTGGGGCAGCGCGTTCTTCCGGGTCACGCTGCCGCTGTCGGCGCCCGGGATCCTCTCGGGCTCGATCCTCGTCTTCGTCCTCACCATCAGCGCGCTGGTGACCCCGCGCCTGCTCGGCGGGCCGACCTACCAGGTGATGTCCACGCTGATCTACGACGAGTTCCTCCAGCGTCTCAACTGGCCGGCGGGCTCCGCCCAATCCTTGCTGCTCACGGTCATGGTGCTGACCCTGGTCTACCTCTCGAGCCGGCTCGCGCGGCGGACGGGGACGGGCGCGTGACGGCCGCCCGGGTGCGCACGTGGCTCCTGCGGCTGTGGGTCGCCCTGGTCCTCTCCTTCCTGACGCTGCCGGCGGTGGTGATCGTGCTGGCCTCGTTCAGCCGCACGTCCTACCTCACGGTGCCGCCGCGGGGTCTGACCCTGCGCTGGTTCGCCGCGGTGCTGGGCGACGCCGAGTACGTGCACGCCATCGGGTTCAGCGTGGTGCTGGCCCTCGTCGCGACGATCGGGTCGGTCGGGGCCGGGGTGGCCGCGTCGTTCGCGCTGATCCGGCGGCGGGTGGCCGGCGGCGCCGGCGGTCGCCGCGCTGCTCAACGCGCCGCTCGTCTTTCCCGGCGTGGTCGTGGGCGTGGCCCTGCTGCAGTTCTACGCGATGGTCCATGCCAACGGCACGTTCGTGGGACTGGCGCTCGCTCACATGGTGATCACGGTGCCCTACGTGGTGCGGGCGGTGACGGCGAGCCTGCAGGGGATCGACCCGGAGCTCGAGGACGCCGCGCGCGTCCTGGGCGCGAGCGGGCCGATCGCGTTCTTCGCCGTCACGCTTCCCCTCATCCGCCCCGGCGTCGCGGCGGGGGCGCTCTTCTCGTTCATCGTGTCGTTCGACAATGTTCCGGTCTCGATCTTTCTCCTGGGGGCGGGCCAGATGACGCTGCCGGTGAAGATCTTCAGCGCCATCGAGTACGGCGTGGATCCGTCCATCGCGGCCATCTCCACCATGCTCATCGTGCTCACCGGCGTCGGCCTCGCGGTCGCCGAGCGCTGGATCGGATTCCACCGCTTCGTCTGACCGCCTCACCGAGGAAAAGACCATGGCACGTCTCGTCACCGGCCGGTTCGCCGATCGCATCGCCGTCGTCACCGGGGCCGCCAATGGCATCGGCCGCGCCAGCGCGCTGCGCCTGGCCCGGGAGGGCGCGGATCTCGTCCTCGTCGATCGCGAGGGCGACACGCTGCAGGGCGTGGCGCGCGAGGTGGAGGCGGCCGGCCGGCAGGTGCTGCCGATCACCGCGGACTGGACCGACGCCGGGGCGGTGCACGCGGCCTTCGCGGCCATCCGCCAACGCTTCGGGCGGATCGACATCCTCTTCAACAACGTCGGGCAGAGCGCCCGCGAGCGCGCCAGCGAATTCCACGTCTCGACCGAGGAGACGTGGCGGTTCGTCGTCGAGGTCTCGCTGGTCGCGACCATGCGGGCCACCCGGCTGGCGGTCGAGGAGATGCGCACGCGCCGCAGCGGCCGCATCGTCAACATGTCGTCCGAGTCCGCCTTCTACGGCGACGTGGGGTTCGTGGACTACGCGGCGGCGAAGATGGGGGTGGTCGGCTTCACCCGATCCCTGGCGCGAGAGCTGGCGCCGTTCCACGTCAACGTCAACGTCGTCTGCCCCGGGGCCATCCGGACGCGGGCCCACGACCGCCTGCCGAAAGACGTGATCGACAAGGTCCGCAACAGCGTGCCCATGGGCTACGTGGCCGAGCCCGAGGACGTGGCCGGCGTGGTGGCGTTCCTGGCCAGCGACGACGCGCGCTACATCACCGGGCAGTCGATCCTCATCGACGGCGGGCGCTGGATGATCTGACTGAGAGGCCTCACGCGCGCGCTTCCGCGCGCAGCGCCGGCCGCAGGGCGTCGGCCACCTGGTCGCAGCGGGTGGCCCAGACCCGCGAGTGGCCCAGGATGTACTTGATCAGCTCTTCCAGCAGCGTGATGCGCGACGGCCGGCCGATGATCTGCGGATGCATGGCCAGGCAGAAGTACCGGTCTTCCCGGTAGAGGACGTCGAACTCGCGCCGCCAGGCCTCGAACACCGCCGAGGGGGCCTGCATGGTCCGGCCGGGCAGCGTGATCGAGTACTGGAAGAACGGCGCGTCGTCCAGCACCCACGCGAACGGGAACTCGACGATGTCGGTGAGCGTGCCGTCGATGCGGTGCAGATACGGCGAGTCGTCGTCGAAATAGTTCGAGGAGTAGCCGAACCCGTAGTCGCGGAGCATCCGCAGGGTGTGCGGGCTGAACTCCGCCGCCGGGGAGCGATAGCCGACGGGCTTGCGTCCCGTCATGCGCGTGATGATGTCGATCCCCTTGTCCATCTCCTCACGCTCCTGCTCGAGCGTCAGGTTGACGATCCAGGCGTGGGACCAGGAGTGATGCGCGATCTCGTGGCCTCCCTTCAAGATCGCGTCGACCATCGCCGGCCGCTGCTCCATGACGAGGCCGGGAACGAAGAACGTGACGTGCAGGCCGTATCGCCCGAGCAGATCGAGGATCCGCGGCATGCCGACCTTCCAGCCGTAGGCCCCCTGGCTCATCACGATGGGACGCTCGGCGTTCTTGGGATCGCGGGCGGTCCACATGGTCTCGGCGTCGATATCGAACGTCAGCAGTACGGGGAAGCCGTGGGGCGACAGGGGCATGACGGATCTCCTGGACGGGTGTGGAGAAACTCGCAGGCTTCATCAGGCGGCTAGAGGGCATCGGTCGCCCACACGGGCGCTCGCGCTCCAGCTGGGCGGCCAGGGCGAGCACGCGGCGGTCGGCGTACCAGGGGCCGACGATCTGCAGCCCGATGGGCAGACCGTCGGCGGACCACCCACACGGCAGCGAGACGGCCGGATGACCCGAGAGGTTGAACGGCCACAGATAGGGATACCAGGCCCCGCGGATCGAGCCGGCGGTCTCGCCCGCCGATCGTGATCGGCTCGAAGGGATCGTGATCGACGGCGAGCGCGGGCCGCGAGATGGTCGGCGACACGAGGAAATCGAAGCGACGGAAGCAGCGCCTGAACGCGACGGTACATCGCGGTGCGCTGGCCGAGCGCGTTCGCCCAGTCGACGGCCGACCACCGCGCGCCTCGTTCGACTGACTCACGCAGGCTGCGCGCGATCTTGTCCCCGAACGCCGCCATGTGTGGGCCGACGCGCGCGGCCAGCCCCCCCTGGAAGAACACCAGGAAGGTTTGCTCGAAGGCCGTGACGTCCTCTTCCACGGTCTCGACCACGGCGCCCCGACCTTCCAGATGACGCACCGCCGCCTCGCAGGACGCGAGCACGTCGGGATCGACGAGCCGATTGCCCACCCGGGGAAGCCAGCCGATCCGCAGGCCGCGCACGTCGACGTCGCGCGGATCGTCGAGCGGCTCCGGGCGCGAGTAGGGATCGCCCGGATCGAAGCCGACGATCGCGTCGAAGCACGCGGAGGCCTCGGCCACCGTCCGCGCCATGGGTCCGATGTAGGACGTCGTGGAGAAGAGATCGGCCTGCTGCACGTGCGGGACGCGTCCGAGCGTGGGCTTGAGGCCGACGATGCCGCAGCAGGACGCGGGGAGGCGAATGGAGCCGCCGCCGTCGGTGCCGAGCGCCAGCGGCCCCTGGCCGCGTCGCGACGGCGGCGGCCGCGCCGCCCGACGAGCCGCCCGCGCTGCGCGAGAGATCCCACGGATTGCGGGTGGCGCCGAACAGCGGGCTGTCGGTCATCGGCTTGTGGCCGAACTCGGGCGTGGTGGTCTTGCCGACGAGGATCGCGCCGGCCTCGCGAAGCCGGCGGACGGGGACCGCGTCTTCACCCGGCACCTGGTCGGCGAAGATGCAGCGAGCCCATCGTCGTCCGCACGCCCCGGGTGAACAGCAGATCCTTGACCGAGAACGGCACGCCGTGGAGCGGGCCGAGCGGCTCGCCCGCCATCACCGCCGCCTCGGCGCGGCGGGCCGCGTCACGCGCCTCGTCCGCGGTCACGGTGATGAACGCGTTCACCGTCGGCTGCAGGGCCTCGATGCGCTGCAGCACGGCGTCCACCACCGCGACGGGCGAGACCTGCTTCGTGCGGATCCGCTGAGCCAGCGTGAGCGCGTCGGTCCGGATCACGGCGTCATCCAATGGCGGCCTCCTGATACACGACCTCACCGCCCACGATAGTCGCCGCCAGCGGGATCTTGCCGATCTCGTGCGGCGCCTCCTGCAGGGGATTGGCGCCGAGCATCACGAGGTCACCCAGCTTGCCGACCTCGATCGTGCCCTTCACGCGCTCCTCGAAGGCGCCCCGCGCCGCGTTCGCGGTCACCGTGGAGAGCGCTTCCTGCACCGCGATACGCTCGGGATCGTTCAGCACCTTGCCCGAGCTGGTCACGCGGGCCGCCGCGCTCTGCACGCAGAAGAGCGGGCTCACCGGGGTCACCGGGCAATCGGAGTGGAGCATCGGCCGGATGCCGGCGCGGAACGCCGAGCCCACCGGGTCCAGCACGCGCACGCGGTCGGGGCCGAGGAAGCGATCGCGGTGTCGATCGCCCCAGTAGTAGACGTGGTTCGCGAAGAAGTTGGGAATGATCCCGAGCCGGCGGATCCGCTCGAGCTGCTCGGGGTGACACACCTGGCAGTGCTCGATCCGGTGGCGATGATCGGCGCGCGGCACCGCGCGCAGCGCGTGCTCGTACGCGGTGAGCACGGAGTCGATCGCCGCGTCCCCGTTGGCGTGGATGGCGATCTGATAGCCCCGCTGATGCAGCGTGAGGACCATCTCGTCGAGCTCGGCCTGCTCGTAGATGAGCCAGCCCTTCTCGTCCTCGCGGCAGTAGTACGGCTCGCGCAGCGCCGCCGTGATGCCCTGGATGGAGCCGTCCGAGACGATCTTGCACCCGGCCACCCGGAGCCGCTCGTCGCCCGTAGCCCGGCGCCAGGGCGAAATCCAGCTCCTTGAGAAAATCCCACTGCATGTACATGTTGACGCGCAGCTTCAGGCGGCCCCCGGCGTGCATCTGGCGGTACGTGTCGAGGATGTCGATCCCGCGCAGGCGGCTGACGTGCGCATCGTGGATGGTCGTCACGCCCTGACGCAGGAACTCGTCCTGCGCTCGGCCGAACGCGGCGGCCAGCTCGGCCGCCTCGTAGGCGGGGATCAACCGGGACACCAGGGTCTGGGCCGGCGCCTCGTAGAGCACGCCATCCGGCTCCGCGCGTGCCCTCGAACCGACCGATGCGGCCGCCCGGCGGATCGTCCGTCGTCGCGGTGATGCCGGCCAGCGCGAGCGCCTGGCTGTTGGCGACCAGGAGATGACCCGAGTTGTGCCAGATGACGATCGGATGTTCGGTCGACGCCTGGTCGAGGTCGCGGCGCGTGGGGTGGCGCATGTCGCGCAGGCCGGTGTCGTCGTAGCCGCGCCCGAGGATCCAGCGGTGCGGCGGCAGCGTCGCCGCGGCGTGACGCAGGCGAGCCACGATGTCGGCGATGGTCTCGTTGGGCGGCGTCCGTGCGTCCACCCCGATCAGGGCGGTGGCGTAACCGACCATGTGATTGTGGGGCTCGATGAAGCCCGGCAGCACGGTGCGGCCGCCGGCGTCGATGATGCGCATGCCCGGCTGCCGGAACGCGAGCACGTCGCGGTCGCGGCCCACCGCCACGATCTTGCCGGCGCGGATGGCCACCGCGGACGCCGGCGGGCCGTCGCCGTCCATGGTCAGCACCTTGGCATTCGTCACGAGCAGGTCCACGATGTCCTCTCCTTCAGCGCGGTCACGTCACGCCCGCGGTCCTTCACGACAGGCCACTGCCCGAGAATCCGCCGCGCAGCCGCGGGTCGAGCAGATCCCGCAGCCCGTCGCCCAGCAGGTTCAGCCCCATCACCACGACCGCGATGCATCCGCCCGGGAAGAACATGAGCCAGGGCGCGGC
This sequence comes from uncultured Candidatus Rokubacteria bacterium, assembly GCA_963776725.1. GTDB lineage: Bacteria > Methylomirabilota > Methylomirabilia > Rokubacteriales > CSP1-6 > AR5. The sequence goes on along the minus strand of CAVZOE010000015.1, from coordinate 150,262 downwards.
CTGGATGAAGTTACGGCCCTCGGCCACCATCGTGCCCCAGCTCGCGACCGACGGCGGCGCCCCCGCGCCCAGAAAGCTCAGGATGGCCTCGGTCAGCACGGAGACGGCGAAGGTGAACGACGCCAGCACGAGCAGCGGGGCGAAGATATTCGGCAGCACGTGCCGGAGGATGAGGTGACGGTCCCGGGCGCCGAGGGCGCGGGCGGCCTCGACGTACACCATGGCCTGCACGGCGAGCGTCGAGCCGCGCGCCAGCCGCGCCGCGCTCGGCGCGTACGCGAGCGAGAGCGCGATGATCACGTTGGCCACGCTCGGTCCCAGGGCAGCCATCAGCGTGATGGCGAACAGGACGGCGGGAAACGCCATGAGCCCATCCACGATCCGCATGATGGGCGCGTCGAGCCGCGGGTAGTAGCCGGCCGCCACACCCAGCGGCACACCGAGCAGCAGGCTGACCGGCACCACGACGGCGCCGATGGTCAGTGTGAGTCGCGCGCCGAACACCGTGCGGCTCAGGATGTCCCGCCCGAGGTCGTCGGTGCCGAACAGATGCGTCGAGCTCGGCCGCTGCAGACGCTCGGTCGGGCGCATGCGGTTCGGGCCGTACGGCGCGATCTGATCGGCGAAGACCGCCAGGACGATCAGCGCGGTGAGGATGCCGAGCCCGGCCATCGTGTAGCGGCTGCGCCACAGCCGGGCCAGCCGCATCCGCGCCCGGCCGCCCGCGCGCCAGGCCCCGGACGCGACGGGGTCGCGGGGCTCAGTAGCGGATGCGGAGACGGGGGTCGAGGTAGGCATAGGCGAGGTCGACGAGGAGGTTCATGACGATGAAGATCATCGCCACGAACATCAGGATCGCCTGGATCAGCGGATAGTCGCGGTTCAGGAGCGCGCTCGCGGTGAGACGTCCGAGGCCGGGCAGGGCGAAGATCGTCTCCACGACCACGGCCCCGCTCACCAGCGCGCCGAAGCCGAGCCCCACCACGGTGACGGTGGGGATCAGGGCGTTCCGGAGCGCGTGTCGCAGCACGATCGCCCGGCGGCTCATGCCCTTGGCGTGGGCGGTGCGGATGTAGTCCTCGCGGAGCACCTCGAGCATGCTCGAGCGCACCATGCGCGCGGTGAGGGCCATCTGGATGAGGCCGAGCGAGATCGCGGGCAGGATCATGTGGCTGAGGAACGGCCCGAGGCCGTCGCGGAGCGGCCGGAACTCGCCCACGGGCAGCCAGCCCAGCTTGACGCCGAACGAGAACACCAGGAGCAGGCCGAGCCAGAAGGCCGGGATCGAGAGGCCGGCCAGCGCCAGTGCCATGGCCGCCTGGTCGAGCCAGGTGTTCGCGCGCAGCGCGGCGAGCAGGCCGAGCGGGATGGCGAGCGCGATGGCGAAGATCTCCGCCGCGATCGCCAGCGAGATCGTCGGCTCGAGCCGCTCGAGGATGGCCGTGGTGACCGGACGGCCGAGAAAGATCGACTGCCCGAAGTCGGCGTGCGCCAGTCGGCTCAGATAGCGGCCGAACTGAACGGGGAGGGGCTGATCGAGGCCGAGATACTGCCGGGTCCGCTCGATCTGCTCGCGGGTGGCATTGTCGCCGGCCAGGAGGGCCGCGGGGTCACCCGGCGTCAGGCGAAAGAGCACGAACCCCACGACCGCGACGACCAGGACGACGGGGATCGCGCTGGCCAGACGCCGGCCGATGTAGCTCCTCACTTCTTGCCGTCGAACCAGACTCCGAAGTAGATGGGGCCGCCGATGTGCTGTGAGCCCTTGACGTGCTGGCCGACGGTGTCCATGGTCGCGAAGTTGCCGAAGGGGAACAGCGGCACCTCGTCCCAGAACCAGCGGTGGAAGTCGTCGCGGATCTGCGCGATCTCGGCTGGCGCTCGTGGTCTGCAGCCGCCGGTCGAGGAGATCATCGCGCGTCTTGCTGACGAGGAAGCCCGAGGCCGGATGCTGGGGGTTGTTCCAGGTCGGCGCGACCAGGTCGTTCTGGTACCAGACGTTGAAGGCGTTGTACATCGCGTTCTGCTTCTTCTCCCAGCGCTTCTGCACCATCACGGTCCAGTCCATGATCTGCAGATCCACCTTGAAGAGCTTGCTCTCGTCCAGCTGCTGGACCGCCACCTGGATCTGCCGCCCGCCCGGCTGGGCCACCGGGATCGAGATCACCGCGATGCTCACCGGCGGCGTCAGGCCGGCGCTGGTGATCAGCTCGCGGGCCTTCTTGAGATCGCGCGTGATGTAGGTCTCGTAGCCGATCTTGCTGAACCACGTGGTCTGGTTCGGGAAGAACGGGCTCGAGTTGAGTGTGTAGAACCCCTTGGGCGCGATGGCGGCCAGCATCTCCTCGGGCTCCAGCACGTTGGCGACCGCCTGCCGCATCGCCTTCTTGTCGAAGGGGGGGATCGTGGAGTTGAAGGTGATCTCCGACCGTCCGCCGTACGGATTGGTCTTCACGACCATCGCCGGATTGGCCTTGATCTGCGCCGCCTGGTCGAGCGGCAAGTTGATGGCGTAGTCGTAGCGGCCGGTGAGGACGCCGGCGACGCGGCCGGACGCCTCGGGGACGAAGTTGTGGTGTACGCGATCGAAGTAGGCGGTCTTGTTGCCGGAGAATCCGCTCAGCGGCTCCTTCCGGGCGGCGTAGCGATCGAAGCGCTCGAGCACGATGCGACGATCGCGCTCCCAGCTCACGAACTTGTAGGGGCCGGTGCCGATGACGTCCTGCTCCTTCACCCGGTCCTTCTCACCCGGGTAGCGATCGAGCACCGACTTGGGGAAGATGACCGGCTGCACGCCCTCGACCATCGACAGGGCCTCGAGCATTGCCCCGAACGGCTTCGACAGCTTCATCTTCACCGTCGAATCGTCGACCCGGTCGAGCGACTCGAGTCGCGACTTCAGGTGTGGCGCCCACGTCCCGTCACGGACCAGCCACCGCCGCAGCGAGGCGACCACGTCGTCCGCCTTCAGCGTCTCGCCGTTGTGGAAGGGGACACCCTTGCGCAGCGTGAAGGTCCACACCAGGCCGTCGGGGCTCACCGTCCATTTGTCGACGAGCATCGGGCGCGTCACGAGCCCGGCGTCCGGCGCGAACAGCGCTTCCTGGACGTTGTTGACGATGTGCGACTTGGCGCTGATCGTGTCCGCCATCGCGTCGAGCGTGAAGGGGCTGAGGTCATAGGCCACCTCGTAGGTCCCGCCCGAGCGCGGCTGGGCCGCGGCGAGACCCGGGAGCGCACCCCCGAGCGTGACAGCGATGCCCAGCACGATGACGTGGAACCACGCGACCCTGGATGGAGCCGTCGCTGACGGTGACATGGCGAGTCTCCTCATGGCTTCGGACGGCCGGCGCAGAGCCCATCGGTTGAGCGATCGTCGAGAGCGCGGCGCGTCTCGGTGGTCACGACGACTGCGTGGCATGGTCAAGCGGCCTCGGCGTTGGAATGGTCGGGAGCCTAGTTGAGGCCGCCGACAGTGTCAAGCGACCGGGCGCGCTCGAGCGAGCGCCGCCGTCCGGCGAATCACCCGCGGTTGGCGCGCGCCGCCTGGGTCGCTGCCGCATCCACCGCGAGCGTGACGGGATCGATGACCACCCCGTGCTCGCGACGCGCGAACTCGAGCGAGATCTTCTCGTCGCGGACGTCCTCGGCCACGCGCTCCGGATCGCGCGTGAAGGGATCGCCGTGGCCGCCGCCGCCCGGCTGCTCGTGCAGCACGACGTCGCCGCGGTGCAGGGTGATGGCGAACTTGGCGGGCATCTCGCGCGCCTCGCCGTCCGGATTCAGCACGTTGCGCGTGCCGCGCGCGGGGCCGCCGCCCGCCAGCCCGTACGGCCGGAAGCGCATGCGGTCGGAGCGCAGCTGCAGCGTGGCCTCGTCGTTCAGCAGCGTGTAGCGCCGGCGCAGGCCGAGGCCCCCGCGGAAGCGCCCGGGGCCGCACGAGTCGGGCACGAAGCCGTACTCGTCCACGCGGATCGGGTGGTTCGCCTCCAGGACCTCCACCGGCGAGTTCGACATGTTCTGTGACGGATTGGTCACCGCCTCCATGCCGTCCTGGTCGGGCCGACCGCCCCAGGCGCCCGTGATCATGTCCACGAGCACGAAGGCCCGGTGGTCGCGGGTTTGCCCGCCCATGGAGAGCACGGTGTTGCCGCCCTCGCCGGCGGCCGGCACCCGATCCGGGAGCGCTTGCGCGAGAGCGCCGAGCACGACGTCGAGCATCCGGTAGCCGGTGAGCGCGCGGGCTGCGCAGGCGCCGGGCAGCCGCGGGTTCAGGACGGTTCCTTCCGGCGCGATCACGTCGATGCAGCGGAACACCCCGGCGTTGTTCGGCACGTCCTGGCGGAGCACGGAGCGGACCGAGAGATACGTGCACGACTTCGTGAAGGACAGCGTGGAGTTCAGCGCGGCCCTCACCTGCGGGGCCGAGCCCGTCCAGTCGCAGGTGAGGTGGCCGTCGTCGTGCACGGTGATGGCCACCGTGAGCGGGACGGGGTCGTCGCTGAGGCCGTCGCTATCGAGGTGGTCGGTGAAACGGTAGGTGCCCCGCGGCCAGCGCGCGATCTCGGCGCGCGTGACGCGCTCGGCATAGTCGAGGAGCTCGGCGATGTGGGCGTGCAGGGTCTCGGCGCCCGTAGCGCGCGAAGAGCTTGCCGAGCTCGCGCTCGCCGACCTTGCACGCCGCGTACTGCGCGCCCGAGGTCGCCCAGCACGCGCTCCGGCACCCGCACGTTCTTCTCGATGATGCGCCGCACCGTCCGGCTGAGCACGCCGCGCTCGTAGAGCTTCACCGGCGGGATGCGCAGGCCCTCCTGGTAGATCTCCGTGGAGTCGCTGGCGTTGGAGCCCGGCACCCGGCCGCCCATGTCGCGTCTGGTGGCCGATGACGACGGCGAAGCGCCTCCAGCGCGCCGTCCACGAAGATCGGCAGGAAGAGGAAGACGTCGGGAATGTGCATGCCGCCTTCGTAGGGATCGTTCATCGCCACGACGTCGCCGGGATGCAGGTCGCCGGCGAACTCCCGCATGCACGCTCTGCATGGCGTCGGGCACGGCGCCCAGGTGCTGGGCGATGGTCTTGGCCTGGGCCACCATGCGGCCCTCGGCGTCGCACAGGGCAGCGGAGTAGTCCATCACGTCGCGGATGATCTCGGAGCGCGCGGTGCGGATGACGGCGTACGCCATCTCGTCGACGATGGCGTCGAGCGCGCTCTTGATCACCGCGAAGGTGATGGGGTCGAGGCTCACGGCCGGGGCTCCAGGGTGAGGACCAGGTTGTCGAAGGCGTCGCGGGACACGGTCGCCCTCGGCGGGACGACCACCGTGGAGTCGTATTCCTCGATGATCAGCGGCCCCGGCTGGGGCTCGCGCGCGATGGCGGCGCGTGCGACCACCGGCGTGGCGACGGCCGGCGCACGCCGTGCCCAGTGCACGGCCCGGCGCTGCGTGACGGCCTCATGGGCGCCGACGATCCGCACGTGGCGGAAGTCGAGCCGGTGCTCGCGCCGTCCCGTGGCCACCACGCGCACGTTCACGAGCTCCAGCGGCTCGTCGCTCGCGTAGCCGTAGGTGGCGGCGTACTCGCGGTCGAAGGCAGCCCGGAGATCGCCGAGGCGCGCTGGCGTCGAGGCGGCCGCCGGAGATCGGGATCGACCAGCTCGGAGGCCTGGCCCGCGTAGCGCAGGTCGGCGAGCGCCTCGATCTCCACGCGCTCGCGAGGGTAGCCTTCGCCGGCCAGCGTGGTCAGCGCTTCCGCGGAGAGCTCGTCGAGGGCCGTCCGGGCGCGGCCGAGGGTCGCGGTGTCCTCGAGCGCGCCGCCGGCGGCGCGGACGAAGTGGTGCGTCACGTCGCTCGCGAGCATGCCCACCGCGGTGAAGACGCCGGGAGCGACCGGCACGAGCACGCGGCGGATGTCGAGGGCCGCCGCCACGTCGCACGCATGCGCGGGCCCGCTCCCGCCGAAGGCCACCAGCGTGAAGTCGCGCGGGTCGCGGCCGCGCTCGATGGTGACGGAGCGGATCGCGCGCGCCATGCTGGCGTTGGCGACCTCGCGGATCCCGCGCGCGGCCTCCTCGACCGAGAGCTGAAGCGGCGTGGCGACGTGGCGCTCGATCGCCTCGCGCGCGAGCGCGGCCTGGAGCTTCAGCTCGCCGCCGGCCAGACGCTCCGGATCGAGGTAGCCCAGCACGACGTTGGCATCCGTGATGGTCGGCTCGGTGCCGCCAGTGCCGTAGCACGCCGGACCCGGCCGCGCGCCCGCCGAACGCGGCCCCACACGCAGGAGGCCGCCCGTGTCGATCCAGGCGATCGAGCCGGCCCCGGTGCCGACCTCGGCGATGTCGATGGCCGGGGCCTTGAGCATGTAGCCGCCGGCCTTGATGAAGCGGCTCGGACGTGCTCATGCCCTCGCGGAACTCGTACTCGGTGGTGAGGGTCGGCTGCGCCGGACTCGACCAGCGAGGCCTTGGCGGTCGTGCCGCCCATGTCGAACGCGATCAGGTTCGGCTCGCCGAGCGCCGCGCCCAGGCGCGCCGCGCCGGTGACGCCGGCCGCCGGGCCCGAGCCGACGACGAAGACCGGGCGCTCGGCCGCCTGGCGCGCTCCGACCACGCCCCCGTTGGAGGCCACGACCAGCAGCGGGGCGCGCACGCCGCTGCGCGCGAGGCCGGCGGTGAGATCGGCGAGATAGCGCTGCATCGCGGGCAGGAGATAGCCGTTCACCACCGTGGTGCTGGTGCGCTCGTACTCCTTCATCTCGGGCAGCACGGACCAGGACGCGCTCACCGCCACCCCGGGGACGGCCTGGCGCACGAGGCGCTCGGCGGCCTGCTCGTGCGCGGGATTCGCGTGGCTGTTGATGAAGCAGATCGCGATCGACCTGCGCGCCCGCCGCGGCCAGGCGCTCGGCCGCGCGCACGACGCCGGTCTCGTCGAGCGGCCGCACGACCGCTGCCGTCGGCCCCCATGCGCTCGTCCACCTCGAGCCGCCGCCGGCGCGGCACCAGCGGCACGGGCTTCTCCCACGTGAGGTCGTAGAGGTCCGGCGTCCGCACGCGGCCGATCTCGAGCACGTCGCGGAAGCCGCGCGTGGTGATGAGCCCGGTGACGGCGCCGATCTTCTGGAGGATGGTGTTGGAGGCCACCGTGGTGCCGTGGACGATCTCCGTCACCGCGTCGGGGCTCGACGCCGGCGGCGCGGAGCAGCGCGGCGAGGCCCGTCACCACCGCGAGCCCGGGATCCTCCGGCGTGGACGAGACCTTGCTGACGCGCAGGGTGCCGTCGGGCAGCGGCAGGACGATGTCCGTGAAGGTTCCGCCGATGTCGACGCCGACGTGCACGGAAGGGGAGTGTACACGCGATCGCCGGGAACACCGCGAGACGCTTCGATCGCCGTCGAAGTGCGCGTGCGCGCGCCCGAGGCGTTAGGAGGTAGGATCGCGGCCAGATCGCCGGAGGAGGACAAGGTGGCGCTCGATGCTGGCTTCGGAGGATTTCGACCCGCGGCGTTCCGGTTCCTGCGAGACCTGGGGCGGAACAACGACAAGGCGTGGTTCGAGGCCAACCGTGAGGTCTACGAGCGAGAGGTTCGTGATCCGATGCGCCGACTCGTCGAGGCTCTCGACGCCAGTCTGCGCTCGATCGCGCCCGAGATCGTCGGCGACCCCCGGCGCTCGATGTTCCGGATCCACCGAGATGTCCGCTTCTCCCGGAACAAGTCTCCGTACAAGACCAACGCCGGCGCCTGGCTCTATCATCGCGACGCCGGGCGCAAGGTGGGCACGGTGGGCGAGGGCGGCGGAGCCGGATTCTACTTTCACATCGACCCCACCACCTGCTTCATGGCCGGCGGCATCTGGATGCCGGCCCGGCCGGCGCTCCTGCGCATCCGCGAGGCGATCGCCGCCCAGCCGACTGCGCTGGCGCGGCTGACCAGCGCACCGGGATTCCGGCGGCGGTTCGACGGGCTGAGCGAAGAGGCGAAGCTCCGGCGGGTTCCCCGGGATTTCCCGCCCGATCACCCGGCCGCGGAGTGGCTGAAGCTCCAGTCGTTCACGGCGCGGGCCCCGATCGATCCCAAGATCGTCGACGAGCCCGCGCCTGGTGGAGCGCCTGTGCCGTGACTTCGAGCTGCTCGTGCCCCTGGTGCGCTGGCTCAATCGCGGGCTCGGCTACCAGCCGGCGAAGACGCGGTTGTAGATCCGCACGAGGGTGACTATTGGCCCACGCGTCGTCGTCGAAGCTCACGGCGAGGGCCTGCGTCGGCTCTGGTAGCATCAGCTGGTGAGGCGTCTCCTTCATCCCTTCGTGCTCGTGGTGAGCGCGATCCTCCTGGTGGGCTACGTGTACATCGCCGCGCGACTGACGTCCTCGGCACCGCTGCGGGTGGCGCTGGCCGGCCCGTTCGTCATGGTGTGGATCCTTCCGGCCGTCTACTGGTTCGGCGATCGGGACCGCCCGGGCCGGATACACGAGTGGGTGCAGGCGTTGAGCTTCCTGTGCATGGGATGGCTCAGCTTTCTCCTTGTGCTCACGGTGGCCCGAGACGTGCTCCTGCTGGCGACGGCCGCGTTGCCGCCGCTGGCAGCCGTGCACACGCGACTCGCTGAGTCGAGCGCGGCGTGGGTGCCGGTGGCCGCGCTGGCCGCGATCGGCGTCGGGGCGCTGGCGGTGCTGCGGGGCCCCTACGTGCGTCACGTCGACATTCCCGTGGAAGGGCTGGCGCCGGATCTCGAGGGATTCCGGATCGTGCAGATCAGCGATCTGCACGCCAGTCCGACGACGCGGCTGGCCTATGTCCAGCGGGTCGTCGACATGGCGAAGGAGCTCGCGCCGGATCTCATCGCGCTGACCGGCGACATCGTGGACGGGTCGGTAGCCACGGCTGGCGGGCCACGTCGCGCCGCTCGGTGCGCTGACATCCGGGGGCCGAGCGTTCTTCGTGCTCGGCAACCACGACTACTACTCGGGGGCCGCGCCGTGGACGTCCCACTTCGAGGCGATGGGATTCCGCGTGCTCCGCAACGCCCACGTCACCATCACGCGTGGCGCGGCGCGCCTGCTGATCGGCGGCGTCATCGACTTCGCCGCGCGAATGTCCGATCCCGACGCCCGGCCGCGCCCGGACCTGGCGGCCGACGGCGACGGGCGGCCGGCCTTCCGTCTGCTCCTGGCGCACAACCCCAAGATCGCGCCGCTGGCCGAGCAGGCCGGCTTCGACCTGCAGCTGTCCGGTCACACGCACGCCGGCCAGTTCTTCCCGTGGACATTCGTGATTCACTGGGTCCACGGACCGCACGCGGCCGGGCTCTCGCGCCGCGGCCGCTTGTGGGTCTACGTCAGTGCCGGCACGGGGACGTGGGGTCCGCCCGTGCGCCTCGGCACGAGGCCGGAGCTCACCCTCCTGCGCCTCGTGGCCGCGAATGGACCGCGTCACCGCTAATTATTCCGCGTGGAGAAGAATTCATGGACCAATCCTCAGCCTCGATGAACCGCCGGCTCGCCGCCATCCTGGCGGCGGACATCGCCGGCTACAGCCGCCTCATGGGCGAGGACGAGGCGGCGACGGTGCGCGACCTCAAGGGGCACCAGGCGGCCGTGCTGCCGCTTGTCAGCCGCTACGGCGGCCGGATCATCGACACCGCGGGCGACGGGATCCTGGCGGAATTCCCGAGCGTGATCAACGCCACGGAGTGCGCGGTCGAGATCCAGACCGTCATGGCGACTCGCAACGAGGAGGTGCCCGAGTCGCGGCGGATGCGGTTCCGCATCGGCATCAACCTGGGTGACGTCATCCACGACGAGGCGCGCATCTACGGTGACGGCATCAACGTCGCGGCGCGACTGGAGGGGATCGCGGAGCCCGGCGGCATCTGCATCTCCCGTCAGGTGTTCGACCAGGTGAACCGCGCGCTGAAGGCGGACTTCCAGGCGCTGGGGCCCCGCACATTCAAGAACATCGCGCAGCCAGTGGATGTCTTCGCCATCGTCCCTTCGGACTTGAAGGCCGCCCCAGGCGGCCGCCGCCAATGCCGTCGACCTCACGCAGGAGATTCGTTTCTGCACGGCGCCCGACGGAGTCGAGCTGGCCTACTCGATGATCGGCCAGGGGCCGCCGCTGATGAAGACGGGGAACTGGATGACGCACCTGGAATTCGATCTCGAGAGCCCGATCTGGCGGCATCTCTACCGGGAGCTGGCGAAGGACCGCACGCTGATCCGCTACGATCGCTCGCGGCAACGGGCTGTCGGACCGGATCGTGGACGAGATCTCATTCGACGCCTTTGTGCGCGATCTGGAGGCCGTGGTCGACGCCGCGGGGATCACGCGGTTCGCGCTGCTCGGGATCTCGCAGGGGTGCGCGATCTCGATCGCCTATGCCGTGCGTCATCCTGATCGCGTGTCGCACCTCATCCTCTACGGCGGCTACGCGGTCGGCTTCAACCGGCGCGCCCGCAGCGCGGCCCAGAAGGAGGAGGACGATGCGCTGGTGACGCTGATGCGCGTGGGCTGGGGCAAGGAGAATGCCACCTTCCGCCAGCTGTTCACCTCACAGTTCATGCCGGGTGGGACCAAGGAGCAGGCGGACTGGTACAACGAGCTGCAGCGCATCACCGTATCGGCGGACGTGGCGGTCCGGATCACAGAGGCGAACGCCGACATCGATGTCTCTGCGCTCCTGCCGCGGGTGACCGTGCCGACGCTGGTGATGCACGCGCGCGAGGACGCTCGCGTCCCATTCGAGGCCGGTCGCCGGATGGCGGCGGGCATCCCGGGCGCCCGCTTCGTGCCTCTGCAAGGACGCAACCACCTGTTCCTCGAGAGCGAGCCCGCATTCGTCCAGTTCCTGGAACAGACCCGCGCGTTCCTCGCCACGTAGGACGGCAAGCGGGCGCGCCGCCACTACGCGCGCAGCGACCTGAAGCCCGCGCGGACCTCGGCGACACGAGTTGCGGCTGTTCCCAGACCGGATCGCCGATTCACCGGTCGGCCTGGCCGCATGGATCCTAGGGGTCAGGCGGTGGCGGGCGCGACCTCCACGCCGTTCGCCGTGTCGATCGTCTTGTAGTGACCGGGCGCGGTGAGCTCGAGCAGCTCGACGTCGTCCGACCAGCCGGTCACCGTGTGCGAGAGCCCGGGCGGGATGATGTGGCAGTCACCGGCCTTCAGCCGGTGCTCGCCGTGGCCGTGGTAGGAAAAGCTCATCCAGCCCTTGAGGACATAGACGAACAGGAAGTCGAGCTCGGTGTGCTTGTGCTCGGCGATCGGCGGCTTGCCGCCCGGCACACCCTTGATCACGTGCGCGTCGTACGCGCCGCCGGTGGCCTCCTCGACGCCGAGCCGCCGGTAGAGAAACTGCGGCCGCGGCGCGCCGTTGTTCGCCTCCAGCGCCTCGAACGTGGTGTCTTCGTAGTGCTTGACGAGCAGCGACTGCTTGAACTCGGACTTCTGCATGGCGAGCCTCCGGATGGAAGTGGCGACCGCACCATCTTACTCCTGCCTCGAGCACCACAGCGGGCTCCAGATCGGGCCTCGAGCGAAACGACGCGACGCCTACCGGCGCGCGGTCGTCGGCGGAACGATGCCGTTCATCCGCAGATAGACGACGAGCTGGCCGTAGTGGTTGCGGATCTGGAACAGCGGGCCCTGCCAGAACGTGGCGCGGGTGACCGTGCGGTCGCCGAACGGGAACTTCACGGGCTCGAGAAGCTGCGCGTCAGTCAGCGGCGTGATCATCTCCTGCGCGCTCTGGAACGTCGTCTTCAGCAGGGCGATGACCTCGGGTTTCGCCATCGCGCCGTGATGGGCAGCTTCCGTCTTGGTGCCCTTGGCGGCATCGATGAAGCGCTGGGTGATGCCGGCGACGTGCACCAGCTGGTCGCCGAAGCTCGAGATCTCGGGTGTCGGCTTGTAGCCGTACTTCTCGGCGGGCATCGCCTCCGCGACGTCGATGATCTCGGTGGCGGCGCGCTGGAACGTCGCGCCGAGCTCCTTGGCCAGGCTCGGGGCCGGCGTCTGGGCCCAGAGCAGCGAGGGCAGGGCGGCTGCGACGACGGCGAGAATACCACGCGCGCGTAAATCGAGAGTCTTCATGGTCGCCTCCCGGCGAGATTCATTCCACAGCGTTCATTCCTGGTCAAGGTGACCGCTCCAGCGCGCACGTGCGTGAGCCGTCACCGGCACAACCGGCGGTAGAGCGCTTCGTAGCGCGGCACGATCACCTCGGCGGAGAACCGCTCGCGCGCGCGTGCCTGCGCGGCGCGCCCGAGGGCGCGGCGTCGCGGCTCGTCGTGGATCAGGGCCTCCAGCGCCTTGGCGAGCGCGGCGACGTCCCCGGCCGGCACGAGGAGCCCGGTCTCGTTGTCCTCCACCACCTCCGGGATACCGCCCACGCGGGTGGAGACGCTCGGGCAGCCGAAGCACATGGCTTCGAGGATGCTGAGGCAGAAGCTTTCGGCGTCGGAGGTGTAGAGGCCGATGTCGGCGATCTGAAGATACTCCTCGATGGCGTGGACCTTCTCGCGAACGATCACGCGGTCGGTCAGGCCGAGGCGCCGCACTTCGCCCGCGAACGGTGCGAAGGCCTCGCCGGCGAGGATGAGGAGCTTGAAGGCCTCGCGGGGGCGCACGCGCGCGGCGGTCTCCAGCAGCAGGTCGATGCGCTTGCCCTGGCGCAGGTTGGACGAGTGCACCACGACCACTTCGTTGCCGAGACCGAGCTCGCGGCGGACGACCTCGGGCGAGCGGCTCGGCGGGCGGGGAGCGAAGAAGTTGTGGATGACCTCGATCGGGCCGTCGAAGTCGAGCACGACTTCGCGTTTCACGCTTGAGCGACTCGGACACGGAGGTGACCGCGTCCGAGGAGGTCAGTGCGTGCTTGATGGCGGGCGCGTAGCCGGCGTCGTGGCCGAGCAGCGTGGTGTCCGTGCCGTGCAGTGTCGTGACGACGCGAGGCTGCTGGCCGGGCGGGAGCATCGCGCGCGCCAGGATCGCGGCGGTGGCGTGGGGCACGGCGTAGTGGACGTGGAGCACGTCCAGGCGGTGGTCGCGGCTGACCTCGGCCATGCGCACCGAGAGGGGCAGGGTGTAGTCGGGGAACCGGAACAGCCCGTACTCGTTGATCGCGACGGGATGGAAGTGCAGGCGCGGTGCGTCCGAGGGCAGGCGGAACGGACGCTCGTAGGCGATGAAGTGCACGTCGTGCCCGCGGGCGGCCAGGTCCTCGCCGAGCGCAGTGGCCAGCACGCCGCTGCCACCGACCGACGGGTAGCAGGTGATGCCGACGCGCAGCGAGTCCGTCACCATCTCAGGGACCGTCGGCGGCCAGCATGTCAGCCCGACAGCTCCGTGAACGCTTCATCCGATCGCTCGATGTCCTCCCGTCGCACGTACACGATCTCCGGGGCCTCCTCCGGCCGAAGATACGCCTGCTCGCTGGCCCCCGTCACGTAGTGCGTGCAGTGGATCACCGACTGCATCCAGCGGAGTCGACTGTCGCGCGTCGGGCTGATCTGCTCCTTGTCGAAGCCGGAGGCCGCCGCGGGCAGCGTGATGAACGCATCGCCGCCCTCGTGCAGGGACAGCCGGCCGTCGCGCGCGCGTGCCCGCACGATCTCGCCTTCGTACGGCACATCCACGAAGAAGTCGTCCACGTCGCACGCGCGGCGCCGCACCGCCGGATCGCTCGAGCTCACCACGTCCACCCCGTCGAGCAGGCCCAATCCGCGGTACATCTCGAGGCAGAAGCCGGCCACCGTCTCGGCCGACGTCTTGCCGAACAGGTCGATGAGGGGACGGTCCAGGTAGTTCGGGAGCTGCCCCAGCGTCCGGGCGTGCCAGTCGGCGGCGATGCGCTTGACGTAGAGCGGCGAGAACTTGCGCTGGATCTTGCTGACGACGGCGAAGTTGAGGTGTGCCGGCTGGCCCGTCGTGCGATGGCGCAGGATCGTGCGTGTCTCGCGCGGATCGTGGTCGCTGTCGTGGCAGAAATAGACGACGCGTCCGCCGATCTCCGCCTGCAGGCGTCGCGCGGTCCGGATCTTGGCCACGAGGAACCGCCGGGGAAAGAAGCCACAGGGCTGCTGGCCGAAGGCGATGACCGGTGCGCTCTCCGCGTGGGGGTGGTCCGCCGGTAGCTCCACGCCGGCAGAGTAGCACCGGCCGCTTCTCGGGGGAGTCAACGGCGTGCTATGTTCGAGATCCACTCGACTGGACGTGGAGGCGCGCGATGCGGACTCGTCTTTTCCTCACGGCCGGGCTGGCCGTCCTGCTCCTCACCGCGACGGCGCCCGCCCTGGAGCCCCCGAGCTTCAGCAACGAGGTCGTCCGCATTCTCCAGGCGCGCTGCCAGACCTGTCATCGCCCCGGGGAGCACGCGCCGTTCTCACTGCTGACGTACCGCGACGCCTTCGACAAGAAAGACGACATCCGCGACGCCATCAACGGGCGTGTGATGCCGCCGTGGAAGCCGGTCCCCGGCTTCGGCGATTTCCTCGATTCGCGGCGCCTGCCGGACGGCGAGCTCGCCACCCTGGTGCAGTGGATCGAGGCGGGCGCGCCCGAAGGCGATCGCGCGAAGCTTCCGCCGCCGCGCGTGTTCCCCGAAGGCTGGAAGCTCGGACCGCCCGATCACGTGCTCCAGATGCCGGAGAGCTACACGGTGCCCGCCCGGGCCAGCGACATCTATCGATGCTTCGTGATCCCGACGAGCTTCGCCGAGGACCGCTGGGTCACGAAGGTCGAGTACGCGCCGGGCGATCGCAAGCTCGTGCACCATATCCTCGACGTACATCGACACGACGGCGGCCGCCGAGACTCTCGATCGCGCCGATCCGGGCCCGGGCTACACCTGCTTCGGCGGCCCGGGCTTCGCGCCGGTCGGCGGGCTCTCGGGCTGGGCGCCCGGCAACGAGCCGCGACAGACGGCCGAGGGCGTCGGCATGCTGCTCCCGAAAGGCGCAAACGTCGTGCTCCAGATGCACTACAACAATGGGGCAACCGAGGCGCGCACGGACCGGACGCGCGTCGCCCTGCACTTCGCGAAGGGCCCGATCGACAAGCGCCAGCGCGGTATCGCGGTCCTGAACCAAACCTTCACGATCCCGCGCGGCGAGCGGCGCTACGAGGTGCGCGCCTCGTGGACGGACCCGTTCAACCGCGGTCTGCACGCCAGCACGATCACGCCGCACATGCACTTGCTCGGGCGCGAGATGAAGGTGACGGCGACGTACCCGGACGGCACGGTGCGCCCGCTGATCCACATCGACGACTGGGACTTCAACTGGCAGAGCACCTACACGTTCGCGCAGCCGATCCCCCTGCCGGCCGGGACGCGGATCGACATGGTCGCGACCTTCGACAACTCGGCCGACAACGTCCGCCAGCCGAGCCATCCGCCGCGGGCGGTGAGCTGGGGCGAGGGCACCACCGACGAGATGGCGATCGTCTTCCTCGGTGTCACCGTCGACAGCGAGCGCATCGGCTGGCAGCCGCACTGACCGGGTCCGGCCGGTCGGCCGCCGCGCCGCTCAGCGCATCACGGCCCCTCAATCCCCTGCACGCTCATCCGGCGCCGCCCGCGTCGGCTCGGCCACGCGGCGGCAGGACCATCTGCAAGGCGACGCTGAAGACGATGCACGCGGTGCAGCCGATGAGGTTGTACCAGAGGTAGCCGATGTTGAGGGTGAAGTACATGACGATCACGAGGACCTGTGCCGTCACGGCCGCGAAGAACACCGCGGTGCCCCCCACGTGGCGAAGGAAGAACGCCACCAGGAAGAGGCCGAGCAGGACGCCGTAGAAGATCGAGCCCAGGATGTTGATGGCCTCGATGAGGTTCTCCGCGAATCCGGCGAAGAGCGCGAAGCCACCGCGACGACGCCCCACAGCGCCGTGAAGCGGCGGGCCACGCGCACATTGCGCGCCTCGTCGGCGGCGGCGAGCGGGCGGAGGTGGCGCCAGAAGTCGATGGTCGTCGTGGTGCCGAGCGCGGCGAGCTCGGAGGCCTTCGACGACAGGGCCGCGGCGAACATCACCGCCACCAGCAGGCCGACCGACCCGTGCGGCATCTGGGTCAGGATGAACGTGATGAAGACGTAGTCGGAGTCCTTGGTCTTGGCGCGCGGGTCGGCGGCCACGAGGGCGGCCTTGGCCTCGGCCCGGATCGCGTCGGTACGGTCGCTGGCCGCGACCATGGCCGCCCGCGCGCTCGCCTCCCGGGCGGCGTCGTTCGACTCTCGGGCCTGGAGCCACGTGCGAATGGCCGACTGGCTCTGCGCGGCGGCCGTGGCGTGCTGGGCCTCGATGGCGCGGAACCGGCCGTCCTGCGCGTGCCGGCGCCACTCCGCCTGGTTGAAGAACACGGGGTGCGGCGCGAACTGGTAGAAGACGAACAGCAGCGCGCCCAGCAGCAGGATGAAGAACTGCATCGGGATCTTGAACACGGCGTTGAACATCAGCCCCAGCCGGCCCTCGCGCAGCGCGGCGCCGCCGATGTAGCGCTGCACCTGCGACTGGTCGGTGCCGAAGTAGGAGAGCGAGAGGAACAGGCCGCCGAGCACGCCCGTCCAGAACGTGTAGCGCCGGCTGGGATCGAGCGAGAAGTCCACCGCCTGCAGCTTGCCGAGCGCGCCGGCCACGTGCGCGGCCCCGGTGAACCCGAGACCGTCGGGCAGGCGGAGCAGCAGCACGACGAAGGCGGTCACCATGCCGGCCGAGATCACGGCCATCTGCCACTTCTGCGTGAGAGTCACCGCCTCGCTGCCGCCGGTGACCGTGTAGACGATCACGAGGAATCCGGTGAAGATGATGACGAGGTCGAGCGGCCAGCCGAGCACCGTGGAGAGGATGATCGCGGGCGCGTAGATGGTGATGCCGGCGGCGAGGCCGCGCTGCAGCAGGAAGAGGCCGGCGCCGAGCAGCCGCGTCTTGCCGTCGAACCGCCGGCCGAGGTACTCGTAGGCCGTGTAGACGTCGAGCCGCCGGTACATCGGCAGGAACACGGCGCACACGATGATGAGCGCCAGCGGCAGGCCGAAGTAGTTCTGGACGAAGCCGATGCCGCTGTCGTAGCCCTGACCGGGGATCGAGAGGAACGTGATGGCGCTGGCCTGCGTGGCCATGACGGAGAGGCCGATCGTCCCCCAGCCGGTGGACGTGTTGCCGCGCAAGTAGGTATTGAGGCTCCGGACGTGGCGCGTGCGCCAGGCGCCGTAGGCGGCGATGCCGACGATGGTGCCGAGCAGCACGACCCAGTCGGCCCCGTTCACGAGAAGATCGCCGTGAACACGGTCAAGAGGATCACCACGAGCACGAACCACCCGAAGACGAACAGGTAGACGCCGCGCCAGGTGCGGAACCCGGGGACCTCGGGCGGCTCGGTCTCGGAGCGCTCTTCGGGACGCGTGGCGCGCGTCACTTGCCCAGCGAGACGAGATTCGCGAACAGCCGATACGCGCCGGGGACGGCTTCGGGAAGCTGGCGGAACCAGGCCAGGCAGGTGTAGACGAAGTAGCCCTTGCCATGCCGCGCCACCAGGAGGCCGCCCTTGAGCGGCGTCTCGCCCGGGTCGCCGGCGGCGAGGATGGGGGTGAAGTGCTCGTCCCATCGATCGGGGAAGTAGAGACCGCGCTCCTGCACCCAGCCCTCGAAGTCCTCCGCGGTGATGCGATTCGGTGTGGTCAGCGCGGGATGGTCGGGCGCCAGGAACGTCACCGGCGCGTGCTCGTCCGTCACGCGGTCGCGCGAGAGGTGCAGGGTGAACGGCGCGAGCCAGCCCTCGCGCAGGCCGTCGAGCGTGTTGTACTGCGCGACGAGCGTGCCGCCCGCCTCGACGTAGGCGAACAGCGCGGGGATGCGCTCGGCGAGATCCGTCCGCACGTTGAAGGCACGGATGCCGATGACCACCGCATCGAGGCCGCGCAGCCGTTCCGGCGTGAGGTCGGCCCCGGTCAGTGACGTGACCTCGTATCCCATCTGCTCCAGGGCAGCGGCCACGTCGTCGCCGGCGCCCGGCAGGTAGCCGACGTGGCGGCCGCGAGTCGCCAGCTCGAGCGACACCGCCTTGGCGCGCGCCGGCGGCTGCAGGAGCTGGAGCGGAAGGTGATCGTAGCGAACCTCGACGCGCTGCTGGTTGAAGCGCCGGCCGTTGATCTCCACGCTCGCGCCGAGGGTGGCGGTCGTGAGCGACGCCGGCGCCGTCACGGTGAAGGTGAAGCGCGCATGCTCATCAGGGGCGGCGAGCCGAAACGGCTGCGAGGCGGGCGTCACGGTCCAGCCGGCGGGGCCGTCGATCTGCACGGTGCCGACCGCGGGTGCGCGGGCGGCGGTGAGCTCCACCGTGACCGGACGCGCGGTGCCGGGCGCGAAGAGCCGCACGCCCGTGACGAACCGCAACGAGACCGGCGCGATGACTTCCAGCCGCCGACGCAGCGCCGGCGTGGCGGGATCCACGGCCGGCATCGCCTCGCCAGCGATCACCAGGGTCTGCCCGCCGACGTCGAAGACGTACTCGATCGGGAACGCGGGCGGGTTCTCGGCGCGCCCGATGAGTGACGGATCGCCCACGTCGAACAGCCCCGCCGTGCCCTCCGTGCGCAGCCAGTACGGCTGGCTCGGCGGCGTGATCGCGGGCAGGACCTGGGAGGCCTCGCGGGCGGCGATGCGGCTCGGGTGCAGCTCGATCGCCTTGTTGATCGTCCGCGTGCGCGCTCGGGTATCGCACGGCCGTCCAGCGCACCGGGATGCGCGAGCGCACGACGGCGGTATGGCGCAGCTTCACGGTCTCGCCGGGAACGACCTCGGCGCGATCCACCACGGTGTCGACCTCGAGACCGAGGCAGGCCTGGATGATCCGGTCGAGCTGCTCGCGCTTGTCGCTCACGAGGGGATCCGAGGGGAGCGCGGCGAGCCGGCGGCGGATCCCGAGAAGCGTCGGCACGCTCGCGGCCGGGTCTTGCAGGTTGAAGGTCGCGATCGCCTGGTCGACCGACCGCGCGATCTCCGCGCCGCCCGGCACGCGGTTCCAGGTCGTGTCCACGCCGTCGAGGAGATCGTTCGACGCCGGCTCGCCGGCCAGCAGCACGAACGGCTCGATCCGCGAGCCCTCGTTCACGGGCGGGCCGCCGATGCCGAAGCCCTGCGTCTTGTGCATGCCACGGCTGCGGGCGGCGATCGACGCGAACGACTCGCCCGACACCGGATCCCGGCCGCCGACGTCCATCTTCACCACGCCCGGACCATCCGGCACGTTCGCGGGCGAGCCGGCGATGGGCACGCCGGCGCCCGGATTCGCCGCGGCGGCCCCGAGGCCGACGTTGTGGACGATGCGGCGCGCTTGCCAGGGCCGGAGCTCGCGGAGCTGCTCGGGAAATGCCGCCGGGTCGGCGGCGAGCCGGAACGCCTCGACGGCGAGCACCGCGGACGCGGTGTGATGGCCGTGGGTGGGCGCGGGCTTCGGCGAAAACCGGGTGATGATCACGTCCGGGCGAAACTCGCGGATCACGCGCACGATGTCGCCGAGGACGGCCTGTCGGTCCCAGACGCTCAGCGTCTCCTCGGCGTTCTTCGAGTAGCCGAAGTCCTTGGCCCGGGTGAAGTACTGCCGCCCGCCGTCCAGCCGGCGCGCGGCGAGCAGCTCCTGCGTGCGGGCCACGCCGAGCGCCTCGCCGAGCTGGGGGCCGAGCAGGTTCTGTCCGCCGTCGCCGCGGGTGAGCGAAAGATAGGCCGTTCGGTACCCGCGCCCGCGCGCCAGGTAGGCGATGGCCTGCGTGTTCTCGTCGTCGGGATGGGCGGCGACGTAGAGTACGCTGCCCATGGTGGCGAAGCTCCGCAGCTGCTGCAGGATCGCGGTCCCCGTCGGTCGCTCGGCGGCATGGCTGACGTCGGAGGCGCCCGCCAGGATGGCCACGCCGAGGGCGGCCCAGAACGGTACGCTCCAGAGGGGCTCGCGCAGGAGCACGGAGGACATCATCGACGGCTCACACGATAGCACGGCATATGATGGGAGGCGCGAGGCACCACGAGCTCTTTCAGGAGGAGTTATGCGCACGAATTCCTTGGCACGCAGTGTGGCGATGGTGGTGGGGGTGGTTTCGCTCGTGATCCTGGGCGTCACGCCGGCGTTGGCGCAGACACCAGCGGGCGGCAGCGGCGCGTCGGCGGGCCAGCCGGCGCCCACGAGCTTCCTGGCCCCGGCCCGGGCGACGTGGGACAGCACCCGTACCCTCGTGGTCGGGCTCATCGAAGCGATGCCCGAAGACAAGTGGGACTTCAAGCCGACGCCGGCCGTGCGGAGCTTTCGGGAGGTCGTCGTGCATCTCATCGGCGAGAACTACCTTTTCTTCGGCCGCGTCGCCGGTGAGAACCTCCCCAACCCCGCGCAGAACCTCAAGACGCGCGACGAGCTGCTGAAGGCGCTCCACGAGAGCTACGCCTACGGCGCCAAGGTATGGGGCGATCTGACCGAGGCGAAGGCGCTGGAGATGGTCGAAGGACGAGGCGGCCAGAAGGTCCAGCGGTGGTCGGCCGTCCTGCTCGCCATCCAGGACAACATGAACCACTACGGCAACCTGGTCGTCTACCTCCGACTCAACGGCGTGGTGCCGCCGCGCAGCGCCCGACAGTAGTCGGTCGCAACGAAGGTCGGCCAAGCTGGCCCTGAGGTGTCGGCGGCCCTGTACCGAATCGGATCCGAATGATTCGCGTGGGTTTGCTTGCGGCTGTGCTCCTGTCGATCGGTGGCGGCGGTCAGCCGGTCATCGCCGCCCAGGCTGCCGAGCCCACGGCGTCGATGACCGTCAAGGTCGGGCCTCGATCGGGATCGGGCGCGTTTCAGAATACTGAGCTCGTCTATCTCGACGGCCGGATCGACGCCGGCGCCCCCGATCGACTCTCCGAGGCCCTGAGCGGGATCACCGGCAAGGTCGCGATCTGGCTCAATTCTCCCGGGGGCAACCTGTTCGCCGGGATGCAGCTGGGCCGGATCATCCGCGAGTACGGCGCTTCGACCCACATCATCAATGCCGGCACGCTCCTTCCCGGCGAGTGCTACAGCGCATGCGCGCTGGCCTTTCTGGGCGGCGCCCATCGCTTCAACGACAATGGCGCCCGCTACGGCGTTCATCGTGCATCACTTCGGGTGGACCGAGCGACCGGCGAGCGTGATCTGGGGCCGGAGCTCTCGGCGGCGATTGGAAGCTATATGCGCGAGATGGGTGTCGATGCGCGCCTGCTCGAGCTGTGGGCGAAGGCGGCGCCCGACGAGATGTATGTGCTTTCCCGGCGGGAAGCCAAGGATCTACGCGTCGTCAATGACGGCAGAGAGCCGCCGGAGTGGAGCATCGCACCATTTCCGGGCGGCACGATGCTGCAAGGTCGGCAGGCGACCGCCGACGGACGGGGAACGGTGTTCTTCTCGTGCGATGAGAAGCAGACCACCTTTGGCTCGGTCTACGAGGCTGCCGCCACGGGCGAGCCGGCTGACGTTCAGCAATGGCGTCACGTGGTGACGATCGACAGCCACGACGGGGTTCCCGTGAAGCCGCTCGGAGTGTCGAGCCGGGATGGCGTCGTCCGCTCGACGTTTCTCGTGCCGCCCGATCTGGTCCGTCTCGCGATGTCCGCGAAGCGGATCGGTCATCTCATGAAGCCCTCGGGTCATGCCCCCCCGATTGGCGTCAGCGTCGACATCGACGAGAGCTCTGCGTTGATGGTCCGGACATTCCTGGGTGGTTGTCTTCGACGGCAGGCGAAGAAGTAGCGGTCCGTCCGGTCACTCGGCACCCGACGCGAGGAATTGCAGGACATCGCGGAGCGTCGCGCCGTGTCCGTCGAAGCAGTCGGAGCGTGCGATTCAGCTCGGGAGACCGCGCCCATCACGAGAGTGCTTCAGCTCCTGGACCGGCCGGACTTCGAGCACCGCGACACGCGCCGGTGGGAACCTCGCGGCGACCGCGCAGGCCTCGTCCATGTCCTTGGCCTCGATGAGGAAGAATCCACCCAGCTGCTCCGTCGTCTCGGCATAGGGGCCGGCGGTGGTGGAGACCTTGCCCGCGCGGACGCGGATGGTCCGGGCCGTCCCGACGCGCTGCAGAGCGTCCGAGGCGACGTAGTGACCGCTCTGCCGGAGCTCCTCGGCGTACTCGATCGCCGAGTCGACGAGCGGCCGCATCTCCTGCTCAGGCATCGCGTCCAGCACGTTCTCGTCGTGGTAGATCGTGAACATGAACTTCATCGCATTCTCCTCACGGGCGAAAGCTCCGTCGTGGTCATGGCGTTCGCGTCGTTCTCGACAAGATATACCGGGCGGATGGGCTGCAATACCCTCCCGCTGCGGGCAACCGACTGCGTCACGACCTGGTCGTCCAGTGGGGCGGTCAATCGACAGCCGCCATGGCGACGCGCGGACGCGACGGCGAGTCAGGTGGCCAGGCGCGCGCGCTCGAGCGCAGCGATGCGCCGGTAAGGATCGGAGCCCAGCTCGGCGGTGAGGGCGTCCAGAGACTCGAGCGCGCTCTCGATCGCGGTGCGGTCGGAGGTGGGTTCCGAGGCCACGAGGCGAACCCAGGCCAGCGCGACGTCGAAGGCGCCCAGCCGCCAGCCTCGCCCCCGATCGACGAGCTCGCGCGCCTGGGAGAGGCGCGCGCGGGCGCCCGCGCGGTCACCGGCGGCCAGCTCGGCGTCCGCGAGCATCGCGAGGATGCGAGGCTCGTACCACAGCGCGGTACGCCGATGACGCGCGAGCGCGAGCGCCCGCCCCAGCACACTCGTGGCCGCGGTGAGGTCACCGCCCGCGAGCTCCGCCGCGCCGAGGAACGCCGCGGCCTCCACCCGAGAGAGCACGCTTCCGCGCTCCTCCGCGAGCTCGGCGGCCCGGCGGCCGTGGGCGAGCGCGCCGGGCAGATCACCCCGCAGGCGCAGCACCTCGCACAGGATGGCGTTCGTTCCGTAAAGAGCCTGCAGTGCGCGGTCGTTCTCCTCGACGAGGAATGCCTCCAGGGCGGCCTGAGCCTCGGCCGCCCGCCCAAGGTGGGCGCTCGCCAGCGCCCACCAGACGCGGCACAGGCCCAGTGCGGTCGAACGCCCGACCGCCTGTCGCAGTCCGGCAACCTGCGCGACCTCGGTCAGCGCACGCCCGGCGGTCGCACGGGCGGAAGCGAGGCGGCCGACCGCCAGCTGTGCGTGAGCCAGCACCGAGTGCATCTCGAACTCGACCACGGCGTCGGATCCTTCGGCGAGCTCCGTCGCGCGCTCCGCGCACGCGAGGTACTGCCCCACGTCGCCGGCCAGCCCGCACAGGCGTCCGTAGGAGGTGAGCAGGAACGCGTGACCGGCCTTGTCGTGAAGCCGCTCGGCGACCGTGCGCGCCTCGTCGAAGAGGCCCTCCGCCTCACGCTCCTCGATTCCGGCGAGACGGCCGATCTCGAGCAGCGCGATGCGCGAGGTGAGCCCGAGCGTCAGCGTCTCGCGGGACTCGGCAACGGCGGCGAGAAGCGTGACGACCCGACGGCAGTGTCTCACTCCATCCGCGGGGTCACTGCGTGCAACACGTCGGCCCGCCTGCTCGTGCCAGCGGGCCGCCTCGAGGTGCTCGCCGGCCTCGTCGAAGTGATGGGCGAGGAGCGCGGCGTGCGTACCGGCCGCGGGTCCGTGGATCGTGAGCAAGGCTCGCCCGATGGCCGCGTGGCTTTCGCGCCGACGATCGGCAAGCTGTGTGCGATAGGCGACTTCCTGCGTGAGGGGATGTCGGAAGGTGTGCTCCCCCCGAGCCCCGGCGGGACCGAGGAGGTCGGCGGTGGAAAGGCAGTCGAGGGACGCGGCGAGCTCGGGCGCGGGCAGATCGACCACCGCGCGCAGCACCTCGATGGGCACGTCTCGCCCGACCACCGCGGCGGCCTGGAGCACGTCCTTGTCGCGGTCCGCGAGCCGATCGATGCGCGATGCGAGGACGGCCTGAATCGTCTCGGGCAGCGCGATGTCCTCGATCGGAGCGGCCAGCTCGTAGGCGCCGCGTTCACCCCGCAGCACGCCACGCTCCACGAGCGAGCGAACCATCTCCTCGACGAAGAGTGGGTTGCCGCGAGCCCGGGCCTCGATCCGGGCGCGCAGCGGCGCGAGCATCGAGTCGGGTCCGAGCCAGTCGTCGAGCAGTGCCCCGGAGTCTGCGGCGGGCAGGGGCGCAAGCGAGAGACCCTCGACCCGCGAGGACCACAGCGGCCGATACTCTGGCCGCGTGGTCGCGAGCAGCAGGATCCTGGTTCCGGCTGACTCCGGGGCCAGAAGACGCTCGGTGAGGATCTCCAGCGCCTTTTCGCTCGCCGGGTCGAGCCAGTGCAGGTCCTCGATCCAGAGCACCGTGACCTCGCGGCGGGCGCGAGCCAGGATCAGCTCGACGAGGGACCGGAAAAGACGCGTGCGGCGCGCTTCGGGATCGAGTCCCGACGGCGCGACCTGATCGGACACCCCGAGCAGGTCGAGCCAGAGATCCAGGGCCATCGGGTCAGGCGGCGCGCTGTCGAGACCGCATCGCACCGCGTCCCGGACGTCTGAGGGTGACGCGCTCTCCCCGACGCCGAAGAGGCTGCGCGCCAGCGCGATCATGACGTGAAAGGGGAGCATGCGCCCGTGGGACAGCGCGCGGGCATGGTGAACGGCCACGCCGTGGGCGCGCTCGACGAGCTCGTGGCAGAGGCGGCTCTTTCCCGCGCCCGGCTCCGCGGTGACCAGGACCACCGTCGGTCGTCCCGACTGCGCCTGCCGCAGAGCCGTCTCGAGTCGAGCCAGCTCGCGGTCCCGGCCGACGAAGCGTGAGAAGCCGCGCACGCGAGAGCTCTCGAGGCGGCTTCGGATCTGGCCCGGACCCCGCAGCTCGAACACGCGCACGGGAGCGCTCGAGCCCCGGAAGCCCTGTTCGCCACGGTCGAGGAAGTCGAAGAAGCCCGCCGCGAGGCGCGCGGTCGGCTCGGTCACCATGACGCCACCGGGAGGGGCCAGGTGCTGCACCCGGGCCGCAAGCCCGACGACGTGCCCCTGCGCGGTGTAGTCCATGCGCAGGTCGTCGCCGATCCGCCCCACCACGACCTCTCCGGAGTTCAGCCCCATCCGCACCGCGAGCTCGAGCCCGCTCTCGCGCCGCACGTCCTCGGCGAGCCCGCCGAGCTCTCGCGTGAGGTCCAGGGCGGCCGCACAGGCGCGCTGGGCGTGGTCCTCGTGGGCGATCGGGGCGCCGAAGAGCGCCATGATGCCGTCGCCGGTGTACTGGTTGATCGTCCCCTCGTACCGGTGCACGCCGCCCGTGAGGATCCGGAACAGGCGATCGAGCAGGCGATGCCATTGCTCGGGATCAACGCGCTCGGCGAGCTCCATCGAGCGCACGACGTCGACGAAGAGGACGGTGACCAGCTTGCGCTCGCCCCGGAGCGCGCTCTGGGACGCGAGAATCTTGTCGACCAGATGCTGCGGCGTGTAGGCGCGCGGCTCGGGAGCGATCGTCGACGCCCCGAGGCGCGCGCCACAGTCGTTGCAGAACCTCGCGCCGGCGGGGTTCTCGTGGCCACACGATTGGCAGTTCACTGGGCCTTGCCCAATCTTAGTCTCATGCGCCTGAAGGCGCTGCTGTTGCTCTGACCCACCTGGGTACGATAGACAGAAGTGATGATTACCGGTCCCATCATCGCCGAGATCGCTGCGCTGGTCGGAGACCCGGCGAGAGCGACGATGGTGTCGGCGCTGCTCGATGGCCGTGCCCTGACCGCGAGCGAGCTGGCCTTGGCGGCCCGAATCACGCCGCAAACGGCCAGCAGCCATCTCGCGAAGCTGGCCGGGGCAGGCTTGCTCTCGATGGTCCGCAAGGGACGGCAGCGCTACTTCCGGCTTGCCTCGCCCGCGGTGGCCGACATGATCGACGGGATCGTCGCCGTCGCTCTGGAGAAGAGACCGCGATACCGCCCGCTATCCCGCCAGGCTCGCGCGCTGAGTGCGGCCCGAATCTGCTTCGGCCACCTGGCGGGTCGCCTCAGCGTTGATCTCATCGATTCGATGGTCGCCCGTGAGTTTGTCGTGCTCGACGACGAAGCGGCTGAAATCACGAGGACCGGCGCCCGGTTTCTCACCGAGTTCGGGATCGAGCTTCCGACACGGCGTTCGAGTCACGGCCACTTCTGCCGGCTCTGCCTCGATTGGACCGAGCGACGCCCACACCTCGCGGGTGCGGTGGGGGCCGCCATCGCCGCGCGCTACTTCGATCTAGGCTGGCTGGAACGAATCAAGCGCAGCCAGGCCGTGAGCGTCACCCGGTCGGGGCGGCGGGGCTTCCAGGAGACCTTTGGCATCCAGGCGCCCGAGCCAGGCCTCCGGTAGACGCTTCGATCGGCGTCGAAGTGTTCATCGGCATTCTCGATCGTTTCGAGGGTAACATCGCGGCCGTGATTGGCGGCCGCGCCGCTGAGCCGAACGTAAAGGAGGTGGCCATGCTGGAGGGGACAACGCGCATCCCACCCGTCGACGTCGCGACGCTCCCGGAGGACCTGCGGGAAACGCTCGAGGAACAGCGCAAGCTCCGGGGCGCGCCGCTCCATCCCTACCTCTTCTACGCGCGCAACCCGGCGTACTTTCGCGCCGCCGCGGCGATGTGGGCCGCGCTGCAGCAGGAGACGAAGCGCGTGCCGGGAACGCTGAGGGCGCTGCTCAACCGCCGCGTGGCCTGGTGGAACGGCTGCGAGTTCTGACAGGACGCCAATGCTGCCGTGGGCAGCCGGCTCGGCGTCTCGACGGAGAAGATCGAGGCGCTCAACGACTACGCGAAGAGCCCGCTCTTCAGCGATGCGGAGAAGGTGGCGCTCGAATACGCCGACGCCATCACGGAGACGCGCCGTGACGTCAGTGACGAGCTCTTCGCGCGCGTGCAGCGGCACTACGACGACGACACCATCGCGGAGCTGACGATGATCATCGCGTGGGAGAACTCGTCCTCGCGCTTCAACCGGGCGTTCCGCATCCCGTCGCAGGGGTTCTGGAAGCGATGACCGATCGGCCGCGGGGCCTGGGCCACCGCGCCACCCGCTGATGCGATTCGGCATTCACCACTCGTCGTGGCTCGACGGGCCCGACCCGGCCGAGGCCTTCGAGGCGGTGAAGGCGAAGGCGCAGTGGGCCGAGCATCACGGCTTTGCCTGGTTCTCGGTCATGGACCACATGATCCAGATCCCCCGCGTGGGCGTGCCGGACGAGCCCATCCTGGAAGGCTGGACCGTCCTGGCGGGGCTGGCCGCCGTCACCAGCCGTATTCGTCTGGCCACCCTGTGCACCGCGGTGGGCTATCGCAATCCCGCGCATCTGGCCAAGATCGCGGCGAGCGTCGATCTGATCAGCCGGGGACGGCTGACGCTCGGCATCGGAGCCGGCTTCTTCGAGGATGAGTACAAGCAGTACGGCTGGGAGTTCCCACCGCAAGCGGCGACCCGCATCCGGCAGATGGAGGAAGCGGTCCAGCTCATCGTCCGGATGTGGACCGAGCCACGGACGACCTTCCACGGCCGGTATTTCCACGTCGAGGACGCGATCCTCGAGCCGAAGCCGATCCAGAAGCCGCGTCCGCCGGTGATGATCGCCGGCGCCGGCGAACAGATGACCCTGCGCGCGGTCGCCCGTCTGGCCGACGCCTGCAACATCGTCGACGGCGACCTCGCGGAGGTCCGGCACAAGCTGGCGGTGCTGCGCGGACATTGCGACGCGCTGGGTCGCGACTACGACACGATCGAAAAGACCCTGATCCAGCCCTGGCTCCTGGCTCGCGACGCGGCCGCGTTGACGGCCAAGCGCGAGTGGCTGACCGCCCGCGGACCGTCCGGTGGCTTTGTCGGCACCGTGTCCGAGGCCATCGATCTGATCGGGCAATACCAGGACGCCGGCGTCGACCTGCTGATCAGTGCGGATCGGTGGAACGACATCGAGAGCCGCGAGCTGTTCGTGTCGGAAGTCATGCCTCACTTCGCCTGACGGGGTCTCTCGCGGACCGCGGAGCGGCACCGAGGCGACGGTCAGGGGAGCAGGACGATCTGGCCGCTGGTGCGCCGCGCCTCGAGATCGCGGTGGGCGTCGGCCGCGGCGGCGAGGGGGTAGCGTCGGCGGATGTCGGGCTTCAGGATGCCGTCACGCAGCGCCGCGAACACGTGGCCCGCCATCGGTTGCAGGGCGTCCGCGGTGTAGTGAAAGAGGACCGGCTGAGAGAAGGTCCCCGACTTCTCGCCCAGGCTGGGAGGGTCCAGAGGACCGCTCGCCTGCCCGTAGCTCACCCAGTGGCCGCGCGTGGCGAGCGCGGCCAGGTTCTCGTGCGCCGCCTCGCGCCCGAGGCCGTCGTAGATCACGTCGGCACCACGGCCGCCGCTGACCTGCCGCGTCCGCTCCGCGAAGGAATAGCTCCGCGTCACGATCGGATGCTCGCAGCCGTTGGCGCGCGCGAGCTCGGCCTTGGCTTCGGTGGACACCGTGCCGACGACCCGGGCCCCGAGCGCTCGGGCCCACTGGCACATGAGCAGGCCGACGCCGCCGGCCGCGGCATGCACCAATACCGTGTCGCCGGGCTTGACCCGATGCGTACGGTACAGGAGGTACTCGGCGGTCATGCCCTTCAGCATGACCGCCGCCGCCGTTTCCTCGTCGACGTGGTCCGGAAGGAGGACGAGCTGCAACGCCGGCAGCGTGCGCATCGTCACGTAGGCCCCGGGTGGCGGGCAGGCGTACGCGACACGGTCCCCGGGGCTGAACCCGGGAGCGTGGCTCTCGACGACGACGCCGGCCGCCTCCATGCCGATCGGCGCCGGGGGCTCGATCATGCGGTAGAGCCCCTGGCGGATATAGATGTCGATGTAGTTCACGCCGATCGCGGTCTGGCGCACGAGCACCTCGCCGCTCTTCGGCGCGACGACCTCCAGTCGTCTCAGCTGCAGCACCTCGGGACCTCCGAATGACGTCGCGACCACACCCTGCGAATCCACCGCGGCCAGGGCGGGGGACAGGCGTCCGCCCCGTCGCAGGAAGGCCGCCAGGCCCGTGAAGCCGGCCTCGTACACCTGGCCACCCACGAGCTGCTCGAACTCGCGCTCGCGACCGCGAGGGACCTCGAAGGTCGACTCCCAGTGCCAGAAGGTGCGGTCGCCATCGGTGACGGGCTTGAGCTGCACGGTCGCGACGTAGTTCCGCATCGGCAGCGTGGCGTCGAGGATGCAGTACGTGGAGACGTGGTCTCGGTCGGAGAGCGCGAGCAGCTGCTCGCGGATCTGGTGACCGTCCTTGAGGGTGAAATCGCGCACGCAGCCCACCTGGTCGGGCGCCTCGCCGCGCTCGATCGCCGAGGGTCCGACCGCGGGATGCCAGGCCGAGTGGCTGTTGAAATCGCGCAGCACCGCCCAGACCCGCTCGATCGGTGCGTCGATCACGGCCGACCGGCGAACCCGGATCATGACACGACGACCACGGGCGCCGTCCCGTCCTACCGCCCGACGACCTTCTTCAGCGTGTCGAAGGCCGCCTGGAACGTGTCCTGCCCGATCTGCTCGGACAGCGCCCGCTCGCGCTCGGGGGCGCACTCGAACTCCGCCCACCACTCGGCGAAGGTGCGGTTACCCTCGGTGACCGGCGTCAGCTTGAGGGTGGCGACGTAGTTGTCGACGCCCATGGGGCTCTCGAGGATCGCGTAGCTGCACTGGTAGTCGTAGTCCGAGAGCGTCAGCAGACGCTCGCGGATCACGCCGCCGTCCCGGAGACGAAAGTTGCGTACGCAGCCGATGCGGTCGGCCGGCTGGCCCTCCTCGATCCGCGACTCGACCACGAAGGGCGTCCAGTGCGGCAGGCCATTGAAGTCGCGTACCCGCGCCCAGACGGTGTCGGCGGGGGCGTCGATGACACTCGAGGTGTAGACCTTGATCATTCCTGCTCGCCGCGCTCGACCCGCTCGACGCGCTCGCTGCGCTCCAGCAGCGCCTTTGCGGCCTGGCCGACATCACCGCCCTGCACGCCGATCTCGCGCAACAGCTGGTCGATGAGCGGCGCCTGAGCGCGGAAGCGCAGCGCCGAGTTCACCACGCTATCGGCCACGTTGCCGCCGTTGCCCTGGCCGCCCCCGCCACCCTGGCCGCCCAGCCCCTCGACGTGCATGATGCGGATGCCCTCGATGCGCTCCATCGGCTTCACCGACTCACGGATGATGCCCTCGAGCTTGTCGATGAGCTGGCGGCGCATCGCCGACTGGCGTGCCTCCGGCGTGAGGAGGTTGGCCGCGGTGTTCATGAGCGTGAGGCCCTCGGCCTCCACCTCGTGGCGAATCCGGGACGCCAGCGAGCGGATGCGGCTCGTCTCCGCCTCGGACTCGGCCTGCGCGATCTCGACACGCTTGCGACGCTCGGCGGTCTCGGTGTCGCGCGCGGTAAACACGCGCTCCTCCGCCGCCACCGCGCCCGCGCGCGCCTCGTCGGCGGCGGCCTGCGCCTCGGACTGGAGCTTCGATTGCTCGGCGACGGCGATGGCCCGCTGCTGCTCGGCCAATTCGATGGTCTTGCGCCGCTCGATCTCCAGCTGCTCGATCCCGCGCTCGCGGGCGATGCGCTCCTCTTCGACCGCGCGCTCGGAGGTGATGCGCGCGCGATCCACCGCCTCGCGCGCCTGGATCTGGGCCCGCTCGGCCTCCTGATCCTTCATGGCCCTCTCGCGCGCGACCTCGGCGCGCTGCGACGCCCGCTTCACCTCCAGCTCGCGCGACTGCTCCAGGCGCGCGTACTCCAGCTCGCGGTCGATGTCGAGCGCCTGGCGCTCGGTGTCCAGGTTCTTGTTGCGGATCTGGATCATGGTGTCCTGCTCGATGTCGTTGCGCTTCTTCTTGCGCGTCTCGATGGTCTCGGTCAACCGCGTCAGACCCTCGGCGTCGAAGGCGTTCGACGGGTTGAAGAACTCCATGGCGGTCTGGTCGAGCTGGGTGAGCGACACCGTCTCCAGCTCCAGGCCGTTCTGGAGCAGGTCGGCCGACACCACCGCCCGCACGCGCTTGACGTAGTCGCCGCGCTTCTCGTGCATCTCCTCCATGGTCATCTCGGCGGCCACGGTGCGCAGCGCGTCGACGAACTTGCCCTCGACCAGCTCCTTGAGCATTTCCGGCTGCATGGTGCGCTGGCCCAGCGTCTGGGCGGCGGACGCGATCGCTTCCGGCGCCGCCTGCACCCGGACGTAGAACTCGGCGGTGACGTCCACGCGCATGCGGTCCTTGGTGATGAGGGCGCGCTCGCGGCCCCGCGTCACCTCCAGGCGCAGCGTGTTCATGTTCACCGGAATCACCTCGTGGATGATCGGCAGCACGAGGGCGCCGCCGTTGAGGACGACCTTTTGCCCGCCGAAGCCGGTGCGCACGAACGCCCGCTCCTTGGAGGAGCGCAGGTAGAGCCAGTTGAGCAGCCAGACGACGATCGCGACGATCGCCGCGACGACGACGACGGCCAGGGCGACCTGTCCGAGTTGAGTGCCTGTCATGACGCGTTCTCCTTCCGCCTCGTGATGCGCTTGAAGGTC
Source organism: uncultured Candidatus Rokubacteria bacterium (assembly GCA_963776725.1). Taxonomy (GTDB): domain Bacteria; phylum Methylomirabilota; class Methylomirabilia; order Rokubacteriales; family CSP1-6; genus AR5. Next base: position 118,713 of record CAVZOE010000015.1, on the reverse strand, counting down.
CGAGTGGTCTCGGTCAGGGCGATCTCCGTGGGCAGGCGCTCCATGCTGGAGGCACCGTAGAAGCCGTGCACGCCCCGGCAGTGGTCCAGGATGTAGGTGGCGTCCTCCGGCGTCGCGATGGGCCCGCCGTGGCACAGCACGAGGATGTCCGGGCTCACCGCGCGGGCCGCCGCCGCCCACGCGTCGATCATGGGCACGCAGTCCGGCAGCGCGAGCGCCGTGCGCGCGCCGACGGCGCCGCCGGTGGTAAGCCCCATGTGACACACGACGATGTCGGCGCCGGCCTTGGCCATGTCGCGGGCGTTGTCCTCGGAGAACACGTAGGGCGTGGTGAGCAGGTCGAAATGCCGCGCCCGCTCCACCAGCTGGACCTCGAGCGCATAGCCCATCCCGGTCTCCTCGAGCTGGGCGCGGATCACGCCGTCGAAGAGCCCGACGGTGGGGAAGTTCTGGATGCCCGAGAAGCCCAGCTCACCGAGGTTCTTCAAGTAGGGATCGACCAGCAGGAACGGATCGGTGCCGTTGACTCCGGCCAGCACCGGCGTGCGCTGGACGACGGGCAGCACCTCGCGCGCCATCTCGACCACGATCTCGTTGGCGTTGCCGTAGGCCAGCAAGCCGGCCAGCGAGCCGCGCCCGGCCATGCGGTAGCGGCCCGAGTTGTAGATGACGATGAGGTCGATGCCGCCGGCCTCCTCGCATTTGGCGGACAGCCCGGTGCCGGCGCCGCCGCCGATGATCGGCTCGCCGCGACGCACCATCCCCCGCAGGGTCGTCAGGATGTCTTGACGCGCGATTCTGGCCATGGGGTCTTGATCTCGTTGAAGGTGGCGACCAGCGCGTCGACGAACGCCTGGTCGTTGATGTGGTGGGGGAGCCTCAGGAGCTTTCGGTTCGTCCCGGCCCGGAAGTTCGACGCGATGACGTCGACCAGCGCCCGGTTCGCGGCTGGATCCCAGAACGGACCGCCCGGCCGGTCGAGACCCGAGAACCCCCCCTCGGGGATCAGGAAGCGCACCGGGCCCTGCATGCGATTGAGCTTGTCCACGATGAAGCGGCCGATGCGGGCCGCCTCCACGGATGTCGTCCGCATCAGCGTGACGTTCGGGTTGTGCACGTGCAGGTTCCGGTCCTTGAACTGCGCGGGGACGGTCGGCCGGGCCCAGAAGTTGACCATGTCCAGGGCTCCGCACGAGCCGACGTACGGGATGCCGGCCGCCGCGAAAACGTCCATCCGCGCCGGGCCGGCCGTGAGCACGCCGCCCACGATCTCGTCGGCCACCTCGGTGGTGGTGATGTCGAGCACACCGGCGAGCAGGCCCGAGTCCGCGAGCTTTTCCATGCTCTGCCCGCCCGTGCCGGTGGCATGGAAGACGAGGCAGTCGTACTCGGCCTCGAGCTGCTTGCACACCGCCTGGACGCAGGGGGTGGTCAGGCCGAACATCGTCAGTCCGAGGGCGGGCTTGCTGTGCACCTCGGGCGACGCCGGGGAGCGCGAGAACGCGAGCATGCCGGCCAGCGCATGGGCCGCATTCGCCAGCACCTTTTCCGAAATGCGGTTGATCCCCGACACGTCCGTGACCGAGTACATCATGCAGATGTCCGAGGGGCCGACGTAGGGCTTCACGTCGCCGGACGCCACCGTGGACACCATCACCTTGGGCACGCCGATGGGCAGGCGGCGCATCGCGCGGGTGGCGAGCGCGGTGCCCCCCGATCCGCCGGCGGAAATCAGGCCACCGATGTCGCGCCGCCGCGTCACGAACTCCTCGAAGGCGATGGCCATCTCGGTGACCGCCGAGCCACGGTCGCCGGTGAACACCGCGCCCTCGCCGCCGGGATGGTGTCGTGCCACCTCACGCGGATGGACCATGGCGGACGATGGCTTGCCGGACGTGGCCAGATCGACGGTCACCGTCCGCACCCCCAGCCTCTCGAGACAGGCCTTCAGATACGAGAGCTCGCGTCCCTTGGTGTCGAAGGTGCCCGCGATGTACGCCGCGCGTGCGATGGTCTGGGCCACCGGGAGCTCCACGACGCGCGGCTCCGGCACCGCAGCCGCGGCCGGCTGGTTGTCTCCCACCACGCGGTCGCGGCCGGTGGAGCCCCACCGCGTGACCCCGCGTATCGTGCGCTCTTCCGGCGACGCGGGCGGCTCCGTCACCACCGAATCGGTGGCGCGCTTGACCGTCAGCACCTGGACCGTCGGCTCCGGCGGCTCCTCGACCGCCGTGTCCGGCCCCTCGTCGACGTCCGTTCTCACGCCGAGCAGGCGCTGCTGGAGCTCGCGGTCGGCGCCGAGCTCGGCCGCGCTCATCGAGCGGGTGATGCGGCCGTTCACCATCACGTCGATCGTGTCGGCGACGTCGATGGCCACGCCGAGATTCTGCTCGATCAGCAGCACGGAGATCTCACCCTCGGCGGCGAGGGCCTTCAGCATCGCCTCGACCTGCTGCACGATGATGGGCGCCAGGCCCTCGGTCGGCTCGTCCATCACCAGCAGCTTCGGGTTGAACAGCAGCGCGCGCGCGATCGCCAGCATCTGCTGCTCGCCGCCCGAGAAGCTCGGCGCCGCCGTGGCCCTTGCGCTCGGCCAGGCGCGGGAACGTCTGATAGACGCGCTCGACCGTCCACGGGCCCCGGCGCCGGGCCAGACGCAGGTGCTCGTCCACGGACAGCGAGGGCCACACCCGCCGTCCCTGCGGGACGTAGCCGACGCCCTTGCCGGTGATCACGTTCGGCGCCAGGCCCAAGATCTCCTCGCCGGCGAGCTTCACGCTCCCCGAGGCCCGCACCAGTCCCGTCACGGCGTTGCACAGCGTCGTCTTGCCCATGCCGTTGCGGCCGACGACGGCCAGGACGCCATGGTCGAGCGCGAGCGACACGCCCTGCAGCGCATGGGCGCGGCCGTAGTAGACGTCCAGATTCTGGATCTCGAGGATCAGTGGCGTCGCTCCCCCATGTAGATGGCCTGCACTTCCGCGTCGTTCTCGATCTCCGCGGGAGAACCGTGCTTGAGCACGCGCGCGTTGTGCAACACGGTGACGCGGTCGACCACGCGCAGCGCGATGTCGAGGTCGTGTTCGATGAGGACGAAGCCGATGTGGACCGGCAAGTCCCTGAGCAGCGCCACCAGCTCCACGCGCTCGCCGGGCGACAGGCCGGCGGCGGGCTCGTCGAACAGGATGAGGCGCGGCGCCCCCGCCAGCGCCATGCCGATCTCGAGCTGGCGCTGCTGGCCGTGCGACAGCGCGGCCACCGGGGAGGTGGCGATGTGCGTGAGCCGGACGCGCTCGAGAAGCTCCTGGACGGGACCGTTGCTCGGGGCACGGAGGAAGCTGAAGCGGTTGCGGGAGACGCCGCGCACCGCCAGGAAGAGGTTGTCGCGCACCGTGAGGTCGCGGAACAGCAGCGAGGACTGGTACGTGCGTCGCAGCCCCATCCGGATCCGTTCGTGGGGTGGCAGCGCGGTCACGTCCTCACCGAAGAATCGCACCCGACCCCGCGTGGCCGGAAAGTCGCCGGTGACGACGTTGAACAGCGTGGTCTTGCCGGCGCCGTTGGCGCCGATCACGGCACGGCGTTCCCCCACGGCGACCGAGAACGAGATGTCCTCGATCGCGCGCAGGGCGCCGAACGTCCGGGTAACGCCCTCCAGAACGAGGGCGTTACCCGACACTAGACGTAGCCACTAGCCGGCGTACCTCGCCACCGTGTCCGTGCCCCGATGTGACTGCACACCCGCGAAGCGCCTCCGGGTTTCCCGGGGCGCGGAGCGTGGGGGTGTGTGGGGCCATATCTGGCCCCCCACGTTAATAGCGGCCATATCGGGGCGCCCCACGTCACGGACAATTCGGTTCGTCGCGCGAGCCGATCTTGAACTCGGCGGGCGGGACACCCAGCGTCTGGTTCACGTTGTCGATCTTCTTGAGCACCTTGTTGTAGAGGTTGCCCTGCGAGTCCTTCACCACCTCGGTGACGAAGGTCGTGCCGATCGCCTGGCGGTTGGCGTCGAGCTTGATATCGCCGACGGGCGACTTGAGCGTCATCTTGCTGAGCGCGTCCCGGTACTTCTTCTGGCCGTCGGAGAGGTCGCCCTTCACGGCCTCCAGGCCGTCGAGCGTCGCCTTCATGTTGAGGTAGTACACGAGGGCGAACAGCGACGGGCTCGGATAGCCGTCGGGGAAGTTCTTCTTGTAGTCGGCGACGAACGCCTTCCACTCGGGCGCCTCGTAGGCATCGGCGATGGGCGCGCCGGCGATGGTGCCGACCAGCGAGTCGCGGCGCTTGCCCTTGTAGTTGAGGATGTCCTGGCTCACCGTGATGGAGCCGCCGATCATCGGCTTGTCACCGCCGGCCTGCTCGTACTGATTGAGGAAGTTCACCGCGTCGGCGCCGCCCAGCACCACCACCAGCGCGTCGACGTCCTTGGGGACGCGCGCGATCACGGAAGAGTAGTCCTTGCCGCCCAGCGGCACCCAGGCCTTGACCGGCACCTTGCCGCCCAGCTTGCAGTACTCGGTCATGAAGCCCTGCACCTGCGAGTAGGGGAAGGCGTAGTCCTCGGCGATGATCATCACGCGCTTGTAGCCCTTGTCGAGCGCGGCCTTGCCGACCCCGACCATCCACTGGCCGCCGTCGGTGTTGAAGCGGAAGAAGTTCGGCGACGGGCTCTGCAGCGTGGCGCCCTGGGCCCCCGAGGAGCCGTTGATGAACGTGATGGTGGGCTGACTCTTGGAATACTCCTTCACCGCGATGCCCTCGGAGCCCGACAGCGGGCCGACCATGATGTCGACCTTGTCTTGCTCGACGAGCTTGCGCGTGGCGTTCACCGCCACGTCCGGCTTGGCGTCGGACGAGGCCTTGAGGATCTCGATCTTGCGGCCGGCCACCACGCCGTTGCGCTGCTTCACGGCGAGCTCGGCGCCGCGCATGCCGTCCTGGCCGCCCGCTGCGAACGGACCCTCCAGGGTGGCGAGCAGGCCGATCTTGACTGGCGGCGCCTGGGCGATCGCGCCGGCCGTCAGGACGGCGAGGACCGCGACGGTGACGACGAGGGCGCGTACGAGCGTCTTCTTGCGGCTGTCCATGGACTGCCTCCTCTTTGAGTTGACATCCGGGCGCGCAGGGCCGCCCACCAGCCGAGCAGGCCGTCGCGCGAGAACAGCACGATGACGAGGAACACCACACCGATGACCAGGTTGAAGCGCTCGCGGTTGATGACGTCGATGGCGAAGTTCTGCAGGAGCACGAACACGATGGCGCCGAGAAACGCGCCGATCGGATGGCCCATGCCACCGAGCACCGCGATGACGAGGATGTTGATGAGCCAGCCGGTTCCGACCGAGCCCGGGGTGACCAGGCCGTTGTACCAGGTGAACAGCACGCCGCCCACGGCGGCGAGGGCCCCGGCCACCGCGTAGGCCGCCACCCGATGGGCCGTCACGTTGAAGCCGAGCGCCTGCATGCGGCGCGCGTTGTCGCGGATGCCCTGCAGCGCGATGCCGAAGGGCGTGCGCAGCAGGTACACGACGAAGAGGTAGCCGACCAGCGCGCAGGCCAGCGTCAGGTAGTAGAACGGCTTGGCATCGCGCCAGTAGATGCCAGCCAGCGTCGGCGGGAACACCTCCTGCTCGCCCTGGAAGCCATTGAACACGGCGTAGTTCTGCAGCGTCAGGTAGTAGAAGGCCACGCCGATGGCGAGCGTGATCATGATCGTGTAGATGCCCTCGGTGCGGACCGAGAGCCAGCCGATGAAGGTCGCGGCCAGGACCGCGATGACGATCGCGATCAGGACCGCCAGCCACCACGGCCAGCCCAGGGTGACACCATTGGTGGCGGCGGTGCCGAAGATCGCCACCATGTAGCCGGCGAGCCCGGCCACCGTCATCTGCGCGAGCGAGATCATGCCGCCGGCGCCGGCGAGGAACGTGAGCGACAGCGCGATCAATCCCAGCGCGAGCGCCTGGGCGCCGATCTGGTACGTGAAGAACGGCGTGGCGAACCACGGATAGGCGAGCAGGAACGCCAGCCCGATGATGTGCCGCGCCCGCACCGGATTGGTGAACCGCCGCCGCGGCCGCCGTTCGGGCGCGGCCGCCGGCCGCGGGCCACCGGCCGCGCGGGGGCGCGTCGTCTGGAGGTTCATGGCCCGGCGCCAGTCGGCCGCGCTCACGCCGGCCGGCCGAGGATGCCGCGCGGGCGGAAGGCCAGCACGAGCACCAGGATCACGAAGGTGAAGACCACGCTGTAGGTCGGCGCGTAGGCGAGCCCGTACGTCTCCGCGAGGCCGAGGATGGCGGCCCCGACCGCCGCCCCCACGACGCTGCCCATCCCGCCGACGATCACCACGACGAGCGAGGCGAGCAGCAGCCGCGTGTCCTCGCCCGGCACCATCGACAGCTCGACGGCCCCGATGACGCCGCCGAGCCCGGCCAGGCCGGCGCCGATGGCGAAGGTCGTGGCGAAGACCACGTTGACGTTGACGCCGGCGGCCGCGAGCATGGCGCGGTCGTCGACGCCGGCCCGGATCATCATGCCCACGCGTGTGCGGTTCAGGAACAGCCACAGCGCCACGCCGATCACGATGCCGATCGGCAGCAGCGACAGCCGGTAGGTCGAGTAGGCCCGGATCACCGGCAACCCCCGCAGCGGGCCGTCGAGCGCCGCCGGCGGTGACATCTGATGGACCTGGGCGCCGATCGCCCACATGAGCAGATCGGCGAAGACGATGGACAGGCCGATGGTGACCATGGTCTGTCTCAGGTCTTGGCCGGGCATGAAGCGGAAGATCGACACCTGCATGACCAGCCCGACGAGCGCCGCGGCGGCGAAGCCCGCGGCCAGCGCCAGCAGCCAGGAGCCGGTGAACTGTGCGGTGAAGAACCCGAGGTAGCCGCCCAGCAGGTACAGCGAGCCATGCGCGAGGTTGACGTTGCGCATGAGCCCGAAGACGAGCGTGAAGCCACTGGCCACGATGAAGTAGAGCGAGGCCAGGGTGAGGCTGTTGAGCAGGGTGATGACGAACAGGCGCGCGTTGTCCTGGAGCGCCCACAGCGCGAAGGCGAGGATCGGCACGCCGATCAGCAGCGCCCAGACCACGCGCCCGAGTCGCGTCATGCGACGAAGCGGCTCCGGGTCGAGCGGATCTCCGGCGACTTGGTGAACTCGCCGTCCTTCATGATCGCCAGCAGCTTGGACTTGTCTTGCAGCATCGAGATGTTGGCCAGCGGGTCGCCGTCCACCAGCAGCAGGTCGGCGAGCCAGCCCTCGCGGATCTCGCCGAGATCCTTGCGCATCATGATCTGCCCGCCCCAGCGCGTCGCCGAGATCAGCGCCTCCATCGGCGTCATGTTGAGGTACTTCACGAAGTACTCGAGGTCCTTGGCGTTCTCGCCGTGGGGCGCCCACGCGAAGCCGTAGTCGCCGCCGGGCAGCACCCGGATGCCGCGTCGGAGCATGGCCTTCATGCTGTTGCAGGCGGCCTCCAGCTCGAGCTCGTAGCCCATGCGCTTGGCCATGTCGTTGGTGATGCCGACGACCTCGCCGTCGTAGAGCAGGCGGATGATCACCGAGAGGCCGGGCGCCACGAAGATCTTGTCCTTCTTGGCCTCCAGCATGTCGAGAGCTTCCTCGTCGGCGAAGCTCGCGTGGTAGATGACCTCGACGCCGTGGCGCAGGCTCTGCTTCACCGACTCGCTGGACCGCGCGTGGGAGGCCAGGCGCTTGCCGCGCACCTTCACCTCGTGGGCGGCGACCGCGACTTCCTCGTCGCTCATCCAGCTGGTGAGCGCGTCTGCGCCGGGGACCAGGTTGTCGCCGGACAGGTTGAGCTTCACCTGGTCGACGCCGTACTTGAGGAACATGCGCACCGCTTTCCGCATGCCGTCGGGGCCGTCCACCACGCAGCCGAACGACATCTCGGGGAACGGCAGGTGGGGCAGCATGTCATCGCCGAGCGAGCCGGTCACCGTGATCTCCTGGCTGGCGGCCAGGTAGCGCGGTCCCGGGATCTGCCCGGAGTTGATGGCGTCGCGAATCACGCAATCCAGGCGCGGCTTGGGCGTCGCGGCCCCGACGCAGGACGTCCAGCCGTAGTCGAGGTAGAGCTTGGCCACCTGCGCCGCCCACAGCGTGTGCTCCTCGGGCGGCAGCTTCTGGATGGCGTCCAGCGTCTTGGAGTTGGTCCAGCCGAAGTGGGTGTGGGCCTCGCACATGCCCGGCATCAGGGTGGCGCCGGCGCCGTCGATCACGGTCACCCCGGTCGTGGCGACGCTGCGGGACCCGCGGCCGACGCGGGCGATGCGGTTGCCCTGGACTAGGACCTCGCCCGTGTAGGGCTGAGCACCGGTGGCGTCGATGATGCGGACGTTCGTGAAGAGGACGTTCGCCATGTCGGTCTCCTCTCGTTCAGGAATCGCTTCAGTAGACCGGTGCACTCCTCGGGCTTTTCGTACCGGCGTCCAGTGCCCGCAGCCGCGCAGCACCTCGACGCGGCTCCCGGTGATTCGCTCGCCCATCATGCGCACCGCCTGCGGCGGGGCGACCGCGTCCTCGTCACCGGTGACGAGCAAGGTCGGGCAGTCGATCCGGGACGTGTCGGCGGGGCCCATCCCGGCCAGTGCCTCGCAGGTGCGCGCATACCCCTCGGGATCCTGGCGCATGAGCGACTCGCGGACGAACGCGACGGCCGCGGGTCTCCGCGCTCTCGTCTCCGACGCGATGCTGACCGCAAGCAGCGCGTCGGCGATGGGCTGCATGTCGCCCTCGCGGGCCTGCGCGGCGCGCGCGCGGAGGGCCACGCGGGCCGGCTCGGGCGGGGCGAGCAGGGGACCGAAGAGGGTCAGGCTGGCCACGCGTCCGGGCTCCGAGGCGGCCAGGTGGGCCGCGATGATCGTGCCCATCGAGTGCGCGACCACGTGCGCGCGCTCGACGCCCGCTCGCTGCAGGACCACGCGGGTCTTGTCGAGGAACAGCGCCAGCGACAGCGCGCCCTCGACCCGGTGAGAGCGTCCCGATCCGGGAAGGTCGAATCGAACGGTCCGGTGATGGGCGAGCGCCGCCAGCAGAGGCGTGAACGTGTTGGAGGACCCGCCGAGGCCGTGGATCATCAGCACCGGCTCGCCCTCGCCCTCGATCTCGACGGCCATGCGCTCGACGAGCACTGTCGCCTCCCGGCTGCCACGCTGCGGCACGGGCGATTGAGACACGCGTCTCAAAAAGTAGGTCATACTACCGCCGAGTGAAGAAAGGCGCCAGACCCTTCTACGCCCTCCCGGACCTCGGCGCGGGACACCGCGGCCGGGTCTTCCGCCGCCTGCTCGACGAGGCCGTCCGGCTGGTGCGCCGCGGAGGCATCCCGTCCGTGGCCGAGGTCGCCCAGGGCGCCGGCATGTCCCGGGCCACCGCGTACCGGTACTTTCCTTCCCGCAGCAAGCTCGTGAGCGCCGTGATCGCCGAGGCGCTGGGCCCGGTGCGGCGCGCCGTGCCCCAGCAGGGCGACGCCAAGCAGCGGCTTCACGAGCTCCTCGACCGAACCTATTCGCGCTTCGCCGAGTACGAGCCGCACATGCGCGCCGCGCTCCAGCTGGCGCTCGAGCACCAGGCGCTGGAGGCCGCCGGGCGGCTCGAGGAGGAGCCATTCCGTCGTGGACAGCGGACCGAGATTCTCGCCACCACCCTTCAGCCTCTGCGACGGAGGCTGAAGCCGCGTACGTACCGGCGCCTGCTGAAAGCGCTGGCGGTCGTCTACGGCATCGAGCCGATGATCATCCTCAAGGACATCTGCGGAGCGACCGATCGCGAGACGGAGGCGGTGGTGCGCTGGATGATGGACGCGCTGGTCGACGCGGCCCTGCGGGAAGCGCCGACGCCCAGTGGGGGCGACGGTCACGACGGCGAGCGCCACACGACCCCGGGAGCGCACCGCGTCAGGCGCAGCGGCTCGGCCCGGCACCCAACCGGGCGGTAAGAACCGACGGCGGGCGACGACGAGTCGTCCCTCAAGCCGCCGCTCAGCTCGCGAGCGTGTAAGCGCCTTTCGCGGACGCGGATCGGTCGCCGCGACCGCGCACCGGGCCGGGGACGTGATCGAAGGAGTTCCGCCGATCGCTTGACACGGGCGGACCGGCTGCTATATTCAACCCACAGGTTGAATATATGACGACCCCGGTTCTCGACCTCGCCTTCGCGGCGCTCTCGGACCCGACGCGCCGGGAGATCGTCCAGCGGCTGTCGAAGGGCGCCTCGCGCGTCACCGAGCTCGCCGAGCCCTTCGACATGTCGTTCAACGCCGTGTCGAAGCACGTGAAGGTGCTCGAGCGCGCCGGGCTGGTGCGGCGCACGCGGGCCGGGCGCGAGCACCACATCGCCCTCGATCCGGAGCCGATCCGGCGCATCGCGGGCTGGGCCTCCCGCTACGAGCAGTTCTGGAACGACCGTCTCGACAAGCTCGAGGCATTCCTCAAAGCGAACAGAAAGAGAGATTGACGATGCCCACGACCGGAACGAGCCCGAGCCACCCCTCTCCTGAAGGTCACCGTCCCCCGGCGCATCGAGGCGTCGCCCGAAGAGGTCTTCGACGCGTGGGCCGAGCCCGACCTGTTCCGGCGCTGGCTCGAGCCGCGCCGGGCCGTACTCCGCAAGGCCGCGGTCGACGAGCTTTGGTACTGGGAGGCGGAGCATCTCGGCCGTCCGTGGCCGCACTACTGCCGCTACCTGCGCGTGGAGCGCCCGCGGCTGCTGGAGTTCGCCTGGGTGTCGGAAGCGACGCGCGGGCTCGAATCCCGGGTGACCATCGAGATGACGCCCTCCCGCGGCGCCACGGACCTGGTGTTGACGCACAGCGGGCTCCCCGACGACGAGATGGGCCGCGGCCACGAGGATGGCTGGAAGCACTTCACCGGCGTCCTGGCCGAGAAGATCAAGAAGCTGCGGTGAGCCGCCTGGGGCGCTCGAGGCCGAGCACGGCTTGGGGCGCCCGCGGGACACCGAGGAGGGGAGAGGAGAGCGATGACGAAGCACGTGACCGGAACACGTAAGGACTGGCTCGCCGCGCGGCTGGAGCTGCTCGAGGCGGAGAAGGAGCTCACGCGGCGCAGCGACGAGCTGGCGCGGCGGCGGCAGGAGCTGCCGTGGGTTCGGGTCGACAAGGCAGTATCGATTCGAGACCGACGAGGGGAGCGCCTCGCTGGCCGACCTCTTCCGTGGGCGCTCGCAGCTCCTCGTCTACCACTTCATGTTCGGGCCCGACTACACGGCGGGGTGTCCGTCCTGCTCGGCGATCGCGGACGGATTCAACGGCTTCGCCGTCCACCTGGCCAACCACGACGTCATGCTCTGGGCGGTGTCGCGGGCGCCGCTCGCGAAGCTGCAGGCGTACAAGCGGCGGATGGGGTGGACGTTTCCCTGGGCGTCCTCGTTCGGCGGCGACTTCAACGTCGACTTCAACGTCTGGTTCACCGAGGAGCAGCAGCGCGAGGGGCTCGTCGAATACAACTACGGGCGCGAGGCGCCCGCTGGTCCGGAAAGCCGGCGGCGAGGGGCCGGTCGCCGAGTTCGCGGCGATGACCGGAACCGACGTGGCCACGTACACGCGCGAGAGGCCGGGCATGAGCGCGTTCGCGCTCGAGGACGGCGTCGTCTACCACACCTATTCCACCTACGCGCGCGGAGTGGACGGCCTCTGGGGCATGTACCAGTGGCTCGACCGCGCCCCCAAGGGACGCAACGAAACGGGCCTCTGGTGGCGCCGCCACGACGAGTACGACAAGGGGTGAGCGACGTGGTGGCGATCGATGCTGGTTTCCGTCAGCTGGCCGGCGACGCTGACGATCCGGCCTGCCAGGCGGCGATCTGCTCGGCCGCGTACCGGTAGCCCAGCTCCGCGATGGCGTTCAGCGCCTTCCATTCCAGCATGCCGATCTGCTCCACCGGCGGCTGCAGGTACAGGTCGGCGAGGTGTCGCGACGATTCGCGGTGGTAGACGCTGGCGAGCGTGGCGGTCCGGGAGAGGATCTGGGCGATGTTGGGCAGCCGGGGAGCGGAGGAGAACGGATTCAGCCGCTCGGCGAGCAGGCGCCAGCCCGACATCGAATCGAAGGCGCCGACGCGGGTCGTCAGATCGTCCGGTGCCGTCACGTCCACCGCGATCACGGTGCCGGCCGACAGCTGGCGCGCGATGTCCACCGGGAGATTGTTGAGGACGCCGCCGTCCACCAGCAGGTCGCCGTTGTGCGGGAAGGGCGGAAAGAAGCCGGGGACGCCGGCGCTGGCCCGCAGCCACTTGTGGAGGACGCCGGTCCGGTGCACCTCGCAGGAGGCCCGGGTGAGGTTGCTCGACACGCAGAAGTAGCTCAGCCAGAGATCCTCGATACGGGCCTCCGCGAACATCGTCTTCACCATCTCGACGGCGCGCCGGCCGTTGAAGAGGGAGACGATCGGCAGCGTACAGTCCCGCAGCCGCTGGATACCTCGCTCCACGAAGCTGCGGCGGACCAGGTCGAGTATCGACTGGTGATCGTGGCCGAAAGCGTAGAGGGCGGCTATGATCGCGCCCTGGCTCGTGCCGCCGATGAGGTCCACCGGCACGCCGGCCTCGTCGAGCGCGCGCAGGACACCGATGTGCGCGAAGCCGCGCGCGCCGCCGCCGCCGAGCACGACGCTGGTCGACCGGCCGAGCAGGTGCCGGGCCAGTCGCGCGACGTCGGGGCCGCTGCCGCCGCGAAGGTGATGGTAAGAGTCGACCGGACGGTGCGCCAGCCAATGCTCGGTGCCGGATGGACGATCCACGGTCGGCTCGTGGACGAGCACCAGCACGCGCTTGGTGGCGACATCCGAGCGCCAGAAGGCGGCCTCCACCTCGTTGAGGGCTGGGGGGGACGCGGCCCGACCGATGAACACCACGCGATCGGCCTGTCGCAGGCACCGCCGCGTCCACTCGGTCGGGCCATCGTCGGCCTCGTAGACCACGATGCGGTGGCGCTGCTCCTGCTCGGACAGCCACTCGGCCAGGCGGACGCTGCCGGGGCCGTCCGCCGAGGTGTGCGCGGCTCGAGCGCCGAGGAGGGTGTCCACCGTCGAGGCGGTCAGGTGTAGCGTCGAGCCGAAGCTGCTCAGGGCAGAGACCATGTCGGCCACGATCTGGCGCACCGGCGCGCCCGCGCCGGCACCGACGAAGGTGATGGTCGCCGGCGCCGACCCGAGGCTGGGCGAGCTCACGGCGTGCTGAAAGCGCAGGACGAGTGTGCGGGCGAGGTGCATCATCGCGCCCGGATGCTCGGTCACGAGACGGTCGAACGCCGCTCTCGAGAACTGGATCAGGCGACTGTCGCGTACGGCCCGGACCGTCGCCGAGCGGGGACTTCCGGTGAGCATGGCCATCTCACCGACCGTCTCGTGCTGGCCGATCTCCGCGACCCGCGGTACTCCCCGCGAGGCCGAGAAGATCTGTAGCCGCCCGCTGATGACCAGGTAGAAACACTCCCCGGGCTCACCCTCGGTCATCAGGGTGGCGCCGCCCGCGATGTGGACCTCGTCGGTCAGCTCGGCGATCCGGTGCAGCGCGGCGGGATCGACGTCGTTGAAGAGGGGGGTGCTGGCCAGGAGCGTCGCGGTATCGGCCACGGATGCCCGGGTGGTCACGCCTGGGGACGGGACGTGCAGAACGTCGCCTCCTCCTCGGCGGAGGCTACACCGCCTGCTCTGGGGTTCGTGGACCCGCTGGCCTCGCCTCGCCGGAGAATCCACTGGATGCGCGTCGAGGTCAAGTGGCTCGCCGCGCGGTTGCGGGCCTTGACCCCTGCGGGGGGCGATGCTCTACTGAAACGCTCGCGCCGGGGCACGTTGCGTTCGCTGCGACACGCGTGGAGCGCTCGCTCGCACCGTTGCCGGCCGCTCGAACAAAGGACGACGATTCGATGAGCCAGCCAGTTCGTCTGCACTTCTCCGAGCTGAGAGTTCCCCTCAAGATGACGTTTCGCCAGGCCTCCGCCGCGCGAACGCACGGCGAGAGCCTGTGGGTGGAGGCCGCGCGCGGCGAACACCGGGGGTACGGCGAGGGGTGTCCGCGGGCGTACGTGACGGGAGAGACGCGCGCGTCCTGCACGCAGTGGGTGGGCACGTGGCTCGGGGCCATCCAGTCCGGCTGCACGAGTCTCGAGGCCCTGCGGAGCTGGCTGGCCGACAACACCGCCGCCGTCGACGCCTCGCCGTCGGTGTGGTGCGCGATCGAGTCGGCGCTGCTCGATCTGTTCGCCCGCGAGCGCGAGCAGAGCGTCGAGGCGATGCTCGAGCTGACTCCACCGGGCGGCCCCCACGTGTACTCCGCGGTGCTCGGCAACGACGAGCCCTGGAAGACGCGCTTCCTGATCGATCAGTACTGCATCCTGGGGGTGACCGACTTCAAGGTGAAGCTCGTCGGCGACCTGGAGGTCGATCGGCTGAAGCTGCGCAGCATCGCCGAGCTGACCGCGTGGCACGGCGTGACCGGTCATCGCGTGCGCGTCGATGCCAACAACCTCTGGGCCGAGACGCCGGAGCAGGCGCTCCCCTATCTGCGCGCGCTCGAGTGCGAATTCTTCGGCGTCGAGGAGCCGGTGCGACCGCGGGATGTCGAGACCCACAGCCGCATCGGCGTGGGCCTGGGCGTGCCGATCATTCTCGACGAGAGCCTGTGCACGCTGGCCGATCTCGAGCGCTACGACGACGCGCCGGGACGCTTCATGGCGAACCTCAAGGTCTCGCGGGTCGGCGGCGTGCTCCGCGCGCTCCGTGTCGTCGAGGCGCTGCGCGCGCGGGGCTGGCCGATCATCATCGGCGCCCACGTGGGCGAGACCTCGGTGCTCACCCGCGCCGCGATGCTCGTGGCCGCGGCGGCGGGCAAGCTGCTGGTTGCCCAGGAGGGCGCCTTCGGCTCGCGACTCATCGAGCGCGAGCCGGTGAGCCCCAGCTTGAAGTGGGGGCGGGGCGGGGAGCTCGACCTGCGGCGGCCCTACGCCGAGGTCACCACCGAGGGGCTGCAGCTCACGGCGCCCACGGCGTGGACGCGCGGCTGGGGATTGACCTGCCGGACGGCCCACCGCGCCTGGTCCGAGTCGGAGACGGTGCACACCCAGACCATGTCGGACGGCTACGATATCCACTATCGCCAGTGGGGACCCCAGACGGGCTCCGACGTGCTCGTGGTGCTCCACGGTGGCATGAGCCATTCCGCCTGGCAGCGGCCGCTCGCCGACGCGGCGCGTGCGCACTCGACGCTGACCGTCTTCGCCCCCGACCGGCGCGGCTGCGGTCTGAATGCCGGCCGTGGCGATCTGGCCAGCGCCGATCGCAGCGTCGAGGACGTCGTCGAGCACCTGCGGATGCTCGCCGGCCGATTCGAGCGCATTCACCTGGCCGGCTGGTGTCAGGGGGGTCAGTACGCCGCGGTGGCCGCCGAGCGCCTGCAGCACGAGCGAGCACTCGCCACGCTGTTGCTGATCACCCCGGGCCTGTTCTGGAACGCGCGGTTCCGCTCGGTGATCGACATGACCGAGCGCGTCGTGCAGGCGCTGGTCACGCACTTCGATCTGGCGCCCGGCCGCGAAGAGTCCTTCGCGCCGATCCCGCTACAGGCGACCGATTTCACCCAGATGCCGGACGGGCTGGACTTCATCGACGCCGATCCGCTGAAGACGACCGAGGTCACGCTGAAGTCGGTGATCGTGATGGACGAGGTGCAGGAGCGCTCGTGGGAAGCGATCCTCGGCGTGCGGCTGCCCGTCTTCGCGATGACGGCCTCCGCCGACCGCATCGTCGACAATCACAAGGTCCGCGCCTACCTCGGGCCGTTGCTCGCGGCGCCGGGCAACCGGCTGGTGGAGATCGACGCCGGCCACGCGGTGCAGTTCGAGCGGCCCGACGAGCTGGCGGCAGCACTCCTCGAGTTCATCCGCGGTCACGGAGCACTCGTGTAGCCAGCGCGCGGGCGAGGTTGCGCCAGACCTGCGTCACGTCCGCGGGGTTCGTGAGGCGCTCGAGACAGGTCTGACTCAGCATCAGCACCTGGGTGTTGTTGCCGACGGCCACCACGGTGGCCGTGCGGGGGACGTTCAGCACGACCGCCATCTCGCCGAACAGCTCGCCTTCCCCGAGCATCGCCACGACGCGCCCTGCGTCCTCGACCTGCACCACGCCCTGTTGCACGAAGCCCATGTTCCGGCCGCCGTCCCCGGCGCCCAGCACCACGTCACCGTGCGCGCACTTGATCTCCATCGCGTTGTGCAGGAGGGCGGCCCGGCCGGCCGGGGTGAGCGCCCGCGTCAACGGATCGTGCACGTCGGAGGCGTCGTCGTCGGTGTAGAAGGACACGCCGGGATCGATGGGCCCCTCGCGCGCCTCGAGCGCGCGGTACCACTGCACGGCGTCCCGCGGCAGGGGAGGCTTGACGGTGCCCAGCTGCCGGAGCATCGGTGAGCGGATCTTGCGCATGTGGTCTTCGTCGTGGAGGATCGCGACCATCGGAATCCGGAATCCGCCCGACGCGCCCTGGTGGACACCGCCCAGCGGGCGGAACCCCAGCCGCAGGTACCCCGCGTAGAGCCCCGGCTCGCACGACAGCAGGCTGGCCAGCGTATCGGAGGCCACCGCGTCGTCGTAGAGGCGCCGGAGCAGGACCAGCGACGCCGCGGTCTTCCGATACAGTGGCAGGATCGCCAGACGGGTGAACACCTGTGTGCGCTTCAGCAGCCCCGGCGGGAACCGGTCCAGGAGGTACTCCGCCCGGCTCTCGGCAATGGCGGCCAGCTGATCGGCCGTGGTGAGTCGAACGCAGCCGATCACCTGACCATCCTGCGTGTCCCGCACGGCGTACAGGTCGTACTGGATGTCGGCATCGAGGAACGCGGTCGATTCGAGCACGCTGCGCCCGTGCACGCGGTGCAGCTCCTTGCGGCGCACCTCGTCCAGCACGTGCAGGACACCCTCCCGATCGGCGTCGTCACGCACGGGAAATGCCGCGTAGCGGCCTCGCAGGTAGTCCAGGTGTTCGACGATGTTCTTCAGCCAGTTCATGATCGCATCGCTCCCAGAGAGGGACGCCCGTGGCAGCCCGGGCTTTCGGCGGCAAGGGTGGCCCAGGTCCCCGCGTGAAGTCAATCCGGGGTGCCGGCGCCTTCCATGAGAGGCAGGTCTCCTCGGCTTGACTTTGCTCTCCCGGACGCTTCATCCTGCCCCGACACGGTAGCGGGCTGCCTCTCGTGGGTCTCGCTGGTCGCCGTCGCCGGCGCCGAGCCGAGCCAGTGGTTCGATCGCGGCGGCAACCAGGAGGCGCGGAACTGGCTGAGGCCATCCGGCACCCCAGCGTCAATTCGCCAGCGGAACGCCGGGCTCACGACCCGGGCCGGCGGCCCCGGCCATGATCTCGGGCCGTTCCCTGCGCGTCTGCGTCCTCCTGGCGGTCCTCGGCATCGGGGGCCTCGTGGCCTGGCGCTTCGTGCTCGTGCCGTCGGACCTGGCGCCGGGCGTGATCGCGGTGAGCGGCCGGATCGAGAGTGACGACGCGATCATCGCCGCCAAGACCACGGGCCGCATCCGGCAGATCACCGTACGCGAAGGTGATCGGGTCGAGGCCGGCCAGGTGCTCGCGCAGCTGGACGACGAGCAGATCCGCGCCCGCGAGCAGCAGGCGGCGGCGTCCGTGCGGCAGACCGAAGCGCGCGCCAAGCTCAGTGGACACCAGATCGCCGTGCTCGACGAGCAGCTCCGGCAGGGCCTGTTCGGGGTGGATCAGTCCAGGGTGGATGCTCAGGGCCGCGTCAGCGAAGCCGAGGGCAAGCTGGCCGCGGCCGAGGCGCAGCAAGCGCAGGCCGAGGCCGCGCACGCCCAGGCACGCTGGGACCGGGAGGCGATGGTCCGCCTCTACGCCAAGGGGCTGGTGGCGGAACAGGAAGCCAAGCGTGCGGAGCGCCTCGAGGAAGCTCAGGCCGCGGTCGTGATGGCCTCGCGGCGCCAAGTGGAAGCGGCGCAGGGCTCGCTCACTGCGGCGAAGGCTGGCCTGATGAACCCGGCCATCCGGTCCTCGCAGGTGGAGGCGGTGCGCGGGCAGATCCTCCAGGCGCGGGCCGACATCGCCGCGGCCGAGGCCGACGCCGAACGGGCGCGCGCCACGCTGCAGGAGGCGCGCGCCAACCGCCAGGACCTCCAGGTGGTCGCGCCCTTTGCCGGCACCGTGGCCACGCGCAGCGCCGAGCCGGGCGAGGTTGTGGTGGCGGGCGCCGCCATCGTCACGCTGGTCAATCTCGGCGAGGTCTACCTGCGAGCGTTCGTGCCCGAGGGGAAGATCGGCCGGGTCCGCGTGGGCCAGCCGGCGCGCGTCTACCTCGACTCGGCCTCGCGCAAGCCCATCGACGCGCAGGTGATGCGGGTCGACCCGGAGGCCTCGTTCACGCCGGAGAATACCTACTTCCGCGAGGACCGGGTGAAGCAGGTGGTGGGTGTGAAGCTGCGCCTGCGCGGGGCCATCGGATTCGCCAAGCCGGGCATGCCGGCCGACGGCGAGATTCTCGTCGACGGCCAGACGTGGCCCGCGCGCCCGACACATCGTTGAGCGACGCGATGAGCCCGCGCGTGGACTCCCCCGCGCCCGCCATCCTGGCGCGAGGCCTGACCAAGCGCTACCGCGCCGTCGAGGCGGTACGCGGCATCGACCTCGAGGTGCGCGCGGGCGAGATCTTCGGGCTGATCGGGCCGGACGGCGCCGGCAAGACCTCGACCTTCCAGATCCTGGGCGGCGTGGTGGAGGCCACGGCGGGAACGGCCGAGCTCCTCGGCCAGCGGCCGCGCGAGGCGCGCGAGCACGTCGGGTACCTCACCCAGACGTTCAGCCTCTATCCCGACCTGAGCGTGGCCGAGAACCTGCGCTACATCGGCAAGCTCCGGCGCGTGCCCGCACCCGAGATCGAACACCGCGGCCAGCACTACCTGACGATGTTCGGGATCGAGCGCTTCCTCGACCGGCTGGCCGGCCGGCTCAGCGGCGGCATGAAGCAGAAGCTCGCGCTGGCGTGCGCGCTGGTGGCCGAGCCGCGGGTGCTGCTCCTGGACGAGCCGACCACCGGGGTCGACCCGGTCTCCCGCCGCGAGTTCTGGGACGCGCTGGCGCAGCTCTCGAGCCAGGGCATCACTATTCTATTGGCCACGCCCTACCTCGACGAGGCCGAACGCTGCCATCGCGTCGCGCTCATGCACGAGGGGCGCATTCATCGCACCGGCACGCCGGCCGAGCTGCGCGAGGGGCTCGGCCTCGGGCGGCTGGAGGTGCGCGCCGCCGACCTGCGACGCGCGAGTGCGGCGCTGGCGGCGCGCGACGGCGTCGCCGACGTCCAGCGCTTCGGCGACCGGCTCGACGTGATGGTGCGCGACGTCGCGGCCGGCGAGCAGACGATCCGCCAGGCGCTGGTGGCGGCGGGGCTGGCCGTCGAGGGGTTGCGCGCGCGTCCGCCCACGCTCGAGAACGCATTCGTCGCCACCCTGCGCGGGCTCGAGGACGACAGGCCCGTGGCGCCGTTCCCCGGCCGGCGCGCGAGCGCGTCACCCGACCCGGCCGTCGCCATCGGCGCGCGCGGCCTGCGCAAGACCTTCGGCGACTTCGAAGCGGTCAAAGGATTCGATCTCGAGGTGCGCTACGGAGAGGTCTACGGCCTGCTCGGAGCCAACGGGGCGGGCAAGACCACGACGATCAAGATGCTGTGCGGGCTGCTCGAGCCGACCTCGGGGCAGGTGCGCCTGGCCGGTGAGGTGGGGCAGCTCCGCTCGGCTGACGTGCGGCAGCAGGTGGGGTACATGTCGCAGCGGTTCTCGCTCTACGACGACCTGACGATCGAGGAGAATCTCGATTTCTTCGCGGGCGTCTACCAGGTACCGGCCGACATTCGTGCGGCGCGCCAGCGCTGGGTGCTCGACTTCGCGGGCCTGGCCGACCGGGGGCGCCAGCTCACCGGGAGCTTGCCCGGCGGGTGGAAGCAGCGTGTGGCCTTCGGTGCGGCGATCATGCACGAGCCGCGCGTGGTCTTTCTCGACGAGCCGACCTCGGGCGTGGACCCGATCGCCCGCCGCGCCTTCTGGGCCATGATCAACCAGCTCGCCGACCAGGGAACGGCGATCCTCGTGACCACGCACTACCTGGAAGAGGCCGAGCAGTGCAACCGGCTGGGCTTCATGGTGGCGGGCGAGCTCGTGGCCGAGGGCACGCCGAGCGGCGTGAAGGCCGCCCAGGGCGGTCGCGTGCTGGAGATCCGAGCCGAGGCACCGCAGCGGGCCGCGGCGCTGCTGAAGGGGGCGATGGACTCCTGGCGCGTGTCGCTGTTCGGCGACCGGCTGCACGTCATCGTCCAGGGCGACGTCGGCGCCGCCGCGCGCGACGTCGTCGCGCGACTCGGCGGCGCGGGCATCCGCGTGCTCGAGGTGATCGACCAGGACTACTCCCTGGAGGATGTCTTCCTGGTCATCGCGGCACGGGGCGCGGACGCCGCAGCGCCGACGGTTGCGGCGGCGGTGAGGGGCTGAGCGTGGCCGCCCCGAGCATGCGCCGCATCCTCGCCCAGGCTCACAAGGAGCTCACCCAGATCCGGCGTGACCGGCTCGCGCTGGCGCTGACGTTCGTGCTGCCGCTGGCGCTCGTCGCGCTGATGGGCACCTCGGTCTCGCTCACGGTGACCGATATCCCGATCGTCATCCAGGACCTGGACCAGACCCCGCTGTCGCGCCAGTACGCCGAGGCCTTCCGCGGCTCGCTCATGTTCCGCGTCGTCACGCTGCCGGCGGCCACGGCGCCGGAGGCGGCCCTGACCGGCGGCCGGGTCCGCGCCGCCGTCGTCATCCCCGCGCACTTCGCGCGTGACATCCGCCGCGGCCGCCCGACCGAGGCGCAGATCCTCGTCGATGCCACCGACGGCAACACCGCGCGGCTCACCCGTGTCGGCGCCGCGCAGGTGACCGAGGCCTTCGCACGATCGGTCGCGCCGGAGCGCATCCGTCCGCTGATCCGGACGGCCACGCGGCTCTGGTTCAATCCGGGGCGCGAGTCGCGAAAGTTCTTCGGCCCCGGCTTCCTGGTTCTGGCCCTGTCCATCTTTCCGCCGGTGCTGGCCGCGCTGGCCATCTCCCGCGAGGGCGAGCAGCAGACGATCTTACAGGTCTACGCGTCGAGCATCTCGGCGCACGAGTACCTGCTCGGCAAGATCCTGGCCGGCATGGTCACCGGGCTCACCCAGTGCCTGCTGTCGGTCGGCCTCATGTTCACGCTCTTCGGGCTGCGTCTGGCCGGCGATCCCACGCCGCTGGTCGCCGGCAGCGTGCTGTTCGTGTTCTGCGTGGTGGCCTTCGGCTCGCTGGTGGGGGCCGCCATTCCCAACCAGGCGGCCGCCGTGCAGGTCGTCGGGCTCGGGGCGTTTCTCCTGTCGTTCCTGCTCTCCGGCCTGATCTTTCCGATCGAGAATATTCCCGACGCCATCCGCTGGGTCTCGGGCCTGGTGCAGGCCCGCTACTACATCGTGGTCGTGCGCGACGCCTTCCTGCAGGGCGGGGGCTGGCCGGCCGTGTGGTGGGCCGTGCTGGCCATCGGCGCCATCGGCCTGACGTTCTACGCGCTGGCCTGGCGGACGATGCGGCGCATGCAGCTCAAGGCGTGATGCAGCGGGTGCGCCGTCTCGTGGCCGGGCGCTTCCGGCGGCGCTTCTGGGCGCTGGCGCTGAAGGAGCTGCGCCAGATCCGTCGCGATCGGCGGCTCACGCTCTCGCTCATCGTGACCCCGGTGCTGCAGGTGCTGCTCTTCGGCTTCGCGCTGGACTCCGAGGTGCGCCACCTGCGCCTGGGCGTCGTCGACGAGAGCCGCACGGCGCAGAGCCGCGAGCTCGTCTCGGCGCTCACCCAGAACCCGACCTTCGAGCTCGCCGGCACCTATCCGACGTCGGCGCGGCTGGGCGAGGCCATCGCCACCGGCCGGCTCGACGTCGGGGTTGTGATCGGGTACGACTTCGCCCGCCTGCGTCTGCGGGGGCAGCCGGCCACGGTGCAGGTGCTGCTCAACGCCGCCAACGCCAACACGGCGCAGATCTCCCAGGGCTACGTGGAGGGCGCCGTGGCCCGGCTCAACCGTGACCTCGCCGGCACGCGTGCGGCGCCCGTCGAGCTGCGGCCGGCCTTCATCTACAATCCCGGGCTGGTCAACGCCTGGTTCATCGTGACGGGGGTGTTCGGCACCCTGATCATCCTCAACGGCTCGCTGGTGTCGGCGGCCACCATGATTCGCGAGAAGGAGCGCGGCACCATCGAGCAGCTCCTCATGACGCCGGCCAGCGCGCTCGAGGTGGTCTCGGCGAAGATGGTGCCCCTGTTTCTGCTCCTGATGGCCATGGTGGCGCTGGTCTTGACCGTGGCCCACGTGGCCTTCGACGTGCCGTTCCGGGGCAGCGCTCTGCTCGTGGGGGCGGCCTGCGCGGGCTGTGTGCTGACAGGAATCGCGGTGGGGACGCTCATCTCGACCTTCGCCCGCTCCGCCAGCCAGGCGCTGCTCATCAGCTTCTTCATCAACCCGCCGCTCTCGATGCTGTCGGGCGGGCTGACGCCGATCGAGGCGATGCCGAAGTGGGTGCAGCCGGTGACGCTGCTCAACCCCATCGCGCACTTCGCGAAGATCGCCCGCAGCGTGCTGGTGAAGGGCGCCGGCCTGGACGTCGTGTACCCGAATCTCCTGGCGCTGCTCGGGCTGGCGGCCCTCTTCGTCGCCATCAGCGCCTGGCGGTTCCGGCGGCAGCTGGCCTAGCGACTCGATCCAGCCCGCGCGCGACGCTAGCTCGCCACGGCCCGAACGAAGCGCTCCACCTCGGCCTCGTCGTTGTAGTAGTGCAGGCTGGCGCGGACGAGCGAGTCGGCCCCTCCGCGCTCCGGCAGATCGATCCGCGACAGGCGGGCCTCGTGGGCGTTGATACTCAAGGCGCGCAGCCGATCCCGCGTCGCGCCCGCCGCCTCGCCGTCCTTGAGAAAGGACACGATCCCGCACTGCTCCACGCCGCGATCGTGCACGCTCACGCCGGGCCGCTTCGCGAGCTCCCGTCGCAGCAGCGTGGCCAGCGTCTTGACCCGGGCCTCGATCGCGTCGATGCCCACCCGCATCGCGTACCGGGCGGCAACGCCCAGGCCGATCTGGCCGGCGATGTATCGCTCCCAGTTCTCGAACCGGCGCGCGTCGTCACGGACCACGTAGGTGTCGCCGTCGGTCCACGAGGCGGCCTGCAGATCGATGAACGGTGGCTCGAGCGTGCCGATGGTGTCGCGCCGCACGTAGAGGAAGCCGGTGCCCCGGGGCCCGCGCAGGTACTTCCGGCCCGCGGCCGAGAGCATGTGGCAGCCGATCTGCCGCACATCGACGGCGAGCTGCCCGACCGACTGGCAGGCGTCGAGCAGATAGAGGAGGCCGTGGCGCGCGGCGATGCGGCCGACGTCGGCGGCGGGATTGACGAGCCCGCCTCGGCCTGGCACGTGCGTGATCGCGATCAGCTTCGTGCGCGGGCCGATCGCGCGCTCGAGCGCGGCGAGGTCGATCTGCCCGGAGGCGTCGCTGTCGACCACGTCGATCTCGATCCCCACGCGCGCTTTCATCTGCAGGAACGCCAGATAGTTCGACAGGTACTCGGCCCGCGCGGTGACGACGCGGTCACCGGCCCGGAACGGCACCGCGTAGAAGGCCATGTCCCAGGCGCGCGTGGCATTTTCCACGACCGCGATCTCGTCCGGGTGCGCCCCGATCAGCGTGGCGACGGCGTCGTAGACGTCGGCCAGGCGATCGGCCGCTTCCGCCGCGGCCTCGTAGCCGCCGATGGTGGCCTCGCGGTGGAGATGGGCGGTCACGGCGTCGACGACCGGCCGGGGGGGCAGGGCGGCCCCGGCGTTGTTGAAGTGCAGGACATGGTCGACGCCCGGTGTGTCCGCCCTCAGGTGTGCGATGTCGAGCATGCCTGGGTCCTCTCGCAGGAACGTGGCTGGGATCCTAGCGCACTCGTGCCGGCTGGGTTGACGGCGTTGTCGTCGCCGACTACGATCACGGGCGGCCGATCAGGCGCGCTTCCGCCGGGAGGGAAGACCGATGTCGAACGCGATCGTCAATCCGCTATCGACTGCCAGGCCGCCGTCACACTGAGGTCCCGCAGGACTGCGCCTCGCGTGACGAGGCCCAGGGCGTGTTGGTCCGCGGCGCGGAGTGGTTCCTGTCGTCGAGCGTCGATCGCCGCACGGTCCTCAAGGGGGCGAGCAGCGCCGCGCTCGGACTGCTCGCCTCGGCGTGCGGACCCTCGAGTCCGACCACCGCGGCCGCCGGCGCCGGCTCGATCGCGCCCGTGCGATCGGCCGCCGCCGCCGGCTCGGCAGACGACCGCGAGACGGTCTACGTCTTCAACGTCGGCTCGAAGGATGTCACGCTGATCGACGTCGCCAGCCGGCAAGTGCGCGAGACCAGGCCGCTCGGCGCCTCGGTGCGCTGGTTGTCGAACGAGCAGACGTACTGGGACGGAGCGCGGATCTGGACCTACGACTTCCCCAACGATCAGGTGCAGGCGATCGCGATCGATCCGCGGCAGGTCGCCGTCACCAGGACGATCGCCGGGCTGGGCAAGGGGCCCGGCCACAGTCTGGTCGTGCTGCCCGACCAGCAAGAAGGCCGCGGTCAACGTCGCGGGCGACAACCTCATCGCGTTCCTCGACCTCGAGCACGGCGGCGTGGACGCGACGCTCCAGACCGGAGCCTTTCCCTGAGACCTCCACCTCACGCCGGACGGTCAGTTCGGCTACGTACCGGAACGCGAGGCGGACACCGTGTCGAAGATCGACATGGTGAGCCGAAAACTGGTCAAGACCGTGCTCCTTCCCGGCCCGCAGCAAGCCGCACATGCTGCGCGTGTCCCCGGATGGCAAGGAGGTGTGGGTGCAGACGGCCGACGCGAACACGAACGTGGTGCTCGACGCCTCCGACCTGTCGGTGCTGGCGACCCAGCCGACCGGCAAGGGAGCCGGTGACGAATGCGTGGACGCCGCGATCGCCGCTACTCGGTCGTGACCAATGGCCAGGACACCTTCGCCCAGATCTTCGACGCGCGGACCTTCAAGGAAGTGAAGCGCCTGACGATCGGCCAGGGTGGCTCCAACATCGGATTCAGCCGGGACGGCAGGACGGCGTTCATTGCGGTGCGCGGCGCGAACGACGTGGCGGTGATCGACATGGCGAAGCTGGCGCTGGCGGGCCGGATCAAGGCGGGGACGGAGCCTCAGGGCCTGATCGTTCGCTGATAGTATTCGCTCCGGATGCTCGAGGGGGCTCGGCGCGATGGATGACCTCGTTCTTCACCGCCTGCAGTTCGCGTTCACGATCGTCTATCACTACCTGTTCCCGCAGCTCACGATGGGGCTCGCCCTCCTGATCGTCGTCATGAAGGCGCGTGGTCTGGGGCCGGGCGGGGAGCGCTGGAACGACGCCGCGCGCTTCTGGATCCGGATCTTCGGCATCAACTTCGCGGTGGGCGTGGTCACCGGCATTCCCATGGAGTTCCAGTTCGGCACCAACTGGGCCCGCTTCTCGCCGCTACGCGGGCAGCGTGATCGGGCAGACGCTGGCGATGGAGGGCCTCTTCGCGTTCTTCCTCGAGTCCAGCTTCCTGTTCGTCCTCGTCTGGGGCGAGCGGCGGCTCTCGCGGTGGGGGCACTTCGTCGCCGCGGTGGCGCTGTTCGTCGGCAGCTGGCTCTCGGGCTACTTCATCATCGCGACGAACGCCTTCATGCAGCATCCCGTCGGCCACGGCGTCGGCGGCGGACGGCACGCTCCGCCTCGTCGACTTCGGGGCCTTCCTCCTCAATCCGTGGGCGCATCGCGCAATACGCGCACAACATGCTCGCCGCCGTGGTCACGGCCTCGTTCGTCGTGGCCGCGGTCGGCGCGTACTACACGCTCGCCGGGCGCCACCAGCCGAGCATGGCCGCCTCTTCCTGCGGCTCGGGACGGTGGCCGGGCCTCGTCGCCGAGCGTGCTCGTCGCGTTCCCGACCGGCGATCGGCAGGCCAAGATGGTCGCGCGGCACCAGCCGGTGGCGCTGGCCGCGATGGAGGGCCGCTTCGAGAGCGGGCCGCGCGCCGGGCTCATCCTGATCGGTCAGCCCAACGTGCGCCGAGCGGCGGCTCGACAATCCCGATCGGTGATCCCGGGGATGCTCAGCTTCCTCGCCTTCGGCACGTTCCACGCCGACGTGCCGGGCCTCGACGCTTTCCCGCCGGACGACTGGCCCGACAACATCGAGCTCCTCTACTACGCGTTCCACATCATGGCGGGGCTCGGCACGATCCTGATCGCGCTCATGGCGCTGCTGGCCGTGCTGCTCGCCTGGCGGGGACGGCTCGAGCGCAGTCGGCCGCTGCTGTGGGTCCTGATGCTCGCGTTTCCCTTGCCCGTACATCGCGAACACCGCGGGCTGGATGACCGCCGAGCTCGGCCGCCAGCCCTGGCTCGTCTACGGTCTCTTCCGCACCGCCGCAGGGCGCGAGTCCCACCGTGCACGCCGGGACCGCGCTGTTCACGCTGATCGGGTTCTGCGGCCTCTACTTCGTGCTCGGCGTCCTCTTCCTCTTCCTGATCGGCGCGCGAGATCGCGCACGGCCCGGGCCCGAGCCCGTCGAGCGGGGCGGGCGCGGGGGTCGCCCATGGTTGAGCTCTGGTACGCGATCGTCGCGCTGATGCTCGCGCGCTTACGTCGTGCTCGACGGCTTCGACCTCGGCGCGGGCGATCGCTCTCGCCGCTCGTGGCGCGGACCGACGCCGAGCGGCGGCAGGTGCTCGCCGCCATCGGGCCGTACTGGGACGGCAACGAGGTCTGGCTGCTCGCCGCCGGCGGCGCGCTGTTCGTGGCGTTTCCGCGAGTGCTGGCCGCGGGCATCTCCGGCTTCTACCTCGCGATCTTCCTCGTGCTCTGGTGCCTGATCGTGCCGCGGCATCGCGATCGAGTTCCGCAGCCACGTCGACGGATCCGCTGTGGCGCAGCGTCGTGGGACGTCGTGTTCTGCCGCTCGCGAGCACGCTGCTGCGCCGTCTTCTTCGGCGCCGCGTTCGGCAACCTGATGCGCGGCGTGCCGCTCGACGCGGACGGCTGGTTCAGCCTGCCGCTGTTCACCGACTTCCGCGCGCGCGATCCCGTGGGCATTCTCGACTGGTACACGGTGCTCGCCGGCGTCTTCGCCCTGGTGGCGCTCGCCGCGCACGGCGCGCTCTTCCTGGCCTGGAAGACGGACGGCCCGGTGCACGAGCGCAGCGATCGGCTGGCTCGCCGGCTCTGGATCGCGGTCGCCGTGCTGTGGCCCATGGTGACGGTCGCGAGCGATTGGGTGAACCCCGCGCTGTTTCCCGGGATGACCCGCCGCTGGCTCGCCGCGCTCGCGGTCGCCCTCGCGGTCGGCGGGATCGTCGCCGTCTTCGTCGGGCTACGGCGGCAGCGAGGCCTCGGCGCCTTCCTCGGGTCCTGCGCCTTCCTGCTCGGGACGATCGGCGCGAGCGCCGCCTCGTACTTCCCGGTGATGCTCCGCGCCACCGGCGGCGAGGCCCTGTCGATCACCGCCTACATGGGCGGGGCTGACGAGGCGGGCCTCCGCACGGCGCTGCGCTGGTTTCTCGTCGGGCTTCCGCTCGCCCTGGGGTACCTCGTCGGTGGTGTTCCGGCTCCATCGCGGCAAGGCGGTGGCCGCCCGGGACGGGGAAGGCTACTAGCGGAGTCCGGCCATCTCGCAGACGATCCGCCACTCGGCGTCGGAGACCGGCTGGACCGAGAGCCGCGAGAACTTGACCAGCGCCATGCCGGCCAGGCGCCGATTCGCCTTGATCTGCTCGAGACTGACCGGCGTCGGCAGCTTGCGCACCGCCGCCACGTCGATGGCCGGCCAGGCGGCGTCGGTCGAATCGGGATGCGCCTCGGCGATCACCTTGACGATGCCGACGATCGTGCGCTCCTTGCCGGTGTGATAGAAGAACGCCTGCTCGCCCTTCTTCATGGCGCGCAGGTGATTGCGCGCCGCGAAGTTGCGGATGCCGGTCCACTCCGCGCCCTCACGCCCTTTCGCGACCTGCTCGTCCCACGACCAATCGTCGGGCTCGGACTTCAGGAGCCACTGTGCCATGGCGTTTCATCCTCTTGTCCCCCGGCGGGCGCTGCCGCCGGGGAACCGCGACCACGTGCGAGATCGCTACGTCGAGCGTCCTCCGCGCAGAAGCCGTACCAGCGGGGGCCCGAAGAGCGCGGCGGCGGCGAGGAGCAGGATCGTGGCCGATAGCGGGCGCGCCACGAGCTCGACCACGCTGCCGCGCGTGAGGAAGAGCGCCTGGCGCAGCGTCTTCTCCATCATCGGGCCCAGCACCAGCGCCACCACCATCGGCGAGGGGTCCACGCGGAGCTTTCGCAAGGCGTAGCCGAACACGCCGAAGACGACGAGCACCCACAGATCCAGGAAGCTGTTGCTCAGGCTGAACGCGCCGACGAGACAGAGCAGCAGCACGAGCGTCGCGAGGACGTGTTGCGGCAAGCGCAGCACGGTCACGAAGACACCGACCAGGGGCAGGTTCAGGATCAGCAGCATGAGGTTGCCGATGTACATGCTGGCGACGAAGCCCCAGAAGACCTCCGGCTGCTGGCTGATCATGAGCGGTCCGGGCTGAAGTCCGTGGACCACCAGAGCGCCGAGCAGGATGGCCGTCGCGGGCGAGAAGGGGATACCGAGTGAGAGCAGCGGCACCATCGCGCCGGCGGTGGCGCCGTTGTTGGCGGCTTCCGGCCCCGCCACGCCCTCGATCATGCCGGTGCCGAACTTCTCGGGGGTCTTGGAGATCTTCTTTTCCAGCGTGTACGAGATGAACGTCGACAGCACGGCCGCGGGGCCGGGCACCAGCCCGGTGAGGAAGCCGACGACCGAGCCGCGCGCGATCGGCATCGTCGAGCGCCGCCATTCTTCGGACGTGGGCAGGAGCTCGCGGAGCTTCACGCTGGCGATCTGCGTCTTGGCAATTCCCTCCTCCGCGAGGAGCAGAACCTCGGCCACGCCGTAGACGCCCATGATCACGGGCACCAGCTCGATGCCCTGGGCCAGCTGCACGGAGCCGAACGTGAACCGCCGCAGGGCCGAGATCGAATCCATCCCGACGGTGCCCAGCGCCAGGCCGAGGGCGACCATCACGAAGGCATTGAGGATCGAGCCGCCCGAGAGGCGGGAGAGGAGCAGGATCCCGCCGAGGGTGATCGCGAAGTATTCCGGGGGCCCGAACTGAATGGCGACCTCCGCGAGCCAGCCCGCCGCCAGCATGATCCCGAGGACTCCGACGGTGCCGGCGAAGAACGACCCGACGGCGGCGATCGTGAGGGCGGCGCCCGCTCGCCCCTTCTTCGTCATCTGGTAGCCGTCGAGCAGCGTGACGACCGAGCCGGCTTCGCCCGGGACGTTGACGAGGATCGACGTGGTCGAGCCCCCGTACATGGCGCCGTAGTAGATGCCGGCGAGCATGATCAGCGCAGTGGCGGGATGCATCGCGAAGGTGGAAGGCAGGAGCAGGGCCATGGCGCCGACGGGCCCGATGCCGGGCAGCACGCCGACGATCGTGCCGACCAGGACGCCGACGAAGCACGCGAACAGATTGCCGGGCAGCAGCGCGATCGAGAATCCGTAGGCGAGGCCGTCGAGCGGTCCCATCCGTCAGCTCACCAGGGCCCGTGCGGGAGCGGGACGTCGAGGAGCACGGCGAAGAGCACGTACGAGCCGGCCGAGCTCAGCGCGCCCGTGAGCAGCGCGGTCGTCCAGCGGGCGCCGAGGTAACGCAGGACGACGGTCACGAACGCGAAGGCCGCTGCCGGATAGCCGACCCACGGCAGGGCCAGACAGAAGGCGACCAGGGCCACCACGGAGATCACCACGCGTCGGCGGGAGGGGGCGTCCAGCTCGACGGGCTCGGCCGCCGCCGCGCCCCGGAACGCGCTCACCGTGGCCACCAGCGCCACGACGATGGCGAAGACGGCGACGATGACAGGATAGAAGCCCGCGCCCGGCCGCGCGCCCGACCCGAACGGCAGCTGGAACGCCAGCGTCAGGTAGACCGCCAGCGGCGAGCAGCAGGACGAGTGGAACGCTCCGCGCGAGCACCTACTTCTTGATCATCCCGAGGCGCTTGAGCACGTCGTTCCACTCCTTCTGCTCACGCACCAGCTCCTGGCGAAGCTTGTCGCCGCTCTTGTAGTCGATGTCGACGCCCCGCGACTTCATGAGCGTGACGAACGAGGGCTCCTCCAGCGCGGCCTTGGCCGAGGCGTGGAGAACCTTCAGCGCGGGCCCCGGCGTGCCTTTGGGAGCCGTGAGCACGAACCACGTGCCGATTCCGTCACCGAGGCCCGCTTCCTTGCCCGTCGGCGCCTCCGGGAAAAACGGATGCCGCTGCGGACTTGCGACGGCCAGCACGCGGAGCTTCTTGGCGTCCACGAGGGGCTTCACCTCGCCGGGCTGCGCCATCGCGGCGTCGATGTGGCCGCCGAGCAGGGCCGGGCTCGTCTCGCCCCAGCCGGAGAACGGGACGTGGGTGGTCTTGAAGCCGCCGGGGACCTGCCACCGTTCGAGCGTGAGATGGCTGATCGTCCCCTCACCGGGGGAGCCGACACGGAGCTTGCCGGGGCTCGCCTTGGCGGCGGCCATGAACTCCTGCATGGTCTTCCACGGCGCGTCGGCCTTCACCGTGAGGAGCGTGTAGAAGGTGATGGTGTTCAGGATGGGCTCGTAGTCGTCCGGCGTCTTGTACGGCAGCTCGTTGAGCTGGGGGTGGATCACCAGGGTCGAGTTCGGCGCGAGGACCACCGTGTAGCCGTCGGGTTTCGCCTGCGCGACTTCCGCCATCCCGACCGACCCGCCGCCGCCCGGTCGATTGAGGACGGCCACGCCCTTCGTGAACGTCTTCTTCATCGACTCGGCCATCGGACGAGCCACGATGTCCACCATGCCGCCGGCCGGGTAGGCCACCACGATCGTGAGCGCCCGCTCGGGATACTCGGCGGCCGCGGGTGCAGCCAGCCCGAGGAGCAGGGCGGCGAGAAGTGCCAGACGACGCATGCGTGTCCTCCCGTGCGAATGGAATCCCGGACCGCACAATACCTCAGAACGTCACGGCGAGGATGGAGATAGGAGAGATCACGGCGTTGCTGCGCGTTCCGTTGACAATCCGGGGGCCCATGGCCTACTGTTTTGCCAACCAAACGATTGGTCACGCGCGGGACCGTCCGTGTCGAAGAGGAGCTCACCATGGCGAAACCGATCATCTCCGCGGATTCGCACATCACCGAGCCGCCGGGCACGTACGTCGACCGGATCGACCGACGCTTCCGCGACCGGGCGCCGCACGTCGTGCGCGATCGCCAAGCGCGGCGATCTCTTCGTCATCGACGGGCATGGACAAGCCCATTCCGATGGGGCTGGTGGCCGCCGCGGGCAAGCCCGCCGAGGAGCTGACCGGATGTTCGGCGCCCGGTTCGAGGACCTGCATCGCGGGCGGCTGGGATCCCGAGGCGCGGCTGGCCGATCAGGATCGCGACGGTGTCGGCGGCGGAGGTCCTCTATCCGACCGTCGGCATGATGCTCTGCAACCATCCGGACTTCGACTACAAGCACGCGTGCTTCGACGCCTACAACGGCTGGATCGCGCGAGTACTGCGTCGGCGCATCCCGACCGGCTGCATCGGCATCGGGCAGACCGCGATGCGCTCGGTCGAGGAGGGCATCGACGACCTGCGAGAGCATCAAGGCGCTCGGGCTCCGCGGGCGTGATGATGCCGGGCAATCCCGCCGTCGCGGACTACGACGATCCCGATCTACGACGCCGTTCTGGCGAGGCCGCCGTCGACCTCGGACTGCCGCTGTCCTTCCACATCCTGACGAGCTCGCAGGACAGCTTCAAGACGCGCGGGCCCAAGATCAACGCGCTTCATGTCGATCATCCGCGGCTGCCAGGACATCATCGGCATCTTCATCTTCGGCGGCGTGTTCGAGCGCCATCCGCAGCTCAAGCTCGTGTGCGTCGAGGCCGACGCCGGCTGGGTGCCGCACTTCATGTACCGCATGGACCACGCCTACGAGCGGCACCGCTACTGGCTGACCGGCGGCGACGCTCACGCAAGCTGCCGAGCGAGTACTTCCGCGAGCACGTCTACACCACGTTCCAGGACGACTGGGTGGCCTTCCAGGTGAAGGACCTCTGCAACGTCCGCCGGCTGATGTGGGCCAACGACTTCCCGCACAGCGACTCGACGTGGCCGCACTCGCAGGACGTGCTGCGCCAAGCAGAGCCGCGCACTCTGACGCCCCAGCCGGAGCGCGGACCTGATCCTCCACGACAACGTCGCCGAGCTCTACGGGCTCGACGTCGCCTACCGAGGCGAGTGAGGCCGTACGCGATGACCTACGACCTGGTGATCCGCGGCGGCACGGTGGTGGACGGCTCGGGGCTGCCGCGCTACCGCGCCGACGTCGGCGTGCGGCGGCGACGCATCGCGCGCATCGGCGCCATCCGCGGAGCGCGGGCGCGAGGAGATCGACGCGCGCGACCACGTGGTGGCGCCCGGCTTCATCGACGGCCACACCCACATGGACGCGCAGGTCGCGTGGGATCCGCTCGGCACCTGCTCGTGCTGGCACGGCGTGACCAGCGTCGTGATGGGCAACTGCGGCTTCACGCTGGCGCCGTGCCGGCCCGACGAGCGGCACCTCGTCGTGCGCAACCTCGAGCGCGCCGAGGACATCCCCGCCGAGGCGATGAAGGCGGGCATCGAGTGGACGTGGGAGACCTACGCCCAGTACCTCGACGCCGTCGCGCGCTGGCCCAAGGGGATCAACTACGCGGGCTACGTCGGGCACTCGGCGCTGCGCACCTACGCCATGGGCGAGCGCGCGTTCTCCGAGCCGGCCGACGGCCGCCGAGACCTGGCGGCGATGAAGCGCGAGCTGGCCGACGCGCTGGCCGCCGGCGCCATGGGCTTCACGACCTCGCGCACCCGCAACCACGAGACCGCGGACCGACGGCCCGTGGCGAGCCGCGTGGCCGACGTGGGACGAGGTGCGCGAGCTGGTCGGCGTGATGGGCGACCTCGGCGCGGGCATCTTCGAGATCGCCGGCGAGGACACGGGCCGCGATCCCGACCGCGCAGCGCGACTACCTCGGCCGGCTGCGCGACCTCGCGGTGGAGACGGGCGTGCCGGTCACCTGGGGCATGTTCAGCACGCGCGCCGCGCCGGACCTCTGGCGCCCGTACTTCGACCTGCTCGACGAGACGGCGCGGGCGGGCGGGCGCATGTTCGCCCAGGTGCACAGCCGCGCGCTCTCCGTGCTGCTCTCGTTCGAGACGCGGCTGCCCTTCGATCGGCTGCCGGAGTGGCGCGAGCTGCGCCAGCGGCCGCTCGACGAGCAGCGCGTGGCCCTGCGCGACCCCGACGTGCGCCGGCGCGCTGGTGAAGGCGGCCGCCGAGGCGGAGTTCGCCCGCGGCGTCGGCGCCGAGGCGCGCGAGCCGGACTACGACTGGATCTTCCTCATGGAGGACCCGACCGGTCCGCATCGCTCGGTCGCCGAGATCGCGCGGGAGCGCGGCGTCGATCCCGTGGAGGCGATGATCGACCTGGCGCTGGAGCGCGACCTCCGGTGCTTCTTCGTGCAGCCGCTCTTCAACGAGAACATCGACCACGTGCTCGAGATGATGCGGCACCCGCGCTCGGTGGTGACCTTCTCCGACTCCGGCGCGCACGTGTCGCAGATCATGGACTCGTCGCTCCAGACCCACGTGCTGGCCTACTGGGTGCGCCGCCGCCAGGCGCTCACCCTCGAGGAGGGGGTGCGCATGCTGACGCTCGAGCCCGCGTCGGCCTGGGGGCTCCACGACCGCGGCCTGCTGCGCGAGGGGCTGGCCGCCGACGTCGATCGTCTTCGATCCCGACCGCGTGGCGCCCGAGATGCCCGAGGTGGTGAACGACCTGCCCGCCGGCGCCCGGCGCCTGCGCCAGAAGGCCACCGGCTTCCGCGCCTCGATCGTCAACGGCGCAGGTGGTGCTGCGCGACGGCGAGCACACCGGCGCGTATCCCGGGCCGGCGTCCTGCGCGGGCCCCTCGCCGCGGCCGGCCGATAGCGGAAGGAGACGTCACCATGCCGAAGCCGGGCACTCCGGTGATGGACGGATTCGTCGATTTCATCCTCGGTCTGGAGCTGGCCTCGCTGCCCCCGGCGGTCATCGAGGCCGCCGGTCGCTCGATGACGGACTGGGTCGGTACCGCCATCCGCGGCTCGAGGGAGCCGCTGGCCGAGGCGATCGGCAGAGTCATCGCGGCGAGCGGAGGCGAGCCGCAGGCGACGGTGCTCGGCCGCCGCGCGCGCACCAGCGCGCTGCTCGCGTCGCTGGCCAACGGCGCGCAGTCGCACGCCCTCGACTTCGACGACACGCACCTGCCGTCGGTCGTCCACGGCTCGGCCCCGGTCGCTCCGGTCGTGCTCGCGCTCGGGGAGTGGCAGCACCTCACCGGCGCCGACGCGCTGGCGGCCTTCATCGCCGGCTTCGAGGTGGAGACCCGGATCGGCCGCGTGATCGGCGCCAAGCTGACCGAGCGGGGATGGCACGCGACCGCGACCCTGGGGCACTTCGGCGCGGCCGCCGCCGCGGGCCGGCTGCTCCATCTCAACGCGGGCCAGCTCGCGCACGCCCTGGGCATCGCCGGGACACAGGCGACGGGACTGCTGGCCTCGTTCGGCACGATGTCCAAGCCGCTTCACCCGGGCAAGGCGGCGATGAACGGCCTGCTCGCCGCGCTCCTGGCCCGCGAAGGGTTCACCGGCTCGATGGCGATGCTCGATGGGCCCGGCGGCCTGTCGGAGACGTATCTCGGGATCAGCGACCTCAGCGCCGCCGTCGAGGACTTTGGCAAGCGCTGGCAGCTGCTCGACAACAGCACCAAGTTCTACGCCGCGTGTCATCTCGTGCACGCCACGGTCGACGCCGCGCGGGGCATTCGCGCCAGCGGGCCGCTCGCCGCCGAGGCCATCGAGCGCGTGGAATGCCGCGTGCATCCGCTGGTGCTGAAGGCGGCGAATCAGCGCAACCCCCAGACGGATCTCGAGGCGAAGTTCAGCATTGGATTCTGCGCGGCGATCGCGCTGCTGCGGGGCGACGCCGGCGAGGCGGAGTTCAATGCGGCGTCGCTTGCCGATCCGGACGTCGCGCGGGTGATGGCGCGCGTGATGCCCGAGGCTGATCCCGCGATGCCGGTGGTCGCCGCGCACATGACCGTGCGGCTCACGGACGGGCGCGTGCTCGAGCAGCACGTCAGCGCCGCCCGGGGCACGGCCCAGAATCCGCCCTCGCGCGACGACGTCGAGGAGAAGTTCCGGCGCCTGGCCGGGGTGGTGCTGCCGGCCGAGCGGGTGTCGGGTCTGGTGGCGGCGCTGCGGGGTCTGGTCGAGCTGTCCGACGTCGGCGAGATCGCGACGCTGGCCGCCGGCTGAGCGCGAGGCCCCTCAGGGTCGACGCTTGCGAGCGCGCTTGAGCTTGGGGGCGGGGGCGGCGAGTCCGGCCAGGGCCAGCGTCGCGAGCTGGTCGCCGACCTCGCGCACGCTGAGGCGCCCGTGCGGGTCGTACCAGTTGTGCAGCCAGTTCAGCATCCCGAGCAGACCGTAGGAGACGACCTGCACGTCGAGGTCCGGCCGGAACTCGCCGGACTTCATGCCCTCGCGCAGGATCTGCTGCCAGCACCGTTCGTACTGCTTGGGCGAGAGCTTGAACTGCTCACGGAACCGGCGCTTCATCTCATCCCGCTCGCGCAGGTAGACGAACAGGTGCGGGTGGTGCTGATCGAACGCCTCCAGCTGTGTCCGGATGGCGCGCCGAAGCTTTTCCGAGGCCGGCAGATCGCTGCCCGCGATGTCGGTCATCCGCTCGTAGAGGCGGGCGATGGGCTCCTTGACGATCAGGTACAGCAGGTCTTCCTTGCTCTTGAAGTGATGGTAGAGGCTGCCCTTGAGGATCCCGACCGCGTCGGCGATATCCTGGACCGTGGCGGCGTGATAGCCCTTGGTCTGAAACACCTTCGCCGCCGCCGCGATGATTTCTTCGAGATTGGCCATGCGCCGGGGATTGTATCAGCCACCGCGCCGGCCAGGACTAGTCCTGGCGGTCACCGAAATGCGTGGGATCGATCTCGGCGGCGTAGCAGACCGGGGACGCGAGCGCGCTGGCGGCGCCGGCCGCGGGTTCGCCGAGGAACGCCAATCCCTCCGGATCACGTCGGTAGACGCCGCGCTCGGTCACGACCCAGTCCATCGGGATGTCCCAGCGTTGCGGATGGATGGTCGGGATCCTGGCCAGCTCATAGCTGACGCCGATGACCACGGGCTTGCTCGCCAGGCTCGCCAGCGTGCGGTCGAAGAACCCGCCGCCGTAGCCGAGGCGGTAGCCGGCCTCGTCCCACCCGTTCATCGGCACCAGCGCGGCGGTGGGCACGACGAGATCGGAGCCCACCGGATACGGAATGCCGAGCGGGCCGGAGGCCAGGGTGACGCCGGGATGCCATTCGCGGAAGACGAGCGGCTGCCCGGGCCCGACGACCACGGGCAGCGCGGTCACCGCACCGCACGCTCGCAGCCGCTGGGCGAGGGGACGCGCGTCGTATTCCTTGCGGATGGGCCAGCAGAAGGCGAGCCTCGCGGCTGTCAGGCCGGGAAACGAGCGCCAGAGATGGGCGTCGAGGCGCTGGCGGAACAGCTCGAGCGCCGCCGGGTCGAGACGCTCACGCGCCGCGATCAGCCGGTCGCGCTCGGCCTTCCTCCAGGATTTCACGTCGTCGGCGGTCATGCCGTCGCGGCGGGCGAGGGTTCAGCGTTCAGGCGAGAGACTTCGCCAACCGCTCGCAGGCTTCGATGTTGGTGGTGTGGCGCGTCTTCATCTCTTCGAGAAAGCCGGCGACGGCCTCCGGGAGGCCTTCGCCGAGAAGACCGTCCAGTCGCTTGACGACCCATCCCTGTCCCCGGTTGAGCAACCGGAGCTGGGCGGCGAGCGTCGGCTCGTTCATCACCTTGTCCGCAAAGTCTCCCTTCTTGTCCGAGATGGTGCCGCCGAGTGTCTTGATGGAGCGGACGAGGCCGGCGCAGGACCAGGCCTCGTCGTCTCTGACGTCTTCGAAGAGCTTTTGCATCTCGGGGCCGCGGGCCTCGGGGAACAGGCGGGACAGCGTGTCCACCCCGGCCCGCTCGGCCTCGAGGAGCTCGTTCAAGCGATCAATCGTCGTCATACCTCACCTACGATCCGGCCGTGGCCGCCGGCTCGCCGAGCGACAGCATCAGGCGGTTGGCCCAGTTGAAGAAGGCCGCGGCGTGAATGACGTCGGCGATGGCCAGATCGTCGAGCCCGGCGCGACGCAGGCGGTCGACGTGCTCCGGCCCGAACGCGCTCGGCGTCGCGGTCAGCGCCACCGAGGCCGCGACGATGGCATTCCAGCGCTCTCCGAGATCAGCGGTGACGCCGGCGTCGAGCAGGCGTTGCACGTCGGTCTCGCGCTTGGAGTAGGTCGCGGCGTGGCGCGCATGCACGGAGGCGCAGTAGAGGCATCCGTTGAAGCGAGACGTCGCGGCGGCGGCCAGCTCGCGCTCGGCCCGGGGCAGGCCGGCGTCGGGGTTGTAGAAGATGTCCTTGTCGGTGCGCGTCCGGGCCTCCAGCGCGTCCGGGTCGCGGGCCAGCAGGCGGAAGTACGGCGATTTCACGCGCGCGGCGTCCACGAGACTCGCCAGGTGGCGCTCGGTCATCGCATCGACGGCCAGCGGCTCGAGCCAGGGGAGCCAGTCGAGCTGGGCCCGGGTGAACGCGACCGGCGTCGTGTGCTCCGGGACAACCAGGATCGTGTCAGTCATGTCGGGACCTCGCGCCTCAGGGACGGCCGTCCAGGGTGCGCAACCCCGTGACCACCCGGATCTGGAAGGAGAGGAACGCCACGATCTGCGACAGCGTCACGATGTCGGTCGTGGACCAGCCGGCGTCCAGCAGCGCCTGCAGCGACGCCGGCGCGGCGTCGCGCGGGTGAAAGACGAGCATGTGCACGTGCTCGAATGCCGCGGCGAGACGCGGGCCGAGTGTCTGGCGGGTCGCTGCCCCCACGCGATAGCTCAAGCCGGCCGTGTCTTCGCGGCTGAGCGGTCCCGCCGGATAGCGGCCATACGGACCGTTGGTCCGGGCCTCGGCGACGGCCGCGTCGACCGCGCCCGTGAGCGCCGCCGGTGCGCCGCTCTCGGTGAGGCGCGCGGCGTAGTAGGCCGCAATCGCCGAGGCGCCATGCAGCCCGGCGACGAATCCGCCCACCGCAAATCGCTCCGGCGCGGTGACGGCGCCCGGCTCCGCCGGCGCGAACAGCGCCCGATACGTCGCCTGGGCGTGCGCGCGCGCGTCCGGTCGCCGGGCGCGGATCGAATCCAGGGGAGACCCCGGCTTGATCCCGACCAGCGCATCGATGACGTCGGTCTCTGTCGCTGACATCTTCATCGTCCTCTTGGCGCGACCCGCCGGGTTCCCGCCGCATCCCGTCCCCAGCCGAGCGCGGGCGCCAGCACTTCGGCGACCAGCTCGATCGATCGGAGGATGAAGGGATGGGGCGGATCGATCGAATGCACCTGCACCGCGACGTCGGTCGAGCGGGCGAGCGCGCTGTCCGTCTGGAGCGAGGCGATCACCTTGTCGGGCGTTCCGAGATGCACGTCCATGGCGACGATCATCCCGTCCAGCGTTCCATCGCCGGTCGCGCGGCCCAGCCTGTTCAGCCGCGCGCGATGCCGCCCCAGCCCGACGTCGGCCAGGCGCAGCGCTTCGTCGTTGTCATCGGTCACGAACACGGTGCGGGAGGCGAGGATGCGGGGCTCGCGCCCCTCGGGCAGCGCTTCCAGATACGCGTCGATCATCGGGTTCTGCAGCTCGACCAGCGGCAGGTCGGGCGCATCGGCCGGACGGGGCTGGGTGCGCGAGAGCATGAGACCGTCTCCCGCGGCGCCGGCCCGCCTGGCTCCCTCGACCGAGAACGTGGCCTGCCAGACGCGCTCGACCAGGCTCGGGTTGGCCGGATACAGCCGATCGCCTCCGCCGGGCAGCGGCCGCCCCGCCCAGGCGTCGCGCAAGACCTGAAGGTGTTCGACGAGGACCTTCGTGCGGTCGGCGCTGTTCTGGCCGAACGCCGCGTAGGAGGAAAGGTTTCCACCGCCTCCGACGCCTACCTCCAGACGCCCGCCACACATCAGATCGAGGACCGCGGCATCTTCGGCCACCCGGACCGGCAGCTCCAGCGGCAGAGTCACGATCCCTGTGCCGAGACGGATCCGCGTCGTCTGGGCGGCCACCTGAGCCAGGAAGACGAACGGCGCGGGAAGGCCGCCCTCGTCTTCGTGGAAGTGGTGCTGGGCGATCCACGCCGAATGAAAACCGAGCCGCTCGGCGTGGAGGATCTGTGCGGTCGCCAGCCGGTACCGCTCGGCGGGGTCCACTTGATCGAGCAGGCGGGTGAAGAAACCCAGGCGCTTGGGCAGCGTGGCGATCGTCATCTGCCGGTCATTATGCATCATCGAGCCCGCGTCCGAGGCGCGCGGCACCGTCAGGCCAATCAGCCACCGGTTTCAACACATCGTCTTGACTCACCCCGCCCCGGCACCTATCTTTCCCGCGTTCCCTCTGAGCCTGGAGGCCGCGATGACGGACCACGATGGCGTGGGCAAGGCTGTCTCCCTGATGCTGGCCGGCTTGGTCCTCCTCGCGAGCGTGGGCTCGGCCGCGGCTCAATCCAAGGGCTACCGACCTCCGCCGCCACCTCCTCCGCCACCGCCGCGACCGTCGGCGCCGGTGACGCCAGCACCTCGGATGACGAGTCCGCCGCCGTCGCGACCCCAGGGACCAGCCTCGTCGGCGCCATCATCATCGGCATCCAAGCCGAGCGCGCCGGTAGCCACACCCAAGGGCGGCGCCACGCCGAAGGGCGGCACCACGTCGAAGCCGCCGGACTACGCCAAGATGAATCCCTCGGAGCTTCAGAAGTCGATCGGGTCGGACACTCGACAGATTGATTCGTATCGCGCGAAGGTGAACAACCCCCGCGCGAATCAGCCCAACTGGAGCTCGCTGAGCCGCGAGCAGCAGGGGGCGCTGATGCGCCAGTGGAATGACGAGATCCGGCGTCACGAGACCTCGCGCGCCACGGCGCAGGGGGTGTTGACCCAGCAGGCGCGGTGACCGCCCTTTCGCCCGGCCGCAGGGCCGGATCCTCGCTGGCACTTGGGTTGCTGCGTCAGGGCACATGCCCACCCGAGGTATCACGACACGACTGTTCCTCGCGGTTGGCTTCACGACGATGGTCGGGCTTCACGGCTGCGCCGCGATCCCGCTGGCTGCGGTCGGCGCCTCGGTGCTGGAGGCGGGAACAGGTGCCGTCGTCAAGACGGGCACGGAGTACACCTTCGGCGGGTCAGTGGAGCGAACGTTCACGATACCGAAGGACGCGGTGTGGTCCGCCGTTCTCCAGGCGTTCGACCGCGCCGGCGTGAAAGTCCCGACCGTCGAGGTGTCCGACGACCACGAAGATCTCGAGGGTCAGCTCCAGCACCGGACAGTTCGGGTCCGCTTGACGCCGTTCAGCGATTCGCTGACCAGCATCACGCTCACCGTGAAGCGCAATTTCCTCATCAATGATCGCGCGACGGCCAGCGAGCTCGTGGAACAGATCGAGCAGTGCCTGGCGGAGAATCCGACCTTTGCGCGGCGACTTCGCCGGCCCTCGGAGTCGAAGGTCGCCACGAGTCCCCCGTGAACGGAGGAACGAGCTCTCGGCCCGCTACCGACGCCCGCGGTCGTCGGTCTCGCGCGCGCGCCGCATGGCGGGTGTGTCAATAAACGACTGACGGAGATCGTCCGGGAGCTCAGCGGCGGTGCGCTCGAGCCATTCCAGCGCCTCCGCTCGCAGGGCGGCGGCCTCCTCGCTCCGGCCCTGCGCCCGCAGGTGATCGGCCAAGGTCAGGCAGGCGTGCCACAGCGCGGGCGCCGCCCCGATGATTCGCGCTCGCGCGTGCACGTCACGCAGGACGTCTTCTCCCGCCTGCCGCTGGCCCAGCGCCATGAGCGCCTGTCCCTCCTGCTGGCGCGCGTCGAGCGCGAGGACGACATACTCCGTCGCGGCCTCACAGGTCCGGCGGGCCGTCTGCAGTGCGGCATCGAGGTGCCCGCTGCGGAGCAGTCGATCGGTCCGGGTGATGAGGGACGGGACCACGAACTCGATCGCTTCACCCGCCTCGGTGATCGCCTCTTCGAGGAACCGATCACCCTCCCCCTCGTCCCCCAGCTCGATCAGATCGGCGCCGAGCTCCGCGAGCGCGGCGGCCGTCCAGAGGGCGGTGCCCAGCTCGCGCGTGAGGGTGAGCATCTCCTCGTGCAGGGCACGCGCCCGGGCCGGTTGTCCGCATACCCGCGCGACGCGTCCGGCGGTGTGGAGCCCGGCCGCCGTCCACTCGCGATGGCCGATCTGCCGGGCAAGCTCGATGGCCATCGTGCTCTCCCGCAGCGCGGGGCCATAGGCCCCGTACATCTCCAGGATCCATCCCATCCCGGCGTGCGCGTACGCTTCGTCGCCTCGCGCGCCGAGAGCAATGGCCACCTCGAGACCCTGCCGCACCAGCGGCTCGGCCTTCTCGCGCTGGCCGAACCAGCCGAGCCAGAAGCCGATGTTCGTCGTGATCGAGGATTGGGCCAGCCGGTCGCCCAGTTCCCGGTAGCGATGGAGCGCCTCGCGACCGCGCTCGATCCCGCGGCTGACCCGTCCCACGATGCCGTCCGTCGTCGCGAGCACGTCGAGGGTCCGCGCCCCGCCGTGCGCGTCACCGAGCTCCTCAAAGATCGCCAGGGCGCGCTCGAGATCGTGCCGGCTCTGGGTCATCCTCGCCAGGTTGAGCCGCATGAGCCCGGTCCGGAGCAGCGCCTCGGCCAGCGCCCTGCGGTCGCCCGCCCCCTCGGCGGCTCGGGCTGCTTCGATCGTCAGCTCGAGACCGCGGTGGTAGTCCTGATGACCGCCCCACAGCTCGCCCAGCGCACCGAGAAGCTCCGCACACGCTCGCCCGTCGCCCGCCTCGCGCCCGAGCGCCAGCGCGGCCTCGAGGTCGGCGCGCGCGGCGTCGAACTCCCCCAGCGCCGCGTGCGCTCGCCCGCGTGCCGCGTGCAACCGCATCCGCTCGGGCCCGGGCAGTCCCGCTCGCGCCCCGGCGGCCAGGGCCTGGTCGTATCGCGCGACGGCTTCGCGATTGGCGAACACGGCACTGGCGGCGTCG
Organism: uncultured Candidatus Rokubacteria bacterium; assembly: GCA_963776725.1. GTDB lineage: Bacteria > Methylomirabilota > Methylomirabilia > Rokubacteriales > CSP1-6 > AR5. Next base: position 76,317 of record CAVZOE010000015.1, on the reverse strand, counting down.
CCGGCGCGCGTGGCGTGCTCGCACGCCGGTGCCCACGCCTCCGCCTGGACATAGTGGTGAGCGAGTCGGGGAGCCAGCTCCGCGCGTCGGTCGGGATAGAGCTCGACCAGCGCGCGAGCGGCCACGGCGTTGAGCTCGCGCCGGCGCGGCGCCAGGATCGTCGCCTCGGCCACGTCCTGCGTGAGCGCGTGCTTGAAGACGTAGACGCGCTCCTCGGTTCCCGAGCGCTCGTAGAGAAACTCGTGCCGGACCAGTTCTTGAAGATGCGGTTGCAGGGCGCCGCCTTCCCAGATGGCGTCGAGGAGACGGACCGGGAATTCGCGGCCCAGGACGGATGCGGTCTGGAGGACACGCTTCGGCCCCTCGGCCAGCCGGTCGATGCGGGCGCTGAGAACTCCGTGCACCGTGTCGGGCACGGTGAGCGTCGCGGCCGCGGCGCCGGCATCGCCGATGGCCCGCGCCAGCTCTTCGAGGAAGAACGGGTTTCCCTCGGCCTTGTCGAGGATGAGCCGGGCTCGCGGATCCGCCAGCGCGGTGTCCGGCAGGACCGACTGCACCACGGTCAGGCTGTCCTGGGAGGTCAGGCGCGCCAGCGACAGCTGCGTCGTATACGACTTGTCGAGCCAGGCGGGCCGATAGCCCGGGCCGATACGTCGTCAGCAGCATGATCGCCGCACCCGCCAGGCTTTCCACGAGCGAGGCCAGGAATTCCTCCGACGTTCGATCGATCCAGTGGAGGTCCTCCAGGGCGATGACCAGAGGGCGACGCTGACTGTCGCGGAGCATCATCTGTCGGAGCGTGTCGAAGGTCCGCGTCTTGATCGCTTCCGGGCCAAGCCCGGACAGGCGACCGGCCGCAGGCTCGGAGGAGTCCTTGAGGCCGAGCAGATGAAGGACGAACGGCATGGACGTCGCCGGGTCGAGTCCGATCTCGGTCAGTGCGGCCCGGACCTTTTCGATGGCGGCTTCCGGAGGATCCGCGTCGGCAAGCGCGCAGGCCGCGCGCACCAGGTCCAGCACGGGCAAGAACGGGATCGTGCTGCCGAAGGACAGACAACGCCCCTCGAGATACCGGACCGCCCGGCCGGCCAGCGCGTGCCGGAACTCGAGGAGCAGCCGCGACTTGCCGACCCCGGGTTCGCCGACGATGCCCACCACCTGTCCGCGTCCGGCCTCCACCTCGGCGTGCAGAGCGCGCAGCGCGCCGATCTCCCGGGCACGTCCGACGAACTGGCTCAAGGAACGCTCGTCGCGTGCCTCGAGCGGCGAGCGGGGCTGGCCGCGTCCGACGACCAGGTAGATGGACATTGGCACCGACCGACCCCGGATCTCCACCGGGCCCTGGGGCTCGAGCTGCGCGTAGCCACCGACGAGCTGCGCCGTGGTGCCGCTGATCACGATGGTGTCCGGCTTGGCCATCTGCTGCAGGCGGGCCGCCAGGTGGGTGGTGTCGCCGACGGCGGTGTAGTCCATCCGGAGGTTGTCGCCGATGGCGCCCACGACGACGAAGCCGGTATGAAGCCCGAAGCGAAGGCTCACCGGCACGGGAGCGCCCGGCTCCACCTCCAGCGGCTGGTCGTGCAGAACGCGCCGCAGGTCGAGCGCGGCCAGTACCGCGCGGCGCGCGTGATCCTCGTGCGCCAGCGGCGCCCCGAAGAGCGCCATGAACCCATCGCCCAGGAACTGGTTGATCGTTCCCTCGTAGCGGTGGATCTCGGCGACGGCCACTTCGAAGAAGCGGCTGAGAAGCGTGTGCATCCGCTCCGCGCCGAGCTGCTCGGCGAGCGCCGTCGACTGCACCACGTCGCAGAACAGGACGGTCACCGGCTTGCGCTCACCTTCGATCGCCGAGCGGGAGGCGAGGATCTTCTCGGCGAGGTGGCGCGGCGTGTAGGCGTCCGGCGCGGCCAGCTTCGTGGCCTCGGCAGCAGTCAGGGGCGCCCCGCACTCTCCGCAGAACTTCTGGGCGGGAAGATTGAGGCTTCCGCAGCGCGGGCAAGAGCCGCCGAGGCGGGCTCCACACTCCCCGCAGAATTTCCAGCCTGCGGGATTCTCGTGCTGGCACTGGGTGCACTTCATGGCCCGGCGTCCAAGATACACCGCCCCTCAGCGTCAGAACGATCGAGACGGCCGGCTGGTCGACGGCGGCGGGGCGGAGCGGAGAAGGGGAGCCGGCTCCTCAGACGCCGCCGCGACGCGCGCGGCGGCGCGCCGTCGCGGTCACCACCGGGCGGAGAGGCCCAGCAGGAGCGTGGACGTGTCCAGCTTGGTGTCGACCGATGCGTTCCGGACGACGGCGTCGTGCAGGTCGAGGTCGATGCTCGTGTGCGTGTAGCGGTACTCGCCGAACAGGTGGAGGTTCGGGAAGATCCGGTACGACAGGCCAGCCGCCCCCTTGTAGCCCACGGAGATCTGGGTCTCGTCGTCCTGATTGCGGAACTGCCGGGTGCTGCGGGGCGTCACGGTCGTGATGAACATCGGCACCCCCAGCCCGATGTACGGCTGCAGCCGGCCGTTGGGGTCCGCGGTGGACTTGAGCAACGGCAGTCGCAGCATCAGATCGAGGGAGAGCGCCCGCGCATCGATGTCGATCCGGCCGGTGTGACTCTCGAAGCTCCCGCATCCGGTCACGAGCATGCAGCCATCCCGATGGGCGGCCTGGGGCGGGATGTTCGGCGAGAAGCTGAGGAAGTCCACCGCCAGCCCGAGAAACGGCAGGCCGTCGAAGTAGCGGCCCAGCCGGAATCCGTAGGCCGGCGCCGTGCCGAACTCGACGTCCCGGTAGACGCCCTGGCCCACCACGGGATCGTGGATGGTGAGGTCGTGGTCCTGGGTCAGGCTCACGCCGGCGAAGACGTCGGCGAACCACTCGGCCGAGCTCGTGCGAGCGCCGAGAACGAGACCCGCCAGCGCGATGAGCATCACCGCCGCGACCCGCGAGGTCAGCGTCATGGACTTCTCCTTTCATGTAGCATTCGCACATCCGCCATCCTTTTTGCAACCTTCGACACCTGGAGAGGCTCGCTCGAGGCCAGGAAGGAGCGGCTTTGCTTCCGGGTTGCCGACAGGCCACCCGGCGCTGTATCGTCCGGGGCAGCCCTTGGAAGCCCCACTCTGACAGGAGAGGACTCATGGCCGAAGTCGACGGCGCAACCCTAGTCGCGAGAAGCCTCAAGAAGCAGGGCGTGCAGTACATGTTCGGGATCGTGGGCTTTCCGGTAGGCCCGATCGCCACCGCCGCGCAGAAGGAGGGGATCACCTACGTCGGGATGCGCAACGAGCAGTCCGCCTCGTATGCCGCGCAGGCCGTTGGCTACATGACCGGCCGCCCCGGCGCCTGCCTCGTCGTGTCGGGCCCCGGCGTCGTCCACGCCCTCGCCGGCCTGGCCAACGCGCAGCAGAACGGCTGGCCGATGATCCTGCATCGGCGGCGCGTCGGAGTCCTGGCGCAACGGCATGGGCGCATTCCAGGAAGAGCGCCAGGTGCTGATCACGACGCCCTTCTGCAAGTTCGCGCACGCGGTCGAGCACGTCCACCGCATCCCGTTCTACGTCGAGATGGCGGTGCGCAACGCGATCTACGGCCGGCCCGGCGCGAGCTATCTCGACATGCCGGACGACATCATCACCGGGCAAGATCGACGAATCGACGGGTGGAGGAGCCGGCGCGCTGCCCGGATCCGCCGCGCACGCAGGCCATCCCGGAGGATGTCGAGCGCGCGCTGGACGTGCTCCGGCTCGGCCGAGCGGCCGCTCGTCATCGTCGGCAAGGGCATGGCCTACTCGCGCGCCGAGGACGAGGTCCGCAAGTTCATCGAGCGCACCAAGCTGCCGTTCCTGGCCTCGCCGATGGGCAAGGGCGTGATGCCCGACAACCATCCGCTGTCGGTCGGCGCGGCGCGCAGCCACGCGCTGCAGAATGCCGACGTCGTCGTCCTGATGGGCGCCCGGCTCAACTGGATCATGCACTTCGGCCTGCCGCCGCGCTTCAACAAGAACGTGCGCATCATCCAGCTCGACATCGCGCCGGAGACGATCGGCCAGAACGCGCCGACCGAGGTCGCCCTGGTCGGCGACGGCAAGGCGATCGTCGGGCAGCTCAACCGGGCGCTCGAGAAGCGCGAGTGGGTCTATCCCAAGGACACGCCCTGGCACGCCGCGATCGCCGAGAAGGCGGCGGCGAATGCCGCGCAGATCGCGCCCCAGCTCGTCGACGACGCGGCGCCGGCCAACTACTACCGCGCGCTGAAGGACGTCGCCGCGTGGGCGCCGGAGGACGCGATCATCATCGGTGAGGGCGCCAGCACGATGGACATCGGCCGCACCCAGCTGCCCAACGCCAAGCCGCGGCACCGGCTCGACGCCGGCAGCTACGGCACGATGGGCATCGGCATGGGCTTCGTCATCGCCGCCGCGGTGGTGCATCCCGACAAGCCGATCATCTCGGTCTCGGGCGACTCGGCCATCGGCTTCTCCGGCATGGAGATGGAGACGGTCTGCCGCTATCAGCTGCCGGTCAAGATCGTCGTCTTCAACAACGGCGGCATCGGGCCCGGCCACGCCAAGCATCCGGACGAACCCGCTGCAGAACATGCGGCCGAACGCGCTGATCTACGGCGCCCGCTACGACAAGATGATGGAGGCCTTCGGCGGCAAGGGCTTCTTCGTCGAGAACCCGAAAGACCTGAAGTCCGCGCTGGAGCAGGCGACGGCGTTCAAGGGGCCGGCGCTGGTCAACGTCGTGATCTCGCAGGAGTCCGCGCGCAAGCCGCAACAGTTCAAGTGGCACAGCTGATCGGCTGACGCTTCACGGCGACGGGCCGCTCCGACGAGGGGTGGCCCGTCGTTTTTCCAACGGGTCTCGACGACGGGCGCGGGGCTCAGCTCCCCGGCGTCGGCGCGGCCTGGTCGATCAAGCCCCTCTCCTTCAGCTCTGCCCAGAGCGCGCCGGGGATCGGAAGCTCGACCATGCGCACGTTGTCCTCGACCTCCTGGATGGACCGCGCGCCAGGAATCACCGAGACGATGGCCGGATGCGCGAGGATGAACTGCAGTGCCGCCGCCTTCAACGGCACGCCGTGGCGGGCGCACACCTCGCCGATCCGTGCCGCCCGGTCCATCATCTCTGGCGCGGCGGCGCGGTAGTTGAACGTGGCGCCGGCACGGGCGCCCACCGCGAGGATGCCGCTGTTGTACGGACCGCCCGCGACGACCGCGATCCCGCGCTCGACGCAGTACGGCAGGAACTCGGAGAGCGCCGTCTGGTCCAGAAGCGTGTACCGCCCGGCGAGCAGGAAGCAGTCGCAGTGGCCCTCCCGGGCGAACGCCAGCTCCATCTGCCACTGGTTCATACCGGCGCCGATGGCCTGGACCACCCCCGCGGCGCGGAGATCGACGAGCACGGGGAAGGCTTCCTTCAGGGCTTGCTCGTAGTGGTCATCGGGATCATGGACGAACACGATGTCGACGCGCTCGAGTCCGAGGCGCGCGAGCGAGGCCTTGAATGACTCGCGGACGCCCCGGGCGCTGAAGTCGAACGCCCACGTGGCCTTCGCCGACCCCGGCGCCGGTGGCTGGAGAACGCGGCCCACCTTGGTCGACAGCACGTAACCCCCGCGAGGGACGCCGCGCAGGGCTTCGCCGTAGCGCGCCTCACTCTCGCCGACGCCGTACATCGGTGCGGTATCGAGGTAGTTGACGCCCAGCGCCAGGCTGCGCTGGATCAGCGCCACGGCCTCCCTCTCCGCGGTGGCCCGTTCAGGGTCCGTGGCGGGTGGCGCGCCCGACAGGGCGACGCCTCCGAGTCCGAGGCGCGTGACACGAAGCCCGGTTCGGCCGATCTCGACGGTCTCGGTGGCGCGCATGGCGTTTCTTTCTACAGCACGCCCTCACCCTTCAAGGCGGCGATGTCGTCGGCGCCCAGGCCGAGCCAGGCGTTCAGCACCTCGGCGCCGTGCTGGCCCAGGAGCGGCGAGGGCTTGATCCGCGGCGGTCGGCCGTCGACTCGCACCGGCCAGGTCGGCATCTTGAACGGTCCGCTCGGATGCTCCATCACCTGCATGATGCCGCGCTTCTCGAAGCTCGGATCGTTCTGCAGCTCCATCGTGTCGAAGACGGCGCCCGCGGGCACGCCGACGCCGCTGATCAGCATCATCGCCTCTTCCTTCGTGTGCTGGCGCGTCCACGTGGTGACGATGGCGTCGACCTCGGCCTCGTGCTCGATCCGGGCGGCGCCAGTGGCGTAGCGCGGATCGTCGATGAGCTCCTCGCGGCCGAACAGCTTCATCAGCCGGGCCCAGTGCTCGGGATTGGCGCGGCTCGTCATGACGTAGATCCAGTCGTTGGAGCCGAAGGGCTTGCACTGGAAGAGGCCGGAGGGGGCGTTGCTGCCCATGACGGTCTTGGCGCCGCGTCGTTGCGCCGCCTTGCCGGTGCGCGCCTGGACCGCGAAGCAGGTGCGCATGTAGTGCAGCATCGCGTCCTGCATGGCGACCTGCAGCCGCCGTCCCTGGCCGGTCCGCTGGCGCTCGACCAGCGCTCCCAGAATCGTGATCGCCATCAGCATCCCGGTCCCGGTGTCGCCGAAGCTCGGACCCGGCTTGACCGGCGGTCGATCGGTCTCGCCGGTGACGCTGATGAGCCCGCCGGCGGCTTGCGCGATCATGTCGAAGGCCAGCCCCTTTTCGTAGGGGCTACCGGTGCCGAACCCCTGGATCGAGCAGTAGATGAGGCGTGGGTTGAGCTTCTTCACCTCGTCGTAGCCCAGGCCGAGGCGCTCGATCGTACCCGGCGCCATGTTCTCGGCGGCGACGTCGGCCTTCTTCAAGAGCTCCTTCACGATCGCCAGCCCGCGCGGCGACTTGAGGTCGATCGCCAGCGATTTCTTGTTGGCGTTGAACATGTGGAAGTACCACGGGTCGTCGGGGTTCTTGCCCGGGAGCACACGACGGGCGGGATCGCCCGTCTTCGGGTTCTCGATCTTGACGACCTCGGCGCCGAGCCAGGCCAGCGCCTCCGTGCAGGATGGCCCGGCCTCGAACTGGGTGAAGTCGACGACCCGGATGCCGGCGAGACACTCGAGGTCCTGGCTGATCTCACTCATTCACCGATCCTCCCGGCCCGATGGTACCCGGTCTTCGACCTCCAGCGCCGCCCTTTGGAGCGGCCCCGGGCATCCGTTCGGGCGCCCCGCCGGCACTCGATCTACAATGCGGGTCCATAGCTGGCTCGTGAACACGAAAGGATGGACTCCATGCCAATCATCGACGCGCAGGTGCACGCCTACGAGCGCAATCACCCCGGCCGCCCCTGGGCCGCGGTCCTGCACGGCCCTTCCGAGGTCACGGGCGATGAGATGGTCGCGGCGATGAATGCCGTCGGTGTCGATGGCGCATTGCTCATCTCGCCGTTCACCATGTACCGCTGGGACGCGAGCTATGCGATCGAGGTGCACGCCAAGCATCCGGGCCGGTTCGCGCTGATCAAGCCGGTCGATCCCTCCGATCCCGCCGTCGCCGAGACGATCGCCGACTGGGCGAAGACGCCGGGAACGGTGGGCATCCGCATCATGATGAACCGCGACGTGTCCGAGGATCCCGCCGATCCGGGGATCAACCGGGTCCTGGCGGCCGGGGCGCGACACGGGCTGCCGGTGAACATCTTGTGCTGGGGCCGTCTGGAGCAGGCGCGGGCGCTGGCAGCGCGCAACCCGGAGACGACGATCGTGATCGACCACCTGGGTCTTCAGCAGCCATTCGAGCCGCCGCCGCCGGCCCAGCCTTTCGCCGCGCTGCCCGATGTCCTGAAGCTCGGCGCCCAGCGGAACGTGGCGATCAAGATCACCGGCGCCTGCACGCTCTCGCGCGAGGCCTATCCCTACAAGGACATCTGGGACCCGCTGGCGCGCATCTTCGACGCCTTCGGCATCGATCGCTGCATGTGGGGGACCGACTGGACCCGCGCGGTCGGGCTGCTGACGTACAAGCAGGGCGTCGATGCCTTCCGCGACACCGATCGCCTGTCCGAGAGCGACAAGGCCGCGCTCATGGGCGGAACGCTGCAGCGCGTGTACAAGTGGGCGCCGAAGCGGGCGTGACGCGCGCGAGGTTCCGCCCGCCGGCTGTGCGCGCGGGCGGAACCTCGCGCATGCTCTACTTGGGCCGTATCGCGTCCGCGGTGCCCTGGATGAAGGCCTTGATCTTCTCGAGCTGCTCCGGCGAGATCTTTCCGGTGAAGTCCGGCATCCCGACGGCCATGGTCGGGCCACTGTAGACGAACGGTCCCATGTTGCCGATGACGGCGGCGGAGGAATAGCCGAGGTTCTTCACGTTGCCGCCACGGTCCACGCCGGGGACACCGTGGCAGAACACGCAGTTGCTCACGTAGAGGAGTGTGCCCTCCTTCACGTGGGCCGGATCGTAGGACACGCCCTGAACGAGCGCGCCCTGCTGGTACTCCACGAAGGCTGGCGGCTGCGCGCTGCTGCCGATGGCGAACGTGTAGACGGTGCCGGGCCCGCGCCGGTTGGTCGCGCGATGCATGATGCCGTACACGCCGCCCCAGCCCGCCGCCACCGAGACGTACTGCCGCCCGTCCACGAAGTAGGTGACCGGGCCCGCCACCACGCCGGTGCCCGTCGGAGCCTCCCACAGCTTGGTGCCGTCGGCGGCGTTGTAGGCGACGAAGCGCCCGTCGGCGGTGCCCTGGAAGACGAGGTTGCCGGCGGTGGTCAGCGTGCCGCCGTTCCACGGTGACACGTGCTCCTGGCGCCAGGCTTCCTTCTGATTCACCGGATCCCACGCGACGAGGCGGCCGAAGGGGGCGCTCTTGGGCGGCTCCACGTTGGCGTACATGGCGAGATTCCAGCCGAGGCCGCCGTGCGGCTCGCCAGGAGTGTTGCCGCCGAACGTCCAGTTCTTGTTGTCCATGAGGTTCACGCCGATGTTCTGCACCGGCAAGTAGACGAGCCCCGTCACCGGATTGAACGACATCGGGTGCCAGTTGTGCGCGCCGTACGCGCTCGGGATGATCTCGCGGGGCCGGTCCACCACGCGGGCCTCGGGCGTCTCCATCGGGCGCCCATCCTTGTCGTAGCCGGTGGCCCAGTTCACGTCCACGAAGTTCTTGGCCGAGATGAACTTGCCGTTGGTGCGGTCGATGACGAAGAAGAAACCGTTCTTCGGCGCGTGGAGGATGACCTTGCGCGCGGCTCCGGCGATCGTGAGGTCGGCGAGGATCATCGGCTGCGTCGAGGTGAAGTCCCAGTTGTCGCCCGGCGTCTCCTGGTAGTGCCAGACGTACTTGCCGGTGTCGGGATTGAGGGCGACGATGGAGGCGAGGTAGAGGTTGTCGCCGCCGGCCGGACTCCGCTTGCTGCGCGCCCACGGCGAGCCGTTGCCCGTGCCCACGTACATGAGGTTGAGATCGGGATCGAAGGTCATGCTGTCCCACGGCGTCCCGCCGCCGCCGGCCTCCCAGTACTTGCCGCTCGGGTCCCACGTCTTGGCTGCGCGAGCCATCGAGGCGTCCTCGAAGGGCTTGGCGGGATCGCCGGGCACGGTGAACCAGCGCCAGCGCTGAGCGCCCGTCTCGGTGTCGTAGGCGGTGAGGTAGCCGCGCACGCCGTACTCGGCGCCCCCGTTGCCGATGATCACCTTGCCCTTGTACACGCGCGGCGCGCCGGTGATCGTGTACGAGCGTGAGCGGTCGATGATGGTGTCCTTCGTCCACAGCACCCGCCCGGTGGCGGCGTCGAGGGCCACGAGGCGCCCGTCGTAGGTGGCGACGAACACCTTGCCCTGGTAGACGGCCACGCCGCGGTTGACCACGTCGCAGCAGCCCTTGTAGCCCGCCTCGCGCGGCACGTCGGGATCGAAGACCCACAGCCGCTTGCCGGTCCGCACGTCCACGGCGTGCACCACGCTCCACGACGCGCTGACGTACATGACGCCGCCCACCACCAGCGGCGTGGCCTCCACGCCGCGAGTGGACTCGAGGTCGTAGGCCCACACCAGGCCGAGGGCCTTGACGTTGTCGGCGTTGATCTGAGTGAGCCGGCTGAATCGCGTTTCCGCGTAGTCGAGCCCATGACTCGGCCAGTCGCGCGCGGTGCGCGCGTTGGCTCGGATGCTGGCGCCGTCGACCTTGCCGGTGGCGGCCTTGATGCGGTCGGCAGAAGTCTGGTCAGTCCCGCCTTGGGCGAGCGCGCCGGGGGGATGTGCCGCACCGATGAGCGAAGCCAAAGCGATCGCGATGAGCGCTACGGACGAGCCAGCCTTCATGGGTTTCTCCTTCTGACGGACATGGCTGTTCGGTCAGCTTGCTGCACCGCCCTCACGCTGCTTGCGCAGGAAGTCCTGGAGGTCTTCCATCAGCTTTTCCGAGTCGAGCTCTCCGCCGGGGAGCGGTGGGCGCTCCTCGCCCGCGGTCGCGTCGTACTCCTGCTCCAGCTTCCGGACGTGATCTCGGGTGGCCCGATCCCGGGCCACCGCCTGATCGCATTGGGTACGGAACTCCTGGATCGCCTCGGCGAAGTGCGACATGTCCGGGCTCAGGTTCAGCAGGCGGGCCACATAGCTCACCAGGGTCTGGATCGCGGCCGGATTCTCGGAATCAGGCAGGTAGTGCGGCGCCTGCCCCATGAAGCCGACGTGCTGGATGCCCCGTCGCTCCGCGGCATCCAGGACGACCGAGGAGATGCCGGTCGGGCCTTCGTAGGTCGGAGGACTGTAGATGCCCCAGGCCTCGAGCAACGAGCGCGCGGCGGAGTCGTTGCTGCGTGCGGTGACACGGACCGGCCGGGTGTGAGGCGCGCCCGCCAGGAGCGCCCCGAGCGAGACGATCTGCCGCACCCCACAGCGCTCGGCGACACCCAAGAACGCCGTCGTGTAGGTGCGCCACCGCTGATGGGGCTCCGGGCCGCTGAAGAGCAGGAGACCGTCACGGCCCTCGGGATGCCAGGCAAAGAACTCGCTCCGTGGCCAGTGGATGTCACGGCCCCCATCGGGCCGCATCCGCACCTCCGGCCGTTCCTGCGTGAACACGAAAAACTCCTCGGGGTCTATCCGCGCCAGCCGCGGGGCCGGGAGGTCGCGGACCAGGTGGCGCAGGGCCCCGGTCGCCGCCCGGCCGGCATCGATCCACCCCCCGAACGCAACGACCAGCGTCGTCAGGTTGGTCGGCGGCTCGCGGTCGAACTCTACATGGTCCATGAGTATCCTCTCGGCAATGGCGGCGTCGCTCGGTACTCACTGTGTAACATTTTGCCCCACTCGACCTGCTGAATCTTCGCACAGGCCTGACGCTGTCGGCTCGCCGACCCGACGCCCTCGCGACCCGGGGGCCGCCGCGGCATTCCCTTCGAGGTAATTGCGTCCCGCTCGGATCGCGTCCACGATGCCGCAGGAGGATGGCCGTGAACACAGGGCAAGGAACACTGCGAGTCCGCGGGGCGTGCCCACTGGATTGTCCGGACACCTGTAGCTGGGTCGTCACCGTCGAGGACGGACGCGCCGTCACGCTGGAGGGTGACGCCGAGCATCCCTTCACGCGCGGCGTCCTGTGCACCAAGGTGAACGGCTACCTCGCCTATGCCCGGTCGCCGGATCGTCTCCTGTATCCGATGCGGCGCCTCGGGCCCAAGGGGCACGGAGAGCTCGAACGCATCTCCTGGGATGACGCGCTCGACGAGATCGCCGAGCGATTCACCGGCGTGATCCGAGAATTCGGCCCCGAGGCCATCTGGCCCTATCTCGGCTCCGGCAGCATGGGGCTCATCCACGGCGTGTACAGCGCGGGGCGCCGGTTCTGGAATGCGCTCGGAGCATCGCAGCACCTGATGACGATCTGCACGATCGCCGGCGGGGTCGGCACCGGCTATACGCTCGGCGACAACCGCGTGGGGATGGATCCCGAGACGTTTCGCTACTCGAAGCTCATCATCTTGTGGGGCAGCAACACGCTCACCACGAACCATCACCTCTGGCGCAGCATCGCCACGGCGCGCCAGCACGGGGCTCGGCTGGTCGTCATCGATCCCATCCGGACCCGGACCGCCGATGCCGCCGACGTCCACCTGGCGCCTGTTCCCGGGACTGATGCCGCGCTGGCGCTGGGGCTCCTCAACGTCGTGCTCGCCGAGGGCGCGGAAGACCGGGACTTCATCGGCCGGCACACCCAGGGCTGGGACGCGTTCCGCTCGCGCATCCTCGAATATCCGCCGGACCGCGTCGCCGAGATCTGCGGCCTTCCGGTCCCGGCCATCGTCGATCTGGGAAAGCGGGTGGCCCACACCCGACCCACCGGGATCCGGATGACCATGGGGCTCCAGCGGCACGGCGGCGGCGGAATGGCCGTACGGACCATCACGTGCATTCCCGGCGTCACCGGCGACTGGCGCTATCCCGGCGGCGGCGCGGCGTACGACACCCGGGGCTTCTTCGGGGTCAACTGGCCGGCGCTGTATCGTGACGACCTGAGGCCGCCCGGCACCCGCACGCTGAGCATGACCAGACTCGGCGAGGGGCTCCTCGAGGTACGTGAGCCACCCGTGAAGGCGCTGTTCATCTACGGCAGCAACCCGCTCGCCAGCGTGCCTCACCAGTCCAAGATCCGGCGCGGGTTGCAGCGACCGGATCTCTTCACGGTGGTGGCCGAGCACTTCCGCACCGACACCGTCGAGTACGCGGACATCGTGCTGCCGGCCACCATGCAGCTCGAGCACGCCGATCTCCAGATCGCCTACGGACACCTGTACGTCTCCTGGAACGAGCCCGCCGTGTCACCGCCGGGAGAGTGTATGTCGTCGGCCGAAATGTTCCGGCGCCTGGCCAGGCGCATGGGACTCGACATCCCCTGTCTGTACGATAGCGACGACGAGATCGCGCGCCAGATCCTCGACTCCGGGCACCCGGCCTTGCGCGGCATCACCCTCGACGAGCTGAAGGCGCGGGGGTGGATGCGGCTCAACTATCCCGAGCCCTTCGTGCCGTTCGCCGACGGCTTCCCCACCGACTCCGGCAAGCTCGAGTTCGTCTCCGAGCGCATGACGAAGGCCGGGCTGGATCCTCTGGCCGGCTACACCCCACCGTACGAGGCGGCGCAACAGGATACGCCGCTGGCCGAACGGTACCCGCTGGCATTGATCGCGGCGGCCGACCACTACTTTCTCAACTCGCTGTTCGCCAACATCCCCGGCCCGATGAAGCGATCAGGGCCGCCCGTGATCCGAATCCACCCCGACGATGCGCGGGGGCGGGGACTCGAGACCGGGCACGAGGCTCGGGTCTTCAACGATCGCGGTGCGTTCGTCGCGCGTGTCGAGGTCACCGACCGCGTCCGCCGCGGCGTGGTGGCCAGCACCAAGGGCCGCTGGCCCGGCTCCGTGAAGGGGGGATCGACCGTCAACGCCACCGTGGACGAGCGGGACTCCGACATGGGGGGCGGGGCCGTCTTTCACGACAACCGTGTCGAGATCGAGCGGCGCTAGGAGGATCCGGCCTCGAGGATCTGTCTCGGTCTCAGACCGGACCCAGCGCTCGGTGCGGCTCCGGCGGCAGCTCCACGCAGATCGCATCGCCCGGCCGCACCTCTCCGCCGGTCAGGACGATGCTCATGACACCAGCCTTGCGGATGAGATTGCCGCGTTCGTCGCGTCCCAGCGTGGCGGCCATCAGCCCCGGCGCGATCTGGTCCAGCTGAGCACACGGATTGCGAAGGCCCGTCACCTCGACCACCGCGGTATCGCCCAGGCGCAGCCGAGTGCCGACCGGCAGGCCGAGCAAGTCGACGCCGCGGGTGGTGATGTTCTCGCCCATCTGCCCGGCCACCAGGGTGAAGCCAGCGGCCTCGAGCTCGTCGTGCAGCTCGGCGTGGATCAGGTGTACCTGGCGCAGGTTGGGCTGGCTCGGGTCGCGTGCGACGCGCGAGCGGTGCTTGACCGTTGTGCCTTGATGCGCGTCGCCTTCGACACCCAGACCGCTCAGGAGCCGAATACTGTCGTCCGCCGGCTTGGTCAGCGTGTGTGTCGCGCTGCGGCTCACCGCCGTCACCACCGGGTGCATCGGCTCATGCTCTGTCCTCTCTCTGGGCCGCGGTCTGCCGCGCATTGTACTGAAGCCATACGTCCTCGGCGCCGGCCGGCTCTACGTCGGCTCGATCGGCATCCGGGCGATCCCGAGCCAGGCGATGGGCACCCCCGCCTTCTCGGCAGCGTGCGCGGGCGGCAGGGATGCGTCCCAGTCCGCGGCGACGAAGCGCCTGGCATTGACGCCGTCGGCGGCGGGGGACACGAGCCAGAGCAGCGGCGGGACCATGATCTCGGGCTGCAGCATCTTGGCTCGGTCGCCTGCGTCGGGGCCGACCAGCGGCGTGTTGGTGACACCGCCGGGCACGAGCACGTTGGAGGTGACGCCGGTGCCCTGGAGATCCGCGGCCAGCACCGCCATGGCTGATTCGGCCGCCGCCTTGCTCGATCCGTAGAGAAGATAGCCCCCGCGCACCATCGTGCCGAGGCTCGTGGTCACGGTGACGACGCGGCCCCATCTCGCGCGCAACAGATGCGGCACCACCGCGCGCGCCATCATGATCGGCGCCGTGGCGTTCACCGCGAGAAAGCGGCTCCACTGCTCGGGTGGCACCTCCCAGAGGCGGATGGGATTGCGCCGCTGGTCCGCGCGCACCGACGACTGGCCGATGCCCGCGTTGTTCACGAGCACGTCGATGCGCCCGAACTCCTTGACCGCGGCGGCCGGGATGCGCTCGAAGACGTCGGGCTGCGTGAGGTCGGCGGGCAGCGGCATGATGGAGCCTCCACCGCTGGGGGCCTGGAGCTTCCCCAGTGCCGGCCCGTCACGGTCGACCGCCACCACGTGCATGCCGCTGCCCGCGAGTCCCAGCGCCATCGCGCGCCCGAGCCCGCTCGCCGCGCCCGTCACGATCGCCACCTTCTGACCAGTCGCCATGATTGCGCTCTCCTCTCGGGGCCTTGCGCGTGACTATTTCAGACTTCGAGATCTGTCCCGTTCCCCGATCCCGCGATCACACGCTGTCGAGGCCGCTCGACCATCGCCGGCAGATGTGATGGGCGATCGCGATGGGCGCCGGCAGCGACACCTGCGTCGGGATCGTCGGGACCGGAGGCGGCCCGCGCCACCATGTCCCGGACCTCGTCGCGAGAGAACCAGCGCGCCTCGGCGATCTCCTCGGCGTCGACGGTGATCTCCTCGGTCAGGGCCTCGGCGAGAAAGCCCATCATCAGGCTCGAGGGAAACGGCCACGGCTGCGCCGCCAGGTAGCGCACGCGCCCGCAGCGAACGCCCGCCTCCTCGTGAACCTCCCGGCGCACGGCCTCCTCCGGGGTTTCGCCCGGCTCGACGAAGCCGGCCAGGCAGGAGAATCGGGCGCCCGGGCGCCGGCGGTTGCGGCCGAGCAGCGCCCGCTCGCCGCGGATGGCGAGCATGATCACGACGGGATCGGTGCGCGGGAAGTGCGACGCGCGGCACGCCGGGCAGCTGCCGTTTCCAGCCGGCCGACACCATGCTGGTCGGCGATCCGCACTGCGCGCAGAAGCGATGGCGGGCGTGCCAGTCGAGCAGCGAGCGGGCCTCGGCGAGGATCGCCGCCTCGCCGGTGGCGATGGCCGGGGCCAGCGCGCGGACGTCGATCAGCTCGGTGTCGATGTCGGGCGCGACGACTCGCTTCCGCCGCATCGATCGCGAAGTGCGCGCGCCCGTCGCCGAGACCGAGAAAGATCAGCGGGCGCGCCGCCGTCGATCTGATCGCGCCACGGCGTCACGGGCTGCCAGTCGAGCGCCGGCGACCGTCGTGCCGCGGGTGAACGGCTTCAGGTCGCGCAGCGGCAGCAGCCGCGTGTCGGGGTCGGCGAGCAGCTTCGGCGATCCAGTCGCCGTCATCCCGGCGCTCGCTGGCCCGATCGAGCGGGTTGCCGCCGAAGCAGTAGACGTCCTCCACGTCGGGCTAGGTCTGGTCCACCTTCACCGACCGGCCCGTGGCGGAGGACCGTTCGATCGCGTCGATCAGCGTGTGGCGCTGGACGGCCAGGTTGAAGTCGACGTTGAAGGACCCGCTGCCGCGCAGGGCGTCGGCGGCGCGGGCGTAGCCCTGGGCGACGTTGTAGGCCTGGCCGGACGGCGTGCCCTCCGGCGCGATCTTGTACTTGGACGGGATGGGCATCGCGACCATGGAGTCCTTGCCCTTGCCCGCGTGCACCTGGCTCGGGCCGATGTTGAACGAGCCATCCGCCCGGACGACCAGCGCGCCCTCGCGCCCGTAGATCTCCATCCGGTTGCCGCTCGGATTCGAGGGGACGGCCGCCACGTTGACCGAGACCTCGGCGCCGCTCACCATGCGGCCGATCACGTTGATGCTGTCCGGCGCGTCGACCGGGACCGGCTTGCCTTCCAGCGTTTTCCACTCCGCGATCCGCGTCGACACGCGGGCCGAGACCTCCGCGAACTCGCCGACGACCGCGCACAGCGCGTCGATCGCATGGCCTCCGGCGATGGTCAGCGTGTTGGCGCCGTTGGCGCGTACGCCTTGCCAGATGCGGCCGGGGCCGCGCTGCAGCACGGCCGGGACCACGGTGTTCAGACTGGCGGTCAGCACCTCACCGATGTAGCCGCTGCTGCACGAGGTCGCGCGCGTACAGGATCGCCGGGTCGCTGCGGGCCTGCAGGCCGACGATCGTCTTCAGCGAGCGCTGACGGGCCAGGCCGGCCATCTCCTGCGCCTCGGCCAGCGTCGCACCCAGCGGCCACTCACAGAGCACGGCCTTGCCGGCTTGCAGGCCGGCCATGACCAGCTCCCGGTGACCGGGCACCCGCACGCAGACGACGATGAGGTCGACCTCGGGATGCGCCGCCATGTCGCTGAAGCGGTGGAACCCCCGCGCGGCGCCGAACGCCGCCGCTGACGCCTTGGCGGTCTCCTCGTGCGCGGTGCAGACGGCCGTCAGCTCGTAGCGGGGCAGCGCCTTCAGGGCGGGCACGTGAGCGTTGGCGCCCCAGCCGCTGCCCCCTTGCGTCACGGTCGCTCCCACGATGCCCACGCGAATCTTGTCTGTCATCGAAGTCTCCGGATGGTGTGTGAGGCCAGGCGCGTCATCGCGGTGCGACGCCGTCGGGGGCCGGGTTCAGATCGGGCAGGCTGCCGGCCGAGGCCGCCAGCAGCGGCGACTTCGTGACCTTGAGCGCCTCGGCCGCGGCGGGGTTCTCGGTGATCTTCGCCATCACGGCCTGGCGCGCGCGGTTGAAGTACTCGCGGTTGTTGGCCACGAACTCGCGGGAGGTGCGCAACCCGGCGAGATAGCCGTTGATCTCCGGCACCACGTAGCGCGCCACCATGTCCCAGCTGCGCATGGTGTTCTCCGGGTTGGCCCAGTCGTGGACGAAGCCGACGACCGTTCCGAACCCGCCGGAGATGTCGAGCACCGACTTGATCCGCGCCACGAGATCGTCCGGCGTGCCGATCGTGGCGACGGCGCCGGAGACGAAGCCGGTCTTGTCCACGGCTTCGTCGGGAGTCTTGTAGGCCCGCGCGCCGGGCCGTTGCAGGGTCCCGGTGATGTACTCGTTGTGGTGCCGGAACAGCCCGTCGCGGGCTTCGGCACGGGCCTTGTCGCGGGTCTCGGCGATGTGCCAGCTCAGCAGCACGCGCCAGTTCTTGCGATCGATGATCTGCCCGTGCTCGGCGGCGGCGGCTTCCGCGAAGCCCCACTGCGTCGGCAGGGCGTTCAGACCTTCCTCGGACAGCGAGCCGATCGAGATGATGCCGATCCCGTGCTTGCCGGCCAGCGTCATGCCCGAGGGGCTGATCTGGGAGGCGACCGCGAAGGGCATGTCTTCCTGCAACGGCAACAGCTGGAGCTTGGCGTCCTGCAGCGTGAACCAGTCGGACTTGACGGTCAGGCGCTCGCCGCGCATCAGACGGCGGATGACGCCGATGGCCTCGTCCTGGCGGTCGCGCAGCAGCATCGGATCGATCCCGAGCGTGTGGGCGTCGGACGGCAGCGCGCCGGGCCCGGATCCGAAGATCGCCCGTCCACCGGTCATGTAGTCGAGCTGCACCATCCGTTGCGCCACGTTGTAGGGATGGTGATAGGGCAGCGAGACGACTCCGGTGGCGAGCTTGATGCGCTTGGTCCGTTCACCCGCCGCGGCCAGGAACATCTCGGGCGAGCCGATCATCTCCCAGCCGCTGGAATGGTGCTCGCCGCACCAGAACTCGTCGTACCCGAGGTTGTCCAGGTGCTCGACGAAGGCGAGATCGCGACGGAACTGGAGCATCGGGTGCTCCCCGATCGGATGATGCGGGGCGAGGAACGCACCAAAGCCTAGACGCGACATGAGCAGGTCTCCTGGTTGGGGATGATCAGCGACAGTACCTCTTGGAACCTACGCTGCGCCAGCCTCCGCTTCGCCAGCGGAACGACCCGGCCCGCGACCCTGACCTCGTACCGCTGGCACTCGCTTTGCGTCGTTCCGGTCCATGACTCGCTGGGTGCGACTCTGGGTGCGACTGCCCGCGTTGTTGCTGGGGGCCTTCAGTTTCGTTGCCGTGTCGGCGTGTGCCACGACCTTCTCCCTCGACGAGGTCATGAAGGACCCCGGACGCTATCGCGGGCGACGGGTCATGGTCACCGGCGTCGTCACCACGTTCGGGCTCGATCGCCGGCCGTGGGCTCTATCGAATCAGGGACGGAGAGAGCCAGTTGTGGGTTGCGAGCGAATCGGGGGTACCCACCAAGGGAACGCGGGTACTCGTCAGTGGCCGCATCTACGACGCCTACGATCTGCGCGGATTGCCGCTCCCGATGCCGGATAGTGTGGCCAACGGAGTCGTGCTCGTGGAGTCGTCCCGCGCCACCGAGTAGCCGTGGGGCCCGTGGTAAAAGGTGACGATCAGCTAGTCCCTCTTGACACCCCCACCGGGCCAGCGGAACATCCGGCCCAATGCGACAGATGCGGAAGACAAGCTCTTGCCGACCGATGTCGATGCTCAGCCCACGGTGCAGGCCGCGGCCGCGCTGCGGTCGGTCATCCGCGGCTATCACGACGAGCTCGAGCGCGAGCAGCGCTTGCCGAAGGCGCTGGTGGAGCAGTTTCACGCGGCCGGCTTCTACCGGCTCGTGAGACCCCGTGAGCTGGGCGGCCTGCAGGCCGACCCGCTCACGTATCTGAGAACGGTCGAGCTGCTGGCCGAGGCTTCCGGCTCGGTCGGCTGGAACCTGTGCAACAACAACATCGCCCAGCTCGTCACGCTCGGCCTGCCGGACGAGGGCATCCGGGAGATCTTCGGGCCCGGGGGCGACGTCGCCATCGCCGGCACCGCCGTGCAGGGAGGTGGCCGGGCCGTACCGGTCGACGGTGGCTACCGCGTCACCGGTCGCTGGCCATTCGGCACCGGTTGCCAGGAGAGCGCCTGGATGCTGGGCAGCTTCCAGATCCTCGACGGCGACCAGCCACGCCGCAGCCCGGATGGCGCCTCGGTGTACTGGCGCGGCGTCTTCCACCGCGCCGAAGCGCAGCTCGTCGCGGGAAGCTGGGACGTGTCCGGGCTCCGCGCCACCGGCAGCTTCGACTGGACGCTCGACGACGTCTTCTTGCCCGAGCGGCGAACGATGGTCCACGCCGGCGTCCCGCTCGACAACCAGTGGAGCCACTGGCCGGGAATCTCGTTCGCGCTGCCGGCCCAGACCTGGGTCGGGCCTCATCACAGTGCCGTGATCACCGGCATCGCCCGGGCCGGCATCGACGCGCTGATCGAGCTGGCCGTCGAGAAGACGCCGCGCGGCCGGACCAGTCGTCTCTGCGACAACCCGCAAGTGCAGGACGCGATCGGCCGGGCCGACACGATCCTGAACGCCGGCCGCGCGTATCGCAGCGCGACGATCACCGAGGTCTGGAATACCGTCGCAGCCGGTGAGGACACGACCCTCGAGCAACGCGCCCGTTGTCGGCTGGCCGGGGTCTACGCAGCCGACTGCGCCCGCGAGGCGATGGACCTGGTGTACCGGCAGGGCGGCAGCACGTCCTACCGGCGCGACAGTCGCCTGGCCGAGTGCTGGCGCGATCTCCAGGTCGTCGGCCAGGCGGTCACGATCATGCCGGAGTGGTACCCGATGGGCGGCCGGGTCTTCATGAGGATGGACCCGGGCCCGCGCCTGAGGTAGCGACACCGGCCGGCGAGCTTGACAGCATTCGGAGGGCGCGCACACTCCAGGTGAGAGCACTCACGGAGAGGTGCGATGAAGAAGCGATCCGGACCGTTCTGGGACGCGGTCGAAGGGCGGGCGCCGGTGCCGCGTGCCGCGGCCACCCTGGGCGTGGAATTCATCGCCGCGGATAGCGACAACGGCACGATCGAGCTCGCGTTTACGGCGAAGGAGGACTTCACCAACCCGACGGGCAATGTGCTCGGAGCCTTCGTCGCGGCGATGCTCTACGACACGGTCGGACCGGCCTTGCTGGCCACGCTCGAGCCTGACCAGTTTCAGTCGACGCTCGAGCTCAACGTGAACTTCCTGCGTCCGGTCCGACCCGGAAGAGTCGTCGGCAAGGGACGTGTCGTGCACCGGGACGGCGACATGGCGTTCATCGAGGCGTCGCTGGTCGATTCCCACGACACGCTCATCGCCACGGCCACCGCGACGGCTCGGGTCATCGCGCTCGACCGGGCGCGTTCCGCGGCCTAGGGCCTCGCTGTCAGCCCAGTGTTACCCGGTCGACGCCGTCGTCCGGGCGGCGTGAGTAAAGTCGTGTATCGCTGGCGAGCCTACCTGGCATGCGGGATGCTCAGTATAGGCCGATCGGAAGGAGGTGCGTCATGACACGGAAACGTCGCTGGTTGTCCACCATGCCGGTGCTCCTCGTGGTCGTGGCCCTGCCTTGCGGTGCGGCCAGTGCCGCCGACAAGACCAAGGTGGACGGGGCGACCAAGCAGGTCGAGAAGGGCGCCAAGCAGATCGGCCAGGGCCAGGTCGGCCCGGGATTCAAGGAAATGTTCACCGGCGTCGGCCACACGGTCGTCGAGGGCGCCAAGTTCAGCGGCGAGAACGTCAAGGAGTTCTTCAGCGGCAAGAAGTAGCGCGCGGGAATTCTAGCGGGTTCGCACGATCAGCGCGACGCCGGTCAGGAACAACGCAGCGCCGATCGTGCGGGCCATCGTCGCCGGTCTGACGCGCACGTGCACTCGATTGCCGGTCCAGACGCCGACCCAGGCCACGGGAAGCAGACACATCGCCGCGATCCACAGTGACCGGGACAGCAGCAGCCCAGCGAGGCCGAACGCCACGACGCGCAAGCCGACGTTCAGGATGACCATCTGGGAGATCGTCGCGCGCTGCGCCGCCGGGTCCGGAATCCGGCCGGAGATGTACACGACGTACGGCGGACCGCCCATGCCGAAGAGGGCTCCGACGATCCCACCGAGCAGGCCGGCGGGCGCCGCCCAGTACCGACTCAGGCGTCGCGCCGGGCCGCGCCGAAACATCACGTACAGCGCGTAGACGCACACGAACAGCCCGAGGGCCAGCACCGTCGCACCGCGCGGCAGCCTGACGAGCAACGTCACCCCCAGCGTGAGTCCGATGAGCGTGAACGGCACCAGCGTCAGGAGCTCGCGGGTATCGGCTTGCCGGCGCGTGTGAAATCCCAGCACCAGCCCCGAGCCAAGATCCAGGAGCGCGGCCAGGGGAAGCACGAAGGTCAGCGGCAGGACGTGCGCGAGGACGGGGATGGTGATGGGCGACGCACCGAAGCCGGTGGCGCCGAACACGGTATATCCGACGAAGATCACCAGGGCCACGGCGATCAGCGTTTCAGGCGGCATCGCCATCGGTCGTCACCCCAAGATCCAGGCGAGATGGACGCCGCGCGGTCAGGCCGGCGGAACCGCTCGACCCCGGCGCCAGCCCGACCACGACATGCCGATGGCCAGGATGCTGGCGACGCAGAGCAGGCCGAGCCAGGAGATCGCCGCGACGTTGTCGATCGGCAGCCAGCCCCAGCTGGCCACCAGCCAGAAGAGCGCGGCCAGGAATGCGTTGGCCAGCAGCAGGCCGAGGCCACCCATCGAGCGCAGGGTGAGCCGCAGGCAGACGACCCAGCCGATCAGCAGGACGACGCCGACGAATACCGTCGGCGGACGCCACTCGAACCCGGTGCTCTTCGCCCACGCGTAGTACGAGTAGCGCGTGGGATTGTAGGTGACGGCGGTCACGAGCAGCGCGAGGCCGAACCGGGCGAAGAAATCGCCGAGGGTGAAGCGAGCGCGCGCGACCATCGGC
The DNA here is from genome assembly GCA_963776725.1 of uncultured Candidatus Rokubacteria bacterium. GTDB lineage: Bacteria > Methylomirabilota > Methylomirabilia > Rokubacteriales > CSP1-6 > AR5. The sequence goes on along the minus strand of CAVZOE010000015.1, from coordinate 54,014 downwards.
GCCATCATACCGCGCGCCGTTGAATTGACAGGCGCGCAGGGTATAGCATCGCCCCCGTGCCCGTCGAGATCATCGGCATGATCGGAGTGAAGCCGGAGGGCGCGGACGGCGCGGCGGTCCACGTGATCGGGGGCGCCGTCGACACGCAGTGGGTGCGCGCCTTCGCGCAGGCGCACGAGACGGCCGGCTTCGACCGCGTGCTGGTGGGCTACACCTCGACCTCGGCCGAGGGGTTCGCGGTGACGGGGTACGCGGCCGCGCACACCGAGCGGCTGAGCTATCTCATCGCGCACCGGCCCGGCTTCGTGGCGCCCACGCTGACCGCCCGCGCCGCGGCCACGCTGGACCACGTGACGAACGGCCGCGTGGCGTTGCACATCATCACGGGCGGCAGCGATGCCGAGCAGACGCGTGACGGCGACTGGCTCGACCACGACACGCGCTATCGCCGCACCGACGAATACCTGGACGTGCTGCGCCGCATGTGGACGGCGCCCGAGCCGTTCGATCACGAGGGCGAGTTCTATCGGTTCGCCAAGGCGTTCTCGGAGGTCAAACCGCTGCAGCCCGAGTCGATCCCGCTCTACTTCGGCGGCGCCTCGGGGGCGGCGGCCACCGTGGCGGCCAAGCACAGCGACGTGTACGCCCTCTGGGGCGAGCCGCTGGCCGCCGTCAAGCAGCGCATCGCCGACATCCACGACAAGGCCGCGGCCTTCGGGCGACGCCCACGCATCAGCGTGTCGCTGCGCCCGATCATCGCGCCCACGGAGACGCAGGCGTGGGAGCGCGCGCGGCGCATCCTGGCCAAGGTGCTGGAGGCCAAGCCCAGCGTGGTGGGCGAGGGCGCGGGCATGCGCCCCCAGGCGGTGGGCGCGCGGCGGCTCGTGGACTTCGCGCGCGAGGCCGAGGTGCACGACAAGCGCCTGTGGACCCCGATCGCCGCGGCCATGGGGGGCGCCGGCAACACCACCGCGCTGGTGGGCACGCCGGAGCAGGTGGCCGAGTCCCTGCTCGACTACTACGACCTCGGCTGTACCACGCTGCTCATCCGCGGCTTCGATCCGCTCAACGACGCGCTGGAGTACGGCCGCGAGCTCATTCCCCGGGTACGCGCCGAGGTGGCCCGCCGCGATCGCTCCGCCATGGTGCGAGCCTGACCGCGTTTCTCGCCGTCGTCGGCAGCGTGACCCCACCCGGCCGCCTGAACGCGGCGATCGCGACGGCGGTGGAGACGGCGGCGGCGCGGCCCGGCGTGTCGGCGTCGCTGCTGAACCTGGCCGATCACCGCGTCTCGTTCGCCGACGGGCGCCCGCCCGAGAGTTCGACGACGACACCGGCGCGGTGGTGGCGCGCGTGGCGGGGGCCGACTGCGTGCTGCTGGCCAGCCCGGTCTATCGCGGCACCTTCACCGGCGCGCTCAAGAATCTGCTCGACCTGACCCCGATCGACGCGCTGCGCGCCAAGCCCGTGGGCATCGTCGCCATGGGCGCCACGCCGCATCACTATCTCGGCGTGGACTGGCAGCTCCGCGCCGTGCTGGCGTGGTTCGGCGCGCGCGTGGTCCCGACCAGCGTGTATCTGGAGTCCGCGCACTTCCGCGATGGCGTGCTCACCGATCCGGCCTCACGCACCGCGCTGGCCGAGCTGGTCCACGCGCTGCTGGACATGCCGATGACTCCGGGCGGCGCCTTCGGGCCGCCGCCGCTCGCCGCCGGGCGCGGCTAGCCGCGTTCGGGCGCAGGCGTGGCCGGGCGGCCCGCCTGGCGTCCCGCCGCCAGGATCCCGTCGACGAGCGCATAGGCGCGGCTGCGGTCGGTGTTCCGGAGGTGGTGGCTGATGCGGTTGCGCCCGGCCGAGGTGAGATAGAAGCGCTCGTAGAGGACGTTGCGGCCCGCCAGGCTCGAGCCCACGAAGTCCCAGGCCAGACGGAACAGCGCGGCCCGCTCCTCGGCGTCGATGCCCTTGGCGCCGTGCAGGAACTCGTCGATCAGCGGCCGCAGCATGGCGTCGTCGAGCTGCCGCCGGCTCGGCGTGGCCAGCAGGTTGTGGCTGCCGATGAGCATGATGATCTCGTTCACCCGGGGAAACCACGTGGCCAGGAGCGAGCGCATGGGCGCGAGGGGACGCCCGTCGGGGAAGAACACGCCGTCGCCCACGTCCCGGCCGTGCTCGGCGGAGAGCAGGACGGCGCTCCGGCTGACCTCGACGTAGTCGAGCAGCTCGCCCAGCATCTCCTGCGTCGCCGGGCTCGCGTCGCCGATGGCCTCGGCCATGCGGGTGGCCAGGCCGTAGGCGAACTCGAGCTTGGTGAGCGCGCGGATGGTGGTCTGATTCGTCAGGTTGTCGCGCAGGCCGGTCGTGCCGACGGTGTTGTAGAGATCGATGCGCCCGTCGATGAACAGCCGCGCGCGCGGGATCTCCACGTCGTCGAAGATCACGAAGGCGTCCTGCTCGTCGAAGCGGGTCGACAGGGGCCGATCGAACACCGCAGCCCCGGGCGTGGCCGCGCTGTCGCGGCACATGAAGAGCAGTCCCGGGGTGTCGACGGGAATGGAGAAGGCCAGGGCGTAGGCCTCGGCCCCGGCCGGCAGCGGATACGCCGGGTACACCGCGATCTCGTCGGCGAACGGCGCCAGGGTGGCCAGGATGCGCGCGCCGCGCACCACGATGCCGGCCTGGGTCTCGGCGACCTTGTGCAGCGGCACCCGGCTTCCGAGGATCTGGGCGTCGGTCGACTTGTCGATCGTCGGGTGGATGATCGTGTGGGTGAGGGAGATGTCCTGCCGGGCGAGCCGCTTCTGGAAGGCGACGAGGTTGTGCGCGCCTGCCTCGTTGCGTCCGTCGGCGCCGAGCCAGTCCTTCCAGCGCCCGGCGAAGCTGGCGAACTTCACGTTCATGTAGTCGGGGGTGCGACCCATGAGGCCGACGGTGGCCTCGGCGATGCGCGCCAGACCCCGGTTGCGCCGCTTGAGATCGTCGACCGAGCGCGGAATCAGGTGCCCGATGTTGAGGGGCTCGCCGGTCTGGGGATCCGGCGTCAGGCACTCGTCGGGGAACGCGAGCAGACGGTCGAACACGCCGGCCAGGGTCTGCGCCGCGCCGGCCAGCGCGGGGTGCGCGGTCACATCGTCAACCCGCTCCCCCTCGAGCCAGAGCTGGCGCTTGGTGCCGCGCAATCCCTGCAGGAACTGCTCGCCCGATCGTGCTCCCATGGGTGGTCGCCGCTCAGGGATGCGGGCCCCACGGCGCCGCGGTCAGCAGCTTGACCTCCTGGGACGCGAGCAGCGGACGGAACTTCACGGCGAAGCCGTCGACGAAATCCTTGTTGGCGAACACCGAGGCCCAGTGCGCGCGACGGTCGGCGTCGTCGTCGAACTTCCAGAGGTGCACGAGCTGGTTGATCATCCCCGTGTCGGCCTGGAAGTAGCCGATCAGCTTCTTGGCCTGGCCGCCCTTCTCGAGCGCCGGGTAGCCGAACTCGCGATACAGCTTGACGGCCTCGCCCATCTTGCCGACGTGCAGCGTGTAGGTCCGCATTTCATAGACGGTCATGGCGATCTCTCCGAGTCCGCGGTGGTGCTGCGTTCAGCGAGTCGGGTCTGGACAGGTCAGACAGTGGCGAGAGCGTAGTCCGGCGCCCCGGAGTGGTCAAGGCGCACCGCTTCGGGTACGGGCGCTCGGGGCGGGGGTGGACAGAATCGCGGAGACGCACGAGGATAGGGCACCGGAGGAAGCCATGAAAGGCGTCGTGTTTGTCGGAGATCGCAAGCTGGAGATCAGGGAGTTCGCCGATCCGACCCCGGGCCCCCGAGACGTGATCCTCGAGATCAAGGCCTCGGGCATGTGCGGCAGCGACCTGCACAACTATCGCGCCCCGGCCCACGCGCCCGGGACCGTGACCGGCGGCATCAAGCGTGAGGCCGGCATGATCGCCGGCCACGAGCCCTGCGGCGTCGTCGCCGCGGTGGGCGCCGGCATCACCGACAAGGACGCCCGGGTCGGCCAGCGCGTGATGGACCACCACTACGACGGCTGCGGCAGCTGCAAGCACTGCCGGGCCGGCTGGACGCAGATGTGTCTTCACGGGACGGTGGTCTACGGCTCGGGCGGTCACGGCGGACACGCGAAGTACATGAAGGTGCCGGTCTCGACGCTGGTGCCGCTGCCGGATGCCCTGTCCTTCGTGACCGGGGCGGCGATCTCGTGCGGCACCGGCACCGCCTGGGGCGCGCTCAAGCGAATCAACCTCGCGGGCGGCGAGACGATCGCCATCTTCGGTCAGGGTCCGGTGGGGCTGTCGGCGACGCAGCTGGCCGTCGAGATGGGCGCCCGGGTCATCGCCATCGACGTCGCGCCCGAGCGCCGCAAGCTCGCCCAGGCGTTCGGCGCGCACGAGGTCATCGACGGCAAGGCCGGCGACATGGTGACCGCGATCCGCGATCTGACGCACGGCGAGGGCGCGCACAAGACGCTGGACGCCTCGTCGGCGCCGGACGCCCGCGCCGCGGCCGTGCGCTCGGTGCGCTCCTGGGGTACGGCGTGCTTCGTCGGCGAGCGCGGTCAGGTCACGCTGGACGTCAGTCCGGATCTGCTGCGCCGGCAGGTGACCCTGGTGGGGTCCTGGACGTTCTCCAAGCAAGGCCAGGCCGAATGCGCCGAGTTCGTCGCCGACCGGAAGGTCGACGTGGAGAAGCTCTTCACGCACCGCTGGAAGCTCGAGCAGGCGGAGGAAGCCTACAAGCTCTTCGACACCCAGACGACCGGCAAGGCCGTCATCCTGCCGTGAGCGGCGCCTCGACGCCTTCAGCGCTGGGGGCGCCGCGCGCCACCAGGAACACGCCGGCCGAGGCGATCGCAAACCCGAGGACGGCGGAGGGCGTCAGGCGCTCGCCCAGCAACAGCCACGCGAGCAGCGCGACGGTCCCGGGGACCAGGTAGAAGTTGGCCGCCACGCGACCCGCCGTCCCGTGCGTCAGCATGTAGTAGTAGAGCGCCATGGCTCCGATCGACACGACGAGCACGTTCCACACCACCGAGGCCACGGCGGGGAACGTCCACACCGCGTGCATGCGTTCGAACGCGACCGCCAGCGCGCAGGTGAGCATCGCCCCGGCGGCGACCTGCACGGTGGTGGCGACGAGGAGCGGGACGTCCTGGCAGAAGCGGCGGAAGTAGATCGTGCCGCCGGCGAGACCGCAGACGCCGAGGAGCCCGAGCGCGATGGCGCGCCAGCCCGCCTCACTCTCGAGCGCGCGAGGCGCCACGACCATGGCCACGCCGACGGTGCCCAGGATCAGGCCGAGCCACTGCCAGGGGCGCAGCCGCTCGCCGAGTAGCGGCACCGCCGACACCGCGATCAGCATCGGGCTGAGCGACTGCACGAGCGCCATGACCGCGACGTTCTCGGTGACCATCCCCACGTGAAACGCCGACAGGGTGACGCCGTTGACGAGCGCCCCTGCCACGGCGAGGTGATGCCAGCGTCCGCGCAGGGCCTGCCAGGAATGCCGACCGACCACGGCGGCCAGCGCCAGCAGCGCGGCGGCGGCCACCAATCGCACGCCGACGAAGAGCAGCGGGGACACCAGGCGCAGACCCACGCGCGCCGTGACGAACGACGAGCTCCACAGCAGGATGAACACGTAGGGCGCGAGGCGCCCGAGCCGGTCAGACAGACTACGTCGTCCAGGAGTGGATGACCGGCAGGACCTCCTTGGCGTAGAGACGAAGGCCGGATTCGGCCAGGTCGAAGGGGGTGCCACCGAAGCGGAAGGACGTGGCCAGCTCGAACTGGCCCACGATGGCCCGTCGCTCCTCGAACTTCCGCAAGATACGGTCGGGCGTGCCCCAGACCGCGGCCTCCATGAACGCCGACACGATGCCATCCATGCCGATCTCGCGGGCCATGGCGATCTTCTGCGCGTAGGCGTCGTACCCTTTGACCGTGCTGAAGTGCGAGCCGAGCAGCTCGTAGTGATAGAAGTTGCTCTCCACGAACTTCCCCATGTACTGGCGAGCCGTGGCCTCGGCGCCGTCCAGGGTGGGCGTGCACACGCAGAAGTCGGCCAGCAGGGGCGGCCCCGCCTCCACGCCGTGCATCTCGCGCACCAGATCGCGATGCTTCTGGATGGCCGGCATGCGCAGGGGCCAGGGCCGGTCGGCGAACATCACGATGCGCGCGTTCAGCTTGGCCGCCGACACCACGGAATCGTCGGAGGAGGCCACGGCGTACACGCGGCCGTCGAAGCTCCGCGTCGGGCGGGGCCGGATCTCCGTCCTCGGCTGCCGGTAGAACGGTCCGTCACTCTCCACGAATCCGGTGCGAAGACCGCGCAGGATCATCTCCGCGGCCTCGTCGAACCGCCCCCGCGACTCGTCCATCGTGCCGCGAAAGGCCTCGAACTCCCGCCGGGCGAGTCCGCGACCCATGCCGAGCCGGAGCCGGCCTCGGCTGAGGTGGTCGAGGATCGAGACCTGCTCGGCGACACGCAGGGGATCGTGCCAGGGCAGGATCACGGCGGCGGTCCCGAGTCCGACATCGGGACACTCCGCGGCCAGGTAGGACATGAGCTGCAGGTTGTCGGGGCAGAAGGAGTAGTCGTTGAAGTGGTGCTCCACCGACCACAGCACGTCGAAGCCGAGGTCCGCCGCCAGCCGGGCCAGCCGGAGCTCCTCGTCCCAGACCTGCTCGTCGGGCACGTTGCTCCACCCGTAGCTGGCGAACACCATCTGAAGGCCGACGTCCATGGCATCCTCCGGTCTATGCGCGGCCCTGCGGGCCGCCGCGAAGCTTGGGATCGAGCAGGTCGCGCAGCGCATCGCCCAGCATGTTGAAGCCGAAGACGGCCAGGCTGATGGCGATCCCCGGGAACACCGCCATCCACGGGGCCTGGATCATGTAGGTCCGGCCCGAGCCGCTGAGCATGGCGCCCCACGACGGCGTCGGTGGCGGCACGCCGAAGCCGAGGAAGCTCAGCGACGATTCGGCGAGGATCGCCACGCCGAGACCCAAGGTGACCACCACCATGATCGGCGCGGCGATGTTGGGAAGCACGTGGCGAGTGATGATGCGCCAGTCCCGGCAGCCGGTCGCGCGGGCCACCTCGAGATACTGATTCGCGCGGATAGCCAGGACGGCGCTGCGGATGATGCGGGCGCTCCCGGCAATTCCCCCGATCCCTAGAGCCAGAATCACGCTGCCCAGTCCTTGGCCCAGCATGGCCATGATCGTCAGCAGGACGACGAAGCCGGGGAAGGCCATCAGGGTGTCGATGCAGCGCTGCAGGATGGCGTCGGTGCGTCCGCCGTAGTAGCCGGACACAATCCCGATGACGGCCGCCAGGATCGTGCTGATGGTCACGGCGCCGAGCCCCAGGAGCATCGAGACGCGCGCTCCATAGATGACCCGGCTCAGGATGTCTCGTCCAAAGTCGTCCGTGCCCAGCGGGTGGTTCCGGCTGGGAGACTGCAGACGTTCGGTTGACTTCATCTTGATGGGGTCGTGAGGCGCGAGCAGCGGCGCCAAGAGCGCCGTGGCCACGAGCACGAGGATGAGCAGGCCGCCGAGGACTCCCAGCGGCTTGCTCCGCATCACAAGGAACACTCGTGCGAGCGAGCCCGTCTTGAAAGACATGCGCAGGCGTCTAGCCGAACCGGATCCGCGGGTCGAGGAAGCCGTAGACCACGTCGATCACCAGATTCAGAACGATGACGCTCGTGGCCAGGAACAGGTTGATGCCCTGGATGACCGGGTAGTCGCGCCAGGTGATGGCGTCGAGCAGGAACTTCCCGATGCCGGGCAGGACGAAGATGCTCTCCATGATGACGGTGCCGCCGAGAAGGGCCGACAGCTGGAGACCCATGATGGTGACGACGGGGATCATGGCATTCTTCAAGACGTGTCGGACGATGACCACGGATTCCGACAAGCCCTTGGCCCACGCCGTGCGGACGTAGTCCTCGCGCAGCACCTCGAGCACCATCGAGCGCGTCATGCGCATGACGCTGGCCGACAGGGCGAGCCCCAGGATGATGGCGGGGAGGAGCAGCTGGGAAAGATTCTTCACCGGGTCGCGGGCCAGCGGCGTGTACCGCATGGGCGGGACCCACTGCCACCAGATCGAGGCGCTCACGATGACGATGGTGGCCATCCAGAAGCCGGGCACCGAGAGGCCGCCGACGGCGCCCGTGCGAAACAGATAGTCGAGCCAGGTATCTTGCCTGACCGCCGAGAAGATGCCGGTGGGCACGGCGATGAGGAGGCCGAAGAACATGGCGAGGACGGCCAGCTCGAGGCTCACGGGCAGGCGGCGCAGGATCTCGTCCAGGACAGGCTCCTTCGTCCAGAACGAGACGCCCAGATCGCCCTGCAGCGCCTTGCCGACATAGCTGGCGTACTGGCGGTAGAAGGGCTGATCGAGGCCCATCATCTTCTCGAGCTGGGCCTTGTCGCTGGCGTAGCCCTGCTCGCTCAACATCAGGGTCACGATGTCGCCCGGCAGCAGGCGGATGATGGAAAAGACCAGGAGGGTGACCAGGGCCAACGTGGGCAGCAGCAACATCAGCCGGCGAAGCACATAGCGCGACATGATCGGGACGCGTGCTCGGGGCCGCGCCTCTGCCTAGCGGTCCGTCAGGCCTTCTTGCCGTCGAGCCAGATCTCTTCGTACCGCTGGTCGTACGCGTTGATGGGCACCGTGTAGTTCTTCACCCAGGGCTGCACGCCGTAGTGGGCGATCGGGGTGTAGAGGAACACGTTGGGCGCGTCGTCCAGCAGCATGCGCTGGATCAGATGGACCATCTCGACGCGCTTCTTCTGATCCACGAGCTTGGACTGCTCGTCGATCAGTCGCTGGATCTCCTTGTTCCCCCACCGATAGTATGTGGAGTTGGCGCCGTAGTAGGGCCGGAACGCTTCTTCCGGCTCTTCTCCGGTGAGCGCCGTGTGCACGCTCATCGAGTAGTCATACGAATAGCTCTTGTTGTAGTACTGCGCCATCTCCATGGGCTTCAAGTTCACCTGAATGCCCACCTTCGCGAGCTGATCCTTCACCACCTGGGCGCTCTTCACGTTGTCGCCGGGACTGCCGACGATCAGCTCCGTCTCGAAACCGCTGGCGTACCCGGCCTCCGCGAGGAGACGCTTGGCCTTGTTGGGGTCGAACTCCGGCCGCGCCGAGGCGGGCAGCGCCCACGGCTTGCGGTAGGTGGGGACCGGACCGGTCATGGTGATGCCCCAGCCGCTGCGCACGATCTCGATGAATTCTTCCTGCTTGATGGCGGCCTGGATGGCCTGGCGCACCTTCTTCTCGGCGAAGGGGGGCTTGTTCGGGCGCTGCTCGTCATACGGCCGCGTCCGCAGCACGATGGGGAACATCGTCGTGATGTTGGCCACCGCGATCTTGGGATTCGAGGACTTGATCGAGGGGACGTCGGCAAACTCCAGCAGGGAGATGTCGGTCTGCTGCCCGCGGAACGCGGCGGTGGCCGCCACGGGGTCGATGACGTACTGCAGCCGGACCTCGTCCAGGTATGGCAACCCCTTCTTGAAGTAGGCGGGGTTCTTCACGAACACCGCCTCCTGCTCGCGTCGGTACTCCTGCATGATGAACGGGCCGGTGCCAATGGCGTGGCGCTGCAGGTCGCCGTGCTTGTCCACGACCTCACGCGCCACGATCACCGTCCACGGGCTGGCGATGTAGTTCAGGAACGGCGCGTAGGGCTCCCTGGTCTTGAAGACGATCGTGTACTTGTCCGGCGTCTGGATGCTGGCCAGCTTGTCGAGGAAGAAGTAGGCGTGCTGGAACTTCCCCGGCTGGTTCGTCATCTGACGCTCGATGCTGTACTTGACGTCCTCCGACGTGAGCTCCCGACCATTCACCGGCGGCACGTTGTGGAACTTGACGCCCTGCCGCAGGCGGAAGACGTACGTGACGTCGTCCTTCTGCTCCCAGGTCTCGGCCAGGTCCGGCAGGATCTTGGTGCCGTCATGGTTGAACTTCAGGAGCGCGTTATACGTCTGGTGGATGACCTGGAGGGCGGCGGCCCAGGTCTCCAGGTGTGGGTCGATGCCGCGCAGCGGGCCGCTCCGCACGACCAGGGTGCCGCCGCGCTTGGCCTCGCCCTTGTCCTGGGCCCACGCGACACGCGGCCCCACCGCGGCCAGGCTCGTGGCGGCCAGGGCACCAGCCTGGAGAAAGCCACGTCGGGACACGTGTCCGAGGACTCTATTTGTCTCTTGATTGCTTGGCTTCATGACGGGCTCTCCCTGTTCTCCGTTGACCAGGCGACGCCTGCTCTGTCTGGGGTGGGAGGATGGCCCTTCCAATGATTGGAGTCAAGGACGCGGAGGTGCTTGCGGTAGTTCCATCTGGTCTCCCGCACCACGTTTCCGATCGCCGGGACGGACGCGACGATCGCGACGAATTGAGCCACGCCCGACGCGCGGCGGTGGAAAGCGACTCCGGAGCCCCTGCGCCAGCGCCTGCAAGAGCATCTCGGTATCCGGCAGGCCCGGCAGACGATGGCGACCCAGACTGCGGAACCGGAGCCCGGCGGGCGCCGGCGTCCCCGATGGCCGCTCGGGTCGCGGCGGAGACGAGGATCTGTCCCCCGTGCGCCGCCGTGCAGAGCCGGGCCGTGGCGTGCACCGCCAGCCCGATGTAGCCGGCATCGGTCAGCGTGGGGCGTCCGCTGTGAATCCCGACGCGCACCCGGACGTCCAGATCGTCGGGCCACTGGCGGTGGCCGAGGGCGCGCTGGATGGCCACCGCCGCGTCCAGCGCGGCGGCCGGGCGCTCGAAGACCGCAAAGAACTCGTCGGCGCGCGCATCGATCTCGCGGCCGCTGGCCCGCAACACCGCCACGCGGATCGCGCCCCGGACGTCGTTGAGCAGCGGGCCGTAGCGATCGCCCAGCCTGCGCAGCAGGGCCGTGGAGCCCTCGATGTCGGTCATCAAGAGCGTGACAAAGCCCGTGGGCAGGGCGGCGGCGTCGGTCGAGGTGGCCTCGATCTGACCGCGCAGGCGCTCCTTCTCGACGACGAAGCGGACGGCGCCCAGCACGGCTTCTGCGAGATCGGCGTCGGCGAGGGCCGTTGGACTGTGTACGAGCGCCGTCATCGGCCGCCCCTGGCGCTCGAGGTAGGTCACGCCGCGCCCATCGCCCTGGCCGGGCAGGGCCACCGGCTTGCCCGTCCCGTCCAGATAGGCTCCGGAGGCATCGGACCAGTGCAAGACGGCGAGGGTCGGATCACGCAGGACGGTCCGGAGCCGCTGCTCGAGCTCGCCGGCGGCGGGATTGCGCCCCAGCTCGATCACGAAGCGCCCGGCCGTCGCATCGCGTCGCTCCGACTGCAGCTGGCCGGTGATGAACCCGACCGGCACGATGCGGTATTTCTTCGCCGCGTTCAGCAGGCGCTTGCGGGCGCCCTCCCGAGCGGCGTCGTTCTCGAAGTCGACCTGGCTGAACCGAGCCAGCGCATTGCGGACGTGGGCCTTGTCGTGAACGGGCAGGCGTCGACGGCCGCGAGAGTCGACGTACGCAAACGCCCGGTCCGGAAGGCGCGCTCGCTTTTTGCCCCGGAGGCGAGCCATGCGTCAACGATAGCTCGCCTCCCTCGGCGGCGCGAGCGTCCCGATTCGAGACCCTGGGGCCAGGCTCGGGCATGGGACTTTGGGCGTATTGAGAACGCCCTCGATTGCCAGTAGTTATGTCGTGCCATGAAGCGTGAACGGCTCGGGCTCGGGTCGGTTGCCCTGGTCCTGGCCGGGTTGGCCGCCGCCGCGCCATTGCTGCTCGGCCCCTCCGCCCTGGAGCTCGTCGGCGCGCTGCTCATCGTGGCCGGCGTGCTCGACGGTTTGCACAGCTTCCGGCGGGTGAGCCTGCAAGCGCAGCGGTCGGCCTACGCGAGCGCCGGTCTGACCGTCCTGATGGGGTTGCTGGTCCTCGGCGCTCCGCTGCTGGTCGGCACCGCGTTGACGCTGCTGCTCGCCGGGTCGTTCCTCGTCGATGGCTTCCAGCGTGCCGCAGAGCTGCGGCGGCGAAAGGAAAACGGCACGCCGGTGGCGCTGGTCCTCGCCACGCTCGGCAACCTGGCGGCGGCGGCGCTGCTTCTTCTGCTGTGGCGTACCTCGCCGACGTGGACGGCGTCCCTGGCCGGCGCGCTGCGGATCTTCGGCGCCGGCTGGAACATGGTCACGACGCCCGTGCACACCGGAGGGCAGGCGGGGTCCGACGTGATCCGGTCGCTGGGCCTGCCGGATCATCCCGAGATGCTCCGGCTCGGCGAGCGCCTCACGGAGGAGGAGCGCGCGCGCCGGCCGTACGACCGGCGCTGGGTCGTCGCCTTCGCGGCGACACTCTTCGCGATTCACGTCGGCCGCATGCAGGCCGACTGGACCCTGATCGGCCTGCTGGGCCCTGTCGTCGCGGTGACCGGCGACCTCGCGGCGGCGCTGCTCATCGCCTTCGGCGCGCTCGGGCCGGCTCGGCTGGGGGTTCGTCAGATGACACGGGCGCTGGAGCGTCGCGGCTGGACGCGCCTCGTGCGCCACGACGGGCCGGGTGCGTCGCCCGGCTGGCTCGACGGGGTCCTCCGGATGTGGCTCACCCGGAGGCTACGCATCTGGATCCGTCTTCGCCAGATGCGCTACTCCCTTCCGTTCGCCCTCGAGCGCGGCCTGCAGATGGGGCTGCCGATCATCGCGGTCGCGGTGGCGACGGTGCCCATCTGGGGGATGAGCTGGTATTTCAACTCCGAGAACTGGGCGGCGGCGATCTACAACTCCTGGGCGGAGCAGCGGACCGACACCTGGCGGTCGGCCATGTCGCGTGCGGTCCGGGCCGCCACGCCGGAGGCGAATCCGGCGCGGGCCTTCGCGCTACGCCCGCCGGGAATCGGCGGCGACTTCGCGTTCCTGGTGATCGGCGATCCCGGAGAGGGCGACGCGTCCCAGCACGTCCTGCGCGATCAGATCATCCGGGCCGGGGCCGAGGTGCGCTTCATGGTCATCTCGTCGGACGTCATCTATCCCACGGGGTCGATGAAGAACTACGAGGCGAACTTCTGGCTGCCGTTCAAGGGGTTCGACAAGCCGGTGTACGCCATTCCCGGTAACCACGACTGGTACGACGCGCTCGAAGGCTTCACGGCCACCTTCTTCGTGCCCGAGGCGGCCGCCGTGGCGATGCGCGCGCGTGTCGAGTCCGACCATCGATTGACCAGCACGACCGACAGCCGCATCGCGTGGTTGGTGGGGGAGGCGGCGCGGCTGCGACGGGAGTACGGCATCCCGACCGGATTTCAGCACGCGCCGTATTTCCAGATCCAGACCGAGCGCTTCGCGCTGCTGGCGGTCGATACGGGTGTGCTCAGACGCGTCGATCCGGACCAGCTCGACTGGCTGCGCGCGGGGCTCGAGCAGTCGCGGGGCAAGTTCACGATGGTCATCCTCGGCCATCCGCTCTATGCCGGAGGGCAGTACCAGGCCGGCGACGACGAGGCGTTCGTGGCCATTCATCGGCTTCTGCGCGAGCACGGCGTCGGCCTGGTGATGGCGGGGGACACGCACGACCTCGAGCACTACGTCGAGCGGTACCGCGAGGACGGCCGCGAGCGCGTGATGCACCACGTGGTCAACGGCGGCGGCGGCGCCTACCTCTCGTCCGGGACCGCCCTGGCCTGGCCCGCCGAGCCCGCCGTGCCCGAGTGGGCGTTCTATCCCAGTCGGGCCGACCTGACCGCCAAGATCGACTTCCACACGCCGCTCTGGAAGTGGCCCTTCTGGGTGTGGACCAAGCAGTATGGGGCCTGGCCATTCTCCGTCGAGTGGCTCTCGGCCGCCTTCGATTACAACGTGGCTCCGTTCTTTCAGAGCTTCGTCGAGGTGCGCGTGGAGCCGTCGGTCGGACGCGTGCGCCTGCTGCCGTGGGGCGTCCACGGCCGGCTCCGGTGGATCGATCTGCAGGCCTCTGCGGGGTGGCGACCGGCCGAGAGCGACCCGCAGGGGCCGGTCGAGATCGTCCTGCCCATGCGGCCGGCATCGAGCGACGGATGACAGATGGCCGGAGCGTCCGGGTTCAGGCGGTGGACCCGGCGCTCGACGAAACGACGACCGCCGAAGGAGGCCGCTCATGACGATCGATGCCCATCGATGGCTGAAGATTCTTCTGATCGTGGTGTCGTGGTGCCTCATGCTCTTGCCCGGGGCGCCGGGCGAGGCCCAGTCGACGAAGTCTTCCGGCATCCCGCAAGCGGCTGAGACCGAGAACACCTTCGTACGGTCACCTGACAACGTGCCGAGTCCCGATCGCGACCACCTTCTCGACCTCCTTTTCCCGGACCTTGCCCGGCGAGAAGGCCGACCTCCCGGCCTTCTTCCGCGATACGGACCTGAACCTGCACTTTCGCAGCTTCTACTTCAACCGGCAGAAAGCCGACGACACCTTCAGCGAGGCATGGGCGCTCGGGGGGTGGCTGGAATACAAGTCCGGCTGGCTGGCCGACACGTTCGCGATTGGCGCCACGTACTACACCTCGCTGCCGGCCTATGCCCCCGACTCTCGGCCCGGCAGCTCGCTGCTGACCCCCGGCCAGGACGCCATCGGAACCTTCGGCGAAGCATGGGCGGCGTTCCGGTACAAGGAGTACGCGCTCCTGCGGGGCGGCCGCCAGAAGGTCGACGACGGCTACGTGAATCCGCAAGACAACCGGATGGTCCCGAACACCTTCGAGGCCCTCACGCTGTCGGGCAAGCTCGACTGGTTCCGGTACGACATCGGCTATCTGTGGAACATCAAGCCCCGCGACTCGAACGATTTCATCTCGATGTCCCGCCAGGCCGGCGTGCCGGGCGACGGCGACGGGATGTTCATGAGCGCGTTCGCCTTCACGCCGATCAAGGATCTCGTGCTCTATGTCGCGAACTATTTTGTCGCCAACACCTACAACACGGTCTTCACCAAGGGAGAGTACAAGTTTCAGCTGACCAAGGACCTGTCGCTGACCGCCGGGTTGCAGTTCACCGACCAGCGCAATGTGGGGGACGCGCGCCTGGGCGATTTCAGCACGTGGAACGTCGGAGCCGGCGCCCGCCTGCTGTGGAAGGGACTCCAGGTGGGAGCGGCGACGCACTTCACGGGTGACGGAGCGAACATCCGCGCGGACTACGGCTCCTGGCCGGGGTACCTCTCCCTGGCGGTGACGGACTTCGACCGGGCCAACGAGAAGGCCTTCGGGCTCGGCGTCAAATACAGCTTCGACGGAGTCCTGCTGCCGTTCCAGATCCCGGGCTTCAGCATCCAGATGCTCTATGCCCAGGGGACCGATCGCATCAACCCCACCACGGGCGGAGATCTGCCCACGACTCGCGAAGGGGACCTGGATTTCATCTATAACGTTCCCTCCGTCAAAGGCCTCTCGTTCCGCTTTCGCAACGCCTACGTGGGGAGCGGGGGCCCGGTGGTGCAGAAGGACTTTCGTTTGATCGTCAACTACGAGCTGGATCTGCTGTAAGCGATGTGAACCGCGAGAGGAGATCATGGCCTGGCTCGGTGACTTTCTGCACCGCTACCCCGACCTCGCGGTGTACCTGGCCGTCGGGCTCGGCTATCTGATCGGCGGCTACAAGGTCAAGGGCTTTGGCCTCGGCCCGGTCACGGGCTCGCTGTTCGCGGGCTTGCTCATCGGCCAGCTTGGCCACGTGCCGGTGTCCGGGACGGCCAAGTCGATTCTCTTCCTGATGTTCATTTTTGGCATCGGCTACTCCGTGGGGCCGCAGTTCTTCCGCTCCATGAAGGGCGGTGGCGGCCGCGCCGCGGTCTTCGGCATCTTCGTCACCTCCGTCGGTCTCATGACGGCGTTCGGCGTCGCGAAGTACCTGAACCTGGACCCGGGATTTTCCGCCGGTCTGCTCTCGGGAGGCTTGACGGAGTCGCCGGCCATCGGCACCGCCTCCGAGGCGATCAACTCGCTGCCCCTGCCCGAGGCCGAGCGGAGCCGGCTGATCAGTCACATCGCGGTGGCGGACGCCGTCTGCTACATGTTCGGGACCGTCGGGGTCATCCTGTTCTGCAGCACGTGGGCGCCGCGGTTGCTCGGCATCGATCTCCGCGCCGAGGCCGAGAAGCTCGAGGCCCAGCTCGGGATCACCAAGTCACGGGCCGGGACCGTCTCGGCCTGGCGCGCGTTCGAGATGCGGGCGTACCGGATCGCGCCCGATGGACAGACCGTCGGACGGACGGTCGCCGAGGCCGAGGCCATGGTCCCGAGCGCCCGGGTGTTCTTGCAGCGTATCCACCGGGACGGCCAGCTCATCGAAGCCGAGCCGACGATGGTCCTGGTTGCGGGCGATGTCGTGGCCGTCTCGGGCCGGCGCGAAGTCCTGGTCGAGGTGATCGGCAAGACGGCCGACGAGGTCGAGCACCGCGAGCTCCTCGACGTACCGGCCGCGGCGTTCGACGTGTTGCTCACCAACAAGACGCTCGTCGGCCGGACGCTGGAGGACATCGTACGCAGCGAGACGGTGTTCCGCGGCGTCGGCCTGCGTGCGCTCAGCCGGGGCGGGCAGGACATCCCGATCGCGCCGGGGACGGTCGTGGAGCGCGGTGACCGCTTGAGGCTCGTGGGCCTGGAGCCCGCCGTCGAGCGCGCCGGCAAGCTGGTGGGCGCGATCGTCCACCCCAGCGATGCCACCGACTTCGTGACCCTCGGACTCGCCATCTTCATCGGAGGCCTCCTGGGCGTCGTCGTCGCGGTCCCGATCGGCGCGATCCACATCTCGCTCAGCACGAGCGTGGGCACGCTGCTCGTCGGCCTGTTGGTGGGATGGGGGCGCTCGGTGCGTCCCCTCTTCGGCCGCATCCCCGACGGGGCGGTCTCGTACATGACCGCGCTGGGCCTGGCGGCCTTCGTGGCGATGGTTGGCCTCCACGCCGGCCCGGTGTTCATCCAGGCGGTGCGTGAGGTCGGGTTCAGCCTGGTGCTCGGCGGCGCCATCGTGACGCTGACACCGCAGGTGGCCGGGCTCTACTTTGGACGTTACGTGCTCCGGATGAATCCGCTGCTGCTGCTGGGCGCCCTCGCGGGGGCGCAGACCATGACCGCCGCCCTGGCCGCGGTCCAGGAGAAGTCCGGCAGCTCGGTCGCCGTACTGGGTTACACGGGAGCCGTTGCCTTCGGCCACATCCTGCTCACGACCTGGGGCACCGTGATCGTGTGGCTGGTCTCCTGAGATCACGACCGGCGCGCTGGGACCATCAGAGTGCTAACCTCCGGTCGGCTGGTGCTCGTTCGTCAACCGCGGCCGGAAGAGAGGGCATCATGAACCTCGCGATTCGCCTGGTCACAGGTGTCGTCGCTGTCAGCCTCGGCATCGGAACCGGCATGGCGCTGGCGTCCCCTCCGCTCGTGGCGAAGGCCAAGGGCATGGGCATGCCCGTGAAGAACTGCCAGTACTGCCACACGGACGCTGCCCCGAAGAAGGAGACGTTCAAGCCCGAGACGCTGAACGAGCGGGGTAAGTGGCTGTACGACGACCAGCAGGCCCGCAAGCTCAAGGCCCCCGACCTCGAGAAGCTGAAAGACTTCCCCGGAGGCAAGGAGCAGAAGTGATCGGAGCCGGCGCCGCAGCGGGCCTTGCTGCTCTGCCGGCAACTCGGCATCATCGGTGTCGTCACCCCCTGCGGCTGAGGAGAAGGTCATGAGCACGGGCAAGACGCGTACGGAGAAAGACACCTTCGGCCCCATCGAGGTGCCGGCCGACCGGCTGTGGGGCGCGCAGACCCAGCGCTCGCTGCAGCACTTCAAGATCTCCGGCGAGCGCATGCCGCCGTCGGCTGATCCACGCGCTGGCCCTGGTCAAGAAGGCGGCGGCGCTCGTGAACATGGATCTCGGCACGCTCGACGCGCAAGAAGGGGCAGGCCATCGTGGCGGCCGCCGACGAGGTGCTCGCGGGCAAGCACGACGACGAGTTCCCGCTCGTCGTCTGGCAGACCGGCAGCGGCACCCAGACCAACATGAACATGAACGAGGTGCTCGCCAACCGCGCCAGCGAGATCCTCGGGCGGCGAGCGCGGCGAGGGGCGCCTCGTCCACCCCAACGACGACGTCAACCAGGGCCAGTCGTCCAACGACGTCTTCCCGACCGCCATGCACGTGGCCGCCGTCGAGGCCGCTGCGAGCGCGACGTCGTCCCGACGTGCAGGCGCCTGCGCGACGCGCTCGCACGACGAAGGCCGAAGCCTTCCGCGACATCGTCAAGATCGGCCGCACCCACCTGCAGGACGCGACGCCGCTGACCCTGGGCCAGGAGTTCTCGGGCTACGTCGCCCAGCTCGACCACGGCCTCGAGCACGTCGAGGCGGCGCTGCCCCACCTCTGCGAGCTCGCCCTGGGCGGCACCGCCGTGGGCACCGGCCTCAACGCCCATCCCGAGTTCGCGGTGCGCGTGGCGCCAGAAGCTCGCCGAGCTGACCGGCCATCCCTTCGTGACCGCGCCCAACAAGTTCGAGGCGCTCGCCGCCAACGACGCCCTCGTGCACGCGCACGGCGCGCTCGAAGACGCTGGCGGCCTCGCTCACCAAGATCGCCAACGACGTGCGCTGGCTCGCCTCGGGCCCGCGCTGCGGCATCGGCGAGATCACCATCCCCGAGAACGAGCCCGGCAGCTCGATCATGCCGGGCAAGGTGAACCCCACCCAGTCCGAGGCGGTCACCATGCTCTGCGCGCAGGTGATGGGCAACGACGTGGCCGTCAACATCGGCGGGCATGAGCGGCAACTTCGAGCTCAACGTCTTCAAGCCGCTGATCATCCACAACTTCCTGCAGAGCGTGCGCCTGCTCGCCGACGGCTGCGAGAGCTTCCGCGAGCACTGCGTGGTGGGCATCGAGCCCAACCGCGAGCGCATCGGCGAGAACCTCGAGAAGTCGCTGATGCTGGTGACCGCGCTCAACCCGCACATCGGCTACGACAACGCGGCCAAGATCGCCAAGACCGCGCACAAGAAGGGCAAGACCCTGCAAGGAGACGGCCATCGAGCTCGGCCTCGTGACCGCCGAGCAGTTCGACCAGTGGGTGCGGCCCGAGAAGATGGTCGGCCGGTAGCTCGATCGCGCTTGGCCGCGGGGTCGCGCGTGCGCCTGAGATGGTCCCCCCTGTGGTTGCTGGTCGTCATGCCGGTCGCCGCCGCGCTGGACGCCATGGGCGCGGCACCGCCGGTCGTCTTCTTCTGCGCCGCGGTCGCGATCCTCCCGCTGGCGATCCTCATCGTGCACAGCACCGAGCACCTCGCCGCGCGCACGGGCCCGGCGATCGGTGGACTGCTCAACGCCACGTGCGGCAACCTGCCCGAGCTCATCATCGCGATGGTGGCGCTCCGCGCGGGGCTCCTGGAGATGGTGCGCGGCTCGCTCATCGGCGCGCTGCTCGCGAATCTGCTGCTCGCCCTCGGGCTGGCCTTCTTCGTCGGGGGCCTGCGCCACCGCACCCAGGAGTACAACCCGGCCGGCGCGCGCACCTACGCCTCCATGATGCTGCTGTCGGCGGTCGCCATGGTGGTCCCCAGCACGTTTCACCGATTGAACGGCGACACGGCGCCGCAACACGCGCAGGCGCTCGATACCGGCGTCGTCCTCGTTCTGCTGGCGGCCTACGTGCTCTACCTGGTGTTCATGCTCCGGACCCACCCCGAAGTCTTCGCCGGCGCGAAAGCGGCGGAGGTCGAGCCCGGCGTGGCCCAGAGCACGCGGCGGGCCGGCATCACCCTGCTGGCGGCCTCGCTCGGCGCGGCGTGGATGAGCGAGATCCTCGTGGGCGCGGCGGAGGCCACCGGGCACGCCCTCGGCATGTCCCCCATGTTCATCGGCATCGTGCTTCTCGCCATCGTCGGAGGCGCCGCCGAGAGCGCGGCGGCCATCGCCATGGCCCGCAAGAACCAGATGGACCTGTCCGTGGGCATCGCCATGGGCAGCTGCATCCAGATCGCGCTGTTCGTCACCCCGGTGCTGGTGCTGCTGAGCGCGTTGATCGCACCCGAGCCCCTGACCCTGGAGTTCAGTCGCGTGGAGATCGGCGCGCTGTTCCTCGGGGTGCTGATCGGCGCTCACGTGGCGGGGGACGGACACTCGAACTGGTTCAAGGGCGTCCTGCTCATCGCGTTCTACATCATCCTGGCGGCGATGTTCTACCTGACCCCTGCGTGAGTCGGTCCAGGGCTCGTCAGCGGCCGCTTCCGCCTGCTGCTGCTGGCCCTGTTCCTGGCCTTCGGGGGCACCGCGGTGGCGTCGGGCACTCGCGCCGAGCGCCTGGTCAACGCGCTGCTGCTCGCGCTCGTGCTCGTCGCGGCCGTCCTCGATCTGCGCGAGCGAGAGCACCGCTGGCGCTTCGCCGGCCTGGCCGCGGGCATCATCCTGCTCTCCGGCGTGGACCTGAACGTCCGGGTCCCGTACCTGGCCGCATTGGTGGACGCGATGATGGTGGTGTTCGCCGGGCTCGTGGTCTGGCGGGCGTACACCGTCGTGATGCGCCGGCAACGGCCAGTGGCCGATCGCATCGTGGGCGCCATCTGCGTCTACGTCCTGCTGGGCCTGGCGTGGGCGAAGACCTACGAGGCCCTGGACGGTGTCGCCCCCGGCTCGTTCCGCTTTCCCGCAGACACGGCCTGGGCCGCGCCGGGCCTGCTTCGCTACATCTACTTCTCGTTCGTCACCCTCGCCACGGTCGGCTACGGCGACGTGAGCCCGGTCACGGCCCTGGCCGGCACGCTCGCCTGGATGGAGGCCATCACCGGGCAGCTCTACCTCGCGGTCACGGTCGCCCGCCTCGTGGCACTCTCGATCGCCGACAGCTCCACCTCGAGGACCTGAACAGCCGCCCGGTGTCGATTTCGGCCCTCCCAGGGCGACAATCTGGTGAGGGCACCGATCGAGCGGGACGGGGAGGGGCCATGAAGTACATCTGCCTGGTCTACCTTGTCGAGAAGGACATGAGCGCGATGACCAAGAAGGAGGCGGACGCCTGCACCGAGGAAAGCCTGGCCTACGACGACGATCTCCGGAAGGCCGGCCACTTCCTGGTGGCCCACGCCCTGCAACCGGTCGAGGCGGCGACCACCATCCGGGTGCGGAGCGGCAAGCTGTCCACCACCGACGGCCCCTTCGCCGAGACCAAGGAACAGCTGGGCGGGTTCATCCTGATCGAGGCCCGGGACCTGAACGAGGCCATCCAGGTGGCGGCGAAGATCCCGATGGCCCGTCACGGCAGCATCGAGGTGCGGCCGATCAGGGAGATCCGGGCCCCCATGGGAAGGAGCATGCGATGAAGTTCATGTTCATGATCTACCACGACGAAAACGAGCTGCAGGCGCTGCCCGAGCGGGAGATGCAGACGCTCGTCGACTCGGCGCTCGACTACGACGACGAGATCCGGCGAAGCGGCCACTACATCGTCTCGGATGCGCTGCAGCCCGCCCACACCGCCCGGACCATCCGGGTCCGCGGCGGCAAGGTGTCCACCACCGACGGGCCCTTTGCCGAGACCAAGGAGCAGCTCGGCGGATTCTTCCTCATCGAGGCCAAGGACATGAACGAGGCGTGCGCGGTGGCCTCGCGTTTCCCTCCGGCGCGCATCGGGATCATCGAGGTGCGCCCGGTCCGGGAGCTGACGCACTCCTAGCGAGGACGATCGGCCATGAGCGAGCCCACCGTGGACCGCGTCCGCGAGGCGGTGGACGCGGTCTACCGGTCAGACTCGCGCCGCGTCCTGGCCACCCTCATCCGTCTGCTCGGCGACTTCGACCTCGCCGAGGAGGCGCTGCACGAGGCCTTCGCCGCGGCGGTCGAGCAGTGGCCGCGCGAGGGCATGCCGGCCAATCCCCGGGCCTGGCTCATCTCCACCGGCCGCTTCAAGGCCATCGACGCCATGCGCCGGCGCGCGCGATTCGACGCCTCCCAGGCTGGAGATCGCCGAGCGGCTCGAGGCGGAAACCATGCGCACCATGCCGGGACAGGCGCGAGGACATCGAGGACGACCGGCTCCGGCTGATCTTCACCTGCTGCCATCCCGCCCTGTCGCCGGACGCCCAGGTGGCGCTGACCCTGCGCGAAGTCTGCGGCCTGACGACCGAGGAGATCGCCCGCGCCTTTCTCACCGCCGCGCCCACGCTCGCGCAGCGCATCGTGCGCGCCAAGGCGAAGATCCGCGACGCGCGCATTCCCTACGAGGTGCCGGCGCTGCCCGAGCTGCCGGATCGGCTGGACACGGTCCTGCACGTGATCTATCTGGTCTTCAACGAGGGCTACTCGGCCTCGTCGGGCGAGTCGCTGACCCGGGCCGATCTCTCGGCCGAGGCCATTCGCCTCGGGCGGCTGCTGGTCGAGCTGCTGCCGGAGCCCGAGGTCCTGGGCCTGCTCGCGCTGATGCTGCTGCACGAGTCGCGGCGTCCGGCGCGCACCTCGCCCGACGGCGAGCTGATCCTGCTCGACGACCAGGACCGCGCGCTCTGGGATCGCGGGCAGATCGCCGAGGGCGCGGCGCTGGTGCAGCGCGCGCTCGCCTCGCGCCGGATCGGCCCGTACACGCTGCAGGCGGCGATCGCGGCGGTGCACGCCGAGGCGCCCGTGGCCGCGGCGACGGACTGGGCGCAGATCGTCGGTCTCTACGACGTGCTGGTGCGGGCCGAGCCGTCGCCGGTGGTCGAGCTGAACCGCGCGGTCGCGGTCGCGATGCGCGACGGGCCGGCGGCGGGCCTGGCGCTGATCGACGCGATCCTCGGGCGCGGCGACCTCGCCGACTACGCCCTGGCCCACTCGGCGCGGGCGGATCTGTGCCGGCGGCTCGGGAAGACCGGCGACGCCCGCGCCTCCTACGAGCGCGCGCTCGCCCTCACGCGGCAGGAGCCGCAGCGACGCTTCCTCGAGCGACGCCTGGCCGAGCTGCGGGACTGACGGGCGACTACCGGAGCGCGGCCTCCGGCGTGCCGTCCTTCCAGGGCAGGGCCACGTCGTAGGGGCGCAGCAGACAGTCGTCGGGCAGGCACGCGATCGGCGCGAAGTCGCGGTGCGCGATGTACTCGGGGCGCTTGAAGCGACGGATGTGGTTGGACACCGCGCAGAGGCTCAAGTACACGCTCACGCGATTCCACGGCGAGAGATTGGACGTCGAGGCGTGGACCAGGCACGAGTGGAACATGATCATCGAGCCGACCGGCCCCTTGGGCGCCACCAGGCCGCCGCGCGCCACCAGCTTGCGCGATCGTCGCGTGGTCGATGGTCCACAGCGGATAGCTGGTCGTCGTGGTGTCGTGCCCGGCGTCGAGCACGCCCTGCTTGTGGCTGCCGGGGATGAACATCAGCGGTCCGTTGAACTCGTTCACCTCGTCCAGGAAGATCGCGACGTTCATCGCGCGCGCCTCGGGCATCAGATCGTCGTTCAACCAGGTGCCGTAGTCCTGGTGCCACTGCCACACGTCGCCGTCGAAGGCCATCTTGCCGTTGATCTTGAACTGGTGCATGTAGACCGGCTCGCCGAAGACCTGCACGACCGGCTCGACCATGCGCGGGTGGCGGGCCAGGCGCGCGAAGGGCGCGCTGTACATGTGCGCCGCGAAGTTGGTGCGCACCGCGTCGCTGCCCTTCTCGCGCACGTTCTCGGGCCGGCGCTGCGCGTAGAGCCGCGGCACCTCGTCGGTGAGGACCGCGATCTCCTCGGCCGAGAACAGGCTCGGGAAGAACAGATAGCCGTCCCGATCGAACTGCTCGAGCTGAAGCGGCGTGAGCCTCATCGTGCCTACCTCCCGCGCCCGAATTATAGACCGGCGGCTACGCGCCGGCGGTATCCAGCACGATCTGGGCGGCGGCGATCAGGGCCGGCATCCGGTCCGCGATGTGGGCCATGCGCGGGTCCTGGCTCTCCCCGCGCACCCAGCGGCGGTGCAGCTGCTGGACGACCACCACGGTCTTCCAGAGCGCGAAGGCCTCCCACCACCAGACGGCCGCCACCTCCGCGCCGGCTCGCCGCGCATAGTGCGCCACGATCTCCGCCCGCTGCGGCAGGCCCATGCCGGCCAGTCCCGGATGGCTGGTGCGCTCGGCGCCCTCGGGGTCTCCGGGATCGGGCAGGTAGTTCAGCAGCGTGCCCAGGTCGACGAGCGGATCGCCGAGCGTCGTCATGTCCCAGTCGAAGATCGAGACGACGCGGTCGGGATCGGCGGGATCGAACTGGCAATTGTCGAGCTTGAGGTCGTTGTGGACGATCGACACGCGGCTCGGGCGGGGGATGTGGCGCGCCAGCCGGGCGTGCAGGGCCTCGACCGCCGGCGGCGAGTCGTCGAAGCGGGCGAGCTGCCAGCGCTTCGACCATCCCTCGATCTGGCGCTCGACGAACCCCGCCGGGCGGCCGAGATCGCCGAGGTCGCACGCCGCCGGGTCGAGCCGGTGCAGATCGGCCATGGCCTCGACGAGGGCCAGGCCGATGCGACGGCCGACGTCGCGATGGGCCTGCATCCGGGGCGGGATCGCGGTGCGCACGACGTCGCCGTGCCGGCGCTCCATCACGAAGAAGTCGACGCCGAGCACGCCGGGGTCGTCGCAGAAGACGTATGCGCGCGGCGCGCGGTCGAAGTGACGCCAGAGCCGGGAGAGGACCTTGAACTCGCGTCGCATGTCGTGCGCGCCGGGGGCGAGCTGGCCCATCGGCGGCCGGCGCAGCACGAGCTCGCGCCCGCCGACGCGCAGCAGGTACGTCAGGTTCGCCGAGCCGTTCGGGAACTGCAGCAGCTCGAGCGGCGCGTCGGCGCCACCAAGGACCTCGGCGAGCCGGGGTCGAAGCCACGCATCCAGCACCGCGAGGTCCAGCTCCTCCCCGCGGCGCACCGGCGCGATCTCCGGTGCGTCGATCGACGCGCCGTCGCTCACGCCACACCTCCGTGCACGCCCAGGACCGCCCCGGTGGTGAAGCTCGACGCGCTCGAGGCGAAGTAGAGCGCCGCGCCGACGATCTCGTCGGCCTCGCCACCGCGGCCGAGCGGGATGTCCGTCCGTGCGCGGGCCTGGAAGGCTGCCATGTCCCAGGCCTTGGAGATGTCGGTCAGGAAGGGCCCGGGCATGATGCAGTTCACGCGGACCGAAGGCCGGAAGGCGTGCGCGAAGCCGACGGTCATGGCGTGCAGGCCGGCCTTGGCCGCGGCGTAGGGGATCACGCCGGGCGTGGGGCGGACGGCCGCGGTGCTCGAGACCATGATGATCGAGCCACCGCTTCCGGCCGCCATCCGCGCCCCGACGAGCGCGGTCAGTCGGAACGGTCCCTTGAGGTTGACGTCGAGGACCTTGTCGTACAGATCCTCGGAGACGTTCTCGATCCGGTCGTAGACCGGGGACATGCCGGCGTTGTTCACCAGGACATCGATGCGTCCGAACTCCCGATACGCGCGCTCGGCGAGGGCTTCGACCTGCTGCCACTGGCCCACGTGACAGGCGACCGGCAGCGCGCGCCGGCCCGTGAGGCGGCGGACCTCGTCGGCGGTCTGCTCGCACGACTCGAGCTTTCGGCTCGCGATCACCACATCGGCGCCGGCGCCGGCAAACGCCAGCACCATGGCGCGCCCGAGTCCGCGACTGCCGCCGGTGACCAGCGCCACCTTGCCCGTGAGATCGAACCGCGCGTTCGCGTCCACCATGGCGGCTCTCAGCGCGACGTCGTCACTCAGCCAGCCGGTAGAAGCGCGCGGCGTTCTGCCCCAGGATCTTGCGGCGCGCCTCCTCGGACAGCGGCGCCAGTCGCTCCTTCAGCTCCCGCACGACGCCGAACGAGGCGTCGATGTGCGGGTAGTCGGAGGCCCAGATGAAGTAGTCGGCACCGAGGTGCTCGACCATCTGCGCGGTGACCGATTCGTCGGGATCGGCCGAGATCAGGCACTGGCGGTAGAAGTACGCGCTGGGCTCCATCCGGATCGGCGTCTGGTGCTTCATGACCCGGTACTTGTGATCGAGCCGGTCGAGCCAGGCCGCGATCCAGTTGGAGCCGGCCTCCAGCACCGCGCACTTCAGCTTCGGGTAGCGCTCGAACATCCCGGAGGCCAGCATCTGCGTGAACGCCGCCATGACGTCGATGGCCAGGAACGCGATGCCGAACAGGGCATCGGACGGATCGCGGCGCAGCCACTGCCGGAACCACTGGCGATCGCGCACCACCACGTGAAAGGCGATCGGCATCTCGAGCTCCTGGGCCGTCTCCCAGAACCGCGCGAAGACCGGATCGTCGAAATGGCGGCCGCCGCGAGCGGCCAGGTCGGGCGAGAGGAAGATGCCCACGCAGCCGTCGCGTCGGGCGCGAATCGTCTCCTCCACCGCGCCCTCGGGATCGAGCAGCGAGATGTGGGCGACCG
This sequence comes from uncultured Candidatus Rokubacteria bacterium, assembly GCA_963776725.1. Taxonomy (GTDB): domain Bacteria; phylum Methylomirabilota; class Methylomirabilia; order Rokubacteriales; family CSP1-6; genus AR5. The sequence continues at coordinate 27,633 of CAVZOE010000015.1, read as the reverse complement.
GGTAGAGGCGCCGGGAGTCGGTGCGGCAGAAGTCCGCCAGCCAGCGGTTGTAGGCCCGCGTGTACGCGGTGGCCAGCCGGCCGTCGGTGACGTGCCCCTCCCAGCAGATGCCGATGGTGGGATAGAGCAGCACGACGTCGATGCCTTCGCGGTCCATGACGCGCAGGCGCTCGACCGGATCGTAGCCGCCGGCCGGGCTGCCCTCGGCGTAGGTCATCTGCCCGCGCGTGAGCAGTCGCGCGGTGTCCATCTCGATGCCGCCCAGCGCGCCGAGCTGACCGCGCAGCGTCTTGAGCGGCTGGCCGTCGATGAGGAGCACCTCGTAGCCGTGCTCGTCCTCGGCGATGCGAATGGCGCGGTCCCGGTACGAAGGCTCGAGGTACTTCACCCACGTGTCGGCCGGCTCCAGCACGTGACCGTCGGAATCCACCACCAGCGCGCTGACCGACGTCGTCATCTCTCGGCCTCCTCGAAGCGTCCGGGACGGTGCGCCGTCACCAGACCCGGAAGCCCGGCGTGGTGAGCGGGGTGGTGGCGGCGAGCCTCAGCAAGGTCGGCCCGTACGCCAGCGCGACCAGCAGCCCCGCCGTCACGAGCCACGGCCGCCAGCGGTCAAAGGCCGCGGGGGCATGATCCGGCTCCGAGAGCGCTTCCGCGAACGGCAGTACGGGCTGCTCGGCGCGCCGTGACACGGTCACGGTCAACACCATGTTGAGGAAGTAGAGCCAGCATGCTCAGAAACATCGAGCTGCCCCCGATGCCGACCAGGGGCAGCAGCGTCTTCCAGTCCGACTGCATGTAGGCGGCGTGGCCCATCATGGTCCGGCGCGGCATGCCGCGCAGTCCGAGCTCGTGCAGCGTCGGGGAGAAGAGCAGGACCCCGGCGATCCAGAGCCAGACCTGGGCGAGGGCGAACGCGCCGGCTCCACAGCGGGCGGCCGGCCAGGTGCGGGACGAGCCAGTAGGTGATGCCGACGAACGTGAGCATCACGGCGCGTGCCGACCGTCAGGTGCAGGTGGCCCGGGGACGTACGCCGTGTTGTGGACCACGAGGTTCACGCTGAACGAGGCGAGGATCAGGCCGCCGGCGCCGCCGAAGGCGAAGAGCACCATGGCCAGCACCTGCGCGGCCAGCGAGGGGTCGCCCCACGGAAGCTCGGAGGAACCACGAGAGCCACCCCGTTCCGCCCCGAGCCCGGCCGCCGATCTCGAGCGACGCGACGACGTTGAAGAACGTGAGCAGGCTCGGAAAGAACACGGCGAACGTGAGCAGGGCGTGGAGGAGCTTCCACCCCTGGTGAATGCCGGGGTCCGCGTACTGGTGATGGATGCCGATCGGCGTGGAGAGGAGCAGGAACAGGATGAACGAAGTGCGCGCCATCGGATCGCTCAGGAGCTTGCCGCCCGCCTGCCGCGGCACCAGCGTGTACCAGGACACGTACGCGGGCAGGAGCCAGAAGTACACGATCGCGTGACCGGTGAACCAGAACAGTGTCCGGGCGAGCAGCGCGTCGGTCCCGCCCACGAGACCGAGCGACCAGGGAATGGTGAGCGACGAGCATCTCGGCCGCCAGGCCCACGGAGGCGATCGTCCACATGGCAAAGGTGACGAGCGACATGAACGCCGCCAGCGGCGTGCGGGCGCCGGGATTTCCGCGCCCGCCACCCGCGCCACGTGAGGGCGAGATTCAGGGTGACCAGCCAGGTGCCGACGACGACCAGGGTGAGACCGATGTAGAACGCCCAGTGCGCCTTGAGCGGCGGATAGAAGGTGAACATGACCGTCGCGGCGTTGCCGACCAGCGGGAATCGACGCCAGCACGAGTCCGGCCGTCATCAGCCAGAAGGTCAGCCAGCCGAGCCGCGGGCGAGGCCAGCGGCCGGCCCAGCGCCCGGCTGGTCGATGAACGGCAGGAATCCGCAGATGAAGAACGTGGTGAACACGAGCACGTTCAGGACGCCGTGCACGTGACAGGCTGTGATAGTAGGAGTCGGATCACCGGCGCCAGCGACGGAAAGACGTCGACGCCGGCGTACTCCAGCGCCTGGAGGAACCCGGTGACGACGCCGCCGAAGAGCGCGACCAGCGCGACGATGATGTTCGCGGAGGCGAGCCGGCGCTCCACGGCGGTCATGGCTTGGCCTCGACGATGATCGTGCCGCCCATGGTGTGATGCGCGATGCCGCAGTACTCGTGGCAGATGATCGGGTACTCGCCCGGCGTGTCGAAGCGCGCCTGGGCGTGGCCGATCTGCCCGGGGAGCACCATGATGTTGATGTTGTGGCGGGGAATCATGAGACCGTGCACGACGTCCTTGCTGGTCACCCAGAAGTGCACCGTGGAGCCCGCCGGCACGCGAATCTCGTTGGGCGCGAACGACCAGATCTGCGCAGTCAGCCGGACCTCGTACTGTCCGGGCGCGATCTGCACGACGCCGGGGTCCTTGAAGAGCGGATGCTCGGCGACCTTCGTCGAGTCGACCCGGCCCCGGTCGCCGGCGACGTTGATGCCCGCGCCGAACGCGGTCACCGCGAGGGCGGCGAGCATGCCGACCGGCAGGGCGATGCTGGGCAGAATCCAGGCGAGCTCCCAGAGGTACAGGGTGGTCGAGCGACGCGGCGCCATGGCTCAGCTCCGCCAGATTCGCAGGTACGTGTTGAGCCAGAACGCCGTGCAGGATCACCAGGTAGATCAGGATGAGGAGGAGCGCTCCGCGCGGGCGGGGTTCATCGTCGCGGCTGTCGTCGTCCACCGTGGCCTCCTTGTAAGAGCGCTCACCGACGTCGCTACCACCCGTCCTCGACGAGACCGCGTGGCGGCGATCGCACACGCTAGCAACCGTGACCGTACCCCGGACGAAACCGTTCGGGCCCGCCCACGCCGCCGCCGCGAGGTTACTAAGCGCGCACAGATCTGGTCAAGGGCGGTTCATTCTCCCGATCGTCGTTTGAAACACCAGGGCTCTTGACGTGGCCGCCGGAGCGCGCCATTCTCTTCCCCGCTGGCCTGTGAATGTCGGAGTCCTTGACACCGGCTCCAGGCAGGGTGTATCCCCGTCCAACGACGCTCGAGGGACAGTCTCCTTGCTTCGCCCCGGAGAAGTGGCGTGGCCGCTCGCACTGGTGCAATTGCCTCGCCCGTTCATGCCCGAGTCCGGTCGCACGCGCGGCCGGCAGGGGGAGGGTGCCATGGAAGAGGACCGGACGACGTTCGAGACGCTCGAAGAGGCCTTCATCGATGGACGACTGAGCCGGCGCGACCTGTTGCGGCGGAGCGCCCTCATCGGCGCCAGCGCGTCGGCCATGAGCCTGCTCGGCTCGCTGGGCCTGGCGACGAAGGCGCGGGCCCAGGCGCCCAAGAAGGGCGGCACCCTCGTCATCGCCAAGGAGAGCGAGCTCGACATCCTCGATCCGCACAGCGCGGGCGGCTGGGTGACCTGGCGGGTCAGCAAGCAGATGCACGAGGGCCTGATCGACGAGGACCTCACCCAGGCCAACGTGCCCTACCCCAAGCTCATCCCCAAGCTGGCGACCTCGTGGGACATCTCCAAGGACTCGCTGACGTACACCTTCAAGCTGCGCAAGGGCGTCAAGTTCCACGACGACACGCCGTTCGACGCCGCGGCGGTGAAGTACAACATCGACCGCTGCGCGGCCAAGGACTCGCCGCAGTTCTACCCGCGCGCCAACGCGTACACCACGTGGATCTGGCAGTTCCTCAAGGAAGTGAAGACCCCCGACGAGGGGACCGTGCAGATCGTGCTGCGCGAGCCGTACGGCGATTTCCTCCGTCAGCTCGTCCAGGGCGGCGGCGGCGCCGCGGTCTTCATCAGCCCGACCGCGCTCAAGAAGTACGGCAACGAGGGCATCGCCGAGCACCCGACCGGCACCGGGCCCTTCCGCTTCGTGGAGCGCGTGCGCGGGGAGAAGGTGGTCACCGAGCGGAACAAGGCCTACTGGGGCACGCAGCCCTATCTCGACCGGATCATCGACCGGCCGATGCCCGAGCCAGCGGCGCGCATGACCGCGCTGCAGGCAGGCGAGGTCGACATGATCTACGTGCCCCACCCCGATGGCATCGCCGACCTCAAGGCCAAGGGCTTCAAGCTCGAGCAGGGACCGGCGCCGCACGTGTGGTACTTCGCCTTCAACCTGCGGGACAAGAACTACCAGGACATTCGTGTCCGGCGCGCGATCAACATGGCCATCGACCGGGAAGGCATGGCCAAGCAGCTGCTGAAGGGGACGGCGGTGGCCGCCCGCGGGATGCAGGCGCCGTGCTGTCCCTCGTACGACCCCAACTTCAAGGACTACCCGTACGACCCGGCGCAGGCCAAGAAGCTCATGGCCGAGGCGGGATTCGCCAACGGCTTCGACACGGTGTGGCAGACGTCCGTCGACGGCAGCGGGCAGCTCATCCCGGTGCCGATGGCCGAGTGGATCCAGCGCGACCTGGCCAAGATTGGCGTCCGCATGAAGCTCCGGACCTACGAGTGGATCACCTACATCGGGTACTGGATCAAGGGCATGGACGACGCGTCGAACAAGGTCGGCAGTCAGCAGATGAGCTGGGGCATGACGTCCGACTACTGGATCGACATCGTGACCAACTCGTCGCACATCGCCCCGACGGGCGGCGCGGGCCAGAACGGCGGCTACTACACGGGCGCCGACGCCATGCTGAACGCGGCGCGGGTCGAGATGGACGAAGGCAAGCGCGCCGCGCTGTATCGCAAGATCAACCAGAAGATCAAGGACGATGCCCCGGCGGTGCCCATCATCAACGACCTGGCGCCCCTCATGCTGAGCCCCAAGGTCCAGGGCTTCGTCCACGCTCCCGAGGAGTGGTACGACATGACCACGGTCTGGATCGCGTGAAGGCCATCGTCGGTCCGGGAGGCTCCGGCCTCCCGGGCTGACGTTTCGCCATGCTCAAGTTTCTCGTCTACCGTGTGGCCACGATCGTGCCGGTGCTCTTCGGCGTATCGATCGTGGTGTTCCTCATGATGAAGCTCGTTCCCGGCGACCCGGCGGAGGCGATCCTGGGCCCCGCCGCCACGACCGAGAAGATCGAGATGGTGCGCAAGTCGCTCGGGCTCGACCAGCCGTTCTACGTGCAGTACTTCCGCTGGCTGTGGAAGGTGCTCCAGGGCGACTTCGGCGCCTCCATCGCGGTGAACGTGCCGGTCGCCCAGCTGGTGTGGCCGAAGTTCTGGAACACGGTGCTGCTGACCGGCGGCAGCCTGGTGATCTGCGTCGTGGTGGGCCTCGGGGTGGGCATCGTCTCCGGCACCCGGCAATACTCGTGGTTCGACCGCATCAGCATGTCCTTGACCCTGATCGTCGCCAATACCCCGGCCTTCTGGCTGGGCCTCATCCTCATGGTGGTCATGGCGCTGCATCTCGGCTGGTTTCCCGCCACCGGGATGTACTCGATGCGGGCCGCGCGAGAAGACCGTTCGGTGATCTCATCCACCACATGGTGCTGCCCGCGATCACGACGGCCGCGGTCTCCGCCGCGATCATCGCGCGGCTCGTCCGCTCGTCGTTCCTCGACGTGATCCGCAAGCACTACATCACCGCCCTGCGCGCCAAGGGGCTGTCGGAGCGCGACATCATCCTGCGGCACGGGATGAAGAACGCGCTGCCGCCGATCATCAACATCGTCGGCCTGCAGGTGGGCTACCTGATGGGCGGTGCGCTCTTCACCGAGGTGGTGTTCTCGTGGCCGGGGATCGGGCTGCAGATCTACAGCTCGATCGTGGCGCGGGACCTGCCGGTGGTCCAGGCCGCCGTCCTGGTGACCACCTTCGTGTTCGTGCTGGTGAATCTCGGCACCGACATCGTCGTCGCGGCCCTGGACCCCCGGATCCGCCGGGCCTGAGGAGGGGTGCGATGAGCCTGGTGAACCTGCCCGTCAACGAACAGACCGCTCGCGTCGCCGCGACGGCCGACGCGGCCGCCGAGGCGCGGATGTTCCGCCGGCCCTCGGAGTGGCGGATCTTCTGGGAGGCGTTCAGCCAGGACCGCCTCGCCCTCGGCGCGGCGGCGCTCATCGGTCTCGTGTGCCTGGCCTCCGTGCTGGCGCCGGTGCTGAGTCCCTACGATCCGACCGTGGGGGACAACAGCCTGCGACTGGCGCCCCTCGGCACGCCGGGGCATCTGCTCGGGCTCGACGGGCAGGGGCGCGACATCCTGAGCCGGCTGCTGTGGGGCGGGCAGGTGTCGCTGATCATCGCGCTGCTGCCGGTGACGGTGGCCAGCGTGATCAGCGTGTTCCTGGGGCTGGTCGCCGGGTTCTTCGGCGGCAAGGTCGACATGCTCATCATGCGGACGCTCGACGTGTTCTTCGCCTTTCCCGCGGTGCTGCTCGCGGTGGCGATCGCGGGCGTGCTCGGCCCCGGCATGCTGAACGTGATGCTGTCGATCACGATCGTGCTGATCCCGTACATCTCGCGCGTGGCCTACATGGCCACCGTCACCGTGAAGAACGAGCTGTTCGTGGACCAGGCCCGGGTCTCGGGCGCGCGCCCGCGGCAGATCCTCTTCCACCACATCCTGCCCAACACGCTCTCGCCGGTCATCGTCTACGGCAGCACGCTGGTGGGCATCATGATCGTGCTCGGGGCCGGGCTCTCCTTCCTCGGCCTCGGGATCACGCCGCCGCGGCCGGACTGGGGCATCATGTGCTCGGACGGCCGCAACTTCCTCTCGGTGGCCCCGCACGTGTCGGCGGTGCCGGGCATCATGCTGATCCTCGTCGCCATGTCCTTCAACATCGTCGGCGACGGCCTGCGCGACGCCCTCGATCCGAAGCTGCGGCGATGAGACACCCGAATGGCCATCCCGAGGCGCGCCACGGCTACGCCGGGGCGCGTCCGAGCGCTGGGGGTCTGGGGGCCATGTCGGGGCCCCCAGTACGATAAATGGCCGAGGCGCTGCTCGAGGTCGACGACCTCCACACGCACTTCCATCTCAAGAACAAGGTGGTGCGCGCGGTCAACGGCGTGTCCTTCTCGGTCCGTCGCGGGGAGATCGTCGGCATCGCCGGGGAGTCGGGGGCGGGCAAGAGCGTGGCGTGCCTGTCGATCCTGCGCCTGGTGCCGAATCCCGGGCGCATCGAGCGCGGGCGCATCCTGTTCACGGGCGAGGACCTGCTGGGCAAGACCGAGCGGCAGATGCGCGAGCTGCGCGGGCAGACCGTCTCGATGGTGTTCGAGGACCCGCTGAATTCCCTCGACCCCGCCTTCACGGTCGGCGATCTGATCGGAGAGGCGCTGATCCTCCACAAGGGCCTGTCGAAGCGCCAGGCGTGGAAGAAGGCGGGGGAGCTCCTCCGGCTGGTGGGCATTCCGGATCCCGAGCGGCGGCTCGACAACTACGCGCACGAGCTGAGCGGCGGCATGCAGCAACGAGTGATGATCGCCATCGCGCTGTCGTGCGACCCCGCGCTGCTCATCGCCGACAACCCCACCACCGCGCTCGACGTCACGATCCAGATCCAGATCCTCGACCTGGTCAAGCAGCTGCGCGACCGGCTCGGCATGGGCGTGCTGTGGATCACCCACGACCTGGGCGTGGTGGCCAAGCTCTGCGACCGCGTGGTCATCATGTACGCGGGCGAGGTCATGGAGCAGGGCGACGTCTACGGGGTGCTCAAGCATCCGCGGCACCCGTACACCCGCCGGCTCATCGACGCGCTGCCCAAGCTCGGCCGGCCCGAGCAGCGGCTGTTGCCCATCGAGGGCCGGCCGCCGGATCCCGCGCATCTCCCGAGCGGCTGTCCGTTCGCGCCGCGCTGCTACAAGGCGCGCCCCGAGTGCGAGGCGCACGACGTGCCGCTGGTGGCCACCGGCGACGGGCGTGCCGTGCGGTGCCTGTTCCCGGAGGAGTAAGGAATGCCCGCGCCGCCGCCGCTCGTTTCCGTCAGCGATCTCGTGAAGCACTTTCCGGTACGGCAGGGCCTGTTCGACCGGGGCCCGGCCCGCGCGGTCCGGGCGGTCGACGGGATCAGCTTCGACATCGCGGGCGGCGAAACCGTCGGCCTGGTCGGCGAGTCCGGGTGTGGCAAGACCACGACGGGCCGGATGATCATGAAGCTCATCGCGCCGACCTCGGGCGACATCCGCTTCGACGGCGCGTCGATCGGCGGCCTGTCCCCCGAGCAGGAGCGGGCCTACCGGCGGTCGGTGCAGATGGTCTTCCAGGATCCGTTCTCCTCGCTCAATCCACGGATGACGGTGGGGAGCATCATCGGCTACCCGATGCGGATCCAGAACGCCTATCCGGGGCCCGCGCGCGACATCCGCATCCGCGAGCTGCTCGAGCTGGTCGGGCTCTCGCGCTTCCAGGCGAGCTGGTACCCGCACGAGTTCAGCGGCGGCGAGCGCCAGCGGGTGGGCATCGCCGCCGCGCTGGCCCTCAACCCGAAATTCATCTTCTGCGACGAGCCGGTCTCGTCACTCGACGTCTCCGCCCAGGCGCAGATCCTGAACCTCTTGAAGGACGTCCGGCGCGAGTTCAACCTCACGATCCTGATCGTGACCCACAACCTGAGCGTGGTGGAGTACCTGAGCGATCGGGTGGTGGTCATGTACCTCGGCAAGATCGTGGAGATCGCGGGGACCGCCGATCTCTACCGGGAGACGCTCCATCCGTATACCAAGGCGCTGGTCTCGGCGATTCCGACCCCCGATCCCGATGTGGAGCGGGAGCGCGAGCAGATCATCCTGCGGGGGGAGATTCCGAGTCCGCTCGATCCGCCCACCGGATGCCGTTTCCACACCCGGTGCCAGTCGTACATCGGCGACGTCTGTCGCGACGTCGAGCCGCGGCTGCAGCAAGTGCGCCCCGGCCACTTCGCGGCCTGCCACCTCTACGCCGACCCGGGGGACGCAACGGCGGCGCCGCGGCGCGGCCCGCCCCGCCGGCCAGCTCGTCTAGCGTTTCCATCGAAGGACAGGAGGACACATGCCCGTCTCGCTGCCGACACCTGAGCAGCTCAAGCGCATCGCCGAGGAGATGAACCTCTCGCTCACCGACAGCGACATCGCCTCCTTCCGGGCCCTCATGCAGCCGAGCATCGACGGCTACAACGTCGTCGATAAGCTGCCGGACAATCTGCCGCCCGTGAAGTACCCGCGCACGCCGGGGTATCGCCCCCAGCCCGAGGACAACGCGCACAACGCCTGGTACTACAAGTCGAAGATCGAGGGCGCCCCGCAGGGCAAGCTGAAGGGCAAGCGGCTCGTGATCAAGGACAACGTCATGGTCGCGGGCGTGCCGATGATGAACGGCGCGTCGATCCTCGAGGGCTACATCCCGGAGATAGACGCCACGGTCGTGACGCGCATCCTCGACGCCGGCGGGACCATCCTGGGCAAGGCCCACTGCGAGTACTACTGCCTGTCCGGCGGCAGCCACACCAACGCCACCGGCCCCGTGCACAACCCGTACAAGAAGGGCTACTCGGCCGGCGGCTCGTCGTCGGGCAGCGCGGTGCTGGTCGCGCTGGGCGAGGCCGAGATGGCCATCGGTGGCGATCAGGGCGGCTCGATCCGCATGCCCGCCTCGTTCTGCGGGATCTACGGCATGAAGCCCACCCACGGCCTCGTGCCCTACACCGGCATCATGCCGATCGAGATCTACGTCGACCACACCGGGCCGATGACGGCCACCGTGAAGGACAACGCGCTGCTGCTCGAGGTCATCGCGGGCCCCGACGGCTACGACCCTCGCCAGTTCGCGCCGAAGGTGCATCCGTACACGGAGCTCCTGAGCGGCGGCGCCGATGGGCTCCGGATCGGCGTGGTGAAGGAGGGTTTCGGCCACCCGCAGTCGGAGGCGGCGGTCGACGCCAAGGTGCGGCAGGCCGCCGCGCTGTTCACCCGTCTCGGCGCGAAGGTCGTGGACGTCTCGATCCCCGCCCATCTGCAGGCCGGCGCGCTCTGGGTGCCGATCGGGGTGGAAGGGCTGACCCAGACCATGATGTGGGGCGACGGCTACGGGCTCAGCCGTCAGGACCTCTACGTGACCAGCCTGATGGATTTCCAGCGCGGCTGGCGGCAGCGGGCCAACGAGCTGTCCGAGTCCACCAAGCTCTTCACGATGCTCGGCACCTACATTCACCAGCAGCACGGCTCTCGCTACTACGGCAAGGCCATGAACATCACCCGGCGACTGACCGCCGCCTACGACTCGGCGCTGAACGACTGCGACCTGCTGCTGATGCCGACCACGCCGATGAAGGCGCAGCCCATGCCCGGGCCGGGAGCACCCCGCGAGGAGATCCTGAGCCGCGGGATGGAGATGATCACCAACACCGCCCCCTTCGACATCACCCATCACCCGGCGATGGCGATTCCGTGCGGCATGATCGACGGGCTGCCAGTCAGCGTGATGCTGGTGGGCAAGCACTGGGACGAGCCCACGATCTATCGGGCCGCCTACGCCTTCGAGCAGGCGGGCGACTGGAAGCGCATGTAGCGTTCCGGGCGGGCACGAGCCCGCGGAGCGGCCGAAGCCGCCCCGCGGGCTCGCGGGCGACGAGCTGACTCAGTTGCTGCGGAACAGATCCTGTGGAATGCCGGCCGCGGCGAAGATGTGGTCGCGCGAGGCTTCGAGCTGCCGGCGCAGATGCGAGAGATCGACGTCGAGCAGCCGCCCCTTCCACTTGCGCACCTTGCCGGCCACGATCACGGTCTCGACGTTGGTGCGGTCCATCAGCGACACGACCGCGCCCGGCACCTGGTTGAGCGGCGCCACGTTGATCGCGGTGGCGTCGAGGATGATGATGTCGGCTTCCTTGCCCGGCGTGAGCGAGCCGGTCTTGCGGTCGAGCCGCAGCGCCTCGGCTCCGTTGATGGTGGCGTAGCGCAGGACGTCGCGGGTCGTGAGCGGGTCCGGCACGCCCGCCGGCTGGGCGCGGCCAGGGATTGTTGGGCTCCGAGTCGAGGATCATCTGGTTCACGAGCGCGCGCTGCAGATTCATGGTCGAGCGCATCTGGGTGAAGAAGTCCGCCGTCAGCGTGACCTCCACGTCCGTGCTCAGGGACGGCTCCATGCCCAGGCTCTGCAGTCTTGAGGATGGGCGGCATGCCGTGCCGCATGTTCATCTCGATCGGGACGGCGAGCGAGACCTGCGCGCCGGCGTCCTTGACCCCCTGCCAGCCCAGGTCCGACATCCCGGTCATGTGGACGAACAGGTTGTCGGGGCCGAGCCCGAGCGTACCGCTGTCGCCGCCCTGGCCCTTGGCGAGCAAGTCGAAGGTCGGGCGCATGCCGAACGGCGAGAGGATGTGCGCCGCCACCTGCAGCCCGAGCTTGCGCCCGATCAGCCAGGCCTTCTCGTAGCCCGGGCAGATAGATCTCGCCGCCCATGATCATGGTGACGAGCTGATCGGTCGAGGAGAACCACTGCTTCTTGATGCGCTCCGCGTCGTCCGGATACTTGTTGCCGGCCACGGGCCCGGCGCTCTCGAAATAGCCGAAGGCCGCGCGGCGACCCGAGTCCATGATGCCCTGGATGGCGGCGTCGGAGTGCGCGGGCGAGTGATGGATCTGCGAGATGTCATGCACCGTCGTGACGCCGTCGTCGAGCTGGCTGAGCGAGCCGAACAGCTCGCTGATGAAGACGTCCTGCGGCCGGTACACCGGGGCGAAGGTGAGGAGAATGAACTGGAAGTAGTTGATGTCCCCGCCCGGCGTGCCGGGGAGCAGCAGCCCGTCGGCGATGAAGCTGCGCAGCGCCGTCTCGAACTGATGGTGGTGCGTGTCGATGAAGCCGGGCATGACGATGCGGCCGCGGGCGTCGATCACCGTGGCATTGCCGGCGTGCAGATTCGGTCCGACGGCGACGATCTTCTTGCCCTCGACCAGGACGTCGGCCTGGGGGAAGTCGCCGACGTTCGGATCCAGCGACATCACGGAGCCGCCGCGAATGACGTAGCGCCGGCCGTGCCGGCCGGTGTCGTCCGGCCCGTCGTCGCCGTGCGCCGCGGCCGGGCGCGGCCCGAAGAGACTGGCTCCGGCGGCGGCCACCCCGGTGACGGCCGTGTCTTTCAGGAAATCGCGCCGGGAGCGGCCGTGGCGCTGTGGGTTGCCGTCATCGCATAGCTCGGCACATTGGTGTTGCCTCCGCCTGGTCAGGCCCGGTGAGCAGCGCGAGCAACCGAAGCCCAGCTATGACGTTGCCGAGGACCGTGCGCGTCGCGCACATGGCGCGGGCTGGGCTGCCCTGAGGTACTGCGCCGCTGGCTGGTCTGTCAAGGGGCCCCCCGAACCCGGTCGGCGGTTCCGGCCGGGGGGTTATCACCACGGTGGAAGCTGGGAAAACTTCTCGCGTGGAGCCGAGGTTCGCTTGGAGGCGCGTGCGGGCTCCGGTAAACTGCCCTGGGCGAAACACAGCAATCCCCCGAGCACGACCTCCTGCGGCGCCAAGCCTGATGTGATGCTGCGCCCGACCGCGGGATTGATGAAGGAGTGGCATGAGCCTGGACGCGGCCAGACAACCCTGAAGCGATCCGTATCGAGGCCGAGAACGAGTGGGCGTGGTGCGGAGCGCGACGACTGGACCTCGCGCCGCGCGCGTTCGCCGTCCTGCGCCATCTGGTCGAGCACCAGGGGCGGTTGATCACGAAGGAGGAGCTGCTCACCACGGTGTGGCGGGACGCGATCGTGAGCGACGCCGCCCTGGCCAGCGGCATTCGCGATCTGCGCCGGGCTCTGGGCGACTCGTCGGCTGCTCCGCGGTACATCCAGACGGTGCACCGGCGCGGCTTCCGGTTCATTGGCCCGGTGAAATCGCCGACGGCGATCGCCTCCGCGGCACAGGCCACGCCGGCCGAGCGCGCGCCTGAGGTCCCGACCACCGCCGCCTCCAGCTCGTCATCGATTGCGGTCTCGACCCTGGTGGGCCGAGAGGCCCCGCTGGCCCGCCTGCACGCGCGGCTGGCCAGTGCGCTCGGTGGGCAGCGGCAGCTCGTGTTCGTGACCGGCGAGCCGGGGATCGGCAAGACGGCCCTGGTCGAGATGTTCCTGGCGGAGATCGGTGGAACGAAAACGCTGCGCGTCGGCCGCGGGCAATGCGTGGAGCAGTACGGGGCGGGGGAAGCGTACCTGCCAGTTCTGGAAGCGCTGGGACGATGGGGGCGAGCGGCCGGCGGCGAAACGCTGGTCGAGGTGCTCAGGCAGCACGCTCCGACCTGGCTGGAGCAGCTTCCGGGGTTGCTGAGCGACCGCGACGTGGAGGCGGTGCGGCGCCGGGCGCAGGGGGCCACGCGGGGCCGGATGCTCCGCGAGCTGGTGGAGGCCCTGGAGACCCTGACTCGCGACGCGCCCCTCGTGCTGCTGCTCGAAGACCTGCACTGGAGTGACTCGGCCACCATCGACCTGCTGGGCATGCTGGCTCGCCGCCGCGAAGCAGCACGCCTGCTGGTCCTCGGCACGTACCGTCCGGCCGACGTGGCGGCCACCGCGCATCCATTGAGACGGGTTCAGCAGGAGCTGCAGCTGCACGGATATTGTGAGGAGATCCCGCTCGAGTTCTTGAGCGTGGACGCCGTGGGCGAATACCTCACCCGGCGCTTTCCCGGGCACGCGTTGCCGGTGGAGCTGGCCCGCGTGCTCCACCGGAACACGGACGGCAATCCGCTGTTTCTCGTGAACACGGTCGACGACCTGATCGGCCAGGGCCAGCTCCGGACCGTCGACGGACAGTGGCGGCTCTCCGGCCCGGCCGAGGACATCGCGTCGCGGGCGCCGGCGACGCTGTGGCAGCTGGTGGAACAACAGGTCGAGCGCCTGACGGCAGACGAGCAGGCGGTCCTGGTGGCGGCCAGCGTCGCCGGCGCGGAGTTCTCCGCGGCGGTCGTGATCGCGGCCGGGATCGATCCGCAGCACGGTGAGCTGCGCTGCGAGGCGCTGGCGCGGCGGGGCCAGTTCCTCCGAGCGGTCGGCGTCGCGGAGTGGCCGGACGGGACGGTCGCCGGGCGGTACGCCTTCATTCACGCCCTCTATCAGCAAGTGCTGTACGGGCGCGTCTCCATCGGGTTGCGGGTCGGCCTGCACCTGCGCACGGCCGAGCGGCTCGAGCGCGCCTACGGCGAGCGGGCGGGAGAGATCGCCGGTGAGCTGGCCATGCACTTCGAGCACGGCAAGGATTTCGATCGGGCCGCCCGGTACCATCGCCAGGCGGGCGAGCACGCGATTCACCGGCACGGGTACCATGAGGCGGCCGAACACGCGGCGCGCGGGCTCGAGGCGCTCCGGGCCTTGCCGGAGTCGCGGGAGCGCGCCCAGCGGGAGTTGGCCCTGCAAGTCACGCGCGGAGCGGGGCTGACGGCGATCGAGGGCTACGCCGCGCCCGAGGTGGCCCGCACGTACGCGCGAGCGTGGGAGCTGTGTACGCAGCTGGGAGAAACGGCCCAGGTCTTGCCGGTGTTGCGGGGCATCGGGCGATTCTATGTCGTGCGGGCCGAGTTCTCGACGGCTCGCGACGTGGGAGCGCGCCTGCTGAGCCTCGCGGAGGCCAGACAGGACGCCACCCTCCACCTGATGGCGCGCAACGCGCTGGGCATCGTGTCCCTGTACGCCGGCGAGTTCGAGACGGCTCTCGACCATCTGGAGCGCGGGATCGCGCTGTTCGATTCCGGCGCGCACAGCCTGACCGAGGCGACCCTGTATCGACTGGTTCCCCCTGGCGTCACCTGCGCGATCCACGCCGGGTGGACCCTCTGGATGCTGGGCTACCCCGACCGGGCGGCGGACCACACGCGCGAGGCGCTGGCGCTGGCGCGGTCACTCGATCAGCCGTTCCGGCGTGTCATATGCCTGCCACCTCGCGGCGGCCTTGTATCGGTGGCGCGGAGAGTATCGGGTCGTGGAAGAGTCCTCGAAGAGGAGGCCCTGGCCCACGACCGCGAGCACGGCTTCGGCCTCCTGCTCCACGGCCGGCGTGATCCAGCGCGGCTGGATACTCCGCCGAGCGAGGGAAGAAGGAAGAGGGCCTCGCTCAGATGCAGGAAGGGCTCGCGAAACACCGCGAGATCGGCGCCGTGGTCCTGGCCCCGGCCTTCATGGCCGTGATGGCCGAGCTGCATCAGAAGCTCGGCCGGCCGGCCGAAGCGCTGTCGACGGTGACCGAGGCGTTGCGGGTGGCGCAGCAGTCCGGACAGCACTACTGGGAGTCGGAGCTGTACCGGCTGATCGGCGTGCTGACACTCGAAGCGGCGACGAGCCCCGGGCCAGAGGCCGCGAGCGCGGCCGAGTCAACACTTCCTGCGGGCCCTCGAGATTGCGCGCCGACAGAAGGCCAAATGGCTGGAGCTGCGGGCGGCGACGAAGCCTGACTCGCCTGTGGGCCGGCCAGGGCAAGGCGACGCAGGCGCGCGCGCTGCTGTCGGGGGTGCACGGGTGGTTCACGGAGGGGCGCGAGATCCCCGATCTCCAGGAGGCGAAGTTACTGCTCGACGAGCTCGAGGAGGCCTGAGCCCGCGGCGCCGTCCGCTACCAGAGAAAGCCGAGCAGCCGCCAGACCGGAATCGAGACCGAGGAGCCCGCACAGCGACAGCAGCACGTAGGCGACGCTGAACGTTCGGACCTGGTGGTGGGCGAAGAGGTGGCCGTCCGACGCGCTCCAGAACGCCAGGTACGACGCGAACTGGTAGGGCACGCTCCAGAGATTCGCCGCGGACAGCACGACGAACGCGACGACCCACGGATGCAGCCCCAGCGCCGGCGCCATCGGGGTGAGGGTGGCGGTCAGCAGCGGGATCGCCACCCATTCCGATAGTAGGAAGCGCGCGGCGGTGACGATCGCGAACAACAACGTGAGCGTCAGCACCGGGGAGCCGTGAGCCCAGGCGACGACGGAGGGAAGGCCTTCGGCCAGCCGTGCGTCGACGCCGATGTGGTGGATCATCGTCGGCATGCTGAGAATGACGCCCAGGAAGATGAGGAGCGGCCAGTCGATCGTCCGGCGAAAGTGCTCGCGCGTCAGCACGCCGGTGGTGGCCAGGGTCATGGCGCCCAGGCACGCGAACCAGGCGCCATCGATCTTGAGGTAAGGCCCCGCCGCGAGCCCGATCAGCACGACCACGGCCACGGCGCCGGCCACGCAGGCGGCCGGCGTCAGCGGCCCGATCTCCCGCCGTTCCGCGCGATCACGTCGCGGCCGACCGGGCAGTCGTTGGCCGGGCGATACGTGAGGAGAATGATCCCCAGGGCCCCGGCGGTCAGCACGAGCATCATCGGCGAGCCCGCCAGCGCCCAGCGCCACCACCCGGGTCGCGTCGCCGGGGGCAGCAGGCTCCAGGCGATCAGATTCAGCGTGGCGCCCGACAGGAACACACGGCTCAGCAGTCCGCTGCCCGTGAAGGCCGCGAGTCCGATGCCGACTGCTCCGCGGCTTCGCGCGGGGTAGCCGAGCAGGTCCGCCACCTGGCGCGCCAGCGGTGCGGTGAGCGCGCATCGCGCCACCGTGAGCGGCAGAAACGGGGTCATCACCAGACCGCCCACGAGGAACGCCACGACCTGACCGATGAAGGTCGCGGGGAAACAGCGACAGCAGGCGAGCGCAATGCGTTGAAGCACGCCGGAGCTGGCCAGCCCTCCGCCGACGGCCAGCACCCCGAGCAGGAGAAACCAGACCGGTGACGCGAACCCCGAGAGGCTGCCGCGCTCGGCCCGATGCCCGCCACGTTCCACACCACGATGACGCCGAGGCGACGACGTAGTCGGGGAGGACGTCGAGCGTCCAGCACAGCATGGCGGCGATCAGCAGGACGGCGCCGCGCGATTGGGTGTCGTCCAGAAGCTGCCGCGACGGCGCGAGCGAGGCGACCGCGCAGAGCCTCACCGCCTGTGTCACGGCCCTCAGGAGCCCGTGGCCGGCGGAATCGCCGTCCAGCGACGCCGAGCTTCCTGGACCCGCTGCTGGCGGCTCGTTTCCCGCCGCCAGCTGTGCGGCGATGTGCAGACACTGCTCGGCGACGGCGCGATCGTCGAGCCCGCGGAACGCCTCGGCGCTGCGGAGCACCCCGTCGAGGAGCGGTCACGTCGCGCGCGGACCAGGCGGCCAGGTAAGCGTCCCGCGCGTTCAGTCGCGCGCCGCGGAGGCTTCCCGACGCGCGCCCGATCGCGAGGGAAGGCGTCACCGACCGCAATCATGCTCTCCCAGGTGCGGCTCTCGAGGCTGCGCCGTAGGCGCTCAGACGCGAACGGCGACGTCGATGTGCCCGTGCTCGAGCTCCTGCTCGACGACGGCCAGATACGTCCGCCAGAGACCGTCGTCGCGGCTCCGCCCAGCCGGCATCACGCTCTCCAGCCGCTCGAGCTCCTCGTGCACGGCCGCCCGCGCTCCGGTGAGCGCTGATCGCTCCGGTCTCGGACCATCAGCCTTCACCACGGTCAAGATGCCCAGCGCGATGACGCAAAGACCGACCAGTCCGCCCGCCAAGACGAGGTGCCGCGTTGCCATGATCCTGATCTTCTCCGTGCGGCGACGAGTGTGACGAACCGCCGCGAGTTGGTGGCCTCAGGCGGTCTTTCGGTGTGTCGAGGAACGAGTCCAGGAAGGTGAGCAGCTCTCGAAGCGAGAGAAGTGCGCGCTCTTGCCCGAGGAGAGGTGCTCGACCCGACCGCTCAGCGGCGACGCCGGTGTCCATCTCGAGTGCTGAGGTGCGACGACGCGCCCCGCGAGAGTGTGGCTCCGCCCATTGCAGCCGACCTCGGCGCTTCCCAGACAGAGTGACTCCGGCGTCCGCCGAAGTCCTGGGGCGAACCTGGGGATTACTCAGGGCACGCGGAGGGGAACCGGTGGGCCTCAGGCAGCGAGACCGCGCTCCTCCAGGACCTCGTGCCACCACTCCTGCGCCGGGCGCGCCTCGAGACCATCCAGGCGGCTGCGCGTCTCGCGGAACGTGGGGTCGCGATGCCAGGCCTCCCACGCGTCGCGGCTCTCCCAGGTGCCGACGATCACCCGATCGTGAGGCTTGTCGAGCGGCCGGAGCAGCTGGCCACCGACCCAGCCCGGGCGCCCTTCGGCGACGCGCAGGCGCTCGTGCATCGTCTGGTCCCACTGACTCTCGCTCCCGGGCTTCACTTCCACGTGGGTCACGATGGTCATCATGGCGCGCATACCTCCTCCGGCCTTCACGCGAGCAAACGGCGTACCGTCGTGGTGTTTGTCCGGGCGGGACTCGCTGCCGATCACCGTGATGTGATACGTGATGTCCTGGAATACTCCTTCGTCCTGACTTCGTCCACACCGCAGCCTTGGTGGGCGCACTGCGCATCTCGGCGCGGACTGCAACGCGGGGAACGCGATGAAGCCCAGCCGCAGCGGAATAGTCCAAATGCATCATGCGCGAGGACCGGCAGGGTGCTAACCTCCCGCCGCGAAGGCGTTCGTACCTCAGCTGCCGGAAGAGAGGCCATCATGAACATCGCGATTCGCCTGGTCACGGGTGGTCTGATCGTCGGCCTCGGTGTCGGAGCCGGCGTGGCCCTGGCGTCACCCCCCATGGTGGCGAAGGCC
The DNA here is from genome assembly GCA_963776725.1 of uncultured Candidatus Rokubacteria bacterium. Classification (GTDB taxonomy): domain Bacteria; phylum Methylomirabilota; class Methylomirabilia; order Rokubacteriales; family CSP1-6; genus AR5. The sequence goes on along the minus strand of CAVZOE010000015.1, from coordinate 9,098 downwards.
AAGAGCATGGGCATGCCCGCGAAGAACTGCCAGTACTGCCATACGGACAGTGCCCCGAAGAAGGACACCTTCAAGCCCGAGGCACTGAACGAGCGGGGCAAGTGGCTGTACGACGACCAGCAGGCCCGCAAGCTGAAGGCCCCCGACCTCGAGAAGCTGAAGGACTTCCCCGGAGGCAAGGAGCAGAAGTGATCGGAGCCGGCGTCGCCCTCTTCTGGGCGACGAAGGCTTTCGCGGCCAGCGCCGGACCGGCGGTCGCGCAGCCCGAGGGATGGATCGGCACGACGGCACAGTGGGCTCAGGGCCTCGGCTTCGCCCTGGCCCTGCTCACCCTCGTGCTCCTGGTCATCGCCTGGCGCGGCCTGCGGCGGGGCGGGAATATCCTGGCGCTGGGTAGCGTGCTCTTCCTTGCCCTCGCTCTGATGCCGGTCCTCATCACCTTCATCGGGTATCTGCACGGGTTCCAGGCGATGGAAACGGTTGAGTCGTGCGGGGGATGCCACGTGATGACACCGTTCGTCGATGATCTGAAGGATCCCAAGAGCGAGGCCCTGGCGGCCGTCCACTACAAGAATCGCTACATCCAGGAGAATCACTGCTACACCTGCCACACCGACTACGGGATGTTCGGAACCGCCGCCGCGAAGATGGCCGGCGTCGGCCACATCTACTACTACGTGACCGGCCGGTACACGGTCCCGAATCAAGATCGCGAGCCCCTACCCGAACGCGCGGTGCCTCGGCTGCCACGGTGAGTCGCAGAAGTTCCTGGCCTCCGATGGGCATCCCAAGGAAGATCAGCCCCAGCTCGTCGCCGGGGCGATGTCTTGCCTCGATTGCCACGGTCCGCCCCACACGCCGAAGGAGGCCAAGTGAAGCCGCTGGTGCAGGCCGCGATCATTCTCGCCGCCGCGGGAGCTGTGCTGTCACTCTGGCTCTTTTCCGGAGTCAACTGGATCAACTTCTTCTTCTTCATGGTCCTCGTCCAGCCGCTGTTCGCGGCGGCGTTCCTCCTCTTCGCCATCGCAGTGGTCCGGGACATCGCGAGCCGGAGAGCCACGTGACGCGCGTCAGTTTCCTCGGCGTCACCGGGGCGACCCTGATCGTCGCCGCCGGTGTGATTGCGGCCGCGGTGCTGTTGCCGGCCCCCGCGCCGGCTCCGAAGCCGGCGCCGGCAACGCCCGAGGCCGCGCCACCAGCACCGCCGCCGGTCACGCCGGAAACCAAGGAGGCCACGCCACCAGGGACGCCGCCGGTCGCGCCGGGACTGCCCGCAGGCTACGTGGGCGCCGAGACCTGCAAGGGCTGCCACGATGAGCAGTTCCAGAAGTTCTCCCACACCAAGATGGGCCGTCTCTTCCTCAAGGCGCCTCGCAATGCCCAGGAAGCGCTGGCTTGCGAGAACTGCCACGGCCCCGGTGCTGAGCATGTGGCGGGGGGAGGCGGAAAGGGCGTCGGCGGCCTGGTCAGCTTCGCCCGAAACGACAAGACGCCCGTCCACAAGCGCAACGAGGTGTGCCTGAGCTGCCACACCAAGGGCAGCCATCTGTTCTGGGTGGGGAGCGGCCACGAGTCCCGTGACGTGCCGTGCACCGGCTGCCACAAGGTGATGCAGGACGTCTCGCCACGCAAGCAGCTGGCGCGGCCCACCGAGCTCGAGACCTGTGGCACCTGCCATATCGACAAGCGGGCGGCGGCCACGAAGCTTTCGCGGCATCCGATGCTAGAGGGCAAGATGTCGTGCACGTCCTGCCACAACCCACACGGATCCATCACCCCCGCGCTCCTCAAGGAACCCTCCCTGAACGACACGTGCTTCAACTGCCACGCGGAGAAGCGCGGGCCGTTTCTCTGGGGGCACGCGCCCGTCGTCGAAGCTGCGCGAACTGCCACGACCCGCACGGCTCCAACCACGACAAGATGCTCAAGCTGTCCCGGCCGCGACTCTGCCAGCAGTGCCACATCGAGACCTCGCACCCGACCAAGCCCTACGGCCGCGACACGAGCTCGCAGAAGTTCGTGATGGGCCGGTCCTGTTCGAGCTGTCACGTGAACATCCACGGCTCCAACCACCCGTCGGGCCACGCCTTCACTCGGTAGGAGCGGACCATGCTGAGAGCAGTCGGACGGGGCGGTCTGATCGTGGCGGCTCTGATGGCTCCACTCGTGGCCGCGCCGGCATGGGCCCAGACCCAGGTCGGCGACTACCTGCTCCAGGGCGAAGTCGTCGCGGGGTTCCGCTTCCTGCCGAGTGAGCCGTCCAAGAGTGAGCACGCGAAGTTCGAGGAGTACCGGGATATCCAGCAGGGCTTGTTCCTCGGCGCGCTCGGGCTCCGGCTCGATTCTGCCGACGAGAAGACCTTCATCGAGCTCGGAGGACGCGCCTGGGGTCTGAAGGACCAGGAGTACGCGCTCGGGGTCGGCCGCCTTGGCCTCTGGGAGGGCGGCTTCGAATGGAACCAGATCCCGCACGTCTTCTCGACCAACGCGCGCTTCCTGGCCGTGGAGCCTCCGGGAGGGGCTCTTCCTGCTGCCCTCCCCACGCCCGCCGCTCAACGTCCACAACTCGGCCCCGGAGCCCGACGAGGTCGCGCTCCGGCGCGACGACGCGCGGCTCTTTTTCGAGCTGACCCCGACGCCCTGGATCGACGTCACGGCCGAGTACACCAGGATCCGGAAATCTGGCGAGCGGCCGTTCGGCATGACGTTCGGGAGCCCCGGCAACAACTTCTACGAGATCATGGAGCCGATCGATCAGGTCACCCATGATTTCCGTCTCAAGGCGGCGTTCTCGCGGGAGACGTGGCAGCTCCAGATCGCCTATGGCCTTTCGGTCTTTCGCAACTCACTGGACGCCGTGGCGGCGGACAACCCCTGCTTCGGGGTGGCCACGGTGTGCAGCGCAAGCGACGCCGGTGGCCCCAGCCGAGGCCAGATCGCGCTGACTCCTGACAACACCGCGAACACCATCGCCATCGCCGGGGGCGTCAACGTGCCCTTCTGGCGAACGCGCCTCAGCGGCTCCGCCACCTACAGCCTGCGCTTGCAGGACCAGTCCTTCCTGCCCCAGACGATCAATCCGATCCTGATCGCGGCAACCAACCCGGCCTTGCTCGCGCTGCCGGCCAAGAGTCTCGATGGAACGGTCGGGATCACGACCGCGAATCTCAACGCGACGAGCCGGCCGCTGCCGCCGTTGACCCTGACCCTCCGCTACCGGCTCTTCGACTTCAACGACATGACCGACGGCTCGTCTTCCCGAGCCAACGTCGTGTCAGCAAGCGTCACGGCGGAGGCGCACCGGGCCACTCGCGTCGACCGAGACCAGAACGTGCAACACCAAGGGCCGCTGGCGCGATCGGCCACCATGGCCGCCTGGGCCTCGGCGGCGGGTGGGAAGGATCCATCGATCCTCGAACCGCGAGGTCGGGTCTGCTTCGTGGCCTACGTCGAGGCGTACGTGGACGTCGCGCCGGCGGAGTGGCTGGTCGCGCGCCTGACGTACCGGCCCTCGTTCCGACGTCATCGGAGACTACACCACCGCGGCCGGGTTCGACCGCACGACCGTCGATGACGTGACGGCCCCGGCCCCGCCGTTCGCCCCTCTGCGCAAGCTGGACGAGGCGGACCGTAACCGTTTGAAGGTGGCCTCCTGATGGGTTCACACCGATCGAAACGTCCTCCGATGACGTCAACGCCGGTGCTTCCGGAACGACGAGTACTGCAACTCCGCGCTCGGCCTGCAGGTCGCGACCGCATCGACGGCCGGCGTCGATCTGACTGGAACCACATCGAGAAGACTCGGTAAACGGCGGCTCCAACTACGAATACGGTCTCGGCGGCAGCGCTCGCGCTACCGGCCGTCGCAGGCCGAGATTTCCAGTGCGACTGGATCTCGACCACCACCGACCGGATCGACTGGTTTCGTCGGGCTGCGCGGGACGACCATCCCTCCGGTTCTCGACGCGGCCTTCGGCGCCCGCTACGAGAACGAGCTGAGCACCGTCGCGAATCGCAACCCCACTGCGCCGACGAGCGGTACGGCCGCCCAGAACGCGAGCGCGACCGCCCTGCACTTTCCGGCGACCCAGGACAGCATGTTCCGCCTCGACACGGCGCTTCGCTATCACTTCCAGAAGCACTGGACCGCCAGCCTCGGCTATGCGTTCGAGGTCTTCCACAAGAACAACTGGCAGACCGATCAGCTGAACCCCTTCCTTCCTGGCGTGAGCTCGATCTGGCAGGGGAATGACCTCAAGGATTACACCGCCCACATCGTAGGGCTCACCCTCGGGTACAAGTTCTAGACCGCCGGCCCGCCTCTGCGGCGTGTCTGCGACCTGCCGAGATCGTTTGCTTCGTGTGGCCCTCGGGCCTATGTCGATAGATGGCTCTACGACTGAGATTGTGCCGGCGACGGGGCCTGGGGGCGCTACTTCCCTGGGCGGAAAGGGCGCGCGAGGCTGGATTGCGCTTCGTTCTCGCCGACACGCTCGCCGAGGCGCGGACGGCGATCTGGTCATCGGCCCCGATCGTCGCTCCTCAGCTGGAATCGTGCCGCTGCCCAGATCCTGGGCTACCGGGCGAACGAGACCCGAGTCGGGCGTCAGTGCTGCGAGATTCTCGCGGGTCAGGACGTCGGGGGCGCACGCATCTGCTCGCCGGACTGCCCCGTGATGACCCTCGCGCGCGACAACAAGACCGCCGAGAGCTTTGACGTCCGGGCCCACACGAAAGCTGGCCGTCCCGTCTGGCTTAATCTGAGCACACTCACCGCTCGGAGGGCCGGCCGGACCTTGGTCGCCCATCTGTTCCGGGACGGCACCGCGACCCGGGAGCAGCGGACGCCGATCACGCCAGAGCCAGCGACCATGCCCGAGGCACCGCGGGCCTCACTCACCCTTCGCGAGCGCCAGGTGGTCCGACTCCTGGCCGGGGGGGCGAGCACCTGCGAGATGGCCGCGCGCCTGCGGGTGAGCCGGACGACGATCCGGAACCACGTGCAGCACCTCCTCGACAAGCTAGGCGTCCACAGCCGCCTCGAGGCGGTCGTGCTGATCAGCGGCCGGGGTCAGCAAGGTTCGCTCCCCCGGGCTCGGACCCCTGACCTGTCACGGAGGCGACGGTCGAATCCGGGCGCAGGTGCCTGCTCTCGCGAGCGACGCCCGCCTCTGTACTCCTTGGTCTTCACCTCGTCCACCGCGGTGCCGTCCGGCGTGAGCACGACGCCGTACTCGAGCGTCGCCGCGGTCGCGGTGATCTTGCCGTCCAGCAGGTCGGCGAGCACCGCGGCGGGGTCGCGATCCAGGGGATCGCCGTAGCCGGCGCCGCCCGCGATGTACTCGCAGAGCTGGTCGCCGGGATGCAGGACGATCATCTTCTTCGACGGCAGATCCTCGCGGGTGCCGTCGGCTCTCACGATGTGCGCGTGGGCGCGGGCCCGGCGCGCCGCCCTCGAGGCCCCACGGCGACGATGCGAAGCGCTCGCCGCGGTGGGAGACGGTCACGTCCGTCGTGGTGGCCTCGAAGATCTTCTCCAGACCGAGGCCGCCGCGGAAGCGTCCGGCGCCGCCCGAGCCCGTCCACAGGCGTGCGCGGGGGATCCGCAGCGGGAAGTTCATCTCCACCGACTCGACCGGGATGTTCATGCAGTTGGACACGTCGGTCTCGATGGTGTCGATGCCGTCCTTGTCCGGTCGCGCGCCCATGCCGCCGGCGGCCAGCTCGCTGGCGACGAACGGCCGGCCCGTCTCGGGATCGCGGCCCCCGAAGGCCATGACCAGCAGCGTGCCGGAGTTCGCCGCCGGCATCCGGCCGGGCAGCGCGCCGACCAGCGCGCCAAGGATCGTGTCGGCGATGCGCTTGATCGTCGCCGTCCGGCAGCTCACCGGCGCCGGCGGGCGCGGGTTGACGATCGTGCCCTCCGGGAGGATCGCGTCGACCGCGCGGAAGCAGCCGCCGTTGTTCGGCACGGAGGCGTCCGAGATCGCGCGCACCGCGTAGTAGACCGCCGACATCGTCGAGGCCGGCACCGAGTTGAACGGGCCGCGCACCTGGGGATCGCTGCCCGTGAAGTCGAACGTCATCGACGAGCCGCGCACGCGCAGCGTCACCGCGATCTTCACCGGCCGCCCGATGTCCACCCCATCGTCGTCCAGCCAGTCCTCGAACGCGTAGTCCCCATCGGGGATCTCGGCGATCTGGGCGCGCGTGAGCCGCTCGGCCCGCGAGAGCAGCTCGTCGATGCACGACAGCACGGTCGGCGCGCCGTGCGCCGCGAACAGCTCTTGCAGCCGGAGGCCGCCGAGCCGGCCCGCCGCGAGCTGGGCCATGAGATCGCCGGTGAACACGTCGGGCAGGCGGACGTTGCGGGTGAGCAGGCGGAACAGGTTCTCGTCCAGCTCGCCGGCGCGGAAGAGCTGGGTGGGCGGGATGATCACGCCCTCCTGGTAGAGCTCGGTGGCGTCGGTCGGCACGCTGCCGGGCGTGCGGCCGCCCACGTCCTGGTGGTGGCACATCGTGCACGCCAGGGCCACCACGCGGCCGTCGGCGAACACCGGCACCGCCATGGTGATGTCGGGCAGGTGGGTGCCGCCGTCGTAAGGATCGTTCAGGAGGAAGGCGTCGCCCTCCCGCATGCGTTCCGGCGGGAACGCGCTCACGAGGCGTTGCGCCGCGAACTGAAGCGCCCCCAGGTGAATCGGGATCGCCGCCGCCTGGGCGACGGTTTCGCCCTGCGTGTTGAACAGCGCGGCGGAGGCGTCGAGGCCTTCCTTGACGATCGGCGAGGCCGCGCTCTTGAGGAGCGTCAGCTCCATCTCGTCGGCGATGGCGTCGAGCCGGTTGCGCAGCACCTCGAGCAGGATCGGGTCGATGGCCATCACGCTCTCCGCAGGCGCAGGTTGCCGGCGTCGTCCACCAGCGCGGTGACGCCGGGCGGGATCACGGTGGTCGTGTCGCTCTGCTCGACGATGGCCGGCCCCGTCCAGGCGCGCGCCGAGCGGCAGCCGGGCCCGCTCGTAGATCACCGTCGGCATGAAGCTCCCGAAGTACGCGCGGCGCTCGCCCAGGCGCGCGTCGGCCAGCGTGCCGGTCGCGCGCGCGGCCGGCGTCACCACCGGCCGTGGCAACGGGAAGGTGTGCACCGCGCGGAAGTTCACGAACTCCACCGGCTGCTGCGTGCGCGCGTATCCGTAGACGCGCTCGTGCACGGCGTGGAACGCGGCCAGGATGTCCGGCATCCGGTCGCGCGTGACCGGCACCCGATCGGTACGTCCAGCTCGTACGCCTGGCCGACGTAGCGCATGTCGGCGGCGTACGCCACGCGCACCTGGTCGGCCGCCACGCCCTCCTCGTCGCATGCGGCCGCGCCCGGCCGCATCGAGCTCGGCCAGGCACCGGTTGACGGCGTCGAGGTCGGCCACGTCGGTGCGTGCCTGCAGCGTGCGCGCATGCTGGTGCTCGATGGCGGCGGCGAGGAGGCCGAAGGCCGCGAGCACGCCCGGCGCCTCGGGCACCAGCACCTCGGCCATGCCCATCTCGGCCGCGAGGGCCGCGCCGTGCACCGGCCCGGCGCCGCCGAGCACCACCAGCGAGAACTGCCGCGGATCGTAGCCGCGCTTGATCGTGACCAGTCGGATCTGGTCGGCCATGCGGGCGTTCACCACGCGATGGATGCCGGCGGCGGCGGTCACGGCGTCCACGCCCAGCCGCCTGCCGACCGCGGCGACCGCACGTTCGGCTGCCGACGCGTCGAGAGCCAGCGTGCCGCCGGCGAACCGCGCCGGGTCGAGGTAGCCGAGCACGACGCTGGCATCCGTCACGGTCGCCTCGTCCCCGCCGCGGCCGTAGCAGGCGGGGCCGGGGTCGCGCCGGCGCTGCGCGGCCCCACGCGCAGCCCGCCGGCCGCGTCGATCCACGCGATGCTCCCGCCGCCGGCGCCGATCGTGTTCACGTCGACCATCGGCGTGCGCAGGGGATAGGGTCCGATCGCGCCCTCGCTGGCAGGAGCGGCGACGCCCGTCCCGGACCAACGCGATGTCCGCGCTGGTCCCGCCCATGTCGAGCGTGATGAAGTCCCGCACGCCCGAGCGCTCGGCGGCGAACCCCGCCCCGATCACGCCGCCGGCCGGGCCGGAGAGAAAGAGCGTGACGGGCTGCTCGCGGCCCGCGCCGCGGACACGAGGCCGCCGCGTGACTGCATGGTCAGCGGCACGCCGGGGACGCCGAGCCCGCGCAGCGTGTCGGTGGCCCCGCCAGGTAGCGCTTCATCACCGGCCGCAGGTAGGCGTCGAACGCGGTCACGCACAGCCGCTCGTACTCGCGGAAGGTCGGATCGACCTCGTGCGAGAGCGACACGCGATCCCGGGCGCCGCTCGGCGACGATCTCGCGCGTGCGCCGCTCGTGGGCCGGGTTGACGAACGAGAACAGGTAGCAGACGGCGATCGCCTGCACGGCCTGCGCGCGCAGGCCGCACGGCGTCGCGCACGCTGCCTCGTCGAGCGGGACGAGGACCTGGCCCCGGGCGTCGAGCCGCTCGGGCACGCCCAGCCGGCGGCGGCGCGGGGCGAGGAAGCCCGGCGTCTCCGGCTCGATCGCCAGGTCGTACATCCGCGAGCGCTTCACCGTCCGAGCTCGAGCGTGTCCTCGAAGCCGTCGGTCATGAGGATCGCGGTGACCGCGCCCTTCTGCTCGAGGATGGCGTTGGTGCCCACGGTGGTGCCGTGGATGAACCGCTCGACGTCGACCGGCCGCGCGCCGGCCAGGGCCAGCACCTGGGTGACCGCGGCGCCGATGCCGTCGAGGAGATCCTTCGGCGTGCTCGGGACCTTCGTGAGCGCGAGGCGGCCCGCGTGCTCGAGGGCCACGATGTCGGTGAAGGTGCCGCCGATGTCGACGCCGATCTGCACGGGGGCCTCCTTGGCGGAGGCCAGGGTACCACCGAAACTTGCCGGCTCACCGCGGGTATAATCCCCGGCACCGTACGTTCAGGCAGGCAAGGGGGCGCTATGAACAGACAGGGCAAGGCCAAGGGCAAGAAGGCAACGGCAGCGAAGGACCTCTCGGTCCGCCGGTCCAAGGGGCGTGCCGTGAAGGG
>CAVZOE010000014.1:0-14824 GCA_963776725.1 uncultured Candidatus Rokubacteria bacterium | reverse complement strand
GCCTGAACGATGGTCGAACGGCTCGCGTTGCGCCCCGGCGACGCCTGCGGCGTTTGCCTTACCGGACCAATTCGATCTCGCTCGGCCGCCAGGTCTTGGTGAAGAACGGCTCGAGCGGGCTGTAGAGGCGCAGGCATCGTGAACCAGCCCTTGCCCGGCATGGTCTGGATCCAGTTGCCCCGCTTGACGCCCGCGGGCTGGGTCGGGCCGAAGTAGACCGTCGTCGAGCCGTCGGCGTTCGGCTTCGGCGGCGGGCGACGGGAAGCTCTGGCTGCCCGCGCGCGGATAGCGCTGCGGCGTGTCGAGCATCGAGCGCGTCTGGTTGTCGTAGAGCGTGAACGACCAGAAGTTCGCCTCCGGGATGTCCTTCGGCAGCGTCACCTTGTAGGTCTTGGCGCCGTCGAAGTAGTTCTTGTCCGCATCCACCATGGCCAAGAGGTACTGCGAGCCGATGCCGGGCAGGCGCATGGCCATCGCGGGCGTGATGCCGGTGACGCCGTAGAAGAAGCCACGTCCGCGCATCCAGCGTGCGGTAGCCGGTGGGCGGGAAGGGCTTGACGCCCTCGGGCGTAATCTGCGGGATCGGCGTCTCGAACTCGTAGCCGCTGACGAACAGCAGATTCATCCAGGCCGAGCCGGGGTAGTAGTACCAGTCGGATCGCGAGGATTCATGAACAGGGTGCGCGAGGTGGCGTTGGCGAGCGCGACCGCCTCGGTGAGGATCTTCTTCATCCGCGCATCGGGCGCGAAGGGCTTGCCCTTGACGATGCCGATGGCGGCGAGCGGGCCCATCAGCTCGGGATCGAGCGACGTCGCCGGCTCCTGCTGCACGACCTCGTTGAGCATCTCGTAATAGCTGAAGTCGTTGGGCGGGATGGTGTTCATCGACCTTGCCGCTGCCTTCGTGGAACACGGTCGGCGGCGGCGGCGTGATCCGGCCGAGCTTGGCCTTGCCGGCCAGGAACTCGGCGATGGTGGTGCCGACGCCGCCGGCTTCGTAGGGATAGATCTTGGTGTCTTTCTTGATCGATTCGACCACGGGCTTCGGATCGTTGTTCTCCAGGAACGAGCGACGCGAACCACAAGACGCGGGTGGTCCGGGCGCGGGCGACGAAGAAGCCACCCTCCGGCAGCGGACCGTCGTAGCCGGGCGGCAGGATCAGGTACTTCCCGCCCTCGCCGCGATCAGGCCCGGGCAGACCGAAATCGATGACCCAGCGGAACCAGTAGTCGTCGATGGCGCCAAGCGCCTTGGGCGGCATCTCGAGCACCATGGGCCCCTTGGAGAGGTCGAGCATGCCCAAGGAATAGATCGTGTCCGCATTGGCCGTCAGGAACAGCGACTTGGCATCCATCAGCTCGGAGAAGACAAGGACTTCGTTGTCCTTCACCCCGACGCTCTGAAAGCCCTTGTGGATAGCGGCGTATGCTGACGCCCTGCAAGGTGTTCACGAACGCCTCGAACGCGTGCGTGAAGTCCAGATTGTCGTAGACCTTGGCGACGGTCTCCTTGCTCGGCATGCCGTCCTTGAAGTCGAGCGGGCCGATGCGCGTCTCGACCTTGTCCGGCGTGCTGATCGCCGGAGGAATCGCGGGGGCCGTCTGGGCGGCGGCTAGGCGGGGCAGCGCCAGTATCGTGCAGACGAGGGTTGCTGCCGGAAGTCCGGTAAATCGCTTCATGGTGTCATCTCCTAGCCTGGCTTCGCGTTTGGGCGGTGCCCGCTGTTACCGGACCAATTCGATCTCGCTCGGACGCCAGGTCTTGTCGAAGAACGACTCCTCCGGGCTGTAGAGACGCAGGATCGTGAACCAGCCCTTGCCGGGCATCGTCTGGATCCAGTTGCCGTCCTTTGCGTCGGCTGGCTTGGTTGGGCCGAAATAAACCGTCGTGGAGCCGTCCGCGTTCGCCACGGCCGCCGGTGACGGGTACGTCTGGCTTCCGGCGCGCGGGTAGCGCTGCGGCGTCTGGAGCATGGAGCGCGTCTGGTTGTCGTACACGGTGAACGACCAGAACTTGGCCGCGGGAATCTTCGGTGGCAGGGTCACCTTGTACGTCTTGCCGCCATCGAAGGGATTCTTGTCGGCATCCGTGAAGCCCATGAGGTACTGCGAGCCGACGTTGGGCAGCCGCATGATCATGCCCGGCGAGTCCATCGTGTAGGCGTAGTAGAACGCCGTCCGCGAGTCGAGGGTCTCGCGCGCCGGTCGGCGGGAACGGCTTGATGCCTTCCTTGGTGATCATCGGCGGCGGCGTCTCGAAGTTGTAGCCACCCTGCCACAGCATGTTGGCCCACATCGAACCCGGGTAGTAGGCCCAACCGGGATATTCGGCGGCACGCCAGTTCAACGCCCGTCCGGCGGCGTTGCCCACGGCCGCTGCGTCGGTGAGAATCTTCTTCATCCGGGCGTCCGGATTGAAGGGCTTGCCCTTCACGATGCCGATGGCCGCCAGTTGGCCCGAGAGCTCCGGACTGAAGGAGGTGGCCGGCTCCAGCTGCACGAGCTTGTTGACCATCTCGAAATAGGAGAAGTCGTTCGGCGGGATGGTGTTGAACGACTTCCCGCTCCCCTCGACGAACTTCGTCGGCGGTACGGGCGGGTTGGCCTCCAGCCGGACCTTGCCTTCCAGGGCCGTGGCAATGCTGGTGCCGTAACCTCCCGGCGTGTACGGATAGATCTTCAGCGACTTCTTGATCGAGGCGACGGCCGGCTTTGGATCGTTGTTGTCCATGAAGGCGCGCACGGCGTAGAGCACATGCATGGTCTTCGACCGGCCGACGTGGAAACCGCTATCCGGAAGCGGGCCGTCATAACCCGGCGGCACGACCAGATACTTGCCCCCTTCGCCACGGTCGGGGCCGGGAAAGCCGATGTCGATGATCCAGCCGAACCACATGTCGTTGAGCGTGCCGAGCGCCATCGGCGGCACCTCGACCACCAACGGGCCCTTCGTCAGGTCGAGGACCGCCACCGTATAGATGGTGTCGGCATTGGCGGTGAGAAAGAGCGAGTTCGAGTCCATCAGCTCGGAGAAGATGACGATCGTGTTGTCGTCAGCCCCGATGCTCTGGAAGCCCTCGCGAATCGCATACGCCGACGCGCCCGAGAAGCTGTTCATGAACGCGTCGACACCGCGCACGAAGTCCAGACTGTCGTACACCTTCCGGACGGTGTCCGCGCTCGGCGCGCCGTCCTTGAACTCCAGCGTGCCGATGCTCGTCTGAACCTTGTCGGGCGTCGTGATCGCCGGAGGAATCTTCGGCGTGGTCTGCGCGTGGACGGCGGTGAACGTCAGCACGACGGCCAGCGCGGGGACAAGGGTGGCTGTTGTTTTCACGATTGGTGGCCTTTCAGCGTGGGCTGGTGGCGGTGGCCTTCATCGTCATGTGAGGCAACGTCATCGAGCAGGCGAGAGTGCTTGGCTGCCGATCGAGTCATGCGCGGGCTCTATGAGCCCGCGGCGGCATGCATGCCAAAGCATCGTGTGCGGCGCAGAGTCTCAGGACCACCAGGGCGCGGTCTATGGGACTTTGGACCTAGGGACTTGGGCCTAGTCCGGGACCTCGAACTCTGCAGCCCACCGGTCGAGGAACAGCGCGAGCATCTTGGTGCGCTCGAGCAGCGTGGCCACCTCGATGAACTCCTCCGCGCTGTGCGCGCGGTTGCCGCGCGGCCCCATCCCATCGAGTGTGGGCGCGATGGCCGAGGTGTGGTTACCGTCCGAGCCGCCGCCGGTCTTGATGGCGCGCACGTCCACACCCAGATCACGACCGGCCGCCCGCATGATCTCCAGCAGGCGCTCGGTGCCGGGCAGCCCGGGCGGCCACGGCGGGAAGCTCACCTCGCCCGAGAAGCGCGCCGTCGTGCCGGCGACGTGCGGCTGGGCGCAGATCTTCTGCATGGCGGCGATCGCCGCCTCGGCCTCGGCGCGGCTCCACGCCCGCAGATCGATCTCGGCGACGGCGCGGTCGGCGACGACGTTCGGGCGCTCGCCGCCCCGCACGGTGCCGACGTTGATCGTCGTGCCCTTGTCGAAATCCGTCAGCGCGTGCAGCGCCGCGACCTTCTGAGCGAGGTCCCAGATGGCGCTGGCCCCCAGCTCGGGCTGCAGCCCGGCGTGGGCGGCCTTGCCCGTCACCTCGAGCTGGAACGTCCCGGCGCCCTTGCGGGCCATCACGTACTCGCCGCCCGGCCGGGCCGGCTCCAGGATCCCCACGCTGTGGGCACGGCGCGCCTCGGCGCCGATGACCTCGCGCGAGGTTGGTGACAGGCGCTCCTCGTCGGCGTTGAACACGACGCTGACGTTCGTCTCGGCCCACGTGCGCGTGCGCGCCTCCTGGTGAGCGCGCAGCGCGTACAGCAGCGCGGTCAGCCCGCCCTTCATGTCGTAGACGCCCGGGCCCCAGGCTCGGCCCTGCTGCGTCGATGCGGAACGGGCGCTGCTTGGCCGTGCCCGACGGAAACACCGTGTCGTAGTGGCCGACGAAGAGGAAGCGCTTCGGGCCCGGTGCCCGGCTTGTCGCCGACCAGGTGATCGCCGAAGCGATCGTTGACGACGCGGCGGACGGTGAAGCCCAGGCGCTCGAGCCGCTCGACCAGGATGGCGCCGACGCGGTTGACGTCGATCACGTCGTCGGTGCCGCTGTCGTGGTTCACCAGACGAGCCAGGAACTCGATCTGCTCGTCGCGCCAGCCGTCGAGCCGGTCCAGAAGGTCACGCATCGCGCGAAGGAAATCAGCTCTTGAGGGGCGCTCCGGGAACCGGGCTCTGTTGCGTGGGCGGCAGCGTGTGGCTGCCGATCGTGTTGGGGACGAGCCGCTGGCCTGGCGACTGCGTGATCGGGTTGTTCATCTCACCGCCCTTCACGGCACGCCCCTTGGACCGGCGGACCGAGAGGTCCTTCGCTGCCGTTGCCTTCTTGCCCTTGGCCTTGCCCTGTCTGCTCATAGCGCCCCCTTGCCTGCCTGAACGTACGGTGCCGGGGATTATACCCGCGGTGAGCCGGCAAGTTTCGGTGGTACCCTGGCCTCCGCCAAGGAGGCCCCCGTGCAGATCGGCGTCGACATCGGCGGCACCTTCACCGACATCGTGGCCCTCGATCACGCGGGTCGCCTCGCGCTCACGAAAGTCCCGAGCACGCCGAAGGATCTCCTCGACGGCATCGGCGCCGCGGTCACCCAGGTGCTGGCCCTGGCCGGCGCGCGGCCGGCCGACGTCGAGCGCTTCATCCACGGCACCACCGTCGCCACCAACGCCATCCTCGAGCAGAAGGGCGCGGTCACCGCGATCCTCACCACCGAGGGGTTCGAGGACGTGCTCGAGCTCGGGCGGATGAAGCGCTCGCGGATGTACGACCTGGCGATGGACCCGGAAGTGCCGACCTTCCTCGCCCCGCGCCGCCGCCGGCTGGGCGTGCGCGAGCGGCTCGACGCCCGGGGCCAGGTTCTCGTCCCGCTCGACGAGGACAGCGTGCGCCACGCCGTGCAGGCGCTGCGCGCGCAGGCCGTGCAGGCCATCGCCGTCTGCTACCTGTTCTCGTTCGTCAACCCGGCCCACGAGCGGCGCACGCGCGAGATCGTCGCCGAGCTGGCGCCCGAGATCAGCGTCTCGCTCTCGTCGGACGTCGATCCGACCTTCCGCGAGTACGAGCGGCTGTGCGTGACCGCGTTCGACGCCTACCTCGGTCCGGTGGTGAAGCGCTATCTGGCGGGGCTCACCGACACGCTGCGTGGGCTCGGCGTCCCCGGCGTGCCGCTCATCATGCGCTCACGCGGCGGCATCGTGTCCGCGGCGCTGGCCGCGCAGCAGCCGGTCACGCTCTTTCTCTCCGGGCCGGCGGGTGGGGTGATCGGCGCGGCGTTCGCCGCCGAGCGCTCGGGCGTGCGGGACTTCGTCTCGCTCGACATGGGCGGGACCAGCAACGACGTGGCGATGGTCCGCGACGGCACGCCCCTGCTGGCCAGTGAGGGCGCGATCGGTCCCTATCCGGTGCGCACGCCGATGGTGGACGTGAACACGATCGGCGCCGGAGGCGGGAGCATCGCGTGGATCGACGCCGCCGGCGGGCTGCGGGTGGGGCCGCGCAGCGCCGGCGCTGACCCCGGTCCCGCCTGCTACGGCCGCGGCGGCGACGAGGCCACCGTGACCGATGCCAGCGTGGTGCTCGGCTACCTCAACCCGGCGCGGTTCGCCGGCGGCACGCTGGCTCTCGACGCGTCGGCAGCGGAACGTGCCGTTGCCGCGGTCGGCAGGCGGCTGGGCGTGGACGCCGTGACCGCCGCCGCCGGCATCCATCGCGTGGTGAACGCCCGCATGGCCGACCAGATCCGACTGGTCACGATCAAGCGCGGCTACGATCCGCGGCAATTCTCGCTGGTGGTGCTCGGCGGCGCCGGGCCGGTCCACGGTGCGGCCCTCGCCGCCGAGATGGGCATGGCCGAGGTTCTGGTGCCCGAGGCGCCGGGCGTGCTCGCGGCCTTCGGTCTCCTCGCCGCCGCGATCGAGCACCAGCACGCGCGCACGCTGCAGGCGCGCACCGACGTGGCCGATCTCGACGCCGTCAACCAGTGTCTGGCCGAGCTGGATACGGCCGGCCGCGGCCGCATGCGAGAGGAAGGCGTCGCCGCCGACCAGGTGCGCGTCGCGTATGCCGCTGACATGCGCTACGTCGGCCAGGCGTACGAGCTAGACGTCCCGATCGCGGTGCCCGTCACGCACGAGCGGATGCCGGAGATCCTCGCGGCGTTCCACGCCGTGCACGAGCGCGTCTACGGTTACGCGCGCACGCAGCAGCCGGTGGAGTTCGTGAACTTCCGCGCGGTGCACACCTTCCCCTTGCCGCGTCCGGTGGTGACCCCGGCCGCCCGCGCGACCGGCACGCTGGCCGACGCACGCCTGGGGGAGCGCCCGGCGTACTTCGGGCGCTTCACGCCGACGGCGATCTACGAGCGGGCGCGTCTGCCTCTGGGCGCGCGCCTGGAGGGGCCGGCCATCGTCGAGCAGAGCGACACGACCACCGTGATCCCGCCCGGCGTCACCGCGCTGGTGGACGACGCCGGCAACCTGCGCCTTCGGAGAGCGTGATGGCGATCGACCCGATCCTGCTCGAGGTGCTGCGCAACCGGCTCGACGCCATCGCCGACGAGATGGAGCTGACGCTGCTCAAGAGCGCGGCCTCCCCGATCGTCAAGGAAGGCCTCGACGCCTCCGCCGCGCTGTTCAACACGCAGGGCGAGACCGTCGCGCAGGCGGCGGCGATCCCGATTCACCTGGGGGCGCTTCAGTTCGCGGCCCAACGCCTCGTGAGCGCGTTCCCGCCGGAACGCATGCGGGAGGGCGACGCCTTCCTCCTGAACGATCCTTACGACGGCGGCACCCACCTGCCCGACATCACCATGGCCGTGCCGGTGTTCGGCGAGGGGCGTGTGGTCGCCCTGGCGTGCACGATGTGCCACCACCAGGACGTCGGCGGCCGCACGCCCGGCAGCGTGCCGACCGACGCCACCGAGCTGTACCAGGAGGGCGTGATCATCCCGCCCACCCAGCTCTTCCGCGCCGGTGAGCTGGATGACAACCTCTTCCGCCTGCTCACGCGCAACGTCCGCCTGCCCGACGTGTTCACCGGCGATCTGATGGCCCAGCTCGCCGCGGGTCGGCTCGGCGGCCTTCGCCTGCAAGAGCTGTTCGCGGCCCACGGCGCGGACACCGTGCTGTCGTGCATCGACGAGCTGCTCTCGCGGGCCGAGCGGCTCACGCGCGCCCAGATCGCCGAGATCCCCGACGGCGACTACGCCTTCGAGGACTGGCTCGACGACGATGGGGTGGATATCGGGCGGCCCGTGAAGATCGCGGTGACGCTGCGCGTGCGCGGCTCGGCGATGACGTTCGACTTCACGGGCAGCGATCCCCAGGTGCGCGGCCCGTTCAACTCGGTGCCGGCCTCGACCATGTCGGCCGTCTATTACGCGGTGCGCGCGATCTCGGACGCCTCCGTGCCGAACAACGGCGGCTGCTTCCGCGCCGTCGACGCGATCCTTCCGGAGGGGACGATCGTGAACCCGCGTCCGCCGGCGCCGGTGAGCTGCCGGACGGCGACGATCAAGCGCATCGCCGACACGATCCTCGGCGCGCTGGTCGGCGCGCTGCCCGGTCGGATGCCGGCGGCGAACTCCGGCACGCTGCTGGTCATGGCCTTCGGGGGCCGCGATCCCGAGACGGGCCGTCCGTTCGTCGCCAGCGAGCTGGCCGCCGGCGGCATGGGCGCGCGACCGGACAAGGACGGCATCGACACTATCGAGACCGACGTGTCCAACTGCATGAACATCCCGGTCGAGTCGGTGGAGATGAACTTCCCGTTGCGGATCCCCCGTGTGCGCCTGTGGACGGGCTCGGGCGGCGCCGGACGCTTCCGCGGCGGCCTCGGCCTGGAGAAGATCTTCCAGGCCACCACGACGGACGTGACCGTCTCCCATCGTGGCGAGCGCTTCGCATCGTCGCCGTGGGGCCTCGAGGGCGGCGCGCCGGGCATCCGTGGCCACGCGCACATCGTGAGAGCCGACGGCACCCGCGAGGATCTGCCGTCGAAGAAGATGATCGTCCTGCATCCCGGCGACCAGCTCTGCGAGTACATCGCGGGCGGCGCCGGCTACGGCGATCCCCTGGACCGCGACCCCGCCGCGGTGCTCGCCGACCTGCTGGACGGCAAGATCACCGCGACCGCGGTCACGGCCGACTACGGCGTCGTGCTCACGCCGGACCGCACCGCGGTGGACGAGGTGAAGACCAAGGAGTACAGAGGCGGGCGGCGCCGCGAGAGCAGGCACCTGCGCCCGGATTCGACCGTCGCCTCCGTGACAGGTCAGGGGTCCGAAGCTCGGGGGATCGACCCTCGCTGACCCCGGCCGCTCATCAGCACCACCGCCTCGAGGCGGCTGTGGACGCCGAGCTTGTCGAGGAGGTGCTGCACGTGGTTCCGGATCGTCGTCCGGCTCACCCGCAGGCGCGCGGCCATCTCGCAGGTGCTCGCCCCCCCGGCCAGGAGTCGGACCACCTGGCGCTCGCGAAGGGTGAGTGAGGCCCGCGGTGCCTCGGGCATGGTCGCTGGCTCAGGCGTGATCGGCGTCCGCTGCTCCCGGGTCGCGGTGACGTCCCGGAACAGATGGGCGACGAAGGTCCGGCCGGCGCTCCGAGCGGTGAGTGTGCTCAGATTAAGCCAGACGGGACGGCCAGCTTTCGTGTGGGCCCGGACGTCAAAGCTCTCGGCGGTCTTGTTGTCGCGCGCGAGGGTCATCACGGGGCAGTCCGGCGAGCAGATGCGTGCGCCCCCGACGTCCTCGACCCGCGAGAATCTCGCAGCACTGACGCCCGACGGTCTCGTTCGCCCGGTAGCCCAGGATCTGGGCAGCGGCACGATTCCAGCTGAGGATGCGACCATCGGGGCCGATGACCAGAGCGCCGTCCGCAGCCCCGGCGAGCGCCTCGGCGAGATCCAGGCGCAATCCAGCCATCGCGCGCCCTTTCCGCCCAGGGGACGTCGCGCCCCCAGGCACCCGTCGCCGGCACAATATCAGGCGTAGAGCCATCCATCTACATAGGACTTAGGGCTACTCGGAGCCAAACGATCTTCGGCAGGTCGCAGACACGCCGCAGAGGCGGGCCGGCGGTCTAGAACTTGTACCCGAGGGTGAGCCCCACGATGTGGGCGGTGTAATCCTTGAGGTCATTCCCCTGCCAGATCGAGCTCACGCCAGGAAGGAAGGGGTTCAGCTGATCGGTCTGCCAGTTGTTCTTGTGGAAGACCTCGAACGCATAGCCGAGGCTGGCGGTCCAGTGCTTCTGGAAGTGATAGCGAAGCGCCGTGTCGAGGCGGAACATGCTGTCCTGGGTCGCCGGAAAGTGCAGGGCGGTCGCGCTCGCGTTCTGGGCGGCCGTACCGCTCGTCGGCGCAGTGGGGTTGCGATTCGCGACGGTGCTCAGCGCGTACTCGTAGCGGGCGCCGAACGCCGTGTCGAGAACCTGAGGGATGATCGTCCCGCGCAGCCCGACGTAAAACGAGTCGATCCGGTCGGTGGTGGTCGAGATCCAGTCGAAATCGGGAAAATCCTCGGCCTGCGATGGCCGGTAGCGCGAGCGCTGCCGCTGAAGATTGTATTCGTAGTTGTAGCCGCCGTTTACCGAGATCTTCTCGATGGGGTTCCACGTCAGATCGACGCCGGCCGTCCACGCGGTCGCGACCTGCAGGCCGAGCGTGGAGTTGTAGTACTCGTCGTTCCGGAACCCGGCGTTGAATGACGCGGTGAACGTTTCGATCGGTGTGAACTCCATCAGGAGGTCCACCTTCTGACGGTTACGGTCCGCCTCGTCCAGCTTGCGCAGAAGGGGCGACTGCGGGGCCGGGGCCGTCACGTCATCGACGGTCGTGCGGTTGAACTGGGCCGCGGTGTTGTAGTCTCCGATGCGACGGAACGAGGGCCGGTACGTCAGGCGGGCGAGCAGCCACTCCGCCGGCGTGACGTCCACGTACGCCTTGGCGTAGGCCTCGTTGCTGTCCTCGACCTCGCGGTCCGAGGAGCGATGGATCCCTTCCCACCCGCCGCCGAGGCCCACGGCGGCCATCGGGCCGAAGCGCCAGCGGCCCTCGGTGTCGACGTTCTGCCGCCTCTGGTCGAAGCGAGTGGCCCGCTGCGCCTCCGCCGTGACCGTCTTGTCTGACACGACGTTGGCCGGGAAGACGAGCTCGTCGGTCATGTCGTTGAAGTCGAAGAGCCGGTAGCGGAGGGTCAGGGTCAACGGCGGCAGCGGCCGGCTCGTCGCGTTGAGATTCGCGGTCGTGATCCCGACCGTTCCATCGAGACTCTTGGCCGGCAGCGCGAGCAAGGCCGGGTTGGTTGCCGCGATCAGGATCGGATTGATCGTCTGGGGCAGGAAGGACTGGTCCTGCAAGCGCAGGCTGTAGGTGGCGGAGCCGCTGAGGCGCGTTCGCCAGAAGGGCACGTTGACGCCCCCGGCGATGGCGATGGTGTTCGCGGTGTTGTCAGGAGTCAGCGCGATCTGGCCTCGGCTGGGGCCACCGGCGTCGCTTGCGCTGCACACCGTGGCCACCCCGAAGCAGGGGTTGTCCGCCGCCACGGCGTCCAGTGAGTTGCGAAAGACCGAAAGGCCATAGGCGATCTGGAGCTGCCACGTCTCCCGCGAGAACGCCGCCTTGAGACGGAAATCATGGGTGACCTGATCGATCGGCTCCATGATCTCGTAGAAGTTGTTGCCGGGGCTCCCGAACGTCATGCCGAACGGCCGCTCGCCAGATTTCCGGATCCTGGTGTACTCGGCCGTGACGTCGATCCAGGGCGTCGGGGTCAGCTTGAAAAAGAGCCGCGCGTCGTCGCGCCGGAGCGCGACCTCGTCGGGCTCCGGGGCCGAGTTGTGGACGTTGAGCGGCGGGCGTGGGGAGGGCAGCAGGAAGAGCCCCTCCCGAGGCTCCACGGCCAGGAAGCGCGCGTTGGTCGAGAAGACGTGCGGGATCTGGTTCCATTCGAAGCCGCCCTCCCAGAGGCCAAGGCGGCCGACCCCGAGCGCGTACTCCTGGTCCTTCAGACCCCAGGCGCGTCCTCCGAGCTCGATGAAGGTCTTCTCGTCGGCAGAATCGAGCCGGAGCCCGAGCGCGCCGAGGAACAAGCCCTGCTGGATATCCCGGTACTCCTCGAACTTCGCGTGCTCACTCTTGGACGGCTCACTCGGCAGGAAGCGGAACCCCGCGACGACTTCGCCCTGGAGCAGGTAGTCGCCGACCTGGGTCTGGGCCCATGCCGGCGCGGCCACGAGTGGAGCCATCAGAGCCGCCACGATCAGACCGCCCCGTCCGACTGCTCTCAGCATGGTCCGCTCCTACCGAGTGAAGGCGTGGCCCGACGGGTGGTTGGAGCCGTGGATGTTCACGTGACAGCTCGAACAGGACCGGCCCATCACGAACTTCTGCGAGCTCGTGTCGCGGCCGTAGGGCTTGGTCGGGTGCGAGGTCTCGATGTGGCACTGCTGGCAGAGTCGCGGCCGGGACAGCTTGAGCATCTTGTCGTGGTTGGAGCCGTGCGGGTCGTGGCAGTTCGCGCAGCTCTCGACGACGGGCGCGTGCCCCCAGAGAAACGGCCCGCGCTTCTCCGCGTGGCAGTTGAAGCACGTGTCGTTCAGGGAGGGTTCCTTGAGGAGCGCGGGGGTGATGGATCCGTGTGGGTTGTGGCAGGACGTGCACGACATCTTGCCCTCTAGCATCGGATGCCGCGAAAGCTTCGTGGCCGCCGCCCGCTTGTCGATATGGCAGGTGCCACAGGTCTCGAGCTCGGTGGGCCGCGCCAGCTGCTTGCGTGGCGAGACGTCCTGCATCACCTTGTGGCAGCCGGTGCACGGCACGTCACGGGACTCGTGGCCGCTCCCCACCCAGAACAGATGGCTGCCCTTGGTGTGGCAGCTCAGGCACACCTCGTTGCGCTTGTGGACGGGCGTCTTGTCGTTTCGGGCGAAGCTGACCAGGCCGCCGACGCCCTTTCCGCCTCCCCCCGCCACATGCTCAGCACCGGGGCCGTGGCAGTTCTCGCAAGCCAGCGCTTCCTGGGCATTGCGAGGCGCCTTGAGGAAGAGACGGCCCATCTTGGTGTGGGAGAACTTCTGGAACTGCTCATCGTGGCAGCCCTTGCAGGTCTCGGCGCCCACGTAGCCTGCGGGCAGTCCCGGCGCGACCGGCGGCGTCCCTGGTGGCGTGGCCTCCTTGGTTTCCGGCGTGACCGGCGGCGGTGCTGGTGGCGCGGCCTCGGGCGTTGCCGGCGCCGGCTTCTGAGCCGGCGCGGGGGCCGGCAACAGCACCGCGGCCGCAATCACACCGGCGGCGACGATCAGGGTCGCCCCGGTGACGCCGAGGAAACTGACGCGCGTCACGTGGCTCTCCGGCTCGCGATGTCCCGGACCACTGCGATGGCGAAGAGGAGGAACGCCGCCGCGAACAGCGGCTGGACGAGGACCATGAAGAAGAAGAAGTTGATCCAGTTGACTCCGGAAAAGAGCCAGAGAGACAGCACAGCTCCCGCGGCGGCGAGAACGATCGCGGCCTGCACCAGCGGCTTCACTTGGCCTCCTTCGGCGTGTGGGGCGGACCGTGGCAATCGAGGCAAGACATCGCTCCGGCGACGAGCTGGGGCTGATCCTCCTTGGGATGCCCATCGGAGGCCAGGAACTTCTGCGACTCACCGTGGCAGCCGAGGCACCGCGCGTTCGGGTAGGGGCTCGCGATCTTGATCGGGACCGTGTACCGGCCGGTCACGTAGTAGTAGATGTGGCCGACGCCGGCCATCTTCGCGGCGGCGGTTCCGAACATCCCGTAGTCGGTGTGGCAGGTGTAGCAGTGATTCTCCTGGATGTAGCGATTCTTGTAGTGGACGGCCGCCAGGGCCTCGCTCTTGGGATCCTTCAGATCATCGACGAACGGTGTCATCACGTGGCATCCCCCGCACGACTGAACCGTTTCCATCGCCTGGAACCCGTGCAGATACCCGATGAAGGTGATGAGGACCGGCATCAGAGCGAGGGCAAGGAAGAGCACGCTACCCAGCGCCAGGATATTCCCGCCCCGCCGCAGGCCGCGCCAGGCGATGACCAGGAGCACGAGGGTGAGCAGGGCCAGGGCGAAGCCGAGGCCCTGAGCCCACTGCGCCGTCGTGCCGATCCATCCCTCGGGCTGCGCGACCGCCGGTCCGGCGCTGGCCGCGAAAGCCTCCGTCGCCCAGAAGAGGGCGACGCCGGCTCCGATCACTTCTGCTCCTTGCCTCCGGGGAAGTCCTTCAGCTTCTCGAGGTCGGGGGCCTTCAGCTTGCGGGCCTGCTGGTCGTCGTACAGCCACTTGCCCCGCTCGTTCAGTGCCTCGGGCTTGAAGGTGTCCTTCTTCGGGGCACTGTCCGTGTGGCAGTACTGGCAGTTCTTCGCGGGCATGCCCATGCTCTTGGCCTTCGCCACCATGGGGGGTGACGCCAGGGCCACGCCGGCTCCGACACCGAGGCCGACGATCAGACCACCCGTGACCAGGCGAATCGCGATGTTCATGATGGCCTCTCTTCCGGCAGCTGAGGTACGAACGCCTTCGCGGCGGGAGGTTAGCACCCTGCCGGTCCTCGCGCATGATGCATTTGGACTATTCCGCTGCGGCTGGGCTTCATCGCGTTCCCCGCGTTGCAGATCCGCGCCGAGATGCGCAGTGCGCCCACCAAGGCTGCGGTGTGGACGAAGTCAGGACGAAGGAGTATTCCAGGACATCACGTATCACATCACGGTGATCGGCAGCGAGTCCCCCGCCCGGACAAACACCACGACGGTACGCCGTTTGCTCGCGTGAAGGCCGGAGGAGGTATGCGCGCCATGATGACCATCGTGACCCACGTGGAAGTGAAGCCCGGGAGCGAGAGTCAGTGGGACCAGACGATGCACGAGCGCCTGCGCGTCGCCGAAGGGCGCCCGGGCTGGGTCGGTGGCCAGCTGCTCCGGCCGCTCGACAAGCCTCACGATCGGGTGATCGTCGGCACCTGGGAGAGCCGCGACGCGTGGGAGGCCTGGCATCGCGACCCCACGTTCCGCGAGACGCGCAGCCGCCTGGATGGTCTCGAGGCGCGCCCGGCGCAGGAGTGGTGGCACGAGGTCCTGGAGGAGCGCGGTCTCGCTGCCTGAGGCCCACCGGTTCCCCTCCGCGTGCCCTGAGTAATCCCCAGGTTCGCCCCAGGACTTCGGCGGACGCCGGAGTCACTCTGTCTGCCCCCACGCGAGAAGTTGGTCCCCCTTGACAGACCAGCC
>CAVZOE010000013.1:0-74061 GCA_963776725.1 uncultured Candidatus Rokubacteria bacterium | reverse complement strand
TCGCCGTAATGTGAGCGTACCTGTTGGTTAAGTTTATGCGGGACCCAGTGCTGGTGGAGACACGAGAGACAAAGCTAAGAGGGGATTACATGAGTGCCAAGACAGATGTCATTGACGATTTGGTGTGCAATCACAAACTGACCTATGAGTGGCAATCGATAATGGACATGGTTTCGGATGGAGGAGGCTGGAAAGTCGGCACGCTCCGAAACTCGCTGTATCGATTGCGTGAGCTTGGCCTCGTAGAACGAAAGTGGGAGGGGGAAATGAGCGTTTTGGGCGTTATCTTTATCGTCTGGCTGAAGCGATCCCCGTTCAGAACAGCGCGACACAAACCCAACAAGCCTGAGAGCGAAGGGCTGCCTTTGGGGACGGTGTGGTCGCGGCAAGGCCGTCATGACGGTTTCATCGGCTGGGGGAGGGACTGGCTTACGGGGGCGGCCGGAAAAGCTCCGCTACGGTCAGCGACGTGGTAGGACCGTCACAAGGGCCTTTCGTCTAAGGTCATAGACGACTCGGACTAGTTTGCTTCCGCACTCGACGTCGAGGATTTGAATTCGAGAGCTTTCTCGATGAACGAGTCCTGCCTGTCCAGAGTCGATCTTTTTTACGATCTTCTTGAGTTCTTCTTCGGTCAGAACGATGCCGTAGCGCTCGGCTGCGCGGCGTTGCGCGTGCGTGTGCCTTTTTCGTTTCTTAGGTGCCATGGATTAGCCTCGGAAAATACGATAGCGAAGAAAAAGCGAAACTGCTAGACTGTAGATTGATGGAGGAAGGGAGAAAACGCGTGCTGCTTATCGCTGCTGCGATCCTGGCGGCAAGGCGGATCGCTCAGCTGGAAGGGAAGCCGTCGCCGGCCCTCAACGTCTGTATTGCCGACGCAGTTGCGATGGCGGAACGCATCATGCAAAAAATAGACAACTGCTGGCCGACTCGATAGTTGTGCCGAGTTCACGGTGGTGCCACAGGGTGCCGTGACGTACGTCACTACTATTTCGCTCGAAAAGAGGTTAACTTAAGGGGAAATTGTGCCTCCCCCCGCAGTAAATCAAAGGATGTCCAGATGAGTACTCTTCTCACTTTCTTACTAGCCGTGGTGGCGTCTGCTGCTCTGCTTCTTGTCTATTTCATCACTCGATCGAGTTACAGCAATCGCGCAGCCTCAGCTGAAGCGGTTGCCGCCCAACTCACTGCGCAAAGTGCACAACAAGCCGGTGTGTTAGACACTGTCCGCCGACAGCTGGCCGCGGAGCAGGAATCACGTGCTCGCGCGGAAGCCACGCTGGAGGGAGAGCGCAAGTCTGTGATCGAGCAGAAGAGGATCCTGGTCGAAGCCGAGCAGAAATTGAGTAAAGTCTTCGAAGGCCTGAAGGCTTTGACTGCCAATGCGACTGACTTCGTGAATCTCGCCAATACGACCTTGAAATCCGGAGCTGTGAAAGACCTGCAGAATCTGGTCCAACCGATCCAGGACACGCTCTCTGAATATCAGAGGCAATCTGAGCGCGATCGAGGACAAGCGGCTGGCTGCCTACTCCCAACTCTCGACGACGCTGGGCCAAGTGAGTCTCACCCAGGAGACCCTCAGAAACGAAACGTCGAACCTCGTCAGCGCTCTGCGGCGCCCGAACGTTCGTGGGCGATGGGGTGAGCTGACACTTCGACGAGTGGCTGAACTGACCGGGATGTCGGAGCACTGCGACTTCGACCTGCAAACCCAAATGCCGCTGGACGACGGCAGTAGCATTCGGCCTGACATGATCGTCCGACTTCCTAAAGGCATGATCGTGCCGGTGGACTCCAAGGTGCCTCTGGACGAATATCTTGATGCCCTGGCGGCTTCGTCGGAGGTGGATCGGAACCAACATCTGAAAGCATGCAACCGCCTGACGCGAGCGAATGGACACACTTGCTGCGAAGGATTACGCCGCACAGTTTCCTGTCAGCCCAGACGTTACCGTTCTGTTCCTGCCGAGTGATGCGTTTCTGAGTGCCGCACTGGAATTTGATCGCACCTTGCTTGAGGATGCGATGGGAAAGAAAGTTGTGATTGCCACACCAGTCAGTCTGTTCTGTCTACTCAAGTCCGTTGCCTACGGCTGGCAGCAGGATGCAATCGCAGAGAACGCGCAAGCGATCAGTGCTCTCGGGAAAGAGTTATATGGCCGGATTGCGATTTTGTGGGTCATCTGGATGACCTGCGGGACAGCCTCGTCTCCTCGATCAGTGCTTTCGACGCGACCGTCGGGTCGCTCGAAAGTCGTGTGCTGCCCAGCGTGCGGAGGTTCAAGGAACTGGGGTCTACGACGGACGATGAGATCGAGGTTCTGGAGAAAATCGGGAGAACCGCGGGCACTACGCCTGTCTGCGATGGAGATAAAAACTGTCGACCACTAGATTCTTTACCGTCGACTGCAATTCGGAACTATCAGTTTGAAGGTGAGGTTGAGTAAGAGCCGACCGAGACGGCAGCAAGACCAAAGTAACCAAATCGGGAAACGATATAAGTGACTTTTCGTGCTACTATCCGCCATCTACCTC
The DNA here is from genome assembly GCA_963776725.1 of uncultured Candidatus Rokubacteria bacterium. Taxonomy (GTDB): domain Bacteria; phylum Methylomirabilota; class Methylomirabilia; order Rokubacteriales; family CSP1-6; genus AR5. The sequence goes on along the minus strand of CAVZOE010000013.1, from coordinate 71,520 downwards.
ACGTGCTGAGATATGCCTTCGGAAAGCGAATCCACTGTTCAGGACGCTCCGAAGATCAGTGACGACTTTCTATGCGGAAATGTTGAAGCTGGTCTAAGTAAGATCCGAACCCGGCTGTTGGACCTCACTGGGCGGAACAAGCTCCTAAACTTCCGACATCCAAAAACGTCGTGCATTCGATTTGTCGACACGGCGTTGGACTCCGTCTTCAGGCACCTAGTGGAGGGCGGCACGCTCGAGCTAGAACATGTGCCCGAGCCGCCCGGCCTGAAGCGCTCTGATGTCAAGTTGCCGACGGATGACAATGCAGGGGAGGACGACATAGTTCCTCCCCGGGACCATGCGCTGTCGTTAGGGTGGAGTGTGGACGTTGATCTGGAACTCTCGGAACGACCTCCGCAACTGCGCACGCTTGCCTATCAAGACGATCTGGACCGCTTAGCAAAGAAAATATCGACAGCCGCACGTACATCGATCGAGGAGTCCGGGGCGAACATGCTCTATCTCTGCTTCGGATTTCTCGAATGGACAGATGCGTCCTCCAGCCAGGCGTCCCTTGCGCCGTTACTGATCATGCCGGTCGCAATAGAACGAAAGAGGACGGCCAGAGGTACAGGCTGGGTATATGAACTGCAGCATTCCGGCGAAGATCTTGCCACCAATCTTTCTCTGGTTGAGAAAATGAAGAGGGACTTCGGGGTTGATATTCCGGTATTGTCTGAAGACGATACGCCCTCTGCTTACATAGAGGCGGTGACGCGGTCGATAGTAGGAAGGTCGGAGTGGCGTGCTCGGAACCTTCTGACTCTCGCACTTTTGAGTTTCGGCAAACTCCGATGTTCCTCGATTTGGATTCCAAGCGTTGGCCGATGCAAAAACCGATTGCCAAGCATCCGAACATCCAGCATTTATTCCAAGGCACCAGAAATTCAGGCACATCGTTTCCCGAAGAGTACCCCATCGACGATGAAGTCGTTCAGTCCTCGGTGCCTCCCTTGTTCTATGACGCTGATAGTTCGCAGCACAGCGCCCTTATTGATGCGCTAAGGGTACAAATCTCGTTATCGAGGGACCGCCTGGCACCGGGAAGTCGCAAACGATCACTAACCTGATTGCCTCGATCCTCTTTCAAGGCAAATCGGTGCTTTTCGTGGCTGAAAAACTTGCGGCTCTGGAAGTCGTCGAGAGGCGCCTCAACGCGATCGGCCTCGGTGATTTTTGCCTGGAACTTCATAGCCACAAGACTCGCAAGAGAGAACTTCTAAACAGTATTGAAAGAAGGCTCGGGATGCGTGGCTCCGCCAACGGTGCGTCCAGCCTGCAATACAAATTGAGTCAGGTCGGCCAAACCAAGGCTCAGCTTAACCGATACGTCAAACTGCTCAATACGCCCAACGCCACATTCGGAAGCAGTACATTCGCTGTCATTTGGGCGAAGCATCGGGCGGCTATGGCCCTTCCTGTTCCTGTCGAGGTCCTGGACTCATTGTTGATCAGCGACCCGCAGCGCCTTACACGACCGGCGTACGAAAAGGGGCAACATTCGGTCCGTCTCTTTTCAGTTCTGACGGAGGAGATGCTCTCCCGCCATGAATGCGTCAGCAACCATCCGTGGTTTGGTGTGCAAAGTGTCGACTTGGGATATGTCGAGCAAAATGAACTTGTCACCTCGTGCAGCCAAGCCATGGGCCTGTGTAAAGACTGTGACACTGCAAAGAACGAGCTCCTAGGCCGCGGCTTTGTGCTGGATGGGAAATTCAGTGACGTCGAAGTCTGCGAATCCCTACAACGACGTTTGCCCCTACCATCCAGGAGTGTCGTCAAAGATCTTCTTCCTGCTCTCGTATCAGAAGCCACCCGAGAAAAGGTTCGAGAGGCATGTTGTCGCATTGACGAATGGCGCCGGGTGCGTTCGAGCATCTCTCTTTTCAGTGATATTGAACTGGTGACTCAGACAGACCCAGCCTTGCTGCTTCAGATGAGCGAGCTCGTTTGTGCTCCCGATGTCGGGGAACTTACGTTGATGGCCATCAGCGACCTCGGCTTAACCCTGCAAGATCTTGTCGCACGGTTGCCCGCGGCCACGTCCTTACTCGAATGGGGAAACAGGACATTGCAATTGAGCCTTCGATCCAACGTCAGTGAGGCGAGGATTCTAGCGAGTGTCCTGAAATCTATTGCCGAGGCTCCTATTTCAGACTTGGGATTCAAGCATGAGCATCTTCTCAATGACGAAGCGCCCAAGATAAGATCCGCGCAAGAAAAGGTAGCCTACCTCCGCACAAAGGGCGCGAAGCTTGCCCAGCAGTTTGAACTAGCCGACCTGCCCGCTTCCAAAGAGCTGCGAGGATATGCCGCCATTCTGCGGGATAGATGGCCGGGCTCGGGTTCACCGAGGACGAGGTCGCGGGGCTGCTGAGCGCGGGGTTTCTCGCGAGATACCAACTTCTCGCGAGACGAAACGCGGGTGAGCGTGCGACAATCCCGGCCATGACGCCCGCCCACCTGCTCATCGTGCCGCGCGCCGATCCGCAGCTCTTCGATTATCTGTCGCGTCGCCTCTCCGGAGTGTCGCGCGTCGAGGTGATCCTCGACCGCCGCGCGGGAGAGCGTCGGCGTTCGGACCGGCCGGCGGCCGACCGTCGTCGGGGTGAGCGGCGCAGTCCGGCCTTCCGGGTCAACACCACGCTCGGCTGCGCGATGATCGCCGTCGAGCGCGAGGGGCACGACGACCTGGCGTCGGGACCGGACATCGACTCCGCGCGCCGGACGCTGCTGTGGCCGAGTCAGCGTCTGCGAGACTTGCCACCGCCCCACATCGCCAGCACGTAAGGCGCGGCCCGCGGCGCCATAAGGCCTGCGGCGCCGGGCGCGCGCTCAGGCGAGCGCGAAGCCCAGGAGCGCGCCCAGCTCGTGCAGCGCCTGGTCCGGCTCGTCGACCTTGATCGTCGTCATGCCGAGCGCGCGGGCCGGCTTGAGGTTGCCGCCGATGTCGTCGAGGAACGCCGTGCGCTCGGGCTCCACGCCCAGCTCGCCGCAGGCCAGGCGATAGATGCGCGGGTCGGGCTTGCGCAGCCCGACCACCCGCGACTCGACGAAGACGTCGAAGTGCGACCGCAGGCGGTGCGGGATGACGTCGTCGTCGGGGCCCTCGCGCTTCCAGTTGTTGGTCAGCGCGCCGACGCGAAGCCCGTGCGCCCGGAGACGGCGGATGGCCTCCAGCATGAGCGGGCGCGCCACCCCGGCCGCGGCGATGGCGGCCATGACGGCGGCGCCGTCCACCTCACGCCGCGGGCGCGGCAGTCGGCCTCGAACGGCGCGCAGAACGTCGCGACCGTCAGCTCGCCCCGCTCGAGCCGCGCCCAGGCGCCACCTTCACCGGCCTCGGCGATGGCCCGGTTGATCGCGTTCGCCGGCAGCCCGCGCTCGCGCTCGTAGCGGGCGATCGCGTGCAGCGGCGAGTCCATCACCACGCCGCCCATGTCGAAGAGCACGCCGGCCAGTTCGCTCACGGCGCGATTGTAGCCGCCCGGCGAGCCGCGCCAGGCGCCGGGGCCGTGGTACGATCCCGGGCGTCGCCGACCCGTCGAACCGAGCCGAACCGAACGAGGAACACCATGACAGCCATCACCCAGTCCGTCGATCTCGATCGCCGCGGCCGCGTGGCCGTGCTCACCGTCAACAATCCGCCCGTCAACGCGCTGAGCCAGCACGTGCGCCAGGGGCTGCACGACGGCGTGAAGCAGGCGATCGCCGATTCCGCCGTGGGCGCGATCGTGATCGTGTGCGCCGGCCGCACCTTCATCGCCGGCGCCGACATCACCGAGTTCGGCAAGCCGCCCCGCGAGCCGGGCCTGCACGAGGTGCTGGACCTGATCGAGAGCAGCCCCAAGCCCGTCGTGGCGGCGATCCACGGCACCGCGCTCGGGCGGCGGTCTCGAGGTCACGCTGGCCTGCCACTACCGCGTCGGCGTGAAGGACGCGCGCTTCGGTCTGCCGGAGGTGAAGCTCGGCCTCCTGCCCGGCGCCGGCGGCACGCAGCGGCTGCCGCGCGTGGTCGGCGTCGAGAAGGGTCTGTCGATGATGGTCAGCGGCGATCCGATCCGGGCCGACGAGGCGCTCAAGGCCGGCCTGATCGACGAGATCGTCGAGGGCGACCTCACCGCCGCCGGCGTGGCCTTCGCCGAGAAGGTGCTGAACGAGAAGCGCCCGCTGAAGAAGATCCGCGACCTCGACGACAAGCTCGCCGCCGTGCGCGGCAAGCCGGAGGTGTTCGCCAACTTCCGCAAGTCGGTCGCGCGCCAGACGCGCGGCTTCCAGGCGCCGGAGAACATCATCAAGGCCGTCGAGGCGGCGGTGAGCCTGCCGTTCGACGAGGGCATCAAGCGCGAGCGCGAGCTCTTCGACGAGCTGATCACCTCGCCCGAGTCCAAGGCCCAGCGCTACTTCTTCTTCGCCGAGCGCGAGGCGGCCAAGATCCCCGACGTGCCGTCGGACACGCCGGCCAAGGACGTGAAGAAGGCCGCGGTGATCGGCGCCGGCACCATGGGCGGCGGCATCGCCATGAACTTCGCCAACGCCGGCATCCCGGTCACCGTCGTCGAGATGAACCAGGAGAACCTCGACCGCGGCCTCGGCATCGTGCGCAAGAACTACGAGGCCACGGCCAGCCGCGGCCGGCTCACCATGGCCGACGTCGACAAGCGCATGGGCCTCATCACCGGCACCACCGACTGGAACGCCGTGCGCGACGCCGACATGATCATCGAGGCCGTGTTCGAGGAGATGCCGATCAAGAAGGAAGTCTTCGCCCGGCTCGACGGCCTGGCCAAGCCCGACGCGGTGCTGGCCACCAACACCTCCACGCTCGACGTCGACGAGATCGCCTCGGCCACCAAGCGGCCGGAGAGCGTGATCGGCACGCACTTCTTCAGCCCGGCCAACGTCATGCGGCTGCTGGAGAACGTGCGCGGCAAGAAGTCGTCGAAGACCACGATCGCCACCGCCATGACGATCGGCCGCCGCATCGCCAAGGTGCCGGTGCTGGTCGGCGTGTGCTACGGCTTCGTCGGCAACCGCATGCTCCACCAGCGCGGCCAGCAGGCCGAGAAGCTCATCCTGGAGGGCGCGCTGCCGCACCAGGTCGACCAGGTGCTCACCGACTTCGGCTTCCCGATGGGACCGTTCGCGATGGGCGACCTGGCCGGCCTCGACGTGGGCTGGCGGATCCGCAAGGGCCGCGGCGTGAAGTCGCCGGTGGCCGATCGCATCTGCGAGCTGGGGCGCTTCGGTCAGAAGACGGGCAGCGGCTACTTCAAGTACGAGAAGGGCGACCGCACGCCGATCCCCGACCCCGAGGTCGAGAAGATCATCGTGGACGTGTCGACGCAGCATGGGCATCACGCGGCGCGCGATCTCCGACGAGGAGATCCTCCAGCGCCTGCTCTATCCGATGGTGAACGAGGGCGCCAAGATCCTCGACGAGAAGATCGCCATCCGCGCCAGCGACATCGACGTCATCTGGGTGTACGGCTACGGCTGGCCGGTCTATCGCGGCGGCCCGATGTTCTGGGCCGACCAGATCGGCCTGCGCGCCCTGCGCGACAAGATGCTCGAGTTCCAGAAAGCCAGCGGCGACGCCTTCTGGACGCCCGCCCCTCTGCTCAACCGCCTCGCCGACGAAGGCAAGGGGTTCACGGGACAAGCATGAGCTCCGACGAACGACCTCGCCTTCACGCCGGCGACCGAGCTGGCCGCGCTGATCCGCAGCAAGAAGCTCTCGCCGGTCGAGCTGACGCGCGCGGTGCTCGATCGGATCGAGCGTCTCAACCCGACGCTCAACGCCTTCTGCACGGTCACCGCCGACACGGCGCTGGCCGCCGCGCGCGCGGCCGAGCAGGCCGTGATGGCGGGCAAGCCGCTCGGCCCGCTGCACGGCCTGCCGTTCTCGGTGAAGGACCTCGCGTTCACCAAGGGCGTGCGCACGATGGGCGGCTCGCACATCTTCGCCACGCGCGTGCCCGACGTCGACGCGCCCTACGTGCGCCGGCTCCACGAGGCGGGCGGGATCTTCGTGGGCAAGACGACCTCGCCCGAGTTCGGCTGGAAGGCGCTCGGCGACAGCCCGCTCACCGGCATCACGCGCAATCCCTGGGACACCAACGTGACGACGGGCGGCTCCAGCGCGGGCGCCGGCGCCGCGGCCGCCGCCTGGCTGGGACCGCTCCACCAGGGCTCCGACGGCGCCGGCTCCATCCGTATCCCGTCCTCGTTCTGCGGGCTCGTCGGCGTCAAGGCCAGCTACGGTCGCGTGCCGCTGTGGCCGGTCTCCAACAACGACTACGCCACGCACGCCGGACCGATGACGCGCACGGTGGCCGACGCCGCGCTCATGCTGAGCGTGATGGCCGGGCCCGACGACCGGGACGCCACCTGTCTGGACGCGCCGCCCGCCGACTACGTCGGCAAGCTCGAGGGCGGCGTGCGCGGGCTCCGCATCGCCTTCAGTCCGAATCTCGACACGCTGCGCGTCGATCCCGAGGTCGCGAGCGCGGTGGCCGCCGCCGCGCGGGCCTTCGAGTCGCTGGGCGCCAAGGTGGAAGAGGTCAAGACGGGCTTCGCGGACTCCAGCGAGATGATCCGGCTCATCTGGGGCGCGCACTACATCGGCAACTACGGCCAGTTCCTCGACGAGTGGCGCGGCCGGATGGACCCGGGCCTCGTGGCGTGCATGGACGAGGCCAAGCGCATGACCGCGCAGGAGTACGTGGCGATGCGCGGACGCAAGATCGACTACTGGGACAGCATTCGCCCGCTCTTCGAGCGCTTCGACCTGCTGCTGACGCCGACCACGTCGGTGCCGGCCTTCCAGGTCGGCCGCCTCAACCCCGAGGGCTGGCCGCAGCACGCGTGGGACTGGTTTCCGTGGGCGTCGTTCTCGTACCCGTTCAACTTCACCGGCCAGCCTGCGACGACGGTGCCCGCCGGCTTCACGCGGGGCGGGCTGCCGGTGGGTCTGCAGATCGTCGGCCGCCGCTTTGCCGACCTCACCGTGCTGCAGGCCGCGCGCGCCTTCGAGACCGCGCAGCCCTGGGCCGACCGCCGACCCCCGGTCTCGTGAGTCTCAAGTTGCGCGAGATCCGGACAGGGGAAGGGGGAAGCCTGCTAGGGTTCGCCTTCTACGTAAGACAAGAATTCGCTGAGACCCAATACCATGCCTGACAGCGTCGGATTCATCGGGCTCGGGACGATGGGTGGTCCCATGGCCGCCAACCTCGCCAAGGCCGGCGTGCCGCTGGTCGTGTACGACGCGAGTCCGACGGCGGCGGCCGCGGCGGGCAAGCACGCCGGCGTCCGGGTCGTGGGCTCGCCCGGCGAAGTGGCCGCGCACGTGTCGGTTCTCTTCACCTGCCTGCCCAACGACGCGATCGTGCGCGCCGTCTATCTCGCTCCCGGCGGTATCGCGGCCGGCGGGCGGCCGGGCCTGATCACCTGCGACTGCTCGACCGTCAGCCCGGAGGCGACGCTGGAGGTCGCCGCCGGCGTCAAGGCGCGCGGCATCGTGCACATGGACACGCCGATGCTCGGCTCGCAGCCCCAGGCCGTCTCCGGCGAGATCTTCTTCATCGTCGGCGGCGAGCGGTCGAAGCTCGAGGCGATCAAGCCCTATCTCGACATCATGGGGCGGCTGCACATGTACGTCGGGCTGTCGGCCAGCGGCAATCGCATGAAGCTGGCGCACAACGGGCTGGCCGCCGTCATCTCGGTGGCGGTGGCCGAGGCGCTGGCGGCGTGCGTGCAGTCGGGGGCCGATCCGAACGTCTTCTACGAGGTGGTCCGCAACGGCGGCGGGATGGCGTTCGGGACGTACTTCGATCGCCGGGTGAAGCGGATGCTCGACGGCGACTTCTCGCCGACGTTCGCCGCCGAGCTCATGCTGAAGGACGTGGGCCTGGCGCTCGACCTGGCCCGCACGGCCAAGGTGCCGACTCCGCTGCTGGAGGAGACCAAGCAGACCTACGGCGAGGCCGTCGCCGGCGGCTGGGGCAAGGACGACTTCTCGGCGGTCACCCACGTGATCGAGAAGCGCATCGGCCGGAGGCTCTCGAACAACCCGCCGACGTGATCGACGACCTTCCGATCGTCGACGCGCACCAGCACTTCTGGGACCCTGCCCGCACGCCGCACCCCTGGCTGTCCACTTCCCCGCTCGCCGACTTCCGCTACGGCGACTACTCGGCGCTCCGGCGTCCGTACCTGCCGGCTGACTTCCGCGCCGACGCCAAGGGCCACAACGTCGTCGCCACCGTCCACATGGAAGCGGAGTGGGATACCGCCGACGAGGTCGGCGAGACGCGCTGGCTGGCCACGCTGCGCGCGGAGCACGGCCTGCCCACCGTCGCGATCGGTCACGCCCGGTTCGAAGATCCCGGTGTCGAGGCGGTGCTGGCGGGCCACGCGCGCTTCGACTTCATTCGCGGCATTCGCCAGAAGCCGGCGGCCGCCGTCGCGCCCTCGGGGGCTCGGCGCGGCGCCGCGGGCTCGATGGACGATCCACGCTGGCGTCGTGGCTACGCGCTGCTCGAGCGCCACGGCCTGTCCTATGATCTGCAGACGCCGTGGTGGCATCTCGACGCGGCGGCCGATCTGGCCCACGCCTTCCCGCGCACTCCGATCATCATCAACCACACGGGATTGCCGACCGACCGCAGTCTCGATGGCCTGAAGGCCTGGCGGCAGATGCTGGAACGGGCGGCGCGCGAGCCCAACGTCGCGCTCAAGATCTCCGGCCTCGGCCAGCGCACGCACTCCTGGCCGCGCGACGCCAACCGCCAGATCGTGCGGGACGCAATCGCGATCTTCGGTACCGATCGCTGCCTGTTCGCCAGCAACTACCCGGTCGACGGCCTGTGCGTCGGCTACCGCGCGCTGTTCGACGACTTCAAGCGCTTCGTGGCCGACCGGCTCCCGGCCGAACGGCTGGCCCTGTTCCATGACAACGCGGCACGCATCTACCGATTTGGCAGTGCCAGCGGCGGCGGGGGAGACAGCGAAACGCGCGTCGGCTGACCCGCGACTCGTCGGGTTCGCGACGGTCGTATCCTCACGGTTTTGTCCTATCTGGGAAACGCTTTCCACGCCCACGCCGAGGGCCGCGAGCAAAGCCGCGAATCAGCGCCAGCGAGAAGCGTCATTCCGGCACGGAGCCCGCGCGCGGTTCTTGCAGCGTATCCGTGATATGCGTCGATTGGCTCAGGCGCTGATCGTGACCGGACTCCTGATCGCCCTGGCAGGAGAGACCCTGGTGATCCTCGACCGTGAGGCCGCCGTCCAGCATGAACGGGCTTCGGGTCCCCGCGACAGGCTGGGACTGGCGCCGTTCCCTCTGTCGATATGGCCGGCGATCGGCACCGGGACCGCGATTTGCGCCCTGGGCATCGCCATCCTGCTGCTTCGCCCGCTGCGCGGCCGCCTGCGCCGCCGGCTGCTCTCCTCCGGGCGGCTTCGAAGAGACGCGTCGGGCCCGGCCAACGTCCGTCATTGACAGACGGGGCCGCTGCGGGCAAAATACCGGGGTCATGCAGTTCACCACCGCCGAGACGATGAGGTCGACGAGAGGGACACTCCCGCTCGCGAACCTGCTACTGACTTAGGCGCGCACCCTCGCCGGGTGCGCGCCTGAAAAGCCTCTCCCGTACCCCGGGGAGGCTTTTTTGTTTTGCCGAACGCGTGCGTGGTCGCTTGAAAGGAGACGCCAGATGGCGCCGAAAGCAGGTCCGCCGAACCCGATGCCGTTCCACCTCTACCGGTCGTTCACGCCGGTCCCGCTGCCCGACCGGACGTGGCCGAGCAAGGTGATCACCAAGGCGCCCCGGTGGTGCAGCGTGGACCTGCGCGACGGCAACCAGGCGCTGATCGACCCGATGGACATCGACCGCAAGCGCCGGATGTTCGACCTGCTGGTGAAGTGCGGCTTCAAGGAGATCGAGGTCGGCTTCCCCTCGGCCTCGCAGCCCGACTTCGACTTCGTGCGCCTGCTCATCGAGAAGAACCTGATCCCCGACGACGTCATCGATCCAGGTCCTCACCCAGGCGCGGGACGAGCTCATCGAGCGCACCTTCGAGTCGCTGCGGGGGGCGCCGCGCGCCATCGTGCACCTCTACAACTCGACGTCCACGCTGCAGCGTCGCGTCGTGTTCGGTCTGGACCGCGCCGGCATCGTGGACATCGCCGTGAAGGCGGCTCAGCTTTGCAAGAAGCTGACGCGGACCGTTCCCGAGGTCGACGTGCACTTCGAGTACTCGCCGGAGAGCTTCACCGGCACCGAGCTCGACTTCGCGAAGGAGATCTGCGAGGCGGTCATGGACGTCTGGGAGCCGACCAGGCCCGGCCGGTCATCCTCAACCTGCCAGCCACCGTCGAGATGGCCACCGCCAACGTCTACGGCGACCAGATCGAGTGGTTCCATCGGAACGTCAAGTCGCGCGACTGCATCATCCTGTCGCTGCACCCGCACAACGACCGCGGCACCGCGGTGGCCGCCGCCGAGTTCGGCGTGATGGCCGGCGCCGATCGCGTGGAGGGCACGCTGTTCGGCAACGGCGAGCGCACCGGCAACGTCGACGTCGTCACGCTGGCGCTGAACCTGTTCAGCCAGGGCGTCGACCCCAAGCTCGACTTCTCCGACATCGACGACGCCCGCCGCATCGTCGAGCACTGCAACCGCCTGCCGGTCCATCCGCGCCATCCCTACGTCGGCGACCTCGTCTACACCGCGTTCTCGGGCTCGCACCAGGACGCGATCAAGAAGGGCATCGAGGCGCTCGGCAAGGACTACGACATGTGGGAGGTGCCGTACCTGCCGATCGACCCGCACCACGTCGGCCGCACCTACGAGGCGGTCATCCGGGTGAACAGCCAGTCCGGCAAGGGCGGCGTCGCCTACATCATGAAGTTCGAGCACGGCCTCGACCTGCCGCGGCGGCTGCAGATCGAGTTCTCGTCGGTGATCCAGAAGCTCACCGAGGCCAGCGGCACGGAGATCAGCGCCGACCGCATCTGGGAGTCGTTCGAGTCGACGTACCTCGAGCCGACCAAGCCGGTGGCGCTCATCGGTCATCCGATCCTCACCACGGCGCCGGAGACGGGCGAGACGACGATCGAGGCGACCCTCAAGCTGGAGACGCTCCAGCGCGTGGTCAAGGGCCGGGGCAACGGCCCCATCGCCGCCTTTGTCGATGCGCTCGGGCGCGACGCCGGCATCGCCATCGAGATCACGGACTACAGCGAGCACGCGCTGGGCGAGGGCGCCGACGCGCGGGCGGCGGCGTACGTCGAGGCCCGCATCGGCGGCAAGACGCGCTGGGGCGTCGGGCTCGACGCCAGCATCGTGACCGCGTCGTTGCGGGCAGTGGTGAGCGCGGTGAATCGCGTCTGATCGCCGCGGATTCGGCCGTCATCGGGCGGGCCGCCGTGCCAGGAATATGACGAAAATTGGTCACGGCCGGCTCGGCGCCCCGCCCGATCGCAGTTAAATCGCGGGGCTGTTTGGCAGTGCCGGACCGGCACTGCTCTTGCTGTATGCCGGCCCGGATGACAATCGGGTCTGGCGCGCCATCGCTGCTGAAGCGACTGTGGTCTCTCGTCCCCTCCGGCGGATCCCTCCCCGAGAACGTGTGGCGGGCCCGGCATCGCTTTCTCGTCGGTCTGACGTTCTTCCACGTCGTGGTCATCGCGCTGGCCGGGACGGTCATGGGCAAGCGCTGGGAGCTTCAGCCCTGGGCGCTGTTCGACGACGCCAACGCACTGCACACCGTCGGCGAATCGCTGATCGTGGCGGCCTTCGGCCTGCTGGCGTGCTGGCGGAGGGTGGGACGCACCGCGCAGGCCACGTTCGTGGGATTCGGCCTGATGAGCTCCTCGGCGATCCTCGTGCATCTCTCCGGGGGCTACATCGAGTTCCACTTCCACTTCTTCGTGATGCTCACCTTCCTGGCCCTGTGCCAGGACTGGATCCCCTACATCCTCGCGGTCGGCTTCGTCGCCGTGCACCACGGCGTGGTCGGCGTGCTCTGGCCGCAGGCGGTCTACAATCACGAGGCCGCCTACAACGCGCCGTGGACCTGGGCCGGCATCCACGCCACGTTCGTGCTGTGGTCGTGCATCGGCAGCGTGATCGCCTGGCGCTTCAACGAGCGGGCGTTCGAGCAGACGGCCCTGATCCTGAAAGCGGCCGGCGACGGGATCTTCGGGCTCGACACCGATGGCCGCATCACCTTCATGAATCCGGCCGCGGCCACCATGCTCGGGGTGGACGCCCGCCGGAGCATCGGCAAGCTGGTCGGCCCGGTGGTCGTGCACCTGCGGACCGACGGCGCCCCGGTGACCGACGCCGACTCGCAGATCACCGCGCCCCTGCGTGACGGCACCGCCCGGCAAGCGAGCGACCAGATCTTCACGCGCGCCGACGGCAGCTACTTTCCGGTCGACTACGTGAGCACGCCGATGATCGAGCGCGAGCAGCTGACCGGCGTGGTCGTGAGCTTCAAGGACATCACCGAGCGCCACCGGTCGGAGGCGGCCCTGCAGCGCAGTCACCGGCAGCTGGAGGCCACCCTGGCCGAGCTGAAGACCACCCAGCAGCAGGTGCTCCAGCAGGAGCGGTTGCGCGCCATGGGCCAGATGGCCAGCGGCATCGCCCACGACTTCAACAACTCGCTGTCGCCCATCGTGGGCTTCGCCGAGCTGCTCCTGCGCCAGCCCGACCTCGCCACCGACAAGGCGCAGGGCTTCGTGAAGCTGATCAACACCGCCGCCCGGGACGCCACCGCCGTGGTCAAGCGGCTCCGCGAGCTCTACCGCGAGCGCCGCGAGCTCTCCGACGACGCCGCGGTGGATCTCGCCCGTTGCGTCGAGGAAGCCGTGGCGCTGACGCAGCCACGCTGGAAGAACCAGGCCCGCAGCCAGGGCATCATGATCGGGGTGAGAACCGATATCCCGCCGCTGCCGATCATCCTCGGCGACCCGGCCGCGATCCGCGAGATGCTGACGAACCTGATCTTCAACGCCGTGGATGCGATGCCGAAGGGCGGGACGATCGCGGTGACGGCCCGGATCGAGGGCCACGAGATCCGGCTCGAGGTGCACGACACCGGCACCGGCATGACCGACGAGGTCCGCCAGCGATGCCTGGATCCCTTCTTCTCCACCAAGGGTCAGCAGGGCACCGGACTCGGCCTGGCCCTCGTGCAGGCCACCGTCGCTCGACACCACGGCACGCTCGTGCTCGAGAGCGAGCTCGGCAAGGGCACCAGCTTCATCATGAGATTCCCCGTCGGCGCCAAGCCCGCCGCCCCGGAGCCCGAGCGCATCCGGGTCGAGCGCTCTCGCCGGCTGCGGGTCCTCGTGGTGGAAGACGAGCCCCTGGTGCGGGCGGCGGTGATCGAGCAGCTCAGCAGTCAGGGGCACACGGTGGAGACGGCCAACAACGGCCTGCGAAGGCCTCGACAAGTTCCTGTCCGGCCAGTTCGACCTCGTCGTGACCGATCGGGCGATGCCGGAGATGGGTGGGGACCAGCTGGCCACCGCCATCAAACAAGTGGCGCCGGACCGACCGATCATCATGCTGACCGGCTTCGGCGACCTCATGGACGCCAAGGGCGAGAAGCCGTCCGGGGTGGACGTCGTCATCGGCAAGCCCGTCACCTTCGACGCCCTCCAGGGCGCCATCCTGCAAGTCGTCGCGCGCGACTGACGCCCGCCTCGCTCCGCCGCGCATTCACGGAAGTCCTCGCCCGCACGAGCGCTTGATACCCGCGCCGGGGAATGCTATGAACGACCCCGTCAGCGCCAATCTTTCGCTCCGTGACGGTTCGCGGCTACTGGAGGCGGGCACATGGCAGATCAAGCGTATCGTCGTCTCGGCCACAGCACGCTCGATGTCTCCCCGATCGGCCTCGGGTGCATGGGGCTCTCGGGGGTCTACGGTCCGGCCGACGATGCCGAGTCGATCACGCTCGTCCATCGGGCGATCGACCTCGGCGTCAATCACGTGGACTCCTCCGACATGTACGGCTGGGGCCACAACGAGGAGCTGCTCGGCCGCGCGCTGAAGGGCCGGCGGGAGCGGGTGATCCTGGCCACGAAGTTCGGCCAGGTGCAGAATCCCGGCGGCCCGAACAAGGTCAACGGCCGCGCCGAATACGTCGTCCAGGCCTGCGAGACCAGCCTCAAGCGCCTCGGAGTGGACGTGATCGACCTGTACTACCAGCACCGCGTCGACCCCAGCGTGCCGATCGAAGAAACCGTCAGCGGCATGAAGCGCCTGGTCGAGCAGGGCAAGGTGCGATATCTCGGGCTGTCCGAGGCGGCGCCGGAGACGGTGCGCCGCGCGCACGCGGTCCATCCCATCAGCGCGCTCCAGAGCGAGTACTCGCTGCTCTATCGCGAGCAGGCGGAAGCGTCGCTGCCCACGCTGCGCGAGCTGGGAATCTCCTTCGTCGCCTACTCCCCGCTCGGCCGCAGCCTGCTGACGGCGCAGATCCAGAAGCCTCAAGATATTCCCGAGGGCGACCGGCGCCTCGCCCACCCGCGCTTCCAGGGCCAGAATCTCGTGCAGAACATCCAGCTGGTGGAGCGCGTGGAGGCCCTGGCCCGCGAGAAGGGCTGCACGCCGGCGCAGCTCGTGCTGGCGTGGCTGCTGGCTCAGGGCCGCGACGTCGTCACCATCCCCGGCACCAAGCGCCTCGATCGTCTTCAGGAGAATCTCGGCGCCGTGAAGGTGCAGCTGAGCGCGGACGACGTCGCGCGTGTCTCGGCCGCGCTGCCAGTCGGCGCCGCCGCCGGTCCGCGCTATCCCGACGCGATGCTGAAGACGGTCTACATCTAATCGCGAAGGGGGGCCACGAGCTGTTCGCGCCCTGCCGCGTTGCTGTCGGTGTACGATGCGAGCATCGTTTCGCGCGAGCTTCGGTCTGTACTCTTTACAACCGTAGGCGAGGTGCCATGGACGCGCTCAGCATTCGTGCTCGGATCCGGATGATGGTCGAGACGGGCGACCTGCCGTGCGAGGAGACGGGAAAGGTGTGGGCGGGACGCGGCAGCGGTACGCACTGCGCAGCGTGTGGCGAGATCATCGAATCGGCGCAGATCGAGTTCGAGGTGGCGCTCAGTGCGACCACGATGCTGCGTCTGCATCGCCTGTGTCACTACCTCTGGCAGGAGGAATGTCAGACCCCCCTCGCGCTGACGCCGTACGCTGACCGGGCCAGCTTCTCCCGTCGCGCGTCGGCGCCGACCCTCCACTGCCGGGCCGTCGCGCTCAACGCCGCCGATGCCGAATACCCGATGACCACCGCCAGCGACCAGGGCGACGTGGGCAGTCGGCCGTCCACGAACTGGAGCGCGAACACCAGCACGGGCCCCGCAGCGTGCACCACCCGCACGGTCAACGGGCTCGCCAGCGCGATTCCCCGCTGATTCAGGTAGAGCGGCAGGACGATCAGCATCACCGCCGCCAGGGCCACGTGCGGCAGGGCTGACGACGACCAGAGGCTCGCTCCGCTCCGGGACCACCGCGCGCAGGCGAGAGCGACCACCACGACGCCGACGAACCTCACGGACAGCAGGGGCACGGGCGCGACGCCGCGCTCGTGCAGGCGCTTGCACAGCAAGATATTGACGCTGATCGCCGCACCGCTCAGCAACGTGAGCCCGACACCGAAAGCCGCGGGCCCAGGATCGGTCGCCGAGAGCCCGAGCACGGCGACCAGACCCGCCAGGGCGACCACCAGCCCCAGGGCGGTCAGGCTCCACTGCTCGAGCGCGCCGAGCCGGGTCGGCGCGACCAGCCGCACGCCCGCGCGCTCCAGGAGCTTGATCGCCAGCGGCCCGCTGCCCGCCCAGATCACCTGGACCAGCGACGGCTCCAGCGCCTGCAGCGCATAGAAGAACGCGATCCAGGCGGTCGCCGACGTCGCGTTGATGGCGACGATCTCACGAGGCCACCGGGTCAGCGCCATCAGATCTCGGCCATCTCGGACCATCGCGACGGTCAGGAACACCAGGGTCGAGATCGTGAACGTCAGAGCCGCGATGTCGAGCGGGCTCCACGTCTGCAACGTCCGGGAGAAGTACACGTCACGCAACGCACCGCAGAGGACGAAGCCTCCGGTCAGAACGAGTCCCAGCTGCTCGCGGGCCGCCGAGTGCGTCGGGGTCATGCGACCGTTGTAGCGACCGCCGCGAGATCCGGATATCCAGGCCTTGCGCCGATGTCCCGGTCCGCCGCGATCGCGAAGGACTTTTGCGCAAGAAAGCGATAGACCGGCCCGCGGCTCTACGCGATGATCACCGCATGGGCAACCCGAACTCGGCCCGAGTGGTGGTGGAGGCGGACGCCGAGCGCTGGCGCGCGGTCCTGGCGCGGTCGGCGGATGCCGACGGCCGGTTCTTCTACGCGGTGCGGACGACCGGCGTGTACTGCCGGCCGACGTGTCCATCACGGCGACCGCGGCGGGAGAACGTCGAGTTCTTCGCGACGACCGCCCAGGCCGAGGCGGGCGGCTTCCGCGCCTGCCGGCGCTGCACGCCGTCCAACGGCCACGGACCGGTGAGCGCGGCCGAGCGCGTCCGCCGCGCGTGTCGCCTCATCGACGAGGCCGAGGACACGCCGGATCTCAAGGCGATCGCGCAGGCGGCCGGGCTGAGCCCGTTCCACTTTCACCGGCTGTTCAAGCGGCTGGTCGGTGTGACGCCGCGCGAGTACGTCGCCGCGCGGCACACCGGACGGCTACGCGAGTCGCTGCAGCACGGGACGTCCGTGACGGAGGCCATCTACGATGCCGGATTCAGCTCGAGCAGTCGCGTGTACGAGACCGCCGGCGAGGCGCTCGGCATGACGCCCGGAGCCTATCGCGCGGGCGCGCCCGGCCTGACGATCACCTACGCCATCACGCGGTGCTCGCTCGGGGTGTTGCTGGTCGCGGCCACCTCGCGCGGCGTGTGCACGATCGAGCTCGGCGACAGTCCCGACGCGCTGCGACGCCGCCTGGGCCAGCGGTTCGCCAAGGCCACGGTCGTGCAGGACGATCGCGCCGTGAAGCCCTGCGTGGAGGCCGTCACCCGCTATCTGGACGCGCCGGCCCAGAACATCGATCTACCGCTCGACGTCCGCGGGACCGCCTTTCAGCGGCGCGTCTGGACCGCGCTGCGCCGGCTCCGGGCCGGAACCACGACCACCTACACCGATCTGGCGCGGCGCATCGGTCAGCCCCGCGCGGCCCGCGCGGTGGCGCGCGCGTGCGCCTCGAACACGATCGCGCTGGCCATCCCCTGCCACCGCGTGATCCGCGGCGACGGCAGCCTCAGCGGCTACCGCTGGGGCGTCGAGCGCAAGCGCACCCTGCTGGACCGCGAGCGCGCCGCCTCCGGGCGCGTCAAGCGCGCGACGCGAGCCGCCGCCGCCGCGCGCGCCTAGCCCTCGTAGACGACCTCACCGCCCACGACGGTCATCGCGATGGGCAGGTGCCGCAGATCCTTCACCGGCACTCGCGCGATGTCGTCGCTCAGCAGTACCAGGTCCGCCAGCTTCCCCGGCTCGAGACTGCCCTTGCGCCCCTCCTCGAACGACGCGTGCGCGCCGTTGATCGTGTGCATCCGGATCGCCGTGGTCAGATCGACCCGCTCGTCGGGGCCGCACACCTGGCCGGCCATCGTCGCGCGGGTCAGCGCCTGCTCGATGCCGAACAGGGGCGCGTAGTGCGTGACCGGCGCGTCGGACGAGCCCACCACCGGCACGCCGGCGGCCAGCAGGCGGCGCGCCGGGAACATCGTGTCGGCCCGCGCCTGACCGTAGTTGGCGATGTAGCCATCGCCGAACTCCCAGAAGAACGCGGGCTGCATGATCGGCAGGATCCGCTGCTCGCGCACGCGGGTCTGGAGATCGGGCGGACAGATGCCGCAGTGCTCGATGCGGTGACGCAGCCCCTCGCGGGGGGACTCGCGCTGCGCACGGGCCATCGCGTTCAGCGTCTGCTCGATCGCCCGGTCGCCCACCGCGTGCACCGTGCACTGGAATCCCTGCCGGTGGGCGCGGCCGATGAGATCGTCGAGATCGTCCTGCGACCAGTAGAGGATGCCGCAGTCGTGGCAGTCCGAGGTGTAGGGCTCGCGCGTGGCGGCGGTCGGCCCGCTGGAGGAGCCGTCGGTCATCACCTTGAACGCGCCGAGCTGCAGCCGCTCGTTGCCGAGACCGGTGCGGACGCCGGTGCCCAGCAACCCCATGAGCGGGTGCTGGCGACTGTTCACCGTCGCGAAGGCGTAGATCCGCAGGCGCAGGCGGCCGGCGTCGGCCAGCGCCTGGGCCGGTCCGAACGCCGGGCCCACCAGTCCGCCGGCGTCGTGCACGCTGGTGCCGCCGGCCTCGATGTACGCCGCGTCGGCGCGCAGCAGCGCGTCGCGGAACTCCTCGGCGCTCGGCATCGCGGCCACCTGCAGCGGCGTCTGCGCGGTCTCGTAGGCGACGCCGAGGTTCCGCCCGCCGTCGCGGTCGTAGCGTCCGCCCGCGGGGTCGGCCGTGGCGTCGTCGATCCGCGCGGCGGCCAGGGCCCGTCCGTTGACGGAGGAGATGTGCCCGCAGGTCCGCGTGAAGATCACCGGATGGTCGGGCGCCACCGCATCCCAGTCCAGGCGGTTCGGGTGACGCTTCTCCTTCAAGCGCGACTGGTCGTAGCCGCGCCCGCGGATCCACGTGCCCGGCGGCTGGCTGGCCGCGCGCTGCCGCACCGCGGCCTGCAGCGCGGCGATCGACTGCATGCCCGGCGCCTTGCAGTCGATCGAGGCCGCCGCCATCCCGAGACCGGTCAGATGGCAGTGCCCGTCCACGAACCCGGGCAGGAGCGAGCGCCCCCGCAGCTCCACCACCCGGGCCCCGGGCCCGGCCAGCGCCCGGATCTCGGCGTCGCCGCCCGCGGCGAGGACGCGCCCGCTCCCCACGGCCAGCGCCGGCACGATGTCGTTGCTGGTATTGACGGTGTGGACGCGGCCTCCGACGAAGATCAGATCGGCTTGGTCGTTCATGGTGGGGTAGCATACCGCGCATGCCTGCCGACAAGTGGATCGAGACCTATCGCGGTACCGTCTTTCGCTGGGAGGTGGACGACAACGACCACTTCACCGTCGCCTACTACCTGGCGCGCATCGGCGACGCCAGCGTGGCGATGCTCCACGCGCTCGGAACCGATCCGGCCCCCACGGTGGACTGCTTCATTCGCTATCAGCACGAGCTCCGCACCGGCGACATCATGCACATCGACAGCGCGGTGATCGCCGTGGACGCCGATGAGGTCGTGCTCGGCCACAAGCTGTTCGAGTCGGCCGCCGGCGAGCTGTGCACCACGGTCGAGCAGCGCATCGCCGTATCGGTCGCGTCGAAGGCGCGGCGGGAGCTGGAGGCGCGCCGCGTCGCCTGGGACGGGCCGGCCCGCGACGTCCGGCCGCGGCCCCGCACGCTCGACGGCTTCCGCGACAGCTCGCGCGACACGGTGAAGCCGTGGGAGATCGACCTCACCGGGCATCTGTCACTCTCGGCGGCTGTGCACCGCTTCACGGCGTCCAACGCCCACGTGCTCGCCACCTTCGGCGTCACGCCGGCGTACATGCGCGAGTCGCACCGTGGCTTCTCGACCTTCGAGTTCCAGCTCGGGCTGAGAGGCGAGGTGCAGGCCGGCGATCCCCTGGTCGTGCGCAGCGCGCTGGTCCACGTCGGCAACTCGTCCCTGCGCCTCTTCCACACCATGCTCGACGAGCGCAGCGGCACCGAGGTGGCGAGCCTGGAGCAGTCGGGCGTGCACTTCGACCAGGACCGGCGCCGCCCCGCTCCGCTCCCCGACGAGCTCCGCACCCGCGCCCTGGCCCTGCTCGTCCGGCCCGCGTGAGCCGCCACCCCGCCCCGCGCATTGCTGGCTCCGGCGGGCGCGGTCTATACTGCCCGTCACCCGATCTTCCACGCTGGAGGCGACGATGAGCGGCATCCGCACGATCTTCGGCCTCGCCCTCGCCGCGGTGGCGCTGGCGATGGCGTCTGCCGACGCGCAGGCACCCAAGAAGCAGCTGGTGGTGGCGCTCAACCAGGATCCCGACATCCTGGATCCGACGCTGTCCCGCACCTACGTGGGACGGATCATCTTTTCCCAGATGTGCGAGAAGCTCTACGACATCGACGAGAGCCTGAACATCCATCCGCAGCTCGCCGCCGCGCTCCCGACGGTGAGCGATGCGGGCAAGACCGTCACCATCAAGCTCCGCACCGGCGTGAAGTTCAACGACGGCACGCCGTTCAACGCCGAGGCCATGAAGTTCTCGCTCGACCGGCACCGCGAGATGAAGGGCTCCAACCGCCGGAGCGAGCTGGAATCGGTCGCCGCGGTCGAGGTCGTCGACCCCCTCACGGTGCGGCTGCGCCTCAAGGCGCCGTTCTCGCCACTCACCGCGCAGCTGGCCGATCGGGCCGGCATGCCGATCTCGCCGGCCGCCGACAAGAAGCTCGGTGAGAAGTTCGGGACCGCGCCGGTGTGCGTGGGCCCGTGGCAGTTCGTGGAGCGCGTGGCCCAGGACCGCATCGTGGTCGAGCGCTCGCCGCACTACTTCGACCAGTCGGTGGCGAAGTTCGACCGGATCGTGTTCCGCATCATCCCCGACGACAACGTGCGGCTGGCCAACCTGCGCTCGGGCGACATCGACGTCATGCACCAGGTGGCCCCCACCGACGCCTCGAGCCTCAAGAAGGAAGGCCGGTTCGAGGTCGCCAGCGTGACCGGGCTGGGCTTCAACTCCATCAGCATCAACCTGCACAACAAGACCGGGTAAGACGAACCCCCCCGGCGACCTCGGCACGCCCCTGGCCAACGATCCGCGCGTGCGCGAGGCGCTCGAGCTGTCCATCGACCGTGAGGCTCTCAATCAGGTGGTCTGGGATGGACAGAACACCGTCGGCTGCGGGCCGATCTCGCCCAACAGCGTGTTCTTCGACAAGACGCGCAAGTGCCCGGGCCGCGACGTCACACGAGCCAAGAAGCTGCTGGCCGATGCCGGGCTGGCCGGCGGCTACAAGTTCGAGATGGTCATCATCAACGATCCCCAGGGGCGTCGGCTCGGCGAGGTCATCCAGGGCATGGCCAAGGAGGTCGGCTTCGACATCAGTCTGCGTCCGTCCGAGTTTGCCTCCGCCCTCAAGGACAACGACGACGGCAAGCACGCGGCGTTCGTCATCGGCTGGAGCGGGCGCGTGGATCCCGACGGCAACATCCATCAGGGGCAGGCGTGCGGGGGCAGCCTCAACGCCACCGGGGCCTGCGACGAGAAGATCGACGCGCTCCTGAACAAGGCCCGCGAGATCAGCGACGTGCCCCAGCGGCGGGCGCTCTACCGCGAGGCCATCGATCTGCTGGCGGCACGGCGCAACACCATCTTTCTCTATCACCCGAACTACATCGTGGCGTTTCCCAAGAATCTCAGGGGCTACAAGGCGGTGCCGGACGGGCTGATCCGGGTCAAGGGGACCGCCTGGCAGTAGCCGCGTGCTCGAGTTTCTCGTCCGGCGGGGCTTCATCTCGGCCGTCACCCTGGTGCTGATCAGCCTCATCGTCTTCGCCGGCGTCCGGATGATCCCCGGCGATCCGGCCCGCGTGCTGGCCGGGACCGACGCCGACGCCGCCGGCCTCGAGGAGATCCGCGAGAAGTACGGCCTCAACGCCCCGCTGCCCGTGCAGTACCTGCGCTGGATCGGTCTCGCGGCTGCGCGGCGACCTCGGCGAGTCCATCCGCACGCGGCAGTCGGTCGCCGGCACCGTCGCGAACAAGCTGCCCATCACGCTCGAGCTGGCGTGCCTGTCCCTGCTGGTGGCGCATCACCATCGCCATTCCGGCCGGCGTGATCGCCGCCGTGCGTCGCAACACCGCCTGGGACGTGCTGGCCAGCGGCGTCTCGCTGTGCGGAGTGTCCGTCCCGAACTTCTGGCTGGGGATCATGCTGATCCTGCTCGTGTCGGTGCGGCTCGGCTGGCTGCCCGCGTCGGGGTTCGTGCCGCTCGCCGAGGATCCGGTGGCCAACGTCAAGCGCATGCTGATGCCGGCGCTCGTGCTCGGCACGCGGCCTGGCCGCGGTGCTGATGCGGCAGACGCGCAACGCGATGATCGAGGTGCTGAGCGCCGACTACGTCCGCACCGCGCGCGCCAAGGGGCTGGCGCAGGCGCGCGGTGGTCGTCCGCCACGCCCTCCGCAACGGGCTCATCCCGGTGGTGACGATCCTGGGCTTGCAGATGGGCGCGCTTGATGAGCGGCGCCGTCGTCACCGAGCAGATCTTCGTCGCTGCCCGGCTTCGGCCGGCTGATCGTGGAGGCGGTCTTCACGCGCGACTACCCGGTCGTGCAGGGGGTGGTGCTGATCACCGCGTCGTCGTACGTGCTCATCAACCTGCTCGTCGACGTGTCGTACACGCGTGCTGAATCCGCGCATCCGCATCGCGGGCGCCGCCGATGCCGGGTGACGCGGTCAGCCCCGCCTACTCGCTGCCCCTGGCCGCCGAGGTGCCGCGCCGCGCGCGGGCTGCTGGCGCCGGGCCTGGCGCGTGGGCCGTCGCCGCCCGGCCGCGCTCGTCGGCGCGCGTCATCGTGCTGCTCTTCGTGGTCATGGCGGTGGGCGCGCCGTGGATGGCGCCCAGCGATCCGATGCGCACGGACTGGAGCAAGATCCGCAAGGCGCCGACTGGGCGCATCCGTTCGGCACCGACGACCTCGGCCGCGACGGCCTCTCGCGCGTGGTGTGGGGCAGCGCGCATCTCGATGCAGGCCGGCGTGTTCTCGATCCTGCTGGCCATGCGCGATCGGCGTGCCCGTCGGCCTCGTGCGCCGGCTACTATCGCGGCGCGCTCGATCAGGTCGATCATGCGGCTCACCGACGCCTGGCTGGCCTTTCCGTTTCTGATCCTCGCCATCGGCCTCGTCACGATCCTGGGCCCCTCGCTGACCAACGCCACGCTGGCCATCGGCCTGGGCGCCACGCCGACCTACATCCGGCTCACCCGGGGCCTCGTGCTGTCGACAAGGAGGAAGACTACGTGCACGGGGCCCGCGCGCTCGGCGCCGGCGATCGTGCGCGTGATGGCGCGCCACATCCTGCCCAACATCGTCAGCGCGATCCTGGTGCAGGCCACCGTCGCGATCCCGACCGCGATCATCGCCGAGGCCGTGCTGTCGTTCCTCGGCCTCGGCGTGCAGCCGCCGGCGCCCTCGTGGGGAACGATGCTCAACGCCGCGCAGCAGTTCCTCGAGCAGGCGCCGTGGATGGCCGTACTGGCCGGGCCTGGCGATCTTCCTGCTGGCGCTGTCGTTCAACCTCGCCGGCGACGGCCTGCGCGACGTCCTCGATCCCCGCGAGTACTGAGATTCGGCAGGTCCACATTCTCGGCGCATCGGGCGCGGGGACGACGACGCTGGCGGCGGCCCTGGCCGCCCGCCTCGGCTCCACGCACCTGGACACCGACGATTTCTTCTGGCTCCCCACGGAACCGAAGTTCGAGGCCATCCGACCGCGGCTGGAGCGGCAGGCCTTGCTGGGCGAAGCGCTGGCGCGGCCGGGCGGCTGGGTGCTCTCTCGGCTCGCTCTGCGGGTGGGGCGACATCTTCATTCCGCTGTTCGACCTGGTCGTCTTCATCGTGTTGCCGCCGGACATCAGGTTGGCCCGTCTGGCCCGGCGCGAGGCGGGCCGGTACGGGCCGGGGGCCATCGCGCCCGGCGGTGCGCATCACGCCCGGTACGAGGCCTTCATGGCGTGGGCGGCCGCCTACGAGACCGGCACGCGTCGAGCGAAACCGGGCGATGCACGAGCAATGGCTGGCCGCGCTGCCGTGCCCGGTGCTACGCCTGACCACCGTCGCACCCGTCGCCGAGCACCTCGAGCACGTGCTCGGTCGGCTCTCGCCGCGCGCCTAGAGGCGTCCGGTGTTACGCTAGACCGCCGCGTTCCCATGGCGGCGTATCGGAGGCCACGGACCATGAAGCTCTGTCAGTTCGCCGTTCCCGGTCGAGGCACGCGGGTCGGCGTCGTCGAGGGCGACCAGGTCATCGACGTGACCGTCCGCCAAGGAAGGCGTCGGCTCCGTGCTCGAGCTGATCGAGCAGCACGGCACGGCCGAGCGCGTCTGGAGCGCCGGTGCGCGCCCTGCTCAAGAGCGCCCGCACGCGTGTGCCGTGGTCGGATCTGGACCGCGCGCCGTCGTCGCGCCGGCCGCATCTGCTCGCGCCGCTCGCACCCGCCGGAGGTGTGGGGCGCCGGCATCACCTACCGCCGCAGCCGCGAGTACTACGAGGCCCACACCGGCGACGGCGGGCGCACCAAGGGCATCTACGACTACGTCTACGAGGCCAAGCGGCCGGAGCTGTTCTTCAAGGCCACCGCGTCACGCACGGTCGGCCCCAACGTGCCGATCGGCGTGCGCAGCGACTCGGTGCTGACGGCGGTGGAGCCCGAGCTGGCCGTGGTCATCGGCGCCGACGGCGCCATCGTCGGCTACACGGTGGGCAACGACCTCTCGGCCTGGGACATCGAGCGCGAGAACCCGCTGTTCCTGCCCCAGTCCAAGATGTTCGACGGCTGCTTCGCGCTGGGCCCGGTGCTGGTCACCGCCGGCGAGATCACGGCCCCGCCGACGCTGGACCTCACGTGCACGATCGTGCGCGGCGGCCAGACCCTCTACCAGGGCAGCGTCAACACCGCGCGAGATGAAGCGGCCGCCCGACGAGCTGGTGGACTGGCTGCGCCGGAGCAACACCTGCCCGGCCGGCACCGTGCTGTCGACGGGCACCGGTATCCTCGTCCCCGACGAGCACGCGCTCGTCGAGGGCGACGTCGTCGAGATCACGCTCGAGCGCGTCGGCACCCTGCGCAATCCCGTCCGCCGGCTGGCGTAGCGCACCCACCGTCTAGCCAGCCAGCAACGCCTCCAGCGGCGTCGCCTCGAGCGCGGCGCTCGCCACCGCGCTCGGCCACCGCGTGCTCGGCCGTGCGCGCGGCCACGAAGGCCACCGCGGTCGCCACCACGTCGGGGTCGCGCAGGATCCGCCGATGGCCGAGGCCGTCGGTCATCAGCATCTCCGCCCCGCGCCACGCGCGCGTGATCGCCATCCCCTGCTGCCATGGCACCTCGAGCGTCACCGTGATCGTGGACCACCAGCAGCGGCGCGGTGAGCGTCGCCGCCTGGGCGATCACGTCGAACGCCGACCAGGGCCGACCCACGCGGGTGGCGATCCGCTCGCGCATGCGCTCACGCACCGGGCGCGAGAACCCCAGCGTCTCGGTGAAGCGCGCGGCGGCGCCGACGAGCTCGGCCGGCGGGCCGACGAACACCGCGGCGTCCACGTCCAGCCCTTCCGAGAGCGCGGCGGTGGCGGTCAGCGCGCCCGCCGAGTGAGCCACGAGCCCGGCGAGCGGCCCGCGCGACGCGGCGACCGCGTGGATGGCCGCCGTCATCTCGGGGATCGTCACCACGCCGTCGTCGGAGGCGCCGTGGCCGGGCGCATCGAACGTGACGACGGAAAATCCGCGCGCGACCAGCGGCGCGACGAAGCGCGCCGAGCTGCGTGCCGCGCCCGCCCCAGCCGTGCACGAGCAGCACGCTCGGTCCCGTGCCCCACGTCCAGGTCTCGATCCGCCGCGGGCCCACGCGCATCGGCCGTGCCTCGGCGCGCGCCAGGAGATCGATCTCCCACGCCGGGCGCCGCGCGGCCGCGGCGGCGTGAGGAACAGCCGCTCGGCGCGCGCGGCGGCGGCCTCGGGCACCAGCGCGGAGAACACGCGGTGGCCGACCCGGACGAGCGGAAGCCAGGGCGGCT
This sequence comes from uncultured Candidatus Rokubacteria bacterium, assembly GCA_963776725.1. Classification (GTDB taxonomy): domain Bacteria; phylum Methylomirabilota; class Methylomirabilia; order Rokubacteriales; family CSP1-6; genus AR5. The sequence goes on along the minus strand of CAVZOE010000013.1, from coordinate 45,629 downwards.
CCTTTAAAGATCGAACGGTCGTGCTTATCTCCATCGCCAGGTATTCGCGGTCGGTCATGGCAGTCTCCTCTCGGTGGTTAGCGGCGCCGGCCGCTGGACGCGGCGGCGGATGAGGGCAACGAGGGCGCGCGCGATGCGTCGAGCAACGATTCGAACGCGGTCTGCGCGCGAGCCCGGGCCTTGGGATCGCGCATCAGCCGCGAGGCGTGGACGAACGCCAGGCCGATGCCCTGGCACTCGTGCGCGAACTGCTCGCAGTCGAGATCGGCGCGGAAGTGGCCCTCCTGCACCGCGATGCGCGCGGCGCCGGCGAGCGTGTCCAGCCAGTCGCGCAGGTTCTGGACGACGAAGTCGCGCACCGGCCCGGGGCGATCGTCCAGCTCGAACGAGGCGGCCATGAACGGGCAGCCGCCGGGCAGGCTGGGCGACTGCTCCCACGCGAGCCAGCCGTCGAACAGCGCGCGCACCCGCGGCTCGCCACGCGTCACGACCAGGGCGGGCTTCACGACCGTGTCGACCATCCGCGCGCCGGCCATGCGGAGGATCTCGAGCTGCAGCGCCTCCTTGGAGCGGAAGTGCGCGAACAGCCCGCTCTTGGACATGCCGAGATCGTCGGCGAGGCGCCCGATGGTGAGCCCCTCGAAGCCGATACGCGTGGCCAGGCCGAGCGCCTGGGTCAGGATGGCCTCCCGCGTCTGCTCGCCCTTCGAGGCCGCCCGCGGCCGGGCCATCGCTCGGGTCGCCGTCTTCATGGTCATAAAATAGTACGATCGTTCGTATTAGTCAAGCGCTACGTGCGGGTGCCGGTGACGAGGGTCGCGCCGGCGGTCAGCGCCGCGAGCTTGGCGCGGGCGAGGTCGCGGGGCAGGTACTTCATGCCGCAGTCGGGCGAGGCGATGAGGCGCGTGACCGGCACGTGCTTGAGCCCGGCCTCGAGCCGCCGGGCCACCGTGTCCGGCGCTCTCCGGCGCCGGATCACCCAGGTCCAGCACGCCGAGCACGATCGACTTGCTGGGCAGCCCGGCCAGCACGCTCAGATCCAGCTTCGGCTGCGCCGTCTCGATCGAGATCTGCGTGGCCGTCGATCGCTCCAGCTCCGTCAGGAACTCGTAGCCGCCGGACTTCGTGGAGCCGGCCAGGGCGTGCGTGTACGCATAGCCGAAGCACAGGTGGATGCAGGTCGGCTTGCGCAGGCCGGCCAGCGCGGCGTTGATCGCCGTCACGCCGTACGCGCGGGCCTGCTCGGGCCGCGCCTGCAGATACGGCTCGTCGAGCTGCAGCCAGTCGACCACCGGCTCGAGGTCGCGCAGCTCGGCGTTCACCGCCGCGGCGTAGGCCATGGCGAGCCGCTCGGAGTCGCGGTAGTATTCGTCCTGGGCCAGCGACGACAGCGTGAACGGCCCCGGCACCGTGATCTTGATCCGCCGATCGGTGGCACCGCGCAGGAAGGTGGCTTCGGCCCGCGAGACGGGCTGCGTGCGCTCGATGGGGCCGACCACGCGCGGCACCGGCGTGGGCCGGCCGAGCCGGGCGATGGCGCTGCCGTGACGCTCGGGATCCAGGCCGCCGAGCGCGTTGGCGAAGCGATTGAAGTAGGACTCGCGGCGCTGCTCGCCGTCGCTGATGACGTCGATGCCGGCGCGCTCCATCTCCCCCACCGCCAGTCGCACCGCGTCGTCCTGCGCTTGCTCCAGCCAGGGCTCGGCCACCCGCCAGACCTCGGGCCGCCGGATGCGGGGCACAGCGTTGGTCTTGAACCGCTCGCGGTCCACCAGCCAGTCGGGCTGGGGGTAGCTGCCGACCACGGTCGTGGTGATGCGCTGGGTGGCCATGGCTCAGTACCGGTTGGCGATCGGCAGCTCGTCGGCCGGGAACAGCGTGATGATCTGAGCGCCGCCCGGCGTCACGATCACTTCCTCCTCGATGCGCGCCGCCGACACGCCGTCGGTCGCCGGGCAGTACGTCTCGACCGCGAACATCATGCCGGCCTGCAGCTCCATCGGATCGTCGAACGAGTTCAGCCGGCTGATGATCGGCCGCTCGTGCAGGCCCAGGCCGATGCCGTGGCAGAAGTTCAGGCCGAAGGCGCCCATCTCGCTGTCGAAGCCGATGTCCTGCGCCTTGGGGAAGGCCCGGGCGATCTTGTCGGTCGTCACGCCGGGCTTGATGAGCGCGATCGCCCCGTCCATCCACTCGCGCGCTTTCTTGTAGGCGCGTCCGCTGGGGCCTGGTCGCCTTGCCCACGCTGAACGTGCGGTAGTAGCAGGTGCGGTAGCCGATGAACGACATGATGATGTCGAAGAAGGCCTGATCGCCGGGCCGGATGATCCGGTCGGTGAAGTTGTGCGGGTGCGGGCTGCAGCGCTCGCCCGAGATCGCGTTGATGGCCTCGACGTTGTCCGAGCCCATCTCGTAGAGCCGCTTGTTGGCCAGCGCGACGATCTCGTTCTCGCGCGCGCCGGGCTTGAGCGCCTCGAAGATGTCCTGGTAGACGCCGTCCACCATGGCGGCGGCCATGTTCAGCAGCGTCAGCTCGTCCTGGCTCTTGAGCATCCGCGCCTCCAGCATCACCTGCTGGCCGTCGCGGATCTCGAGCCCCGCCTCCTGCAGCGCGAACAGGAACGGCGGCTCGACCACGTCGATGCCGAGCGGCATGCCGGCCACGCCCTCGGCCTTGAGGATGTCGCGAATCTCCATCGCCGCCTTCTTGAAGAGCCCGGCCTTGGGCGACACCGCGCCGCGCATGCCGACCATGCCGGCCAGCGACTGCTTCGGCCGGGATCTGCGGCGCGTAGAGCCGATGGTGGCGCGCGGCCGAGCCGAAGTCCCACACCCACGGCTCGCCGTTGCCGGTCAGAGGCACCAGCGCGTGAGCTTGTCGCGCGCCCACTCGCCGATGACGGTGCCGGAGAGATAGCGGATGTTGTACTGGTCGAAGACGAGGACGGCGCCGAGCCCCGACGGCGCGAGCGCCTGCCGCGCACGGCCGAGCCGATAGGCGTGCAGGCGCCGGAAGTCGACGCGCTCCTCGAAATCGACCTGCATGTGGCCGGGCGCCTGCAGCGGCCGATCCCAGCGATAGCGGGGATCCACGTCGTCCGGCGAGACGGGTCGAGCGCTCGGCGCTTGCTTGCGTGCCATCGGCGGCCTCCTTCGCGGCGCGGCGATACTCTACCGCGGCCGGCCGACATGCGCCGAGAAGCTCTCGCGCAGGGCGACCATGATCCCGGCGAACAAACTTAGCCGATCATCTCTTGGACGCAGCGGGAGGGACGGCGACCTTCCTGCCGGTTCCGTTCGAGCAAACGAATGGCTTCTGCTCGCTCGAGCGGCGGATGGTGAGCGAGGCGGAATGCCTCGAGGTCACGCTCGCCTAACCAGAGCGCAAATCGTACGCGCTCCGCCGCGGTGAGCGAGGCAAGGGCCTCTCGCTCCTTGGCCTCGAGGACGTCCGCGACGCTCCGCATGGCGCGACTATAATACGCCGCGGAGGTTACCCGATGCGCCGACCGTCACAGCCGGAGCTCTATCGCCCTCGACTCGCGTACCCCGAGATCCCGTACGGGGCCTTGCTCGACCGTCCCGTCGCGCTCTATCCCGAGCGGGAGGCCATCGCCTTCCACGACGTGAGCATCACGTTCCGCGAGCTCGAGGGGCTGGTGAACACCTTCGGCAATGCCCTGCGTGGCATCGGCATCGGGCCGGGCGACCGCGTGTGCCTGTTCATGACCAACCGGCCGGAGTACGTCATCGCCTTCTTCGCGCTGGCCAAGATCGGCGCGGTCTCCAGCCCGATGAATCCGTCCTACAAGGAGCGGGAGGTCGCCTACCAGCTCGGCGACGCCGAGGCCGTGGCGGTGGTGGTCCAGCAAGACCTGCTGCCACTGGTGCGCTCGGTCCGGGGCGAGGTGCCACGCCTCAAGCACGTGATCGTCGTCGGGCCCGGTGTGACGCGGCGCCCGACACGCTGCGCTTTGCCGATCTGATCACCGCCGCCCCGGCGACGGAGCCGACAGGGAAGGTGGCCGGCGGTGACGAGCTGCTCGTGCTCCCCTACTCCAGCGGCACGACGGGACTGCCGAAGGGCGTGCTGCTGAGCCACAAGGTGTTCCTGAGCAACAACATCCAGTTCAACTCGTCGATCCGCGCGACCGACGCCGATCGGTTCCTGATCTTCCTGCCCTTCTATCACATCTACGGATTGATGCTGATGGGCGGCGCGGTGCACGGCGGTGTGCCGATGGTCGTCATGGAGCGCTTCGACATGGCCGACACGCTGCGGCTCATCGTCGAGCGGCGCATCACGATCGTCTTCGCCGTGCCGCCGGTGCTGCTGGCCATGGCGAACCGGCCCGACATCGGCCAGCTCGACTGGTCGAGCGTGCGGATGGTCATGGTCGGCGCCGCGCCGATGCCGCCCGAGCTGGCGCGCCGCTTCACGCAGCTCACCGGCGTGAAGGTCGTGCAGGGCTACGGCCTCACCGAGGCCGGGCCGGTGACGCACCTCAATCCCGTGCACGACGACACGCTGCTGACGATCGACACGGGCGGCCTGCCGTGCAACGACACCGAGCAGAAGATCGTCGATCTGGAGACGGGCGAGCGCGAGCTGCCCGTCGGCGAGGTCGGCGAGGTCATCGTGCGCGGCCCGCAGGTGATGCTCGGCTACTGGAACGCGCCGGAGTCGACGGCGGCGGCGCTGCGCAACGGCTGGCTCTACACCGGCGACATCGGCCGCATCGACGACCAGGGCTACCTGACCATCACCGATCGCAAGAAGGAGATGATCAAGTACAAGGGCTTCGGCATCGCGCCGGCCGAGATCGAGGCGCTGCTGTTCGAGCACCCCGGCGTCGCCGACTGCGCGGTCATCGGCAAGCCGGACCGCGAGGCCGGCGAGGTCCCCAAGGCGTTCGTCGTGCGCAAGGATCCGGCGCTCACCGCGGAGGCGCTGCTGGCGTGGGCGCGCGGACGGCTGGCGGGCTACAAGACGCTGCACGAGGTCGCGCTCGTCGACGCGATCCCCAAGACGGCGTCCGGCAAGATCCTGCGCCGGGTGCTGAAGGAGGAGGAGCGCAAGCGGCTCGGGCTCGCGTGAGCAGCGTGCTGAGCCTCGCCGTCGCGCGCCGGGAGTTCGAGCCGGAGAACGTCTACGTCAACACCGCCAGCATCGGGCTGCCGCCGCGTCGTGCCCTCGACGCGCTCGCGGGCTCGCTCGACGCCTGGCGTACCGGACGGGCCGAGGCCGCCGCCTACGACGCCACCATCACCCGCGCGCGCGAGCGCTTCGCCGGGCTCGTCGGCACCACGCCCGCGCGCGTCGCCATCGGCAACCAGGTGTCGACGTTCGGCGCGCTCATCGCCTCCGCCCTGGCCCACCGGCTCGGTCGTGCTGGGCGCCGAGGAAGACTTCACGTCGGTACTCTTTCCGTTCATGGCGCACGCCGACCGCGGCCTCACCGTGAGGACGGTCCCGCTCGCCGGACTCCTCGACGCGATCGGTCCCGGCGTCGATCTGGTCGCGGTCAGCGCCGTGCAATCCGCCGACGGCCGGCTGGTCCCCGGCGGACTCGACGCGCTCGCGACGACCGCCGCGGGCCACGGCTGCCTGACCTACGTCGACGCCACCCAGGCCGTCGGCTGGCTACCGTTCAAGGCTGACGCGTTCGACTTCGTCTCCTGCGCCGCGTACAAGTGGCTGCTCTCCCCGCGCGGCACGGCGTTCGGCGTGGTGCGGCCGGAGCGGCTGGACATGCTGCGCCCGCTCTACGCGGGCTGGTATGCCGGGCGAGGACCCGTGGACGTCGATCTACGGCCCGCCGCTTCGCCTGGCAAAGGACGCCCGACGTCTGGATATCTCGCCGGCATGGCTCGCGTGGGTCGGCACCGTGCCCGCGCTCGAGCTGCTCGCGGAGGTCGGGATCGAGGCGATCCATCGCCACGACGTCGGCCTGGCCAACGCGCTGCGCGCACGGCTCGCGCTGCCGGCGAGCGACTCGGCATGTCATCACCGCCCCCGGCGGGCTGGATCGCCTCGGCGCAGGCGGCGTCAAGGCCGCCGTTCGCGCGGGCGCGGTGCGGCTCTCGTTCCACCTCCACAACACCGAGGCCGACGTGGACGCCGTCGCACGCGCCCTCGGGCACTGACTGCTGAAGGAGGACACGCGCAAGCGGCGCACTGCTTCGGCCCTACACCACGCGCGACGGCGGGGCGGAGATACCGCTGGCCGGGCACGTGATCGCGGCCCTGCACGCCCGCCTGAGCCGAGCGTCAATGCTGGCTCGCCTCTCGCAGTCCCAGCAGCGTCAACACGCCACGCCCAAGCGCGCTCGAAGGATCCCCCAGCGTTTCGGGCATCTCGAAGTGGTTGAGCCCCTCGCCCACGACCAGCGCGTGCAGCCGGCCGATCGCGCGTAGCGCCTCGGCGAGCTCGCGCGACTGTCGCTGGAACTCGGGAGAGTCCTTCGTGCCGTACGCCACCACCACCGGGCAGCGCAGCCGCGCGAGATGGCGGATGGGGCTCAGCTCGTGCTCGATGCGGTCGTCGAACTTCACGTACGACGAGCGCGCCGACAGTCGCACCGCCTTGAGGTCGTACATCCCGCTCATGCAGAGCCCGCCCTTCACCAGATCCGCCGGGAGGCCATACTCCCTCGGCCAGTCGGTGACCAGCACGTTGCCGGCGAGATGGCCGCCCGACGAGTGGCCACCGACATAGATCCGCGCGGGGTCGCCGCCGAAGCTCGCCGCATGCTGCGCTACCCAGGCGACCGCGCGTCGCACCTGCGCCACCATGCCGTCGAGCCCGACTTCCATGACCGTCGCGAAATCCGGCACCACCCAATGCGCGCCGGCCCGCACGAACGTCTCGGCCGCGAACGCCTGGCTGCGGGCGTCGCCGCCGCGCCAGGCGCCGCCGTGGAGAAAGACCATGATCGGCGCTTCCGAGCGGGAGGTGGGATAGATGTCCAGCTGTTCGACCTCGGTGGGTCCGTACGCCAGGCGACGGGGCGGGCCGAGACGCGCGCGCACGGCGTCGCTGGCGGCCGCGCGCCGCTGCAAGACCTCCTGCATGTTCGGCGCCCACGCCGGCTGGTCGTAGGCGCGGTCCAGCGCCGCCTGGTCGTAGTCGAGAAAGACCTTGGTCAGCGGATCGCCTCAGCGCGCCCGGCGCAGCACCAGGAAGTACTGGTGCGGCAGGAACGTGCGCTCGCTCACCAGCTTCAGCCCCGCCTTGCGCGCGTCGCGAAGAAACCGTGCCTTCGGCACGCGACGTTTGGGCGGCGGTCCGAACTCCGACGTCTCGTCCCAGTCCACGTTGATCACGCGCGCGCCACGCGGAAGGCGCGAGACCAGCCGGCGCAGGAACGCCGCGCCCCCGTGCATGTGGTGATAGACGTTGATGATGACGGCCAGATCGCAGCGGCCGTTCGGCAGCAACGGATCGTCGTCGCGGCTCAGCACCGGCGTGACGTTGCGCACGCCGGCCTGCTTGATCCGCTTGCGCATCACATCCAGCACCGCCGGCTCGGGATCGAGCGCGTAGACGTGCCCCGACGGGCCGACGGCACGCGCCAGCCGCGACGTGAAGTAGCCGGGACCGGAGCCGACCTCGGCGATCACCTGCCCGCGGCGCAATCCGAGCGCCCGCACCACCGCGGCCGGCTTCTGCCACTTCGCGCGGCGCGGCGCCAGCTGGCGCTTGAGCGCGCCCTTCAATTCCTCAGGCGTCATAGACCTTCTTCAGCTCTCCGCTCGCCCAGGTCACCGCGTCTTCCGGCTTCATGCCCTGGATGGCCTTGGCGAACATGTCGACGATGATGTACTTCGACAGCACCTCGGTGGCCTTGCGTCCGGGCGGCCCGGCGTGGCCCACCTGCCGCGCCGCCGGCAGTGTCTCCGGGAACACCGCCGTCTTGGGATCCTTCTTCCACAGCGGGTTGTCACGATACGCCTGCGTGCCGGGGATGCCGAACGTGTCCATCGTCTCGAAGTAGGGATCGAAGCGGGCGCGGTCCATGTAGAAGCGGATGAAGTCCTTGGCGACCTTCTGGTTCTTGCTGTACTTCATGACGACGGAGTTCCACGCCGGCAGCCAGTAGTAACGGCCGGCCGGGCCGGGCGGGTAGTGGCCGTGGTTGGTGCCCTTGTACACGTCGGGGAATTTCTGCCGGGCCGCCACGTAGATGCTGGGCGCGTTGCCGGTGAGCGAGATCTCGCTGGAGAGAAACGCGCGGTTGTTGTTGCTGTCGTCCCAGGCCAGGCCGCCCTCGTCGAAGACTTCCTTCCACAGCATGGTGTTGAACTTCACGACCTCGAGCGTGTTCTTGCTGTTGAGCACCACCGAGCGGCCGTCGGGCGCCACCTCGGCGCCGCCCCACATCCACACCATCGGGTAGCACCAGTTGTTCGGGTCGTTGATGCTGTGGCCGAACGCCTGACCGAAGGGCTTGCCCTTGGCCTTCAGTGCGCGCCCGACCTTGCGGAAGTCGTCCCAGGTCTTCGGGTACTCGAAGCCCGCTTCCTTCAGCCAGTCCTCGCGATAGGTGATCGCCCACGAGATGATGAACTGCGGCACGCCGATCCAGTGGCCGCTGGCGAACGTGTTCACCTTCGCGTACTCGTACCAGCCACCCTGCTTGCGCCCGATCTCCTCGGCCACGTCGCTGACGTCGACCAGGGAGGCCTCGTACAGATGGGCGTGGTTGTTGGCGAGGATGATGATGTCCGGGCCCGCCCCGCTCTGGATCGCGGCGGTGGCGCGCGTCTGCAGATCGTTCTGGTTGATCCGCTCGATCGCCACCTCGACGCCCGCCTGCTTGCCGAACTCCTTGGCCTGGCTCTCGAACAGCACGTCGGCGGCCGGAACGAAGTGCGACCACTGCAGCAGGTGCAGGCGCGTGCCCTGCGCGTAGGCGGGCGCACGGCGCGCGGCCACGATGCCCTCGATTCCGGTCGCGGCGGCGACGACAGCGGAGGTGGCGAGAAACTGCCGTCGGCTCAAGCGCGTCATGCAGGCCTCCTGTGGGCGCGAGTGATTGCGTCAGTAACACATCACTCGGCCCGAGGGCAAGCGTGCGCGAAAGCTGCAGCTCACCGCGCGAGTGGTCAGCGTCGAATCAGCGCGATGTTCCCGGTCGCGGACCGACGGGCGGCGGGTTCAGCGCTCCGCTGGGCGGGTTCAGCGCCCCACCCCCCGGGTTCAGCCGGGGGTCGGACATCCCGGGTGTGACCGGTGAACCAGTCGGTGCGGTCGACGGCAGACCAGTCCGCGGATCGACGGGCGCCGTCTGCGGCTGACCCGTGCGTGGATCAACCGGTGCTGTGCTCGGCAGACCTGTGCGTGGATCGATCGGCGCGGTCATCCGCTGACCGGTGCGTGGATCGATCGGGGCCGTCGTCGGCAACCCCGTCCGCGGGTCCGCGCCCGACGTGCCGGGCGTCGTCGTGCGCGGATCATTGGCCTGCGCGTCGACGGTTGCCGGAATGACTCCCAGAACGCCCACCACCAGCATCGTGCCGATCCACAACTTCATCGCGCACCTCCACTCGGAGGAGCACGAGCAAGGCCGATGCCGTCGACCAGTCGACTAGCGCCCGATCAGGCTCCGCAGGAAGCCACCGACCGCACGGTTGTAGGCCGCCGCCGCGGCGACGGGCGCGAAGTGGCCTCCGCCGTCGAGCACGACCAGCTTGGCGCCCGGCACCCGGCTGGCAAGCTCGTCGGAGTAGAAGCGCGGAGTGATCATGTCGTCCTGCGCGACGACCACCAGCGTGGGCAGGCGAATCTCGCCCAGCCGCGCGCGGCGATCGTGGCGCACGATGGCGTCGATGCGACTGGTCATCACCTCCACCGGCGCGGCGGACGCCAGCGCGGCGCGGTGCTGCACGGTGAGCGCCTGATCGTTGGCGCTGACCCAGGCCGGCGGCATCAGGAACAGCGCGGAGGCCCGCAAGTACGCCTCGAGGCCAAGCGTCTGCAGCACCTCCTTGCGCGACTCGAACACGCGGCGGAAATACGGATCGGGGCCGGCCCACGTCGCGGACAGCACGAGGCTCTTGAGCCGCCGCGGATGCTCGATCGCGAGCACCTGTCCGATGGCCCCGCCGGTGGAGTGGCCGACGAAGTGCGCGGCCTCGATGCCCAGCGCGTCCATCAGCTTGATGACGTCGCCGGCCATCTGCTCGACGGAGTACGTGATGCGCGAGTGGGTGCTCTGGCCGGCGCCCCGGTGATCGTGGATGACGGCCCGGAAGTCACGCCCGAAGTCCGCGACCTGGGGTCCCCAGAACGATCCCTGCCCGGAGAGGCCGGGCACCAGCAGCAGCGGCTCGCCCCGACCGGACTCTTCGTAGTAGATCTCGGCGTCGCCGATCGAGACCTTTGGCATGGCGGCTAGCCGTTGGCCCGGGTGTCGTTCATCCCCATCGCCCGCTCGACCGCCACCACGTCGGCCGGGCGGGCGAACGGCGCCGGCGCCTGATCTCCAGGCTGGCGGGGCCGGCCGATCGCCTTGAAGAAGTCCTCCAGCCCGGGCGGGGTAATCACCCACATCATCACCAGGTCTTCGGGGCTGTCGTTCACGATCTCGTGCTTGACGTCGTAGCCCAGGAAGCACGCGGTGCCGGCCCTCAGCTCATGGCTGACTCCGTCCACGACCACCCGACCCCGGCCGCGGAAGCAGATCTGCAGCTCGATCTGGTCGCCGTGCGAGTGCTCGCGCACCCGGCATCCAGGGGCGATGGTCTGGTAGCCCATGGCCAGCGGTTCGAACCCGGTCGTTGCCGGAGTCAGCTTGGGATCGGCGTGGCCGTTGGCGGGGACCGGCTGCCAGTACGACGCGCCCTGCTCCGGCTGGACGACCACGGCGCGCCCTCGGACCGTCTCGACGTTGCTCATGGACAGCCTCCGTGCGGGGATGATACCCCACACCGTCCCCGCAGCCCCGCGTGCCGTCCCGTCATACGACGGACAGTGTGGACTGACACGGATACAGAAATCCTTTCGCCGAGGGCGTCGCTCGCTCCTAAACTCGCGCTACCACTATGGACGATCGTGCGCCCCGCCCTGGCATTCCCGGTGCAGAAGCCAGCAGCATGCTTGGTCTGAACGCCTCGATGGCCCCCGCTCCGCGCTACCACTTCTCGGGCATCGCCGGAAGCGGAATGAACCCGCTCGCCAGGCTGATGCGGGAGCGTGGCCACGAGGTCCAGGGCTCCGACCGGTCGATCGACGCCGGCAAGAACCGCGACCTGGCCGACCGGCTCCGCGGCATGGGCATCGAACTCCACCCCCACGACGGCAAGGCCGTGACCGAGGCCATCGACCGCTTCGTCTACTCCACGGCGGTGGAGCCGGACACACCGGAGATGCGGGCGGCCACCCGCCTGGGCCTCGAGCTGGTGCCCCGGCCCGCGCTGCTGGCCGAGATCGTCAACGCCGGGGAGCCCGGGGTGGCCATCGCCGGGACCAGCGGCAAGAGCACGATCACCGGGATGGTGGCCTGGCTGCTGCGCGAGAGCCGGGTGACGGCGACGGTCCTCGGCGGCGCGGCGCTGGTGGGCGAGGGCAACAACGGCTGCTTCACCGCCGGCCCGGCCGAGGGGCCCGTGGTTGTCGAGGCCTGCGAGTCGGACGGCACCCTGGTCGGCTACTCGCCGACGATCGGCCTGGTCCACAACGTCAGCCGCGATCACGCCGAGCTCGCCTCGCTACGTGTGCAGTTCGCCTCGTTCGGGGCCAACTGCCAGCGGCTACTGGTCAACGCCGGCTGCGCGGAGGCCGCCGTCCTGGGGCGTCGCTTCAAGGGCTTCTCCTACGGTCTGGCGCCCGACGCCGACGCCGTGCTCGAGGTTCGCAGCCTGGGACCCGAGCGCGCGCAGGGGATCCTTCGCCTCTCCGGTGGTGAGCTTCACCTTGATGTCCCGCAGCCCGGCCGTCACAACCTCGAGAACGCCGCCGCGGCCGCTGTGGTGGGGATCGAGCTGGGGCTCGAGCCGCACGCCATCGCCGCCAGCCTCGCGCGTTTTCCGGGCGTGGCGCGGCGCTTCGAGGTGGTCGGGACCACGCCCTCGGGCATCCGGGTCGTCGACGACTACGCGCACAACGCCGAGAAGCTGCGGGCGGCGCTGACCACCGCGCAGGCGCGGGCCGGGCGGGTCGTCGCGCTGTTCCAGCCTCACGGCTTCGGTCCGGCGCGCTTCCTTCGGCCCGAGCTCAAGGCCATGCTGCCGGAGATCCTGCGGCCGGAAGACCGCTTCTGCTACGCGGAGATCTTCTACGCCGGCGGTACGGTGACCCGCGACTTCTCCAGCCAGCGGCTGGTGGAAGACCTGCCCGCCGCCATGCGGTGCGGCTTCGCCGCCGGCCACGAGGCCGCACGCCTCTGGGTGCAGGCGGTGGCGCGCCCGGGCGACACGGTCCTCGTGATGGGCGCCCGCGATCCCGATCTGCCCGCGCTGGCCCGCTCGATCGTCGACTCGCTCTCCGCCGCTTGACTTCCCGTCGCTGCCGCGACTAGCCTCCTCTCACCCGCTCGAGCTTTGCCGTCCGCGGGCCAGGAGGAGTGGTCATGACTTATGCCTCGATCCAGGTGGAGAAGCTCACCCCGCACGCCGGCGCCGAGATCCGTGGTGCCGACCTCTCCCAGCCCCTGGACGAGCGCACGTTCAAGGAGATCCACGCCGCGCTGATCGACAACGGCGTCATCTTCTTCCGTGACCAGCACCTCACGCCCGAGCAGCAGAAGGCGTTCGGCCGGCTGTTCGGCGAGCTGCACATCCACCCGGCCGCGCCCAAGGAAGTGCCGGAGCATCCGGAGATCCTGGTCATCCACGCCGACGAGAACTCCAAGCATGTCGCCGGGGAGAACTGGCACTCGGATGTGTCCTGCGACCTGGAGCCGCCGATGGGCAGCATCCTCTACATGCACGAGCTGCCGCCGGTGGGCGGCGACACGCTCTTCGCCAGCATGTACGCCGCCTACGACGCGCTGTCGGAGCCGATGAAGCGGATGCTGGAGCCGCTGACGGCCATGCACGAGGGCGAGCACGTCTACCGCGGGCGCTACGGCGTGAACGACACCGGCAAGGTGTTCCCCAAGGCCGAGCACCCGATCGTGCGGACGCATCCCGTCTCCGGGCGCAAGGCGCTCTACGTCAACGGCGGCTTCACCACCCGGATCATGCAGCTCAAGCGCGCGGAGAGCGATGCGCTGCTGCACTTCCTCTACCGTCACGTGGAAACACCGGAGTTTCACTGCCGCTTCCGCTGGCAGGTGAACTCGGTGGCGTTCTGGGACAACCGCTGCGTGCAGCACCACGCGATGTGGGACTACTATCCGCAGCGCCGCCACGGCCATCGCGTGACGATCAAGGGCGACAAGCCCTTCTATCGCGCCTGAGATCCGGCCTCCCGTGGCCAGCGAGCCGCTCCGGCACGAGACGTACACGCATGGCCATGCGCCGGCGACCGTGGCCCAGCACGGCCGCCGCACCGCCGAGGAGGCCGCGGCGTTCCTGCTCCCGTCGCTGCGGCCAGGCATGCGCCTGCTCGACGTCGGGTGTGGGCCGGGCAGCATCACCCGGGGTCTCGCCCAGCGCCTGGCGCCCGGTGAGGTCGTCGGCCTCGATCTCTCGCGCGAGACGCTGGCTGCCGCCCGTGCGGACGCGGCCGCGCGCGGCCTGACGAACCTCACGTACGCCGAGGGCAGCGTGTACGAGCTGCCCTTCCCCGATCAGTCGTTCGACGCGGTCTACGCGCATCAGGTCAGCCAGCACCTGCGCGAGCCCGCCGCCGCGCTCCGCGAGATGCTGCGCGTGCTCCGCCCCGGCGGTCTCGTCGGCATCCGCGACGTCGACTGGGGCACGGTGTCCTACTGGCCGGTGGATCCGTGGATCGATCGGTTCATCGAGGTCCACTTCAAGACCTGGTACAAGAACGGCGGCGAGCCGCGCATGGGCCGCCAGCTCCGCGCGCTCTTCAACGCCGCGCCGGTCACCGACGTGGAGGTCACCGCGGCGGTGTGGTGTTACTCGACGCCGGAGGAGGCGACGGACTGGGGCGTGTCGTACGCCGAGCGCCTGCTGACCTCGCCGATGGGCGGCCGCATGGTCGAGTACGGCTTCGCCACGCGCGCCGACCTCGAGGCGATGGCCGCCGCGTTCCGCGCGTGGGCCGCGCACCCCGACGCGTTCTGGGCCTTCACCATGGTCGCGGCCCTCGCGCGCAAGGCCTGACGCTCGCGGAGCGCCACGGCTCCGCCGGGGCGCGGAGCGTGGGGGGTGGGGGGGCCATATCGGGGCCCCCCACGTCTACAGATTGCCCAGGAAGTCGCCCAGCACGCGGTTGAAGATGGCCGGCTGATCCAGGTTCGACGAGTGGCCGGCGCCGGGAATCACTTCCAGGCGGGCGCCGGGAATCTTCTTGGCCATGTACTCGCACGGGGCCAGGAACGGCGTGTCCTGATCGCCGACGATGACCAGCGTCGGCACCTTGATCGTCCCGAGCCCGTCGATCACCTCCGAGCCGTCCTGCGCCAGCATCCCTCGCGCGGAGTGCGCCAGCCCCTGGGCGGAGGCGTGATGCCCCATCGCCTCGCGCATCTCCCGGCTGCGGCCGGCCAGGACGTCCAGCCCCTTGCTCTCCAGCTCCGCCGCGCGCTCGTGGGCGCGCTTGTTCCAGGCCGCCCGCGCCTCGGCGTTGCGATAGCCCGGGCCGGAGTCGCAGATGACGAGCGCGCGCACCATCTCGGGGTGGGCCAGATAGAAGGCCAGCGAGACGTACCCGCCCAGCGAGAGCCCGCCGATGACCGCGCGCGGCTCGCCGCAGTGCCCGAGCACCGCGCGCATGTCGGCGACGGTGAGCGCCGCCGTGTATTGACGCGGATCGCTCGGGCTCTCGGTCTGGCCGTGGCCGCGCATGTCCCAGCTGATGATCCGCCAGCGATCGCCGAGCGCGGCGCGCTGGCCATCCCACATGCGCCCGGTCGCCGAGTAGCCGTGCCCCAGCAGCACCGCGGGCCCGCGCCCGCCGTCCTGATACTCGATCTCGATCCCGTTCAGCCTGGCTTTCATCGGATCACCTCGGGGATGGAACTCACCGCCCCGGTATTGTAGGCCAAGCGCTTGACAGCGCGGGCGACCACCACTAGCCTCGCTGCCGAAGGACTCTGGAGACGCCATGGATTTCGAGTACACGCCCGAGCAAGAGAACTTCCGGAAAGAATTCCGCGCGTGGCTGGAGAGGAACCTGCCGCCCGAGCTCTGCGTCGACGACCCCGCCGACGACCGGGTCGCCTCCACCCGCGAGATGTTCGAGCGCCGCGTGGTCTGGCAGAAGACGATGCACAAGGCGGGCTGGGTCGGAATCGCGTGGCCGCAGGAGTACGGCGGGCGGGGCGCCTCGATCATCGAGCGGGTGATCTGGGACGAGGAGTATTCGCGAGCGCGGGCGCCGGTGCTGCCGGGCATGGGCCTCAACCTGGTCGGCCCCACCATCATCCACTGGGGCACCGACGAGCAGAAGCGGCAGTACCTGCCGAAGATCCTCAACGCCGACGAGATCTGGGCGCAGGGCTTCTCCGAGCCGGGCGCCGGCTCCGACCTGGCCAGCCTGCGGACCCGTGCGGAAGACCGCGGCGACCACTATCTGGTGAACGGCCAGAAGGTGTGGACCTCGGGCGCGCAGTACGCGCGACTCGATCATCCTGCTCGTGCGCACCGATCCCGGCGCGCCCAAGCACAACGGCATCTCCTGTCTGCTGGTCGATCTGAAATCGCCCGGCGTCAGCGTGCGGCCGCTGGTGCTGGCCACCGGGCACCACCACTTCAACGAGGTCTTCTTCACCGACGTCGAGGTGCCGAAGACGCAGCTGCTGGGGCCGATCAACCAGGGCTGGAAGGTCTCGACGACCACGCTGATGTACGAGCGCCACTCCTCGGGCGCGCGCAACCCGATCGGCCAGGTGCTGGCGCTGATCGCGGTGGCGCGGCGGTTGCCGCTGGACGGCGGCACCGCGTGGGACGATCCGCGCATCCGCCAGCGCCTGTCGCAGCTCTACATCGACTGCGAGGCGATGAAGTACACGCGCTTCCGCGCGCTCACCCGCCAGATCCGCGGCGAGGCGCCGGGGCCCGAGGGCTCGATCCTCAAGCTCTCCGGCTCGGAGCTGGGCGTGCGCATCGCGGACGCCGCCGGCGAGCTGCTCGGCATGCACGCGCTCGTCAACGAGGGCTCGGAGCTGGTGCCCGATGCGGCCCGCTGGTTCAACCGGCTGGTGGCCGCGCGGCAGTACACGATCTCGGCGGGGACGAGCGAGATCCAGCGCAACATCCTCGGCGAGCGCGTGCTGGGGCTTCCGAAGGGCTAGAACCGCAGCAGGTTCTGCCACCAGGCCACACGGCCGTGGCCATCCAGGAGAGTGCAACGATGCCGACCGACTGGAACCGCCGCGAAGTCCTGACCACGCTGTCGCTCACCGCTGCGGCCGGGCTCCTGGGCGGCCATCCGCGGCCGGCCTCCGCCCAGAGCGTGAAGTGGTCGGCCGGCACCGAGGCGCCCAAGCTGAAGGCGCCGGCCAACGCCACCGACTGCCACCATCACATCTACAACGCCAAGTATCCCGGTCGATCCGAAGGCCACGCTGCGGCCGGCGGACGCGACGGTGGAGGACTACCGCGCGCTGCAGAAGCGCATCGGCACGACGCGCAACGTGCTCGTGCAGCCCTCGACCTATGGCACCGACAACCGCGCCCACCTGGAGGCGCTGGCCGCCTTCGGGCCGACCGCGCGCATGGTCGCGGTCGTCGACGACACCGTCACCGACCGAGGAGCTCAAGCGCATGCACGCGCTCGGCGTGCGCGGCATCCGCTTCAACCTGGCCCAGGCCGGCGCCACCACGCCCGAGATGATCGAGCCGCTCTCCAAGCGGGTCAACGACCTCGGCTGGCACATCCAGATCAACGCGCCGGCGGCCAAGATCATGGAGGTCATGCCGATCCTCGAGCGCGTGCCGTCGCCGATCGTCTTCGATCACCTCGCCCACATCCCGCAGCCCGCCGGTGTCAACGATCCGCTCTACGGCAAGGTGCGGGCGCTGATGGACAAGGGCCGCACGTGGGTCAAGCTGTCGGGCGCCTACGCCGACACCAAGGTGGGGCCGCCGACCTACGCGGACTCGAGCGCCGTGGCGCGCGCCTACGCCAAGGCGATGCCCGAGCGGTGCGTGTGGGGCAGCGACTGGCCGCATCCGACCGAGCAGTCCAAGCAGCTACCGGACGACGCGGTCCTGTTCGATCTCCTCACCGACTGGGTGCCCGACGAAAAGACGCGCCACCGCATCCTGGTGGAGAACCCGGCGACGCTCTACGACTTCCCGAAAGGCTAGCCGCTAGGCCAGGATCCCGGCGACGGCCTCGGCCACCTCGGTGGTGGTGGCGCGCCCGCCGAGATCACGCGTCAGCGTCTTGCCCTGCTCCACCACCTGCTCGATTGCCACTACGAGGGCGTGGGCGGCGGTGGCGTGGCCGAGGTGCTCGAGCATCATCGCGCCCGACCAGATCTGGCCGATCGGGTTGGCGATGCCGCTTGCCCGCGATGTCGGGCGCCGAGCCGTGCACCGGCTCGAACATCGACGGGAACTCGCGCTCGGGGTTGATGTTGCCGCCGGGCGCGATGCCGATCGAGCCGACGACGGCCGGCCCGAGATCGGACAGGATGTCGCCGAACAGGTTGGAGCCGACGACGACGTCGAACCAGTCGGGATGACGCACGAAATGCGCGGTCAGGATGTCGATGTGGTACTGGTCGGTCTTGACGTCCGGATAGTCCGCGCGATCGCCGCGAAGCGCTCGTCCCAGAACGGCATCGTGTGGATGATGCCGTTCGACTTGGTCGCCGAGGTGACGTGCTTCTTGCGGCCGCTTGCGCGCCAGCTCGAAGGCGTAGCGCATGATCCGGTCGCAGCCGCGGCGGGTGAACACCGCCTGCTGCATCGCCATCTCGTGCTCGGTGCCCTCGTAGAGCCGGCCGCCGATCGAGGAGTACTCGCCCTCGTTGTTCTCGCGCACGACGTAGAAGTCGATGTCGCCGGGCGCGCGGTCCGGCCAGCGGCGATTCGACCCCGGCGAGCAGCCGCACCGGGCGCAGGTTGACGTACTGCTGGAAACCGCGGCGGATCGGGATCAGCAACCCCCACAGCGAGACGTGATCGGGCACGCCGGGATAGCCGACCGCGCCGAGAAAGACCGCAGTCGTACGGGCGCAGCTGGTCGAGCCCGTCCTCCGGCATCATCCGGCCGGTCTTGGTGTAGCGCTCGCAGCTCCAGTCGAATTCGTGCCACTCGAGCCGAAGCCGAAGCGCTGGCCGGCGGCGTCGAGCACCCGCGCGGCCGTCGGGCACGACCTCCTTGCCGATGCCGTCGCCGGGGATCATCGCGATGCGGTGGATCATGACCTCCTCCTTGCCCGGCAAGGATGATACCGCACCGGCTGGGGCTATGGGCTTCCGCTCGCCAGCTTGGCGACGATCGCCTCGGCCACCAGATCGGCCTGGGTCTCGAGCAGCATGCGGCCCCGCTCGGGATCGCCCGCCGCCGGATCGCCCAGGTAGCCCAGCGGCGTCTTGCGCCGCGCGTTGGACCAGCCGCGTCGCCACTCGGCGAGATCGTCGGGGCCGAGGTCGGTCGACCGCAGCGTGCGCACCACGTCGGCGTGCACCACGTCGGGGAAGAAGCCCCAGGCCATCGAGGTCTCACCGGCGCCCGCGTGCACGTCGGCATGCGGCGTCGGCGGCGGACTGAGCGGATAGATCAGGAACTGCGCGTCGTCCGCCTCGAAGCGCAGCCGCTCGGCCCACCCGCTGCCCAGCACGAAGTAGGCCCGCACGCCGATCTCGGCGCGGCCGCGGCGGATGGCCTCCGCCATCGTCTGGTTGTGCAGGGCGTCGCCCTGCCCCGACACGCAGAAGACGGTCTCGAAGCCGTCCTTTCTCAGACTTGAGAAAACGTCGAGCATGAGGGCGCGCATGGTGTCCGGCCGCACGGTGAACGAGCCGGGGAACGAGCCGGTCACGTTGTTGATGCCCCAGTAGAACGGCGGCGCGATGAGCGCCTCGACACCGCGCTCGGCCAGGCGCCGCCGGGTCAGCTTCAGCGTCGCGTACGGAAGATAGACGTCGGTGCCCAGCGGCAGGTGCGGGCCGTGCTCCTCGATGACGCCCAGGCCCCAGAGCACCACGGCACCGTTGCGCGCGGCTCGCTCGACCTCGAGCCACGTCATGTCGGCCATCGTCTCGTGAAAAATCGAGTAACCGCCTCGTGTGAGCTCGGGATGGTCCATGCGCGGGTCCTCCAGAAGAAGGCACCTGTCATGATACCGTACCCGTCGAATGCTCCCGAAGGGCGAGACTGTCCAGCGGGCCCGCAAGTTCCTCGTCGAGCTCGTCTCCGGCCGCGGCGAGACCGATGTGCCGGACACCTTCGAGCAAGTCCTGGCCGCCGAGCGCGCCGAAATTCGTGAAAGCCGGGCCCGGCGCTACTCCGACGAGCCGGACCCCAAGACCAACGAGCTCGAGACCTACGTGGGCCTCGCGCTCTCGGGTGGCGGCATCCGCAGCGCCACATTCTCGCTCGGCGTGCTGCAGGCCATGCATGACCTCGGCGCGCTCCGCACGGTCGACTACCTCTCGACGGTGTCCGGCGGCGGATTCTCGGGCTCGTGGTGGAGCGCCTGGCTGCAGCGCCAAGCGTCTCCCCCGGCCGGCCAGCCCGTCCCGCCCGACGTGTACTTCCCGCCCCGCGAGCAACGGGAGCGCGAGCGCGCGCCCGATCTCACGCCCGGGCAGGATCTGCCGGACGGCGCCCGCTTCGCCGGCTGGGACCCCATCCACCATCTGCGCCTGTTCGCGAACTACCTCACGCCGCGCAAGGGCCTGCTGAGCGGCGACTCCTGGCGGGCGGCCGCGGTGTTCTCGCGCAACCTGACGCTCACCTGGCTGATACTGCTGCCGATCCTGTGCGGCGTCGCGCTGATCGGACAGCTCTACTTCGTGCTGCAGCCGTTCGACGACCAGGTCGCCGCCGAATTCGTCCACGCCAGCGTGACGCACCCGCTCCCGGACGTCGATCTCCATCGCTTCGACGATGTCCTGAACTACAAGAGCGTCCTGTGGGATCGCGCCTTGGTGGCGGCGCGGCCGCTGCTGGCGCTGTTCGCGCTGATGGTGTGGGTGACCGGTCTGTGGATGCACTACAACAACGCGGGCTCGTCCATCACTCACGCTGCCACGCTGGCCGCGCTGCTGGCCATCGTCGGGTCCGCGATCGCCGTGTTCGATCCGAGCCTGACGGATCCCACGACGTGGAGCCGGCCGCGTGGCAACTTCCTGCTCACCCACCGCTGGGACATCCTGCTTGCCGTGCTCACGGTGGTCGCCGCCGTCGGCATCGCCCGGAACATCGAGCACAATGCCGAGCAGGGCGCCCCGGTGACCCGAGCGGTCAAGGGCGGTCGAGCGACCGCCTGGCACGCCACGCTCCTCACCGCCTTCGCGACCTGCACCTTCATCCTGGCCTTCGCCGGCTTCTCCCACGAGGTCCTCATCGTCCCCTTCGACAACGTGCTTCACGGCCACTTCGAGGGATGGAAGGAGAAGCTCGCCGCCCTCGGCGCGGTCGTCGGCGCGGTCAGCACCGTCTACACGGCGCTGGTCTCGGCGCCGTCGGGCGGCCGTGACAAGGCTGACGTGGCCAAACCCTCCTTCGTCAGCCGTCTCGTCCTGGCCGTCTCGCCCTCGATCGCGCTCGTGCTGCTCGCCGGGCTGGCCGGCGTGCTGATGCACAAGCTGACGTTCTGGATCATCGTGATGCCCGAGCGCCTCCCGCCGCTCTCCGCCGCGGCCTGGGCCGGCCTCGCCCTCGCGGTGTTCCTGGCCTGGTGGGAGAACAAGCAACTCACGGCCGAGGGCGCGCGGCTTCCCGTGATCTACCTGATCGCCACCGCCGTCATCGTGTCGACGCTGGGCTTCGCGACCTCGCTGCCCGCGCGCTGGGCGTATGACTACCCGCTCTACGCACGGTGGGCGGAAATTGTCCTGGCACTGGCCATCGGCGTGGGGCTGCTCACGCTGAGCCAGGCCAGCGCGCGCGTGCGCGGCCTGCTCGGGGCCACCGTGGCCCTGGTGGCGGTCTGGATGTTCATCAACCTGCCCGGCTTCGACTACGTGTGGGCCAGCGGCCCCGACGGCGATCGGGCGGACGCGCTGCACAGCGGCTTCGCGCTGCTCGGCGCGATGTCGGGCTGGATCCTGGCGCTCGGCTGGATGGCCGATCCCAACGCGCTGTCGCTGCACACGTTCTACAAGATGCGCCTGGTCCGCGCCTACCTCGGCGCCTCGAACAAGGCACGGCGCAACCGCAGCCACGACATCGCCGAGCCGGATCAAGACGACGACGTGACGCTGGCGTCGCTGCGGAACAACAGCGCGCTGGGCGGGCCCTATCACCTGGTGAATGCCACGCTCAACCTGGTCGGCGGCCGCGACCTGGTCACCGCCCAGCGCTCGGCGGCCAACTTCGTCATGGCGCCGCGCTACTGCGGCTCGTTGCGTACCGGGTTCCGTCGGACGGAGCGCTACATGGGCGGCGCGCTCACACTCGGCGCCGCGGTGGCGACCTCGGGCGCCGCCGTCAGCCCGAACATGGGCTCGGCCACCCCGAGCGCGGCGCTGGCGCTGCTGCTGGGCGCGCTCAACGTACGCCTCGGGCTGTGGGTGCCGACCCCGAGCCATGGATCGTGGCCGCTGTCGCAGACCCGGCTCTGGCCGTACTACCTGCTGCGCGAGTCGCTCTCGCAGACGAACGACCTCGGCTCGTACTGCTACCTGACCGACGGCGGCCACTTCGACAACACCGGGCTCTACTCGCTCATCGAGCGCGGCTGCCGCTACATCGTGCTGGTCGACAACGGCGCCGACCCCGAGGCGTGCTTCGCCGACGTGGGCGAAGCCATCCGGCGCTGCCGCATCGACTTCCGCGCCGAGATCGTGCTCGACACCCGCGTGTTCCATCCCCCCGACGACGCGGCGGTGACGGTCCACGTGGTGTGCGGTCGAATTCGCTACGACGCGGGCCATCTGCGCAGCCTGGGCTGGAAGAACGTGACGGGGCCCCAGACCGTCGGACGCCTCGTGTGGATCAAGCCGATCGTGCTCCCGGCCGACAGCGGTGACGTTCGCCAGTACAAGCTGGAGAACCGGGAATTCCCGCAGCAGACGACGTCGGATCAGTGGTACGACGAGAGCCAGTTCGAGAGTTACCGCAAGCTCGGCGAGCTGAGCGGCCGCGCCGCCTTCTGCCCCGCCTCCCTCGCCGAGCCACTCGCCCCCCGCCTGCGCCCCGAAGACGTCGACAAGTTCTTCTCGAAGATCTGTCCGTACCAAATCCCGCTGCCCGACGACGGCTGCTCTAGCTTCTAGTCACGCGTGAGTGGAATTCGGTGGCGCCGTGGGCGGGTGGCGTGGCCCGCGCGCGCGCCATCATGGCGAGCCGTCCGTCGCCGTTAGGAGCCCAGGGTCCGGCGAGCGAGCCACCGGCGATTCAACTGGTCGCGACCCAGCCCCCTGCGGGGGATGGGGGGCCCGAGCGAGCCGGGCCCGGAGCGAGTTACGGCGACAGGCGAGCCATGCTGGCGCGCGCGCGGGCCGCGCCACCCGCCCGCGGCGTCACCGAATTCCCCGGCGGCTGGTGGCTACGCGCGAAGGTGCGGGAGAATCTCGCGCGTGGCGCGTTCGAGCTGGACCGACTGATCCCCGCCTCCGAAACGCAGCACGATGTGTCGCACGCCGGCCGCGACGAAGCCCCGCAGGCGCTCGACGCACGACGCCGCGTCGCCGGCGTGGAAGCCCTGGATCCTGGCGATGACCTCGTAGGGCGCGCCGTAGTAACCCTGAACGAAGCTGTGCAGCGCGCGCCGTGCGACGTCCGGATTCGGGTCGACATGGATCGTGGTGTAGAGCGCCGGCGTCACGTCCTGGGGCTTGCGCCCCGCCGCACGCGCCTCGGCCTGAACGCGCGGCCAGCCGGCGGCCCAGGCCTCCGGCGTCACGCTGTTCGGCACCCAGGCCTCGGCTAGACGGCCGGCGCGCTGCGTGGCGGCCTCGACCTCGCCGCCCATCCAGATCGGTGGGCCGCCGGGCCGATGCGGCGTGGGCGTGAGCTGCGCGCCGGCGAGCGTGTGGTAGCGGCCCTCGACGGTCACGGGCTCGCCGGTCCAGAGGCGACGGCAGATGTCGATCGACTCGACCAGGCGCCCCACGCGCTGGGCGAACGGGACGCCGGCGGCTTCGAACTCGCGGCGCACCGCGGGCGAGTCGGGCGCGATACCGACGCCGAGGCGCAGTCGCCCTTCGGCGATGCGATCCACCGTGGCGACGAGCTGGGCGAGGATCAGCGGGTGCCGGAGCGCCGGCAGCAGCACGGCCGTGCCCACGGCGACCCGCGTCGTGCGGGCGGCGACGGCGGCCAGCAGCGTGAGCGGCTCGAAGCGCGGCCGGGCGAGCAGCGAGTCGCCCACCCACACGGAGTCGTAGCCGAGCGCCTCGACCTGCTCGGCCATGCGCAGCAGCGGCGCCGTCTCGAAGCGCCCCGACATGACGGCCTCCCGCGTGGGCAGCAAGACTCCGATCTCGACCTTGGCCAATGGACTCCTCCTTGCGCGGCAGCATACTTCCAGGTAGTCATAGCGGCACCGTGAAACAGCTCGCGCTGGCCGTGCTCGTCCTGCTGCTCGCGGCTCAGCCCGCGCCCGGGCAGACGCCCACCGCGGGCGGCTGGCTCAACCTGCGATTGCGCGAGGACCTGCCCCAGGGCTTCGCGATCCACGAGAGCCCGACGATCTCCACGATGTGGCCGGCCATGCCGTGCCTGAGCAACCTCGTGCTGTTCGATCCGCTGAAGACGACGCACACCGCCGAGAGCATCATCGGTGAGCTGGCCGAGCGGTGGTCCTGGCAGGACAACTACCGCAACCTGGTCTTCTTCCTGCGGGCGGACGTGAAGTGGCACGACGGCCGGCCCTTCACCGCCCGGGATGTGACGTACACCTTCGACATGCTCCGCGAGGCGCCCGACGCCCCCAAGCTGCGGCTCAACCCGCGCCGCGACTGGTGGGCCAACGTGGCCTCGATCGACGCCGTCGACCCACGGACCGTGATCTTCCGGCTCAAGCGGCCCCAGCCCTCGCTTCTCTTGATGCTCGCCTCCGGCTTCACGCCGATCTACGCCGCGCACGTTGCCGCCGCGAGCTATCGCACCGGCTGCATCGGGACCGGCCCCTTCAAGCTGAAGGAGTGGCGCCGCGGCGAGTTCGTCGAGTACGTGAAGAACCCGGACTACTTCGTGAAGGGGCGACCCTACCTGGACGGACTGCGGTACCAGGTCATCCGCGAGCGGAGCACCGCCACCGCGGCGCTGCAGACGCGGCGCGTGGACGTGGCCTTCCCCGGCGACACCTCGAAGACCATGGCCGATCAGCTCAAGCACGCGGTGCCGAGCCTCAGCGTCACGCCGGTGGGCACCGCCGTCGTCGATCATGTGCTCATCAACACGACGCGGCCGCCCTTCGACAATGTGAAGGTGCGCAAGGCACTGGACCGGGCCATCGATCGCCACGCGCTGATCGAGGCGGTCTACCAGGGCGGCGCGGCCACCGGCGCGGCCATGGCACCCAAACCGCTCGGCGTGTGGGGATTGCTCGAGGGCGAGGTGCGCGTCCTGCCTGGCCTGGGCCGTCCGGCGGAGGAAAAAGCCAAGGCCCGCGCGCTCCTGGCCGAGGCGGGATTCGGCAGCGGCAACCCACTGAAGCTCGAGCTGCAGACGCGCGGACTGCCGGCGTTCCTGGACCTGGCGTCGTTTCTCGCCACCGAGCTCAAGGGCGCGGGCGTCGAGGTGACGGTGAAGCAGGTCGAGACGTCACTGTGGGAGCCGCAGAAGATCCGGCGCGAATTCCTCTTCGGCGCCGATCGCACCTCGATGGAGCCCGACGACCCCGACGCCACCTTCTACGAGCACTACGCCTGCGGCTCCCCGCGCGCCTACCACGGCTACTGCGATCCCGAGCTCACCAGGCTCATCGAGCAGCAGTCCCAGGAGCTGGATCGCGCCAGGCGCCTGGCGCTCGTGCAGACGATCCAGCGCAAGCTGGCGGACGCCGCGGTGAGCCCGATCCTCTGCTGGCGGCTCGACTACTTCACGCGGTGGCCGTACGTGAAGAACCTCGTGCCGCACCACTCGCTCTACGGCTGGGGCCGGCTGCAGGACGTCTGGCTGGATCCCGCCCTCACGCCCCGCCCGTGAGAATCGCGATCACCTGGGGCAGCGCCACCGCCGCTCGCGCCTGCAGCTCCGTCAGCGTCAGGCTCCCGATGGGGTGCGCGACCACCGCGAACTCGTAGAGCGGATTGCCGCAGATCGCGGCCTGCGCCTTCGAGCTGGCCACGAACTCCTCGGTGCAGATCACCGCCGCCGGCACGCCCCGCCGGTCCAACTCGATCCCGTCGTGCAAACTGCACGTGCTACACGACCCTCAGTCTCCGATCGCGGTGACGACGGCGTCACACTCCCGCGCGAGCCGGTCGAGCACGGCGGGGTCGGCCACCCGGCTCGCGCTCGGCTTGCTGACCACCACGATGTCCCGCAGCTGGTAGCGCGCCGCGAGCTGGTCGCGCACGAGGTCGAGCAGGCGATCGCCGTTGACCTTGCCGTTGTGCAGCAGGCCGAGCACCTTGCCGTCCAGGCCGCCGACGCGCTTGGCGACGGCGACGTCGGTCGCCTCGTCGGCGGCGACCATCGGATCGAGGATCTTCAGCGTCATGGGGTCTGGCTCCGTGGGTGAGGGTCTCGGATCGCTCGGGTCACCGACAGCGAGTTGCGGTCGCGGCTCCAGGACGGAATGAAGGACGAGTGTCCGCCGGCGCCACCGCCGGCGACCACGAGGTGGATGTCCTCGGGGCCGCGCCCGCGATGCTCCCACCGCGTCTCGTCCTCGGGCTCCACGGCGCCGGCCAGCTTGCCGCCCCGCTTGAGATCGGCGCGCGTGCGGCGAGCGCGCGCGTAGAGCGCCTCGCGCAGGCGCGGCTTGTTCCAGCCATCGCGCACCAGGATCTGCACGTGCTCGGGCGCCAGCACGATGAACGATTCGCCCGGACTGAAGCTGCCGAGCCCCGCCATGGCATCGGCGAGCGCGACGACCACCGCCTCGGCCGTCTCGCCGTAGTGGCTCAGCACGTTGTGCGGCCCCTCGGCCGCGAAGACGGTCACCGCGCTCGTCTCGCGCGGCAGCCCCCGCGTCACGTGCAGCGGCTCCCACGGGTTCGCTTCCTCCAGCTCGGCGATGCAGTACGAGTACTTGCCCGGGTGCCCCTGCGTCGAGCGATCGAGCAGGCCGGGCTGCGCGCCGAGGCAATTGAGCGTGATGAGCCGGATGGCGCGTCCGATAGTGGCGTTTGGGCGCCAGCCCGGGCCGAAGACGTTACCGGCGGCGTTGAAGCCCAGGCGCTGGCGAATCGGACCGTTGACGACGACCAGCGTCGCCGATCCGCCCGTGCTGGTGATCGCGCCGTGCAGCGTGAACGCCGGATCGGCCATGGCCTCGAGCGCCGCGAGGAGCACCGGCATGTACTCCGGCCGGCACCCGGCCATCACCGCGTTGATGGCGACCTTCTCGGCGCTGATCGAGCGCCGGCGCGTCGCCTCGGTGAGCACGATGTCCCCCGGCTCGAGCCCCGCGACAGCAAGGAAGGGCCGGATGGCCTCGGGGGTGGCGGGAACGACGGGCAGACCGTCGGTCCACCCGCGCTCGAAGTACGCTTCGACCGCCTCGGCCCATCCAGGGACATCGACCTCCGCGGCACGCGCCATGCGCCCCTCCCCGCCCGCGAGAATACCGCGACGTGGAGATACGGCGCACGTGAGACTGCCGCGAGCGCTCCGGACGTATTGTTTCCGGGACATTGCTCGCCCCCACGCCTGCCGCTATCCTTGGCCCATGGCGCTCGACGATCCGCTCGTGAGAACTCGCCGCTGGACCCGGGCCGAGTACGATCGGCTCATCGGCTATGGGGTGTTCGGAGAGGGCGAGCGCGTCGAGCTGCTCGATGGGCTCCTCGTCGTGCGAGAGCCTCAGGGTAGTCGCCACAGCGCCGCCGTGGTCGCGCTGCAGCAGGCGCTCGCGCAGGCATTCGGCTCCGGTTTTCACGTGCGCCCGCAGCTGCCGATCGCGCTCGACGACTCCTCGGAGCCTGAGCCTGATGTCGTCGTCGTCCAGGGCGCCCCCTGGGACTACGCGCGCAGCCATCCGGCGACCCCACTCCTGCTCGTCGAGATCGCCGAGACCTCACTGGCCATCGACCGCCGCTACAAGGGCAGCCTGTATGCGCGCGCGGGGATTGCCGACTACTGGATCGTCAACCTCGGGGAGTCGGTCCTCGAGGTCTATCGCGCTCCGACTCCGGTCACGCGGGCGCGCTTCGGGTGGGAGTATCGCAGCCGTGAGCGCTTGGCCCGCGACGCTTCGATCTCCCCGCTCGCCGCGCCGAGCGCCCTCGTCGCCGTCGCCGCTCTGCTCCCGCCAGCCTGAGGAGCTCGCTGACTGGAGCCGTGAGCATCGGCCGAGGAGCCCGCCCGCGCTACAGCAAGTAGCGCCGGAGCTGGTGCGCGGGTGTCAGATAACGGCTGGTGGCCAGCCGTACGAACATCAGCGATCCAAGCGCCGTGGCCACGCCCTGCATGAAGACCACGACGATCTGGTAGCGGATCGCCACCAGCGGTGAGGCGCCGGCCAGGATCTGGCCCGTCATCATCCCCGGGAGCTGGACCAGGCCGACCGTCATCATGCCGTTGACGGTCGGGATCATCGCCGCACGCAGCGAAGCACGGACCAGCGGCTGGACGGCCTCGCGCCCGGAAAAGCCGAGGGCCAGGCGTGCCTCCACCTGATCGTGGCGGGCGGCGAGATCGCCCTGCAGGCGCTCGCCCGCCAGCGCGGCGCTGGTCATCGAGTTGCCGAGGATCATGCCCGCGATCGGGATGAGGTATTGCGGCTCCCACCAGGGGTGCGGGCGGACGACCACGCCGATCACATAGGTGAGCGTCGCGGCGGTCGAGACGGTGAGCGCCGTCGCGGCAATCCAGAAGATTCCGGGGATCGGCTTTGCCAGACGCGACACGGCCGCGTGGGTGGCGATGGCCGCCATCACGACCAGGATCAGCAGCACCCAGTACCACTGGGCGGCCGAGAACACGGCGGCCAGGATGAGGCCGACGAGGTAGAGCTGGACCAGCGTGCGCAGGGCGCCGATCGCCAGGTCGCGCTCGAGCCCCAGCCGCTGGCGGGCCGAGATCACGACGAGGACACCGACCAGGAGCAGCGCGAGCCCCAGCTGCCAGAACGAGAGATCGATGCTGCCGACGCCGCTCGTCATGGATGAACGCCGGCGAGGAACGCCTGCAGCCGCTGATCGGCGATCGCGCCGCTCGGATCACCATCCAGGCGCTCATAGGACTGCACGCGCCCCTTGACCAGGTAGAGGAGCGCGCCACCAAGCTGACGGACCAGCTCCGGCGAGTGGGTCACCACCACCACGGTGAGTCCGCGAGCCCGGCGCAGTCGACACACCGTCTCGACGACCAGCGTCGCGTTCGGCGGATCGAGCGCGGAGGTCGGCTCGTCGAGGAGCAGCGCCTGCGGCTCCCGCAGGAGCGCCCGCGCGATCGTCACCCGCTGTTTCTCGCCTCCCGACAGAGTCGCGGCCTCTCGGTCGAGGACCGCGGCCTCGAGGCCGACCTCGGCCAGCGTCTCGCACAGCCGGCCCTCGGAACAGTCGAGCGCCACCTTCATCGCGCGCAGGCTGAGGTTGTCGCGGACCGTACCCTCGAAGAGCACCGGGGTCTGCAGCACCAGCGCGGCGCGACGTCGAAGCTCGCGCGGATCCCACTCGGTGAAGGCGCGACCGTCGAAGACGACCGTGCCCCCGGTGGGCTCCTCGAGCCGGTTGAGGCACCGCAGGAGTGACGACTTCCCGGAGCCCGACGGACCGACGAGCGTGAGCGCGCCTCCGCGCTCCACCGCCACCGACACGTCGGTGAGAATCCGCGCCGGCGGCTGGCCCCGGCGTCCCGGATACGCGAGCGAGAGATGCTCGACCTGGAAGATGGGCCCCGGGGCCGGAGACGGCCCGACGCCGAGACTCACGGCGGTTGGTGCACGGCGGCCAGCGCGGCCGGCAAGGCCGCCAGCACTTCCTGCAGGCAGCACCGCACGCGGGCGATGTTGGCCTCGTCCTTGTCCGGGATGCCGCCGCGCGTGATGTGGGCGATGAACTCCTCGCGGCTGGTCGTCATCAAGAGCGACGCGTTGATCTCCAGCTGGAGCGCGTGCACCCGCCGGGTCTCGGGCTGTCCGTACGTCGCGACGATGTTGCCACCGGTGTAACCACTGATGTTGCGGTGCACCTCGAAGCCGTGGCGGGTGAAGATCGTCGCGACCGTCTCCACCAGCGGCAGGGCGCACGTGGCGTCGTGGCGCGTGCCGATGATCACCTGGTGGTCCTTCATGCGGCGCGGGCTGCCGGTGTGGCCGTCGAGGAGCAAGGCATAGCCGTAGCGCTCGTGGATCTCGCCGAGGAGATGCTCGAGCGTCGCGTAGTAGGGATCGTACAGCGCCTGCAGGCGCGCCTCGAGATCGGCGAGACCGAGCGGGCGGGCGAAGATCGAGACGTCCCGCATGGTGTGGGTGCGGACGACCCCGCGGCGCGAGCGGACCTCTCCATCGAGATGCTCGAAGTCGTCGCGGCGGCGGTTGACGTCGACGAACATGCGCGAGAACGGGGTGGCCAGCACGGTGGCCCCGTGCTCGTGCAGATCGGCGTAGAGATCGCTCGCGAAGGTATCGGCGAAGCCGTAGGCGAAGGTCTCGAAGTGCGGCTCGCCGTAGTCGTCGCGGGTGATGTGGGGCAGCGGCTGCGTGCCGTAGTGCGGCACGCTCACCAGCACCGGCGTCCGTGTCTCCGGAAGGGGGTGCCGGACGATGGGGAACGGAAGCTCCATCGCGCTCACCGCGCCACGAACGCGATCCGCCCGAAGCGCGCGACGGCGCTGGCGCGGGTGTCGTTGGTGTCGATCGACAGCGCGACCGCGCCAGGTTTCGGCGCCGTTTCGCCGTAGATGCGCTTGTAGTCGGCGGCCACGTCGTGCCGCTCGATCGACCACTCGCCGAACCCCTGCGGCCCCGAGCGCGCCACCACGAAGCTCACGGTGCCCGTCTTCTGGCTTTTGACGGTGGAGCCCACGGGCAACGCCGGGTCCCAGATGTAGCCGATCAGCCGCGATCGGAGCATGGCCGGAAACCGCGGCCACACGACGAAGATGTGGCCCGTCACGTCGGAGGTCGCGCGCTTGGTCAGATCGGCCCCGGCCGGATGCGAGATGACCCGCCACGCCCACTCGAGCACGGGCGTCACGCCCAGGTCGACGTCGAGCTCCTTGGCGACGGTGGAGTGGTCGTCGTCACTCTTGAGCTCCAGCGCGCGATGCCCGCCATCCTCGACGATCGTGAAGTCGTACTTGGGATGACCACCCGGCGTTTCGTAGCTGCGCCAGCCCTGCGGCACGCCGCGGGCCCCCAGGGGTTGGCCGCCCCAGTCCTCGACGACGATCGGCCCCGCGGCGACGGCGAGGCGGGGCCACAGCGTGGCAGCGGCCAGGCCGACCAGCACGGATCTGCGCGAGAGGGGCGAGCGATGCAAGCAACTCGACACGCTACGTCATTATACGGCCGGCCCTTCGCGGGCGTCGGGTCACTGGTACTATACCGGCGCACTCACCCACACCCGGAGGCGACGATGCCCGAGAAGCCCCTACCGACCGAGAAGGAAGTGATGAGCTGGATCCGCGAGCGCCGCAACTGGGGTCGCTGGGGCAAGGACGATCAGCAGGGCGTGATGAACCTGGTCACGCCGGCCAAGCGCGCCGCCGCCGCCCGCCTGGTGACGAGCGGACGCAGCCTCTCGCTGAGCCGGCCGTTCCCCAAGGAGCCAGGCCCGAACAACGCGCTGCCCGCGCACCACTACATGAAGACGCTGCCGCGCGGCAAGGGCGGCTTCGCCGCCGACTACTACGGCATCTTCTATCACGGCGTCGCCTCCACCCACATCGACGCGCTCTGCCACACCTGGGACGACGACGCCATGTGGAACGGCCGTGACCCCAAGAAGGAGATCGGCTTCGACGGCGCCCGCTTCGGCGCCATCGAGCACTGGCAGCACGGCATCATCACCCGCTGCGTCCTGCTCGACGTCCCGCGGCATCGCGGCACCAAGTTCGTCACCGAGGACCGTCCGGTCCACGGCTGGGAGCTGGACGACATCCTCACCAAGCGTGGCGTGAAGCTGGAGCCCGGCGACGCCGTCGCCGTCTACTCGGGACGCGAGGCCTGGCAGGCGCAGGACCCGGAGAAGCCGTACAGCAAGGTGTTCGGTCCGTCGGCGACGCTCACCCGCCCCGGGCTGCACGTCTCCTGCTTGCCGTTCCTGCGCGATCACGACGTGAGCGTGCTGGTGTGGGACATGCTCGACGCGCTGCCGATCGGCTACGACATCCCGTGGGCGGTGCACGCGTGCCTGTTCGCCTACGGCTGCGCCCTGGTGGACAACGCGCTGCTGGAGCCGCTGGCCCAGGCGTGCAAGGAGGAAGCGCGCGACGACTTCATGCTGATCGTGTCGCCGCTGCCGGTGATGGGGGGGACAGGCTCGCCGGCGAATCCGCTGGCGATGTTCTGAGCCGCAAGCAGTGAGGCGCTAGGTCAGAATCTCCGCGATCTCGGCCAGCGCTTCGTACTCCTGCATCCAGTAGCGGACGTCCTTGAAGTTCGGGTAGGCGTGCGGGAAGGACGGATCGTCCCACCGCTTGGCGATCCAGCCGGAGACGTAGATGATGCGCATCGCGCGCAGCGGTTCGATCAGCGCGAACGTCGAGCGGTCGAACTCGCGGAACAGCTCGTAGCCTTCCACCAGATCCTCGCGCGCCTTGCTCGCCTCCTCGCCACGGCCGCGCACCAGCAGCCAGAGATCCTGGACCGGCGGGCCCATCACGCAGTCGTCGAAGTCCACCAGGACCGGATCGGGCGTCCAGAGGATGTTGCCCCAGTGCAGATCGCCGTGGATCCGTTGCGGACGAGCGGCGGCCAGCGGCTTGGCGATGGCATCCGCGATGCGCAGCGCCATGTCGCGATACCGCGGGCCGAGGTTCTCCGGCATGAAGTTGCCCTTCATCAGGATTTCCAGCGGCTCGTGGATGTAGTGCTGCAGGTCGAGCTTGGGGCGATGGGGCGCCGGCCGCGCCGCGCCGACGGCGTGCATGCGACCGATTGTCCGGCCGATGCGGCGGCGGTTCTCGGCGTCGAGCTCGTCGAGCGTGCGGCCACGCACCTTGGGGAAGGCCGCGTAGTAGATGCCGTTGGCCTCGTTGAGCGTCTGGCCGGAGCCGAGATCCATCGGGGCGACGGCGGGCACCTCGGAGGCGACCAGATCCTCCAGGAAGCGGTGCTCGTCCAGGATCGTCTCGCGTGACCAGCGGCCGGGGCGATAGAACTTCACGACCAGGCGGCGCTCGTCCTCCAGCTCCACCTCGTAGACACGGTTCTCCAAGGCGCGCAGGGGCAGGCAGCGGCCGGTGCAGCGCAGGCCGCCCACCTCGACGGCATCGAGCACGCGGTCGGGGGTGAGGGTGTGGAAGGACGTGGTGGACTCGGCGGCCATGCGGACAGAGTGTATCCTAAGCGTGGCGTGGACCGAGCCTGACGAGGTTGATTGAATGCCGCGCATGGGGATCTACGACCAGGTCAAGAGCGCCATCCAGGACATCGTCGCGCCAGCGCTGCACGAGATCCGCGGCGAGATGCAGGCCATGCACGCCGATCTTCGGCGTCTCGATCAGAAGATCGACGGCGTCGATGCTCGTCTGAGCAACAAGATCGACGGCGTCGACGCCCGTCTCGGCGACAAGATCGACGGCGTCGACGCCCGTCTCGGCGACAAGATCGACTCGCTGGCCGCCCAGATGGGCCACATGAAGGGTGAGCTGATCGCCGAGATTCGTCGCGTCGACGCCAGGATCGACGGTGTCGACCGCGAGCTCCGCACCGCCATCGACATCCGCGAGCGACTCGCCGCGCTCGAAGCCCGCCGCACGTAGCCACCGCCTGCAGCTCTGGCCGCCCCGGCCGCCGCCCCTGCTACGATAGCGGTGATGAAGCGCCTGCCGCTCGCCGTCGTCATCGCCCTCGCTCTCGGTCTGGTGGCGGCGGTGATGTCCGCCCACGCGCAGTCAAAGACGCCGCGGCTAGGTATCTCTTGACGGGCTCGTCGTCGAGTGCCGCTCAGGTACCGCAGCTCGACGCCTTGACGAAGTCCCTCGCCGAGCTGGGCTGGGTTGAGGGACAGAATCTCGCCATCGATCGACGGTGGGCCGTGCAGCCCGAACAACTGGCAGGTCTGGCGACCGAGCTTGCGCAATCCAGCGTCAGCGTCATCCTCGCCCTCGGTCCGGAGGCGACACGCGCGGCGGCGGCCGCGACCCCGACCACCCCTGTCGTCATGATCGCCTCCATCGATCCGCGGCAGGTGGGCGCCTCCAGCCTCGCCCGTCCCGGCGCGAATCTGACCGGACTGGCGGTCGGCCAGGTCGAGGTGTTTGTCGAGAAGCAACTGGATCTACTCAAAGCCGCGATCCCCGGGCTGGCGCGCGTCATTGTCGTGTGGGACGTCGATCGGCGGAGGGACGGTGACCGATCGGTGGTGATGGCCGGCCCCGCCCGGGCGCTGTCCCTGCAGCTCCAGCACGTTGATGTCGGGCGGATCCAGGATTTCGAGGGCGCGTTCAAGACCGCCCGGAGCGCTCGGGCTGGCGCCGGGCTCATCATCGCCGGCCCGCGGGCCGTCGAGAATCGACGCCTCATCGCCGAGCTCGCGCTGAAGAACCGCGTGCCGCTGATGAGCCAGTTCAGCCCGATGGTCGAGGCCGGAGCCCTCCTGTCGTATGGACCGGACCTGAACGACCTCTTCCGACGCGCCGGCGCCTACGTGGACAGGATTCTCAAGGGTGCCAGGCCTGGCGATTTGCCCATCGAGCAGCCGAGCAAGTACGAGCTGGTGCTGAACCTGAAAACGGCCAAGGCGCTAGGCCTCTCCATTCCCCAGTCACTCGTCCTGCGCGCCGATCAGGTCATCGAGTGAAGGAGATGACGACAATGCTCACACGTGTGGTCGGCGTGCTCTCACTGGTCTCCATCCTCGCCCTGGCGGCGCCCCTCGGGGCCCAGCCGCTCGACCCCGCCGCCACCGAAGCCCTCGCGACCACGCTCAAAACGCTGATCGATCCCACGCAGCGCGCCGGCGCCATCGCCGGCAGCCCACAGGCGACGGGGATCGACGAGCAGATCCGCTCGCTGACCGGCTCGGAGGCGCTGACCCAGGAGTTCTACGCCCTGGCGCTCGACGTCTTCAGTGAGCTGACGCAGGCGGCAGGCGGCGATATCACGAAAATGTCGGAGATGCTGGACCGTGGCAAGTCCGATCCGGCCGGGCTGGTTGCGCTGTTGACCCCGCAGACTCAGGAACGCCTACGGCAATTCTCAACCAGGATTTCTGACCAGCGGCGTTAGACCGTTTACCGACTCGCCGGCGTCTTCCCTCGCCGCTTCCGAGTCGTGCGCCGCATGACACCCCGCAATGCGCGGTTCACGGCTTTCGAAGTGCGAAACGCCGCCGCCACGTCTGGCTCCAGGAGCACAAGATTGCACCCACCGCGGAGCCGCTCGATGTATTTCCCTCGCACGCCACCCCGAAAATCGTACTCCTCGAGCATTCGATCACTATCCACTGCTTTCCTCTTCATACGTTCTCCGCTCACGGCGGCTCGCAGGGCGAGCGCTGATGATACGAATATCATCTCCGTCATCTCGGTGCGCGACGACGAGCAGCCTGTTTGCCCTCGAAAGCCGAATGAGCAGACACCGCTCCTCGTCGAACGAGTGGAGCGGATCATCGATGGTGATGGACAATGGGTCATGAAAGGCTGTGACCGCCTCGACGAATGCGACGCCGTGTCTGCGTTCATTCGCTGTCGCCTTGCGCGGGTCCCACGCGAATCGGATCGCCACGCTTCCGAGGCTGCATCAGGCTGCGGCAACCCACAATGTGTCCCGAGTGATACGCGCCCTACCCCTTGCTCTCGATCTTCGCCCACGTGTCGCGCAGCCCGACCGCGCGATTGAAGACGGGGCGCGCGGCGGTGTGGTCGCGCCAGTCGGACACGAAGTAGCCAGTGCGCTCGAACTGCACGTGCGTCTCCGGCGCCACGCCGGCCAGCGCCGGCTCCACCTTCGCGCCGGTCAGCACCTCCAGCGAGGTCGGGTTCAGCACGCTGGCGTAGTCCTCGGCGTCGTCGGGCTTGGGCACGGTGAAGAGCGTGTCGTACAGGCGCACCTCCGCGTCGACGGCGTGGGCGGCGGAGACCCAGTGGATGGTCCCCTTCACCTTGCGGCCCTTGCTGTCGCCCCCGCGTGAGTCGGGATCGTAGGTGCAGTGCACCTCGATCACCTGGCCGGAGGCGTCGCGCTTCACCGTCGGTGCACTTCACGATGTAGGCGTAGCGCAGGCGCACCTCGGCGCCGGGCGACAGGCGGAAGTACTTGGGCGGCGCCGGGTCGCGGAAGTCGTCCTGCTCGATGTAGAGCTCGCGCGAGAACGGAATCTTGCGCGTGCCGGCGCTCGGATCTTCCGGATTGTTGACCGCCTCGAACTCCTCGACCTGGCCGGCCGGGATAGTTCTGCACGACCAGCTTCAGCGGCCGCAGCACGGCCAGCCGGCGCTCGGCGCGCTTGTTGAGATCCTCGCGCAGGCAGTGCTCGAGATACGCCATGCTCCACGAGGTTGGCGGCCTTGGTCACGCCGATCCGCTCGCGAAATCGCGGATCGATTCCGGCGTGTAGCCGCGGCGGCGCAGGCCGGCCAGCGTGGGCATGCGCGGATCGTCCCAGCCGCGGACCTGCCCGCTCTCCACCAGCTGCAGCAGCTTCCGCTTGCTCATGACCGTGTAGCTCAGGTTCAGGCGCGCGAACTCGATCTGCTGCGGATGAAAGATGCCGAGCGCGTCGAGGAACCAGTCGTAGAGCGGCCGGTGATCCTCGTACTCCAGCGAGCACATCGAGTGCGTCACGCCCTCGATCGAGTCCGACTGGCCGTGCGCCCAGTCGTAGAGCGGATAGATGCACCACTGCATCGCCCGTGCGCTGGTGGGTGGCCTTGCGGATCCGGTACATGACCGGATCGCGCAGGTTGATGTTGGGCGACGGCCATGTCGATCTTCGCCCGCAGCGTCTTGGCGCCGTCGGCGAACTCGCCCGCCCGCATGCGCCGGAACAGGTCGAGGTTCTCGTCGACCGAGCGGTCGCGGAACGGCGACTGCCGGCCGGGCTCGGTCAGCGTGCCGCGATGCTCGCGGATCTGCTCGGCCGGTGAGGTCGTCGACATAGGCCTTGCCCGCCTGGATGAGCTGCTCGGCCCACTGGTAGAGCTGCTCGAAGTAGTCGCTGGCGTGATAGAGGTGCGTCGCCCCAGTCGAAGCCGAGCCAGCGGATGTCGCGCATGATCGCGTCGACGTACTCCTGACTCTTCCTTCGTCGGGGTTGGTGTCGTCGAAGCGCAGATTGCAGTGGCCGCCGAACTCCCGGGCCATGCCGAAGTCGATCGCAGATGGCCTTGGCGTGGCCGATGTGGAGGTAGCCGTTGGGCTCGGGCGGAAAGCGCGTGATCACCTTGCCGCCGAAGCGCCCGGACCGGTTGTGCTCGAGGATGATGTCGCGAATGAAGTTGCTGGGTTTCGCCTCGTCGCTCATCCGCTAGATGGTATCACCCTGCTCGGTGTAGTCTCCCGGAGTACCTGAGGAGGCGCGCCATGGCTGTCGCTCTGATCACCGGCACCAGCACCGGCATTGGCCTGGCCACCGCCCTGCACTTCGGCCGCCAGGGCCACGACGTCTGGGCCGGCGTCCGCGATCCGATCGCCGCCACCGACCTTCGCGCGGCCATCGACAAGGAGCGCCTGCCGGTGCGGGTCGTTGCGCTGGACGTCGACGACGCGGGCTCCGTCCAGCGCGGCGTGGCCGAGGTCCTGGACAAGGCCGGGCGGGTCGACGTGCTCGTCAACAACGCCGGCATCGGTGGCGGCGGGCCGATCGAGGACGTGCCGGTCGACTGGGTGAAGACGCTGTTCGAGACGAACTACTTCGGCGTGCTCCGCGTGACCCAGGCCGTGTTGCCGGGCATGCGTGAGCGCTGTGCCGGCGCCATCGTCAACGTGTCGTCGGTGGCCGGCCGGATGGCCGTCGCCGGCCATGGGCACTACTCGGCCGTGAAGCACGCGCTGGAGGCGATGAGCGAGGCGCTGGCCCAGGAAGTCCAGCGCTTCGGCATCCGCGTGGCCATCGTCGAGCCCGGCGTCGTCGTCACGCCCATCTTCAGCAAGGCCAAGCGCTGGGCCGATCCGGCCTCGCCCTACTTCGATCACGTCCGGCGCCTGCTGCTGCTCTACCAGAAGCAGATGCCGCACGCGGCCCAGCCAGCCGACGCCGCCCTCGTCATCTACGAGGCGGCCACGACGAGCACCCCCCGCCTGCGCTGGCTGGTCGGTGAGGACGCCAAGCTGCTCGTCGCGGGCCGCCAGCGGCAGAGCGACGAGGAGTACGTGGCCGGCGGGCGGGCGATGTCGGAAGAGGAGTTCCTGAACGAGGCTCGCCGTCGTTACGGGTTCACCTGGTGAGGCGCGGCTGACGGTGGCGAGCCTCGACGTCGTCGTCGTGGGCGCGGGTGCCGCCGGCCTCGTGGCGGCCCGTGAGCTGACGCGGGCCGGACTCGCGGTGCGGGTGGTCGAGGCCCGTCACCGCGTCGGGGGCCGGGCCTGGACGGATCGGGAGACCTTCGGCGCTCCGATCGATCGCGGCTGCGCCTGGCTGCACGCGGCGGATCAGAATCCGTGGACCGACTACGCGCGCCAGCACGGCTTCACGGTGGTCGAGCGCTCGCCCGACTGGCAGCAATGGATCGGACGCGAACGCGTAAGTGCGGAGCAGCGCGCCCGCCTCGATGCCGACTGGGACCGGGCCGCCGAGGCGATGGCCGCCGCTGCTCGCGCCGGACGCGACGTTGCAGCATCCACCGTGCTGCCGGCGGATCTGCAGTACCGGCCCCTGTTCGACGCGATCATGAGCTGGTCGATGGGCGTGGACACGCCCAACCTCTCGACGGTCGATTTCACGAACTCCGAGGACTCCGACGTCAACTGGTCGGTGCCGGAAGGTCTCGGCACGGTGGTGGCGAGCGCAGCCCGAGACCTCGATGTGGTGCTCGACTGCCCGGTCACGGCCATCGACTGGCGCGGGGCCGGCGTCCGCGTGGCGACCACGCGCGGCACGATCGAAGGCCGCGCGGTCGTCGTGACCATCCCGACCACGCTGCTCGCGCGCGGTGAGCCCGCCTTCACGCCTGCCCTGCCGGCGGAGTATGGCGAGGCCTTCGCGGGGCTCCCGCTCGGCGTTGCCAACAAGGTCTTTCTCGAGCTGGATCCCGGCGCGCTCCCCTTCGACGGCACGGTGAACTTCGTCGCCAGCGCCAGCACCGCACGCACCGTGAGCCTCACCGTGCGACCCGCTGGCCACGAGCTGCTGCTCGCCTATTTCGGTGGCGACCACGCGCGGGATCTCGAGGCTCAGGGCGCCCTCGAAGCGGCCGCCCGCGAGGAGCTCGTCAGGATCTTCGGTGCGCAGCTCGGTCCTCGGATCCGGCGCACCACGGCCACCGGCTGGGTCAGCGACCGCTGGGCGCGTGGATCGTACTCGGCTGCGCGTCCGGCATTCGCACACTGCCGGAAGGTCCTCGCGCGGCCCGTCGGCGAGCGCGTCTTCTTCGCCGGCGACGCGTGCACAGTGGACACGTTCGGTGCGATCCACGGTGCCTGGGCGTCCGGGGTCGCGGCCGCTGGGCGGGTCATCGGCGCCCTGGCGCACCGCCCCGTGGCGCCGGCGGCTCCAGTGGGCCGGAGTCGCTGATGCGCGTCGCCGCCATCGAGGTCAGCCACTGGCACTCGCTGTGGGACGCCGCCTACCTGCGCATCCTCGCGGCAATGCCGGACGTACAGCTGGTCGGCCTCCATGACCCCGACGCCGCCGTCGTGGCCCGGCGCGCCGCCGAGGTCGGCAAGCCGCCGGTCTTCACCGACTATCGCGAGATGCTGGCCAGGACGAAGCCCGACTTCGTGGTCGCCCTCGGCCAGCACAACCGCATGGCGGAGACCGCGCATCACCTGCTCGATCAGGGCGTCGCCTTCATGATGGA
The DNA here is from genome assembly GCA_963776725.1 of uncultured Candidatus Rokubacteria bacterium. Taxonomy (GTDB): domain Bacteria; phylum Methylomirabilota; class Methylomirabilia; order Rokubacteriales; family CSP1-6; genus AR5. The sequence goes on along the minus strand of CAVZOE010000013.1, from coordinate 6,183 downwards.
AAAGCCCATGGGGGTGAGCGCGGCCGAGGTGGCCGAGCATCGCCGAGAAGGCGGCGGCCCGGAACGCCTTCGTCGCCGTTCCGCTGCCGCAGCGCAACTCGCCGTTCACCGTCCGCGCGCGGACGATGCTGGCCGAAGGCCGCTTCGGTCCGCTGTCCCATCTCTACTTCCGCCTGAACCGGCCGACGTCCGCGCGCTACCCGACATGGGACGCGCCGTGGATGCTCGACCCCGCGCTGGCCGGCGGCGGCTGCCTGCGCAACCTCGGCTCTCACGTGCTCGATCTGTTCCTGCAGCTGACGGGCGAGGACGCACAGGTCACCGCCGCGCAGCTGAGCGCGCGGGCGCTCGGCCAGCGCGTGGAGGACTACGCCTCCGTGCAGCTGCGGACCGCCAGCGGAGTGCTGGGGACCATCGAGGTGGGCAACACCGTGCCGTACGACGGCAGCGACAGCGAGTTCAAGATCGCCGGGCGGGACGCGATCCTGTCGTATGGCACCACGACGACACGCTGCGCGTCATCACGTCGGCGGGCGAAGAGGTCACCTCGGTGCCGCCGGCGGCGCCCCTCTACCCGACCGTCGTGCACGACATCATCGACCACTTCCGCCGCGGTGTAGCGCCACCCATCAGCGTGCACGATTGCCTGCGCGTCGTGCGCCTCATCGATCAAGGCTACGAGCTGGCCAGGAGGACCCAACCATGAGCGTACGCAAGCGGATCGGCGTGATGGTGCCATCGACGAACACGAGCTTCGAGGCCGACTTCCAGCTGGTGAGCCCGCGCGACGTCACGATCCACGGCCAGCGGCTGTGGCTGACGAACGACGCGATGGGCGCGGCGGGCATGGATCGCATGAACGGCGAGGTCGAATCCGGCGCGCGCTACCTGGCCACCGCGCGCGTGGACGTCGTCGCCTACGGCTGTACCACCGGCAGCTTCTATCGCGGACCGGGCTGGGATCGCGAGATGCTCGACATCATCACGAAGTCGGCGGGCGTCCCGGCGGTGGCCACCAGCCCGTCGGTGGTGGAAGCGCTCCGCTTCTTCGGCGCCCGCAAGGTCTCGGTCGCCACGCCATACCCCGACTGGAACAACACGCAGCTGCGCGCCTATCTCGAGGCGCTCGGCTTCGAGGTGCTCAACGTCGAGGGCGAGCCGCACGCGGCCGCCTCCGGCAACCAGGGGATCAACGATCACGACCCCGAGGAAGTCGTGGCCTTCGCGTCCAAGGTCTGCCGGCCCGAGGCCGACGTGCTGCTGTGCTCGTGCACGGCCTGGCGCTCGCTCGAAGCCGTCGCCGAGCTGGAGCGCCGCACCGGCAAGCCGGTCGTCACCTCCAACCAGGCCAGCATCTGGGCCGCCTACCGCGCGATCGGCCTCAAGCCGAAGGTCACCGGCTTCGGCCGCCTGCTGGAGAGCCTCGCGGCTTAGTTTCATGGGGGGCCCAGAAATGGCCCCCCATACCCCCAAGCGTTCGTCGCGCCCCGGCGGAGCCGTGGCGCTCCTCGATAACCTGAGCGACTAGTCAACCATCGCGATCACTTCGATCTCGACCATGAGGTCGGGGTGGGCGAGCTTGCTCACCTCGATGGTCGTGCTCGTCGGCATCGCGCCGAAGTACTCCATGCGCACGTCGGTGTGCTTGAAGAACTCCTCGATGTTCGTCACGTAGGTGTTGGTCTTGACGATGTCGTTCAGCGTGGCACCCGCCGCGGCCAGCGCGGCCTTGATGTTCTCGCCGGTCTGCTTGATCTGCGCCCGCATGTCACCCTTGCCCACGACGTTACCCTGCCCGTCCCGCGCGAGCTGGCCGGCGACAAAGATGGTCTTCCGCGCCTCCACCACCACGACGTGGGAGTAGAGCGTGTGGCCGCCGACCACCCGCCTGGAAAGCTTGTCCGGCTGGATGTTCTGTCGCTTCATGGTGTCCTCCTCGACTGCTGTTGACGGAGCGCGCGCCACACGCGCTCCGGGGTGAGCGGCAGCTCGCGGAAGCGGACCCCGGTCAGGCGCGCCAGCGCGTTGCCGACCGCCGGGCTCACCGGGACGAGGCTGCCCTCGCCCGCGCCCTTGGCCCCGAACGGGCCCGGCGCCGTCGGCGTTCTCGACGAACCGGCATTCGAGGCGCCCGGGCACGTCGTCGGCGCGCGGCACGCGGTAGTCCAGCAGAGGTGCCGTTGAGGAGCTGGCCGCCGTCGTAGACCATCTCCTCGAACAGCGTGTGGCCGAGCCCCTGCACCACTGCGCCCTCGTCCTGTGCTCTGGCACGACAGCGGGTTGATGCATCGGCCGACGTCCGCGACCGAGACGTAATCCTCGACGGTCACCGCGCCGGTCTCGGCGTCGAGCGTGCACCTCGGCGGCGCCAACCGCCATCTCCCAGAACGGCGTGCTGCCCCCCAGCGGGGCGGCGCTCGGCCCCGGCGCCACCACGCCGCGGCCGATCAGCTCGCCGCCGGCCATGCCGAAGTGCGCTCGCAGCAGCGCGCTGTAGTCGAGACAGCGGTCGCCGTGACAGACGGCGCCGCCGTCGAGCCGGAGCGCGACCGCTGGCGCGTCGAGCAGTCCTGGCGGCGATCCGCACGAGCTGCTCGGCCACGTCGCCGGCGGCCTGCTCCACGGCCTTGCCGACCATCGTGGTGGAGCGGCTGGAGCTGGTCGTCTGATCGTAGGGCGTCACGTCGGTGTCGGGCCGCAGCGACGCTCGACGCGCTCGAGCGGCACTGGCCAGCACCTCGGCGGCGATCTGCGCCATGACCGTGCGCGCGCCCTGGCCCAGCTCGACGGTGCTCGCCAGCACGGTCACGCTGCCGTCGGCGTGCAGCCGCACGATCGCCTCCGAGACCGACGGCGCGATGCTGGCCTTGATCATCATGGCCACGCCGCGGCCCCGATCGGCGGCCAGCGCCTGCGTCCAGCCGATCGCCTCCGCGGCGCGCGACAGGCTCTCCTCGAACTTGCCGTCGATCGGCGTGTCGCCGGGCGCGAACTCCTCGCCGTGGGCGAGCAGGTTCTGCCGTCGTAGCTCGACCGGATCGCGGTCGAGCCGCCGCGCCGCCTCGTCCATCAGCGACTCCACCGCCCACGCGAGCTGCGGCACGCCGAAGCCGCGGAAGGCGCCGCCCGGCGTGGTGTTGGTGTAGACGGCGGTGCTGGCCAGCGCGCACGTGGGCGACGCGATAGGGGCCGGTCGCGGTGTACGTCCCCTTCTGGATGATGCGCGGACCGATGTCCGCGTAGGCGCCCACGTCGAAGTCGGCGTGGCAGTCGACGGCCACCAGCGTGCCGTCGCGGCGGAAGCCCAGGCGCACTGAAGAGCGCGCGTCGCAGCGGCGCACCGTGCGGAACGCGTCCTCGGCCGAGATCGCCAGCCGCACCGGGCGGCGGGCGGCGCGGGCCAGGATGGCGGTGATCGGCTCCAGCTTCGCGTAGGTCTTGCTGCCGAAGCCGCCGCCGACCAGCGGCACCACGATGCGGATCCGGCCGAGCGGCGCGTCGAACATCTTGGCCAGCTCGACCCGGACCGAGAACGGGTTCTGGGTCGAGGCCCACACCGTCAGGCCGTCAGCGTCGTCCCAGGCGGCGATGGCGGCGTGCGGCTCCATCGCGTAGTGCTGCACGCGGGGAAACGTGAAGGTGTCCTCCACGACGACGTCGGCCTCGGCGAGCGCCCGGTCGACATTGCCCGCGCGCGTAGCCGAACTGGTGGCAGACGTTGGTGCCCGGCCGTGGACGCAGGCTCGACAGATCGGCGAAGTGGCCGGACAGCGGCTCGGAAGTGTGCACGAGCGGCGCTCCCGGCGCCAGCGCCTCCATCAGCGTGGTCACCGCGGGAAGCTCCTCCCACTCGATCTCCACCAGGTCGAGCGCGGCGGCGGCCGTCGCCGCGTCCACGGCCGCCACCGCTACGACCGGCTCGCCCTCGTAGCGCACGACGTCGATGGCGAGCACGGGTCGGTCGCGGAAGGCCGGGCCATAGTACGGATCGCACCAGGTCGAGGTCGGCGCCGGTGAGCACGGCGTGGACGCCGGGCACGGCCCGCGCGCGGCTCACGTCGATGCGCACGATCCGCGCGTGCGCGTAGGGCGAGCGCAGCAGCTGCGCGTGCGGCCATGCCCGGCAGCTCCATGTCCGTCACGTAGCGGGCGCGTCCGGTGACCTTGTCGATGACGTCCGTGCGCTGAACGGAGTGGCCCACGACCCGAAGCGCGCCGGCCGCGCTCGTCGGCCGCTCGGCAGGTCCGGCGCCACCCGACGATCGCGTCGACGATCGTGCGGTAGCCGGTGCAGCGGCACAGGCTGCCGCGCAGATAGTGCAGGACGGTCTCGCGCGTGGGCGCGGTCTCCTCGGTGGCGAGCGCGCGCGCCGTCAGCAGCATCCCGGCGGTGCAGAAGCCGCACTGGACGGCGCCGCGCTCGGCGAACGCCTGCTGGACGGCGTCGAGGCGTCCGTCCCGCTCCAGCCCCTCGACCGTCAGCACCTCGCGCCCGTCCGCCTCGACCGCGAGGTACGTGCACGCACTGACGGCCGCCCCGTCCACCAGCACCGTGCAGGCGCCGCACACCTGGCTGTCGCACGATCGCTTGGCGCCCTTGAGCCCGAGCCGGTCGCGCAGTACGTCGAGCAGCAGCGCCTCGGCCGGCAGCGTCAGTGCCGCCGTCCGGCCGTTCACGCGGAGGGCGACGTCAAACGATGACGGCATGCGGGTACCGGGCATCGAGCGCACGCCCCTCGGCGCGCGCGACGGCGGCGGCCAGCGCGCGCCGCGCGAACACGCGGGTGAGCTCACGCTTGTAGTCGGCGCCACCGTGCAGATCGCTCGACGGGGTCGACGGCGGCCGCCGCGAGCGCGGCGAACTCCTCGCCGGGGTCTTCGAGTGGCCGGCCGACGAGCGCGCGCTCGGCCGCCTCGATGCGGTGGGGTCGCTGGCTCACACAGCCGACGGCCAGCCGCGCCGCGCTCACGCGACGGTCCCCGTCGACCGTCAGCGTGAGCGCGACGCCGAGCGTCGGCCGCTCGTGGAGTCCGAACTTCACGTAGACGCCAACGGTACCGGCCGGCCACGCGGCGCAGGCGTACGCCCGTCAGCACCTCGTCGCTCCGGCGCGCCGTCTCGTACGGACCGCGCACGAAGTCGCCCAGCGTCAGCTCCCGGGTGCCGGCCGTCGAGGCCAGATGGACCGTGGCGTCGAAGACGAGGAAGCAGCGTGGCGATATCACTGTGCGGGTCGGCGAACGCGAGGTTGCCGCCGACGGTACCGACGTTGCGCACGCGGACGTTGGCGACGTGGGCGACGACGCCGGCCACCAGCGGCCAGCGCGCCCGCACGGCCGGCGACCGTTCCAGCCGCCGGTGCGTCACGGTGGCGCCGATGGCCAGCACGTCGTCACCGGCCACGAGCCCGTCGAGATCGGGGATGCGCTTGATGTCGATCACGTCGGCCGGGCGCATGAGACCGGCCTTCATCAGCAGCAGGAGCTCGGTGCCGCCCGCGTAGAGGGCGGCGTCGGGCCGGGCGGCAAGCAACGAGGCCGCCTCGGCGATCGACGCCGGCCGGTGCAGCTCGAAGGCGCGCAAGCACGGCTCAGCCTCCGATGGCGTCGCGCAAGCGCGCGACGAACTCGTCGACCAGCTCCTCGGCGCGTCGCTGGATGACGCTGGCGCCGAGCGCGCCGAGCTTGCCGAGCACCTTGCCCTCGGCTTCGACCAGCAGGCGGCTGCCGGACTCCGCGGACTCGACGGCGAGCCGCACGGACATCTGCACCTCGGCCGCCATCAGGCCGTCGCGCCCGCGCGCCTCGAGCAACAGACGGCCCGGCGCCTCCTCGGTCACGTGGATGTCGAGCGGCACGGAGAGTGCGATCGGCCCCACCTTCTGACTCATCCGCGCCTGGTAGCGCCGGCGCGGCTCCACCTCGCGCGCCTCGACACACCCGGGAACGCAGGCGACCATGCGCGGGACGTCCCAGAGCGCCTGCCAGACGCGCTCGGTCGGCGCGGCCAGCGCCACCTCACGCGTCAGGCGCATCGCTCACCGGCGCCACGATGCGCTCGGCGATCATCCGCAGATAGTCGATCCGGGCGCGGACGTCCACCGGCAGGCTGTAGATCGTGAAGCCGATACGTTCCAGACCCATCGCCCGCGCGCGCTCGATCGTCTCGACGCAGTCGGCAGG
>CAVZOE010000012.1:0-137956 GCA_963776725.1 uncultured Candidatus Rokubacteria bacterium | reverse complement strand
GCGCTGCTCGCCTATCTGGCGCTGCCGGTCGGGCGCTTTCACTCCCGTGACAAGCTGACGGCCCTGTCCGGGGACGCGCCGGAGGCGCAGGCCCGGCAGAGCTTTCGCCAGGCGCTGGCCAGCCTGCGCCGGGCGCTGGGGAATGGCGAACCACCGGGGCTCCTGACGGAGGGCGACGCCATCGCGCTCGATCCTCAGGTCGTCGCCGTGGACGTGGCCGATCTCGAAGCCGGGCTCGCCGATGGTGGGACTGCAGCCCTCGAGCGGGTCGCGCTCCTCTACAAGGGAGACCTGCTGGACGGCTTCAGTCTGGACGAGCCGGCCTTCGAGCAATGGCGTGTCGTGGAGCGTGAGCGGCTCCACGAGCGAGTCCTCGAGGGGCTGGCCAGGCTCCTACGCGAGCAGCTCCGTGCCGACCGGCCGGAAGGCGCGATCCAGACGGCGCTGCGCATTCTCGCGCTCGACCCACTCCAGGAGGCGGTCCACCGCGCGCTGATGCGGCTCCTGCTGGGTCAAGGTCGACGAGCGGCGGCGCTGGAGCAGTACCAGGCGTGCGTGGGATGGCTGGAGCGAGAGCTCGGCGCGGAGCCGGAGGACGAGACGCGGCAGCTCTACCGTGAAATCCTGCGCGCGGCCAGCGCGGCGCCGCGCTCCGCGCCTGGTCCCGCGACCTCGCTCGTCCGGGCGCTGGCGCCCCTGATCGGGCGGGGAGCCGAGCACGAGCGGTTGCGCGCTGCGCTCGCGCGGATGCTGGATGACGAGGGGCACGTGATCCTCGTGAGCGGCGAGGCCGGGATCGGCGAAGAGCCGGCTGATCCAGGAGTTCGCGATGGCGGCGGCCGGCGCTGGCGTTCGTATCCTGCTTGGCCGCTGTCACGAAACGGAGCAGGCCCTGCCCCTCCGTCCGTGGGTCGAAGCGCTTCGAGGCGAGCGGTCGCGCTCGATCCGGGCCTCCGGGATCGCCTGGCCGCGACGACGAGCGCTCAGCTCGGGCGGCTCTTCCCGGAGCTGCTGGATTCCGGAGATCACCCACTGACGCTCAGCGCCCAGCCCGCCTGCTCTTCGACGCGCTCGCCGAGCTGATCGGCGAGCTGGTTTCCGAGGAGCCGCTGGTGCTGATCGTCGAGGACCTGCACTGGGCAGACGCGATGAGCGCGCGGTCCTCGCCTTCCTCGGCCGTCGAGTCCATCGGCTGCCGGTTCCTCGTGGTGGCATACGGCGCGGAAGAGTTGATCGATGCCGTCCTGCCCACGCGCCTCACCGAGCCTCCGGACGGAGGATCGACTGTCGGAGATTCCGCTTGGCCTCCTGTCCGAGGACAACAGCCGCGCCCTCGTGCGCGTGCTCCACCCCAGCGCCCGCAGCGGGCAGCACTGGAACCGGATCACCGGCGAGATCTGGGCCTTGAGCGCAGGAAATCCGTTCGTCATCGTGGAGTCCGTGCGGGCGCTGCTCGGCGAGTCTCCCGAGGACTGGGCGCGCGAGTCCGGCCTCGCCCGCGGCGTGAAGGACTTCGTCGCGGCGCGCCTGGACCGACTCAGGGACCTGCCGCGTCAGGTGGTGGCCGTGGCCGCCGCGATCGGCCGCGACTTTCCGTTCGGAGTACTCCCGCGGGCGGCCGGGATCGGCGAACGGGAAGCCGCCGACGCCGTCGAGGAGCTCGTTCGTCGCCGGATCCTCGCCGCGGTCGGCAACGACCTGGCGTTCTGTCACGACCGTATCCGCCAGGTCGCCTACGAGCGTCTCCTGCCGCCCACGCGCGCCGTGCTCCACGCGGCGATCGGCGACGCGCTGGAACAGGTCCACGGTGAACAGCTGGACGACGTGGCCGATCAGCTCGGCCATCACTATTCGCGTGCCGGCAACGCTCAGAAGGCGATTGCCTATCTTCTGCGGTTCGCCGAGGTGGCGGCGCGGCGCTACGCGCTGGACGATGCGAGTCGAGCGTTCGTGCAAACCATGGCCTGCGTCGAGCTTCCGCCGTCCGAGCGCGACCGCAGCCGGCTCGACGTGGCCTTGCGCCACGCGTTCGTGCTGTCGATCCTCGGACGCCAGCGAGACATCCTCGATCTCCTCCTGACCCACGCCAATCACCTCAAACGCGTGACTGATCCCGTGCTGGCCTCCGAATACCACTTCCGCCTCGGGCTGACGCTGTTCTTCTTGGGAGAACACGCGCAAGGCCAGCTCGCCGGCGAGCAGGCCCTCCACGAAGGTGAGCGCGCGGGACATGCGCCGAGTATCGGCAAGGCTCTGCACGTCCTGTCCCTCAGTGCCTTCGAGGCCGGCCGGCCGCAGGAGGGCATCGCGTACGCCACCCGGGCCATCCCTCTGCTGGACCTGCCACACATGCAGGCCTGGCTCGGGCTCGTCTACCATGACCTGGCCGTGAACTGTGTGATGGCCGGCGCCCTCGACGCGGCGCTCGACGCCTCGACGCAGGAGGACGGCGTCGGCCAGGCGGCGCAGTGGCCCCGCCTTCGGGCGCTGGCCGGGTATGCGACCGCGTGGGCGCTGGCGCTCAGAGGCGATGCTGACCTGGCCGTCGAAACTGCCCGCCAGAGTCTCGAGCTCGCGCGGGATCCGATGGCCACGGGCCTCGTCTCCGGGGCCCTGGGCTTCGCCTATCTGGAGCGCGGCGACGCCGAGTCGACCGCAACGCTGGCACGGGTCGTCGACCTGCTCAGGAGCGGCCAGTACCGCAACGGGGAAGCGCGTCACCTGGCCCTGCTGAGCGAAGCCCATCTCCTCGATCACGATGCCACCGCGGCCCGGGAAACCGCGGCGCGGGCCCTGGCGCTGAGTCAGGCCGCCGGGATGCCGTTCAACATCGGCATGGCGCAGCGGGCCATCGGGCGCATCGCGCGCGCCGACGGCGATCTCGACGTGGCCGAACGGCACCTCACAGAAGCCCTCGAGACCTTCGCGGCGTGCAGCGCCATGTTCGAGGCCGCGCGCACCCGCGTGGATCTCGCCGGGGTGAGAGCCAAGCGGGGCGACGAGCTCGCGGCCCGCCAGCACCTGCATCTCGCGATGGCGACGTTCGAGACCGCCGGCGCCCCGAAGCGCGTGGCGGAGGCAAGCGACCTCGCGCGCTCGCTGGGCATTACCCTGGCCTGAGGACTCGGCCGCCGCGCCCGTCGCGGCGGGGCGCCGCCGGCGAGCGGCGGCGCGGTCCGTGCGCGCGATTCTCAGAAGCCGAAGCTGCTCAGGCCGGGGTGATCGTCGGGTCGCCGGCCGAGTGGCCAGCGAAACTTCCGCGCCGGCTCCTGGAGGGGCAGGTCGTTGATGGAGGCGTGGCGCGCCGTCATCAGTCCGCGCGTATCGAACTCCCAGTTCTCGTTGCCGAACGAGCGAAACCAGTTCCCGGCGTCGTCGTGCCACTCGTAGGCGAAGCGCACCGCGATTCGATTGTCCTGAAACGTCCACAGCTCCTTGATGAGCCGGTAGTCGAGCTCGCGGTTCCACTTCCGACGCAGGAACGCGGTGATCTCTTCGCGTCCGACGATGAACTCCGCCCGATTGCGCCAGCGGCTGTCGGGGCTGTACGCGAGCGCCACTCGCTCGGGATCGCGCGTATTCCAGCCGTCCTCGGCCGCCCGCACCTTCTGGATGGCCGTGGCCAGCGTGAACGGCGGGAGCGGCGGACGGGTCTCCGCGCCGACGGCGTCTGGGCTGCTCAAGCGCACCATGGCATACCACCTCCAGTGCCTGGGATACCACGGATTTTCGAGCAGGCCTACGGCCGGCCTTCGTAGTCGAGCCGCATGGCTGGCTCGCCTCGACGTGAAGCTCCGGCATCCCCGCCGTTCGCCCTGGGCGGCCCGGCAGACGGATCCCGATCGACGGGCCCCAGCCCAGGATCCCGAGGGCGCGGAGCCGAAGTCCGGGGGGCCTAGCGATTCACATGGACACCCCGAGTTCCGACACTAGAGCGGCTGACATTGACGAGCGCGTGACAGTTTCTCGAGGTCCTGCCTCGAGGCAGCTCGTGGGTCGATCGACGATCTGTCCTTGACTTGACGATACTTGAGTGGCGTCACCCTGCCTCAGGCGAGGCCGGCACGCCTCTTGCGAGGAGCGGCCGCACTCGCATGAGAGACATCGCCGCGATGATCGGGGCCAAGATAGCGGCCGGACTCCTTCCGCTGGCCACCGAGCCTCGCCAGAGGGTTGGCAAGGGAAGCGGGTGCTCCTGTGCGGCCTGCGACAAGTCCATCACCCACGCCGAGGTCGAGTACGAGGTCAGCATCGGGAGTCGGCGTATGCTGCACTTCCACTCCGACTGCCACACCGCGTGGAAAGACGGGCGCTACGACCTGTCGATCGAGTAATACCCAGGGTCCGTGAGATTCCCGGTGGACGCGCGACGGCCTGGACGCGCCGAAGTCGAGGGCGGCTGACCGACCAAGGACCGCTGACTCCCCTCCAGCATTCAACGCACGCCAGATCGTCCGAGTCTTCTCCGATCCGCCTGCCGTCCGATCCCTTTCATCGAACTGGTCGCGCCGCGGGAGTTCTGCGGCCGACGGAATGCCGCTTGCATCTTCGCGCGACCACGGGGATGAAAGCCCCCGGAGGAGAAGCCATGAGCGTCGTCGACTTCAGTAACGCGTTGACGCCGACCGAAGAAATCCAGCTCACCGTCACTGATCCAGCGTCGGGTCGTGAAACCACGCGGCCGGTTTGGTTCGCTCAGGAAGGTCACATCCTCTCCCTGCTGCCGGTGAAGGGCTCGGACACGCCTTGGTTCAGGAAGGTGCTGAAAGCGCCGAGCATCCGTCTCGCCGTCAATGACGTCGCAACCGGTGCGACCGCGCGCCCGATCACCGATCCGCGGCGCGTCCGCGAGACCGTGGAGAAGTTCCGGGCCAAGTACGGCGCCGACCAGGTGAAGAAGTACTACTCGAAGCTCGATGTGGCCGTCGAAGTCTCGCTGGGCTGACGGACGACCGGCGGCCGTTTGCGCGCTACGGGCTCTGGGTAACGCCGAACTCGACGGAGTGTACGGTCACCACGACTCCCGCGCCCGTGGCGGGAAGCGGCAGCCGGAAGTTGCTACGACCTCCCGGCGGCACGTCACCGATGATGCCGAGTGTCTCGTGAGCGACCTGGCCCGCCTCGTCCAGGACCTGCACCTCGAGTTGCAGGCGGTAGACAGTCTGGCGGTAGGGGTTGCTCACCGTGCCCGCGAGGGCTGGGGCCAGATCGGCAGTGCGCTCGATCTGCCACTCGATCCTGAAAAAGCGCTCCTCGGAGGACACGGAGACCTGCGCCGGCGCGGAGCGAGGGTCCCCGGCGATCACCAGTCCCAGCAAGCTCACCACCAGACCGAGTCGCGTCCACGCGGGTCGATTCAGCTGTCGCATGACTGCCCTCACACTGGTAGGACGTCGCCAGGCGCGGTTTGGATCCGACTCGAACGCCAGCAACCCGGGACGGTACGCGGCGCGTGGTACGATGAACCCCACCTGAAGGAGCGACCGGTGACAACGTCAGTCGACGATCTCCGAAAGATCCCGCTCTTTTCACGACTCTCCGACGCTGACCTGCAGTTCCTCGCCACCAAGATGGACGAAATCATCGTTCCAGCAGGCACCGCCCTCATCACCGAGGGCATGGGCAACCATGCCTTCTTCCTGCTCGCGGACGGCGAGGTGGACGTGTTCGTGGGTGGCACTCACCGACGCATCTTGGGGCCAAACGACTTCTTTGGTGAGATCAGCATGATGGTGCTCAACCCCGCCACGGCTACTGTGGTGAGCCGAACACCCGTGCGCGCCTATGTCATGAGCCACCCGCAGTTCCTCGAGGTGAGGGTTCACCAGGCTGTGATGCTCCAGCTCAAGTGGGTCATGGGCGACCGCCTCTCCGCCGACCGGAAGCTGGTGTAGCGGGCAGGCGAACACGCTCGTCGCGGGCGGGCGGAACGCGTCCTTACGGAACGATTTGCAGATCCGTCGGCGCCGCAGGAGCGCCGGCGCCGGTGCCGCCGCCGGCGTCGAGCACGAGCACCCAGTCCCGCTGGCCGGCGCTGTTGTTTCCCGGCGGCGTGAAGGCACGCGACCCGGAGTTGGCCAGACCAGTCGCGACTTGCGTGTAGGTGCCGTTGGTGGGATCGAACCAGCGCGCTCCCGAAGGACCGCTCATGGCGCCCATGTCGACCGTGATCGATCCCGTTCGCGCCGGTGGAACGTACGCGACGAGCAACGTGCCATTTGGCGTGGCGGAGGCCGTCACATAATCATCCGCATCGGCGGCGGAGTTTCCGCTGACGAGGGTTCGCATGCCGCTCATGCCCGAGGGCACGAGGGTGTACCACGGGATGGACTGCATGAACGCGTTGAGCCGTGCGAGATCGCGCGAGCCCTGCGTATCGAGGTGCGCGCGCCACTCGATAAACGGCCAGACGTAGCCGTTGCCGGTGATGTACCCTCCGATGGTCGACAGCCAGCCCCACCACTGAAAGCGGCGCACGGGCTGCGTGGCGTGCCAGTTGACCGAGTTGCCGTCCGGCCCCTCCTCGTCGTACGGGCCCTCCAGAAGGAACGCGGGTTCCACGGGCGTGCGTCCGTACGCGGTGCGTCCCCAGCTGTTCACGAGCCCGCTCCACGCGTAGACGCCGTTGAGCGTCATCGACGGGCCGAACGTCGGCTGGCCGGTCGCAATTGAATCGCCGCCCCACTCGGCGCTGAACAGCGTCGACTGCTGGCCGGCGACGCTCCTGAGCCCGTCGAACAGTCCCGTCTCCGCGTCGTTCTGCGCGGCGTTGAACGAGCCCATGTCGCCGCCCATCATCCACACGAGATTCTTCTGGTTCTTGTACCGCGTGGCGATCCATGCACCGTAGGTCTGCATCCGCGACTGCCCGTTCGCGGTCATCTCCTGCATCCACCCCTGGTTGCCTCCGAAGAAGCCGACATAGGCGGGAAACATGAACACGAGCACACCCTTCGACTCACAGTACGCGAGCAGGCCGTCGACGAAGCTCCAGTAGGCTTCGTTCGGCGTGGTGAAGTCGGGCGCGTCGCTGGTGATGCTCCCGTACGACAACGCGCCGTTCCAGCTCGTGCCGTTGAGGCGTCTCAGGAACGGGATGTCGCCGTTGCCGTTGAACGGCACATGGTTGCCGCGGGGATCGTGGTTGAGCACGGAGACCTCGATCGCGTTGAACCCACGCGCGACCGTGTCATCGACGAACAGCCTGTAGTCGGCGACCGATATCGACGTGATGAACCAGGAGGCCCGGCCCATGATCGGGAATGGGGCGCCGTTCTGGTCGACGAGGTAGCGTTTGTCAGCGCTGTACTTGACGGGATAGGCCGGGGCCGCCTGTGCCGCCGCGGCGCACATCAGCAGCACGGCTGCGACGAGTGCGTTCCGCACGGTGGACGGCGTGACGGCGACAGGCCGTCGCGCGAAGAGCCTCGCGAGGGTGTGCTTTCGTTCGATTATTGTCATGTGTACACCAAGCGCCCGCCAATAGTGCAAGCCCTATGCCTGAGGATAGGATTGCCGCGGTGCCGCATCAGCAGGCGAACAGTGGAGACGATCTGAAGTCGCGTCTTGGCGGAACTTGTTCGGATGCGGCCCGCAACTTCCGTCATTTCCGGCGACGAAAACGAGGTGCGGTTTTTTGCCCTCAGTGTGTCGAATGCCAGGACCAATCATGACCAACACGTCCATCGGCGTGCGGACGTGTGCACTGCCGAATCTCACATTCACTTTCCAGTTCGTGGTCGCTTTCCGACGGGCTGCGGACCGCTGGGACGAGTCTCAGGCACTCCAGCGGAGCAGCTTCGCCATGTTGTCGCCGTAGAGCTGCTCGCGCTCGGCGGCCGGCAGACGGATCCCGATCGGCGGGTCCCAGCCCAGGACCTCGAGAGTGCGGAGCTGGGAGCCCATCTCCTGCACCGGGCAGTCGCTTCCGAACGCGATCCGGCCGGCGCCAAGCGCCTCGACTCCTTCTTTCACACGGGGCAGATCGACCCAGCTCGTCTCGAGCATGACGTTGGGATTCATTTTTGCCACGTAGATCGCCTCGTCCGCCATCACCATCCGCTGCGTCGCGAAGTGGGCGAGGACGAAGGTCACGTCGCGGTTCGCCTCCATCATTCCGGTCAGCTGCGTGGGATGGCCGAACGGCGGGTCGCCCTGGTGGAACATCACGGGAACGCCCAGCTTGGCCGCCTCCTTGAGGACCGGCTCGATCCGATCCCGGACCCTGAACGGCATGTAGCCGTGCACGGTCGGATGGAACTTCACCATCCGGAACCCCGACTTCGAGACGAGCTGGCGAAGGCATGAGAGCGTGAGCTCAGTGTCGAGGAGCGGATTGGCGACGAAGCAGCCGCAGAAGCGATCGGGATGCTTGCCCACCTGCTCGGCGACGTAGCGATGGTGCGCGATCGGATCGTGGCCTTCCGGCACCGAGATGAGGGGCTGCAGCACGGCGCGGTCGATCCGGCGCTGGCGCCCGTCCACGAGGAACGGGCCGTCCATCATCGCGATCAGGTGCTCGCCGGTGAGGGGCGGTGTCCGGAACCCGCCCAGGTCGGTCGCGGCGGAAACGTGAACGTGGGAATCGATGATCATGAGGAGCTCCTTTTCACCGGGTGACCTTCACGAGCCCGATCGGGTGCCGGGAGAAGCGTCGCGAGCCCCCGGCGGTGATCTCGTACTGCTCGCAGAACACGGCGCCGGTCCGCGTCTTCTGATCGACGAGGTGCGGGTGGACGGCGATGACCATTCCCGGGACGAACGGGCTCGGGTCGCCGTCGCCGAGAATCGGCATATCGTGGTCGACGCCCACGCCGTGCCCGGCCCAGACGCCTTGATGGTAGCCGTGCCGGTCGGCCTCGCGCTGGGCGGCACGGAATGCCGATTCCACCGGCTGGCCGGGTCGCAACACCTTCTCGACGTCCTGGAGCGCACGCAGCGCACTGTCCGCGATGGCCAGGGCCGAGGGCGGCGCCTTGGGGAAGGCGAAGGTCCCGCCCTTCTCCACCCAGGTTCCATTGGGGCCGATGACTTCCACGAAGCACGCGATGAGGTCGTGGGACTCGTAGCGGCGCGCGGTGGCACAGCGCGGATACTGCTCGTCGCTCTCGCTGAAGATGTAGGTCTGCAGCGCGCCGCGCTTGCGGACCGTGCCCTCGACCTCGCCGCAGACTTCCCATTCCGTCTTGCCCACCGCGAGCTGCTCGACGAAGCACATGAACCCGGCGTCGGCGATCTCGTAGGTCTCCTCGATGAGAGCGACCTCGGCCCGGCTCTTGATCGCCTTGACGGCGCTGTAGGCCGGCGTGACGTCGCGTAGCTCCAGATCGGGGAGAGTTTTCCGGACGTAGAGGTAGTCCTCGACGGGCATGATCCCGGAGAGCCCGACGATGCCAACCGGTCCCGCCGTCAGCTTCTTGTTCCGCAAGACGTGCACGAGCTGCTCGCCCATCGCCGACTGGCCCGCGACGCGGAACATGGTGCTGGTGAAGTCGGCGGCCTGAAAGTCCGGTACGAAGTCGCCGAGCCCGAGCTCGCGGGCAAACTCCTGGTCGCGGTTGCCGAGCACGAGCGTGGGCACACCGTCGGGCATCAGCACCGCGTAACTGGACACCGAATACAGGTAGTAGCTGGAGACGTAGTGGATGTTGCCGTAGGAGCCGATCTTGCCCCGACCGCAGAGGATGAGGGCCTGCACACCCTCGTTGCGGATCATCGTCTGGAGGCGGGACCAGCGGTCTTCGAGAACCGCACGAGGCGTCACGGGCATGATGGACACAGGATCACTCCTTCTCAGGCGCGCGTGCGTGGATCCAGCGCGTCGCGCAGGGTATCACCCAGCAGGTTCAATGCGAGCAACACCGCGAGCAACACCACGCCGGGCGCCAGCGTGATGTGGGGCGCGATGTTCAGGTAGTTGCGGCCGCCCGCGAGGATCGCCCCCCACTCCGGCGTGGGCGGCGGCACCCCGATGCCGAGGAAGCTCAGCCCGGAGGTGAGCTGAACTGCGGCGGCCACGAGAAAGGTCGACTGCACGGCCATCGGCCCCAGCACATTGGGCACGATGTGCAACGTGGCGATGCGCACGGGCCGACAGCCCACTGCCCGCGCGGCCTCCACGTACTCGTGACCGCGCACGGAGAGCACGAGCCCGCGGACCAGACGGATGTAGCCGGGTACGGCTTGCAGGCCGATCGCCACCATGAGATTGGTCACGCCCTGGCCAACCAGGGCCACCAGCAGCAGTGCCATCAACACGGCGGGAAACGAGAGCACGACGTTCACCGCCTGCATCACCGCTGCGTCCACGCGTCCTCCCACGTACCCGGACAGCAGGCCGAAGCTGGCGCCCGCCAGGGCGGCCAGGCACACGGCACCGAGGGCGATGCCGAGCGACGTGCGGGCGCCGTAGACGATGCGCGTGAGCAGATCGCGCCCGAGCTCGTCGGTCCCCAGGGGATGCGACCAGGTCGGAGGATCGAGCGCCTGGCTCAGGTCGAGCTGCACCGGATCGAACGGCAACGCGCGAGCGCCAATCGCCGCGACGACGACGAGGACGAGGATCGCGGTCCCGAGGGTCCGCATCAGCCGAGTCGGATCCGCGGGTCGACGACCGTGTACAGGACGTCGACGGCGAGGTTGACGAGCGCGAAGCTGATCGCGAACACGAGCAGCGCCCCCTGGATCAGCGCGTAGTCGCGCGCCGAGATGGAGTCGACGATGAGCCGCCCCATCCCTGGCCAGCCGAACACCGACTCGGTGATGACCGCGCCGCCGAGGAGGCTGCCGAACTGCAGCCCGAGGATCGTCAGCACGGGAATGAAGGCAGTCGGCAGCGCGTGACGGAGCACCACCGCCAGCTCGCGCAACCCCTTGGCCCGCGCGGTGCGCACGTAGTCGCTCTCGAGCACTTCGAGCAGCGACGCGCGCGTCATGCGGGCCAGGATCCCGGCCGCGGAGGCGCCGAGCGTGAGCGCGGGCAGCACCAGGTGGGACGGCCGCCCGGCACCCCCGGCCGGAAGCACTTGCCAGTGGACGGCGAAGATCAGGATCAGCACCAGGCCCAGCCAGAAGACCGGCACCGACACGCCGAAGAGCGCCACCACCATGCTGCCGTGATCGAAGAGCGAGCCACGATGGACGGCTGACACTGCGCCCGCCGAGATACCCAGCACCGCCGCCACCGCCATGCCGGCCACCGCGAGCTGGAGCGTGTACGGATACCGGTCGCGGATCTCGTCGGCGACGGGGCGGAAGCTCTTCGACGAGCGCCCGAGGTCACCGCGCACGAGGCGCCCGAGATAGAGCACGTACTGGATATACACCGGCTTGTCGAGCCCCATGCTGCGACGAAGGCGCTCGACGTACTCGCCGGGCGCGAGGTCGCCGGCCATCACCACCGCCGGATCGCCGGGCAGCAGCCGGATCGCGACAAACAGGATCAGGGTGATGCCCAGCAGCACCGGCCCGCCCAGCGCCAGGCGCTTCAGGACGTGCGTGAGCACGGAAGGAGCGCAACCCTCACTTCTTGATGGCCGAGCCGAAGTACATGAGGAAGCCGGCCTGGTGACCGACGTTCTCGATCCGCTTGTTCCGCACCTCGAGATTGACGAGCTGGTTGAGCATCGTCCAGGGCGCGTCATCCATGATGAGGCCCGCGGCCTCGCGGTAGAGAGCGTCGCGCTGCGCGTCATCCGCCTCGCGGGCGCGAGCGAGCAGCTCGTCCACCTTCGGGTTCGCATAGAACGTGTAGTTCACGCCCTTGGGCGCCTGCTCGCCCGAGTGAAACGGCGAGTAGAGCGACGTGTCGGAATCGCCGGTGCCCGAGCCCCAGTTCATGACGATCATCGGAACGCGGCCCTCGCGCCGCGCGGCCGACCATGCCGCGAGGTCGTTGACGACGATCTTGGCGCGAATGCCGACGGCGCTGAGGTAGCCTTGCACGGCCTCGCTCAGCTCCTTGACGCTCGAGGTGTAGCCGGTGGCATACCAGAGCTCGGTGTCCACGCCGTTGGCGTAGCCGGCTTCGGCCAGGAGCCGCCGGGCCGCCGCCGGGTCGTACGCGTACCCCTTGTAGTCGTCCCGATAGCCGAGCATGCCCTTGGGCACGAGCTGGTTCTGCGGCAGCCCGGCGCCCAGCAGGACCTTGCGCACGAGCGCGTTGCTGTCGATGGCGTGGCTGACCGCCTGGCGAGCCTTCACGGAATCGAACGGCTTGGTCCGCGTGTTCACGCCGACGAAGTTCCAGCTGAGCAGCGGAATGCGGGCGACCACGAGATTGCCGTCGTTCTGAACGCTCGGCAGATCGGGACCATCGAGGCTCTCGACGAAGTCGACGTCCCCGGCCCGAAGCAGTGCGCTGCGACTGGACGACTGCGGGACGAACTTCCACGTGATCTCGTCGATCTTCGGCGCACCCCGCCAGTAATCTTTGTTGGCGACCAGCGTGATGTGGTCCGCGGCGACCCACTGCGTGAGCTTGTAGGGCCCGGTGGCCACCGGCGCCCGGCCGTAGTCCTGCAGGCTCGCCGCCTTGACCGCGGTGGGGCTGGCCATGTAGCCGAGGATGTAGGCCAGCGTCCGCACCAGCGGCGCGAAGGGACGCTTGAGCCGGAGCCGTACCGTGGCCTCGTCGACGACCTCCACCCGGTCCAGCGAGGCGAGCAGATTCGCGTCGCGCGACTTGGTGGCCGGGTCGAGCAACCGCTCGAGGTTGAACTTCACCGCGGCCGCGTTGAACGGGGTGCCGTCCTGAAACTTCACCCCCCGGCGCAGGTGAAAGACCCAGCTGGTCGGGCTCTCCTGGTTCCACGACTGGGCCAGCCCCGGCTGCACCTTGAGGTTCTCGTCGAGGACCACGAGTGCATCGCCGATATTCGCCGCAAGCTGGCGGCTGATCGTGCCCACCGCCTGGTGGAAGTCGCCGGTATTGGGTTCGGCCGACGTCGCGATCGTGATCTTGACCGGTCCCTGCGCCTGCGCCGACGTCCATCCGCCCCACTCGCCCCACAGAAGAAAGCCCGCGCCCACCAGCAGCAGCAACGTCGTGCGCACAACGGTTCGCGCCATCGAAGCGGGACCCCCCTCCCATAACCGGTGTTGACCTGGATATCGGATCCAATATATATGCTGGATCCAGTCGGTAGATCAATGGGGGTCGCACTGAGCCGTTACAAGACACGGTCACAGATCGTCCACGAGGCCCTTCGCCGGGAGATCCTGCTCGGCACGCTGGGCCTCGGGCAGGAGCTCCGGCAAGACGAGATCGCGGACCGGTTCGAGGTCAGCCGGATCCCCGTTCGCGAGGCCCTGAAGACCCTGGCCGCCGAGGGGCTGGTCGAGCTGCGCCCGCATCAGAAGGCCCTCGTCCGGAAGTATTCGGCGAAGGAAATCGAGGACATATTCCTGATCCGCTCGATGCTCGAGCCCAAGGCCGGGGCCATGGCCTGTCGCAACCTCGGCGAGGGCGATCTGGAGACCCTGCACACGCTGCTCGTGCAGATGGACGAGGTCGGCGATCCGCCGGATTTCGTGCGTTATACCGAGCTCAACCGCGACTTCCACATGACGATCTACCGCGCGGCGGGCAGTGCGGCGCTCAGCCAGATGCTCGAACACTACATCGATCAATCGGCGCGCTTCATTCACCTGTACCTGCGCACGACCGACACGATGGTCAAAGCCCAGACGGAACACGCCGAGATGTACATGGCCTGCAAGAGCCGCGAGCCGGACGTGCTGGAGCGCGTCATCCTCGACCACGTGCGACAGACCCTGGCGCTCCTGAACGAGAGCGCGTTTCAATCGCTGAAGGCCTGATGGCACAGGCGCGCGACACACGGAGAGGTGGAATGTCGAGCACGGACCCGAGCATTCTCGATCACCTGGACGCGCAGGCGCTCCAGCGCTACCCGGACTACGAGCGCGGCCGGCCCCCTCGCCTGCTCAAGCTGCACGAGCACGACTACCTCGACGAGTACGAGAAGATCTGGGGCCGGCGCTGGGGTGCGATGGGCCTCGGGCGCCTGCGCTCGGTCGGACTGATCCGGCCCGATCCCGCCTGGGAAGGCCACCCCTTCTTCCAGAACGACCCCGATTTCTTCCTCCTCCGCTACCGGCGCTCGCTGGATCCGGATCTCATGCTGCGCTCCCACGAGGAGTACGTGCGGCTGCTGACCTCGCTCGGCGTCGGGATCGAATGGATGGAATTCGACAACCCGATCGGCGCCTACGGGCCGATGCGCAAGCTCTTCATGGCCGAGGAAGTGAAGGTGGTGCGCGGCGGCGCCATCCTGCCTCGCTTCGGTCACGCCTCGTACAAGCGCGGGCTGGAGCGCGAGTTCCAGAAGTTCCTGACACGCATCGGCTGCCCGATCCTGTTGACCGTCCACGGCAGCGGCATCTTCGAGGTCGCGCCGATGCTCGTGCAGATGGCCGACGACGCGTGGATCGCCGGGCTGAGCTGCGCGGCCAACCAGGAGGGCCTCGATCAGGTGTTGCCGGTGCTACGGCGGGCCGGCGTCACCAACGTCCACGTGGCGCAGCTCACGACGATCATGGATTCCTTCGACGCCGGCGGCGAGTTCCACGTCGACATGATCGTGCACGCCGTGGCCGAGCGCGTGGCCGTGGTGTATCCCCGGCAGCTTCCGTGGGAAACCTACAAGTGGCTGAAGCAGCTCGGATTCACGCTCATCGAGGTGCCCACCGAGGAGCACCATCGCTTCGTGCCCGCCAACCTGGTGGTCGTCGAGCCGGGCGTCGTCATCATGCCGGGCGAGGCGCGGGTCACCGTCAAGGCCCTCGAGGCCGCAGGGGTGAAGGTGATCGGCTTCGACTCCTCCGGCATCATGCAGGGCGGCACCAACGGCATCAAGTGCATCACCATGGAGCTCGATCGCGACGACGGGCCGAGGCTCAACGCATGAGTCGACTGTCGGCGCCCGACATTCCGATGCGCGCCGCGCTCCTGGCCGTACTGTCGCTCGTCGCGCTGATGTTCGCCGCCGGCGCGGATGCGGCACCCGAGGGTCGGGTGGTGGTGGCGGTGTCGTCGGAGCCCACCACGTTCGACGCCCACGTCTTCAGCGATCAGCCGACCTACAACGTGATGCTCAACGTCTTCGACACGCTCGTCGAGCGCGGCCCCGACATGCAGCTGCGTCCGCTGCTGGCCGAGTCGTATCGGCTCGTCGACGATCGCACCTGGCAGTTCAAGCTCCGCAAGGGGATTCAGTTCACCAACGGCGAGCCCTTCAACGCGCAGGTCGTGAAGTGGAACGTCGAGCGGATGCTCGACCCGGCGACGAAGTCCAAGAACATCGGCCGGGTGAGCTCCATCGAGCGCGTCGACGTCGTCGATGATCTGACCGTGAACATCCGGACCAAGACGCCCTATCCGATCCTCGACGCCCAGCTCGCCCGCGTCGTCCACATGATGCCGCCGCGCTACGTGCAGGAGAAGGGCGCCGCCTACATCGCCACCAACCCGATCGGGACCGGTCCGTACCGCGTCGTCCGGTGGGTCAAGGACGACGAGCTGGTGCTCGAAGCCAACGAGCGCTACTGGCGTGGCGCTCCGCGGATCAAGACGATCGTCATCAAGCCCATCCCGGAGACGACGGCGCGCGTGTATGCGCTCCTCAACGGCGAGGTGGACCTGGCCGCCGGCATCGCACCCAACCTGGTGCCGGGGATCGAGGCGAGCAGCAAGGCGCAGGTCCGCAAGGTTCCGAGCCTCGAGGTGATGTACTGCGGCCTCTACGGCACCGTCGGGCCGACGGCCAACAAGAAGGTCCGTCAGGCCATCAACTATGGCGTGAACGTCGACGCCATCCTCAAGGGCGTGATGGAGGGCGACGGCGAGCGCCGCGCGGGCATCCTGGCCAAGGAGGCGTTTGGCTTCGATCCGACCGTCAAACCCTATCCGTACGATCCGGAGCGAGCCCGGCAGCTTCTACGTGAGGCCAACTACCCGGCCGACTACGACTTCGTCGTCAACGTGCCGGTCGGACGCTACCTGAACGACAAGACGATCGGCGAGGCCATCGCTGCCGATCTCAAGAAGATCGGCATCAAGGCGTCGGTGAAGTCCCACGAGTGGGGAAACTACGTCAGCGCCACCACCGGCCAGAAGCTCTTTCCGATGCAGCTGCAGGGCTGGGGCCCAGCCACGCTGGACGCCGATGACCTCTACTCGACCAACCTGCACAGCAAGTCGCCGTTCTCGCACTTCCAGGACGAGCGTCTCGACCGCCTCATCGAGGAGGGTCGCTCGACGCTCGACAAGGACAAGCGGCTGCGGATCTACCGCGAGGTCGCCCAGTACTACCACGAGGAAGCCACGCACCTGTTCCTCTGGCAGTCGGTCAACATCTACGGGGTGAACAAGCGGCTGGTGTGGACACCACGTCCAGACGAATACGTGAAGCTCTACGACGCGGCGCTCAAGTAAGTCTGTGGTATACCAACTGTCGACCGCTTCTGCGGGCGCGAAGGAGCAGCCATGGCTGATCTTCTGCTAGCAGGCACCACCCACTATCCTCTCCTCCTCTATACCGACGACGCCATGACCTCGCAGATGGAGCGTCACTGGAAGAGTGACCGCGTCCCCGAGTACTGGCGCGATCAGCGGAACTGGCCGAAAGCCATGCAGGAGGAGTACGGCCCCGATGGCGCCAACGGCCCGGCGGCCGCGGCCGCCCACCGCAAGCGTCTGGTGGAGGGCTTCCGGCGCGTGCGCGAGGAGATCGACGCCTTCAAGCCCGACTTCGTCCTCATCTGGGGCGACGACCAGTACGAGAACTTCCGCGAAGACCTGGTGCCGCCCTTCAGCATCTACATCGTCGACAACTACGAGACGCAGCCATTCTTGAAGCGGCGCTACAACACCGACGGCTCCGAGGTCTTCAACGTCTGGGGTGAGCCCGCCGATCACACCTACCGTCACGCCGGACATTCCGAAGGTGCCAAGTACCTCACGACGCGCCTGCTCGAGATGGGCTACCCGATGCCCTACGGGTACAAGACGCTGCACTACCAGGGACTGCCGCACGCGTTCCTCAACACGCTGCTGTTCCTCGACTACGACCGCAAGGGATTCCCGTACCCCGTGCTGCCGTTCCACGTGAACTGCTACGGCAGCAGCGTCATCAAGAATCGAGGCGGCAGCCCGCTGCGCGCGACCCCGGATGCGGAGCCCGACCCGCCGGCGCCCTCGGCCAAGCTCTGCTTCGACGTCGGCGCCGCCACGGCCCGCGCGCTCAAGGACAGCCGCTATCGCGCCGTGTTGCTGGGCTCCTCGAGCTGGTCCCACGCGTTCCTGGTCGACAAGCACCACATGCTGTGGCCCGACAACGCGGCCGACCTGGCGCGGTTCGAAGAGCTCCGCGACGGCAAGGTGCATCTGTGGCAGGACCTGGCGATGAAGGACATCGAGAGCGCCGGCCAGCAGGAGCTTCTGAACTGGGTGTGCCTGGGCGGCGCGCTGTCCGAGCTCAACGCCAAGCCGAAGATCATCGACTTCGTCCAGACGCACATCTTCAATTCCTCGAAGTGCTTCATGACCGCTCGGGCCTGAGGAGAGTCCGTCCATGCTCAAGACGCTGCACGAGCCTGAAGAACAAAAAAAGAACCGCCAGACCGAGATCAAGGAAGAGGCGAAGGGCTCCTCGCAGATCGGCCCGTTCGACTTCTGCCCGCGGCTCGGCTTCCGCGAGTACTGGTATCCGGGCATCAAGGCCAAGAAGGTCGGCCGCAAGCGCCCGGTCCGCCTGAAGATGCTCGGCGAGGAGCTCGTGCTCTTCCGCGGCAAGCAGGGCCAGGTGGTCGCGCTGACCGACTGGTGCCCGCACCGCGGCGCGCGGTTCTCCAACGGCCTGTGCGATTTCCAGGGCACCATCACCTGCCCGTACCACGGCTACGTGTTCGACGAGACGGGGCAGTGCGTGGCCGGGCTGATCGAGGCCGTCGACTCCGCTCTGGCCCCGAAGATGCGGGCCAAGCGCTATCCCACCGCGGAGAGCAACGGCATCGTCTTCATCTGGATGGGCCAGACCCCGCCGGTGCCGCTCGAAGAAGATCTGCCGTGGGAGCTCAAGGACCCCGAGGTCAGCGCCACCCGCTACGTCCGCGTGAAGATGTGGAACACCAACTGGACGGAGCCGGTGTGGCAGGGCATCGACTACCACGAGTACTACCTGCACCGGTGGTTCAAGTGGTGGCACCTCATCAACTACAAGCAGCAGTTCTTCCGCCCCAAGCCGGTGGTGACCAACGGCGTCCGCATCGTGGAGGAGGGCGACAACTTCGTCACCTGCACCCAGGAGCGGACCGAATACGGACAGAAGGAATACGCCGGGCTCGGCAAGTGGCCCCGGCACATCTGGTGGCGCATCCTCAAGCCGCTCAAGGCCGGTTCGGGCCGCTTCGGCCACCACCACAACGTGCAGCTGCCGACCATCGTCCGCGTGCCGCTCGGCTCGTCCAATCACCTGCGCTGGGGCGTTCCCGTCGCCGACTCGGACACGCGCATGTGGACGTTCACCGTCACCGAGAAGCCGAAGACGGTGTTCGGCCGGATCTATCAGGACCTGTGGTACTGGCTCTACCGGCGCGGGTACGGCGTCATCCGGATCAACGAGAAGGAAGACTTCCCGGTCTTCTCCGAGGGTGAGATCAACCCCGACATCCCGCAGAAGCTCGGGCATCCTGGATCTCGGCGTCATTTACTTCCGGCGTCACCTCGCCCGTCGCTCGCGTGACTTCAAGCGCCTCGGCGGAGCGTGGGGCTGCCTGAAGCAGCCGCCGGACCCGGCGAAGGTGGCGGAGTGGACCGTTCAGAATCGGTGATCCAGGCGCCGCCGGCGGCGACGATCCTCGACGGCCGCGAGCCGTCAGGCCAGAGACCGCCGGTCGGCGCCAGCAGTCGCGTCGCCATCCGCTGTCGCGACGTCCACAAGTTCTACCTGGCCGGCGAGCGCTCGGTGTATGCGCTCAAGGGCATCAGCGTCGAGGTGCGCGAGCGCGAGTTCGTCAGCATCGTGGGCAAGAGCGGCTGCGGAAAATCGACGCTGCTGCACTGCATCGCGGGCCTGCTGCCGGTCAGTCACGGTGAGATTGCGATCGACGGCGAGCAGGTCCTGAAACCGGGTCGTCGGGACATCGGGCTCGTGTTTCAGACGAGCGCCCTGCTCCGGTGGCGCACGGCTCTCGAGAACATCCTCCTCCCCGCCGAGATGTTCGGTCTGCCGCGCCAGCAGGTAGAGGCCCGGGCGCGGCAGCTGCTGAAGCTGGTGGAGATGGACGGCTTCGAGCAGCAGTACCCCAATCAGCTCTCGGGCGGCATGCAGCAGCGCATCGCGATCGCGCGCGCCCTGGTGCACGATCCCTCCGTGCTCCTCATGGACGAGCCGTTCGGCGCGCTGGATGCCCAGACCCGCGAGACCATGAATCTCGAGCTCATGCGGATCTGGGAGGCGACGCCCAAGACCGTGGTGTTCGTCACGCACGATCTGCAGGAGGCGGCCTTCCTGTCGAACCGGGTGATCGTCATGAGCGCCCGCCCCGGGACCATTCAGGAGATCGTCGATGTCCCGCTCCCGCACCCGCGCGATCGGGAGATGCTCTACAGCCCCGAGTTCGTGGCCACCGTGAAGCGACTGCGTGAGCTGCTCTCGGCTCAGCGCGAGGGCGGCCGGGATGGCGCCTGAGGCCCTCGTCCACAGAGCGACGCGGATCTCTACCGGCACTTCTACGACCACGAGGTGCGGGAGCAGGCTCGGCGCCGGCGCCGGGCCCGCACCGTCAATCTCGTAGGCCGCTCGGTCATCGTCGCGGCCTTCCTCGGACTCTGGACCGCGGCCGCGGCCGTCTATCCGCCCATCATCGTGCCGAGCCCGGCGGCGACGTGGCGCGCGCTGGTCACCGAGATCGGCACGCTCGCCCAGAACACGCCGCCGACGCTGCTCGAGATCGTGCTCGGCTTCCTGGCCGGCAGCGCGCTCGGCATCGGCCTGGGTGCCCTCGTCGCTCAGTCGCGATGGGCCGAGATCGTGCTGCGGCCTTACCTGGTCGTGTCTCAGGCGGTGCCCAAGGTCGCGCTGGCGCCGATTCTCGTCATTCTTCTCGGCTACGGCCTCACTTCGAAGGTGACGCTCGCCGCGCTCATCGCCTTCTTTCCGCTCCTCGAGAACACCATCGCGGGATTGCGCCGCGTCGATCTGGATAGCCTGCGGCTGCTCCAGTCGCTCGGCGCGACCCAGTGGCAGATCTTCACGAAGCTGCGCGTGTTCTGCGCGCTGCCCCTCGTGTTCGCGGGACTGCGCATCGCGGCGGTGATGGCGACGCTCGGAGCGATCGTGGCGGAGTTCGTGGCCGGCAACCGGGGCCTGGGCGCGTTGCTCGTCGTCTCCATGGGAACCTTCAGCACCCCGCTGCTCTACGCCACCATGGTCGTCCTCACCGCGCTGGCCTTCAGCGTCTACTTGCTCGCCACCTGGCTGGAGCGGAAGGCCCTGCACCGCTACAACCTCGCCGCGCCACGAGCGTAGAGCGCCAGGACGTCATGGCACGTACCGCGGATCGACCGTCGCCCTTCGCGATCGCGCCGGCGAGCCACCTCGTCGATGGCCGCGAGGTCCCGTCGGTGATCACCCGACGCGATCTCGAGGAACGCGAGATCCGGGCGGTGCGGGCGCGGCGGCGGCGGGAGCTGATCACCCACAACGCGGCGCGGGTGGCCGTCTTCATCGCGGTCCTCGTCGGCTGGCACCTCCTCGCCAGTCGCTACGACAGCAATTTGCTGCCCGGGCCGGTTCAGACTTACGCGGGACTCGTGCGCAGCTGGAAGCTGATCTCTGGCCGGCGCGGTCGCCACCCTCGTGGAGATCGGCCTCGGCTTCGGCTTCGGCGTCCTCGGCGGGCTGGTGCTGGGCTCGATCATCGGTGTGTCGAAGACCATGCAGGGAGTCCTGCACCCGTTTCTCGTGCTCTATCAGGCGGTCCCGAAAACGGGGCTGGCCCCGATGATCGTGCTCATCCTGGGCTTCGGCATCCTGCCCAAGGTCGTGCTGGCCGCCATGACGGCGGTCTTCCCCGTGATGGAGAACACCATCATCGGGGTGGAGCGCGTCGAAGAGGACAGCCTGCGTCTATTCCGGAGTCTGGGCGCCAGCCGGACTCAGATCTACTTCAAGCTGCGTCTCGTCAGTGCCCTGCCGTACATCATGACGGGCTTGCGCGGGGCCATCGTGCTCGCCACGGTGTCGGTCGTGGTCACCGAGTTCGTCGCCGGCCGCGTCGGCCTCGGCGCGGTCATGATGACCGGCTACGCCCAGCTCGACACGCCAATGGTGTTCGGTGCGCTGCTCGCACTCACCGCGATCGGGCTCGCGTGCTACTTCACGGTGTGCCTCATCGAGACGCTGGTGCTCCGCTGGTGCA
The DNA here is from genome assembly GCA_963776725.1 of uncultured Candidatus Rokubacteria bacterium. GTDB lineage: Bacteria > Methylomirabilota > Methylomirabilia > Rokubacteriales > CSP1-6 > AR5. The sequence continues at coordinate 116,515 of CAVZOE010000012.1, read as the reverse complement.
ATCTCGAGCTGCCCGCGTCCTGAATCACCGATCCGTCATTCCGAGCAATCGTTCGGAGAGGAGATGAAATCCATGGCTGAGCTGCCCAGAGCCGCCGCACGCCTCGCCCTCGTCACGCTGGCCATCGGCCTCGGGGCGATCGCCAGCATTCTCGGCGGTCACGCGGCCGCACAACCGAAGCTGACCAAGGTCACGGTCGGCCTGCCTACTCCGGTCACCGCCGGCACCATGTGGTTCGACCTCGCCAAGGTCGAGGGCTGGGACAAGGAGTTCGGTATCGATCTCAATATCGAGCGGGCCACCGGCAGCGGCGCCGTGACGGCACTGGTCGTGGGCGGTGGCGCAGATGTCGGCGGCGGTGTCCCCGACGCGCTCATGAACGCCGTGGCCCAGGGCCAGGATCTCGTGGCGATCTGGAAGCTCCAGCCGCCGGGGGCCCCGGTCTTCTGGGTGCTGGCGCGCAAGGATGCCGGCGTCACCACCTGGAAGGATCTGAAGGGCAAGAAGATCGGCATCCTCGGCCCCGCCAGCGCGACGAAGTATTCGACCGATCTGATGCTCTTCGCCAACGGCGTCGATCCGTCGAAGGACGTCGAATACGTGAATCTCGGCGGCGTGGGTGCCTACGTCGAGGCGCTGAAAGCCAAGCGCGTGGACGCGGTGGGCTCCTGGCACGATCCGAACGAGACGGTGTTCAAGCCCAGCCCCCTCTGGCCCGAGCTCACTGCCCTGCCGGCAACGCTCTACCAGGGCGACGTGTACCTGGCCCGCCGCGACTGGGTGACCAAGAACAAGGATCTCGTCGTCAACTTCAACGCGCTGCTCATGAAGACGATGAACTACTTCCTCGACAACCCGGAGAAGGCGGTCGACCTCGCCAAGGCCAAGATCCCCGAGCTCGCCACGGTCGATCGCGACAAGTCGATCCAGACGATCGTCGTGCTTACGGCCGACCCGCAGCCGCACCGGGCTCTTCGACGTCGAGGACATGCAGAAGTACGTGCCGCTCGCCGTGAAGGCGGGTCTCGTCAAGGGCCTCGACCCGGCGAAGTTCGATGCGTCCAAGTACTTCCTGAACGACTACTCGAAGGCGGCCGCCGCCAAGCTCAAGTGAGCCGACGAGTCACGCCAGTGCTCGGCTGTGAGAGCTCATCTGTGAGGAGGAGAGATGTTCAAGACGATCGGTGATCTCAACGTTCACTACGACGTGCAGGGCACGGGCTATCCCATGGTGCTCCTGCACGGTGGCGGCTCCCGGGCCCAGACCTTCGAAGAAATGGTGCCCATCCTGGCCAAGTCGTTCCAGGTCTACACGTTCGACATGCGTGGCTTCGGCGACACCCAGCGCCCGGCGGAGCCCCGCCTGTCCCACGAGCTCTGGCGCGATGACCTCCGCCGGTTCCTCGACGCCTTCGGCCTCGCGAAGGTGGTGCTGGGCGGCTGGTCGCTCGGCGGTGGGGTCGCACTCAACTTCGTCATCGACCATCCCGACCGCGTGAGCCACCTGGTCCTCATCGGCGCCATGAGCCCGCGGATGCCGAGCTCCGACCGCTCCGGCTTCCAGCGCCGCCGCGAATTGATCGAGCGCGGGGCCACGGCCGAGGAGATCGTGAAGGAGACGTTCGAGTTCACCAAGAAAGCGTTCAGCCCGTACAGCCTCGAGCACAAGCCCCAGGCCGTCGAGGCGCTACGGCAGGAGCACCTGCGGAACAATCCCGCCCACTACCTCGAGATGCTGCACGCCAACGAGAATCGGCCGAAGATCGGCGACCGGCTGGGGGAGATTCGGTGCCCGACGCTGATCGTGGTCGGGGAGCATGATGTTCGGACGCCGGTCGCGTTGTCGGAGGATCTGAACAAGGTGATTCCGAACTCGTTGATGAAGATTGTTCCGAACTGTGGGCACTTCTATAGCTACGAGCAGCCGGAGCTGGTGAGTCACACGATGCTGGGCTATCTGGAGGCGTTTGGGGCGCTGGGGAGAGGTGCGCGCGGGGGCGGTTAGCCAATACTCCAAAGCTGACCTTGATGGCTTCTGTCCTGCAGGTTCTTATCAGCTCCGCCAAAAGAGTCTTCCTGAGTAGAGGCCAAGACTGGAATCGGAGATCCGTAGGTTTTTTGCTCTTGGCGCCAATGGGAACTAGATTCGTGATCCATTAGAACACTCTTCCGACCCACATGTACATCTTCGTCTCATTGGATCGATGACGTCTTCGACGACGATGAGACTTCCACTGTCCAGCACCCTGTTGACAACTGCAATCACAATAGCAGTACCAGCGAATCGGGTACTCCGGAATTGCGAGTACCACCAGCTTCGCCATGGGCTTTACTGAGCTTTACTAGATCTACCGCTCCCGGTACTCCAGATCGCGTTGCACCATCGAGCGCTATCTCGAAAGCCGTCGTCGCTGCTTCCTTGAGGCGGCTGCCCCATTCGGTCTCTGGAGCAGTCGCCGTGTCGGGCCGCTGGAAACGATTCTCCAGGCCGTTAGCGTCTGATGCCAACTTCACGGGGGATGAAGCAGGCACCGAGACAAGGCGTTGCCCAATGAAGCCGTTAAGAACGCGTGGCCACAAACGATTTCGCTACAGCGCCACCTAGAGCTCCGAGCGCCGCAAACATGGGATTGACGAACTTCGAACACGCCTCCCAACCCGTGAGCGCGCCGGCAAGATCCTCCATAGCAATCATCACAACTTCTGATATCGGAATGTCCTTCGTGCGGCGCAGCACGTAGTCTATGCTGCTTATCGCAATATTCGCTACGGTCTCAACCACTAACTCCTTGGCGTCGTGTGCCTCTTTTGCAAGTTCCATAAGTTTTGTTCTCAGATCCTGAATGTCGTTCTTTGCCCCGCTAACTGTATCCACGACTCTTCGAAGGATGTCTCTTCCCTTATCCTTGTTGGACATTTGATAGTCGGGCAGGACGGCAATGATCTTCAGCAACCCTTCCCTTGAGACCAGCCGCGACGAGCCCAGAGCCCTCGCAAGTCGGTCCATCATATCCGCGTGGTACGCCCCTAGAGTGCTTGGGTCAATAGTGGGGACAGGCTCTTGAGCGCTCGCGCTCTCAGTCAAAAGGCCAACTCCAAGGCCGCCGACCACCAGAAGGATGTCCCGTCTAGCCAGTTCTCCCAGCGCCATCTTGCTCTCCTCTATCACGCTAAAGCGCGTGTGAAAACGCTCCGACGACAGTGGCACCGAATCGACTTCCGCGTCCCGCGACGCCCCGCTATCCATGGCCTTACCGTCGTACCAGAGCCGTCCTGTTCCGGAGTTGTGGCCACCACCGAATCACGTCCAGCGGAAGGAAAACCGAAGTAGGAGCTGGTCGCTCGATTAAGAATCACGGGGCCGCCCGTCAGAACAAGCGGAATCCTTGTCAGCCGCGCGTTCTTGAAGCCACTGCTCCCACAGTTCACGTTGTGGAGCTCGACGCTTCCGTGATGGCGGCGGCTTGGACGCCGGCTGGCGTTGCGCAAAGCGGCACCACGCACAACACGACGAGGCAATGCGTGAGCGGATGGGCGGCAGTGATGGAAGGAATGACGGCAGAAAACAGAGCCTCGCCGTGTGGCCACCGCGCCTCTCCTCTAACATCCGCGACAATGGTTCGAGGGCACACTGCGATGCGAAAGCGCGCTCTGCTGAGTGGAGATGATCAGGGGGACTGTACGCGTCGGCCGCCGCAGTGCACAGCGGTCACGGCTGCTCCTGAGTTCCATCCGATCTCCCACTACTGCAATCAAGAAGGACCACGGACGGGTGGCACCCTTGTAGGATGCCGCGGTTACTTTGTCAAGCGAGAGCTCAAACCCTTATTCCATCTCCGCCTTCCCCGAGAATAGGGAGAGGTACTGGTGTGTCGTGACGCTCACCGCTCCCGCAGACCCCGCCGGCAGCCATCGGACCTGACGGGAGAATTTGCCGTCCTTAACCAGTGTGCCGAGGTTCCATCACGGCGGGCGTGGCCCCAGAACCCAGACTGTGTAGCGTCTCTGGCGTAAGGCGAACGAGCCCTCTCACCTGCCGTACGCCGTTAAGCGCCTGCGCGGCAACATTTGCAGCGCCGATAGTTCTCGCCACTGCTTCGCCGAGGGCATGTGTCTCCTCCGCGCTGAGCAATGATAGAGAACATACTTCCAGAAGTCCCACCTTGTCAGGACGAGGTTGCCATTCAAGTCACCACTCCAGGGCAAACAGGCCGCTCTCAGCCATTTGCCCAATGAGAAGAAAGCCTGCTTTCCAGAGAGCTGGTGTACCGCAGCGTGTCTTGCTCAAGTGTGCATCGCTGACAACCAGCTGAACAACGCCGCAGTCGGCGAAGGGCCGCGGACTACGCGGGAGCGGTGTGCGAGCCGAGGAACTCATTGAGTCGGGTCCGGGCCGACGCAGGCGAGACGTCTTCGAAGAAGATCGCGGCGTCGAACGGTAGACCACGGCGTCCACGAACCTCCGCGCAGCGCACGACGACGCCGACGATCCTGATCTCGGTAGTCCGCTTGCCCTCGGGTAGACCTAAGGTCATTTGCATGCGGCTCATGACCGGTAGTGGCTGCGGAGTGTGGAAGCGGATGCCGGCCTTCGAGAGATCGACTATGCGGCTGTCGATGGTCTTGCCTCCGAAGGTGAACCGGAGCGGCAACTCGACAGCGATCCGCGAGTCCCGCCTGCGCTCGGTGGTTGTCACGTGATCCGGCATTTTAGGGAAGTATAAGGACAACGACGATTTTTGACGCTCTCTCACGTGAGCGTGCTACTTCCCGTTCCTCTGCGGCGGCCACCGCCTACTCGCCCTCGAGAACCTCGCCTTGCGCCAACAGCTCGCCGTCTACAAACGAACGGTTACTCCCCGGCGATGAGATCAAAACGCGCCTGAGTACCGAGAAGGCGCGGAAGACGGCGCTTACGGCGGATCTGGAGACGCTCGGGCGGCTGGCCAACCTCGCTACCGTGACGGTCGATCGGATCGCCAGCCAGTTGCACACTCGTGTCCGCGACGTGGCGGGCCTCCTGGGCCCGAAGACCATCCAAGGGCGGCAGATGCTACGGAAGACCCCTCGCCGACAAGACTGATCTTGAGCCGGTCGGATCGGGCCGCCAGCGGGGCTACAAGTTCCGGGGCACGCTGAGCCTTGAGAGGCTTATCGAGGGTGTGGCGATCAATAGCACGTCCGACGGTGGTGGCCCCAACGGGATTCGAACCCGTGTTTCAGCCTTGAGAGGGCCGTGTCCTGGGCCTCTAGACGATGGGGCCGTGCCGACCGTGAGTGTACGCGAGTGAGCTGGCTGGGGGAGGAGGATTCGAACCCCCGCTACCAGGGCCAGAACCTGGTGTCCTACCCCTAGACGATCCCCCATCGCCGACTCGTCGCGACAGCGGAGACAGCATACCTGACGCGTCGCGCCGGGGAAAGGCCTACCGCACCGCCGCCTTCAGCGCGCGGCTCGCCCGAAACCGCGGCACCCGCGCCGACGGGATCGTGATCGCCCGCCCCGTCCGCGGATCGCGCCCCGCCCGCGACGCCCGCTGGGCGACGACGAACGTCCCGAAGCCGCTGATGGTCACCGAGCCGCCGTTGCAGAGCCCGTCACGGATCCCCTCGAGGAAGGCGCTGAGCGCGCGGGCGGCGTCACTCTTCGAGCCCTTGACGGTGCTCGCGAGAATCTCGACCAGGTCAGACTTGTTCACGATAGCCGTCTAGCGCGACGTGCCAAGCGCAGCCGTTCACGACGGTCGGACGACGCCGTCGCCGCCGACATCACGCGCGCCACCGCCTCCTCGAACACCGCCGGCGGGAACGGCTTCTCGATCACCGGCACGTGCGAATCCTCCAGAAACGCCCACGCCTCCGGATTCGCCGTGTCACCCGTGATGAAGATGAACCGCCGGGCCAGCGCGGGGTCGTGCGCCTTGACGTCGCGGAAGAACGTCTGACCATCGCCGTCCGGCATCTTGATGTCCGAGATGATCAGATCGTAGCGGCGCTGCTTGGCGGACTGCAGCCCGGTCCGGCCGCCCGGGGCCACGTCCACCTTCCACCCCTGCTCCTTCAGCAGCGTGACGATCAGGTCGAGCACGTGCGGCTCGTCCTCCACCACCAGGGCCAGGCGCCCGGTCGCCGCTGGCCGCCGCCGCTGGACGGGCGGCGCGCTCGGTGGCCACCGGCGGGCGCGTGGCGGGAAGCTCGAGCGCGAAGATCGTCTCGCCGGGACGGCTCTGCACGCTCAGCCGGCCGCCGTGCTCCTCGATGATGCCGTAGGAGACGCTGAGGCCCAGGCCGGTGCCGCTGCCCGGGCTCTTCGTCGTGAAGAACGGCTCGAAGATGCGCGACTGGGCCTCCAGCGGGACGCCGGGGCCGTCGTCGATCACCTCGGCGCAGACGGCGCCGCCGTCCGCGCGCATGTGCGTGCGGATCACGATGAGGCCCTGGGGCCGCATCTCCAGGATCGCCTGCTCGGCGTTGAGCAGGAGATTCAGGAACACCTGCTCCAGCTGCTGGGCGTCGCCGGTGATCTCCGGCAGATCAGGCGCGAACTCCGTCTCCACCGTGATGCCGGAGAGTGCCAGCTGGTTGATGCGCAGCGCCAGCGTCTGCTCGATGACCGTCTGCAGGCGCACCGCGCGCGCGCTCGGGCGGGCGCTGGCGGGCGAAGAAGAGCAGGTTGCGGACGATCTTCGCCATGCGGTCGCCCTGGGCCACCATCAGCTCGACCGGGCGGCGCATGGGCTGCGGCACCTCGCGCGAGAGCAGGAGCTGGCCGTAGCCGATGATGACGCTCAGCGGGTTGTTCAGCTCGTGCGCCACGCCCGAGACGAGCTGGCCGAGTGCCGACATCTTCGCGGCCTGCACCAGCTGGGCCTGGGTGTCGCGCAGGCGCGTGAGGCTGTCCTGGGCGGTGGCGTACAGGCTCGCGTTCTCGAGCGCGAGCGCGGCCTGATCGGCGAACGCCTGGAGCGACTGCAGCTCGTCGGGGGTGAACTCGCGTCCCTTGTGGTCGGTCAGGACGAGCGCGCCGATGACGCGCTCGTGCGCCAGCATCGGGATCGCGACGACGGCGCCCAGCGCGTGCTCGGCCATCTTCTGGCGCATGGCGGGCGGCAGCACCACCTCGGCCTCGGCCAGGATATCGGTCGTCATCACGATCTTTCGCACCGCGACCGCACGGCCGGCCACCCCCTCGCCCCGCTGCAGCACCATGCCCCGCGCCAGCGGCGAGGCGGGGCCGGAGGCGGCGATCTCGTGCAGCGTGCCGTCGTCGTCGTGGCGGCAGACCGCCGCGCCCTGCACATGCAGCAGGTCGACGATGCCGCGGGCCACGTGAGCGGCGATGCGCTCGACCTCCAGCGTGCCGGCCAGCTCACGGCTCACGTCCGCCAGTACCTCGGCCACGTCGCGGCGGCGCTGGGCCTCGCGGTAGAGACGCGCGTTCTGGATGGCCACCGAGGCCTGGGCCACGAACATCTCGATGACCTCGGCGGTGTCGTCGACCAGGCTGATCGGCTCGGTGTGGCTCAGCGAGAGCACGGCGAGGAGCTGATCACCGGACATCACCGGATAGGCGATGAGGGTGCGCAGGCCCCAGCGCTGCCACCACTCACGGTTGACGATGCGCGGGTCGACGAACACGTCCTCCACCACCAGGCGCTGACGCGTGCGCGCCACCCAGCCGACGCCCGCCGCCGTCGTAGGACTGCAGGCGGTGCGGGAAATCGGCCGCGATGTCGGGCGCCGAGCCGCCGGTGAACCAGAGCGTGCGGGAGGCCTCGTCGGCCAGCCAGAACGAGCCGAAGCGGGCGCCGCTCAGCTGGGTGGCCGATTCCGAGATCGTCCGCAGCAGGTCGTCCAGCTCGAGCGAGCTCGAGATGCGCTGGTTGACGGTGGCCAGCACGCGGACCCGCTCGGCCTGCACGCGCTCGGCCTGATAGAGGCGCGCGTTGCGAATGGCGATCCCGGCCTGGGCGGCGAGCAGCCGGAGCGCTTCCTGCTCCTCGGCGTCGGGCGCGCCCTCGGGCAGGATGTACTCGAGCACGCCCACGAAGGTCTCGCCCACGTCGATCGGCAGACCGTAGTAGGTCGCGCGCGGTCGGCGGCGCCACCAGGCGTGCGACAGCGTCCGCGGGTGCTGCAGCGGCTCGAGCACCAGCACGGGCTCGTGCCGCTCGACGACGACGCCGGGCAAGCCAGCGCTGGCCGGACGTTCGAGCGGCAGATCCTCCCACTCGGGTCCGGAGTGCGCGGTGGTGCGCAGATGCGTGCGCTCCTCGTCGAAGACCTGCACCGCGGCGAGCGCGCCCGGCCGCATCCCGCCGGCGGCCTGTGCGATGCGCGTCATGACGTCGCCGGCGTCGAGCGTGGCGGTGATGGAGCGGCTGATCGCCACGAGATCGCGCAGACGGCCGGCGCGGCGGATCGCGTCGTCGTAGGCGCGCGCGTTCTGCAGGGCCACCGCGGCGCGGCCGGCCAGCGAGATGGCCAGGGCGCGATGCTCGTCGGTCGAGAGCTCGTCCGTCGACGAGCGCACGCTGAGCACGCCCAGCACCTCGTCGCCGGCGAGGATCGGCACCGAGAGCATCCGCGAGATACCGGTCTGGCGCGCCCAGTCGGCCGACAGCGTGCGCCCGTCGAGGCTCACGTCGTGCACGTAGATCGGCAGCTTGGTGTCGGCGACGCGCCCGGCCACGCCCTCGCCGAACGCGATGGTGGTCGGCAGGGGCACTTCGGCGCTGCCGGGCGCCAGATGCGAGGCCTGCAGACGCAGCGTGCGCTCGCCGAGGTTGGCGGTCCACAGCTGCACGACCGGCGCAGAGAGCAACCGGGCGGCGGCCTGGGCGATGCCTCGCAGCACGTCGCCGACCACCAGGGATTGGCCGACCAGCTGCTCGACCTCGGCCAGCTCGCGCAGGTTCTCGGCGCGGCGGTGTGCGTCGGCGTAGACGCGCGCGTTGTCGATGGCGAGCGCGGCCTGCTCGGCCAGCCAGCGCAGCGCGCCGATCTCTTCCTCGGCGAACGAGCGCTCCGACCAGTAGTGCACGACGAGCGCACCGTGCACGCGGCCCTTGGAGGCCAGCGGTGCGGCCGCCACGGCCTTGAAGCCCTCGCGCTCGATCTGGGCGCGCCGCTCCGGCTCCAGCCACGTCTCCGGATCCAGCAGCACGTTGGGTGTCGAGACGGGTGCGTTCTGCAAGATCGCTCGGCTGAGCGGTCCACCACCGCGCGGCAGAGAGCCGGCGGCGGCGTATTCGCGGCTCAGCCGGCCCGCCGCGCGCATCACCGTGAGCGTGGGCGCCTGGCCGTCCCACGACACGACCAGCGCGGATTCGGCGGCCATGACCTCGAGCGCCTTGCCCACGATCGTGTCGAGCACGCGGTTGAGGTCGAGCGACGAGGCGAGCGACTGGCCGACGGCCTCGACGGCGCGGACGAACGTCGTGCGGCGGCGCCGCTCGCTGACGTCGGTGTGCACGCCGACCACACCGGCCATCTCGCCGGTGCGGTCGTGCCAGGGGAAGTAGCGCGCCTCGAGCCAGACGTGGCCGGGGCGGCCGGGCACCGTGCAGCGCAGCTCCGAGGACGTCGGCTCGCCATCGCGGGCGCGCTTGATCAGGCCTTCCTGGTGGGCCTCGCGGAGGAACTCCAGCAGCCGCTCGGCTGGCCGGCCCAGCGCGCCGGCACGGGGGATGCCCGTCAGGCGTTCCATCGCTGGGTTCCAGGCAATGACGGCGAGGCGGGTGTCGGTGACGACTACCGCGTCGTCGAGACTGTCGATGACGCTCGGCCCAAAGTGATCCACGTGCTCGACGAGTATAACTCGTCTGGGGCCCATCTCCGGAGGCACTCCGCAGTGGCACTCACCTTGCTACCTCTTAGTGACCTGAGAAATCGCTTTCATGAGTCTTCAAGGCCGCCGGATTCTCCTGGTTGAAGACGCCCCCGATATTCGGGAGGTTTTCACCGTGCTTTTGCGCGTAGAAGGCGCCGAGGTGACGGCAACCGGCAGCGGTCGGGAGGCCATCGACCTGGCTGACCATGGTGATTTTGACGTTGTCCTGAGCGATCTGGGGCTCCCAGATATGCCCGGGGACGTGTTGATTCGACAAATCGTGACGAGCGCTCACCCCCCGTCGCGCGTCATCGTGGTCACGGGGTACGGTGAGCCCTACCTGACGCGTGCGCGGCAGGCTGGGGCCGACGTGGTTTTTACAAAGCCGGTGGAATGGGCGCGGATTCTGGAGTGGCTCGACAAGCCTGACCTGGCCGCCTCCGCCTGAGGCGGCGTTCTGTCCGGGCCCGGGCGACCGGCCCGGGCAATGTGCCATAATCGCCGCGATGCGGGCCCACCTCTCCACGCTCGTGTTGGCGCTCGTGGCCGTCGTCCTCGGTGTCATCGCCTACCTCAAGGATCCCGGGCTTCCAGCCATCGGCGCGCGCAATGGCATCTCGATGGTCGCCTTCATCCTGCCCCGGATGGTGCCGGCCATCTTCATCGCCGGGCTGATGCAGGTGCTCATCCCCCAGGAGACCGTCTCGCGCTATTTCGGCCAGCAGAGCGGGCTGGCGGGCATCGTCGTCGCCTCGGCCGCCGGCGTGTTCACGCCCGGCGGGCCGATGGTGAGCGTGCCGTTCATGGTGGTGCTCGCCAACTCCGGCGTGGCGACCGCGCCGCTCGTCGCCTACATGACCGCGTGGTCGCTCTTCGGCCTGCAGCGGATCATCGCCTGGGAGGCGCCGCTGATGGGCTGGCGCTTCGTCGCCGTGCGGGTCGTCCCCAGCCTCGCCTTCCCCGTGCTCGCCGGCTGGCTCGTCAAGGTCTTCTACCAGGAGTAGGTCGATGGCGTTTACCGACCTGCGTGACTTTCTCGCGCGCCTGGAGAAAGACGGACGCCTGCGGCGTGTGACGGCGCCGGTCTCGCGCGACCTCGAGATCACCGAGATCGTCGACCGCGTGTCCAAGACGCCGGGCGAGGGCAACGTTGCGCTGCTGTTCGAGCACGTGGACGGCTTCGACATGCCGGTGCTCGTCAACGCGTTCGGCTCCGAGGCGCGCATGGCGGCGGCTCTCGAGGTCGAGCGGCTGGACGAGCTCGGCGAGCGCGTGGCCAAGCTGCTCGACGCGCGGCTGCCCGGAACGTTCGGCGAGCGCCTGCGCAAGCTCGGCACGCTCATCGACGTCGTGCGCGCGGCGCCACGCATGGTCGATCAGGCCCCCTGCCAGGAGATCGTCGAGACGGCGTCGCCCTCGCTGGCCGGCCTGCCGATCTTGCAGTGCTGGCCCGGCGACGGCGGACGCTACATCACGCTGCCCGCGGTGTTCACGCGCGATCCCCTCACCGGCGCGCGCAACGTCGGCATGTACCGCCTGCAGGTGTTCGACGATCGCACCCTCGGCATGCACTGGCAGACGCACAAGGGCGGCGCCGAGCACGAGCACCGCGCGACCGGCCGGATGCCGGTGGCCATCGCGCTCGGCGGCGATCCGGCCATGATCTACGCCGCCTCCGCGCCGCTGCCGCCCGGCCTCGACGAGGTCGTCTTCGCCGGCTGGCTGCGCGGTCGCGGCGTCGAGATGGTGCGCTGCCGCACGATCGACCTCGAGGTGCCGGCCAGCGCCGAGATCGTGCTGGAGGGCTGGGTCGATCCGAGCGAGCGGAAGCTGGAAGGGCCGTTCGGCGATCACACCGGCTACTACTCGCTGGCCCGCGACTATCCGGTCTTCCACCTCACCGCGGTCACCCGGCGCGCGCGGCCGATCTACCCGACCACCATCGTGGGACGCCCGCCCCAGGAGGACTACTGGCTCGGCAAGGCCACCGAGCGGATCTTCCTGCCGATCATGCGGCTGATGCTGCCCGAGATCGTCGACGTGAACATGCCGGCCGAGGGCGTGTTCCACAACCTGGTCATCGTCTCCATCCGCAAGCGCTACCCGGGGCAGGCGCGCAAGGTGATGCAGGCGCTTGTGGGGCATGGGGCTCATGATGCTGGCCAAGACCATCGTGGTCGTGAGCGAGCACGTCAACGTCCACGATCTCTCCGAGGTCGCCTGGCGGGCCACCGGCAACATCGATCCCCGGCGCGACCTGGTCATCCTCGAAGGCCCGATGGACGATCTCGACCATGCCGCACTCCGCCACCGCTTCGGCGGCAAGCTGGGCGTCGACGCGACGGAGAAGGGGCCGCTCGACGACGTCACGCAGGCCTGGCCCGAGGAGATCCGCATGAGCGAGGCGGTGCGCGAGCGCGTGACGCGGCGCTGGAAGGAATACGGGCTCTGAGCACCACGCGGCACCTGCTCGACGCGATCAAGTTCGAGCACACGGTCTTCGCCCTGCCCTTCGCGTACATCGCCATGGTGCTGGCCGCCGGCGGCTGGCCGGGCTGGTACGCCGCCGGCTGGGTGACCGCGGCCATGGTGGGCGCGCGCACGTGCGCCATGGCGACCAACCGCGTGGTCGACCGCTGGATCGACGCCCGCAATCCGCGCACGGCCGGCCGCCACCTGCCGCGCGGCGTGCTGGGCGTGTGGCAGCTGCGCCTGCTGGCCGCCGCCGGCGCGGCGCTGATGTTCGTGGCCGCCGCGCGGCTGAACCCGCTGTGCCTGGCGCTCTCCCCGCTCGCGCTCGTCTTCCTGGTCGGCTACTCCTACACCAAGCGCTTCACCTGGGCCTCGCACTGGATCCTCGGCTTCACCGACGGCATCGCCGCCGCCGGCGGCTGGATCGCCATCACGCGGGGCGTTCGAGCCGCCCGCCCTCGTGCTGTGGTTCGCGCTCACCGTGTGGATCGCCGGCTTCGATCTGATCTACGCCTGCCAGGACGTCGACATCGATCGCGCGCAGGGCCTGCACTCCTTCCCCGCCCGCTTCGGCGTGTCCGCCGCGCTGACCATGGCGCGCGTGAACCACGCGCTGACCGCGGTGGCCCTCGCCGCGCTCGGCCTGATGATGGGCCTCGGGCGTCTTCTACTGGGTGGGCTGGCTGGCGGTCGTGGCGCTGCTGATCTACGAGCACTCGCTGGTGCGGCCCGGCGACCTCTCGCGCCTCGACGTGGCGTTCTTCAACGTCAACGGCTACATCGCGGTGATCGTGCTGGCGGCCGTGGTGACGGGACTATGGCATCGGTGAGCAAGGCGGAAGCCGTGCGCGCGATGTTCACCCGGATCGCCGGCCGCTACGACCTCATGAACGCGCATCATGACCGGCGGCCGCCATCACGCCTGGCGCCGGGTCGCCACCGCCGCCGTCGCGCAGGCGCCCGCCGGCCCGGCGCTCGACCTGGCCACCGGCACCGGCGACCTCGCCTTCGCCCTGCGCGCCGCCGATCCGCGACGCTTCGTGGTGGGCGCCGACTTCTCGGAGGCGATGCTGCGTCACGCCGGCGTCAAGCGCGCCGCGCGCGGCGAGCGTGGCATCGCCCTGCTGGCCGCGGACGCGCTGGCGCTGCCCTTCGCCGACCGGACCTTCGCCTGCGTGGTCTCGGCCTTCCTGCTGCGCAACCTCGCCGACCTCGCCGCCGGGCTGGCGGAGATGCGACGGGTGACGCGGCCCGGCGGCCTGGTGGCCGCGCTCGAGATCACGCGGCCCGGCGTGCGCGGCTGGGACGCGATGTTCGGCCTGTACTTCAACCGCGTCGTGCCGCTGATCGGCGCCGCCGTGGCGCGCGATCGCGCCGCGTACACGTACCTGCCGCAATCGGTCGAGCGCTTCGTCACGCCGCCCCAGCTCGCCACCATGATGGAGCGGGCCGGACTGCAGCACGTGCGCTATCGGCGACTCGGCCTGGGCACGATCGCCATCCACGTCGGTACTGCCTGAGGAGATACCGTGAAGCAGACCTGGACCACGCGCGACTTCCGGCTGCAGAGCGGCGACGTCCTGCCCGAGCTCACGCTCGCCTACGAAAGCTACGGGACAGCTCGCCCCGGGTGGCCGCAACGCGGTCCTCGTCACTCACGGCTTCACCTCCAGCCAGCACGCCGCCGGCAAGTACGACCCGTCCGACGAGGCGGCCGGCTGGTGGGATGGCCTGATCGGCCCCGGCAAGGCCATCGACACGAGCCGCTACTTCGTCGTCGCGTCCAACATGCTCGGCTCGTCCTACGGCTCCACCGCCCCGGCCAGCCTCAATCCCAAGACCGGTCGCCGCTACGGCCCGGAGTTCCCCGACATCACCCTGCGCGACATCGTGACGGCGCAGAAGGCGATGCTCGACGGGCTCGGCGTCACGCACCTGGTCGCGGTCGCGGGCCCGTCGTTCGGCGGCTACCAGGCCTTCCAGTGGGCGGTCACGTACCCCGACGCGATGGACGGCGTCGTGGCGGTGGTCACGGCCCCGAGAGGCCACGGCGGTCAGGAGGCGGTCGACACGCTCCGGAAGCGCCTGGCGGCCGATCCGGCGTGGAATGGCGGCTGGCACTACGATCACGGCGGGATCGTCGAGACGATGACGGCCCAGCGCGTCGAGACGCTCCAGAACTACGGCACCCGCGAGGTCCTGGCCCGCTCGATCGCGGATCCCGCCGCCCGCGACGCCGCGCTCCGCCGCCAGGCCGCGGCGTGGGCCCGCGAGTTCGATCCCAACTCACTGCTCGCGCTGCGCAAGGCCTCCGTCATCTTCGACGCCGCCCGCGACTTCGCGAAGATCCGCGCCCGGGTGCTCTACGTGCTCTCGCGCACGGACAAGCTCTTCCCTCCCTCGCTGGCGCCCTCCGTCATGGCCGAGCTCGCCAGGGCCGGCGTCCAGGCGACGTACTTCGAGATCGACACGGAGCTCGGCCACGTGGCCAGCGGTCCGGAGTGGGCCAAGTGGGGTCCGACGCTCCGCGCCTTCCTGGACGGGCTCGAGCGTGCGTAGCTAGCAGCCACAGACGCTCGGCGCTCGTGTCTCGCTACGACGACATCCAGAGAGAGCTCACCCGGCTGCGGTTCCGACAGGCTGTGGCCACCCTCCCGCCGGCCCTCCTGGTGGTGGGGCTCACCGTTTTCGAGGCGTCGTCCGCCGTGTCAGCCCCTCTCCTCGTCGTCATCGGCCTCATCGGCGTGCCGCTGATGTCCTTCATCTTCCACCAGGCCTGGAAGGTGCTCTTCGCCGACTATCGCCGGGGGGCCGTCCGGTCGAGCCAGATCGTGCGCGAGATCACCGCGCTGCGGGCTCGGATCGCGACGATCTTCGAGCGATACCGTGAGCGCCGCAAAGGCGAGGCCTTCAAGACGGCCTACGACCTGGCCGGCCGATCCGTGGCCCAGCTCGAGGAGGCGCTGGCCATCGGCATGTTTCGCGAACGACGCGAGGTCTTCGTGACGGCATTCATGCGCGCCGGCGCCGCCGTGCGGGTCACGGCGTCGATCGGGTCACCCTACCGGTGTGCCGCCGCGGACAACCCGGCCCGCTGGGCGGAGCACGTCGAGCGCCTGGGCTGCGACGAAGTCCGCCAGTATCACAACCACCCGGCGCACCACGGGGCCACGCGCCCGTCCCCCACGGACTTTCGAACCTCCGGCTCGCTCCAACGCCTGCTTGGCTCGCACGGACCCAAGCTCCGCTCACTCATCATTTGCTGGAATCAGCTCCGCGAATGGAAGGTCTTCGAGTACGACGCCAACCAGCGCCACTGGCTCTGCGACGAGTTCGACGCCGCACTCTAGGGCCCCCTCATCTATATGGCCATCGCTGGGGCCCGGGCCGCCCCTGTCACTGCTCCCGGGCCTTGCCGAGCTTCCCGCGGAGCTCGGCGTATCATGAGCCGGCCATGAAGCTCACCATCGACGGACCCGCCATCGAGCTGTCGGCCGGCGCGACCGCGGCATGAGCCCCACGCGACCCGCCATCTTCGTGGTCAAGGCCACGATCGCCCCCGAGCAGGAGGCCGCCTTCAACGCGTGGTACGACAACGTCCGCTCGGTGGAGGCGGCCCGCGTCCCCGGCTGTCTCGGCATGCGCCGCTACGCCGCCCTGCCGCTGGACAGCACCCACGCCGGCGCCGAGCCCTGGCAATACATGGTCTGCTACGAATTCGACTCCGAGGCCTCGCTGCAGGCCTTCGTCCAGTCCGACACCCTCCGCGCCATGACCAAGGACTACGACACCCGCTTCGCCAACACCAGCACCCGCGCCCGCTTCGCCTACCGCCAGATCTATCCCTGACTCGGAGGGGGACTATCGTCAGTCCCTCGGAAGGGGGACTATCGTCCCCCTTCCGACGGTCGTCGCGCGCCTGTTCGGCGCACTCCTCCCTGCCTCCCACTGGATCCACGACAGGATTGCGCGGGCAAAGCCCGCGCTCGAACGCCGGTGATGTCGAGCGCGCGCCCCGTGACGTTCGGTCCGAGGTTCGCCACGCGCGTTGCCGCCGTGAGTGGGGCGCGATCGAGGGAGGGTCCCCTGAAACTCGTTCCCGCCGCCCATCACCGTGCGCCCCCTGTGAGGTGGAGCCCAGCCAAGGCGGGTCCGAAGCGGCCTGCCGCCTCGTGGTTTCAGGGACCCTCCCTCGGTCGCGCCCCACTCACGGCGACGCCAGGCACGGATGAACTGCTGACTCGGCGGACTAGAGCGTCGCGAGGAAGCCCGCGAGCGCGGCGCTGAACTCGGCAGGGCGATCGAGCGTGAGGTGGTGGTAGGCGTCGGGAATCGTGACGAGCGAGGCGCGAGGAACGGAAGCCCGGAGCCGTTCGGCCATGTCTACCGTTAGGACGGGCGAGAGGGCGGCGCGCGTGATCAAGGTCGGGGCGGTGATCCGTGACAGCAGGGGCCAGGCGTCCACGGGCTGGCGGGCGCCGTGGGTCGCGGGATCGAAGCGCCACGCCCATCCGCCGTCCCGTCGCGCCAGCCCGGCGCGCGCGACGTGGGCCAGCAGCGCCCGGTCGGCGACCGTTTCGCGCGGCAGCAGCCGGAACGACTGCACGGCCGCCTCCTCGGTCGGGTGCAGGCGCGGCAGGCGGCGTCCGCGCGCGTGCATCACGGTCAGGCGCTCGGCCGGGATGGCCGGGCGCGAGTCGACGATGACCAGGGCGGCGACGCGCTCGGGGTGCCACGCCGCGAAGGTCATCGCGTTGTGACCCCCCATCGAGTGGCCGACGACGACCATGCGCGCCCAGCCCAGCGCATCCATCAGTCCGACGAGGTCTGCCGTGAAGTCCTCGGTGCCGTAGGCGGGCGGCTCGGCCCAGGCGCTCTCGCCGTGACCGCGCTGGTCCAGCGAGATGACGTGGAAGCGGTCGGCGAACGCGGGCGTGACGGCGTCGAACCAGTGCGCGTGCGCCGCGCCGCCGTGCAGGAAGCACAGCGCCGGCGCTCCGGGCGTGCCGGATTCCAGGAAATGCAACCGCAGTCCGTTCACCTCGACGACGCGTGAGCGCGCGTGTTCACAACCGAGCGGAGTGATCATGCTCGGGATTGTACTTGCGGCGGCTATCACGCCGACGGCGTGTTGCAAAAATTTCTTGTAGTGCTCTTCGACGAGCCGCTATTGTCGAAACACCACATGTTCGAACCTCGGGACTCGTCAGCCCGTCGCAAAATCCTCGACGGCGGCTTTATTGTTCTGCTGCTGAGTGTCGCGATTGCCTCCGGCTACGTCATTCTGTCACCCGGGTCCAAATCGGCACAGCAAGCTGCCATCGTCGGGTCGGTGGTCGACGTTCGCCCACCCATACCGGATGGTGCTGGCGCGCCGGCGTTCGCCGAGTCGGTCGCGCCCGCCGTGGCCATTCCGGACGGACCAAAGCCCGCCGAGGCGCCGAAGGTGGTGGAATCGCCGGCGCCCGCCAAGGCCGTGGTCGCGCCCCCGATCACGCACGTGAGAACCGTGCCGGACGCGCGCCCGCCGATCGCTCCGCCCAAGCCCTGGCGGCCGGTCGAGCCGACGTCGGACACGCCGTGGCCCTCGCCGATCGTCACGGGCCGGGTCGTCGATAGCGAGCACAAGCCGCTGCCGGGGGCCTCGATCGTCGTCCGGGGGGTGGAGATCCGGACCGACGCCGAGGGCGCCTTCAAGGCCGAGCGCGTGCCGCCGGACGCCGCGCTGCTCGTGAAGCTGCCGGGGTTCGAGAAGACGTATGTGGCGCCGACCCGGGGCCCGGTGGAGGTCGTGCTCAAGCCGCAGATGATCAAGGCCGCCTACCTCACCTATTACGGCATCGGCGATCGCGGGATTCGCGGGCGCGTGCTGGACCTCGCCGCCCGCACCGAGATCAACGCGGTCGTGATCGACGTCAAGGGCGACCGGGGCTGGATCCTCTATCAGACGGAAGTGCCCCAGGCGCTGGCCATCGGCGCCCAGGGACCGGCCACCCTCAAGGACTTCGACAGCCTCATGGCCGATCTCAAGGCCCGGGGCATCTACACGATCGCGCGCATCGTGACGTTCAAGGACAACATCCTGGCCAACGCGCGGCCCGACCTGGCGATCACCGACACCCGGACCGGCAAGCCCTGGATCGACAACGAGAAGCTCGCGTGGGTCGACCCCTTCCAGGAAGAAGTGTGGGCCTACAACATCGCGCTCGGCCAGGAGGCGATCCGTCGGGGCTTCGACGAGGTCCAGTTCGACTACGTCCGCTTCCCGACCGACGGCAAGCTGAGCGCCACCAAGTACGCCAAGATCAACAACCGCGAGACGCGCCTGCCCACCATCGCCGGCTTCCTGGGCAAGGCCCGCACCGAGCTCGGCGCCTCCGGGGCGTTCGTGGCCGCCGACCTGTTCGGCTACACCGCGTTCAACGAGAACGACACCGACATCGGTCAGCGCATCGAGGAGCTCGCGCCGCACCTGGACTTCATCTGCCCCATGGTCTATCCGTCCGGCTACCACAAGGGCATCCCCGGCCATCCCAACCCGGTGCTGGTGCCCGGCAAGGTCGTCTCGGAGAGCGTGCGCCTGATCCGCAAGCGCGCCGGCGTCAACGTGGTTCGCGTGCGGCCCTGGCTGCAGGACTTCAAGGACTACGCCTTCGACCGGCGCATCTTCGGCGTGACCGAGGTGACGGCTCAGATCCGGGGCGCCGAGGAGTCGGGCGCCTCCGGCTGGATGCTGTGGAACCCGCGCAACGACTACACGGCGGCCGCGCTGCGCGGCAAGCCCGCCCTGGCCCTCCGATGAGAGTCGCGCTCGTCGTCGTCCTGCTCCTGGCGGCCGCCCTGATCCTCGCCTCCTTCGCGGTGGCCCAGGCGCCGACCGCGAACGAGATGGGCCGGATGATGATCCTCGAGTACCACAAGATCGACTACCCCGAGGAGCGCTGGACCCGGACGCCCGAGAACTTCCGGCGGGACCTCGAGACCCTCTACGCGCGCGGCTACCGCCTGCAGAGCCTGAACGCGCTGCTGGATGGCCATATCACGGTCCCGGGCGGCACGACTCCGGTCGTCCTGACCTTCGACGACTCCTCGCCCGGCCAGTTCCGCTACGTGGAGCGCAACGGCTCGCTGGAGATCGATCCCAAGTGCGCGGTGGGAGTGCTCGAGACGTTCATCCAGGAGAAGCCGGACTTCGGCCGGGCCGCCACCTTCTTCGTGCTGCCCGCGGCCAATCCGCCGAACCGCCTGTTCAACCAGCCCGAGCACGTCGAGCGGAAGCTCCGCTGGCTCGTCGAGCACGGCTACGAGCTGGGCAACCACACGCTCTGGCACGCCAACCTGGGCAAGTACGACGAGACGGTGGTCCGGACCCAGCTGGCCGACGCCCAGACGTGGGTGCAGAAGTACGTGCCGGGCTATCAGTTCCGCTCCCTGGCGCTCCCCCACGGCGTCTATCCGCGTGAGGTCGGCTGGGCCATGTCGGGCAGCTCGAAGGGGGTGAGCTACCACCACGACGGGATCCTGATGGTCGCCGGCGGCGCCGCCCCGTCTCCCTACACCAAGGCGTTCGACCCGGCCCGGCTCCCCCGCATCCAGGCGCTGGAGCGCGACGTCAACTACTGGCTGACGTACTTCGACAAGAATCCTGGCGAGCGCTTCGTGAGCGACGGCGAGCCCACCACGGTCACGGTCCCGGCGGCCCGTCGCGAGAAGCTCCGCACCGACCTGCCCAAGACCCTCAAGGTGGTGGAGCGCTAGCTGAGTGTCGTCCGAAGGCCCCCCGGGCGCCTTCGAGGTCAGATCACGCCTTCGAGGTCAGATCAGTAGATGAGGTATGACGCCCGCCGGTTCAGGAAGCTCGTGCGCGCCATCTCCGCCCAGGCCATCACTCGTGGTAGCGACTCTCCCCGCAGGAAGGCCCAGATCGTGGACCGGTTCACCAGAAGGTGCTGGATCGCCTCGGCCCTGAACTGCTCCCGATGACGCTCGCGTAGCGCCCGGCCCAGCGCGAGCCCGACCGTGACCGGCCGGATCGCCTCGCGGTCGGTGACGACGAGCCGCACCCCGAAGCACTGTGTATTGACGTAGCGATCGTTGGTCGGCGTGAAGACCACCGGCTCGAACCTCACCCCCGGCAGCTGCTGATCGTTCAGCGCGGCGACCAGACCATAGGGCTCGATCCACGGCGCGCCCACCACCTCGAAGGGCGAGTCCGTCCCCCGCCCGACCGACAGGTTGGTGGCCTCCAGCAAGCCGACGCCGGAGTACAGCAACGCCTGGGTGAGCGAGCGGATGTTGGGTGAGGGATTCACCCAGGGCAGCGACGTCTCGTCGAACCAGCGGCCCCGGTCCCACCCCTCCATCGGCACCACGGTGAGCGACACGTTGATCTTCCGCTCGGCGGCCACCATCTTGCCGAACTCGCCGATGGTCATCCCGGTCCGCACCGGGATCGTGTGCGGCGCGGTGAACGAGGCGAGGTCGAGGTCCATCAGGGGTCCCTCGACGTACCGGCCGGTGATCGGGTTCGGGCGGTCCAGCACCACCACGGGGATCCGGGCCCGGGCCGCCTCTTCCATGACGTACATCAGCGTCGTCAGGTACGTGTAGTACCGCACCCCGACGTCCTGGACGTCGAAGACGAGCAGCGTGATGCCGCGCAGCGTATCGCCGCTCGGTCGCCGGGCCGCCCCGTACAGGCTCCAGATCGGCACGCCGGTGGCGACGTCGCGGCTGTTCGGGATGTCGGCGTCGGCCGTGCCGCCGAGCCCGTGCTCCGGCGTGAAGATCGCCGCCAGCCGGACGCCGGGCGCGCTGTAGAGCAGGTCGATGTTGCGGAGCCCTCGCGCGTCCACGCCGGTGTGATTGGTCACCAGCCCGATCGAGTACCCGGCGAACGGCGCGAAGTTCTGGCGGACGAGGACGTCGAGTCCGGTGAGAACCGGCGCCGTACGCGGCGCAACCGCCGGCGGGGTGGGCGCGGCGGACGTCGCGACGCCCGGTGTGACGGGCGCGCCGACCGAGGGCTCGACCGTGACGACCGCCTGCTCTGACGGCCCGTCGGCGGCCGGCGAGATCGACTCGCTCTGCGCCGGCGGCGGTCCTCCCGAGGTGAAGAGGGTGGCGCCGACCGCAGCCGCCACGCGCACGCGCAGATCGCGGATCTTCGTCGCGCCGCCGCCGTTGGGATGGACGCGGTTGGTCAGCAGCACCAGGTAGGCGCCGGAGGCCGGATCGATCATCACGGAGGTGCCGGTGAAGCCGGTGTGAATCATCGACTCGGTCGGGAAGAACGGCATCAGGGATCGCGCGAAGACCGACGACACGTCCCAGCCGAGCGCGCGGCTGGCGCTTCCGTCCGCGGTTCGCGTCCACATCATCTTGACGGTGGCCGGCTTGAACACCTGGCGGCCGTCCAGCGTCCCGCCATCCACGAGCATGCGGCAGATCCGCGCGACGTCGCCCGCCGTCGAGAACATCCCGGCGTGCCCGGCGACGCCTCCCAGCGTCCGCGCCCGCGGGTCGTGGACTTCGCCGAGGAGCATGTGGCCGTTGGCCCACTCGGTGGGGGCGATGCGGGCGCGCATGGCGGGCCCGGGATTGAAGGTCGTGTCCTTCAGGCCCAGCGGCTTGAAGACCGCCCGCTCGAGGTAGCGATCGAGCGGCAGGCCACTGACGCGGGCCACGACCTCGCCGAGGATGATGAAGCCGACGTCGCTGTACTGGGTGCCCGAGCCGGGCGGATAGTCGAACGGCAGCTTGGCCAGCGCCCGCATGGTCGCCGGGTGCGAGGCCGTGACCGCGGCGGTCGGCGGAACCGCCGGGAACCCGGCGGTGTGGGTCAGCAGGCGCTGGATCGTGACCTGTGCGAATGGCTTGGTGCGAAACTCCTGGAGGTACCGGCCGACCGGCGCGTCGAGCTTCAGCGAGCCGTGCTCGACCAGCGACATCACCGCCAGCGTCGTCCCCAGCGGTTTGGTGAGCGAGGCGATGTCGAAGATCGTATCGACGGTCATCGGGGCCATGTCGGGAACGAGCCGGCGCGAGCCGTACGAGCGATGCAGGAGAATCTCGTTGCCGCGGCCGACCAGCACCACGATGCCGGGAATCTCGCCCGACTGAACCGCCTCGCGGGCTGCGTCGTCCACGCCAGTGAAATCAGGGGCTTGGCCCATGGCTGCGGGAGGGGCGCCGGCGAAGGTCACGGCCAGGGCCAGGATAACGAACGCCGTGAGGAGGGGGCGGGGCCCAAACGGTCGAACCACCAATCGATCTTAGCAGGGGCCCGGGGCGGCCCGGCGAAAGATTGATATCCTAGAAGCCGATGGTAGGCATGCGTCGGATCTTCGTGACCGGCGCCACGGGGTTCGTCGGCCGGGCCGTGATTCACGCGCTCCGGGCCGAGGGCTATGGCGTACGCTGCCTGGTCCGTCGCGGTTCCGAAGGTGACCTGCGAGGCCAGGAAGCGATCGAGCGCGTCGAGGGCGACGTTCTCGCGCGCGAGACGCTGGAGCGTGGCATGGCCGGTTGCGACACCGTCATCCACCTGGTCGGCATTATCCGCGAGCACCCCGCGATCCACGCCACCTTCGAGCGCGTCCACGTCCAGGGCACCATCAACGTGCTGGAGTCCGCTGCCGCGACGGGGGTGCGTCGCTACCTGCACATGAGCGCGCTGGGCACGCGGGCCGACGCCCGCTCGCGGTATCACCGCACCAAGTGGGCCGCGGAAGAGGCGGTGCGATCCAGCCCGATCCCGTGGACCATCTTCCGGCCCTCGATCATCTACGGCCGTGGCGACGAATTCGTGAACATGCTGGCGGCGATGATCCGACGCTATCCGGTGACGCCCGTCATCGGCAACGGGCTGCAGCGCCTGCAGCCGATCCCGGTCGAACAGGTGGCCGAAGGCTTCGCCCGCGCGGTGGCGCTCGACGCCGCCGCCAAGCACATCTATCCGGTCGGCGGGCCCGAGGCCGTCACGATGCTCCGGTTGCTCGATCTGATCGGCGCCGCGGTCGGACGGCCCCGGGTGCGCAAGATCCACGTGCCGATCGGCTTCGTTCGCCCGCTGGCCAGGGCGTTGCACCGCCTGCCCGCGTTCCCGCTGACCCCCGACCAGCTCCTCATGCTCGAGGAAGACAACGTCTGCGACCCCGAGCCGTTCTTCGCAACCTTCGGGCTGATCCCCGTCCCAGTCGTCGCCGGGCTACGCGCGATGCTAAGCTGACGGCGCGCCGCATGCCCTTCCGACATCCCGACCGCACGCACGACCTCGGCACTCGCATCGACATGGAAGTGCGCGAGCGGCTCGAAGAGGCCGTCGACTTCGTCTGCCTGGAGGCCCTGGTCCAGGTCCGTCGCGCACGCGGCCTGCCAGCGCCGGCGGCCGACAACGCCGAGGATCGGCGCGACTACCTCGCCAACGTGAGCACCTTCCTGACCCTGCTCCAGCGCGATCTGACCAAGGACCTGACCGCCGAGCAGCGCGACCGCCTGGGCCTCGCCACGGCCGGGCCCAGCGACAGCCAAGATCAGCTCGTCACGGCGCAGGTCGCCCTCGCGCGGCTACTGCCCGACTACTGGCAGCGCTTCGACGCCGTGCGCGCGCAGTACCTTGGCGATGCCGCGTCCGAGCGCGGCGCGGCCGCTGCCGAGGTCGACGAATCAGGCCGCGAGGGCCGCGGCCTGCTCGCCCGACTCTTCGGCCGCGGCTGATCGCCGCCAGGCCGCCAGCGCCCAGAGGTTCTCGACGTCCTCCAGCGCACGGCGCCAGCGACCGTAGTCTTCCAGCAGCGACGCCCGCGCGGAGGCCAGCTGAGCGTCAGCCTCGTCCAGCCGCTTGCGCAGTGAGGGATGGGCCGCGGCGGCTTCTGCCAGGCTCCCATCGGGTACGGACGTGGCCAACCGATCTACCAGGTGCGTCAGCTCTTCGTACAGCACATGTTCGACGGAATTCATGAGACACCTCCGGCCTTGTCGGCCTCCCCTGTCGATATACTCAACATCAGTTGAGCCTCCGTCAATCCCCAACATGTGGCCCCTATTAGTGAGACGCACCACAATATGAGCGGGTTCCGTGCCAATCGTGAGATCCTGACGATTTTCGCGGCCAAGCTCGTGCGCACGTTTAGTTACGGGTACTTGGGAATCTTGCTTCCGCTTTACCTCGCCGATCTCGGGCTATCCGCCTCGGGCATTGGTGCATCTGTGACCATGACCTTGGTCGGAAGTGCGCTACTCACGTGGGCGGTGCGCGCTCCGGCCGAGCGCCTTGGTGTCCGCACCGCACTCCTGGGACTCGCCGCGCTCACGGCGATCGCCGCCGCGATGCTGCTGGTCACCCGCAATCCGTACGTCGTCGTCCTCGCCGCGATGCTCGGCAACATCGCGGTCGGGACGGGCGAGACCGGACCATTCCTTTCGATCGAGCAGGTGGCGATCGCGCGCGCGGCCCCGGCCGACCGACGCACGACCGTCCTGAGCGTCTACAACCTGCTGGGCTATGGTGCGGCCGCGCTGGGGGCGGCGGTGGTGAGTCTCGGCACGCCTCACACGCTGTTCGCCGGGTTTCTCGCCGCGGCCATCGTGCAGGGCGCCGTCTACGCGCTGCTCGGACGCGTGACGCTCGGACGATCGGGGCCGCGAGCGGGGCCCCGGTCGACGCCGCTGATCCGCCGGCTGGCCGGACTCTTCGCGCTCGACTCCTTCGCGGGCGGCTTCGTCCTGCAGTCTCTCGTCGCCTACTTCCTGCACACGCGCTTCGATCTCGACCTCGAGACGCTCGGCCACGTGTTCTTCGTCGCCCAGCTCCTCACCGCCGCCTCGCTGCTGCTGGCCCCTCGACTGGCGCGCACCTGGGGGCTGCTCCCGACGATGGTGGTCACCCACCTGGTGTCCAACGTGTTCCTGATCGCCATCGCCTTCGCGCCGGTGGCATGGCTGGCCATCGCGCTGCTGCTCGCC
The DNA here is from genome assembly GCA_963776725.1 of uncultured Candidatus Rokubacteria bacterium. Lineage (GTDB taxonomy): Bacteria > Methylomirabilota > Methylomirabilia > Rokubacteriales > CSP1-6 > AR5. The sequence continues at coordinate 91,245 of CAVZOE010000012.1, read as the reverse complement.
AATCGGCTGCTGTCGCAGATCGACGTGCCGACCCGTCAGGCCTACGTCATGGCCGTCGTCCCCGACCGTGAGCGGGAGGCCGCCGCGACCACCACCACGCTCTGGCGCACCAGCGCACAGGCCATCACTCCGCTGATCACCGGCTGGGTCATGCAGGCGCTCACGCTGTCCACGCCGTTCCTGCTGGGTGGGGGGCTGAAGATCGTCTACGACGTGCTGCTGTACCGCACCTTCAAGGACGTCCGGCCGAGGGACCCCGGCCGCGAGGACAGCTAGCGCAACGCCGCGCAGCCCGGGGCGCTACTTGAGGGCGACGGCCTTCACTTGCTTGAGGTCGGTGAGACCATCGAGCGACTTGAGCACGCCGTCCTGCACGAGCGTGGTCATGCCTTCGTCCTTGGCGACCTTGACCATCTCGGCCACGCGCGCCTTGGACTGGATGAGCTTCTTCATCGGATCGGTGGCGACCAGCACCTCGTGGATGGCCGCCCGCCCGCGGTAGCCGGTGTTGTTGCAGGTGGCGCAGCCCTTGCCGCGATGGAAGACGAGATCGGCGTCGTGGTTGACGTCGAGCTTCTTGAAGTCGTCCGCCCCGTAGTCCTCCATCAGCTCCGCGAACTCCTCCTGCGTCGGGGTGGTACTCCTCCTTGCAGTCCTTGCAGAGGCGTGCGCACCAGGCGCTGGGCGAGGATCGCCGAGCAGCGCGTCGGCGAAGTTGAACGGATCGATGCTCCATGTCGAGCAGGCGCGTGATCGTCTCCGGCGCCGAGTTGGTGTGCAGCGTGGAGAAGACGAGGTGGCCGGTGAGCGAGGCCTCGATGCCGGTGGCCGCCGTCTCGTGGTCGCGCATCTCACCGACCATGATCACGTCGGGGTCGGCGCGCAGGAACGCGCGCATGGCCGCCGCGAACGTGAAGTCGATCTTCGGGCTGCACCTGCACCTGGCGCAGGCCGGACTGCGTGATCTCGACCGGGTCCTCGGCGGTCCAGATCTTCATGTCGGCGGTGTTGATGAAGCCGAGGCCCGAGTGCAGCGTCGTCGTCTTGCCCGAGCCGGTCGGTCCCACCACCAGGATCAGATGCCGTAGGGCTTCTCGGCAGGATCGTCTTGAACTCGCGCAGGTTGCGCTCGAGAAGCCCATCTTCTCGAGCGGGCAGCGGCTTGGTGGCGGCGAGGATGCGCATGACCACGTCCTCGTTGCCGCCCGGGGTCGGGATGGTCGCGACGCGCAGCTCGAGTCGCGCCCATCGGGCACCTTGAAGCGGATCTTGCCGTCCTGCGGCTTGCGCTTCTCGGAGATGTCGAGCTTCGCCATGATCTTGAGCGCGCGGCACGATGGCGTTGCCGATAGCGCGCCGGGATCTCGATGGTACTTCGCGGCAGTCGCCGTCGATGCGCAGCCGCACCATCGTGGCGCGTTCTCTGCCGTAGGGCTCGACGTGGATGTCGGAGGCGCCGCGCTTGTAGCGCGTCGATGATGATCTGGTTGGCCAGAGCTTGATGACCGCGCTGTCGGTCTCGTCGATGTCGCCGCCGCTGACGTCTTCCTTCTCGAGCGTGGTCTCGGCGCCGAGATCGCTCAGGATGTTGCCGATGTTGTCCTTGGACGAGCAGCTCGCCGCCGGCCAGCGCCAGGTACATGTTGATGTCCTTGCGCAGGCCCGACCGCCAGCACGACGTTCTGGCCGCGGAGCAGCTGGTGGATGGCGTCCACCCGCTGCAAATCTTGCGGATTGTCGATCAGGACGACGATCGCGTTGTCCTCGCGCCGGATCGGCAGCCACAGGTTCCGCTTCAGGAACTCCAGCTTGAGGTCCTTCATGAGGTCCGGCGGCGGAATGATCTTGGCGTCGAACTCCACGAACGGCGCGCGGTAGAACTGGCTCAGCGACGTCCCCAGCTCGGCCTTGGGGACCCGGAACTGCTCGACCAGCACGGTCTCCACGTCGAGGTTCTTCTGGCGGCGCCTGGGCGATGGCCTGATTGATCTCGTCCTGGCTCACCATCCCCTGCGAGATCAGGTAGTCGAACTTGGTCCCGCGGCGCTGGGCGCCGAGCTGGGCCTGGTTGTTGAACGCGATACCCAGTGTCTTGGCGATGCGCGCGACGCTGGCCTCGTCGTCCTTGGTGAACCGGACGCCGTGCTTCTTGTTCAGCAGCTGCACGACGCCGAGCACCTTGCCCTCGTGGAGAATCGGCATGGCCAGGATCTGGGTGGTGCGGAAGCCCGTCCGCTTGTCCCAGGAGGCGTCGAAGTTCAGGTCGGGCGACACGCGCTTGAGCTCGCTGCCGTTGTACGCGTCGGCGATGTTCACGGTCTGCTTGCTCACGGCCACGAAGCCGGCCACCGACTTGGAGCTGATGGGGAGCCGGATCTCCTTGACCGTGTCCAGCGCCAGGAACTTGGAGTAGAGCTCCTTGCGCTCCTGGTCCACCGCGTAGAGGGTCATCCGGTCGGCGTCGAAGAAGGTGAGGATCTCGCCCTGGACCTCGATGAAGATCGAGTCGAGGGACTTGGCCGCGTGCACGCGGTCGATCACATGGACGAGCCGCTGCTCGTTCGCCAGCCTCTCTTGCAGTGCGAGGACGGATTCTTGGACGGCCACTCATTCAGTCTAGCAAAACGGCCTCTTGCTCATGTACCGTTCTGGCCCGTGAAGATGTTGCACTAGGGCCCTGTCACGGTCTCGCACACCCCCAGATCTTGCGTAGACCGGAGACAATCTCCCCCAGGGATACGAACCAGCGCCCGGAGCCCCCCGGCGCGCACCGAGACACCCCCGAGGGCTGGTCAGCCCTGCCCTTCGTCACCTCTCTACGCGGACAGCGCGCGGCTTTGCGCGGGCGGCGCGCTGCCGCTTAGCGTGGCGGCGCAGCAGCGGCGGCGGTAGCTTGCCGTCGGGCGCCCGCCACACGTACGGCCGAGGGCGCCAGCCCCAGCTCGAGACATCGCTTGCGCAGCGTGTTGCGATTCACGCCAAGCAGGCGTGCCGCCTGGAGCTGGTTACCTCCGGTAAGCGCCAGCGCGTGGTGCAGCAGCGGTCGCTCCATCAGCGCCATGGCACCGCGATAGACCCGCCGCGGTTGCGCGGACCTCAGGCGCTCGATGAGCGAGGGCACCACGCCGGCGACCACGCGGGCCAGCGGGGCGGTGACCTCATCGTCGACGGCCAACACCATCGCCATGGCTAGCGCTCCTTGCCGTGGCGGAACATCACGTCGATCGGGCCCATCTCGTTCTCCTTCGCGAGGACAGCGGGGTACTCGTGGTTGATCGGCTCTGCGGGTAGAGACGGACTTGCCGGCTCCGCACGCGCTCGAGACTGGCTGCTGGCTGGGCGGTCGTGCACGTCGTCGCCTCCTCATCGAACTCCGGCATCGTCTGATCGCCGTTGATCGCGGGCTGCGACGTCGCTGTCGCGGGTCGCACTGCTGACGAGCAAGCGTCATGCCTTGGCCACGTTCGTGGCCAACGATCACGACACTCAATGCTCTCGCTGAGTTACTTCTCCATGGGGGCGACCGCCGGTGCCGCTCTCGTGGGCAGGCGCCCACGCGCTGCCTGTTCGGCGAGCAGCCTTTCGTGCGCTCAGGCCGCCGCGGTCAAGGCGCGCGCCAGCAGCTCGTACTTCGCCAGCGTTTCGGCGGCGCGCGTGTCTGGCCAGGGGCCGCGATCGATCGCGCGCAGGAACTCGTCGAGCACCAGGGCGAACTGCGCCTCGTGGGCGCTGCCCGGACCGGCGGGAGCCCGGACCTCGAATCCATCCGCGCCGGCGACGATCTCGAGCCCGGGATACTCCGGCTGCCACGCGGCCACCGCCCGTTGCAGCGCCGTCGCCAGGCGAGCGCTCGAGCCGCGCGGCTCGACCCAGAGCCGCCGCCGGAAGCCGGTCGATGGACCCTGCTCGATGCGCACGCGCGATTCGGTGCCGGTGATCGTCGCGCTGTGGGCATCGCCACCGCCGGCAGGCTCGGTGAGATCCCACCGCGTGGCGAGGCGGGCCTCGATGCCGCCGAGCCGGAAGGACAGCTCGGCGTTCGCGGCGTAGGCCAGCACGCCGTCGGTGACGACGGCGCGCAGGTCGGCGGGAAAGTCGGCCAGCCCGGTGACCCGAGCGAACAGCGCGCGCGGCACCGGCGTCGACCATCGACGCGCGGCGACGAGCTCGAGGCCTCGGTCGACGGCCACGCCGTGCGTCGCGGCGAATCGCTGGGCCTGGTCCACGAGATGCGTGGGGATGTCGGCCAGGCCGTCACCCTGGACGCGGACGTCGAAGTACCACGGCGGCCGGCGCAGCGGCACGCCGTTCACCACCTTCTCCAGATGGTGCACGCTGGTGAGGCTGATGGCGGGGCCGTCGGCGCCGGTCACGAACTCGCCGAAGATGCTCCGCTCGCCCACCAGGCGGTTGGCGACGCTCGCCGTGCTGGCGTGGCGTCCGCTCATCATCTCCATCACCCGCGCGCCGCCGCTCAGCACGTGGCGGACGTCGCCAAGCCCCGCGGCGCTGGTGAGCCAGGGCTTGTCGGCGAGCACGTGGAATCCGGCGTCGTGAAGCCGGCGCGCCAGCGCCATCTTGCGGTCGTTCTTCCCGGCGAGGATCACGACGTCGCCGGGCCTATCGTGCAGGAGCTCGGCGAGCGGATCGTCGCTCGTGCGCACGACCGTCTGCCACGCCGTCGGGCGCTCGGTCCGGCGATTGAAGGACTCGACCAGCTCCAGGAACTCGGCGAGCTCACGGCCGCCGCCGGGCCCGTCGGGCGGCCCGGCGTACACCGCGATCTGCTCGCGCACGAGCGGATGGCGCTCGCGCAGCGTCAGCGCGGCGTGGAAATGCCCGGGCTCGAGAAACACCAGTGTGTGCATCGTCGTGAAGACCCGCGCCGACGGTGGCCGCGCGCGGGCCGCGGGCCCAGTCTATCGCGCTTCGGGGCGGCGTGACCGGACGCCGGTGGCGGTGGTAACGTACGGGCTCCGGAGGAGGAGACCATGGCGCGCCAGGTGAAAGTCGCGGCGGCTCAGATGGGGCCGATCAACGAGGGCACCAGTCGGGACGAGGTCGTCGATCGGATGCTCGTGCTCCTCGAGCAGGCGATCACGGAGCAGGTCGAGCTGATCGCCTATCCGGAGATGGCGCTGACCACGTACTTCCCCAAGCGCATCCGCGACGACTACGATCAGTTCTTCGAGGACGAGGTGCCGCCCAAGGCGCTGGAGCCGCTGCTCCGTCGGGCGCGCGAAAAAGGCGTGGCCGTCCACGTCGGCTTCTGCGAGAAGGCCAACGGCCACTACTTCAACACCGCGCTCCTGACCGACGAGACCGGCACGCTGGTCGGCACCTACCGGAAGATCCACCTGCCCGGCCGCCCCTCGCCCGACGGGTTCGCGCAGGTCTACGAGGTGCGGTACTTCGAGACCGGTGACACCGGTTACCGCGTGTTCTCCACGCGCAAGGCCCGCGTCGGCATCGCGATCTGCCAGGACCGGCGCTACCCGGAGTCCTATCGCTGCCTGGGGCTGCAGGGGGCGGACATCGTCCTCATCGGGTACAACACCCCGCTCTCCCCGCTGGCGCTCGACCAGAACGAGCTCGTCCTGCGCGCCGGCGCCTACGAGAACAGCATGTTCGTGGTCGGCATCGCCAAGGCCGGCGTGGAAGACGGCCTGGAGCTGATCGGCGGCTCGTGCATCGTGGGTCCGCTCGGCCAGGTGCTGGCGAAAGCGGCCACGACCGGCGACGAGCTGATCGCGGCGCGCATCGATCTCGACTGGATGACGCCGGCCCGCAAGCGCTGGGACTTCTTCAGCCGGCGCCACCCGCAGTACTACGGCCAGATCACCGAGCCGGTGAGGAAGACGTCATGACGGCCCGCGCGCTGGACCTCGTCGTCGCCGGCGGACGCGTCGTCACGTCGGTCGAGGTCCTCGACACTGCCGTGGGCATTCGCGACGGGCGCATCGTGGCCCTGGGGCCGGTCGAGGATCTGCCGCCGGCCGAGCGGACCATCGACGCCACCGGCAAGATCGTCTTCCCCGGCGCCATCGATTGCCACGTGCATCTCGGCCCCGAGTACGACGACTGGCGAGGCGGGCCGCTGGCCGCCGCCCAGGCCGGGCTCGGCACGATCCTCTCGTTCGTCCTGGCCGACGAGGCCAACCACGAGACGCTGCCCAAGGCCATCCATCGCCTGCGCGAGGAGATCAGCGCTCAGTCCGTCCTCGACTTCGGCTTCCACTTCATCCTCGGCAACCAGCCGTGGATCCTCGAAGGGCATCCCGGAGGCGATCGGGCTCGGGGTGAGCTCGTTCAAGCTGTTCATGACGTACAAGAAGCGGAAGACCCGCATGTGCTCCGACGAGATGATCGCCGGCGCCATGCAGCTGATCGCCGCCCACGGCGGGCTCTGCCAGCTGCACTGCGAGAACGGCGACGTCATCTCGTGGCTGGAAGACCGCGCGCTGGCCGAGGGACGCGTCAAGCCGACCGACTTCCCCGCCACGTGTCCCGACTGGACGGAAGAAGAGGCGATCAACCGCGCCATCCTCATCGGCCGGATGACCAACTGCCCCGTCTACGTCGTGCACCTGTCCACCCGGCTGGGGCTCGAGCGCATCAAGCAGGCCCAGGCGCTCGGTCAGCGCGTCTACACGGAAACGTGCCCGCAGTACCTGCTGCTGACCGAGGACGAGATGCAGCAGTGGGGCCCGCTGGCCAAGATCGGTCCGCCGCTGCGGCCCGCCGCCGGTGGTGACCGCGAAGCGCTGTGGGCGGGGCTGGCGCAGGGCCCGATCGCCGCGGTGGCCAGCGACCACTCGCCGCGGCCGAAGGCGATGAAGGAGGCCGGCTGGAAGAACATCTTCCAGGACGAGAAAGGCAACGTGATTCCGTTCGGCAGTCCGGGCCTGGAGACGCTGGTGCCGCTGGTCTACACCGAAGGCGTGGTGAAGCGCGGCTTCCCCCTGACGTGGATGGCGCGCGTCCTCGGCGAGAACCCCGCGCGCATGTTCGGCCTGCACCCGCGCAAGGGCTCGATCCGCGTGGGCGCCGACGCCGACCTGCTGATCTGGGACCCCGACCGCCAAGGGCGAGATCCACGTCGCCGACCACCGCGGCATCGCCGGCTGGACCCTCTACGAAGACTGGAAGACCACCGGCCGCCCCTGGATGACCCTCCTCCGCGGTCAAACCCTCCTGGAAAACGGCCAGCTCCGCCAAAAACCCGGCTTCGGCCAATTCCTCCACCGCGGCAGCCCCCTGCCCCCATCACCAGCGCCGCCCACTGAAAGGCGAGAGGCGAGACGCGCGAAGCGGGCCACGCGACGAGACACCGCGTGCTCGGCACGTGCTAGGCGAGAACGGCGCAAGACGAACGAACACGCCGCGAGACACCCCGCGCCGTCCGAGCGCGGGCTTCGCCCGCGCAATCCTGCTCCTTGGTCTAGGGGGAGGCGTCTAATAATTCCACTCGTTGAACAGCTTCTGCTTGAACGTCGCGAGCTCCTCGACCGGCTGCGGGTACTCGCCGCGGCGCGAGAGCTCGACGAACTTCTCGTCCATCCGGTTGAGGCGCCAGGCGATCACGTCGGCCAGCGTGGCGACGACCTTGTAGGCGGCGAGGCTCTCGCCCTGCAGGAGGCGATCGAACTGCGGCGCGCGGTGAGGAGCCGGAACGTCGCAGTTGGTGCGAGCCCGCACCGTGGCCGAGTGCGGGCGATCCGTGATCAGGCTCATCTCGCCGAGCACGCTGGGCGCCTCGACGGTGGCGATGACGACGACGCCGCCCGGTCCGCCCTCCTTGACGACTTCCACCGAGCCCTCCAGCAGCACGAACAGTCCCTGGGCGCGATCCTCCTCGCGGAACACGGCGCTCCCCGCCGGCACCGTGGTCGGCACCATCGCGTTCACGATCTGCTCGGTCTGCTGGATGGTGAGGCCGCGGACACAGGATCGTGCGCACGATCTTCGCCGCCTCGGAGTTGGTCACCTCAGACTCCTCTCAGCACGGTCGCCCGGCCCACCCGGCCGATGGCGACGATGAACGCCGCGGTGCGGAAGCGACACCTTGCGCTCGCGCACCAGGCGCGACAGCGTCGCGTACGCCTCCCGCATGTGGCGGCCCAGCTCGGCGGTGATGCGCTCCTCTTCCCAGGTGAACTGCTGGATGTTCTGCGCCCACTCGAAGTACGACACGGTCACGCCGCCGGCGTTGACGAAGATGTCCGGCAGCACGACCACCCCGCGCTGATGGAGGATCTCGTCGGCCTTGGGCGTGGTGGGCGCGTTGGCCGCCTCCAGCACCATGCCCGCGCGCACGTCCTTGACGTTGTCCTCGTTGATCACGCCGCCCAGCGCCGCGGGCACGAGCACGTCCACGTCGAGCAGCAGCAAGGCCTCGTTGGTGATCGCCTCGGCGTCGGGAAACCCGGCGACCGATCGCGTCGTCCGCGCGTGCTCCAGCAGCCGCGTGACGTCGAGGCCGGCGCGATTGAGCACGCCGCCGCCCACGTCGGAGACGGCGATGACCTTGCCGCCCTTCTCGTGCAGGAAGCGCGACGTCCACGACCCGACGTTGCCGAAGCCCTGCACCGCGAACGTCTTGCCGCGCACCTCCCCCAGCCCGGCATCGCGCAGGTACTCCTCGAGCGCCATGACCGCGCCGCGGCCCGTCGCCTCCTCGCGCCCGCGAGAGCCGTAGAGATCGACCGGCTTGCCGGTGACCACCGCCGGCGAGAAGCCGTGCATGCGCGAGTACTCGTCCATGATCCACGCCATGACCTGGGCGTTGGTGTTGACGTCGGGCGCGGGGATGTCGCGCTGGGGTCCGATGATGTCGTGGATCTGGTGGACGAACCGGCGCGTGAGCCGCTCGAGCTCGCGCGGCGACAGCGTCTTGGGATCGACGGCGATCCCGCCCTTGGCGCCGCCGAAGGGCAGGTTGACCACCGCGGTCTTCCACGTCATCGAGCGAGGCCAGGCCCTGCGCCTCGTCCATGTCGACCGTGGGGTGGTAGCGCAGGCCGCCCTTCATCGGGCCGCGGCTGTTGTCGTGCTGGACCCGGTAGCCGATGAACGTCCCGAGCTCGCCGTTGTCGAGCGTGATCGAGACGATCGACCTTGACCTCGCGGAACGGCGTGACGAGCATCCGCTCGACGTGCGCGGACAGGTCCATCACGCGCGCGGCCTTGCGGAAGTAGTAGTTGACCTCTTCGAAGCCCGACATCGCCACGAGGATTGTACGTCACCCCGCAGGCGCGCCGGAAAGGGATCAGCCGGCCGGCGCGGACACCGTGCACCGGCCGGCCGCATCGGAGAGCGCGGCGATGATGAGATCGGCCGAGGCCACGTTGGTGGCCAGCGGGACATTGTGGACGTTGCAGACGCGCAGGAGCGCGCGGATATCCGGATCGTGCGGCTGCGCGGTCAGCGGATCGACGAAGAAGAACACCGCGTCCACCGCGCCCGTCGCCACGCGAGCGGCGATCTGCGCGTCGCCGCCCTCCGGCCCGCTCAGCAGCACCTCGACCTCCAGTCCGACCTTGTCGCGCATGAGCCGCGCGCTGTGACGGGTCGCCATCATGGCGAACTGGGCGAGCGTGTCGCGGTTGAACGTCGCCCAGGCCACGAGATCGACCTTGCGATTGTCGTGCGCGATGAGCGCCAGGCACCGCGTCGGCGCGCTCATCGGGTCACCGGGCCCGCCGGCAGCGCGCTGGCGATCCGGTCGCAGTACACGGCCACCTCCCGGTCGCCGAGCGACTCGAACGCGCGGCCGACCGCGCGCACGCCCTGCAGCGATTGCTGCCGCTCGGCCTGCATCAGCGCGGCCATGTAAGCGTGCCGCGCGTTCGGCCGCGCGCCCTCGCGATGGCCGCTGATCTCACCGATCTTCACGAACATCTCGCCGGCGGCCAGCAGCGCCTCCCACCGTCGGCTGGCCACCGCCACGCCGTACGCGTCCTGCCACGAGCGCACCGCATCGCTGACGTCGCCCCGCGCCAGAGCCTCGTCCACGACACCGAGGTAGTCCTTCCAGGTCAGCTCGGCCTCGACGGACTCCGTGTGCCGCACGCTGAGCCCTGGGACCGACACCGGTCCGAACGCCGCCGCGGACAGCATGGCCGCCGCCACGAGGCCGGCGAGTCCAGGCCAGATCCACGACCACGCGCCTGCCCAGCCCTCTTCCTCTCGCATCCTGTTCCTCCCCTGCGCCGCCGGCTCTCCGAGGCCACAAACACGAAGGGCGCCGCGGCCACGGTCATCTGACCCCAGCGCCCTTGCCTGCCGACGACAACGTCGAGACGTTTGGGTTGCAGCACGCTATGCCACACCGCGTCATCATAGTCTGGATTCGGGGGAATCGGGCGTAAGTTCAGTCACTTCCGGCTCAGGCTGCGGCGGGGCTGGCCGTGACGAGAGTGCCGCCTGGAGCGGCAGCGCGGCCTGGACTGATCGTTCCGAGGGCAGCCGCCCTCGACTACCCCTCCGCGACCAGCCGCGGCACGATCTCGCTGATCGAGCCGCGCAGGATGGCGTCGGCGAGCCCGTCCATGTCCGTGGGCTCGGCGTTGACGATCACGACGCGCGCGCCCGATTCCTTGGCCACCGGCACGCACGCGGCCACGGGAAAGACCGAGAGCTTGGTCCCGATCGCCAGCATCAGGTCGCAGTTCCGCGATGCGCGCTCGGCACGGCGCAGATCGTCCGGGACGAGCGACTGCCCGAACGAGATCGTCGCCGACTTGAGGATGCCGCCACAGGTGCGACACGGCGGATCCTCCTCGCCGGCGCGCACCCGGGCCAGCGCCCGCTCCATGGCCGCCCGCTCCCCGCACGCCAGGCAGACGACCTCGCGCGTGGTGCCGTGCACCTCGACCACCCGCTCGGGCGCCGAGCCCGCCGCCACGTGCAGACCGTCCACGTTCTGGGTGATGAGCACGTCGAGCTTGCCGCGCCGCTCGAGCGCGACGAGGGCGCGGTGGCCGGCGTTGGGCTGCGCCTCCCACGAGCGCGACTCGAGGCGGCTGCGCCAGGCGCGCTTGCGGACCTCGCGGTCGGCGACGTAGTGCTGGATCGTCGCCTGCTTCTCCGCCTCCGGGTTCTTGGTCCAGACACCCTGCGGACCCCGAAAGTCGGGGATGCCGGAATCGGTGGAGATGCCGGCGCCGGTCAGCGCCACCACCCGGTGGGCCTGGTCGATCCACCCGCGGACCCGCTGGATCAGCGTCTCGAGGTCGTGCTCGCCTGTGGTCATGGTGGCGTTACTTTAAACGGGCAGGCCCACCCGCATAAACTGGTACCGCGAGCCCATGAAAGAGTCCCTCCCCGAGCCCCTGCCCGACGATCCGCTGCCGCTCATCGAGGCCTGGCTGGCCGAGGCGTCCGCCGCCTCGCGCAATGCCACCGCGATGACGCTGGCCACGGTCACACCCGACGGTCGGCCGGCCGCCCGCATGGTGATCTGCCGCGGCTTCGACGCGCGCGCCGGCTGGCTGGTGTTCTACACCGACCGCGAGAGCGAGAAGGGCCACGAGCTCACCGCCCATCCGCGCGCCGCGGTGGTCTTTCACTGGGCCGCCTTCGAGCGCCAGGTGCGCGTCGAGGGACCGATCACCCTGGCGCCCGATGCCGACTCCGATCGCTACTGGTCCACTCGCCCGCGTGACGCGCGCGTCGCCGCGGTGGCGAGCCAGCAGAGCCAGCCGATCGGCTCGCGCGCCGAGCTGCTGGCGCGCGTGGCCGCGGCGGATGGCGCCGGCGACGACGTCCCGCGGCCGCCGCGCTGGGGCGGCTATCGCGTGTGGGCCGAGCGGGTCGAGCTGTGGGTCGGTCAGCCCGCCCGCGTGCACGATCGCGCCCGCTGGACGCGCACGCTCGCGCCGGCGGATGGCGCCCGCTACACCGGGAGCCCCTGGCGAGCCACGCGGCTGATGCCATGACCTCGACGCTGCCGATCCAGGAGCGGATCGCGCTCGGCCCGTTGACGACCCTCGGCGTCGGCGGGACCGCACGCTGGTTCGTGCACGCGCCCGACGAAGCGACGGTCCAGGCCGCGCTCGCCTGGGCGCGTGAGCACCGCGCCGAGCTTCGCGTGCTGGGCGGCGGCTCCAACCTGGTCGTGGCCGACGAGGGCGTCGATGCGCTGGTCGTGCAGATCGCCATGCGCGGCATTCGCACCGAGCAGGTCGACGGTGCGGTCGAGCTGACTGCCGCGGCCGGCGAGCCCTGGGACGGCGTCGTGCGCGCGGCTGTCGAGCGCGGCTGGGCGGGGCTCGAATGCCTGAGCGGCGTCCCCGGGCTGGTGGGCGCCACGCCGATCCAGAACGTGGGGGCGTACGGCCAGGAGGTGAGCGACACGATCACGGCGGTGCGCGTGCTCGACACGCAGCGCGGTGCGATCGTCACGGTGCCCGCGGCCGAGTGCGGCTTCGCCTACCGCGACAGCGTGTTCAAGAGCGGGCAGCCGGGGCGATGGGTCGTGCTGGCGGTCACCTACCGGCTGCGGCCCGGCGGCGCGCCGACCACCGCCTACGCCGATGTGCAGCGGCAGATCGCCGCGCGCGGCGCCGGGCGAGCGACGCTGGCCGACGTGCGCGAGACGGTGCTGGCGATCCGCCGCTCCAAGTCGATGGTCCTCGACGACCCCGACGACCCCAATCGCCACTCGTGCGGGTCGTTCTTCCTGAATCCGATCCTCCGCGCCGTCGACGCCGACGGCGTGACCGCGCGCGCCGGCGATCCGGCCATGCCTCGCTGGTCGCAGCCCGACGGGCGCGTGAAGCTGTCGGCCGCGTGGCTCATCGAGCGGGCCGGCTTCGCGCGCGGCGCGCGGGCCGGGGCGGTCGGTCTCTCCAGCCAGCACACGCTGGCGATCGTGGCCCACGAAGGCGCGCGGGCCCGCGACGTGATCGCCTTCGCGCGTCGCGTGCAGGACGCCGTCGACGCACGGTTCGGCGTGAAGCTCACGCCCGAGCCCGTCTTCTGGGGCGTCTGACCTTCCCGCCCGCGGCGGCTTGCTGAGCGCCGCCGAGCGTGATTGCATGGGGCCGGGCGCCGAGCCCCAATCTGTTCCAGCCCCAATCTCAGGAGGATTCCATGGGTGAGATGCTGACGTTGACGGCCGAGGACGGCCACCGCCTGTCGGCGTATCGCGCGATGCCGACCGGCAAGCCGCGCGGCGGGATCGTGGTCGTGCAGGAGATCTTCGGCGTGAACTCGCACATCAAGAAGGTCACCGACGGCTTCGCCGCCGACGGGTACGTGGCGCTGGCGCCGGCGCTCTTCGATCGCGTCGAGCGCGACTTCGAGACCGGCTACGCTCCGGCGGACATCGAGCGCGGCCGCATGGTGCGCGGCAAGCTGCAGATCGAGGACGCGGTGAAAGATACGCAGGCTGCCGTGAAGGAGCTGCAGAAGGCCGGGCTCAAGGTCGGCGTGGTTGGGTATTGCTTCGGCGGCACCATCGCGTGGCTGGCCGCCACGCGCATCGACGGCGTCGTGGCCGCCTCGTCGTTCTACGGCGGCGGCGTGGCCGATGCGGCCGGCGAGCAGCCGAAGTGCCCGGTGATGTTCCACTTCGGCGAGACCGACCAGTCGATCCCCAAGGATCACTGGGATCGCATCAAGGCCCAGCACCCGAAGATTCCGATGCACATCTATCCGGCCGGGCACGGCTTCAGCTGCGACGAGCGCGGTTCCTTCCACGAGCCGAGCGCGCGCCAGGCCCGCCAGCGCACCATCGACTTCTTCCGCCAGCACGTCGGCTAGCGGCGGGCGGCTGAAAAAGGCCCATCTGCTTCGTTGGCGCCCCCGCGCCGCACGCTCAACGTACAGGCAGTACGCCTAAGCCTGCGGCACGGGGGCGCCGCCTCGCATCTGGACCTTTTTCAGCCGCCCGCGGTCTATCCGCGGCGTGCCCGGCGATCAGCCGCTCAACCTACAGCGATCAGCCGCTCAACCCGCAGCGATCAGCCGTTCAACCCGCAGCGATCAGCCGTTCATTCCGCAGATGGTGCGCGTGGCGCGGACGAGTGCGGTCATGCGCGTGAGATCTTGCTCGAGCGCGTCGGGGGTCCGGCCGGTCGCGGCCAGGACGTCGGTGATCGTGTCGGCGAGTCGCTCGGGGCGGATGCGCAGGCCCGCGGCGATCGCCATCGCGTGCTTCTCGTTGAGGAAGTAGCGGCCGTTCACCGCGAACACCGCCTGCACCACGCAGGCGGCGCAGCGGAACAGACACCCGCTGACGTAGAACGTGTCGCCGCGCGGGGCGGCCTTGGCCGCGTTCTCCAGCGCGAACTGCGCTTCCCACAGGTTGCGCTGGATCACGGTCTCTCGCAGCCGGGGCGGATAGGGCACCGTGCGCGTCTGCAGCGCGGCGAAGCCGCCCTGGCGATCGACCAGCGGGCGCCCGTGGTGAACCTCGCCCATGTACATGTGCGTGTGAAACGCGTGCGGGTGTCCCGGCTGATAGTAGGTGGCGTAGCGGCCGTCCAGGCAGTCGGCGACGACGCCGCCGACCTTGGTGAGGTCGCGGTACAGCCAGTCCACCCGCGTGCCGCCGATCACCAGCCAGCCGCCACCGTTGATCCACGGCCCCCAGCCGCCGAAGTCGGTCACCAGATCGGCCTGGTGGCGATCGTCGAGCTCGCGCGCCACCTCGCGCAGCGCGGGGATGGCGAACGGCCGCGCGGGGTCGTAGTAGAGACCGAGGTCGACGTCGGAGCGCGCGTCGGCGTCGCCGCGCGCCACCGAGCCCCCCAGCACCACGGCCGCGACGCCGCTGAGGGTCCGCAGGCGCTCGGCAACGTGGAGCGCCACGTCCGGGACCGCCGCCGTCTCGTTCATGTCGATCGACCTCGGTCTGAGCTTCGCAGAACCGGTCGCCGAATTGAAGGGGCATTCCCGCTCATCCGCTCCGGTTGCCGCGCCCCCGACGCTATGTCAGGATGTGCCCGCTCGCTCGATGGCGCCCTCATTTTCGCGATGAGCATTTCATTCCCGCGCACCACACTGGGCAGGCGCGGCGCCCGCGCGCGATCCCGCGCTCCGGCCGGCGCTCGGCTTTCGCGACGTCGTCGGGCTCACCGTGGGCACGGTGGTGGGCGTGGGAATCTTCCGCACGCCCTCGCTGGTGGCCGAGCACGCCGGCAGCACGTGGCTGGTGCTGCTCGCCTGGCTGGCCGGCGGGCTCATCTCGCTCATCGGCGCGCTGTGCTACGCCGAGATGGCCTCGGCGTACCCCGGCGCCGGCGGCGACTATCAGTACCTGACGCGGGCCTTCGGCCGGCGCGTGGGCTTCCTCTTCGCGTGGGCCCGGCTCAGCGTCGTACAGACCGGCGCCATCGCGCTGCTGGCCTTCGTCCTCGGCGACTACGCCGCCCAGCTCGTGCCGCTCGGGGAGGCATCCGGACCGTTCGCGGGGCTGGCCTCGCCGCTCTAC
Organism: uncultured Candidatus Rokubacteria bacterium; assembly: GCA_963776725.1. Taxonomy (GTDB): domain Bacteria; phylum Methylomirabilota; class Methylomirabilia; order Rokubacteriales; family CSP1-6; genus AR5. Next base: position 75,805 of record CAVZOE010000012.1, on the reverse strand, counting down.
GCCGCGCTCGCCGTGGTGGTGCTGACGGCGACGAACGTCGCCGGCGTCCGCCACGGCGCGGCCACCCAGAACGTGCTCACGAGCCTCGAGGTCGGCGGCATCCTGCTCGTGGTCGTCGCCGGCCTGCTGGCCGCTCCGGCCGACGCCGCGCAGGTCGCCGACGCTCCCTCCTCGACCACCGCGCTCGGCCTCGTCATGGTCTTCGTGCTCCTGACCTACGGCGGATGGAGCGAGGCGGCCTATCTGTCCGCTGAGGTTCGCGATCCGGGACGCACGATGGCCCGCGCGCTCGTGACGAGCCTCGTCTTCATCACCGGCCTCTACATCCTGATCAACTGGACGTTCCTGGCCGCGCTCGGCGTCGGTGGAGTGGCCAGCTCCAAGGCGGTGGCCGCCGACGTGGTGCATCGCGCGCTCGGCGCCCCCGGCGCCCGGTCTGATCGGCCTGCTCGTCGTCGTCTCGAGCCTGACCTCGGCCAACGCCGCCATCTTCACCGGGGCCCGCACGTGCTACGCCCTCGGGCGCGACTTCCGGGCCTTCTCCGTCGTCGGGCGCTGGCGCACGGCGTCCGGCACGCCGGCCAACGCGCTGCTGGCGCAAGGGGCCATCGCGCTGGCGCTGATCGCCGTCGGTGGCTTCACGCGCCGGGGCTTCGAGACGATGGTGGAGTACACCGCACCGGTGTTCTGGCTCTTCCTGTTCCTCACCGGCGTCGGGCTGATCGTGCTTCGCTGGCGCGATCCGGCCCGGCCGCGCCCGTTCCGGGTCCCGCTCTATCCACTGACGCCGCTCGTGTTCTGCGCCAGCAGCGCCTATCTCGTGTACGCCAGCCTGGCCTACGCCGGCCCCGGCGCGCTCGTGGGAGCCAGCGTGCTGGCGCTCGGCGTCGTGCTGCTCGTCATCACGGGCGGCCGACCGGTCCGTCCGGTCGCGCTGTCCCATCCCGAAGGAGGATCCTGACATGCGGCTTCGCCGAGTCCCTGCCCTCCTGTTGATGGTGCCGCTCGCGTTCGTCAGCGCGTCGGTCGCCCAGCAACGGCCGGAAGTTCCCTACGTGCCGACCGACGACCGGGTCGTCGCCGAGATGCTCACGGTCGCCAACGTCGGCAAGAACGACGTGCTCTACGATCTCGGCTCCGGCGACGGCCGGATCGTCATCACCGCGGCGCTGAAGTTCGGGACGCGCGGCGTCGGAGTCGACATCGACCCCGAGCGGGTCAAGGAAGCTAACGACAACGCGGCGAAGGCCGGCGTCGCCGATCGCGTGCGCTTCGTGCAGCAGGATCTCTTCCAGACCGACATCCGCGAGGCGACGGTCGTCACGCTCTACCTGCTGCCCGCGGTCAACATGCGTCTGCGGCCCAAGCTGCTGAAGGACCTCAAGCCCGGCACCCGTGTGGTCTCGCACAACTACGACATGGGCGACTGGGCGCCGCTCAAGACGATCATCGTGAATCTTCCCGAGGACGCCCACACGGTCTACTACTGGATCGTGCCTCCGGCCGGCACCGTGCGCTGACCCACTCCGGGGCAGTGTCCAGCAGCGAGCCGCCCGTCCGTCCGTTCTGGCTCGCGGCGGCGGGCGCCCGCGGCACCGACGCAACGCTGCCCTCGCACGCCGAGGTCGCGGTGCTGGGCGCCGGCATTGCCGGGTGCATCGCCGCGCTCACGCTCGCGCGCGGCGGCGTGCGCGTGGTCGTGCTCGACGCACGGCATCCGGGCGAGGGCGCCACCGGCCGCAGTGCCGGCTTTCTCATCCGCGGCACCGCCGACCATCCGGTGCGGGTGGCCGCGAGCCTCGGCGAAGCGCGCACGCTGGAGCTGTGGCAATACACCGTGGCGAGCCTCGATGCGCTCATCGCCTTGATAGAGGGCGAGGGAGTGTCGTGCGGCTTCCGCCGTCCCGGCGGCCTGATGCTGGCCCTCGACGCCGATGAAGCGCGCGATCTCGAGGACTCCGCGCGTCTGGTCGGCCGTGTCGAGTCCCCGGGTGAGATCTGGACGGCCGCCGAGGTCGAGCACCGCACCGGCTTCGCCGGCTTCACCGCGGGCTGGTTCCGGCCCGACGACGCCCTGCTCGACCCCGCGCGACTGTGCACCGCGCTGGCCGCCGCCGCCGAGCGCGCGGGCGCCTGCATCGTGCCCGGGGCGCGTGTGCTGCAGGTGGACGAGACGCCGCGCGAGCCGCTGCGCATCCACACCGAGCGCGGCGTGATGCGCGCCGAGCGCGCAGTCCTGGCGGTGAACGCGGCGCTCCCGAGCCTGGCCCCAAGCCTGGCTGGCGTCGTCACGCCCGTGCGCGCGCAGATGCACGTCACGGCGCCCGATCCGCGTGGCGCCTCGCTACCCTGGCCCGTCTACGCGCACCACGGCTACGAGTACTGGCGCCAGGAGCCGACCGGCGAGCTGCTCTTCGGCGGCTGCCGCCTGGCCGAGCCCGCCGCCGAGCGCGGGGTGCTCGACGACGCGCGCGTCTCCGAGGTCGTGCACGCCGCGCAGCGCGCCTTCGTCGGCCGTCACCTTCCGGCGTTCGCGGCGCTGGCGCCAACCGCGCGCTGGACCGGCATCATGGCGTACACACCGGACGGGCTGCCGCTGGTCGGCGCCGTGCCCGGCAGTGACCGGCTATGGGTTTGCGCGGGCTGGAACGGCCACGGCCTGGCCCTGGCGCCGCGGTCGGCCATCCTGCTGAGCGAGGTGATGCTCGCAAGACGGGCAGCCGCCGACATCCCGGCCATGTTCGGGCCGGCGCGCGACGCCGCGGGTGCCGACGCGCCGAAGCCCCGCCACGCATGACGGCAGCAGTGCTAGTCTTGGGCGTCGAGCGATCAGACATGGCGCCTGCCTCGCGTACCGCGCCCACGACCGTCCTTCTCGTCCGTCACGGGCTGACGCCGACGACCGGACGTGTTCTGCCCGGCCGCTCCCTCGGCCTGCACCTGTCCGACGAGGGACGGCGCCAGGCCGAGGCCGCCGCTCGCCGCATCGCCAAGCTCGAGCGCGTGGCCGCCGTCTATGCCTCGCCGCTCGAGCGCGCGCGCGAGACGGCCCTGGCCATCGCCAAGGCCCGCGGCCTGGCGGTGCGGATCGACCGCGGGCTGCTCGAGCTGGACATCGGCGCGTGGACCGGCAGCAGCCTGGCCCGCGTGAGCCGCAAGCCCGAGTGGGCGCAGGTCCAGCGCTATCCGAGTGGCTTTCGCTTTCCCGACGGCGAGTCGTTCACCGAGATGCAGGCACGGATCACCGGTACGCTGGCCGCGCTGGTGGCGCGCCACCGCGGCGGCACCATCGTCGCCGTGTCGCACGCCGATCCGATCAAGGCGGCGCTGGCGCACGCCCTCGGGATGCACCTCGACCACTTCCAGCGGCTGGTCATCGCGCCGGCCTCGATCACCACGATCGCCTACGGGGCGACCGGGCCGGTGGTGATCGGTGTGAACGTGCCCTTCGACGGAGCGAAGCCCGCGTGAGCGAATCGTATCGGCTCGATGCCCCGGATCATTTCACGGTCGGCACCGTGGGTCCGCCCGGTCAGCGCGTCTTCTATCTGCAGGGCCGCGAGGCCGACGCCCTGGTGACGCTCAAGTGCGAGAAGACGCAGGTGGCCGCGCTCGGCGACTACCTGGCCGGGCTGCTCGCGCGCGCGGCGGGTGGTGCCCCCGCCGCCGGCACCGCCCAGGCCTTGCTCGAACCCCTCGAGGCGGCCTGGCCGGTCGGCTCGCTCGGCGTCGGCTACGACGAGGCCAGCGATCGCATCATCGTGGTGGCCAACGAGGCGGTGGACGACGAGCAGGAGACGCCGGGCGAGCCAGCCACCGCGCGCTTCGCGATCACCCGGGCGCAGGCGGCCACCTTCGTCGCCCACGCCCACACGCTGCAGCGCGCCGGCCGTCCCACCTGCCCGATGTGCGGCGAGCCCAAGGACGCGACCCACGTCTGCCCGCGCAGCAACGGCCACGTGGTGCACCGCGAGTGATGGCCGTGACCGAGGCGATCGACGTCCTCACGCGCGGCGCCCTCACCGTGAAGGGCCGGTTGCCGTACAGCAGCAACTTCACGCTGCTGGTCGAGGCCGTGCTGGACGAGGTGACGATGCTGGCGGTCTACAAGCCGATGCGCGGCGAGCGGCCGCTGTGGGATTTTCCGCGCGGCCTGTTCCGTCGCGAGATCGCCGCCTGGCACCTCTCCGAGGCGCTCGGCTGGGGCCTGGTCCCGCTGACCATCCCGCGCGAGGGCCCGCACGGCGAGGGATCGCTGCAGCAGTTCGTCAACGCCGACTTCGAGCAGCACTACTTCACGCTGCGCGAGGTGCCCGAGCACACCGAGACGCTCAAGCGCCTCTGCGCCTTCGACCTGGTGGCCAACAACGCCGACCGCAAGAGCGGCCACTGCCTGCTGGTGGGCGACGCGATCTACGCCATCGACAACGGTCTCTGCTTTCACGTCGAGCCCAAGCTGCGCACGGTCATCTGGGACTTCGTGGGCCAGCCGGTGCCCGAGCCGATCCTGGCCGACCTGCGACGGTTCGTGGGCCGCCCGTTGCCGGCGCCGCTGACCGAGCTGCTCGACGAGGACGAGTGCCGCGCGCTGCGCAGCCGGGCCCGGGCCCTGCTTCGCAAGGGATGCTTCCCGGGCGACGTCATCGGCCACGGCTACCCCTGGCCGCTGGTCTAGCGTGACCGAAACCTGGCGGCCGTACCTGCCGGCGACCGACATGCCGCGCTTCCTGCGCGAGCTGGCGGAGTTCGTGGGGCTGACCGACGCCGACGCCGCCGCCATTCGCCGGAGCGCGCCGCACGTGCTGGCCCGGGAGTCCGCGCTGACCGCCGCGCTCTACGAGCACTTCCTGAAGTTCCCCGCCACCGCCCGTTTCTTTCTGGGCGAGGACGGCAAGCCCGACCAGACCCGCATCGAGCGCCGGCGACACAGCCTGGCGCGCTGGCTCAAGGAAACCGCTCAGGCAGCGCTCACGCACGAGCACGCCTACTACCTGTTGACGATCGGGCTCTCGCACAGCCACCGCCAGCCGGAACGGGGCGGGGTGATCCCGGTTCACTTCATGATCGGCGCGATGAGCCTGGCCCAGTCGGCGCTGGCCGACGCCTTCGCCGCCGAGATGGCCCCCGCCGAAGCCCTGGCCGCCAGCGCGGCGTGGAACAAGCTCCTGCTCGTGCACCTCGCCGCGCTGCTGCTCGGCTACCTGCCACCCCGCCCATCGTAGTCGAGGCCGTCGCGGGCCCCAGCACGGGGGCGCCGACTACCCTCGCGCCGGGAGTTGCTCTACAATCGCCTCACGGGAGGCGGTCCATGGCGATGGGAATGAAGACCTTCGATCGGACGCTGGAAGACCTCGGCAACATGATCCATCTCGAGCACGTCAACGTGCGGGTGCCCGACCAGCAGCTGGCCACGCAGTTCTACGTGGTGGCGCTGGGGCTGACGCGCGACCCGTACCTGATGGTCGGCCTCGACAACATGTGGATCAACGTCGGCAACTCGCAGTTCCACCTGCCGACGGCCGCGGCGCAGGTGGTGCGCGGGTTCACCGGTCTGGTGATTCCCGACTTCGACGAGCTGCCGGCCCGCCTGGCCACCGCGGCCGAGCGGCTGAAGGGCACGAAGTTCTCCTACCACGTCGAGGCGACCTACGCGGACGTCACCTGCCCGTGGGGGAACCGGTTCCGGCTGCATCCGCCGCAGGAGAAGTTCCCGCGGCTGACGCTCGGCATGCCGTACGTCGAGTTCCCGGTGCGCCAGGGCACCGCCGACGGCATCGCGCGCTTCTACAAGGAGATCATCGGCGCCCCGTCGTGCGTCGTCAGCAACGGCTCGGTGGCGGCCGAGGTCGGCAGTCGGCACCTCGCAGAAGCTCATCTTCCGCGAGACCAACGAGCCGCTCGACCCCTACGATGGCCACCACATCGCCGTCTACATCGCGGACTTCTCGGGCCCGCACAAGAAGATGCTGGAGCGCGGGGTCGTCAGCGAGGAGAGCAACCCGTACCAGTACCGGTTCGTGGACATCGTCGATCCCGACAACGGCAAGGTGCTCTTCGAGCTCGAGCACGAGGTGCGCTGCGTGACGCACCCGATGTACCGCCGGCCGCTGATCAACCGGAACCCGGCCCAGCGCCAGCCGACGTACGTGTCGGGTCTCGACGCTCGCAGCTTTTGACAGAGATTGGGGGGAGCGCGCCGCTCCCCCCAATCGCCCCCCAGCGCTGATCGGATCCAGTAGTCGGGCTCCTCTCGCCGATTCAGCCTGATCGCATTCGGTCGGTGGTTCCGCTCGGTCGTTTCCGCTCGGTCGTACCGGTCGATCGCTCGCTCACTCGCGGCTCGGACCGCGCGCTGTCGCTCGAGTCGGGCGAAGGAGCGTTCGCTGATCCGCGGTGTGTGGCCCGGCTCGGTCAGCTCGCGCGCTTGGCGATGAGGTGGTCGATGGAGACGGCGCCGGCGCCGCGGAAGAGCAGGAATATCAAGGTCGAGCCCCAGACGAGATGCTCGTGCCAGGCCTGCGGGTAGACGAAGAGCTGGATGACGGTCAGCATGCCGAGCAGCGGCAGCGTGGCCACGCGGGTGGCGAGACCGGCCAGCAGCAGGAGCGAGCAGCCCACCTCGAACGTGCTCCCCATGACCGCGGCGAGCTCCGGGGGGAGCACCGGCACCTTGTACTCGTCGCGGAACAGCGCCACCGTCGATTCCCAGGACGCGAGCTTCTGCAGGCCGACGCGCAAGAACACGCCCACGATGGCCAGGCGGAACAGCAGCTGCAAGATCGACAGCGGGAAGCGGTCGAGCAGATCGATCATCCCGGCCACGCGCGCGCGAATCGTGGGCGGAGCTGACACCTCGGCGGTTGTCGCGATCATCGCGCTTCCTCCTCCGTCGTCAATGGCGAACACGGCTCGATTGTCCTGAAGCCGGTCACGAGGCCCTCGGTGAACAACGCCTGCAGCGCAGTGGCAAGATCGAATGCGCCGGCCATCGCCGCCGCGGCGACGCTCGCCTCCCCCAGCGTGGCGCCCCCCGCCAGCACGGCGCGAAACGCGTGCGTCACCGGATCGAGCCCGCGAACCCTCACGTCGTCACCGTCTCGCCGGATCTGTAGACACGCGCGACCGGCGGCGAGATCCACGAGCGTGTCGGGTGCGGCGCCCGGCTGGTTGGCGGCCCAGATCCGGTCGATCGGCCAGGGCGACGCGAGCAGGGTCAGCGACGGATCGAGCGTGAAGGCGAGCCGGGGCACCGCGTCCGGTGGAACCTCCGCCAGCGGCCGGAGATCGAGCGGCACGGCGTCCTCGGCGTGCTGCGCGGCGTGCAGTGCCCACTCCAGGCGTGCGACGTCCGGGAGATAGGGCAGCTGCGCACAGGCGGGGAAGCCGGCCAGAAACTCGGAAAACGATTCGCCGAACTCGCCGAGCACCGGCCCTGCCGGTGGGTGGCGGCGGATGTAGCGATCGGCCACCCAGCCGAAGAACGCGCGGTCCACCAGACGAACCACCACCGGATACGCGGATTCCAGCGCGGCGGTCAGCGTGGTCAGGACGTGATGACGATAGACCGCCAGCCGCGCCGAGGGCGCCAGCCCATCGCCCACGACGATCGCGGCCGTCGCAGTCTCGTCGTCGTCGAGGAGCGCGGCGCGGAACGCGTGCTGGACCTCACGCAGCGTGGGCATCGTGTCCCTTGAACGTGGCACGCGCGCCGGGCGCGGCCTCGGCCAGCCGCCGCGCGGCGCTCTGCGCCTCGGCCAGCAGCACCGGCAGCGCCGGGATGTCCGTATCCCACTCCACCAGCGTCGGCGCGGCCCCGATGCGCGCCAGCAGCCGCTCGTAGAGCGCCCACACCGGCTCGGCGACGCGCGAGCCGTGGTCGTCGATCAGGATCGCCTGGCCGTCGGCGTCGTTGACGCTGTGGCCGGCCAGATGGATCTCCCCCACGGCGCTCGCCGGCATCGCATCCACCCACGTCGCCGGATCGATCCCGAAGTTCCGGCAGGAGACGTAGATGTTGTTGACGTCGCACAGCACGCGACAGCCGGTGCGCCGGGCCAGCTCGGCGAGGAACGCGGGCTCGGGAATCGGCGAGTCCTGAAAGCGCAGATAGGACGACGGGTTCTCGACGAGGATCGCCCGTCCCAGCGCGTCTTGCACGCGCAGGATATGGCCGGACACCAGTGTCAGCGCCTCGTCGGTATAGGGCAGCGGCAGGAGATGGTTGAGATAGGCGCCGCCGGCGATGCTCCACGACAGGTGCTCGGAGACGAGCGCCGGCTGCAGTCGCTCGACGAGCGAGCCCACGCGCGCGAGGTGGCGGGCGTCGAGACCGTCGGCGCTGCCGAGCGAGAGGCCGACGCCGTGCACGGCGATCGGATAGTCACGGCGGATCGCCTCCAGCGCGCGCAGCGCCGGTCCGCCGCCCAGGTAGTTCTCGGCGTGGATCTCGAGCCAGCCGACCTCCGGCCGGGTGGCGATGATCTCGTCGACGTGGGGCGATCGCAGGCCGATGCCCGCCAGCGCCGTCGCCTCGCTCGAGATCATCACCACCCGCTCCGGGAAGGCCTCAGGCCTTCGGCATGAGACTGCCGTTGACCACCCGATCGCAGGAGCCCTTGGGCATGTACACCCAGGCATCGCCCTGGGCGTCACGCTTGGAGGTTCCGGCGCAGGACGAGTTGGCCGTCTGGCAGTCGTTCTTGCCCGCCTTGGCGATGCCAAAGCACTTCTCGGCCTCGAACTTCGGCTTGGGCGCCGGCTGGGCGGAGGCCTGCAGCGCGAACGAGAGCGCGGCGGCCATGGCGGAGGCGACGAACACCTGCTTCTTCATGGTGAATACCCCTTTCAGTCTCTGGAGATCCTGGTCCTCTGACACATCGGGCTGGCGCGGCGGTTCGCGCCACCTTGCCGACAGTACGGCCGGGGCCGGCGCTCAGTTGTTACCGGGCTGTGAAATCTTGGGCGGCAGTCGCGCCGGCGGCCGGCCCGGGCGAGGCCGAGACGGTCCGGAGGAACTTGCTCAGGCGGTGCTCCCCCGAGGTGACCGGCGCGTAGCGGGGTGGGTTGTCCGGGCTGGAGCACGAGGGCAAGCACTCGATCAGCGCGTCGTAGTTGGGCTGGTAGAAGAAGACGATCGACTGGCGGCGGCTGCCCAGCGCCGCATCCCGCGGCGGGTTGACGACCCGGTGCAGCGTCGAGACCCAGCGGTCGTTGGTCCAGTGCATCATCAGGTCGCCGATGTTGACCACGAAGGCGCCGGGCGGCGGCTCGACATCGACCCAGTCGCCCGCGCGATTCAATACCTGCAGGCCGCCCGGCACGTTCTCGGCCTTGAGAATGGTGAGCGCTCCGTAGTCGGAGTGGGCGCCGGCTCGTAGCTGACCGGCCGGTGGCGCCATGGGCTGATCCGGATAGTTGATGACGCGGATCCCGCTGATGTGCCGGTCGATCTTGTCGGCGAAGAAGCGCTCGCGCAGGTCGAGCGCGAGCGCGAACGCTCGCATGAGGGCGGAAGCCAGGCGCTCCATCGCCCGGTAGTACGCGGTGTACACGGCCCGCAGCTCGGCCGGCTCCACCGGCCACACGTTCGGCGCGAACGAAGGATAGGCGGCCGGCGCCGTGTAGTAGGGCGCGTCCGGCACATCCACCGGCCCGATGGCGAAGAACTCCTTGAGATCGGTCGTCGCCGTCCCGACGCCGTAGGCGAGATTCTCCTCGCCCACGCCGATGTACCCCCGGCTCTGCTCCGGCTTCGGCCGCGCGACCCGCTGCTTGTCGGCGAGCGGCAGATCGAAGAACGCCCGCGACACGCGATCCATGCGCTCCACCAGGAGGGGATCCACGCCGTGGCCGATGATGGTGAAGAACCCGATGTCCTCGCAGGCCTGGCCGATGGCGCGCGCGACCGACACCCGCTCCGACCGCCCGCCGGCGAGCAGCGGCGTCAGATCGATCACGGGCACGGTCGTGTGCTGGATCCCGCCGCCCATCAGGCGAATACCGAGCCGCCGTCGACCACGAGCGTCTGGCCGGTCATGAAGGCGCTGTCGTCGGAGGCGAGAAACACCACGGTGCCCTCCAGGTCTTCGGCCACCGCGTCACGCTTGAGCGAGCGCGAGGCGAGCACGGCCTCGCGCTGAAACGCGGCGATGTCCGGATTGGCCAGGACCGTGTCGCTCAGGGTCAGGCCCGGCGCGATCGCGTTCACCGTGATGCCGTCGGGCCCGAGCTCGCGAGCCAGCGCGCGGGTCAGCGCGATGACGGCCCCCTTGGACGTCACGTAGTGCAGCAGGCCCGCTGTGCCCTTGTGCGCGATGGCCGAGGCGACGTTGACGATCCGCCCGCCGCCCTGCGCCCGCATCAGCGGCACCGCCGCCCGCACCGAATTCCAGATGCCCTTGACGTTCACGGCCATGACCCGATCCCACTCGGCCTCGGGGATCGAGTCGAACGGCTGCGGTCGGAGGGTGGCGAACACCGCCGCGTTGTTGACCAGGACGTGGATCGCCCCGAACCGCCGTTGCGCCTCGTCGACCATGCGCTGGCAATCGGCGAACACGGAGACGTCGGTCCGGACCGCGTGCACCGCATCGTCGGCGTCGAGCTGTTTCAACGCGCCGGCGGCGTCGGCCACGTCGGCGATGATCACGCGCGCGCCCTCGGCCAATAGCCGTCGCGCGTACGCGAGACCGAGGCCGGCGGCGCCGCCGGTGACCAGCGCGACCTTGCCGGCGAGCCGCACGCTAGGGGTGCCCCGCGCAGTCCGGACAGCCGAGCGGTCCGCGCTGCCCATAGTCGGCGGCGGCGGCCGCCGGCGAGACGTACCCGTCGACGACGTCGGCGGCGATGAGCGCGCGGTCGCGCTCGGCGGGATCGCCGTAGCCGCCGGAGCCGGGCGCGCGCAGCCGGATCGCGGCGCCCGCCGGGGCCGTGAGCGATCCCTTGCTCAGCAGCTCACGCTCGGCGCCGTCCGATCGTCGCCAGCGCGATGCGGCCGGGCGCCCCCGCGCGGCCGCCGGCCAGCCCGAAGGGCGCCGACTTCGTCCGCTCCAGGCACACGCTCATCTGCGCCGGCAATCCGAGGATGCGCCACACGCGCTCGACGCCGCCGCCGCCACGGAAGCGGCCGGGGCCTCCCGTGTCGGGGATGATCGCGTAGCGCTCGACGCGGACCGGAAAGGACATCTCGAGGATCTCGATGGGCGTGTTCATCGTGTTCGAGATGCCGCTGGCCACGCCGGTGATGCCGTCCTTGGTGGGCCGCGCGCCGAAGCCGCCCTTGATCGTCTCGTAGCGAAACGTAGCGTCCGCCCGTACGCTGATCGACACCGCCGAGCGTGAGGATCGCCGAGGTCCCCTGCGAGCACGCCATCACGCGCTCGGGGGCCAGCTTGGCCATGGCGCCGAACAGCATGTCGCACACGCGGTGGCTGATCTCGTGGTTGGCGTAGACCACCGGCGCGGGCGCCACCGCGCTCACCACCGTCCCCGGCTCCGCGCGCAGCGCGATGGGGCGCCAGCAGCCGGAGTTGGGCGGGACGAGATCGGTCGGGTCGGCGATCATCTTGATCGCGCAGTAGATCCCGGAGGCGGTCACGTTCAGCGGCGCGTTCATCGGGCCCGCCACCTGGGCGTCGGTCCCGGCGAAGTCCACCGTCAGCCGGTCGCCCCGCTTGTCGACCCGCATGCGGATCCAGAACGGCTGGTCCTCCTTGTCGCCGTTCTCCAGCACGCCGTCGCCGTCGCAGAAATCCTCGAAGCGCGGCGGTGCCGTCGGGCAGCGCGGCCAGCAGCGTGCGCATCATGCGCTCGGAGTAGTCCATCACCTCCTGCATGATCGCCAGCAGTCGCTCGGCCCCGTAGCGGCGCGCCAGCTCGGACAGGCGCGTCACGCCGCGGTGGTTGGCCGCCATCTGCGCCCGGAGATCGCCCCGGCGCTCGTCGGGCGTGCGGACGTTGGTGAAGATGATCGCGTCGACCTCGCGATTGAGCGACCCCGGCGGCGTAGAGACGGACGGGCGGCAGGCGCAGCCCCTCGCCGTAGATCTCGGTGCTGGCGCCGTACGAGCCGGGCGTGCCGCTGCCGATGTCCGGCCAGTGGGCGCGCACGCAGGCGAAGCCGAGCAGCCGGCCCTCGTGGAACGCCGGGCGTGACGACGTTGACGTCGGGCAGATGGCTGCCGCCGAAGTAGGGATCGTTGTGAATGAACACGTCGCCGGGCGTCGAACGGTCGGGCGAGGCCTGGATGACCGCCTTGACCGCCAGCGGCATCGAGCCCAGATGAATGGGCAGGTCCGGTCCCTGTGCGACCATCTCGCCGCGCGACGTCGAAGAGGCCGCACGAGTAGTCGCCGGCCACCTTGAGCAGCGGCGAGTACGCGGTCTTGGCCAGCACCACCTTCATCTCCTCGGCCGCGCAGTACAGCGCGTTCTTCACCACCTCGAACGTGGCGGGATCGATCTCACGCATGCGCATCGCTCCAGAACGATAAAGCCGCCGGCATCGCGCGCCAGCCCCAGCCGGGCGGCACGACGACGTGGTGTCGGGCGATTCGACGATCACGGGGCCCGAGCGCGCGGCGTCGGGCGCGAGCGCTGTCACGGCGCGAGCACGTCGCACGCGCCACGAGCCCGGTCTCCTTGAAGTACGCCGCGCGCGGCTCACCGGCGGCCCGGCCGCCGTTCGTCCGCGCGGCGGCGCGCCGCCAGAGATCGAGCGGCGCCGGCTTCCCCACCGCCGACGACGCGCAGGTTGACGAGCTGCACGGCCTCGTCCGGGCTCGCGTGGCCATAGGTCGTCCGGTGCTGCTCGTGGAAGTCGCGGCCGAGCGATCGACGTCGCCGCCGGTCGATGTCGCCCAGCCGCCACCGGCACCGTCAGCTCGTAGGCCTGGCGCGCGTAGCGGCAATCGGCGGCGCGCGTGACCTCCCAGCGCGCCTCGGGAACGCCGGCGCGCGCTCAGCATCGCCCTGCGCCTCGGCCTCCATGGCGGCGTACGCGCGCGGCATCTCCGGCGGGCTCGGCGGACGGCAGCGCCGCGTAGAAGGTCCGGACGTAGTCGCGGCGGACGTCGCTCGCGACGAGCCCGAGCGCGGAGAAGCCGCCGGGGATCGGCGGGATGAGCACGTGCGGGATCTCGAGCTCCTCGGCCAGCCGCGCCGCGTGCACGGGCCCCGCGCCGCCGAACGCGACGAGCGTGAACTCGCGCGGATCGTGGCCGCGCTCGACCGAGACGATGCGCAGCGCGGCGGCCATGCCGGCATTGACCACGTCGACGATGCCGGCGGCCGCCTCGAGCACGCCGAGCCCGAGCGGCCGCGCGATGTCGCGCCTCGATCGCCGCCCGCGCCCGGTCGAGGTGCACGGGCAGGGCGCCGCCGAGCAGCGCCACGGGATTCAGGTAGCCGAGCACGAGATCGGCGTCGGTGACCGTCGGCCGCGCGCCGCCCTGCCCGTAGCAGACCGGGCCCGGGCTCGGCGCCGGCGCTCGTCGGACCGACGCGCAGCACGCCGCCCGGATCGATCCACGCGATGCTGCCGCCGCCCGCGCTGACCTCGGCCAGGTCGATGACGGGCACGCGGATCGGATGCCCCGTGCCGTGCAGCCAGCGCCGCACACTGCCGCTGCCGCCGACCTCGTATTCCGACGTGGTGTTGATCTCGCCCGCGCTCGATCAGGCTCGCCTTGGCGGTGGTGCCGCCCATGTCGAACGACAGCACGTGGTCGAGGCCGAGCCGCCGGCCGACGAGCGCCGCCGCGATCACGCCCGCCGCCGGGCCCGACTCGACGGCCATCGCCGGCATGCGCAGGCCCTCGGCCACGCGTGAAGACGCCGCCGCTGCTGCCCATGACATACGGCGCGGGCAAGCCCATGCCGGTCACCGCCGCCTCGAGGCGCGCGAGATACGAGGCCAGGATGGGCCCGACATAGGCGCACACCGCGGTCGTGCTCGTGCGCTCGAACTCGCGGATCTCCGGCAGCACCTCGCTCGACAGGAAGATCGGCAGGTCGGGCAACGCCGCCCTGCAGCCGCTCCGCCGATCGCCCGCTCGTGGGCGTCGTTCAGGAACGAGTACAGCAGGCACACCGCGACGGCCTGGACGTCATGGCGCTTGATGAAGTCGACGGCATCGTCCAGCTCCTCGAGTCGGAGCGGCTCGACCACCGCGCCCTGGGCGTCCACCCGCTCGGTGACCTCGAGACGGCAGGTGACGGGGCACGAGGACGGCGGGCGCGTCCTGGAACAGATCGTACAGGCTCGCCCGCGCCGAGCGCCGCAGCTCGAGCACGTCGCGCATCCCGCGCGTGGTGATGAGCGCGATGCGCGCGCCCTTGCCCTCGAGCAGCGCGTTGGTGACGACGGTGGTCGCGTGCGCGAGCCACGTCGACGTCGGCGGCCGCGATGCCGCGGCTCGCCGTGGCCGCGGCGAGGGCGTCGAGCACGCCCTGGGCGAAATCGCGCGGCGTCGTCGGCACCTTGACGACGCCGATGCCCCCGCGCGCCTCGTCCACGAGCACGACATCGGTGAAGGTGCCGCCGATGTCGACGCCGATTCGCCAGCTCATGGCAGAAGTTCTATCACGGCTCGGAGCGCACGGTGGGCAGCGTGACGGCGACCCCGCTGAGCTGATGGGCACGCGCCGCCAGCCGCGGCGCATAGACCGACAGGTCGAGCGCGGCTCAGCTTGTGGGCCGGCCCCCGGCGAGCCTCCCCGGTCTGGACCAGCGCGCGCATCGCCGTGGCCACCTCGTAGTAGGCGAGCCGCTCCGGATCGAGCGGGCGGCGGCGACGGTATCCCGCCAGATAGCGGGCGACGAGGATCGGCCTGGCCACCCGCGCCAGCGCCCGCAGCACCCGCGACGGCGCGGCGAGATCCACGGGAACGAAGCGCAGGATGTTCAGCGTGGCAGCCACGTCGAGCTCCGCGTCGGCGACGAGCGCGTTCGGCCAGTCGAGCACGCCCGTCACCCGCCCGGCGGCCACGAGGAGATTGCGGGGATGGAAATCGCCGTGGCAGATCACGGCAGGACCGGGAGACGGCCGGTGGTCCTGAATCCATCCCATCAGCGGCGCCAGGCCGTCGAGCTTCGCGTGCGCGACGCGGCGCTCCAGCGCGTGCACGTACGCGTCGAATCCCACCGCCGCGCGGCCGCCGGAGCCGGTGTCCTGATCGAGCGCCGCCAGCAGCGGCTCGGCCTTCAGCGCGTGCAGCCGCACCTGCGCCTGCACCAGGACCGCCGCCATGCCGAGCCGCTGGGCGTCGACGAGCACCGTGCCCGGCAGCCGCTCCATCACGAGAAATGGCGCCCCCAGCGGGGCGGCATCGGTCGTCGTGGCCAGCACTCGTGGCGCCGGGTATCCCTGGGCGGCGACCGCGTTCTGCGTGGCCCGTTCTCGCAGGACACGCGCCGCCGGATCGCCACGCGGCGCCAGCACGCGCAGGATGAGTGGCCGGCTGAACGCCGCGGGCGCGTTCTGCAATCGGATCGCGTAGATCGACGTGTCGAAGCCGCCGCTGAGCGGCGTGGCCGGCTCGGCGAGATCCAGCGCGGGCGCGCCCAGCATGCCGCGCAGGAATTCGACCAGCGCGCGGCCGACGTCCCGGTCCGCCATCGTTCAGCCGCGCGGTGGCTGCCGCCCGCGCCGCGCGCTCACGCCGTCCGCGCGCCGTTCAGCACGCGGACGTCGGTCGGCACGGTCCCGAACGGAATGCTGCGTGTGGCGAACTGCTCGGACGAGCGCCTGGTACAGCTCGCTGTCGGCCGGACCGACGTCCGGCACCCGGACCCAGGGTCCGATCGCGAGCTTGACGCCCCCGTCCAGCACCTGACCGACGCCGATGACCGGCGGCGGCTCCTTCAGCACGCGCGCGTTCCGCTGCACGAGGTCGGCGACCGTGCTCAAGGCCGCGGACAGATCGGTCCCGTGCGGGACGGTCACCGAGAGGCTCAGCTGACGCATGGTGCCGTAGTTGTGAAGGATCTCGCCGACCAGCTTGCGATTGGGGATGATGATCCGCGAGTGGTCGGCGTGACGCAGCGTCGTCGAGAACAGCTCGATGACGGCCACCTCGCCCTGCACGCCGACGATCTGGATGAACTCCCCCACGCGGAACGGCTTGGTCAGGATGATCGACGAGTCCGGCCACGAGGTTGCCGAGCACGCCTTGCAGCGCGATGCCGATGCCGAGACCGATGACGCCGATCCCGGCCACGAGGGGCGCGATCTGGAATCCGAACTTGTCGAGCGCGACCACCACCGCGAAGAGCATGACGACCAGCCGGAGGACACGGACGGCGAGCATCCGTAGCGGCGGCTCCATGGCGCGCGCCTGCAAGCGCCGGTCGGTGAACCGGCCGAGCCATCCCGCGACGATCGCGCCCACGCCCAGGATGACGAGCGCGCCCAGCACCTGAAAGCCGTAGCGAATGGCGAGATCGACGAGGAGATCCTTGGTCATGGCGCCCTCCTGGTCGCCGACGATACCACGCGCCTCAGGGGGTCATGGCGCCCGTCGCGGCCGGGAGTAGAATGACGACCCCTATGGTGAACCGTCGTCGTCTGGTGTTCGGGGGCGCCATTGTCGCGGCGGCCCTGCTGGTCCTCGCGGTGCTGGTCCTCTTGCCGGTGATCCTGCGTGGGGTCCTCGAGACCCGCCTGGCAAAGATGACGGGCCGCGCGGTCTCGATCGCGGATATCGACCTCAACATCTTCACCGGACGCGTGGGCATCGCGCGCTTCCGGCTGGCCCAGAAGGGCTCGAACGACCCCGCGGTGGAGTTCGAGCGCCTCGAGATGCGCGTGGCGGTGAACTCCCTGCTCGGCAACAACATCCGGATCCGCGAGATCATCCTGACCGCGCCCGTCATGCACGTGACCCGCTTCACCATCGAGCGCTTCGACTTCTCGGACCTGCTCGACCTGATCCCGCCGCCCGATCCCAACGCCAAGCCCTCGACGAAGACCATCATGATCGAGCGCGCCACCCTCACCCGCGGCGCGGTCCTCGCGCGCGACGAGAGCGTGACGCCGCCCGCCACCTGGCGCATCGACGGGCTGGAGGTCGATGGCGTGCTCATCACGACGCGGCCCGATGCCCGCCCGGGGCGGCTCAGCGTGAGCGCCAAGATCAACGGCACGCCGCTCTCGCTCGTCGCCGACGCGATCGAGGTCACGAAAGGCGCCGTCAACGGGCGCCTGAAGCTCGATGCCTTCGACGTCGCCCTGACGCGTTCCGTACGCGCCGGCCACGGCTCCGGCGATGCCCACCGCCGGCCGCGTCACGATCGATCTCGGCGTGGTCACCTCCCGGACGGCCGAGGGCAAGCCGAAGGTCGTGCTGAACGGCGAGGTGCGGCTGGCCGATCTCATCGTCCGGCAGCGCGACGCGCCGGCCGATTTCCTGCGGCTGCCACGGCTGGCCGTGACGCTCAAGGACACCTCACCGCTGGAGGGCGCGATCAATCTCGCCTCGGTCGAGCTCGAGGGGCTCGATCTCACGATCATTCGCGACAAGCAGGGGCGGATCGATCTGCTGGCGCTGGCCGGCGGTGGCGGCAGCGCGCCGCCGTCCAAAGGGTCACCGCCGAGCGCAACGCCGCCGGCCAAAGCGTCAGCGCCGACCGCCAAGACGTCAGCGCGGAGCGCACCGCCGTCCGCAGCGCCGCCGGCCGAGCCCGCAACGTCCGAGCAGAGGCGGCCGGCCCAGGTGGCCGTCGAGCAAGCCGCCGCCATGGTCATTCGGGTGGCCGTCGAGCGCGTCGCCCTGGCCAAGGCGCGCGCCACGTTCAAGGACGAGGCGGTCTCGCCGACCACCACGCTCACGCTGTCGGATCTCTCCGCCACGGTCACCGGTCTCGTCTGGCCCGGCCCGAAGCCTTTCGACGTCGTCCTCGCCGTGAACCTGCCCGGCGCCGGGAAGTTCAACGCCAAGGGCCCGGTGACGCTGGAGCCGATCGTCGCCGATCTCGCGACGTCGATGCGCGGCGCGTCCATCGAGCCCTATCGTGCGTACATCCCGATCAAGGCGCAGCTGGCGGGCAACTTCAACGGCGACAACCGCTCGAAGATCTCGCTGGCCGGCGGCAAGCTGACCGTGACGTCGAAGGGCACCAGCTGGATCGACAAGCTGGAGCTCCGCGATCCCGTCCCCGGAGCGCCCACGCCGCTGAAGATGGAGCGCATGGAGATGGCCGGCATCGATTTCGCCTGGCCAACCTATGCGAAGGTGGCGACCGTCACCGTCCGCAAGCCGGAGGCGCAGATCGATCGCGCAGCCGACGGCAAGATTCGCCTGCGCGAGCTGCTGGTCGCCGAGCCCGAGGGCGGCGCCGCCCCGCCGGCGCCCGAGCCCGTCAAGGACGCCAAGGCGGAAGCCAAGGACGCCAAGACCGCCAAGACCGCCAAGACCGCGAAAGCCAAGCCGAAGCCGAAGGTCGATGCGTCGGTGCCGCCGGAGGCGCAGGCCAAGGGCGGCGCGGTCGGCTTCCCGCTCGACGTCGGCGCGTTCGTCATCGAAGATGGCCATATCCGTTTCCTCGATCGCGCCGTGAAGCCGCCGTTTTCCGAGACCATCTCGCGGCTCGCCGTCCGGGTCGAGAACCTGTCGAGCACGCCCGGCACTCGGGCCAGGCTCACCAGCCAGGCCATCGTGGGCGGCGACGCCGCGCTCGACATCCACGGCGAGCTGGCGCCGCTGGGTCAGCTGTACGCCGACCTCACGGGCGAGCTGCGCGGCTTCACCCTGGCCAGCGTGAACCCCTACGCCGACAGCGCGGTGGCCTGGGTCGTGGAGAAGGGCAAGCTCGGCGTCAAGTTCCACGTCAAGATCGAGAACAACCAGATCGACCTCACCGACGAGATCGCGGTCGAGAACATCCACGTGACACCCTCGCGCGAGGACGACGAGGTGAAGAAGCGCGTGGGTCTGCCACTGGGCCTCATCGTGGCGCTGATCACCGACGCCGACAACAGCCTCAAGATCAACCTGCCGGTGTCCGGTGAGCTCGACAACTTCAAGGCCAACTTCAGCGACGCGATCTGGGCCGTGGTCAAGAACGTGGTCGTGAACATCGTGGCCGCGCCGTTCCGGGCCATCGGCCGGCTCTTCAAGGGCAAGGACGACAAGGTCGAGTCACTCGCCGTCGAGCCGGTCACCTTCAAGCCCGGCACCGACACGGTCGCCGATGGCATGGACCAGCATCTCACCAAGGTGGCCGACTTCATGCGCCGGGCGCCCGCCATCCGTCTCACGCTGGCGGCTCAGCCCGGCGCTTCCGACGTCGACAGCCTCAAGGGTCAGGAGCTGAACGCGCGGCTGCAGGCCCGTCAGCGCGAGAAGAAGCTGAAGGATTTTCCCGCCGCGGTCACCGCCGAGTTCAAGGAGAAGTTCCCCGACGTGAAACCACTGCCGCCGCCGGACGATCAGCTGACGCGTCTGCGCGAGGCCGAGGCGCTGCCACCCGAGCGCCTCAGCGATCTGCTCACCCGTCGCGTCGCCGCGGTCCGCGACGCGCTGACCAAGGCCGAGGGCATCCCCGAGGCGCGCCTGAAGTCGGACGAGGCCGCGCCTGCGCCTGCGGCCTCGCCCGGGGCAGCGCCCACGCCCGCGCCACCACCGGCGCCGGCGGGCGATCCACGCGTGGAGTTCCGCATCGGGCAGTGACCGTCCGCGCCGCGTTTGACGAGCAGGAACCCCCGCCGCGAGGAAGACGGCCAGCGCAAGACGCTACAGTCACCGGCGCCGCATGGCTCAGCCGTTCTTCAGCTCGATCTCGACGAAGACGAACTCGTAGTGGTTGGCGTTGACGACGTCGTGCTCCACGCCGGCCGGCCGGAAGTACGGCTCTCCGGTGACGAGGGCGGCGGTGGCGTCGCCCGCGGGGCCGGTGCTGGCGAGCGTTCCGGTCGTCATCGGCACCACGACGTAGGCATACTCATGGCGATGGGGACCGGTGGCGGCCCCCGGGGCAAAGCGCCACTCGGTGACTCGCACGCGGTCGTTGTCGATCTTCACGGTCGGCACGGCACGCTGGGTAGACATGGGCGGATCATAGCCTGCAACCCGGAGGTCATGATGTCTGAAGAGCGCGACGAGGGGCGAGAGGGCGAGCTGAACGGCGACGCCGGCGACGTGGTCGCTGGCCGGATCACGATCAAGCAGGGCGGCGCGCGATCGGTCCGGGCCCGCGAGGTCTCGATCCGCCAGGGCGGCGCCGTGCGCCTGGAGGCCGACCACGTCGAGCTGACCCAGGGCGGCATCGTGCTCGCACGGACCGACAAGCTCAGCCTCACCAGCGGCGGAGCCGTCGCGGTCGTGGCCGGCAAGGCCGAGCTCAAGGCCTCGGCCGCGACCGCGGTGCTGGCGCGCGACGAGGCCGAGCTCGAGCAGGCCGCGGCCGGCGTGCTCGTCGCCCGCTCGGCCAAGGTCAGCGACAGCGTGGTCGGCGTCGTGATCGCCCAGCGCGTGGAGGGCACGAACATCCGCGTGCTGTTCGGCTGGCGCGAAGCGCTGGCCTTCGGCGCCGCCGCCGGCACCGCGCTCTGGCTCCTCACGGGCTTCAGCCGGCGCGGTCGACGCTAGCCGCCCAGCATCCCGGCCAGATCGGCGTGAATCGCCGTCCGCGCGCGGCGCTCGTGCGTCGGCCCGTAGCGCTCGAGCAATCCCTGGCACAGCAGCGGGAGCGCGATGGTGACGTCGGCGAAGAGCATGACGTTGAGGCCGTCCACCGCTTCCTTGCCCCACGAGATGCACTCGCTCGCGACCGACGCGCCGCCGAGCCCGCCGAAGACCGTGTTGTCGGTCGTGATCTGGATGGCGGCCAGGTGCGGGCTCGGCCCGCTGTCGCCGCGGATGGTCTTGACGCTCGTGGCGGTGATCTGGATGAAGTCCTTCGGCACGCCGCCGCCGAGAAAGACCGCGGAGGTGCCCGGGCCCGGCGGCATGTAGCGCCCCATGATCCGGAGCGCGATCTCGTAGTCGGCGAAGAAATCCACCACCGGCCCCTTGGCGCCGGCGGCGCGATAGCCCTCGGCCAGCGGCCCGTCGGGCGCGGCCGGCACGAACAGCGGCGTGCGGTGGCGGAAGCACGTCGCCGCGACCGAGCCGCCGAGGCCCTGCGCGTCGAGCCAGCCGCCGAACTCGTGCATGAAGCGCGCGCCGGTGATCGACGGCGCCGGCCAGTGCTTGGCCAGCGACTCGAAGAAGCCGCGCGTGAAGTCCTCCATGGCGTCGTAGTCGGCCGCCCCCACGACGTGGTCGTAGAAGCGGTAGAAGCCGCGCCGCCACAGCTCGGCGTCGTCCACGTGCTCGGGGTCCACCTGGAAGAAGCGGGCCCCGCGCAGTTCGAGAAGATCCTCGGTGACGTTGGCCGAAGTGGAGGCCACGAGGTCCACATAGCCGCGCTCCACGAGCCAGGCGACCAGGGGGCCCAGGCCCGCGCTGGCCAGCGATCCCGCCAGACCGAGGCAGATCAGGCCGTCGCCGTCGATCATGCGCTGCCACACCTCGAAGGCCTCCCCGAGCTTGCGGCCCTGGAACGCCGAGTGGCGCATCCGATCGAGCAGCCCGCTCACCCCGGGCCCGGCTCCACCGTCTGGACTGACCAGCGGGCGCATCGGCCTCCGCGGGGTCCACGCCTCCGTTCGTTTGTCGTTCACCTGGCCCTCCCTCGCCGCTAAACTCCCAGCATGTCCTCGACGGTCGCCGATCTCTTCGACGCGATGGCGGCGACATATGACGATCTCGAGCCGTGGTACGAGCACTTCTACGCGCGCCTGCACACGATCCTGCGCGCCGAGCTCGGTCCGGCTCCGGCCGGGGCGCGCGCGCTCGACGCCGGCTGCGGCACCGGCTTTCAGTCCGCGATCCTCACCGACCTGGGCTGGACGACCCACGGCATCGACCTCTCGGCCGGCCTGCTCGCCGTCGCCCGCCAGCGCCTGCCGCGCGCGGGCCTCGCGCAGGCAAGCGTCGAGTCGCTGCCGTTCGTCGACGCCTGCTTCGACGCCGTGGTCTGCTGCGGCAGCACGATCTCCTTCGTCGATGATCCCGGCCGCGCGCTCGCAGAGCTCGGACGCGTGCTGCGCCCGGGCGGCCGGCTGCTGCTCGACTGCGAGCATCGTCCCAGCCTCGACCTCGCGTGGGCGCTGGCCAGCGCCGTCGCGGGCGATCCGCTCGGCTACGGCGTCAGCGCACGGGCCGCGTGGCGCGCGGTGTTCGCGCGCGACGGCGTCCGGCTTCCTTACCCCGGCTACGGCTTGCTCCGGCTCTTCCGCCGGCGCGAGCTCGACCGGATGCTCGCCGCCGCCGGGCTGAGGCCGGTCCGCGCGTGGGGGCTGCACGGCGTCACCAACCTGCTGCCGTCCACCGTGCTGCACGGGACCCGGCCACCACGCGGGCTCGCCGCCGCCTACCGGGCGCTCTGCCGGCTCGACGCCGCGCTCACCACCACGCCGCCGGCGCTGGCCTTCGCCAACAGCCTCGCCCTGCTGGCGATCCGCTCCTAGCCGAGCGCGTAGACCTCGATCTCCGCGGTCCGTCCCTTCACCCGCACCGAGGGCAGTGCCGTCAGCCGCAGCTCGCCGTTCAGGCGGGCGCGCGTGGTGCCGCTGACCAGCACGTCGGTGGCCAGCTCCTTGGTGAGCCCCTGGATGCGTGAGGCCACGTTGACCGGATCACCGACCAGCGCATACGAAAGCCGATCGGCGCTGCCGATGTTGCCCGCCAGCACCACGCCGGTGTGCACGCCGATACCGTTGCGCAGCGGCGGCCGGCCTGTACGCTGTCGCGTGGCGTTCCAGGCTGCCAGTCGCGCCCGCATCTCCTGCGCTGCCCGCACCGCGTGCTCCGGGTGCCGCGGCTGGTTCACCGGCGCGCCGAAGACCGCCTCGATCTCGTCGCCGATGTACTGCAGCACCAGGCCGCCGTGGTTCCGGATGGCGGTCTCCATCTCGGTGAAGTAGGCGTTGAGGTCGCGCACGACCTCGCGCGGATCGCTGGCCTCGACCCACGGGGTGAAATCGCGCAGGTCGGCGAACAGGATCGTCGCCTCGCGGAGCTGCCCCTCGAGCGCCACGCGACCGGCCAGGATCTCGTCGCGGATCTCCTGGCTCACGTACTTGCCGAACGTCTCGCGCAGGAACTCGCGCTCGGCCAGCCCCTGCACCATGTGATTGAAGCCCTCGGTGACCGCGCCGATCTCGTCGTTGGACACCACCGCGCAGCGGACCGTGAAGTCTCCCCGACCGACCTCGGCCATCGCCGTGACCAGGCGCCCCAGCGGCTCGGCCACGCTGCGCGAGACGTAGAGCGAGATGACGATCGACACCACGATCGCCACCACCGCCAGGAACACCACGCTGACCAGCATGTTGGAGACGATGGCGTCGGCCGCGGGCGGGCCGGCCTCCAGCGCCGCCCGGGCCCGATTCCACGCCAGCACGCCGAGCACGGCGACCGGGATCACGCTGAGCAGAAGGGAGACGACGAGCAGCCGCACGCGCACCGGCAGCCGCGGGACGCCGCGGACCTCGGTGACCCCGCCGTCGGGAAAGAAGCGCGGCAGCTGCCGGCGCCACTGATGCTCGACGACGAAGAAGACGAAGACCGTAGCGGCGAAGCCCGCCACGATGTTGATGCCGAAGACCATGCGCAGCGCGTGCGCCGGCTCGAAGGTCCCGGTGAACAGGGGCCAGAAGACCCCCCAGATCAGCCCGGCCAGTGTCCAGCCGACGACCGAGAGACTGGCAATGGCCCAGGGCACCTGGAGCGCGCGGCGGCGGATCGATACGGAGACGGGAACGGATGGCGTCGGCCCGGCGGACAGCGGCCGCATCCAGACGCTACCCAGCCGATAACCGACGACCATCAGCACGGCGGTCGCGACGATGAAGAAGGTGATCTCGCGCACGTCCGGCCGCCGCCCCGTGGCGATGACCATGGGGTCGACGAAGCGGAAGTAGGCGAAGGTGACGAAGGCGCCCAGGAGGTTGGCCGGCAGCGACAGCAGCGCGATGCTGGACCGCATGTCGGGATTCTACCCGCCGGAGTTAGAATGGGGACCCTCAACTCAAGGGGGTGGCGCCACCGATGCCGATCCGGACCCGAGACCTGCGTGTCGAGAGCATCCGCCCGCTCCTGCCACCGGCGATCCTGCTCGAGGAGCTGCCGGTCAGCGAGACGGCCGCGCTCACGATCGCCCACGGCCGCGAGGAGATCGTCGAGATCCTCGACGGCACCAACGACCGGCTGGTGGTGATCATCGGCCCGTGCTCCATTCACGATCCCGCGGCGGCGATGGACTACGCCCGCCGCCTGCGCAAGGTGGCCGACGAGCTGGCCGCCGACCTGCGCATCGTCATGCGCGTCTACTTCGAGAAGCCGCGCACCACGGTGGGCTGGAAGGGCCTGATCAACGACCCGAACCTGGACGGCTCCTTCTCGATCAACGAGGGCCTGCGCCAGGCCCGGCGCCTGCTGCTAGACCTGGCCGAGATGGGGCTGCCGGCCGGCTGCGAGTTCCTCGACCCGATCACGCCGCAGTTCATCTCCGACCTCGTGTCGCTGGGGCGCGATCGGCGCGCGCACCACCGAGAGCCAGACGCACCGCGAGCTGGCCTCGGCCTGCTCGATGCCGGTCGGCTTCAAGAACGGCACCGACGGCGGCGTGCAGATCGCCATCGACGCGCTCAGAGCCGCGATGCATCCGCACCGGTTCCTCGGTGTCACCGAGCAGGGCCTGGCCGGCATCGTCTCCACGCGCGGCAACCCCGACTGCCACGTCATCCTGCGCGGCGGCGCCACCGGCACCAACTACGACGCCATGAGCGTGCAGAAGACGCTCGCCGCGCTGCGCGACGCCGGGCTGCCGCCGCGGCTGATGATCGACGCGAGCCACGGCAACAGCGAGAAGGATCACAAGCGCCAGCCCGTGGTCGTGCGCGACGTGGCCGCCCAGCTGGCTCAGGGCGAGACCGGCATCATGGGCATGATGATGGAGAGCTTCCTGGTGGACGGCCGCCAGAACCTCGTCGATCGCGCGAAGCTGGTCTACGGCCAGAGCATCACGGATGCGTGCCTGGGCTGGGACGCGACGGGGCCGGTCCTCCACGAGCTGGCCGAGGGCGTGCGCGCGCGCCGCCGCGCGAGCCGGTGAGGCTCTGACCGGCGTCGGGCCAAGCTCGCCGGCGCTGCCGCGCTATTCATACGGGAGAGTCGTCATTCCGGCCGATCGGCCACTGGCCTCCCTACCGTCAGCGCCCGGCGTAGCGCCGGATCCAGATCGTTGAATGTGGAGTCGGCCTGGACTCCCAGGGCGTCGAGGAGCTTGCTGAAGAAGCAGCGGGCCGCGGCGGTGGCGGCCACATCGAAGATGTCCTCGTCCCGGTAGCCGTGAGACCGGAGCACCTCGATGTCCGCGGCGGTGATGCGATCCGCGTTGAGGACGATCTTCTCCACGAACGCCATCATGGCGCGCTCGCCGGGCTCGAGCGGCGACTCCGGCCCGCCGGTCGCGATCGCCGTCACGGTCCCAGGGTCGAACACCTTGCTCGCCAGCACGCTGCCGTGCGCCAGCGAGCAGTACGAGCTTCGCAATGCGCGGGCGGCCGCCAGGGTGGCGAGCTCGTAGCTCCGGACGGACAGGTTGGGCTGGATAGATCTCAGCAGAGCCGTCCAGCCATCCATGACGCCCGGCCGCAGACTGAAGGCCTTCGCCCAGTTTGGAACGTAGCCGAATCGACCGTGGACCTGCTCGTACATCTCGCGCACCGGCCCTTCGGCGTCGGCCGGCGGTGTCGTGCGAACAAAGGCCATGTCGCCCTCCTGGGATAGCTACGGTCGGTGGAAGAGCAGCGGGACGAACCAGACGAACCCTCCGTACGCGCTCACGGCGACCTCCATCGCGCTCGCCGCGAGCAACGCGAACCGGGGAGACCGGTAGGGCGAGAAGAGCGTGCACACGAGGAAGGCGAGTGCGAGCAGCGGCGCGACGAGGATCCTGAGCACGGAGAGCCCGGCCAGCATCGCGAGGGCCGAAGGTGCCGTCGCCTGCCTGCCGACGAGGAAGAGGATGGCGGCCGTGACGCCCGTGACGGCCACGACGAGACCCAATGCCGAGAGCACGGTCCAGAACCGGCGGTAGGGTCTGAGGAAGAAGAGCGCGGCGCCCGTGGGCACGAGAGCGCACATACCGAACACGGCGACGAACAAGAATGCATCCCCGGCCGCGTACATGCCACTCGACGCCTGTGCGTCGGGGCCGCTCGTGACGGCGATACGGACGGCCACCACCGCCGATGCGATGAGGAACGCCGCAATGTACCCGCCGGCCACCACGGCGACCTTGAGGACCGGCTTCATGGCGCTCCAGGCCCAGACACGACCTGGCCAACACCCTCCGGAAACACGAAGTAGCGCCGGGGTCGCAGCAAGTGCGGTGTGTTCTGTTGCCACCACTCGGCTGCTTCGGGACTGCTCTTCGCGAGAACGGCGACGGCGGCCTGCGTCTCCACGAGGAAGCCCGACCGGCGTGTGAGCCGACCGGTCAGAAGAGCTCCGATGGAGGCGAAGAAGCTCTTCGGACCCGACAGCACCCCTGACGTGAAGACCGAGAGCGCCCCTGCCTTGCGTCGCGCCAGCGGCAGAGACAGGCCCACCCATTTCTCACGTACCCAGAGCGGCGCTTCACCCGGCGGGGCCGACGTGATGCGGAGAAGGGAGGCTGGCATGCCTGAGGTAGACGGTACCATCCTCAGCTTCGGCCGCGAAAGGCCGCGATGAGATCCTCCAGCGATTTCCTATCGGGTACCGGCACGAGCCGGTGAATTGGAATCGTGCCCTCCGGCTTCTCCAGCAACCGAAGGACCTCCGCGGCCGTGATCTCCTGCCACCGATACCGCCGGCCCCGAAGACGAACAATGCGATCGGACGCCGAGACGTCGGCGGCCGCGAGCGGGACACTCCGTTCGACCTTCCAGATGGAGTCGCGCTCGTACGTGGTGATGAGGACGCTTGCGCTCTCGCCCCCCGACGATGCGAGTTCTTCCAGGGTCTGCCGCGTCACGAGCAGCGGCACGTAACAGTCCTCGCAACCCTGCGGCGCACCCACCAGAAAGAGATAGTACGCATGCGGGGAGGTTTTCGCGCCGCCCGCCGCGGCGGGGGCCAAGGCCATCGCAAGGACAGGCAGCCAAGCAAGAACGACTCTTTCCAGGAGTCGCCGCTTCGGAACCGCTCTCACGCGCTGTCTCCCCTAAGCGCTCGGGATCTCAGCAAGCGAGTAGTACACGGCCTTGCCGTGTTGCTGAGCAAGACTGACCATCTCGTCAGCCCCCGCCGAGGGGCCGCCGATGCGAAGGCAGCCATCGCATTTGGCCACCAGGCGTCGCGAGATGGGGTGGAAGATCTCGTTGAATGCCGGATCACCGATCTTCTTTGAACCGGCGTGCTCGATCAGGGGCAGCGCGTACCACTCGCCCATGACCGGCAGGTGACCCGCGCGGAAGAGCTGCAAGGCAGCATCAGTCATTGCCTCAACGTTCTTGGCGATCCGGACGGGATCGTCGTTCGTCCCGGAGCGATACGGGCCTGCGACCAGGATCATCTGTGGATTCACGCTTGGGGCTCCTTGCTGGCGGACGCTGGCGAGACAGGCGTCGAGCGGCGCGCGCAAAAGGGTGCTCGAGTACTGCCGCGACTTCGCGCACACCTTCGTGCGCGGCCGATCGATTACTCCCTAAAAGAAGTAGGGGCACAGATCATTGCGACCCAGCTTCTCCTGCAGCTCCTTCGCTCCACGGACCACTTGCCGACCGCGCTTCACCTGAGTCTCCGACGGGAAGCCCCGGCGACGCGTGCTGGTTCGCTCAAAAGCGGTCGAACTCGTCGTTCGTCATCCTCTGGATGGCACACCTCGGCTTGGCAATTCTCGAAAGGATAACGAGGTGGGACCGACTCTGTCCAGCGCGCGCTGCTGGCCGTCGACGACCGATTGAGCGCCGGCGAAGCCGGTCCGTTCCAATTGATTGTCAGGCGTCGAGCGCGCGGAGCCAATCCACAAACCACGCCTTGGGCAACCTCACCTGGCTGAGGTCCAGGATTATGAGCTCCTCGAACGTGTATGTGTTAGCGAGATGGAGATCCCACTGCGCATCGACCTCGGCGAGGATCGGCAGTACTCGCTCGACTTCATGCGGCGCGTCCTTGTCCATATACTTGCTCCAGAAACGCTCACACCATGTAGCGATATCTTCGTGCGTATATGGAGCATCTGACGCCAGCCCCCATTGCAAGACTTGCCGGACACTGTCAGGCGAAAACGGGAGGGCGATAGCCTCAGAGCGGCCATCTCCTGGGCTCGGTTCCTGTTGTCTGGGCACGGGCTGCGCTCCTTTTTCTCGACACCGAACGGCCACGCTCAGCGGCCGGGGCCGAGCAACGCGAGCCGCCGGACCGCTGCAGAGTGAGGTCCGGCGCCGGTGCAGCACCGAGCTAGCCTGCCGGCAGCGCAACGCGACCACCACCAGCCTCGCCGCTCAGAAGCCTGATCACTCGCTCCCACACCTCACGTTCCGGATCGTCCCTCACAAGTGGCTCGAACCCCAACTGCAAATACAACGCGATCGCCGCCAACCGATCGGTCTGCGTATGAAGACGAGCTTCTCGACATCCTGCTTGCCCCGCCATCGCGAGCACACCGATAACCAACGCCCGCGCCAAGCCCTCCCGACGCCGATCCAGATCCGTCGCAACCCAACGCACCCAACCACACTCCGGAACGTCAGGACGTACCTGCAACGAAGCCGTCGCCACCAGCCGCCCCTCTGCCGCGACCACCAACGTCGCCCTGACCGTCTCGTCACAGAACAGCTCACGCTCAGTACCCGCCGCATCCCAACTCTCAGCCTCAAACGCGCGGCCCAAGAGCGCCGCCAAAGCTCCAGCCTCCTCCACTTGAGCGCGCCGGACTACCAGCGGCGCAGCCAGAATCGGCATTGCCGGAACACCAAAGAGCGTCGACCGCCGCATCGTGACGTCGACCGGAACCGCAAGCGCATCGGATTTCTCACTCATCGAGCTGCCCGACGCTCACGGTCGTTGCGACCGAGCATCGCGAGGAAGCGGTCCGGTGCAACGTGAAGTTCGGGGTCACGCTGCCTGCTGTCGAAGAAACGAGACGATCGCATCGGCGACCGGCTCGGGCTGCTCGAGGAAGACCATGTGGCCCGCGTCCGGGATGTCCACCACTTGGACGCGGGGCCCGAGTCGTTCACGAAAGGCACGGCCGTGCTCGGGTGGCGCAACCCGGTCTTTCAGGCCCTGCACGACGAGAAATGCCACGTCGGGGGGCGGCTCCATCCAGTCGTTCTGAGGCGTCGCACGGCTCGCTGCGCGCTGGGCGGCGGCCGCCGAGGGCCAGCGCTTCACTTGACGAAACACTTGTTCTGCCGCTGCCGGATCGGCGACGAGTGCTTTGATCGCCTCGGCACGGTCGGCCTCGGTCGTGTCCACCACACCAAACCACGTTTGCAGCGCCCTGACGACTTCAGGCGTGGGTGCGATGAGTCCGACTCCGGCGAGCAAGATCACACTACGAACAAGATCCGGACGATCCACGGCCAGGCATTGTGCCACTCGATTGCTGATGCCATGGCCGAGCACGTGCACCGGGCGCGCACCAAGCGTTTCGATGACCGCAGCGACGTCGGCAGCCAGGGTATGCAGCGTCAAACCCTCCATCCGCCCCGTGCTTGCCCCAGCCCCGCGTGGGTTGATAGCAACCGCACGAAACCCAGCGCGCGCAATGCGCCGGGCCAAGCCCTCGAAATACGACGCATCACACCCGCCACCTGGAATCAAGACGACGGCATCGCCGGCTCCCTCGCACAGGAATTCGATCCTGGCGTCAGCGACTTCTACGTCACCCTTCGCTGACACAAAACACCTCCTGCGATGTCGTGACGCCGAACCGCGCGGTCAGCCGCCGGAGCGCGAGCAACGCGAGCCTCCGGACCGCTGCACTGCGATGCTCGGCCGACGACTATGTGGCCGGCAATGCCGTCGACGCTCGCGCCGATGAATTCTCATTGTCCTGGTTGCCACTCGTAGAGGATGTCCGGGCACTTTTCCTCGTTGCCGGAGCCATCCCCGAAGGCGATCGCCTTGAATCCGCGGCGTTCATAGAAATACCGGGCCGGCTGATTGCATTGAAAAGTGAAGAGCCGAACAGGCGGCAGGAGCTCGCTCCGGGCGAGGTCCAGGAGTCCCGTGCCGATGCCGCGCCCTACCCACGCCGGAAGCAGGTCGAGCTGGTCGACCCAGCTACAGGCGGCACCGTTCGACACGGCCAACAGCCCCACCACCAGATCATCGACGACCGCGACCGTAGTGCGACCCGCGGGAATCAGATGCCCGCGGATCCATTCGCGAACGGCCTGATCGGAATGAGCCAGCGGTGCGCACGCCACAAGTTCCTTGCGAGAGCAGAGATAGACGTCCGCCACGGAGTCGGCGTCCGCGAGCGTGGCCACCCGAAAATCGAGGATCACCACGCCTCCTTGGCTTCGCCGTGAGCGGCCGAACGACGCGTGAGTTCAGCCGCGGCGAGCGGGCGAAGCCCGCTCTAGCGAGTTGGGGCAACGAACGGTTAGGCAGCGCCTTGGGATTGAGCAGATTGAAGGCCAGACTCGGCAAGCGTCTCCCGGCGACCCGCTGTGCCAGCGGCCCCCTCGCCCGTATGTTCGCCTCATGAGCAGTCCTACCGTCACAAGAGGTAGGCACGCGCCAACCCAGGCACCGGAGATGATCGCGCTCGCTATTGGTCGTCTCAGAGTTTTGGCGGTCCATGAGCGCATTAATTCAAAACGTTACCGTGTTTGGAAACCCGAACGTTCCCTGATTTGACCTCCCGCGCGGCTGCAGAAACGCGGTCGCCGCCTCGAAAGAATGCCAAGTCGCCGCACCGGCTCGGCGCGTAGAGAACATCCGCTCCGGCTGCCGAAGCCTGAATTCGTGGTGCTTCTCCGGTCGCGGAGAAAATTCTCGCAGGGCGAACGCGACGGGCTCCACGGCGTGGGATTTGGCGTAGATCGGACGGTGCCGGTCGCCGGTCGCATCCTCGATGGAGCACCCAACCAGTCCGACGGAAGCGGCGAGCCGAACAGTTTCGGCGACTGCTTCCGGCTCATCCCCGTACCCGTTCTCCATGTCGGCCGATACCGGAAGATCGGTGGCCTGGACGAGCGCACGCGCATGGGCAAGCACTTCCCCGCGCGTCACCGCGCCTTCGCCATCTCGTTTTCCGAGGGTGATCGCAAAGCCGCCACTGGTCGTCGCCAATGCCTCATACCCCAACCCTGCCAGCATCCGTGCGGTGCCTGCGTCCCACGGGTTGGGGATCACGAATCCACCCGGGCGTCCGTGCAGTGCGCGAAACAGTTCAGCTTTGTCTGCTTGACTGACAACCATCGGTGTCCTCATCAGCTCGTTGAGCGGCGAATGGAGTGGCGCCTAACGGATCGGCGTTGAGCGGCCGGCGCTGGCGCCCGCGGTTGGGCGCACCGTAATTCTGCCGGCCCGCTCGAACGGCCTGTTAGACAGCGCCTTCGCCACGCTAGCCCCAGAAGATCCCGGTCGGATCAGCTGCAACTTCATCGAGCAGCTTTTGGAAGTTGGGCGCTGTCGGCAGAGCCTCGTACGAATGCCAGCGCAGGTCCCGGTGCTGACAATACAGACGCCATAGCTTCTGGGTTCCAACAAAGCGGAACTTCGCGACCGCCTGCTCGTGCCACTCTTTGGGGCGCTGAAACCCGGGGCGCTCCTCGAACAGGACCACCTCCGTGCCCTTGATGCGAAAGCCGACACGCACCTTATCTTGGACGGCTGGAGGTACGCGAGCATCGCAAAACGCACTGAGGCGCCTATTCACGTCTGCTCGCTGGATCTCCGACAGAGCCATGTCGCTGACTTCCTTCTGTTGTCTGTCTAACTAGTAATTAGACAGGTCTGCGTAACACGGTGAACACTGTGGGCCCCGCAGCGTAGCAAGGCGAGCCGCCGTCGCGACAATCGCGTGTTTCGTCAAACTCGACGAGCGTTCGCGGTCGTCGGCGTCACGCTGGCTGCCGGGATATGCTGCGAGCGCACGCGGTATAGCACGGCAGGCCTGACGGCCCGGAAATCGGCCCTGTAGCCGGCTGGCCGCGTTTCGGAATGTGGGCGTCGTGATACCCGACGATCGGGGTTTCCCTGACAGAGCGCTGTACCCAGAAGTGACCATGGCGCCCCCACCACTCTCACCATATGGGTACGGCCGCGACGCAAGCAAGCCGCTTGAGCGTCGGCGCAGGCCCTGGCTGCCCAGAGTCAGTCGCGCGAGAGGTCAGTCGCTGCTAGTCGGCGATGCTCCCCATCAGCAGGCGCACGAACTCCGGGAAGCTTGCCTTGTCGATCCAGCGCACGATCGCAAGGAGGTCGTGGTCGGGATCGATGAAGATCACGTTGCTTCCCGCTCCCCGCGCGGCGTACGCGCTCTCGGGCGCTGCCGGGAACTGCACGCGTCCCGAGTTCAGCCACCACAGCAGTCCGTACTGCGGGTTGAGCGCGCACGGCTTCCGGGACTCCGCCACCCACACCGGATCCAGCAGCCGACGCTCGCCCCACACACCCGCCCGCTGCACCAGCAGCCCGAGCCGCGCGTGATCGAGGCTCGACATCCAGAGTCCCCCGCCCCAGTGCGAGCCGCCTGGCACTGACGGCAGTCGCTGGCCGTCGCACTCGATCCACGCGTTGCGATAGGGCTGCCAGGCCCAGTCGGGGCTGGCGCCGATCGGGTCCATCACGGCGTCGCGCAGGACATCGGCCAGCGAGCGGCGGAAGAGCTGCAGCAGGCACAGGCTCAGGCGGTTGACGCGGACGTCGTTGTATTCCCAGTAGGCGCCGGGAGTCTTCAGCGGGCGTGCCCGGCCCTTGTCCGTGTGGCCGAGATCGCTCTGGCCGAGATCGCGGTTGTGGTCGATGGTGTCCGGCTTGCCCCACAGCGTGCCCTGCCATTCGCTCGTCTGCTGCAGCAGGTGGCGCCAGGTGATCGTCCGGTTCTGCGGCGAGTCGAACGCATCGTCGAGCTTGTACTCGCTGACCGGATCGTCGAGATCGCGGATGAGCCCGCCCGCCACGGCCAAGCCCGCCACGATCGAGAGATAGCTCTTGGCGATGCTGAACGACATGTCGCTGCGGGCGGTGTCGCCCCACTCGGCGGCGATGAACCCGTGGCGGATCACCAGGCCGTTGGGATCCTCGCGCGGCTTCACCGGGCCCAGCACCTCGGAATCGGCCGGCTCGTCCGCGACGCCGATGAAGCGGCCGGAGCGTGTCATGAAATCGCGTGCCCACTGGCTCTCGTGCGCGCGGTGATACGCGACGGCGGCGGCCAGCCCGTCGGCCCGGAGACCGAGCTCGGATGGCGGCCGGCTCTCCCACTTCCCTGCCGGTGGGACGTAGCTCATACGCGGCTCGCCGGACGCTCGACCGCCGTCTCGCGGGGCGTCACTTCGGGCTCGAGATCCAGCTCGAAGAAGTCGTTGTGCCAGTTGAAGGCCACGCACTGCACGATGCGCCAGGTCAGCTCCTCGATCTGGCGCTCGGAGAAGTGCTCGCGCAGACGGCCCAGCAAGCGCCGGCGCAATCGCTGGACAACCCGCGGATGCACGTCGGCGGAGTGCGGATAGATCCCGCTCCAGACCAGGAAATACGCCAGGTCGATGACCAGGCTGTCGTCGATCGCAAAGCCGGCTCTCGGAGGGAAATCATGGTCCTCGGCCAGCGGCTCGAGCGTGAGACGCGCGAGCGATTCGATCTGCTCGTCCGTGAGCCCGGCGGCCTCGGCCAGCGGCGCGTGGTGCGACACGCAGTAGCGACAGCGGTTGAGCGCGGAGGCGACGACGATGCCGATCTCGAAGTGGCGGGCGGCCACCGGGCTCCGGCGCTTGAGCTCGAGCAGCTGGCCCCACACGTGACGAAAGATGATCGGTGAGTTCGCCTGCGTGGCCCACAGATGCTTGAACGCGGGGTACGTCCGCTCGCACTCGTCCCACAGCGCGCGGACCTCGGGGTCCACCTGCTCGCGCGTCGGCATGGTCATCAGCGGCATGTCCTCGTCTCCTTGGGTGCTTCGGGGAGTAGTATATTCGGCGCCATGACCATCGACACCGAACGCACCCGTGCCTTCGTCCAGCGAGCCTGGGACGCCGACATCATCCCGGCCCTCACCGACTACATCCGCATCCCCGCCAAGTCGCCCATGTACGACACGAAATGGGCGGAGAACGGCCACATCGACCGCGCCGTCACCCTCATCACCGACTGGGCCCGGGCCCGGAAGATCGAGGGGTTGACGCTCGAGGTGGTCCGCCTGCCGGGCCGCACCCCGGTCATCCTCATGGAGGTCCCGGGCACCGGCGGCGACACCGTCCTCCTCTACGGCCACTGCGACAAGCAGCCGGAGATGGTCGGCTGGGCCGAGGACGCCGGGCCGTGGGTCCCCAAGCGGCGAGGCGATCGGCTCTTCGGACGCGGCGCGGGCGACGACGGCTACGCCTCGTTCTCCGCGCTCACCGCGATCGAGGCGCTGCAGGCGCAGGGCGTCCCTCACTCCCGCTGCGTGGTGCTGATCGAGGCCTCGGAGGAGAGCGGCAGCCCCGATCTGCCCGCCTACGTCGAGAAGCTGGCCGAGCGGATTCGCCCGGGCCTGGTCGTGTGCCTGGACTCGGGCTGCGGCGACTACGAGCACCTGTGGGCGACCACGTCGCTGCGCGGCGTGACCGCCGGCAACCTCAAGGTGGAGGTCCTGACCGAGGGCGTGCACTCCGGCGCGGCCAGCGGCATCGTGCCCTCGTCGTTTCGCATCCTGCGTCAGCTGCTCGGCCGGCTCGAGGACGAGCGGACGGGGCGGATCCTGGTCGAGCGAGTGCCACGTCGAGATCCCGCCCGCGCGCGTGGCGGAAGCGCGCGCGGTGGCCAAGGTGCTGGGCGACGACGTCATCAAGAAGTGGCCCTTCGTCGCCGGCATGAGTCCGGTGACGACCGATCCCGTCGAGGCGCTGCTGAACAACACCTGGCGTCCGGCCCTCGCCGTGACCGGCGTCGACGGCATGCCGCCGCTGGCCGACGCCGGCAACGTGCTGCGTCCGCAGACCTCCGTGAAGCTCTCGCTGCGTCTGCCGCCCGACCGCCGACGCCGGACGTGCGATGCGGCGCGTGAAGGAAGTGCTCGAGACCAATCCGCCCTACGGTGCCCGCGTCACCTTCGACATGGGCGAGCGGCCCGGTACGGGCTGGGATGCGCCGGCGACGGCGCCGTGGCTGCTCGATTCGGTCCAGCGCGCCTCGAGCGCCTACTTCGGCGCGCCGCCGATGTTCAGCGGCCTCGGTGGCTCCATCCCCTTCATGCAGATGCTGGGCGATCGCTTCCCGCAGGCGCAGTTCCTGGTCACCGGCGTGATGGGGCCCGGCTCCAACGCCCACGGCCCGAACGAGTTCATCGACCTGCCGACCGGCGTGAAGGTGACCGCGTGCGTGGCTCAGGTGCTGGCCGACCACGCGCAGGTCAAGCCAGCCGCACGATGAAGCGGCTGCCCGTCGCCGGCCCGTCGCCGGCGACGGGCGCCTCGGTCCTCCCGCCGCTCTACGCGCGCTGGATCGACGATCTCCTGGGCGCACCGATCGAGCCCGAGACCAACGCAACCTGCGCCGACTGTGCGATGGGCGCCCCGGTGAATGCGCCGCCCGACCCGGAGACGGTCTACTTCAACCCGCGGGTGAAGTGCTGCACCTTCGTCCCCGCGCTGCCGAGCTTCCTCGTCGGTCGGATCCTTCGCGACCACGCCCCGGAGCGGGCGCAGGGTCGCGCCTCGGTCGAGGCGCGAATCGCGACGGGCATCGGCCTGACACCGCTCGGGCTCGGGCGCTCGCCGGCCCAGCACGTTCCCGACGCCAGGTTCGGTCATGACGAGAGGTATCTCTGCCCGCACTTCATCCAGCAGGACGGCGGCCTCTGCAGCATCTGGCAGCACCGCGAGGCCGTGTGCACGACGTTCTTCTGCAAGTTTGTTCGCGGGGCCGTGGGTGCGAGCTTCTGGAGCGCGCTCCGGCGACTCCTGGAGGCGATCGAGCAGGCGCTCGCGTGGCAGTGCGTGGAGACGCTCGACGTCGGCGCCGCCGCCGTCTCGCTGCTTCTGGGCGCCGCTGGCGATGCGCGCCACGACACCGTGGCGCTACGTCAGGACGGAACGTACGCGGCCGATGACCTCCGGGCGATCTGGGGCCGCTGGGCGGGTCGCGAGCGCGCCTTCTACGAGTCGGCGGCGGGCGTCGTCGAGAACCTCTCGTGGCGGGAGATCATCGAGCGGGCCGGGCCCCAGGTTCGTCTGCGCGCCACCCTCGTGCGCGAAGCCCACGCGCGCTTGCGCGCGCCGGCGATTCCCGTGGGACCGCTTCGCCGCAGCCCATTCGTCGCCACCACGCTCGACCCCACCACCGTGCGCCTCACGACCTACAGCGGCATGGATCCGATCACCATTCCGCAGGCCCTCCTCGACGTGCTCGTCGACTTCGACGGGCGCGCCGCTGGGCCGGCGATGGAGGCGATCGAGGCCCAGCACGGACTGAGCATCGACGCCGATGTCGTCGGTCGCCTCGTCGACTTCGAGGTGCTCGTCCCCGCGCCGGAGGCGACGACGCCTCCGGCGGAGACCTCGCCGCGCGCGGAGGGCAGCTAGCGCGCGCGGAGGGCAGCAGCTAGGAAGGCGTCGGCGTGGTCGTGGGCGTCGGGCTGGGAGCCGGTGTCGGGGTCGGGGTGCCCCCCTTCGAGGGGGCAGGGTAGTATTTCTTCCCTGGCGCCCCGCCTTTCACGTTGGTCGCGCCACCCTTCCTGACTTTGAGGTCCCTGAGGCTGACCCGCTTGCTCGCGCTCGGCTTGCCCATGGGTCGTTCTCCCTCGCCCGGTCGGGTCGATCTGTCCGCTGGTACGTTCCGGGGACTGTAGGGCGCTGCCCCGGTCAGGTCAAGCCGCCCCCTCTGGTTCGCGGTAAGATGGGCGCTCTATGAGAGGGATCGTCAGCTACGGAGCGTACCTGCCCTACTGGCGCCTGGACCGCAAGGCCATCGCCGAGGCGCTCGGCGTGGCCGCCGGCAGTCGGAACGCGCGCCGTCGCCTCCTACGACGAGGACACGACCTCGCTCGGCGTCGAGGCCGGACGGCCGGCGCTGCGCGGCGCGACCGTCGTGCCGCAGGCGCTCTACTTCGCGACCTCCGATCCCGCCTACCTCGACAAGACCAACGCCACCGCCATCCACGCCGCGCTCGACCTGCCGACCTCGGCGTTCGCCGTGGACATCGTGGGCTCGGTGCGCTCGGCGGTCGGCGCCATGCGCGCGGCGCGCGACGCGCGGGGCCCCGCGCTGGCCGTGCTCAGCGACATCCGCACCGGACTGCCGGGCGGCGGCGACGAGCGCGACGGCGGCGACGGCGCGGCGGCGTTCCTCTTCGCCGACGATGCGCCCGACGCGCGCGTGCTGGCCGAGCCGCTGGCGCGGCGCCTCGGCCACCGCGGAGTTCCTCGACCGCTGGCGGCTGCCCGGCGAGTCGGCCTCGCGCGTGTGGGAGGAGCGCTTCGGCGAGCACGCCTACGTGCCGCTGGGCGAGGCGGCGCTGACCGAGGCGCTCAAGAGCGCCGGCGTGACGGCGCCAGGCCGTCACGCGGCTCGATCGTCGCCGGACCGCATGGTCGCGCGGTGAAGCGCGTGGCGGCCGCGGCCGGCGTGAAGAAGGAAGCGCTCGGCGACGACTTCACGGCGACGATCGGCAACGCCGGCACGGCGCACGCCGGGCTGATGTTCGCCGACGCGCTCGACCGTGCGCAGGCCGACGACCTCATCGTGGTGGTCTCGCTGGCCGACGGCGCGGACGCCAGCGTGCTGGCGCGCGACGGGGGCGCAAGCGCCGCTCGTCGCGGCATCGCCGCGCAGGTCAGCGGCGGCGGGCGCGTCGCCTATCCCACGTTCCTGACGTGGCGCGGCTTCCTCAAGCGCGAGCCGCCGCGGCGGCCCGATCCGCAAGCGCCGGAGGCGCCGCCCGCCCGCCGGCGCCGAGGCGTGGAAGTTCGCGTTCACCGGCAGCCGCTGCCAGGCCTGCGGCACTCGTCACCTGCCGCCGCAGCGCGTGTGCGTGAAGTGCCACGCGGTCGACAGATGACGCCCGAGCGAATGGCCGACATGCCGGCCACGATCGCCACGTTCACCGTCGACCGGCTGGCCTTCTCACCGCTCGCCGCCGATGGTGGTGGCCGTGCTCGACTTCGAGGGCGGCGGGCGCTTCCAGTCCGAGATGACCGACGTCGATCCCAAGGCGGTCAAGATCGGCGATCGCGTGACCATGACCTTTCGACGGCTGATCACCGCCGGCGGCGTACACAACTACTTCTGGAAGGCCAAGCCGCTCCGGGGAGGAACAGACTGATGGCCAGCAACGGCATCCGTGACCGCGTCGCGATCGTCGGCATGGGCTGCACGCCGTTCGGCGAGCACTGGGACAAGAGCGCCAGCGACCTGCTGGTCGACGCCACCGGCGAGGCGCTGACCTCGGCCGGCATCGAGCTGCCCCAGGTCGACGCCTTCTGGCTCGGCACGCTCTTCTCGGGCCAGAGCGGGCTCACGCTGTCGCGGCCGCTCAAGATCGACTACAAGCCGGTGAGCCGCCTCGAGAACTACTGCGCCACCGGCTCCGAGGCGTTCCGCAACGCCTGCTACGCCGTGGCCTCCGGCGCCTACGACGTCGCCATGGCCATCGGCGTCGAGAAGCTGAAGGACTCCGGCTTCTCCGGCCTGCCCGGCAGCGGTGGGATCGGCGACGGCACGCGGCGCGGCGCTCTCCGCCCCCGCCACCTTCAGCCTGCTCGCGCCGGCCTATGCCAAGAAGTACGGCGTCGACGAGGCCCAGTTCAAGGAAGTGATCACGCGCATCGCGTGGAAGAACCACAAGAACGGCGCGCTCAACCCGCGCGCCCAGTTCCGCAAGGAAGTGTCGAAGGAGACGATCGCCTGCTCGCCGCATCGTGGCGGGCGCGCTCGGCATCTTCGACTGCTCGGGCGTCAGCGACGGCTCGGCGGCGGCCATCATCGTCCGCGCCGAGGACGCGCACCGCTACACCAAGAACCCGCTGTACGTGAAGGCGCTGTCGTTCGTGGCCGGGCCGGCGGCGGGGCCGATCGATCCCGACTACGACTACACGACGTTCCCCGAGGTCGTCGCCTCGGCGGCCGACGCCTACGCCCAGGCCGGCATCAAGGACCCGCGGCAGGAGCTGGCCATGGCCGAGGTGCACGACTGCTTCACCCCGACCGAGCTGGTGCTGATGGAGGACCTCGGGTTCTCCAGCCGCGGCACCGCGTGGAAGGACGTGCTGGCCGGCACGTTCGACCTCGACGGCGAGCTGGCGGTGAATCCCGACGGCGGCCTCAAGTCGTTCGGCCACCCGATCGGCGCCTCCGGCCTGCGCATGCTGTTCGAGTGCTGGCTGCAGCTGCGCGGCGAGGCGGGCAAGCGCCAGATCGCCAGCGTGGGCCGCGGCCGCAAGCTGGCTCTCACCCATAACCTCGGCGGCGCGCCGGGCGAGTGCGTCTCGTTCGTCGGCGTCGTCGGCTCGGAGCCCAGTGCCTGATGGCTACCAAGATCCTGTTCTCGCCCAAGTTCCCGAAGCCCGATCTTCGACATCGCGGTCGAGATGACGCCGCCCGGCTTCGAGCTGGTCCCGGTCGACTCGATGACCCCGCAGTTCCTGGAAGCGGCCAAGGACGCCGAGTACTTCATGGGCTTCGGCCGCAACCCGCTGAGCCACGACTTCTACGCGGCCGGCAAGAACATCAAGCTGGTGCAGCTGATCAGCGCCGGCTACAACACGCTCGACCTCGAGGCCGCCAAGAAGGCCAAGGTGCCGATCTCCAACAACGGCGGCGCCAACTCGGTGGCGGTGGCCGAGCACGCGGTCATGCTCATCCTGGCCACGCTCAAGAAGCTGGCCTGGCAGCACAAGAACTGCGTGGACGGCAAGTGGCGGGTCGGCGACTTCGCCGAGCAGCGCTTCTACGAGCTGGAGGGCAAGACGGTCGGTGTCGTCGGCCTGGGCAACATCGGCAAGAAGGTCGTCCGCCGCCTGCACGGCTTCGACGTCGACATCCTCTACTACGACATCATCCGCCTGCCCGAGCACGAAGAAGACGCCCTCGGCGTCCGCTTCGTCCTGCTGGACGAGCTGCTCAAGCGCTCCGACGTGGTGACGCTGCACGTGCCGCTGTCGCCGCAGACCAAGGACATGATCTCCGAGCGCCAGCTCGGCCTCATGAAGCCCACGGCGATCCTGGTCAACACCTGCCGCGGCCCGGTCGTCGACGAGGTGGCGCTGCACAAGGCGCTCATCACCAAGAAGATCGCCGGCGCCGGCCTCGACGTGATGACGGACGAGCCGCCGTCCAAGGACAATCCGCTGCTGAACGTCGAGAACATCACGATCACGCCGCACACGGCGGGGCCGACCTGGGAGAACTGGGCCAAGGCCTTCCGCAACGCCTTCGACAACATCCTGCGCGTGCACGCCGGCCGCAAGCCGATGTGGGTGGTGCCGGAGCTGCGCAGCGTGGTGCAGTGAGCGACGGCCGAGCGCTCCGTCGATCGA
Source organism: uncultured Candidatus Rokubacteria bacterium (assembly GCA_963776725.1). GTDB lineage: Bacteria > Methylomirabilota > Methylomirabilia > Rokubacteriales > CSP1-6 > AR5. The sequence goes on along the minus strand of CAVZOE010000012.1, from coordinate 35,077 downwards.
CGACATCATCGACGCTCTACAAGAGGGATGTCGATCGTACGCTGATCCGCCAACGCCTGACGCGATCAGTCGAGGAGCGCCTGGAGGATCTGATGGAGCTCCAGCGCTTCGCCGAAGAGCTTCGCCGAGCCGGGCGTGTGACATTCGAGGCCGATGACTGATTTCAAGGCGCTGCTGCGCACACTGACCGAGGGTGGGGTCGAGTTCATCCTCATCGGTGGCGCAGCGGCGACCATCCACGGCTCCGCCCGGGCTGCCCTTCCGGTGGGACGTCGCGACCATCGAACGCGGACTCAACTTCACGCTCGTCACCCCGCTCGGTGACCTCTACGTGCTCGGTGAGATCGTCGGCGGCGGAGGCTACGACGCCCTTCTGCCGCTCACGTCGCCCGCGATCCGCTAGCCGACCAGCGTGCGCGCCAGCTCGATCTCGCCGACGTGCATGAAGCCGTGGCTCACGCACACCTGGGCCAGCGCGCGGATGGCCGGCATGTCGCCGAGCGGCTTGATCGTCACCGTGGCGTCGAGCGTGGCGGGATCGACCTTGGCCGAGGTACTCGTCGGTGCTCGCCCACACCTTCCCCACGTACTCGCGGAACAGGCCGAGGTCCTTGATGCGCAGCGCCTGCGACTCCTCGGTCGACATGCCGGTGCCCTGGGCCACCGGCGGTAGCCCGAGCTTCTCGGCGTAGCCGCCCTCCGCCCACACGATCGGCCGCCGGTTCTGGAGGATGTAGCGCACCACGTTGTCCTCGGTGCGCACGTAGTGCCAGACGCCCCACGCGATGGTGTTGGCCTTGGCGTGGCCGGCCGGCACCCGGTGGAGCTGCTCGGGCGTCAGCTCGTCGAGAAACTTGTCGTACGACTTGTGCAGGCGTGTGAGCTCGAGCTTCATGAGATCGACGGCGGTCATGCGCGTTCCTCCTGGCGTCGTGGTCCGCTGCGGCGCCTGCGCGAGTGTACCGCGAAGTCCGCGGCCCGCGCGCCGTCATCCGGTGCGGCCCACATTGTGCGATCATTCCCAAACGATGGCGGCCTTCGCCAAGACCACCCGGCCCACGCTGGCGCTCGGCGACTTCGACGCTGTCCTGCAGGCCATCCGGACGGCGAGGCCTACGCCAACATGCATACGTCGAACTTCCCGGCCGGAGAGATCCGTGGCCAGATCGTCGCGGCGCCGCGGCGCGACTGAGCCGGCGTCAGCGCGCCGCCGGAGTCAGGCTCGCCAGATAGTGGGCGAGGTTCTCGACGTCCTCGGCGGACAGCGGCTGGGCGGCCATCGTCATCGTGCCGTCCAGATCCGAGGCCGTGCGGGCCTTGAAGCCGCGGAGCAGCTTGAGCAAGTACGCCAGATCCTGACCGGCCAGCAGCGGCACCTGCTGCTGGCCGATCAGCTTCGGCGTGTGACACGACGCGCAGTGGTACGTGTCGACGAGCGGGCGACCGGCGGCGACTCGCGTCGCATCGACGACCGAGCCGCGCGCCTTGGGCGCCTGCGCGGCATAGAACGCAGCCAGATCGCCCATGTCCTCGTCGCTCAGGTTCTGGGCGAGCGGCGACATCTGCTCGTCCTTGCGCCGGCCGTCGCGATACTTGATGAGCTGCCAGTGGGTGAAGAAGGCGGGCTGGCCGGCCAGCGAGGGCGTACCGGGAATGGTGGCGTGGCCCTCGGGGCCGTGGCAGGCGGCGCAGGTGGCGGCCTTGCGGCGTCCGGCCTCGGCGTCCGCGGCCGAGGCGCTGCTCGCCGCCAGCAGGACGGCGAGCAGCGCGAACAGCAGGGACAAGTTACTTGGTGTAGCTCACGCGGAAGATCGCGCCGGCGTAGTCGTCGCTGATCAGCAGCGAGCCGTCCTTCATCTGTTGCGTGTACACGGGCCGGCCCCAGATCTCCTGGCCCTGCAGCCAGCCCTCGGCGAACGGCTCGTACTTGGACACGCCGCCGGGGCCGAGCGTCACCATCATCACGCGGAAGCCGATCTTCTGGTTGCGGTTCCAGGAGCCGCGCTGGGTGAGGAGGATCCGGTTCTTGTACTCGGCGGGGAACATCGCGCCCGTGTAGAACATCACACCGTTGCCGGCCACGTGCGGCCCGGTCTTCAGCAGCGGAGGAACGAACTCGCCGCACGAATGGCCCTTGCCGAACTCCGGGTCGAGCATGTCGCCCTGGTGGCAGAACGGAAAGCCGAAGTGCAGGCCCTTCTTCGGCGCCACGTCGAGACGATCGCTGGGCGAATCGTCACCCAGCCAGTCGCGGCCGTGGGTGGCGAAGTAGAGCTCCTTGGTCTCCGGATGCCAGTCGAAGCCGACGCTGTTGCGCACGCCATGCGCCCAGTACTCGAAGCCGGTGCCGTCGGCGTTCACGCGCGAGAGGTTGGCGTGGGTGTCGGGCGGCAGGCAGATGTTGCAGGGCGCGCCGATGTTGAAGTAGAGCTTGCCGTCCGGACCGAAGGCCAGATATTTCCAGCCGTGCGGGGCGTCCTTGGGCAGCGTGTCGTAGACGACTTCCATGGCGGGCGGGTTGTCGAGCTTGTCCTCGATCCCGACCATCTTGGTGATGCGATGGATCTCGGCGACGTAGAGCGTGCCGTCCCGGAAGGCCACGCCGTTGGGCAGGTTGAGACCCTTGGCGATGGTCTTCACCTCACGGCTGCTGCCCTTGTCGACGACGGCGTAGACGTTGCCGGCCACGCGGCTGGAGACGAACAGCGTCCCCTTGCTGCCCCACGTCATGACGCGCGCGTTGTTGATGCCGCTGGCCCACAGCTCGGCCTTGAAGCCGGGCGGCAGCTTGATCTTGCCGACGGGAATCTCGGCGGCCGGCATCGGCGCGGGCGGCTGGGCGATCGGCGCCAGCATCGACTCGGCCATGGTCGACGGCTGTCCCTGCTTCCAGGACGGCGGCGGTTGCTGGGCCTGGGCCAGGGAGAGCGACATGGCGAGGGCGCCGAGCAGCAGCACGGTCAGGAGCGTCACGACGGTGCGACGCATGGTGAACCCTCCACGTTAAGGGTGGGTCATGGCGCAGAGCGATCGCGCGTCCCTAGGTACTATGCGGCGTTCGCGGTTGTCAATGCCCGCGGCGTCGGCTCCTACGGGCTCTGGTTGCCGGGGCCCGGGAACACGCAGCGCTGGCTCTCCATGCGGAAGCCCTGTCGCCCTTGCGGCCCGTCGGAGGACTAGCGGACGAGCGAGCCTCCCAGCGCCACGCACTGTGCCGGATCGTACGTTTCAGCACTCTGGGTCGCACACGCGGCGAGGAGCACGACAGCGGCGAGCGCCGCGCCCGCGCGCACGACGGCAGCCGCACACCTGGACGGAGCGAATCGCACAGAGGGCCGTCAGGCCTTGCGGAAGCGGTAGACGCCGTCGGCACCGACGATGCGAATCGCGCGCCCTTCGGCCTCGAGGTAGTGCAGGTGCGCCAGTGCCTCACCGAGCGCGAAGCTGAGCTGGTGACTGTCGAGCTTGCGCCGGAACAGCACGGGGACGATCTCGGCGGCGCTCCGCGCCTCCGTGATGGCGTCGAGCGCGTTGGCCAGGCGCGCGTCGTGATGCGTGCGCACCTCCACCAGGCGCTCGGGCAGCCCGCGGAAGGGCAGCCCGTGCGCGGGCAGGATCAGCGCGTCCGCCGCGATGTCGCGGAAGTGCTCGAGCGAGGCGAGATAGCGCTTCAGCGGGTTGCCGCGCGGCTGATCGGGCCACACGCTGACGTTGCTGGTGATCTTCGGTAGCACCTGATCGCCGGAGATCAGCACGCCCGCCTCCGGGCACCAGAAGGCCGCGTGCTCGGGCGAGTGGCCGTGCCCCACGATCATCGTCCAGCGCCGGCCGCCGATCGTCAGCGTGTCACCGTCGGCCACCAGCCGGAACGTCGGCGGAAGCGTCGGCACCAGCCGGATGTAGTGATCACCACGCCCGGCCAGCGCGATCAGCTGTTCCTCGGTGCAGCCGTTGCGCCGGTAGTGCTCCATGCGCGGATGGTGCTCGCCGAGCTCGCCCGTGCGGTGCGCCACCTGGCTGATGAGAAACTCCGCCTGCGGGCACCAGAGATCGACGCCGAAGCGCTCGGTGAGCCACCCGGTATTGCCCATGTGGTCGGGATGAAAGTGCGTGACGATCACCTGCGTGACCGGGCGGCCACCGAGGGCGCCGGCGAAGACCTGCTCCCACAGGGCGCGCACGTCGGGCAGGCCGACGCCGGTGTCCACGATCGCCCAGCCCGGGCCATCTTCGAGAAGCCAGAGGTTGATGTGATTCAGCTGAAAGGGCAGCGGCATGCGGAGCCACGCCACACCGGGCGCGGCCTCGATCGCCGTGCCGTGCGCGGGCGGCTCGGTCCAGGGATAGTCGATGGCCATGCGCTTCAGTGTACCCGCGCTCGCTCGCCGCGCGGCAGTCGCTTGACAGCCACGCCACAGTCCTGGCACGATCGCGGCCGTGATGCTGACGTGCTCGATCGCGCGCTGGATGTGGTGGCCGTCCCACTGAGGGCGGCCCTCCCCGAGCTGCGCGCGCGAGCGTAGAAACCGAGAGAGATCAGGGAGCCGCCCCGACGGGGGCGGCGTTCGTGTTTTCAAGCCGTCCCAGGGGTCGGCCCCTCGTCAGAGGAGGCCCGGCCATGAGCACGGACCAGTACGAGACCCGCGGAGGCATCCGGGTCCGCCGCACGGTCGACGATATCCCGATGGCCAATGCCATCGAACCCCTCATCGACGCGCTCGACGCGCGTCGCGGCGCGCTGCTCGCCTCGAACTACGAGTATCCCGGGCCGCTACACGCGCTGGGACATCGGGTTCGTCGATCCGCCGCTCGTGCTGGTGGCGCGCGGCCGCGCGCTTCCGCGTCGAGGCGCTGAACGCGCGGGGACGCGTGCTGCTCCCGCCGGTCGCCGCACGCGCTGGCCGAGCTCGAGCGCGCGTCGAGCAGCTCGTCGCGGCCGGCGACTGGATCGAAGGCACCGTGCGTGCGCCCGCCGGCCGGCTTCGCCGAGGAGGAGCGCAGCCGGCAGCCGTCGGTCTTCTCGGTGCTGCGCGCCCTCATCGAGCTGTTCCACCATCCAGACGAGCCACATCTCGGCCTCTACGGCGCCTTCGGCTACGACCTCGCCTTCCAGTTCGAGCCGGTCCGGCTCCGAGCTCGAGCGCACGCGCGGACCAGCGCGACCTCGTGCTCTACCTGCCCGACGAGATCCTCGTCGTCGACCACCGGCGCGAGGTCGCCGTGCGCCGTCGCTACGACTTCGAGGTCGACGGCCGCTCGACCGACGGGCTGCCGCGCGACGGGCCGCCGCACGCCCGTACGTCGCGGCCGCGCCGAGGCGCCACCGCGCGGCGACCACGAGCCGGGCGAATACGCGGCGATGGTCCGCGTCGCGCGCGAGGCCTCGTTCAAGCGCGGCGACCTGTTCGAGGTCGTGCCCGGCCAGATGTTCTTCGAGCGTCTGCGGCCGCGCCGTCCGAGATCTTCCGTCGCCTGCGCGAGCGCAACCCCTCGCCCTACGGCTTCCTCATCAACCTCGGCGAGGCGGAGTACCTGGTCGGCGCCTCGCCGGAGATGTTCGTGCGCGTCGACGGCGACCGCGTCGAGACCTGCCCGATCTCCGGCACGATCGCGCGCGGCGACGACGCCATCGCCGACGCCGCGCAGATCCTGACGCTGCTCAACTCGAGCAAGGACGAGTCCGAGCTGACCATGTGCACCGACGTCGACCGCAACGACAAGTCGCGCGTCTGCGAGCCGGGCTCCGTGCGCGTCATCGGCCGCCGCCAGATCGAGATGTACTCGCGCCTGATCCACACCGTCGACCACGTCGAGGGGCGGCTGCGCGCCGGCATGGACGCGCTCGACGCCTTCCTCTCCCACGCCTGGGCGGTCACCGTCACCGGCGCGCCGAAGCTGTGGGCGATGCACTTCATCGAGGAGCACGAGCGATCGCCCGCGCGCCTGGTACGGCGGCGCGATCGGCATGCGTCGGCTTCGACGGCGACATGAACACCGGCCTCACGCTGCGCACCATCCGCATCAAGGACGGCATCGCCGAGGTGCGCGCCGGCGCCACGCTGCTCTACGACTCCGATCCCGACGGCGAAGAGGCCGAGACCGAGCTGAAGGCCTCGGCCTTCCTCGACGCCATCCGCGCGCGCCCGGCACGGCGCGCCGCGCCGCCGCGCCCGTGGCGCGCAGCCGGCGCCGGGCAAGCGCATCCTGCTCGTCGACCACCAGGACTCCTTCGTCCACACGCTCGCCAACTATCTCCGCCAGACCGGCGCCGAGGTCGTCGACGGTGCGCAGCCGGCTTCCCGGCCGAGGTGCTCGACGCGTCAAGCCCGACCTGGTCGTGCTGTCGCCCGGGCCCGGCACGCCGAGGGACTTCGACTGGCCGGCACCATCGAGGCGCTGGTGCGGCGCGACCTGCCGATCTTCGGCGTCTGCCTCGGCCTGCAGGGCATGGTCGAGCACTTCGGCGGCGCGCTCGGCGTGCTCGACTACCCGATGCACGGCAAGCCGTCGCGCATCCGCGTGCTCGGGCGGGCGCCTCTTCGACGGCCTGCCCGACCGAGTTCACCGTCGGCCGCTACCACTCGCTCTTCGCGATCCGCGAGCGCCTGCCCGACGGCACTTCATGGTCACGGCCGAGACGCGAGGACGGCGTCATCATGGCGATCGAGCACCGCACGCTGCCGATCGCCGCCGTGCAGTTCCATCCGGAGTCGATCATGACGCTCGGCGACGAACGTGGGGCTGCGGCTGCTGGCGAACGTGATGAGTCTTCTGGCGCGAGGAGCGTGACCGCGGAGGCACGCGCAATCGCCGACCTTGTGTATCGTTTCGGATGTCTGTTGAGCGTCGCGCGCCGGCACTACGGTGCTAGGAAGGCGCCTCTGGGATCTTTGTCTCTTTGAACACTATCTCCTGATCACGGTCGAGCGCGGGATCGTGGTCAATCGCCGAGAGTCCAGGGAGCGGCCCGAGTGACGTCTAACGTCACAATGAACCGGCATCGGCTTCGCGCTGCTCAGCCGACGCAGGTTACCGTGCGCGCTATACGCCACGTGCGGCAAGCATGGGGCATCATCAGTGAAGCGAGGGAAGGAAGGATATGACGCTCAAACGGATGGACAATGTCCTCATCGTGGTCGACGACCTTGAGGCGGCGAAGGCGTTCTTTTTCGAGCTTGGTATGGAGCTGGAGGGTGAGACGCCACTCGAGGGACGTTGGGTGGACCGTGTCGTTGGGCTCGAGAATGTTCGATGCCAGATCGCGATGATGCGGACCCCGGACGGCCACGGTCGACTCGAGCTGACCAAGTTCCATACGCCGGCCGCGGTCAGAGTTGAGCCGACGAACGCACCAGTGAATACGCTGGGCATACGTCGCATCATGTTCGCCGTCGACGACATCGAGGACGTCGTCGCGCGCTTGCGCGCCCATGGCGCTGAGCTCGTGGGCGAAGTCGCCCAGTACGAGGACATGTACCGGCTCTGTTTCATCCGTGGCCCTGAGGGCATCATTGTCGCGCTTGCCGAGCAGCTCGGCTAAGGTGCCGCTCGAGCCGACCGCTCGGTTTCGCCTCGCGTTACGGAATGAAACTGACTGGTCGCAGTGAGTGTAGGCATTTCCCGTACGAGAACTTTCACGAGGACGGACCCGGAGAAGAGTATGCGCAAGCTCATCGTTGCCGAACACATCAGTCTAGATGGCGTTATTCAATCCCCCGGCGGGCCTGAAGAAGATCCCAGCGGCGGCTTCCGCCTCGGTGGCTGGACAGTGCCCTACGTCGACGAAGCCATCGGCCGGGACTTGCAGGACCTGTTCTCGCAGCCGTTCGAGTCGGGTCCGCAGATCCGCTCCACGTCTCGCCAGTGAAGCGCCTCGACCAGCCGGGGCGCACTCCTGGAAGAACTCTCGCTCGCGTCCCGACCACTCGCCGAGCTCCCCGAGCTGGCGCGCGCACCACACCGAGAGCTCACCTTCCACGGCCGACAGCTGTCGGTGAAGCGCCTGCCAGAATCGCTGGCCGACGGCGCCACGGACGTACTTGCAGAACCACGTCGCGCACACGGCGGCGCGATGGCGCCAGATGCCGCACTGACCGCCGCCCTCGTCGAGGTAGTGCGGGCAGCGCATCGAGCGCGCCTGGCCGAACAGCGACTTCCCGCGCGTCACGTAGAGAAGGTCGTAGGCGGCGTCACGACCGATGCCGCGTGGAGACACCGCCATACCTGCGGTCAGCCGCGCCTCGAGCGTCGCGCGTCCGCGCGCGAACTCCGGGCTGTCGTCGGCCAGCATGCGCCCGACGAGGAAATTGGGCAGCACTGGCAGGTAGGTGCAGCACTTGGTGTCGGGATTGAAGAACGGCGCCGCGGCGGGGCGCGCCGTCCCGCGCTCGCCGGAGAGCATCGCGCAGTCGTTGCACGTGGCCGCGCTCTCGGCGGGGATGGCTCCACCCAGGAACTCGCTCGCCCACCGCGCGTAGAGCGGCGGCAAGACGTCGGCGTGACCGCCCTCGACGCCCATCGCGGTCCGCCGGCTCGACCCGCGGCGCCGCTCGCGGCCGCTCCGCCCTACTCCGCCAGCCAGACCGTGTCGAGCTGCTGGTTGAGGTAGTGGGCTGGCGTGATCGTCCAGCCGCGCACCTTGGCGCTGTGCGGGACGATGCGGTGCCACTGCAGGCTGTAGAAGTAGTGCACTTCTTCGTCGAGCAGGCGCTTCTCGAACGCCCGCAGCAGCCGCTTGCGCTCCTCGGGGTCCATGGAGCGGGACTGCTTGAGGAAGAGGTCGTCGAGGATCGGGTCCTTGTAGCGGCTATAGTTGTTGTCGGAGATGCCCGTCGACTGGAACTTCTGCAGATCGATGTCGGGCTCGACGATGAAGCTGCACTGCGCGTCGCTGGCCACGTCGAAGTCGCCGCGTCGGAGCATGGAGACGTGCGCGGAGGATTCGACGGTCTCCATCTTCACGTTCAGTCCGATCTGGCGCCACTGGTCGATGAGCCAGATGGCCACCGGCTCGTAGGGCTGCGGCACGCCCCGGTTCTTGAACGTGAACGAGAAACCGTCGGGCACACCGGCCTCGCGCAGCAGGCGCTTGGCCTCGGCCCGGCTGGCGTTGATGTCGCGCCCGTAGCCGGCCACCTTCTCCAGCTCGGCCGGCGGCGTCGCCCACGGCGTCCCGGGCACCTGGATCCCGCCCACTTCCTTCACCACCGCGATGCGGGACAGGTTCTTCGATCCCTCGTAACGATCGACGGCCAGTGTGAGGGCGCGGCGAACCCGCTTGTCGTCGAACGGCTTGTGGTCATGATTCATCGTCACCAGCTGTACGCAGTCCCACGGGCTCTCCTGCACCGTGATCTTGTTGCCCAATGCCGAGACGATGGCGTCGCGGTCGGCCGGGCTGAAGCCGCGGAACTGGATGTGCGCGCGCTCGCCGCGGATGGCGGCGACCTGAGCCGACGACGAGTTGATGAACAGCGCCCGGAAGCCGTCCAGGTAGGGCTTGCCCTTGTCCCAGTAGTCGGGGTTCTTCTTGCCCAGCCAGTGCGAGCCCTTCACGTGCTCGACGAACTTGAATGGGCCGGTGCCCATCACGTTCGTCTCGTACCAGCGCGGGTCCTTGGCCAGGATGTCGGCCTTGTAGATCCAGTTGTAGGGCGAGGACAGCGCGATGAGAAAGGAGGCCTCGGGCCACTTCAGCCGGAAGCGTACCGTCTGCGGGTCGGGCGCCTCGATGGTCTCGATCGCGCCGTAGCTGCCCTTGCGCATCGAGATCACGCCGGTGGGGGGGAACACGATCTTGTCGTAGGTGGCCTTGATGTCGCGCGACGTCATGAGGCTGCCGTCGTGGAACTTCACGCCCTGGCGGATCTTGAAGGTGTAGACGAGCCCGTCGGGCGAGATCGTCCACGACTCCGCCAGATCGGGCACGGGGCGCGTGCCGGTCTTGTCGAACGGGTCGATGCGCAGCAGCGTGTTGTAGTGCGGCGCCAGCGGGTGCACCACGCCGAACGTCCCTTCCCGGTGCCCGTCGTAGGAGGGCAGCTCGGAGGGGACGAGGAAGATCAGCTCACCGCCGTACCGCGGCTTGTCCTGCGCCTGCGCGGTCGCGGCCACCAGCATGCCGAGAAGCACCAGGAAGATCCGCACCACCATGAGCGGCCTCCAAATCGTTGGTGAGATCGGGCCCGCGACCTTCTGCCCGGAGAGAGTACCCGCGATCGGGCTCCCGGTACAGGGACTGCCGTGCGCGCCGCTCGCGCCGTGCTACAGCCTTGTCTGATCCCGGCTCGCTGCGAAGCGCGAAGCGGTCATACCCCGTGACATGGACTAACGGGTACGCCGATCCGCTCGCCACGCCGGGGCCGCCGGTCAGTACTCGGGGCGGTCGAACGGTAGTGCGGCCGCCGCTCCGCGACCTCAATCTCCAGAGGAAATAGCACCATGGCCAAGTACCTGATCGCGGGCTCCCGGTTCGCGCCATGGTGCGCCGCGAAGACGACCGGGCGGCAGCTTTACGGGCCGTCGGGGCGGAGGTGGTGGTCGGAGACCTCCTCGAACCGGCCGACGTCTATCGGGTCGTCAGCGGCTGTCGGCGGGTCTACTTCGGCATGTCCGTGTCTGCCGGGTACCTGGAAGCGACGGTCACCATGGCGGTGGCCGCTCGGGAAGTCGGGGTGGACGCCGTGGTCAACATGTCGCAGATGACCGTCTCCGAGATGAGCATTCAGAACACCACCTCGAGCGGTCAGCAGCGGCAGCACTGGCTCGGTGAGCAGGCGCTCGCGTGGTCCGGCCTGCCGGTCGTCACCATCCGACCGACCATGTTCCTGGAGAGCTTTTTCCAGCTGGCCGCTCCGACCGTGCGCGCCCGAGGCCGCATCGAGCTGCCGTTCGGACAGGGCAAGACCTCTCCGGTTGCCGCGGCTGATGTCGCCCGGGTGGTCGCTGCCGTTCTCGCCGACCCGGGGCCGCATCTGGGCCGGATCTACGAACTCACCGGTCCGCGGTCCCAAGACATGCACGGGGTCGCCCGGGAGTTCTCGGACGCGCTCAACCGCGAGGTCACGTACTCCGACATCCCCGCCGAGGACTGGGAACGCGGGATCAAGAAGTGGGGGGTGCCGGAGCACCTCACCCGGCATCTCGTGGCGATGGGCGAGTTGCACCGGGCGGGTCGGTATGACCGGCTGGCGGATGGCGTGGAGCGAGTGACCGGCCGGCCGGCGATCAGCGTCCGCGACATTTGTGTCGCTCCACGCGGATGAGTTCGGCGGCCGTCGATCGTAAGGCTCCGCCGTGCCGAACAAGGCGCTCTGATCGTGAGACTCTTCGGCGCCGACGATCTGGGTGAGCCTCCCGGCTATCGTCAAGTACCTCGTGGGCCTCGCGCTGCTCGGCGTCGCTTTCACGAGCGAGGCTGCGCCGTCGTCGAACGTCGCCTATCGCAGGATCGACGTTCGAGACACCGTCACGGGCGAGCTGTTCCCTGTAGCTCTGTGGTATCCCACCCGCGCCGCGCCCGCTCCTCTCTTCCTGACCGGGTCCCTCTCCGGCTGCCGGTTGCCCGCGATGTTGTGTCGATTGATCGCGTTCGAGATGCCGGTGGCCACCAATGCTCCGCCGGCCGAAGGGAAGTTCGGGCTCATCGTCATATCACACGGAGCCGGCGGGCTCGCCTTGAACCACCGAGACCTGGCGATGGCGCTCGCCTCGCACGGCTATGTCGTCGCTGCCCCCATGCACCCACGAGGACAGGACAACGACATCTCCGGTGTGAGTGTGTGGATCGGGCGGCCCAAGCAAGTCTCCCGCGTCATCGACACATTGCTGGAAGACGCGGAGCTCGGCTCGCACATCCAGCGGGAGCGCATCGGGGTCGTGGGGCACTCAAACGGGGGCTACACTGCGCTGGCCGTCGCCGGCGCGAAGCCGAGCCCAGCGGCCAGCATTGCGCACTGCCGACAGCATCCCGACGATTCAAGGTTCTGCTCCGAAGGCGGTGCTGCGACGCGGGAGGCCACCCGGAAGGTCGGCGATATTCCGGATGTTCGTGATCCTCGTGTGCGCGCCATCGTGCTCATGGCGCCGAATACCGCCCCCTTCACCGACGACGCACTGGCACAGGTGGCCGTCCCGGTCCGGGTGTACGGCGCGGAGCGCGACGACCTGACGCTCGTGCGGTATCACGCCGAGCGCCTCGCGAAGGCGCTACCGTCTCGGGCGGAATACGTTGTCGTCCAACGGGCCGGGCATTTCTCGTTCGTCGCGAGCTTCCCCTGGGTGCTGAAGCTCGTGGCCGGGGAGGCCGCGCGAGACCCGGAAGGCTTCGATCGCGATGCGATGCACGCGACGATCAATTTCGAGATCGTCGACTTCTTCGATCGAAAGCTGCCGCCGGGCTAACGGCCGGGAGCCGACATCGACGCCCTACCCCAGCGCCTCCAGCAGCGCACGCTGACGCTGCAGGCGCGCCGGACGCTCCTGCGCGAAGCGCTGCACGCCCTTGAGGATCGACTCGGCGTCGAGATGCGCCTCCGCGATCACGTCGGCTTCGAGCCCGCCGGTCAGCCACTGGTTGTCCCAGTCCGAGGTGAGCGAGTACTCGTCGGTCAGCGGGCCGACGTTGCGCAGCGGCCACATGCGCCGCGTGCCCGTGATGACGAACATCAGATCGTAGCGCGCCTCGGGCGGCAGCACCGCATTGCGATACGCCTCCGGCTGGCGGTCGAACAGCTCCTCGCTGATCGCCGCGATCACCTTCACGTTGATGCCGGCCTGCTTCGAGCTGCGGCAGCACGTTCACCAGATTGACCGTGGAGCTCGAGCCCTGCGCCACCACGTAGCCGTGCCGCGGCTTGCCCGGCGCGAAGTCGCGAATCACGTAGAGCCCCTTGGCGGCCGCCCGCACATCGGTGTCGGCGAACGTGCTGCGGTCGGCCACCGGGAAGTCGGGCCGCGCCACCTCGAGACGTGATGATGCCCACCTTCGGATCGCGGGCGGCGATCTCCGCCGCCGCGAAGTAGCCGGGCGCGACGTCGTTGTAGTCCCAGAAGCTCAGGTTGATGACCTGACCGCGCGGGAACAGCTTCCACACCTGCGGCGCGAAGATGCCGAAGTGCGTGCGCGCGTCGGCCGCCGTCTCGGGACCGGAGTGCCCGGCCAGGATGTGCAGCACGCCCGTCCGGAACTTGCTGTCCTGGTTCTGCTGGCTCCACACGCGCGCCGGCGTGTACATCAGCGGCGTGAACGCGCCGTAGGTGCCGCTGAACGCCCACACGCCGGCGAACTTCTCGGGATCGACCGAGGCGCTCTGGCTCACCAGGCCGATGGCGGTGGAGACGTTGCCGGCTTCCTGGATGGCCGCCTTCAGGCGCGTCCCGAGCGGATTGGTCTCGGGATCGTAGTGGCCCCAGAGGCTGCCGTGCTCGAGGTTGATCGACTCCGACAGGTCGGCGGCGATCGTCAAGAACGCGGTTGCCGGTGACGTAGTTCATCCACTTGACGATCTCGGAGATGCCGCGGCGCGTGCCGGCCACCTCGCCGGCCTTGCGGAACAGCGCGATGCTTCACCTGCTTCTCCGCGCCGGAGACCGGGTTCCGCACCGTGACCTTCTGCGGCTCCTCGGGCAGGTTGGCGACGCGCAGGCGCTCGTCGAGGAACGGATCGTGCTTGACGTCGGCTGCGCAACGGCAGCTCGTCCTTGACCGTGTCGCCGATCTCCACCAGGCGATCGGCCAGCCAGTCGCCCAGGCCGTTCTGCGTCGAGCACCGACATCACCACGTCGATGTTGGTCTTGAACTGGATCAGCCGCTCGCGCTGGTCGGTCACGGCGCCCTCGCGAATGCCCTGCGAACTCCACGCCGTACTGCTTCTCGAACGTCTCGGCGAGCGCGACGAAGTACTCGGAGTTCATCTTCATCGCGTAGGGATGGCTCGGGAAGCCGACCACCTGATCGCCGGCGCCGGGAATCTTGCCGTTGACCGCGCGCCGGCCAGTAGCCCTTGATGGTCTTGCCGATCACGATCATCGGGCGGCGATCCGTCGGGTCCCACTCCTCCATCGTCTTCAGCGCGCCGACGACCTGGTCGTAGTCGTTGCCGTTCGGCAGCGTGAAGACGTTCCAGCCGTACGAGGTCCACTGATCGACCAGATCGTAGCCCGTGAACTTGCTGGTCGATGACGCCGCCGATCAGCGAATCGTCGATGCCGGCGTTGTTGTCGGAGAGCATGACGCGCAGCCGCTTGCCGACCTTGCAGCGCGAGCGCCTGCGTCTTGAGCTCCTGCGCGTGGCCCTCGGTCATGCGCGAACTCGCCTTCGAAGGCGATGATCTTCGGCGACGCCCATCGGCGCGCCGACGACATCCCAGAACGCGGCCTTGCCCGCCGCCGTCGCGATGCCGACGCCCGACGGGCCGCCGTTCACGTCGTTGGTGAGGTCGATGCTCTCGGCGTGTCCGGACAGCGCGCGAATGCCGCGCGCCCTTCGCCTGCGCGAACAGCGGATGATCGGCCAGCCCCTGATCCTGCGAGCAGCGTCTTCAGCGCGCCGGCGCCGCGGCGGAATCCCAGCGCGTCGATCGGCAGCATCGCGACGTGCGGGTCGACGTAGTAGCGCGTGTCGCCGGTCGCCTGGTGCTTGCGATACAGCGCCTGGCCCATGATCATCCACAGCGCGTAGCACGTCGGGACGCAGTGGCCGGCGGCCAGCATGAACTTGTCGCTGTAGGGATGCTTCGGCCGGCGGTAGTCGTAGCGCAGTCCGCCCAGCTCGGGCCCGGCCAGATGCACCGCGACGTTGTACGGCGTGTAGGCCAGCGGTCCGCCGAAATGCCCGGTCTGCGCGTAGTTGCCGAGCAGCACCAGGGTCATGCAGGTCATGTAGCCGACGTCTTCCAGTCTCTGCCGCTCGGTCATCGTTGGGACTCCGCCCTTCCTGGACTCGCAGTCTGCGTCGACTGCCTGGCGCATTCTAACGCACGAAACCGCCGGTGTGCCGCCGGCCCGGATGGCCCGGCCGGATCTCGCGGGTGTGCGGGGGCGAGCCGACTACGCGTCCGGGACCTTGGTCGACTGCCAGGCGATCATGCGCCACGTCGCGCCGGCCTTGGCGTAGACCGCGAGGTAACGGACGGTGAAGCGCTGCTCCTTGCCGGCACTCTCCACGTGCATCTCGGAGACGCCGTTGACGATGCCGACCCCACCCACCACCCGCACCTTGCGATCCCGGGGGGCGATGCCGCGGTAGTGCGGCTTGCCGGCCTTGAGGTTACCGACGTGCTCGCCCTTGCTCTCCACCCGCGCGGTGGAGTGCAC
This sequence comes from uncultured Candidatus Rokubacteria bacterium, assembly GCA_963776725.1. Taxonomy (GTDB): domain Bacteria; phylum Methylomirabilota; class Methylomirabilia; order Rokubacteriales; family CSP1-6; genus AR5. The sequence continues at coordinate 19,760 of CAVZOE010000012.1, read as the reverse complement.
GTAGACCAGATCGTCGGCGAGCGAGTCTTCGAGATCGGGCCACTTGCTGTTGCGCATGGCCTCGAACCGGCGATCGTCGGCGCGGAGGACTTCGGCTTGCTCGGGACTGTCAGGCATGGTCGGCAATCTCCCTGATCTTGCGGAATGTCAGCACGCGCCGGCGGTTGCCCTCCGGCATCTTCTTGATGTCCTCGTCGGTCAGGGCCACCGTGTTGCCGTAGGCCTCCTGGACGGGGATCTCGTCGTCGGCCAGCGGTCGCATGCGCTGCTTGCGCGCCATGGCCGCCTCGATGTACGGCGCCAGCTCCTCCTGCTTGCGGCGCTGGCGCTCGGCCTCGTGCTCGTGGAACTCCGGCATGACCTCGGCGGCGAACAGCTCGAGCGACTCGCAGATGTGCTCGTGGCGGTTGCGGCCGCCCTGCTGGATGAAGACGGTCTGATCCACGCCGGCGTCCTGGAACACGCGCAGCGTGCCGCGCAGGTCGTCGGGGCTCCCGATGCAGCCCACGCCGCCGCCCAGCACCTCGGTGCCGAGCTGCTCACGCACCTTCTGGAACGCGTTCCAGATGTTGGTCCGCCCCGGCGTGTGCTTGCCGAACACGTAGTGATGCGCGAGCGCGAACTGGAAGAAGCGGAAGCCGTCGGCACCGCGGCGCTGGGCCTCGGCGGCGTCGCGATGGCAGGAGAAGCCGGTGACCATGGCGACGTTGGGGTTCACCGCATGCCCGATGGGCACGCACTCCCGCTTGAAGGTCTCGTAGTAGTCGTCCACCCACTGCTTGGCCTCGGCCGGATCGACGAACGCGAACGTCAGCGCGCCGATGCCGAGCTGCGCGGCCAGGTGGATCGTCTCGCGATTGGAGCAGGCCACCCAGATCGGCGGATGCGGCTTCTGCACCGGCTTGGGCACCACGTTGCGGGCCGGCATCGAGAAGTACTGGCCCTTGAAGCCCGGATAGGGCTCCATCACCATCATGTTGGCGACCTGCTCGACGCTCTCGCGCCACATCGCCCGCCGCTCGGCCGGATTGACGCCGTAGCCTTCCAGCTCGGCCCGCGAGGCCGACTCGCCGGTGCCCCAGTCGACGCGGCCGCGCGACACGAGATCGAGCGTGGCGATGCGCTCGGCCACGCGCGCCGGCTGGTTGTAGCCGGGCGGCATCAGCACGATCCCGTGGCCCAGGCGAATGCGCTGCGTGCGCTGGGAGGCGGCGGCCAGGAACACCTCGGGCGCCGAGGAGTGCGAGTACTCCTCGAGGAAGTGGTGCTCGACCTCCCAGGCGTAGTCGATGCCCAGCCGGTCGGCGAGCTCGACCTGGTCCAGCGCGTCCTGGAACAGCTTCAGCTCGTCGCCCTCGCCCCAGGGCCGCGGCAGCTGATGCTCGTAGAAGATCCCGAACTTCATGCCGGCTGCCGCCGCCGCGCGTCGAACTCCGCCGCCACCTGCTCGTCCTTGGCCAGGAGCCCCTCGGCATCGGTCTCGGCGTAGGCCATCACGCCCATGTCGGCGTAGGCCTTACGAATGCGCGGTCCCCACAGGCCGATGTCCTTGATGGTCGGCACGATGCGGGTGAACAGGCGCGTGCGGAACTGCTTCATGCGCTCGGAGGCCTGCACCATCTGCACGCACTCCTCCACCGGCAGCCCCAGCGTCTCCCACACCTCGACCGACAGGAAGCGGTCGCGCATGAGGTAGCACGCCTCGACGGCGAACTCCTCGCGCTCGTCCCGCTCGGCGTCGCTCAGCTGCGGGTAGTAGTCGCGCAGGGCGATGCGGCCGAAGGCCACGTGGCGCGCCTCGTCCTCCATGACGTAGGCGTTGACCGCGGCGGCCAGCTGGTTCTTGGCGTGGTCGCGGATCGACGCGAAGGCCGCCAGGGCCAGGCCCTCGATCAGCACCTGCATGCCGAGGTAGGTCATGTCCCAGCGCGAGTCCGACAGCACGTTGTCGAGCAGCGCCTTGAGGGTCGGGGTGATCGGGTACGCCAGCTCGAACTTCTCGTGCAGCAGCCGCGCGTAGACCTCGACGTGGCGCGCCTCGTCCATCACCTGGGTGGCCGCGTAGTACTTGGCGTCCACGCTCGGCACCTGCAGCACGATCTTCGACGCGCAGAGCAAGGCGCCCTGCTCGCCGTGCATGAACTGCGAGAGCTGCTGCGCCTGCAGGTGCCTTCTCAGATTGGCGCGCTCCTGCTTGGTCAGCCGGTTCCAGACCGGAGAGCCGAAGATCGAGATCTGCTCGTCGGGCAGCTCTTGCGGGTTCTCGGGATCGAGGTCGAGCGACCAGTCGATGCGAGTATTGCCGTTCCACTGCCGGTCCTTGCCCTTTTCGTAGAGCTTCAGCAGCGAGGCGCGGCCGTCTTCGTATTCCCAGCGCATGAGGGAGTCGTACTGGCCGGGAATGACGGCCTCGGTCGGATTCACGGGGATCGCGTAGCGCTGCTGCGTCGTCATGGCCCTGCCCTCCTACCAGAATGACGGTTCATTCGTCTGTTGGATTCGGAGGATATCACGGTGACGTAGGTCCCGGCCCGGGGGGTCCTATATGATGGCCCGACATGGCCAACCGCTGGGTTGCGCTGGCGATCGTCTTCGTCACGCGCACGTCGATGGGCTTTCAGTTCCAGGCGGTGGCCTCCGTGGCGCCGCTCATTGTCGGAGACCTCGGGCTCAGCTACGCTCAGCTCGGCACGCTCGTCGGGATCTACATGCTGCCGGGCGCGTTCTTCGCGCTGCCGGGCGGCATCATCGGCCAGCGCTTCGGCGAGCGAAGGGTCGTCGTCGCCGGGCTCGCGCTCATGGTCGCCGGCGGCGTGATCACGGCCAGCGCCGGGAGCTTCGCCGGCGCCGCGGCCGGCCGCATCGTGAGCGGCATCGGCGCCGTCCTCATGAACATCCTGCTGACCCGGCTGATCTCCGACTGGTTTGCCGGCAAGGAGCTCTCCACCGCGATGGGGGTCATGCTCACCTCCTGGCCGGTTGGGCTCGGCCTGGCGACGGCCACGCTAGGCGGCCTGGCCGCGGGCTCCGGTTGGCGCTGGCCGATCACGATGAGCGCGATCGCGGCGGCGGTCGGGCTGCTGCTGATGCTCGTCGTGTTCCGCGAGGCACCGCGGTTGGCGGGCGCGCCGGCAGTGCCGCCCCGTGCGTCGCTGGCCGGGCGCGACTTGCGTCTGAGCATCAGCGCGGGGTTCGCGTGGGGCTGCTTCAACGCGAGCCTGGTCGCGATCATCGTCTTCGGTCCCGGGCTGCTGATCGCGCGCGGCGTGCCGCTCGGCGACGCCGGCTTCATCGTGAGCCTGGCGATCTGGCTGACGATCGTGTCCATCCCGCTGGGCGGTCTGCTCGGTGACCGCCTCGGCCGTCCCAATCTGATGATCGTCGCGGGCAGCCTCGTGGCCGCCGCCGTGACGGCGTTGATCCCGACGATCTCGCCGGCGATTCTCGCCTTCTGCCTGGTCGGCTTCGCGATCGGTCCGCCCCCGGACCGTTGATGTCCCTGCTGCCCCGCGCGCTGCCGCCCGAGCGGCTGACCACGGCCTTCGCCGTTTTCTACACGCTCTTCTACGTGATGATGGCGCTCACCCAGCCGGCCGCCGGCTTCGTGCGCGACTACTTCGCTGATCCGGCGGCGCCCATCATCTTCGCTGGCGTCGTGATGGCGGCCACGTCAATCGGGCTGGCGATCTTCCGCCGGCTGGAGCGCTGACGATGGCCGCGCTGCGGATCGGCGTCGTCGGCTCGCGCTTCGCGGCGCACCTGCACCTGCTCGCCTATCGCCGCGTCTACGGCGTCGAGGCGCGCCTGGCCGCCGTCGTGTCGCCGACCGCCGAGCGGCGCGAGGCCTTCGCCCGCGAGAGCGGCGCGACGCCGTATCCGAGCCTGGCCGCCATGCTGCCGCACGTGGACGTGGTCGACGTCTGCTCGCCGCCGGCGACCCACGAGCCGGTGGCGCTGGAAGCGATCGAGGCCGGCAAGCACGTCGTCGTGGAGAAGCCGTTCACCGGCGCCTTCGGGCCGAAGGACGGCGCGTTCGCCGGCAATCGCGCGGCCAAGGCGGCGCTGCTGGAGACCGCGCTGGCCAGCGCCGGACGGATCGTGGCGGCCGCCCGGCGGCGCGGGGTCGTGCTCGGCTACGCGGAGAACTGGATCTACGCGCCCGCCGTGCAGAAGGAGCGCGAGATCCTCGAGAAGACCGACGCGCAGATCCTCTGGATGCTCGGCGGCGAATCGCACAGCGGCTCGCACTCGCCGACGTATGGCATCTGGCGGCACTCCGGCGGCGGCGCCCTGGTCGGCAAGGGCTGCCATCCACTGAGCGCGTGTCTCTACCTCAAGCAGGTCGAGGGGCGCGCGCGCAGCCGGCGGCCGATCCGGCCGGCGAGCGTGTCCTGTCGCACGCACGAGATCACACGCCTGCCCGGCTATCGCGACCGCGGCTTCCTGCGCACCGACTACGAGGACATCGAGGACTACAGCCAGCTCCACGTCACGTTCGACGACGGCACGGTGGCCGACGTGTACGCGACCGAGCTGGTGCTGGGCGGCGTGCACAACTGGCTCGAGGTGTTCGCGAACAACCACCGCACCACCTGCCGGCTCAATCCGGTGAACCTCCTCGACACCTACAACCCGGCGGCCGCGCAGTTCAAGGACGTGTACGTCGTCGAGAAGATCGGCACCAAGGAAGGCTGGAGCCACCCCGCCGCCGACGAGGAGTGGCAGCAGGGCTTCTACGCCGAGATGCAGGACTTCCTCGAGTGCTGCGCCAGTGGACGCGCCCCGCAGTCCGGGCCGCTCGTCGCCCACGACACGGTGGCCACGCTGTACGCGGGCTACGTGTCGGCCGAGCGCAACGGTCAGGAGGTGGTGGTCCCGGTCGCTCAGCTCGCCGAGCTGGAGTGACGCGCGGGGCGACCGTAGTGCAGTGACGCGAGCACCGTCGTCCGCCCCCGTGGCTGCGGCCGCCGCCAGTGCCGCACCCGCTCGCCACGATAGAGCAGCCCGTCGCCCAGCCCGAGCCGCACCGAGTGAACACCCCCGCGACCTTCGATCCGCAGCGGCCACGCATTCTGGCGACTGGGCGCCGGCTCGCCGCCCACCACGAGATCGACGTTCCAGCGGCACGACGGCCGATCGCGATGCGGACGGAGCACCGCCCCTGGATCGTAGACGCGCAGATACGAGAACGTCGGCCGTGGCCGCTCGTCGGTGAGCCGGGCGACGAGCGGCGCGAGGAGCGCGTTCAGGAAGCGGGTGAGCGGCTCGTCGTAGAGCAGGGCCGCACCCCGGCGCCGCGCGTCGCCGCCGAGCAGATAGCCCTCACGCTCGATCGCGTGGTAGTACGCGTGCATGGCCTGCAGGAACGTCGGTTCGAACAGGCCGCGCAGGACGACGTGACCGCGCGTGCGCAGCTCGCGCCGCCAGGCGCGCTCCCGATCCCGCCACGCCGCGCGCAGCCGGGCGGCCCCGTCGCGGTCATCGAGCGCGCCGATGCGGCGCAACGGGGCGGCGGCGCGAGGTGGGAGCGTCGCGCGCCCGCGGCGGGCGGCGACGATGCGCGCGAGTCGCGGAGTCAGCGTGTACGGCAGCCCCAGCCGCGCTCCGGGCCGCGCGACCCACAGGATGCTCTCGTCAGGAAGAAAGGGCTCGGCGGGACCACGATGGAGAACACAGCTCGCGGCCAGGCGACCCGCGGCATCCTGAGGCGAGGCGGGCTCGAGGTCGACACGCGCATCGAGCCAGACGTCCCGCGGCGTGGCCGCCGGCGGGATGAGAATGCCGGCCCGCCGAAGCTCGCGCTGGGCGGCGCCGCTCAGCCGCGGCCGTGTCCCCTCGCCCGTCGCCACCCACAGCAGATAGCGCACGGCGCGGGGATCGCTCAGCTCCACGCGCGCGCGGCCGACGCCGCGGCGCGAGACCTCGGCGACGGCGCCGCCAAGCTGCAGCGTGGGGTTGAGGATCAGCCGACGGGGCCCGGGCATGGCCGCTCTTCGCCGCGCGCTCCGTCGCCGCGCGGATGCCGCTACAGGCGCGCGGCGAACCGGCCCGAGCCCCGCTGGCGCGGGTCGAGCACGTCGCGGAGCGCGTCGCCGAGCATGTTGAACCCGAAGACGGCCAGCGAGATGGCCGCGCCGGGGAACAGCGCCATCCACGGCGCGTGGTACATGAACGACCGCCCCGAGCCCGAGAGCATCGCGCCCCACGACGGGAACGGCGGCGGAATGCCGAAGCCGAGGAACGACAGCGCGGCCTCGGCCAGGATCACCTGCCCCAGCCCGATGGTGGCCAGGATGAGGATGGTGCCCAGCACGTTGGGCAGCACGTAGAGCAGCACGATGCGCAGGTGGCCGGCGCCGACGGCGCGCGCCGCCTTCGACGTACGGGCTCGCGATCACCGACAGCGTGGAGCCGCGGATCACGCGAGAGGCGCCGGCCGCGCCGAGGATCGACAGGGCCAGGATGAGGTTGGGCAGTCCGGGGCCGAGCGCCGCCATCAGCGAGAGAATGACGACGAGCGCCGGGAACGAGATCCAGGCGTCGACCACGCGCTGGACCGCGATGTCGTACGCGCCCCCGAGATACGCGCTGGAGACGCCGACCGCGGTCGCGATCAGCGTGGCCAGCGCCACGGTGGCGAACCCCACGGTGACGGAGATCCGCGCGCCGTACACCACACGGCTCCACACGTCACGCGAGAGGTTGTCGGTGCCCATCCAGAACTTGGCGCTCGGCGGCTTCATGCGATTGCCGGGCACCGACTGCTCGTAGGAATGGGGCGCGATCTGGTCGGCGAATACCGCCATGACCAGCAGGCCTAGCACGATGATGCCGCCGATGGCGCCCAGCGGCTTGCGACGCGCGAAGCGCAGCACCAGGCGCAGCGCGGCCGGAGCGCGCCAGGCTCGCGGGAGCGTCTGGGGAACCGGTAGTGTCTGAACGGAATTCGCCATCGACGGCTAGAAGCGGATCCTCGGATCCAGCACGGCGTACAGCAAGTCCACCGACAGGTTGGTCAGGACGATGATGGTGACGATCACCAGGTTGATGCCCTGGATGACCGGGTAGTCGCGCTGCACGATGGCGTCGACGAGGAACTGCCCCATGCCGGGGATGCCGAAGATCCACTCGATGATGACGGCGCCGCCAGCGATGCCCGCCACCTGCAGGCCGAGCACCGTGATGACCGGGATCAGCGCGTTCTTCAGCGCGTGCTTGAGCACCACGACCCGGCCGCGCAGGCCCTTGGCCGCCGCCGTGCGCACGTAGTCCTGGCGCAGCACCTCGAGCAGCATGCCGCGCGTCAGCCGCATGATGGCGGCGGCCGAGGCGACGCCGAGGATGAGCGCGGGGAGCACGAACTGCAGGAGGTGGCCGCCCGGATCCTTGGAGAACTCGACGAAGCGTGGCGGCGTCCACCCCCACCAGATGGCCGGCAGCAGCGTCACCAGGATCGCCAGCACGAAGCCCGGGATGGACAGGCCGAGGATGGCGGCGCTCCGGGCGAAGAAGTCCAGCACGCCGTCCTGGCGGATGGCGGCGAGGACACCGATGGGCACGCCGATCGCGAGCGCCACGACGGTGCGCCATGACTCCCAGCGTGACCGTCACGGGCAATCGCCGCGTCAGCTCACTGAGCACGGGCTGGTGCGTCCACAGCGATTCGCCGAGGTGGCCCCGCACCACCGAGCCCAGCCATTCGAAATACTGCACGTGGAGGGGCGGTTCAGGCCGAGCTTGGCGCGAAGATCCTCGAGATCCTTGCCGTACGCCTTCTCCTCGAGCATGAGCTGGACGACGTCGCCGGGGATGAGACGGGGCAGCGTGAAGACGATGAGCGAGGCGATCAGCAGCGACGGCACGGCGACCAGCAGGCGGCGGAGAACGTAGATCCGCATGATGGTCGCGCGGCGCCCTCGAACCCCCGCTACTTGTCGATCCAGGCGGCCATGAGCCGCCCACCGTAGTCGAAGCCGTTGTTGGGCCCGTAGTTCTTGATGTGCGCGTCCCACGCCGACAGGATCTTGATCGAGCCGTCCACGCCGAACAGTGCCTGGTCGGCGAGATGGCGCTGGATGTCGAACATCGACCTGCTTGCGCTTGGCGACGTCGAAGGTCCGCCGCTGCAGCTTGATCATGTCGATCAGCTTCGGGTCGTTCACGCCCCACACGTTGAGCGGCTGGCCCGGGCATGAACCAGCGGTAGAAGTACGCCTCGGGGTCGGCCCAGGCGCCCCGCAGCCCGAGGAACATGCCGTCGAACTTTCCGAAGATGGTGCTGGAGATGAACGCCCCGTACTCCTTGAGCTTGAGGTCGGCGTCGATGCCCGCCGCCTTCCAGTTCTTGATCGTGATGGCCACGAAGTCGTCGAAGTCCGGGCCGTAGACCGACCGACGGCGCCTCGACCGTGATCTTGAACCCGTTCGGGATGGCCGGCCTCGGCGAGCAGCTTCTTGGCCTCGGCGGTGCTGAACTCGTACAGCTTCCGGCCCTCGGGATTGAGCTGATCGATGGGGATCGACCATTCGGCGAAGGCCGCCGGCACCGCCGGGTTCGGTGTCCAGTGCCCCTGCGAGAAGGCGAGCGACTCGAAGACCTCGGCGACGTTGCTGGCGCGCGACAGCGCGCGCCGGACCCGGATGTCGTTGAACGGCGGGTTCGCGACCTTGAAGCCGGTGGAACCGCTGGTGAACCACGTGTACTCCGCGGTCTGCAGTCCCGGCTTGCGCTGGCGGGCCACCGGCGCGTCGAGCCAGCGCACGGCGTGCTGGTACTCCGGGCCGAAGTCGCTCTTGCCGCTCAGCCAGGTGGCCAGGCGCGAGGCCGGATCCTTGTCGATGAGCCACTCGACGTTGTCGGCGTAGGGCAGCCCCGGGAAGTGGTAGTTCGGGTGGCGGGAGAAGACGATCCTGACGTTCGGCTCCCAGCGGTCGAGCATCCACGGGCCGGTGCCGACCACCGACTCGACCTTCTTGAGGTCACCGAACTTCTCCACGCACTCCTTGGCGATGATCCACGTCGAGGTCGAGGCCAGCAGGTCGAGGAACCAGGCGTTCGGCTCCTTGAGCGTGAACTTGACGGTGTGCTTGTCGACGGCCTCGATCTTGTCGACGTACTCCAGCACCGGCTTGTTGGGGTTGCCGGTGATCGCTGAGGAACCGCTCGTAGGTGTACTTGACGTCGTCGGCCGTCAGCTCGCGTCCGTTGACCGGCGGCTTGTTGTGCCAGCGCACGCCCTTCTTGAGCTTGAAGATGTACGTCGTGTCGTTGGGCTGGGTCCAGGACTCGGCGAGGTCGGGCTCGACCGGATAGGTCATCGGCTTGACGGACGGGCCCGCCTTCACCTTCACGAGACGGCTGTAGCAGAGCGACAGCGGGCACATCGTCACGAACGACAGCGTCTGGTGCGGATCGAAGTGCAGCGGATCCGCCTGGAAGGTCAGGCGTAGCGTTCCGCCCTTCTTGGGCGTCTGCGCCTGCGCCGGCGTGGCCAGCTGCACGCCGGACACGGCCAGCGCGACGGCGCCGGCGCCGGTCTTGAGAAGATCACGACGGGAAACACCGGAATCGGACGGCGTGTCGCTCATGGTCTCCTCCTCGAGACGAGCGCGCCCTCAGCGCGCGGTGAGCTCACTCCAGAGACGGTCGGCCCCGCGCGCAGCCACCTCGCGCCCGAGCCGCTGAGCCCAGCGGCTCTCGCTGCCGAACTCGGCGCGCCACGACCACAATCGGCGGGTAGAGAAATGCAACGAGTGCTCGTAGGTGAAGCCGATGGCCCCGTGGGCCTGATGCGCGATCCCGGCCCCGATGCCGGCGGCCTCACCGGCGCGGACCTTGGCCACCGCGACCTCGAAGGCCGGCGCACCCCGATCGGCGGCATGGAACGCGTACTCGGCGGCGCTGCCGGCGGCGGCCACGTGACCGGCCAGGATGGCGAGGTTGTGCTGGATCGCCTGGAAATTGCCGATGGGCCGGCCGAACTGCTTGCGCTCCGTCGCGTACCGGACCGACTGCTCCAGCAGCGACTCGAGGCTTCCGGCCATCTGCGCGGCGCGGACCATCGCGCCGTGCATGATCACCGTGTCGGCGCCCACTCGTGGCCCGGCCGGCGCGGCGGCGACGACGGGCGCGTGGTCGAACGCCAGCGTGTCGCGCGGCTCGAGGGCGAGATTGCGATCTCGCGTGATCTGCGCGGCGCCCTGCCGCACCAGCGCCACCAGCGTGGCGCCGTCGACGTCGGCGACCACGACGACGTGGCCGGCCGCTGCCGCCCCACGGCACGCCGCTCACCGTCCCGCTCAGCTGCCAGGCGCCACCGGACTGCGTGAGCCGCAGCGATTCGCCCTCACGCACCGGCGCCACCGTGAGCGGTCCCAGGGGAACCTCGAGCCGCGCCTGGGCCAGAAGCCACGAGGCAACGATCGTCTCGGCCAGCGGCACCGGTGCGGCGTGCTTGCCGGCGGCGCGCACGACCACGTGGGCGTCTTCCCAGAGACCGCCGGCGCCGCCCGCTTCCTCCGGCACCAGCGGCAGCGTGAGGCCGCCCTTCTTCCAGCGCGCGCCAGAGCTTGTCGGGCCACGCCCCCTTCTCGGCCGACTCGATCAGCTCCTTGGTGACCAGGTCACCGAAGAGCCGCGTGACCGTCGGCGCCAGCAGCGCGGCCAGCTCAGACATGGGTAGCGGAGCCGCGAGGCCGGCTCGAGGCGCAGGTGGGCTGTTCGAGGCACGCGTGGCTCCGTTGCCTGGTCTCGGGGCGCGTGGCTTCGTCGCGGCTCTGTTGTGGGTCGGTCATCGCAGGCCCAGTCCCCGCGCGATGATGCCGCGGAGGACTTCGCGGGTGCCGCCGCGCAGGGAGAACGAGGGCGCGCGCTGCACGAGGTAGCCGAGCGTCTGCTGCAGGTCGCTGCCGGAGTCGATGGTCGGCTCGAGATCGAGCAGCGCGTGGACGACCTCCGGGATCGACTGCTCGAACGTGGTCCCCACGTCCTTGACGACGGCGGCCTCGAGGTTCGGGTTCTGGCCGGCCTGCAGCATGGCCGCGACGGAGAGCGACATCTGGCGCAGCGTGGCCAGCTGCGCGACCAGCCGGCCGATGACCTCGGCCGCCCGCGGATCCGGCGAGGATCCGGCGGCGCGGATCAGCTCGACGACCAGCGCCATGCTCGAGAGGTAGCGCTCGGGACCGCTACGCTCGAAGGCCAGCTCCGTCGTCACCTGCTTCCAGCCGTCGCCGTCGCCGCCCACCCGCATGTCCTCCGGCACGAAGGCATCCTGGAAGATGACCTCGTTGAAGTCGTGCGAGCCGGCCAGGTTGATGATCGGGCGGATGGTGATTCCGGGAGATTTGAGATCGACGAGAAACTGCGAGAGCCCCTCGTGCTTCTTGTCGGGCACGACCGCGGTGCGGAAGAGCGCGATCGCGTACTGGCTGCGGTGCGCGTTGCTGGTCCACACCTTGGTGCCGTTGACGACGTACCCGCCGGCCTGGCGCACCGCCCGTGTGCGGATCGAGGCCAGGTCGGAGCCGGAGTCCGGCTCGCTCATGCCGATGGCGAAGGACAGCTCGCCTCGCACGATCTGGGGCAGGAAGCGCTCGCGCTGGGCCTCGGTGCCGAAGCGCAGCAGGAGCGGTCCACTCTGGCGCTCGGCCACCCAGTGCGCGCCGGCCGGCGCGCCGGCGGCCAGCAGCTCCTCGAGCAACACGTAGCGCTCGAGGAACGAGCGCTCCTGTCCGCCATAGCGCTTGGGCCAGGTCAGGCCGATCCAGCCGCGCGCACCGAGCCGGCGGCTGAACTCGGGATCGTAGCCGCCCCAGGAGCGGGCCCGCCGGACCGACGGCCGGTCCCCCATCTCCGTGCGAATGAAGGCGCGGACCTCGTCCCGGAAGGCCTCGGCCTCGGGAGGGAGCTGGCGGAGCTCGAAGTTGAAGACGCTCACGGTGCGCTTTGCATTAGCACGGTGGGGCGCTGCGCCGCAACCATGACCGCTCCTACGGGGGTGGTAGGCTGAGGATATTCGGCGACACGCAGGAGGCATCACGACCATGGCCACGAGACGAGCGGCGGCGGAGGCGGGAATCACAATCGCGGCCAACCCCAACCAGGTCGTGGTGCGCGTGGACGGGCTGGTCATCGGCGACTCCACGCGCGCGCTGGTGATGCGCGCACCAGGAACGCCTGACGTCCAGTACGTGCCGCGTGCCGACGTGGACATGCAGCGCCTGATCCGCTCCGAGCGCACCACCCACTGTCCCTACAAGGGTGACGGCGTCCTACTGGAGCATCCGCACCGGCCGCCGGGTCGTGGACGACGCGGTGTGGAGCTACGAGGTCCCCTACCCCGACGTGGCGGCGATCGCCGGCCACCTGGCCTTCTATGCGGATCGCGTCGACGCGATCGAGGAGCATCCCGGCTAGGCCGCCGTCGAAGCCCCTAGGCGCTCAGCGTCCGAAGAAGCCGCCCTTCGGCCGGGCGTGAGCGTGGAAGTGGTCCGGGATATTGCGCATGTGGTCGTCGATCCAGAACTCGCCCACGCGCTCGGCGGCGACTTCGCGGAGCTTGGCCTGCATGTGGTGCAGGTGCCCCTCGGGGGGCGTGGTGCCGTGGAACCGCCAGACGACCATCGGCGTCTCGCAGATGTCGCACTCGGCCACCCAGCAGATCTCGTCCTCGTGATACCACGGCGTGATCCGCGCCGCCCGGCAGAGATCGCAGCCCTCGACCCGAACGAATGCTTCCGTGGGATTGCGGTCCGGAGCGTCCACACGTCCTCCGCCGCCAAGGATACGAGATTGGTCCGGCAGAGAGGAGCGAAAGACTGGAGGTCAGGCCTCCGCGCTCAGGCCGCGATGGGATACCCCGCCTGCTGCCAGGCCTCCACTCCGCCCTTCAGCGCCTTGGCGCTGCCGAATCCCATCGTGCGGAACCGTGCCGCCTGACCGGCGGCGCTCGCCTCGTTCGGTCAGGCGCAGTAGAAGATGAGCTCCTGGCTCTTGGGCAACGACGCCGCACGCTGCTCCAGCTCGCGCAGCGTGATGGCGCCATCCAGTCGGATACGTGCGCACTTGGCATCGTCGTACGAGCACACGAGCAACGCGCGCCCCCCGCGGGTTGCCGCTCTCGCGTCCGCCACGCTGACCCGCTCGATCTCTTGCGCCATGCCACACCTCCCCGAAGGGAGATGCCAGCAAACGCCATACCCGTGAGTCGTGACGAGTCGCGAGCAGCTGGATGCGTGCCGGGCCAAAAAGCAGCTAGGAGTCCGTCGAAGGATCGAGAGGCGTGACCTGCCAGGAGTCTGTCGGAGGATCGAGGGGCGCCCGGTTCGCCGGGGCGTGCCCGGAGGATCGAGGGGCGCCACGGCTTCGCCGGGGCGTCCCGAGCCGCCCGGGGGGCTTGGGGGGCCCGGTTCGGGCGCAGGCCCCCCGGGGCTTGGGGGGCCCGTTCGAGGCCCCCCATTTTAATAGTCGGGGCCCGTCGAGGAGCGGAAACGCGGAGAAGACGTGCGGGAGCGCGACGGGCGGCGCGGCATGCACGTACGACGGGTTCAGCGCCTTGAGCCGATCGACGCCGAGCAGGGCCAGGACGATCCGGATCTCGTCTTCCATCAGCTCGAGCATGCGCACGCAGCCGGCCGCGCCGGCGGCGGCGAGACCGAAGCACGGCATCCGGCCCATACCCACGAGGTCGGCGCCCAGCGCGATGGCCTTCACCACGTCGGTGCCCCGCTGGAAGCACCCGTCCACGATGATCTTGGCCCGGCCGCCCACGGCCTTCACGACCTCCGGCAGCACGTCGAGCGAGCCGCGCCCCTGGTCGAGCTGGCGCCCGCCGTGATTGGACACGTACACGACATCGACACCGTGCTCGACGGCCAGCGCGGCATCCTCACCGGTGGCAATGCCCTTGAGGATCAGCGGAACGTTCGGATGCGTGTCCTTGAAGCGCTTGACGTGGCTCCAGCTGAGCCCCGCCTGGTAGTCGAAGCCGGTCGCCCGCTGGCGCCACGGCTTGACGAAGCGCCGGGCCAGGTCGCGCTCGCGACGGCTGTAGGACGCGGTGTCGACCGTCAGGCAGAAGCCCGTGTAGCCGTTGCCGACCGCGCGCTGCACGTGGTCGTCGACGAAGCGGTCGTCGCCGCGGACGTAGAGCTGGAAGATGCGGAAGTTGTCGGCCGCCTTGGCCACCGCCTCCAGGCCCGGGTTGCACACGGAGGACAGCATCTGCGGGACGCCGAACTCGGCCGAGGCCTCGGCCGCGGTCGCGCCGCCGCCGGGCGTGAAGCTCTCGATCGAGCCGATCGGCGCCATCATCACGGGGATGCGCACGGGCTTGCCGAGGAAGCTCGAGGTGGCGTCCACCTTCGAGACGTCCCGCAACACGCGCGGGCGGAAGGCCAGAGAGTCGATGGCCAGGCGATTGCGGCGGAGCGTCGTCTCCGTCTCGGTCGCGCCGACCAGATAGTCCCACGGCCCCGGCGCCAGGGTGGCGCGCGCGGCCTTGACGATCTCGTGCAGCGTCTGGAACCGGTCTTCCAGGCCCGAAGCCACGGCGCGCAGCATACCAGAAGCTCGCGTATAGTGCGGCAATGGTCGGGCCGCTACCGCTGCCCTTCCGGCCGCTCGTCCCGCTGATCCGGTGCCTGCCGATGGGCCGCTATCGCGCGGCGTACGCGCTGTGCCGCGTTCTTCCTCCACGCTTCGTTACCCGCCTGCCCCGCAAGCTCGGCGGCCTGGCCTTCGTCTGCGAAACCGCCGACGTCGTCTCGCGCAACGCCTTTGCCGGCACCTGGGATCCGACCCAGACGCTCCTGGTCAACAGGATCCTCCAGCCGGGCATGACGTTCGTGGACGTCGGGGCCCAGTGGGGGTACTTCACGCTCGTGGCCGCCGCGCGGGTCGGTCCCTACGGCTCGGGCCTGGTTCTGGAGCCGCACGCCCAGCTCTTCGGTCTGCTGCGAGGCAATCTCGACCTCAACCGCCTGCGCCAGGTGACGCCGCTGCCCGTCGCCGCCGGGGCCACGACCAGCTACCAGGAGCTGGTTGCGGACGACGAGCACAGGGGCAACTTCGGCGGCTCGTGGCTCCGGCCGGGGCCGCCGAGCCCGGCGGCGCTGCAGGAGCCGACCGGCGAGCGCATCGTCGAGGTCCGCACGCTCGACGATCTGGCGCGGGAGCACGAGCTCGACTCGATCGACCTCGTCAAGATCGACGTCGAGGGCGCCGAGGGCGCGGCGGTCCACGGCATGCGAGATCTGCTGTCGCACGCCCGCGTGCGCCGGCTCCTCATCGAGGTCCATGCGGAATTTCTCGAGCGCGGCGGCGGCTCGTTGAAGACGCTGTACGAGGATCTGCGGTCGGCCGGCTACCGGGGCCTGAGCGTACGGGAAGATCCGCCGACCGTGCGGGCGATCGCCTACGGCCGTCTCCGTCACACGCGGGAGCTGCTACGGCCGATCGATCCGCGCGTCGCGCTGCCCAGCGTGTGCCACCAGCTCTGGCTGGCTCCCGGCGTCGCCGCCTGACGGGATGCTAGGCTAGCCCGCGTCATGGACGCCGCGCGCCCGTTCGCCGGTCTGCAGGTCGTGGAGTTCGGCCAGTTCATCGCGGTCCCGTTCTGCGCGCAGCTCCTGGCCGATGGTGGCGCGCACGTCATCAAGGTCGAGTCGCTCGACGGCGACCCCGTGCGCCACCTGGCGCCGCTGGCCCCCGGCGAGTCACGCCATTTCATCTCGCGCAATCAGGGCAAGCACACACTGCCGCTCGACGTACGCCACCCGGCCGCGCGAGCCGTCATCGACCGGCTGGTGGCCAGGGCTGACGTCGTGCTCACCAACTTCCGGCCCGGCCTGGCCGAAGAGCTCGGCCTCGACTGGGCCAGCCTGGCCGAGCAGCACCCGCGGCTGATCGTCGGCAACGTCAGCGCCTTCGGACGGCACGGACCCGACGCCGGGCTGGCCGGCATGGACATGGTCATCCAGGCCCGCAGCGGCCTGATGGCCACGCTCGGCCGCGTGCAGGGCGACGTGCCCACGGCGGGCGACGCTCCGGTCGCGGACTACGTGTGCGCGCTGACGCTGGCGTTCGGCATCACCTCCGCATTGCTCCGTCGCGAGCGCACCGGCCGCGGCGGCGCCGTGGACGTGGCGCTCCTGATGGCGGCGCTGCTCGTGCAGAACAACTCGTTCGTGCGCGTGGCGGCCGCCGACGGCCCGGTGCACGCGGCCACGCTCGAGGCGCTGGCCGCCGCGCGAGGCGCCGGCCGGCCGCACGCCGAGCAGGCGGCGGTGCTGCCGACGACCCGCACGCCGGGGATGGTCGGCGTGTACTACCGCACCTATACGACTCGCGATGCGACCATCGCGGTCGCCTGCGTCAGCCCGGGCATGCAGCGTGCGTTTGCCGCCGCGATCGGGATCGAGGACGCCGGGCTCGGCCGGGGGCTGTCCGATCGTGAGGCGGCCGACCGGCACTACGAGCCGCTGCGGCGGCAAGCCGAGACCATCCTGGCCTCGCGCACCACCGCCGAGTGGAAGGCGATCTTCGACGCGAAGGGGATTCCGGCCGCCGGCGTGAAGTTCGCTGTCGAGATTCTTGACGATCCGCAAGCGCTGGCCAACGGCTTCGTTCACGACCTGGCGCATCCCACGGTGGGGCCCGTACGAGTGCTGGCGCCGCCGCTACGGCTGGACGGCGACGGTTTTGCTCCGGCCCCGGCCACCGCTGCCTTCGGCAGCGAGAGCCGGACGATCCTGGCCGGGCTCGGATTCACCGAGGACGAGGTCGCCGGGCTGCTGAGCCGCGGGGTTTCTCGCGAGATACCAACTTCTCGCGAGACGAAACGCGGGTGAGCGTGCGACAATCCCGGCCATGACGCCCGCCCACCTGCTCATCGTGCCGCGCGCCGATCCGCAGCTCTTCGATTATCTGTCGCGTCGCCTCTCCGGAGTGTCGCGCGTCGAGGTGATCCTCGACCGCCGCGCGGGAGAGCGTCGGCGCTCGAACCGGCCGGCGGCCGACCGTCGTCGGGGTGAGCGGCGCAGTCCGGCCTTCCGGGTCAACACCACGCTCGGCTGCGCGATGATCGCCGTCGAGCGCGAGGGGCACGACGACCTGGCGTCGGGACCGGACATCGACTCCGCGCGCCGGACGCTGCTGTGGCCGAGTCAGCGTCTGCGAGACTTGCCACCGCCCCACATCGCCAGCACGTAAGGCGCGGCCCGCGGCGCCATAGAGGCCTGCGGCGCCGGGCGCGCGCTCAGGCGAGCGCGAAGCCCAGGAGCGTGCCCAGCTCGTGTAGTGCCTGGTCCGGGTCGTCCACCTTGATCGTCATCATCCCGAGCGCGCGCGCCGGCTTGAGATTCCGCCCGATGTCGTCCAGAAACGCCGTCCGTCCGGGCGCCACGCCCAGCGCATCGCAGGCCAGCGTGTAGATCCGCGGATCGGGCTTGTGCAGCCCGACCACCCGCGATTCGATGAACACATCGAAGACCGCGCGCAGGCGATCGCGCATGACGTCGTCCTCGGACTCCTCGCGCTTCCAGTTGTTCGTCAGCGCACCGACCCGCAGCCCCCGGGCCCGGATGCGACGGATCGCCTCGAGCATCTGCGGCCGCGGCACGCTCGCCTCGGCGACGTAGGCCATGAGGCGCGCGCTGTCCACCGTCACGCCCTGAGCCCGGCAGTCCGCCTCGAACGGCGTGCAAAAGGTCGCGACAGTCAGCTCGCCGCGCTCCAGCCGTGCCCAGGCGCCGGTCTCGCCGGCGGTCGCCACCACCCGGTTGACGGCGTTGGCGGGCAGGCCATGGTCACGCTCGTAGCGGGCGATGGCGTGCAGCGGCGAGTCCATCACCACACCGCCCAGATCGAAGAGGACGCCGTCCAGTGGGCTCACGGCGCGATTGTATCGGCCTTCCGGCCAGCCCCGCCACCGGCCCCGGGGCCGTGATACCATCCCGGGCATTCCGCCCGCGAAACGAAGCTGACCATGAAACGAGGAGCACCATGACAGCCATCACCCAGTCCGTCGATCTCGATCGCCGCGGTCGCGTGGCCGTGCTCACCGTCAACAATCCGCCCGTCAACGCGCTCAGCCAGCACGTGCGCCAGGGGCTGCACGATGGCCTGAAGCAAGCGATCGGCGATTCTGCCGTGGGCGCCATCCTGATCGTGTGTGGCGGCCGGACCTTCATCGCCGGCGCCGACATCACGGAGTTCGGCAAGCCGCCCCGCGAGCCGGGTCTGCACGGCGTGCTGGACCTGATCGAGTCGAGCCCCAAGCCCGTCGTGGCCGCGATCCACGGCACCGCGCTCGGGGGCGGACTCGAGGTCACGCTGGCCTGCCACTACCGTGTCGGCGTGAAGGACGCGCGCTTCGGCCTGCCGGAAGTGAAGCTCGGCATCCTACCGGGCGCCGGCGGCACCCAGCGACTGCCGCGGGTGGTGGGCGTCGAGAAGGGTCTGTCGATGATGGTCAGCGGCGATCCCATCCGGGCCGACGAGGCGCTGAAGGCCGGCCTGATCGACGAGATCGTCGAGGGCGACCTCACCGCCGCGGGCGTGGCGTTCGCCGAGAAGGTGCTGAACGACAAGCGCCCGCTGCGCAAGATTCGCGATCTGGACGACAAGCTCGCCGCCGTGCGCGGCAAGCCGGAGGTGTTCGCCAACTTCCGCAAGTCGATCGCGCGCCAGACGCGGGGGTTCAAGGCGCCGGAGAATATCGTCAAGGCCGTCGAGGCGGCGGTGAGCCTGCCGTTCGATCAGGGCATCAAGCGGGAGCGCGAGCTCTTCCAGGAGCTGATCACCTCGCCCGAGTCCAAGGCCCAGCGCTACTTCTTCTTTGCCGAGCGCGAGGCGGCCAAGATCCCCGACGTGCCGTCGGACACGCCGGCCAAGGACGTGAAGAAGGCCGCGGTGATCGGCGCCGGCACCATGGGCGGCGGCATCGCCATGAACTTCGCCAACGCCGGCATCCCGGTCACCGTCGTGGAGATGAACCAGGAGAACCTCGACCGCGGCCTCGGCATCGTGCGCAAGAACTACGAAGCCACGGCCAGCCGCGGCCGGCTCACCATGGCCGACGTCGACAAGCGCATGGGCCTCATCACCGGCACCACGGACTGGAACGCCGTGCGCGACGCCGACATGATCATCGAGGCCGTGTTCGAGGAGATGTCCGATCAAGAAGGAAGTCTTCGCCCGGCTCGACGGCCTGGCCAAGCCCGACGCGGTGCTGGCCACCAACACCTCCACGCTCGACGTGGACGAGATCGCCTCGGCCACCAAGCGGCCGGAGAGCGTCATCGGCACGCACTTCTTCAGCCCGGCCAACGTCATGCGCCTGCTGGAAAACGTGCGCGGCAAGAAGTCGTCCAAGGCCACGATCGCCACGGCCATGACGATCGGCCGGCGCATCGCCAAGGTGCCGGTGCTGGTCGGCGTGTGCTACGGCTTCGTGGGCAACCGCATGCTCCACCAGCGCGGCCAGCAGGCCGAGAAGCTCATCCTGGAGGGCGCGCTGCCGCACCAGGTCGATCAGGTGCTGACCGACTTCGGCTTCCCGATGGGGCCGTTCGCGATGGGCGACCTGGCCGGCCTCGACGTGGGCTGGCGGATCCGCAAGGGCCGCGGCGTGAAATCACCGGTGGCCGATCGCATCTGCGAGCTGGGGCGCTTCGGTCAGAAGACGGGCAGCGGCTACTTCAAGTACGAGAAGGGCGACCGCACGCCGATCCCCGACGCCGAGGTCGAGAAGATCATC
>CAVZOE010000011.1:0-120881 GCA_963776725.1 uncultured Candidatus Rokubacteria bacterium | reverse complement strand
GAAGGCGCTGAGCGGCACCTGCGCGCCGGTGCTGGAGCGGACGTAGATCCGGGAGAGCGCGTCCGGGCTCTGCTGGAAGTCGGAGCCCACCTCCAGCACGACGCGGTACTGGTTGCGCTCGGTGAAGATCGTCGCGACCTGGCGCTGACCGAACGCGTCGTAGAGCGCGTCGTCGATGGCCTGGGCGGGCACGCCCAGACGCGAGGCGGTGTCGCGGTCGATCACGACGACCGCTTGCAGCCCGCGGTTCTGCTGGTCGGTGGCCACGTCGCGCAGCTCGGGCAGATTGCGGAAGCGGTTCAGCATCTGCGGGGCGAAGGCGTTCAGCTCGTCCAGGTTCGGGCTCTGCAGCGTGTACTGGTACTGGGCGTTGGACTGGCGGCCGCCGATCCGGACGTCCTGCACCGCTTGCAAGAACAGCGAGGCGCCCGGGACCCGGCTCAGCTTGGCGCGCAGGCGGGTGATGACCTGATCGGCCGAGACGTCCCGCTCGTGGTGGGACTTGAGCGTGATGAACATCCGGCCGCTGTTGGTCGTGTTGCCCGCCCCTCCGGTGAAGGCGATGACGTTGGACACCGCGGGGTCGTCCAGCACCAGGCGCGCGAAGTCGGCCAGCTTGGTCTGCATGGCCGGGAACGAGATGTCCTGCTCGGCCTGGATGCTGCCGACGAGGCGTCCGGTGTCCTGCTGGGGGAAGAAGCCCTTGGGCACGATCACGAAGAGGTAGACGTTCACGCCGACGGTGGCGAGCGTGAGCAGCGCGGTGAGCGCCGGGTGGCGCAGCACTCCCCGCAGCGTGAGGCCGTAGAGGCGTCGCAGACTGTCCACCGCCCAGCCACCGAAGCGATAGAAGCGGCCGTGGCGCTGGCCGTGCTCGGGTTTCAGCAGTCGCGCGCACATCATCGGCGTGACCGACAGCGAGACCAGCAGGGACACGCTGACGGCCAGGGTCAGGGTGACGGCAAACTCCCGGAAGAGCCGGCCCACCAGGCCGCCCATCAAGAGGATGGGCAGGAACACGGCCACCAGCGAGACGGTCATCGACAGCACGGTGAAGCCGATCTCCCGCGAGCCTTTCAACGCCGCCTGCAGCGGCGAGTCCCCCTGCTCGACGTAGCGCGTGATGTTCTCGAGCACGACGATCGCGTCGTCCACCACGAACCCCGTGCAGATGGTCAGCGCCATCAGCGACAGGTTGTTCAGGCTATAGCCCAGCATGTACATCCCGCCGAAGGTGCCGAGCAGCGACAGGGGCACGGCCACGCTGGGGATCACCGTCGCCGACACGCTGCGCAGGAAGATGAACACCACGAAGACCACCAGCACGATCGACAGCAGCAGCGTGACCTGGATGTCGCGGAACGCGGGCCGGATGGACGTGGTGCGATCGAGCACAACCGAAAGGTTGATGGAGGGTGGAATCGAGGCCTGCAGCTCCGGCATGAGCGCCAGCACGCGGTCCACGGTCTCGATCACATTGGCGCCGGGCTGCCGGAAGACGATCAGCACCACCGCCCGCTTGCCATTGACCAGGCCGGCGGTGCGCACGTCCTCGACCGAGCTCTCGACGTCCGCAATGTCTCCCAGCCGCACCGGCGCGCCGTTGCGGTACGCGATGATGATGGGCCGGTACTGATCGGCGTCGAAGAGCTGCGAGTTGGAGCTGACGCCCCACGCCGAGCCGGCGTCGGACAGCTCGCCCTTGGGCCGGTTCGTGGTGGCCGCACCGAGCGCGGCCCGCACCTGCCCCAGCCCGATCCCGAGCTGGGCGAGACGATTGGGATCCACCCGGGCCCGGACCGCGGGGCGCGCACCGCCGCCGACGAACACCTGACCGACGCCCTCGACCTGCGAGAGCCGCTGGGCCACGATCGAGTCGGCGGCGTCGAAGATACGCCCGACCGGCAGGGCGTCGGAGGTCATGCCCAGGATGAGGACGGGCGCGTCGGCCGGGTTGATCTTGCGATAGTTCGGATTGCTCGGCAGGTTGGGGGGCAGCTGGCTGAGGGCGGCGTTGATGGCCGCCTGCACGTCGCGCGCGGCGGCGTCGATGCTCCGGTCGAGGTCGAACTGCAGCACGATCGTCGTGGCCCCGAGCAGGCTGGTGGACGTCATCTCGGTCACGCCGGCGATGCGCGAGAACTGGCGCTCGAGCGGCGTGGCGACCGAGGAGGCCATCGTCTCCGGGCTCGCGCCCGGCAGCTGCGCCTGGACCTGGATCACCGGGAACTCGACCTGCGGCAGCGGCGCCACCGGCAACATCCGGTACGCGAGCACGCCGGCCAGCAGCAGCGCCACGCTCAGCAGCGCCGTGGCCACCGGACGCCGGATGAACGGCTCGGAGATGTTCATCAGTCCACCGGCGCCGGCTCGGGCGCCACCGGGCGTCGCACCGCCACTTGCCGCGCGCGACGCCCGAGCCGGTCGAAGTAGAGGTAGACCACCGGCGTGGTGTAGAGCGTGAGGATCTGCGACAGGATGAGGCCGCCCACGATCGTGATGCCGAGCGGCTGGCGCAGCTCGGCGCCCGTCCCCGAGCCGAAGGCCAGCGGCACGCCGCCCAGCAGCGCGGCCATCGTGGTCATCATGATGGGCCGGAAGCGCAGCAGGCACGCCTGGTAGATCGCCTCGTCGGGCGACTTGCCTTGCTCGCGCTCGGCCTCCAGCGCGAAGTCGATCATCATGATCGCGTTCTTCTTCACGATGCCGATCAGCAAGATGATGCCGATGAGCGCGATCAGGCTCAGGTCGGTGCGGCACAGCAGCAGCGCGAGGATCGCGCCCACGCCGGCCGAGGGCAGCGTGGACAGGATCGTGACGGGATGGATGTAGCTCTCGTAGAGCACGCCCAGCACGATGTACACGGTGATCACGGCGGCCAGGATCAGGATCGGCTCGTTGGCCAGCGCGGCCTGGAACGCCTGCGCCGTGCCCTGGAAGCTGGCCCGCACGGAGGCCGGCAGCCCGATCTCGCGCTCGAGGTTCTGCACGGAGCTCACGGCGTGACCCAGGGAGGCGCCGTGGGCCAGGTTGAAGGAGAGCGTCACCGACGGAAACTGGCCGAAGTGGTTGATGGTCAGCGGCGCGGTGCCCGCGGCGAAGCGGGTGAAGGCGCTCAGCGGCACCTGGGCGCCGGTGGGCGACTTCACGTAGATGCGCTTGAGCGCCTCCGGATTGTCCTGGAACTCGGGCGCGACCTCGAGGATCACGTGGTACTGGTTCAGCTGGGTGAAGATCGTCGAGACCTGCCGCTGACCGAACGCGTCGTACAGGGTGTCGTCGATGAGCTGCGGGGTGATCCCGAACCGGGCGGCCGCGTCGCGGTCGATGACCAGCCCGGCCTGCAGCCCCTGATTCTGCTGGTCCATGGCGACGTCCTGCAGCTCGGGCAGGCGTCGCATCCGATCGGCCAGGCGTCCGGCCCACTCGCTGAGCTCGCGCTGGTCGGCGGCCTGGATCGCGTACTGGTACTGCGTGCGGCTGACCCGATCTTCCACGGTGAGATCCTGGACCGGCTGCATGTAGAGCGTGATCCCGTCCACCTTGGCCAGCGACGCCTGCAGGCGCCGGATGATCACCGAGGCCTCGGACCGTTCCTCCAGCGGCTTGAGGTTGATCTGGATCCGGCCGCTGTTGGGGGTCATGTTCACGCCGTCCACCCCGATGAACGACGACAGGCTGACGACGTCGCGGTCCTTCAGGATCTCGCGGGCCAGGGCCTGCTGCCGCTCGGCCATGGCGGTGAACGAGATGATCTCCGGCGCCTCGGAGATCCCGAGGATGACGCCGGTGTCCTGCACCGGGAAGAAGCCCTTGGGCGCCACCACGTACAGCGCGATCGTCAGCACCAGCGTGGCCACCGTCACCACCAGCGTGGCCGGCTGGTGCCGCAGGACCCAGCGCAGCGTCGTGGCGTACCACCCGATCACCGCCTCGAAGCCGCGCTCGGTGATCCGGTAGAGTCGCCCCTGCTCGCCGGCGTGATGGTGACGCAGCAGCTTGGCGCACATGGTCGGCGTGAGCGTGAGCGACACGACGGCCGAGACCAGAATCGCCACGCTCAGCGTGATGGCGAACTCGCGGAACAGCCGGCCCACGATGTCGCCCATGAAGAGCAGCGGGATGAGCACCGCGATGAGCGAGACGGTCAGCGAGACGATGGTGAAGCCGATCTGCTCGGAGCCCTTGAGGGCCGCCTCCAGCGGGGAGTCGCCGGCCTCGATGTAGCGCGCGATGTTCTCGATCATCACGATGGCGTCGTCCACCACGAAGCCGGTCGAGATGGTCAGCGCCATCAGCGAGAGGTTGTTCAGGCTGTAGCCGAACATGTACATGACGCCGAACGTCCCCACCAGCGAGATGGGCACCGCCACGCTCGGGATGATGGTGGCGGCCAGGCTGCGCAGGAACAGGAACATGACCATGACGACGAGCCCGATCGTCAGGATCAGCGTGAACTGCACGTCGGCCACCGAGGCCCGGATGGTGCTCGTGCGATCGGTCAGGATCGTGATCTCGACCGAGGCGGGCAGCGCGGCCTTGAGCTGGGGCAGGAGCTTCTTGATGCGGTTGACCACGCCGATGATGTTGGCGCCGGGCTGGCGCTGGACGTTCACGATGACGGCCGGCTTGTCGTTCATCCAGGCCGCCAGCTTGACGTTCTCGGCGCCCTCGATCACCCGCGCCACGTCGCCGAGGCGCACCGGCGCGCCGTTGCGATAGGAGACCACGAGGGCCTTGTACTCCTGGGCCGAGAACAGCTGATCGTTCGCTCCGATGCTGAACGACTGCCGCGCGCCCTCGAGATTGCCCTTGGGCGCGTCCACGTTGGCCTGCCCCAGCACGGTTCTCAGGTCTTCGAGGCTCAAACCGTACGAGGCCAGCAGGTCGGGATCGGCCTGGACCCGGATCGCCGGCCGCTGACCGCCGCTGATGCTCACCAGGCCGACTCCGGGCAGCTGGGAGATCTTCTGGGCCAGGATCGTGTCGGCGAGGTCCTCGACCTTGGTCAGCGGCAGGGCGTCGGAGGTGACCGCCAGGGTCAGGATCGGACTGTCAGCAGGATTTACTTTGTTGTAGATCGGGGGGGCCGGCAGGTCTCTGGGCAAGAATGTCGCGGCGACGTTGATGGCCGCCTGCACCTGCTGCTCGGCGACGTCGATGTTCAGGTCAAGATTGAACTGCAGCGTGACCAGCGAGGCCCCGGACGAGCTCGTGGACGTCATCTTGCTGAGCCCGGGCAGCTGACCGAGCTGCCGCTCGAGGGGGGTCGTCACCGCCGACGCCATCACGTCCGGTCCCGCCCCTGGATAAAACGTGAGCACCTGGATGGTCGGATAGTCGACCTGGGGCAGCGCGGAGATGGGCAGCTGCAGGTACGCCACCATTCCGGCCAGCAGGATCCCCGCCGTCAGCAGGGAGGTCGCCACTGGCCGAAGGATGAACGTCCGCGAGGGGTTCATGAGACTTCAAAACAGAATACTCGTCCCGCGCGACCCACGCCAGATTGCTATACAGTGTGGGCGCTTTGCCGCGATCCGACGATCTCCACCGGCTGCCGGACGCCCTGCCCGTCCCCGTCGATGACGGCGCCTGCGCTCACCTGCCCGGCAGCGCGTGCCTTCCGTGTCGCTGCTCTCCACGCAGGGGCGGCTCGATCGATCTGGCTGGTCTGCCCGGCACCAGCGTCGTCTACGCTATCCGCGGACCGGTCGCCCCGACGTCGATCCGCCGACCGGCTGGAACGAGATCCCGGGCGCCCGCGGCTGCACGCCGCAGTCGTGCGCCTTCCGCGACCACCATGCCGAGCTCCAGGCCCTGGGCGCGCGCGTGTTCGGACTCAGCACCCAGACGACCGAGTATCAGCAGGAGGCCGCGGAGCGCCTGCACCTGCCCTTCGAGCTATTGAGCGATTCCGCGCTGTCGTTCGCCGGCCGGCTGCGCCTGCCGACCTTCGTGGTCGACGACATGACGCTGATCAAGCGACTCACGCTGATCGTGCAGGACGGCGTGATCGCCCACGTGCTCTATCCCGTGTTTCCTCCCGACCGGAACCCTGACGACGTCGCGGCCTGGCTGCGCGCGACTCGGAAAGAAGCGAGCCCACGATGAGCGCCGCCGCCAAGACCCTCGCCGATCTCATTGCCGACCGCTTCGGACTGCCGGCCACGGCGGGCGCCTCGCTCCCCGCCGAGGGGCCGGTGGCCCAGCTCCTCGCGCATCGCACGCACCGCCGCTACACGGCGGCGCCCGTTCCCGACGACGTCCTGAACGTGGCGCTGGCCGCCGCGCTGTCGGCGCCGTCGAAGTCGGACCTGCAGCAGGTGGCGATCGTCCTGGTGAACGACCGCGCCAAGCAGGCCACGATCGGCGGCTGGATTCCCGACATGCCGTTCATCGCCACCGCCCCACGCTTCCTGGTCTTCTGCGGCGATCACCGCCGCCTGCGGCGGATCTTCGAGCTGCGCGGGCGGCCGTTCGTCAACGACACGCTCGACATGTTCATGAACGCCGCCGTCGACGCGGGCCTGGTGCTGCAATCGTTCATCACCGCCGCCGAGGGGCTGGGGCTCGGCTGCTGTCCGATCAGCGTGGTGCGCAACCACGTGGAGAAGCTCAGCGAGCTCCTGGAGCTGCCGGCCGGCGTCTTCCCGGTGGCGGGCATGTGCGTCGGCTATCCGAGCCAGGCGGGCTGGATCAGCATGCGGCTGCCGCCCTCGGTCACCGTGCACGTCGACCGCTACGACGATAGCGACCTGCCCGCCCAGCTGGCGGACTACGACCGCCGGCGCGAGGCGCGCCACGCCACGCCCAAGGAGAGCCAGCGCTTCGTCGAGCGCTTCGGCCACGCCGAGCCCTACGGCTGGTCGGAGGACAAGGCCCGGCAATACTCCGTGCCCGAGCGCCACAACTTCGGCCCGCACATCCGCCGCCACGGCTTCGGCCTGGCCTGAACGCTCCGTTTTCGAGACCTGAACCCTCCGTTTTCGAGAAAGGATTGGCGATGAAGCTCTCGGTCGAATTCCCCAGCGTCTCCTACCGCGAAGGCCCGGAGGCCGTGCGCCGCATGGCTCAGGCCATCGAGCGGATCGGTTACGACCACATCGACATCTTCGACCACGTGGTCATGGGTCATCCGATGGAGGGGCGGCCGCCCGGGCCTTACAACGCGGCGATGCCGATCATCGAGGCGCTCATGGGACTGTCGTACCTCGCCGCCGTCACCTCACGCGTGACGCTCGGGACCGAGGTGCTGGTGCTGCCGCAGCGTGAGCCCACGCTGGTGGCCAAGCAGATCAGCACGCTCGACACGCTCTCGGGCGGCCGCGTGCGCCTGGGCATCGGCGTCGGCTGGCAGGAGTCGGAGTACGAGGCGATGGGCGAGGACTTCCACACGCGCGGCGCCCGCATGGACGAGGCGATCCAGCTGCTGCGCACCTACTGGGGCGAGGCACGCGTGGACTTCGCCGGCAAGGCCTACCGCGCGGTGGCGATGGCGATGGAGCCCAAGCCGCCGCAGGGGCGCGCGCTGCCGATCTGGATCGGCGGCAACTCCGAGGCCGCGCTGCGCCGCGTCGGGCGCCTGGGCGACGGCTGGCTGGCGAGCCGGATCACCGATGCCGACGACGCGCGGCGCTGCATCGACACGATCCGGCGCCACGCCAAGGAGGCCGGGCGCGATCCCGGCGCGATCGGGCTGCAGAGCATGGTGGCGCCGCCACCGCGCGACGCCGAGGGCAAGCGCTTCTACGCCGAGCCCGAGCGCGTCGTGGCGCGCGCGCTCGAGCTGCAGAAGATGGGCTTCGGCTGGATCTCGGTCAACGCCACGGCCATGTTCCAGGCCGGCGCCCGCTCGGTCGACGCCATGATCGAGGCGCTCACCACACTCCACGGCCGGCTTCGCGCCGTCGTGGGATAGCAGAACGGGAGAGGACATGGCCATCATCCGTGTGTACGCAGGGTCGGACGGGAAGTCGCACTTTCAGGAGATCGTGCCCAAGTTCGAGTCGCGCGGCGATCAGTCGGAGACGGCGGAGCTGATCCCGGGCAGCGGCATCATCGTGCGCCGCTTCGAGCCGACGCGCACCAACCCCTGGCACCACGCGCCCGGCCGCTACGCCGTGTTCACGCTCGCCGGTGCGGTGGACATCGAGATCGGCGACGGCACGGTGAAGCGGCTCGGTGTCGGCGACATCCTGATCGCCGAGGATCTGACCGGCCAGGGTCACGGCACGCGCGAGGTCGGTCCGGAAGCCCGCGTGTCAGTGTTCGTTCCGCTGGGCTAGCGCCCCGCTACAGGTTCCGCAAGACAGTCTCGGCGAACAGCCGCGTGCCGTCCGGCCGCGGCACGTCGGCGAAGTTGACCGTGAACTGGTCGGCGCCCTGGCGGATCATGCCGTGCATCGCCTCGGCGACCTGCTCGGGCGTGCCGATCACGTGGATGTCGGACAGCGGGCGGGTGTCGGGCCGGGCCTTGACCTGCTCGACCTCGCGCTCCGTCTCCGCGATCAGGATGCCGACGCGGACGATCTGCTGGATCTGGTCGTAGTCGCGCTTGACCTCGCGGCAGTGCGCCTTGAGCGCCTCCTGCTTCTGCGTGTAGGTGGCGGCGTCGCGGAAGGTGTAGTTCCACCAGTCGGCGTGCTGGGCCACCGCCCGCAGCAGGTACTTCTCGCCGTGGCCGCCGATCATCACCGGGGGGATCGGGTTCGGTCGCGGCTCGCAGTACGCCTGGCTGATCTGGTAGTGCTCGCCCTTGTAGCTGGCCGGCGACGACGTCCACATGAGCCGGATCAGCTCGATGGCCTCGCACATCTGGGCGACCCGCACCCGCGTCGGCGGGAAGGGCCAGGAGTACGACTCGTACTCTTCCCGGTTCCAGCCCGCGCCGATGCCAAGGATCACGCGTCCGCCCGAGAGCGCCTGCGCGGTGGCGACCATCTTGGCCAGGTGCGCCGGGTTGCGCATGCTGTTGCAGAGGACCTCGTGGCCGCCGAGCTTGTCGGGGTAGCGGGCCAGCGCCCACGTCAGCAGCGTCCAGCCCTCGGCGACCTTGTGGCCGCCGTACTGCACGTGATCGGGCATCCACACCGAGCCGAAGGGCGCAACCGTCTGGTCGAGGTATGGGAACGTCTGCTCGACCAGCCGGGACCAGACGTTGAGGCCGACGGGGATCGCCACTAGTCGTACTTCTCGCGGTGCCGGAGCTCCACGAACAGCCCGTTCGTCTCCTGCGGGTGGACCCACGCGATGTCCTCGCGCGGGCTGGTCACCCTCACGCCATCCTTGCGGAGCTTGGCCACCGCGCCGGGGATGTCCTTGGACTCGAAGCCCACGAGATAGACCCCCTCGCCG
Organism: uncultured Candidatus Rokubacteria bacterium; assembly: GCA_963776725.1. Taxonomy (GTDB): domain Bacteria; phylum Methylomirabilota; class Methylomirabilia; order Rokubacteriales; family CSP1-6; genus AR5. The sequence continues at coordinate 111,527 of CAVZOE010000011.1, read as the reverse complement.
TTCTTCGCCAGGAACTTGCCGACGGCCTTGGTCGGGTCGGTCGGCTGCATCAGCTCGATGTGGCCGATACCGGTCGGCAGGATGGCGTTCTTGAAGCCGAACTCCTTGGACTCGCTCCGGTGATGGACCTTGAGCCCGAACAGCTTCGTGTACCGCTCGATCGCCGCGTCCAGGTCACGCACGACCACCGATAGCTCGATCACGTCCCCCAGCATGAGGCCTCCTTGCGCGCTCCGCGCCCGCATAAGGTATCATTCCGCCAGCGAGAACCTGGACGCCAAGGAGCCGCCATGACCTCGAAGGATCGGCTGATCTCCGGCGACAACCACATCGATCTCACCTACTGCCCACCCGATCTCTGGTCGTCGCAGGCCCCGGCCAAGTGGAAGCTCCTCGTCCCCCGCGTCGAGGAGCTCGAGGACGGCTGCCACTGGTTCGTGGACGCCCAGGACCGCGGCATGTGGAACGGCGTGGGCCCTGGCTTCCTCAAGTACACGCCGGGCTCCTTCGCCCGCATCGACGAGATGAAGGCCATCGGCTTCGAGTGGGACTATCGGCCGGGCGCCAAGCCTCGCCCGACCACCCCCGAGCTGAGGCTGGCCGACCTCGACCGTGACGGCGTGGACGCCGAGATCATCTACGGCTGCCTGATGATCAACGACCTCATCGCCACCGGCGAGATGCGCGCGTGGGCCAACGCCGTCTACAACGACTGGGCGGCGGACTTCGCCCGCCGGTCGGATCCCACCCGGGTGTTCCCGCTGGCGATCATCCCCAACAACGACCCGATCGTGGCGGCTGCCGAGATCCGCCGGTGCGCCAAGATGGGGCTCAAGGGCGGCGACCTGGCGTTCAAGCGCATGACCCCGCCCATGTATCAGCACGAGTGGTACCCGATGTGGGAGGCGGCGGCGGAGTGCCACTTCCCGATCTCCTTCCACTCCACCGGGTTCAAGGCGGTGCGCGCGCCGGACACGCCGGAGATGGAGCAGAAGTACATGACGCAGTGGCGGCTGGTGCGCTCCTCGCTGTTCCAGCTCGACACGATGGAAGTGCTCGTGTCGGTCATCGCCTCCGGCGCGTGCGAGAAGTACCCGGACCTGCGCTTCGTCCTGGGCGAGTCGGGCGTGACCTGGCTGCCCTACGTGTTCGACCGGCTCGACACCGAGTACGAGGACCGCGCCCGCAGCCTGGGCTTCAAGCTCAAGCCGAGCGACTACTTCCGCCGCCAGGGCTACGTGACGTACCAGCAAGACCAGTATCTGGAGCCGATCGTGCCGCTGATCGGCGAGGACAACATCATCTGGGGCACCGACTATCCGCACCCGGACTGCGTGTGGCCGGAGTCGCGGGCCCACCTGCAGAAGAACCTCAGCGGGTTTTCCGCGTCCGTGCAGCGCAAGATCACGTGCGACAACGTGGTGAAGCTCTACAACCTCCCCGAGAGAAAGGTTTCCGCATGACCAGCGCCGCGCTCGATATCCCGTCGGTCAAGGACAAGGTCTCGCCCGAGGAGTGGGCCGCCCGCGTCGACCTGGCAGCCGCCTACCGCCTCGTGTCGCTCTACGGGTGGGAAGACCTCGTCTTCACGCACATCTCGCTGCGCGTGCCGGGGACCGAGGACCAGTTCCTCATCAACCCGTACGGCGTGTTCTTCGACGAGATCAGCGCCTCCAGCCTGGTCAAGATCGACCTCGACGGCAAGAAGGTCATGGACTCGCCGTTCCCGGTCAACGCGGCCGGCTTCGTCATCCACAGCGCCATCCACGCCGGCCGTCACGACGCCAAGTGCGTGCTGCACACGCACACCGCGGCCGGCATCGCCGTGGCCACGCAGCGCGCCGGGCTGCTGCCGATCTCCCAGCACTCGCTGTTCGTGCTGACGAGCCTCAGCTACCACGACTACGAGGGGCCGGCGCTCAACGACGAGGAGAAGCCGCGGCTGGTCGAAGGATCTCGGCGACACGAACTCGCTGATCCTCCGCAACCACGGCCTGCTCACGGTCGGCCAGGAAGTGGCCGACGCGTGGGTGCGCATGTACTACCTGGAGTCGTCCTGCGCCATCCAGGTGCGCGGCCAGTCCGGCGGCGGCGAGCTGATCTCGATCCCGAAGGAAGTCATGGACGCGGGCTACGCGGCGGCCAACACGGAGCAGGCGCGCCGCGGCGGCCAGGGCAAGCTCGTGTGGCCGGGGCTGCTGCGCCGCCTCGACCGTCGCGATCCTTCCTACAAGAACTAGCGTCATGCGCTTCACGGGCAAGGTCGCGCTGATCACGGCGGCGGGGCGCGGCATCGGCCGCGCCACCGCCGAGATCATCGGCCGCGAGGGCGGCACCGTCGTCGCCGTCGACAACGACAAGGCCGCGCTCGAGCAGGTGCTGGGCGCGATCCGCGGCGCCGGGGGGACCGCTCACGGGCGGACGGCCGACGCCCTCGACGCCTTTCAGGCGAAGGACGTCGTGCGCAGCACGCTCGAGACCCACGGCCGGATCGACATCCTGCTTCCCGCGGTCGGTGGCAGCACGAGCATCGGCAAGCCGGCGGCCACGGTCGACGAGCTCACGCAGCAGGAGTGGCAGCATCTCCTGGACTTCAACCTCACCGGCACGTTCCTCTTCATCAACGCGGTGGTGCCGGTCATGAAGCGTCAGCGCTCGGGCAAGATCGTCTGCATCTCGTCGATCGCCGGCCGCGGGCGGAGCCCCAGCAGCAGCGCCGCCTACGCCACGGCCAAGGGCGGAATCATCGCGCTGACCAAGAAGCTCTCGCTCGAGCTCGGGCCCTACGGCATCAACGTCAACGCCATCGCCCCGAGTCTCACGCTCAGCCCGCGACTGCAGCCGCGCTGGGACGGCATGTCTGCCGAGCAGAAGGAAGCCGAGAACGCCAAGGTGCCGCTGCGCCGGGTGGCCGTCCCCGAGGATCAGGCGCGCGTCATCTGCTTTCTGGCCAGCAGCGACGCCGACTTCGTCACCGGTGTGACCATCGACGTGACGGGCGGCTCCTGAGCCGCCCGGCCGCCGCCCCCCAGCGCGCCAGCGTCCTCAGAGCTTCCGCCAGACGCGCGAGCCAGCCGCGCGTGGTCTGGAGCCCGCTGGGCCCGCAGCTCGGCCACCAGCGTCTGTCGCGCCGCCCGGGCGCGCGCCTCCGCCAGCCGATCGTGCGCGAGGTAGTCGGCGTGCATCTCGTTGATCCACACCCCCAGCCACTCGCTTTCCCGGCGCCAGTCGTCGTGTCGTCGGCCGCTAGGCAAGGATCTGCTCCATGACGATGACGTCCACCCAGCGGCCGTCCAGGCAGCCCTGCTCGCGGTAGGTCCCCACGGTGGTGAAGCCCAGCCGCGCGTAGAGCCGCATGCCGGCGGTGTTCGTCGGAAATGCCGCGAGCACCATCTTGTGAAAGCCGAGGCCTCGCGCCTCGTCGATGGTGCGTGACAGCAAGACTCTGCCCACGCCGGTGCCCCGCGCCCCGCGCGCCACGTAGATCGACAGGTCGGCCACGTGGGCGTAGGCGGCGCGCGGATTGAAGGGGTTGAGGCTGGCCCACGCCAGCGTCAGGTCGCCGCGCTCGGCGATCAGCACGGGGTGGCGCTCCCCGCGGGCGGCCAGCCACGCGCGCCGCTCGTCCGGGGTCCGCAGCTCGGTCTCGAGCGTGGCGACGCGATCCTCGATGCCCTCGTTGTAGATGGCGGCGATCGCCTCGGCATCGGCGGGTCCCGCCCGGCGAATCGATAGGTCGTTCATGTCGACGAGCATGCGCCGGCCGTCACCGGACAATCCAATGAATCGTTTGAATGCCGACGATTCGATATACTTTGCCCAGCATGGCCCTCACCCCCGCCCATCTCCGTACGCTGGCCGAGATCACGCGGTACGGCTCCTTCTCCCGCGCGGCGGAGTCGCTGCACCTCAGCCAGCCCGCGCTGAGCCACCACATCCGCCTGCTGGAGGAAGACCTGGGCACGCCGGTGCTGGAGCGCATCGGCAAGCGGGCCTTCCCCACCCAGGCCGGCCGGATCCTGCTCGACCACGCCGCGCGGGCGCTGGCCCAGCTGGAGGCCGCGCGCACGGCCATCCACGGCTTGCGCGGCCGCGTGACCGGCGCGGTCCGGCTCGGCACGGGCGCGACGGCCAGCATCTACATGCTTCCGCCCATGCTCCGGCGCCTGCAGCGCCGCTACCCCGGCGTGGAGGTCACCGTGGTGACCGGCAACTCGCTGGACATCGCGGCGGCCGTGGTGGCGAACCGGCTCGACGTCGCGGTCGTCACGCTGCCCATGACCTCGCGCGACCTCACGGTGACGCCGTTCTGCGTCGATCCGCTCGTGGCCATCGCGCCCACCCGCTCGCCGCTGGCCGGCCGGCGCGCCGTCACGCCACGCGAGCTGTCCCGCGAGCGGCTCATCGTCTACGAGCGCGGCGGCACCATCCGGAAGATCGTGGAGGAGTGGTTCCGCCGCGTGGACCTGGCCCCGCGCGTGGTGATGGAGCTCGGCAACGCCGAGGCGATCAAGCGGCTGGTCGCCGCCGGCCTGGGACTGGCGGTGACCTCGGCCGTGTCCGTGCAGGACGAGGTCCGGCGGCGCAAGCTGGCCGCGATTCCCCTCCGGCCCGCCCTGCACCGCCGGCTGGGCGTCATCCGCCGTCGCGACAAGCCGATCAGCCCGGCGCTCGACGCCGTGCTGGGGGTGCTGGCGCCGCCCCGGCGAGGGACGGCTTGACGCCGCCCCGCCCACCGCGCAGAATCGCCATCATCTCCATGAAACGGCTCTTTGGGATGTGCGCGCCGCGAAGTTCCACAACGACGAGCCGGTGGGAGAACGGATTCATTCGCGGCGTGGGGCCGCGGGTCGAAGAGCCGGCGCTCAGCCTCATCCCGTCGTTTCCCTATTCCGCCCCGTACGAGGACGTGAAGCTCAAGCCATAGCGAGGACAAGATGAACTACACGCGGATCTCGGCCGACTGCCACATCGACATGCCCTGGATTCCCGACGACCTCTTCACCGCCAACGCCAGCGCGGCGATGCGGGAGCGGATGCCGTACGTCGTCGACGGCCCCGACGGGCCGTTCTGGACGTGCAAGAACGGTACGTCGTTCGGCCTGGTGGGCGGCGTCGGCCCCGGAGGCCAGAAGATGGTGCCGGGCCAGAACTACCGCGTCGACAAGATGGCCGCGGTCGGCCTCTACGACGACGGCAAGAAGGGCATCCGCCGCCCGACCGATCCGCACCTGCGCATCAAGGACATGGAGCTCGACGGCGTGCAGGCCGAGGTCATCTTCGGCATCCTCGGCGCGGCCACCCGGCTGAACGACCACGACGCCGCCAAGGAGATGTTCCGCATCTACAACGACTGGCTGAAGGACTTCTGCCGTCACTATCCCGACCGGCAGATCGGCCTGGCCTGCCTGCCCTACGGCGACATCGACGCCGCGGTGAAGGAAGTCCATCGCGTGGCCAAGATGGGCCTGCGCGGGCTGGAGCTCTCCTGCTCGTGGGACATGGAGCCCATGTGGCATCCCATGTGGGAGCCGCTGTGGAAGGCGGTCAACGACGTGAACCTGCCGCTGCACTTCCACACGTTCCCGCAGCACGCCGGCGAGCGTGCGCGAGAAGGCGCCGACCAACCTGGCGCGCCGCGCCGCGCTGTTCACCGGCGTCTCCGCGTTCCAGATGAACCTCGTCAACATCCTGGCCGCGATCATCGGCGCCGCCGTGCTCGAGCGGTATCCGAATCTGAAGATCGCCTTCGGCGAGAGCGGCATCGGCTGGATCCCCTACGCGCTCGACCGCATGGACTTCGAGTGGGAGGACCGCTTCCGCGACCTCGGCCTGACGATGAAGCCGAGCGACTACTGGCGGCGGCAGTGCAAGGCCACCTTCCAGTTCGACCGGATCGGCACCCGGCTGATCGACGAGATGGGCGTCGAGACGCTCATGTGGGCCTCCGACTATCCGCACACCGACGGCGTGTGGCCGGAGTCGTCGAAGTACATCGAGGAGCAGTTCGGCCACCTGCCGGCCGACGTGGTGCGCAAGATCACCTGCGAGAACGCCGGGAAGTTCTACGGCCTGATCAAGTAACCCGGCGACGGAGGGCGTCATGGGGGAGCGCGTGGTCACTTCGGAGCCGGAGCTGCGGGCGCTGTACGGCTTCCCGGGCGAGCGGGCGGTGGCCAAGGAGCACCCGACGCTCGACGAGCACTGTCGCGCCTTCATCGCGCTCGCGCCATTCCTGGTGATGGGGACGGCGGGAGCGGACGGACGCTGTGACGTCTCCCCCAAGGGCGACATCCCCGGCTTCGTGCACGTCCTCGACGACCGTCACCTGGCCATCCCTGACCGGATCGGCAACAATCGGCTCGACGGCCTGCGCAACATCGTCGAGAACGCCCACGTCGGCCTGCTCTTCTTCATTCCCGGCCGCGAGGACACCCTTCGCGTGAACGGCCGCGCCCGGATCGTGCAGGATGAGCTTCTGCTCGACACGCTCGCGGTCGCAGGCAAGCGGCCGGTCACCGCGCTGGTGGTCGAAGTGGAGCAGTGCTTCCTGCACTGCGCGCGCGCCTTCAAGCGTGCGGGGCTGTGGCAGCCCGAGCGCTGGCCCGACGCCGCCGCGGTCCCCTCGATGCAGCGCATGATCTGGGATCTGCTGCCGGTGAAGCCCTTCGAGACCGTCGAGCAGTACGAGCGCGACTCGCAGGAGCGGTTGAAGACCCTCTACTGAGTCACGGCCTGATGCAGTCGACGCTACGGGGCGACGGCCGTCGAGCCGTCGCCCTGGTAGACGTAGCGGAAGGTCGGACAGCCCGGCCGCGAGCCCGGGCAGTAGTAGCCCACCATCTCGAGCTTGGCGTAGCGCCCGTCGGTGGTGCGCACCGCCCACACGTGCCCCTTCGGCGTCAGCACGTGCGAGAAGAAGCCGTAGTGGTACCAGCTGGCGATGGCCGGATTGCGCGGATCGCCGGCGCGCTCGGTCGCGATGTACCCGTCGGCCGGGACCGTGCGGACCTCGTCGAAGCGCCGCTCACCGAGGTCGAGGGCGCCGCCGCCCTGGCCCGTGATGATCGCGTAGCGGCGGAACGCCAGGTCCCAGCCCCGGCTGTCCTCACCGACCACCGAGCCCAGGCGGAACGAGAAGTAGCGCCAGGCCTCCGCCTCCGTCGCGTCGACCGTGTAGAGCACCGGGCCCACCAGACGACGGCCGACATCCTGAGGGACGACCGCCGTCGGGGCATAGACCGGCACGTCGGGCTGGCGCAAGGTCAACGCCACGAGCACCGCCGCGACGCCGACGACGGCCATGGCGGCCAGCCACGGGCCGAGCGGCCTCAACGCCCCTGCAGGCAGCGCTCGACGGCGTCCACGAGGGCGTCGGCGCGCTCGTCGAGCTCCCGCTCGGTCAGGTTGGCGATGGGATGCGGCGTGTCCACGAACGGGTAGCCCGGCTTGCCCCAGCTGGCCGCCATGGCCTCACCGGTCGTCCGGAACGGCGTGGTCACGATGGCCACCGCCGGGATGCCTTCTTGCTCCAGGAGGATCGCGTCGAGCACACTGCTCGAGCTGCACGACCCTCAGTCGCCGATGCCGGAGACGACCAGGTCCGCCTGGCTGCGCAGCGCCCGGATACCGGCCTCGTCGATCTCGTGACTCGGCGAGCGCTTGCGGTTGGTGACGCTCACGGTCATGCCGTGGCGGCGGTGCAGCCGGTCGGCCAGCTTGTGCAGCAGCGTGTCGGAGTTGAACTTGGTGTTGTCGACCAGCCCCAGCCGCAGCCCCTGCAGCGCGGCCGGCCGCCGCGCCACCTCGACCTGGCGCTCCACCGGCTTGGACGTGGGATCGAAGAGCTTCATGCCGTCCCTCCTGGAATCTCGATGCGCGTGGTCACGCTGCGCGTCCACTTGGTGCCCCAGCCCGGCAGACACGCCGACCAGCTCCCGGCGCGCCCGCCCGCGCACGCGATCAGAATGTCGTCGGGCCGCTCGAACACGTGTCGCCACGTCGTCTCGTCCCCCGGCCCGACGACCCCGGGCAGCCGCCCCGCCCGCTTGAGGTCGGCGACGCGCCGGCGCGCGTGGTCGATGAGGAACTGCTGCACCTGGCGGCGGCTCCAGCCGCTGGCCCGCAGCACCTCGGCGTGCTCGCCGGCCAGGACGATCAGCGACTCGTTGAAGCCTTTCAGATTCGGCGAGCCGAGATTCGCCAGCGCGTCGGCGAAGCAGAGAAGCAGCGGCTCGGGCGTCGCCGCGAGCTGGTTGTAGACCTGGTACAGGCTGTTCGTCGCGATCACGGTCACCGCGCTGTCGCTGGGGGCGCAGCCGCGGCTCACGTGCAGCGGCTCCCACGGATGATCGTCCTCCGTCTCGGCGAAGCAGAACGTGTACTTGCCGGGATTGCCGAGCGTGGCGCGATCGAGAAATCCCGGCCGCGTGTTCATGGCGTTCATCATGACCAGCCGCACGGCGCGCCCGATCGTCGCGTTGGGACGATGCCCCTGGCCGAAGGCGTTGTTGCCGTGGTTGATCGCCAGCCGGCGCACGATCGGGCCGTTGACGATCAGGACCATGGCCGAGCCACCGGTGCTGCTGGCCGGTCCGTGATACGAGAAGTCGGGGTGACAGAGCCCACGCAGCGCGGCGACCACGACCGGCAGGTACTCCGGGCGGCACCCGGCCATGACGGCGTTGATCGCCACCTTGTCGGCCACCACCTCGGTGTTGCGACCGGCGATCTCGCCGATGACCTCGTTGCCGCGAAAGCCGCCGGCGGCGAGCATGGCTTCCACCGACGCGTCGCTCGGCGGCACCACCGGCAGGCCGTCGGTCCAGCCGGCCTCGTAGTACGCCTCGATCAGCTCGCCCGGGTCCTGTGCGGCGTCCGTCGTCATCGGTGAGTCACCGTATCACGGCCGGTGGCACGCAGCAGCCGGCGATCCTCCTCGGGATCGGCCGCCGGCGGCACGCGGAGCACCGTGTCCTGCGTGAAGGTCCGGATGACCTTGCCGTCGCTTCCGCCGAGACCCGGGCGGATCCTCGCCGCGCGCCACCGCGCGGATGCCGTCGCGCACGATCCGCCGCAGCATGATGACGCCGCGATCGGTGGAGGCCAGGTGCTCGAGACCGTGCACCGCGATCCGCCGCTGGCTCGACTGGGCGTCGAAGTCCGCCGGCTGGCGCTGCCGCTCGGCGTACGGGCGATCGTCGGACTGGCCGAAGCCCGGCTGGGCCACCTGCTCGGCCGTCAAGCCCCACGCCGGGTCGACCTGGGCCAGCTCGAAGTTGGTCGTCTGCCCGTCGTCGTTGGGCACGGCCCAGCGGATGATCACCGGCCGGCTGGCGCTCTTGGCCTGCGTGGCCTCCTCGATCTCGCGCGTGAACTGGTGCACGTTGGGCGGCATGAAGTCGCAGACGCGCACCCACACCAGCTCGCCCACCCGGCGCGTGGCGATGTAGACCATCCCGGCCTCGGTCGTCATCCAGTCCAGCTCGGGCACCACTCCGAACGCCTCGGTGAACTGGTAGCCGCTGCTCAGCGCGTGCAGGAACGCGGTGTGCACCGGGTCCATGCTGTTGTCCTTCACCTGCAGCCAGTTGCACGGCAGCGCGAACTTCGCCGCCGGCATCAGGACGAGGCCAGGCACCGCGTAGCTGTCGTACAGGGGAAACGGCGGCCGCCGGTCGGGCGGGCCGAGGTACGCGAAGACGAGCCCGGTGAACTCGTGGACCGGATAGGCGCCCTGGCACGACGCGCTCGCACAGCCGGCTGCCGGCTGGCTCGCCGGGCGTCTCCAGGCAGCGGCCGTCGACGTCGTACACCCAGCCGTGATAGCAGCACCGGATACCGCGCTCGACGGGAATGCCGAACTCGAGCGACGTCCCGCGGTGCGCGCAGTGCAGGTGCAGCACGCCGATCTGTCCGGCGCGGTCGCGAAAGACCACCAGATCCTCGCCGAGAATCCGCACGCGCAGCGGCGCCGGGCCGAGCTCGCGCACGAAGGCCACCGGCTGCCAGAAGCGCCGCAGGTACTCGCCGCCCGCCGTGCCGGGCCCGACCTCGGTCAGCTCCGGATCGGGCGGCGGCACGGCGCGGCGATGGTAGCCGTCATAGGGCGTCATCGCGCATCCCTCACGCGGTCTTGATGGGCGATTCTGCCACGAGACGCTTGGACAGGAGCAGCGCGACCATCGCGGCCAGGCCGCAGCCGCCGCTGAACCCGCACGCCACCCGCACGCCCAGGTGCTCGGCGACGAAGCCGATGAGCAGCGCGCCGAACGGCGTCATGCCGGCGAAGGCCAGGGCGTAGAGCCCCATGACGCGCCCGCGCAGGGCGTCGGGCGTGGCCAGCTGCAGCGTGGTGTTGCATCCCGTGGTGAACAGGATCTGACAGAAGCCGAGCACCACGAGGACCGCGGCCGCCGTGGCGAAGTGGCCGACCATCGCCAGTCCCAGCATGCCCACGCACAGGATCGCCGCCGTCCACGTCAGGGTGGACAGCGACGGGCGGTCACGGCCAAACAGCGTCAGCCCGAGCGCGCCCGCCACCGCCCCGGCTCCCAGCGCCGACATGAGCAGCCCGAAGCCGTGCGCGCCCTCGTGCAGGACCTGGTAGGCGACCAGCGGGACGAAGACGTTGAAGTTGAGCACGAGCAGGCTCATGACGACCAGCAGGCCGAGCGTGACCGCGACGGTCGGCGTGGCCGCCGCGTAGGTCAACGCGCCGATCAGCCCGGCCCGGAGCCCCACCCGGCCGGCCGGATCGGGGCGCCCGTCGGTGCGCATCGCGAGCAGGGCGGCCAGGACCGCCAGGAAGCTGATGCCGTTGAGGAGAAAGGCCATGGCCACGCCGAAGCGGGCGATGAGCAACCCGGCGGCCGCGGGCCCCACGATGCGGGCGGTGTTGAAGATGATCGAGTTGAGCGCGACCGCGTTGGGCAGGTCGGGCTTGCCGACCAGGTCCGTCACGAAGGCCTGGCGCGCCGGGATGTCCACCGCCCGCCCCAGCCCGTAGATGGTCGCGAGCACGGCCACGTGCCAGTACTGGACCCGGCCGCTGTACACGAGGGCGGCGAGCACGAAGGCCTGCAGCATCATCGTCGACTGCGTCAGGAGCAGGACCCGCCGCTTGGCGAACCGGTCGCTCATCGCGCCGCCGATCGGCGACAGGAACAGCACGGGAATGAACTGCAGCGCGCTCACCAGACCGAGCGACCATGCCGAGCGCGTGAGCTCCAGCACCAGCCACGCCTGCCCCACGCTCTGCATCCATGTTCCGATCATCGACACCAGCTGCCCACCCAGAAACAACCGAAAATCCCGATGCCGGAACGCCCTGAAGTTCACGCGTCGAGCAACGTCACGTCAATAAATTCCTAGATGCTGGCGCAGGTCGACACCCTGGGCGTGGAGGTCGGCCGCCGATCCCGCGAAGGCGACCTCGCCGCTGTTGAGGATGACGATGTCGTCGGCCACCTCGAAGACCAGCCGCGCGTTCTGCTCGACCAGCACGATCGACAGCCCCTGGGCCTTGAGTCGCCGGATGGTGGTCATGACCTCGGCCACGATCTGGGGGGCCAGGCCTTCGGACGGCTCGTCCATGAGCAGCACGCGCGGATTGGACATGAGCGCGCGGGCGATCGCGAGCATCTGCTGCTCGCCGCCGGAGAGCGAGCCGGCCATCTGGCGATGCCGTTCGCTCAGGCGCGGGAACACGCCGTAGACGCTGTCGAGCGTCCACGGGGCGGCCCGCCCGTCGCGCGGCCGGCGTCCGGCCACGGTCAGGTTCTCCTGCACCGTGAGGTTGCGGAAGACGCGGCGGCCCTGGGGCACCAGCGCCACGCCGTGCGCCGCGATCACCTCCGGCGTCCGGCCGGTGACCGCGCGGCCGTAGACCTCGACGGCGCCGTGGCGCGCGCGGCAGCAGGCCGACGGTCACGCTCAGCGTCGTGGTCTTGCCGGCGCCGTTGCGGCCCAGCAGGCCCAGCAGGCGCCCCTCGGGCAGGTGCAGCGACACCCGGCGCAGCACGTGGCTGTCGCCGTAGTACGCGTCGATCTCGCGCAGCGTCAGCGCCTCACTCGCCAAGGTAGATCTCTCGCGTCCGCGGGTGGTCGACCACCTCGCGGCGCGTCCCCTCCACCACCACCTCGCCGAAGTGCAGCACGCTGATGCGCTCGGCGAAATCGAGCGCCACGTCCATGTCGTGCTCGATCATCACGATGGTCACCTCGCGCGGGATCCCGGTGACCAGCCGCAAGCACGTCGCGCCGCTCCGCGACCGACAGCCCGGCGAACGGCTCGTCGAGCAGGAGCACTCGCGGATTCTGGGCCAGCGCCATGGCGATCTCGACCCGCCGGCGCTCGCCGTAGGCCGTCTCGCGCAGGGGCCGCTCGGCCAGGCCCTCCAGCCCCACGCGGGCCAGGGTCTCGCGGGCGCGGGCGATCAGCGCGCGCTGCCCGGCCAGCCGGACCAGTGGATTCCAGCGCACGCGCGAGAGGCCCGAGCAGCGCCAGCGTCACGTTGCGCAGCAGCGTTTCGCCGGGGAAGAGCGTGATGATCTGGTAGGTGCGCGCCATGCCCAGGTGAAAGCGCCGGCGACTCGGCACCCGCGTGATGTCGCGGTCGAAGAGCGAGACCGAGCCGCCATCGGGCGAGAGCTCGCCGGTGATCAGGTTGAACAGCGTGGTCTTGCCGGCGCCGTTGGGCCCGATGATGAGCCGCCGCTCGCCCGGCTCCACGGTCAGGCTGACGCCCGGCGGTGACGCGCAGGCCGCCGAACGACTTGTCGAGGTTCCGCACGGCGAGCGCGCTCATCGTCGGCGGGGATTATCCCACGGGCTTGACACGCCCGGGACCCGCGTGCGAATCATGCCCCATGAATCGAGCCCCCCGGGTCGCGCTCGCCTTCGTCGCGGTCATGCTCGTCCTGGCGGCCGTGCCCGCGCTGGGCCCGGCTCAGCCCAAGCCGCTCAAGAGCTACACGCTGATCCTCGACTTCGTGCCGACCGGCGAGTACATCCCGCACTACACGGCGCTGGAGAAGGGCTGGTACCGGGACGAAGGCCTCGACGTGAAGATCCTCCGCGGCCAGGGCTCGGGCGACACCGATCAAGCGCATCGCCGCCGGCCAGGGTGAGGTCGGCATCGCCGACATGTCGGCGCTGATCGCGGCGCGCGCCAACACCGACGTGACGGTGAAGGCCATCGCGCTGTGGTATCGCCGTCCGCCGCACGGCGTCTTCGTGCGCAGCCGATTCGCCGATCAAGACGCCCAAGGAGCTGGAGGGCAAGAAGCTGGCGATCTCGGCCGGCAACAGCCATCAGATCCTGTGGCCGGTGTTCGAGAAGCTCTCGGGCCTCAAGCCGAACTCGGTGACCTGGGTGACGATGGACGCCGCCTCGATGCCGCCCTCGCTCATCCGGGGCGTGACCGACGCGGTGCCGTTCTTCGTCGTGCACGAGGCGCGCATCCGCAAGATCGCCAAGCAGCAGAACGTGGACCTCCGGCTGCTCTCGGCGTGGGCCGATCTCGGCTTCGACCTCAGCTCCACCTCGCTGGTCGCCCGCGAGGACACGATCGCCAAGGACCCCGACGGCCTCAAGGCCTTCCTGCGCGCCACGCTGAAGGGCGCCGACTACGCGTTCCGCAACAAGCACTATGACGAAGGCGTGGGGTACCTGCTCAAGCACCACCCCGAGGTCGACGCCGACGGCGCCGCTGGGGGCCGCCCAGGTCGCCACCCGCTTCGTCTACGCCGAAGAGGTCACCAGCGGCAAGGTCGCGGTGGGCCAGTTCGAGCCGGCGCGCCTGGAAAAGACGCGAGACACCTACACGCAGTACCTGGAGCTCAAGCGCAAGGTGGCGGTCGACGAGCTCTACACCAACGACCTGCTGCCCGACCGGAAGTAGCCGCCGCCGCCGGCGTGATCCGCCTCGATCACGTCGAGAAGACCTATCGGACGCGGCGAGGCGACCTCGTGCCGGCCCTCGACGACATCACCCTGGAGGTCGGCGAGAACGAGTTCGTCACGCTGGTGGGGCCGAGCGGCTGCGGCAAGAGCACCCTGCTGAAGCTGGTCGCCGGCCTGGTCCCGCTGACGCGCGGCCGCATCCACATCCGCGACCAGCCGGTGCACCGAGCCGTTCCCCGACGTGGGCTTCGTCTTCCAGCAGCCCGTGCTCCTGCCCTGGCGCTCGGTGCTCGACAACGTGCTGTTCTCGGTCGAGATGCTCGGGCTGGATCCGCGCCAGTACCGAAAGCCCGCCGGCGATCTGCTGGAGCTGACCGGCCTGGCCGGCTTCGAGCACCGCTACCCGCGCGAGCTGTCGGGCGGCATGCAGCAGCGCGTGGCCATCTGTCGCGCGCTCCTGCCCGATCCCAGCCTGCTGCTGATGGACGAGCCGTTCGGCGCGCTGGACGCCATGACCCGGGAAGAGATGAGCCTCGAGCTGCTCCGCATCTGGGAGGAGCGGCGCAAGACCATCCTGTTCGTCACGCACAGCATCCCGGAGGCGATCCTGCTGGCCGACCGGGTGGTGGTCATGACGCCGCGGCCGGGCCGCATCGCCCGGGTGCTGCACGTCGACCTGCCGCGGCCGCGCACGATGGACCTGGAGTTCGATCCGCGGTTCAAGGCGGCCAGCGACGAGGTCCGCAGCCTCATCTTCGCGCGCCGCAAGGAGCCGGCGTGACCGCGACCACGAGCCGGCGGGTCTTCGGCGACTACGTGGTGCCGGCCGCCACCGTTGCTGGGCGTGCTCGCCGTCTGGGAAGCCGCCACCCATGCCTTGCACGTCCCCCGCTTCATCATGCCGCCGCCGTCCGCCATCCTGGCCGCCGGCTGGGAGTGGCGCTACCACTTCCTCGGCGCACATCGTGGGTGACGCTCTACGAGACCCTCGGCGGCTTCGCGCTGTCCATCCTGGTCGGCGTGCCGCTCGCCGTGCTGATCGTCTACTCGCCGGCGCTCAAGAGTGCGCTCTATCCGCTGATCGTCCTCACGCAGTCCGTGCCCAAGATCGCCATCGCCCCGGTGCTGCTGCTCGTCGTGGGCCACGGCGAGATCCCCAAGATCATCGTCGCGTTCCTGGTCGCCTTCTTTCCCGTGGTCGTGGACACGGCGACCGGGCTGGCCGCCACGCCGCCCGAGCTGCTCGATCTCAGCCGCTCGTACCGGGCCAGCGCCTTCAAGACGTTTCTCAAGGTCCGCCTGCCCATGGCGCTGCCGTTCTTCTTCGCGGGCGCCAAGGTGGCCATCACGCTGTCGGTGATCGGCGCGGTGGTCGGCGAGTTCGTGGGCTCCGATCAGGGGCTCGGCTACGTGATCCTGTCGGCGACCTCGTACTGGAAGACCGAGCTGGCCTTCAGCTCGATGATCCTGCTCTCGGTGATGGCCATCGTGCTCTTCGGCGCGGTCGCGCTCGTCGAGCGCATCGCCTGCCCGTGGCTCGCGCCCGGGACCGAGGAATAGGGAGGAGACCCCATGAAGACGCTGATCCACGGGGGCGACGTCGTCGCCTACGCCGAGGGCGGCCACCGGCTCCTGCGCGGCGGCGCGCTCGTCTTCGACGCCGACCGGGTGACCTTCGTCGGCCGGTCGTTCGCCGGCGCGGTCGACCAGCGCATCGACGCCACCGGCAAGCTCGTCATCCCCGGCCTCGTCAACATCCACTGCCACGCCGACGTCGAGGCCGGCGGCCGCCTCATCGCCGACGTCGGCCGGCGCGACTACTTCCACACCGGCTTCCTGAACTACTACGGCGCCAAGAAGGGCGCCAAGTCGCTCGGCCCGCGGCAGGACCCGGAGGTCGGCGGCCGCTTCGCCATGGCCGAGATGCTCCGCAACGGCTGCACCACGGTCGTGGACATCGGCGTGGCGGCCGAGTCCCACGCCCGGATCGCCGGTGAGCTGGGGCTGCGCGCCTACCTGAGCCCGGCCTACAAGTCGGCCGAGTACGTCGTCGACGGGGGCGGGCGCGTCTCCTACGAGGACAACGAAGCCGACGGGATGGCCGGGCTGGAGCGCGCCAAGGAGTTCATCCGCACGCGGGCCGGCGCCTACGACGGCCGCATCCAGGGGATGCTCTTTCCCTATCAGGTCGACACGTGCAGCCCGGCGCTGCTGCGGGCCACGCGCAAGGCCGCCGACGAGCTGGGCGTGGGCATCGAGATCCACGCCGGCCAGAACCTGCTCGAGTTCCACGAGATCCTGCGCCGTCACACGATGACGCCGGTCGAGTACCTGGCCGACACGGGGCTGCTCGGTCCCGACGCCATCGTCGGCCACTGCATCATCAGCACCGCGCACCACCTGGCCGCCCTGCCCGCCGGGCGCGATCTCGACATCCTCGCGCGGAGCGGCGCCTCCGTGGCCCACTGCCCGCTGGTGTTCGCCCGGCGCGGCAACGCGCTCGAGTCGTTCGCGAAGTTCCGCGCGCCGGGATCAACGTGGGGCTCGGCACCGACACCTATCCGCGCGACCTGATCAGCGAGATGCGCTGGGTGTCCAACCTCTGCAAGATCGTCGAGCGCGACTTCACCGTGGCCACCGCGGCCGACGTCTTCTCCGCGGTCACCCTGGGCGGAGCGCGAGCGCTGCGGCGCGACGACCTGGGCCGGCTGGCGCCCGGGGCCAAGGCCGACCTCGTGCTGATCGACATGAAGAGCTTCCGCATGGGCCCCTACCGCGACCCGATCAAGGCGCTCGTGCAGTGCGGAACCTCCGACGACGTCGATCAGGTCTGGGTCGACGGTCGCCGCGTCGTGCAGGACGGTCACGTGATCGGCCTCGACGAGCCCGCGCTGCTGGCCGCCGCGCAAGCCGAAGCCGATCGCCTGTGGGGCACCGTCCCCGAGTGGCACTGGCAGGGCCTGACCGCCGATCAGCTGTCCCCGCAATCGTTTCCCCCGCTCGAGGCCGATCTCGGGCGCTGAGCCGAAGGAGACTCCGATGACCGAGCTGACCCGCCGCGATTTCCTGGCCGGGACCGCTGCCGCCGTCGCTGCCGGCGCCCTGCCCTCACCCGCGCTGGCGCAGACGCCGCGGCGGGGCGGCACGCTGCGCTTCATCCCGATCGGCGACCTCAAGATCCTCGACCCCATCTGGACGAGCGCCTACCTCACGCGCGACCACGCCTACCTGGTGTGGGACACGCTCTTCGCCACCGACGCCAACCTGCAGATCAAGCCGCAGATGGTCGACAAGTACACGGTCAGCCGCGATGCCATGAAGTACAGCTTCACGCTGCGCGACGGCCTCCGCTTCCACGACGGTCCTCCGGTGACCTCGGAGGACTGCGTTGCCTCGCTGATCCGCTGGGGCAAGAAGGATCCGCTCGGCAAGCTCATGTTCGCCGCCACCGGCAAGCTGCAGGCCACGGACAGGAAGAGCTTCGTGCTCGAGCTGAAGGAGCCGTTCGGCCTGGTCCTGGAGGCGCTCGGCAAGCCCTCGAGCAACGTGCCGTTCATCATGCCCGCCCGGCTGGCCGCCCTGTCGGCCGACGAGCAGGTGAAGGACCCGATCGGCTCTGGACCGTTCAAGTTCGTCAAGGAGGAGTGGCAGCCGGGCAACCAGGTGGTCTACGCGCGCAACGCGGACTACGTGCCGCGGAGCGAGCCGCCCAGCGGCGCGGCCGGCGGCAAGCACGTCTACCTCGATCGCGTGGTGTGGCGCTACATGCCGGACGCCGCAACAGCGGCCAGCGCGCTCGAGGCCGGCGAGCTCGACTACTGGCAGTTCCCGTCCGCCGACTTCGCCGCCCGGCTCACCAAGAACCCGGCCATCACGACCTTCGTCGCCGATCCGGTCGGCCTCACCGGCTGGCTCCGTCCCAATCACCTGCATCCGCCGTTCAACAACAAGAAGGCGCGCCAGGCGCTGCTCTACATGGTCGACCAGGAGATGTACCTGCAGGCGGCCATCGGCCAGGCCCAGTACTACCGCACCTGCCCCGGGCATCTTCTTCTGCGGCAAGGTCCCGTACGAGACCAAGGCCGGCGCCCCCACGCATCAAGACCTCGACCGGGCCCGGCAGCTCATGAAAGAGTCGGGCTACGACGGCCGGCCGGTCGTCGTCCTCGATCCCACCGACCGCCCCGAGATCCACGGCACCGCACTCGTCACGCAGGAGCTGCTCACCAAGATCGGCGTCACCGTCGACCTGCAGGCGGTGGACTGGAGCACGCTGCTGTCGCGCCGGGCCAAGAAGGATCCGCCCAGCGCCGGCGGCTGGAACATCTTCCTGACCAACTGGATCTCGTCCGACGCGCTCAACCCCGCCGTCAACGCCGGCGTGGCCGGCGGCGGCGAGAGCGGCTGGTTCGGCTGGTCGTCGAGCCCGCAGATGGAAAAGCTCCGCCTCGACTGGATCCGCGCGACCGATCCCGGCAAGCGCAAGCAGCTGGCCGAGCAGATCCAGATCGTGGCCTACGACGAGGTGCCCTTCGTGCCGTGGGGCCAGTACGTCCAGCCCTCGCTCTTCCGCAAGAACGTCCGCGGCGTCCTGCAGTTCCCCGCCGCCCTGCTGTGGAACGTGTGGCTCGACGCCTAGCCGTTTGACGGTACTCTAGGTTCATGCCGGCACGCACGGGTCGCGAATATCTGCAGGGGTTGCGGGACCAGGAGCGCGAGGTCTGGCTGGGGGGCGAGCGCGTCAAGGACGTGACCGCGCACCCCGGGCTGCGCCGCGGCGCGCGCTGTCGATCGCCGCGCTCTACGACATGCAGCACGACCCCGAGCTGCGCGACGACGATGACCTTCGTCTCGCCGACGCAGCGGCGAGCGGCTCGGGCAGTCGTTCATCATCCCGCGCACCCGGGACGAGCTGGAAGCGCCGCCGCGTGATGATGCTCAACTGGGCGCGGGCGACCTGCGGCATGATGGGCCGCTCGCCGGACTTCATGAACGTCACCTTCGCCGCCTGGGCGGGGGCCGCCGAGTACTTCGCGCAGTGCCGGCCGGAGTTCGGCGACAACGTGCGCGCCTACCACCAGCACATCAGCGAGCGCGACCTGACGCTGACCCACGCGCTCATCAATCTGCAGAAGCAGCCGCACCGTGTCGGGCGTGCTCAACCTCGAGGAGGGCACCGCGCTGCACGTGGTGCGCGAGACCGACGCCGGCGTGATCGTGCGCGGCGCGCGCGTGCTGGCCACGCTGGCGCCGATCGCCGACGAGATCGCGGTCTACTCGCCGCGCCTGGCCCAGATGGACCAGCCCCACAGCCCCTTCGCGCTGAACTTCGCGATCCCCTGCGGCACGCCGGGGCTCAAGTTCCTGTGCCGCGAGAGCTTCGACCTCGGGCGCAGCCACTTCGACCATCCGCTGGCCTCGCGCTTCGAGGAGATGGACTGCGTGGCGTTCTTCGACGACGTGCTGGTGCCGTGGGAGCGCGTCTTTCTCCTGGGCGACATCAACCTGATCAACGGCACCGGCGATGACCACCGGCTCGTCGATGCACACCGCGCATCAGGGCGCGGCCAAGAACCTGGCCAAGTGCGAGTTCGTCCTGGGCGTGGCGCTGCACATGACGCAGACGCTGGGCAACGCCCACCTGCCCCACTCCGAGGAGCGCCTGGGCGAGCTGATGATGTACACGGAGCTGATGCGCGCGTGCATGCGCGCGGCCGAGGCCGACGCCGAGCTCGATCGAGTGGGGCGTGATGCGCCCCGTCCGCGCTGCCGGTCGAGATCACGCGCAACCTGTTCACGACCGCCTACCCGCGGATGGCCGAGATCCTCCAGCTGCTCGGGTCCAGCAGCTTCATGATCACGCCGACCGAGGCCGACTTCCGCACGCCGCTGGCGCCGGACATCGACCAGTACCTGGCCACGGAAGGCGCGAATGCGCGCGAGCGGGTGAAGCTCTTCCGCCTGGCCTGGGACATCGCGGGCAGCGCCTTCGGCAGCCGCCAGGTCCTCTACGAGCGCTTCTTCGCCAGCGATCCCCTGACGCGCGCTCGCTTCCTCGGCGCCATCTATCCCAAGGCCGAGATCATGAAGCGCGTGACCGACTTCCTCGAGCGCGACGACGACGCCTCGTAGCCGGCGTCAGCCCTCCAGGGAGACGTAGAGCTCGCCCTTGTCCTCCCGGATCGGGTAGCCCTTCAATCCCTCGGTGGCGTCGCCCATCGGCGCGCCGGTGCGCAGGTCGAACTGCCACAGGTGCTCCAGGCAGGTCAGCGTGCGGCCGTCGTGCACGCCCGCCTCGAGCGGAATCGCCTCGTGCGGGCACATGGCCTGGCAGGCGACGAAGCCCTCGCCGGTGTTGACGACGAGGACACCGCCGACACCGTCCACCGGGAACTCCTTCATGCCGTTGGCCGGCACGTCCCCCGCCGCGCACACGCGCTTCCACTGCGGCGCCGCCCTTGGGAGCGGCCGCGTCCTTCTTGGGCCCCACGTCGGTCTTGTTCGCCCCCGGCACGCCCGGCTCGTAGCGCAGCCGCTCGACCGGGCGGCCGCTCGACGATGTGCGAGTCGAGAATCTCCTTGAGGTCGCCGGCCTGCACACCCGCGTACCAGACGTTCTCGGGATAGACGACCACCATCGGGCCGTGGCCGCACTGCGAGAAGCAGCCGGCCTTGTTGACGCGCACCTCGACCCTGGAGATTCGCGCCCCGCACGCCCTCCCGCAGCGCCTTCACGAACGCTTCCACGTCACCCTGGGTCGGGCAGGTCTCGCCGCTCGTACACACGAACACGTGACGATCGTACTGGCCCATCGTGGCTCCTTGTCAGCTGAACTTGTCGTAACGGATGTCGGCCGGCGGCAGCCGCGCCTCCCGCAGCAAGCAGGCGCAGGCTGGCATCGACCATCGGCGGCGGGCCGGCCACGTAGGCCCGGACCTCGGCGAAGCGCCCCTTCATGTGCTCCCCCGCCACCGCGTGCACCATCCCGCGCGCGAACGTGAAGGCCGGATAGGCTGCGCTCAGCGACTCCGGCACGTCCTCGTCGGAGAGCGCCACGGTGATGGCCAGCCGGTTCTCGGCCGCGCGCCCGCAGCGCCTCCAGCTCGTCCAGGAAGAACCCGTCGCGGGCGGTGCGCACGCCGAAGTAGACGTGGCCGTCCCAGCCCCCGAAGTGACCGTCCTGGCAGGCCAGCGACAGGATCGACATCATCCCGGCGATGCCGCTGCCGCCGGCGACGCACAGCAGGTGGCGTCGCACGTCGGGCGCGAAGATCGCGTGTCCCATGGGCGCGAACACGCCGAGGCGCACCCCGTCGATCCCGTCGGCCAAGAGCCGCTCGCTCACGACCCCGCCGGGCTTCTTCTTCACCACGAACGACAGGCGCTCGGGCCCGCCGCTCGAAGTTGACCATCGAATAGGCGCGCGCGCCGACGATGCCGGGCACGGTGAGCAGCGCGAACTGGCCGGCGGCGAAATCGATCGGCTGCTCGAGATCCACGTCGAAGGCGAGCACGTCGTGGGTCAGCGGCGACTCCCCCGCACGACACCGTCGAGCGCCCGCGGCGCCGGCGCGGCTCGCCTCCTTGAACGGCGCCCCGACCTCCAGCACGCAGTCGTCGTGGGCGACGCTCTGACACATCAAGAGCTCGGCCTCGGTCTTGAGATAACGCTGGCCGGGCGCCTCGGGCCACTGCGTCGTCGTATGCCCGCTCGCCCGACGGGCCTTGCACGTGCCGCAGGTGCCGGTCCCGCACTCGTACGGGAGCTCGACCCCGCTGCGCCAGACCGGCGAGCAGGATCTTTTCCCCGGGCGCGCACTCGAAATCGCGCGTCCCGTTGCGGGCGTTGACGACGACCTTCACCGAACCGAAACCGGACGCCGGGCGCTAGCCCTTGGCGTTCCGGGCGTAGATCTCCGCGATCTTCTTGTGGCACTCCTCGAGCGCCTTGGCCGGCCTCCCAGTTCTCGACGAGCACGCGCTGGATCATCTTGGGGATGACGTGGGTGTTCAGCACCTCGCCGGCCGCCGGCGTCGGCGAGCCGGCGTAGCTGACCGGCACGCCCGTCTCCGCCATCTTGATGAAGTGGGCGAAGGCCGGCTTCTCCTTCCAGAACGGGCTGTCGAAGAGGCGCTTGTACACCGGCACCCAGCGCCCGCCGGTGGACTGGATGATCTTGTCGTAGTTGGCCGGCTGCATCAGGTAGTCGAGCAGCCCCTTGGCCAGGTCCGGATACGGGTTCTTCTTGAACGCGCCGTAGGCCCAGGTGTCGATCTGGTTGACCGTGCCCTTCGGCCCGGCCGGCACCGGGAAGAGCCCGGTGACCTTCTGCAGATCCTTGTCGTTGCCGTCGAGGTAGGCGTAGATGCTCGACGGGTTCATGACGAAGGCGGCCTGCTTGGACTGGTAGGCCTTGTTGTTGCCGGAGTTGTCCCACGAGATCGCGCCGGGCGGGATGATCTTGTGCGTCTTGAACATGGCCTCGATCATCTTCACGCCGGCCACGTTCTCGGCCGAGTTCATCACCACGGTCTTGTTGTCGGCCTCGACCATCTTGCCGCCGTAGCACCAGAGCAGGTTCATCACGTTGTCGGTGGTGTCCTCGACCAGCCCCAGGCACATGCCGAAGGCGAACAGGCGCGGCGGCGACTGGATCTTCTTGCTCGTCTCGACGAACTCGTCCCACGTCTTCGGGATACTCGACCTTGGCCTGCTCCAGCAGATCCATGCGCGCGTGCATCGGCCACGGATTGACGGCCAGCGGCACGCCCATGGCGCGCCCCTTGTACGACGACCGAGGTCATGGCCGACTCGAAGATGCCCTTGGGCTCCCGGCGCATCTTCTCGACGAGGTCGTTGACGTCGAGCAGGTGGCCGCTCGGCCGCGTAGAACTGGACGTTCGACTCGTAGAGCCGCGTGACGTCGGGCGGGTTGCCGGCCTCGATGGCGGCGGCCAGCTTGGCGTTGAACTGCTCGTTGGCCACGATCGCGTACTCGACGTCGTCCTCCTTGAGGCCGGCCTGCTTGGCGAACTCGTACACCTGCTGCTTCTGCAGCTCGTCGGCCAGCGGCGTGAAGTTCGGGACGTGCCAGAAGACGAGCTTCTTGGCCCGCTGCGCGTGGCTCTTGGCGACCATCCACCACGGCGAGCTCGCCAGCACCGCCGCCCCGCCCGCCGTCTTCAACGCCTGCCGCCGCGTCATCTGCACTTCACGCATCGCGATCTCCTTTGGCTCTAGCCCTTCACTCCGCCGAGCGTGAGGCCCTTGACGACCCAGCGCTGGAATACCAGATAGAGCAGCACGGGGGGCAGCGAGCTGAGGAACGCCGCGCCCATCATCGGCCCCCAGAAGAACACGTCCTCGACGATGAAGAGGGTCAGACCGGTGGTGATGGTCCGCACCTCCACGCTGTTCACGAACACGTTGGCGTACAGGAACTCGTTCCACGACTGCGTGAACGAGAAGAACGCGACCACCGCCAGCGCCGGCAGCGACATGGGCAGGATGATCCGCACCAGGGTGCCGAGCCGGGAGCAGCCGTCGACCAGCGCGGCCTCCTCCAGCTCGAGCGGCACCGTCCGGAAGTAGCCCATGAGCAGCCACGTGCAGAACGGCACGCTGAACCCCAGGTAGGTCAGGATCAGTCCCTGGTGCGTGTCGATGAGGGACAGCGTCGCCAGCACCGCGAACAGCGGGATGAACAGCAGCGACGGCGGCACCAGGTACGAGACGACCAGCCCCCGCGCGATCAGGCCCCGCCCGGGGAAGCGCAGCCGGGCCAGCGCGTAGGCCCCCAGGCAGGCGCACAGCAGCGAGGCCAGCGTGTTGCCGAGGGCGATGATGGTGCTGTTGCGCAGATACTTCACGAACGGCGTGGTCCCGAACAGGCGCGTGTAGTTGCGTCAGCGTCGGGCTGGCGCGGGATCAGCGTGGCCTCGAAGCCGTAGATCTCCTTGTCCTTCTTGAGCGAGGTCGCGATCATCCAGTAGAACGGCACCAGCGTCCACACCAGCATCACCACCAGCAGGCCGTTGCCGATCCACTTCAGCGCCCGCCGCGTGCCGGTCGACCGAGCGCATCAGTCGTCCGACGGCCGGAGCATCCGGCGGGTCAGGAGCACGATGAGCACGACCAGGACGGGAAAGAACACCAGCGACACCGCCGCGCCCATGCCGAGTCGCCGCGCCCCCAGCGCGGTCATGAAGGCCAGATGCGGGAAGATCTCGGTGCGGCTCGCCGGGCCGCCCCGCGTGAGCACGAACACGAACTGGAGATTGGTGGCGGTCCAGATCGTCGACAGCATCACGGTGGTGAGGAAGATCGTGCGCAGGCGCGGCACCGTCACGTAGAAGAACTGCTGGACGACGGAGGCCCCGTCGATCTCGGCCGCCTCGTAGAGCTCCCGGGGATGGCCTGCAGCCCGGCCAGGAAGGTCATGGAGTAGAGCGGCGTGCCGGCCCACACCACGACCGCGATGACGCAGCCCATGGCCAGGCGCGGGGTCGGACAGCCAGGAGATGATGCTGTTGCTCAGGTGAAAGGTGATCAGGAAGTTGTTCAGGAAGCCGCTCAGGTCGTCGAAGATCCAGCGCCAGTTGAGCGACACGATGACGACCGGCACCGCCCACGGCACGAACAGCAGCGCGCGGAAGAAGTTGTTGAAGCGCCGCTCCTGGTCGAGGATCAGCGCCATCGTCAGCCCGAACACGAACTTCAGCGCCACGGCCACCACGGTGTAGACGACGCTGTTCCACGCCGTCCGCAGGAACACCTCGTCGCGGAACAGCTCGACGTAGTTGGCCAGGCCGACCCAGTGGCCGGGGGCGCCGACCATCTTGTCTTGCAGGCTCATGTAGATGGCGGAGCAGAACGGATAGCCGACCATGAACAGGACGACGAGGAACGTGGGGGTGAGGAGGGCATAGGCGAGCTGGCCCTCGCGCCGCAGGGTCAGCGACTTTCGCCGGGGGCGAACCTCCGCGCTACCGACCGGAACGACGCCGGGCCGGTCGGCCACCGCGTCGTGGGCTCGAATCGCCATTGAGTGAGGCGATTATTGGCGCCGGGCCGGCACCTGTCAAGCCAGCCGGGCGCGCCGGGCCCGGCCGCTGCGCCACGCCGCGGTCGCCCAGCGCCACATCCGCACCGAGCCCGGCACCAGCCCCTCGGGCATGAACACCACGATGGCCACGAAGATGGCGCCCAGCACGAAGTTCCACCGCTCGATGTAGGCGCTGGCCACGTTCTTGACGATGACCACGACAGGGCGGCGCCCGGTGATCGGGCCCAGCAGCGTGGCGGTGCCGCCGGCGATCACCATCAGCAGCGCCTCGGCCGAGGCCGCCAGCGCCACCGCCTGCGGGCTCACGAACTGGTTGTAGTAGAGGTACAGCAGCCCGGCCACGCCGGTCCAGAAGCCGGAGAGCAGAAAGGCCAGAAAGCGGATCATCCACACGTGATAGCCCAGCGCGTTCATGCGGCGCGGCTGATCGCGGGTGCCGCGCACGCTGGCGCCGAACGGCGAGGCGACGAAGATCCGCCATGGAGCCGACGGCCACGAGGAAGACGACGAAGCGTCGCCCAGTAGAAGGCCGCGCGGCGAGGCCAGCGCAGAGCCGAACGGGCTCGGGCGCCCGCTGATCGTGATGCCGTTGTCCCCGTTGGTGAGGCTGATCCAGCGGTAGGCCACGCCCCACACGATCTGGCCCAGCGCCACGGTGATCATGACGAAGCCGAGTCCGGTGCCGCGCAGCGCCAGGACCGCGAACACCGCGGCGGCGGCGACGGTCACGCCGACGGCTTCCGACGCCGACCGACCAGCGTGCCCGTGGCCGGCGGTCAGGAGCTTGGCCCCGGTGTAGGCCGCGATCGCCGAAGAGCCCGGCGTGGCCGAGCGAGACCAGGCCGGCGTAGCCGGCCAGCACGTTCACGGCCAGCGCGAAGATCGCGTAGAACAGGATCTGGGTGGCGATGTTGACGTAGTACGTCGAGCCGATCCAGAGCGGCACCGTCGCCAGCACCGCGAGCGCCGCCGCCAGCGCGGCGCGCTTCACACCGTCTGCCGTCCGAACAAACCTTGGGGTCGCACCACCAGGACGATAAGCATCGGCAGGAACAGCACGACGTAGGCCAGCTCGGGGAACATCGCCTGGCCGAAGTTGTAGAGGAAGCCGACCACGAAGCTGCCCACCAGCGAGCCGAGCAGGCTCCCGCTGCCGCCCAGGATGACCACGACCAGCGCCAGCGGCAGCATCTCCTGATCGAGCCCGGGATAGACCGACAGGATCGGTCCACCGATCACGCCGGCGAAGCCGGCCAGCCAGGCGCCGAGGCAGAACACGATCGTGAAGAGCCGCGACACGCGGATGCCCACCACGCGCGCCATCGTCGGCATCGTCGACGCCGGCGCGGATCATGGCGCCCAGCCGCGTGCGGTCGAGCAGCAGCCCACAGCGCGACCGCGAAGACGATCGCGATCACGCTGACGGCCAGCCGATACCAGTCGGAAAGCCGACAGCGTTCCGATCACCGCGGTGGCGCCGCGCAGCCCCGGCGGTGTGTCGATACGGATGGGTCCCCGGTCCAGACCTTCAGGCACACGTCGGCGATCATGAACGACAGGCCGAGGGTGACGAGCACCTGCGCCAGCTCGGCGCCGGCCAGGCGGCGCAGGATGAAGCGCTCGACGACGCCACCCAGAACCGCCACGCCGAGGCCGCCGACCACGGCGGCGCTCCAGAAGTCGAGGCCCCAGCCGATCAGGCTCGCCCCGAAGTAGGCGCCCGAGCATGAAGAACGAGCCGTGCGTGAGATTCGGGATCCGCATCAGCCCGAAGATCAGCGAGAAGCCGGCGGACAGCAGAAAGAGCAGGCCGCCCAGCGTGACGCTGTTGACCGCCAGCACGCAGCCAGAGGCTCACGGCGACAGACGTCCGCTCGGCGACCGGGCGCTCAGCTCTTCAATGGCGGATAGTCGCGCGAGTACACCGGCTGCGCCAGGAACCACTTCTCGTCGTAGGTCCAGAACTGGCTCACCTTGGGATAGGTCTTGATCGTCGTGAGCACGAGCTTGTCGCCCTTGCGCTCGCAGCGCCGGATGTAGACGTTGCCGACGACGTTGCCGAGCCGGTCGAACTTGAACGCGCCCCGCGGGGTATCGGTCAGCGACACGCTGCGCAGGGCCGCGTTGAAGGCGTCCTTGTCCTCGGTCTTGCCGCCCGTCTTCTCCAGCGCCGCCTCGGCCACCATGCCGTTGATGTAGAGAAAGGCCGCGTACAGGCCGGGGAGATTGCCGTAGTCCTTGGAGAAGCCCTCGACGAACTTCTTGTTGCTGGGCGTGTCGATGTCGGTGGTGTAGCCCGAGCAGGAGATGACGCCGACCGCCTCGTCACCGAACGACTTCAGCAGGGCGTCGTCGCAGCCGGTGCTGCCGGCCAGCACCGGGAGCTTCAGTCCCTGGTCACGGTACTGCTTGAGGAACTTCAGCGGATTGGAGCCGGCGAATCCCTGCACCACCGCGTCGACGCCGCTCAACTGGGCCAGGTAGGGCGTGTAGTCGGGCGTCACGATCGGCGGCCACAGCTTCTTGACGACGCGGCCGCCGCCGTCCTCGAACACGCGCTGGAAGCCGCCCATCTGCTCGTGACCGAACGCGAAGTCCTCGGAGATGGTCATGACGGTCTTGTACTTCAGCTCCTTGACCGCGTAGTCGGCGAGCGGGTGCATCCCCTGAGCCGAGGTGCCGGAGGCGCGCACGAAGTACGGATTCGGTTTGCGCTGGGTCATGTCCTCGGCGGCGGCGATGGTGAGGATGGGCACCTTGGCCTGGGTCGCGTAGTCGCTGATGGCGAGCAGCTCGAAGGCGGCCAGCGGCCCGAAGATCACGTCGACGTGATCACGCTCGACCAGCTCCTGCACCTTGGTCTTGGCGCCCGCCGGGTTGCCGCCGGTGTCGCCCACCACCAGCTCGGCCTTCCGTCCGGCCAGCGTGGAGTTATGGTCCTTCAGGAACCGCGTGACCCCCTGCTCCATCTGCAGGCCACCCTGGGCCAGCGGCCCCGTCTTCACGGTGAGCAGGCCGATCTTGACCGGCTTGGGCTGGGCGAAGGCCGGAAGGGGGAAAACGGCGGCAGCGGCCGCCGTACCCACCAGGAATGACCGCCGATTGATCCGCGTCGTCATTGACAGGACTCCTTTTGGTCTAGTCGCGGCGCGACAGCTGAAGGGTCGCGGTCTCGTCGTCCATGCGCCCGCCGACGGGCACGTGGCGCAGCTCGTTCCATACACGGTCGACCTCGGCCAGCACCTGGGCGTCGGGCTGCTCGATGTCGATCGGATTCGCGGTCGGGACCCAGCAGGGCCGGCCGGTGACCCAGAACACTTCGGTCCGGTTGCCCTCGGGATCGAAGAAGTAGCAGCCGATGGCGCTGGCGTGATTGACCACGCCCTCGATGCGATAGCCCTCGGCCACCAGCTTGCGCCGGAACGCCCGCAGGTCGTCGAGGCTGGGCACGCGCATGGAGATCTGCTGGATGAGCTTCTCGTCGCCGGCTGTCCGCCCGCGCATGAGCGCGATCTCGTGGTCGACGCTCTCGGGGTCGGCGCTCAGGAACACGACCCCCGCCCGCCAGTTCTGCTTGGTGATCTGCATGCCGAGAAAATCACGGTAGAAGGCCACCATCCGCTCCAGGTCCCGCACGTGGATTCCGACGTGGCCCAGTCCTGTCACTCGTGGCATGGCTTTCCTCCCGCTCTGGCGTCGACGCGCGCGTCCCGAGGATACCCCGGATCAGCGCTTGGGCGACCGGACCTTCAGCTTCAACA
This sequence comes from uncultured Candidatus Rokubacteria bacterium, assembly GCA_963776725.1. Taxonomy (GTDB): domain Bacteria; phylum Methylomirabilota; class Methylomirabilia; order Rokubacteriales; family CSP1-6; genus AR5. Next base: position 82,792 of record CAVZOE010000011.1, on the reverse strand, counting down.
GCTTCGCCGCGTTCAGCCCCTTGATCTTGGCCCGGTCACCGGCGCTCAGGAACCTGGCGCCGTCGACGAAGCCGCGGGGATCGTACATCCCCATGTCGTACGGGTAGTCGGTCCCGACCAGCACGTGGTCGGCACCCCATAAATTGACCAGGTGCCGCAGTTGTTCCCGCTCGAACACGATCGTGTCGAAGTACACCCGCTTCAGCGACTGGCGCGGGGTCTTCTTGAGCACCGTGCGGGCGTCGACCCGCGCCCCCCACACGTGGTCCATCCGGGCCGGATAGTGCGCGATGTAGCCGCCGCCGTGCGCGGCGACGAGCTTGAGCTTGGCAAAGCGCTCCAGCAGCCCGTCGAAGACGATGTGGCCCAGGGCCACCGTGGTGTCGAGCGGGTTGCCGATCACGTTGGTGAAGTAGTGGTCGGTCAGGCGGTCGCCCTGCGTGAAGCCGTTGGGATGCATGAAGACCACCACGTCCAGGTCGTTCGCCATCTTCCAGAACTGATCCCGCCCGCGTGAGACCTCGCCCCCCGCCACGTTGGTGCCGATCTCGCAGCCCCGAAAGCCGAGCTGCTTCACGCAGTACTCGAGCTCGGCGGCCGCCGCATCCGGCGCCTGCAGCGGAACGTGGCCCAGCGCCACGAAGCGGTCGGGATGCGCCTTGACGATGCCGGCCAGGTGCTCGTTCACCAGCCGGCTCATCTTGATCGCCACCTCCGCCGGCAGCCAGTACATGAAGTGGAAGGGCGAGGGCGAGATGGCCTGGACGTCCATGCCCATCTTGTCCATGTCGCGCAGCCGCTGCTCGACCGAGGTCAGGCAGACGCGGACGTTCTCCATCTGCTTGCGGTTGGTCTCGCGTGACAGCTCGTTGGAAAAGCGCCCGGCCGGCTCGCGGTCCGGCGTCACCAGATGCTTCACCATCTCGTCCGCGGCCGGGACGTGGACGTGGCAGTGGATATCGACGCAGAGATCGCGTCGTCCGCCGCGATAACTGCCGGGGCCGCCACCCCGGGCTGCGGCGTTGGGGCACGTGAAGAGCATGCTGACCTCCTGGTCGGTACGTTCGGCCGGCCGATCTTACGGCATAATGGCTGCCCAGGACGACTTCCTCTACGGGAGGGTGGAGCGATGGCCAAGAAGAAAGCCAAGAAGAGCGCCAAGAAACAGAAGGCGAGCGCACGGAAGGCGCGGGTGCGCGATCTCAGCACGCGCAAGGGGGACCTCGCTGGCGGAGGACAGATGGGTGGTCAGTTCGGCCAGTTCGGCAGCATCGTCAAGAAGACGGTGTAGTCGGCCTCGCCCGTGCCGCCGCCCGGCTCGCTCGTGCGGTCGAGCTTCCTCGTGCGCGTCCCACGTCCGGACGGCGAGGCCGCGTTCTTCCATTCGCTCTTCGGGACGAGCCTGGTGCTCAACCGGGAGGCGGAGGCCTTGCTCGACGCCTTCCGGACGCCCGCCCGCGTCCAACGTCGCGATCCCGTGCTCGACGCGTTCGTGGCGCGGCGCTTTCTCGTCGATGCCTCGACCGACGAGCGGGCTGAATTCGTCCGCGTCATGCGGCCGGAAGCCCCGGAGACGGGCGCCCATCTCCAGGGATTGCTGCTCCTGGCCGCCGAGCAGTGCAACCTCGCCTGCCCATACTGCATCAAGGACAAGCTCATGGACCTGCGGCCGGACCGGCCGCAGGCGCGGATCGTCGTCGAGGCGGCGCGGCAGACCATCGACGCCTTCGTGGCGGTGGCCGAGCGGGGTCCACACACCGATCTCGGCCTGCAGTTCCGGGGTGGCGAAGCGCTGCTGAACGCGGAGGTAGTGCTCGACGCCACCCGTTACATGCGCGCGCGGTGGACGCGGGGTGACGTGGTGACCTCGATGGTGTCCAACGCCACCCTCGTGACCGAGGCGCTCGCGCACGCTCTGGCCGAGCTCGGGATCACGGTCGAGGTGAGCATCGACGGTCCGCGTGCCGTGCACGATCTGGTCAGGATCACCAAGGGTCGGCGGCCGACCTACGATCGGGTCGTGGCCGGTCTGGCTCGGCTCGTGGCGGCCGGCGTCGAGGTGACCAACGTCAACACCACGGTCACCGCCGAGACGCTCCCGCTGATCGACGCCGCCTTCTTCGCCGAGCTCGCCCGGCTCGGCGTGCGCCACGTCAATCTCGAGCCGGATGTGCTGCGGCCGGTCCTCCCCGACCCGCGCGAGCTCGCCGCCCGTGTGCTCGACCTACGCGCGCTGGCCAACGCCCAGGGGCTCGAGCTGCTCGGCTGCTGGGGTCGTGCGGTGCGGGCCCTGGCGGTCGTGCGCGAGGGCGCGGCGCTGCCGCCGCCGGCCGACTATGCCCTGCTGATCGTCGACGCGCTCGGTCACGTCGTGCCGTGGGAGTACAACGGAGTGGCCGACCTCGGGCCGGTGTCGGATCTCCCGGCCGTGCTCGCCTCCGACGCGTATCGCCGGCACGCCGAATCGCGCTCGCCGGGAACGATCCCCGAGTGCGTCGGCTGCGAGGTCGAGGGTCTGTGCCAGGGCAACGCGTCGACGACGCTCATCTTCGAGCGCGCCACAGGCCGCGCCGGCCTCTTCGAGCACCGTTGCGAGCTCATTCGCACGCTGACCCGTGGCGTGCTGGCCACCGCGCGCGCCTTCGCCCCGCCGCGCCGGCGCCGGGCGCCCGTCCCGCCGGCCCGGCGTCGGCAACGCCACGCCGCGATTGCTTGACAGGACGTCACCTGCCGCCCGATAGTCGCGGTCGCCGGGTCTCACGCAACGACGCGAGCTCGAGACAGGAGGAGTACTTCATGCCAAGCGGACGCCTCAGCCGTCGCAACTTCCTCGCGGGTGCGGTCGGTGCCTCGGCGGCCCTGGCGCTGCCGCTGCGCCTCGACGCCGCCCCCGCCGTGAAGAAGGGCACCAGCCTGCGGCTCTGGATCCTCAAGACGTACGTGGAGCCCACCAACAAGGCCATCGAGGCCAGCGCCGCCCGCTGGGGCGAGAAGCACGGCGCCAGCGTGACCGTGGAGTACTTCACCTTCGAGGACGTCCAGACCAAGTACGTGGCGGCCATCGAGAACAAGAACACGCCCGACGTCGGCCAGCTCGAGACCGGCGCCCCCGCCCGCTTCGCCGGCATGGGGCAGCTCATCGACCTCACCACGTTCAACAAGCAGATCGAGGGCGAGGTCGGCAAGCCGCCGGCCAACGTGGCGCCGGTGGTCAACATCGGCGGCAAGATCTACGGCATCCCGTGGTTCATCATGCCGGCCTTCTGGTACGTGTGGCGCGACGTGTTCGAGAAGAACAAGGTGAAGCTGCCCACCACATTCGAAGAAGCCAAGGCCGCCGCCGCCGCGCTCACCCGGCCCAAGGACAACTTCTACGGCATGGGCCAGAGCTGGAACCGCACCGCCGACGGCTACGGCGTCATGCAGAGCCTGATGTACTCCTACGGCGTCGGGTGGGCGAACAAGGACGGCAAGTACCAGTCGATCAAGAATCCCAAGATGCAAACGGTCATGAAGTGGGCCACCGACATCTACAAGGACAACCTGCAGCCAGCCGACACGCTGACCTGGACCGGCTCGGGCAACAACGAGAACTTCATCGCCAAGAACATCGCCCAGACCTCCAACGGCCCCAGCATCACCTTCGCCATGGAGAACGCGGTGGCCAAGGCCACCGACGCCAAGGAGAAGAAGACGCGCGAGGAGGCGCTGGCCAACCACGTCGCCCTGCCGCATCCGGCCGGTCCCGACGGCCGGCGCATGCAGGCCATCTGCATGAGCTTCGGCATCTTCAAGAACAGCAAGGACCCCGAGGCGGCGATGAGCCTCATCGCCCACCTGCTCTCGCCATCGGAGACGGTGCGCGTCATGAACGACTCCTACGGCCAGTTCACCCCCGTGCTCGACAAGGCCCGGGCGGCCTCGAAGGACTACTTCAACAAGAACGAGAACTATCGGACCTTCGCGAAGGCCGCCGAGTGGTTCTCCCCCACGGGCTGGCCGGGCCCCGTCACCGCGGCGGCGGCCGAGGTGCAGGCCAGCAACGTCCTGACCGACGCGCCGGCCAAGGTCATCGTCGACAAGTGGTCGGTCGATCAGGCGATCGAGTGGGAAGACAAGAAGATCAAGGAAATCTACGACACGATCGGCTAGTCGCGCGCGCCAGCGGCAGGAGACAGGGACGGCCCTGCTCCTGCTGCTGCCGCTCTTCGTGCTCGTCGTCGGCCTGATCGCCTATCCGTTCTACCGGGCGGTCTCGCTGTCCTTCACCGACAAGCTCGTGGGCTACCCCGAGCGCTGGGTCGGCCTGCGCAACTACATCTACCTGATCAACGACGACACGTTCCGCACGGTGGTGCGCAACAGCCTCGTCTTCACGGTGGCCTCGGTGGCGCTCAAGATCCTGACCGGCATCGCCATGGCGCTGGTGCTCAACGCCACCTGGCGCTGGCGCAACTTCTTCCGCGGCCTGCTGCTGCTGCCGTGGATCACCTCGACGGTCATCATCGCGCTCACCTGGCGCTGGATGTTCGACGCCTTCCCCGGCCGCGGCTTCTTCAACAGCGTGCTCCTCGACGCCGGCCTGCTCTCGCGGCCGATCGCCTTCATGGCCACGCCGGAGGGGGCGATGGCGGCCGTGGTGATCGCCAACTGGTGGCGCGGCTTTCCGTTCTTCGGCGTGTCGTACCTGGCCGGCATGCAGTCGATCCCGGGCGAGCTCTACGAGGCGGCCTCGGTCGATGGCGCCAGCCCGTGGCGCCGCTTCTGGCACATCACGCTGCCCGGGCTCAAGCACGTGATCATCGTGACCACGCTGCTCACGTTCATCTTCACGATCAACGACTTCAACATCGTCTACGTGATGACGCGCGGCGGCCCTGGCACCGCCACCCAGGTCTTCGCGACGTACTCCTACGAGGTGGCCTTCAACGCGCTCCGCTGGGGACGCGGCGTGACGATCTCGATCTTCGTCGTCCCGCTGCTGATCGCGCTCATCCCGCTGGTCAGCCGCTACCTGCTCCGCGAGCGGACCGCATGAAGGCGTGGAAGGTGGCCACGATCGTGGGGCTGGTCGGCTTCAGCCTGCTGGTGCTGGTGCCGTTCTGGTGGATCGCCAGCATGTCCTTCAAGACCTACGAGCAGATCCAGTTCGCCCAGAGCATCTATGTCCCGCGCCCGTTCACCTGGGAGAACTACACCGGCCTCTGGCTCGACACGCGCTTTCCGCTCTGGCTCCGCAACAGCGCCATCACCGCGGTCGTGGTGACCGCCATCACGACGGTGATCGCCTGCCTCAGCGGCTACGCGGTGGCGCGCCTGCGCTTCCCCGGCCGCGAGTCCGTGGCGAGCCTGATCTTGATTCTCTACCTCGTCCCGCCCGCCCTGCTCTTCATCCCGCTCTACCGCGTCCTGGCCGAGCTCGGCGCCACCAACAGCCTCTGGTCGCTGTTCCTGTCGTACCCAACCTTCACCGTGCCCTTCTGCACCTGGCTCCTCATCGGCTTCTTCAAGGCCCTGCCCACCGAGCTCGAGGAAGCCGCGCTGGTCGACGGCGCCAACCGCACCCAGGCGCTCGTCCGCGTCCTGCTGCCCCTGGCCGCCCCCGGCATCGTCGCCTCCGCCATCTTCGCCTTCACGCTGTCCTGGAACGAGTTCCTCTACGCCCTCATCTTCATCCAGGACGAAAAATCCCTCACCGTCCCCGTCGGCCTCAACCTCCTCATCTACGGCGACGTCTTCCACTGGGGCCAGCTCATGGCCGCCTCGGTCATCACCACCGTTCCCGTCGTCGCGCTCTACATGTTCATCCACCGCTGGATGGTCGAGGGATTGGCCGCGGGTGGCGTGAAGGGATAGCTCTGCCGCCACCGCCGGCGCCGGGCGGGCCGGGGGGCGTGCAGGTCTCTCGGTCGCGCCACGTGGCTCGCCTTTGGGAACGCTAGCGGGGCTCGCTCGCCCCCCATCCCCCTACGGGGGCTCGGTTGGTGGGCAATCGAAACGTCGGCGACTCGCTCGCCCCGCCGCCAGTAGAACGCGTGTGGCACGGCTCGCCACAAGGCGCGACCGAGAGACCTGCACGCCCCCCGGCCCGCCCGGCGCCTACCGTTGCCTACGTCTGGCTGCGGTGGCGACCGCTTCGGCCTGGACCTCGTGGAGGGATGACACGCGGATGCGTAGAAAAAGATAAACCGACCGAGAGTGTAGTTGACTCGACGGCGCGGTGCGGGCCGGGGTACGCGGGTCCGTTGGGCGTGCCTCGTGGCGAGCCGAGCCGCCACGTCTTTTAATCGCGGCGGGGCGAGCGAGTCGCCGACGCCTCGACTGCCCACCGACCGAGCCCCCGCAGGGGGATGGGGGGCGAGCGAGCCCCGCCCGGGTTGTCGAGGCGGCCACGCGGCGCGCCCGACGGACCTGCGTACCCCGGTCCGCGCCGCGCCGAGCGGGTCGACTACATCTTCGCGGCGGCCTCGGCCTGAACCTCGTAGATGGAGTTGTAGCCCTGGCTGAAGTCGGGCGGCATCGGCATGTCGCCGGCGGTGCGGCGCGCGACTGCGGGCCACGTGCCGCGCACGAGGCGGCCGTAGAGCGGAGACCTGGTGGAGTCGGAGGCGAGGTTGACGGCGTCGGCGGCGGCGTAGGAGTTGATCAGCAGGCGGCGCTCGCCGGGCGAGGTGTTGGGCGCGGACCAGTGAATCAGCCGGTAGTGGTGGATGTGGATGCTGCCCGCGGGCAGGTCCAGGAGCACCGCCCCGCGGCGATCCAGCTTGGCGATGTCCTCGTCGCGCATGCCGCCGACGAAGCGCCCCTTGACGTCGAAATGCGTGTGGACCGGCCCGCGGTGACTGCCGGGGAGCACCGCCATCGCGCCGTTCTCGGCCGTGGCATCGTCGAGCAGCAGGCCCACCGCGAGGACGTCGTCGTTGGAGTGCGGATAGAAGGCGGCGTCCTGGTGCACCTCGACCGGCGCGCCGATCAGGCTGCCCTTGAGGTTCAGCTTGCTGTGATGGAAGCGCAGCGAGGAACCGATCAGCTCGCTGACCACGTCGAGGATCGGCGACTCGAACCCCAGCCAGAAATAGAGCGGATCCTGATCGGCCGGGTTCTTGATGCGCCGCACGACCGGAGCCGCCGCCGTGTGCCGGGGGTCGAGATCGAAGATGGCGTCGGTGCGCGCCACACTCCGCGAGCGCTCCACGAACGCGTCGGTCACGCGACGGAGCGCCTCCACGCGCTCGGCGTCGAGGAAGCGCGGCAGGGCGAGGTAGCCCTCCCGGTGATAGCTCGCGATCTGCGTGTCGGTCAGGTAGCGCGGCGACGTGGTGGTGGTCGTGGTCATGCCTCGATGCTACGAATCGCGACCGCGAGTGTCAACGCACCCTCTGCGGCATCCTCAGCGCACCAGCAGCCGGGGCGATTCGGGTCCGATGTGCACGTGGGCGCCGGTGGAGGCGCCGGCAACGACGCCCCGGACCCCGATGAACGGGATCCCGGCCGCCCGCAGCTCCTTCATGAGCCATTGCCCCTCGGCGCTGTCCGGGGGCACGGCGACGTCGATGGCCGTCCGGTGATCGAGGCCGAGCCGGTCGTGGACCTTCGTCTGTCCGAACGCGCTGATCGGCAGCGCGCGCCCGAAGGCGGCGACAAACCGCTGCTCGAGCGCCGGCACGCTCTTGAGCGACCAGGGCGAGGTGCCGTTGAAGCGCACCAGCATCGCCCGGTCCTCGAATCCCCCGCGCGGCAGGGCCGGCAGAACGGCGAGCCGCTGCTGCAGCGCGGCCTCGAAGAGCAGGCGGTCGGCGTCGTCGAGCGCCTTCTGAGCCTCGTCCAGCTCTCGCTCGGCGGCAGCCAGATCGCGTTCCGCCTGCTCCACGTAGGCGGCGGGGAGCGCGCCCGCCTTGTGGAGCCTGCGTCCCTCCTCCAGCGCCGCGAGCGCCTCGCGCACGCTGGCTTCGTGCTGGGGAATGGAGCGCGCCACGGCGTCGCGATAGGCCTGGGTCGTGCGCGCCACCTCGGCCGAGAGCTGGCCGAGCGAACGGCGCGAGGGCGGCGTGCCGCGCTGGGCGAGGCCGGGCGTCGTCCACAGCACCAGGCCGATGACGAGCATGGTCGTCCAGCGCCGCACGGCGAGGCGCCTCAGTCGGCGCCGAAGAAGACGAACGGGGCCCAGTAGAACGGGTGGGCGTGGGCCGGGTCGGCGCGTAGCTCTTGCTTGGCCCGGGCCAGCGCCTGCGCCGGCGGCAGTCCGCCCTTCACGTGCGCGTAGAACTTCGCCATGAAGACGGCGGTCGAGGCGTCGTCGACCGGCCACAGACTGACGACCGCCGCCCGGCTGCCCGCATAGAGGAACGCGCGCGACAGGCCGACCACGCCCTCGCCGGTCACCTCTCGTCCGAGCGCCGTCTGACAGGCGGACAGCACGACCATGTCCGATCGCAGCGACAGCCTCAGGACCTCGCTCATCGTGAGAAAGCCGTCCTCGCCGCCGAGATCGGCCGTCTGCGAGAGCACCAGCGCGGGCTGGTTCAGATAGGGCACGTCCCCGGCGAGCACGCCGTGGGTGGCGAAGTGCAGGAAGCGGTACGCGCTCAGGTCGAGGGCCTTGAGATCCTTCTCGTTGGCGGCGCGGCCGAGCCGGATGTCGGGCGAGTCCAGCGGCACGCCCAGCGTGGTGGCGATGCGATTGACCTCGGCGCGGGTGGCCGGCAGCGGCGTGAACACGATCGGCCCACGCTTCTTGATCATCTCGCGCGCCGAGCGGGTGGCCAGCGCGCGCCGCTCCGCCGCGGCCGGCGCGGGCTGGCGCTCGAGATCCTCGTAGACCGGATCGCCCACCGCCAGGAGCGGACGCGAGCCGGTCGCGCCGCGGCTGCGCTTGGCCGTGCGCTCGAACGTCAGCACGGTGGCCGACGGCGTGTAGGCGAACGTGTACTGCGCTCCCGCGAACGCCGGCGCGCCACTGGTGGCGCGCGGGCCCAGCGCCTCGAACGGCAGCGTGCTCAGCACGCCGTCGGGCACCAGGATCACCGTGGTGTTCGCCGCCAGGAGCGCCAGCGGCTCGGCCAGCAGCCAGCGATACAGCTTGTCCCCGGCGGCCGCGTCGAAAGCCGGGAGGCTGCCACCCCCGACGTCGACCGAGCGGCGGAAGGCCGCGACGGTCGCCAGCAGCTCCTCGCGCTGCACCGGAGTCGCGAACACGCGCAGCGGCTCGCCCTTGCGCAGGAGCCAGACCGCCACTCGCCGCTCGAGGACGGCATAGGCGATCAGCGCCTCGTTGTCGCGCAGCGGCACCTGCCGCGCGGTGACCGGGACCGGATACTTCAAGGTCGCGTAGTCGGGGTGGCTCTGGCGGAGCGTCTCCACGAAGCTCTGGAAGTCGGCGTAGGCGGCCGAGGCGTCGTAGGGCACGCCACGGCGCAGCTCGGCGGCCGCCGCGTTCTGCAGCGCGCGCTCGCGCTCCCGGACGTCGGCCGGCAGGTCGCGCTCGGCGGCGCCGACGAAGGCGCGCGCGATCTGCTCGCTCAGCAGACGGGCCCGCGCCGCTTCCGCGTAGTGAAACGCCACCTCGGCCGGTGACTGGCCGCGATACTCCACGGGCAGCGTGGCGATGTCGTCGGTCCGCGGCAGCACGAGCAGGCTGTCCACCAGCGCGGCGTAGGGACTGGTGTGGCGGCCGAAGAACGCCACGCGGTCCTCGGGGCGGATGAGACCGCGCAGGCTCTCGATGATGGCGACCGCATCCAGCAGGGACGCCGCGGCCTCACGGGGCCGCCCGGCCAGCGCGTACGCCTGGCCGTAGCGCCACGCGCGCTGCGCACGCTCCTTGTAGGCGGTCGCCCGCATCTGCGCATCGACGGATTCGAAGACCGGCGCGAATCCCCCCAGGCTGCTGGAGAAGCTCTGCATCGCCGTCGCCAACGCCCGCTGGCTCTCGAGGCGCCGCGCGTGCGCGGCATCGTACGCGGCCAGGTACCGGAGCGCGGCCTCCCCGTCGCCCCGGGCCACCGCCACCTCGACCAGCGCCGTGTCGGCGATCTCGACCGTGGCCGCCGCCGCCATGCGATTGCCGGCGCGCTCCAGATCGGCGTCCACGCGATCGGTCGGGTCCGCGCGGCGGTCGCGCCGAGGCTCCATCGACCAGCCGGCGGCTTCGGCCACGATGGCCTCGGCCAGGCGTCTGGCCTCGTCGTGGTGGCCAAGCTCCGCGTACACGAGAGCCAGCGACCCCGCGGAGGGATCCGGCTGTGTCCGATCGCGTCGCCGCTCTCCCTCGGCGTAGGCGCGCTGAGCGGCCGGCAGATCGCCGCTGCGCACCGCCGCCTCAGCCAGCATGTAGTAGAGGTGGTCCGCGGCCCGGCCGCTGTCGGGCGGGGTGGAGGCCATCACCGCCTGCGCCTCCGCGAGCTTCTGGCGGGCGCGGTCGACATCGCCGAGCCGGGCATACGAGGTCGCCGCCGGCAACAGCACGCGCGCCCGCATCTCGCGCGCCTGCTGCTCCATCGTGCGGGCCATGTCGGCGCTGAAGCCGCCGGCCATGAGCGAGCCGAGTCGACCGGAGGCCGACTGCATCTGCGCCTGCTGCCGCCGCGCCATCACCTGCTGCGAGCCCAGCGTCGCCTCATCGGCGCGTATCCAGCCTTCCACGAACCACACGGCGGTCTCGAGGTCTCCGGCTTCCTCCCGGTTGCCGATCAGCTCCGTGAGCACGATGCTCTTGCTGCTGGCGTCGGTGTACTCGCAGAGGACGTCGACGAGGAGCACGTAGGACGCATCCAGCAGACCTTGCTGCTTGAGCACGCGCGCGCGGCCGAGCCGGGGATCGAGGCTGGCCGAGCGGAACGTGAGCTGGCTGACATCAGGCGGGGCGCCACGCCCGCGCTGGCTCTGCAGCTGTTCCAGCATCTGCTCGAGCTGGGACCCCGTGGGCGTGAGACAGCTCTCGACCTTGCGCCAGGTCTGCTCGTCGCTGCGCGCCAGGCCGGCTTGCACCGCGCGCTCCATGGCCTCGTCGGAGATGACCGGCGCCTTGAACGTGGGGGTCACGGGCGTGTCCGTGTCGGGCGCCTCGATGGCGGGATGCGGCCCACCGGCACCCAGGCCCATGCGCGGCACTCCGGCGAGCCCGCAGCCTGCGACCGCGGTCGCGATCGCCATCAGGGCCAGGACGCTCGCCTGGGTGCGGGCCATGCCGCTACCCTTCGTCAGCGCTTGCGGGCCTGGTCGAGCTTCTCGCCCAGCGTCATGCCGAAGCCGCCGCTCTTGCGCGCATCTTTCAGGTACGCCTGCGTCTCGGCCTGCTCCTCGTGCGTGATGGCCTTCTCGCGCGAGAGCCGGATGCGCCGGCCACCTTCCTCGATCGCCAGCACCAGAACCTTCATCTCGCTGCCGGCGGGGAACGCCTTGCGGGGATCAGCACCTCGGCTGGCGCCGAGCTCGGCGTTGGGCACCAGGCCCGTCTGCCCCGGCCCGAGCCGCACGAACACGCCGAACTGCTCGACCCGGTCGACGGTCCCCGTCAGCACCGCCCCGACCGCGACGGTGGAGGCCATCTCCTCGCCGATCACGGCGTCGTCCGGCGCCAGCGTCAGCGCCACCCGGCGCTTGCCCGAATCGATGCCGACGACCATGACCGCGATCTCGGCGTTGGCGGCGACGGCCTCGCGCATGGCCCCCTGCTGGTGGCGGGGGATCTCGCTGACGTGCAGCAGCCCGTCCACGCCCGGCAGCAGCTCGACGAAGACGCCGAAGTCGGTGGCCCGGACCGCGCGACCCCGGACCACCTGCCGCTCGCGCAGCCGCCCGGGCACGGCCACCCACGGGTCGCCGTCGAGCGCCTTCAGGCTGAGCGTGACCTTGCCGCGCTCCGGATCGATGCGCAGCACCTTCACGGTCACCGCTTCGCCGATGCTCAGGCGGTCCGCTGCGCGGCCGACCCGCGAGTGCGACAGCTCGGACATCGGCACCAGCCCCTGGATGCCGCCGAGATCGACGAAGGCGCCGAAGTCGGCCAGCGAGGTCACCGTGCCCGGCAGGATCGCGTCGGGGACCAGCTTCTTGCGCGTCTCCTCCGCTGCCTTGGCCGCCTGCTCCTGTAAGATCAGTCGCCGGGAAACGACGATGTTCCGGCCGTTTTCGCCATACTTGGTGACACGGAACTCCAGCACGCGGCCCACGTACTCCTGCTCGGATTCCACGCGGCGGAGATCCATCTGCGAGAACGGACAGAACGCGCGCAGGCCGCCGAGTGTGACCTCGTAGCCCCCCTTGATGACGCCGGCCACGCGCCCCTCGACCGTGATGCCGCTCTGCGCGGCCATCTCCAGCGCCTCGCGCGCCTGGGCGCCGCGCCGCAGCTTGTGCGACAGCCGGATCTCGTCGCCGGTCCCGACCACCGTGGCCTCGACCTCGTCGCCGACCGCCACGCGCAGCTTGCCGTCGTCGTCGGTCAGCTCGGCCCGGTCGATCCAGGCCTCGCCCTTGCCGCCGACGTCGACGAACACGTGATCGCTGGTGATCTGGATGACTCGCCCCTTGACCGCCTGGCCCCGCTCGAGCGTGGGACCGGCCTCGGAGCGTGCGAACAGCGTGGCGAAATCTTCCGATTCATCCATGACGTCAGGGCCTCTCGGGATGTCCGATGCTGGTGACTGATTATACCGGGTGATCCGGCCGGGGCCGGCGTCTCAGACGAGGAGGCCGGCGATGATGCCCGTGAGGAAGACGCCGTCGAACGTGCCGGCGCCGCCGATCGAGACCAGCGGCGCACCGATCTCGGCGACCCGGTGAAGGTTCAGGAGGTCGGCGCCGATGAGCGTGCCCATCGACCCGGCGACGTAGGCCACCGGCGGCGCCTGGCGGAACGACAGCAGGAGGCTGACGCCGGCGGCGGCCAGGGGTGGCACCAGCCACGGCACCGCGATGCCCGCCCCGGGCACGATCTGCGCCAGCGAGTGGACGACGGCCGCCACGATCGCGGTGCCGATCAGCATCCGGCCGCGCAGGCGCAGGTGCACGAAGAGGTAGAGCGACAGGAGCAGCGGCACCAGCGCCCCGCCCACGTTGATCGCGACGACCAGGGAGCCGAGCGAGAAGAGCGGGATGTTGACCAGGCTGCCGACCAGGGTCAGCAGCAGGACCAGGAACATGTAGCGGGGCCGCACGCCGATCTTGCGATAGGCGTAGGCCAGGATGCGCACCGGGAGCACGAAGACGAGAAAGAAGAACAGGGCCAGGATGCCGAAGAGCACCAGCAGGAACGCGAACGAGGTCAGCATCAGGAGGGTTGTCCGCCGATCGACGGCGTGTCGGGAATCAGCGATTGCACGGCGGGCGCCAGCAGCAGGAGCGCTGCCAGCGCCGCGCCGCGCACGAGAGCACTACTTCGAGTAGCTGATGCGGTAGACCGCACCGTTGTGGTCGTCGGACACGAGCAGCGAGCCGTCCTTGAGCACCAGCACGTCCACCGGCCGGCCCAGATAGCTGTTGTTCTCGACCAGCCCGGTCAGGAACGGCTCGACCTTGCCGACCTTGCCATTCTTGTCGACGTGCGCGACCACGATGTCGGCCGCGTACTTCTTGGACTTGTTCCACGGCCCGTGGCGCGCGATGAAGATGGCGCCCTGGTACTGGGCCGGGAACATCGTGCCCGTGTAGAAGCGCATCCCCAGCGGGGCGGAGTGTGGGCCGAGCAGCGCGGCCGGCTTGGTGTAGTCCGCGCAGCTCTTGCCCCAGCCGTACTCCGGATCGAGGAAATCGCCCTGGTGGCAAAACGGATAGCCGAAGTGCTCCTTGCCGGGCTTGGTCAGGTGGTTGAGCTCGTCGTTGGGCATGTCCTCCGACAGCCAGTCGCGCTGGTTGTCGGTGAACCACAGCTCGCCGGTCTTGGGATGGAAGTCGAAGCCCACGGTGTTGCGCACGCCGCGCGCCACGATCTCCACGCCGCTGCCGTCGAGGTTGATGCGGCGAATGTGCGCGTACTTGTCGGAGGACGGGTCGCAGATGTTGCACGGCGCACCCACCGGCAGATAGAGCTTGCCGTCCGGTCCGATCTTGATGAACTTCCAGCCGTGCGGGATCTCGCCCGGCAGGTCGTCGTAGATCTTCACCGGATCGTTGGGCTTGTCGAGCGTGGCCTCGATGTTGTCGTAGCGGGTGACGGCCTTGGGCGTGGCCACATAGAGCGAGCCCTTGTGAAACTCGATCCCGTTGGGCAGCTCGATCTTCTCGAGGACGGTCTTCACCTCGCGCGTGCCGCCCTTGTCCACGATCGCGTAGACCTTGCCCGCGACGAACAGCGAGCTGACGAACACGGTGCCCTTGTCGCCCTGGCGCAGGCCGCGCGCGTCCAGGACGTTGGCCGCGTAGACCTCGGCCTTGAATCCCGGGGGGAGCTTCATCTTGGCGATCGGCAGCTTGTCCGCCGGTGTGGCGATCGGGAAGGCCGGTACCGGCGCCAGTGCTGCTCCCGGCCCGCCCTTGGGCTTGCCGATGGCCCAGAAGGGAACCTCTTCCTCCTTGGGAGCCGGGGCCGGTGCCGGCTGCTGGGCGGTGGCCGGAAGCGTCAGCGACACCAGACCGGTGAAGGCGAACGCCACCAGCAATCTCCGCCGCGTCCTCGAGGCAGTCATGGACAATTCTCCTGGTCGTTCGGTTTGAGCTTCCACGACCGCCGGCGCGCCGGTCCGGGCCGCACTCTATCACTAATCCTGGAATCCAAAGAGACGCCAGGCATCGCCCTCGCGCCGCGCGACCTCCGGCTCGTTCCGCCACGTGAGCACCGTCATCCAGCCCAGGAGCCGCAGATGCCCGCTCACCTCGCCGCTGGTGTAGACCCACACCGCGCCGTCGACGAGCTGCACGCGGTCCACGGTCAGCCGCACGCGCATCGTGTCGTAGAGGGCGAACATCGACAGCAGCTGCTCACGCAGCCCGGCCTTGGTCATCCCCGCGCTCCGGTACTGCTCGGAGACGTTGGCCAGCACGCCGCCGGCGTCACGCGCCTCGAAGCGCTGGCGCGCGCGCTCGACGAGGGGCCGCAGCTCGGTGATCAGCTCGGGCGGCGCCGGCGTCGCCACGCGGGGCTGGGGCGCCGGCGCGGCCGGCGTGGTGGCGGCCCCGAGGGTCAGGATCGCCAGCATGATCGTCCGGAGCCACGCGCGCATGCCTCAACGATACCGTGGCGGTGGACGCGCGGGGGTATCATGCGGCGGGAGGAGACGGCGCATGGCCAACGACCGCGGTCTGCTACCCAAGGCCCGTCGCGACGAGCTGACCGAGCCCCTGCAAAAGATGCTCGACCGCTGGTATCGCAACGCCTACGAGGACGACAACCTCTTCCTCACGATGGCGCGCCGGCCCGAGCTGCTCGAGGCCACCTGGGGCTTCATCCGCTACATCTACGGCGGGCGCTCCACCATCGAGCCCGAGCTGTTCGAGCTGCTGCGCGTGCGGCTGGCCTGGGCCAACCGCTGCGTGCACTGAAGCCTGGCGCGCTCCTCCTCGGCCGTGCGCCGGGGCGCCACGGAAGATCTGGTCGCCAAGCTCGCCGACTACGAGGCCTCGGACTTGCCCGACCGCACCAAGGTCGCGCTGCGGCTGGCCGACCGCCTGACCGGCGACCATCCCACCATCGAGCCCGCGCTCGAGGCCGATCTGCGCCGGCACTTCTCCGGCGACGAGCTGATCGACCTCGGCATGACGCTGACCTTCGCCAGCGGCTGGCAGCGCTTCATCGAGGCGTTCGGTATCGTGCCCGACCGATGGCGAGACGGCGCGCCGATGCCCTTTCAGCCCCTGACGGCGGAGGACCACCATGGCTGATCCCCGACTGCTCGATCAGATGTTCACGCGCCTGATGCACGGGCTGGTCGACAGCGGGCGGGCGCCGCACTACGCGGAGCTGGCCACGCCGCTGGGTCTCACCGTCGAGGACAGTCGGCGGCTGCTGCTCGACGTGATGCAGGCCTACCCGATCGGCTGGCTGCATCCGGAGACCGACTACATCGCCTCCTTCCCGCCGCTCAACAACCTGCCCACGCAGTACCGCGTCACGCGTCCGCGGCGAGCAGAAGTGGTTCGCGCAGTGCGGCTTCGAGGCCACCTCGGTGACGTGGCTGTTCCCGACCGCCACCGTACGCATCGACGCGCCCTGCCTGGACTGCGGCGACGCGATCCGCCTGGAGATGCGCGACGGCCGGCTCCTCACCGTCGATCCGCCCGGCGTCGTCGGTCACCTGAACTACGGCTTCGGCCCCTCGCGCGGCCGCCCGCCCTATCTCTGAACGGGCATGAACCTCTTCCGGTCGGAAGAGCACGCCCGCCGCTGGTCGCAATTCAATCCGGCGTCCGAGGAGGGCTTCATCCCCCTGCCCGATCTCGTCGCCTTCTTCGGCACCGAGACCCGCCAGCACATGCTCGACGCGGACTATCTGTCCGTCTGGTATCCCCGGCGCGCCGCCGAGCGCCGCACGGTGCTGGAGCGGATCGGCAAGACCTCACCGTTCTGGCTGGGCACGCCGGCCCCCGCGTGAGCCAGACCGCGGTGAGCGAGCGGCTCGAGCAGTGGCTCCGCGAGGCGGGCGTGGCCTTCGAGATCCTCGAGCACGCCCCGGTGCACACGAGCCAGGAGGCGGCCCGGGTGCGCGGCACGCGCCTGCAGCAGGGCGCCAAGGCCCTGGTCGTCCGCGCCGAGGATCGCTTCGTGCACTGCGTGCTGCCCGCCCATCTCCGGGCCGACAACGCGGCGCTGCGCGCGATCGTCGGCACCCGCAAGCTCCGCTTCGCGACGCGGGACGAGCTCTACAGCCTGACCGGCTGCGAGCCGGGCGCGGTCCCGCCGTTCGGCAACCTGTTCGGCCTGCCGGTGCTGCTGGACGAGGCGCTGTGCGACAACGAGCGGGTGGTGTTCAACGCCGGCAGCCACGCGCGGTCGATCACCATGCGGTGCACGGACCTGGTCCGCATCTCGGGCGCGACGGTCTGTCGCTTCGCCGTGGTCGAGGCGCCGGCGTGAGCGTGCGCGCGCGCCCCGTGCACCTGTCGATGATCCGCGGCTTTCACCTGGCGGACTTCCTCACCCTGGCCAACGCCGCCTGCGGCGTGCTGGCGGTGTTCGCCGTGATGGGCTACGTCGAGGTGCGCACCCCGCGGCGCCTGCTGGCCGCCACCGCGCTCATCCCGCTGGCCCTCGTGTTCGACGTGCTCGACGGTCGGGTGGCGCGCTCCCGCCAGAAGCACTCGGCGATGGGCCGCGAGCTCGACTCCCTGGCCGACGTGATCTCCTTCGGCGTGGCCCCGGCCGCCATCGCGTACGGCGCGGGCATGAAGGGGCTGTGGGACATCGTCATCCTCGTCTACTTCGTCTGCTGCGGCGTCAGCCGGCTGGCCCGCTTCAACGTCACCGCCGAGGAGCTATCCGCGGATGCGGGCAAGGTCACCTACTTCGAGGGGACGCCGATTCCCTCGAGCCTGGTGCTGGTCGGGGTCGTCGCGATGGCGGCCTGGCTGGGGCGTACCGGGGAGGCGCTGCCCCTGGGCGTCGTCCGGCTGGGGCCGGGGCGGCTTCACCCCTTGACGCTGGCCTGGGCGCTGTCCGGCTCGCTGATGATCAGCAAGACGATCCGCATCCCCAAGCTCTGACCGATCGGGCCTCCGGAGAACGGCACGCCCGGCGAGGGGCACGACGTGGCGCTGGTGAACTTCAGCAAGCCCGGCGAGCCGCTGCAGCTCGAGATCTCGCGGTTCGCGTTCAACTGCCCCGAGTTCGACCAGGTCCGGATTCCCGGCATGGCCCCGATCTGCCTGTCCAACGGAGATCAGGCCTTCGTCGGCGAGCTGCGCGGAATCAACCGGCCGGTGACGGCCCGGTTCGGCCCCGATGGCGCGCTCTACCTGGTCGACTACGGCGCCGTCCGTGACTTCGGCCGCGCCGATCCCGATGCGATGTTCACGAACCCCGCCGACGCCCCGCTGGTCGTGATCCCGCACACCGGCGTCGTCTGGAAGATCAGCCGCACGCACCGGAACAACGGTGGCGGCCACGGTCACGACGACGACGACAAGGACAAGGGAAAGGACAAGCACTAGGCCGCGCGATCGAGCCGCGGTATCGACCCGGGGGGCCATCGGCCCCCCGGGTCTTCCTCACGAGGTCAGCAGCCGCCCGTAGCCGCGCACCGCATCCTTGATCCCCACCGCGCGCAGCGCCCACCACAGCGTGGCCGTCTGGCTGGTGATGACCGGCTTGTCGAGCTCGCGCTTCGAGTCGTCCGACGATGCCGGCCGTCGGCAGCCCCGTGCCGCTGATCAGCACCGCGTCGGCACCGGCCACGTCGGTCTGGCGGCCGAGCGCGTAGGCGCGCTCTTCGGTCTCCTCGTAGATGTTGCGCACGCCATCCAGGCGCCGATGCGCGACGACCTCGAGCCCGGCCGCCATCCAGTACGCCGCGCCGGCCGCGGCGATCGCCTCGGGGTACGGCGTGGCCAGCGCGATGCGGCGCACGCGCAGGTGCTCGAGCGCGGCGAGAATGGCGCGGGCCGCCGTGGTGGCGCGCGTGCCGGCCAGCTGGGCCAGACGGTCGAGCAGCGGCGGCTCGCTGGTGAAGCCCGTGAGGTAGCTGACCGCCGTGTGCGAGAGCACGACCACGTCGGGCTTCACGGGCTGCAGGCTGTGCATGGCCGCCGGCACGGAGTCCAGATAGCCGAGCGTGCGTCGCTCCATGCCGTCGCTTCCGCCCGCCTCGCCGGCCAGGCTGTCGAGCCGTGCGAAGTGGATCGTGACCGACGGCGGCGCCATCCGGTAGAGCTCGGGCTCGATGGTGGGATTGCCGGCCGGCACCAGCACGCCGAGTCGCATCGCCATCACACCTCCGGGGGCCGCCGGTACTTCCAGTCGGTCGCCTGCTCGTAGGCCCATCCGATCCGCAGCACCGTGCTCTCGTCGCCCGGGTGACCGAGAATCTGCAGCGAGGTCGGCAGCCCGCCGGGCGTGAAGCCGTTGGGTACCGCCAGCCCGCACAGGCCGAGATAGTTGCCGGCGCGCGTGAACTGGGCCGGGGTGCCCGACTGGTCCACCTGATCGATCGGCAGCGCCGCCGTCTGCGTGGTCGGCGTCAGCAGCGCATCGGCGCCGGCCAGCGCGGCGGCGAACTCGCGACGCTGATCGCTCATCTGCGCGAGCGCCAGCAGATAATCGCGCGAGGAGATCGTGCGCCCGGGCTGGATGCGCGGGCGGATGTGGGGATCGACCGGCAGGCTCATGTCGTCCACGAGGTCGCCGACGAAGCGATAGGCCTCGGCGCTGATGATGCGGCCGGTGGCCGCCGCGTAGTCGCCAAACCGATGCGGCAGCGCCGGCCGCACGATGCGGGCGCCGAGCTTCGCCAGCGCGTCGACCGAGGCGTCGTAGGCCGCCAGCACGTCGGCCGCGACCCCGGCCCGCTCGGCGTCCGGCATCACGGCCAGCCGCAGGCCGCCGACGCCGCTGCGCAGTGAGGGAAGCGGATCGAGCGGCGGCCACGCCAGCGTCTGCGGATCGCGCCCGTCGGGGCCGTTCAGCACGCGGAAGATCAGCGCGGCGTCCTCGACCGAGCGCGCCAGCGGTCCCGGCGTATCGAGCGTCGTGCTGAGCGGCAGCACGCCGTAGGTGCTGATCCGCCCCGCCGTCACCTTCAGGCCGACGACGCCGCACCACGCGGCGGGCAGTCGCACCGAGCCTCCCGTGTCCGTGCCGATCGCCACCGGCGCCAGGCCCGCGGCCACCGCCACGCCCGAGCCGCTGGAGGAGCCGCCCGGCGTTCTGTGCACGGCCGGGTCCCACGGGTTACGCGGCGTGCCCATGTGCGTGTTCGTCCCGAAGCCGCCCATCGCGAACTCGACCGTGTGCGTCTTGCCCAGCACGATCATGCCGGCCGCGATCAGCCGTTGAGCCAGCGTGGCGGTGACCGGCGAGATCCGATCCTTCCAGACCTTGGAGCCGCCGGTGGTCACGCGGCCCTGCATGTCGACCAGATCCTTGAGCGCGATCGGCACGCCGTGCAGCGGCCCCACCCGGTGGCCCGAGCGGATGGCCTTGTCCGCGGCCTCGGCCGCCAGCCGCGCGTCGGCCTCGTGCACGGCGATGAAGGCGTGAAGATTGGCGTCGCGCTTGCGGATGCGCTCGAGCAAGGCTTCGACGGCGTCGACGGGGGACAGCGTGCGCGCTTCGTAGGCGGCCGACAGCTCGGCGACGGTGGCCCAGACGGGATCGATGCGGGTCATACGTGGCCCTCCGAGCAGGCAGGGTACATCACTCGGCGAGGCCCCTGCTGGACTCGGCGAGGCGCCGCTGGGTTGACACGCGCCGGCCCTCATCGAAGACTGTGGCCCATGCGAATGCTCCTGACGGCCTGTCTCGTGACGCTCACGCTGCTCGGGGGCTGCGCCGCCGCGCCTTCCGCGCCCGCCCCTGCCCCCGCCATCGCCGCGCCACCCAAGCTCGACGCCCCGTGGATTCCCAGCGCGCCCGCGGTCATCAGCGCCATGCTCGCGGCGGCGAATGTCGGCGTCGGCGACACGCTGTACGACCTGGGCTGCGGCGAGGGCGAGATCGTCATCGCCGCCGCGCTGCGGGGCGCGCGCGGCGTGGGGGTCGATATCGACCCCGAGCGCATCGTCAACGCCCGGCGCAATGCCGCGAAGGCCGGGGTGACGGATCGCGTGACGTTCATCGAGCAGGACCTGTTCGCGACCGACATCAGCGGAGCGACCGTGGTCACGCTCTACCTGGGGCCCGACGTCAACCGGCGGCTGCGCCCCAAGCTGCTGAGCGAGCTGCGCCCCGGCACGCGCATCGTCTCCCACGACTTCAGCCTGGGGGACTGGACGCCCGAGCGGACGATCCCGGTGCCCCAGGTCCCGGGTCACGTCGTGTACCTGTGGCACGTGCCGCCGCGATGACCACCGACGCACGGCATCGCCACCTCGCGCGCGACCCGATCATGCGCCGGCTCATCAAGCGTCACGGGCCGTGCGGCATCGACGCCCGGCGCTGGTCGCCCTACGAGGCGCTGACGCGCGCCATCGCGCATCAGCAGCTCAACGGCCGGGCCGCGCAGACGATCCTGGGTCGCTTCGTGGCGCTCTTCGGTGACGGGCGCTTTCCCACACCGGCGCAAGTGATCGCCACGCCTCCGGCGCGCCTGCGCCGGGCGGGGTTCTCGCGAGCCAAGGTGCGCGCGATCAAGGACATCGCGCGCCACGCGGTGGCCGGCACGGTGCCGACCCGGCGGGCCGCCGCCGCGCTGACCGACGACGCCATCATCGAGCGCCTGCTGCCGATCCGCGGGGTCGGGCGCTGGACCGTCGAGATGCTGCTGATCTTCACGCTCGGCCGTGAGGACGTCCTGCCGGTGGACGACTTCGGCGTGCGCGAGGGCTACCGCCGGGCCTACGGCAAGCGGCTGCAGCCGACGCCGAAGGCGTTGCGCGCACTCGGCGAGCAGTGGAAGCCGTATCGCTCGGCGGCGGCCTGGTACCTCTGGCGCGCAGCGGGCGAGCCGCGGACCTAGTTTCATGGGGGGCCTCGAACGGGCCCCCCAAGCCCCCCGGGGCGGCTCGGGACGCCCCGGCACAGCCGTGGCGCCCCTCGATACTCCGACAGACGCCTAGCGGCCGCCTTCCAGCTCCGTCAGCACCTGTGCGCTCGACGCGACGCGGCCGAGGAGTCGGGCGAAGTTCGCGCAGGTGGCGTCGTGCAGCGACTGGCTGGCGGCGCCGCAGCCGTCCTCGACGAGCAGCCCGCGGAAGCCGCGATCGACCGCGTCGCGGGCGGTGCCCTCGACACAGGAGTTGGTCGAGATGCCGGTGAAGACGAGCTGCTCGACGCCCCAGGCCCGCACCAGGCGCTCGAAGCCGCTCGAGTGAAACGCGCTCATCGTCGTCTTGTTGAGCACGGCCTCGCCCGGGCGCGGGGCGAGCGCGTCGAGGATCTCGTGCTCGTGGTTGCCCCGCGTGTTGCCGGCGCTCTCGGCGAAGGCGCGCATGTGCGGCAGCAGGTCGGAGTAGTCGGGCAGCTCCGAGCCCACGGTGAGATAGACCAGGCGGAGCCCACGGGCCCGGAAGAAAGCGAGCAGTCGCTGGATGGTCGGCACCACCGTCCGCTCGATGCGGTCGAACCGGTAGGCGCCGAGCGCCTCCTGGCCGCGGGCCTTGAGCGAGCGTCCCAGGCCGTGGTCGCGCGAGCCGCTCGCATACTGCATGTCGACGACCACCAGCGCGACCGTGCGGCGATCGAGCACGAAGCCCGGGTTGAACTGATGCGCGTAGTCAGTCGCGCTCGCCATCGTCTTCCCCCTCACGTCGAGCTCTCGGCCTCACAGGCCAAGATACGCCCGGCGCACGTACTCGTTGCCCAGCAGCTCCGCGCCCGTGCCCACCAGCACCACGCGGCCGTTTTCCAGCACGTAGCCGCGGCGCGAGCGCGCCAGCGCCTGGCGCGTGTTCTGCTCGACGAGCAGCACCGTGGTGCCCGCCTGGTTGATCGCGCTGATCGTGTTGAAGATCTCCTTCACGATCAGCGGGGCCAGCCCCAGCGACGGCTCGTCGAGCATGAGCAGCTTGGGCAGGGCCATCAGGGCGCGTCCGATGGCCAGCATCTGCTGCTCGCCCCCCGAGAGCGTGCCGGCGGCCTGGCCCATCCGCTCGCGCAGCCGCGGGAACATCGCGAAGACGCGCTCCAG
This sequence comes from uncultured Candidatus Rokubacteria bacterium, assembly GCA_963776725.1. Lineage (GTDB taxonomy): Bacteria > Methylomirabilota > Methylomirabilia > Rokubacteriales > CSP1-6 > AR5. The sequence continues at coordinate 60,080 of CAVZOE010000011.1, read as the reverse complement.
GCTGTCGGCTCGCCGTGCCTTGGCCGCGCGCGTGTACGATCCGAGCTCGAGGTTCTCGCGCACCGCCAGGCTGGGAAACACCTTGCGCCCCTCCGGCACGTGCACCACGCCGCGCTCGACCACCCGGTGGCAGGGCCAGCGGTCGATGCGCTCGCCCTCGAAGCGGATCTCGCCGCGGCGGGCACGCAGCAGCCCCGAGATGGTGCGCAGCATCGTCGTCTTCCCCGCCCCGTTGGCCCCCACCACCGACAGCGTCTCGCCCGCCTCGACGACCAGGTCCACCGAGGACAGCGCCGGCAGATCGCCGTACGCCACGTCGACGCCGGCCAGCTCCAGCAGGCTCACGCGTCCTCTCCCAGGTAGGCCTCGATCACCCGCGCGTCGCGCGCGACGGCCTCGGGCGGCCCCTCGGCGATCTTCTCACCGTGGTGCAGGACCACGATGCGCTGGGACAGCGCCATGATCGCGCGCATCACGTGCTCGATGATCAGCAGGCTCACGCCCTGCGCGTGGATGCGCCGGATGAGGCCGATGATCTCCTCGACCTCGGTGGGGTTGAGACCGGACATCACCTCGTCGAGCAGCAAGAGCTCGGGCCGCGTGGCCAGACCCCGCGCCATCTCCAGGCGCTTGCGATCGGGCAGCGTCAGCTCGCGGGCCGGCGCGTCGCGACGGGCGCCGAGGCCGACGAAGTCGAGCACCTCGGCGGCACGGGCGCGCGCGGCGGTCACCTCGTCGGTGCGATTGAACGCGCCGACCATGACGTTTTCCAGCGTCGTGAGGTTCACGAACGGCTGCACGATCTGGAACGTCCGGGCCAGCCCGCGCCGGCAGATGGCGTGCGGCTTGGCCCCCACGATCGAGGCGCCCTTGAAGCGGATGGCGCCTTCCGTCGGCGGGTGGAAGCCGGAGAGCAGGTGGAAGACCGTGGTCTTGCCCGCGCCGTTGGGCCCGATCAGGCCGACGATCTCGCCGGCGCCGACGCCGAGGCTGAAGCGGTTGACCGCGGTGAGCCCGCCGAAGCGCTTGGTGACGCCGTCCATTTCCAGCAGCATGCCGTCGGCCATCACGCGCGCCGCCGCCTCACCCACCCCATGAGGCCGTTGGGCAGGAACGAGATGACGAGGATGAGGACCAGCCCGTACACCATCACGTCCACACCGGCGCGACCGCGGATGGCGGCTCGCGACAGCTCCGAGATGGGCGTGAGCACGAACGAGCCGAGCAGCGGCCCGAGCACGGTGCCGGCGCCGCCCACGATGGCCTGCAGCAGCCCCTGGATCGAGACCGCGGGCCCGAAGGTGATGGTGGGATCGATGTAGGCGAAGTACTGCGCGTAGAAGGTGCCGCCGAGCGCGGTGAGAAACGACGACAGCGCCATGGCGCGCAGCTTCATCCCGAGCGCGTCGACCCCGGCCGCCTCCGCCGCGTCCTCGTTCTCGCGGATGGCGCGCAGCGAGTAGCCGAGCTTGCTCCGCTCCAGGCGCCGCGTGATCCACACCGCGCCGAGCGCCATGGCGAGGATCACGTAGTAGTAGGGCAGCTTGCCGCCGAAGACGAAGCTCCACGGCGCGGCCTCGCGACTGGGGATGACCAGCCCGAGTGACGAGCCCACCGCCTTGGTGTTCACCGCGATCACGCGCAGCATCTCGGCGAAGGCCAGCGTCACCAGCGAGAAGTACGGCCCGCGCAGGCCGTAGCGGAACGAGAGATAGCCGGCGGCCAGGCCGAAGGCCGCGGCCAGGCCGCCGCCCGCCACCATGCCCAGCCACGGCGAGACGCCCAGGCGGAGGAAGAGCAGCGTGGAGGTATAGGCGCCGATGCCGAAGTAGGCGGCGTGGCCGAAGGAGAACTGTCCGGCGTAGCCGCCCAGGATGTTCCAGGCCGAGCCCAGGTAGGCGAACAGCAGCACGCTGATCAGGATCTCGAGGAAGTACGGCGGCAGCCAGGGCGGCACCACCAGCAGCAGCCCGAGCGCCACGGCGCCCAGCACCTCAGCGACCACGCCCGCCCCCGAAGAGTCCGGCCGGCCGGAAGAGCAGCACCAGCACGAACAGCGCGAAGACTACCAGCTGCTTCAGCGAGCCCGGCAGCAGCGTGGCGCCGAGCGATTCGGCGAGGCCGACGATGAAGCCGCCCAGCAGGGCCCCGACGAAGTTGCCCATGCCGCCCAGCACCACCACCACGAACGCCATGATGTTGAACGACTCGCCGACATCGGGCGCGACGTAGAAGAACGGCGTGACGAGCGCGCCGGCCACCGCCACGCAGCCCGAGCCGATGCCGAAGGCCACGGCACGGATGCGCCGCACGTCGATGCCCATGAGCAGCGCACCTTCCGGCTCCTCGGCCAGCGCGCGGATGGCCTTGCCGACGTCCGTGCCGCGCAGGAAGGCGAACAGCGCCAGCGCCATGACCACGGCCCCGCCGCACGCCACCAGCCGTGGCACCTCCACCAGCGCCTCGCCGAGCACGAACGAGGCGGAGGCGTAGCGCGGCCGCACGGTGCGGAAGTCGCCCTGCCACAGCACCAGGGCCAGGTTCTCGAGGAACAGCGCCAGGCCGAGCGTGAGCAGCAGCTGGTTGTGCTCGGCGGCGAACCGGTTGGGCTCGATGACCACGCGCTGGATGAGCATGCCGATCAGGAAGAACAGCGGGCCGACGATCACGATGGAGAGATAGGGATCGATCCCCCCCAGCGTGAACAGCCAGTAGGTGGCGTACATGCCGAGCATCATCACCGCGCCGTGGGCGAAGTTGATGATGCGCAGCACGCCGAAGATGAGCGACAGGCCGCACGCCACCAGCCCGTACACGCCGCCGAGCAGGAAGCCGCTGACGGCGGCCTGCAGCAACAGCTCGGCGGTAATCCCGCTCAGCGAACTAGCCCGGAGCGGTCAGCAAGTGGCGGGGTGGAAACTCGGTCGGGGTGCGCGGGGGCGCCGGTCGCTCGGACGCGCATCGTGGCGAGCCGAGCCACCGACTGTTCTACGCGCGGCGGGGCGAGCGAGCCGCCCACGCCGGACAGCCCCCGCCCGAGCCCCTTGGGGATGGAGCGGAGGATAGTCACGTCACGATGCTCTTGTCGTCCCTCCACCGGCGTGCCGAGCGCATCGAGTAGCGCGTCCATCCGTCGCTCCCACTGCTGTCGTTGCTCGTGCACCAGCCGCAGTCGGGGCAGCAGCAGTTCCACGTGTTCCGCCGCCGCCTCCGCGGCCCCTGGCGTCAGCGTCACGCTCCGTGCTTGCAGCGTCTCGTACAGCATGTCACCCGTGATCCGCCGGAGCCGGTACCGGGCCAGCAACGCTCGGAGCGCCGGCCGGGTGACCCGCTGCGCGTGCGCCGGCGTCGGCGCCTCGTGCAGCAACTCCCAGAGCCATGATTCATCGGCGCCCGGACAATGCGTCAGGGCCTGGGGGTAGTACCGCCAGAGCTGCTCGCGCAGCTGATTCGCGAGTCGACGCTCCTCGCCGAGGAGCTCGTCGTAGGTCCGCGACAGCTCGCGCAGCCGGATGACCTGCGGATCGTCTGGCTGCAACCGCCGAAAGGCGGGTCGATCGGTCCGCAGTGCCGAGGCAGCGACGAGCGCGTTGCGCCCTGATTCGGCCACCCGCGCGCCGGCGCATTCGCCACTTGATGCCGCTCGCCGCCCCAATCGATCCCGACATACCAGCTCGTGTCCGGCAACCGCCCCCCTGATTACGCCAAGTCGCGGCTCCCGTCGTGGGCCTCTCCCCTGTGTTGGCGCTCGCTCGCCGGGCCCGGATCGGCATACGGCGAGCGAGCCCCGCTCGCCCTATCGAGGCGAGCCACGCAGCGCGCCCGAGGGACCGGCGCCCCCGCGCGCCCCGACCGAGTTTCCACGCGCCGCGAGTGACGACTCCCGGCTAACCGTGCCACTTGGGGACAGGAAACACGGGCTTGGCCTCGGCGAAGCGAGCCGGACCGACGACCACGGGCTTGCCGTTCTGGACCTGCAGCAGCGCGGGCGAGGCGTTGACGTTCTCGCCGGTGTCGTCGAACTTGATCGCGTCCTGCGGCAGGATGTGGTCGGTCAGGTTCGTCTTGGCCAGCGCGTCGCGGACCTTCTCGCGGTCGGCCGAGCCGGCGCGCTCCAGGGCGTCCTTGACCACGTAGATGACGGTGTAGGCCTGCACGCCGTGCGAGGTCAGCGTGGAGCTGAAGCGCTTGTCGTAGGCGGCGAACACGGCCTTGGCCCGCGCCGACTGCGGGTTGTGCCAGTAGTTGCCGTCGAAGAGCTGCTCGGTCAGCTCGCGGTTGTCGGCGATGAACTTGGGGTTCGAGTAGGCGGCGTTGGCCAGGCCCACCAGCGCGTTCACGCCGATGCGCAGCTTGGCCGCCGTCTCGGCGATGATCTTGGAATCGCCGTAGTAGCCGCTGATGACCAGCAGATCCGGCTTGGCCGCCTTCACCTTCGACAGCTCGGCGGTGAAGTCCGGCGACTTGATGCTGTAGGGAATGCGCTGCACCACGGTGTAGCCCAGCTGGCCGCCGAAGGCCTCCACGTGGTTGCCCATCGTGGTGCCGAAGTTGCCGTCCTCGTGCATCATCGCCACGCGCTTGAGGGGCAGGTTGGCGGCCTTGGCCATCTCGGCGATGTTGTTCATGGTGACGGTGGCCATGGCCTTGCCGTTGGGCTGCACGCGGAAGACGTAGCGCAGCCCGCCCTCGGTGAGGTTGTCGGCCACGGCGGCCAGCAGCATGAACGGCGTCTTGTTCTTCTCCGTCACCTGTCGCACCGAGAAGGCGACCAGGCTGGAGAACGGGCCGATCAGCACGGTCACACCCTGATCGATGAGGCGCGCCGCCTCGGAGTTGCCCAGCTCGACCTTCTGCTGGGTGTCGCCCGGCGAGAGTGTGAGCTTGGCTCCGCCCAGCGCCTTCACGCCACCGGCGGCGTTGATCTCGTCCACCGCGAGCTGCAAGCCGTTGAGGGAGAGCTGGGCCTCGAAGGCCAGCGGCCCAGTGACGGGCAGGATGTAGCCGAGCTTGACCTCTTTGGCCTGCGCCCGGCCGACGGTCGGCAGCGCACCGAGCGCCGCCACGGCACCGGCAGTCTTCAGAAAGACGCGACGGCTCACACGATCTCGCGACATTGAACCCTCCCTACCCCGGCGGGGCCCGGTCAGGCTACAACGCGCGCGCAGCGCGAGTCAAAGCGTCCGGACGATCAGGTCGATCTCGACCGCGCCGCCGAGTGCCAGTGCGGTGACCCCGACGGTGGTGCGGGCCGGCAGCTTGCCCGGGGCGAAGTGCCGCGCGTACTCCGCGTTCACCGCCGCGTAGTCGGCGAAGTCGGTCAGATAGATCCGCGTCATCACCGCCCGGTCGAGGCTCGTGCCCGCCGAGCGGAGCACGGTGGCCAGGTTCTGCATGACCTGACGACACTGCGCGACCGTGCCGCCGGGCACCAGCGCGCCGGTCCTCGGATCCACCCCGAGCTGGCCGGTGACGAAGAGCCATTCGCCGGCGCGCACCGCGTGGCTGTAGGCGGCGGTCGGAGGCGGCGGCGGCGCGTCGGCAAAGTTCAGAAAAGCCAGGTCCATGACGACCCTCCCTGTGCGATATCAGTCCCGCCGAGGCTATCTCTGCTGCTACTAGTGGGTAGTGCAGATTCTCCGGCAGCGCCGCAAGCAGCTTGGGGCCCCCGGATACCGGCCCTGGGTGGCCCTGGCCGTGGTCCTCACCACGGGGGCCCTGCTCCTGGCCGCCGGCTTCAGATCGGCCGCCCCGCTGTCCGCGCACGATCCCTCCTGGGCCCTCGTGCCATGCCTGATCGCTTTGCTGATCGCGTTTTGCGCGGGCCCCCAGCTGCTCGTGCGGCTGCGCCCTCTGTGGAGATCCCGTCCCGGAGAGAGCCTGGACGCGCTGCTGGAGCAGCTCCCGAATGACTATTATTTGATCAACAATCTCCCCTTCCGCGCGGCGCGGGTCGACCACGTCCTGGCCGGGCCCTGCGGCATCGTGGTCATCGCGATCCGGCGCATGTCGGGCCACGTGCAGTGCGAGGGGGATCGCTGGTGGCTCAACGGGCGCCCTTGCAAAAGTTACAGCCAGCCGGCCAAGGCCGGCGCGATCGCGGTGAGGAAGTTCCTGGCCGCCAAGCACCCCGAATTCAGGCGAGAGATCGTCCGGACCATCGTGGTGTTCACGAACCGGCGCTCCGAGCTGCACCTGCGCGAGCCGGAGGTGGCGGTCGTCCGCGGCGCCGACCTGCTGGCGAGCATCGTGGAGCTCGGCCTCGCGCGAAAGATGGACCGCGGTCTGGCCCACGTGGCCGCCCACCGTCTGGCCGGCGGCGGCCCCGCGCGGTTCAGCTCGTGCCGGCCATCTCCACGAATCGACACAGCGCATTGATCAGCCGCATCTGCTCGATCGTGCGCGCCTGCGACTCGAGCAGGCGCGGGCTTGCCACGACGAGCGCCAGGCACATCGCGCGCGAGATCGCGACGTTCAGGCGGTTGCGCGAGAAGAGGAACTCGAGGCTGCGCGGCACGTCCTCGACGCTGGACGTCGCCATCGAGTAGAAGACGACCGGCGCCTCGCGGCCCTGGAACTTGTCGACGGTCCCGACCGGGACGTCGCCCAGTCCCGCCGCCTCGCAGCGCCTCGCGGAGCCGGCGCACCTGCGCGTTGTACGGCGCGACGACCATGAAGTCGGACTCGTCGCAGCGGCTGCGCTCACTCCGTCGCGATCGGTCCACGATCCGGCCCGACCATGCGGCCGATCTCTGCGCGACCGCTCCGCCTCCTCGGACGATGCGGCGGCGTTGCCGCTGTGCTCGACCGGCAGGAAGCGCAGTCCGGTGCCGAACTCCGTGTCGTCTGGCGCGCGAGCTCCGGCACGCCCGTCGAGGCGGTCTGTCGTAGACGATCTCCGAGATGAATCGGCAGACGTCCGGATGCATGCGCCGCGTGCGCTCGAGGAAGAGTCCCATGTCCGGCGGAATCGGTCGCATGCTCGCCGAGCAGGTGCTCGAGCACGGAAGCGTCCCGTGCCCTCGGGATGCGTGCCCTGCGAGACCTGCGCGAGCTGCAGCGGATCGCCGAGCAGCACACGTTGCGCGCCGCCGTGCCCATCGCGAGCGCGTCGGCGAGCGACACCTGCCCGGCCTCGTCGATCACGAGCGTGTCGACGCGTGCCGTCGAGCGCGTCGTGCGCGAACAGCCACGCGGTTCCGGCGAAGAGCTGGACGTCCGGCGCCGGCGTCGGCGAACTCCTCGCGCTTCGTCGATGCTGCGTGATCGAAGCGCTGTCGTACTCGGACTCCTCGTTGCCCGCGCTGGACCTTCTTGAGTCCGCGGAAGCTGACAGCCCTTCCTCGTCCGCGGCCTGCTCGACCTCGTCGAGCAGGTTGTGGATCGCCTTGTGGCTGGTCGCCGTCACGCCGACGCGCCGGCCGCGCCGGATGAGATCGATGATGAGTCGCGCGCCCGTCCACGTCTTGCCGGTGCCCGGCGGCCCCTGGATGAACGAGATAGCTCGCGTCGAGCGCGGCCGCGCGCCGCGCGCTGCTCGGCCAGGTCGGTGGTCTGGATGTCGGCGCCGAGCTGCCGTCCGGCGAATCGCGGCGGCGTCCGCGCGAGGATGTCGCGCAGTGCCGGATAGCGGCCGTCGTCGGCGAGCACCGACGGCGCAGACGCGCGAGCGCGCGCCTGCTGCGCGGTCGTCGTGTATCGGCCGCGCGGAATCAGCGCCCGCGGCAGCGGCGCGCCGTCAGCTCGGGCCGCGGCGAAGACGCAGCGTGCCGGCCGTCTCGTCGATCGTCGACGATCGTCCCGGCGTCCTTCGTCGTGGCCGGATCGCACGGGGCGTCACCCTGCCGCCAGCTTGTGCTGCTGCGTCGGAAAGTGAAGCGTGTAGTCCGACGACCTCTTGTCGGCGCGCGGCGCGCCCGTCGGGCTCGAGCCGCCGATCGCTTCGGCGTCGTCGAGCAGCTCGTCCGTCGATCATCTGTCGCAGCGCTCGAAGAACCACCACCACGCGGGCCGCGCCTCGCGCCGGTGGTACTCGAGCAGCTCGCCGCGAGCCATCGCGGCTGACCCGGGCGCCTCGCCGGTCAGCAGCGCCTGCCGCAGCGCCTCGCGCTCGCCGGTCGGTCTTCTGCCGATCGTCGTCCACTGCCCGGCGGCTCCGGCAGCGTCGCCCACGCTGCGTCCGGGCGGCTGGCGCTCCACCAGCCAGTCGCGCAGCGCGAGCGTCGCCCGGCAGTCTTCCTCGTTGTAGTCGGCGATCGACCGCAGCCGCGCCTCGTCGCGCGTCGTGCATCCACTGCTCGTAGGCCAGCACGGCGTCCGTGCCGCTGCGCGACGTCGGCCTCGTCGCGCGAAGGCCGGCAGCGCCTCGACCTCCTTCAGCGAGTAGCTCGTCGACGCCGGCGCGAAGTCCCTGGCGCACGACCGTGTGCAGATTGACGAAGACGCTCGCGCCGCAGCAGCTCGTCGACCGCGTCCTCGCGCGTCGCGTACATGCCCATCAGCTGCTTGAGCGCGGCGTTCTCGTAGGTGCCGTAGTGGTAGACGTGCATGTCGGGATCGGCGGCCAGCCGCGCGTGGACGAGATCGACGAACGCTCTCGAACGCCCGGCGCTCGCCCGTCGCGGTCGTGCGCCCAGATCGGCCGGTATTGCCAGTCCGGTCGTCGTCCGCGGAGCAGCAGGCCGAACAGGAAGTGCAGGCCCCGCGCCGGCTCCCAGAACGGATCGCCCTCGATGTCGAAGATCGACGTCGCCCGGCGACGGTCGCGGCAGCGAGTCGAAGCCGCGCTCGGCCTCGACTGCGCAGCGCGTGCCAGTCGAGGTCGCCCGTCGTCCGACGCTGCGAGCTGCAGCGCCGCCTGGTCGCGCAGCGTCTCGAACGTGTGCGGCGCGAGCCGATCGATCCTCGCGTCCGGCGCGCTTGCGCGAGCGCCGTCAGCGTCGGCACGCCCGCCGTCGCGCAGCCGCACGACCTGCTCGCGGCGGATGCCGGCGACCAGCACCAGATGATCCTCGGCACCCAGCGCTCGTCGCACACGCCGCGGAACTCGCACAGCCCGCAATGCTCGACCGGTAGGGCTCGGTCGCCGCACCGCGCCGATGGCGGCCTCGAACCGCGACGCGGACGCGGCGGTAGTAGGCGGCGAAATCGTCGTAGCGCAGCGTGCGCTGCTCGCCGATCGCCGAGAAGCACGTGCATGTGCTCCGGGCGCCGCCCTGGATGGCGGCGATGCCGTCGCTGTAGAAGCAGAGCTGCAGCACGTAGGTCGGCTTCTCGGCGCGCGCGAGCTTCGCGTCGAGCGCCTCGTAGCGCCAGCTGCCGAGCGCCGATGCGCTGCTCGACGCGCTCGAGGAAGTCGGCGCGGCCGCGCCATGGCCGATCGACGAACGTCGCCTGCGAGATCACGTCGGCGCCCGCCCGCATCGCCTCGATCGTGCGCGCGGGCCGAGCCGTCGAAGTCCCAGCGCTCGTCCATCGATGACTCGACGACCTGCGCGCCCGTCCGCGTGCAGGCGCGTCGAGGATACGCGGCCTCGTGCTGCTCGCCCTTGTCGGCGAGGAGCTCGCCTGCTCGTCGGGGACGTGCGGCGCTTGCGTGTGCCGCGCGCGACCTCGCGCGCGAGCGTCGTGAGATGCGGGCACTCGACGTAGTCGTTGAGGTCGGAGGGCGAGAGGACCAGGCGACCGTCCAGCGCTTGCATCGCGGCTTCTAGGCGGGGCTAGGCACTCTTGGGCCGCACGACGAGGCGTACCTCACAATCCCACTTCACGATCAGCTTGCCCTCCCGGTAGACGTGCACATGACGCGGCGGGTGATCGTTCGAGTCAATGCCTCCAGATGGGGACACTCAGAGCCGCGCGATCACCTCGCGCGCGAAGGCCTCGGCCACCCGCCACTTCTCGTCGACGCCGATGGCGAACATCAGCTCCTGCAGCCCCTGGCCTTCCAGCTCGCGGATCCGCTCGACGAGCTCATCGGCCGTGCCCACCAGGCAGGTGGCGCGGATCAGGCTGGCGTCGATCAGCTCGGCCTCGCCGGGGTGCAGGTACGTGTAGTGGAACTCGTGGGTCCGGAAGTGGCGATGCGCGGCCGGCGTCTGCTCGACCAGGGCGCAGTAGCGCTTCCACATCGGCCGCAGGAACTCGGGGGGATCGATGCCGCGCTCCTGCACCTCGTCGTAGAAGTAGTAGACGCTGGCCATGACGTTGGGCCCGACCGTGCGCACCACGCGCGGGGAGGCGACCGCCTCGCCGGGCTCGAGCAGCGCCACGTTGGTCAGCGCGCAGTTGCGGAAGCCCTCGAGTCGGCGACCCGCGCGGGCGGCGCCGGCGCGCGCGTGGCCCAGCGCGTCCGCCACCGCCACCCCGCGCGGCGGGATGGCGAAGACGAGCCCGTCGCCGTGCTTGCCGGCCAGCTCCATGGCGCGCGGACCGAAGCCCGAGACGTACAGCGGGATCTTCGGCTCGAGACCGAGGTACTTCTTGTTGTCGGTGAGCATCCGGATCGGCCGCACGCGGTCGCGGTAGCGGTAGTCCACGACCTCGCCGCGCAGGAGACCGGCCAGCACGCCGAGGTACTCGTCGTAGTCGGCGATGCGCATCGGGCGCTGGCCCATCGTGCGCATGGCCGTGTTGCCGGTGCCGATGCCGAGGTGCACGCGGCCGGGGGCCAGCTTGTTCAATGTGGCCATCGCCGCCACCTGCACGGGCGGAATACGCGTGCCGCAGATGGCGGTGCCCGGGCCCAGCCGGATCCGTTGCGTGGCCTGGGCGGCGAGCGCCAGGACGGCGTAGCAGTCGGAGAAGATCATCTGGCTGTCGGTGACCCAGACGGAGTCGTAGCCGAGGCTCTCGGCGTGCGTGAAGAAGCCGATCTCGTCCACGTCCGCCATGACGCAGATGCCGAACTGCATCACATTCCTCGCCTCACATTCCCCGCATCACATTGAATGCGCTGGCGATTTCTACCACGAACGCCGCGCTTCGGCCAATCGTACGCCGGCCGGCGACTTCGGCTATCCTTGAGCCCCCGGCGTGGCCGCCCCGCTGGGGTTGGAGGGTCGTATGGTGCAGTCCGAGTTCACCGAGCCGTTGCCCACGGCGGTGTGGGCGTGCCGATCCCGCTTCTGCCGTCATCGCGGTCCCTTCTGGTCGCGAAGCATCAAGGCCGCCAAGGCCGACGCCGGCAAGCACCGCGCGAACAAGTTTCTCGGGCTCTGGAACCACGACGTCGTCGTGCGCCCCAACGGAGGTCCCAGCTTCATCCAGTTCCTCCGTGAGATGCGCCTGGCGCCGAAGGCGTAGCGATGTCCTTCCGCCCTGCCCGCTTCACGGACATCCATCGCTCGGGGCCACCGACCACCAGTGACGGCAAGGAGTGGAGCATCCGCGTCTCCGCGCAGCCGCCCCCCGAATGGCTCGGGTTCTTCGACAAGGATGCCGGCGATGGCGACGGCACGCGGTGGACCGTGAACGTTCAGTTCGTCGAGCTCCGGCTCAAGAGCAGCCCCGACACGCTGCAGCGCGCGGTGGAGCAGATCGACGAGCGCATCCGTCGCGCGAACGATGGCTACCGCCAGTGGCTGAACGAGGCGCACCGCAAGGGCAACGAGCGGCGCCAGGACGAGATCACCGAGGCCGACCGGGTCCGCGACCTGAACGAGCGTTTCAAGAATTTGTAGCTACATCCCGAGGTAGGCCTTCCGCACGAGATCGCTGCCGCGCAGCTCCTCGCTCCGGCCCTCCAGCACGACGCGGCCGGTCTGCAGCACGTAGCCGCGGTCGGCCAGATCGAGCGCGGCCGGCACGTTCTGCTCGACGAGGAACATCGTGAGCCCTTCGGTCTCGTGCAGCCGCCGGAGCGAGTCCATCACCTGATCGACCAGGCGGGGCATGATCCCCAGGCTCGGCTCGTCGAGCATGAGGAAGCGCGGGCGCGACATGAGGCTCGCGGGCGATGGCCAGCATCTGGGCCTCGCCGCCGCTCAGCGTCCCCGCCCGCTGCCGCGCCCGCTCGCGCAGGACGGGAAAGAGCGACTCGATCCGCTCGAGCATCTCGCGCCGGTGGGCGGGATCGCCGTTGCTGTAGCTGCCGAGCGTGAGGTTCTCGGCCACGCTCAGCCGGCTGAACAGCCGGCGCCCCTCCGGCACCAGCGCCACGCCCAGCTTCACGCGGTCGGCGGCGTCCACCGCGCCGATGGCCTGGCCGTCGAAGATCACCTCGCCCGCCTGGGGCTCGACCAGCCCGGCGATGGCCTTGAGCAGCGTGGTCTTGCCCGCGCCGTTGGCGCCGATGAGGGCCACCACCTCGCCCGGCTCGAACCCGCAGCGACACGCCCTGCAGCGCGCGCACCCCCGCGCCGTAGGCCACGTGGACGTCGCGGACCTCCAGCAAGCTCGCGGGCGCACGCTAGCGGGCGGCACGGCGCTCACCGAGGTAGGCGCGGATCACCTGCTCGTCGCGCACGACGCCCTCGGGCGGGCCGTCGGCGATCTTGACGCCGTAGTCGAGCACGACCACGCGATGGGACAGCGGCATGACGACCTCCATCACGTGCTCCACCACGCAGATCGTCACCTTCAGCTCGGCGTGGATCCGGCGCACGAGCTGCACGGCGGCCGTCGTCTCGAGCGGCGTGAGGCCCGGACATCGCCTCGTCGAGCAGCAGCAGCTTGGGCCGCGTGGCCAGCGCGCGGGCGATCTCCAGGCGCTTCTTGTCGGCCAGCGTCAGCGTCGGCGGCCGGCAGGTCGGTCTTGCCGCCGAGCCCGGTGAACTCCAGCAGCGCGCCGGCGCGCGCCCGGGCCTCGGCTCACGCGGTTGGTGCGCTGCAGCGCGCCGCACACCACGTTGTCGAGCGCCGTCATGCGCCCGAAGGCGCGCACCACCTGCCAGGTGCGCGCCACGCCGAGACGACAGATGCGCTCGGGGCGCGTGTGGGTGACGTCGGTGCCCGCCGAAGACGAATGCGGCCCGCGTCGGGATGCATGTAGCCGGTGATGCAGTTGAACAGCGTGGTCTTGCCCGCGCCGTTGGGGCCGATGAGGCCCACGATCTCCCCCGCCTCGATGGTCAGCGAGACCTCGCGGTTGGCGATCAGGCCGCCAAACTGCTTGGTCGCACGACTCGAGGCTGAGGAGCGGGGCCATGCGCTATGCGGTCGCCGAGCGGCGGAGGCGAAACCAGCGGGCCCAGGGTAGCGAGAGCAGCCCGGTCGGCCGGAACGCCGCGATCAGGACGATGATGAGCCCGTAGACGATGAGATCGACCCCGCGACCGGCCAGCGGTCCGGTGCCGAGCGTCGTGCTCATGATCTGTGCGATCGGGATCAGGATGATGGCCCCGAGCACCGGCCCCCACAGCCGGCCGATGCCACCCACCACCGTGGCCATGATCGGCAGCGTGCTCCAGTTGAGCTCCAGCGCCTGCTCGGGGAACACCGACAGCGCCCAGAACGCGTAGAGCACGCCACCGGCGGCGAACACGGCGGCGGTGATGCTCCGCGCCAGCACCTTGTAGAGCCGGCTGTCGATGCCGATGCCCTCGGCCGCCTCCTGATCGTCGCGGATCGCGCGGAAGTAGTAGCCGAGCTTCGAGCGCTCGACGAGCGCCATGAGCGCCAGCGTGATGGCGAACAGCACGAGCGAGGCGTAGTAGTAGCCGAGCGCCTTCGTCGGCCCCGAGAACTGCAGCGACAGCGCCGAGGCCACCACGCCGCCCCGCGGCTTGACCGGGATGAACAACCCCTGGCTGCCGCCGATGAACTCCCAGGTGGCGCCGATCGGCTGCGCGATCATCCAGATGGCCACGGTGGCGATCGCGAAGTAGTGCCCGCGCAGGCGCGTGAGCGGATAGGTCAGCACCGCGCAGATCAGGACGGCGACCACCACCGCCGCCACCAGCCCCAGCCAGGCGCCCACGCCCAGCTTCACGAACAGCAGCGCCGCCGTGTAGGCGCCGACCGCGAAGAACACCTGCGGCCCGAAGTCGAACTGCCCGGCCCACCCGCCGACGACGTTCCAGCCGATGCCGAGCATCGCGTTGAGCAGCACCAGGAACCCGACCGTCTGGTAGTACGTGTACCCCTGCAGCTGCAGCGGAATCGGGTACACGATGGCCACGATCGCTCCGATGACGAGCGCGATCCGGCTCACGCGAAGGCTCTTCGTGAAGCGCGGTGCCGCGGCGGGGCGGGCGTCGTGTAGGCCCCGGGCGCGCCTGCATGGCGCGCCGTGTCGCCGTTAGCCGCTCCGAGGCTCGGATCGGCGACCGGCGACGACGGCTCGGCCATCGATCGGCGCGCCCGGCGCCTAGGCACGACGCCCGGCCCCGCCGCGACGCCACGTTCTACCGGGATCATCAGAAGCGCCCGAACAGGCCCTGCGGCCGGAAGAGCCCGATCAGCAGGTAGGACGCGAAGACGAACGCGTCCTTGAACGCGGGCGGCAGGTACACGACGGTCACGCTCTGGATCACGCCGACGAGCAGCGCGGCCAGCAGCGTGCCCGAGGATGCTGCCGAAGCCGCCGAGGGCCACGATCGCGTACGCGAGCACGGTGAACTGCAGGCCCACCTGCGGATAGACGGAGAAGAAGTTCACGAGAATGGCGCCGGCCACCGCGACGAGCGCGGCGCCGAGGCCCCAGGCCACCGCGAACATGCGCTGCGGGCGGATGCCGACCAGCCGCGCGGCGTCACGATCCTCGCTGGTGGCCTGCAGCGCCAGCCCGAACTCCGTGCGCTCGATCAGGAGATAGAGCGCGAGAAAGAGCACGCAGCGCCAGGCCGGCGGCGAGCAGCAGCGGCACCGCGAAGGTCAGCCCCAGCAGCGTCGAGCTTGGCGCCGCCGAGCCGCACCAGCAGCGTGTCGTTGGCGAACCGGTAGTCGCTGGTGAAGCGCGGCCACCACCGCGTTCTGCAGCAGGAAGAGCAGGCCGATGGTCGCGAAGATCTGGGTGAACGGATCGCCGCCCTGCACGCGCCGCATGAGCTGCTGATAGACGAGCATCCCGAACGCGAACATCACCAGCCCGATCGGCACGATGGCGATGCAGCGGGTCGAGGCCGAACGCCGCGCTGAGCCCCCAGGCGGCGAACATCCCGAGCATGAGGAACTCGCCGTGGGCGAAGTTGATCATCTCCATGAGGCCCCAGATGATCGTCAGCCCCACCGCGACGAGCGCGTAGAGAAACCCCATCTGCAGGCCGTTGACGACGGCCTGGGCGAGCTCGGTCACCGCGGGCCCCGGCTCAGCGCACTATCGACGGCACCGGCCGGATGTCGAGGGCCGTCCCGGATGTCGAGGGCCGTCCCGGGTTTCCCGGGACGGCTCCGAGCGCTGGGGGTGTGGGGGCCATATCGGGGCCCCCACTCTAATTGGCGCCGGGCTTCGGCTTGCTGTCGCGCTCCTGCCAGCTCGGGCTCGGGAAGATCGGCTTGAAGTTGGCGCGGGTCGCCAGGTCCCACGGCCACAGCGTGTGCTTCTCGCCGTCCCAGCCCACCTGCGTCACGACGCCGGTGGCCAGGACGTTCTGGCCGTTCTCGAACTTGATGCCCTTGTAGTCGATGATGAGCTGCTCGGGACCCATGTTGGTCTCGTTGGCCGTCTTCTGGAGCACGGCCGGATCCACCGACTTGGCCCGGTTGATGACATCGGCCATCCACAGCAGGCCGGTGATCTCGCGCATCGCCAGCTCGCCCATGTTCTGGCCGCGGCTGTACTTCTTGTAGATCTCGTTGACCTTCTTCCAGCTCGGCCGCTCCTGCACCAGGTCGATGGCCGTCGGATCGCGCCCGAGCCAGCCGGCCGCGCCGTTGGTCTTCTTCTGCGCCTGCAGCCACGTCTCGTCCGAGTAGGAGCCGTTGCTGGTGGCGATGACCTTGGGCATGTAGCCCGCGCGCTTGGCGTCGTTCTCGAAGACCACCGTCTCGGCCGGGTACTGCACGGCGAAGAGCACGTCGGCGTTGGCCGCCTGCAGGCGCTGCACCTCGGAGGCCAGCGTGGTGGCGCCCGTCTTGGTCGTGAGGTCCAGCACGATCTTGAAGCCGGCCTTGGGGGCCAGGTCGGTCGCGACCTTGCGGTTGTCCTGGCAGAACAGGTTGTCGCACGTGAAGAGCGCGATCGTCTTGAGATCGCTTGGGGCCGCCGTGCTCGGGCCACTCCTTGAGGAAGGAGAAGACGCTGGCCACCATCGTCTTGTCGTTGGGGCCGGTGCGGAAGAACCACTTGAGCCCCTTCTCGGTGAGTGTGGGCGAGGCGCACGGATGACACGTCATCGGCAGGCCGGCGCTCTCCACCACCGGCTGCAGGATCGACGTGATGCCGCTCGTCCCCTCGCCGTTGATCCAGTGGACCTTGTTCACCGAGATCAGCTGCTCGACGATCGTGCGCGCCTGCTCACCGCGGCTCTGGTCGTCGCGCACGATGAACTTGATGGGCGCGCCGCCGAGCCCCGGGAATCCCTTGCCCGGCCCCAGCGGGACCTGGATATCCGCGTAGTCGTTGTTGACGATGTCCTCGACGGTCTGCGAGGCCCACAGATACTGCTGGCCGAGGCTGGCGAAGTTGCCCGTCAGCGGCAGCACCGAGCCGATGAGCACCTCGGTGACTTTCGGCTGGGCCGGCGCCGTGCGCGATACGCCGAGAGCGACGACGGCCAGCACGGAGAGGGCGATCACACCGACAAAGACACGTCGCATAGGAATCCTCCAGAATCGCGGTGGGTGAAATCCGGCTTCAGTGGGTCGCTATCCTATCAGATGATCGGAAGAGGCGATCTCCCGGGTGAGGCGACATGGTGGAAAGCCCCACGACGGAAAGTAGGCCAGCTGCGGGATCGCCAGGTCCCCGCCCGCGACCACCACCGTGATGTCACCCGGTTCCTTCACGACCGGCAGCGGGCCCGCGGTCTCGGTGACCCACGCCGGCCACGATCGCGCCGTCGCGCGCAGCCACCACTGCTGCCACGCCGCCACCGGCACCCGCGCCTGCGCGTGGAGCCAGCGCCGGACGTCGTCCTTGCGCCAGCCCTCGGCCGCCAGCCGCCGCGCCACGAAGGGCGCGACGATCACGGCCACGCGCCCTTCGTAGAGCATCGTGAAGGCCGAGGCGGCGCTGCCCATCACGCTGGCCAGCTCGGCCAGGCCGCCGGTGACGTTGATCGCCGTCTCCGCACGCAACACCGTCACCGTGCTCTGCTCCGGTCGATAGCCGAGCTCCACGTGCAGCGGCGGCCACGGGCTGTCCTCACGCTCGGCCAGGCACAGCGTGTAGCGCCCGGGCTGACCGAGGCCGGCGAGCGAGACCGCGCCGGGCCAGCCACCGCCGAGGTTCAGCATGACCAGGCGGACGGCGCGCCCGATGGCGGCGTTGGCGCGCCAGCCCGGGCCGAGCGCGCCGAAGCCGGCATTGATCCCCAGCCGGGCGGCCAGCGGACCGCTCACGATCAAAAGCGGCGCGACGTTCTCGTCGGTCGTCTGCACGCCGCGCATGTTGAAGGCCGGCTCCAGCATCGCCTCCACGGCGGCGAGCACGACGACAAAGTACTCGGGGCGGCAGCCAGCCATGACGGCGTTCGCGGCGATCTTCTCGACGGTGGCCTCGCCGCGCAGGGGCTCCACCTCCCCCAGCACCTCCGACGGCGCCCGCGTGGTGGAGGCGCACATGGCCTCCACGCGGGCGAGCGTGGGCGGCGTGATCGGCAGGCCGTCGGTCCAGCCGCGCGCCTCGAACAGCGCGTTGACCTCGTCGACGGGATCGGCGGCGCGGATGACCTCCACGCGGTGGCGCGGAAACTTTCCGGCCAGCGGCGTGCGCGCGAGCAGGCCGCACTCCTCCGCCCGCGCTCGCAGCGTGTCGTCGATCCATTCACCGGAGGCGCGCTGGCCCGTCGGCAGGACGACCCAGAGCGCCTCCACGTCAGCGAGTGGGCAGACGGATCGGCTTCGTCGTGGTGTAGCCGAGGATGCCGTTGTGCGCGAACACGTAGGCGTTGGTGCGCAGCGGGTCGCCGCTGACCGCGATCATGATGTCCTCGGCCTTCTCGACGACCGGCACCAGGCGATCCGGATCGTCGGACTCCGCGAAGACCGCCGCGGCACGGCCGCGCTTCACGAGGTCGCCCAGCGACGGCCGACCCGGCAGCAGGTTCGTCCACTCGCCGGTGTAGCGCTCGAACTGCCGCGCCGGAATGCGCGCGTGCTGGAAGAGCTGGCGCTGGACGTCCTGCTTGCTGAGCCCGGCGCGCGCCAGCGTCTGGGCCAGGATCGGGCTCAGCACCAGCAGCGGCCGCTGGGCGCCGACGGACATGCCGACCGCGAAGATCACTTCCCACGCGACGATCCGCGCGATGCCGTCGGCCAGGTACGGGATCATCTGCTCCGGCCGCGTGCCGAAGACGGAAGCCAGCACGGTGCCGCCGGTGAAGCGCGAGATCGTCACGGCGTTGTCGCCCGCCTTCAGCCCCTGATCCTGGGCGATCGTCGTCCAGCCCATCTTGGCGATCGCGTCCTCGTTCTCCGCCAGCACCACGCGCCACGTGTTGCCAAACGTCCCCTTGTCGGTCTTGTGGGGCAGGAAGCCGGCGACGTTGCGCAGATAGAGCCGCCAGAACCGGCCGATGCTCGTGTTGGCCTGAAAGCCGTCGCGCAACGCGCCCTGCTGATAGTTGAAGCCGAGCCGCCGGATGATCGGCCCGTTGACGATGATGAGCGTCTCGGCGCCCGGCGTGTTGCCGCTGTGCTCCACGCCGTAGCGCGGATCGGCCATGGCCTCGATGAGCGCCACCAGCACCGGCATGTACTCCGGCCGGCAGCCCGCCATCACCCCGTTGATCGCGATCGTCCGAACGGTGGCGCTGCGGCGGTCCGGCAGCAGCACGCCCAGCTGCTCGTCGCCGTCGCGGTCGGTGTGGCGCAGGAACTCCTCGACGCGCGCGGCGGTCGGCGGCACGATCGGCAGCCCGTCGCTCCAGCCGTTCTCGTAGAAGAACCGGTTGATCTCGTCCGGCGTGCCCTCGAAGACGACCTCGCCCGGCTCCGGCTCGACCAGCTCGGAGGCCTTCTCCGGCGCCGCGGTCAGCCCCTGCACCACGCCCTCGACGGTGACGCCGAGCACGTTGGCGCGCAGCTCGTCCACCGTCTGCACATCGACGTGACCGGGCACGATGGCGACCGGCAGGCTCGGTAGACCGAGACCGGTGGCGGTGGTGGCCGCCTGACCGATGAAGCCCTCACACGTGAGCGAGACCGAGGGGACGCCGGCTTCTTCCGCGACTGCGCTGGCCCGCAACACGGCGGGCGTGCAGCTGCCTCAACACGCCATCCCGGAGATGATCGCGTCCACCCCCAGCTCGCGCATGCGCGCCGGCAGGTTGGCGAGCACCTCGTGCTCCTCGGCGCCGTGCGTGGAGCCGAACGTGCGGTAGTCGACGAACTTCACGCCGGGGAATCGCTGGGCCAGGGCGCCCTCGAGCATCGGGAAGATCTCGTCGCCGCGGAAGAGATCGTCCCAGAGCTGTCCGATGGTCTTGCCCGCCAGCGTGTCCAGGCGCGGCGCGACCGGCCGCGCCGTCACCGTCCGCCGTCCTCTCGGCCACAGCACCCGCTCCAGCATGTCCGTCCTCTCTCTCGTCGTGACGCCTCAGGAATCGCCCGCGGCCCAGCGTGATGCCCAGAGCGCCGGCGAGCTCGACGACCTCGGCCGTTCGCCGGGGCGCGTGGGCCGCCTCGAAGATACGACGCGCGGCGCTCAGGTGCTCGTCAGCGTCGGCACGCGCTCCCCGCCCGGCGCAGGCCCGGCCCAGGTCGACGTGCGTCCGGGCCGTCTCGAACGTCGCGCCCATCGCCTCGAACGTGGCCAGCGCGCCGGCCAGCTGCTCGTTGGCGCGGGCGAGATCGCCCTCCGCCAGCGCGATGCGTCCGAGCGCCCGCCGGGCCAGCCCGAGGTTGAAGGGCGCGCCATCGGCCTCGCCCATGGCGGAGGCGTGCTCGGCCACCTCGCGCGCGTGCGCGCGATCGCCGGCCAGCAGGTGCGCCTCGCTCAGGAGTGCGAGGTGGCGCACCTCGCCGCTGCGGACCGGGCTCTGCGCCAGCCGCTTGACCGCCTCCGTCAGCAGCGTCACCGCCGCGGGGCCACCACCCCGCTCGAGCTCGGCCATGGCCATCGAGCCGGAGAGCAGGCTCGAGGTCATGACGTCGCCGGACAGCGTCAGACCACGCCCGGCCGCCGCGATCGCCTCGTCGGCATCGCCGCGTAAGGCCCGCGTCCAGGCGATGACGTAGCACGCGAGCGCCTGCAGTCGCGGCCATCCCGACGTCTCGCCGATCGCGTCCTCGCGCTCACCGGCCTGCAGCGCCGCGTCGAGATCGCCCGCGGTGACCGCGTTGATGGCGAGGTCGTGGTACACGAGCCCGAGCCAGTGCTGCGCATCCGGCAGGTCGAGCAGCCCGATCGCACGCCGGGCGTGGCTCACGCCGTCGGCGGGCCGGCCGGTGCCGTAGGCGACCAGCGACAGGACGTGCAGCGCCTTGCCGATGCGCTCGGCGTCCCCGGCGCGTTCGCCGTCGTTCAGTGCCCGCTCGGCGGCGCGCTGCGCGGCGACGAGATCGCCGAGGTAGAAGTGCGTCAGCCCCACGCGGAAGTGATACTCGGCGGTCAGCCGCGGATCGGTCACCCGCGCCACGTCGCCGGCGATCGCGCCGAGCAGCTCGAGGATCTCGCGCTGGCGGCCGAGGATCGAGAGCACGAAGGCGTGGCGGAGCGCCAGGTCGGTCTGCTGGCCGGCGCGCTCGCCGGCCGGCAGCTCGGCCACATAGGCGCGCGCCTGCTCGAACGCGCGACAGCCGTCCTCGAGCGCGTAGCGCTGGGTGGCCAGCTCGGCGAAGCGGACCAGGTGCGGCAGCGCCTTGCGTGTGTCACCGGCTTGCGAGTAGTGGTGGCCGAGCTGATCGGCGACCTCGTCGAGACGCCGCTGGCCGAGCGTCTCCACCGCCCCCGCGATCGCGCGGTGCAGCGCGCGCCGCGTGGGGGCGATGAGGCGCGCGTAGGCCACCTCGCGGATCCGATCGTGCGTGAAGTCGAGCTGCTCGCCGACCGCGTGCAGGATGCGCCGGCCGACCAGCTCCTCGACCGCCTCCGCCGTCTGCCGCGCGCTGGCACCGGCCGCGGCCTCCAGCAGCGCGAAGTCGAAGCTGCGCCCGATGGCAGCGGCCACGCTCAGCGTGCCGCGCGCCCCGGCGCTCAGCCGCTCGAGCCGCGCGGCGATCACCTCGCGCACCCGCCGCGGCAGCGGCAGCGGCCCCGCGCTCGCCAGGTCGCGGTCTTCCAGCGTGTGCAGCGTCTCGAGGATCTGCAGCGGATTGCCGTCGCTGGCGCGCCACAGCCGCCCGCCCAGGCGTCCGACCGCGGCCGGCGCGGTGCCGCTGCGGGCGGCGGTCTGTACGAGCGCGGTCGTCTCACCCTCGCTGAGCCCGCCGAGCGCGATCTTGACCAGCCGCTCGTCGCTCTCCGTGCCGATCATGCGGACGAGCGGATGGTCGGACTCCAGATCCGTCTCGCGCACGGTGCCCAGCAGCAGCACCGGCCGGTCGGCCAGGCGCCTGCGCAAGAACGCCAGCAGCCGCACGCTGAGATCGTCGGCCCAGTGCAGATCCTCCAGCACGATCAGCAGCGGTGCGCGCTCGGCGATCGTGGCGAGCAGCGTGGCCACCGCCTCGAAGAGCCGCACGTGCTCGTCGGCGCGCGACGGCGCTGCGGTGGGCGCGCCGAGCTCCGGGAACAGTCGTGCGAGCTCGGCGCGAACGGTCGGCGCCAGCGCCGCCCGGCCCTGCGCCCATCCGACCAGCCCGGCGCCGCGCATCGCGTCCACCCACGGACCGAAGGGCAACCGCTCGCCCTCGTACGAGCGGCCGAGCAGCACGGCGCCGCCGCGCGCGAGCACGCCGCGCGCCACCTCGGCCGCGAGCCGGCTCTTACCGATCCCGGCCTCGCCCTCGACGATGGCCAGCAGCGCCCGCCCTCGCTCGGCGTCGTCCCAGACCTGCCCGAGCCGCTGCAGCTCCAGTGCCCGCCCGACGAGCGGCGTGTCGGCAACCGAGATCTCGGGCGCCGCCACGCTGAAGGTCTCTCGCTCGGCCGCGGTCGGCGCCGAGGCGGCCTCGGCCGTCTCGGGCCCTTGCTGGAGCAGCTCGAGATAGAGCGCGCGCGTCGCCGCCTCGGGTGCGGCACCGAGCTCGCGCCGCATGGCCGCCACGCACGTCTGGTACTGGCGCAGCGCCGCCCCGCGTCGCCCCTGCTGCACGTACAGACGCATGAGGAGGCGGTGGGCCGATTCCTGCGCGGGGTCGAGCCCGAGCAGACGCACGCCGGTCTGGATGGCGTCTTCCACGCGGCCCGCGTCGCCCTGCTGGACGAGCAGGCGGCCGAGGACGTCGATCGCCAGCTCCCGCAGCCGCGCCCGCTCGACCAGGAGCCATTCCTCGAAGCCGGTCTCGTGGAGCACCAGGCCATCGAGAAAGTCGCCACCGTAGAGCGCGGCCGCCGATTCGAGCGCCTCCGGCGTGCCGACGGCGGCCCGCCGGGCGAACTCGACGGCGTCCACGGACACCACCGCGGGGTCGAGGGCGAGCGTCCGCGCCTCGGCGATCAGGCCCGTGGGGAGCACCTTTCGGAGGTCGACGAGCGTGTGGCGCAGGCTGTCGCGCGCCTGGGCCTCGCCCCGATCGCCCCAGAGGAGCGCGGCCAGCTTGTCACGGGGATGGGCGTGCCCGGGATGGGCACCCAGATAGGCGAGCAGCGCCTGCGTCTTACGCGTCGCGAACGCCACCGGCTGGCCGGTGGCCAAGCGGGTCTCGCACCCGCCCAGCAGTGTCAAGCGAACGGACACTTCGCGGGGCGCCGCCCACGCATTTTTCATGCGCCGCCCCACGGAGTTATCACGGTGACCATCGTACAACGGTTGGACTGGTGAACGAGCCTACTCGCACCACCCTTCGGGGGTCCCCCATGCGGCGTCCAGCCTCCAGTGCCCGCGCCCTGCTCGGCTTCTTGTCGGTCATCGCCTGGCTGCTCGCGGCCCCGGCGCACGCGCAGGTCAGCCTGGGAACCGCCACGAACTTCCCGGCGGGAACGAATCCGATCGGCATCGCGATCGGCGACGTCAATCGGGACGGGCGCCCGGACATCGTCGTCACCAACGGCACGCCGGGGACGATCTCGGTGCTGCTGGCCACCGGCGACGGCACCTTCGGGGCGCCGACCGCCTTCACGGTCGGGACGATGCCGGTCGCGGTCGCACTCGGCGATCTCAACCGTGACGGCATCCTCGACGCCGTCGTCGTCGACGCCGGCAGCAACTCGATCTCGATCCTGCTGGGCAACGGCACCGGCGGCTTCGGCGCGCAGACCGTCATCCCGGTCGGTGTGGCCCCGACGGCGGTGGCGATCGGCGATCTCGACGGCGACGGCCGGCTGGACGTGGTCGTCACCAACGGCGGCTCCGGGACGGTGATGGTGCTGCGCGGCAACGGCACCGGTGGCCTGACGCTGGTCGGCGAGTTCCCGACCGGGGCCGCGCCGTCCAGCGTGGTCCTGGCCGACGTGACCGGCGACAACCTGCTGGACGTCATCGTGGGCAATCGGACCGGCGGCACCGTGTCCATCTTCCCCGGGGTCGGCGGCGGATTGCTCGGGCCGCCGGTAGATCTTGCCGACGCGGCCGGCATCGGGAGCGTGGCCGTGGGTGACTTCAACCGCGACGGTCGTCCCGACATCGTGGCGGGCCCCGGCCCAGGCGGCTTCTCCCTGCAGCTCTCCGACGGCGCCGGCGGCTTCCGGCGCGGCACGTTCACCAACTCTATCGGGGTCGTGACGGTGGCCCTCACCGACTTCGACGGGGATGGACGCCTGGATCTCGTGCTGCTGTTGACCAACGGCGCGACGACTCGTGCTTCGCGGAGACGGGGTGGGAGCGTTTTTGTCCAGTACGTCGGTGTCCGGCACCGCAAACCCCAGCGCGCTGGCGGTCGGCGACTTCGACCGTGACGGGCTGCCGGATCTGGTCACCGTGAACCCGGCCGCCAACACGGTGAGCGTGCGCTTGAACACGACGGTCCCGGCCCCGGCCGGGTCGTTCGTCCCCGGCGCACCGCGCCTTCTCTCGTCCCCGTTCTCGGACCCTCCTCAACCGGTCGCCGTGCTTCTCGCCGACGTGGACAGCTTCAACCTGAGCGTGCCGAGATTCGACGGCGCCCTCGACGTCCTGGTGGTGGACACCGACGACGTCAGTGTGGGATTCGGCACCGAGATCATCGGATCGTTCCCTTCCGGGGATGCGACCGTGGCGATCCTGGCCGACCTCAACCGCGACGGGCGGCCCGACCTCATCCTGGGCCAGGCGTCCAGACGCATCAGCGTCCGACTGGGCTCGGGCCAGACCATCGCCGGCTCGAACGTCGGCGGCACGTTCGGACCGTCGATCGACACCATCTTCGGGTCCACGCCGATCGCCATCGCGGTCGGCGATCTGGACCGAGACGGCGTGCCCGACATGGTGATCGTCGGCGCCGAGAGCGGGCTCGTGGCGACACTGCGCGGAACGGGGACCGGCGCGTTCACGACGCTGCGGACTCTGTTCCTCGACTCGGGGTCGTTGCCGACCGCAGTCGCCCTCGCCGACCTGGAGCGCGACGGTGCCCTCGACGTGATCGTCGCCCACACCAACGGCATCTCGGTCTTCCCCGGCGACGGCGCCGGCGGCTTCGGCGCGCGGAAGGACTTCGCCGTCGGCCTCTCGGTGCTGGGCCTTGCGGTCGGTGACGTCAACCGGGACGGTAGGCCCGACCTCGTGTTCAGCGCCTCGGATGGCACGGTGCGGGTTTCGCTCGGCAACGGCGCCGGCGGCTTCGGCGGGACCTTCACGCTCCCGGGCTTCGTCGCCCCCAGCGCCGTGGCGCTCGCCGACATCAATCGCGACGGGGTGCTCGACCTCGTGGTCCTCGATGGCGGCACCGGGACCCTGAGCGTCAGCCCCGGCCTCGGCAACGGCACCTTCGCAGCGGCGGCGAGCGTTCCGGCCGGCCTGAATCCGGCCGCGTTCGCCATCGGCGACGTGAACGGTGACGGCCGGCTCGATCTCGTCGTGTTCTCGGCCAATCAACAGCTGCGCGTGTTGCTCAACGACGGCGCCGGCGCGGGGACCATCGCCTTCGCCGCCGGGGCCACGCTGCCGAGCGTGGTGGAAGCCAACGGGGCCACCAACGTCATCATCACGCGGAGCGGCGGTACGGCGCCCGCGACGGTCGATCTGACCGCGACCGGCACGCGCCGTCCTCGGTGTCGACTACGAGCTGATCCTGCTCGACTCCTCGGGGTTTTCCTCCGGCTCCTTGCCCGCGTCGGGGACGCTCACCTTCGCCCAGGGCGAGACCCGCAAGCAGGTGATCCTGTCCACGTTCTCGTTCCAGCCCGACTCGCTGGTCAGCCCCGATCGGACGGTCGGGCTCACGCTGAGCAACGCGGGCGGTGGCGCCGCCCTGGGCTCCCCGACGCAGCTGAACGTCACGGTGACCGAGCGCGACGAGGCGCTGTCGTTCGGCCAGGCGGTCTTCGCGGTGACCGAAGGCAATCAGGCCTCCGTCACGGTGAATCGTCGGGGCGACCTCAAGGGCACGGTGACCGTGGGCTTCAAGACCGTCGCCGGCTCCGCCGCCGCCACGGATTTCGTGTCGACGACGGGCACGCTCACCTTCCCGCCGGGCGTCGCCCAGCAGACGTTCGTGGTGAAGGCGAACGCCGATGCCCTCCGCGAGGGCGACGAGACCGTGGCGCTCGTGTTGACCGCGCCGCGCTGCACCGTGTCCGACCGCGTGATCCAGCTGGAGTCACCCAGCGTCGCCCAGCTCACCGTGCTCGACGGCAACGCGGCGACCGTGAGCTTTGCCAGCGCGACCGCCAGCGTGGCCGAGGGAGCGACCATCACCGTGACGCTCACGCGCGCCGGCGCGCTCAGCGAGACGGCGACCGCGAGCGTCGCCCTGACGTTACTGTCGGCCAGCGCCAGCGACTTCACGCTCACGCCGTCCGCCCCGGCGACCATCGTCTTCGCGCCCGGCGTCACCAGCCAGTCGATCCAGATCGCCGCCACCGGCGACAACCTGGCCGAGGGCCCGGAAACCTTCCGGCTCCAGATCACTGGCGTGACCAGCGGCGGTCGGCCAGGCCGGGTCGGCGCGACCGCGTCGATTCTCGTCACCATCGCCGACGACGACTCGGCGTTCGCCTTCGCCGAGCCGCCCGGTCGTCAGATCCCCGAGTCTGCGCCCAGTGCGACCTTCACGGTGCTGCGGTCTGGTCCCCTCACCGGGACGGCGACCGTCCAGGCCCGCACGGTCGAGGGCGCCGGCGGCGGCACGGCCGTACCGGGCCAGGACTACACGCCGGTGGCGCCGACGACGCTCACGTTCCCGCCGGGCATGGCCACGCGGACCTTCACCGTGCCGCTGCTGAACGACACGCTCGTGGATGGCGCCAAGACGCTGCGGGTGGCGCTGTCCAGCCCGACCGGAGGGCCAGCCCTCGGCACGCAGAACACCGTGCTCGTCACGCTGCTGGACGACGACGATGCCGGCGTCATCCAGTGGCAAAAGGCCGCCACGACCGTGGTGGAGACCGCGGGCACCGCCGTGCTGACCGTCACGCGCACGCCCTCGACGCCGGGCCGCCAGCTGGCCAGTGGCGTGACGGTGAACGTCGCCAGGACGGCCGGCACGGCCACT
Organism: uncultured Candidatus Rokubacteria bacterium; assembly: GCA_963776725.1. Lineage (GTDB taxonomy): Bacteria > Methylomirabilota > Methylomirabilia > Rokubacteriales > CSP1-6 > AR5. The sequence goes on along the minus strand of CAVZOE010000011.1, from coordinate 33,308 downwards.
CCTGGAGCCGATTTCACCACGCCAGTCGGAACGCTGACCTTCGCCGCCGGTCAGGCGCTGCAGACCGTGACGGTGCCGATCACCAACGACACGATCGATGAGCTCGACGAGACGGTCCTGTTCAGGCTCTCCAGCCCCACGGGCGGCGCCACCCTGGGCCCGCTCGTCACCACCACGCTGACGATCACCGACGACGACGAGGCCGGCCAGATCCAGTTCGCCGCCGCCACCGCCACCGTGGCCGAGGACAACACCGCAACCGTCACGCTGCGGATCACCCGAACGGGGAAGAACCTGGCCAGCGCGGTCACGGTCGATCTGGCCGTCACCGGCGGCACCGCGATCCAGGGGACGGATTTCACGCTGGCCACGGGGACGCTGACCTTCGCGGCTGGCGAGACGACGAAGGACCTGGTACTGGGTCGCGCGAACGACGGCCTGGCCGAGGGGCCGGAGACCATCGTGCTGGCGCTGAGCAACCCCACCGGCCGGGCGACGCTCGGCGCGCAGCGCACGATGGTCATCACCCTCACGGGCCCGGAGAGCGCGGTCGGCTTCAGCCTGCCCGCCTTCTCGGTGACCGAGAGCACCGCCATGGCGACGCTCACCGTGCTGCGCACCGGACCGCTGAGCGCGTCGGCGACCGTGCAGGTGCGGACGGTGGACAGCCTCCTCGGCGGCAGCGTGGCCGTGCCCGGCGTGGACTATCTCCCGGTGCCACCCACCACGCTCACCTTCCCGCCCGGCATGGCGACCCGCACCGTCACGGTGCCCATCCTGAACAACACCCGGCGTGACGGCACGCGCACGGTGGCGCTGGCTCTCAGCAGCCCGAGCGCGGGGATGGCGCTTGGCACGCAGCGCACCACCGTGCTGGCGATTGGCGACAATGACGACGCCGGCACCATCGGCTTCACGAGCGACCGCGTCACCGTCTCCAGCACGGCTGGCGTGGCCGTGCTCACGGTGACACGAACGGGCAAGGGACTGGCGGGCGGGATCTCGGTGGACTTCGCGGCGACCTTCTTCGACTTCAACGCGTTCGAGCAGACGCAGCCGCGCCAGACAGGAACGATCGTCTTCGCGCCCGGCCAGACCTCGAGAACGATCACCTTCCCCCTCAGCACGGATCCTCGCTTCAGCAGCGTGAACGGCTTCGTCGACCTCTCCAATCCGACCGGCGGCGCGGCCCTCGGCCGGTCGCGTTCCCAGATCATCGTCACGACCAAGAACGCCGGGGGGACGCTGAAGTTCACGACGTCGGCGATGACCGTCGTCGAAGGGACGATCGCGCTGCTGACGGTCACGCGCACGGGTGGCCTCGCCGGCGGCGTGAGCGTGCCATTCTTCATCACCGACGGCCAGACGGGCGGCTTCGGCGCCCGCAACGGCCTCGACTTCGTCCTGACCCAGGGCACGTTGTTCTTCGACGAGGGCGACACGAGCAAGACCATCCCGATCCCGATCCTGGCCGACGCCCTGCTCGAGGGGCCCGAAACGTTCAAGGTCGCCCTGAGCTCGCCGCAGGGGGGCGCGGTGCTCGCGAGCCCGTCCGAGGTCTTCGTGACGATCGTCGACAGCGAGGCCGTCGTCGGGTTCGCCCGCGGCTTCGTCTTCGTGGGCGAGAAGACGCCGGCAGTCACCGCCAGCGTGCTGCGCTCCGGGCCGTTGACCGGCACCGCCACCGTCGATGTGCGCACCGTCGAGGGCGCCGGCAGCGGCAACGCGGTGCCCGACGTCGACTATCGCCCGGTCCAGAAGACGCTCACCTTCGGGCCCGGCGTGGCGACGCAGACGGTGACGATACCGCTGCTCAACGACACGGCGGTGGACGGCCAGCGCACCGTGAACCTGGCGCTGAGCAATGCGGTCGGCATGGCGCTCGGCACCACCCAGCGCACCATGGCCATCGTCATCGCCGACGACGAGACCGGCGGGTCCATCGAGCTCGCGGCCAACCAGTTCATCGCCTCCGAGGCGGCCGGCGTGGCCACCGTCCGGGTGCTCCGCAGGCCGTTCTTTTCGATCCCGCCACTGACGCTCGGCAGCGGGGTGACCGTGGGCTTCGTGGTGACGGGGGGCACCGCGACCAGCGGCACTGACTTCACGCTGACGTCGGGAACGGTCACCTTCGGCGCCAACGACACGTTCAAGGACATCGTGATCCCCTTGACCGCCGACGGCCTGAGCGAGGGCCCGGAGTCCTTCACGGTGACGCTCCAGAACCCCAGCGCAGGCGCATTCCTCGGTCTCATCACCTCGGCGACGGTGACGATCGTGGACTGAGCGCGCACCGGCTCCTCGCGCCGGCTTATGATGGGGCCCATGACCCCACCGTCCGCTCCACCCACGCGCGCCCTGGCCGCCGAGATCGATCCGGTCCGCTTCGAGGTCATCCGCAACGGGCTGCTCGCCATCACCGAGGAGATGGGCGCCACGCTGCGCCGCGCCGCCTACTCCACCAACATCAAGACGCGCGGCGATTTCTCGTGCGCGTTCTTCGATCGCGAGCTGCGCACCATCGCCCAGGCCTTCGCTCAGCCCGCCCACCTGGGCTCGCTGGCCCACCTGGTGCCGCGCGCCATCCGCGCCTACGGCCCGGAGCGCCTGCAGCCCGGCGACGGCATCCTCATCAACGATCCCTACCAGGGCGGCGTGCACCTCAACGACATCACGCTCATCACGCCGGTCTTCCACGACGGCGCGCTGCTCGGCTACGTGGCCAACATCGCCCATCACGTGGATGTCGGCGGCGGCGCGCCCGGCAGCATCGGCGTCTCCAGCGAGATCTACCAGGAAGGCCTCGTCATCCCCGGCGTGCGCTTCGTCAAGGGCGGCCAGATCGACCCGGACATCTTCGCGATGATCCGCGCCAACTTCCGCGGCACGCGCGAGATCTCCGGCGACTTCCGCGCCCAGACCGCGGCCAACCGCCTCGGCGTTCAGGGCATTGCGGCGCTGGTGGCCCAGCACGGGGCGGCCACGCTGACGAAGTATCTCGAGGAGTTGCTGCGCTACACGGAACGGCGCACGCGCGCGGCCTTCGCCGAGTTCCCCGATGGCACGTTCAGCGCCGAGATGCTCATGGACGGCGACGGCGTCACCGACGAGCCGGTGAAGCTGGCCGCCACGGTCACGATCGAGTCCGGCCGCCTGTCCGTCGACCTCACCGGATGCGACGAGCAGCGCAAGTCGCCGACCAACGCCACCTCGTCGCAGTCCTACTCGGGCGTCGTCTACGTGCTCAAGTGCCTGATCGATCCCGACATCCCGGTGAACGACGGCTTCTACCGGCTGGTCGACATCAAGAGCCGCCCCGGCTCCGTCGTCCACGCCCAGCACCCGGCCGCCGTCGCCGCGGGCTGGGAGATCGCCATGCAGCTCTGCGACCTGCTCTTCCGCGCCCTGGCGCCCGCGCTGCCGGACCGCGTGGTGGCCGGCACCAAGGGCTGCGTCTGCAACATCGCCTTCGGCGGCGTGAACCCGGCCAGCGGCGAGTACTTCACCTACTACGAGACCATCGCCGGCGGCTACGGCGCCACGCTCACCACCGACGGGATGGACGCCGTGCAGTCGCATTTCCAGAACACCGAGAACGCGCCCATCGAGGAGACGGAGACGAGCTACCCGGTGCGCATCGTGCGCTACGAGCTGATCGAGAACTCCGAGGGCGGCGGCCGTCACCGCGGCGGCCTCGGTGTGCGCCGCGACTACCTCTTCCCCGGCCACACCCCGAGCTTCTCGATCCTCTCCGACAAGGCCCGCTACGCGCCGTGGGGTCTCTTCGGCGGCGAGGCCGCGCGACCCGCGAAGTACATCCTGAACCCGGAGACGCCAAACGCCCGAGAGCTCCCGTCGAAGATCACCTTCCAGCTGAAGCCGGACGACATCGTCAGCGTGCAGACGCCGGGCGGCGGCGGCACCCAGTCGGCGCTCGAGCGCCCCGCCGAGGGCGTGGCGATGGACGTGGCCCTGGGCAAGATCTCCGTCGAGCGCGCCCGCACCGTCTACGGGGTCATCGTGGATCCCAAGACCCAGGCGCTCGACGCCGCGGCCACCGCCGCCGAGCGCGGGCGGAGGGCCTGATGCGCGCCCTGCGTATCGGCATCGACATCGGCGGCACGTTCACCGACGCCGCGCTGGTCGACGGCGAGACCGGCGCCATCCGCGTCGTCAAGGTGCTCACCACGCCGGAAGACCCGGCGCTGGGCTTCATGGCCGCCCTCGAGCGCGGTCTGGCCGAGGCTCAGGCGGGCGGCGGCGACGTGGCGGCGGTCGTCCACGCCACGACGGTCGCAACCAACGCGATCATCGAGGGCAAGACCGCGCGCGTCGGCATGCTGGTGACGCGCGGCTTCCGGGATATCTTGGAGATCGGCCGCCAGATCCGCTCGCGCCTCTACGACGTGCATCTGCAGAAGCCCGCGCCGCTCGTCCCGCGTCGATGGAGTCTCGAGGTGACCGAGCGGCTCGACCACGAGGGTCGCGTGCTGCAGGCACTCGAGCTCGACAGCGTGCGGCAAGCCGCACGACGGCTCCGGCAAGAAGGCGTCGAGGCCGTCGTGGTGTGTCTGCTGTACTCCTATCTGAATCCCGCCCACGAGCGCGCCGTCGCCGCCGTCGTGCGCGAGGAGCTGCCGGACGTCTTCCTGTCCGTGTCGTCGGACGTGTGCCCGGAGTACCGCGAATATCTGCGCGCCAGCACCACCGCGGTGAACGCCGCCGTCATGCCGATCGTCTCCCGCTACGTGGACGCGCTGGAATCCCGCCTGCACGCGCTCGGCGCCACCGCGCCCTTCTACGTGATGCAGTCCAACGGCGGCGTGATGACCTCGGCCTCGGCCAAGGCCCGGCCTGTGTACATGGTGGAGTCCGGCCCCGCCGCCGGCGTCATCGCCGCCGGCGCCATCGCCGCGCCCTACGGCTACAAGAACGTGATGTCGTTCGACATGGGCGGCACGACCGCCAAGGTCGGCCTGATCCAGGACGGCCAGCTCCGTCTCTCGACGGAGATCGAGGTCGGCGCCCAGGCCATCACCCCGCTCGGCGAGGGCAAAGGCGGTGGCTATCCCGTCCGCACGCCCGTGATCGACCTGGTCGAGGTCGGCGCCGGCGGCGGCAGCGAGGCATGGATCGACGCCGGCGGCGCTCTCCGCGTGGGCCCGCGCAGCGCCGGCGCCCGCCCCGGCCCCGCCTGCTACGGCCGCGGCGGCACCACGCCGACCATCACGGATGCCAACCTGGTGCTCGGCCGCCTGAACCCCGCGTACTTCCTCGGCGGCGAGATGGCGCTGGACGCCAACGCCGCCCGCCGCGCCATCGCCGACGGCGTCGCCACCCCGCTGACGCTCGATCCCATCGCCGCCGCCGCCGGCATCGTGGAGATCGCCAACGCCCACATGATCGGCGCCCTCCGCCTGGTGTCCGTCCAGCGCGGCTACGACCCGCGCGATTTCGTCCTGGTGGCCTTCGGTGGCGCCGGTCCCCTGCACGCCAACGCCCTGGCCCGTGAGCTCGGCGTTCCGGCGGTGCTCGTGCCACCGAACCCCGGCATCGCCTCCGCCGTCGGCATGCTGATGACGGACCTGCGTCACGAGTTCGTCACCACGCGGCGCCTGCGCCTGGACACGCTGACCCCGGCCGCGCTGGAGTCGCTGTTCGCCGAGTTCCTCGCGGAGGGCGCCGCCCGCCTGGACCGCGATGGCGTCCCGGCGGCCGACCGGCGGATGCTCCGCAGCGTGGATCTTCGCTACCACGGCCAGTCGTTCGAGCTGCCCATCGCGGTGCCGCCGGGCACGCTGACCACGGCCGACATCGCGCGCCTGCGCACGGAGTTCGACGCCGCGCACGAGCGGGCGTATGGCTACGCGGCGGCGGAGGATGCGGTCGAGCTGGTGAACGTACGCCTCGCGGCGATCGGCGTGACGCCGCGGCCGCGGCGGGCGCCGCTGCAAGCGGGCGGTCGCGAGCCGGGCGCCGCCCTGAAGGGCACGCGCGAGGTGTGGTTTGCGGAAGGCTGGCGGAAGACCGGCGTGTTCGATCGAGCGAAGCTGCTGAGCGGCAACGTCATCGCGGGCCCGGCGATCGTCGAGGAGCCGGACGCGAGCACGCTGGTGCATCCGGGGTGGGAAGCCGGAGTGGACGAGCACGGCAATCTGCTGCTGCGCGCGGCTGGGTAGGAAATCGGTCGGACGTTCTGCCGTTCGCGAGGCCGGGTGTATCTGACTGTCGACATTGACAGCGGTCCGTTCATTGCGCGGTGGTCCGCCGTCAACGGGTCGTGAAAACGCCTCTAGCAGCGCGTCGTTTGGCCCACAGGCGCGATGTGTCTCGACGTTCGCAAAAAGTAGCGATCCGACCAGATCGCGTCGGTCCGTGCCTCCCAGGTCCGCAGAAAACCCGGGCTTAGAGTCGTCCCAACACAGGGAGACTCACATGCTGATGCGTTCACTCGAGCAACTGGGCGACGAGATCGCGGAGCTGTCCGTCCACCTCGACGCGGCCACCGTGCGCCTGCTCGATCTGATTCGCGAGTTCGACATCCGCGAAGGCTGGAACAACGGCTTCCGGTCCTGCGCCGCCTGGCTTGCGTGGCGCGTGGGCCTCGACATGGGCGCCGCGCGCGAGCGCGTCCGCGTCGCACGCGCCCTGGACGGGCTACCGCGCCTGGCCGAAGCGCTCTCGCGCGGCGAGCTCTCCTACGCCAAGGTCCGCGCGTTGACCCGTGTCGCGACGCCGGAGACTGAACTGCGGCTGCTCGCTGTCGGCCGCGCCGGGACTGCCGAACACGTCGAGCGCATTGTCCGTGGCTGGCGCCGCGTGGATCGTCAGGCCGAGGCCCTGGAAGCCAAGCTTCGCCACGACAGACGCGCGCTTCACGTGTATCAGGATGTGGACGGAACGGTCGTTATCCGAGGGAGGATTGCGCCCGAGGCCGGCGCGGTGCCGGTCACGTTCGGGGCCAGCAACGTTTCCGCGGAAACGCGCTCGTTCGAGCAGCAGCAGGCTGACGCCCTGGTGCTGGTCGCCGAGACTGCGCTTCACCATGGGATCGATCCTGGCACCCCGGGCGAGCGCTATCAGGTAGTCGTCCATGTCGATGCCGACGTGCTGGCCAATGCCGAAGCGACCGGCCAGTCAGTCCTCGAAGGCGGTGCGCGCGTTCCCGCGGAAACGTCCCAGCGGCTGGCGTGTGATGCCAGCCGGGTGGAGATGCGCCACGATGCCGACGGCGTGATCGTGGAGTCGGCCCCCGGACGCGCACGAGCGCCGAGAGAGTGGCGAACTCCAGTTCCGCTCGCCCCATGGGTGGGTGGTGGCGTACGTTCCACCGCCTCCAAGCGTAGCGAGCGACGCCGCAGCGGAAGTCCGCGCCCGGAACACGGCGGCGGGTGTCAGCGTTCACGCGCACACAGCCACGCCTGGGTGGGACGGCAAGTCGTTGGACGTCGGCTGGGCGATCGATGTTCTGCATCCGAAGGCCAACCCGCTGCGAAGCATGGCTACCCCGGCTGGCTGACTCTCAGCCGCCCGTCCCTCACTGGCACGGCGTCGCGACCGGCTGCCGCCCGCAGATCGTCTGCTTGAGGTGCTCGATCTTCAGCGGCTTGCCCACCGCCTGGACCTCGACCACGATCGGATAGGTCGTGCTCATGGTTTTCTGAGTCTGCTTCAGCGTCCCGGTCAGCGTGAGCTGCAGCACCCCGTCGCCCTGGCTGATGATCGTGGGCCCGCCGGACTGAACGAAGCTCGAGTTGAAGATGGGAGCTCCTCTGTCATCGAGGAACCCATCCAGACGCTTCATGAATTCCTTCCAGCCCTCGGGCGTGAAGTCAGCACTCGCCGCTTTCAGGTGCTCGAGATCGCCCTGGCTGAAGTTCAGCGATCTCAGGACGGCCTTCTGCACCGCGCCGACGGCCGCGGCCTGGCCCGCATCGGGTGCGGCGGGAGTCTGCGCGCGAGCGGGAGTGGCAAGGAGAACGACACCGAGAAGCAGCAGGACCGGTACCCGCATGATTCCTCCTGTTGGCCCAGTCGGCGCGGAACCTCGACTTCCACTGCCATCCCGTCCCCCCGGGAACAGTATAGGGCGGCCCTCAGACCCCCATCGCCTGAAGGCCAAAGGCCAGACGCTGCAAATCCGCCCGCGTCTTCAGCGAGCTCATCCGCAGCGTCGCCAGCACCCTCGGCAAGCTCGCGCCCAGCGCCGCCTCGAGATAGCGAATCTCCGTCGCCGTCGTGTCCACCGGCGCCACCGCAAGGTCCGCATCGGCCAGCGCGCCGGCGAGCGAGACCACGTAGTCCCGGATCATCGCCATCTTCCCCCACGCCAGACGGTCCGGCGTGTCGGTCTCCATGTGGTAGTGGGCCCAGCGGCCACAGCTCAGGAACAGGTACGGCACGTCCCGGAGCCGGAAGGCGTGGTGGTCACTCATGTCGCCCACCACGTCGTTGTGCACGAGGACGAGCGGCAGCTGTGCCGGCCGGGGGCAGGCGTCGACCAGCGCCGGCAGCGCGCCGGAGCTCTCGATGCCCGTGGCCACCAGCAGGTTGGCGAGCCCAGGCAGCGGCAGCGCGAAGTCGTGGCCGACCAGGTCCATGATGATCGCGGCGTGAAAGCCGCGCGCGTCGGCCTGGTCTTCGCAGAAGCGAACGGAGCCCATGTCGGGGCTCAGGAAGTACGGCGGCTCCTCGGCATCGAAGAGCGCGATGACGACGTCGCGCGCCCGCGGCGTGCGCCTCAGCGCCTCAGCTGCGGACAGTGCGATGGCCACGGCGGCGGCGTTGTCGTCAGCGCTGGGGGCGGCGATGATGCTGTCGTAGTGGGCGCCGATGAGCACGGGGGCCAGCCGGCGATCGGTCCCAGGAACGATAGCGACCAGGTTCCAGGACTCGACCCCGGCGCGGATGTTGCGATACGCCCGCTCGAAATCGCCACCACGGTAGGGCGTTAGCCCGATCTCGCCAAGGCGACGCTCGAGGTACGCGCGCGCCCGGGCGTGGCCCGCGCTGCCGACCATGCGGCCCTCGGCAAGCGCGATGGCCATGACGTCCGCGCGAAGCGAATCCCCTCCATCCACACCGTTCACCGCGACCTCCCCCCTCGGAGCGCTTGACTTGTGGCTGGCGCGGCGTAGCGTCCACCATGATCCCACGAGCGTTCAGAGTCGGGGAGCTCATGAGGAGGCGTCGGGCATGCGGACGCGCATCATCCACCTCGTCAATCCGAAGACGGATTCCATCACCACGCGGCCTCTGTACCTGAACCGGGCGCTGTACTCCCCCCTGGCCGGCCTCCTGGCCGTCGCGGCGGCCATCCCCCGCGACCAGTACGAGGTCGTGCTCACCGACGAGAACATCGAGACGGTCGATTTCGACCTCAAGGCCGACCTCGTCGGCATCTCCGCGATGACCAGCTACGTCAACCGCGGCTACGAGATCGCGGATGCCTTCCGGGCCCGCGGCATCCCGGTGGTGATGGGCGGCGTGCACCCGAGCTTCATGCCCCAGGAGGCGCTCAAGCACGCCGACGCGGTCTGCATCGGCGAGGCCGAGCTGGTGATCCCCAAGCTGCTCGACGACCTCGAGCAGGGGCAGGTGCGGGGCATCTACCGGGCGGACCGCCTGCACCCGATGGTGGGCGTGGCGATGCCGCGCTACGACCTGCTCAAGAAGCATCGCTACGTCAACAAGACGTTCGTGCAGACCTCCCGCGGCTGCCACCAGGGCTGCACCTTCTGCGCCGAGCCCCTGATGAACGGCCTCAAGTTCCGCTATCGCCCGACCGACGAGGTCATCCGCGAGATCGACAACTGCGGCTCGCGCATCATCTCGATCAACGACGCGGACTTCTTCGGCACCGCCGAGCGACCGAAGGAGGTCATGCGCGCGCTGAAGGGCCGCGGCATCCAGTGGCAGGCCGGCGTCACCTCCAAGCTGGCCCAGGACGACCGCATGCTCGAGCTGGCCGCCGCCAGCGGCTGCACCTTGCTGAGCATCGGCTTCGAGTCGATCACGCGCTCCACCCTGACGAGCGTGCACAAGCACGTGAACCAGCCCGGCACCTTCGCCTCGCTGGTCGAGAAGGTCCACTCCTACGGCATCATGGTCTTCGGGCTGTTCATGTTCGGCTTCGACGGCGACGACCCCACGGTGTTCGACGAGACCGTGAAGTTCAACATCGGCGCCGACTACGACGCCTGTGCCTACTCGGTCCTGACCCCCTACCCGGGCACGCTCACCTGGTACGAGCTGAAGAAGGCCAACCGCATCGTCTCCTTCGACTGGACCAAGTACGACCAGGCCAACGTGGTCTACCGCCCCGCGCAGATGACCGGCGACCAGCTCCGGCTCGGGCAGACCGCGGCCTACGAGAAGTTCTACTCGGTGCCGTCCATGGCCAAGCGCTTCCCGGTGCTGGGCGCGCGCAAGCGACTGCAGTGGAGCATCTACAACCTGTTCATGAAGAAGGGCGCCGCCACGGATCGGAAGGACGCGGTCGCGGAGCCGACGCCGGTGCCGGATGTGATTCCGATGCCGCCGATCCTGCCGCTGAAGCGTGAGTGGCGGGAGGCCGTGCTGGAGGGGACGGCGGGCGCGCGGATGCCGTAGGGGGCGCGTAGGCCGCGAGAGCAGAAACGCGTTCCCGCGGGAACGCTATGCGGATCGAAGTCGGCCGGGCCGCCGGAGGAGAGACGTGCGAACCCGACGGGGCACCTCGACCTTGGCGAACCAGTCAGCCGGGTAGAGGTAGTCCTCGCCGCTCTCATCGACAATCCGAACATCCCCACCTGCCGCGGCACCGTCATCGGCGAGGACCCGGTAGATCTTGTGCAGCTCCAGTGACGCCGGGTATGCGGAGTTGTCGATGCACACCACGAACCTGGCTCGGGATCTTGGCCGGCGCTTGCGCTCCCTAGTCGACATACCGCTTGCGCTTGATCTCTTTCCTGCCGACGCCATGCGCTTCATACCAGTGTAGCTCCGCAATACGTATCGTCCCGCTTCGGAGTCGAATCAGAGCAACGCCCTTAAGTTTACGTCATCGGCCCCTACCGTAGAGCTTGCGAAGTCGCTGGAGATTCCGAATACCCTTGCCGACAGCGATTGTCTGGACTCGTGTGATTTCTCCGACGATCTCGAATGGCATTTTGAGTAGCGCGATCTTGTACCTCGTCGCCGACCTCAAGTTACTGGGGGGCAGGATCCTGGGTCAACGCGTCGAGTTGTAGACACCCGCCCAGGGTCCCTGACACGCCTCCCTCGCGAGGAGTCCCGCCGGAGGAGAGACGTGCGATCCGACGGGGCATCTCGACCCTTGGCGAACGTGATCCCGATGGCGCCGATCTTGCCGCTGAAGCGGGGTGGCGGGAGCCGGTGCCGGAGGGGACATGCGTGCGCCACTGCAGTAAGGCCGCGCCCAGGCCTCTGTCAGGCGCCCCCCGCGTCCCAACTATCGTCGTCGAGGAGGCGCTCATGCCCCACACGGTGAGGATCAATCTCGCGAATTCGGCCGAGCTGCTCGAGCTGCCGGGCATCGGCCCCGAACAGGCAAAGGCCATCCTGGAGTTTCGCGCCCAGCACGGGCCCATCAAGGACGCGGGTCAGCTCGCGAAGGTCCTCCATTCGGGGCCTCTCGCCGAGAGCACCCGGCAGCGCGTGGACTTTGCCCCGGCGGATACCACCGCTCCCGAGGCGCCCGGGGCGTAGAGCGCGTCACGCACTCTTCGAGAGAAGGATCGCGGCAAGCTCCTGCGGGCTGACCGGCTTGGTCAGGTGCGCATCGAATCCGGCCTCCCGGGCCTGGCGCCGGTCGCTCGGACGCCCATACCCGGTGATGGCGACCAGCAGGAGTGCCTCGCCTCCCGGCGCCGAGCGCAGGGCCCGCGCCACCGCGTAGCCGTCGACGCCCGGAAGACCCAGGTCGATGAGGACGATCTCCGGGCGCTCGCGCCGCACGGTGTCGAGTCCCTGCGCTCCGTTCGATGCTTCCTCGACCCGGTGGCCCCACGACTCGAGCAACAGCCGGATCCCTTCGCGGAAGTCGGTGTTGTCCTCGATGACCAGGATGTGGCGAGCACGGGACGCCGCCACTTCGGCGACGATGGGTTGCGCCTCCCCCTGCCCGTCTGCGATCCGTGGCAGCCGCACGACGAACTCGCTGCCCTGGTTCGGGCCCGCGCTCGAGGCTGACACCGAACCGCCGTGAAGCGCCACCAGCCGCTTGACGATCGTCAGGCCAAGGCCAAGCCCCCCGGCCGACCGGGCCATGGTGTCACTCGCTTGCACGAACAGATCGAAGATCCGTGGAAGGACATCGGGGCGGATGCCGACGCCGGTGTCCCGCACGGTGAGCACGGCATCAGGCCCCTCCGATGCCACGGTCACGTCCACCCGACCGCCGGACGGGGTGTACTTGACGGCGTTGTCGAGAAGGTTCGTCACGACTTGCTGCAGGCGGGTCGCATCAGCCTGCACCCGGACCCCAGCGCCGGTCACGGAGATGACGTGCCGGCTCGCCTTTCCAGCCTCGTGGAACGACGTGAGCGCCCGCATGACCACATCGCGGAGGTACTCGGGCTGCATGGTGGTGAGGACGATCTTGCCGGATACGAGCTTGGAAACGTCCAGCAGATCCTCGACCAGTCGGGACAGGTGGTGTGTCTGGCGAACGATGATGCCCCGGAGTGACGCGGACGTATCGTCGGGCCCGCCGCGCGCGTCGAGCACGTGAATCGCCGTGGCGATCGCCCCCAGCGGATTGCGCAGCTCGTGCCCCAGCATCGCGACGAACTCGTCCTTGGCTCGATTCGCCGCCTCCACGCCCTTCAGGTGCAGCGTCAGGATCCGTTCGTTGTTGCGGCGCAAGCGCTCGGAGACGAGCAGGAGGAGCCGGAACCCGATCTCCGGATGAGTGTCGGCGAGACTGCGCAGCGCCCTACCCTCGACCTCCAGGACCACGCACGCCTCACGGGCCCGGACCGTCGCCGATCGGGGCCGCCGCTCGAAGAAGCCCATCTCCCCGAATGTCTCGCCCCGCCGCAGGACCGCCAGCAAGATCTCCGGCGCGCCGTTGACGGAGAGCAGCACTTCGGCCGACCCGGATCCCATCACGAAGATCGAGTCGCCGACCTCGCCCTCTCTGATGATCGAATCACCGGGCTCGTACGTGCGCTCGCTCGAGGCCTGGTCGGAGACAAGCCACTGGCGCGTCGCTTCATCCTGCAAGGCAAGGAAGGAGTCGAGCCGCAGAAACTCGGCCCAGTCGAACGCCTTCACGGCCCACCTGAGCCGGAGACCCGAGCCAGGGGCATCGCGACCCCCTTCCCCGAAGGTCTCGACGTTCCGTCGAGAGGTGGCTCGACGCTACGCCCGGGTCTGCTGGGCGTCAAGGTGAGCAGGGTTCACGGGTGCTGCGCGTGGTCACGTCCGAGCCGGCATCGGACCAAGGTCCTATGGACGCCACCGGCGGACGTTTCCAAGATCGAGACACGATGAATATGCAGCTCGCTGACTATCTGGTGCACCTCTCGAACATCCTGCTGCTGGTGTCGTATTCGGTGCGCGACATCCTCTGGCTGCGATGGTTCGCGGTTGGCGCCGCGCTCATCAACATCCCGTACTTTCTCCTCCAGGGAACGGTGCTGTGGCCACCGGTCCTCTGGGCGCTCGTCTTCACCGCCATCAATCTGTTTCAGATCACGCGCATCTATCTCGAGCGTCGCCCGGTTGTCCTCTCCCAGGACGAACGGAAGCTGTACGACCTCGGCTTTCAATCGCTCCGCCCGCGAGAATTCGTGGCCCTGACGCTCGTGGGCGAATGGAAAAGCGCGGAGCCGGGCGAGCGGGTGGTGACCGAAGGGGAGCCGGTATCGAGCGTCTGCATCTCGATCACCGGAAGCGCGGAAGTCCGCAAGCAGCGCGATCGAATCGGGACATTGCACCCAGGACACATCATCGGCACCGCGCTCGCCCTTAGCGGCGCGCCATCGCCGGTGGAGATCGTCTTCACCGAGCCCGCACGCTACATGCGCTGGTCGCTGCCGGACCTACGGGCCTTCATGGACAAGCGGCCGGATCTCCGCGTGACGCTGCAGCAGCACGTCAACCGCGACCTCGCCGGCAAGCTGGAGAAGATGCTGTCCGCCGTCATGACCGACGATCACCCCGGCGCACGCAGGGAGTAAACGGCTATCCTGTCGCATGGCCCGCCGAACCTTGCTGCTGGTCTCGCCGCCGGTGCTCCACGCCGGGCGGTGGTGGGCCAACCGGATCGCCAACAAGCCACACCTCGATAGCCTGGCGGGCTACGTCCGCGACCTCGCGGACGTGCGGCTCGTCGAGATGGACACCGTCGCCGGCGAACAGCAAGCCGAGCAGGTGTCGCGCCTCGACGCGCTGCTGCCCGGGTCGGTCGACCTTGTCGGCATCTCCTGCTGGACCAGCATGCACTACCTCGGCGCCTGCGCCGTGGCCCGTCGCGTGCGGAGCCTGGCCCCTCACCTTCCCATCGTCATCGGCGGTCATCACGCCACGGCCGCCCCGGACGACTTCACGCACGATCTCTGTGACTGGGTGGTACGCGGCGACGGCGAGCAGCCGCTGCGCGCGCTGTGCCAGCAGTGGCCCAGGCGCCCGGCGCAGCTGACGGTGGTGGAGGGCGGAGTCTTCGACCAGTCCAGCTCCGCCCACATCGACTGGGATCGCTACGGCCGCCCCGAAGCGCGGGATCACGCGGTGTGGGTCGGATTGAGCCGCGGCTGCCCCTTCCAGTGCCGGTTCTGCGTCGAGCCTCAGCGCGGCACGGCCTCGTCGCGCTACTCGGTGGATGACGCGCTGAGCATCGTGGAGCGGCTGGCTCGCAGCGCATGCGCCCCGAGTCATCTGCTTCTCCGACCCGCTGTTCGGCACCAACCGTCACTGGACGGAGGCCTTCCTGGACGGGCTCGAGCGCCGCGAGCTACCGCTGATGTTCTGGGCCGAGACCCGGGCCGACCTGATGACGCCGCAGCTGCTCGACCGCTTCAAGCGGTGTCGCTTCAAGCTGGACTTCGGACTCGACGCTGCCAGCGTGACGATGGTCGAGCGCATGGAGAAATCGCCCGACCCCAGACGCTACCTGGCCCGCTCGCGCGAGCTCTTGCAGCACGCCAACGCCATCGGCCTGCCGCACGGCATCTACCTCATCTTCAACTTCCCCGGCGAGACACCAGCCACGAGCCGTCAGGCGCAAGAGTTCATCGACGGTCTTGCCCTGAGCCGCCGATCGATGAGCGGGTGGCTCTCGTCCGGGTCCTTCTTCATCCTGCCCGGGACCAGCGCGTTTCTTCGCATGGCCGAGAACGCGGCCACCTATGGGACGAAGATCCGCCACCCACGCTGGTGGACGGAAGTCGGCGACCACTACAGCCTGGCCACCGACGTGCTGCCGAGCCGCGCGTTCAGGGGGCGCGAGGATCAGCTCCGCGCGTTCGAGAGCTGGAACCAGGGCGTGAACGACGGCTGGGTGGCGCGCTACCCGGCGGAGGTGACGGAGTTCTGCCAGGCGTTCTATCGCGCGTAGTCCGGGGAAACCCTGACAGACGCAAACGTTGACGGGCAAGTGCAGAAAATATCAGGATGGACCACGCCGATCACTCGTTCAGTCAGGCTGGCGGGCGTTCCCAATCGCCCCACAACGGAGGTGCCGGAATGAACCATGGGAATCGGCGGGCGCGCCGGCACGCGGAAGCACGGCACCCCCTGATGCGGTTCCCGTGCGGTCACTCCGAACCGGAGGCCTCGGCATCCGCACGGGTTCGCTCGGCTGGCATGCGTGCGGTATGGCTCGCCTGTCAGGCGTGCAACGTCATTGCCCTCGTCTGTGCCCCTCGCCACTTGTAAAACACCGACGCTCTACCGAGCCGCGCCGGGTCCATCGCTGAAGAGTGACGGAACGAAGGTGTGTGGATCCGCCGGCTCGGTCAGGAGCGCTTGCTGCCGCGGGGTGAGCTTGACGTCGGGTGGCGCAAGCACGCGCGCCCGCGACCACGCCATCTGGGAGACGCAGTACTTGTAGAGCAGCGTCCGGCGCTCGTGGTCGGCTCTCCACGGGGCGGTGCCGTGCATCATCGCCTCGGAGAACAGGACGACCGACCCCGTCGGGATCTCCGGAATGACCACGCAGGAGGCCTTCTCCGGCGCCTCGTGGATCCGGCGCGGCAGCTTGAAGTTGCTCTTGTGGCTGCCGGGAATGCACCAGAATCCCCCGTGCGCCGGTCCGGCGTCCGCCAGACTCCAGGCCGCGACCACGAACCCCTCGTAGATGCCGTTGGTGGCAAAGTGAAAGCGCTCGCCTGGCCTGGCGAAGGAGTTGAGAGCGGAAGCCCCGTAGTCCGCGTGCATGGCGCCCATGGTCTGCCCCCTGTGCATGCGGATGCCGTAGAGACGGTCCAGCCGAAAGCAGTCCCCGAGCCGAAGGCGCAGCATGGGCATGATCGCCTCATGATCCAGCAGGCGACAGAACGGCTCGCCCCAGTTGAGGAAGCCATGATCCGGTCCGTGCTTGCCGGCGGCGGAGCCAAAGCGGATGCTTTCGCGAGGGCTGGGAAGCCCCCGCGCGTCGATCAATCGATTCAGCTCGGCGACCTCCGCCGCGTCCAGGACGTTGTGGATCACCAAGTAGCCTTGAAGGTCGAAGAGGTACTGTTGCAGCTCCTGGTCCGAAGCGTCCACGGTCACACCCTCCCCGACGTCAACGCTAACATGGCTGCGCCGGTGCCCGCGGCGTGCAGATCGCGGTACCGGAGGAAGAGCGCGTCACGCTCCCGCTGGGACACGGGGTAGCCGACGTGCCTGGTGGCATCGATCGCCCGGGCGAGCGTCACCGCCTCGTCATCGAAGAAGCGCTCCACCGCCTTGAGGTCGGCGTCGATCACTGCACCGCGGGCGCATGCGCCATCGTGGTCGAGAAGCCGGAGGGCCAGCTGCTCCAGCGCCTCCCGGGACGCGCCGCGCAGCAGCGCCGTCCACAGCTCCGGCCACTCGCGCGGGAGCCTTCGGAACACACGGACGTGCGAGTGACGCGGCACGCTCAGCCGATGCCGCGCGCGCCGGGCCGTCTCATGCCCGACGAACCTGAGCAGGCGCATGAGCGCGAAGAAGGCATCGCGCGTGACCTCGCGCGAGCGAAACGCACCGTGCAGATCGAACGCGGCGAACGCCTCCGGCGAGGTGGTCAGGCAGAAGCGCGTCTCAGCGCCGTCCATCTGCATCCCGATGAAGGGATACAGGAATGCAAACGCGCCGGCGACGTTCCGTCTCGGCCGCAAGCCCTGGATGAGCCCGATCTCGGTGAGCGATGCCTCCAGCTCGGAGGCGCAGGCCTGCCACTCGATGCGGGCGGCCGCTCGCACCAGCGCGCGACGCTTGCGATCCTTCTTGGTGCGGCGGGTCGTCCGGTACTGGGCGAGTCGGCGTCGGAGATCCCGCGCCTTGCCGACGTAGATGAGCTCGCCGGAGGCGTCGTAGAGGCGATAGACGCCCGGCTCGTGTGGGACTCCGGCGAGAAAGTCGGCGCCAAACTTCTGGTCGAATGGCCGCACGCGCCATTGTCCCAGCACGCGTGCCGATCGACGAAGTATTGTCGCTACGTCAGGCGAAGAAGTCAGCCACCGCGAAGCTGATGTCCGGGAATGCCAGAGGCGACACCATCTCGCCGGCGCCGTGGCGCACCACGTTGGCGTACCCGTCGGGGCCCGGCCCTCGGTGGACCTCCACGGCGCCGTCCATGACCAGGCACAGCCAGAACTCCGCGATGCCTGCCCGGGCGTAGAGGCGCGATTTGACGAGGCGGTCAAAGCGGACGGTCGTATCCGCCACCTCGACCGCCAGCAGCACGTCCTCCGGAGTCGGAAGTCCTCGACTGTAAGGCACCGCACGCGGCCGGAGCAGGGCCAGATCCGGTTGGGGTTCGGACCGGGGAGCGATGACCACGGGCCCGTGCGGGGAGACGACAGCACGGTCTCCGAGTCTGGCGAGGCATAGCCGGTTCACGTTGATCACACAGCCGAAGTGTCGCGTACCGATGGGCGCCATCTGGACGATCTCGCCCTCGATCAGCTCGACCCGCTCCTTGTCGTGCAGAATTCCGGTCTCGGCCATCCGGTGATACTCCTGGACGCTGAACAGCCGGCGCGGAACCTCCACTTCCACGGCCATCGGCAACCTCCGGAGCCAGTATAGGACCGCACGCGCCAGGTGGACGCAGACCCTGGCTATTCAATGCCGCGAATTCGATACGGCCGGGGATCTGTCCCGCTACAGCCGCATCAGCACCGGCGCCACGTCCATACCGGTCGCCCGCGCCACCATCGACGCGTAGGCTGCACCTGGCGGCGGTATCGTTGCAAGCGCGCCGGCGATCTCGGCGTCGGTCTTGAAGTCGACGACCGTCCAGCCGTCGTCCGTCCTCGAACGCGAGGTCGAGCACGCCCTCGAGCAGCGAGCCGTCGGGCTGCGCGCCACGGTAGCGGCGTCTCGCGACGGCAGCGGCCCTGGCGCCAGGCGTCGCGGGCGCGGCCAGCAGCGGATGCGCGAGCGCGGCGCTCGACCAGCCGCCGCCGCGGCCTCCACCTCCGCCGCCGGCGCGCCGAGGATGCGCGCCTGCAGGCTCACGACCTCCGCGATCGCGTGGCCGTCGCGTCGAGCGCCACCGTGGCCAGCGTCGCGTGCACGAGCGTGCCGAAGCGTGGGCCCGACGGCCTGGACGCCGCCGGCCACGTCGACGACCGTCACCTCGCGGGCGAGCGCCGCGCGATCGTCGCGTCCCGCCTGCGCGCGCCCAGTCGGTCACGGTGCGGACGGCGAAGCTGGGCTGCGCCCCGCGCTCCTGCGCCTGGCGCCGCTCGCGCGAGCCACTGCTCGTATACGTCGCGCCGATCGCCGTCCAGCATCGGCCGACCCGGGTCCTCGATCAGGTCGTCGCGGCGCAGCCCGTACAGCGGCTGGACCGTCGAGGGTGAGCCGCCGCGGATCCCACCACACGACCCGATAGCCGGTGCCGTCCGAGCCGAACGCGTGCAGCCCCGGGCTGCACGTTGTCGCGGCCCGGCGTGTCGCGATCCGGCCGCTCGAGCACGCTGTCCTCGCCGAAGGCCGGGACAGCCCGCGCGGCCTCGTGCGGCGCGCGCCGTCGCTCGGCGGGCGGATAGACCGCGCGCTGCACCGGCTCGACCCAGCCGTCGGCTCGCTCCGTCCCAGTCCGGTCGCGAACGGATCGTCGCCCACCGCGGGGACCACCAGCAGGTCGCGCGCTCGCGTCGCGGCCACGTAGGCCACGCGCACGCCCTCGGCGCGATCGCGCGCCATCTCGTCGCTCTCGTGGTCGAGCAGATCCCACGGCTGACCAGCCGGCCAGGCGCACCGCGCAGAGCCCGCGCGTCGCTGATCGACGTAGCGGCTCGGGATCTGCGCGGCGATGTTCGCGGTGATGTCGGCGAGGATCACCACCGGGAACTCGAGCCCCTTGGCCCGGTGCACCGTCATGATGCGGACGCCCTCGCTCGCCCTCCTCCACGATGGGCGCCTCCGGCGCCTCGCCCTCGGCCTCCTCGCGCGAGCTGCTCGACGAAGCCGCGGAACGAGAGTTGCCGCCCGCGCTTCGTACGTCGCGCGCCAGCTCCGCGATGCGGAGCACGTTGGCGAGCGCCTGCTCGCCGGACGGCCGCAGGATGAACGCCGCGTGCGCGCGCGTGGCCGTGAGCAGCGCGGCGCACCGTCTCCTCGACGGGACGGTGGTTGCGGCGGCGTGCAGCTCGCCGCAGCAGCCGGAGCGCCTCCGCCACGGGCACGGGCTTCAGCGCGATCCTCGACCGTCCTCGCGGCGGCATCCGAAACGGGTGCAGACGCCGCGACGCGCTCGCGGATACTCGAGCAGCGCCTCGTCGCCGACCGCGAAGAGCGGCCCGCTGCAGGGTCGCCGTACACCGACAGCTCGTCGTCGGGCCACTCGACCGCCGCGAGCGCCGTGCGCAGGCTCTCGACCTCTTCGCGCAGGTGGAACGACTTGCCGCCGACGAGCAGGTGCGCGATGCCGCGCGCCTCCAGCGCCTCGACGTAGGCTGCGTGACGTCCGTGCCCCACGGGTGAAGCGCCGGAACAGCAGGCACACGTGCCGCGCCGCGACGGGCAGCGTCCTCGCCCGGCCGCTCGCGCTCGGTGACGCGCCAGCCGCTCTCGTTCAGCAGCCAGCGCGACGAACGCGCCCACCGCGTCCGGGCAGCGACGCGCTCGATCGGCGTCTTCGTCAGTCCCCATCGCCCGTAGGGCTTCGGCACGGGCAACGCCACGACGCTCGGCTGGCCCGCGCGCTCGCCTCGCGATGCGGCAGCGAGCGGCACGTAGCCCGGCCTGCAGCGTCGCCGCGATCGTCGACCATCGCGCGGCGCGAACGCCGCGTTCACGAAGTCGCTGGACCTCCGGGACCGCGCGGAAGCTCGTCGTCAGGTCGACGACGCCGCGCCGCGGCGACGCGAGCAGATCCTTCACCTCCTGGTAGATGCCGACGTCCGCGCGGCGGAACCGGTAGATCGACTGCTTGGGATCGCCGACGACGAAGAGCTTGCCGGGCGCGGGCGTCACGTCGCGCCAGCGCGCCACGGCGGGATCGGCGCCGGACGAGCAGCAGCACGATCTCGGCCTGGAGCGGGTCGGTGTCCTGGAACTCGTCGACGAAGATGTGCGTGAAGCCGCCGCTGCAGGTCGGCGCGGACCTCGGCGCGGTCGCGCACCAGGTCCCGCGTGCGCAGCAGCAGGTCGACGAAGTCGAGCGCCGCCGCGCGCGTCTTGAGCGCCTCGTACGCGATCGACCGTCGTCCAGCAGCTCCGGCTGGAGCAAGCGCCGCCAGGTCGGCGTCGGCATCGCCGGGCGAACTCCTCGCAGCGCCTCGACGCAGATCGGCGTGCGCGGCCACGATCTCGTCGCGCGACACCTCGCCGCGGTAGTTCCGCGTCGATTGCCCTTGCGCGGTCGGCGGAACGGTGCGGCTCGCGCAGCCAGCTCGACCAGCGCCGCCTCGAGCGCGTCGTGGTCGCGCGGCCCGAGCGCTCGCTCGCGCGTGCGACGTCGTCGCTGATCCGCCGCAGCGGCCACGTGTCGGCGTAGAGCGCCGTCGGTCGGGGTCGCGCACGGTCGCGAGCCATGCGGCGAGCGCGTGCACCCGGCCGACAGCGCGTCGATCGCCCCGGCCTCGCGTCGAACGCCTCGCGCGCCACGGCGCGCGGAAGTCGCGCCAGCCGGCGAGCGTGCCAGCCCGCGCGCCGCAGCCGCTCGACCGGATCGCCGTCGATCGAGCGTCGCGGCGCCGAGCGCGCGTCGCACCCCCTCGGACGGCGCCTCGAGCGCGTCTCGAGCCAGCGGTCGAACGCGCGACGATAGAGCGCCTCGGCCTCCGCCTCGGTCAGCACCTCGAACCGCGGGTCGACGCGCGCCTCCACCGGCCGCTCGTGCAGCAGATCGTTGCAGAAGCCGTGGATGGTGCTGACGCGCGCTTCTTCCAGGTGCGCGACGGCGTCGTCCAGCTGCGCGCGCCGTCGCTGCCCGGCTCTGCCCGCACGCGCTCGTCCTCCAGCTCGGCGCGCAGCCGCAGCTTCAGCTCGCCCGCCGCCTTCTCGGTGAACGTCACCGCCGACGACGGTCTGCACGGTGCCCCGCCCCTCGGCCAGCACGTTCACCAGGCGCGCGACCAGCTCGCTCGTCTTGCCGGTGCCGGCCGCGGCCTCGACGACCAGCGTCTCGTCGAGCGAGGTCCGGATGCGCTCGCGCTCGGCCGCGTCGACCAGCCGGCGTCACGGCGAGCTCCGCAGCGCCTGTCAACGTCGTCGAGCCGGCGCGCTGCGTCCTTCTGCCGTGAGCCGCGTCTCCTCCAGCGGCCCGCACACGCGCGGAAGTCGCAGATGCATGCACGCGCGCTGGCGCGGCGCCGGCGGGCAGGAAGCCGCCTCGATCGGCCGATCGATCAGTCTCAGCGACCTGGAGACCCGCGGGCGCGCGCCTCCTCGGCCATCGGGACGACGCGCTCGGAGAAGCCACCGGCGCGCGTGCAGTAGTAGAGGCGCGACTGCACCACGCTGGCGCGCCATGATCTGCTCCACCGCGAGGCCGTAGAGCACCGGCTGGAGCGTCTCGCCCTGCCGCCCACGATGCCGTGCGCTGGTGCGGTTGCGCCCCGTCTTGTAGTCGGTGACGCGGAGGTCCGGGCGCGTCGCGCTTGCGCTCGACGAGGTCGATGATGCCGCGCAGTCGCTAGCCCTCGGGCATCACCACTTCTCGTTCGCATGCTGCGCGGATCGTGCGCGGGACCGCGCGGCAGGCCGAACGCCAGCTCGAAGGCGATCGGCTCCCACTGCGCCTGCGTCGCTCGACCGACTGCTCGAGCCACATGCGCAGGTCGCGCGCATCGACTCCACCTCGTCCTGCCAGACGCGCTGGATCGCCGGCGCGAGCTGCTCGTGATACGCCTTGGCGACGCGGTCGAGCGTCGCGATCGAGCGTCGTCCGCGCCGCGTCCGACGCCGTCTCGGCGGTCAGCGGCAGGCGGCCGGCTCCGCTGCAGCGCGCGCAGGCACTCCGCCTGCACCTCGTGGAAGAGGCTGCCGCGCGTCAGCGGATCGAGCCGCTCGAGGGGGCGATCTCCTCGCGCGGCGCCAGGCGGCAGATCGCGGAGAGATAGAACTGGTACGGGCACGCCGCGAAGTGCTGGAGCGCCGAGACGCGAGTAGGCGCGCGCGTTCAGCCGCGAGGCGAGCCAGGATCGTCGCGCGTGCCGTCGCCACCTGGACGAGGCCGTCGTAGGGCGTGAAGCGTGCGGCTGCCAGCGCGCCCAGCGCGTGCGCAGCGAGCGCGCGAGGTGGTCGTTCAGCTCGAAGCAGATAGCGCGCGCGGCCCGCGCGTCTCGCGCGGCCGGGCGCAGCAGAGCGCGCAGGCTCGCGAGGTCGTGCTCGACCTCGTCGATGGCGCGCGCCGGATCGTCCGGCGCCGGCCACGCCAGGCGCGCGCCCGCCGCGGCCGCCGCCTCGCGCTCGAGCGTCTGCGGGTCCGGGATGCTGCCCGTCAGCGCGCGCATCACCTCCAGCGCGTAGAACGACGGCACGCGCGGCCGCGCCTCGGTCAGCTCGAGCCGCGAGTACGACAGGTGCAGCGCGCCGCGTGGCCGCGCCGACGGCCAGGCGCAGCAGCAGGCGCTCGTGCTGGCCGCGCTCGTCCTGCGTCGCAAGCCCGCCACCCAGCTCCCGCCGCAGCGCGTCGAGCAGGATGGGATCCTCGCGCGGCTTCTGCGGGAAGATGCGCTCGGCCAGCCCGGGCACGAACGACGACGTCGAACGCTGCGCCCCCGCGCCTGCTCGAGCGTGCCCACGAACACGCGCCCGTAGCGCGTCGTCCGGCGGCCGCTCGGCGACCGTCGCTCAGCCCCTCGGCCAGCACGTCGCGCACCTCGTCGAGCGTCACCGGCCCGATCGGGCCGAGCGGCGCGCAGCTCGGCGAGCACGGCGAGCACGCGCTCCGGGCGGCGCAGCACCATCGGCGCGAGCGTCTCGAGCTGCGCGATCCACTCGCCCCACGTGCCCTGGGCGGGCAGCGCGGCCAGCCGCTCGATGACGGGCAGGGCGAACTGCCGAGATGCTCGAGGTTCGCGAGATCGCGCTCGATCCATGCGAGGCGCGGAGAGTCCGGCTCCTCCTCGCGAAGCCGGCGATGCGCGACGCGATACTCGGCTGCGAGCCCGGTCAGGCGGCGGCTCCACCGCTCGCGCCCGCCGATCACCGCCGAGTCGACGAGCAGCTGCTCCCACTTCCAGGGCGCTCGCAGGCTGCCCGCGACCACGGGCGCTCGTCGGCCGTCGGGCTCACTGCCGGGTCGTGTCCTCCGGCGATCGGCGGCGGCCTGCAGGCGCGGGTACCGCGCTCGCGGCAGGCCCGAGCGCTCTCGTCGTCGGCGCGACCCACGCCGTGCGATCCGCCGGCGGCGCGCCGGCCGTCGTCCGAGCGTCGGGCACCTGGCCGAGCGAGAGGTACTCGGCGAAGCGACGCGCCGAGAGCCTCTCGACGCGCGCAGTCGAGCAGCGCCAGGAACGCGCGCCCGGCCGGATCGGGCCGCGTGCGCCGCGCGCGAAGCAGGCGGGGATGCCCGCGCGATGCAGCGCGCGTCTCGAAGAGGCTCGAGTAGATCTCCGGGCGCGCGCAGCAGCACCGCCATCGGTCGAACGGCGTGCCGTCGCGCGCCTCCTCGATGATGCGTCGCGCGATCTCGACGGTCTCCCGCCCCTCGCCGGGCGCGGAGAAGAACAGGACCTCGCCGCTGGCAGTCCTGGCTGGCGGCGCGGCCTCGGCGAACAGGAACTGGCGGGCACGCGAGAGATCGCCCTCCGCGCCCGCGGGGTCGTCGCGGCGTGGGCTCGCGCCGAGGGTCCGGAGCGCCTCCAGCGTCGTGTCGTCCCCAGCCGGGACAGTCGCCAGCACCGCCGGCGAGGCCGCGACGAGTGCCTGCACGAAGGCACGCTCTGCGGCGCCGGTGATCGACACGTCCAGCAGAAGCATCGGCATCCGGCCGAGCGGCTCGAGCGCTCCCTGTGCGACGGCGCGGGCCGCGAGGGCCAGCAGGGCCGCACGATCGGCGACCTTCGCGTCCTCGAGCTGGCGCTCGAAGCGCCGGGCCAGCTCGGCGACGTCGCGCCCTGGCCCATCGAGCGCGTCGAGGGCGCGCGGAGCGACGTCGCCGAGCCGGAGCTCGGCCAGCGTGGCCGCCAGCGCGCGAGCGAAGCCGGGGAACTGCGCGACCGGCGCGAAGTACGTCAGCGCGCGGTCGCGCATGGCCTCGAAGCTCACCCGGGCGGCGACGGCCTCGACGCCCAGCGCCGCGGCGGGCGCCACGCCGAGACGCGCCATCTCCGTGGCAGCGAGACGCACCGCGAGCTCCATGAAGCTGGCACGGTGGAGGCCGAAGGTCACCTCACGCGCAACGGTCGCCTGCCGGGCGAGGTCGTCTGCCGCCGCACGAGACGCGCCCACGATCAGGACTTCCGTGGCGGCGGGGATGCCTTGCAGGAAGGCGCCGGCGACGCGGAGGCGGTCGGCGGCCGAGGGGGAGGAGAAGGTTTCCAGCACGACAGTGATTCTAGCCTGATGAGAAAGCGCGCAGGAGGCGCACGGGGCATTTGTCCCGGCGTATGGCCCGGGGTCGAGCGTGGGCGATCCCAGCGCGGTCACTGTATCGGACGCTGGAGGTTGACCATCTCGCGATTCGGCAGCGTAGGCGGCCGCGCTCGCGAGCGATGCCGGAACTCTCGCGCTTCTTCGGAGTCATCATCCGGATGTTCGCCGACG
This sequence comes from uncultured Candidatus Rokubacteria bacterium, assembly GCA_963776725.1. Taxonomy (GTDB): domain Bacteria; phylum Methylomirabilota; class Methylomirabilia; order Rokubacteriales; family CSP1-6; genus AR5. The sequence goes on along the minus strand of CAVZOE010000011.1, from coordinate 7,949 downwards.
CCGCGCGCGACACCACGGCCGCACCGTCCACGCCTTCTACCAGGACGATCGTCGGCGTCGTCGCGTCGACACGATCGAGCTCATCGGTGGCGAGCTGCCGCTGCGCCGACGCCGGCTCGTCGAGGCCTGGGCCGACCGGCTACATCAGGCAGAAGCATGATCTGCACGCCGACCTGGGGGATGCTGCGACACCGGGTCGCCATCCCGGACTGACTGCGCCACGCCGGGCCGGCGGTACAGCGGGGTGGGACATCCGGTTCACAAGGTCAAAGGCTTCGAGATCGTCGGCCCGTACCGTCTTCGGGTCGAGTTCGCGGATGGTCTGACCCGAACGATCGATCTCAAGCCGATCCTGGAGGGCGAGCTCTACGGGCCGCTACGAGACATCAGCGTCTTCAACGCGGTCGAGATAGATCGCGAGACCCACACGCTTGTCTGGCCGAATGGCGCCGACTTCGATCCCGCGATTCTGCACGACTGGCCCGACCACGAGGCCGCGATGACCGCGCTGGCGCAGCAATGGGCTGCCGCCGCACGCGGCGAAAGGGCAGGCTGACCCCTCCCATCAGCTCGAAAGTAAAGCCGCCCGTCGACGGCTCGGCTGTATGATGCCAGCCATCAGCGAAGTGGATGTATGCCGACGCAGCTCTCGCTTACCGGAAGACCACGATGCCCCGGCCATCGACGGCGGCCGGCGGACCGCCCGCATTCGGTGACCCTTTGCGTGCCCGCGCGCCGCGACCTCGGGCCTTGCGCCCACAGGAGCCATTGAGCATGGGGATGAGGACAGGACGACGGGAGTGGCTGTCGATGGTCGCCCGGGGGGTCGCGGCGTCCACGGTCGGGGTGCCCCGGTCGGCACGCGCGGCGCAGACGAACGAGATTGGCGGGGATCCGCGCATCAAGCACGTGGTCGTGCTGATGATGGAGAACCGCTCGTTCGACCACATGTTCGGGCTGATGATGGGTGAGATTCCCGGCCTGCGCGGTGTCCGCGAGGGCGAGTTCAGCAACGTCGACGACCAGGGCAACGTGTACCCGCTGACCGCCGATGCGGCGTACCAGGGCCAGCTCCGCGTCGATCCCCCGCACGATTTCTGGAGCGTGAACGACCAGATCTTCGCCCATCCGGGACAGCCGGCGCCGGCCCCGCCGCGGCCGGACATGCGGGGATTTGCCGCGAACTATGCGCGATCGGGCGGCAACCCGGCCAACATCATGAAGTGCTTCAGCCCGGACCGCGTGCCGTTCATCCGCGCCCTGGCCAAGAACTATCTCGTGTGCGACAACTGGTTCTCTTCGGTGCCGGGCTCGACGAATCCCAACCGCGCCTTCGCGCACTTCGGAACGACCTTCGGCCGGGTCGACAACGGCCCGGTGTGGCTCGTGGCGGTCAACCAGAAGCTGGAGCACGGCATCTACGGTCGCCTCCGCAATCACGGCCGCACGGCCAAGATCTACTACTACAACGTGCAGAGCGGGACGATCGGCATGACGTTTCTCTCGTCGTCCTACTTCGGGCTCTATCACGATTTCGTGAAGGACTGCCGGAACAACCGGCTGCCGGACTATTCGTTCATCGAGCCGCCGTACGTGGATCAGGACGACGGCACGCTGGCCGCCGACCATCATCCCGACAACTTCGTCCCCGCCGGCGATCTGTTCATCCGAAACATCTACGAGGCGATCCGCTCGTCCGACGAGCTGTGGCGTTCGACCTTGCTCCTGATCGTCTGGGACGAGCACGGCGGGATCTACGATCACGTGCCGCCGCCGACGTTGCCGTACGGCGACAGCTTCCGCTCGGGGGTGGCCGGCTTCAACTTCGATCGGCTCGGCGTCCGCGTCCCGGCGATCGTCGTGTCCCCCTACGTGGCGCCGGGTGTGTCGCATACGCTGTTCGAGCACGCGTCGATCCCCGCCACCGCCACGCAACAGTTCATCGGCCCCGCCGACCGCCACGCGCCGTACCTGCGCGAGCAGAAGGCGCCGACGATGCAGCAGCTCCTGATCGACATGGCGCCGCGCATGGAGCGCCCCGACTTCGACGGACCGCCGCGGCGGAGCGAGTCGGCCGACGACCGCGTGATTCCCGTCTCGCTGCCCCTGGCGCCTGCGCCCCACCGCCCGGCATTCGGACCGAATCGACCGGCGTCATCGCTGCAGCTCGAGCACGTTCGCGACGTGCATCAGCTCCTGGCCCTCCGCGACCCGAAGCTCGCGCGCGCGCTCGATCCCCGTGGCATCGCGACGCAGCGGGAGGTCGCGGAATTCATGCGCGCCGCGCTGGCGGTCCTTCATGCCGGGCTGGAGGACCGTCATTCTTAGGCGGCCGGCCTGCCGTCCGCCGACGGTCGCGGTCCTCGTCTGGGCGCTCATCGTCCTCGCCCTTCCGCACGCGAGCCAGGCTCAGACCACCGGCGAGACACAGCTCGATCCATCGGGTTTCTCCCTGTGCGCCAAGCCGTCGGTGCCGCGGAGCAGCAATCCGGTGGCGCGCGACATCCTGACGGAGTATCGCGATCTGACCTACGACTTCTGTCGCGTCAATGAAGACTACAAGCAGGGCGGCTTCGAGGGCATGGCCGCGCGCCAGTTCGGGCCCCTTCAGGACGTCGTCGTCGATATCTTTACCGGTCCCGGTCTACACCCGACGATCGGCAAGATCGTGCCCGAAGGCGGAGCCGCGTTCGGCCTGGCGCTGAACAACGAGTGGCACATCTCCGAGGCGCCGCACAGCCGCCTCACGACCGCCGTCGAGGCGCGCGGGTCCGTGGAAGGATTCTGGGCGGCCGGCGGTACGTCCCACATGCAGTTCGACTGGTACCGCATCAGCGACGTCGGCTCGTACCGCATGCCGCAGGTCACGGTCGCCGCCCGGCATTTCGACCTGCCCAAGATGCCGTTCTTCGGCCTGGGACCCGAGAGCCGGCGCGACAACCGCGCCTTGTACGAGATGACCGAGACCGAGCTGCCAATCGTGGCGGACTTCCCCGTGGGGGCAGGACTGACGTTATCGGGCCAGCTGAACACGCTCTTCGCCGCGTCGGATCCGTCCCGGGCCTTCACCAGCAATTTCTCCCAGGCGACGGCGCCGGGCATCGACGCCAGCACGACGCACATGGTGCCGGGAATCGCCCTAAGCTATCGCTCTCCCGACGTGCTCTACGGCTTTTCCGGCGATGGCCGCGTGAGCTACGAAGCCTACGAGGCGCTGTCGGGTGGCTCGTTCACGTTCGATCGAGTCAAAGCGCGGGTGGCGGTGCACTACGGCATCGAGGATCTGCCCTGGGCCCAGGCGAGCTTCCCCTACTTGCGAAGCCTGCTCGGCTCGAGCAGCTTCACCCTCGAGGCGAACCTGGTCATCAGCGAGCCACGCTCCGGCAACCAGGCGGTTCCGTTCTATCTCCAGCCAACACTGGGCGGCGGCGACATCAACGACGAAAACTGGCTCAGAAGCTACCGGAACTACCGCTTCCGAGCGCCCAACACGGTGGCGTACGGCGTGAGGTACGACCGGCGCCTGATCGATCCGGTCGGCTTCTTCGTCTTCGGGCAATGGGGAAAGGTGGCGGAAACCGTCGGCGAGCTCGACTTCGACCACATGAAGTACAGCGTCGGCGGGGGCCTGACGTTCCGACTCGGCGGCAAAGCGCTGCTGGAATTCTCGTGGGCGTGGGGCGGCGACGAAGGCAGCCAGACGTACGTGACCGGCAATACGAACAACGCGCTCGGATTCGGAACGCGCTCGGCGGGTACTGTCGGTCTGCGGGGGGTGTTCTAGCGCGCTGCTCCAGGCTCCGATGAGCCAGATGCCGGCTCGACCTCTAGCGCCTGTCCGTGGAGTCCGGCGCCGACGAGGCGTTGGCCGAGACCTCGAACTCGTTCAGCCAGAAGATCAGGGAGTAGGGATCCAGCTCGACCGATCACGGGTCCGGAGATCCGTGATGACCGTGCCCCCGCGCTGCTTGCTCTCCTGAGCGACCTTCTCCACCAGCAACTCGATCCGCACCTCGTCGCTGAAGAGCGCCGGCCAGCTCACCGCGCCCGGGCGCGAGAGACTACCGGTGATGATGGGTAGGTACTTGAAGAGGTAGAGGCCCCAGTTCGCGGCATAGATGTGCGCCACCGGGGTCGCCTCCGTCGTGAGTCGCTGCTCGCTCAGGCGTTCGGCGGGGACGACCTGCACGGTGGCACAGGCGCTCAGCGAACCGAGAGCGGTGAGGCACAGGCCAAGACGCCAGACTTTGAAGCGCTCACGCATGGGGGACAAGCCTCCTGGTCTCCTCGACCTTCGCGGTGGTGGGCCTTGTCGGAGACGTGCCCGAGCCTAGGCGGCGGGCATCGTGTGATGATAACCCCGATGGCGAGAGGCAAGGCCGCGAAGCGCGAACGGAAGTCGCAGCCGCGTGCCGGCGACGTTCCGCCCCGGGCGCAGCGTCTGGATGAGCCCGATCTCGGTGAGCGACGCATCAAGCCCGGACGCGCAGGGCCTGCCCCTCGATGCGCTCGGCCGCTCTCACCAGCGCGCGACGCTTGCGATCTTTTTTGGTCCGGCGGCCCCGACCCCGCGTCTGGCGAGCGTTACGCCCCCTTCGTGTTCCAGATGTCGCGGTGCAGCCGCCACTGACCGTCGGTCTTCTTGCGCGCGAGCGCCGGGATCTCTCCGCCACGTCCGGCCTCGCGTGCCCTCACCTTGCGGATGAGATCGTTACCCATCGTCCCCGGGCATAACAGTGTCCCAGACCAGGACCGGGTTTACCGCGCGGCGGCCGTGATGGCGACCCGCTCGACGCGGGCAAAGCTGCTCAGCTGTAGCCAGGTCGGGGAAGGCGCGGACGAGGGACGGCGGCCCTTCGAGCCGGATCGAGCCGGCGCGGAGCGCCGCGGCCATGGGGACGTCGCCCATCCAGACCCGGGTGAGCGTCTTCAGATCCGCGGTCACGACGACGTCGACCGGGAAGCCGGGGTCCTTCAGACAGAGATCGACCTCCGACCGCGCGAGCAGGAGCCACCACGTCCGCGAGCACCGCATGGTGGGCGGCGCGCCGCGGAAGTCGAGGCGGACGACGACCCGTTCCCGCGGCAGCGCGTCCACGTCGACACGGCGGTGGATGTCCCACATGAGCAGCCCCGCGTCCAGGTCGCCGCGGTCGATCTGGCGCGCGCCCACCGCTGACCCCACTCGCCGAACCGGTCGATCAATGGCCGCAGTTCTTCCCCGGCCGCCGTGAGCTCATACTCGCGCCCGCGGCCGTGCGGCCGCGGCACGCTCCGGACGATCCCGGCGTCTTCGAGCTGTTCCAGGCGCTGGGCGAGAAGCGTGGGCGACATGAGCGGCACCCCGCGGTGCAGGTCGCTGAATCGGCGGCTGCCGCAGAGCAGTTCCCGGAGCACGAGCGGGGTCCACCGCTCGGCGACGATCTCGGCCGCCTTGGCGACCGGGCAGAACTGCCCGTAGCCCCTCATGGGACGAAGCGTAGTGATCCCCACCCGCCGCCGCAACTCCATTTTCTGGTATTCACGGGGACGGGCGGCCAGGGCCATCCTGTTCGCAGCAAGGAGGTGCGCCATGGCTACCCTACCGATGTTCGACGCCGACCATCGCAACGCCCAGGTGCTGGACGACGCCGCCCTCGCCGACCTCGCGCGACAGTTCCGCGGAGAGCTGATCCGCGCAGGCGATCCGCTGTACGAGGCCGCCCGCCGAGTCTGGAACGGTGCCATCGACCGCCGCCCCGTGCTCGTCGCGCGCTGCACCGGCGTCGCCGACGTCCGGGCCGCCGTGCGGTTCGCCCGCGAGCGGCAGCTCGTAGTCGCCGTGCGCGGCGGCGGCCACAACGTGGCCGGCACAGCGACGTGCGATGGCGGAGTCGTCATCGATCTGTCCCCGATGAAGGGCCTCTGGGTCGATCCCGTCACGCGGACCGCCCGCGCGCAGCCGGGACTGCTTTGGGGCGAGTTCGACCGTGAGACCCAGGCCTTCGGCCTTGCCACTCCGGGCGGCATCGTGACGCACACCGGGATCGGAGGTCTCACCCTCGGCGGGCCTTGGGCTGGCTGATGCGCCGGTACGGGCTCACCATCGACAACCTACTCTCGGCCAACGTGGTCACCGCTGACGGGGAGTTCCTGCGTGCCAGCGTCGACGAGCACGCCGACCTCTTCTGGGGTCTCCGCGGCGGCGGCGGCAACTTCGGCGTGGTGACGTCGTTCGAGTATCGCCTGCATTCAGTCGGCCCGACCGTCCTGGCCGGCGTGGTCCTCTACCCTGCCGCCAGGGCGCGCGAGGTTCTCGCCTCCTACCGGGAATTCGTGGCGACGGCGCCCGACGAGCTGATGACCATCGTCGTGCTGACGACGGCCCCAGCCGCCCCGTTCCTGCCGGCGTCGGTCCACGGGCAGTCCGTCGTGATCATCGGAGTGTGCTATGCCGGCTCTGTCGACGAGGGCGAACACGCGATCGCTGGACTGCGGCGGATCGGCTCACCGCTGGCGGACACGGTCCGCCCGACGCCGTACGTCGGGCACCAGGCGCTGCTCGACCCCGGGGTGCCGCACGGGCTCGGGTACTACTGGAAGTCGGAGTACGTGGCGGCGCTCAGCGACCCCCTGATCGCGACGCTGGCCGAGCACGCCTGGCGCGCGGCCACGCCAGAGTCCTACACGATCATCTTCCATCTCGGCGGCGCCGTCGCGAGAGAGGATCCCGAGGGATCGGCGTTCGAGGACCGGCGGGCCGGGCATGCGGTGAACATCGACGCCGTCTGGTCCGACCCCGACCGGGCGTCGGCGTGCATGGCGTGGACCCGGAACTCCTGGGAGGCGATCCGTCCGTACTCGACGGGCCGTGTCTACGTCAACTTCCTGGGCGAGGAGGGACAGGACCGAGTGCGGGCCGCCTATGGGGACGCGAAGTACGAACGGATGCGCGCGCTCAAGCGGACGTACGACCCGACGAACCTGTTCCGTCTCAACCAGAACATCCGGCCGTAGCGCCGAAAGGGGTTAGCGGCTTCGACGTCCGCTAACCCCTCGTCGTACATGGTTGCGGGGGCTGGATTTGAACCAGCGCTCTTCGCATGGAATGCGCGGGTCCAGGCGGAGAATCGCAGCCGGCATCTCAGTATGACCGTTACAATCACGACTCGAGTTGAAAGGGAGCAGGTCTCCGGGTTGCAGTGGATAGTTCAAATCGCGCCCTACCCGTCCGCGAAGGCGCTGTGCCCGACCGAGGCGCCTCCGTGAAGACCCTCTTGCCCTGGCTGGTGGCCGTGGCGTTCTTCATGGAGTCGCTCGACACGACCATCTTGAACACCGCGGTGCCGTCGATCGCGGCCGCCCTGCACATCGCGCCGCTCAGCATGAAGGTGGCGCTGACGAGCTACACGTTGAGCCTGGCCGTCTTCATCCCGCGAGTGGGTGGATGGCGGACCGCTACGGGACACGCCGCGTCTTCGCCACGGCGATCGGCATCTTCAGCCTCGGCTCGTTCCTGTGCGGCGTGGCGGGCAGCATTCATATGCTGGTCGCGGCTCGCATCCTGCAGGGCTGTGGCGGTTCCATGATGGTGCCGGTCGGGCGCCTGACCCTGGTTCGCACATTCGAGCGCAGCGAGCTCGTGCGGGTCCTCAGCTTCGTGTCGATCCCCGCCCTCGTCGGTCCGCTGGTGGGTCCGCTCGCGGGGGGACTCATCGTCGGCTATCTGCACTGGAGTCTCATTTTCTTCGTGAACGTGCCGATCGGAGTCATCGGGCTATATCTGGTGCTGCGGTATCTGCCCGACTATCGGGCTGACGAGGTCGATCGGCTCGATGTTACCGGCATGGCCCTGTTCGGGGCCGGTGTCGCGCTGCTGTCCTACGTCCTGGAGATCTTCGGCGAGCACACGCTCAGCGTGCTCGAGATGACGGGGTTGCTGGCGTTGGCGTGGCCCTGCTGCTGGCGTA
>CAVZOE010000010.1:0-351175 GCA_963776725.1 uncultured Candidatus Rokubacteria bacterium | reverse complement strand
TTCTAGGTGGCGCTGGGAGAATCAGCCACTTACAACGATGGTGCGGACTTCCACGACGCGAAACGGTGCTGCAGGGAGCAAAGCGGGGCGGTTTGGGGCAATCCCAGCCGCCCCGCGGCACATAAGCGGGTACATGAGCCGGAGGAGCCCATGTCGGAAGACGCATTGTGGACCATCGAGTTTGAAACCACTCTAGGGTGGGCGAACGGAGGCGTTGTTGTGCTCGAGACCGGTCGCCTGTTCGGCGGCGACAGCCAGTACTACTACGTCGGCAAGTACAACTACGCTCAGCCGATTTACACCGCGCAAGTCCGTGTAACTCACTACCAGGGTCCGCTCGGCACCGCCTGGGGCGACGCCGCACAGACTTTCGACTTGGCGCTCCGGGGGAACATTGACCCCGATCGCATCCTGATCGAAGGAACCATCGAGCGGCAGGACTTTCCAACGACACGCTTCCGGATGCTGAAGAGGGCTCCATTGCCGTGAAGCCGCTGCGCCGGCGTAGAACGCAATTTCGCAGGCTAGGAGCCGGCTGATCCCCGGCGCCGAACGGGCCGACCTCGCGGCCCTGCCCGCGATTCACCTCGAGGTGCTCCACGAGGAGAGCGCATGGGCAATGTCGCCGCGCGGTTTGGTTCGGTCCCTGCCACGTTCGAGGGTGTGTTCTCCCGGCGCGACCCCTACGCGACGAAGCCCGTCTACCAACGGCCGCGCGGGTGGCGGCCGCCAGCTCCGGTGGCTCCGCGCCACTACGACGCTGCGCTAGTCGCCGTCGCGGAGATGCGGCGCCGACGCCCAGGCATTGACGAGGCCTCCGTGCTGTCGAAGCTCTGGGAGCTGCGCGGCGAGTGGGAGCAGGACAACGGCCTGAAAGCCAAGCTGCATCGTGCGGACACCCTCCGACTCCGGACGCTCGACGCGGTGCTCGATGGCTACGGTGCCTGGGACAGCCGCCCCGGTGACGACGGCAAGCCGCGCGGCTATGTCCAGGTAGATCCGCCGTCAGACCTCTGGCGCCTGATCGATGAGCGCAAGATCATCCGCGGGCGGCTCAACACGCGCCCTGCCCACGCGCCCGAGATGCCGGCCTACTACGCCGCGCGAGTCGCCGAACTGCACGCTCTCGGAGTTCCCGACGACCTTGTGACCGCGCTGGCGCGCGGCGTCGGTGTTCGTCTGCGCGGTCGTACCCCGACCCTCCCCGCCTGATTTAACTCGCTCGAAAGGACCAGACTTAATTCCGCCCACCGAGGGCGATTTTCGTCGGTTCCTGCTCGTCGCCTCCCAGCATCCCGCTTACGTTGAACCAGATGAACAACACGCGGGAGGCCAGAGTGATTCAAGAGCGCGAATGGCACACCGTTCCCGATCTGGCCGAGCAGTACGCCCTCCACCCCGGGACGATCTTGAGATGGATCGACGCGGGGGACCTTGAGGCGCAGCGCCTCGGCCGCCAATGGCGGGTTCACCGCGACGCCTGGGCTCGATTCCTGGAGCGTGGACGCTCGCCGCAGCCTGCGTGAGAAGACACGGCCGCCTTGGAGGGCGGCGCGCGGTGAACCTGAGACGAGACGGAAGGGAGACGAGACTGAAATGAGTGTAGCACCGCAACCGACGCCCGAAGAGCGGGAAGAGCATCGCCGCCGGCAGGTGTGGCAATTGAGCCAAGGCTCTTGCGAGGCGTATCAGCGCTTCGATATGCCAGCGCTCAGCACGTACCTCACGAGCCTAACGAAAGTTCAACAGGCGTGACCTCGGCCCGGCGGTCGTCACCTTCGGAGTCCATCTCAGCGCTGAGCGACGCGACGGAGTTCGGCGTGCTGGGCGCGGTGCTCTTTGGTGGCGACGTGCCGCCGGCTCTCCGCGCCCTCCCGCCCGACGTGTTCGGCCTGGGCAAGAGCAGCATCATCCACCGCCACATCCTCAAGATTGCCGACGCGGGCCGGAAGGTCGATCCGATCACGCTGGCCGAGTCGCTGCGCGCCAGTGGCGAGTTCTACGAGATCGGTGGCCAGCCGACCATTCAGGCCTTGGCGGAAGGCGGCACCACGGTAGAGATGGTGCCGCAGCTCTGCGAGGCGCTGCGCACCGCCACGTCAAGCGCATCGTCGCCGCCGAGGCGCTGCAACTGCACGCGCACGCGAACAACGGCGCGAACCTCGAGCAGCTTGGCGCCGACGCGCGGGCGCTCGCGGAGCGGGTGACGGCGGCGAGCACCGCCGACTCCATCGAGCCCGAGGTGACCCGGCTCGGCGACGACTACCGGGTGATCTGGCCGGCACGAGGCGTCGTTCTCGCGTTCACGGGTGCGCACGAAGGACGCGAGGGGCTGCGGGCCGAGGTGAGCGCGACCCTGCACGGTCGGGCGCTCACATCGTGGGGGCTGGTCGAGATGGCCAAACCGCGCTCCCGCCAGGAGAAAGCCAAGGCGCTCGCGGAGGTGGCCTTGGGCCTGCCGTGGAGCGTGATGCTGGACCAGGCGGCGCTGCTGGTCCGGGACCGCCTCCGAGCAGGGGAACCAGCGCGAGAGCTGCAGCGGGCGGCGATGACGCGCGTTCGCTATCTGGCCCATCCGCTCATCATTGACGGTCAGGTGGTCACGCTGTTCGGCAAGGGCGGCACCGGCAAGTCGCAGCTCGCGCACCTGCTCGCCAAGGGCATTCAAGCTGGCGTCGCGATCCCGGGCATGACGGCGCCCGAGTTCGGCGTGCCCGCGATCGTGCTGGACTGGGAAGGCAGCGATGCGGACGCCGACGCGCTCGCCACGCTGGCCGCCACAGCGCTCGAGGTGGAGACCGGCGGCGTGCACTACCGGCGCCTGAGCGGCGCCCTCGTGCACCACGTCGCCGAGCTCCGGCGCCTGTTCCAGGCCACGGGCGCACGGTTCGTCGTCGTGGACTCGATGATGATGGCGTGCGGCGAGACCCTGCGGGACGGCTGGGAGTCGTCCTGCATCCGGTTCTTCGAGGCGCTGCGGGCGATCGGCGACGGGATCTCGTGGCTGGTGCTCGCGCACATGAACCGCGCCGACATCCGCGACCCCTCCGACGCCATGCCCTTCGGATCGATCTTCACCGTCAACGAATCCCGGGCGGTCTGGTACGCGGTAGGCGTTCAGGACGGCTCCGCGCTGACGCTGACCCTGACGAACACAAAGATCAACCGCGGCGCGATCCACCGGCCGCTCGGCCTGCGCCTGACCTTCAACGACGACGCCCTGAGCGTCTCGACGGCCGATCCGCTGGTGCTCGCCACGAACGCCCGCGCCGACCTCGGCCAACGCCTGCGCGTCATGCTCACCACGGGTGCACTCACCGTCGCCGAGATGATCGAGGCCACCTCGTCAAACGACTGGGCCATCAGGAAAGCCCTCAAGCGTATCGGCGCTATCCAGCGCCCGGACACCAAACCGATTCAGTGGGCGATGCCCTCGAACCGGACGGAGCACTAGGACGTGCGTCCTATGCGTCCTAGGACTGTCCTGGTTTTCCCTTCTCAAGGGGAACGGCTGGCAGTAGGACGGACAGCCTTTCCCTTTGGAAGGGTGTCCTGTCCTACTGTCCTATCGGGCCGAGTTGAGGCGTGAGCGCTCAGATCACCGCCTCCGCGCAAGCGACCTTGCCCGAGCCTGGCTACTGGACGCTGGTCCAGCTCGCGGCGTACATGCAGACCTCGCGGTGGACGGTGCGCCGGCGCGTGGCCGCAGATCCAGCCTTCCCTGTGCTCAGCGCTTTCGGTGCACCACGGTTCCCGGTGGAGCGCGTGAAGGCGTACCTGCAGCGCCAGGAGCAGGGCCGAGGGCGAGCGTACAAGACACGCGGATTCCTGCGCCTTTCACCGCAAGTGCCTGCCACGGAAGCCGAGAGCGCGGGCGGAGGCGCGGCATGAGCCGCCGAGTGTGCCGTGGCTGACCTTCCCGAGTTAGTGAGGGGCTGGCTGGTGCCTTGGCGCGGAAGGCGAGCGACGTGCCCGGCCTAACGACTACCCCTATGCGACCCGAAGGAACGCGCCCTAGTCGGGTCTATGAGGTTCTGCCCCTTGGCGGATACCCTGCATATCGATAGAGTTAATCCAGGCTTGGCCCGCGTCTCCACCGACCCTTCAGCCAGACTCCAGGGGGGTCTAACGACCGGCTCAGTCATCCATCCTGACTCATCTCCGCCTCCACGAGGCCCGTGAGCAAGCCGACGAGGCGCTACGGCTCAGCTTCCGTCCGCCCGGCTGGCAGGTGGGCGTGGGCCAGCCAGCTGATCCGTTGGGAGTGGGCGAAGAAGAACCGGAGCTTGACCGCATCCTCCAGCGCCCCCGCCAGGACGGAGCAGCCCTTCGTGGTGGGCAGCCGCGGGGCCCGGGGGCTGCGGCGCCTGCTCCTGGGCAGCGTGGCCAGCGCCGTCGCGCGCGACGCGCGCTGCTCGGTGCTGGTGGCGCGGCCGAGGCTGTGACGCGCTCAGCCGCCGCCGCGCGGGATGCGGGCGCGCATCTTCCAGACCATGGTCAGCGCCTCGAAGAAGATTGTGCCCGACATCTTCGACTGACCCGCGCGGCGGTCGACGAACTTGATCGGGACCTCTTCGACGCGGAAGCCGTTGCGCACGGCCCGGTAGGTCATCTCGATCTGGAAGCCGTAGCCGCGGGCGCGCACGGCGCCGAGGTCGATCCCGCCCAGCGTGGCCGCCTTCCAGGCCTTGAACCCGGCCGTGAGGTCCTGCACGCCCACGCCCAGCGTGGTGCGCGCGTACAGGCCGCCGCCGCGGCTGATGATGCGCCGGCCAAGGCCCCAGTTCTCAGTGCCGCCGCCGGCCACGTAGCGCGAGCCGACAGCGAGGTCGGCGCCGGCGTCCAGCGCGGCGAGCAGGCGCGGCACGTCGGCCGGGTCGTGCGAGAAGTCGGCATCCATCTGCACGATGCGCTGCCAGCCCGCCGGCGCCGCCAGCGCGTGCGCGAACGCCGCCAGGTAGGCCGCGCCCAGCCCTTCCTTGCCGGCCCGGTGGAGGACCTGGACCTGGGGGTCGGCCGCCGCCATCTCATCCGCCAGCGCGCCCGTCCCGTCGGGCGAGCTATCATCGACGATCAGCACGGAGGCGGCGGGGACGGCGGCGCGCACGGCCGGGACAATGGTGGGGAGGCACTCACGCTCGTTGTAGGTGGGGATCACGATGACGGTCGGGTCCATTGACTTTGCACTTTAATCCACGACACTTCCTGGTCTCATCTATCGAAAAGGGCGGCGCTACGGCTCACGACATGGCACAATTACCCCTCGTGGCCCGCTAACTATGCGCCGTTACTATCCAGCCCAGGAGATCCTCTCATTCTGAGACGCGCGGCGCCGGCCCCCCTTCTCGACGGGCTCGGCGAGCAGGAACTGCTGGCGCTGGTGCGGACTCAGCCCACGCCGGCCCACGTCGCGGTCATCATGGACGGCAACGGCCGGTGGGCGACCAGCCGTGGGCTGCCGCGGGTGGCCGGTCACGCCGAGGGGGTCAAGGCCGCGCGCGGCCTGGTCCGGGCCGCCGACGCGGTGGGCGTGCGCTACATCACGCTCTACGCGTTCTCCACCGAGAACTGGAATCGGCCCGAGGACGAGGTCTCCACGCTCATGCGGCTGCTCGAGGAGTCGATCTACCGGGAGCTGCCCGAGCTGATGGAGCGCAACGTGCGGTTGCGCGTCATCGGCCGTCCGCACGGCGTGCCGCTGCCGGTGCGGCGGGGGATCGATCACGTCGTGCACGAGACGCGGGCCAACACCGGGCTCACGCTGCTCATGGCCTTCAACTACGGCGGCCGTGACGAGCTGCTGGACGCCTTCCGGGCGCTGGCCCGGCAAGTGCGGGCGGGGGAGCTGGCGCCCGACGACATCGGCGAGGCGCACGTCAGCGGCGCGCTCTACACCGACGGGGTGCCGGACCCGGATCTGCTGATCCGCACCAGCGGCGAGATGCGCATCTCGAACTTCCTGCTGTGGCAGATCGCCTATACCGAGCTCTGGATCACGCCGATCCTGTGGCCGGATTTCCGCGCCGCCGATCTCTACCGGGCGATCGCCGATTTTCAGCAGCGCAATCGACGCTTCGGTGGAGTGTGACGTGGCCACCACGGCCAGTCTCACCCTCGAGATTCCGAGGCTGGCCTTGCTGAAGCGCCTGCTGAGCACCCTGGTGCTGCTGCCGCTCTTCCTGCTCATCGTCGTCAAGGCGCCCGGGTGGATCTTCAACGCGCTCGTGGTGATCGCCAGCGCCGCCGCGCTGTGGGAGCTGACGCGCATGCTCCAGCGGGCGGGCCGGCCGGTCTATCGCGCGGCTCGGCGTGGTGGCCGGGGCTGGCGTGACCGCGGCATTCGCCGTCGGCGGGATGACGGATCCGTTCATGTTCCCGGCCTTCGCGGTCGTCGTGGCCGTGGGGGTGATCCTGGCCGCGCCGGTGTGGCAAGGCACCGCGAGCAGCGAGGCCACCGCCACCACGCTGCTGGCCGTGATGTACATCGGCTGGCTCCTCGGCTACGGCATCCTGCTGCATCGCTCCTCGCCGCGCGGCGACGATCTGATGCTGTTCCTGGTGGGCGTGACGTGGGTCGGCGAGACCGCCGCCTACCTCGTGGGCTCGACGGTCGGCCACCACAAGCTGGCCCCGGTGGTGAGCCCGCGCAAGACCCTGGAGGGCGCCGCCGCGCAGATCGTCGCCTCCGTGCTGGCGGCGATGGTGCTGCGCGCGTGGCTGCTGCCCTCGTGCGGCGCCGCGGTGGCGGTGGCGGCCGGGACGCTGCTCGGGATCACCGGGCAGGTGGGCGACCTCGCGGAGTCCGCGATCAAGCGCAGCGTCGGCACGAAAGAGAGTGGCGGGCTCATCCCCGGGCACGGGGGTGTTCTCGACCGGATCGATAGCCTCCTGTTCAACTTGCCGGCCTTCTACTACCTCTGGCTGGCCGTGGGGTGCGCATGAAACGCGTGACGATTCTCGGCGCCACCGGGTCGATCGGGCTCCGTACGCTCGAGCTGGTGTCGAGCTTCTCCGACGAGTTCTCGGTGGCCGCGCTGGCGGCCCGGGGCTCGAACGTGGAGCGGATCGCCGATCTCTGCCGCAAGTACACGCCGCAGGCGGTGGCGCTGCTCGACGAGAGCGCGCGCGACGCGCTGGCCCGGCTGCTGCCGGCCCCCCGGCCCGAGCTGCTGGCCGGCGCCGCGGGGCTGGTCTCGGTGTGCCGCGACGTGGAGGCCGACGTCGTCGTCTCGGCGCTCGTGGGCGGCGCCGGGCTGCTGCCGACCATGGCCGCGATCGAGGCGGGGCGCACGCTGGCGCTGGCCAACAAAGAGACGCTGGTGATGGCCGGCAGCCTGATGACCGCGGCCGCCCGGGCCCGCGGGGTCGCGCTGCTGCCCGTGGATTCCGAGCACAGCGCGGTCTTCCAGTGTCTGGTCGGCCACAACCGCGGCGACGTCCACCGGATCTTGCTGACCGCCTCCGGCGGGCCGTTCCGCGAGTGGCCGCCCGAGAAGTTCGCGAGCATCACGGTGGAGGACGCGCTCAAGCATCCGACCTGGAAGATGGGCGCGAAGATCACCATCGACTCGGCCACGCTGATGAACAAGGGGCTGGAGATCATCGAGGCCCGCTGGCTCTTCGACGTGTCGCCCGACCAGGTGCAGGTGATCGTGCATCCCCAGTCGATCGTGCACTCGATGGTCGAGTACGTCGACGGCTGCGTCATCGGCCAGCTCGGCGTGGCCGACATGGGCATCCCCATCCTCTATGCGCTGACGTATCCGGAGCGGCGACCCACACCGGCCCCCCGGCTGGATCTGACCCGTACCGGTGCCTTGACCTTCTTCGAGCCCGATCCCGGGAAGTTCCCGTGCCTGCGCCTGGCCCGTACCGCGCTCCAGGACGGCGGAACGGCCCCGGTGGTGCTGAACGCGGCCAACGAGATGGCGGTGGCGGCCTTCCTCGATCGCCGCATCGCCTTCGTGCAGATTCCCGAGCTGATCGAGCGCGCCCTGACGGCCTTGCCGGCGGCCGCGCTGACATCCATCGAGCAATGCGTGACCGTCGATGCCGAGGCGCGCCGCCGCGTCCAGGGCTGGATCGACGCTCACGCTGGAGGTGCCCGGCAGTGACCACGATCGTCTCCTTCGTCATCGTCATTGGCCTGTTGATCCTCATCCACGAGCTCGGACACTTCTTCGTGGCCCGCTGGACGGGCGTCGGTGTCGAGCGCTTCTCCATCGGCTTCGGCCCCGTGCTCCTGCGCTGGAAGGGCAAGGAGACCGAGTACTGCCTGTCGGTGATCCCGATGGGTGGCTACGTGAAGATGATGGGCGAGGAGGACAACCCGCTCGAGGGGGGCGGCGGCGCGACGTACGATCCCGCCAAGGCCTTCGCCAAGAAGCCGCTGTGGGCGCGCTTCCTCATCGTCTTCGCCGGACCCGGCATGAACCTGGTGCTGGCCGCGGTGATCTTCGCCGTCGTGCTGGGCACGCTGGGCCGCCCGGTGTGGCCGGCCGCGGTCGGACGAGTGGCCGAGGGTGGCCCGGCCGCCGCCGCCGGGCTCAAGACCGGCGACATGGTGGTTGCCATCAACGGCCGGCCGATCACCTACTGGGAGGATCTCGAGCGCGCCCTGCCCAGCGCCGGCGGGCGGCCACTCGAGCTGAAGGTGCGGCGGGACGGGGCCGAGCAGACCGTGACCGTCACGCCGCGGCTGCGCAGCGTCCCCGATCCGATCTTCCGGGAGCCGCGGGAGACGTGGGACATCGGAGCGGGCCCCCAGGTCATCCCGCAAATCAGCTCGGTCAGTGCCGATTCGCCGGCCAGTCGGGCTGGGCTCCAGGCCGGAGACGTCGTGATTGCCGTCGCCGGGCAGTCGGTCTACACGCCGGACGAATTGGTGCGAGGCGATCCGCAGTCGACCCGGGCAGGCGTTCCCGATCACCGTCGAGCGTGACGGAAAGCCGCTGACGCTCACCGTGACCCCCGACGCCGTGCGCGAGAAGGGTCCGGACGGTCAAGAGCGCGAGCTCGGACGGATCCAGGCCGGCATCGGCACCAAGGCCGTGCGATTCGAGCCGTACAACCCGGTGATGGCCGCCGGCTACGGCGCGGTCAAGACGTGGGACATGACGATCCTCACGGTCAAGGGGCTCTGGAAGCTCGTGTCGCGCCAGATCGACTCGTCCAACATCGGCGGGCCGATCCAGATCGCGACCGAGGCCGGACGCCAGGCCCAGCGACGGCATGGCCTCGCTGGCGCTGTTCACCGCCATCATCAGCGTGAACCTGGGCGTGCTGAACCTGCTGCCGGTGCCCATGCTCGACGGCGGCCACTTGCTGTTCTTCGTCATCGAGGCGGTGCTCGGTCGCCCGCTGGCGGCGCGCAAGCGCGAGATGGCCCAGCAGGTGGGGTTCGTGCTCCTGATGCTGCTGATGGGCTACGCGCTCTACAACGACCTGGTACGCATCGACGCCTTCAAATTTTTCCGATAGGACGGCGCGAATGATCACTCGGCGCAAGACGCGGCAGATCACGCTCGGCACCCTCAAGGTGGGCGGCGACGCGCCGCTCACCGTGCAGTCGATGACCAAGACCGACACCCGCGACGTGCAGGCCACGCTGCTGGAGATCTGGGCCCTGGAAGCGGCCGGCTGCGACGTCGTGCGCTGTGCGGTGCCGGTGCGGGAAGCGGCCGAGAAGCTGGGCGAGATCAAGCGGCAGATCCGCATCCCGCTGGTCGCCGACATCCACTTCAACTACAAGCTGGCCCTCATCGCGCTGGAGCAGGGCGTGGACGGTCTGCGGCTGAACCCCGGCAACATCGGGGGCAAGAAGTTCGTCATGGAAGTCGTGAACCTGGCCAAGGACCGCAAGATCCCGATTCGCATCGGGGTGAACGCCGGGTCGCTCGAGAAGGACCTGCTGGAGAAGTACGGCGGCCCCAGCGCCCAGGGGATGGTGGAGTCGGCGCTCCGCCACATCCACATTCTCGAGGAGTGCAATTACCCGGAGATGAAGGTCTCGCTCAAGGCCTCCGACCCGCTGATGATGATCGAGGCCTACCGGATGCTGGCCGATCAGGTGGACTACGCCTTCCACCTGGGCGTCACCGAGGCCGGAACACCCGGCGTGGGCACGATCAAGTCCGCGGTGGGGCTGGGGGCGCTGCTGAGCCAAGGCATCGGCGATACGATCCGCGTGTCGCTGTCGGCCGATCCCACCGAGGAAGTTCGCGTGGGCATCGACATCCTGAAATCCCTCGGGCTGCGCAAGGGCGGGCTCACGTTCGTGTCCTGCCCGTCGTGTGGCCGCGCCGACGTCGACCTGGTCAAGCTGGCCAAGCAGGTCGAGGACGAGTTCCGCGGCCTGAACGAGGAGATCCACATCGCGGTGATGGGCTGCGAGGTCAACGGGCCCGGCGAGGCGCGGGCGGCCGACATCGGCGTGGCCGGCGGCCGCGGCATCGGTCTCATCTTCAAGGGCGGCGAGGTCATCCGCAAGGTCCCGGAGAAGGAGATCGTCACGGCCATGCGCGAGGAAGTCGACAAGTTCCTGGACGAGCGACGGGCCGCGAAGGAAGCGGCGGGAGCCGGCGCCTGATGGGCCAGTACGAAACGCACGTCTTCGTGTGCACCAGTGGCGACGACTGTCCCAAGGACGGCGACGTCGAGGGCTTCGTGAAGTACCTCCGCGGCGAGATCGTCAAGGCCGGCCGGCAGCAGCAGGTCCGCATCAACAAGGCCGGCTGCTTCTCGCAGTGCGGCCACGGGCCGATGATCGTGGTCTATCCCGAGAACGTGTGGTACGCCGGCGTGCAGCAGGCCGATCTGCACGAGATCGTCGAGTCGCACATCCTGGGGGGCAAGCCGGTCGAGCGCCTGGTCTACGCCCCCGGCGTGAAGGGCGCCAACAAGAAGAAGGACGCCCACTAGGATGCGCCTCGCGAAGTCGCTGGTGGCCACGCTCCGCGAGGATCCCGCCGACGCCGAGGCCATCTCCCACAAGCTGATGCTCCGCGCCGGGCTGGTGCGCCAGCTCGCCGCCGGCATCTACGTCTATCTGCCGATCGGCCAGCGGGTGATGGACAAGATCTGCGCGATCATCCGCCAGGAGATGAACGCCATCGGCGGGCAGGAGATCACGATGCCGGTGATCCAGCCGGCCGAGATCTGGCAGAAGTCCGGGCGCGCCGACGGCATCCCGGAGATGTTCAAGCTCAAGGACCGCTGGGGCCGCGATCTGGTCCTGGGCATGACGCACGAGGAGGTCATCGCCTGGCTGGCCGCCCGCGAGATCCGCTCCTACCGGGATCTGCCGCAGATCTGGTACCAGATCCAGACCAAGGAGCGCGACGAGGCCCGCCCGCGCTCGGGCGTGCTGCGCACGCGCGAGTTCGTGATGAAGGACGCCTACACGCTCGACCCCGACGTGGCCGCGCTGGACCGGTCGTACGCCGCCCACGAGCAGGCCTACCGGCGGATCTTCGAGCGCTGCGGTCTGCGCTTCTACGTCGGCCGAATCCGACACCGGCATGATGGGCGGCGTCGGCGCCCACGAGTTCCTGGCGCCGTGCGCGGCCGGCGAGGACGAGGTCGCGATGTGCAGCGGCTGCGGCTACGCCGCCAACGTGGAGATCGCGCAGGGCGTGCCGGTGGCGCCGGCGTTTCCCGCCGCGGGCGTCGAGGAGGTCGCGACGCCCAACGTGCGGACCATCGCCGAGGTGAGCGCCTTCCTCAAGATCGATCCGCGCCTGACCATCAAGTCGCTGCTCTACGTGGGGCAGCGTTCCGGGCCCGTGCTCGCGCTGGTGCGGGGCGATCACGCCCTGCACGAGCGCAAGCTCGCGCGTGCGCTGCAGGGCGACGAGGTCCGGCCGGCCAGCGCCGAGGAGATCCGCCAGCACCTGGGGGCGGGGGCCGGCTCGGTGGGACCCGTCGGCGCGCGCGTGCCGGTCCTGGCCGACGAGCACCTGCGCGACGGCGTGTACGTGGTGGGAGCCAACCGGGAGGGCGCCCACCTGCGTGGGGTCGTGCCCGGACGGGATTTCGAAGCCCGCTTCGTGGACCTGCACACGGTGGCCGCCGGCGAGGCGTGCGTACGCTGTGGCAAGGCGCTGAGCGTCGAGAAGGTCATCGAGATCGGCAACATCTTCAAGCTCGGCACCAAGTTCTCGGTGGCGCTCGACGCCAAGTACCTCGACGAGTCGGGCAAGGAGCAGCCCATCGTGATGGGCAGCTACGGGATCGGACCCGCCCGCATCGCCGCCGCCGCCATCGAGCAACTGGCGGACGCCGACGGGATCGTATGGCCGGCGTCCATCGCACCCTTCCACGTCCACATCGTCGTGGTGAGCCTGCGCGACGCCGGGCAGATGGCGGCGGCCGAAGAGATCTACGCCGCCTGCCGGGCGGCCGGGCTCGACGCGCTGCTCGACGACCGCGACGAGCGCCCGGGGGTGAAGTTCAAGGACGCGGATCTGCTGGGAATCCCGGTCCGCGTGACCATCGGCAACGCGCTGGCCAAGGAGGGTGTGGTCGAGGTCAAGGAGCGCCGCGCCCCGCGCAGGGAACAGCGCGTGCCCCGTGATCAGGTGCTGGCCACACTTCAGTCCCTGGAGGTGCTTTCCCACCGGTCCTGAGCCCACTCGGTGTTGCCTACTGAGGACACCCGTGCTAAAGTCTCGAAAAAGTGGGCGTCGCCCACTTTTTTAATTTGTGGGTGTGATGCAGGACGAACGTGAACTCCGAATCGAGGAGACCGTGCTGCCCGTACTCCGCGATCACGGGCTCACGCTCGTGGATCTGGAGTGGCGGGCGCACCGTCCCCGTGGCGTACTGAAGCTGGCTGTCGACAAGCCAGGGGGGGTGGGCATCGAGGACTGCCGCCGCCTCAGTCGGGAAGTGGGAGACGTCCTCGACGCGTCGGATCTGATCGAGGAGGCGTACGATCTCGAGGTCTCGTCGCCGGGACTGGATCGCCAGCTCCGGAAAGAGCGCGAGTTCCGCTGGGCGGTCGGCAAGCGGGTGCAATGCTGGCTGGCCGGTGGCGAGGAATTCCGTGGCCGTCTGGCGGATGTGGATGACGCGCGGCTTACGCTGGACCGTGACGGCGAGCGCGTGGAGTTGCCCCGAGAGCGGGTCACCAAGGCCCGCCTCGAGCCCGAGGTGCCGTGGCCGCGACGGGCGGCTGAATCATGAACCGAGAATTGATCATCGTGATCGATCAGCTGGGCCGGGAGAAGGGGATCGATAAAGAGGTCCTCTTCGAGGCGCTGGAGTCTGCCCTGCTCTCGGCCTCGCGAAAGTCGCTCGGCCCGGGCGAGAACATCCGTATCCACATCGATCGGAAGACCGGCGAGTTCCGTGTCTACCACCGCAAGAAGGTCGTCGAGGAGGTCACCGATCCCGAGCTCGAGATCAGCCTGGCCGACGCCAAGGCGCTGACGGCGGAGGCCGAGCTGGACGTGGAGCTCGAGCTCCTGCAAGACAAGCCGCTCCAGGATCTGGGCCGTATCGCCGCCCAGACCGCCAAGCAGGTGATCCTCCAGAAGGTGCGCGACGCCGAGCGCGAGGGGATCTACTCGGAGTTCGCCGGCAAGGAAGGGCAGATCCTGCGCGGCGTGGTCCACCGCATCGAGAAGCGCAACGTCATCCTCGAGATCGGCAAGGCCGAGGCGATCCTGCCCGACCGCGAGCAGATTCCCGGTGAGCGCTACAACCCGGGCGACCGCATCCGCGCGTTCGTCCTCGAGGTGCGGCGCACGCGCCAAGGGACCGCAGATCACGCTGTCGCGCACGCATCCCGGCTACCTCGCGCGGCTCTTCGAGACGGAGATCCCCGAGATCCAGGAAGGCATCGTGGTGGTGAAGGCCACGGCCCGCGAGGCCGGCGAGCGCGCCAAGGTCGCGGTGGCCTCCACCAAGCGCGACGTCGATCCGATCGGCGCCTGTGTCGGCTTGCGTGGGACGCGGATCCAGGTCATCAGCCGCGAGCTGCGCGGCGAGAAGATCGACATCATCGAGTGGTCGCACGATCCTGCGACGTTCGTGGCGCGGGCCCTGTCGCCGGCCAAGGTGTCGGGCGTCACGATCGAGGAGGACGGCGAAGGGCAGCCCTCGGCGCTGGTGATCGTGCCCGACAACCAGCTGTCGCTGGCCATCGGCAAGAAGGGGCAGAACGCGCGCCTGGCCGCCAAGCTGACCGGCATGCGGATCGACATCAAGAGCGAGTCCGAGGTCGAGACCGCGCGGGTCGATGCCGAGGAATCGCGGGCCGCGCTGGCCAGTCTGGGCGCGACGCTCGAGGTCGCGCAGGCGCTCGAAGCCGCGGGCATGGCCTCGCCGCGCGCAATCGTCGAGGCGGGTCGCGAGGCCCTGGCGGCGGTACCGGCCGTCGGCGACCTCGCGGACAAGATCTACGCGGCGGCCGAGGCGTGGCTGGCCGCGCATGCCGAGCCCGAGCCTGCCGACGAGCCGGCCGCCGAGGTCGTGGCCGCGGACGACGAGCGGCCGCCGGCGGACGCGTGAAGCATGTCCCGATCCGCACGTGCCTGGGTTGTCGTCAGCGCCGCCCGAAGCGCGAGCTGGTTCGACTGGTCCGGCGTGCCGACGGGGTGGTGGTGTGCGACGCATCCGGCGGGGCGGCAGGACGCGGCGCGTATGTCTGCGCCGACGCGGCGTGCCTGGAGCGTGCGCTGAAGGGCGGACGGCTCTCGCAGGCGCTGCGCGGCCGTTGTCGCCTGGACGACGAGCTCGAGCGCGCGGTGCGCGAGACGGCGGACACCGACGATGATTTTCGCTCACAGGAGGTGAGGGGGACGTGGCAGCAGCCAAGATCAAAGTGATCGAGCTCGCGAAGGAGCTCGGCGTGACCAGCAAGGACCTGATGGTCGCCGCCGAGGAGATGGGACACAAGGGCGTGCGGGCCATGACCCCCCTCGCCCAGGAGCTCGCCAACGAGCTGCGCGTGAAGCTCGGCAAGGGTCGCGAGCTGCCCGAGGAGCCGGCCAAGGCCAAGCGCGTGGCGAAGCCGAAGACGGCGGCGACCGGCCAGGACGGCGAGGCGGTCATCGTCCGCAAGCCGGCGCGCGCCAAGAAGACGACCGACGAGACGGCCGAGGACGCATCGGCAGACGCCCGGCCGGCCGCGGCCACCATCGTCAAGCCGAAGCCGGTCGAGCTCGCGACCGAGCCCCCGGTCGTCGCCAAGCCGGCCGCGGAGATCGCCCCCGAGCCTCCGCGCATCGCGCCGGTGCCGCCCGCGCCCGTCGCCCCGCCGGCCTCGTCGCCGATGGAGCCGATGAAGCCCGCGGCCGCCGCGCCCGCGCCGCCGCCGGCCCCGGTCGCCCCCGGCGTGCGCAAGCCCGAGCCGAAGATCGTTCCGTTCCGGCCGCTCGAGCGCTCGACGCCGCCGCCCCCGCCGCCGTCGCGCCCCTCGCGGCATCCCTCGGGACCGTTCTCACAGCCGAGGATCACGCAGGGGCCGCCGCGCCCGGCCGCGCCGCCCCCGCCTCCACGTCCCATGCAGCCGGCCGTGCCTCCGGCGGCGGCCGCCGCGAGCGGCCCCAGCGCGCCGGCGCGGCCGTCGGCCCCACCCGAGGTGATCAGGCCGGCCGCCGCGGCGGTGATCGAGCCGCCGCCGCCCCCGCCGCCGCCCGTCGAGGTCAAGCGCGAGCTCGTGCGCGTGCCGGAGTCGGTGACGGTGGCCGAGCTGGCCGAGAAGATGCGCCGCAAGTCGGGCGAGGTCATCAAGGCGCTCATCGAGCTCGGCGTGATGAAGATGGTCAACGACCTGCTCGACCCGACCGAGGCCAAGCTGGTCGCCGACAAGTTCCACTTCGATCTCGAGATCCGCTCGGTCGAGGGCGACGTCATCGAGGAGGAAGAGGCCGGCGACACGGCGCAGCTGCACGCTGCGGCCGCCGGTGGTCACGGTCATGGGCCACGTCGACCACGGCAAGACGTCGCTGCTCGACGCCATCCGCCGGACGAAGGTGGCCGAGAAGGAGTACGGTGGCATCACCCAGCACATCGGGGCCTACCAGGTCGTGACCAGTCACGGCAAGGTGACCTTCCTCGACACGCCGGGCCACGAGGCGTTCACGGCCATGCGGGCGCGCGGCGCGCAGGCCACCGACATCGTCATCCTGGTGGTGGCGGCCGACGACGGCGTGATGCCGCAGACCGTGGAGGCCATCAACCACGCGCGGGCCGCCAACGTGCCGATCATCGTGGCCGTCAACAAGATCGACAAGCCCGAGGCGGAGCCCGATCGCGTCAAGCGCGAGCTGTCCAATCAAGGGCTGGTGCCGGAAGACTGGGGCGGCCAGACGATCTTCGTGCCGACCTCCGCCAAGAAGGGCACCGGGATCGATCAGCTCCTCGAGATGACGGCGCTGCAGGCGGAGGTTCTCGAGCTCAAGGCCAACCCCAACCGCGCGGCCAAGGGCGTCATCATCGAGGGCCGTCTCGATCGCGGACGCGGTCCGGTGGCCACCGCGCTCATCCGGAACGGGCACGCTGCACGAGGGCGATGCGGTCGTCGTCGGCTCGCATTCCGGTCGCATCCGCGCACTCATCGACGCCGGCAGCCGGAAGATGAAGTCGGCCGGTCCCTCGGATGCGGTCGAGATCCTCGGGCTGTCGGGCGTCCCGCAGGCCGGCGACGTGCTGGTGGCGGTCTCCGACGAGCGCAAGGCCCGGCAGATCGCCACCATGCGCTCCGACCGCGAGAAGGCCCGCGGCAAGGTGTCGACCCGCATCACCCTGGAGAGCCTGCAGAAGCAGATCCAGACCGGCGAGGTCAAGGAGCTGCGGCTCATCATCAAGGCCGACGTGCAGGGCTCGGTGGAAGCGCTGGCCGAGTCGCTCGAGCGCCTGAGCACGGAGGAAGTGAAGCTCAAGGTCATCCACAGCTCGGTCGGCGCGATCAACGAGAGCGACGTGATGCTGGCCTCGGCGTCCAACGCGATCGTGATCGGCTTCAACGTCAAGACCGAGCCGAAGGCGGCCAGCCAGGCGCAGGCCAACGGCGTCGACGTGCGCGGCTACACGGTCATCTACGAGGCGATCAACGACGTCAAGGCCGCGCTGGAAGGCTTGCTGGCCCCGGAGATTCGCGAAACGATCCTGGGTCGGGCCACGGTCAAGCAGATCTTCGTCATCTCCAAGCTGGGCCCGATCGCCGGCTCGATGGTGATGGAGGGCAAGATGACCCGCGGCGCCCTGGCCCGCGTGAGGCGCGGGACGACCGTGCTCGGCCAGGGGGCGATCACCTCGCTCCGCCGGTTCAAGGACGACGTGCGCGAGGTGCTCACCGGCCTCGACTGCGGTATCGGCGTGGAGAGCGTGAACGGTCTGCAGCCGGGCGACATCATCGAGGCGTATACGAGCGAGGAAGTCGCGCGCACGCTGTAGCGCGGCAGGCGGCGGAGGCCAACGTGTCGGCGGCGCGCGTCGCCCTGGGGATGGTCGAGCTACACCTGCCCGACGTGGAGTCGCTCAAGGGCAAGCGACACGTCCTCAAGGGTCTGAAGGAGAAGGTTCGAGCGCGCTTCGAGTGCTCGGTCGCCGAGGTGGACCACCAGGACACCTGGCAGCGCGCCACGCTCGCGATCGCGTACGTCTCGGCCGACGCCCGCCACGCCAACGAGGTCGTCTCCAAGGCCATGGACTTCATCGAGAACAATGTCGAAGGCCAGGTGCTCGAGACCTTCGTGGAGATCCTGTAATGCAGGGCAAGCGTCTGGACCGGGTCAACCAGCTGATCAAGGAGGAGGTCTCCAACCTCCTCCAGCGTGAGCTGAAGGATCCCCGGCTGGGATTCGTGACGGTGACCGAGGTCGAGACCTCCAAGGACATGCGAGTGGCCAAGGTGTTCGTCTCGGTGCTGGGCGACGAGCGGCAGTGGGAGGGATCGCTGGCCGCCCTGGCCAGCGCGCGCGGCTTCGTGCGCAACTGGCTGCGCCAGCACCTGGATCTGCGCGTGACGCCCGACGTGGACTTCCGGCCCGATCGCTCGATGGAGCACGCCGCGCGCATCCAGTCGATCTTGCGCAAGGTCCAGGACGAGGGACGATGAGCGATTCCGTCCCGCTCGAGGTGCTGGCGGCGTTTCGCCGTCCGTCTGGACAGGCCGGCCCGGCCGGACGGGCGCTCATGCTCGGTCACGTCCATCCCGATGCCGACGTGCTGGGGACGCTGCTGGCGCTGGGCGCCGCACTCGAGGCGGCGGGCTGGAGCGTGGCGTACGGCGGGCCGCATCCGGCTCCCGGGGCTCTCGGCTTTCTGCCCGGCGTCGATCGCTATCGCGTGCTGCCGTCGGTGGACGGTCCGTCTCGACGTGGCGGTGCTGACCGATTGTCCGAACCCCGACCGGACCGAGGGACTGATCGATCAGACGAAGACGGCCGCCTCGGTGGTCGTCAACATCGACCATCATCCCGACAACCGGCGCTACGGGCACGTGAACTGGATCGACACCGGCGCGGCGGCCACCGGCGAGATGGTCTACCGGCTGCTGGTCGCCCTGGGTCTGCCCCTCACGCCGGCGCATCGCCACGAATCTCTACACGGCGATCCACACCGACACGGGCTCGTTCCGCTACTCCAACGTCACCCCGGAGACGTTCCGGATCGCGGCCGAGCTGGTGGCGGCCGGGCGCCGAGCCGGCGTTCGTGTCCTCCGCGCTCTACGAGCGGCGGGCGACCGACGCGCTGCGCTGGCTCGGCGAGTCGCTGGCGCGCGTGGAGGTCAGCGAGGACGGGCGCGTGGCGTGGCTCGCGCTGCCCAACGGCGCGGTGCCGGAGACGTTCATCGAATCCGAGGAGCTGGTGAACTATCCGCGGTCGATCGCCTCCGTGCGCGTGGCCTGCCTGCTGCGCGAGCGGGGCAGCACGGTCAAGGTGAGCCTGCGCGGCAAGGGCGACGTCGACGTCAATCGGATCGCCGCGCGCTTCGGCGGCGGCGGCCATCCCAACGCCGCCGGCTGCACCGTGCCCGGCGCGCTCGACGGCGGTGACGCGTGACGTGCTCGCCGCCGTGCAGCGAGGCGGTGCGCGGCGAGCCGGCGTCCCGCCCGGCGACGGTCATGAGCGACACGGGGGTCCTGTCGGTGGACAAGGCCGCCGGCGTCACGTCGTTCGACGTCGTGGCGCTCGTGCGGCGCCGACTCGGTCTCAAGCGCGTCGGTCACGCCGGCACGCTCGACCCCGACGCCACCGGGCGTGCTGCCCATCCTGCTCGGCGAGGCGACCAAGCTCATGGCCGTACCTGGCCGACCAGGACAAGGCGTACGTGGCGACTCTGCGCCTCGGGCTGACCACCGACACCGGCGACCTGAGCGGACGGGTGCTCTCGACCTCGCCGGTCGGCGAGCCGTGGACCGCGCGCAGCTCGAGGTCGCCTGCCGTGCCTTCGTCGGGCGCATCAAGCAGGTGCCGCCGATGTACTCGGCGGTTCACCACCAGGGGCAGCGACTGTACGAGCTGGCCCGGCAGGGCATCGAGGTGCGCGCGCGAGCCGCGCGAGGTCGTCATCCACGCCCTCGACGTCGAGGAGGTCGCCGGCGAGTCCGTACGGCTGTCCATCGTGTGCGGCAAGGGTACGTACATCCGCGCGCTGGCCGGCGACCTCGGCGCCGCGCTGGGTTGCGGCGCGCGCGGTCGAGCGCCTCGTCCGCACGCGGGTGGGGCCGTTCACGCTCGACGACGCCATACCGTGGGACGCGCTGTCGACCGCGCCGGCGGCCGACGCTCTGGGCGCGCGTGCAGCCGGCCGCCGCGACGCTGGCGGGCTGGCCGGCGGTGCGGCTCGACGCCCGCGCGCACCGAGCGGTTCGAGCACGGTCAGGCGGCAGAGGTGGCGCCGCCCGGTGTCGGCCGACGGGACGCTCGTTCGCGTGCACGCGGCCGACGGGCGCATGCTCGGCGTCGGGGAGGTGGCGCTGGGCGGACGACAGACCCGGCCGGTGCGGATCCTTCATGCAGATCGTCCGGGGACTCGAGTCCTTCCCGCCTGACGCCCGTCCCAGCGTGGTCGCCCTCGGCACCTTCGACGGCGTCCACCTCGGGCATCGAGCCATCCTCGGCACCGCCGTCACGCGGGCGCGCGCGGCCTGACTGCAGGCGCTCGCCTGCACCTTCGAGCAGCACCCCGCCGAGATCCTGCAGCCCGACACGCGCTCCGCGAAGCTATCACCACGCTGGACGAGCGTCTGGCGCTGATCGCCGAGACCGGGGTCGATGGCGTGGTCGTCCTGAGCTTCACCCCCGAGCTGGCCGCCGTCGAGCCCGAGGCCTTCGTGAAGGACGTGCTCCTCGGCCGCCTTCGCGCCCAGGAGATCGTCGTCGGGTTCAACCATCGGTTCGGCCGGGGCGCGCGGGGCGACGCGCGGCTGCTGCAGGAACTGGCGAGCCGGCTCGGCTTTCAGGCCCACGTGGTGCCGCCGCTGACGGTCGACGGCGTGGCCGTCTCGTCGAGCGAGATACGCACCGCGCTGCAGAGGGGCGACCTCGTGACCGCCGCCCGGCTTCCTCGGCCGGCCCTACTCGATGAGCGGGACGATCACGAGTGGGGCCGGCCGGGGACGGACCTTGGGTTTCCCGACGGCCAACCTGGCCCCAGATCGCGAGCTCCTGATCCCCAAGGGGGTCTACGGCGTGCATCGCCCATGTGGACGACGTCGCCCACCCTGCCGTCGTCAACGTCGGCGTGCGTCCGACATTCGCGGAGACCACCTTAGCCATCGAGGCGCATCTGCTCGACTTCACGGGCGATCTCTACGGATCGGCGCATGCGTCTGGACTTCCTGCTCCACCTCCGTGAGGAGATGCGATTTCCCTCGGTCGACGAGCTCCGGGCCCAGATTGCCAGGGACGTGGCCGCCGCCCGCGCGGGGCTCTGCGGGGCGCTGACTTTACTTCCAGCGGACCCCGTGGTACCCTTTCGTCCTATCTGCTGACAAAACAAAGTTTTTTTGGAACCCGCCCTGGGGATGCACGTCTCTGGGACGTGGCGATTGGAGGAGGCCTCCCGATGGCGCTGGCTGTCGACCGCAAGAAGAGCCTGATCGAGCAGTTCCGGACTCACGACGGGGACACCGGCTCCCCCGAGGTCCAGATCGCGCTGCTGACCGAGCGCGTCAACGGCCTCACGGAGCACTTCAAGGCGCACACGAAGGACCATCACTCGCGCCGAGGGCTGCTGATGCTGATCGGCAAGCGCCGGGGACTCCTCGAGTACCTCAAGGCAAAGGACGCGGAGCGCTATCGGGCGCTCATCGACAGGCTGGGCATCCGCCGTTGACGGCGGGGTGTCTTGCAGCACATGACCGGTCCTCGGACGGAAAGACCCCGGGGGCCCTTGGCGGGCGCGGTGCGCGCGATCGATCGTGCGCCCGAGCGCCCCTCACACTAGGTGTTCGCCGGGTGACCGCCGAACCACGAGGACAAACGTTCGTATGAGCCATACCGTACAGATCGACATCCACGGCCAGCCCTTCTCGATCGAGACCGGCAAGGTGGCCAAGCAAGCCGACGGCGCCGTCGTCGTGCGATTCGGTGCCACCATGGTGCTGGCCACCGTGCGTCGGCCGCCAAGACGCGCCAAGGAGGGCCAGGACTTCTTCCCGCTGACCGTCGAGTACCGCGAGCGCGCCTACGCGGGTGGGCGCATCCCCGGCGGCTACTTCAAGCGCGAGGGCGCGCCGGTCAAGAAGGAGATCCTGACCTGCCGGCTGATCGACCGGCCGATCCGGCCGCTCTTCCCCGAGGGCTTCCGCAACGAGATCCAGGTCATCTGCCTGGTGATCTCCGGTGACCCCCAGCACGATCCCGACGTCCTGGCCATGAACGGCGCCTCCGCGGCGCTGTCGCTCTGTCCGGGATCCCGTTCGATGGCCCGGTCGGCGCCGTGCGCGTCGGCCTCGTCGACGGCCAGTTCGTCGCCAATCCCACCACCGCGGAGCAGGAAGCCTCGCAGCTCGAGCTCGTCGTGGCGGGCACCGAGGACGCGGTGCTGATGGTCGAGGCGGGCGCCAAGGAAGTGTCCGAGGACAAGATGCTGGAGGCCATCGCCTTCGGCCACGAGCAGTGCCGGCGAGCTGGCGCGCATGCAGAAGGAGCTGATGGCGCAGGCCGCCAAGCCGCGCTGGGCGTTCGATCCGCAACGCCGGCAAGCGATCTGGCGCTGGCCAGCCGGGTGCGTCGAGCTGGCCAGTCGCGAAGCTGGCCGCGGCGCTCGGCACCCACGAAAAGCACGCGCGCGCCGAGGCCGTCTCGCGGGTGTTCGACGAGGTGTGGGCGGGCGCTGGGTCGTCGACGAGACTCAAGAAGGGCGGCGGTGCGCGCGGCGTTCGAGGAGGTCGAGAGCGCCGAGGTGCGCCGCATGATCGTCGAGCGCGGGCTTCGGGTGGACGGCCGCAAGGTCACCGAGATCCGGCCGATCTCGATCGAGGTCGCGTATCTGCCGCGCGCCCACGGCTCGTCGCTCTTCACGCGCGGCGAGACGCAGGCCCTGGTCTCGGCCACGCTCGGCACCAAGTCCGACGAGCAGAAGATCGAGGCGCTCGAGGGCGAGTCCTATCGCCACTTCATGCTGCACTACAACTTCCCGTCGTTCTCGGTCGGCGAGGTGCGGCGCTTCGGCTCGCCCTCCCGCCGTGACATCGGTCACGGGGCGCTGGCCGAGCGGGCGGTCGAGGCGGTCCTGCCCGCCAAGGAGGACTTCCCCTACACGATCCGCGTGGTCTCCGACATCCTCGAGTCCAACGGCTCCTCGTCCATGGCCAGCGTGTGCGGCGCCTCGCTGGCGCTGATGGACGCCGGCGTGCCGATCAAGTCGCCGCGTGGCGGGCATCGCCATGGGGCTGGTGAAGGAAGGCGACAAGTTCGGGATCCTCACCGACATCATGGGCACCGAGGACCACTACGGCGACATGGACTTCAAGGTCGCCGGCACCGAGAAGGGCGTCACCGCGCTGCAGATGGACATCAAGATCACCGGGCGTGTCCGTCGACATCATGCGCGACGCGCTCCAGCAGGCCCGCGAAGCCCGGATGATCGTGCTGGGCAAGATGCGCGAGGCGCTCGAGAAGCCGCGCACCGAGCTGAGCCCGTTCGCGCCGCGCTTCGTGACCATCAAGATCCGGCCGGAGAAGATCCGCGAGATCATCGGCCCCGGCGGCAAGGTGGTCCGGGCGATCCAGGAGCAGACCGGCACCAAGATCGACATCGAGGACGACGGCCGGGTCACGGTGTTCTCGCCGGACAGCGCCTCCGTGCAGAAGGCGGTCGGCATGATCCAGGACATCTGCCGCGAGGTGGAGCTGGACCGGATCTATCTGGGCAAGGTGAAGAAGATCGTCGAGTTCGGCGCCTTCGTGGAGGTCATCCCCAACACCGAGGGGCTGCTGCACATCTCGCAGATCGCCGAGAGCCGCATCCGCTCGGTGCAGGACGTGCTGAGCGAGGGCGACGAGGTGCTGGTCAAGGTCATCGAGGTCGACGGCAACGGCAAGATGCGCCTGAGCCGGAAGATGGCGCTGCGCGACCAGCCGGCGCTCGCTGACAAGGAGCGGCTGAAGAACCCCCAGGCCGCCAATCCCGCCGCGTGACTGAGAGCTATCGCAAGAGCGTCCTGCCCAACGGCATGCGGATCCTCACCGAGCGGATGCCGCACGTCCGCTCGGTGGCCGTCGGGGTGTGGGTGGAGACCGGGTCCCGCCACGAGGTGGAGTCGCGCGGCGGGGTGTCCCACCTGATCGAGCACCTCGTCTTCAAGGGCACCGCCACCCGCAGCGCCGAGGCCATCGCCCGCACGATGGACTCGGTGGGTGGCCAGATGGACGCCTTCACCACCAAGGAGAACACCTGCTTCTACGTGCAGGTGCTCGACGAGCACCTGCCGCTGGCCGTCGACCTGCTCACCGACATCCTGCTGCACCCGCTGTTCGACGCCGAGGAGCTGGAGCGCGAGAAGTCGGTCGTGCTGCAGGAGATCCGGATGGTGGAGGACACCCCGGACGACATCATCCACGATCTGTTCGCCGCCCAGATCTGGGGTGGCCATCCGCTGGCCCGGCCCATCCTCGGCACGCGGGAGCTGGTGACGCGGATTCCACCGCGACGCCATCGCCGACTACTTCGGCGAGGAATACGTGCCGCCGCGGATCATCATCGCGGTGGCCGGCAACGTCACTCACGAGCAGGTCGTGGAGCTGTTCGGCAAGGGCTTCAACGGCTTACACGCGGCCCGCGCGGCCGCGGGCCTCGGAGGCCGTCAAGCTGGCGCCGGGCATCAACATCGTCCACAAGGCGCTCGAGCAGGTGCACCTGGTGATGGGGTTCCCCGGCCTGGCCCACGCCGCGCCCGAGCGGTACGCGATGTTCGTGCTCAACGACGTCATCGGCGGCAGCATGTCCTCGCGCCTGTTCCAGGAGGTGCGGGAGCGGCAGGGGCTGGTCTACTCGGTGCACTCCGGGGTGCAGGCCTTCACGGACACCGGGCTCATGTACGTCTACGCGGCCACCGACGTCGAGAATTTCTCCAAGGTGCTGAAGTCGATTCTCAAGGAGCTGCGCGACGTCAAGAAGCACGGCGTGACCGAGGAGGAGCTGCGACGGTCGAAGGACCATCTGAAGGGCAGCCTCATGCTCTCGCTGGAGTCCACGTCCAGCCGGATGAACCGCCTGGCCAAGCACGAGCTTCACCTGGGCTCGTTCCTCACGATCGACGAGATGCTGGCCTCCATCGACGGCGTCCGCCACGACGAGGTGCAGGCGCTGGTCAGCCAGGTCATCGACGAGGAGCAGCTGGCACTGACCACGCTCGGCCCGCTGGACCGCCGCAACCTTCCCGCAGAACTCCGATAACTCGGAGGGGGACTTCGTCCCCCTTCCGGCGGTCGTCGCACGCCTGACGGCGTGCTCCTTCCTGCCCCCTAGACCATCGATCCAAGGCAGGATTGCGCGGGCGAAGCCCGCGCTCGAACGCCTCGACCTGTAGTGGGTGACGGGTAGTCGGGCTTCCACTTGGTGGGGTTTTGCATTAAGGTGTGGGCGTGATTGAGCGGTACACCCGGCCCGCCATGGGAGCGATCTGGAGCGAGGCCGCGAAGTACCAGGCGTGGCTCCGGGTGGAAGTGGCGGTGTGCGAGGCCTACGCCCGCCGCGGCCGGATCCCCGCCGAGGCGCTCGGCTCGGATCCGCGACACCCGGGTCGACATCGAGCGGATCCTCGGCCATCCAGCACCGCGTCAAGCACGAGATGATCGCGCTGCTCACCAGCCTCGAGGAACAGCTCGGTCCCGACTCCCGCTTCGTCCACATCGGCCTCACCACCAATGACGTGTGGGACACGGCGACCGCGCTGCAGCTGCGCGACGCGGCCGATCTGCTGATCGCGGGCCAGGAGCGGCTGCGGGCGGCGCTGGCCACGCTGGCCCGCCGGCATCGCGACACGCTCACGGTGGCCCGCACACACGGTGTGCACGCCGAGCCCACGACCTTCGGGCTCAAGGTGGCCGTGTGGTACGTGGAGGCCGGGCGGCAATCTCGAGCGACTGCGCCGGGCGCGCGAGGCGATCTCGGTGGGCAAGCTCTCGGGCGCGGTCGGCAACTTCGCCCACGTGGCGCCGGAGATCGAGGAAGAGGTCTGCCGCGACCTCGACCTCGGCGTGGAGCCGGTCTCGACCCAGATCGTGCAGCGCGACCGCCACGCCGAGTTCGTCAGCGACGCTGGCCATCGCGGGCGCGTCGCTGGAGAAGATCGCGCTCGAGGTCCGCGGGCTGCAGCGGACCGAGGTGCTGGAGGCCCAGGAGCCCTTCGGTGAGGGCCAGAAGGGCTCCAGCGCGATGCCGCACAAGCGCAACCCCGAGCTGGCCGAGCGCATCTGTGGCCTCGCCCGGCTGCTGCGCACCAACGCGCTGGCCGCGGTCGAGAACGTCGCGCTGTGGCACGAGCGGGACATCAGCCACTCCTCGGTCGAGCGCGTGATCCTGCCCGACTCGACGATCCTGCTCGACTACATCCTGGACCTGACCACGTTCATCGTCGAGGGGCTGGAGGTCGATCCGGCCCGCATGGCCGAGAACCTCGACCTGAGCCAGGGCAACATCTACTCCCAGCGCGTGCTGCTCAAGCTCACCGAGTCCGGACTGGCGCGCCAGGTGGCCTACGAGCTGGTGCAGCGTCACGCGATGCGGGCGTGGAAGGAGCGGCGGCCGCTGCTCGAGCTGCTGGCCGCCGACCCTACAGTCACCGAGCGGCTGGGGCCGGCCGATCTCAAGGCGTGCTTCGATCCGGGCTGGTACGTCCGCAACGTCGAGGCCGTCTTCCGCCGGGCGGGACTGTCGTGAAGGTCCGCGTCCTCATCCGGCTCAAGCCCGGGATCATGGACGTGCAGGGCGCGGCGGTGCAGCGCGCGCTGGGCGGGCTCGGCTTCGCCGACGCGCGCTCCCTGCGCGTGGGCAAGCTCATCGAGCTCGACGTGGACGCGGCCACGCCGGCCCAGGCGCGCGTCCGGGTCGACGAGATGTGCCGGCGCTTGCTCGCCAACACGATTCTCGAGGACTACGCCATCGACGTGGAGGGGGCCGAGCGCCTTGCCCCGTCCGAGCAGGTCCGGTAAGATGGCCACGTTGCGCCGTCGCACGCGGCTTACCGAGAGGAGAAACCCGCCCACATGAGATTCGGTGTCGTCGTCTTCCCCGGCACATGGAGCGACTGCGACTTCCACTACGTCATCTCGGAAGTCATCCGGCAGCCGGTCAAGTACGTGTGGCACCGGGATCGCGAATCTCGACGACCTCGACTGCGTCGTCCTTCCCGGCGGCTTCTCGTACGGCGACTACCTCCGCGCCGGTGCGGTGGCCGGCCGCTCCCCGGTGGTGGAGGCGCTGCCGGAGTTTCTCGCCCGGGGCGGGCTCGTGCTCGGATCGTGCAACGGCTTCCAGATCCTCTGCGAGGCGGGGTTGCTGCCGGGCGCGCTGATGCGCAACGAGTGTCTGCAGTACCGCTGCCAGTCCACGCACCTCGTGGTCGAGAACGTCGAGACGCCGTTCACGCGGGCGCTCCGGCCCGGCCAGGTGCTGCAGATGCCGATCTCGCACGGCGAGGGCAAGTACCACGCGGACGTCGAGACGGTACGGGCGCTGCGCCAGCGCAACCAGATCGTGTTCCGCTACGCGACCGCCGAAGGGAAAGTGACGAAAGCCGCGAACCCCAACGGCTCGCTCGACAACATCGCAGGGATCATCAACGAGGAGGGGACGGTGCTGGGGCTCATGCCGCACCCCGAGCGGGCGGCCGAGTCGGCCATGGGCGGCACCGACGGGCTGCTGCTGTTCCACTCGCTCCTCGGCAGCCTGGTCGAGGACGGCACCTTCAGCAAGCGTTGACCCCCGCGGTCGAGCCGAAGGTCACGCTCGACCTGGCGCGCGGCCTGGGCCTCACGGCCGACGAATACGATCGCGTCATCAAGCGGCTCGGCCGCGAGCCGTCCTACACCGAGCTCGGTCTCTTCTCGGCGCTCTGGTCGGAGCACTGCGCCTACAAGCACTCCAAGGTCTTCCTGCGACGCCTGCCGCAGTCCGGGCGCCGCGTACTGCAAGGGCCGGGCGAGAACGCCGGCGCGCTCGACATCGGTGAGGGCTGGGCGGTCGTCTTCAAGATCGAGAGCCACAATCACCCGTCGTTCATCGAGCCGTTCCAGGGCGCGGCCACCGGAGTTGGTGGCATTCTCCGCGACATCTTCACCATGGGAGCGCGGCCCGATCGCCCTGCTCGACTCGCTGCGATTCGGTGATCCGGCCGATCCGCGCACGCGGCGGCTCATCGACGGTGTGGTGTCCGGCATCTCGTGGTACGGCAACTGCTTCGGGTGCCCGACGGTGGGCGGCGAGATCGCCTTCGCCCCCGAGTACGCCGGGAACCCGCTGGTGAACGTGATGTGTGTGGGCCTCGTGCGGGCCGATCGAGATCTTTCGCGCGCGGGCCGAGGGCGTCGGCAATCCGGTCTTCTACGTCGGCAACAAGACCGGACGCGACGGCATCCACGGCGCCACCATGGCCTCCGCCACCTTCGACGAGCACGCCGAGGAGCGGAGGCCGACCGTCCAGGTCGGCGATCCCTTCACCGAGAAGCTCTTGCTGGAGGCGTGCCTGGAGGCGATGGCCAGCGGCGCGGTGGTCGGCATCCAGGACATGGGCGCCGCCGGCCTGGCCTGCTGCACCTCCGAAATGCCCGCGCGCAGCGGGACGGGCATGGTCGTGGAGCTCGGGGCCGTGCCGCAGCGCGAGGAGGGGATGACGGCCTACGAGCTGCTGCTCTCCGAGTCGCAGGAGCGCATGCTCATCGTGGCCGCGCAGGGGCGCGAGAAGGCGCTGCAGGAGATCTTCGCCAAGTGGGAGCTGGACGCCGTCAGCATCGGCCAGGTGAGCGACGGCGGCGATCTGGTCGTGCGGCATCGCGGCGACGAGGTGGCCCACGTCCCGATCGAGGCCCTCGCCGAGGCGCCGGTGTACGACAAGCCGTTTGCCGCGCCGGCCTGGCTCATCGAGCGACAGGCCTTCGACCCGCTGTCGCTTGCCGAGCCCACCGACTACGGCGAGGCGCTGGTCGAGCTGCTCGCCTCACCGACCATCGCCTCCAAGCAGTGGGCCTTCCGCCAGTACGATCAGCAGGTCGGGATCAACACGCTGGTGCTGCCGGGCTCGGACGCCGCCGTGCTGCGGGTGAAGGGCACGCGCCGGGCCATCGCCGTGTCGACCGACGGCAACGGGCGCCACGTCTTCCTCGACCCGCGACGGGGCGCGGCCCTGGCGGTCTGCGAGGCGGCCCGCAACGTGTCGTGTGCCGGTGGCCGAGCCGCTCGGCGTGACCGACTGCCTGAACTTCGGGTCTCCCGAGCGGCCGGACATCCTCTGGCAGTTCGCCGAGGCCATCGAGGGCATCGCCGAGGCCTGCCGCGCGCTCGAGCTCCCGGTAGTCGGCGGCAACGTTTCCCTCTACAATGAGACCTCCGGCGCGGCCATCCTGCCCACTCCTGTGATCGGCGTGGTGGGATTGCTCGAGGACGCGGGGCTGCTGGCGACGCAGTGGTTCAAGGGCGCCGACGAGCGCATCGCGCTCTTGGGGCCCGATGCGGTGAGCCTGGGCGGCTCCGAGTATTTGTGGACGCGACACGGGCAGCTGGCGGGACGGCTGGCGCCGCTCGACCTCGAGACCGAGCGGCGCGTGCAGGCGGCGGTGCGGGCGGCCATCGGCGCCGGGCTCGTCACCGCGGCCCACGATTGCGCGGAGGGCGGGCTGGCGGTGGCGCTCGCCGAGGCGTGCGTCACCGGCCGCGGGCCGGCCGGGCGCGGGATGGCCGGGCGCGAGATGGTAGGTTGCGAGGTGACGCTGCCCCAGGACGGGCGATGCGATCAGGTCCTGTTCGGCGAAGGACCTTCGCGGGTGGTGGTGGCGGTGGACGCGAGTCGACAGCGCGAGTTCGAGGCGTTGATGGCGGAGTCGGCCATCCCGTGGCGCTGGCTGGGCGTGACGGGCGGCGATCGGGTGCGGGTGCGCATGGGGGCGATCACGATCGTGGACCTGGGCGTGGACCGCGTCGAGCACGCGTGGAGGAACGGCTTTGAGCGCCACATGGCGTGACGACAAGTTCCACGACGAGTGCGGCCTCTACGGCATCTGGAATCATCCAGAGGCCGCCAACGTCACCTACCTGGGCCTCTACGCGCTCCAGCATCGGGGCCAGGAGTCGGCCGGCATCGCGGCCACCGACGGCAGCGCGTTCCATCTGGAAAAGGCGATGGGCTGGGTCGCCGACGTCTTCAGCCCCGAGCGCCTGCGGCGCTTGCCCGGTCATCGCGCCATCGGTCACGTGCGCTACTCGACCGCGGGCTCGTCGAATCTCCGGAACGCGCAGCCGATCACCGCGACCTTCGCGCGCGGGCCGATCGCCATCGCCCACAACGGCAACCTGACCAACGCCGATCAGCTCCGCAAGGAGATGGAGCGGACCGGGGCGATCTTCCAGTCGAACTCCGACACCGAGGTCATCCTGCACCTGCTGGCGCGGGCCCCGGTCGGCCCGCTCGAGGAGCAGATCCCCTGGGCGCTGGCGCAGGTCAAGGGCGCCTACTCCGTGCTGATCCTCACGCGGGACGCCATCTACGCGATGCGTGACCCCTACGGCTTCCGGCCGCTCGACGCTGGGCCAGCTGGGTGACGCCTGGATCGTCGCGTCGGAGACGTGCGCGCTCGACCTCATGGAGGCCGCGTCCCGAGCGGGACGTCGAGCCCGGCGAGCTCGTGGTCATCAGCGACGCGGGGCTTCAGTCCTTCCGCGCCGCGCCGGCCGGCGAGCGACTGCAGTGCGTGTTCGAGTACGTCTACTTCGCGCGGCCGGACTCGGTCCTGTGGGGCCGCAACGTCCACACCGTGCGCAAGGAGCTGGGTCGTCAGCTCGCCCGGGAGCATCCCGGCCGAGGCGGACATCGTCATCCCGGTGCCGGACTCGGGCACCAGCGCCGCGCTCGGCTACTCCGAGGAGTCGGGCAGCCCCTTCGAGCTCGGACTGATCCGCAATCACTACGTCGGGCGCACCTTCATCGAGCCCAAGCAGGGGATTCGCCACTTCGGCGTGAAGGTGAAGCTGAACCCCATGCGCGAGATGCTCGAGGGCAAGCGGGTGGTGGTGGTGGACGACTCGATCGTCCGCGGCACCACCAGCCGCAAGATCGTCAAGATGATCCGCAGCGCCGGCGCCAAGGCCGTCCACGTGCGCATCTCCTCGCCGCCGATCCAGTGGCCCTGCTACTACGGCATCGACACCCCGACGCGCAAGGAGCTGATCGGCTCCAGCCACTCGGTGGACGAGATCTGCCGGTACCTGGCCGCCGACTCGCTCGGCTACCTGTCGCTCGACGGCATGCTGAAGGCGACCGGCTCCGAGCCGGCGCACTTCTGCCACGCGTGCTTCACCGGCGCCTACCGCGTCGGGATCGAGCCCGAGCCGACCCCCCAGCTGCGACTCTTCGAACCCTGAGCCGGCGTTGAACCGACTGACGTATCGCTCGGCCGGGGTCGACATCGAGGCCGGCGACGAGGCGGTCCGCCGGATCGCGCCGCTGGCGCGCGCCACCTTCCGGCCCGAAGTGCTCGGCGGCATCGGCGCCTTCGCCGGCTTCGTGCGGGTCCCGGCCGGCTACCGCGAGCCGGTGCTCGTGTCCTCCACCGACGGCGTGGGCACCAAGCTGAAGGTGGCCTTCATGGCCGACCGGCACGACACGGTGGGCATCGACCTGGTGGCCATGAGCGTGAACGATCTGCTGGTGCACGGCGCCGAGCCACTCTACTTCCTCGACTACATCGGCCTCGCGCAGCTCGACCCCGCCCGCGTGGAGGCCCTCGTCCGGGGCGTGGCCGAGGGGTGCCGGCAGGCCGGCTGCGCGCTGATCGGCGGCGAGACCGCCGAGCTGCCCGGACTCTACGCGGCGGGCGAGTACGACCTGGCGGGATTCGCCGTCGGCGTCGTGGAGCGGGAGCGGATCATCGACGGCGCCGCCGTGAAGCCCGGCGACGCGGTGCTCGGGCTGGCGTCCTCCGGATTGCACTCCAACGGCTTCAGCCTGGCCCGCCGCATCGTGTTCGACGAAATGAAGCTCGGCCTGGACGCGATCCTGCCGGGCACCGCCCGGCCACTCGGCGAGGTGTTGCTGGAGCCCACGCGGATCTACGTGCGCGCCGTGCTGCCCGTCCGCGCCCGCGTGCACGCCATGGCGCACGTGACCGGCGGCGGCATCACCGGCAACCTTCCGCGCGTGCTGCCCGAAGGCTGCCGCGCGCTGATTCGTCGGGGCGCCTGGACGGTGCCGCCGGTGTTCGCGGCGCTGCAGGCCGCCGGCGGCGTCGCGGAGGCCGAGATGTTCCGGACGTTCAACATGGGCGTCGGCTACCTGCTGGTCGTTCCGTCGGCTCAGGAGCGCGAGGTGACGGCGGCGCTGACGGCCGCCGGTGAGACCGTGCACGCCATCGGCGAGATCGTCGCCGGCGAGCGCGGTGTGGAGCTCGTGTGACGCTGACCGTCGCCCTCGGGGGGCCGCAGGAGGACTCCGTATGAGCTTGCCCATCGGCGTGCTCGTCTCCGGCCGGGGCTCGAATCTCCAGGCGATCCTGGAGGCCTGCGCGCGTCCGGGCTTCCCGGCGCACGTCGCGGTGGTGATCTCCGACCGTGAGCGCGCGGTGGCGCTGGAGCGCGCGCGGGCCGCCGGCGTCGAGGCCCTGTGGATCAACCCGAAAGATTTCGCGGACCGGGAAGCGTTCGACCGGGCCCTGGTGCAGGAGCTGAACGCGCGCGGCGTGGGGCTCGTGTGCAGTGCCGGCTTCATGCGGATCCTCTCGCCGGTCTACGTGCGGGCCTTCGCCGGCCGCGGGCTCAACATCCACCCCTCGCTGCTCCCGGCGTTCCCCGGCCTGCACGCCCAGCGGCAGGCGCTCGACCACGGCGCCAAGGTCGCGGGCGCCACCGTGCACTTCACGGACGAGGGCATGGACAGCGGCCCCATCGTGCTGCAGGCGGCCGTCCCGGTCGAGCCCGGCGACACCGAGGAGACGTTGTCCGCCCGCATTCTCGTGCAGGAGCACCGCCTGTACCCGGAGGCCATCCGCCTGTTCGCCGAAGGGCGCTTGCGCATCGAGGGAAGGCGAGTCATCGTGACGCCGGGGGTCGGACGATGAAGGTACGGCGCGCGCTCGTCTCGGTGCACGACAAGGCCGGGGTGGTGGACTTCGCCCGGGAGCTGGCCCGGCTGGGCGTGGAGATCCTCTCCACGGGCGGCACGGCCAAGCTGCTGCGTGACTCCGGGGTGCCGGTGCGGGACGTCTCCGAGGTCACCGGGTTCCCGGAGATGCTCGACGGGCGCGTCAAGACGCTGCACCCGAAGATCCACGGCGGCATCCTGGCCCGCCGCGACGTTCCCGGCGCACCTGGAAGCGCTGGCGCAGCACGGCATCCCGCCGATCGACCTGGTGGTCGTCGCGCTCTATCCGTTCGAAGCGACGGTGGCGCGGCCCGGCGTGACGCTGGCCGAGGCGATCGAGCAGATCGACGTCGGCGGCCCCACGATGATCCGCGCGGCGGCCAAGAACCACGGCAGCGTCGGCGTGGTGACCGACGCCGGCCAGTACCGCGCGGTGCTCGACGAGCTGCGTGCGAGCGGCGGCGAGCTGAGCGACGCCACGCGCTTTCGCCTGGCCCAGGAGGCGTTCCGGCGCACCGCCCAGTACGATGCCGCCATCGCCGCCTACCTGCGCTCGCCGGCGGCGGCGCCCTCGGTGCCCGAACGCCAGCCCGACGACTT
Source organism: uncultured Candidatus Rokubacteria bacterium (assembly GCA_963776725.1). Taxonomy (GTDB): domain Bacteria; phylum Methylomirabilota; class Methylomirabilia; order Rokubacteriales; family CSP1-6; genus AR5. The sequence continues at coordinate 317,825 of CAVZOE010000010.1, read as the reverse complement.
CCCGCATCCGCTGCGGCTGGAGGCCGAGCGCGAGCTGAGCCTGCGCTACGGCGAGAACCCGCACCAGACGGCCGCGTTCTACCGGATCGTCGGGCGCGCCGCCGGTCGGGCTGGCCGGCATGAAGCAGCTGCACGGCCCCGAGCTCGGCTACAACAACGTGCTCGACTTCTCCGCCGCCCTCGGCCTGCTGCTGGAGTTCGACGATCCCGCTGCGGTCGTGATCAAGCACACCAACCCGTGCGGCGCGGCGCTGGGGAAAACGGTCGGCGAGGCGATGGCGCGCGCCAAGGCCTCGGATCCCGTGTCGATCTACGGCGGCATCGTCGGCGTCAACCGCACGCTCGACATGACGGTGGTGCAGGAGCTGGCCGGGATCTTCGTGGAGATCCTGTTCGCGCCGGCCTACGCGCCCGATGCGCTGGAGGAGCTGCGGCGGACGAAGAAGAAGTGCCGGGTGTTCGAGCTGCCGTGTACCCGGATCGGATTGCCCGCGCGCCTGGCCGAGTATCGCAGCGTGCTGGGCGGCCTGCTCGCCCAGTCGACCGATCTCGTCGATCTCGACCCCGCGGCCCTCAAGACGGTGACCAGGCGGGCGCCGACGGCCGAGGAGATGACGGCGCTGCGGTTTGCCTGGCGGGTGGGCAAGCACGTCAAGTCCAACGCGATCGTGCTGGCGACGCGCGACGCAGATCGTCGGGGTGGGCGCGGGCCAGATGAATCGCGTGAACTCCGCCCAGCTGGCGGTGGCGCGAGCCCGGGAGGCCGGGCTGGCCACCGAGGGCATCGGTGTGCGCATCCGATGCGTTCTTTCCGTTCCGCGACGGCTTCGACGCGGTGGCGGCGGCCGGGATCCGCGCGGTGATCCAGCCGGGAGGCTCGCTCCGCGACGGCGAGGTCATCGCCGCCGCCGACGAGCACGACGTGGCGATGGTCTTCACCGGTCTGCGTCATTTCCGGCACTGATCCCATTCGCTCGATGACGCGGGCCCAGGCCGAGCGGATCTACGGCATGCGGGAGCTGACCCGCATCCTGACGCTGACCCCGCGGCGGACCGGCCAGCTTCGCCGCCTCGGCCTGCTGCACGGCGACAGCGGCTACACCTTTCGCGATCTCCTGGCGCTGCGGGCGGCCGGCGCGCTGCTCGACGCCGGCGCCTCCGTGCGCCAGATGCGCGAGGCGCTCGAGGCGCTGCGCGTGCGCAACCCCGGTCTCGAGCAGCCGCTGGCCGAGGTCCGGCTCGTGCTCGACGGGGGCCGGCTCCTGGCCCAGTCCGACCGGGTGAAGTTCGATCCGCGCACGGGGCAGATGGTGCTCGAGCTGGACACGCCGAGCCTCGAAGCGGCCGCGGCGGCGACGCTGGTGACCGGGCTCGTGCGACCGATGGCCCCGCCCGTGGAGCAGGCGGAGACGTGGTTCGAGCGCGCCAGCGAATGGGACGCCGATCCCGCGCAGTGGGACGACGCCATCGCCGCCTACCGTCGCGTGGTGGCGATCGATCCGACCTACGCGGCGGCCTGGAACAACCTGGGTCTGCTCCTGCACCGCATGGGACGCTACGACGAGGCGCGTGACTCGTACGTGACGGCGCTCGGGCAGGACGAGCGGTGCTGCGAGGCGGTGTACAACCTGGGCTCGCTCGCCGAGGACCGGGGCGACCTCGAGGAAGCCGTGCGGTGCTATCGCCAGGCGCTCGACCTCTCGCCGGACTACGCCGACGCCCACTTCAATCTGGCCGGCGCGCTCGCGCGCTCCGGCCGGGCCGAAGACGCGGTCGTCCACTGGCAGCGGTACCTCGACCTCGACGCCGGCAGCCCGTGGGCGCGCATCGCGCGCGCGCACCTCGAAGTGCTCGAGCCGCCCGGCGATCAGAAGGACTGAGGGCAGACCGATGCGAGTCCTGCTGGTCGGTTCCGGAGGTCGCGAGCACGCGCTGGCCTGGAAGATCGCCCAGAGCCCGCTGCTCGAGCACCTGTGGGCCGCGCCCGGCAACCCGGGCATCGCGCGCCACGCGCGGTGTCTGGATCTCGTGGTCGACGATGCGCAGGGACTGGCGGCGTTCGCCACCGGCCACGGCGTCGACCTCGTGGTGGTGGGCCCGGAAGCGCCGCTGGTGGCCGGACTCGCCGATCGCCTTCGCGCGGCCGGGCTGGTCGTCTTCGGGCCCGGCGCGGCCGCCGCCGCCATCGAGGGCTCCAAGGTTTTCTCCAAGGCGCTGATGGCCCGAGAGGGCGTGCCGACCGCGCGCTTCGCGACGTTCGACGATCCCGCCGCGGCCCGTCGCTACTGCCGCGAGCTGGGTGCGCCGCTGGTGGTCAAGGCCGACGGTCTGGCGGCGGGCAAGGGCGCGATCGTCTGCGCCGGCCTGCCCGACGCCGACGCGGCGATCGATCAGTGCATGGAACGGCGCGAGTTCGGCGCGGCCGGCGCCAAGGTCGTCGTCGAGGAGTTCATGCACGGCGAGGAGGCGTCGTTCTTCGCGCTCGTGAGCGACAAGATCGCGGTGCCCCTCGACGCCGCGCAGGACCACAAGACGGTCTTCGACGACGATCGAGGTCCCAACACCGGCGGCATGGGCGCCTTCGCGCCCGCCCCTCCCATCGACGAGGTGATGCAGGCGCGCATCATGCGCGAGATCGTCGGCCCCACGGTCGCGGGGCTGGCCGCCGTCGGCGCACCCTACCGGGGCGTGCTCTACGTCGGTCTGATGCTCACCAAGGAGGGCCCCAAGGTGGTGGAGTTCAACTGCCGCTTCGGCGACCCGGAGAGCCAGGCCATGCTGGCCCGCATGGAGGGCGATCTGCTGCCCCTGCTGTTCGCCGTCGCCCGCGGCGAGCGGCCGCCGGTGGCGCCGTGGGGAAGCCAGCGGCGGGCGGCGGTGTGCGTCGCGATCGCCTCCGGCGGCTATCCTGGACGTTACGCGACCGGGCTGCCGATCACCGGGATCGGCGCCGCCGAGGCGGTGCCCGGCGTGCAGGTGTTCCACGCCGGGACCGCGATCCGCGACGGCCGGCTGGTGAACGCCGGCGGGCGCGTGCTGGGGGTGACCGCGGTGGGAGCCGATCTCCCGGCCGCCATCGCCACCGCCTACGACGCAGCAAAGCGCATTCACTTCGACGGCATGCACTACCGCACCGACATCGGTCGGCGCGCGCTGGGGGAGGTGCCACGGTCGTGACGAATCCCGTGCGGGTGGGTATCGTGCTCGGCAGCGATTCCGATCTCGAGACGATGCTCGAGACGGTGAAGGTTCTGGAGAAGCTCGAGATCGGTCACGAGGTCATGGTGGCCTCCGCGCACCGCACACCGCGCCGGACCGAGGAGTGGGCGAGCAGCGCGGCCTCCCGCGGCCTGCGCGTGCTGATCGCCGCCGCCGGCGGCGCCGCCGCGCTGCCGGGCGTGGTGGCCGCGTTCTCGTCCCTGCCGGTCATCGGCGTGCCGATCGCCGCCACGCCGCTCAACGGGATGGACGCGCTGCTGTCGATCGTGCAGATGCCCAAGGGTGTGCCGGTGGCCACCGTGGCCATCGGCAGCTGGGGCGCGGCCAACGCCGCGATCCTGTCGGCGCAGATCCTCGCCCAGAGCGACGCCGCGCTGGCCGAGCGCCTGGCGACCTATCGTCGTGCGCTGTCCGACGAGGTCGAGGACCGGGCCCGGCGCGTGGCCGACAAGCTGCGGACGCGATCCGGCGCGGGGTAGCCCGCGATGACCCGCGTCGTCGCGGTCGACGCCCGGGCGCCCTCGCCCGCGGCGCTCGCCGATGCCGTCGCGGCGCTGCGCGCGGGGCGGGTCATCGCCTTTCCCACCGAGACGTTCTACGGCCTCGGGGCCGCCGCGCTGACGCCCGCCGCCGTGCGCGAGGTCTTCGAGGTGAAGGGGCGCCCGGGGGACAAGCCGCTGCTGGTGCTCGTCGACTCGATCGCCATGGTCGAGCGCCTCGCCGTCGAGATTCCGGAGCGAGCGCGGGTGCTGATGGAGCGACACTGGCCGGGCGCGCTCACGCTCGTGCTGTCGGCTCGCCCGGACGTGCCGTCCGGTGTGACGGCCGGCTCGGGCACGGTCGGCGTCCGGCTCTCCGCGCATCCGGTGGCGCAGGCGCTGGTGCGTGCGCTCGGCCAGCCGATCACGGCCCCGAGCGCCAACCCCTCGGGCCTGCCGCCGCCCAGCACCGCCGCCGAGGTGGTCGACTATTTCCCCCGCGGCCTGGCGATCGTGCTCGATGCGGGCGCCACCGCCGGCGGCGCGCCCTCCACCGTGCTCGACGTCACGGTCGATCCGCCGCGCGTGCTGCGGGCCGGCGCCGTGGAGGTCGGCTCGTGCGCGTGACCGGCGTGATCCAGGCCGGCGGCAAGAGCACGCGCATGGGCGGCCAGCCCAAGGCGCTGCTGGAGCTTGGCGGCCGCCGCATCATCGAGCGGGTGCTGGACGCGGTGGCCCCGGTAGTGGACGATGTCCTGATCGTGACGAACACGCCCGCGCTCTACGCGTTCCTCGGGGTGCCGATGGTCCCCGACGTCTATCCCGACCACGGCTCGCTGGGCGGCATCTTCTCGGGGCTGACCGCCGCCGCCGGCGAGGTGGTGTTCAACGTCGCCTGCGACATGCCCTTCCTGCACCCCCCGGTGGCGCGGCTGATCGTGGCCCGGGCTGGCGAGGCGGACGTCGTCATCCCGCGAGTCGGCGAACAGCTCGAGACGATGCACGCCCTCTACGCCAAGGCCTGCCTGCCGCACATCGAGACCCGGCTGAAGGCGGGCCGCTTCAAGATCGTCGGCCTCTTCGAGGACGTCCGGGTCGTGGAGATCCCCGAGGAAGAGGTCGCTCGCCTCCGGGCGCCGGACGTTGTCTTCATGAACGTCAACACGCCCGAGGAGCTCGCGCGCGCGCGGGCGCTGGCCGCCGAGCTCGGCTGAGCCATGACGCGCCTGCGCCCGGTCGTCGTCGTGCACTACCACGAGATCAGCCTCAAGCGGGGGAACCGTCCGCTCTTCCTGCGCCATCTCGCGCGCAATCTCCGGAGCGCCACCGCCGATCTCGGACGGCTGACCCTGCGCCAGCGGCCCGGCCGCATCGTGCTGGATCTCGACGACCATCCGCAGCCCGAGGCGGTACGGGACCGCGTGCTGCGCGTGTGCGGGGTGGCGAGCGCCTCGCTGGGCTATCGCACCTCCGCGACCCTGGACGCGATGAAGAGCCTCGTCGGGCGCCTCGTGGAGGGGCGCCAGTTCGCCTCCTTCCGCGTCAGCGCGCGGCGCGCCTTCAAGACGTATCCGCTGTCGAGCGTCGAGATGAATCGAGCCCTCGGCGCCTTCGTGCTCGAGCGGGTCCCGACCACGCGCGTGAGCCTCGAGCGCTTCGAGGTCGAGATCGTGGTGGAGGTCCTGCCCGACGAGGCGTTCGTGTCGCTCGATCGCCGCCCGGGGCCGGGCGGCCTGCCGGTGGGCGCCAGCGGCACCGTGGCCGCCCTGCTGTCGGGCGGCATCGACTCACCGGTGGCAGCCTGGCGGATGATGAAGCGGGGCTGCCGGGTGGTGTTCGTGCACTTCCACAGCGTGCCGTACCTGCCGGACACCTCGCAGGTCAAGGCCCGCGCCCTGGTCGAGCGCCTGACCGGGTGGCAGTACGCCTCCCAGCTCTACCTGGTGCCGTTCGGCGAGATCCAGCGTGAGGTCGTGCTGTCGGTCCCGCCGCCCGCCCGGGTGGTGGTCTATCGGCGATTGATGGTTCGCATCGCGGAGGAGATCGCCCGGCGCACCGGGGCGCTGGCCCTGGCCACCGGCGAGAGCCTGGGGCAGGTAGCCTCGCAGACGCTGGAGAACATCGCGCGCATCGACGAGGCGGCGAGCGTGCCGATCCTCCGGCCGCTGATCGGCATGGACAAGCTCGAGATCACCGAGCAGGCCAAGCAGCTCGGCACGTTCGAGATCTCGATCGAGCCCGACGCCGACTGCTGCACCCTCTTCACACCGAAGCACCCGTTCACGCGGATGCAGGTTGACGATGTCCGCGGGGCCGAGTCGCGCCTGGACATCGAGCGCCTGGTGGCCGCAGGGGTCGAGGGCGCCACGGTGGAGGCGTTCGAGTTCCCGGCGCCGTCGGGCCCCCGGGCCGACGCCGCCGCCCGGAGCGTGCCCAGCCCCAGCATGTAGCTGTCTTGACCTGGACGGCCACAATCGGTATGGTCACCACATGGTCCGCCGACTGGCCGATGTGGATCCCGAGGTCGCCAAGGTCCTCCGCGAGGAGGCCCAGCGCCAGCATCGCAATCTCGAGCTGATCGCCTCGGAGAACTTCGTGTCCGACGCCGTGCTGGAGGCGACGGGCTCGGTGCTCACCAACAAGTACGCGGAAGGCTATCCCGGCCGCCGCTACTACGGTGGCTGCGAGGTGGTCGACGTCGTCGAGGATCTCGCCATCGCGCGGGCCAAGCAGCTGTTCGGCGCCGAGCACGTCAACGTCCAGCCGCACTCGGGCGCGCAGGCCAACATGGCCGTGTACTTCACGCTGCTCAAGCCGGGCGACGTGGTGCTCGGCCCCAACCTGTCGCACGGCGGCCACCTCACCGCCGGCAGCCCGGTGAACTATTCGGGCAAGTTCTACTCGATCGTCGCCTACGGCGTGCGCCGCGACACGGAGCGCATCGACCTCGATCAGGTTCGCGACCTGGCCAAGGAGCATCGCCCGAAGCTGCTCATCGCCGGCGGCTCGGCGTTTCCGCGCGCGATCGACTTTCAGCCCTTCGCCGACATCGCGCGCGAGGTCGGGGCCACGCTGATGGCCGACATCGCGCATCCCGCCGGCCTGGTGGCCGCCGGCCTGCACCCCTCACCGGTGGGGCTGGCCGACTTCGTCACCAGCACCACGCACAAGACGCTGCGCGGACCGCGGGGCGGCATGGTGATGTGCCGCGCGAGCCACGCTTCAGCGCTCGACAAGACCGTCATGCCCGGCGTGCAGGGCGGCCCGCTCATGCACGTCATCGCGGCCAAGGCGGTGGCCTTCCGCGAGGCGCTGACGCCGGAGTGGCGCGCCTATCAGCAGCAGATCGTGACCAACGCGGCGGCCTTCGCCGAGGCGCTGCTGGCCCGGGGCTTCCGGCTGGTCACCGGCGGCACCGACACGCACCTGCTGCTGGTGGATCTCACGTCGCGCCAGCTCACCGGCAAGGACGCCCAGGAGGCGCTCGACCGGGCGTGGATCACCGTGAACAAGAACACCGTGCCGTTCGAGACCAAGAGCCCGATGGTGACGAGCGGTATCCGGCTCGGGACGCCGGCGGTCACCACGCGGGGCATGAAGGCGCCGGAGATGGCCGTCATCGCCGAGCTGATCGACCGCGTGCTGGCCAACATCGGCTCGGCGACGGTGGAAGCCAAGGTGCGCGCCGAGGTCCAGGAGCTGACGGAGCGCTTTCCGCTCTATCCCGACCGCGTGCGGTGAGCGACCACGTCCCAGGAGGTGGGGCCCGATGAAATGCCCATTCTGCGGCCACACGGAGGATCGGGTCGTCGACTCGCGGGTCGGCCGGGACGGCGAGTTCATCCGTCGCCGCCGCGAGTGCCTGAAGTGCCATCGCCGCTACACCACCTACGAGTACATCGAGGACGTGCTGCCGCACGTGGAGAAGCGCGACGGCCGTCGCGAGCCCTTCGACCGCCAGAAGCTGCGCCACTCCATCCTCAAGGCGTGCGAGAAGCGCTCGGTGGCCGTGAACAAGGTGGACGACATCGTGGCCGAGATCGAGCAGCAGCTGCACGAGCGGGCCGAGAAGGAGATCAAGTGGGAGGAGCTGGGCGAGATGGTCATGGAGCAGCTCAAGAAGCTCGACCAGGTCGCCTACGTCCGCTTCTCGTCCGTGTACCGCCAGTTCCAGGACGTCTCGCAGTTCTCCGACACGGTGGCCCAGCTCAAGGGGCTGCTCAAGGACGACAAGCCCAAGGCGGTCGGCGTGCCGCCGCGCCCGCGGCCGCTGTCCAGGACGAAGTAGCCACCGCGGTCAGGCCGGACGCGTGACCAGGTAGACGCCGGCGGCGACCAGCGCGGCGCCGATCACGTGGTATGCGTGGATCGTCTCGCCCACCAGCAGCCAGGCCATGGTCAGCACCGCGAAGGGCATGAGGTTCAGGAACGTGACGGCGCGCCCGGCGCCGATGGTGCGGACGATCTGATAGAACCACAGGTGCCCGACCGTCACGGGGAGCGCACCGTACAGCACCACCAGCCAGCCGCGCCACGCCCACCAGTGCTGCCACGGGCGCTCCACCAGCAACGCCAGCGGCACCAGCACCAGACCGGCGGCGAGGTTCGCCCCCGCCATCACCCACACCGGCGGCAGGGTCGAGGCGGCCGCGCGGCTGTAGAGCGAGTAGGTGATCCAGGCCACCTGAGAGGTCAGGATGATCAGGTCGCCGCGGTTCATCGTCAGCGTCAGCAGTACGCCGAGCGACCCCTTGGCCACCGTGATCAGCACGGCCAGCACGGTGAGCGCGATGCCCAGCCAGTTGCCGCGTCCCAGGCGATCGCCGAACAGCAGCGCCGAGGCCACCGAGACGAAGATCGGGGCCGCGGCCCCCAGGATGCCGGCGTTGAGCGCGGTCGTGTACTGCAGGCCCCAGTACCAGAGCGTGGTGTTGGTGACCAGGCCGGTGCCGCCGAGGATCGCGAAGGCGACGTAGTCGGTGCGCGTCAGCGGCCGGGTGAGCGGCGCGATGAGCCGCGCGAGGACGAGCAGCAGCGGACCGGCCAGCAGCGCGCGGCCGGCGGTGAGCGTGATCGGGCCCAGGTCGCCCACGCCGAGCTTGCCGACCGGGTAGTTGCCCGCCCAGAAGAGGATGACCAGCAGCAGCGTGGCGTATGCGCGACGATCGTTCATTCAGACGGTTCGGCCCTGCCGTACCGGGGAGGCCGACAGGGCCGAGAATGCCGCTTACCGGGCGCGGACCTTACTTCTTCTTTTTCTTCGCCTTCTTCTTGGCCATCGACTCACCCCCTCCCCGAGCAGCGACGCTTGGTCGCATGCTAAGAACGAGGCGGGGAGCGTGTCAAGCAGAAAATCCCAGATGTGGGGGTCCGGACGGTATCGAGGCCCCAGATGTAGGGTGGGTCGAACGTTGACTTGGCGGCGTGCGCGCGGTAGCGTTTGTGCGTCTCTCCGGGATTTCCCTCACACCACAGAGCGAAAGCTGGCGGCGAGGAGATCGAGCCTATGAAGCGTGCGCTCCGGAAGCTGGTATTCGTGGAGCCGAAGTCCACGCACCTGCACATCTACAGTCGCGTCTGCATTCCACGTCTCGGGTCGGTCCTGCTCGGCACGATCATGCGGGCCAAGGGCTACGACGTGCGCGTGTACATCGAGGACATCCAGGCCATCGACATGAACGAGGTGCTGTCGGCCGACCTGGTCGCGGTGTCGGCGATCACCTCGACGGCCCCGCAGTCCTACAAGCTGGCCGACATGGTGCGCAAGGCCGGCGCCATCGTGGTCATGGGCGGCACGCACACCAGCTTCATGCCCGAGGAAGGGCTGCAGCACGCCGACTTCGTGGTGCGCGGTGAGGGCGAGTTCGCGTTCCAGGAGCTGGTCGACGCCATCCAGCGGGGCGACGGCTTCGACAAGATCCAGAACCTCAGCTACCGGACGAGCGATGGTCACGTCGTCAGCAATCCCGAGCGGCCCAAGATCCCGAACCTCGACGTCAACCCGATCCCCGACTATCACCTGATCAGCGGCTGGAAGCCGGGCGGTGTGATCTCGGTGGCCACCTCGCGCGGCTGCCCGTTCTCCTGCACGTTCTGCTCGGTGCCCGGCATGTACGGCCACGCCTTCCGCACCCACTCGATCGACCGGGTGCTGGAGGAGCTGGCCATCCACAAGGGCAACATGTACACCTTCTTCGCCGACGACATCTTCACCGCCAACAAGAAGCGGGTGAAGGAGCTGCTCCGCAAGATGATCGAGCGCAACCTCACGCCGCAGTGGGGCGCGCAGGTGCGGACGGAGACGGTGGACGACCCCGAGCTCTTGTCCATGATGCGGGACTCCAACTGCTTCAACGTCTACGTCGGCTTCGAGTCGATCAACCCGCGCACGCTCAAGCTCTTCCAGAAGAAGCAGGACCTGGCCAAGATCGAGCGCTCCATCGAGCGGTTCCACGAGCACAAGATCCGCATCCACGGCATGTTCGTGGTCGGCTCCGACGAGGACGACGTCGAGACGATCGACGCCACCGCGGAGTTCGCGCTCAAGCACGACATCGACTCCGTGCAGTTCATGATCCTCACCCCCATCCCGGGCTCGCCGGACTGGGACACGCTCTACGCCAAGGGCGACAAGTACGTCATCAACCGCAACTGGACCTTCTACGACGGCCACCACGCCGTCCACCAGCCGCGGCGCATGAGCCCCTACGATCTGCAGCTGGCCGCCATCAACGGCATGGCCAAGTTCTACTCCTGGCGCGGGATCATGAAGAAGCTCCTGAAGGGCGACTTCTACTACACGACGATCCGCTACTGGGGCAAGAAGATGATCCGCGAATGGTGGAAGGACGAGGACAACCGCGCCTACGTGGACTGGCTCCGCGCCCAGCTGTACGCCGACGCGCGCGAGCTCGGTCACCAGTCGGTGCGGACGATCGGGCTACCGGCCGCGCTGCTGCAAGACAAGCTGGGGCAGCTGCTGCACCGCTTCCTGGGAGAGCTCGGCGTGACGGTGGTGCCGCTGGCCGAGGCGGCCGAGGCAGCGATGGAAGGCGCGACCACCAAGGCGCGCGAGGCCATCGATTGCCTGATCACCCCGATCGTCAAGCGGGCGGAGCACGGCAAGGAAGAGTTCTACGCTCATCTCGCCTCGGCGACCGAGACGCTTCAGGGCCAGTGGGACAAGCTGCCGAAGGTCGCCTTCCCGGTGATCGGCGGCCAGGGCCCGGTCTTCGAGCCGTTCGCCAAGATCGGTCTGCTGGTGACCCAGAACCTCGACCGCATTCGCGACGCCTACCGCACCGCCGGCGTCGCCGAAGGCCTCTGGGAAGCGGCCTAGCCTAGGTACATGGGGGGCCCCGAAATGGCCCCCCATACCCCCCACGCTTCGCGCCCGGCGGAGCCGTGGCGCTTCGCGAGCGGGGTTCGAGCGCGGGCTTTGCCCGCGCAATCGGTCCTGGGGCCCGCCAGGCGTGTGATTACTAGCTCCAGTCGATTCGCCAGACGGGGCCCATGAAGTAGAGCGGGCCCTCGAAGCGGATGAAGGCGGGGGCTTCGCCGCCGAGGATCCAGCACTTCAGATCGGGAACGCTGGTGATCAGCAGCGAGGCGAGCAAGCCGAGCTGGGGCCGGACGAGGAAGCGCGTGGCGGTGAGTGCGGCGTGGTTCACCTGCACGGGATCCTCGGCGGCCGGCGTCAGCAGCATCTTCACCAGCCGCGGCTTCGGCGTGAAGGCCACGATCTGCACCGTCGCCGACCCGCCGGACGGCAGGTTCTTCATCAGGGTCGACAGCAGGCCGTTGTAAACATCGCTCGGCAGCGTGAAGGCGCCGGTCAGCGTCTCCGGCGGGCTGTCCTCGTCGGCGCGGTACTGCACCTCGTAGCGTTCCGTGGCGCGGTCGACGCGCGCGTCGATGGTCTCGGGGAACGACGGACCCCGCTGGACGATCGCGTAGCTCTGCAGCGTGAACACGTCACGCTGGGAGAAGACGACCCGTTCGTCGTAGAGCGAGCCGTCCCGGAAGTGAAAGACCAGCCGGCTCTCCACCAGGTCGCCGCGCGCCACCTGGATCAGCTCGCCCTGGGCCAAGATGTCACCGGAGAGGGAACGCAGGACGGGGAAGCCGCGCGTGATGCCTTCGCTGAATCGGACGGAAACGGGTTCGGCGAGCGCCGGTCGTCCCGGCCAGGACCATGAGCAGACTCAACACGGATCCTGCCAGGACTCTGAGCATGGGGTGCTCCTTCACGAATCGAGCGGAGGCAAGACACATGCCCGGGAGATCGCGAACGAAGTTCGACCGGCGGGCGTCAGCCGATCGAGGTGGGACTACGGCGCGTTGGACTCCAAGATCGGGGAGGACATCCGTCGATGACTCGCGCGTCGCACGAACTCCTCGTTCAGAGGAACACCTTTCCGACACAGCGGGCAGTCTTCGGGATTGTAGGTCGGGAAGTCGCGACTCACGAGGCTGAAGACGGGCTTGCCGTCCACCTCGACCGAGGTCCGGCGCCACAGACAGCCGACGCCGACGACCTGAGCGCCCAGCTGCTCGACGAGCTCGATCAGGAGGTTCAGCGTGGAGCCACTCGACACGAGGTCCTCGATCAACAGGACCCGGGTGGCGGGCCGGATCAGCCGCTGGAACTCGACGGGGAGGGTGACCCGCCGCTTGCCGCGCGACACGCCCTTGGCGCCGTAGACCACGACCGGCCGCGAGGGATGGGCCCGGGCGACACAGTGCGACAGGATGAGGGCCCCGGGCCCGGTCGATAGCACGGCGTCCACGGGCCAGGGCGCGAAGTGCTTGGCGATGACGCCACCCAGGCCTTCGGTGAACGACGGCTCGGTCGTGACGAGTGTCTTCTCGATGTACTCGCTGGTGTGCTGTCCGGACGGCAACAGCACGTGATCATTGGCGTGGTAGGCGCCGGTGCGCTTGAGGATCTCGAGGTGGATCTTCTCGCGGACCTCGGCTTCGACGGCGGCGGGATCCTTCTTCGGAACGGCGGTCATCCGGCCCTCCCGGCGGCCATTATCGCACGAGCGCGTGCTAGACTCCCGCGGTATGCGCCTGCTGGCCGTCGAAACCTCGACGCTCGCCGGAGGGGTGGCGCTGCTCGACGGCGAGCGTCTCGTAGCCGAGTACCTGCTCGACGTTGGCATCGCGCACTCCGAGCGCCTGATGGCGGCCGTGGACCGGGTGCTCTCCGACGCGCGCTGGACCATGCGTGACCTCGCGGGACTGGCCGTCGCCGTCGGGCCCGGATCGTTCACCGGCCTGCGCATCGCGGTGAGCACCGTGAAGGGGCTCGCGCTGGCGCTCGGCTTACCGATCGCCGCCGTGCCCACTCTCGACGCCATGGCGGCCGCCGCTGCCGTGGGCGAGCCTGCCGGTGGTGGCAGTGCTCGACGCGCGCAAGGGCGAGGTCTATGCTGCGCGATATCACTGGGAGGACGGGGCGATGCGACGGGACTGGGAGTATGCTGGCGCTGGCGCCCGAGGCGCTCGCCCTGCGCCTGAGCGAGCCGACCATCCTGGTCGGTGACGGCGCGGCCGGCATCGTCTCCGCCCACGCTCGACTGACACCGCCGCCCCGGCGCCTGCCGTCGCCGGCCTGCGTCGGCGCCCTCGGCCTCGACGCGGCTGCAGCGCGGCGACACGGTCAGCGCCGCGGCGCTGAGCCCTCTCTACCTTCGACCCTCCGAAGCCGAGCTGAAGCGCCGTGCCGTCGCTCACGCTTGACCGCATGCGCCCGGAGGACCTCGACGAGGTCCTCACCATCGAGCGGGCGTCGTTCTCGATGCCCTGGTCGCGGGGCGCGTTCCTGTACGAGATGCAGCAGAACCGGGTGGCGCGCTGCTGGGTCGATGCGCGCAGGACGATGCCCGCGTGGTCGGCTACCTCTGCCTCTGGGAGGTCGCCGACGAGATGCACATCACCAACGTCGCCGTCCGTCCCGATGCCCGCCGCCAGGGCATCGCCCGCGACCCTGCTGGGCACGCGTGCTGGAGGATGCCCGCAACCGGCGGTTCAAGATCGTCGTGCTCGAGGTCCGCCCGAGCAACCACCACGCGCTCTCGCTCTACGAGTCGTTCGGCTTCCGCGTCGTCGGTCGCCGGCGCGGGTACTACTACGACACCGGCGAGGACGCCCTGGTCATGGAGATCCCACTCGGTGCGCTTCCGGCGACTCCGGGGAACCCGGCCACGAGGTGACGCGTTAATTCGCCGATGTGGTCACGGGGTGCTGGGCGGAGCCCTCGTCACGTGTCTGCTGGTCGCGGGGGTAGGGCCGGCCTCGGCCCAGGGAACGCCGGCGTCGGCCGCCGAGGTGGCGCGCGGCCAGTACATCTTCGGCGCCACCGGCGGCTGTGGCTGTCACACGGTGCCCAAGGGGCCGATCAACGCGGGCGGGCGGCGCTACGACGGTCCGTTCGGTACCGTGTTCGCGACGAACATCACGCCGGACCGCCAGACGGGGATCGGGACGTGGACGGACGAGCAGATCATCACGGCGATTCGCCTTGGCCGTCGGCCCAACGGCGAGCGTCTGCTTCCGGTGCACCCGTTCACCGTCTTCAACGGGATGGCCGAGGAGGATCTGAAGGCCGTGGTGGCATTCTTGCGGACGACGCCGCCGGTGAACCGGGCCAATCAGCCCAAGAAGATCACCATGCCGCTGTTCGAGTCCGTGTTCCTGCCGACCTGGCTGGCGGCCTTCGCGCCGAAGGAAACGCCGCCGCCGAAGGCGCCCACCAGCGGAGTCGCGCGCGGCGAATACCTGGTGCGGGCGGTCGGACACTGCGGCGAGTGCCACACGCCGCGGACCATGACGATGGCGACCGACAACAGCCGGTTCCTGGCCGGCAACCCGAAGGGGCCGGAGGATCAGGCGATGCCGAACATCACGCCCGATCCCGACACCGGCATCGGCAAGTGGTCGGTGGACGAGATCGCCGACTATCTGGGCAGCGGCAACAAGCCGGACGGCGACGTGGCGGGCGGATTGATGGCCGAGGTCATCGACGGCACGCTGGCCGGATACAAGGACCTGACCAAGGCCGACCGCGTGGCGATCGCCCAGTACCTCAAGAGCATTCCCCCGATCCGCAACAAGATCGGGAAGTAGCGCACCCGCGGGGCGGCCAACGCCCCCCGCACACTCACAAGGAGGCGCGATGAGTCCACGAGCGATGCTGTGCGTGACCGCGGTGGTGACGAGCCTGACGGTGGTGGGAGTGACGGCGCTGGTGTCGGCGCAGATGTCGCCGACCGACGCGATCGAGAAGCGCAAGGCGCTGATGAAGGAGCAGGGGAAGGCCTGGAAGGACATCCAGGACAAGACCAAGGCCGGTGACATCAAGGGCGTGGTGCCCGACGCCGAGAAGCTGGCCCAGACCGCGACCCAGATCGTGGCGCTCTTCCCCGAGGGCTCGCTCGATCCGGACAAGTCGGCCGCCAAGCCCGAGATCTGGCAGAAGAAGCCGGAGTTCGACGCCGCCGCCAAGAACCTCGAGACGTGGGCGACGAAGCTCAAGGACACGGCGGCGACCGGCAACGCCGAGCAGACCCAGGCCGTCGTGAAGGACTTTGGTCGCCAGGCGTGCGGCAGCTGCCACCAGCCGTTCCGCGTGCCACCCAAGCAGTAGGTGGTCGGCGGTCTGCTCATGCGCGCTGCCTCAGCCCTGGGCGGGCTGGCCGTGGTCGCCGCCGCGTCGTTGCCGGCGGCGGCCACGGCCGAGACCATCGGCTTCAAGCTGCTGCCGCGCTACTCCTACACCACGTTCAAGAGCGACGCGCCGCTGGAGACCGTGGTCGGCCACACCGCCGACACCGGGCTGCAGGGTGAGCTCACCGTCGATCCGGCCAAGCCGCAGGCGGCCAAGGGCACGGTGAAGGTCGACATGAACACCGTCCGCACCGGCATCGACAAGCGCGATGCCGACATGCGCAGCAAGACGTACCTCGATACCGACACCGAGGCCAACCGGTGGGTCACCTTCGAGGTGCAGAGCGCGGAGCTCGCCGGGCCTCTGGACTCGGGCAAGCCGGTGCCCGCGAAGATCCGCGGGCTACTGACCGTCAAGCAAAAGCCGGTCGAGCGCGTCGCCGATGGCACCGTGACGTACATCAAGCTCTCGCCCGATCAGGTGGAAGCGCAGAAGCGCTTTGGATTCACCTCCGACAACCTCAAAGTCCGGGTCAAGCTGGCGACGACCTTCACCGATCACGCCATGCAGGTCCCGCAGCTGCTGATCCTCAAGCTGTCCAACGACATCGCGATCGAGACCGATCTGACGTTCGTCAAACCCTAGACTCACCCCGGAGCGGGGTACGCCTCGGCCCCCGCTCCGGGTGCTACAATTCGTGCCGCACTCTTCCATGGCGGCCGACGCGACTTCCCGCACTGTCGATCCAGCCGTGCTCGTCGAGCGAATGCTCAAGGGCGATCGGCTGGCGTTGGCCCGACTCATCACGCAGGTCGAGAACCGGACGCCCGGCGGTGCCCGCGATCATGAAGACGGTCTATCCGCGGGCGGGCGCCGCCTACGTGGTCGGCATCACCGGGCCGCCCGGGGCGGGGAAGTCCACGGTGGTCGATCGCCTGACCGCGCACCTGCGCGCGGACGGCGCCACCGTCGGGATCGTGGCGGTCGATCCCTCCAGCCTGTTCACCGGCGGGGCCGTGCTCGGGGATCGGATCCGCATGCAAGGCCACGCGCTCGACCCCGGCGTCTTCATCCGCTCGATGGCCACCCGGGGCTCGCTCGGCGGCCTGGCACGCGCGACCGGCGAGGTCATCAAGCTGCTGGCGGCCTTCGGCCACGACTGGGTGCTGGTGGAGACCGTGGGCGTGGGCCAGACCGAGCTCGACATCATGAAGCTGGCCGACACGACCGTCGTGGTGCTGGTGCCGGAATCCGGCGACGCGATCCAGACGATGAAGGCCGGCCTGATGGAGGCCGCCGACGTCTTCGTCGGTGAACAAGGCCGACCGGGCCGGCGCGCCGGCGCTGATGGCCGAGCTGAAGTTCGCCGCGCACCTGCACTACGCGAGCTCGACCTCGCCGAAGGACGTCGACTGGGAGATTCCGGTCCTGGCGACTGAGGCCCAGTCCGACGTCGGGATCGTCGAGCTGCTGGCCGAGATCCGCCGCCACCGCGGCGTGCTGGAGGCGAGCGGGCGCGCTGGCCAGCCGGCGCCGCCGGCGCGTGCGGGCGGAGCTCGAGGCGCTGCTGGTGGAGGAGTTGCGGCGAGCGGGTCGAGCGCGGCCTCGCGCGGCGGCGCGCTGCGCGCCAAGTTCGACGAGGTCGTGGCGGGCGACACCGACCCGTACTCGGCGGTGGCCGCCATGTTGCCCATGGTATCGTTGGAGCCCTCATGACGACGGCCGCCGTGCCGTTCCGCGACACCTTCTGGAACATTCCCGCGTGGGCGCAGGTGCTGCTCTACGTCGGCGGCCTCGTGGCCATCGCTGCTCTTCGCCTACGGGCTGTGGCAGCGCATCGCGCTCTGGCGACAGGGCGGCCCCGAGGCGCGCCTCGATCGCATCCCGCGATCGTCTGCGGCTCGTCGCGGTGCACGCGCTCGGTCAGGCGCGCACGCTCTCGCAGGCCTACCCCGGCGTGATGCACGCCATCATGTTCTGGGGCTTCCTGGCCCTGTTCATGGGCACCGTGCTGGCCACCATCGACTACGACATCGCGCTGCCGCTGTTCGGGCTACAAGCTCCTGAAGGGCGCCTTCTACCTCGTCTACGAGACGGTGCTCGATCTCTTCGGGCTCTTCTTCGTCATCGGGCTCGGCATGGCGGTGTAGCGGCGGTTCGTCGCTGCGTCCGCACCGCGTCGACCCCACCGCGCGCTTCGCCGGGGTGCTCGCGCTGCTGTTCGTCATCAACCTCACCGGCTTCGTCATCGAGGCCTGCCGGCTCGCCGTGGTCGAAGCCGTGGTGGGCGGCCGTGGTCGCCGGTCGGCTAGCCTGCTCGGCCAGGCCATGCTCGGCTCAGGCATGGGCGAGGGCGCGCTGCGGGCGACTGCATCTCGGCGTCGTGGCTCTTCCACGCGGCGATCTCGCTGGTCTTCATCGCCATCATCCCGCGCTCCTACTTCGTGCACCTGGTCACCACGCCGCTCAACATCTTCTTCTCGAAGCTGACGCCCGCGCGGCGAGATCAAGAAGATCGAGAACATCGAGGAGGCCGAGAGCCTCGGTGTCTCGAAGCTCGAGGAGTTTTCCTGGAAGCGGCGGCTCGACTTCGACGCCTGCGTCGAGTGCGGTCGCTGCCAGGCGGCCTGCCCGGCCTATCTCGCCGGCTCGGCGCTCAGCGCCCAAGCAGATCATCGTCAAGCTCAAGCGCCACATGCACGGCGAGCTGCCCGGCCCCATCCACGGCGAGCTGATCAAGGCCGACGAGCTGTGGGCCTGCACCACCTGCATGGCCTGCGTGCAGGAATGCCCGGCCTTCATCGACATCGTGGACACGATCATCGATCTGCGGCGCTATCTCACGCTGTCCGAGGGGGCGCTGCCGTCGACCGCGCCGCAGTCGCTGCAGAACATCCAGCGCGCCGGCAATCCCGTGGGGCCTGCCGGCCGCCGAGCGACTGGCCTGGGCGCGAGGGTCTCGACGTGCCGATGCTGGAGCCGGGCAAGGAGGTCGAGTACCTCTACTGGGTCGGCTGCTCCGCCTCCTACGACCGGCGCAACCAGGCGATCGCCCGCTCGGTGGTCGACGATCCTGAAGAAAGCCGGCGTGTCGTTCGCGGTCATGCAGGAGGAGCGGTGCCACGGCGAAGTGGCCCGGCGGCTGGGCGAGGAGTACCTGTACCAGACCGCTCGCCGACGGAGAACGTGGAGGCGCTCAACCAGTACAAGTTCCGCAAGGTCATCACGCACTGCCCGCACTGCTTCAACACCATCAAGAACGAGTTCCCGCAGTTCGGCGGCGACCTACGAGGTCGTGCACCACTCGGTGGTGATCGACGAGCTGATCGCCGAGCGGCCGCATCAAGCCGATCAAGCCGCTGGCCGGCACCGTGGTCTTCCACGACTCCTGCTATCTCGGCCGCTACAACGGCATCATGGAGCGCTCCGCGCCGCGTGGCGAGGTGCCGTGCCGGGGCTGCGGGTGATCGACCCGCCGCGCGCCCGCGAGCGCGGCCTGTGCTGCGGCGGCGGCGGCGGCCACATGTGGATGGAGGTCAAGGCCGAGAAGCGCGTGAACATCATCCGGACCGAGGAGCTTCTGGCCACAGGCGCCTCGGTGGTGGCCACCGCGTGTCCCTTCTGCCTGGCCATGGTGGACCTCGGGCCGCAAGGTCAAGGAGGCCGAGGAGCGGCTTGCGGTCAAGGACGTCAGCGAGCTGGTGGCCGACAGCCTGGAATGAAGGAGCTCGCTCAAGGCCCTGCCGAGCTTCGTGCGTCTCATGGCCCGGCTGGTTGCCGACCCGCTGCTGCCCCGCGCGGCCAAGATCGCCCTGGCCGCGGCGATGGTCTACCTGGCGAGTCCGATCGACCTGATCCCCGACTTCATCCCCCTGGTCGGCTACCTCGACGACCTGCTGCTGGGAGCGCTGGTCATCGACGGCCTGCTGAACTGGGTCGACCGCGGTCTCGTCCTCAAGTACTGGCCGGGCAGCCCCGGATTCCCTCGAGCGGATCGCCCGTGTCGCGCGCATGCTCTCGGTGTGGGTCCCGCGCCGAGTCAAGGCCCGCATCTTCACGGCCCGGGCCTGAGGTAGACTCGGCCGCGATGAAGCGCGTCCTGGCCGTCGACGACGAGCAGGATCTCCTCGACGTCGTGAGCGAATTCTTCGCCGGGCGATACGACGTCGTCACGGCCACGTCGGGCGAGGCCGCGCTGGAGATGGTCGCCGCCAGCGGCCCGACGTGGTCTTCCTCGACGTCAACATGCCGGGCCTCAGCGGGCTGGAGGTCCTCAAGCGCCTGCGCCAGTCCGATCCCTCGCTGCCGATCATCATGGTGACGGTCAACACCGAGATCGCCACCGCCGAGGTGTGCCTGCGGGAGGGCGCCTTCGCGTTCGTCCCCAAGCCGTTCGACCTGAACTACATGAACCACATGGCGGCGCTGGCGACGGGAGCCTGAGCAAAGGCTTACCGACTCCCGGCAGCGGCTTTCTTCCGAGGGCGGCGGCGGTCGGCCAAAGCTCGCGCGGTGATTGATCCGCTGGATGGCAAGCGACGTGCACGGCTCCCCGATGTGAAGTTGTGTCTCTCCGGCGGTGCTACCCACTGGGCAACGCCTTGAGCGAGCCGGCATCGTCAGAGGCCCTCCCGGAGATCGATCCGAACAGGGTCGCCCAACAGTTCATTGACACCGGGCGGGCAGCCGCCTACCATCCGGGACCGGAACGCCATGAGCACGATTCTCGTCGTCGACGACCGCCCGGACGCACGGTACGCGCTGGTGAGGGTGCTCACGAGCGCGGGCTTCGACGTGCGCGAGACCGCCACCGGGCGCGACGCGCTGCGGCTGGCCCGGTCCGCGCCCGACCTGATCGTGCTCGACATTGCGCTGCAAGACATGGACGGCTTCGAGGTGTGCCGCCGTCTGAAGGCCGACGGGGTCACGAGCCGGATCCCCGTGGTGCACAAGACCGCGGTCTATTCCGACGCCGAGCATCGGCAGCGTGGGCTGGCGGCGGGCGCCGACGAGTACCTGAGCGAGCCCATCGATCCCGAGGTGCTGGTCTCGACGGTCCGGCAGCTTCTGGAGCGACGCTCCAGCTAGTCTCCGCCCCGCGGCCCCGACTTCGCGTGTCGTGCCGCCGACCATTCAGTATCAGGAAGGAATTGTCATGAGCCCTGCCGGGAAGAGCTCCCTTGTCGATATTTTCGAGCATCACGAGAAGGATGTGCTCAACGCCTGGGTCGACCTGCAGCTGCGCTCGGCGACCAGCCGGCGGGACCTCATCAAGGATGACGAGCTCAAGGAGCAGTCGTCCCGGTTCCTCCGGCTCGTGCGGGAGGCGGTCACCAGGGCCGGCACCGACGGTCTCGACGGTCCGGCGTGGGCGCCCGTGCGCGATCTGCTGGACTCGATCTCCCAATCGCGGGCCCGGCAGGGCTTCACGCCGTCGGAGACCGCGACGTTCGTGTTCTCGCTGAAGCAGCCGCTGTTCGCGCGGCTGCGCCAGAAGCGTCGGGGACGCGCGCGCGCTGGCCGACGAGATCTGGGCGGCCACCACTCTGCTCGACGCGCTCGGCCTCTACACGACCGAGGTCTACCAGAAGACGCGCGAGGAGCTCATCGCCGCGCAGCAGCAGGAGATGCTCGAGCTGTCGACGCCGGTCGTGAAGCTGTGGGACGGCGTCCTCGGCGCTGCCGCTGATCGGCACGCTCGACAGCGCGCGCACGCAGGTCGTGATGGAGAACCTGCTCCAGCAGCATCGTCGACACCGGCGCGCGCATCGCCGATCATCGACATCACCGGCGTGCCCACCGTCGACACGCTGGTCGCCCAGCACCTGCTCAAGACGGTCGCGGCGGCGCGGCTGATGGGCGCCGACTGCATCATCAGCGGCATCCGGCCGCAGATCGCGCAGACCATCGTGCACCTCGGCGTCGACCTGGGCGACGTGATCGACCAAGGCCACGCTGGCCGACGCGTTCGCCGCTGGCGCTGCAGCGCGTCGGGCTGACGGTCGTCCGCGCCGACGCCACGCGGCTGAGGCCGGCATGGAGCGCATCCCGATCCTCAAGATGGGGCGCGTTCCTGCTCGTCACCATCCAGGTGGACATGCACGACCGGCTGGCGCTGACGCTGCAGGACGACCTGACCGACGCGGATCGTCAGCGACCGCGCGCGCGGCGTGCTGATCGACATCTCCGCGCTCGAGATCGTCGATTCGTTCATCGGCCGCATGCTCGGCAACATCGCCGCGATGTCGCGCGTGCTCGACGCGGAGACGGTGGTGGTCGGCATGCGGCCGGCGGTGGCGATCACGCTGGTCGAGCTCGGCCTGTCGCTGCAGCGGCGTGCGCACCGCGCTCAACGTCGAACGGGCGATGGACCTGCTGCAGGCCGCGGTGGCGACGTCGGTCGCGGCGGCGGGAAGCGAGCCTGTGAATGGCCACCGTCCGGACTGAGAAGCTGCCCGTCGAGACGTCCGAAGACGTCGTGCGGGTGCGCCAGGCGGTGCGCGCGTGGGCGGTGGAGCTCGGCTTCAGCCTGGTCGATCAGACCAAGATCGTCACCGCGGCCAGCGAGCTGGCGCGCAACACGGTGGTCTACGGCGGCGGCGGCACCTGCGAGCTGGAGAGCCTGCAGGCCGACGACCGGCGCGGGCTTGCGCCTGACCTTCGAGGACCAGGGCCCGGGCATCGCCGACATCGAGCTGGCGCTGCAGGACGGCTACACCACGCGGCAACGGGCTCGGCCTCGGCCTGGGCGGCGCCAAGCGGCTCTCGAACGAGTTCGAGATCCGGTCGCAGCCGGGCGAGGGCACCCGCGTGCCGATCGCGCGGTGGAAGTGAGCGGACCGCCGATCGTCGTCCGCGTGTCGAGCAGTCGAGCCAGGTCGGCCGCGGCCCGCCGCGCGGCTGCCGACCTTGCGTGGCGCGCTGCGACTTCGACGAGACCGACGGCGGGCCGGCTGGCCCTGGTGGTCACCGAGCTGGCGACCAACCTCGTCAAGCACGCGCGGCGGGGGCGAGGTCGTGCTGCGGCAGGTCGACGCGGCGCCGGCCGGCGTCGTGGAGGTGCTCGCGCTCGACCGCGGCCCGGGCATGGCCGACGTCGCCCGCTGCCTGCGAGGACGGCTACTCGACCGCCGGCAGCCCGGGCACCGGCCTCGGGCGCGATGCGGCGCCTCGTCGACCGGCTTCGACGTCTGGTCCCGGCCCAGACGGCACGGCGTGGCTGGTGCGCATCGAGATTGCGCCCGCAGGCGCGCGGCGCCGTGCGAGGCGGTTCCAGATCGGCGGCGTCTGCCGTGCCCGCGCCGGGCGAGGTCGAGTGCGGCGATGCCTGGGGCGACGAGCGCCGGCGCCGGCAGCGCCACCGTGCTCGTCGCCGACGGCCTGGGCCATGGCCCGGACGCCGCGGAGGCCGCGCGCGAGGCCGTCGCGCGCGTTTCGCCGAGCCGCGGCCGGCGCGCTGCCGGTGCCGCGTGGTGGAGGCTGCATCGACCTGGCCCTGCGGCGCACGCGCGGCGCGGCGGTCGCCGTGGCCGCACATCGATGCCGGCGCCGAAGCATCGTGCGCTTCGCCGGGGTCGGCAACATCGCCGCGGCGATCCACGGCGGCGACGCGGTCCGGCACCTGGTGTCGCACAACGGCACCGTCGGCGTCGGCACGCGGCGAATCGAGGAGTTCACGTATCCGTGGGCCGAGCACGCGGTGCTGGTGATGCACTCCGACGGGATCACCGCGCGGGACGATCTCGCCGCGTATCCCGGCCTGCTCGAGCGCCATCCCGGCCTGGTCGCCGGCGTGCTCTATCGCGATTTCGCGCGGGGCCGCGACGACGTCACGGTGGTGGTGGCCCGGAGACATGCGGCGCGTGAAGATCGCGATCGTGACGGTCGCGCATGCGTCCGCGAGCACGACGTCGTCGTCGCCCGCCAGCGCGCGCGCCAGATCGCGGAGCTGCTCGGCTTCGACCGCCAGGACCAGACGCGCATCGCCACCGCGGTCTCGGAGATCGCGCGCAACGCCTTCCGGTACGCGGGCGGCGGCCGGGTCGAGTTCGCGGTCGAGGGACAGACGCCGCCGCAGGTCTTGCTGGTCCGCGTGTCGCGACGAGGGGCCGGGGATCGCGAACCTGCCGAGCGTGCTGGCCGGCCAGTACCGCTCGACCACCGGCATGGGCCTCGGCATCATCGGCGCGCGCCGGCTGATGGACGGGTTCGACATCGAGTCGGCGCCCGGCCGCGGCACCACCGTCTCGCTGCGCAAGCTGCTGCCGCGGCGCAGCCCGCTGGTCAGCCGGGCCAGCGTCGCCGCGCTGGTGGCCGACGCTGGCCCGCGACCGCGCCGACGACCCGGTGGCCGAGGTGCGCCAGCAGAACCAGGAGCTGCTGCAGGCGCTCGACGAGCTGCGCCGCCGCCAGGACGAGCTGGTCGAGCTCAACCGCGAGCTGGAGGACACCAACCGCGGCGTGGTCGCGCTCTACGCCGAGCTCGACGAGAAGGCCGACCACCTGCGGCGCGCCGACGAGATGAAGTCGCGCTTCCTCTCCAACATGAGCCACGAGTTCCGCACGCCGCTGAACTCGATCCTGGCGCTGACGCCGGCTGCTGCTGGACCGGCGTCGACGGCGAGCTCACCGAGCGAGCAGGAGAAGCAGGTCACCTTCATCCGCAAGGCGGCCGAGGACCTGCTTCGAGCTGGTCAACGACCTGCTCGACCTGGCCAAGGTCGAGGCCGGCAAGGTCGTGGTGCGGCCGGCGGAGTTCGACGTCGAGCATCTCTTCGGCGCGCTGCGCGGCATGCTGCGGCCGCTGCTGGTCAGCCGGACGCGTGGAGCTCGTGTTCGAGGACGCCAGCGGGCTGCCGACCGCTCATGACCGACGAGAGCAAGGTCTCGCAGATCCTGCGCAACTTCATCTCCAACGCGCTCAAGTTCACCGAGCGGGGCGAGGTCCGGGTGGCCGCGCGGCTGTCCGACGACGGCGACAGCGTCGTGTTCTCGGTGCGCCGACACCGGCATCGGCATCGCCGCCGAGGACCAGGAGCGGATCTTCGAGGAGTTCGCCCAGATCGACAACTCCCTGCAGCGCCGCGTGCGGGGCACCGGCCTCGGCCTGCCGCTCACGCGTCAGCTCGCGCAGCTGCTCGGTGGACGGGTGTGGCTCGAGAGTCAGCCGGGGGTCGGCTCGACCTTTTTCGTCTCGGTGGCCCGCATCTACCACCCCGCCGAGCCGGTGCAGAGTCCTGAGCCGATGGGAACCCCGAGCCGGTGGGAGCCGGACCCGAGCCGGCTGCCCGTGCTGATCGTCGAGGACGACCCGGAGATGATTCACACCTACCAGGAGCTGCTGCACGGCACCCTGTTCCAGCTGGTGCCGGCGCGCAGCACCTCGGAGGCGCGACAGATCCTCAAGACGCTGCGGCCCCGCGTCATCGTCCTCGACGTCGTGCTGAAGGGCGAGGACACCTGGAGCCTCCTGGCCGAGCTCAAGCGGCAGGAGGCGACCCGGGACGTCCCCGTGCTGGTCATCACCCGGATCGACGATCCCCAGAAGGCGCGGGCCCTGGGCGCCGATGCCTTCGCGCGCAAGCCGGTGGATCGCGAATGGCTGCTGGCCCAGCTGACCGCCCACAGCGTGGCGGCGGAGTCGCGGCGCCTGCTGGTGATCGACGACGACGAGGTCGCGCGCTACCTCTTCAGAAATCTCCTGCGCGACACGGCCTTCCTCGTCAGCGAGGCGGCCAGCGGCGCCGAAGGCGTCGAGATGGCGCGTCTGCACAAGCCGGACGTGATCGTCTGTGACATGCGGCTGCCCGGCATGTCGGGGCTGGAAGTCATGGGGCTCGCTGGAGGGCAACGCCACGACCCGCGGGATCCCGGTCATCATGACCACGGCCAAGAAGCTGTCGGCCGACGAGCACCGCTCGCTCGAGAGCCGCGGCGTCACCGTCTTGCCGAAGGAGTCACTGGCGCACGGGGACGCCGCCGCCGAGCTGAAGCGGACGATCGAGCGCGTGGGGAGCAGCGCGTGAACGATTCGCCGGTCCGCGTGCTCGTCGTCGACGACTACGACCCCGGCCGGTACGCGCGCGTCACCTTGCTGCGCCGCGCCGGCTTCGAGGTGCTCGAGGCCGCCGACGGGGCGGAGGCCCTGGAGCAGGCGGCCGCCGGCCGGCCGCACGTCGTCGTCCTCGACGTCGCGCTGCCCGTGGTGAACGGCTACGAGGTGTGCCGTCGTCTCAAGGCCGACCCCGCGCTGCCGGGCTTGCAGGTGCTGCACCTCAGCAGCGCCCACCGGGATTCGGTCGATCACGCGCGAGGGCTGGAGGCGGGCGCGGACGGCTACCTGGTCGATCCGGTCGCCCCCGAAGTGCTGCTGGCCACCGTGCGCTCGCTGGCCCGCGCGGGCTCCGCCGAGGTCGCCGCCGGCTCGGCGGCGCATCAGTGGCAGCTGACCGTCGACACGATCCCGGAAGGAGTCTGCCTGGTCGACCGCAAGGGCCGCATCCTGCACTACAACGCCGTGCTGGCCCGGCTGGCCGGGCAGGGCGAGAGCCTGGTCGGCCGCGACGCGCGCGAGGTGCTCGACGTCATCATGGGTGGCGCCGGCTGGGATCGGGGCAACGACCCGCTGGATGCGCCGCGGACGGTCGAGCGGGAGGTCGGCGACAAGGGGTGGCAGCTCACGACCGACATCGTGCGCGATGCCCAGGGCCGGCCGGGTGGTGTCGTGTGCGTGCTGCGGGACGTGTCCGAGCGCCGCCGTGTGGATGCCATGCGCGCCGCACTGTTGCAGATGGAGCAGAAAGCCCGGCGCGAGGCGGAGGCGGCGAACCACGCCAAGGACGAGTTCCTGGCCGTGCTCTCCCACGAGCTCCGCACGCCGCTCACGGCGATGCTGGGGTGGACGGCCATGCTCGCCAGCGGCCGTCTCAACACCGAGGCCGCGGCCCACGCCATCGAGGTGGTGGACCGCAACACCCGCCTGCAGGCGCGAATCATCGAGGACCTGCTGGACGTCTCTCGGATCATCTCGGGGAAGATGACGCTGCGTCTCGAGAAGGTCGAGCTGGGACCAGCACTGGAAGCGGCGGTCGACAGCGTGCGGACGGTCGCCGCCGCCAAGATGGTCGCCCTGGAGATCCGGCTGGGCGAGGGGACCGGCTGCCTGACCGGCGACGGAGGGCGGCTACAGCAGGTATTCGCCAACCTGCTGTCCAACGCGGTGAAGTTCACGCCGTCCGGCGGGCGTATCGTCGTGACCACGACGTACCAGGCAGACTCCGTCGTGGTCGCCGTGTCGGATACCGGCCGCGGCATCCCCGACGACCTCCTGCCGTTCATCTTCGAGCCCTTCCGCCAGGCGGAGGGCGCCCAGCGACGCACGCACACCGGGCTGGGGCTCGGCCTGGCGATCGTCCGGCACGTCGTCGAGCTCCACGGGGGCTCGGTCCACGTGGCCAGTGAGGGGTCGGGCAAGGGGGCGACGTTCAGCGTGCGCCTTCCCGTCGGGACTGACGAGGGCACCGCGCTTCCGCCCGATCGGGCCAGCGAGGGCGGCGACGGCGACGGTGTCGCTGCACGGCCTGCGGCTGCTGCTCGTCGAGGACGACCCGGATACGCGTGAGGTGGTCTCAGCGCTGCTCAGGAATGCCGGTGGCCAGGTGATGGCGGTGGCCAGCGTCGAGGCCGCGCTCGAGGCGATCGTATCCGCTCCGCCCGACGTCCTGATCAGCGACGTGGGCATGGCGGGCCAGGACGGCTACGATCTCATCCGCGCCGTGCGCCGCAGGCCGTCCGGCGGCGGCGGGCTGATTCCGGCCATCGCGCTGTCCGCCTTCGCCCGTGAGTCGGATCGCCAGGCCGCCCTGCGACGCGGGCTACGACCGCCACGTGGCCAAGCCGGTGGAGATCAGCGTGCTGCTGGCCGCGGTCGTCGACGCCGTCGCCGCGCGGAGCCACTGATGACTGTAACGTTTACAGGTCGCTGGGCAAATCTTTTCCCCGATGGAGCGTTTTGGATCTTTCACGCGGTTCCGCCAGTCTTTATACTGCGGTTTATGCTCGCTGGCTCCAGCGGCTAGACCGCCCGGACGGGACGAATGCGAACCGATCTCCAGGCAACGAACGGCCGAGCCAGCGGACTCGTCGATGTGCTCGATCGGGTCCTCGACAAGGGCCTGGTCGTGGCCGGTGACATCAAGATCTCGCTCGCCGAAGTCGAGCTCCTCACGATCCGCATCCGCCTCATCGTGTGCTCGATCGACAAGGCCGAGCAGATCGGCCTGGACTGGTGGCGGTACGACAGTCATCTCGCCCCCGGGCGTGACCGACTGGCGATCGAGAATCAGGCCTTGAAGAAACAGATCCGTAGCCTCGAGAAGCGAGTCGCCTCGCGAAACGGAAAGCCGGGCAGCCGGCGACGTTCTCAGAGTGATGGGAGCAAAGGCGTTCCCAGGGAGATTGAGCGATGCCTGTTGAACGTACGACCGGCGGCACCAGCCTCATCGACGTCCTCGATCGCGTCCTCGACAAGGGGATCGTCATCGACGCCTGGGTGCGCGTCTCTCTGGTCGGTATCGACCTCATCACCGTCGAGGCGCGCGTGGTCGTCGCCTCGATCGATACCTATCTGAAGTATTCCGAGGCCGTCGGCTCGGTCCCGCCGGTGTCCAAGCCGGCCGCGTTGCCCGAGGCGGTGATGGCCGAGAATGCCGCGCTCCGCGCCCAGCTCGCGGCGTCGGGACGCAACGGCGGTCGGCCGCCGCCGCTCGACGGCCAAGGCCTCGATCAAGACGTCCTAGCGCATGGCCGCCGCGCGGACGAGAACGGCTCGGCCCCGCCCTCGGCCGCAGCCGGTCGGCGGAGCCGATCGCCGGCTGGAGCTCCTCGAAGCGCTGCTCATGGCCGCGCGCCCCGACGAGTGCGCGCAGCGGGCCCTGGCCTGGCTCCAGCGGCGCGCCGGCATTCGCTCGCGGCATCTGCCTGGCCACCCACGTCGGTGAGAACCCGCGACTGATCCCGCTGGCCAGCGTCGGCGTGCCGCCCGCGCGCCTGCGCGGCTTCAGCGTGGACCTCGAGGCGCGGCGACCATCCGCTCGACGCAGGCGCTGTTCGCGCACGCGCCCGGTCGTGCTCGCGTCGAACGGTCACGCGCCCGCCACGCCGCTGGGCTCGGCGGCCACGCAGGCCATCCCGCTGCGGGCCCTGGAGCCGAACGCCCCGCCGGCCGGCCTGCTGCTGTTGACGCCGCTGTCACCCGCCGGCGCCGCCGATGCCCAGCTGGCTGGGCCGCGTGCTCGGCCCCCGCCTGGCGGC
This sequence comes from uncultured Candidatus Rokubacteria bacterium, assembly GCA_963776725.1. Classification (GTDB taxonomy): domain Bacteria; phylum Methylomirabilota; class Methylomirabilia; order Rokubacteriales; family CSP1-6; genus AR5. The sequence continues at coordinate 289,142 of CAVZOE010000010.1, read as the reverse complement.
GCTCATCGCGGCCAGCCATCTTCAAGAATTCGGGCAGCAGCTGCGCCACGAGCACACGCTGCTCTACAGCATCATCAACGCCGTCACCGACCCCATCCTGCTCACCGACGCCGACGGCCGCATCATGATCGCCAACGCGCGGGCCGAGGCGCTGCTGGCCACCGGCGAGGACCAGAGCGAGGGACGGCGCCGTGCGGTGGCGCTGAACAACATGCTGTTCTCGGCCGCGCTGTCACGCCACGCGCTGGAAGGCGCGGGGGCGCCGCGCAGCGAGGTGCCGCTGGTCGATCCGGTCGACGGCTCCGACCTGCTGTTCGAGCTGCTCAGCACGGTCGACCAGCGACGCCCGCGAGGGCACCGGCGTCGTGTCGATGCTGCGCAACGTCACCGACCTGCAGCGGGCCACCGTCGAGATCGAGGAGAACTACCGGCGCCTGCGCCAGACGGAGTCCGAAGCCCGCGCCGAGCGCGACCGGCTGGACCTGGTCATCGACTCGGTGGCCGATCCCATCATCGTGACCGATCCCGGCGGCAACATCGTGATGATGAACGCCCCGGCCGAGCGGCTCTTCACCGTGCCCGAAGCGCGGTGGCGAGGAGGCCCAGCGCCTCGTGCAGGCCAACGACGCCCACTTCTCGTCCTTCGTCTCCAACCTGTTCTTCGAGGCCGACGCCCGCCGCCGCAGCGGCAGCATCAGCCTGTCGACCCCCGGACCGGCATCGCGCTGCCCATGGAGGCGATCTCCGGCAAGATCGTGTCCGAGCACGGCGAGGTCACCGCGGTGGTCACCATCCTGCACGACCGCACCGAGGAGCTGGAGCGCGCGCACCTCTACGAGGAGCTGAAGAAGGCCTCGGCCGAGCTGGAGCGCAAGGTGCGGGAGGCGACCTCCGAGCTGGTGCACCAGAACGAGCTGCTGCGGCGCTCAGCACATCGAGCTCGAGCAGGCCTCCGCGCTGAAGTCGCAGTTCCTGGCCAACATGTCGCACGAGTTCCGCACGCCGCTCAACGCCATCCTCGGCTACACGAGCATGCTGCTCAAGGGCGTGTCGGGCGAGATGACCGCCCAGCAGAAGCGCAACCTCGAGCGCATCGACTCGAACTCCCAGCACCTGCTGTCGATCATCAACGACATCCTCGACATCACGCCGCATCGAGGCGGGCAAGATGCCGCTGCACGGTGGCCGAGTTCACGATCCCCGAGCTGCTGCGCGAGGTCCTGGCCGAGGTGGAGCCGCTCATCGCCCGCTCGCGGCTCACGGTGTCCGCCGAGCTGGCCGAGCGAGCTGCCGACGGTGCGGCAGCGACCGGCAGAAGGTCAAGCAGATCGTCATCAATCTGCTGACCAACGCGCTCAAGTTCACGCCGCAGGGCTGGGTCAAGGTGGCCGCCACGTGGGACGCCGGCAGCGAGCAGGTCGCCATCGCGGTGACCGACAGCGGCATCGGCATCGCCAAGAAGGACCAGGACGTGATCTTCGAGGACTTCCGCCAGGCCGACAACTCGCCGACCCGGCGAGTACACGGGCGCCGGCCTGGGGCTGGCGATCTGCCGCCGGCTGGCCACGATGCTCGACGGCGAGCTGGCGGTGCGTAGCGCACTGGGCGCGGGCTCGACCTTCACGCTGACGATGCCGCGAACGCGGAAAGGCGAGTCGATGGGGGAACCCGGCCAGGAGAGCGCGCTGGTGCTGCTGGTAGACGACTATCCCGACAACCGGGACATCTACGTGCAGTTCCTCACGTACTCGGGGCTCCGGGTGGAGGAGGCCGAGAACGGCTACGAGGCGCTCGACAAGGCCTTCGCGCTGCGGCCCGACGTGATCATCATGGACCTGTCGCTGCCCGGGCTGGACGGCTGGGAAGCGACCCGGCGGCTCAAGCGCGATCCGCGCACCCGCCACATTCCGGTCGTCGTCCTCACCGGCCACGCGCTGGCCGGTCACTCGCAGGGCGCCATGGACGCCGGGTGTGACGCCTTCATCACCAAACCGTGCCTGCCGGAGCGGCTGCTCGAGGAGATCCGCACGATCCTCACCGCCGCGCCGCGGCCGCGATCGGGAGACCTCACGTCATGAGCCCTACGGCCAAGCGTTCAGCCAAGCGGACCGCGGCGCGGTCCAACGGCACCCGCACCAGCCGCCGTCCGGCCCGGAGCACCCGCGTCGCGGCCGCGGAATCCTCGGCCCGGGCCAGCGCGGCGTCGCGCGTCATCCGGGAGCAGACGCCCGGCGCGCAGCTGCCGGCGGGCGCCACGCGGACGCCGGGCGCGCCGCCCGCCTCGTCGGACAAGCGCGGCAAGTACGTCTACTGCATCATCCACGCGGACGAGCCCCTGCGGTTCGGCCCCATCGGCATCGGCAGCCCGAGCCGGCGAGGTCCACACCGTCCACTACGAGGACATCGCCGCCGTCGTCTCCGACACGCCCATCGAGGTGCTCGACGCCACCCGCGAGAACGTGCTGGCCCACGAGCGCGTCAACGAGGCGGTGATGAAGTATCCACACCGTCATCCCCATGTCGTTCGGCACGGTGTTCAAGACCCGCGACGACATCGTGGAGCTGCTGCGGGGCGCGCACGAGCGCGTTCCAGGACGTGCTGGCCAAGATGGAGAACAAGGTCGAGTTCGGCCTGAAGGTCCTGTGGGATCGCGAGGTGATGATCCGCGCAGATCGAGCACGAGGACGAGGACATCCGCCGCCTGAAGACGGAGATCGCCGCCCAGAAGGGCTCGACCTACTTCGCCCGCATGCAGTACGGCCGCCTGGTGGACGGCGCGCTGCAGAGCCGCTCCGAGCAGTACGTCGGCGAGATCTTCGAGGCGCTGCGCGACGTGTCGGTCGCCTCGCGGGCCAACAAGCCGATCGGCGACAAGATGATCCTGAACGCCGCCTTCCTGGTCGATCGCGCGCGCGAGTCGGGCTTCGACGCCCGGGTGAAGGCGCTCGGGGGCCAAGTACGACACGCTGACCTTCCGCTACACCGGCCCCTGGCCGCCCTACAACTTCGTGAACATCCGGCTGAAGCTGGAGCGGGCGAAGTAGGCGGAGGCCGGGCCGGGACCGCCGTGATCGTCCTGGACACGCTGCTCATCGGCGGCATCAAGTTCGTGCTGCGACGGATCGCCGAGGCGGTCGACGCGCAGCTGAACGACGTCGACACGCTCCGCCAGGAGCTGCTGGCCGCGCAGATGCGGCGTCGAGCTCGGGGAGATGAGCGACGAGCAGTTCGCCGAGATCGAGGGCGCGCTGCTGGCGCGCCTTCGCGAGATCCAGGAGCGGGCCCGTGAAGAGGGCGGAGACGCGATGCGCATCGCCGGCGTGGACGTGAGTGTCCGCGACGGCGTGGACGACGAGCCCTCGGACGCCGCGCCTGCGCGGTGAGCCGTCGCCGGCGGCGCTCCGGACGCCCGGCGGCCGGGGCGATCGACGGGCCTGCCGCCTTCCACTTCTTCGCCGGCAAGGGCGGCGTGGGCAAGACCACGTGTGCGGCCGCGACCGCGCTGACGCTGGCCGAGACCGGTCGCCGGGTCCTGGTCGTCTCCACCGATCCCGCGCATTCCCTGAGCGACGTCTTCGGATGCCGGCTGGGCAGAGCCCCGCGAGGCCTGGCCACGCGGAGGGGCGCGCTGAGCGCCATGGAGCTCGACGCTGACCGCGCGCTGGCCCGCTGGCTCGCCCGGCGGCGGTCCACGCTCCGCACGATCGCCGAGCGCGGCACCTACCTGGACGACGAGGATCTCGGACGGCTGCTGCGCGCTGTCCTTCCCGGGCGTGGACGAGCTGATGGGCCTGGTCGAGCTGGCGCGGGTGGCGCGACAGGGACGGTACGAGACGGTCGTGGTCGACACCGCGCCCACCGGACACACGCTGCGTCTTCTCGCCATGCCCCAGACGCTGCGCCGCATCGCCGCCGTGCTCAACGACATGTACGCCAAGCATCGGTTCCTCGCCGAGAGCCTCGGACGCGGCTATCGCCCGGACGGCGCCGACCGCGTTGATCGAGGAGCTCGAGACCGACGGCCGCGAGCCTGACGACCCTGCTGCGGCGGCGGAGCGTTGCCGGTTCACGCTGGGTGCTGCTCCCGGAGGCGCTCGCGCTGGCGGAAGCGCGCGACGGCGTGGCGGCGCTGGCCGCCTCGGGGATCGGCGTGAGCGAGATCGTCGTCAATCGCGTGACGCCGGGCTCGCGGCAGTCGTGTCCGCTCTGCGACGGGCGCCGCGCCGCCGAGCGCCGCGTGCTGTCGGAGAGTCGCCGAGCGTTCCCCGCGCTGCCGATCCGTGCGCTCCCGGCGCTCGACGGCGAGCCCCGCGGCCTGCCCGCCCTGCGCGCGGTCGGCGGGCTGCTCCGACGCGGGGACGCCACGATGAGCCCGACGGCGACGCCGCGCGCCCGGTCGCGCCGCGCGATCCGCCGCGCCGGCTCCGCCCCTCGGGCCTGGCCCTCGATCCTGGACGCGCTGGCGCCGTCCGGCGTGCGCCTGCTCGTGGTCGCGGGCAAGGGGGGCGTGGGCAAGACGACGGTGGCCGCCGCGATCGCGCTCGCGCTGGCGGGACTGAGGCCGCACGCGCGCGTCCTGCTGCTCTCGGCGGATCCGGCGCACTCGCTCGGCGACGTCCTCGACGCGGACGTCGGTGACGACGAGCGGCCCATCACGGGCGCCCCCGGCGGCTTGCGCGTGAGGGAGCTCGACGCCGACCGGGCCTTCGCACGGACGCGCGAGCGGTATCAGCGCACGGTGGAGGAGACGTTCGACTCGCTGCTGCGCGGATCCCGGTTCGACGTCGCCTACGACCGCGAGGCCCTGCGCGGGCTGATGGACCTGGCCCCGCCGGGCATGGACGAGCTGTTCGCCATTCTCTCGGTGATCGAGGCGCTGCTCGAGCGTGAGCCGCCCATCGACCTGGTGGTCCTCGACACGGCGCCGACCGGTCACGCGCTGCGCCTGCTCGAGATGCCGGCCGCCGCGCTCGGCTGGGTCCACGCCCTGCTGGCCATCTTGCTGAAGTATCGGGAAGTCGTGGGGCTCGGTGACGTCGCCGCCGACCTGGTGGCCACCGCGCGCCGGCTCCGCGAGCTGATCGCGCTGCTGACGGATCCTGCCCGCGCCCGCGTGATCGCGGTGACCCGGGCGGCCGAGCTGCCCCACCGCGAGACCGAGCGGCTCCTGGAGCGCTTGCGGCGCCTGCACATGACGGTGCCGGCCGTGATGGTGAACGCGATGACGCCGCCGGGGTGCCGGCGCTGCGAGCGCGCGCGGCGGCACGAGCGGCGGTGGCGCGCCCGGCTGGGCGGCGGTCGGCCGCGACGACGGCGGGCGTGGAGTATCATCGGCTCACCGGCGGTCACGCCTCCTCCGCGCGGCGTGGCGGCGCTCCGGGCGTGGTCGCGCGCGTGGGACGCTCCCGAATGAAGACGAGCCGCGAATCCGCCACGTATCTCTATTGCCTGGTCCAGGGCGATCGTCGCCCCTCGGTGGCCGGCGCTCCCCGCGGCCTGCCCGGCACGAGCGCGCTCCGGCTGCTCCAGGCGGCCCGCGACCTCTGGCTGGTGGCCGCCGACGCGCCGCTGGGCCAGTACGGCGGCGCGCCGATCGAGCGGGGACTCAAGGATCTGGAGTGGGTCGCCCTGCGGGGCGCGGCCCATGCCCGGGTGGTGGAGCACTTCGCGCGGCGGCGGACCACGCTGCCGATGAAGCTGTTCACGCTCTTCACCGAAGACGCCCGCGCGCTGGCCGACGTGGGCGCCGGCGAGCCGCGCATCCGCCGGGTGCTCGACCGTGTCACCGGCCGCCACGAGTGGGGCGTGCGCGTGCGCCTGGACGCCGACCTGGCCCGCCGCCAGCTGCGGCGCCGACCGGCCGCGCGGCCGGACGGCGCGCGCGCGGGGACGCGATTCCTGCTGCGCAAGAAGCACGAGCGCGATGCGGCCCAGGCGCTCCTGCGCGAGGGCCGGGCGGCGGCGGAGTCGGCCTTCGAGACGCTGGCCGGTCTGGCCGATGCCACGCGCCGGCGCCCCGCGGCCGAGCTGGACGGCACGCGGCTGCTGCTCGACGCCGCGCTGCTGGTCCCGGCGGACCGCGCGACCGCGTTCAAGCGCACCATCCGCCGGCTCGCGGGCGAGCTGCGGGCCAAGGGCTTTCATCTCGAGCTGACGGGCCCGTGGCCGCCCTACACCTTCGTGGCGGACGCGCGATGAGCACGCCTTCACGCGCGACGGCCCGCGAGGTGCTCGACACGACCGACAGCTCGCTGCTCGACCTGGTCGACAACCTCCTCAATCGTGGCGTGGTGATCTCCGGTGAGGTGATGCTGGGTCTGGCCGGGGTCGACCTCGTGTACCTGCGCGTGAGCGCGCTCCTGTGCTCGGCCGATCGGGTCATCGGTGAGCGCCGGTGAGCGGCGTGTACCTGTACGCGCTGCTGGGTGCGACGCCCGAGGCCGGTGCCGGCGTCGGGGTGTGCGAGGAGCCACTGCGCATCGTCGAGATCGGCGGGCTGCTGGCGCTCGTCGGTGACGTCCCGGAGGCGCTGCCGCCGAGCACGGCGACCTTGACCGCGCAGGACGCCGTGCTGCGCCGGCTCGCCACCGGCGTGGACGCGGTCCTGCCCGCGCGCTTCGGCACGCTGCTGGCCGACGATGCCGCGCTGGCGGAGGCGCTGGTCCCGCGCCGGGGCGAGCTGGCGCAGGCGCTCGCCCAGGTGGCGGGCTGCGAGCAGATGACGCTGCGCGTGTGGGGTGAGCAGGCCGCGCCGCGTCGCCGAGGCCACCGGGACTGCGCATGGCCCCGGCGCCCGCTACCTGGCCTCGCGGCGCCGGGCGCGTCAGGTGCCCGAGGTCGAGGCGCTGCGCCACGGCCTCGGCGCCCTCATCCGGGCCGAGCGGGCCGAGCGCCACGATCGGCCCCCGCTGCTGGCCACCGTCCAGCACCTCGTGCCGCGCGGGCAGAGCGCGCGGTACCTCGCCGAGGTCGAGGCCGCCGCGCCGCGCCTGCACCCCTGGCGCGTGACGGTGACGGGCCCCTGGCTGCCGTACGCGTTCAGCGAGGCCGCGTGAGCGAGCGGCGGCCGCCCATCGAGGTGCGCGAGATCGAGTCGCTGCGCGCGGAGCTCGAGCGCCAGGCCGCCACCCCCCAGCGCTGGAACGCCGATGCGGAGGACGTCCAGCGCTCGGTCGCGCGGCTCGTGCTCACGCTCGTGGAGTTCCTGCGCCAGCTCCTCGAGCGCCAGGCGATCCGGCGCATGGAGCGGGACACGCTGACCGCGGAGGAGACCGAGGACATCGGCCTGGCGCTGATGCGCCTGGAAGAGACCGTGCGCGACCTGGCCGGTCGGTTCGGTCTGTCCGCCGACGATCTCAACCTCGATCTCGGCCCGCTCGGCCGACTGTTGTGATGGCGGCCAGTCGCTGGCCGGGGACCCTCGCGCGGTGGATGTTCGCGCTGGCGATGCCGGGCGCCGCGCTCGCGCTGGCCCTGCCGCTCAGCCGATACCTCGACCAGGTTCCGAGTCCGCCGTTCGTCGCGGCAATCTTTGCCGTCGCCTGGTTCAGCGGGTTTCGCCCGGCCCTGCTGAGCGTCGCCGTCAGCGCCGGCGTCATCCACGGGTTCTTCCTGTCGCCGGGCCATCTGCTGTCGCCGATGCCCGCCGCGGATGCCCGGTGGCTGGCGCTCTTCGCCGTGGTGACGATCCTCATGGCCTGGCTCATCGTCGGCCGCGGCCGGGCGCAGGCGCGCGCCGCGGCGAGCGCGCGGCGGCTCCGCATGATCATCGATGCGGCACCGACCCTGATCTACTACATCGACCGCGACGAGCGCTTCCGGTTTTCCAACCAGGCCTTCGCCACGCGGTACGGTCTGGCGCTCAGGGACATCGTGGGCCGTCGGCTCGCCGAGGTCATCGGCACCGAGCGCGCGGAGACGCTGCAGCCTCATCTGCGAGCCGCGCTGGCCGGCCACTCGAGCACGTTCGAGATGTCCGACACCGCCGACGACGGTGACGCCCGTCAGCTCCAGGTGAGCTACGTGCCCGACGCCCCCGACGGGCAGGTCCACGGCGTCATCGCGGTGGTCAGCGATCTCACCGAGGCGCGGCGCGTCGAGAGCGAGCGCGGGCGGCTGCTCGACCTCGAGCAGCGCCGGCGCCACGAGGCCGAGGCCATCGCCGACCTGGGGCGGCTGCTCACGCAGCGACTGGAGCTCGACGCCGTGGCCCACCGCATCGCCGAGCTGTCTCGCATTCTACTGGGCGGTATCGCCGCCACCGCCTACCGCCTGGAAGAATCGGGCGCGCTGGTGGCGCTCGCGGTCTCGGGCGACATGGGCGAGCTGAAGGCGGGTGGGGTCGTGCCCCCGGGCGCCGGCGTCGCCGGTCTGGCCGTCGCGCGCGGCGTGCCGGTGACGACCGTCAACGTGCTCGAGGATCCCCAGGTGAGCTTGCCCGCGGACACGCGGCGATGGATCGAGCTGGCGCCGTATCGGGCCGTGCTGGCCGTGCCGTTCAGCGTGACGGGCCGGGTCATCGGGGCCTTCGCGATGGTCGATCGGCTCGGCCGCGTGTTCGGACCGCACGACGTCCGGCTGGCGCAGGCCTTCGCCGACCACGCCACCGTCGCGCTGGAAAACGCCCGGCTCTACGAGGAGGCGAGCGGCCGGCGGCGGGAAGCCGAGATGCTGGCCGACCTGGCGCAGGCCATCAATGGCTCGCTCGACCTCGACACCGTGCTGGGGCGGGTCGCCGTCGCGGCCAAGGAGCTCTGCGGCGCGGACCTGGCCCGCATCGCGCTGTGGGACGCCGGGCGCGGCGGCATGGTCTACCGCTATACGGTCGGGACGCGAGCTCCCGGCCACGAAGAGGTGCTGCTGGTGGCCGGCAAGGGGCTCGCCGGCGAGGTGCTGGCGACGGGCCGGCCCGCGCGCACCGACGACGTCATCGCCGATCCGCGCCTGCACCCTGACTACGCCGGGATGATCCGCGAGGAGGGCAGCGTCGCGGTGGTCGTGGCGCCGATCCGGTTGGGCGCGCGCGTCGAGGGGCTGATCTACTGCGACAACCGCGCGCCCCGGCCGTTCACGGAGCGCGACGAGGAGGTGCTGCTGCGGCTGGGAGACCACGCCGCCATCGCGCTGCGCAACGCCGGGCTCTATCAACAGGCCGAGCGGGCGCGCCAGGACGCGGAGAACGCCAACCGCGCCAAGGACGATTTCCTGGCCGTGCTCTCCCACGAGCTGCGGACCCCGCTGACCTCGATGCTCGGCTGGCTCCGTCTGCTGCGCACCGGGCAGCTGACCCCAGAGCGCTCGGGACAGGCGCTGGAGGTCGTCGAGCGCAACACGCGGATCCAGGCGCAGCTCATCAACGATCTGCTCGACGTCTCGCGCATCATCGCCGGCAAGCTCCAGCTCGACTGCTACGAGATCGAGCTGGCGCCGATCGTGGAAGAGGCGGTGGAGTCATCGCGCAGCGACGCCGAGGCCAAGGGGGTGCGGCTCGACGTCGCGCAGGAGGGGGGCGGCGCCGCCGTGCTCGGCGATCCCCTCCGCCTGGGTCAGATCGTCTCGAACCTGGTCACCAACGCGGTGAAGTTCACGCCGGGCGGTGGCCTGGTCCGCGTGCGACTGACCCGCGAGGGGGCCGAGGCGGTGCTGACCGTGCGGGACACCGGCATCGGGATCGAGCCGAGCGTGGTGCCGCAGATCTTCGATCGCTTTCGCCAGGCCGACAGCACCATCACGCGCCGCCACGGTGGGCTCGGGCTCGGCCTGGCCATCGTGCGCCACCTGAGCGAGCTGCACGGTGGTGTCGTCAGCGTCAGCAGCCCGGGGCCGGGGCAGGGCGCGACCTTCAGCGTGCGGCTGCCCGTCGCGGCGCCGACCTCCCGCGGTCGCGTCACGCCGATCACCCAGACGAGCGTGCCGGAGATGACGGCACGCTCCGCACTGAGCGGGATCCGGGTGCTCGTCGCGGAGGACCACGGCGACACGGCCGACCTGATGCGGACCGTGCTGCAGGGCCAGGGCGCCGTCGTGCACATCGTGGACTCGATTGGCGCGGCGCTGGCGGCGCTCGCGAACTCGGACATCGACGTCCTGATCAGCGACATCGGCATGCCGGACGGCACCGGCTACGACCTGATGGCGCGCGTGCGGGACCGCGGGCGGATGTCAGGGCGCACCGCGCCGCCGGCGGTGGCCGTCACCGCCTTCGCGGGCGCCGACGACCGCGAGCGGGCGCTGGCCGCCGGCTTTCAAGGCTGGGCGGCCAAGCCGATCGATCCCGCACTCCTCGTGGAATCGGTGGCCCAGGCCGCGCGGGCCCGGCTCGCTCGCCGCTGAGCCGCCCTGCATCACCATTCGGTCCGCTCCGCGCGGGCGTGCCTTGACTTTACGGGCGCCCGCGCCCACGCTGGCTCGCGGCGCTGACCGAAGCGCCAGGAGGAACCCGTGAGCGCGAGCCGAGTGCCGATCCAGGTCAATGGCCGGACCTACACGTGGCCCGACCGTCCGCTCGTGGTGGTGTGCGTGGACGGCTGCGAGCCCGACTACGTGCATCGGGCCGCCGCGAGCGGGGCGGCGCCGTGGCTGGCCTCGGTGCTGGCCAGCGGCACCGCCCGGCTGGCCGACGCGGTGGTCCCGACCTTCACCAACCCCAACAATCTCTCGATCGTCACGGGCGTGCCCCCGTCGGTGCACGGCATCTGCGGCAACTACTTCTACGATCCCGACGCCGGCGTCGAAGTCATGATGAACGATCCCAAGTACCTGCGCGCCGAGACGATCCTGGCCACCTTCGCCCGGGCCGGAGCATCCCTGGCGGTCGTCACCGCCAAGGACAAGCTGCGCCGCCTGCTGGGCCACGGCATGCGCGGGGTGTGCTTTTCCTCGGAGAAGGCCGACGAGACGACGCGCGAGGAGCACGGCATTGCGGGAGCCCTGCAGTTCGTCGGGCGGCCGCTGCCCTCGGTGTACAGCGCGGATCTCTCGGAGTTCGTGTTCGCCGCCGGGGTGCGCCTCTTCGAGTCGCAGCGACCGGACATCATGTACCTGTCGACCACCGACTACGTGCAGCACAAGCACGCGCCAGGCACGACGGAAGCCGACGCGTTCTACCACATGATGGACGGCTACCTGGCCCGCCTCGACGCGCTCGGCGCGACCATCGCGCTGACCGCCGACCACGGGATGAACGCCAAGACCGACGCCCGGGGTGCACCGCAGGTCGTCTATCTGCAAGATCGACTCGATGACTGGCTGGGGGCGGCGCAGGCGCGCGTGATCCTGCCCATCACCGACCCCTACGTCGTGCACCACGGCGCGCTCGGCTCGTTCGCCACGATCTACCTGCCGGCCGGCGCGGATGCGTCCGGGCTCGGCAAGCGCCTGGCGGCGCTGCCCGGGATCGAGGTGGTCCTCGATCGCGATCAGGCGTGCGCACGGTTCGAGCTGCCGCCCGATCGCATGGGCGATCTGGTGGTGATCTCGGAACGGCACACCGTGCTCGGTACCGCGCTGACCCGCCACGATCTCTCGGGCCTCGACGCTCCGCTGCGCTCGCACGGCGGCCTCACCGAGCAGCAGGTGCCGTTGCTGCTCAACCGGCGGACCGCGCGAGCTGGCGCCCAGCAGGCGCCTGAGGAACTTCGACGCCTTCGACCTCGCCCTGAACCAGGTCATCTGAAATGGCCGAGCGCGAATGGATTCTCCTGAATCCAGGGCCAGCCAACACGAGCCCCCGAGTGCGCCAGGCGCTGCAGACGCCCGACCTGTGTCACCGCGAGCCGGAGTTCTTCGAGGTCATGCGGCAGGTGCGCGAGCGCCTGGTCTCGCTGCTCGGCATCGAGCGGACGTTCGCGGCCGTGCTCTTCACCGGCTCGGGCACGGCGGCGGTGGAGGCGGCGCTCACCTCGGTGGTGCCGCGCGAGCGCTCGGTGCTCGTGGTCGACAACGGCGTGTACGGCGACCGGATGCTCCGCATCTGCCGGGCGGCCGGGATCACGGCCGAGGTGCTGAGCTACGACTTCACCACGCCGGTGCCGCCGGCCGACGTCGCCCGCCGGCTGAGCGAGCACCCCGAGGTGAGTCATGTCGTGGTCGTACACCACGAGACCACCACGGGTCTGCTCAATCCGGTAGAGGCGCTGGCCGACGTGGTCGCCGCCGCCGGCCGGCGGCTGATCGTGGACGCCACCAGCAGTCTCTTCGGCGAGCCCCTCGACGTGGCCCACGAAGGGATCGACTTCGTGACCGCCAGCGCCAACAAGTGCCTGCAAGCGATTCCCGGAATCTCGTTCGTCCTGGGCCGCCGCGCGGCGCTCGAGGCGCTCGGGGGTCGACCGGCCCGCAGCGTCTACCTCGACCTGTACCAGCACTGGGTGACCCAGGAGCGCGACAGCACGCCGTTCACCCCGGCCGTGCAGGTGCTGCACGCCATGCGCGAGGCGCTGGTCGAGCTGCAGGAAGAGGGTGTGGACGCACGCATCGCGCGCTACGCCGAGAACTGCCGGGTGCTGCGACGCGGAATGGCCGCGCTCGGCTTCGAGATCCTGGTGCCGGAAGGCGCGCGCTCGTCCATCCTCACGACGTTCCGGCTCAAGCCGGGGCTGACGTACGACGCCTTGCACGACGCGATGAAGCGCCGCGACTACATCATCTACGCCGGGCAGGGGGAGATCCGGACCTACGCCTTCCGCGTGTCCAACATGGGTACGCTCACCCCCGAGGACATGGCGGGGGTGGTCGAGGCGTTCGCCGCCTGTCTGCAGGAGCTCGGCGGCTGATCGACACCGGACGTGACCTCGCTCGATCCTGAGGCATGACGCTCGCGTCGCTCGTGCTCGTGATCGGAGCCGCGGGGCTTCACGCCGGCTGGAATGCGCTGGCCAAACGCGGTCGCGACCCGGTGGTGTTCCTCTGGTGCGCGACGCTCGCCTCGACGCTCGCCCTGCTGCCGTTCGGAATCTGGATTCTCGCGCGGGACGGTCTGAGCGCCTCGGCGCTGCCGTTCGTGATCGGCACGAGCATGCTGCACGGGCTCTACTTCTACGCGCTGGGCCGTGCGTACGGGACCGGAGCGTACTCGCTCGTCTACCCCGTCGCGCGCGGCCTGGGGGTGGCCCTGGTGCCGATGGTGGCGTTCCTGGTCTTCGACGAGCGCCTCTCGGCGCTGGGAACGGCCGGGGTGGCTCTCGTGGTCCTCGGGATCGTGAGCCTGCACGTGCTTCCGCCGGGCACGGCCTCATGGCCGGGCCGGGCGATCCTGTGGCCGGTGCTCACGGGACTGACGATCGCCGCCTACTCCATCCTCGACAAAGCGGGCGTGGCCCGGCTGAACCCGGTGGCCTACATGCTGTTCCTCGAGGGAGGCTGCGCCTTGCTCGGGACTGCCGCTGCTGTGGATCCATCCCGATCGCGTACGCCGCGAGCTCGCCTCATGGCGCACGATCGTGGCGGCGGCGGTGATGAGCGCTCTGGCCTACACCCTGGTGCTCTTCGCGTTGCGCCTGTCGAAGACCGGCTACGTCGTCGCCGCCCGCGAGCTGTCGATCGTCCTCTCGGCGGTGATCGGCAGCCTGTGGCTGCGCGAAGGCCGGCTGGGGCCGCGGCTGGCCGGGGCCACGATCGTGCTGGCCGGTGTGGCGTGCGTCGCGCTCGCACGGTAGCGCCACTGCGATGGTCCGCCGCGCCGCCCGACGCCGGCGACGGCAGACCCGGCGACGTTGCTCGACCCGCTCTGAATCGTGGCGGACTGCGAGACTGGCTGGCACCGCCGTTGCCTTGTGGCCATCGAAAGAGTGAGACGATGGGTGGCGACAGGGAGCTTTCGGTGGCGATGGCCGGGTGAAGGTTCGGGGCGGCAGAGCGGGTCGGCATGACGCTTGGCCTGCTCCCGGGGAAGGGCAGTGAGCCGTGCGACGTCTTCTGATCGGGCTGATCGTGCTGGGCGGCATCGCCGGCCTGCTGGTGGCGACCGGCGCGATCCGGGTGAGCGTGCAGGTGAAGCCGGCGGCGTGGGTGAGCGCGGCGCCGTTCTGGCGGGAGGAGCCGGGTACGGCCAAGCTCCCGGAGGCGCTGGCGCTGTGGGTGGAGCTCGCGAAGGTCGTCAAGCCCGCCGTCGTCAACGTGAGCACGACCCAGCGTGAGCAGCGTAGCGGGCCCGACGAGTTCTTCCGGCGCTACTTCGGCGAGCCGCGCCAGGGTGGGCCAGGCAATCGCGCCCGGCAGAGTCTGGGGTCGGGATTCATCGCCTCGGCCGACGGCCACGTCGTCACCAACTTTCACGTCGTGCGCGGCGCCAGCGAGATCGTCGTGCGGCTGGCCGATCACAGCGAGCACAAGGGCCGGCTGGTGGGCAGCGATCCCAAGACCGACATCGCCCTGCTGAAGATCGACGACGCCAGCTCGCTGGCGACGCTGCCGTTCGGCGACTCGGACCGCTTGCAGGTGGGCGAGCCGGTCATGGCGATCGGCAACCCCTTCGGGCTCGAGCAGACGGTGACCACCGGCATCGTGAGCGCCAAGGAGCGGTTCATCGGCGCGGGTCCCTACGACGACTTCATCCAGACCGACGCGTCGATCAATCCGGGCAACTCCGGCGGCCCCCTGATCGATGCGCGGGGCGGCCCTGATCGGGATCAACTCGGCGATCTTCTCGCAGAGCGGGGGCTCGGTCGGCATCGGGTTCGCCATCCCCGTCAACATCGCCAAGGACGTCCTGCCGCAGCTGCGCGAGAGCGGCCGGGTGACGCGAGGCTATCTCGGCGTCGCCGTGGTGCCGGTCAGTCCCGAGGTGAGTCGATCGCTCGGGGTGGCGAGCCAGCGCGGCGTGGTGGTGGCCGAGGTCGTGCCGCGCTCGCCGGCCGCCGCCGCGGGGATCCGGGAGGGCGACCTCATCGTCGCGTTCCAGAACATCCCGATCCAGAGTCCCGGCGAGCTCACGCGACGGGTCGGCGGCACGCCGCCCGGCACCAAGGTGGACCTGCGGGTGGCCGGAGCGGGCGGCGAGCGCACGATCAGCGCCACGCTCGGTCGCCTGGCCGACGAGCCGAGCTCGGGCGACCGCTGACGCCAGCGTTCGCGATGGCCGTGTCGACGTTGTAGGATGACAACAGTGGAGCTCAGGCTCCACGCACGACACCTGACGAACACCCCGAGGAGGATTGGCCTATGACTCGCATCGTTGCGCTCATCGTCGGCCTGCTGTTCGCCGCTTCCGCCCTGGCCGCGCCGGTCAGTGCCCAGATGAAGACGGACCCCAAGCCCGCGGCGGCCAAGACCGAGACGAAGTCGGACGCGAAGAAGGCCCCGCTGGACCTCAACACGGCCAGCGAGGACGAGCTGAAGGCGCTGCCGGGGATCGGCGACGCCTACGCCAAGAAGATCGTCGACAACCGTCCGTACGCCCGCAAGGACGACCTGGTGAAGAAGAAGGTCGTGCCGGCGGCGACCTACGACAAGATCAAGGATCAGGTCATCGCCAAGCAGAGCACGGCCGACAAGAAGAAGTAGTCCCGTCCGCGCAAGAGGGGGCCGGCTCCCGGCCCCCTCTGCTAGAATCCGGGCCAGCATGAGCGAGCCCGGTCCCGCGAAAAGTTCTCCGGCCCAGGCCGACATCGCCGCGATGGCCGGCGCCATCGAGCGAGCCGCCGCCGATCTCGCCCTCACCGAGGAGCCTTCCAACTTCGAGGTCGCGCTCGAGCGCGGCGCTCCACGTGACTGACCTCACGCTGACGGAGCTGGCCAGCGCCATCGCCGCGCGCAAGGTCTCTGCCGTCGAGGCCACGCAGGCCTGCCTGGATCGCATTGCCCGTCTCGACGGTCGGCTGCACGCGTTCATCACGGTGGATGCGCCCGGCGCGCTGGCCCGCGCCCGCAGCCTCGATGCCGACCTGGCGTCGGGAACCCGGCGAGGGCCACTGCACGGTGTCCCGCTCGCCTACAAGGACCTCTTCCACGTGGTGGGCTTGCCCACGTCGTGCGGGACCAAGACGACCGAGTACTTCCGGAGCGACCACGATTCCACGGCGGTGGCCCGCCTGACCGCCGCGGGCGCGGTGACGCTCGGCAAGCTCAACATGACCGAGCTGGCGCTCGGTCCCTTCGGTGACAACCCCCACCACGGCAACGTCGACAATCCGTGGAAGGCCGGGTGTATCTCGGGCGGCTCCTCGAGCGGCTCGGGCGCCGCCGTGGCCGCCCAGCTGGCCTTCGGAGCGCTGGGCTCCGACACGGGCGGCTCGATCCGCCTGCCCGCGGCCTGCTGCGGCATCGTGGGACTGAAGCCGACATACGGTCGCGTGAGCCGGGCCGGCGCGATGGCGCTGTCCTGGGCGCTCGATCACCTCGGTCCGATGACGCGCACCGTCGGGGACTGCGCGCTGATGTTCGAGCTGATCGCCGGGCACGACCCGCGCGACGGGACCAGCAGCCGCCGCCCGGTGCCCGCGGTCCTCGCCGGGCTCGACGCCCCGCTGAGCGGACTGCGCCTGGGACTGCCGGAGAACTACTACTTCGACGGCGTGACGCCCGAGGTGAAGGCGGCGGTGGAGGCGGCAGCCCGCGGGCTGCAGGCACGGGGCGCGCGGGTCGTACCGCTACGCCTGCCCGATCCCGCCGGAATCGTCGACGTGTGCAACGTGCTGGCGCGCGCCGAGAGCGCCGTCATCCACTCGCGCGTGCTGCGCGAGCGTCCGCACGAGCTGGGCGCGGCGGTCCGCGCCCGGCTCGAGATCGGCCTGCACGTCTCCGCCCACGACTATCTGCAGGCGGGGCGGTTGCGCGCGCGACTGGCCCGCGAGTTCGTCGGCGAGGTCTTCGGCGAGGTCGATGCGATCCTGACCCCGGCGATTCCCGAGCCGCCTCCCGAGCTCGCGGCGGTGACGGCCGGAGCGGTGGAGGAGATCGTGCGCCGCATGGGACGGTTCTCCCGGCTCACGCGACCGTTCAATGGCCTGGGGCTACCGGTGCTGGCGGTGCCGTGCGGAATGTCCAGCGACGGCCGACCGCTCGGATTGCAGATCGTCGGCCGCCCGTTCGACGAGGCCACGATCTTCCGACTGGGCCAGGCGGTCGAGCAGGCCTCACCGCGGCGCGCGCTGCGCGACTGAAGCCCGGCCGCCTGACCGGACCGCATGGACGAGGATCCCGGCCGCCCCTGGCACGTCTTCGCCACCTATGCGGCGGCCGTGGCCGGCATCTTCGCCACGACCTGGATCGCGATCGAGACGCTGCACACGATGTACCCGGACGTGCCGGAGGCGACGCTCCTGGGCACGCTGCCCGGCCTCCTGGCCGGAAGTCTCGCCGCGTCGACCGGACTGGTCCTCACACTCGTCCTCGTGGTCCGGCCGCTCACGCCGGCGCGTCTGCGGCTGCTGCCGGGCTGGGAGACCGGACCCACGCTCGCGGTCATGGTGCTCGGCCTGCTCGCGCTGGGTCAAGCGCTGGAGTCGCTGACGATCGTGGTGGGGCTCGGCGACAGCCCCGCGCTGGTCCTCATTCGCCGGCTGCTCGAGGGGACGCTGGGCCCCGATCTGTTCGGTGCGGTGGTGGTCCTCGGACTCATTGCCGGCACGGCGGAAGAAATCTTCTTCCGCGGCTACATGCAATCCCGCCTGCGCGAGCACTGGTCGCCCCTGGCCTCGGTGCTGGCGACCAGCACGGGGTTCGCCATCCTGCACGTCGACATCTCGCTCGTGCACATCGTGCTGGCCTTCGCGCTGGGGCTGTACCTGGGCTACCTCGTCGAGGCCACGGGCAGCGCGCTGCCCGCGATCACCTGCCACATCGCGAACAACGTCCTCTACACACTACAGACCGCGCTGGGCATCACGCTGTCCGGGCGCCGGGCCAATCTGATCGCGGTGCCGATCGCCGCCGCGGTGTTCGTGGGCTGCGTGCTGTGGGTGCGCCGCGCGGCCCGCTACGCGCCGCCGCTGCCGCCGGCGTGAGCCCGCGGGGAGCCTTGCGGCGCCGGCGCGGGCGGCGGTACCCTAGCGCCACTTCCATGATCGTCGTCGGGTCCTAGCGCGCCCCCTTCATGCCCGAGCTCAGCCGGCGGTACGTCGTGATGGCGCTCGGAGCCGAGGCGCCGTTCGACCCGCACGACCTCGACGGCGTCTTCGTGCTCAAGCCATGGAAAGATCCCGCCGCGCTGCGCGCGCTGGTCGCCTACCGCGACAACTGTTACCCAGAGCTGGCGTCCGATCTCACGGCCTGGATCGCGCTGATCGAGCAGGGACCCGTGGTCCGCGGCGGCGTGGGCCGGCGAAACGAGGCGCACGTGCGGCCCGGCGAGGTGGAGCGCGCGCCGGCCCGCGCGAAGGCGGTGGCCCGCGCGACGGCCCGCAAGTCGACGGCGAAGGCCCGGTCGCGGGCCGGCAAGCACGCCCGGTGACGGGGGCCGAGCGCCTGGCGGCGCTGTTGGCCAAGGCCGACCGGCCCGTCGTCTTCACCGGGGCCGGCGTGAGCACCGAGGCGGGGATCCCGGATTTCCGCAGCCCGGGTGGCGTGTGGGATCGCTTCGACCCTGCCGAGTTCACCTACCGGAATTTCATCGGCAGCGTGGAAGGCCGCCGCCGCTACTGGGCGCTGGGCCGCACGACCTACCCGCTGATCCGGGCGGCCATGCCGGGCGCCACGCACCGCGCGCTGGCGGGTCTGCACGAGGTGGGACGTCTGGACTGCTGCATCACGCAGAACATCGACGGCCTGCACCAGCGAGCCGGGTTGCCGGCCGAACGGGTGCTGGAGCTGCACGGCAACGCGACCCGCGCGCGCTGTCTGGACTGTGCCGCGCCGTACTCGCGCGACGAGGTCCACGGCTGGCTCGAGGCCGGCGTCGACGTCCCGGCCTGCCCGGCCTGCGGCGGGGTGATCAAGCCATTCACCGTGCTGTTTGGCGAAGCGATGCCCAGCGGCTTGATGCAGGAGGCGGAGCGTCGCGCCCGCGCGGCCGACCTGTTCGTGGTGCTCGGCTCGTCGCTGGTCGTCTACCCGGCCGCCTATCTGCCGGTGCACGCCAAGCACGCGGGGGCGACGCTGGTCATCGTCAACCTCGAGCCGACGCCGCTCGACGCGCGCGCCGACCTCGTGATCCGGGAACCGACCGGGGCCACCATGACCGCGGTGCTGGCCGGCCTGCGCGGCTCCGTGACGCCAGAAGGAGCGAGCCCATCGTGGCTTCCGACGCCGAGCTGATCGCCGAGTTCATCGGCGCCCGCACCGAGCACCGCGCGCACACGCCGCCGAGCGAGCGGCAGGGCCAGCCGCTGAGCCTGGCCGAGGCGTATCGACTTCAAGATGTGCTGCGCGACGCACTGGTGCGGCGCGGCGAGACGGTGACGGGCTGGAAGGCGGGCTTCACGAACCGCGGAGCTCAGGACGCGTACCAGGTGAGCGAGCCTGTCTGCGCGTTTCTTCTGGCTTCCAGCGTGCTGCCGTCGGGCGCCGAGGTGCCCGTCGCGCGGTTCACGGGACTGGCCGTCGAGGCCGAGGTCGCCTTCGTGATGGGGCGAGATCTGGCCGGGCCCGGCGTCACGGCGTCCGCGGCGGCCGACGCCGTGAAGGGCGCGCAGCCGGCGCTCGAGCTGGTGGACTTCCGGTACACCGGCAAGGCTCTGGGGACCGACGTCATCGCCGAGGGGGTCTTCGCCAAGTCCGTGGTCCTGGCCGGGGCGTTGACGCCGATCGCCGGGCTCGATCTGGCTCTCGAGGGTCTGGTGTGGGAGCAGAGCGGCCGGATCATGGCGACCAACACCGCGGCCGAGGTGATGGGTAACCCGCTCAACTCGCTGGCCTGGATCGCCAACCATCTGGGCTCCCGCGGTCTCACGCTCAAGGCGGGCGACCTGGTGATGACCGGCTCGGTGTCCGCCCTCCTGCGCCCGAAGGCCGCCGAGACGGTCCGCGCGCGCTTCACCCGGCTGGGCGCCGTCTCCGCGCGCTTCGTGTGATGCGCGCCCACACGGAGTGAGCGGGATCGACGCCGAGACGCTGGCGGCCCGGACGCGCACCCGGCTGCAGGGCCGTCCGCGGCGCGTGGTGCCGCCCGGACCGCTGATCCGCGCCGCGGTACTGGTGGCGATCGTGGATCGGGGCGAGGCGAATCTCGTGTTTGCCCAGCGTAGCGAGCGGGTCGGCCAGCACGCCGGCCAGATCTCGTTTCCCGGCGGCCGGATCGATCCGGACGATCCCGACGATCTCCACGCGGCGCTGCGCGAAGCGCACGAGGAAGTCGCGCTGCCGCCCGCCGCGGTCGAGCCGCTCGGCATGCTGGACGACACCGAGACGGTCGCCACCCAGTTCGTCATCACGCCGTGGGTCGGGCTCGTGCGCGGGCCGGTGGCCTGGCAGCCGGACGGGCACGAGATCGAGCGGGTCATCGAGGTGCCGGTGGCCGCGCTGCTGGAAAAGGGCTGCTTTCGCGTCGAGCAGTGGGAGCGGGCCGGCGTGGTCCGCGACGTCTATTTCTACGAGTACGGTGACACGACGATCTGGGGCGCGACCGCCCGCATTCTCAAGCAGTATCTCGACATCGTCGAGCCCGAGTGAATGAAGCGGTCGCCGGGCTCTGCACCGCGTGTGCGCACGGGCGCGCGGTGGTGTCGGGACGCGGCTCGACGTTCTGGCTGTGCCAGCTCAGCGCGACCGATCCGCGATTCGCGAAGTATCCGCGGCTACCGGTCCTGCGTTGCGCCGGCTTCGAGCCGCGTGGCGACCAGGGGACCGATGCGCCCCCTGGCCGCCAGCCGACTGATCCTTAGCGGGGTGACGCCGATGGCGTCGCGCCGAAGGTAAAGTCGATCACGACCGGATCGCCCTTGCGCACCACGGTGCCGACCGGCGGGCGGAACTCGAAGGCGTTGCCGTCCGTCAGACGCACCTTGACGTTGCCGTTGCCCTCGACGTCGGTGACCCGGCCAAACATCCGTGCGGGCGCCGCGGCCGGGACGGTGGCCACCACCGTGCCCGTCGCCGGGACCGTCACGTACTGGCCGTTCTGATACACGACCGGCTGGCCGACCACCGTCACGCGGTTACCCGGCTGCAAAGAGTTGATCACCACGGGTTGACCGTTGACCATGACGGCCTGATCGCCAGCCACCCGATACATCTGACCGTTGTCGAGCACGACGATCTGCTGGGGAGGATCCACCCGGGTCACGGTGCCCTCGACCGGCTGGGTGGTCACGACCTTGGGCCTGGTGACGGGCATGGCGCCCGTCGGCTCATAGGACGGTTCCGTCGTGGCGCATCCCGCCAGGCTCGCCGCAGCCACGACACCGAGAATTCCTGCCATCAGTGAGCGCATCGCCGACCTCCTCTATCTCCGACTTTGAGGAGCAAGGCCCTTGCCAGCGAGCGCCGGGGTCAGACGGTGAGCTGAGTTACGGCCACCAGACGTACAGGAACTTGGGGCCGGAGGCGGCGAGGCCGGTGAGCTGGGAGACGGCGGCGAAGGCCCCCGCGTCGCTGTCGGCGCGCGCGTAGTAGGTCGCCCGGTACTCGCGCGGACGCTTGTAGACCACGACGCGCGCCTCGGTCAGGCCGGCGGCCCGGCGCGCCACGTCGAGCACGTCCGGCATGTAGCCGATCTGGTCGATCAGGTGATGCGCGAGCGCCTGGTCGGCGGTGTAGATGCGCCCGTCGGCCAGCGTGGCGGCGGCGGCCGGGGCGATCTTGCGGCGCTCGACCAGGTGGCCGACGAACTGGCGCTGCAGATCGTCGATCACGCCCTGGAAGATCGCGCGCTCCTCCGGTGTCAGCGCCCGGAACGGGCTGCCCATGTCCTTGCGCTCGCCCGACTTGATCGCGTTGGCCGCCAGCCCGATCTTCTGCATGAGCCCCTCGGCGTTGAGCGTGATCATGATCACGCCGATGGAGCCGGTGACCGTGGTCGGATGCGCGACGATCGTGTCGGCGGCCAGCGCGATGTAGTAGCCGCCGGAGGCCGCCACGTCCATCATGACGGCGATGATCGGGCACCCCGCGAGGTGCGCTTGTAGCTCTGCAGCTCGCGGAAGATGATGTCCGAGGCGGTCACCGTGCCGCCCGGGCTGTTGATGCGGACGATCAGGGCCTTGACCTTGCTGTCGCCGGCTGCCTTCTCCAGCTCCTCGCGCACGCGCACCAGCATCGGCACGCGCGGGGGCGGCGATCCGATCGTCAGCCCGCCGCCCGGCGTCTCGTCGGAGATGAAGCCGGAGACGTCCATCAACAGGATCTTGGCGTCGCCCTTGCCCTCGACCGTCTCCTCTTCCAGCGGGCGGATGCGCGGCGTGAGATCGAGCGAGATGAGGAGCAGCCGACGAGCAGCAGCGCGGCGAGCACGAGGGGGATCCGTCGCATGGCGCCAGTATACGCGGCGCACCACCGCCGTGCGGCACGCCCCGGTTGCGGCGTCACGCCGTCACGCGCATACTCGGCGCCCATGCCCGAGCGCTGCGGTCGTCGATGAGCATCACACTGGACGATGTCCGGGCGGCGGCCCGGCGCCTGGGCTCACGCATTCACCGCACGCCGGTCATCGCCTGCCAGTCGTTCGACGACGCCAGCGGGCACCAGGTGTTCTTCAAGTGCGAGAACCTGCAGCGGGCCGGCGCCTTCAAGATCCGGGGCGCGCTCAACAAGCTGGCGGCGCTGACGCCCGCCGAGCGAGCGCGGGGGGTGATCGCGTTCTCCTCCGGCAATCACGCGCAGGGCGTGGCGCTGGCGGCGCGCATGGTCGGCACCACGGCGATCGTCTGCATGCCCAAGGACGCGCCGGCTCTCAAGCTCGAGGCCACCCGCCACTACGGCGCCGAGGTCATCTTCTACGACCGGATGATCGACGACCGCGAGCAGCTCGTGCGCGAGATCGTGGAGCGTACCGGACGCATCGTGGTGCCGCCGTTCGACGACGTCGCGATCATGGCCGGGCAGGGGACCGCCGCGCTGGAGCTGCTGGAGGACGTGCCTTCGCTGGACGCGCTGCTCGCCCCGATCGGCGGCGGGGGTCTCCTGGCGGGGTGCTCGACGGTGGCGCGGACGCCTGTTTCCCGGCATGCAGGTCTTCGGCGTCGAGCCCGACACGGCCAACGACACCTATCTCTCGATGGCCGGTGGCCAGCGGGTGGCGATTGCGCCGCCCTCGACGATCGCCGATGGGCTGCGCGCCGTGACGCCGGGGGCGTTGACCTTCCCGGTGCTGCGCGCCAACCTCGCCGGCGTCTTGCTGGTCAGCGACGACGAGGTGCGCGCCGCGGTCCGCTACCTGGCACTCCGCGCCCACATCGTGCTGGAGCCCTCCGGTGCGGTGGCGGCCGCCGCCGTGCTGTCGGGGCGCCTGCCGATCCCGGCGGGCTCGCGCGTGGGCGTGATTCTCTCCGGAGGCAACATCGACCCGGAGCTGCTGATCGACATCCTGCGCTCGGGCTGAGCGCCTCGGCCAGGCGCGCGCGAGACGCCGGGCGCGCCGCTCAGCGGCGATGCACGTCGGGGATGACGTCGCTGGCGAGCTGTCCGAGCTGATCGAGCATCCGCTCCGGCGGGCACATCGGGCGGACGATGAACTTCGAGCCGCCGCCCGCGATGTACTCCTCGAGGCGCTCGCGTACGCACGCTCGGCCGGACCGAACGCCGTGCAGCGCGCCAGCGCGGCGTCGTCGATGCGACCGCGGGGGATGAACGGCGCGGCCAGCGCGCGGGCGGCGGCCGGGTCGGGGTCGATGCAGCAGTAGAAGAGCACGCCGAAGTGATCGTCCGGCACGCGGCGACCCGCCTCGGCGGCGAAGGCCTGGGTCTTGTCGACGCCCACGCGAAACTGCTCCGGGGTGATGAACGAGGGGATCCAGCCGTCGCCCAGCCGCCCGGCCCGCCGCATGGCCGGCTCGCTGTTGCCGCCGATCCACAGCTCGCAGCGGCTGCTGCACGGGGCGGGGCAGCACGGTGATCCGATCGAGCTGCCAGAACGCGCCGGCGAACGTGACCTCGTCCTCGCTCCAGCACCGCCGCATGATGGCGATCGCCTCGTCGGTGCGGCGCCCGCGCTCCTTGAACGGCACGCCGGCGGCGAGGAACTCGCGCTCCTGCTCGGCGCCGATGCCGAAGGCCGGCAGGATGCGCCCGTTGGACAGGTAGTCGACCATGGCGATCTCGCGAGCCATCAGTACCGGATTGCGGAACGGCGTGACGAAGACGCTCGGACCGAACTTGAGTCGGCGTGGTGCGGGCCGCGACGGCCGCCATCGCCGTCATGGGCTCGGGCAGGGGCAGCGGGGAGGACAGGCGCTCGGAGAACCAGAGCGAGTCGATCTCGCTCTTCTCGCACAGGTCCACGAAGCGCCAGAAGAAATCGCGGCCCGCATCGCCGGCGGGCCACGGCCCGGGCATCACGCCGACGCGATACTTGATTCGCATGGCGGGGATGCTATCACGCGTTGACAGGCTTTCGCCGCCACCCGTAGAATGAACGCCGATTCACCCAACCCGCGCTGCTTCGGAGAGGCCCGCTCGACATGCGAGATCCCGAAAAGCCACAGCAGATCATCGACGCCGCCATCCGCGTCTTCGCGCGGACCGGCTACTACAACTCGCGCGTGTCGGACATCGCGCGCGAGGCCGGGATCGCGAGCGGCACCATCTACCTCTACTTCAAGACCAAGGAAGAGATCCTGGTCACGCTCTTCCGCGAGAAGATGGCGGGGTTCGTCGCGCATCAGCGCGCGCGAGATGGCCGGCGAGTCCGATCCGGTGGTCAGGATCCGCCGGCTGGTCGGCGTGCACTTCGGGGTGCTGGAGCAGAATCCGGAGCTGGCCGAGGTGGTGCAGGTGGAGCTGCGGCAGGGCAACAAGTTCTTCCGCGGCGCCTCGGCCCACGAGGTGTCGGCCTACTTCGAGCTGATCGGCTCGGTCCTCGAGGAGGGCGTGGCCGCCGGCTGCTTCCGCGCCGACCTGCCGGTGAAGGTGGCGACCAAGGTGCTCTTCGGCGCCATGGACCAGATGGCCACCTCGTGGGTGCTGGGCAAGCGCGGCTATCGCCTCGTCGACACGGCCGACGAGGTGGCCACGATCTTCCTCAAAGGAGTCACGCGCGATGGCGTTTGAAACGCTGCTCCTCGAGCGGGAAGAGTCGTTCGTGGTCGTCACGCTCAACCGGCCGCCGGCCAATGCCATCAGCGAGACGCTGATCCGCGAGCTCGAACGCCGCGCTGAGCTCGGTGCAGACCGACGACAGCGTGCGGGTGGTGATCGTCACCGGCAGCGGCGATCGGATCTTCTGCGGCGGCGCCGATCTCGGCTCGGCCTTCGCCGGGGGCGACGTCGAGACGTTCATCCGCTTCGGCAACAGCGTGATGCGGAAGATGGAGCGCTTCCCCAAGCCGATCATCGCGGCCATCAACGGCCACGCGATGGGCGGCGGCTGCGAGATCGCCATGGCGTGTCACCTCCGGCTGCTCAAGGAGACGGCGCGCATGGGCCAGACCGAGTCGAACCTCGGTATCATTCCGGGCTACGGCGGCACGCAGCGGCTTCCGCGGCTGATCGGCCGCACCAAGGCGCTGGAGTTCCTCCTGCTCGGCACGCAGATCCCGGCCGCGGAGTGCCTGGCGCTCGGACTGGTGAACCGGCTGTGCAAGGACGGCGAGACGCTCAACGACGCCAAGGCCCTGGCGCGGCAGCTGGCCAAGCGTGCCCCGCTGGCCACCGCGGCCATCATCCAGGCCGTGGACGAAGGGCTGGAGTCGCCGATGGCGCGCTCGATCGACGTCGAGATCGACGCCTTCCTGCCGACGCTGCGCAGCGAGGACGCCGCCGAGGGCATCCAGGCGTTCTTCGCCAAGCGCGAGCCGGAATTCAAGGGGCGCTAGTGGACCTCGGGATCGCCGGCAAGGTCGCGCTGGTCACGGGCAGCGCGCGCAGCCTCGGCAAGGCCGACGCCGTGATGCTGGCCGCCGAGGGTTGTAAAGTCGCCATCGTGGATCTGAACGCCGAGGGGGCGGAGGAGACCGCGAAGGAGATCGCCGGCCGCGGTGCTCAGGCCCGGGGCTACGCGTGCGACATCCGGGACACGGGCCAGGTGCAGGACACGGTCGCGCGGCATCGAGCGGGAGCTGGGGCCCGTCGACATCTGCGTCAACAACGCCGGGCATGATCTACACCGTCGGCCAGCTCAAGGACATGCGCGACGAGGACTGGGAGTTCAACCTCGGCGTCAACCTGACCGGGACGATGAAGATCACGCGGGCGGTGTTTCCCGGGATGCGCGAGCGGCGCTGGGGACGCATCGTGTGCATGGCCTCCATCGCCGGCCTGATGGGCGGCTTCGGACAGACGGCCTACTCGACCAGCAAGATCGGCATCATCGGCTTCGCCAAGTCGGTCGCGCTGGAGGGCGCGCGGTACAACGTGACCTGCAACGCCGTCGCCCCGGGCATCGTCGCGCCCAACGCGAGCCTGAGCCCGCTGTACGAGCGCATGGTCAAGCGCGTGGCGATGCAGCAGGAGGGACAGCCCGAGGACGTGGCCTCGGCGATCGCGTTCCTCTGCTCCGAGCGCGCCCGCTACATCACCGGCGCGGTCCTGACGGTCACCGGTGGGATGGATCTGTTCACGTTCTAGACACGGCTTACATTCTAGACACGGCTACCAAGGAGGACGCCCATGCCGACAGTGAAGGAGACGTTCGAGGCGATGGCCGGACGCTTCCGGTCCGACAAGGCCAGCGGGACGACGGCGGTGATCCAGTACGACGTCAGCGGTGACGGCGGCGGCACCTGGCACGCGGTCATCAAGGACGGCGCGTGCACG
Source organism: uncultured Candidatus Rokubacteria bacterium (assembly GCA_963776725.1). Lineage (GTDB taxonomy): Bacteria > Methylomirabilota > Methylomirabilia > Rokubacteriales > CSP1-6 > AR5. The sequence continues at coordinate 262,360 of CAVZOE010000010.1, read as the reverse complement.
GTGAACTCCGGCTCCGCCCCGAATCCGAATCTCACGCTTTCGATCGCGGGCCAGGACTGGCTCGACATGCTGTCGGGCAAGCAGTCGGGACAGATGCTCTTCATGTCCGGCAAGCTCAAGGTGAAGGGCGACATGGGCCTGGCCATGAAGCTGGGATCGATGTTCTCGATGTAGGTCGCGCATCAGAGATCGGGACTCGTGTGCCGCGGCGCGGCGGAATCCTGACGCGCCGCGGCGTGATCGTGCGATACTGAGGATCCGATCGCCCGCGCAGCACCTCGAGCGCCGGCCCGGGCGAGTACGGAGGAGGCCCGATGGCTCAGGAGCGCTTCGCGGACGTGGTCGAGCGGTTCACCAGCGGGTTCAACGGTGCGGCGGCGGCCGTCTCGCCCGAGGTCGCCAAGCAGTGGCAGGAAGAGCTCGATCGCAACGTCCGGCGCATGAGCAACCTGGCGCGCCTGTCGACGGCGCCGGAGCCGAAGACCGGACAGACGCCCCGGCAGGAAATCTACAAGCGCAACAAGTCACGGCTCTATCGCTACGCCTCGAGCCGTACGCACCGCACGCCGATCCTGTTCGTGCCGAACCTCGGGATCAGCCGGCCCTACATCTTCGACCTGCTGCCCGGCGGCTCGTTCGTCGAGCACATGACCCGCGAGGGCTTCGACTTCTATCTCCTCGACTGGGGTGTGTTCGGTCCGGAGGACAACGACCTGACGTTCGAGGACTGCGTGGTGAAGATCCTGCCGCGCATGGCCGCCAAGGTGCTGGAGACCTCCGGCGCGAGCGAGCTGACGGTGCTCGGCTACTGCATGGGCGCGCCGCTGTCGGCGTCGTTCGTGGCCTCGCATCCCGAGATCCCGGTGCGCAACTTCATCAACATGGCCGGGCCGATCGACTTCTCGCAGATCGGTCTGTTCGGCCTGTGGCTCGATCGCAAGCACTTCGACGTCGACCGCTTCGTGGACACGCTGGGCTCGGTGCCGGCCGACCTGGTGAAGGCCGGCTTCAAGCTGCTCAAGCCCACCATGGATCTCTCCACCAACCTGAACCTCTGGTGGAACGCGTGGAACGACAAGTACGTCGAGGGATTCACCGCGCTCAACAAGTGGGCCAACGAGTACGTGGCGTTTCCCGGCGAGTTCTTCCGCCAGTGGGTCCGCGACTTCTACCAGGGCAACAAGCTCTTCCGCGGGGAGCTGGTCTTCGGCGGGCGCCCGGTGCGCCTGCAGAACATCCAGTGCCCGGTGTTCGTGGTCGGCGCCAAGGAGGACTACATCGCGCCGCCCGCGTGCGTGCGGGCGCTCATCGATGCGGTGAGCAGCCGTGAGAAGGACTACGTCGAGCTGCCCGGGGGCCACATCTCGCTGATCGCCGGCCGCGGCGCGGCCTTGCACTGCTGGCCCAAGGTCTCGGGCTGGCTGGCGCCGCGCTCGGGAGAGCAAGTCATGAGCGACCCGACGACGCAGCTGTTCGACACGTGGCGGCGTCAGCTCGAGGAGTCCACGCAGGCGTGGACCAAGCTCGTGGGGCAGGTGAGCCCGCCGGCGGCGCCCGCCGATCCCATGGCGTTCTGGCGCCCGGTGCTCAATCAGGGGCTCGAAGCGTGGGCGCGCATGTTCGCGCAGACCCCGGCCAGTCCCGACCTGGCCGCGCAGTGGAAGCAGTTCCTCGATCAGTGGATCGAGGCGTGGTCGCGGGTGCTCGGCCAGGCCATGAACACCGAAGGCTTCGCCCAGATGATGGGCGCGCTCGCTCGAGCAGATGCTGGCCGCGCAGGCGCCCGTCAAGAAGGCCGGCGAGCAGGCGCTGGACCAGCTGCTCGTCTCCCTCAACCTCGCCTCCCGGAGCCAGCTCACCGGCGTGGCCAAGCAGATCGTCGAGCTGGAGGAGCGGATGGAACGGGTCGAGGACGGCGTGCAGGCGATCCTGCGCCGGCTCGACGCCAAGGAGCGCCCATGATCGGCAAGACGATCGCGGAGCTGGCGGCCGGGGACCGGGCGGAGATCACGCGGGTCGTCGAGCAGGACGACATCGCGGCGTTCGTCGATGCGGTCGGCGACTACAACCCCGTGCACAGCGATCCGGCCTACGCCGCCGCGCACGCCGTTCAAGGCGCCGATCGCGCCCGGCATCTTCACCGCGGGCCTGATCTCGGCGGTCATCGGCACCGAGCTGCCCGGTCCGGGCGCGATCTACCTGTCGCAGTCGCTGAAGTTCGTCAAGCCGGTCAAGGCCGGCGACGTCATCACGGCCCGCGCCGAGATCGTCGAGATGCTCCCCGAGCGCAATCGCATCCGCCTGCAGACCGTGTGCGTCAACCAGCACGGCGACGAGGTGCTCTCCGGTGAGGCGTGGATCATGCCGTCGCGCACGCGGGTGGTCTACGAGGGACGAGTCGAGCCGGAGCCGGCGTGGATGCCGTGCTGGCCTACAACCCGTGGACGTGGGCCGCGCAGGCCATGACCTTCTGGGGAGTGCTGTCGCTGTCGATGCTGGCGGGCGCGCCGCCGCGCCGGAGGTAGCGCCGCCTCAGTCGCGGTCGGCCACGCCGTACACCAGCACGGCCTGGGCCCGGCCCTTGACGAATTCCTCGCCGAGCAGGACGCAGTCGAACGTGTCCTTGACCTGCTCGTAGATCTGATCGTTGATCAGGATCTTGTAGGGGTAGTTCTTGGTGAGCCCCTCCAGCCGCGAGGCGATGTTCACGCTGTCGCCGATCACCGTGTACTCCATCCGCTGCTCGGAGCCGATGTTGCCCGAGATCGACTCGCCGTGGCTGATCCCGATCCCGATCTCGATCTCGACGGCGCCACGCTCGCGCTGGACGGCGTTGAAGCGGCGCAGGCCCCGCCGCATGCCGAGCGCGGCCCGCACCGCGCGCACCGGATCGTCGGGCCGGCTGATGGGCGCGCCGAACACCGCCATGATGCCGTCGCCCATGAACTTGTCGAGCGTGCCCTGCTCGGCGAAGATCTCGTGCACCATGAGCGCGAAGTAGTCGTTGAGGAACTCCACGATCTGCTCGGGTGGAAGCTGCTCGCTGATCGCCGTGAAGCTCCGGATGTCCGAGAACAGGATGGACACCGGCTGGCGGGTCCCGCCCAGGCGCGCGTTCCCCTTCGACTTGAGGACCTCCTCGGCGATCTCCCGGGTCACGTAGCGGCACAGCGTGGACATCAGCCGCTCCTCCTGGGTGATGTCGTCGGCCACCACGACCACGCCGAGGGGCTGGCCCTTGCTGTCCAGCAGGGGAACCACGCTGGCGTTGACGTTCACCGACTCGTCGCCGGGCAGGGTGTAGCGGAGCTCGTAGAGCGTGGTGGCCTCGCCGCTGCGGGCGCAGGCATCCAGCCGCTCGACGAAGGCTTCGTTGTGCTTGGCGTCGAGGACGTCGCGGACGCCCAGGCCGGTCTCGGCGTCGTCGGCCACCCCGAAGATCCGGCGGAACGCGGGGTTCACGCCGGTGACCGCGCCGGCGCTGTCGAGGGTGAGGACGCCGGTGGCCATGCACGACAGGATGCTCTCGTTGTAGTTCTTCATCGTCACGACCGACTCGAAGAGCCGGGCGTTGTCGAGCGCGATGAAGGCCTGCGCGGACAGCGCGGCCAGCAGCTCCTCGTCGTCGCGATCGAACGGCCCGGCGGCCTTGTTCAGCACCTGGGCCACCCCCACCACCGCCCCCGCGCCGTCACGAATGGGAGCGCAGAGGATCGTCCGCGTGCGGTAGCCGGTGCGCCGGTCCACCTCGGGGTTGAAGCGAGGATCGGCGTAGGCGTCGGCAATGTTGATCGTCTCGCCGGTGGCGGCGACCGTCCCGGCGATACCGCGGCCGATGGGCACGCGGATCTCCACCATGCCGGCGCCCTGGGCCACCTTCGACCAGATCTCGTTGGTGCGCCGATCCACCAGGAACAGCGTCGAGCGGTCGGCCTGCAGCACCGCCGAGGTGCGCTCCATGATCTTGCGGAGCAGGGCGTCCACCTCCAGCTCGGAGGAGAACGACTTCATGACGTCCAGGAGGAGCTCGGAGGTCTGGCGCCGGGCCTCGATCTGCTCCATCTGCTGGGCGTTGCGCAGCGCGATGGCGATCTGTCCGACGAAGGAGCCGAGCAGCCGCTCGTCGTCCTCGTCGAACGGCTCGCCGTCGAGGCGGTTGAGGATCTGCAGCACGGCCACCACGCGGCCGCCGACGTCGACGACCGGCGCGCACAGGATCGAGCGTGTCCGATAGCCGGTACGGCGGTCGACCTCCTGGTTGAAGCGCTCGTCCGCGTAGGCGTCGGCGATGTTGACCGTCTCGGCGGTGGCCGCGACCTGGCCGGCAATGCCCTGGCCGATGGGCACGCGGATCTCGCGGACCTCGAGTCCCTGCGCGATCTTCGACCACAGCTCGCCCCGCTCCTCGTCCACCACGAACAGCGACGAGCGGTCGGCGTTCATCAGGCGGGAGGCCTTGTCCATGATGACCTGCAGCAGGCGCGTGAGGTTCAGCTCCCGGCTGAGGGTCTGGATGGCCTCCAGCAGCTCGGAGACCTTGCGCGGATCGGTGGCGGACAACACGGCTGCGGCGGGTGCGCCCCGGCGGCCTTCGGTCACGGCATCGCTGAGCGTCCAGCCGTGCTGGCGCAGCCGCGTGTCGGCCCAGGGCCGCTCGCGGCGGTCACGCCGCCGGCGCTCGGCGCCGCCGTCGTCGCCCTGACGGCGCCGCTCGGCCACGCGACGATCGAGGAGCACGGAGACGGCGTCCACGTGGGCGAACTCCGCCTCGAAGCTGGTGAGCAGCTGGGATGCGTCGCGGGCCACGACGAGCAGGACGGACGCCATTCAACCTCCCGGGCCTGAGGCCGCCGAGGTGAGTATACGCAATCGGGCCGGCCCGGCAGGAGTGAGGGCGGCGCCGGGGTGGCGCCGCCCGGGCCTCACATCAGCAGACCGCCGTTGATCGACAGCTCGGCTCCGGTGATGTAGTCGCCGTCGGACGAGACGATGTAGCACGACCGCCCGCGCCACCTCCTCGGCCGTGCCGAAGCGCTTGAGCGGGATCTGCTCGAGGAGCTTGCTCTTCACCTTGTCGGGAATGTTCGAGACCATCTCCGTCTCGATGAACCCCGGGCGCCACGGCATTCACCGTGATGCCCTTGCCGGCCAGCTCCTTGGCCAGCGACTTGGTGAAGGCCGCCACGCCGGCCTTGGAGGCGGCGTAGTTGGCCTGGCCGAAGTTACCGATCTGGCCGATGACCGAGGTCATGTTCACCACGCGGCCGTAGCCGTGGGCCAGCATGCCGTCGACGAAGACCTTGGTGCAGTTGAACACGCCGTCCAGGTTGGTGCCGAGCACCTTGCGCCAGGACGCGTGGTCCATCTTGGTGAACGTCTTGTCGGAGTTGATCCCGGCGTTGTTGACCAGGATGTCCAGGTGGCCGAACTCCGCGCAGGACGTCCTGGGCCATCCGGAACGTGTCCGGGTAGTCGCTCACGTCGGCCTGGGCCAGGATGGCCCGGCGGCCCATCTTGCCGATCCCTTCGACGACCCCGCGGGCGGCCGACTCGCTGGAGACGTAGTTGACCGCGACGTCGGCGCCTTCCTCGGCGAGCGCGAGCGCGACGGCGCGTCCGATCCCACGGGAGCCGCCGGTTACCAGTGCGGTGCGACCCTTCAATTTCATGGATTCAAACCTCCTGCGCGCACTGAGATTGGTCAGTCTAACATGCCGCGCTTCTTGTGAGGTGTGACGCACGGTGTTAAACTCCGCTTCACGCGATGGCGTACGTCATCAAGCGCTACTCGAACCGCAAGCTCTACGACACGCAGGAGAGCCGGTACGTCACCCTCGAGGAGATCGAGGAGATGATCCGCGGCGGCCGGGAGATCTCCGTGGTGGACGCCGCCTCCGGCGAGGACCTGACCTCCGTCACGCTGACCCAGATCATCCTGGAAAACGAGCGGACCCGACGGGCGAGCCTGCCCTCGGCGTTCCTCCACCAGCTCATCAAGCACGGCGAGTCCTGGCAGGACTTCGTGCAGAAGTCCATGCGCTCGTCCTTCGAGGGTATCGTCTCGAGCCAGCGCGACATGGAGCGGATCTTCCGCGACTGGTCCGACGCGGGCGGGGTGGGGAGCGATGCTGGGGGCGACGCCGACCGCCGAGCCGCGGCGGGACGGCACCGGCGAGGACTCCGACAAGCTGCGGGAGGAAGTAGCGGCCTTGCGCGACCGGCTCCGCTCGCTCGAGGAGCGGCTTCAGAAGCGCAAGGCCGAGTCCAAGTGACCCGTCCGGGTCACGCCGCGGCGGCGTAGACGTCCTTCAGTCGCGTCACCGCTTCCGTGAAGGACTCCTGGATACCCTTGCCCGCCTGCTCGGTGCTCGTCTGCAGTCGCTCGGCCGTCCGGGTGACCGACTGGGCATTGCCCTCCAGCATGCGGAACCACTTCTGGGTGTTCTCCACGCTGTCGGCCAGGGCCCGGTGGTACCAGGCGAACGGATCGCGCGACGTCTCCTGCCAGCCGCTCTGCCACCGCAGCGCCGTGGCCTGCGCCTCACGCAGCGCCTCGATACCGCTCTGCTGCAGCTCGGCGTAGAGCCGGACGCCTTCCTTGGCGGCGACAGCCGAGAGCTCGGCCAGCTCGCGCACCACCCGCTGGTTGGCCTCCGACCATACCGTCATCGCCTCGACGATCTTGCCCGAGCCCTGCGTGAACATCTCCTGAGTCTTCTTCGCGTCCTGCATGATGTCTCCCTTCGCTGCTTCAGCCCGTGGCTGCCTGGTTTGCTTTTTCATCCGTCTACCTCGCCTACGCCCGCCACTGTAACGCGACGCGTTATCGGTGGCAAGCGTTTTATCGCTATGCGTCATTGCCCGGATGGTAGTGTCTCGAAAACCCTGGAGATTCCAGGAGTTCGGCTTCACGAACGCTGACGGGTCGCAGGAGGACTCAATGGCCGAGGACACACTCGCCAGGCTGTTCTGGGATCGGGTGGAGCGGGGCTCGGACCGGCCGGCCCAGCAGTTCAAGCAGGGCGGCGCCTGGCAGACGCTGACGTGGCGGCAGATGGGGCAGATCGTCCGCGAGGTGGCCCTGGGGCTCATCGCCCTGGGGCGGGAGAAGGGCGACGCGATCGCGCTCCTGTCGTCGAGCCGGGCCGAGTGGGTGCAGGCCGACTTCGCCATCTTCAGCACGGGCGGCATCACCGTGCCGATCTATCCGAGCTATCCGCCGGATCTCGTGGCCTACGTGATCGGCGACTCGGGCGCGCGGACGGTGTTCGTCGAGGACGCCAGTCAGCTCGCCAAGGTCCTGGAGGTCCGCGACAAGCTTCCCGCACCTCGAGCACATCGTCGTCATCGGCGGCTACGAGGCGGCGCAGCCGCCGAAATCGGTGATGACGTGGCAGACGCTGCAGCGGATCGGGCGCGAGAACGCCGAGGTCGCACAAGTCCACGCTGGCCGAGCGGGTGGCCACCACCATGCCGGCGGACGTGGCGTCGATCGTCTACACGTCCGGCACGACCGGCCCGCCGAAGGGCGTCGTGCAGACGCACGGCAACCACATCGCCGCGGTGGCGGCCTCCACCAAGGCGACGCCCGTGCAGGACGCCTGGGTCCACCTGCTGTTCCTGCCGCTGGCCCATTCGTTCGCGCGCATGGAGTCGTTCCTGGGCATCGCCCACGGGCTCACCACCGCCTTTGCCGAGAACCTCGACAAGCTGCGCGACAACCTGCCGGAGGTCCGGCCCCACCTGCTGTTCAGCGTGCCGCGGGTGTTCGAGAAGGTCTACGCGGGCGTGCTGGCCACGGCCGAGGCCGGGTCGCCGACGAAGCGGAAGATCTTCCAGTGGGCCGTCTCGGTCGGCCGTGAGGTGAGTCGCCATCAGCAGCGAGGCCAGCCGGTGCCGACCGGGCTCGAGATCAAGCGCAAGATCGCCCACAAGCTCGTCTTCAGCAAGCTCCACGCCGCGCCTCGGTGGACGCTTGCAATGGGCGGTGTCGGGTGGGGCGCCGCTGGCCCGCGACATCGCCGAGTTCTTCCACGCCGCCGGCATCCTGCTCCTCGAGGGCTACGGGCTGACCGAGACCTGTCCGGCGCTCACGTTCAACCGGCCCGATCGGTTCAAGTTCGGCTCGGTCGGGCAGGCGCTGCCCGGGGTCGAGCTGAAGATCGCGCCCGACGGCGAGATCATGGCCCGTGGCGCCAACATCGCGACTCGCGGCTACTTCAAGCAGCCGGAGGCGACTCGCGAGGTCTTCGAGCCCGACGGCTGGTTCCACACCGGCGACATCGGACGGATCGACGAGGACGGCTTTCTGTTCATCACCGACCGGAAGAAGGACCTCATCGTCACCGCCGGCGGCATGAATATCGCGCCGCAGAACATCGAGAATCTCCTGAAGGCCGACCCGTTCATCAGCCAGGTGATGGTCCACGGCGACCGTCGACCGTATCCGGTGGCGCTGATCACGCTCAACCCCGACGAGCTGGCGAAGTTCGCGCGCGAGCAGGGCCTCCTCAACGCCGATCCGGCCGCCCTGGTGAAGCACCCCAAGATCGTCGAGCGCGTGGCGCGCACGATCGAGGAGAAGAACACGAACTTGCAGTCCTACGCCAAGGTCAAGAAGTTCGCCGTGCTGGCCGGCGACTTCACCCTGGAGGGCGGCGAGCTGACGCCCACGCTCAAGGTCAAGCGCAAGGTCGTGGCCGAGAAGTACCGGGCGGACCTGGAGGCGCTCTACGCCTAGCGCCCCGTCGCTGGCCGGACGGGTCGCGGTGGTGACGGGGGCCAGCGGTGGCCTGGGGCGCGCGATCGCCATCGCGCTGGCGGAGGCGGGGGGTGACGTCGCGGTGGCGGCGCGATCGAAGCCCAAGCTCGAGGAGACCGCCCACGAGATCGAGCGGCGCGGCGGCCGCGCGCTCGTGGTCCCGACCGACGTGACCAGCTTCGCCGACGTCGAGAGCTGCATGGCGCGCACGGTGGAGGTTCTCGGCGGCCTGCACATCGTGGTGAACAACGCCGGCATCGCCCGGATCACGCCGCTGGCCGAGGCCTCGCCCGAGGACTGGCGGTCGATCATCGACGTGAACCTCACGGGCGTGTTCCACGGCTGCCGCGCGGCCGCGCCGCACCTGATTCGCCAGCGCGCCGGCAAGATCATCAACCTGGCCTCGGTGCTCGCCGCCGTGGGCTTGCCGGGGTACAGCCTCTACGCGGCGACCAAGGGCGGCATCATCTCGCTCACCCGGGCGCTGGCCGTGGAGTGGGCGCGACACAACATCCAGGTCAATGCCATTGCCCCCGGCTGGTTCGTGACCGAGATGAATGAGGCGGCATTCGGCGACCCGGCGATTCGCGAGCGACTCACGCGGGACATCCCGGCCCGCCGTACGGGTCGGCTCGAGGAGATAGGCCCGCTGGCGGTGTACCTGGCCTCGTCCGGGGCGGACTTCATGACCGGCCAGACGATCTTTCTGGACGGAGGACACACCGCCGCCTGAGTGCAGCATCTCCCGGCCGATTCTGGGCGAAAGTCGGGTGAGTGGGGTAGAGTCTCCCGCGTGAAAGCCGCGGTTCTGCATGGTCCCCGCGATCTCCGCATCGAGAGCGCCCCGTCGCCCCGGCCCGGCCCCGGGGAGGTGCTCGTTCGCATGACGATGTCGGGCCTGTGCGGCACCGACTACCGCATCTGGGCCGGAGACCGCCCGGTGCAGTATCCGCTGGTGCTCGGACACGAGTTCGTGGGGCGCGTCGAGGCCGTGGGGCCTGCGGTCAGCGCCGTCCAGGTCGGCGCCCGGGTTGCCGTCGAGCCCAACTACTCCTGCGGTGCCTGCGCCCTCTGCCGCGAGGGCAATCGAAACCTCTGCCTGAGACGGACGGCCGTAGGTATCGATGTCGATGGTTGTTTTGCCGAGCTCGCTCGAGTGCCCGAGCGCTGCTGCTGGCCCGCGCCCGAAACCGTCTCCGACGACGACCTCATGATCACCGAGCCGCTGGCGGTCGTGGTCCGCGCGGTGGCCAAGGCCGGCGTCCGTCCGGGCGAGACCGCGGCGGTCGTCGGCGGCGGGACGCTCGGTCTGCTGGCGCTTCAAGTCTTGCGGGCGCATGGCGCCCGAGTCCTGGTGGTGAGCCGGACGTCCCGTCGCTTCGCCCTCGCCCACGAGCTCGGCGCCGAGATGGCCCACGTCGTCGACGACGGCTCGCTCGAGGCGGTGGCCCGGCGGTTCTCCGCACGCGAGGGCGTGGACGTGGTGATCGAGACCGCGGGTACGGCCGAGGCGGTGGCCCACGCGCTGACGCTGGTGAGGCCCGGTGGCCGCGTCGTGTTGACCGGCTTGCCCCACGAGCCCACCGCCGTGGCGTTCTTCTCGGTGGTCCGTCGCGAGGTGACGATCAGCGGGTCGATGATCTATCAGGACGAGTTCCCCGAGGCGATGCGACTGATCGAGTCCGGCGCCGTGCGCACGCGGCCGCTGGTGACCCACCGGTTCGGGTTCGCCGCGATCGGCGAGGCCTTCGCCGCCCACGAGCGCGCCGACTCCATCAAGGTCGCGCTGCTCGCTCCGTGAGGCGCGGCTGATGCCGTACGCCATCCTCAACAAGATCCGGGTGTACTACGAGACCACCGGGCAGGGCGACGCCGTGCTCCTGATCAATGGCCTGTCGGCGCCGTCGGCAGGCTGGGCGCTGCAGGTGAAGGCGCTGGCGCCCCGCTTTCAGGTGGTGACGTTCGACAACCGCGGGGTGGGCCAGACCGACCTGCCAGCCGATCCCGTGTACTCGACCGCCCAGATGGCCGACGACGCCGCGGCGCTCCTGCGCGAGCTGAAGATCGCGCGTGCCCACGTGGTGGGCGCCTCCATGGGCGGCACCATCGCGATGGAGCTGGCCCTGCAGCACCCCAAGCTGGTGCGCTCGCTCACGCTGGCCTGCACGTGGGCCGAGGGCGACGCCCGCTTTCTGCACACGATCGAGTCGTGGATCTCGCTCGCCTACCGGGTGCCCGTCGAGGAGCGGTATCGCCACGTGGTGTACCCGTGGCTGTTCACCCCGGAGTTCTTCGCGCACAAGGAAAACGTCGAGACGGCCTTCCAGCGCGCGATGGCCTATCCGCACCAGACGAAGGCGGAGGCGATCGAGCGTCAGGGCAGGGGCATCGTGGCGTGGAGCGGCACCCGCGTGACGCGGCTGGCCGGGATCCGGGTGCCGACGCTGGTCCTGGTCGGCAAGGACGACATCCTCACCCCGCCGGCCTTCTCCCGGGCGCTGGCGCGGCGGATTCCGCGGGCCCGGCTCACGGTGCTGCCTGGTGGCCACGGCTTCTTCCTCGAGCACGCCGATCTCTTCAACCGCGCCCTGCTGCGCTTTCTCGCGTCCGTCCGCGCGAAGTGAGGCTCGACCCTTGAGGGTTCTCGTCACCGGCGGTGCCGGCTTCATCGGATCTCACGTGGTCGATCGGCTGGTGGCCGCGGGCCACAGCGTGGTGGTGGTGGACGACCTCAGCACGGGGCTGGCCGCCAACGTCAACCCGCGCGCGACGCTGCAGCGGTGCGACATCCGCACCGAGGAGCTGCCGCGTATCGTCGCGGCGACACGGCCCGAGGCGGTCGTGCACCTGGCCGCGCAAGCGGCCGTGCCGCGGTCGGTCGAGGAGCCCCTCTTCGATGCCTCGGTGAACGTGCTCGGCACCATCAACTTGCTCGATGCCTGCCGGCGGACGGGGACCGGGCGCGTCGTGTACGTCTCGACGGGCGGAGCGGCCTACGGCGACACCGACGTCCTGCCGACCCCGGAGGAGCATCCTACACGGGCCACGTCGCCCTACGGCGTTTCCAAGGTCGCCGCCGAGCGGTACCTCGAGTGCTTTGCCGGGTTGACGTCCATGACGGGTCTGACGTTGCGCCTGGCCAACGTCTATGGGCCTCGCCAGCGGCCCGACGGTGAGGCGGGCGTCGTGGCGATCTTCGCGCGGCGACTGCTGGGCGGTCAGCGGTGCACGATCTACGGCGACGGCGAGCAGACGCGCGACTACGTCTACGTGGCGGACGTGGCCGAGGCCGCCGAGCTCGCGCTGGTCAGTGCGGCGAGCGGGGTCGTCAACATCTCGACCGGCCGGGAGACCTCCGTGAACGCGCTGCTCCGGCAGGTGGCCGCCGCGGTCGGCGTGGCGTGCGACCCCGAGTACGTCGCGGCACGGGCCGGCGAAGTGCGCCGCAGCGTGCTGGCCAACGCCCACGCCCGCGCGCTGCTGGGCTGGCAGCCTCGCAATCCGCTCGAGCGCGGCATCGCTGCGACGCTCGAGTGGATGCGGACGGTCATCACCTAGGGCGATCGAACGGGCCGGTCGATTTTCACTCGACGGTCAGCATCTCACCGGGCACTCCTCCGCCTGCCCTCCGAGCGTCTCGAAACAGAAGGTCGAAGACTCAAGAGGTTATCTCCCCCGCCGGCTTGGTAGGCCGCTTGCACCTTGCCGCTCGCTTGAGAAGTAAAGCTCACACAAGCGGTGCTCAGGGGAGGCTATTAGAGACATGGATCGCACTGGCAAGCCGGCGAGCATTCGAATCATCCATCCGGATTCCGCTTCGCGGTCGTGGGAGCCCAGGCACCCCGACTACCGGAACCTGTTCGCGCACAGCGACAGCATGCGGGCCATCCGGCGGATCATCGAAGAGATCGCCGACAGCAGTGCGACCGTCCTGGTCCGCGGCGAGAGCGGCGTGGGCAAGGATCTCATCGCCCGGGCGATCCCCGGCGCCTCGCGACGTCCCGAGCAGCCGTTCGTGAAGGTCAACTGCGCGGCCCTGCCGTCCGAGCTGCTGGAGTCCGAGCTGTTCGGCCATGAAAAGGGCGCCTTCACCGGCGCCTACCAGCGCAAGCAGGGGAAGTTCGAGTTCGCCCAGCACGGCACCCTGTTCCTCGACGAGATCGGCGAGCTTCCGCTGCCGCTGCAGGCCAAGCTGCTCCACGTGCTCCAGGACCGCGAATTCTTCCGGATCGGCGGACGTGAGCTGATCCAGGCCGACACGCGCATCCTGGCCTCCACCAACCGCGATCTGCAGGCGGCGCTGCGGCTGGGCCAGTTCCGCGAGGACCTGTTCTACCGGCTCAACGTCGTCGAGATCCACGTGCCGGCCCTCCGCGAGCGACGCGAAGAGATCCCCGCGCTGATCGAGCACTTCCTGACGAAGTTCGCCGAGGAAGGCGGGCGCCGGGTCGAGGTCGCCGAGCCGATGATGAAGCTCTTCATCGAGTACCACTGGCCCGGCAACGTGCGCGAGCTCGAGAACCTGATCCGGCGCCTGGTGGTCCTCGGCCACGTCAATCGCGTGCACGAGGAGATCATCACCACGCTGTCGGGCGCGCACGCCCGGCCGGCCGCGGTGTGGAACGGCGTCGAGCGGCGCGAGCCCGGCGCCAACGGGCACCCGGCCGGGGCCCAGGCCACCAACGGCCACGGCGGCAGCCCGGTCCCGGCCGACGCCCTCGGCCTGCGGCAGATCGCCCGCCGCGCGGCCTTCGAGGCCGAGAAGAAGGCGGTCGCCGAGGTGCTGCACCGCGTGCGGTGGAATCGCAAGCAGGCGGCGCGTGTGCTGAAGATCAGCTACAAGACCATGCTGCTCAAGATCGCCGAGTGCGGGCTGGACGACCGCGCCGGGCGCCCCCGGGCGGGGAACAAGGGGCAGCTGCCGGTCTAGGCGTGCGGGCGGCGAGCCTCGACGGCGCCGAGTGCGGCGTTCAGCCGGCGCAGGACGAACGGCTTCTCGATGATGTCGGCCACACCCAGGCGTCGCGCCTCGTCCACCTCGGACGGCGAGGCGTATCCGGTGACGATGACGACCGGCAGGTGCGGTGACTTCTCGCGGATCTGCCGGAGCACTTCCAGCCCGCTCACGTCGGGCATGACCAGGTCCAGGAACACCGCCTGAGGGTCTTCCCGCTCGATCATCGCCAGTCCCTGCTCGGCACCCAGCGCAATGATGGGCTCGTGCCCGTCGACGCGGAGGGAGTCGGCGAGCATCCGGGCCACGTACGCTTCGTCCTCGATGATCAGGATCTTCATGCGATCGATGTCTCCCGACCCCTATCAATCCTCGTTCGCCCCTCACTGTCAAGCCGCGCCCGCCCGTCGCGGAGGTGCGTGTGGAGTGAAGGTGCGTGGAACCACCCGCGCGCTTCCCACGATGGGACATCGCGCGGAACGGGCCGCGTCCAAGTGCGGGTGGTCACGTGGCGCGCGCCTGGCACCTGTCTTGCCCGAGTCCACGGAGCGCCGGGGTGGTGGCGCCGCCGATTTCGCCGCGGCCGCGCCAAGGCTTCGGACGGCGGCGTCATCGCCCGGCGTCAGTCGGCATTGGCGGTGGAGCAGAGAGTAAGCGGTGGAGCAGAGAGTAAAAAGAATACGAGGTTAGCGCGCGCTCGGCTAGAATCGAGCCGTTGTGACCCAACGACGCGCGCTCATCACCGGGATCACCGGGCAGGACGGCTCCTACCTGGCCGAGTTTCTGCTCGAGAAGGGCTACGAGGTCATCGGCATGGTGCGCCGCTCCTCCGGTGACACCTTCGAGCGCATCGCGCACCTGCAAGACAAGATCGATCTGCGCGAGGGCGACCTGCTCGACCAGCTCTCGCTCATCACGCTGCTGCACGACGTCGAGCCCCGACGAGGTCTACAATCTCGCGGCCCAGTCGTTCGTGCCGACCTCGTGGGCGCAGCCGATCCTGACCGGCGAGTTCACCGCGCTCGGCGTGACCCGCATGCTCGAAGCGATCCGGCGTGGTCGAACCGGAGCATCCGCTTCTACCAGGCGTCCTCGTCGGAGATGTTCGGCAAGGTGCGCGAGAGCCCGCAGAACGAGGCGACGCCCTTCTACCCGCGCAGCCCCTACGGCGTGGCCAAGGTGTACGGCCACTACATCACCGTCAACTACCGCGAGTCCTACGGGCTGTTCGCGGTGTCCGGCATCCTGTTCAACCACGAGTCGCCCCGCCGCGGCCGGGAGTTCGTGACTCGCAAGATCACCAACGGTGCCGCCCGGATCAAGCTCGGACTGGCGCAGCGAGCTCCGGCTGGGCAACCTCGACGCCAAGCGCGACTGGGGATTCGCCGGCGACTACGTCGAGGCCATGTGGATGATGCTCCAGCAGTCGACGCCCGACGACTACGTGATCGCCACCGGCGAGACCCACAGCGTGCGCGAGCTGTGCGAGATCGCCTTCGCGCGGGCCGGGCTCGACTGGCAGCGATCACGTCGTGGTGGACGCCGCCCACGTGCGACCGGCCGAGGTCGATCTGCTGATCGGCGACGCCGGCAAGGCGCGCCGCACGCTGGGCTGGACGCCCGAAGGTCAGCTTCAAGGAGCTCGTCGAGATGATGGTGGACGCCGACCTGCAGACGCGCTGAGTTGTTGACCGCGGTCACCAGGCAACCGCCTCCTCTCGCTCCCGAAGCCCTGCCGTCGAACGCGCCCCGCCATCGTCCGAGGTGCGAGTGAAGCGTGGTCTCGTGTGGTCGGTGGTCGCGACGGTGTGCGGTGTGGTCGGCAGCTTGTTCGTAACGCCACTGCTCCTCACCCGGCTGGGCCCCGCGGAGTTCGGTCTGTACGTCCTCGTGCTCACGCTGGCCTCCTACGCCTCGTTCTTCGATTTCGGGCTCACGTGGGCGGCCGGGCGGTACTTCGCCGATGACGCGGCCACCGGGCGGAGAGGCGACCTCGTCGGACGCTTCTTCACGCTGACGTACTTCCTCGGGGGCGTGGGGGTGCTGTCGGTGGCCGGGGCGCTGGTCGTGGGCCCGGCCATCCTGCGCCGCACCGGAACCAGCAGCGACGCGGCAGTCGTCTGGGCACTGGTGCTGGCGGCGGCGTCCTTCGCGCTGACGCTGCAGATCAACCTCGCCGGCACGCTCCTGCGGGGCTGCCAGCGGTTCGACGAGGCCGGCCGCGTGAACACGATCGGCAGCGTGCTGCTGCCCCTCGGCTCCTACGTCGCGATGCGGCTGGGCGCGAGCCTGAACCTCCTGCTGGCCGTCAACGTGCTGATCAACGTCGTCGTACTGACGCTCTACGCTCTCCGGAGTCGCCACGAATTGCGGACCGTGGAGCCGACGCCGCGCTGGTCGCCGCGATATCTGCGCGAGATGGCCTCCTTCGGCTCTTGGTCGATGAGCACGCGGGCCTGCGGGATCGTGATCTTGCAGGTCGATCGCCTGGCCGTGGCCTTCCTGGGCTCCATCACCGCGCTCACGTACTACTCGGTTCCGGCCAGCGTGGCCTCCCGCGTCAACGCGATCGGCGGCGCCGTGGCCGGGTCGTTCTTCACGCGCGCCAGCGCCTTGCACGCGGCCGGCAGTCACGCCGCGCTGCGGCGGCAACACGCCGCGGCGACGCGGCTGCTCATCTGGGTGGCCTTGTCGATGGCCGCGCCGCTCGTCCTGCTCGGCGACGAGTTCTTGCGGGCGTGGATCGGTCCCGAGATGGCCACGCACGGCGGGCCGGTGCTGCTGGTGCTGGTCCTCGGCTACGCGGTGATGGCGGTGGGCGCGCTCGACGCCGTCACGCTGGAAGGCTGTGGGCGGCCGGATCTGAGCGGACTCACGGTCCTCGCGTGGTCGGCGCTGGCCATCGTGTTCGTGCTCGCGCTGGGGCCGACGCTGGGGGTGCAGGCCGTGGCGTACGCGGTGGCGGGATGGCTGGCCGGTGTCGGACTGACGGACATGGTGCTGGCGCGACGGGTGGTCCTGGCCCCGGCCGAGGAGCGCACGAGCACGACGATGGGTCTCGTGCTGGTGGTGGCCGCCACCGCCGGCGTGGCCCACCTGGTGCGGCCGTGGATCGATCGTCTCGCGACGGCGCTGATCGGCCTCGCCGGCGCAGGGCTCGTGGCGCTGGGGGTCGGCTTCTTCGTCATCCTGACGCGCGGCGATCGCTCGCTCATCGTGAGGCAGCTCGCGGACTTTCTCCCCCTGGCGCGCCTGCGCGTCGCGACGGCGACAGACTCGCATCGGCCGACCGAGCCGTGAGGACCTGGATCCGCAGCGCCGTGATCATCGGGGCGGTCACGCTGCTGGCCATCGCCGCGGCGGAGGTGGCGGCGCGGGCGGGCCGCACCGCCGTGCTGCGCCGCGAGGGTCTTGTCCCCGAGCCGTCACGCGCCGCGCTGTCCGGCCTGTCCGAAGCCCAGTGGCTCGACTACGATCGGCTGGCGGTGGCCGAGCTGAAGCCCTACGTGGGGTTTGCCCCGCGGGCGAACTACCGTTCGCCCACCGTCAACACGAACGCGCTGGGATTTCGGGGACCCGCGGTCCCGGGCCCCAAGCCCCCGGGCCGCGTGCGAGTCGCCGTGATCGGGGGGTCGGCGGCGTTTGGCACCGGTGCGAGCTCGGACGCGGTCACGTTTCCCGCGCGGCTGGAAGCCGCCCTGCGCACGCAGACCGGGCGCGACGTCGAGGTGGTGAATGCCGGCCCTCCCGCCTACGTGTCCGGCCAGGAGCTGGCGCGGCTGACCTTCGAGGTCCTCGACCTGGAACCCGATATCGCCGTGGTCTACGACGGGTTCAACGACCTGAACTCGGCGCTGCTCTTCGATCCGCGACCGGGATATCCGAGCAACTTCTCGTGGCTCGAGCGCGCCGTGCACTTCAACTCGTTCCGGCACCTGCTGGCCTACCGGGTTCAGCTCGGCGTTCAGGAGAGCGGGCTGGGATTCTGGGCGCGTCGCCTGCGGGGCGTTCGTGACGGGCTCCCGCTGGCCGCGCCGGCGGCGGACCCCGAGATCATCGACACCTACCGGCGAAATCTCGACCGGATGGTGACCCTGCTGCAGGCGCGCGGCATCCGGGTGATCTGCGTCTTTCAGCCCACGCTGGTCGCCAAGCGGAGACGGACTGCGGCGGACGACGGGGTGCTCGTCTACATGGACCGTCGGCACCCGGGATACACGCGCCGCTTTGGTGACTGGCTCCCGGGCGCGGTCGGGGCGATGCGACGGGTTGCATCGGCGCGCGGGGTCACCTTCGTCGATCTGTCGAACGTGTTCGACGACACCGCCGACACGATCTTCTTCGATACCGCCCACGTCACGGATCGCGGCAACGCGCTGATCGCGGATCGTCTGGCGCCGGAGACCGAGAAGCTTCTGTGATCTGCGCCGAGGGCCTGCCCCTTCGACACCCGGAGCGAGCAGGGATGGAGTCTGTCGGCCTGGCCTGGCGGTACGTGCTGACCGTGCGTCGACCGCGCCGACTCGAGACGACGGCGCTGGCCCAGGGCCATTGGTCCGCGCGCGCTCTCTCCTGGAGCCGGGTCCCGTGCGGGTAGTGGTCGTCAGTCCGGCCGTGCCGCACCCATTCGGCGAGACCGCGGCGCGCGGATTGTACGTGCTCGTCACCGGCCTGCTCGAGCGCGGGATCCAGGTGAAGTGTCTGGTCGCCACCACCGAGACGGAATCGCGTGTGCGCGAGGCCCGGGCCATGCTCGGGGCCGTGAACGGCGGCAGCCACCTGCAGCTCGACGTCTTTCCGCTGACGGTGAGGCCCGTGGCGCTGCGCAAGTGGCGCAGCCTGTGGCGGCCGTTCAGCGAGACGCGGTACGCGCACGGCCTGGCCGAGGCGCTCGCGCGGCACGAGGCGAGCGGATACGACGTGCTGCACCTCGAGCAGCTGTGGAGCGGGTGGCTCGGCCTGGGACGCGCGCGTGCGCTCCTCAACGTCTACCAGCTCGAGATCGTCGACTGGGAGGGGCGCCGGCTGAGCGGGTGGGGTGAGCGCAAGGCCCTGATGCAGATGAAGCGGGCGACGACGCGGCTCTTGCGCGGGGCCCGGCAGGTTCGCGTCGTCAGCCAGCGATTGCTGGCGCGAGCGCGGCAGATCAACGCCCGCGCGGAGTACACCGTGGTCCCGTTCGCCCTCGACGTCTCGCTGTATCCGTTGCAGCCGGCCACCGCCGAGCCGGTCGTCGGCCTGCTGGGGTCCATGCACTGGCTGCCGTCGCGCTCCGCGGCCGAGCGACTGATCACGCGCATCTGGCCGCGTGTCAAGCGACGGGTCCCGAACGCCCGCCTGCTGATCGGCGGATGGAATGCTCGACGGTATCTCGAACGGCTGCATGGGCCCGACATCACGCTGGTGGAGAACCTCGCGCACCCCACCGACTTCTTCTCCCGCGTCGCCGTCATGGCCTACGCCCCGGCGCGGGGCACCGGCATGAAGGTGAAGGTGCTCGAATCGATGGCGTACGGTGTCCCCGTCGTCACCACCGCCGAGGGCGCGGAGGGGCTGGCGTGTGAGGACGGCGTGCACTGCTCGATTCGCGAGGACGACGAGGGGCTGGCCGAGGCCATCGTGTCGCAGCTGAGCGACGACAAGAGCCGTCGCACGATGCGCGAGGCGGCCCGGAGCCTGGTGCAGACGCGCTACTCGCGGGAGCCGTTCCTCGCGCAGATGATGGCCCTCTACGACCAGGTGCAGCACTCGTGACCGGGCGGCGCGCCGTCCTGGTGGTTCCCGAGATCCCGACGCCGCCGCGTTCGGGAAACGCCTGGCGCGACCTTCAGCAGCTCAGTGTGCTCGGACAGCTGGGCTTCTCGGTCCACGTGCTCGCGGCCCGCCGCCGGTGGGATCTGAGCGACGACGAGGAGGCGGCCGGCGCCCGGCTCCACGACGGCGGCGTCACCTATCTCACCGAGACGCGAGAGGAGCCGGACGAGCGGCTCGTCGCCCGCGTGATGCGCAAGGTCGGGTACGTGCTAGGGGTGGGACGGCATCCGTTTGGCTGGTGGCTGCCCGGGACCCTGGCCGAGAGGCTGCGTGCACTGGCGCGAGATGCGCAACCCTCGGATGTCGCGCTCATTCGCTCCATCTTCATCCACGACATTCCACGGCTGCGAGGCGTGTGGCCCGGCCGCATCGTCGTGGACTGCCACGACTCCGACGTGCACCTCGCCGGCGAGCTGCTGGCGACCGTTCGCGGCGCCGCGCGGCTGGGCCCGTGGGCCAACCTTCGCGGCGTGCGCCGGGCGGTGGCGCGCTTCCTGCCGCAGGCCGACGAGGTCTGGGCGGTGAGTGCAGAGGACGCCACCCGCCTCGCAGCCGAGGCGTCGGGAGCCCGACTGGTGGTCGTGCCGAGTGGGATGGACGAGCGCCACGCGGCGATGGCGCCGAACCCGGGCATCGATGGGACCGCGCTGCTCGTCGCCAACTTCGGCTATGGTCCCAACGCGCGCGGGACCGAGTGGCTGCTGCGCTCGGTGTGGCCGGACGTCCGCCGACGGATTCCGACCGCTGCGCTGTGGCTGGTGGGTGGTCGATTGCCGCACGGCCTGGCGCAGCTCGCCGCCGCCCGGCCCGGGGTCGAGGTGATGGGCCAGGTCGCCGACCTGGCGCCGCTGCTGCGCGACGCCGCCGTCGTGGTGGCCCCGCTCCTGGAGGGCGGCGGCACGCGCCTGAAGATCGTCGAGGCGTGGAGTCAGGGCAAGGCCGTCGTCACGACGACCAAGGGCATCGAGGGCCTGCCGCGGAGCGAGAGCGCGGTGGCGGTGGTGGATGCCGCTCCGGCGTTCGCCGGCCGGCTCCATGAGCTGCTGACCGACGCCGCGCGCCGTCGCACGATGGGCGCGCGCGGCGCTCGCGCTGTTCCGACAGCGACTGTCCTGGGAGGTGGCCCGCCAGGCCGTGGCCACCGGATCGATCGTCGCCCGCGCGCGATCGCGAACCCGAGCGCCGGCGGGTGGCGACGTGAGTGCCCGCGATCCGGTCGCGCTCGTGATCGGAGAGTTCGGTCCGGGCGCCCTGGCCGGCTACTACGCGCGCGCCTTGCAGATGCTCGGCTGGCGCGCGGTGCACTACGACATGGACCGGGGCTACACCCGCGGCGGCTGGCTCGGGCACGCACGACCGCTGCGACGGCTTCTCCGCCGGCCGCTGTGGGCCTTGATGGCGCGGGAGGCGATGGCGCTGGCTCGCCGGCATCGACCGGACCTCGTCCTGGCGACCAAGGCGCCGTTCCTCGGCGGCGAGAGCGTGCGCGCGCTCCGGCGCGGCGGCGCGCCGGTGGCGATGATCTATCCCGACAGCCCGTACGGCGCCTACACGCAGCGCGCCGACGTGCTGCCGACGCTCGCCGCGTACGACCGCGTCTACATCTGGGGCCGCCACCTCGTGTCGCGCCTGAGCGCCGATGGCGTCACCTCCGCCACGTACCTGCCGTTCGCCTTCGATCCCGGCGACTATGGCGTCGACGGCCCCCGCGTGACGCCGCCGTGCGGCCGCGCCCACGCGATCGCCTTCGTCGGCCAGCGCTACGACAAGCGGCAGGCGTGGCTGGCGGCGCTCGACGGGCTCGACGTCGGCGTGTGGGGGCTCGGCTGGGCCCGCTCGGACGGCGCGCGCGCCGCCGGGCACTGCGTCCACGCCGAGCCCGTCCACGGCGCGGCCGCCGCCGCGATCTATCGGGGATCGGCGCTCGCGCTGAACGTGCTGCATGCCGACAACGTGCCGGCCCACAACATGCGGACCTTCGAGATCCCGCCGTGCGGCGCGGTCATGCTCAGCGAGGCGACCGGGGAGATCGCGTCCTTCTTCGAGCCGGATCGCGCGTGCCTGCTGGCCGCCGACCCTGCGGCGCTGCGTGCGCAGGCCGAGCGAGCGCTGGCCGATCGCGCCCTGACCCGGGCCATCGCCGCGGAGGGCGCGCGGGCGGCGGCGCCGCACACCTACCAGGCGCGCGTCCGCACGATCCTCGGCGATCTCGGTGTCGCCGGCGGAGTGCCGGTCCGGACTGGAGCCCGCTCGTGACGCCGCTGCTGCCGCGCGCGACGCTGGGGGCGGGAGCGATCATCCGCTGGCACCTCGTGGAGCCGTGGCTGCGGGCGCTCGGGAGCGCGCCGGTGCGCCTGCTCGACGCCGGCTGCGGCCGCGGTGAGTACGTGGCCCGGCTGGCCCGACGCTTCCCGGGGGTCCGGCGCGTGGTCGGAGTGGACAAGGCCGGACGCGACGGCGTCGTGGGCTTCGCGCCGGTGCCGCCCGACGTGGTGTCGCGCGTGATTCTCCGCGAGGGCGAGTTCTCGCGCGACGTCGTGGCGGACATCGGCCCGTTCGACGGCGTGGTCTGCGTCGACGTGCTCGAGCACGTGCCGGACGACGGCCACTTCCTCGCCGAGCTGGCGATGGTCGTCCGACCGAGCGGCCGCGGGATCGTGCACGTACCGGCGACGCCGCAGCGACACCCGATCGGCTGGGCGCGGCGCGAGCTCGAGCGCATGCTGCTGGATGGCAGCGGCCAGCACGTCCGCGAGGGCTACACGCGCGAGGGAATCGCCCGGCTGCTCCGCGACACGGGCTGGACGATCTTGCGGGAGCGGGCGACGTTCGGCCGCATCGCCGCCTGGTGGTGTGACGCGGACTTCTACCTGGCGGCCCGCGGCGCCCACACGCTGCGCGCGCTGGCGCTGCCGCTGACGGTGGGTGGCGCCCTGGCCGGCCGCGCCGTCGGGCCCCAGCGGGGCAACGGCTGGCTCTTCCTGCTGGAGCGGCGATGACGGAGAGCCCGCGACCGACCGTCCTGGTCACCGGAGGAGCAGGCTTCATCGGCTCGCACCTGGTCGAAAAGCTCCTCGACGAGGGTCACCCGGTCATCGCGCTCGACGACCTCAGCACCGGCAGCCGGCGGAACATCCAGCACCTCATCGGCCAGCGCGGCTTGCGGTTCGAGCAGGGATCGGTGCTGGACCGCGAGCGCTGTCACCGCGCGATCGCCGAGGCCGACGTCGTCGTCCACCTGGCCGCGGCGGTGGGTGTCAAGCTGGTGGTCGAGCAGCCGATCGAGACGATCGATCGCAACGTGCGCGGGACCGAGCACGTGCTGGAGGGCGCGCTGCGCTACGGTCGCAAGGTGTTCATCGCGTCCACCTCCGAGGTCTACGGCAAGGAGGCCCGGCCGGGGGCCTCCGTGTTCCGGGAGACCGACGACGTGACGCTCGGCGTGTCGATGCGCTGGTCGTACGCCTGCTCCAAGGCACTCGACGAGTATCTGGCCCGCGCGTATCACCTGAGCAAGGGGCTGCCCGTCGTCATCGGCCGATTCTTCAACACGGTGGGACCGCGTCAGACCGGTGCCTACGGCATGGTCATCCCGCGCTTCGTCGACTGGGCGCTGGCCGGCAAGCCGCTGCAGGTGTACGGCGACGGCGCTCAGGTGCGTGTGTTCACGCACGTCCGGGACGCAGTGCGCGCGCTGTGGGCGCTCATGAACGAGCCGCGGGCCGAGGGCGAGATCGTGAACATCGGCGGTATCGAGCCGGTGACGATCCTCGAGCTTGCCCGGCGGATCCAGGCGCTGACCGGCAGCGCCTCGGAGATCGTCCGCGTGCCGTACGAGGAGGCCTACGGCGCGGGCTTCGAGGACATCCGCACGCGGATCCCCGACCTGACCAAGATCCAGGGTCTCGTCGGATATCGCCCGGAGATCCCGCTCGACGCGATCCTGCGCGACATGGTCGAGGATGGCCGACGCCGGCTCGAGCGCTGAGGCGCTCATCCTGGTCAACGGGGACGAGGCCGGCGCCCTCGGCGAGCGCGCTCGATGGGTCGCGCAGGCCGCGCCGGCGCGCACGACGGTCGTCTATCGCCAGGGCGGTCGCGGCGATGCCGTCAGGCGCTTCGTGCGCCATCTGCGCGCGCAGCGCCCGCGGGTCGTGTACCTCGTCGACGCCGCCATCGCGACGGTCGCGGCCGGCGTCTGGGCGCGGCGGCTCGGCGCGCGCGTGGTCCTCGACACGGGCGACGCGATCGGCGCGCTCACGCGATCGACCGGCCAGCTGGGCGTGCTCGGCGCCGTCGGCGCCCCGTGGCTCGAGCGCCTGGCGTATGCCGTGGCCGATACCATCGTCGTGAGATCCGAGGGCCTGGCCCGGCACGTGCGCGCGATGGCCGGTCGTCCCGTGATCGTCGTGCCCGATGGCTACGATCCGTGCGCCGCCGCGGTCGTCGACGGCGGGGCGGAGCGACGGCGCTGGAAGATCACCGACGACCAGACAGTCGTCGGGGTCGTCGGCTCCGCCCACTGGAACGCCCGCCTGCGGTGGTGCTACGGGCGCGACGTGGTCGAAGCCGTGGCGGCGACGCCGCGTTCCGACGTGGTCGGCCTGGTCCTGGCTCGCGGTGACGGCCTGCCGCACTTGCGGGCGCTCGCTCGCGAACGGGGGGTCGCCGACCGGGTGCGGTTCGAGGATCCCGGCTCTGCGTCCGAGCTCTGGCATCGGCTGGCGGCCATGGACGTGGCGCTGTCCACGCAGACGAACGACGTGGTCGGGCAGTCGCGGACCACCGGCAAGCTCGTGCAGTACATGGCCGCGGGTCGGTACGTGCTGGCCAGTCGCGTCGGCTCGGCCGCCTCACTGCTGCCGCCTTCGATGCTCGTGGACTATCATGGGGCGTGGGATGAGGGTTACTTCGCCCGGCTGGCGGAGCGCGTGACGGCGTTGCCCGATCGCCTCGCGCTGGCCGAGCAGGGTGCGCGCCTGCGCGACCTCGCCGCGCCCTTCGCCTATCCCCGCCTGGTCGACACACTCCGCGCGTCGGTCTTCGGAGATCGCTGACGTGCTCGACTGGCTCCTCGACACCTCGTACGGAATCAGCTACGACTCCTGGACCCTGGCGCTCGGCCTGGCCCTCACGGTCGTGTGGCTGGCGTCGCTGCGCGTGCTGCCGGGCGCACGCTCGGGCTGGCGGGCCGTGCCGACCTCGCTGTTCGGCTGGTCGTGGGTGGGCTTCGGACTGGCGTTCGTGGCGCGGTTCTGGGTGCTGTCGGTCGACGCCGTCACGTATGGAGATCTCTCGGAGCGCCTGATCGCCGTGCCGGCCGGCACCGTCAACGAGGCGCTGATGCTGGCGGGGCTCTACTGGATCGCCGTGAGCGTCGCCTTCGCGCTGGCGCGGGTGCCTCGCCTGAACCCGCTGGACAGCATCGGCCGCGTGGTCGCCAACGGCGGCGCGGCGGCCTATGACGCGACGGTCGTGGTGGCGGTCGTCGCCATGCTCCTGCTCGCGACCGGTGAATATGTGCCCGTCGCGCTGAATCGCCCCCTCGGCCTCGTCACGTCGTTGTGGGCGTTTCCCGCCACGGCGGCGTGGGCGCTGTCGCTTCGCGCCGGCGGCGAGCGCTTCGGCTACCGCCGCTGGATCTACCTGGTGCCGGGCCTGGTGGCGTTCTTCATGGAGCCCTTCCGCGAGCGGCTGCTCCTGATGCTGCTCATTCCGCTCGTGGCCGCCCTCTTCGCCGGGCGGCGGCTGCGCCTGACGGTGGTGTGCGGAGTGTTCGTGGCCTTCGGCGCTGGCCAGCACGATCGCGGTCGGCTGGTATCGGCAGATCACGTGGGAGGGGCAGACGGTCCGCGAGGCGGTCGAGGTGCTCGATCCTCAGCTCTGGCTCAAGGAGCCGTACCACGCGCCGTGGACGGCCGTGCTCCGGCGCTTCCACTCCTTCGACTCGCTCGTGTTCTACGTGAACCTGGTGCCCGAGGTGGTCGGCTACGAGACCGACCGCAACCCGCTGGCCGACGTCGCGCTCGAGGGCTTCGTCCCGCGGGCGCTCTATCCCGACAAGCCCGAGTCGCGCCGGGCCATGATCTTCTCCACGACCCTCTGGGGCTACAGCGACGTGGGGCAGATGGAAGCCAACATCGCCCCCTCGATGGCTGGAGACCTGTACGGCGCGGGCGGCTGGTTCTGGGTGCTGATCGGGGCGGCGTGCTGGGGGCTCCTGGTCGGCGTCCTCGACGGCTGGTCGTGGAAGCTCGAGCCGAGCGGGCGCGCCGTGGTGATCGCCTCGCTGGCGCTGCTCGCCGCCGGTGGCATCGAGCGTGACTTCCCGCGGGCGGTGGCCACGCTCATCCAGAACGCGATCGTCCTCGCCGGCTTCGCCGCGCTGATGGTCAGGGCACTCGGGCTCGGTCCGGCCGGCCGCGAGTCCGCGCGCTCTGTCCACGTCGGCGCCGATCTCGCTCGCTACCCGGCGTCGTCGCCCTAGCCGCCATGTGCGGCATCGTCGGCATCGCCGGGCTGGAGCACCCGCGGCTGATCCGCCGCATGGCCGATGCCGTGGCCCACCGGGGTCCCGACGGTGAGGGCTACTTCGTCGGCGATGGGATCTCGCTCGGCATGCGACGGCTCAGCATCATCGATCCGGCCGGCAGCGATCAGCCGATCTGGAGCGAGGACCGGCGGGTGCTGACGGTGTTCAACGGCGAGATCTACAACTACCGGACCCTCCGGCCGTTCCTCGAGAAGCACGGTCACAGCTTTCGTACCGCCGGCGACACCGAGACGGTCGTGCACCTCTACGAGGAGTACGGCGATGCCGGCGTGCACCTGCTGCGCGGGATGTTCGCCTACGCGCTGTGGGACTCGAGCCGGCGGCGCCTGCTCCTGGCCCGCGACCGGCTCGGTATCAAGCCGCTGTACTACGCGCAGTGCGGTGCGCGGCTGGTCTTCGCCTCGGAGATCAAGGCGCTGCTCGCCGTGCCCGAGGTCTCCCGCGAGCTCGACCTCGAGGCGCTGCATCTCTACCTGACGCTGCAGTACGTGCCGGGGCCGGCGACCATCCTCAAGGCAGTGCGCAAGCTCCCGCCCGGCCACCTGCTCGTGTGGCAGGACGGTCAGGTGACGCTGCAGCGCTACTGGGACGTGGTCCTGGAAGCGGGCGAACGGCGTATCGACGCGGAGGCCGCCGCCGAGGAGTTTCGCGGTCTGTTCGAGGAATCGATCGCGCTCCACCGGATCAGCGACGTGCCGCTCGGTATTTTATTGTCCGGCGGCATCGACTCGGCGGCCGTGACCGGGATGCTGGCGCGGGTGTCCGGTCGGGTGAAGACCTTCACCGTCGGCTTCGACGCTGAAGCCACGGAAGGGGAGCTCACCGAGGCGCGCGCGCTGGCCCGTCACTTCGGCACCGACCACCACGAGATCATCATGGGCCCGGCGCTGGCCGACGCGCTGCCCGGCATCGTGCGGATGCAGGACGAGCCGGTGGCGGACCCCGCCGCCATCGCGACGTTCTTCATCTGTCAGTTCGCCGCCCGCTTCGTGAAGGTCGTCCTGACCGGTGAAGGCAGTGACGAGCTGCTCGGCGGCTATCCGCGCTACGGCTGGCTCCGCCTCGGCGAGCAGCTGCGACGGTGGCCGGGCGCAACCTCCGCGGCCGCCGCGCTGCTCCGCGCACTACCCGGTGACGTGCGCAACGGTCGCCTCCCGCGGCGGATGGGCACGCTCGTGGGTTCCACCTCGCTGCTGCGGCGGCACCTCGACTGGGTGGCGGTGATGAGCGACGACACGCAGCAGGCGCTGGCCGGGGGGCCCGGCTGGGCGGCGGCCGACCAGAGGCTGGGTGAGCGGCTGCACCACGTGAGCGGTGACCCGGTCCACGAGCTGATGTACCTGGACTTCCACACCTGGCTGCCGGACGACGTCCTGGCCAAGACCGACCGCATGAGCATGGCCGTGTCGGTGGAGGCGCGGGTGCCGTTTCTCGATCATCGCCTGGTCGAGTTCGCGGCCAGCCTGCCTGCCGCGGCCAAGGTGTCGAGCGTCGGCACCAAGGCCTTGCTGCGACGGGCGCTCCGTCACGATCTGCCGGCCCGAACGCTTGGCCGCCGCAAGCGCGCCTTCCTGGTGCCGCTGCGCCGGTGGCTCGATGGCGAGCTACGCGACGTCGTGGCCGACACGCTCACCGCCTCGGCCGCTCGCTCGCGCGGCCTGTTCTCGCCGACGGCGACGGCGCGCCTGCTCGAGGCGCAGCGGCACGGCCGCCAAGACCACAGTCGGGCCCTGTGGACGCTGCTCACCTTGGAGCTGTGGCTCCGCCACGTGCTCGATGCGCCTGCTGCTGCTCACGATTGACTTTCCGCCCGCGCGGGGCGGAGTCCAGAATCTCCTCGCCCGCCTCGCGGCCGGCCTCTCCGAAACGGATCCGGTGACCGTGGTGACTCCCGCGATGGCGGGTGACCGCGACTGGGACGGCAGGCAGCCCTTCGCGGTGATTCGCTCCTGGCCGCTGCGCCGGGGCCGGCTCGCGGTGGCCGCTCTCTGCGCGCGCGCGCTGGTCGAGGTCGTTCGCCGACGGCCGGCGGTGATCGTCTGCGGCCACGTGCTGCTCGGCCCGCTGTGCCGGACGATTCGCTCCGTGTTCGGCATCCCGTACGTGGCGATGGCGTATGCCTACGAGATTCGCGCGCCGCGGATGCGCTCGATCGCCGGTGTCGCGCTGCGGGGGGCGAGCCGCGTGGTGACGATCAGCGAGTTCAGCCGCCGGGCGGTGGAGGCGCACGGCGTCGCCGCGCCGGCGATCACCGTGATCCGGCCGGGCGCCGTGGTGCCGGTCGCGACGCGGTGACGGGCGACGCGGTGACGGCGCTGCGACCGGCGACGAGCGGCCGGCGGGTCCTGCTCTCGGTGGGGCGCCTCGTCGATGCCTACAAGGGACACGACATGGTCATCCGCGCGCTCCCTCTGATCCTGGCCAAGACGCCGGACACCGAGTACGTCATCGTCGGTGACGGTCCTCTGCGCCCGTACCTGGAGCGCCTCGCCGCCTCGCTGGGCGTGGCCTCGGCAGTATGCTTCGTCGGCCAGGTCGGAGACGACGAGCTGGACGCCTGGTACCGCGCCTGCGACGTCTTCGTGCTCGCCAGTCGCGAGAGCGACGTCAGTGGCGGCGCCGAGGGATACGGCATCGTGTTCGTCGAGGCCGGTCTGCGGGGCAAGCCCGTGGTGGGCGGCCGCTCGGGCGGCATCCCGGACGCGGTGATCGACGGCGAGACCGGGCTCCTCGTGGACCCGAGCGATCCGGCCGACATCGCGGACGCGATCACGCGCCTGCTCACCGAGCGCGATCTGGCGGACCGGCTCGGGCGAGGCGGCCAGCGCCGCGTCGTCGACGATCTCTCGTGGCCGGCGTACACGGAGCGCTTCAGCCGGGTGCTGGCCGAGGCCGTCGCGGGGTGACCGCCCCGCGCGGCATTCTCTATCTGAATCCGACGGCGCAGATCGGTGGCGCGGAGCGGAGCCTCCTCGACCTCGCCGCGGGACTGGACCGCCGACACTGGGCGCCGCGGCTCGTGGTGCTGGGGCAGGGGCCGTTGCTGGCCGAGGCGGCGGGAGTCGGAGTGCCCGTCGACGGCGCTGCTCCGTACCGGACGGATTCGAGCGCGCGAGCCTGCGCGGCGCGCGCTCCAGCCCGCTCGGGCTCGCCGCGAGCGTGCTGCGGGCAGCGCCGACGCTGCTGGCCGTCCGGCGGGCGGCCGCCCGGCACGGCTCCCTCGATCGTTCACAGCAACGGCAACAAGACCCACGTGCTGGCCTCGCCGCTCCGGCGCCGGCGCACCCGGGTCGTCTGGCACGTCCGCGACTTTCTCGTCGATCGCGCGCCGGAGCGATTGCTCCTGCGGCTGGCGCGGCTCTCGACGGACGCGGTGATCGCCAACTCCGCCGCCGTGGCCGCGCACCTCGAGCGTCTCGGCGCCCGGCCCGGGGCTCGTTCATGCGATCGCCAACGGGATCGACCTGCGACGCTTCACCCCGGATGGGCCGCGCGCCGACCTGCGCAGCCCGGCCGGGTGGCCCGAGAACGTGCGGCTGGTCGGCATGGTGGGCGTGCTCGCACGCTGGAAGGGCCAGGAGATCTTCGTGAAGGCGGCCGCCGCGCTGGCGCCGCGCCATCCCGACCTCCGCTTCGTGGTGGTGGGCAGCGAGATCTACCGGACGTCGGGCCACGGCGACTTCGCAGCGGCGCTGGCGCGACAGGCCAAGGAGCTGGGCCTGGGCGATGCGCTCGCGTTCACCGGCCATCGCCACGACGTCCCCGAAATCCTGCGGGCGCTGGACGTCGTCGTTCACGCCTCGATCGAGCCCGAGCCGTTCGGACGGGTCATCGCCGAGGCCATGGCGTGCGCCCGGCCTGTCGTATGGGCGCGCGGCGGAGGGGCGGATGAGATCGTCGGCGAGGGCGCGCTGCGCGGGCTCGGGGTCCGTGGCGGCGACCCGGCGGCGCTGGCGGCCGCCATCGAGCGGGCGCTGGCTGACCCGGAGCGCGTCAGCGCCTGGGCCGCCGAGGGCCGCGCCCGGATCGCCACGCACTTCGATCTAGGCGCCCACGTCGCGCGGGTGCAGGATCTCTACGAGATGCTGGTGAGCGGCCGATGAGGGTCCTCCACGCCGGAAAGTTCTACGCGCCCGTCAAGGGCGGGATCGAGACCGTGCTGGCCGCGCTCTGCGAGGGCGCCGCCGGCCGGTGGGACGTGCGCGCCGTGGTGGCCAACGAGGGGCGGCAGACGGTGCGCGAGCGCCGCCACGGCGTGAGCGTCGTCCGTGTGGGGACGCTGGCGCGCGCGCTGTCGGTGTCCCTGAGCCCAGGCCTGGCGCGTGAGCTCTGGCGGGAGCCGGTCGACTGCGTGGTGCTACACGAGCCCAACCCGCTGGTCGGCACGCTGCTGGCGATCCACCGGCCCGCGCGCCGGCTGGTCGTGTGGCACCACAGCGACATCGTGCGCCCGGCCTGGGCGAATCCGACGTACGGGCGATTGCAGCGGGCGCTCTATCGGCGGGCCGATTGCGTCATCGTCGCCGCGCCACCGCTCGCCGAGCACTCGGCCGCCGTGCGCGGCAGTCGCCGCATCGAGGTCATCCCGTACGGGATCGCCGGGGATGGCCTGGAAGCCACGACGCTCGATCCGGCCGGGGCGGTAGGGCGGGCGCTCGCGCGGCTGCCCGAGCCACGCGTGCTGTATGTCGGGCGGCTGGTGTACTACAAGGGCCTCGACGTGCTGCTGCAGGCGCTGGCCAGGACCGGCGGCGGTCTCGCGATCGTCGGTGAAGGTCCGCTCGATGCGGCGCTGCGACGGCAGATCGCGGCGCTCGGGCTCGGTGAGCGGGTGGCGATGCTGGGCGGGTGCACCGACGACGAGGTGCGTGGGCTCTACCAGGGCTGCGACGTCTTCGTCCTGCCGTCCACGGCGCGGACCGAGGCGTTCGGGCTCGTGCAGGCGGAGGCGATGATCAACGGGTTGCCGGTGATCAGCACGGATCTGCCGACCGGCGTGCCGTGGGTCAACGAGCACGGCGTCACCGGTCTGGTGGTGCCCCCGGCTGACGTCACCGCGCTGGCGGCCGCGCTGGAGCGACTCCTGACCGATCCGCCACTGCGGGCGAAGCTCGGCGATGCGGCCCGGGCCCGGGCGCGCGAGCGCTTCACGCAGACCCGCATGGTGGAGCGCTTCATCGACGTCGTGGAGTCCGTCGTCCGTGGCTAAGCGGGCGTTCGACGTCGCCGTGGCGGCCGCCGGCCTGGTGGTGTCGGCCCCGTTCTGGCTCGTGATCGCCGCGCTCATCAAGCTGAACGACGGGGGTCCGGTCTTCTACGGGCAGCTGCGGGTGGGGCAGGCCGGAGTCCGATTCCGGAGCTGGAAGTTCCGTTCGATGGTGCCCGACGCCGACGCGCGGTTCGGCCCGCGCCAGGCCGTGGCCGCCGACGCTCGCATCACGCGAGTGGGCCGCATCTTGAGAGCCACCGCGATGGACGAGCTGCCCCAGCTCTGGAACATCCTGCGCGGGGACATGAGCGTCGTCGGGCCGCGGGCGCTCATGCCCGAGGAGATCGAGGTGAGTGGCGACGGCCAGAGCGTGCCGCTCGAAAAGATCCCCGGCTTCGACGCCCGCCATCGCGTGCGACCCGGTCTCACCGGCATCGCCCAGATCTACGCCGACCGGGACATCCCGCGGCACCAGAAGTTCCGCTACGACCTGCTCTACATCCGCAAGCAGACCCTCTGGCTGGACCTGCGGCTCGTGTTCCTGTCCTTCTGGATCACCCTGCGCGGACGGTGGGACGTCCGCGGCATCCGGGCGTGAACGCGGCGGAAAAGTTGGGGCGGGCTCGGGGCCTCCGTATACTCGCATCGTGATCGACGTGGCGATTGTCGGGGGCGGGCCCGCCGGGCTCCTGGCGGCCAGCCACCTCGCCCAGGCCGGCCTCGACGTCTCCGTCCTCGAAGAGCACCCCCAGATCGGCGAACCGGTGCACTGCACCGGGATCATCTCGCTCGAGACGGCCGAGCTGGCCAAGATCAGCGACGACGTGGTCCTCGGCCGACTCACGCGCGCCCGACTCATCGGGCCGCACGGCGCCCACACCGAGCAAGCCTGGCCGGGACTCCGGACCGAGCCCATCCTGGTCATCGATCGCGCGCGGTTCGACGCCGGGCTCGCGCGGCAGGCGCGCGCCGCGGGTGCGGAGGTGCGCACGGGCGTACGGGTGCTCGAGGTCGAGACGGCCAGCGACGGCGTCACGCTGCACACCGAGACGGAGCGGCTCAGCGCGCGGGCGTGCGTCCTGGCCTGCGGCGTGTCCTATCGCCTGCAGCGGCAGCTGGGACTGGGCCTACCGGGCCAGGCGATCCACACCGCCCAGATCGAGCTCGACGCGCAGCCCGACGACGCCGTCGAGCTGCGGTTCGGGCGCGAGGTGGCGCCCAACGGCTTCGTGTGGACCGTGCCCGTGATGCGTGAGGGCCGGCCGCGGCTCAAGGTCGGCGCCATGGCCACCGGCAACGCCGGGGCGTGTCTGGAGTCATTCCTGGCGCGGCCGGAAGTCCGGGCGCGGCTCCTCGGCGAGCCAACCCGCCCGATCCGGCGGCTGCTCCCGCTGAAGCCGATCGTCCGGACCAGCCTCGACCGGGTGCTCGTCGTGGGGGACGCCGGCGGCTTCACCAAGCCGACGACCGGGGGCGGAATCTTCTATAGCCTCCTGACCGCCTCGCTGGCCGCGGCCACCCTGGTGGAGGGCTTTGGCCAGGGGAGGCTGGACGAGGCGTTCCTGGCGCGCTACGAGCGCCGCTGGCAGGATCGGCTCGGCGCCGATCTGCGCACGGGAGACTGGCTGAGGCAGCTCGTGATCCGCTGCTCGGACGCCGAGATTGACCTCCTGGTCCGCACCCTGGCCGGCGAGGACGTCCAGGCCCTCATCCGGAGGGCCGGTCGCTTCAACTGGCACCGGGACCTGATCCTCGCCCTGGTCCGCCAGCCGCGGGTCACCACGCTCCTGTTCAAGACCCTGTTCCGGTAAAAACACCCCGCCAAAACCTCGCTTTAGGGGCGCTCGTCGGCGTTCGACTTCCCGTCACGCCGACAGACAGACTGTCAATCGGCTGTCACACTTGGCCAAGCGCATTAATTCCACCACATTGCACTTCGCAGGCTTCCATCACGCCTGAAGGTGGTCCGGTGTTTGCCATAGTGCCCAGCGGGGGTCATACCGTGATTGAAGAGACGACGGTTGGAGGGATCGAGGATTCGGT
Organism: uncultured Candidatus Rokubacteria bacterium; assembly: GCA_963776725.1. GTDB lineage: Bacteria > Methylomirabilota > Methylomirabilia > Rokubacteriales > CSP1-6 > AR5. Next base: position 229,026 of record CAVZOE010000010.1, on the reverse strand, counting down.
CCGGGTTTACCTGCGCCAGATGGGCGCGGTGCCGTTGCTGACGCCGGCTCGCGAGGTGGAACTCGCCCGGCGGATGGAGCAGGCGCGGGAGCAGGTGATTCTGGCAGTCCTCGGTACTGACACCGGCCGCCGTGGATTGCAGGAGCTCGCCACGCGTCTGACGAAGAAGGAGATCGACGTCGATTCCGTCGTCGATCTCACTGACCCTGAGACGACGGACGAACAGCGGGCGGTCATCGCCCGGCAGGTCGCCCGCGGCTTCTCGACCGTGCTCCGCAGGCTGGACCGGCGCGACGTGCTCCGCAAGCAAGCCAACGGACGTGGCGCCAACAAGTCCCGGCTCGAGGCCGAGATCCGGCGTTACGAGGAGAAGATCCTCACCACGCTGCGCGAGCAGCGGACCCTCTTCGAGGTCTTCGATCGGGAGGGCGACCGCCCCGGCCTGGCCCAGGCGCTGGCGGCAGCGGCGACCAACGGGCATGCCGCCGCGCTGCGCCCGGTCATCGAGCGGATTCGCAAGGCGCGCGCGGATGCGGCCGAGGCCAAGAACAAGATGGCCGAGGCCAACCTGAGACTGGTCGTGTCGATCGCCAAGCGGCACAACAACCGCGGCCTGCCGCTGCTCGACCTGATCCAGGAAGGCAACATCGGGCTGCTGCGGGCGGTGGACAAGTTCGAGTACCGCCGCGGCTACAAGTTCTCCACCTACGCGACCTGGTGGATCCGGCAGTCGCTGAGCCGGGCGCTGGCCGATCAGGCCCGCACCATCCGCCTGCCGGTGCACATGATCGAGCGCATCAACCGCCTGCTCAAGGCCTCCCGCTCGCTCGTGCAGGAGCTCGGTCGTGAGCCCACGCCGCAGGAGATCTCCGCGAAGGTGTCGCTGCCCGTGGACATGGTGCGCGCCGCGCTGAGCGCCGTTCCCGAGCCGGTGTCCCTCGAGACGCCGGTCGGCGAGGACGAGGACAGCGCGATCGGCGATTTCATCGAGGACCACGAGGCGACCTCGCCCTGCGAATCGGCACTGGGCGCCGAGCGCCGGGCGCGGACGCTGGCGCTGCTCGACACGCTCAAGCCGCGCGAGGCCCGCGTGCTGCGCCTGCGCTACGGGCTGACCGACGGCTACGACTGGACCCTCGAAGAGGTGGGGCAGGAATTCCGCGTCACCCGCGAGCGGATCCGCCAGATCGAGGCCAAGGCGCTCAAGCGCATGCGCCATCCGTCGCGCACGGAGAAGCTTCGCACCTTCGCCGAGCCCTGATCGACTGCTTGCACCGTGTCGCCCGGCTCGACCCGCGAGCCGGGCGACACCCGCCGTGTCCTCGCCCGCCGCGCGCACGCTTGAAGTCGACGCTCCGCTAGGTTAGACCTGAGCCTCGTGCCCTCCGCGCTCGAAGGCCTCACCGTGCTCGATCTCGCCACGTTCGTGGCGGCGCCCTTCTGCTGCACGCTGCTGGGCGAGTTCGGCGCCGAGGTCATCAAGGTCGAGCAGCCGGGCCGCGGCGACGACCTGCGGCGGCTGGGAACGCCCGCGCGAGAAGGGCTCTCGTACTGGTGGCTGGTCGAGTCCCGCAACAAGAAGTCGATCACGTGCAATCTGCGCGAGCCCGACGGGCAGGCGCTGATCAAGCGGCTGGCGGCGAGCGCCGATGTGCTGGCCGAGAACTTCCGCCCCGGCACCATGGAGCGCTGGGGCCTCGGCTGGGACGATCTGCGCGCGATCAGCGGCAAGCTGGTGATGGTCCGCATCTCGGCATTCGGTCAGACGGGACCGTATCGGGAGCGGCCCGGCTTCGGACGGATCGCCGCGGCCATGGGCGGGCTCTCGTACCTGTCCGGCTATCCCGACCGCCCGCCGGTGACGCCCGGGACGCCGACGATCCCCGACTATCTGGCGGGCGCGCTCGGCGCGTTCGGCGCGCTGGCCGCGCTCGAGGCCCGCCGCCGCACGGGCGAGGGCCAGGTGGTGGATGTCGGGCTGTACGAGCCGATGCTGCGCATGCTGGACGAGCTGATCCCGGTGTACGGCGCCACCGGCTACGTCCGCGAGCGCATCGGCTCGGCGACCGAGTACGTGGTGCCGCACAACCACTATCGCGCGCGGGACGGTCGCTGGGTGGCGATCGCCTGTACGAACGATCGGATGTTCGAGCGTCTGGCCACGGCCATGAGCCGGCCCGGCGCTGGCGCGCGAGTTCCCCACCATGGCCTCGCGCCTGGCCCGGCGCGCGGAGCTGGACGCCCTCGTGCAGGAATGGGTCGGCGCCGCCGAAGGGGACGACGTCCTGGCCCGCCTGGACGCGGCCGAGGTCCCGTGCGGTCCGGTGGCGAGCGCGCGGGATCTGTTCGGCGATCCACACGTGCGCGCCCGCGAGAACATCGTCGAGGTGGCGAATCCGCTCGGCGGGCTCCTGGCGATGGTCGGCGTCGTGCCGCGGCTGGCGGGCACGCCCGGCCACATCGACACCGCCGGGCCCGTCGAGGTCGGCGCCCACAACGAGGAGATCTACTGCGGACGGCTCGGCCTCAGTCGCGACGAGGTGCAGGCCCTCGCGCACCGCGGCGTGATCTGACGTCGCGGTACGAGGCCTGAGTCAGCGCGGCGCGAGCTTTCGGCGAGCGGCGGCCACGGCGAGCGGGCGACCGAACGTCTCGGCGACGCTGTCCTCGAGAACCGCCCACGCGTCGTCGGTGAGCGCCTGCTGGCCGTCGAGGAGCGTGAGCAGGGCTGCGAACGGCGCGAGTGCCGGCGTCCAGATGGCGCGCTCGCTGTCGGCGGATCTCGCGATCGTCGACTGAAGATCGCGCGCCTGCGACTGGCAGGCGGCGAGCGCGCCGAACCGCGGATCGTCGCGGTGAGTCAGCGCGGTCACCCGGTCGAGGAGCGCCAGGGCGTCGCGTCGCGCGCGGTTGGCGGCCGCGCGCTGCGCTTGCTTCTCCATCTCGTCGACCAGCGTGCGCAGGAGCGCATCGAGCTCACGCGTCGACGTGAGATCGCCCGGCGAGGGGACCATGAGCGACGAGTGGCCGGCGAGCTTGAGGACCTCGTCGCGCAGGCTGGCGAACTCGCGGACGGCGTCGGCCAGCTCATCCAGATAGTCGCGGTCGGGGGGCGCGCCTGGCTGCGCCAGCGCCCGGGCCGCCTCCGCGCTGCGCGTCCCCAGGTCGGCGAGCCAGGTCGCGAGGTCGGCGTTCCGCCGCAGCAGGTCGCGAGCGGTCTCGACGGTCGGCGATGGGGTCGACATGGGTGTGGCAGCAACCAGGATGCCAGATGGCTCAGGGCGGCGCGAAGAATTGCGACGGCGCGCGTAAATAGGACGACGGCGAGCGGCGTCCAAGGGGCAGAGAGGAGGCACGCTCGGTGTCCCAGCGCTGGAAGCTCGTGACAATCGGCATCTTGACCGTGGGGGCGACCTCGCTGGCCTCCACGCTCACCACGGCGTATCTGCTGCGCCCACCCGCGGCCCCGCCGGTCAGCCTCGACGACCCGGAACCAGCGACAGAGCCCGAGACCCGCCCGCCGATCGTGCGCATCGCTCCGCCGCGGCGCCGCGGTACGTCAACCCCCGAGGTGTCGCCGGCTCCCCCGCCAAGCACGGGTGCGATCGGCCCGGCGCCCGGGGCCCGCCGTCCCACCGGCGCCGATGAGGGCGCCATCGTGCCCGCGACGGCGGTACCGCCAGCCGGGGAGTTGATGGTGTAGGTCCGGGGGGCGCGGGTGCGGACGGGGTATCCTGGCGATCGGCGATGCCGCCCACGACGAGGCTTCACCACACCCGACGCGGTCGCTCCGGTCCGCCCGTGGTGCTCCTGCACGGCCTCGGCTCCTCGTGCCGGGACTGGGAATTTCAGGAAGTCGCGCTCGAAGACCGCTACCAGGTCGTCTCCGTCGATCTTCCCGGCCACGGCAGCTCGACGTCGTCCGGACCGCCCGTGACGATCGAGAGCATGGCGGACCATGTCGGCGCGCTACTCGCCTCGCTCGACGCGGAGCCGGCACACATCGTGGGTCTGTCACTCGGCGCGTGCGTGGCCCTGCGCCTGGGCCTGCAGGCGCCGGAGCGGGTGCGCTCGCTGACGCTCGTGAATCCGTTCGCCCGCGTGCAGCCCACGGGACCGCGCGATGTCGCGCGCCTGCTGCTCCGCCTCACCATGCTCGGGGTGGCGCCGATGCGGATGGTCGGCGCCCACGTGGCGCGCGGCCTGTTTCCGTGGCCGGAGCAGCGCGCTCTCTACGATGCGGCGGTCGCGAGTCTGGGCGCCACGCCCCGCCGGGGATATGCCTCGGCGCTGCGGGCGCTGGCGCAGTTCGACGCGCGCGGGCAGGTGGCGGCGATCCGACGGCCCACACTCGTCGTGGCCGGCGACCGGGACACGATGGTCCCGCTGGGGCCGAAGCTGAGGCTGGCCGCGGCCATTCCCGGCGCGCGCATCGTCGTCGTTCCCGCGTCCGGTCACGCCACGCCGTACGATCAGCCCGCCACGTTCAATCGCGTCTTGCTGGAGTTCCTGACCCAGCACTGAGCTCGAGGGGGACAATCGCCGCCCATGGGGATCGCCCTGGCGGTGGCCGCGGCACTGTGCCAGGTGCTGCGCAGCACGGCCATGAAGCGACGCCCGCGGTGATCACCATCGAGCAGGCGATCCTCGCCTCCAGCGCCGCGATGGGCGACGATCAGCCAGGGTTGCGGCTACACGGTCACGCTCTCGTCCTAGGGGGGCCCCGAAATGGCCCCCACACCCCCCCGTGTTCGGTGCCGCCCGGCGGAGCCGGGGCGCGCCTCGGTCACTCGGGTCTATTGGCCGCAGCGGCCCGGCGCGCGTCGTCAATCATTGAGGGTCGCCTCCGCGAGCCGCAGGCGGCGGGAGAGGGTTTCGAGGATGCTCTGGGTGAGCTCGGGGGCTTCGTTCAGCAGCGTGGTGAAGTCGCGGCGCTTGATGACGAGCAGGCGCAGCGGCGTCTCGGCCACGACGCTGGCCGAGCGCGGGCCGCCGTCGAGCAGGCTCATCTCGCCGAAGTACTGGCCGGGGCCCAGGCGCGAGCGCTTGCGCGGCGTGACCTCCACCTTGGCGTGGCCGTCGAGGATCAGGAAGAAGTCGTTGCCGGCGGTGCCGGTGCGGGCCAGCACGGTGTCGGCCGGCACCTCGAGGATCTCGCTGATGCGCGCGATCCGCTTGAGCTGCTTGCGCGAGCATCCCTGCAGCAGGCTGACTTCCTCCAGCCGCTGGATCCGGTCGTCCTGGCTGATCCGCCCGCCGAAGAAGCTGCGGCCCAGCGGTTCGCCCCGCGAATTGTAGGGAATCGAGCCGTCGAGAATCCGGCTGACCAGTTCCATGCGGGCCTCCGACTCCCCAGGGTATCAGCGCGGGAGTGGACCGAGGAGCACCAGGAGCGCGACCGTGGCCAGGACGCCGAGCACGGCGATGACGATCACGATTTCCACGAACGTGATTCCCGAATCGTTCATCCGTCGAGGGCAGGTCGCTTGCCGTACACCACGCGCACGTCGGTCTTGATGCCGCCCCGCACGTTGAAGTCGGCGACCACCTCGGCCCACCGGGGCCGGGCGGCGGCGACGAAATCGTCGAGGATGCGGTTGGTCACGGCCTCGTGGAAGGCGCCCTCCTGACGATACGACCAGAGATACAGCTTGAGCGACTTGAGCTCGACCAGGAGCTGGTCCGGGACGTACCGGATCCGGATCGTGGCGAAGTCGGGCTGGCCGGTCATCGGACACAGGCAGGTGAACTCCGGCACCACCATCGAGACCTCGTAGTCGCGGTCGGGGTGCTGGTTGGGGACGGCCTCCAGCATCTTGGAGGGCTGCGTGGCCATGTCCGGATTATACGGCCTCGCGCCGGCTCAGCGGGTGGTGAGCGCGATGCCGGCGACCACGGCCAGGCACGCCACCAGCAGCGCGGGCGTGAGCTGATCACCCGTGAAGAGCGCGGCGGCGATCACGCCGAAGATCGGCTGGGAGAGGAAGAACACCGCCAGCCCGCTGGGGCGATAGCGTCGGAGCAGCCAGAGATTGATCACGAAGCAGAACCCGGCGATGAGGCCACCCTGATAGGCCAGGGACGCCGGCCAGCGCCGGCGTCCAGCGGGTGGGCGCGGACTCCAGCAGCAGGGACAGCGCCAGAAAGATCGCGACACCGATGGCGGCCTGGGAGAGGAGCAGCTTGACGGGATCCAGATGGTGCACGGCGCGGGCGAGGTACACGGTGCGCTCGGCGAGCAGGAAGGCGCTGACGAACACGATGGCATCACCGAGCAGCGTGGAGCCGTGGCCGGCGCCCTCGGTGGCGAAGAGCAGGACGATGCCACCGTACGCGACCAGCACGCCGACCAGGCGGCGAAGGGTCAGGCGATCGCCCGGGATCAGGAAGTGGGCGAGGAGCACGGTGTGCACCGCGTACAGGTTGAGCACGACGGAGCCGTGGGCCGCGCTGGTGAGGCCGGTACCCACGTTCATCGTGGCGATCTGCGCGGTGAAGATCAGGGCGATGACGATCAGTGGCCGCCACTCGTCGGCCGCGATCCGGAATCCGGCCAGCCGGCCCGTGCTCCAGGCCCACAGCGCGATCACCAGTCCGCCCACCACGAAGCGCAGCGCGGCCAGGCGCAGGGGCGGCGCGTCGACCAGACCGATCTTGATGGCGACGGTGTTGGCGCCCCAGAAGAGGGACACGAGCAGGGCCAGGGCGGCCCCGGGCAGGTCGACGTCGCGGACGCGAGGGTTCAGGGGTGGACGCAGGACCGCGGGAACTCGACGACCATGCGGCGTCCACTATAATCCATTCCTATGAAGATCGGGCTCGTCGGTCTCCCCAAGAGCGGCAAGACGACACTGTTCAATCTCCTCACCGGCTCGAGCGTCGCCACCTCGCGCTACGACGCGGGGCGAAGCGAGATGCACACCGGCATCGCCCGCGTGCCCGACCCGCGCGTGGACCGCCTGAGCGGTCTGTTCAAGCCCAAGAAGACGACGTACGCCACCTTCGAGGTGGTGGACCTCGCGGGCATCGAGAAGGGCGAGCGCACGGCGCTGGACGCCAAGGAGTTCCGCAACGCCGACGCGCTCCTGCACGTGGTGCGCGCGTTCGCCGACGAGGCCCGCGGCGCGCCCGATCCACGACGCGACATCCTGGACCTCGAGCTGGAGCTGATCTTCGCCGATCTCGAGGTGGTCGACCGCCGCGTCGAGCGGCTGGACGTCTCGATCAAGAAGCAGCGCAAGGACGCCGAGGTGCAGGAGCACGCGGTCCTCTCACGCCTCAAGACGGCGCTGGAAGCCGAGACGCCGCTGCGGGCCATGGCCCTCACGTCGACGAGGTCCGACTGCTCCGCGGCTTCACGTTCCTGTCGCAGAAGCCGATCCTGCATCTCGTCAACGTGGAGGAGGCGGGCATCGCGCAGGCCGAGAAGGTGGCCGAGCGCTACGGCCTGGCCGACGTCGCGGCTCGACCGCACACCCGTGTGGGCTGGGTCTCCGCCGTCATCGAGGCGGAGATCGCCCAGCTCGCCGGCGACGAGCAGCAGGCCTTCCTGGCCGATCTCGGGCTGACCGAGCCCGCGATCAACCGGGTCCTGCGCGAGTGCTTCGCCCTGCTGGGGCTGGTCTCGTTCTTCACGACGGGCGAGGACGAGGTGCGAGCCTGGCCCATCCCGGCCGGTACTCGCGCCCAGGACGCCGCCGGCACCGTGCACTCCGACATCGCCCGGGGCTTCATCCGGGCCGAGGTCAACGGCTACGACGAGCTGGTGGCGGTCGGCGGGCTCGTTCGCCGACCTGCGCGCTCGCGGGCAGCTGCGGCTCGAGGGCAAGGACTACGTCGTGCGCGACGGGGAGATCTGCCACTTTCGATTCAACGTCGCGAAGTAGCTGGCACGGGCCGTGCTGATTCGCATGGCATGGTTGATCTGCTGGCATCGGCTGGGCGTGCTTGCTCGCCGCGGTCGTGGGTATGTGCTTCGTGGCGTGGGAGCGCGTGGAGGCTCGCTGGATCGAGCGTCCCGCGCGGCCTCGCTCTCGTCGTCGGCGCCCCGAGTTGACTCGCCGCCGCCCGGACCGCTCCGATCACATCCAGCGTCGCGCGGCCTAGACCCGGTCCGGGGTCTCTTCGCCCTGGCCCGAGGGCGGAGCAATGGACCGTCGCGGCCTAGCGCTTGATGCCCGGGATCGGCTTCAGCGGCCCGCCCAGCGCGCGGACCACCGGCGACGACGTTCTCGTCCGGAGTATTCATCGTCAGCACGCAACCTGGCGCCACGATCAGCCCCGTGCCCCCGGTCTGAGCCACCGCGTCCTTGGCCTGCGCTTCCGCCATCGCCGGCGTGCCGTCGCGCAGCGTCGCCCACTGATCGAGCCCGCCGATGACCGCGCCCGGGACCTTCGAGCGCCCTTCGCCGAGAGCGGGCGGCGTCCGGCGGTCGTCCCAGTTCCAGGCGTGACCGGGCAGGCGGGCCAGGCGATCGAACATCAGCGCGTCGCCGTGGCAGTGGACGATGGTCAGGATCGAGCGTCCGGCGATCGACTCGAGGATCCGCCGGTCGTAGGGCTCGCCGAACTCGGCGTAGACCTCCTCGGCGTGGGCGCGTCCGGCTGGCTGCCTGGATCGAGTAAAAAATTCCCGAGACGCCCTCGGTCAGCGCCGCGTCGGCGAAGCGGACCAGCGTCTCGGTGATGGCCTCCAGCGCGCCGCGGACCAGCGTCGGGGTGCTCGCGCAGATCGGCGGCCAGCCGGCCCACCGGACGAGCTTGTGAGCCAGCGACAGCGGCGAGAAGAGCGTCGGCAGCACCGGGGCGTCGCCGATGCGGCGGTCGAAGCCCATGCGGATGATCGTCTCGATCTGCTGCGCGTAGCCGTCGGCGCTCTGGGGTCGAGCGGGCGGATCCGCTTCCAGTCGTCCGCGGTCTTCACCGCGCACGAGGCGCAGGCGCGATGGCCGTCGGGCAGGACCTCCTCGGCTTCCACGCAGCCCCACGCCTCGACGGCGTAGCCGCCGTGCGGCGTGATCTTGAGGAAGTCCGAGCCGTAGTGCTCGTGGAAGCGCAGCGTGGCCTGGGCGAGGCCCGGCCGGCGAGCGATCCACGCTCGGGAAGTGACGCCACACGGCGTAGGGGACCCGGTCGACGGGCTGGCGGTTGATCGCGGCCTCGAGGCGCTCGCGACGGCTCATCTGTTTCATAGCGCCTCAGTCGTACTCCCTCGCGCTGAGCGGACGGGGGCGCCATCCGGCGCGCGACCGCGTCGAACGCGACGGGCGCGCCGTCGCGGCGAGCCGTCCGCGCACGGTGAACGGTCAGCGAGGGCATCGCCACCATGCCGGTGAAGCGCGCCCGGATCTCGCGCGACGCGCTCGGCGGTCGCCGCCGAGGTCGCGCGCGATCAGGCGAGAGACGGCCAGGGCGAGTGTCGCGGTGCCGTGCAGGATCGGGTCGGCGAGCCCGGCGCCCCGCGCCACGGCGACGTCGGTGTGAATCGGATTCCAGATCCGCGCGCACTCCGTGTACACGCGGGCGGCATTGACGTCGACCGTCACGACCTCGGTCCATGCGAGGCGGCGCCGGCGTCGCTCGAGCCAGTGGCGCGGTGACCGGATCCGTCGACGCTGACGCGGGCCCGGACGCGACGACGCCGCGATAGACCGAGCCGTAGTCGGTCGTCGTGACCGGCCGGCCGCCGGCATCGATGGTGTCGAAGCGGGAGACGACGAGCGTGCCGGCGCGGCGGGGCTCGACGGCGATCGACGCGGGCGCGTCGTGTGCAGCGTGTCGCCCGCGCGCGGGGCGCGCGGTGGATGATCAGGTGATGGGTCGCGTGGACGCTGAGCGGCTGCAGCTCGGTGGCGATCGGTGACCTCGCGCAGGGCGACGGCGGCCGGCCACTCGTAGCAGACGGCGAACAGGGGGTGGGCCAGCGGGCCCGGCGGCGGCGAGCGTGTCGAAGTAGCGGGGGTCGGTCTCGCCCGAGCGCGGCGGCGTAGGCCATCAGCCAGCGCGCGTCGATCGGGATGGACGAAGGGATCGACGCTGGGCGCCGATGATGGCGCGCGAGATCGAGCGCGCGGCCGGTGGCTGGGCGCGCTCACGGGCGCGGGAAGTTCATGGCAGTCGACGAAGATCTGCTCGAAGTCCGGGTGGGCGGCCAGCGAGACGTGCTCGATGCGATCGGCCGACCTCCGCGGCGCGCGCCCGCTCGGGCTCGGACAGCAGGCAGAGCTGCGCGCCGAGCGAGGCGGCGTTGCCGACGTAGCGGATCGCGCTCGGGCGCCAGCTCGGGAATCAGGCCGATCCGCACGGCGCTGGCGATCGACAGGTAGTTGCCGAAGCCGCCGGCCAGCATCAGCTCGGCCACGTCGCTCGGGCGGCACCCCGGCCACGTGCTGCAGCATCGCGATGCCGGAGGCGATCGCCCCCTTGGCGAGCTGCAGCTGGCGGACGTCGTCCTGGGTCAGGACGATCTCGCGCGCGGCGCGCCGGCCTCGCCGGCCCGCAGCACGATCACCTGGCGCTCCTCGCCGCGCATGACGACGCGGTCGCGCAAGCGCCGGCGGCAGGGTCTCGCGCTGTCTCCGACCTGGATCAGGCCGGTCCAGTCGATCACGCCCGCGTCGAGGAGGCCGGCCACGAGGTCGAGCAGACCCGAGCCGCAGATGCCGAGCGCGGCCGTCTCGCCGATCGTGTGGATGTGCACGTCGTCGTCGATCGTGACCCGGTCGATGGCGCCGACCGCGCCCCGCATGCCGTGACGGATCTGGCCGCCTTCGAACGCGGGCCCGGCCGGTGCCGAGCACGCCCACAGCCGGCCGGGCCGAGCCCAGCAGCACCTCGCCGTTGGTGCCGATGTCCACCGCGACGCGCAGCGCCTGGCCCTCGTAGATGCGGGTGGCCAGCGCCACCGCCACCGCGTCGGCGCCGACGAAGCCGGCGACGATCGGGAGCAAGCAGACGCGGGCCTCCGGGCGCCAGCTTCAGGAACAGATCGCGCGCGGGGATCGACGAGCGGTGGCGCATGACGGGCGCATAGGGCGCCAGGCCCGACGTACGACGGGTCGATGCCGAGCAGGACGTGGTGCATGCAGGTGTTGCCGACGACCACGACCTTGTAGATCCACTTGGCGAGCACGCCGGACTGGCCGGCACACCTCGGCCACGTGCTGGTTGAGCAGCCCCACGATGCGGGTGTGCAGCTTGCGCAGGTTGCCGGGGTCGAACTGGGCGAAGGCGATGCGCGACATGAGATCGCCGCCGAAGACCGCCTGCGGATTGAGGCTCGAGACCGAGGCCAGCTGCTCGCCCGAGCCGAGCTCCAGCAGCGTGGTGACCACGCTGGTGGTGCCGACGTCGATGGCCAGGCCGAAGCGCATGGAGGTCGTGTCGCCGCGCTCGACCGACGAGGATCCGGCCGGCGAAGGTCGTGACCGTCGCGCCGGCCGGATCGTCGCGCAACGCCTGCGGCAGCCCGGTGAGCACACCGGCCGGCACGTCGGCCGCGGCGACGCCGATGGCCGCGGCCAGCTGCTCGACATCGGAGGTCTGGTGATGCTCCTCGCGCGGCAGCGCGACCTTCACCAGCTGCTTGTCGATCCCGGAGTCGATCGCCACGCCGCCCGGCCAGGCCGGGGCCGGCGCCCAGGATCTGGAACGAGCGTCTCCTCGAGCGGTGGCGCCAGCTCGACGGTGACGGACTCGATCGGCAGCACACTGGCAGGCCAGGCGATAGCCCTCGCGCACCAGCGCGTCGCCGAGCTGGACCTCGTCACCGATGGTGGGCGGCGGCACCGTGCCGGCCACGAACTTCACGCGGCAGGAGGTGCACCGTCCGCGACCGCCGCAGGTGGCGGTGACGTCGACGCCGGCGGCGTGGGCGGCCTTGAGGATGCTCGTGCCGGGCGTGATGGCAAGCTCACGTCGCGCCTCGGCGCGGCCCGGACTCGACGAGGAGCGTGAGGAGCACGGCCATGCCGCGCCATTGTAGCGGGCTCAGCGGGCGATTTCGAACTCCACGCGCCCGCTGCCCTCGTTCTCCACGGCGGTGCGCGACTCCAGCGGCTCGAGGCGCTCGGCGGCGATCCCGGCCCGCACCAGCGAATCGCGGGTGGCGGCCACCCGGTCGGTGGCCAGCGAGCGCAGCGCGCGCGGCGGCGGTGGTGTCTCGCGCGCGAGGGCGTCCATGAGCGCCTCGTCGCTCGCCGGCGCCTGACGCAGCGGGAAGAGCTCGGTATAGAGCGCGACCGCCGCCTGGCGCCGCGCGGCCGCGTCGGCGCCGGCCTGGGTGAGTCGTGCATCGAGCGCGCTGCGGCGCAGCGATGTCACGTCGGCCACGGTCGTGACCGGTCGCAGGCGTAACCGGACGCCGGAGGAGTCGCGCAAGAAGGTCGCGAGCTTGCTGAGCTGCTCGGCGCCGGGCGGCGTCGGCTCGGCCTTCGCGGTCTGGAACATGACGGGATCGATGGCGACGGAAGCGATCCGTGAATCCTCCGTGAAGAAGAGCTTGCCGATCAGGCTGAACGGCAGGGCGACGAGCCGGATGGACATGTTGCGGATGGCCGCCCACACCGCCTCACCGTAGTGGAATTCCGGCGCCGACAGGCTTGCCGCCGACGGGCACGTTCACGTGAATGTCGCCGCGCCGGTCCTTCAGCACGCTCACCAGCGTGTCGAGCGGCAGGCCGACGCGTTGCTGGACCGCGCCGCCCGCGCCGCCCGGCGCGCTGGAGGTCGAGCGCCCGGAGGGTCACGTCGTTGTCGGCCTGCAGATCGTCGCCCGAGAGCTGGTAGTGAAGGGTCGCGGTGAGCGTGCCGTCCTTGCGCGATCCACGCCAGCAGGTGGTCCATGTAGGGATTCAGGCGCGGCACCGGGATACTCGGTGATCTCGACCGTGAGATCGAGGAAGTGCGGCCCCGTGAAGCCGCCGACCTGCGCCCCGGATGGACAGCGGGGTGCCGGAGGCGAACGTCCGCGCGGAGCGCCACCTTGGCGTGTCGCGATGGGCGCGTGCCGATGCCCTCGGCGGTGAGCGAGCACGGCGGACAGCTCCTCGGCGAAGTCGGGGTCCGTCGTGCGGTCCACGAAGCGCACAAAGCCGTCCTCCAGCGTGAGCGTGCCGATGAGCACGCGGATCGGCGCCGCGGGAGCCGGCGGTTCGCCGCGGCCGGCGCCGGTGCGGTGCGGCGGGCGTCCGGGACGCGAATGAGCGAGGCCAGCTCGAAGCTGCCGTCCGTGTTGCGCTCGAACAGCAGCCACGGCTTGCGGAGCGTGATCTGCCTGATGCGGATGCTGGTCGGGTACTGATAGCGGAAGCCCACCATCTCGGCGCGCTGAACGGTGGCCAGACGGCGCTCGTCGTCGCCGAGGGTGAGGCGATCGACGGCTCGCGTCGCCGTCGATCACGAGGCTGATCGTCTCGCCGAACGTCCCGTTGACCTTCACGCGGCCGCTGACCTTGCCGTCGCACGCGGGCGTCGAACGGGACGTAGGGCCGCGCCGGGCCGAGGTCGACCTGGTCGAGCTCGGCCTCCAGCGGCCAGGCGCGGTCGGCTCGATGCTGAACGTGCCGCGGGCCTTGAGCGTGCCGCCGCTCGGCATCGGCGTGCTGAGCTCGACGGCCGCGGCACCGGTGGCGGGCCACGTCAGGTTGCGAACGGTGAGGCTCGTGCCGCGCACCTCGAACCGCGCGGCCGGCTCGACCGAGGTGTCCACGATGCTGGAGCCGCCGTTGTCGAAGAGCTGGCCTCCCGCACGCTCACCTGCAGGCCCGGGATCGGGCCCGGGCCGCGTCCGGTCCCGCCCTCGGTGGCGGCCGGGCGGTCCGGGCGTCGGCGTGAAGAGGGCCCGGAGCGACAGCACGCCCTGAGGATCGCGTTCGACGCGAGCCCAGGGCTCGGTGACACGGCAGCTCGATCGATGGCCAGCTTCGTCGGCCACTGCGCGTCGATCGCCGGTCACCTCCACGCGCTCGACGGTGAGCAGTGGCCGGTCGCGGTCGAGCACCGCGAGCTTGGCGACGGCCAAGGTGCCGCGCAGCGTGAGCGCGAATGGCTCGAGCGCCACGGCGGTGGTGACGTCGGCATCCGCCGCCCCGCGCGACCAGGCCGGCGATCGGCAGCCACGGCTGCAGCATGGCCAGATCGGCAGCCCGCACTTTGAGGGCCGCCTCCAGCCGCCGCTGCGCGCCATCGACGGTGCCGCGCACCGTGACCTCGCCGCTTCCCACCGTCGCCGAGATCTCCACGGGCGAGGTGCCACGCAAGGGCCAGGCGACGTCACCGGCCGTCAGCGCGATCCGGGTGATCTCCGCGCGGCCGCCGCTGGCCGCGTCGGTGAGCGTGGCGCGGCCGTCCTCGACCCGCAGTCGCGTCACCTGGACGTCGACGGCGACCGCGGGAGCGGCCGGTGGAGACGAGACAGGAGGGGAGGAGGGCGCGTCCGCGTCGCTCGACGGCAACACCCTGGGCTGGAGCAGGGCGGTGAGACCAATTCCTCCCGAGGCGTCACGCTCCACGATGGCCGTCGGCCGGCTGAGCGTCAGGTCGGCGACACGGACCGTGGCGGGCCAGGTGTAGTCGATCCCGGCCACGCTGACGCGGCCGGCGGTGACGAGCGTGCGGGAGCCGTCGCCCACGGTGACACGCTCGAGGGTGGCGTCTCCGGCGACGCTGAGCCCGATCTGCGTGCCGTCCTGGGTCGCGACCACCTTGACGTCCGCGGTGGCGACGCCCTCGAGCCGCGCCGCCAGGGGCAGGTAGTTGCCGAGCGTCGCCAGCTCGATGCCGCGCGGCCGCACGCGAAGCTCGGCCCGGCGCGGCGCCAGGCTGGCGGTGCCGCCGATGTCGACCTCGCCGCCACCCGGGACATTGGCGTGCAGCGCGATCTGCGCCCGCCCCTTCGCGGTCTCGAGCCCGCTGGCGGTGGCGGTGAAGTCCGTGAAGACGAGCTTTCTCGGCGTCGTCGAGGTCGGATCCAGCACGGTGAGGTCGCCGCCCATGCTCGCGTACCGCAGCGCGATGGAGTCGGGACGCTGGTGAAGCTCGCGCACCATGAAGCGGAGCGTGGGCGCCGTCACCGCGTCGCCGGGGACGCCGGGCCGGCGCAGGACGACCTTCTGCACCACGCCGTCGGCGTCCAGCGTCATGCCGTCCTTGGCGTCGTGCACGATGGTGTACGCCGCGTCGAGGACACCCTGCTCGATCTTGAGCGGCGCGTCCCCCGGCAGATAGACGGCGGCCAGCGCCAGGTCCAGATCGCGCACGTTGAGAAACGCGCGCAGGTGGACGGGAGCCAGCCGCAGCTCCTCGATCCGGAGGTTCACCAGGGCGCCGGCAAAGGTCGTGAAGCCGATCGCGGTGCCCTTTCGGTCGAGCGTCGTGAGATTCCGGGCATCGAGCCGGATGTCGTCGGAGCGCCACGTGCGCGCCGGCTTGAGCACGCGATCCTCGAGCTCGACCCAGCCGCCGGTGATCGTGAAGTGGTCGATGCTGACGTCGAGCGTGCCCGAGGTTTGCGGGCCCTGGGGGAGGAGATCGGAGATGTTGTAGCGGTTGGGCCCCAGGCGGACGATGCGCGCGTGGCCCCCGGTGAGTGCCAGGTTCTCGATCCAGACGTGACCGCGCAGGAGCGAGCGCCGGTGAAAACGGCCCTCGAGCTTCTCGAACTCGGCCAGGGGTGGCCCCGGCTCGCGATCAGCCACCCGGAAGCCGCGGATGCTGAACTGGCCGCTGGCGAGGCTGATGTCCAGCGCCTGGATCGTCACCGTCCGCCCGGTGGCCGCCTGCAATCGCCAGATCACCGTCCGCTGGACGATGCCCGGCAGATACCAGAGCCCGGCGGTCACCAGCACGCCCAGAAGCACCAGCACGACCAGGAGAACGACGACCGCGCGGCGGAGCCTCACAGTCCTAGGATGCCAAGACGCGCGGCCCAGCGCGAGCAACTTGATCGAGGCCCAGCAAGACCGCTATCCTCCTCGCCATGAACGACGAGGCGATCGATCTCGAGACTCTCCGCCGCGGGGCGCGCCTGGCGGGCTTCAGCTGGAGCGATGCCGAGCTGGAGGAGATCCGGCCCATGGTGATTGCGGGTCTGCGTGTGCTGCAGTCCCTCGAGGCAGCGCCGGTCGGCGACGTGGAACCCACCACGCACTATCGGACGGTGTGAGGTGGCCGATCTATTCTGGACCTCGATGACCGACCTCGCGCGGATGATCGCCACCAAGGCGGTCTCCCCGGTGGAGGTCGTGCGCGCGCATCTGGACCGGATCGCCGCGCTCGACGGCGACCTGCACGCCTACATCACGGTGGGCGGCGACGCCGCGCTGGCGGCGGCGCGCGCCGCCGAGGCCGAGCTGATGGCCGGCCGGCCGGTAGGGCCGCTGCACGGCGTGCCCTACGCGCTCAAGGACCTCTACGACACGGCCGGGGTCCGGACGACCGGCGGCTCGCGCATTCTCGGTGAGCGCGTACCCGAGGCCGATGCAACGGTCGTCCGACGACTCGCCGAGGCCGGAGCGATCGTGCTGGGCAAGCTCAACATGGTCGAGTTCGCCTACGGTCCCGAGGGGCTCAACCCGCACTACGGGCACGCGCGCAATCCGTGGGACCGGGCCGTCCATCGCATGGCCGGCGGCTCGTCGTCGGGTTCGGGCGTCGCGGTCGCCGCGGGGCTGGCGCCCGGCGTCGCTGGGCTCCGACACGGGCGGCTCCATCCGGATCCCCTCGTCGCTGTGCGGCATCACCGGGCCTGAAGCCGACCTACGGGCGGGTGAGTCGCGCCGGCGTCCTTCCGCTCGCCTGGTCGATGGATCACGTCGGCCCGATGACGCGCTCGGCCGCCGACTGCGCGCTGATGCTGCGCGCGATGGCGGGCTACGACGCCGCCGACGCCAGCACCAGCGTGCTGCCGGTCCCCGACTACGGCGCCGCGCTGACCGGCGACCTCAAGGGGCTACGGGTCGGGACTGCTCCGCGGCTTCTTCCTGGAGGGCGCCGCGCCCGAGGTGAGGGCCGCGGTGGAGACGGCCGCCCGGGTGCTGGCCGCCGCGGGCGCCGTGGTGGACGACGTCAGCCTCGATCAGATGCAGCACGTGGCGGGGGCCTCGCTGGCGATCGTGGGGTCGGAGGCGCTGGCCTATCACGCCGAGCGGCTTCGCACGCGCGCGGGTGAGTTCGATCCCGACGTCGCGCGACGACTGCGTGCCGGCGCGTACGTGACCGGCGTGCACTACGTCCGCGGCCAGCAAGCTCGCGCCCTCGTGCGGGACGAGGTCGACCGCGCCCTGGCCCGGCGCGACGTGCTGCTGGCGCCGAGCACCCCGGTCGCCGCGCCCCCCGTCGACGCGCGCCAGGTGGAGCTCGGCGACGGCCAGTCGGATGTCCGCACGGCGCTCGTCCGGTTCAACCGGCCGTTCAATCTGTCCGGACATCCGTCGTGCTCGGTCCCGTGCGGGTTCACCGCCGCGGGACTCCCTGTGGGCATGCAGTTCGTCGGCCGGCCCTTCGACGAAGCGACCGTGCTGCGCGCCGCCGACGCCTGGCAGCGCCTCACCGACTTTCACGTGCGCCACCCCGTGCTAGGATGACCGTCCGATGAGTGATCAGGATCTGAACGGACGTCTCGCGGCGCTGGAAACACGGCTGGCCCGACTGGAGACCGTGCTGGGCGGCCTCGATGGCAAGCTCGATCGCGCCGCTGCGAGCCTGACCGACGCCAAGGCCGGTATCCAGGCGTGGGTGACCGACTACGTGTCGTTGCGGCTGCAGCAGCTCGTGCCCGAGACGTGCGAGCACGAGCCCGACGAGGCGATCAACGACGGCCCGATGCTGCCGGGAACACGGGTCCGCTGCACCGACGAGGTGCTGCACCGGCTCGGTCGCATCCCGATCCCCTTCGTGCGGCAGATGGTCACCCAGAAAGTCGCCGAGACGGCCCGGGCGGAGAACGTCGGGACGGTGGACGTGCCGTTCTTCGAGCGCGCGGCGACCTTCTGACAGTGCAAGCTGTCGGGAGAGGATCTCTCGAGCTTCCAGCACTGGTCGCAGCACCTCGCCGCCGGCCCACGCCTCTAACCGGCCGCTCGAGGCCCGCTGCGCGCTGATGTCGGCCGGGGGTGAGTCCGGGCCCCCCGACGAGATCGGCGATCCAGTCCACCTGCCGATCGAGGACTCGCTCGACCTGCACTCGTTCCGCCCGGCTGACGTCCCGTCCGTCGTCGAGGAGTATCTCGCCCAGGCTCACGCGCGCGGCTTCGCCGAGGTTCGGCTGATCCACGGCCGGGGCATCGGCGTGCAGCGCTCCATCGTGCAGTCACTGCTGGCCCGGCATCCGCTGGTCAATGACTACACCGACGCTCCCGAGGATCGCGGCGGACGCGGCGCGACCCTGGTGAGGCTCCGCCCCTCGCCCTCGGACTAATCCCGTTCGGCGCGCAGCAGGAGCAGGCGATCGGAGAAGGATTCGATCCGGTCGCCGACCCGAAAGGCAAAGGCCTCGCGGCAGCGCTCCGGTGCGGATCGGATGAACGACTCGAGCTCGCGCTGCGCCGTGTCCGTCATGCGCATGCGGCGGGTCCAGTCGTCCCACGGCCGGGACTTCGTCAGCACCGCGCTGTCCATCACCGTGAGCCCGGCGCCGCGCAAGATCGCCTTCCACTCGACCGCCCGGTAGGCGCGGACGTGCGAGGGGTCGCGCCGGCGCTCGACCGTGGTGATGAACTCCGCCAGCTCGGCATCGTCGTGGCCCAGGATGTCGACCACGAGCAGGGATCCGCCGGAGCGGAGCACCCGCTGGACTTCGCGCACCGCCGGGCCCAGGTCCGCAAAGTGGTGGGCGGCCAGACGACAGGTCACCAGGTCGAACGAGCCGTCGGCGAAGGGCAGGGTCGCCACGTCGCCGGCCACGAACGTGGCGTTGGCCACGCCCCGCTCGCGCAGCAGGCCGCGCGCGGCGTGGAGCATTGGCTCGGTGAGATCGAGCGCCGTGAGCTGACGCGCGAAGGCAGCGAAGGCCAGCGCGGTGTGTCCGCCCCCGGCCGCGAGGTCGAGCACGCGCCGCGGCGCCGCGCTCCGGCCCCAGGCGACGAGCCGATCCAGGTCCTCGCCGCCGGCATGCCCCGCGCTGGTGACGTAGGCCGCGGCGGCGGAGCCGAACTGCTGCTGCACCTGGCGGGTGTGGGCGTCGCTCACGTCGTCTCGCGGCGTCCGGCCAGATGGCGCAGGAGAAACTCGGCATCGAGGGGAGAGAGGTCGAAGCGTCGCGCGGCCTCGTCGACCAGGGCCATGCGGTCCGCCCCGGGCTTGTCGCGCAGCTGATCGTCGATCCAGTTCACCGCCTGCTTGATCGGCGCCTCACCCGCCGCCATACGCGCCTCCCGTCCGGGCGTAGTCGTCGCCCGGAACCTGGTCCGGAGTATACGCGGCGGCTGCTCGCCCCCCGTTATCCAGGCCAATTGGCCGATTGACCCGACCAGGCCAATTGGCTCTTGACGGGGTCGTGTTTAAGATCAAAATGGCCCCCTGAGGGAGATGGTGAACATTCCACTCGAGCGCGACAAGCCGGTGCCGCTGACCCGGCAGATCCAGGCGCACCTCGAGCGCCTCATCGCCGACGGGCTGCTGGCGCCGGGCGTGAAGCTCCCGGCCACACGCGAGCTGGCGCACACGCTGGGCGTCAACCGCGCGACCGTGGCGCTGGCCTACGAGGAGCTGGTGGCCTCCGGGCTGGCGCGGGCGCACGTGGGGCAGGGGACGTTCGTGAACGAGACGCGCGCCGCGCGCGCGGCGGCCCGGCCGATGGCGGCCCCGGCGCGCCTGGACTGGGCGGCGCTCCTGTCGCGCAGTGCTCGCATCATCTCGGCCGACGAGGAACGCCTGCGCGCCTTTGGCTCCGGCAACGGCACCCACAGCACGGTCATCTCCTTCGCGGGCGGCATGCCGGACAGCGCGCTGTTCCCCACCGACGCCTTCCGCCGCGTCCTCAATCAGGTCATCCGTGAGGAGGGCGAGAGTCTCCTGCAATATTCCTCGGTCGGCGGCTATGCGCCGCTGCGTCGCTATCTGGCCGGCTATCTGCTTCGCTTCGGCGTCGAGGCGCGGGCCGAGGAGATCCTGATCGTCAACGGCTCGCAGCAGGGCTTCGACCTCATCGCGCGCACGCTGGTCGATCCCGGGCGACGCGGTCGCGATCGAGCAGCCGACCTATGCGCGAGCCATGCAGGCCTTTCGCTCCTTCGGCGCCCGCCTGCTGCCCGTCGAGTGGGACGGGGCGGGCCCGCGTCCCGACGTGTTCGAGCGGCTGTGCGATCGGCAGGCGCCCAAGATGTTCTACTGCCAGCCGAGCGGCCACAACCCGAGCGGACTCACCATGGACCCGGAGGTCGGGCGCAGTCTGCTGGCAATAGCCTCCCGCTACCAGGTGCCGATCGTCGAGGACGGGTTCGACGGCAGCCTGTACTACGGGGCCCGGCCGGGCACGCCGCTGAAGGCGGCCGATCGCGCCGGCGTCGTCATCTACATCGGCACGTTCTCCAAGATCCTGTTTCCCGGGCTGCGGCTGGGCTGGCTGGTCGCCCCTCCGGCGATCGTCGAGCGGCTGCAGGATGCCAAGCAGCTGTCCGACCTGCACAGCAGCGCCCTGCTGCAGGCCGCGGTCCATCGCTTCTGCGAGGGCCGGCTGCTCGATCGTCACATCAGCCGCGTGGCCACCGAGTACGGCCGCCGGCGCTCGCTGTTGCTGGCCTCGCTGCGGCGCCGGATGCCGGACGACGTCAGCTGGACCGAGCCCCAGGGGGGCTTCTCGCTCCTGCTCACGCTGCCCGCCGGCCTGGAGGCCACCGCCCTGCTCCCGCTGGCGATCGAGCGTGGGGTGGCGTTCTCGCCCGGCCCGGCGTTCTTTCTCGACGGCGCGGGGGAGCGCACGCTGCGGCTGGCGTTCTCATCGGTCTCGGGCGGGCGTATCGACGAAGGTGTCAAGCGGCTGGCCGAGGCCATCAAGGCAGTCCGGCGGCAACCGAGGGCGCGACGCACGGACCACGAGCTGGTTCCGGTTGTTTGAACACGCTGTCTGATCTCGCTGTCTGATCCCAAGGGGGAAGCCATGGAAGAGCTGAACGGACTGAGACTCGCGGATCGCAAGCACATTGGCCTGGCCGAGATGCTCAAGGGCGGCGTCATCATGGACGTCACCAACGCCGAGCAGGCGAAGATCGCCGAGGACGCCGGGGCCGCCTCGGTGATGGCGCTCGAGCGCGTGCCCTCGGACATCCGGCGCGACGGCGGCGTGGCCCGCATGTCGCCCGTGAAGAAGATCCAGGAGATCCAGAAGGCCGTGACCATCCCGGTGATGGCCAAGGCCCGCATCGGTCACTTCGTCGAGGCGCAGATCCTCGAAGCGCTCGGCGTCGACTACATCGACGAGTCCGAGGTCCTCACGCCGGCCGACGAGCACTTCCACATCGACAAGTTCGCGTTCCGCATCCCGTTCGTGTGCGGGTGCCGCGATCTGGGCGAGGCGCTGCGGCGCATCGGCGAGGGCGCGGCCATGATCCGCACCAAGGGCGAGGCCGGCTCCGGCAACATCGTCGAGGCAGTCCGCCACATGCGCGCGGTCATGTCAGGGCGTGAAGCGGCTCACGGCGCTCGGGCCCGAGGAGATGATGACCGAGGCCAAGAACCTGGGCGCCCCCTACGAGCTGGTGCGGTGGATCGCCCGGACCGGGAAGTTGCCGGTGCCGAACTTCTCGGCGGGCGGCATCGCGACGCCGGCCGACGCCGCGCTCATGATGCAGCTCGGGTGCCGAGGCAGTGTTCGTCGGCTCCGGCATCTTCAAGTCGGCGGATCCGGCCAAGCGGGCCAAGGCCATCGTGCAGGCCACCACGCACTTCAAGGATCCCGACGTGCTCGTGAAGGTCAGCGAGGATCTTGGTGAGGCCATGGTCGGGCTCGAGATCTCGAAGATGGCCGAGAAGGACCTGATGCAGACGCGGGGCTGGTAGGCGCGGGCTCGATGAAGATCGGCGTCCTGGCCCTCCAGGGCGACTTCGCCCTCCACACCAAGGCGCTCGCACGCTGTCCGGGCGCCGAGGTCGTGGAGGTGCGCAAGCCCGAGCAGCTCGACGATATCGACGGCCTCGTCATTCCGGGTGGCGAGAGCACCACGCTGCTCAAGCTGATGGAGACCTGGGGCTTCGTGCCGGCGCTGGAGAAGTTTCACGCCGGCGGCAAGCCCATCTTCGGGACCTGCGCGGGGCTGATCCTCACGGCGCGCGAGGTGGAGAATCCCGCCCAGTTCTCGCTCGGATTCATCGACGTGGGCGTGGAGCGCAACGCCTACGGCCGGCAGCGCGAGTCGTTCGCCACCCGCGGGACGGCCACGCTCGACGGAGCGGCGGTGCCGGTCGAGATGGTGTTCATCCGCGCGCCGCGCATCCGGCGGGTGGGCGAGGGCGTGCAGACGCTGGCCCGTCATGGGGACGAGGCGGTGATGGCGCGGCAGGGCACGGTGCTGGTGGCCACCTTTCATCCCGAGCTGACCGACGATCCCACCGTGCACGAGTACTTCTGCCGCATGGTGCGCCAGGCGAGCGGGACGTGATCTTCCACGACTACTACGCGGATGTTCCGGCCGCCGAGGTGGCGCGCTTCGTGGACAGTCAGCCGCTCGGCCGCCTGGTGACGGTCGGCGCCGACGGCACGCCTCACCTCGGCCTGTATCCGTTCGTTCACGAGCCGGGACTGTTCGACCTGCACCTGGTCCGCCTCGACGAGCTGGCGGTTGATCTGCAGACGCGTCCGCGCTGCGTGTTCGAGGTCGACGAGGTGCTGGGCGTGATCCCGTCGTACTGGGTGAGCCCGGAATACGCGGGCTCGGCGACCGCGTACCACCGCACGGTGATCTTCGAGTGTCGGGCCGCCGTCATCGAGGATCCCGCCGTCGTCGCCGAGCAGCAGATCCGGCTGCTGGCGCGCTATCAGCCCGAGGGCGGATTTCGCGCGGTCACGCCGGCCGATCCGCTCTATCGCGCGGCCCTCGATCAGCTGGCCGCCGTGCGGCTGACCGTCGAGCGGACGCGCGTGAAGTTCAAGCTCGCCCAGAACCGGCCGCCGGAGTCGCGGCGCCGCATCGTGCAGGCGCTCCGCGAGCGTGGCCGTCCCGGCGATGCCCGGGCCGCCGACGCCGTGGAGTGGACGCTGCGCGGGACCCCGGCGGCCGCCGGCGGACCTCCCGGAAGCTAGCTCTCCCCCCAAATAGAGATTGGGGCTTGACAGCATCCGGGGAGAGGGCAGTATCTTTTGGTCGGACCACCTGACCGCAACCCTGAGGTAAGCCCGGCCCACGGAGGATCGAGAGTATGGCAGCCCTGATCTGCGAGGTCGTCTACCGCGGCATCTTCCAGAAGAACCTCGCCGCCCGCATCGCGCGCGGCATCGTGCTCTCGGCCCGCAAGTCGGGCCGCTGGGGCATCGCCTTCGGCCGCTACGGCGACAGCCCGCAGCGCAACGGCATCCCGGCCAAGGACTTCGCCATCGTGGCCGACAGCAAGGAAGAGCTCGAGCAGAACATGGCCCGCTACGAGCCCAAGCACGTGGACGTCACGATCTGCGTGGACGACACGCTGAGCAAGGGCGTGGAGTCGTGGGCGTGGTACGGGCTTCAGCCCATCAATCGCCTCACGGTCCCCAACGGCACCGTGCTGATGACGTCGCTGCAGTCGTTCGGCGATCTGCTCAGCGACATCCACAAGAAGGATGCGCCCTACAAGCTGTCGCTGATCCGGGCCAAGGCGTCCTTCTCGGGGCTGTGGGTCTACAAGGAGGACCACACCGAGGTGCGCATCCTCGGCGCCCTGGCCAAGATCGCGCCGTCCTTCCTGACGCTGGACGCGGTGTGCCAGGCCATCGCCGAATCCGAGTGGGGCTCCGACCTCAAGGTCGCCTCGGCCCGCAAGGCCTACGAGCGGATCGAGACGCGCGAGGTGAAGCTCACCGAGGGCAACACCGAGATCCCGTACTCCTTCGAGATGCCCAAGTGGTGGGAGATGCGCGAAGGCGTCACGATCCCGGCCATCCCCATCGGCAAGCCGAAGGAAGGCGGGCAGGGCTACGTGCCCGAGCGCAACCCGTACTTCAAGAAGTACACGACCCGCACCATGCGCCCGGTCGATCGACTTCGACACCTGCGTGAAGTGCAACCTCTGCTGGATCAGCTGCCCCGACTCCTGTCTTCGACGTGATGCCGGATGCCACCTTCGACGCCAACATGGAGGCGTGCTGCGGCTGCGGCGTGTGCGAGGCGGTGTGCCCGGTGGAGAACTGCATCACCATGGTCAACGAGTCGGTCTTCTCCGACAACGACAGCCAGTGGGAGATGTGGCGCAAGGACAAGGCCGTCTACAAGACGTGGCTGATCGACAAGATCAGCAACAAGAAGGCCACGGCCCGCTCGCACGGCTTCCGCTTCCGCGGCCAGTACGAGGAAGAGCTGAAGAAGGATCTGGATTCCGGCGGCGTGGAGATCATCGCCGGCATCCCGGGCGAAAACGCGCAGCACAAGACGGTGTAAGGGAGACCCGCATGGCAGTCGAGACCAAGGCCGCGCCCGCGGCATCCGACGAGAAGGAGCTGCTCATCTCGGGCAGCGAAGCGGTCGCCGAGGGGCTCACCCTCGCCGACATCGACGTGGTCACGGGCTACCCGATCCGCCCGTACGACACGGTCATCCAGGCCATCGCCAAGAAGATCGCCAACGGCCAGCTGGTGGCCGAGTACATCGTGGCCGAGGGCGAGCACAGCCAGTTCGAGATCGTCAAGCACGCCTCCACGGTGGGCGCCCGCGTGTTCTGCGGCTCCTCCGGCGTGGGCTGGGCCTACGCCATGGAGTGCCTCGTGGTCACGCCGCCGCTGCGGGTGCCGATGGTCTGCCTGGTCGGCAACCGCGCGCTCGACGATCCCGGCGCCTTCGGCGTCGAGCACAACGACGCGCTGTTCGTGCGCGACCTGGGCTGGATGCTCTGCTGGATCGACACCTCGCAGGAAGCGATCGACACGACGCTGATCGCCTACCGGGTGGCCGAGGACCGGCGCGTCTTCCTGCCACTGGCCATCTCGGCCGACGGCGCCTTCCTCACCCACTCGCAGGCGCTCACGCTCGTGCCGCCCAAGGAGAAGGTCGACCGGTTCCTGCCGCGCTACGACCGCGGCGATCTGCTCCTGCACCCCGACAACCCGATCACGGTGGCCCCGCAGGCCAACGAGGACTGGGTCATCGAGATCCGCCGCCAGAACGACGAGGCGATGAAGCGGGCGGTCACGCGTGATCGAGGAGGCCTACGCCGACTTCCGCAAGGTCTTCGGTCGGGGTCCCGAGAACCCGTGGTTCGAGGAGTACATGACCGAGGACGCCGAGATCATCCTGGTCGGCATGGGGACGATCTCGCTGCCGATGAAGGTGGGCATCCGCAACATGCGCCAGCAGGGCAAGAAGGTCGGTCTCGTCCGGCTGCGCTGGTTCCGGCCGTTCCCGACGGAGCAGCTGGTCGCGGTCCTGTCGAAGGCCAAGGCGATCGGCGTGGTCGACCGCGACTACTCGTTCGGCTCGCCGTTCCACTCGGGCGTGGTGGCCAACGAGATTCGTGCGGCCATGTACAACGCCGACAAGCGCCCGCCGCTGCTGTCGTTCATCTGCGGCCTGGGTGGCCGCGAGGTCACGCTGGAGGACGTCGACAAGGCGACCGACATGTGCTTCGCCGCCGCAACGTCTGGCAAGTCCGACCCCAAGACGCACTGGCTTGGCGTCCGCGAATAGGAGACGAGATCAATGGCTGACGCGACCACGTTCGGTAACACGACCCAGATCCTCGAGCCGTTCCGCGGCATCAAGCGGGTCACGATCGAGGAGTACTTCACCTCCGGCCACCGGACCTGCCAGGGCTGCGAGTCCGCGCTGGTGATGAAGCTGATGGTCAAGGCCTCCGGGCCTCGCACGATCGTGCTGGGCTCCACCGGCTGCATGTACGTGGCGAACACGACCTACTACACGACGCCGTGGGTGGTGCCGTGGATGCACACGCAGCTCGGCTCGTCGGGCTCGGCCGCGCTCGGCACGGCCGCCGGTCTGAAGGCGCTCATGGCCAAGGGCAAGATGAAGTCGGAGCCCATCAACGTCATCGCGTTCTGCGGCGACGGCGGCGGCGCCGACATGGGGCTCAACGGCATCTCGGCGACGCTCGACGCACCGCGACTACAACTGCCTCATCCTGCTCTACGACAACGAGTCGTACGCCAACACCGACATCCAGCTGTCCGGGATGACGCCGTACGGCGCCAACACCACCTTCAGCCCGCCCGGCAAGGTCCACCGCATCATCCACAAGCGGTGGAAGAAGAACATGGCCGGCATGATGGCGGCCGGTCACCCGGAGTGCCGCTACGTGGCCACCGTGTGCGCCTCCTACGCCGTCGAGATGATGAACAAGGTGCGCCGCGCGCTCACGATCGGTGGCCCGACCTTCATCCACTCGCTGGACCCGTGCCCGAAGGGCTGGGACTACGATCCGATGCTCAGCCACGAGCTGGGCGAGCTGGCCATCGAGACCGGGATCTTCCCGCTCTACGAGGTCGAGGACGGCCAGCTGCGGTACTACGGCAAGACCAAGGCGATCGTCGAGGGCCGGCCGCGCAAGCCGGTGCGCGAGTATCTCCTCAAGCAGGGCCGGTTCGCCCACTTCACCGAGGAGGACCTGGCCTACTTCCAGGCCAAGGTCGACGAGACGTGGAACAAGTGGGAAGTGCCAGGCGTCGTCCCGTTCCGGCGGGTCGACGCGGCCTCAGCAGCGATCGACGCACAGTAGCGCTGAACTGACAGGATCCGTGAATCGTCCAAGCGGGGTCGGGCGGGGGAACATCGCCCGGCCCCGCTTCGTTTTTCAAGCATCCTCGGTCAGGGGGTCGCAATGATGAGACACAACCGTCTCGTGGCCGCTTTGCTGCTCGTGATGCTGGTCGGAGGGCTGGCCGCGCCGGCCCGGGCCGCGTGGGAGCCGACGAAGCCGATCGAGTTCGTGGTCCCGGCGGGCACCGGAGGCGGCGCCGACCAGATGGCGCGCCTCGTGGCCGGCATCGTCGACAAGCACAAGCTCTCGCCCAAGCCCCTGATCGTCGTCAACAAGGCGGGCGGCGCGGGCGCCGAGGGGTTCCTCGACGTCAAGGGCAAGAAGGGCGACCCGCACACGATCATCATCACCCTGTCCAACCTGTTCACCACGCCGCTGCACACGGGCGTGCCGTTCAGCTGGAAGGACCTCACGCCGGTGGCGCGGCTGGCCCTCGACCAGTTCATCCTGTGGGTCAACGCCGAGACGCCGTACATGACGGCCAAGGACTACATCGCCGCCGTGAAGGAGCGCGCCGGCAAGCCCAACCAGATGAAGATGGGCGGCACCGGCTCGGCGCAAGAGGACCAGATCATCACGATCCAGGTCGAGCAGGCCCTGGCCGGGACCAAGTTCACCTACGTGCCGTTCAAGGGCGGCGGCGAGGTGTGCGTGAACCTGGTCGGCAAGCACGTGGACTCGACCGTGAACAACCCCATCGAGTGCGCGAGCCACTGGAAGGCCAAGCGCGTCCGCCCGCTCGCCGTCTTCGATACCGAGCGGATCCCGGTGGCCGAGTGGAAGGACATTCCGACCGTCAAGGAGGCCCTCGGGGTCGACATCCACTACCTGATGCTCCGCGGCATCTTCGGCACGCCGGGCATGCCCAAGGACGCGGTGGAGTGGTACGTGGCGCTGCTCCACAAGGTCACGGAGACGCCGGAGTGGAAGAAGTACATGGACGAGGGCGCGCTGAAGCCGGCCTTCGCCGCCGGTCCCGAGTACGTCAAGTGGGTGGAAGAGAACGAAGCGCTGCATCGTGACCTGATGACGAAGGGCGGCCTGCTCAAGAAGTAGCATGCGCGTCGCCGACCTCGTCACCGCCGCGGCATTCATCCTGCTCGGCGCCGTCGTCATCGCCGATGCCCTGCGGCTGGGTGTCGGCTGGGGCAGCGACGGTCCCAAGAGCGGATTCTTTCCGTTCTGGCTGGCCGTCTTCATGGTGGCCGCCTCCGCGCTCATCGTCCTGCAGGCGGTGCGACGAGCGGAGCCGCCGGCCCTTCGTCACCCGCGAGCAGCTGCGCCCGGTGCTGGCCGTGCTCCTGCCCGCCACGGGCCTCGTGGTGCTGACCGGCGGCGTCACCATCGGCGAGACCCGGCTGCTGCCGGGGCTGGGGCTCTACGTCGCCTCCGCGCTCTACCTCGCGTTCTACATGCGGTGGGTCGGACGGCCACGCCTGGCTCACGACCGCGCTGCTCAGCCTCGGGATCCCGCTGGTGACGTTCCTCATCTTCGAGCGGTGGTTCCTGGTGCCGATGCCCAAGGGCCCGCTCGAGGCCTGGCTGGGGTACTGAGCGTGGGCCTCGAGAACCTCTTCCTCGGCTTCTCGATCGCCATCACGCCGTTCAACCTGTTCGTGGCGGTCATGGGCATCATGCTCGGCACGATCATCGGCGTGCTGCCGGGACTGGGCGGCGCCAACGGCGTGGCCATCCTGCTGCCGCTGACGTTCACGATGCCGCCGACCTCGGCGATCATCCTGCTGACGTCGCTCTACTGGGGCGCGCTCTTCGGCGGCGCGATCACCTCCATCCTCTTCAACATCCCGGGCGAGCCGTGGTCGGTGGCGACCACGTTCGACGGCTATCCGCTGGCCCGGCAGGGCCAGGGCGGCCAGGCCCTCACCGCCGCCTTCACCTCCTCGTTCGTGGGCGCGTTCTTCTCGATCGTGCTGATCACGCTGTTCGCGCCGCTGCTGGCCGAGATCGCGCTGAAGTTCGGGCCGCCCGAGTTCTTCGCCATCCAGCTCCTGACGTTCTCCTCGTTCGTCGGGCTGGGCGGCGGCAATCCGCTCAAGTCGCTCGTCTCGATCCTGCTTCGGCTTCATCCTGGCCGCGGTGGGGCTCGACATCGTGACCGGCCAGCTCCGCATGACGTTCGGCGTCGACCGAGCTCATGAAGGGCTTCGACTTCATCGTCGCCGTCATCGGCCTGTTCGGGATCGGCGAGATCTTCCTGTCCGTCGAGGAGGGGCTGTGCTTCCAGGGGGCGGCCACCGGCATGAAGCTCACGGTGGTGCTCGACACCTGGAAGATCCTGCCGCGCTACTGGCGGACCTTCGTACGCAGGCTCGTTCATCGGCTTCTGGATGGGCTTCAAGCCGGGCGGCGCCACGCCGGCCTCGTTCATGAGCTACGCCTTCGCCAAGCGCTTCTCGCCCCGCGGCCGACAACTTCGGCAAGGGCGAGCTGGAGGGCGTGGTCGCGCCGGAGACGGCCGCGCACGCCGCCGGGGTGGCGGCGATGCTGCCCATGCTCACGCTGGGCATTCCCGGGCTCGCCCACCGCGGCGGTGATGCTGGGCGGGCTCATCATCTGGGGCCTGCAGCCGGGCCCGATGCTCTTCGTCGGAGAAGCCGGACTTCGTGTGGGGCCTGATCGCCTCGCATGTACACCGGCAACATCATCGGCGTGCTGATGGTGCTGGCCTTCGTGCCCTTCTTCGCGGCGATCCTCCGGATCCCGTTCGCGATCCTCACCCCGCTCATCGTCGTGGTGTGCGCGATCGGCTCCTACGCCGTGCACAACAGCATGATCGACGTCTGGTACATGCTGATCTTCGGCGTGATCGGCTACGTCTTCAAGAAGCTCGACTACCCGCTGGCGCCGCTGGTCCTGGCGCTCGTGCTGGGCGACCTCGCCGAGAACGCGCTGCGCCAGAGCCTGATCATGTCGCAGGGCTCCCTGGCGATCTTCTTCACCCGTCCGATCGCCGGCGCCATCACCGGCGTGGCGCTGCTGTTCTTCGCGCTGCCGCTGCTCACCCCTGGATGGCGACGGCTGCGGGGCACCGGCGCGCCGAGCCCGCACGCGTGATGGTGGCAGTTCCCTCCGACACCATCCCGCGCTAGGCTAGACCGCAGCCATGGAGTGGCCGAACGTCACGCCGATCAAGTCGACCCGCATCTACCAGGAGATCGCCCGGCAGGTGAAGTCGCATGATCGCCGAGGGGCGGCTCAAGGGCGGCGATCGCCTGCCGCCCGAGCGCGATCTGGCCGACAAGTTCGTGGTCAGCCGCACCTCGGTCCGGGAAGCCCTGCGAGCCCTGGAGAGCCTGGGCCTCGTGGAGATCCGGCCCGGCGAAGGCACGTTCGTCCGCGAGGCGTCGATCGAATCGCTGGTCGAGCCGCTGGCGCTCTTGATGGTCTCGCAGCGCGAGGCCATCGGCGAGCTGTTCGAGGCCCGCCGTGTGCTCGAGCCCTCGCTCGCCGCGCTGGCAGCCGAGCGCGCGACGCCCGAGGAGATCCCGGAGATGGAGCGAATCCTCGACGAGCAGTCGCGCGAGGTCGCCGCCGGCCGCACCGGACTGGCGCAGGACGCGCAGTTCCACGCGGCCATCGGTGCGGCCGCCCACAATCGCGCGATCACGCGGATCACGCACGCGATCATGGATCTGCTCACGCAGAGCCGCGAGGAATCGCTGAACACTCCGGGCCGGGCCACTCGCTCGCACGAGGATCACCGGCGGATCCTGGACGCTGTCCACCGCCGCGACGTCGAGGCGGCCCGTCGGGCCATGCTCGAGCACATCGAGGCGGTCGAGGAGCTGGTCGTCGAGCCGGATACGCCGGGAGTCCGCCGGCGCGGGCGGCGCCAGACTTGACCCTCCAGAGGGCGGTGCGTATACTCCGCCCCACCATGAGGGAGCTCACTCCGCGCGTGCTGTCGCCAGAGGTAGAGGTATCGATTCTGGCGCTGCCGGGCCTGCCCGGAGCATCCGCGGAGTAGCGCTTCAGCGGATGCCACGGGCAGGAGCCAGCCCGTGGCCATCGACGCGAGATCAAGGGCCACGGGGAGCGACCCGTGGCCCTTTTCGTTTGGATCGGGGGGAGGAGACGGTTGCCGTTCGTTGACAGTGCCGCTCGCTATCCTATAAGCTTAAAAGACTTTTTCGAGGTCCAGGCACGGAGACGAGGCTGCGCATGACGAAATTCGTCTACTCCTTCGGTCGCGGCAAGGCGGAAGGCTCCTCCTTGATGCGCAATCTGCTCGGCGGCAAGGGGTGCGAGCTCGCCGAGATGACCAACCTGGGTATCTCGGTGCCGCCGGGCTTCACGATCACCACGCAGGCGTGGGCCCACTACAACCGGGCGGGACGCCAGTGGCCGGAAGGGCTGTGGGAGCAGATCCTCGAGAACCTCGCCCGGCTGGAGCAGGATGCCGGGCTCACGCTCGGCGACGCGCAACGGCCGCTGCTGGTCTCGGTCCGCTCAGGCGCCCGCGTGTCGATGCCCGGCATGATGGAGACCGTCCTCAACCTGGGCCTCAACGACGCGACGGTCGATGGGCTGGCGGCGTGGACGCGCAACGAGCGGTTCGCGTGGGACTGCTATCGGCGCTTCATCATGATGTTCGGCAGCGTGGTGCTCGGGATCAAGCGCGAGGCGTTCGACGCGCAGCTCGACGCGATCAAGGCTCGACTCGGCGTGGCCACCGATCCCGAGGTGCCGGCCGCCGAGCTGCGCAAGCTCGTCGAGTCGTTCAAGGACCTCGTGACCTCCCGCACCGGCAATCCCTTCCCGCAGGATCCGCGCGAGCAGCTGCGCCTGGCCATCAACGCCGTCTTCGACTCGTGGTTCGCCAAGAAGGCGGTGGAGTACCGCCGGATCAACTCCATCCCCGCCGAGTGGGGCACGGCGGTGACCGTGATGGCGATGGTCTTCGGCAACCTCGGGGACGAATCCGGCACCGGCGTCGGCTTCACGCGCGATCCGCGCACCGGCGAGCGGCGCTTCTACGCCGAGTTCCTGACCAACGCGCAGGGCGAGGACGTGGTGGCCGGCATCCGCACTCCCGAGCACATCGACGATCTGCAGCGCCGCATGCCGGAGATCTACGACGAGCTCCTCGCCATCGCCGGCCGCCTGGAGCGTCACTACAAGGACATGCAGGACATCGAGTTCACGATCCAGGAGGGCAAGCTCTACCTGCTGCAGACGCGGTCGGGCAAGCGCTCGGCGAGTGCGGCGGTGCGGGTGGCCGTGGACCTCGTGCAGGAGTCGGTCATCGACCAGCACACCGCGCTCTTGCGCGTGAATCCACGCGACCTCGCCAAGCTGTACGTGCCGCTGCTCGACAGCGGTGAGCGCGAGCGGGCCGTCGCGGGCGGCCGGCTGCTGGCCCGGGGGCTGGCCGCCGCGCCGGGTGGCGCCGTGGGGCAGGTCGTCTTCGACGCCGACCGCGCGGTGGAGTGGGCCAAGGAAGGCCGCCAGGTGATCCTGGTGCGGCCCGAGACCTCGCCCGAGGACGTGGCCGGCATGTACGCCGCCGAGGGCATCGTGACCGCGCGCGGAGGGCGGACCTCGCACGCCGCGGTGGTGGCGGTGGGCATGGGCAAGCCGTGCATCGTGGGCGCCGGCGGGATCGTCGTCCACGAGGACCGCCGGATCTTCGAGGCCGGCGGCCGCACGGTCCGCGAGGGCGATGTGATCTCGATCGACGGCGAGACGGGCGAGGTCATCATCGACGCGATCAAGCTGTCGGCGCCCGAGGTCGACCGGCGCCGCGCGCGAGTTCCTGGCCTGGGCCGATCGCTACCGGACGCTGGGCGTGCGCGCCAACGCCGACACGCCGGAGGACGCGCGCCGGGCCCGCGAGTTCGGCGCCGAGGGCATCGGCCTGGTCCGCACCGAGCACATGTTCTTCGCCGCCGATCGCATCTCGATCGTGCGCGAGATGATCATGGCCTCCGACACCGTCGCGCGGCGGGCCGCGGTCAGCAAGCTCCTGCCGTTCCAGCGCGAGGACTTCATCGGGATCTTCCGGGCGATGGAGGGGCTGCCGGTCACGATCCGGCTGCTCGATCCGCCGCTGCACGAGTTCCTGGCCAATCCCAAGGAGTACCGGGAGATGCTCGAGGAGCGGGCGCGGCTGGATGCGCTCGGCATCAATCCGGCCCGCAAGGACGCGCTGGACGAGCGCCTGGCCAAGATCGATGCGCTCCGCGAAGCCAATCCGATGCTCGGCCACCGCGGCTGTCGGCTCGGGATCACCTCGCCGGAGATCTACGCCATGCAGGTGCGGGCCATCATGGAAGCGGCGTGCACGGCGGTCGAGCAGGGCGTGAAGGTCGAGCCGGAGATCATGATCCCGCTGACCGGCACCGTGGGCGAGATGAAGCTGACCTACGGCAACACCAAGAAGGTCGCCGACGCCGTGCTGGTGGAGATGGGCGTGACGGTCAAGTACACGGTGGGCACCATGATCGAGGTGCCGCGGGCGGCGCTGATCGCCGACAAGATCGCCCAGGACGCCGAGTTCTTCTCGTTCGGGACCAACGACCTCACCCAGATGACCTTCGGCTACAGCCGCGACGACGTCGCCAAGTTCCTGCCCGAATATCTCCAGAAAGGCTTGCTGCCCCACGACCCCTTCTCGGTGCTGGACCAGGAGGGGGTGGGCGAGCTGGTCAAGATCGGCATCGAGCGCGGCCGGCGCACGCGGCCCGATCTCAAGATCGGCATCTGCGGCGAGCACGGCGGCGAGCCGT
The DNA here is from genome assembly GCA_963776725.1 of uncultured Candidatus Rokubacteria bacterium. Lineage (GTDB taxonomy): Bacteria > Methylomirabilota > Methylomirabilia > Rokubacteriales > CSP1-6 > AR5. The sequence continues at coordinate 195,388 of CAVZOE010000010.1, read as the reverse complement.
CGTCCGTCGAGTTCTGTCACCGGGTCGGCATGACCTACGTGTCGTGCTCACCGTTCATGATTCCCATCGCCAGGCTGAGCGCAGCCCAGGCGCGCATCAAGGCGCGCGAGGCGTCCGCGGAAGGTGCGCCGCATGCGTGAGCGAAGCGTCGTCGTGGGTTCGGGAGATCGTACGAGGAGGAAGGCGTGAGAATGCCAGGGGCGCGGATTCTGCTCGAGTGTCTGAAGCGGGAAGGGGTCGATCTCATCTTCGGCCTGCCCGGCGGCGCCGTACTGCCGATCTACGACGCGCTGTACGACTTCGAGGGACTGCGTCACATCCTGGTCCGCCAGGAAGCCGCCGCCGGCCACGCGGCCGAGGGCTACGCGCGCTCGACCGGGAAGGTCGGCGTGTGCCTCGTCACGTCCGGACCGGCCTGCACGAATCTCGTGACCGCGCTGCAGGACGCCATGATGGACTCCATTCCCATCGTGGCGTTCACCGGGCAGGTGCCGACGCACCTGATCGGCAACGACGCCTTCCAGGAAGCCGACAACGTCGGCATCACCCGCTCGGCCACCAAGCACAACTTCCTGGTGAAGGACGGCAAGGACCTGGGCCCGATCATCCGCGAGGCGTTTCACATCGCGGTGACCGGGCCGGCCCGGTCCGGTGCACGTCGATCTGCCCAAGGACATCCTCGTCAAGGAGACGGAGCTCATCTGGCCCGAGAAGGTCGTGATGCGCTCCTACAACCCGAACTACGACGGCCATCCCGGGCAGATCAAGCGGGCGGCCCGCGCGCTGGTCCGCGCCAAGCAGCCGGTGCTCTACGTCGGCGGCGGCGTGATCTCGGCCGACGCCAGCGCCGAGCTGCGCGAGCTGGCCGAGCTCACGCAGATCCCGGTCACCACCACGCTGATGGGCCTGGGGGCGTTCCCGTCCGAGCACCCGCTGTCGCTGGAGATGCTCGGCATGCACGGGACCTACTACGCGAACTTCGCCGTGCACCACTCCGACGTGCTGGTCTCGGTGGGCGCCCGCTTCGACGATCGGGTCACCGGCAAGGTCGACGCCTTCGCGCCGCACGCCGAGATCATCCACATCGACATCGATCCCTCGTCGATCTCCAAGAACATCAAGGTCGACGTCCCGATCGTGGGCGACTGCCGCCGGGTGCTGCGCGCGCTGGTGGACGGCCGTGAAGCAGGAGAAGGACGCTGGCGGCCGGCCACGAGGCGCGGCGGCCGTGGCACGCGCAGATCGCCGAGTGGAGGCAAGGCCCAGCCGCTCCGCTACGACTGGAGCGACGACGTCATCAAGCCCCAGTACGTGATCCAGGAGATCTCCAACCTCACCCGCGGCGAGGCCATGATCGTCACCGGCGTGGGCCAGCACCAGATGTGGGCCGCGCAGTACTACAAGTTCAAGCACCCGCGGGCGTGGTTCACCTCGGGCGGGCTCGGCACCATGGGCTACGGGCTGCCCACCGCCATGGGCGTGCAGGCCGCCCATCCCGGACAAGCAGGTCATCAACATCGACGGCGACGGCTCCTTCCAGATGAACAGCCAGGAGCTGGCCACCTGCTTCACCGAGCACCTGCCGGTGAAGACCGTCATCATCAACAACGCCGGCCACGGCATGGTGCGGCAGTGGCAGCGCATCATCTACAAGGAGCGCTACTGCGCGATCGACCTGCCGCAGATCCCCGACTGGGTGAAGCTGGCCGAGGCCTACGGCTGCGTGGGGCTGCGCGTCACCAAGCCGAGCGAGGTGGTGCCGGCCATCGAGAAGATGCTGAGCACGCCGGCCCCGGTCATTCTCGACGTGATCGTCGACAAGGACGAGTGCGTGTTCCCCATGGTGCCGGCCGGCGGCGCCAACACCGACATGATCCTGGCTCCGCCGAGCCGCGAGACCCGCGAGAAGGCGGAGAAGTCGCAGACGGGCTTCTGACGTGAGCGCCAACGGGGGCGAGCCCCGCAGTCACACGATCTCGGTCCTGGTCGAGAACAAGTTCGGCGTGCTCTCCCGGGTGGCCGGGCTGTTCTCGGCGCGCGGCTACAACATCGAGAGCCTGTCGGTGGGCGAGACGCTCGACCCCAGCGTGTCGCGCATGACCCTCGTGGTCACCGGCGACGAGTTCGTCATCGAGCAGGTGATGAAGCAGCTGCACAAGCTGATCGACGTCATCAAGGTCAACGACCTCACCGACGACAGCCACGTGGAGCGCGAGCTGGTGCTGATCCGGGTGAACGCCGAGCCCCAGCACCGGGCCGAGATCTTGCGGACGGCCGACATCTTCCGGGCCCGCGTGGTCGACGTCACGCCCGTGTCCTTCGTGCTGGAGGCCACCGGGGACGACGGCAAGCTGGAGGCGCTGATCGAGCTGCTGCGCCCGATCGGCATCCAGGAAGTCGTGCGCACGGGGAAGATCGCCATCACCCGCGGACCCAAGTCACGCGTGAAGCGGGCGCCGTCGAGCCGGCCCCGCGTCTCCGAGGACCCGCGCGTGGTCGGATTCGCGGACTGACACTCGAACACGAAAGGACGAACAGAGCATGCCGGCGAAGATCTACTACGACCAGGACGCCGACCTCGGCCTCCTCAAGGGCAAGAAGATCGCGATCATGGGCTATGGCAGCCAGGGCCACGCCCACGCGCTGAACCTGCGGGACTCCGGCCAGGACGTCATCATCGGCCTCTACAAGGGCGGCAAGTCGTGGGCCCGGGCCGAGAAGGACGGGCTCAAGGTCGCGCCGGTGGCCGACGCGGCCAAGATGGGCGACGTGGTGATGATCCTGCTGCCGGACCAGACCCAGCGCCAGGTGTTCGAGGAGTCGATCCGCGCGGGCCTCAGCAAGGGCAAGATGCTGATGTTCGCTCACGGCTTCAACATCCACTTCAACCAGGTCGTCCCGCCCCCCGACGTGGACGTGACGATGATCGCCCCCAAGGCCCCCGGTCACGTGATGCGTGACCTGTTCACCCAGGGCCCCGGCGTGCCGGCGCTCGTCGCCGTGCAGCAGGACGTCACGGGCAAGGCCAAGGACATGGCCCTGGCCTACGGCCGCGGCGTGGGCTGCACCCGGGCCGGCGTCATCGAGACGACCTTCAAGGAAGAGACGGAGACGGATCTCTTCGGCGAGCAGGCCGCACTGTGCGGCGGCATCTCGCACCTCATCAAGGCATCGTTCGAGACGCTGGTCGAGGCCGGCTACCAGCCCGAGGTCGCCTACTTCGAGTGCATGCACGAGATGAAGCTGATCGTCGACCTGTTCTACCAGGGCGGGCTGGCCTACATGCGCTACTCCGTGTCGGACACCGCGGAGTACGGTGACTACACGCGCGGGCCGCGCATCGTCAGCGACGAGACCAAGGCCGAGATGAAGAAGATCCTGGGCGAGATCCAGTCCGGCCAGTTCGCGCGCGAGTGGGTGCTGGAGAACCAGGCCAACCGCGCGGGCTTCCTGGCCATGCGCCGGCGCGACGCCGATCACCAGATCGAAGAGGTCGGCAAGCGGCTGCGCTCCATGATGTCCTGGATCAAGCCGACGAGAGAGTAGAGCAGCATGAAGCTTCCGATTGCCAAGGAAGGCTGGCCGTTCATCGCCGTGCCGGGCGCGATCGCGCTCGGGCTGGCGCTGCTCGGCCGCCGGCGACTGGCGCTGCCCTTCGCGGCGGCTGCCGTCGCCTCGGTCGGGTTCTATCGCGATCCCGAGCGCGCCATCCCCTCGGTGGTGGGCGGCCTGCTGTCACCCGCCGACGGCCGCGTGATGTCGGTCGAGGACGCCGTCGATCCCTTCGTGGGCCCGGCGGTACGCGTGGCGATCTTCCTGTCACCGCTGGACGTCCACATCAACCGCTCGCCGCTCGACGGGGTGGTGACGGCCACGGTGTACACGCCGGGCGGCTTCGTGGCGGCCTACGACCCGAGTGCGGAGACCAACGAGCGCTGCGCCATCCGCCTGCAGGGCGAGCACGCGCGGGTGACGGTGGTGCAGATCGCGGGCGTGGTGGCCCGCCGCATCGTCTGCCGCGTGGGCTCGGGCGACAAGCTCTCGGCCGGCGATCGGCTGGGGATGATCCGGTTCGGCTCGCGGACCGACTGCTACATGCCGCGGGGCACCGAAGTGACGGTGCGGGTGGGCGAGCGCGTCACCGGGGGGACCACGGTGATCGGCGTGTTGCGGTGATCACGCGGCGAGGCAAGCGGCCGGGGCGGCGGCGGCCCTGGCAGGAGCTGCGCGAGCGGCGGCGGCAGGGGATCTTCCTCTTTCCGAGCCTGCTGACGACCGGCAACCTGTTCTGCGGGTTCTTCGCCATGCTGTTGACGGTCGACCACCGCTACACCGAGGCGGCGCTGGCCATCTTCGTGGCGATGATCATGGACCTGCTCGACGGGCGCGTGGCGCGGCTCATGAAGGCCACCAGCCAGTTCGGCGTCGAGTACGACTCGCTGGCCGACGTCATCTCGTTCTGCGTGGCCCCGGCGTTCATGATGTATTCGTTCGCGCTGCACGAGCTCGGTCGCGCCGCGTGGTTCGGCGCGTTCCTCTTCGTGATCTGCGGTGCGCTGCGGCTGGCCCGCTTCAACGTGCAGACGGCCAGCGTGGACCGCCGGTTCTTCATCGGCCTGTCGACCCCGGCGGCCGCCGGCGTGATCGCGTCGCTGGTGATCCTGCTGGAGGGCGAGGCGCCCACGCGGGTCGTCAAGCTGGCCATCGCGGTGGCCACCTACGTGCTGGCGTTGCTGATGGTGTCGACGTTCCGCTACTGGTCGTTCAAGGAGGTCGACTTCGCCCGGCGCCGTCCGGTCGAAACGCTCCTGGTGGTGGTGCTCTCGGTCATGGTCGTCGCCACCATGCACGAGGTCTTCCTGTTTCTCGTCTTCGGCGGCTACGCCCTGTCCGGGCCGGTCCGCCGGGTCGTGGTAGGCCGGCCGCCCGTGCCGATCGCGGCGGACGCCGCGGCCAAGGACATACCGTCGTCGAGCCTGGTGTGATGGCAAGGCCGAGTCTGATCAGCTCGGGGTCAACGACCGATGGTGACGGGCGAAAACAATCAGACCGTCCACAGAAAGGGCTGAGTCCGCGATGAGCGCGTCCAAGATCGCCGTGCTGCCTGGCGACGGCATCGGGCTGGAGGTCACCGCGGAGGCGGTGCGCGTCATGCGCGCGATCGCCAAGCAATCGGGGGCCAGCTTCGAGTTCGAGCAGGGACTCGTCGGCGGCGGCGCCATCGACGCCACCGGGCAGCCGCTTCCCCCCGAGACCCTCAAGCTCTGCCAGGGCGCTCACGCGATTCTCTTCGGCGCGGTCGGCGGGCCCAAGTGGGACGGCCTGCCGCAGGAGAGCAAGCCGGAGCGCGGCCTGCTGGGCTTGCGCAAGGAGCTCGACCTGTACGCGAACCTGCGCCCGGCCACGTGCTTTCCGATGCTGGTGGATGCCTCGCCGCTCAAGCGCTCGGTCGTCGAGGGCACCGACATCATGGTGATCCGTGAGCTGACCGGGGGCCTCTACTTCGGCGAGCCCCGTGGCGTCGAGCACTTCGCCGACGGCTCGGCCCGGGCCGTGAACACCATGGCCTACACCTCGCGCGAGATCGAGCGGGTGGCCCGCATGGGATTCGAGGTCGCGCGCAAGCGCCGCAAGCGGCTGACCTCGGTGGACAAGGCCAACGTCCTGGTCGTGTCGCAGCTGTGGCGCGAGGTCGTCACACGTGTCGGCCAAAGATTATCCCGACGTGACGCTCGATCACGTGCTCGTCGACAACTGCGCCATGGCGCTCGTCCATCGGCCGACCCAGTTCGACACGATCGTCACCGAGAACACCTTCGGCGACATCCTGTCCGACGAGGCGGCGATCCTGGCCGGGTCCATGGGAATGCTGCCCTCGGCCTCGCTCGGCGGCCGGGTGGGCCTCTACGAGCCGGTGCACGGCACCGCGCCCGATATCGCCGGGCAGGGGATCGCCAACCCCATCGCGGCCATTTTGTCGGCGGCGATGCTGATGCGGTACTCTCTGAACATGGGTCGCGAGGCCGATCGTGTGGACGCCGCGGTAAGCCGAGTGCTGGAGCAGGGGCACCGCACGCGGGACATCGCCGCCGCCGGCGGCAAGACGGTCGGCACGCGCGAGATGGGGGACCTGATCGTGGGCGAGCTGGAGGCAGGGGCCTGATGCCGACCGGAGTCAGCATCGCCGTCGTTGGCGCCACCGGCGCGGCCGGACAGATGACGCTGCGGATCCTCGAGGAGCGCAAGTTCCCGGTGCGGGAGCTGCGCTGCTTCGCCTCCGAGCGCTCGGTCGGCAAGACGGTCACCTTCCAGGGCGAGGCGGTGCGCGTACAGAAGCTCGAGGCCTCGGCGTTCGGTGGCGTGGACATCGCGTTCTGCTCGGCCGGCACCGCGCAGTCCAAGGAGTACGCGCCCCAGATCGTCCGCGCCGGCGCGATCGTGGTGGATAAATCCAACGCGTGGCGGATGGACCCCAAGGTTCCATTGATCGTGCCGGAGATCAACGCGCACGCCGCCCGCCGCCACGAGGGCATCCTGGCCAGCCCGAACTGCACGACGATCGTCGCGGTGATGCCGCTCAAGCCCCTGCACGATGCGGGACGGCTGAGGCGGGTGGTCGCGACGTCGTACCAGGCGGTCTCGGGTGCGGGCGTGCAGGGCATCGACGCGCTCCGTGAGGAAACGCTGGCGTGGGCGCGCGGCGAGGCCATCACGCCCCGTCACTTCGCCCACCAGATCGCGTTCAACCTGATTCCGGCCATCGACCGCTTCGGCGACGACGGGTACACCGGCGAGGAGCTGAAGCTGGTCAACGAGACGCGCAAGATCCTGGAGGCGCCGGAGCTGCTGGTCGCGCCGACGACGGTCCGCGTGCCGGTCTTCACTTGCCACTCGGTTGCCGTCAACGTCGAGACCGAGGACAAGATCACCGCGAGCCGGGCCCGGGATCTGTTCGCACGCTTTCCGGGGCTGCGTGTGTGGGACGAGCCGGCTGAGCAGCGCTACCCGATGCCCGTGCACGTCGAGGGGCAGGACGATTGTTTCGTCGGGCGCGTGCGCGAGGATCTCTCGCACCCCCGCGGGCTGAACTTCTGGGTGGTCGGAGACCAGCTACGCAAAGGGGCCGCGACGAACGCGGTGCAGATCGCGGAGCTCGTGCTCCAGAGCTGAGCCGCCAAATGGCCGTGGCGAGGTCGCAGACCTTGTCGATCCGTCGGCTCTACCGCCGCTGGCGCCGCCAGGCGTACCGTCAGGCTCACTTCGGCTTCGCCGTGCTCCTGACGATCGTCGTGCTGGCCTACGCCGGCGTTCCCCACGTCGCGCGCTTCGTGGAGTCGGTGGGTGGCTACAACCCCGGACACTACGAGCCCAAGGACCAGGCGCGCGAGGCGTGGCTGCAGCGTCCGGATGACCCCGACGCCGTGCTCTCGCAGATCCCGTGGAACACCATCATCAACGTGGGGCTGTTCCTGGTCGTGGGGCTGGTGTGGATGACGCTCGTACCCAGCCGGGCCCCACGCCGCCCGCCCTCCCGCTGAGCGAGCCGCGCACCTATCGGCTGGTGCTGTCGTACGACGGCACCGCCTTCCATGGCTGGCAGGTCCAGCCGCAGGTCCCCACCGTGCAGGGCACGCTGCTAGCCGCCGCGGCACGTCTCTTCCCGGACGGCGTGCGTGTGGTCGGGGCCAGTCGTACCGATGCCGGGGTCCACGCGCTGCGCCAGACCGTTGCGCTCACCGGGGCTTCGACCCTGCCTGCCGCCTCCGTGCAGGCCGCCCTCAACGCCCACTTGCCCCGTGAGATCCGCGTGGTGTCCGCCGGGGAGGCGACACCCGGGTTCGACGCCCGCCGCTCGGCGTTCGGCAAGCGCTACGCGTATCTCATCGACAACGGCCCGGTCGCCTCGCCACTGCTGCTGCGCTATGCCTGGCACGTGTCGGGCGACCTCGATCTCGTCGCCATGCGCACCGCGCTGGCGTCGCTGCGCGGTAGCCATGACTTCAGCGCCTTCTGCGCCGCGCCCGGGCGAGAGGCGATCCCGTTGTGCCGCGTGCGTGCGATCCACGTCCTGGCCCGGCGCCGACGGCTGGCGCTGCTGATCTCGGCCGATCGGTTCCTGCACCACATGGTGCGCAACATCGTCGGCAGCGCGGTGGAAGTCGGCCGGGGCGCGCAGGCGCCAGGCTGGCTCGCGGAGGTGCTGGCGTCTCGGGATCGGACACAGGCCGGACCCACCGCGCCGGCGCACGGCCTGACGCTCGTGCGCGTCCGGTATTGCTAGGCGGGCTTCGTGCCGCAGTTTTCCATTCCAGATCCTGATTACCTATCAGGAAGCTGGGATATGGTAAAATCCCGCCGGTATTGAAGTTTCCGAAGTCATGCACGGAAACCTGATCAACGCCGCAGTCATCGGTTACGTCGTTGCGACGGGGCTGGCCCTCGCGTACCTCGTCCAGCGCCAGGACCTCGTCCACCGCCTTGCCGTGCTCGCCACCCTGGCCGGCTGGGCCGCGCACTCCGTGGTGCTCATCGCGCGAGCGATCGAGCTGGGCGCCCCGCCGCTGGGGAGCCTGCCCGACGCGATCTCGGTCGCCGTGTGGGTCATCGTCCTCGTCGAGGTCCTGATCGAGCGGCGCACCGGGCTCAGAGTGCTGGGCGCCTTCGTGCTGCCGATCGTGGTCGTGCTGAGCCTGAAGGCGGCCACCCCGCGCGCCGTCACCCTCGCCCCCGCGCTGGCCAGCGCCTGGATCTGGATCCACATCGCCCTGGCCCTGATCGGCATCGCCGCGTTCGTCTTCAATTTCGCGGGCGCGCTCATGTACCTGCTGCAGGAGCACCAGCTCAAGGCCAAGCGGCCCGGCGCGTTCTACTACCGTCTGCCCGCGCTGGAGACGCTCGATCATTTGACCTTCCGCACGCTCGCGCTCGGCTTTCCGTTCCTGACCACCGGCCTGGTGCTGGGCGCCTTGTGGGCGCGCACCGCGTGGGGCAGCCCGTTCACCTTCGACCCGCTGGCCTTCCTCTCGTTCCTGGCCTGGCTGATCTACGCCGGAACGCTGGCCGGCCGCGCGGCGGGCGGCTGGCACGGCCGGCGCGCCGCGTACTGCTCGATCATCGGCTTCGCCATGCTGGTCCTCACGCTCGGCGCCGGGCTGTTCCTGCCCGGGCGGCACGGCTCCTGATGCCGCTCTTCGTCGCCGGCCTCAGCCACAGGAACGCGGGAGTGGAGCTGCGCGAGCAGCTGGCCGTCGAAGAGGACAAGCTGCGCGAGGTCCTCGCCGATCTGCAGGCGGCGACGGTATTGCGCGAGGTGGTGGTGGTCTCGACGTGCAACCGCGTCGAGGTCTACGGCGTGGCCGAGGCCCCCGGTGAGGCCCGGGCGCTGGTGTTCCGCCACCTGTGCCGCCAGCGCGGCGTCGACCTGGCCCAGGTCGAGGGCGCGCTCTACACGCACCTCGACGGCGATGCCGTGCGGCACGCCTTCCGCGTCGCGGCCAGCCTCGACTCCATGATGATCGGCGAGCCCCAGATCCTGGGCCAGGTGAAGGACGCCTTCGCGCTGGCCCAGGCGTGCGAGACGGTGGGGCCGCAGCTGCACTCGCTCTTCAGCCAGGCCTTCAACGTGGCCAAGCGCGTGCGCACCGAGACCGAGATCGCCCGGCACGCGGTCTCGGTGTCGTTCGCCGCGGTCGAGCTCGCCAAGAAGATCTTCGCCGGGCTGTCCGGGCGGGCGGTGCTGCTGGTCGGCGCCGGCAAGATGAGCGAGCTGGCGGCCAAGCACCTCGTCGAGCAAGGGGCGTTTCCGATCTACGTCGCCAATCGCACCTGGTCCCGGGCCCAGGATCTGGCCCGGGCGCTGAGCGGCACGCCGGTGCAGTGGGAAGAGCTCGAGACCGCGCTGGCCAGCGTGGACATCGTGGTGACCTCGACCGGCGCGACCCAGCCGGTGATCACCCGGCCCACCGTCGAGCGGATCATGCACGGGCGCCGCGGGCGGCCGCTGTTCTTCATCGACATCGCCGTGCCCCGCGACGTGGAGCCGGGGGTGGACCGGCTCGACGACGTCTACCGCTACGACATCGACGATCTCAAGCAGGTGGTCGACTCCAACCTGCGCGAGCGCGCGCGCGAGGCCCAGCGGGCCGAGGCGCTCGTCGAGCGCGAGGTGGGCAAGTTCCTCCTGCGCCAGGGCGACGTCGAGGTGATTCCCACCATCGTGTCGCTGCGGGCCCGGCTGGAAGAGATCCGGCTCGCCGAGGTGAAGCGCACGCTGGGCCGGCTGCCCGATGCCTCACCGGAGCAGCGGGCCGCCATCGAGGCGATGTCCACCGCCATCATCAACAAGATCCTGCACGCGCCGATCACCAAGCTGCGCGAGTCCTCGCGGGCGGGGGCCAGCCGCTCGCTGCTGGAGCTCGTCCACGAGCTGTTCGGCCTGGGACGGCGCGGGTGATCCGCCTGGGCACGCGCGGCAGCGCGCTGGCGCTGGTCCAGGCCCGCGAGGTGGCTGACCGCCTGACCGCCGGCGGCGTCGAGGTCGAGATCGTCACGATGCGGACCGAGGGCGACCGGCGGGCGGACGCGCGACTGGCCGTGATCGGCGGCAAGGGACTGTTCGTGCGGGAGATCGAGGACGCGCTGCTCCGCAAGGAGATCGATCTGGCGGTGCACAGCCTCAAGGATCTGCCGGCCGAGCCGCCCGACGGGCTCACCCTCGGCGCCTATCCGCCCCGCGCCGACGCCCGCGACGTGCTCGTGGCCCGCGGCCCCGTCACGGTGGCCACGCTGCCGGCCGGCGCGCGTGGTGGGAACGTCCAGCCCGCGGCGAGCCGCCGTGCTCCTGTCGGTGCGGCCCGACCTCGACGTCCAGCCGATCCGCGGCAACGTGGATACGCGTCTGCGCAAGCTCGAGGGTGGCGGCTTCGAGGCGATCGTGCTCGCGGCCGCGGGCCTCGAGCGCCTGGGGCTCACGGTGCCCCATCGCGAGCTCCTCGATCCCGACGTGTTCGTTCCCGCGGTCGGGCAGGGGATCCTGGCGCTGGAGGCCCGGGTGGACGATCGGACCACGCTCGGTCATCTGGCCGCGCTCGACGATGCCGCCACGCGCCCCTGCGCCCTGGCCGAGCGCGCGTGTCTGCAGCGCCTGGGCGCTTCCTGCAATACGCCGATCGCCGCGCACGCGCGCCTCGAGCAGGCGACGATCCGGGTGACGGGGCTCGTGGCCAGCGAGGATGGCCGGCAGATTCTCCGGGCCAATGCGACGGGCCCGGCGGCGGACGCGAGCGCACTGGGACGCGATCTGGCCGAGCAGCTGCTCGCCCAGGGCGCGGCCACCATCGCCGCGCTCGAGCCGCGGGCGGAGAGCGGTCGGTCATGAGCGGCCATTCACGTCCCGACACGGGCTCGCGGGCCGCGCAGCCGCCCGAGCGGGCTCTCGAAGGGCGCACGATCGTGGTCACCCGCGCCGCGGCGCAGGCCCAGCGCTTCACGCAGCTCCTGGCCTCCGCCGGCGCTCGCGTCGTGGAAGCTCCGGTGATCGTCATCGGCGCGCCGCCGTCGTGGGAGCCGCTGGACGACGCGCTGTCCTCGCTCGAGAGCTTTGCCTGGGTCATCTTCACGTCGGTCAACGGGGTGGCGATGGTGGACCGGCGACTGGCCGCGCAGGATCTCGCCTGGTCGGCGATGGCGGGCCGGCGCGTGGCGGCGATCGGACCGGCCACCGCCGATGCGCTGGCCGAGCACGGCGTGCGCCCCGATCTGGTGCCGGGCGAGTACCGCGCGGAAGGGCTGATCGAGCGCCTCCGCGGGCTCATCCGGCCCGGCGATCGGGTGCTGCTGCCGCGCGCCGCCCAGACCCGTGACGTCCTGGTGGTGGAGCTGAAGCGCCTGGGCGCACAGGTGACCGAGGTCGCCGCCTACAGCACGCGCCGCGCCGAGGCCGGCACCGCCCGCTTGCGCGAGGCCCTGGCGGCGGGGACGATCGACGCCGTGACCTTCACCAGCTCGTCCACGGCGCGAAACTTCGCCGAGCTGTTCACCGAGGACGAGCGCCGCACGTGGCTCGGCCGCGTGACGGTCGCCTCGATCGGACCGATCACCGCGGCCACCGCCGCCGAGTACGGGATGGTGACCGACGTCATGCCGAGCGAGTACACGATCCCGGCGCTGGCCCGGTCCCTCGCCGACTATTTCCAGCGTGTCCCGCGCGGCTCCGCCCGCCGCGCCAGGAGGAGCGTGTGATGCCCCATCCGATGTTTCGTCCCCGGCGGTTACGCGAGAAAGCGCTGCTGCGCAAGATGGTGCGCGAGACCGCGCTGGCGGTGGACGACTTCGTCTATCCGCTGTTCGTGACCCATGGCCGCGGCGTGCGCGAGGCGATCGGCTCCATGCCGGGCCAGTACCGCCTGTCGGTGGACGAGCTGATCAAGGAGTGCAAGGACGCCGCCGGCATGGGCATTCCGGCCGTGCTGCTGTTCGGCCTTCCCGCCGAGAAGGATCCGCGCGGCTCGGAGGCGTGGGCCGACGACGGCATCGTCCAGCAGGCGGTGCGGGCGGTGAAGGACAGCGTGCCCGATCTGCTGGTGATCACCGACGTCTGCCTGTGCGAGTACACGAGCCACGGCCACTGCGGCGTGGTCGAGGACGGGGCCGTGCGCAACGATCCCACGCTGGAGCTGCTGGCGCGCACCGCGGTCTCGCACGTGGAGGCCGGGGCGGACGTCGTCGCCCCCTCGGACATGATGGACGGCCGGGTGGGTGCCTTGCGCGAGGCGCTCGACGAGGCCTCGTTCGCCGAGACGCCGATCATGGCCTACTCGGCGAAGTACGCCTCGGTGTTCTACGGCCCCTTCCGGGAGGCCGCCGACTCGACGCCGCAGTTCGGCGACCGGCGCTCGTACCAGATGGACCCGGCCAACGCCCAGGAGGCCATGCGCGAGATCGCGCTCGACCTCGACGAGGGCGCCGACATCGTGATGGTCAAGCCGGCGCTGCCCTATCTCGACATCATCGCGCGCGCCAAGCTGGAGTTCGGCGTGCCGCTGGCCGCCTACTCCGTGTCGGGTGAGTACGCGATGATCCGCGCGGCCGGGCGGCTGGGCTGGCTCGACGAAGAGCGGGCGATCCTGGAGTCGCTCACGTCGATCCGGCGAGCCGGCGCCGACATCGTCATCACCTACTTCGCCAAGGACGCCGCGCGGCTGCTCGAGCGCGGCACGCATCTGCGCTGAGCCCGGCACCGCACTTCATGCGGATCTCGGCCAAGGGTGAGTACGCGATCAAGGCGATGCTGGACCTCGCCATGCACCGCGGCCGCACGCTGGTGCCGATCCAGGAGATCGCCGGCCGTCAGGGCATACCCCAGCGCTACCTGGAGCAGGTGCTGCTCGCCCTCAAGCGCTCGGGCCTGCTGACGTCCAAGCGTGGGTCCACCGGCGGCTACCATCTGACCAAGGCGTCGGAGGACATCACGATCGGGGCGATACTGCGAGCGGTGGACGGGGGCAGCGCGCCGTTCGACGCCGCGTCCCACGGCCGCCGCAACGGCGCGCGGGACAACCCCGAGCTGGGCGAGCTGTGGGAGGAGATCGCGCTGGCGGTGGGCGGCGTGGTGGATCGGTGGACGCTCGGGGACCTGGTGGCGCGTGCCGAGGAGCGGCGCGGATCCGCCCGGCCGATGTACCACATCTAAGGAGCGTCATGGCTGGCAAGATCGCGGACTCGGTGCTCGATCTGATCGGTGGCACGCCCCTGGTCCGCCTGCGACGGCTGGCCGACGCGGGCGGCGCGCGCGTCCTCGCCAAGGTGGAGTCGCGCAACCCCGGAGGCAGCGTGAAGGACCGCATCGCGGTGGCCATGGTGGAAGACGCCGAGCACCGCGGCGTCCTCAAGCCCGGCGCCACGCTGGTGGAGCCGACCAGCGGCAACACCGGCATCGGCCTGGCCATGGTGGCGGCGGTGAAGGGCTACCGGCTGATCCTGACGATGCCGGAAGACATGAGCGTCGAGCGCCAGCGCCTCTTCGCGCGCTTCGGCGCCGAGATCCATCTCACGCCGGCCATCGAGGGGATGAGCGGGGCGGTCTTCGCGGCGGAGGAGCTGGTGCGCCAGCATCCCGACTACGTGATGCCCCAGCAGTTCCAGAATCCGGCGAACCCCGAGATCCACCGCCGCACCACCGCGCTGGAGATCCTCGATTCGGTGGAAGGGCGCCTGGACGCCTTCGTGGCCGGCGTCGGCACGGGCGGCACGATCACCGGGGTCGGCGAAGTCCTGAAGGCCAAGGTGCCCGGCGTGCAGATCGTGGGCGTGGAGCCGGCCAAGTCGCCGGTGCTCTCCGGCGGCCGCTTCCGCCCGCACGGCATCCACGGCATCGGCGCGTCGTTCGTCCCCGGCATCCTCAATCGCGACGTCATCGACCGCATCGTGGTCGTGACCGACGAGGACGCGGTGACCTGGTCGCGCCGGCTGGCCCGGGACGAGGGGCTGCTGGCCGGGATCTCCGCCGGGGCCGCGGTGTGGGCGGCCTGCCGCGTGGCGGCCGAGATGCGCCCCGAGCAAACAGTAGTCACCATCCTGCCCGACACCGGCGAGCGGTACCTGAGCCTGGGCTGAGCATTTCAGGGAGAGCGAGATGGCAGTGACCGTGTATATCCCGACGCCCTTCCGACGGGCGACCGGCAATCGCGACCGCATCGACGTGAGCGCGGCGGACGTCTCCGGGCTCCTCGACGAGCTCGAGCGGGCCTACGGCGGACTGAAGGGGCTCGTGCGCAACGAGCGGGGCGACGTCCACCAGCACGTGGCGATCTACGTCAACAGCGAGCCGATCGACGGGCTCGGCGGTCTGGCCACCTCGCTCAAGGATGGCGACGAGGTGGCGATCATCCCGGCGCTCGCCGGTGGCGTCCGGTAAGGCCCGGTGATCCTGACCACGGACGAGCGCGAGGCGATCCAGAGCCAGGCGGTGGAGGAGTATCCGCACGAGTCGTGCGGCGTGATCATGCGCCGCGGTGGTGAGCGGAAGCTGCTGCGCTGTCGCAACGCCCAGAACGAGCTGCACGCCCGCGATCCCCAGCGCTATCCGCGTGACGCCCGCACCGCCTACTACATCGACCCCAAGGATCTGCTGCGCATCGGCGATCTCGAGCGCGACGGCTTCGACGTGGACGTGATCTATCACTCGCACATCGACGCCGGCGCCTACTTTTCCGAAACCGACCGCCGGCAGGCGCTCGTCGGCGGGCAGCCAGCGTATCCCGCCGCCGTGTACGTCGTCACCTCCGTGGTGGCCGGCCAGGTGGACGCGATGGCCGCCTTCCGCTGGGACGCCGAGCGGCGCGACTTCGTATCCGTGGAGCTTTCCGCATGAGTGAGTCCAAGCGGCTTCTCGATGCCGCCAGTCGGGTCATCCCCGGTGGCGTCAACAGCCCGGTGCGGGCGTTCCGTGCCGTCGGCGGCGCCCCGCCCTTCATCCAGCGCGGCGAGGGCGCGCGACTCTGGGACGCCGACGGCCGGTCGTACATCGACTTCGTCGGCTCGTGGGGGCCGCTGATTCTCGGTCACGCCGCGCCGGCCGTGGTGGAGGCCATCACCGAGGCGGCACGACGGGGGACCAGCTACGGCGCGCCGACCGCGCTGGAAGTGGAGATGGCCGAGACCATCTCCGCGGCCTATCCCTCCATGGAGATGCTGCGGCTGGTCAGCTCCGGCACCGAGGCAGCCATGAGCGCCATCCGCGTGGCGCGCGGCGCCACCGGGCGCGACCTGCTGCTCAAGTTCGACGGCTGCTATCACGGTCACGCCGACAGCCTGCTGGTGAAGGCAGGCTCCGGGGGGGCCACGTTCGGGATCCCCGACAGCAAGGGCGTGCCGGCCCCGCTGGCCGAGCTCACCCTCACGGTGGCCTTCAACGATCTGGCGGCGGTGCGCGATCTCTTCCGCCAGCGCGGCGACCGCATCGCCGCGGTCATCGTCGAGCCGGTGGCCGGCAACATGGGCGTGGTGCCGCCGGCCGCGGGCTTTCTCGAGGGCCTGCGCGAGGTCACGCGCGAGCACGGCGCGCTGCTGATCTTCGACGAGGTCATCACCGGCTTTCGCATCGCCTACGGCGGCGCCCAGGCGCGCTACGGCGTGCGCCCCGACCTCACGTGCCTGGGCAAGATCATCGGCGGCGGCCTGCCGGTCGGCGCCTACGGCGGCAGCCGCAAGGTCATGAGCGAAGTGTCGCCGCTGGGGGGCGTCTACCAGGCCGGCACGCTGTCGGGCAATCCGCTGGCGGTCGCCGCCGGCCTCGCCGCGATCCGCGCGCTCACCGACGGCCGCGCCTACGAGCGGCTGGAAGCGCTCGGCGCCCGGCTCGAGCACGGGCTCCTCGAAGGCGCGCGCAAGGCCGGCGTGCCGCTCACGGTCAATCGCGTGGGCTCGATGCTCACCGCGTTCTTCTGCCCGGATCCCGTGGTGGACTACGCCTGCGCACGGCGCGCCGACACGACACGCTACGCGCGGTTCTTTCAGGCGATGCTCGAGCGGGGCGTGTATCTGGCGCCCTCGCAGTTCGAGGCGGCCTTCGTCTCGCTGGCGCACTCCGAGGCCGACCTGGATGCGGCCGGACGCGCGGCGGCGGAGGCGCTCGCGACCCTCGCGTGAGGTGAGTTGTCGTTGACGCTTGCCCGGACCAAGTGATATGGTTCACGAGCACTTCCCAATCTCCAGGAGGACAGTCGACTGTCGATGCGGAAGGCAGGCGTGGGAGCGGCGGCCGTCGTCCTCCTCGCAGTGCTGATGTTCCTCGCGGTCTCCTCGTGGAGCCGGCAACCCGCCGTCGCCAAACCCTCCGTGCAACCGATCGCGTTTCCCCATAGCGTCCACGTCCAGACCTACAAGATCGAGTGCCAGTACTGCCACGCCGACGCCCGCCGCTCGGAGTACGCGGGTCTGCCCTCGGTGGAGCGGTGCATGGGCTGCCACAAGATCGTGGCCGCCGACAAGCCCGAGATCAAGAAGCTGGCGGAGTACGCGGCCAAGCGCGAGCCCATCCCGTGGACCCGCGTCTACAAGCTGCCGGAGTTCACGCACTTTCCGCACAAGCCCCACATCCGGGCGGAGCTTCAGTGCCAGACCTGTCACGGCCCGGTGGAGACGATGACGACCGTGGCCGCCAACACCGGCCCGACGCTGACCAACGACCTGCTGAACCTCGCCGGTCTGCGTCCGGCTCCGCCGCCGCTGACCATGGGCTGGTGCGTGGATTGCCATCGCCAGCAGAACGCCACGCGCGGAATGCAGGCGCCGCTCGATTGCGTGATGTGCCACCACTGATGCGTGATGTGCCACCACTGATGCGTGATGTGCCACCACTGATGCGTGATGTGCCACCACAGCGTGATCAGCGAACCCAGATGATCGGAGTGCGCACGTGAACCGGCGGGATTTCTTCAAGATCGTGGCGACGACCGGAGCGACGGCTGCGGTGGCGGGCTGCCAGCCGGCAACCGAGCAGATCCTGCCGCTGGTCGTTCCCAACGAGCACCTGATCCCCGGGGTGGCCGCGTGGTTTGCCACCGTGTGCCGCGAGTGCCCGGCCGGCTGCGGCGTGCTGGCCCGCAATCGCGAGGGCCGGGTGGTGAAGCTCGAGGGCAACCCGGATCATCCGGTGAACCACGGCGCCCTCTGCGGGCGAGGCCAGGCCGCTCTGCAGGGGCTGTACAACCCCGACCGCTTCGCCGGTCCGCTCCGGCGTGACGGCGATGCGCTGCGCTCGCTGCCGTGGGACGACGCGCTGAAGCTCTTCGCCGACAAGGTGACCGCCGCGCGCGGGGCCAACAAGGCGCGGGGCATCGCCGTCGTCACCCAGCTGGAGAACGGCAGCGCGGGGGTGCTGGCCGACCGGTTCGTCCAGGCCATCGGCGCGCGGCCGCGGGTGACCCTCGAGCCGTTCGGCTTCGAGGCGATCCGGGCCGCCAACCGGCAGACGTTCGGACGGGACGCGATTCCGTACTACGCGCTGCAGGACGCCGAGGTGGTGATCTCGTTCGGCGCCGATTTCGTGGAGACGTGGCTGTCCAACGTCGATCACGCCCGCGGCTTCGCGCGGATGCACACCTTCCGCGACGGGCGGGCCGGCACGTTCTTCCACGTCGAGCCGCGGCAGTCCCTGACCGCCTCCAACGCCGACGAGTGGATCCGTAACGCGCCCGGTACCGAGGGCGCGATCGCGCTGGCGATCGTCAAGCTGATGCTGGAAGGCGGCCTGGTCGCCGACAAGAAGTACGGCGAGGCGGTGGCCGCGATCGAGCCCAAGAAGGTCGCCGAGGCCAGCGGCATCCCCTACGAAGCGCTGGAGCGAATGGCCAAGGCCTTCGGCGCCGCCAAGCCCGGACTGGCGATCGGCGGCGGCGTCGCCGTCACGGGCGCCAACGCCACGCAGACCCAGGCCGCCATCAATCTCCTGAATGCGGTGGCCGGTAACGTGGGCAAGACGGTGCGCTTCGGTCCCGACTCCGCCTACGGCAAGGTGACGCCGTACGGCGAGGTCGCCAAGCTGGTGCAGGCGATGGCGGCGGGCGAGATCGAGGTCCTGGTGCTCGGCAGCGGCGTGAACCCGGCGTTCACGCTGCCTGGCGGGCTCAAGGTCGCGGATGCCATCCGCAAGGTGCCGTTCGTGGTGAGCGCCGCCAACCTGCCGGACGAGACGACGGCGCTGGCCCACCTGGTGCTGCCCGACACGCACTGGCTCGAGGCGTGGGGCGACTACTCGCCGCGCGAGGGCGTGAGCGGGCTCATGCAGCCCACGATGCAGCCCATCCGCGACTCCCGGGCATTCGGCGACGTGCTGCTGACGGTCGGTCGCACGGTGCTGGGGACGGAAGAGGGCAAGGGCCCGCTGCCGTGGGCCAGCTACGAGCAGTTCGTGAAGGCGGCGTGGGAGCCCACCGTGAAGGGCCGCTGGGCCGAGACCCTGTCGCAAGGCGGGGTGTGGCAGGACGTCGCGCCGGTGGCGATCACCGCGAAGATCGAGCGGGTCGAGGTCGGTCCGGCCACGCTCGAGGGCGAAGGCGAGGGGCTCGCGCTGCTCGCGTACCCGTCGTTCCGGTTCTACGACGGCCGCGGCGCGAGCCGTTCGTGGCTGCAGGAAACGCCCGACACGATGACGCAGGCGGTGTGGGATCCCTGGGTCGAGATCAACACCGAGACGGCGACGAAGCTCGGCATCCGCCTGGGCGACGTCATCAAGGTCACCTCGCCCCACGGCGCCATCGAGGTGCCGGCCTATCTGTCGCCCTCGATCCATCCCAAGGCCGTCGCGGTACCGATCGGCCACCGCTACGCGCCGTACCACCTGCGGATGAAGTACGTCACGGCGCCGTCCGGGCCGACGAACCCGATGGCCCTGCTGCCGGCCGCCCCCGAAGCGGCCTCCGGTGCGGCGACGTTCCTGTCGGTCCGCGTGACGCTGACCAAGACCGGCGCCCGTCGGCCGCTGGCGATCTTGCAGGCGACGCACGATCAGGACGACCGGGAGCTGACGCGGCACGTGGATCTCAAGACCGCCCGCGCCGAGGCCCTGCAGGGCAAGCCCGCCGAGCATCAGCTGCCCTCGCTCTACACGGGCCAGCAGTACCGCACCTATCGCTGGGGCATGTCCGTCGACGTCGACGCGTGCATCGGGTGCCAGGCGTGCGTGGTGGCCTGTCAGGTGGAGAACAACATCCCGATCGTCGGCAAGGCCGACGCCGCGTACGGCCGGCAGATCCAGTGGCTGCGGATCGAGCGCTGGGCGGAAGGGCCGGCGGGCCAGCCGCACCAGGCGTTCTTGCCGATGTTCTGCCAGCACTGCGAGGTCGCGCCGTGCGAGCCGGTCTGCCCGGTGTTCGCCGCCTATCGCACGGACGAGGGGCTCAACGGCCAGGTCTACAACCGCTGCGTGGGGACCCGCTACTGCGGCAACAACTGCCCGTACCACGTGCGCCGCTTCAACTGGTGGAACTACGAGGTCCCGGCGCCGCTGGAGGTGCAGCTCAATCCGGACGTGACCGTGCGGCAGCTCGGCATCATGGAAAAGTGCACGATGTGCATCCAGCGCATCGCGGCCGGCAAGGATCGCGCGCATGACGACAAGCGCCCCGTGCGCGACGGTGACATCGTGACGGCCTGTCAGCAGACGTGTCCGACCAACGCGATCACCTTCGGCAACCTCAAGGACGAGGCCAGCGCGGTGAGCAAGCTCGCGCCACGCGCCCCGGGCCTATCACGTGCTCGACGAGCTCGGGACGCGGCCGGGCGTGACGTATCTGAAGAAGGTCGTCCGCGAGCCGGAGGCCAAGCCGGCCGCCATCAAGGGGCACGCATGAGCGTGGAGTCGCCGCACCCGGCTCGACCCATCGCCGGCGGCGCCCACGTCGCCGAGCCCACGTTCGCCGACGTCAACCGCGACGTCCTGGCCACGCTGCGCCCGCCGGGCAACACGTACTTCGCCTGGATGTGCGTGATCGGGCTGATCCTCACGTGCGGCATCGCGGCGTGGACGTACCAGATCTTCTTCGGCATGGGCGCCGCCGGCAAGCGCACGCCGCAGATGTGGGCGATGTACATCACCACCTTCGTGTTCTGGATCGGCATCGGGCACGCCGGCACCCTGATCTCCGCGGTGCTCTATCTCTTCCGGGCCCGCTGGCGTACGTCGATCTACCGCGCGGCCGAGGCGATGACGATCTTCGCCGTGCTCACCGCCGGCCTCTTCCCGATGATCCACGCCGGACGGATGTGGTTCGCCTACTTCCTGCTGCCGTATCCCAACCAGCGCTACCTGTGGCCGAACTTCAAGTCGCCGCTGGTGTGGGACGTGTTCGCGATCTCGACGTACCTGTCGATCAGCACCGTCTTCTTCATCGTCGGCCTGGTGCCCGACATCGCGGCGCTGCGCGACGCCTCCACCGGCTGGCGGCGACGCCTGTTCGGGATGCTGGCGCTGGGCTGGGAGGGATCCGACCGGCAGTGGCGCCACTACCGGCGCGCCTACGGGCTGTTCGCCGCGCTGGCCACGCCGCTGGTGCTCTCCGTGCACAGCGTGGTGTCGTGGGACTTCGCGATGGCCCTGGTTCCCGGCTGGCACTCGACGCTGTTCGCCCCCTTCTTCGTCGACGGCGCCATCTTCTCCGGCTTCGCCATGGTGCTGATCCTGGTGCTGCCGATGCGGCACTTCTTCGGCCTGCAGACCTACATCCGGGAGCGCCACCTGGACTTCATGGCCAAGCTGATCCTGGTCACCGGCCTGGTGCTGACCTACTTCTACATCTGCGAGCTGTTCACCTCCTGGTACAGCGGCGACCACATGGAGAAGGCCTCGCTCTTCTGGCGCCTGACCGGGACCTACTGGTGGGCGCTGTTCACCATGTACTTCTGCAACTGCGTCGCGCCGCTCATCCTCTTCTGGAAGAAGGCGAGAACCCACCCGGTCATCCTGTACGTCGTGTCGATCCTGGTCCTGATCGGCATGTGGTTCGAGCGCTTCAACATCATCGTGCCGTCTCTGGGCCACGACTTCTACCCGTACACCTGGGGTGTCTACATCCCGACCATCACCGACTCCACGATCATCGTGGGCAGCTTCGCGTGGTTCTTCATCCTGTTCCTGGGGTTCATCAAGCTGATGCCGTCGCTGTCGATCGTCGAGGTCAAGGAGACGATCCCGGCGCCGATGAAGGACATGGGGCATGGCGGCCACCACTGAGACCATCCTCGGCGTCTTCGCCCACGTGGACACCACGGTGCGCGCCCTGGAGGGCCTCAAGGCCAAGGGCTATCACGACCTGACCGTGTACACGCCGATTCCGGTGCACGAGATCGAGGACATCGTGGAGCGCGACCGGCCGGTGAGCCGGGTCCGTGTCTTCACCCTGCTCGGCGGTCTCACCGGGCTGGCCTCGGCCTGGATCCTCACGGCGTGGACGTCGCTCAAGTGGAGCCTGATCGTGGGCGGCAAGGACCCCATGCTGGTGCCGGTGAGTCCGCCCTACGTGGTGATCATGTTCGAGCTGATGATTCTCTTCGGCGGTATCGCCACGCTCATCGGCATGGTGGCGCTCGGCCGGCTCCCGCAGCTCCGGCCCTCGCCGACCTTCGACCCGCGGTTCACCAACGACCGCTTCGGCGTGGCGGTGCACTGCGCGCCCGAGCGCTCCACGTCCGTCCGCGAGATCCTGCGGGCCGCCGGCGCCGAGGAGGTGCGTGCGTGAAGTACGTCTTCATCCTCGTGCTCCTCATCATCGCCGGCGCCGGGGCGGTGCTGGGTGGGGTCGTGGCGTTCCGGTGGGTCCACAACATGACCCAGACGGCCCGCATCGTGCCGGGCGAGCGCAACTTCCCGATGCCGAGCGGCGTGATCCCGCGCGGCGCGGTGGCGATCATTCCCAAGGATCAGCGGGACGTGGCCGCGCGCGAGCCCAACCCGGTGAAGGCCACGGAAGCCTCGATCGCGCTGGGCCGTCAGAACTTCCACACCTTCTGTGTGCCCTGTCACGGGCCGGAGGCCAAGGGCGGCACGACGGGCCCGGTGGCGGTGAAGTTCATCCCGACGCCCGATCTGACCAACGCCGAGCTCCAGAAGCAGCGGACCGACGGCTACTGGCACAGCTACATCGTGGTGGGTGGCGCGGTGATGCCCGCCTATGGTGAGGCGCTGTCCTCGCAGGAGGCCTGGCACATCGTGAACTACCTCCGCACGCTGGCGCAGCGATGACCGCCTTCTGGGGCGTGATCGCTGCGATCGGCGCACTGGCCTTCGTCACGGCGTCGGACTGGCCGCGTGCCTGGTCGATCTACCTGGTCAACGTCGTGTTCTGGGCGGCGCTGGCCGTCACCGGACCGGCCGTGGCCGGCATGATGCAGCTGACCGAGGCCCGATGGTCGCCGACCGTCCGGCGCCTGGCGGTGACCACGATCGGCTTCCTGCCCGTCGCCTTCGTCCTGCTGGCGGTGCTCTTCGCCGGCCGCGCCACGCTGTACCCGTGGGTGACCACGCCGGTACCGGTGAAGGCGGCCTGGCTGAACGTGCCGTTCTTCTTCGGCCGCACCCTGGTGCTGGCCGCCGTGCTGTTCCTGCTGTGCTTCGCGTTCGCGCGGGCGTTGCTGCGCGATCCGATCCCGGCCGACGACGAAGCGGAGCGGATCCGCCGCAATCGACTGGCCACCCTCGTGCTCATGCTGTGGCTCATCACGGTCTCACTGTGGGGCTTCGACCTGGTCATGGCGCTCGACCCGATCTGGTACAGCGGCCTGTTCGGCGGCTACTTCGCGGTCAGCGCGCTCTACACGGCCTTCTGCCTGCTGTCGATCCTGACGATTCGCGCGAACGCGCGGGGCCTCGCCACCGTGCCGCCGGCGGCGGTGCAGGACGTGGCCAAGCTGCAGTTCGCCATGTCGATCATGTGGATGTACTTCTTCTGGTCGCAGTACCTGGTCATCTGGTACGGCAACGTGCCGGTCGAGACCCGGTTCTTCGTTCGCCGGTTCTTCGCCCAGCCCTGGCTCGCCGTGTCGTGGGTGGTGCTGATCGCGGGCTGGCTGATCCCGTTCATCTACCTGCTCAAGCGCCTCACCGGCCGGCCACCGCAACGGCACGGTCCGCTCTTCTTCATCTCGGTCCTCGGACTGATGGCGATCTTCCTGGAGCGCGTGCTGGTGGTGTTCCCCTCGGTGTCGACGACCAGCCAGGTTCCGATCGGTGCGCGCGACCTCGCAATCACCGCCGGCTTCCTCGCGCTGTTCGTGCTGAGTCGTCGCTGGTTCATGAGCCGCTTCCGCCCCGTCCTCAACCTCCCTCACACGGGGCATTGATTGATTGGGGGGCCCCGACATGGCCCCCCAGTTCACATGGGGGCCTCGATCGGGCCCCCAAACCCCCGGTCGCTCGTCGCGCCTCGGCGAAGCCGTGGCGCTCCTCGGTTCTGCGTGCCGTGCGGTGCATCGCTCAACAGGGTCCGCCCGCAGCACACCCTCAAGTCGCCCGTCGCGCCTCGGCAAGTCGTAGCGCGGCTCGGCTACCCGCGTTCGCTGGGGACCGGAGTAGGCCCGCGAACCCGCCAATCGCTCGTCGCGCCGCGGCGGCTCGATGCCGCGATGTGGATCGCGAGGCCGCAGGGCTTGTCGGGCGGATTCGGATGTGTGGTTGGCGTCCACCAGGGGCGTGGGTCGGTGTACAGTAACGCGCAATGCTGACCGTCGAGGAAGCGCTCGAGGCGATCGTCTCTCGCGTCGAACCGCTGGGGACGGAGCGGGTCGAGATTCTCTCGGGGCTAGGTCGGGTGCTGGCCGAGCCGATCGTGTCGCGGCGGGAGATTCCACCGTGGCCCAACTCGTCGATGGACGGCTACGCGGTTCGGTCGGCCGACACGGGCCAGGGCGTCGCTCTGAAAGTCGTCGGGCGGATCGAGGCGGGCGCGCTCCCCGCGCGGGCCGTCGGGGCGGGCGAGGCGATGCGCATCTTCACGGGCGCGCCCCTGCCAGATGGTGCCGACGCCGTCATCCCTCAGGAAGACGTCGAGGCGGTGAACGGCCGCATCGACCTGCGTGGCTCGGTGGATGCCGCGGCCTACGTGCGGGCGGCGGGTGAGGACGTCCGCGTTGGCGATCGGGTGCTCGAGCCCGGCACCGTGCTCAGCGCCGCGGAGATCGGGCTGCTGGCCACGCTGGGCTACGGCCAGGTACGCGTGTATCGCCGACCGCGTGTGGCGATTCTCTCGACAGGCAACGAGCTGGCCGATCTCGGTGCCGAGCCCGGGCCCGGACAGATCCCCAACACGAACACGTACTCCCTCACTGCGCAGGTGCTGGAGGCCGGCGGGGAGCCGGTGAGCCTGGGCGTCGCGCGCGACCGGCTCGAGGCGATCGCGGAGCGCGTGGCGAGCGCCCGAGACGCCGACATGCTGGTGTCGTCCGCCGGCGTGTCCGTCGGGGATCTCGATCTGGTGCGCAAGGCGCTGATCGAGGCCGGGGCCGAGCTTCACCTGTGGCAGGTCTCCATGCGTCCAGGCAAGCCGATCACGTTCGGTTCTCTCGCCGGGCACCCGGTGTTCGGATTGCCAGGCAACCCGGTCTCCGCCATGGTCACGTTCGAGCTCTTCGTGCGGCCCGCGCTTCTCAAGATGAGCGGGCGGCGCCGGCTGACCCGGCCGCGCGTTCCCGCCCGGGCGCTGACGCCGATCGCCAATCCCGGGAACCGGCGCGGATATCTCCGCGTCCAGCTGGAGCGCAACGGCGAGGTCCTCGGTGCGCGCCTGACCGGCGAGCAGGGCTCCGCGATCCTCCGCTCGATGGTCATCGCCGACGGCCTGGCCGTGATCGATCCGGATACCACTGTCGCCACGGGGAGTATCGTAGAAGTCATTCTTCTACGGGAGCTTCCGTGACCATAGCTCCGATCTCCCATGAGGCCATGTGGCGTGGGGGTCGGGTGGTCGTTCTGGCGGTCGTCGTGCTACTGGCGGTGGGGTGCGCGACGCGCGGATCGGTGTCGGGCGTGCGCCACGACGTCGCCGCGCTTCGCATGGAAGTGGCCGAGTTGCGGCTGAGTCACGAAGCCTCCGTGCGTGACCTCGCGCGTGTCGGCGCCCAGAACAGAGCGCTCGAAGCGCGCCTCACGGAAGCCGTGGCCGCCCAGCGAGCTTCCGCGTCGGACCTGACCAAGTTGCAGGAACGGGTCGACGCTGTGGAAGCGGCCGCGCGAGAAGCCAAGGTCGTGGCGTCCGTTCCAGTCGTGCCGGCCGCGACGCCTCCGCCGGCCCCACGCCCCGTAACGCCACCCGTCGTGGCGCCACCTGTCGCGTTACCGCCGGTCGTGGCGCCACCGGTCGCGTCGCCTCCGAGGGAACTCGCGCCCCGCGCGGTCTCACCCGAGCAGGCGTACCAGGCGGCACTCGCGACGTTCCGCGCGCGCGAGCACGGTCAGGCGGTCCTGGATTTCCTGGACTTCATCGCCAAGTATCCCAGGCACCCGCTGGTGGCGAACGCGCAGTACTGGATCGGTGAGGCGTACTACGTCCAGCACGACTATCGGCAGGCCCAGACCGAGTTCCAGAAGGTCCTGAAGACCGCCCCGGGCTCGGCCAAGGCCGGCGATGCGCTGCTGAAGATCGGCTATTGCCTGCAGAATCTGCACGACACGGCGCGCGCCCGCGCGACGTGGCAGCGCGTTGTCCACGAGTTCCCGAAGAGCGAGGCGGCCGGCAAGGCGCGCGACCCTGCTGGCCGCCCAGGGGAGCGCGGCGGTCCGCTAGCGTATCGACCTCGACGCATTGGCGGCCTCGCGGCCGCCCGCTATACTCCGGCCCTCCGCGCCATGAATACGCGCACCACGCACCTGTCGCCGACCGACTCCGCGTATCCGGCGCTGCTGGCCACGATCCCGTCGCCGCCCACGCTGGCCCTCCGCGGCTCGCTGGTGCCGGGTGACGCCCTCGCCATCGCCATCGTGGGCGCGCGTGCCGCCACCGCGTACGGCATCGAGGTGGCTGAATCGCTGGCCGCGGAGCTGGCATCGAGAGGGGTGACGATCATCAGTGGACTGGCTCGTGGCATCGACGCGGCGGCGCATCGGGGAGCGCTGGCCGCCGGGGGGCGAACGCTGGCCGTGCTCGGCCACGGGATCGAGCACGACGTCTATCCGCCCGAGAACCGTGTGCTCGCCCGTCAGATCGTCGAGCACGGGGCCTTGCTGTCGCAATTCCCCGCCTCGATGCCGCCGCTCGCGTACCACTTTCCGGCCCGCAACCGAACGCTCGCGGGACTCGCCCTGGGTGTCGTGGTGGTGGAGGCGGCCGAGCGCAGCGGGAGCCTCATCACGGCCGGATTGGCCGGCGACCTTGGTCGCGAAGTGTTCGCCGTTCCAGGCCGAATCACATCGGCGGCGAGCCGGGGCGCAAATGGGCTGATCCGGGACGGTGCTAAACTAGTTGGACATTGGAGCGATATCGTGTCTGAGTTACCGGAGCCGTGGCGTAGCGCCGTCAGCGCTGCGACGACGACAGAGGCGGAGGCGCCACCGGCGCCGGGGAGTGACGAAGCGCGCATGCTGGATCTGATGATGGTGGACGAGCCGCAGCACATCGAGCGACTGATCGCTCGGTCGGGTGTCGACGCCGCGCGTGCGGGTGCGGCGCTGATCGCTCTGGAGATTGCCGGCCAGGCCCGGCAGCTCGCGGGCCAGCGCTGGGTCGCGCACCGCAACGCGAGCGAGGAGAGCGTAGTGGCCAAGCGCGGGCTGGTGGTGGTCGAGTCACCTACCAAGGTGAAGACGATCGCGAAGTACCTGGACGGCAAGTATGTGGTCAAGGCCTCCATGGGCCACGTGCGCGACCTGCCCAAGTCTCAGCTCGGGGTGGATCCCAAGAAGAACTTCAAGCCCAAGTACGTGGTGACGCCGGCCAAGAAGAAGGTGCTCGACGACCTCAAGAAGGCCGCCGAGAAGGCCGACACGCTCTACGTCGCCACCGACCCCGACCGGGAAGGCGAGGCGATCGGCTGGCACCTGGCCCAGGAGCTGTCGATCCCGAAGAAGAACGTCTACCGCATCACCTTCAACGAGATCACCCAGCGCGCGGTGCGGGCGGCGTTCGAGAACCCGGGCCGCATCGACATCAAGAAGGTCGACGCCCAGCAGGCGCGCCGCGTGCTCGACCGGCTGGTGGGCTATAGCCTCTCGCCGCTGCTGTGGGACAAGATCCGGCGCGGCCTGTCGGCCGGACGCGTGCAGTCGGTGGCGGTGCGGCTCATCGTCGACCGCGAGCGCGAGATCCAGGCCTTCGTCCCCGTCGAGTACTGGTCGCTCCACGCCCGGCTGAAGGCCAAGCAGCCGCCGGAGTTCACCGCCACGCTGCGCGAGGTGGACGGCGAGAAGGCGTCGCTGGCCGACGAGGCGACCACCCGGGCGCTGATGGCCCGGCTCGACGGCGCGCGCTTCCTCGTGCGCTCGGTGACGCGCGGGGAGCGCAAGCGCAATCCCGCGCCGCCGTTCATCACCTCGACGCTGCAGCAGGACGCCGGCCGCAAGCTCGGCTTCTCGGCCAAGAAGACGATGACGGTGGCCCAGCAGCTCTACGAAGGTGTCGAGGTGGGGGCGGACGGACCGGTCGGCCTCATCACGTATATGAGGACGGACTCCGTGCGCATCGCCGCCGAGGCCCAGGCCGAGGCGCGCGCGTGGGCGACCAGCCGGCTCGGCGACCGAGTACCTGCCGGACGCGCCGCCCACCTACAAGTCGCGGGGCAGCGCGCAGGAAGCCCACGAAGCCATCCGGCCCAGCGACGTCAACCGCGAGCCGAAGGCGCTCGGCGCGATTCCTCACCAAGGATCAGCTCGCGCTCTACCGGCTGATCTGGGAGCGCTTCCTGGCCAGCCAGCTCATGCCGGCGCTGTACGACACGGTCGCCGCCGACCTGGTGGCCGGCCCCACCGTGTTCCGCGCGCAGGGCCAGACCATGAAGTTCCGGGGCTTCACCGCGGTCTACGTGGAGAGTCGCGAGGAGGACGAGACGGCGGACGACGAGGACGCCGAGAGCGCCATCCCGCTGCTGGAAGAGGGCGAGGTGCTCACGCTGCTCGGCCTCGATCCCAAGCAGCACTTCACGCAGCCGCCGCCGCGCTTCACCGAGGCCTCGCTCATCAAGCTCCTGGAAGAGCAGGGCATCGGGCGGCCGTCGACCTACGCGTCCATTCTCGGCACGATCATCAACGATCGCGGCTACGTGCGCCGGGAGCGCCGGACCCTGTTCGCCACCGAGCTCGGCATCGAGGTCACCGATCTGCTGCTGCCGTTCTTCAAGGACATCATGAACGTCGAGTTCACCGCCCAGATGGAAGACCGAGCTCGACAAGGTCGAAGAGGGCGAGCTCGACTGGGTCGACGCCGTCCAGGACTTCTACAAGCCGTTCCAGCGCGATCTGGCCGACGCCAAGAAGCGCATGCGCAACATCAAGGGCGGCGTGGAGACGGGCGAGGCCTGCCCGGAGTGCGGCGAGCCGCTCAAGGAGCGCTGGGGGCGCTTCGGCAAGTTCATCGCGTGCTCGGCCTATCCCGAGTGCAAGTACAAGAAGAACCTCCCGGGCAACGAGCGGCCGGAGGACCAGCCGACCGACGAGATCTGCCCCACCTGCGGCAAGCCGATGGTCATCAAGCACGGACGCTTCGGCAAGTTCATCGCGTGCTCCGGCTACCCGGAGTGCAAGACGACCAAGCCGGTGACGCTGGGCATCGCCTGCCCGACGTGCGACAAGGGACAGCTGGTCGAGCGGCGCTCGCGCAAGGGCCGGACCTTCTACGGCTGCTCGGCGTACCCCGACTGCAACTTCGTGGTGTGGCAGCGGCCGGTGGCCGAGCCGTGCCCCAAGTGCGCCGCGCCGTTCCTGACCGAGCGCGTGGCGCGGGGCGTGCGCACGCAGCGCTGCGTGCGGGAGGGCTGTGACTTCACGCGCGAGGCCGAGATCACGGTGGCATGAAGGATCCGCTCGCCGCGTTCCTGCGTCATCTCGCGGTCGAGCGAAACGCCTCCGCCCACACCCTCCGCAGCTACCGCACCGACCTCGACGACTTCCAGCGCTTCCTGGCCGACCGCGAAGGCGCCGGTCTGGCCGCCGCCGATGCCCGCGCCGTGCGGGCCTGGCTGACCGCGCTCCATGCGCGGGGCCTGCAGCCCGTCTCGGTCGGGCGCAAGCTGGCCGCCCTGCGCAGCTGCTTGCGCTTCCTCGTGCGCCGGGGCGTCATCGCGGCCAATCCCGCGCGCGAGGTGCGCGGCCCCCGCCAGCCGCGCAAGCTCGTGTCGTTCCTGCCGATCGACGAGGCGGCAGACCTGGTCGACGCGCGAGCCCTCGGCGGCGTCTCGCGTGTCCGCGACGTGGCGATCCTCGAGCTCCTGTACGCCACCGGGGTGCGCGTCTCGGAGCTGGCGGGACTGGACGTCGACGCGCTCGATCGTACCGACCGCACCGTGCGGGTGCTCGGCAAGGGCCGCAAGGAGCGCATCGTGCCGTACGGCGCCAAGGCCGCGCACGCCCTGGAAGCGTGGCTCGGCCGTCGCGGCGAGCGCTCGGGAGCCGTGTTCACGAATCCACGCGGTGGACGGCTGGGCGTGCGCTCCGTGCACACGATCGTCCGGCGCTCGGCGCGGGCGGCTGGTATTGTCCGGCGGGTGAGCCCGCACACCCTGCGGCACAGCTTCGCCACGCACCTGCTCGACAAGGGCGCCGACCTCCGCATGATCCAGGAGCTGCTGGGGCACAGCCGGCTGTCCACCACGCAGCGCTACACGCACGTGGCCAGCGAGCAGCTGGCCCGGGTCTACGACCAGGCCCACCCGCGCGCCAAGCGCGCTTGACGCCGGCTGATGAAAAAGGCCCATCGGCTTCGTTGGCGCCCGCGGCCGCGCGCTCGACGTACAGGAGTACGCCTCGCGCGCGACCCGGGCGCCGCCTCGCATCCGGGCCTTTTTGATCAGCCGGCTGACCGTTCGGTCGCTGGATAGCCATGGCGGAGACGTTTCATGCGACGACCGTCCTGTGCGTGCGCCACCGTGGCCAGGTGGCGGTCGGCGGCGACGGTCAGGTGACCCTCGGGCAGACGGTCGTCAAGGCCGGCGCGCGCAAGGTCCGCAAGCTGCATCACGATCGGGTGGTGGCGGGCTTCGCCGGCGCGGCCGCCGATGCCTTCACGCTCTTCGCGCGCTTCGAGGGCAAGCTCGAGGAGTATCGCGGCAACCTCGCGCGCGCCGCCGTCGAGCTGGCCAAGGACTGGCGCAGCGACCGGGTGCTGCGGCGCCTGGAGGCGCTGCTGGCCGTGGCCGATCAGGAGCACTCGTTCATCGTCTCGGGGACGGGCGACGTGATCGAGCCCGACGACGGACTGATCGGCATCGGCTCCGGTGGACCGTACGCCCTGGCCGCCGCGCGCGCGCTCGTCGCCCACACCGGGCTCGACGCCCGGGCGATCGTGACGGAGGCCATGCGGGTCGCCGCCTCGATCTGCATCTACACCAACGATCAGATCGCCGTGGAGGTCCTGTGACGCACCCCGCCCCGGCCGGCCTGACGCCGGCCCAGATCGTGGCCGAGCTGGACCGCTACATCGTCGGCCAGGGCAAGGCCAAGCGGGCAGTGGCCATCGCGCTGCGCAATCGCTGGCGGCGCCAGATGCTGCCGCCGGAGCTGCGCGACGAGGTCGCGCCGAAGAACATCATCATGATCGGCCCGACGGGCGTCGGCAAGACCGAAGTCGCCCGCCGCCTGGCTCGGCTGGCCCAGGCGCCCTTCATCAAGGTCGAGGCCTCGAAGTACACCGAGGTCGGCTACGTCGGGCGCGACGTGGAGTCGATGGTTCGCGACCTCACCGAGCTCGGGGTCACGATGGTGAAGAGCGAGCTGATGGCCCAGGTGAAGGAGAAGGCCGAGAGCCTGGCCGAGGACCGCCTCCTGGAGCTGCTGCTGCCGCGCCGAGGCGGCGAGCCGTTCAGCAGCGGCTCGCTGGAGCAGGTCGCCCCCGATGCCTCGCGGGAGGCCACGCTCGACAAGCTGCGGGCCCAGCTGCGCGCCGGCAAGCTGGACGAGCGGATGGTCGAGCTCGAGACCCAGACCCAGTCGATGCCGATGCTCGAGGTCTTCTCCAATCAGGGCATGGAGGAGATGGGCATCCAGCTCAAGGACATGCTCTCCAACGTCCTGCCGACCCGCACCAAGCGTCGCCGCGTCCGGGTGGCGGAGGCGCGGCGGCTCCTGGCCCAGGAAGAAGCCCAGAAGCTGGTGGATATGGAAGAGGTGGTCGCCCAGGCTATCCGGCGGGTCCAGGACTCCGGCATCATCTTCCTGGACGAGCTGGACAAGGTGGCCGGCCGGGAGGGTGGGCACGGCCCGGACGTGTCCCGGGAGGGGGTCCAGCGGGACCTGCTGCCGATCGTCGAGGGCTCCTCGGTCACCACCAAGTACGGGGTGGTGCGCACCGACCACGTGCTGTTCATCGCCGCCGGGGCCTTTCACATCGCCAAGCCCTCCGACCTGATCCCCGAGCTGCAGGGGCGGTTTCCCATCCGGGTCGAGCTGGAGCCCTTGACGCGCGAGGATTTCGTCCGCATCCTGACCGAGCCCGAGAACGCCCTGATCCGGCAGTATGTTGAGCTGCTACGGACCGAGCAGGTTACACTGCGCTTTCTGCCGGAGGCGGTGGAGGCGATCGCCGAGATCGCCATGCAGGTGAACACGAGCACCGAGAACATCGGCGCCCGGAGGCTCTACACGATCATGGAGCGGCTGCTCGACGAGATCTCGTTCGGGGCCCCGGACATGCCGGGCAAGGAGCTGGTCATCGACGCCGAGTACGTGCGAGCTGCGGTTGAGCGAGATCACGCGCAACCAGGATCTCTCGCGGTACATCCTGTGAGCGCGGCCGTGCGAGCCGCGGCCGAAGGCGAGGCGAGCTGTGAGCGAGGAAGTCCGCCGGATCGACGTCCTGCTGGAGGCCCTCCCGTACATCCGGGAGTTCCGCGGCAAGTCGCTCGTCATCAAGTACGGCGGCTCGGCCATGGAGCGCGACGAGCTCAAGGCGCCAGTTCGCGCTGGACGTGATCCTGCTGCACCTGGTCGGCATCAACCCGGTCATCGTGCACGGGGGCGGTCCGCAGATCGGCGCCCTCATGAAGCGGCTGGGCAAGGAGCCGAAGTTCGTGGGCGGCATGCGGGTCACCGACGAGGAGACGGTCGAGATCGTCGAGATGGTGCTGGTCGGCAAGATCAACAAGGAGATCGTCGGGCTCATCAACCACCAGGGCGGTCGGGCGGTCGGGCTCAGCGGCAAGGACGGCGATCTCATCCGGGCCCGCAAGCGGTTGCACCGGATGCCGACCGGCGAGATGGTGGACATCGGCCTGGTCGGCGAGGTGGAGCACGTCAACGTCGAGCCGATCCGCCTGCTGGAGGAGCGCGGCTTCATCCCGGTCATCGCGCCGGTCGGGCGTGGGCGAGCGCGGCGAGACCCTACAACATCAACGCCGATCTCGTGGCCGGCGAGGTGGCCGCCGCACTGGGTGCCGAGAAGCTCATCCACCTGACCGACGTGCAGGGCATCAAGGGCACCGACGGCCAGCTCATCAGCACGCTGTCCCGCAAGGAAGCCGAGCGCCTGATGCAGACCGGCGTCATCGACGGCGGCATGCTGCCCAAGGTCGAGTCCTCGCTGCGGGCGCTGGAGGCGGGCACCGCCAAGGCCCACATCATCGACGGCCGCGTCCCGCACGCGATCCTGCTCGAGCTGTTCACGCGCGAAGGCGTAGGCACCGAAATCGTTCTCTAGAGGTCACCATGGACACCAAACAGCTGATGGAGTGGTCGGCGAAGTATCACACGCCCAACTATGGACGGACGCCGCTGGTGCTCGTCCGCGGCGACGGCGCGCGCGTGTGGGACAGCGACGGCAAGGAGTACCTGGACTTCACCTCCGGCATCGCGGTGACCTCGCTCGGCCACTGCCATCCGGTGGTGACCGGCGCCATCCGCGAGGCGGCGGCCACGCTGCTGCACGTCTCCAACATCTTCCACAACGCGCCGCAGGTCCACCTGGCCAAGCTGCTCATCGAGCACTCCTTCGCCGACCGCGTGTTCTTCTGCAACTCGGGCGCGGAGGCCAACGAGGCGGCGCTCAAGCTCGTGCGCAAGTACGCCAAGGAGCGGCTGGCGACCGACCGCTACGAGGTCATCGCCACCCACAACTCCTTCCACGGGCGCACGCTCGCCACCGTCAGCGCCACCGGCCAGCCGAAGTACCACCACGGCTTCGAGCCGCTGATGCCCGGCTTCAAGCACGTGCCCTACAACGACCTGCGCGCCATGGAGCGCGCGATGGACAGCCGCACCGCGGCCATCCTGGTCGAGCCGCATCCAGGGCGAGGGCGGCGTCTACATCCCCGACGACGGCTACCTGCGCGGGCCTCCGCAAGCTGTGCGACGAGTCGGGCGCGCTGCTGATGTTCGACGAGGTCCAGACCGGCGTCGGCCGCACCGGCAAGCTCTGGGCGCTACGAGCACTGCGGGCGTGGAGCCCGACGTGATGACGCTGGCCAAGGCCCTGGCCAACGGCATCCCCATCGGCGCGATGCTGTGCCGCGAGGACGTGGCCAGCGCGCTGACCGCCGGCACGCACGGCTCGACCTTCGCCGGCTCGGCGTTCGTGACCTCGGTGGCGCTGGCCACGCTGACGACGATCATCGGCGACAAGATCCCCGACCGCGCCGCCCAGCGGGGTCGCGAGCTGACGGACGCGCTCCGCGCGCTGCAGGCCAAGCTGCCGGTCGATCACGCAGGTGCGCGGCAAGGGCTGCCTGATCGGCATCGAGCTGTCGCGTCCGGCCGGCCCGGTCATGGACGCCTGCCGCGACGCCGGCCTGCTCGTCCTGACCGCCGGCGAGAAGGTCGTTGCGGCTGGCCCCGCCGCTCATCGTGGAGCCGCGCGGACTGCCAGCGCGCGCATCGGCATCGTCGCCGACGCGCTCAGCGTGAGCCCGCGTCGTGAAGCACGTCATGTCGGCCGCCGACCTCACCGCGAGGGCCTGCTCCACCTCTTCCGGGCTGGCGGCCGACCTCAAGCAGCGCTGGAAGGCGGGCCGGCGCGGGACACCGCTGGCCGGCCGCTCGGTGGCGCTGATCTTCGAGAAGCAATCGCTGCGTACGCGGGTGACCTTCGAGGTCGGCATCGTGCAGCTCGGCGGCCGCGCCGTCTACCTGGCCGGCAGCGAGATCGGCCTGGGCACGCGCGAGTCGGTGCCCGACGTGGCCCGCAACCTGTCGCGGTGGGTGGACGGATCGCGGCGCGCGTCTACGCGCACTCCACGGTCGGAGACACTGGCGCGCCACGCGACCGTTCCCGTGATCAACGGGCTGAGCGATTTCGAGCATCCCTGCCAGGCGCTGGCCGACTACTTCACGCTGTGGGAGCGCGGCGCTCGACCTCGCCGCCATCCGACTGGCCTACATCGGCGACGGCAACAACGTGTGCCACTCGGTGATGCTCATGGGCGCCTTGCTCGGCACCTCCATGGTGGTGGCGTGCCCGCCCGGCTACGAGCCCGACGCCGGGCGTGCAGGCCACCGTGCGTCGCCTCGGCGGCAAGCTGCAGGTGACCGCACGACCCGCGCGAGGCGGCCAACGGCGCCGACGTGATCTACACCGACGTGTGGGTGAGCATGGGGCAGGAGGCCGAGCGCGTGCAGCGCCTGGAGGCCTTCGGCCGCTATCAGATCAACGAGACGGTGATGGGATTCGCCAAGCCCTCCGCCGTCTGATGCACTGCCTGCCCGCGCATCGCGGCGAGGAGATCACCGACGCGGTGCTGGACGGGCCGCGCTCGATCGTGCTGGATCAGGCCGAGAACCGTCTGCACGCGCAGAAGGCCGTGATCTTCGAGCTGCTGGGGGGGTCTCTCGACGATGCCTGACGTCAAGAAGGTCGTCGCTGGCGTACTCGGGCGGACTCGATACCTCCGTCATCCTGCGCTGGCTGATCGAGCACTACCGCTGCGAGGTGGTGGCGTTCTGCGCCGACCTGGGGCAGGGCGAGGAGCTCATCACCGTGCGCGACAAGGCGCTCAAGACCGGCGCCAGCGGCGTGCACATCGTCGATCTGCGCGAGACGTTCGTGCGCGACTTCATCTTCCCGATGCTGCGCGGCGCAACGCCGTCTACGAGGGCAGCTACCTGCTCGGGACCTCGATCGCCCGGCCGCTCATCGCCCAGGCCCAGGTCGAGGTCGCGCGCCGGGAAGGCGCCGACGCGGTGGCCCACGGCGCCACCGGCAAGGGCAACGACCAGGTCCGCTTCGAGCTGACCTACGCCGCGCTGGCGCCCGAGCTGCGCGTGATCGCGCCGTGGCGCGAGTGGGACCTGAACTCGCGCACGTCGCTGATCGAGTTCGCCAAGCGGCACGACATCCCGGTGCCGGTGACGGCCGAGCGCCCGTACAGCATGGACCGCAACCTGTTCCACGTCTCCTACGAGGGCGGCATCCTCGAGGATCCGTGGGCGGCGCCGCCCGGACAAGATGTACCTGCTGACGCAATCGCCCGAGGAGGCGCCCGACATTGCCGTCTCCGTCGAGATCGAGTTCGAGCAGGGCAATCCCGTCGCGGTGGACGGGCGCCGGCTCGAGCCGGTGGCGCTGCTGGAGCGCGTGAACCGGCTGGGCGCCGAGCACGGCATCGGCCGCGTCGATCTGGTCGAGAACCGCTTCGTCGGCATGAAGTCGCGCGGCTGCTACGAGACGCCGGGCGGCACGATCCTGGTCGCGGCCCGGCGCGCGCTCGAGTCGATCACGCTCGACCGCGAGGTCCTGCACCTGCGCGACTCGCTCGTGCCGCGCTACGCCGAGATGATCTACTACGGCTTCTGGTTCTCGCCGGAGCGCCAGGCGCTGCAGCGGTTCCTCGACGAGTGCGTGCAGGACGTCACCGGCACCGTGCGGCTCAAGCTCTACAAGGGCAACGTGACCGTCAGCGGGCCGGCGCTCGCCGCGCTCGCTGTACCGTACCGACTTCGCCACGTTCGAGGCGGACACCGTCTACCGGCAGCGGGACGCCGAGGGGTTCATCAACCTCAACGCCCTCCGCCTGAAGATCCGCTCGCTGCGCGACCGCCGGTCCTGACCGGTGCGGGTGGACGTCGCGCTGCTGCCGGCGGCGCTCGTGCCCGGAACGCTGGGCGCCGCCACCGTGCTGGTGATCGACGTCCTGCGCGCCTCCACCACGATCGTCACCGCGCTCAGCAACGGCTGCCTGGCCATCGTGCCGCTGGACGATCCTGACGAGGCCCGCCGCCGCGCCGCGGCCACCGCCGGGTTCGCTGATCGCGGGGGAGCGCCGCGGCGAGCCGCTGGAAGGCTTCGACCTCGGCAACTCGCCGCTCGAGTTCACCCGGGAGCAGGTCGCCGGACGGACGCTCGTTTCTGACCACCAGCAACGGCACCAAGGCCCTGCTGGCCGCCCGGCCGGCTCCGGCCATCGGCGTGGCGGGCTTCGTGAACCTCAGCGCCGCCGCCGGATGGGCGCTCGGGCACGGCCGTGACGTCGTGGTGCTGTGCTCGGGGGAGCGCGGCGACCGATCGCTGGAGGACGAGATCTGCGCCGGCCTGCTGGTCGAGCGCATCCGGGAGGCCTCGCCGGACGCCGAGCCGGGCCGTGAGGCCCTCGAGGTGGCCCGGCGCGCCCGGCCCTACGGCAAGGATCTGGCCCGCCTGGCGCAGGATTCCCGCTGGGCGCGGCATCTGGCGTCCCGGGGCCGGGCCGGCGACGTGGCAGCCTGCCTGACCATGGATGCCTACGCCCTGGTGCCGGTCTATCGCCCAGACGTTGACAAGATCGTTTCGCCCTTCGGATAATGGCGAGACCCTGGCCTCGGGTCAGTGGAGCGATGGCGTGAACTTACCGATCGGACTGACGCATCACGCGGATCGTCGCGGTTCCGCTGCTCATCCTTTTCCTCATCTCCTCGTCGCGGGTCGCATGCGCTCATCGCCGCGGCCATCTTCGTGGCCGCCTCGCTCACGGACTGGCTCGACGGGGTGGTGGCGCGCCGTCGCAATCAGGTGACGACGCTCGGGACCCTGCTGGACCCCATCGCCGACAAGCTGCTGGTGGCGGCCGCGCTCGTGTCGCTGCTGACGATCGACAAGGTCGAGGCGTGGATCGTGGTGGTCATCATCGGCCGCGAGCTGGCCGTGACCGGCCTGCGCGCGGTGGCGGCCGGCGTCGGGGTGATCGTCCCGGCCTCGCGGCTGGCCAAGTGGAAGACGGTGAGCCAGTACGTCGCGGTCACCATGCTCATCCTCGAGAAGGGGCTCGTCTCCCCGGAGTTCCATGTGGCGGCCACCGTCGTGCTGTGGGGCGCGCTGGGCCTGACGCTGGTCTCCGCCGTGGACTACTTCTACCGGTTCTTCCGCAAGGCGGACTACCGCGCCATCGTGCCTGAAGAAGACCGCTGGTCGTGAGCGTCGTCGCGGTCCTCGCGGCCTACCTGGTCGGCGCGGTGCCGATCGGGTGGCTGGTGGCACGGGCCTTCGGCGTCGGCGACATCCGGCGGCACGGCAGCGGCACCATCGGCGCGACCAACGTGCTGCGCACCGCTCGGACGCTGGCCCGGCCATCGTCACCCTGCTCGGCGACGTGCTCAAGGGCTACCTGGCGGTGCTGGCTCGGCAGCACGCTCGGCGGCGACCAGCCGGCGGTGAGCGCCGCCGCGGCCGTGGCGGCGGTGGCCGGCAACTGCTGGTCCGTCTTCCTCGGCTTCCGCGGCGGCAAGGGCGTGGCCACCGGCCTGGGTGCGCTGCTGCGGCTCGTGCCGCTGGCCACGCTGGCCGCGGTGCCGGTCTTCGTCGCCATCGTGGCCTCGTTCCGCTACGTCTCGCTGGGCTCGGTGCTGGCCACGGCGTGCGTGCCGCTCGGAGCGCTGGCGCTGGGGTATCCCGCGCGCCTCCGTGCTGGCCACGCTGGTGATCGCCGTGATCATCATCGGCCGGCATCACGCCAACATCGCTCGCCTGCGGGCGGGGACCGAGTCGCGGCTGGGCGGTAAGCCAGCCGGCCGACCGTCGGCCGACGCTGCATGATCACCATCGTGGGCGCGGGCAGCTGGGGCACGGCGCTGGCGATTCACCTCGCGCGCAGCGGCGCGCCGGTGCGCCTCTGGGCGCGCAGCACCGAGGTGGTCGACGGCGATGCGCGCGCGGCGCCGGAACCCCTGGTATCTGTCCGACGTTGACCTGCCAGAGGGCGATCGAGCCGACGACCGACGCGGCGCCGCCGCGGTGGCCTCGGCCTCGCTGATCGTGATCGCGGTGCCGTCGGAGTTCTTCGCCGACGCCCTGGCTCGGCTGGGCGCCGTGTCGGCGCCGGTGGTGTCGGCGACCAAGGGCTTCGACCCGGTCCGCCACCGGCGCATGAGCGAGGTCGTCGCCGAGCGCTGGCCGACCGCGGGCGTGGCCGTGCTGTCGGGCCCCACGTTCGCCCGCGAGGTCGCGCTGGGGCAGCCCACGGCCGCGGTGATCGCGTCGCCGCGACGACGCGCTGGCCGCCGAGCTGCAGCGGCGTCTCGGCTCGCGCGAGTTCCGGCTCTACACGAACCGCGACGTCGTCGGCGTCGAGGTCGGCGGGGCGCTCAAGAACGTGATCGCGGTGGCGACCGGGCTGGCCGACGGCCTCGGGCCTGGGCGAGAACGCGCGCGCCGCGCTGGTCACGCGCGGCCTGGCCGAGATCACGCGGCTGGCCGTCGCGCTCGGCGGCGAGCCGGCGACGCTGGCGGGGCTGGCCGGGCTCGGCGACCTGGTGCTGACGTCCACCGGGACGCTGTCGCGCAACCGCGCGCTCGGCATGGCGCTGGCGCGCGGCGAGAGCCGCGAAGGCGCCCGGCGGGCCACGCGCATGGTGGCCGAGGGCGTGCCGACCGTGCGTGCCGCGCTGGCGCTGGCCGCGCAGCACGGCACGGCGCTGCCGATCGCGACCGAGGTCGCCGCCGTGCTCTTCGACGGCAAGCCGCCGGCCGAGGCGCTGGCCTCGCTGCTCGGGCGCGCGGCGACGCGGGAGGACGTGCGGGTGGGGGGACGCCATGCCTGAGCTGAGGAAGGACCCGGTGGTCGGGCGGTGGGTCATCATCTCCACCGAGCGCGCGCGCCGGCCGTCCGACTTCAAGACCGAGCCGGTGGTGGCGCGGGGCGGCAACTGCGTGTTCTGTCCGGGCAACGAGGACAAGACGCCGCCCGAGATTCTCGTGGGCCGGCCTCCCGACTCGCCGGCGAACTCGGCGGGCTGGTCGTTCCGCGTCGTCGCCAACAAGTTCCCGGCGCTGCGCATCGAGGGCGACCTCGAGCCCTCCGGCGAGGGGCTCTACGACCGCATGAACGGCGTGGGCGCTCACGAGGTCGTCATCGAGGCGCCCGATCACGGCGCCACGCTGGCCTCGATGCCCGCCGACGCGGTGGCCGACGTGATGCTCGCGTACCGCGAGCGGGTGGTGGATCTCAAGAAGGATCCGCGCTTCGAGTACGTGCTGGTGTTCAAGAATCACGGCGAGGCGGCCGGCGCCTCGCTCGAGCACCCGCACTCGCAGCTGATCGCCACGCCGATCATCCCCATCATGGTGACCGAGGAGCTCGACCGGCTCGGCCCAGTACTTCGAGATCAAGGAACGCTGCGTGTGGTGCGACATCGTGCGCCAGGAGCGGCGCGCGCGCAGCCGCATCGTGCTGGAGGCCAACGGCTTCGTGGCGCTGGCGCCGTTCGCGCCGCGATTTCCCTTCGAGACGTGGATCCTGCCGACGCGGCATCGCTCGGCCTTCGAGGAGACCGGGGTGGACGAGCTCCGCGACCTGGCCGACATCCTCGGCGAGTTCCTGCGCCGGATGGAGCGCGTCCTCGAGCACCCGCCGTTCAACTACATGCTGCACACCGCGCCGCTGCGCGAGGGGCCGCTGGACCACTTCCACTGGCACCTGGAGATCATTCCCAAGCTGACCCTGGTGGCCGGCTACGAGTGGGGCAGTGGGTTCTTCATCAACCCGGTGCCGCCGGAGGACGCGGCCGCCGCGCTGCGCGAGCCGTCGGGCTGACCTGCGGGTCGAGGTGCGAGCGGCCGTGGTACAATCGGCCGCTGGTTTGCGGGAATAGCTCAGTGGTAGAGCACGACCTTGCCAAGGTCGGGGTCGCGGGTTCGAATCCCGTTTCCCGCTCCAGCTTTTCTTTTGTCCAGGCTCGTGGCGCCGTAGCCAAGTGGTAAGGCAGCGGACTGCAAATCCGTTATTCGGCGGTTCGAATCCGCCCGGCGCCTCCAGTCCTCAGGCTTCGAGGACATCCCATCGTTTCCGAGCGGGCGTGGCGGAACGGCAGACGCTGGGGACTTAAAATCCTCCGTCCGAAAGGACTTGCAGGTTCAAATCCTGCCGCCCGCACCATCGCTCGCTCCCGACCCTCACACGCTCCACACCATGCCGTCCTCGCTGAGGAACACCTCGACGCCCGGCGCGTGAGCGCGGGCCTCGGCCAGCAGATCGGCGGGCTCGACCCACTCGGCAGCCGGGAGATGAAAGAGCGCGAGCGCGCGGGCGCCGGCCCGGGCGGCCACGCGACCGGCATCGCCGGCGGTGGAGTGGCCGACCTGATGGATGAGCGTCGCGCGCGAGTCGAGTCCGCCCACCTCGTGGATCAGCAGGTCCACGCCCCGCGCCGCCTCGGCGAGCGTATCGCACGGACGCGTGTCGCCGCTGTAGGCGATGCGCGCGCCGCCACAATCGACCACGCATCCTGCCGCCGAGCCGCCGGGGGGCAGGTGATCGACGCCCGCCAGCGTGAGCCCGACGGAGGCGTCGAGCGTCACCCGGGTGCCGGCCGCCGGCGTGACCCAGCTCAGGCGGTCGCCGAAGCGGCGTTCGGCGGAAGCGTCGGCCGCGGCGTGCGAGGCGCGGATGGCCGTCGCACTCCCGGCCAGCGCGTAGAGCGCCACCGGCGACAGCGGACGCTCGCCGCGAAACGCGCGGTAGGACATCGTGAGCAGCAGGGGCTCCAGGCCCCCGACGTGGTCGAGGTGACGATGGCTGAGGAAGATGTGACCGATGCTGCGACGGATCGATGTCGCAGGCCAGCAGGCGCCGCACCACGCCCAGGCCGCCGCCCGTGTCGAGCAGCACCCGTGTGGCGCCGGCCTCGACGAGCATGGCCGGCTGATAGCGCTCGGGATTGAGCGCGCCGCCGGTGCCGAGAAAGACGATGCGCGGGCCCGACATCGGGCGAGAGCATAGCACCGGCCCTTAGCCCGCGTGATATCCTCACGCCGTCATGCACTCGCCAGGGGCTATCGCCTTCCAGATCGGCCCGCTCCCCCTCCTCGGCACCGTGGTCATCCGCTGGTACGGCATCCTGATGGCGCTCTCGATCGTCGTGGCGCTGTGGCTCTGCCATCGCCAGGCGCGTCGCGAGAAGCTGCCGGCGGACGACATCATCAGCGTTGCGCAGTGGGCCATCCTGGCCGGCCTGGTCGGCGCCCGTCTGTACGAGGTGATCTTCAACTGGGACTACTACGGCGCCTATCCGCGGAAGATCCTCGCGGTGTGGGAAGGCGGCCTCGCCATCCACGGAGGCCTCATCGTGGGGCCCCTGGTCGGTGTCCTTCTCGCGTGGAGGTGGCACGTGCCCATCCTGCGCGGGCTCGACGTCGCGGCGCCCGTCGTTCGCCATCGGACAGGCGATCGGGCGCTGGGGGAACTTCTTCAACGAGGAAGCGTTCGGCCAGCCGACGAACCTGCCGTGGAAGCTCTACATCTCGCCGCCGCACCGGCCGCCGGGCTACGCGCAATTCGACTACTTCCATCCGACGTTCCTCTACGAGTCGGTGTGGGACCTCGCGATGTTCATCCTCCTGGTGGCCTGGCTGCGGCCGCGGCTGCGGGAGCAGCCGGGCGCGCTCTTCTTCGCCTACATCGGCGTGTACTCGATCGGCCGCTTCCTGATCGAGGGCATCCGACTCGACAGCTTCTGGGTCGGTCCCTTCCGGGTCGCGCAGCTGGCGAGCCTCGTGGGCGTGCTGGTGGCGGTCGTGGGCCTGGCCTGGACACGGCACCGCGCCCAGCGCGGGCTGTCCGGCCGCGTCAGCGCCACGCGCACGTAGGTCGAGGGCCCGGCGGCTCGCGCCGGGCTCTCCTGAGTCGCGGCGACAATCCCATATGAAGATCGAGCGGGTCGGCCCGTTCCTCTGGCGCATACCGCCCGACGCCCGACCGGGCATGCGCGTTCCCGCGCTGGTCGTCGCGGACGACGCGCTGATGACGGCGATCCGCACCGACGCCTCCCTCGAGCAGATCGCCAACGGCGCGACGCTGCCGGGCATCGTGAAGGCCGCCCTGGCGATGCCGGACATTCATCAGGGCTACGGGCTTCCGGTCGGCGGCGTCGTGGCCACCGACGCCGTCGGACGGGCGTCGTCAGCCCGGGCGCCATCGGCTTCGACATCAACTGCGGCGTGCGGCTGCTCGCGCACGGGACTCGACGCGGCGGAGGTGACGCCGCGGATGCCGGCGCTGGTGGACGCGCTCTACGCGCGCCATCCCGACCGGCGTCGGGGCCCGGTCCACGGTCTCGCTGTCGGCGCGCGATCTCGCGGCGGTGCTGGAGCAGGGCGCGGCGTGGGCCGTCGAGCCGCGGCCACGGCGAGCGCGCCGATCTCGAGCGGATCGAGTCGGGCGGACGTCTGGCGGGCGCCCAGAGCGACGCGGTCTCCGCGCGAGCGCGGAGCGCGGGCTCCGTCAGCTCGGCTCGCTGGGCTCGGGCAACCACTTCCTCGAGCTGCAGGTCGTGGACGAGATCCACGACGAGCGCGTGGCGGCGCGACTTCAAGTAAGGCTCGGCGCGCTCGCGGTCATGATCCACACCGGCTCGCGCGGGCTCGGCCATCAGGTGTGCACCGACTACCTGGCGCTGACCGGCGCGGCGCTCCGGCGGTACGGCATCAGCGTGCCCGATCGCCAGCTCGCGTGTGCGCCGGTCGACTCCAGCGAGGCGATCGACTACCTCGCGGCCGATGCGGGCGGCCGCCAACTTCGCCTTCGCCAACCGCCAGGTGCTCGCGCATGCGGCGGGTCAGGCGCTCGAGCGTGTGCTCGGCGTCGGGCCGCGCGATCTCGGCCTGGCGTGCGTGTACGACGTCGCCCACAACATCGCCAAGGAAGAGGAGCACGAGATCGACGGCGTCCGCCGGCGGCTGCTGGTGCACCGCAAGGGCGCGACCCGGGCGTTTCCGGGACAGCCGGTGATCGTGCCGGGCGACATGGGCCGGTACTCCTACCTCCTGGTGGGGACCGAGACGGCGATGCGCGAGACCTTCGGCTCGACCTGCCACGGCGCGGGGCGGCGGATGAGTCGGACGGCCGCGGTCAAGGCCGCCCGCGGTCGTCGCATCGACGCGGAGCTCGCGGCCCGCGGCGTGGTGGCGCGCGCGACCGGGCACGAGTCGCTCGCCGAGGAGATGCCCGAGGCCTACAAGGACGTGCGCGAGGTGGTCGACGTGGTGCACCGGTTCGGGATCTCGACGCGGGTGGCGCGGCTGCGGCCGCTCGGCGTGATCAAGGGCTGAGCCGTCGCGCTCGCGAAGCGTATGGTAGACTGACCCGGATGTCCTGGATATTGAAGAAGAAAGCTCAAGGTCTCCTCGACGCGGAGGAGGGGACCGTGCACAAGGACTGGGGCGGGAAGATCGCCTTCGCCCTGGTCTATCCAAACACCTACGCGGTCGGCATGTCGAACCTCG
The DNA here is from genome assembly GCA_963776725.1 of uncultured Candidatus Rokubacteria bacterium. Classification (GTDB taxonomy): domain Bacteria; phylum Methylomirabilota; class Methylomirabilia; order Rokubacteriales; family CSP1-6; genus AR5. Next base: position 151,082 of record CAVZOE010000010.1, on the reverse strand, counting down.
GCTTCCAGACCATCTATCGCCACCTGAACATGCTCCCCGACGTCGTCTGCGAGCGCGTGTTCCTGCCCGATGCCGCCGACATCGACGAGCTCCGCCGCACGCGCGCGGTGCCGCATGTCGCTGGAGTCGCGGGCGGCCGCTGACCGACTTCCACATGATCGGCTTCTCGGTGACGTACGAGGGCGACTACGTCAACGTGCTGCGGCTGCTCGATCTGTCCGGCATTCCCGTGCGGGCCAGCGACCGCCGCCCGCACGATCCGCTGATCCTCATGGGCGGGGTGTGCGCCTTCTCGAATCCCGAGCCGATGGCGCCGTTCATGGACTTCGTGGTGGTCGGCGAGGCCGAGGAGCTGGTCGGCGAGCTGATCGCGGCGTACCGCGAGCAGTACCGCGACCGGGAGGCCTTCCTCGGCCTGCTCACCCGGCTGACCGGCGTGTACGTCCCCGCGCGCTACGAGCCTCGCTACGCGCCCGACGGCGCCCTGCTGGACGTCGTCGCCACCGATGCGCCGGCCATCGTCACCAAGCGCCGTCTCGGCAGCGTGGACGCGTTCCGCACCATCGCCGCCGTGAAGACGCCCAACGCCGAGTACGGCCACATGGCGCTGCTGGAGGTCGGCAAGGGCTGCGGGCGCGGCTGCCGCTTCTGCCTGGAGGGTCAGGTCTACCGGCCCGTCCGGCATCGCAGCGTCGATGCGCTTCGCGAGACGGTCGAGCAGCTGGCGCGGGACGGCGAGAAGCGCGTGGGGCTCGTGGGCGCCTGCGTCTCCGACTACCCCTGGATCGGCGAGCTGCTGAAGATCGTCGAGGCCAACGGCATGGAGCTGTCGATCTCCTCGCTGCGCGCCGACAGCCTCACCGAGGACCTGGCCTCGGCCCTGGCGCGGGGCGGCCATCGCACGCTCACGATCGCGCCCGAGGCCGGGACCGAGCGCCTGCGCCGGGTGATCCGCAAGGCCATCAGCGACGAGCAGATCCTGGAGGCCTGCCGTCTCGTGCGCGCGCAGGGCATCCCGAATCTCAAGACGTACTTCATGATCGGACAGCCGACCGAGACCGCCGAGGACGTCGAGGCGATCGTCGATCTCGCGCGGCGGATGCTCGAGCGGCTGCGGGTGCTGGACGCCAAGGGCCATCCGTTCGGACGCCTGACGCTGTCGATCTCGTCGTTCGTGCCCAAGCCGTGGACACCGTTTCAGTGGGCGCCGTTCGACGGCGCCGAGTCGCTCGGGCCGCAAGCTGGAGACGATCAAGAAGGGCGTGCGGGCGCTCTCCAACGTGCGCGTGCTCCACGAGAACCCGCGCGAGGCGGCGCTGCAGGCGCTGCTGGCTCGCGGTGATCGGCGGGTCGCCGACTTCGTGGAGCAGGCGGCGCGGCTCGACGGCGACTGGCGGCGCGCGCTGCGTGACTGGGACGGCGATCCCGAGTTCTACACCACGCGCCACCGGCCCACCGACGAGCGGATGCCGTGGGACCACTTCGAGGTCGGCGTGAAGAAGGCCGGCCTGCTCCGCGAGTGGGAGCGCGCCGGGGCCGCCGAGCCCGCTGCCGCGGTGGTGGCCTGATGGCACCGGCGACGGACGTCTTCGGCCGCGCGCTCCGAAATCTCCGGATCTCGGTCACCGACCGGTGCAATCTGCGCTGCGCTTACTGCATGCCGGAAGAGGAGTACGTCTGGCTGCCGCGCGACGAGATCCTCCACTTCGAGGAGATCAGCCGGTTGACCGACGTGTTCATGGAGCTCGGCGTGGACAAGGTGCGCCTGACCGGCGGCGAGCCGCTGCTGCGGCGCGACGTCACCGCGGCTGATCCGGCTGCTGGCGGCCAAGCCGGGGCTGCGCGACCTGGCCATCACGACCAACGGCGTGCTGCTGGCCGAGCAGGCCCCCGCGCTCAAGGAGGCAGGGCTCCATCGGGTCACCGTGAGCCTGGACACGCTGCGCCCCGAGCGCTTCGTCGCGCTCACGCGCCGGAACTCGCACGCCCAGGTGCTGGAGGGTATCGCCTCGCTGGCCCGCGCCGGCTTTTCCGGCACGAAGATCGACACCGTGGTCATGCGGGGCGTCAACGACGACGAGCTGGCCGACCTGATCGAGTACGGCCGCCGCGCGCCGGCCGAGGTGCGCTTCATCGAGTACATGGACGTCGGCGGCGCCACCCGCTGGTCCATGGAGCAGGTCGTCGGTCGCCAGGAGATTCTCGAGCGCCTGGCCAGGCGCTACGGTCCCATCGAGCCCCTGACCGAGACCTCGACCGCTCCGGCGGACCGTTACCGCCTGCCCGATGGCACGGTGTTCGGAATCATCGCCTCCACCACCGCGCCCTTCTGCGCCGACTGCGACCGCAGCCGCCTCACCGCGGACGGATTGTGGTATCTCTGTCTCTACGCGCAGCAGGGGACGGACCTGCGCGGCCCGCTCCGGCGGGGCGCCAGCACCGAGGAGCTCAAGGCGCTGATCCTGCCGACGTGGCAGTCGCGGCGAGACCGCGGCGCCGAGGACCGCCTGGCGCGGCGCGGGCAGGAGCCGCTGATCTCGATCGGCCGGCTCCGGCAGGATCCCCACCTGGAGATGCACACGCGGGGAGGTTAGCGGTGAGCAGCGGTGAGGAGCTTCGGGTCGACGTTCGCGAGCGTGGCGCCAGCCAGCAGTCCGAGCGCCGGCTGTTCATGCAGCTGCAAGCCTTCGGCGGGTGCCTGGACACCAAGCCTCTCGTGCGCGCGCTCGAGGGGGCGGGGCAGGAGGCGGTCCTCTACCAGGACGTGAACGACCCGCGCGGCGTCGGTCTGCTCGGGATGCACGAGGACCCGGGGTTCTTCGCGGGGCCCTTCCGCGAGCTCCTCAACACCGGCGCGTTCGGCGATCTCCTGCTCAAGCCCGAGCTCACCATGTTCGGGCGGACGTACGCCTCCGGCTTCGAGACGGAGCTGGAGGACTGGCTCCTGCAGCGTCCGCGCCGCACGGTGCTGAACCCGTTCTGGCCGTGGGGCATCTGGTATCCGCTGCGGCGCAACGGCGCGTTCGCGCGCCTGACGCCGCAGGAGCAGGGCGCGGTCATTCGCGAGCACAGCGTGCTCGGCCGCGCCTACGGGGAGGCCGATCTCGCGCACGACGTGCGCCTGGCCTGTCATGGCCTGGACGTCCACGACAACGACTTCGTCATCGGCCTCTGTGGCCGCGAGCTGCACCCGCTGTCGCACCTGATCCAGGCCATGCGCAAGACGGCGCAGACCTCGCAGTATCTGCAGACGCTCGGCCCGTTCTTCGTCGGGCACGCGATCTGGCAGAGCCCGCTGCGCTGACGCGGGGACGATCGTGGCCGGCCCCTCGCCATTCCGCGTCTCGCCTGACCAAGAAGGTGGCCGCCTTCGTGGAGTGGGAGCGCGTGGCCCGCGTGGCCACCTCGGGCCGAAGCGGCATTCCGCACGTGGTGCCGGTGTGCCACGTGCTCGCCGGCGGGCGCCTCTACTTCGCCTCCGGCGACGACGGACGGAAGGTGAAGAACCTCCAGGAAAATCCCTGGGCCACCGTCACGATGGACGTCTACTCCGATCACTGGGGAACGATCCGCGGCGTGATGATCCAGGGACGGGCCAAGCTGATCGAGCGCGGCCCGCGCTTCCGTCGGATCCGCACGCGGCTCTACCGCAAGTATCCGCAGTATCCGAAGGAGGCCGCGCTGTCCGAGTCGGATTCGGTCATCGTCGAGGTGACCCCGACCCACGTGTACTCCTGGGGGCTCGACTAGCTCCCTCCCTCTGAGTTCTCGTCCGCCAGGATCGCGCGGACGCTGAGCACGGCGGCGAGCGTAGCGCACCGGCGTGACGCGCGTTCCTCGACGGAAGCGGCGGCGGCGTGGCAGGATGGCGCGGCATGAGCCGAGCGCACGTCGCCCTGGCGCGCCCCACGAGGATCAGGACGCTCGCGCTCGGCGCCACGCTCGGCGTCCTCGTCCTGGCGCTGGCGCTGCCGCCGCTGTCCGACGGCCTGCCGCGCGCCGGCCAGCGGGCGCTGCTCGTCACGCTGATCGTCATCGTGCTGTGGACGACCGAGGCGCTCGAGCCCGGGGTCACCGCGCTGCTCGGCATCGTCCTGCTCGCGCTCACCGGCGCCGCCGACGGGATCCGTCCCGCCCTGCAGGGCTTCGCCAACCCGGTGCCGTACTTCCTGGTCGGCGTGCTGACGATGGGCGTGGCCGTCGTGCGCAGTGGCCTGGCCGAGCGCCTGGCCCGCGCGATCCTCGCGCACGCGCGCGGCCGCAGCCTGGCCGTCTATCTGCACCTGGTCCTGGCGTTTCCGGTGATGACGTTCGTGCTGCCGTCGGCCACCACGCGGTCCGGCATCCTCATCCACATCTACGACGAGGTGTTCGCGCTGGCCGCGGTGCCACGCGGCGCGCCCGTCGCCAAGGCGGTCATGCTCGCGCTGTCCTCGATCAACCGGCTCGCGTCCACCGCGCTGTTGACCGGCGGCATCACGCCGGTGATGAGCGCGGCCATCATCGGGGGGATGTCGTGGAGCGGGTGGTTCGCGCTCATGGCCGTGCCCTACTACACGATCATGCTGCTCGGCGCGGTGCTCACCTGGGCGCTCTACCGACGCGGTCTGGGGCAGGCGCTCCCCGCACCGACGCCGGTGGCCCGCCGGCCGCTGACCGGGCCCGAGTGGCGAACGCTGGTGATCATCCTCGGCGCGTCCACGCTGTGGCTCACCGACGCCCTGCACCATCTGGATCCGGCGCTTCCCGCCTTGCTGGCGTTTGTCGCCCTGCTGATCCCCGGGATCGGGCCGCTGGCCTGGGCGCGATCTCGAGCGCGGTGTGGGCTGGGCGAACTTCTTCGTGATCGCCACCTCGATCTCGCTGGCCCACGTGCTCGGCACCAGTGGGGCGGCCGCCTGGCTGGGCCGTCTGCTGGTCGGCGTGCTGCCGGGGCTCAGCCAGCGTCCGATCGCCATCGTGATTCTGCTGATGGTGGGCGCCACGGCCCTGCGGGCTCTGGTGCCGAACATCTCCGGCTTCCTGGCCCTGGCCCTGCCGATCGCGATGTCGGTGGGGGCGCAGGCGGGGGTCAACCCGCTGGTGTGCGCCCTGGTGGTGATGATGACCGGTGACGCCGTCGTCTACTATCCCGCCCAGAGCGCCTCGGCCCTGGTCATCTACGAGCGTGGCCACGTGTCGGCGGGCGAGATCCTGAAATTCGGCCTCTGGATGACGCTCGTTGGATGGGTGGCGATCCTGGCAGTGGCGCTACCATGGTGGGGACTGGTCGGTGAGCCGCTCACCCCCCGGTAAGCGGCCGGGAGACCACGATGCACACACGCGCTTCGGTCGGACTGCTGCTGGCCCTGCTCGTGGGCGCCGCCACCGCGGACGCTCAGACGTTCCGCTGGGTCGACGACGAGGGCAACCCTCACTACGTGGGGTCGCTCGATCAGGTCCCCGAGCAGTACCGCTCACAGTTCCAGCCCCCGGCTGAGCCGACGCAGGAGGCTCCGCTGCCCGTCCGCGGGGCGGTCGACGTGCCGCGCGCCGCGACGGGGGAGTGCGTCCTCAAGGTGGCCCGGACCCGCACGCAGCCGGGATCGCTGCGCTCCTATCCAACCTGCGAGGCGTGCCGCCGGGCGCTGGAGGCCATTCGCGGGCCGGACGCCGGTCTGGGCGACTGCGTACCGCTGGAGGCGTCCCGATGACCTCGAGCCGACGGATGTGGCCGCTGCTCGTGCTCCTGCTCGTCGGGGTTGCGGACCCGGCGGCGGCGCAGACCTATCGCTGGGTGGACGAGCAGGGCAACCCCCACTACGCCGGTCGCCGCGACCAGGTTCCCGAACGCTATCGCTCTCAGCTGCCCGGAGAAAAGCCGGGCGAGCCACCCAAGCCACGACTGCCCTCGACCCGCCCGTCGGGGATCACGAGCAAGGTGACCGGTGAGTGCACGCTCCGCGTGCGCGGCACGGAGCAGCATCGCCGCTCGTCGTCGTCCTACCCGAGTTGCGAAGCCTGCTGGAAAGCTCTGGACCAGATGCGCGGCGAGGCAAAGTCCCGCGCCGAATGCAACGCGAGTTCGGTCGAGAGTTACAAGTAGGGTCGACGCGCGGAGTCCGGACGGCCGGATCGATTGTAGATGGGGGGCCACGAAATGGCCCCCCATACCCCCCGATGCTCGGAGTGAGTTGGTCTGCTGGCGGTCGGTTCGCTCTTGTCAGAGCGGGAGGCAGGACAGAGCGCGATTCGCCGATCGATATTCGGGTTCTGGACTCCGATGAACGATTGTCTGCGGCCGCCACCGTTGCGAGCGGCTCACTGCTGGCGATCGTTCGCTCTTGGCAGAGCGGCGGGCAGGACAGAGCGCGATGTCGGGTCGGCTTCGGGATGCGGGGCTCGGGCTTGGAGAGGCGGGCGGGCTGCGAGTTACAGGGGGCTGGGTAGGTCGGTTCGGCCCATCAGCCAGCGGTCGACGCCGGCGGCGCAGGAGCGGCCTTCGGCGATGGCCCAGACGATCAGGGACTGGCCGCGCTGCATGTCGCCGCAGGTGAAGACGCCGGGGGCGCTGGTCATCCAGTTGGGGTCGCGCGCGACGTTGCCGCGCTCGGTGAGCTTGAGCCCTAGCTCCTCGATCGGGCCGGTGCGCTCGGGTCCGAGGAAGCCCATGGCCAGCAGGACCAGATCCACGTCGAGGGTGAACTCGGTGCCGGCGATCGGCTTGAAGTCGAGGCGGCCGCCCTCGCGGACCATCTCGACGTTCACCCCGTGCAGCTTCTCCACGCGGCCGCCGGTCGCCGGTGAAGCGCTGGGTCGACACCGCGTAGACGCGCTCGCCGCCCTCCTCGTGCGCGCCGGAGACGCGGAAGACGTTGGGCCACTGCGGCCACGGGTTGTCGGCCGCGCGGGTGTCGGGCGGGCGGGGCAGCAGCTCGAACTGGTGGACGGACGCGGCGCCGCTGGCGGTGCACGGTCCCCAGGCAGTCGGCGCCGGTGTCGCCGCCGCCGATGATGACCACGCGCTTGCCCTCGGCGGAGATGAAGCGCTCGTCGTCGATCCGGTCGCCCTCGCAGCGCCGGTTCGAGAGCGTCAGGTACTCCATGGCGAAGTGGATCCCGCTCAGCTCGCGCCCGGGCACCGTCAGGTCGCGGGGCGCGCCGGCCCCGCAGGCGAGCACGATGGCGTCGAACTCGCGCTGCAGATCGGCACTCCGGACCGAGCGCCCGATGTCGGCGTTGGGCCGGAAGACGACGCCCGCCTTGTCCATGAGGGCCAGTCGGCGCTCGAGGACGCGCTTTTCCATCTTGAACTCGGGGATGCCGTAGCGCAGGAGTCCGCCGATGCGGTCCGCGCGCTCGAAGACCGTCACCAGGTGGCCGGCGCGGTTGAGCTGCTCGGCGGCCGCGAGACCGGCCGGGCCGGAGCCGACGACCGCGACCTTCTTGCCGGTGCGGGCGGCCGGCGGCTCGGGCACGACCCAGCCCTCGTCGAACGCGCGATCGATGATCGTGACCTCGACGGCCTTGATCGTCACCGGGTCGTCGTTGATCCCCAGCACGCACGAGCCCTCGCACGGCGCCGGGCAGAGCCGGCCCGTGAACTCCGGGAAGTTGTTGGTGGCGTGCAGGCGGTCGATCGCGTCCTGCCAGTGCTCGCGATAGACGAGGTCGTTCCAGTCCGGGATGATGTTGCCGAGCGGGCAGCCCTGGTGGCAGAAGGGGATGCCGCAATCCATGCACCGCGCGGCCTGCTTCTTCAGCTCGTCGCCGGGGAAGGGCAGATAGACCTCGCGCCAGTCGCGCAGACGCTCGTCGACCGGACGCGTCGGCCACTTCTTGCGCTTGATCTCGAGAAAGCCGGTGGCCTTGCCCATGGGCGTTACCCGCTGGTGTTGCCGACCAGCTCGGCGAAGGTCGGCTGACGGCCGGCCGCCTGGGCCTGGCTCTCGGCCAGCAGCACGCGCTTGTAGTCCCTCGGCATCACCTTGACGAACCTCGGCTGGACGTTGATCCAGTCCTTCAGGATCCCCGCCGCGTAAGTCGAGGCCGTATGGTACACGTGGCGCCGGATCAGGTCACGGACCAGCTCGATGTCCTCGGGCTGGTCGAGCCGCTCGAGCTCCACCATCCCGAGGTTGCAGCGCCGCTTGAAGTCCCCGTCCACGTCGAGCACGTAGGCGATGCCGCCCGACATGCCGGCGGCGAAGTTGCGGCCGCTGTGGCCGAGCACGACCACCCGGCCGCCGGTCATGTACTCGCAGCCGTGATCGCCGATGCCCTCGACGACGGCGTGCACGCCGCTGTTGCGCACGGCGAAGCGCTCGCCGGCCACGCCGCGCACGTAGGCCTCGCCGCTCGTCGCGCCGTAGAGCGCGACGTTGCCGATGACGATGTTCTCCTCGGGCACGAACGTCGCCTGTCGCGGCGGGTGGACGATCAGCTTGCCGCCCGAGAGTCCCTTGCCCCAGTAGTCGTTGGCGTCGCCCTCGAGGGTGAACGTGACGCCCCGCGGCACGAACGCGCCGAAGGTCTGGCCGGCCGAGCCGGTGAAGTGCACGCGGATCGTGTCGTCGGGCAGGCCCGTCGGCGCCCCGCCGCGGACGTGATCTCGTAGCCGAGCATCGTGCCGACCGTGCGGTTGACGTTGCGGATCGGCAGGCGACAGCTGCGACCGGCTTGCCGTGCTCGATGGCCGTCTGGCAGGCCGGGATGAGCGTGGTCCGGTCGAGCGCGCGGTCCAGGCCGTGATCCTGGCCGATCACGCAGTGGCGGGCGACGTCCGCCGGCATGTCGGGCTGGTGGAGGATCGACGAGAGGTCGAGGCCCGCGCGCCTTCCAGTGCTCGAGCGCGGGCTGGAAGTCGAGGCGATCGACCCGGCCGATCATCTCGGCGATGGTGCGGAAGCCGAGCGCGGCCATGTGCTCGCGCACCTCCTCGGCGATGAAGCGGAAGAAGTTCGTGACGAACTCCGGCTTGCCGGCGAAGCGCGCGCGCAGCTCGGGGTCCTGGGTGGCGATGCCGACCGGGCAGGTGTTGAGATGGCAGACGCGCATCATGATGCAGCCCAGCACGACCAGCGGCGCCGTCGAGAAGCCGAACTCCTCGGCCCCGAGCAGCGCGGCGATGACCACGTCGCGGCCCGGTCTTCATCTGGCCGTCGACCTGCACGACGATCCGGTCGCGGAGCTTGTTGAGCACGAGCACCTGCTGGGTCTCGGCCAGGCCGAGCTCCCACGGCACGCCGCCGTGCTTGATCGAGGTGAGCGGCGAGGCGCCGGTGCCGCCGTCGTGGCCGGAGATCAGCACCACGTCGGCGTGCGCCTTGGCCACGCCCGCCGCGACCGTGCCGACGCCGACCTCGGCGACGAGCTTCACGTGAATCCGCGCCCTTGGATTCGCGTTCTTCAGATCGTGGATCAGCTGCGCCAGGTCCTCGATCGAGTAGATGTCGTGGTGCGGCGGCGGGGAGATGAGACCGACGCCCGGGCGTGGCGAAGCGCACCTTGGCGATCCACGGATAGACCTTGTGGCCGGGGAGCTGGCCGCCCTCGCCGGGCTTGGCGCCCTGGGCCATCTTGATCTGCAGATCGTCGGCGTTGACCAGGTACTCGCTGGTCACGCCGAAGCGCGCCGAGGCCACCTGCTTGATCGCGCTGCGCCGCGAGTCGCCGTTGGCATCGCGCCGGTAGCGCGCCGGGTCCTCGCCGCCCTCGCCGGTGTTCGACTTGCCGCCGATCCGGTTCATCGCGATGGCCAGCGTCTCGTGCGCCTCCTGGCTGATGGAGCCGTAGGACATGGCGCCGGTGGCGAAGCGCTTGACGATCGTCTCGACCGGCTCGACCTCCTCGATCGGCATCGGGCGCGCCGCCCGGCCTGCAGCTCGATCAGGCCGCGCAGCGTGGCCAGGCGTCTGGCTCTGGTCGTCGACCAGCTTGGTGTAGTCGCGGAAGATCCGCGCCTGCCCCGAGCGCGTGGCGTGCTGGAGCTTGAACACGGTGTCGGGATTGAACAGGTGGTACTCGCCGTCGCGCCGCCACTGGTACTCGCCGCCCCAGTCGAGCTCGGCGTGGCCGGTCGGCCGGTCGGGGATAGGCGTCCGCGTGGCGCCGGCGGACCTCCTCGGCGATCACGTCGAGGCCGATGCCGCTCACGCGCGAGGCGGTGCCGGTGAAGTAGCGGTCCACCAGGTCGCGGTTGAGGCCGATGGCCTCGAAGATCTGCGCGCCGCAGTAGCTCTGCAGCGTGGAGATCCCCATCTTGGCCATGACCTTGAGGATGCCCTTGTTGAGCGCCTTGATGTAGTTGCGCACGGCCTTGGCGTGATCGACGCCGGGCAGCAGCCCGTGGCGGATCATGTCGTCGAAGCGTCTCGAAGGCCACCCACGGGTTGACGGCGCCGGCGCCGTAGCCGATCAGCAGGCACATGTGGTGCACCTCGCGCGCGTCGCCGGTCTCGATGACCAGGCCGCAGCGCGTGCGCTCGCCGCGCCGCACCAGGTGATGGTGCACGGCCGCGGTGGCGAGCAGGCTCGGGATGGGCGCCTGCTGTCGGGTCACGCCGCGGTCGGACAGGATGACGATGTTGTGGCCCTCGGCGATGGCCTGCGCTGGCCGCCGTCTGCAGCTTCTCCAGCGCGCGCTCGAGGCCGGCCGCGCCGTCGGCGACGTCGTAGAGCATCGGCAGCGTCACCGACTTGAACCACGGGTGCGCGAGACGTGGCGGAGCTTGGCCACCTCCTCGTTGGAGAGCACCGGGTCCTTGATGACGATCTGCCGGCACGACTCCGGCGCCGGCTCGAGCAGGTTGCCCTCCGGGCCGATCGTGGACTCCATCGAGGTGACCAGCTCCTCGCGGATCTGGTCCAGCGGCGGGTTGGTCACCTGGGCGAAGAGCTGCTTGAAGTAGTCGTAGAGCGGCCGCGGGCGCTCGGAGAGCACGGCCAGCGCGGTGTCCGTGCCCATCGAGCCGAGCGGCTCCTCGCCGTTCTTGGCCATGGGGCCGAGCACGATCCGGAGATCCTCGTGCGTGTAGCCGAAGGCGATCTGGCGCGTGAGCACGGTGGCGTGATCGGGCGCGGGCAGGGGATGGGCCGGCAGCTCCTCCATCCGCACCACGTTGTCGCGCGAGCCAGTCGGCGTAGGGATGCTCGGCCGCCAGCTGGGCCTTGATCTCCTCGTCGTCGATGATCCGGCCCTGCGCGGTGTCGACCAGGAAGATCCGGCCCGGGTGCAGGCGCTCCTTGACCAGGATGTTCTCGGCCGGGATGTCCAGCACGCCGACCTCGGAGGCCATGACGACCAGGTCGTCCTTGGTCACGTAGTAGCGCGACGGCCGCAGACCGTTGCGGTCGAGCACGGCGCCGATGACGCGTGCCGTCGGTGAACGTGATCGACGCCGGGCCGTCCCACGGCTCCATCAGCGAGGAGTGGTACTCGTAGAACGCCCGGCGCTCGGCGCTCATCGACTCGTGGTTCTGCCACGGCTCCGGGATCATCATGAGGATCGCGTGCGGCAGCGAGCGGCCGTTCATCACGAGGAACTCGAGCACGTTGTCGAAGGTGGCCGTGTCGCTCAGCCCCTCGCGCGTGACCGGCAGCACCTTGCGCAGGTCGTCGCCCAGCGCCTCGGAGCGGCACAGCGCCTCGCGGGCCCGCATCCAGTTGATGTTGCCGCGCAGCGTGTTGATCTCGCCGTTGTGGGCCACGTAACCGGTACGGATGGGCCAGCGGCCACGACGGAAACGTGTTGGTGCTGAACCGCTGGTGCACGAGGGCCAGCGCCGACTCCACGTCGGGATCGGTGAGGTCGGGGAACATCGCCGTGATCTGGTCGGCGCTGAGCATGCCCTTGTAGATGAGCGTGTTGGAGGACAGGCTCGGGATGTAGGCGAACTTGTTCTCCGGGATGTCGAGGGCGGCCACCGCTTTTTCGAAGAGCTTGCGGACCACGTAGAGCTTGCGCTCGAAGGCGACGTGGCTGAGCCCGCTGTGCGCCGTGGCCCACGAAGACCTGCTTGATCGTGGGCTCGACCGAGCGCGCGGTGGCGCCCAGCGAGCTGTCGTCGGTGGGCACGTCGCGCCAGCCCAAGAGCTGCAGTCCCTCGTCCTCCACGATGGAGTGCAGCAGGGCGCGGACCTTGTCGGCCTGCATCGCGTCGCGCGGCAGGAACACCAGGCCGGCGCCGTACTCGGTCGCGGGCGGCAGGGTCACGCCGATGCGGGCGCACTCCCGGCGCAGGAAACGATCCGGCATCTGGATCACGATGCCGGCGCCGTCGCCGGTGTTCGGCTCGCAGCCGCACGCCCCGCGGTGCAGGAGGTTGACCAGGACCTGGATGGCCTTGTCCACGATGGCGTGCGACTTTCGGCCCTTGATGTCCACGACGAAGCCGACGCCGCAGGCGTCGTGCTCGTGCGCGGGATCGTACAGGCCCTCGGCGGGCCGCTGGCCGGCGTGCAGCGCGGGCGTCGTCATACGCGCATCCTCTTTGATGTCACACTTCCTGTGTCGGACTGTGTCGGACTGTTGAACAGTTGGACGATACTACCCAAGCGCCCAGTATTAGTCAGTAAGGCAAATTCGTATCCTGGGCATTAGTGACACTAATGCTATAGACTCGAGTCATGCACCTGGAAACGCTGCGCGTATACCGCGATGTCGTCCGTCTTCGGTCCTTCTCCCGGGGCGCCGAGCTGAACTTCGTCACCCAGTCGGCCGCCAGCCAGGCCGTGCAGCAGCTCGAGGGCGAGCCTGGGCGTCCCCCTGATCGACCGGACCAAGCGTCCGTTCGTGGTGACCCCGGAAGGCGAGGCCTTCTATCGGTCGGCCGAGGCGATCCTGGCGGCCTGGGACAAGGCCCGGGCGGACGTGGCGGCCGTCAAGGTACGGGTCGACGGCACGGTGCGAGTCGCGGCGATCTACTCGGTGGGCCTGCACGACGTCAGCCGCCCGATGCAGCAGTTCTCGTCGCTCTATCCCAATGCGCGCGTGCAGCTGGAATGTCTGCACCCGCACAAGGTCGTGGAGGCCGTCCTCACCGGCGAGGCCGACGTCGGGCATCATGTCGTATCCGCCGAACGATCGGGCGCTGAGCGTCGTGCCGCTCCGCGAGGAGCCGATGGCGCTGGTGTGCCATCCCTCCCACCGCTTCGCGCGACGCCGCGCGGTGGCGCCGGCGGATCTGGCCGGCGAGCCGTTCGTGGCCTTCGACCCCGGCCTCACCATCCGCAAGGCGATCGACCGGGCGCTCCGCCAGCACAACGTCCGGCCGAGCATCGTGATGGAGTTCGACAACATCGAGACGATCAAGCAGGGCATCTCGATCGGCGCGGGCGTGAGCATCCTGCCGCGTCACACGGTGGAGAAGGAAGTGGGGGTGCGCACCCTGGCCGCGGTCGGCCTGATGCTCCCGGGCCTCGTGCGCCCCGTCGGCATCATTCATCGACGCGGCAAGCCGCTGACGCCCACCGCCAGCCGCTTCGTCGATCTGCTGCGCGAGGCCGGCACCGAAACGGCGGCGGCGGCGCGCGGCTGAGGTCACCGAGCTCGGCCTTTCTCGGGCGACGGTTCGGCGCTACGATCCGGGCTGTGGCTGCCGCCGGGGGGCGACCATCGGCGACGGCAGGGGAGGTGCGGCATGATTGAGCCCGACGATCTGGAGCGGTTCGACGACATCGAGAGCGAGCTGCAGGAGATCCGCGGGGCGCTCTTCGACGACAAGATCGCGGTCCTGGGGCCGGCCGAGGCCATCTGCCTGCGTGACAGCGCCACGGTCAGCGAGGCCATCGAGCAGATGCTCGCCCGCCGCCAGGCCGGCGTCCTGGTCGTCGACGGCGACGGTCGGCTGATCGGCATCTTCACCGAGCGTGACGTCCTCACGCGCGTGGCCGGTCCGCGGCGCGATCCGCAGAAGACGCGGCTGGCCGAGGTCATGACGCGTGAGCCGGAGGCCCTCACGGCCAGCGACCGCATCGCGTTCGCCGTGCACTGCATGAGCGTGGCCGGCTATCGGACGGTGCCGCTCGTGGACGCCGACCGGCGGCCGATCGGGGTGGTCACGGTGAACGACGTGATCCGCTGGCTGGCCGGGCTGTTTCCCGAGGCGGTGCTCAACCTGCCCCCGGGCGATGCCCTCAAACGCCCCCACGACATGGACGCGGGCTGACCGAGCCTCAATCCTTGATCCAGCCCTCGGTGTCCGATAAGATCAATTACGCCCTGCCGAAACTGCGCCCCTGGTCTGCCGGCAGGCGGCCTCAGCGGTCATTCCGATGCCGAACAGGGGCCGGGACCCTGCCTGGTGGGCAGGGGCGACCGGCGGGGTGGCGCACTAACCCGGGAGAGGGAGAACGATGAGCGAGACGGCGACGCCCGTCAAGGGAGCCGGGAAGACTCGCAAGGACCTGGATCGGGCGGTGATCCGGTTCGCGGGCGATTCCGGCGACGGGATGCAGCTGACGGGCGAACAGTTCACCACGGAATCCGCGTGGGCCGGAAACGACCTCGCCACGCTGCCGAACTTTCCAGCCGAGATCCGCGCCCCGGCCGGCACGCTGTTCGGCGTCTCCAGCTTCCAGCTCCAGTTCGGCAGCCAGCGCGTCTACACGCCGGGCGACCGTCTGGACTGTCTGGTGGCGATGAACCCGGCCGCGCTCAAGGTGCATCTGGCCGACCTCAAGCCGGGCGGGCTGCTCATCGTCAACACCGCGGCCTTCGAGAAGCGCAATCTCGACAAGGCCGGCTACCCGCAGAATCCGCTGGACGATCCCGCGCTGGCCGAGCGCTACCGTCTGCACAAGATCGACATGACCGGCCTGACGATCCAGGCCATCGCCGACCTCAAGCTCGACACGAAGGAAAAGGATCGGACCAAGAACTTCTTCGCGCTCGGGCTGGTGTCGTGGATCTACACGCGCCCGCTGGAGCCGACGCTCGACTGGATCACGAAGAAGTTCGCCAAGATGGAAGCGATCGCCGAGGCCAACACCCGCGTGCTCAAGGCCGGTCACGCCTTCGGCGAGACGGCCGAGTTCTTCGAGGAGTCGCTACACGATCGAGCCGGCCGAGATGGCGCCGGGCCTCTATCGCGCGATGACCGGCAACCGGGCGCTCGCCTGGGGCCTGCTGGCCGCCGCCGAGCGCTGCAAGGTGCCCGTCGTCTACGGCGCCTATCCGATCACGCCGGCCTCGAGCGTCCTCGAAGAGCTGGCGATGCACAAGCGCTTCCGCATCCGGACCATCCAGGCCGAGGACGAGATCGCGGCGGTCGACCTCCGCCATCGGCGCGGCCTTCGGCGGCGCCATCGGCGTCACGTGCTCGAGCGGCCCCGGCATCGCGCTCAAGGGCGAGGGGATCGGTCTGGCGGTGACGGCCGAGCTGCCGCTGGTCATCTTCAACATCCAGCGGGCCGGCCCGTCCACCGGCATGCCGACCAAGACCGAGCAAGCCGACCTCATGCAGGCCCTCTACGGACGCAACAGCGAGGCGCCCATCGTGGTGCTGGCGCCCGCCACCCCGGGGGACTGCTTCTACGTCGCCTACGAGTCGGTGCGGATCGCGCTCAAGTACATGGTGCCGGTGATGGTGCTGTCCGACGGCTTCCTGGCCAACGGCTCGGAGCCGTGGCTCATCCCCGATCCGACCACGCTGCCGCCGATCGACGTTCAGTTCCGCACCGAGAAGGACGGCTTCTTCCCGTACCTGCGCGATCCCGCCACGCTGGCGCGGCCGTGGGTGCGGCCGGGCACGCCCGGCCTCGAGCACCGCATCGGCGGCATCGAGAAGCAGGACGTCACCGGCAACATCTCCTACGATCCGGAGAACCACGACCACATGGTCCGCATGCGCGCCGAGAAGGTCCGGCGCGTGGGGCAGGAGATTCCGCCGACCTCGATCAACGGCCCCGCCACCGGTGACCTGCTCGTGGTGGGCTGGGGCGGCACGTACGGCTCGATCACGGCGGCGGTGGAGCGCGCCCAGGCCGAGGGCCGGTCGGTGGCCTCGATCCACCTGCGGCATCTCAATCCGCTGCCGCCCGACCTCGGTCACATCCTGCGCGAGTACCGGCGGGTGCTCGTGCCCGAGATCAACAGCGGCCAGCTCGTGCGCGTGCTGCGCGCGGAGTACCTGGTCGACGCGGTGGGCTTCAACCGGGTGCGCGGCCTGCCGCTGGCCAGCGAAGAAATCTACGACGCGATCATCCAGCTCGGGAGTCAAAAATGAGTGCGACCGGGGCAGCGGGGGCGGCGGCCACACCGAAGTACACCAAGAAGGATTTCGAGTCCGACCAGGACGTGCGCTGGTGTCCCGGCTGCGGTGACTACGCGATCCTGTCCGCCGTGCAGAAGACGCATGCCGGACCTGGGCATCCCGCGGGAGAACATCGTGTTCATCTCGGGCATCGGCTGCTCCAGCCGCTTCCCGTACTACATGAACACGTACGGCTTCCACACGATCCACGGCCGCGCGCCGGCCATCGCCACCGGTCTCAAGGTGGCGCGCCCCGACCTGAAGGTCTTCGTGGTCACCGGCGACGGCGACGGGCTGTCGATCGGCGGCAACCACATGCTCCACATCCTGCGGCGCAACGTCGACGTCACGATCCTGCTGTTCAACAACCGCATCTACGGCCTCACCAAGGGGCAGTACTCGCCGACCAGCGAGCTCGGCAAGGTCACCAAGTCCACGCCGCTGGGCTCGGCCGATCGGCCCATCAACCCGCTGGCCTTCGCGCTCGGCTGCGGAGCGACCTTCGTCGGCCGCACGGTGGACCGCAACATCCCGCACATGGACGAGATGCTCAAGCGCGCCGCCGCCCATCGGGGCACGGCCTTCCTCGAGATCCTCCAGAACTGCAACGTGTACAACGACCTCGCGTGGAACGTCATCTACGACAAGGATTCCAAGCTGGCCGTTCGAGATGCGCCTGGAGCACGGCAAGCCGCTGCTGTTCGGGCCGCCCGACGCGCGCAAGGCCGTCATCATGGAGGGCGTGACGCCGAAGGTCGTCCCCGCCAAGAGCGTGCCGGAAAGCGCCCTGTGGATCCACGACGAGAAGAGCGTCAATGCCGCCAAGCTGCTGGCCGACCTCTTCGCGCCGGACTTTCCGGTGCCGATCGGCGTGTTCTCCAACATCGACGCGCCCATCTACGAGGACGTGGTGCTCGAGCAGGAGCAGCGCGCCATCTCCGACCGCGGTCCCGGCGACATCGCCAAGCTCCTGAAGTCGGGCGACACCTGGACGATCTGACCCGGCGGGGCGCCCGCGCGCCCCGTTCGATCGTCACCCCGGCCTGATCGCTCGCTCGCCGAGGCCGCTCTCGCGTTGCGGTAAACTGCCCCTGTCATGCTCCTGAGTCCCGCCTTCCTCGACGAGCTGCGCGGCATCGTGGGCGCCGACGGCCTCGTCCTCAGCACGGAAGGGCGCATGACCTACGAGTGCGACATGCACACCTTCTACAAGGGGGCGCCCGACGCCGTGGTGCTGCCGCTGCGGGCGGAGCAGGTGCAGGCGATCGTGAAGCTGTGCCGCCGGGCCCGGGTTCCCATCGTGCCGCGCGGATCGGGCACGGGGTTGATCGGGGGCGCGATGGCGGCCCAGGGCGGCGTCATGGTGTCGATGACGCGCATGGCGGCGATGCTCGACGTCGATCTCCCGAACCGCTGCGCGACCGTGCAGCCGGGGCTGATCAACCTGTGGCTCACGCACGCCGTGCGCCGAGCGCGGGTGGTTCTTCGCGCCCGATCCCTCCAGCCAGATGGTCTCCTCGATCGGCGGCAACGTCTCGACCAACGCCGGGGGACCGCACTGTCTCAAGTACGGCATCACCACCAACCACGTGCTCGGGCTGGAGATGGTCACCGGCGCCGGCGAGCTCGTGCGGCTCGGCGGCAAGGCGGCCGAGCGGCCGGGCTACGATCTCACCGGCGCCGCCGTGGGCTCCGAGGGCACCTTCGGGCTCGTCACCGCGATCACCGTGCGGCTCACGCACACATGCCGGAGGCGGTGAAGACGGCCCTGGCCGCCGTTCCGCTCCATGGTCGATGCCTCCGAGGCCGTGTCGGCGATCATCGCCGCCGGGCATGATCCCCGCCGCCCTCGAGATGCTCGACGAGGCGATCATCAAGGCGATCAACGCCGGGACGGGCGCGGGCTATCCGGAAGGCGCCGGCGCCGTGCTGCTGATCGAGCTGGACGGCCCGCGCGCGGAGGTCGAGACGCAGGCCGAGCGCGCCGCGGCGATCTGCCGCGAGCGCGGCGCGATCTCGGTGAGCGTCGCCCGCGACGACGCCGAGCGCGCGCTCCTCTGGAAGGGGCGCAAGGAGGCGGCCGGCGCGGTCGGTCGCCTCACCGCCGCCTACCTGCTGCAGGACGCGGTGGTGCCGCGCTCGAAGCTGCCCGCAGATCATGCGCGAGATCGTGGCCATCGGCGAGCGCCACCGCCTGCTCATCGCCAACGTGTTCCACGCCGGCGACGGCAACCTGCATCCGCTGATCTGCTACGACGACCGCCGAATCCCGACGAGCTGGCGCGCGCCAAGCAGGCCAACGAGGAGCTGCTGCGCGCCTGCATCGCGCTCGGCGGCAGCGTGACCGGCGAGCACGGCGATCGGCGCTCGACAAGGCCAAGAACCTGCCGCTGCAGTACGCCGAGGCGGACCTGAACTTCATGTACCGGCTGCGCGGCGTCGTTCGATCCCGACTCGATCTGATGAATCCCGGCAAGCTGCTGCCCACGCATCCCGCGTGCGGCGAGGGCTTCCGGCCCGCGCGGCCCGGTGCTGCCGGCCGGGACGTGGGTGTGAGCGTCGACCACCCGCGCGCTCGGCGACGCGCTGGCCGCGATCGTGGGCCCCGACGGCGCCGCCGACGACCCGGCGGCCCGCGCGGCCGCCGCCGTCGACGGCCGCGAGCCGCAGTGGGTCGTCCGACCGCCGTCGCTCGAGGAGGCGGCCCGCGTGGTGGCGCTGGCCCACGACGAGAGAGCTGGCCGTGCTCCCGCGCGGCAGCGGTACGCGCTCGGCGCTCGGCAGTCCGCCCGAGCGCGTCGACGTCGTGCTCGATCTCGCGCGGCCTCGACGCGATCCTCGAGTACAACCCCGACGACTCACGGTCACCGTGCAAGCCGGCGTGACGGCCGGGCGCGCTGGCGGCGCGCGCTCGCCGCGCACCGGCAGACGCTGCCGCTCGATCCGCCCGGCTGGTCGCGGCGCGCACCTGGGCGGCATCGCCGCCACCGCGGCCAGCGGACCGCTGCGGCTGCGCTACGGCGACCATGCGCGACCTGCTGCTCGGCGTCCGCTTCGTGCAGGCCGACGGCGTGTCGACCTGGGGCGGCGCCAAGGTCGTGAAGTCGGTGACCGGCTACGACGTGCCCAAGCTGCTGGTCGGCTCGCTCGGCACGCTGGGCGTCCTCGGCGAGCTCACGCTGCGGCTGCATCCGCTGCCCGAGACCGAGGCGACGGGCTGCTTCGTGCTCCAGCGGAGCCTCGAGGCCGGCCAGGAGATCGTGGCGCGCATCGTCGACTCGACGCTGCAGCCGAACCGACTCGAGCTGCTCGACGCCGGCGCGCTGGCGGCCTGCGGGCTGCCGGCGGCCCCCGCCGGCGTCGCGTCTCGTTCGGCAGCGTGGCGGCGGCGGTCCGGGCCGAGCAGCGGCGCCATCGCGGCGAGGCCGTCGCAGGCCGGCGGGCGCGCGTGTCGAGACGGTGGGACCGGCGTTCTGGCGACCTACGACCGCGATGCTCGCCGAGACGGGCAACGACGGTGCTGCGCGTCGGCCACGCTCGGCGAGCGGCTGGCCGCGACCATCGCCGCGGTCCGGCGCGCGCTGGGCGCCGACGCGGCGAGGTGGTGGTGACCGGCTGCGCGCCGCTCGGCCTCGCTGCGCGTGGCGGTCGGACGCGGAGGTGAGCCGAGCGCGGCTGGGCCAGGCGATCGAGCGACTGCGCGGCCTTCGTCGCCGAGGACGGGGCAGCGTCGTCGTCGAGCGGGCTCCGTCCGCGCTGCGCACGCGCGTCGATCCGTGGGGCCCGGTGCCGCCCGGCGCGCTCGCGCTCATGCGCGACCTCAAGCAGGAGTTCGATCCCGGGCGGAGCGCTCAACCCCGGCCGCTTCGTCGGCGGCCTCTGACTGGCCTCGTCGCGCCGACGCTTCTGCCCCCGAGACGCTCGACGACGCTGCGCACGTGCGTGCACTGCGGCATCTGCCTGCCGCAGTGCCCGACCTACCGCGTGCTCGGCGAGGAGATGGACTCGCCGCGCGGCCGTCTCTACCTGATGCGCGCGGTGGCCGAGGGACGGCTGGGCCGACGCCGAGCCGTTCACGCACCACCTCGATCTCTGCCTCGGCTGCCGCGCGTGCGAGACGGCGTGTCCGGCCGGTGTGCAGCTTCGGCTCGCTGCTGGAAGCGGCGCGCGCGCGAGATCGAGCGGCACGGCCGGCCGGTGCGCGAGCCGCTGGCTGACGTCGGCTGCTGTTCGCGCGTCTTCCGCATCCCGACCGGCTCGGGCGCGCCGCTGCGGCCTGGCCCGGCTCTATCAGCGCTGGGGCGTTCAGCGCGCTCGTCCGGCGCTAGCCGCATCCTCGCGCGCTTCCCGCGGCTGGCCGCGATGGACGCGCTGCTGGAGCGACGTGCCCGACGACGGCGCGGTGCCCGAGTACGTGCCGGCCCGCGGCAAGGCTCGGCGGCCGCGTCGGCCGTGCTCACGGGCTGCGTGCAGCGCTACCTCTTTGCCGACGTCAACCGCGACACGATGCGGCTGCTCGTCGCTGGCCGGGTGGGACGTCGTCGCTCCGCGCGGGCAGGGCGTGCTGTGGCGCGCTCGAGCTGCACGCCGGCCGGCCGACGGCGTTCCAGGCGAGCGCGCACGGGCGCTGGCGGCGGCGTTCCCGGAGGACGTCGACGTACGTCGTCACCAACGCGGCCGGGTGCGGCTCGGCGATGCGGGACTACGGCCACTGGCTTCCCGACTCGCCGGCCGCGCGGCTGAGCTGGCCAAGGTCCGCGACGTCACCGAGGTGCTGGCCGGACGCCGACGTTGCCGCTCGGTGCGGCTGCCGCTGACGGTGACCTATCACGACGCCTGTCACCTGGCGCACGGCCAGAAGGTGCGCAGCGAGCCGCGCGCGCTGCTCGCGGCGCATCCCGGGCCTGACGCTCGTCGAGCTCGCGCGACAGCGACCTCTGCTGCGGCAGCGCCGGCATCTACAATATCCTCGAGCCCGAGCATGGCCGACCGGCTGTTGAGCGCGCAAGCTCGACCGCATCGTCGCAGAGCGGCGCGCGTGTCGTGGCGACCGGCAACCCGGGCTGCCTGATGCAGATCGCCAAGGGCGCCGCGGGCCCGCGGCCTCGAGCTGCGAGATCGTGCACCCGGTGACGTTGCTGGCCCGGTCGGCGGGAGTGAGGGCGTCATGAAGATCCGTCTGCGCGAGCACGCGAAGTTCCAGGCCGACAAGATGGCCAAGATCGCGCTGGCGGCCACCCCGCGCGTCCTGCTCGATCTCTATGCGCTGGAGCCGGGCCAGGCCCAGAAGGTCCACTCCCACGACGCGCAGGACAAGATCTACGTCGTGCTGGAGGGGCGCGGACGCTTCAGCGTCGGCGGCAGCGACGAGACGCTGGAGGCCGGGCGAGGCGCATCGTGGCGGCCGCCGGCGCCCCGCACGGCGTCGTCAACGACTCGACCGCCCGGCTGCTGGTGCTCGTGCTCGTCTCGCCACCGCCGCCGCACGCGTGATCCGCCGCTGCGCGCGTCCTTCATGGTCACCTGCCTGGGGGACATGTTCTACCCCGAGGTGGGCGAGCGGATCGTGCGCCTGCTGCGCCGGCTGGGCGTCACCGTGGAGTTCCCGGCGGACCAGACGTGCTGCGGGCTGCCGCTGTTCAACTCCGGCTCACCATGCCGAGGCCGCGGCCGTCGCGCGCCGCACCGTCAGCCTCTTCGACGGCGCCGAGCACGTCGTGGTGCCGTCGGGCTCCTGCGCCTGGATGGTCAAGCACGAGTACCCCGGGCTGATGGCCGACGCGGCGGGCCGCGCGGCCGCCGAGCGCGCTGGTCGGCCCGCACGCACGAGCTCTCGCAGTTCCTGGTCAACACGCTGGGCCGGCGGCGCTTCCACAGCGCGGTCGAGGGGCCGATCACGTACCACGACTCCTGCCACCTCCTGCGCGGCCTGCACGAATCCCAGAGCCCGCGCACGCTGCTGCGCGAGCTGGCCGGGGCCCGGTTCGTCGAGCTGGCCGGGCGCGCGACGAGTGCTGCGGCTTCGGCGGCTCGTTCTCGGTCCGGCTGCCCGAGGTGTCCACCGCCATCCTCGACAAGAAGCTCGCCAACGTCGAGGCCTCGCGGCGCCGACTGCGTGGTCGCCTGCGACGCCGGCTGCCTCATGCAGATGCGCGGCGGGCTGTCGCGGCGCGGCTCGCGCGTGCGGGCCCTGCACCTGGCCGAAGTGCTCGACCCCGATCGGGACGCCTCGTGAGCGACGGCGATCTCGCGACACCGTTTCGCGAGCGCGCGACCCGCGCGCTCGGCGATCGCTTCCTGCAGGAAGCGCTCACGATCGCCACCACGAAGTTCATCACCCTCCGGCAGGAAGCCTTCGGCGACTATCCCCGAAGGCGAGGCGCTGCGGGACCGCGCCCGGGCGATCAAGGAAGCCACGCTGCAGCACCTCGACCAGCATCTCGAGCGGCTGATCGACAACGTCGAGCGGCGCGGCGGACACGTCCACTACGCCAGCACCGCCGAGGACGCTCGCCGGATCGTCCTCGACATCGCCCGTCAGAGCGGGGCCCGCCTGGCCGTGAAGTCCAAGTCGATGGCCACCGAGGAGATCCACCTCAACGAGGCGCTGGAGGCGGCCGGGGTCACGCCGATCGAGACGGACCTGGGCGAGTACATCATCCAGCTGGCCCACGAGCGGCCCTCGCACATCATCGCGCCGGCCATCCACAAGACGAAGGGGCAGGTGGCCGAGCTGTTCGCCCGCGAGCTCAAGCGCGAGACCCGGCCCGACCCCGAGATGCTGACGCGGATCGCGCGCGAGGAGCTCCGCGAGAAGTTCCTGCAGGCCGACCTCGGGATCACCGGCGCGAACTTCGCGGTGGCCGAGACGGGCACGGTGGTCCTCGTCACCAACGAGGGCAACGGCCGCATGGCGACCTCGCTGCCGCGGGTGCACGTGGCGGTGATGGGCGTGGAGAAGGTCGTTCCCTCGATGACCGACCTGGCGGTGTTCCTGGCGATCCTGGCCAAGAGCGCCACCGGGCAGAAGCTCTCCGTCTACACCTCGCTGGTGGACGGGCCGCGCCGGGGCGGCGAGCTCGAGGGACCGGAGGAGTTTCACCTGGTCCTGCTCGACAACGGCCGCATCAAGCAGATCGCCGGCACGCTGCGCGAGGCGCTCTACTGCCTGCGGTGCGGCGCCTGCCTCAACGTCTGTCCGGTCTACCGCCAGATCGGCGGCCACGCCTACGGCTACACGTACCCCGGCCCCATCGGCATCCTCCTGACCGCGATGCTGGAGGGCCCGGCCTCGGTGAAGGATCTCGCCCACGCCTCGTCGCTCTGCGGGGCGTGCGCCGATGCGTGTCCGGTCCGGATCGACATCCCCCGCATGCTCATCGAGCTGCGCAAGGACGTCGCGGACAAGCGCATCGCCCCCTGGTCGGAGCGTCTGGTCTTTGGCGCCTTCGGCTGGCTCCTGCGCCACCCCCGGCTCTACCGCCTCGGCGCGCCGCATCGCGCGGCTGCTGCAGCGGCCGTTCACGCGGGGCGGGCGCATCCAGCGCCTGCCCCTGTTCTTTGGTAGCTGGACCCGCACGCGGGACCTGCCGCCGGTCGCGGCGCGCACGTTCCAGGAGCGCTGGGCCGAGCTGGAGCGCTCGCGGTGAGCACCCGGGCCGAGTTTCTCGGCCGGATCCGCGCCGAGATGGCCAAGACGCCGGGGCTGTTCGCGGCCACCCCCTCGGCCCGTCCCGACCGGCCTCGCGAGCGGCTCGACGTCTTGCGCCGCGAGCTGTCGGAGCGCTGGGCGGAGAGCCTCGCGCGCTTCGTGCGCGAGTTCGAGCGCGTGGGCGGCGTCTTTCACCGGGTGGCCGAGGTCGCGCAGGTCCCGGACGTCATCGCGTCGATCGCGGCCGAGCGACAGATGCGCAAGGTCGTCTCCTGGCATCCGGCGGCGCTGCGTCTCGATCTCGCGGGGCCGCTGACCGGGCGCGGGCTGCAGGTGAGCGCGATGCCGGGCGCAGAGGTGACGGCGGCCGAGCGCGAGCGACTGCGCGCCGTGGTCGCGGCGGCCGAGCTCGGGCGTGACCGGTGCCGATCTCGCCATCGCGGAGACCGGCACGCTGGTGGTCGTCTCCGGCGCCGGGCGCCCGCGCTCGACGTCGCTGCTGCCCGCCTGTCACGCGGCCGTGTTCGACCGCGACGTCCTCGTGGAGTCGCTGGCCCAGGCCGGCCTCGTCCTGGAAGCGTGGCACGACGGGCCGGAGTCCGACGCGCGAGGAGCGGCGATCAACTTCATCACCGGCCCCAGTCGCACGGCCGACATCGAGCTGACCCTCACGCGCGGGGTGCACGGCCCCAAGGAGGTCCACGCCGTGTTCGTCGAGAATGGCCTGCCCGGGGGCTCGCGTGGCTGAGCGCTACTTCGGTCCCGAGGAGGTCGAGCGGCTGATCCCGCGACTCACGCGCATCATGGAGCGCGTGATGGCGGCGCAGACGGCCGCGACCGAGGCCAAGGAGTGGCTGCAGCAGGAGCAGCGCCGGATCGAGATGGCCGGCGGCGGCATGATCGATCAGCCGGCCTGGCGGGCCGCCCGCGAGCGGGTCGACCGGGGCGCGCGCGACGTGCAGCAGGGGCTCGAGCAGGTGCAGGCGCTGGGCGGCGTCCCCAAGGATCTCGGGCTCGGCCTGGTCGACTTCATCCATCTGCGCGACGGCCGCGAGGTCAACCTCTGCTGGCGCTACGGCGAGGAGAAGATCACGCACTGGCACGGTCTCGACGAGGGCTTCGCGAGTCGCAAGCCGCTATGACGTACACCGCCGTGTTCTTCGACCTGTTCGACACGCTGGTCCGCTTCGAGCGCGACCGCCTGCCGCTCATCGAGATCGGCGGCAAGTCCGTGCGCTCCACCGCCGGCCATCTGCACGCGGCGCTGGCCACCCACGTGCCGGAGGTCACGCTCGAGCACTGCTACGGCGCGCTGGCCGCCTCCTGGCAAGAGGCCGAGCGCCTGCGGGCGATCGATCATCGCGAGGTGTCGGCTCAGGCGCGCTTCGCCGACTTCTTCCAGCGCCTGGCGCTCGATCCCGCGCGGCTGGTGCCCGGCCTCGACGTGATGCTGATCGACGCGCATCGCGATCAGCTGGCCAAGGCCGCCTTCTTCCCACCGCACCACCGGCCGCTCCTCGAGCGACTGGCGCGCCGCCACCGCCTGGCCGTCGTGTCGAACTTCGACTACAGCCCCACCGCGCTGGCCATCCTCGAGACCGGAGGCGTCCGCGAGCTGTTCGCCGCCATCGTGGTCTCCGACGAGGTGGGCTGGCGCAAGCCGCGACCGGACATCTTCCGTGAAGCGCTCCGGCGGACCGGTGTGGATCCCCGGCGGACGCTCTTCGTCGGCGATCGCGCCGACATCGATGTCGTGGGCGCGCAGGCGATGGGCATGGACGTGGCGTGGATCAATCCCGGGCACGAGGCGCTCCCGGCCGGCATCGCGCCGCCCACCTATGAGATCCGCGATCTGGCCGAGCTCGACGCCATCACGGGCTAGCGCCCGTATGACGGAAGACGTTCGAACGTATCCGGCATGAGTACAAGGAGGCCGATGATGAGACGCCTGTCGTGGATGATCCTGACCATGCTGCTACTTCTGGCCCGTACCGGCTCAGCCTATGACGGGCCCGTCGACAAGAAGACCTTCTCACTCCCGGCGTACACCACCGTCAACGGCCAGACGATCAAGAACGTCCGGGTCGGCTGGGAGAGCTACGGGACGCTGAATCCGACGAAGGACAACGTGGTCCTCGTCACCCACTTCTACTCCGGGACCTCGCACGCCGCCGGCCGCTACGCGCCGACCGATCCCGCCCCCGGGTACTGGGACGCGATCATCGGCTCCGGCAAGGCGATCGACACGGACCGCTTCTTCGTCGTGAGCTCGGACACGCTGGTCAACCTGAACGTGAAGGATCCAACGGTCGTCACCACCGGGCCGGCCTCCATCAACCCCGACACCGGCAAGCCGTACGGGATGACGTTTCCCATCGTCACCATCCGCGATTTCGTGAACGTCCAGAAGGCCCTGCTCGATTCGCTCGGGATCAAGAAGCTCCACGCGGTGGCGGGCGCGTCGATGGGCTCGCTGCAGGCGTACGAGTGGGCGGCCGCGTACCCCGACATGGTGGAGCGGGTCATCCCGGTGATCCCGGCGGCCCAGGCCAACGCCTTCATGATCGAGTGGCTCGACGTGTGGTCGGCGCCCATCCGTCTCGATCCCCACTGGAACAACGGCGACTACTACGGCAAGGAGGAGCCGATCCAGGGGCTGGCCCTCGCCCTGAAGACGGTGACCATCCACGCCCGGCACTGGGGCTGGGCCGACAAGACGTTCGGCCGCAAGTGGGCCGCTCCCGATCGCGACCCGGCCAAGGACTGGGCCAACCGGTTCCTGATCGAGGACGCCATCGACAAGGTCGCGACCGCGCGCGCCAAGGCCTCCGACGCGAACTCGTTTCTCTACCTCGCGCGCGCGAACCAGCTCTTCGTCACCGGCCACCGCGGCACGCTCGAGGACGGGTTCAAGGACATCAAGGCCCGGGTCCTCATGATCCCCGCCGAGTCCGATCTGCTCCTGTTCCCCCAGTGGTCGAAGGAGGCCATGCAGATCCTCAAGCAGCAGGGCAAGCGCGTCGAGTACGTCGAGATCGCCGGTGACGGCGGCCACCTGGACGGCGTGCTGGCCATCACCAAGGCCGCCGCGGCCATCCAGAAGTTTCTGAACGAGTGAGCGGGCACCAGGGTCAGCTGGACCAGAAGCGATCCTCCCGCTGCTCGTCGCCCTGGTACTCGCGGAAGTCGGTCGCTTTCCCGTTCTTCAGCCGCCACACGTGGACCTCCGGGAACGACGCCGACACGCCGTGACGTTTCGCGTTGACCGTGACCAGCGCGACGACGAGATCGCCGTCGCCGAGCACGCTGTGCACGTCGATGCTGAACGCGCCGCCCGACAGGTCCATCGTCCGCCGGAAGAAGCCGCCGACCTGCTCGTGGCCGGTGTAGTCCCCCGAGAGCGGGCCGTGGCCCGGGACGTGCCAGGTGATCGCCGGGTCCATCGCGGCAAACACCGCGGGAATGTTGCCGTGCGCGAAGTCTGCGTAGGCCTGGCGAATGATCGTACCGTTCGAGTCGCCCATGACGTCCCTCCTTCTGGTCTATCCGAGCGTCGAATCCACCACGGCCAGCGGGTGCTGGCCTGGTACGTAGGTCACCGCGGTCACGCCGATCATGCGCCGAGCCTCGGCCTCCGGAATCTTCATGGGACCCGGGGCCGGCGCGCTGCCCGGCGCCGGCTGCGGGAACGCCGTGGACATCGCGGTGTGGAAGCTCACGTTGCCCTCGACCTTCTGCAGCACCTGGTGGATGTGACCGTTGAGCACGGTCACCGAGCCGAAGCGCCTGAGGTAGGCGAGGGCGCGGCCGGCGTCCTCGGTGGTCCAGCCCCACTGGGGGTAGACCGCCCAGAGCGGCACGTGCGAGAAGATCACGACCGGTGTGCTGCTCGACAGTGGAGCGAGATCCTTCTCGAGCCACTCGATCTGATCCTCACCCAGCGCGCCCATGCCCTCGCCCTTGTACTTCAGCACGTTGACGAGGCCGACGAAGTGCGTGCCCTTGTAGTCGAAGCTCTGCCAGCCGCGCCCGCCGACGGTGCCTTTGCCGTAGCGGGTCAGGTATTCCTGGCCGCCGTCCAGGAAGACATCGTGCTCGCCCGGCACGTAGAAGATGCGCTCCGTCTTCACGCCCTTGAGGATCTCGGCGACGGTGTCGAAGGCGCCCGCCTTCTGGCCGTGCGTCTGGTCGCCCGTGTGGAGCACGAACGCGGGGGCGGGCTGCAGCGCATTGACCCGGTCCACGACCTGCTGGAGCGTGGCCGCCGCATCCGCGTTCGCCTGACCCTTGAAGCCGACGTGCGTGTCGCTGATCTGCACGAAGCTGAAGCTGCCGGACGCGGCCTCGGCGGCGCTCGCGGGTGAGACCAGCCGCGACGACAGCACGCCGCCACTGGCGACCCAGACGAGGCCGCCGCCCGCCCAGGCCATGCACTCGAGAAATCCACGTCGATCGATGCGATCCATGGTCGCCTCCTTGGACACCGCGCTGGTGGTTTGGGTTTACTTCACGACCACGACGGCCTTCATCCGAGGATGCAGGGCACAGAAGTACTCATAGCGACCGGGATGGGTGAACGTCTGCGCGAACGCGTCGTCGTGACTCAGCCCGGCCGATCCGAACGCGCCGCTCACCGAGGTGATCGTGTGAGGCTCCTCGTCGTGATTGACCCACCGCACCGTGGTGCCCACGGGCACCGCCAGTGTCGGCGGCGTGTATGCGAACTCCTTGATGTCGACGGCGGCGACCCCGACCGCCGCGACGTGTGCGGCCGTCACCGCCGATAGGATCAATCCCGTCACGATCAGTCCGGCCATGATCGCTGCTCGCCACGCCTGCTTTCTCATCGCGCGCTCCTTCCTCTCACCCCTGCCAACGTCGGCCCGCGCGGTTCGTTCCATGGAACGAACCGGCGCGTCAGGCGTTACGGGAGGTGAGAGGCCGCGCCGAGCGCGATGGTGGGGCGGCCTTCAAGGGGAGCCGACCAGGGTTGGATTCGGTGGCCACCGGGGCGCTGGCCTACGTCGACGCCCTGCACAACCTGGCGCGGTACCTCACCGGCAACGAGGCCGACGCCGAGGACCTCGTGCAGGAGACGTATGCCCGCGCCCTGCGGGCGCAGCATCAGTTCATGCCGGGCTCGAACCTCAAGGCGTGGCTGTTTCGTATTCTGAGGAACACGTTTCTCAGCCGGTATCGACGGCAGCGTCACGACCCGACGGTGGGCGGCCTCGACACCGTCGAGGTGGAAGCGCCCGACGCGGGGAGCGAGGCGTGGCTGTTCGGCGACGTCGAGCTCGAGCGACTGCGCAAGGTCGTGGCGGAGGAGATCGAGGCGGCGCTGATGACACTGACGGAGGACGCGCGCACCGTGATCCTGCTGGACCTGGAGGGCTTGAGCGAGGTCGAGGTCGCCGACGTCGTGGGCTGTGCGGTCGGCACGGTGAAGTCACGACTGGCCCGCGCCCGGGCCGCGCTCCGGCTGAAGCTGAAGGACTACGCGCGATGACTTGCGACGATGCGCGGACGCGCCTGCTCGAGCTTCAGCGGGAGCAGCTGCCGTTGCCGGTGCGGGCCGAGGTGCAAGCGCACCTCGACACGTGCCCCGACTGCGCGCGGGCGGCGGCCATCGAACGCGAGCTCACGGCGGCCCTCGAGCAGCGATTGCCCCAGCACCCCGCCTCGCTCGCCCTCAAGCGCCGGCTGGCCATCGGATGGCCCGCGCCCGCCGCCCGGCGCTCATGGTGGGGCGGGTGGCGGCCGGCGCTGGTTCCCGCGCTCGCGACGGTCGCCGTTCTGCTGGTCGTCACGCCCGTCGCTGTACTACGAGCGTGCGACGTCCCGTGCCGCGAGCGAGCGGGCGGGCTTGATGATCCGAGGCCGTGAACGATCACCTGCGCGTGCTCAGCAGCCAGCATCCCCTCGACGTCGAGAGCGGTGGCATCCACCAGGTGAAGCCCTGGTTCGAGGGGCGTCTGGACTTCGCGCCGGTGCTGGCGTTCGAGGGCGATGCCGAGTTCCCGCTCAGGGGCGGCGCCGTCGGCTATTTCCGGGATCGTAAGGCGGCGGTGCTCGTCTATGCGCGCCGGCTGCACCCCATCTCGCTCATCGTCTTTCGCGCCGAGAACCTGGCGTGGCCGACGGGAGAACTGACCCGGATCGGCTCGGTGCAGGCGCATGTGACGGCCGAGCGCGGCTTCAACGTGATCACCTGGCGCAAGGGCGACCTCGGCTATGCGCTCGTGTCCGATGTGGATGCACGCGAGTTGCGCCAGCTCGCCGCCAGGATGTGACCCCGCACCAAAGATCCAGTTGCCGGCCCGCCTCCAGGCCCGCATCCCCTGGCCCCCTTCCTGCATCTCATGGAGCAGGGAGGCTGCGAGAGCTCATGGCGACACCGCGCAAGGTCATCATCATCGGCGCTGGGCCGGCGGGCTACACCGCGGCGATCTACACAGCCCGCGCCAACCTGGCGCCACTGCTGTTCACCGGCTTGCAGGCCGGCGGCCAGCTGACGCTCACGACGTCCGTCGAGAACTATCCCGGATTCGTGGACGGCGTCATGGGACCCGAGCTGATGGAGACGATGCGCAAGCAGGCCGAGCGCTTCGGCACCGACCTCGTCGCCGAGGACGTGACGGCCGTGGACTTCTCGCACCGGCCGTTCACCGTGACGACGGCCGACGCCACCCACGAGGCCGAGACCGTCATCGTGGCCACCGGCGCCACCGCCAAGATGCTGGGGCTGCCGGAGGAGGCGGCGCTGGTCGGGCACGGGATCTCGACCTGCGCGACCTGCGACGGCTTCTTCTTCCGCGACCAGGACATCATGGTGGTGGGCGGTGGCGACTCCGCGCTGGAGGAAGCGCTCTTCCTCGCGCGCCTGGGACGCCACGTGACCGTGGTCCATCGGCGCGACACGCTGCGCGCCTCCAAGATCATGCAGGAGCGCGCGCGGGCCAACCCGAAGATCTCGTTCATCTGGGACAGCGTGGTCGAGCGGATCGCCGATCCGACCGTCGGCAAGGTGACCGCGGTGATTCTCCGCAACCTCAAGACGGGCGCGGTCACCGAGCGCAAGGTCGACGGCCTGTTCGTCGCCATCGGTCACACGCCCAACACCTCGCTGCTCGGCGGTCAGCTGGAGCTGCTCCCGAACGGTTACGTGAAGGTCGAGCCCGGCACCACCCGCACCTCCGTACCCGGCGTCTACGCCGCGGGCGACGTCGCCGACTTCACCTGGCGCCAGGCAGTGACCGCCGCCGGCACGGGCTGCATGGCCGCGCTCGAGGCCGAGCGCTATCTCGACGGCATCGAGCCGCAGGGGTGACGCTCAGTCGGCGAGCGCGGCAACGTACAGCCGGCTTGTCGCGTGCTCGAAGGGGTAGGGCGGCCGCACCTCGGTACTCTGGAGTGTGAAGCCCGCCTGCCGCACCAGCGCGGTGAAAGCGTCGGGCGTCCGGTAGTGCAGCGTGATGTCCACGGGAATGCCCTTGTAATCGCTGAAGCTCTGGACACCGTCGCCCGCGTGCACGGCGATCAGCAGCATGCCGCCCCGTCGAAGCACGCGGCGACACTCGGCCAGCGCCGCCCGCACACCGTCCTGGGCTTCGTAGATCATCGAGTAGAACGCCAGCACCCCCGCGCTCGTGTCGGATCGCACAGGCAGCGCCCGCATGTCGGCGGTGAGGAAGGGCAGCGCCGGGTTCAAGCGTCGGGCCACGTGCAACGAACGCTCGGAGAGATCGACACCGATCACGGCTCGGCCGAGGTCGGCGACGTAGCGGCCGATGTGGCCGGCGGGGCCACAGCCGATCTCCAGCACGGGACCCGGTGGGCAGGCGGCGGCGAAGCGGCGCAAGCGCTCGACGTCCCAGGGCTTGCGGGTGAGCTCGTCGGCGAACTCAGCGGCGTATTGCTCGGCGACGCGGTCGAACGAAGCGCGGACGCTCTCGGTGCTCAGGTGCCCACGCGCAGCGTGGCGCCGAGGTCGCGGAGCAGGGCGATGGTGGACAGATACGACAGGCGACCCGTGCGCGGGTTCTCGGAGGGCACGTTGCGGACCTCGATGGACAGCGAGCCGAACTCACCCTCCACGGCGATGCGATGCGTATTGCGCGTCAGCCCGGGCACCGCGAAGATCCGCGTGGTCGTCCGCTCGGGCCCGACGCCGGCCAGCGAGAGCGCGGCGAGCACGTTGACGTTGGCGGGGAAGGCCGGGCACGCGGCGGTGGCCGGCCCCTCGAAGATGAGCGTCTCCTCGACGATGGCGTCGAGGTCGATCTTCTGCTGAACCACCCACGGCGCGCCGGCCCAGCCCGCCGGGGCCTTGCGGCTCTCCATCGTGACCGAGGTGATCGGGCCCACGGCGCCGCCCTTGACCGCATCGAGTCCGGCGATGGCGCCCGAGGGCACCAGGATGCGACAGCCCTGGCTGCTCGGCCAGGGCCACCCAGTCCGCGCGGCCGAGGAGCGCGCCGCACGAGAGCACGATGAGATCGCGGCCGGCGCCGAGCGCCTTGGGCGCGATCTCTTGAAGATGCGCCTGGGTCGAGGCCTCCACCACCACCTCGGAGGCGGCGACCAGTTCGTCGAGGGTCAGGAAGGGCGCCGGCGCGCGCAACGATTTCAGGAAGGCTTCGGCGCGCTCGCGTGACCGGGCGGTGGCGCCGGCCAGCACCACGCCGGGCAGCCCCGTGTCGAGCGCCTGGCACACGCGGCGGCCGATGGCGCCCAGACCGACCACGCCGACGGTGAGTGGACGCGCACGCGAGGGGATTCGACTCATCGCCTGATGAGGCGCATGGTAACATGCGCCGAGACCGCCGAATGACATCAGCCGGCGCCCTCCGCGAGCCGCTCGAGCGGCTCTATCGCGAGTTCGACTACGGCGCGCGGATCGCGCGCGACGCGATCGAGTTTCCCCTCCGCTATCCCGCACCCGACGACCGCGAGGTGGTCGCGCTGCTGACGACCTGCCTGGCCTATGGTCGCGTCGATCTGTTCTCTCGCGCGCTCGAGGGCGTGCTCCGCGTCATGGCGCCTTCGCCGGCGGCGTTCGTGCGCGACTTCGACGCGCGGCGGGACGCTGGCCTCTTCGCGCCCTTCATCTATCGCTTCAACCGGCCCCGCGACCTCGTGGCCTTCTGCGTGACGACGCGCGACCTGCTGGCCCGCCACGGCACGCTGGAAAAGGTCTTCGTCGCCGGGGATGCGGAGCCCGACGGCCCGATCCGACCCGCCCTCGAGCGATTCTCGCGCGCCTTCCTGGAGGCGGATCTGGCCGACGTGTTTCCCCGGGGCCGGATCTCGCGGGGCTATCGCCACCTGTTTCCACTGCCGTCCGCCGGCGGCCCCTGCAAGCGCCTGCACCTGTTCCTGCGCTGGATGGTCCGGCGCGAGCGGCCGGACCTGGGGCTGTGGACGTCCGTGTCGCCCGCGCGCCTGCTGATGCCCATCGACACGCACGTGGAGAACATGAGCCGCGCCCTGGGCCTCACGCGCCGGCGCTCGCGCACGTGGCTGATGGCCGAGGAGATCACCCGGAAGCTGGCCACGCTCGATCCCGGCGATCCCGTGAAGTACGACTTCGCGCTCTGCCACACGCGCATGGCGGGTGACTGTCGGGACCGCCGGGATCCCGTCGTCTGTCCGCCGTGCGGGCTGCGCTCGGTGTGCCGCCACTGGCGCGGGCGGAGGCCATCCAATGGTTGAGGTCGGACTGCTCCTGCTCGGCTTGCTGCTGGGCAGCGTGCTGGGCTGGGCGGTGGCCCGCGGCCAGGTTGAAAGGGCGACGCGAACGGTCCGCGAGGGACTGCAGAGCCGGCTGGCCGCCAGCGAGAGCCGATCGGACGAGCTGGCCAAGCAGATCACCCAGCGCGACATCGACGCCGGCGACGTCCGGCGCGCGCTCGACCTCGAGCGGCAGGCGCGCACGCAGGCCGAGACCCGCCTGGCGGCCGAGCGGGAAGGTATCGCCGAGCAGCGCGCGCTGCTGGAGGAGGCCCGCACGCAGCTCACCCACGCGTTCAAGGCCCTGAGCGCCGACGCGCTGCGCGACAGCCACGCCAGCTTCCTGACGCTGGCGGACGAACGCCTGAATCGCCGCGAGCAAGCCATCGACGCGCTGGTGGCTCCGCTCAAGGACGCGCTCACGCGCGTGGAGAGTCAGAGCCAGCAGCTGGAGTCGCGACGCGAGGGCGCCTACGCCACGCTCGAGCAGCAGCTCTCGACCTTGCGCACGAGCAGCGACGATCTCCGCCGCGAGACGCTGAACCTCGTCACCGCGCTGCGCGGCTCCCAGGTCCGCGGCCGCTGGGGCGAGCTGACGCTGCGGCGCGTGGTGGAGCTGGCCGGCCTCGCCGAGCACTGCGACTTCGACGAGCAGGTGACGCTGAAGACGACCGGCAGCGCCCAGCGCCCGGACATGGTCGTCCACCTGCCGGGCGAGCGGGAGATCGTGGTCGACGCCAAGGTCCCGCTGTCGGCCTACCTCGACGCCCTGGATGCCGCCGCGACCGGAGGAGCGCAATGCCGCGCTCATGCGCCACGCCGCGCAGATGCGCCAGCACATGAACACGCTCAGCGGCAAGGCCTACTGGGCGCAGTTCGCCAGCTCGCTCGATCTGGTCGTGATGTTCGTACCGGGCGAGGCGTTCGTGGCCGCCGCCGCCGAGCAGGACCGCGAGCTGCTGGAAGACGGCATGGGGCAGCGCGTCGTCGTGGCGACGCCGACCACGCTCATCGTCCTGCTGCGCTCGATCGCCTTCGGCTGGAAGCAGCAGCGGCTGGCCGCCAGCGCCGTGGAGATCCGCGACCTCGGCCGCGAGCTGTACGAGCGGCTGCGGACGCTGGCCGGACACGTCGATCGGATTGGCGTGACCCTCGGCCAGTCGGTGCGCGCCTACAACGACGCGGTCGGCTCGCTCGAGTCGCGGGTGCTGCCCAAGGCCCGCGAGTTTCGTGAGCTGGGCGCCGGCGAGGGCGACGACATTCGCCGGCTCAGGGGCATCGAGCACGTCCCGCGCCCGCTGGCCGCGGTCGATCTGACCGCCCAGCTCTCGATGCCCGAGGCCGAGCCCGCGCCCGAGCCGCCGGCCCCAGCGGCCGGGGAAGACGGCGAGGTGGTATCATGACGCTCATGAGCACGATTCCCATCAAGGTCTATGGCATCAATCTGCTCGTCCGCATGATGGCCGAGGCGCCGGCGGACGTACGCGTGAACTGCCCGAAGGGCTCGCCGATCCGCTACGGCGAGGTCGTGGCGCGCGGCGACGGATTCGACGAGGGCGCCAACGCCTTCCGTGAGATGCCCGACCCCAAGGCCATCGTCGCGTTCGAGGAGAGTGCCGAAGAGGTCGAGGGCCACTACTTCTACATCGAGCTCGAGGAATACCGGGTCATCCGTCTGGATTCGGTCATCCTGTCCTTTCCTCAGCAGTAGGCGCGGCCGGCGTGGCCGCCGTGCGCCCGTCCGCCGTGCTCTCGCGTATCGACGAGGCGCGAGCTCGTCGAGCTCACCCGTGACCTGATCCGCATCCCGAGCGTGGTCCGTCCCGGGCGATCCCTGACGCCACCGAGGCCGCCGTCGCCGCACACGTCGAGGCCTGGCTGCGCCAGCGAGGGCTTCGACGTCGAGGTCCAGGACGTCGGCGCCCGGCCGCCCCAACGTGCTCGGCGTGGATCGGCGACGCGAGCCGCGGCCCGACGCTGCTCCTCGAGGGCCACACCGACGTCGTCACCGAGGGCGATGCCGCCGAGTGGCGCTACGCGCCGTTCGGCG
Source organism: uncultured Candidatus Rokubacteria bacterium (assembly GCA_963776725.1). Classification (GTDB taxonomy): domain Bacteria; phylum Methylomirabilota; class Methylomirabilia; order Rokubacteriales; family CSP1-6; genus AR5. The sequence goes on along the minus strand of CAVZOE010000010.1, from coordinate 115,416 downwards.
CCGACCTGGTGGACGGCCGCATCTACGGCCGCGGCGCCGCCGACATGAAGAGCGGTCTGGCCGCGGCGATGATCGCCGCGGCCGCCATCAAGCGCAGTGGCGCGCGCCTCGGCGGCCGCCTCGTCGTCGGCGCGCTCGTCGACGAGGAAGCCGACATGATCGGCGTCCAAGCACCTGTGCACGACGCGCGATGGGGCGTGAGCTCACGCCGCCATCATCTGCGAGCCCGAGCAGAACGAGCTGTGCCTCGAGCAGCGCGGCGTGGTGTGGGCGCGCGTGACCGCGCACGGGCGCATGGCGCACGGCGCGATGCCCGAGGCCGGCGTGAACCCGATCAGCGCGCTCGGCGCTCTGCTGCGCGAGGTGCCCGCGCTCGAGCGACGGCTGCGGCGGCTCTGCCCGCGCAGCCGCACCTCCGCCCGCCGACGGTGACGCCCACCATCGTGCAGTGCGCCCGGTGCAGGGCGTGGCGCAGTCCAACGTCATCCCGTCGAGCGCCCAGGCCACGCTCGACGTCCGACTGACCCCGGGGCCCGACGGGACGCGGTGCGCCAAGGAGATCGACATCGCCTGCCAGCGCGCGATGGAGGCGGTGCCCGGCGCGCACGGTCGAATGGCAGGCCGTGAACGGCTTTCGCCTGGCGACCACGGGTCGAGCGCGGCGAGCCGCTCGTGCGCGCCATGGTCCGCGGTGTGCGGCAGGCCACGGGACAGGCGCGCCCGGTTCGGTGGCGTTCCGGGTTCGACCGACGGCACCATCCTCCGGATGACGCTGGGCATTCCGATCGTGACGTGTGGGCCGGGCAACCGGCTCATTCCCCATCAGGTGGACGAGTACGTCGGAGGTCCGAGAACTCGTCGACGCCGCGAAGATTTACGTGGCGTCGGCTCTCAACTTTCTGAAGCCGTGAGCGACGCGCCCGCGGCTGCGGCGCGGTCGAGGCATTTCCGGTCGAGCAAGAAGGCCAGCGGTACGTCGCGCTGCGCGATCCGGCTGGCTACATCGCCGAGGTCATCATGCTGCCGGTCGATCTGGTCGAGGTCGTCGCGCTGTTCGACGGCGAGCATCCGATCGCGGACGATCCAGGCCGGCTGCTCCAGCGCCACGGCGAGCAGGTGTGCCCGGGAGCAGATCTCGCGCAGCTCGTCGGCGAGCTCGACGCGCACGGCTTTCTCGAGAGCCCGGCCTTCGCCCGCCGCCGTGCTGCGATCGACGACGCGTTCCTCGGCGCGCCCCGCCGTCCGGCCAGCCACGCGGGCGGCGCCTATCCCGACGACCCCGCTGAGCTGCGCTCCCGCATGGACGGCTTCTTCACTTCGCCGCACGGGACCGGGAGCGGTGCGGCGACTTCCAGGGCGGCGGAGTCAGCGCGGCTCATCGCGCCCCACATCGACTTCCACCGCGGCGGTCCCGCCTACGCGTGGGCCTATCGCGACCTCGCCGAGCGCTGCGATGCCGACCTCTTCGTCATCTTCGGCACCTGCCACGCGGGCATGGCCGATCCCTTCGCGCTGACGCGCAAGGACTACGACACGCCGCTCGGCCCGGCCGCGTGTCGATCGGCGACTTCGTGGACGCCCTGGCCGCGCGCGCGCGGCCAGGATTGCTTCGGCTCGGAGCTGGCCCACCGCAACGAGCACTCGATCGAGTTCCAGGCGGTCTTCCTTCAGTACCTGTACGCCGGCCGTCGCGACATCCGGATCGTCCCCGTGCTCACCAGCTTCGCCCACGAGGCGATCGCGCGCGGTCAACGCCCGGACGACGACGCGCGGGTGGGACGCTTCCTCGACGCGCTGGCCGATCTGGCGGGCTCGGGACGTCGCGTGGCGTTCATCGCCGGCGCCGACCTGGCCCACGTGGGGCCGCGCTTCGGCGATCCCGCAGCCGGTGTCCGCCGCCGAGCTCGCGCACGATCGAGCGCGAGGACCGCGAGATGCTGCGCGCCGTGCAGGCGGGAGACGCCGAGGGCTTCTTCGAGTCCGTCGGCGCCGGACGGCGACCGGCGGCGCATCTGCGGTCTGTCGCCGATCTACACGCTCGCTGCGCGTGCGGGCCGGGGCCAGGGGCGTGCTGCGGCAGTACGGTCAGTGGCCGGACCCGCGGCGCGGTCGTCACCTTCGCGAGCGTGGTCTTCTCTGAGCGCGCCGCGCCCGAGACGCCGCCCTCCGAGTGGACGCTGCCGAAGCTTCGCATCGACGTCGACGGGGACGTGGTTCGACGACGACGTGCGAGATCACGCACGCCGGGCATCCTCGCGAACCTGCGCGGCAACCTCCGCCGCGACGGCGACGGTCACTTCATCCAGACGCGCGTGCGGATCCCCGTCGAGGTCGCGACGTGCCCTTCGTCGTGACGCGCGTCGAACCGCGAGGCGACCGCTGCACGTCGTGCTCAACGACGGCACCGAGGAGGACGTCGATCGCCGGCACCGTGCGCCTCGGCGCGGCCGACGTGCCGTACAGCCCGGTCAAGCGCGGTGCCTTCGAGGCGCGGCTGAGCCGGGCCGCCGCCTACCAGTTCCTCAGCCCGCCGTCGTGAGCGCGGCGACCGGAGGTCAGCACGTGGTCGACGCCCTCCGCGCGGAGGGCGTGCGCACGGTCTTCGGCATTCCTGGATTCCACAATCTGGCCATCTACGACGCGCTGCTGGCCCAGGACACCATCCGCCACGTGCTGGCCCGGCACGAGGCTGGCGCGGGCTTCATGGCCGATGGCTACGCGCGGGCGTCCGGCGAGCCTGGCGTGGCGATCGTGACGACCGGGCCGGCCGCCACCTACGCCCTGACGCCGCTGGTGGAGTCCTATGCCGGCTCGGTGCCGGTGGTGCTGATCGCCTCGGACATCGCCTCCGAGCTGATCGGCCGGGGCCTGGGCGCGCTGCACGAGGTCCCCAACCAGATCGACAGCTTCCGGCCGGTGAGTCGCTGGGCCGAGACGCTCGGCGACGCGCGCGCGATCCCCGGCGCAATCGCCGGCGCCTTCGACCTGCTGCGCAGCGGCCCGCCGGGCCCGATCGTGCTGTCGATCCCGTGGACTTTCCGGCGCGCGCGTCGACGCGCCGCGACCGGCGGGTGGGCACGGCGTCCGACCGCCCTGCCACGTGACGGACGTGGCCGAGGCGGCGCGGCTGCTGGCCGGCGCGGCCACGCCGCTCGTGATCTCGGGCGGCGGGGTGATCGCGGCGGGGGCGGTGCATGAGCTTCAAGCCGTCGCGCGCCGCCTCGGCGCCCCGGTCATCGCGTCGGTCGGCGGGCGGGGAGCGGTGAGCGAGCGCGACCCGATGTTCCATGGCGTGCTCTCCGATCGGCGCGCCAGCGCGGAACCGTTGAAGGCGGCGGACGTGATCCTCGCCGTCGGCACCAAGTTCGGCCATCGATCGCTCGAGAAGCTCGGCTTCACGCTGGGCCCGGCCCAGTCCCTGATCCACCTCGATGTCGATCCAGCCGTCATCGGTCGCGTGTTCAAGCCGCGCGTCGCGCTGGTCGGCGACGCGCGCGACGGGCTCGCCCGCCTCGTCGCCGCGCTGGGCGAGGGGACGACCGCCACGGGGTGGGATCGTGGCTGGCTGGCGCGAATCAAGGGCGACGTGGGCCCGCGCTACACACCGGCGATCGCCGCGCTCATCGACACGCTGCGCGGCGCGCTGCCCGACGACGCCATCGTCGTGTGCGACCAGACGGGGCTGACCTACTGGATGGAATACCGGTTCCCGGTGCTGCTGCCCGGCACGTTCCTGTACCCGACCGGCTCGGCCACCTTGGGCTACGCCGTGCCGGCGGCGATCGGCGCCAAGGTCGCGCGGCCCGACCGCGCCGTGGTGGCGGTGGCCGGCGACGGCGGCTTCATGTACTCCGTCAACGAGCTGGCGACGGCGGTGAAGTACCGGCTGCCGATCGTCTTCCTCGTCGTCAACGACGAACGGTTCGGCGCGATCCGGTGGCTGCAGGAGCGCCTGTTCGGTCGCTCGGGCGAGACGGAGCTCGCCAACCCGGATTTCGTCGCGCTGGCCCGCGCCTTCGGCTGCCGGGGCGAGCGCATCGACCCCGACGGCCTGGCCGCGGCGATCGCGCGCGCGCTCACCGCCGACGGCCCCACCGTCCTGGAGCTGCCGCTGGCCGTCGATCCTCCGTGGGAGATGTGAGCCGCTAAGGCCCTGTCGGAGTACTCCGATGCGCGGACAGTGCGCGCAAGCCTTCGATGTCGTTGGCGAGCATTCGTGTGTGCAACGGGCCGTTCTCGCGCCACGCCTGGCACGTGTTCACGAACCACAGATCGCTCGATGGGTCCGGCTGCTCGCGCGTGCCGCGGAAGGCGACGCCGGCGCCCTGGCGGACCACGGGCGCGATGGCGTGGACCAGCGCGGTGAGGTGGGCGCAGCCGCGCGCACGCCCCAGCCGCTCGTTGACGGCGCGCGTGAAGCCGTGGGCCACCGACAGGCCGACCAGGCTCTGCAGCGGATCGAGCGCGTCGGTGCAGATCGTGTAGGGCCGCGCGTCCATCGCCGCGGACGCGGCGGTGATCACCAGCTCGGGAGCGCGCACGCGGAGGGTGACGCTCATGTCGTGGATGACGAGCCCGGAGGGCACTCCGAACCAGTCATCGGGCTCGGGCCGCTCGTCCACCAGGTGGCCGGTGACTTCCATCTCGCTGTCGCCCACGCGGACCGCCTCCATCCGGATCGTCCGCGTGTGAATGAGAACGCGCTCGGTCATGGACGTCTGATCTCCCTCAGGACTGTCAGGATCTGATCGTGGATGCGCCCGTTGCTGGCGACCACGGTGGGCGTGTCGAGATCGAGCGGACCGCCGTCGATCGCGGTGAGGCGGCCACCGGCCTCCTCGACCATCAGGCCGGCGGCGGCGACGTCCCACGCGCCCAGGCGCAGCTCCCAGTAGCCGTCGAAGCGCCCGGCGGCGACCCACGACAGGTAGAGCACGGCCGAGCCCAGGCGGCGCACGCCGCGCGCGCGCACGCTGAAGGCGGCGTACTCCTTCAGGTTGTTGTCGGCATTGACGCGGATGTCGTAGGGGAAGCCGGTGGCCAGCAGGCTGGCGTCCAGCGTCTCGGTGCTCGACACGGCCAGGCGGACGTCGTTGCAGTAGGCGCCGCGTCCACGCTCGGCGACGAAGAGCTCGCGCTGGCTCGGATCGTAGACGACGCCCAGCACCACGCCGGCCGGCGGCCTGCAGCGCGATCGACACGCCGTAGATCGGCAGGCCGTGCGCGTAATTGGTGGTGCCGTCCAGCGGATCGATGATCCAGCGCCGGCCGGAGCGTCCGGCCCGGGCCCCGCGCTCCTCGGCCAGGATCGCGTCGTCCGGAAACGCCGCCGTGAGGCGATCCACGATGATCGCCTCCGCGCGGGCGTCCATCTCGGTCACCAGGTTGGTCGGGCTGCCCTTGAACTCGATGCGACGGGCGCCGCTCCGCTCGTGGTGGAGCAGATCGCCTACCTCGCGCGCCAGCGCGATGGCCAGTTGCCGCTCGACCGTCAGGTCTGACGGCGTCATGGCCCGGTTCTCCTGAGCTCGGCGGCGCGCCCCGGGTCCAGGCGCTCGAGGGCGGCGATGTGCGGCTCGGCCCGTGGCGCCTGGCCGGAGGCCCGATACGCGCGGACCAGCCAGACGCGTGCCTCCGGAAGGTCGGGTGCGACCAGCACGGCGCGTTCCAGCGTCACCGTCGCCTCGCGCGCCTGACCCTGCTCCATCAGCGCCCGACCGAGATTGACGAGCAGTCCCGGGTCGTCCGGGCGGACCTCGGTTGCCTCGCGCAGGACGGCGATGGCCTGGGTCGGACGCTGCTGTCGCGTGTAGAGCACGGCGAGATTCATGCGTCCCGCCAGCGAGCCGGGCTGAAGGCGAGTGGCCTCGCGAAACTCGCGCTCCGCATCGGCGTCCCGTCCGGTCAGGGCCAGCGCGACGCCGTGATCGACTCGAAGTCCCGCGCGGTCGGGGGAGAGATCGACCGCGCGGCGCAGCGGCGGCTCCGCCTCCGCTGGCGCGTTGGCCGCCAGCAGGGCGGCGCCCAGCTTGGCCTGGCACAGCATGCAGGCCTCATCGGCGGCCACCGCCCAGCGCCAGAGGCTCACGGAGCTGCGCCAGTACCACGAGTGCTGCCAGCTCAGCGCGCCCAGCGTGACCAGCGCCGCCACCGTCACGCCGGCCAGCGCCGCCAGCGTCCGGGTGGCGAGCCGGCCGCGCTGCCAGGCGTGCAGTGCTGCGGTCATCCCGCCGCCCGCGACCACGGCGAAGCCGATCCCCGGCAGGTAGCTGTAGCGGTCCGCGACGAGCTGGCTGCCGGCGTGAACCAGGCCGCTCACCGGCGCCACCGCGACGGCGGCGTGCAGCCAGGCGACCAGCGCTCCGGGGACCCGATGGCGGAGCGCGACGAGTATCGCGGTGACCACGATCACCGCCGCCCCGGCCGCGACGAAGCGTGGCTCCAATGGGCTGACGTGCACCGGCAGCTCGTAGAGCGGCGACAACCCCGAGGGCCACACGAGCTTCAACGGGTAGAACGCCAGGCTGTACGCGGCCAGGGCCACGCGCGCGAGCAGGCCATGCTCGGCGTAGCTCGTCCAGCTGGCACCGTGGCCGCGCGCGAACACCGCCACGGCCGCCCCGATGGCCGCCAGGACGAGGTAGCCGGCCTTCTCCATCACCACCGCGCGAAGGCCCTGCGCCCAGCGGCGGAGCGGGTAGGCGTCGAGGAGGAGCAGGCTCAGCGGCAGCGTCATCGCGATCTCTTTGGACAGCAGCGCGGCGGCGAAGGCGGCGAGGGAAGCGATCAGCCATCGCCGGCGCTCGCGACCGCTGCCCAGCGCGAAGCGAACGTAGGCGAGGACCGCCAGCAGATAGAACGTTGCGCACAGCACGTCGCCGCGGTCGGTGATCCAGCCGACGCTCTCGACGCGGAGCGGATGGATCCCGAAGACCAGCGCGGCCACAATCGCGCCGGCCCGACGCGCGGCGGCCGCCGCCGCGGGGAGCGCGAACGACAACAGCCGCGAGGCCAGCAGATAGACGAGCACGGCGTTGAGCGTGTGTAGCGCGAGATTGCCGACGTGATAGGCGCCCGGGTCCATCCCGGCCACCGCGTACGTCACGCCGAAGCTCAGCCAGGTCAGCGGCGCGTAGTGTCCGAGCAGCGTGGTCGTGAACATCCAGTGCAGATGCGCCGGGTCGAGGCCGCGGAACCCGTCGTTGCCGAGCAGGCTGCGATCGTCGTCCCAGTTGAGGAAGGCGCCACCAAGCACGGGAGAGAAGACGAGGAAGGTGACGGCGGCCGTCGCGAGCACGAGGCCGCGTGAAGGCATCGATGCCATGCCTTCGGAAACTCTAGCATAGGCTTGCCGTCTTGACATACCTCGGGGGCTCCCCGAGCATGAAGCGCGCATGAGTCGCAAGGCGAGGCAGCAGCGGGGACGAGCCCTGCTTCCCCAGCGGGGACGCACTGCCCGCATCCAGCCGGGCACGCCGCCCGGCACCCTGGTGGCGGGTGAGTCGGCCGAGATGCCGACGATCGACGTCACGACCTTCGACCGCACCAAGGCCGAGATGCAGAAGGTCGCCACGCTCGACGAGGCACTGGCGCGCCTGGGCCAGAGTGCGGTCACCTGGATCAACATCGACGGCCTCGGCGATCCGATTCTCGTGGCGCGCCTGGGCGAGCGGCTCGGACTCCACCCGCTGGCCCTCGAGGACGTGCTCAACGTGCCGCAGCGCCCGAAGGTCGAGCGCTTCGAAAAGCACGTGTTCGTCGTCATGCGCACGATCCGGCTGGAGCGACCGGCCGGCAGCGACGGACCGGGCAGCATCAAGGACGAGCAGATCAGCATGTTCTTCGGCACCGACTGGGTCGTGACCATCCAGGAGCGCGCCGACGGTGACAGCTTCGGCCCGCTGCGGGAGTCGATCCGCCAGGGGCGCGGCCGGGTCCGCGAGATGGGCGCGGACTATCTCGCCTACTTGCTCGTGGACGCGGTGGTGGACGCGTACTTTCCGGTGCTGGACGAGCTGGGCGATCGGCTCCATGCGCTCGAGGCCGAGGCGCTGACGTCCTCGTCGGACGACACCCTGGTGCGGCTGCAGTGGCTCCGGCACGACCTGGTCTTCGTCCGGCGCGCCGTGTGGCCGATGCGCGAGGAGGCCGCCGCCCTGCTGCGCGACGAGTCCTCGCTGGTCACCGCCGAGACCCGCATCTTCCTGCGCGACGTCTACGACCACGCGGTCCAGGCGCTGGAGCTCGTCGAGACCCTGCGGGAAATGTCCGTGTCGGTGATGGAGGTGTACCTCTCGGCGCAGAATCAGCGACTGAACGCGGTGATGAAGGTCCTCACCGTCATCTCCACGATCTTCATTCCGCTCACGTTCATCGCGTCCATCTACGGCATGAACTTCAAATACATGCCCGAGCTGAGCTCGCCCTGGGGCTACCCGGCGGTCCTCGGCGTGATGGCCGTCACCGCGGCCGCGATGGTCGGCTACTTCAAGCATCGGGGGTGGTGGTGATGCGCGTGCTGGTGGTCGGCGCCGGCGGGGTGGGCGGCTTCTTCGGCGCGCGGCTGGCCCGGGCCGGCGTGGCCGTGACGTTCCTGGCCCGCGGGCCACACCTGGACGCCATCCAGCGCGACGGGCTCCGCGTCCGCTCGGTGACCGACGGCGAGTGGACGGTCAAGGTCGACGCGACGGGCGATCCGCGCGGGCTGGCGCCCGCCGACGTCGTGCTGTTCTGCGTGAAGTCGTTCGACACGGAGACGGCGGCCGCGGCGATCCGCCCGGCGATCGGCCCCGAGACGGCCGTGGTGTCGCTGCAGAACGGCGTGGACAACGAAGACGCGCTCGCGCGCGCGCTGGGCCCGGGGCACGCCGTCGGTGGTGTGGCGTAGGTGTTCGCCGCGATCGAGGCCCCGGGCGTCATCGTCCACCGGCTCGGTGGGCGGCTGGCCTTCGGCGAGCTCGACCGGCGCTCGAGTCCGCGCCTGGAGCGCCTGCGGGCGGCGTTCACCAGCGCCGGCGTGGCGGCGGAGGTGTCGACCGACATCACCCGCGTCCTCTGGGAAAAGTACCTGCTGATCTGCGCGCAGGCCGGGATGACCGCGCTCACCCGGGCGCCGATCGGCGTGATCCGCTCGGTACCGGAGAGCTGGCGGATGTACCGGCGACTGGTCGAGGAGCTCGCCGCGCTGGCCCAGGCCAGCGGCGTCCATCTCGCCCCCGACGTGGTCGACAGCATCGTGCGCGATGCCAGCGCGCTGCGACCCCGCCGTGTACTCCTCGCTCCATCACGACCTCACGCAGGGCCGTCGCCTCGAGCTCGAGGCGCTGCACGGCCACGCGGTGCGGCTCGGCGAGCGCCTCGGCGTGCCCACGCCGATGCTCTTCGCCGTCTACGCCGCGCTCCGGCCGCACGCCGAGGCGCGGCTGGGCGAGGCGCGCCTGAGTAGACCGGTCTCGTCCACGCCGGCCCGCGAGGTCTGGCGCTACGCCTGCACCGCTACCGCGTCCGGTACGCCCTCGGCGTCGTCTGCCTGGCCACGGCCACCGCGCTGTCGCTGGCGATCCCCTGGACGGTGAAGCAGGCCATCGACGCGCTGCGCACGCAGGGCGCCGCCGCCCCGCTGGGCCAGTATGTCGGCCTCATCGTGCTCTGCGCCGCCGGCAACGGCGTGGCGCGCCTGGCCTCGCGGTTCGCGATCGCCGGCGGATCGCAGCACGTCGCGGCCGATCTCCTGGCCCGTCTGTACGCCGCGCTGCAGACCTTCCCGCCGGCGGCTTTCGCGCGATTCACCACGGGTGATCTGATGGCGCGGGCCACCAGCGACATCACCGCGGTCCGCTCGCTGCTGGGCTTCGGCGCCATCTCCACCGTGTCGACCGCGCTGGCCTTCGTCGGCGCGCTGGCCGCGATGCTGGCCGTCGATCCCTGGCTGACCCTGTGGGCGATGGCGCCCTCGCCGGCGCTCGTGCTCCTGGCCCGCCGGTACAACGGCACCGTCACCGAGCGCTCGCACGCGACGCAGGAGCGCCTGGGCGACCTGTCGACGCTCGTGCAGGAGCGGCTGGCCGGCATGGCGGTGGTGCGCGCCTACACGATGGAGGCGCGGGCCACCGCCGAGTTCGCCGCGGCCAACGCCTCCCTCCGCGACGCCGCGGTGGCCCTGGCCAAGACGCAGGCGCACTTCGTGCCGCTGATGGGGCTGATCGGCGGCGTGGGCACGCTCGTCATCATCTGGGTCGGGCGGGCGCGGCGGTCGCGAGCGGCCGGCTGACGCTGGGCGCGCTGGTGGCGTTCACCGGGTACCTCGCGTACCTGGCGTGGCCGACGGTCGCGCTCGGCCTGACGCTGGCGATCGTGCGTCGCGGCCTGGCCTCGATGGAACGCATCCAGCAGATGCTCGTCGAGGCGCGCCCGGCCCCGATCGACGATCAGGACCGCGGGGAGCCCCCGCTGGCGGCGTCGATCGGCTTCGCCGGGCTCACCTTCGCGTATGAGGGGCGCGAGCCGGTGCTGCGCGACGTGACGCTTCGACGTGCGCCCGGGCGAGATGGTCGCCGTCGTGGGACCAACCGGCAGCGGCAAGTCCACGCTCGGCCTGCTGCTGGCCCGCCTCTGGGAGCCGCCCGCCGGCACGGTGTTCGTCGGCGGGCACGACGTCACGACGCTGTCCCTGCGCCGGCTTCGCTCCGCGCTGTCGTGGGTACCGCAGGACGCGTTTCTCTTCTCGCGCTCGCTCGCCGACAACGTGACGCTGGGGCGCGCGTCGATCACGCCGCAGGACGTGCGCGCCGCGGCAGTGGCCGCCGGCATCGACGACGAGGTCACGGGGTTTGCCGCAGGGCTGGGACACCGTGGTGGGCGAGCGTGGCCTCACGCTCTCCGGCGGCCAGCGTCAGCGCGTGGCAGTGGCGCGGGCGCTGGCGGGCAGGCCTGCGCTCCTCGTGCTCGACGACGTCTTCGCCAACGTCGACACGGCCAAGGAAGTCGAGATGCTCTCCGAGCTGCGCGGCGCCGCACCGACGCTGCTGGTCATGACGCATCGGCTGCGCGCCGCGCAGAGCGCCGACCGCATCGTGGTCCTGGACGAGGGGCGGGTGGTGGAGATGGGCACCCACGAGGTCCTGCTCGCCGCGGGCGGACTCTACGCGCGGCTGTGGCGGACGCAGCGCCTCGAGGAAGAGATCGCGCGTGCCTGATTCCTTCTTCGAGGCCGAGCACGACGACGTCATCGGCCGCGCGTTCGACCGGCGGCTGGCCGCCCGGCTGTGGGCCAGCGCGCGGGCCCACCACCGGCTGGTGTGGGCCTCGGTCGCGCTGTTTCCCCTCGTCACGGCTGGTGGAGCTGGCCCAGCCCTACCTGATCAAGGTGGCGATCGACGAGCACATCCTGAAGGCCGACTGGGCCGGCCTGACCGTCGTGGGGCTGCTCTACGTCGCTCAGCCTCGGCACGCTCTACGCGCTTGCGGATGGTCGAGGCCTATCTGATGGCACTCACCGGCCAGCGGGTGATCCACGACCTGCGCGCCGATCTCTTCGGGCACCTGCTGACGCCTGGAAGCGCGGCTTCTTCGATCGCACCCCGGTCGGGCGCCTGATGACCCGCGTCCTCAGCGACGTCGAGGCGGTGAGCGAGGCGTTCACCAGCGGGATCTTCGCGATCGTGGCCGACGTGGTCACCCTGCTCGGGGTGGTGGCCATCATGCTGTGGATGGACTGGCGTCTGGCGCTGGTCACCTACGCCATCGTGCCGGTGCTCTTCGGCGTGGCCGGCTACTTGCGCATCCGCGCGCGCGACGCCTATCGCGAGGTACGCCGACGGCTGGCCCGGCTCAACGCCTTCCTGCAGGAATCCATCCAGGGCATGGCGGTCGATCCAGCTCTTCGGCCGCGAGGAGCACGAGCGCCACCAGTTCCAGCGCCTCAACCAGGACTATCGCCGGTCCCAGTTCACCTCCACGACCTTCGAGGCCTCGCTCTACGCCACGGTGGAAGCGCTGGGCTCGCTGGCGCTGGCGCTGCTGCTCTGGTACGGGGGCGGCAGGCATCCTGGCCGGGGCCCTGACCTTCGGCGGGCTGGTCGCATTCATCCAGTACACCAACCGTTTCTTCCTGCCGATCCGGGACCTCGGCGCCAAGTACACGGTGATGCAGGCGGCGATGGCCTCGGCCGAGCGCATCTATCGGTCTGCTCGATCGCGCGCCGGTCATCGTGTCGCCGCCCGCGCCCCGCAGCGTCCGCGAAGGCGGGCCGGGGCGCGCCGCCTTCGAGCACGTGTGGTTCGCCTACACGGACGAGCGCTGGATCGTGTCCGACTGCAGCTTCGCGGTCGCGCCGGGCGAGCACGTCGCGCTGGTCGGCACGACGGGCGAGGGCAAGTCGACGTGCGTGCGGCTGCTGAACCGCACCTGGGACGTGCAGCGGGGGCGGGTGCTCGTGGACGGCATCGACGTGCGCGAGTGGGACCTCGGCCGGTCTGCGCCGGCACGTCGGCGTCGTCTTCCAGGATCCGATCCTCTTCACCGGCACGATCGCGGCGAATCTTTCGCTCGACGGCGAGGCCACGACGCCGGCTCAGATGGTGCGCGCGCTGCAAACCGCCAACGCGGCGACGCTGCTGGAGCGGCTGCCCGGCGGGCTCGGCGAGCAATCTCGTCGAGCGCGCCGCCAATCTCTCGCACGGCGAGCGTCAGCTGTTGGCCATCGCGCGAGCGCTCGTGTACAATCCCGCAATCCTCGTGCTGGACGAGGCGACTTCCAGCGTCGACCCCGAGTCCGAGCGGATGATCCGGGAGGCAATGGCACGGCTCATGGCCGGACGAACCACGCTCACGATCGCCCATCGGCTGTCGACCATCCACGGCGCCGACCGCATCCTGGTCCTCCATCGCGGCCGCATTCACGAGGAAGGCACGCACGCCGCCCTGCTGCGCCACGGCGGCCTGTATGCGCGTCTGTGGGAGATGGGCGCCGGTGCCAGCGATCACGAATCCGGAGGGGAAGGGGGAACCCTGCTAGGGTTCCCCTTGAATAAATCAGACATCGCCGCAAACCAGACATCGCCGCCAATCAGCACGCACCCGTGATCTTTCGCGTCGCCATCTACCGGCTGGTCCGCGGCGTCCCGCGCGGGCAGGTGGTGACGTACGGTCAGGTCGCCGTGTGGCTCGGGCGGCCGCGCTCGGCGCGTGCGGTGGGCGGCGCGATGGGACGCTGCCCCGATGATGTACCGTGGCATCGCGTGGTCAACGCGCAGGGCGGCATCAGCCGGCGCCGGCAGGTGAGCGGCATGCTGACGCAGCGGATGCGGCTCGAGCAGGAAGGTGTTCGCCTGCGGCGCGGCCGCGTGCCGCTCGCGCAGTATCGCTGGGAGCCGACCCGTCGGCCGCGACCCGCGGTGACGGCGGCCAGGGGTAGAGGAGATCGAGCATGCGGCTGGCGCTGAGCCTCAACTATTCCGGGGCGGCGATCTCGCTCGACACGGCCAAGATCCTGGAAGCCGAGCGGCTCGGCTACGACTCCGTGTGGACCGCGGAAGCCTACGGCTCCGATGCCGTGGTGCCCGCCGCCTGGATCGCCGCGCGGACCGAGCGCATCCGCGTCGGCACGGGGATCATGCAGATCCCCGCCCGGACGCCGGCCATGACGGCGATGACCGCGATGACGCTCGACGCGCTCTCCGGCGGCCGCTTCCGCCTCGGCCTCGGCGTCTCCGGGCCCCAGGTGGCCGAGGGCTGGCACGGCCAGCCGTTCGGCAAGCCACTCGTCAAGACCCGCGAGTACGTCGAGGTCGTGCGTGCGATCCTGCGCCGGGAGAAGCCGGTGGAGTTCCGCGGCGAGTACTACCAGATCCCCTACGCCGGGCCAGGCGCCACCGGTCTCGGCAAGCCGCTTCGCTCGATCCTGCACGGCCGCGCCGACCTGCCGATCTATCTGGCCGCGGTCGGTCCCAAGAACGTCGCCCTCGCGGCCGAGATCGCCGACGGCTGGATTCCGGTCTTCTTCTCCGCCCGCCGCCCGCAGCTGTTCCACGAGTGGCTGAGCGCGGGCTTCAAGGCCGGCGGACGAGCCGCCGAGGCCTCGGGCTTCGACATCATGCCGATGGTCTCGGTCGTGGTGGGTGACGATCTGGCGGCCTGTCGCGCCGCCGTGAAGCCGCGCATCGCGCTGTACGTCGGCGGGATGGGAGCGCGCGGCCGGAACTTCTACAACGACATCGCGCGACGCTACGGCTACGAGGACGCGGCCCGGCGCATCCAGGACGCGTATCTCGCCGGGCGCAAGGACGAGGCCACCGCGGCGGTGCCGGACGCCCTGGTCGACGAAGTCGCGCTCTGCGGTCCCCGCGAGCACCTCCGCGAGCGCCTCGCCGAGTGGAAGACCTCGGGCGCCACGACGCTGATGGTGTCCGGCGATACCATCGCGGTCCGAACCATGGCCGAGCTCGTTCTCTAGGCTTCAAGGAGACATCTCATGAGACTGAAGGATCGGGTCGCGATCGTGACGGGCGCGGCCTCGGGAATCGGCGCCGCCTCGGCGCTGGCCATGGCGGCTGAGGGCGCTCGGGTGCTGGTCGTGGACCTCAACGAGAGCGGCGCCAAGGCGACGGTGGAGCGCATCGAGAAGGCGGGCGGCCAGGCGGCGGCCGCGCGCGCCGACGTGACCCGCGCGGCCGATAGTCAGTCGATCGTCGAGCAGGCGGTCACGCGCTGGGGGCGTCTGGACATCTTCTACGCCAACGCCGGCGTGCCGCAGTGGAAGACCGACGTCGAGGACGTCGAGGAGAAGATCTTCGACCAGATCATGGCGGTCAACGTCAAGGGCGTGTACCTCGGGGCCAAGTACGCGCTGCCCGTGATGAAGCGTCAGCGTCGCGGCGTGTTCCTCATCACGGCGTCGACGTCGGCCATCCGGCCGCGGCCCGGGGGCCAGGTGTACGCCGCCTCCAAGGGGGCGGTGGTCGTGCTGGCCAAGGCGCTGGCGCTCGAGACCGCGCCGCATGGCGTCCGGGTGGTGGCGATCGCGCCGGTCGCCACGCATACGCCGATGCTGCCGACCTTCATGAGCAAGACGGAAGTCGACGAGGAGGGGCTGGCGCGCTACATCGCCACCGTGCCGCTCGGGCGCCTGAACGAGCCGGAGGATCGTCGCACGCACGGCGGTCTTCCTCGCTTCCGACGACGCGGCGATGATCACCGGCTCGTGCATCGAAGTGGATGGTGGCCGGTGCATCTAGTGACGGCCGTGCGGCCATGAAGATCATCCCGCTCGCGGCCGACTCGCTGGGCGTGCGCTCGATGGCGACCTACGTCGAAGCCGGGTCCACCGGCCTGCTCCTCGACCCGGGCGCCACCCTGGCCCCCGCGCGCTACGGATTGCCGCCGAGCCAGGAGGAGTGGGAGGCGCTCCGCCGCGCCAACGATCGGATCTCGGCCTACGCCGCCCGGGCCCAGTACATCTTCCTGAGCCACTATCACGAGGATCACTTCCGCTCGGATCCGGTGAACTATGCCGGCCGCATCGTGCTGGCCAAGGATCCGCGTCGCATGGTCACCGGAGCGCAGAGCCGGCGCGGCGCAGGCCCTGTGGGCCGCGCTCGACGGCCAGGCCGTGATCCAGCCGGCCGACAGCATGACGCTGACCACGCGCGATCTCGACCTCGCGGTGTCGCCCCCGCTGCCTCACGGTCTCGAGGGCACGAGCATGGGGTACGTGGTGGCGCTCACCGTGACCGATCACCACGAGCACCAGCGCTTCGTGTTCGCCTCGGACGTGCAGGGCCCGCTGTCGCCGGTGGCCTCCGCGTGGCTGATCCAGGCCCGCCCCACGACGCTCTACCTCTCCGGACCGCCGTCCTACATCGAGCGGGAGCTGGGCGCCGCGGCCATCGAGCGCTCGGTGGATCATCTCTGCCGGATCATCGACGCCACCGGCTGCCGCGTCATCATGGACCATCACGCCGTCCGCGATCTCCGCTTCACCGCGCGCTTCGCGCGGTTGTGGGAGACCGGCCGGGTCGTGACCGCCGCCGCGCATCTGGGACTGGCGGTCCAGCCGCTGGAAGCGCGGCGGGAGCAGCTGTGGGCCGCCGTCCGCAAGCCGCCGGTCAAGGCCGTGCCTGCGAGAGCCGTACCGTCGCGTGCTATCATGACGCGCAACACCCGCAGCTTCGCGAGAGGGGGAAAGTCCGAGTGAGCACGCCTACCGACGTGACGTTGAATGTCGGTGATCCCGCTCCTGATTTCACGCTCCGGACGATCGGCCTCAAGGAGATCAGCCTGAGCGACTACCGCGGCAAGCGGGTCGTCATCCTCTTCTATCCGCTCGACTGGACGCCCGGTTGAAGTGCGTGCATGCCCGCCTTCGACAAGCGCATTCGCGACTTCGAGGCGGCCGATACCCAGGTATTGGGTATCTCGACGGACAGCCCCTTCAGCCATGAGAACTGGGCCAAATCGGTGAGCATCAGTCACTACCCGCTGCTCTCCGACATCCACCGCACCGCGTCCAAGGCCTACGGTGTGTACTGGCCGGAGTGGAACGCCAACCTGCGCGCGACCTTCATCGTCGACCGCGCCGGCACGATCCGCTTCATCGAACGCTACGACCGCGGCCAGCTCCCCGACCCCGACCGCATGCTCGCCGAGGTGAAGAAGCTGGGCTAGCGCAGTACGCGTATCACACCGCACGGCGGCCCCACGCGGGCGCAGTACGCGTGTCACACCGCGCGGCGGCCACGCGGGGCGTACGCGTGTCACACCGCGCGGCGGCCACGCGGGCGTGGTACGCGTGTCACACCGCGCGGCGGCCACGCGTGAGCGTCGTACGTGTGTCATTCCTCACGCGAATCGGGGGGTTGAAAGGGGGGCCGTCCCGGCCCCCCTTTCCATACAGTCAGCGCGACGCCGCCCAGGACCAGCAGCGTGCCCAGCACTTCCCAGATACCGATCGTTTCACCGAGTAGCGTGCCGGCCAGGACGACGCCGACGATCGGCGTGATGTTCATGAACACCGCGGCCCGGGAGGCGCCGACTCGCTCCACGCCGCGGTACCACCAGGTGTGCGCGACGGCTCCCAGGATCGCGTGGTAGAAGACGACGGCCCAGGCCCGGAGCGAGCCGAAGGCGGGGCGGGGGAAGAGCGGCGCGGTCAACGTGGCGAACGCCACGAGCAAGATCGTGCCGGCGAGGTAGGCGGCCGTCACGGTGAGCGCCGGCGAGTGCCTGGCGAGCACGCGCTTGCCATACACGGTGTACGTCGTCCACGCGATCAGCGACACCAGCGTCACGAAGTCGCCCGCCCGCAGCTCGTCGAGGTGCATCATCACCAGGCGGCCATCGGTGATGACGACCAGGACGCCGAGCGCCGAGAGCGCCACGCCGGCCTGCTGGTACCGACGCAACCGCTCGCCCAGATAGGCGCGGGCGCCGAGGGCGACCATGACCGGCGTCGCCGATTGCAAGATCGCGGCGTTGGCCGCCGTGGTGTAGGCGATCCCGACGTACGAGAGCTGGGTCGAGAGGAAGAGTCCGGCCACACCGAGCACGACGAAGGCGCGGATGCTGTCGGACCCGAGGCCGCGCACCGTCTCGGCGCCCGAGCGGGCCAGGAGGGCCAGCAAGAAGGTCGAGGCGATGACGCCGCGCACGGCCGTGAGGAACACGGGCGGAAAGTCCTGCAGCGCCACCTTGCTGGTCACCGGGAACGTGCCCCACAGGATGGCGATCAACAGCAGCGCGACGTGCGCGCGCGTTTGACTGAGAGCGGGCACCTGCCTATGATAGCCCGCGCTGCCGAGGCCGGTGGCCCGTCATGGCCGACCACGTCATGGAGTCCCGCGTCTGGCTCGCTCACCCTCGACCCCGGGTCTTTGCGTTCTTCGCCGATCCACAGAACCTGGCGCAGCTCACGCCCCCCGGCCTTCGCCTGAGCGTGCTGACACCGATGTCGACCCTGAGCGCCGGCGCCGTGCTCGATCTGCGCGTGGCGTGGCTCGGCATTCCCGTGCCGTGGCGCGTGTACATCCGCGAGTACGATCCGCCCTATCGCTTCGTGGACGTGCAGGTGCGCGGGCCGTGGGCGCGCTGGGAGCACCGCCACCTGTTTCTCGAGGGCGACGGCGGCACGTGGGTGGAAGACCGGCTGACGTACCGGCCGCCGCTGGGGCCGCTTGGACGGCTGGCCCACGCGGTCGTGCTCGGGCGTCAGGTCCGCGCGCTGTGGGCGTACCGCCAGCGGCGGCTCGGCGAGCTGTTCGCTCCCGCGACACCGCCGGCGCTCTGACGTGGTGACGCTGCGCCCGGACGAGCTGGGCGCCCACATGTCGATCGCCGGCGGACTGCATCTGGCGATCGAGCGCGGCCAGGCGCTCGGGTGCTTCGCCGTGCAGATCTTCGTCAAGAACCAGCGGCAGTGGGCGGCCCCGCCGCTGCGCGACGACGACGTTCGCGCCTTTCGCGCGGCGCGCCGGTCCAGTGGCGTCCGGAGCGTCTTCGCCCACGCCAGCTATCTGATCAACCTGGCCAGTCCCGATCGGGTCGCCTGGCAGCGGGCGGTCAGCTTCTTCACCGACGAGCTCGAGCGCGCCGAGGCGCTGGGACTGGCCTGCGTGGCGATCCATCCCGGCTCGCATCTGGGCACCGGGATCGAGGCCGGCCTCGATCGCGTCGCCGAGGCGGTGGCCGAGGTGCTACGTCGGACGCGTGGCTATCGTGTGCGAGTCGCGCTGGAGAACACGGCCGGGGGCGGCGGCAGCGTCGGCCGCACGTTCGGTGAGCTGGGCGCGCTCCTGACCCGGCTGCAGGGCGCCCGGCGCGTGGGCGTGTGCGTGGACACCTGCCATCTGTTCGCCGCCGGCTACGATCTTCGTTCGGCGGCCGGCTACGAGGCGGCCATGGAGGAATGCGCCCGCGCGGTCGGCATCTCGCGCGTGCTGGCGTTTCACCTCAACGACGCGCGGGCGCCGCTGGGCTCCGGCCTCGATCGCCACGAGCACATCGGCCGCGGTCAGCTCGGGCTGCCGGCGTTCCGGCTCCTGCTCAACGATCCACGGTTCGCCGCGGTGCCCAAGGTGCTCGAAACGCCCAAGGATCCCGAGCCCCACGCCGACCTCCGCAACCTGGCCACGCTGCGACGACTGCGCCGCGTCAGCGCGACGTCGTCACGCCGACCCGCCGGCAGAGGTCGCTGACCGGGCAGGCCGAACACTTCGGCGAGATCGGCGCGCACACGTTCTGGCCGAACGCCACGAGCAGGTCGTTGTAGCCGATCCAGAAGCGCCGGGGCAGCGTGGCCCGCAGCGCCATCTCCGTCTCCTCGGGGTTGCGGGTGCGGACGTAACCCAGCCGATTCGAGATGCGATGCACGTGCGTGTCGACGCAGATCCCCGGCTTGTTGAAGCCCAGGGTGACCACGAGATTGGCCGTCTTGCGGCCGACGCCGCCGAGCTTCAGCAACTCGTCGATGGTGTCGGGGACGCGCCCGCCGTGCTGCGCGAGGAGGTCGCGACAGATTCCGAGAATCACCCGCGCCTTCGTGCGGTAGAAGCCGACGGGATAGATGAGCCGCGCGATCCGGGCCGGCGTGAGCGTCAGCAGGCGCTCCGGTGTGTCGGCGACGGCGAAGAGCCGCGCGGCGGCGGGGCCGGTCGTCGTGTCCTGGGTCCGGAGCGACAGGATGCAGGCGATGAGCACGCGGAACGGATCGCCGGCGTCGGCGAACTGCGCCAGCGCGGTCGGGTTCCAGGCCGACCGCGTCCGCTGGAGCCGGCGGATCACCGCGGCGATGTCGACCGGCCGCGGAGGCCGTCGAGAGGGGAGCGCGGCGCGGGCGGCCATCGGTGGCACTCTAGCGAGGCGCTCGCGGAGCGTCAATGACGAGGACGGTGGTCGCCGGGCCGCGGCTGACTGGCGTCGGTTGACTGGCGCCGCCGCCTCCGGGATGCTCACGACGTGATCGGGCTGGGCGTGCAGACGTGGTCGACCGACGTGGCGGCGGTGGAGCGCTTCTGGCGCGTCGCCGACGAGCTCGGCTACGCGCGGATCACGTACGGCGACGGCCTGTGGGGCTTCACCCACGACGGCTGGACCATGCTGGGTGCGCTCGCGCTGGCGACCCGGCACGCGCGCATCGGCCCGGCGGTCACCTACGCGTTCGACCCCGCCGCTCATCACCCGTCGTGGCTCGCCAAGCGTGCGGTCACCGTCGATCATCTGTCTGGCGGTCGTCTGGATCTCCGCCTGGCGGTCGGCGCGAGCGATGCCGAGACGCGTGCGGCGTGGGAGCGTCACGGCATCCGCTATCCCGACGGTCGTGCGCGGGTCGCGGCGCTCGAGGCCGCGGTCGAGGTGCTCGACCATCTGCTGCGTGGCGAGACCGTGAACACCAGCGGGCCATTCGGCCGGCTGCGCGACGCGTGCCTGGAGCCACGCCCGATCCAGCAGCCGCGCCCTCCCCTGTGGATCGCGGCGATGCGGCCGCAGGCCCTGGCGCTGACCGCGCGTCGAGCCGACGGCTGGGAAGCCTCCTACGTGACCCCGGAGACCTTTGCCGCGCTCGGCGCGCGCCTCGATGCGCTGCTGGCGACCGAGGGACGCGCCCCGCGCGCCGTCCGGCGCTCGGTCGAGGTGGACGTGATCGTCGCGGACTCGCCGGCCGAGTGCCGGATGTGGATCCAGCGCTTCGCCGCCGAACGGGGCAGCGCCGCCGCCGCACTCCTGCCGACAGCCCTGGTCGGCGACCCGGAGGCCATCGCGGCCCGGATCCTCGCGTACGCGGGGGCGGGCGCCACCGATCTGATGCTCGGCTTCGTGGATTTTCCCGCGACGACGATGCTCGAGCGGCTCGCGCGCGAGGTGGTCCCGCGGCTCACGCGAGCCGTCGGCTCTGCGCTCCGCCTCAGAGCAGATCCGGCTCCTGACCGGTGAGCTCGAGCAGGGCGCGAAGTCGATCCGCGCCGGCGGCCGGAGGCTCGTGGGCGATCGCCTCGCAGGCCGCCAGGAGAAGCCACGCGCGCGTGTCGGCGGCCCCGGGCAGGGTGCCCTGATGCGGGCTGCGCTCGAGCACCTCTTCGAGAGCCAGGCGGACGTTCTCCCGCGCCCATGCCAGCGCGAGCGTCAGGGTCTTGTCGCCGCGTCCGGCGAGCCACGCGCGTGCGACCGCGCGAGGCAACGCCGCATCCGGCGCGTACGTCGAGGCGAGCAGCCGCAGCGTGGCGCCCACCGGCCGCTCGCTCTTCGCCACTGTGGTGACCTCTGACGCGAGCGCGAGCAGGCGCTGTTCCGCTTCCGAGGGTCGCTGGGCCGGGGCCGCCACGCGCTTGGCCGGGGGCGCCACCTTGGACGCACGAGGAGCGGCCTTCGATATGCGGCGCGCGGCCTTGGGCCCTCGGCGCTGAGACTTTGGCGTACGGCTCGCCGGCTTCGACGTATGGCGCCGCACCTTGGGCGGTCGCCGCGCTGACTTGGGTGTCGGCCGCGCTCGCTCGAGGTTCGGCCGGGCTGGCTTGGGTGTCGGCCGCGTAGACTTCGACGTACGCCGCGCGGACTTGCGGCGATCCGCCGATCGGACAGACCGACGCTTGGCCTTCATGGCGCGAGACTCCGAAGCCGCCGGCCCGTCACTTGCACGACGATGAGCGCATGGAGAGGATACACGCGTGCCAGACGCTCGTGAACAGCCAGCGATGTTGTCTATCGGGCCGAGATCTGGGGAGATCAGCGTCACGACGGACGCTGGGAGGGCTGGCTGCGGTTCATTCCACCCGACGGCCGCGGCATTCTTTCGACGAGCCGCGAGACCACACAGCCCAATCGGCAGGCGCTGATCTACTGGGCCACGGGGCTCGAGCCCGTCTATCTCGAGGGTGCGTTCGAACGCGCCGGCGGAGGACGTACCCCCGCGACGTAGTCCTGGTCACTCGTAGCGGAGCGCGTCGATCGGGTCGAGCCAGGACGCCTTGAGGGCGGGGAAGAAGCCGAAGACGACGCCCGACCGCCGCGGCGAAGCCGAAGGCGACCGCGATGGCCGACGGCGCCACCAGCGTCCGGAACTCGAAGTACGCGCTCAGCGCCTCGGCGCCACCAAGGCCCATCGCGATACCGATCAGACCGCCGATCAGCGCCAGCGTGACCGCCTCGACCAGGAACTGGCCGAGGATGTCGCGGCCCCGGGCGCCGACGGCCATGCGCAGCCCGATCTCGCGCGTCCGCTCGGTGACCGAGACCAGCATGATGTTCATGATGCCGATCCCGCCGACCAGCAGCGAGACCGAGGCGATGGCCGCCAGCAGGTACGTCATCACCTTCTGCGCATCCTCCTGCGCCTGGAGAATCTCCGAGAGGTTGCGCACGTTGAAGTCGTCGTCCTGATACGGCTGCAGGCGGTGGCGCTGGCGCAGGAGCTCGCGCAGCTGCGTCTCGGCCTCGGCCATGTCCTCACCGGCCGGATCTTCACCGAGATGGCCTGCACGGCGCGCGGATTGGAGTTGCTCTTGCCGAGCACCTTCTTCTTGGCGGTCGACATCGGGAGCAGCAGGATGTCGTCCTGGTCCTGGCCCCACGAGTTCTGCCCCTTGCGGTCGAGCAGCCCGATCACGGTGAACGGCACCTTCTTGATGCGGATGATCTGGCCGATGGGATCGGCCTCGCCGAACAGATTCTGCGCCGTCGTCTGACCGAGCAGCGCGACCTTGGTCGCGCCGTCGACGTCCTCGCGGCCCGATCGGCCGCCCGCTGACCACCATCCAGTCGCGCGCCTCGAAGTAGTCGGCGGTCACGCCCTGCACGCCGGTGTACCAGTTGAGGTTGCCGAAGACGACCTGGGTGTTGCCGCGGACCGACGGACGCGGAGACCTGCACCGCGGGCACCTCCCGGGCGATCGCGGCCGAGTCGTCCTCGGTGATCGTCAGCTGCGAGCCCTGGCCGATGCGCACGCCCGCCGTGTTGACCGAGCCCGACAGCACGAT
This sequence comes from uncultured Candidatus Rokubacteria bacterium, assembly GCA_963776725.1. GTDB lineage: Bacteria > Methylomirabilota > Methylomirabilia > Rokubacteriales > CSP1-6 > AR5. Next base: position 92,453 of record CAVZOE010000010.1, on the reverse strand, counting down.
GATGAGATTGGACCCGAGGCTCTGGATCTGCTCCGCCACCCGCGCCGAGGCGCCGGCGCCGACGGCGACCATGGTGATGACCGCGCCCACGCCGATGATGATGCCGAGCATCGTCAGCGCGCTGCGGAGCTTGTTCACGCGCAGCGAGCGCAGCGCGATCCGGATCGACTGCAGCGTCATCATGCCAGCACCTCGTCCTCGACCGGGCAGCGCGGCCAGCGCGGCGGCGGCGTCGCTGGGCTCGGGCCGCCGCTCGTCGCTCATGAGCCGGCCGTCGCGGAAGGTGAGGACCCGCCCGGCGTACGTCGCGATGTCGGGCTCGTGGGTGACCAGCACGATCGTCAGCCCCGCGCGGTTGAGCCGCTGCAGGAGCGCCATGATCTCGACGCTGGTGCGCGTGTCGAGGTTGCCGGTCGGCTCGTCGGCCAGGATCACGGCCGGATCGTTGACCAGCGAGCGCGCGATCGCCACCCGCTGCTGCTGGCCGCCCGACAGCTCGTTGGGATGGTGATGCTCGCGCTCGGCCAGGCCGACGGAGGCCAGGCGCTCGCGCGCGCGCCGGCGCCGGTCGCGCGCCGGCAGATCCGGAGTAGAGCAGCGGCAGCTCGACGTTCTCGAGCGCGCTCGTCCGGGGCAGCAGGTTGAACATCTGGAAGACGAAGCCGATCTTCGAGTTGCGCGTGCGCGCCAGCTCGTTGCGGTCGAGCCCGGCGACGTCCCGACCGTCCAGGAAGTAGCGGCCGGCGGTCGGCGTGTCGAGGCAGCCCGAGCAGGTTCATGAAGGTCGACTTGCCCGAGCCCGGACGGCCCCATGACGGCCACGAACTCGCCGGGCTCGATCGACACCGTCACGCCGCGCAGCGCGTGGACCACGTGCGGTCCCAGCGTGTAGTTCTTCACCAGCGCCTCGGTCCGGATGATCGCGCTCTCGCTCACGATGGCCGTGCCACCCACTACAGTCGCGGCCGCGGCGCGCCGGAGGAGCCCTGGCCGGTGCCCGGCCGCGCCGCCGCGCCGGCAGCGCCGATCACGAGGTCCTGGCCCTCGGAGAGATCGCCGCGCAGGACCTCGGTGGACGCGCCGTCGCTGATCCCCAGCGTGAGCTGCACGGGCTTGAGCTTGTCGCCGTCCATGATCCACACGCGACCCGGCGAGCCGCTCTGGGGATCGCGCCCGCCGCCGCCGCCACCGCCCGACGTCTCGTCGTAGCGCGCCTGCTGCTCGGCCGTGAGGATCTCGCGGATGCGCACCCGCGTCGCCTCCCGGATCTTCTGCGCGCGCTGCTGGCGCTCGCCTTCGGGAGCCTCGCGCACCGTCTGCATCTGCTGCCGGCTGTCCTGAAGGATCGGATCGAGCTTCTTCTGCTGGTCCTCGGTGAGCTTGAGGCTCGCGACGAGCCGCTCGCGGATCTGCTCGACCGACGGCCGTCCGCCACCACCGCGCTCACCGCCAGATCGTTCTCCACCGTCTCCGCCGCCGCCCTGCCGCGCCGGCGCACCGGCCGCGGGGCCCGGCCCGGACGCGGCGGGCGCAGCGTCGACCCCGGCCGGGCGGTAGCGGAGCGCGGCGTTCGGCACCTTCAGGACGCTGGGCTTCTCGGACACGATCATCTTGGCGTTCGCCGTCATGCCGGGCAGCAGGTGCCCGCGCGGATTGTCCACCGCCACGACCACCGTGTAGGTGACCACGTTCTGGACGACCTGGGCCGCCTTGCGGATCTGGGTGACGATGCCGTTGAAGGTCTGGCCCGGGAACGAGTCCACCGTGAACGAGACGCGGTCCTCGAGCCGGATACGCCCGATGTCGGCCTCGTCCACGCTCACCTCGACCTGCATCTTCGTCAGGTCCTCGGCGATCGTGAAGAGGATCGGCGCCTGCAGGCTGGCGGCGACGGTCTGGCCGACGTCGACGGCCCGCGAGACGACGACACCGTTGACCGGCGCACGGATCGTCGTGTGCTCGAGATCGGCTTGCGCCTGCACGAGCCCGGCCTTCTTCTGGTCGACCTGGGCGCGCGCCGAGAGCAGCATCGCCTCGGTCACGCGCAGCTGGGCCGTCGCCGACTGGATCGCCGCGCTCAGCGACTCCTCCTTGGCCCGGGACGCATCGACCTGCGCCACCGCGGAGTCGTAGACGGCCTGGGCGCTGTCGAGGTCGCTCTTGGCGATCAGCTCGCGGCGGAACAGCTGCGGTCTTGCGGTCGAGGTCGCGCTTGGCGTCGACGACGCTGACCTGGGCCTTGGCCGTGTTGGCCTTGCCCTCGGCGAGCGCGGCCTTGGCGTTCTCCACGTCGGCCTGCGCCTTCTGGACCTGCGCCTCCTGGTTGAGCACCGTGGCCTGGGCCGACGGCCACGTCGGCCTGGGCCTGGTTGACCTTGGCCTGGAAGATCTCGGGGTCGATGCGCGCGATGACCTGGTCCTTCTTGACGAGCGTGTTGAAGTCGGCCAGCAGCTCCTTGATCTGGCCCGAGACCTGGCTGCCGACCTGGACGGTGGTCACGGCGTTCAGGTTGCCGGTGGCGGACACTGCGGCGGTGAGGGGACCCCGCTCGACGCGGGCGGTCCTGTACTTCGGCGCGCTGCCACGACTCTGGGTGTAGAGGTAGCCCCAGACACCGGCACCGACCAGCACAGCCACAGCCACGAGGGAGACGATCCGCTTCATGAGTCTCTTAGACGGGCCAGGCCCGCCCAGTATTTCCCCGAGCTTACCGCCGGCCGGTGGCCCTCTCCAGCGACGCGAGCGCGACCCGGTAGTCCGCCAGGGCCTGGGCCTCGGCGTTCTGTGCCTGGGTCAGGAACAGCTGGGCGTCGGTCAGCTCGAGGATCGTGCCGACCCCGGCGTCGAACCGGCCCTGGGCCAGGCGGAAGTTCTCCTGGGCCGAAGCCACCGCCGTCTGGGAGGCCGCAATGCGCTCCTGCGCCTCGTTCACGACGAGATACGTCTGCTCGACTTCCTGGGCGATGTTGAGCTCGGTGACCTTCACCTGGGCCCGGGCCGAATCCACGAGCGCCCGCTTCTCGCGCACCTGGGCGATCATGTTGCCGCCATCGAAGATATTCCAGGTCAGCGCGACGCCGACCTCCCACACCTCGTTGAGGTCGTTCCGGGCGCCGCCGTAGGTACCGTGTCCGGTGACGTCGGGGAGGAAATCGCGATTCGCCCGTCGCAGCTGTGCCTCGGCCTGGCTCGACCCGCAGACGCACCTGCTTGTACTCGGGCCGCTGGGCCAGGGCCTGGGTCTGCAGCTGCTTCGAATCGAGCTGCATCTGCTGGTAGAAGAGGATGTCCTGGACCTGGGTGGGGGTGTCGGCCGGAATGCCCATGGCGGTGTTCAGCGCGACGCGGGCCACGCGCTCGGCGTTGCGAGCGCGGATCAGGTCCACTTTCGCATTGGCCACGTCGACCTCGGCGCGGGCCACGTCGGACTTGGGCCGCGTGCCGACCTCGAAGAAGCCCCGCGCCGAGCGCAAGTTGAGATCCGCTCGCTCCAGGGACTGCTCCTGCACCCGGATCAGCCGCTGGGCGAAGTTGATCAGGATGAAGTTCTGCTTCACGAGGAACGTGACGCCCTGCCGCTGCAGCTCGACGTCTTCCTGGGCGATCTCGGCCAGACGTCGGGCCGCTTCGGTGGTCGCGAACGTCTTGCCGAAGTCGAAGATCTTCTGCGAGAGGGTGACCGTGGCAAGCAGCGTCTCGGAGAACGGCCGGATGGAGGTCAGAGTGAAGCTGCTCCCCAGTTACCGATGGGGGTGCGCTGGGAGCCCGACACGTTCTGGACCGTCTGTGACGTTGAACGACGAGACCTGCGAGGTGAGCTGCGGCAGCAGCGGTGACAAGGCCTCATCGACGCGAAACGCGGCGGCCTGGTAGTCGGCCAGACGCTGCTGGATCTGCGGCTGCGTCTCGAGCGCGATGGCCACCGCCTCCTCGACGCTCAGCGCACGTCCGAGGACCCGCTCCATCACGGCGGCCGGCGGGGCGTACGGTGCCGGACCTGCCGGACCCACGGGGGCCGTCTGGGTGATCGTCCCGGTCCTCGCCGGCGCCGCGGGCGCAGGGGTCGGGGCGGGCGGCTGCGAGCCCGGCGGGGTGGTCGACGGTGGCGGCGTCACGGCGGGCGGAGGCGTCGAGGGCGGAGTCTGCGCGTGACTCGCTGGCGCCAACGCGAGTATCCACAGCGCCGAGACCGTCGAAGCCCGAGCGATCCGCATATACCGCCTCTCCTTTGCCCGACGTTGTGGGTGCGCGCGGACGGTGAACATCACGATATCGAAAGTACTTTCCCGCCGAGAATAGCACGCGACCCACCCCCGGCCCGCCAACGCCGTATCGCGGGCCGTCGTGCCAGGGGATGGCGCTGTGGATGGCCGGTGGAAACCTTGTTGACACATTTTTCCTTGACGCCCGCTAGATCGAGGGTGGAAGATCGCGGGCACCACAACATCTAGGAGGTCGAGCATGCTGTCTGAGACCCGCCCCACCAAGGTCGGCACATGGACCGACTCGGCCCTCCGAGTCCTCCGGGAGCGCTATCTCCTTCGAAATCGCGCAGGGAGAGGTGGTCGAGACGCCGGAGGAGATGTGCTGGCGGGTCGCTCAGTCCATCGCCGCGGGAGAGGCGCGCTACGGGCGCAGCCCGGCCGCCGTCCACGAGGTCGCCACGGCCTTCTACGAGATCATGGTCGACGGCTACTTCGTGCCGAACTCGCCCACGCTCATGAACGCCGGCAAGGGCAACGGCCTGCAGTACTCGGCCTGCTACGTCCTGCCGGTCGGCGACTCGATGGAGGAGATCTTCGACTCCGTCAAGGCGGCGGCGATCATCCACAAGTCGGGCGGCGGCACCGGCTTCGCGTTCTCCCGTCTGCGCCCCAAGGACGACATCGTGGCCTCCACCGGCGGTCGGGCCTCGGGTCCCGTGTCGTTCCTGCGCGTGTTCAACAGCGCCACCGAGGCGGTCAAGCAGGGCGGCACCCGGCGCGGCGCCAACATGGGCATCCTGCGGGTCGATCACCCCGACGTCCTGGAGTTCATCGACTGCAAGCTCGACGGCGGGATCACCAACTTCAACATCTCGGTGGCGGTGACCGACGCCTTCATGGACGCGCTGGCGAAGGGCGAGGACTACGACCTGATCAACCCGCACAGCGGCGAGGTCACGCAGCGGCTCAGCGCCCGTGAGGTGTTCGATCGCATCGTGCGCGCGGCGTGGCGCACCGGCGATCCCGGCATGGTCTTCATCGACCGGATCAACGCGAGCCCGGCCAACCCCACGCCGGAGCTGGGCACGATCGAGGCGACCAATCCGTGCGGCGAGCAGCCGCTGCTGCCGAACGAGGCGTGCAACCTCGGCTCGCTCAACGTCTCGAAGTTCGCCCGTCAGGATCGCGGCCGGCGAGTGGTCGATCGACTGGGAGGAGATGGAGCGGGTCGTCCGGCTGGCCGTCCGCTTCCTGGACGACGTGATCGAGATGAACCCGTATCCGCTGCCGCAGATCGACGAGACGGTGAAGTCCAACCGCCGCATCGGGCTGGGGATCATGGGCTGGGCCGACCTGCTGTTCACGCTGGGCATCCCGTACGACAGCCAGGAGGCCATCGACCTGGCCGACCGCCTCATGGCTGTTCGTGAAGGAGACGTCGCACGATCAGTGCGGCAAGCTGGCCGAGGAGCGCGGGCCGTTCCCGAACTGGAACCAGCTCGATCTATCGCGACGTGCGGCCGATGCGGAACTCCACCGTGACGACGATCGCGCCGACCGGGACGATCTCGATGATCGCCGGCTGCTCCTCCGGCATCGAGCCGATCTTCGCGCTGGCCTTCCAGCACCGCGTCAAGAACCCGGACGGCGAGCGCGTGCTGACCTTCGTCAACGAGACGTTCGAGCGCCTGGCCAAGGAGCACGGCTTCTACTCCGACGCCCTGATGGAGGAGATCGTCCGCGCGGATCGCTGCACGGCATTCCCGGCGTGCCCGAGAGGCGGCGAACGGGTCTTCAAGACCTCGCACGAGATCGCGCTACGAGTGGCACGTGCGCCATCAGGCCGCGTTCCAGCGGTACACCGACAACGGCGTGAGCAAGACGATCAACCTGCCCAACGACGCCACCGAGGAGGACGTGGCGAACGCCTACCGGCTGGCGTGGGAGCTGGGGTGCCTGGGCATCACGGTCTTCCGCGACGGCTGCAAGGGCGAGCAGGTGCTGCACGTCGGCATCAAGGACAAGGCCGGCCGCCGCGCCCGCGGCCCCGGACCGGTCGTCGTCAAGCCGCGTCCGCACAGCCTGTCGGGCCGTACGTACCGCAGCGAGACGCCGATCGGCACCGCCTTCATCACCGTCAACGAGACGGGCGACGGCGAGCCGTTCGAGGTGTTCGTGCAGGTCGGCAAGGGCGGCTCGGACACCATGGCGGTGGCCGAAGCGCTGGGGCGGCTGATTTCGCTCACGCTGAGGCTGCCTTCACCGATGTCGCCTCAGCGGCGCCTCGAAGAGGTGATCAGCCAGCTCTCCCGCATCGGCGGCGCGCAGCCGCTCGGCTTCGGCAAGGGCAAGGTGCTCTCGCTGCCGGACGCGCTGGCGCGCACGCTGGCCGAGCACACGGGCCAGCTCAAGGCCTTCGTCCGAGGCTCCGCCGGTCGCGCGCGGCCAACGATCAGCGTCGGATCGGCGATCTCTGCAAGGAGTGCGGGCAGGCGACCTTCGTCTACGAAGAGGGGTGCAAGAAGTGTCTGTCCTGCGGCTACAACGAGTGCTGATCCCAACGGTCCGGCGGGGGAGCGATGTCTGCTCCCCCGTCGCCTGATCGGGTAGAATTCACGGCATGTTCTCCGGTGGCTCCTACGACGACGTCTCACGGTGGCTTCGGAACTTCCTCACCGTCCACGCCAAGCGCGACGATCCCCGCGATCGAGATCGTCATCGACGACGGGCGGCGATCTCGAGGGGCAGGGCGTACCGTGCCCGCGTGCGGCTCGGTGACCGGCTGAGCGAGCCGATCGACGTTCGACTACCGCGAGGTCGCCGACAACCGCGGCACGCTGGCGTGGTGCGCCGCGCTCGCCGCGCGGGTCCGCGCGCTGGCGCAGTCGCTCCGGGCCGCCGGGAGTGCCGCGCGACGCCCGCGCCCGATAGCTCGCGCTCTCCCCGCTGGTTCGCGGCGGGCGACGTCAACGGCTTCCTCGGTCTCGCCCTCGACAACACCACCAACCTCGTCATCCTCTCGAGCCTCCTGATCGGCGTCTTCGGCTTCCCCGCCGATCTGGTCCTCGGGCGGATGCTCCCGGGGACCGCGCTCGGCGTGCTGGTCGGCGATCTCGCCTACACGTTCATGGCCGTGCGCCTCATGCGTCGTACCGGGCGGACCGACGTCACGGCGATGCCCTTCGGCATCGACACGCCCACGCTCTTCGCCATGGTCTTCGGCGTGCTCGGCCCGGTGAAGCTGGCCACCGGAGACCCGGTGCTGGCCTGGAAGGTCGGCATGGCGGTGACGATCGCCATCGGGCTCGCCAAGGTGGCGCTGTCGTTCGCCGGCGACTGGGTGCGGCGGGTCGTGCCCCGGGCCGCGCTCCTGGGCTCGATCGCCGGCGTCGCCATGTTGCTGATCGCGTTCCTGCCGATGCTGAAGGTCCTCCGCGATCCTCTCGTCGGCCTGGTCGCCCTCGTCGTGCTGCTGCTGGTCCTCCTCGGCGGCGTGCGGATGCCGCTGGGCGTCCCCGGCGCGTTCGCGGCGGTGCTGGTCGGCGCGGCGATCTTCTGGGCGCGCGCCGCGCTCGGCGGGGGTCCGCGCGCTGCCAGCCACCGCCTGGCGCTCTGGCGCCTGGCCATCCCGTGGCCGACGCTGGCGTGGCTGGACGGCGTGCACGACGCGCTGCCGTATCTGTCGATCGCGGTGCCGTTCGCGCTGGTCACGATCATCGGCGGCATCGACAACACCGAGAGCGCGATGGCGGCCGGCGACGAGTACCGCACGCGCGACGTGCTCCTGACCGAGGCGCTGGCCACCGTGCTGACCGGGCTGTGCGGCGGCGTCATCCAGAACACGCCGTACATCGGGCATCCCGCCTACAAGGCGATGGGCGCGCGGGCCGGCTACACGCTGGTGACCGGTCTGGTGATCGGCCTCGGCGCGGCCATCGGCGCCCTCGGCGTGCTCGTCGCGCGTGCTGCCCGAGGCCGCGGTGGCGCCGATCCTGATCTTCATCGGCCTGGAGATCACGGCCCAGGCCTTCCTGGCCTCGCCGCCCCGCCACGGCGCCGCCGTGGCGCTCACGTTCGTGCCGGTGGCGGCGACGGTCGTGCTCATCGAGCTCGGCTCGATCCTCGCCGCCCTTGGCAAGTCGCCGGCCGAGCTGACCGGCGAGGGGAGCGCCGCGTATCGCGCCCTGCTGACCCTCGGCAACGGCTTCATCCTCACCGCGCTGCTGTGGGGCTCCGCCCTGGTGTTCATCATCGACCGGCGGGCGGCGGCGACCGCGCTGGTGTTCGCGCTGGCCAGCCTGGCCACGGTCTTCGGCCTGATCCACTCGCCGCTGCCGAGCGGAGCCGTCTTCTGGCCGTGGGCCTCGGGAGCGCCGCTGGCCTCGATGCTGCCCCTGGCCGGCGCCTACGGCGCCCTGGCCGCCATGACCCTGTTGGGGGCGGGGCGTGGTGGGACGCGCTAAGATCGAGCGAAGGAGGCGCGCATGAACATCGCCAGCATCCTCGCCACCAAGGGCAACAAGGTCGTGACCATCCGACCCGAGCAGTCGATCCGGGACGCGCTCGCGAGTGCTGGCCGAGCACAACATCGGCGCGCTGGTCGTCGTCGATCCGGGGCTGCGCCCGGTCGGCATCCTCTCCGAGCGCGACATCGTGCGCGCCGCGGTGCGGGACGAGTCGGTCTTCGGCCTGACGGTCAGCCAGCTCATGACGCGCGACGTCATCGTCGGCGTGCCGGGGGACGACCTCGCCGTCGGTCGGCCACACGATGATCCGAGCGGCACATCCGCCATCTGCCCGTGGTCGAGGGCGGCAAGCTCATCGGCATGGTCTCGATCGGCGACGTCGTGAAGGCGCAGCGCGATCACTACCAGGGGGAGGTCGACACGCTGCAGACCATCGTCATGGAGCGCGGGAACTGATGACCGATCTCGGCTCGGGGGCCCGGCCCCTGCGGGTCGCGATCATCGGCGCCGGACCGGCCGGCTTCTACGTCGCCGAGCATCTGCTGCGCCGCTCGGACCTCGCGGTCGACGTCGACATGTTCGATCGGCTGCCCACGCCGTACGGCCTGGTGCGGGCCGGGGTCGCGCCGGACCACCAGAAGATCAAGGCCGTGACGGCGGCCTTCGACAAGATCGCCGGCGCATCCGCGCTTCCGCTTCTTCGGCGGCGTCGAGCTCGGCAAGCACGTCGACGTCGCCGACCTGCGCGCGCCACTACCACCAGATCGTCTACACGACCGGTGCGCAGACCGACCGGCGCATGGGGATCCCGGGCGAGGACCTGCCGGGCAGCCACCCCGCCACCGAGTTCGTCGCCTGGTACAACGGCCATCCCGACTATCGCGATCTGCCAGTTCGATCTCTCGCAGGAGCGGGTGGCGGTGGTCGGCGTGGGCAACGTCGCGATCGACGTCGCCCGGATCCTGTGCCGCACGCCCGGAGGAGCTGGCGACGACCGACATCGCCGACCACGCGCTGGAGGCGCTGCGCGCGAGCCGCGTCACGCGAGGTGTACCTGCTCGGGCGGCGCGGTGCCGGCGCAGGCGGCCTTCACGAATCCCGGAGATCAAGGAGCTCGGCGAGCTGGCCGACGCCGACGTCGTGCGTGCAGCCCGAGGAAGTCGAGCTGGACGAGCTGAGTCGCGAGGCGCTGGAGCAAGAGCGGCGACCGCGCCGGCCTCAAGAAGGTCGAGATCCTCCAGGCCTATGCCCGGCGGCCGGCCGGGACAAGACCGCGGCGCCTCGTCCTCCGCTTCCTCGTCTCGCCCGTCGGCCCTGCTCGACAACGGCGGCGCGGTCGGCGGCATCCGGCTCGTGCGCAATCGGCTCGTGCGCCTCGGCAACCGGCACCATCCAGGCGAAGGCCACCGACCAGTTCGAGGAGCTGCCGGTCGGGCTCGTGTTCCGCTCGGTCGGCTATCGCGGCGTGCCGCTGCCGGGCGTGCCCTTCGACGAGAAATGGGGCGTCGTCCTGAACGAGAAGGGCCGCGTGCTCGACCCGGACACCGCCGCGGTCCGCCGCGGGCGAGTACACCGCGGGCTGGATCAAGCGCGGCGCCACCGGCGTGATCGGGACCAACAAGCCCGACGCCGCCGAGACGGTGACAGGCGATGATGGAGGATGTCGCCGCCGGCCACACCCTCGACGCCGGCGGAGCCTGATGCCGCCGACGCTGGAGCGCCTGATCCAGCAGCGGCAGCCCCAGGTCGTCTCGTACGCCGACTGGCTGCGGCTGAACGAGATCGAGATCGAGCGCGGCCGCGCGCGGGGACGCCCTCGGGTCAAGTTCACCCGCGTCGACGACATGCTCGCCGCGCTCGGGAACCGCGGACCACGCTGAGGCGATTACCTCCTTGAGGGCGCGGTCGCTGAAGAAGCGCTTGACCGTCTTTGCGCGGCGAGTGTTAAATGAGTCTACATTGTGAACAGGATCACGACGTCAAGGGAGGAGGCACCATGAAGGCGTGCCTGAAGTCGCTGTCCCGTGTGGCGCTCGCCGCGGCGCTCGTCGCCGGGGTCGGTGTCACGGCCGCTCTGCGCGCAGGGCGAATGGAAGGCCCCGGCGGACGCGAAGGCCACGAAGAATCCGCTGGCCGACAAGAAGGCCGACAAGGCCGTGCTGGCCGAGGGCAAGAAGCTGGCCGACACCAACTGCGTCACCTGTCATGGCGCCAGCGGCAAGGGCGACGGCGCCGCCGCCGCCGCGCTGCCGCCGCCGAAGCCGGCCGACTGGACCTCGGCGAAGGTCGCGGCCGAGACCGACGGCGAGATGTTCTGGAAGATCAGCAACGGGCGCGGCGCCATGCCTCCGTGGAAGCACCTGCCCGACAAGGACCGCTGGACGCTCGTCAACTACATCCGCTCGCTGCAGAAGAAGTAGCCGCGACCCGTCGCGGTCATCCTGACGCCCCGCCGGCACACGCACCGGCGGGGCGTTCGTTCGTATACTCAGGACGCCATGCGCCTGGCCGCCATCGATCTCGGCAGCAATACCGTCCACCTGCTGGTCGCCGACGTGGGCCCGGGCGGAGCGCCGTGGCAGGTCGTCGACAGCGATCAGCGAGTGACCCGTCTCGGCGAAGGCCTGGCCGCCTCCGGTCGCCTCGGCCAGGCGCCCACCGAGCGAACCACGGCGGCGGTCGTCGAGTACGTCGCGCGGGCCCGCGCCGCCGGCGCCGAGCGCGTGGCCATCGTCGCCACCAGCGCCGTGCGCGAGGCGTCCAACCGGGCCGACTTCGTCGTCCGGCTCGAGCGCGCCGCCGGTGAGCGCGTGCGCGTCGTCACGGGGGAGGAGGAAGCCGCGCTGACCCTGGCTGGCGTTCTGCACGGGCTCGGCCAGCCGCTGGACGGCACGACGCTGATGTTCGACATCGGCGGAGGGAGCACCGAGTACGTCCTGGTCCGGCGGGGAGGGCGGTGGCGGCGGTCAGCCTTCGCCTCGGGGTCGTCGACCTCGCCGAGCGCCATCCGTTCCCGGCGCGGGTGGACTGGGCGCGGTACCGGGCGCTCTACGACGAGGTCGCCGGCCGGCTGCGCCCGCGAGCTGCCGACCAGCGATCAGGGCGGACGCGCCCCGGCCGGATCGTCGGCACGGCCGGTACGGTGACCACGCTCGCCGCGCTGGACCTCGGCCTCAGCCGCTACGACCGCGCCCGCGTGCAGGGTCACCCGCTCGCCGCGCGCGACCGTCGAGCGACTGCTCCAGCGTCTCGGCGCCCTCACCGTCGCCGAGCGCGGCGCGCTGCCGTGTCTGGAGCCGGCGCGCGCGGACATCATCGTGCCCGGCACCGCCGTGGTCCTGGCCACGCTCGACGCGTTCGAGGCGCCCGGCCTCGTGGTCAGCGATGCGGCGCTACGCGAGGGCGTGGTGCTGCGGCTGCGTGAGGGCCCGCTCGGCGAAACGTCGCGTCCCTGCTGAAGAATCCGGCCGGTGGACGACTGTCCGAGATTTGACAGGGTGGGGGCCGGCGTCTATGCTAGATCGTCAAGATGGACGAAATTGCAGTACTCGTGCTGAACGCGACGTACGAGCCGCTGCACTTCACCAACGCCCGCCGGGCCGTGACCCTGCTCCTCGCCGGCAAGGCTGAGCCGGTGGAAGCGTCGCCGCGCGTGATCCGCTCGCCCTCCCGGGTGTTCGCGCTGCCCGCCGTGATCCGGCTGGCGGTCTTCATCCGCAAGCCCTTCCTGGATCGGGTCGCCTTCAACAAGAAGAACATCCTGCGGCGCGACGGCTACACCTGCCAGTACTGCAGCCGGCGGGGCGAGCGATTGACGGTCGACCACATCGTGCCGCGCTCGCGGGGCGGTGACACCAGCTGGACCAACGTGGTGGCCGCCTGCCTGCGCTGCAATCTCAAGAAGGGCAACCGGCTGCCCGACGAGGTCGGGCATGCGACTGCTCGCGCGAGCCGGTGCATCCCAAGTTCGTGTTCTCGACCCACATGCTGAGGCACCCGCACGCGCACTCGCTGCTGGACTCGTGGCGGAAATACCTCGTCGCGGTCCCGACGCCCTCCTAACGTCGCGGCGCTCGTGTTCCAGCTGACGTCGGAGTACTCGCCCCGCGGCGACCAGCCGCAGGCGATCGACGACCTCGTCGGCGATCGTCCGCGAGGGCCGCCGCCACGCGGTGCTGCGCGGCGTGACCGGGTCGGGCAAGACGTACACGATCGCCAACCTCATCGCCAGCGTGAACCGGCCCACGCTGGTGCTGTCGCCCAACAAGACGCTGGCGGCCCAGCTCTTCAGCGAGTTCAAGGCGTTCTTCCCCGAGAACGCGGTCGAGTACTTCGTGTCGTACTACGACTACTACCAGCCCGAGGCGTACATCCCGCAGTCCGACACGTACATCGAGAAGGACGCGCTCATCAACGACGAGATCGACCGCATGCGCCACTCGGCGACCCGCTCGCTGCTGGAGCGGCGCGACGTGGTGGTGGTGGCCTCGGTCTCCTGCATCTACGGCATCGGCGCGCCCGAGACCTACCAGGGCATGCACCTGGCGCTGCGGGAGGGCGAGGTCGTCGACCGCGACGCCATCATCCGCCGGCTGATCGCCGTGCAGTACGAGCGCAACGACTACGACTTCCACCGGGGCACCTTCCGGGTGCGCGGCGACGTGGTGGAGGTGTTCCCGGCCAACGAGGAGTCGACGGCGATCCGCATCGAGCTCTTCGGCGACACGATCGACGCCATCCACCGGCATCGATCCGCTGCAAGGGGCAGGTGCAGGAGCGGCTGCGACGACATCCACATCTACCCGGCCAGCCACTACGTCACGCCCGGCCGAGCAGCTCGACCGCGCGCTGGAGACCGTGCAGGAGGAGCTGGGCGAGCGGCTGTCGTTCCTGCGCGGCCAGCAACCGCCTGCTGGAGGCCCAGCGGCTGGAGCAGCGCACGCTCTTCGACATGGAGATGCTGCGCGAGCTGGGCTACTGCCACGGCATCGAGAACTACTCGCGCCACCTGACCGGACGGCGACCGGGCGAGGCGCCGCCGGTGCTCATCGAGTACCTGCCCAAGGACGCGCTGATCATCATCGACGAGAGCCACGTGGCGGTGCCGCAGGTGCGCGGCATGTACTACGGCGACCGCTCGCGCAAGGAGTCGCTCGTCGAGTACGGCTTCCGGCTGCCCTCGGCCTTCGACAACCGGCCGCTGACCTTCGAGGAGTTCACGCGCATCACCGGCCAGACGGTGTACGTCTCGGCCACGCCGTCGCGCCTACGAGATGGAGCTGGCCGGCGACGCGGTGGCCGAGCAGGTGATCCGGCCCACCGGGCTGATGGACCCGAAGATCACCGTGCGCCCGGCCGGCGATCAGGTCGACGACCTGCTGCACGAGATCCGGGCCCGGGCCGAGCGCGAGGAGCGGGTGCTGGTGACCACGCTGACCAAGCGCATGGCCGAGGACCTCACCGAGTACTACCAGCAGCTCGGCCTGCGCGTGCGCTACCTGCACTCCGACATCGACACCCTGGACCGCGTGGCGCTGATCCGCGATCTCCGCCTCGGCAAGTTCGACGCCCTGATCGGCATCAACCTGCTGCGCGAGGGACTGGACATCCCCGAGGTCTCGCTGGTGGCCATCCTCGACGCCGACAAGGAAGGCTACCTGCGCTCGTCCACCTCGCTCATCCAGACCTCCGGCCGGGCGGCGCGCAACGTGAACGGCGAGGTCATCATGTACGCCGACAACGTGACCGACTCGATGGCGCGAGGCCCTGCGCGAGACCGAGCGGCGCCGGGAGATCCAGGGCCGCTACAACACCGAGCACGGCATCACGCCAGAATCGATCCGTCGAACATCCACGAGCTGCTCCAGACGGTCTACGAGCGCGACTACTACACGGTGGAGGTCGAGGCGCCCGCCGCCGAGACGTTCGCCTCGCCCGCCGAGCTGGCCAAGCGCATCGCCGAGATGGAAGCCGCCATGCGCGACGCCGCCCGCCGCCTCGACTTCGAACACGCCGCCGAGCTCCGCGACCGCGTCCGCGGCCTGAAGCGCCAGCAGGTGAGCTGACGCCAAGGGACAGACCCGCCACGCGCAGGCAGCGTGACTGGACCACGGGCAGGCGTCGGATAGTTCCGGAGCGACTCCAGCGCAGGTAGTACGGACCGTTGCAGAGCGGAGCCACCACCTTCTAGAACAGGCCACCCACGCCTCTACGCGAGCACGCGTCGTCGCTACAATAGTCAGGTGGTATCACCTCACGTGACGACCCGGCCGCCAGCCATGAGCCTCGACGACAAGCTCGCCCGCTTGCCCGACCGGCCCGGCGTCTATCTCTACCGGGACGCCAAGGCGCAGGTGATCTACGTCGGCAAGGCGGCCTCGCTCAAGAGCCGCGTGCGGTCGTACTTCCAGGAGTCGCGGGCGCCCGATCCCAAGACCGACGCGCTGGTGCGCCAGATCGCCGACCTCGAGTACATCGTCACCGACAACGAGCTCGAGGCGATGATGCTGGAGGCGAACCTGGTGCGCAAGCACCGGCCGCGCTACAACATCATCCTGCGCGACGACAAGCACTACCCGTTCCTCCAGCTCACCACCGACGAGGAGTTCCCGCGGCTGCTGGTGGCCCGCCGCGTGCGCAACGACGGCGTCGACCTACTACGGGCCGTTCTACCCGGCCACCGCGATGCGCGAGACGTTGCGACTCACGCGCCAGCTCTTTCCCCTGCGCACCTGCTCGATCACCATCGACGGCCGGCTGGAGCGCCCGTGCATCCAGTACGCGATCCACCGCTGCAACGCGCCGTGCACCGGCTGGGAGACGCGCGAGGGCTACGCGCAGACCGTGCGCGACGTCAAGCGCTTCCTGGAGGGCAAGGACGACGAGCTGGCCCGGCGGCTCACCGAGGAGATGGAGACCGCGGCCGCCGAGGAGAAGTTCGAGCGGGCGGCGGTGCTGCGGGACCAGATCCAGTCGCTGAACAAGGTGCGCGAGCGCCAGAAGATCATCTCCACCGAAGAGGTCGACCAGGACGTGATCGGCGTGGTCCGCCAGGGAGCGGACGCCTGCGTGGAGCTGTTCTTCGTGCGCAAGGGCCGGCTGGTCGGCCAGGAGGCGTTCTTCTTCGACAAGGTCTCGGGCTGGAGCGACGGCGAGATCCTGTCGGCCTTCGTGCGCCAGTTCTACGGCAAGGCGGTGATCGCCCGCGCCCGAGCTCCTCCTCTCCGAGGCGATCCCCGAGGCCGGAGCTGGTCGACCGAGTGGCTCTCGGGCCTGGCCGGGCGACGCGTGACGCTGTCCACGCCCCAGCGCGGGTCGCGGCGCGAGTTCGTGGCCATGGCCGAGGCCAACGCCGCCATCGCGCTGCAGAACCATCTGCTGTCGCGCGACGACCGCCAGCAGTACGTGCTGGAGGAGCTCCGGCGCGCGCTCAGCCTGCCGGGGGCGCCCAACCGGATCGAGGGATACGACATCTCCAACATCCAGGGGACCGAGCAGGTCGGCTCGATGGTCGTGTGGGAGAACGGCGACCTCAAGAAGGACGACTACAAGCGCTTCCGCATCCGCACGGTGGCCGGCGCGGACGACTTCGCCTCGCTGCGCGAGGTGCTCACGCCGACGGTTCGCCAAGGCGCTGGAGCAGGGAAGCGTCCTGCCCGACCTGGTGCTGATCGACGGCGGGCGCGGCCAGCTCAACGTCGGCTTGTCGGTGCTGCAGGAGCTCGGGCTCGACTGGCATCCCGGTGATCGGACTGGCCAAGCAGCAGGAGGAAGTCTACGTGGGCGAGAGCCCACAACCGCTGGCCCTCGATCCGACCTCGCCGGCGCTGCACACGCTGCAGCGGATCCGCGACGAGGCCCACCGCTTCGCCATCACGTACCACAAGAAGCTGCGCGACCGTCGGACGATCCAGTCCGTCCTCGACGCGATCCCGGGGATCGGCCCGCACGATCCGCACCAGCCTGCTCAAGACGCTCGGCTCGGCCCGGCGCGTGCGGGAGGCCTCGGTCGCCGAACTGGCGGCGGTGCCGAAAGTGACCCCGAAGCTCGCCCAGCGGATCCACGACCACTTCCATGCGACAGTATCGACGGCGCCCTCCGAGGCGCCCGAGGCCGAGCCTGAGCCCGAGCCCCAGGGCGGGGAACCAGCCCGGCCGGGTCCGGGTTAGAGTGGGCGAGTGCCGTACTCTGCAGTGCAAAACCTGGCACAAAGGAGTGACGAGATGATGAAGAAGGCGATGGTAGTAACGGCCGTGGCGCTGACCCTGGCGTTCACCGGCGGGGTGGCGATGGCCAGCTCCTGCCCCAAGCTCATCAAGCAGGGCCGCGATGCGGCCGCCACGATGAAGGCCGATGACCCGAAGGTCAAGGGCGCGGTGGCGAAGCTGGACGAGGCTCAGAAGCTACACGACGGCGGCAAGCATAGCGAGTCGATGGCCAAGGCCAACGAGGCGCTGGCGGACCTGGGCGTCAAGAAGTAGCTCACGCGTCGCGGCGAGGGTGGCGCACGGGCGCCGCCCTCGCTACCGTTCTTGCCTCTGCTTCGTAACTCTGAGTAGAATCGGCCCAATCATGTCGTCCGATCGCTATCCGTTCGCGCGAGATCGAAGCCAAGTGGCAGGCGACCTGGGAGTCGACGCA
This sequence comes from uncultured Candidatus Rokubacteria bacterium, assembly GCA_963776725.1. Lineage (GTDB taxonomy): Bacteria > Methylomirabilota > Methylomirabilia > Rokubacteriales > CSP1-6 > AR5. The sequence goes on along the minus strand of CAVZOE010000010.1, from coordinate 75,140 downwards.
AGCAGTTCAAGGTCGCCGAGGACCCGCGCCGCCCGAAGTTCTACTGCCTGGAGATGTTTCCCTATCCCTCGGGCCGCATCCACATGGGTCACGTGCGCGTCTACGCCATCGGCGATCTCCTGGCCCGCTACAAGTGGATGCGCGGCTTCAACGTGCTGCATCCCATGGGCTGGGACGCCTTCGGTCTGCCCGCCGAGAACGCCGCGATCGAGCACGACGTGCACCCGGCGATCTGGACCTACGAGAACATCGACAACATGCGGGCGCAGCTCCAGCAAGATGGGCATCTCCTACGACTGGGACCGCGAGGTCACCACCTGCGATCCCGCGTACTACAAGTGGGAGCAGCTCATCTTCATCAAGATGCTCGAGCGCGGGCTGGCCTATCGGCGACGCTCGACCGTGAACTGGTGCCCGTCCTGCCAGACCGTGCTCGCCAACGAGCAGGTGGAGGCGGGCCGCTGCTGGCGCTGCGACTCCGAGGTCACGCCAGCGCGAGATCGACGGCTGGTTCTTCAAGATCACCGACTACGCCGAGGAGCTGCTGGCGTGGTGCGATCGGCTGCCGGGCTGGCCCGAGCGCGTGCTGACCATGCAGCGCAACTGGATCGGCAAGAGCGAGGGCGCGGAGTTCGATCTCCCGGTGGCGGGCCGCGCCGACCTCGCGATCGCGCGTCTTCACGACGCGGCCCGACACCGTCTTCGGCGTGACCTACGCCGTGCTGGCGCCCGAGCATCCCGCTCGTCGATCGCGCTCGTGCGCCGACGCCGGGAGCGCGCGGCGCGTCGAGCGCTTCCGCGCCGAGGTGGCCAAGCAGACCGAGCATCGAGCGGACCGCCGAGGATCGTCCGAAGCGCGGCCTGCGCCTGCACGCCCAGCGTGGTCAATCCGTTCACCGGGCGCCGGATGCCGCTCTTCCTCGCCGACTACGTGCTGATGGGCTACGGCACCGGCGCCATCATGGCCGTGCCCGGCGAGGACCAGCGCGACTGGGAGTTCGCCGAGCAGCACGGGCTGCCGATCATCGAGACGGTGCAGCGTCCCGCCGGCTGGACGGGCGAGGCCTACACGGGCGACGGCGTGAAGATCAACTCCGGCTTCCTCGACGGGCTCACGATCGCCGAGGCCAAGCGCAAGGCCATCGACTGGCTGCGTCGAGCACGGGCTTGGCGTGGCCAAGGTCAACTACCGGCTGCGCGACTGGGGCATCAGCCGCCAGCGCTACTGGGGCGCGCCGATTCCGGTCGTCTACTGCCCGACGCGACGGCATGGTGCCCGAGCCGGAGGAGAACCTGCCGGTCGTGCTGCCGCACGACGTGCAGCTCACGCGGCAAGGGCGGCTCGCCGCTGGCCGAGCGTGGCCTCCTTCGTCAACACCACGTGCCCGAAGTGCGGCGGCAAGGCCCGGCGCGAGACCGACACGATGGACACCTTCGTGGAGTCCTCCTGGTACTTCCTCCGCTACTGCTCGCCGCAGCTACGAGCAGCGGCATGTTCGAGCGCGCAGGCCGCCGACTACTGGATGCCGGTCGATCAGTACATCGGCGGCATCGAGCACGCCGTGCTGCACCTGCTCTACGCGCGCTTCTACACCAAGGTGCTGCGCGACCTCGGCCTCACCAAGGTCGACGAGCCGTTTCAGCGCGCTGCTGACGCCAGGGCATGGTCATCAAGGACGGCGCCAAGATGTCGAAGTCCAAGGGCAACGTCGTCGATCCCGACGACCTCATCCGGACGTTCGGCGCCGACACCGCGCGGCTCTTCTCGCTGTTCGCCGCGCCGCCCGAGAAGGACCTGGACTGGAACGACCACGGGGTGGAGGGCGCCTCGCCGCTTCCTGAACCGCGTGTGGCGATTCGTCGGATGCAGCCGCACGCTCGCACCCGTGAGGTCGAGCGCCGCGCCCCGGTCGGCGGCACGCGGCGCTCGCCGACTCGACGCACGGACGGAGGCCGGGCGTTCCGGCGCACGATCCACGAGACGATCAAGCGCGTCACGGACGACATCGAGGGCGACTTCCACTTCAACACGGCGATCAGCGCCATCATGGAGCTGGTCAACGCGCTCCACGCCTTCGAGGCGGCGCGCGCGCGACGCGCGTGCCGGCGCGCGGAGCGCGCCGCGCTCCTGCGGGAGGCGATCGAGACGACGATCCTGCCTGCTCGGCCCTTCTGTCCCGCACGTGACCGAGGAGCTGTGGTCAGCACCTCGGCCACCGGAGAGCGTCTTCGAGCAGCCGTGGCCGGTGGCCGATCCTGCCGCGCTCGCCCGAGCGGAGGTGACCGTCGTGCTGCAGGTCGACGGCAAGGTGCGCGGTCGTCTCACGGTCGAGATCGACGCGCCGGAGGAGCGGGTGCGAGAGCCTGGCCCTCGCCGACGAGCGCGTGCGCCCGTGGCTGCAGGGCCGCGCGCTCGAACGGACGGTGGTCGTCGCCAACCGGCTCGTCAACATCGTGACGCGCGCGTGAGGCGTCGGCGATCCGCGCGCGGTCCTCGCGTCCTCGGCGTCCTGATCGGCGGGCTGCGGCTACACGGTCAGCGGCACGCTGCCCGTCCACATCAAGACGATCGCGGTCCCCATCTTCCAGCAACCGCACGCGGCAGCCCGGCGTGGAGGGCCTCCTCACCCGGGCGGTGGTCGAGGCCTTCTCCACGAACGGCCGGCTGAAGGTCGTCCAGCCGGACCGAGGCCGACGCCATCCTGGACGGCGAGGTCATCGGCTACAACGTGTACTCCATCGCCTTCGACAAGAACGCCAACGTCCGCCAGTACCGGCTCGTCGTCACCGTGAACCTCCGCTGCGCGACGTCGACGCAAGAACGAGATGCTGTTCAAGCAGAGCGGGGTCCGCGAGCAGGCTCGACTTCCGGGTCCAGAACGCCGTGTCGCAGACGATCTCGCGCGAGGAGACGGCGCTGCGCACGGCCGCCGCGGTGGAGATCGGCCGCAGCCATCGTGAGCCTGACCGTCACGCGGTTCTAGCCGCGAGCCGGACCGCCGTGGACTACGCCGCCTTCCTGCAGGCCGCCGAGCGGGGCCAGCCGCCCGCCGTCGCCCTGCTGCACGGCGCCGACGACCAGCTGCTCGACGACGCGCTCGACCTCGTGACGCGCGGCGCTGTTCGCGGACGCCCCGAGCGCGCGCTCGGGCGTGAGGTGCTGGAGGGCGAGGAGGTCTCGGTGCGAGGCGGTCGCGCGCTCGGCCGTGACCCTGCCGCTCATGACCCAGCGCCGTCTGGTCATCGTCCGCCGTGCGCAGGCTTGCTGCCCGCCCAAGGGACCGCGGAGACGCTTGACGGCCTACGCGCGCGATCCCAATCCCAGCACCTGCCTGCTCCTCGCTGGCCGACGACGTGCTGCCCGGCGCCTCGGGGCCGGGATCGATCACTGGCTCCTCGGCGCGCTGCCGCCCGCGGCGCATCGTCGGGCTGCCCGGTTCGCCGGGGACGCGGCGCTCGAGGACTGGCTCAAGCAGCGGGCGGCCGCCGAAGGACTCACGGTCGGCGGACGATGCCGCCCGACTGCTCGTGCAGTGGGTGGGCGACGACGGCGCCCGGTTGCTCGGCGAGGCGCGCAAGGCCGCGCTGCTCGGCGGAACGCGACAACCGCCGCGTCGGCGTGCGACGAGGTCGAGCGCGATCGTCGGCGAGCAGCGGGTGAGCGCGGCCTTCGACCTCACGCGCGCCGTCGAGCGCCGCGGATCTCGCGCCAGGCGCTGCGGATGCTCGACCGCCTGCTCGCCACCGAGGACGCGATGCCGCTGCTCGCGCTGCTCACACGCAGCGTGCGCATCGCCGCGATCGTGCGGGCACTGGCCGCCCGCGGCCAGTCGAGCGACAGATCGCACGCCTCGGTCCGTCCGGTGCCGGTGCCGGTCATCGAGGCGATGATGGCCCGGGTCGCGGGGGTGAGCGAGGCACGACCTTGCTGATGCAGCTCGATCGGTGCTGGGAGGCGGAGTGGCGGTGCAAGTCGGGTGGTGAGCCGCGGGCCGAGCTGACGGCGCTGGTCGCCGATCTGTGCACGGCGAGGTGAGCCACCGCGCCTGGCTCGCGGTCGCGCTCGCCGTCGTGAGCCTCGGCACGCTGGCGACGCCCGCCATCGCGGCCACGCCCTGCCCGGACTGCCTGCAGGCCGGCGCCGTCCGCGTGCCCCTCGAGCTCCCGTCCGGCGTACCCGCTGGGCGGCTACGGCAGCATGCGCCGTCGCCTGAAGCTGCCCGACGTGCTCGGCCTCTATCCGCACGCGTTCTGGTTCCGCCCGTCGCAGGGCGTGCGCGATGCGCTCGCGGTCCGCGCGCTGGTGCTCGAGCATGCCGGCCGCCGCCTGGCCTGGGTCACGCTCGACCTCGTGGCGGTGGACCGCAGCTTCACCGCCGATGCCCTGCGGCGCGCTGGCCGCCGCGCCGCTGCCCGCGACGACCTTGCTCCTGTCGGCATCCCACACCCACTCCGGCCCCGGCGCCTTCGTGGACTCCGAAGCGCTCGGCTGGCTGGCCCTCGACCGGCTCGATCCCGACATCCGGCGGCTCCTGCTCGACACCGTCGTGGACGCGGTGCGGCGGGCCGGACGCCGCGCGCCGTCCGGCCCGGGTGGCCGTGGCCAGCGTGGCCGCGCCGCCGGTGATCTCGAGCCGCCTCGACCAGCCCCTCGATCGCGAGATGATCGTGCTGCGGGTCACCGACGCCGAGGCGCGGCCGCTCGCGCTCGTCTGGAACTTCGCCATCCACGGCACCACGCTCGGCCCGCGCAATCTGCGGCTCTCAGGCGACGTCATGGGCGAAGCCTCGGCGGGGATCGAGCGGGAGCTGGGCGTTCCGGCGCTCTTCGTCAACGGCGCCGTCGGCGACGTGAGCCCGGCCGGCCACGGCGAGCGGGCCGCACGCGAGCTCGGCGCCGCGCTGGCGACGACGGTCCAGACCGGATGGGCCCAGGCCGAGCCGGTGCGGCCGGCGCTGGCGGCGGTCAGCCGGACGGCGTCGCTGCCGACGCCTCAGCTGTCACTGCACAACTGCCTCTGGCGGGCGCTGCCCCGCCGGCTCACGCGTGCCGATCGGCCGCGTGTTTCCGCGCGACGCCACGCTGACGGCGGTGGCGGTGGGCGACACCGCGTGGCTGGCCGTTCCCGGGCGAGCTGCAGACGGCGCTGGGACGGGAGATCAAGGCGGCGGGCGACGGCCGCTTCCGGCACACGGCGGTCGCCGGGCTGACGAACGACTACCTCGGCTACTTCCTCACCCCGGCCGATGACGAGTACCCGCGATACGTCAGCTGCGTCAACCTGTACGGGCCGCGGACCGGCACGTGCCTCACGCGGACCGCCGTCGACCTGGTGCGGGCGCTGGGACGCGGCGAGCAGCCGCCGAGCGCACGAGTCGCGTGCGATGCGGACGCGGCGGGGAAATGAGGGGGCTAGCCGGCGAGACGGCGGGCGAGCGCGGACTTCTTGCGCGCCGCGGTGTTGCGATGGATCACGCCCTTGCTGACGGCCTTGTCGAGCGCCCGGATCGCCTCGGCGATGCTGGTCTTCTGCTCGGCCCCCTGCGCGGCGCGCGCTTCCTTCACGGCCGAGCGCAGCTGCGAGCGCACGGCACGATTCGCGGACGCGACGATTCTCGTTCTGTCGAATCCGCTTCACTGCCGACTTCGTGTTCGCCACCTGGTGATTCCTCCGTGGGGGACCGGGATCGTCGGCCGCCGGCGTCGGGCGCGTGCGACAGACCGGCGTGAATCATGCCTGAGCCGACGGGGATTTACAAGGTGAGCTCGCACGAGCGCCAGGTCGTCGGCGCGCTGGGGTCGATCGGCGGCGCCACGCTGGCCAGCCGGGTCCTGGGCTTCGTGCGTGACGTCGTCGTGGCCCAGGTGCTTCGGCGCCGGCCCGATCACCGACGCCTTCTTCGTGGCCTTCCGGATTCCCAACATCCTGCGCCGGCTGCTGGCCGAGGGCGCCCTGTCGACCGCGGTCATCCCGGTCTTCACCGACTACGCGATGAGCCGACCGCGCCCCGAGATGCTCCGGATGCTCCGGGCGGTGCTCGGCGCCGCGCTGATCGTCCTGGGGCTCACGAGCATCCTCGGTGTGCTGACCGCACCGTGGCTGCTGACCATCATCGCGCCCGGCTTCGCCGCCGATCCGGGCCAGTTCGACCTGGCCGTGCGCCTCACCCGCGTCATGTTTCCGTACCTGCTCCTGGTCGGCCTCGCGGCCTTCGCCATGGGCGTGCTCAACTCCCAGGGACGCTTCTTCGCGGCGGCGCTCGGGCCCGCGATGCTCAACGTCGGGCATGATCGCCGCGGTGCTGGCGCTCGCTCGTCACGTCGACCCGCCGATCCTCTCCCTCGCGTTCGGCGTGCTGCTGGGCGGCGTCGGCCAGCTCCTGATCCAGGTGCCCGACCTGAGGCGGATCGGCCTGCTCGTGGCGCCGTCGCGCGACCTCCGCCACCCGGCGCTGATCCGCATCGCCCGTCTGCTGCTGCCGGCCGTCTTCGGGCTGGCGGCGGTGCAGGTGATGGTCTTCGTCAACACCCTGCTGGCCTCGCTGCTGCCGGTCGGCTCGATCTCGTTTCTGTACTACGCCGATCGCGTGATGGAGTTCCCGCTGGGCATCTTCGGCATCGCGCTCGCCTCGGCGTCGCTGCCGGCCATGGCGCGCCAGGCCGCCGCCCGGGACACGGCGCGGCGTGGCCGCCACGCTCAACTTCGCCCTGCGGCTGGCCGCGTACGTGTCGATCCCGGCCACCGTGGGGCTCGTGCTGTTCGAGCACGCCGATCACTCGCGTGCTCTTCGAGCGGGGTCGATTCGGGCCGGAGGATACGGCGGCCACCGCGATCGCGCTGATCTGGTACGCCGTCGGGCTGGTGGGCTTCGCCGGCGCGCGCATCGCGGCGCAGGCGTTCTACGCGGTCGCTCGGCCGGGAATCGCCGTACGGTTGGGCGCCCTCGCCATCGCCGTCAACCTCGTCGCCGCGGCGGCGCTGATGTACCCGATGGGGCACGCCGGCCTCGCTTGCGCGTCGTCGATCGGCGCTTACGTGAACCTGTTCGGCCTGTTGTGGGCTGCTCGCCGAGATTTTGGTCGACTGGGTGGCCGGGCCCTGGCCATATCGATCCTGCGTACGCTGGCCGCGTCCGCGCCACTGGCGGTCTGGTGCGTCATCATGCTGTGGGTCGCGCCGGCCAGCGGCCTGGCCCCGGAGGCCGCGTGGCTCGCCATCACGATCGCGGGCGGCGTCGGCGGTCTTCCTGGGCGCCAGCGCGGTCGTCGGCTGCCCCGAGCGCGCCACGCTGCTGGGGGTGTTGCCGTCGCGTCGTCGACGTTGATATAATCCCGCGTGCACTCCTCGTACCGCGCGCGATCCGCCCCCGCCAGGCGGCCTCCGCCGCCGGAGGCCAGGCGCCGCTGATGCAGGCGGTCGCCGAGTATCTCGGGTCTCTCCAGAGCGAGCGCGGAGCCTCCCGAAATACTCTCGCGGCATATCGTAGAGACCTCGACGACTTCCTGCGCTTTCTGACCGCGCGCCGACTGACCCCCACGGCGCGTCACGGCGGAGCACGTCGTGACCTGGCTTGAGGGCCTGCGTCGGCGCGGGCTGGCGCCGTCCAGCGTCGCCCGCCGCCTCTCGGCCCTGCGCGGGTTCTACCGTCATCTGGTTCGCGAAGGGGAGCTCGATCGCGATCCCACCGAGCATCTCGACACGCCCCGCACCACCCGGCCGCTGCCGCGTGCGCTGTCGATCGACTCGACGAGGGCGCTGGTCGAGGCGCCCGACGCGCGCCGGCCCGCCGGCGTGCGCGACCGCGCCGTCCTCGAGCTGCTCTACGCCACGGGCATGCGCGCCTCCGAGTGCCTGGGGCTGGCTCTGGAGGATCTGAATCTCACCGCGGGCTACGTCATCTGCACCGGCAAGGGCGGCAAGCAGCGGCTCGTGCCGGTCGGCGCCGAGGCGCTCGAGTGGGTGCGGCGCTATCTGCAGCAGAGCCGTCCGCGCGACACGCGGCGCGCGCGATCCGGGTCGGCTCTTCGTGAACCCGCGCGGTGGTCCGCTCTCCCGCCAGTCGCTGTGGACGATCGTCCGGCGGGCGGCGACGGCGGCCGGTCTCAAGCGGCGCGTGTCGCCCCACGTCCTGCGCCACTCGTTCGCCAGTCACTTGCTGGAGGGGGGCGCCGACCTGCGATCGGTCCAGGCCATGCTCGGCCACGCGGACATCTCGACCACGCAGATCTACACGCATCTGCCGACCTCGGCGATCCAGCGCATGTATCGCACCTTCCACCCGCGAGCGCAGTGATGGCCCGTCGCGGCCACGCCTATCCCCAGGCCACCCCCACCGCCGCCGATCTGATCGACGGCGCGCTGGTGTCGGCGCCGGCCACCCTGAGCGCCACGGACGGCCTGCGGCTGGCGCGACACCGGCACGCCGAGGTGCTCGCCGTCGGGGCTCGCGGCTGGGTGCTGCGCGACGATCTCGTGCGCGCCGCTGCGCTCGGTATCGGCACCCTGGCGCTCGGCGAGCTGGCGCGGCGACTGCCGGTGCTCGCACCCCGGGAGTCGGAGGTGCGCGTGAGGCGGCATCTGGCCGGGGGGGCCCCCGCCGTGGTCGTCGGCGAGCGTCGCTCGACGCTCGGCGTCGTACGACGGGCGCCCGCCGCCCGTCACGCTCTTTCTCAAGGGCCGCTTCGAGCGCGGGCTCGAGGCCGCCAGCCGCGACTTGCTGGCCACGGCCGGGCGCCTGGCCGCCGCGCACGGCGCGCGGGCCTTCGTCGTCGGTGGACTCGTGCGCGATGCCGTGCTCGAGCGGTCGTCCGCCGTTCACGATCTGGACGTGGTCGTCGAAGGGGACGCCCTCGCCGTCGCTCGCGCGCTGGCCGACGCGGTGGGCGGCGTCCTCGTCGAGCACGAGCGCTTCCTCACCGCGTCGGTGACGCTGCCCGACCGGCGCCGCGTGGACCTCGTGACGGCGCGCTCGGAGCGCTACGAGCGTCCGGGCGCGCTGCCGCACGTGCTCCCGGCCCTCATCGCTCAGGACCTCCGGCGCCGTGACTTCACGGTGAACACGCTGGCGGTGGAGCTCGCCTCCGGCGGCTTCGGCCTGCTCGATCCGCTCGGCGGCGGTGCCGACATCGCGCGACGGCGGCTGCGAATCCTGCACCCGCTGTCGTTCGTCGAAGATCCCACGCGGATCTTCCGAGCCGCCCGCTATGCGGCCCGCCTGGGATTCGCCCTCGATCCCTGGAGCGCTCGCTGCCAGACGCTGGCGCTCACGCTGGCGCCCTATCCCGCGCTGTCACCGGCGCGGATCGTCGCCGAGCTGGAGCGGATCCTCGCCGACGCCGATCCCGCCACGGCGCTGACAGCCCTGGCGCGAGCCGGGGCCTTCCGCCTGCTCGACCCCCGCTTCCGGTCCACGCGTGCCGGCCTCACGCGGCTGCGCGCCGTGCCGGAGACGCTCGCCTGGACACGCGCGCGCGCCGTGCCGGCGCCGCCGCTGGAGCTGCTCGCCACTGCGCTCGCCGCCGACCAGACGGCGGAGATCGGCGCCGCCACGCTGCGCGGGCTCGGCCTGAGCGGCGCGCCGCTCGAGCGCGTGCGGCAGACGCTGGCCGGCGGCGACGTCGCTGGCGGGCAGCCTGGGGATGGCTCGACGCAGCGACGCGGCGCGCGTCCTCCGCGCGGCCAGCCCGACCGCGCTGGCCTGGCTCCATCTCACCGGCGACGCCGCCACCCGCGAGCGGCTGGACGGGCTGTCGGCCGCCATCGCACGCCGAGCGTCCGCGTGCTCGGCGGCGGGGAGGTCATCGCGCTGGGGGTGCCGCCGCGGGCCGGAAGTCGCGACGGTGCTGGCCGGCGTGCGCGATGCCCGGCTCGAGGGGGAAATTCGCGACCGGCACGGCGAAATCGACTACGTTAATGCCTGGGTCCAAACCCGGAAAAGGGAGGGATGATTTGGGTCCGAAATTCATCTTCGTGACCGGCGGCGTGGTCTCCTCGCTCGGCAAGGGGCTGGCCGCCGCGTCCATCGGTGCGCTGCTGGAAGCGCGCGGCTTCCGGGTGTCCCTGCAGAAGATGGATCCCTACATCAACGTCGACGCGGGCACCATGAGTCCCTACCAGCACGGCGAGGTCTTCGTCACCGACGACGGCGGCGAGACCGATCTCGACCTCGGCCACTACGAGCGCTTCACCTCGGCCCGGGTGACCCGCGATCACAACATCACCACCGGCAAGGTCTACTTCTCCGTCATCCAGAAGGAGCGCCGCGGCGACTATCTCGGGCGGACCGTGCAGGTGATTCCCCACATCACCGACGAGATCAAGGCGTCGGTCCGGCAAGGTGGCGCGCGACACCGACGTCGTCATCGTCGAGGTCGGCGGCACGGTGGGCGACATCGAGAGCCTGCCGTTCCTGGAGGCCATCCGCCAGCTGCAGCAAGGACGTGGGCAAGGACAACGTCCTCTACGTGCACCTGACGCTCGTGCCCTTCATGCAGGCCGCCGCCGAGCTCAAGACCAAGGCCACCCAGCACTCGGTGAAGGAGCTGCGGGCGATCGGGATCCAGCCCGACATCCTGCTCTGCCGCACCGATCGCTTCCTGCCGCCCGGCATCAAGTCGAAGATCGCGCTCTTCTGCGACGTCGAGGAGGAGGCCGTCATCACGGCCAAGGACGTCGAGACGATCTACGAGGTGCCGCTGGTCTTCCACCGGGAGGGACTCGACGAGATCGTCATCAAGCTGCTCGGGCTGGAGGCGCGGCCGATCGACCTCTCGCGCTGGGAGGACGTGGTGCGCCGCGTGAAGTCGCCGCGCACGGCCACGCCGCATCGCGGTGGTCGGCAAGTACGTCGAGCTGAAGGACTCCTACAAGAGCCTCATCGAGGCCCTGGCCCACGGCGGCATCGCCAACGACGCCCGCGTGGAGGTGGCGTGGGTGGACGCCGAGCACATCGAGCGCGACGGCGCCGCCGCGCACTTTCGCGACGTGCACGGCATCCTGGTCCCCGGCGGCTTCGGCGACCGCGGCATCGAGGGCAAGATCGAGGCGGTGCGCTACGCGCGCGAGGAGGGGGTGCCGTACTTCGGCATCTGCCTGGGCATGCAGTGCGCGGTCATCGAGTACGCGCGCCACGTGTGCGGCCTGGCCGGCGCCAACTCCTCGGAGTTCGTGGCCGACGCGCCCCACCTGGTGATCGACCTGCTCCCCGAGCAGCGGCGCGCTGGCCGACAAGGGCGGCACGATGCGGCTGGGCCTCTACCCGATCCTCCTGGCCGAGGGCACGCGCGCCTCGCGGCTGTACGGGCAGGGGATCATCCAGGAGCGCCACCGGCACCGCTACGAGGTCAACAACGACTACGTCGCGAACGCTCGAGAAGCACGGGCTGCGCGTGTCCGGGACTGTGGGCCGAGAAGCAGCTGGTCGAGATCATCGAGCTCGCCGAGCATCCCTACTTCGTCGCCGGCCAGTTCCATCCCGAGTTCCGCTCGCGGCCGTGGGATCCGCATCCGCTCTTCGCCGGCTTCGTGAAGGCCGCCCTCGATCACGGGATGGCCGGCGGCGCGCCATGACCACACGCCCGGTGCGCATCGGCCCCATCACGATCGGCGGCGGCGCACCGCTGGTGCTCATCGGGGGTCCCTGCGCCATCGAGAACGAGAAGCACGCGCTCATGACGGCCGAGCGGCTGGCGGCGATCGCGGCGGACCACGGGTGCCGTTCATCTACAAGTCGTCCTACGACAAGGCCAACCGCTCGTCGGTGCAACAGCTACCGGGGCCCCGGGCTCGTCGGAAGGCCTGCGCATCCTGCGCAAGGTCCGGGACGACGATCGGCGTCCCGGTCCTGTCCGACGTCCACCAGGTCTCGGAGGTCGAGCCGGCCGCCGACGGTGCTCGACGTGCTGCAGATCCCGGCCTTCCTCTGCCGGCAGACCGACCTGGTCCTGGCGGCGGCCGCCACCGGCAAGCCGGTGAACGTGAAGAAGGGCCAGTTCGTGGCGCCCCGGCGACATGCAGAACGTGGTCGACAAGGTCGTGTCCACCGGCAACGACGCCTTGCTCCTCACCGAGCGCGGCACGTCGTTCGGCTACAACAACCTCGTGGTGGACATGCGCGGACTCGCGATCATGCGCGAGCTCGGCTACCCGGTGGTGTTCGACGCCACCCACTCGGTCCAGCTCCCGGGCGGCGCCGGCGACCGCTCCGGCGGCGAGCGCCGCTACGTGCAGGGCGCTGGCGCGGGCCGCCGTCGCCTTCGGCGTCGACGCGCTCTTCATGGAGATGCACGAGGACCCGGACCGCACGCTGCCCGACGGCCGCCCGCTCTCCGACGGTCCCAACATGCTGCGCATCGACGATCTGCCGCCGCTCCTGGATCAGCTCCGGGGCCATCCGCGCCGCGCTGGGTGAGGCGTGAGCGAGGCGCCGCGCCGCGACGTCCGCGCGCTGGCCGAGCGCGTGCTGCGCATCGAGGCCGACGCGATCCTCGGCGCTCATCCCCAAGGTCGACGAGCGGTTCGAGCGCGCCGTCGAGATGATGCGCGGCTGCACCGGTCGGATCGATCGTGACGGGCATCGGCAAGTCGGGGCTGGTCGGGCGCAAGATCGCCGCCACGCTGGCCTCGACCGGCACGCCCGCCTACTTCCTGCACCCGGCCGAAGGCATGCACGGCGACGTGGGGATGGTGGCCCGGGGCGACCTCGTCGTGGCGCTATCGAACTCGGGCGAGACGAACGAGATGCTGGCGATCCTGCCGCCGCTCAAGCGACTCGGCGTGCCCATCGTGCTGCTGACCGGCAATCCCAAGTCGACACTCGCCCGTCAGAGCGACGTCGTCCTCGACGTGAGCGTGGCCGAGGAGGCGTGTCCGCTGAATCTCGCGCCGACCTCGTCGACCACCGCCGCGCTGGCCCTGGGCGACGCCCTGGCCATGGTGCTCCTCGAGCTCCGCGGCCTGAGGCCCGAGGACTATGCCGCGTTGCACCCGGCTGGCGCGCTCGGCTGGCGCGCGCTGTTCCGGGTCGGTGATCTCATGCACACCGGCGAAGCGATGCCGGCGGTCTCCGAGGCAGCCTCGCTACGCGAGGCGATCCAGGAGATGACCCGCAAGGGCCTGGGCATGACGATCGTGGTCGGCGCGGACGGCCGGCTGGTGGGTATCATCACAGACGGCGACCTGCGCCGGCTGCACATGCGGGGCGGCTCGTTCGACACGCTGCTGGCCGGGGAGGTGGCGACGCGAGGCCCGAGGACCATCGGGGCCGACGATCTGGCGGCCAAGGCGCTGGAGATCATGGAGGGCAAGATCACCAGCTTGATCGTGGTCGACGAGAGCCAAAGACCCCGTGGTGTCATTCACTTACACGACATCCTCCGCGCGAAGATCATCTAGCCTTTTCTCTGTTTTTCTCTTCCTGCATCTGAAAGGCCGTGATAGGGTGGTACTGAAATTGCACGGTGGCCCAAATGCGTAACCTGGCTCGCGTCATCTTCGCGGTCGTCGCACTGTTCGTGGTGGCGGTGACCGTGACACTCGTTGTCAGGAGCCGATCGGCCCGTGTCGAGCCAATCGGTCCGGCGCTCACCACCGCCGACCTTCAGGTAAAGGAAGTCGATCTCGAGGAGGAGGCCAAAGGGGTGCGGTGGCGGCTGAAGGCCGAGCAGGCACTGATGTACGACGAGGCGGGCGTGACCAAGCTCCGCAAGCTGGTCGCCAACGTATATCAGAAGGACCGTGCGTGGACCATCGTCGGCGATGAGGGCGAGCTCGACCGCAACACCAACAACGTCGAGGTGCGCCACAACGTGGTGGTGACGTCCGACGACGGACTGCGTCTGGAGACGAACGTGCTGCGCTGGCAGGCCGACGAGCGCCGGCTGTGGACCGACGCGCCGGTCCTGATGTCGCGTCACGGCTCGGTCGTGCAGGGCACCGGCCTCGACGTGCGGATGGCCGATGAGACCGCCACCGTCTCGGGCCGGGTGCGCGCGACGTTCGTGCAAGACAAGGGGCTGGCCGGTCCGGGCAAAGGAGTACCGCAATGATCCGTACCGCCCTGGCGCTGACCGCCGTGCTGTCGCTCATCGCGTGCGAGACGAGCGCCGAGCCGCCACGCAGCGGGCCGACGACGGCTCGGGCGTCGGCCAGCAAGCCGGCCGGCCCGCCCAGCAGCGGTGCCGCGCCGATCCGCGTGGCGGCCCCGACGCCGCCGCCCGCCGTCAAACCGGCGGAGCCGGACGTCAAGCCGGCCGAGCGTGACCGGGCCGAGCGCGACAAGGAAGACCGCAATCAGCCGGTCACCGTGGATTCGGATCGCATGGAGCGGTTCGGCAAGGAGAGCCTGGTGATCTTCACCGGCAACGTGGTGGCCCGGCAGAACAACTCGGTGCAGTACGCCGACCGCATGGAGGTCTACCTCGACGAGAAGGGTGACCGGATCCTGCGCACGGTGTCGACCGGCAACATCCGGATCATCACCAAGGACTGCCGCACCGGGACGGCGCGCCGGGCCGAGTACTACGATCTCGAGCAGCGCGTGGTCCTGATGGGCGGCGCCCGCGTGTGGCAGGACGACAACGTCGTCAGCGGCGAGACCATCACCATCTACCTGTCGCAGGACCGCTCGATCGTGCAGGGCGGTACCCAGGAGCGGGTGAAGGCGGTGTTCTTCCCGCGCGAGCAGAACCAGCCGAAGAAGGACGCCAGCGCGCCGGTCAAGACCGCGGCGACGGCGTGCGCCAACTAAGCGATGGAAGGACTGGTCGCCCAGGGCCTGCAGAAATGGTTCAAGCACCGCAAGGTCGTCGACAACGTATCGGTCGACATCCAGCGCGGTGAGGTGGTGGGTCTGCTCGGCCCCAACGGGGCGGGCAAGACCACGTCGTTCTACATGATCGTCGGCTTGCTGCCGACCGACGGCGGCCGTATCTTTTTGGAAGGACGCGAGATCACCGCGCTGCCGATGTATCAGCGCTGTCGGCTCGGTGTCGGATACCTGCCGCAGGAGTCGTCGGTATTTCGGAAGCTGACCGTGGAGGAGAATCTGCTGGCGATCCTGGAGACGCTGGACCTCGGCGCCGCCGAGCGGAAAGAGCGGGCGCGCGAGCTGCTGGCCGAGCTCGACCTGACCGCGCTGGCGCCCTACCCGGCCTACACGCTGTCGGGCGGTGAGCGCCGGCGGCTGGAGATCACCCGCGCCCTGGTCAACGGTCCCCAGTACCTGCTGCTCGACGAGCCGTTCACCGGCATCGACCCGATCGCCATCGCCGACATCCAGGAGATCATCTCTCGGCTGCGCGACCGGGGCATCGGCGTCCTGATCACTGACCACAACGTACGCGAGACGCTGGCCATCACGGACCGTGCCTACATCCTCTACGACGGCAAGATTCTGGTGTCAGGCACGGCAAGCGAGATCGCCAACAGTCCGATCGCCCGAGAGATCTATCTCGGTGAGAAGTTCGCCCTCTAGGGCGACGGAGACGACGTAGCTATGGCTATGGAAGCGCGCCTCTCACTCCGGCAGAGCCAGCGGGTCGTCATGACCCCGCTGCTCCAGCAGGCGATTCAGCTCCTGCAGCTCTCGACGCTCGAGCTGCAGGAGGTCGTACAGAAAGAGCTGCTCGAGAACCCGCTCCTCGAGGAGGTGGCGCCCGAAACCGAGGCCGCCCCCGAGGCCTCCGCGTCGACGACGCCCGACGCCCCCACCACCACGCCGCTGGAGCCGGCGCCGGTGGAGCCGCCGCCGACCAACGAGCGGCAGACCGACGACCTGCCCTTCGACCTCAACGCGGTGATGTTCGACGATCACGAGGAGCGGTCGCTCGTCTCCCAGGAGGAGCGCGAGGACCTGCCCTTCGAGAACATCGTGCGCTCGGTCAACTCGCTGACCGACCACCTCGACGAGCAGCTGCGGTTCACGACCGAGGATCCGCTGGTCCGTCGCATCGGCAACGAGATCATCGGCAACCTCGACGAGGACGGCTACCTCCGCGCCGACGTGGCCGAGCTCGCCCAGCGGTGCGAGACCACGGTGGAAGAGGTCGAGAAGGTCCTGGCCCTGGTGCAGGCGTTCGACCCGCCCGGGGTGGCGGCCCGCTCCATCCAGGAGTGCCTGCTCATCCAGCTCAAGGCCGATCCCAACCCCGACCCGGTGTCGGTGGAGATCGTGGAGGAGCACTTCGACGAGCTGAGCCGGCGCCGCTATCCCGACATCGCGCGGGCGCTCAAGCTCTCGCTGGACCGCATCATGGAATCGGTCGAGGAGATCATGGGCCTCGAGCCCAAGCCGGGGCGGCGCTTCGGCGGCAGTGACTCCCGCTACATCGTGCCCGACGTGGTCGTGCACAAGATGGGCGGCGAGTACGTGGTGGTCCTGAACGAGGACGGCGTCCCGCGCCTGCGCGTGAATTCGCTCTATCGCTCACTGCTGCGTACCGCCGGCAGCGAGGCCCGGGAGTACGTGGAGCAGAAGCTGCGCTCGGCGGTGTGGCTCATCAAGAGCGTGGACCAGCGCCAGCGCACGCTGCGCAAGGTCACGCAGTCGATCGTGAAGTTCCAGCGCGAGTTCCTGGACAAGGGGCTGCCGTGCCTGCGCCCGCTGTCGCTGCGCGACGTGGGTGAGGACATCGGCATGCACGAGTCCACCATCAGCCGCGTCACGACCAACAAGTACGTGGAGACGCCGCAAGGCCTCTTCGAGCTGAAGTTCTTCTTCCACAGCGGCATCGCCTCGGGCGACGGTGAGATGGTCTCGTCGGTGTCGGTGAAGAAGATGATCCAGGATCTGCTGGCCAACGAGGACCCGGCCAAGCCGCTGTCCGACCAGGAGGTGGCGCAGATCCTCAAGGGACGCGGGCTCACCATCGCGCGCCGCACGGTCGCCAAGTATCGCGAGGAGCTCGGCATCCTCCCGTCGCACCAGCGCCGCCTGGCACCGAAGCGTCGCTGACAGAAGCCTCGCGGCCCGCGGTCGGTAGTCCGCAGCGCCGGGGCCGAGCGCGTCACAGAGGAGTGGCCCGGCTCCGCCGGGACGCTCCGAACGCGTGGGGGGTATGGGGGGCCATCTCGGGGCCCCCCATCAGGTAGGAGGTCACCATGGATCTCATCATCAGTGGCCGCGGGATCGTGCTGGGTCGGGACTTCAAGGACGCCGTCACGCGAAAGGTCGCGCGGGTCGGCCGTCTCGTGCCGGCGCTGATCGAGGCGCGCGCCACGTTCACCGCCGAGAAGTTCCGACGCACCGTCCGCCTCACGCTCACGGCGCGACACCAGGTGTTCTCGACCACGGCCACCGATGCCGACCTCATGGCGGCGGTGGACGCCGCGGTGGAGCGCCTGGACCACCAGGTGCGCCGGGCCAAGGATCGTCGCCGGCTCGCGCCGCGACGGCTCACCCGTGCCGCGCAAACGCGCCGGGCCACCGGCGAGGTGGCCTAGGGTCGATGGCCGGCCCCATCACGTTCGTCGTCATCACCGGGCATGAGCGGCGCGGGCAAGAGCTACGCGATCAAGTGCTTCGAGGACATGGGCTTCTTCTGCGTGGACAACCTGCCGACCACGCTCATTCCCACCTTCGCCGATCTCGTCGCCCGCTCCACGCACACCGTCGACCGGGTGGCGCTGGGCGTGGACGTCCGCGAGGGCGAATACCTCACGCATCTGCTCGACACGCTGGCCGAGCTGCGCAAGCGCGGGCACACCGCCGAGGTGCTGTTCCTGGAGGCGAGCGAGGAGTCACTGGTGCGGCGCTACCGCGAGACGCGCCGCCGCCATCCGCTGGCGCCCGACGGCAACGTGCTCGACGGCATCCGCGCCGAGCGCAAGATGCTCTCCACGCTGCGCGAGGTCGCCGACCGTGTGGTGGACTCCTCCGCGCTGACCGTGCACCAGCTCAAGGATCTGCTCGTCGAGCACTACGTCACGCCGGGCCGCCGGCCGGGCCTGTCCATCTCGCTGGTGTCGTTCGGCTTCAAGCACGGCGTGCCCTTCGACGCCGACCTCGTGTTCGACGTCCGCTTCCTGCCCAACCCGCACTTCGTGGAGGCGCTGCGCCCGCTGGACGGACGCGACAGCCGAGTGCGGGACTTCGTCATGAAGGCGGAGGAGAGCCGCGAGCTGCTGCGGCGGCTCGAGGATTTCCTGGGCTTCGTGCTGCCCGCCTACCAGCGGGAAGGCAAGGCCTATCTCACGGTCGCGGTCGGCTGCACGGGCGGACGCCACCGCTCGGTGGCGCTGGTGGAGGAGCTCAAGGGGTTTCTCGACCGGCTCGGCCTGGCCGCCGGCGTCGTCCACCGGGATCTGGATCGCGAGTAGCCGTGAGCCGCAGTCCGCTGGCATTCTGCTTCGGCGTACACAACCATCAGCCGATCGGGAACTTCGACAGCGTTCTCGTCGAGACGACCGAGCACGCCTACCGGCCCTTCCTCGAGCGGCTCCGCGCGCGCACCGAGGTCCGCATGACCGTGCACTGCACGGGCAGCCTGCTCGAATGGCTGCGGGCGCACGCGCGCTCGACGTTCGATCTGCTCGGGGAGCTGGCCGCCAGCGGGCGCATCGAGCTGCTGACCGGCGGCTTCTACGAGCCGATCCTCGCCATCCTGCCCGACGCCGACAAGCGCGGTCAGATCGAGCGGCTGAGCGCCTTCTTGAAGACCGAGTTCGGGGTGAGCCCGCGCGGCATGTGGCTGGCCGAGCGCGTGTGGGAGCCCACCCTGCCGCGCGCCCTGCGGGACGCCGGCGTCGAGTACGTGCTGGTCGACGATCAGCACTTCGCGCTGGCCGGCCTGTCGCCCGACGAGCTCGGCGGCTACTACCTCACCGAGGATCAGGGCGCCACCGTCGGCGTCTTTCCCGATCAACGGCCGCCTGCGACATCTCATCCCGTTCGCCGAGGTCGAAAAGTCGATCGAGTACCTCGGCGAGCAGCACGGCCGGGTCGCGGCGGTGACGGTGGCCGATGACGGCGAGAAGTTCGGCGGCTGGCCGGGCACCTTCAAGCACGTCTACGAGGACGGCTGGCTCGACGCGTTCTTCGACCGGATCAGCGAGACCCCGTGGCTGCGATGGGCCACCCTCGCCGACGTCGTGGACGCGGGGCCGGCCACCGGGCGCGTCTATCTGCCCACGGCGTCCTACCAGGAGATGGGCGAGTGGGCGCTGCCCACCGAGGCGGGGCGGGCGCTGGAGGAAGCCAAGCGCGATCTTGGCCCGCTGGAGGGCGCCGCGCGCCTGATCGGCCAGCTGCGCGGCGGATTCTGGCGCAACTTCCTCGTCAAGTACCCGGAGGTGGCCGAGATCTACTGGAAGATGCTGCGGCTGTCCGCGGCGATCTCGCAGGCGCAGACGCGGCGGCCCGACGACCGGGCGGTGCTGGCGGCGCGCGAGGCGCTCTGGCGCGGCCAGGCCAACGATGCCTACTGGCACGGCGTGTTCGGCGGCTGCTACTTGCCCCACCTGCGCCGGGCGGTGAAGACCGCGCTGCTGGAGGCGGAGGCCCGTCTGGCCAGCGGCGGCGCGCCGCTCGAAGTCACGGTGGCCGACGTGAACGGCGACGGTCAGGACGAGATCGTCGTGCGCACGTCCGATCTCTCCGTCACGCTGAACCCGGCGCGGGGCGGCACGCTGACCGAGATCGGCGCCCTCGGGCGCCGGCACGACGCGGCCGACGTGCTCGCCCGGCGGCCCGAGACCTATCACGCACGCCTCGCCGGCGGCGCCGAAGGGCAGGGCGCGACGCGCTCGATCGGCGACACCACGCCGGAGAAGGAGCCGGGCCTGCATCGGCTCCTGGCCTACGATCGGTTCCGGCGCGCCTCGCTGCTCGACGGCCTCTTCGCCTCCGATGGTGACCTCGACGCGGTGGAGCCCTGGGCCGCGTGCCGACTGACGCTCGGTGATGCGGTCTTCGAGCACGCCGTGGAGCGGCGCCGCGACGGCGTCGAGATCGTGCTGCGCCTGCGTGTCGATCATCCGGAGCTCGCCACCGTCGAAAAGCGCGTGACGGTCGCCGGCGCCACGGTGAGCGCGCGCTACCGCCTGACCGCACCCGCGGGGAGCGAGCTCGCCGGACGATGGGCGGTGCAGTGGAATCTCGCGCTGAGCGCCGGCGATGCGCCGGGGCGCTACCTCACCCGACCAGACCGGCCGTCGCTCGGCAGTGCCGGCCAGGCCGGCGACGCCACGGACGTGGCGCTCGTCGACGAATGGCTCGGGCTGCAGGCGCACCTGGCGTGGAGCCCGGCGGCCACGCTTCAGTGGGGACCGGTGGAGACCGTGTCGGTGTCCGAAGGCGGTTTCGAGCGGCTGTACCAGGGGACCGCGCTGCTGGTGAGCTGGCCGCTATCAGGTACGACCCAGGAGATATCGATGACCCTGACCATGGTGGAGCAATGATTCTCGACGACCCGCGCGCCATCGAGCGCGTCGACCGGCACGACACGCGCCGCGTCCTCACCGAATTCCCGGCGCACTGCCGGCGGGCCCAGGCCCTGCAGCCGATGCCGCTGCCGGCGGCCGTACGTCCGCGGCTCGTGGTCGTGGCGGGAATGGGCGGCTCGGCCGCCGGCGGCGATCTGGTCGCCGCCTGTGCCTCCGACACGCTCGACGTGCCGATGCTGGTGCATCGAGGCTACGGATTGCCGGCCGCCGCCGGGCCCGAGTCACTCGTCGTCGCGCTGTCGTACTCCGGCGACACCGCCGAGGTCCTCTCTGCCGTCGAGGTCGCGCTCCGGCGCGGCATCCCGGTGGTGGCGGTGACGGCGGGCGGAGCGCTCGGGGCGCTCGCGCAGACGCACGGGTTCCCCCGGGTGACGCTGCCGGCGGGGCTCATGCCGCGCATGGCGCTCGGCTATCTCGCGTTCCCGCTGCTGACCGTGCTGGCCGCCTGCGGCGCGCCGGCCGCCAGCGCGACCGACATCGAGGAAGCGCTGAGCGTGGTCCAGGACCAGGGCGAGGATCTCGGGCCCGAGCGCCCGACCGAGAAGAACGAGGCCAAGCGCCTGGCGCTGGCCATCGGCACGCGACTGCCGGTGATCTACGGCGGACCGCTGACCGGCGCGGTGGCCTATCGCTGGAAGACCGACCTCGAAGAGAACGCCAAGGTGCTGGCGATCGCCGGCGCCGTCCCGGAGATGAACCACAACGAGATCGAGGCGTGGGGCGGGCCGGGGGCGGCCGGCCGTCACGCCGTGCTCCTGCGCGAGGACGCCGAGGCCGTCGAGATCGCGGGCCGTTTCACCCTGCTGCGCGAGATGCTCGGTCCCCACGCCGGCGGCCTCAGCGAGGTGTGGGCCCGCGGCCGTGGTCGCCTGGCCCGCCTGCTCTCGCTCGCCGCGCTCGGGCAGTGGGTGAGCTACTACGTCGCCATGCTGCAGGGAACCGATCCCTGGCCGGTGCCGATGCTCACCGAGGTGAAGCGCCGGCTGGCGACGCCGTCGGACGAGCGCCGCCCGCGCCCTTGAGAGCGCGCGCGACACCGTGCTAGAGTGACCCGGTTCGATCCTCGTTCGAAGGAGATTCGCATGGCGCGGGATGAGCATCTGTTCACGTCGGAATCGGTGACGGAGGGGCACCCCGACAAGATCGCCGATCAGATTTCCGACGCGGTGCTCGACGCGATCCTCGGCCAGGACCCGACCGGCCGCGTCGCCTGCGAGACGCTGCTCACCACCGGGCTGGTGGTGGTGGCCGGCGAGATCACCACGTCGTGCTACGTCGACATCCCGGAGCTCGTGCGCCGGACCATCAAGGACATCGGCTACATCGACTCCGCGCTCGGCTTCGACTGCCACACCTGCGGCGTCATCGCCGCCATCGACAAGCAGTCGCCCGACATCGCGCTCGGTGTCGACAAGGAGGGCGCTGGCGACCAGGGGCTCATGTTCGGCTACGCGTGCCGCGAGACCGAGGAGCTCATGCCGCTGCCGATCATGCTCTCGCATCGGCTGGTCGAGCGGCTCAGCCAGGTCCGCCGCAGCGGGACGCTCGACTACCTCCGCCCGGACGGCAAGAGCCAGGTCAGCGTGCGCTACCGCGACGGCCAGCCGGTCGGAGTCGAGACCATCGTGGTGTCCACGCAGCACGCCGATCACATCGGCCAGGATCAGATTCGCAACGACATTCTCAAGCACGTGATCCAGCCGGTCGTGCCGGCCAACCTCATCGATCCCAACAAGGTCGTCTACCACATCAATCCGACCGGCCGGTTCGTCACCGGGGGGCCCATGGGTGACACGGGCCTCACCGGGCGCAAGATCATCGTCGATACCTACGGCGGCTCGTGTCCGCACGGCGGCGGCGCGTTCTCGGGCAAGGATCCGACGAAGGTCGATCGCTCCGGCGCCTACATGGCGCGGCACGTGGCCAAGAACATCGTGGCCGCCGGCCTGGCCGAGCGCGCGCAGGTGCAGGTGGCCTACGCGATCGGCGTGCCGGAGCCCGTCTCCATCATGGTGAAGACCGACGGGACCGCCAAGCTCACCGAGCGTCAGCTCGAGGAGCTCGTGCGCAAGCACTTCGACTTCCGGCCGCGCGCCATCATCGAGTACCTCAACCTGCGCCGTCCGATCTTCCGGAAGACGGCCGCCTTCGGGCACTTCGGTCGGAACGACCCCGACTTCACGTGGGAAGCTACCGGCCGCGTGAAGGACCTTCGGAACGCCGCCGGGATCTAGCTCGGCGCGGAAGGTCGTCCCCGGTTCCACGGTGTCACGGGTCCGTTTGAGCCGTCGGCACCGGTCTCCTCCCGGCCCGAGACAGCGGCGGCCGGACCGCTGCGCGAAACCGACGCCAGACGCGGCCAGGGAGACGGGACGACGATGACGCCGGGACGACGATGAACAAGATGGTCCCATGAGACGGCCGCAGCCGATCCTGTTCCTGGTCGGCCTGTTCTTCCTGCTGGCGATCGGCGCCCAGGTCGTGCCGTTCTACACGGACTGGCTGTGGTTCGGCGAGGTCGGCTACACGGGCGTCTTCTGGACGACGCTGTCGCTGCGCGGCGCCCTGTTCACCGCGGTGATGGTCTCGGTCCTGGTCTTCCTGGCCGCGAACCTCATGTTCGCCGCCCGCACCGCCGCGCCCGACGTGCTGTGGGAGCTGGAGGACCAGCTCGGCCTGCCCGGCCGCGTGGTGATCGAGCCGCTCATCCGCCGCTTCCTGCCCATCGTCCTGCTGGCGATCGCCACCGTGGCGGGATTGCGGGCCAGCGTGCACTGGGAAGTCGTCCTCGGCTACCAGAACGCCGAGCCGTTCGGAGCCGTCGACCCGGTCTTCGGTCAGGATCTCGGGTTCTTCGTGTTCGTCCTGCCGTTCTGGCGCATGATCCACGGCTGGGCGCTGGCCCTGGCGGCGGGGACCATGCTGCTCACACTGGTGCTCTACGGTCTGCAGCGCAGCCTGGTGCTGACGACGCGCGGACCTCGCATCGCGGGCGGCGCCCGTACGCACCTGCTCCTGCTGGGCGCCCTGCTCCTGGTGCTCAAGGCGGTCGGCTTCTGGCTCGACCGCTACGAGGTCGTCTTCTCCGAGCGCGGGTTCATCTTCGGAGCGGCCTACACCGACGTGTTTGCCACGCTGCCGGCGCTGGGAGGCCTGGCCATGCTCAGCGTGCTGGCCGCCGCCGCCTGCGTGGCCCAGATCGGGCGGCCGGGGCTCTACCTGGTGGGCTACGGCCTGGCGCTGCTGGTCTTCGCGTGGGTCGTCGGGCTCGGCGCCTACCCGGCGCTGCTGCAGCGCTTCCGGGTGTCCCCCAACGAGCTGGCCGCCGAGCGGCCCTTCATCGCGCACAACATCCGGTTCACGCGCGCCGCCTACGGGCTCGATCGGATCCAGGAAAAGGAGTTCCCCGCCGACGACACGCTCGACGCGCGCGCGCTCACGCACAACGAGACGACGATCAAGAACATCCGCCTGTGGGACTACCGGCCGCTGCTGCGGACGTTCGCCCAGCTCCAGGAGATCCGGACGTACTACAAGTTCGTCGACGTGGACAACGACCGCTACCTGATCAATGGCGAGTACCGCCAGCTCATGCTGTCCCCGCGCGAGCTCTCGTATCAGCACCTGCAGGGGGGCCGGAACTGGATCAACGAGCACCTGACCTATACCCACGGCTACGGCGTGGTGGTGGGCCCGGTCACGCGTATCACCCCCGAGGGGCTCCCCGAGTTCTTCGTCAAGGACATCCCGCCGCAGTCGGCGGGCGGCTTTCCCGCGATCACGCGGCCGGAGATCTACTTCGGCGAGATCGCCAACGAGTACATCCTGGTCCGCACGCGCTCCCAGGAGCTCGACTATCCGCGCGGGGACCAGAACGTCTACGCGCGCTACGCCGGGCGTGGGGGCGTGCCGATCACGTCGTGGCTGCGGCGCCTGGCCTTCGCGGCCCGCTTCGGCGAGCTCAAGATCATCCTGTCCGACGACATCACGCCCGAGAGCCGGATCCTGATGAACCGGGAGATCGCGCCGCGGATCGAGCGGATCGCGCCGTTCTTCCGCTACGACCGCGATCCCTACCTCGTCATCAACGACGCCGGGCGCCTGGTGTGGATGCTCGACGGCTACACCACGACCGATCGCTACCCGTACTCCGAGCCCGTCCGCGGCATGGGCAACTACATTCGCAACTCGGTGAAGGTGACGGTGGACGCCTACGACGGGGTGGTGACCTTCTACGTGGCCGACGCCACCGATCCGATCGTGCGCACCTACGCCCGGGGCTTCCCGGGCCTGCTCAAGCCGCTGGCGCAGATGCCGGCCGACCTGCAGCGCCACATCCGCTATCCCGAGGACTTCTTCGCGATCCAGGCGCGCAAGCACGCCGTCTATCACATGGAAGACCCCCAGGTGTTCTACAACAAGGAGGACCTGTGGGCCGTCCCGCGGCGGACCGTCGAGGGACGCGACAAGGAGATGGAGCCGTACTTCACGATCATGCGGCTGCCGGGAGAGTCCAAGGAGGAGTTCATCCTCCTCACGCTCTTCAATCCCAGCCGCCGCGACAACATGATCGCCTGGCTGGCCGCCCGCTCCGATCCGCCCAACTACGGCCGCCTCATCGTCTACAACTTCCCCAAGCAGAAGCTGGTGTACGGCCCACGACAGATCGACGCGCGGATCGATCAGGACCCGCTGATCTCGCAGCAGCTCTCGCTGTGGAACCAGCGCGGCTCGACGGTCATTCGCGGCTCGCTCCTGGCCATCCCGCTCGAGCAGTCCCTGATCTACGTCCAGCCGCTCTACCTGGCCGCCTCCGAGCAGGGGGCACTGCCCGAGCTCCGGCGCGTGATCGTCGCCTACGGCAACCAGATCGCCATGGAGCCGACGCTCGAGCAGTCGCTGGCCCGGATCTTCGGCGGCCGCAGCGCACCGCCCCCGGCGTCCACCGCCGCGACCACCTCGACGCCGGGCGCGCCGGCCACGACGCCGTCGGCCAGCGAACGGGCGCTCGCCCAGCGCGCCCTGGAAGCCTACACGCGCTCCCAAGAAGCCCTGCGCAAGGGCGACTGGGCGACCTACGGCGCCGAGCAGAAGCGCCTGGAGAAGCCCTCCGCGCCCTCACCGAATCCCGCCGCAGAGGACGCCGCTCCGCCGGCGCGTCGGCGAGGGGAGCGAGTCAGTTCGAAGCCTGGAGCCGACTGCCACTCGCGAAGCGCCACGGCTCGCCGGGGCGCGGAGCGTGGGGGGCTCGGGGGGCCCTTCGGGGCCCCCCATCTAACACGTCCTGGCGCGCAGGAAGAGCGAGGTGCCCAGACCGAGGAAGATGATGTTGGCGGTCCAGGCGGCCAGCAGCGGCGGGAGCAGATCGGCCCGCGCGAAGGCCAGCGCGATGTAGTGGACGACGAGATAGCCGGCCATGATGGCGATGGCCAGGCCCACGCCGAACAGTCGCCCGCCGCGCGGGGCCTGGAGCGAAAACGGGATCGCCACCAGGACCATGATCATGTTCACCAGCGGGAACGACAGCTTGGAATAGAGCTCGACGAGATACTTCTTCACCTGGAAGCCGGTGGCCTGCAGCCGGCCGATGTAGTCCTTCAGCTCCCAGTAGCTCATCGCCGCGATCGGCTTCTGGATCTTCGTGAAGTCGTCGAGGTCCTCCTGCATGTCGAGCGCGGTCATCGCGAACGGGATGGTGCTGACCTCGCCCTTCGGCCCGAACTCGCGGAAGGCGCCGTCCGTCATCTCCCAGCCCTCCGGGGTGACGTGGGCGCGCCGCGCGTCCAGGCGGCTGAGCAGACGGAACGTCGGATCGACTTCCAGCACGGTCATGCCGTACATGTCGCCGGTGCCGGGGGCCAGCAGCTCGATGCGATAGAACCGGGTGTCCGAGGTCCGGAGCCAGAGTCGCTCACGCGACTGCAAGTGACGCGGGAGCTGGCCGCGAATCTTCACGCGATCCACCTCGTCGCCCCACTCGTTCAACCGCGGCAGCACGATCTCCTGGAACAGTCCGGACACGAAGGCCACGCCCAGGCCGACCAGCAGAATTGGCAGCGCCACCCGATACAGGCTCATGCCGGCGGCCTTCATGGCGGTGAGCTCGTGATAGCGGGCCAGGGCCAGGAAGAGAAAGATCGTCGCGACCAGCGTCACCACGGGCAGGCCATCGTGCAGCGCCGCCGGCACCCGGAAGAGAAAGTGCTCGAACACGTACAGCAGCGGCGGCTTGATCCGGATGAAGCGATCGAGGGTCTGCAGAAGGTCGATCACCACGAACAGGGTGGCGGCCACCGCCAGGCCGATGCCCATGAGGACCAGGTATTCGCGCACGAGGTACCGGTCGAGGATGTGGGTGGACTCGCGCGCTCCGCCCATGACCCGCGACGCCGAGCTGGCGGCGCTCGGGCAGCTTCTGCCGGAAGGCGTCGACCGCCCGCCACAGCGGCCGCAGCTGCGGCCCGCGCCACTCGAAGGTGGTGGCCCCCAGCAGGGTGCTGCCGATCGTGCAGAAGAGCAGGTTGGGCAGCCAGATGGCCAGCCAGACCGGCAGGCGCTGGCGCAGTGCCGAGTTCTCCAGCGAGGTGAGCACCAGGTAGTACGAGACCAGGATCCCCAGGCTGGCCACCAGCGCGATCGACCGGCCCCCGCGGTGGGAACGAATCGCCAGGGGAAAGCCGACCAGCGCGAACACCAGCGCCGCCACCGGGAAGGCGAACCGCTTGTGCCACTCGACGAGGAACGGCGTGCGCGTGGCCGGATCGTTGCGCAGCTCGGCGATGCGGGTCGTCAGCTCGTCGAGCGCCAGATCCTTCTCCGGCTTCTCGCTCTTGGCCGCCTTGAGCGGCGAATCCAGCGAGAGGCTCATGTCGTAGATGCTGAAGTTGGTCAGCCGATAGCGGGCGGCGCTGGCCGCGCCGCCGCTGCCGAGCGAGCCCGAGCGGGCCGCGGCCGGCACCGCGGGCAGGATGTCGGCCTCGCTCACCGCGCCGTTGATGAGGCGCAGCGTGACCCGCCGGTTCTCCTCGTCGGTCAGCAGTCGCCCCTCGCGGGCGGTGATGATCCGCGAGACCTTGGGATCGCGCTCGTCGGACACCAGCAGGCCCCGGAGCGCCACCTGCGAGGCGCTGACGTCCTCCGTGTAGATGATCACGTCGCCGAAGGTGGCGTTGAACACGCGCTCGCTCAGCCCGCTCACCGCACGCGCCTGCAAGATCCGGAAGAGCTGGCGCTGAAAGACTCCATTGGAGAGCGGGTTGATCACCAGGGTCAGCGCGGCGGTGAGCCATGGCCACCAGCACCGCCCAGGCGAATACCGGCCGGAACAGCCGGAGCGGGCTGATGCCCGCCGCCTTGCACGCGGTGATCTCGAGATCGCCGGCCAGGCGTCCGCCGGCCAGGAGGACCGCGACCAGCAGCGCCATCGGCAGGGTGTGGGCGAGAAACTGCGGCAGCATGAAGACGAGGAGCTGCAGCACCAGGTAGAAGGGCACGCCCTTGGTGATGACCAGGTCGGTGAGGTGGTAGATGCGGTCGATCACGAGGAAGAACGTGAAGAGCGCGCCGCCGAAGAAGAAGGGAGAGACCAGCTCGCGTGCGATGTAGCGGTCGAGGACTGGGACCGCTGGCCGCCTCATCCGTCTGTTGTACCATAGTGCGGTGCCGGGGAAATTTTACCGGGCGCTCGTGGCCATGCTGGCCGGGCTGACCCTCGCTGGTGCCTCCGCGCGCCGACCCCGCTGACCGCCTCGATCGCTTCCGTGAGCTCGCGGCCTCGCAGCTGGGCCTGGCCCAGCTGCTGGAGTCCGAGCCGCCCGCCGATGCCTATCGCGAGATCTACGCGCTCCTGGACGACGAGATCGTCGAGAGTCTCGGCTCCGGCGGCGTCTTCGCGTCACTCGAATTCCTTCAGGATCGGCTCGATGCCTTCGCCGAAGTCTGGGGCGGGGCCAGCCTGCGCCTGGCCCGTGCCGGCGACCTGCTGGTCGGCACGTTCGTGCTCGACGAGCGCTCGGACGCCAACAGCGTGCGCGTGTACGGCTCGCTGCGCGGCGAGCCGGCGCTGCTGACGGTGCTCTATCGCGCCGGCCGGCCCAGCCTGTCCCTGCTGCCCGCCGCCCGGGAGACGACCGCCTTCGTGGTGGCCTGGGAAGGCCCGCCCTCGGGCTGGGGCTCGCGTCCTCTGCGCCTCGAGGTCCTGCGGCGTGACGGCGATCGCGTGCGAGTGACGTGGTCGTCGGCCGACCTGTTCACCGAGGGACTCCTGGCGCGCAGCTGGAGCGTGCGCGGCGCCGATCTGAGGGTGCGCTACGAGCTGCGCTATCCCGGGTGGGCGCCCGGCTGCGACGGGCAGACGGAGCAGGAGGACGTCTATCGCGTGGGATCGACCGGGGTGGTCAGCCGCGTGTCCCGTCAGGAGCACAACGCCTGGCACCGCGAGCTCGGCGCCGTGGTGGACCGCCTCGTGTCGGCGCTGGCCACCCGGGACGAGGCGACGCTGACCGCGCTCGTGCCGGACCGGGCGCTCCGCAGCCGGCTGCCCGCCGGCCTGGCCTTCGACCCCGCCTGCGACGCGCGGGAGGGCGCCGGCGGCGATGCGGTGTCGGTGGCCGCCGCCGCCGGTCGCCATCCGTGGACCCTGACCTTCCGCCGGCCGGGAGGCCGGTGGCGGCTGACCGCCGCGGGCCCGGTGCTACAATGACCCTTCCCAACGCATGACGACGCCGTCACCGTCCCCCAGCGCGCCGATCTCCGACCGCTACGAGCCTGCCGCCGTCGAGGAGCGCTGGTACCCCGAGTGGGAGAAGCGCGGCTATTTCCGGATCGATCCCACATCGGACAGGCCGCCGTACTGCATCGTCATCCCGCCGCCCAACGTCACCGGGCGCGCTGCACATGGGCCACGCCTTCACCTTCACGCTGCAGGACATGCTGATCCGGCTCAAGCGCATGGACGGCTTCGACACGCTCTGGCAGCCGGGCACCGACCACGCCGGCATCGCCACCCAGGTGGTGGTCGAGCGCCAGCTGGCCGCCGAGGGCAAGACCAAGGAGGACCTCGGGCGCGAGGCCTTCGTGGCGCGCGTCTGGAAGTGGAAGGAAGATTCGGGCGGCACGATCATCCGGCAGCTCAAGCGGCTGGGCGCCTCGTGCGACTGGTCGCGCCTGCGCTTCACGCATGGACGAGGGCCTGTCGCGCGCGGTGCGCGAGGTCTTCGTGCGGCTCTACGACGAAGGTCTGATCTACCGCGACGACTACATCGTGAACTGGTGCCCGCGCTGCCAGACCGTGCTGTCGGATCTGGAGGTCGAGCGCGAGGAGCGTGACGCCGAGTTCGTCTACATCAAGTACGGTCCGCTCACGCTCGGCACCGTGCGGCCGGAGACGAAGCTCGGCGACACCGGCCTGGCCGTGCATCCGAACGACCCGCGCTACGCGCAGTACGTCGGGCGCGACCTCGAGGTCCAGTCCGTGAACGGGCCCGATCACCGTGCGGGTGGTGGCGGACGAGGCCGTCGATCCCGAGTTCGGCACCGGCGTCATCAAGGTCACGCCGGGCCACGACCCGGTCGACTTCGAGATCGGCAAGCGCCACGGCCTGCCGATCCGCACCGTCATCGGCTTCGACGGCAAGATGACGGCGGCGGCCGGCAAGTACGCCGGGATGGACCGCTTCGAGACGCGCAAGAAGATCGTCGAGGACATGCAGGCGATGGGGCTCATCGACCACATCGAGCCGTACCGTCACGCGGTCGGCCTCTGCTATCGGTGCAAGACGGTGGTCGAGCCGCTCGTGTCCAAGCAGTGGTGGGTGAACGTCAAGCCGCTGGCCGAGGTCGCGCTGGCCGGCCGCGCACGACGGGCGCATCACCATCGTGCCGTCGGGGTGGACGAAGACCTACGACCAGTGGATGGAGAACATCCATCCGTGGTGCATCTCGCGTCAGCTCTGGTGGGGTCACCGGATTCCCGCCTGGTACTGCGACGCCGACGGCTCGATCCACGTCTCGCGCACGGACCTCAGCGCGTGCCCGAAGTGCGGCGGCGCGCTCCGGCAGGATCCCGACGTGCTCGACACGTGGTTCTCGTCCGGGCTCTGGCCGTTCTCCACGCTGGGCTGGCCCGACGAGACGCTGGAGCTGCGCAAGTACTATCCGACCTCGGTGCTCGTCACGGGCTTCGACATCATCTTCTTCTGGGTCGCCCGGATGGCCATGCTCGGGCTGCACTTCATGAAGGACGAGCCGTTCCGCGACGTCTACATCCACGCCCTCGTGCGCGACGCCGAGGGCCAGAAGATGTCGAAGTCGAAGGGCAACGTCGTCGATCCGCTGGCCATCATGACCAAGTACGGGACCGACGCCTTCCGCTTCACGCTGGCCGCGCTGGCCGCCCAGGGCCGCGACATCCGGATCAGCGACGAGCGCGTCGAGGGCTACCGCAACTTCGCCAACAAGCTGTGGAACGCCTCGCGCCTCGTGCTCTCGAACCTCGACGGCTACGATCCCGACGCGGCGACAGCGCGCCCGCCGGCGCTGCCCGGCCGGTGGATCCAGAGCCGGCTGCAGGCGACCATCACCGCGGTCCGCGAGGCGCTCGACGGCTATCGCTACAACGACGCGGCCGGCGCGCTCTACCAGTTCCTGTGGAACGACTTCTGCGACTGGTACCTCGAGATCGCCAAGACCGCGCTGTATCGCGCGGGGGAGCCGGCCGAGCGCCAGCGCGTGCAGCACACGCTGGTCACCGTGCTCGAGACGACGCTGCGGCTGCTCCACCCGTTCATGCCCTTCATCACCGAGGACATCTGGCAGCGGCTGCCCCACGTCGGGGAATCGGTCATGGTCGCCCCGTATCCGCGCGCCACCGCCGCGCTGGTCAGCCCCGACGCGGAGCGGGCGATGAGCCTGCTGATGCAGACGGTCACCGCCGTCCGCAACATCCGGGGCGAGATGCGCATCTCGCCGGCCCAGACCCTGACCGTGACCGTGAAGGCCGGGGCGTCCGACGAGCCCCTGCTGCGCGAGTACACGCCGCTGCTCGAGACGCTGGCCCGCGCCCGCGTGACGCTCGATCCGAATGCGACGCGCCCGCGCGCCTCCGCCCTCGGGGTGGCCGGCCAGTCCGAGATCTACGTGGAGCTCGCGGGCCTGGTGGACCTGGCCGCCGAGCGCCAGCGGCTGGACAAGGAGATCAAGCGGACGCGCCGAGGTGATCGCGTTCACGAGCGGCAAGCTGGCGCGCCCCGATTTCACCGAGCGAGCCCCGGCCGAGGTCGTCGAGAAGGAGCGCGACAAGCTCGCCGAGCACCAGGCGCTGCACGACAAGCTCGTCGCGAGCCTGAGCTGGATCGGATGACGGCGCCCGTCGCGGCACCGGCGCTCGTGCGCCTGGGTCGCGTCGAGTCCACCCAGGCCGTCGCCTTCACCCTCGCCGCGGACGGCGCCCCCGATCGGACGGTCGTGGTCGCCGAGGCCCAGACCGCCGGGCGTGGTCGCCGCGGGCGCACGTGGCACGACGAGCCGGGCGCGAGCCTGCTGGCCTCGATCATCCTCCGGCCGCGCCTGCTGCCGGCCCGCCTGCCGATGCTGTCGCTGGCTGCCGGCATCGCCGTCGCCGAGACGCTGGAGCGGGTGACCGGCGTGACGCCGCGCCTGAAGTGGCCGAACGATGTCCTGGTCGGCGGCCGCAAGCTCGCCGGCATCCTGCTGGAGAGCCGCCTGGGCGCCCACGCCGCTCGTCGTCCTCGGCGTCGGCGTCAATCTCACGCAGCGAGCGTTTCCGCCGGCGCTGGCCGAGCGCGCCACCTCGGTCCGCCTGGCCACCGGACGCGACGATCGAGCCGCGACGCGCTGCTGGGCCCACTGCTGGAGGCGCTCGACGTCTGGCGGGCGCGGCTCGAGACCGAAGGCGGCGCGCCGATTCGCGAGCGCTGGCGAGCCCTGGCCGACACGCTCGGCCGGCGCGTCTCGATCGACGGCGTCAGCGGTATCGCGGTGGACGTGGACGAGGACGGCGCGCTGATCGTCCTGGACGGCGACGCGCGCCGCCGCGTGGTGGCGGGCGAGGTCGAGTAGGGCATGCTCCTCGTCATCGAGGTCGGCAACACCAACACCAAGATCGGCGTGTACGACGGCGCGCGCTTGCTGGTGTCCTGGCGGCTGACCACCCGGCGCGAGCAGACCGCCGACGAGTACGGCCTGTTCATCGAGACGCTGCTCCGCACGCGAGGACTCTCGCCGTCCGACGTCCGCGGTGCGGCCATCTCCAACGTGGTGCCGACGGTGCAGCAGGCGCTGGAGTGGATGTGCGAGAAGTACTTCGCGGTGAACCCGCTGACGGTGGAGCCGGGCGTCAACACGCCGATCCCGCTCAACGTGGACAACCCGCGCGAGGTGGGCGCTGACCGGATCGTCAAGGCGGTGGCCGCGCTGGCGCTCTACACGCCACCGCTCATCCTGATCGACTTCGGGACCGCGACGACCTTCGACTGCATCAATACCCGCGGCGAGTTCGTGGGCGGGGCCATCGCGCCCGGCATCGCGACGGCGGCCGACGCCCTCCTGAACCGGGCCGCCCGCCTCTTCCGCGTCGAGCTGGTCCGGCCCAAGGACGCGATCGGCCGCAACACGGTCAACAACGTGCAGTCGGGCATCGTGTACGGCTGGGCCGGGCTGGTCGACGGGCTCGTCGACCGGATGAAGGCCGAGCTGGACGGCACCCCGCGCGTGATCGCCACCGGCGGCCACGCCGCGCTGATCGTGAACGTGACCCGATCGATCCAGGAAGTGAACGAACACCTGGCCTTCGAAGGCCTGCGCTTGCTGTGGGAACGCGCGCATCCCGGATGACGCCCGCGTGCGTTGACACCCCCCGGCGTGGTCGGTATACTGCGCTAAATCTAGTGGGTGCCGGGCGCTTCGATACCCATATTTGGGGATCAGCGACGGTTCAAGGCGAGGGATAGCGGGGCAGGACGGACGGGATATGGGGGCCTTGGCGGGCTCTCCATAAGGAGACAATCCATGGGGATGTGGGTAGGCCGCGGGCGCAAGGCGAGGGCGGCGTACGGCTTCGATGACATCGCGCTTGTCCCGGGTATCCAGACCGTCAATCCCAACGAGGTCGACATCTCCTGGGAGCTCTGTGGCCATCGCTACGAGCTGCCCATCATCGCCGC
The DNA here is from genome assembly GCA_963776725.1 of uncultured Candidatus Rokubacteria bacterium. Classification (GTDB taxonomy): domain Bacteria; phylum Methylomirabilota; class Methylomirabilia; order Rokubacteriales; family CSP1-6; genus AR5. The sequence continues at coordinate 41,518 of CAVZOE010000010.1, read as the reverse complement.
GGCGATGGACGGCGTCGTCGGCCCCAAGCTGGCCATCGAGATGGGACGCCTGGGCGGCCTCGCGGTCCTCAATCTCGAGGGCGTCTTCTCCCGCTACGCCAACCCGGAAGAGTTCCTGGATCGCATCATCTCCGCCAGCCAGGAAGAAGCGACCAAGATCATCCAGTCGATCTACGGCGAGCCCATCAAGGAAGAGCTGATCCACCAGCGGATCCAGGAGATCAAGAAGGGCGGAGGGCCCGCCATCGTCTCCTCCATTCCGCAGCGCGCCGAGCGCTTCGCCCAGATCGCGCAGGAGGCCGGCGCCGACATCTTCGTGGTCCAGTCCACGGTGACCACGGCCCGGCACATCGCCACCGAGTACACGCCGGTCGACCTCCGCAAGCTGAAGAAGTCGCTGGCCATCCCGCTCATCGTCGGCAACTGCGTCACCTACGAGGCGTGCCTGGAGCTGATGGACACGGGCGTGGACGCGCTGCTGATCGGCGTGGGACCGGGTGCGGCCTGCACGAGCCGCGAGGTGCTCGGCCTCGGCGTGCCGCAGGTGACCGCCACCGCCGACGCCGCGGCCGCGCGCGACCAGTACTACAAGCAGAAGGGGCGGTACGTGCCGATCATCACCGACGGCGGCATGACGACCGGCGGCGACGTCTGCAAGGCCTTCGCGTCGGGCGCCGACTCGGTCATGATCGGCTCGGCCTTCGCGCGCGCCATCGAGGCGCCGGGGCGCGGCTACCACTGGGGCATGGCGACGCCGCACGCCAACCTGCCGCGCGGCACGCGCATCCGCGTCGGGCATCGCCGGACCGCTGGAGCAGATCCTGTTCGGCCCGGCCTTCACCGAGGACGGCACGCTCAACCTGGTCGGCGCGATCCGCACCTGCATGGGCTCGGTGGGCGCGCAGAGCATTCGCGAGCTGCAGCAGACCGAGCTCATCATCGCGCCGACGATCAAGACCGAGGGCAAGGTCTTCCAGCAGGCGCAGAAGCTGGGGCGCCCGCGGTAGGGGTAGCGCCGGTGCGGTCCCGACCGGCGCCCGAGGACCTGTCGTGAACCAGATCGTCGTCCTGAACGCGGGCGGGCAGTACTGTCATCTGATCGCCCGCCGGATCCGCGAGCTCGGCGTCCACGCCGTCGTCGCCGACATCAACCGACCAGCCTCCGAGCTCGAGGGCGTCCGCGGCATCATCATCTCTCGGCGGCCCCGCGAGCGTGACCGAGCCGACCTCGCCCAAGGTCGATCGCGGGATCTTCGACCTCGGGCATTCCGGTCCTCGGCATCTGCTACGGCCATCAGCTCATGGCCAAGGATCTCGGCGGACGGGTCTCCCCGGGCGTGACCAAGGAGTACGGCCACTCTTCGCTGCGGCACGCGGAAAGTCAGCTGTTTCTAGGCCTTCCGGCCAGGGACCTGACAGTCTGGATGAGCCACGGCGACACCGTGGTCGCAGCCGCCCGCCGGGCTTCTCCGTCATCGGCGAGACCGACGATTGCCGCGATCGCGGCGATGGCCGACGCCGCAGCGCCGGCTCTTCGGCCTGCAGTTCCACCCCGAGGTCGTCCACACCGAGTTCGGCACCGAGATCTACCGCAACTTCGTCTTCGACGTCTGCGGCTGCTCGAAGGACTGGGACCCGCCGCGCGCGCGTCGAGCAGGTGATGGAGGAGATCCGGGCGAAGGCCGCTGGGCGCAAGGTGTTCTTCCTGATCAGCGGCGGCGTCGACTCGACGGTGGCCTTCTACTGCTGCTACCGGGCGCTCGGCCCGGGCCGCGTGCTCGGCCTCTACGTCGACACCGGCTTCATGCGCGAGGGCGATGCCGACGCGATCGACCACCTGGTGCGCGAGGCCGGCCGCGAGGCGATCCACGTCGCCGATCGCAGCCGCGACTTCTTCGCGCGGCTGGGTGGCGTGACGAATCCCGAGCGCAAGCGGGCGATCATCGGCGACACCTTCCTCGCCGTGCAAGAGGAGGAGTTCGCCCGGCTCGGGCTCCGCGACGCCGACTGGCTGCTCGGGCAGGGCACGATCTATCCCGACACCATCGAGTCCGGCGGCGCCAGCCACTCGGCCAAGATCAAGACCCATCACAATCGGGTCGAGCGGCATCCAGGCGCTCATCGAGCAGGGCAAGGTCATCGAACCGCTGGTCGAGCTCTACAAGGACGAGGTGCGCGTCCTCGGCGAGCAGCTCGGCTTGCCGCACGAGGTCGTCTGGCGCCACCCGTTCCCCGGGCCCGGGCTGGCCGTACGATGCCTGGGCGGCGAGCACACCGCGCCGGTGGAGCCCTTCGCGATGGCGTTGCCCGACGGCGTGCGCGCCGCGCTGGTGCCGGTCCGGACGGTGGGCGTGCAGGGGGACGAGCGCTCGTACTCCAATCTCCTCGCCCTCGACGGCGCGCTCGACGCCGAGACCGCCGGCGCGCTGGCGCGGCGAATCACCAACGAGCATCGCTCGATCAACCGCGTCGCGCTGGTGGTGTTCCGCCGGGGCGGCCACGGCGCCGGCGGCCTGTCGATCCATCCCGCCACGCTGACGCCCGAGCGGATCGCGCTGCTGCGTGAGGCCGACGATCTGGTCGCGCGCATCGTCCGCAAGCACGGGCTCTACGACGCGATCTGGCAGTTCCCGGTGGCCCTCATCCCGCTGGGCAGCGCCCCCGGGCGGGAGACGATCGTGCTCCGGCCGGTGAACTCGCGTGACGGCATGACCGCCGACTTCGCGCGGCTGCCGGCTGCCGTGGTGGACGACCTGGCGACCTCGCTGGCGGCGCTGCCACCGGTGGACGCCGTGCTCTACGACGTCACCAACAAGCCTCCCGCCACGATCGAGCTCGAGTAAGCTCGTCCCCGATGCAAAGCCGCGCCGAGTTCGTCCACCTGCACGTGCACTCCGAGTACAGCCTGCTCGACGGGGCCGCCCAGCTCGAGAAGCTGGTGAAGAAGGCCAAGGACCTGCACTTCCCGGCCATCGCCCTGACCGATCACGGCAATCTCTTCGGCGCGATCGACTTCTACCTGGCCGCCCAGAAGGCCGGCATCAAGCCGATCATCGGCTGCGAGCTCTACGTGGCGCCGGGAGGACGGGCCGAGCGCGGCTCCCAGGACGGCGGCTACGAAGGAGCCAACCACCTCACGGTCCTGGTCCGCGACCTCAACGGTTACCAGAACCTGATCAAGCTCGTCTCCAAGGCGTACCTCGAGGGCTTCTACTACAAGCCCCGGGTCGACAAGGAGCTGCTCGCCCAGCACGCCGATGGGCTCGCGGTGCTGTCGGGCTGCCTCAACTCCGAGGTGTCGCGCCTGATCAGTGCCGGTGACGTGGCGCGCGCGCAGCAGGCGGCCGGCTGGTACCAGGAGGTCTTCGGCAAGGACCACTACTTCATGGAGGTCCAGGCCCACGGCCTGGCCGAGCAGGTGAAGGTGACGGGCGAGACGCTCGCGATCGCCCGCGCCATCGGCGCCCCGATCGCCGGGACCAACGACTCGCACTATCTCGAGGCCGGCCACTCGCGCGCCCACGAGGCGCTGCTCTGCATCCAGACGGGTGCGGCGATGAGCGACCCCAACCGCTGGAAGTTCTCCACCGAAGAGTTCTACGTGAAGTCGGCCGACGAGATGGCCCGGGTCTTCGCCGAGATGCCCGAGGCCTGCCGGAACACCCTGGCGGTGGCCGAGCGCTGCAACCTCATGCTCGACTTCGGCCGCTTCCACCTGCCGCGCTACGTCGTCCCCGATGGCCACACGCTGGAGAGCTACCTGGAGGATCTCGCGCGCGAGGGCCTCAAGCGCCACTACGGCGCCTCGCCCGGCGACGCGATCGAGGCGCGGCTCGACGCACGAGCTGTCGGTCATCGAGAAGATGGGCTTCGCCGGCTACTTCCTGGTGGTGTGGGACTTCATCCACTACGCGCGCCAGCAGGGGATGGCGGTCGGGCCGGGCCGCGGCTCGTCGGCCGGCTCGCTGGTCGCCTACTGTCTCGGGATCACCAACGTCGATCCAATCAGATACGGGCTGCTATTCGAGCGATTCTTGAATCCCGAGCGCATCTCGATGCCGGATATGGACATCGACTTCGCCGACGACCGGCGCGACGAGGTCATCCGCTACGTCGCCGACAAGTACGGGCGCGACCGGGTGGCCCACATCATCACGTTCGGCACCCTCGGCGCCAAGGCGGCCATCCGGGACGTCGGCCGGGTGCTCGGCATGTCGTACACGGACGTCGATCGCATCGCCAAGCTGGTGCCGGGCTTCCCGCTGAACATCACGCTGGAAGACGCGTATCAGAAGTCGCCGCCGCTGGCCGACGCCGTCAAGAGCCAGCCGGCCGTCAAGGAGCTGTGGGACATCGCCCGCGCGCTGGAGGGGTGCACGCGCCACGCCTCCGTGCACGCCTCGGCGGTGGTGATCTCCGACGAGCCGCTCGACGAGCACATCCCGCTCTACAAGGACCCCAAGCGGCCCGAGCTGATCACCGGGTTCGCGATGGGCCCCATCGAGAAGCTGGGCCTGCTCAAGATGGACTTCCTGGGGCTGCGGACCCTGACCGTCCTGGCCAACACCGTGGGCCTCATCAAGGAGTCGCGGGGCATCACGATCGATCTCGACACGCTGCCGCTGGACGACGCCAAGGCCTACACGATGCTCAGCGAGGCCAAGACCTTCGGCGTCTTCCAGCTGGAGTCCTCGGGCATGCGCGAGGCGCTGCGCGGCCTCAAGCCCGAGCGGCTCGAGGATCTCATCGCCATGGTCTCGCTGTACCGTCCGGGCCCGATGGAGCTGATCCCGGACTTCATTGCTCGAAAGCACGGACGGGCCAAGATCACCTACGAGCATCCCGCGATGGAGACGTTCACGCGGGAGACGTACGGGATCATGGTGTATCAGGAGCAGATCATGCAGATCGCCTCGGAGATGGGCGGCTTCACGATGGGCGAGGCGGACATGCTGCGGCGCGCGATGGGCAAGAAGGACCGCGACCTGATGGCCCAGCAGCGCCAGAAGTTCATCGCCGGCTGCAAGGAGCGCGGCACCGCCGCGGCCAAGGCCGAGCGGGTGTGGGAGCTGATGGAGAAGTTCGCCGGCTACGGCTTCAACAAGTGCCTGGCCGCCGATACCTGGGTCGAGATGGCCGACGGCTCGCGCAAGCCGATCACCGCGGTGCGCGAGGGCGACGTCGTGCTCACCAAGGACGGCCCGCACGCGGCGCGGCGCGTCCGGCCCAGCGGGATGCGGCAGGTCGGCCGGCTGGTCCTGGCCAACGGCATGGCGCTGCGGTGCACGCCCGATCACCCGATCTTCACGCAGCGCGGGTGGGTGAACGCCCAGAAGCTCGCGCCCGACGATACCGTCGCCGTGCTCGACACGGTGGCGGCCGCGGATCTCCGCGTGGCGGCCCGCCGCCGCTCGGGGGCGCAGGGCGGCAGCATGGTGCTGGCGGAGGTGCCGATCATCTGGAGCACGCCGCTGAGCTACACGACGGAAGGGACGGAGCCGACCTACGACATCGAGGTCCCCGGCGCCGCCAACTTCATCGCCAACGGCATCGCCGTGCACAACTCGCACGCCGCCGCCTACGGGCTCGTCGCCTACCAGACCGCCTACTTCAAGGCCAACTATCCGGTCGAGTTCATGGCCGCCCTGCTGACCTCGGAAATGGGCGACACCGACAAGATCGTCAAGTACATCGAGGAATGCCGGGCGATGGGCATCCGGGTGCAGCCGCCCGACGTCAACGGCTCGCAGGTGCGCTTCAGCGTGGCCGGCGACACGATCCGCTTCGGTCTGGCCGCCATCAAGAACGTCGGCGAGGCGGCCATGGAGTCGATCCTCAAGACGCGCGCCGAGGAGGGCGCCTTCACGACGCTGGACGACTTCTGCGTGCGCGTCGATCTGCGCCTGGTCAACCGGCGCGTGATCGAGAGCCTGATCAAGGCCGGCGCGTTCGACTCGCTCGGCCTGACCCGCGCGCACCTGCTGACCCAGTGCGACCTGGCGCTGGAATCCGGCCAGCGCCAGCAGCGCGAGCGCGCCGAGGGTCAGGCCTCGTTCTTCGATCTGCCCGGCGGTCGCGCCGATGCCGCGCAAGGTGGAAGCGGCGGCCGTGGTGCCGGAGTGGGCCGACGATCAGCGCCTGGGCTACGAGAAAGAAGTCCTCGGCTTCTACGTGTCGGGGCACCCGCTGGCCCGCTTCGAGGGCGTGGCCGAGACGCTGGGGGTCACCTCGTCGGCCGAGCTGGCCTCGCGCGGCCACGGCGCGCGCGTCACGCTGTTCGGCCACGTCGCCGCGATCAAGGAGACGGCCACCAAGAGCGGCAACCGGATGGCGTTCCTCACGCTGGAGGACATGGCCGGCACGGTCGAGGTGACCGTGTTCCCCGAGCCCTACAAGCTGGCCGCGGCCTTCCTGCGCTCGCGCGAGCCGATCATCGTGCGCGGCCGGATGGACGACAGCGAAAAAGGACGCGTGGTGCTGGCCGAGGACGTGCGCCTGCTCGAGCAGTCGCTGGCCGCCGGCGGCGGGCCGCCGCGCGCGCAACGGCGGCGAGCCCGTCGGCCTGCCGGGTCCGGGTCACGCGGGCAGGGGGCCGAGCAGACGCTCGACGCCCTCAAGCAGCTCTGCGAGCGAGCACCCGGGCGTCGTCCCGGTGTTCGTCCACCTGCTGCTGCCCGGCCACGAGGTCGTCGTACGCGCCCGCGGCGTGGCCGTGGACGCCACCGGTGAGCTGGTCGCCAAGCTGGAGTCGCTGCTCGGCTCCGGGGCGGCGGTGATCGAGCATGCCGGACGCGCTTGATTTCGAGCAGCCGCTGCTCGAGCTCGAGACCCGCATCGCCGCCCTCCAGGGCGAGAACGACCCCCTCCGAACGCGCGACGAGATCGCGCGGCTCGAGGAGCGGCTCAACCGGCTGCGCCAGCGCACCTACGCCAACCTGACCGCCTGGCAGCGCACCCAGCTCGCGCGCCATCCCAAGCGGCCGTACATGCGGGACTGGGTCAAGCTGCTGTTCGACGACTTCATCGAGCTGCACGGCGACCGGCTCTTCGGCGACGACGCCGCGATCGTGGGCGGCCTGGCCCGCTTCGAGGGCCGCTCGGTCGTGGTCATCGGCCACCAGAAGGGGCGGGACACGCGCGAGAAGATCGCGCGGAACTTCGGCATGCCGCACCCCGAGGGCTATCGCAAGGCGCAGCGCCTGCTCGAGATGGCCGCCAAGTTCGCCAAGCCCATCTTCACCTTCATCGACACGCCGGGGGCCTATCCGGGCATCGGCGCCGAGGAGCGCGGGCAGGCCGAGGCCATCGCACGCAATCTGAAGGTCATGGCCAGCCTCCGGGTGCCGATGGTCGCGGTCGATCACCGGCGAGGGCGGGAGCGGCGGGGCGCTGGCCATCGCGATGGGCAACCGCGTGCTGATGCTGGAGTACGCGGTCTACGCGGTGATCTCGCCCGAGGGCTGCGCCGCCATCCTGTGGGGCGACGCGGCCAAGGCGCCCGAGGCCGCCGCGGTCATGAAGCCGACCGCGCCCGATCTGCTGAAGCTCGGCGTCATCGACGCCATCATCCCCGAGCCCGTGGGCGGCGCCCATCGCGACTGGGACGCGGCCGGCGCCAATCTGAAGATCGCCCTGCGCGAGCAGCTGGCGGACCTCAGCGGCCGATCGGGGGAGGCGCTGGTGACCGAGCGCTACGAGAAGTTCCGCAAGCTGGGCGCCTTCGAAGAGGCGTCCGTGCCCGCTCGGTAATCGTGGGGGGCCCCGATATGGCCCCCCACACCCCCCCGCGCTCCGCGCCCCGGCAAAGCCGTGGCGCTCCGCGAGTGTCCAGTCGTTATCCGATCTAGTCCTAACGGGCCAGGAAGGCGCTGGCGCAGTCCTCGTCGGTGACCAGCACGTTCACGAAGTGACCGCGCAGGGCACCCCGCACCGCCTCCACCTTGGCCCGGCCGCCGGCCACCGCGATCACGTGCCGGTCCTCTCGCCGCGACAGGGCCTGCAGCCGCGCGGCCTCCACGCTGAGCACCCGGTGCATGAGCGCCCGCAGCTCGGTGCGATCGACGATCTGCCCGTCGGCGTCGAAGGGCTGATAGTTGATCTCGCCCACCACGCCCAGCTGACGCAGCCGCTTGACGCTGACGCCGTAGGATTCGGCCAGCGCACAGAACCCCGGGGTGTCCTCGGCGATGAGCCCGATACCGGTGAGGGCGACGTCGACCGCCTGGGCCGCCTCGAAGATGGAGCGGATCTCGGGATCGCGCAGCAGGCGCCGGCGCTCGCGCTCGATCTCGCGCAGCGACAGCAGGTGCTGCACCGGCAGCGCGTAGGCCTGCACGTGCGGCCGATACTTGGCCGCCATCATCCCGACCAGCGTGTTGGGGAAGAGGTCGACCAGCTTGAGCGTGCTCTCGCCCGACAGGGGATAGAGGGAGAAGTCGCGGAAGCGGCGCTCGCGCAGGGCGCGGATCGTCTGGTAGAGCGTGAACCCGCACGACAGTCCGATGCGCATGCCGTTGCGGGCGATCTTCTCGAAGTAGGCGGCGGCCGCCGCGCCCAGCTCGGCCTTGACGTCGCTGCGGCCCCCCGAGACGATCACCACCGCCTCGCGCAGCCCGAACTTCTGGGCCACCGCGGCCTCCATCTGCTCGGTGCGGGGCAGATCGAGCTCCACGCGGACGAAGCCCTCGTCGAAGGCGCGCTTGAGCAGGCGGGAGACCGTGGCCGCCGACACCCCCAGGGCCTTGGCGATGTCCTTCTGGCTCCGGCCCTGGCGGTAGTAGAGCTCCAGGCACTGGACCGTGAGTCGAAGCTCGCGGGATGAGGCGTGGGGACTCGGGCTACTCGCCATGGTTTCTTCGTCGGTCTCGCGTGTAGCTTCGCATTCTCGACCCCATCCGTCATGCCGCGCCGCGCACCCTCGGGGGCTGTCGAGCGGTGGGCCGCACGGCACCCAGAATCGAGGAGCGCCCCGGGTTCCCCGGGGCGTGACGAGCGCTGGGGGTTTGGGGGCCATGTCGAGGCCCCCAGGTGAAATTGGCGGCGGTTGTTTGACTTGCGCGGGGCCCGATGCTACGGTCAACCCACTGTCAGACAACGAGTTTTCAGAAAAACACTCATGGCCAAGCTCCACCTGATCACATACGGCTGCCAGATGAACGAGTACGACTCCGAGCGGGTCGCCGGCCTGCTTCGCGAGCACGACTACGAGCTGACCGACGACGCGGCGGCCGCCGACCTGATCCTCATCAACACCTGCGCCATCCGTGAGAAGGCCGAGGACAAGGTCTTCTCCCGCCTGGGCGAGCTGAAGCCGCTCAAGGCTGCGAATCCCGGCCTGCTGATCGGCGTCATGGGCTGCATGGCGCCCTTGCAGAATCAGAACGTGTTCCGCCGGGCGCCGCACGTCGACCTCGTGTTCGGCTCGCCGGCCATCGCCAAGGTCGGCGAGCTGGTCGAGCGAGCCCGCCGTGAGCGACGGCCCGTGCTGGAGACGGGCGAGGCGCCCCTGGTGAAGCTCACGGCCAAGGCGCCGACGGCCGAGCGGCTGCGCGCCTTCGTCACCGTCATGGAGGGGTGCGAGAAGCACTGCACCTTCTGTGTGGTCCCGCGCACGCGCGGCCGCGAGCGCAGCCATTCCCCGGAGTCCATCGTGGCCGAGGTCCGCGGCCTGGTGGCCGACGGCTGCCGCGAGGTCACGCTGCTCGGCCAGACCGTCAACGCCTACGGACGCGATCTCACGCCGGCCACCGACCTCGCCGAGCTGTTCCAGCGCGTCAACGACGTCGACGGCCTCGAGCGGATCCGCTTCACCACCTCGAATCCCTACAACCTCACGCCCAAGCTGATCCAGGCCATGCGCGACATCCCCAAGGTGTGCGAGTACTTCCACCTGCCGCTGCAGTCGGGCTCGGACCGCGTGCTGGAGCGGATGAACCGCGGCTACACGCGTGCGCAGTACCTGGCGCTGATCGATCAGCTGCGGGACGCCGAGCCGGCCATGGCGCTGTCCACCGACATCATCGTGGGGTTCCCCGGCGAGACCGAGGCCGATTTCGAGCAGACGCTGGCGGTGGTGGAGCAGGTGGGCTACGACAACGCCTTCGTCTTCCGGTACTCGCGCCGCCCGGGCACGCCGGCCGCCGACATGGCCGAGCAGGTGCCCGAGCCCGTCAAGGCCGAGCGCAACGCGCGGGTGCTCGAGGTGGCCGCGCGTGGCGCCGCCGCCGGGAGCCACCGGCTGCACGGGCGCACGGTGGAAGTGCTGGTGGACGGCGTGTCGCGCAAGAACGCTGCCGAGCTGTCTGGACGTACGCGCTGCAATCGCGTCGTGAACTTCGAGCGACAGGGGCCAGTCGCCGTCGGCGACATCGCCCACGTCCGCGTCACCGACGTTCTGCCGCACAGCCTGCGCGGTGCGCTGGCCACACCGGAGGAGGCCGTATGCTCGTCGAGATGAAGGTCCGCGGACTGGCGCTCGATCCCGTGTCGAACATGCCGATCATCATCCTGCGCGACGAGGAGGACAAGCGCTCCTTGCCCATCTGGGTGGGGATCTTCGAGGCCAACGCCATCGCGCTGGAGCTGGAGAAGATCGCCACGCCGCGGCCGATGACGCACGACCTGATCAAGAACATCCTGGAGTCGCTCGACGCCCAGGTGGCCCGGATCGTCGTCACCGACCTGAAGGAAAACACCTTCTACGCGGTGCTGCACCTCAAGCTGGGCAACACCGAGTACACGGTGGACTCGCGGCCGTCGGACGCCATCGCCCTGGCCCTGCGCGTGGCGGCGCCCATCTTCGTCGACGAGGACGTCTTCCCCAAGGCCGGCAAGATGGAAGTGGCCAAGGAAGGCGAGCCGATGAAGGCCGACGATCCCGAGCAGCTGCGGGAATGGCTGCAGAACATCAAACCCGAGGATTTCGAGAAGTACAACAAGGCCTGAGCGAGGACCTGTACTTCCGGTGCGGATCGGGCTCTTCACCAACAACTATCTGCCGTTCTGCGGCGGCGTCACCATCTCGGTCGAGACCCTCCGGCGCGGGCTGGAGGCGCTGCGGCCACGAGGTGTGGACCTTCGCCCCGCGCTTTCCCGGCGCCGTCGACGAGGCGCCGCGCATCGTACGCTTCCCGTCGGTCCCGGCCGGGACCTATCCGGAGTTCACGCTGGCCGTGCCGTGGGCCCCGCGCTTCGCGCGCCTGGTCCAGAGCCTCGACCTCGACGTCTACCACGCCCATCACCCGTTCCTGCTCGGGCCCGCCGCCCGGCGCTGGGCCCGGCGGGCCGGGCGCCCGCTGGTCTTCACGTATCACACGCGCTACGAGAAGTACGCCCACTACGTCCCGCTGACGCGTCCGCTCGTCGAGGCCGCCGCGGTCCGGCTCAGCACGCGCTTCGCCAGCCGGGCCGATGCGGTGGTCGGCGCCCTCGATGCTGGTGCACGAGCACCTGCGCCGGCGCGGCGTGACGACGCCGATCAGCGTGGTGCCCACCGGCGTGGACCTCGAGCGCTTCCGGCCCGGCGACCGGGCCGCCGCCCGCCGCGCCCTGGGCCTGGGTCTCGACGATCGCTTGCTGCTCTACGTGGGCCGTCTGGACCGCGAGAAGAGCGTGGACAGCGTGCTGCTGGCCTTCGACCGGATCGCCGGCACGGTGGCGCCCGCCCGTCTGTGGCTGGTGGGGCAGGGCAAGGAGGGTGAGGCGCTGCGGCGCCTGGCCGAGCGCCTGCCCACCGGCGACCGCATCCACTTCGCCGGCGTGCGCGAGCACGCGCGACTGGTGCCGTGGTACCAGGCGGCCGATCTGTTCGTCTTCGCCTCCGAGACGGAGACGCAGGGCCTCGTGCTGGCCGAGGCCGCGGCGTGCGGCTTGCCCGCCGTGGCCGTGACCGCGCCCGGCTGCGACGAGGTGGTGCGCGACGGCGAGAGCGGGATCTTGACCAAGGGCGATCCGGCCTCGCTCGCCGAGGCCGCCATCGGCCTGCTGCTCGACGACGAGCGCCGGGCGGCGATGGGCGCCCGCTCACGGCAGATCGCCGAGCGGGAGTTCGGGATCGAGCGGCAGATCACGCGCACGCTGGAGGTCTATGCCCAGGCGCGGAGCGCGCGAGCGTGACGGCGCCCCGGAGCCTGCGCCTGCGCTTCCAGGCCGACTGGGCCGACCCGCGCGGCCTGCTGGCCGCCGACCCGCGCGTGCGCACGCTCACGCGGGTGCTCGTGACCTATCCCGACGTCCGCCACATCGTGCCGGACCGCATCAGCCTCGAGGCCAGCACGGATCCCAAGACGATCGAGACCGTCGTTCGCTTTCTCGAGCGCCAGCAGTGGCTGGTCAAGGCGGTGGACGTGGAGTGACCCGCCGCGAGGGGTTCGAGCGACTCGAGAAGGAAATCCTCGGCGAGAAGGCGGCCGCCCTGGGTCGGGCCGGTGAGAAGCTGGAGGCAGCGCTGGCGGTCACCACGGAGCTCGGTCAGGCGCTCGATCGCGAGACCGATCCCGCCCGGCGCGTCGCGTTGCTCGTCGAGTACGACAGACGCCCGCCGGCCGCGCGAACGACGCCCGCACGATGCTCCTCATCCAGCGCGAGGCGATCGGCCTGCGCCACCATCGCACGGTCGATCAGCATTTCCCGAGCCGCCCCGGCGCCGCTGAGCCCCGGCATGATCTGGAATCCCGAGGCGGAGACCCAGGCGCCGGCCGCGCGCGCCGCGCTGCAGAGCGACCGTCTGCGGGACATCGTGGCGTGGGCGGTCGAGCGCGTGCCGTTTCATCGCGAGCGGCTGGGCGGCCTGCCGGGTCCGCGGGCTCGAGGACCTGACGGCCCTGCCGTTCACGCGCAAGACGGACCTCCGCGAGCACTATCCCTTCGGCTTGTTCGCCGTGCCCGACCGGCGAGCTGGCCCGCATTCACGCCTCGTCGGGCACCAAGGGCAAGCCGACGGTGGTCGGGTACACCGTCGGCGATCTCGCGGTGTGGCGCGAGGCGATGGCGCGCGTGATGGTGGCCGCCGGCGCCCGGCCCGGCGAGATGCTCCACGTGGCCTTCGGCTATGGCCTCTTCACCGGCGGGCTGGGCTTTCACGACGGCGCCGAGCGCATCGGCATGACGGTGGTCCCCGTGTCCTCCGGCAACACCGCGCGCCATGTTCTGCTCCTGCAAGATTTCCGGCCGCCCGGCATCTGCGGCACGCCGTCCTTCGTGCTGCACATCGCCGAGAGCCTGGCCGAGCAGGGGGGCGACCCGCGCGCGCTGGGTCTGCGCTACGGCATGTTCGGAGCCGAGCCGTGGACGGAAGGCCTGCGCAGCGCGCTCGAGCGCGCCTTCGGCCTGCGGGCCTACGACACCTATGGGCTCAGCGAGATCGTCGGGCCCGGGGTGGCCGGCGAGTGCGAGCAGCGTCAGGGCCTGCACGTCTGCGACGATCACTTCCTGCCCGAGATCATCGATCCCGCCACCGGTGCGCCGCGGCCGCCGGGGCAGGAGGGTGAGCTCGTCCTGACCACGCTCACCAAGCGCGCGGTCCCGATGGTGCGCTATCGCACCGGCGACATCACGACCCTCAGCACCGAGCCCTGCGCGTGCGGTCGCACCTCGGCCCGCATCGCCCGCATCAAGGGCCGCGCGGACGACATGCTGATCATCAAGGGCGTCAACCTCTATCCCTCCGAGGTGGAAGCGACGCTGCTGGCCGTGGAGGAGCTGCAGCCGCACTACCTGCTGGTGGTGGACCGCAGCGCCACGCTGGCGCGCCTGGAGGTGCAGGTGGAGCCCGGCCCGGCGCTGCTGGAGCGTTGCGGCGGGTTCCGGCCCGAGCATCCGGCGATGGACGAGCTCCGTCGCCGCGTGCGCGAGCGCCTGCACCGCGCCTGCGGTCTCACGGTCGAGCTGACGATCGTGTCGCCCCACACCATCCCGCGCTCGGAAGGCAAAGCCGTGCGCGTGGTCGAACGAGGCATCCAGACGCGCTGAGCGGTATCCTAGGAGTCAGGCACAGGCGGAGACGGGCGGCACCGGGAGGACGGGACCATGGCAGATCAGCACGCGGCGATGATGGCCAAGATCGAGCGGGGAGTCCGGCTGGAGTCGGCGGACGAGATGACGCCCGACTACCGCGACAACCTCCTGCACCTGCTGACCATGCAGGCCGACTCCGAGCTGGCCGGCGGCTACGGCTACGTGCCGTGGATCACCAAGGCCCCGACGGTGGAAGAAAAGCACGTGGTCGCGCAGATCGTGAAGGACGAGCTGCGGCACGCCGCGGTCATGTACGGCCTGCTGGCCGACCTCGGCTTCGACGTGGACAGCCACGTCCGCCGCCACGACGAGACCCTCACGATGCGCATCGAGAACAACGCCGACATCGGCACCAAGCGCATCACCGACGACAAGCGCGTCAACATCTTCTACTACCCGATCGACACCTGGGCGGACTTCACCTTCTTCAACTTCTGCATGGACCGCGGCGCCGGCCATCAGCTCGAGGACGTGCGCCAGTGCTCCTACGGCCCCTGGGTGCGCGCCATCGAGGGGATCTTCAAGGAGGAGAAGTTCCACATCCGCCACGGCGAGTACTGGGTCAAGAAGCTGGCCGAGGATCCGGCCACCAAGCCGGAGGCCCAGGCGACCTTCGCCAAGTGGTACATCCGCACCATGAACATCTTCGGTCGCCCTGGCAGCAAGCGAAATCAGGTCTATCGAGGCTACAAGCTCAAGCTCCGTGACAACGACGAAGTGCGCGCGGCATTCGCGACGGAAGTCGCCGGCCTGTGCGAGAAGTTCGGGCTCGAAGTCCCGGCGTGGAAGCCCGTGTGGTCGGAGCTGCCGGAAGAAGCGCAGATCCCCGGCTAGCCGCTCGGCGCCGGCGGTAGTCGACTCATGACGCAGCGGCCACGGCCCAGAGTCTTCATCGTGGGCGGGGGCTTTGCGGGTCTAGCCGCGGCCAAGGCGCTGGCGCGCGCGCCGGTCGACGTCGCGCTGATCGACCGCCGCAACCATCACGTGTTCCAGCCGCTGCTGTACCAGGTCGCCACCGCGGCGCTCTCGCCCGCGGACATCAGCGCGCCGATCCGCGCCGTGCTGCGCGACCAGCGCAACTGCCAGGTCGTGCTGGCCGAGATCACCGCCGTCGACCTCGCGCAGCGGCGCCTGATGATTGCCGGCGCCCACGCCGACTACGACTATCTCATCCTGGCGGCCGGGGCCACGCACGCCTACTTCGGACACGACGACTGGGCGATGTTCGCGCCGGGTCTCAAGAGCATCGAGGACGCGACCGAGCTGCGACGACGCATTCTGCTGGCCTTCGAGTCGGCCGAGTACGAGGGCAGCGAGGAGGCGCGCCGCGCCGTGCTGACCTTCGGCATCGTGGGTGGTGGCCCCACCGGCGTCGAGCTGGCCGGGGCGATCATGGAGATCGCCGGACACACGATCCCGCGCGACTACCGCCACATCGACACGCGCACCACCCGGGTCATCCTCTTCGAGGGCGGCCCGCGCCTGCTGCCGACGTTTCCGCCGGCGCTGAGCGACCGGGCCCGGCGTGACCTAGAGCGCCTGGGCGTCGAGGTGCGCGTGAACGCGACCGTGACCGACGTGACCGCGCACGGCGTCTCCATCGGCGGCGACTTCATCGCCGTCGGCAACGTCTTCTGGGCCGCGGGCGTCAAGGCCAGCCCGCTGGGCGCATCGCTGCGCGTGCCGCTCGACCGCGCCGGGCGCGTGATCGTCGGCGCCGACCTCACCATCCCAGGACATCCCGAGGTCTTCGTCGCCGGGGACATGGCGGCGGCCACCTCCGCCGACACCGGCCGCCCGGTGCCCGGCGTTGCCCAGGGCGGCATCCAGATGGGGCACTTCGCCGGCCGCACGATCGCCCGTGAGGTCGAGGGCGGATCCAGCGCGACCGACCGGGCGCCGTTCGTCTACCGCGACAAGGGGTCGCTGGCGGTCATCGGCAAGGCCAAGGCCGTGGCGCAGATCGGCCGGACTCGAGGTCGGCGGGTTCCTGGCGTGGCTGCTGTGGGGCGGCATCCACATCGCGTTCCTGATCGGCTTCCGCCATCGGCTGCAGGTGCTGCTCAGCTGGTTCTGGAACTGGATGCTCAACGCCCGGGACGCGCGCCTGATCACGGGGGAGGCGCATCTGCGCATCGAGGCCCCGCGTGCGCTCGGCTTCGACGCCGACCGCACGCCGCCGTCCAGCGAACGCCACGTCGCGTGACCGCTCAGGCCGCGCATTCGCTCGACCGATGGCCTCGGAAGGTTAGTTTACATAATACCTCTTATCGGAAGTTAGCCGACCGGCCGCTAGAGGGCCGAACCCGACCAGTAATGAGCTTCCCTCGGCACGATCGCGCATCGCGGATGCGTGCGCGACGCCCTGGAGTGGCTAGCGTGAGGCGGTGCCGAGTGCGGCGAGGCGGATTCGAACGTCCTCGGCGCGACGCGCCGTCGGGACGTCCTTCAGCAGCTTCTGGTAGGCCGCGACTGCGTCGGCCTTGCGTCCGGCCAGCTCGAGCGTGCGGGCCTGATCCAGCAGCGCGTCCTCGTAGAGGAAGCTGCGCGCGTCCAGGTCCTTGACCAGCGCGCCGTAGGCGTCCGCGGCCTTGCCGAAATCGCGCTCGGCCTCCCAGGTCCGGGCCAGCGCCGCCCGCACCAGGCCCCGCAAGGTGCCGCTGGCCCCACGCTGCAGTGCCAGCTCGTAGGCGCCGCGAGCCCCGGCATAGAGCCCGAGTCCGAACCGGGCGTTGCCGAGCTCATACGCCGCCTGCGGCACCGGACGCGCCGAGGGATAGCGCGCCAGCCATTGCTCGAGGTCGCGGGCGGCGGCCACCTTGCTCTCGGCGGGGGCATCGGGCGCCAATGAGGGCTGCACCCGCGCCATCACGTCCGCGTAGGCCGCCTGAACCCGGCGCTGCTGGGCGTCATACCAGAGCCAGCCGCCGAACCCGATCAGCAGCACGACGACCAGGGCGACACCGGCGATGGCGAGCGTTCGCGTCGAGGGCCACGCGATGGGGCCCATCACGCCGCGGCTTCCGGCGACCCGTCGGCGTGCTCGAGCCAGACCTCGCCCTTGACGGTGGCACCAATGGCGGCGGCAAAGCTGGCGCTCTTCACGGTCCCGGTCAACGATCCCGTCGGCAGGATCTCCACGCGGGTGTCAGCCGAGAGATTGCCGCGGACCACACCCGCGATCACGATCGAGCGAGCGGTCACATTGGCGTCGATCCGGCCCTCCGGGCCGACCTGCAGCGTTCCGTCGAGCACGATGTCTCCTTCGAACACGCCATGGATGGTGAGCGTGCCCTCGCCGCGTATGTCGCCCTTGAAGTGAATGCCGGGGCCAATGGCGCTGGGGCTGACCGGCGCCGCGGGCTGCAGGAGCTCGTCCCTGGCATCGGCCAGGCCGAACAGGCGCCGCAGCAGGGTCATCGCAGGCGCAGCCCCCGTCGGTATTGACGGCCGCAGCGACGGCATCGCTTCCAACCCTCGTAGACCCGCGCGGCCAGCGCCCCGCAGTGCGGGCAGAACTGGTAATACTTCCGCCACCCCCACAGCCCCAGCACGATGATCACAGCCGCGCCGACAAGCATCGGCGAGACCGGAAGCGTGTCCACGGGCCCCATGCTAGCCCTGAACGGGATTTCACGGAAGTTCCAGAAAACTGCGGGATGCGTGCCCGCCCGGCCCAGACGCACGAACGCCCGGCGAGCTGTTGCCCCGCCGGGCGTCCGTCCGATAGCCCGCCGACGCTACTTCAGCTTGTCCAGCGTCTCCTTGGCCAGCTTCTCCGAGTCGGCATGGTTACCAGCCGCGTGGAGCGCCTGGGCCTGGACGGCCTTGACCTTGGCATCCGCCGCGGTGGGGTCATACCGCTGAGCCGTCGCCTGGTTGATCTGGGCGACCAGCTTGGGGCACTGGAACGCCGACGCCGGAGAAGCCAGCGCGAGCGCGACGAGCCCGACGAGAACAGTAAGGACGAGACGATACATTGCGCGTCACCTCCCTCACCTCGCGGATGGGTCAGGTAGCCGCCGGGGAGTATACCGTTGTTTGCGCTAGAGCTGTACGTAGACCGCCCCGCCCTCGACCGCCACCGCGTAGCAGCCGATCCGCACGGCCGGGTTGTTGGCATTGGCGCCGGTCGTGACGTCCCAGCGCCACGCATGCCAGGGGCAGATCGCGAAGCGGCCTTCCAGATCCCCTTCCCCGAGGGGCCCGCCGCGGTGCGGGCAGGTGTTGTCGACCGCGAAGAACGTGCCGTCCACATTGAAGAGGGCCAGCGTCCGGCCCTCCGTCTCGATGACGCGCCCCTGGCCCACCGCGAGGTCGCCCACCTCGGCGACCTTCACGCGCTTGCCGCTTCCGATGCTCATGCGTTCTCCTTGGGTCGTTCGGTCCAGGGCCCTCACGAGGGGTCGGTCCAGGAGCCCTCGCTGGCCGGTCCCGGCGCTCGATCTGCCCAGTCCGGCATACGACCCGCAGCCCGGCACTGTCAAGAACCCACCGGCATGGGATGTGCGTGTGGAGGTCCTGGACTTCAGACCTGGGAGGAACCATGCCGCAAGGGTCGACCACGCTTCACGAGTCCGAGGAGCATCTCACACCGGGCACGCGCGACATGCACCGGGCGATCGTGAGCCTCATGGAAGAGCTGGAGGCGATCGACTGGTACCAGCAGCGTGCGGACGCCACACAGGACGGCGACCTGCGCGCGATCCTCCTGCACAACCGCGAGGAAGAGCAGGAGCACGCCGCGATGGTCCTCGAGTGGATCCGCCGTCACGATCGCACCTTCGAAACCAAGCTGCGCGAGTACCTCTTCACCGAGGGCTCCATCGTCGGACGGGAGAAGGCGCTGGAGCAGGCCGATAACGCGCGCACCAACAACGGGAGCAGCCCCGTCAGCCTCGGCTCGCTCCGCGGGGGAGGTCGATGATGGACTATCTCCGCCGTTACGCCGCGCCCCTGTCCGATCGAGTCTGGCGCACGCTCGACGAGGCGGTGGTGAAAGCCGCCCGCCACGCGCTGGCTGCGCGGCGTGTGGCCACCTTCGATGGGCCGCACGGCTGGGAGCACGTCGCCACCCGCCTGGGCACCACGACGCCCTGTCGCAGTGCTGAGGGTATGGCCACGGTCTGCGTCCCCGACGTGGTGCTCCTGCTCGAGGTCCGTGTGGACTTCAGTCTGCCGTGGTCGGCCATCGAGGTCTTCGAGCGCGGGGCGCCGGTCCTCGACACGGCCGCCGCCGACGCGGCCGCGCGCGAGCTGGCCCTGGCGGAGGATCGCATCACGTTCTACGGCGACCCGGCCGGCGCCGGGTTCCTGACCTACAAGGAATCGCCGCACGTCGAGACCCACGACTGGGCGCGTCCCGGTGTGGTCGTCGCCGATCTGGTCAAGGCCGTGGCCACGCTCGACACCAGCGGCATCCCGGGCCCTTACGAGGCGGTCCTGTCGCCGGCACGCTACTACGCGTATCTACAGGCCGTCGACGACAACGGCTATCCGGCGGCGCGACAGCTCCGTGACGTGCTCGCCGCCGTCCACCGCAGCCCGGTCATCCGCGAGGCGGGCGCGGTCTTCTCGACGCGCGGCGACGACTTCGTCATCACCGTGGGCGGCGACCTGGCCACCGGCTATCGCCTGCACGATCGCGACGCCGTGCATCTGTTCTGCGTGGAGACCGTGGCGCCGCAGACGGTCACACCCGAGGCGGTCTGCCGGCTCGACGGCTGAGGCGCGCGGCCGGCAACGGGCGCTCACGGGCAGGCGGCCGTTCATGGCAGCCGGAGCGTTGACGTATTGGCCGGCCGTGGTAGCCTGAATGTGTCGTGAGGTATCAGTGGTCCGTCGTTCGTCGGCTGCTCGCCGTGGTGCTCGTGTCGAGTCTGGTCGCGACACCCGTCGCGCTGGCCGAGACTGCCACCGCCCTCGATTCCGCCCGGCACCATCTCGCGCACGGCTTTCGTAACCTCGATCCCACCTACGACTACACGGTCTTCGGCCGCGCAGTCAGCTTGGTGCGGCGCGCGTGGCATCACTACCCCGATCGGGGAACGGCGCCCGCGGTCCTGGCCAATGACGGTGGCGAGCTCCGCGCGAACGGCACGCACCCCACGATCACCTGGGTCGGGCACGCGACGATGCTCGTACAGCTCGACGGCGTCAACATCCTCACGGACCCGATCTGGTCGGCACGCTCGGGCCCCATGGGGATCGGCCCCCACCGGCTCGTGCCGCCCGGCCTGCGCTTCGAGGATCTGCCGCCGATCCACGCGGTGATCATCTCGCACGACCACTACGACCACCTCGACCGCCCCACCGTGTTGCGCCTGGCCCGCGAGCATCACCCGCGGTTCTTCGTGCCCCTCGGCATCGGGACCTGGCTGCGCGAGCAGGGCGTGCAGGACGTGGTCGAGCTCGACTGGTGGGATGCCCGGACCTACCGGGGCGTCACCTTCGTGGCGACGCCGGCTCAGCACGCCTCGGGTCGGACGCTCACCGACCAGAATCGACGGCTGTGGTCGTCGTGGGCGGTGATCGGCGCCCACGAGCGCTTCTTCTTCGGGGGCGACACGGGCTACACGCCGGGGATGGCCGAGATCGGCCGGCGCCTGGGGCCGTTCGACGTGGCCGTGCTGCCGATCGGCGGCTACAGCGCCTTCACCGCGCGCCACCCCAATCATCTGAGCCCGGAGGAGAGCGTGCAGCTGTTCGAGGACCTGCACGGCAAGCTCCTCGTCCCCATGCACTGGGGAACGTTCGCGCTCAACCGCGAGCCCTATCGAGAGCCACCCGATCGCCTGCTGGCCGAGGCCCTGCGCCGCGGCCTGGAAGAGCACGTCGCGATCCTCAGCCCCGGCCAGTCGATCCCCTGGTAGCGCGCCCGAGGCGGGCGCGCCGGCTCAGTCGCTGGCGAGCTTGCCGTTCCAGCCCCAGTCGCTCTTCTCGACGTCCTGGAAGACGATGTGCACCTGGTCGGGGGTGGTCTTGCCGATCTTCACCACCGCCTCGGTGATCGCCCTGGTGAGCTCCCGCTTCTGATCGTTCGTGCGGCCCGCGTACCACTGGATCGTGATGTTCGGCATGGTTCCTCCCTGGCGCCGCCCAGCATAGCATCACACGCTCAGGGTTCTTGACCGCGGTCGCGGCGACGCCTACTCTGCCAAGGCCAGGAGGGCTCGATGGTCAGGCTGTACGAGGCAGGCACCGACCGGCTGTGTGGCACGCTCACCGATCGCCAGTTCGAGATCCTCGCCGAGGCACTCGAGGAGGACGACCTCGAGGACGGCGATTGCCCGATCGACCGCGAGACGATCGAGACGCTGGAGGAGCAGGGCGTCGAGGGCGAGGTGCTCGAGGTCTTGCGGCTGGCCCTCGGCGACCGCGCCGAGGCCGGGTTCCGCTGCGAGCGCAGCTGACTCAGGAAGCTCCGCGCGTGATCAGATCCCAGAGCTGGCCCGCCCGCGCCACCATCGCCTCGACGTCTTCGGCCAGCGCGTAGCGCGCCGCCACCAGCGCTTCCGCGGCCTCGCGCGCCGCCGTGAGATACGCCGCCCGTGAGCCGTACCGCTCGGCGATCGAGGGCCGCGGGTCGCCGCGCCGCTCCCGCTCGATCGCGGTCCGCGCAAAGGGCAGCGTGGAGCCCATCATCGCCATCAGGTCGCCCGGCGCGCCCTGCTCGGGGTGCCGCGGATTCCAGCCCGTGACGGTCGCCAGCGGCGCCCGCAGCTCGACCGGGCGGATGCCCGCTCGCTCGTTGCCGTCACCGTCCACCGCCGAGACCCAGGCCGCGAACTCGGCGCCGATCTTCGGCGGAAGCTCGCTGAGGATCCCCGCCGCCGTCTGGGGCCCGAAGTCCAGGCGCGCCACCCGGGTCACCCGATCCGGGAACCGCACGCCGGGAATCGCCCGCAGCGTGGCCGCCGTGGACTCGGCCGGGACGGCCGTGCCATCGCCCAGACGCGGAAACACGCTCGGCGGTGGCGCGACCTCGTCACTCATCCAGCGATCGAGATTCACCAGTGCGGCCCGGAGCAGCGGTGCGTAGTCGACCACGTTGAACGGCTGCAGGCCGCGGGAGCCCGTGTTGGGATCGGTGTCCGGCGGCGGCAGCGCTCCCGGCGTGTGCTGCGTGCCGGCGAAGTGATAGATCCGCACGCCAGCCGGCGGCTCGACGTCCCGGCCGCTGGCGACGTCGGTGTGGATCAGGGACGCGTCGCTGCGCCAGTATTCCGCCGAGGTGTTGGTCGAGAAGATCTTGGGCGCGCGACCGCGCTCGGCGATGCGGGCGAGCAGCCCGTCGCGCTGGCCGGTGACCGGATCGGTCTGCGGCTCGTCAGCGAACGGAAACAGGCTGCCCATCGCCTCCTGCGCGTTGACCGACGGCTGGCCGAAGCGCATGTTGAACTCGCCCCGCCGACCGCCGGCGACGTGCGGCAGCACCGCGTCGAACACCAGCCGGCCCTGCTCGTCCTCGTCGAGGCCGAGATACAGCAGATGGCGCAGGAAGCGCCCACTCTGCGACACCCCGAAGAGCACCGAACGCTCGAGCGCGCCGGCGCACGGGTTGCCCTCGGCCGCGAGGCCCCACTTCAAGAAGGCGCCCGTGTCGCGCACGCCGAGGAACGCCAGCCCGACGACGACCGGATCTTGCGAGCGATAGACCAGATCGTAGATGTGGCCGACGGTGAAGCCGCCGGCCAGGTGCACGTGCGAGGCGTCGGGGACCAGCCGATCGCCCTCGCGGCGGGCGAAGCGCCAGGCGCTCCGCGGCACGGCCACCGGTGCGCCGCCGGCGTGCTCGCGCACCAGCATGCGCGCGGCGGGATCGTCGAGCTCCGCCGCGGCGTAGGGGATGTGATAGCGATCGGCCATCGGCAGCACGTCGGCGGGCGTGTTGGGCCGGAACTCGCAGCGCACGAGGCCGCTGGCGCCCGGGACGCGCGGGATGTCCAGGGCCATCATGCCGTCGCGCCGCGGCACGTCGTGCTGCCAGCCGACCCAGGCGACCGTCCAGCCGTGCCGCATCAGAAAGCCGTTGCCGAAGTCCTCCGCCACCGTCGGGTCGGGCACGCGGACCGCGCTGTTGAACATGCCGAGCGCGACCTTGCGGCCCCGGTTGGGTGTGTCGAGCAGCAGGCGGCGGTTGCCGCGGCTGGGATCCACGGGCCGCAACAGATAGAAATCGCTCTGGAACTCGACCCGACCATCGCTCCCGCGCGGCGCCAGCTTCAGATCCGTGATCCCGGCGTGCAGCGGATGCGCCGGATCGACGGCGAAGTGCAAGGTGCCGGCGAGCTTCTCGTAGGCGCCGGCGGCGCCGAAGGGACGGCCGTCGAGCACCAGCGAGCGGGAGTGGACGTCGAGCGCGGTCACGGGCATGGTGGCCTCCGATCTCCCGGCACTCTACCCCGACGGCTCGGCCGCGACAACCACGCCCCCTGCCCCGCAAGTCGTGGCAAGATCGCGGCGATGAGCCTGCTGGCGCGCCGGCACTATCCCGAGGTGGTCGAGGCATTCGACTGGGCGTCGCTGTGGACGCTGATGGACGGCGATCGCTCCCGTCTCAACATCGCCCACGAGTGCGTGGACCGCTGGGTCGACCGCGGCACCGCGCTGCGCCTGCAGTTCGCCGATGGCCGGCGCGAGGAGTGGAGCTTCGCGGATCTCTCCGCGTGGTCCAGCCGCTGCGCCAACTTCCTCGAGCGTCACGGGGTCGGGCGCGGCGATCGGGTCGCGCTGCTGCTGGAGCCCTCCCTGCCCTTCTACGGCGCGCTGTTCGGCATTCTCAAGCGGGGCGCCGTCGCGGTGCCGCTCTTCACGCTGTTCGGTCCCGACGCGCTCCGGGCCCGGCTCGAGGACTCCCGCGCCCGCGTGCTGCTGGCCGGAGGCGACGCCGACCCGATGGTCGACACCTTCCCCGGCCTCGAGGTGCTCCGCGTGGACGCGCACTTCCTGACGCGGCTGGCCGACGAGGCGCCGGGCTACCACGTCGACACGGCACCCGACGATCTGGCGCTGCTGCAGTACACGTCGGGGACCACCCGCGCGCTCCCCGAGGGCATCTCGCACACCCATCGCGCGGTCGTCACGCTGATGATCGCCGCGCTCTACGGAGTCGGCCTCGAGCCGGGCGATCGCTACTTCTGCCCGTCGTCGCCGGCGTGGGGTCACGGGCTCGCGCACGGCACGCTGAGCCCGCTGGCGCTGGGCATCGCGGTCGGCGCGTACTCCGGCCGCTTCGATGCCAGCCGCCTGCGCGAGGCCCTGACGCGCCTTTCGCATCACCAACCTGGCCGCCGCCCCGACGGTGTACCGCCTGCTGCGCGACTCGGGTCTCACCGACCGCACGGGCCTGCACTTGACCAAGGCGACCTACACGGGTGAGCCGATGGACGCGGCCACCTGGGACTGGATCGAGCAGGCGCTCGGTCTCACGCCGTGCGGCATGTACGGCAGCACCGAGGTCGGCGTGATCGTCGTGAACTACCCGGGCTTCGACGGCTACCAGGTGCGCCGCGGCGCCCTCGGCCGCGCCGCGCCCGGCTGGGAGGTCGGGATCGTGGATGCGGCGACGCGCCAGCCCGTGCCGGCGGGCGAGCCCGGCGAGATCGCCGTCCGCCGCAAGGGCGAGTGGTTCCTCGTGAAGGACCGCGGCTGGATGGACGCCGAGGGCTACATTCACCACGGCGGCCGCTCGGACGACGTCATCATCTCGGCGGGCTGGACGCTCAGCGCGCTCGAGATCGAGCAGGCGCTGCTGGCGCATCCGGCGGTGCGCGAGGCCGCAGTCATCGGTGTTCCCGACGAGCGCCGCGGTCACGTCCCGCTGGCGTGGATCGTCGCGCGCCGCGCCGACGCCGCACTGGCCGCCGAGCTCCAGGAGCACGTACGCGCCCGCCTGGGCCGCCACGAATTTCCGCGACAGGTTCGCTTCGTCGACGCGCTGCCTCGCACGCCCGCCGGCAAGGTCGACCGCCACGCGCTTCGCACCCGCAGCCAGGAGACCCCGTGACCTTTCCCACGATCACCGACGACGCGCTCGCCTCGCTGCGAGCCTTGATCGGCCGCCCCGTGCGGCGGCCGGAGCCCTACATCGAAGTCGCCAGCCGCGATGCCATTCGCCACTGGGCCCACGGCATCGGCGACCGCAATCCGTTCTGGGCCGGCGGTCGCGTGGCTCCGCCCACGATCCTGTTCGCGATGGACCGGATCGTCTCCGGGTACGTCGGCGGCCTGCCGGGCATCCACGCGATGTACGGCGGCACGGACTTCCGCTGGCGCCGCGCCATCCGCGAGGACGACCGCGTGACCGGGGCCAGCGTCCTGCTCGACCTCGAGGACAAGGCCTCGGCCTTCGCCCGGCGCTCGATCAAGCAGACCTACCGCACGACCTTCACCACCGACGACGGCGCCGTCGTGTGCGAGGCGGACTCGTGGTGCTTCCGCACCGAGCGCGACACGGCGCGCGAGCGGCAGAAGTACGGCGGCGCGCTCGAGCCCCATCGCTACTCCGCGGAGGCGGTGGCGCGCATCCGCGACGGCTATCGCAACGAGCAGGTCCGCGGCGCGAGCACCCGCTACTGGGAGGACGTGCGCGTGGGCGAGGCGATGCCGGAGGTCGTCAAGGGACCGCTCACGGTGACCTCGATCGTGGCGTTCGTGCAGGGCTGGGGCAGCCTCTACGTCCGCGCGCACGGGCTGGCCTTCGATCTCTTCGAGCGCCACCCGGCGCTCGCGATCCCCAACGCGTGGGGCGTGCCGGAGCCGCCCGAGCGCGTGCACTGGGACGATGCCCTCGCCCGCGCCGTCGGCGTGCCGGCGGCCTACGACTACGGCCCCGAGCGGGTGGCCTGGCTCGGTCACCTGGTCACCAACTGGATGGGCGATGCCGGCACGCTCGCCCGCCTGTCGGTGCAGGTGCGGCGTCACAACCTCATCGGCGACACGACGTGGTGTCGCGGCGTGGTGGCGAAGACCGCGCTCGTGGACGGGCGCGGCGAAGTCACGCTCGACCTCACCGCCGTCAATCAGCGCGACGAGACGATCGCCTCCGGCCAGGCCGTCGTCGTCTTGCCCCGCCGCGTCTGACATCTCGGCGGGGCGTGAGGGTCAGGGTTGTAGCTGAGGTCAGAGTTGTACGCGAGGTCACATGCGTACGTGAGGTCTGAGATCGCCGTTGTAATTGTAACGACGGCGTACGCTCGCGTCGAAGCGTGGGTGGCCTGATCTAGGCAGGCGTGGCTCCGTTTTTTCGGCTGGCAGCCTCTTTGCTCTTTCAGGGGGCATGCACGTCGATCAGGCGGACGCCATCGTCGACGAGGTGCTCGCGTGGTCGGCGGGGACGCTCGAGGCGCCGCATGCCGTCTTCGGGGGACTGCCGGTGTGCCCGTTCGCGCGCGCCGCGCGGCTCAAGCGGGCGATTCGCTTCGAGGTCCGTGCGTTCTCCGTCACCGATCCGCTCGAAACCGGCAGCGCGCTCCTCGACCTCATCGGCGACTTCGCCCGGGAGGAAGCGGCCGGCCGGAAGCGAGACGCTGTTCGTCATTCATCCCGACCGCCACGCGATCTCGGCGACCGAGCTGGAGGGCTTCGTCGTCCGGCTCGATCGCCGACTGCAGGCGGTGCCGCGCCTGGCCGGCCTCCGGGTGTTCGAGGCGCATCCCGAGAGCGAATTTCAGGTGGGCGACGTGTACACGCGCCGCGGTCCGTATCCGAGCTTTCAGGTCCTGAGCCACGCGCGGCTCAAGGCCACGTCCGACACGCTGCGCGGGGCCGGGTACTACGACCGGTTCACCCCCGCGATGCTGCGTGCCGTGGGGATGCCCCGCTGATGCCGGGGATCGAGGAGCTCGAGGCCTTCCGGGTGTGCCGTCGCGCGTGCCTCGACGCCGTCCGCCGGGCGCTCGACGCTGAAGGGCCGGCGCTCGACGACGCGCACCTCGGTCTGCTCCTGGACGGCGCCGAGGTGTGCGAGACGACCATTCGCTTCCGGCGGCGCAACTTCACGCTGGATCCGCGCGTCTGCGCCATGTGCGTGGAGGTCTGCCAGCGGTGCGCCGCGCTGTGCGAGGCGCTCGCCGACGATTCGGTCATGCGCGCGTGCGGCGATGCATGCCGGCGCTGCGCCGCCATCTGCCAGCGGCTGGCCGGCGACCCTCAGGCCGGCGGTGCGCCGCCGCTGGGTCCGGGCCGTATGCCGTGGAGCGACCAGGCCGACGACGGTCCCGCCCACGATTGCGGCAGACGCACGCGCGCCTGACGGCGCCGGATCATCGTCCGCGCTCGAGCGCGCGGGTGATCGCCTCGACGTCGTAGACGCAGCCGCCCCAGGTGCCGCCGCCGACGCCTGCTGCAGGGCGGCCCACAGGCGGGTGTCGTCGGGCAGGTCGGGGTCGGGCGAGAGGTCGGGGCGCGGCGGCCGCGCCGCGAGGACGCGCGCGCCCTCCTCGGGGCCGAACTCGCGTCTCGCCGTCGCCGACGAGGTCGACGCGTGCCTTCGAGGCTGATTGCGGTCGACGACGATGCGGATCAGGTCGCCGTCGCGGACCTTGCCGATCGGGCCGCCGGCCAGCGCCTCGGGGCCGACGTGGCCGATGCAGGCGCCGGTCGAGACGCCGGAGAAGCGGGCGTCGGTCAGCACGGCGACCTGCTTGCCGAACGACAGGTGCTTGCAGCGCCGAGGTGATCTGGTAGATCTCCTCCATGCCCGGCCCCCAGCGGGCCCGCGGCCGATCAGCACGAGGACGTCGCCCGGCTTGATGCGGTCGCGGCCCCTGGCCCTTGATCGCGGCGATGGCGTCGCGCTCGCGGGTGAAGACGCGGGCCGGGCCGGTCTTGCGATAGACGCCGTCGGCGTCGACCACGCTCGGGTCGATCGCCGTGCTCTTGATGACCGAGCCCTCGGGCGCGAGGTTGCCGCGCGGGAAGCGTGACCGTGCTGGTCAGGCCGCGCTCGCTGCGCCCGCGCCGGGCTCATGATCACGTCGTCGGGGTCGACGCCGTCCTCGCTCGAACAGCCGCTCGCGCAGCCGCGTGCGGCGCTCGCGGTCGCTCCCACCAGTCGAGCACGCGTGCCGAGCGGCTCGCCGGTCACGGTCAGGCAGCCGACTCGTCGAGCAGGCCGAGCGCGCGCAGGTGCAGCATCACCTCGGGCACGCCGCCGGCGAGGAAGACGCGGACGGTCGGGTGGCCGACCGGGCCGTTGGGCAGGACGCTCGACGAGGCGCGGCACCTGGCGGTTGACCGCGTGCCAGTCGTCGACCGTCGGGCCGGCGCAGGCCGGCGGCGAAGGCGATCGCGGGGATGTGCAGCAGCAGGTTCGTCGAGCCGCCGAAGGCCGCGTGGACGATCATCGCGTTGCGGATCGACGGCGTCGGTCAGGATGTCGCGCGTGCGTCGAGCCCGCGCGCTGCCAGCGTCGACGAGCGCGCGGGCCGAGCGCGCGGGCCATGTCGAGCCAGATCGGCTGGCCCGAGGGCGCGAGCGCCGAGTGCGGCAGCGTCATGCCGAGCGCCTCGGCGACGACCTGCGAGGTCGCCGCGGTGCCCAGGAACTGGCAGCCGCCGCCGGGGCTGGCGCAGGCGCGGCAGCCGAGCTCGGCGGCCTCCTCCAGCGTCAGCTCGCCGTGCGCGAAGCGGGCGCCGATCGACTGGATCTTGCCGGCGTCCTCGCCGTCGCGTCGGCGGCAGCGTCACGCCGCCGGGCACGAGCACGCACGGCAGGTCGCGCATCGCCGGCCAGCGCCATCATCATCGCCGGCAGCCCCTTGTCGCAGGTGGCGACGCCGAGCACGCCCTTGCGCGTCGGCAGCGAGCGGATCAGGCGGCGGAAGACGATCGCGGCGTCGTTGCGATACGGCAGGCTGTCCATCATGCCGGCCGTGCCCTGCGTGCGGCCGTCGCACGGGTCGGTGACCATAGCCGGCGAACGGGACGCACGCCGAGCCGCCGTCAGCTCCTCGGCGGCCGCCTGCATCAGCAGGCCGACCTCCCAGTGGCCGGTGTGATAGCCGAGCGCGATCGGGCGTGCCGTCGGCGGCGCGGATGCCGCCCTGCGTGCTCAGGATCAGGAACTGCGGTCGCGTCCGAGCTCGCGCGGGCTCCCAGCCCATGCCGGCGTTCTGGCGTCAGGCCGAAGAGGTCGCCGCTGGGCCACTCCCGCAGCATCTCCTCCGTCAGCGGCAGCTGCCCCTGCGGTCCGGCGCCCGCCGTGGTGATCTCCCACAGCGCAGGATCCGTCTCCGGCAGCAGCGTTTCGAGCCCGATGATCGTCTTCCCCGTCACCGCCATGCGTGCCCTCCCCCGTGCGGGCGAGGCTATGCGGTGACGCGAGAGGCGTCAAGTAAAGGTGGGCGACCGGCTCGCCCGACCCCCTGACGCCGCTCTGCTTCGGGGGCCGACGAGGGAGGAGGAAGCGGCAAAAACTCCTCCGCACGAGCCGGCGCGCTACTGCTGATCACTTCAAGAACCGGACCAGGCAGTCGCGAAGTCCGGACCGGTCGCGCCGATCAGGCCAGCTCGTCGAGGCTCAGCTTCAGGCTGGGCGCGAACTCGGTCAGGAAGTAGCGCACCTCGGGCAGCGCACTCGCCTCCACGGTCGTCCGCAGCGACTGCTCGGCGCGGGAGAACTCGCGGTTGCCGGCCGCCACCTCTTCCATGCACTTGAGGTACGCGCAGAGCTTGTCCGCCGCGTGCACCAGCTCCCAGTGCTCGCGGTCGGCGGCCGCCTCCTGGAACAGCGGCCGGTAGTCCGCCTGCAGCGCCGCGGGGACCATGGCCAGCAATCGATCGGCGGCCGCCTGCTCGATGCGGCCGTAGGCGGTGCGCATGTCCGGATTGAAGTACTTGATCGGCGTCGGCAGATCGCCCGTCAGCACCTCACCCGCGTCGTGGTAGAGCGCCAGCAGCGCGGTGCGCGCGGCATCCACGTGCCCGCCGTGCAGGCGATTGCGAATCGTGGCCAGCGCGTGGGCGATCACGGCGACGCGCTGGCTGTGCTCCTGGATGCTCTCGGGATACGTGTTGCGCATCAGGGCCCAGCGCTTGATGAACTTCATCCGCGAGAGATAGGCGAAGAGATGGCTCATGGCAGGACGATCCTCTTGATGACCAGGCTCGACGGAGAGTCACGAAACGGCCAGCCCGGGACCCAGGCCGAGA
The DNA here is from genome assembly GCA_963776725.1 of uncultured Candidatus Rokubacteria bacterium. GTDB lineage: Bacteria > Methylomirabilota > Methylomirabilia > Rokubacteriales > CSP1-6 > AR5. The sequence goes on along the minus strand of CAVZOE010000010.1, from coordinate 11,351 downwards.
ACCGCCCGGCGGAGCCGCCGGCCACGACGATCTTGAGATTGCCCGGCGTCCGGAACTTCGGCACGGCGATGCCGTCCACCGACACGCGCATCCGCTCCCACAGGAACTCGCGCACGTCGCCCTTGGACCAGCCGTCCCCCGCGATGGTCGTGGCGTGCTCCGGCGCGATCACCAGCAGCGTGTCGCCGAGCCCGCCGACGGTCGTGCTGGCGATGGCCTCGCCGCTGCGCGCGACCGTGGTCAGCAGGTCGGCGGCCGTGCGACTGCGTGCATCGACCACGACCTGCGGCGCCTCGGCGGCCAGCAGGGCGACCGTGCTGTCGCCGGCGGCGCACCCGTGCTCGACGTGCAGCGGCTCCCACGGGCTGTCTTCCTCTCGCTCGCCGATGCAGTACGTGAAGCGGCCGGACTGGGCGAAGGTGGACATGCTGATCTCGCCGGGGACGGCGCCGCCCACGTTGGCCCACACCAGTCGGACGGCGCGCCCGATCGTGGCGTTGGCGCGCCAGCCCGGCCCGAAGACGCCGGCGCCACAGTTGACGTCGAGCGCCGGACGAACCGGCCCGTTCACGATGACGAGCAGCGCGACGGCGTCGGTGGTGCCGGACACCCCGATCAGGGCAAACTCCGGGTCGCAGATCGCCTCGACCGCGGCGACCACCACGGGCATGTACTCCGGCCGGCAGCCGGCCATGACGGCATTGATGGCGATCTTCTCGACGGTGGCCCGCCCCAGGCGCGGCGCCACCTGCCCGATCAGCTCGCCGCCGTCACGGCCACTGGCCCGCACGGCGGCCTGCACCCGTGCGAGCGTCGGCGGCACCACCGGCAGTCCGTCCGTCACGCCACGCGCGTAGAGCGCCTCGATCGCGTCGTCGTCGCCCACGATCCGCGGATCTTACGCCAAGGCCGCCCTCCACGCCCACGGCCGGCGGGCGGCCCCACCGCGCCAGTCGTTGGCATGCCGGGCTCCGGTCGAGCCAGGCGCGCTAGGATACTCGCGTGGATGCGCTGCGAGGCTTCACACTGAGTCTCGGGGTGGCGGGGATGCTCATGGCGCCCGCGACGGCGCCGGCTCAGAGCATGCCGCCCACCGACATCGTCGCCGTCGACAACTTCATCGACGCGGCGCGGATCGTGTTCGGCCGCACGCGAGCGCAGGTCGAGCACGCGCTCGGCAGTCCGTCCGAGGTGCGGGCCCGCACGCTGGCGGATGGGGTGAGCCCGCCCGAAGACGTGGACGAGCTGATCTACCCTGGTGTCTCGATCTTCGTCTCGCGGCGCTCGGCCGCCGTCCGGCGCGTGATCCTGTCCCAGGCGCGCTCGACGCTGCCCCAGGGGCTGACGGTGGATGCGCCGCGCCGCGAGGTCGAGCGGGTGCTCGGCGAGCCGCAGTCATCCAGCGACACCAGCGTGATGTACCTCTACGCCGACGGCTTTCCCAATACCGTCGAGTTCCATTTCCGGGATGGTCGAGTGCGGCGGATCGAGTGGACCTTCGCGGCGAACGACTGAGGTGGGGATCAGCTCCCGGGCTTGCGCAGGCTCTCGATCAGATCGAGCACCCGCACCACTTCGCGGCCGTCGCGGATCATCTGACGGTCACCCGCCTGGCCCCAGCGCAGGATCCCGTCGCGATCGACGATGAAGGTCGAGCGAAAGGCCACGTTGCGCTCGGTGTCGTGGACGCCGTAAGCGCTGATGGCGGCCCGGTGCACGTCGCTCAGGAGCGGGAACTTGAACTTGCGCGCCTTGGTGTACTCGGCGTGGCAGAAGGGACTGTCCCCGCTGATCGCGAGGACCACGCCGCCCCGCTTGCCGATCTCGTCCGCGGCCTCGCCGAGGCCGGTGAGCTCGGGCGTTCAGATGCTGCCCCAGTCGTAGCAGTAGAAGACCAGGACCACATCGCGCCCGCGGTAGTCCGAGAGCGCAACGGTCCGGCCCTCCGTGGAGGGCAGGCTGAAATCCGGGGCCGGCCGGGCGTACTGCACCATGGGGTCGCCGACATAGTATGATCGGCGACCATGAAAATCCATAGGCTCTACGCCGACGACAAGGGCGAGTCGCACTGGAGGACGTCGAGATCAAGTACACCGAGGCCACGAGCGCGGGCAGGCTGTCGCCGCGGCTCCCCGCCAACGGCATCATCTTCCGCGAGGTGCAGCCCGACTACGACCTCGACTGGCATCCGGCGCCGCGGCGGCAGTACATCATCAATCTCGACGCGGGCGTGGACATCACCGCGAGCGACGGCGAGAAGCGGCGCATCGGCGCCGGCGAGATCGTCCTCGTCGAGGACACGTGGGGCAAGGGCCATCTGTCGAAGGCGGTGGACGGCAAGCTGCGCCACTGCATCTTCGTCCCATCGAGTGACGGAGCGACGCTCCATGGGCCGGCTCGACGGCAAGGTCGTGGTGGTGACGGGAGCGAGCCGCGGCATCGGCGCCGAGATCGCGCGCCTCTTCGCGGCGGAGGGCGGGCGCGTGGTCTGCGCGGCGCGCACGCTGCGCGAGGGCGAGCATCCCCTCGCGGGCTCGCTCGAGACGACGGTGGCGGAGATCCGCGCGGGCGGGAGGCAAGCGCGGAGGCGGTCACCTCAACATCGCGGATCCGGCGGAGTGCGAGCGGCTGGTCGGCGCCGCGCGCGACGCCTACGGGCCCGTCGACGTGCTGGTCAACAACGCGGCGCTGACCTACTACCTGCCGATCAAGGACTTCCCGCTCAACAAGTGGATGCGCTCGTGGGCGGTGAACTTCCACGCGCCGTTCATCCTGAGCCAGCTCGTGCTGGGCGAGATGATCCCGCGGCGCACGGGCGCCATCGTCAACATCTCGTCGGGCGCGGCCATCGGTCCCGGCCGCGGGCCGTACCCGGACGCCGCGCGGCGGCGCGGGGCGGCACCTGCTACGGCGCGGAGAAGGCCGCGCTGGAGCGCTTCACGCCAGGGGCTGGCCGCCGAGGTCTACCCGCACGGCGTGTCGGTGACGTGCGTGTCGCCGTCGCAGGTCGTGCCGACGCCGGGCACCGTGTACCACCGCCTCGTCAGCAGCCTCGACGATCCGCGCGGCGAGCCGCCCGAGCTCATGGCGCAGGCCGCGCTGCTGCTGGCGACGGAGCCGCTCGACCAGGTCACGGGACGCGTCACCTACAGCCAGCAGATCCTGAAGGAGTTCGGCTGGATCGACGAGGTCGCGGCCGCGGCGTCGAGACGCGCGGCAGCGGCTACTCGGAGATTTAGTTTCATGGGGGGCCTCGAACGGGCCCCCCAAGCCCCCCGCGCTCCGCGCCCCGGGAAACCCGGGTTGCTCCGCGAGCGTGACAGCCAACCGGCCCCCGAAGCCCCCCGCGCTCCGCGCCCCGGGAAACCCGGGTTGCTCCGCGAGCGTGACAGCGAACCGGCCCCCCAAGCCCCCCAGGGCGGCTCGGGGCGCCCCGGCGAAGCCGTGGCGCCCCTCGATACCCCGAGAGACTTCCTCGATACTCCGACAGACACCGCGCGCCGTCGCGCAGCACGGCACGCGCGTGGGCACCGGTGTTCTCGATCCGCGCCGTGTTGTCACTCGAGCGCGTCGTGCTCGTCACTCGTTGGATGCATCGTGTCCGTCACCTCGTTCATCGGGTTGATCGCGGGCTGACGAACGGGGAAATTCCACCCGGTAGCATGTGGGCGAATCTTGGGAGCTCACACGATCTCCCGCCGTGGCACTCCCCTTGCCGATAGCGCCGCAGAACTGTCGCAGGCAAATGTCGGCCGGAGGTCACTCATGCGAGCTCGTACTGGACTCATCGTCGGCGTGGTCATTCTGCTCTCTGCCGGGTCGGCACCAGGACAGTTTGGCGCGAAAGATCCGGGTCCTCGGTGGAACGATGCACCGGGTGCGGGCGATCCGATTCCCGGGCTGACGGCGAACCAGAGGCTGCTCTTCGACGCCGGCAAGGTGGATTTCGCCGAGCCGGAAACCGTGGCCGAAGGTCTGGGCCCGCGCTTCAACCTCGACAGCTGCGCTGGCTGCCATCTGCAGCCCGCGGTCGGTGGCTCCAGCCCCAGGGTGAATCCTCAGGTCCAGGTGGCCAAGGCCTTCGGCGCGATGAATCAGGTACCGTCCTTCATCAAGCTCGACGGACCGGTCCGCGAGGCGCGCCTTCGGTACAAGCCGGATGGCTCGCGCGATGGCGGCGTGCACGCGCTCTTCGTCATCAGCGGCCGCGTGGATGGCTCCGACAGTGACGCCCGCGACTGCCCGATCAGCCAGGAGGACCTCGAGAGCGAGGTCGGCCGGAACAACATCGTCTTCCGCATCCCGACGCCCACCTTCGGCCTCGGGCTCATCGAGCAGATTCCCGACCACGCGATCAACGCTAACGCGCGCGCCGATCTCGCCACCAAGACCAGCTTCGGGATCGGCGGGCGCGCTCACCGCCTTCAGCCTACCGGGAGCCCGAACCGCAACGGCAACGACGGCACCATCACGCGGTTCGGCTGGAAGGCGCAGAACAAGTCCCTGCTGGTGTTCTCCGGCGAGGCCTACAACGTCGAGATGGGCATCACCAACGAGCTGTTCCAGAACGAGCGCGACGAGACGCCGGCCTGCCAGTTCGCGCCGGTCGCCGAACGACGTCACCAACACCGACGCGCGGACGCCGCCGGACGGCGCTGAGCGGCATCGAGAAGTTCGCCGCCTTCATGCGCTTCCTGGCGCCGCCGACGCCGTCGCTCGACACGGCCCGGCGGCAACGCCTCGATCGCGACGCGGCCGCAACCTGTTCGTCGACATCGGCTGCGCCCTCTGCCACACGCCGAGCTTCATGACCGGCAATTCGACGTGGCCGCGCTCCGCAACAAGTCGTGAACCTGTACTCCGATCTGCTGCTGCACCACATGGGCCCGGGCCTGGCGGACGACATCCTGCAGGGCGGCGGCCGAGGGCGACGAGTTCCGCACCGCGCCGCTGTGGGGCCTCGGCCAGCGCATCTTCTTCCTGCACGACGGCCGCACGCGCGACCTCGTCCAGGCGATCTCCGCCCACCACAGCAGCGGCAACTCGCGGTTCAAGGCCTCCGAGGCCAATCGGGTCGTCGAGCGGTTCCACTCCCTCGGTGAGTCGCAGAAACAGGATCTCCTGAACTTCTTGCGGTCGCTCTAGCCGCCAGCTCTCGAGCGGTTGCGTCCGCCGCCGGGGCCTCGAGGGCCCCGGCGGCTACTCCTCCCCCAGAGTCTAGGCCGGTGCGTCCTCGCTGGGCGACGGCGCGCGATCGCTACGGGAGCGCTTCTTCGGCGTGGACGGTTTCGCGGGGACCGGCGATCCTGATGGCGACACCCCGAACAGCGAGAGCCACGTCGCGAACGATTCCGCCGTCCGCGGCGCGTCGTCCTTCTCTGGATCGCTCGGCCCCTCGTGCATCGCGTCCTCCGCCCTTTGACGATGTTCCCGTCGGCTGCACACGCTAACAACCGCGCCTCGCTTCCTCGAAGAAAATTAGTTCCGTGCGCGTATCTACAACCGGTAGACGACGTCATGCGCGTGACGCCCCACGTGTCGTATTCGATCGCATCGCGACAGATGTGGAATCTGGATTCGTTCAACGTACGTAATCTTGTTGGGCTGCAAAAAGTTCGTGAGCTGTGGCATCCCGCTTGCCCGCCGCGTGCGTCGCGTCGTTTTGTGTCGAGGGAACAAACGTTTGCCGGAGGGAGTTAATGCGGACTCGTGCAGGTATTACGATCGGGGCGGTGCTCGCTGCTCGCTGCGGGTTCGGCGCTCGGACAGCAGCTGGGACAGCAGGCCGTCAGCCAAGGATCCTGGCGTACGAAACGACGCTGCCGCGGCGGGACAGGCCGCTCAAGCGGTCTGAGCACGACGCAGAACGATGCTCTTCGAGGCCGGCAAGCGCCGACTTCGCGGAAGCCGAGATCGTCGCCGACGGCCTCGGCCCGCGGTTCAACCTCGACAGCTGCGCGGGCTGTCACGCCCAGCCGGCCATCGGCGGCAGCAGCCCCAAGGTCAATCCTCAGGTCGCGCTCGCCAAGGCCTTCGGCGCGAACAACACCGTGCCGTCCTTCATCAAGGCTCGATGGACCCGTCCGCGAGGTGCGGTATCAAGCTACAAGTCCGACGGCACGCGTGACGGCGGCGTCCACGCCCTCTACGTCATCAGCGGTCGCGTCGACGGTCGCCACAGCGACGCCCGGGACTGCAACGATCACGCAGGAGGACTTCGAGACCGAGGTCGCGAAGAACAACGTGATCTTCCGCATCCCGACGCCCACGTTCGGCCTCGGCCTCGTCGAGCAGATCCCCGACTAGTGCGATCAACGCCAACGCGCGTGCCGATTCAGCCGCCAAGAGCAGCCTCGGCATTCTCGGGCGGCCGCACCGGCTGCTGCCGACCGGCAATCCCAACCGCAACGGCAACGACGGCACCATCGCGCGGTTCGGCTGGAAGGCCCAGAACAAGTCGCTGCTGCTCTTCTCCGGCGAGGCCTACAACGTCGAGATGGGCATCACCAACGAGCTGTTCCAGAACGAGCGCGACGAGACCCCGGCCTGCCAGTACGCGCCGACGCCGAACGACTTCACCAACACCGATGCCCAGACGCCGGTCGAGACCCTGAACGGCATCGAGAAGTTCGCCGTCTTCATGCGCTTCCTGGCGCCGCCCACGCCGTCGGCGACCACCCGGGCGGTCGGGCTCGATCGTGCGCGGCCGGGCCCTCTTCGACGACCACCGGCTGCGCGCTCTGTCACACGCCGCGCTTCAAGACCGGCGAATCGTCGGTGGCGGCGCTGAGCGACCAGGACGTGCGCCTGTTCTCCGACCTCCTGCTGCACCACATGGGACCGGGCCTCGCCGACGACATCCTGCAGGGTGCGGCCGAGGGCGACGAGTTCCGGACGGCGCCGCTGTGGGGTCTCGGTCAGCGGATCTTCTTCCTGCACGACGGCCGCACCAACGACCTCGCTCAGGCGATCCTGGCCCACCAGAGTCCGGCCAACGTCAAGTTCCAGGCGTCGGAGGCCAACGGGGTCATCAATCGCTACCGTGGGCTCGGCGAAGACCAGAAGCAGGATCTCCTGAACTTCCTGCGCTCGCTGTAGCGCTCGACCGCCGGCGATGTCGGCGGCGCGTGTGTGCCCCGGGGCTCCCCCCGGCCCCGGGGCCACGCGTGACGCATGCAGGCCGCCGCCCCTTGATCGTCCTCGCCCGAGGACGTACCCTCCAGGCAATCGAAAGGCGGAGGCCACATCATGTCAACGATCACCAAGGTCGCACTGGTCACGGGCGCGGGGTCGGGCGTCGGCAGGTCGGCAGCGCTCGCACTCGCCCGCGAGGGCTACGCGGTTGTCCTGTCCGGACGCCGCAAGGAGATGCTGGAGGCGGTGGCGCTGGAGGCCAAGGGCGCGCGGACGCTCGCGGTGCCCTCTGACGTGGGCGATCCCGCCGCGGTCCGTGAGCTCTTCGCCCGCGACCAAGCGGGAGTTCGGCCGGCTCGACGTGCTGTTCAACAACGCCGGCATCGGCGCGCCGCCCGTCCCGATGGAAGACCTCACCTACGAGCAGTGGAAGGCGGTGGTGGACACCAACCTCACCGGCACCTTCCTGTGCACCCAGGAAGCGATCAAGATCATGAAGGACCAGCAGCCGCGCGGCGGGCGCATCATCAACAACGGCTCCATCTCCGCCCACGCGCCGCGGCCCAACTCCGCCCCCTACACCTCCACCAAGCACGCGGTCACCGGCCTGACGAAGTCGACCGCGCTCGACGGCCGCAAGTACGACATCGCGTGCAGTCAGATCGACATCGGCAACGCCGACACGCCGATGACGCAGCGGATGAAGAAGGGCGTGCCGCAGCCCAACGGCACGGTGGAGATCGAGCCCACCATGGACGTCGACCACGTCGGTCGCGCCGTCGTCTACATCGCGAACCTGCCGCTCGACGCCAACGTGCTCTTCATGACCGTGATGGCGACGAAGATGCCGTTCGTCGGTCGCGGCTGAGCCAAGGAGATCGGTGATGGCCGAGTCCCGCAGCTATTCGGTGGTCGAGGGCTGGGAGCAGCTGCCGTCCGGGTTCGAGCACCGTGATGTGGCCGGCGTGGCCGTGGACGGCGAGGACCGCGTCTTCCTGATCTGCCGTGGCGACCATCCGGTGCTGGTCTACGATCAGAAGGGCAACTTCGTGCGCTCGTGGGGCGAGGGCGACTTCACCTACCGCACCCACGGCATCAGCGTGGGTCCCGACGGCACGGTCTACTGCACCGACGACGGCAACCACACCGTGCGGCGGTTCACGCCCGAGGGCAAGCTGCTGATGACCCTCGGCACGCTGAACACGCCCTCCGACACGGGCTACGACGGCAAGGACACCAAGACCGTCTCCAAGCCCGGCGCGCCGTTCAACCGGCCGACGAACCTCGCCGTGGGACCGAAGGGCGATCTCTACGTCTCCGACGGCTACGGCAACTGCCGCGTGCACCAGTTCTCGCCCACCGGCACGCTGAAGCGCTCGTGGGGCGTACCCGGTCAGGGGCCGGGCCAGTTCCTCCTGCCTCACGGCCTCGCGGTCGCGGCCGACGGCCGGGTCTTCGTGTGCGATCGGGAAAACGATCGCATCCAGATCTTCAGCCCCGACGGTGAGTACCTGAGCGAGTGGACCGACACCCGCCGTCCGACGCACGTGGTGTTCGACGGATCGGGCCGCGCCCACGTCTCCGAGCTGTGGTGGCAGCCGGGCCAGATCTCCGGGCGCTACGGCCCCGCCGGCGCGATCCGCTCCGGGCGCGTCAGCGTTCACGACGGCAACGGCAACGTGCTCGCGCGCTGGGGCGGTCCGGATCCCACGGCAGCGGGCAGCTTCGCCGCGCCCCACGGCATCGCCGTGGACTCGCGGGGTGACGTCTACGTGAGCGAGGTGACCTGGACCTTCGCGGCCAGCCGCGGCCACGTCCCGCTCGGCACGCACGCGTTCCAGAAGTTCGCGCTCGGGCGCTGAGCGGAGTCCGGCCAGCCGACTCGATGGCCGAGCCCTTCCCGCTCATCGAAGTCTCGGGGCCCCCGCGCGAGCGGGGGCGCCAGTACGGACGCCAGGCCGCCGTGCGGATCCGGCTGGGCGTCGAGCACTACACCGGGCAGCTGACGCGTCTGGCGCTCGACGCGGCCGCCATCCGCGCGCTGGTGGACGAGTTCGTTCCGCAGATGGAACGCTTCGATCCCGCCTACGTCGAGGAGATGCGCGGTATCGCCGAGGGCGCCGGCCTGGCGTTCGAGTCCGTGGCGCTGCTCAACGCGCGGACCGAGATTCTCAAGCTGGGCCAGCGGCCCGATCTGCGGGCGCGCCTCGCCGGCGCCGAGCCGCCGGACGGATGCACCGGCGTGGTGGCGCTGCCGGACGCCACGCAAGCGGGCCGGCTGATCCACGCGCAGAACTGGGACTGGAAAGCCGAGTGCGCCGAGACCGCGGTCGTCCTCTGCGTGCGACGCGACGACGGTCCGGACCTGCTCACCTTCACCGAGGCGGGCGGGCTCGCGCGCTCCGGCTTCAACGCGGCGGGCATCGCGATCACCGCCAACTATCTCGAGTCCGACCGCGACTACCGGCAGCTCGGCGTGCCGCTGGCGCTCATCCGCCGCAAGGTGCTGGAGAGCGAGCACCTGGCGCTGGCCATGCGCGCGGTGTACGTGACGCCGAAGTCGGCGGCCAACAACATGATGGTCAGCCACCTCGCGGGCGTGGCGATCGACTTCGAGTGCGCGCCCGACGAGACCTTCCAGGTTCATCCCGACCGCGGCCTGCTGGTCCACGCCAACCACTTCGTGAGCCCGGTGGCGCTGGCCAAGCTGAAGGACACGGGCATCGCCAACACGCCCGACAGCCTCTATCGCGACGTGCGCGTGCGCGACCTGCTCGCGCCGCAGATCGGCAGCCTCACCCGCGAGGCGATCAAGACCGCGCTGCTCGACGACTTCGCCACGCCGTGGTCGGTGTGCCGTCCGCCGCGCCCCTCGCTCAACGGCACACTCACCGCCACGGTGGCGACGATCGTGATGGAGCCCGCGCTCGGCGTGATGGAGGTCGCGCCGCTGCCGGCGCTCGGCGCCTCCTTCACGACGTACCGGCTCGAGCCGCGGCGAGCCGGCGCTCCGTCCAGTCCGTCCGCTCGCGCGACCGCATCCACCGGCCGCTGATCGAGACGCCCGACTGCCCAGTCGCTGGCGGCTCCTGACGCTGCTGACGCTGGGCTACGGCGCCGGCGCCTTCGGGATGCTCGGCATCTCGCCCCTGTCGCCGAGCCTGGTCGATGGCTTCGGCCTCAGCCGGCTCGAGGTCGCGTTCCTCGTGCCGTCCATCTATCTCGGCGGCCTGTTCTTCGCGTTGCCGGGCGGCCGCCTGGCCGATCGGCTGGGCGTTCGGCCGAGCCTCCTCGGCGGCCTGGCGCTCGGCGCCGCCGGCCTGTTCGCCGGCGCGTGCTCACCGTCCTTCCCCGGCTTCCTCCTCGGCCTGTTCGTGGCGGGCATCGGCTGGAGCGTGGTCAATCCCGCGCTCGGCAAGGGCATCATGGACGTCTTCCCCGCGCACGAGCGCGGCGTGGCCATGGGCATCAAGCAGATGGGGCTGACGCTCGGTGGCGTGGCCTCGGCCCTCGTCCTGCCGACGGTGGCGGCCCGGTACGGCTGGCGCAGCGCCATCGCCACCGGCGCGCTCGTCATCACGGTGCCCGTGGTCGCCACCTGGCGTCCGCTCGCGCCGCTGGCGACCGCCGCGCCCACACTCACGCCGACGGGTCAGGCCGCAGCCCCCGACTGGTCGTGGGCGCGGCGTCCCGCCGTCCTCGTCTTCTTCGCCACCGGGCTCATCCTCGGCATGGTGCAGGCCGCGGTGCTGAGCTACCTGCCGCTCTACGCCGTCCAGGCGCTCGGCTTCGACAAGATCGGCGCGGGGCTGCTCGTGGCCGCCTCCCAGGCCGGAGGTGCGGCGTCGCGTCTGGGTCTGGGCCTGGCGAGCGATCGCTGGCTCGGCGGACGGCGCTCCACGTGGCTGGCCCTCACGGCCGCGCTCGGATTCGCCATCTTCGTCGCCTACGCGCGCTGGCCCGTGTCCGCTCCGCTCGCCGCCGGGGTCCTGGCGTTCGTGGCCGGCATCGGCGCCTACGGCTGGGTCGGCGTCTTCTTCGTGATCAGCGCCGAGATCGGCGGCCGCACCCAGGCCGGACTCCTGAGCGGGATGGCGTTCACATCGATCGTGGTCGGCCTGCTGACCGGGCCGACGGTCTTCGGGCTGCTGCTCGTCCGCTGGGACACGTACGCGGCGCCGTGGACCGGCTTCGCCTCCCTGGCCGCGCTCGTCACC
>CAVZOE010000009.1:0-163053 GCA_963776725.1 uncultured Candidatus Rokubacteria bacterium | reverse complement strand
GCTGGGAAGGCGATTGGCGATGACCAGCGATTCCACGCTCACCTTGTAGCGGCGTGCGATGGCCCGCAGCGTCTCGCCCTTGGCGACCACGTGTGTGCGCTGCTCGGCGACGGTGTTCGGCGTCCGCGGCTCGGCGGAGAGACCAATGGTGCCAAGCAGTATCAACGCAGCTGCGGCAAGGCAACCGGCGCGGGCGCCCGGCCGGCGCCTCAGGACTCGAACTCCGCGTAGCGGATGTCGAACGCGGCGGAACGACCGGTCGGCGGACGCCAGCGGACATTGACGCGGGCCACGTGCGAGAGCGGCGGGCCTTTCTCGAGCGCGCGGATCAGCTCTTCGATGTTCTCGCGCGGCCCCTCGGCGCGCACGCGCACGCGGCCGTCTCGCATGTTCATGACCCAGCCGACGAGGCCCAGCAGGGCCGCGCGACGCTGGGCGAAGTTGCGGTAGCCCACGCCCTGCACGTGGCCCTCGACGAAGATGTCGGCCCCGGCCTTGGCTGCCATCTGAAGTGATCGGCCGTGAACGCGGTGCCGCCCGTCGACCGGGGTCGCCGGCCGGCGGGCGGCGAGAGTGTTGGTCGGGGCGAGAGGATTTGAACCTCCGACTTCACGGTCCCGAACCGTGCGCGCTACCAGGCTGCGCTACGCCCCGATCGACGGGCCCATTGTACACGACGGGCCAGCCCTCACGGCTCCCAGGCATACTTGCCCACGAGCTTCACGAACTTGCACTCGCCGTGGGTCCGCTGGCGGATCTCGCCCCCCACGCTGTCCACCACCGTCAGCACCTGATTCTCGGGCGTGCCGACCGGCACGACCAGGCGTCCGCCATCGGCGAGCTGCTGGATCAGCGGGGGCGGCACCGACGGCCCCCCGGCGGTGACGATGATGCGGTCGAAGGGCGCCTGGTCGGGCCACCCCAGGGTGCCGTTGCCCACGCGGACCCAGACGTTGTCGTACCCCATCGCCTCCAGGGTCGTCCGGGCCCGCTCGGCCAGGCGCGGCAGTCGCTCGATCGAGCATACGCGGCGCGCCAGCTCGGCCAGCACCGCGGTCTGGTAGCCGGAGCCGGTGCCGATCTCCAGCACCTTCTCGCGCCCGGACAGCTCCAGCAGCGAGGTCATGAGCCCGACGATGTAGGGCTGCGAGATCGTCTGCTCCTCGCCGATCGGCAGCGGATGATCGCCGTACGCGCGCTCCTGCAGGGCCTCCTGCACGAAGCGATGACGCGGCAGGCGGCGCATGACGGCGAGCACGCGCGGATCGGTGACACCGCGGGCGATCAGCTGCTCCTCCACCATCCGCTCGCGCTCGCGGCCCTTGCGGCCCTCGCGATCGCCCTCGGGACGCGGTCGATCCACTCAGCGACTCCGCGGGCGGGCGCGCTCTCGCGCTCGGCTTCGCCTCGCGCTCGGCGTCGTCGCGCCGCCGGCGCGCGCGGCGGCACTGCCCGTCGAGGGCACTGGCCCAGTCGGCCATCAGCGCCAGCGCCCCGATGGTTGGTGAGATCGAGATGCACGGGCGTGACCGAGACGAACCCCTCGTGCACGGCGCCCATGTCGGTGCCGTCGAGCGCCTCCCACTCCGGCGGGCCCGCGCCCAGCCAGTAGTGGGTCCGCCCGCGCGGATCGACCTGCTCGACGATCTTCTCGCTGTAGACGCGATGGCCCAGGCGCGTGAAGCGCAGTCCGCGCGGCGCTATGGCTGGCACGTTGACGTTGAGCAGCGTCTTGGGCGGCAGCCCTTCGACCAGCGCGCGCATCGCCACCAGCCGCGCCGCCCGGCCCGCCGCTGCGAGATCCCCGCCGTCGAGCAGCGAGATGGCGATCGACGGCACCCGCAGCAGCGTACCTTCCATGGCCGCCGAGACGGTTCCGGAGTAGGTCACGTCATCGCCAAGGTTGGAGCCGTGATTGATGCCGGAGGCGATGAGGGCCGGTCGCTCCGGCAGGAACCCCAGGACCCCCAGGTTGACGCAATCGGACGGTGTGCCGTTGACCGCGAACCGTCGCTCGGAGAGCTCGTGCACGCGCACCGGCCGGTGCAGCGTCAGCGCGTGCCCGCACGCACTCTGCTCCCGCTCGGGCGCCACCACCCACACCTCGCCCAGATCGTCGAGCGCCGCGGCCAGCGCGGCCAGCCCCGGGGCGTGGACGCCGTCGTCATTCGTGACGAGAATCAGCGCCATCGCATCAGAATGCTACCACGCAGCGAGAGCCAGGCCGAATCCCGCGAGGCGGCCCGGGGCTGCCCGGGTGCCGACCTCTCCCGAGGAAGGGCACTGCCGCGGCGTGACGCCCACCTGCCACTCCGGAGGTAGCATGTCGTCAGGGCTGCAGCCGATCGCCAAGGCGCTCGGCGTCAAGATGGGGAGGCGGCTGGAATGACCAAGGAATCGCGTCGCGCTCTTGCGCAAATCAACCGAGCGATGGCGGGCCTCGAGAAAGGCGTCGCAAAGGACGTCGAGTCCGGGCGGATCAGCAAGAGCCGGGCACGGACGATGCGCCGAGTCGCAGAGCTCATTCGCGAGGTGGTCGCGCTCGAGAAACGCGCGGGAGGCAGCTCGTCGGTCTTTTCGCTCGAGAGCCTCCCAGCGGCCAGGCCTCGGCGTGCGGGTGGCGCCAAGCGACGACCGCGCAAGCGATGAGTGCGGCCGGGGGAGCCGCACTCACAACCTACCTAGAAAGAATTGGTCGGGGCGAGAGGATTTGAACCTCCGACCACCGGACCCCCAGTCCGGTGCGCTACCGGGCTGCGCTACGCCCCGAGGTTGCAGGCGTGCAGTGTCCCAGAAAGTCGGCGACGCTTCAAGGCGTCAGACGGGAGCGTAGTGCGGTGAGGCGATCGCGGATCCGCTTGAGCGCCTCGCCGTAGGAGACCTCGCGGAGTCCCAGATCCAGCTGTCCGGTCTTGCGCGACTCCGCCAGCAGGCGCTTCTTGGCGCCCTCCAGCGTCAGCCGCTCGCCGTAGAGCAGGGTCTTGATGCGCTGCACGAGCTCGAGGTCCCGAGGCCGGTAGAGACGCTGGCCGGCGGGGTTCTTCTTGGGCCGGAGGAGCTTGAACTCCGACTCCCAGTATCTCAGGACATATGCCGGCACCTCGGTGATCTGCTCGACCTCGCCGATCCGGTAGTAGAGCTTCTCGGCGGCCTCGGGCATCACGGCGGTCATGACGCGCCGGCGTTGATCCGCTGCTTCAGCCCCTTGCTCGGTTTGAAGGTGAGCACCTTCCGGGCGGTGATCTCGATGCTGTCGCCGGTCTGGGGGTTCCGCCCGCGGCGTGAGGCCTTGCGGCGAATCCGGAAGTGCCCGAAGCCGACGATCTTCACGTCCTCACTCTTCTCGAAGCAGCGGAAGATGATGTCGAAGACCGACTCGACGACCGAGGCGGACTGTCGCTTCGACAGTCCGTGGGCAGCAACCGCGTTGACCAGATCATTCTTGGTCACGGTGAAGCGTCACCTCCTCCGGGGGGCGTTCCGATTACTCGTCACCCCGCGCGATGTACGGCTTGTAGCCCTTCGCCTCCAGCTCCTTGGCGGCCGCGCGAGCGGCGGCCGCGTCGGGGAAGGCGCCGACGCGCACGCGGTGCAGCGTCTCGCCCGCGCCCGCACTCGGCGACGGTGTCGTGGGCGTGGGGACCGCGGCCACCGCGCCGCTGCCGGCTCGACGCACCTGGACCTTGAGGCCGTCGACGGCCAGATCCTTGGAGAGCGACACCGCGTCGCGCAGCGGCAAGCTCGGCTTCACGACCACGCTGCTTCCCGACCCTTCGGCGGCGAGCCCCTTGGCCGAGAGACGCTTGGTGAGCTCCACCGCCGACATGCCGGAGACGTACACGTCGTACAGATCGCCGGGTGAGGCCGCCGGCGACGACGCCGCGGAGCCCGAAGACGCCGCCGACGACGACTTGCCGCTCACCTGCTTTTCCGATTGCTCGACCGTGAAGTTCTGATCGCGCAGCGACGTGGCCACGCGCTTGGCGGTCTCGGAATCCTTGAACGCGCCCACCTGCACCCAGAACGGTGCGCTGACCTTGCTCGTGGAATTCGCGGGCGGCGTCGCCTTGGCGGCCGCGCGCTTCGCGGCCGGTGCGGTCGTGGCCGCCGCGGTCTTGCTCTCGTCCTTCGCCGCCGGCTCGGCCTTGGCGACCACCGGCGGCTTCGGCGCGGATTCCGTCTTCGCCGGCGACTCGGATTTCGCGGCGGTCTTCGGATTGCTCTCGGTCACCGCCATCGAGCTCTTGGCCGTCGTGTCGGCAGGCGACGATGTGCTCGCTTTCGTCTCGGCCTTGGGCGCCGGCGCTTTCGCCGCGGGAGTCGGCTTCGATTCCGACTTGGGCTCGGGGCGCGCCAGCGACGGCGGAGCCGGAGCCGGCACCAGCGTGGGATCCTTCTTCTCCGCGCTCGATGATTTGTCCGCGCTCGACGACGTCGAAGAGCTCGACGACGCCGAAGACTCCGTGGCCGGTAGCGGTGAGATCGGCGACGCCGGCGGCACCGGCGACGTCGCTTTCACGCTGGCCGAGCGCGACACGGGTGGCGGATTCATCCAGTCCAGGACGTACGGCACGGCGACCGCGCCGAACACGCCGAGGACGATCAGAACGAGAACAACGCGGAACCATGTTGCGGCGAAAATCGAACGTGGCGGGACGTCTTCGTAGAGCTCCTGGTCGTCGGTCGGATCGTCGCGCTCGGGGCTCACCGTCTCCTCGGCGTCGCGCAAGGATTCGTCATGCGCGTCATCTTAGCATGGTGGTTGGGATTTCCGTATGCGCTGCCGTGTTGGCCGGGCCGAACATCAGCTCCCCGAACAGGGCCTCGGCGTCCCCCCGGGTGTCGTTGCTATCGCTCATCACCGCCACCTTGCCCACCCGGGTCGGCTCGCGGCGGAACAGGGCCCGGAAGTCCGCGGCCACGTCCCGCTCCTCCCGGACCCAGGTGCCCAGCCGGGCCGGGCCGGACTCGACGACGATGATCCGGACGTTCGGAGCCCGCGGGTGGACCAGCGTCGTGCCGACGGGCGCCCGAGAGTCCCAGACGTAGCCGATGACGTCGCTGGTGGTGCGCGGCGACGGCCAGCGCGGGAAGAGGACGTACACCTGCGCGGCCTGGTCGTCGCGGTGCGGGTCGCGCACGTCGCCCCCCGGGGGCAGGCGGGTGACCTTCCAGGTCCACGTCAGGATCGGGTGCCGCCGCACGTCGAGCACGACGTCGCGGTGCAGGGCGAAGGACGACTTGTCGCTGCGCAGGCGGAGCGCCAGGTTGCCGTCGGCGCGGAGAAGCTCGACCGAGGCCTCGCCGGCGAACTCCTTCAGCTCCCAACCGGTCGGCGTGCCGCTGGCGGGCAAGACGGGGGGCGGCTTGTCTGACACGGGCACACGGATGTGCCCGGTGGCGTCCGCCGTCGGCAGGCTGATCCCAGCGGCCATCACCCCGGCCACGCGCGGCGGCACCGGCGGACGGCCAGAGGGAGTCGCTGCGGGCGCGGGCGAGGCCGATGGCGAATTCACCAGGGCGGGCGCCGACGGCACCGTGTCGCGCGGGGGCCGCGCGCCCGAGCCGGCGGTGGCGGCCACCTGGCCGAAGAAGGAGAACGCGCGATGCCGCGGGTTGGCCAGCAGCACCAGCACGGCGATGGCAAGAAGGACAAGCGGCGCCCGCCACGGCCAGACCTTTGCGCGACAGCGGTGCGACGACGGATCAGCGTCTGGCCTTGGGCCGCGGTCGGCGACCGGTCGCCCGCCGCAGGGAGAGTCGGATCGGCGAGCCCTCGAAGCCGAAGGCGAGCCGGAGCGACCTCGACAGGTACCGCTCGTAGGAGAAGTGGACCTGGTCGGGCCAGTTCACCCGCAGGGCAAAGGTCGGCGGTCCCACGCTGACCTGCGAGGCGGACTGCAGCGTCAGCGGCTCGCCCCGCACCGAGATGGGCCGCCGCTCGATCGCCTGCCGCAGCGCGGTGGTCAGCTCGCTGGCCGAGATGCGACGCCGCGCCGCCGCGGCGGCCCGGTCGATCTCGGTGAACAGATCGCCGATGCCCTCACCTCGAGTGGCTGCGGTGAAGCACACCGTGGCGTAGTCGATGAAGGGCAGCCGCTCGCGGAGCTGCTCGACGATCTCCGCGCGGCGCACCATGCGTGCGGGCACCAGGTCCCACTTGTTCACGACGATGACGACCGCCCGCCCGGCCTCGTGGGCGTAGCCGGCGATGTGCGCGTCCTGCGCCGTCAGCCCCTCGGAGACGTCGATGACGAGCAGCGCGACCTGGCAGCGCTCCAGGCTGCGCAGCGCCATCACCACGGCCAGCTTCTCGAGCGCCTCGGTCACCTTCCCCTTGCGCCGGATGCCCGCGGTGTCCACCAGGACGTACGGGTGCCCCGCGTACTCGAACGCAGTGTCGACGGCGTCGCGCGTGGTGCCGGGCTCGGCGTGGACCAGCACCCGCTCGGCCCCGACCATCGCGTTGACCAGCGAGGACTTGCCCACGTTGGGCCGTCCGATCACCGCCAGGTGCACCGTGTCGTGCGGCGTGGTCACGCTCGTCTCGCGCGGGGCGCGATCGCGGGCGATCTCCAGCATCTCGGCCACGCCCCGGCCGTGCTCGGCGGAGACCGGCACGGGCTCGCCGAAGCCGAGCCGGTAGAGATCGGCCAGCGCGCTGTCCATCCCGCCCACGTCCATCTTGTTGGCGACCACCACCACCGTCCGCCCGCCGCGGCGGAGCACGCCGGCGATCTCGGAGTCGAGCGCGGTGACACCGGCGCGGGCGTCCACCACGAAGAGCACGAGGTCGGCCTCGTCCAGCGCGGTCAGCACCTGCCGCCGCACGCCCTCGATCAGCGGCTCGACCGAGGAGGGATCGAAGCCGCCGGTGTCCACCACCGTGGCTTGCCAGCGCTCGAAGGCGACCTGACCGTAGAGCCGGTCGCGCGTCACGCCGGGGACGTCGCGCACGATGCGCCTGGCGCCGACCGACCAGCCGGTTGAAGAGCGTGGACTTGCCGACGTTGGGCCGCCCGACGATGGCGATGATCGGCCGGGTGAGCGGCCGGGTCGACCCCTGCTCCTCGGAGCCGTGCTTGTCCGCCGTCACGGGATCACGCGCCACGGAGCGCCCGCCTCAGCGCTTGCGCGCTGGGCTCGACCATCACGACCGGCACACCCAGCGACCGCGACAGATCGGCCGGCGTGAGGTCGTCGAGGAACACGCCCTCGCCGTCGCGCAGCGCCACCGCCGGCACGAGGACGGCCTCGCCGAGGTCCCCGGCGCCCGCCAGCTCACGCTGGATGTCCTGCCCGGTCAAGAGCCCCGCGACGGCCACCGTGCCGCCGAAGAAATGGTTGGGGACGCTGACGACGCGCGCGCCCGGCGCAAGCGAGGCCAGCTGCCCGCGCCAGCCGCGGCCCGTACAGCGTGCCGCTGACCACGGTCAGGCGTCGCCCGCTCGCCGGCGCGCGCGGGCGCGCGCCGCCGCGCGGGCCAGGTCGTCCTCGAAGCGTCGGACGAGGCCGATGCCGTCCTCGGCGACCAGAAATCCCTCGTAGGCCTCGGCCGGTGGCAGCGGGTGGCCGGCCTGTAGATACACCTCGTCGCCGAGAAACACGAAGCGGCTGCCGAGCGCCGGCAGGAATCTTCCCTGCCACGCCTCGACGGTGGCCACCAGGGCCCGCGCCTCGTCGTCGCGGAGGGTGCGCAGCTGCGGCAGGCGCTCGCGGTGGCGCGTGAGGCCGACCGGCACGATCGCGGTGGTCGCGATCTGCGGATGCAGCGGCGAGAGCTCGTGCACGGTGCGCTCGAGGTGCTCGCCGTCGTTGAGCCCCGGGCACAGCACGATCTGGGCATGCATCCGGATGCCGGCCTTGGCCAGACGCTCCAGCCGCGGCAGGATCTCCGCCGAGTGACGGGGCTTGCCCAGGAGCTCCCAGCGAAGATCCGGATCGGTCGCGTGCACCGACACGTAGAGGGGCGACAGGCGCTGCTCGATGATCCGCGCCAGCGCGGCGCTCGTCGAGATCGCTCAGCGTGATGTAGTTGCCGTGCAGGAACGACAGCCGGAAGTCGTCGTCCTTGACGTAGAGGCTGCGGCGCATGCCGCGCGGCAGCTGGTGGATGAAGCAGAACACGCACTTGTTGGCGCAGGTGGCGATCTCGGCGGGCCGCGGGGCCTCGAGCTCGACGCCCAGATCCGCGCCCGGGCGGCGCACCAGGCGCAGCGCCCGGCGCCGCCCCTGCCGCTCGACGCTCAGCTCCAGGCGCTCGTCGCCGCCGTAGAACTGGAAGTCGATGGCGTCGCGCAGGGGCTGAGCGTTGATCGCCATGATGCGATCGCCGACAGCCAGGCCGGCGGCGGCCGCGGCCGTGCGCGGCCGCACCACCGCCACCACGACACCCTCAGCGGAAGAGGGCGGTCTCATCAGCCGTCTGGCCCTCTTCCGCGTGCGTGACCGCGTTGAGGAACCGCATGCCCTGCACGATGTACTGCAGCCCGGAGACCACGGTGAAGATCGCGGCGAGCCAGATCACCAGGGTGGCGCCGGTCGGCATCTGGTAGAAGCGCGCCAGCACCCCGCTCAGCACGGCCAGCACCTGGAAGAAGGTGGCGAACTTGCCCGACCACGTGGGCCGTGGCGTGAGTCGCGCGCCCACGATGACGATGGCCAGGGCGCCGATGGCGAGGATCAGGTCGCGACTGATCACGACCGCGGCGATCCAGAACGGCAGCGCCTTGAGCCAGGTCAGCGTGACGAACGAGGCCATCAGCAAGAGCTTGTCGGCCAGCGGATCGAGGAACGCGCCGAGCCGGCTCTGGCTGCCGCGCCGGCGGGCGACGTAGCCATCGAGCAGATCGGTCACCGCGGCGGCCAGGAACACGGCCAGCGCCGGTCCCCGCTGCCGGTAGACGAGCAGCGACACGAAGACCGGGATGAGCAGAATTCGCAGGAGCGTCAGCCAGTTCGCGAGACCCATGGGAGACGTCAGTTTAGCACTCGATAGCCAGCCAGAGGACCCAACCATGAACCCGGCATTTCCACGTCGACCACCACGTGCTGCGGCTCGTCGGCCCGGGCCAGCACCCGGCCCCGCTCGTAGCAGAGCGACAGGGCCGCGCCGTCGGCGTGCGGGATCCGCAGCGTGACGGCATCGGCCGCCGGGAGCGCGGCCTCGATGGCCTTCACGAGCTCGGGCAGGCCGTCGCCGGTGACCGCCGAGATGGCCACGCCGTTCTGCCGGGCCGCCAGCGCGTCCAGGTGCCGGCCCGACTCCATACGGTCCACCTTGTTGAGCGCGAACACGGTGGGCCGGTGGGCGACTTCCAGCTCTTCCAGGATGCGCTCGACTGCCAGCATGTGCTCGTCCAGAGCCGGGTGGCTGGCGTCCACCACGTGCACCAGCACGTCGGCGTCCTGCAGCTCTTCGAGGGTGGCGCGGAAGGCCGCCACGAGCTCGTGGGGCAGCTTGCGGATGAAGCCGACCGTGTCGGTCAGGATGAAGGGTCGGTGCCCATTCTGGCCCACCAGCCGCGCCGCCGGATCGAGCGTGACGAAGAGCAGGTCGGCGGCCGTGAGCCGGGCGCCGCTCAGCCGGTTGAGCAGCGTGGTCTTGCCCGCGTTGGTGTAGCCGACGAGCGCCACGATCGGTATGCCGGAGCGCCGCCGGCCGTCGCGTTGCTGGCGCCGGTGGGTCTGCACGTGCGCCAGCTCGCGCTGGATCTTCAGCACCCGGCGGCGGATCACCCGGCGGTCAGACTCGAGCTGCGTCTCGCCTGGCCCGCGGGTGCCGATGCCGCCGCCGAGCCGCTCGAGGTGGGTCCACTGCCCGACCAGCCGAGGCAGCAGGTACGTGAGCTGGGCCAGCTCGACCTGCAGCTGGCCCTCCGCGGTGCGCGCGCGCTGGGCGAAGATGTCGAGGATGAGCGCGGTGCGATCGATCACCTTGATGCCGAGCGCCTCGGAGAGGTTGCGCTCCTGGATGGGTGACAGCGCATCGTCGGAGATGAACAGGTTGGCGCCCAGGTCGCGCGCGGCCTGGCCCATCTCCTCGACCTTTCCGCGCCCGAAGTAGAGCCCCGGCGTCGGCGTCTCGCGGTCCTGCGTCACGCGCAGCTCCACGGTGGCCGCCGGCCGCGACGGCCAGACCCGCCAGCTCCTCGAGCGACTCGTCCACTTCCCACCGCCGTTGCCGCGGCAGCCTGAGCGCGGCGATGATCGCCCGCTCCGGCCCGCGCCGCGTGCCATGCCCCGTCCCGTGACCGTTGGCGCTACCGTTACGCCCGGCTCGGCTCACCCGATACGGCCCTCCACCTTGTCGAGCTTCTCCGCGATCGTTGCCGCCACCCCGGCCGCGCCGCCCCCCGCCGCCACGTCGATCCAGGCCACGCCCGGCTCGCGCACGAACCAGGTCATCTGCCGCTTGGCGTAGCGGACCGTGTCGCGCTGCATGAGCGCGAGCGCCGCGGCTGCGTCGAGCCGCCCGAGCGCGACCTCGACGAACTGCCGGTAGCCGATCCCCTGCATCGCCGGCAGGGCAGGTCCGTAGCCGGACCTGAGCAGCCGCCGCACCTCGTCGAGCAAGCCCGCCGTCACCATCGACTGCGCTCGCGCGGCCAGGCGGCGCGCCAGCTCCGCCCGCTCGAGCGTGAGGCCGACGTAGGTCACGCTCCACGGCGCCTCGTGCCGCTGCCACCGCTCCTGGGGCTGGGCGGCGCCGGCGCCCGCGCGCAGCCGCTCGAGCGCGCGGATCACGCGCACCTCATCGTTTGGATGCAGGCCGCGCGCCACCGCGGGCGCCGTCGCCGCCAGCTGGGCGTGCAGCGCGGCGCGGCCCTCGCGCGCCGCGATGCCCGCCAGCTCGCGGCGGAACTCCGGATCGGCCGGCGGTGCGGCGTCCAGCCCGCGGAGCAGCGCCCGGATGTAGAGCCCGGTCCCGCCCACGATCACCGGCAACCGCCCGCGCCGCTGGACGTCCGTGATGACCGCCTCGGCCTCGGTCCGGAAGCGCGCGGCGTGGTAGCGGTCGTCGGGATCGACGACGTCCACCAGGTGATGGAGGACCGCCGCGCGCTCGTCCGGTGTCGGCTTGCCCGTCGCGATGTCCATGCCGCGGTAGACCTGCCGCGAGTCGGCGCTGATCACCTCGATCGGGATCCGCTGGCCCAGCGCGACGGCCGCCGCCGTCTTGCCGACGCCGGTCGGGCCCACGATCACGAGCAACGGGGGCCGGTCCACAGTCACAGGAGGAAGTGTACGCCCCCGGGCAGCATGCCGATCACCACGTGCGCTTGAGCTCGCGACGGATGTCCTGCATGGACACGCGGCTCACGATGGGCCGGCCGTGCGGGCAGAAGTAGGGCGTCTCGGTGAGGCCGAGGTCGGTGACCAGACGCTCCATCTCCTCGGGCGCCAGCGGGGTGTTCGCCTTCACCGCCGCCCGGCACGCCACGAAGGCCAGCGCCCGGTCGAGCGCGGGCTCGCCCACCTTCGGACCGGCCAGCTCCTCCACCGCCGCCTCGATCAGGCGCTTGGGCTCGTCACCCTTGAGCAGCGTGGGGACGGCGCGCAGGACCACGGCGTCGCCGCCGAATCCCTCGAAGCCGAACCCCAGCCGCTCGAGCGGCTCGCGCCAGCGCTCGAGCAGAGCCCGGGCCGCGGGGCCGAGATCGAGCGTCTCGGGGAAGAGCAGTGACTGCGAGGGCAGCGGTCCCGCCGCGAGCTGGCCCCGCACCTGCTCGAACACCACGCGCTCGTGCACCACGTGCTGGTCGAGGAAGAACACCTCGTCCTCGGTGGTCGAGACGATGAAGGTGTCCTGCACCTGCCCGAGCACGCGACCGAAGCGGCTGGCCACGTACGTCGCGAGCGGCTCCTGGAACAGCGCGTGCTGCTCGGCAGATCCGAGCTCGGCGAGCGCGCCGGCGCCCGGCGCGTCGAGCGCTCCGGTGGTGGCGCCGAAGGTCGGGACCACGGTCGGCTTGCGCAGCGCCTCGTGCAGTGCCGACACCAGCATCTCCTGGACTACCCGAGGCTGACGGAACCGCACCCAGGCCTTGGTGGGGTGAACGTTGGCGTCCACGTCTGCCGGCGCGAGGGCGACGGCCAGGACGACCAGCGGGAAACGATCGCGCGGCAGCAGGGGCCGATAGGCGGCGAGCACGGCCTGCAGCAGCGCCGGGTCCCGCACCGGTCGGCCGTTGATGATCACCACGATGTCCTCACGGCTGCCGCGCGTGACGTCGGGGGGGCTCGCCCAGCCGGCAATGCCCACGCCGTGCTCCGTGCGGTCCACCGCCAGCAGGCGTTCGGCGGTCTCCCAGCCCCACAAGGCGCCGATGCGCTGGCGCAGGTCGCTCGCCGCCGGCGCCGTCAGCGCCGCGCGGCCGTTGTTCGTCACGCGCAGCTTCACCCCCGGATGCGCCAGCGCGAGCTGGCCCACGATGCGCAGGCTCGCCGCCACCTCGGTGGTCGGGGTCTTGAGGAACTTGAGGCGGGCGGGCGTGTTGAAGAACAGGTCGTGCACCTCGACCGTCGTGCCCGTCTCGGTGGGCACCGTGAGCTGCTGGCTCACCACGCCGCCCTCGCCGGCCAGCCGCAGCCCTTCGGCCGCGCCGCGCGCGCGGCTGGTGACCGTGAAGCGCGACACGGCGGCGATGGCGGCCAGCGCCTCGCCGCGGAATCCGAGCGTGGCGATGGCGTCGAGATCCTCGTCGCGCGCCAGCTTGGAGGTGGCGTGACGCTCGAGCGCGATCGGCAGCTCCTCGGCACTCATGCCGTGGCCGTCGTCGGTGACGCGCACCAGCGCCGCACCGCCGTCGCGCAGGTCCACCGTGATGGCGCCGGCGTCGGCGTCGAGCGCGTTCTCCACCAGCTCCTTGACGGCCGAGGCCGGGCGCTCGACGACCTCGCCGGCGGCGATCTTGTTGACGAGCGCGTCGGGCAGCCGGCGGATGCGCATCAGGGGCGCAGGCGCTGCTGCCACTTGGCCAGCAGGTTCAGCGCCTCGATCGGCGTGAGATGAGCGAGGTCGAGAGCGGCCAGCTCCTGCGCCATCGGGTCGGCGGCGGCCGGCACGAACAGGCCGAGCTGCACGGCGTCGCCGGCATCGGTGGTGGCCTGGCCCTGCTCCTCGAAGCGCGCCAGCAGCGCCTTGGCGCGCGCGATCAATCCCGTCGGCAGGCCGGCCAGGCGCGCCACCTGGATGCCGTACGAGCGGTCGGTGCCGCCCGCCTGCACCTTGTGCAGGAAGACGATCTCGTCGTTCCACTCGCGCACGGCCACGTGGAAGTTCCGCACGCCGCCCAGGCGCGCGGCCAGCTGGGTCAGCTCGTGGAAGTGCGTGGCGAAGAGCACCTTGGGCCGCGCGGCCCGGTCGTGCAGCTCCTCCACCACCGACCACGCGATGGCCAGGCCGTCGAAGGTGGAGGTCCCGCGCCCGATCTCGTCGAGCAGCACCAGGCTGCGCGGCGTGAGGTTGGTGACGATCGAGGCCGTCTCCACCATCTCGACGAGGAACGTCGACTGGCCGCGGGCCAGGTTGTCCTGCGCGCCGACCCGGGTGAACACGCGGTCCACCAGGCCGATGCGCGCCGAGCGGGCGGGCACGAACGCGCCGATGTGCGCGAGGACGACGAGGTGGCCGGTCTGGCGCAGGTAGACCGACTTGCCCGCCATGTTCGGCCCGGTGAGGATCACGATGCGCGCCTCGGCGTCGAGCGCCAGGTCGTTGGGCGTGACCGGCTGCCCGGAGCGCGCCTCCAGCACCGGATGGCGTCCCTCGACGATGTCGAGCGCGCCGCTGTCGTCCACGAGGGGCCGCACGTGGCCGCGCGCGTGGGCGACCTCGGCCAGCCCGGCCACGACGTCGAGCGTGGCCAGCGCCCGCGCGGTGGCCAGCAGATCGGCGGCCCGCGCCGCCACCCGGCTGCGGACGTCGTCGAACAGCTCGTGCTCGAGCCGGCGCCGCCGCTCCTCGGCCCCGAGCACCTTGGCCTCGTACTCCTTCAGCTCGGGCGTCACGTAGCGCTCGGCGCCGGCCAGCGTCTGGCGCCGCACGTACTCGGCGGGAGCGCGCGCCGCCTGCGCGTGCGTCACCTCGATCCCGTAGCCGAAGACGCGATTGAACCGCACGCGCAGGCTCGACAGCCCCGTCCGTGCGCGCTCGCGCTCCTCGAGGCCGGCGATCCAGCGTCGTGCCTCGGCCGCGTCGTTGACCAGTGCCGCCAGCGCCTCGCTCCACGTCTCGCGAATGATCCGGCCGTCCTGCAGCGTCAGCGGTGGCTCGTCGACCAGCGCGGCCTCCAGCATGGCCTTCAGGTCGTCGAGCTCGGCCAGCGCCGCGCGCGCCTCGGCCAGCAGCGGCGCGGTCAGCGAGGCGGTGGCCTGGCGAACCGCGGCGAGCGGGCCGAGGCAAGCGCGCAGCCCCACGAGATCGCGGGCGTGGGCGACGCCGAGCGTGGCCCGGCTGGTCAGGCGCGCGAGATCGCCCACCGGCTTGAGCAGCCGGCGCAGCCCGGCGCGAACCTCGGGCGCGTCGACCAGCGCGGCGACCGCGTCCTGGCGGGCGGCGATCGACTCCCGATCGAGCAGCGGCTGCAGCAGCCACTGGCGCAGCAGGCGCGCGCCCATCGGCGTGACCGTCTCGTCGAGCACGCCGAAGAGCGAATTCCGCACGGTGCCGTCGCTGGCCTCCAGCAGCTCGAGCGTGCGCACGGCGGTCTCGTCGAGCGTCATGCAGTCGGCGGGGCGCAGGCGCTGCAGGCGCACCAGGTGGCCGAGCCGATCGCCCTGCGTGGCCCGCACATAGGCCAGCGCCGCAGCCGCCGCCGGCAGGCCGGCCGCGAGGTCGCCCACTCCGAAGACCTCGAGCGTCGTCACATTGAAGTGGCTGCAAAGCTCCGTCACGGCGCGCCGGCCGCTCCAGAGCCCGGGATCGGCAAACGTCAGCGTCGCACCCGCCGCCTGCAGCCGCGCGAGGAGATCCGACGCCGTCCGCAGCGTCTCCGGCAGGACGGCCTCGGCCGGGCGGCGCAGCAGGGCGGCGGCCAGCACGGCGTCCTCGCCGGGGCCGTCCTCGCCCACCCAGAACTCCCCGGTGGAGACGTCCAGCAGGGCGATACCTGTCGACGCACCGGTGCGGCCGAGCGCCATCAGGAAGTTGTTCGCCGTGCCGGAGAGATAGGCCGTGTCGGTGAGCGTGCCGGGCGTGATCACCCGCACGACGTCGCGGCGGAGCAGCTTCTTGCCCTTGCCTGAGCCCTCGAGCTGCTCGCAGATGGCGATCTTCTGGCCGGCCTGGACCAGCCGCGCGATGTACCCCTCCGCGGCGTGGTGGGGAATGCCGGCCATCGGCGCGCCCTGCCGCGCGGTCAGCGTGATCGACAGCAGACGGGCACCCAGCTCGGCGTCCTCCAGGAACAGCTCGTAGAAGTCGCCGAGCCGGAACAGCAGCAGATGATCGGGGAACCGGCGCTTCAGCTCCCGGTACTGGGTCATCATCGGCGTGGCCGTGACGTCAGCCACCGAGGCGTCCCCGCACGCGCTCCCAGGTTTGCTCGAGCGTCTCCGGCAGCACGCGGGTGTCGTCGAGGACGCTGATGAAGTTGGAGTCGCCGCTCCAGCGCGGCACCACGTGGATGTGCAGATGGTCGTCGATCCCGGCGCCGGCCGCGCGTCCCTGATTCAGCCCGACGTTGAAGCCGTCGGGCCGGTATTCCGCGCTCAGCGCCTTCACCGCCCGCTGCACCAGCTGCATGGCGTCGGCCAGCTCCTTGGGGTCGGCCTCGAGCAGGGCTCCGGTGTGACGATTGATGACCGCCATCAGATGGCCGGGGGCATAGGGAAAGCTGTTGAGGATGAGAAACGCGTGCTCGCCGCGCTGCAGGAGGAGACTCGCGCGGTCGTCCTGGCCGTCGCGCGCGCTACAGAAGACACAGCCGGCAGCGGGAGCCTTCGAGGCGGTGATCCAGGCCATGCGCCACGGCGCCCACAGGCGCTTCACGCGGCGAGGACGGCCCTCACGTGTTGACGAGCTCGCGCAGGCGCTTGCCGACCTTGAAGAACGGAACCCGCTTCTCGGGGACATCGACGGCGCTGCCCGTCTTGGGGTTGCGGCCTTTGCGGGAGTTGCGGTGCCGGATCCGGAAGCTGCCGAAGCCCCGCAACTCGACCTTGTCCCCCTTGGCGAGAGCGTCGGTGATGTTGTCGAAGACCGTGTTGACGATCGTCTCGGTCTCTTTTTTCGTCAGATTCGACAGCTTCGAGACTTCGTCGATCAGCTCCGCTTTCGTCATCGTCGTCCCACCTTCGGCTCTTTGAGTGGCGTCCGGCGCCGAAATCGCCCACAGCCGAGCTTCGGACCCGAAGGCACGCTAGCATGCCCCTCAAAAGAATGTCAACCGTAATGAGGGGTTAGACCGCAGGGGCGGAGGCCGGGGGCCCGGGGGGCCCTCAGTCCATCAGATAGAGGGGGGTCTTGAACGCCGGGAGCGAGGGGCGGAGCAGCGCGGCGGCCGCGCTGCCGCCGAACTGATTGCGGAGCAGGTCCATGAACGAGAACTTCCGTTTCGGCGGGATCACGGCCGGGCGGCGAGGGCAGTCCGGCCAGCTTGCCGGCCGCCAGGACCGCATCCTCGAGGCCGCCGAGCGCGTCCACCATCTTGAGATCCTTGGCCTGCTGGCCGGAGAAGACGCGGCCGTCGGCGAAGCGCACCACGTCCTCCCGCTCGAGCTTGCGGCCGCTGGCCACCGCCCCGATGAACTGGCCGTGCACGTCGTCGAGCAGCGTCTGCAGCACGCGCCGCTCGTCGGGGGTCATGGGGCGGCCGGGGTTGCCGAGATCCTTGAACTGCCCAGCCTTCACGACGACGTAGTCCACGCCGACCTTCTTCATGAGCTGCTCGAAGTTGGCCATCTGCATGATCACGCCGATGGAGCCGGTGAGCGTGCCGGGGTTGGCGTAGATCTGATCGGCGGCCACGGCGATGTAGTAGCCGCCGGAGGCCGCGACCGCGCCCAGCGAGGCCACCACGGGCTTGCCGGCCCGGCGCAATCGTAAGATCGCGTCGTGCACTTCCTGGGTGGGACCGACGACGCCGCCCGGGCTGTTGATGCGCATGACCACGGCGCGAACGGAGGGGTTCTCGCGGCAGCCCCTTGAGCTCCTGGACGACGTCGTCCACGTCGATGATGACGCCCTCGAGCTCCACGATCGCGACGCGGGGGCCGAACAGCGGCGCTGCCCCCCCCTCGCCGCGCCGCCCGACGCCCCCCACCGCGATCACGAACAGCCCCGCGACCGCCAGGTACACGAGCACGGCGGCGGCGACGACCGTCAGCCGCCGGGACATCTATTCCTCTTCTTCGTAGTCGTAGTCCGAGCGCTGCTTGCCCTTCTTGCGCCGGCCGGCGGCGCCCGCCGGTCGCTCCTCGACCAGCTCGGGTGCGGCGATGGCGTGACCCAGCTCCTTCAAGCTGAGTCCGATGCGGCGCTCGTTGGGGTCGACGCGGATGACGAGCAGCCCCAGCTCGTCGCCGACGTTGACGATCTCGCTGGGCGTGGCGATCGGCCGGCTGGACATCTGCGAGATGTGCAGCAGCCCGTCGACCCCCGGCTCCAGCTCCACGAAGGCGCCGAAGTCGGTCAGGCGTACGACCTTGCCCGTGACGCGCGAGCCCATCGGGAAGCGCTGGGCCACCGTCGTCCACGGATCGGGCTGCACCTGCTTGAGGCCCAGCGAGATCCGCTTGTTCTCCTTGTCGATGTTCAGGATCTGCGTCTCGATCTCCTGCCCCTTCTTGAGCACCTCCGAGGGGTGGCCGACGTTGCGCGTCCACGACATGTCGGAGATGTGCAGCAGGCCGTCCACGCCCGGCTCCAGCTCGATGAAGGCGCCGAAGTCGGTCAGGTTGCGCACCTTGCCCACCACCCGGTTGCCGATCCGGTAGCGCTCGTCGATCGTCCCCCACGGATCCGGCTCGACCTGCTTCATGCCGAGCGAGATGCGCTTGGCCGAGCGGTTGACGTCCAGCACGATGACGCCCACCTCGTCGCCCACGTTGACGATCTTGGACGGGTGACGGACCCGCCGCGTCCACGACATCTCGGACACGTGCACCAGGCCCTCGACGCCGGGCTCCAGCTCGATGAACGCGCCGTAGTTGGTGAGGCTCACCACCCGGCCGGTCACCTTGGTGCCGGAGGGGTACGTGAGCTCGACCCGCTCCCAGGGATCCGACGACTTCTGCTTGTAGCCGAGCGACACGCGGCCGCTCTCGCGGTCGAAGTGCAGCACGACGACTTCCACCTGGTCGCCGACCTGGAAAATTTCAGAAGGATGGCCCACGCGGCCCCAGCTCATGTCGGTGACGTGCAGGAGGCCGTCGATGCCGCCGAGGTCGATGAACGCTCCATAGTCTGTGATGTTCTTCACGGTGCCCGTGAGGACCATGCCCTCGGCCAGCACCTCGAGCGTGTGCTTCTTCTTCTCCTCGCGCTCCTCTTCCAGCACGGACCGGCGCGAGAGCACGACGTTGCCGCGGCGACGGTTGAGCTTGATGACCTTGGCGCGGATGGGCTGGCCGATCATGCTGGCCAGGTTCTTCACCGGCCGCAGGTCGACCTGCGAGCCCGGCAGGAACGCCTTCACGCCCACGTCCACGCTGAGGCCGCCCTTGACGACCTCCACCACTCGACCCTCGACCGGCGAGCCCTTCTCGTAGGCCGCGGTGATGGCGTCCCACACCTTGATCTTGTCGGCCTTGTCTTTGGAGAGGACGATGAGCCCTTCGGAGTCTTCCTTGGCCTCGAGATAGACCTCGATCTCCTCGCCCACCTTCGGCATGATGCCGTGCCGGTGGAACTCCTCGATCGGGATCGCGCCCTCGCTCTTGTAGCCCACGTCCACCAGCACCTCGCTGGACCCGACGTGGACGACGCGGCCACGGACGACCTCGCCCTCCTCGAACTCGTTGCTACTCGAGCCTTCCTTGAACCAGTCATCCGGCATCCGCTCCTCAGCCGCCTCGCCCTCCATGCGAGGAGTGCCGAGATTCCGCCGCGTTTCATTCACCATGCCGCCAGTTCCTCCGTTCAGTGTATTTGGAGTGGGCGCCGGGCTCCGGGCACACCCTCTCCACCGCTCGCACGGTCCTTCAGCTCACCGATGGCCGCCATCATCTCTCTACTTGCCGTTTCATACTGGGCTTTCCTCTGAGGACCCACGGCCCGCTGGAACCGCAGCGGAGGCCCGAAGGTTACCACCACCTTGGCAGGCCGCGGTAGCCGTCGTCCGCGGGGCCAGGCCCGCCCGCTCCCGCTCACGTAGGCCGGCACCACCGCCGCCCCGGACTGGACGGCCAGCAGGGCCGCGCCGGGCTTGGCGGGGCGCAGCTGCGCCCTCGTCACCGCGGGTGCCCTCGGGGAAGACCAGCACCGCGCGCCCCTCGGCCAGCGCGCGCTGGGAGGTCCGGAGCGCGGCCATGTCAGGGCCGTCGCGCTTCACCGGATACGCACCCAGTCGCCGGATCAGTCCTCCCAGCAGCGGCACGCGAAAGAGCTCGGCCTTGGCCAGGAAGGTCAGCTGCCGGGGCGCCATCCCCCCGACCAGCGGCGGATCGAGAAAGCTTGAATGGTTGGCCACGATCAGCAGCGGCCCGGTGGCCGGTACGTGCTCCATCCCCCGCCCCTCGACCCGGAACAGCAGGCGCATGATGGCGACGGCCAGCCACTTGAGCGTCGCGTACAGCATCGCTACTCACACCCCGGGACGTCGCGGCGCCGGCGCTCGATCGCCTCGGCCAGCGCGGTCACCACCTGGTCCACGCTCAGGCCGGTCGTGTCCACCTCGACGGCGTCGGGAGCGCGGCGCAGCGGCGCCAGCGCGCGCGAGGAATCCTGGGCGTCGCGCGCGGCGATCTCGCGGCGGGCCGCCTCGGGCTCGAGATCGATCCCCCGCGCGCGCAGCTCGGCCTGCCGCCGCCGCGCGCGCTCCTCGAGCGAGGCATCGAGGTAGAACTTCACCTCGGCCTCGGGGCACACCACCGTGCCCGTGTCGCGGCCCTCCAGCACCACGCCCCCGGTCGAGGCCAGGCGGCGCTGCAAGGGCGTCAGCTTGTCGCGCACGATGGCCAGCATCGACAGGCGTGAGGTCAGGTTCGCGATCTCCTGGGTGCGGATGTCGTCCGTCACGTCCCGGCCGTCGACCACCACGCGATCGCCTTCGAGGTCGATCTGCACGCGCTCCACGTGGCGGCGCAGCGCCGGCGTGTCGTCCGGCTGAAGGCCCGCCCGCGCCACCGACCACGCCAGGGCCCGGTACATCGAGCCCGTGTCGAGCAGCCGATAGCCCAGCCGCGCGGCCAGGCGGCGGGCCACGGTGCCCTTGCCGGCGCCGGCCGGGCCGTCGATGGCGATCACCGGCTCGCGCCCGCCCATCAGGGCCCCGCCCCGATCGCGACGTTCATCGCACCGCCTCACGCAGCGCCTTCACGCGCGCCAGATACCGCTCGAGCGCGGCGGGATCGGCCTCCGCGATCAGTCGCTCGAGATCGGCGAGCGCTTCGCGGTACGCCCCGAGGCTCACGGCCACCTCGTCGCGATTGGCCAGGAGGATCTCGCGCCAGACGATGGGATCCGACGCCGCGATCCGCGTGGTGTCGCGGAAGCCGCCGGCCACGAGGTCGAGCGCGGCCGGCTCGTAGCGATTCACCGCGTCCACCAGCGCCCAGGCGATGACGTGCGGCAGATGGCTGATGGCCGCCACCGCGCGGTCGTGACCCTCGGCGTCCCACACCACCACGCGCGCGCCCAGCGTGCGCCAGAGCCCGCTCACGGTGCCGGTGGCGGCATCCACGCCGCGCTTGGTCGGCGTGACGACGACCGTCGCGCGCTCGAAGAGGTCGCCGCGCGCGAAGCCGTAGCCGCTCTTCTCGGCCCCGGCCATCGGGTGGCTACCGACGAAGTGCACGTCACCGCGCTCGGCCCCGAGGCGCTCGGCCTCCCGCACGATGCTGCGCTTGGTCGATCCGACGTCGGTGATGCAGGCGCCCGGCGGCACCGCCGCCCACACCGCGGGCAGCAGCGCATCGTTGGCGAGCACGGTGGCCCCCAGGATCACGACGTCGGCGCCGGCGACCCCGTCGGCCAGGCTGGTGGTGATACGGTCGACCGCGCCGTCGGCCACGGCGGGCTGCAGACGCGCCAGGTCACGTCCCACACCGACGATCTCGCGCGCCGCCCCCCGGGCTCTCACCGCCTTGGCCACCGAGCCACCCAGGAGTCCGACGCCGACGATCGCCAGCCGCTCGATCACGGCGCGTTCTTCCCCAGCACGTGGCGGAGGGCTTTGACCAGTCGCCGGTTCTCCTGGGGCGTGCCGATGGTGATGCGCAGCGCCGACTCCATCCCGAACGGCGTCAGCGGCCGGACGATCACGCCTTCCTTGAGCAATTTCTGATAGACATCCGAGGCGCTGTGGCCGACGTCGACCAGGATGAAGTTGGCGCGCGACGGCACGTACTTGATGCCCAGCGCGTTGAACTCGTCGTAGAGATAGTGCCGGCCGGCCTCGATCATCCGCACGCACTCCATCACGTGGGACTCGTCGTCGAGCGCGGCCAGCGCGGCGACCTGGGCCAGCGCGTTCACGTTGAAGGGCTGGCGAATGCGGTTCATCAGCGCGATGGCATCCGCGTCGGCGACCCCGTAGCCCACTCGCAGCCCGGCCAGGCTGGCCGACTTGGAGAACGTGCGCAGCACCATGACCTTGCGGCCCTGCTTGACCGAGGCCAGCACGTCCGGGAAGTCCGGACCCATGGCGAACTCGATGTAGGCCTCGTCGAACACCACGATCGTGCGCGGCGGCACCCGCGACAGGAAGTGCGCCACCTCGTCGGCGGTCACGATGGTGGCGCTCGGGTTGTTCGGGTTGGCGATGAACACGATCTTGGTCATGGGCGTGATGGCGCGGGCCATGGCTTCCAGGTCGAGCCGGTAGTCCTTGAGCATGACCATGACCCGGATGCCGCCGGCCGCCTGCACGATCATCGGGTAGACCATGAACGACGGGTGCGGCACCACCGCCTCGTCGCCGGGCCGCAGGAACGTGCGCACGATCAGCTCGATCAGCTCGTTGGAGCCGTTGCCGAGCACGACCTGGTCGATCGACACTCCGTGCTTCTTGGCCAGCGCCTGGCGCAGGTAGTGGCCGCTGCCATCCGGATAGCGGTTCAGGTGGGGCAGCGCGGCGATGAGCGCCTTCTGGACGCGGTCGGACGGGCCCAGCGGGTTCTCGTTCGACGCGAGCTTGATGGCGTCCACGATCCCGAGCTCGCGCTCGAGCTCCTCGGTGGGCTTGCCGGGCTCGTAGGGCGCGATCCCCAGAATGTGCTCGTTGGCCAGAGACTCCCACTGCGTGTGCATGCGATCTCCTTAGGCGGCCGGGTAGGAGCCCAACACCTTGAGGAACAGGGTCCGCTGCGCCATCTCGTTCAGCGCGGTCGCCACGAGCGGGGTCGCGCGGTGGCCTTCGAGATCCACGAACATGACGAAGTCCCACGTGGGCGCGCGTCGCGCCGGCCGGGACTCGATCTTGGTCAGGTTGATCGCCTCGCGCGCCAGCGGCTCCAGGATCCGGTAGAGCGCGCCCGGGGCGTTGGGCATCGCGAACACGATCGAGGTCTTGTCGCGTCCACCGCTGGGTCCGGCGGCCTGGCGGCCCAGCACCAGAAAGCGCGTGGTGTTCTGGCGGTTGTCCTCGATGTGCGGCCGCAGCACCGGCACGTTGTAGAGGCGGCCGGCCAGATCGGAGGCGATGGCGGCGACGGTGGCGTCGGTGGCCGCCAGCTCGGCGGCGGCCGCGGTGGACGTGGTCTCCTCCACCGGCACGTCGCGCAGATTGGCGGCCAGCCAGCCCCGGCACTGGCCGAGTCCCTGGGGGTGCGACAGCACGCGCTTGATCTCGCCCAGGTCGCGCGCCCGCGACAGCAGGTGCTGGGCGATCTCCAGCGTCAGCTCGCCGCAGATCTGCAGCTCGGTGTCGACCAGGCGATCGAGCGTGACGTTGACGGCGCCGTCGGTGGAGTTCTCCACCGGGACCACGCCGAAGTGCGCGCGGCCGCGCTCGACGTCCTCGAAGACCTCGGCGATCGTGCGCGAGCCGTGATACTCGACGGATTCGCCGAAGCGGTCGCGCGCGGCCTGATGCGTGAACGTACCCTGGGGAGCCAGATAGGCAACGGTCAGCGGAGATTCGAGTGCGCGGCAGGCCGACAGAATCTCGCGCCACACCGCGGTCACCGCCTGCGCGGACAGCGGACCTCGGCTGGCCTCGGCCAGACGATTCAGGATCGCCGCCTCACGCTCCGGGACATACGACGGCGCATCCTGCCGTCGTTTGAGGTCTCCGATCTGTAGGGCGGCCTCGGCGCGTTGGTTGAGGAGGGCGAGAATTTGATTGTCTAGATCACTGATCCTGGAGCGCCAATCGCCCAGGTCCATAGAGACTCCTGCGCACCTCTCGGCGAATCGCGGTCATTATAGGCGAGGGGTCCTGGGGGGGCAAGCAATCAACCCGCGCCGGACGCGTCAGCTGGCGGTGGCGTCTCGCTCGCCGCGGCGCGCAGCGCGCTCAGCTCGCGCGGCGCCAGTGGCCGGCACGCGCCCAGGGGCAGATCGCCGAGCTGCAATGGCCCGAAGGCGACGCGACGCAGCCGGCGCACCCGATGGCCGAGCGCCTCGCAGTAGCGCTTGACCTCGTGCTTGCGTCCCTCGCCGAAGGTGAGCTGCAGGCGGCTGCTGGCCCCCGCGCTCGCGAGCCACTCCACGCCGAGCGGCACCGCCGGACCATCAGCCAGCGCCACCCCGCGCCGCCAGCGCGGCAGGTCGTCGCGCGTCACGCGCCCCTCGACCTCGGCCTCGTACACGCGCGGCAAGCCGTAGCGCGGGTGCAGCAGGCGATGCGTGAGGGCGCCGTCGTTGGTGAGCAGCAGCAGGCCCTCGACGTCGGCGTCGAGGCGACCGACCGGATACACGCGCGCGCGCACCCCGGCCGGCAGCAGATCGGTGACGACCGGACGGCCCTGCGGGTCACTGACGGTGGTCACGACGCCGCCTGGCTTGTGGAGCAGCAGATAGTGCTTGGCCTCGGGCGCGGGCAGCGCGCGCCCGTCCAGGGCGATGAGATCGGCGTCGGGGTCGGCGAGAGTCGAGAGCTCGCGGGTCACGACGCCGTTGATGGCGACGCGACCCTCGAGCACGAGGCGCTCAGCCCCCCGGCGTGAGCTCAGCCCCGCCTGGGCCAGGATCTTGTTGAGTCTCAGCTTGGCCATGGCCCTCGCCGCCGATCACCGCCTCGGCGGCGCCGAGGTCCGGGATCACCAGATCGCCGTCCACTCTGGGCAAGTCACCGACGTCGCGCAGCCCGAAGGCGACGAGGAACTCGCGCGTCGTCTCGTAGAGGAAGGGCCGGCCGGGCGCCTCCTTGCGTCCCGCCACGCGGATGAGGCGTCGCTCGAGGAGGTTGTCGAGGACCGCATCGGAGCTCACGCCGCGCACGGCATCCAGCTCCGGCTTGGACACCGGCTGCTTGTAGGCGACGATGGCCAGCGTCTCCAGCGCCGGCCGCGACAGGCGCACGCGCGTGCGCGCGCGAGCCAGGCGCACCAGCCACGGCGCCAGCTCGGGACGCGTGACCATGCGGTAGCCCCCGCCCACCTCCACGATCGACAGGCCGCGCGGCTCGGCCTCGTAGCGGGCCATCAGCTCGGTGGCCAGCTCGCGGGCGGCGGCGGCGTTCTCCAGATCGAGCACCTCGCGGATGCGCTCGGCCTCGAGCGGCACGTCGGAGGCGAAGAGCAGAGCCTCGACCACGTCGATGGGATTGGGCACTCAGCGTCTCCTAGCCGGCTGCTGAAAGCAGCCTGGGGGTTGGTTGGCAATGGTCAAGAGGCCGCGGGGGGCTCGCTCGACGCCGCGGGCTCGTCGCCCTCGGTCGGCCCCGCCGCCGGCAGCGCAGCGGTTTCGGTCTGGCGCTCGATCACGATGTCGCCGAAGAGCTCGGTCTGCTGCGTGCGGATCTTGCCCTGGCGGCAGAGCTCGAGCACGGCCAGCAGCGTCACCACGACCTCCGAGCGCTTACGATCTCCACCGGTCATCGAGCTGAACAGCAGCGACCACGTGTCGCGCAGCAGCGAGAGGATCTCGGTCATCCGCTCCAGCACCGAGGGCGGATTGGGCTCGACCTGCCGCGGGCGCAGCCGCTGCTGCTCCTCGATCAGGCGCTTGAGCGTGCGCTCGAGCCAGTGGACCGACAGATCCTCCAGCGGCACGTCTTCCAGCGCCGGCAGCGTGCTCGACGGGCGTCCCCAGATCAGCGCCTGCTCGGCCTCGCGCCGGGCCAGCCACACGCCCTGCGTCTTCACACGCGCGTACTCGCGCAGCCGCTCCTCCAGCTCTTCCTTGAGGGCGAGCGCTTCCTCGTCCAGCTCCTCCGGCGCGTTGGGATCGGGCGGGACCAGCAGCTTGGACTTGAGATAGATGAGCGTGGCGGCCATGACCAGATAGGCGCCGGCGGTCTCGAGGTCGCGGAACTCGATGGCCTCGAGGTGCGTCAGGTACTGATCGGTGATGGTGCGCACCGGGAGCGCGGCCAGGTCGATCTCGTTGGTGCGGCACAGGTGCAGCAGCAGATCGAGCGGCCCCTCGAAGGCGCCGACCCGCAGGCGCAGCTCGGCCTCGTTGCCGCTCATGGCGCCAGCTTCACGGCCGCCCGCACCTCGGCCATCGTCTGCTGGGCGACGACCCGGGCCCGGCGCGAGCCTTCCATCAGGACGTCCTTCACGACGTCGGGCTTCTCGGCAAACGCCTGGCGCCGCTCCCGGATCTTCTCCAGCGGCGGCAGCATGTGCTTGAGCAGCACGTCCTTGCAGTCCAGGCAGCCGATCCCCGCCGTGCGGCAGCCGGTGGCGACCATCTGCGCGGTCGGCGTCGGGCGTGAAGATCTTGTGCAGATCGAACACGGGACAGATGTCGGGGTTGCCGGGATCGCTCCGCCGCTTGCGCGCGGGGTCGGTCACCATCGGCCGGATCTTCTGCCGGATGACGTCGCTCGGATCCGACAGCTGGATGGCGTTGCCGTAGGACTTCGACATCTTCCGCCCGTCCGTACCCGGCACCTTGGGAATCTCGGTCAGCTTCACGTCCGGCTCGGGGAACACCGGACCGAAGGCGTTGTTGAACCGCCGCGCGACTTCACGCGTGAGCTCCACGTGCGGCGCCTGATCGATACCGACCGGCACCCACTTGGTCTTGTACATGAGGATGTCGGCCGACTGTAAGAGCGGATAGCCGAGCAGGCCGTAGGACGGCGAGGCGATCCCCTGCTGCTCGATGCGCTCCTTGTAGGTCGGCACCCGCTCCAGCCAGCCGACCGGCGTCACCATCGAGAAGAGCAGATGCAGCTCGGCGTGCTCGGGCACCAGCGACTGGATGAACAGCGTCGAGCGCTCGGGATCGAGGCCGGCGCCCAGCCACTCCACCGCCATGTCGATGGTGTTCTGTGGCACGTCGCCGGTCGAGAGATCGTCGGTGAGGACGTGCCAGTCCGCCGAGAAGTAGAAGCACTCGTAGTCGTCTTGCAGCTTCACCCAGTTGGCCAGCGCGCCGAGATAGTTCCCCAGGTGCAGGCTCCCGCTCGGACGCATCCCCGACAGCACGCGCTCCCGTCCCGGCATCACCGCCTCGCTCTCTCCCAGATCTTGGCCGAACGCATGAACACATAGTAGCCATAGAGCACGGCCAGAAGGAATCCCCTCCACCCATCCAGGAATCCGCCCCGCACGACGTACATCCCGAAGAACCGCCCGAGCGGCCGCACGATCAGGTCGGAGAATGGTCGGACCCCGCGGCCTTCGGCCAGCCAGTCCTCCGCGGCCAGCGTCGTGTAGCGGTCCGCGCGCTCGAGAAAGTCGGCGACGTCGCGATAGCTGCGATGCTCGAGATGGCCGTGCAGCCGGCCGACCGCTCCGTCGACGACCACGGACTCGTGCACCGCGCGGGCCACGAAGCGGCCGCGCCCGCGGCGAAACAGCCGCAGCTGCCAGTCGGGATAGAGCCCGCCGTGACGGACCCAGCGATCCCAGAACACGTTGCGCCGCGGCACCGAGTAGCCGTCGTGAGCGCCGCCATCGCCGGCCAGCGTCTTGTCGATGTCCGCGCGCAGCGCGGGCGACACGACCTCGTCGGCGTCGAGCGACAGGATCCACTCCCCGCGCGCCTGCTCGATCCCGAAGTTCTTCTGGGCGGCGAAGCCCGGCCACGGCCGCACGAACACGGCATCGGTCAGCTCGCGCGCGATGGTGGCGGTCTTGTCGCGCGACTCGGCGTCCACGACGATCAGCTCGTCGGCCCACGCCACCGAGTCCAGGCACGCGCGGATGCGCTCCTCCTCGTCGAGCGTCACGACGACGACGGAGAGCCGGGGTCGGCTCACCCGAGCATCTCCAGCACGAGCGGCAGCACGACCTCGGGCGCCAGCGAGGCCATGGTCCGGTCCTCGCTGCTGAGCGTGCGGTGGCCCGGACCGTACGGGCCGTTGCGCGCCGCCGACGTTGGACCGTAGAGCCCGACGCAGGGCGTGCCGAGCGCGGCGGCCAGGTGCAGCGGTCCGGTGTCGCGCGGCCACGACCACGCTGGCGCGGCGGAGTAGCGCCAGCAGCGTGTCGAGGTCCGTCGGCGGTGCCAGCACGACGCCCGGTCCGGAGGCCGCGCTCGCGATGCCGCGGGCCAGATCCTCCTCGCCCGGGCCCCAGGTGATCACGGCGTGTGCGCCGACATCGTCCACGAGCCGGCGGGCCAGTGTCGCGAAGTGCGCGACCGGCCAGCGCTTGTCCGCGCGCCCGGCGCCGGGGTTGAGGATCACCAGCCGGTGCCGCGGCTTGATCCCGACGGCGGCCAGCCATTCGTCGGCGCGCGACTCGGCGACCGGCAACGCGGGCAGCGGGAACTCGTGCCGGCGTTCGGGGATCCCCAGCGCGTCCAGCAGGGCCAGGTACTGGTCGACCACGTGCGTCGCCGTCGGTGGCGGCGTGACGCGCTCGGTGGTGAACACGGTGGCGAGCGGCTCGCGGGCGACGGTCGCGGCGAAGCCCACTCGCACGCGGGCCCGCGTGGCGGCGACCAGCAGTCCGCTCTTGAGGAGTCCCTGCGCGTCGATCGCGACGTCGAACCGCGCGGCCGCCAGACGGCGCCGCAGCGCGCGGACCTCGCGCAGGGCGGCGGCCAGTGCCCAGGCGCTGCGCGCGCGCCGCCAGCCGCGGGTGTCCGCCACGATGACCTCGTCCAGCGCGGGGTGCTCGCGCAGGATGGCGGCCTCGCGTCGCTCGACGATCCACGTGAGCCGACCGGCCGGGCACGCCGCGCGCAGTGTCGCCGCCAGGGGCAGCGCGTGGACGACGTCGCCCAGCGACGAGAGCTTCACCAGCGCGATCCGCGCGCCGTCAGCGAGGGCCACCGAACCGCTCCCGGATCTGCGCGATGAGATCGCGCGTGGCGTGGTCCTTGGGATCGCCGACGATGGCGACCCGGCCGCCGGCCGCGCGCACGCTCGCCGCCTCGGGCACGGAGGTCTCGGTGTAGTCGGTGCCCTTGGCGTGCACGTCGGGGCGCACCAGCGACACCAGCCGGTCGGCCGTGTCCTCGTCGAAGACGACCACGTGATCCACCGCCCGCAGCGCGCCGAGCAGCTCCACCCGCTCGGTGGCCGGCATCAGCGGCCGCCCGGCGCCCTTGAGCCGCGCGACGGTCGCATCGCCGTTGATGCCGACGAAGAGCACGTCGCCCATCGCTCGCGCCGCCGTGAGATAGCGCACGTGGCCCACGTGCAGGAGGTCGAAGCAGCCGTTGGCGAGGACGATCCGCTTGCCGTCGGCACGGAGCCGAGCGGCCAGCGCCCCCGCCTCGTCCGGTGTGAGGGCGGGCCGGCTCGCGGCCCTCACGCCGGGCCGGCGCCGAAGGCCTGGGCCAGCTCCGCCGGCGACACCGTGGCGGTGCCGCGCTTCATGACCACGAGGCCGCCGGCCACGTTGGCCAAGGTGGCGGCCTCGATGGGCGCCGCCCCGGCGGCCAGCGCGGTCGTGAACGTCGCGATCACCGTGTCGCCGGCGCCGGTGACGTCGGCGATCTCGTCGGTGCCGTGGATCGGGACGAAGGTGGTGGCGCCGTCGCGCTCGAGCAGCGCCAGCCCGCGGCTGCCGCGCGTCACCAGCAGCATGCGGGCGCCGAGCCGTTCCAGGAGCTGGCGCCCGGCTTTCTCGACGTCGCGCTCGTCGTCCATCGGCGCGCCCGCCAGCTGCGCCAGCTCGGCCTCGTTCGGGGTGGCGGCCGTGACGCCGGTGAAGCGCGGCAGCTGGTAGCGACTGTCCACGCTCAGCACCGCGCCGCTGCGCTCGGCGAGCGCGCGCACGCGCTCGTAGACGCGCGGGGTCACCGTGTCGTAGCCGTAGTCGGAGACGAGGATGGCGTCCACGCCACCGGCCAGCGCGTCGAGCCGGGCCACCAGCGCGTCCTCGGTCACCGGCTGCACCTCGCCGGTCGGCTCGCGGTCCAGGCGAACGACCTGCTGGCGCGTCGCCTGGTAGCCGCCCGCGTTGATCCGCGTCTTGACGGGCGTCACCCGCCCGGCCTCGGCAACGATGCCGTCGGTCGGGATCCCGGCGGCGCCGAACAGCGAGCGGAGCTCGTCGCCCGCCGCGTCGCGGCCCACCACGCCGATCGGGCACGACCCGCGCGCCCGAGCGCGTGCACGTTGTGGACGGCGTTGGCCGCGCCACCGAGCAACACCTCGCGCTCGGTGAAGCGCAGGATCAGCACGGGCGCCTCGCGCGAGATCCGCGCGGGCTTGCCGAAGAGATACTCGTCCACGATCAGATCGCCGACGACCAGGATCGTGCGCCCGCGCATGGCGTCCACGACCGCGCCCAGTCGCCGGGCCTGCTCGCTCACGCCGCCACCACTCGCCGCGCCAGGGCCCAGTCCACCGCGTCCATCAGGTCCGTGGCCACGTGGTCCGGCTCCACCTCGAAGGCGGCGCGCCGGTATTCC
Organism: uncultured Candidatus Rokubacteria bacterium; assembly: GCA_963776725.1. GTDB lineage: Bacteria > Methylomirabilota > Methylomirabilia > Rokubacteriales > CSP1-6 > AR5. The sequence continues at coordinate 132,962 of CAVZOE010000009.1, read as the reverse complement.
CACTCGCCCAGCCCGTAGCCCGTGAGGACCAGGACCGCGCCGGCGCCCACCGCGCGCGCCGGGACGAGATCGCTCGGCTTGTCCCCGACCATCGTCGAGCGCGCCAGGTCCAGGCCGAGCTCGGCCGCCGCGCGCAGCAGGAGTCCTGGCTTGGGCTTGCGGCACTCGCAGTCGGCGCGGAAGGGCGGCCGCCCTTCGCTCGGATGGTGGGTGCAGACGTACAGGCCGTCGAGCCGGGCCCCGGCCTCCGCCAGCTGAGCGACCAGGCGCTCGTTCACGGCGCGCAGCACGTCCTCGGAGAAATAGCCGCGCGCGATGCCGGCCTGGTTGGTCACCAGCACGGCGGCGACACCGGCCTGGTTGAGGCGGCGGATCGCCTCCGCCGAGCGTGCAAGCAGCCGCAGGCGAGCCGGGTGATTGACGTAGCCCACTTCCTCGGTCAGCGTCCCGTCACGGTCGATGAAGACAGCGGGCCGTGAAGCCACGAACGAAGTGTAAGCCCGATGCTAGCGATTTCTCAAGGGAAACCGCCGCGGCCGGCAGGCAGCTTCCGGTAGATCCGCTCGAAGTCGGCGACCTGCCGCTCCCACGTGAAGGGCTCGGCCGCCGCTCGCGCGGCGACGGCGAGCCGGATCGGATCGACGCTACGGATCCACTCGAGCGAGGCGGCCAGCGCCCGCGGATCGTCGGGCTCGACGACGGCGCCGCTCCACGGGGTGATCGCCTCGGCGCCGCCGGCGCGGGTCGTCGTGACCACCGGGATGCCGGAGGCGAGCGCTTCGAGATGCACGTTGCCGAACGGCTCGTAGCGCGTGGGCAGCGCCACGACGTCGGCGGCCGCGTACCAGCGATCGATGTCCGGCCGTGGGCCCAGCCAGACCACGCGGTCGGCGACCTCCTGGCGACGCGCGAGGTCGGCCCACGGACCGCGATCGCCCTTGCCGAGCACGAGCAGGCGGCTCTGGCGATCGCCGAGCGCGGCGAGCGCCTGGATCGCGGTCGCCAGCCCCTTGCGCTCGAAGCCGCTGCCCGCGAAGACGATCGTGAAGGCCTCGGCCGCCACGCCGGCCTCGGCGCGAGCGGCCGCGCGATGACGGGCGCGGTTGTCCGGATGGAAGCGGACGAGATCCACGCCGTTGTAGACCACGCTCAGTCGGGCCGGCGGCACCGCGTAGAGCGCGGCGATCTCCTTGGCGCCGTGCCGCGAGATCGCCACCACCTGGGGCGTCGTCCTGAACAGGCGCCGCTCGAGGGCGAGCAGCATCCGGTGGTAGCCGCGACGCGGCCGGGCCTCGGCGACGGTCTCGAGGTAGGCGCGATGACATCCCTCCCCGGCCCGGTAGACGTCCTGGCCGAGCGTGCGCTCGTGACTCTGCACCACGTCCCAGTCGCCTGCGCGCATGACCCGGCGGGCCAGCAGCGGCAGCGCGAGCAGGCGCGCCGTGCGCGGCAGGCGGGGCAGCGGCAGCGTGTGCAGCGTGACCCCCCGCATCGCCGACTGGCCGGGCAGGCTCAGCAGGTGCACGTCGTGGCCGTGCGCGGCCAGCGCGGTGACGAAGCCCGCCGTCGCGGTCTCCACGCCGCCGTGAAAGACGAAGGGCCGCGAGACGATCAGGATCTTCACCGGGGCCGCGCCCCCAGCGCCCGCTCGACGACGGGAAACAGCGCCGCGCGCGCCGAGGCGAAGCTGTAGTGCGCCTGGCAGCGCGCGCGGGCGCGGCGCCCGATCTCCTCGGCGCTGCCCGGGTCGTCGAGCAGCCGCTTCAATGCGCGAGGCCAGGGCCACGGCATCCCCCGGGGGCACGAGCACGCCGCAGCCGTCGAGAATCTCCGGGATCATCGACACGGCCGTCGAGACGATCGGCCGACCCAGCGCCATGGCGTCGAAGATCTTGGCCGGCACCTGCCCCACCGTGTCACTGGTGGCGCGCTGCGGAACGGCGACCACGTCGGCGGCGATCAGGTGCTGCGGCACGCGATCGAACGGGATCTCACCGACCAGTCGGACCCAGGGACGCGCCGACCAGCGCCGGCCGGCGTCGCTCGCGGCGTCGGCGCCGACCACCACGAGCCGCGCGTCACCGCCGATGGCGCCGACGGCGTCGACCAGATCGTCCACGCCCTTGTGACCGCGGGGCGTGCCGAGGAACATCACCACGCGCTCTGCGCCCAGACCGAGCGCGGCCCGCGCCGCCGCCCGGTCGAAGCGGGCCGGGTCCCAGGCCTCGGTGTCGCGCACGTGGGGCACGAGCGTGCCGCCGAAGCGGCGCTCCAGGAAGCGCGAGGCCACGGTCAGCGCGTCGGCGCGCGGCACGAGGCGCTCCATGAGCCACGTCCACGGCAAGCCGTTGGGATTGCCGAGGTTGAGGCTTCGCCCGAGCGTGCCCCACGCATCGGAGCGCCGGAAGAAGCCGACCTCCCAGTCGTCGATGTCGAGCAGCAGCGGCCGCGCGCGCCGCCGGCGGGCGAGCAGCGCGGCGCCGTAGCTGGTCGGGCGCGGCTTGGAGGCGTAGAGCAGGTCGCCGTCCGCCTGCGCCGCGAGCGCGGCCCACGCCGAGGCGAAGCGCGGATAGCGCGCCCCCGCCGCCGGCAGCGCTCGATGCACGACCGGCCCGCCGGCCACCGGCGCCCACACGCGCGCCCCGAAGCGCGGACCGACGACTTCCACCTCCCAGCGCGGCGCCAGCAGGCGCGCCAGCAGGTCGGCCCGGCCCGTCGCGTTGTCGGACAGATCGAACGCCAGGATCGAGATCTTCACGCGGCGGTCAGTCGCGTGTAGCAGGACTCGAGCGACGCGGCCAGGCGCGCGCCGGAGTAGCGCTCGACGACGAGCCGGCGGCCCGCCTCGGCCAGCCGCGCGCGCCGGGGGGCGTCGTCGAGCAGCGCCGCCAGCGCGGAGGCCAGCGCGGCCGGGTCGCCGGCGGGTACCAGCACCGCGTGCTCGTCGTCCACCAGGGTCTCGGCCACCACGCCGACGCGCGAGGCGATCAGCGGGCGGCCCGCGGCCAGATACTCGAAGACCACGCGCGACATCCCGTCGGACTCCAGCGGCACGTAGAGCGCGACGTCGAGCGCCGCCATCGCCGCCGGCCCGTCGTCCACGAAGCCCGCGAAGGTGACCTGACGCTCGAGGCCGACACGCGCCACCGCCTCGCGCAGCGCGGGCTCCATGGCCCCGCGCCCGACGAACGCGACCCGCGGTCGCACTCCCCGCCCGGCGAGCTGGGCCAGCGCCTCGATCACCACGCGATGGCCCTTCATCACGCGCAACCCGGCGACCAGGCCGACGAGCGGGCGACCGTCCTCGGCGCCGAGCCGCTGGCGCCACGCGGGGTCGGGCGCCAGCGGCCGGTACGCATCGGCGTCGGCACCACCGGCGAGCGTGACGATACGCGCCGGCGGCAGCAGCCCGGCGGCCAGACACTGTCCGCGAATCGCCTCGGTCACGGCCACCACGAGCGCGGTGGCGCGGCCGTAGAGCCAGCGGTTGCCGGCGTGCGGGCGCACGGCCTGCGCGATGTGCCGGGTGCGCACGACGGGCCGGCCGCCGGCCAGGCGCGCGGCGACGACCGCCAGCCAGTGTTCCTTGCCGCGGTGCACGTGCACGACGTCGGCGGCCGCGATGGCGGCCCGGAGCTCGCGCACGTCGGCCACGTCGGTGGCGGGACGCAGGCCGCCGGCGAAGCCGAACGTCACGATGCGGCCGACCCCCTCGCGACGGGCGCGCTCGCCCACGGCCTGCTCGGTCCCGCGCCGGCAGCCGAGCGTCACGGTGTGACCGCGCCGCTCCAGCTCGCGCGACACGCGGGCCGCCCAGTACGCATCGGAGGACCAGCCCCGGCAGGAGACCAGCTGCAGCAGCTTCACCGCCGCGGACTCCGCGTGAGCAAATCTCGATAGACGCGCTCGACGATCGTCACCGAGCGCTCGGGGCTGAACTCCGTCTCGGCGCGCCGCCGCCCGGCCTCCCCCATCGCGCGCGCCCGGGCCGGGTCGGAGAGCATCGTGGCCAGGGCCGCCGCGACGTCCTCCGGTCGTTCTCCGTCGACCAGCAGTCCGGTCTCGCCGTCGACCACGGTCTCGGGCAGCGCACCGACCCGACGCGCGATCACGGGCCGGGCCGCCGCCATCGCCTCCAGCGCGGCCCGGCACGATTCGTCGGAGCCAGCGGCCATGAGCGCGAAGCAATCCGCGGCGGCCAGCACCTGCGGCAGGTCGCGATCGCGGTACCCGGTGAAGATCACCCGGTGGCCCAGCCCCAGCTCGGCGACCAGCTGCTCGAGCCGATCGCGCCGCTCTCCTTTGCCCACCAGCAGCAGCCGCGCCTCGGGCATCCGCTCCAGCAGCCGTCCGAACCCCGCCAGGAGCAGCTCGTGCCCGCGGTTGGCGGCCAGCCGCGCCACCGACACGACGACCGCGGCTCGGCCGAGCTTGAACTCGGTGCGGATCGACTCACCGTCGTCGTGGCCGCCGAACCGCGGCAAGTCGGCGGCCCCCGGGATCCACACCACGCGCTCGGCGGGGAGGCCGACCTCGCGACAGCGCGCCTCGATCTGCCGCGACACCGCGAACGCCACGGCCGTGCGCCGATGCAGCGCCGTCGCCGCCACCCCGCGCTTGACCGAGCGGGCGTTGTGGTAGGTGCGCAGCAGCGGCGGGCGGGCGCCGTCGGTGCTGCGCGGCCGGATCAGCACCGAGAGCCAGTGGTCGTGCGAGTGGTGCGCGTGGACGACGTCGATGCGCTCCGCGCGCACGAGCGCGCGCAGCCGGGCCACATCGCGTATCAGCGGAATGGGCGAGGGCCGCACGCGCAGGGACAGGCCGTCGACCAGCGGCAGGCCGGCCTCCCGCGCCTTCGCCTCGAAGCGATCGCCCGGGGTCACGCCGAGGAGCACGTGGTGGCCGCGCCGTCGCAGCCCGGCCACGAGCTGGATGATCGGATCCGCGCTGCCCGTCCACCAGCGGTTGGCGGCCAGGTGCAGCACGCGCAGCGCGGGCGCCGTCACCTCGCCGGGATCGTCGCTCACCGGGTGGCCCCGACGCCGGCGCGCTCGGTGACGAGCGCCAGCGCCGTGTACACGCGCTCGGGCGCGATCCCGTCCAGACACGGGTGCTCGATCGGACAGCTGCGGTAGAAGCACGGTGCGCACGGCACCGGGTGCGTCACCACCGTCGTCCGCCCGCGCGGCGCGCTCAGCCGCGGGTCGGTGGGCCCGAACAGCGTCACCACGCGGACCCCGAGGGCGGCGGCCAGGTGGGCCACACCGGTGTCACCGCTGACGACGACGTCGAGCTCGCTGAGCAGCGCCGGCAAGAGCGCCGGGCGATCGCGACCGACCAGGCTGGCCACCGGCGCGCTCGCGGCGATCGCCGCCGCCACGTCGGTATCGCTCGGGGCGCCGAGCAGGATCGGCGTGTGGCCGCGCTCGGCCAGCAGACGGCAGAGCTCGGCCACCCGCGCCGCCGGCCAGAGCTTGGCGGGGCCGTAGGCCGCGCCGAGGTGGATGCCGACGCGCGGGCCGCGCGCCGCCGACGTGTCGATCTCGTCGAGCAGGCGCCGCACCTCCGTGCGCTCGGCAGCGTCCGCGGCCGGCGGCGCCAGCGTGGGCTCGCGCGTGGCGACCTCGACGCCCGCGCGCTCGACGAGCATCAGGTACTCGTCCACTTGATGGCGCAGCACGCCGTCGCGCGCGACCGCGTCGGTGAGCAGCCACGACCGGCCCTCGGCCGCAAAGCCCACCCGCCGCCGCGCGCCCCAGTACCAGGCCGCCAGCGCCGCCTCGAACGAGTTGGGCAGGATGATCGCGAGGTCGGGGCGCTCGCTCGGGACGGCGTCGGCGGCCCGCAGGCGGCCACTCCACGCGCGCGGATACGTCAGCAGGACGTCGGCCAGGCCCTGCCCGGCCAGGAGCGAGGCCCACGGCCCGGCCGCCAGGACACGTGCCTGCGGCCAGGCCGCACGTAGCGAGGCGAGGACCGGCACCGCCATCACCGTGTCGCCGAGCCAGTTGGGCAGCCGGACCAGGAGGTTCATCGCGGGCGCAGGCGGGCGAAGGCATCACGCCACGCCGCTTCACCGGACGTGAGCTGAAGCCGCACGCTGAGCACGTACAGCGGCCGGCGCAGCGGGGGCAGGCGGCGCAGACGCACCCAGTCCTTCTCGGTCGTCACCAGTCCGTCGGCGCCGCCGCTGGCGGCCTGACTCTCCAGGCGCGCCAGATCCTCGCGCGAGTACCAGTGGTGATCGCGGAATTCCTGGAAGCCGGTCAGGGCCACGCGAGATTCGCCCAGGGTCCGTCGGAAGCCCGCCGGCGAGGCGATGCCGGCGAAGGCGAGCAGCCGCGCGCCGTCCAGCGCGCTCAGCGGCACGAACCGCATCGCGCCGGCCTCGAAGCACTCGGTTGCCACGTGCATGGCCGTCACCAGCGGCACACCCGGGGCGTGGCGCGCCAGCGCCAGGGCAATGTCGGAGGCCTCGGCGGCCTGGTGCGCGCCGGTGGCGACCACGAGGTGGGCGCGGCGGAGTCCCCTCAGCGGCTCGCGCAGCGGGCCGCCGGGCAGCAGCCGGCCGTTGCCCCAGGGTGCGGCGGCGCGGGCCATCACGATTTCCAGATCCTTGTGCACGGTGCGGTGCTGGAAGCCGTCGTCGAGCACGATGGCGCTCACGCCGAAGCGCGCGCGCGCCAGCCGCCCCGCCTCGTAGCGATTGGCGCCCACGACCACCGGAACGCGGGGCAGCCGGCGCGCGAGGAGGAAGGGCTCGTCGCCGGCCTCCTCGGCGTCGAGACGGATCGACGCCGCGTCGGCGACGACCTGCAACCCGCCGCCCCGGCGGCCGTAGCCGCGGCTGACCACGCCGGGCCGGTGGCCCAGATCGGCGAGCGTGCGGACTGCCAGCTCCACCGCGGGGGTCTTGCCGGTGCCGCCGACGGTGAGGTTGCCGATCGAGATCACCGGGACGTCGAGCGAGCGCGAGGCCAGGAACCCACGCGCGTACATCCACTCGCGGGCGCCCAGCAGCCCGCGATAGCTCCCGGCCACCGCGGTGAGCAGCGTGTCGGTGCCCGTACCGAAGCCCCGCTCCCAGCCGTCCAGCAGCCGCTGTCGCGCGGTCATGCCGCGGCCTCCGGATGCAGGTAGCGCGCGATGAGGTCGAGCGTCAGGCCCACGGCGCCGTGGCGCGCGGCCACCGCGGCGTGGCCGGCCTCGCCGCGCCGAGCGCGCAGGTCGGGATCGCTGAGGAGCCGGAGCAGCTCCTCGCCGAGCTCGCGGCTGTCGTGCACGAGCCGGGCGCCACCGCTGTCCAGCAGCAGCGCCGCGGCATCGCGAAAGTTCGTCGTGTGCGGGCCGAACAGCACGGGCTTGGCGCGGGTGGCCGGCTCGAGCATGTTGTGGCCGCCGAACGGCGCCAGGCTGCCGCCGACGAAGACCACGTCCGCGATCGAATAGAGCTGAGCCAGCTCTCCAACGGTGTCGAGCACGATGACGGTGGCGGCCGGATCGAGGGCGCGCCCCGGCAGCTCGCTGCGTCGGATCGCCATGAAGCCTCGCGCCGTCACCAGGCTGATCACCTCGCCGACGCGCTCGGGGTGGCGCGGCGCGATGACCAGCGCCAGATCGGGCCGCACGGCCCGCGCGGCCGTGTGGGCGTCGAGCACTGCGCTCTCCTCGCCGCGATGCGTGCTGCCCGCGATCCACACCGGCTGCTGCTGGGCCAGACCGGCCAGCCGGCGCCAGAGATCGGCGGCGCCGGCCGGATCGGGCGGCGCCTCGTGCTTGAGATTGCCGGTGACCACGACGCGCTCCGGCGTGGCCCCCAGCGCGATCATCCGGCGCGCGTCCTCGTCGGACTGCATGCCGAACACGGTCACGTCGGCCAGCATCCGCCGCATCGCGCCCCGCACGAGCCGGTAGCGGCGGAAGGAGCGATCGGACAGACGCCCGTTGGCCACCATCGCCGGCACGCCGCCGCGCGGCCAGCGCGCGGAGCAGATTGGGCCACAGCTCGGTCTCCATGCCGACGAAGAAGGCCGGACGGATCGAGGCGATGACTCGCCGCGCCGCGCCGGGAAAATCGAGCGGCAGATAGCGATGGCTGGCCAGCCCCGCGAACCGCTCCCGCACCACGCGTGCGCCCGTCTCGGTCACCGTGGACACGACGAGCGGCAGCGCGGGCCAGCGCCGCCGCAGCCCCTCCAGGAGCGGTGCGGCGGCGATGGCCTCGCCGACCGACACGGCGTGGATCCACCCGCACGGGGCCGGCGGCGGCTGATGCGCGCGCAGGCCCAGGCGCTCGCGCAGGTTGACCGGAACGCCACGCACGATCTGGCGCAGCACCGCGACCGGCGCATAGCCGGTGACGGCCGCGGCGAACGCCAGCGTGTACAGCGGGTAGATCACGCGCCCACCAGCCGATCGGCCCGCGCGGTCACGTCCTGGAGCGCGCGCTCGAGATCGGCCCGCACCGTTTCACGGTCCGCCTCTCGCGACACCAGCGCCGCGGTGCCGAACACCACCGCCGCGCGGGCGAAGGGCAGCGGGACCAGGAAGCGATCCCACGAGTGCAGCCGCCGGGCGGGATGCGCGGAGAAGCCGAACGGCACGATCGGCGCGCCGGTCAGCGCGGCCAGGGCCACGACCCCGGGCTGCAGCCGCTCGGCCGGGCCGCGTGGCCCGTCGGGGACCACCGCCACGTCCTCGCCGGCCTGCACCGCGGCGGCGAGCGCGCGCAGCGCCGCCGCGCCGCCCCGCGACGACGAGCCGCGCACCACCGCGAGGCCGAAGCGCTGGACCCAGCGCGCCACCATCTCGCCGTCCCGCGAGCGGCTGGCCAGCACGCGCGCCAGCCGCGCGCCGTGCGTGCGCCGCAGCTGCACGTTGAGCCAGGGCACCATGAGAATGCGTCCGTGCCAGACCGCGTAGATCAGCGGCCGGCGCGCGGCCCACAGCGGCTCGAGCGCCTCGACGCCCTGATCGCTGATCCGCAGCGTCGCTCCCAGCGCCCGCACCGCCGTCGCCGCCAGCGGCGGTCCCAGCCTCAGCATTGCGCCAGTGCCAGGACGTGGTGGGCGGCGCGCTCGCCGACCCCCGGCTCGCCCAGCAGGCCGCGCAGCTCGGCGAACGCCTGGCGCTGCGCGGCGAGCGCCGCCGGCGTGGCCAGCAGACGCTCGGCCTCGGCGGCCACGTGCTCGGCGGTGAACGCCCGCTGGTAGATCTCGGGTACCACGGCCCGGCCCAGCGTGATGTTGACGAGGCTGATCCACGGCACGCGCACGAGCAAGCGCACCCACGCCTCGCTCAGGCGCGAGAACCGATAGCACACGATCATCGGCGTGCCCAGCAGGGCCGCCTCCAGCGTCGCCGTCCCCGAGGTCACCAGCAGCAGATCGGCGGCGCGCATGACCGCGTGGGCGTCGGGCACGATCGTCACCGGCGGGGTCCCGGCGGTCAGCCGCTCGACGAGCGCACGATCGACCGATGGCGCCAGCGCGAGGACGACGCGAGCGCCGGGGCGCGTCGCCACGATGCGGGCCGCGGCCTGCCGCAGGACCGGCAGCGTGTGCGCGATCTCCTGGGCACGACTGCCCGGCAGCAGCCCCAGGACGGTGGCCTCGGGCGGCAGTCCCAGCCGCTCGCGCGCCGCATCGCGCGATGGCGCGTCGGCGACGGCGTCGAGGACCGGATGGCCGACGAACGTCACCGGGACGTCGGCCGCCTCGTAGAGCGCGACCTCGAAGGGGAGCACCGCCAGCACCCGGGACACCCGGCGGTGGATCGCGCGGATCCGCCAGGGGCGCCACGCCCACACCTGGGGCGGGATGAAGTACACCACCGGGATGCCGGCACGGCGGGCCACGCGGGCCAGCCGCAGATTGAACTCGGGGAAGTCGATCACCACGACGACAGCGGGGCGACCGTCGCCGTGAAGCACCGCCGTCAGCCGGCGCCACGCGCGGAAGAGCGTGGGCAGCGGGCCGAGCGCCTCGGTCCCGCCGATGATGGCAGCCGCGGTCACGTCGGCCGCCCGCTCGACGCCGGCCGCGGCCATGCGCTCGCCGCCCATGCCGACGAGGCGCCGCCCGGGCGCCAGCGTCCGGAGCGCGCGACACAGCGTGGCGCCGTGAAGATCGCCGGATGCCTCCCCGGCGACGATCATGATCGGCGCAGCGTCACTCCGCGGCATCCACGCTCACGAGCGCCAGGCCGGCGGCGTCGGCGCGCGCCACCACCGCCGCGCGATCGATGATCGCCACGCGACCCGCCTCGATGGCCACCACCGCCGCGCCGCCGGCGATGGCGGCGTCGAGCGTGTCGGGGCCGATGCCGGGAGTGTCGAAGCGGAAGTCGTGCGCCGGCGCCACGCCCTTCACGACGACCGCGCCCGGCCCGCCGAGCGCGGTGCCGCGCCGGATCGCCTCGGTGGTGCCTTCGATCGCCTCCACCGCGCTCACCACGCCACGCCGCACGACGACCGCCTGTCCGATCTGGGCACCGGCCATGAGCCGGGTGACGGCCAGCCCGCGGCGGACGTCGGCCCATTCCGCATCGGTCGGCGCCCGGCGCGAGCAGCAGCCGGCCGGCTCCAGCCAGTCGCCGAAGAACGGGCGCTGATCCAGCAGCTCGACGCCGAAGGCGGTCAGGGTCTCCACGATGACCCGGGTGATGTTGTCGTCGAGCAGCGCCCCGGCCCGCGCGGCCATCTTCGTGTGGGCGGCGTCCGCCGAGGCCGCGCCGAGCAGATCACCCATCCAGAACTTGCCGGAGAAGAGCATCCCGGCGATCTTCTCGCGGGCCAGCGCCTCCAGCACCGGGTTCATCGCCTCGATGCGCGAGGGGATCACCACCTCCGCCCAGCCCGCGGGCTCGGTGGCGCCGGGAAAGGTGAAGGCGACGATGCGCCAGCCCAGCCGTGTCGCCTCGATCGCCATCCGCGCCGGCAACGGGCCGGCGCCGCACATCAGACCGAGCGAGCGCATCGGACGATCACGGAACGGGCTCGCGCCAGGTGACCTCGGCGACGCCGTCCCGGATCATCCGCTCGATCTCCAGCGCCATGGCCAGCGAGCGGAGGTCGTCCGGCTGGGCCAGCGTCACGCGCTCCCCCGCCCGGCGGCGGCGCGTCGCGCCGAGCAGATGCTGGATCTCCAGCTTGAGCGGGTTGTCGCGATGAACCTTGAGGTGCTCGACGAACGACGCCCGCCGGTAGCGGATCGTCCCCCGGTTCATCGTGTACTCCTGGGCCGCCCGGCGGTAGATGTGGATGTCCTGCTCGGTGTAGTCGAGCACGATGTAGGCGTCGGGCTGCGTGATGGCCAGCGTGCGGATCTTCTCCTCGGTGGCCCGGCTGGCGGTGATCGTCGCCACCGCTCCGCTGGCGAAGCGGATCTGCACGGTGGCCACGTCGGCGACCTCGGTGTGCACCGAGGCCCCCTGCGCGGCCAGCTGCACCGGCTTGGAGTCGATCAGGTTCAGCACGATGTCGATGTCGTGGATCATGAGGTCCATCACGACGGTGTCCTTCTGCACGCGCGGCACGAACGGGCCGAGACGGCGGGACTCCACCAGGATGGGCGACGACACGATCTGCTTGAGCTCGTCCACCGCGCCGTTGAAGCGCTCGACGTGGCCGACGTGCAGGATGGCGCCACAGCGCTGGGAGACCGCGAACAGCTCGCGCGCCTCCTCCAGCGTGGGCGTCATCGGCTTCTCGACCAGGACGCTGATGCCGGCTTCCAGCAGATCGCGCGCCACGTGGAAGTGCTGCTCGGTCGGAACCGCCACGCTGGCCACGTCGACCCGGCCGATCAGGTCGCGGTGATCGCCGAAGGCCTCGGTCTCGTAGCGGCTGGCCACCGACTTCGCCCGGTCGGCGTCGATGTCGGCCACGCCCACCAGCTCCGCGTCGGCCAGCTCGGCGTAGACCAGGACGTGGTACTGCCCCATGTGGCCGGTGCCCACCACCCCGGCCCGCAGACGCTCTCCATTCGGCATCAGGCGTTCACCTCCTCGGAATCGGACTGCGGATCCGGCTCGGGCGTGCGGGGCGCGCCGCAGATCCCGTGACGGGTCGCGGCCTCGATGAACTCCAGCAGCACCGTCACGGGCGGAGCCGATGGCACCTCGTCGCGGATCCGCTCCAGCGCTCGCGCCGTGGCCAGGCCGCTGCGGAACAGCAGACGATAGGCGTCCTGCAGCGCCCGGCGCTCGCCGGGCGGCATCCCGGCCCGGCGCAGCCCGATCACGTTCACCGCGCGGACCGTGGCCGGCTGCCCATCCACCAGCATGTACGGCGGCACGTCGGCGTTCACCTTGGCCATGCCACCGATGTAGGCGCACGCGCCGACCCGCGTGAACGGCACCATCCCGGTGAGGCCGCCCACGGTGGCGCGGTCCCCGATCTGGCAGTGGCCGGTGATCCCTGCGTAGTTGATCACGATGACGTGGTCGCCCAGGCGGCAGTCGTGGGCGACGTGGCTGAGCCCCATGAGCAGCCCCTCGCGCCCGATCTCGGTCCAGCCCTCGGGCGTGGTCGCGCGATGCACGGTCACGTGCTCGCGCAGCACCGTGCCGGCGCCGATGCGGACTCCCGAGGGCGTCGTCTCCTTGAACTTGAGATCCTGGGGGACCCCGCCCAGGATGCTGCCGTGGCCGATCCGCACGCGGGGGCCGAGCAGCACGCGTCCTTCGAGGACGACGTGATGGCCCAGCTCGACGTCGTCCTCCAGCACCGCCTCGCCGCCCACCACCGAGTAGGCGCCGATGCGAACCCGCGCGCCCACGCGAGCGTGCGGATCCACGATGGCCGTGGGATGGATGGCCGTCTCAGGCTGGCCCATCGCCCGTGTGCCCTCCTTCGAGCTCTGCGGTCAACCGCTCCAGCTTGTGCTCGAGCGCGCGCACGCGCTGCAGCAGCTCGGGTAGCCGCATCTCGGCGACCATGATCCGCTTGGCCTGGAGTATGGGCCGGGCCGGCGTGCCCAGCACCTTGTCGCCCGCCGCGAGGTCGGACGGCACACCGGCCTGAGCCCCGACGATCACGCCATCGCCGATCGTCACGTGATCGGCGACGCCCACCTGCCCGGCCAGGATCACGCCGCGCCCGAGCCGCGAGGAGCCCGAGACGCCGGCCTGGGCTACCAGCAAAGAGTGCTCGCCGACGAGCACGTTGTGGCCGATCTGCACCAGGTTGTCGATCTTGGTCCCGCGCCGCACGATCGTGTCGCCGAAGGTGGCGCGGTCGATCGTGGTATTGGCGCCGATCTCGACGTCGTCCTCGATCAGCACACCACCCACCTGTGGAATCTTACGATGGGCCGCGCCGTCGAACGCAAAACCGAAGCCGTCGGCCCCGAGCACCGCGCCGGCGTGGATGATCACCCGGCGCCCCAGCCGCACGCCCTCTCTCAGACTCACGTGCGGGTACAGCACCGAGTCGTCGCCGATCTCCACCCCCGCCCCCACGTGGACCAGCGCGTGCAGCCGGACCCGGGCACCGATCACCGCCCGGCCCTCCACCACGCACAGGGGTCCCACCGTTGCGCTCGGATCGATCCGCGCCTCCGGCGCCACCACCGCCGTGCGATCGACACCCGCGGGCGTGGGCACCAGCGGGTGAAACAGCCGCAGCAGCTCGATGAGCGCCTGCTGAGGCGCATCGCAGCCGAGGGTGGGCGCCGGCAAATTTCTCACGTCCCGCGGGGCCAGGAAGGCGCCGGCCCGTGACGCATCGGCCGCGCTGCGGTAGCGGAGATCGGTGAGGAACGAGATCTGATGGGGCTCGGCGCTCTCCAGCGGCGCCACCCCGGTGACGACGCGGCCCGGATCACCATCGAGCCGGGCGTGGAGGACCTCCGCGAGCTCGCCGAGCGTGAACCCGGCTCTAGCCATGGTCGCTACGGTTTCTTCGGCGCCGCTGGTGCTTGCTTGGGGGCCTCGCGATCGAACTGGCGGATGATCTCGTCGGTGAGGTCGGCTTCGGTCGAGCCATAGAGAACCCCCGCGCCACGCTTCTCGACGACGAGATAGTAGTTCTTCTCTTTGGCCACGCGCTCGATCACCCCCGAGACGTCCTGCAGGACCTTCTGGAGCAGACCGGATTCCTTCTTCTCCAGCTCCTTCTGGAAGTCGTCAGCCAGGCGGGCGGCGTCGCGCCGCTTGCGCTCGAACTGCTCCTGCTTGTCGCGGCGCGCGTCGGGCGTGAGCAGCGCCCCCTTCTTTTCCATCTCGTCACGCAGCTTCTCCAGCTCGGTCCGCTTGCCGTCCATCTCTTTCTGCATCGCCGCCTTGTCGCGCTCGAGCTGCTCGCGGGCCGCCACACCGGCCGCCGAGCGCGCCAGCACCCGCTGGACATCGATGTACGCGATGCGCTGCAGGCCGTTGGGCGCCGGCGTCGCCGCGGCCGCGGCCGGAGCTGGGGCCGGCGCCGGGGCCTGGGCCCGAGTACTCGCAGCGCACACGGTCAGGACGATGGCCACCACCACTGCACTCACCCAAAGCTTCATCACAGCCCTCCTCAGAAAGGCGCGCCCATCGAAAACTGGACCTCGCCGAACGAATCACCCTTTCGGGGATTGAGGTTGACGCCATAGTCCACCCGGATCGGCCCGAAGGGCGACGCCCACCGAATGCCGGGGCCGGCGGCGTACCGCAGGTCGGTGATGTCGAACGGCGTGGTGAAGCCGTACACGTTGCCGACGTCGAAGAAGGCCGCCACCCGGAAGTTGAAGGGCAGCGGCACGATGTACTCGGCGTTTCCCAACACCTCGCCGTTGCCGCCGATCTTGGTGCCGAACTCGTCCACCGGAGAGACCTGCCGGAACTTGAAGCTCCGGATCGTATTCGGGCCACCCAGATAGAAGCGTTCGGAGATCGGAAGCGGCTCCGACGACCAAGCCGCGAGCCAGCCCCCCTCCAGCCGGCCGGACACGATGTGGTTCAGCCAGACCGGATAGAAGTAGGTGGTGGAGGCGGTCGTCTTCACCCATTTGGAATCGCCGCCCAGGCCCGCGAAGTCGACGGTGAGCTGCGTGACGCCGCCCCGGGTCGGAATCTGGACATTGTCCCGGCTGTCGCGGGTCAGACCGAACGTGATGGCCGAGGTGATCGTGGTGCCCTTCTGCTCCTCGAGCAGCGGATCGCCGACGTTCCGGATGTTGCTGATCTCGTCCTGGGTCAGTCGGTAGGTGACCGACCCGCGCCAGTATTCCTGGAAGGGATGGCTCATCCGGACGTCACCGCCGATCGACTGGTAGTCGTAGTCGGTGTAGTCACGCTTGATGCTGAACAGATCGAAGCCGGCCGAGAGCGGTCGGTCGAACAGCCAGGGCTCGGTGAAGCTGATGGTGCCCTGCTGGCTGGTGCCGCCGGCCCGGATCCGTAGCGCCACCTGCCAGCCCCGGCCCAGGAAGTTGTTCTGGGAGATGTCGAGGGTACCGACGAAGCTGTCCACCGACGAGTAACCACCGCCGATCGAGAAGACGCCGGTCGGCCGCTCGGTGACTTCCACGTTCACGATGATACGCGTCTTGTCGGTCCCGGGCTGCGTCTCGACGTTGACACTCTCGAAATAGCCCAGGTTGACGAGGCGCTGGCGCGCCCGCTGCAGCTGCTGCAGCGTGAAGAGGTCACCCTCCACGAACGGGATCTCGCGGCGGAGGATCCGGTCCTCGCTGCGGGTGTTGCCGCTGATGTTGATCCGCTCGACGTACACCTCGGGGCCCTCGTTCACCTCGATGGTCACGTCCATCGTCAGGGTGGCCGGCTGCTGGTCGGTGCGCGGAATCACCTCGGCCGAGGCGTGGCCGATCGTGCTGTAGAGGTCGGTGATCCCGCGGGTGGTGTCGCGCAGCTCGGAGCGCGAGAAGACGTCTCCCGTCTTGAAGCGAAGCTGGCGGCGGACCTCGGCCTCGGGGAACAGGTTGAGCCCGGTGAGCTTGATCGTGCCGACCCGGTACTGGGCCCCTTCCACGATATCGATGGTGACCGTGACCCGGGCCGTCTCCCGGTTCACCGAGGTGTCGTACCGCTCCACCCGCATCTGCACGTAGCCGTGATCCTGGTAGAGCCCCACGATGCGCTCGACATCCTCCTCCAGCTTCTGGCGCTGGACGGTGCCCCGGAGGATGAACAGCTGGCGCTCCTTGGTGATCATCACGTCCTTGATCTGGCTGTCGGTCAGACCCTTGTTGCCCCGGAACGCGATCTTCTCGATGGTGATCCGGCGGCCCTCGTTCACCGTGAAGATCACCTTCACGTCGCCGTCCCCGAACTTCTCGACGGCCGAGCTGATCTGCACCTCGAAGTAGCCCTCGTCCTCGTAGGCGTCCTTGATCTTCTCCTTGGCGCGCTCCACGTCCACCGGGTTGTAGACGCTGCCCAGCTTGAGATCGATCTTTTCCTGCAGCGCCGTGGTGTCGAGCTTGCTGTTGCCGATGAACTCCACGTCCCGCACGAACGGCCGCTCCATGACCACGAACGTCAGCTTCACGCCGCCCTCGAAATCCTCGACCTTGAGCTGGACGTCGTCGAAGAATCCGAGCGTGAAGATGGATCGGACGTCGTCGGAGGCCTGCGAGGGGTTGAAGGGCACACCCACCACCGAGCGGATCCGCCCCAGGATCAGGGCTTCCTGGACGCGGCGGTTGCCCTGGACCGCGAGCTCACGGATGAGGATCGGTCGGGCGCCCGGGCCTGGGGGAGCGGCCTGACCGGGACGGTCCTGCCCAGCCGCCAGCGTGGGCAGCAGGGCCACGACCACAACAATGACGAATGCGCGGCAAACCCGCCCTGCTGCCGTCACCGAGCCGTCAGGCCCTCGCGGGTGGTCGGTTCAGTGCTCGGCCAGCTCGAGAGGGGCATCGGCGGCCAGGGGCTGCGCTTCGCGGAATACGAAGGTGCCCCCTTCCACGTCGACCTCGATACGCGCGCTGTCGACGAGCTGGCCGCGGACGATAGCCTCCGCCAGCGGATCCTCGATGTGTTTCTGGATCGTCCGGCGAAGCTGCCGGGCACCGTAGGTCGGATCGTAGCCCTTTTCCACGAGCGCGTTCTCCGCCGCCGGCGTGAGCACGAGCTCGATGCCCTTCTCCGTCAGCTGCTTGTTGATGCGCGTGGTCATCAGGCGAATGATGCTCTTGATGTGCTGCTCGGACAGCGAGTGGAAGACGATGATGTCGTCGATCCGGTTGAGGAACTCCGGCCGGAAGGCGCGCTTCATCTCGTCCATCACGCGGTCCTTCATCTTCTCGTAGGACTGCTCGTCTGACTCGGCCAGGAAGCCGGGCGACGTGCGCTTGCCGATGAGGCTGGTGCCCAGGTTCGACGTCATGATCAGGATGGTGTTCTTGAAGTCCACCACGTGGCCCAGCGAGTCGCTCAGCCGGCCATCGTCGAGCACCTGCAGCAGCATGTTGAACACGTCGGGGTGCGCCTTCTCGATCTCGTCGAAGAGCACCACCGAGTACGGCCGACGCCGCACCTTCTCGGTCAGGAACCCGCCTTCTTCGTAGCCCACGTAGCCGGGAGGCGCGCCGAGCAGACGGGACACGGAGAACTTCTCCATGTACTCCGACATGTCCACGCGGATCAGTGCGTTCTCGTCGCCGAACAGGTACTCCGCCAGCGCCCGAGCCAGCTCGGTCTTGCCGACACCGGTCGGTCCGAGGAACACGAACGAGCCCACCGGACGCTTGGCGTCCTTGAGGCCGGCGCGCGAGCGGCGGATGGCGCGGGCCACCGCCTTGACGGCGTCGTCCTGGCCGATGATCCGGCCGTGCAGCGCGTCCTCCATGCGGGCCAGCTTCTGGGATTCCTTCTCCTCGAGCTTGGCCAGCGGGATGCCGGTCCAGCGAGACACGATGAACTCGATGTCCACCTCGCCGACCTGCTGCACGCCCTTGCCCTTGGTCCGCTCCCACTCCCGCTTCATCTCTTCTTCGCGATGCTGGAGGATCTTCTCCTTCTCGCGGAGGGAGGCGGCCTTCTCGAACTCCTGCGCCTCCAGGTACATGTCCTTCTCGCGCCGCACCCGCTCCAGCTCCTTCTCGATTTCCTTGAGCTCGGCGGGCGGCGTCAGCGCCATCAGGCGGGTACGGGACGAGGCCTCGTCGATGACGTCGATGGCCTTGTCGGGCAGCTGGCGGTCGGTGATGTAGCGATCGGCCAGGGTCACCGCGGCGTTGATCGCCTGCTCGGTGATCTTGACTCGATGATGTGCCTCGTACTTGTGGCGCAGGCCCTTGATGATCTCGATCGCCTCGGGGACGCTGGGCGCCTTGACGATGACCGGCTGGAAGCGACGCTCGAGTGCGCCGTCCTTCTCGATGTACTTGCGGTACTCGTCCAGCGTGGTGGCGCCGATGGTCTGGATCTCGCCGCGCGACAGGGCCGGCTTCAGCATGTTCGAGGCGTCGATCGCCCCTTCCGCCGCGCCGGCGCCGATCAGCGTGTGGAGCTCGTCCAGGAACAGGACCACGTTCTCGGACTGGCGAATCTCCTTCATCACGGCCTTGAGCCGCTCCTCGAACTGACCGCGATACTTGGTGCCGGCCACGAGGGCGCCGAGGTCGAGCTGCAGGAGCCGCTTGTTCACCAGCACGTCCGGCACGTCGTGGGAGATGATCTTCTGCGCGAGCCCCTCGACGATGGCGGTCTTGCCCACGCCGGGCTCGCCGATCAGCACCGGGTTGTTCTTGGTGCGGCGGGCCAGGATCTGGATGACGCGCTCGATCTCCTGCTCACGACCGATGACTGGATCGAGCTTGGTCTCCCGCGCGAGCTGGGTGAGGTCCCGCGCGAACTCGTCGAGGACCGGCGTCTGCGAGCGCTTCTTGGGCCGCGGGTAGTACTGATCGCCGAGCAGCGCCAGCGTCTCCTGCCGGACCTCGTCCAGCCGGGCGCCGAGTGACTCGAGGATCTTGGCCGCGATCGACTGGCCTTCCTTCATCAGGCCGAGCAGCAGGTGCTCGGTCCCGATGTAGTTGTGGCCGAGCTGGCGCGCCTCTTCGATCGACAGCTCCAGCACGCGCTTGGCCTGGGGCGTGAACGGCACCTCACCGAACGTCAGCGTCTTGGGGAAGCCGGCCAGCGCCCGCTCGACTTCCGCCTTCACCGTCTCGAGTCGCAGACCGAGCCGCTGCAGGACCGCCGTGGCGATGCCCTCGCCGTCGCGGATGAGCCCCAGCAGGACGTGTTCGGTACCTACGAAATCGTGGCGGAAACGGCCCGCTTCTTCTCGAGCCAGAATGATGACCCGTCGCGCTCGTTCGGTGAACCGTTCAAACACAGGTGTCTCCCACCCCCATCACCGGACCGAGCCGGTTTCTCCTGCGGCGACGCCTAGTTACTGCAACCGAATTCAGTATATCCCGCGATCCGAACAGCCGCTAGCCTTTTTCTTCACGAGCCTGACAAACCCGCGAATCTGAAGCCGTCCATTTAGACCAACCCCGAGTCCGCGTCCACTGTTCCGTCGAACTCACGCGCGCGCCCCTCGACCAGCCGGTAAATCCGGTCGGCCCGACGCGCCAGAGCGGGGTTGTGCGTGGCGATGAGAAAGGCGATTCCGCGGGCCGCCTGCAGCTGCAGAAACAGGTCGTACACCACCTCGCTCGTCTTGGGATCGAGGTTGCCCGTCGGCTCGTCGGCGAGGATGATCCGCGGGCCGTTCATGATGGCGCGGGCCACCGCCACGCGCTGTTGCTCGCCGCCCGACAGCTCGCCCGGCCGGTGGTTCATGCGGTCGCCCAGCCCGACCTCGGCCAGCGAGGCGGCGGCACGCTCGCGCGCCTCGCGCCGGGGGCGCCGCGCGATGAGCGCGGGCAGCATGGCGTTCTCGAGCGCGGTCATCTCGCCCAGCAGATTGTAGAACTGGTAGACGAAGCCCACTTCGTCGCGTCGGTAGCGCGCCAGCGACGCCTCGCTCCGGGCGAACAGGTCCTCGCCCTGGAACAGCACGCGCCCGGCCGAGGGCCGGTCCAGCGCCCCCAGCAGATGCAGCAGCGTGGACTTGCCGACGCCGGAGGCGCCCACCAGCGCGACGACCTCGCCTGCCGCGACCTCGACCGAGGCGCCCCGGAGCACGCGCACGGTCTCCGGGCCGGTCCGGTACTCGCGTTCCAGGTCCTCGCCGACGAGCAAGCGATTGGCCGGCGCTGGCGACGCCGACGCGCCGGAGGCCGCGACCTCCGAGTGGGGCGTCCGCTCACTCATGCGGGACATTCCGCGCACCCATGTCGTCTGGCCGTCGGCTCACTCATATCTCAACACGTCCACCGGCTGGAGCGAGCCGGCGCGGCGGGCGGGGATGATGGTGGCGAAGAACGACAGCACGAGGGTGGCGCCGACGATCATGAGGAAGTCGGTAGGGGTGAGCTTCATCGGCAGGTAGTTGATCTGATACACGTCGCCGGCCAGACGGATGATCTTGTACGTGTTCTGCACCCAGATCACCGTCAAGCCCACCAGGCAGCCGGCCGCCGTGCCGACCGAGCCGATCGTCATCCCGACCGTGAAGAACACCGCCGTGATCGAGGGGCCGGTGGCCCCGATCGACTTGAGAATGCCGATCTCCTTGCGCTTCTCGGCGACCAGGAGCACCAGGTGGCCGATGATGGCGAAGGCCGCGACCAGGACGATGATCGTGACCACCACGAACAGCGCCAGCTTCTCGAGCTGCAGCGCGGCGAACAGGTTGCGGTTCATCTCCATCCAGTCGCGGATCCAGTAGGGAAAGCCCAGCCGACTGGCCAGCGTCCGGCCGATGACGCGCGCCTGGAATGGATCAGCCAGCTTCACCTCCACGCCGGTCACGCCGGGCAGGCCCGAGAAATCGCGCGCCGCCGCCAGCGGCAGATAGGCGATCGACGCGTCGAACTCGTTCAGCCCCACTTCGATGGTCCCGGCCACGACGTAGCGTCGCATCTTGGGCACCATCCCGACCGCGGTCAGCGCGCCCTTGGGCGAGATCACGGTGACGAAATCCCCGGGGAGCACGCCGAGCAGTCGCGCCATCTCCGCACCGAGGAGAATGGCCCCCTGCCCGTCGGCGAATCCCTCCAGGCGCCCCGTGCGCAGCTCGGCCTGCAGGTCGGCCATCACGGTGGGATCGCTCGCATCCACACCGCGCACCAGCCCGCCGTGGGCCTCACCGCCCGGGCTGGTGAAGAGCGCCTGCTGCAGGACGAAGGGGGTGGCCGCCCGCACCCCCGGCACCTCACGCACGCGGGCCGCCACCCGATCGGCCTCCGTCATCCCGGACCCGCCACTCTGGAAGATCAGCAGGTGCGGGTTGGCCGAGAGGATGCGGTCTCGGATGCCGTCCTGGAATCCGGTCATCACCGCCAGCACGATGATCAGGGCCGCGACGCCGAGGAACACGCCGCCGACGCCGATCCACACGAACAGGGAGAGGTTGGTGCGCTTGCCGCGTGAGCCGAGGTAGCGCAACCCCAGAAAGAGCTCGTACGGCAAACCGCGACTCACGAGCCGGACGCCTCCGGCCGCAGGTGCGGAAACAGGATCACCTCGCGGATGGACGGCTGGTCGGCCAGCAGCATCACCAGGCGATCGATGCCGATCCCTTCCCCCGCCGCCGGCGGCATGCCGTACTCCAGCGCCCGCACGTAGTCCTCGTCGAGCCAGTGAGCCTCGTCGTCGCCGCGCGCCTGCATCTTCGCCTGCTCCTGGAAGCGGGCGAGCTGGTCGATCGGATCGTTGAGCTCACTGTAGGCGTTGGCCAGCTCGCGGCGGCCGACGTAGAGCTCGAAGCGGTCCACCAGGCGTGCCTCGTCTCGCTTGCGCTTGGCCAGCGGCGACAGCTCGATGGGAAAGTCCGTCACGAAGGTGGGCTGCACGAGGCTCGGCTCGACCAGCGCGTCGAAGGTCGCCTTCCAGATGGCGACCTCCCCCGCTCCCTCGACGTCCAGTCCGCGGCCGGCCGCCGCCCGCACCAGCGTGGCCGCGTCGGTCTGAGGCGTCACGCTCGTGCCGAGCGCCTCGGACAGGCCGGTGAAGAATGGCAGGCGGCGCCAGGGCGGCGTGAGGTCGATGGCGTGCTCGCCCCAGGTCAGGGCCAGGCGCCCGAGGAGCGCCTGGGCCAGCTCCACGAACATCGTCTCGGTCAGCTGCATCAGGTCGGTGTAGTCCGCGTACGCCTGGTAGAACTCCAGCGTCGTGAACTCGGGGTTGTGCTGGGTCGAGACCCCCTCGTTGCGAAAGTTCCGGTTGATCTCGTACACGCGCTCGAACCCGCCCACCACCAGACGCTTGAGGTAGAGCTCGGGCGCGATGCGCAGGTAGAGATCCATGTCGAGCGCGTTGTGGTGGGTCTTGAAGGGCCGGGCGATGGCGCCGCCCGGGATGGGCTGCATCATCGGCGTCTCGACCTCGAGAAAGCCCCGGGCGTCGAGGAACTCGCGCATGAACTTCACCACCCGCGAGCGCAGCTGGAACACCTCGCGGGCCGGCTGATTCACGATCAGGTCGACGTAGCGCTGGCGATAGCGCGTCTCGACGTCCTTGAGGCCGTGCCACTTCTCGGGCAGCGGCCGCAGCGACTTGGCCAGGAACGTCACATCCTTCACGGCCACCGTCAGCTCACCCGTGCGGGTGCGCATCATGTCGCCGGTGACCCCGACGAAGTCACCGAGGTCCAGCTCGGTGACGAGGGTGAAGCCGTCGCCCAGCTGATCGGCGCGCGCGTAGAGCTGGATCCGCCCCGTCTGGTCCATGAGGTGAGCGAAGCAGGTCTTGCCGTGATGCCGCAGCGCCACCACCCGACCGGCCATGCTCACCGGCCCCACCGCCTTCAGCTCTTCCTCGGTGGCCTGCCCCAGCCGCGCGTGCAGCGGCCCGGCCCAGTGCGTCACCGGGTACCGGCCGCCGAATGGGTCGATCCCCCGCTGCCGCAGCGCCCCGAGCTTGTCGTGGCGCAGACGGAGCAGCTCGCTGCCCTCGTGCGCGTCGCTCACGCCGCCTGCCCGCTCACGCCTGCTGGCTCCGCGCCCACAGCAGGTACGCCTTGATGAACGCCTCGATCTCACCGTCCATCACCGCCTCGACGTTGCCGATCTCGGTGCCGGTGCGGTGGTCCTTGATCCGCTGCTCGGGATGGAAGGTGTAGGTGCGGATCTGGCTGCCGAAGGCGATCTCCTTCTTGGTCCCGGTCAGCTGCGACAGCTCGTCCTTCTGCTTCTTCTCGGCGATCTCGAACAGCCGCGCCTTCAAGATTCGCATGGCCGTGTCGCGATTGCGCAGCTGCGAGCGCTCGTTCTGGCAGCTCACCACGATGTTGGTCGGCAGGTGCGTGATCCGCACCGCCGAGTCCGCGGTGTTGACGCCCTGCCCACCCGGCCCGGAGGAGCGGAAGACGTCCACGCGCAGATCGTCCTCGCGGATGTTGACCTCGACGTCGTCGACCTCCGGCACCGCGGACACCGAGGCGAAGCTGGTCTGCCGCCGGCTGGAGGAGTCGAAGGGGGAGATGCGGATGAGCCGGTGGACGCCGATCTCGCCGCGGAGATACCCGTAGGCGTATTCCCCGGTGACCTCGATCGTCACCGACTTGATCCCCGCCTCTTCGCCCGGCAGCAGATCGACCACCTCGGCCTTGAACCCCTCGCGCTCACACCAGCGCAGGTACATGCGCATCAGCATCTGCGCCCAGTCCTGCGACTCGGTGCCGCCGGCGCCCGGATGGATGGAGAGGATGGCCGGCTTGGCGTCGTGCGCGCCCGACAGCATGATCTTGAGCTCGAACTCTTCCAGCTCGCGACGCAGGCGGGTCACGCCGTCGGCGATCTCGGCATCGAGGCTGCCGTCGTCGCCGGATTCCTGGGCGAGCTCCAGCAGGACACCGAGGTCGGAGGCCTGGGTGGCCAGCTCGCCGACCCGACCCACGGTGCGCGCCAGGTCGGCGCGCTCGCGAATCAGCTCCTGGGCGCGGCGGTTGTCGTCCCAGAAGGCGGGCGCCGCCATCTCGGTGTCGAGCGCGGCGAGTCGCTTCTCCTTGCCGGGCAGGTCAAAGATGCCTCCGCAGCTCGTCCAGCTGACGGGCCAGCTCCGCGACATCGCGCTTCAGCTCGCCGGGCATGGGCTCCTCCGGGCGGCGACCCCGATCGACGCGGCTGACACGGCCAGCGACAGCCACGCCACCCAGTCGCCCAGCCGCGTGAACAGCGTCTGGCTCTGGCGGAGCGGCACGCGGTCGCTGAGCACCCCACGCTCGAAGAGGTTCAGGTGGCGAATGATCTGGCCGCTCGGCGCGATGAAGGCCGAGATGCCGGTGTTGGCCGCGCGCACCACCGCGATGCGGTGCTCGACGGCCCGAAACGGGTACATCGCGAGATGCTGGTACGGTCCGCTCGTGCGCCCGAACCAGCCGTCGTTCGTCATGTTCACCATCACGCGCGCGCCATTGTTCACGAACTGGCGAAAGAGGTCGGGAAAGATGCCTTCATAACAGATCACGACGCCGAACGGGGCTGGCGGACCCGGAAACACGACGGCGCGGGAACCAGGCTCCAGATCGGCGATGAACTCTGCCCAGCTCCTCACAAATCCGATCACACCCGACAGCGGCACATATTCTCCGAACGGAACGAGGTGAATCTTATCATACCTGCCGACGATCCCCTGGCGGCTGACGAGGAACGCCGCGTTGCTGAGCCGCCGGGGCACGCCGTCGAGCACGTCGATCGATCCCACCAGCAGCGGCGAGCGCAGATCGGCCGAGACGCCGGCGAGCGTCTTCTGCAGCTCGGGGTCGCGGCGCAGCACGGTGGGCGAGGCGGTCTCGGGCCACACGATCACGTCCGGCGCGCCCTCGCCGGCCAGCCGCGTCAGCGCCAGATAGATGGAGAGCGTCTCGCGGGCGTGACGCGGGTCCCACTTGAGCGGCTGCTCGATGGACGGCTGCACGACCGCCACGCGCAGCTCCGGCGCGGGCGGGACCTGCCCCAGCCGCCAGGTGCCGAACCCCAGCACCGCGGCCAGCAAGCCGGCCGCGATCGCGACGCCGCCGACCGCCTGTCGCCAGCCGAGCACGAAGACCCCGGTGAGCGCGGCGTTCACCGCGACGAGCGTCAGCGAGACGGCGTGCACGCCGCCGAGCTCGGCCACCTGGATCACCGGGAGCTTCAGATACTGCGAGTACCCCAGCGTGCCCCACGGAAAGCCGCCCATGAGGTGCCCGCGGATCCACTCGGCGCCCACCCACAGCCACGGCGCGGTGGCCAGCGCCCAGGCGGCGGATCGGCGCCGCGCCAGCCACACCACCAGCGCGCTGACGAGCGCGACGTAGAGGCCGCAGTACGCCGCCAGCAGCAAGGTGGGCCCCCACGTCAGCGGCCACGGGATCGCGCTGAAGACGCGGAACGTCCACGTGAGCCAGCGCAGGAGGATGAGAAAGAAGACCGTGCCGTAGAGCCACCCCCAGGCGAAGGCGATGCGGGGTGAGGTGCCGAGCACGATGACCAGCAGCGGCATCAGCGCGATCCACGCGGCCCATCCCCAGTCGGTGACGGGGAACGCCAGCGCGAGCGTCCAGGCGCTGCCCACGAGCAGCGCGGCACGGCCCAGGCTGTCTCGCACCAGGCTCAGGCGCCCGCCGCCAGCCGATCGGCCAGGAACTGCGGCAGCCCGGCCTCGACGATCTTCCGCCGGGCGGCGTCGACGTCGTAGACGACACGACGCAGATCGACCCGCCCGGCCTCCACATCCCACAGCGCCCAGGTCGCCCGGGGATCCCGATCGCGCGGCTGACCGACGCTTCCCACGTTGACGATGTAGCGACGACCCTGCTCGCTGCGCACCGCGGCGGCGCCGCGCTCGTGGTCGGGCCCGGACGAGCCGAGCGACCACACGCCCGGCACGTGCGAGTGGCCCACGAAGCACCAGCGCGTGGCGAAGTGGGAGAACGCGGCAAAGCCGTCCTCGGCCGTGACGAGATACTCCCACTCGTCCGGCTGGGCCGGGGAGGCGTGCACCAGCGTGGCGTCGCCGATCTCGCGCACGAGGGGCAGCGCGCCCAGCCACTCGCGGTGCGCGGTGTCCAGACGCTCGCGGGTCCACTCCGCCGAGGCGCGCGCGTAGCGATTGAACCAGCCGAGGTCCAGGCGGTCGGCGACGGCGTGCTCGTGGTTGCCGGCCACGATCGCCTCCGAGCGCTCGGCGATCAGCTCGATGCAGGCCAGCGGGTCGGCGCCGTAGCCCACGGTGTCGCCCAGGCAGAGCACGGCGTCGGCCTGGCCCGCGGCGTCGGCGAGGACGGCGCGCAGCGCCTCGAGGTTGCCGTGCACGTCAGACAGGATGGCGTATTTCAGGGCGCGTTGCCGCCTACGCGGAGGCCGATCGATGCTCTTTCAGGATCCGATCCAGGAGGCCGTTGATGAAGCGACTCGACTCCGCGGTCCCGAACTTCTTGGCGAGCTCGATGGCCTCGTTGATGGCCACCTTGGGCGGCACGTCGGGTCGCCACAGCAGCTCGTGCACGGCGAGGCGCAGGATGTTGCGATCGACCACGGCCATGCGATCGAGGTCCCAGTGCTCGGCGTACTGGGTGATGAGCTGATCCGTCTCGCTCTGGTGCTGCTTGCTTCCACGGACGAGCGACTCGGCAAAGCTCCGCGTGTCGCTATCGACGGGATGGCGTCCCCAGAACTCGTCCTCGTGGGGCGCCGGATCGCCGGCCCCGTGGAGGTCGAGCTGGTAGAGGAACTGCAGCGCGACCTCCCTACCTTTTCGCCGCTTTCCCATGCTGACGCCTGAGGTCTCGTACGAACGCGGCCATCTCGAGCGCCGCCTCCGCCGCTTCCTCTCCGCGATGCCCCACCTCGCCCCCGGCCCGCTCCCACGCCTGCGCCTCGGTGAGCGCCGTGATGACGCCAAAGGCGGCCGGCACGCCCGTGTCGAGTCCCACGCGCTGGATCCCCGCCGCGGCCTGCCCGGCCACGAAATCGAAGTGCGGCGTGGCGCCCTTGATCACACAGCCCACGCAGACGATCCCGGCATAGCGCCGCGTTCGAGCCAGGTGCGCCGCCGCCTGCGGGAGCTCGAACGAGCCCGGCACCCAGTGCACCTCGACCGAGGGCTCCGGCACGCCGGCCGCGGTCAGCACGCGCACCGCTCCCGACACCAGGCGCTTGGTGATCTCCTCGTTGAAGCGGGCCGCGACCACGGCGAAGCGTCCCAGCGGTGGCAGCGGCTCGGGCCGGTCCCGTTTCGGGGCGCGCGGGGCGCGACCGGCCATGATCAGTCGGGCAGCGAGGTGAGCAAGTGGCCCAGCTTGTCCCGCTTGGTACTCAGGTACTTGTGGTTCTCGGGATTCGCCGGCACTTCAAGCGGAAGCCGCTCGACCACCGACAACCCGTAGCCCTCGAGGCCCGCCCGCTTGGTCGGATTGTTGGTGAGGAGTCGGAGGTTCTTGAGTCCGAGATCGACGAGAATCTGCGCCCCGATGCCGTAGTCGCGCAGGTCCGCCTTGAAGCCGAGCGCCTGGTTGGCCTCGACGGTATCCATGCCCTGATCCTGTAGCTCGTAGGCGCGGACCTTGTTGTGCAGCCCGATGCCGCGACCTTCCTGGCGCAGGTACACGATGACGCCCCGGCCCGCTTCCTTGATGATCGCCATGGCCTTCAGCAGCTGCGAGCCGCAGTCGCAACGCAGCGAGTGGAAGACGTCGCCCGTGAGGCATTCCGAGTGCATGCGCACCAGGCACGGGCTGTCGCCCGTGAGGTCACCCATCACCAGGGCGAAGTGCACGCGGTCGTACACCGTCGCCTCGTACGCGTGCGCGGTGAACTCGCCGAAGTCGGTGGGCAGCCGGGTGGAGGCCACGCGCCGCACGAGCTTTTCCTTGCGGGTCCGGTGCTCGATCAGGTCCTTGATCGTGATCATCTTGAGCTGGTAGCGCCGCGCCAGCTCGGTGAGCTCGGGCAGCCGGGCCATTCCACCCGTCTCGTCCAGCACCTCGCAGATGACACCGGCGGGCTGATAGCCGGCCAGCCGCGCCAGGTCCACGGCCGCCTCGGTATGGCCGGCCCGACGCAGGACGCCGCCCTCCTTGGCCCGCAGGGGGAACACGTGGCCGGGAACGGTGAGATCGTCCGCCCGCATCTGCGGATCGACCAGCGTGCGGATCGTGACCGCCCGGTCGTAGGCGGAGGTGCCGGTGGTCACGCCGCGGCGCGCGTCCACCGTGACGGTGAACGCCGTGCCCATGGGCGCGGTGTTCTCGGTCACCATCATCCCGAGCTTGAGCTCGTCGAGCCGCTCGCCGGTCATCGGCATGCAGATCAACCCGCGTCCGTGGGTCGCCATGAAGTTGACGCCCTCCGGCGTCACCTTGTCGGCGGCCATGACCAGGTCGCCCTCGTTCTCACGATCCTCGTCGTCGACCACCAGCAAGATTCGACCCTGGCGGATCTCTTCGATGCCTTCCTCGATCGTGGCGAAGGTCATGACGTCCCCTTGAGTGCGAGCGACCGCTGCAGATACTTGCCGATCACGTCCGTCTCGATGTTCACCGCCTGACCCTCGACCAGCCCGCCGAAGGTCGTCATCGCCAGCGTGTGCGGAATCACCATCACCTCGAAGCTCCGCGTGGCCAGATCGGCGATGGTGAGACTCACGCCGTCCACCGCCACCGATCCTTGGGGCACCAGCAGCGGGGCCAGCTCCGGTCCCGCCAGGCCGATACGTACCCGCGCCGTCGATTCTACACGGGTCACGGCCTCCACGGTCGCCACCCCGTCCACGTGCCCCAGGACGAGGTGCCCGCCCACCGCGGCGCCGAACCGCAGCGGTCGTTCGAGATTCACCCGGGCGCCGGTGCGGAGGCGGCCGAGCGTGGTGCGGACCAGCGTCTCGGGGCCCACGTCGAACGAAAAGCCGTCGGACCGCCGCGCGACCACCGTGAGGCAGGCGCCGTTCACCGCGACGCTGGCGCCGAGCTCGCTGCCCTCGAGCGTCGCGCGAGCCTCGATGTCCACACGCAGGACGTCACCCGACCGCTGCACGGCGCGCACCGTGCCCTGCTCTTCCACGATGCCGGTGAACATCTAGGGCGCAGCCGTCCGCGAGATCACGTCGCCCTCGATGAGGAGGTCGTCGCCGAAGACCGTCACCACCGGCCGCTCCAGCCGCAGCGCGCTCTTGAGCTCCCGGCCCTCGCCGCCGACCACGCCCGGCGCCGCACGGCCTCCCACGAGCATGGGCGCCACGAACAGGGCCACGCGGTCGACCAGGCCGGCATCCAGGAACGCGGCGTGCACCTCGCCGCCACCCTCGACCAGCACGGCCCGCACCTCGAGGTCGAAGAGCCGGGCCAGCAGCGCGCTCACGTCGACCCGACCGTCACGGCCCGGGCAGCGCACGACGGTGGCGCCGACCGCCTGCAGCGCCGCCACGCGCGCCGGCGCGGCCTCCGGGCCCACCGCCACGAGGGCCCGGGCCGGTGTCGCCGCGTGGATCACGCGCGCCTCGGGAGAGAGCCGGGCGTGGGTGTCGAGCACCACGCGATACGGCTCGCGCGGCCACGGCGCCTCCAGCCGGACCGTGAGGGACGGATCGTCGCGCAGCGCCGTCGTGATGCCCACGATGATCGCGTCCGACTCCGCCCGCATGCGATGCACCTGCCGGCGGGCCGGCTCGCCGGTGATCCAGCGGGACGTGCCGTGAACGTCGGCGATCTTGCCGTCGAGCGTCGCCGCGGCCTTGAGCGTGACGTGCGGACGGCGCTCGCGCATGGCCGTGAGCCATCCGCGGTTCTGCCGCTCGGCCTCGGCGTTCAGCATGCCGACCTCGACCGCGATGCCCGCCTGGCGCAGAGCGCCCAGGCCGCCGCCGCCGACGTCGGGATTGGGGTCGCGCAGCGCGGCGACCACCCGGACGATGCCGGCCCGGGCGACGGCCGGCGCGCACGGGGGCGTACGTCCGTGGTGGTTGCACGGCTCCAGCGTGACGTAGAGCGTGGCGCCGCGGGCGGCCTCGCCGGCGGCCGCCAGCGCTTCGACCTCGGCGTGCGGACCACCCGCGCGCAGATGCGCGCCCTCGCCCACGATCCGCCCCTCGCGCACCACCACGGCACCGACCAGCGGATTGGGTGAGGTCAGGCCTCGCCCGCGCTCGGCCAGCTCCAGTGCGCGCCGCAGGAAGTCGGCGTCGGTCATTGCTCGGGCACCAGGGCGTCGACGAACTTGGCCGGCTCGAACGGTTGCAGATCATCGGGGCGCTCGCCCACCCCGACCAGTTTCACCGGCAGCCCCAGCTCGCGCACGATGCGCACGACGATGCCGCCCTTGGCGGTTCCGTCGAGCTTGGTGAGGACGACGCCGCTCAGTCCGATCGTTTCGTGGAACATCTTGGCCTGCGCGAAGCCGTTCTGGCCGGTGGGCGCGTCGAGCACCATCAGCGATTCGTGGGGCGCACCGGGCGCTTGCCGCTGGATCACGCGCTTGAGCTTGGCCAGCTCCTCCATGAGGTTGCTCTTCGTGTGCAGCCGGCCGGCGGTATCGATGATGAGCACGTCGGCGCTACGCGCCATCGCGGCCTTGAGGGCGTCGAAGACCACCGCGGCGGGATCGGAGCCCGCGGCCTGACGCACGACCTCGACGTCGATGCGCCGACCCCAGGTTTCCAGCTGCTCGATGGCGGCGGCCCGGAACGTATCGGCGGCGGCCAGGACGACGTGGCGACCGTCGGCCTTGAGTGCGGTGGCCAGCTTGGCGCACGTGGTCGTCTTGCCCGAGCCGTTGACGCCCAGCATCAGCAGGACGCTCGGGCGTGCATCGAGCGCCAGGGGCTTGGCCTCTCCGAGCGTGTCGATGAGGAACCGTCGCAGCAGGGGGCGAAGCTGATCGGCCCGCGTCACCGTGCCGTACATCACGTCCTCGCGGCTGCGATTCACGAAATCGGCGGCGAGTCCGGCGCCGAGATCGGCGCTCACCAGCAGATCTTCCAGATCCTCCCAGAGCGCATCGGTGATGGGGCGGTCGGGCTCGAGGACGGTGCCGAGACCCGATGAGAGATATTCCTGCGAGCGCCGGAGACCATCGCGCAGCCGCCCACCCAGCCCGGAGAAAAACCCCATCGTCCCGCTAGTGTAACCCCCGGGGTCGGGGCGGTGGGAGCGCCAACCCGGGCCGTCGGTCCGTCAGCGCGTTTCGGGGGGCAGCACCAGCCGAGGAATGACCGCACCGCGAGCACCGAGCGGCGGCACCGTGCGCCCGTTCAGCTCGAACGACACCCCGGACGCGTTGCCGACGGTCAGGATGAACGGGCGGTTGGACACCCACTCGCGAACTTCCCCGGCGGGAATGCTCTCCTCGCTGTTGCGGCCGTCGTCGGTCCGCACACGGATCCACGTCGCCTCGTTCGTGCGGGCCACCAGCCGATAGGGAGAGCTCACACCCGCCAGTGCGTCGAGATTCGGCGGGGGCACCGCCTGGACCGTCGGTGTCGGGGCCGACGCCTGCGGACTGGCCGGCGGCAGAACCTGGACCGAGGCCACCGGGGAAGCCGGCGGAGCCGGAGCAGTCGGTGGCTTCACGGCGGCGACGACAGGCGCCGGGCTCGGCGACGCCGGGGCGGCCGGCGCCGACGGCGGCGCCGTGGCGACCGGCGGCGTGGGCGGCGCGACGGGCGTGGCCACTGAGGGCACCGGCGTTGCCGCCGGCGACTCTGATCTCGACGCTGGCGGAGACGAGGCCGCCATGCGCTCGCCTCGATCCCGAGGCTGGATCACCAGGGCCACCGCGAAGAGCGCGCCACCCAGGACCAGCACGAGCGCCAGGCTCACCAGCACCGCGCTGCGGGCCCGGATGGCCTTCTCCGTCTCCCGTGGAGGCGGCGGCGTTCCCAGCGTCACGCGCGGCGGCAGGCTCACCTCGCGCCCGTCGT
This sequence comes from uncultured Candidatus Rokubacteria bacterium, assembly GCA_963776725.1. Lineage (GTDB taxonomy): Bacteria > Methylomirabilota > Methylomirabilia > Rokubacteriales > CSP1-6 > AR5. The sequence goes on along the minus strand of CAVZOE010000009.1, from coordinate 101,069 downwards.
AGAGCGCCAGGGCGTCGTCGGGCGATTGGCCCATCGCCTGACAGTAGGCTCGGATGAAGCCGCGGGTGAACACGGGAGCAGGGAGCGATTCGTGGGCGTCGGCCTCGAGCGCTTCGAGATACCGTGACGCGACCCGGGTCACACGACCGAGCTCTTCGATGGAGGTGCCACGCCGCGCTCGCAGCTCACGCAGATACGTTCCGACCGATACCGCCGGCGTCACAGTCTCGATCTCAGCCTCCACGGCACACTACGCGGGAGCTCCCGCCGCGGCGACAGCCGCCGCCAGGTTCACCGAGACCAGCTTGGACAAGCCTGGCTCCTCCATAGTTACACCGTACAGGATGTCGGCCGCCTCCATCGTTTTGCGGTTGTGCGTGATGACCAGGAACTGGGTCTGGGTGGTCAGCTCCCGGAGTACGCGCAAGAACCGATGAATATTGGCGTCGTCGAGGGGGGCGTCCACCTCGTCCAGCACGCAGAAGGGGCTCGGCCGGAAGTAGAAGATGGCGAACAGCAGGGCCAGGCCGGTCAGGGCCCGCTCGCCGCCCGACATCAGGGATACCGCCTGCAGGCGCTTGCCCCGCGGCTGGGCCATGAGCTCGACCCCGGTGTCCAGCGGGTCACCGCCCTCCTCGGCCTCCACCAGCCGAAGCTCGGCCCGGCCCCCTTCGAAGAGCCGCTCGAAGATCCGCGCGAAGTGACCGTTGATCTCCTCGAACGCCTGCGCGAATCGATCCTGCGCGGTCCGGGTCATGCCGCGCAGGGCCTTCTCGAGATCCTTGATCGACGCGGTGAGATCGTCGTGCTGGGTCTTCAGGAACGTGACCCGCTCGTCGAGCTCGCGGTACTCCTCGTCGGCCACCAGGTTCACCGGCCCGATCGCCTCCAGTCGCTCGTCGAGCTCGGTCACCCGGACCCGCGCGCCGTCGAGATCGCGTGCGGGATCGTGCTGGGCGAGCAGCGCATCGGCCTCGACGCCGAACGTGCGGTACGCCTCCTGCGCGAGCTCCTCGTGCCGGACCCGGCCCTCGGTCGCCTTCAGCTCGACCTCGTGAATGCCCCCGACGAGCCGGTTGAGCTCTCCCTGGGCCGTCCGCGTCTCCTCGTCGAGCGCCCGGGTCTCGTCCAGCCGGATCTGATGGCTCTCGCCGGCCTGCCGGGCCTCCTCCTCGCGCTGGTCACGCTCGGCCGCCACGTCACGGGCGGCCTCGTCCGTGCGCTCGCGCTCGGTCACCAGCCAGGCGCGCCGCTCGCCGAGCTGGGTCTGGCGCTGGCGCGCTTGCTCGATCCGGGCCGCGAAGTCGGTCTCCATCTCGTCGAGCCGCGCGATCTCGCGCCCGAACGCCTCGGCGCGCTCCGCGATGCCCGCGAGCTCCACGCGCGCCTCGGTCAGTCGCGATCCCAGCGCGGTCTCGCCGAGCTGCGCGGTCTCGATCGCCGCGCGCACCGCCGCCATGGCCGTCTCGTGGCGTGACTCGGCGTCGCGGGCCGTCTCGACGTGCTGGCCGAGCCGGCTGAGCAGCGACTCGGTGTCCACCGCCTCGCCGGCCACCTGGCGCGCTTCGGCCGTGATCGTCTCGATGTGCCGCTGCACCCGCTCGTGCTCCCGCGTCGACTGCTCGAGATCCTTCTCGCTCGCGACGCGCTCGGCCTGCCGCGCGTGCAGCGCCTCGTCGACCTCGCTCAGCCGGCCACGCAGCGTGGCGACTTCCGCGCCCAGCGTCGCCACCGTCCCCTGCTCGTGCTCCACGGTCGCCGTCAGCCGCTCGACCTCGATCTCGAGATCGCGCAGCTGGCGCTTGCGCGTCAGCAGCGACTGCGGGCCGGCCGCGGCCTCGGAGCCGCCGCGCAGACGCCCCGTCGGCGAGAGCACCTCACCGGCCGGCGTGACGTACGTCGCGACCACGCCGTTGCGGCGCCACAGCGCCTCGGCCCGATCGAGATGATCGACGATGGCCACCTGGCCCAGCAGGTACTGCAATAACCCCGGCGTGCGAGCGCCGACGTGATTCACCGCCCACCGGAAATCGCCGGCGGCATCGGGGCGCGGGCCGCCGTCCGCCCCGAGCCTCTCCAGCGGCAGGAACGTGGCGGAGCCGGAGGTGCGCTCGTGCAGCCAGGCCACCGCGGCGCGCGCGTGCTCGAACCGCTCGACCACCACCCACTGCAGTCGCTCGCCGAGGACGGCCTCGACCGCGCGCTCCAGCCCGGCCTCGACCTCGAGGAGATCGGCCACCGTACCGACGATGCCTCCCGGCTGCTCCGCCGCGCCGGCGAACACCGCGCGCACGCCGGCGCCATAGCCCTCGCGCGCCAGCTCCAGCTCGCGCAGGGCATCCCGGCTGGAGCTGCGCGCCGCCAGGTCGAGTCGCGCCTGGGCCAGGGTGCCCTCGGCGATCGACAGACGGCTCTCCCGATCGCCGAGCGTGGCCACGAGCTGCTCGCGCTCGGCGGCCAGCGAGGCCAGCGCGGTCACGGCGCCCTCGCGCGCCGCCTCCAGCGTGACCCGCGCCGCCGTGAGCCGCTCGGCCTCGGCCTCCACCTCGGCCAGCTCCAGCGCCAGCCGCTCGGCCCGGCGGGCCAGCTGTACCTGTCGCTCGCGGAGCTCGCCGGCCTCGCGCATCAGATCCACGCGCTCGGCCGCCACGCGCATCTGCTCCAGACGCAGCGCCTCCAAGCGGTCACGCTCGCCGGCGAGCCCGGTGCGGTGACGCTCGGTCTCGGCCTCGAGCGCCAGCACCGCCGCGCTCCGCTCGGCGCCGGAGCGCTCGGCCTCGGCCAGCGCCGTGCGGGCGCTCGCGCGCTCGCCCACGATGGTGCCCAGGCGCTCGGTCGCGATGAAGGCTTCGTCCTCCAGCCGACGCGCCTCCTCGCCGAGCTCGTGCAGCTGCACGCCCATCTGCTCGCGACGCTCGAGCAGCCGCTCGAGCTCGCCCTGGATCTTCTGCACGGATTGCCGCAGGTCGCTCAGGCGGTGCTCGCTCTCCTGCAGGAGCTCGCGCTGCTGCGCCTCGCGCGCGGCCAGCCCGGTCAGCCGGGCCCGCGCGCCCTGCTCGGCATCGCGCAGCCGCGTGAGCTGCGCGGCGAGCGCGTCGTTGCGGGTGGTGAGCGTGGCGAAGTCGGCGGCCATCAGCGCCAGCCCCAGCTCGCGCTTCTCGGTCTGCAGCGCCTTGTACTGCTGCGCCTTGCGGGCCTGACGCTCGAGCGAGCCGAGCTGGCGGCGGACCTCGTCCATCACGTCGCGCACGCGCACGAGATTCTGGCGGGCGCCGTCGAGCTTGCCCTGCGTCTCGTTGCGCTGCTGCTTGTAGCGCGCGATCCCCGCGGCCTCCTCGATGAAGACGCGGCGCTCGTGCGGCTTGGCGGTGAGGACGTGATTGAGCTTGTCCTGGTCCATCACCGAGTAGGCGCGCGGGTTTGCGCCGGTACCCGCGAAGAGATCCATGATGTCGCGCAAGCGCGCGGGCTGTCGATTCAGGAGGTACTCGCTCTCACCCGTGCGATAGAGACGACGGGCCACACCGATCTCGCTCCACGGCACCGACAGCGTTCCATCGTTGGCGAACGTCAGCTCGACTTCGGCCAACCCCACCGGCTTGCGCGAGGCGGAGCCGTGGAAGATGAGGTCTTCCATGCGCTGCCCGCGCAGCGATTTCGCGCTCTGCTCGCCGAGCGCCCACCGCACGGATTCGCTGATGTTCGATTTCCCGCACCCGTTGGGACCAACGATGGCGGTGATGCCGGGCAGGACCTTGACCGTCGTTTTCTCGGAAAACGACTTGAAGCCGTGGAGAGTGATCGCTTCTAGACGCATGCGCGATCTTTGCATGGAGAATTGCGAAATACCAAAGAAAAACACCAGCCGTGGGGGGAGATCTACCCCCCGCCCCTACCGGTCGAGCCGCCCTAGGCAGGCACCGTCGGGGTCCGGACGCGCGCGTAGCACCAGCAGTCCCGGGGCGCGGCCGAGAGGCTCGGATGCATGAGCCAGGACCGGAGCAGCCCCTCGCGGGTCATCCCGGCCCGCTCCAGGACCCGGGCGGAGGCCACGTTGTCGACGTCGGTAACGGCCCACACCCGGAACATTGCCGGCTGGGCCAGCCCCCATTCCACGACCGCCCGGGCCGCCTCCGTCATGAAGCCCTGCCCCCACCACGGCCGGCCCAGCACGTAGCCGATCTCGGCGCGGTGGCCGCTGGGCCGCAGCTCGATCATGCCGAACGGGCGGTCGTCGCCCCGAGCGGTGATCACCCACGGCCGAGTGGCCCCCCGCCGCCAGGCCACCAGCACGCGACGGAGGTAGGCCTGCGTGTTCCGGACGCCGCGGTGCGGGCGCCAGGTCAGGTAGCGGGCGACTTCAAGATCGGAGGCGTAGCGCTCGAAGAGGTCGGATGCATCGGCAAGAGTCGGGGGGCGCAGGCGCAAGCGCGCCGTGTCGAGAATGTTGCCGGCCCGCGCGGCGTCAGCGCCGGCCGTCGTCCGGCCCCGTCACTTGCGGAACAGGTTGCCGAACGCGCGCCGAGCATCGTCGGGCCGGACCGACCCCGCCGACGTGTCACGCTCCACCGTCACCATCAGCGAGAAGAGGGCGCATTCGTTTCTTGCGCGCTTGTCGGCGATGCGCTCGGCCACCGGCTGCGCGCACTCGAACCGACGGGCGGTGTCGAAGTGCGCGCACTGCCGGCAGGTGCGCAGCTCGGCCCGACAGTGCGGACACTGCGTCAGCGAATCGGCGGTGATCGGCAGGACGGCGCCACACCCCGCGCAGCGCGAGGTCGGCTGGGATTTCAGAATCCCGAAGGTGCCCTGGGGCGGTCGGGGTGGCTCGGGCCGTTCCGGCCGAGGTCCGGAGGTGCTGCGGTACCCCGACTGCCGGTATCGGCGGTCGCTCACCAGGCTATCCCTGCTGCAGGAGATGGCACTTCTTGTACTTCTTCCCGGAGCCGCAGTAGCAGGGATCGTTACGGCCGATCTTCTGGCCGTTCGGCGTGCGCGGCACGGGGCGCGGCGCGGCCACCGCCGGCGGCGCGCCGGCCGGCCGCTCGCTACCCGGCGCCTCGCCACGCCCCTCCTGCGTGCGGGACCAGGCCGTCATGGCCGGCAGCTCCATGGGCGTGTCGCGCACGATCTGGACCTTGAACAGGCGCTCGACGACCGAGCCCTTGGCCCGCTCGACCATGTCCTGGAAAAGATCGAACGCCTCTTTCTTGTACTCGGTCAGCGGATCGCGCTGGCCGTAGCCGCGCAGCCCGATGCCTTCCTTGAGGTGGTCGATCGACAGCAGGTGGTCCTTCCACTGGGTGTCGATGACGATGAGCATCTCGTGGCGCTCGAGGGCGCGCAGCAGGTCGGGGCCGAGCTCCTGCTCGCGCTCGGCGTAGCGCGCGCGGACGGCCTCGCCGACCAGCTCGTCCAGCTCGGCCCGCGTGCCGATGTCCTCGTAGCGGCGCGGCCGGGATGCGGACGTCGAACTGGCGGTACAGCGCCTCGCCGAGCGCGGCCAGATCCCAGTCCTCGGGATGGCTGTCGCCGGGCGCGTACCCGTCGAGCGTGCCGGCGGTGAGATCCTCGATCCACTCCGTCACGGTCTCGGCCTGGCTCTCACCGTCCAGGATCTGGCGCCGCATGCCGTAGATGACCTCGCGCTGCTTGTTCATGACGTCGTCGTACTCGAGCAGGTGCTTGCGGATCTCGAAGTTGTGGGTCTCGACCTGCTTCTGGGCGGTGTCGATGGCGCGGGTGACCAGCTCGGTGCTCGATCGGCTCGCCCTCCTCCATGCCGAGGCGGTCCATGATCTTCTGGATCCGCTGCGAGCCGAAGATGCGCAGCAGGTCGTCCTCGAGGGACAGGTAGAACCGCGAGGAGCCGGGATCGCCCTGGCGGCCGGAGCGGCCGCGCAGCTGGTTGTCGATGCGGCGCGACTCGTGGCGCTCGGTGCCGAGGATGTGCAGCCCGCCGAGCTCCACCACCCGGGCGTGCTCGGGCTCGGTGACCCGCCGGGCCTCCTCCAGCGCGATGGCCCGCACGTCGGGCGCGGCAGTCGCGGGGTCCACGCCGCTTCTTGCGCAGGATCTCCTTGGACAGGAAGTCGGGGTTGCCGCCCAGCAGGATGTCGGTACCGCGGCCGGCCATGTTGGTGGCGATGGTCACCGCGCCCTCGCGGCCGGCCTGGGCGACGATCTCCGCCTCGCGCTCGTGCTACTTGGCGTTGAGCACCTCGTGGCGGATCCCGCGCTTCTTGAGCAGCGCGGCCAGCCGCTCGGACTTCTCGATCGAGATGGTGCCGACCAGCACCGGCTGCCCGCCTGGTGGCGCTCGATGATGTCCTCGACCACCGCGTTGAACTTCTCGCGCTCGGTCTTGTAGATGACGTCGGGAGCGTTCACGCGGACGAGCGAGCGGTTGGTGGGGATCACCGTCACGTCCAGCTTGTAGATCTTGGCGAACTCCTCGGCCTCGGTCTCGGCGGTGCCGGTCATGCCGGAGAGCTTGTCGTACATGCGGAAGTAGTTCTGGAAGGTGATGGTGGCGAGCGTCTGGTTCTCGTGCTCGATCTTGCACGCCTTCCTTGGCCTCGATCGCCTGGTGCAGCCCGTCGGACCAGCGCCGGCCCGGCATCAGGCGGCCGGTGAACTCGTCGACGATGATGACCTCGCCGTCCTTGACACGTAGTCCACGTCCTTGCTGGAACAGGGCGTGGGCGCGCAGCGCCTGCTGGACGTGGTGCAGGACCGTCGATGTGCTGCGGGTCGTACAGGTTGTCGATCTTCAGCAGCCGCTCGCAGGAGGCGATGCCCTGCTCGGTGAGCGAGACGCGTCTTGCGCCTTCTCGTCGACGATGAAGTCGCCGGCCTGCTGGGCCTCGATCTCGGAGAGCTTGCCCTCCGACGATGGTGGCCGCCCGCTTCAGCTGGGGGATGATCCGGTCGATGCTGAAGTACTTGTCGGTCGGTCTCCTCGGTCGGCCCGGAGATGATCAGCGGGGTGCGCGCCTCGTCGATCAGGATCGAGTCGACCTCGTCGACGATGGCGTAGTGCAGCTCGCGCTGGACCAGCTCGTCGAGGGAGAACCTCATGTTGTCGCGCAGGTAGTCGAAGCCGAACTCGTTGTTGGTGCCGTAGGTGATGTCGGCGGCGATAGGCCTCGCGGCGCTCGATCGGCCGGAGCGCCGTCATCCGGATGTCGGACGTGACGTAGGCCGGGATCGTAGAGTGAACGAGGCCTCGTGCTGGATGACGCCGACGGTGAGCCCGAGCGCCTGGTAGATCGGCCCCATCCACTCGGCGTCGCGCTTGGCCAGGTAGTCGTTGACCGTGACGACGTGCACGCCCTTGCCGGGCAGCGCGTTCAGGTAGGCGGGCAGCGTCGCCACCAGCGTCTTGCCCTCGCCGGTCTTCATCTCGGCGATCGTGCCGCTCGTGCAGCACCATGCCGCCGATCAGCTGCACGTCGAAGTGGCGCATGCCCAGCTGCCGGCGCGCGGCCTCGCGGCAGACCGCGAAGGCCTCGCGGCAGGACGTCGTCGAGCGGTCTCGCCGTCGGCGACGCGCTTGCGCAGCTCGTCGGTCTTGGCCGCGCAGGCCCGCATCGTCGAGGCGCTGCATGTCCGGCTCGAGCGCGTTGATCTCGGCCACGACCGGCTGCATCCGCTTGACGTCGCGCTCGTGCTTGGTGCCGAAGACCGCCCGGAGGATCGCGGAAATCATCATTGTCGAGCCCATTATACAGGCCGCTTCCGCCGGGCCCGCGAGCAGGCCCCGCGCGTGCTCGCGCGCGCGGCCGTGGTGGCGGGGCCGCCCAGCATCCGGGCCACCTCCTCGACGCGCTCGTCACCCGTCAGCGACGCTGCGGTCACCCGCGTGCGTCCGCCGCGGACGCTCTTGACCACGCGCAGGTGCTGGTCGGCGCAGGGCCGCGATCGGTGCCAGGTGCGTCACGCACAGAACCTGGCGGCCCTCGCGCGGCCGGGCCAGGGTCTCGGCCACCACCGAGGCCACGCGTCCGCCGATGCCGGCATCGACCTCGTCGAAGACGAGCGTCGGTACGCGGTCGGCGCGGGCCAGGACCGAGGTGAGCGCCAGCATCGCGCGCGACAGCTCGCCGCCCGAGGCCACCCGGGCCAGCGGCCGGACCTCCTCACCCGGGTTCGTGCGACAGTCGGAGCTCGACCCGGTCGACGCCGCGTGAGCTCACGCTCGGCAGCTGCGCTCGAGCCCCACCTCGAACGCGCCCGTTCCATCCCGAGCGCCGCGCAGCGCGCGCTCGACCTGAGCAGCCAGGCGTGCCGCCGCGGCGCGCGCGCCGCTCGGACAGCGCCGTGGCGGCGGCGGTCAGCTCGGCGGCCGAGCTCGGTCAGCAGCCGCTCCTGCTCGGCCACGACCTCGTCGTGACGCGCCAGCCGCTCGAGCTCGCGCGCGGCCTCGTCGCGGAAGCGCCAGCATCGCCGCCTCGGTGTCGCCGTACTTGCGCTTGAGGCGAGCGAGCGCGTCGAGCCGCTCGTGGATCGCATCCAGACGCCCGGGCTCCGCGCTCGATGCCGTCACGCAGGCGGCGGATCGCGCCCAGCGCCTCGCTCGAGCTGGATGCGGGCCGCCTCGATCGCGTCGCCGGCGGCGCCGAAGGCCGGATCGAGGCGGCGCGAGGTCCTGGAGCGACGCGGGCCGCGCGCGCCAGCCGCTCGGAGGCCGACTGCGGCGCGTCGTCGAGGAGCGCCACGCACTCGGCCAGCCCGGTCGTTGAACCGCTCGGCGTGCTGCAGGCGCCGCAGCTCGCGCGCGCAGCGCGTCCTCCTCGCCGACCTGCAGCCGGGCGGCGTCCAGCTCGCGCGACCTGAAAGCGCAGCAGGTCCTCGCGCTGGGCGCGGTCGCGCTCCGCCGCGCGCGCCGCTCGGCCTCCTCCCGCGCCGCCCGGTACTTCGCGTGCAGCGCTCCGCACGTGCGCGCACGCGTCCTCGGCATCGGCGAAGCGATCGAGCAGCTCGAGCTGGCGCAGCGGGCTCGAGCAGGCGCTGGTGCTCGTGCTGGCCGTGGACCTCCACCAGGACGTCCCCCAGCCGCTCCAGCAGGGCCACCGTCACCGGCGAGTCGTTGACGAACGCGCGGTGCCGCCCCGAGCGGGCCAGCTCGCGCCGGACGACGACGTCGCCGCTGTCGTCGACGCCGAGTCCCGGCCTCGTCCAGCACCGCGCGCGCCGCCGGCCACACCGTCGACAGCGCGAAGACCGCCTCCACCGTGGCGGTGTCGGCATCGGCGCGGATGACGTCGGTCTGGGCGCGGGCGCCGCGGACGAGCAGGATCGCGTCGACAGGATGGACTTGCCCGCGCCGGTCTCACCCGTGAGCACGTTCAGGCCGGGAGCGAACGGGGCAGTGACGGATTCGACGACGGCGAAATTCTTGACCCGTACCTCGCGCAGCATCAGCTGATGCTAGGCCACACGCCGCGCGGGCTCAAGAAGTATCCGATCGGAGTCACGTCGCGCTAGCGCTCGCCCCACTTGAGCTTCGTGCGCAGCACGGAGAAGAAATCCTTGTTCGGGAAGCGCAGGAGTCGAATGCGGGCGGCCGCTTGCTGGACCTCGACCGTGTCGCGCGCGCGCAGCGGCGACGCCGACCTGGCCGTCCATCGTCAGCATGACATCCTGATCGTCGAGCAGCGTGACCTCGATGCGCTCGGCGCCGGGAATGACGATCGGGCGGTTGCTCAGCGTGTGCGGCGCGATCGGCGTGAGCACGACGGCGTCCATGGTGGGAAACAGAATGGGACCACCGGTCGAGAGGTTGTAGGCGGTCGAGCCGGTCGGCGTCGAGATGATCAGGCCGTCGGCCCGATACGCTGTGGCGTGGCGGCCGCCGACCGAGACGGCCAGGTCGACGATGCGACTCATCGCCGACTTGGTGATGACCACGTCGTTCAGCGCGCTGTACTCCCCGATCGTCTGGCCGCCCCGGACCAGGCGCGCGGCGCAGCAGCATCCGTTCCTCGATCGCCATGCGGCCGGCCAGGACCGCCTCGAGCGCGGGCAGCATCTCGTCGAGCGTGGTCGCGGTGAGGAAGCCGAGCCCGCCCAGGTTGACGCCGAGGATCGGCACCCCGAGGTCGCCGATGGCCCGGGCCATGGACAGCAGCGTGCCGTCGCCTCCCAGCACGACGAGGAGATCGACCAGCCCCGGGAAGCTCATCCTTGCTGGCGGCCTGCACCGAGGCCGAGGGCACCAGCCCGGCGGTCTGCTTTTCCAGGACGGCGGTGAGCCCGTGCGCCCCCAGCCACTCGCAGCACTTGCAGGATGACGCGGGGGGCAGCCGGGGCGTCGGGCTTGGCGATCAGCCCGACGCGGGTCACGCAAGCGCCTCCACCACACTCTGCTCGATGAGGGTTTCGAGATTCGCCGCGGTCCGGCCGTGGGCGGCCAGATGCAGGAAGAACTCGCGGTTGCCCTTGGGCCCCCGCAGGGGCGAGGCGGTCACGCCGAGGACGTGCCAGCCCCGCAGCACGGCGTAGCGGGCCAGCCGCTGGACGACCGCCCGGTGCTGAGCCGGGTCGCGGACCACCCCGCCCTTGCCCACGTGCTCGCGCCCGGCCTCGAACTGCGGCTTCACCAGCGCCACGATCTCGCTCCGCGGCGCCAGCACGCCGAAGACAGCCGGCAGCACCTTCTCGAGCGAGATGAACGACACGTCGATCGTCGCGAGCGAGGGCTGCTCATCGAAGACGCGGGGATCGAGCGCCCGGGCGTTGGTCTGCTCCATGACCACCACGCGCGGATCCTTCCGCAGCTTGGCGTCGAGCTGGTTGGTCCCGACGTCCACCGCGAAGATCCGGGCGGCCGTCCGCTGCAGCAGGCAATCCGTGAACCCGCCGGTGGAGGAACCGACGTCGATGCAGGTGCGGCCCTTGACCGCGATCCCGAACCGCTCCAGGGCGTGGACGAGCTTCTCGCCCCCCCGGCTCACGTAGGGCGACCGCCCGCGGATGTCGACGTCGGCATCGGTGGGGATCAGCGAGCCGGCCTTGTCCACCCGCTGGCCGTCGATCAGGACCTCCCCGGCCAGGATCAGACGGATCGCCTTCTCGCGGCTCTCGACGAGCCCCTTCTCCACCAACAGCCGGTCCAGCCTCACCCGCGTCGCCATGCCGTTGATTATATTCGACGACTTTGCCGGGGCCGGAAGAGAAACAGCAGCAGCATCCCTGCCACGAACCCGCCGATGTGAGCGAACCACGCCACCCCTCCGCTTTCTCCGCGGCCCATAGCCACGGTGATGTAACCCGAGACGAGCTGAATCACGATCCAGAACCCCAGCACGATGACGGCCGGGATGTGGACGATCCGGTAGAAGATGCCGAACATCACCAAGGTCAGGACGGTGGCGCCGGGAAACAGGATCAGGTAGGCGCCGAGCACGCCGGCCACGGCGCCGCTCGCGCCGACCATCGGCACCCGCGAGCTGGGGTTCACCAGCGCCTGTCCCAGCGCGGCGGCCAGCCCCGCGAGGCCATAGAAGACCAGGAACCGGCCGTGCCCCAGCGTGTCCTCGACGTTGTCGCCGAAGATCCACAGGTAGAGCATGTTGCCCAGCACGTGGAGCAGGTTCGCGTGCAGGAACATCGAGGTGAAGATCGTCGCCGCGGGATGCGGGAACTGATCCGCCGTCGCGCACGCGCCGGTGATCCGGCACGGGACGGCGCCGAACTCCATGATGAACGACTCGAACGCCTCGGCGCCGGGGCCACGGGCGTCGAGGCTCAGCGAGAACTGGTACAGGTAGACCAGGACGTTCAGCGCAATCAGGCCGTAGGTCACGAACGGCGTGCTCTGGCTCGGCACGTCGTCCTTGAGCGGGATCACGGCCCGACCCCCTTGGGCGGCGGCTGCAGCACCACCACGGTGGGGCCGGTCAGATAGCGCTGTGCGACCCGGGCCACGTCGGCGATCGTCACGGCGTCCACGCCCCGCGCGTAGCGCTCGGGGAAGCTCCAGCCCGCGCCGGTCACCTCGAAGAACGCCAGGTACCAGGCGTCGCGGGCCGTCGTGCGCCGGTCCATCGTGAGATTGCCGAGCAGGTAGGCCTTGGCGCGCGCCAGCTCGCGCTCGGTCACCGGCTCCGTCCGGATCCGCTCGATCTCGGCCAGGACCCCCTTCTCGGACGCCTCGACGTTGGCCGGCGCCGTCCCCATGTACATGAGGAGAAACGTCGGCCCCGTCCGATACGTGCCCAGCACGCCGACCTGATACGCGAGTCCGCGGCGATCGCGGAGCTCGGTGAACAGACGCCCCGACATGCCGCCCCCGAGGAGCATGCCCAGCACCCTGACCGCCGGGTACTCGGGATCCGTGAGGCCCGGGGTGATGTAGCCGACCATCACCTGGGCCTGCTGGGCCGGCCGCTCGACGACGTCTCGCGCCCCCCGCGGCGGTTGCGGGGTCGGCGCCGACGCAGCCGGCGTCGTGGCCGAAGGCATCCCGCGAAACAGCCGCTCGGCCACGCGCACCACCTTGTCGCGCGGCACCCGCCCGCTGACGGCCAGGACCATGCGATCGGGGCGATACAGAGCCGCGTAGCGCTTCTCGAGCGCGGCGCGGTCGAGTCGCGCGAGGCTCTCGCGCGTCCCCACGTTCGGCCACCCGTACCCGTGGCGGCCGTACAGGTCCGTCAGCATCGCGTCGAAGGCGCGCTGGAACGGCGTGTCCCCGCGGCTCTGGATCGAGCTGAGGATCAATCGCCGCTCACGCTCGACCTCTTCCAGCGGAAACGTGGGGCGGAGCGCGACCTCGGCGATCAGCGCCAGGAGCGCCTCCCAGTTGCGCCCGAGCGCGGTGCCGCGCACCTCGGCGTACTCCACATCCCCCGAGGCATCGAGCGAGCCCCCGAGGTCCTCGATGGCCTGCGTGAGCTTCACCGCGTCGTACTGGCGCGTCCCGCGGAGCATCACGCGGTGCATGAAGTTGATGATGCCGGCCTCGTCCGGCGCCTCGAACAGCGTGCCGCCCCGCACCATGAGCGAGGCGCCCATGACCCCGACCGACGGATCCTCGCGGACCAGCAGGGTCAGGCCGTTCGGCAGGACGCGCCGCGTGACCTCGAACGGCGCCGCCTCGCCGGGCGCCGCGACGGCCAGCAGGACCAGCGCCAGGGCCAGGCGTCTCATCGGGCGGGCGGCAAGAGCGCCACTCGCACGTAGCGCTCGGGGTCGAGATAGCGCCGGGCGACCGACTGGATCTGCGCCGCGGTGACCGTGCGCACGCGCTCGAGATAGAGGATCTCCTCTTCGAGTCGCCAGATCGTCTCGGCCTGGCCCCACGCGCGGGCGCGGCCCTCGGCGGTCTCGGTCGAGAACTCGTGATCGACCTCCGCGGCGGTGATGGCCCGCTTCAGCTCGATGGCGGTGACGCCGTTGTCCCGGACACGCTGGATCTCGGCCAGGATCTCCGCTTCGGCCCGTGCCAGCTGCTCGGGCTCGAGCTGGGCGGTGATCATCACGAGCCCCACGCCCTCCATCGCATTCAGGCTGCTCGCGATGCTGCTCACCAGTCCCTGCCGCTCACGTAGCGATGCCACCAGGCGCGAGGCCTTCGTCCGCCCGAGGATGGACATCAGAAGATCGAGTGCCGGCGTGTCCGCGTGGTCGAGTCGCGGCGCGACCCAGGCCATTCCGAGGTAGGCCTGCGTCCCCGGCCGCGTCGTCTCGGATCGCACGCGGCGTGGCCCCGGCGGCAGCGCCGGTGGCAAGCGGCCCGCCCCCGTGCGCGGCAACACCCCCAGCGTCCTGCGCGCCACGCGCAATACCTCCTCGGGCTTCACCGCGCCGACCACCACCAGCGCGAAGAGCTCGGGCGCGTAGTGCCGGCGATAGAAGCCCACCAGCGTCTCGCGGCTCAGGCCGCGGATCAGGTCGCTGGTGCCGATCACCGGACGGCCGTAGGGATGGCCCTCGAAGGCTGACGCGAAGAGCTGCTGGACCAGAAAGCGTCGCGGGTTGTCCTCGTTGAGCCGCATCTCCTCGAGCACCACCTGCTTCTCGGCCTCGAGCAGCCGCTCCTCCAGGCTCGCGTTGACGGCCACGTCCGCCAGCATCTCGATCGCACCGGCCGCATTCCGGGCCGGCACCACCGTGTGATAGAAGGTGTAGTCCCACGACGTCCCCGCGTTGATGCGGCCACCAACGGCTTCGACCTCGCGCTCGACGAAGCCTGGGGGCCGCGTCGCGGTGCCCTTGAAAAGCATGTGCTCGAGGTAGTGCGCGAGCCCCAGCTCGTCCTGAGCCTCGTCGCGCGCCCCCGCTCTCACCCACAGCTGCAGTGCGGCGACGTCCGCAGCGCGATGCTCCTGGATGATGACGGGAATGCCGTTAGGCAGAATGTAACGAACGGGATTGGTCATCGGGGGGGACGCCGGAGGCGCGGACCGCTTGAAGCTGCACCCGGAGCAGAGGATCGTGACCAGCACCGCAAGGCCGATCCTCGTCAACCGGGGCATAAGCCTCCAGAGGCTATCACACGGACCCATGAGCGACCGCCTTTCGGGTCCTACGGAGTCGGGTCTTCTGGCCGGGACTCGGTCGCGGGGCACACCAAATCGCCCAACAGCCACCCGGGCAGTTTGCCGTAGAGCCCCTCGGGCCGCGGGCGGGCAGATCGTCGGCGGCGGCAGGCGCCTGGGACAGGCATCACTCGTAACTAGCTAAGTTACAAGGCGGTTACAACCTCAACGGATTTGGTATTCACCTTGCTCTCACATGGCGCGAGTTCCGAGCACCGGTTGGTCCTCCCGAGTGATCAGAAGGGAAGGCGGTGCTCCGAGACGTAGAGGAAGGCGGTCATGGGGGCCGCCGGACCAACTAACGAACACGCAGCATGTAAAGGATACGACTGATGAAGAAGCTGCTCGCAACCCTCATGAGTGTCGCCGTCGTCGCGACCTTCACGCCCATCAGCAGCGAGGCCCAGAGCTCCTGCCCGGCCGAGGTCACCAAGGCCAAGGAGATGCTGGCGGCGAAGTCCACGGTGGCGAAGGCTCCTGATGTCCAGGCTCCGCGCTCGCTGGCCGGTGCGCGTCAGGACGTGCAGGCGCCGCGTGGTCAGGATGTTCAGGCGCCGCGTGGCCAGGATGTTCAGGCCCCGCGCTCGCTAGCCGGCGCGCGTCAGGACGTGCAGGCGCCGCGTGGCCAGGATGTTCAGGCTCCGCGCGGTCAGGATGTGCAGGCTCCGCGCGGTCAGGCCGTTCAGGCTCCGCGTGGTCAGGATGTGCAGGCTCCGCGCGGCCAGGATGTCCAGGCGCCGCGTGGTCAGGATGTGCAGGCCCCGCGTGGTCAGGATGTGCAGGCGCCGCGTGGTCAGGATGTTCAGGCCCCGCGTGGTCAGGATGTGCAGGCCCCGCGCGGTCAGGATGTTCAGGCCCCGCGTGGTCAGGATGTTCAGGCCCCGCGTGGTCAGGATGTGCAGGCTCCGCGTGGTCAGGATGTGCAGGCTCCGCGGTCGCTAGTCGGCGCCCGCAGTGACGTGCAAGCTCCGCGTGGCCAGGATGTCCAGGCCCCGCGCGGTCAGGATGTGCAGGCGCCGCGCGGTCAGGCCGTCCAGGCGCCGCGTGGTCAGGATGTGCAGGCGCCGCGCGGTCAGGATGTGCAGGCGCCGCGTGGCCAGGATGTTCAGGCCCCGCGTGGTCAGGATGTGCAGTCGCCGCGCGGTCAGGATGTGCAGTCGCCGCGTGGTCAGGATGTCCAGTCTCCGCGCGGTCAGGATGTGCAGTCGCCGCGTGGTCAGGATGTCCAGTCGCCGCGTGGTCAGGATGTCCAGTCTCCGCGCGGTCAGGATGTGCAGTCTCCGCGTGGTCAGGATGTCCAGTCTCCGCGTGGTCAGGATGTGCAGTCGCCGCGTGCCGCCAGTGCCGCCAAGCCTGGCAGCACCAAGGCCGCGTCCCTGATCAAGGAGGCCGAGGCTGCGTGCAAGGCCGGTGACATGAACTCGGCGAAGGCGAAGGCCGAGGCCGCGATCGCCGAGCTGAAGTAAGCGTCGAACCGTTCGCAACACCGAGAGGCTCCAGGGGGCAACCCCTGGAGCCTTTCGTGCTTCGTGCTCAGGGCTTCAGAGATAGAATCGGCCGATGTCGTTCCGGCTCGCCGCGACGCTCGTCGCTTTGGTCCTCACCCCTGCCCTCCTCGCCGCGCAGGACACGACCCTGCAGGAGACGTTGCTTCGAGCCAAGCCCGCCGTCGTGCTGGTCATCAGCGAAGTCTCGGCGGAGGTCACGCTCAGGTGCGGCAGCGGCGGCGACGTCACCGCCAAGGCGGCGCCGTATCGGGAGTCGGCGACCGGCTTCCTGGTGAATCCGCGCGGCTGGATCGTGACCAACGCGCACGTGGTGTCGCCTGGCTACAACCCGCCCGCCTGGATGGCCCGCCAGCTCTCGGAGAAGGCGTTTCGTGCGGAGTGCCTGCCCTCCCTGCTCAGCCGACGCGGGGTGGCTCCGGGAGCCCAGCCAGACCTCGAGGACCAGCTGGCGCGCCAGGGGGTCGCCGCGCTGTCACCGGACAGCATCAAGCTCGCACCCTCGGTCTGGGTCATCCTGCCCAGCGGCAAGCGCCTGGCCGCCAAGGTCGCCAAGTACAGCCCGCCGGCCGCGGGTGAGGCGATGTCGGGGCGCGACCTCGCGCTGCTCCGCGTGGAGGCGACCGACCTCCCCACCGTTCCCCTCGGTGAATCGCGCGAGCTCAAGATCGGCGACCGGCTCTCGATCATCGGCTTCCCGGGCGTCGTGATGAGCCACGAGCTGATCGATGCCTCGAAGGTCGAGGCGTCGACGACGCACGGCACCGTGTCGGGCTTCAAGCAGGACCGCGCCAATCAACCCGTCATCCAGACCGACGCCGCAGCCGAGGCTGGCACCAGCGGCGGGCCGGCGATCAACACCTCGGGCGAGGTGATCGGCGTCCTGACCTTCGTCACCCAGAGCGACGGCGGCAATGTGCAGGGGTTCAACTTCATCATTCCCGCGGCGGCGGTCCGGCAATTCCTCGACGGCACCACGGTCGCCCTCGACGAGTCGAGCCGCTTCAACACCGCGTGGCAGGCGGGGCTACGCGCCTTCTTCAACGGTCAGTATTCGCGTGCCACGGCGTACCTGGCCGAGGCGAATCGCCTGATGCCCAACGTCCTCGACGTCCGTCGCATCAGCGCCGAGAACGCCGTGCGGGCCACGACGCAGCCGTTGCTGCCCTGGGCCCAGGTCGGCGCCGGGCTCATCGTCGTCAGCATCGCGGGCTACGCCGCGCTGGTCGGCCGGCGGTGGCAGCGCAATCGATTCCGCATCGGGCCCTACGAGGTCGCGCGTCTGCTCGAGGGCAACGATCCCCCGGCGATCCTCGACGTGCGCCTGGCCGGCGCCTACGACCAGAGTCCGGTCCGGATTCCCCGCTCGACACGCGTCGACCCCACCGAGTTCGACGACAAGGCGCCCGATATCGACCGCAGCCGGATGATCGTGGCCTACTGCTCGTGTCCCGACGAGATGACCAGCGCGCGGCTCGCACACCGGCTCAACGGGCTGGGCTACACGAAGGTGCGCGTCCTCAAGGGCGGACTGGCGGCGTGGGCGAATGCGGGTCTGGCCCTCGAGGGCAAGACCTAGAGCGAACGAGGCGCCCGGCCCCTACGCGTCGCTACGGGGTCGGCGCCCGGCGGTGAAGTGGAAGTGAACGTGGTAGACCACCTGCCCGCCGTCCGGCCCGGTGTTCACCCCGAGCCGGAAGCCCTTCTCCCCGTAGCCCGTGCTCTCGGCCAGCCGGCGCGCGGCCACCACGCAGCGACCGAGCACCTCGGCGTCGGCCTCCGTCGCTTCAGCCAGCGAGGCGATGTGGCGGCGGGGCACGATGAGCAGGTGGACCGGCGCCTTCGGATAGATGTCCTTGAACGCGACCACCGCGTCGTCCTCGTACACGATGTCGCTCGGACTCTGGCGCGCGACGATGCGGCAAAAGAGGCAGTCGTTCACGGGGCCTCCGAAAAACTCCTGCTATAATACGGCGTTCCCAGAGCCGCATCGACAAAGGAGTTCCTGATGGGCACCTGCCCGAAGTGCAAGCAGCGCATTCGCAAGAACGGCAACCACGTGAAGCTGGGATCCGTCTGGCACCACAAGACCTGCCCGGGACGGTCGAGCGCCCGTACCGCCAAGACCGCCTGACCGCGCTCCGCGCGTCTCCGCGATCGGAGCAGACTAACCGCTTCACAGCAAGGCGGCGGACATGGACGGGGCGACCACGCTCATCTCGATCGCGCGGATTCTCACGACGGAGCCGAACCTCACCGAGGCGCTCCGTCGGGTGGCTCGTGAGGTCGCCCACTTCATCGGGGCCGAGACCGCGGCGGTCTATCTGCTCGACCGCGACGGGCGGCTCCTCGCTCCCGTCGCCGCCTATCGAGTCCCCAAGCACACGCTGTCAGTGCTGACGTCCGCGCTGCTCCCGGTGGACGAGCAAGGCTTCCGCGACAGCGTCTTCAACAAGGCCGCGGTCACCAGCAGCAGCGACGTGCAGAACGATCCGCACTTCAGCTTCGAGCTGTTCCACCGGTTCCCTCACCGCTCGGGCGTGATCGTGCCCGTTCACGTGGACGGGATCGTGGCCGGGGCCTTCTATCTCGTCTGGTGGGAGCGGGCGCAGGAGCTCGATCCGACCCAGGTCGCCACGCTGGAGGCGGTGGGCCAGCAGGTGGCCCTTCTGCTCCGCAGCGGCTGGCTTCTACGGGAAGCCGAACGCCAGCGCGCCGAGGCGCTGGCCGCCGAGGAGCGTTACCGCAGCCTCGTCGACAACGTGCCGGTCGGGATCTATCGCAACTCGGCGGGCGGTCGGATCGTCGACGTCAACCCCGCCCTGCTGGAAACGCTGCGCTTCCCGAGCCGCGAAGCGCTGCTCGCCATCAACGCCGCGACACTCTACGTCGACCCCGGCGATCGCGAGCAGGTGCAGCGGCTGATGGAGGCGGCCGGACGCGTGCAGGATTTCGCCCTCGAGATGCGCACCGGCGACGGCGGCACGGTGTGGGTCCGCATCAATTCCCGCTCCGTGCGCGAGTCCGACACCGACTACTACGAGGGCATCCTCGAGGACATCACGCATCAGCGACGCGCGGAGGAGGCCGAGCGCCGCGCCGAGTCGCTCCGAGCGGTCGCCCAGCTCGCCAACGCTGCCGCCCACGAGATCAACAATCCCCTGGCCGTGATCACCGGACGCCTCGAGCTCCTGCGCCGACATCTCCCGGCCCCCGAGCAGCAGGCTCGCATCGACCAGGCCCTCGTCGCGGCCAAGCGCATCGCCGAGATCATCGCCCACATGGGTCAGATCACTCGACTCGAGACTCAGCGCGGCACCGAGGTCTCACCGATGCTCGACCTCCGCCGATCCGGCACCACGCCAGACCCTGCCTCGTAGCCGAAAAGTCGCCGCGTAGTCGGCAAAGGAGGGACCAGGAGCCCGCCGACCGCGCTCCGGGCCTCGCTTCAGCGGGCACCCCCCGCTCGGCCGCTCGCAGATGCTTGGAAACACTGGAGGCCCAGACCCCACCTGAAGGTGTCAGAACCTTTTACAACTGCGCGAATTCATGCGCAAAAGCGTTGTCAGGCCGGCGACAACCCGATAGCATTTTGGGATCTTGAGGTGGCCGACCTGTGCGTCTGTCTTCGTGGCAGTCTTGCTTCTCGTGGGCATTGCCGATGCCCAGCCCGTCTACCCGGTCAAGGTCGGACCGACGGGTCGCTATCTCGTCGATCAGAACGGCGTGCCCTTCCTCATGGCCGGCGAGTCGCCTCAGGCATTGATTGGCAACATCTCCGAAGCCGACGCCGAGCTGTTCTTCATCAATCGCCGCGCCCACGGCTTCAACACCGTCCTCATCGATCTCATCTGCGCCGAGTACACCGGCTGCCCCGACCTCCGCCGACGGCGCCACCTTCGACGGCATCCCGGCCTTTACCGGCCGTCCACCGGACCTCGGCATCGCCCGACTTCGCCACTCCCAACGAGGCCTACTTCGCCCGCGCCGATCGCATCCTGCAGCTCGCGGCCCAGTATGGCTTGCTCGTCCTGCTCGATCCCGCCGAGACCGGCAGCTGGCTCGATGTCATGCAGGCCAACGGCGTCAGCCGCTCGCGCGACTTCGGCCGCTACGTCGGCAACCGCTATCGGAACTTCGACAACATCCTCTGGTTCCACGGCAACGACTACGGCCCCCCGCACTTCGACCTCTCCGCGGCCAACGACGCCCTGGTCACCGCCGTCGCCCTCGGCATCAAGGACGTCGACGATCGCCATCTGCACACCGTGCTCTTCAACACCAACTCCAACCTTCCGCCCGTGCTCTCGACCGACAACGCTCGCTGGCTCCCCATCATCGATCTCAACGCCGCCTACAGCTACCAGGCCACACACGTGAACGTGTTGGACGGCTACAACTACGCTCCGCCGATGCCGGTCTTCATGGCCGAGACTGGCTACGAGTTCGAAGACCTCGCCGTCTTCGGCACGGCCCCCCGCAACCTCCGGGCGCAGGAGTACTGGACCCTCCTCAGCGGCGCCACCGGCCAGGTCTACGGCAACAAATTCACCTGGCCGTTCCTCGACGGCTGGCAGGACCAACTCGATTCGCCTGGCGCCGTCCAGATGGCCTACCTCATGGCCCTGTTCTCCCCGCGCCGCTGGTACGACCTCGTCCCCGATCAGAAGCCTACGTCGTCGTCACCGCCAACTACGGCACGATCGGGGAGCAGGACTACGTGACCGCCGCGAAGACGACTGACGGCGCGCTCGCGCATGGCGTACGTGCCGTCCAGCCGCACGATCACCGTCACCATGAGCGCCATGGCTGGCTCCACGACAGCCCGCTGGTACGACCCGGCCAGCGGGAGTTTCGTCACCATCACCGGCTCGCCGTTCGCGAACTCCGGCTCGCGCGACTTCACCACGCCGGGGACCAACGCCGACGGCCCCGGCAACACCGACTGGGTCCTCGTCCTCGAGGTCCTCGGGCCTCAGACCCCGACCATCACCAGCCTCACTCCATCCCAGGTCGCTCGTCGGGGGCTCGCCCTTCACGCTCACCGTCACCGGCACGAATTTCTCCGCCGCCTCGACGGTCCGGGTCAACGCCAGCGATCGGGTCACCACGTTCGTGTCGGCGACTCAGCTGACCGCGACGGTCGCCGCTGCCGACATCGCCGTCGCGGGGACCCTCAGCGTCACGGTCTTCCACGCCGAGCGCCCCCTTGTCGAACGGTGTGAGTCTGTCCGTGCAGCAACCCGCTCCTCTCACGGTGGTCGAGCCTCTCCCCGGCTCCGCGAGCGCCGCCGGCGCCGGCTTCCCGCTCACGGTCACCGGAACCAACTTCGTCGCGTCCTCGATCGTCCGATGGAATGGCGTAGATCGCGCGACGGCCTTTGGCAGCGCCACGTCGCTGACCGCCACGATCCCGGCCGGCGACATCGCCACGGCGGGAACCTTCGCGGTCACCGTCGTCACACCGACCCCGGGTGGCGGCACGTCGGCCCCGGCCAGTTTCTCCGTCCTCAATCCCGCACCGACGCTCAGCAGCGTCTCGCCCAGCACCGCGACCGCTGGCGGCAGCGCCTTCACCCTCACGGTCAGCGGCGCCAGTTTCGTCCCGTCCTCCGTCGTGCGGTGGAACGGCGCGAGTCGGACGACCACGTTCACCGACTCGCGGCACGCTCACCGCCACGATCCCCGCCAGCGACATCGCCACCGCCGGGTCCGCGTCGATCACGGTCTTCACTCCCACCCCGGGCGGTGGCACCTCGACCGCCGCGAGCCTGTCCATCCAGAATCCCGCTCCGACGATCGCGAGCCTCTCGCCAGACACCGTCAGCGTCGGTGGCATCGGCTTCACGCTGACGGTCACCGGGACCAACTTCGTCTCGTCGTCGGTCGTGCAGTGGAACGGTGTGAACCGCACGACCACCTTCGGCGGCGCCACCACGCTGAACGCGACGATTCCGGCCAGCGACCTCACGATGGCAGGCCCAGCGGCGGTCACCGTCCTCACACCCGCGCCGGGCGGCGGCACCTCATCGGCGATCAGCCTGGCCATCCTCAACCCGGCGCCGACCGTCACCACCCTGGCGCCCAGCACCGCGATCGTCGGCGCCGCCGGCTTCCCCCTCACTGTCAACGGAACCAGCTTCCTGGCTTCGTCCGTCGTCCGGTGGAATGGCAGCGATCGCACCACGACGCTTGTCAACGCAACTCGCCTCACCGCCCTCGTCCCGGCGAGTGACCTCGCCACGGCCGGGCCCGCGGCGATCACCGTCTTCACGCCCGCGCCGGGTGGCGGCACCTCGGCCCCGCCGAATCTGTCCGTCCTCAACCCGGCGCCAACCGTCAGTGGGATCTCGCCCAGCAGCGTCGGCGTCGGAAGTGGCAGCTTCACGCTCACAATCACCGGCGCCAACTTTCTGCCATCGTCGGTCGTTCAATGTGACGGGGTCGATCAGGTCCACCACGTTCGGTAGCTCCACGACCCTCACCGCCACGATCCTCGCGAGCGACCTCGCGGTCGCCGGGGCCATGGCCGTCACCGTCACGACGCCGGCGCCGGGCGGCGGAGCCTCGGCGGCCGTGAACCTGGCCGTGCTGAATCCCGTCGCCGACGGTCACCGGCCTGGCACCGAGTAGCGCGACCGTCGGCAGCGGCGGGCTCACGCTCACCGTCACCGGCATCAGCTTCGTCGCGTCGTCGGTCGTTCGCTGGAATGGTGCCGTTCGTCCGACTGCGCTTCGGTGAGTCCCACCGCGCTGAGCGCCACGATCCCCGCCTCGCGACCTGGCCGCGGCGGATCTGCCGCCGTCTCGGTCGTCACTCCGGCGCCGGGGGTGGCGCGTCGACAACCGTCAGTCTGCCGGTCCTGAACCCAGCGCCGAACGTGGCCAGTCTCTCGCCGAGCACGGTGGGTGTCGGCGCCGCCGGGTTCACTCTCACCGTCACGGGCAGCAGCTTCGTGCCCTCGTCGGTCGTGCAGTGGAACGGGGTGAACCGCACGACGTCATTCGGCAATGCCGCGACGCTGTTCGCCACGATCCCCGCCACCGATCTCAGCGTCGCCGGCAGCGCGGCGATCACGGTCGTCACGCCGGCGCCCGGCGGTGGCAACCTCCGCGGTCACCACCTTGCCGATCGTGAACCCAGCGCCGACGCGTGACCGGCCTCGCGCCGAGCGCCGCCACCGTCGGCGGCGCCGGCTTCACCCTCACGCTCAGCGGCGCCAATTTCGTCGCGCTCGTCGGTCGTGCAGTGGAACGGCACGAATCGCGCCACGACGTTCGGCAGCTCTACGACGCTCACCGCGGCGATCCCGGCCAGCGATCTCATCACGGCCGGCGCGGCCACCGTCACGGTCGTCACGCCGGCGCCGGGCGGCGGCACCTCCGCCGCGACCCTCCTGGTCCAGAACCCGGCGCCGACCGTCACAGGCGTCTCACCGAGCAGCATCGGCGTCGGTGCCGCCGGCATCACGCTCACGGTCACCGGCACCAGCTTCGTCCAGTCATCCACGGTCGCAGTGGAACGGCGCGAGCCGCGCCACCACGTTTGGCAACGCCACCACCCTCGGCGCCGTGATCCCGGCCAGCGATCTCGCCGCCGCCGGTTCGGCCGCCATCACCGTCGTCACCCCGGCGCCGGGCGGAGGCGCCTCCGCGGGCACGAACGTCTCCGATCCTGAACCCGCTGCCGACGCTCGGCGGTCTCGAGTCCCAGCACGCGCCACCGTCGGTGGTGCGAGCTTCACCCTCACGGTCACGGGCGGCAGCTTCCTCCCGTCGTCCATCGTCCGCTGGAACGGAGCCGACCGTACGACCACCTTCGTCAGCTCGGCGACGCTGACCGCCGTCATCCCGACCGGCGACCTGACGACCCCGGGTTCCGCGACGATCACCGTCGTCACGCCCGCCCCCGGCGGCGGGACCTCAGGTTCCGCGAGCCTGCTCGTCCTGAACCCCGCGCCATCCGTGACCGGCCTCTCGCCCAGCGTGGTCACCGCCGGCGGCGCCGGGTTCACGCTGACGGTCACGGGTGCCGACTTCCTGCCCGGGTCGGTGATTCAGTGGAACGGCGCGACTCGCGCCACCACCTACGTCAGCCCGACCACGCTCAACGCCACCATCGCGGCCCCCGACCTCGTGCTGGCAGAAACGGTGGCGATCACGGTGGTCACGCCGGCGCCCGGCGGCGGGACCTCGGCGGCGGCCAGCCTGGCCGTCGTGAATCCGCTGCCCGCGATCACCGCTCTCGGGCCGGTGACCGCCACGATTGGATCCGGAGGCTTCGTGCTCACGGTCACGGGCACCAGCTTCGTGCCCTCCTCGGTGGTGCAGTGGAACGGGGCGCCGCGCGCCACCACCTTCGTCAGCCCGAGCATCGTGAGCGCCACGATTCCCGCGACCGACCTCACCACGGCGGGCAACGTCTCGATCACCGTGGCATCGCCTGGTCCCGGAGGCGGCACCTCCGCGGCGGCCACGCTGTCGGTCCTCAATCCGGTGCCCACGGTGAGCAGCTTCAATCCCGGGAGCGTCACCGTCGCGAGCGCCGACTTCACGCTGACCGTCACCGGCAGCAACTTCCTCGCGTCCTCCGTCGTGCGCTGGAATGGCGCGGATCGCGCCACCGCGTTCGTCAGCCCGACAACGCTCAACGCCGCCATCCCGGCCAGCGATCTCACGACCGCCGGCCCCGTGTCGATCACGGTCGTCACTTCCGCGCCCGGCGGCGGAGCCTCGGGGGCCGCCAGCTTCTCCGTCCTCAATCCGGTGCCCGCCGTGAGCAGTCTCGATCCGAGTAGTGCGACCGTCCCCGCCGCCGGCTTCACGCTCACGGTCACGGGAACGGGCTTCGTCTCGTCGTCGGCGGTGCGCTGGAACGGCGCGGTCCGCCCGACCACGTTCCTGGGGCCGACGACGCTCAGCGCCACCATCCCGGATACCGATCTCACCACGGTCGGGTCGGCCTCGATCACGGTCGCGACGCCCGCACCGGGAGGCGGAGCCTCGACGGCCGCGAGCCTCGCGCTTCTCGGCCCCCTGCCCCTCGTGAGCGGCATCAATCCCAGCACCGCCACCATGGGCGCCGCCGGCTTCACGCTCACCGTCACGGGGAGCGATTTCCTGTCGTCGTCGGTGGTCCGCTGGAACGGCACCTCGCGCACGACAACGTTCATCAGCGCGACCCAGCTCACCGCCACGATCCTGGCCAGCGACGTCGCCACGGCGGGGACCGCGTTGATCTCGGTCCTCACGCCGGCACCGGGTGGCGGGGTCAGCGCATCGGCGGCATTCACGATCGCTTCGCCGCCGCCCGGCGCGGCCACGCTGATCGCTCCGTCGGGCGTGGTCACGACGACCACACCCGCGTTCTCGTGGCACGCGGTGAGCGCCGCCACCGACTACATGCTGTCGGTGGACGACAGTACTGGCAACCGCATCCAGCAGTGGTACACGGCCACGGCCGTTGGCTGCGCGAGCGGGACCGGGTCGTGCTCCGTGGCACCGGGCGTCGTGATGACCGGTGCGGGCCAGTGGCGGGTGATGACGGCCAATGCATCAGGCAACGGCACGTGGAGCAATGCTCTGGCGTTCACGGTGGCGCCGGCCGCGACGTCCGCCTATCCCGTCAAGGTCGGCCCCACCGGCCGCTATCTCGTCGATCAGAACGGCGTGCCCTTCCTGATGGCCGGCGAGTCGCCCCAGGCGATGATCGGCAACATCTCCGAGGCCGATGCCGAGCTCTTCTTCGCCAATCGCCGCGCGCTCGGCTTCAACACGGTCATCGTCGATCTCCTGTGCGCCGCCTACACTGGCTGCCGTCCCGACACCGCACTCGGCGTCACCTTCGACGGCATTCCGCCCTTCACCGGCCAGGTCAACGGAGCGCCAGACTTCTCCACCCCGAACGAGGCCTACTTCGCCCACGCCGACCGCGTCCTGCAGCTCGCCGCGCAGTACGGCTTCCTCGTCCTGCTCGACCCCGCCGAGACCGGCAGCTGGCTCACGGTCATGCAGGCCAATGGGGTGGCCCAGTCGCGCGAGTATGGCCGCTATCTGGGACAGCGCTATCGTTCCTTCGACAACATTGTCTGGTTCCACGGCAACGACTACGGTCCGCCGCACGCCGACCTCTCGGAGGCCAACGATGCCCTGGTCACGGCCATCGCGCTGGGCATCAAGGAGCTCGACGATCGGCACCTGCACACCGTCCTGTTCAACACCAATACCCCCTTGCCGCCCGTGCTCTCGACGGACAATGCCCGCTGGCTGCCCATCATCGACATCAACGCCGCCTACACCTACCAGACCACGCACGAGGTCGTGCTCGCGGGATACAACTACGCGGCCCCCATGCCCGTCTTCCTGGCCGAAGCCGGCTACGAGGGCGAGGACATCGCCAGATTTGGCAGCACGCCCTGCAGCCTCCGCGCGCAGGAATACTGGTCTCTGCTGAGCGGCGCCAGCGGGCAGATCTTCGGCAACAGCTACACGTGGCGGTTCATCGACGGCTGGAAGGATCAGCTCAACACGCGGGGCGCCATCCAGATGGCGTACCTCACCGCCCTGTTCTCCTCGCGCCGCTGGTACGACCTCGTCCCCGATCAAAGCCATGCCGTCGTCACCGCCGGTTTCGGCACCTTCGCGCAGCCCGACTACGTGACGGCGGCCAGGACGCCCGACGGCGGCCTCGTCATGGCGTACGTGCCCTCCACCCGCACCATCACCGTGGACCTGAGCACCATGGCCGGGACCACGACGGCCCGCTGGTACGACCCGGCCAACGGGAGCTTCGCAGCCATCGCCGGCTCACCGTTCACGAACTCAGGCTCACGCTCCTTCACCACGCCGGGCAACAACGCCGACGGCCCCGGCAACACCGACTGGGTCCTCGTTCTCGAGGCGCAGGCCTCGCCGATCGCGGCGCTCGCCACCATCAGCCCCGGCGAGGTGAATCTCGGCGGCTCCGACTTCACCCTGACGGTGAACGGCACGAACTTCGATCCGACGTCGGTCGTTCGGGTCAATGGCAGCGCCCGGCCGACGCTCTTCGCCTCGGTCACCAGGCTCACGGCGACGATCCCGGCGGCGGACATCGCCAGCGCCGGGACCCTGAGTATCCAGGTCTTCACCCCGGGCGCCGGCGTGTCGAACGCCCTGCCCTTGTCGGTCCGCAATCCGGTGCCGTCGCTGAACGCGATCAGTCCGGCCCGCATCCTGATGGGCGGCTCCGGATTCACGCTCACCGTGACCGGCACCAGCTTCGTTCCGTCCTCGGTCGTGCGGTGGAAGGGCACGCCGCGGCCCACCACCTTCGTCAGCCCGACCGTGCTGACCGCCGACATCCCGCCGGGCGACATCGCTGTCGCGGGAGCCGCCGCGGTCACGGTCTTCAATTCGCTGCCGGGCGGCGGCACCAGCATGACCGCCACGTTCACCGTGGACGCGCCCGGTCGGGTCGCATTTTCCAGCGCGACCGCAGCGGTGAACGAAACCGCCGCCGCGGTCACCCTCACGGTGAACAGGACGCTGGGGGTGGGCGGGCCGGTGATGGTCGACTACGCAACGGCGGACGGCACGGCCCATGCGAGCGACGACTACGACGCTACCTCGGGCACGCTGACGTTCGCCACCCTGGAGACGACCAAGACGATCGTCGTGCCCGTTCACTCCACCGTCGGCGGAGCGAACAAGACGTTCACCGTCACCCTGAGCAACCCGCAAGCCGGTCTGGCTCGTGATCGCGCCCACGACGGCGACCGTCACCGTGCGCGACATCGTCAGCACCCTCACGTCGTTCTCGCCGAGCCAGGGCCCCGTCGGCACCGTCATCACCATCTCGGGGACGAACCTCGACCTTGCGACCGGGGTGCAGTTCTTCAATGACGTCACACGCCAGCAGCGTCGACGATCATGACTCCCACGTCGATCCGCACCACCGTCCCGGCGGGCGCCACGACCGGCCCGATCAGCGTCATGAGTCCGGCCGGCAACCCGACGAGCACTCGCCGTGCTTCAAGGTGACGCCGCGGATCACGAGCCTGACGCCCGATGACGGCGTCGTCGGCACGCTGGTGACGATCGTGGGGACCAGCTTCACGAATGCCAGCGCGGTGCGGTTCGGATCCGTGGCGGGGATCGATTCCCACGTTGTCAACGACACCACCATCACGACAACGGTCCCGGCGGCCGCCACCACGGCCCCCGTGACCGTCACCACGCCGGGCGGGACCGCCACCAGTCCGGCGCCGTTCGTCGTCATCAAGGCGCCGACCCTCAGCAGCTTCAGCCCGGCCGTCGGCGCCGAGGGCGCCCTCGTGACCCTCAACGGAACCAATCTCGCCAGCGTCACGGGCGTGACCTTCACGAGCGCCGGCGGCAGTCTCAACGCCAGCCCGGTGACGATCGTGTCGGCCACCTCGCTGCGCGTCGTCGTCCCGGCCGGCGCCACCACCGGGCGCCTTGGCGTCGCCAATCCGGCCGGCACCGCCACGAGCGCCACCGACTTCCGCGTGGCGCCGCGCATCGTCTCCGTCACGCCCGCGCAAGCCACGCCAGGCGCGACCGTCACCATCGCGGGCGCCGCCTTCGCTGGGGCCACCTCGGTGAAGTTCGGCTCGATCCGCGGTCGCTCCGTTGTCCTTCGCCGTCGCATCCAACAACAGCATCACGGCAACCGTCCCGCCGACTGCGGTCACCGGCCGCATCACCGTGACCACGTCGGCGGCCACCGCCACGAGCCCGGCCGACTTCATCGTGATCCGGCCACCGACGATCGGCAGCTTCACGCCCGTCCCGGGCCCGATCGGCACCACGATCACGATCACCGGCACGAACCTCGCGAGCGTGACCAGCGTGAGCTTCACCGGTGCCAACGCGAGCTCCGTGACGGCCCTCTCGGTGACCGTGCTCTCGGCCACGTCGCTGCGTGTGGTCGTGCCAGCCTTCGCCACCACCGGCAAGATCTCCGTCGGCACCGATTCTGTCGGCTCCGCGACGAGCACAGGGAGCTTCTCGGTCACGCCCTCTATCGAGGCCGTGCAGCCTGCGCGCGGCCTGCCCGGTGTCACCTCATCACCATTACCGGCCAGGCCCTCGCCGGCGCAACGGCCGTACGGTTCGGGTCGGTCACGGTGGTCCCCACCTTGATCGCGTCGACCCAGGTCACCGCGACTGTCCCGGCTTCGGCCGTCACCGGCCCCGTCAGCGTTGTCACGCCGTCCGGCACCGCGACGAGCACCGCCACCTTCACGGTGGTCCGGGCGCCGACGATCACCAGTGTGTCGCCGGCCCGCGGTCCCGTCGGCGCCGCGGTCACGCTCTCCGGCGCCAATCTCGGCACGGTGACCACGGTGGACTTCAACGGCACCACCGTGAGCAGCATCACCGTGCTCTCGGCGACCTCCGTGCGCGTGGTCGTGCCCGCCGGAGCTTCGAGCGGCCGCATCCACGCCTCCAACGAGGTCAACCGGCCAGTCCCGCGACGAGCGCAGCCGACTTCGTCCTGACGCCGCAGCTGGTGTCGATGAGCCCCGGCCGCGGCCTGCCGGCGACACGGTCGTCCTCACCGGCACCAGCTTTACCGGCGCGACGCTAGTCCGCTTCGGCACCGTGCCGGCGGCGACCCTGTCCAGGTCGACAGCAGACACCCAGATCACCACGCAGGTACCGACCAACGCCCTCACCGGCAAGATCAGCGTGACCACGCCGACCGGCACCACGACCGCCACCACCAATTTCGTGGTGATCCGGCCGCCCACGCTCACGAGCTTCACGCCGGCGTCCGGTCCCGAAGGCACGCTGGTCACCCTCTCCGGCGCGAACATCGCCGGCGTGAACCAGGTCGCCTTCGGCGCCGCCAACGCCACCTCCATCACCGTCCTGTCCGCGACGATGGTGCGGGTGGTCGTGCCGCCCGGCGCGACGACGGCCAAGATCGCCGTTGCCGACGAGGTCGGCAGCGGCCAGAGCGTGGCGACCTTCACGGTGACGCCGCGCATCCTGACGCATCCCGGCGGCGGCCCTGCCCGGCGCCGGCGTGACGATCACCGGCACCAGCCTGACGAACGCGAGCGCGGTGCGCTTCGGCGGCATCGCCGCGACGCCTTCACCGTGGACGGTCCCACGCAGATCACCGCGACCGTGCCGTCCAACGGGCGTCAGCGGCAAGATCACCGTCACGACGCCGGGCGGCACGGCCACCAGCCCGACCGACTTCACGGTGATCCGACCGCCCACGGTCACGTCCTTCACCCCGGCCTCCGGTCAGGTCGGAACGCTCGTCACCCTGAACGGGCGCGAACCTCGGGCACCGTCACGGCCGTCACCTTCGGCAACGTGAGCGTCACGGCGCCGATCACCGTGCTCTCGGCCACGTCGATCCAGGTGACGTGCCGTCGGGAGCGCTGACCGGGCGCGTCTCCGTGACCAACCCGGCCGCCAGCGCGCAGAGCGTGACGAGCTTCACGCTCGTACCACGGATCGTCGGCTTCAGCGCGCCGTCCGGCGTCAGACGACACGGTGGTCAGCATCCTCGGGCAGTCAGCTTCACGGGTCACCGCCGTGAAGTTCGGGGCCGTGAGCGCGACCTTCACGCTCGTGTCCGACGGTGAGATCAGCGCCATCGTCCCGGCCGCCGCAGTCACCGGACGCGTCTCCGTCACCACGCCCGGCGGCACCGCCACCAGCCCAGCGGACTTCGTGATCACGGCCGCGGTGGCCTTCTAGCCACGCGTCCCTCAGACACGGCTCCTGGCGAGGAATGACGCCGAGATAGGCGGTGTCGGAGTTTTTTACATTCGGGATCCTAAAGGTTGTATGTCCTGCACGGCCTCGGTAGCATCAAGGGGTCGATCGTCTGAAGAGCTGGTCGCTCACCGCCGTGTCGCTGGGTTTGCTGCTCGCCGGCCTCGCCACGCGGACCCGATGTACCCCGTGAAGGTCGGTCCGACCGGCCGATATCTCGTCGATCAGAACGGCGTGCCGTTCCTCATCGCCGGCGAGTCGCCCGCAGTCCATGATCGGCAACCTCTCCGAGGCCGAAGCCGAGCTCTTCTTCCCAATCGCCGCGCTCACGGCTTCAACACCGTCCTCATCGACCTGCTCTGCGCCGAACTACACCGGCTGCCCACCGCAACGACGGCACAACCTTCGACGGCATCCTCCCCTTCCTCACCACGCTCCCCGGTCCCCCCGGACCTCGTGGCACCACCGTCTACGATCTCACTCAACCGAACCTTGCCTACTTCGCCCGTGCCGACGCCATCATCCAGCTCGCCGTTCAGTACGGCTTCCTCGTCATCCTCGACCCCATCGAGACCGGCAGCTGGCTCGAGGTCCTGCAGGCCAACGGTACCACCCGGGCACGCACCTTCGGCCAGTGGGTCGGCCAGCGCTACAAGAACGTCGCCTAACATCATCTGGTTCCACGGCAACGACTACGGCCCCCCCCACTTCGATCTCTCCGAGGAAAACGACGCTCTCGTCACCGGCGTCGCGTTCGGCATCAAGGACGCGGACTACAACCACCTGCATACCGTGCTGTTCAATACAAGCACCTCCCTGCCCCCGGTGCTGTCCACCACAACCCCCGCTGGCTCCCGATCATCAATCTGAACGCGGCCTACACCTACCAGGCCACCCACCTCGAACGTGCTCGACGGCTACAACGTACGCCCCGCCCATGCCCGTCTTCATGGCCGAGACCGGCTACGAGTTCGAAGACCTTGCCGTCTTCGGCACCGCCCCCCGCAACCTGCGCGCGCAGGAGTACTGGACCCTCCTCAGCGGCGCCACCGGCCAGGTTTACGGCAACCACTTCACCTGGCCCTTCCTCGACGGCTGGCAGGCCCAACTCAACTCCCCCGGCGCCGTCCAGATGGCCCACCTCATGGCCCTCTTCTCGCCTCGCCGCTGGTACGACCTCGTGCCCGATCAGCCCCAAGCCCACGCCGTCGTCACTGCCGGCTTCGGTACCTTCGGCAGCAGGACTACGTGACCGCCGCCCGCACTCCGACGGCGCTCTCGCCATGGCCTACGTGCCCTTCGCGCGCACGCTCACCGTCGACCTCAGCACCATGGCCGGCCCCACCACTGCACGCTGGTACGACCCCGCCAACGGCACCTTCGCGACCATCTCCGGCTCGCCGTTCGCGAACACCGGCTCGCACGGTCTTCACCACGCCGGGCAACAACGCCGACGGCCCCGGCAACGACGACTGGGTCCTCCTCCTCGAGGTCCTCGGGCCTTCGACCCCGACGCATCTCGGCGATCACCCCCTCCCAGGTCGACGTCGGGGGCGCGGACTTCACCCTGACGGTCACCGGCACGAACTTCGATGCGACGTCGGTCGTCCGGGTCAACGGCAATCGCCCGGCCCACGACCTTCGTATCGGCCACCAAGCTCTCCGCGACGATCGCGGCGGCGGATATCGCCGTCCGCCGGGACCCTCAGCATCACCGTCTTCACGCCGGGCGCCGACCGTGTCGAATGCCGTGACCCTGTCCATTCGCAATCCGACGCCGTCGCTGACCGCGATCAGCCCCACGCGCAGGCTGATGGGTGGGTCGGGCATCTCACTGACCGTGACCGGCGCCAACTTCGTGGCGGGCTCGAGTGTCCGGTGGAAAGGCTTCGACCGTCCCACCAGCGTGATCAGCCCGACCGAGCTGCACGCCGACATTTCGGCGAACGACCTCGCGGCAGCAGGGACCGCTGCGGTCACCGTCTTCAATCCCGGGCCGGGTGGCGGCACGAGCACCCCGGCGACCTTCACCATGGACGCGCCGGGCCGCGTCGCCTTCGCCAGCGCGACGGCCACCGTGAACGAGACGGCGCCCTCGGTGACGCTCACGGTCAACCGGACTCTCGGTGTCGGTGGTCCCGTCGCCGTCGGCTACGCGACCGCCGACGGCACCGCGGTCGACGGGGCCGACTACGATGCCAGGCAGAGCACGCTGACCTTCGCGACCCTGGAGACGACCAAGACGATCGTCGTCCCCATCCACTTCACCGCCGGCGCCGGGAACAAGACGTTTACGGTCACTCTTGGCAACGCACAGTCGGGTCTCGCCGTGATCTCGCCCGGTACGGTGACCGTCACGATCGTCAACGTCACGAGCACACTGGCCTCGTTCACCCCGACCGTGGGGCCGGTCGGCACCGTCATCACCATCACCGGAACGAACCTCACGCTCGCCACCGGCGCCCGCATCGGCGACGTGGACGCCAGCGGCATCACCATCATGTCGCCGACCTCGATTCGCACCACCGTTCCGCCTGGCGCCACCACTGGACCCGTCCGCGTCGTGAGTCCAGCCGGCAACCCGACAAGCCTCGCGGTCTTCAAGGTGACCCCGCGGATCTCGAGCGTGAGCCCGGATGACGGGACCGCCGGCACCCAAGTGACGATCGGGGGAACCAGCTTTACCGGTGCCACCGCGGTGAAGTTTGGGGCTGTGGCCGCGACGGACTTCACCGTCGCCGGCAACGGCAACAGCATCACCACCACTGTCCCGGCTGCTGCGACCACGGCACTGCTGACCGTCACCACGCCGGGCGGGATCGCCACCAGCCCGGCGCCCTTCGTCGTCATCAAGGCGCCGACCATCACGAGCTTCACTCCGGTGGCCGCGCCAGAGGGCACGCAGGTAACGATCAACGGAACCAATCTCGCGAGCGTCACGGACGTGAGCTTCAACGGCCGCGCCGCTGGCCCGGTGACGGTGGTGTCGGCCACGTCGATCCGCGTCGCCGTCCCCGCGGGTGCGACCACCGGACGCCTCGCTGTCACCAATCCGGTCAGCTCGGCGACGAGTGTGGCCGACTTCCGCGTGGCTCCTCGGATCGTCTCGATCACGCCGGGCCAGGGCGCTCCAAACGCCGCGGTGACTATCACCGGGGCGACGTTCACAGGCGCGACCGCGGTCAAGTTCGGCGGGGTCGCTCAGCTGACCTATTCCGTCGTTGACGCCCACACCATCACCACCACGGTCCCGGCGACCGCCCTCACCGGTCGGATCACCGTGACCACACCGGCGGGCACCGCCACGAGCCCGGCCGACTTCCTCGTGATCCGGGCCCCGACGATCAGCAGCTTCACGCCCGCCGCAGGCCCAGTCGGCACCCTGGTCACCATCAACGGCACGAACCTCGCGACCGTCACCGCGGTCAGCTTCGGCAACGTGAGCGTCACCGCGCCGATCACCCTCCTCTCGGCCACGTCGCTCCGCGTGATCGTCCCGACCTCGGCCACGAGCGGCAAGATCACCGTCGTCGATCCAGCCGCCCCGGCGACGAGCACCGGGGCGTTCTCCGTCACGCCTACGATCGACGGGTTCCAGCCCTCGCGCGGCGTGACCGGAACGATCGTCACCATCACCGGCAAGGCGTTCACCGACGCGACGGCCGTGCGCTTCGGATCGGTCATGGCGGCAAACGTCTTGTTCGACGGGCCCACGCAGATCAGGGCCACGGTGTCGCCGACCGCCATCACGGGCCCCGTGACCGTGACCACTCCCGCGGGATCGGGCCTCAGCGCGGCGACCTTCACGGTCGTCCGGCCGCCGACGATCACCAGCATGTCGCCGGCCCGCGGGCCGATCGGCAGCGCCGTCACGCTCTCGGGAGCCAATCTCGGAACCGTGACCGCGGTGGACTTCAACGGCACCAGCGTGAACGGCATCACCGTGCTCTCGGCAACATCCGTACGGGTCGTCGTGCCCGCCGGAGCCTCGACCGGCCGCATCCACGCTAGCAACGAAACCGCCACCACTGCGACCAGCCTGACCGACTTCGTCCTGACGCCGCACCTGCTCTCCATGAGCCCGGAGCGAGGCCTGCCGGAATCGACGACAGTCACCCTCACGGGCACCAGCTTCAGCGCACCGGCCACCGTGCGCTTCGGCACCGTGGTGGCGACATTCGTCCAGGTCGTCAGCGACACCCAGATCATCACGCACGTACCCACCAACGCCCTCACCGCCAAGATCAGCGTGACCACGCCGACCGGCACCACGACCGCCACCACCAATTTCGTGGTGATCCGGCCTCCCACGCTCACAAGCTTCACGCCGGCGTCCGGTCCCGAAGGCACGCTCGTCACTCTCTCCGGCGTGAACATCGCCGGCGTGAACCAGGTCGCCTTCGGTGCCGCCAACGCCACCTCCATCACCGTCCTGTCCGTGACGATGGTGCGGGTGGTCGTGCCGCCCGGCGCGACGACGGCCAAGATCGCCATTGCCGACGAGGTGGGTAGCGGCCAGAGCGTGGCGACCTTCACGGTGACGCCGCGCATCCTGACCATCCCGGCGGCGGCCCTGCCCGGCGCCAGCGTGACGATCGCCGGCACCAGCCTGACGAGCGCGAGCGCGGTGCGCTTCGGCGGCATCATTGCGACGACGTTCAATGTGGACGGTCCCACGCAGATCACCGCGACCGTGCCGTCCAACGCGGTCAGCGGCAAGATCACCGTCACGACGCCGGGCGGTACCGCCACCAGCCCGACCGATTTCACGGTGGTCCGCCCGCCCACGGTCACGTCCTTCACGCCCGCCTCCGGTCAGGTGGGAGCGCTGGTCACCCTCAACGGCGCCAACCTCGGGACCGTCACGGCGGTCACCTTCGGCAACGTGAGCGTCACCGCGCCGATCACCGTGCTCTCGGCCACCTCGATCCGCGTGACGGTGCCGGCCAGCGCCCTGACCGGTCGTATCTCCGTGACCAACCCCGCGGCCACCGCGCAGAGCGCGACGAACTTCACGCTCGTCCCGCGCATCACCGGGTTCAGCGTGCCATCGGGCTCCGACGACACGGTGATCAGTATCCTCGGCAGCAGCTTCACGGCGTCACGGCGGTGAAGTTCGGCACGGTGAACGCGGCCTTCACGTTCGTGTCGGACAGCGAGATCCGCGTCCTCGTCCCCGCCGCGGCCGTCACCGGACGCGTCTCGGTCACGACCCCCGGCGGTACGGCCACCAGCACGTCGGACTTCGTGGTGACCGCAGCGATCTTCTGAGTACAGTGGAGGTGTGGTCGCTACCGTCCTGCTCGTGATCACGCTCGCCCTGGCCGGGTGTGCGGTTCCCTCGCTGGTGACCAGCCCTGGCCCGCTCCAGCCGCTCGTGGTCGGCACCGAGCAGCACGTGACCCTCGAGTGGCAGCCGCCGGGCAGCGATGTCCCGGTCGTCGTCCGGGGCTACATCAGCAACCAGTCGCCGTACACCTTCGTCCAGATCCGGGTGCTGGTCGATGCGCTGGGACCGAACGAGGAGATCCTCGGCCAGCGCCTGGTCTGGTCGCTGGGGTCACTGGCCAGCTGGGGACGAAACTACTTCGAGGCGCCCATGGGGCCGGCGCACCACTATCGCGCCCGCATCTTTTCCTGGGACCGCGTGGAAGGCCCCGGTCTGCGGCGCCGGCCCTTCTAGGGCTCGCGCCGGCTCAGCCCTTGACCGCGCCCAGCGTCAGCCCCTTCACGAGATAGCGCTGCAGGGCGAGCGTCATGACGATGTTGGGCAGCATGACCATCACGGCCGCCGCGCTCATCTCGCCGTAGAGCGGCCCGGCGTCGGTGTTGAGGCCGGCGATCACGACCGGCAGCGTCTTGGCCTCCACGCCGCTGAGGATCAGGGCGAACAGGAACTCGTTCCACGACACCAGGAAGGCGAAGATGGCGGCCACGACCAGGCCGGGCGCGGCGATCGGGATCACGATGCGCACCAGCACGCCGAGCGGCGAGCAGCCGTCGATCAGCGCCGCCTCCTCCACGTCGATCGGCACGTCCACGAAGAAGCCGATGAGCAGCCAGATCGAGAACGGCAGCGCGAACGAGACGTAGGCCAGCACCAGTCCGGTGTAGGTGTCGAGCAGGCCCAGCCGCTGCATCATCAGGTAGTAGGGCACGACGAGCACCATGCGCGGCGCCATGCGCATGACCAGGACGAGGAAGCGCACGGCCTCCGAGAACCGGAACCGGTAGCGGGCGAAGCCGTAGCCGGCCAGCGTGCCCAGCACCAGGCTGCCGAGCGTGGTGCCGATCGCGATCACCAGGCTGTTCTTCAGATATTGCATGAACGGGATGTTGGTGAGGACGCGCGTGTAGTTGTCGAGGATCGGCGTGAAGAGCCACTGCGGCGGCCGGGCGTAGAGCACCAGCTCCGTCTTGAAGGACGCGGTGGTGATCCAGTAGATCGGAAACAGCGTCCAGGCCAGCACCGGCCCCAGGGCCGCCGCCGTCAGCGCGGTCCGCAGACGCGAGGGCCGCACGTCAGCCTCCCGCCGCGCGCGGGCGCAGCACCGCGCGCATGAGCACCCAGCACATCGCGGCCACCAGCGCCAGGGTCACCAGGCCGATCGCGTTGGCCTCGCCCATGTGGCCGAGGCCGAACGCCCGGTAGTTGAGGATCTGGATCGTCTGGGTGGCCGTGCCCGGGCCCGCCGCCGGTGAGCACGAAGATGATGTCGAACTCGCGGAAGGCGTCCATGGCGCGGATGAGGACCGCCAGCAGCATGATGTAGGTCAGCAGCGGCACCGTGATGAACCGGAAGCTCTGCCACCCCGAGGCGCCGTCCACCGCGGCGGCCTCGAACAGCTCGCCCGGCAGGACTTCCAGCCCGGCGTAGATGACGAGGAACATGAACGGGATCGTGCGCCAGGCATCCACCAGCGTGATCGACACCAGCGCCAGCGTGGGATCGCTGAGCCAGGGCGGCCGGCCCAGCCCGAGCGCGGCCAGGTAGTAGTTCAGCGACGCCGACCTCGGGATGGAAGATGACGCGCCACATGGTGGCGCCCACCACCGGCACCACGAAGAGCGGCAGCAGGATCAGGACGCGGAGTCGCCGGAGGAACCGGAAGGGCTGCGCGAACAGCAGCGCCAGGCCGAGGCCGGCCAGGAACTCGACCACGCACCGCGCCGGTCGTGAACAGCGTGGTGACGACGAGGGCGCGCGTGAACTCGGGATCGGCGGCGAGGCGGAGGTAGTTGCGCGAGCCCGACGAAGCGGATGTCGCGCGGGCGGATCAGCCACCAGTTGTAGAGGCTGATCCAGGCCGAGTAGATGAGCGGGATCAGGTCGATGGCAAACAGGAAGATCAGCCCCGGCAGCAGGAACCAGCGTCCTGCGCCGCCGATCGCCATCGCCCGGCGCGCTCGTCCGCTACTTTCCGAGGATCCGGTTCGTGCCCGCGTCGATCTCCTTGAGCGCGGCGTCCAGCGTCAGCTCACCCGCCGTGAGCTTGCCGGCGGTCACCCGGAGGTTCTCCTGGATGTCGGCGTACTCGCGCAGCCGCGGCCGCTCCTTGGTGATCTGCAGGCTGTCGAGGAGCGCGTCGGCATACGGCAGGGCCGCCCGCGTGCTCGGATCCTTCAGCACCGAGACGCGCGGGCTGTGGATCGCCGAGGTCGCCGAGGGATACGTGACGGCGAACTGGCCGAACTCCTTGCCGCGACAGCCACGTGGCGAACTGCCAGGCGGCGTCCTGGTTCGCGCTGTTCTTGGCGATGGCGATCGTCCACACGCCGCGCATCGGCGTCTGCCGCACGGCCTTGGGCACGCGCGCGTAGCCGAGCTTGCCGGCCACGGTGGACTTGGTCTTGTCCTCCATCGGCTTGGCGCCCGACGCCCACTGGATGGCCATGGCGGCCTGGCCGAGCTGGATGGCCTTGTTCACGTCGGCGAAGTTGTAGCTGCGCACGTTGGGCGGCGTGAACTTCAAGAGCTCCAGGAAGACCTCGCCGCCCTTGCGGCCGGCCGGCGCTGTTGAGGCTGCCGCGCCCGCCGTCCACCAGCTCGGCGCCGTACGACCACTGGGCCAGCAGCATGTAGAGCGCGGTCTGGATGTCGCTGCTGGCCGTGACCGCGATCCCGTACTTCTCCTTGGCGGGATCGTGCAGGGCCTTGGCGGCGGCGAGCAGCTCGTCCCACGTGGCCGGCGGCTTGAGGCCCTTCGCGTCGAAGAGATCCTTGCGGTATACGAGCAGCTGCACGTTGGGATCGACCGGGATCGCGTACTGCGTTCCCTGGAAGCTTCCGGACGACACGGTGGTGGGGATGAAGTCCGCGACGTCGAGCGTCTTCATCCGCTCGGTCAGCGGCAGCAGGAACTCCGAGAGCGGCGGGACCCATGGCTCGTCCATGAAGAGCACGTCGTAGCGGCCGCCACCCGTGCTGAGCGACAGCAGCTGCTTCTTGTAGAGGTCGCCGAATGGCGCGGCATCGACCACCACCTTGATGCCCGTCTTCTTCTCGAACTCCGGGCAGGTTCGCCCGCAGCACGTCTTCCTTGTAGCCGGCCAGCATCGACAGCGTGAGGCTCTTGCCCTGCGACCACGCCGGACTGCCGAGCCCCAGGGCGACGGCCAGGATGACCACCGCGATGGCGGCTGCGATCCGCGTCCTCGTCATGCTCGATCCTCCGCGCGCGGAATCCACACGCGCATCGCTCCGGGTTCCCTGTTGGCCCACGCGTAGTACGGAATGGCGGTCAGCTGCACCGGCCGGCGAGCCGCGGCGGGCGCCGCGCCGATCGGGACGATAGAGCCGGTGCCGCCACGCGCTCGTGTCGACCTCGCGGCCCTGCGCGCGGACGACCGCCACGCCGCCCAGGCGGTCGGCGTCCCAGGCCGACGTCAGCGGCGCGCCGGTGTCGATCTCGAGGTCGGCCAGACGTCCAGCCCGCGTGGTCGGCCTGCTCGAGGCAGTAGACGAGCGGGCCCCGCTCGACGGCCACGCACCCGCGCGTGGACTCGATCCACGGGTGGGCTTCGACGCAGTGCGCCTCGCATCGGCAGGTCGAGCTCGACGACGTCGCCGCGCGCCCACGTCCGGTCGAGTCGCAGGTAGCCGCGGCGCCACCGTGTCCGCCGCCGGGCTGCCGTTGACGCGCACGCCGGCGCCCGCGCACCAGCCGGGCACGCGCAGCGCCAGCGTCCACGGCGTCGCGCTCGTCTCGCTCGACCGTGAGCCGCACCCGACCCTCCCAGGGATACGCGGTCTCGATGGTGAGCGCGATCCCGGCGGTCTGCAGGCGGCCGGCGGCGTACTGGTGGATCTGCAGGCCCGAGGCGTCGCGCGTGGCGACGTAGTGCCCGAGCGAGGCCAGCAGGCGCATCACGTTGGGCGGGCAGCACGCCACGAGGTGCCACGGCTTGCGCAGCGGCAGCCGCCGCGGTGCAGGTGCTCCGGCCTCGCCGTTGCTGGCCAGCGGGTTCACGTAGAAGTACCGCTCGCCGCTCCAGCGACACGCCGGCGAGGATCGCGTTGTAGAGCGTGCGCTCGATGAGATCGGCGTAGCGCGCCTGCCCCGTGGCCAGCAGCATCCGCCAGCTCCACATCAGGCTGGCGATCGCGCCGCACGTCTCGCTGTAGGCCAGATCGCTCGGCAGCTCGTAGGGATGGCCGAACGACTCGGCGAGGTGGCGGGCGCCGACGCCGCCGGTGAGGTAGAGCTTGCCCTCGACCATGTCGTCCCACTGCCGCGTCAGCGTCTGCAGCAGCGCCGCGTCGCCCGTCTCCAGATAGACGTCGGCGCGCTCCGGTCGTGAGGTACAGCGCGCGCACGGCGTGGCCCTCGACCGTCGGTCGCCTCGCGCACCGGCACGCGGTCCTGGAAACGCCGCGAGACTGTCGTGGCGGTTGGGGCCGATCCGGCCGCGCCCGCGCTGATCGAGGAAGAACACGGCCAGGTCGAGGTGCCGGCGCTCGCCCGTCTCGCGGTACAGCTCGACCAGCGCCATCTCGATCTCGGCGTGGCCGTCGGTCGTCTCGCGCCGGCCCGGCCCGAACACCGAGTGGACGTAGTCGACGAAGCGAGTGGCGATGGCCAGCAGCCGCCCGTCGCCGGTGCCGCGCCGGAACGCGAGGGCGGCCTGGATCATGTGCCCGAGGCAGTAGAGCTCGTGGCCATGCGTGAGATCGGTCCAGCGCCGGCCCGGCTCGGCCACCGTGTAGTAGGAGTTGAGATAGCCGTCGTCGCCCTGCGCCGCCGCCACCAGCTCGATCAGCGTGTCGCAGCTCTTGGAAAGCTCGGCGCTCGGCACGCGCGCCATCTCGAACGCGGCGGCCTCCAGCCACTTGTAGACGTCGGAGTCCATGAACACGCGCCCGCGGAACCGGCCCGTGGCCCGGCCGGCGGCGATGCGCAGATTGTCGAGATTGCCGGCGGTCTCCAGCATGCGCAGGCCGTGAGGTAGCGCCGCCGCCCGGTTCACCGCCTGCCGCCGCGCCCACAGGCCGCCCTCGAACGTGACCGCGCCGCCGGCCAGCGTCTTGAGTGTCGCGGCCGGGCTGCGCGTGGCCTCGACGGGCCCGGCGGTGGGCTTCGATGTCATGGCGGCGAGTCTATCCCGACATTGACACGATTTCGCGAATCTCCTACGGTGTGGCGGTCACGGCAGCCTGTCGACTCACACACGCGTCTCAGGGAGGCCTCGCCATGCGTGCACACCGCCGGTGGGCGGTATCATTCCTCGCGCTCTCGCTCCTTCTCGCACTGGCGGCGCCGCCGCTGGCGGCCCAGACCGTCGACGAGATCATCAAGCGCGGCAAGGTCATCGTCGGCGTCAACACGACCACGCCGATCTTCGGCCTCGCCGGCCCCGACGGCCAGCCCGAGGGCTACGATCCCGACGTCGCCCGCCTCGCCGCCAAGTATCTCGGCGTCCAGGTCGAGTTCGTCCCCGTCACCGGGGCCAACCGGCTGCCGTTCCTGCTGACCAATCGCGTCGACATGGTGATCGCGCTGTTCGGCATCACCCCCGAGCGCGCCCAGCAGATCTGGTTCTCGATCCCCTACGCCACCGAGGCCGCGGTGCTGGTGGCGCCGGCCAGCCGCGCGGTCAAGACGGTCGACGACCTCGGCGGTCTACGCGTCGGCGTACCCCGGGGCGCCATGCAAGACCTCATCCTGACGCCGCAAGCGGCGGCCAAGAAGATCAACCTGATGCGCTTCGACGACGAGGCCACCGCGCTGCAGGCGCTGGTCTCCGGTCAGATCGACGTCGTGGGCACGGGGCTGCTGGTCAATCGCACGCTCAACCGCAACGACCCGGGCAAGAACTACGAGGTCAAGATCGTGCTGCGCCCGCTGCACTTCGGCATCGGCATCCGCCGCGGGCAGACCGAGCTGCTGCAGTGGCTGAACACCTTCATCTACACGATCAAGAACAACGGCGAGCTCGACGCCATCAGCCGCAAGTGGCGGCAGCTGCCGCTGGAGCCACTGCCGGTCTTCTGATCGCCGGGCTCGGCGCGCTCCGTGGACTACGTTTTCCAGTTCGGTGTCGTGTGGCGCGATCTCCCGGCGCTTCTGCTGGGTGCGTGGCTCACGGTGCGGCTCTCTGCGCTGGCCATGGCGCTGGGGCTGCTGGTGGGCGTGGCGAGCGCACTGGCTGCGGCCTCGCGCTGGCGGGCGGTGCGGGCGCTGGCCCGCGTGTACGTCGAGGCCATTCGCAACACGCCCTTCCTGGTGCAGGTGCTCTTCGTCTACCTCGGCCTGCCCTCGATCGGCGTCCGCCTGCGCCCGGACCAGGCCGCCCTGCTGGCGATGGTGATCAACCTCGGCGCCTACGCCACCGAGATCCTGCGCGCCGGCATGAAGGCCGTCCCGAGGGGCCAGCTGGAAGCCGGCACCGCCCTGGGCCTCTCACGCTGGCAGCTCTTCCGCCACGTCGTATGGCTGCCCGCGCTGCGGGCGATCTTTCCCGCGCTGGGCAGCCAGTTCATCCTGATCATGCTCGCCTCCAGCGTCGTCTCGGTGATCTCGGCCGAGGAGCTGACCGCAGTCGCCGACACGCTGGTGGCGCGCCACTTCCGCTCGTTCGAGGTCTATCTCGTCGTCACCGCCATGTACCTGATCATGTGCCTGGCGTTCCAGGCCGCCTTCGCCGCGATCCATCGCGCGCTCTTCGCGCGCTGGCGGATGGTGTGAGCCGGCCGTGATCCGCGAATTCTCACTCAACGAGGTGTGGCTGCTGGTTCTCGCCGCGCGCTGGACGGTGGTGCTCTCGGCCATGGCCTTCGTCGGCGGCGGCGTCGGCGGCTTCGTCGTCGCCGTCGCTCGCGTCTCGCCCTACCGGCCGCTGGCTACCCTGGCCGCAGCCTTCATCAAGGTCGTGCAGGGCACGCCGCTCCTGATGCAGCTCTATCTCGTCTACTTCGGCGCCAGCCTGCTGCGCCTCACCAGCGACGCGTGGACGGCGGCGGCGCTGGGCCTCACCCTCTACGCCAGCGCCTTCCTCGGCGAGATCTGGCGCGGCTCTATCCAGGCCGTTCCCCGCGAGCAGTGGGAGGCGGCGCGCGCCCTCGCGCTGGGCTATCCCGCCCAGCTACGGTCGGTGATCCTGCCCCAGGCGGCCGCGCATCGCGCTGCCACCGACCGTCGGCTTCCTGGTGCAGCTGCTCAAGGGAACCTCCCTGGCCTCGATCATCGGCTTCACCGAGCTCACGCGAGCGGCCGCGGTGGTCAACAACGCGACCTTCCGTCCCCTGCTGGTCTATGCCACCGTCGCCGCGCTCTACTTCGCGCTCTGCTGGCCGCTGTCGCTGCTGAGCGGCCGCCTGGAGCGCCGACTCGAACAGGCCGGGGCTCATACCGTCGCACTTCAGTTCTGATCGAAGACCGTCGGAGGACACGCGCCGCGAGTCCGACGGCAACATCTCAGCGACGATCGACGCGACGCTGCTCGTCGACCGCTTGCGTCGCGCCCGGGTCCGCCGTTGGATGGCCCTCGTTCAGGTCGCGTGTGACGTCAACAGAATGGCTCCGACGAAGATCACCACCAGACCGGTCAACAGGACTACGAGAGTTGGTAGAAGCATTCTCACCGCCCTCGACAGCGTGCCACGGGAGCTACCGCGAACT
This sequence comes from uncultured Candidatus Rokubacteria bacterium, assembly GCA_963776725.1. Taxonomy (GTDB): domain Bacteria; phylum Methylomirabilota; class Methylomirabilia; order Rokubacteriales; family CSP1-6; genus AR5. The sequence goes on along the minus strand of CAVZOE010000009.1, from coordinate 57,157 downwards.
ATCCGCCAACCGGATAGTCTCCCGTTGGTCGGACAGATTGGTCTCGCGTCGCGAGCGAGTCAACTGGAAATCCGCCTTGTGTAAACCCGGGTGACACCCCAAGCCGCAGGGGCTCGGCGTGATCAGTCACCGTGTCGCGCCGCCGATCCGGGAGTCGGTTGTTCGCGACGCGCCGCGGATGCTACGCTGCCCGCGTGAACACCGTCCTGGTGGTCGACGATCGTCCGGACGCTCGCTACAGCATGGCGCGCCCCCTCGCGGCGGCGGGCTTCGACGTGCGTGAGACCGCCACGGGGCGCGATGCGTTGCGGCTGGCGCGCTTGCAGGCTGACGCGATCGTGCTGGACCTCGTCCTCCCCGACATGGATGGCCACGAAGTTCTACGGCAGTTGAAGGCAGATCCGGCCACCCGAGAGATCCCGGTAATCCTGAAGACAGCCGTCCACACCGAGGACAGCCACCGCGAGCGAGGACTGGCCGCCGGCGCCGCCGCTTACTTTGCAGAACCCTTTGAGCCGCAGGCGCTCATCGCCGTCGTGCGCGGCGTGCTCCGCGACGGCGCGTCCTGACCCCTACTGCTTCAGCGCGAGGATGGCGACGACGCCGACCAGCCGATGCGGGTCGACGGGCTTGGCGACATGGAACTGGAATCCGGCGCGCAGCACGCTGGCTCGATCCTCGGGCGTGACGTGCCCGGTCACCGCTGCGGCGGGCGTGCCGCCTCCTTGCGCGATCGACAGGGCGCGGACCGCCGCGATGAGCCAATAGCCGTCCTCGCCGGGCATCGAGAGATCGCTGACCAGGACGTCGGGCCGCTCCTGCCGCAGGACGTCGAAGGCATGTCGCGCAGACGCGGACTCGATCACGACCGCGCCGTAGCTCTGGAGCGTGGCGCGAGTGACATACCTCGTGTCGTCGTCATCGTCCACCACGAGGACGCGAATGCCAGCGAGACTGGTGCCGAGAGCGTTCACCCGAAGGGCCCCTACGCCAGCGTACGCCCGTCTCGAGTGAGCGCATTGCCATCATGTCCGTCGTGAATCTGCCCGTCGAGAGCCTGCCCGTCCCGACCGTGTCCGTCCTGGTCCCGCCCGTCCCGCAACAGGGACTGCCGTACGGCAGCAACGACCTCATCGAGGCCGTAGGGCTTGCCCAGCACGATCTGGACGACTGAAGCGGGACCGACCGCCGCTTCCAGAGCCGCCTTGTCGAGTGTCGTCAGGACCCAGCCAAGCCTATTCAAGAACGCGGTCTCCCTCAGCAGCCGCAGGAAGTTCCAGTTCGCCTCGTACGGGCGAGGAAGATCGTAGACGATCGCGACCGGACGATGCGCCCTGACGAAGGCGACCATGTCCATCACACCGCTCTGAATTTCTGACAATTTCGCGCTGACCACGGCGAAGCCGGAGTCCTCCAGCGCGACACGAAGCATCTCGATCACGTCGTCCGCCGAGTTCAACACGGCGACGACGGGACGGATCCCGGTTTCCGTGGGTGGTGTTGCGTTCATCTGGCTGGCCTCGACCGCGCATGAGGGTCTCCGCGCGTCGAAGAGAGGCGGCAAAGCCAGATGCCAGTGGGTCCGACGCCTGGTGCGTCTGTCGGAGGCCCGTTGGTAGGCAATTGGACTCTAACACGGCGCTCGGAAGGCAACGACAAGTGACAACGCGGCGCGACAATGTCAGCCGTCGAGGCGGGGTGGCGGCCTATCCCCGCATTGACTCCTTACCAGCTGCCTGCCCCACCATCGCGGCACTGGACCGCCGCTCTCACCATCCCGCCGCTCACCGCGGGCGCGAGCGGATCAGGTCATCGAGTGAAGCGGAAACGCACGCGTCGTGATCCAGCACGACTACTCGTCAGGAGGGCGCAATGTCCGAGTTCCCCCAGTGCCTGCTGATCGTGACCGCCGAAGTCGACGCCGCGAAGGAAACCGAGTGGAATCGGTGGTACGACACGGTTCATCTGCCAGACGCGCTGAGATGCCCGGGAGTGAGGCGCGGCCGACGCTATGTCTCGTCGGGTGAGATTTCGGAGACCCTGGCCGGCAAGACAGAACGGACGGCGAGGCGAATCTACACGACGATCTACGAGCTCGACAGCCCGGACGCCATCGCCACCCCGGAGTTCCGGGCCATGCGTGGCTGGTACGAATTCGCCCCTCACGTCCGCTCGCGCACGCAGGTGATCGTTCCGGTCCAGCCCCGCCCGGCCAGCTAGGAGCGGCAGCCCATTCCAGCCGCCGCGCGCTGGTCGCCCGACAGCAAGTCCGAGATGACTGCGGACGATGTCTGCGGCTTCCTGGCTCTGATGGACACGCTCGGCGTCCGCGTCTGGCTGGACGGGGGCTGGGCGGTGGACGCCTGTCTCGACTCCCAGACAAGGCGTCACGGAGACCTCGACATCGTCATCGAGGAGCGCGACGTGGCAGTGGCAGTCGCTGCCCTTCAAGACCGCGGCTATGCGCCCGTGCCTCGCTCCGACACCCGCTCCTGGAACTTCGTGTTGGGCGACGATGCTGGCCACCAGGTCGACTTCCACGTCATCGTGCTCGACGAGGGTGGCCGTGGCGTCTACGGCCCCCCGAAGAACGGCGAGTCCTATCCTCCAGACGCTCTCGCCGGAACCGGCACCGTCAACGGCCGCAGTGTGGCCTGCATCGCGCCCGAGTCGTTGGTCAAGTTTCACACCGGGTACGAGGTAGACGCGACCGACTGGGCCGATGTGTCGGCGTTGTGCGAGAGGTTCCGCATCCCGGTGCCCCAGGAGTACGTGCGCTTCCGGCAGCGGAACGTCAACGACGGCTGAGCGCCGACGACCTTCGACGACGCGATGGCCGTCAGATCGAGACGCCCCACATACGCGGGGCGTCAGTCACGCTGACTGCTTCAGCCGTTGAGTCATGCGCACGAGCTCGGCGACCGATCCGGCCTTCATCTTGCGCGTGACCTGCCCCCGGTGGACCTTGATCGTTTTCTCGGTGATGCCCAGCTCTGCGGCCATCTGCCGGTTGGTCAGTCCACCGCGCACGATGAGAGCCAGAACCTGACGCTCGCGCGGCGTGAGCAGCTCCAGTCGGCTCCACACGGCTCCACGCTCGCTCGCTGCTTCCAGGGCTTCGCGGCTGCGGGTGAGAGCGGCCCTGACGTTCGAGTGCAGTGCATCGCCGTCCAGTGGCTTCTCCATGAAGTCCAACGCCCCCGCCTTGATGGCGCGCACGCTGGCCTCCACGTCACCCGTTCCCGTGATGAAGATGATCGGAATCATCTCCTGCTGTGGCCAAGCTCAGCCTGCAGGTCGAGACCGCTACGCCCAGCGCCAAGGTACACGTCCAGCAGCAGGCAGCACGGATGGTCCGGTAGCCCACGCTCGAGGAAGGCCTCGACAGAGGGAAATGACTCGACGTGGAAACCTACGGCGCTCAGGAGACGAGTGAGAGAACGGCGAACGCATGTCTCGTCGTCAACGATGTACACGACACCCTCAGCATCAGCCCAGCGTGACCCGGGAGTAGCCATGATCCTTCGGTCTCCACCAGAGTGCGCACGTTGCTGATCGTCTGCTTGCCATCAGAGCGAAGCAGGAGAGGTGAAGATACGAACGATCTCGATGACTGTCAATTTACAGGCCGCACCGCTTGAGAGGTGTCAGCACGGATGTGGGGGTTTCCCCGACACCACAGATCGTTTCCTGCGAGTGCTCAGAGTGCTCAAGGCCGAGGATCTCTCGACAGCACTCGGTGGTCTCCATCCCCAGCGGGACGGGGGCCTCATCATTCTGCCCTCGCCAATGGCATTCACCCATTCGAGTACCATCGCGGAGCTGGCGCTGAAGCAAAAGCTCCCAGCGGTCAGTGATCAGTTGCGCCGCGCATCGGAGGTCGTGCGCTGCCGCGTCCGGCGTCACCCAGCGCAACAACACGACGCCGCAGGAGCAGGCGACGCTGAGCATGTAGCCCTCTGGCTCTGGCTCAGCAGCGTCGCCCCTGAGCTGGCCGCCGGGCCGGTGGCGGGCGACGAAGTCCGCGAGATCATCGAGCAGCATGGCGTGAGGATCGGGCGACTCAGCGACGGCGTCGACGTCCAGAATCTGCGACACTCCCCTCTGATGGACCGCCGCCGTTTCCTGCTGACTTCGCTGGCTGGGGCGCTCGCCGCGCCGCTCGCTCCCGAGGCGCAGTCGAAGGTTCCCCGTATCGGCTTCCTCGGTGCGGTACCCCGGTCATCCCCTGGGTTTCGAGCGTTCGAAGAGCGGCTCGGTGAGCTGGGGTACGTCGACGGTCGGAGCATCGCCATCGAATTCCGGACCGGCGCTGGGAATCTCGATCTCCTGCCTGGGCTGGCTGGCGAGCTAGTTCGCCTCAACATCGATCTGCTCGTCGCCGGAGGGTCTGAGACCACGGCCCGCGCTGCGCGGCAGGCGGCCGGCACTCGGCCGATAGTCATCGTGGCCATCGACTACGATCCGATCGCGCTCGGGTACGTTGCGAGCCTCGCCCGACCCGGGGGCAACATCACCGGGGTGGTCTTGCAGCAGATCGAGCTGACGAGGAAGCGAGTAGAGCTGCTCAGAGAGGCCTTGCCGAAGCTGAGGCGCATGGGAATCCTATGGGACGCTTCGGCGACAGATCAGTTCAAGGCGGCGGGCGACACCGCGCGCTCGCTCGGTCTCCGCTTCCAGTCGCTCGAGCTCCGGAGCCCCTTGTTTGATCTCGCGAGCGCCTTCGCCGCGGCCGCCCGGGACCATGCCGACGCTGTTCTTGCTACGACCACCCCGGAGATTTTCCGGAACCGGGCGTCGGTCGCCCACTTGGCCAAGAAGAACCGGCTGCCCACGATGTTCGCGCTTCAGGAGTTCGCGGAGGCCGGCGGGCTCATGGCTTATGGGTCAAGTCTCACCAGCATGTATGCCGCCGCTGCTACCTTCGTCGACAAGATTCTCAAGGGCGCCACTCCCGCCGCTTTGCCGGTCGAACAGCCCACAAAGTTCGAGTTCGTCATCAACCTCAAGACCGCCAAGGCGCTCGGCCTCACGATCCCGCCGTCGCTGCTGGCACGGGCAGATCAGGTCATCGAGTGAGTGACTGCCGCGCCAGTGCGGCCGGCGGATCGCCACGAGCACGGCGCCACTCGTCGGGGTCGCTCACGTCGTCATCAGCGGCCACGTCGGTGTCGCGGTGTCGAGACTTGTCGGGGCACAAGAACGCTGCACGGGCTCGGGCGTGGAGGGTGAAGGACTCGACTACCGTGTTCCTGACGACGCGGTCTCAGCGTCGGTCATCCAGCCTCCGTGCAATCACCGCGCACCGGGCACCGCTGGTCACCAGTAGTCACCTGCAGGCCCGGTGGCGGTTGCTACTGCAATGATCGCCGCTGTTCATGCGGCGAGGAATTGATGGTGGAGGGTAAGGGATTCGAACCCTCGACCTCGGCGTTGCGAACGCCGCGCTCTCCCAACTGAGCTAACCCCCCGTACGACGAAGCCTTCGTATTCTACATGGCCGCCGTGCCCGAGCCAACCTCCACGCGCGTCAGCTTGCGCGTCAGGGCTTCGGAGCCGCCGCGCCGACCCGGTCGAGCAGCGGCCCGATCAGATCCATCGGCAGCGGGAAGAACGTGGTGGTGTTCCGCTCCGAGGCGATCTCCCGCATCGTCTGCAGATAGCGCAGCTGCAGCGCGACCGGGAAGCGCATCAGCACCTCGGCGGCCTCGGACAGCTTGGCCGCGGCCTGGAACTCGCCGTCGGCGTTGATGACCTTGGCCCGGCGCTCGCGCTCGGCCTCGGCCTGCTTGGACATCGCGCGCTGCATGTCCTGGGGCAGGTCGATCTGCTTGACCTCCACCGTGGAGACCTTCACGCCCCACGGCTCGGTGTGCTCGTCGATGATCCGCTGCAGCTGCTGGTTGACCTTGTCGCGGGCGGCCAGCAGGTCGTCGAGCTCCATCTGGCCGAGCACGCTGCGCAGCGTCGTCTGGGCCAGCTGCGAGGTCGCGTAGATGTAGTCCTCGACCGAGAGGAAGGCCTGATCGGGGTTGATCACGCGGAAGAAGATGACCGCGTTGACCTTGATCGAGACGTTGTCGCGCGTGATCACGTCCTGGGGCGGGACGTCGGTGGCCACCGTGCGCAGGCTGATCCGCTGGCGGATCTTGTCGATGAGCGGCACCAGCAGGACGAGACCCGGGCCGTTGCCGTCGCCGCCGGGATTGAAGATGGCCTTGGTGCGGCGGCCGAGCCGGAAGATGATCACCCGCTCGTACTCCGGGACGATGCGGATGAACGAGCCCAGGAAGAACAGCGCGACCACCACGACGACGAGGGTGAACAGCCACTCCATCGGGATCATACCGCGCCCCCCTCCCCCGCCTTCTCGACGGTGAGCGTCAAGCCGTTCACGTCGACGACGCGCACGCGGGCGCCCTCCTCGACCGGGGCGCCGCGGGTCACCGCCTGCCACAGCTCGCCGTGAATCATCACCTGCCCCTGCGGGGCTCAGCGCGCCGCGGGCGACACCGGTCTGCCCCAGCAGGGCCGGCGTGCCGATCGCCACTCTCGATTTCAGCGTGCGCAGCGCGGCGCCGACCACGAACATGAAGAGCAGCGCGGTGGCGCCCACCATCGGGATGATCGCCGACCACGCGACCCGCAGGTCCATCTCGGGCGCGTCGAACAGCATCATCGAGCCCAGCGCCATGGCGATGATGCCGCCGATGGCCAGCACGCCGTGGCTCACGATCTTGATCTCCGCGATCAGCAGCACGATGCCGAAGGCGATCAGCAGCAGGCCGGCCCAGTTGATGGGCAGGCTCTGGAACGCCATGAAGGCCAGGATGAGCGAGATCCCGCCGATGACACCCGGCAGGATGACGCCGGGATTCGACAGCTCGAAGAACAGGCCCAGCATGCCGAGCATCATCAGCACGTAGGCCACGTTGGGATCGGTGATCAGGTTCAGGAAGCGGTCGCGGAAGCCGATCTCGATCGCCTTGGCCTGCACGCCCTTGGTGGCCAGCGTCACCGGGCCGCGCACCGTCTTGATCGTGCGGCCGTCGATCTTCTCCAGCAGGTCGGGCACCGAGTCGGCCACCAGGTCCACCACCTTGAGCTTGACCGCCTCACGCTCGGTGATCGACACCGACTGGCGCACCGCCTTCTCCGCCCACTCGGCGTTGCGGCCGCGCTCGATGGCAATCGTGCGCGCGAAGGCCGCGGAGTCGTTCTCGATCTTCCGGAGGCTCTCCTTGTCCAGGCCGCCTCCGACGGCCACCGGGTGGGCGGCGCCGATGTTGGTGGCCGGCGCCATGGCCGCCACGTGCGCGGCCATCGTGATGAACACGCCGGCCGAGGCCGCCCGCGCTCCGGTCGGCGCCACGTAGACGATCACCGGGATCTCGGCGTTCAGCAGCCGCTGACAGATGGCGCGCATCGACCGCTCGAGGCCGCCCGGGGTGTCCAGCAGGATGACGAGCGCGGTCGCCTGCTCGGCCTGAGCGCGGGCCAGCGCACCCTCGACCAGCCGCAGCGTGACCGGGCTGATGACGCCATCGATCGTGATGGTCGCGACGCCGGCGGCGCGGGCCAGCCCGGGCGCGAGCAGCGACGCGAGCAGCACGGCCCCCAGCGCCAGGCCCAGGGCCGGCGCGCCGCATCATCGCTCGAGCGCCATCACGCTGAGGATCTCGAAGGCCAGATTGGCGGCCAGCAGCGAGGTGATCTGCCCGGGACCGTCGTACGGCGGCGAGACCTCGACGATGTCGGCGCCCACCAGCGTGCAGCCCGGCCAGCGAGCGCACCAGGCTCAGCGCCTCCCACGAGCTGAGGCCGCCCACTTCCGGCGTGCCCGTGGCCGGCGCGTAGGCCGGATCCACCGCGTCGATGTCGAAGGAGAGATAGAGCGGCATGCCGCGCAGGCGCGCGAGCCGGCCACTGGCCCACGCCAGCCCCTGCTCCTTGATCGGCTCGATGCGCAGCACCTCGAGCCCGTGCTCGGCGTGGAAGTCGAAGTCCTCGGAGCCGTAGAGCGGCCCGCGGATGCCGACCTGGATCATGCGCTTGGGATCGATGGCCCCTTCCTCGATCGCCCGCCGGAACGGCGTGCCGTGGAAGAGCTTGCTCCCGAAATACTGATCCCACGTGTCGGGGTGCGCGTCGAAGTGCACGACGGCCAGCGGCCCGTGTCGGCGGGCCAGCGATCGGATGACCGGCAGCGTCACCGAGTGATCGCCCCCCACGCACAGCGGCCGCGCCCCGGCCGCGATGACCGTGTCGATCTTGGCCTCGATGGCCGCGTGCGTGCGCTCGATGGAGATCGGCACCACGTCGACGTCGCCACAGTCGGCCACCCGCAGCTTCTCGAAGGGGTGGACCTTGAGCACGGGGTTCCACGGGCGGATGAGCGACGACTGCTCGCGGACCGCGCGCGGGCCGAAGCGCGCGCCCGGTCGATACGACACGCCCCCGTCGTACGGCAAGCCCAGGAGCGCCACGTCGAGCCCGGCCGGGCCCTCGGCGGCCGGCAAGAGCATGAAGGTCGCGAGCTGACCGAACCGCGGCGAGACGAAGGGGTCGCGCGGACCGGTCGGCATGTCGGCGGCTAGAGCCCCGTCCGCAGCGAGGCCAGCGCGTGCGACAGGAGCGCAACCTCCTCCGAGGAGTTGTAGACCGAGAAGCTCGCCCGCGCGGTGCCGACGACGCCGCACCAGCGCATGAGAGGCTGCGCGCAGTGGTGGCCGGCCCGCACGGCGATCCCCTGCTGATCGAGCAGCGCGGCCACGTCGTGCGGGTGCAGGCCCTCCACGCTGAACGCGACCACCGCTCCGCGTGGCACGCCGGCCCGCGGCCCGTAGACGGTCACGCCCGGAATCGCGGCCAGCTGCTCGACGGTCGCGCTGGCCAGGGCGCCCTCGTGCTCGGCCACGCGCTCCATCCCGAGCTTCTCGAGATACTCGATCGCCGCCATGAGCCCCACGGCCTCCGCGATCGGCGGGGTGCCCGGCTCGAAGCGCCACGGCAGATCGTTCCACCGCGCGCGATCGATCCAGACCTCCTTGATCATCTCGCCGCCGCCGCGCGTGGGCTCGAGGGCGTCCAGCACCGCGCGCCGGGCCCACAGGACGCCGACGCCGGTCGGCCCGAGCATCTTGTGGCTCGAGAAGACGTAAAAGTCACAGCCCAGCGCGGACATATCGAGCGGAAGGTGCGGCGCAGCCTGAGCGCCATCGACGACCGTCACCGCCCCGGCCGCGCGCGCCCGCCGGCAGAGCTGGGCCACCGGGCGTGATCGTGCCCAGCACGTTCGAGACGTGGGTGAAGGCCACCACCTTGCGTACGCTCGCTCAACATCCGGTCGAAGACCTCGAGATCGAGCAGCCCATCGCCGGTGAGCGGGATGGACCGCACTCGCACCCGGCGATCCCGGGCCGCCATCTGCCACGGGATGATGTTCGAGTGGTGCTCCATGTCGGTGATGAGGATCTCGTCCCCCGGCCGGAGCGCCCTGCCCAGTGCCTCGGCCACCAGGTTGATCCCGTCGGTGGTTCCGCGGGTGAAGACGACTTCCTCGCGGCTGGCCGCGCCGATGAAGCGCTGGACCCGGTCGCGCGCCGCCTCGTACTGCTCGGTGGCCTCTTCGCCGAGCGTGTGGATCGAGCGGTGCACGTTGGCGTGGCTGGTCGTGTAGTACTGATCCATCGCCTCCAGCACCGCGCGGGGCTTCTGGCTGGAGGCCGCCGAGTCCAGGTAGACGAGCGGATGGCCGTTGACCGTCCGGGCCAGGATCGGGAAGTCCCGTCGGGTCTGCTCGTCGAGTCTCATGGCGTCAGCGCCTGCTGGCAGCACGGCCAGGGGCAGCGCCACGCAGCGCAGGCGCGTGGGCCGCACGTCGGTCTGCAAGATCGTCAGCACGTCCTCGGTCGTCAGCTTGGTGGCCTCGGCCGCCGTCTTGCCCTCGACCGTCTCGGCCACCACGTCGGCCGACGCCGTGCAGATGGCGCAGGAATCACCGGCGAAGCGGGCCGCGGCCACCTGACCGTCCTCCACGCGCAGCATCATCCGCACCCGGTCGCCGCAGAGCGGATTGACGTCCTCGGCGACCGCGGTCGCGTCCGGCAGCTCGCCGCGAAAGCGCGGCCGCCGCCAGCGCTCCCGGATGATGTCGCTGTAGAGCGCGGCCGGCGGGGCCGGGGTCACTCGAGCTCTCCGCGCTCGGCGTTGGCGCGGTAGGGCGGGAAGCGGTACGCCATCTCGCGGGAGAGCAGCCCGCCGTGGCCGAGCCCCGCGATCTCGCGGTTGCCGACGGATTCGCCGGTCAGGATGAGTGGCAGCACGAGATCGAACGTCGTCGCCTGCGAGAACATCCCGCAGGTCGGCATGCCGAGCACGGCCAGACCATCCCAGCGCGCGAGCCACAGCAGACTGCCGGGATGGGCCGGCGCGCCGTGCCGCTCCATCACGGCCCCCAGCAGCGTGAGCCCTCCGAACACGGGATCGAGCGGATCGAGGGCCGAGGCGCCGGCCACGATCAGGACCCGGCCGCCCTCGCGACGCAGCGCCTGCAGCTCGTCGGCCACCGAGCGCGCGGCGGGGCCGGCGTAGCGCAGTCGGGAGCAGGCGGCTGCCGAACCAGTCGATCTTCTGCGTCAGTGCGCTCTCGAAGCGGGCCCGCTGCCTGGCGTCGAGGCTCTCGCGCGCCACGACGCCGACCGTCGTGGGTTTGAAGGCGGTCACCCCCACCACGCCGCCGGCGGCGCGCGCCTGGGCCTCGATGCCGACGATCGTCTGCTCGGGGATCGCCAGCGGCGTCACCTTGGCCTTGGCGACGGCCTCGCCGACCTCGACCGGCTGGCCGTCGAACAGCGTGAAGACCGAGATGCCCTCGCGGGCGTTGACGTCGGTCAGCGCGACTCGTCGATGCGCAGGAGGCCGCGCCGCGTCGCAGCGAGCGTCCACTGCCCGCCCGTGTAGCTCTTGACCTCGACGCCGTCGCCCACCACCGCGGCAGCCAGCCGCTCGCCCGGCCTCTTCCTCGTGCACGTCGCCGGGATCGAGCGCGAGCACGTGGATCTCGTCCCACGGGACCCCGAGGAGTGTCGTCGCCACCGTCGCGTCGATCCGGGCGCCCTTGGCGGCACGACCACCCGGCGACCGCGATCGCGAACGTCGTGGCAGAGACGCGATCGACAAGCGCGTCGGCCGTGGCCGTCTCGCGCCGCACCGCGATCGCCTTCATGCGTGACCGTCGGTCGCGGGCTTTCCGTTGCCGGCGCGGTTCTTCTTGCTCATCGGCTGGCCGGTACCGCCTCCGCGCACGGCCTGGATCTCGGCCAGGACGGCCAGCGCGATCTCGGGCGCGGCCTTGGCGCCCAGATCCAGCCCGATCGGTACGCGCACGCGGGCCAGGCTCGCCTCGTCCACGCCGTCTTCCCGGAGCAGCTTCAGGATCGCGGCGCCGCGCCGCGACGAGCCCAGCATCCCGATGTAGCCGACGTCGCGTGGCGAGCGCGTAGTGCAGCACGGGCAGGTCGTACTTGTAGTCGTGGGCCACCAGGACCAGCGCGGTCGAGCGAACGAGCGGGTAGCCGGTGATCAACTCGGAGGGGATGCCGATCTTGAGGTCGTCGACGTCGGGGAAGCGCTCCCGCGTGGCAAACCGCGGCCGGCCGTCGATCACGACCGTGCGGTAGCCGAGCGTCCGGGCCAGCGTCGGTCAGCGGCATGGCCACATGGTTGGCCCCGACCACGACGAGCAGCGCGGGCGGGGCGACGACCTCGACGAACGCGCGCACCCCCTCGATGACCAGCGGTCCTGGAGGCATCCTGCGCGCGATCGCCGTCCGCGCCTCGGCGACGAAGCGCTCGGTCAGCCCCGGATCGCCGAGGGTGCCCTCGATGGTGCCGTCGTCGAGGACGAGCAGCTTGCCGCCATCGCTCGTCGCAGCCGGGTGACGACGGCGCCGATGCCTCCCGCGCGAGGCATGATCGCGCACGCGATCGTAGAAACGCGCAGCCGTGTCGTCCGTCTGGTCGAGCGCCATCGGCTCGACGAAGACCTCGATCGTGCCGCCGCAGGTGAGCCCGATCTCCCAGGCCTCCTCGTCGCCGAGATTCATCTCGAGCAGCCGAGGCCGCATCGTGGTCAGGACGTCCTCCGCCTCCTCGATCACCTGGGCGTCGACGCAGCCGCCGATGGTGACCGAGCCGAGAACCTTCCCCGCCTCGCCCACCACCATCTTGGCGCCTTCCTTCCGGGGCGTCGTGCCGCGGGTGTTGACCAGGGTGGCGACCGCGACGCGGCCGCCGGTCTTGCGCAATTCGTCAATGTGATCGAAGAGTTCCGCCACGGCCTCATCATACGCTGCTATGGCCGAAAACGAAATGCGCCGCATACGCCCGAGACGACGGGCGCACCGGGAGCGGTCAGGGAGTGCGTCGCTGACCGAGCTGGGCGAGGCTGAGGAGAGCCAGGCCGGTGAGGAACAGCGAGCATCGGCTCGCTGGTGATGCCGAACGGGAAGAATGTCCTGGAACACCGAGAACACGAGGGCTTGCGCCGGCGTCGGCGCCTGTGCGATCACGGCCAGCAAGATCATGAACGAAGCCACTACTCGACGCATCTGACGGTTCCTCCTCGCCTTCCGGGACGACCGCCGTTGTCAAATTGCAAGCTGGACGCCACCAAGAATTTGAGAAAACGTCAGGAAGATGTGAAGAAGAAGCGACCAGATCCTGCAGCCCTTTGCATAGTCAGCGCACCCGTGTCTTGCTGACTGGTTCTGCTGACTACAGATGCAGGCGGTCGGCCAGCTCCCGGAGCGCCGCGAGGTTGTGGGCGGCGGCGAAGTGGTCGACGAGGGGGAGCGCGGCGGCCATGCCGCGGGTGAGCGGCTCGTAGGAGGGGTTGCCGAGCAGCGGGTTGAGCCAGATCACGCGGCCGGCGCGGCGCTTGATCCGGAGCAGCTCGGTGGCCAGGACCTCCGGGTCGCCGGTGTCCCAGCCGTCGGAGAGCAGGATCACGATGGTGCGGCGGTCCACCAGGTAGCGTCCACTGCCGGTTGAACTCGGCCAGTGACTCGCCGATGCGGGTGCCGCCCGACCAGTCGCGCACATCCTGGAGCCGCCGAGCACCTCACGGTACGACCGCGGCCTTGCAGGTACTCCGTGACCCGCGTGAGGTGCACCGAGAAGGTGAACGTCTCCACCCGCGCGAAGACGTGCTGCAGCGCGAAGAGGAACTGCAGCAGGAAGCGGCTGTAGAGATCCATCGAGCCGGAGACGTCGCAGAGCAGCACGAGGCGCACCTTGCGCCGCTTGCGCTGCCGGTAGCGCAGCTCGATGATCTCGCCGCGCGTGAGATTCGCGCGCAGCGTGCGTCGCAGGTCCACCCGGCCCCGACGCCGGACCGGCCGCCGCCGCCGGCTCACCCGCCGCGCCAGCCGCCGGGCGATCTGCACGGTGAGGCGCAGGACCTCGTCGAGCTGGTCGGGGCTGAAGGTCGAGAAGTCCCGCGCGGCCAGCGCCTCCTGCTCGGACGCCGCGGGCACACTCAGCGGGTCGCCGCCCTCGTCCTCCTCGGCGTCGCCCCAGCCTTCCAGCGCGAGCTTCTCGCGGCGCGAGCCCTGGCTGTCGACCGGCGCGTCGGCCATGTCCTCCGGGATCTCCGGCCCGGCCAGGGCCTGGCCGAGCTGGATCGGGCTCGACCTGCGTCCGCCAGAAGCTCTCGAAGCAGCGATCGAAGATCGGTCGCTCCTCCGGGCGCGTGACGAAGAGGGCCCGCAGCCCGAGGTAGATCTCCTGGCGGTCGCCGAGGTCGAGGTGGTCGAGGGCGCGCACCGTCGTCGAGCGTCTGCAGCGGGCTGATGGGCAGGGACTGGCGGCGGAGGAGCGCGGCGAAGCGGGCGACGGCGTGGACGAGCGAGCGGGCCGGCACTAGCCTCCGACCTGAAGGAACGGCGCCAGGCCGCCCTTGGCGACCTCCGCGCGGAAGCGCTTGATGTCGTCGGCGTCCTTGAGCACACAGCCGAGCGTCTCGCTCACCAGCGTCTCGTCGAGGTGGTCGGCGTGCAGCCCGGCCAGCGCGTTGGCCCAGTCGAGCGTCTCGGCCACGCCGGGCACCTTGCTCAGCCGCACGCGGCGCAGCGACTCCATGAAGCGCGCGATCTCGCCGGCCAGGCGCTTGTTGATGCCCGGCACCTTGCGCTCGACGATCGCGATCTCCTTGTCGAAGGTCGGATAGTCGATCCACATGTAGAGGCAGCGGCGACGGAGGGCATCGCTCAGCTCGCGCGTGCGGTTGGAGGTCAGGATGACGTGCGGCGGGTGCGTGGCCTTGATGGTGCCGATCTCGGGAATGGTCACCTGCCAGTCCGAGAAGACCTCGAGCATGAACGCCTCGAATTCTTCATCGGCGCGGTCGACCTCGTCCACCAGCAGCACCGGCGAGCGCTCCTGCGTGATGGCCTGGAGCAGCGGGCGCTTGAGCAGGAACGACTCCGAGAAGATCTCGCGCTCCTCCTCGGCCTCGGAGTGGCGGGACGCCTCGTGCAGCTTGATGTGCAGCAGCTGCTTCTGGTAGTTCCACTCGTAGAGCGCCGCCGAGGCGTCGAGACCTTCATAGCACTGCAGGCGGATCAGGTTGGTCTCGAGCATGCGGGACATGACCTTGGCGACCTCGGTCTTGCCCACGCCGGCGTGGCCTTCGATCAGCAGCGGCTTCTTGAGATTGAGCGCCAGATGCACCGAGGTCGCCACCGGCGCATCGGTGACGTACTCGGCGGTCTCCATCAATTGCTGGATCCGGGCGATCTCCTGACGCACGAGCCGTTATTCTACACGAAGCCGCTCGTAGTCGTCGGGCGTATCGACGTCGAGCGGCATCGGTGTCTCGATGGAAACGCGCGCCACCCGCTCGGGCCGCGCGGCCACCACGGCGCGGGCGCCGGCATCGCCCCCCAGCCGGACCAGCTCGACAAACACCTCGGCGGCGAACAGCACGGGCGTGCCCTGCGTCCCGCGGTACACCGGCGCCACGATGGCCTTGCCGGTCCGCTCGCGCTCCCGCAGCAGCGTGGGGATCACCTCGGGCGGAAGCCGTGGCTGGTCCCCGAGGACGACCAGCGCCGCGGCGGTACCGGGAGCCAGCGCGGCGGCGCCGGTGGCGATCGACGTCCCCTGCCCCGCCTCCGGCTCAGGATTCACGACGAAGCGCACGGCCAGGCCGGCCAGTGCCGCACGAACCGCCACGTCTTCACGACCCGTGACGACGATGGGATCATCGACGTGCGGCAGAACACCCTCGACCGCCCACCGGACGACCGCCTTACCCTGCAGCTCGAGCAGCAGCTTCTGCCGCCCCATCCGCCGCGACAACCCCGCCGCCAGAATGATCGCGGCAATCAAACGATGTCCGCCTCTCGGGCTATGCTCGCGACCGCGCGGGTCCGGGCATACGGCACAACGCAAAGGCGCCGGTGGTGCGGGAAGGGCCCCAGAGCGAATGCTTCATTGAGCGAAGGGCCCTTCCCGCACCACCGGCGCCGATTGACTGACGCGCGTCTAGCCCTGCGCCCGCTTGACCGCGGCCTCGATCGCCCGCCGCGCGAACACGCGGCAGAGGTGCGCCTTGTACTCGACCGAGCCCTGCAGGTCGGCCTGGACATCGACACCCTCGGCCGCCTTCTGCGCGGCCGCCTCGATCGCGGCGGCATCCAGACGCTTGCCGGTCAGGCCCGCCTCGACGCCCTTGGCGCGCACGGCCTTGGTGCCCGCGCCGGTGACGCCCACGCCGGCCTTCGTGCAGTTGCCGCTCTTGTCGATCGTGACCGCCGCGCACACGCCGACCACCGCGAAGCGCGAGGCCGGATGCGGAAACTTCATGTAGCAAGCTCCGCTACCGGCCGCCCACACCGGAATGCGGATCTCGACCAGCAGCTCGTTTTCGTTCAGCGCCGTCGACATCAGGCCCTGGAACCAGTCGTCCACCTTGACGGTCCGCTTGCCCTTGGTCCCTTCGCACACGAACTCGAACCCGAGTGCGATGGCCGTGGCCGGCATGTCGGCGGCGGGATCGGCGTGGGCCAGCGAGCCACCGATCGTGCCCTTGTTGCGCACGGCCGGATCGCCGATGACCGCGGCGCACTCGGCCACCACCGGCACCTTCGCCTTCAGCACCTTCGACGACTCCACATCCCAGTGGGTCGCCATGGAGCCGATGACGATCGTGCTGCCGTCCTCCTTGATGCCGTTGAGCCCGCCGACCTTGCGCAGGTCGATCAGGTTCTTGGGCTGGGCCAGGCGGAGCTTCATCATCGGGATGAGGCTGTGGCCGCCGGCCAGGATCTTGGCGTCCTCCAACTTGCCGAGGAGGCCCAGCGCTTCTTGCACGCTGCTGGGGGCGTGATACTCGAACGAAGCTGGGTACATGAATTCCTCCTCGAGCTACTTGGCGCTCTTGGCGCCCTGAATGATCTTCCACACGCGCTCGGCGCTCATCGGCATCGCCTCGATGTGATCGATGCCCAGCGGGGACAGCGCGTCGACGACGGCGTTGACGACGGCCGGGGCGGCGGCGATGGTGCCCGTCTCCCCCGCGCCCTTGACGCCGAGCGGATTGACCGGGGTCGGGGTGATCGTGCGATCGGTCTCGTACATCGGCAGCATGTCGGCCTTGGGCATCGCGTAGTCCATCATCGTGCCCGTCATCAGCTGGCCCGAGCTGTCGTCGTACGTCGCGCCCTCGCACAGCGCCTGCCCGATGCCCTGGGCGACGCCACCGTGCACCATGCCGTCCACGATCATCGGGTTCATGATGTTGCCGACGTCGTCCACCGCCACGTAGCGCACGATCGTGACCTTGCCGGTGTCCCGGTCGATCTCGACCACGCAGGCGTGGGCGCCGAAGGGGAAACAGAAGTTCGACGGATCGTAGAACGACGTCTCCTCGAGCCCGGGCTCGAGACCCTCCGGATAGTTGTGCGGCACGTAGGCGGTCAGCGCGACGGCCCCGAACGGCACGGCCTTGCCCGGCGCGCCCTTGACCTGGAACTGGCCGTTGACGTACTCGATGTCGCCCGGCGAGGCCTCCAGCAGATGGGCCGCGATCTTCTTGCCCTTCTCCTTGATCTTGTCGAGCGACATGTAGATCGCGGTGCCGCCGACCGAGCCGGAGCGGCTGCCGTAGGTGCCCATGCCGAACGGAATCAGCCCCGTGTCGCCGTGGACGATCTCCACCTGCTCCATCGGAATGCCGAGCTCGTCGGCCACCAGCTGGGAGAACGTCGTCTCGTGGCCCTGCCCGTGCGAGTGCGAGCCGGTGTAGACGGTCACCCCGCCGGTCGGATGGACCCGGACCTTGCCCGACTCGTAGAGGCCGGCGCCGGCGCCGAGCGCCCCGACGAGCTTGGACGGCGCGATCGAGCACGCCTCGATATACGTCGAGAACCCGATCCCGAGCAGACGCCCCTGCTTGCGCGCGGCCTCCTGCTCGGCGCGGAACTTCTTGTAGTCCAGCATCTGCATCAGCTTGTCGAGCGCGCCTGCATAGTCGCCGCTGTCGTACGACACGGCCACGTGCGTCTGGTACGCGCCCGAGAACTTCGGAATGAAGTTCTTCCGGCGCACCTCGAGCACGTCCATCTTGAGCGCGGCGGCCGCGGCTTCCACCATCCGCTCCAGCACGTAGGCGGCTTCCGGCCGCCCGGCGCCGCGGTACGCGTCGACCGCGGTCGTGTTGCTGAAGACCCCGGTCACCGAGACGTGGATCGCCCCGATCGTGTACACGCCGTTGAGCAGCGTGCCGTAGAGGAAGGTCGGCACCGCCGGCGCGAAGGTGGACAGATACGCGCCCAGGTTCGCCGCCGTCGTGACCCGCAGCGCCAGGATCTTGCCGTCGGCCGACATCGCCATCTCGGCGTCGGTGACGTGGTCACGACCGTGCGCGTCGGTCAGGTACGCCTCGTGCCGCGACGACGTCCAGCGCACCGGCCGCTTGAGCAGCCGGGACGCCCACGAGCAGACGACTTCCTCGTTGTAGAGGAAGATCTTGGAGCCGAAGCCGCCGCCCACGTCGGGCGCGATGACCCGCACCTTGTGCTCGGGGATGCCGAGCACGAAGGCGCACATCAGCAGGCGATGCACGTGCGGGTTCTGCGAGGTCACCCACAGCGTCAGCTCGCCGGTGGCGTCGTCGTACCGGGCCGCGCAGGCGCGCGGCTCCATGGCGTTGGCCACCAGCCGCTGATTGATGATGCGCTTCTTAACAGTAACCGCAGCGCCCTTGATGGCCGCCTCGGTGGCCGCCGCATCGCCGAGCTCCCACTTGAAGGCGACGTTGCCGGGCGCGCCGGCGTGCACCTGCGGGGCGCCGGCCGCGGTGGCGCGCTGGGTGTCCGTCACCGACTTCTGGACGTCCCAGTCGACGCACGACCTTCTCGGCGGCATCGGTGGCCGCCGACTGGGTCTCGGCGATGACCACCGCGACGGGATCACCCACGTGGCGAGCCGCGTCGCTGCTGAGCGGCATGTGCGGGACGATCGCGAGGTCCTGCACCACGCCCGGGATCTTCTTTTCCTTGCGCAGGTCCCAGCCGCACGGCAGCGAGTTCACGCCGGTCATGTCCGCGCCGGTGTAGACCGCCACCACGCCGGGATGCTGCTTGGCCTTCGACGTATCGATGCTGCGGATGCGGGCCGAGGCGTGCGGGCTTCGTACAAACGCCGCCCAGGTCGCGCCCGGCAGCTTCACGTCGTCGACGTAGTTGCCTTTCCCAGTGATGAAGCGGGGATCCTCCTTCCGCTTGATCGCCTTGCCGAGCACGCGCTCAACGGTCGCCATCGCCGTGTCCTTTCACTTCTTGGCCGGCATGTTCTCGGCCGCCCACTGAATCGCCTTCACGATGTTGTGGTAGCCGGTGCACCGGCAGAGATTGCCCTCCAGCTGGTGCCGGATCTGATCCTCGGTCGGCTTGGGATAGCGCTCGAGGATCTGGTGCGCGGCCAGGATCATGCCCGGGGTGCAGAAGCCGCACTGCAGCCCGTGCTTTTCCCAGAAGCCTTGCTGGATGGGATGCAGCTCACCGTTCTTGGCCAGGCCCTCGATCGTCGTGATGTTGGCGCCCTCGGCCTGCACGGCGAACATCGTGCACGACTTGACCGCTTGACCGCCGATGAGGACGGTGCATGCACCGCACTGGCTCGTGTCGCAGCCGACGTGGGTCCCGGTGAGACCGACCGTCTCCCGGATGTAGTGCACGAGCAGGAGTCGCGGCTCCACTTCGTGGCTGTAACTCTGACCGTTGATCGTCATCTTCGCTGGGAGTTTCACGACGCCCTCCAGATGTGGCGAGTTAGTTCTGCGTCGACAAGTGCTTGCGGGGAGAGAGCCTAAGGCTCGCAGGGCCTACTGTCAACCGAGCAACATGGGGGGCCCTCGAAGGCCCCCCAAACCGATGGAGGGGCGCCCGGCGCTTCGCGCGGGCGCCGCGCGAATTGGGTCGGTCGGCTGCGGAGCGATTCGGTGAATGCTATGCGTTCAGGTGGCGGCGAGCGGCGGCGTGGGCCTGGGAGAGGACTTCGCGGACCGGGAGGGATTTGGCCTGGGCGAGGCGGACGACGTCGGCGAACTCCGGCGTGGCCGTGACGATACGGCCGGAGAGCCGGGAGACCTTGAACGGCAGCGGGCCGTAGTCGGTGACGATGGTGATCATTTCGCGATCGAGGCGGGTGCGGGAGACTTCGGTCCAGCGGACGCCGATGGTGGAGGATTCCTCGAAGAGAACGCGGGAGAGATCGGAGACCTTGTCGCGCGGGCAGAGGGCGGTCAGGACGGTGCCGGGGCGGCTGCGCTTCATCACGACGGGGGTGAGGAAGACGTCGAGGGCGCCGGCCTCAAACAGGCGATCCATCAGGGGTTCGTAGAGCTGGGGGTTCATGTCGTCGATCGTGGTCTCGACCTGCGCGACGGTCTCGGTCGTACCCGGCGTCCGCGGTGTCCCCGATGAAGCAGCGCAGCACGTTCGGCGTGCCGGGCAGGTCCTTGGTCCCGGCGCCGTAGCCGATCGCGGTCCACGGTCATCGCGGGCATCCGGCCGGAGCCGACGGCCAGCGTGGTCAGGATCGCGGCGCCGGTCGGCGTCACCAGCTCGGAGCGGACGCCGGTGTCGACGACCGGGAACCCGCGCAGCAGCTCGGCGGTGCCGGGCGCCGGGCACGGGCATGCGTCCGTGCGCGCCCTCGACGAAGCCGCCGCCCAGAGGCAGTGCGGACACGTGCACCGCCTTCGGCGCCGAGCAGGTGCAGGCCGATGACGGCGCCGGTCACGTCCACGATCGCGTCCACCGCGCCGACCTCGTGGAAGTGGACCTCCTCGACCGCCCGTGCCGTGCACCCGGGCCTCGGCCTGGGCCAGGCGCGTGAAGATCCGCGCCGCACCCGCCACCACCGCGGGCGCGAGCTGGCTGGCGCCGAGGATCGCGAGGATGTCGCGCAGCTGGCGGTGCTCGTGGCGGATGGCGGTGTCCAGGACGACGTCGGCCTTGGTGGCGCGGAACGCGCCGCGCCGCACCTCACGCGCCTGCGAGCGTGAAGCCCGGCAGCCCCAGCTTGTCCAGCTCGGCGCGCAGGGTTTCCAGCGACACGCCGGCGTCGAGCAGCGCGCCCAGGATCATGTCGCCCGAGGCGCCGCTCGGGCAGTCGAAGTAGACGACCTTCACCGCGGCGACCTTCCGCTCAGCGGATCTTGGCGACCAGCCGGTTGATCTGGCTCGCCTGGTGCGCGGCGCCGTAGCCGTTGTCGATGTTCACGACAGACACGCCCGGCGCGCACGAGTTCAGCATCGCCAGCAGCGCGGCCAGACCGTTGAGCGAGGTGCCGTAGCCCACGCTGGTGGGCACCGCGATCACCGGCCGGTCGACCAGGCCGCCGATGACGCTCGGCAGCGCGCCTTCCATGCCCGCCACCGCGACGATCGCGTTGGCCTCGCTCAGCAGCTCGCGATGCGCCAGCAGCCGGTGCAGCCCGGCGACGCCGCAGTCCGACACGCGCTCGACGCGATTGCCCAGCGCCTCGGCGACCAGCGCGGCCTCCTCGGCCACCGGCAGGTCCGCGGTGCCGGCCGCGGCCACCACGATGAGGCCGACGCCATCCACCGGCTCGGGACGCACGACGAGCAGGCGCGGGGCGGCGTGGTAGACACACGGCACGCCGGCGGCCTGGACGGCGGCCGCGGTCGCCGCGTCGCAGCGCGTGGCGAGCACGTTGGCGTGGTGCACGGCCAGGCGCGAGACGATCGCCACCACCTGCTCGGCGGTCTTGCCCGGGCAGAAGACGGCCTCCGGCCCGCCGGCGCGGAGCGCGCGGTGCAGATCGAGCTTGGCGAAGCCGAGATCCTCGTAGGGCAGCGCGGCCAGGCGCGCGCCGGCGGCGTCGATCGTCGAGCATGGCCGCTGCCGCACGTCCTCGAGAAGCTGCCGGAGCGTCTCCCGATCCATCAGCCGGGCTTTTTCTTCAAGAGAAGATTGGCGCTGCCCGACTGAAAGCCGCCGAGATCCACGGCCACGTAGACGTAGCCGAGCTCGCGCAGCCGCGCCACGATCGCCTGATGGCGCCCGTCCTGCCACAGGCGCGGCATGTCCTCCAGCGGGATCTCCAGACGCGCCAGCCGGTCGTGGTGACGCACGCGGAACTGGCGGAAGCCGAGCGAGCGCACGAAGGCCTCGGCCTCGTCCACCTGCCGGAGCTTCTCGGCCGTGATCTGATCGCCGTACTGAAAGCGCGACGACAGGCAGGCGAACGCCGGCTTGTCCCACGTGGGCAGGCCGAGCTCGCGGGAGAGATCGCGGATCTCCGCCTTCCACAGCTCGGCCTCGATCAGCGGCGCGCGCACGCCGTGCTCGGCGGCGGCCTTCATCCCGGGCCGGTGGTCGCCAAGGTCGTCCATCGTGGCGCCGTAGACCAGCGTGCCGGTGCCCTCGCGCTCGGCGATCGGACGCAGCCGGCCGAACAGCTCGTCCTTGCAGAAGAAGCAGCGGTTGGCGCCGTTGCGCGCGTACTCGGGGTTCGGCCAGCTCTTCCGTGCGCACGACCTCGTGCCGCAGGCCGACCAGCGCGGCGAGCTGCCGCGCCTCGGCCAGCTCGCGCGCCGGATAGGTCTCTGAATCCGCGGTCACGAGCAGGGCGCGCTCGCCGAGCGCGTCCTTGGCCGCGCGGGCCAGCAGGGTCGAGTCGACCCCGCCGGAGAAGGCGACGACGACCCGGTCGAGTCCGCGCAGCACCCCGAGCAACCGGTCGTATTTCGCCTGGCGTTGCCGGGCTCATGCGCGCTCCAGACGGATGAGGTCCTCGAACTCGGCGTAGCGCCGGTCGATCTCGCGGGCGTCGAGCCGCCCGAGGCGGTTGAGCGAGAAGTCCTCGACCGTGAACGACGCCATCACCGAGCCGTAGACCATCGCCCGCCGCATCGTCGCGGCGTCCACCCGATCGCGAAACGCGATGTAGCCCATGAGGCCGCCGGCGAAGGTGTCCCCCGCCCCGGTCGGATCGAACACGGCCTCCAGCGGAAAGGCCGGGACCACGAAGAACGCGTCATTGTCCAGCAACAGCGCGCCGTACTCGCCGCGCTTGACCACGACGGTGCGGGGGCCGAGGGCGGCGATCTTCCGCGCGGCCTTGATGAGGTTCGGCTCCTCGGCCAGCTGGCGCGCCTCGCCATCGTTGATGGTGACCAGATCCACCTCGCGCAGGACCCGCAGCAGCGCCTCGCGCTTGCCCTGGATCCAGAAGTTCATCGTGTCGAGCGCCACCAGCCGCGGCCGGCCCCGCATCTGGCGCAGGACCTCGAGCTGCAGCTCGGGGTCGATGTTGGCCAGGAAGAGGTAGGGCACCCGCGCCTGCGTGTCGTCCAGCGTCGGGCGGAAGTCGGCGAAGACGTTGAGCTGGGTGTCGAGCGTCTTGGCCTCGTTCAGGTCGTAGCTGTAGTCGCCCGCCCACCGGAAGGTGCGACCCGGCGCGACCTGCAGCCCACGGATGTCCACCCCGCGGTCGCGGAGCAGCTTCATGTGCTCCTCGGGGAAATCCTCGCCGACCGTCGCCACCAGACGCACCGGCGTGAAGAAGCTCGCGGAGTACGAGAAGAACGTGGCCGAGCCGCCCAGCACCTCCTGGACCTTGCCGAACGGCGTCTCCACGCTGTCCAGCGCCACCGAACCCACCACCAGCAGGTCAGCCACGGCGCTTCTTCCCTTTCTGCGCGGGGAAGTACTTCCCGAGCAAGAGGTCGAGTCGACGACGGGTGGCCAGCGGAAACGCCGCCGGCTGCGTGATGACCGCGTTGGCGAGCAGCTCGGCGCAGCCGCAGGTCCGCGGCCCGACGACCATCGGGATCACCCGACGCAGGACGTCCTTGGCCGTCGCCACGTTGCGCAGGAGATTGCGGATCACGGCTTCCACCGTGACCGTCTCGTGGCTCTCGTGCCAGACGTCGTAGTCGGTGACCAGCGCCAGCGTGGCGTAGCAGAGCTCGGCCTCACGCGCGAGCTTGGCCTCCGGCATGTTCGTCATCCCGATGACGTCCACGCCCCAGCTCCGGTAGATGCGCGACTCGGCCTTGGTCGAGAACTGCGGCCCCTCGATACAGATGTAGGTGCCGCCCCGCTGCACGGTGGTGGTGCCGCCGCGGGCGGCCTTCTCGAGCGCGTCGGCCAGCGTCGGGCACACCGGATCGGCCATGCCCACGTGCGCCACGATGCCTTCGCCGAAGAACGACGACACGCGCCGCCGCGTGGCGTCGAAGAACTGCTCGGGGATGACGAGGTCGAGCGGGTGGATCGATTCCTTCATGCTGCCGACCGCGGAGACCGAGATCACCCACGCAGCACCCAGCGACTTGAGCCCCCAGATGTTCGCGCGGAAGTTCAGCTCGCTCGGCGTCAACCGATGCCCGCGGCCGTGCCGCGGCAGGAAGATGACCCGCCGCCCGTCGTACTCCCCCACGCAGTACTCGTCCGACGGATCGCCGAACGGCGTGCGGACCGCCTTCCAGCGGACGGCGCTCAGCCCCTCGAGCTCGTACAGTCCGCTGCCGCCGATGACGCCGATGGCGCCCTCCGAGCTCATGCCGCGTCCTCCAGCGTCCCGTGCACGCCGTCCGACCCCGCGGCCGTCACGCGCACGCGGGCGAGCCGGCGGATCAGTCGATCGGGTCCGGGAAAGGTCACCTCGACGAAGCTGCCCGTGAGCCCGGTGAGATCGCCGGTGGCGCGATCACGCGTCTGCAGCACCAGGACGTCCTCGACCCGCCCGACCAGCCCCTGGCGAAAGCGCAGGCCGCGCGCGGTCGCCGCCCGGCGCAGCCGGCGCGCCCGCCCGGCGATCGTCGGCGAATCCACTCGCCCCGACCACCCCGCCGCCTCGGTGCCGCGCCGCTCGGAGTACGGGAACACGTGCAGATACGAAAACGGCAGCGTGTTGACGAGATCGAGCGTGGCCTCGAAGTCGGCGTCGCTCTCCCCCGGAAAGCCCACGATGGCGTCGGCGCCCAGGCCAGCGCCCGGAATGGCGGCGGTCAGGCGCTCGACCACGCGGCGGTACATCGCGACGGTGTACGGCCGCCGCATCAGGCGGAGGATCCGATCGCTGCCGCTCTGCAGCGGCACGTGGAAGTGCGGCGCGATGGCCGGCGCCGTCGTCAGGACGTCCAGCACCGCTTCCGAAAAATACGCCGGGAGCATGGACGACAGCCGCAGCCAGCGCAGCCCGGGCACCTGGACGAGGCGCTGCAGCAGCGCGGCGAAGCTCGAGCGCGGCGTGAGGTCGGCACCCCAGTGCCCCAGGTCCATGCCGGTGAGCACGACCTCCGGGTGCCCGCACGCGACGAGCCGACGCACTTCCTCCTCGATCACCTCGCCCGGCACACTGCGACTGGCGCCACGCGCGAACGGCACGATGCAGAAGGCGCAGCGGTGCTGGCAGCCATCCTGGATCTTGACGAAGGCGCGCGAGCGGCCCTCGATGCGGCCCACCCGGCCCGGGACCTCGATCCGCGCCGCGCCGATGTCGCTGACCTCCACGCGGGGCGGACCGGGCACCCGCTGCGCGGCGGGCTCGGCATCCAGCAGCGAAGCGAGCAGATCGGGCAGCCGCGGCTTGTCGGCGTTGCCGACGACCAGGTCGACGCCGCCGAGCCCCGCCACGTCGGCGGGATTCGTCTGCGCCCAGCAGCCGGTCACCACCACCCGCGCCCCCGGACTGTCGCGCCGCGCCCGGCGGATCGCCTGGCGATCGGAGAGCTCCGCGCGCGCCGTGACCGTGCACGTGTTCACCACCACCACGTCCGCCCGCGTCCCGAACGGAACCGTCCGGAAGCCGCGATCCTCCAGGCGCCCCTGCAGCTGGCGGGAGTCGACCTGGTTCAGGCGGCAGCCCAGCGTGGCGTACGCGATGGTGGGCGCCGGGGTCATGCGACCGCCGGCTCCTTCAGCTGACCGCAGGCCGCCCCGATGTCCTCTCCCTTGCTCCAGCGCACGGTGGTGGTGATGCCGGCGTCGAGCAGGATCGCCTGAAAGGCCAGGATGCGCGGCAGCGGCGGCCGGCGATAGCTCGAGCCCTCCCAGTCGTTGAAGGGGATCAGGTTCACCTTGCTCTTCACCCCGCGCAGGAGCTTGGCCAGCCGCTGGGCCTCCTCGGGGCTGTCGTTGACGCCGTCGAGCATCACGTACTCGAAGAACACGCGCTGGCGCGTGGTCAGCGGATAGCGCTTCACGGCGGCCATCAGCGCCTCGATGTCGAAGGCGCGATTGACGGGCATCAGGCGCGCCCGCACCTCGTCCGAGGCGGCGTGCAGCGAGATGGCCAGGTTCACCTTGAGATCTTCGCGGCCGAGCCGGTCGATGGCCGGGACCAGCCCCACGGTGGAGACCGTGACCCGCTTCGGGGAGTAGCTGAGCCCCAGGCGCGCGTCGGTCAGGATCCGGAGCGCGGCGACCAGGTTCGCGTAGTTCGCCAGCGGCTCGCCCATGCCCATGAAGACGATGTGGGTCACGCGCTCGGGGCCCTCGGTCGCCAGCAGCGCGTTGGCCGCCATCAGCTGCCCGACGATCTCGGCGGCCGTGAGATTGCGCTCGAGGCCCATGGTACCGGTGAGGCAGAAGGCGCACGCATAGCCGCAGCCGACCTGGGTCGACAGGCACAGCGTGATGCGCCCGTCGTCCGGCATCAGGACCGAGCTCACGCGCGAGCCGTCGGCCAGGCGGAAGACCAGCTTGCGACTGCCGTCCTGCGACGACGTCGCCCGCTCGACCTCCGGCAGCGCGATCTCCGCGGTCTCGGTGAGGCGCGCGCGGAAGTCGCGCGGCAGGTCGGACATGGCGTCGAGCTCCACGACGCCCTTGCGATAGATCCAGGTCGCCAGCTGCCGTCCGCGGTAGCGCGAGGCGCCCAGCGACTCGGCGAGATCCTCGAGCGCGGTGGGGAGGGTTCCGACCAGGTTCATGCGCGACATCGCAGGGAAGAATATCACGGCATTTCGGTCGTGAGTTTTCCACCGGTGCTGTGCCCGAGGGGTGGATAACCCGGTGTGGAACTCACCCTCGCTGTCGGATTTTCAGCCGCTTAGATCGCTTCGCTCATTCCATGAGCACCGAGGCGGCGCGGGGGCTCTGGTAGAATCCGTCCGCTTCGCCGCAACCGCGGCCTCAGGAGGATTCGCGCATGACTGAATCGCTGTCCACTCTTCTCGATCGCCAGGTCGCGCGTTGGACTGACCGAACCGGAGACTGGGACGCGTTCGCCGATGCGCGGGTGGATGGCTATCGCCGCGCTCAGCACCGCTTCATCGGTTACGGCGCCTCGGGCAAGACCGATGGCCGCTACATTCCGGCCGAGCACTTCACGCTCAGCATCATGTACGTGCCGCCGGGCCAGGGCAACGCGTCGCACCGTCACGAGGTCGAAGAGGTCTTCTTCATCCTGCAGGGCAAGGTGAAGGTGTTCTTCGAGGACGGCGCCGGCCAGCGCGTCGAAGCGGTACTCGGACAGTGGGATTGCGTGTCGTGTCCGGCCGAGGTCATCCACGGCTACGAGAACGTGGGCCTGGAGCCCGCGTATCTGCAAGTCATGCTCGGCAAGGGCCGGCCCGATCTCATGTCCTATGTCGACGGAGGCCTGCAGTCCCGGCGGGACGAACACTTGAAATCGCGCGCGTGATCGGCGCGTCGGTCAAGCGCAAGGAAGACCGGCGCCTGCTCACCGGCAGCGGCCGCTACGTGGATGACATCCGCCTGCCCGACACCATCCACGCGGCCCTGGTTCGCAGTCCCCACGCTCACGCGCGGATCGTCCGGATCGACGCCGGCGCTGCGCTCGCGCTCCCCGGCGTGCTCGCGGTACTCACGGCGACCGACGCGCCGGAGCTGGGTGCCGGCGTCCCGCCGCTGATCCGCGAGCCCGGCTGGCCGCGCCATCACCATCCCATCCTGGCCGGTCCGATCGTCCGCCACGTGGGCGAGGCCGTGGCCGTCGTCCTGGCCGAGGACGCCTATCGCGCCGCCGACGCGGTGGAGGCCGTCACCGTCGAGTACGCGCCGCTGCCGGTGGCCGCCGGGCCCGGCGCGACGTCGCCCGCGCTGGTTCAGGACGGCTGGCGCGACAACGTGGCCGGCGTCACCGAGGGCACGGTGGGCGACGCGGCGCGAGCCCTGCGCGAGGCCGACGTCGTCGTCGAGATCGATCTCACCTACCCGCGCGTCACCGGCGTGCCGATCGAGGGGCGTGCGGTGCTCGCCGTGGCCGGACCCGAGGCCGAGGGCGGGCGACTCACCGTGTGGTCGTCGACCCAGGTGCCCTTCAACGTGCGCACCGCGATCGCCACCGCGCTGGATGTGCCCGAGGCGTCGATCCGCGTGATCGCCCCCGACGTCGGCGGCGGCTTCGGCATCAAGGGCCACGTCTATCCCGAGGAGGTGCTGATCCCGGCACTGGCCCGGCGCCTGGGCCGGCCCGTGAAGTGGATCGAGACGCGGCGTGAGCACTTCCTGACAGCCTCGGGTGACCGCGACCAGGTGCACACCGCGCGGATCGGCCTGCGCGGCGACGGCACGATCGTGGCCATCGAGACGATCTTCACGCGGGACCACGGCGCCTATCCCACGCTGGGCGGCGCGATGGCGGCCAACACGATCAACCATCTGGTCGGGCCCTACCGTGTGCCGCACTATCACGCCCGCGGCGCCAATCACCTCACGCACAAGACCTTCGCCGCCGCTTACCGTGGCGCCGGCCGGCCGGAGGCCGCGCTGGTGCTCGACCGCCTGCTCGATCGCGCCGCGCGGCGTCTGGCGATGGATCCGGCCGAGCTTCGCCGCCGCAACCTGGTCCCGCCCGAGGCGATGCCGTTTGCCACCGGACTCACCTACCGCGACGGCGTGCCGATCGTCTACGACGGCGGCGCCGACTATCCGGCCGCGTTCGACGCGCTGCTCGCCCGCCTGGACTATCCTCACTGGCGCAAGGAGCAGGCGGCCCGCCGCGGCAGCGCGCGACCGCTCGGCATCGGCCTCAGCGCCTACGTGGAGGGCACGGGCCTCGGCCCCTTCGAGGGCGCGGCGGTCACCGTCGATCCGACCGGCGTCGTCTTCGTCGATGTCGGCGTCGGTGCGCAGGGCCAGGCGCACGAGACGACGCTGGCCCAGATCGCCGCCAGCGAGCTTCAGCTCTCGATCGAGCGCGTGATCGTCCGCGGCGGCGACACCGATCGGGTCGGCTTCGGTCTCGGCACGATCGCCAGCCGCGTCGCGGCGGTGGCCGGCCCGGCCATCGCGCGCTCGGCGCGCGAGGTCGCGCACAAGGCGCGGCTGGTCGGCGCCGAGATGCTGGAGTGCGCGCCGGACGACGTCGTGGTCGCCGACGGCCACGTGTGGGTGGCCGGCTCTCCGGATCGGCGCATCGCGCTCGGCCAGGTCGCGCGGGCCGCCGTGCGCAGCCGCGCGGCCGCCGCGACGGGAAGCCCCGGCCTGGGCGCCTGCGTCTTCTTCTATCCCAACAGCGTGACCTGGGCCTTCGGTGCTCAGGCCGCCGTCGTCGAGGTCGATCTGGACACGGGCGCGCTCGCCGTGGTGCGCCACGTGGTCGTGCACGACTGCGGTCGCCCGATCAATCCCATGGTCGTCGAGGGCCAGGTGCACGGCGGCACCGCACAGGGGCTGGGGAGCGCGCTGCTGGAAGAGCTCGTATACGACGACCAGGCCCAGCTCCTCACCGGCTCGCTCATGGACTACGCCCTGCCCCGCGCCGACTCCTTTCCGTCGATCGATCTCGTCCACGTCGAGTTCCCGTCCGGCGTCAACGAGCTCGGCATCAAGGGCGTGGGCGAGAGCGGCGTGATCGCCCCCGGCGCGATGATCGCCGGGGCCGTGGAAGATGCGCTCGCGGACCACGGTGTCACGATCGACCGCCTGCCCGTCACCCCGGCGCGCGTGTTCGAGGCGCTGCGCGCCGCCAGGAGGACTACCAATGCTCCGTGACCATCCCAAAGGCAACTACCGGTACCTGCCCGGCATCAGCGCGTTCTCGTCCGGCGTCGTGGCGATGCCCGGCCACGAGATCGTGCACGTGACGCTGGCCGCCCCGGCGCCCTGGCGCGCGGGCTTCGCGCGGATCGAGCAGCACCTGCGCGCCCAGGGCCGGGCGCGCACCGCGCTGTGCGGCATCGAGCTGCGCAGCCCGGCGCCGTTTTCCTTCAGCGGCTTCGACACGTTCAACCAGGGCTACCGCACGCTCCTGGGCGAGTGGGACATCCTGGTCGGCGAGGACAATCCCATCCCGCGCACGAACGTGGCGCCCGTGCTGGCCGCACCGGCCGAGCCGTCGCTCTACGCCTTCGCGTACACCGTGACCGGCGCCACGCCCACGCCGACCTTCGTGGTGGCGGGCGCCGGCGAGATGGGCGATCGGGCGCGCGGGCCCGAGGGCATCATTCGCCACGGCGAGACGTCGCCGGAGGCGATGCGGGAGAAAGCGCGTCACGTGATGGGAACGATGCAGACGCGCCTTCAGGCGCTCGGCGGCGAGTGGAGCCGGGTGACCGCGATCGAGGTGTACACCGCGCAGCCCATCCACGACCTGCTCGACGACATCCTGCGCCCGGCGGGCGCCGCCGCCATCCACGGTCTGCGCTGGTTTCCGAGCCGGCCGCCGATCCAGGGGCTCGAGTTCGAGATGGACCTGCGCGGCGTCGGTCGCGAGCTCGTCCTCTGAGTCAGCCGAGCAGCTGCGCGACGACCGACGGCAGCGCCTCGGGCGTCGCGCACAGCTGCGCGGCGCCCGCCTCGCGCAGCTCGCGCTCGGAGCCGTAGCCCCACAGCGCGCCGATCGCGCGAAGGCCGTTGGCGCGCGCGGCGGCCACGTCGAAGACGCGGTCGCCGATCATGATCGTGCGCTCGGCCGTCAGCCGCTCCCGGCGCACCAGGTGAGCCAGCAGATCGGCCTTGTCGTCGAAGTGGCCGCCGGGTTCCGCGCCGTACACCCCGGCGAAGTACGGCGACAGTCCGAAGTGCCGCACGATGCGCTCGGCGTACTCGGCCATCTTGGACGTGGCCACCAGCAGCGGCCCCACCACTTGCAGCCGGTCGAGCATACCGGGCACGCCGTCGTACACGCGGTTCTCGAAGAGGCCCACGGCGGCGAAGCGCTCCCGGTAGAACCGGAGCGCCGCCTCGATCAGCGTGTGATCGGTCGTCCCCAGCAGGGTGGCGAAGGTGCCGCGCAGCGGTGGACCGATGTAGATGCCGAGCGCATCGTCGTCGGGACAGGGCCGGTCCAGACGCCCCAGCGCATACCGCAGGCAGCCGGCGATGCCCGGTAGCGGATCGGTCAGGGTGCCGTCGAGATCGAAGACCAGCGCCGGGGCGCCCACCTCACCGCCCCCGGCTTCGGCGCGCCCAGCCGCAGAGCCCCGCGAAGATCGCCGCCGGCAGCCACACCAGCAGCAGCTCGCCCTCGAAGACCACCGCACCGCGCGCGGTGAAGAACCGGCGGCCGATCGGCGACACCGGGATCGGCCGCCACGGCAGGAAGTAGCGCCCGTCGTCGAACGGCGCCCAGAAGGCCACGCCCGAGCCGCCGTCCGTCATCGCGTCGAGCACGCCGTGCGAGGCCGTGGCCACGAACAGGAAGAGCCAGAGGCGTCCGCGCTGAGCCTCCCAGGCCGGCCCTCGAAACGCGGCCACCATGACGACGGTGGCCAGCACCGAGGCGAAGGCCAGCGAGTGCGTGAGGCCACGGTGTCCCAGCACGTGGCCCCAGGGCACGCCGAAGGACAGGCCGATGACGTCGAGGTCGGGCGCCATCGCGCAGGCGGCGCCGGCCAGCCAGAACCGCAGCGGAGGTCCCGGCCGCCTGAAGGCCGTACCCAGCGCCAATGCCGCGGCGGCGTGCGTGAAGACCGTCGCCATCGACGGCTACGGCTTCAGGACGAGGTACAGGTCCAGCAAGTTCGTGTTCGTCGGTCCGGTCACGATGAGATCACCGGTCGCGGTCAGGAACGCATACGCGTCGTTGTCGGCCAGCGCGCGCGCCGGGTCGAGGCCGGCGGCGCGTCCCCGCGCGACGGTGCCGGCGTCGACCAGCGCCCCGGCGGCATCCGTGGGTCCATCGGTGCCGTCCGTGCCGGCCGCCAGCACCGCCAGGCCTTCGCCGGACGGAATCTCCAGCGCCGCGGCGAGTGCCAGCTCCTGGCAGCGGCCGCCGCGCCCCGGCCCGCGCACCGTCACCGTCGTCTCCCCCGCGGCGATCAGACAGCTACCTGACGGCAGCTCGCGGGCCCGGACGAGCAGATCGTGGGCGACGGCGCGGGCCTCGCCCTCGAGCGCCAGCGTCAGCAGGCTCGCGCGGTAGCCGAGCGCCTCGGCCGCCACGCGCGCCGCATCCGCGACGAGCGCATTGTTGCCGACGACGAGATTGCTCACGCGCTCGAAGGCGCGGTCGCCTGGCTTGGGCGTCTCGGGGATGTCGCCGCGGGCGCCGGCTTGCAGGCGCGCCAGCACCGAGGCGGGGGCCCGCGTGGCGACGCCGCGGCGCTCGAGCACCGATAGCGCGTCGGCGTAGCGGGTCGGGTCCGGCACGGTGGGTCCCGACGCGATCACGTCGAGGGGATCGCCGATGACGTCGGAGAGGGCCAGCGTCAGCACGGTGGCCGGCCAGGCCGCGCGCGCGAGGAGGCCGCCCTTGAAGCGCGAGAGGTGCTTGCGCACGGTGTTGAGCTCGCCGATCGTCGCGCCGGCGGCCAGCAGCAGCTGCGTCACCGCCTGCTTGTCCTCGAGCGTCACCGGCGGCGCCGGGGCGGGCGTGAGTGCCGAGCCGCCGCCGGAGATGAGCACGATGACGAGGTCGTCGGGACCGGCCGCTTCGGCCAGCGCCAGCAGCCGCGTGGACGCGGCCACGCCGCGGGCGTCGGGAACGGGATGGCCGGCCTCGGCCAGCTCGATGCGCTCGCTGGGCAAGCGATGGGCGTCCTTGACGACCACGAACCCCTCGCTCACGTGATCGCCGAGAATCCCCTCGAGCGCGCTGGCCATGGACGCGCCGGCCTTGCCGGCGCCCAGCACGATCACCCGACGCTGGCCGCCCAGCTCGAAGCGGACGTCGCCGGCGGCGAGGGTGTCACCGTCCAGCCGGAGGCGGGCGCGCAGCAGCGGGGCGACGTCACCGGCGGCGAGGGCCGCGCGCCAGATCGCGCGGGCCGCCTCGCGAGGGCTAACCAGCAATCGTGCGGAGCTTCTGCAGGCGCTCGCCGGCCTCGCGCAGCACGTCGTCGGTCTTGGGGAAGCAGAACCGGATCTTGGTGCGCCCCAGCTCGGGGTGCGCGTAGAACGACGAGCCCGGCACCGTGGCCACGCCGACTTCCTTGATGAGCCACATGGCGAAGGCGGTGTCGTCCTCGAGCCTCAGCGCCTTGATGAAGTGGGCGGCGTCGGTGAGGATGTAGTACGCGCCGCGCGGCTTCCACGCCACGAAGCCCGCCCGCTCGACCTCGCCGAACAGCAGATCACGCCGGGCCTGGTAGCCCTGGCGCAGCTCGGTGTAGTACGACTCCGGCAGGCCGAGCGCCACCGCCGCCGCCTCCTGCAGCGGGTGCGGAGCGCCGACGGTGATGAAGTCGTGGGCCCGGCGGATGCCGACGCTGATCTCGGCCGGCGCCACCGCCCAGCCCACCCGCCAGCCCGTGACCGAGTACGACTTCGATACGCCGGAGATGGTGATCGTGCGCTCGGCCATGCCCGGCAGCGTGGCGATCGGCGTGTGGCCGAGGCCGTCGTAGACGATGTGCTCGTAGATCTCGTCGGTGATGGCCAGCAGGTCGTGCTTCTGGCACAGGTCCGCGATCGCCTGCAGCTCGGCGCGCGAGAAGACCTTGCCCGAGGGATTGTTGGGGCTGTTGAAGACGATGGCCCGCGTGCGCGGCGTGACCGCCCGCGCCAGGCGCTCGGGATCGAAGGAGAAGTCGGGCGGATCGAGCGGGACCCAGATCGGCACCGCGCCGGAGATGATGCAGCCGGGCGCGTAGTTCTCGTAGAACGGCTCGAACACGATGACCTCGTCGCCGGGGTTCAGCACCGCCAGCAGCGTGGCCAGCATCGTCTCGGTGGAGCCGCAGCACACGGTCACGTGCCGGTCGGGATCCACGTCCATGCCGTAGACGCCGCCGGTACTTCTCGGCGATGGCGCCGCGCAGGCTCGGCGCGCCCCACGTGATCGCGTACTGATGGAAATCGCCGTCGATGGCCCGATGCGCGGCGTCGATCAGCGCCTGGGGCGGCCGGAAGTTCGGCATGCCCTGGGCGAGGTTCACCCCGCCGTACTGGCCGACCACCCGGGTCATCTCGCGGATGACCGACTCGGTGAATCCCTGGACGCGCTGGGAGATCCGCATACGCGGTGGCCCTCAGCGCCCCCCGGCGATGGCCGGCACGATGGCCACCTCGTCGCCGTCCTTCAGCGCGGTCGCCTGGTTGTCGAGAAACCGGATGTCTTCCTGGTTCACGTAGATGTTGATGAAGCGGCGCAGCTCGCCGCTCTCGTCGACCAGACGCTCACGCAGGCCGGGAAACTGATGCTCGAGGTCGCCGATGACGTCCCCGATCGTGTCGCCCTTGGCCTGGACGTTGGCGTTGCCCTTGGCGACGGCCCGGAGCGGCGTCGGAATGCGCACGGTCACCGGCATGCGATGGTCTCCTATAAGCGGCGATTTTTCTCACTAAACACGCATCATCCCGGCAAGTCAACGCTCGATCGCAGCAAGTCAACGCTCGGCTGCAGGCATTCGGTGCGCGCTACGCTATGATCAGCCGCCGTGGCAAGTCAAGCGGCCGGCGCCGCGCTCATCCCCGTGCTCGTCCTGCTGGCGTTCGGGCTCGTGTTCGGCGCGGCGAGCTTGGGCCTGACGCCGCTGGCCTTCGACGATCATCCGGGCCAGCTCTACCGTCTCGGGCACGTCGTCACGCACGGCCCGGCGCCGTGGGCGTGGGACGAAGGCTGGTGGACCGGCTATCCGGAGCTGCAGTTCTACCCGCCGGCCTTCGCGTACGCGGGGGCGCTGCTGTACACCGTCGCGTTCGGGTCGCTGACGATCCAGGCGGCGTACCACGCGCTGCTGTGGCTCGCCTATCTGGCGCCGGGCGTGACGGCGTGGCTCGCGCTCGCGCCGCGGCTGGCCAGCGGCTGGCTCGCGCTGCCCGGGGCCTTCGTCGCCTTGACGCTGTCGCTGTGGCCCGTGCTGGCCAGCGGCGTCGAGGGCGGCATCCATGTCGGCATGGCGCCGGCGCGCCTGGCGTGGAGCCTGCTCCCGCTGGTCGCGGCATCCCTTCTGCCGTGGAGCAACGGCGCGAGCACCTTCCCTGCCCGCGCGCTCGTGCCGTTGACCGCGGCGATCGTGCTGACGCATCCGGCGCATCTGCCCGCCGCGGTCACGCTCGTCGTGCTGGCCGCGCTGAGCGTGCCGCGCCGGGGCGCCCGTCTCATCCAGGCGCTGCGCTGGCTCGCGGTGGCCGCGCTGCTCACGGCCTTCTGGACCGTGCCG
Organism: uncultured Candidatus Rokubacteria bacterium; assembly: GCA_963776725.1. GTDB lineage: Bacteria > Methylomirabilota > Methylomirabilia > Rokubacteriales > CSP1-6 > AR5. The sequence continues at coordinate 22,100 of CAVZOE010000009.1, read as the reverse complement.
CTCCTGGCGCGGCTGGCCGACACTCGTGCGCTCGCCTGGGCCACGCTGACGCCGGCGGCCCTGGGCCAGACCGTTGGCGCGCATCCGCTCGTCGTCCTGCTGGTGATCCTCGCCGTCGTCGCGATCGCCCGCGCGCGGGATGGCGCCGATCGCGTGCTGGCCTGGTGGCCGTGGGCGATGGCCGTCGTCGTCGCGCTCGACGCGCTCGTCCTCGAGCCCCTCGGCGCGCGGTGGCTGCCCGCCGATCGCGTGATGGACAGCTTCTGGCTGGCGCTCGTGCTGGCGGCCGGGCTCGGCGCCGCGCGATTGCTCGAGCGCCTCGCCGGCCTCCGGCCGATCGTCGTCCCCGCGCTCGCCGTGGGCGCGGTGCTCGTGGCAGCCGGGCTCTCGGTGGTCGGTCACGAAACTCTGGCGCTCTGGGCCCGCGCCGGCGCATGGCCGTCCTACCCCGCGACGGAGCGCGGGCTCCGCCTGCCGGCCTTGTGGGCCACGCTCAGGACCGCGCCCGCGGGCCGCGTCCTCTTCGTCCGCTCGGGCGTGCCGCTCGTCTACGGCGTCGAGTGGTGGCGCCCGCACACGCACATCACCGCGCTCACGCCGCTGACGACCGGCCGGGCCATCGTCAACGGCACCTTCACGCACTCCTCGCCGGTGGCCGCGCTCGTCTATCGCGGCGCGACGGAGGGCGGCGCGATCACCGAGCTGGTCGAGCGCCTCGACGGCCACTCGCTCTTCGGTCGGCCGCTCGACGACCTCGATGCGCCCACGTTCAACGAGTACGCGCGACGCCTGGGGGTGAGCGTGGTGGTCGGACTGGACGAGGACTTGCCGCAGCTGCGCGCGCTGGTCGACAACCGTGTCTTCGCGACCCGCCGCGCGGAGCCTCCGTTCGTCCTCTGGATGGGACCGCCGGCCACCCTGCCGCAGCAAGTCGGCCGGGACCGCTGGCAGATCACGCTGGCGACCGAGACCGAAGCCTGGGTCTCCGCGATGCTGGCCTACTACCCGCTCTGGCGCGCCACCGCCGCTGGAACGACACTACCGACCCGGCGCGGAACCGCCGGCCAGCTGGAGATCCGCCTCCCACCCGGCCGCACCGTCGTCGACCTCACCTACCGTCCAGGCCTCCCCGAATGGACAGGCCTCACGCTGACCGCACTCGGCCTCACTCGTCTGGCTAGGCGCGGGCTGGAGACCGTCGAGAAGCCGGTCGGGTTCCCTCTAGACGGATGACTGCAGCAGACGCGATGACTGCAACGCTCGCGAAGCGCCCCGGCTCCGCCGGGGCGCGAAGCGTGGGGGGTATGGGGGGCCATTTCGGGGCCCCCCATTTCTATCGATTCAATGCGGCCACCGCCGCATCGGCGCACTGCTGGTCCTGCTCGCCGGTACCGCCGCCGCAGCCGATGGCCCCGATGATGCGACCGCCGCGCACGAGCGGCGCGCCACCGGGCGTGGGCAGCGCCTGACCTTCGAGGATCACGGGCACCGTCTTCCAGAACGCCGAGCCCTTGGCCGCGACCTCGGCCAGCTCGGTCGTCGAGCGCTTGAACGCCGCGGCCGCCACCGCCTTGGCCTTCGACGTCTCGGGCGTGAAGAATCCGGTGCCGTCGCCGCGCGCGCACAGCACCAGCCGTCCACCTTCGTCCACGACGCTGACGGTCATCGGTGAGCCAAGCTCCTTGGCCCGCGCCTGCGCGGCCCGGACGGCCTGCTCGGCCAGCTCGAGTGTCATCTCGATCATGTGTGTCCCCCTCGTCTCGGTCAGTTCAGCGGGCGCCTTCGCCGAAGTGCTTCAGGATCTCGGCCTCGAAGTCCGGCAGCGACTGCCCGAACGCGGCGTAGAAGTTCTCGAAGCGACTGCGTCCGGCCGCGAAGCCGCGATAGTACACGAGCAGCTGATCGAATCCATGACGCCGCACCAGATGGTCGGTCATCAGGAAGGCGAGCTGATAGGTCACCAGCGAGCCGTCGCGCTGGTGCCGCATGGTGAAGCCGCGCGGGTCGCCGAGCGTCACGAGGTCCAGCCGGCCCGGCAGCAGCGCGGGATAGTCGCGGATCTGGCCGTGGGCGACCGCCCGCCGCTCGGCCAGCGTGTCCAGGCCGAGGTGCTCCAGCACGTCGAAGGCCGCCCACTCGGCCATCCCCTCGGTGAGCCACTGCTCGGCCTGGCCCTCGCTCTCGGCCAGCTCGATCTGCGCCACGTGGGTCAGCTCGTGGGCGATGAGCCGCAGCCAGTCGCGTGACGCCGGCGAGCCGCCCTCGTTGTGGAGCAAGAGCTGCCGGCGCTTGCCGACGCCGATGGCGAACTCTCCCAGCTCGGCCGCGCGCACCGGGGCCAGCCGGCCGTCGGTGACCAGGCCCCGCTCGAAGACCGCGCGTGACGAGTAGAGGTAGACGGTCACCTGCTCGGGGACGGGCAGCCCGAGGTCGCGACGCAGCATGGTGGCGACGCCGCGGACGACCCCCTCGTGCGTGGCGAAATCTCGCGGGTGACGCGGCAGCGCCGCGCCCGCCCGCTCGTCGAGGGTCACCGGCAACACGGTCCGCTCGCGACGCCCACAGCCGACGACGGCGACCAGGCTCAGCGAGGACAAGCGCCGTCAGCCCGGCGGTGCGGCGTCCGGATCGAGATGGGATGCGGGTACGTAAACCCATGCCGCGGGGGTCGGCGGCGTGCCGGCGCTCGGCCTATACCAGCGGGTCGTAGTTGAAGTACTGCCCGGAGGTCTCGAGCGGCACCAGGTGGTGCTGCAGCGTGCCGGGGAACATCTCGGCCAGCCGCTCGGCGGTCCAGCCCTCGTCGAGGTGCACGCGCATGATCGGCCGCTCGTGGCTGAACAGCATGATCTCCTTGCCCCGCACGCCGAAGACCTGCCCGGTGACGTCCTTGGCCGCGTCGGAGGCGAGGAAGGCCGCCACCGGTGCGATGTGCGCGGGCGAGAGCTTCTTGATCTTCTCCACGCGCGACTTCTGGGTCTCCGTCTCGGTGGGAATGGTCCCGATCATCCGCGTCCAGGCAAAGGGCGAGATGCAGTTGGCGGTGACGTTGTAGCGTGCCATGTCGAGCGCGGTGACCTTGGTGAGCCCGAAGATGCCGAGCTTGGCGGCGGCGTAGTTGGCCTGGCCGACGTTGCCGATCAGCCCCGAGGTCGACGTCATGTTGATGAACCGCCCCCACTTCTGCTCGCGCATGATGGGCGCCGCCGCCCGCGTGACCGCGAACGTGCCCTTGAGGTGGGTGTTGATGACGGCGTCCCACTCCTCCTCGCTCATGTTGAAGATCATCCGATCGCGGAGGATGCCGGCGTTGTTGACGACGATGTCGACGCGGCTGAAGGCGTCCATCGCCGTCTTGATGATGGCCTGCCCGCCCGCCATGGAGGCGACCGACTCGTAGTTGGGCACGGCCTCGCCGCCCGCCCGGCGGATCTCGTCCACCACCTCATCGGCCGGCTTGCGATCGCTCCCGGTCCCGACCTCGCTCCCGCCGTAGTCGTTCACCACGACGCGGGCCCCCTGCCGGGCCATCAACATCGCGATCTCGCGGCCCACCCCCCGCGCCGCCCCGGTCACCACCGCCACCTTCCCCTTGAGCATCATCCCGATCCCCCCGACCGGCCTGGAAAAGCGCCGTCACGATACCACACCCCCCTCCGCAGCCGGCCCGCGCCGGCGCGGGGCGGCGCCTCGCCACCCCGATGCTCAACAAGATGAGTGAGCCGCCCCGAAGCTGAAGGATTGATGCAGGTCTCCGAGCGTGATGGCCGGGCGCGGTCGCCGACGGAGGCCACGGAGCGGGGCTCCGGAACCCGTTCCCGCCCCCCTACCGTGCGCCCCCCATCAGGTGGAGCCCAGCCAAGGCCGGTCCGAGGCGGTCACCAGCCTCGTGGTTCCGGAGCCCCGCTCCGTGGCCTCCGCCGGCCCGACCGCGCCCGCGCGGCGCCTACTGCCGGCGGCGAGACTCGAGCGACGCCACGTAGGCGGCCCCGAAGACGAAAACGCTGGCGGAGTAGTAGACGAACATCACGAACACGACGAGCACGCTGAGGGGTCCGTAGATCTGGTCGTAGACGGCGAGCTGACGGATGTAGATCCGGAAGGCCTGCTTGGCGACCTCCCACATCATCGCGGCCAGCAGCGCGCCGAACAGCGCCGTCCACGCCCGCGGTCGCCGGCGCGGCACGAAGCGATAGGCGAAGTAGAACATGATGGTGGACAGCGACACGCTGAAGCCGACGGTGACCCAGTAGATCCAGCGTGGCGTCACGGCGGCGGGCTTGAGGACCACGTCCTGGAACCACTGGAAGAGCCACGTCATCGAGCTGGCCGCGAAGAGCATGACCGTCAGCACCAGCACCATCCCCAGGTCGCGCAGGAAGTTGCTGACGTAGCCGCCGGCCGTCCGGACGCCGAGCATCTGGTGGAGCACCAGCCGGGTGGCCGCGAACAGCGGCGTCGAGGAGCTGATGAGCGTGAAGGTCCCGGCGATCCCCGACAGCGCGCGCGTCTCCACGATGCGCAGGATGACGTTGGAGATCTCGCGCCGGTAGACGGGGAAGTTCCGGGTCAGCTGGTTGACGACCTCCTGGGCCGCCTCCTCGCTCGACAGCACGAAGCCGATCGTGGAGGCGCCCAGCAACAGCAGCGGCACCACGCAGACGAGAAACCAGAAGGCCAGCGCGGCGGCCATGAAGAACCCGCTCTCGGCGATGAAGCGCGAGATGGCGCCGCGCAGACCGAGCACGGTCTACAGCAGGCCGCGCACCAGACCGCCGTCCACCTGCAGGGCGACGCCGGTCACGTACGACGCACGCTCGGAGGCCAGGAACACCGCGACGCTCGCGAACTCCTCCACCGTCCCCGGCCGCCCGAGCGGGATGTCGGCCGACTGCCGCGAAAGGTACTCCTCGCGCGAGAGCCCGCTGCCCTTGAGGCCGCCCAGCAGACGATCGGTCAGGATGCGCCCGGGACACAGCGTGTTGACGAGGATGCCCTCGGCGCCCAGCTGGCCGGCCAGCGTCTTCATCATCCCGTGCACGCCCGGCCGCACCGCGTTCGACAGCAGCAGCTCGGCCAGCGGCTGCTTCACCGACACCGACTGGATGGTGAGGATGCGGCCCCAGCGCTTGGCGCGCATGCCGGGCAGCACCTCGCGGATCAGCCGCACGGTGGACAGCAGCGAGACGTCGACGGCCGCCTGCCACGCCTCGTCGTTGAACTCGTCGAAGTAGCCCCGCGGCGGACCACCGCAGTTGGCGATCAGGATGTCGGGGGTGCCGAAGCTCTGGGTCACCCGCGCGACGAGGGCGCGCACCTGATCGGCCTTCGTCACGTCGGCCGGCACCGCCAGCACCTCGGCCCTGGTCTGCGCGCGAATCTCCTCGGCGGTCACCTTCAGATCGGCCTCGGTGCGCGCGGCGATCGCCACCCGCGCGCCCTCGGCGGCCAGGCCGAGCGCGCACGCCTTGCCCATGCCCTTGCTCGCCGCGGTCACCAGCGCCACCTTGCCCTTCAGTCCCAGATCCATGCCCGGCTCCTTACGCTTACTTGAAGAATTCGGCGCGGTCGCCGCCGGTCAGCTCCAGCCGGCGCACCGCATTGTCGCGCATGACCTCCAGGGTGATCTGCTCGCCCGGCTCATGCCGCCAGAGGCTCATGTACAGCTCACGCCGGCTCGAGACCTCCTGGGCGTCGAGCGACATGATGACGTCCCCCTCACGCAGCCCACCCTTCTCGCCCGGGCCGCCCGGCACGATGCCGGCCACGATCACGCCCTCCTCCAGCGCGGTGGCGAACATCCCCAGCCACGCCCGCTTGGGCCGGCTCACCACCCGACCGTAGCGCAGCAGCTCCTCGGCGTGATCGCGATAGCAGTCGGCCGGGATCGCCAGCGCGTTGCGCGCGATCTCGTTCAGGTTGATGTAGAGAATGCCGGCCGCCCGGCCGCTGAGGGTGAAGAGCCCGCCGCCGCCGAAGCCCGGATTGTTCGCGCTGCACACGATGCCCCGGTCGAGCAGGTACTCCCAGTACGCCTCGAACTCGCCGAGATAGGTCACGACGCCACCGCTCACCCGGACTTCCTGAACGCCCGTGGACGCGATGGCGAACACCGGGTCGCCACGCTCGAGCGGCGCCGCGGTGCCCAGCTGCACCGCCGGCAGTCCCTGGCGCTTGGGCCGGAGCACGGCCAGGCCCACCTCGTAGTCGATGGCCACGACCTCGGCGCGCGTGCGCCGGCCCTTGAGCGGCGCGACCTCCACGGTGTTGGCGCCCATCACCACGTAGTTGACGGTGAGGATCAGGCCGCCTTCCACCACGACGCCGCTGCCCATCCGCTCCTCGCCGAGAATGCGGGCGGAGGGATGCCCCTTGGGGACCGTCGCGTGGATGTTGACGATCGTCGGCAGCAGCTGCTTGACGAACTCGACGGAGGCGTCCATGACCAGCTTCAGCGCGCTCCCAGGTGGCGACCGAAGAAGGCCTCGACGCGCTGATGGGCGTCGGCATCCGCGCTCGGATCGTAGCTGACGGTGGCCCCGCAGCATCCGCCCGGCTTGTTGCGGTTCTCCACGTCGGAGAGATACGTCCGCGCCTGGCCGACCACGTCGAAGTAGTGAAAGGCGCCCGGATAGAGCACGATCGACGCGTCCGCGCCCCGCCCGCGCATGGCCTCGATCATCTCGGCGCACTCGCTCGACAAGGTCCAGTCGTCGACATCGCCGATGAGCAGGAGCAGCGGCCGCACCACCGTTTCCTTCACCAGCGAGTAGCAGCCGCCCGGGTACATCGCGACGGAGGCCGCGTAGCCCGGCTCGGGCATGGCCACCCCGCGCGCTCGCGCACGCTCGAGAGTCGGCCCGTTGATGACGGCCATCGCGAAGACGCCGCCGTTGGACCAGCCGATGGCGCCGATGCGCCGGCGGTCGACGTAGGGACGGGCCTGCAGCCAGCGCAGCGCGCCGACCGCGTCGTCGAAGCGCTCGGTGTTCGGGATGTCGGGCCCGGGCCGGCAGCCGTTACCGATGCCGCGCGGCGTCCAGCTATCCACGATGAGCGCCACGTAGCTGCGCGCCCGGAACCACTCGGCCCACTGGCGCGTGGAGTCCGACACGCCGTGGCAGCCGTGCATGAGCACCACAGCCGGATAGGGTCCTGGCCCGTCCGGGCGCGCCTCGCGACCGGAAATGGTGAGCGGTTTGGCGGGGTTCGCGTTCGGGAATGACACGGCGGACCCGGCGCAACCCGTGAGAACAACCGAGGCGGCGATCGCCGCCCAGGCCTGCCGGAGCATGCGACGAGCATACACCGGACCGCGGGTATAAAATCCGCTCATGCCACGCAACCTCGGCATCCGACGCGCTGCCGTCGAGGAAGCGGCCGGCTGAGCGACCAGGCCCCCCTGCTGTTCGGAGCCGATCCCACGCCCCGGCTCCTGGCCTTTGGCCTCGCGGAAAGCGGCCGAGGTATCCGCGTCTGGCAGCGCGACGGTGACAACGCCGTCGCCACGCTCGTGCCGTTCGCCCCGTTCTTGCTGCTCGCCGACCCCGCGCTGGTGACCGATGCCCCCGGACTGCTCGGCGTGGACCCGCTGGCCGGCCGCGGCGAACTGCGCTGGCTGGCGCGCTTCGGCTCCTGGCCGGAGGCCCTGGCCGCGCGCGATCTGAGTCGCGAGCGCAGCCGCGTGGCGGCTGACGCGCCCAGCGCGCCCTACTGGCTCGTGCCCGATCCCGTGCAGCAGTATCTGCTCGCGAGCGGGCGTACCTCGTTCGGCGGCATGCGCTTCGGCGAGCTGAGACGCCTGGCGCTCGACATCGAGGTCGTCACCGGCGACGGCCACGAGTTCCCCAGCGCGCAGCGAGCGGCCGACCGCATCGTGGCCGTCGCGCTGGCCGACTCGACCGGCTTCCGCCACGTGGTCCGCGGCGACCGCCTCGACGAGGCCGCGCTGCTCGCCGAGACCACGCGCATCATCGGCGAGCGCGATCCCGACGTGATCGAGGGCCACAACATCTTCCGCTTCGACCTCGAGTACATCGAGGCGCGCGCGCGGCGTCTGCGCATGCGCCTGCCCTGGGGACGCGACGGCAGCGACCTGCGGGGCCGGCCGGCCCGCCTCTACGTCGCCGAGCGCACCATCGGCTATCGCCGCTACGAGATCGCGGGCCGCCACGTGGTGGACACCTGGATGCTGGCCCAGCTGCACGACGTGGGCGCCCGCGATCTGCCCTCGTTCGGCCTCAAGGACATCGCGCGCCACCTGGGCGTGGCCGCCGCCGACCGGACGTACGTGGATCCCTCGACGATCGCGCAGCAGCTGGCGGAATCGCCCGATCGGCTCATGGCCTACGCGGCGGACGACGCGCTGGAGACGCTCGGCGTGGGCGCCATCCTGGCGCCGCCCTACTTCATCCAGGCCCAGCTCCTGCCGTTCGACTATCAGTCCGCCACGCTGCGTGGCGCGGCCGCCAAGATCGACTCGCTGCTGGTGCGCGAATATCTGCGGTCGGGCCACGCCGTGCCGTCGCCCGGCGCCTCCCAATCGGTCGGCGGCGGACTCGCCGCCATCTGGCAACAGGGCGTCGGCGGGCCGGTGCTGCACGTCGACGTCACCTCGCTCTATCCCTCCCTGATGCTGGCCCGCGGCATCGCGCCGGCTTCCGACGAGCTGGGGATATTCCCGGCGCTGCTCGATCACCTGCGCGACGTTCGCGTCCGGGCCAAGCACCTGGCCCGCAGCGCCGAAGATCCCGAGGAGCGCGCGCACCAGCACGCGCTGCAGCAGACGTTCAAGATCCTCATCAATGCGTTCTACGGCTACCTGGCCTTCTCCAGCGGCCACTTCAACGACTTCGCCGCCGCCGATCGCGTGACCACCGAAGGCCGGCAGGTGGTCACCACCATCGTGGACCGCCTCACCGCGCTGGGCGCCGTGCCGATCGAGGCCGACACCGACGGCGTGTACTTTCTCGCGCCGCCCGACCACGTGGCCGAGCACGACGTCCGGCTGCTGGAGGCGATCGCCGCCGACCTTCCCGAGGGCATCGCGCTCGAGCTCGACGGCCGCCACGCGGCGATGCTGTCCTACAAGATGAAGACCTACGCGCTGCTGGACGCGCGAGGCCGGGTGCACCTCAAGGGCTCAGGCTTCCGCTCGCGGGGTCTCGAGCCGTTTCAGCGACGGCTCATCGAGGAGGTCGTGCGTCTGCTGCTGGAGGGCAAGCGAGCCTCGGTGCGGCCGGCGATCGACCGCTGGTTGACAGCGTTCGCCACTCATCAGGTGCCCGTGCGCCAGTTCGCGCGTACCGACACGCTGCAGGACACGGTCGAGGCCTATCAGGAACGCGTGAGAGCCGGGCTCCGCGCGCCGTCGGCGGGCTACGAGCTGGCGCTGGCCACCGGCCGCGTCTGCCAGCCCGGCGATCAGATCTCGTACTACGTCGCCGGTCGAAGCCGCAACGTGGTGGTCAACGAATGCGCACGCCTGGCGGCCGAGTGGGACCCCGCCCGCCCGGACGAGAACGTGGAGTACTACCAGGGCAAGGTGCTGGAGATCTGGGACCGATTCCGGCGCTTCACGGAGCAGGACGGGCTTCTGCCCTTCCGAGACGAGCCCGAGGAGAACACCGCGCAGCTTTCCCTTTTCTGATACTTAGGCCGCTACGGCTACGAGGTCGGTTGGGCAAGCAGAACGAGCCCGGGAATCCCCCCCGGGCTCGTCCTCTTCAGGCAACCACGGCTAGCGACGCCAGCCGCCCCCACCGCCCGCGCCCGACCTCGGACCCCGGTCGCCCCGGGGACCTCCGCCACCTCCACCGCCGCTACCGCGCTGCGGCTGAGGGCGCGCTTCATCCACTACGAGGTTGCGATCGCGGAAGAGCCGACCGTTCAGCATCTCGACGGCCTTCTGAGCTTCTTCCTTCGTGGCCATTTCCACGAAGCCGAAGCCGCGAGGCCGCCCGGTGAACTGGTCGGTGATGATGCGGACCGTCTCGACGTTCCCCGCCTGAGCGAAGAGCTCGCGGAGGTCCTCTTCCGTGGCCTGAAATGAAAGGTTGCCGACGAACAGCTTAGCGGACATCGCGCGACCTCCTGCTCCCTGTGCTAGCGGCGGATTGGGACACTGCCCACGGCCGGCCTGCGGTCTGACCGGCTAGAGAGTAGTGACAGGAAGTAACGCATGTCAAGGTCCCCCCTTGGGGGGCGTTTTCCCCCTCTAGATCAGGGGTAAACGCCGCGGGTCGCGCCGCCATCGACCGTCACACAGATGCCGGTGATGAACGAAGCGCGCGCAGATACCAGGAAGCACACGATGTCAGCAATGTCCTCCGAAGTAGCGATGCGACCAAGCTTGTACGGTGCTGCCGCCTCGGCCTTGAGCTGCTCGACACTCTTGCCGCTGGATGCTGCCTGCTGAGCGATCAGCGAATCCCAGCGCTCCGTGGCCGTCGCCGCCGGCGACACCGCGGTCACGAGAATCTGCGAGGGCGCGCCGAGGTCGGCCAACCCCTTGGTGAAGTTGATGAGCGCGGCGTTGGCCGCGCCGCCGGTGAGATAGTTCGGCGTGGGATTGCGCCCGGCCGCGCCCACCACGTTGCAGATCCGCCCACCGCCCTGCGCTTGCATGAGCGGGAACACCGCGCGCGCCATCCGGATGTAGCCGAGCAGCTTCAAGTTCCAGTCGTGGCTCCACTGCGCGTCAGGGATCTCGAGGAAGTCGCCGCCGCGAATCGCGCCGGCGTTGTTGACCAGCACGTCGATCCTGCCGAAGCGGTCCTTCACCTCGCGCACGACGCGATCGATCTCGTCCAGGCGCGAGAGATCGGCCGCGACCGCAATTGCGTCGCGCCGCGATCGGTCACGGCACTCGGCCGCCGCCTTGTCGAGCGCGCCCGGCTCGCGGGCCACGACGGCCACGCGCGCGCCTTCGGCGGCCAGGCCGAGCGCGACGGCCCGGCCGATGCCCTTGCTCCCGCCCGTCACCAGCGCCACCTTGTCTTTCAGTCCGAGCTCCATGGAGATCTCCTTGTCCTTACCGGCGTGAGAATTCGGGGAACGATGGAACGGCGATCGGCTCTCCGGCCTCGACCCGCTCGGCCGCCACGACCGCCGCGCGCGCAAACGGATCGAGCTCGACTCCGTCGAGTCGACGCTGGTGCAAGCGGCCGCTGCCCTCGACGAGCAGCGACCGGGCGCCGGCGCGGTTGCCGTTGGCCAGATGCTGGAAGCCGACCGCGATCTGGATGAGTCCCTGCAGCGCCTCCCGCGTGTCGCCCGCGGCGGCCATCCAGTGAGGCTCGAGCACCTCGTGGACCTCGAAGTGCAGGCCGGCGTCGAAGAGCAGGCCGGCCGCCTGCAGCGTCTGGCCGAGGTCGGCATCCGGCTCGAGCGCGGGGCGATCGGCCAGCGCCCCGGCCGCACGGCGCGCGCGCTCCCGCAGCGCGGCCATCCACTGACCTTCGTCGGGCGCGAGCCAGTCGCGCGCGGTGGTGTCGTCCGCCGCCAGCGCGCGCAGCTCGCACCGCGCGTGCTCGTCGCCGAGCGCGGCCACGATCGTGCTCGCGAGACGATTGCGCACGCGCAGGGGCAGCGTGGCCAGCACGCGCGCTACGGGGCGGCCGCGGGCGGCGGGGGCTCGACCGGCGTCGACTGCGGCTCGACCGGCACCGGCGGCGGCTCGACGGTCGTCGGCGGCGCCGGGCGGACGACCCGGCGCACCATGGGGCGGGGCGCGACGGGCCGCTCGACGCGGCTGCCGGCGATGAGGTCGTGCAGCGCCCGCTTGTCGCGCCGCAACGCCGCCATCAAGTAGCCGAACCCGAGGGTGACCACCGACAGGCCCGAGGCCAGGTAGCGCAGGAAGGCCGGGCCGAAGGTCAGCAGCGCGCCGTCGGTGCCGACGACGCGGATGCCGACGACGGCCTTGCCGAGCGTCTGGCCCGCCACCATGTGCAGCGTGGTCCAGTACGCCGCCGCGAAGATCGCCGTGAACAGGAACGCGGTCGAGTGGGCCGACGAGTCGTCGCCTGCCGATCCCATCAGCACCCGTCCCAGCACGCCGAAGGACATCTGCACCAGCGCGCAGACCACCACGTCGATCGCCAGGGCGACCGCGCGGATCCAGAAGCCGGCGGGGCGCATCGGCAGCACTTCGTCCATGGGCTCGTATAATGTCACCCATGATCGCTGTGCGCGAGGGCCAGGAGCACATCCTGGCTCAGGTAGCCGGCCCCGTCCCTCCCGAGGTCCTCGCGGTGCCCCGTGCGCTGGCGCGCGTGCTCGCCGCACCCGTGCAGGCGCCGCTCGACGTGCCGCCCGCCGACAACTCGGCGGTGGACGGCTACGCCGTGGGCAGTGGCGACATCCCGAGCACCGGCACGCGCGACCTCGAGGTGGTCGGTGACCTCGCCGCCGGCGCGGTGTTCTCCGGGGCGCTGCGGTCTGGTCAGGCGCTGCGGATCATGACCGGCGCGCCCTTACCCGCCGGCGCCGACACCGTCTATCCTCAGGAAAACGTCGAGCGCGTCGGCGCGCGCGTGCGCATCGCAAGCAGCGCCAAGGGCGTCAACGTGCGCCTGCGCGGCGAGGACGTCGAGGCCGGCGGGATCGTGATCGAGGCCGGCACGGTGCTGCGGCCACAGGAGATCGGGCTGATCACCTCGCTCGGCCTCTGGCAGGTCAGCGTCCACCGCCGCCCGCGCGTGGCGCTGCTCTCCACCGGTGACGAGGTCGCCGAGCCGGGCACGCCGCGCAAGCCCGGTCAGATCTACGACGCCAACCGCTTCACGCTGCGCGGCTCGATCGAGCAGGCCGGCGGCCAGGTGCTCGACCTGGGCGTCGTGCCCGACGTGCGCGAGACGCTGCGCGCGCAGCTGCTGGAGGCGAGCGCGATGGCCGACTTCGTGGTCACCTCCGGCGGCGTCTCGGTCGGCGTCTACGACCTCGTCAAGGAGGTGCTGGGCGAGATCGGCACGATCGATTTCTGGCAGGTGGCGATGCAGCCCGGGCGCCCGCTGGCGTTCGGACGGATCGGCCAGACGACGTTCTTCGGCCTGCCCGGCAACCCGGTCGCCTCGCTCCTGGCCTTCATGCTCTTCGTCCGGCCGGCACTCTACAAGCTGGCCGGGCGGCGCCGCGTCCATCACTCGACGTGGCACGCGCGCACCACGGAGCGGCTGCCCAAGAAGACCGGGCGGCGCGAGTTCAAGCGCGGGGTCCTGAGCTACCGCGACGGGGCGTGGGAGGTCCGCTCGACGGGCCCGCAAGGCTCGGGCATCCTGTCCTCGATGGTGGCCGGCAACTGCCTGATCGTGCTCGAAGAGGATCGTGGCGACGTGGCGCCGGGCGAGCTCGTCCTGGTCGAGCCGTTCGCCGAGCCACTGTGAGCGCGATGACCCGGCGAATCACCGTCGACCTGATCGACCACGTCAAGCTGGAGGTGCGCGATCTGCTCCGCGACGCGGCCCGCCGCCTGCCCCACCTGACCTACGCCGATCTCCGCCTGGAGGTCGCCGAGGGCAAGTTCGCGACCGCGGAGAACGGCGAGAGCAAGTCCTCGGGCGACGACTACGGCTTCGCCGCCGGCGTGCGCGTGCTGGCCGGCGACCGCAGCGTGGCCCCGGGCTGGGCGGGCCTCACGCTGGGCACGGCCGATCTGGACGCGTTGCCCGGATTGCTGCGACAGCTGCTCGAGCGCGCCTACCGTCGGGCGCTCGTCAACGGCGAGCACAAGGCCTCCGCGCGCGAGAAGTTCGGCGCGCTGGGCGCCTCGCTGGCCGACACGCGCCTGCACCCGATCAGCGTGCGCCAGGACACGGTGGCGGCGGTGTACGCCGTCGATCCCCGTACCGTGCCGCTGGCCGACATGGTGGCCTTCACCACCGACGTCTCGCGCCAGGTGGCCGCCGTCGATCCGGCCATCAAGCACAACTACATCTCCACGCTCACCCAGCTCGGCCGCGAGCTGTTCGCCTCCACCGAGGGCGCGCTGATCGATCAGGCCTTCGCCCTCACGCAGGGCATGGCGCTCGTCGTGGGCGTGGTGGGCGAGGTCAGCCAGGAGCTGTACGACGTCGTGGGGCACCAGCGCGGCTGGGAGATCCTCACCGGTGGCGTGGCCGAGGCGCCGCTCGTGCAGCCGCCGTTCCTCGACTTCGCGCTCGCCCTGGCGCGGGAGAGCGTGGAGCTGGCTTCCGCCCCGGCGCTGCCGACGAGCGCGGGCGAGGAGGTCGTGGTCACCGATCCGCACTACAACACGCTCGTGTCGCACGAGATCGTCGGCCACCCGGTCGAGCTGGACCGCGCGCTCAAGATGGAGACGGCCTACGCGGGCCGCTCCTGGCTGCTGACCGCGCTCGACGAGCACCAGGTGGGCCAGCGGATCGCCTCGCCCCTGGTGAGCGCGTACTCCGATCCCTCGCTGCCCGGCTACGGGCACTATCGCTACGACCACGAGGGCACGCCGGCCGCCCGCGTGCAGCACATCGACCGGGGCGTGCTCACCGGCTTCATGAACAGCCGGCAGACGGCGGCGATCTTCGGCGGCGCGCCCAACGGCCACTTCAAGGCCACCGACGCCGCCCTGGTACCGCTGATCCGCATGTCGAACACCGTCTTCGCGGCGGGCGATCGCGACCCCGCCGACATCATCGGCGAGATCGACCACGGCTGGTACCTCGTCGGGCATCGCATCCCGTCGATCGCCGAGAGCCGCGAGAACTTCCGCATCTCGGCGCGCAAGGTCTACGAGATCGAGCACGGGCAGCTGGGGCGTCTCTATCGCGACGGCGGCATCATGGCCGACACCCGCGGCTACCTCATGCAGGTCGACGCGGTGGGATCGGACTTCGCGCTCTACCCCATCCACAACTGTGGCAAGGGGCAGCCGATGCAGACCAAGAAGCTCGGCAACGGCGGGCCGACCATGCGCAGCCGCGCCCGACTCGCCGGAGGGTAGGCGCTCATGCGGACGATGCTCGCCACGCTCGTGGCCGCCGGGGTGCTGCTGCTCGGCGCCGCGCCGGCGGCCCCACCCGACCCGCCGGCCAACTTCATCTCGGTCGACGAGCTGAAGAAGCTGATCGACGGCGGCGCGCACGCCGATCTCATCGACGTGCGCCACTGGGACGCCTACGTCGAGATGCACATCAAGGGCGCCCGCTCGATTCCGGTGCGATCGGTCGAGCCGCGCGCCAGCGAGATCTCCAAGACCGGGCTCGTCGTCTTCTACTGAACGTGCCCGCACGCGTTGGCCCGGGGGGCCAGCAACATCCTCTATACGCTCGGGTGGCGGAACCATCGTGTTCTCGACGAAGGGCTGCCGGGGTGGCACGAGAAGGGCTACCCGGTCGAAGGCACCGCCGTGTCGTCGAACCCGCGCCACTAATGGCGCTCGTGCAACCCGGTGACGCCGTCCGGCGGGGCCGAGGCCCGCGGGCGCGCCTGCACGGCTCGCCTGTCGCCGTAAGCCGCTCCGGGCTCGGCTCGCTCGGGCCCCCCATCCCCCAGGGGGGGTTGGGGCGAGGGCTCTTCGAATTGTCGGCGGCTCGCGAGCCGAGCCCGGAGCGGCAACGGCGACGACGGCTCGCCGTGATGGCGCGCCCGCGGGCCTCGGCCCCGCCGGACGGCGTCACCACGTTCCGCGAGGAGCCTCAGTAGTGCGGACGACGGCGGAGCTTGGCTCGGGCGGCGCAGGATGCGTTCGATCTTGCGCGGGCGGAGCCCGGTGTTAGTGAGGTGGAGGTGTTTGTCGCGGCGAATGGGAGTTTGCTGACGCGGCTCAACTACACGTCGCACATTCCGTGTAATGGGGTGGAGGAGCCGAAGTCGGTCGAGTCGTATGGGTTGGGGATTCAGGCGGTATTCGAGACGCCGGGCGGACGGCTCGTCGGGTTTGGTAGTGAGCCGAGTGATCTGAGCACGGCGGGGGCGGCGCGAGCGCTGGCCAAGGCTCGGCAGGCGGCGGTGGCCGATCCCGAGTTCGTCTCCCTGCCCGCGCGACCACGCGAGCCGCGGGCGCTGGTCGACTACCACGATCCCGAGCTCATGGACGTGTCCGACGAGCGGCTGGTGGAGGCCGGCTGGACGATCGTGAACGGGGCGCTGCGGACCTTCGTGAGCTCCTCGCGCCTGGCCGAGCTGGGCGGCAACGACGAGGGATTGCGTCGGCTCGGGCTCATCGTGGGCGGCGACGTGACGATGCTGCAGGAGCGGATCGCGATCGTCTCCTCGCACATGCCGGCCGTGCAGACGGACGAGTCCACGCTGATCAGCGCGTTCGTCACCGCGATGGTCGAGGCCCAGGGCGCCAAGGGATCCGGATCGTCCGCCACCACGCGGCTCGGGCACTTCACGGACGAGGCCGGCGCGGCGGCGGCCCAGGCGGCGATCGACGCGATGGGCGGCGAGCGCGTTGCCTCCGGGCGCTACACGGTCGTGTTCGGTCGGCAGCCGGTGGCCGACATCATGAACAACCTCGTGGTGCCGGCCTGCAACGCGGAGGCGTTCTACGCCTCGGCCACGCCGTTTCTCGGCCGCCTCGGCCGCACGGTGGCCTCGCCGCGGCTATCGATCTACGACCACGGCGCGATGCCGGGCCTGGTGGGCTCCAAGGGCATCACCTGCGAAGGCCTGCCCACCGGCCGCACCGATCTGATCCGCGATGGGCGGCTGGCCGGCCTTCTGGCGAACTGGTACGGCGCGCAGCGGCTGCTGCGGGATCCGGCGCTGGCCGACAAGCTCGGCGCCACCGGCGCGGCCGCCGCGGCAGCGCTCGTCCCGCGCAACGGCTTCCGCTTCGGCGCGGGCGGCGGCCGCCAGTTCGACGGCCCGCCGGGCGTGGCCGCCTCCAACGTCGTGGTCGAGGGCGCCGAGCCGGTCTCGCACGACGAGCTGCTGCGCCTGGTGGGCGACGGTCTCTACATCGGGCGGATCTGGTACACCTACCCGATCAATGGGCCGCGCGCGGGCGACTTCACCTGCACGGTGGTCGCCGACTCCTACATCATTCGCGGCGGTCGCATCGTGGCGCCGCTCCGCGCGAACGCCATTCGCATCAACGACAACATCGCCACGTTCCTCAACAACGTCGTCGGCGTGACCAAGGACGCCCGGGCCACCATCGTGTGGGCGGCGGACGAAGTCGTCTACGCGCCCGAGGTGGCCGTGTCCGGGGTCCGCATCGACGAGGTCGCCGATCCACAAGGAGCTGCTCTCGATGGCTGACGTAACCCAGCTCGACGCAATCGCCCGCGCCTGCCGCGTGCAGATCATCCGGATGCTCACCCACTCCGGATCCGGGCATCCGGGCGGCTCGCTCTCGGTGATCGATCTGCTCGTGACCATCGCCTTCGGCCGGCTACGCCACGATCCCAAGCGTCCCGACTGGCCGGACCGCGATCGCATCGTGCTCTCCAAGGGCCACGCGGTGCCCGCGCTCTACGCGGTCATGGCGCGGGCCGGCTACTTCCCCGAGCAGCAGCTCATCACGCTGCGCAAGCTCGGCAGCCCGCTGCAGGGCCACCCCGATCGCATGGCGCTGCCCGGCATCGAGGCGGCCACCGGCTCGCTCGGCCAGGGGCTGTCGGTCGCCTGCGGCATGGCGCTCGGCCTCAAGCTCGCCGGCTCGCCGGCGCGCGTGTACTGCATCCTCGGCGACGGCGAGATCCAGGAGGGTCAGGTGTGGGAGGCGGCGATGGCCGCGCCCAAGCTCGGCCAGCCCGATCACCCGATCGACAACCTCACGGTGATCGTGGACTACAACCGCATCCAGCTCGACGACTTCGTGGCCAAGATCCTCGATCTGGAGCCGCTGCTGGCCAAGTGGCAGAGCTTCGACTGGCCGGTGCTCGAGATCGACGGCCACGACGTGACCCAGATCGGCAAGGCCCTCGACCAGGCGGAGGCCCGCCGCGGCGCGCCGACGCTGATCGTCGCCCACACCGTCAAGGGCAAGGGCGTGTCCTTCATGGAGAACAACCCGGAGTGGCACGGCAAGTCCCCGAAGCCCGAGGAGGCGGTGACCGCCATTCGCGAGATCCTCGGCGTGAGCGAGGCGGCGTGGGCCGGCTACCTGGCCGGCGACCCCGCCATCCGCGCCATCGTCGACGAGCTGACCGCGCTCGGAAAGAAATAAGGAGCCCGCACATGCCCGCCAAAGCCTCTCGCGCCGCCTTCGGCGAAGCGCTGCTCGAGCTGGGCGCGCACGACGAGCGCATCGTCACCCTGGACGCCGATCTCTCGAAGTCCACGATGACGGTCAAGTTCGCCAAGACGCACCACGACCGCGCGTTCAACGTCGGGATCGCGGAGTCGAACATGATCGGCATCGGCGCCGGCCTGGCCCTGACCGGCAAGATCCCATTCGTCTGCTCCTTCGCCTGCTTCGTGGTCGGCCGCTTCGAGACCATCCGCATCTCGGTCGCCTACACCAACGCCAACGTGAAGATCGTCGGCACGCACTGCGGCATCGCGATCGGCGAGGACGGCTACAGCCAGATGGGGCTGGAGGACATCGCCTGCCTGCGCGCGCTGCCGAACATCCCGATCATCCAGCCCGCCGACGAGCTGGAGACCAAGCAGGCCGTCGCCTTCGCGATCGAGCACGCCGGTCCGCTGTACCTGCGGCTGACCCGCCAGAACCTCGAGCCCGTCTGCCCGCCCGACTATCGCTTCCAGCTCGGGCGCTGGCTCACGCTGCGCCCCGGTCGCGACGTGACGGTGATCGCCAGCGGCGGCACCGTCTTCAACGCGCTGGAAGCGGCCAAGGCGCTGGAGGGCGACGGCATCTCGGCCGAGGTCATCAACGCCGCCTCGATCAAGCCGCTCGACGAGGACCTGCTGGTGCGCTCCGCGTCACGCACCAGGCACGTGGTGACCGTCGAGGATCACTCGATTGCACGGCGGCCTGGGCGGCGCGGTGGCCGAAGCCCTCGGCGACGCGCTCCCGACGCCGCTCAAGCGCCTCGGCGTGATCGGATTCGGCGAGTCCGGCGACCCCAAGGGCCTCTACGCCAAGCACGGCCTCGACCCGGCCGGCATCGCTGCGAGCGTGCGCAAGTTCCTCGGGCGCTAGCGACCGTCGCTCCTCAGCGATCTGAGCGTCGTCGGGAGCGCCGCGGTGGGCGCGCGCGAATCAATCGCTCGACCTCTGTCGTGAGGTCGTCCAGTCGGAGAGGCTTTCTGAGGAATCCGTCCGCGCCCGCTCGGTAGGCTTCCTGCGCGGTCCCCTCGTCGACGAACGCCGTGATCACGAGGATCCGCGTTGTCCGGGTGGCGGAGTTCGCCTTGACCCGACGGCACACCTCCAAGCCGTCGAGCCCCGGCATGCGGATGTCGAGGACGAGCAAATCGGGGCAGAAGTTTCCTACCTTGAGCAATCCTTCATAGCCGTTGAACGCGCTCTCGAGCTTCGCCTCCGGCCGGAGATCCCGCAGCGCATCCATGATGAACTCCACGACCATCGGACTGTCGTCGACCACGAGAATTCGCGGGGTGGGCGTGGCTCCAGCGGAAAGCCGTAGGCCGCTCGAAATCGCTGGAACTCCTCGACCGGAATCCGGAAGTGCCGGCCGGGTGTCCGGATCGCACGAAGCTTGGCCTGCCCGATCCATTTCTTCACCGAGGCGGAGGACACCTCGCACGCCTTGGCCACGTCGCCCGTCGTGAGGTATCGGCGCTCGGTTTCCATTGTCACGGAAGTCACGATAGTAGCGAATTTCGACTAGAAAGGGAATGTGGCTCACGATTCCCTGACGATGCGACAGCTTTTCGGAGGGAAGCAGTCGGCGCACTTGTTGCGTACTTGACATGACTCGTGGGCAGCGTAGGTTCGTTGGCAGATGGATGCGGACTCTCGAAGCTTTGGTGGGTTCTGGGTGGGTACGTCGTCTCGTTCCTGCTGGGCGCCCTCGTGCTGCTCGGCGCCTTCCCGCTCTCACCGACGAGCGCGCAACTCGCCGCGCCCGCGCCGACTGTTGTCGCAAGTTCGAGCGGCGTGGAGCCTGCCGAAACTCGCTCGCTGCTCTTCGAGCTCAACCAGCGCAGACCGATTCGCAGGTGAAGTTCCTGGCACGGGGTCGCGGCTTCGTGTTTCTGGGTTCCGGCGAGACGGTGCTGGGGTTCAAGCACGCCCGACGCCTCGCAGGCGCCCGCGGTCCGCATGAAGCTCCTCGGCGCCAATCCCAGGCGAGTGCCCTCGGCGTGGATGAGCCCCCGGGCAAGGTCAACTACTTCACCGGGAACGATGCCGGCCGGTGGCACGACTTCGTCGTCTT
Source organism: uncultured Candidatus Rokubacteria bacterium (assembly GCA_963776725.1). Taxonomy (GTDB): domain Bacteria; phylum Methylomirabilota; class Methylomirabilia; order Rokubacteriales; family CSP1-6; genus AR5. The sequence continues at coordinate 1,827 of CAVZOE010000009.1, read as the reverse complement.
CCCGTTGCGTGCGTGATCGCGAACGTCAGCTGCGCGCTCTTGGATGGCTCGAGCAACGGGAGCGAGCACCGACGCCTTCGTGATCAAGCTAAATCCCCGCCGGCTCGGCCCCACTGCTCGCCGATGAGCCGGCTCGGCGGAAGCCCGCGGCGCTCAGTGCATCTTCTCACGAAGGCTGGAGGCAAGCGATGAGTAGCACACCGCGTTCTGGGCCTTGGCATGGCGGTCAGCTTCTTTCTCGGGGTGCTGGGTGCGGCCTCTCCTTCGACTGCGGACGCGGCTTGGGTCAACAGCGCCGGCACCGCATTCCAGGGTCGGTGCAGCGTTGACCACGATTGTTCCAACGACTGCTCTACCGGCTCCGCCCGGTTCTGATGGGACGTCCTTCGCCGACCCTACCTGGCGCAGGAGAGCACCTCGCTGGCCCTTGTCTCGGGCTCGAAGTTGGCCGGGGTGGATCCAGCCCTCCACCCCTCCGTGCTGGTCATGAGCTGCCCTCGACGGTGTATCCGACACCGTACGGAAGCGGCTGAACTTCGTTACTCCGTTCAGCAGTCCGGTCCCCCAACGGAAACGCCGTGAAACAGATCTCAACGACTGGCCATGCCGCCGAACGGCTGGGCCTACCTTGTCCATCGCCAGGACAAGGGCGACCTCTCCTCGGCTGTGGGAGCAACGGCGCCCTCTACAGCATCGACTACAGCCAGACTACGGCGGTCGCCGACGGCACGGCGGACGCTGACCCACTTTGACGCCTGCGGCAGTCACCAGTTGTAGAGGACTGGCTTGGGATGCCGAGGCGGATGTGATCTACGTTGGCAGGAGCGTCACCGTCGGCCCGGTGACGACGAACGATATCGTTCGCTTCAACGACGGGGCAAACATCTCTTGGGAACCCCTTTGGCGGACCCGTGCAACTTGAACGCCGCTACCAAGGGCTTGGCCATCTCGGGCGGGGTCTTGCTCGTGTCATGCGAGGGCGACCCCACCATCCACCGGGTCGACAAGAACACCGGCGTCGGCTGCTGGGAGTCCACGACACCCTGACGGCCACCGGGTTGTCCGTCCTCGACGGCGAGCCCGGCCTGAGCAGCCTCCGGCCTCCCCGATCCGGTGACGTTCGCCGAGGACGCGACCGGGAAGGACCTGTTCACGGATGCGCTGTGGTCCCGGCGGGGAGGCTCAGTGAGCGCGCTCGAGTTCCCGGCCTTCACCTGCGGGATGCCCGCCAATTCGGTCGTCGTTCAGGGGGGCCGAGACCCGCTCCCTATTTTTTACTATTCCCCACTGGCCGCGGGGCTGGGGGCGCCTAGCGGGGCGTACCCGGTGCCCTTCCCCGGGCGGCGTGTTTTGACACCAACGGGCGAGTCAAAGATTTGGACGGGGACGCCGCACTCCCGGACCGCCTGGGAGTCGACCAGCAGCACCAGCGCCAGCGCCGGCAGCGGCATCGACTTCGACGGTGACGGCACCGTCGATCTCCAGCTCTGCGTCCAGGTCAACACGAACGGTGACGGCATCACGCTCACGACCGACGTGCGCCGCCGTGACCCACAAAGACCTCTTCGTCGAGATCGACTGGATGCAGGATCACAAACCCGACGCCAAGGCCTTGAGCCAGACGCAGAGCCGGCGACCCTGGTCAACGGCGTCCCCGTCGAAGTCAAAAGCATTAGAGAGGCCTTCGCGGCTGCGCCCGTCGCGAACCCCGACACCACGATCGGCATCCGAATCACTTCCAGGTCGATGAGCAGGTGACGTTCAACCCGCTCTCGCCGCCCCTCGTCACCGTCCCCAGCCCCACCCTCACCAGTCACGTCGACTTGG
>CAVZOE010000008.1:0-18406 GCA_963776725.1 uncultured Candidatus Rokubacteria bacterium | reverse complement strand
GGCGCGCTGCTCTGGGCCGGTGCCGCGATCGACCGCGAGTGCAGCCGGGCGTAGGCAGCGCGACGGACGCTAGCTCGCAGCCACGCCCGTGAGCGCGAGTCGGTCGAGTCGGAGCCCGCGCCAGAGATCGGTGCGTGGGTCGTGGCCGAGCGCCAGTCGCGCGAGGATATCGCCGACGACCGGCGAGAGTGCGAAGCCGTGGCCCGAGAACCCGGCGGCCACCAGCAATCCGTTCACGCCCGGCACTGGCCCGAGCACGGGCAGATCGTCGGGCATGAACGCTTCGAGGCCCGCCCAGCCCCGTGCGAGCTTGCAGGCGGCCAGCGGCGGATAGACCTCGCGGGCGACCTCGAGGCTGCCGCTCACGCTCTCCTCCTGCAGCCGCCACGCGTTCGCCGCTTCGTCCGTGATCTGCGCAGGCCAGCCGCCGCCGATCAGGTAGGCGCCGTCGTCGAGCTGCTTGAGGCTGAGCCGGCGGCCGAACGCGCTCGCCACGGGCTGCAGCGTCATGGGCCCAGGCTCGGTCAGAAGCATCTGCAGCGGTCGCGTGGTGATGGGGATGCGTATGCCGAGGCCCTGAAGCAGCGTCGGCGTCCAGGCGCCCGCCGCGACGATCGCGACATCGCACGGCTCGCGGCGACCGTCAGCCCGGGTCACCGCGGCCACGCGATCCCGCTCGACCACGACCGCCGTGACCGCCGCGCCTTCGTCGACGTGAGCCCCGAGGCGCCGCGCGGCGCTGGCGAAGGCCTGCACGGTCGCCATCGCGCCGGCCTGTCCGTCGATGGCGCAGTAGGCGCCGCCGAGCGTGCCGGGAGCGATACCGGGCGCCAGGCGCCGAACGTCCGCGGCGCTCAACACCTGCAGCGGCACGTCATCGGCGCGCTGCTCGGCCACCCAGGCCGGAGTCTGGTTCCAGGCGTCCGCGTCCAGCGCCACGCGCAGGCCCCCGCCGCGGCGATAGCCGGTGGCGCCGTCCAGCTCGCGATCGAGCTCGGCCCATCGCGCCAGGCTCGCCAGTGCCAGCGCGCGCTCGGCAGGATCGCGACCCATGACGCGTACTCCGGCCGCGCTCGCACCGGACGCCGCGGCGCCCACCTGCGCTCGCTCGAGCACCGTCACCCGCACGCCGGCGTCGGCACGGCGAAGATGAAACGCCGCGCTCAGCCCCATCAATCCGCCGCCCACGATCACGATCGAGACAGGCACGGGCGGAGCCTATCACACCGCCTTTGACAGGCGGCTCCGGCTGGGGCATTGTCCGGCCGTGCCCATGCACGCGCGCCCTCGCGCATCCCGATCAGCGAGGTCCCACGCCGATTGCCGTGACCGGTCCGACGTCCCGCACGTATTTCTCGCAACGCCTGCGGCTGCACTATGTCGACTGGGGCAATGCCGACCGCCCGCCGCTGATCCTGCTCCACGGCGGGCGGGACCACTGCCGCAACTGGGACTGGACCGCGGCCGCGCTCGGGCAGGACTGGCACGTGATGGCGCCGGATCTCAGAGGCCACGGCGACAGCCAGTGGTCGGCGGACGGCAGCTACTCGATGGCCGGCTACGTCTACGATCTCGCCCAGCTCGTACATCAGCAGAAGCTGGCGCCGGTGACGATCATCGCCCACTCGCTGGGCGGCAACGTCGCCCTGCGCTACGCGGGAATCTATCCGGAATCCGTCACCGCGCTGGTCGCCATCGAGGGCCTCGGTCCGTCGCCGACCGCCCTGGCCGCGCGACGCCAGAAGACGATCGCCGAGCGGATGGACGAGTGGATCGGAGAACAGCGCGGTCTGGCCGGTCGCCTGCCCCGACGCTACGCCTCGATCGAGGATGCCTTTCGCCGCATGCAGGAGGAAAACCCGCACCTCTCGGCGGAGCAGGCGCGCCACCTTACGGCCCACGGCGTCAACCAGAACGAGGACGGCACCTACAGCTGGAAGTTCGACAACTACGTCCGCGCCTGGCCGCCCTACGACATGGCCGGCCGCGACATCCAGGCCCTGTGGGCGCGCATCGCCTGCCCCACCCTGCTCCTCTACGGCACCGAGAGCCGCTCCGGCAACCCCGCCGCCGACGGCCGCGCCGCCCACTTCCAGCACGCCACCGTCACCGGCATCGAGCGCGCCGGCCACTGGCTCCACCACGACCGCCTCGACGAATTCCTGCGCATCGTGCGCGGGTTCCTCTCCAGTCGTCGCTGACGCCGAAGCCTCTCGATCGCCGCGACGCCCGCTGTCGTCGCCGGCCGGACGCATAGGCCGCGCGCACGCCCGCATGGCGAGCCGTCGTCGCCGTTACGAGCGCAGGGCTCGGCGAGCGAGCCACCAACAATCGAAGTGCCCACGCCAGAACCCCCTCTGGGGGATGGGGGGCCCGAGCGAGCCGAGCCCGGAGCGAGTTACGGCGACAGGCGAGCCATGCGGGCGTGCGCGCGGCCTATGCGTCCGGCCGGCGGCGACAGCGGACGCCACGGGGAGATTGCGAGAGCTGCTACAGCTGCTTGGCGGCGAAGGTGTCGCACTGGCGGACTTCGCCGGACTCGAAGCCGCGCTGGAACCAGCGGACGCGCTGGGCGGAGGAGCCGTGCGTGAAGCTTTCGGGGACCACGCGACCCTCGGCCCGGCGTTGCAGACGGTCGTCGCCGATGGCGGTGGCGGCGCCGAGTGCTTCCTCGACGTCGCCTTCTTCGAGGATGTGGCGGGTCTTGTCGGCGTTCTTGGCCCAGACGCCGGCGAAGCAGTCGGCCTGGAGCTCCAGCCGCACCGAGAGCGCGTTGGCCTGGGTGCGATCGGCGCCGCGGCGGGCGTTCTGGACCTTGTCGGAGATGCCGAGCAGGGTCTGCACGTGGTGGCCGACCTCGTGGGCGATCACGTAGGCCTGGGCGAAGTCGCCGGGGGCGCCGAAGCGATCGCGCAGGTCTCTGAAGAAGGACGTGTCCAGGTAGAGCTTGTGATCGCCCGGACAGTAGAAGGGCCCGACGGCGGCGCCGGCCATTCCGCAGGCGGACTGGACCGACCCCGAGAAGAGCACGAGCTTGGGGTCGATGTACTCGCGGTTCATCCGGCGGAAGATCTCGCGCCAGGTATCTTCAGTATCGGCGAGCACCACCGAGACGAAATCGCGAACCTCGTCGCTGCCGCGGGAGGAAGCGGCCGGGGCCTGCTGCGTCTGCTGAGCCGGCTGGCCCTGCAGCACCACGCTCGGATCGATGCCGAAATAGAGGGCCAGCAGCACGAGCACGATGCTCCCGATGCCGCCACCCGCGACCAGTGGTATGCGCGACCCGCGCTGGTCCTCGACGTTGTCGCTCTGCCGGCCTGACGTCCAGCGCATCACGGCACCTCGACTGCTAGTATTGCAACCCTCGCGCCGCCCACGCCGGCAACCGGCGAGGGCGGCGCGGCCTCGGACGTCAGCTGAGACGCGCCAGGAACGAGGTCAACGCCTTCGTGAAGGCCTCCGGCTGCTCCATGTTCGCCAGGTGCGCGGCGGACTTGAGGATCTCGAGCTGCGAACCCGCGATCTTGGCCTGGATCGCCTGCGATGCGGCGACGGGCGTGCCCTGATCCTCTTCGCCGACGACGACGAGCGTCGGCAGCTTGATGGCCGGCAGACGGTCGGTGAGGTCGAGCGCCGAGATCGCGGCGCAGCAGCCGGCGTAGCCCTGCGGCGGTGTCCGGCGGATCATCGTGCGCACGGGATCGACGACGTCCTTGTGCTGCTCCCGGAACGGTGCCGTGAACCAGCGCGAGATCGTCCCCTCGACCAGCGGCTCCATCCCCTGGGTCTGCGCCGTCTTGATGCGATCCGCCCAGAGCGGCTTGGCCTCGGCCGGAATCCGGCTCGACGTATCGCAGAGGGACAGGCTCAGGAACAGCTCGGGAGACTTCAGAGCCAGCGTCTGGCCGATCATGCCGCCCATCGACAGCCCGACCCAGTGGACCTTGGCGATGCCCAGCGCCTGCAGCAGCGTCCGCGCGTCGTGCGCGAGCTGGTCCAGCGTGTACGCCTCCGCCGGCGCGTCGGTCCCGCCGTGGCCGCGCGTGTCGTAACGCAGCACCCGGTAGTGCGCCGTCAGCGCCTTCATCTGCGGATCCCACATGGAGAGATCGGTGGCCAGCGAGTGGCTGAGCATCACCACCGGGGCCGAGGCCGGTCCGTCCAGGGTGTAGTTCACGCTGATGCCGTTGGCGGTGATCTTCATGGGCGACCTCCTGGTGGGCCGTATAGTGGCACAGGGACTACGCTAGTTCCACTTGACCACTTCGGAGAGTGCCGCGCGAAGATTCTCCCGCGCGCTCTCCAGATGTGGATGTACCGCCAGCGTCCGCCGGAACAGATCGGCGGCCTCGCGATGCTGGCCGAGTGCCATGTGGCAGAGCCCCTGGCCCGAGAGCGCGCCGAAGTGGTTCGGGTTGCGCGCGAGCGTCTCGCCGCAGTCCGCGATCGAGCCCTCGTAGTCCTTGACCACGAAGCGCAGCGTGGCGCGCTTGTTCCAGCCCTCGGCGAAGTCGGGCGCCACCCGGATCAGCCGCGAGAAGATCGTCTCGGCCTCCCCGAAGTCCTGCCGCTCCATCGCGGCGATGCCGTCGCGCATCATCGCGTCGAGCGCCGGCTCGCCGGCCTGGTGCCAGCGCTGCCAGAGCGCGGCGGCGGCCCGCGCCGCCCGCGCGGCGTCCGGGCCACGCAGGGCCGCCAGCTCCTCGGCTTCGCTCACGCCTTCCACTCCCGGGGGCCGTCGTCCGTGAAGCCACACTGCTCGCACGGGCTGAAGTAGTGCATCGCCGGGGGCATGGCCACCGCCAGGCGCAGCGACAGCTCGTCACCGAGGTTCCGGATGTGGTGCACGGTTCCGCGCGGCACCCACACGATGTCGTCCTTGGCCGCGTTGACGACGATGCCGCCCGTCAGCTCCCACTGCAGGCGGCCGCCGAGGACGACCCACCACTCGTCGAACTCCTTGTGCCAGTGGGGGCGGTTGCCCCCGCCGGGCGGCGTGGCGATCAGCGTCACGAGGTTGCGCTCGTCCGCGATGATGCGCTTGGACCAGGGCGGCGTCCCCATCTGCTTCATGACCTCGGTGATGCGCGTGTGCAGGACGTTGGGCCAGGCGGCATTGGCCTGCGGCGCCGTCGGCCCGGTGGCCAGGCGGCTGATCACGATCGTCGCGGTCGCGTCCGAGCTGGAAGTCGTCACGGATGGGCACCCTCCGAGCGCGACTGTAGCACCGCCGCCGCGCTTTGACAGCGGCCACGGACTCGGGCATTGTCCGGCGATGCGTGACGTCGACGTCCTGATCGTCGGCGGCGGGCCCGTCGGCCTGACCGCCTCCATCCTGCTTTCAAGGGCCGGTGTGACTTCGCTCCTGGTGGAGCGGCACCCCGGCACGGCGCTGCATCCCAAGGCCCGCGGGATCAACGCGCGCACCATGGAGATCTACCGCCAGTGCGGCGTCGAGGATGCCATCCGCGCCGCCGGCCTGCCGCCCGAGCGCTCGCGCTTCATCGTGTGGACGCGCTCGCTGGCCGGCGAGGAGCTGGAGCGCCGCGTGCCGGCGCGCTCCCGGGCCGAAGCCCTGGCGATCACGCCTGTCTCACGCTGCCTCTGCGCCCAGGACGACCTGGAGCCGGTGCTGCGCGCCCACGCGGAATCGCTCCGCCCGGGTGCCGTCGAGTTCGGCGCCGAGCTCCTGACCTTCGCGCAGGACGCCGACGGCGTGACGGCCACCGTCCGCACGGCCGAGGGCGAGACGCGCGTGCGCGCCCGCTACCTGATCGCCGCCGACGGCGCGCGCAGCCGCGTGCGCGAGACGCTCGGGATCGCCGATGCACGGCAACGCCGGCCTCTACCGCAGCATCAACGTCCTGCTCAACGCGGATCTCACGCGCTGGGTGGCCGATCGGCCGGCCGCGCTCTACTTCATCGAGCAGCCGGATCTGAAGGCGACCTTCCTCACCATCAACGGCGTCAATCGCTGGGGATTCCTCATCAACAACCTGCCCCTGAACGGATCCAGCGACGAGTACACGCCGGAGCGCTGTGCGGCCATCGTGCGCCAGGCGGCCGGCGTGCCGGATCTCGACGTCGAGATCCTCGGCGCCGTCTCCTGGGTGGCGGCCGGCCAGGTGGCCGAGCGCTACCGTCGCGACCGCGTCTTCCTGGCCGGCGACGCCGCCCATCACATGCCGCCGACCGGAGGCTTCGGCCTCAACACGGGCGTGCAGGACGTCCACAACCTCGTCTGGAAGCTGGCCGCCGTCCTTCACGGCTGGGCCGGGCCCGGCGTGCTCGATTCCTACGAGGACGAGCGGCTGCCCTACGGGCGCGCGATCACCGAGCAGGCGCTGGCCAACGCGCGCTCGCTCGGCCGCGGCGAGTCGCTCGACGCGACGCCGCCCGCCGCGCTGGCTCGCCCCGAGTTCCTCAACGAGCTGGGCATGATCTTCGGGGCGCAGTACGAGTCGGGGGCGATCGTCGCCGACGGAACCCCGCCACCCAAGGTTGGCGAATCCGGTCACCGACTACGTGCCGTCGGCCCGGCCCGGCAGCCGTGCGCCGCACGTGTGGATCGAGCGCGACGGCGCCCGGCTCTCCACGCTCGATCTCTTCGAGGTCAGCGACTTCATGCTCCTGGCCGGACCCGATGGGCGATCGTGGTGTGACGCGGCCCGCGCCGCCGCCGAGCGCCTCGGCGTACCGCTCGAAGCGCTCGCGATCGATGCGACGACTGACGCCGAGCCGCGCTGGCTCGCCACCTATGGCGTCGAGCGTGACGGCGCCGTGCTCGTCCGTCCCGACGGCTACGTCGCCTGGCGTCAGGCCGCCAGCGTGCGGGACCCGGCCGCTGAGCTCACGCGCGCCCTCGAGCGCATCCTGGGGCGGACGGACCGCGCCGCGACCTGACCTCGCAGCCCGGGGAGCCGATCACCCCTGAGGCAGCTTCATCTGCGCCAGCACCGCGCGCCCGAGGACACCGTACGGATTCGCCAGCGTCTCGGGGATCTCGAAGTGGTTGTAGCCGTCCGCGACGAGAAGCTCGACGGGCTTGCCGGCGGCCTTCACCGCCGCGGCGAAATCACGCGACTGGCGCTGAAACTCCGGCGTCTCGAGGGTGCCATAGGCGATGACGACGGGGCCATTGAGCTTGTCGAGATGACGCTGTGAGCTCAGCGCCTGCTCGATCTCGTCGGTGAACATGACGTAGGAGCTGCGCGCCGAGAGTCTCACCGGCTTGAGGTCGAACAGGCCACTGCAGCAGAGTCCCCCCTTCACCGTGTCGACCGGAAGGTTGAAGTCCTTGCGCCAATCCGTGACCAGGACGACACCGGCCAGATGCCCACCCGAGGAATGGCCGGACACGTAGATGCGGTCCGGATCGCCGCCGAAGCTCCTGGCGTTGCGATGCACCCACGCCACGGCGCGGCGCACCTGGTCGGCCATCACCATGAGATTGCCGTGAGCCTCGATCACATTGATGAAGTCGGGCACCACGTAGTGTGCCCCGGCGTGAACGAACAGCTCAGCCGGATACGCGTGGTCCCTGGCGGCACCGACCCGCCACGCCCCGCCGTGAATGAAGATGTTGATCGGCGCGTTCGCCGGCTTCGTCGCATAGACATCCAGGGCTTCGATCGGCGTCGTGCCGTAGGCAAAGCGTCGCGGTGCACCCAGGCGGGCTCGCACGGCCTCGCTGTTGGTCGCCCAGCGCTTGACGATCTGCTGCAGGTTCGGCGCGTACTGGGCCTGGTCGTACGCAGCATCCAGCTCGGTCTGGTCCATGTCGAGCCATACCGCCGGTCCCCTGGCCCGCGACGCTTGCTGCGCCCCCGCCGGCCGCTGGGCGAATGCAGGGCCGCCGGCCGCCAGTACCGCGCCCCCGAGGCCCACCCCGAGCACTTTCCGGCGAGTGACGCCGTTGCCAGCCGAACCGTGGCCTGCATCCATGGGTTCCCCTTTCGGTGGCGACGATGAGACCGCAAGCATATCCCAGCGGCCGCTGTCGGGTTTACTCCCACCCCCTTTCGCCCGTTGCATCACGGCGTCGGGCTCGCTAGCATCGCTGCCATGACGACGACGCGAACGGCAGCCGTGGTGATCATCGGCGGCGGAGTGACCGGGGCCAGCACCGCCTTTCACCTCACGCAGCGGGGCGTCCGCGACGTGGTGGTCGTCGACAAGGGGACCGTGGCCTCGGGTGGCACGGGGAAGAGCTCGGCGTGCGTGCGGCAGCACTACTCCACCGCCGAGACGTGCCGGATGATCCGGTACTCGCTCGACTTCTTCCAGCACTTCGGCGAGCGCGTCGCCGGCGAGTCGTGCGGGTTCCGCCACACCGGATATCTGCTAGGCGTCGACGACAAGATGCGCGCGCCCATGGAAGCCTCGGTCGCGCTGCAGCGCTCGGTCGGCATCGACACGCGGCTCGTGTCGCCGATCGAGATGCGGGAGATCGAGCCCCGGCTACGCGCCGAGGACCTGGTGGCCGGCTGCTACGAGCCCGCCTCCGGGTACTGCAACCCGGTCGAGACCGCGCAGGGCTTCGCGCGGGCCGCCCGCGCGGCGGGCGCGCGCATCCTGGAGGACACCGCCGTCGTCGGCCTGCTGGTCGAGGGCGATCGGGTCCGCGGCGTCCGCACCGCGGCGGGCGACATTCACGCCCCGGTGGTGCTCAACGCCGCCGGCCTGTGGAGCGCCCCGGTGGCCGCCATGGCGGGAGTCGAGCTGCCGATCCACGTCTGCCGTCACCGGATCAGCATCGTCACGTGGCCGCAGGCCGAGCAGCGGCCGCACCCGATGTTCTACGACTTCGTCAACAACATCTACACGCGGCCGGAGATGGGCGAGCACATCCTCGTGGGCGGCCTCGACGCCGAGGAGTCGCGCGCCACGGCGGATCCCGACGCCTACAAGGAGGGCGTGAGCCTGGACGAGTCGACCGATGCGCTGGCGCGCGTGAGCCACCGCTTCCCCGTGCTCGCCGAGGGCCGGATCGCCCGGGGCTACGCCGGCTGCTTCGACGTCTCGCCCGACTGGCATCCGATCCTCGACCGCGTCGGCCCCGAGGGCTATCACGTGGCCGCCGGCTTCTCCGGTCACGGGTTCAAGCTCTCCCCGGCCGTGGGCCACATGGTGGCCACGCTCATCACCGACGGGCCGGCCGGGCACCCCGACCTGCCAACGTTCCGACTATCGCGGTTCGCCGAAGGTAAGCCAATTCGCGGCACTTACGGCGACTGGCTGATGTGTTAGGTGAACCCATGAGCCTGACGAAGCGCGTGATCGTGGTGCTCCTCACGCTGGGTCTCGGCGCCGTGGCCTGGAGCACCGGCTCGTTCCCAGGAACCGGCGGTGGGTGCGCCATCTCCCCCGCCGACGCGGCCGGCACGTCCGGGTGCTGCCACTACAACAAGGGCGTCTGCGGCTGCGAGGACGGCAAGCCGCGCTGCTGCGACGGCAAGGTCAGCGCCTCGTGCCGCTGTGGATCGGAGAAGTTCACGACCCGCCAGATCAGCGTCGACACCCAGCCGCTGATCAGCGTGGCGGACTTCGCGTTCGCCACGCAGGAGACGCCCGAGCCGCCCAGCCCGCGGCTGACGCTGTTCCGCCTCGGTCGCGACCCGCTCCGGTTCTGGTTCAGGGTCGACTGCGGTGACGAGTGCTGGGAGCGTCTGGCCGTCGACGGCGCCCTGCCCCTGCAGGTGCGCTGGCTCTTCGATCCCGGCAGCGGGCCCTTGCTGGAAGGGCCGGCGCAGGCGGTGGCGTTGCAGCGCAACCGCTCCACCATCTTCGTCACCCGCCCGGCCAGCCAGCTGCGTCTGGGGCGGTGGGAGACCGAGGTGCGCTTCGACACCGAGCGCCTCTGCACCCGCGGCGACGACAAGTGCTGGTTCCGCATCCAGGTGCAGAAGTGAGCGAAGAGGCCGGGCCGCCCGAGCTCGCCGGCGCCCCGCGCCTGGCGGGGGCGGCCGAGGACGCCGACGCGCTGCTCTACTACGCGATTGCCAGCGGGCGCGATGTCACCAAGGATGTGCGCGATCCGATCGTCCGGACCCGCCGCCAGACGATCGCCGCCCACCTCGTGAGCGACGCCGAGGAGGCGGAGTTCCTCGCCGCGTACGCGAAGCTGGCGGTCATGGTGTACCCCACCACCGCGGCGACCCTGCGCGCCACCAGCCGCACCGTCCGCCGCCCGTGGCCCTGGCGCTGGATGTCCGAGGGGCTGACCTCCGAGGCCCAGCGGGTCGCCTACCGCTTCGGGTTCCTGGCGCTGATCCTGGTCGTGGTGATCGGCGGACTGGAGTGGACCCGCACCTTCATCAGCGCGGTCGTCTCCGATCAGGCCGAGTACACGAAGGTGCTCGAGGAGCTGCGGCCGGGCCGCGCCGCGCAGAAGCGCCTCGTGGAGCAGATCGCCCTGCTCGATCGCGACCGGCCGGGTGGAAGCGACGCGCTGCGCGCGGGCCTGGTGCGCCAGCGCGAAGACCTCGACATGCGCCTGCAAGTGCTCGACGACCGCGAGGCCGGGCTGGTCCGGCGTATCCAGGCCGGCTACGAGACGCTCGGCCGCATCCTGCCGCTCGTCAACTGGAGCGAGCTGCGCAACGTGATCGTGCCGGTGGCCACCATCGAGGCGGTGCTGGTGCTGCCGGTCCTCTACGGCGCGCTGGGCACGGTCACCTTCGTGCTGCGCACGGTCTACGGCGAGATGATCCAGCGCAGCTTCGATGCCCGGCGCACTGGAGAGTTCGTGGTGCGCATCTTCCTGGGCATGCTGAGCGGCGTGAGCCTGCCGTGGCTGGTGGCGCGCGAGGGTCAGGGCATTCCCGGCGGCGTCACCCCGGCGGTGCTGGCCTTCCTCGGGGGCTACAGCGTCGAGCTGCTGTTCGCGGCCATCGATCGCGTGCTCCTGACCGTGATCACCGCCCTGCGCGGCGAGCGCGAGCGCCGACCGGCGCCCACCGCGCCGGACACCAGCGCCAAGGAAAACCCCGCCTAGCCGCCCAGCCGCGCGCCGATCCGGCGATAGCACCGCGCCGCGTTCTCCCACAGGAGCTTCCGCCGCGAGGCCTCGGGGATCGACGTCCAGCCGAGCACCGCGTCCACCGACTTCGGAAACCAGCTCTCGGAGTGCGGATAGTCGGTGGCGAACATCAGGGTCTCGTCGCCCAGCGCCTCGATGGCCTGGCGCAGCGACAGCTCGCCCTCGTGAAGCTGGATGCTCTGGAAGTACTGCGGCCCGCGGATGTACTCGCTCGGCTTGTGCTTGAGGGCGGGCAGCGCGTGACGTGACATCTCGGCCAGCTCGTCGAGGCGCGCGGCCCAGAAGGCCAGCCAGCCGTGGCCGCACTCGAGCGACGTGAGGCGGAGGGCGGGATAGCGATCGAGCACCCCGGCCCCGATGATCGCCGCCATGTTGCGCTGCGCGTTCCACGTGTGACCGGCGGCCCGCATGCAAGAATACGTTGTCCCAGGTGTCCCACGCCCCGGGCGGATACGGCACCGTCATGGTGAACGAGTGGATGACGACCGTCAGGTCGTGATGCTGCGCCGCCGCCCAGATCGGCTCCCAGTCGGGATCGTCGAGCGACAGCTCGGGGGGACAGATCGGGAAGATGCCCACCGGCCAGGGCGCATCGGCCCAGCGGCGGATCTCGGCGACCGACGCCGCGGCGTCGCGCGCCGAGACCAGCAGCAGGCTCGTCAGGCGGTCCGGATAGGGCGCGCAGTAGTCGGCGAGGATAGCGATGATAGGCCTGATACATGGCCTGCTCGAGCGCGACGTCCTCGATCGCGCAGAACGACGGCACGCCGCCCGAGGGCAGGATCATGTTCACGTCCACGCCCTCGATGTCCATGTCGGCCACGCGCGCGTGGGGATCGAAGCTCACGCGGTCGCTGGGAAACGGCGGCCCCTGCCAGCGGACGTCCCACGGCGTGCCGCCGCGCGCGGCCGACGCCGGCGGCGCGACGCGCTCGCGCGAGCCGAGCAGGCGATCGAGCCGCGGGCGCTTGCCGATCTGGTAGCGCGTCTTGCCGCCCTTGGCCGGGGCGCGACCGATCAGCGGCCCGAGCACGGCCAGCTTCGCCTTGTCCGCCGACGACAGATAGGCCTCGATCGGCTCGACCGGCTCGATGACGTGGGTGTCGGCGTCGAAGATCCGGTAACCCGCGCGTGCCATGAGCTTCCTCCTTCAGAATCGCGTGATGACGTCGACCAGCGCCGGGCGGCCTTCCTTCACGACCCGCAGGGCGCGCCGCAGGGCGGGGCCGACCGCGTCGGCCGCATCGATGGGGCCCTCGGCGTGCACCCCGAAGCCCTGGGCGATCCGCGCGAAGTCCGGCGCCGGATCGTCGATGCGGATGCCGACCACCTTGTTCTCCACGGGGCGACCGCGCGTCTTGGCGACCGTCTCCTGGTGCGCCTCGTCGTTACCGTAGGTGCGGTTGTTGAACATCACCGTGAGCAGCGGCAAGCGGTGGTGGGCGGCCGTGTAGAGCCCGCTGACCACGTAGAGCAGGTCGCCGTCCGCCTGGAGGTTGACGCACACCTTGCCGCTTGCGCGGTGGGCGAGCGTGACGCCGAGCGCCGCCGGCAGGCCGTAGCCGAGCCCGGCTCCCCCGCTGCCTCCGTAGCTGCGCTCCGGCTGCCAGTCCCAGAGCCGCCGCGCCCAGCCCTTGCCCGTGCCGTTGGCCAGCACCCAGTCCTCGTCCTTGATGACCTCCCACACCTCGGCCGCGAGCACCGCGGGCGCCAGCGGCCGAGCGGAGCGCTCGAGGCTCACCGTGGCTCGCCACTCGGCCTGCAGCGCGGCGTGGCGGGCCGCGATCCGCCGCGTCCGCGCTTGCCGCTCGCCGCCGTCACGGTCCGGGGTCAGCCGTGCCTGCACGGCCTCGACGAGCGCCGGCAGCACGCGCGCGGCGTCGGCCGCCATCGGCAGATCGACCGGAGCCAGCGACTGAAACGTGTGGGCCCAGCTCCGGAACGCATAGTCGTCGAGCGAGATGGCGATGACCTGCGCCGCCTCGTTCAGGAAGCGGACCTCGCGCGTGCTGCGGTCGGTCTCGCCCAGCGCGCTCAGGAAGCTCGTCACGTCGAGCGCCAGGACCACGTCGGCGTCGCGCACGACCTCGGCCCGGGCCTCGGTCATGTCGAGCGGATGCTGGCCGGGAACGCTCGGGCGCCCCTGTGACTCGGCGGCCAGGTCGATCAGTGGCGCGGCCAGGAGCTCGGCGAGCCGGCAGAGCGCCGCGGTGACGCCGGGTCGCCGGCCGAGGGACTCGACGACGATCAGGGGCCGCCGCGCCTCGGCCAGCCGGCGCGCGACCTCGTCGATGGTTTGCGGATCGGCGTGCGGCGGCGTCGCGGGGCGAAAGCGCGACACGTCGGGCATGGCCACCGCGTGCTCGATGGGCTGCTCCTGCAGGGCGGCGTCGAGGCACAGATAGACCGGGCCCAGGGGCTCGCTGCTGGCGATGCGCCACGCCCTCAGGAACGCCTCGGGCAGCGCGGCCACGGTGGCGGGCTGGTCGTCGAGCTTGACGTAGTCGCGCACCTGCGTGCCCTGCACCAGCGCGGTGTGGATCCAGTCGATCCACGGTCGCCGCCTGGTCGCGTCCATCGGTCCGGTGGCGCCCAGGACCAGCACCGGCGCCCGGTCGCAGAACGCATTGAAGATGGCCATGCTCGCGTGCTGCAGGCCGACGATGTCGTGGACGACCGCGGCCATGGGTCGCCCGGCGGCCTTGGCGTAGCCGTGGGCGAGCGCGACCGCGATCTCCTCGTGGGTGGTGAGGATCAGCTCGGGACGACCGGCCACCGTAGTTGACGAGCGAGTCGTGCAGGCCGCGGTAGGTCGCGCCCGGATTCAGCGCGACGTGGTCGATGCCCACCGCGCGCAGCAGATCGACGACCAGATCGGAGCCGTAGCCCGGGGCCGCCGCCACGGCCGCTCCCTACGGTTCGAACACCAGCGGCTCGTCGCGATCGCCGCGGCCCTGCCGGAACAGCTCGCGGGCGTGCGGCAGCTCGTAGTAGATCTCGAGCACGGTACCGTCGGGATCGCGGAAGTAGATGCTCTTCTGGCTCACGTGGTCCATGGCCCGGTCGATCGGCACGTCCTGCTCTCGCAGCGTACGCCAGGCCTCCTTGAAATCCGCCTCGCTGTCCACGAGGAACGCGACGTGCCGCACCCCCGCGGCGCCGGGGGTGGCGTCGGGCGCACCGTCGGGGGCCGGAAAGAGATCGATCGTGTGGCTGAGCCCGGCCAGCGCCATGAAGACGCCGCCATGCTCGGGATCTTCCTCGATCACCTCGAAGCCGAGCACCTCGCCGTAGAACTTCTTCGAGCGCTCCACGTCGGCGACGCGCAAGGCCACGTGTCCCAGCCGTGCCAGCTTCATCATGGTTACTCCCCTCCCGGTCGGTGCATGCGAATCAGGGTCGCCCGGCCCGCAGCACCCGGCCCGGGAAGGCGCCGCTGTGCTGGCCGTGGTCGAGCACGACCTGGCCGTTGACGATCACGTGGCTCACGCCCTCGGCGCCCTGCACGCGTCGCGGCGTGCCGCCGGGGCCGTCGCGGGAGACCTCGTCGTCTCTCACGCCGATGCGGGCCAGGTCGAACACCATGAGGTCGGCGGCCATGCCCTCGCGCACGAGACCGCGGTCGCGCAGCCCCATGATGCGCGCGGGCTGGAAGGTGTAGCGGCGGATGGCATCCTCCAGGCTCAGCAGGCCACGCTCGCGCACCCACTCGCCCAGCACCCAGCTCGACTCACCGGCGGTGCAATAGTTGGTGTTCAGGTGGGCGCCGGCGTCGGACTGCGACGGCAGCGCGTGGCCCGAGCGCACGTAGTCGGCCAGCGCCACGTCGTTCTCCGGCGGCCGCGACTGCAGCTGGAACTCCGTGTCCAGCTTCTCCTCGACGGCCAGATCCAGCACGACGTCGGCGACGTGCTTGCCCAGCTCCTCGGCGAGCTGCGTCAGCTTCTTGCCCTGCAGCGCCCGGTTCTTGTCGAGCGCGGTCTTGCTGACGATGAGCGAGCCCCACTGGATGAAGCGGCCCGGCACCCCGGGCCGGCGACGCTGGCGCTGCATGGCCGCCTCGCGCAGCTCGGCGCGTTTGTCCGGATCGGCCATCATGGCCAGCCGCGCCTCGATGGGCCTGGTCATCATCACGTCCCACACGTCCAGGTTGCCGAAGAACGTGGTCTTCTTGAGCGTGAAGCGCGGGTTGAACGGAATCGCGCGGAGCAGCGCGGTGAGCTGGGCGCCCTGCTGGGTCGCCGCTTCCACCCAGGTGCGCGACTGCGCGTCGAAGATCAGGAAGAAGACCGGGCGCCCGCTGGCCTTGGCCACGTCGACCAGGTGCTGGCGATCGGCCTCGTCGGGCTGGGTGATCGACGGCGGCAGGATCTCGCTGATGCCCCGGTTGAACTCGCCCATCGCCCGCCCGAGCGCCACCCGCTCCTCGTTGGCCGCCAGACGGCTCGGCACCGGCTCGCCCTTGGTCCCGGCGTGGGTCGGCGAGTTGGTGGTGCTCCAGCCCCAGGCGCCGGCCTCCATCGAGGCGCGCAGGAGGTCTTGCATGGTGCGCGTCTCGTCCTCGGTGGCGGCGCGGTCCCAGGCCGCCTGGCCCATCGCGCTCAGGCGCAGCGGGTTGTGGCCGACCAGCGGCATCATGTTGAGCCCCAGGCCGATGTCGATGGCCTCGAGGTATTCGTCGAAGGTCTCCCACGTCCACGGCAGCACCGAGGCCAGCGAGCGAAACGGCAGGTCCTCCACGCAGCAGAAGGTCGCCAGCATCGGATCGCGGTGCTCGGGGCGCAGGGGCGCCAGCGTCAGGCCGCAGTTGCCGGTCAGGACCGTGGTGACGCCGTGCCAGATGGAAGAGGTGCACAGGCGATCCCAGAACGGCTGGGCGTCGTAGTGCGTGTGGAGGTCGATGATGCCGGGGGCCACGAACTGGCCATCGGCGTCGATGGTCTTCTCGGCGGTGGCGTGGATGCGGCCGATCTCGGTGATCCGGCCGTCCTTCACGCCCACGTCCGCGCGATAGCGCGCGAAGCCCGTGCCATCCACGATCATGCCGTTGCGGACGATGAGGTCGTAAGCCAAGGAGTCCTCCGTCAGGGTTTCTTGAGACGCACATCCTCGAGGGGTGCCGAGTAGGGAAACGCCTGCAGCAGCATCAGCCCGGGCTCCTCGACGCGAGGGCCGTACGCCCGGATGAAGCCGTTCTCCCAGATGGGGGCGAACACCACGCGATCGGCCAGCAAGCGCTGGATCTGGTGCAAGAGCTCCTGGCGCTTGGCGCGGTCCATCTCCTGCAGCTGCCGCTGGAACGTTCCCTCGACGTCGGGGATGACGCCGTAGGCGTTGATGCCCTTGCTGGTGGCGAAGGGCTCGATGCGCGTGGAGGCGTTGCCGGCCGAGCCGGTGGCGCCGACGAACACGCCCTTGAGCTTCTTGTCGCGCCAGGCCGACAGGAACGCTGCGCGCTCCATCGTGCGCATGCGCGTCTTGATCCCCACCGCGGCCAGGTAGTTGACGATCGCCTCGCCCATCGACGTGTAGGGCGGGTACGGCGTGAACTCGCCGGCGTCGAATCCGTTCGGAAAGCCCGCCTCGGCCAGCAGCGTCTTGGCCCGCTTGGGATCGTACGGGTGCGGGTCGATCGGCAGCGCGAACTCCTGGTGACGCGGCACGATGTTGCCGGTGGGGCCGGAGAAGCCGAGCGACTCGGCCTCGTTGATGGCCTGCCGATCGATGGCCAGGCTGGCGGCCAGTCGCACCCGCCGGTCGGCCCACGGCGACTTGGGATCCCACTGCTCGGGGAACTCCAGCCAGAGCACGCCGTTCGTCCGCGTGGCGGCCAGCGTGAGCCCCGGCGTGCGGCGGACATCTTCGGCCATGGGCCCGTTGATGTAGTAGATCACGTCCACGTCGCCGCGCTTCAGCGCCGCGGCCCGCGTCGCCTCGTCGGGGATGCTGCGCATGACGAGGCGCTTGACGCTCGGCGTCTTACGCCAGTAGCCCTCGAAGGCCTCCAGGACCAGCTCGACGCCCGGCTGGAAGCTCACGAACTTGTACGGCCCGGCGCCGATGGGCGCCTTGCGGAAGCCGTCCTCGCCGACCTTCTCGACGTACTTCTTGGGCACGATCCACGCCGCACCCGAGGCGCTCGTGCCGTAGAAGGTCATGAAGTCGGGCCACGGCTCCTTGAGCACGAAGCGCACCCGGCCGGGATCGAGCATCTGCACCTCTTTCACGCGCTCGCGGAACAGGCTGGCGGCGCCGCCCTTGTAGCGCTCGAAGGAGAACTTCACGTCCTCCGCGGTGACCGGCTCGCCGTTGTGGAACTTCACGCCCTTGCGAAGCACGAAGTCCCACGTGCGTCCGTCCTTGGACATGGTGAACGACTCGGCCAGGCTGGGGGCGTTGAGGTTGCCGGGCATCGGCTTCACCACGGCGTCGTGCAGCGCGTAGAGAATCATGAACGGGGTGATCTCCGACTCGGTCTCGGAGGTGTCGAGCCAGCGCGTGGCGAGCGTGACGTGCACGCCGAAGGTCACGGTGCCGGTGGGCTCGGCCGCGGCCGGCGTCGCGAGAGCAAGCGGGAGCAGCCAGGCGACCAGGAGCAGAGCAACCGTGCGCGCGCGTGAGGTCATACGACTCTCCTGCAGCCGGGCCGGTGTGCTGCGCGGTGACGAGTGGGCTGAGCTTATCACGCCATGTAGGCGCCCGCGTTGACGTGGATCACCTCGCCGCTCACCCAGGCCGCGTCTTCCGTCGCGAGGAACACGGCCACGCGGGCGATCTCGTCCGGCGTCGCCATCCGGCCGAACGGCGTGTCGCGCGCCCGGGTGGCCAGCTGCTCCTCGGTGTTGCCGTAGCGCGGCTGCGCCGTGTCGGTCGTGCCGGGGGCGATGGCATTGACCCGGATCCGGTGGGGCGCCAGCGCCAGGGCCATGGCGCGCGTGAGGCCGATGATCCCGGCCTTGCTGGCGGAGTAGTGCACGCCGCGGGCGTCGCCGCGGACGGCGGAGGACGAGATGTTGACGACGGCGCCGGGCTTGTTCGCCGCCACCATCGCCCGGGCGCCGGCCTGCGCGGCGAGGAAGCTGCCCTTGAGGTTGACGTTCAGGACCAGATCCCAGTCGCTGTCCTGCATCTCCAGGAACGCCACGCGCGGAAACACGCCGGCGTTGTTGATGACCACGTCCGGCACCCCCAGCTCCTTGACGATCGTGGCCACCATGGCCTCGACCTCCGGGCGACGCGAGACATCGCCCGGGACCAGGACCGTCCGCCGCCCCAGGGCCCGCACCTCGCCGGCCACCACCTCGGCGGCCTTGCGGTCGTCGAGAAAGTTGATGCCCACGTCCGCGCCGTCACGCGCCAGGGCGA
>CAVZOE010000007.1:0-258890 GCA_963776725.1 uncultured Candidatus Rokubacteria bacterium | reverse complement strand
CGAACCCGATCTGCTCGTTCCCGCTGCGCGGCAACGTCACCGTGATCCCCAACTTCCGCGCCCGCACGCTGGTCACGCTCGTGAAAGCCGGCAACGGCGTCGGCACGGTCACCGGCCCGGGCATCACCTGCGGCGCCGACTGCAACGAGGCCGAGTTCGACAGCAAGAGCATCACGCTGACCGGAACGCCGGCCGTGGGCTCTCAACTCGTCGGCTTCTCGGGCGCCTGCGTCTCGAGCGGACCGACGTGCGCCTTCATCCCGACCGGGAACAACCAGAGCGTCACCGCGACGTTCGCGCTTCGTCAGTTCGTGGTCACGGCCACCAGCGATCCGGCCGGCTTCGTCACCAACCCCTTCGCGCTGGCCGACGACATCTCCTGCGGTGGCATCTTCTCGGACTGCACGGCGACGCTCGACTACGGCACTGCCGTGCTGCTGGAGGCCAATCCCGACCTCGAGCACGTGTTCGGAAAGTGGGTCGGCACCGTCTGCAACGGCTCGACGAACAGCACGTGCAGCTTCAAGGTGGGGCTGAGCAACGTCTCGATCACCCCGACCTATCGGCTGCGGACGAACATCACGATCATGAAGGACGGCAACGGCCAGGCCACCGTCGTCTCCACGCCGGCCGGTCTGAACTGTCTGCCCACCCAGTTCCAGTGCTCGGCGGACTTCTTCGACGGCAAGCCGGTGACCATCCAGGTCACACCGGCCGCGGGCTCCCGCTTCGTGGGCCTCAGCGAGGCCTGCAACGTGACCGTACCGTCTTGCACCTTCACGCCGACCGGTGAGCAGCAGACGGTCCACGTGGAGCTCCAGCTGACGCAGGTCGCGCTGAACGTCACCCCGAGCGACCTCGGCGAGGTCAGCTCCACGCCGGCAGGAATCGACTGCGGCCTCGGCATCTCGGCGTGCAGCGCGCTCATCGACTACGGCACTCCCGTCCACCTCTTCGCCTCGCCCGACACCGGCGTGGTCTTCGTGAACTGGACCGGCGTCGTGTGCACCAACGGCAACACGCACGATGAGTGCCTCTTCAGCCTGAAGGCCAACACCACTGCGACGCCCCATTACCGGCGGCGCACGCTGGTCGTCGTCCAGCGCGACGGCGACGGCGACGGCACCGTGACGGGCACTGGTATCAATTGCGGTACCGATTGCCAGGAGCCCATCTTCGACGGCAAGCAGATCCTTCTCACCGCGACCGCGAAAGTAGGCTCACGCTTCGGCGTCTGGTCCGGCGGTCCCTGCTCGGGATTCAACACCTCGACGTGCAGCTTCGTGCCGTCGGGTGACCAGGTGATCGCCACGGTCCGGTTCGACCGGCAGGACGTCCAGCTGAACGTCAACCCCACCGGGCCCGGCACAGTCAACGGCGTCGCTCCGCCGTGTGTCGGGGGCACCCTCTGCACGTACTCTCTGTTCTACGGCGATCAGGTCGTCCTGGTGCCCACTCCTGACGCGGGCGCGCTTCATCTCGTGGACCGGGTGCACGAGCGTCGCGGCACGGGGAACTGCCTCGTGACGCTGAACGGCACCAAGACCGTCACGGCCACGTTCCAGCCGGAGTTCACGCTGTCCGTCTCGCGGTCGGGCAACGCCGCCGGCACCGTCACCGGGACCGGCATCAGTTGCGGGGCCGACTGCTCGCAGACCTATCTCAGCGGCACGGTGGTCACGCTGACGCGGACGGTGCCCGTCGGCGCCACCTTCCAGTGGCTGGGCGACTGCGCGTTCCGCGGCACCAACACCACGTGCCCGCTGACGATGAACCAGAACCACTCGGTCGGCGCCCAGTTCCAGCTCCAGCAGTTCACCGTCACCGTCAACAAGACGGGCACGGCCCAGGGCCGCGTCCTCGGGTTGGGCGTGCCCTGCGATCTCGCCCAGGCCACGTGCTCGGCCAGCATCGACTACGGCACGGCGGTGAGCCTCACCACCGATGTGACGGGAGCTAGGCTCGATCTTCGACGGCTGGGGCGGCTCCTGCTCGGGCACGGGCTCGTGCAACCTCTCGGTGACGGCCAACCGCACGGTCACGGCCGCCTTCAGCCCCCGGCGCCACCGTGACCGTCGGCCCGAACGGCAGCTCGCACGTTCGCGGCGAACACCGTGACGATCAACGCCGGTCAGAGCGTGCGCTGGGAGTGGGGGTCCTCGAACCACAACGTCGTCAGCGGCACCGGTGGCGTCGCCGACAACCAGTTCTGCTCGCCCGGAGACACGAACTGCACCGGCGAACCCGCTCAGCGCGGTCGGGACCGTCTACACCCACACCTTCACCACACCCGGCACCTACTCGTACTTCTGCCGCCAGCACGTGGGGAGCGGGATGACGGGCACGGTGCAGGTGAATCCTCCCGAGTAGCAGGCGGGCTGACCGGCCGGAGGTCCCTGGTAGCATAGGCCCTGGCCTATGCTCCGCCTCGGCGTCCTCGACCAATCCCCCGTTCGTAGCGGCGGCAGCCCTGCCGAAGCCATCCGCGAGACCCTGGCCCTGGCCCAGGCCACGGACCGCCTGGGCTATCACCGCTACTGGCTCGCCGAGCACCACTCGACTCCGGCCCTCGCCGGGCCCAGCCCGGAAGTCCTGATCCCTCAAGTGGCCGCACTCACCTCCGGTATCCGGGTGGGCTCGGGGGGCGTGATGCTCCAGCACTACAGCGCGCTGAAGGTGGCGGAATCGTTCCGGGTGCTCGAGACGCTCTATCCGGGCCGCATCGATCTC
The DNA here is from genome assembly GCA_963776725.1 of uncultured Candidatus Rokubacteria bacterium. GTDB lineage: Bacteria > Methylomirabilota > Methylomirabilia > Rokubacteriales > CSP1-6 > AR5. The sequence goes on along the minus strand of CAVZOE010000007.1, from coordinate 256,160 downwards.
GGCATCGGCCGGGCGCCCGGCAGCGATCAGATGACGGCCCGCGTGCTCGGCGGCGCGATGGGCGGCGTGGAGGACTTCCCGCGCAGGCTGTCCGACCTTCTGGGATTCCTGCACGGCGACCTGCCGGCCGAGCATCCCTACGCCGGCATCCTGGCCATGCCGACCGGACCGAGCGCGCCCGAGGTCTGGCTCCTGGGCTCGAGCGATCAGTCAGCCATCCTCGCCGCCCACTTCGGATGCGGATTCTCGTTCGCGCACTTCATCAACGCCGACGGCGGCGCCGAGGTGACCCGCGCCTACGCGCAGAGCTTCAAGCCCTCGCCGGCCATGGCCGAGCCGCACGCCAGCGTCGCGGTCTTCGTGGTGTGCGCGCCCACCGAGGCCGAGGCGATCCGCCTGGCCCAGAGCCGCGATCTGTTCATCACGCGCCTGTACACCGGACGCCTCAGCCGCTATCCCACGGTCGCCGAGGCCGAAGCCTACGAGTACTCGCCCCGCGAGTGGATGATCGTCGAGCACGCCCGCCGACGTCGCGTGGTCGGCACGCCGGAGCAGTGCCGCCACCGCCTCGAGGCGCTCGCCACGGAGTACGCGGTGGACGAGCTGGTCGTGGTGACGATCACCGAGACGTGGGAGACGCGCGTGCGCTCCTACGAGCTGCTGGCGGGCGCGTTCGAGCTGACCCCGCGCGGCTAGCCGAACGCTGGCGCCGCGCGCGTTCGGGCGTCGCCTCCTTGTGCCGGGTCGCTCCCGCCTGATAGGCTACGCGACGCTACGCCCGGGATGCTCGTGCCCGAGGCACGCGGAGGACGCGAGATGATGGCAGCGACGTATGCGCGGCGGCTGGTGATCGGTCTCCTGGCTGTCGTGGTCCTGACGACGCCGGCGTTCGGCGCCGGGGATCCGACGGTGCTGACCGTCGGCATGGGCAGCGAGATCCGGGTCTTCGATCCTCACTTCAGCGGCGACAGCGACCTGCAGCGCTGGATGCCCAACAGCTACGACACGCTCGTCGAGCTCAAGCCACCCGACGGATCATCACTGGCGCCGAACCTGGCGACCAAGTGGGATATCTCCGCCGACCGCAAGAGCTACACCTTCACGCTACGCCGTGGCGTGAAGTTCTCCGACGGCACGGAGTTCAACGCGGAAGCGGTGCGCGCCAACGTCGAGCGCATCCAGAAGGGCAAAAAGGGCGGCCCGTACGAAGCGCTCAAGCACGTGCGGGAGGTGAAGGTCGTCGACGCGGGTACCGTGCAGCTCCTGCTCGACCAGCCGTACGATTTGATGCCGTGGCTGACGCTCACGTTCATGGCCAGCCCTGCGGCCATGAAGGCCAACGAGAAAGACGGCGACCTCGCGGCCGACTGGTTCAAGGACCACACCGCGGGCACCGGTCCCTACGTGCTGTCGGCGTGGCGCCGCGGCGTGGACGTGGTCTACGAGCCCAACCCCAACTCGGTGCGGCCCTTCACCAACCAGTTCAAGCGCATCGTCATCAAGCGCATCCACGAGGCGGGGGCCCAGCGACTGCAGCTCGAGAAGGGCGATCTCGACATCGCCGTGTACGTCGCACCCGACGCGGTGGCCGCCCTCGAGAAGAACCCCGCGGTGCGCGTGATCAAGACGGTGTCGTTCTTCGAGGAGCAGATGCTCTGGAACACGAGCGTGGGGCCGCTGAAGGACCGCAAGGTGCGCCAGGCCCTGGCGTACGCGTGGGACTTCGACACCTACAAGCAGCTCATCCAGGGCCAGACCTCGCCGCCCGAGGGGCCGGTGCCGGCGTCGCTGTTCGGGCCCGGCTACCCCATGCCCACTCCGTACAAGTTCGACATCGCGCGCGCCAAGGCATTGCTCGCCGAAGCCGGCTTCCCCAACGGCGGCTTCACGCTGAAGATCTGGACGGGACCGGCGGCGTGGCGCCGGCCCATGTACGAGCTGATGACGGCCAACTTCAAGCAGCTCGGCATTACCACGCGGCTGATCGAGGACACCTGGCCGGCCATGAACGAGCGCGTGCGGCGCTGGGGAACGTCCCAGGCCGACGCGGACCTGATCAACGGCGTCGTGTACTACGCCACGACGGTGACGCCTCATCCGTCGTGGACGCTGATCAGCATGTTCCACTCGGCCTCGCAGCTGCCCAAGCCCACCGGCCTGGCCAACTTTGGCTACTACTCCAATCCCGACGTGGATCGGATGATGGACGAAGCCCAGGGCACCCTGGACCGAGCGCGCTCGCTGGAGATGTGGAAGAAGGTGAACGCGCTCATCTGGGAGGATCAGCCGGCGCTGTTCCTGCACCGCCTGCTGTTTCTCGACTTCGTCCGCGCCGACGTGGCCGGGTTCGAGCCGGTGCCGTACAAGCTACCGAACTACGTCTACTACTATTCGCTGAGCCGCACGAAGTAGCGGCCAGGCATGGTCGTGATCGCCTGGTTCCGCCGCCGCGTGCGGCGGAACTTGCCGGCCGTCCTGGCCGCCACCTACATCGTCCTGATGCTGGCGGTAGCCGCGGCGCCGGGCGTCTTCGCCTGGCAGGATCCGTACGCGCTGAACGCCACTTCGCGGCTGCAGCCCCCGAGCGCGTCGCACTTCTTCGGTACCGATGAGGTCGGCCGCGATGTCTACGCTCGGGTCGTCCACGGCACCCGGCTCACGCTGTCGCTGTCCCTCTTCGTGGTGGTGCTCTCGCTGGCCGTCGGCAGCGTGGTGGGCTCGTTCTCCGGCGTCGCGCCGCGGTGGGCCGACGAGCTCATCATGCGCACGACGGACATCTTCCTGGCCTTCCCGCAATTCGTCATGGCCATGGCGATCGTCGCCGCCTTTTCCCGCAGCATGCTCAACGCCATGCTGGCGCTGGCAGCCATCTGGTGGGCACAGTACGCGCGGATCGTCCGGGCTCAGGTGCTGGTGACCCGGCAGGAGTCGTTCGTCGAGGCGGCCACCGCGCTGGGCCGTGGGCGGCTGGCGGTGCTGGTCCGCGAGATCTACCCGAACTGCCTGGGGCCGGTCATCGTGCGCGCCACGCTCGACGTCAGCTACGCCGTGCTGATCCTGTCCGGGCTCAGCTTCATCGGGCTCGGCGCCGAGCCGCCCACCGCCGAGTGGGGCGCCATCCTCACGCGCTCGCGCGAGTACCTGATCGGCTACTGGTGGTACCCGACCTTCCCGGGCCTGGCGATCTTCCTGACCAGCCTCGCCTTCAGCTTCCTCGGCGATGCGTTCCGCGATGCGCTGGACCCGCGCAGCCGCAAGTACGTCTAGGATGGCCTTTCTCCTTCGCCGCCTCGCCTACATGGTCTACGTGCTGGCCGGCATGTCGCTCATCATGTTCGTCGTGTCGCGGGCACTGCCCGGTGACCCGGCGCTGATCTACGCCGGCGAGCAGAACGTCACCACCGAGCGACTGGAGCGGGCGCGCAAGGAGCTCGGACTCGATCGGCCCCTGCCCGTGCAGTACCTCATCTACGTGCGGCACCTGCTGCACGGCGATTTCGGCCGCTCGCTGGTGACTCGCGAGCCCATCATCGACAACCTCAAGATGTATTACCCGGCCACCGTCGAGCTGGCGCTGGCGGCCATCGCCATCGCGTGCGGCGTGGGCATTCCGCTCGGCCTGGCCTCCGCCGTCTTCGCGGGTCGCTGGCTCGACCATCTGAGCCGCGTTCTCGCGCTCTTCATGAACGCCATGCCCGTGTTCTGGCTCGGGCTGATGGCCATCGTCGTCTTCTACGCCTATCTCGAGTGGCTGCCGGCCAGCGGGCGTGTCGCCGACGCGTTCGGCGAGCCGCCGCGCGTCACGGGCTTGTTCACCATCGACTTCCTGCTGGCCGGCAACCTCGCGGCCATGCGCTCGGCGATGAGCCACCTCGTCCTGCCGTCCGTGGTGCTGAGTGCCTTGTCCATGGGCGTGCTCGCGCGCATCACGCGGGCCAGCATGCTGGAGGTGCTCGAGCAGCAATACGTCCAGGCCGCGCGGGCCAAGGGGCTGGCGGAATGGCTGGTACTCGGCAAACACGCCCTGCGTAACGCCGGCATTCCGATCGTCACCGTCGTGGGTTTGCAGTTCGGCAACCTGGTCGGCGGCGCGGTGCTCACGGAGTCCATCTTCAGCTGGCCGGGGGTCGGACGCTACGCCGTCCGCGCCATCGAGACGACCGACTTCCCGGCCATCATGGGCTTCGCCATCACGTTCGCCGCGCTGTACGCGCTGATCAATCTGGCCGTGGACGTCGCCTACTACGCGCTGAACCCGCGCGTGCGTGCCTGAGCGAAAGGGACAAGACATGCGCGTGGCCGTCGTGCTGCCGATGGGAACGCCGTCCGAGGTCGTCGGCACCGCGCGCTTCGCCGAGGAGACCGGCTTCGACGGCGTGTGGATGTACGAGAACCTCTACGCGGCGGGCGCGTTCGCCGCCGCCGGCGCGGCGATCACCGCGACCTCGCGCATTCGCGTGGGAATCGGCACGGTGAGCCCCTACACACGCAGCCCGGCCATCGTGGCGATGGAGGCCGGGCTGCTGCACCGCCTCGGCGGCGGGCGCTTTGCCCTCGGCCTGGGGGCGAGCCCGGCGGAGCTGGTCGGCCGGCTCGGCATCGACGCGACCAAGCCGCTCACGGTCATGCGCGAAACCCTCACCGTGCTGCGTGAGCTGTTCGCCGGGCGCAGCACCACCTTCGCGGGCGAGCGGGTCCGGCTGCGCGACGTGACGCTCGCCCTTCCCCAGCCGGCGGAGGGGCCGCCGCTCTATCTCGGGGCCATTGGCGAGCGCATGCTCGGCCTGGCCGGCCAGCTCGCCGACGGCTTGATCTTCTCGGTGCTGTGCCCGCTGCCCTTCATCCGGCGCGCGCTCGGCTACGTGGCCGCCGGCGCAGCGGCGGCGCAGCGTGACGCCACGCAGTTCGACGTGGTCGCGTACGTCCCCTTTGCGCTTCGGGCGCAGGCACGCGAGGCCCGGGACCTGCTGCGCCCGGAGATCGCCTTCAACCTGGCGCGCTTCGCGGGCAAGCCCGACCTCGAGCGGCTGCTGACGCAAGACGGCCTTCTCGACGCCGCGCGCATGCAGTGGATTGCCCGGCGCGTGGGCGAGGGCGCCGCGCCGAGCGAGGTCATCGACGACGACCTCGTCGACGCCCTGTGCCTGGCCGGTGACGAGGACGATGTGCGCCGGCGCCTCGACGCCTACGGCAAGGCGGGCGTCCGCGAGATCGCCCTGTTCGGCGTCGGCACCGATGCACAATCACGCGAGATGCTGAAGACGCTGGCACGCATCGCCCGCTGAGACGGCGGCCCGCGATACGCGGGCTCGCCATGGCTACGCGCCACAGACGGCGCGCGGCCGGAAAGGAACCGCTCGATGTCGCCCGATCAAACCTTCCCCGTGTTCGACGGCGGCACCAAGGCCGACCACGAGGCGCTGCTGGCCGTGCACCACGGCTTTCTCGCCGCCAACGACCCGCTCGATCCCGGGATGCTCCGCAAGGTCTGGGACAACGACCCGAGCCGGGCGTTCTTCAATACGAACGGCCACACCTATCAGGGCATCGACGACTGGCTACTGGTGTGGGATTACTACCGCCCGCGCTTCCGGCTGATCAAGCCGTACGGCGCCGGGAACATTCGCATCGTCGTGCGCGGCGACATGGCGATGGTGGCCGCCGATGGAGTGTCACGGACCAAGGAGTGGGTCGGGCGGCCCGAGGACGTCCACAACCCCAAGCGGTACCGCACGACGCAGGTGTGCGTGCGCAAGGACGGTCGGTGGCAGGTCGTCCACGCGCACTTCTCGGAGCAGACCGAGGGGTTGCGGCCCGACCAGGGGTAGCGCGCCCGGCGCTCGCCATCTGTGCGATCATTGATCCGTTTCATCACCCCTCGACGGAGAGGACACCCATGAGCGTGAAGCGTCTCAACGCGGGACCCCGCATGAGCGGGGCGGTCGTGAATGGCAACACCGTCTATGTCGCCGGTCAGGTCGCGGACGGAGCCAACGTGAAGGCCCAGACCGAGGCCGTCCTCAAGAAGATCGACGACCTGCTGGGCGCCGCCGGCAGCAGCAAGGCCAATCTGCTGTCGACCGTCATCTACCTGTCGGACATCCGCACCTTCGACGAGATGAACGCCGTGTGGGACGCCTGGGTGTCGCCGGGCAACACGCCCGCACGGGCCACCGTCGAGGCGCGCCTGGCCAATCCGAAGTACCTGGTCGAGATCATGGTCGTCGCCGCGGTTTAGCTCGCGTGTGATCGAGGGGCGCCACGGCTCCGCCGGGGCGCCCCGACGTTGGGGGGTTCGGGGGCCATCTCGGGGCCCCCGATTTCAAACAAGGAGAACGTCATGGCTGACGCCGTCATCGTCTCGACCGCCCGCACCCCGATCGGCCGCGCCTACCGCGGAGCGTTCAACAACACCCACGGCGCCACGCTGGGCGGCCACGTGATCCAGCACGCCGTGCAGCGCGCCGGCCTCGAGCCGGGCCAGGTCGAGGACGTCATCCTCGGCTGCGCGATGCCGGAGGGCGCGACCGGACACAACATCGCGCGAGTGTCGGCACTGCGGGCCGGGCTGCCGGTCACGACGGGCGGCGTCACCGTGAACCGCTTCTGCTCCTCGGGCCTGCAGGCGATCGCCATGGCCGCCCAGCGGGTGATCGTCGATCGCGTGCCGGTCATGGTCGCGGGCGGGCTCGAATCCATCAGCCTCGTGCAGAACGAGCACATGAACCTGCACCGCTTCCGCGAGTCGTGGATGGAGGACCACAAGCCCGAGATCTACATGTCGATGATCGAGACGGCCGAGGTCGTCTCCAAGCGCTACTACGTCACGCGCGAGACGCAGGACGAGTACGCGCTCGCCAGTCAGCAGCGCACCGCGGCCGGGCAGCGCGAGGGCCGCTTCGACCGCGAGATCGTCCCGCTGCCGACCACGAAGCTGACGGTCGACAAGGCCAGCGGCGAGACGCGTGAGGAGTCGGTGACGCTCAAGCAGGACGAGGGCAACCGGGCCGACACCAACGCCGCCGGGCTCGCCGCGCTCAAGCCGGTCGCGGGGGAAAAGGGCGTGATCACCGCCGGCAACGCCAGCCAGCTCTCCGACGGCGCCTCCGCCTGCGTGGTCATGGACGCCAAGCTCGCCGAGCAGCGCGGGCTCCAGCCGCTCGGCATCTTCCGCGGCTTCACCGTGGCGGCCTGCGAGCCGGACGAGATGGGCATCGGTCCCGTGTTCGCGGTGCCCCGGCTGCTCGAGCGCACCGGCCTGCGCATGGACCAGATCGATCTGTGGGAGCTGAACGAGGCCTTCGCCGTGCAGGTCGTCTACTGCCGCGATCGGCTCGGCATTCCGATGGAGAAGCTGAACGTCGACGGCGGCGCGATCTCGATCGGGCATCCGTACGGCATGAGCGGCGCGCGGATGGTGGGGCACGCGCTCATCGAGGGCAAGCGGCGCGGGGCGCGCTACGTCGTGTGCACCATGTGCATCGGCGGAGGCATGGGCGCGGCTGGCCTCTTCGAAATCGCGTAGCTTTCGTCCCGTCGCCGGGCAGGCGGCCGGGGGCGTAGGGTGAGGCCTCCGGGAATCACGAGGCGGACGCACGTGTCGCGCCGTTCGATGGCTGGGCTCCATCCGGCCAGGTGAGGCGCGGTTACGGTCGGCGGGAACGGATTCCCAGAGACCTCACCCTAGCCCCCGGCCACCTGCCCTCCGTTGGCGGAGTGCCCTGCGACTTCGGCGATGGGCTTACGCGAGCTTCATCCGAAGAACACTCACGCCCGCAACACCTCTGCCAGTGACACGCTCTGAGCGACGCCCTCTGATGATCCGCTGAGTCTCGCGCGGGCTTCGTCAGGCGGCGTTCTACTTTTGGTTTTGGACGATTGTCCAGCCGGCGTCGGCCAAGGGTTGGGCGCGTTCGCCGCGGCTTCTTGCGTGGGGATCGTTCGCTGTGCCTGCAATGACCCGTCCCATGATGCCTTGGGCGATGGCGGCCAGGCGGAACATGCCGAAGACGATGTACCAGTCCCAGTCAGGGATGTTCGGGCGGCCGACGCGGCGGCAGTAGGCGGCCACGAAGTCCTGCTCGCTCGGGATGCCGAGAGCCTTGAGATCCTTGCCACGGAAGCCGTCCCACTCGGTGCCCAGGCGATAGGGCATCGCGAAGTAGGCGAGATCGGCCAGCGGATGGCCGAGCGTGGACAGCTCCCAGTCGAGCACGGCGGCCACGCGCGGCTCGGTCGGATGGAAAATGAGATTGCCCGGCCGGTAGTCGCCGTGGGAGAGCGTGGTGGTGTCGTCCGCCGGCAGGTGCGCGGGCAGCCACTCGATCAGGTGCTCCATCGAGTCGAAGCGCGCGGTCTCCGACGCGCGATACTGCTGCGTCCACCGGTGAATCTGCCGGCTGAAATAGTTACCCGGGCGGCCATAGTCGGCCGAGGCCGACCGCCGCGGAGTCGACGGTGTGCAGGCGCGCCAGGACGTCGTTCATCGAATCGTACATCGCCGTCCGCTCGGCTGGCGTGACGTCGAACAGCGCGGGATCGGAGAAGATCCGTCCGTGCACGCAATCCATCACGTAGAACGCGGTGCCGATGACCGCGTCATCCTCGCACAGCACGTAGGTCCTCGGCACCGGGACGTCGGTGCGGCCGAGCGCCGTGATGATGCGGTACTCGCGATCGACCGCGTGGGCGGAGGGCAGCAGCTTGCCGGGCGGCTTGCGGCGCAGCACGTACTCCCGGCCGCCGGCGGCCAGGTGATAGGTCGGATTCGACTGACCTCCGCGAAACTGGCTGACTTCGAGGGGACCACGGAATCCGGCGATGTGCTCGCGCAGATAGCGCTCGAGCGCCGCGACGTCGAAGCGATGCTGCTCGCGAACCTCCGCGGTCTGCGCAATCACGCTGGCTTCCTCATCGGCGATGCATGTCCTTGGCCGTCGTATTGCATATCACGAAAGAGCCAATGCGTATCGCTCAGGTTGCGCCCCTGTTCGAGGCGGTGCCGCCGCAGCTCTACGGGGGGACCGAACGAGTCGTGTCCCATCTCACCGAAGAGCTGGTCCGGCGCGGCCACGACGTCACGCTCTTCGCCAGTGGCGATTCCCGGACCGCCGCAACCCTGGTCCCGGTGGTCCCTCGCGCGATGCGTCTGGGCTCGGCCAACCGCGACCTCATGCTCGTGGATCTGATCCGCGAGCTCGACCTCGCCTTCGCGCGCGCCGGCGATTTCGACGTGATCCACTGCCACGTAGATTATCTCGCGTTCCCCTTCGGCAGTCTGGTCGGAACGCCGACCGTCCACACCCTGCACGGGCGCCAGGACCTCGACTTCCAGCCGGCGCTCTACCGCCACTTTGCCCGGACATCGCTCGTCTCCATCAGCGATGCCCAGCGCGAGCCCCTGCGCGATCTCGACCTTGCCTGGGCGGGCACGGTGTACCACGGCCTGCCCCTCGAGGGCTACCCGTATGCGTCCCAGGACCGTGGCTACCTGGCCTTCCTGGGTCGCATCGCGCCCGAGAAGCAGCCGGACGTGGCGATCGAGATCGCGCGCCGGGCGGGCGTGCCGCTGAAGATCGCGGCCAAGGTGGACGCCGTCGATCGCGAATACTTCGAGCGCGTGGTGGCGCCGCTGCTCGACGATCCGCTGGTGGAGTTCATCGGTGAGATCGGCGAGGCCGACAAGGCGGCGTTCCTCGGCGGAGCGCGGGCGCTGCTGTTTCCTATCGACTGGCCAGAGCCCTTCGGACTTGTCATGATCGAGGCCATGGCCTGTGGCACGCCCGTCATCGCCCGCCCGTGCGGCTCGGTGCCCGAGATCGTCGTCCCCGGGCGCACGGGCTTCGTCGGTGAGACGCTGATCGAGATGACGGACGCCGTCAAGCGACTGGACGAGATCGATCGCGCCGATTGCCGCCAGCACGTCGAGAGCTACTTCACGGTGTCCCACATGGCCGACGGCTACGAGAAGGTCTACCGGAGGCTGGTGGGCGCGCTGCGCCGGGCGGCATGACCGAGCCTGTCCTCGTTGGCGAGCAGTACTACATCCTCGCGTCGGAGGTCGCCGCCCTCCCGAAGCTCGTCCTCAAGCACGACGATGCGTTCCTCGTCACCGACCGGCGCGGCGATCTGCCGAACCTGCCGCAAAGCGAGTTCGGCTTCTACGTCGATGGCACGCGCTTCCTGCACCGGCTCGAGCTCCGCCTGCACGGCCACGCTCCGATCGTGCTCAACGCCGGCATGTCGGAGGACGCCGTGCAGGCGGCGATCGACCTCACCAACCCCGACGTCCCGCTCGACTCGCCCGGGCAGCTCCTCGCCGGGCCGCTCCCTGCGGGTGGCCCGGCGGCTCACCGTGTACGGCGGGCAGCTCTACCAGATGCTGGTGATCGAGGCCTTCACCCAGGACCCGCACGAGCTCAGCGTGACGCTGAGATTCGCGGCCGACTTCGTGGACGTCTTCGAGGTGCGCGGCCATCCGCGCGAGCGGCGCGGCGTGCGGTTGCCGGATCGGTTCGGCATCAACGAGGCCGCGCTCGGCTATCGCGGCCTCGACGACGTCGTGCGCACGACCACGCTGAGCTTCACGCCGGCGCCCGATCGGCTCGACGCCACCGGCGCCGAGTACCGGCTGGTCCTGAAGCCGGGCTCGAGCACCGAGATCACCGTGGTGGCGTCGGCGGCCTCCCAGCCAGCGCCGCCGCCGGCCGCGCTCGGCTACGGCGAGGCCCTGCGACGCCGCCGGGCCGTCACCGAGCCGCTCGACCGGGGCGGCACCGAGGTGCGCAGCGACCACGACCTCTTCGCCGTGTGGGTCGCGCGCTCCCGGCGCGATCTTCACCTGCTGCTCACCGAGACGCCGGACGGGTTCGTCCCCTACGCGGGCATCCCCTGGTACGTCGCGCCGTTCGGGCGTGACGCGCTCATCACCGCGCTCCAGGTGCTGCCCTTCGAGCCGGCCCTCGCCGCCGGCACGCTCCGCTTCTTCGCCCGCCACGTCGGCCGGGTCGACGACGCGTTCACCGATCAGGAGCCGGGCAAGATCGTCCACGAGCTGCGCCGGGGCGAGATGGCGGCCTGTCGCGAGATTCCCGTTCATTCCCTACTACGGCAGCGTGGACGCCCCGCCCCTGTTCGTGATGCTGCTGGCCGAGTATCTGCGCTGGACGGCCGACACCGCGTTCGCCCGCGAGCTGTGGCCCACCGCCGAGCGCGTGCTCGCCTGGATGCTGGCCACCGCCGACGCTCACGGCGGCTACCTCACCTACCTGCGCCGCTCGTCGCGCGGGCTCACGAACCAGGGCTGGAAGGACTCGCTCGACGCGATCATGCACGCCGACGGGCGGCTGGCCGAGGCGCCCATCGCGCTGGCCGAGGTGCAGGGCTACCTCTACGCGGCGCTGCTCGCCGCCGCCGGGATCGCCGAGGCGGCCGGCGCCGCCGAGCGGGCACCCGAATTCCGCGCAGCGGGCCGCGCGCCTGCGCGAGCGCTTCGAGGCCGACTTCTGGCTGCCCGACGAGGCCTACTACGCGCTGGCGCTCGACCGTGAGGGCGCGCCCTGCCGCGTGATCGCCTCCAACGCCGGCCACCTGCTGTGGACGCCGCATCGTCAGCGACAGCCGCGCCCACATCGTCGCCCGGCGGATGATGGCCGACGACATGTACACCGGCTGGGGCCTGCGCACGCTGGCCAGCGGCGAGCGGCTGTACAACCCGATGAGCTATCACAACGGCTCGGTGTGGCCGCACGACACCGCGATCGCCGCCGGCGGCATGCGTCGCTACGGCCTGGTCCAGCCCGCGCCTCACGCTGGCCACCGGCCTCTTCGAGGCGGTGCTTGCAGATGGAGAACATGCGGATGCCCGAGCTGTTCTGCGGCTTCCGCCGCGTGGACGGCTACGGGCCGACCCAGTATCCGGTCGCCTGCTCGCCGCAGGCGTGGGCCGCCGGCGTCGTCTTCATGCTGATCGGCAGCATGCTCGGCCTGTCGCCCGACGCCGCCGAGAACCAGCTCACCCTCAATCGCCCGCACCTGCCGGTCTGGCTCTCCTGGATCGAGCTCCGCGGCCTGCGCCTGCGCGACTCCCGCATGACGCTGCGCGCCTCGCAGGGCCAGGACGGCGCGGCGGTCGAGATGCTGAGCCGCACCGGCGACGCCGAGCTCGTCGTCCGTCGCTGATCGTCCGGCTCGCCGGCGCGTGCCGGTGGCCACCAAACGCGCGCCCCTCCCTACGTTGACGGGGTGCGAGGTGCGGGCTACTCTCGGCTGGGCCGAGAGGAGATCGTCATGCACGTCGGGATGGCGTCCGTTTTTCAGAATCCGCACAAGGGCACGACCGACCGCGAGGTGTACCGCCACGAGCTGAGACTCGCCGACCTGGCCGAGCCGCTCGGCTTCCAGTCGATCTGGGGCGTCGAGCACCACTTCACCGACTACACCATGTGCCCCGACGTGCTGCAGTTCCTCACCTACATGGCGGGGCGCACCGAGCGCGCGCAGCTGGGCTCGATGGTGGTGGTGCTGCCGTGGCACGACCCGATGCGCGCGGCCGAAGAGATCGCGATGCTCGACAACATCTCCGACGGCCGGCTGATCCTCGGTCTGGGCCGGGGCGCCGCCAAGGTCGAGTTCGACGGCTTCCGTCTCTCGATGGACGAGTCGCGCCCGCGCTTCGTGGAGTCCGCCGAGATGATCCTGGGCGGGCTCGAGACCGGCTACTGCGAGTACGACGGCGCGTTCGTGAAGCAGCCGCGCGCGGCGATCCGGCCGGCGCCGTTCAAGTCGTTCCGCGGCCGCACCTACGCCGCCGCCGTCTCGCCCGAGTCGCTGCCGATCATGGCCAAGCTGGGCGTCGGCATCCTGATCATTCCGCAGAAGCCGTGGCACGAGGTCGCCAAGGAGCTGGAGACCTACCGGAGCATCTATCGCCAGGTCAACGGCGTCGACGCGCCGCCGCCGGTCTCGGCCGGCTGGACGTTCTGCGATCGTGACCCCGAGCGGGCGCGCGAGATGGCGCGCCGCTACATCGGCGGCTACTACCAGACGGTCCTCGATCACTACCAGTTCCAGGGCGACCATCTCGCCACCACCAAGGGCTACGAGTACTACGGCAAGATGAGCGACAAGATCGCGCAGTATGGAACCGACACCGTCATCGACTACTTCGCGAATCTGCAAGTGTGGGGCACGCCCGAGCAGTGCTACGACAAGATCCTCGACATCCACCGGCGGACGGGCAACAGCCACTACGTCGGCGTGTTCTCGTACGCCGGGATGCCGTACGACGAGGCCGAGCGCAACATTCGCCTCTTCGCGGCCGAGGTGATGCCCGCGCTGCAGAAGCTCGAGGTGACCGCGGCGGCGCCGCTGGAGCCGGTCGCCGCCGGCACGCGCGACGACCGCCGCGCGCTGGGCTTCTGACGTGGCGTTCGAGACGCTCCTCTACGACGTCGCCGACCGGGTGGCCACGGTCACGCTCAACCGTCCGGACCGGCTCAACGCCGTCAACACCACGGTGATTCGCGAGCTGGTCGAGGCGTTCGATCAGGCCGACGGCGACGACGGCGTGCGGGCGGTGATCGTGACCGGCGCCGGGCCGCGCCTTCTGCGCCGGCGCCGACCTGGGCGGCGGCGGCAAGACCTTCGCCGGCGGGCCCGGACGCAGCGAGCGCCCGGAAGACCATCGCGACGGCGGCGGCCTCGTCACGCTGCGCATCTTCGAGATGAAGAAGCCCGTGATCGCCGCCATCAACGGGCCGGCCGTCGGCTTCGGCGCCACCCTGACGCTGGCCATGGACATCCGCCTGGCCTCGAGCGCGGCGAAGATCGGCTTCGTCTTCGCCCGGCGTGGCGTCGTGCCCGAAGCGTGTAGCACCTGGTTCTTGCCGCGCCTGGTCGGCATCGCCCAGGCGGCCGAGTGGGCCTACAGCGGTCGCGTGTTCTCCGCCGAAGAGGCGCGGGACGGCGGGCTGGTCAGCCGCGTGGTCGCGCCGCACGCGCTGCTGCCGGCCGCCCGCGACATCGCGCGCGAGATCGCCGACAACACCTCGGCGGTCTCGGTCGCGCTGATCCGACAGATGATGTGGCGCATGCTGGGCGCCGAGCATCCGCGGCAGGCGCACCGTCTCGACTCGCTCGGCATGTGGCACACGGGCCGGTCCGCCGACGCGCAGGAGGGCGTGACGTCGTTCCTCGACAAGCGGCCGCCGCACTTCACCGGGAGGCCCAGCAAGGACATGCCGCCCTTCTATCCGTGGTGGTCATGACGACTCCGCTCACCGTGCACCTGCCGTTCAATCGCGACATCCTCGGCGTGGAGTTCTCGCCCGCCAAGCGCGGCGACAAGCCCGACGAGCACGCGCGGCCACTGGATTCTCGTGCAGGGGCAGAACCTGCTCGTCGCCCCCGACGGCGACAGCTTCCGGCTGCCCACTGGCGACTGCCCGGTTCCGCTCGACGGCGCCGCGCCGTTCTGGCTCGGCACCTATCGCGACGAGCCGTGCTGGGTGGTGCCGGTCGCCGGCGGAGACCGCGCCGCCGCCCGGGCTGACGCGCGAGACGATGATCCCGATGCGCGGCGCACGCTTGCCCGATCGCGCTGCTGTCGCTCGGCGGCATGGCCATGCAGGCCCTCTGGTGGGAATCGACCAGCGGCCTCTGCCCCCGCTGCGGCAAGCGCCACCACACGCATCGAGAACGAGTGGGGCAAGCAGCTGCCCGGGCTGCCGCTACGAGCACTACCCGCACCTGCACCCGGCCACCATCGTGCTCGTGCGCGACGGCAACCGCGTGCTGCTGACCCGCAAGGCCGACTGGGCGCCGGGGCGCTACGCGCTCATCGCGGGCTTCGTGGACAACGGCGAGTCGCTGGAGTCGTGCGTGGCGCGCGAGATCAAGGAAGAGGCCGGCGTCGACGTGACGGACATCCGCTACGTCGGCAGCCAGAACTGGCCGTTCCCGAGCCAGATGATGATCGGCTTCGTGGCCACCTACGCCGGCGGCGACGTGGTGGTCGATCAGGACGAGCTGGAGGACGCGCGCTGGTTCCCCTGCGACGCGCTGCCCAGCCTGCCCTCGCCGCCACTCCATCTCGCGCTTCATCATCGACCACTACGCCCAGCCGGCGTAGCTCGCCCGCGGCTAGGCTGCGCCGGCCGGCACGGAGAGCACAGCGCCACACCGCTGGCAGGTGCGGAGTGCCTCGCTCGCGTTGAAGCGCTCGATGATGGCCTTCAGCTCGCGCTCGATGTCCGCGCAGGCGAAGGTCTCCTCGTGGAGCGGAGCGCCGCAGCCCTCGCAGAACCAGGCCAGTGCGTCCAGCTCGTCGGGGCGGCGCTTGCGCTCGATCACCAGGCCCCAGGTGCCCGCCGGCCGGATCGGACAGTGCGGGGTGCCGGCGCGCACCAGCATCGACTCGCCCTCGTGCACCCGGACGTCACGCATCCGGCCGTCGGCTTGGCGGCACCGGACGGTGATGTCGCCCTTCAGCTGGAAGAAGATCTCGTCGCCCGGGTCCAGGTGGAAATCGTTCCGTGCGTTCGGCCCGCGAACGATCTGATAGATGAACTCGCTCTCGGGGAAGACTTCCTTGTTGGCCACCGGCGGCGTGAACGCGGCGCGGTTGTCCTCGATCCAGCGCATGAGGTGGACGGGCTCGAGCTCGGCCATGGCGACTCCTCCGGGCGCTCAGTGTACGACGGGGCGCGGGCGCCGGAACGGCCACGTGAGCTGAGGCAGCCAGCCGTCCGGCACCGGCGCGCCGCTGATCCCATACGCCTCGGGCCAGCGGCCGTCAGGGAAGTAGCAGGTGCCGAACAGCCGATCGATCACCGGCAGGTGGATGGCGAAGTTGGTGTCGATGGCCTCCGGGGCGTCGGCGTGGTGCCAGTGGTGAAACCGCGGCGTCACCACGAGCCACTCGATGCGCTTGAAGCGGAAGCGGATGTTGGTGTGGATGAACACCGCGTGGAACGAGACGAAGACCAGGTAGCCGTAGAGCGCGGGGGGCGAGAAGCCGAGCAGGTAGAGCGGCACGAAGGACAGGCCCCGGGTGACCACGATGTCGAGCAGGTGCAGGCGGGAGCCGGCCAGCCAGTCCATGGCCTGAGCCGAATGGTGTACGGCGTGAAACCGCCACAACCACGGGACCGTGTGGAAAGCGCGGTGCACCACGTACTCGGCCAGGTCGGCGACCACGACGATCTCGACGAACTGCAGCACCAGCGGCTGCGCCTGGATCGCCCGCTGCAGCCCCGGCCACACCGCCCACGCGAACAGCACGGTGGCCGGGATCAGCGTGAGCAGCGCGAGCGCCTGCAGCAGCAGGTGGCTCACCGCGAAGTGGGTGAGGTCGGTGCGCCAGCCGAAGCGGAAGATCGGCTGGGTCCTCAGGCGCCCGAACACGCGCTCGAGCGGGATGAAGATCAGCGACAGCACGAGCACGTTGAGCAGAAACCAGTCGAGGCCCACGTAGGCGGGCGTGTCGTCGAGCGCGCCGACCCTGGCGGCTGATCCACCCAGCAGCGTCGTCAGCGTCGCCAGCGCCAGCGCGCTCACGCCGAGCACCTTGCTGCGCCGCAGGAGCAGTGACAGCGTGCCGAGGCCGAAGCCGGCCGCCAGGAACGCGTAGATGAGGAAGCGCACGACGTCGAGCGGATAGAAGCCGCGGGCGTTGGGCGTGGTGAGCCACGACGGATAGAGCAGGCACAGCACGCCGCCGCCGGCCAGTGCGCTGAACACGACCCCGAGCACTCCGCTGATCCAGCCGGAGCCGAAACGCGTGCCGGCGCCGGCGCCCAGACGACTCACGCGGGAGCGCGCCTAGACCGCGGTATAGCCGCCGTCCACGGGCAGGGCCACGCCGGTGATGAACGACGCTTCGTCGCTGGCGAGGTAGAGAATGGCGGCGGCCACGTCGTCGACGTGGCCGAAGCGCTGGAGCGGGTAGCGCTCGAGCATCGTCGCGCGCCAGGCGGCGTCGGCCATGAACGAGGCGGTCAGCGGCGTCTCGACGTGTCCGGGGCACACGCAGTTGACCCGGATGGCCGGCGCCCATCGCATCGCCAGCTGGCGCGTGAGATTGGTGACGCCGCCCTTGGAGGCCGCGTAGGCGGCCGAGCTCGAGCCGCCCACCACGCCGTAGATCGACGCCAGGTTGGTGATCGATCCGCTGCCGCTGGCGCCGAGCGCCTCTTGCGCGGCCTGCGAAGCCAGCCAGGTGCCGGTGAGGTTCACCTCGACGACTCGCCGCCACTCGTCGGCCGGCGGGTTGTGCCCCGCCGCGCTCGCCACGCCCGCCGAGTTGACCAGCGTGGTGAGGGCGCCGAAGCGCTGCAGCGTCGCGGCGACCATCCGCTCGCAAGCGGCCGCGTCGGTGACGTCGACCTGCAGGCCCACGGCGTCGCCTCCGGCGGCGATCACGGCCTTGGCCGTCTCCTCGGCGCGCGCCAGCGCCAGATCCGCGCACGCCACGCGCGCGCCCTCGGCGGCCAGCCGCAGCGCGGTGGCTCGACCGAGCCCCGAGCCGCCACCGGTCACCAGCGCGGTCTTGCCTCGCATCCGCATGAAAACGCTCGCTCCGTTCGACGCGACGCCTCGGACGGCGCCCGGAAATCGCCCCTTCGAGCCGGCCATGACGAGGATACAATCCCCCCTGGCGAGCACGCCAGAGGGAGACCGGTGATGGAATTCGAATACTCCAAGAAGACCAAGATGTACATGGAGCAGCTGACGGACTTCATGAACAAGTTCGTCTATCCCAACGAGGCCACGTTCCACGAGCAGCTCGAGTCGGCCGCCGACCGGTGGACGGTGCCGCCCATCATGGAAGAGCTCAAGGCCAAGGCGCGCGAGCGCGGCCTCTGGAACCTGTTCCTGCCCGAGAGCGACCGCGGCGCCGGCCTCACCAATCTGGAGTACGCGCCCCTCTGCGAGATCATGGGCCGCTCGCCCATCGCCGCCGAGACCTTCAACTGCTCGGCGCCCGACACCGGCAACATGGAGGTCTTCGAGCGCTACGCCTCGCCCGAGCTCAAGAAGCAGTACCTGGAGCCGCTGCTGGAGGGCAAGATCCGCTCGGCCTTCGCCATGACCGAGCCCAAGGTGGCCTCCTCGGACGCGACCAACATCGAGTCCTCGATCGTGCGCGACGGCGACTCCTACGTCATCAACGGCCACAAGTGGTGGACGTCCGGCATCGGCGACAAGCGCTGCAAGGTCCTCATCTTCATGGGCAAGACGGATCCCAAGAACCCCGACCGCTACAAGCAGCAGTCGATGGTCGTGGTGCCGCGCGACACGCCCGGCATCAAGGTCGTGCGCATGCTGACCGTCTTCGGCTACGACGACGCGCCCCACGGCCACGGCGAGGTGCTGTTCGAGAACGTGCGGGTGCCGGCCGGCAACATGCTGCTCGGCGAGGGGCGCGGCTTCGAGATCGCCCAGGGCCGCCTCGGCCCCGGCCGCATCCATCACTGCATGCGCCAGATCGGCGTGGCCGAGCGCGCGCTGGAGTACATGTGCAAGCGCTCGCTCAACCGCGTGGCGTTCGGCAAGCGGCTGGCCGAGAACGACATCACGACCGAGCGCATCGCCCAGTCGCGCATCGAGATCGACCAGGCCCGGCTGCTCGTGCTGCACGCCGCGTACATGATGGACACGGTCGGCAACAAGGCGGCCAAGCAGGCCATCGCCGAGATCAAGGTGGCGGTGCCCAACATGACGCTGGGCGTGCTCGACCGCGCCATGCAGCTCCACGGCGGCGGCGGCGTGAGCCAGGAGTTCCCGCTGGCCTTCTGGTGGGCGCACTCCCGCACGCTGCGGTTCGCCGACGGTCCGGACGAGGTGCATCGCCGCCAGATCGGCCGCCTCGAGCTGCGGAAACATAGCTAGGAGAGCGACCAATGCCCAGGATGACCGGTGGCGAGGCGCTCGCGAAGCAGCTGCAGCGTGAAGGTGTTCGCGTGGTGTTCGGCCTGCCGGGCGTGCAGCTGTATGGCGCCATGGCCGCGCTGCGCGACGAGAAGGACATCCGCTTCATCCTGACCCGGCACGAGCAGGCCACGACGTACATGGCCGACGGCTACGCGCGGGCGGGCGGCGGCGTCGGCGTGGCGCTGGTGGTGCCGGGGCCCGGGCGTGCTCAACGCCGGGGCCGGGCTCAGCACGGCGTACTCGTGCTCGTCGCCGGTGTTCCTGGTGGCCGGGCAGGTGCCCCGGCGCTACCTCGGCAAGGACGTCGGCGTGCTGCACGAGATCAACGAGCAGCTCGACGTGGTCAAGCCGATCACCAAGTGGCGCAAGCGGGTGCTGGAGGTCTCCGAGATCCCGGCGCGCCGTCCAGGAGGCGTTCCGCCAGCTCAAGACCGGCCGTCCGCGCCCGGTGCACCTCGAGATCCCGCCCGACACCCTGGAGGAAGAGGGCGAGGCCGAGCTGCTGCCGGCGGTCACGGTGACGCGCACCGCGGCGCCCGACGCCGACATCGAGCGGGCCGCGCGCGTGCTGCGCGACGCCACGCGTCCGATCATCTATGCGGGCGGCGGCGTGCACGCCTCCGGCGCCCACGAGGCGCTGACGGCGGTGGCCGAGTACATCCAGGCCGGCGTCGTGCAGTCCGCGGAGGGCAAGGGCTCGGTGAGCGATCAGAGCGACCTGGCGCTGGGTGCCGCACTCTGGCCCAAGAACCCGCTGCGCGACTACCTCGACGCCGCCGACACGATCTTCGTCGTCGGCTCGCGCTGCGCGGTGGCCGCCTTCCAGCCCAGCCAGAAGATCGTTCAGCTCGACGTGGACGCCGAGGAGATCGGCCGCAACCATCCCGTGGCGGTCGGTCTGGTGGGCGACGCGCGCGCTGACGCTCGAGCGCCTGCTGGAGCGGCTGCGCACCGACGCGCCGCCCAAGCCCTCGCGCAAGCGCGAGCGCGAGCAGCTCCGCGAAGCCCTGACGGCGCTGGACACGCAGGAGCCCAATCACTCGATCCTGGCCTCGCTGCGCGCGGGCACGCCCGAGGACGCCATCGTCATCGCCGGCATGACCCAGATCGGCTACTACTCGCGGCCGTTCTGGCCGGTCCATCGGCCGCGGACGTACCTGACGTCGTCGTACTCCGGCAACCTGGGCTTCGAGGTGCCGACGGCCCTCGGCGCCAAGGTCGCGCGCCCGGACCGCGCCGTGGTGTGCATCACCGGCGACGGCGGGTTCATGTACAACTCGCAGGAGCTCTCGACCGCGGCGCGCGAGAAGATCAACGCGGTCATCGTCCTGTTCAACGACGAGGCGTACGGCAACGTGGCCCGCGACCTCGACGAGTCCTGGGGCGGCACGCACGGCGCCGCGGTGACCAACCCCGACTTCATGAAGCTGGCCGACGCGTACGGCGTGGTCGGCATGCGCGCGACCAAGCCCACCGACGTCGGCGATCTCGTCCGCAAGGCGGTCGGGATGGATCGCCCCGTGCTGATCGAGGTGCGGGTGGGACGGATGGCGCGCCCGGCCTTCTTCGCGCCGATGAAGGCGCCCGCCAAGTACCAGCAGCGCTGACCGGTCGGAGGGGGCCGTCGCGGCCCCCTCCGTTCTGGTGGCCCGCATGGTGTGGGTCGAGATCGTCGTCGCCCTCCTGATGCTCGCCGGCCTGATCGGCGCGGCGCTACCGTTGCTGCCCGGCACGCCGCTGATCCTCGCCGGGGCGCTCGTCTACGCGATCGCGACGGACTTCACGCCAGTCGGCGTCGGACGTCTCGTCGTGCTGGGTCTGCTGGCCGTCGTGGGCTTCCTGCTGGCGCACGCGGCCTCAGCCCTGGGCGTGCGCAGCGCGGGCGGCAGCCGCTGGGCGATGGTCGGCGCGCTGGCCGGAGCCATCCTGGGTCTCGTGGTGCCGCCCTTCGGGCTCCTGATCGGCCCGCTGCTCGGTGCGATCGCGGTGGAGCTGTGGCGGACCCACCGGCTGGCCGATAGCGTGAGGGCCGGTGTGGGCGCGGTGGTGGGCCTGGTGGCCGGCATCGTCGCCCACATCGCGCTGGCCTTCACGATGGTGGCGCTGTTCGCCTGGTGGGTGTGGCGCGGATGAGTGATCGACGCGCGGCGAGCGAGCGGCTCACGCGCGAAGAAAGCCTCGCACCTGCGCCGCCGAGGGCGGCGCCCAGCGCGCAGCCGCCGGAAGCGCCTTAGGGTCCGGGAGCGGTTCGCACCGGCACACGTCCTGCGCGACGCCGGGAGCCGTTGCCATTCGCCGTGGCCGCGATGCGGGCCGGACGATGTAGCAGCTGGCACCAGCGCCGATTGTCGTCGCCGCCCGCCTCCGTGCTCCCCGAGAGAAATGCCTCCGCCCGCACCGCCGAGTCCTCGGCACCGCTCCACGCGGGCGTGTGCGCCGCGCACCAGCGAACGTCGAGGATCTCGCGGCTCGGATCGGCATCCGGCTCGCAATCGGGGCAATACGGACGAGCGACCGCAGGGGTGTCCGGCAAGAAGTCCGTCACCGGCCCATGGCGAAGAGTCCCGTCGCCATCTCCATATCCCACCTTAATCCATGCCGGACTCCCGACACGAAAGGATTCCGTGCGGGCGTCCTACCCTTGCAACGTGCCGTCGGGTAGGGCCGTTCCCGCTGGTCGGGAAGGGACTCGGGCGCGCTCAGGCTCTCCGGCGGGCCCGGATGGCGTCCATGGCCTGGCGGTGCTCGTCGGAGGCCAGGCAGACCTCGAAGTGGGCCTGCATCTGCTGCCGGAAGGCGTCGAGGTCGAGGTCGAAGGCGCGGCCGGTGAGCAGCTTGCTCGCCCGGGCGCTCGCCCGGGGCAGGGCCAGGAAGCGATCGACGGTCTCGTCGAGGGCGGCGGGGAACTCGGCGGCCGGCACGACCCGGTTGACCAGGCCGTAGCGCTCGGCGGTGCGAGCGTCGAGCGGCTCGCCGAGGAGGATGAGCTCCTTGGCCCGAGCCGCGCCGATGAGGCGGGGCAGCCGGTAGAGCGCCAGCGAGGGGATCAGGCACTCCTTGACCGCCGGCAGGCCGAGGAGCGCATCCTCGCTGGCCAGGCGGTAGTCGCACACCAGAGCCAGCTGCAGACCGCCGCCCAGACAGTGCCCGTTGATCCCGGCCACGACGAGGCGATCCATCCGCTCGATGGCGATCATCGCGTCTTCCCACGCGATGAAATCGTCGAGGCCGAACTGGCCGGCGGCCAGCTCGGTGAGGTCGACGCCGGTGCAGAACGCGCGGCCGGCGCCGGTGATCACCACCACGCGCACGGACGGCGCGGCGGCGATACGCGCGACGGCCTCGTTGAGATCGGCCACCCAGCGCCGATTGCCGGCGTTGAGCACGCGCGGCCGGTCGAGCACCAGTCGCGCCAGCGGCCCCTCGATCTCGAGCCGGATCGCCTCCACGGCCTCGATCATAGCCGGCCGCATGCTAAGGTGCAGCGCGATGGCTGCCGAGCCGGTCTTTTTTCGCGATCTCGCCTACGTGTTGATCGCCGCCGTGCTGGGCGGTGCGCTCGCGTGGCTCGCGCGACAGCCGCTGGTCGTCGGCTACGTCGTGGGCGGCATGGTGATCAGCCCGCTGACGCCCGGGCCGTCCATCGCCGACTCGCGTCACTTCGAGGTGTTCGCCGAGATCGGCGTCGTCATGCTCATGTTCTCGATCGGCATCGAGTTCTCGCTGAAGGATCTCATGCGGGTGCGCTGGGTGGCGCTGGTGGGCGGCCCGCTGGGCACCGCGCTGCTGATCGGGCTCACGATGGCCACGGGCGCGGTGCTCGGGTGGCCGCTGCAGCAGGGGCTCGTCGTCGGCGTCGTCATCTCGGTGGCGAGCACGATGGTGCTGGCCCGCGTGCTCCTCGACCGCGGCGAGCTGCACACGCGCCACGGCCGCGTCCTCGTGGGCATCAGCCTGGTCGAGGACCTCGCGGTCGTCGTCTTCCTGGCCCTCATGCCGGCCCTCGGCGTGCTGGCGCCCGATCGGCTGCTGCTCATCGGCCGCGGCCTGGGGGTGGCCGCGCTGATCCTGGTGCCGTTCTTCCTGCTGGCCGCCCGGATCGTGCCGCCCATCCTCACGCGGGTCGCCCGCACCCGCAACGATGAGCTGTTCCTGCTGGTGGCGCTCACCGTCGGGCTGGGCGCTGCCGCGGTCACCGAGTCGGTCGGCTTGTCGGTGGCGCTCGGCGCGTTCCTGGCCGGCCTGCTGATCAACCAGTCGGACTTCGCCCACGAGACGCTGGCCCGGATGCTCCCGCTCCGGGACATGTTCGGCGCCTTCTTCTTCGTCACGGTCGGCGCCCTCATCGATCCGCGCCGGTTGCTCGACAACGTGCCGTTGCTCGTCACGATGGTCCTGCTGGTCGTCGTCGGCAAGATGGTGATCCGGGTCGGCGTGGTGCGGCTCTTCGGCGAGACGCCGTGGACCGCCCTGCTCACCGGCGTGGGCCTGGCCCAGATCGGTGAGTTCTCCTTCGTGCTGGTGCAGGCCGCCCGCCGCGAGGGCTACATCGGCCAGGATATCTATCAGGCCACCCTGGCGACCTCGCTCATCACGATCTTGCTGAACGCCACGCTCGTGCAGCTCGTCTCGCGCCACATCGGCTCGTTCCGCGCCGCCCGCGGGCCGCGCAACACCGCCCCGCGATCGCGCACGCTGGAGGGCCACGTGATCCTGTGCGGCTACGGGCGGGTGGGCAGCGCCGTCGCCGAGGCGCTCGAGACCTTCGGCGTGCCGTACGTCACGATCGAGACGGACCCGGACATCGTGCGCGGTCTGCGCACGCGCGGCATTCCGAGTCTGTTCGGTGACGCCTCCCACGCGCGGCTGCTGCAGGCCGCGGGGGCCGAGCACGCCGCACTGGCGGTGGTGGCCCTTCCCGAGCTCGATCGGGTGCGCCTGACCGTCCGCAAGCTGCGCCAGGCGAACCCCTCGCTGCCCATCCTCGCCCGCTCGCAGGATCGCGCGCACCACACGCGGCTGCGCGAGGCGGGCGCCAGCGAGGTCATCCAGCCCGAGCTGGAAGCCGCCTCCACGCTGATCCGCCATGCGCTGCGCCGCCTCGATCTGCCGCGTGAGCGCGTCCTGGCCTACCTCGAGCAGTTCCGAGAGGCGATGGAGGCGGGCGGCCCGAGCCCGCAGGGCGAGGCCGGGACCCTGCCCGTGCTGCGCGAGGTGCTGCTCGAGCGCGGCCCCCTCACCGACCGCACGCTGCACGACGCACGGGTCCGCGAGCGCTTCGGCGTGTCGGTGGTCGGGATCGTGCGCGCCGACGGGACGCGAGAGTCACATCCGTCGGCCGACACGGTCCTGCGCCAGGGCGACCGCGTCCGGCTGTTCGGCCTGGCCGAGCAGCTCGACGCGCTGCTCGGCTACGCGCGGGGCGACTGAGCGAGCGCGCGGGCTCGTCTCCGCGCCGGAGCCGGCCGCGCGATCGGTCTCAGATGGTGGTGTAGCCGCCGCTGATGCTGAGGGTCTGCCCCGTGATCCACGCGGCCAGATCCGAGGCAAGGAACGCAACGGCGGGGGCGATGTCCCCCGGCCGCCCCAGGCGCTTGATCGCGTAGGCCTGAAGGATCTTCTCGCGGTTGGCCTCCCAGAATTCCGGGTCGACATGACCGGTCTCCACCCAGCCGAAGGCCACCGCGTTCACCGTGATTGCCGAGCGTCCGAGCTCGCGGGCCAGCGTTCGCGTGAGGCTCAGCACGCCACCACGGGCGGCGGCCGTGATGGCGAGCTGCGCCTGGCCGACGCGCGCCGAGTCACCGGCAATGTTGATGATGCGACCGGCCTTGCGCTCGACCATCAAGGGGGCGACGACGTGGCAGCAATTGAGCACGCCGTAGAGCCCGACGTCGATCTGCGCGCGCCACTCCTCGGGCTTCGTCTGGAGAAAGAACTTCCGGTGGACGTGGCCGGCATTGTTCACGAGCACGTCGATCGAGCCCCACTCGCGCTTCACCCGCTCGACCATGGCCTGCACCGCCGCGTAGTCGCCGATGTCGGCGCCGACGGCGAGGGCCCGGCCTCCGGCCGATCGGATCTCCGCCGCGGTGGCCTCGGCTGCGCTCTGGGACCTCAGGTAGTTGACCGCCACCGCCGCCCCCTCACGCCCGAGCTGCAGCGCGATCTCGCGGCCGACATCCCGGCCCGCTCCCGTGACCAGCGCCACCTTGCCCTCGAGCCCGAGATTCATGCGTGGTCCCTCACGGCGAGCCGGCCTCGCGCCAGGCGGCTCGGCTTGCCCAGCGGAGTGCCCTGGCGGCGAATCTCAGTGCGCGCGGCGGGCGTCGGGGTTGAGCGCGCGGGGCGGCGTCTTGCCGTCGAGCCAGGCGAGGATCTGGTCGACCGCGCCGCCGAAGAACGCGGCGTAGGTCTCGGCGGTCACGAAGCCGCTGTGCGGCGTCAGCACCGCGTTGTCGAGCGTCATCAACGGATGGCCGGCGGGCAGCGGCTCCTGATCGTAGACGTCGAGCGCGGCGCCCGCGATGCGGCGCTCGCGCAGCGCGGCCACCAGCGCGGCCTCGTCCACGATCGGTCCGCGCGCGCTGTTGATCAGGAACGCCGTCGGCTTCATCAGCGCCAGATGGCGGGCGCCGAGGAATCCGCGCGTCTTGTCGGACAGTCGCAGATTGACGCTCACCACGTCGCTGTCGCGCAGCAGCGTGTCGAGCGGCACCATCGTGGCGCCGGCCGCGGTGGCGCGCTCGGGCGTCAGGGTCAGGCCGCACGCCAGGACGCGCATGTCGAGCAGGCGACCGAAGGCGGCGATCTTGGAGCCGATCTTGCCGAGGCCGATGATGCCCAGCGTCTTGCCACCGAGCTCGATGCCCACCGCGGTCTGCCAGCGTCCCGCCCGCAGCGCCCGGTCCTCCTGAGGGATCCGGCGGACGGCGGCCATGATCATGCCGATCGTGTGCTCGATGGCCGCCGCACCCGAGCCGCTGCTGTCGGTGACCACGATGCCGCGGGCGGTGGCGGCGGCCATGTCCACCTGGCCGGTCATGCCTCCGCCGAGCGCGATCAGCTCGAGCTTCGGCAGTCGGCCGAGAAGGCCCGCGGTGAAGCGGGTCCGCTCGCGAACGCCGACGACGATCTCGAAGGGTGCCAGGCGCTTGGCCAGCGCTTCCTCGTCGGCCAGCGTGTCGCGAAAGGCCTGAGCGTCGACACGCCCGGTGAGCCGTTCCCAGGCCACCGTACCGCTGGCCAGACCGCCCCAGTCATCGATGATGGCGACTCGCTTCATGGTGTGGACGCTCCTGGGGTCGACGGCGGCGCTCCCCCGCGGCCGCCCCGCCGGCCACGCCGGCGACGGGGACGACCGGATCCGCCAGGTGAGGTGGAGGCGCCCGGGGCGGCGCCGGGACTGGGCTCGCGCGGCGCTTCCGGCCGCGGGGCGTCGCGCCGCGGCTCCGGACCGCGACTGCGATCGGGCGGCCGATGACCGCGATCGCGACCGCCGGCGCCGCCACCGGGACCGCCGCGGCCTCCGCGGCCGCCGCCGCCGCGATCGTCGCGCCCCCGCCGCGCCTCGAAGCGCGCGCGCTTCTCCTCGGAGTAGCGCCGGCGCTCCTCGGCGGTCGGCTTGATCTCGGGCACGATCAGGTCGTCCTCCGGCCACTCGACGAGGATCTTCTGCCCGATGAACTTCTCGATCGCCTCGAGGTTCAGCGCGCTCGCCTCGTCCACGAGGGCGATCGCCTTGCCGCCCGCGCCGGCTCGCGCGGTGCGGCCGATGCGGTGCACGTAGTCCTCCGCGTCCTGGGGCAGATCCCAGTTGACGACGTGGGTCACCGCCTCGATGTGCAGGCCGCGCGAGGCGACGTCGGTGGCGACCAGGACCGGCAGCTGGCCTTCCTTGAAGTCGTTGAGGATCCGTAGACGACGCTTCTGGTCGACGTCGCCGGTGAGGGCGCGCGCGTCCCAGCCGTTGCGCGTGAGCCGATCCTCCAGCCGCCGTGCCTCCTCGCGCGTGTTGGCGAAGATCAGGATGCGATCGCCGCCCTCGCGGCGGAGCAGCCCCAGCAACAGGCCGAACTTCTCCTCGCGGCCGACGTGGTAGAGCAGCTGCTCGACCCGCTCGGCCGTCTTCTGCTGGGGCATGATCGTGATCTGGGTGGGATTGTTCATGAACTCCCAGGTCAGCTCCAGCACCCGGAAGGACAGCGTGGCCGAGAACAGGAACGATTGCCGGCGCTCGGGCGGCGGGAGCTTGCGCAGGATGAAGCGCAGGTCGGCGATGAAGCCCATGTCGAACATGCGGTCGGCCTCGTCGATGACCAGCACCTCGACCTTGCGCGGCGTCCACACGTGCTGCTTCAGATAGTCGATCAGCCGCCCGGGCGTGCCGACGAGGAGGTCGCAGCCGGCGGCCAGTGTCTCGCGCTGCTTGGCGTAGTCGATGCCGCCGTAGACGGCCTGGATGTTGAACGGCGTGAAGCGGCCGAGCTGGCGCGCGTCGGACTCGATCTGCACTACCAGCTCGCGGGTCGGCGCGATGATCAGCACGCGCGGGGCCGTCGGCCCGGACGGCGGCGGGGCGCGGCTCACGCAGCAGGCGCGTGAAGGCGGCGATCAGGAACGCCGCCGTCTTGCCGGTGCCGGTCTGCGACTGGCCGGCCACGTCCTTGCCCTTGAGGGCCAGCGGCAGCGCGGCTTCCTGGATCGGCGTGGTCGTCACGAAGCCGGCCTCGCGAATCGCGTCGAGGACCGGAGCGGGCAGATCGAGGGCGTTGAAATCCACTAGGTCTCCGAAGGCGCCGGCGCGGCGACCGGGGTCGCCCGGCGGCCGAAGATGCGAGCGCAGATGATCCCGACCTCGTAGAGGATGATCAGCGGTCCCGCCATCAGCGCCTGGTTGAAGGCATCCGGGGTCGGCGTCAGAACCGCGCCGACGATGAAGGCGCCCAGGATGGCGTACTTGCGGTTCTTGGCCAGCATCTTGGCGGTCACCAGCCCATGCGCGAGGCCAGCGTGATGAGCAGCGGCAGCTCGAACACGGCGCCGAAGGCCAGCGTGAACTTGAGCAGGAAGTCGACGTGGTTCTCGATCGTGATCATGGGCTTGAGCCCGGGACGCGCGTAGCTCGAGCAGAAATGAGATCGCGTAGGGCGTCACCACGAAGAGCGAGAAGGCGCCGCCGATGAAGAACAGCAGCGAGCCGATGATCACGAACGGCGCGGCGTACTTCTTCTCGTGCGTGTGCAGGCCGGGCGCGACGAAGCCCCACACCTGCCACAGGATGCCGGGCGCGCTGATGAAGATGCCGGCGATGAGCCCCACCTTCATCTGCACCCAGAAGGCCTCGGCCGGCGCCGTGAACACCAGCTCGTAGCCGAGCTTGGTGATGGGCCGGGCCAGCCAGTCGACCAGATACTGGCTGAACGGCAGCCCGATCAAGGTCCCGACCAGCAGCGCGATGAGCGCACGCACGATGCGGGTGCGCAGCTCACCCAGGTGCTCGAGAAACGGCATCTTGTCGTCGACGGTGCGGACCATGGCTACCACGCGCTCACGAAGTGGCGCAGCACGCCCACCCCGCGGCCGGCGGCGAAGCCCTCGCGGATGGCGGCCGTCACGTACGCCTTGGCCTCCGTGATCGCCTGCGCCAGCGGACGGCCGTGCGCCAGGCCGGCGGCGATCGCGGCGGAGAGGGTGCAGCCCGTGCCGTGCGTGTTGTCGGAGTCCACCCGCGATCCGGGGAAGCGCGTGAACGCGCGCCCGTCGTAGAGAATGTCGGTCGCGCTGTCCTTGAGGTGGCCGCCCTTGACCAGCACGTGGCGGGGGCCACGCCGGTGGATGCGCCGCGCCGCCTCTTCCATGTCGGCCTCGGTGGCCACCGGCAGGTCGGCCAGGGCGGCGGCCTCGTGCAGGTTGGGCGTGACCACCTCGGCCAGCGGCAGCACCCGCTCGATGAGCGCCTTGCGGGCATCGGGCTGGAGCAGCGGGGCGCCGGACTTGGCGATCATGACGGGATCGAGGACGATCGGCGCTTCCGCACGATCGCGCAGCCGCTCGGCGACCGCCTCGACGATCGGCGCGGTCGACAGCATCCCGATCTTGATCGCGTCGGCGCCGAAATCGCCCAGCACGGCGTCGAGCTGGAGCGCGACGAACTCGGGCGGCAGGTTGTGGACGCCGGTCACGCCGACCGAGTTCTGCGCGGTGACGGCGGTCAGCACGGACATGCCGAACGTCCGGAACGCCGAGAACGTCTTCAGGTCGGCCTGGATGCCGGCGCCGCCGCCGGAATCCGACCCGGCGATCGTCAACGCCTTGGGGACGCCCATAGCCGGTAGGGAGTATACGTGGCGGTCCCGGCGCGGCGCTACTCAGCAGGGATCACCAGCGTGAACTCGCCGCGGACGCCGGCCGCGGTCAGCCGCTCGTGATGGGTGGTGGCCGGGGCCCGGACGACCTCCTCGAACTGCTTGGTGAGCTCGCGGGCGACCACGATCTCGCGGGTCCCGAACACCTCGGCGATCGCCTCCAGGGTGGCCAGGATGCGGTGGGGCGACTCGTAGAGGACGATCGTCGTCTCCAGCTCGCGCAGCGCCTTGAGCCGGTTCAGCCGCCGCCCGGGCTTGATCGGCAGGAAGCCGTCGAACGTGAACCGGTCGGCCGGCACGCCGGCGGCCGACAGCGCGGTGGCCACCGCCGAGGGCCCCGGCACCGGGACCACCGGCACCCCGGCGGCCCGGGCGTCGCGGACCAGCAGGAAGCCCGGGGTCCGAGATTCCCGGCGTGCCGGCATCGGTGACCAGCGCGACCGACTTGCCCTCGCCGAGCTGCCGGAGGATCTGCGGCCCGCGGGTCAGCTTGTTGTGCTCGTAGTAGGACGTGGTCGGCGTGTGGATGTCGAAGTGGGTGAGCAGCGCCCGGGTGCGGCGCGTGTCCTCGCAGGCGATCAGGTCGACCTCGCGGAGCACGCGGAGGGCACGCGCGGTGACGTCCTCGAGGTTGCCGATCGGGGTGGCTACGACAAAGAGCGTGCCGCTCAGGCGCTTTGTTCTTTGGCTTCGGACACGAGCACCGGGCGCTCGCGGTTCAGGATGACCTCACGGGTGATGACGCATTCCTTGAGGCCCTGGATGGACGGCAGCTCGTACATGATCTCGAGCATGACCTCTTCCAGGATGGCGCGCAGGCCCCGCGCCCCGGTGCCGCGCTTGAGCGCTTCCTTGGCGATGGCGGCGACGGCGTCGTCGGTGAACTTGAGGCGCACCTTCTCGAGGTCGAAGTATTTCTGGTACTGCTTGATGATCGCGTTCTTCGGCTCTTTCAGGATGCGCACCAGCGCCGGCTCGTCGAGGTCGTGCAGGGTGGCGATGACCGGCAGGCGGCCGACGAACTCGGGGATCAGGCCGTACTTCAATAGATCCTCGGGCTGGATCATGGCCAGCAGGTCGCCCACCCGGCGGTCCTCGCGGCTCTTGATTTCCGCGCCGAAGCCCATGCCCGAGCGGCCCACCCGGGACTCGATGATCTTGTCCAGCCCCACGAAGGCGCCGCCGCAGATGAACAGCACGCTGGAGGTATCGACCTGGATGAACTCCTGGTGCGGGTGCTTGCGGCCGCCCTGCGGCGGCACGTTGGCGATGGTGCCCTCGAGGATCTTCAGCAGGGCTTGCTGCACGCCCTCGCCGGAGACGTCGCGCGTGATCGACGGGTTCTCCGACTTGCGCGCGATCTTGTCGATCTCGTCGATGTACACGATGCCGCGCTCGGCGCGCTCGACGTCGTAGTCGGCGGCCTGGAGCAGCCGCAGGATGATGTTCTCGACATCCTCGCCGACGTACCCAGCCTCGGTCAGCGTGGTGGCATCGGCGATGGTGAACGGCACCCGCAGCATCTTGGCCAGCGTCTGGGCCAAGAGCGTCTTGCCCGAGCCGGTGGGGCCGATCAAGAGGATGTTCGACTTCTGCAGCTCGACGTCACCGGCGTCGCCACCGGACTCCATCCGCTTGTAGTGGTTGTGCACGGCGACGGCGAGGATCTTCTTGGCGCGCTCCTGGCCCGACCACGTACTGATCGAGCGCCGACTTGATCTCCGCCGGCTTGGGCAGGCTGCGGATCTCCCGCGACTTCTCCTCTTCCCACTCCTCGGCGATGATGTCGTTACAGAGCTCGATGCACTCGTCGCAGATGTAGACGGTCGGCCCGGCGATGAGCTTGCGGACGTCGTTCTGGCTCTTGCCGCAAAACGAGCACTTCAAGCTCCCGTTTCCCTCACGCGTCCGCGCCATCCTTCCGTCCCTACTTCTGGACCTGCGCCGAGAGCGCCGCCTGCTCGCTGACCGACCGGGTAGTCGGCTTGGAAGAGATCACTTCGTCAACGATTTTATATTCTTTGGCCTGCTCGGCCGTCATGAAAAAGTCTCGATCGGTGTCGCGCTGGATCTTCTCCATGCCCTGCCCGGTGTGATGCACGAGGATGCGATTGAGCTCCTCGCGCATGCGCAGAATCTCCCGGGCCTGGATGTCGATGTCGGTGGCCTGGCCCTGCACGCCGCCCAGCGGCTGGTGGATCATGATGCGCGCGTGCGGCAGCGCGAAGCGCTTGCCGCGGGCGCCGGCGCACAGCAGCAGCGCGCCCATGGAGGCGGCCTGGCCCATGCAGATGGTCGAGATGGCCGGCTTCACGTACTGCATGGTGTCGTAGATGGCCATGCCGGCGGTCACCGAGCCGCCCGGGGAGTTGATGTAGAGGTAGATGTCCTTGTCGGGATCTTCCGCCTCCAGGAACAGCATCTGGGCGATGACGAGATTGGCCAGCTCGTCCTCGATGAAGGTGGGCAGGAAGATGATCCGCTCCTTGAGCAGCCGCGAGAAGATGTCGAACGCTCGCTCGCCACGGGGCGTCTGCTCGATCACCATCGGAACCAGAGCCATCACCGCGATCTCCTTACGCGCTCACGCGCGCGTGCTCGATGAGCATGTCGAGGGTCTTGCGCTCGCGCAACCCGTGGCGCAGAGCGTCCAGGTCGCCGCTCTTTTCCATCATACGACGGACGGCCGGCGCCGGCCGCTGACTGGCGCGCGCGAACCGCTCGATCTCGGCGTCGATCTCGGCGTCGCCCGACCGCGATCTCTTCCTTCTCGCCGATGGCCTCCAGGAGCAGGGACCGCCGCACCGAGGCCTCGGCGGCCGGCCGGAGCTCGGTCAGCAGCTTGCTGTAGTCCAGCTGGACCCGGTCGGGATCGACGCCCTGGCGGCGCAGGCGGTCGCGCGTGTGCTCGATGTGGTGACGCCACCTGGCGCATGACCATCGCGTCGGGGATGCCGAACTCGTGGCGGGCCAGCAACGCCTCGATGATCTTGTCCTCCAGCGCGCGGCGCGAGTCGGCTTCCTTGGCGCTCGGCCAGCTGGTTGCGCACCTCGGTCCGCACGGCGTCGAGCGTCTCGAACTGACCCAGCACCTTGGCGAAGTCGTCGTCCAGGGCCGGCAGGATCTTCTCCTTGACCTCGGTCAGCTTGAGGTGCGCGTTGCCGCCCTTGCCGCGCAGCGACTCCATGCGATGGTCGTCGGCGAAGCTGACGGGCACGTCGCGCTCCTGCCCGGCGGTGAGGCCGACGGCGGCCGCGTCGATCTCCGGCAGCACCGTGCCGCTGCCCACCAGGAAGTGGTAGCCGGTGGCCGTCGAGGGCTCGTGGTCCTGGGGCGCCAGCGTGTAGTCGACGATGACCATGTCCCCGGTGGCGGCGGCGCGCTCGACGCTGCGGAATTCGGCGTGCTGCTCCCGCATCCGCTCCAGCGTCTCGTCCACCTCGGCGTCGGTCACCGGAGAGGGAGCGTGCTGCACCTCGACGCCGCGATACTCGCCGAGGGTGATCGCCGGCTTGACCTCCACCACCGCGGTGAACGACAGGGGCGCGTCCTCTTCGAGCTTCAAATCTTGCAGATCGGGCTCGTTCACGGGCGCGATCTGCGCCTCGCTCAGCGCCTGGCGGTAGACGTCGGGGATCAGGTGCTCGGCGACCTCACGCCGCACGTCGTCGGCGAAGTGCAGCTTCACCAGCGAGCGCGGCACGTGGCCCCGCCGGAAGCCGGGCAGGCTCGCCCGCTTCTGCACCCGGCCGTAGGCCTTCTCCCATTCCTTCTGGACGATATCCAGCGGAGCCTCGACGGCGAGACGCCGCTTGCAGCTTTCGAGTTCCTCGACGGCGACCTTCATGCGGGTCCTTCCTCGCGCTCGTGTGCGGTTGTATCCGAGTTGGTGCGAGAGGGGGGAGTTGAACCCCCAAGGGCTTTCGCCCGCTGGATCCTAAATCCAGTGCGTCTGCCAGTTTCGCCACTCTCGCGAGGCGGCGACGTCACCGCCGAACCATCAGCATACCTGGGGTGCCCCACGGTCGCAAGACCGCGGCGTTGTGGGCGTTTTGCTTCCGCGGCGACGTGGGACGGTTAGGCGGAAACGGCGGTGGGGGTCTGGGCCCTACGCTCGAGGTAGCGCTGATGCTCGGCCCGGAAGCGCTGCAGGCACCGATCACAGATCCCGTCGGTGAACTTGACGGACCAGCCCCGCCAGGAGGCCACGCCGCTGAGACGTGGATAGCCCTGGTAGCGTGGGTGCCACGCGCATCGGCAGATCAGCACGGCGTCCTCCCGGTCTGAGTCATTGCGCCCGCCTCAGAGCACATCGACCAGAGTGCAAGCGAGGTGCCCCACGAAACCTCCTGTGATGGCAGAGGCTTACGTCGACGGCGCACCGGGGTGAAGGAAATCCGATGCCCTGTGTATGAAACGCCTTCACACCGGCGCCAGGCCGAGGCCGCGGGCATAATGAGTCCGTGAAGTGGCTTCCGCCGACGTGGTTTCCGCGGACGTGGCTCCCGCGTATGTGGCCTCCGCGGATGTGGCTTCCGGGCCGACGTCTGCGTCTCATCGGCCTGGCGACGCTGGTCCTCCTCGCCGTCCTCATTGCCGCGCTGGTCGCGTACTCGTCGGTGGCGCTCGCCCGCTTCGGGCGGGTGGAGGCGCGACGGAGCACGCTCATGTACGCGGCGCCGCAACCGCTCGTCGCCGGGGTCCACGTGCGCCGCGTCGACCTGGCCGGCACGCTGGCCCGGCTGAAGTACGCCGAGACGCGCGAGACTCCGAAGGCGCCCGGCCAGTACCGCCGCGCGGGCGCGGTGTGGGAGATCTATCTGCGCGGCGCCGAGGGCGCCGGCGGCCAGCTGGTGCGGCTCGACACCCGCGACGAGCGGATCACGCGCGTGACCCGGGGTGGCAACGACATCGGCGCCGCCTCCCTCGAGCCCGAGATCCTGGCCAGCGCCGACGATCGGCCGGGCGAAGAGCATCGGCCGGTGCGGCTGGCCGACGTGCCGCTGGTCTTTCTGAACGCCATCCTCGCCGCCGAGGACCACCGGTTCTTCGAGCACGGCGGCCTGGACCCGCACGGGCTCATCCGCGCGGCCTGGACCAACGTGCGCGCCGGCCGCGTGATGCAGGGCGGCTCGACGATCACGCAGCAGCTCATCAAGAACCGGCTGCTCGGCGCGCGGCGGACGTTCTGGCGGAAGCTCAACGAGGCGTGGCTGGCCACCCTCGTCGAATGGCGCTATCCCAAGCCGCAGATCCTCGAAGCCTACCTGAACGAGATCTACCTCGGTCAGCGCGGCGGCCTCGCCGTGCGCGGCGTGGGCGCGGCCGCCCGCGTGTACTTCCGCAAGGAGATCCACCAGCTCACGCCCGCCGAGGCCGCGCTTCTGGCCGGGATGGTGCGTGCGCCGAACAGCTACTCGCCCGTCGTCGATCCCGAGCGCGCGCGGAACCGCCGCGACGTGGTCCTGGGACGGATGCGCGAGCTCGGCATGCTGTCCGAGGCCGACTGGAAGGCGGCCCGCGCCGAGCCGGTCCGCGTCCCGCCGGCGACCCTCGTGGCGCAGCCCGCCCCCTACTTCACGGACTACGTGCGGCTCGAGCTCGAGCAGCGCTGGGGCGACGTGACCGAGAACGTGGGCGCCCGCGTGTACACCTCGCTCGATCCCGTCCTGCAGCGCTTCGCCGAGGCGGCGGTCATCCGCGGACTCGATCGGCTGGAGACGCAGTGGCCGCGACTGGGACGCGCGGAGCCGACCCGGCGACTGCAGGCTGCGCTGGTGGCGCTCGACCCGGCCACCGGGGAGATCCGCGCTCTCGTCGGCGGACGCGACTACCAGGTCAGCCAGTACAACCGCGCGCTGCTGGCCCGCCGCCAGCCCGGCTCGGCATTCAAGCCGTTCGTGTATCTGGCCGCGCTGCGAGCGCGCGGCGGCACGCCGGCGCTCACCGCGGCCTCCATCGTGGACGACGCCCCGATCACGCTCACGGTCGGCAACACCACGTGGACTCCGCGCAACTACGGCGACCGCTACGAGGGCCGGGTGACCGTTCGACGAGCGCTGGAGCTGTCGCTCAACGCCGCCACGGTACGGGTGGCCGAGAAGGTCGGTCTGCCGGCGGTGATCGAGACGGCGCGCAGCCTCGGTCTCGAGAGCCCGCTCGCCGAGGTGCCGGCGATCACGCTGGGCGCATTCGAGACGACGCCGCTCGAGCTGGCGCGCGGGTATCTTCCACTCGCCAACGGCGGGCTGCGGCCGACCACGGTGCTCGCGGTCCATGCCGTCCACGATCGCGACGGCCCCATCGATCCCGGGGACACCGCACCTCCCGTCGCGGCGCTCACGCCCGCCGAGGCCTACCTCATGACCTCGCTGCTGGAGGGCGTGATTCAGTCCGGCACCGCCACCGCCGTGCGTTCGCTCGGCGTCACCGGCGCGGTCGCCGGCAAGACCGGGACGACGAACGACGGCCGCGACGCGTGGTTCGTGGGGTACACGCCTCGCCTGCTCACCGTGGTGTGGATCGGGTTCGACGGCGGCGACGCGCATGGGCTGAGCGGCGCCGAGGCCGCCCTGCCCGTGTGGGCCGACTTCATGCGCCAGGCGGTCGAGACCGCGCCGCCGGCGGCCTTCGACGTGCCGAGCGGCATCAGCTTCGCCCAGATCGACGTGTCCAATGGGCTGATCGCCAATCGCTTCTGCCCAGTGGTGGCACGCGAGACGTTCCTGGTTGGCACGGAGCCGGCCGTCTGCAGCGAGCACGGGGGCCTGACCGATCAGATCACGGACTGGTGGCAGCGTTTACGGGGCTGGTTTTCCCGTTAGGTCATCGGCACACCGCTTGAAAGACTATCAGGCATGACCCGACGACTCGGCCGGCTGCTCTGGATCGTGGTTGCCCTGGGGGTGGGGGGCTGTGTGACCGCCTCGCCCCCTCCGTCACGGGTGACCGCGGAGCCCTCGCCCGAGCCCGCACCCAGGACCACGTCGCTGCCGCCCGTGACCGCACCAACGCCAGTGGCGCCCGCGACCCCGGTGTCCGTGACCCCCGCGCCCGTGACCCCGGCGCCCGTGACAATGACCGGTAACGCCTCCTGGTACGGCGAGCCCCATCACGGCCGCCTCACCGCCAGCGGCGAGCCCTTCGATATGAACGCCCTGACCGCCGCACACCGCTCGCTGCCGTTTGGAACGCGCCTGCGAGTGGTGAATCTCGAGAACGATCGAGCGGTGGAAGTACGGATCAACGACCGGGGCCCGGGCATTTCTGGGCGGGTTCTCGATCTCTCCTACGCCGCCGCGCGCGCCCTGGGCGCCGTCGGCGGCGGCGTCATTCCCGTGCGGATGACGGTGCTCTCCAGCAACTGAGCGTCAGCGCCGGGACTCTCTCCAGCCGCAGATGCGGCAGTACCAGCCGATCACCTTGCCGAGCTCGGTCTCGTAGAGGCTGCACTTCGGGCACTGCCGCTTGCCCTCGACGGCGGCCACGACGGGCGCCGGACGGGCGGCCGGTTGCGGTGCGGCCATCGGCTCGGCGACGGCGACGCGAGCGGCCGGCTGTGGCGCGATGATCGGCTCGGCCATCGCGAGGCGCTCGGCCATCGCGGCGTGAGCGCCGGCGCCCACCGGCGCGGCGACCGTCACCGGCTGCGCGGCGACCGGCGTGATGACGGAGGGCTCCAGCGTGGGCTCCGAGACCGTCGGACCGAGCGGATCCTGCATCGACGCCGGTACCGTATCGAAGAAGTTGCCGCTCTGAGCGAGCGCGGTTCGCGACATCGCCCAGCCGGTCGCGAGCAACGCCACGGCGATGTTCGCGAGGCCCAGGAGCGCGGACAGGAGCGAGCCGAGTCCGCCCAGCGCCGAGCCGGGGAACGCGGCCTTGAGGCTCGCCGCCACCATCTGGGGCGGCGTCAGAACGATGGCGGCCACGAACGACGCCACCCAGGTCCGCCAGCTGACGTTCCACCAGAGGCTGCCGCCGCCCGTGAGCGGAAAGCCGTAGTACGACTGGGACCACTGGCTGGTCAGCCTCGGGATCAGCACGGCGGCCCACACCGCGGCGACGATCAACCCGATGCCGATCAGGAAGCCGCCGAACCCACGCAGCCCGCGTGACATCAAGAAAATCCCGACAAGCACCGAGCCTGCCCCGACCGGGAGGACACGGACGAGCTGTCGCCAGATCAGATACCAGCCGGCTCGAAGCGCCTCGACGCTGAAAAAGCCGAATGGCTCCATATGCAAAGCCCTCCCGCGAAGATCGTCTCGCGTTGGCGCGCCCGATGTCAATTTTCCGGGCCTCTGATATCCTCCCGCGTACCCCCGATGGCCCCCCCACCCTCCTCTGTTCGTGAGCTGGGCGACGGCCTGGCGCTGCGCGCCGCCACCGCGGCCGACGCCGAGCCACTCGCGACGTTCGTCGGTGACACCCTGCGGGCGCAGGACGGCGAGGCGCCGGACCACCACCTGGCCGACTGGACCCGCGACCTGCTCGAGAGCCGGCATCCCGCGTTCGCTCCGGCCGACGCCACCGTCGTGACCGACACGCGGACAGGCGAGATCGTGTCGTGCATGCACCTGCTGTCGCAGACGTGGTCCTACGGCGGCGTGCCGATCCCGGTCGGTCAGCCGGAGCTCATCGGCACGCGCACCGAGCGCCGGGGCGGCGGGCTGGTCCGGGCCCAGTTCGAGCTCCTCCACCGCCGCAGCGCCGAGCAACGGCATCAGATGCAGGTCATCACCGGGATCCCGTGGTTCTATCGCCAGTTCGGCTACGAGTTCGCGATCGAGCGCGGGGGCGGGCCGGTGCTACACATCGATGGGTTAGCAGCCCCCGGAGCCCGCGCCCGGCTGGCGCGTGCGCCCTGCCGGCCTCGGCGACATCGCGTTCCTCGTGACGGCGCACGCCGCCGCGGCGACGCGCTCGCTGGTGTCGGTGCCGCGCGACGCCGCACTCTGGCGCTACGAGCTCGAGGGCAAGCGTCCGGGCAGCGCCGCGCGACGCGAGATCCGGATCCTCGAGCGTGACGGCCAGCCGGTCGGCTACATCGTGCACGCCATCTCGCTCTACGGTCACAACCTCACCGTGATGGCCTTCGAGGTCGTCGCCGGCGTGTCGTGGCGCGAAGCGTGGCTCGTGTCCCTGCACCACTTGAAGAAGACCGGCGAGGCGATGGCCGCTGCCTCACCGGGCACCCAGTTCCGCGTGCTCAGCTTCTGGTTCCTCGCCTTCGAGCATCCGCTCTACCAAGTGTTCCAGTTCAAGGAGCGGGACGAGGGCTACGCCTGGTACGTGCGCGTGGTCGACCTCCCGGGCTTCCTGCGCACGGTGGCGCCCGCGCTCGAGCGGCGGCTAGCGGCCTCGCCGTGCGCCGGACACAGCGGCACGCTGACGCTCGGCTTCTTCCGCGACGGAGTACGGCTCACCTTCGAGCGGGGCGCGCTCAAGACGGTCGAGGCCTGGGAGCCGGTGATCGCGGTGCAGGGTCTCGAGCTCGGCCGCGTGTCGAACGATCCGCGCCGACCGCTCGCGATGTTCCCCGATCTGACATTTCTGCAGCTGCTGTTCGGCTTCCGATCGCTCGAAGCGCTGGAGGCGGCCTTCCCCGACTGCGTGGTGCGGACCAACGAGGCGCGCGCGCTGCTGCTGGCGCTCTTCCCCCGATCGCCGTCCGACGTCTGGCCGGTGATCTGAGCGGGGCTAGGCTGAGACGCTGAGCCCGGCCACCACCTGGGCGCCCGGCAGGCGCCGCAGCACCTCGGGCGAGACCTTGACCTTCGACGAGCGGCTGCCGCTGCCGAGAATGACCCAGTCGTGCGCCATGACCTTGTCGTCGACATAGACCGGCAGATCGTCCGGCAGCGCGAAGACGGTCACGCCGCCCAGCAGCATGCCGGTCAGCGTGCGGGTCTCGTCGGCCGAGGCAAACGAGATGCGGGAAGCATCCAGGAGCCGGCGGACCGCGTGATTCACGTCGAGCCGCGTGGTCGCCTTCACCACGCAGGCCGCGTAGCGGCGCGGCTCCTTCTTGGCGACGACGACGAGTGTGTTCGCCGCTCGATCGAGCGGCACGCCGTACTTCTCGCAGTAGGCGGCGGTGTCGGCGAACGCCGGATCGATCGGCTGCAGCTCGTACGGCACGCCGAGACGGTCGAGGACCGAGACGACGCGCTGCTCGACCTCGCGCCCCTCGTCGGTCACGACGTCACCCGCCGGAACGTGGCGCCCAGCACCGGATGAGGCGTCGCGGCCAGGTCCACCCGCCGGTCGCTCGCGTACTCGATTGCCACCGGACCCTCCTCGGCCGCCGGATCGACGTCGACCGCGATGCGCAGCGGCGAGCCTGGCCAGCGATACACGAGCGCGCCGTCGGCGGCCGTCTCGCGTGATCCCCGGAGGATCTCACTCCACTGCGTGTCGGCGCGCTCGACCGAGCGGGCGCGAAGCCGCAGACCGACCATCGTCACCGGCGGTGGCGGCGCCGGCGGGCCCTCGGGCGCCGGCCACACAGGCCGTGCGCCGCCGGAGGCGCGCGACTCCACGATCTGCACCACGATGCCGAGCGCCTCCTTGGGGTGCAGGAACGCCTCCGCCCACCCGGGGTCGGAATCGTCGAAGCCGACGATCCGGTAGCCGTGCGCGCTGGCGCGGTCACACGCCGGCTGCAGCGCCGGCACCACGAACGTGACGTGGTGGACACCGGGACCGCGCGCGGCGAGGAAGCGGTGCAGGAACCCGTCGTCGCCGAGCGGCTCGAGAATCTCCAGGCGTCCGCCGCCGGTGAAACCCCAGTGGCCCCACGTGTACGCACCGGAGGGCCCACCGTCACCGGTCGGCTGACCGCCGAGCGCACCGACCAGCACGGCCGGGCCATCGGTCATCCGCCGCGCGGCAATCGCGATGTGGTCGAAGCGAACCTCGCTCATCCTTCCTCCTCCATGCCGCCAGACAGTCTACGCGATGGGTCCAGGCGCTAGAATGCGCGGGTGCGTCCGCCCTTCTTCTACGGCTGGATCGTGGTCGGCATCGCCTCCGTGACCATGGCCCTCGCCGTCAACGCCCGCACCGCGTTCTCGCTGCTGTTCCCGCCGATCCTCGACGAGTTCGGCTGGGAGCGCGGCGTCACCGCCGGCGCCTTCTCGATGGGCTTTCTCGTGTCGACGATCTTCACCCCCTGGATGGGCAGCTTCATGGACCGCCGCGGTCCGCGCTGGGTGATGGGGCTCGGCGGTCTCTCGCTCGCCGCCGGACTGGCGCTGGCGCCGCTGGTCACCCGGCCGTGGCATCTCTATCTCACGCTCGGCGTGCTCGTCGCCGGCGGGACGATCGCCTGCGGCTACACCGGCCACTCGGTGTTCCTGCCCAACTGGTTCGTGCGCCGGCGCGGCCTGGCCATCGGCATCGCGTTCTCCGGTGTCGGCGTGGGCTCGATCTTCATGATGCCGTGGCTGCAGGGCCTGATCGCCACGGGTGGATGGCGGCGCGCCTGCTGGACGGCGGCCGCCGTTGTCATGCTCACGCTGGTGCCGCTGAACCTGTTGCAGCGTCGCAAGCCGGAGGATATCGGGCTCCACCCCGACGGCGACACGGTCGTCGTCGACGCGACGGCGCGGGCGCATCCGGCGAATGTCGTGGACCCGGTGTGGGCCTCCACCGACTGGACGCTGGGCCGCGCCGTCCGCACCGCGCGTTTCTGGTGGATCGCGCTCGGCTTCCTGAGCGGCCTCTTCACCTGGTACGCCGTGCAGGTGCATCAGACGAAGTATCTGCTCGACATCGGCTTCGCTCCGGGGCTCGCCGCCTGGGCGCTGGGTCTGGTCGGCTTCGCGGGAATCGCCGGACAGATCGGTCTCGGCTATCTGTCCGATCGCATCGGCCGCGAGTGGGTGTGGACGCTGTCGAGCGTGGGCTTCGCGCTCTGCTACACGGTGCTGCTCGTCATGCGCTACTACCCGACCTCCACGCTGCTCTATGCCATGGTCATCGTGCAGGGCCTGCTCGGCTACGGACTGGCCTCGGTCTACAGCGCGATCCCCGCCGAGATCTTCCAGGGTCGCCACTACGGCGCCGTCTTCGGCACGCTCTCCCTCTTCTCGAGCGGCGGCGCCGCGCTCGGCCCCTGGGTCGCGGGCGTCATCCACGACGCCACCGGCAGCTACGCCGCGGCCTTCTGGGTCGCGATGGCCGCGAGCGCAATCTCCGCCATCGCCATGTGGCTCGCCGCTCCGCGCCATGTCCGCGCGGTCGCCGGGCGCATCCGGATCTCCAGCTGAGTTCGCCTCTTCCTGAACGAAGGCGCGCCGCCCGGGTGGGCTGGCGCCGGGGCGGCCCTGGCCGGCAGGCGTAGTGGCACCCCTTCGTACCCGCGCACTTCGAAGAAGTGCGCATGGGTCGAACGGGTGCCACG
Source organism: uncultured Candidatus Rokubacteria bacterium (assembly GCA_963776725.1). Classification (GTDB taxonomy): domain Bacteria; phylum Methylomirabilota; class Methylomirabilia; order Rokubacteriales; family CSP1-6; genus AR5. The sequence continues at coordinate 214,450 of CAVZOE010000007.1, read as the reverse complement.
GAGCCTGCCGGCCAGGGCCGCCCCGGCGCCAGGACCCACCCGGGTGGTGCGCCTTCGTTCAGGAAGAGGCGGGAGCTGCCAACAGCGCTGGAGGGAGGGAGCCCAGGCGGTGGTGCGGCCGCCGATGGTTTCCCAGCGGAGTCGCGCGCCGGCGGCGGTTCGCGCCAGAGGATCGTGGTCCCAGCGGTGGTGGAAGAGCCACGTGCGGGGGAAGCGGTCGCTGTCGGCGCGGGCGCGGACGGCGGTGGCGAGGACGGCGCGGAGGCGAGAGCGGAGGCGCGCGGACTCGGGCCGCGTGAGTGAGCGGGCGGGCCGGTTGGGCGCGATGCGCGCCTGGTAGAGAACCTCGTCGGCGATCCAGTTGCCGACGCCGGCGGCGAACGATTGATCGAGCAAGACGGCCTTGATCGGCGAGGCGCGCGCGGTGAGCAGCTCGTGGAAGCGCGCGGGCGGCGGCAGCTCGCGGAGGGCGTCGAAGCCGAGGCCGGTCAGGGGTGGCTCGCGGCGGGGATCGTGGCGGAGTCGGATCCGCCCCAGGCGACGTCCGTCGGCGATGGCCAGCTCGCCGCCGTCGTCGAACGTCAGGCGCAGCTTGACGAAGCGCGGTGGCCAGCCCGACGCCGGCGCACCGCGCGAGGATTTCAGACGCACGCTCGGGCGCTGGGGCACGTGCACGCCGCCGGTCATGCCGAAGTGCACGAGCAGCCAGGGCCGGCCGTCGAGCTCGAGCCAGAAGTGCTTGCCGTGCCGCCGCACCGCCCGCACGCGCCGCCCGCGCAGCGCGGCCGTCACCCGCCGGGGCGTCACCCCCTCGAAGACGATCGGATCGACCGCGCACCATACGCCGACGATGCGGCGACCGACCGCCAGCGCCGCGGTGACGCGGCGGGCGGCCTCGACCTCGGGCAGCTCGGGCACGGAAGCCTGCGCGACTACTCGGGGACGATCTCGAGCAGCTCGACCTCGAAGACCAGCGTGGAGCCTGGCTTGATGCGCGGTGGTGCGCCGTTGTCACCGTAGGCGAGGTCCGACGGGCACACGAGCCGGCTCTTGCCCCCGACCTTCATCAGCTGCACACCTTCCGTCCAGCACTTGATCACGCCGTTGAGCGGAAAGGTCGCCGGCTGTCCGCGCTGTACCGAGCTGTCGAACACGGTGCCGTCGGTGAGCGTGCCGTGGTAGTGGACCTTCACCTTGTCGGTCGGCCTTGGGCGAGGGCCCGGTGCCGGCGGTCAGCGTCTTGATCACGAGCCCGGAGCCGGTGCGCTTGGCGCCCGGCTCGGCCGCCGCCTTGGCCAGGAACCCCTCGCTCGCCTTCTTTTCCGCCGCCGCCACCGTGGCGGCCCGCGAGCTCTGGAGCTGCTGGATCTGTGTCCGGTACGCGAGGGGGTCGAGCTTGGGTTTGCCAAGCGCGCTGTCGCTGAGGCCGGCCTTGACGAACTCGAGCTCGGCGGCAGTGAGCGCGAAGGGCCCCAGGCGTGAGCCCAGCGAGACTCCGAGCGCGTACAGCGCCTTGTCCTGGTCGGTCTTCAGCTCCTGGGCCGCGGCGGGCCCGGCGGCGATGAACAGCACGAGAGCGACAGATCACGAGCCGATGCATGTCTTTCCTTTCCTGGTGGAGAGCGTCAGGTCAACACCGTGGTGGTCTGGCGTTGGATGAGCTCGAAGTCGATGGCGGCGCCCAGGCCGGGGCCCGAGGGCGCGTGCACGAGCCCCTGGGCGTCCACCTCGATGTCCTGCACCAGGCCGTACTTCTGGGCCCCGGCCGGGAGCAGCACCTCGAAGAACTCGCAGTTGCGGATGGCCATGATCACGTGGATGTTCGCCACGTTGTTCAGCGAGTTGCCGCCGTGGTGGATCTCGAAGTTCATGTGAAAGCCTTCGGCCAGGTGCGCGGACTTCACGAGCGGGGTGATCCCGCCCTTCACCGCCACGTCGCCGCGCAGGAAGTCGGTGGCCTGGTACGTGATCCACGGCGCCAGCGCGGTGAAGCCGCCCGGGGCGTACTCGGTGGCGAGGATGGGGATCGACAGCTGCTGCTTGAGCTTCACGTAGTTGTAGAGATCGTCGTCGGCCAGCGGATCCTCGTACCAGTAGAAGGAGAGCGCCTCGGCCACCTTGCCGACCCGCAGCGCCTCCGGGTACTGATAGGCCCACGTCGAGTCCAGCATGACCGTGTAGTCGTCGCCGACCGCGCGCCGCACCGCCTCGCACACCTTGATGTCGGTCGCGGGGTCGGTGGGCGGATGGATCTTGTAAGCGCTCCAGCCGGCCGCCTTGAAGCGCGCGGCCTCCTCGGCGTAGGCCTCCTTGGACGGCAGCACCGCCGAGGACGCGTAGGCCGGCACGCGGTCGCGGTAGGAGCCGAGCAGCCGGTGGATCGGCAGACCGGCGATCTTGCCGCCGAGGTCCCACAGCGCCACGTCCATCGCGCCGATCGCGCGCAGCGTCGTCGCGCGGCTGCGCTGCCACATCGCCTGCCACAGCCGCTCCCGGTCGAGCGGATCCTGGCCGAGCACCAGCGGCTTGAGGAAGCGCAGCAGGGACGGCGCGTCCATGGTGGCGCTGCGCTGCGCCGAGCCGAGGAAGGCGTGGCCCTCGTGGCCCTCGTCGGTGCGCAGGGTCAGCAGGCCGAGCTCGCTCGAGCCCTCGAAGCGGCCGGTGTGGCGCCCGTACGTCGTGGGCGGGATGTTGGCCCAGGCGAACAGCGTGAGCGTGACGTCGTGGATCTTCATCGATGGTCCTCCGGGTCGGGCCGGGCGCGACCCGCGTAGCCTACCACGCGGCAGCCGGTGCCCCTTACGGTCGGCGCGGAAGCAGGCGGTCGGCGGCGGACGAGACCGGTGGGGTGTGGCCCGACACCTCCTCGGCACGGCGGAGGATCCGGCGCAGGAGCCGATGCTGACGCCGCGCCTCGCGACGCAGATCGAGGAAGAGCCGCATCATCTCGCCCAGCACGATGAACGGCGCGCCGGCGAGCAGACCGGAGATCACGAGGACCACCGCGGCCAGCGCACGCTCGAGCACGGCCTGACCGGTCAGGCTGCCCCACGGCATGTCGAGCGCGACCGCGGCGGCGGCGAACACCACACCGCCGATCACGAGCAGCATGCCGAGGACGATGAGCACCGTGGCCCAGAACGCAGCGAAGCGGTAGCCCTTCATGGCCGCTCCATCGTACTCCCACGGCCAAGGGCGGGGTCGGGCGCCACTCAGACCGCGGTGGCGAGCGCCTCCTGGATGATCTGGCCCAGTCGCCGGGCCGACACCGGCTTCTGGACCCACGCGCTGACGCCCGCGATGGTCTCGCTGGCGGCCTCACCGACGTACCCCGACATCATCACGATGGGCGCCCGCGAGGCGCGCTCGCGCAACGCGCGCAGCAGGCCGATCCCGCCCATGCCCGGCATCACCAGATCGGTGAGCACCAGCGCCACCTCGCCCGGGTGCGCGTCGTAGACGGTCACCGCGTCCTCGGCGGAGGGCGCCAGCAGCACCCGGTAGTTGAGGTCGCCGAGGATCTGGGCCAGCGTGTGGCGCACCGGGACCTCGTCCTCCACGATCAGGACCGTCTCCCCCTGCCCGGTGAAGAGCGCGGGATCGTCGCAGGCCGCGGCGGCCGCCGGATCCTCGGCCAGCGCCGGCAGCATGATGGTGAAGACGGTGCCGCCCTCGGCGCCGCTATCGACCGTGATGTGGCCGCCGTGCTGCTGCACGATGCCATACGCCTGGGACAGCCCGAGCCCGGTCCCTCGCCCCGGCGCCTTGGTCGTGAAGAACGGCTCGAAGATCCGCTCGCGCACGTCCGCCGGCATCCCTCCGCCCGTGTCGCTGACCTCGATCACCAGCCACTCGGTCGCGGCCGGCTGGCCCGGCTCGCGGCCGACGTCCTCGCGGCGGCGTGACAGGCCAGAAGCGCAGCGCGCCGCCGAGCGGCATCGCATCGCGCGCGTTGACCGCCAGGTTGGTCAACACCTGCCGCAGCTGGTTGGGATCGGCGCTCACCGGGAACGATCCCGCCTCGGCGTCGAGCGCGATGCCGATCGTGGCCGGCAGCGTGCGCTGGAGCAGCTCGATCGTCTCCTGCACCAGGCCGGCCAGATCCAGCGGCTGCAGCGACGGAGGTGACTGCCGGCTGAAGTCGAGGATCTGCCGCACCAGGGCGGCCGCCCGCTCGCCCTGCTCGACGATCAGATCCAGCCGTCCGTGCACGAACGTCGGGTCGCTGTAGCGGCGCTGGGCCAGCTCGGCCGAGTTCACGATGGTCATCAGGATATTGTTGAAGTCGTGCGCGATCCCGGCCGCCAGCTGCCCGACCGCGGCCAGGCGCGCCTGCTTGCCCTGCGGCCTTCTGCGCCTCGCGCTCGCGCGTGACGTCGCGGATCACCAGGACGACGCCCTGGGCGGCGTCGAGGCGCTGGCTCGCGACCTGGAACACGCGCACGCCGCCCGCCACGATCTCGACGGGGGCGATGCCGGGCGCCGCCATCAGCTGGGCTAGCGACAGGTCGCCGATGCCGGTGACGTGACCGTGGGGCGACAGCGACGCCACGGCGGCCAGGTGGTCGCGCGCGAAGGGATTGGCGAGCGCGATCCGGCCGTCGCGCTCGACCAGGAGCACGCCCTCCGGCAGATGCTCGACCAGCTCTTGTAGTCGCCGCTGCTGCTGGTCGAGGGCCTCGCGCAGCGTCGCCTGGTGAATCGCCACCGCCAGCTGGTTGGCCACCTCGCCCACGATCTCGGCGTGGTCGTCGTCGACACTGCCGGTCCGGCTGCCCGCGATGCAGAGCACGCCGATCGGCTCGCCGCCCACCTCCAGCGGTGCGGCGACGACATCGCCGGACGGCAAGCCGCCCATCGGCACGGGTCTGGCCCTCCACCGGGCCGCCCACGCCGTCGGTGGCCATGACGCGCGCCTCGGTCAGCTCCGGATCGAAGACCAGCACGGCGCTCCAGGCGCAGGGCACGATCGAGCGCAGGCGCGGCAGCGCGGCCCGCGCGATGGCTTCGGCCGATTCGGCGGCCAGGATGCTGCGGTCGATGTGCTGCAGCGTCTGCAGCCGTCGGGTCTTGTCGCGGACCTTCTCCTCGAGGTTCTCGCGAAGATCGCGCGACTGCCGGACGTAGCGCTCCACCACCGCCGACAGCTCGCCGATCTCGTCACCCGTCTCCAGACGGAGCACCGTCTCGTCGACCTGCCCGGCCTCCACGCGGCGCACCGCGGACGACAGGGCGCGCACCGCCTGGGTCGACGCGCGGCTGGCGAAGACCAGCATGCCGACGGTGACGACCATCACCGAGCCGGCGGCCAGAGCCAGGAGACGGGCGGCGCTCTGCAACGGACCGTAGGCGTCGGTGAGGAAGATCACACCGACCAGACGGCCGCCCAGCCGGGGCGCCTCCACCACGCCGACGACCTTGAGCTCGCCCCGTGAGTCGTGGACGACGCCGGTGCGATGGCTGGCCACGAGCGCCCGCGTCGCCGGCGCGAACTCGGCGTCCGGCAGCCTCTCCCCCGGGTGCACCAGCCGGAGCTGGCCGCGCTCGCCCCAGCGCGGGTACGGCGCCGAGCTGGCGGGCGGTGTCGGGCGACTCGGCCAGATGGGCGAGATCGCGCGTGAGCGTCGCGGTGGCGCTCTCCCGGACCATGACCTGGAACGCCTGGAGCACGAACAGGCTGATGAGCGCGAAGCCGCTGATCGTCACGGCCAGGCTCACGCCGAGAATCCGCCCGGCCACCGTGCGCACCACCATGGCGCCGACGCCGGCCTCGCGGGCGATGCGAGCGCGGGCGGGCTCCAGCATGCGATCGAGCGCCAGGTAGAAGAAGACCGCCAGCAGCAGCGAGATCACGATGCCGTGCGAGAAGTTCTTGGCCTGCTCGATCGCGGGCAGCGCCGCGAAGAACCGAAGCTGCAGCGTGCCCAGCCCGTACCCGGCCAGCGTGAAGACGAACAGGAGTGCGGCCACCAGCGTCGGGTAGCGCATCACCTCGCGGTACCGGCGGGCGGGACCGCGATTGGCGCGAGCGGGGTAGAGGCGCTGCGCGGCGAGCACGAACGCGCCGCCCACGACCGGCACCTCCCAGAAGAACGTGAGCGCCGTCCAGGCGACCTGGAGCTCGTCGAGGTTCATCGTCAGCACGAAGTACACGGGCGCGGGCAGCCAGTACCAGAAGACCAGTCCACCCCACGACAGCAGCGCGGCCTTGGCGCGCGTCGAGAGCGTCGCGCGACGCCGCCACAGCGCCACGCCGGCCACCACGTGAACCAGCTGCAGCCACGCGAGCCAGCCGAGAAAGATGGGGACGGTCATCGGCACCACGCTGGCCAGCGAGAGCAGCGTGTAGACCATGGGGGCGAGCACGCAGACCACGACCGCCACGATGAGTCGCACGGGTACCTAAAAGGGGCAAGCGGCGTGCCACGCGAGGGTCGTCAGGAACCCTGAAATGGTGGCCACATAGCGGGATTCCCACCCGCGTGGACGTCGCGTCGGCGGTCAGGGACTGGCCGGACCGGACCGATCTTGACCGGAGCGCCTGGGAGCGCTCACACTCACGGCGCCAGAGGAGGCACGCGCGTGACAATCGAGACCGAGATCGTGATCGTGGGCGGCGGGATCGCCGGCGCCTCGGCGGCCTTTCATCTCGCCGGCCATGGGCGCCGTGTGGTCCTGCTCGAGCGGGGCGAGATCGCTTCGGGAGCCTCGGGCGTGAACGCCGGTGCCATCGACTCCATCGGCTGGGGCGACCGTCCTGATCTGCAGGCCCACCTCACGGCCGGCAGCGTCGAGATCTTCGAGGCCATCGCGCTCGACCTCGGCGAGGACATCGAGTTCCGTCGCTCGGGCGCCGTGCAAGCGATCCATACCCCCGACCAGTACGAGTTCGTGCGCGAGCAGGTGAAGGCCCGCCAGGCGCGGGGCCACCAGGTCGAGCTCCTGACCACGCGCGAGGCCCGCGGCATCGAGCCCGGCTTTTCCCCGTCCCTCCTCGGAGCCGTGTACTCGCCGCTACGCTCGCAGGCCGATCCGCAGAAGGCGACGCGGGCGTTCGCGACGCTCGCCGAGCGCCGTGGCGCTCGGGTGCTGACCCATTCCGAGGTGAGCGCGATCGAGCCGAGATCCGGCTCGGGCTGGACGCCTGCGCACCACGCGGGGCGCGGTGGTGGCCGATGCTCTCGTGCTGGCCGCCGGCGCCTGGTGCGGCCCGCTCGGCGCGATGCTCGATCTGGAGATACCGATCGTCCCGGTGCGCGGGCAGATGTGGGCGACGGCGCCGGTGACGCCGAGCATCTTCCAGACGATCTCGTCGGCGCAATCGGCGCACTCGTGGGGGGTGGATCCCGGCGAGGCACCGCCGTACCTGACGATCCGCCAGGGCCGACGCGTCACACGTCACCTGTACGGTCGGCAGCGGCGCAACGGCGAGATCATCTTCGGCGGCGATCGCGAGCTCGCGGGCTGGACGACGACGCCGGACCCGGCCGGCATCGAGGTCAATCGCGCGCACGCGGCGGAAGTGCTGCCGTTCGTGGCCGGGCTACCGATCGCGCGCACGTGGGCGGGGCTCATGCCGTTTCCGCTCGACGGCAAGCCGCTGATCGGTCGCATCGCCGAGCGAGACAATCTCTGGATCGTGAGCGGCCTCGCCTCGTCCGGCTTCGGCCGCGGCCCCATGGCGGGCAAGCTGCTCGCGGACTACCTGCACACGACCACGCCCGCGGCCGTCCTGGCCGAAGCCGATCCCGCGCGCCGAGTCCGCGAGCTCACTCGCTCGTAAAGAACCGCCCGCTCGTAAGAACCTTAGGAATCGTCGGAGTTACCGAGGGGCGCCACGGCTCCGCCGGGGCGTCCCGAGCCGCCCGGGGGGGCTTGGGGGGCCCGCTCGAGGCCCCCCATCTTTAACAGTTGGGAGCCTTGCGAAGCTTGGCTTCGATGGTGTCGCCCGCCTTCATCTCCGCCAGGGTTTCTTTGGAAGCCTGGAACTCGTGGGTCGCGCCGCTCTTGTCGCGGATCGTCATCTTGCCCGCGTTCTGATCGACGCTGACGACCTGCCCCTCAACTTTTTCTGGTGCCTTCGTGTTGCATCCGGCCGGCTTCTGCTGACCAATGGCCAGCCCCGCCGAGAGCAAAGTGGTGGTCACGGCGGCGGCCGTGAACGTCAGCCAACGGTTCATGTGCCTTCTCCTCAGTTGTTGTGCTTGGTGACGTCGTAGATCGCGCCGCCAACGGCTCCGACGCCCGCTCCGATCAGCGCGCCCTTGCCAGCGCCATACCCGGTGCCAGCGCCGATCGCCGCGCCGGCGCCCGCGCCAACCGCGGTCCCGGTCGCCGTGCCGCAGCCACTGACCACGAGCGCCAGCAGGGAAAATCCAAGCATGCTGTTCGTCACACGAGAACTCATCGTGGTAAGCCCTCCTCGTGAATCATCACGAGACGTAGGGCTGCAAGCCCGACGCCAAGCAGGCCTCGAGGAGTACTAGCGCGCGGGAGGAGGCGGCGGAGATCCCGCGGGGGGCGGGGGTGGCGGGCCTCCCGCGGGCGGCGCGGGCGGCGGGCCTCCCGCGGGGGGCGGAGGCGGCGCCAGACTGCTGCTGGCCGGGCTGCTGCTGGGAGGCGGCGGAGGTGGTGGTGTTCCGGCCGGAGGCGGCGGGACGCCCGGCGGCACTGTCGGAGCCGCGGGCCGCGCCGTGCTCACGGGCGGAGAGGAATAGCGGGCCCTCGTACCACTCACCGGGACCTGGTTGCCGTGCGCGTACATGCACTGCACGTAGGCGGAGTCGTACCGGCTCTGCACGGTGCCGTAGGCGCCCTGCGCGTTGGCCGATCCAGAAGCTCCGCCTGCGAACAGTCCAAACCCGGCGCCTGCTGCCGCACCGAGGGCGGGGTTGCCGGCCGCTGCACCGATCGCGGCGCCGGCGGCGGCGCCGAGAAGCGTGCCGACGACGGCACTGCTGGCTGTGCTGTGGTTGGCCGCATCGCTCGCCGAGCCGGACTGCTGCAGCGCCCACTGGCGGCACGCGCCGTCATCACCCTGGAACTGCTCGAAGGTCTTCCCGGTGCCTGGCAACGCCATCATGCTGGGACCCGACGGGACGGTGGCACACGCCGTCAGCAGCAGTCCCGAGACCGCAACAAGCGCGGCGGAGGCGCGCATCTACTCCTGCCTTGGCGGAACCTTGACCCAGGGCTCCGCGCAGGATTGCACGGAAGGGTAGTAGGCCTTGCTGCTCGCGCAGAAGTACCAGAAGGCCTGGGGTGGCGGTGTCGGCTGTGCTGGCGCCCCCTGCACCGTCTCCTGCTGCACATACGTCGGAGGCTGCTGCACAATGACCTGCGGCGGTCCATAGGAGTAGTACGGCGGCGGATAGTAGTAGTACGGGTAGCCCCAGTAGGGATAGCCCCAGCCCGGGCCGACGCCGACCCCGACGAAGACGCGGGTTCCGCCACCGTGCCAGTGACCACCTCCACCCCTCCAGGCCAGGCTCGGGGCAGCGGTAGCCAGGAGCAGGACCACGGCGACCAGCGAGACCACCGCCAGCTTCTTCATCGCTACTCCTCCGTCCACTTTGACGTGCCCGGCCGGCCGTCTATTTACAGCGGCCAGACACACACCGGCATATCCAGTCTACCGCTCTAACTCAGCAAGGTCGATACCGGCTCCCAGGGGTCCCCAGGGCGCCGCCGGCCGGGCAGGCGGGCTACCAGTCGAGGCTGAGCTCGAGACCAAACCTTGCCTGGCGGACCACCCGATCCCCTTGGGCGGCCAGCGGAGGCTTGATTCCAACGTGGACGTCCGACTTGATCCCAAACAGCCTTTCGAACACACCGTTCAGACCCCCGAGTGGATCAGTCAGGAACAGGCCGGCGTGGTCATACCAGGCCAGCTCCGGCTTCGCCCTGATCCAGCCCCTGATGGGCTCGAAGACGAAGGCGCCCAGGAGCGCGCCGCCGACAGGGGTGACGATCAGATCCTGGATCGAAGGCTTCTCGAAGAATGCCTCGGCGCCGAATTCATAGGCCGCGGAGGCCAGCGCCGAATACGCGAACGAGGACCAGGGGCCGAAGCCGCGCTCCCGGGCGCGGGTGTAGTACGCGGCGCCGAAGTAAGGATGGGCAATGTAGTTGATCCACCACGAGTCATTGTCGAAGGTGGGCCGGCTCACGTTGTGCACCCACTGATCGACCCCGTGGTCCTTGCCCGACCAGTGGGAAACGTCTTCGGGCAACAGGAAGATCACTCCGATCGCGACCGCCTGATACCCGATCAGGAGGGCCGTGTCTCGTCCGAGCCCTATCCAGTCGGGCCCGGTGCTCACCGGCTCCTCGGCTTCGCCGGCCGTGGCCAGCGTGAAGGTCTTCAGCTCCCGTGGACCCAAGAGCCACGATCGGAACGGTTGGTCTTCAGCGGATGAGCTCTCCGGGAGCAGCGAGAAGTCGCGGCGCTGGTCGGCGAGCGAATACCCCGCGGTGTCTTCGGCGAGGCCGGCCGCCGCCGACAATGTCGACGGACCGAGAAGGAGCGTCATGAAGGCAAGACGGGCGGCCCAGCACCGACCGCCGCCGGCTGATGCCGATGTCCTGGCCATCGGGTATGGTTCACCCGACGCTCCGGGCCTGTCCATAGGACCTTCGTCCCCCTACAAGGCCGACTGGGCATTCATTCAGGATCCGCGGCGGTCGCGCCGTGGCCCTGGAGATGTCCTATAGTGACGGCGAGCATCCGCCGACAGCGGTGCCGAACGAGCATCGAGACAAGGAGCACGGGCCATGGGACGAATCGTGTTCGCCGGCGCTATGTCACACGTGCTCGATCCCGACTACTACGAGCGCGCGTGCGGGGCCCTGGGGCGGCAGACGGTGGTGGCCGTCATGGCCGAGATCGCCCGCATGGGCGAGCGGCTGTCGGCGCGGAGGCCTGACGCCCTGATCGTCGTCGCCGACGATCATCTCAACGCCTTCTCGTTCAACTGCGTGCCGGCGATGTGTGTGCGCATCGGCCGCAGCGTGCAGCGGATGGCCCAGGACCACGCCGAGGCGTTCGACAAGGTGCTGGACCACATGCCGACCGAGTACCCCCTGCACGAGGAGCTGGCCAATTCGATCCTGGAACAGGGCGTGGCGGCCGGCTTCGACCTGGCGCTGTCCTGGGAAGCGCCGGTCGACCACGCGTTCCTGAGTCCGGTCAACACGCTGCACGGCCCGCGGCCCATCCCCCCGCTGGTGCCGATCTTCGTCAACGCGTTCGTGGCGCCGCAGCCGACGGCGCGGCGGTGCTTCGCGTTTGGCCAGCACATCGCGCGCGTCGTGGCTCGCAGCCCGTGGAGCGTGGGCATCGTCGCCACCGGGGGCCTGTCGCACTTCCCCGAGCTGTCGCTTCCGCGGGTGGGTGAGACGGACACCGTCTTCGATCGCAAGCTCATTCACTGGATGGAGGCCGGCGAGCACGGCCCGCTCCAAGATCTGACCGCCGACGAGCTGCACAAGTCCGGCAGTCACGAGTTCCTCAACTGGATGGTCTTGCTCGGCGCCGTCACCCCCGCCCGGGCGGAAGTCCGCTACTTCGGCGAGCTCCCGCGGATCAACATGGCCGCCGTCGAGTGGAGTCTGTCGTGAGCCGCTACGCCGTCAACAGCCTGCTCTACCGGCTGAAGAAGGACGAGGCGTATCGCGCGCGCTTCGTCGAGAACGCCGCCGCCGCGCTGGCCGACGTCGATCTCACCGACGCCGAGCGGGCGGCCTTCGTCGCCCGCGACATGCGGAGGATCAACGAGCTCGGTGGCTATCTGCACCTCGTGATGTCGATCCCGGGCCTGGCCGCGCACTAGCGAGCACGCGTGTACGAGGGCTTCCGGCGCTTCGATCTGCCCACCAGCGATCCGGGAGTCGCGATCCACGGCGTCATCGGCGGCGCCGGACCCCCGCTGCTGCTGCTGCACGGCAACCCGCTGACGCACATCCACTGGCGCCTGATCGCGCCGCGGCTGGCCACCGAGTTCACGGTCGTGGCCACCGACCTGCGTGGTTACGGCGACAGCGGCAAGCCCCGCGGACTGCCCGATCACAGCAACTACTCGTTCCGGCGCATGGCCCAGGACCAGGTCGAGGTGATGGAGCAGCTCGGCTTTGAGCGGTTCATGGTGGCCGGTCACGACCGGGGCGCGCGCACGGGCTACCGGATGGCGCTCGATCATCCGGACCGCGTGCTCAAGCTCTCCTGCATCGACATCCTGCCGACCCATCACGTGTGGACCCACGTCTCGCGCGAATGGGCGCTCAACGCCTACCACTGGGCGTTCATGGCCCAGCCCTACGACTTCCCCGAGCAGCTGCTGGCCGGCAAGGAGGAGTACTACATCCGGCTGAAGCTCGGCTCGCAGGGGCTGGGCAAGGGGGGGATCGCCGAGGACGCGCTGCGCGAGTACGTGCGGTGCTGCACGCCCGAGAACATCCACGGCGTGTGCGAGGACTATCGCGCGGGCGCCACCATCGACTACGAGATGGACACGAAGGACCTCGAGGCCGGCCACGCGATCACCTGTCCGCTGCTGGTGATCGTGGGCGGCCGGAGCCACACCTCCAAGTTCTACAGCTACGAAGAGGCGTGGGCCCGGTACGCCACGAATCTGGTGCGCTGTACCGCGCTGCCGTGCGGACACTACCCGGCCGAGCAGGCGCCGGATGAGACCTACCGCGAGCTGCGCGCCTTCTTCGGCGTCTGATCTCCGGGCTTACATCGGCGGCTTGACGCCGTCCTTGCTCACCTGGATGCGGCCCGTGGGGGTCACCGTGCCGTCGGCTGCCTTCTCCCCGCCGAAGAACACGGTCTCGCCCGGCTTGAGCGCCGCGCGGTCGGCCGGTTGCGCGCTCACGATCGGCGTGCCTTCCGGCACGATGATCTTCTGCGCCCCGTCCTTGTAGGTGAGGGTCAGCTCGCGACCGTTCGTCGACTGCACGACCGCCGTGACGCGCGCGTTGGTCATCATCGAGCCCGGCTCGAGATCCCACGGCCGGTGCCCCTCATTGGGGACCGGCATGCTGGCCGGGAACACGTGCACCTCGAGCGCGGTGAGCGCGTCACCGGGGCCGGGCCGGGTCGTGGTGCCGACGCCGTCGCCCGGCTTGATGTCGGCGAGCTTCACCGCGTGCACCGCGGCCACCGCCGTCTTGTCGGTCAGCACGACCTTCACGGCGTGGCCGTCGCGATCCCTCACGGTCATGCTGTTGCCGTCGACGGCGGTGATGGTGCCGCGCACGCGGGTCGGAACCTGGGCCTGCGCCGCCGTGACGGCCAGCCCCACGAGCAGGCCGACGATCAGGGCGGAAAGTCGGGTCATCTCACGCCTTCTCGAACGACAGCCGCTTGACCTTCGACATGTTGGTGCCCTCGATACGGATCAGCTTCGTCGGGCCGTCACGCCGGGGCGAATGGACGTCACCCTCGTTGTAGACGTGGGCATCGCCGGGCTTCAGCGGATAGCTGCGCGCGTGCTTGACCTTGCCGGCCTTGGCCTCGGTGGCCGGCTCCAGCACGGTCCAGTCGCTCATGATCGTCTCGCCGCGCGCCTGGCCGTAGATCGCCCACGACGGGCCGTGGTCGTGCGGCGCGCTCTCCTTCACGCCCGTGTAGTTGTGGGCGAGGATGCAGAAGCCGAGCGCGGGGTCTTCGTAGAGGATCTTCCGCTCCGGGACGTCGTCGCCGACGTGCCGGGTGATGAACGCCTCGTCCTTCAGCATCTCCTGGACGACGGCGCCGACCTTCTTCCGGCCGGCCGGGCCCGGGGTGCTCTCGAGGATGCGACGACATTCAGCCGCGAACTGCTCCAGGGTCATGCCCATGTCCCACCTCCACACGCAATGCTATCAAACGAGTGATACGGTGTGACATGGGACATGGCTTTGCTGACAAGCCGCTCACGCGGCGGACGGTACTGGGTCTGATGGTGGCGGCGGCCGCCGGCCCCCCGACCGCCGGGGCGGCCTCGTCGATCCTGACGCGCCCGATTCCCTCCAGCGGCGAAGCGATTCCCGTCGTCGGGCTCGGCACGTGGCGCACCTTCGACGTCGGGACCGCTCCGTCCGAGCGGGCGCCGCTCAAGGCGGTGCTGCAGCGCTTCGTCGACCTCGGCGGGCGCGTGATCGACTCCTCGCCGATGTACGGCACGGCCGAATCGGTGGCCGGGGACCTCGCCGCCGAGCTCGCCGTCACCGACAAGCTGTTCTTCGCCACCAAGGTGTGGACGAGCGGACGCGAGGCCGGCGTGGCGCAGATCGAGCAGTCGTTCCGCCGCTTCCGGACCAAGCGTATCGACCTGCTGCAGATCCACAACTTGCTCGACTGCAAGACCCACCTGCGCACGCTCCGCGACTTCAAGCAGACCGGCCGCATCCGCTACGTCGGCGTCACCCACTACACCGCGAGCGCCTACGACGAGCTGGAGCGCGTGCTCCGTAGCGAGCCGCTGGACTTCCTGCAGGTGAACTATTCGGTCGGGGAGCGAGAGGCCGAGCGTCGCATCCTGCCGCTGGCGCGCGAGCGCGGCATCGCCGTGCTGGTGAACCGGCCGTTCTCCGAGGGCGGGCTCTTCCAGCGCGTCCGCGGCAAGACGCTGCCGGCGTGGGCGGCCGAGATCGGCTGCGAGAGCTGGGCCCAGCTGCTCCTCAAGTGGGTCCTCGGCAATCCCGCCGCCACCTGCGTCATTCCCGCCACGAGCCGGCCCGAGCACCTGACGGACAACATGCACGCCGGGGTGGGCGCGCTACCCGGACGACAAGATGCGCAACCAGATCGCGGTGGCCGCGCTGAATACCTGAGCCGGCCGGGCGCTCCTCTCAGGATCCTCCCAGGTTGTAGAGCCGGGCGCAGTTGTCCCAGAGGATCTTGGCCTTGGTCTTGTCGCTCACGCCCTCCAGGCCCACGAACTCCTCGATGGCGTGGGGAAACAGGCCGTCGGAGTGCGGGTAGTCGGTCGAGACGACGATGCTGTCGTCGCCCACCGTCTCGACGACCTGCTTGAGCACCTTCTCGTCGGCGTCGGTGGCGATGTAGCACTGCCGGTAGAAGTACTGGCTCGGCAGCTGCGAGATCTGGATCTCGGAGCCGGGGCCGAACTTCTCCCACGCCTCGTCCAGGCGCCACAGCCACCACGGCAGCCACCCGCAGGTGCCTTCGAGAAACGCGCAGCGCAGGCGCGGGTGACGCTCGAGCACGCCGCCGGCGGCCATGCTGGCGAAGGCGATACATGAGCTCGACGGGATTGCGACCGGCCACGCCGATGACGCGTCCGTTCGGCTGATCGACGTAGCGTCGGGCGATGTCGTCGCGCAGCGACGACTGGCCGGTGGGATGAAAGCCCACCGGCACGCCGAGCTCCTCGATCGTCGTCCCACAGCGGCTCGAACGACGGGATCGTGGACGTGCCGCCCGTTGATGGGGTTCGGGTTGCCGATCACCGCCACCGCCCCCAGCTCCCGCACGGCGCGGCGCGCCTCCTTGGCGGCCAGGGCGGGATCGTGGAAGGCGACCTGCGCGGCGAACTTCATGCGCTCGCGGGTTGTAGGCGCAGAAGTCGCGCGTCCAGTTGTTGTGCGCGCGCGCCAGCGCCGCGGCGACCTCCGGCTGCAGGTCGTCGTGCATCAGCACCTGGCGACCGCGCGTGCCGTAGATGACGGCCACGTCGATGCCCTCGATGTCCATGGCCTGCACGTGCGTCTCGGAATCGTAGCCGCGGGCGTGCGCGACCGCGTAGTGCGGGTGGCGCTCGAAGGCCCGCTTCTGGAGGTCCTTGCCCACGACGGCCGTGCGCGGGCGCTTGGACATCTCGGCGATCGCCAGGTCACCGATCTCGATGATCGGCTGGTTGGGCGCGTTCTCCGCGCCGCGCGTGAAGCGCGGCGCGAATTTCTTGAACGGCTCGCTCGAGGTACTTCTCCCAGAGACCGTCCGGCTCCATCGTGTGCAGGTCGCTGTCCATGACCCGGAACCCGCTCTTGGCCATCGCTCTCTCCTTGCTCCCACCGCTCGCCGGCGCGGCTGCGCGCCTCACCGAAACCGGGGGATGACCTTCTCCGCGAACAGCTCGAGCGTCTTCCGGCAGCGATCGGGCGCGAGGATGCCCTGACCGAACAGGAGGAACATCTCGTTGAAGGGCACGTGCGACGCCGCGTTCTCGATCATGCGCGTGACCGTGTCGGCGTCGCCGATCAGCAGCGGCGGCCGGTCCTGGCCGAACGGCACCGACCACGAGTCCCACATCCACAGACAGTCCTCGGCCCACGCCTCGGCCTGGCTCTTGGTGTCGGCCAGCACGAGATAGCCGCCCCACGCCGCCTCGCCGCCGCGCGGGATGGTGCGGCCGTGCGACTCCGCCACCTCGCGGTAGCGGCTCCACAGCAGCTCGCAGAAGTCCATCTCGCTGGCCATCACGATCGGCTTACCGCCCTCCCGCGCCCAGTAGAGCGAGGTCTGCATGCTGTGCGTGAAGCCGGAGTAGACGGGAATCGGATTCTGCAGCGGGCGGGGCGCGATGCCGACCTCGCGGATCGCGCCGTCACGGTCGACGCCGCGGCCGTACTTGAGGTAGACCGGGTGCTCGTGGGGCTGGCGCTGCTCCGGCTGCGGGAACGACCAGTACTTGCCCTGGAACGAGAACGTGTCGTGCGTCCAGGCCTTCTTGATGATGGCCACGCACTCCTCGAACAGCTCCCGGTTCATCGCGTCCTCGTCGCTCTTGCGGTTCCACGGCCCGGTCGAGCGCACGCCACGGACGGCCGCGTAGTTCTCGAACCAGCGCGCCTGGTAGCCACGCACGAAGGCGACATTGAGCCGCCCGCCGAGAAGATGATCGAGCGTGGCCGCGTGCTCGGCCACGCGCAGCGGATTGTGCGTGGGGAGCACGTAGCCGAACTGGTTGATCCGTAGCCGCGGGCCATGCTGTCCCAGGAACATCGCCATCAGGCCGGGGTCCTGGCCGAGCTCGAAGCCCTCGACTTGCAGGTGGTGCTCGGGGATGCCGATGCCCGACCACCCGGTGGCGTCGCAGATGCGCGCGTACTCAGCGATCTCGGCGAGCATGCGCCCGTACAGCACGGGGTCCTTGCCGGCCATACCACGCTCCAGCTCGTGCCGCCGCCCAATCGTGACATACATGAACGCATGAAAGTCCATCAGCCCGGGATTATACGTCCCCTTCCCATTGCCCGACCGCCAGAGACCATGAACGGGAACGGCGGCCACGTCAGTCAGAAACGATGAGCCGGAGCGTCGGTCACACGAGCCAGAAACGATGGGATGAAGAGCCGGTCACGCGAGCCAGAAACGAGCGAGAGACTCCCAGGTGAGTGCTGTGCCGTGAGCGGGGCGGGTCCGAGGCGGGGGCCGCTGGAACCCGTTCCTGCCGCCCATCACCGTGCGCCCCGTGGAAGATGGAGCCCAGCCACGGCCGGTCCGAAGCGGCCCGCCGCCTCGTGGTTCCAGGGCCCCCGCCTCGGACCCGCCCCGCTCACGGCACAGCACGGGACTCCGACACGGAGAACTAGCGCATGTTGCCCGTGTGGCCGAGCGAGTACCGCCCCGGCTGCGGCCACACCGTGAGCCCGTGCGGCTCGCGCCCGACCTTGATGGTCCGAATCTCGCCCGACGTCGTGTCGATGACGTACACCACGTTGTCGTAGCGCCCGGAGAGCCACAGGTGCTTGCCGTCGACGCTGACGTTGCCCATGTCCGGGCTGCCGGCCTTGGGGATCGGCCACGTGGCCACGATCGCTCGCGTCGCGAAGTCGATCACCGCCACGCTGCCCTGACCGAGGCCCGCCTTGCCGCCGATCCGCGAGAAGCCGCGGTTGGCCACGTAGAGCTTGGTGGTGTCGCGGCTCGGGTAGAGCCCGTGCGTCCCCACGCCCGTCTTGATGAAGCCCACCAGCTTGAACGCGTCGCCGTCGAGCAGGTGCACGCCGCCCGCTCGGAGATCGGCCACGTAGAAGATCTTGCCGTCGGGGCTGACGCGGATGTCCTGGGGGATGCCCTTGTCGGGCAGCGTCACGTACCCGAGCACCTTGCGGCCCGCCCAGTCGATCTTGGCCAGCCGGCTCGCGTACTCGCACGTCATGATCAGGTAGCGGCCGTCGATCGAGTAGTCACCGTGATTGATCCCACCGCACTGCGGCACGGCCAGCGAGCCCTGCAGCGCCATGGTCTTGGGATCGCGGAAGTCCAGTCGCTTCATGGCCTCGGCGACAACGACCGCCGACTTGCCGTCGGGCGTGAAGTACATGTTGTACGGATCGTCGACTGCCACGTCCTTGCCCGGCTTGCCGGTCACCGGATCGATCGGCGTCAGCGTCCCGTCCGTCCGGCCCTCGGCATTGTTGGTCACCCACAGCGTGGTCAGGTCCCACGAGGGCACCACGTGCTGTGGATTGGTGCCGACCTTGAACTTGTCGATCACCTTGAGCGTGGCGGGGTCGATCACGTAGACGTCGTTCGACTTCAGGTGCGGCACATAGACGCGTGTCGGCACGCTGGCGATGGCCGGGCTCAGCTTGCCGGTGGTCGTCTCGCTGTAGAGGTTGGTCGGGTCGAGGACGGCCGGCATCCCCGGCACCGTCTGGACGGCCGGCGCCTGCGACGAGGCCGGGCCAGCGCCTCCGGCACACAGCGCCAGCATCATCAGGGTCGCCGCCACACCGCGCACTCCAATCAAAAGTCGCATGAGCCCTCTCTAGTGTCGGTCGGTTGAGGCTTTGATCGCGGCCACAGTCCGCGTCACGATGAGATCGACGCCCAGAGCGCCGAGCTCCGCGCTGGCTCGTCGAGGATCGCCGTCCACGCCGGTGCCGGCCCCGGCGACCTGCGCGTCGGCCGGCGGATCCTTCGGACCAGCTTCGGGTCGACGGCGAGCGTCAGCGAGGTATCGGGCACCGCCGGCGTGCTCGCCGAGCTCCTCGGGTCGATAGCCGCGGGCCCGCAGCAGCTCGCGGAATCCCACCGTGGCCGCCAGGTAGTACTCCTCGACGGCATGCGCCCGGGCCGGCGTCGCCGCCCATTCGCGGTTGAGCTTCGCGGCCACGGCCTTCTCGCCGGCCTGGGTCGAGCCGTGGTCGCCGAGAAACACGACGTTGCGGAAGCCGTGGAGGCGCACGCTGCGGGCCGCCGACTCCAGCGAGCGGCGGAAGACGTCTTCGGGAACCGTGATCGTGCCGGGAAACCGCATGTGACCGGTCGGGGGGCTGAGCCCGCCCTCCGGCACGTAGGCGATCACCGGGCCGACCAGCGCGTTGCCCAGCACCCGCGCGATTCGCTCGGACAGCGCCCGCACCCGCGTGTTGTGCTTGCCGAGGGCCATGTGCGGGCCGTTCTGCTCGGTCCCGCCGATGGGCAGGATGATCGTGGTCTTGCCGGCCGCCACCAGGGCCCGCAGCTCCGGCCAGGTCAGCTCCTCGAGAAAGACCGTGTCGGGTGTCTGCGCCAGGGCCGGCGCCGCCACCAGGGCGAGGAGTACCAGGAGGGCAGCGGAGGTCTTCAAACGTAGGGCCTTGAAGTTTTATACAACGCGGGGGGCACCGGGACCCAGCGTTGAAGACGCGGCCCCAGCCTAGCGGCTCGAGCGAGCCCGCTCGACCCGGACGTGAATGTTCTGCACGAGGCCGTCGTCCACGACGATCTCGACCTCGTGGCGCTCGACGTCCCAGTAGCTGACCGCGGCCAGCCAGCTCCACGCCCACCGGCGATGGGGGACGTCACGCCGGCCGCGGTAGACCAGCGTCTTCCGCCGCGGCATGGCGAGATCCTCACGCACCTCGACCTGGCTGCCGCAGAGCCGCAAGACGTCTTCGTAGGTCGTCTCGCCGGGAACGATGGCCGCCAGGCGCTCGCGGTCGATGACCGTGCCCGTGTCCAGCCCGGAGGCGGATGCGCGCTGGCGGCCGAGCTGCAGCCAGCCGCCGAGCCGGCGGGTCAGTCGTTCGGCGAAGCCGCGCACCAGCGCGCCGGCGGCATTGCCGAGTGCGAAGAAGAGCGCGGGGATGAGGATGGGTCCCCAGGATTGCAACCGTGAGTAGTATCCGAACTCCACGCGCAGCACCTGGGGTGTGAGCGCCTCGGTGGGCTCCAGGAAGAGCGAGACGACGTCGGTCGCCGGCTGCGAGGGGCTCGGCTCCCGACGGGCGGCGGGCGGGAACATCTCGTCGACCGCCAGATGGTCGGCCCGGGCGAAATTCGCCACCAGCCGCGCGGGGCTGGTCACCGGCAGCACGTTGTCGCGCTGCCAGTAGTACATCGAGAACATCGCCGGGGCGCCGACGTCGTTGAAGCCGAGCGTCAGCGTGTGGCGCGGCCCCGAGACCGTCCGGCCGAGCCACGTCGTGGGCTTCGGCTTCACGAGGCCCTTGGCCACGAACCGCACGCTCATCAGCCACGCCTGGTTGGCCAGCAGCGGGTTCCACGGGATGCGGATGTAGGTGGCCGCCGGGCTGCGACCCATGGGCCCGCCGGTGCGAACGACGGAGACGAACGGCGCCCCGGTCTTCATCACCACGGTGTCCGCCGGCGACTCGTAGTGGCGCTGCGCCTGCAACTGCACGTGCCCGCGGGCGATCACGCTCACCTGGGCCGCGACGTACGCCGGCAGCTCGATCCCGCCGGTTGTATCCGTGCCCACGACCTCGCCCGGCCACAGGAGAAAGAGGTCCTGCTCGAGCTCCAGCGCGCTCTTGTCCGACGGGATCATGAGACTGAACAGGACCTCGACCGGCACGTCCGCGGCACCCGAGGCGAGGTCCGCCACGACGAACAGTGGCGTGACGACGAGTCCGGAGTGTGGGCGTGACGCGAGGAGAACCTGGCCCTCGGCCCCGGTCGAGACCGCGGCGAGCGCCACGGCAACCACCACGGCCGCCAGCCCGAGCCGCGCGGCTGTCACTCTCGTCTAGCCCAGGTACGCCTGGCGCACGCGCTCGTCCGTGAGGAGCTCGGCGGCGGGCCCGGAGATCGTGAGCCGCCCGGCTTCGAGCACGTAGCCGCGATCGGCGTGCTGCAGCGCCAGGCTGGCGTTCTGCTCGACCAGCAGGATGGTCACGCCCGCCGCGTGCAGGCTCGCGGATGATCTCGAAGATCTCGCGCACGATGAGCGGCGCCAGCCCCAGGCTCGGCTCGTCCA
The DNA here is from genome assembly GCA_963776725.1 of uncultured Candidatus Rokubacteria bacterium. Taxonomy (GTDB): domain Bacteria; phylum Methylomirabilota; class Methylomirabilia; order Rokubacteriales; family CSP1-6; genus AR5. The sequence goes on along the minus strand of CAVZOE010000007.1, from coordinate 193,292 downwards.
GCAGCAGGAGCCGCGGCCGGCTCATCAGCGCGCGCGCGATGGCCAGCATCTGCTGCTCGCCGCCGCTGAGCGTGCCGGCCAGCTGGCGTGCGGCGCTCGGCCAGCACGCGGGAAGCGCGCGAACTGCCGCTCGACGTCGGCCTCGATCGCCGCGCCGTCGGTGCGCGTGTAGGCGCCCAGCACGCAGGTTGTCGAGCACGCTCTGGCGCGCCAGCATGCGCCGGCCCTCGGGCACCTGGGCGATGCCCAGGCGGACCACCTCGTGCGGGCGGGCGGCGGTGATGTCGCGGCCGTCGTAGATGATGCGCCCGCGATGCGCGGGCACGATCAGCCGCGAGATGGAGCGCAGCGTGGTGCTCTTGCCCGCGCCGTTGGCGCCGATGAGCGTGACCACCTCGCCCGCGTGCACCGTCAGGTTCATGTGCTCGAGCGCCTGGATGCCGCCGTAGTTGACATCGACAGATCGGTGATGGACAGCAGCGGCGCCGGCGCAGGGTGGCGGGCGACGGCGCTGCACGCACTCGTCACCCAGGTAGGCCTCGATCACGGCCGGGTCGTTCTGCACCTGCGCCGGGTCGCCCAGCGCGATGAGCTGGCCGAAGTTGAGCACGGCGATACGGTCGCAGAGACCCATCACCAGCGGCACGTGGTGCTCGATCAGCAGAATCGTGAGGCCGAAGCGCGCCCGCAGGTCGCGGATGAAGCTCGCTGAGCTCCCCGCTTCTCGCCGCTGATTCATGCCGGCGGCCGGCTCGTCGAGCAGGAGCAGCTGCGGCTCCAGCGCCAGCGCGCGGGCGATCTCCAGCCGGCGCTGGTCGCCGTAGGAGAAGTTGCCGGCGCCTGCTCGTCGGGCCGGTCGGCCAGGCCCACCAGCTCCAGCAGGGCCATGGCCCGCTCGCCGCGTGACGCGCTCCTCGGCGCGGGCCGAGCGGCAGCCCGAGCACGCCGGTCACCAGGCCGCTCGGGTCGTGCGTACGTGACGGGCGATCATCACGTTCTGCAGCGCCGAGAGCTCGCCGAACAGGCGGATGTTCTGGAACGTGCGGGCGATGCCGCGCGCGGCGATCGCGGTGGGGCGGCAGGCCGGTGATGTCCCGGCCCCTGGTAGCGCAGCCGTGCCGCCCGTCGGCGGGGTGAGGCCGGTCACGAGATTGAACAGCGTGGTCTTGCCCGCGCCGTTGGGCCCGATGAGACCGAAGATCTCGCCCGGCCTGCACGCCGAAGCGACACCTTGCTCACCGCGATCACGCCGCCGAAGCGGCACGGTGACGCCGCGTCCACGGCCGGAGGCGGACGTCGGCGGCGGGCGTCGCCCGCATTGGCCACCCGCGCCGCCGGGATCGCTCATGGCCGTCTCGGCCGCGGCGGGCGGCCCAGCGGCGCTGCGAAGCACGCGCCGGGGTGATCAAGCCCGTGCGGGAAGAAGACCGTGCCCAGCGCGATCAGCACGCCGAAGATGATCAGCCGGCCATCGCGGAGGAACTGCGCGAGCCAGGCCGGCAGTCCGCTCGACGTCGGCCACGCCGCGCAGCGCCTCGGGCAGCGCGGTCAGCACGAGCCCGCCGACCACCGGGCCCGACGAACGTGCGCGAGCCGCCGATGAGCACGAAAGCCAGGAGGCTCACGCCGGCGTCGAAGGTGCCCTGGCGCGCGTTCCAGGTGTTGAGGAAGTGCGCGCTCAGCGCGCCGACCACGCCGGCCAGCATCGCGCCCACCGTGAAGGCCAGCACCTTGTAGCGCGTGGGGTTGATGCCCATGGCGTCGGCGGCCAGCTCGTCCTCGCGCAGCGCGACGAAGCGCGCGCCCGATGCGGATGCGCTCCAGCCGGGCCACGAAGAGCATGCACAGGCCGAGCAGCGGCAGACCCAGCCACATGTACTGCGATCTGGCTGGCGAACGGCTGGGGCACGCCGAAGATGCCGACCGCGCCGCCGGTGATGTCGAGATTCAGCGACGACGACCCGCAGAATCTCGACGAACGCGATGGTGGCCAGCGCCAGGTAGATGCCGCGCAAGCGGAGGGCCGGCACGCCCGACCAGATCAGGCCGAGGACCGCGGAGGCGAGCGCCGCCAGACAGCATCTCCAGAATCGACCAGCGAGACGGGATAGAGCGCCGCTGGCGGTGGGGAAGATCTGGGTGGACGTGATGGCGGCGATGTAGCCGCCGAGGGCGTAGAAGCCGGGGCTGGCCAGCGACAGCTGGCCCGGCCATCAGCGGCACATAGAGCGACAGCGCCAGCACGGCGGCGAGCACCATGGACACGAGCAGGAAGTCGTAGGTGGCGAGAAACGCGGGCATGCCGAGCCTAGACCTTCTGCACCTGGGTCCGCCCCAGCAGCCCCTGCGGGCGGAGCAGCAGGACCACGAAGAGCAGGGCGAAGGCCACGGCGTCGTTATAGGCGATGTACTGCGACGGCACGAACGACTCGACCAGGCCCGATCACCAGGCCGCCGACCACCGCGCCCGGAATGTCGCCGAGCCCGCCCAGCACGATGACCGCCAGGCCCTTCAGGCCGAAGGCGATGCCGAAGTACGGGCCGGCGATGCCCACGCTGAGGCCCACGAGCGTGCCGGAGACGCCGCCCAGGAATCCGCTCAGGAAGAACGTCAAGAGGATAAGCCGGTCCGTATTGATGCCCGAGCAGGCTCGCGGTGATCGTGTCCTCGGCCACCGCGCGCAGCGCCTTGCCGGTGCGGGTGGCGTTGATCAGCACGGTCAGCACCGCCAGCACGACCATCGACACGGCGAAGATGATCACCTGCACCGTGCGCACCAGGATCGGTTGCGCGCCGAAGCCGAAGTTGATCGCGCTCGGCAGGTGCCCGAACGGATCGGCCGGGTACGAATACGTCTCGGCGCCGAACAGGTACTGGATCACGTTCACCAGCGCCACCGCGACGCCCAGGCTCGACACCAGCGTGAGCAGCGGATCGGCGCCGCGCGCCCGCAGCGGACGGAAGGCCAGCCGCTCGACGGCGACCCCGCACACCGCGGCGAAGAGCGAGCCGCCGATGAGGGCCAGGACGAAGGGCAGGTGCAGCGGCAGCGCGGCGTTGGCCAGCAGCCCGTTGAAGCCGAAGCTGGCGCCGGTCAGCGCGTAGGTCGCGTAGGCGCCGAGCGTGAAGATGGCGCCGTGGGTGAAGTTGATGATGCGGAGGATCGAGAAGATCAGCGTGTAGCCGAGGGCGAAGATGGCGTACACGCTGCCGATGGCGAGGCCGTTGAGGACCTGCTGGAAGAGCAGGCTGGCTGTCATTCTTGCTGGGGGCCCCGACATGGCCCCCAGACCCCCAACGCTCGGACGCGCCCCGGCTGAGCCGGGGCGCGCCTCGAAGTTAACGCGGGGTGTGCCAACGCCCTCAACGGCCGCGCGCGTCCTACCTTACGTAGACCCACTTCCCGCTGGTGCCGCCCGGATCCATCTTGATCTGCGCCACGTACGATTGCTTCTGGATGATCTCGCCGCCCGGCGAAGCCTTGAAGGAGATCTCGCCCAGCGGCGTGTCGTAGGTGCCGGCGATCAGCTGCTTGTTGAGCTCCATCCGCAGCGTGGCCAGGTCCATCTTGGCCAGCGGCGACTTCTTGTCGAGCGCGGCCAGCGCCTCGACGAACACCTGGACGCCGCTGAAGGACTGCGCGCTGAACTGCGGCGGGTCCTTCTTCTGGCGATCCCGGTACATGCCCTTGAAGTCGTCGTTGATCTTGCTCTTGAGCTCGGGGCTGTAGGCCTGGGCCACCAGGATGCCGTCGCACAGCATCTTGCAGATCGGGATGATGTTGGTGGTGTTCAGCCCGTTGCCGCCCACGATCAGTCCCTTGTACGACAGCTCGCGCAGCTGCTTGACGAGGTTGGCGCCGTCGACCTGCAGACCGGAGATGATCACGAGGTCCGGCTTGGCGGTCAGCGTGTTCGTCACCTGGGCGGTGAAGTCCGTGTCGGTGGTCTGGAAGGTCTGCACGGTGACCAGCTCGAGGTTGAGATCCTTCACCGCCTGCTGGAAGGTCTCGGTCTCCGACTTGCTGAAGGCGTCGTTCTGGGCGAAGAGCACGACCACGCGCTTGATGTTCTTGTTGATGTCCATCGCCGCCTTGATGGCGTTGGGCGCCACGATGGCGACAGGAGCCGAGACCCGGGAGACATACTCGCCGATCTGCGGGATGCCCTTGGCCGTGTTCGACGGGCCGAGCACCGGAATCTTGGCCCGCACCGCGATGGGCCCGGCCGCGAACATCTGCTGCGACAGGCTCGGCCCCATGATGGCCACGACCTTGCCCACGTTGATCTGGTTCTGGTAGGCGTTGATGGCGGTGGCCTCGTCGCTGCCGGCGTCCTGGAAGATCAGCTTGAACGGACGCCCGTTCACGCCGCCCTTCTTGTTGAAGTACTCCTCGGCGATCTGGGCACCCAGGACCTGCTCCTGGCCGGCCAGGGCCACCGGGCCCGTCTGGGCCACCGACACGCCGATCGGGATCGGGTCGGCCGCGTAGCCCACCGGGGCGCCGCCGATCAGGGCCACGAGCGCGGCAATCAGAACGGACGACATGAGGCGACGGCTCATCAGAATGTCCTCCTCGCGGGCGTGAATGCTGCTGCCAGAGACAACCCGCTCCCCTGGCCGCGGGTTGCGCGGCAGTCTAGCACGCGAGCTACACCGCACGCTGACACAGGACGTTGAGAATGGCCGGACGTCCCTCGCGGACCGCCGCCAGCCCCCGCTTGAGCGCCGCCGGCAGCTCGCCGGGGTGCTCCACCCGCTCGCCGTAGCCGTCGACCGTCCTGGCCATCTCCTCGAAGCGTGGCGACGGGGTGAGCTCGGTCAGCGGGAAGCGGCCGCGCGTCCGGGCGGCGCCGGCGGGATGCACGGCCAGCGTCCCCGACTTCACCGCCTCCCACTGCTGGTTGTTGAAGATCACGGTGAGGATGGGCACCCGGTGGGCGCGCTGGACGAACAGGCAGGAGAGCGGCTCGCCGAAGAAGTACGCGCCGTCGCCGACGGTGGCGATGACCGTGGACTCCGGCCGGGCGAGCTTCACACCGAGGGCGGCGCCGAGGCCGAAGCCCAGGCCACTCGAGTGCGGCGAGCCGAAGTAGCTGCCCGGCCGCGTGAACGCCGCGAACCGACGGTCCAGCGGATACTCGTTCACGACCACCGTGCTGTCGTCGAGGATCTCACCGAGGCAGCGCGCTGCCCACGCGAAGCCGATGGTCGAGGCGCTCGCCTGCTCGAGGGCCAGCTTCTCCCACGCCGCGTGGCGCGCACGGTGCTCGGCCGTCAGGCGCTCGCGACGCCGGGCCACGGCCTTGGGATCGGCGTGACGCCGCACGGCCTCGGCCAGCAGCGGCAGGGCCACCGCGGGCGTGGCGGCGATCGGGACGTCGCACGGATAGCTGCGCATCGGGTAGCGCGTGAAGAAGGGATCGACGCCCAGATGGATGATGGGCGCGCCGGCCGCCGGCTTCTTGAGGTGCGGATACCACGGCACGTCAGCCTCGACGACCATGACCGCGTCGGCCTCGGCCAGCGAGGGGTTCGTGGTGCCGGAGGCGTTGTAGCCGAGGTGCAGATCGTGCCGGTGCGGGAAGTTCAGGTAGATCGGGTCCGCCTCCACCACGCCGATCCCGCCCGCCTCGGCGAGCGTGACCAGTCCCTCGACGGCGCGTGGATCGATGCCGGCCGCCGAGACGAGGACGATCGGATACTCGCGCGCGCGCCAGGATCTGCGCCGCCTCGTCGATGCGGGCCGGATCCGGGAAGCGCTCGCTCCGCACCTGGCGCCGCGCCGGCGAGCTGATGGTCACCTCGCCCGGGCTGGCGGCCAGCACCTCGCGCGGCAGCGTGAGATAGACCGGCCCGCGCGGCTCGGCCTGCATGACCTCGAGCGCTCGATCCACGACGGCTTCGATCTGGGTTGGCGTGCGCAGCTCGTAGTCCCACTTGACGTATTCGCGCAGCATGGCGGCCTGATCGAAGCTCTCCTGCGCCCAGTGGATGTGCAGGTCCCGCGAGCCCGGCAGCCCCTCCTCGGTGACCGGCGTGCGCCCGGCGGACATGAGGATGGGGACGTTGGCCCGCGCGGCGGTGATGATCGCCGTCGAGGCATTCCCGGTGCCGACGTTGACGTGGACCATCACCGCGGCGGGGCGGCCACCCGCCGCGTAGTAGCCGTGAGCCATCGACACGGCGACGAACTCGTGCGGGATCACCAGGGGCCGCGGCGCGCGGCCGCCCTCGGCCTCAGCGCGCGCGAACGCCTCGACGAGCGAGGCGAAGTCGGTGCCGGCATTGCCGAGGAAGACGTCGATGCCCCGATCGGCCAGGAGCTCGAGGTACGCCTCGGCCGTCGTCACGGGATGCAGGGTGCGGGAGCCCATATCGGCAACCTCCGGAATCGATGTTGATGATGCTCGCCAGCAACGGCAAGATCCGAGAGTACTACGGAGGCTATCGGTGAGCGACCGCGGTCGTGCCCTGCTCGAGGTCCTCGGCGCCTCCACGCGCCTGGGTCTCACATCCTTCGGCGGGCCGATCGCGCATCTCGGCTACTTCCGCGACGAGTACGTCGTGCGGCGCCGGTGGATCGACGAGGCGCACTACGCCGACCTCGTCGCGCTCTGCCAGTTCCTTCCTGGCCCGGCCAGCAGTCAGGTCGGCATGGCGCTCGGGATCATCCGCGCCGGCCTGCCCGGTGGACTCGCCGCGTGGCTGGGCTTCACGCTGCCCTCGGCCATCGCGCTCGTCGTATTCGCCTATGGTCTGCAGGCCGTCGGCGTGGTCGACGCCGGCTGGCTCCACGGGCTCAAGGTCGTCGCCGTGGCCGTCGTCGCCCAGGCGGTCTGGGGCATGGGCAAGAGCCTCGCCGCGGACCGACCGCGGGCCTCGCTCGCCATCGCGGCCGCGCTCGTGGTGCTCGCCTCGCGCACGGCCATCACGCAGGTGCTGGTGATCGTCGGGGCCGGCATCGTCGGCTGGCTGCTGCTGCCGGCCCCGGCATCGATGGGGACGACCGCGAACCGGGTCGCGGTCAGCAAGGGCGTGGCGATCACCGCGCTCGTGCTGTTTGTCGGGCTGCTCGTCGGCCTTCCCATCGCGCGCGCCGTCGCTCCCGGCCAGGCGCTGGCGGTCTTCGACAGCTTCTACCGCGCAGGATCCCTCGTCTTCGGCGGCGGTCACGTGGTGTTGCCCCTGCTCCAGGCCGAAGTGGTGCCGCCCGGCTGGGTGTCGAACGAGGAGTTCATCGCGGGGTACGGCGCGGCCCAGGCCGTGCCGGGCCCACTCTTCACGTTCTCGGCCTACCTCGGCGCCGTCATGCATCAGCCGCCGAATGGCTGGCGGGGCGGCGCGTTGGCGCTGATCGCGGTGTTCCTGCCCTCGTTCCTCCTGATCGTCGGCGCCCTGCCGTTCTGGGAGATGCTGCGCGGGCGGGCGAGTTTTCAGGCCGCGCTCCGCGGCGTCAACGCGGCGGTGGTGGGCCTGCTGCTGGCGGCCCTCTACGACCCGGTGTGGAGCAGCGCGATCAAGAGCCACGCCGATTTCGGCCTGGCCCTCATCGCCTTCGGCCTTCTGATGTTCTGGCGCCTCGCCCCCTGGCTCGTGGTGCTCATCGCCGCGATCGGCGGCGCGCTGACCGCGGGTATGGCCTAGGTGCGAGACAGAGGGTCCCGCACTGACTATCACGGTCGCGGAGCGCCTCGGGTTCCCCGCGGCGCGCAGCGTGGGGGGTATGGGGGGCCATTTCGGGGCCCCCCATGTATCTAGTTCCTAGCCGGCTGCGGCCGGGCTCGGCAAGGTCGCCGGAATCGTGCGGGGCGGGCGGAAGGTGAGCGCGATGGCCACTGCGCCGAGGCCGATTGCGGCCGACCCGATGAAGAGCCAGAAGTAGCTGCCGGAGGCGTCGTAGAGCCGACCGCCGATCCATGGCCCGAGCGACATGCCGAGCGTGGACACCGAGGCGACCGCACCGAAGATGCTGCCCATGATCCGCGCGCCGAAGTACTCGCGCACGAGGATCGCGTAGAGCGGCATCACGCCGCCATAGGCGAAGCCGAACATGATCGCCAGCGCGTAGAAGCTCGGCAGCTGCCCGGCGAAGACATAGAGACTCACGGCCACCGCCTGTATGGCGAGCCCGACCACCAGCGTGCGCTTGGCGCCGACGCGATCGGCGATGAGCCCGCAGACGATCTTGCCGCCCAGCGAGGCCAGCCCGGCCACGCTCAGCACGGTGGTGGCGGCCATGGCCGAGATCCCGTGGTCGATCGCGTTGGTGACCATGTGGAAGATGGGCCCCGAGTGGGTCGCGCAGCACGCGAAGTACGTCAGCGCGATGGCGATGAACTGCGGCGTGCGCAGCGCCTGCGGCACCGTGAGGTCGGGCCCTTCGACGCCATCCACCGGCACCGGCGCGGTCGGTATCCTGGCCGGCTCGCGCACCAGCAGGGCGGCCGGAATGATGATGACCCACACGATGTCACCGACCACCAGCATGGCCATGCGCCAGTCGTAGTGCGTGATGACCCAGCGGGCCAGTGGCGCGATCGTCGTCGAGCCGAGGCTGACCCCTGCGGACACCAGGGCCACGGCGAGACTCCGATTCGTCGTGAACCACCGGGTGGTCGTGGCCGTCAGCGGCGCGTAGAAGCTCCCCGTCGCCACGCCGACCAGCACGCCGAACAGGATCTGGAACTGCAAGAGCGTGGTCGCCTGGCTGGCCGACACCATGCCGAGGCCGAGCAGGACGCCGCCGAGCAGCACGACGGCGCGCGTGCCCAGCCGATCGGAGAGCGCGCCCCACATGAACGAGCCCACGCCCATGCTGAGCCAGTTGATGGTAGCGGCCGTCGAGATCCCCGTCCGCGACCAGCCCGTCGCGGCGGCCATGGGCTGCAGGAAGATGCTGAGCGACACCATCGCCCCGAACCCGACGCAGCTCACGACGATGCCGGTGCCCACGATGACCCAGCCGTAGAAGATCTTGCTCTTCATGAGCGCGGCTCCGGCCGGGGTCCAGCCTCCACGGCTGATTTCATGTCCGCCAGCCCCTTGTCGAACTGTCCGCCGATCATCCTGTCCATGTTCATCACCAGGTGGAACGCCTTGGCCATGAAGTTGTTGGTGCCGGTCATGCTCCACGTCACGGCCGTCTGAGTACCTTGCGGCCTGAACGTGAACTCCGCAAGGCTGGTGTTGGCGAACGGCTTCAGGAACTCGAGCCTCACCCTGATCAGATCGTGGGGGCGGCTCTCGACGATCGTCATGCGTCCTTCGCCCACTTGCCGGTTGCCGGACCACGTGTAGACCGCGCCCGCGCCGGCCGGGGCGCCCTCGTAGCCCTGCTTCAATGCCGGATCCATCTTCGCCCACGGATTCCAGGCGTCCCACTTGTGGAAGTCGTTCACCTGGGCAAAGACGGCCGCCGGCGGCGCCGCCACGACGGTCGTCCGCTCGATCCGGAACTCCGACGGCCGCCGGGCGATGACGACGATCAGCCCCACCACGATCAGAACCAGCACCAGGAGAAGTCGCATCAGCAGCCTCCGGCCATGGCCCCGACGATCAGCAAGGGCTCGGCGCCGGTCGCGACCGCCTCGGGGAGCGGCGCGTCCGGCGACTCGTGGGACAGATCCTCCTCGCAGGCGAAGAAGCGGACGAACGCCCGGCGCTGCTGCGTGACCTGATCGCGGATCGTGCCGCGCAGCATCGGATAGCGCGGCCTCGAGCGCGTCGAGGACCGAGCGCTGCGTCGCCGGGCCCTCGACGTCGAGCTTCACCTCGCCGTCGACCCGCGCCAGCGTCCGCAGATGAGCCGGGAGCACCACCCGGATCATGGCAGCGTCTGGACCTCGACGGACACCACCGACGGCAGATCGCGGACGATCGGCGCCCAGCTGTCGCCGGCGTCGGCCGAGGCGTACACCTGTCCGCCGGTGGTGCCGAAGTACACGCCGCACGGATCGAGCGAGTCGACGGCCATCGCGTCGCGCAGCACGTTGACGTAGCAGTCGCGCTGCGGCAGCCCGTTCGTCAGCGCTTCCCACTCGTGTGCCGCCGGTGCGGCTGCGGTAGACGCGCAGCTTGCCGTCGGGCGGATAGTGCTCGGAGTCGCTCTTGATCGGCACGACGTAGATGGTCTCCGGCTCGTGCGCGTGCACGTCGATCGGAAATCCGAAGTCGGTCGGCAGGTTCCCGCTGACCTCGCGCCAGGACTCGCCGGCGTCGTCGCTGCGCATGACGTCCCAGTGCTTCTGCATGAACAGCACGTCGGGTCGCGAGCGGTGCATGGCGATGCGGTGCACGCAGTGGCCGACCTCGGCGGTCGGATCGGGAATCTGCTCGGACCGCAGACCGCGGTTGATCGGCCGCCACGTCTGGCCGGCGTCGTCGCTCCGGAAGACGCCGGCCGCCGAGATGGCGATGAAGATCCGTCCGGGATGGCTCGGATCGAGCAGGATCGTGTGCAGGCACATCCCGCCGGCGCCCGGCTGCCAGGCCGGCGCGGACGTGTGTCGGCGCAGTCCGGGGAGCTCCTGCCACGTCTGGCCGCCGTCGGTCGTGCGGAACAGCGCGGCGTCCTCGACGCCGGCGTAGACCGTGTCCGGGATCGGTCAGCGACGGCTCGAGGTGCCAGACGCGCGCGAACTCCCACGGGTGCTGGCGTGCCGTCGTACCACAGGTGGGTGCCGGGGACGCCGTCGTAGGCGAACTTGTTGCCCACCGGCTCCCAGGTCTTGCCGCCGTCGCTCGAGCGCTGGATCACCTGCCCGAACCAGCCGCTCGACTGCGACGCGTAGAGCCGATTCGGGTCAGCCGGCGAGCCCTTGAGGTGATACATCTCCCAGCCGCCGAAGTGGGGGCCGCTGACGTCCCACTGCTCGGCGCGTGCCGTCCGAGGTCAGGACGAAGGCGCCCTTTCGTGTGCCGACCAGGACTCGTACGCTGCTCATCCCTGCTCCTTTCTAGTTCGGACGACCTTCCCTCACCGGCCGGACCTCGACGGCGCCGATGTGGGCCATGGCTGTTCTCGCCGCCACGCTGATGGCCTCGTCCAGATCCTTGACGTCGATCAGCATGTAGCCGCCCAGCTGCTCGCGCGTCTCCGCGAAGGGACCGTCGGTCACCAGACGCTTGCCGTCGCGCACCCGGATCGTGGTCGCCGCCGACGACCCATGCAGTGGCGAGCCGCCCAGGTACTGCCCGCGCGCCGTCAGCTCTTCCGAGAGCTCCACCATCCGACCGTAGATCTCCTGGCGCTCGGACGGACTCATCTTGTCCCACACCGGCTCGTCGCGGCACAGCAAGAGCATGTATTTCACGCATCCCTCCATCAATGGTCGAGCGGCGCACGCCTGGATCGACACGGGGCGTTCCTGGCATGGAAGCCATCCCGGGCCCCCATGTTGCAAAGGATACGCGTTGCCAAGGGTGCGACCTGTCGATCGCGCGAGGACTCGTTCGGCGAGGGCCGCTAGCGCGCGGCTCCCAGCGCGGAGGGGCGCGACGAGCCGCTGAGCGGCGCCAGCCGCCAGCGGCCGTAGGCCACGAACGCCGCCAGGATTCCCACCAGTAGCGGGATCATGGCCGGGGCGACGTCACCACCCGCCACCGTGATCCAGACCGCACCGATCATGATGAACACCAGCCCGCCGGCGGCGAGCGGGGTCAGGCCTGGCCGGATGCGCAGCAGGCTGGGGAGGATCAGGCCGACGGCGCCGAGCACCTCGACCACGCCGATGAACCGGAGAAACGCGCCCGGCAGCGGGATGGTGCCCGTCATCTGGTCGAGCGGCAGAACCAGCTTCATCACCCCGGCAAACAGAAAGAGGGCCGCGAGCAGCCCCTGAACGATCCACAGCGCACGGCTCATGTTCGATCTCCTTTTCAGGCCTCCCTCGTACATCGATCGAGGAGCGCCCGGATCGACACCCGCCGTGAATTATCCACTCTGGTACACGTCCTGGATACCCGCGCACGGGAGATCTCCACGCCTGGGCGTAGCAGCGGCCCGATCCACGGCGCGCGCTCGATATGGTAGGCTCCCGGCAGCGACGACCCGGACGGCCACGTCGCCGTCCGTGAGGCCTCAACCTGCCGGTCGTGGGGAGGGAACGCACATGAGTGGTCACGATCATCCAGCGCCCGCGCAGATCCGCTCGCGTCTCGATCACCCGGTCATCGACGGCGATGGCCACTGGGTCGAGTTCGATCCCGTATTTGCCGAACGGATGCGGAAGGTCGGAGGCGACCTCGCGGCCGACGGGTTCCTCGCCGCGCTGAAGACGACCACCGACGCGCTGAGCATGTCGGTCGCCGAGCGGAGCCGCCGGCGCATCGCCCAGCCGGCCTTCTGGAGCCGCCAGGCCGAGAACACGCTCGACCGCGCCACCGCGATGATGCCGCGGCTGCTCTACGAGCGTCTGCCGGAGTTCGGCACCGACTTCGCGATCATCTACCCGACGGCGGGGCTGCGCCTGCCCCGGATCCACGACGACGCCACCCGGCGTGCGGTGATCCGCGCGCACAACATCGTGACGGCGGACGCCTTCCACAACCTGGGCGACCGGATGACGCCGGCCGCGATCATCCCGATGCACACGCCCGAGGAGGCCATCGCCGAGCTCGAGTACGTCACGCGCGAGCTGGGCGCCAAGGTCGGGATGTTCGGCAGCGGGATGTCGCGACGCCTGACGACGGCGACGCAAACCGATCCCGACGCCACGCGGCTCGCCGTCTGGTACGACGTGCTGGCGCTCGACAGCGAGTACGACTACGACCCGGTGTGGGCCAAGTGCCAGGAGCTCGGGATCGCCCCGACCTTCCACAGCTCGGGCAGCGCCCAGGGCCTGCGCCTGTCGCCCTCCAACTTCGTCTACAACCACATCGGCCATTTCGCGGCGGCCGGTCACGCGGTCTCCAAGGCGATCTTCCTGGGCGGCGTGACCCGGCGCTTCCCCGATCTGCGATTCGCCTTCCTCGAGGGCGGCGTGGGCTGGGCCTGCCAGATGTTCGGCGACCTGCTCGAGCACTGGGAGCGCCGCAGTGCCAAGGCGCTGGAGCGGATGGACCCGCGGAAGCTCGACCCCAAGCTACTCATGAGCCTGGCCGAGAAGTACGGCGATTCGGACGTCGTGGCCGCGCTCCACGCGCGCAACGGCTGGCCGGATCACGACCCGGGCCTGACCGGCGGCGTCGCCGATCTCGACGACTTCTCCGCCTGCAAGATCACGCGCAAGCAGGACTGGATCGACCTCTACGTGACGCCGTTCTACTTCGGCTGCGAGGCCGACGATCGGGCCAACGGCTGGGCCTTCAGCAAGCACAATCCGTTCGGCTCCAAGCTGAACGCGCTCTACAGCTCGGACATCGGCCACTTCGACGTCATCGACATGCGCGATCCGCTGGCCGAGGCCCACGAGCTGGTCGACGACGGCGTGATCAACGCGGACAACTTCCGCGACTTCACCTTCGCCAACGCCGTGCATCTCTGGGGCACGCAGAATCCGCGCTTCTTCGAGGGCACCGCGGTGGCCCGCGCCGCGGCCGAAGAGCTGAAGCGCCCGGTGGTACGCCCGAGGCCCAACTAGGTCGCTTCGGCGCGCCGCGGCCGGGGAGCCCCCGGCCGCGGCCGCCCGTGGGCGTTGGGCCGCCGGGCGAGAGGCCCAGACTCCGGGCACGGAACGCGGCAGCTCAGTCGGTAACGCGGGAGAAGTCGACGAAGCCGCGCTCGGCGTCGGTGTGGACGAGCTCCACGCGTACCCGATCGCCGACGTCGAGCCCCTGGAAGCCCCGCACGACTTTCCCCTCCGCCGCCGGCCTCAGGATGCGCACCCACGTACCCTTGCCGGACGCTCCGGTGACGATCGCGTCGAAGCGCTGCCCGATCCGCGGAGCGAGCAGGAGCGCCGCCGCCGATTTCCGTACCTGGCGCTCCACCTTGTCCGCGTTGTCCTCTTGCTCGGTGCAGTGACGCGCCAGCCCCACGAGCTCGTCGATGGCGTAGGGCAACGGCCGACCCGCCAGCGCTGCCTTCAGTAACCGCTGCGTGACGAGATCCGGGAAGCGCCGATTGGGGGCCGTCGAGTGCGAGTAGTTCCTCACGGCGAGCCCGAAGTGTCCGTCCACCGCTTGCCCGGGAAGCTCGACGACGTACTCGCCCGAGCCCAGGAGCTTGACCACCGACAGTGAGAGATCGGGGAACCGAAGCGGATCCGCCTGGCGGCGCTCGGCGAGGAAGTCTTCGAGAGCGCGTGCGCTCGGCTGTGGAGGCAGGTGGCCGCCGAGGGCGGCGGCGAGCTCGACGATCCGCTCCCAGCGCTCGGGCGCTCTCAGGATCCGCCGCAGCGACGGACACCCCTTGCCCTCGAGATACTTCGCCGTCACCTCGTTGGACGCGACCATGAAATCCTCGATCAGCTCCTTGGCCCGATTCTTGTCGTCGGGCCGCAGATCCGCGAGTGCGTCGCCGTCGAAGACCACCCGGGCCTCGAGCGTGTCCAGGCTCAGGGCGCCGTGCTGGTGCCGGAGGCCCTTCATCGCCTGGGCGACCTTGTCTTGAGTGCGGAGCTGCTGGTCGAGCCCCGGCACCGCCGCGAGGCGAGGCGGCGCGGGCGCCGTGCCCTCGAGCCAGGCGGCCACGCTGTTGTACGCGAGCTTCGCCCGATTCAGCACGACGGCGCGGTAGACGTCGGACCCGATGACCGCCCCGTCGGCCGCGACCTGCATCTCGATCACGATCGCCAGGCGGACCTGATCCTCGACCAAGGGACGTCAGGTCCGTCGAGAGCTTCTCGGGCAGCATCGGAAAGATCTCGGCGGCGGTGTACACGGACGTCGTGTTGGTCCGGGCGTGGTCGTCGATGGCCGAGCCGGTCTTCACGAGCGCATCGACGTCGGCGACCGCGACGCGGATCTTCACCGCTCCCCCCACCATCGGCTCGGCGACCGACAGCTGGTCGAGGTCCCGGGAATCGTCGTTGTCGATCGAGCACCACAGGAGGTCGCGCAGATCGCGGATCGAGGGGTCCTTCTCGGTGGCCGGCTTCGCGATTGCGTCGGCCTCGGTCAGGACCGCGGGAGAAAACTCCGGCAACAGCCCGCGCTCGATCATCGCCCGTCGCGCGATGGCCCTCAGCTCGCTCCGGCCGGACATCGGAGATCGGCTCATCCTCGCTCCGCGCTCGGCCCAGGATTCGCGGGGGGACTCAGCGCCCGCCGGTACTCGGCGGGCCGGGGCCGCAGGAGCTGACGGCAACGGCAGTCCGTCGGCGTGGCCACGCGCGCGAGCAGCCGGAGCTCGAGCGAGGCGGCGACCTCGGGCAGCGTCTCGAGGTAGAGCGCGTCGAGCGTGCCGGTGAGGTTCTGCGGCCGGAGCCCCTCGGCCCAGTTCGACGGGAAATGGTAGTAGCCGAGGTGCATGCCGCACACGCGCGCGAGCACCGGGCTCACGCAATCACCGGTGATCACCGGGTGACCCGCGCTGCGCCCGTACTCCCGTCAAGAAGAGCGAGTAGCCGGCCGACTCGAAGCCCGCGCCGTACTGCCAGCGGTGCAGCACGACGCGCGCGTCCTGACCGTGGACCCGGCGGAAGCGAGCCTTCTCGAGCCCGGCGACCTCGCGGATGATCTCGCGGGAAAGCGACGGACAGAACGGCTCGTCCATCAGGGCCACGCGCTCGGCGAGCACGTTCTCGAGCTCGGTGCCGGGAAGGCCCGAGGGCACGGCGTCGAGGCTCAGATAGGTCCACGGCAGCACCAGGTCGCCGGGGCGCACGGCCTCCTCGCCGTCACGCCAGTCGCACGTGCCGCTGGTGCCGCCGACGAGCAGGACCTGGACGCCCGGCCTTCCAGAGAATCCAGAACACCTTCCACTCCGCCGCGCGCAGCGACCAGTCTTCGCCGGCGACCATGCCGTAGCTCGGGATGCGCAGCACGCGCGCGCCGCCGGGCGCTTCGTACGACTCCACCTGCGGGCCGAGCCCGTACGGCGTCATCGGACGGTGCATGCCGAGTACGCGATACCCCTGGCGCTCGGCGAACGCGGCGAAGCCGTCGCCGAGACCCCACACCGGGCTGCCGGTCACCGTGGCCAGCGTCGCCCGCGGCCCGTCGTACACCACGCTCGAGTCGATGCGCTCGATCAGCATGTCACGTGCCTACTCCCCGGCGCCGAGCGAGCCCACGCATCGCTCACGCTTGCGCCAGCCGTCGTCGGACCTCGGCGGGGGCGAAGGTGGCCTCGGCCGCCAGCTTCGCGGCACGCGCCAGCTCCGCCCAGGTCAGCCCGAGCGTGTCGGCCGCCAGCGCGTACTCGTCGGAGAGCGTCGTCCCGGAGATCGTGCGGTTGTCCGTGTTCAGGCCGACGCTCACGCCGCCGCGGAGCAGCGCCGCGAACGGATGGCGCGCGGGGTCGGGCACCGTGCCCGTCTGCGTGTTGCTCGTCAGCGCCATCGCCAGGTGCAGCCCGCGCGTCACGCACCTCGGAGACGAGCTCGGGCATCCTGGACGACGCCGACGCCGTGGGCGATGCGGTCGGGCGCGAGCAGCGCGAGTGCCTCGCGCATCGCGGCGCGCCCCGCCCGTCTCACCGGCGTGCGTATCGATGGCGAGGCCGGCCTCGCGCGCCACGCGCACCGCCGGCGCCAGCGTCGCGAACGCGCCGATCGCCTCGTCGCCGGCGATGTCGAGCGCGACGATGCCGCGCCCGGCCCACACCGCCGCCCGGCGCGCCTCGCGCACCGCGCGCTCCTCGCTCCAGCCGCGGAGCATCACCGCGATGAACTCGACGGCCGGTGCCGCCACCGCCCGCGCGGTCTGCGATCGCGGATTCCATCATGGCGTGCCAGAGACCGTCGTCCTCCGTCGGGGGGCGCAGCCGTACTTCCGCGTAGGCGACGCCGTCGGCGCTCAGGTCCTCGATCAGCTCGGCGACGATGCGGGCCAGACGCTCCGGCGAGCTCACGGTCGCGTCCCAGGCGGCGAAGCGCGCGAGGTAGGCGGCAAGCCCTTCACCGCGGGCGGCGGTGGCATAGCGCTCGCCGAGCGCCGGCGGCAGCCGGTCGGCGGCGACGAGCTCGCGCATCGTCGCGGGACGCACGGAGCCGGCGGCGTGAAGGTGCAGCTCGACCTTCGGCAGGCGGCGGAAGCGCTCAGGCCCGGGCATCGGCGAGCACCCGCGCGGCCTGCGTCGCGTCGGCCAGGATGCGTTCGGCGTCGAGCTCCACGAGCCGGCGCTCACGCAGCAGCGGCCGGCCGTCCACGAAGACGGCCGTCACGTCCGATCCCCTCGCGGCGTAGACGAGATTGGCCACGGGATCGTGCCACGGGCGCAGATGCGCGCCGCGCGTGCGCACCGCGATGACGTCGGCGCGCTTGCCGGGCTCGAGCGTGCCGACCAGGTGATCGATCCCGAGCGCGCGGGCCGCCTCGGAGGTGGCGGCGCGCAGGATGTCGAGCGCCGGCAGCGCGGCGGGATCGTCGGCCGCCACCTTGTTGAGGAGCCCGGCAATCTTCATCTCGTCGAAGAGATCCATCCCGTTGTTGCAGCACGCGGCGTCGGTGCCGAGCCCGACCACCGCGCCGGCCCGCCGCATGCGGGCGATCGGGGCCACGCGGCCCTCGAGCTTGGCGTTGCTCGACGGGCAGTGGGCCACGGCCGTGCGCCGCGCCCCGACCAGATCCGCCTCGGCGTCGCTGACAGGTAGGTGGCGTGGGCCACCACGACCTCGGGCGCGCAGGAGCCCGAGCGCATCGAGATAGCTCGCGCACCCGGTGGCCCGCGCGCCGCCACCGTCGCGACCTCTTCCTCGGACTGGGCCAGTGGATGAACACGCGCGCGCCGGTGCGATCGGCGAGGCGCCGCACGCGGCGCAGCAGCTCGGGACCGCAGCTGTCGGTCGCGTGGGGCGCCAGCCCGGCCCACACGCGCGAGCGCGCGGGATCGGTACCGAACCGCTCGACGAGCGCCTCGGACCGCGCGAGATCGGCCTCGGCCGAGCGATCGAAGAGCGAGTGGCCAACCACCGCGCGGAGTCCGCTCGCCTCCACCGCCGTCGCCACCGCGTCCATGTGGCCGTAGCGATCGGCGATGGTCGTCACGCCGTTCTGGAGCAGCTCGAGGCAGCCGGCCAGCGCGCCGCACCGGAGATCGTCCGGGCCGAGCCGCCGCTCCAGCGGCAGCAAGCGGCCCGGTGAGCCACTCGCCGCGCGGCACGTCCTCGGTGAGGCCGCGGAAGACCCACATCGGCGTGTGCGTGTGGGTGTTGACGAGCCCGGGCAGCAGCACGCAGCCGCGCAGATCGACGACCTCGCCGGCCGGGCGTCGACGGCGGCGGCCCGACGGCGCGGATCTCCGCCCCCTCGATGGTGACGGCGCCCGGGCGCGTGGATCGTCGCCGCCGGCGTCGAGCGTGAGGACCTGATCGGCGACCAGCACGGATGATCGCGCCGCGCTCGCCGGAGCTCACGTGGCCGGCGTCTCCGGCTTCCAGCGGACGACCGCCTTCTCGAGCAGCACGACGACGAGGAAGAACGCTGAGCGCCAGGAACGAGCCCACCGCGGTGGTGGCGTAGAGCAGGCCGGTCCGGAACTCGAACGTGGCGACGATGATCAGATAGCCGAGGCCCGTGTCGGCGCCCACCCACTCGGCGACGATGGCGCCGATCACGCAGGAGGCGGTGGCGATCTTGAGCGCGGAGAACAGGAACGGCAGCGAGGACGGCAGGCGCAGCTTGAAGAACACCTGGCGGCGGTTCGCCGAGAGCACGCGCATCAGCTCGAGCGCCGAGGGCTCCACCGCCTCGAGGCCGCGCACCATGTTGACGAGCGTGGGAAAGAACGAGATCAAGCGCGGCGATGACGACCTTCGGCGCGTAGCCGTTGCCGAGCAGCAGGACGAGGATGGGCGCGATCGCGATGATGGGCACGGTGCGGATGGCGACCGCGACCGGATACAGGAAGCGCTGGACCGTCGGGCTGTGCACGAACACGATGGCGAGCAGGACGGCGAAGCCGTTGCCGAGCGACGAAGCCGCCGACGCGCCTCGACCAGCGTGCGGCCCACGTTGCGCTGGATCGTCGGCCATTCGTCGACCAGCGTCCACGCCGATCACCGACGGCGCCGGCATCAGGTAGTGGGGCACGTGGGAGAGGCGGATGTAGAGCTCCCACGCGAGCAGGAGGGCCAGGATCCCCGCCGCGGGCAGCACGTACCGGCGGACGAAGAGCCGCGAGGGCGCCGGCTGAGCGTTCGGCCGCGCCAGCGCCACTATTCCGGCCGCGCCTCGCCCGCCAGCGCCCGGCGCAGCGCGGCGGTGTGCCGGGCGAACTCCACGGTCTCCTTGACGGCGGGGTCGCGCGGTCGGGGCAGCTGCGATCGGCAGATCGAGCTTCACGCGCCCGGGCCGCGCGCCGAGGACCAGCACGCGATCGGAGAGAAACACCGCCTCCGGCGAGCTGTGGGTGACGAAGAGGATCGTCGTCCCCGTCGCCTCCCAGATCCGCAGCAGCTCCTGGTTCATGTGCTCGCGGGTGATCTCGTCGAGCGCGCCGAACGGCTCGTCCATCAGGAGCACCTGTGGCTTCGTGATGAGCGCCCGCGCGATGGCGACGCGCTGCTTCATCCCGCCCGACAGCTGCCACGGATAGGCCGCGTCGAAGCCGCGCAGCCCGACCAGCTCGAGCAGCGCCAAGCGCGTCGGCGCGCCCGCGCGCGCGCATCGCCGCCGATCTCGAGCGGCAGCAGCACGTTCTGCAGCGTGTTCCGCCAGGGCAAGAGCGTGGAGTCCTGGAACACGAAGCCGAAGACCCGGCGGCGGCGCGCGACGACCGGCGGCTCACCGCCGACCTCGATGCGCCCCTCGGTGGGCGCGAGGATGTCGGCCACGAGCCGGAGCAGCGTGGACTTGCCGCAGCCGGACGGGCCCAGCAGCGAGACGAACTCGCGCGGCGCGATCGTCAGGCTCGCGTTCGCCAGCGCCTGCACCGGACCGGCCGGCGTGGAGAACGTCATCCCCACGCCCTCCACGCGGATCCCGGCCGGGGGCCGCCGCGCCGGCTCCGCTAGCGCTTGGGCCGGCCGTCGACACGCTGGAGGACGTCCTGCGTCATCGTGTCCTTCGAGGTGACGGGCGCCTTCAGCAAGCCCAGGTCGGCGTAGATCTTGATGGCGTCGTCCCACACCTGCGGCTCCATCCAGGCCCACCCGTTCGTCTTGGTCTTGTCCGACCAGAGAAACGGCGTCTCGCGCTTCCAGGTGGCGATCTCGAGGTCGCGCTTGAGATCGCGCGCGTACTTCAGCACGATGTCGACGGCCTCCTCGGGATGATCGGCCGCCCACTCCCAGCCCCTTCGCGCTGGCGCCGAGGAAATCCGCGAGCATGTCGCCCGCGCGTCTTCAGCACCTCGTCCGTCGTGAAGTAGGTGAAGGCGTAGAGGCGGATCCCCATGTCCCAGAGCAGGAACGCCCTGGCGTCGGGACCGACCGCCGCCATCTGTGGCGCGTCGATCACCCAGCCCGTGATGATGTCCACCTGGCCCGTCTTGAGCGGCAGCGTGTCGGAGCCGATCACCTGCACCTGGACCTGGTCGCGCGGCAGCTGGTACTTGGCGATCACCGCGTTGATGAGCGGCCGGGCGGTGGCCTGGATCCCGATCTTCTTGCCCACGAAGTCCTTGGGCGAGTTGATGCTCTTGTCCAGCGTGATGAAGGCGAAGGGATGGCGCTGCAGCGCGGTGCCGAAGGCCTTGACCGGCAGGCCGTTCGATCGGGCCAGGATCAGCGCGGCGATCGACGCCACGTTGCCGATCGTGCTCGAGCCGCCCGCGGTCAGCGAGATCGGGTCGATGCTCGGCCCGCCCGGCTCGATCTTGAGCTCGACCCCGCGCTCCTTGAACCAGCCCTTGTCGAGCGCCACGAAATCGCCGGCGTACTGGGCGTTGGCCAGCCAGCCCAGCCGCATGCTGATGTTCTCGGGCTTCGCGGCCTGCGCCGTCCAGGGCAAGAGTGGCCGGCTGAGCGCCAGCGTCACCACGCTGGCCCGGCCGAGGAATGCGCGACGCGAGAGAGCGCCCATGATCGAGTTCCTTTCTGTCGTCAACGGTGGAGCCCGGGATACCAGGTCGTCTTGCCGCGGGCGGCGACCTCGGCGTCCCAGGTCTGGAGGATCCGTACCGCGCGATTGGCCACGTCGATCGAGGTCTCGACGCCGTCCTTCTTGAAGGTGTCGGTGACGCGATTGGCGGCCACCGCGCAGACGCTGCCTCCGCGCAGGCCGTAGAGCCCGAGCATCGTGAAGATGGTGGCCGCCTCCATCTCGAAGTTCAGCACGCCGGCGCGCTGCAGATCGGGCACGATCTGCTCGGTCCAGCCCTGGGTGTAGCCCTGCCAGCCCGGACGTCCCTGCCCCGTGTAGAACGACGCGGTCGAGGCCGACACGCCGAGGTGGTAGCGCACGCCGAGCTCCTCGGCCGCCTGGATCAGGGCCAGGACCACGAGGTAGTGCGCGGCCGCCGGGTACTCGATCTGCACGTACTGCGGGCTGGTGCCGTCCAGGCGCACGGCCGCGGTGTGAATGATCACGTCGCCGCACTCGATCTCGCGCTGGATGGCGCCGCAGGTCCCCACGCGGATGAACGTGTCGGCGCCGATGGCGATGAGCTCTTCGAGCGCGCTCGCGGTGGACGGTCCGCCGGCGCCGGTGGAGCAGGCGGAGATGGGGCCGCCATCCGCGCAGGCGCCCGGTGAAGGTGACGTGCTCGCGCTCGACCGCGATCTCGCGTCGCCTCGGCCCAGCGCGCGGCGATCAGCGGCACGCGAGCGGGATCGCCGGGCAGGAGCACGTAGCGGGCGACGTCACCCGGGCGGCAGCGGATGTGGTACTGCAGGCCGTCCTGCTCGGGCCGGCTCGCGCCGGAGCTCCACGTCGTCACGTCGAATCCCTCTCACGAAAGAGGCTGGCTTCCGTGTGGCGCGTAGACGGTACCACAGAGGGCCGGCGTGGAACCGGCCCGGCGGTGGGAGGGTTCGGCTCTAGGGCCGGCGGCCGGCGTCGCGCGCGCCGAAAACGCGCTCCAGCTCGTAGGCGGGCGTGACTTCCAGCTGATCGTAGCGGCAGTCCTGCGGGCGCTTGTCTGGACGCCAGCGCACGAACTGCGCGGCATGTCGGAACCGAGTCCCCTGCATGTGGTCGTACGCGACCTCACAGACGCGCTCCGGCCGGAGCGGCTCCCAGCTCAGATCCTTGCCGCGGTTCCACCGGCTGGTCGCACCGGGCAGCCGCTGTCCCTTCGCGCTGGCTTCCTCCTGTGCCACGGCCCAGTCCCGCCATGGATGGTCTTCGAGCGCGTCGCGCGCGCAGCGGCGTCAGCTCGACGACGAGCTGCTTGCGCACCGTGGCCGTGAACGCCGCGGCGACCCCGACATGGTGGAGCGTGTGATCGTCGTCGTACAGGCCGAGCAGCAGCGAGCCGATCATCGTGCCGGCGCCCTTCTTGTGCCAGCGGAAGCCGGCGACCACGCAGTCAGCCGTGCGCTCGTGCTTCACCTTGATCATCGTGCGCTCGCCGGCGCGATAGGGCGCGTCGAGACGCTTTGCCATGACACCATCGAGCCCGGCGCCCTCGAAGCGGCGGAACCAGTCCGCCGCAAGCGCTCGATCGCGCGTAGCCGGCGAGAGGTGCACCGGCGGCGCCGCGCCGGCCAGCACGTGCTCGAGCCGTTCGCGCCGCACGGCGAGCGGCGCGTTGCGCAGGTCATCGTCGCCCAGCGCGAGCAGATCCCAGGCCACGAACGAGGCCGGCGCCTGCGCGGAGAGCAGCTTCACCCGCGACGCGGCGGGATGGATGCGCAAGAGCAGGGCCTCGAAGTCGAGCCCGCCGACCCCGACGATCACGATCTCGCCGTCGACGACGCAGCGTTCGGATAGCGTGGCGGCCAGTGGGGCGATGAGCTCCGGGAAGTATCGGTTCATGGGCTTCTCGTCGCGGCTCTGCAGTAGGATCTCGTCGCCGTCGCGAAACACCAGCGTTCGAAAGCCGTCCCACTTGGGCTCGAACTGCCATCCCTCGCCGCCAGGCAAGGCGTCGGCGGCGCTGGACAACATCGGCGCGAGAGGTGGAGCGAAGGGCAGGTTCATCGAGACGGGCGATCCCGCTCTCAGGCTCGCTTCAGCACGTCGATGTCGAGCTTCTTCATCTTCATGATCGTTGTCTGGCCGAGCCCCCCCTCGCCGGCGATGCAGGCCGCCAGCGAGTCCGGCCCACGCCGGTCCCGAGGTTGAGGAGATCCACGCCGACCCGCATCGCGTCGCCACGATACTACGGCGGTCGGCGCTCGGATGAAGGGAACTCGCTAGGACCGCCGGCGCACGGCCCGGGGCGTCGGCCGCTGCGCGATCCAGGGGATGGGCTGACCCAGAAGGGCCGCCGGGCCGACGAGGGTCGGTGTCTGCTCGTAGTTGAGCGCGTGAAGTCGATCGGTGGTCAATCGCACGAGCGTCCGGAAGCTCGGGTTGCGTCCGGCCTGCCGGGAGCGCCGGAGCTCCTTGGCCAGGCTGTACGTGAAGGCGCCGTACGACGTCGCGCCGTCGCGGTATTCGTACGAGAGCTCCTGTTCCTGGCACGCCTCGACGATGATCGGCAGGTAAGGGCCACGATGTCCCAGCGCCGCGCACTCGCGGTCGTAGACCCGGTTTGGCAGGCCGCGCAGCCCGACGGCGCGACCGATGCGGAAGGTGGCGCCGCTCGTGCCGAGATACTCGGGGCCGACGCGTGACTGGGCGAGCGAACGATTCGGCGACGGCAGCGGGCGTTCTTCCCACATCTCGAGCGCGAGGTTCCACCGGAGCGCCCGATGGCGGATGTCGTCGGGCGGGTCGATGCCGCGCGGGCGCATCCCGCCCTCCCGCGTGAGCCCGCCGGAGTGACAGCAATCGAAGATGGCCGCGAACTGGCTCCGGTAGGGCAGCTGGCTGTAGAACGTCACGAACTGCTTGTCGGTGATCGCGTGATCGGGACTCCAGTCGAAATCGTAGGGTACCAGGCACTCGTTGAGATGGTCGATCTCCTCGTGGGCGCCGTAAGCGGGAATCTGGGCGCCGTGGCCGGAGTAGAACAGCACGCGCTCGTCGCCGTCTTTCACCTCATCGAGGAGCCAGTGGAAGCGTTCCAGGATGTTGGTGGTCGTCGCCCGCTCGTCGAGCACCACGCGGATCTCTTCCGGCTCGAAGCCACACTCCTGCAGGACCGCGCTCATCAGGAACACGTCGTTCACACAACCCTCGAGCCGGTTGGCCGGATTCGGATACGCGTTGATGCCGACGAGGAGCGCGCGGCGGCTCGGTCGAGACTGCAACACCCGGGTGGTCCGGACGTCGCGGGTCAGCGCCCGTGGCGGCCGGACCCCCGAGAGATCCAGCCACACCCGGTTCTGGCTGTTGGCATGATTGAAATACCAGATCGGATCATGGTTCAGGATGTCATTGGGCCGGTCGAACTTCGCCTCGATCTGAACGAAGTTCGTCGCCTCGACGCGCAGCGCGGCGGTGAACACGCGATCGTCAGGATTGAAGAGGTGGTACCACATGCGCGCGCCGAGCGGCTCGATGCGGCCGGCGAAGCAGTCCCGCACAAACGGGTTGCCGATCTGGGACCCGAGCGTCACCAGGGCGCGATCGGCCAGCGCGCCGCGGCTGCGCTGGAAGGCGTCGTAGCAGACGAGCGAGCCCAGACTGTGCGCACAGACCACGTCGGCCCGCGCGGTCGCCAGCGCGTCGAGCACCTTGGTCCGGAGTCGCGCCCGCAGACGCTCCTCGGTCGCCCACTGGGCGATCATCCCGGCCGTCCAGCGGACCTCGTCCGGGAAATCGAAGATCCCGCGGGCGCCCGGCAGCAGGTCACCGATACCGTGGACGATCCCGCTAGCCGCCAGCTTGGCCACCGCCTCCGCGTACGTGAGGGCATTGAGCGGGGCGTGGTCGAATTCGTCGTCGTAGCTGAGGAAGCTGAAGTCGACCGCCAGGCCCGGCTTCCAGCGCTGCAGATCGGCGGTGATCGCGTCGCGCCAGGACGGGATCAGCGCTGGATCGACATCACCATGGCCGATGCCATGCACGCACAGGATGGACAGGTGATCAGGCATCGCGCGTCTCCTCCTCGGGGTGGCACAGGCATGTGCGCTAGCGGCGCCGTCCCACGCTCCGGACGTAGGCATCGATGAAGGCGGCCCATCCGCGTCGCTTCGCAAAGTCCAGGGTCGAGTACAGGGGTGACACGGTCTTCTTGGGGAAATAGACGGAGATCCCGTGCGAATGCGCGACGCGGGGGCCCTTGGCCCCGCTGGCGATGATGACCTTGCCGAGAGCGGCGTGGACCGTCTGACACGCCCGCCCGAGGCCAGGATTGGCGACTCGCTCGACCAGCAGATCGCAGAGATCCGCGAGGTCACAGTACTGGTCGTACGGCGCGGTGTACTCCTGGACCTGTGATCGAAGAGCGATGACCGTGCTGCGGGCGCCGGCATCGGTGAGCAGGGGGGTGAGCGCGCGGCCGAGCTGATTGACCGCGTCCACGAGCGGTCCGATGCCCGCCAGATTCGCGGCGGCCAGGGTGACTCCATCGCGCGGCTTGTACGACGCCAGGTATCGATCCACGATCACCTTGGCCAGGTCGGGCGGCGTCATCGAGGGACGGGCGGTGAGTGATTTCAGGATCGTGTCGTACGGCCAGCCGTCGCCGGGCTCTTCCTCCTCGGACCCACATGTCAGGTTGACCGAGTCGCGGATCTGGTACGCGACCTCCACCATGCTCATCAGACACGCGTCGAATCCGAGGATGTCGATCTTCTGCTCGAGGCGCCGGCGGATGCCGGTGAGCACCCGCTTGAGCTCGATGTTGTCGAGGAAGTCCTTGGCCTGATCGTCGAACGCGATGGCCCGGGACGACACCATGGAGATGACCGTGGGCTGAAACAGGGCGCGACGGGCACGCTTGACCGCCGCCCGCGCCGTGCCCATCCGGACCGGCTCGATCGGGGTGGCCGAACGTGCAGCGCTGATCACCCGGCCCTTCCGGATCACGGGTGGCGCCGCCCCACTGAAGTAGGTGTCCTGGTAGAGGTTGGAGTCGTCCCACCCGGAGCCGTGATTCCAGATCACCAGCATGTAGCGCCGGGCCGGATACGTGGTGACGGCCCACGTGACGAAATCGGCGAGGACGGCGGGATCGCCAGTGTTGGTTTCCCCGAGCGCGGTGACGAGGTCCTCGGCGAGTGTCGTTCCCTTCCGGAGAAGGTACCGATTGGTCACACTGTTGCGGCCGGATCGGTCGAACTGCGCGACGATCGTGACCTGGTCGGTGGACCCGACGGATTTCATCTCGGCGAGATCGGCGACGCCGGCGCTATCGAGATTGTTGTCACCGGCGAGGTAGACCATGATGGTCCATTGCTTCGGTTTCGTGCCGGCCGCTCGTGCCATGGTCTCCTCCGCCCCGGGTATCCCGCGACGACGCTCTCGTGCCGCTTGTACCCTGCCGCTGCCCTCATGGATAGTGGGGGAATCCCCGACACGCCAAAAAGGGAGAGGCGGTGGAATTGGCCAGGATTCAGTGCCATGGTAAGTGCTCTCAGGGCTAGCGGCGGGCACGTGGGTCACCCGCAGCCAGCACCGTGGACGCCACCGTCACACGAGGAGTCAGAATGAACACATACCGCACCATTGCTTGGGCGTTGCTCGCCTTCGTGCTCTCCGTTCTGCTCATCACGCCGGGTCGGCCGGCCCAGGGCCAGTCCACCGATCAGCTCGGCACGGTGAATTTCCAGAACTCCTGCGGCCCCGCGGTGCAGGCCAACTTCCAGCGCTCCGTCGCCATGCTGCACTCCTTCCGCTACGGCGAGGGGGAGAAGGCCTTTCGCGAGGTGCTGGCCCAGGATCCGTCCTGCGCGATCGCGACGTGGGGCATCGCCGCGCTCCTGATGTCCAATCCGCTCGCCGGCGTCGGGTCTTCACCGCAAGGGGCCCAGCGCGCGCAGGCGGCCATCGACGAGGGGCGAAAGATCGGAGCGAAGACCCCGCGCGAGCGCGACTACATCGAGGCCGTGGCCGCCTACTACGAGGACTGGGCCAACCGGCCCGAGCGCACGCGTCAGGCCAACCGGGCCAAGGCGTTCGAGGCGCTGGCCGCGCGCTATCCCAACGACGACGAGGCGCAGATCTTCTACGCGCTCTACCTGGCCGCCACGCAATCGCTCGCCGATCAGACCTACGCGACCTATCTCAAGGCGACCGAAATCCTCGAGAAGGAGTTCGCCAAGTATCCGGACCATCCCGGCGTCGCGCACTATCTGATCCACAGCTACGACGCCCCGCCCATCGCCTCCAAGGGACTGCCGGCGGCGCGACGCTATGCGGGCATCGCGCCGTCGGCGCCCCACGCACTGCACATGCCCTCGCATATCTTCACGCGCGTCGGCTCGTGGAGCGAGTCGATCGCCACCAACGAGCGCTCGGCGGAAGCGGCCAAGCAGGAAAAGGACATCGACGAGCAGCTGCACGCCATGGACTACATGGTGTACGCCGAGCTACAGCTCGCCCGTGACACCGATGCGAGCCGGATGGTCGAGACGGCCGCGGCCGTCACCGGTGCCTCCATGCGCTTCGCCGGCCCCTACGCCCAGGCAGCGATACCGGCGCGCTATGCGGTCGAGCGCGGTGACTGGAAGCAGGCGATGACCCTCGAGCCCCGGCCGAGCCAGTTTCCCTTCACCGTCGCCATGACGTACTTCGCCCGCGGGCTCGGCGCCGCACGCACCGGGAACGCCGCGGCGGCGGACAAGGAGGCCGAGGAGCTGGGGCGGCTGCGCGACGCCATGAAGACGGCGAAGAGCGAGTACTGGGCCACCGAGATCGAGGTGAGCCGGCTGGCCACCGCGGCCTGGGCGGCGCACGCACAGGGCAAGGCCGACGAGGCGCTCGGCCTCATGCGCCGCGCGGCGGACATCGAGGACAAGAGCGAGAAGCACATCGTCACCCCCGCCCGCCTGCTGCCCGCGCGCGAGCTGCTGGGCGAGATGCTGCTGGAGCAGAAGCGCCCCGCCGAGGCGCTGAAGGAGTTCGAGACCTCGCAGCTGCGCGAGCCCGAGCGCTACCGCGGCTACTACGGCGCCGCCACCGCGGCCGCCCGGAGCGGCGACAAGGCGAAGGCCAAGCAGTACTTCACCGCGCTCGTGAAGCTGGCTGGTCAGGGGAGCCCGCGGCCGGAGACGGCGGAGGCGCGCGCGTTCCTCGCGGCGAATCCGTGAAGAGTCGCCGGCCGCCCCATCGGATGATGAGGCGGCCGGCGGCCACGAGAACTAGAGCGAGTGGAGGAAGGCGACCAGGTCGTCCTTCTGACGCTGGGTCAGGTTGAGGGCGAAGCGCACGTCGTAGAAGTTCACGGCGTCGGCCAGGGTGGTGGCCGAGCCGTTGTGGAAGTACGGCGCCCGGCCGACCAGCCCGCGCAGGATCGGGCCCTTGAAGCGCCCCACGTCCTTCCACAAGCCGGTGATGAGCGCCCGCCCGGGATCGGTCACGATCTTGATCTCGCCCGTCGTCTTGTTCCGCAGCTTGTAGACGGGCATGTCACCGACTGGAAGCCCAAAGGCGTTCAGGCCATCGCGGGCCGGCGGGTCGGCGATGCCGATGTTGAGCGGCGCCGGCACCGAGTGGTCGCCGGCGTGCGGGGTGTCGTGGCAGGTCGTGCAGGTTCCCATGACGACCGGAACCTTGAAATCGTCGTTGATGCCGCCCACGTTTCTGATCGGGATCGGCAACGTATTGAAGAGGGCCTGGCCCCGCGCCACGGAGGCGCGGGCCCGATTGCGGTCGGTGCCGCTCAGGCCCGCCCAGGCGTCGAACTCGGTGTAGACGATGGGGTCGAATACCGCGTTCGCCGGATTGCAGTTGGCCCCGTTGACGTCGCAGCCGAGCGGATCGTTGGCCCCGAAGACGAACGGCTGCAGGGAGAGCGAGTCCGGACCACCCTCGGCGCCGCCGGAATCGAGCTTGCCCGCCCGGTTGTCGAAGATCTGGGCGGTGAACAACCCCGTCTCGAATTCGAAGATCGCATCCCGCGTGGCCTGGTCGATCGGGCTGGGCGCCTGGGCGTGGCCCTGCGTGGCGCTGTTGGCCTGGTCGTCGAGATCGAAGTGAATCGCCGCCGCCGATCCCCTCTGAAGCGTCTCGCGGCCGTCCCACATCACCGTGCTGAGGAAGCCCAGGTTGGTCGCCGGCAGCGGGCGGCGAAAGAGCGAGAGCTCGTTGTTGTTGGCGTTGTGGCCCGCGTAGCCGTACGGGTCGCGGACCGCCACGAGCTCGAACTCGGCGGTGGTCGGGATGGAGAGACCGACGCGGATCACGCCCTTGCGCAGCAGCATGCTGTACGCCGCACGGCGCGCGTCAGTGGTCGAGACGTCGGCCAGCGGCGAGTTCGACCCGTCGTTCGTGCGGAAGATCGGGTCCGTCCCGCGGGTGGCGCGGAAGCGGTCCTGAAGGCCCGCCGCGCTCACCGTCATGTTTTCACCGGGCTGATGGCAGGTCACGCAGCGACGGCCGTTGATGCCGAGGTCCAGAAAGAACGGGTTGGCCTCGTCCACCACCGGTCCGCCGTTCACGCTGATCGTCTGGGCCGCGCCCGACTCGTTGTCGGCCGTGAAGACCGACACGCGCTGCCGGTCACCGCTCTGTCCACGCGCTGGCGAGGTATCGAGCCAGCCGCCAGCCAGCGCGGCAAGAACCAACACGATTCCCACGTATCGACCCCGATGTCGAGTCATGGATCCCTCCTGTGCCGTCGTGCTGACGACGTTGTCCTGCCCCAGCCCGCCGCCCGTGAGGCGGCGCAGCGGCGATTGACTGCCGGTGGCCGCAGCACTACGTTGAGACCACGAGGCCGGAGGCTTGTCAGGTCTTAGACCCGCGAGGGAGGCCCGACAATTCCTCTAAACAGAGGAGTCACGGGCCTATGGAGAAGTCTGACCTGCTGCGGTTCCAGGACGCCCGCGACGCCTACCGGCTGATCGGAGAGTGTCGCGATCTCGGGAGCGACCCCGCCCTCTGGCATCGACAGATGCTCGCGGGCTTGTGCCGGCTGATCGGCGGCCCGATGGCGACGGGAGGCGAAGGGCAATGGCCGCGCCCGGATGGCACCGTCCAGCCCCTCTCCGCGTTCCAGACCGGCTGCGATGTCCACGGGTTCGAGCTGTACATGGCGTACATGCGCGAGATCACGCCGGCAGGCGACCCGGTCTTTCGTGCGCTCCAGCACATCCCTGGCCAGCTCGTGACCCGCACGCGGCGCCAGCTCGTGCACGACACCGAGTGGTATCGGTCCGTCGTCTGGTGCGACTATCATCGGCCGGCGAAGATCGACGACCGGCTCGTATCGGTCTACCAGGTCTCGGACGGCGGCGCGGTCAGCGTGATCTGCCTGCACCGAACGGTGGGCGAGCGCGAGTTCTCGTCGCGCGCGCGGCGGCTGCTGAGCTTCTTCCACGGCGAGCTCGGCTCGCTGATCGGGCACGCGCTCGTCAGCGCCACCGAGCCGCGGCCGGATACGCTCGCCCCGCGGGTGCGGCAGACGCTGGCGTGTCTGCTGGAGGGCGACAGCGAGAAGCAGGTGGCGAGCCGGCTCGGCGTGAGCCAGGCGACGGCGCATCAGTACGTGACCGCGCTCTATCGCCACTTCAAGGTGACGAGCCGCGCCCAGCTCATGGCCCACGCCTTCCGGCGCGGCGCCGGAGATCGGTGGGGATATCCGCTGGCGCCGGAGGAGCCGCCGGGCCGGGTCTAGGCCGAGTGCGCGTCCGGGCGGGCGCCGTCTAGGCCGCCCCCCGGATCATGATGAGGAGCATCTTGAACCGTGTTACCGCCTTGACGGCATGCGGTCGGCCGGCAGGCAGGTGGAGCAGGTGCCCGGCCGTGACGCGATGAGGCATGCCGGCGATCGAGATCTCGGCCGCGCCGTCGACCATCACCACGAGCGCGTCGAAGGGCGCGGTGTGCTCGCTGAGGCCCTCACCGACGTCGAACGCGAACGCCGTAACGGTGCCCGCCTCTTTCTTGAGGAGTGTACGACTGACGACCGCGCCCGCCTGGTAGTCGAGAAGCTCGGACAGGGCAAGGACCCCCTCGAGCTCGGTCATGGTGCCTCCTTGGATGCTCCTCATCAGTGCCCGGCGCCACTGGAGGTCACCGTACCCGTAGGCTGGGCATCGATCCAGTGGAAGTACTGCAAGTACTGGCGGACCTCGGCGTCCGAGAGGCTCTGGTTCGGCATCGGGAGGTTGTTGTACTCCTTCAGCATGGCCTTGGCGTCGGCATCCGTTTCCAGCATCTTCTCGGGCGACTTCAGCCAGCGCGACAGCCACGCGTCATTCCGCCGCTTGGTCACGCCGGCCAGATCGGGGCCGAGCTTTCGGCCCTGGCCGACGGAGTGACACGCCAGGCACTTGCTCTCGAAGTCGAGCTTCCCCTGCAGGGCGCCAGGATCACTGGGCACCGGCGTGGCCGGGATGTTGTGGTGTTCGAGATCGGCCTCGGCCGGCTTCGCCGTCGTCGAGATGAGCCCGATGGCGCCCTGGGAGGCGTTGGCAAAGTGGTGATCCACCATGATGTAGGCGCCGTCCTCGGGGATCATGAACTCCACGATCGCGCTGTTCGACGAGCCCAGCAGTACGGTCTGCATCCCGCGGAACTGGTTGTCGGGGTTGCCCTCCATCCATACCCGGTCGAAGATCGTTCCGACCACGTGGAAGCTCGACGTCTTGCTCGGTCCCACGTTGAGGACGTACAGTCGTACCCGCTCGCCCGCCTTCGCCGCGAGCGGCTGCTTCACCATCCCGTTGTGCACGCCGTTGAACAGCGTGTAGGTCGGCTGCGACGCCCGCAGACGGGCGCCATCGAGGACGTGAAGCGGTACGCCGTCCGCCTTGCGGCGCTCGGGATCAGGCTTGGTGTAGAACTCACTCTGGACGATGACGTACTCGCGATCGACCTTCGTCGGGTAGCCGGTCGCCGGCTCGACCACGACCGCGCCATACATCCCCGAGGCGATGTGCTCGAGGATCATTGGCGTTCCGCAGTGGTACATGAACACGCCCGGGTAGTTCAGCGTGAACTCGAACTCGATCGTCTGCCCCGGCGCGATCGACCGGTACTTGTCCTGGGGCGACACCATCGCGGCATGAAAGTCCATCGAGTGCATCATCGGCGCGGCCGTCAGGCTGACGCCGGGCAGGGTCTCGGCGGTACGATTCGTCATCGTGAACCGGATACGGTCCCCGACGCGCGCGCGGACCGTGGGTCCGGGCACCTGGCCGCCGAACGTCCACGCGCTGAACTTCACCCCGGGCGCGATCTCGATGACCTTGTGGACCGTGTCGAGCCGGACCTCCTTGACCGGCGCCGGATCGAGTGGCTTCAGCACCACCGTCGTCGACAGCGCGTTCCCCGCGGCAAAGGGTCCCGTCCCCGCCGTGTTCGTCACGCGCGCTGGCTTCGGCTTGAGGTCCATCCTCGCCGGGTCGTACGGATCCGAGACTTTCGGCGTGCGCCCATCGCACGCGGCCAGGAACACAATCAGCACCAGCCAGACGAGTCGCGTCATTGCGCTCTCCTTGGAAATCCCCGGCGCCGCAGGTGCACCGCACGTACCAGGATGGACCCATCTAGAATCAATCGCTTGAATCACTCGCCGGGTGCGAGCGCTGAGGCGCCGATGCCGCAGGTGAGGTGTGTACGCCCCAATGCATCACCATCGCTGATGGGTGGGGTCAGGTTTATGCATTGGACGGACGTCGCGCGGCGCGAGATCCTCGAGCCAGAAGGAGGTCTCTGGTGGAAACGCTCGTGACGTCCAGGCAGCGCATTCTGAAGACGGTCGCCGATGGCGACACCGTGCTGGCGCACGCGACCGCGGCGCGCATGATCGGCGCCCACACGCTGGTGCCGGCGCCGCGAGATCCCGTCCGCCCATCTCGAGGACGGCTACGCGCGGGCCCGGCGCCACCTGGCCCGGCTCACCGTCCACGATCCTCGGCCGCGAGGTGCCCCGCCTCATGACCAACGAGCTGTTCGACCGGCTCACCGACGGGCAGCCGGCGCCGCTCACCGCGCCGGCCGGCGTCGGACGCTACACCTACACACCGCGCAAGATTCTTCGCCGCGTGCTCGACCACGCGCTCGATCACCTCAATCAGATCGACCAGTGGCTGGCATGGCAGCCGCGACGGCCTCGTGCCGACGCCGACCGACGGCTGGGTGCCCGTCGACCGTGACGCTGCCCGACGACCGGCTGCCGCTCGACGCAGCCCGACCTCGACGCCTGGCTCTGGCGCATCGACCAGGCCGCCCGTCTCGTCCAGCAGCGCGCGGCGACGCTCACCCGAACCGAGCTCGACTGGCAACCGCCCGACGGCGGCTGGCCGCTGCGCCGCGTCCTCCACCACCTGGCCCGCTGGCAGTCGCTCTACGCGGGGTCGCTCGACGAAGCGCTGCCGCGGCGATGCGCCCGCACGATACGAGCAGGCGTGCCGGCGTCTCGACGAGGCGGTGCGGGAGGCGGAGCGCCGCGGCGACGATCAGACGACCGTGTACGCGGGACTGTACGGAGTGCTGCACCAGCCCAAGGAGGTCATCGAGCTGGTGCTGACGTTCGAGGGCGAGCTGCTCGCCGTGAAGCGCTAGCTCGCGAGCACGCGACTGCGGCTTGCGGCCTCCGCCGTCACCGCTCGCTGCGGATGTACGCCGTCCCCAGTGCCGCCGGCGCGCCCAGTCTCTGCCGCGTGTTCCGCATGGACAGCACGATCATGACCGTGATGGTCAGCAGGTAGGGCAACATCGCGAGCACCTCCGCCGGCACGCCGTGCATGCCGGCGGCCTGCAGCGCGAAGTTCGCGCGCAGCGCGGCTCCGAACAGATAGGCGCCGAGGAGTAGCCGCCCGGGGCGCCACGACGCGAAGACCACCAGTGCCACGGCGATCCATCCGAGACCGCTCGTGGTACTCGCCTGGGACCAGTTCGGCACCCGAGCGAGGATCAGGTACGCGCCGCTCGCCCCGGCCAGCAGGCCGCCGACGATCGTGTGCCCGTACTGGATCGCCGTCACCCGCACGCCCATGACATCGGCGGTGGCCGGGACTCTCACCCACGGCGCGGGCCCACAGGCCCGCCTTGGTGTAGCGCAGGTAGACCACCGCCGCGAGCACGAGCAGCCAGCTCGCGTAGACGACGATGTCCTGCCCGAACAGCACGCGGCCGGCGAGCGGAATCTCCGCGAGCAACGGGATCTGCAGCTGTCCCAGGTGCACGGCGAGCGGCTGGCCCTCGATGGGGCGGCCGAGAAAGATGGCGACGCCGCTGCCGAAGATCACCAGCGCCAAGCCCGAGACGATCTGGTTGGCGCGCATGGTGACGCTGAGAAAGGCGTGCACGAACGCCAGCAGCGCCGCCGCGCCCATTCCGCCGAACATCCCCGCGGTCACGCTGGAAGTGGCCTGGGCGACCAGGAACGCCGACACGGCGCCCATCAACATCATCCCCTCGACCCCGAGATTGACCACCCCGACGCGCTCGGTCAGCAGCTCACCCAGCCCGGCCAGCACCAGCGGGGTGCCGGCCGCCACCGCGGCCGCCAGGGTGACGACGAGCACGCCCTCGTTCATGGCCGGCTGGCCGCGGCGGACGTCATTGTGAGAGCAGCGCGGCCGGGCGCCAGCGTAGCCGATAGGTCACGTGGATCTCGCTGGCCAGCACGAAGATCAGGATGGCGCCCTGCAGCACGGTACCGATGGCGCTGGGGACACCGCCGCCCGGAAGGCTCTGCAGCGTGGTGCCCGCGTTGGACAGTGCGCCGACGAAGATCGCGATCGGAACGACGCCGAGTGGATGGTAGCGAGCCAGGGCCGCGACGATGATGCCGGTATAGCCGAAGCCGACCGCCAGACCGGTCGGATCCAGGCGGTGCGCGCGGCCGGCGACCTCGGAGGCGCCGGCGAGCCCGGCGATAGCGCCCGAGAGCAGCAACAGGAACAGAACGACGCCCGCGACGTTGATACCCGCGTAGCGCGCGGCGGCGGGCGAATCGCCGAACACGCGCGCGTCGAATCCGGGCCGCGTCCAGCGCACCAGCGCGAACATCAGCAGCGCACACGCGATGCCTATCAACAGCCCGAGATGGATCTGGGTGCCGCCGAGCTCCGGCAGCCCGCTCATCCTGGGCAGCGCGCGGCCCTGCGGGAAGTTGGTGGCCAGGGGATCGCGCCACAGGCTCTTCGATCCGAAGATCAGATACCGCGCGAGCAGCACCGCCACGTAGTTGAGCAGCAGCGTGGTGATGATCTCGCTGGTGCCGAACCGGGCGCGCGCCACGGCGGGCACCGCCGCCCAGACCGCGCCGCCCACCAGGCCGGCCGCCAGGATCACCGCCACGCCGAGGCCCCCGGGCAGCGCCTCACCGATCGCCAGTGCGACGCCGGCGCAGCATATCGCCCCGGCGATGAGCTGGCCTTCGGCTCCCACGTTGTACAGCCTGAAGCGGAAGGCCATCGCCGCCGCGAGGCCCGTGAAGATCAGCGGCGTCGCCGAGATCAGCGAATCTTCGATCCCATAGCGGGTCGCGAAGGAGGCCCGGGCCATCTCGACGTAGATCAGCACCGGGTCGAACCCGTTCGCCCACAGAAACAGCGCTCCGAACGCGAGCGCCGCGCCCACCGCCACCAGCGGCACCGAGACGTACAGATGAGGCGGCTGCGCCGCACGGCGCTCGAGATCGAGCCTCACGGGCCCGCGTCGACAGCGCCGGCCATCGCCAGGCCCAGCTCGGTCATGTCACAGCTGGCGACGGAGGTCTCCAGCACGAGCCTCCCCGCGTACATGACCACGATGCGGTCGGCGAGTCCGAAGATCTCGTCGAGATCCTCGGAGATGAGGACGATGGCGGCGCCGGCGCGGCGGTGCTCGTCCAGCAGACGGCGCACGAACTCGATGCCCGAGACGTCGAGGCCGCGCGTGGGGGAGGCCACGACCAATACCTGGGCACCGGCACTGAGCTCACGCGCGAGCAGCACCCTTTGGACGTTTCCGCCCGAGAGCCGGCGGACAATCTCACGCGGTCCCCGCGCCTTGACCCCGAAGCGGGCGATCATCGCGGTCGCTTCCGACTCCGCACGGCGGCCGCCTGCCACCAGCGGTCGCTCGGCGGTGAGCTGCAGATTGTCGGCGATGGAGAGGCCCGGGGCGAGGCCAGTCCCGAGCCGATCCTCCGGCACGTAGCCGAGGCCCGCCGCCCGGGCCGCCCGGGGCCCTGCACCCGTGATGTCGACGCCGTTCACGAGAATGCGACCGGCCGAGGGCTGTCGAATGCCGGCCAGCATCTCCGCGAGCTGTAGCTGGCCGTTGCCGGCCACCCCGGCAACGCCGACGATCTCGCCGGCCCGTACCACGAGGTCGACGTGCTCCACGTGCCGCTCGTGGCGACCGTCCGAGGCACAGGTCTTCAGCCACGAGCACCCGCCGACCCGGCTCGGTCGCGCCGTGCCGCGGGGCCAGATCCACGTCGCGACCGACCATCAGCCGCGCCAGGGAGGTGGGGTCGGTGTCTTTGGTGTCGACGCTGGCGACGACCCGCGCGTCGCGCATGACGGTGACGCGATCCGCGACGGCCATGACCTCGCCGAGCTTGTGCGTGATGAGCACCACGGAGCGTCCCTCCGCCGCGATGGCGCGCAGGATTCCGAACAGCGACTCCACCTCCGGGGGCGTCAGCACCGCGGTCGGCTCGTCGAGAAACAGGACGTCGACGTTGCGATAGAGCATCTTCACGATCTCCACCCGCTGCCGCTCGCCCAGCGAGAGATCGGCGACGCGAGCCCGTGGATCGACCGTGAGCTTGTACCGCTCGCCCAGTGACGCCACCATGCCGTGCAGATGACGGGAGAGGAACGTGCTCTGCCGGGGATCCCCGAGCACCACGTTCTCGGCCACGGTGAAGCTGTCGACCAGATGAAAATGCTGGTGGACCATGCCGAGCCGATGCGCCAGACCATCCCGCGGACTTCGGAGCCGGACCGGGCGGCCGGCCACGAGGATGGTTCCCTCGTCCGGCTGGTAGAGACCGGTGAGGATGGCCCCGAGGGTGCTCTTGCCCGCACCGTTCTCACCCAACAGCGCGTGGATCTCCCCGCGCTGGAGGGTGAAGTCGACGTCGGCGTTGGCGATCACGCCGGCGAACGCTTTGCCGAGGTGATGCCCCTCGAGGGCGGGGTTGCCGCCCTCGAGGACACCGGAGCGGTCCGTTGCGCTCACTTCGTGGGAATCTGCCCCAGGACGCCCTCGACGAAGTAGTTGGTGTCCAGCAGCTCCTTCAGCGTCGCCGTCTTCCCCGCCGGGATGACCGTCTTCCCGTTCTGGTCCTTGATGGGGCCGGTGAACGGCTTGAACGTCCCGGCCGTGATCTCCTTCTCCTTCGCCTTGATCTTGTTACGCACGTCCGCTGGCACCGATTCCCCGAAGGGCGCGAGCGCCATGGTGTTCTCGGCCATGGTTCCGTAGATGGGCTCCGGCGTCCAGGTGCCGTCGATCACCGCCTGCGCCACCTTCAGGTAGATGGTGCCCCAGTTCCAGGTCGTCCCCGTGAGCCACGCCTTCGGAGCGAAGCGCGACATGTCGGCGTTGAAGCCCGTCCACTTGATCCCGGCCTTGCCCGCCACCTGCCCGGTGGACGGACTGTCCTGGTACTGACTCAGCACATCGACACCGGTCGCGACCAGGCTCTCCGCCGCCTGTCGCTCGACGTTTGGATCGAACCACGTGGAGGTCCACACCACGCGCACGGTGGCGCCGGGATTCATCGAGCGCACTCCCAGCGTGTAGCTGTTGATGTGGCGCAGGACTTCCGGAATCGGGAACGCCGCGACGAAGCCAAGCTTGCCGTTCTTGCTGGCGGCGCCGGCGGCCATGCCTTCGAGGTAGCGGGCCTGGTCGGCCATGATCATGTAGGTGCCCAGATTCGGCCCGGTCTTGAAGCCGGTGGCGTTCATGAAGATGGTGTTCGGGTACTTCTTGGCGACCTCCACCATCTGATCCATGTAGCCGAAGCTGGTTCCGAAGATCAGCTGGTTGCCACGCCGGGCCAGATCGCTGAAGACGCGCTCGCTCTCCGGACCTTCCGGCACGCTTTCCACGAACGTCGTCTGCACCTTGTCTCCGTACTTCTCCATCAGCGCCTTGCGCCCCACGTCGTGCGAATAGGTCCAGCCGGCGTCCCCGATGGGCCCGACGTAGACGAACGCCACCTTCAACGGGCCCTCGATGGGCGCGGCGCCGAAGGCGCCTGGTGCAATACACAGCCAGCGCCAGCACCACGCCGCCACCAGTACACCCAGCCTTTTCGTCATCACGCTATCTCTCCCTCTCCGTAGGTCGCCCTGGTAAGGCAGCCGCCATCATGAACTCGGCAGGTAAACCAGGTAAAGGCCGTTTTCTGGTACACCGTCGCAGGCCGCGGCCGGAGGGGAGGAGTGGCGGCGCAGGCCCATCACCTGCGCCGCCCAGAGTCCCGAATGCGTCAGGCGCAGCTAGAACCGCCGCAACACGCGGTTGCCCCGATCACGGCCAGGCTCGGCCGGCTCTCCGCTTCGGCCTCGTCCCCTTCGAGGTCGTAGTTGAGGTGGTACACCTCCCACTCGACTCCGTCGGGATCCTTCACCCAGAACTTGTCCTGGTTGGCGTGGCAGCAGTTGACTCCCATCTCTTCGACCACCGCCAGGCCGGCATCCTTGATCCGGGTCAGCTCCGCCATGACGGTCTGCACCGAGTCAACCTGGACACCGACATGGTCGATCGTCCCCGTGCCGATGGGGCCCCCCGTCGACAGGGCAAGATTGACCGGCGCCCACGCCGGCAGAAACTTCACGTACCCCTGCTTCACCTTGACCGGATCACCGCCGAGAAACTTTTCGTAGAACTCCCGGCTCTTGGCGAGATCCGATACGTGCATGTGCAGATGAACCTTCGCGCCCATGGAACCCTCCTCTAGCAGCAGGCAGTGAGCAGACGCGTCAGCGTCGACACCGTCTCCCGCTTCACCGAATAGTAGATGTACCGCTCTTCCTTGCGACTCTCGAGCAGCCCGGCCCGCCGGAGTGCGTCGAGGTGGTGCGAGAGCGTCGGCCCGGGGATCTCGACCTCGGCCTGGATCTCGCCCACCGACATCTCGGTCTTGGCCCGAACGAGCATGAAGAAGATCTGGAGCCGCGACAGATGGGCCAGAGCCTTGAAGGCCTCGACGTGATCCTCCGTGGCGGCCAGCCGGGCGAGCGGGAGCGGAGCCATCGCTTTCATATTTCGAAGTCTATCGAAGTATGGATCTCGGGTCAAGCGACCGCCGGCGCCGACCACAGATTGCACTCCTGCGCCGATCGCCGCGACGACGAGCGGCCAAGACCCTGGTTTCAGCGGGTGGCCAGCTCCGTCAGCAAGCCCTGCGCTTCGCAGAGATCGGCGGTGTCGAAGCCTTCCGTGAATCCACCATACGCATCGGCCAGCCTGCGGCGTGCGTCATCCCGCTCGCCGTTCGCGGCAAGCACGCGGGCGAGATTCACGGCGGCGCGAAGTTCCCAGGACCGCGATTCCTCGCGGCGGGCGATCTCGATCGCTCGATCAAAGCATCCGAGCGCTCGGCTAACATCACGCGGCTCATCGACCAGGCGGATTTCGCCTTCAAGGCGGAGCAGCTCTGGCTCCCACACGAGCTCGCCGGTCTCGCGCGCCATTCGCAAGGCCTCCCCGACGGTCTCCAGTGCCATGTCGTACCGGCCGCTGCTGCGCTCGGCACGCGCGCACAAAGACAGGAAGTAGGGCATGAACAGCGCGGCGCCGGTCGCCCGGTAGACGTCGACCCCGCGTTTGATGTCCGCGATGGCGGCTTGCCCTTCCCCGCGCTCAGCGCGGACACAAGCGTCGAAGATCGTTCCGGCCGCGAGCCACTGTTGCGCGCCTTGCTCACCGGCGACGTGCATCAGGGCCCGTGCGTGCTCGTGCATCGCTCGTGCTTCTCGTCGAACATCTCGGAAGACGCAGGCCCAGACGAGCGCCACCACGAGGCTCGGGCGGTGAACAAGATCGGCGGCAAGGCTCAACGACTCCGCGCTGTACTCCAGACCTCGCTCCGGATAGCCCAGAAGCCAGAACGCCCAGCTGGCGCACTTCAAAGCACACACGCCCGGGTCGTGTCCGCCATACACGAAGGCATGCGCGCGATGCTTGGTCTTGTCGTACAGGGCAATGCCTTGCTCCAGATGTGGACGCGCTGCACTCACCCGGCCGCTCCAGATCAGCACGGGCCAGAGCGCATGGTGTCCCTCCAGGAGGAGCGCCGGGTCGCCGGATCGTTCGGCTAGCGCCAGTAGTTCTCCACCCAGCTCGAGCGCGGTCGTCGCATTCGCTCGATACGACGCCATCAACCACTGCCCCCACGACGTCTGAAATTGCTGGACCAGATCGCCCACCAGCAGCGACAGCGCCCGGGCCCGCCGATAGTTCTCTTCGACCTCGGGCGCCGCGTGGCCTCGCGTCACCTGGAGCGCGGGACCGAGGGCGAGGCGGACCCCGAGCTCGTCGCGGTCGCGATCCGTGCTGGCCGGCAACGTCCCGATCAGGTCGAGCGCCGTCGTGAAGTTGGCGACCGCCTCGACGTGGGCGGAGTGCGACAAGGCCTTCGAGCCGGCCTGGCGCAGGTACGCGATGGCCTGGTCGCGAAGCCCTCCGCGCACGGCATGATGCGCGAGGCGCTCGATGCAGTCAGCCAGCCGGTTCGCGTAGAGATCGGCGATCGCCGCGGCGATCCGCGCGTGCAGCGCCTGCCGCCGCTCGGGGAGAATACTTTCGTACGCCACCTCACGGATCCGATCATGAGTGAAGCCGAATTTCTCGCCGACGCTTGCGAGAACGCGACGGCGCACGAGCTCCTCGACCGCCTCGGCGGTCTCCTTCTCGTCCAGCCCGGCCGCGCGCGGGAGCAGTGAAAACTCGAACTCGTGGCCGATGACGGCGGCCACCGAGGCGATCTCGCGGGCGCGATCGCTCAACGACTCGAGGTGGCGGCCAATCGCCTCGCGAACACGGTGTGGCAGCGTGACCGAGGCCAGCGGCGCGAGCACGGCCTGCTCGGATAACGTGCGCAGTGTCTCGACCACGACCAGAGGGTTCCCTTCGCTGGCGGTCCAGATCCGATCGAAGAGATCGCCAACGACTTCCGTCTTCGCCGAGTCCGGCACCAGCATTCGGGCCAGCTTCAGCGTGTCCGGTCTGGACAGCGGCATGAGAGGCAGCCGAATGAGCCGCTGACCGAGGTCGTGGAGCACCCGACGAAGCGCGGTCGCGTCCGCGAGATCCTCCGCACGCGCCGTGCACACAACGACGATCGTGGCGCCTTGCAGCCGGCGGCCCACATAGGACAGCAACCGCAGACTCATCTCGTCCGCCCAGTGGACGTCTTCGAGCACGAGCATCAACCGCTGACTCACGGCGAGGCTCTGGATGACCTGGGCGACGCTCTCGAAGAGCTGACGATCGTCTACGGGCCCGACTTCGAGCTCGTGCTCCGACCTGCTGAGCTCGGGAAGGAGCCGGCGGAGAGCGGAGCGGTAGAGCGGTGCGAGTCTGGTGA
This sequence comes from uncultured Candidatus Rokubacteria bacterium, assembly GCA_963776725.1. Lineage (GTDB taxonomy): Bacteria > Methylomirabilota > Methylomirabilia > Rokubacteriales > CSP1-6 > AR5. The sequence goes on along the minus strand of CAVZOE010000007.1, from coordinate 151,596 downwards.
AGGCATCATCCACTGGATGCAGGTTCGCGGCGCGGAGTGCGTCGACCCACGGCCCGAGAGGTAAGATTTGCTCGGCTTCGTGACAGCGGCCCACCAGCACACGGCCGTGACGCGCCGAAGCTTCCGCGGCAATCTCGGCAACGAGTCGGCTCTTGCCGACCCCGGCCTCACCGATCACTGCGACGACCCGCACTCCGTCGGTCCACTCATGGTCCAATGTCTCCCGCACGCGCAGCATCTCTGCGTCGCGGCCCACGAACGGAACGTCCCGCGGCAGCACGTCGTCATGGACGCGTGATGATGCAGAGACGCTTTCGTCCGGTTCGGGCGTCTCGACGTCCGTCGTCAGCGGTGCGTCTCCGTTGACGGAGGATCTCCTGGTAGAGCTGCTTCGTCGCCCGTTCCGGTTCGACGTGCAACTCGCGCGCGAGGGCGCTGATACAGAGCTGGTACTGGCGCAGCGCGGCGGCCCGTCGGCCACGCGTCGACGTGGAGTCGCATGAGCACACGGTGCACCGGCTCTTGCAACGGATCGAGCGCGAGAAGTCGAAGCGCGGTCGCCACCGCGTCGTCCAGCGCGCCGGCAGTCCGCTGATGACGCAGCAGTTTCGCGAACGCGTCGAGCGCCAGCTGGCGCAGGCGCTCACGCTCCGCCAGAAGCCATTCCTCGAACGGCGCTTCCCGAAGCGCCAGGTTTTCGAGCAGATCGCCGCGGTAGAGAGTCAGGGCGCGAGCGAGCGCATCCGGCGTGGCCTCAGCCACTGCCGCTCGAACTCGAGGACGTCGACCTCGACCGACGCCGGGTCCAGCGCGACGCCGTCGCCATCGAGCACGAGCACGGTCGGCCCGGTACTGAGTCTCCGAAGCGCCGACAGCGCCTGGCGTAGGCCCCCGCGCGCCTCACGGTCGGCCATATCAGCCCACAGCAAGGAGGCGAGCTTGTCACGCCCGTGGGCGCGTCCGGGCGGAAGGGCGAGATAGGCGAGAAGCGCCTGCGACTTCCGCGTGGGTAACGCGATCCGCGTTTCGGCCTCGACCTGGGCTTGAAAAGGACCGAGGAGAGCCAAATGGAGGCGCGCCATGGATCCTCCCGACGTTCTCGAAGGACCATAGCACGGCCGTTCCCGGGTGTCGCCGGCGTTTTCACGCGATTTTTCACGCTGCCATGCACGGATACAGCACGGAGGCAGCGTATGAAAGGCGTGTAAAGGGATTCCCTGATCGATCGAGGAGGAAGGTCTATGACGGCGTTTCGTCGGTTCGATGTCGGTTTCGTCCTCGCCTGTGTGCTCTCGATCGCGGGGTTCGGGCTCGGCGGACGAGCCCAGCTCGAAGCAGCAAGCGCTTCCGATCATCGACGTCCATTTCCATCCGGCGCCGACGTGGGACCTCCACGCTCTCGCGAAACTCTTCGATGAGCTCGGGGTGGCGGCGGCGGGCAACGGCGCGCGAGATTCCGACGCGCTCGCCCTGAAGTTCTCGCAGCAGAATCCGAGCCGCTTCATTCCGTTCGGTGGAAATGAGCCGATTCGTCAACTCATCAGTCGCGAAGGCGAGCGCGCCTGGACACTCCAGAGTGCCGCGGCCACCGACTATCTCGCCCAGCTCGAGACCGCGGTGCGCGACAAGCGATACCAGGGCATCGGCGAGCTCGTGGCGAACAGCACCTACAGCCGTTCGGACAAGGCCGCGAAGTATCCGGCCGATTCGCCATTGATGCGGCGGCTGTGGACGCTCTCGGCCAAGTACGACGTCCCTCTCAGCGTGCATCTCGACGCGACGCCCGATTCCCTGGAACAGATGGAACGATTGCTCGCCTCCGACCGCGCCGGAACCTGGATCTGGGCGCACACGGGCTGGCTGCCCGTCGCACATCCGCCGCTGTTGCGGCGGCTGCTGCAGGCCCATCCGAATCTCTTCTGCGAGCTGTCCGGGCGGGAGAGCATCCGGCGTATCTACCGTGGTGACCCGATCGACGACGACCGGGTCCTGAAGCCCGCGTGGAAAGCGTTGCTCGAAGACTTCCCCGACCGGTTCGTCATCGGTACGGACGTGGACCCGGCGACCATGGCGGCCTACGCCGAGGAGATCGGATACTGGCGCGGCATCCTCGCGCAGCTGTCGCCGGCAACCGCGGCGAAGCTCGCCCACGGCAACGCCGTGCGGCTGTTGAAGCTCCCATCAGCGTCGAGCAGATAGCGGTGCACGTGAGCGTGGTACCGGTGACCGAAAATCAGCGGGCGCTTCCGGTGCTCTGGAAGCGCCCGTGATCGTGTCGGTGGGCCGTCAGGACTCGAACTTTGGACCCGCTGATTGAGAGGCCAGATCAGACATCGACGTCGGAGCACTCGCAGGCACTAAGTGCCTTCGAGCCCCCGGCGCGGGGCGATAGCTCGGCCTATGACGCCGTGCCCGATGGGTTCGACGCAGCCTCCGAAAGAGAGGATCGCTCCTTGGTCCCGAAGATCCAGCCAGCCCCTCACGGCGGCTGATAAACTGTGGTCGCCTTCGGGCCATTTCACTTGGATCGACGAGGAGCGACTCATGCGCAAGTACCACGATATCCAGCTGGCCGACCACACGATCACCACGCGGGAGCTGCACGGCGACGACATCGTCAAGGCCGGACGCAACCTGATCGCGCGGACGCTGCTGGAGCTCGGCGCGGCGACCGTCGATCCGCTGTCGCCTCAGAATCCGCTCATCTTCTCGGCCGGGCCCTTCGCGGGCTCGAGCTTCTCCAATGCCAACCGGACGAGCGTCGGCTGCCGTAGCCCGCTCACCGGCGGGATCAAGGAAGCCAACGGCGGCGGCTCCTTCTCCTACGGCCTCGGTCAGCAGTCGATCGCGGGCTTCACGCTGCACGGCGCCTCGCCGAGCTGGATCGTGATCCACTTCAAGAAGGACGGCTCCGTCGCGTTCGACGACGCCACCCCGTATCTCGGCAAGGGCAACTTCGCGGCCGACCAGATGCTGCACGCGAAGTACGGCAAGAAGGTCACCGTCGCCCTGTGTGGTCCGGTCGGCGAGTACCAGGGCCTGCTGGCCGGCATCGCCTTCAGCGACAAGGACGGCCGTCCGTCGCGGCTGGCCGCCCGTGGTGGGGTGGGCGCGGTGATGGGCGCCAAGAAGGTCAAGGCCATCGTCGTCGACCTCGACAAGATCCCGGCGTTCCACGAGCCCAAGAAGGTCAACGCGGCGATCAAGGACTACGCGAAGATGCTGCAGGCCGACGGGATCGTGACGAACTTCTATCAGAAGATCGGCACGATGGGCATGGCCGACGTGCAGAACCAGATGGGTGGCCTGCCCGTGCGCAACTTCAGCGCCGGCCAGCTGACCAACACCTCCTCCGGCGAGCGCTTCAAGATGGGTGGCGACTACATCACCGAGCTCAACAACTCGCGGGGCGGCGAGCAGACCCACGCCTGCATGCCGGGCTGCATCATCCAGTGCAGCAACCTGTACGCCGACGCCTCCGGCAAGGAGATCGTCTCTCCCGTGGAGTACGAGACGCTCGGCCTGCTCGGCACCAACTGCGGCCTGAGCGATCCCGACGACCTCGCGCAGCTCAACTACGTGGCCAACGACCTGGGCGTGGACACCATCGAGACGGGCGCCATGCTGGCCGTGCTGATGGAAGCCGGCCTCGGCGCGTTCGGCGACGCCAAGTTCATGGCCGACTGCCTGGCCGAGGTCGGCAAGGGCACCGAGAAGGGGCGCCTGTGGGCGCAGGGCACGGCCCGGGTGGGCGAGCACTACAAGGTCAAGCGCGTGCCAGTCATCAAGAAGCAGGCGATCAGCGCCTACGACCCACGCGTGGTCGAGGCCACCGGCATCGCCATGATGGCCACGGCCCAGGGCGCCGACCACACCGCCGGCAACCTGCCGCGGCTGAAGACGCGCGAGATGGATCTCGACACGATGATCGCCCAGAGCCTCGTCGTGCAGACGAACATCGCGGCCACCGACTCGCTCGGCCTCTGCATCTTCGGCCGCAGCGTGACCGAGCCCAACGTGCAGTTCATCGTGGACGCGATCAACGCGGCGCACGGGACCAGCCTCACCGCCGACTTCTTCCCGGCGCTCGGTCGGGAAACGCTCCGACTGGAGCGGGAGTTCAACCGTCGGGCTGGCTTCACCGCCAAGGACGACGAGCTACCGGCGTTCTTCTACGCCGAGTCGCTGCCCCCGACCAACCACGTGGCCCGCTTCCACGGGCCCGACGTCCACGACATGTACGAGCGCCTGCCGGCCTGAGCGGCGTCGCGCACGCCTGTCGCGCCAGCACGTGAACGATTGCGACGATCGTTCACGTGTCGGCTACTGTTTGATCGTCTTGTGCCACGCGCGAATCGCCGCCAGAACACCGTCGGCAATGCGGCGAGGTCGCTCCACGATGCCGTGCACCGCGCTCACGCACCCGCGAGGATCGACCTCGATGACCTTGGTCCGCACCGTCACCGGCACCGCGTCGCGGGTCAGGCCCCGGAGGACGCCGTCGAGAGGCGCGGTCAGAGCCGTGGAATCGATCCGCGCCACTTCTTGCCCTTGCCGGACCGTGTCCCCGATTCGCGATTGTGTTCGGAACACACCCGCGATGGGGGCATAGACATATCGGTCGCGAGCGTGACCGTCGATTTCGCGGGGTTCACCGGACAGGGGCAGTGATCCACCCTCGGTGATCACCCGACCCAGATCATCCCAGCTTGTCTCGATCACCACATCGGCGTGGCGCCCCGCCACGAAGCCGGGACCGAGGGCGATGGTCAGGGGGGCAAGGCCCCGCTGACCTTCGGGAGCGAGGTGCTTCCTCATGCGAGCATCGACAAGAACATCAGGCGTGAGCGCGGCAAGAAGTGGCGCCATCGCCTGGACGTACACGGCAACGGCCTCACGCTCGATGACCAGTCGGCGCATGGCCTCCACATCTTCGGCGAGCAGCGCGCATAGGCCATCGAGGGTCGCACGACCATCGAACACGGCATCGGTGAACGCCATGCCGCGCCGGCTGGTGGTCGGCCTCGGGTCGTCGTGGATCACCACGGCGTAGCCTTCTTGAAACAGGCGATGCGCCACCGCGGATCCGACGTCACCAACGCCACGTACGAGGGCAATCACGTCACTATCCTGAGAGTGGAGCGTAGTGGCGGGTGCGACTCCCGATCAACCGGAATGGCCAGACCACTCCGGTGGGGTGTTTACGAAGGACCGGTCGGGCCCCAAAAGCAAATCGGCCACTCCCGATGCTCCGGAAGTGGCCGATCGTGTTGGTGGGCCGTCAAGGACTCGAACCTTGGACCCGCTGATTAAGAGTCAGCTGCTCTACCAACTGAGCTAACGGCCCAACACCTGCTCCATCCAGTGGTGCGCCCGAGAGGAATCGAACCTCTGGCCTTTGGCTTCGGAGGCCAACGCTCTATCCAACTGAGCTACGGGCGCCCGCCACGACCCTCCGTTTCGGTTGGGGTGACCGATGGGAATCGAACCCACAACCCCCGGCTCCACAGGCCAGTGCTCTAACCAATTGAGCTACGGTCACCACGCGGCGACGCGAGGGTTGATAGTACCCAAGGACCTGCCGCCCGTCCAGACCTGCTCTGGCTAGGCCGCCGGCCGCCCGAACGCCTTGCGCAGCTCGCGCTTGGCGGCGTCGAACCGGGCGCGGTCGGCGCGGGACAGCGTCCGACCGCTCCGGTTGACATGATAGGTCAGCATCGACATGGCGGACTGGAAATCGGTCCGCGCCTTCTTCCGATCGCTCCGCGCGACGGCGCGCTTGAGGCCCTGGGCGATGCCGCGCGGCCGCCGAGTGAAGATCCCGGCCGGCAGGTCCATGGCGTTGGAGGTCTGCTGGACCCTGCGAACCCAGCGTCGGCCCCTGCTCGGTCGCCGGTTCTTCGATGCCGTCGTCCGTCGCCGGTTCATGAGCCGATTCCTCACTCAGCAGCCGCGCGAATTCTCAGCTCGCCCGCTTGAAGTACTGCACCGCTCGCTCGTGCCGCTCGGCAGCCGCCCGGCTCGAGAACGTCCCGAGATTGCGCCGGCGGCCGGTCTTGGGGTTGGCCTTGCGTGAGTACAGCCGGTAGCCGCCGGACGACAGCTTACGAATCATCTCGATCACCTCACGCGATCCGCGAGGATCGGCGTGACACCTCGCGCGCTGTCTCCAGCGTGTCGTCCCGGCGGCTCGATCGGAGAGCCAGCGAGCTCAGCGTCACGACCCCGATGATCTTGCCGGCCGCATCGATGACGGGCAGGCGCCCCACGTGCTGGCGCGCCATCTCCACCATCGCGTCGTCAAGGGTCCACTCCGGCTCGGCATAGCGCGCCGGCTCGGTGATGCAGTCGACCACCTGGACCTCGGATGGCCGCATGTCGCGGCCCATCCCTCGCACGACCAGGTCGCGATCCGTCACGACACCGCGGAGGACGCCGTCCTCCATCACCGGCAGCATGCCGATGTTGGCATCACGCATCCGCTCGGCCGCGTCGAGCATCGTCGCCGTCGATTCGATTGTCAGAACGTCATCGACCATCACGTCCTTCACCTGGTTCTTCTCGTCGCTCTTACGCGCAGTCTTCCGCGTCGCCATGGGCTTTCCTCCTTCCGCACACCTCTGCGGGCGCGCAGACGGGATCAGCGCTGCGAGCGCGGTGCCACCGGGGTGGATTGAAGCTCTTGCACCAGCTCCGATGAGGCTACCGGGGCTGCGGGGGGACGGTGCCGAGCGCCACCGGGCCCTCGTTCTCCTGGCCACGGAAATGCCCGGCCGGAGGCTGGGTGGTGCTGGCGCTTTCGCGCTGCCAGCCCCGTGCCTTCAGGCAGGTGCATGCCTACCCCTCCATTTCGCGCGCCGAAGGACCTCCGTCGATGACGATCGTCTCGCCGGTCATCCACGACGACGCGTCCGAAGCCAGGAAGATGCAGGGATACGCGATCTCCTCGACCTTGCCCCAGCGGCCCATGCCCACACGCGCGGCCACCGCGTCGTAGGTCTTCTTGCCGTCGGGGCCCGCCTGCTTGAGCACGTCCAGATAGCCTTCGGTCTCCACCGGACCGGGCGCGATGCAGTTGACGCGCACGCCCTGGCGGCCCCACGCCGAGCCGAGCTCGCGCGTGAGCGTGATCACGGCGGACTTGGAGGCGCCGTAGTGCGACATCATCGTCGAGCCGTAGACGCCGGCGACCGACGAGATGTTGATGATCACGCCGCCCGTCTTCTGCGCCATCATCTGCCGGCCGGCCCACTTGCAGCCCAGGAACGCGCCGGTGAGGTTGATGCCCACCACCGTGTTCCAGCCGTTCACCGAGATGTCTTCCGGCTTGGCGCGAAACGACGCGCCGGCGTTGTTGACCATGACGTCGAGCCGGCCCCAGTCGGCGACGGCGCGCTCGACCATCGCCTTGACCTGATCCTCCTGTCGGACGTCGACCGCCACGGCGAACGTGCGCTTGCCGAGGTCGTGGATGGCCTTGCTGACGGGCTCCAGGTGCTCCAGCTTGCGGCTGCAGATGGCGACGTCGGCGCCGGCGCGCGCGAACTCGATCGCGATGGACTTGCCGATGCCGGTGCCGCCGCCGGTGACGATGGCGGTCTTGCCTTCGAGCGAGAAGGGGTTCTTGGCCATGGCCGGGACGATACCCCAGCCGGGCCGGCGTCGTCTACTGCGGCAGGGCGATCTCGGCCTGACGCTGCGGGAGTTCGCGCTCGATCCGCCGCCAGAGCGCCTGCTGCGAGATCGGCGCGCCGTTGCCGCTGGCGCAGCCCTGCAGCTTGTCGAGCAGCGCGCGGGCCTGGTCCACCCGCTTGCGAGGCGCCTTCGCATCGCGCCGGACGTCGTCGTCGCCGGTGGCCTTGGCCTCCACCCACGCCTGCTCGAGGTGCGCCATGAGCGTGACGACGCGCTCCACCTCGCCGTCGAGATAGGTCGTCCACTGCGCCGGACGAGTCGAACTGCGGGCAGTCGGTCTTGAGGACGCCCTCGAAATGCTGGGCGAGCTGGTTGACCTCGCGCAGGTGATACTCCATGCGCGCGCGGGCCTCCTCGGCGGTCCGATGCGGCTCGCGGCCCGAGCGCAGGCGCCACGGCCACGCCGAGCAGGATCACCGTCACGATCAGCGAGCGCATCACGGATCCAGTATACCCAGCCCGGCTGAGGGCTCAGCGCAACAAAGCCGCCGCGGCCGCCTCGTTCACGTGCCACAGCACCACGGCGTAGCGCGGACCCGGCACCACCCCGCGGTTGACCAGCGCATACACGGACACGTGGTCGATCAGACGTCCGTCGGTGGGCAGGTTCCGGATATCGGACTCGGCCAGGTCCTGGGCCGAGACGGTATAGATGGTGGCCACCACGCGCCCGTCCTTGTCGAAGGCGTGGTCGGGCCCGCCCGGCCACGCCGGGGCGACCCGGGTCACGCCCGGGATCGCCGGCCGGACCGGAGTCCGCCGCGGCGACGACGCCGCGGGAGCCGCGGCGGCCGTGTCTCCGTCGCCACGGACCACGAGATCGTTCACGACCTGCTTGACGCCGTCTGTCCGGCGGGCCGCGATCTCGGCATCCGACTTCTCGATGGCGCGCTCGACGAAGCCCGACAGGTAGACAGTGCCCTCGAAGACGTCCACGTTCACGCGCTTGATCGCGCTCGGATGCTGGCCGGCGATGTGAAGCTTGACGGCGGCGGTGAGCGTCTTGTCGTCGACGAAGGTGCCGACCGTGCGCCCGGCCAGCGAGCAGCCCGCCAGCATTGTCACGACGAGCGCGGCGACGACACTCGCCATCGCCGCGCTCCCCGAGGTGCGCACGCTCACGCGGCCGCGGCCGGACGAACGGCGGAGTGCTCCTGGAGCCGGCGCTCCACGATCTGCCAGTCGATGTTGCGGAAGAACGCCTCGACGTACTTGGCCTTCTCGGTGGCCTTGTAGTCGCGCATGAACGCGTGCTCCCACACGTCCATGACCAGCAGCGGCTTGAAGCCGGCCGGCACGCCGTCCTGGTGCAAGGTGATCCAGTGGTTGGTGAGCCGGTCCGTGGCCGGATCCTGGAACAGGATGACCCAGCCGATACCGCGCATGTCACCCATCGCCTGGAAGTCGGTCTTCCAGGTGTCGACCGAGCCGAACGCCTCGCCCAGCGCCTGCCCCACTCCCGAGCCGGTGGGCGGCGTCGGGTCCCCCGCCTTCCGGAGATTCGAGAAGTAGTACTCGTGCAGGATCATGCCGTTGTACTCGAAGCCCAGGCGCCGGGTCAGCTCGGCGAACGCGGGGTCCTTGCCCGAGGCTTTCCCCTTGCCCATCATCTCGGCAAGCTCCTGGTTCAACGAATTCACCTGCTTGACGTAGCCGGCGTAGAGCTTCAGGTGCTCGGAAATCTGGTCTTCCGAGATGCCGTCCAGCCCCCGGAGGTTGTCGAACGATTGCTCTTTGTAGGCCTTGGTTTTCCCACGCACCATGCAGTCCTCCTTCAAAGACAGCGCACCAGGCTTGGAGGCTGCAAAGCGCTTGCCGCCTGCTATGATCTCGACGCCGAGCCGCCCTGCCGCCAAGGCACAGGCACACTTGCTCCGATGGAGGTCACGAATGTTCAAGCGTCAGTGGTCACTGCTTCTCGCCGTTCTCGTCGTCGGCGCGCTCCTGGCGCCGGCCGGCTTCGCCCAGGCCCCGATCAAGATCGGCGTCATCGAGCCGCTCTCGGGGTCGGTGGCGGCATCCGGCAACTACGTCCGCATGGGCGCGGAGATCGCCCGCGACTGGATCAACGCCAAGGGTGGCGTGAACGGCCGGAAGATCGAGCTGGTCATCGAGGACAACAAGTCCGACCCCAAGGAGGCCGCCAGCGCCGCGGAGAAGCTGATCGTGCGCGACAAGGTGCCGGCCATCATGGGCGCCTGGGGCTCCTCGATGACGCTGGCCGCCATGCCGAAGCTGGAGGAGTACGGCGTGCCGATGGTGGTGGAGACGTCCAGCGCCGCCTCGGTCACCAAGCGCGGCAACCCGTGGATCTTCCGCATCAGCCCGCCCAGCGAGATGGAAGCGCTCGGCCTCGAGCAGTACGTCGACAAGCTCGGCGCCAAGAAGGTCGACTTCCTCGCCGTCAACACCGACTGGGGCCGCGGCTCGATCCAGGCCTTCGGCGACATGCTCAAGAAGAAGGGCGTGGAGGTCGGGGTCGCCGAGCTGATGGAGCAGTCGGCCACCGACATGAACGCCCAGATCACCAAGATCAAGTCGACCGGCGGTGACACGCTGTTCCTCACCACCGCGGTGGAGCAGATCACGCTCGTGCTCAAGCAGGCGCAGGAGCAGCGCCTCACGCGCAAGGTCGTCACCACCGGCGGCTCGTCGTCGCCGACCCAGCTCATCAAGCAGGCGGGCGCGGCGGCCGAGGGCAGCTATCACATCGTGTTCTTCATGCCGTGGTTCCCCGAGGCGATGCCGGACGGCAAGCTGGCCAAGGCCTTCGTCGACGAGTGGGCCAAGCGCGGCAATCCGTTCGAGGGGCTCACCGAGGGCTTCCGCGGCCACGACGGCATCGCCACCATCGTCGAGGCCGTGAAGATCGCCGGCAAGGACGAGCCCAAGGCCATCCAGGAGGCGCTGTGGAAAGTCTCCTTCACCGGCGTGAACGGCCCCATCAAGTTCGACAAGGACGGCCCCGCCGGCAAGGAGAGCGGCCAGAGCAAGCCCTCGATCTTCGTCGTCCAGATCAAGGACGGCAAGGTCGCCCTGCCGGACTTCCTCGCCAAGAAGTGAGCTAATCCTGGACGCGTTTCTGCAGCACCTGGTGAATGGCCTGGTGCTGGGCGGCACGTATGCGCTGCTCGGCATCGGCCTCACCCTGATCTTCGGTCTCATGAACCTGGTCAACTTCGCCCACGGTGAGTTCTACACGCTCGGGGCCTACCTGACCTTCGCCGCGCTGGCGGTGAGCGGCCTCAACTTCTTCGCCGCCCTCGCCGTGGCGATCGGGCTGGGCGCGCTGGCGGGCGCGCTGTGCGAGCGCGTGCTGCTGGCGCCGCTGCGCGGCCAGTCGATCGACACGACCATGCTGGTCATGATCGGCCTCTGGATCGCGCTGCAGAACGGCGAGCTGCTGGTGTGGGGCGGTGTCGCCAAGTCCATCCCCCATCCGTTCCCCACCGCGCCCTTCACCCTGGGGCCGATCAGCATCGCGCCGCTGCGGGTGTTCGTGGTGGTGACCGCGCTGGCGCTGATCGCGGCGTCCTGGCTGCTCATCCAGCGCACGCGGCTGGGGCGGGCGATGCGGGCGACCTTCCAGGACCGCGAGACGGCCGCGCTCATGGGTGTGCCGATCGGGCGCATTCACACCGTGACGTTCGCGTTCGGCTCGGCGCTCGCCGCCGCCGCCGGTGCCTTGCTGGGCCCGGTGTTCCTCGCCTATCCGTCGATGGGCGACCTGGCCTCGCTCAAGGCCTTCTCGGTCGTGATCCTCGGCGGCCTCGGCAACCTGCCGGGCGCCACGCTCGGCGGCCTGATCCTGGGCGTGGCCGAGGAGCTGGGCGCCGGCTACGTCTCCTCCGGGTACCGCGACGCGGTGGGCTTCGTCATCATCATCGCCGTGTTGCTGCTGCGGCCCTCCGGCCTCTTCGCGCGCGCCGAACGAATCGGGTGAGAGCCGGCGGCGCGGTCCTCGCGGCGCTCGCGCTGCTCACGCTGCCCTTCTGGCTCGGCAGCCCCTATCACCTGCACGTCGCGATCATGGCCGGGATCTTCACGATCCTGGCGCTCAGCCTGAACCTGCTGCTCGGCTACACCGGCCAGCTCTCGCTCGGCCACGCGGCCTTCTTCGGCATCGGCGCCTACACCTCCGCGCTGCTCACGCTTCGCCTGGAGTGGTCGTTCTGGCTCGGTCTGCCGGCGGCCGCGCTGACCGCCGGCCTGGCCGGATGGGCGATCGGCCGCCTGGCCCTCAAGGTCCGCGGCGCGTACTTCGTGCTGGTCACCATCAGCTTCGCCGGCGTGATCTCGCTGGTGAGCGTGAACTGGATGGATCTCACCAACGGCCCGCTCGGCCTGCCCGGCGTGCCGGCGCCCTCGCTGGCCAGCCTCAGCTTGCGGACGAAGCCCGCGTACTACTACCTGGTGCTGATCGCCGCCGGCGCCGCGTACCTGGTCTGCCATCGACTCGTGAGCTCGCGGCTGGGCCGCGCCTTCCTCGCGCTCCGCGAGAACGAGGCGCTGGCCGAGTCGGTCGGCGTCGACCCCACGCACACGCTGGTGCTGGCCGCCGTCGTCAGCGCGGCCATGGCCGGGGTGGCGGGCAGCCTCTACGCGCACTACACGCGCTTCGTCAGCCCCGAGGTCTTCCTGTTCTCCTACACGGTGACGATGGTCATCATGGTCGTCGCCGGCGGGAAAGGTACGCTGCTCGGCCCCGTGGTCGGCGCGCTGCTCTTCACGGTCCTTCCCGAGGCCCTCCGCGAGGCGATGGCCTGGCAGTGGCAGCTGCTGGCCTACGGCGTGCTGCTCGTGCTCCTCGTCTACTTCCTGCCGCGGGGCATCGTGCCGGCGGTGAGCGCGTGGCGACGCTAGCCGTCGAGGATCTCGCCGTCGAGTTCGGTGGTGTGGCCGCGCTGGCCGGCGTGTCGTTCGAGGTGCGCCCGGGCACCATCACCAGCCTGATCGGGCCGAACGGCGCGGGCAAGACCACCGCCTTCAACGCCATCACCGGCTATCTGCGACCGCGCCGCGGCCGCGTGACCTTCGACGGCGAGCCGCTGACCGGCCGGCGCCCGTGCGACGTCGCGCGGCGCGGCGTGGTCCGGACGTTTCAGAAGACGAGCGTGTTCCCGGCGCTCAGCGTGCGCGACAACGTGATGATCGGCCTGCACCTGCGCGGCCGTGCCGGCATCTTCAGCATCCTGGCCGGCCGCCGCGCGGTCGCCGACGAGGAAGCGCGCCTGGCCCGCGAGGCCGAGGCCATCATCGCCTTCGTCGGGCTGCCGCACCGGCGCGACGAGGTCGCCAGCGCGCTGCCGTACGGCGAGCAACGGCTCGTGGAGCTGGCGGTGGCGCTGGCCGCGCGGCCCAAGGTGCTGCTGCTCGACGAGCCGGCCGCGGGCATGACCGCCTCCGAGCGGCAGCGTCTGGTCGATCTGGTGCGGCAGGTGCGCGAGCAGGACGTGACCGTGTTCCTGGTCGAGCACGACATGCGCCTGGTGATGGGCGTCTCGGACACCGTCATCGTGCTGAACAACGGCCGGGTGATCGCCGAGGGCCCGCCGGCGGCCATCCAGTCGCATCCCGAGGTCATCCGCGCCTACCTGGGGTCGTCGGGTGCTTGAGATCGCCGGACTCCGCGCCGCGTACGGACCGATCGAGGCGCTGCGCGGCATCGACCTCGAGGTGCGGGCCGGCGAGCTGGTGTGCCTGCTGGGGGCCAACGGCGCGGGCAAGTCGACCACGCTGCGCGCGATCTCGGGACTGCTCCGGCCGGCGGCCGGGCGCATCGTGTTCGACGGCCGGCCCATCACCGGTCTTCAGCCGGGCATCATTCTGCAGGCCGGGATCGCCCACTGTCCGGAAGGTCGGCGCGTCTTTCCCTACCTCTCCGTCGAGGAAAATCTCCTGATGGGCGCCTACGTGCGCCGCGACGGTGCGGGCATCGCGGCCGACCTCGAGCGCGTGTGCGAGCACTTCCCCGTGCTGGGCGAGCGCCGCCGCCAGGTGGCCGGCACGCTCTCCGGCGGCGAGCAGCAGATGCTGGCCATCGGGCGCGCGCTGATGGCCCGCCCGCGACTGATCCTGTTCGACGAGCCCTCGCTGGGACTGGCGCCCACCGTCGTGGAGACGACGTTCGCGATCATCGCGGACATCCGGCGGCAGGGGACGACGGTGCTGATGGTGGAGCAGAACGCCTACCTGGCGCTCCGCATGGCCGATCGGGCCTACGTGCTGGAGACCGGCCGCATCGTGCTCGCGGGCGCAGCCGCCGACCTCATGGCCGACGACCACGTCCGTCGCGCGTACCTAGGCGGGTGAGGCTCCGGAGGCGGGTGTCGCTCCCGACGTCTTGAGCAGCGCGGCGATGGCCGCGCAGAGCCGGTCCGGGTCCGGGGGCTTCTGCATGACGTCGTCGAACCCGGCGCGCCGCACACCCTCGAACGGGAACGGATGCCCGGTCACGGCGATGACCGGCACGTGACGCCGGTGGAAGACCTGGCGGATCTTGTTGATCAGCCAGAACCCGCTCTGATCCGGCATGGCGAGGTCGCTGACCACGAGGTCGAACTCGCGCGCGGCGAGCGCGGCCAGGGCCTCGCTGGCGCTGCTGGCAGTCCGTACGGTCGCCCCGGACGCCTCCAGCGTCTCGCGAATGGCCTCCCGCGAGTCACGATCATCCTCGACCACCAGCAGGCTGAACCCGTTGAGCATGGGCACCTCCTGCAGACGACACTGCACATCGCCTGCCCACCCTCGATCTAACACGTTTCTGAGCTTTGGGCCCCTATCCTGTCACAAACAGCTCCCGGCCGCTGCCCGCCCGGGAGAATAGGGAAAACTTCTTCCTATCTCACCGCGACCGCTACGGCTCTCGTCCCGGGGCGTCGGAGCCCTCGTGGGCTCGGGCCCGCAAGGCCTCCGACCGGAGGATGACCGCGGTCTCGCAGGACAGCAGGTGCTCGCGGATCGATGCGGTGAGGTCGGCGCGACATCCCGGGCACGCGTGGGGCTTGCCGGTCATCGAGTCCGCGCGCAGCTGCCAGAGTCGGTAGGACTTGCCGCAGCTGGAGCAGGTCGCGACCGGATGATTCCCGCACTCGCGAAAGACCAGCTCGTGCTCTCGGGACGTCAAGGCCTCGGGGTCGAGCGTCGCCACGGGCAGACTCACGGTGAACGTCGAGCCCTGACCTTCCCCGGGGCTCTGGGCCGTGATCGTTCCGCCGTGCAGCTCGACGAGATGGCGAACGATGGCCAGGCCGAGGCCCAGTCCCGGGACCGCCCGTCTCGGCCCCTGCGCCGCCTGCGTGAAGCGCTCGAAGAGCCGCGGCATGAATTCCGGCGCGATGCCCCGCCCGGAGTCGGTCACCTCGATGGCGATCCGCGCGCTGTCGTGGGCAAGCCGGACGGCGACGCGTCCACCATCCGGCGTGAACTTCACCGCATTCGACAGAAGATTCCAGATGACCTGTTGCAGGCGGTCCCCGTCGCCGACGATCGGCGGAGTCCGGGGGTCGACCACCAGCTGAAGCTCGATGCCCTTGGCCGTCGCGGCGGCGCGAACGCTGTCCAGCGCCGTCTCGATCGGCTGGCGCAGGTCCAGGGGCTGGAGGTTCAAGCGCATCTTGCCCGTCACGATGGACGAGACATCCAGCAAGTCGTCGATCAGGCGCGTGAGGCTATGGACGCTGCGCTCGAGCCTCTCGAAGATGTGCCCGCGCCCGGGGGCGTCCACGTCGTCCCGTTGCAGAAGCCGCATCCATCCCAGGATCGAGCCCAGCGGTTGCCGGAGCTCGTGCGACAGCGTGGCCAGGAAGACATCCTTCGCGCTGGAGGCCGCCTCGGCCTCGGTGCGCGCCGCTTCGGCCTGTCGAGCGGCCTCGTGGCGCATCCGGGCCAGCGTGAGATGCGTGTGGAGCCGGGCGATCAGCTCGCGCGCCGTGAACGGCTTGATGACGTAGTCGTCGGCGCCGGCCTGCAAACCTTCGACGCGGGCCTCCTCGCCGGCGCGCGCGGACAAGAGGATGACCGGCACCGTGGAGGTCCGCGGATCCGCGCGCAAGGCGCGAAGGAGCTCGAAGCCATCGAGCCCGGGCATCATGACGTCCGACAGCACGAGATCCGGCACGTGGCGCCGGGCGGCCTCCAGGGCGGCCCTGCCGTCGGCGACGGCCTCGACGGTCCAGTGCTCGCGCAGGAGACGACCGACGTAGTCACGCATGTCGGCATTGTCGTCGGCCAATAGAATGCGTCCCCCCGGCGCCGCGCCGTCGTGAGCGTGCGCCGCCTCGGGGGGCAGCAACGCCGAGGCCGTCGAACTGTCTGGCTCGCGGTCCCTTGCGAGATCAGCGCTGGGCAGCCAGCGCAGGGCCTCCTCGACGAAGGGGCTGGCGCCGAGCGACGTCGAGGCCAGGGTCCCGAGCGTGAGCTGGGGAGCGTGCGGGCCGGCGGCGGGAATCGACACGGTGAAGGTGCTGCCCTCGCCGGGGACGCTCTCGACCCGCACCGTGCCGCCGTGAAGTCGCACGAGCTCCTGGACCAGCGCCAGTCCGATGCCCGTGCCCTCGTGGGTCCGCGCCCGCACGCCCTTGGCCCGATAAAATCGCTCGAAGAGATGCGAGATCTCCTCGGGCGCGATCCCGGTGCCGGTATCGCGGACGGCCAGCTCCACGCACTCCCCGGCATGTCCCAACGTGACCGCGATCTCTCCGTCGAACGTGAACTTGAACGCATTCGAGAGGAGATTGAGAACGATCTTCTCCCACATGTCGCGATCGACGTGGACGGGGGCCGGCAGCGGCGGACAGTTCACCACGAAGCGGAGGCCGGCGCGGTCCATCGCCGACCGGAAGTTGCTGGCGAGCTCCGTCGTGAGGCGCGCCAGGTCGGTCGCTTCGTAGCGCGCCTCGACGCGGCCCGGCCTCGATGCGGGAGAAGTCGAGGAGCGTGTTGACCAGCTTCAGGAGCCGCAAGCTGTTACGGTGAGCCGTCTCCAGGCGCCCCCGCTGCTCCAGTGGCAGCGGACGCTGTGGATCGGCCAGGGCGTCCTCCAGCGGCGCCAGCATCAGGGCCAGCGGGGTCCGGAACTCGTGACTGACGTTGCTGAAGAACGCCGTCTTGGCCCGGTCGATCTCGGCCAGCGCCTCGGCGCGCCGACGCTCTTCTTCGTAGGCGCGCGCATTGGCCAGCGCGGTGGCGACCTGCGCGGTGGCCAGCTCGAAGAATCCCCGATACTGATCGTCGAGCTCGATGCGGGCACTGACGCCGACCACGAGCAGCGCGGCGATCTTGTGCGGGATGCTCGACGGCACCGGCAGGACGAGAGCCTGCCGCGGCGGATCGGCCCATGGGCCCTTCGGCACCCGGGTGAAGCGTCGATCGAGATCGTCGACGACCTGGATGCGATCGGTCAGCGCCTCGGCCAGCGGCCACGCCGTGGCGTCGTCCGCCGTCGAGAGAGATGACCGCGGGGGCGAAGGACTCCTCGACGTCGCCGCCGCCGGGGCACCGGCCGGCGAGCCGGGCCGTCCGCCCGTCGCCGTCGACGAGGTAGAGCAGCGCGAACGGCACGTCCAGGTCGTGTCGACCGAAGGCCTCGGCGGCGATCGCGCACGCTTCCTCGGCCGTCTTGGCCTCCGCCGAGCGCGCGCCGAGATCGCGCAGGGCCGCGACGCGACGCGCCTGGATCACCTGCGCCGTGATCTCGTGGACCGTCGCCAGGACGCCGCCGATGCCGCCCGGGGCCGTCGCATCGGGAACCGGACTGTAGGCGATCGTGAAGTGGGTCTCTTCGAGGAAGCCGTGGCGGTCTGATCTCCAGCAGGATGTCGTCGTTCCAGGTGGCGGGCCCGCCGCGGTACGGCGAGTCGATGAGCGGCTGGAGGATGTGCCAGATCTCCGCCCAGCACTCACGCGCCGGCTGCCCCATCGAGCGCGGATGCTTCGCGCCCGGGATCGGTCGATAGGCATCGTTGTAGATCTGGACGTAGTCCGGCCCCCACCAGAGCAGCAGCGGGAATCGGTTGGCCAGCAGGAGACCGACCATCGTGCGCAGGGTCGGGGGCCAGGACTCGATCGGGCCCAGCGGCGTCTTCGCCCAATCGATCGAGCGGATGAGCTCGCCCATCTCGCCGCCGCCGACGAGCCAGTCGCGTGTTGTTTCTCGCGGCGAGATTCGCTGGACCACCTCGACCTCCATGGCCAACCAGTACGAGACGCGATTTTAGCAATTCGCCCCCAGCGTCACAACCGAACTCAGGCGCGGGAGGGAAAAGATTTTCCACCCCGCGCACGCGATGACGTGATCCGCGCGCCGGCCGCCGCGAGCAGACCGCGCTTGCATCTTCCGAACGGGCTATAGTCTCCGGCGCGGGCTGGTCCGCCCGCGCGGTCGGATCCGCCAAGGCGAAAGACTGGAGAGTCATCATGGAAGCCCGTGCCGGCAGCGTCGCGCCCCGCCGAGGTCCTCTCACTGGCATCCGCGTCATCGAGCTGGCCGACGAGCAGGCGGAGTACTGCGGGCTGACGCTGGCGGGCCTGGGCGCCGACGTCGATCAAGGTCGAGCCGCCCGGCGGCAGCCCCACGCGCCGCATCGGGCCCTTCTACCAGGACCGCGAGGATCCCGAGCGCTCGCTGTTCTTCTGGCAGTACAACCGCGGCAAGCGCTCGATCGTGCTCGACCTGCGACCAGGCGGACGACCGGGAGCGCTTCCGCGCGCTCGTCGCCACCGCCGACGTGCTGCTGGAGTCGACGCCGCGAGGTGAGCTCGACGCGCTACGGGCTGGGCGCGGACGCGCTGATGCAGCAGTCTCCCGCGCTGATCGTCGCGCGGGTGTCGCCGTTCGGTGACGACGGCCCGTGGGCCGACTTCAAGGGCTCGGACCTGGTGCACCTGGCGCTCGGCGGCGTGATGATGAACTGCGGCTACGATCCCGCGCCCGACGGCAACTACGATCTGCCGCCGATCGCGCCGCAGATGTGGCACGCCTTCCACATCGCCGGCGAGCAGCTCGCGTTGGCGATCGTCGCCGCGCTGCTCTATCGCTGGCGCACGGGCAAGGGACAGCATCGTGTCGTGCGCGATCCACGAGGCGGTGGCGAAATCCACCGAGGTCGATCTGATGACGTGGGTGATGCGGCGCGCGCCGGTGCTGCGCCAGACCTGCCGTCACGCGCGCGAGACCATCTCGCCGCATCCGTCCATCGTGCACACCAAGGACGGCCGCTGGGTGATGGCGAACCTGGGCACGCGCCCCGGCGAGACGGAGCGGCTCGTCGCGCTGCTCGAGCGCTACGGCATGGAGGCCGGCCTCGACGCGGAGACAGGCCGCGGTGCCGCAGGGCGGACGGTTCGTTCCGGGCACCGGGCCCGAGCACGGCCAAGCGCGATCACGGCATGGAGGCCGTGCAGCGCTTCGTGCGCGCCTTCACCTACGACAACGTGCCGTGGCGCGAAGCCCAGGAGGCGGGCATGCTCTGGGCGCCGCTGCGCAAGCCGCACGAGAACGCCATCGATCCGCACTGGCTCGCGCGCGAGAGCTGCACGGACGTCGAGCATCCCGAGCTGGGCCGCGCCTTCCGCTACGCCACGAGCAAGTGGCTCGGCGACCGGCACGTCGTGGTCGGTCGGCCGGCGCGCGCCGCTGCTGAACGAGGACGCCAAGACCGTGATGCTGCCGCCGCGATCGCCGACCTGCCGGTGATCGACGCCTCCGCGCGGCCGCCGCACGACGAGGGGCTCTCGCCCCGCGGCAAGCCGTTTCCGCTGCACGGCATCCGCATCCTGGACTTCACGTGGTTCCTGGCCTCGGCCGGCGGCACGCGGTTCCTGAGCGCGTTCGGCGCCGAGAGCATCAAGGTCGAGCTGAAGAGCCACCCGGACACGCGCATGGCCGCGATGGCGCCGGTCGGCGGTCGCGCCGCGCGCGACGCAGGCCACGGCGCCGCTGCCCGGCGTCACCGATCCCGACATGGGCGGGCAGTTCAACAACAAGAACCCGGGCAAGCGCGGCATCTCGCTGAACGTGCGGCATCCGAAGGGCCTGGAGATCGCGCGGCGCCTGGTGGCGATGTCGGACGTCGTCGCGGAAGGCTTCTCGCCGGGCGTGCTCGACAGCTGGGGCCTCGGCTACGACGCGCTGCGCGCGATCAAGCCGGACATCATCTACGTCCAGCAGTCGGGCATGGGCGCGCAGGGCACGTACGGCCGCTTTCGCACCGTGGGTCCGATCGCGAACTCGTTCGCCGGCTCTGTCGGAGATGTCGGGACTGCCGGAGCCGGCGATGCCGGCCGGCTGGGGCTACTCGTACCTCGACTGGATGGGCGCCTACAGCTTCGCGCTGGCGATGCTCACCGCGCTCTTCCATCGCGCGCGGACGGGCGAAGGGCAGTGGATCGACGCCTCGCAGTCCGAGGTCGGGCTCTTCATCAGCGGCACCACCATCCTCGACTGGTCGGCCAACGGACGCATCTGGTCACGCTACGGCAACCGCTCGCCGTACAAGCCGGCGGCGCCGCACAACGTCTATCCGTGCGCCGGCGACGATCGCTGGCTCACCATCGCCTGCTTCACGGACGCCGAGTGGCGCGCGCTGACCGAGGTCGCCGGGCATCCGGAGTGGGCGAGCGACGCCGCGCTTCAGCGATCTCGCGGCGCGGCTCGCGCACCAGGATGCGCTCGACGCGCTCGTCGCGCGAGTGGACGAGATCGCGCGACGCCTACGAGACGATGCTCGCCCTGCAGCAGGCCGGCGTGCCGGCCGGCGTGTGCCAGACGGCGGAGGACCGCTGCGACCACGATCCGCAGCTGGCCGCGCTCTCGTGGCTGACCGAGGTGACCGGCACGAAGATCGGGCGCTGGCCGCTGGCCGAGGTGCCGGTCAAGCTGAGCGAGAGCCCGGCGTACATCGGCGGGCGCATCGACCGCGGCGCGCCCGTGCTACGGCGAGGACAACGAGTACGTGTACGGCGAGCTGCTCGGGATGTCCTCCCAGGAGATCAAGGCGCTCGCCGAGGAGGGTGTGATCTAGACCGCTTTACCATACGGGCCGCGCTCTCTGGAGCCCGCGGAGGACCAGCATGAACAAGATCGTCGCCTCGCCGGAGCAGGCCGTCGCGGACATCCCCGAGGGAGCGACCGTCGCCATCGCCGGGTTCGGCGTCGCGCACCGGTTCGCGACCAGCCTGATCTGCGCGCTCCGCGATCAGGGCACGAAAGCGCTCACGCTCGTCTGCAACTCCCTCGGTGACGCCGGCGCGACTCGCGGCCAGATTCTGGCCGAGAACAACCAGGTGAAGAAGCTGATCGCCGCGTTCTCCGTGCGTCCGGGCACGCCGACGGCCAGCGAGGCGCAGATCGCGGCGGGCAAGATGGACGTGGAGCTCGTCCCCCAGGGCATCCTGGTCGAGCGCTGCCGCGCCGGCGGCGCCGGGATCCCGGCCTTCTACTCACCGACGGGCGTCGACACCGACCTCGCGACGGGGCGGGAGACCCGCGACTTCAACGGCAAGCCCCACGTTCTCGAGTATGCGATCCGGGTGGACTACGCCCTGCTCCGCGGCTATCGGGCCGATCGGCTCGGCAACGTACAGTTCCGCGGGGGCAGCCAGAACTTCAATCCCAGCTTCGCCAAGGCCGCGCGGGTCGCGATCGTCGAGGTCGATGAGATCGTGGAGCCCGGCGAGATCGCTCCGGAGCTGATCGATCTGCCGGGGATCTTCGTCTCGCGCGTCGTCAAGACCACGCAGGCGGTCGATGGCAAGGCCTGGCGCCGGCCCGCCCGGCGGCCCTCGGATGAGGCGCGCCTCTACCACGGCAAGCCGGCGCTGACGCGCGAGGGGATCGCCCGGAACGCCGCCCGGCTCGTCCGGGACGGCACCTATGTGAACCTCGGCGTCGGCATCCCCACGATGGTGTCGAACTACCTGGAGGGTCGCGACGTGATCCTGCACGCCGAGAACGGCGTGCTGGGCTACGGCCGGATGGTGTCGGACGAGAAGCGACATCGATCCGGACATCTACAACGCCGCCGGCCAGTTCGTGGCGCTGAATCCCGGCGCCTCGTTCTTCGACAGCGTGGCCTCCTTCGAGATGGCGCGCGGCGGCCGGATCGACACCGTGATCCTCGGCGCCTACGAGGTCGATCAGCACGCCAGCGTCGCGAACTGGAGCACGGCGGACGCCAGGCGCGGCGGCATCGGCGGGGCGATGGACCTGCTGTCCGGCCAGGGTGACCTGATCATCGTGATGGAGCACGTGGACAGCAAAGGTCGCCCGAAGCTGCGGCGAGCGTGCACGTACCCGCTCACCGGCAAGGCCTGCGTCAGCTACGTGGTGACCGACCTGGCGCTGCTGCGCTGGGATCGCAGCCGCTTCGTCCTCGACGAAGTGGCGCCGGGGTTCACGCCCCAGGAAGTGCTGGCCCTGACGGAGATGGACGTGACCGTCGGGTCGGACGTCCGGACGATGCAGGGCGGGTAAGTCATTCTCGGAGAGGACAATCGACCATGCGATTCGGCCTGCTCTACGAAGCGCAGCGACCGTTCCAGGGCACCAGCGTCGACTGGAACGCGCTCTACAAGGAAACGATCGAGCAGTGCGTGCTCGCGGACCGGATCGGGTTCGACAACCTCTGGTTCGTCGAGCACCACTTCCTCACCGGGTTCTCGGGCTCGCCCTGCCCCGAGGTCCTGCTCGGCGCGCTGAGTCAGCTCACCAAGCGGATCCGGATCGGCTTCGGCGTCTCGATCCTGCCCGCGCACCATCCGATCCACATCGCCGAGCGCGCGGCCATGCTCGACCAGCTGACGGACGGTCGCCTGGAGCTCGGCACCGGCCGTTCCAATGCCTATGAGCAGCTCGGCCAAGGCATCGATCCCCGCGAGACGCGCGCGATGTGGGAGGAGTCGCTCAGGATGCTGCCGCAGATCTGGCAGTCGGACGAATTCTCCTGGGACGGGAAGTTCTGGAAGGTGCCCGCGCGGCGTGTGCTGCCGAAGCCCTTTCAGAAACCGCATCCCCGCATGTACCTGGCCTGCACGCAGACCGACAGCTACGACGTGGCCGCCGGCACCGGCATCGGCGTGCTCTCGTCGGCGACATTCGCGACGACCATCCTGACCGGACACGTGAAGCGCTACCGGGAGCGCGTCGCGCGAGCCACGCCCGTCGGCGCGTCCGTCAACTCGTACTGGGGCAACAACGTCCACGCCTTCTGCGGCGAGGACAATGACGCGGCCCGCAAGCTGGCGGCGCTGTCGCTCAAGACGTTCTTCGGCCCCGACAAGCCGTACATCCGCGATCGGGTCAACGCCTACGAGCAGCTGCTGGAATCATGGGGCGGCGTGCCGGACCACCTGAAGGCCGACTTCGGCCGGTGGCTGCGGCAGGCCGACGACGCCCACAAGGCTCAGGCCGAGCAGGTCGGCATCTCGCTCGACTCCGGCCCCGGCGCCGCGCGGGCCGCGTTCGGTCAGATGGATCCCGACACGCTCTGCGAGCGCGGCATCATCATTGCCGGCGACCCGGAGAGCTGCATCCGCGGCGTGCGTCTGTACGAGGAGGCCGGAGTCGACGAGGTCATCCTGATCATGCAGACGGAGACCATCCCCCACGAGCAGGCCCTGCGCTCCATCGAGATGTTCGGCAAGCAGGTGATTCCGGTGTGCCGGGCCGACGGCCAGCGCCAGGCCCACGCCCGCCGGCGTATAGAAGAGCCCGAGACCTCGCGATGACCCCGCCGCGGTTGTGGCTCGGTTAGGAGTCTGTCGGAGATCGAGGGGCGCCACGGCCTTGCCGGGGCGCCCCGAGCCGCCCTGGGGGGCTTGGGGGGCCCGTTCGAGGCCCCCCATGAAACTAGACCCGGCGGGCGCCGACGAACTGTCCCGCGTAGAACGGCTCGTTCAGGCTCGAGATCTTCACGACGTCGCCGGTGCTCGGCGCATGGATGAACTTGTCGCCGCCGAGTGACATGCCGACGTGATAGATGAAACCACTGCTGTCCTGGAAAAACACCAGGTCGCCCGGCAGCAGCGCGTCCCTGTCCACGGCTGCGCCGATGAGGAACTGCGCGTCGGCCAGCCGTGGTATCGCGACACCGGCCTGGCCATAGGCGTATTGCGTCAGCCCCGGTGAGTCGAATCCGGTCTCCGGAGTCGAGCCCCCAAACCTGAAGGGCGTCCCCAGGAAGCTGAGCGCAATCTGCGTGGCCAGCACGGCCGTTGGCGACGGCGCGTCAGCGCCATGGCTCTCGACGGACGTGAGGACGCCCTGGGCGTCGAAGCTGAGGTCGATCTCGACGTCGACGGGGGTCACGCAGGCCGGCCGCGCACAAGCATCGGTGCGCCGTGGTCTCACCGGGAAGAGCTGGAACGTCAGGGTGGGCGTGAAAACAGCGTCGAGGCAGTCATCGCCAAGGGCGGCGTGATCGGCTCCCAGGAATACATACCCACGCCCGCTCGCGCCCGCGGCGCGTTGCCGCACGACGACGGCATTGACGCTCGGCTGGGCCCCGCAGCGGACCACGACGAGCAACTCGGCTTCGATACTCACCGCCTCGCCCGTGGTTTCGTCGAGTACGGTCGCTTCGAGCGGGACCTGTCGGAGCCTGAACGTGTCGGCCCAGACACTGGCGACGAGCAGCACCGGGCTCACAGCGAGCATCAGTCCAACGAGCGCAGCCAACCGAGTCCGACGGATCATGAGGTTCTCCCTGTGTGGCTTGAGCGGTGGGGCTTGATCGCTCGCTTGCGGGTGGCGGGAGCATATCCTACGCGACGACTCCGGCTGATGCGTTCGCGAGACGCGCGGGAGGGGGCCAGCTTCGGCCCCCTCCCGCGTGTCTCTAGCCCCAGCGCGGCTGCTCGTCGGGACTGATGCCCAGGCTCATCTTCCCCACGATCTCGTGGGCGAGCGCCGGGCTGGCGGGGTGGATGCGGCCGAGGCGCGCGTCACGGAACAGGCGCTCCACCCCCGACGCGGCGAAGATCCCGAAGCCGCCGGCCAGCTCGAGCGCCGTGTCGGCCACCTTCCAGGCGCTCTCGACGGCCCGGTGCTTGGCCGCGACGATCTTGAGCGGCCAGGCCATGCCGTGGTCGACGCCGTTGGTCCAGTCCTCGGCCAGTCGATCGAGGTACGGACCGATCGCCTCCACCTCCATCACCATCTGCGCGATCCCGTTCTGGACCGCCGGGTGGTACATCATCGAGCCGCGCGAGATGCCCATCGATGACTTCTTCTTCACGCCCGCCACCGTCAGATCGACCAGGTGCTGGGCGAGGCCGTAGTAGACGTTGGCGAAGCCCGTCAGCGCCCACTGGAAGATGGCCAGGACGAAGAGGTCGGCGCCCGCGAACCCGGCAGGCACCACGCGGGCGATGTACTGGTCCGGGACCACGGCGCCGTCGAGGATCGTGTCGTGGCTCGCGGTGGCGCGCATGCCGAGCACGTCCCAGGTGTCCTTGATGGTGTAGCCCGCGGTCGCCCGCGGCATGAAGGCGTGGACGACCTTGGGCTGGGCCGGATCACTCGTGTCCAGGCCATGCAGACCGAGGAAGGTCCACACGGGCGTGAGGCTGCCGAAGAACTTGTGACCGGTGAAGCGATAGCCGCCGTCGACGCGCTCGGCCTTCGACGTCGACAGGAGCACGGGGATGTCGTTGCCCCGCTCGGCGTGACCGGCCGCGTAGACCTCGCCATTGACCGCGGCGGTCAGCAACCACTCGAGCGACTTGTCACCCGCCCGCCAGAGGTCGGCGGCCACGCCCGTCCAGTAGATGTGCATGTTGATGCCCAGCGCGGTGGCGTGCGCGTGGTAGGCGAGGCGCCGCTGCTCCTGCATCACCTGGGCGAAGGTGAGGCCGCCGCCACCGAGCTCGCGCGGCACCGCACAGGTGAGGTAGCCCGCCTGTTTCATCTCGGCGAAGTCCTCGGTGAAGAACCGGTTGTCGCGGTCGTAGACTGGCGCGCGTTCCGCGAACCGCTTGAGCATGGCGTCGGACAGGATGCTCACGTGGGTGGTGGCCGGCATGTCATTCCTCCTCTTCGGGTTCGTTGCAGCCGTTCAACTCGCAACGGCCGTATCGGCAACCTCCGTGCCGGACGACCCGCCGCGTGGAATGGCCGTTTTTCGCGCGTTTGGCGGGCCGGGGCGCAATCTCGGATGGCGCCATCTCTCGATGCACCAGGCGGCAAGTGCTCGTGTCTTCGAGAGACCGATCCCTGCAAGGCGACGCGCGGAGCGGAGCACGAACGCGCAAGGTGGAGTGGCGGCTATCAGCGCGGTGACGACGCCACCGCGCGCGAGCCCTGGACCGACCTCGCGCGCGGCGGATGAAACGCGGCGCCTACGGGCAGTTGATGACGGCTTTGTTCGGCGGCAGGGGCTGTCCGGAGACGGGGTCTTGGCCTCGGAACGTGATGGTGGCCCTGCGGGGCAACAGCACCACCCGCTCGGTCGGAGTCGCGGCTCCGTCCACCTCGACGAGCTCGACGCTGCCGACGAGTACGTCTTCCATGACAACCACGAGCGGCTCCGACTGAGTATTGAGTCCCGTGTTCCGGAGCGTCACGGTCACCGGAGTGATCCGTTCGGTGACCGCAAACAAGGCCAACGCCGCACTGGCCCGGTCGAGGTTCTTGATGACGATCGCCTTGAAGCAGGCCTTGTTCCCCGCGTTCTGCGTGTAGGAGATCAGCTCGATCTCACCCTTGTGGGCATCGTCCAGCGAATCGCCCTGTAGCAGCGGGCTCTTCAGAAACCCTTCGTAGGTGGCCGCGGCCGGCGCGGGCAGGAGCATGCTCCCGGCCGCCATCACGAGCGCGAGCGCACAGGGCGTTGAGCCGCGTTGCGCTGCGTTGCGCAGTGAAACACGGGGGGCCGGACCAGCCGTTGACCACCTGATTGACCAGCCAAACTCCTTGGTTTTCGCGATTTTTGGCGTTGCTGGCCACGGCACGGCCCTTGCCAACAGTCGATGCCAGGAGGCGAGACGCTCCCTGGCGCAGAGGGAGATGAGCACGGTGAAACGCGAGTGCAGCTCACTTCGAGCGAGGTCAGGAGACTGAGCCATGGAAAAGCAGAGTGGTTCGTATCGCGTGGTGGTGCTGGTGGGGCTCGCGGCGCTGGCGCTCGCACAGGCGCCGACCGCCGGTGGGCGCTCCGCGGTCGAGAGCCCGAGCGTTCAGATCGCCGTCGGTCAGGACACGGAGCGCCCGCGCGGCGAAGATCCCCAGTGGCCGCGTGGCCAGGACACCGAGCGTCCGGGGCGTGAGGACGTGCAGCAGCCCCGCGGGGAGGCGAGCGCGCGGTCCCACGGTCACGACGGGAAGGCGTGAGGTCGTGTCATGAAGCTCGACGCAGGGCTGACCCAGTCGATTTCGCTCAGCGATCTCGCGCCGAACGGCCGCCCTACGGTCGAGCACATCACGACCGACGCCACTCGGGATGAGGCCGGGCCGTGGCTGCTCGCGCTCATCCCGGTTGGCTCGCTCGTGGTGGCTGGTCTGCTGATTCTGATGCTGAAGCTGTGCGTCGCGACACCGTCGATCCCGTCGAGCATCGAGTCGAGCCTCGACGCGGATTCCGACCTCGGCGTTCCCACCGCGGGCGAGGTCGACGGCGATCCGTGGGTTCTCCGCGTCCGACCGGCGTTCACGCGTTGAGGTACTCGAGGACTGGTCGCCCGCCGGCGCCGACACGGCTCCGCCCCGGGAGCCTGGCCGGCGCCGAAGCGGGCGGCCGGTCCGAAGCGAGGCGGCAAGACGGCTCCGCTGCGCACCCAGGTGCGCAGCGCACTGAGCAATTGCGCGGCTAGCGTACTGCGCGGGGGGGACCTGCGTACGAGATTCGCGCCGCCCCCCGGGACGCCGACACCCCCGACCTGACGTTCCAACTGGGCGTGGCCATGGGACCAAAGTCCGATTCACGCCGGCTCGGTATTCGCCAGATAATCGGGAACCGGGCCGACGAGGCCATCGCCGGGGCCGGCGGTCAGGCCACGAGAGACGAAAGGGCGCTCATGCGTTTCGCTTCCCGCAACGGAGAACTCACCTGACTCTGGCCGAGTCGGACGAAGTACGGCCGGAGCGCCTCCGGCGATGGCTGCGCGAGCCCATGGTTCATTTCGTCGCGATCGGTCTGCTGCTGTTCGTCGGCTATCGCCTCTTCCACCCGGACGCGAGCGCGCAACCCGGCCGCATCGTGCTGACCGAGGACGACCTGCGCCAGATCTCCGTGGCGTGGCTTGCGCAGGGGCGCCCTCCACTGACGCCCGAGCAGATGAAGAGCCTGATCGAGAGCAAGGTCCGCGAGGAGATCCTCTATCGGGAGGCGCTGGCCCTCGGCCTGGAGAAGGACGACACCATCGTCAAGCGCCGGCTGGCGCAGAAGATGGAGTTCCTGGCCGACGACGTGGCGGCGCTGCGCGAGCCCTCGGGCGCCGAGCTGCGGGACTGGTTCGGGAAGAACTCTGCGCGCTTTGCCACGTCTCCACGCACGTCGTTCCGACACGTGTACTTCTCGCTCGACCGCGGCGGTGAGCGCGCCCACGACGCGGCGGCGAAGGCGCTGCCCAGGCTCGGCGGCAAGCGCGGCGACTGGTCAGGTGCGACGACGCTGGGCGATCCGTTCATGTTCCAGGACTACTACGCCGATCGCTCGTTCGAGCAGCTGGCCAGCGTGTTTGGCCCGGGGTTCGCCGAGGCGGTCGCCGAGCTCAAGCCCGGGGCGTGGCGAGGCCCCATCGAGTCAGGCTACGGCTGGCATCTGGTCTGGATCGAGTCGATCACGCCCGGCCGCGTGCCTGCCTTCGAGGAGATCGAGCCAAACGTGAAGGCGGAGTGGACCGCCGAGCAGCGCGAGGAGATGAAGCGCAAGGCCTTCGAGGCGATCCGCACACGGTACGAGGTGGTGCTCCCGGCGCCGCCTGGCAACGTCGCCGGCGGGGCCGCGCCAACCCGGAGATCGCTGCCGTGACCGCGGCAGCGCGAGGTCACTTCGTTCAGTAGGGCTCGTTGACGAAGATGAAGGTCGTGCCCTGCACGATGGGAGCGCTCGCACCGACGAAGGACACCTTGACGTCCTTCACCTGACGCTCCCCCGCGCGTCCGGAGGCTTGCAGCGCCCCCTCGATGATGTGCCAGAGCCCGTGAATACGCCCGGTGCCGAGACTCCCGCCGAAGGTGTTCAGCGGCAGCTCCCCGTCGAGCTCGATGCGTCCGTCCTGGATGAAGTCGAGCGCCTCGCCTTCCTTGCAGAACCCGTAGGATTCGAGGCCGTAGATGACCGAGGCGGAGAAGCCATCGTAGATCTGCGCGACATCCACGTCCTTGGGCGAGAAGCCCGACCGCTCCCAGGTGAGCCGCGACGAGCTCCGCCCGCCTTCCATGTAGCTGCTCAGGCTGCCGATGCGTCCGGCCACCTCGAATGCCAGCCGCTGACCGTAGCCCGCGATGTACGCCGGGCGCGGCCGCAGATCACGTGCGCGATCGGCGGTGGTGAGCACGATGGCAACCGCCCCCTGCACCGGGATGTCGCAGTCGTAGAGACAGAAGGGATACGCGACCATCCGGGAATTGAGGTAGTCCTCGCGGGTCAGCGGCTCGCTTGTAGAAGTACGCGTGCGGGTTCATGTGCGTGTGCCGGCGCTGCGTCACGGCGAGCGTCGCCATCTTCTCCCGGCTCTGGTCGTGCCGCTCCAGCCAGCGGGTATAGGCGACCGCCATGCCCTGGCCCGGACCACCGAATCCGTACGGTGCCGTGAACTGCGTCGGGCCCTGAGCGAAGGTGCCCGGCAGGTTCTGGTAGGTGCCCTTGGGGTTGTGCATCGCGCGCCAGACCACCGCGTACTTGCACACGCCGGCCAGCAGCGCGTTGACCGCCTGCTGGACCGCGCCGCCGATGTTCACCGTCTCCACCTGCACGTGCCAGGCGAGATTCGGGAGCTTCAGCATCGCCATCATGCAGTTGACGGACACGATGGTGACGCCGTCGATCACCGCGTGCCCCGTCGCCGGCAGCTCCGGATAGGTCGCCAGCCCGTCGATGTCCGCCATGGTGAGCCCGGAGTCTTCCACGGCGCCCTTGACCGCCTCGAGCGCGTGCGCCGCCAGAGGCAGCTCGGCCGAGCGCGTCACGCGCGAGAACCCCACGCCGCTCACCGCGATCTTGCACCGGTGCTCCCACATGCCGCTGATCTCCCCGGGCCTTACGACGCCGCGTGCGTCAGCCGGAACTGCGGCAGCGTGATGTCGTCGTTCAGCGGCTCGAAGACCACCTCCACGCGCCGGCCCACCTTCGCCTCGGTGTAGGGCGCGTCCAGCAGGTTGGCCGCCATCAGCGCGCCCGGCGCATCGTCTGGCTCCACGATGATGCTGGCGTACGGCACGGCCGAGGCAAATCGCTTGTCGCCTGCGTGGTACATGATCGTGTACGCGTAGATCGTCCCCTTCCCGCTGATGGGCTCGAACGCGAGATCGGTTCCCATGCAGCGCACGCACGTCGCATACGGCGGATGCTGGAAGTGCTTGCACGCCTGACAGCGCTGCAGCGCCAGCACGCCTCGCTTGGCCGCGTCCCAGAACGGTTTCGTCCACTCGTTGGGGACGGGAATCGGCCGGGTCACCTTGCTCCAGTCGCTCATCGTCATGTCTGGTCGGCCCCCGGATGAAGAATGTAGCCGAGCGCGACCTTGTTGGGAACACCAGCCGCTGACGGCGACGCGCCGCCAGCTATGTCGACCGCATCCTCAAGGGCGCGAAGCCGGCGGGCGCGGCTTGTAGCGTCGCGCGCAAGCTAGGCCGGACATCTCGGTCTGAACACTACCTGGTTTCGTGCCGTCGAGCGGGGCGCGAGCTCCACCTGGTTTTCCGCATCGCCGCCTCGAAGGTCTCTCGACTGATTGCGCCGAAGACGTAGCTGCGACGAGTTTCACGGTGACGGTCGGGCTCCGTCGAGCGATGCCTGCGCAGCGTCGCCACGCGCCGCAATCGCGCCCACGACCACGCAGCAAGCGCTACCACCGTCGCAACCGCGTTCCGCATCCTATGCTTCATATCTGAATACCATGCACGTCCGCTGCCAGCCTTCGAGATGGGCGACACAGCTAGGCCGGCCGCACTTCTCACCGCGGCTCTACGAGTTCTTCCACCGGGAAGTTATCGGCGTCTATGAGCATGTTCAGGCCTACGACATGCTGCTCGACGTGGAGAAGGCTCGGATGGTTGCCCGCGTGATCACGCGCTGAGAGTCAGGCCGCGACGAAGCGCCGCCCACGACACTTGCTCAGGCCCACCTTGAACACCTTCGCCGCCTGCTGCGCCTCGAGCGCCAGCCGCCCGGCGAGGGCATCGCCAGCGAGGTCAGCAGGACGGCGGTCCAGGCGGCCGTGAGGCGAGCGCAAACGGCAGCGCCACCGACGGGTGCCAAATGCCCCGGCGGCACCAATTTTGCGCATGAAGTGCCGATAGCGGATGCGCCAGCGGCTGAGGAGGCGCTCAGACCCATGAGTATGGTTGACGCAACGCGTGGTTGACGGGCTATCGGTATGACGATCCCCACTTGGCTGATGTTCCTCTTTCTCGGCATCGCTGCGCTCGGGCCCCATATCAGAGTTTGGCCTTATTGGTGGATCGCGTATTACGGAGCCTTGCTGGTGTGTTGGGTCCTCATGTCGGTCGGTGACATGCGTCGCGCGGTGCGCGAAGAACGGCAGCAACGCAACCTCGCCAGCATGCTCCGGCAGTCGCGGGCCGTACCCGACACTGAGGCGGCGGAGCGAGACGCGGATGCAGTGCGCCCCGCGCTCGCCGAGGAGCGGCTCATCATCGTTGCTCGGGACCAGGTAGATCTCTACGACCGCATCAGGAGAGATCAGTCGGGGCACACGGCCGTCGCGGTAATCGCCGACCGTCGACGTGATGATCGGCGTCGCAAGTTGGAAGTATTCATTCCGGAGCGCCGACTGAACGATCGACGGCACTATGACGTCAGCGAGTTGCTCGAAACGCAAGGCTGGGCAGAGCTGACTCTGCCGAAGAGTTGATCGGCGCAGGACCGGGTGTCAACCGCGCTGCGACACGGGCACAGTAGCGCTTCGTCGCTTCTCCGTGACATGCGGTAAGGTGGACTACCGAGCTTGGGGAGCGCTGAGCGTTGCTCTGGCGCCAGGTGGATCGACTCTAACGGGCACGGCTAGCCGCCGGCGCAGGAGGACTCATGAAGGCGAAGAAGAGCTCGAAGAAGAAGGGGGCGCGAAAGACCACGGCGGCGCGAAAGACCAAGGCGGCGACCAAGGGCGCCCGCAAGAAGGGAACCCGGAAGCAGAAGACAGCCACCACGCCGGTCGGCGACATCATGCGCAACGCGGCCGAGGTAATTGAGTCGCTCGCCAAGAATATCCGCCCCTAGGAGGGTCCTCGCGCGCGGTCACGCCCTACAGCTCGCCCGCAAAGTCCTTCATCGCACTCTCCTGTACGGATGGGTAAGTTTCTGGCCCGCGCGGACACACGGATCCGGCGCAGCTAGTTGTCAGACGGCTGGCGGGTGGAAGACGGCTAGCATGATGCAGCGGTAACCGTCGAGCGGCTGGAGATACCCGGAACGGCTCAATCGTGAAGTGGTGCGCCTGGCAGGAGTCGAACCTGCGACCCTCGGATTAGAAGTCCGACGCTCTATCCAACTGAGCTACAGGCGCAGCAGGTACTTACGAGCAACGAACGGCGTGATTTTACCTCTTGTGCCCGCCATGTGCCCGGGAAGCTCGACGTTCCCGCCATGGTTCTTGGCCATTCGTCGGAGTCCAATCTTTCGTTAGGCCAGGGGTACGGCCCAGAATGGAAGCCGTATCCCCGACCCAATCCCTAGCTTTATCTCTACTTCAGCTTGTAGGTTCCGGTCCCGCGGTTGCAGCCTTGGAAGGTGCCTGGTTTGATGGTTGGGAATTGCCCTACGAGCTCGACGGTGCCAGTCCGGACCATACCTTCATACTTGCCAGTACCAGCAAGCGCCTCAAACACACCCTTTGGCCCTTCGCTGGTGGTCCGGGTTAGATACTTGTCGCCATCCTTGTCGATGGCCTCGCACAGGGCCATGCCCGTGTTCTTGCCCTCTATTGAGCTACCGATGCCAACGCAGCGAGTGGCGGTCATGTCGAAAGCGCCGCCGGGCGGGTTACTGCGAGTGGTCCCCGTTAGCTCATAGCTCGAGGCGGTGTGGGTTTTGGAGAACGCGATCACGCTACTTACGCCGGACCAGCAAGTCGTGACGTCGTAACTTCCCTGCTTCGGTAGATCGGCCGCCAAGGCTCCGCCGACTCCAACCAGAAAGAGGACTGCAAAGCACCCTACCGTCACATGCATCCGTTCCATCTTGGCCACGGGTCCCTCCCTCTTTGGCGAGTTCACCGCACGCGGGTTCCACAACGTAACTAGTAGTATGCGGAACCGTGTAGCACCTCAAGTGCTGGCCTGGGGCGCCCCGGTTAACACTTCCTCGGACACGCCGTCTATCCAGTGCAGATCCTCGAGCAGCAACACGATCGGCGAACGTCGGCCGCACGCCTCGAAGAGGCGATGCAGCACGGTGCGGGTTCGAAGACCGATCAGCATCTCGTCCAGCCCGGTCAGGGCGTCGTCCTTGACGGCGAGCCCCATCAGGTTCCGCATCAGGCCGAGATCCTGGGCCGATTGGAGGTCGAGGTCCGCCATCGCGAGTTCCAAACCTCGATCCAGATCGGACTCTGCTGCCCCCGGCGTGGCCCGGACAAGCCCTCGGATCAGCTCGACGAAGGGTAGAAGCGGGGTCTGACGTCCATCGGGGGTGCATCCTCCGGCGAGTATCGCCATGCCATCGGAGTCGACGCGCTCACAGACCTCATGCAGAAGCCGAGACTTCCCGGCGCCAGGCTCGCCCACGATGTCGACCACTTGAACACCGCCACTAAAATGCGCGATACACTCCGCCAGCACGCCCAGCTCGTGCTCTCTACCCACGTACGCCGTAAGCCCACGATGCAGCGCAGCCTCGAAGCGCCGGGCGCCCTCACGGACCGCATCCAGGCGATAGATCCTCTGGGGCTCCGCTTTGCCCTTGACCGCATGTGTACCCGCAAACGCCGCGTCCACCAGGCCCTGAACAAGGTGATACGTGGTCTCGCTCATCACCGCGGTTCCGGGCTCCGCGAGCCCCTGGAGCCGAGCCGCGAGATTGACCGTGTCTCCAACTGCGGAGACCCTCATCCCCGAACCATGGCGTACCTGACCGACAACGATGGGCCCGGAGTTGATGCCGACTCTGGCGTGCGGGCGCACGCCGTGGCGACCCTCGAGTTCGGAGGCCACCCGCGCGAGTCGCTCATGCATTCGCAAGACCGCCCGGCACGCACGGAGCGGGCCATCCTCGAGCGCTGCGGGGACTCCAAAGAGCGCCATGATCCCGTCACCCGTGAAGTCCTTGACGGTGCCGCCGTGCTCCTCGACGGCCTCGGCCATCAGATCGAGGATCGGCTCGATAAACGAGTGGGTGCCTTCCTCACCCAGTCGCTCCGCGATAGTCGTGAACCCCATCAAATCGGCGAACAGTACAGTGACCAGGCGTCGCTCGGCAGCTTCGCCGCCGGGAAAAGCACTTCCCTCACGGTTGAACGCAGGGGGGTCCAGGCTCACGCCACGCCACCAGTCATGCTTATGGAGCATAGCCGACGAAGAACCCCCACGCCCAGGCGCTCGGCAAGCTGGGCGGCCTGGCGGCGGAGGGCACTGGGATGAGAGCTGGCAGCCGGACGATGACGCCCGAGGAGCGCCACGCGCTCGCCCAGAAGGCGGCGCGCGCGCGATGGTCGAGGAAGAAGGCTCGCGGCTGAGGCGCAGTCTCATATGAGACTTTCGCAGCGCTTCCGACGCACTCAGCAAGGTGCTGTAGGGATCGGTGGGGATCGGTGGCGGGAATAACTTCGCAGGAAAAAAGACGGGCCCTGAGAAGTGTGCGATCTCCCAGGGCCCAACCTGCGTTTAGAAGTCCGACGCTCTATCCAACTGAGCTACAGGCGCATCAGGCAGTTACGATACACCGCCCGTCGCGCCCCATGGAGGCGATCGCTTGCGGGTTACTTCCTCCACGGCCGGCGCTACGAGCCGTTCAACGGCCGCATGAAGGTGGGCCGGCGCCAGATGAGCGTACCGCTGGACCATCGCCAGGGTGCGCCAGCCGCCCAAGTCCTTGACCGCCCCAGCCATGATGAGGCGAGATGCGAAGGTGTGGCGGTTCGAATGCCACACGTAGGCGTCAAGGTTCGGCGCCTCTACCCCAGCTCCCCTGAGCGCCGCCTTGGCCCGCTCTACCGCCTTCGGGAAGAAGCCCTTGGACTCGCGCGGTCTCACCGAGAAGACGTGCTCGGCTGGCTCGTGCGATCTCCAACGACGTGATCTCGTCGAGCCGCTTCGTGGTCGCCCTCAACAGTCCACCCCGGCACCTTCACCTTGAGCCACGCCCTCGTCCTGCCGCCGATGCAGAGGCGACCTACAGCCAGTCGCTGAAGATGGCCATCGTGCCGATGAACCATGCCAGCGCGGTGGCGAAGGCCGAGGCAACCGCTGCGGGGGCCGAGAACGGCGCGATCTCTTCGTGACGCCGCCATATGTAGATGGACAACGCGATGCTCGCTGCGGCAAGCGCGTTGAGGATGTGGAAGGCCCACTTCGATGGGCGGGGGCCGCTCGCCCAGCCAGAGGCGATGGTCGCCCATGCTGCGATGACGAGGGGCCCAACGAGCAGCAGCGCCAGCTCCGCAGCCTGTCGCCTCCTCACCCGCGCACCTTGTACTCCGACCAGCATCCCGTACGTAACCCACAAGGCCAGAAGCAGGACCAAGCCCACTGGGATCAACACCTGTTCCACGCCTCCTGGCCGTTCGCCGCGAGCCGACGCACCGGGAAGATGCGCGCGCTGTGGTTACTGACCGATGCGCTGTCGCTGGGCAAAGAACAAGGCGTCCGGCAACACAACAAGGGCCTGAGCGCTTCCCCTCCCCGCTTGGGAGAAGGCCTCTTCGAGCTCGACCAGTCGGCGCATCGGCTCACTCCACGCGGGACGGCGCGCCGAAGACGACGACGCCGTACGCGATCAGCGCGATGGTCAAGGCGACCATGCCGCCCACGGCGCCGAACGCGAGCGCGGTGAAGATGCCTCCGGCCACGCCCCGGAGCGCGTTGACCACGCCCCCGACCGCCGCGCTGGCAATCAGGAACGCGGCCACCCCGAGGCTGTGCAACGGCTGTCCTGGCGCGAAGCGGCGCGCCTCGGGTGGCTGGCGCAGGACCCAGCGCACGCTCGCGAGACCGATGACCGTGAGGCCGACGATCGTGCTCACATGTTGCAGGACGGTGTACCAGCGCAGCCACGGCATCACCGTGGGCGCGACGCGCTCGCGGATGACCGGCAGCAGCGTGGAGATCGTCTGACCACCATGCGTGAATAGGTCCCAGACAGCATGGGTCAGGGCGCCGCCCAGCACCGCGACGGCGGCGAGGCCGACGAGCGCCGCGGGTGACGCCCGTGTCCGCCCGTTCCAGAGCGCCGCGGCGAGGCCGGGCGGTAACAGCCGGAGCAGCGCCGGCGCGACGAGCCCCCGGAACATGATCCAGGCCGCCAGGCCGACGGGCAGGCTGAAGACGAGCAGGCCGAGAGGCGAGTGCCCGAAGCGGCCGTACGGCTTCAGCCGGAAGAAGTACTCGAAGTCCGGCGCCATGCTTCCGATGACGAGCGCCGATAACGGCAGGCGGAGTCCCAGCCGGCGGGCGACCGCACGGACCGGGAGGACAGCCGCGGCGTGGGCGGGCGTGAACGGCATCAGCGCCCGCGCGCCCGCTCAGGCATGCGTCGCCCCGTGGAAGCGTCGCGGGTCTTGCAGCCGGATGTAGGTGATCGGCGGCGGTCCATCCCGCGATGGTGGGGCAGGCGCGGGTCAGGAGTCAACGTCGAGGATCATGACTGCCGCGCGCGGTGTACCCGAATGTGGACGTTGACCGCCACCTGCTGCCCGATGCCGCTGGCCATGCTGCTCGCCGACTTCGTCACCCGCCACCGTCTCTGCGGGCCGCTCACCGGCGACGCCACTGAGCCGGGGCCGGACGGCTATATGCTCAGCGGTGTGTGCTCGCGCGGCGTCGTGTTCTTGCGGTGGGTGACGCGGGAGGAGGCAGAGCGAGAGTTGGTGCTGTCGATCTCCTCGCCTTGGAGGTTGATGTTACCTCCGGCGACAGGTCACTCGAACTTGCCGCCCCGGACACTCTGGACAACGTAGTCGAACCGGGCGTCGATCCGGACGGCGGGCTTCGCCGTGCCTGCGCGGAGCCCAGTCGTGGAGGGCGCCTCGGTCTCACGCTCCTTGCGGGCCAGCAGCGAAGCGGGTACGGGCGGATAGGGTGCGGCGAGACGGACTGCGGTGATGGCGTACGAGTCGTAGAGTTCGATTCCCGACGAGCGAACGATCTTGACGTACTGCAGCCCCCCCGACTCGGAGAGACCGATTTCCACATCCAGCTTGGCGGCCTTGTACTCGCACTTGCTCTCTGTCACCTGGACGCAGGGGTACGTCCAGACCTTCTTGATCTGCTCGCGGACCCGCTGCATGTACCGCTCATCCTCGGGGGTCGTCAGGGTGCTCGGCCCCTTCACGGGCGTGGGGGTGGCGCATGCCGTCAGGAGAAGAGCCGCGACAAGAACCATCCGACCAAAATGTCCGGGCAGCGGACTGCTCGACGCCCTGCGCTTGATCATCCTCTGCGCCCCCAGGCCAGCTACGGCTCGGCGGCCACGATCAGCATGCCGCTCCGCAGCGCGACGACCCATGCTACCACCAGCGCCGGATCATCAAGCGGCACCGCCAGCGCGGCGACGAACACCGCCACGCCGGCAGGATGCCGAGCCAGCCGACGGTGTCTCGCCAACGGGCGCCGCTGCGCTCTGGGATGAGCGTCCGCGGCCGAGGCGGCTGCACGCGCGTGACGCCGGCGCTGGTCCTCGCGGGCAGCCAGGGCGTTCTCCAGCACCAGCACGTCACGGCCACCGAGGAGCGCCCGCGCGATGTGCTCAGCGCGCTCGCGATGGACGAAGACAGCGTCGCCCGCGAACCGCACGTCCCCGAACTCCTCGGCCAGCACCCAGTTCGGGTGTCGCTGATCGAGGGACTGATCGACTGGATAGAGCGTTGGACTTCTAATCTGCCGGGATTGGAGGTGCTGTCCCGTCAGCAACAGTAGGCGCTGGGCGGAGGCGGAGCTGCATCGTCTCCGGGGGAGCTTGTCACTACAGACGGAGGCACCGCAGGCGGAGGCGGAAGCCTGGTTGCAGCGGGCCCTGGACGCCTGCCGTCAGGAGGCAAAGTCGCTGGAGCTGCGGGCTGCGATGAGTCTGACTCGGCTCGGGCGCGAGCAGGGAAAGCGACAGAATGTGTACGATCTGCTGGCCGAGGTCTACGCGTGGTTTACCGAAGGCTTGACACTGCCGATCTCCAGGAAGCCCAGGCCTTACTAGAGTATCGTGGGTCGTAGCAAGGAGGCGCGGGGCATGACATGGACAGCGTCCGTCGTCGTCACGGCGATCACCCTCACGACGAGCCTGCTGGTCGGCTGCACCACCACGGCGCCGACCACCACCGCCGAGCGGGACGATCTCGTTCAGAGGGCGCAGGCCGAGCGCGATGAATGGAACAAGGTCGATCCCGGCGTCGAGGCGCTCGCCAAGAAGAGTCACGGTGTCGCCATCTTCCCGGAGATCAGCAAGGGCGGACTGGGTTTCGGCGGCGCCTACGGCCGCGGCGTCGTCTACGAGCGCGGTCAACACATCGGCTACGCGGACATCACCCAGGGGACGATCGGGCCCCAGCTGGGAGGCCAGACCTACAGCGAGGTCATCGTGTTCGAGGACGGGGCGGCCATGGAGCGCTTCAAGCAGAATGACATGAGCTTCGCCGCCAACGCCTCGGCGATCATCGCCAACAGCGGGGCGACGGCGAACGCCCGCTTCGTCGACGGCGTCGTCGTCTTCATCAGGCCGATCGCCGGCGCCATGGCGGAAGCCTCAGTCGGTGGTCAGCGGATCACGTACGTGCCGAAGTAGCCGGGGAACCACTCCGGGGGACATGAGCTTGGCTTCCTCGATGCGATCGTAGGAGAAGAGCATCGGCGGTATAAAGGCACCCGCGCCCCACCACCGCCACAAACCCCTTCGCTGCCATGACCCGCCTTGCGTTTAGGAGTCCGACGCTCTATCCAACTGAGCTACAGGCGCATCAGGCATGTACGAGCAACGCCGACGCGGATTTACCTTTTGTTCCCAGCTTGTGCCCAGGGACTCTGCCTGCTCGAGCAAGTTCGTCGATGTTCACGGTTTGTTACGCCTGGCCCCTGCTGGAACCAGGGAAAATGAGTTGGCTTGCCGGAGACTCGAAATATTCGTCGCGCGTCGGCTGGCCCGCCCAAGGGCTAGGTGGTCGGAGTACGCTGGGCATCGTGAGCGCTGTTCCAGGGCCCGCGCAGCAATTCTTACATCAACGGAAGCAGGGAAGGACCCATGAGAAAGATCGTCGTGGTGGTGTTCGCGAGTCTCGTCATCGCCGGCGGTGCGGCCTATTCGGTGGCGCAGACGGCCGGGGTCAGCGTCTCGACGGTCGAGCTCCGAGACGTCGCAGCCGGGTGGAGTGCGAAGAAGCAGATCCTCGGGAAGGACGTCTACAATGACACCGGCGATAAGGTCGGCGAAATCAACGATCTGATCGTGACGCCGGCCAAGGCTGTGTCATACGCGATCGTCGGAGTCGGCGGATTCCTCGGCATGGGAGAGCATGAGATCGCGGTGCCGGTGGGCAGGATGAAGCAGGAGCAGGGCAAGATCGTCCTGCATGGAGCGACGAAGGAAGCGCTGAAGGCGGCGCCGAAGTTCGAGTACGCGAAGAAGTAGCCGTCGATCGCGTGGCGCCCAGCGGGCCCCTGGGCGCCACGCATCACGGTCGCGCGGTGTCCCGCTCGCTCGCTACCCGGGGCCTCTGCCTGCGGTCGTCGAGGCTAGGCCGCAATGCCCTAGGCGCACGCCTCCATGCTAAGGTGGGCCCGATGCCGAACCGATACGCACCGATCGGCGAATACGGCGTCATCGGCGATCTGCACACGGTCGCGCTCGTGAGCATGGATGCGTCGATCGACTTCCTCTGTATGCCATCATTCGATTCGCCGTCGGTGTTCGCGGCGCTCCTCGATGCCGAGCGTGGCGGCCGCTTCCAGATCGCGCCCATCCTCGACCACGCCACGCACAAGCAGCTCTATCTCCCCGACACCAATCTGCTCCTCACCCGGTTCCTCCACACCGACGGCGTGGCGGAGGTCTCGGACTTCATGCCGGTGGAAGACGCCGGGCAGGCGCACAACCTCGTGCGCCGCGCGAAGACGGTCCGCGGCGAGCTGCGGTTTCGAATGCGCTGTGACCCGCGCTTCAACTACGCCCGCTCGCCGCACACCGCCGAGCTGCGGAGCGACACCGAGGTGTTGTTCGTCGGCCAGGCGGGCGCCAACGAGCTCGCGCTGCGGCTGCAGGTCGTCGGTGCCGATGCGTCTGCAGCAGGGGGCGGCGATCGCCGAGTTCACCCTCGGCGCCGACCAGGCGGCGTGGTTCGTCCTCGAGGTGGTGATGCCGGGGCAGCCGTCACCCTCGGCCCAGCCCGACTACGAGAGCGAGGCCTTCAAGCAGACCGTCAACTTCTGGCGGCGCTGGGTGTCCCGGAGCCGCTACGATGGTCGGTGGCGCGAGACGGTGAATCGCTCTGCGCTCACCCTGAAGCTACTCACATCGCGCCAGCACGGCTCGATCGTCGCCGCTCCCACCTTCGGGCTGCCGGAAACCCTCGGCGGAGAGCGCAACTGGGACTACCGGTACACCTGGATTCGCGACTCATCGTTCACGCTCTACGGCCTGATGCGCCTCGGGTACACGGACGAGGCGGCGGCCTTCATGCGCTGGATGACGGCCCGCGTGGAGGAGCTCAAGCCTGACGGTTCGCTGCAGATCATGTACGGTCTCGACGGCCGCCACGAGCTCCGCGAAGAAACGCTGCCGCACCTCGAGGGGTACATGGGCTCGCGCCCGGTCCGCATCGGGAATGCCGCGCACACGCACCTTCAGCTCGACATCTACGGCGAGCTCCTCGATTCGGTGTACCTCTATGACAAGTACGGTTCACCGATCCCGCACGACGCCTGGATGAACGTCATCCGCCTCGTCGACTGGGTCTCGACGCACTGGCGGGAGAAGGACGAAGGCATCTGGGAGGTGCGCGGCGGCCGCCAGGAATTCCTCTATTCGCGGGTCATGTGCTGGGTGGCGCTCGACCGCGCCATCCGCCTGGCGAACAAGCGCTCGTTCCCGGCCCCGCTCGCGCGCTGGTACGACGTGCGGGACACCATTTACCGCGACATCTTCGACCGCTTCTGGGATGCGTCGCGTCAAGCGTTCGTCCAGCATCCGGGCGCGAACACGCTCGACGCCTCCGCGTTGCTCATGCCGCTCATTCGCTTCATCTCGCCCACGGACCCTCGCTGGGTCTCCACCCTCCGCGCGATCGAGCGCGACCTGGTGAGCGATTCGTTGGTCTACCGCTATCGGCTCGACGACAGCTTCTCCGACGGCCTCACGGGCCAGGAGGGTACGTTCTCGATGTGCTCGTTCTGGTATGTCGAGTGCCTGTCGCGGCTTGGCGATCTACCGAAGGCGCGCTTCTTCTTCGAGAAGATGCTTGGTTACGCCAATCACCTGGGACTGTACGGGGAAGAGCTGGGTCCACGGGCGGAGCACCTCGGCAACTTTCCGCAGGCCTTCACCCATCTCGCTCTCATCAGCGCCGCATACGACCTCGACCGCCGGCTCTCGGCCGCCGGCCACCGCGGGTGAGTGGCTTCGCCTACCGGGGTGAGACCTCCGGATGAGGTGGCGGACCCGGCTCCCCATGTGACGCGGGCTGCCGAGCCCCGCGGCCCTTCCGCAGTCGCTCGCTCATGCGCTCCAGGGCAACGAAGAACACGGGCACGAACGGAATGGCCAGCAGCGTCGAGGCCATCATCCCGCCGAACACCACCGTACCGATGGCCTGCTGGCTCGCCGCGCCCGCTCCGGTGGCGACCATCAGCGGGACCACGCCCAGGATGAAGGCGAACGAGGTCATCACGATGGGTCGGAATCGGCGCCGGGTGGCTTCGACGGCGGCCTCGGTGATGGACAGGCCATCCCGGAGGTGGAGGTCCCGGGCGAACTCCACGATCAGGATGGCGTTCTTGCTCGCGAGCGCGATCATCAGGACCAGGCCGACCTGCGTGTACAGATTGTTGTCGTAGCCGCGGCTCAGCTGGCGCCAGGAGGACTCCCACCAGCGCGATGGGCACGACGAGCACGACCGCGGCGGGAGACGTCCAGCTCTCGTAGAGCGCGGCCAGCACCATGTAGACCAGAAGGATCGAGAGCGCGTAGATGAAGTACGCCTGGTAACCGACCTTTTTCTCCTGGTAGCTCGTCGAGGTCCAGTCGTACGCCATGCCCTCCGGCAGCGTCTCCGCGGCCAGCTGCTCCATGGTGGCGAGGGCCTGTCCGGAGCTGAAGCCCGGAGCGGCCGACCCGAAGATGGACGCCGCCGGATAGAGATTGTAGCGGGTGACCAGCTCGGTGCCCTGCACCTGCCGGACCTGGATCAGGGCGTTCAACGGGACCATCTCTCCGTTCTGGTTTCGAACGTAGAGGTGCCGCAAGTCGTCGGACTGCAGACGATAGGCGTTGTCGGCCTGGATGTAGACCTGGAACACCTGGTTGAACTTGTTGAAGAAGTTGACGAACGAGGAGCCCAGGTAGGCCTGCAGCGTGTCGAAGATGCTCTGCGGGAGCACTTGCAGGGATTCCGCCTTGGTCCGGTCGATGTTCAGGTAGACCTGGGGGCTGCGCGTGCTGAAGGTCGCGGCGAGGCCGCGCAGGCCCGGACTGCCGTTCCCCTTCTGAACGAGCTCGGCGGTGTTGCGCGAGAGCTCGCTCAGGCCGAGGCTTCGGCGGTCCTCCACCATCATCTGGAAGCCGCCGGTCTGGCCGAGGCCGCGGATGGGCGGCGGAATCACCACGAAGGCCACCGCTTCCTGGATCCCGGAGAGGTCGCGGTTGAGACCGGAGACGATCCGATCCTGGGTCAGCCCCTTGCCGCGCTCGCTCCAGTTCTTGTAGACGATGAACGTCGTGGTGACGTTCGGGACGTTGGCGAAGTCGAGGACCGAGAACCCGCCGATGGTCACCCATCCGGCCAGTCCGTCGGTCTTGTCGAGGAGCGCGGAGATCTTCTCCGCGACCGCGCGAGACCGGGGCTGAGCGGCGCCCTCGGGCAGGATGGACACCAGGACGGCGTACCCCTGGTCCTCGGTGGGGAGGAACCCGGTGGGCTGGCGAACGAAGCCCCAGGCGGTCGCCCCGATGATGAGGGCGAAGAGCAGCGATCATGAGCACCGTGCGCTTCACCATCCAGGCGACGACGCCCACGTAGACCTTGGTCACGCTCTCGAACGCCCGGTTGAACCCGCGGTAGAACCAGTTCGGCCGCTTGTCGCCGCGGGGCCTCAGCCACGTCGCGCACTGGACCGGCTTCAACGTGAGCGCGTTGATCGCGCTGATGACCGCGGTGGCGGCGATGACGAGCGCGAACTGGCGGAAGATCTGCCCGGTGATGCCGGGCAGGAAGGCGGCGGGCAGGAAGACCGCGACCAGCGCCAGGGTGATCCCCATCACCGGGCCCGTGAGCTCTTCCATGGCCTTGATGGTGGCTTCCTTGGGCGACATTCCCTGTTCGATGTAGTAGGAGCTGTTCTCCACGATGATGATGGCGTCGTCCACCACGATGCCGATGGCCAGGATCAGGGCGAAGAGGGTCATCAAGTTCACGGTGAAGCCGAGGCCGGCCATGGCGATGAAGGCGCCGATGATGGTGACCGGCACGGTGGTGGCGGGAACCAGCATGCCGCGGAAGTTCTGCAGGAACAGCGAGAATGACCACGAGCACCAGCACGCCCGCGATGAACAGGGTGCTGTAGACGGCGTGGATGGCTTCCCGGACGAAAAGCGTGGTGTCGTACCGGATCGCGTACTTCATGCCTTCGCGGGAACTGCTGGCTCATCTCGGCCATGGCCTTGTAGACCCGATCGGCGACCTGGATGGCGTTGGCGCCCGGCAGGGCGAACACCACGATCTGAGCCGCCTTGTGACCGGTGAATCGCGAGAAGTTGCTGTAGCTCTGCTGGCTCAATTCGACCCGGGCGACGTCACGGAGGCGCACGAGCTGCGGGGCGGTGCCGCTGGCCGACTTGATCGTGATCTCGTCGAACTCGCGGGCATCGGAGAGCCGGCCGAGCGCGTTGATCGTGAACTGGAAGGGCTGGTTCTCCGGGACCGGCGGGCCGCCGATCTGCCCGGCGACCACCTCGATGTTCTGTCCCCGGATGGCGTTCAGCACGTCCTGGGTCGTGAGCCCGAAGGTCTGCAGTCGCTTGGGGTCCAGCCAGACCCGCATGCTGTAGGGTCCGGCTCCGAATATCCGGATCTGGCCGACGCCCTGGATCCGGGCCAGGGGGTTCTGCATGTTGATGATTGCGTAGTTGGAGAAGAAGGTCTCGTCGTAGCGATCGCCCTCGGAATAGAGGCTCGCCACCAGCAGGATGTTGGGCGAGACCTTGAGGATCGTCACGCCCTGCGCGGTGACGCCTCCCGGCAGCTGAGCGAGGGCGGTGTTGACGCGGTTCTGGACCAGGGCCAGCGAGGTGTCGAGGTCCGTGCCCACGTCGAAGGTGATGGTCAGGCTATACGAGCCGTCGCTGGCGCTCGTCGAGGACATGTAGATGGAGCCCTCGACGCCGTTGATCGCCTGCTCCAGCGGCACCCCGATGGTCGCCGCCACGACCTCCGCGCTCGCTCCCGGATACCGCGTGCTCACCTGGATGGTCGGCGGCACGATCTCGGGATACTGAGCGACGGGCAGCCCGTAGAGGAACACTCCCCCGATGATGACGGTGACGAGGGCGATGACGTTGGCGAAGATCGGATGCTCGATGAAGAACTTGGAGATCACGGCTCGGCCTTCTTCGCGGGAAGGGACGGACGCGCGCCTTGCGCGGGCGGCTGCTCGCCGCCCTCACGCTCGGGCGTGACCTGCCGTCCCGGCGCGGCCTTCAGGAGGCCGTTGACGATCA
Source organism: uncultured Candidatus Rokubacteria bacterium (assembly GCA_963776725.1). GTDB lineage: Bacteria > Methylomirabilota > Methylomirabilia > Rokubacteriales > CSP1-6 > AR5. The sequence goes on along the minus strand of CAVZOE010000007.1, from coordinate 106,657 downwards.
CCCACTCCCCGCCGGTGAGGCCCTTGTCGATGGCCCGCCGGCTCTCCACCGCGGGGCCGGTCGAGACGTTACGGCGCTCCACCACGTTCTTGTCGTTGATCACCAGCACGTACGCGCCCTGCTGGTCGTGCCCGATCGCGGCCTCGAGGACCAGGAGCGTCGTCCGCCGCTCGAGCGGCACCCGGACCCGGGTGTAGAGGCCCGGGAGGATCTTGCCGTCCTGGTTGGGCAGGATGCCCCGGATCAGCAGGGTTCCGGTGGTGGTGGTCAGGCTGATGGCGGCGAAGTCGAGGTGTCCCTGGTGGGGGTAGCCGTCTTCACTGGGCAGGCCCGCGTACACCGGCCATTTCCTGGCGTCTCCGGGGCCGGGGACGCCGCCCGTGCTCTTCAGCAAGCGGGCCAGATCGAGATCGCTGATGTTGAAGTAGACGTAGATCGGATCGACCTGGTTGATGTTGGCCAGTACCGTGCTCCCCTGCGTCCCGACCAGGTTGCCGGGGTCCACCAGCCGTCGATCCATCCGGCCGTCGAACGGGGCCGTGACCTGGGTGTAGTCGAGGTTGAGCTTGGCCAGGTCGCGCTGGGCCTCCGCGGAGCGGATGTTGGCCACGGCGCTATCCCGCTGGAAGCGCCAGTTGTCGACATCGGCCTGGGCGGCCGCGTTGTGCTGGATCAAGTTGGAGAAGCGGGTCAGCTGAGATTCGGCGTACTGCAGCTGGGCCCGAAACTGCGAGATGCTCGCTTCCGCCTGGCGGAGGTTGTCCTCATACGTGTTCTGCTGGATGACGAAGAGCGGCTGGCCCTTCTTGACCCGCTGCCCATCCTGGAACAGCACCTTCTCGAGGTTTCCCACGACCCGGGCCACCAGCTGAACGGTGTAGATGGCCTGGGTATTTCCGGTGAGGTCCAGATAGTCGGTCACGGCCTGACGCACAGGCTGGGCGACGGTCACCTTCGGCGGCGGTGGCGGTTGTGGCTTCGGCTGCTCCTTGCAGCCGGCCTGCAGGGTCGGTAACACGGAAACCATGATCCAGGCGGCGATGTTTCGGATTCGACGAACGGCTGTGGCACCTCCGGAGGCCATCATTCGGTTCCGATCCTTCCCCCCACATGGGGGTCACCAATCCGGAAACCGGGGCGTGGACTGCGGCTCACGGGACGCCGGCTGGTTGTAGATTGCGGGGGCCAGCAAGTCGCCCCAATTCGTGCGGCGGCGCATCTCTTCCTTGATCTCGGCCGGCACGAGCTCCTCGCCTTGCCTGGTTTCCCAGCCACCTCCCAGCGCCCGGTAGACTCCGACGAGGCTCGTCGAGATGTTGCCGAGCGTGCTGGCCAGGCTGTCCTGCTGATTCAAGAGCGCCTGCTGGGCGGTCAGTACGGTGGTGAAGTCCGTCACGCCTTCCCGGTACTGCAGGACGGCCAGGCGAGACCGCGTTCCGGCTGGAGGTCACGCTCCTGGCCAGGAGATCCGCTCGGTCCTGCGCGCGAAGGAACGCGACCAGGTTGTCCTCCACGTCCTGCTGGGCCACGAGCACCGACTGCTGATACGCGAAGAGCAACTGCTGGAAGCGCGCATCCTGCGCCCGGACATTGTTCGTGAGCTGGCCATAGTTGAGGATGTTCCACTGGACGGAGGGACCGACCTGGACCGAGCGAGCCCCCCAGCGGAACATGTCGCTGAGCCTGAAGCTTCCCAGATCCGTCGAGAGGAGAACCAGATTGCCGATGAGAGAAAAGGCCGGAAAGAGATCCGCCCTGGCCACCCCGATCTGCGCGGATTGAGCGACCGCCTGCAGCTCGGCACTCCGAATGTCCGGCCGCCGGCGCAGCAGATCGGCCGGCATGCCCACGATGACCTGGGGCGGCGAAACGGGGATTGCCGACGGCCCGGCGATCAGATCGCTCAGATCACTCGGTGGCATCCCGAGCAGCACGCTGATCGCATCCCGTGCCTGGCGCAGCTGCGTCTCCAGGGTCGGGATGGTCGCCAGCGTGTTCAAGAGCGTCGTCCTGGCCTGCTCGACATCCCGCTGCGTCACCGTGCCGTACTTGAACCTGGCTTCGACGATCTTCAGGGTCTGCTCCTGGGTCTCCACGTTCTCGCGGGCGATGCGGATCCGCTCCTCGGCGGTCCGGAGCGCGATATAGGCATTCGCCACGTCTGCCGTCAGCGTGACCAGCGTGGTGTCGTAATCCGCGAGCGTCGCGAGCAGGTTCGCGTCGGCCGATTCGATGCCGCGCCGGATCCGGCCCCAGAAGTCGAGCTCCCAGCTGGCCTGGGCGCCGAACTGGGATTGCCAGTACGTGAAGCTGCCGCCGTTGAAGGCGGCGCCCGTGGCGGCTCGATCGCTCGTCCGATAGTACTGAACGGCCCCGACGGCCTGCTGCGTCTGCGGATAGATCTCACCGACGGCGATGCCCAGCTGGGCGCGCGCTTGCAGGACCCGCGCGCCAGCCTGTTGCAGCGAGAGGTTGTCGCGGTAGGCCCGCGCGATGAGGCGATCCATGGCCGGATCGTTGAACGCCCTCCACCAGTCCCGGTACGTGGTTGATCCGGTGCCGACCCGCTGGTCCCCGCTGTCTCCGTCCAGTTCGGCGATACGGCGACCTTGGGCCGCTGGTAGTTGGGCCCGACCATGCATCCGGCGAAGAGCAGCAACGCGGGGACGAGAAGGATGAGCGAGCATCGGGCACGTACTCCGCGACGAGGCAGATTCACGTCGCACCGCTCGGCGTCGAAGGCGTCGGGGCACGAATCGATCGACCGATTCATCCGCCAGTTTGCTGGAGGGCTGACCTCACGAATGGCCATGTCCGGTGTGGTGGCCTCTGTCAAAACGCAGCATATGGGATCGGCGCGAGGGTCGCAAGGCGAGCACCGGATTCCCCTATTCGCGGCGCCGTCCTGACGTTCTAGAAGTCCGACGCTCTATCCACCTGAGCTACACGCTAGAGCCGCTCTTCCCGAGTCCCGGGTCGAGTCGCTCGCGTCTTGGACGCGGCCAAGGCTCGCATTGAAGCGATCGCGGTAGGTGCGCCCGTCAGATCAAATCGGACCACGCGAAACTGGTCGCCATTGAGCGGTATGGCAATCCCGATCCTGCCGCCCTTGGTCATATGACTCGTCACTTCGTCGAAATCGGTGAAGGCGTACGTGTAGGTTCCGGGTGTCCCGGCCAACTCGCCATAGCAGTAGACCTCCATACCCTCCGAACCCTCGCTGGAATTCATCAGGACCGGATACCTCTCCCCTTGCCTACACGCGGTGCCCAGGCCAACGACCCAACGGCATGAGCCATCGGAGAAGTCGCAGAATTGGCCAAACACGTGGCCGCTGTCATCTATCGTGCCGGCCCAAGCGTACGCGGATTTGTCTGTGCTCACCTTCCAGGTGCCGAAGGTCTGAGTCTGCGCATTTGCGTCTCCAACAGCCGCGATGACCAAGAAGACAAGGAGGAAGGCGCTGGGCAACATTGGCAAACTCTCCGGCCGAAGAGCGACCGACCCGGAAACACCGGCGTCCTCCACCACGACCAACGAACGTGGTGGCTAGAATGCCCGACCCGGGGCAATCGAAATGCCAGACGCGCGACAGACGCCTAAACAGGGGCTTGCGCCAAGCGTCGCCGTTCCCGACGGGCGGACTGGAAAATTCACCGACACCCACCGCACGAGGGTCCGCCTGTGAGGCTCGTGGGCCGAGTTATTTCCCGAGCAGGCCCGCGTGCTGCACTGCCTCCGCCGCCTTGGCGCCGAGCCCCTTAACGAAAGCATCCACCGTCGTATCGTTCGTTGCCACGCTTTCACCGGCCCAGAGGAGCTTGTTCTGCACGACGGAGTAGGCGCGCGCCTCCACCCAGACGACCGTGTCTATCCTGATGTCGTTGGGATCGGGGTATGAGGACCAGTCCACTCCCCAATAGCCCCAGAACGTCGGGGGGAAATACGTGATGTCCCGGGTGCGAGCGACGATCCGCAGAGCCACGGTGCCCTCGACGCCGGCGTGCAGCAGTGTCTGTCGCGCCGCCTCAGGGTTCCTGGCCTCCGAGGCGGTCAACAGCGTATAGCCGGCGATGCCCTGGGCTCCGCGAGCCGTCAGCTCGTGGGCGAGGGCGTCCTCCGCCGTGCGTCTCACCGGCTCGGAGACGGCAATGACGAATGCCCCGACCTTGCGGCCCGAGAGAGTGATCGACGAAGCCGACGGCTCCGTCCAAGTGGACCTGAAGCTGGTCGTGGCGCAGCCCGCCAGCGCGAGGAGCAGGAAGGCGATCGAGCCGCAGACCCACATGAGGTGCTCAGGCCTCGGCCGCCACGTGGTCTCAGCCGTCGTTCGGCGCCGAGGCCCCGGGCGTCTCGTGGGTGTCACGCTCCGATTCGTAGGCGAACGCATAGAGGATCACCAGGATCGGCAGCAGGTACATGTGGCCCATGCCCCACATGAGGCCGCCGCCCAGGGCCTGATCGTCCACGGCGCTGATGCCGAGCATCGCCGCCGTATGCACGTAGTGCGGATAGAACGCGCGGTCCGGCACGGTCAGCGCCATGCCCAGGGCGGTGTTCTGGGCGGTGGCCGCGATGAGGTAAGCGATCAGCAAGCCGGGGTGAGCCGGCGGACGGAGCCGGGGCGCCGGCCGGATGACCGGCCACCAGAACAGCAGCGCGGTCCCCAGCATCATGGTGTGCTCGACCACGTGGACGAGCTCGTTCTCTGCCGCGGCATCGTAGAGCGCGGGCAGGTGCCAGCCCCACACGGTGACGACATAGAGCCCGCCGGCCACCGGCAGCGCGCTCAGCGCGACCAGCGCGCGGCGTACGACGGTGGCGGGCCGCAGGGTGGCGGCGGCGAGACGGCCGCGCACGGCACGCGGCAGACCCCACAGCACGAGCGGCAGCGGATTGCCGAGCAGCACCAGCGGGGCAACGGCCATGACCAGCAGCAGGTGCTGAATCATGTGCCATGAGAAGCTCGACTCCGCGCTTTCGTCGAGCCCGAGCAGGGCGAGCGCCAGGGTGACCAGCGCGAGCAGGTAGAGGGCGAGCCGCCAGCGTGGCGGCGGATGCCGGGCCGCGGTCAGGTGCCGCCAGCCACGGACGTAGGCGACACCGAGCGCGACCATGGCCAGCGCGCCAGCAATCTTGAGGACGAGGTCGAACACGAGGGGATTGTAGCCCCTCAGCTCGAAACGGTTCTTCGCAGCAGCTCCTGGACTTCCAGCGGCAATGCCTCGAAGGCGTCGCGAGCGAGTCGAATCTCGGCGGGGGGCGCCTTCAGGCGACGTCGCTCGAGCTCGACGGTCAGGACGATCCGGGCCTCGCGGTAGAGATCCTTCGGGCTCCGGCCTCGGAGGAGGTCGAGCGTCGCCTTGATGTCGGCTTCGGATAGGGCAAACGCCAGGGTGTCGAACTGACTGGCCATGCGCCGTGAGCATTACTGTGCCACGACGACCCGCAATCGCGCGACTTCTGTGTATGCTGTGGCCGCCATGACGCCGGCCTCCACTCACTGCGTCTTGCTCGGCGCCGCCGGGCAGCTGGGCTTTGACCTGGCACGAACCTACGAGCTGGGCGGCGATGTGATCCGGCTCACCCGGGCCGAGCTCGACCTGTGCGATGCCCAGGCGATCCGGGAGACCCTGCGCCGCCTGCGCCCGACACTCGTCTTGAACGCGGCCTCCTACAACGAGGTCGACCGGGCGGAGGACGATCGGGCCGGCGCCTTCGCGGTGAACGCCGAGGCGGTGGGCACGCTGGCGGCGGTCTGTCAGGAGCTCGGGGCCACCTTCGTGCACTTCTCGACGGACTACGTCTTCGACGGCCGAAAGCGCACGCCCTATCTGGAAGACGACGCGCCCAGTCCGCTGAGCGTCTACGCCGAGTCGAAGCTGGCCGGCGAGCGCCTGGCCCGCGAGCGCTGCGAGCGCGCGTTCGTCATCCGCGTGTGCGGGCTGTTCGGCGTCGGCCGGCGAGCCGACGCGCGGCCGAACTTCGTGGAGACGATGCTGCGCCTGGCCGCCAGCGGCAAGCCGATCCGTGTGGTGCAAGACCAGGTGCTCACGCCCTCGTACACGCTGGATCTCGCCCACAAGACATGGCGCATCGTCACGCGCGGGGCTCCCGGCATCTATCACCTGACCAACAACGGCGAGATCAGCTGGTTCGACTTCACGCGCGAGCTGTTCGGCATGCGTGGCCTTCAGCCCTCGCTGACGCCGGTGACCGCGGTGGAGTTTGGCGCGCGGGCCAGGCGGCCGGCCTATTCCGTCCTGGCGCACGGCCGCCTGAAGGCGCTCGGCGAAGACGATCTACGGCCGTGGCGGGACGCGCTCGTCGCCTATCTGCGCGAGCGGGACCAGCTCAAGGCCGCGCCGGCTCCCCCCGGCTCCTGACGCCGAAGCGGCGGATCGCCGCGCTGACCAGCCACGGCGCGTGGCGCTGGAAGAACACCGCCAGATGGCCGAGCGGCGTGACGACCACCTCGCGCCGCCGGTGCGCGATACCCCGCACGATGCTGCGTGCGGCCCGGTCGGCGGAGACCACGATCCAGCCCGGGATCGGCTCGGGCGCCTCGGTCCGAAAGACTCCGGCGTTGTCGACCTGGCGAATCTCCGACTCGACGAACCCCGGGCTCACCAGCGTCACCGCTACGCCGTCCCGCGCCACCTCGTGGCCGAGCGCCTCGGCCAGCGCACGAACGGCGAACTTGCTCATCGCGTAGGGCGACGAGCCCGGCGTGGCCAGATGGCCCGAGACGCTGCCGATGATCGCCAGCCGTCCGCGTCGGGCCTTGAGCTCCGGCAGCGTGGCGTGGATGGTGCGGAGGACCCCGAAGACGTTGGTCTCGAACTGACGGTGATAGTCGTCCAGCTTCAGCCGCTCCACCGGACCGACGACCCCGAAGCCGGCGTTGGCCACCGCCACGTCGATCCCGCCGAAGGCCGTCCGCGCCGCTGCGACCGCGCGCTCGAGATCGCCATCGACGGTGACGTCACAGGCAATCGGCAGCGCTCGGCGGCCGCTTCGTTCGATCTCGGCGGCGAGGGCGGCGAGGCGATCGGTCCGGCGCGCGGTGAGCACGAGGTCGGCGCCTTCTCGGGCGAATGCGCGGGCCAGCGCCGCGCCGATTCCCGACGAGGCGCCGGTGATGAAGACGACCTGGCCGGTGAACCTCAGGGGACCTGCAGGACGATCGCTTCCTCGGCGTAGGCCGCGGCGACCTTGGCCTTGCGGACAGCCTCGCCATGGTCACGCTTGGTCTTGGCGTTGTCGTGATGCGCCTTGGCCTCGGCGACCTGCTTCTTGGCCTCGTCGATCAGCGGCTTGGTCTCGGCGGTGACCTTGCCGGACTCGGCCTTCTTGATGAGATCCTCGGCTTGCTTGATCACCACCGGGCACGTGAAGGCCCAGGCCCCAGGTGCGCTTGCGACCATCAGCGCCAGCGTCAGGATGATGCCGAACCGCTTCATGCTCCGCCCCTCCCCGACCCGCCGCAACGACTACTCGGCGAGTGTAGCATGGGGCTCTCATGCTGATGCTCCACGAGCCGCTTCCCGACATCGCCGGCGCGGTGTGCGACGCTCTTTTCGTCCAGGCGTACTACTACCGCGGCAAGCTCGTCAGCGAAGCGAACGCGCTCTTCCTGCAGCTCCGCGACAGCGGCTGGCACCGCATCTTCATCGATGGCGGCATCGTCTTCTGGCAGCGCGTGGACAGCCTCGACAGCCCGGATCAGGACCGCCACCACTACACGCTGACCGATCTCGGCGCCATCCATGGCTACGCGGGCAAGCGGGTGAGCGGCGTGCGGACGACTGACCTACCTTCAGGCGGCGAGATACGGTTGGAGTTCGAGGGCGCGCCCGCGCTGACCTACCGTAACGCCGGCGGGGCCTCGCAGGTCGTCATCTAGTCTCGTTCCCCCCTTCCCCGCGCCGCAAAAGGTCGCCGGCACGCGACGTGATGTAGCAGCCGCAGACGCAGCTACGCCCTTCGCGGGAGGCCAGCCATGGACAAGCCCAACGCCGGTGCCGGTTTCAGCGCAGTGCCGCCCCATCGCCTCAGTCGTCGTCAGTTCCTAGGCTCGACGACCGCTCTCGCCGCCACCCTCGCGATCGGCGGGCCGGGTCAGGTCCGACAAGCGTTCTCGAAGCCGATGGGCCTGCCGGCGCCCGAGGCCTCCGGGATCGACCACATCGTGGTCGTCATGATGGAGAATCGCTCGTTCGACCACTTCCTCGGGCTGGCTCGACGACGCCGACGGCAGGCAGGCGGGCCTCCGAGTTACGTCGACCCGGACGGCGGCCACGCACCGACACGCATCGCCTGGCCCCGGATTTCCAGGGATGTGACCATCCAGACCCGGATCACTCCTTCGAGGGCGGGCGGATCGAGCTACAACGGCGGCGCGTGCGACGGCTGGCTGCGCGCCGGCGACAACGACGACTACGCCATCGGTTACTACACCAAGAAGGACCTCGCGTTCCTCGGCAACGCCGCGCCGCGCTGGACGACCTGTGACCGATACTTCGCCGCGATCATGGCCGAGACGTTCCCGAACCGGGTCTACCAGCACGCCGCCCAGACCGATCGCCTGACCAACACGACGGACCTGAGCATGCTGCCGACCATCTGGGACCGGCTCGCCGGCGCGGGCCTCGACGGTCGCTACTACTTCAGCGACGTCCCGGTCCTCGCGCTGTGGGGCCCGAAGTACGTCTCGATCAGGCGCCCCATCGCGAGACTTCTTCGTCGACGCCCTCGCCGGAACGCTGCCGAACGTCGCCTTCGTCGATCCCAGCTTCATCGGTGAGGATGTCGGAACCTCGAACGACGACCATCCCCACGCCGACATCCGCAACGGCGAGGCCTTCCTGAACGCGATCTACCGGGCGGTCACGCTGAGCCCTGCGTGGTCGCGGACGGTGCTGGTCTTCAACTTCGACGAGTGGGGCGGCTTCTTCGAGCACGTCCCGCCGCCCACGGCGCCCATCCCGCCCGCCGATCAGGCCGCCGGCAATACGGATGGTCTGCTCGGGTTCCGCGTTCCTTGCCTGCTCGTCTCCCCGTTCGCGCCCCGCGAGCGTGTGTCCCACGTGGTCTTCGATCACACCTCGATCCTGCGCATGATCGAGTGGCGCTGGAACCTGCAGCCCCTCACCGTGCGCGACGCCACCGCCAACAATCTTGCGACCGCCCTCGATTTCAGGGCCCCCTCGCTCCACGCCACGCAGTTCCCCGTCCCGCTGGGCCCCTTCGGAACCCTGTGCCCTCCGGCGACTCTCGCGGTCACGCTCGACCACTGGCAATCGCTTCGCGGAGTGGCTGCGGCCTCGGGCTGGCTGCCCTGAGCTCGCGCCTCTTCGGCCGGAGATCGTTGGAGCCTCACGCTTGCCAGTTATCCTGGTTTCAGGATTGGGCGTTGCGCGCTGGCACGACGGTTGCTCCAGATCTTGGCGAGAGGTCAATAAATCGGAGGACTCAACACATGAAAAAAGTACTCGCTGGCTTCGCCGCGATACTGTTTGCCGCACCGCTGGTCGCCTCGGCGGCGGACACCAAGCCGCCGGTTTGGAAGAATGAAACCGGTCTCCACGAGACGAAGGACATCATCGGCACGCGCATCAAGAACACCGCGGGCAAGGACCTGGGCGAGATCGATCAGTTGCTGATCGACCGGAACGGAAAGATCAGCCACGTGGTCATCGGCCTCGGTGGGATCGCGGGCGTCGGTGAAAAGAAGGTCGTGGTGCCCTGGTCGGATCTGAAGTTTGCCCCGGTGGCCGCGGGCAAGAAGAACGCGATCACCATGGACGAAGCGAAGCTCGAAACCGCGCCGCGCTACGATCGGGCGGCGGCGGCTCACATGGATGCCGCACCGGCCGCTAGCCCGCGCACGCCTTCGGGCGCGAAGGACACGGACCGGGACGGCAAGTCGGATCGCACCGACAAGGCGCCGCTGGACCCGTACAAGAAGTAGGCTGCTGATTCGCGCGTCGTGAACCGCACTCGGCGGAGAGCCGCCGAGTGCGGACGCTCCTGTGACGATCTTCGCCGACCGGAACCTTAGCTGCTCGGATTGGGGCTTGGTGGCGTTCCGTTCAGGTCGTACAGGGAGCCCCTCAACCTTCTTCTAGCGCGAGACTCTGTTCCCTGTCGGCGCTTCTTGCAGATGAACCGTTGCCGTTTTCCTTCCTAACCCCAAACTCCAATGAATTGCCGCTTGGCACTCAATTTGCCCCCTTCCTCTAGAATGCCGCGGGGCCAAGTGGGGCCCGCCTCACGACGCAAGGGCTGGGTGCAATGAGGATCGTCGTGGAGGCTCCCGACCCTGGCCATATCGTGACCGACGTCGTGATGCCCGAGGAAGTACGCTGACTGCCGGATACGCGGCGCTCATCCTCGTCATGCTTGTCTTGGTGCTGCAGCGTCGTCAGGACCTTCGGCAACTGCGAGACTTCGTCGGGGATATAGACTCCACGCGACTCACTCCGCGCGAGGTCGTTGTCGAAGTCGCGAAGCGATGCTACTTGCTGCCTTTTCGGAAAGATCCGGCCTTCTACCCCCGTCTCTTCGGTTCACTGGGAGCCACGCCGAGCGCAGTGATCCAGTTCGGTGGATGCTGCTCCGACCGGTCGCGTCTACTCATCCTAGCCTTGGCGGAGCTCAAGATCCGCGCGTATCAGATCACGCTGTACCACCGCGCCGGCCACGCACAGCATTGCTTGGTCGAGGCCGACCTCGGAGCTGAGCGGTTCATCGCTGATCCGTCCTACGGCTTCTACTACGCGGACCCGAGCGGCAGATCGATAAGTCTGACGGATCTGCGGCTGGGAAAGCAACCGATCTACAAGCCCTTTCCCGAAGGCGAGACCTGCGGCTATCCCACGAACGCTTACTACGACTTCGACTTTCGTGCCTCGAGAACGGCGAACTGGACCAAGACGCGCGTACGCCGCCTCGCCTACCGTGTGCTGCGTAGCCTTAGCGGGAGCGCGGTGGATCGACTGGAAGTCCCAGCACTTCTGGAGTGGCCTCAACACCTTTTCATCTTGATCGCCGCCGCGAGCGCGATCGCCGTACACGTTGCGGTGGCACTTCTCGTCGCGTTGTGATGGAGCACACGGCGCCTGTCCGTTCGCCGAAAGTGATGAGCATTTCGATTCGCCTCTCGAATTGGGGTCTGGGCAGAACGCTCGTGGTGGGCTTGATCGTAGCGGTCACGATCTTTGGCACTCTCGAGGGACTCTTGCGCGGATGGGTCTACCTGATTCGCGACCCGTCGGAACGCTTCGACACCGTGACGGGCACCTTCGTGCTCATACCTGGCAGTCACCCGCGCCCTCGCGCTCGGCCCTTCCAAGTCAACCGCCGCGGATTCGTCGGCGCCGAGTTCGAAGACCCCCTACCGTCGGGGACTCTCCGAATCGTGGCGCTCGGTGACTCCTGCACCTTTGGCGCCGGAACGGAGCTTGAGAGCTATCCGGGCCTGCTCCAGCGCCATCTCAACGAGGCGGGGACCCGTCATCGATACCAGGTGATCAACGCGGGAATCCGAGGACTCAACACTGACCAATCCCTCCGCCGTCTCGTCACCAAGGTGATGCCGCTCAAGCCCGACATCGTCACCGTTTACCTCGGTTGGAACGACCTCATGAAATTCGAACCAATGGGCCAGTCGGAAAGCCCGGGGATACGCATTCTGGCACGCGTCCTCGACCAGCTGTGGCTGGTCAAGGGGATGCGAAAGCTCCTCTTCTACTATCTCCGGCCGCTCGTCAGTGCGCCGGCGACGGGTCCCGCCAGCCGAACGGGAGTGTTTCGCGACTACCGCCCCGCGGTCTTCGAGAACAACTTGCGCCGGATCGTCCTCGCCGCCCGGAGCGGAGGGGGCCGCGTCGTGCTCTTGACACTGCCGAGCGTGGTCAGCGACGACATGACGCCCGAGGATCTTCGCCGCGCCAGCGTGGTCTTTCCTTACTACTCGAGCGCGTATGGCGTCGGCGATCTCGTCGACGTGATCGCTGCGTACAATCGAACGATCCGCCTCATCGCTGAGCGCGAGAACGTCATGCTGGTCGATCTCGCCAGCGAGCTTGACACTCGCCCAGATCGCCGCACCCTATTCTTCGACACGATGCACCCGAGCCAGAAGGGCCGCGAGCTGATCGCGACTATTCTCGCGCGTCGCCTCGGCGAGCGTCGGGGGCGGCCGGGGCCGTGATCCCGCTGATGACCCTCGCGGTGCGCAGTGAGGGCGCGGCACTCACTACCTGGATGTCGCCGGGCCGCGTGCCCCTAGACGTGTGCCGGAAGAAAGACTCGCGTTGCGCATCTCATCCGAGAACCGGCAAGAAAGATACGGCGCATGGACAACGAGAGGTTGCGCCGTCGGCAGACGCTGGCCGTGCAGCCCGCACACGAAGCGTCGCACGCTGGCGTACCGGGCCGCGAAGCCGATGAAACTACCGATGCCACTTCGGCGTGTCCTGGCCTTGGTCGTCCTCTTGTGCGGGTCGTCGCTTGTTGCCTTCGGCGTGCTCGAGCTATCGCTACGGGCGCTCTACCCGTCCCCTGTTGTGTTCGTCTATCCCCAAGAGTTCTACGACACGGACCCGGAGATCGGGTACATGCTCCGGCCGATGCAGACAGCGTTCACTCATAACCGCCCAGTCCGCACCAATTCTCTAGGCTTGCGAGATCGCGAGGTAGCTCCAGACCCGGCACCTGGCACGATCCGCGTGCTCGCGGTAGGCGACTCGCAGACCTTCGGCAACGGCCTCGCCGCACCGGATACGTGGCCGAAGCAGCTCGAGGGCGTGTTGAATGAATCAGTTCCCAATCGGTGGGAAGTGGTCAATGCTGGCGTCCCCGGCACGGATACCTGGCAGCATGAGATTCTGCTGCGACGACTTCTCAAGGCCACAAGAGCGCACGCCGTCGTGTTGGCGCTTTATGTGAATGACGTAGCACCGCGACGGGATCCGCGCAGTCTGAGCGCATCTGGGCAAACGAACACGTGGAACAAGCGAGTGACCTATCTACTCAAGCGCAGCGCCGTGTTGACCGTGATCTACAAGCGTCTGCTTCCCGCTTGGTACGGGTGGTGGTATGGCGTCTCCAACGAGGATGCTGTGCTGGGGGGGAGCTACAAAGAGGGCGTCGAGCGTGGCTGGCGGCAAGTTGACCAGTCACTAGGCGTCATGAGCGAGCTTTGCCGCGCCCGAGGAGTTCCTTTCCTCGTGGCCATCCTGCCCCGCCGTGATCAAGTATCGGGGGATCGTTCTTGGCGTGCCTATAACGAGCGCGCGCGGGCCATCGCCGAAGCTCACGGGATCAGAGTGGTCGATCTGCTGCCAAGCCTCTCCGAGGCGTATCGCGTTGAACGTGATGCGCTCTTCATCCCTTGGGACCCCCACAACTCCGCGGTTGCGAATCACACGATCGCTAAGCGCCTCTCCCCGGCCCTTGAGGATCTCATCTCGCCAGTACGGTGATGGCCACTGGAGTGCGAGCTGCTCATGGGCACAAACCGGGCACATTCGCGCGGGCGGTAGGAGGCTAAGTATGGTCGGGGTGGCCGGATTTGAACCGGCGGCCCCCTGCTCCCAAAGCAGGTGCGCTACCAGGCTGCGCTACACCCCGATCGACCTCGAATTCTACCGTAGCGACAAGGAGGGCGTCGCCCTACCCGCGTTCAGCGGCTGAGCAGTGCTCCGGCCGCCCGAGCCGCCACACCGCGATGGCTCACGCGGTGTTTCGCCGCGGCCTCGATCTCGCCGAACGTGCCGCCGAGCGGCGGATAGAAGAACACGGGGTCGTAGCCGAAGCCGCCGGCGCCGCGCGGCGCCTCCGCGATGCGCCCTTCCACGACGCCCTCCACCAGCTGCTCACGTCCGCTCGGCTCCACGATGGCGATGACGCTGCGGAAGCGCGCGGTACGGCGCTCTGTCGGCACGCCGTGCAGGCGTTCGAGGAGCAGTGCGGTGCGGCCGGCGTCGTCGAGGCCCGGACCACCGAAGCGAGCGGAATAGAGGCCCGGTCCGCCATCGAGCGTGTCGACCTCGATCCCCGAGTCGTCGGCCAGCGCGATGATGCCCGTGGCGAGCACACCGGCGCGCGCCTTGATCAGCGCGTTATCCGCGTACGTCTTGCCGGTCTCTTCGGGAAGAGTCGCGCCCGGCACGTCCGCCAACAGCAGCAGCTCGTAAGGCACATCGCCGAGCAGATCCAGGAGCTCACGCCCCTTGGCGCGGTTGAGCGTGGCGACGACGAGGCGTTTCTTCACGGCCCCAGGACCGCGTAGCGCCCCGGGTCCCCCGGGGCGCGCAGCGTGGGGGGTGTGGGGGGCCATTTCGGGGCCCCCCACCTACAGCTTGAAGACGCGTTCGGCACGGGCGTCGATTGCTCGCCGCTGCAGGGTCACGAGGCGGCGGATGCCGCGCTCGGCCAGGGCGAGTAGATCATCGAGACGGCTGCGGCTGAACGGGACCTGCTCGGCGGTGCCCTGCACCTCGACGAACTCGCCGCTGCCGGTCATCACGACGTTCATGTCGACCTCGGCCGTCGAGTCTTCCGCATAGTTGAGATCGAGCGCCGGCTCGCCGGCCACGATGCCCACGCTGATCGCGGCCACGCAGTCGCGCAGCACCGCGGTGGTGGCCAGCCCGGGGATCCGCGCGATGGCGTCGGCCAGAGCCACGAAGCTCCCGGTGATGGCGGCGGTGCGGGTGCCGCCGTCGGCCTGGATCACGTCGCAGTCCACCCACACCGTGCGCTCGCCGAGCTTGGCGCGATCGGTCACGGCGCGCAGCGTGCGTCCGACCAGGCGCTGGATCTCCTGCGAGCGGCCGCTCGGACCGCGGTTCTCTCGGTTCATGCGGGTGTTGGTCGAGCGCGGCAGCATGCCGTACTCGGCGGTCACCCAGCCGAGCGCCTGGCCCTTGAGGAAGTTCGGCACCTTGTCCTCCACCGTGGCGGTGCAGATCACCTTGGTGGCGCCGAACTCGACGAGCACCGAGCCCTCCGGGTGCAACAGGTAGTCGCGGGTGAGCGCGATGGCGCGAAGCTGGTCGTGAGCGCGGCCGTCGGGGCGCGGCATCGGAGCGCTCAGCGAGACCGATCGGCGGCGGAGGTGCAGGCCTTGAGATTCGAGGCGCGCTTGTACTCCGAGAGTCCGGCCAGGATCGCGCGGGCGATCTCGTCGCGATAGCGCGTTTCCTTCAGCCGGCGCTCTTCCTTGGGATTCGACACGAAGCCGATCTCGATCAGGATGGCCGGCATGGCGGCGCCGCCCAGCACGTAGAAGCCGGCCTGCTTGACGCCGCGGTTGGGGATCTTGAGCGCCTGGGTCATCGAGTCCAGCACGGTCTCGGCCAGCCGGGAGGACTCCCACTGGAACTCCGACTGGGCCAGGTCCCACAGGATCGTCTTCACCACGTCGGTCCGGCTCGCGGCCCGCCCGGCCGAGGGCTTCTCGAGCTGGACCACGCTGTTCTCGAGCGAGGCCACCTGGCGCGAGGCGTTGTCGGTCGCTTCCGACGAGAGGAAGTAGGTCTCGACGCCCTCGGAGGCGACCACGCGATGGGCGTTGGCGTGGATCGAGACGAAGAGATCGGCCCGCTCGCGGTTGGCGTAGCTCGTGCGATCGCGCAGCGGGACGAAGTGGTCGCCGTCGCGGGAGAGCAGGACCTTGACGCCCAGCTTCTCCTCCAGCAGGCGCGACACGCGCTTGGTGACGTCGAGCACCAGCTCCTTTTCCATCAGACCGGCGGGACCGACGGCACCGGAGTCGTGTCCGCCGTGGCCGGCGTCGAGCACGAGGGTACGCAGCGACGTGCAGGCCTGCCGCTCACGGGCCGCCACTTCCTGCGGCCGGTTGAAATCGAGCACCAGGCGGGGCGGATCGGCCAGCGTCGTGACCCGCAGCTCGGCTGCGCCGCCCTCGAAGACCACCCGCAGCATGGCATCGGCGCCCGCCCGCTCCAGCCGCGCGTCGTCCACGAGCCCGTCGTCGATCGACTCGACCTGCGCCTCGCCGGCCAGTCCGACCAGGCGGACGCGCGCTTCCTTGGGCCCGGTGGACTCGACCTTGTAGACCACGGGCGCGGTGGTCTCGATGACGATCCGGGTGAACGACGGGTAGGAGCGGGTCCGCAGCTCCTCCAGCGACACGGCCGCGGGAGGCCTCGGTGACGCCGCCGGTGCGGGCGAGGCCGCGGTGGGTGGCGGCGGGGCGGCCAGCGAGCTTGGGCACCACCTGCTCGACGAAGCTCTCGGGCACCAGCCAGACGCCCTTGCGCACCCGCACCGGGTTGTCGAGGCTCACGGGCGTACCGTCCAGGAGGACCCGGGCCCAGTTGCGGGTGAGCGTGATCACGTGCGAGCTGGTGCGCAGCCGGGCCTGCTGGCCCTCGGCGGGCGCGTCGAGCTGGCTCTGGAGACTCTCGGCCACCTTGGTCAGCTCGACGTACGAGAGACCGTCGTAGTTGACGGTCGGCAGGCCCCCGACCGCGGCGCCAGCGGCGATCAGGGTGAAGACAACTAGCAGACCGGTCGCGAGACGAAACCGCTCCATCGCACCGGATTGTAGCAACCTAAGGTGCAGGGATGAAATTCGCGTCCCGTTTTTGTTGCCGGGTGGGTTGCCACCCGGCGTCGGTCGAACCCAGCCCACCTGCTCGAGCGGGCCCGGCAGGTGGGCTGGGCGATACCGGCGAGAGCCTGCTGGCTAGACCGAGCCGTCGCCCATGACCTGGGCGCCGGGGTTGATGCTGACCGGGTTCGTGGGGGTCGCACCGCGATACTTTGTCGAAGGCGGGTTGGACCGCGGGGAGGAGCCCGCCCTGCCATGGCGCCCCCCACGGACGAGTCTGAGCAGCGCGTCTGGGGCGGTCTTATCAATCGGCGATTGACGTGTCAATATGGGCGGCATGCCGCGCTCACTCACGATCGAACCCATCTCCGGTACCCTGGGCGCCGAGATCTCCGGCGTCGACCTCGCGAAGGATCTCGACGACGCGACGGTCGCGGCCATCCGTCAGGCCTGGCTCGAGCACCTGGTCGTGTTCTTTCGTGACCAGGATCTGCCGCCTGCCCGCTTCCTGGCCTTCGCGCGGTGCTTTGGCCAGCCGATCGAGTATCCCTTCGTGAAGGGGCTGGACGAGTTTCCCGAGATCATTCCCGTCCTGAAGCTCGCGAACGAGCGCATCAACTTCGGCGGCATCTGGCACTCGGACACCGCGTATCTCGACGTGCCGCCGATGGCCAGCATGCTCGTGGCCCGCGAGGTGCCAGCCGCCGGCGGCGACACGCTGTTCGCCAACATGTATCTGGCCTACGAGGCGCTGTCGGATGGCATGAAGCGCCTGCTCGCGCCGCTCCGGGCGATCAACAGCTCGGCCAGCGCGGATGTCTCGCGCACGCGCGAGGACCGCATCAAGGACAGCGCGCGGGCCGACGCGCGGAAGGAGTACACGGCGTCGCACCCGATCGTGCGCGTTCATCCGGAGACCGGGCGCAAGGCGCTCTACGTCAACACCGCGCACACGGTCGGCATCGAGGGGCTGAGCGGCGGAGGAGAGCGCACCGATCCTCGGCTACCTCTACCACCACCAGATCCGGCCCGAGTTCACCTGCCGCTTCCGCTGGCGGCCCGGCTCACTGGCCTTCTGGGACAACCGCTGCGCGCAGCACAACGCGATCAACGACTATCAGGGCCACCGCCGGCTACTGCATCGCATCACGCTGGCCGGCGATAAGCCCAGCTAGCCGGTCAAGAACTCCCGCACGACCCGGGCGACGGTCTCTGGCTGCTCGAGATGGGGCGCGTGGCCGGCGTCACCGACGGTGTGCACCCGGGAGTTCGGCGAGGCGGCGGGTGAACTCGTCGGCGTAGACGGGCGGCACCAGGCGGTCTTCCTTGCCCCACACCAGCAGGGTCGGCGCGGTCACGCGGTGGATGCGCTTCTTCAGACCCTTGTCGGGGATCGGCCACAGGAACTTGCCGGTGGCGCCCAGCGCCCACATGAGTCGAGCCCGCGCTGCCGCGGCGGCCTTGGGATCGTCGCCGGCCCCGCCTCCGAGTAGCCGCTGCGCGGCGTCGCCGTTCGGGTTGTGGAAGACGCGCGCGCGCATCTGGGCCGGCTCCATCACCATCCAGTTGGCGATGGGATCCGCGTCGCGCCAGAAGCCGAGCGGGTCGAGCAGCGCCAGGCGGCTGGCGCGGGCCGGATAGGTGGCCGCCACCTCGCACGCCACCATCGCGCCGAAGGAGTGGCCCACGAGCGCCGCCCGCTCGAGCCCCAGCGCCTGCAGCAGCTCGTCGTAGCAGAGCACCAGGTCCCACAGGGTGTCGAGGTGGTAGATGTCGTCCGGCGCGCCCGGCGTCGTGCCCGGATGCTCCGGGGCGTAGACGGTGAAGCTCTTGGCCAGCTCGTCGAGGAACGGATCCCACGCGAGGCCCCACGAGCCGTGGAAGAAGACGAGCGCCGGCCCGCTGCCCTGCGAGAGCACGCGCATCCGGACCTGGTTCTGCCAGACCGCGATCGTTTGCTCGCGCATCATGCCCCGCCCGCGGCGACGGCCGCCGCGCGCGGCGCCGCCGCGGTGCCGCGCAGGCGCTCCGGCCACCAGTGATTCGTCCAGCCCTCGTCGTCCCACGTGCCGCGCAGCTGCGGGAGCACCTCACGCGCGAACAGGTCGATGTTCTCGATGGCCAGCTCGTGCGGCATGGAGCCGATCTGCAGGAGCACCATGAGGTTGCCCACGCGCAGGCTCTTGATCACTTCTTCCTTCAGCCGGTCTCGCACGGTGGCCGGGCTGCCGGCGATGACGTAGCCGCGATCGACGAAGTCGCGGTACTTCAGATCCTTGGGATTCTCCGGCCGCCGCACCGGGTTGGCCAGCGTGGCGGTCAGGCTGCGGTAGTCCTGGTTGCCGGGCGGCGAGAACCACGGCGCCGGGACGTGCAGACACTTGTGATAGAAGTACTCGACGTGCCGCGCGTACTTCTCCTCGGCGCGCGCGTCGTTCTCGGCCACGACCACCAGCTGCAGGAAGCCCGCGCGATACGGATTGGGCTCGCGGCCCTTGTCGGCCACCACCTGCCAGTAGCCGTCCATCATGGCCTTGGCCGAGCGGGCGCCCGAGTAGCTGAGGAAGCAGTAGCAGACGTCGTTGTCGACGGCGAAGTCGAAGGTGCTGATGCTGCCCGAGCCGGGCACCCACACCGGCGGGTGCGGCTGCTGGACGGGCCGCGGCCACAGATTGACGTTGGCCAGCTG
Source organism: uncultured Candidatus Rokubacteria bacterium (assembly GCA_963776725.1). Lineage (GTDB taxonomy): Bacteria > Methylomirabilota > Methylomirabilia > Rokubacteriales > CSP1-6 > AR5. Next base: position 87,380 of record CAVZOE010000007.1, on the reverse strand, counting down.
GATGTAGCGGCCGTTCCACGCGAAGATCTCGCGCGACTGCCAGGCCTTGAGCGTGAGCGCGAAGGCCTCGCGGTAGCGCTCGCGATGCTCGAGCGGCGTGATGCCGTAGCACAGGTTCACGTCCATCGGGCTGCCCAGCGGCAGACCCGCGACCAGCCGGCCGTCGCTGATGCAGTCGAGCATCGCGTACTCCTCGGCGACGCGGATCGGCGGGTTGGACGTCGGCAGCGTGGCGCCCATCTGCACGATGGCGACGTTGCTGCCGTTGGTGGCCTTGGCCAGCACGCTGCCCATGAGGTTCGGGCTCGGCATGAAGCCGTACGCGTTCTGGTGATGCTCGTTGGTGCAGACGCCGTCGAAGCCGGCCCGCGCGGCGTAGAGCAGCTCGTCGAGCGTCCAGTTGTAGTACTGCCCGACGCGGCGAGCATCGGCGAGCTCGAACCACGGTGGCGTCACCCACACCGACTCGTAGCGCTTCTCGAAGTCGTCCGGCAGCTCGCGGTGGGGCATCAGGTGGAACGCGCTGATCTTCATGAGGGTCCTTTCAGATCACTCCGCGAGTGTCAGATCACACCGCGAGTACGGAAGTCGGCGATGGCGGCGGCGTTGTAGCCCAGCTCCGTCAGGATGGCGTCGGTGTGCTCGCCCAGGGTGGGCGCGCGGTGACGGAAGCGTCCCGGGTGTTTCCGAGAGATCGACCGGCGTGGGCGCCAGCGGCACCGGACGCGGCACGCCCGGATAGCTGCTGTCCGCGAGCAGGCCGGCGGCGCGGATGTGCGCGTCCTCCAGCGCCTGCTGCGGCGTGTAGAGCGGCCCCGCCGGGACCTTGGCCTTCTCGAGCTCGGCCAGGGCCTGAGCCGTCGTGCGCTCGCCCGTCCACTCCGACATGCGCTTGGAGATGATCTCGCCGTTGTCGCCGCGCGCGAGATCGTCCTTGAACCGCGGATCGGTGAGCCAGTGATCCTCGCCCATCAGCTGGGCCCAGCGCTTGAACATCGGCCCGCCGATGGCATAGGCGATGATCCAGCCGTCCCGCGTGCGGAACAGATCGGAGGGCGCCGAGGTCTGCCCGCGGTTCAGCGTCGCGATGCGGTTGGGTTGCACGGTCTGTTGCTCGACCAGCGTCGGATTGTTGAAGGCCACGGCGGTGCGCAGCAGCGCCGCCTCGACCTTCTGACCGCGCCCCGTCTTCTGGCGCGCCATCAGCGCCGCCAGGGTGCCGAAGGCGGAGACCGACGCGGTGCCGAAATCGACCCAGGCCACCGAGGCCCGCATGGGCTGCTCCGGGCGTGCCCGGTGAGATAGGCGCCGCCGGCCATGACCTGACCGATGCCGTCGAACCCGTGCTTGTGGCTCCACGGGCCGCCGGCGCCGAACGCGGTGACCGTGGTGAGGATGATGTCGGGCTTGATCTGCCGCAGGCTGTCGAGATCCAGCGAGAGCGATCGGAGCACTTCGGGCGGGAGGTTGGCGACGACGACGTCCGCGGTCGCCACCAGCTTGCGGACGATCGTCGCGGCCGTCGGGGGAGGACGGGTCGAGCGTCATCGCGCGCTTGTTGCGGTTCATCACCAGGAACATCGCGCCCACGCCATCGTCACCGACCGGCGCAACCCAGCGGTCCTCGCCGCCGCCGATCCGCTCGATCCGGATGACGTCGGCGCCGAGGTCGGCCAGCAGGGCCGCACAGTATGGCCCGGCGATGTAGCGGCCGAAGTCGAGAACCCGGGTGCCCGTGAGAACGCCGCCCAGCGAATCGCTACGCTCACTCATCGAAAGCGCCCCCTCGGCTCCTATCGTGTCTCGCTGGACACCCAAACGAGTGTGTTGTAGCGCGGCCGTGCGGCGGTAGCAAGTCGCGTTTTTTTCGGAGTATTTCGGTGCGGTCGCCCAGCTGCCCAGACCGAGGCCGGCCATGAACGCGGTGAGCCCTCCTCCCCGTGAAGCGGGGTCCGGGCTGGGCAAGCAGCGTGCCCGCAAGCCGCGGGCCGGGCCTCCGGCGCGCGGCGTCTGTAGATTGTTCACGCCGAGTCCTCGACGTCGTTGGCAACCCGGCTGCACCGCAGCTTCGTCATGAAGCTCAGCACCGTCATGATTCAAGACCTGGGGCTGTAAACAAAATGACGATAGGCCTGTTCGTTGCTGTCGGCTTCGTCCTTCTGTTGATGGTGTTGGTGGTCGGCGCCGGCGTCATGTTCTTCGACCTGACAGGCCGCCGTGAGGAAGACGCGGAGTGGCTGCAGGCGACGATCAGCGACGAGCTGCGTCGAGATGCCGGCTCATCGAGCCATCCGGTTCTTGCCGTGGTTCACGCGCCGGTGGGCGCGGGTGTGGCGGTGACGGTACAGCTCGAGGGAGAGGTGCCGTCCGAGGCTGCGCGCCGCGCGGTGGTCCAGATCGTTCGGGGCACCGGGCGCAAGCTGCGGCGCGAGATCGAGATCGACGATCGGCTGTCCATCGACCGACAGGCCGTCGCCGCTGCGCGCGGCGCCTGAGCCGACATCAGCCGGCACGCCGGACACCTCGCGATGGCCGTGCGCGACGGGCCAAGGCATTTCCGCTCCGACAGGTCGCTGGCAGGTCACTTGCGGCGCCCGCGCGGGTGCTCACAACCCGAACGGGAGTGAAAAGCATGAGACCAGTCAAGACGGTCATCGCGATCCTTGTCATCATCTCGGCGGCCTTCGTCACCGACGCGACGGCTCAGACGCAACCGGCCGAGCAGCAGCCGGAGAAGATCGTCAAGGGCGCAGTGAAGAGCATCGACCCTGCTGGAACGTCGATCACCCTGATGGACGGCACCGAGCTGGTGACGCCGCCGGGCGTCGCGCTCAAGCCCGGCGCCCTCGCCGAGGGCACGGCCGTCATCGCGAGCTACCGCGAGGAAAACGGCGCAAACGTCCTGACGGAGCTTGCCCTGGACGACGAGCCCTCGGCCTCTCCGCCCCAGGATCGTCGATAGTACGGGAGGGTTTCACAGGAGACCGGGACCGAGCGAACCTCGGCCCCGGATCTCCCAGTGGGATCAGTTTGGCTTGATCACGAGGCCCGGCCCGGTCCCGTCTTCCTCGTAGTCGATCGTCGTGTCCTTCACGTTCTCGGCGATATCCTGCCCGACCAGCAACACCGCCGCTCCGTCGTGCTCGACCACCTGGTCGTCGGCTCGTTCACGGTCGGGAAAGACGCCGAACGCTCCGGACGCCATCTTCCCGAGCCGCAGGCTCGACCGATCGGTCGTCACTCTCGGTCTCCAGGAGCTCCTTCAACTTCGCTCTCGCGCGGTCGGTGACGTTCAACATCTGGACCTCCTCGACTATGTCTCTTCACTGTCGTCGTCGAACGGGTCCGACCGCGCGGGTTCATCCGCTGGCGTCCGCATCGGCTCGACCGGCTCTTCGTCCGTGTCTGGATCCGGCGTCGGGACGATTCGGTCCAACATGGTTGTCCTTCGTCTCTTTTTCATTTCCAGGAATGCGTGAGGTCGTGGAGTCGGTCAGCTTCGGACAGGTGTTCGGCCTGCATCTTTTGAGCCCGTACGGCGCAATCCCCACGTCCGCACCGAGGGCGATTTCTCCAGGCGGATCTCCGGGCCCATCACGCTCCGCCCCGTTCGCTGCAACCTTCGGAAGTGCCGGTGGTTCTGGAGATCGCGCGTCGCGGTGGGCGATGACGCCTCTTCACTTGCGAATCGTTCATGGCGCGCGACTCACGGGGCGTGGCGCGCCAGGACAGATGGCTTTCGAATTGCTGTTTTGGAACGACGGGGATCTCGAGTGTGAAGCTTGTAACTGAGGTTCTTCTTGCCCGCACCGCAGTGGCCTTCGAGCGCCTTTGACGTCAGCGGGATCGACCTGCTGGCGGATCTCCGAGCACATCAAAGCCCACCAACCAAGCTGGGGCCGCGCCCGGCAGGCCCTGAACCTCATCCAGGGCCCGAAGGATGGCTCGAATTCATTGAGGTGGCGGACCCAAACGGGCGAAACCGCGGGCGGTCTGCGCCGTCCGGGCATGTCGGTCAGCGCGATGGATACTAGCGGCGGTCCTTGAAAAGCCAGTCGATGACGGCGCTGCCGTCGCCCGTGTCCGCACCACGCTCGAGTCTCGGGGGCTGCCCCGTGGGCTCGGGGCGCTCGATTGGACCCGATGACTTGACCGCAGGAGGGAGCTCGGTCGAAGGCCGATGCTCGGCCAGAGGCGGGGATACAACCGGAGCCCGGGGCGCGACCGGCGCCGCCGACTCCACGATCGCGCGGGGACGGCCATCGATCGTAGACGGAGCAATCGCAGACGGCGCGATCCGCGGCGCGATCGTCGGCGACGGAACGGCCCGGGGTTCGGGAACGACCACGGAAGCGCGTCGCTCCACCCGTGATTCGCCCGCGGCCACGCCGGATTCGGGCGGCACCGTCAACTCGCGAGGGGCCGTCGACGGCGTCGCCTCGGATGGCGGCGGAACGCTGTGCTCGACTTGAAGGGTCGTGACCGCAGGCTTCGTGATGTGGCTGTAGAGCTGTGTGGCAACCCGATCGAGGCCGGCGACCCACACCATCGCGGCCGCGACACCGGCCGCGGCGACGACGGCCGCCATCTGGAGCGCGAAGCGTCCCCGACGGCGGCGCACGCGGCGACGTGGGTTCCCCCAGGCCTTCGTCGGGCGATGACGAGACGCCCGCTCGGTGACGACTGCCGCCGCGCCCCAGATGTCATTGACCATCACGCTGATGTCCCGATAGCGGCGCTCGGGGCGAGGCTCGAGCGCCGTCGCGATGATCCGCCGAATGGTCGGTGACAGGGACGGCGGCGCGGCGCCGACACCGGGAGTCTGGTCTCCCTTGCCCGCCGTCAACAGCTGCCGGAGCAGCATCCCCAGCGCGTACACGTCCGTCGCCTCGGTCGCTTCGCCGCCCTCGGCTTGTTCGGGCGCGGGAGAGGACAGCGGGAACGGATCGTGGACGCGCCGGCCGAGCGGAGTGCGGTACGCCGCCGCCAGCTCGGCTCCGACGAGCCTGATCCGTTCGCCGTCCTTCACCATGACCACCGAGTCCGGGCCGAGCCGGCCGTGAACGAGGCCGCTGTGATGAAGCGCCTCGAGCGCCTCTCCGACCCGGATGGCCACGCGGAGCGCGGTGGGCACGGCGAGGGCACCGCCGGTATCGAGCATGTCACTCAGGGTGGCGCCCTCGACCCACTCGAGGGCGACGAAGAGCTGGCCAGTCTGGGTGTCCCCGGACTCGTAGACGCGCTGCACGCCGCGGAGGACATGGGCCGATCTCGCCAGCGCGCGGGACTGCGCGCGCACCGCCGCCACGAACTCCGCGTCGCGGGCAAACTCCCCTCGCAGCACTTTCAAGGCGATCGGCCGGGCGCGACGGGTGTCCTCGCCGCTGAAGACCACCACGTCGCGGTCGACCGACGAGACGGCGTTCACGCGGTATCGCGACTTGATGACCGAGCCGGCGAGGCCGAACTCCGGCACGCTCGCCGACGGGCGCGCGGCGCCGACTGTCACGTCGCTAGCCATCGAGAATGCTCGGGGTCGCGTTCAGGACGGAAGGGAATGACGAGGGTCGTCGGCCGAGAGTCGACGCGAGGCTCGCGAGCGAGATGGTCGTGCTCACGCAACGTGCCGATGAGCATCATGAGACAACGCTCGCTCCACGTCAAGAGCGGAATCGCATCGAGAAAACACTTGCCGAAATCCCGACGATGTCCTAAACCTAAGCCAGCCGATTCACGCATTGCGTACCGAAGAGACGCTGACCGCCGGAGCTCCGCAGATGCAGAAGCTCGTCGACATGGCGCAGCGCGCACTCGCGGTCGACCAGAAGGCGGCCGACGCCGCCCGTCACGACAATCCCCAGACGCAAAGTGCCTCGCTCGATGTCACCGAATCGGAGATCTGCGCGCACTTCACCGCGCTCGCGCGCGCGCGACGCGAGAGCTGCGAGGTGCGGCTGGCCAGACTGCAGCTCGATCGCAAGGCGACCGCGGCGAAGATCGACGTCCAGCAGGCCCGCGATGCGTTCGCCCGCCTGCTGACTCCCGTCGAACCGAGCCTCGAGAAGCTACGATCCGACCACACCGCGGCGCTCCATCAGGCCAAGGAGAACGAGGCCCGCGCCGTCAAGCATCTGCGCTGGTTCCAGCAGAAGCACGGTCTCCACCACCGGGCCGCGTCGTACCCGACCTCCCCGCTGTATCACTTCGCCCTGGTGGCCGCGCTGGCGCTCGTCGAGTGGATCTCCCTCGCGGCGTTCTACGCGGAAGGCAGCGACTTCGGCCTCCTGGGCGGCGTGCTGATCGCGATGACACTCTCGATCGTCAACATCAGCCTCGTCCTCCTCGCGGGCGGTCTCTTGCGGTACGTGAACCACGGCAGCGGCCGCCGGAAGGCGCTCGCCTTGACCGGGGTCGCCGTGCTCTACGCGGGCTTTCTCCTCGTCACGTTCGCCGCCGCGCACTATCGCGTCGCGACCAGCGACATCGCCCAGTCGCAGCCGGAGACCGCGGCGCCGGCCGGCGCGCCGCTGCCGTCTCACGTCGCGGCGGACTTCGATCAGTGGCGGGCCGCGCGACTGGCCTGGCAGCGCTTCGCCGGCAATCCGGTGGGATTCGACGACGTCTTTTCCTGGATCCTGGTCGTGCTGGCGGTCGTCTTCGGCATCTTCGCCTCGTACAAAGGCTACCGGGTCGACGACCCGTATCCGGGCTACGGCCAGCTCGATCGAGAGCTGAACGCGCGGCGGGCTCTGTACGAGGGCCAGAAGGCCGAGTACTGCCGCCTCGTCGACCAGGTCTTCGACCGGATCCTCGCCGAGCAGGCGCGCCTGTTCTCGGACGTGAAGGCGAACATCGAGCACTATCAGGAGCTCGTCAGCCAGAGCGACGACGAGCGTCGAGTGTTCGTGCACGAGGTCGCCGAGATGCAGGACGCGTGCAATATCCTGTTGAAACGCTACCGACAGACCAACGCGCGCGCGCGAACGTCCCCGGCGCCCTACTACTTCCAGCACAGCTTCGCGTTCGACGCCCATGCCCTGCGGCCGCCCGACGCGATCTCCGAGGACGAGCTGCGGCTCTCCGGGTCCTACGAGAGCGCGATGAAGGACTTCAGCAACATCGCCCGGCAGAACGACGCGACCGTCCAGAACCTCCGGACCGGCGAGATCCGGCGCCGCGAGTACTACTTCAACAAGATCGAGCGCGACGTCCGCGAACGGCTCGTCCGGGAGGCGTGGGAGATCAAGAGCTGACGCCGTGCCGCTGAGTCGCCTGGATCGGCGGGGCCTCCTCATCCTGAGTGGTGTGGGCGCCTTCGCGGTGGTGCTGCTGGCGACCGTCGTCGGCGTCACGTGGAGCCGGCCGATCATCGGGCCCGACAACTGTGTCTACCGGGACCGGCGCCTCCTCCGTCGGGTGTCGACCGACCAGACGGTGATCCTGGTCGATCAGTCGGAGGCCTTGACCGAGACGCATCGGCGATTCGCGCTGAGCTTCATCAAGGACTATGTCGCCGACGAGACGCGATTCGCCGAGCGCTCGCGCATCGCGCTGTTCCCGTTCAGCAAGACGACCTTCGAGTCCCGGGAGGGCCCGCGTCTGCGTCCGAGCTCGGACCTGTGCCGGCCGCCATCGCGCGGGAACGACCTCTACGAGAACAACCGGAAGATCACGAAGGACTTCTACCAGCGCTTCCTCGTCCCGGTCACCGCGACGCTCGAGGAAAGCCTCACCACCGAGGTCGGCGAGCAGTCGCCCGATCCTCGAGACGCTGCAGCTCATCTCGCGGTCGCAGGAGATCGACGACGGGGGGCGCAAGACGTTGATCGTCGTCTCCGACATGCTGCAAAACACCGCGGCCTTCAGCCACTACGGGCCACGCCGTGGCTACGATGACTTCGTGCGGTCGGGATTCGCCACGGACGTGAAGGCCGATTTCCGGGACTGGAACGTCATCGTCATCTATCTGCGCCGGTACCGCGACCGCCAGCTGCAGCAGGCCGCGCACATCGACTTCTGGCAACGCTACTTCCACGAGGCCGGCGGCAAGATCACCCGCTGGGCCGCCGTCGACTGAGCCCCGTGAATCGCCTCGTCGCGAGTCTGCCGTCCACGTTCCTCGGCTTCATCGCCGCCGGGGTCGGCGTGATCCTGACCTTCAGCGTGTGGTCCGCCGGTCCGCCGGGCGGGTCGCGGCACTGGACCATGACCGCGCTCGTGGTGGTGCTGATGCTCGTGTACGGAGTCTTCCTGTGGATCAGATCCCGGACGGCCTACGCCTCGGAGACCGACGGCGAGACGTTCTACTATCTCGGCTTCATCTACACGCTGGCGACTCTCGTGGCCAGCTTCGCACCGCTGCTCAACTCGCCGGAGCGACCGCAGAGCCGGCACGTGCTGGGCCTGTTCGGTCTCGGCCTGATCACGACGTTCGTCGGCCTGACCGGACGCATTGTGTTCGCGCAGACCGCGTCCGGGCTCGCGCAGCCGGAGGACGACGCGCGGCGACTGGGCGACGCGTACGGGGACGCCGCGCGCGCCATCGAGCGGAGCACCGTTCGCATCGTGCATGCCCAGCGGCGCGCCGAGGGACATCTCAGCGAGTCGTATTCCGGCGCGGCCGAGGCGATCCGGACGGTGATCGAGCGTGTCAGCGCCGACGCCGAATCCGCCTTCGCGGAGGTGCGCAATCGCGCAATCCGGGAGATCGAGGCGGCCTCCCGTCAGGCGGCCAAGACGCACGACACGGCCAGGGAGCAGATCGAGAGCCTGGCGGCCGGGACGGCCAGCGCCGTGGCCGCCCTCACCGAGCGGGTCGTCCAGGACATCGCCCGGATAGCCCAGGAATCGGCGACGGAAGTTGCCGATTTTCTCCGCCATACGAACCGCGATGTCAGCACGACCCTGCAGCAGTTCGAAACCCGCCTCGGCGCGCTTCGCCTGCCGCCCGAGGACATCGGCGAGAAGCTGACCGTGGTGTTGATCGACCTCGCCGCGCGTGCCGAGCAGCTCCAGCGGGCGACGGCCAGCGCGGGAGCCGCGTACGGCGAGCTCGCGGAGACGCTCGCCGGCGCCGTGAACAGCGCGCGAGACGGCGGCCGGGCCTTCAGCGCCCTCACCCTCTCGGCCGACGCGGCGACGTCGGCGATGACGTCGGCGAAGACGAACGTCGAGCAATTCGCCGCGCACCTGACCGAGCTCGGCGCCGGCGCGGCGGCGCTGGAACGACTGCCGCACGAGGGGGCGAGCATCATCGCGACGCTCGGCGACTTGCGCACGCACCTCGGTGAAGCCAACCGCGCATGGGCCGCGGTGGCCGGCGTCACCGACGACGCGAGCCAGTCGATGGCGCGAGCCGGCGCGGCCCTGTCTTCGCTGGAGCACGGCACGCGCGCGGCGGAGCAATCGGTGCTCGACTGGAGCGGCGGGCTCACGAAGGCGGGCGCCGGCCTGCACGCGCTGACCGAGATGACCGAGCGCGCCGTGCAGCTCGGCAAGGACGCCGTGACCACCCAGGCGCTGCTCTCCGCGCAGATCTCCGGGCCGCTGGCCGATCAGCTGCGCCGCCACAGCGAGGCCGCGGGCGCGCTCGCGAGTCGGCTCCAGGAAGACCTGCGCGCGTCCGAAGAAGCCGTACGCCGGGTCCACCATCACCTGATCGACGCCTCACGATTCATTCTCAGCAAGGTCGAATAGCGCCGGTGATCCGCCGCCACCGCCTCGCCCAGAACCGCGACGTCGCGCTCACGACCCTGATCGATCTGCTCGTCCAGATCATCTTCGTGCTCGCGCTGATCCTGGTCTCGGCCGACGTGATGGGCAACGAGTCGCGCGAGCGGGGCTGGGTGACGCCCGAGGCCTGGAAGACGCTGATCAGCATCTTCGATGTCGATCCCCGGACCCTCCGGGACGTCCCCGCCCAGGTCGCGGCGATCAAGAGCACGTACACCCGGCTGAAGGACGACCTGCACGCCTGCGACGCGAGGACCGGCGCGTGCGACCGACAGGCCGGACGAGGTCCGGGGAACCCACCGTGCCGTAATTCGGCGGGCGTCGAGATGGTGGTGGCCGACGCGACCATCGATCGCGACGGGCGGATCCTCGTGGCGCTCGGGCGCGACGCGGGAGAGCTCCAGGACAAACAGCCGCTCGGCGCCGACGCGTTGGGCGTCCCGCTTTCCGCCGAGCGATTCGGCGTCTTGTTCCGCTCGTGGCGCGAGCACGGGCTGGCGCAGCATCCTTCGTGCGCGTTCAAGGCGGACGTGCGCTACGACGCACGCGCGCAGGCGGGCGCCTACGAGCCGGCACGGCGGGCCATCGCCAGCTACTTCACGCTGTCGACGTCGCCGAGGCGCTTCTGACGGCGGAACGGGCGGCGCCGGAGACCCCGCGCGATCTCGCCGCACAGCTGTCGGCGCTCCTGACCGACATCGACATCGCCATCCGTGTGCGCCTACGGGAATCCGCCAAGCGTACGGGCCAAGGCTGGCGGCCCCCAAGGGCCGCTCGACGCCACCCGGGAATCCGCGGCGCATTGGTGGCGGCTCTCCGCCGGCTCACTCGCCCTGCGGGGAGTCGGCCGGCGGCCCGACGTGAACCGGAGGGCGGTTCGAACTGGAGAAATGGTGGAGGCGGTGGGAATTGAACCCACGTCCGGAAACCCTCAGCCGCAGGCGTCTACGTCGATAGCCGGTTTATCTTACGACTCTCTCGCCCTTCGGTCCTCCATCCGGCAGGAGGGCCGCGAGGCCAGCCTCATTTTTCTCGCCCATCCCCTGAGGCCAAGTTCTGGGCCAGCCACCAGAATATGATGTCGGTTCCCAGGTCCTGATGGCTCAGCCTGGCCGACACCGACGGTTGTTAGGCCGCCAGAGCTAGCTGGTTATTGGCAGCTAGAAGTTCTCACTTATTAACGAGGGGTGAGAAACCTCGAGACGCAGCCTGGACCTCGTTGATCCCCGTCGAAACCTGTCGCCCCCATGTCCTTTCTGGTTCGCCGGCCATCGCTCACCACTGCGCAGACTCTGCGGCGCGCGGGGCCAAACTTGATTCTAGCGCGTCCAGGCTCGAAGTGCAGCCTCCTGGTCCGGGGGGCTTATCAATCGGCGATTCGGCGTGTCACTATAGCGGGACTTGGCCCGACGCCGACGAGCACGGCACGCGCCTGCCGCCACTCCCCCTGTTCCAGTGGTCTCGTCGGATCTGGCTGGTGAGGCCTCGACTGTCCCGTGGCTGGCTCTCGCCGTGGCCGGGGCGGCGCTGGCCGCATATCTCGCCACGCTCCAGCGCGGCGTGCCCGGAGGTGACAGTGGCGAGCTGATCGCCTCCGCCGTCACCGGAGGCGTCGCTCACCCGCCTGGCTATCCGCTGTTCCTGCTCCTGGTGCGTGTCGCCGCCGCCATTCCGCTCGGCAGCGTCGCCGCCCGCGTCAACGCGCTCTCGGCGGTCTGCGACGCGACCGCGGCAGGACTCCTGACGTTTGCGGTCGCGCGCCTGTCGAGGAGCGCCGGGGCCGGGGTGCTCGCGGGTGGGCTGTTCGCATTCTCCACGCGCGTCTGGACCTACGCGACCGTCGCGGAAGTCTTCGCGCTCAACAACCTCCTGCTGGCGGCGCTCGTGACGACGCTGGCCGTCGCCGGCCCTCGCCCGTCGACGCGGCACGTCGGAATCGGATCCGCGCTGCTCGGGCTCGGCATCGCCAACCACCACACCTCGATCTTCGTCAGCGTGCCGATCGTCGCGTGGCTGCTCTTCACCGCCTGGCGGGCAGGCCGGCGGTCGCTTCCGATTCTTTGGGCCGCGGCGGCCGGCGCGATGCTCGGACTGCTGCCCTACGCGTACCTGCCCCTGGCCGCAGCGGGTCGCGCGACGGTGTCCTGGGGGGACACGGCCAGCCTCGCCGGATTCATACGCCATGTGAGCCGCGCCGAGTACGGGACGTTCCAGCTCGCCAGCACCCACGTGGGCGGAGCGACGAGCGCCGTCGATCACGTGCTCGCGTACGCACGCGACCTCGTGACGCAGGGCCTGTGGCTCGGCGCACCGCTGGCGCTCGTCGGCGCCGGCGCCGGGCTCGTCGATCGGCGCCTGCGCGGGCCCGTCGCCGCGTGCCTGATCGGGCTGGCCGCCTATCTGATCGTCTTCAATGCGCTGTCGAATCTGCCGCTGGGTGTGCCGCTCCTGTTCGAGGTGCAGGCGCGCTTCTGGCAGACGCCCAACCTGATCGTGTTCGTGCTGGCCGGGATCGGATTCGCGACGGTATCAGCGTGGCTGCCGCACGGCCCCGTGGCCGTCACCGCTTCGGCAACGATCGCCGTGGCCGTCGTCGCAGCTCAGGTGTACATCAACTGGTCGTCGATGGACGAGAGCCGGATGCACTGGGTCGACGGCTACGGACGCTCGGTGCTGGCCGCCGCGCCCCCTGGCGCGCTGATCCTCACGCGCGGCGATCTGACGACCAACACGATTCACTATCTCCGCCATGCCGAGGGCGTCCGTCCCGACGTCCGGATCGTCGACCAGGAGATCCTGTCGCTGCCCTGGGGACCACCACGCTACGCGCGGCTGCTCCCCGACGTGCGCTTCCCGGGTGCCGTGTACGATCCGCGCCGGTCCGACGGCTTCTCCATGAAGCAGCTCATCGACGCCAACGTCGATCGCTTCCCTGTCCTGGTGTGTGGCGGCATCAAGGAGGGCGATCATTCCGTGTCGGCGACAGCGTATCGCCTGCTGCCCCGCGGCTCCTGCGCCGAGGTGACGCGGGCGGGCTCGCCGCTGGTCGTCGACGCGTGGCTGGCGCGCAATCGCCCGCTCCTGCCCGACGTCGGCGCGCTCGTGCGGGCGCCGCTCCGGGTGGGCTCCTGGGAAGAGGTCGTACGCACCGACGCCTGGGCGGCGTGGCACGCCCCCGCCTACTTCGTGATGATGTGCGCGGACTGCGGTCTGGCGCCCGCCGAGCGCCTGGCGCGCTTCGTCACCATGGCCGACGAGATCACGCGCCTCGGTCCGAATCCGCCCGCCTACGTCTACAAGAACCTCGCCTACGCGCTCGGCCAGCTATTCCCGACACGACCAGAGGTACGGGATCAGCTGGTGGTGGCGATGCAGGAGTATCTGCGCCGCGGGCCGCGGGACGATCCGGATCTCCCGGTGATTCGAGACAACCTCGTGAAGCTGGGTGCTCGCGTGGCCGACTGACGCTCGAGCGAGGGGACCGACCTCAGCTCAAAAGCGACTCTTCTGGCCGTCCCGCGCCGCCTTGTCCATCTCGCGGCGGCTCTCCCGTTCGCGCAGCGTGGCGCGCTTGTCGTGCAGCTTCTTGCCGCGGGCCAGGCCGATCTCGATCTTGGCGCGTCCGCCCTTGAAGTACAGCTTGAGCGGCACCACCGTCAGCCCCCGCTCGGCGACCTTGCCGACCAGTCGCGTGATCTCCTTGCGGTGCAGCAGCAGCTTACGGTCGCGCTCAGGATCGTGGTTGGCGTCGGTGCCGTGGCTGTAGGGCGGGATGTGGCAGCCCAGCAGCCACATCTCGCTCTGCTTCACCGTGGCGTAGGAGTCCTTGAAGTTGACCTGCCCGGCCCGCAGCGACTTCACCTCGGTGCCGCGCAGCACGAGGCCGGCCTCGAGGGTCTCGAGGATCTCGTACTCATGCCGGGCCCGCCGGTTGGTGGCGATGGTTCGATCTTCGCTCATGCTCGTCTCTTGACTTGCCGACGCGCGGCGGTATCATCATGCCTCGCCGCACCCGTGCCGAAGTGGCGGAATTGGCAGACGCGCTAGATTCAGGGTCTAGTGCCCGCAAGGGTGTCGGGGTTCGAGTCCCCGCTTCGGCACCATCAATACTCGCATAGTTGGCTCGCGCCCACCAATGACGCCGCCTGAGCGTCTTCAGCGGCGGTGCGCTGTGAAGACGCCGCGTCTGCCGTCCTAGCGGCCTCCGACCACACCGAGCTCGCGCAGCCGGGCCTCGTAGCAGCGCGGCTCGTTGCTGGTGGTGAGACTCTCGAGCACGCCCGTCGACGAACGCATCGGGATCGACGTCGGGCGGGCTGTCGATCGTGAGCTGCGCGATCCACACGTCCCCGATCGGGAGGTACCACCGCGGGACGACGTTGCCCCGGCGACCGCTCACGGTGACCTCGCCCGGCATCGTCCACTGCCACGCGTCCGGAACTCTCGGATAGCGCTCGAGGGTCCACGGAGCCGCCCGGATCTCCTTCGTATAGAGCTCGACGCTCCGCTCGGCGAGCCTTCGGATCGCGTCCTGCACGGATCCGCCGCCAAGCTCACGCACGCTGAACAGCCACACCGCCACCGCTCCCTTGCCGTCGAGGCGGCGCGAGCTTCCGGCTTGCTGTGCAGCCTCCCACGTGCCGGGCATCCGGAAGCTGAAGCACACGCGCCCCGTATTGATCTGGAAGTACTGGGTTACCCCGGTGGGCGCCGCGGCCGAGCGCGACATCGCTCCGCTGTTGCTCGGGACGTAGTACTCCATGCCGTCCGCGTACTTCTGCGCTGGCCTACCGTCCCGCATTCCGCCGGCCGACGCGCAACCGGCGGCGAGAACAACGAGCACGAGCAGTCGCCACATCGTGCGCCTCCGTGGCCGCCGCCATGCTGCAGGTGGGAGCCAGCGTGGATATGGTGGTGTCGTTCGAGAGCCAAATCTAGAGTCACTCCGCTCCGACCGTCACCAAGAATGCCCCGACGCCACCGGACAGTCGAGCCCTGTTCGCCGAGCGGATATGACGTGGGGACCCGATCGCTGCCGTGTTGCGCGCGTTAAACGTATGCGACCCGCCGGCGTCGGGGTCCGACTGCGCTACGTCCCGCCGCTCAGGGTGAGGACAACGAGCCGACGATCGCGCACGCCTCGCCGACCCGAGGTGAACGAGCCGTCGAAGCTTATCGCCAGCGCGCCGGGGCCGCCGGCCGGCGGTGCCACCGTCCCGGTGAAGCTGCCGGTACCCCGAGGTCCGGCGCTGTTCACGATGATGAACGTCCCGCTGACAGTCCCGGCGATGGTCACCGTGCCGGTCACCGTCATCGTGTTGACCTGCGGGCCGGAATTCAGCTTCACCGTTCCGGTCCACGTAGCGCCCGTCTGCGCTCGGAACGACGAACGTGCCGTTGAGCACCGAGGTGCCGTTGTTGGCCGCGACCAGACAGCTTGACAGCGTGACCTGAGCTGCAGCCGGAGCCCGTGGGGCGCACCATGTCAGGCACGACGGCGATCGCGCTCGAGGTCTGGTTGTTGCCTTCATTCGCCTCGACCACCGTGCCGTTGCGATCGGCGACGGCGCCAATGAAATAGTTCCCGGCCGCGGTCGGCAGCGTCACCGACGTAGTCGCCGTCGACGCTGCCGCCGGCGCCAGCGAGGCAACGGTCCGCGATGCCAGCAGCGTGTCGGTGGCCGGATCGATCACCGCGCCGGCCGCGAGATAGAGTCCCACCTGGAACGACGGCGCCGTGCCGGGTGCGAGCGCCGAGTTGACGACCGTATTCGGAATCCCGATGTGTCGGCCCGCGATGCCAGTGCCCGGCACGGTGAGGCTCTGGATCCTGACATCCGGCGGCGTGATGGTCAGGATGCCTGTCGTGGCCGAGTTGTTGGTCTCCACCGCTTCCACGACCGCATCGTCGGGATCGGCAATGACGCGCACCCGGTACTGGCCGGTCGCCACGCCAGACGGCACACCGACCGTCGAGCTGCTCGCGAGGGTCGCGTTCGTCGCCAGCACCACGGCGGTGTGCGTGGGGCCGATCGGGATGTCGGGGCCCGGGGCGGTGATCGGCACCAGGGCGAAGCCGACGGTAAACGGAGAGGTCGCGGAGCCGAGATTCTTGAGCGTGTAGGTCACGCTGACGTTGGCCCCGGGGATGGCGCCGGCCGCGGTGCTGGCGACCGTCACCGTCATGTCCGGTCCGACAACCAGGCGCGTGGCGCTGGCGCCGGTGTTGTTGGCCTGGCTAGGCTCGGCGATCAGGTCGGCCTCGTCGGCCTGCGCCACGATGTAGTAGAGGCCCGGGGCGACACCCGGCGGGATCTGCACCGGCCGCGTCACCGTCGTCATGCCTCCGGCCGTGATTGCCGGCACGTTGACCGTCCCGAGATCTGCGACCTGACCCGGCCGTGGTCTGGTCCGTCGAGAGCAGCAAGCGCGAGGTCGACAGGGCGACGTTGCCCGGAGCCAGCGCCACGTTCTTCACCACGTGACTCACGGTGATGTTGCCGCCCGGGGCGATCACGGCCGGCGTGAACGTGACCGTCGGCACGGTCAGGTCGGGCCGCAGCACGGTGAGCGTGCCGGTGAGGAACGTGTTGTTGCTCTCGTCGGCCTCGATGACCGCGCCGCCCGCATCGGCCGTGACCTTGATCTTGTACGCGCCCAGCGTGGTGCCGGCCGGGATCGTCACGGCGTTCGCGAAGGCCATCGTCGCCCCGGCGGCCAGGCTCACGCCCGTCCGGCTCGGGCCAATCGGAATGTCGCTTCCACCCGGTCTGGGGTACCAGGGCGAAGGCCACGTCGAAGTTGGTCGCGGCCTGGCCACCCTGGTTCTTCAGCGTGTACATCACGCTCACGTTCATCCCCGGGAGTCGCGGTGGCGACCGTGCTCGCGGCAGTGAGGAGTACGTCGGGTCCGACGATGATCGGGGTCGCGAGCGTCTTCACGTCGTTGGCCTGGCCCGGCGAATCGGTCTCGAGCGCCGAGCTCGTGGCGTTGGCCTGCGCGATGACCCAGTAGCGGCCCTGGTGCCTTGCCGATCGGGATCTGCACGCTCTTCGTCACTGTCGCCATTGCGCCGCCGGCCAGCGGCCCCACCGCGACGTCGCCCAGACGTGTCGTCGGCTCCGTCCAGCGTCGCGTCGGTCGACAGGAACAGTCGCGAGTCGTCGTGGGCGCTCACGCCGGCCGCCACCGCCACGTTCCTCACGACGTGGGTGACGCTCACGTTCGCCCCGGGCGCGATCGCCAGCGGGGTCGCGGTCACCGACTGCACCGTCAGGTCCGGCCGGACGACCGTCAACGGCACCATCAGCACATTGTTCGTCTCGTCAGCTTCCGACACCGAGCCCAGCGTGTCGACCCGCACGAACAGGAAGTACGAGCCCGCCGACTGGTTGGCGGGGACGACGACCGGGGTCACGATCGGCCCGGACATGGCACCCGCCGCCAGGCTCAACACGACCCGCGAGTTCAGCAGCGTGTCGCTGCCCGCATCGAACACGTTGTCGGGCGACAGATAGATCCCGACCGTGAACGCGCCCGCCGCCCGCTCCCCCGATTCTTGACGGTGTTCGTGACGTTCACGGTCATTCCCGGCGCCGTCGCCGTGGGCGCCGGCGTCGCCGCCGACACCACCAGGTCGGCGCCGATGACGATCGGCGTGGCCTTTCGGTTGTTGGTGTTGGCAGCGTCGTGTCGTCGGCCTCCACCACCGTTCCGTGGCGTTGGCCTGGGCGATCACGAAGTACCGTCCGGGCGCCGTCCCGGGCGGGATAAGCACGCTCTTCGTCACCGTGGCCGTAGCGCCGCCGGCGAGCGCCGCGACCTGCAGGTCGCCGCCCAGCTGGACATCGCTACCGTCCAGTGTCGCGTCGGCCGAGAGGAACAGTCGCGAGATCGTCGCCGGCGCTCCGCCGGTCGCCGCCGCCATGTTCTTCACGACGTGCGTGATGCTCACGTTCGTCCCCGCCGCCGCAACCGCCGGCGCGGTCACCGACATGACGGCCAGATCCGCCCGGGCGATCGTCAACGGCACCACGAGGAAGTTGTTGGCCTCGTTGGCCTCGGCCACTTCACCGGGCGCGCTGCCGATGATGTCGGCGCGCACGATCAGGAAGTAGCTCCCCGCCGGCTGGCTGGTGGGGATGACCACCGGGATCGCGCCCACCGACATTGCCCCGGGCGCCAGCCCGGTCGCCACGCGGCGCGTGTTCAGCAGGACATCGACGCCATCGTCGTACGTGTTGTTCGTCGACAGATAGACGCCCACGTCGAAGGGCCCTGCGGCCTGGCCTCCCTGGTTCTTCACGGTGTTACTCACGCTGACCGTCAGTCCGGGGGCCGTCGTCACCGGCGTCGCCGGTGGCGGCGGACACGATGAGGTCGGGCCCGATCGTGATGGGTAGCGCGGTGCGCACGGCGTTGTTGGCGCCGCCCTGCCGCCCTCGGGGATGACGTCGCCATCGTTCGCGCGCGCGAAGATCCAGTAGCGACCGGGTCGCGGTGCCGACGGGAATCACCACGCTCTTGGTGACCGTCGCCTGCGTGGCGGCCGCCAGCGCGGGGATCGCCACCGTGCCGAGATCGGCGTCGACGCCAACCCCGAGCGTGTCGTGGTCCGACAACGTCAGGCGCGAGCTCGAGGCCCGGCGCGTTCGCGGGACTCGTCGCCACGTTCCGGACGATCTGGGTGATGCTGACGTTCATTCCCGCCGCGGTCAGCGTGGGCGTCGCGGTGACCGAGGTCACGCTGAGATCCGGCCGGCTGATCGCGATCGGCGCGGTGCGGGTGTTGTTGGCTTCGTTGGACTCGTCGACCGCGCTGAGATCGTCGGCGACGGCGATCAGGAAGTACGATCCGGCCGCGATGCCGGCCGGGATGGTGAGCGTGGTCGCCCCGGCCGACACGGCGTCCTTGGCCAGCGTGGGGATGGCGCGCGTCGCGGTCAGCCGGACGTCACCGGGATCGAAAATGGCATCGGCGGACAGGTAGAACGCCAGGGTGGAGGCGGCCGCGGTGACCGCGGCGGTGGCCTGGTTCTTGACGGTGCTGTTGATCGTGATGGCCAACCCGGCGCCCGCGGTGGCCGGGGCGGTGAGCACCGTGACGACCAGGTCCGGCTTGGCGATCACGATCGGGGTCGAGGCGGCGTTGTTGTTCTCATTGCCCTCGGCCGGCACCTCGTTGTCGATGTCGGCGATGGCGCCCAGGAAGTAATTGCCCGGCGTCACGTCGCTCGGGATCTGGACGCTGGTCGCGTCCGCCGAGATGGCGTTCGTGGCCAGGCCGCCTGTCACCCGGCGCGTCGTGAGCTGACGATCGGCCGTGGTCACGGCGGCGGAGCTCGAGATGTAGAGCCCCACGTTGAATGCGCCGGCCGGCAGCCCGATATTCCGGACCGTGTTGTTCAGCACGATCGTCGCTCCCGGCGCGGCGACCGCCGGCCCGGAGATGGCGCTGATCAACAGATCCGGGTCGGCCGTGAAGTTCGCCGTGCACGTCCGGTCGGCCGACATCACGACCGTCGGACCGCTCCGGGCCGCTCCGGTCGTAGCCCTGGAAGGTCGAGCCGGCAGCCGGCGTGACCGTGAGCGTCACGCTGGTGTCGGGCGCGAAGCCGGCCACGCAGTCCGCGCCGCAATCGATGCCGGCCGTCCCGCTCGAGATGGTCCCGCTTCCGCCGCCGGTCTTCTGGATGGTCAGCGTGCGACCCGGATAGATGAACGTGACGCCGGCCTTGTCGTCGGCGTGGAGACTGGCGCTGCGGCCGTCGAAGTGGGCGAAGGCTTCCATCGTGGCGCCGTCGAGTCCAGTCACCGGATCGACCATGGAGACCTCCGAGTGGCCGAGCCCCAGCGTGTGGCCGAGCTCGTGCGTGGCCACCTCGGCCAGGTTCGAGAAGCTCTGGTAGTAGCCGCCGTCGGGCAGGAACGTGCAGGCGTCCCAGCCATCGGCGAAGACGAGGTCGGCCTCGACCGCCTGACTGAACTGGCGCCCGTTGACCGTCATCGTAGGGGCGAGCTGAAAGTACATGCCGCCGATGGCCAGGACACCGCTGCACCCCGAGGGCTGCGAGATCTCGCCGTGGGGGTCGCGGAACGAGACGGCGTTGATGCCGTCCGAGGTGAAGCCCGCCGAGGTCGGTCGCCGCGCCTTCGACGTAGCGGAAGGACGTGGTGGGCACCCGGCCCCACGCGCGGAAGGCCGCCCGGACCTGCTCGCGCCCGCTATCCGAGCCCGCCGGTGCGAGCGGCTCACCGTTCACGTTGAACCGCATGACGATCGGGGTATTCGTGTCGGGTTGCACGAAGCGTGGCTGCACGAGGTTGGGGTCCTGCGCAGTCGGCGGATTGGGATCGCGCAGGAACCGGAACTCCTCGTGATGCTCCGAGACGCCGTCCGGCCGGCTTCCTCGCCGAGGCGAGCTGCAAGCCGACGCTCGGCCTCGCCGTGAGCGGCCGGGCCTCGCCGGCCTTGTGCCGGATGTGCTCCCTGAATTCGTCGAGCCCGCGGCCGACCGCACCCAGCGCGACGCCCGAGGCCGCCGCTCCCGCCGGCGGATGATCGTCACCTCCTCCGGCAGCGGACGGACGGCGACCAGATCGCCGTTCGCCGGATCGGTGATGATCGAGAACTTGCCGAGATAGAAGTGCATGACGCGCAGCGTGCCGTCGGGCCGCTGGTCGAGAAACAGCAGGACGCGCTCGCCGACGGTGTACTCCGGGTTGGCAAACACCCAGCCCATCCGGCCGCCGACCTGACCACCCAGTTCGCGGATCGTCAGGGTGGGCTGCGTCGAGGGTGCCCTTGAGCACCTCATCGATGGCGACGGTGATGTACGTACTCAGCTTGCCCTGCTGATCGTCGTGGCTCTCGATGTCGGTGACGCGGCCGATGATCACCGCGTCGGCGTGCACGATCAGGTCATCGTCGGCCGGGGGGATCACCACGCTGGCGCTCGCGGATCCAGCGACGAACGCGAAGGCGAGGAGAGCGAGCAGGGTGACACGCAGGCCCCGGGCGGCGCGTGAGTGCATGGGTCAGTCCGTCCCCCCCAGCGAGCGCCGCACGAGCGTGCGCACCTTGTCCAGGTCGACCTGATCGGCGCCCACCGCGCCGGTCGCACGAACGGCGTGATCGCGCCCGGTGGCCGCGTCACGCACTATCTCGAATTTACCGTAGATGAGATCGGCCAACCTCAGGGAACCGTCCGGCCGCCTGGTCAGGAACACCAGCACGCGCTCCCCCGGCTGGAACCCCGGGCCGCCACCGATCGCGCTGGCCTCGTTCCCGACTCGGCCCCCCAGCTGCGTGAACGTCAGCGGCGCGGGCGCGGTCCCCTTCAGGAGCTCGGCAAGTGTCAGCGTGACCCGGGTCTGGATGGAGCTTCGGCCTGCGGCCCACTCGCCAGTCGCAGAGCTGACCTCTCCAATCACCACGATGTCGGCCTGCTGCGCGAGCTGCTCGATGGAGGGAGCGGCCAGGAGCTGCGCCGCCCACACGGGCGACGTCGCGGCCAGGAGGCCCAGAAGGAGAAGCGCCACGCTCCGCTGGTTGGCTATGGCCGTGCGAACACGATCGTGAAGCGGTTCCCGGTCAGCGAGTCCACGTAGGTCATGTTGATCGCGGTCACCGTGCTGAAGGGCACCAGGCTCTGGCAGTCGGGATCGGACGCCGGATCGGCCGCGTAGGTCGTCGTCGTCCGATCGAACGCCGGGGAGACACAGACGGTGGCGCCGCCGCTCCCCTGCACGACCGCCTGGATCTGCGAGACGAACGGGGGCGGGGCCGTCAGCGTGGCGCCGGTGGCCGGATCGAGGTACACCCAGTCGATCTGCTGAATGTTCGGCCCGCTCAGCGTGACCGAGGGCTTCAGGATCACCAGCCGCGCCGGCGCCTCCGGGTTCGCCACCGTGAAGGCCCGGCTCACGGCCTTGTACAGCACCGACCAGGCGCCGCCCATGGGCCCGGCGGCGGCGCTCGGGCCGCTGACCGCCGCCGGCTGATACGTGGCGTGCGCGGCAGAAGCGTCGGTGGCGGCCGTGGTGGCGAACGTCCCGGGCGTGCTGAATCCGGAGCCGGCCGGACCCGTGAACTTGAGGCTGGTCGCCGTCGGGAAGTTGTCGTCGGAGGCGACCTCGAAGAGCGGCGCGAAGGCGCTGATCGGGATCGGCGTGGCGGCCAGCGTCGGCGTTTGCGCGCCGCCGAAGGATCCGGCGGTGGCCGACACGTTGAACGTCAGGCTGTACGCCGGGTCACCGATCGCGGTGAGCGATCCGCCGAAGGTGCAGGTCGCGCTCGTCGTGGTCCTCGTCAGTGATCCGGTCAGGGCCGGCGTCACGCCATCGTCCGGCGACTCCGCCTCGAATACCCGTCCGTCGTACGTCCCCGCCGCGCTGGCGCTGCCGATGCCGGTGAAGAACCCGGTGACGGAGGTGAAGACGATGGTCAGGCTGAGATCCTCGTTCGCGTCGTTGAAGGCCGCGCTGAAGGTCCCCCGGAAGTGGCTCGCGCGCGTCGGATCTCCATTGAAGCTGCCCGTCAGGTCCAGGGTGCCGTTCGCAGTCGACGTCCCGATCGTCGTGAAGACGAACGCCCCACCGAGGTTGATCGCCTGGCCCGACACGTCGCCGCACCCGTTGGGCGTGAGCCTCATCGCCGCCCGGGTGAGCTTGTTCAGCGGCCGCACGATCTTGCTCGCCGCGAAGGCCGTGAGCCCGTTGTTGACCTCGTTCGGCTCGGAGATCGAGCGATTCAGGTCGGCGACTGCCGAGACCCAGTACGTGCCCTGCGGCAGCGTCAGCGGTGGCGTGATCGACGTCGACACCGCCGCGCTCGCGCCGGGGGCCAGGGTCGGCATGTCCGTGATCCCGAGCAGGGTGCCGGTCGCCGCGGCGACCGTGGGATCTGCGCTCCCGGATACGAACACCCCGACCCGATACGGACCCGAGGCGACCGCCCCGAGGTTCCGGACGGTCATCGGGATCGCGACCGGTTTGCCGCGCGGCATGCTGACAGGGCCCGTGATCGTGCTGACGACCAGGTCGGGCTGAACGATGACGACGGTGACCGGCGCAGCCGCGGTCAATCCGTTGTTCGTCTCGACTTCCTCGGCGGCCACGCCGAGGGCATCGGCCACCGCGGAGAGGAAGTAGTCGCCGGCGGCGAGGTCGAGCGGCACGGTGACCGTCGCGCTGGCCGTGTAGCTCGCGCCACCGATCAACGACGGAATCGCCACGAGCCCGATCCGCACACCCGCGCCGGGGGTGTTCGACGAGGGCGAGAGGAAGACGCCGAGGCTCGTGGCCGGCGCGAGCCCGCCCGTCAGATTCTGGACCGTCGCCATGATCGTCATGGGCAGCCCGGTGGCTGCCTGCATGGGCCCGGACAGCGACGTCACGACGAGGTCCGGTCGCTCGTTGTCGAACAGGGTCACCTGCGTCGTGGTCGGCGCCCCCAGCGACGCGCCGCCGGCTCGGGTTGCTCAGGGTGAGGACGATCGACTCCGGTCCTTCGAGCAGCGTGTCGTTGATGGCCTGCACCTTGATCGGCAGCGTCGTGATCCCGGGCAGGAAGGTCAGCGTCCCCTGGCCCGGCGTCAGCGTGAAGTCGGACGTCTCCACCGCCGTGCTCGCGCCGCCGACCTGGTAGCTCACGGTGACCGTACCATCGGGGACGCCGGCCCGCGTGACGAGGACGTTGACGAATCCGCCCTCGGTCACCGAGTAGGCCGTTCCGGCGAACTGCACCGTCTGCTGCACGTCGAGGATCCAGAGCGTGGCCGTGCTCGGGTTTCCGAGCAGCAGCCCGTTGGTCGGGCTCGAGAGCATCAGGTTCACCGACTCGTTGCCTTCCGTGAGCGCATCGGTGGCGGTCGGGACGGTGAACGTCTTGGTCGTCTCGCCCGCCTGGAACGTGAACGTCCCCGCCGCGGCGGTGTAGTCGCTCGGCTCGGTGGCGGTCCCGTTGCTCGTGGCGAAGCTCACCGATCACCGGCCCGGCCGTGCCGGTGCGGGTCACCGTGATCGTCGCGGTACCACCCTCGACCACGGCGTAGCTCAGCTGGCTGAACTGGACGGTCCCCGCGGGATCATCGTCGGTGATCGTCACGGTCGTCGTGCTCAGGGAGCCGAGGACCGCTCCGCCCGTCGGATTGGCCAGCGTCACCGTGAACGTCTCCGCCGGCTCGTTGATCGAGTCCTTGGTGATCGGCACGACGATCGTTCGGCTCGTGATCGTTGGCGCGAACGTCAGCGTTCCGCCGGTGCTGGCGAAGTCCACGCCGCCGCCGATAGCGGTGACCCCGGCCAGTGAGTACTGGACCGTGTTCTGGCTCGTGGCCGGCCCGACTCGCTGCACGGTGAGCGTGACCGATCCGGTCGCCTCGGCCACCGTGTAGTTCGGGGTCGCGAACTGCAGCCGCGGCGTCTCGTCGTCGACGATCGTCACGACCGCGGCCGCGGTCGCGCCCAAACTCGCCCCGCCGCCCGGCGGTGAGAGCGTGACCGTGAACGTCTCGGGCCCTTCGAGCAGCGTGTCGGCCTTCGTCGGCACCACGATCGTCTGGCTCACGATGCCGTTGAGGAACGTCAGTGTCCCGGACGTCGTGGTGTAGTCGATTCCGTTGCCGGTCGCGGGATTGCCGCCCCCACCGCCGGGGCTCGTCTGATACGTCACGGTGACCGGGCCGGCGCTGCCGCCGGACCGCGTCACGACCAGCGAGGCGGACGCGCCCTCCGTCACCGTGTAGGCCGCGTTCGCGAACTGGAGCGTCCCGAAGGCGTCGTTGTCGTTGATCGTCACCGTCGCCACCGTGGTCGCGCCAAGCGTGGCGCCGGTGGGCGACGAGAGCGTCACGGTGAACGTCTCGGGACCTTCCACCACCGTGTCGTTGGTCGTCGCGATCGTGATGTTCTGGGTGGAGACGCCCGCGCCGAACGTCAGGATGCCCGTCTTCGCCGTGTAGTCACTGCCGGCCGTCGCCGTACCGTTGGCGGTGGTGTAGGCCACCGTGGCGGCGCTGACCGTGCCTCCCGTCCGGGTCACCGCCAGCACGGCGCTGCTGCCCTCGGTCACCGCGGCGGTGGCGCTGGCGAACTGGATGGTGGCGTCATCCTCCAGGATGGTCAGCACCGCGGTTCGCGGGGAGCCCAGGCTGAGCCCCACGCTCGGCGAGGTGAGGGCCATGTTGACGGTGCGGCTGCCCACGATGTTGCTGTTGTTGATGATCGGCACCAGCACGGTAGCGCTCGCCTGGCCCGCGTTGAACGTGACGGGTTGGTTCGACACGCCGGTGTAGTCGGTGCCGTTCACCGCCGTGCCCCCCGTGAGCGTCTTGAACAGGACCGTGTCGCCCGCCGCGGTGCTGCCGGTACGGGTGATCGTGATGGTGGCCGTCCCGCTCAGCACGTTCTCGGCCACCGCGTAGGCGGCCGAGGAGAACTGCACGATGGCGCCCGTCTCGTTGTCGGTGATCGTGAGGATCGCCTGCCTGGTCGCCCCCAGCGTGGCCCCACCCGTCGGGTTCGACAGCACGAGCAGGATCGTCTCGTTGCCCTCGCGGATCCCGTCCTCGACGATGGGGATCGCGATGGTCTTGGTCGTCTCGCCCCCGCCGAACGAGAGCGTGCGCGAGACCGCGGTGTAGTCGGCCGGAGCGATGGCGCTGCCGTCGGCCGTCGTGAAGTCGACCGTCACCGCTCCCGCCGCGCCGGTGCGGGTCACGGTGATCAGGGCAAGCCCGGCGGACTCCAGCACCGCGTAGGTGCCGGCGCTGAAGCCAATGGCCCCGGGGACGTCCTCGTCACTGATCGTGAGCACCGCCGTGATCGGCGTCCCCAGCGTCGCCCCGCCGGTCGGATTCGACAGGGCGAGGTTCACCGTCTCGCTCGGCTCGTCGACGTTGTCGTTCACGATCGGCACCGTGAACGTCTTGCTGACCTCGCCGGCCTTGAAGGTCAGCGTGCCGGAGGTCAGCAGATAGTCCGCGCCGGGCGTGGCGGTGCCGCCGGGCGACCGTCGCATAGTCGATCGTCACCGCACTGGCCGTCGAGCCGGGCGTCCGCTGCACCGTGATCGTGGCCACCCCGGCCGACTCCGACACCGTGTAGGCGCTGGCGCTGAACCGGATCGCGCCGGGCGGATCGTTGTCGAGGATGGTGATGGTGGAAGTGCTCAACGGCCCCAGCTGCGCGACCCCGGTGGGATGACGCAGCACGAGCGAGATCGACTCCGCGCTCTCGAACACCGTGTCGTTGACGATCGGCACCGTGAAGGTGCGGCTGGCGATTCCCGCGGTGAACGTGAGGGTGCCGCTGACGTCCGTGTAGTCGGCGCCGGCCGTGGCCGAGCCGGCGGTGGTCGCGTAGTCCACCGTCACCGTGCCCACGGCCGGGCCGGACCGGGTGACCGTGACGGTCGCGGTCGCGGCCGACTCGTTCACCACGTACACCGGGGCGCTGAACTGCAGCGTCTGCTCGTCGTCCAGAATGGTGAGGACGGCCGTCTTGGTCGCGCCCAGCGCGGCGCCGGTCGAGGGATTGGACAGCGCGAGCAGCACGGTCTCGTTGCCCTCCGGCAGCGAGTCGTCGAGAATCGGAATCGCCACGTCCTTGAACGCCTCGAGGGCGGCGAACGTGAGCGTCTGCGACACGTTGGTGTAGTCGGCGCCGGGGCCGGCCGTCGCGGTGCCGTTGGTCGTCCTGAACTGCACGGTGATGCCGCTGGCCAGGTTCGTGCCGGTGCGCGTCACGCGCACGAAGGCCGGGCCGGCATTCTCCCACACGCTGTAGGTGGGCGCGCTGAACTGGATCGTGCCGGGAGCGTCGTTGTCGGCGATCGTCAGGGTCGTGGTGTCGGGCAGGCCCACGACGCCCTTGCTCGGGTTGAGCAGGTGGAGGACAACCGTCTCGTCGGGCTCGTAGATGGAGTCCGAGGTGGTCGGCACGCTGAGCGTCAGGCTGCCGCTGCCGATCGCAAAGCTGAGGGTCCCGCCGGTGAGATTTCCGCTCGTGAGCGTGTAGTCGACTCCGCCCGTGGCCGTGCCGCCCGTCACCTGATAGTCCACCGTGACCGGGCTGCCGAGGCCGCCGGTCCGGGTGACCACGATGGCGCCGGGCGTGCCCTCCACGGTCCGGTAGGTCGCCGCTCCGAACTTGATGGTGGGCGCATCGTTGTCGTGGATGGTCAGCGTCGCGGTTCGACGCGGGCCGTAGCCGAGGCCGATGCTCGCGTTGAACAGCTCGATGATTACCGTCTCATCGGGCTCGATCACGATGTCATTCGCGATGGTCACCGCGAACGTCTTCACCATCTCGTTGGCATTGAAGGTCAGCGTCCCCGTCGCCAGCGTGTAATCCTTGGTGACGCCGCTACTTCCGTCGGCGGTACCGCCAATGACGTGGTACTGGACGGTGGTCCCGCTGCTGGTTCCGGTGCGGGTCACCGTGATCACTGCGGCCGCCGTGCCCTCAGTCACCGTGTAGCTATCGGCGCCGAACTGCACGGTGCCGGCGATGTCCTCGCTGTGGATGGTGAGCGTCGTGGTGTTCTTGTTGGGGTTGATGGTGGCCGGGGCGCTCACACTGCTGATCTGCAGCACGACGGTCTCATCGGCCTCGGCCAGCGTGTCGTTGTTGATCGCGATCGTGAAGCTGGCGGTGGTGGCGCCGCCCGCGAAGGTCACCACCTTGTTGGTGAACGGGGTGTAGTCCGCGGTGGTCGCGGTGCCGGTGGTCAGGGTGGACACCAGAGCGGTCACCCCGGCCGCCAGGCCGCCGGTCCGCCGGAGTGTGATCGTCGCGATCCCCGCGCTTTCGTCCACGAGGTACGTCGACTGTTCGAACTCGATCACGCCCGCCTGATCGTCGTTCACGATGGTCAGCGTGGCCGTGCTCGGCCCGCCGAGGACCGCGTCGTTCGGGTTGGTGAGTGACAGTCCGACCGTCTCGTCCGGCTCCAGCGTGAAGTCGCCGGTGAGGGGGATCGACACGGACTTCGACGTCTGCCCCGGGCTGAACGTCAGGATCTGGGTGGTGGCCACGTAGTCCGCGGCACCGCTCGTCCCCGGCGTGGCGGTGCCGCCTGCCGTCGCGAACTGCACGGTGGCCGTGGTGGTGGCGATGAGATTGGCCGGTCCGGTACGGGTCACGGTGACGGTGGCGTTGCCCGGGCCGTCGCCCTCGCTGGTGCTGAAGGATGCGCTGCTGAACTGCAGCGTGGGCACGGTATTCGCGAAGGTCCCCAGCGCGTCGAGAACTTTCACCCGCTTGAATCCGCCGATCGTCACGCCAGTGGTCTGCAGCGCCCCCAGGATCTCGTCGACCGAGGCCGTCGGTACGGCTTGCTTGAACAGGGCGAAGATGCCGGCCACGTGGGGCGCCGCCATCGAGGTGCCGTTGGCGATCTCGAACCCGCCGCCCGTCGTGGACGTGGTGATCGACAGACCCGGCGCCAGCAGGCTCATGCCCGGCGCGCGATTGGAGAAGGACGCGATCGCTTCCGCCGGGGGATCCGTGGTGGCGCCCACGCTGATCGCCGATCCGATGCAGGCCGGGGCCGACACGGAATTGCTCCGGCCTTCGTTGCCGGACGCGACGACGGTGGCCACACCCCGTGCCTTGAGATCGAGGATCAACGCGGCTTCGGCCGGGAAGCCGAGGTCGCACGGAATCGTGAACCCGCCGCTGCCGAGGCTCAGGTTGATGGCGGCGATGTTTGGAAACGGCCCCGGCGCCAGCAGCGAGTCCCGGACGTAGAGCGCGCCCGCCAGCTCGTCCGACGGATAGCTGCCGACGCACGGGGTGAGCGCGGCGCCGCCGCAAAACACCGGGTCGTTGAACTGCGAGAAGACCTGGATCGAGATGAGGTCCGCGCCCGGAGCGACCCCGTTGAAGTCGGGGCCCCGGCCGGCCGCGATGCCGGCGACCAGCGTGCCGTGGTTGCAGCCGTCGATCGAGGCCGAGCAGGCTTGCCCCGAGCCGGGGTCGGTGGACGACGTGCCGCCGGGCGTCGATGGAGCGCCCGGGCACAAGCTGGTTGCGAAGGCGCTCGGATCATTGCTCGAGAAGCACGCTTCGCCGACGACCCTGGAAGCCCCGGTGCCGTCCTGCAGGAACGGATGGTCCTTCTCGATGCCAGTATCCATGACGACGATGGCCATGCCGGTCCCGTCGTAGCCGAGCGCCAGGGCCTGATCCGCCTGGATCCGCGGGACGCTCTCTGACAGCGCCGGACGGCGAGGGCGATCCTCGACGACGCGCGCCACGACCCCGCGAAGCGACTCGAGCTGGCGAAGCCCGTCTGATCCGACCTGAACGACCAGGACCGGGGCGGCGCCGCGGAAATCTCGCACCACGCGGTGGGCAACACCGCGCAGGCTTCCCTGCACGACTCCTTGAAGCGCCGCGATGCTCTGCCGCTGCGCGAGGATGTGGGCGACCGTCGGGAGGTGGGCTTCGGGGACGTAGGGCGCCTCGAACTCGACCATGACCCGCACGCTGCCCTGCTGAAACGCCTTCTGGTGGAGCTCGGCGGCCACCATCGGTTGCCCCTGGGCCCGGCTTGACGCCACGACCAGGAGCGTCAGCAGCCCCGCGAGGCCGACCCAGCGAGCGATCCTTCTGCTCAGGCCGGCCCCGGTGGGGCGAGGGTCTCTGGAGAACATGGGGTTGGTCTCACCAATGGAAGCGGCCGCCGACACAGCGCGGCTGCCACGGTAAGCCGTCAGGGGATCCTCGACCCGAGGTGACGGAGCATTCGGGTCGGAGTCGATGCGACCAGTGCCTGATATGCCAGTCTAGGGTGGGCGTCGTGGCCGAATCAACGTGATTGTGAGCTTTTGCAACCCCCACTACATCCACATCGTGTAGGGTCTCTTTTCAGGGATCTGCCCAACATGATGGGTCAGCTTCGGGGACTTGGAACCGGAACACCCTCACTGAGAGATCGCGCCGGCCAGTCCATACCCCCTCCCCTGGACCGAGCCGGACGAGGCACCGCAGACCCCTTCCTGGTCAGAATCTCACCGGTGTCGGCTCGCGACCCCGCGCCGCGAGCTGCTCCTCTACTGGAGGCGCCTGACCTGGTCTCCGGCCACGTGGGCAACGTGGCGCGAAGCCGCCAGCGCTCCCAGCGCCTCGACAGAGGCCTCGAGGACCACCACGGGGAGTCCGGGGAGATCCCGTACGACGCGGTAGCGGGTGCCTCCGAGGTCGGTCCAGAGGGCTTGCTTGGCCGCCTCGATCGCGGCCGCAGCGGCGCCTTCGGGCACCGTGAGCTGGACCACGACCCGCGCGGCTCCGCGAGCGGCGGCGGCCTCGAGCAGCTCGGGCGCGATCGCGGTCGTCGGTCCGGCGGGTGCGGCGGCGCCGAGGAGCACGAGCATCACCACCACCATCAGGCTGGCTCTCACGCGCGTGCACGCATGAATCGAGTCTATGGCGCGCCAACCACGCGTCGCCAGGGAATACAGACGATGCCTCGGGCGAGCTCAGTCAACGGAGGAACGAGGATGAGGCGACTCGCGTGCGGTCTGCTCCTGTCCCTGGTGATGCTGGCTCTCGCCCGGCCGGTCGCGGCCGGCGACTCCGGCCTCACCAACACGGAGACGTTCAGTGGCTTTCAGTTCAACTTCAACAATCCGGGCGCCCGCGCGCTCGGCATGGGCGGCGCCTTCGTGGCGGTGGCCGATGACGCCACCGCCGTGGTGGCCAATCCGGCCGGCCTCACGATCCTGCAGCGACCGGAGATCTCGGCCGAGTACAAGTACACGCGCTTCCGCAACACGATCAACGCCTTCACCAACACGCCCACCGACGGCGCCACCAACAACACCGTGCACGATCGCAACTTCGACGACAGCGTCAACACGCCGTCCTTCTTCAGCTTCGTGTATCCGACCGAGCGGGTGGTCCTGGCCGCCTTCGTCCGGGAGCTGATCAACTACAAGAGCAACTTCAACACCAACGGGGTGTTCCTCACCGACCCCACCAACGGCACGATCCAGCGCCTGCTGCCGGTGCAATCGGAGCTCGAGATCACCGCGCTCAACTTCGGCCTGGGCGCCGCCGTCAACCTCGAGAAGGAGAACCCCTGGCTCCCGAACGTCGGAGTGAGCCTCGAGTTTTCCTTCGGTCGCATCAACTCGCGGCTGGAGCGCTTCGGCACGTTCGGCTTCACCGGGCCGCCGAACCCCTCCGATCTGCTACAGACCGAGGCCGTCGACGGCACCGATCTCGGCATCGGGGTCAACGTCGGCCTGCTGTGGCACCCGACGAAGGACCTTTCGTTCGGTGGTGTCTATCGCCGGGGCCCCCAGTACGACATGACGTTCAACATCACCAACAACGTCTCGGGCGCGACGAGCTCGCTGCCGTTCGGCTTCAAGGTCCCCGACGTGTACGCGGCCGGCGCCGCCTATCGGTTCTTCGAGCGGCTCACCGTGGCCTTCGAGGCCACCTACATCCGGTATTCGCAGCTCGTCGAGCATTTCCAGGTGCCGCTGTCCGACACGATCGCCACGCAGTACAAGCTCGACGACAACGTCGAGCTGCATCTCGGGGCGGAGTACATCTTCTTCATCAAGAACATTCCGCTGGCCGCCCGGGGCGGCTTCTATACCAACCCCGACCACAAGATCAGGTACGCGGGTCCGCTGAACAACGTCGACGCGGTCGGCGAACGATTGATCTACGCCGGCGGCAAGGACCGCTATCAGGGCACCGCCGGACTCGGCATCGTTCCCTTCCCCGGCTTCCAGCTCGACTTCGCCGGCAACTACGGCAAGGATCTGCTCGAGTTTTCCGTATCGTCCGTGTTCCGGTTCTAGGCTCGGAAGCTCCCGCGTTTCGGCTAGTATGAAATGCATGGCTGAACGCGCGTCGATACTACGGAGGCTCGTCGCCCTCGTGATCGTCGCGTTGATCGCTTGGCCCGCTGGTCCAGCCTCCGCCCAGGCCGGCCGCGACGTCTACATCAAGGGCCTGGAACACCTCGACGCCAAGCGCTGGGCCGAGGCCATTCAGGCGTTCGACGCCGCGCTCCAGGCCGACCCGAAGGAGAACAAGGGGACGCGCCTGTACGGCATGCGCTATGGGTACTTCCCCTACAGAGACAAGGGCGTCGCCCTCTACAACCTCGGTCGCTACGACGAGGCCGTGGCCGCGCTGGAGGAGTCGCTCCGGCAAGGAGTGACCCCCGAGGCCACCCGCACCATCGACCTCGCTCGCAACCGCACTCCCGCGGTGGCCGTCGCCCAGGTCTTCCGCGGCACCTGGTGGGATTACTACGAGCGAGGCGTCAAGTATTCCGACGCCGGCGCCTGGAAGGCCGCCATCCAGGACTTTCGCGCCGCCCGCCAGCAGCGCGACAAGGAAGACCGCACCGCCCGGACCTACGGCGTCGCCTTCATCGAGTACTTCCCGGTCCGGGAGCTCGGCGTCGCGCTCTACCAGGACGGTCAGTACAAGGCCGCGGTCGAGGCGCTGGAGAAATCCCTGGCCGCCTTTCCGACCGCCAAGGGTTCGTACTACTACAACCTTTCGCGGGCGGCGCTCCTGCGGCAGGCCTCCGCCGACAAGGCGCCACCGCGAATCAAGATCGACGCCCCCGCCGACGGCCTGCTGACGAATGCCCTCACGATGGAGGTCCGCGGCACCGCCGAGTCCAAGAACCAGGTGGCGGTGGTCGAGGTCAACGGCGAGTCGCAGCTGATCGACTCCGCCATCGCCAGCCAGCCGTTCACGCAGCTCGCGCGCCTGGCGCCCGGCACGAACGCGATCGAGGTGCTGGCCAAGGATCTGCTCGGCCAGGAGACCAAGGCGGTCGTGAACGTGGTGGTGGACCGCGAGGGTCCGGTGGTGGTCATCGATCGCGCGGCGCGGGCCGGCGGACGGATCCGGCTCGAGGGCACGGTGTTCGACAACGTCCGCCTCGGGCCGCTGGTCATCAACGGGCAAGCGACGCCACTGAGCGCGGGCGCCGAGAGCAAGTTCACCGCCGACGTGGCGGGCACCGAGACGGCGTTCCAGATCGAAGCCGCCGACGCGGTCGGCAACTTCACGCGCGTGCGGATTCCGATCCCCGCCGAGCTCCGTCAGGGTGGCCACCGGCTCGAGCCGGAGATCGTGCCGGTGGCGTGGCGCCGGCAGATCGTGCCGTCCTTCCTGCGAACGCAGGCCCTGGCCATCGAGATGGAGGCGCTCCCGTCCGAGGTGCAGCAGGAGTCTCTCTCCGTCTCCTGGATCGTCACGTCGGGCAACCCGGTGACCAGCGTCAAGATCAACGAGGACACCAAGACGCTGCGGCAGACCGAGGCCGGCAAGCCCCAGATCTTCAGCCACATCGTGCCGCTGGTCGACGGGCCCAACCAGATCACGATCACCGCCACGGATCGCGCCGGCGCCACCGTCACCAAGACCGCCAGCGTCGTGCGCAAGGTCGAGGAGGTCGAGCAGATCGGCTCCCGCCTGGCGGTGGCCGTGCTGCCCTTCACGCAGAAGGGCCCGGCGTCCGATCTCTACGGCAGCGCGTTCGAGTCACTGGTGGACGCGCTGGTCAACCAGGGGCGATTCAAGGTGGTGAGCCGCGATCAGCTCGAGAACATCCTGCGCGAGCTGAAGCTCTCCCGCAGCGCGCTGGTGGACCAGGCCACCGCCGTGCGCGCCGGCAAGCTGGCCGCGGCCGAGGCCATCATGGTGGCGACGGTGAACGAGTCGCCCAAGTCGGTGGAGGTCTACGCCCAGCTGATCAACACCGAGACCAGCACCGTGCTGGCCTCGCGCGACATCTTCGATCCCGAGAAGGCGCCGGGCTCGGCCCGCGCGAAGATGCGCGAGCTCGCCGCCAAGCTCAAGGCCGAGTACCCGCTGGTGGGCGGCTCGGTGGTCACGGTCAGCAACCAGCGGGTGGCGGTCGGCATGGGGAGCGCCAAGAAGGTGCGGGCCGACATGAAGGTCATCGTGTACCAGGAGGGCGAGCCGCTCGTCGATCCGCAGACGAAGGTCGTGCTCGATCGCAACATCGAATCGCTGGGCGAGGGCCTCCTCAAGGACGTCCGACCGCAAGTCTCGTTCGCCGCGCTCGACGGCAAGGACGTGGGCAAGGTCGAGCGCCTCATCGCCCAGAAGAAGCTCCTGAAGGTCATCACTAAGTAGAGGAGTCGCCTACCAGTGGCCGACGACGAGCCGACCAGTCCGGGATTGCAGGGCAACGTCTGGGATTATGTGCGCCGTCGCAACGAGCTCGATCGCGAGATCCAGGAGAAGTTCGCGCGCCCGGTCACCATCATGTTCACCGACATCAAGGGCTCGACGACCTTCTTCGACATGCGCGGCGATCTCGAGGGCGTGACGATGCTGCAGCGCCACAACGACCTGGTGGTGCCGCCCATCGAGAGTGAAGGCGGCCGGGTGCTGCAGCGCCTCGGCGACGGCCTGCTGGCGGTGTTCCCCACCGCGACGCCCGGCGTGAAGGCCGGCATCGAGATCCAGAAGCGCCTGCACGCCCACAACGAGGGGCGGCCCGAGCGCGAGCAGATCCTGGTCCGCGTCGGCCTCAACAGCGGCATGGGGCTGGTCGAGGAGTCGAACGTCTTCGGCGACGCCGTCAACACCGCGGCCCGGGTGCAGTCACTGGCCGAGCCCGGCCAGATCCTGGTCTCCGACACGACGTTCCAGGAGGCCAGCCGCGACCTCGGCAGCGAGATCTTCCTGCCCGTCGGCGCCTCGGCGCTCAAGGGCAAGCTCGAGAAGGTCGTGGTGTACGACGTGGTGTGGTCGCAGGAGCAGTCGCGGCTGCGAGCGGCCGTACCGGCCAGCCCCGACACGGCACAGCGGACGCTGCACATCGGGGTGTCGCGCGTGGCCGCGCGACTCACGGTGTCGAGCCGTGAGACCGGCGGCGCCGACGACAGCGCGCGGGACACCGAGGAGGCGACGTACGACGAGGCCGCGGTCGGTCAGGCCCTGCAGCGCGTCGAGTCGATCCTCGCCGGCGCCGACCGCGACGGCCACATCTCCAAGCAGAATCTGGAAGACCTCAGCGTGCTCGGCCGCCAGCTCACCGAGCTGCTGCTGCCGCCGAAGGCCCGCGCCCGCGTGGCGCAGACCACCGCACCGGAGCTCACCCTCACGATCGACGATCAGCTGACGCGGATCCCGTGGGAGCTGCTGCACGACGGGCGCGAGTTTCTTGGTCTGCGCTTCGCCATGGGCCGGGTGGTCAGCACCGCCAAGTCACTGGCCGCCTCCAAGCCGCGCGAGGCCCGCGGCCCGCTCAAGATCGCGCTCGTCGCCGACCCGCGCGGCGACCTGCCCAAGGCGCTGAGCGAGGCCACGCACCTCGGCACCCGGATCGGCGACCGGCCCGAGTTCGACGTCGTCGTCAACGATCGCGCCGTGACCCGCGCGGAGCTGCTCGCCCAGTTCGAAGCGAGCGACATCCTGCACGTGGCCGGACAGGTCGAGTACGACCCGGCCGGAGGCCCGGCCAGCGGTTTGCGCCTCGCCGACGGTCGGGTGAGCGCCGCCGACCTCGGCCGCTTGCCGGCGGGCGCCACGGTGCCGCGACTGGTGTTCGTCACCGCCTGCGAGGCGGAGGGCGCGGCCGGCGGCGCTCCCGGAGAGCCGGCGGTGTTCGGACTGGCCAGCGCCATCCTCATGGCGGGCGTGAAGCACTTCATCGGCTCGCTCCGCGCGGCGCCGGACTCGGCGGGCTTCCAGTTCGCCGACGATCTCTATCGGGAGCTGGCCGGGGGCCAGTCGATCGGCGTGGCGATGCGCGAGGCTCGCCGCGCGGCGGTGCGGCGATTCGGCAAGACCGAGCTGACCTGGACCGCCTCGGTGCTCTACGGCGATCCCTCCACTCGCTACGTGACGCCGTCCCGGGCCCAGGCCGTGCCGGCGGGTCCCGCAGTGCTGGAGCGCCGGCGACTGCTCCGCCTGCTGGTCGGCGTGGCGGCGGGCGTGGTCGTGGCCGGCGGGCTCTACTTCATGCTGGCCGGCGGCGGCGGCAAGGCCCAGATCGACGCGGCCTATCGCCACCTCGAGGGCGGACGCCTCGCCGAGGCCGCCCGGGACTTCGAGGGGGCGATCAAGGCCCGGCCGGCCGAAGCGTACGAGGGTCTCGCGCTGGTCGCGCTTCGACAGGGTGACCCGACCGCCGCGCAGAAGTTCTGCGCCGAGGCGCAGAAGGTGGACGCGCGGCGGCCCGGCTGCGTGCTCGTACAAGGAGATACCGTCGCGCAGCAAGGCGATCTGACGAAGGCCGCGGCGAACTACGAGTCGGTCGTCTCCTTCGCCGGCGTGCCCGGGATCCAGAAGTCGATCGCGTACAGCCGCCTGGGCCGGGTGGCGGCCGAGCAAGGTCAGCCCGACCGCGCGCAGACTGCGTACGCCGAGGCGCAGAAGGCGGATCCCTACAACTTCGAGCCGGCGAGCAATCTCGGCGCGCTGCTGCGGCGCCAGGGCAAGTACGCCGAGGCGGCGACCGCGCTCGAGAAGGCCGTCGCGATCAACCCCAACGATGCCATGGCCCAGGCGCTCCTGAAGGATGTGCGTGAGTCGCAGGGCGCGGCCAAGGATCAGGACAAGCAGAAGCGGGTCGACGCGCTGGTGGACGAGCTGGCGGCCAAGTTCAAGCGCGGCGATGTCGTGCGCCCGCCCGCCGCGCGCGACGACTGGACGTCACTGCCCCTGACGATCTCCCTGCTCGGTCTGGAGAGCCGCGGGCGGATGCCGTTCCGCGAGGGCGAGTACGACTTCATGCTGCTCAAGATCGGGCAGGCGCTGGAGACGCAGACGCGGGCCCGACTGGTCGAGCGCAACGTCATGGACAAGCTCCTCGCCGAGCTGAAGCTGTCCTCCAGCGCCCTGGCCGATCAGCGCACCGCGCTGCAGCTCGGCCGCGTGCTCTCGGCCCGGCTCATCACGGTCGGCACCGTGGCCGGCGGCGGTCCCGAATGGACCTTGACCCTGCGGGTGATCGAGACCGAGACCTCCACCGTCGTGGCCTCCGTGGCCCAGGCCTTTCCGGCCGCGCAGTCGAGCGCCCAGGTCGCCGATGTCGTCGCCAAGGATCTTGCCGGCAAGCTGCGCAAGACGTTTCCGTTGCGGGCCCGCGTGGTCGGCGGGGGCAAGGGCGAGGCGGTGCTCAACGTCGGCTCCGGCGAGGGCGCCATGGTCGGCCAGAAGCTGCTGATCTTCCGTGAAGCCGCCACCGGTCAGCGCGACGTGGTGAGCGAAGCCGAGATCACGGAAGTCACCGACAAGCAGTCCCGCGCCAAGGTCGCCGACGAGAGCAAGCCCGTCACCGTCGGTCTGAAGGCCACCGAAAGAATTTAGCTGCTAGTTACATGGGGGCCCCGAAGGGTCACTGACCCGACTGAACACCCCGCTGGCCTTCGAGTTCACGGGCTCGATTCAGCCGTAGCCTACTGCGGGGCGGCGGGCCGACGAGGCCGCTGCAGCGACACGTCAGGACATCATGCCCTGGGCGCTCGCATAAGCCCGAGGTCTCTCGCGACGCTGCGCCGCAGTGGAGCATTGACGACGAGAGCGCCGACGATCATGGCAATGATGGAGCCACCCCACGCGTACCGGATGATCCGCCGGCTCGGCTTATCCGCGCACTTCTTGATGGAGGGCTCGCGCCTCTCGCCTTGTTCCGTGACGGTCGCCGCGCACTTGCGGTAGCTACGCTGGTAGTCGACTACAGACAAACCGGACAGGATGGCCAACAGGAGCACAGTTGCCACGAACGCTGGTCTGAACCCAAACGCTCGGTAGACACGGATCACCAGCCACATGAACGGACCCACGAGGAGCAGTAGCCCGAACTTCGCCTCAGTGCTGAGCTCGGAGTGAGCCGTCACGCCCTTTGATTCCGAGAGCAGAACGCCGTCGGGATCGCAGCGACGGGGCTAGCCGGGGTCGCCGAAGAACCAGCAGCCGGTGCTGGACTCGCCGTTCTCGCCCTTGAAGAAGATGCAGAACTGCGCCACGGCCGGTGTCTGATTGAAGCAGGTCGTCGGGAATTTGAACGTCGTCGAGGTCGTGCCGGGAGCGAGCTCTTGCTGGACGCCCTGGCAGAACGTGCCGTCGGCAAGGTTCACGATCGGGGAGAACCGCTGCTCCTGGATGGCGAAGCTCGGCAGCGACCAGCTCACGGTCAGATTCTGGCCCAGGCGGGCGTCGGTCAAGTCGGTGCCAGACGGCTTCAGGGTCGGCGTGTTCAAGTTGGGAATGAAGATGAAGTCGGAGGCCGTGTTGGCCTCCGGATTCTTGAGCGTCGTCACCACGTTCTGCGGCGGGAACCGCGAGTCGATCGGTACCACGTTGAAGCGGAACGCGGTGCCGACCGACAGCGGCGGTCCCGACAGGGGCTGTCGGATGCTGAAGATGTCGATCAGCGTCGGATCGTCGTTGAACTGCGTGGTGCCCGTGCGCTCGATGCACATGGGGCTCGGGAAGGGGCCGACCGCGCCGTCGTTCACCACGCTGACGAAGAAGCTCGGACCACTCTGGGCCTGCGTGAAGCAGTCCGTCACGTCCACCGAGTCGGCCGGCACGTCGACGAAGACCTGAAGCAGCCGCTCCGGGAAGCCGCCGGGCGACGTGAACGGGCCGTAGGTGTTCTCCAATCGTGCTTCCACCTGGATGTTGAACGACTTGCCGTAGTCCGCGAAATAGAGGTTGCCGGCCAGGTCGGTGTAGCGAAGCGACAGCTCGCGGACGTCGGCAAAGGAGGGTCGGGACGGCACCGTGTACGACGTCACCGAGCGATCCAGCGTCGGTGACTCGATCTCGAAAGAGTCGCCGTTGAGCTGGAGCACGACCTGCACGTTCCTGATGAACGAAGGGGCCGCCGCCAACACGTTCCCCGTGAGGGGGTCCTTGTAGACCCAGTCGACCTTGTTCAGGACGCCGCCCGAGTCCACGGTGACTGTGGGATACAGCACGACGAGCCGTGCGTCGAAGTCCAGCGGCGGCACGACGAACGAGCGCGGCGTGCCCTTGTAGAGGACGGACCACACGCCACCCGGCACGGTCACGGTTCCGGCCTGCGGCGGCGAGACGTAGCGGGCCTTCGTGCCAGCCTGGTTCGTGCCGCTCATCTCCGGGTCGGCGGGCGTGTTGGTGTACCCGGAGCCCGCCGGACCGGTGAAGCGGACGGTCGAGGGATCGGGGAATCCCCCCTCGTCGAAGAGCACCGTGAAGATCGCCGCATAGCCCTCGGCGGCCATCGGGAAGATCACATTGTCCGGCGTGACGTCGAATCCGAACGACCCCGGGCGGATCCGGGTGGCGAACTTCAGCAGGCTCGAGGTCGTGGCCTGAGCGGTCAGGCTTCCGGTGAAGGCGCACACGCCGCCGGTCGAGGTGTTGATCGTGCCGCTCACCGTGCCGCTGAGCGTCTGGCCGTCGAGTGTCCCGTCGAGCGTTCCCGTGCCGCTGCCGATGAAGGCCCCGGTGGCGGAGATGGAAGTCAGGGTGGCGACCAGGTGGTCGCTGACGTCTGCGGTCCCGCTGAAGGCGATGACGTAGCGAACGGCGACGTTGTCCAGCGTGCCGGTGAGATCGGCGACCCCGGTGGCATCCTGCGCCTGCTGGCTGGTGATGGTGAAGCTCCCGGACAGGTTGATCGCGCCGGGGGCATCGCACGTCACGTCGAGCGGTACCCGAGGAAACTGCAGCGGCGACGGCGACGACTGGCTGAGGTTGGCGCTGGCCGACTGGAACTTGGTCAGGTTGCGGGCCACGCGGATGAACGAGGGCGCGCTTGCCAGCCCGTTGTTGCTCTCGTCGGCCTCGGTCACCGAGGACTGGAAGTCGGCGATGGCCGAGACGAAATAGTCGCCGGGGGGCAGGTCGTCGTCGATCGAGATCTGGGTCGGCAAGCTCGTGGTGGCGCCCGCCGCCAGGCTCGGCACGTCGCGCTGGGTGAGGAGCGAGCCGGCGCCGGGCAACGGGTCGTCCGCCGCGATGAAGACGCCGACGCGGAATGCCGGCGACGGCACCAGGCCGAGATTGCGGACCGTCGTCGGCGCCGATACCAGCTTGCCGTTGAGGGTTCCGGCCGGCGTGCTGACGGTCGTGATCACCAGGTCGGGGCGGAAGTCGAGGATCGTGAGCGTGGCCGTGCTGGCGTCGCCGAGCAGCACTCCCGTCGGGCTCGACAGCTCGAGGCCAACCAGTCGGTTGCCGCTGCGCGACAAGGCGTTCGCGGTCAGGATCGGCACGCTGAATGTCTTGAGGATCTCGCCGGGTCCGAAGGTCAGCACCGTCGGCGCGACCGAGGTGTAGTCGAGACCCGGGACCGCCAGGGGGAGCGCGGTTGCCGTCACGGTCGCCGCGGTCACCGTGACGGTCCCTTCCGGGACGCCCAGCCGGACCACGGAGATCACGGCCTGCGGCACCGTCTCGCCGACGCTGTAGCTGGTGCGACCGAAGGCCACGGACTGCTCGGTGTCCACGATGAAGAGGGTGAGGGCGCTGGGTGTTCCCAGCGTGGCCCCGCCGCCGGGCGGATCGAGGGAGATCAGGACCGTCTCGGTCCCCTCGGCCTCGGCGTCGTCGACGGTGACGATGTCGAAGCTCTGCGACGTCGCGCCGGCGTCGAAGGTGATCGTGCCCGACGTCGGCGCGTAGTCGACGCCCGGGGTTGTCGGCAACGGGCCGCCCGTCGCCGTGCCGCCGGTCACCGACCAGCCGACCGTGACGCCGCCGACCAGATTCGTGCCGGTGCGCGTGACCGTGACTCGCGCCGTCCGCCCCTCCACCGCACTCAGCGAGGCGGCAGCGAACTGGATCACGCCGGCCGATTCGTTGTCCTGGATCGTCAGCGTCGCGCTGCTCAGTGTCCCCAGCGAGGCGTTGACCGGGTTGGCGAGCTGCAGCGTCGCCTGCTCGGCGCCCTCGGCCGCGGCGTCGTTCACCGTGGCGATCGTCACGTTGAGCTTCGTGACGCCGGGTCCGAAGGTCAGCGTCCCGGGGGTGATCGTGAAGTCGGTATTCACGGTGGCCGTCCCGCTCACGCCCGTGACGTCCACCGAGACGGTGCCCGTCGTCGGTCCCGTCCGGACCACCGGCACCAGCACCGAGGCGCCTTCGGCGACGGAGAACGCGGCGGCGGCGAACGCCAGCCGCGGCTCCTCGTCCACGATCGTGAGCGTGGCGGTGGTCGCCGCCCCGAGCATCGGCTTGTTTGCGCCGGTGGCGAGACCGGTCGAGCGCGGGTTGCTCAGCGTGACGACCACCGTCTTGTTCGCTTCCGGTACCGCGTCGTTGAGGATGGTGACCTGGATCGAAGCGGACGTCTGACCAGCGGCGAATGTCAGCGTGCCGCCCGCCAGCGTGAAGTCCCCGGCGCCAGCGCTGCCGCCGGTGACCGCGTAGTCCACCAGAACTCCGCTCGCCAGCGGGGTCGCGGCACTGGGGCTGGTCCGCTTCACCGTCAGCGTCGCCTTCCCGCCGGCGACGTTCTCCGCGACGCTGACGGCGGTGGTCATGAACTCGACGGTTCCGCCGGTGTCGTTGTCCTGAATGGTGAGCGTCGTGGAGGATTGTGCACCGATCGACGCCGCTCCCGCACTGGAGCTGACGATCCCCGCGATCCCCAGCGCGACGGTCTCCGGATCCTCAGCGATCGTGTCGTTGACGATGGTCAGCGGCACCCGCTGGCTCGTGACGGCAGGCCCGAAGGTGAGCAGGCCGGACATCGGCGCGTAGTCGGCGCCCGGGGTCGTCGGCAGCGCGCCTCCGGTTGCCGAGCCGCCGGTCGCCGCCCATTGAATGACGACCGTACCGCCGCTACCGCCCGTCCGCGTGATGATCACCGGAGACGTCCCACCCTCGACCACGCTGTAGGTGGCCGCGCCGAACTGGAACGTGCCCGGCGCGTCGTTGTCCTGGATCGTCAGCGTGGCCGTGGCGTTCGGGCCGACCGTGGTGCCGACGCTCGGCACACCGAGGCTCAGGTTCACCGTGCGCTGACCGTCGGCGGCCGGCGTGTTCAGCGTCGTGACGGTGAAGGACAGGCTCTTGATCCCCTGGCCGAACGTCAGCGTGCCGTTCTTCGTCGTGTAGTCCGTTCCCGCCGTCGCCGAGCCATCGGCCGTGGCGTACGGCACGGTGACCGATCCGGTCGTCGGCCCGCCGCGGACCACGGTGATCGTCGCCGCCGTTCCCCTCCGTCACCGTGTAGGTCGGGGCGCTGAACTGCACCACCTTCACCGCGTCCACGATCGTGAGCACCGCGGTCGTGCGCGTGCCCAGCGTGGCGCCGCCGGCCGGGTTCGACAGCGTGAGGTTGACGGTCTCATCGCCCGATGCGCCGCCGGCCAGGATCGGGATGGGCACCGTCTTCGTCGTCTCGCCGGCGGCAAACACCAGCGTGGTCACGGTCGCCGTGTAGTCGATGCCGGCGGTGGCGGTTCCGTTGCTGGTGGCGAACTGCACGCTGGCTCCGCTGGCCAGGCTGGTCCCGGTGCGGGTCACCGTGATCGAGGCCGCCACCGGTTCGGTCGTCGTGTACGTCGCGGCGCTGAACTGGATCGCGCCGCCCTGATCGTTGTCGACGATGCTCACCGTGGCCTGGGTCGGGCTTCCGAGGGTCGCGCCGCCCTGCGGATTGCTGAGATTGAACAGGAAGGTCTCGGTCCCCTCGACGAGGGTGTCGTTGAAGATCGGCACCAGCACCGTCTTCGTCGTCTCGCTCGCGCCG
This sequence comes from uncultured Candidatus Rokubacteria bacterium, assembly GCA_963776725.1. Classification (GTDB taxonomy): domain Bacteria; phylum Methylomirabilota; class Methylomirabilia; order Rokubacteriales; family CSP1-6; genus AR5. The sequence goes on along the minus strand of CAVZOE010000007.1, from coordinate 44,931 downwards.
AACGTGAGCGTTCCCATCGTTGCTTCGTAGTCGAGCCCGGCCTGGGCCTTGCCCTGACACGGCGGCGTCACGCAGGGTTGATCGGCGGTCGCGTAGTCGACCGTCACGCTGCCGGCGGTCCCGCCGCTGCGGCTCACGGTGATGGTGGCCACCCCGAGCGCCTCGCTTCCCGAGAAGGTCGCCGCGCTCAGCTTGACGGCGCCGGCCACGTCGTTGTCCGTGATCGTGAGCACGGCCGAGCTGAGCGGGCCCGCAGCCGCCCCGCTGAAGTTGCTGAGGAGCAGAAGGACCGTCTCCGGCCCTTCGACCACCGTGTCGTTCAGGATCGGGATGGTGAAGGACTTGGCCGTGTCGCCGGCCTTGAAGGTCAGTGTTCCCGAGGTCGGCGTGTAGTCGGCACCTCCGGTCGCGGTGCCGTCGGAGGTCGAGTAGCTCACCGTCGCCGTGCCGTTCAGCGGACCTGTCCGCACCACGCCGATCGTTGCCTTCGTGGTCGCCTCGCTCACCGTGTACGTCGGCGCGCTGAACTGCACACCCATCTGCGCGTCACGAATGGTCAAGACGGCGGTCTTCTGCGCGCCGAGCGTGGCGGGGGCGGTGGGATTGGACAGCGTGAGCAGGATCGTCTCGTCGCCCTCGACCAGCAGATCGGGGAGGATCGGGACCTCCACGATCTTCAGGGTCTCGCCCGCTGCGAAGGTCAGGGTGGTGGCAACCGCCTCGTAGTCCTGGCCGGCGGTGGCGGTGCCGTCACTGGTATGGAACTCGACGGTGACTCCGCTGGCGGCGCCGCCGGTCCGCGTCACCGCAATCTGGGCGGGCTCGGTGGTGGCGGCGGGCTCGCCGACCGTATACTTCGAGAGCACGAACTGGATCGCGCCCGCCTGGTCGTTGTCCTGAATGGTCAGCGTGGCCTCGGCGGGGCTGCCCAGCACCGCGCCGCCCGCGGGGCTGGTGAGCAGCAGCTTCACCGTCTCCGCGCCCTCGGCCAGCGTATCGGGCATGATCGGAATCGTTGCGGTCACCGTCGCCTGACCAGCCGAAAACGTGAGCGTCTGTGAGCGTGGCTCGTAGTCCACGCCCGCGGTGGCCTTGCCGGCGCCGACCTCGGCCACCGTCGCGAAGTGCACCGTCACGCCGGTGTGCGTCCCTCCCGTGCGCGTCACCGAGATCGTGGCGTTCGTGGTGACCGACGTCGGCTCGGTCGTCGCATACGACGCCGCGCTGAACTTGATGACGGACTGCAGGGCGAAGCCCGCACTGACACTCTGGGGACGATCCATCAGCACGTCGCACGTCGCACCGAGCCCGCCGCATCCCCCGCCCCACCCCGTGAAGAATGATCCGGCGGCCGGCGTGGCCGTCAGCGTCACGCCGGTGCCCGCGTCGAACGACTCCAGGCAGTCGGTCGGACAGCTGATCCCGGCGGGCAGGCTGGTCACCGCCCCCGTGCCGTTGCCCTGCTTGGTGACCGTCAGCAGCTGCGGCCCCGAGAGGTTCCCCACCCACGCGCCCCACGCCGAGGCCAACGTGACATACTCGCCCACGACCCACACGGTCCCGTCGTCGGGGTCGAGCGCCGCGTCAAAGTGCTGGCCATAGGCCGCCGGATTCGTCACGCTCAGTGTGCTCGTTCCGGCCTGCAGAAGCGCGGGCGCCCGCAACGTGTTGATCGGATCGGCCGCCGCGCGCCCGGTTGCGTACACCGACGCGAACTCGCCGCTTCCGCTCGAGCGTCCGTAGACGATGAACGCGTTGTTGGAGGCGTCGGCCATGATGGCGGGATAGAAGTGGTCGGTGCCGGCGACGTTGATGAACGCGTCCTGGACGAACGTCGGTGTCGCCGGCCAGGTGCTGACGTTCAGCTGCATCCAGCGCACCGCCGAGACCGTCTCACCGCTCACCGTCCGCTGGACGGACTCCACGTCCCACAGCGAGCCGTTACGATATACGGGCCGGGCCGTGTGCCCACCGGCCGCGTTCGATGTGCGCAGCGTCGCCGCGCCGAGGCCGAAGGGCTGCCGCGCGTCTGGGGGGGGAGCGCAGCCGCTCGTCTTCGGGACTAGCTTCCCGGTGAGGGTCGTGGTGGCCAGCAAGTTGTCAAGCGACCACACCACCATGCTGCAGTCGTTGCTTGCCGGGCCCGGCACGCGGCTCGTCAAAAAAAAGTGTCCCGGAGTGCCGAACATCGCCGCCGGATGGATCACCGGCACTCGGGTGGCCGTACCCGGAACGTTGATCGCCACGAAGTCCTGCCAGTCGTTCGAGATCACCGGGCTGCCGGCCACGAGAAGGGCCTTGGGCAGGCGCCGGACCTTGGCCGTGACGAAGTCATTCGTGACCATGTCGTGCTGGATCGAGGTGATGACAATGGCTTGCTCGTTGACCCCGATGTCGGTGAAGTCGGCGAAGTTACGCGTGGCCACCGCATTGTCGAGCGTGGCGTCGAGCGAGTAGAAGGTCCATTCCGACGGGTCGAGGTTGGCCGGACTGTTGCTCATCGAAACGGCAAGCAAATAGTGGGCGACACAGGTCGTCGCCGGATTGCAGGCGCTCGCGAGATCGTTGGCCGCCGCCACGACGAAGAACCGCTCGCTGTCCGGATCGAATACCGCCCGGGGAGAGAACACCGTGTCTTCTCCAGGCGCCCGCACCGACCCGAAGAACACTTGTAGATCCATCGACGCAATGACCGCGCCGTCCTTGCCGCGGATGACCACAAGATCGTTGCTGCCAACGAGCAGCCGGTCGAGTCCGGCAGCGATCGTCAGATCCGGAGGGTTGTTCATCGACGGGCCGAGGCCAATGAACGATGTCACCACCGCGATGCCTGCGGCGGCCGGCAGCGTCGCGACCTGCGCGGTCGACTGAGCACCAGGCACCATCAGCGCGAGGAGGGCCAGCACCAGGGTCGAGACCAGGCGCACGTGGGCGAAGCTGGGGTATCGCACGGGGTACCGCCTAGCTCTGGCCCGGCGAGCGCCGGGCGTCAGCCGAGTCGGAGATCAGTGCCCACCGTGGGATTGGCGAACCGGCGCGGTGGGGACCCGGACCGCCAGAATCGACACGACTTCCACCGATCGAGTCTCGTTGAGGCGGCTCGTCGGTGTCAAGATTTCGCTCGAAATGCGGCGGGTGATTCGCTCCCGGCCGCCCGTCGAGGTTTCCCCGACGCCGCTAGCGGATCTCGGCGATCGAGACCGTGCGCTCGAGGCGGGCTGAACGCGCCGCCGCCTCCACGATCTCGAGGGCGTGCACGCCGGCTTCGGCTGACACCGGGCTGGGACCGTGGCCCTGGCAGGCGGTCAGGAATGCCTCGAGCTCGAGCCGCAATGGCTCCGGCCCGGTGGCGGCCAGCTCCTCCTTGCCCTCGTCAACCGCCTCCCAGGCTCCCTCGCGCCAGCGGTGCTCGCCCGTGTGAAGGGCCACGGTGGAGCTTGCGAAATCGGCGACCAGAGCGCCCCGCTCGCCCACGATGACGCACTCGCGCTGGCTGCCGGGCGCGAAGTAGTTGGCCTCGACGAGGAGCGGCACGTCGTCGTACACCACGGTGGTCACGGACATGTCGTCCAGGCCGCGCCCTAGATAGTCCCGCTGGACCGCGCTCACCCGCGTGGCTTCGCGACCGAGCAGATACGCGAACAGGTCGAAATAGTGGATGGCGTCGGTCTGCGTCACGCCGACGTCCGTGCGCGGCCGCTTCAAGCCCGCGAACCGGCCGGTCGCATAGCGGACACGGCCGATTCGTCCAGCCGCCAGCGCGGCGGCCAGCGCCGTGGTCACGGGATGGAATCGAAAGATGTGACCGACCTGCACGACGCGACCGACCGCCACCGCGGCGGCGGCGACGGCCCGGCCGTCGCCAACCGACACGGTCAGCGGCTTCTCGACGAAGCAGTGACATCCGGCGGCCAGGCTGGCCTCGGCGACCGTCCGATGGCTGTCGGCCGGCGTCACGATGTCCACCGCATCGACCCGGGGCAGCGCGGTGCGGAAGTCGTCGCTCACGCGAGCTGGATCGATCCCCTGGCCCACCGCCCATTGCCGCCGCGCCGGCGACACCTCGGCCACCCACACGGTGGCGCCGAGCTGAGAGAGAACTCGCAGATGCTGCTCGCCCCAGCGACCGAGACCGACGAGCAGGACGTTCATCGTGTCTAGTCGCGGATCAGATCGCCGCCGAGATCCTCGGCCACCTCGTAGCGGAGCAGACGATGCTTCATCCAGCGAACGGCCAGCAGGTCGACGGTGGCGACGAACACCCGGTTCAGCACTCCGTACTTCGACTGGCCAAACCGGCGGGGCCGATGGTGCACCGGCACCTCGATCACGCGATAGCCACGCATGCGCAGGAGCGTGGGAATGAAGCGATGAAAGCCGCGGTAGAGCACGAGCTCGCGCAGGCACTCGCGCCGGAAGGCGCGGAAGGTGCAGCCGCTGTCCTGGATGCTCTCGTGGCTGAGTCGGTTCCGCACCCCGTTCGCGACGCGCGACGAGATCTGGCGCACGGCCGAATCGCCATCGCTGCGCTTCACGCGCCAGCCGGTCACCGCATCCCAGCGGTCGAGATGACGGATCAGGGTCGGGATATCTCGGGGGTCGTTCTGGAGATCCGCGTCCATCGTGACCACCCACGTGCCCCGGGCCGCCTTGAATCCGGCGTCGGTGGCGGCGGTCTCGCCGGCGTTGGCCTTGAGCCGCACGAGCCGCACCCGCGAATCGGCATCGCGGAAGCCCCGGATGAGCTCGGCGCTCCGGTCGCGGCTCCCGTCGTCGACGAAGACGACCTCGAACGTCAGGGCGAGCGACTCCAGCACGCCACGCAGCTCGGCCCACAGCTCCGGGAGGTTGTCTTCCTCGTCGTAGACCGGGATGACGACCGAGAGGTCAACCACCGGCGGCCCCGGGGCCGCGACGGTGACCACCCTGCCACTCGCCGACCAGCGTCTGCGGCAGCTGCAGACGGTCCAGCACGCGAGCGACCGTGTGGTTGACCACGTCATCCAGATCCTTGGGGCGGTTGTAGAAGGCCGGCATCGGCGGCAGGATCACGGCCCCCATCTCGGCCAGCGCGGTCAGCACCCGCAGGTGGCCGAGGTGCAGCGGAGTTTCCCGGACGACGAGGATGAGCGGACGGCCCTCCTTCAGGGTCACGTCCGCGGCGCGTGAGACGAGCGTGTCGGCGTAGCAGGCCGCGATCGCGCCCGCGGTCTTGATCGAGCACGGCGCGATCACCATGCCGGCGGTGCGAAACGAGCCGGACGCCAGCGGCGCGCCGATGTCCCGCACGTCGTAGCGGTGGTGGGCCAGCGCCTCCACGTCGCTCACGCTGAGATCGGTCTCTTCCACCAGCGTGCGCTTGCCGGCGGCCGAGATCACCAGATGGAGCTCGAGCTCGCTGGTGGCCCGCAACACCTCGAGGAGCCGGATGCCGTAGATCGATCCGCTCGCTCCGGTGATGCCGACCACCAGCCGCGTCACAGGCGCAGCCGGCGGCGGAACACTTCTTCGCGGGTCTTCTGGTAGAGCACTTCCCACTCCCGGCTGCCCTCCGGCATGGGCCGCGAGTAGGTGGAGAGCGTCTTGCGCACCTCGCTGTCGACCGATTCCTCGAACTTCGATTCTTCGGTGAGGGCCCGGATGATCTCGGGCCGGACCTCGTCCACCGCCTTGACGTGCACGCCCTCGGTGGCGTCGAGCTCCTTCACGATCAGGTCGGCGAGGTGGAAGATCCGCTCGCGGCTCATGCGCATCAGAGAATGAATCCTCGATCGCGGGCCAGCTTCTCCTTCACCTTGCCGAGCAGCTGCCGGTAGTCCGCGGCCGAGTCCTTGATCATCTTGGCGTGGTCGAGAAGCAGCTGGCGCGCGTCGGCTTCCAGGCGCTCCTCGGCGGCGATGTTGTCGGACACCACGTGGCGAATGACCGCGCGCACGACGTCCTCGTCGCGCACCTCGACGACCTTGCGCGCCGTGAGGCGCCGGACGATGGCGTCGGCCATGCGGAGCGCGATCTCTTCGCGGCGGGGCATACGCGGGCAAGCCTACACGCCGCCGACGCGGAGTGTCAAGGAACGGCGGGAATAATCAGCGTCATCCGCGTGCCGTGCGGCGCCATGTTCTCGGCGTGAATCTCGCCGCCGTGCGCGTCGACGAGCGACTTCACGACGGCCAGTCCGAGCCCGAGACCGCCGGCGGCCGCGGAGGCTCCCGCCGCGCGGTAGTAGGGCTCGAACACCCGAGGCAGATCGGCCTCGGCGATGCCCGGGCCCTGGTCCTCGATGGTGATCTCCACCGCACTCGGGGCGCTGCGCGCGCGCGCCGCCACCCGGACACGGGTCCCGGCCGGCGAGTATTTCACCGCGTTGCCCACCAGGTTCTTCACGACGCGATCCAGCGCGTCGGGGTCGGCGTCGAGCTCGGGCAGCGGCCCATCGAGCTCCACGTCGAGCTCGTGCGTGGTGCGTCCGCGTCGCAGCAGCTCCACCGCATCGCTGACGAGCGCGGCGGCGTCCACCCGGCGGCGGCGCAGCGGCGGAGCCAGTCCGCGCTCCAGGCGCGTCAGGTCGAGGAAGTCGCTGACGATGCGGCCCAGTCGCTCGGTCTCGGTGGCCATGATGAGCCCGATCCGCGCGATCTCGGTGGGAGCGAAGCGCCGCGTGGCCAGCAGCTCGCTGAAGCCCTGGAGCGCGGTGAGCGGCGTCCGCAGCTCGTGCGAGGCGAGGGCGACGAACTCGGACTTGAGTCGATCGATCTCCACCACCCGCTCGGTGGCGGCCGCCACCTTCTCGGCGAGCTCGTCGCCGAAGCGCCGCTGGCGCGCGGCCAGCCGCGCGTTCTCCAGGGCCAGGCCCAGATGCGCCGCGAGCGTCAGCAGCGCCCGCCGCTCATCGGGATGGATGTCGCCGGCTCGCTCGATGGCCAGCGCGCCGGTGATCGGCCCGCTCGCGCCGAGTGGGGTGACGAAGCACCGTCGCGGTCTCGTCACACCGCCGGCATCGGCCACGAACAGCGGCTCCCCAGAGGCGAGCACGTGGGCCACCGCCGAGCTCGACGCCATCTCCACGCCGCCGGCCACCGCCACGCGGCTGCCATCCTGGACCGCCAGTCCAACGTCGGCGTCGAGCCGCACCGCCAGGCACGCGCGCAGTCGGGCGAGCGCCACCGACATCGGCGCCTCGCCCTCGAGCGAGCGCTGGACGGCCACCAACGTCTCGAAGCGTCCGCGCTGCCGCCGCACCCCGATGGCCAGCGCCGCGCTCAGCACGCCACTGCCGAGAAGCATCGCGAAGGTCACCAGGCCTTCGAGGACTTCCCCGCTCGGACCCGAGCGTTCCAGCGACGGGATCACGAACGGCGCGTAGAGCAGGACGGCGGCGAGGGCGACCAGAACGCCGCGGCCGCCATAGCGAAGGGCCGCGACCACGACCGGCACGTGGTAGGCGTGCCGCCAGAGCGAGGCCGCGCCGTCGGCGGACAGCGCGAGCGCGCCCGTGATGAGCGCGAGTGCGAGCGCCACCCCGACGGCGATCACCACGATCTCCGCTCAGCGCGTTGCGAGCAGTCGGTACACGGCGAAGAACGCCAGCCCGGCGGCGTAGCGGCGGCAGCAGGCTTCCCGTGCGCGCCAGGAGCCAGCAGTTGCCGACTGAGAGCAGGGCCAGGTAGAAGGCCGCGCCCGCGATCATTTCCGGCGAGTGCGGCAGGAGCGGGTCGACGAGATAGCGTGCAACCGACGCGGCGGCCGATAGCGCGGCCGCGGCGGGAAAGACCCAGCGGCGATGCGCACGCTCGAACAGCGCGGCCCGGAAGAACGCCTCGGCCGAGAGGACGTTGGCGCCAAGATCGTAGGCCCACCAGGCGGCGAGCTCGCCGGCAGGCCCGAGTCGTACGTGATGGCCGAGCGTCAGCCACGCGCTCACCAGCAGGTGGACGCCGAGGCCGAGTCCGAAGATCGCCCCGCCGGCCACCGCGCCGCCGCTCGGGGCCGCGCCAGCCCCGATCCAGTCCGGCCGGCGGCACGCGAGCCACGCGGGCAGCGCCAGATACGCCAGCCAGCCGCCCGGCAACGCTTCCGCCGCGCACGCGGCGGCGCCAAGCAGCAGCGCGGCCTCGAGCGGCGCCTGTCGGTCGCGCCGCTCACCGGTCGAGGTCCAGGCGAGCGCCACGCCGAGCAGCGTCCCGTGAGCGGCCGCGGTCCCGGCGATTCCGAGGGCCGCCCGCGGGACGAGGCCCAGCACCGACAGGATGGTGACGCCGGCGACGCCAAGCGCGAGCGTCGCGATCGCATTCCACGGCGTGTCGTCGAGCAGTGCGCCCTGCCGACGGACGAGCGGATGCTCGAGGGCGTACACGGCTCGCCTCACGCGGCGTCGGCGTCGAGCCGGATGAGGCCGAGCAGCGCGGCCACGACGTCTGCGTCGAGCGTCCGGCCAGCCTCGCTCATGAGATGCGCGACGGCCACGTCTCGCGGCAGGGCGGCACGGTACGGGCGGTCCGAGGTGAGCGCGTCGTACACGTCGGCGACGGCGACGATGCGAGCCCCGAGCGGAATGGCCTCACCGGCGAGACCGTCTGGATAGCCCGTGCCGTTCCAGCGCTCGTGATGGTGCCGGATGACGAGAGCGCCGGTCGCGAAGAACTCGAACGGGGCGACGATCTGCGCGCCGATGATCGGGTGATTGTGCATCAGCGCCCACTCCGCGGTGTCGAGCGGGCCGCGCTTGCGCAGCACGGTCTCCGGAATGCCGATCTTGCCGATGTCGTGGAGCAGCCCGGCCTGCACGACCGTCTCGACATCGCCGGGGGACAGGCCAAGGGCGGTGGCGAGCCGGCGGCCCCACGCGCCCACGCGCTCGGAGTGTCCGCGCGTGTAGGGATCCTTCGCCTCGAGCGCGTTGGCCAATCCCAGCAGCGACTGACAGATCGCTCGCTGCAGCTGGCGGTAGAGCCGGCGGATGTCCTCGGCGTACCGCAAGGACTGCAGCTCCGCGGCGCCGGGGCGGCGCAGATCGCGACCCGATCCATCGGAGGCTACTCGGGAAGCCATGCCGCCCCCGGCAGCAGCCCTTCCACCAGTGACAGCAGCCGCACCGGTGAAAAGGGCTTGGTCAGATACTGCGTGGCGCCCGCCGCCAGGCCCCGGGAGATGTCCTCCTGCTGGGCCGCGGCCGTCAGCATGACGATGCTCGAGCCCGGCCAGCCGGGGATGCCGCCGCAGGCGCCGGCACACCTCGAGCCCGCTGAGGTCCGGCAGATTGACGTCGAGAAAGATCAGCTCGGGCTCGAGCTCGTCGGCGAGCGCCAGCGCCGTGACGCCGTCGGGTGCCTCGATCACCCGCACGCGCTCGTCCTCGAGGGTCACGCGCACCAGCTCCACCACATGCGGTTCGTCGTCGGTGATCAGGATGGTCAGCATGCCGGGGGATGGAGCAAGCGGAGCGCCACGGGCGGCCATCCGACAGAACGCGCAGTTGCGCTTGGGCAGGGCCGGCGATCTGCTGCGCGGCGCGGGCAGCCCGCCCGCGCCGCTGGGCAGCAGTGAGTCCGGTTACTTCACGTCGACGGAGCCCTTCATGTTCGGGTGCAGCCCGCAGGCGTAGTCGTAGCTGCCGGCGCTCGGGAAGGCCATGACGTGGCTCTGCCCCTTGGTGAGGATCGGCGAGCGCTCCTTGGTGCTGACGATCGTGATCTGGTGCGGCGAGTCGTCTTCGTTGACCCAGGTCACCGGCTGGCCCACCGTCCCGGCCAGCTTGTTCGGTCCGAACGTGAAGCCGGCGATCCTGACGTCCGGCTTGGGGGCCGTGGTCGGCGCGGCGGCACCGCGCACCGCAGCCAGCGAGATGACGTAGTCCATCTTCTCGTGCGGCTTGTGGCATTCGAAGCACGCCTTGTAGTTGGCCTTGTCATTCAGCACGCCCGCCGGGCTGAACGCGGCGTACTCCCAGTCGCCGTTGCGCAGCTCGGGCGGATACTCGGTCCCGAATCCCGCCCGCTTCTCCATCACCGTGAGGGCGATCACGTCGCCCTTGACGAAGCGCCCGTTGGCGCCCTTCACCGGGGCGCCGGCCGCATCGACCTCGGCCTTGTACTGCACGAGCGTGAGGACGGTCCCGTCCGGCAGCGGCTGGCCGGCCTTCATGGCGTCCACCGCGGCTTGCGAGCTGGCGTAGAGCTCGCGGAACTGCTTGATGTCGTACCGGTCGACGGTGGTGTACATCACGTGCGTCTTCCACGCCTCCGGATACTTGATCTTGTCCGGGCCGGCACTGCTCGGCACCACCAGCGCCGAAAGGGTCAGGCCGAGGACGGGGACGAGAGCCAGCCGCCAAGGCGTATGCCTCATGCTCGCCTCCTCAGTGGGGTGAGAATCGGTGATGACTCGACGCTCGTGAGGACGCGTATCAGCCCGGACTACGGTTTCCGGCGGCGGTTGGATGTCGCCGGGGCGTGAATTCTATCGGTTCCGGCCGGCCACGGTGAGGCGGGTAAACGCCCGGGCGGCGGTTGAGCGCGCCCGGTCGAAGTCGACGTTCTCCTCGCCGCCGCGGCCGCCCAGACGCGTCTCGGCGCGCTCCAGGGCCTTCTCCGCGCGGGTGCGATCGATGTCGGCGGGGGGCTCCGCGGAGTCGGCGAGGATGATGACCTTGTCGTTCCGCACTTCGGCGAAGCCGCCCGCGACCGCGACGTGGTGCTCGTCGCGGCCGATGCGGTACATCAGCTCGCCGATGCCGAGCGTGGTGAGAAACGGCGCGTGGCCGGGCAGCACGCCGAAGTAGCCCTCGCTCCCCGGCGCCACCACCTCGTCGACCTCGGCGGTGACCACCATCCGCGTCGGCGTGGCGAGCTCGAGCGTGAGTCGCTCGGCCACTAGGCGACCTCGCGGAGCTTCTTGGCCTTGTCCACCACCTCGCCGATGTCGCCCACCATGTAGAAGGCCTGCTCGGGCAGGTCGTCGTGCTTGCCGTCGACGACTTCCTTGAAGCGCTTCACGGTGTCGGCGAGCTTCACGTACCGTCCGGGCTGACCGGTGAAGACCTCGGCCACGTAGAACGGCTGGGACAGGAAGCGCTGGATCTTCCGCGCCCGGGACACCGTGAGCTTGTCGTCGTCCGACAGCTCTTCCATGCCGAGAATCGCGATGATGTCCTGAAGGTCCTTGTAGCGCTGCAGAATCGACTGCACCGCGCGCGCGCGTCTGGTAGTGCTCGAGGCCGAGGATGTTCGGATCGAGAATGCGCGAGGTCGAGGTGCAGCGGATCCACCGCCGGGTAGATGCCCGAGCTCGGTCGAGCGGCCGCGTAGAGCACGGTGGTGGCGTCGAGGTGGGCGAAGGCCGTGGCCGGCGCCGGGTCGGTGATGTCGTCGGCCGGCACGTAGATGGCCTGCACCGAGGTGATCGAGCCCTTCTTCGTCGAGGTGATCCGCTCCTGCAGCTGACCCATCTCGGTGGCCAGCGTCGGCTGGTAGCCGACGGCCGACGGCATGCGGCCGAGCAGCGCGGAGACCTCGGAACCGGCCTGCGTGAAGCGGAAGATGTTGTCGATGAACAGCAGCACGTCCTGGCCTTCCTCGTCGCGGAAGTACTCGGCCGCGGTGAGGCCGGTCAGCGCCACGCGCAGCCGCGAGCCCGGCGGCTCGGTCATCTGGCCGAAGATCAGCGCCGTCTTCTCGATGACGCCCGATTCCTTCATCTCGTGGTAGAGGTCGTTGCCCTCGCGCGTGCGCTCGCCGACGCCGGCGAAAACCGAGATGCCGCCGTGCTGCTTGGCGATGTTGTTGATCAGCTCCTGGATCAGCACGGTCTTGCCGACGCCGGCGCCGCCGAAGAGGCCGGTCTTGCCGCCCTGCGTGTACGGCTCGAGCAGGTCGACGACCTTGATGCCGGTCTCGAACATTTCGACCTTGGTCGACTGCTCGTCGAAGGGCGGCGCCGGGCGGTGGATCGGATACACTTGGTGGCGTTGATGGCCGGGCCCTTGTCGACCGGCTCGCCGACGACGTTGAGGATGCGGCCGAGCGTCGCCTTGCCGACGGGGATCGTGATCGGCGCGCCGGTGTCGTCCACGGACATGCCCGCGGGTGAGGCCGTCGGTGGAGGCCATGGCGATCGTGCGTACCTGGCTCTCGCCGAGATGCTGGGCCACCTCCAGCGTGAGCTTCTGCGAGTACGCGAAGACGTCCTTGTTCTCGACGCCCTGCACGAGCAGCGCGTTGTAGATGGCGGGCAGCTGGCCCGGCTCGAACTCCACGTCGACGACCGGCCCGATGACCTGAACGATCTTTCCGGTGCTCATGCCTCCGCTCCTTGCTTGAGGGCTTCGGCGCCGCCGACGATGTCGAGCAGCTCCTTGGTGATCTTCTCCTGGCGGGCCTTGTTGTACTGGATCGTCAGGACGTCGATCATCTCCTTGGCGTTCTTGGTGGCGGCTTCCATGGCCGTCATGCGGGCGCCGTACTCGCCGGCCAGCGATTCCATGAGCGCGCGGATAGACCTGCATGCGCACGTGACGCGGCAGCAGATCGCCGAGGATCGCCTCGGCGCTCGGCTCGTAGATGTAGTCCACCGGCGCCGCGCTCTCGGCCGCTTCGCACCTCGCCGTGCGGGATGGGCAGCAGCTGCACCCGCACCGGACGCTGCATGGTGACCGAGCGGAACTCGTTGTAGAGGAGGACGACCTCGTCCACCTCGCTGTCGAGGTACTGCTGCATGAAATAGTCGGCCAGCTCGACGGCGTGGCTGTAGGCCAGCCGATCCCAGAAGCCGATCATGTCGCGCTTGATCGTGGTCGCCCGGCGGCGGAAGAAGTCGCGGGCCTTGCGGCCCACGACGACCAGCGTCACCTCGGCCGCGCTCGACTCGCGCACGAGCTCCACCGCCCGGCGGATGACGTTGGTGTTGAAGGCGCCGGCCAGGCCTCGATCGGCCGTGATGATGACGATCTGCCGCCGCGGTCCCTCGCGCTGCTCCAGCAGCGGATGGCCAGTCGTCGGTGCCGCTCACGAGATTGCCGAGCAGCTCGGCCATCTTGGTGGCGTACGGCCGGGCGGACAGGATGCGCTCCTGCGCCCGCCGCAGCTTCGCCGCCGCCACCAGCTTCATGGCGCGCGTGATCTTCTGCGTCGACTGGACGGATCGGATCCGCCGCTGGATGTCCCGAAGCGTCGCCATCGGGACTCTAGGCGGCCTTGATGCCCTTGGCGGCGATGAACTCGGTCTTGCACTCGCCGATCGCCTTCGCCAGCTGGTCGCGGAGCGCGTCGCTGATCTCCTTCTTGTCGCGGATCTCGGCGAGCATCTGCGGGTGGCGCCGCTCGAGGTAGCCGTAGAAGAACTCCTCGAAGGCCCGCACGGCATCGACCGGCACGTCGTCGAGCAATCCCTGGGTGCCGGCGAAGATGATCGCCACCTGCTTCTCGACCGGCAGCGGCTGGTACTGGCCCTGCTTGAGGAGCTCGACCATGCGCTGCCCGCGGGCGAGCTGCGCCTGCGTGGCCCGGTCGAGGTCGGAGCCGAACTGGGCGAAGGCCGCGAGCTCCCGGTACTGGGCGAGGTCGAGCCGCAGCTTGCCCGCCACCTGACGCATGGCCTTGATCTGCGCCGAGCCACCGACGCGCGAGACCGAGAGGCCGACGTTCACGGCCGGCCGGACGCCGCCGTAGAACAGGTCGGACTCCAGATAGATCTGGCCGTCGGTGATGGAGATGACGTTGGTCGGGATGTAGGCCGACACGTCGCCGAGCTGCGTCTCGATGATCGGCAGCGCGGTGAGCGAGCCGCCGCCGAGGTCGTCGTTGAGCTTGGCCGCGCGCTCGAGCAGACGGGAGTGCAGATAGAAGACGTCGCCCGGATACGCCTCGCGTCCCGGCGGCCGGCGCAGGAGCAGCGAGAGCTGGCGATAGGCGGCGGCGTGCTTGCGAGAGGTCGTCGTAGATGCAGAGCGCGTGGCGCTTGCTGTCGCGGAAGTACTCGCCCATCGTGACGCCGGTGTACGGCGCGATGTACTGCAGCGGCGCCGGCTCCGAGGCCGAGGCGACGACGACGGTCGTGAAGGCCATCGCGCCGGCGTCCTCGAGCATCTTCACGACCTGGGCCACGGTGGAGCGCTTCTGGCCGATGGCGACGTAGAAGCAGAAGACGTCCTGCCCCTTCTGGTTGATGATCGTGTCGACGCCGATGGCGGTCTTGCCGGTGCCGCGGTCGCCGATGATCAGCTCGCGCTGACCGCGGCCGATCGGGAATCATGGAGTCGATGGCCTTGAGTCCGGTCTGCAGCGGCTCCTTCACCGAGCGCCGATCGACCACGCCAGGCGCGTAGCGCTCGATCGGCCGGAACTCCGTGGTCTCGATCGGGCCCTTGCCGTCCACCGGCTGGCCGAGCGCGTTGACGACGCGGCCCGACCAGCGCCTCGCCGACCGGCACCTCGGCGATCCGGTTGGTGCGCTTGACGGTGTCGCCTTCCTTGATCGCGCGGTCCTCGCCGAGAAGCACGGCGCCGACCTGGTCCTGCTCGAGGTTGAGCACCATGCCGATGACGTCGCCCGGGAACTGCAGCAGCTCGCCGGCCATCGCCTTCTCGAGCCCGTACACGCGCGCGATGCCGTCGCCGACCTCGATCACGCGGCCGACCTCCTGCAGGTCGACCTCCGCCTCGAAGCCCGCGAGCTGGCGCTTGATGATCTCGCTGATCTCTCCGGCCTTGATCATGCCGTCTCTCCCCTACCCTTTCACCAGGCGTTCCCGCATCCGCGCGAGCTGGCCATCGAGACTGCCGTCCACGACCATGCTGCCGATCTCGGCGACGAAGCCGCCGAGCAGATGCTTGTCCAGGACTTCTTCGATGACGACGTCCAGTGGCTTGGCGCTGCCGGCGTTGCTCGCCAGCGCGCGACCGAGGCGCTGGCCGAGCGCGGTGCGATCGGCCTCGGTCAGCGGCACCGCGGTCCGGACGCGCGCGCGCACGCGACCATGCGCGGCGTCGAGCATGCCGCGGTACGTCGTCGGCGATCGCCGCGAGGTGATCGGCCCGCCCGTGCGCGGCGACCAGCGCCAGGAAATCCTGGCCGAGCTTGGACAGCTGCAGGCGCTCGCCGACCGACTTGGCAATCTGCTGCTTGACGGCGGGGGTCACCCACGGCCGCCCGAGCACGGCCATCAGCTCGGCGTCACCCGCGATCTGCTGAGCGATCTGGTCGAGCTCGCGTCTGGATCTGGTCGGCCTGATTCCGCTCGCGCGCCAGGTCGAAGAGCGCCTTGGCGTACGACTTGGCCGCACCCGGCGTTGATCTTCACGAAGTCTTCAGGCCGGCGATGGCGTCGGCCACGATCTTCCGGTGGTCCTCATCGCGCAGGCGTGCGGCGGACGAGCTTCTCGGCCGACGGCCAGCGGCGAGGTCGGTGGTCTCGCGACGGAGGTCGTCGCGCGCCTTGCGGATCTCGCCGTCGAGCTGGGCCTTGGTGTCCTCCACCAGCTTGCGCGCCTGGGCCTGCGCCGCCTCCAGCTGCTTGCGCCCGGCCTCCTCGCGCCTCGCGAAGCGCCTGGTCGCGAATCGACGCCGCCTCGGCGTACGCCGCCCGCAGCTGCGCCGCGTTCTCCTCCTGCTGCCGCAGCGGCCTCTGCACGTGCCCCCTGGGCTTCGTCGAGTGAGCGCTTGATGGCCGCCGTGCGCTCCTCCATCTTGGCCAGGAACGGCTTGTAGAGGAACCGCCGCAGAATCACCAGGAGGATCACGAAGTTGATGACCTGCACGATCAGCGATTTATCGAGGCTGATCAGGCCACCGCCGCCGTGCTCTCCCCCGCCCTCGGCCGCCAGAGCCGCCGCCGGGAGGACGAGGAGCAGCGAAGCGACCGTGCACATGAGCCACCCACGCCAGTCGGATCGACGATGATGCATGAGGCGGATTCCCCCGGTCACGTGCTGCTGCTGAAGGTTTGTGAAAACTATCACGCGATTTGGGCGTGTGTCAACGCCGCTCGATCACTCCGCCGCCCAGGACGACCTCCCCCTGATACCACACGCACGACTGGCCCGGGGCGATCGCGCGCTGGGGCTGATCGAAGACGACTTCGGCCTGCCCCTCGGGCAGCATTCGCAGCGGTGGCGGCCGCGGGCTCGTGGTTGTGGCGAATCTTGGCCAGGACGCGCTGCGGCCCCGCCGGCGGCGTGCCGGCGATGAAGTTGACCCGGCCGGCCACCAGCCGGTCGCGCTCGAGGTCGGCCGCGGCGCCGACTGTCACCTGGTCGGCCGCGGGGTCGAGGTCGACGACGTAGAGCGCGCGGCCAGCCGCGAGCCCCAGACCGCGGCGCTGGCCGATCGTGAACCCGGCCACACCCTCGTGGCGGCCGAGCAGCCGGCCATCGACGTCGACGATCGATCCCGCCCGGAACGTGGCCGGCTCGCGCTGGCGCAAGAACCCTCGATAGTTCCCGTCGGCCACGAAGCAGATCTCCTGGCTCTCCGGCTTGTCGGCCGTGACCAGTCCCAGCCGGCGCGCGTACTCGCGAACCTCGTCCTTGGTGAGATCGCCGATCGGAAATCGCGCGGCGCCGAGCTGGGCCTGCGTCAGGGGCCAGAGAAAATCGGTCTGGTCCTTGCGCAGGTCCCGCGCGCGCAGGAGGCGCCACCGGCCGGTCTCGGCATCGCGCTCCACGCGCGCGTAGTGGCCGGTGGCGACGGCGGCGGCATCCCAGGCGGCGGCGCGGCCGAGGAGCGAGCCGAACTTTAGGTCTGAATTGCAGGCCAGGCACGGCACGGGCGTGCGTCCCTCACGATAGGCGTCGGCGAAGGGCGCGATGACCTTGCGGTCGAACTCGTCGGCCATGTTGAGGACGTAGTACGGAATGCCGAGCGTGCCGGCGACCCGGCGCGCATCCTCGACGGCGTCCGTGCCGCAGCACGAGCCGAACCGCGCCGAGGCCTCCGTCGCCTCCTGCCACGGCCACACGCGCATCGTGACGCCGACGACGTCGTGGCCCGCCTCGGTGAGGAGCGCGGCCGCCACGGAGGAGTCCACGCCTCCGCTCATTCCGACGACGATGCGTTCGGCCGGCATGGAGTCAGTGTCGCGCGCCAAGCAATCCCGTGATGCGCTCGAGCTCCTCGGCATTCGCGTAGGTGACCTCGATCCGGCCCTGTCGCTCGCTCCCGACGATGCGGACACGCGTCATCAGGGTTCGTTGTAGCGCATCCTCGACGGCGGCCAGCTCGATCGAACGGCGGCGCTGCTTGGGCCGCCGCGGCCGACTCTCGGTGGTCGCTCGGATACTATCCTCGGTCGCGCGCACCGACCAGTCGTGGGCGAGGATGTCGTCGCGCAGCTTGAGCTGCTCCGCTGGCGTGGCCAGGGCCAGGAGGGCGCGGGCGTGACCCATGGTCAGGCGTCCCGACCGTAGATCCTCCTGGATCGGCAAGGGGAGTCGCAGCAGGCGAAGCGCATTCGAGATCGAGCTGCGATCCTTGCCGACCCGCTGGGCCAGTTCCTCCTGCGTCCACCCAAACTGGGACAGCAGCTTGTCGAAGGCCTCGCCCTCTTCCATCGGGTTGAGATCTTCGCGCAGCAGATTCTCGACGAGTGCGAGCTCGAGGCTCTCGGCGTCTGTAACCTCGCGGACTATCGCCGGAATCTGGCTCAGGCCGGCCTGACGGGCGGCCCGCCACCGGCGCTCGCCCGCGATGAGCTGAAAGCCGGGCCCCTGACGTCGCACCACGACCGGCTGAATCAGCCCGGAGGATCGGATCGAAGCCGATAGCTCGTCCAAAGCCGTAGAATCAAACGCCTTTCTGGGCTGATTCGGGTTGGCTTCGACCTGATCGACCCGGATCTGCACGAGGGTGTCGCCCTCGACCGGCGTCGATGAGAGCAGCGCACCCAGGCCACGTCCGAGACCGGGCTTACTCTGCATGCTTGAGGACCTCCCGAGTCAGTTCGAGATATGCGATTGCGCCACTGGAACGAAGATCGTGAAGCATCACCGGCTTACCGTGGCTCGGAGCCTCGCTGAGCCGGACATTTCGTGGGATGACGGTCTCGAAGATCTCGCCAGGGAAATATCGGTGGACCTCCTCGCGGATCTGGACGGCCATGCTGGTGCGGCCATCGAACATGGTCAGCACGATCCCTCCGACGTGGAGACCCGGATTCAGTCGTTCCCGAACGAGCTTGATCGTCTTCAGCAGGTGCGTGAGCCCTTCGAGCGCGTAGAACTCGCACTGCAGGGGAACGATCACCCGATCGGCAGCGACAAGGGCGTTTATCGTGAGGAGCCCCAGGGACGGGGGACAGTCGATGATGGTCCATCCGTCGTCATCCGCGGAAGCCAAGGCGGCTTTGAGCCGGCTCTCCCGCTGCTCGATTCCCACCAGCTCGATCTCGGCGCCGACGAGATCGATGTCCGAGGGGAGCAAGCGCAGGTGGCTGAGTGCCGTCGGCAGCAGCGCCTTCACGAGTGGCTCTGATCCCAGCAAGACGTGATAGATCGTGGGGTAGAGGTCAGCCTTCTGGACGCCCAGGCCGCTGGTCGCGTTGCCCTGGGGATCAAGATCGACGAGCAGGGTAGGGTGGTCCGCCAGAGCCAGACCCGTGGCCAGATTCACGGCCGTTGTTGTCTTACCGACCCCGCCCTTCTGGTTGACGATTGCTAAGGTCTTACGAATTGGTCGACTTTCGGCTCAGAGCCGACTGAGGCGCGCTCTGGCGGCAGCGGCGATATCTCCAACGATTGAAACCATACCTGGCGACTTGGGCGCATCATAGCCCAGATTGGTAGCGAGCTCTCAAGCCTTCGACCGATCGCTGCTCCTCGCCCTTCGTGTTCCACGATCCAAATACTACCAGTCATGTGATGGCCTTATGTGTGTTCCACGTTCCACACTGGATAGGCCTACAGCTCCCGCGACGGTTCGTTCATTGGCTGGGACCGGTGACAGGATTTCGGCAGCAAGTGTCGAGGCCGGGTTCGATCGTTTGGGTAATGGGTCTGCCGCTTGGTGGCTCGGAGTGTCTCGATTTTCGGTCGGCCCTCTCTCGGTCGGCCTAAGGCCGAGGTTCGGATTCCCCGAGCTACGGCCTGCCAGCTAGGGCTTTCTGTAGACTCCGAAGACTCTAGTACCTTGAACTCCGAGCACCTCCACCCAATCAAGTCCAGACGGCTGCGCTCTAACCTGTCGCGTGCTCGGTGGTCCGGACGCAATCACGATGGCCTCCGGATCGAAGAAGATCTGCGGCCACCGGCACGAGCTCGGTCAAGTCTCCAGCACAGCGGATCACGACGGCGTCGTACTCTCGCTCCGCACGCGGGATGTCCTCCGCTCGGCCCGCCACAACCCGGCAGCCCCGAAGTCCGAGTTCTCGAACGACAGTGGACAGGAACGACGCTCGCCGCTCGCGCGACTCGATCAGGGTGACCTTCAACTCGGGCCGAACGATCTTGAGCGGGATGCCTGGAACGCCGGCTCCAGACCCAAGATCCGCGATGACGTCGACCTCAGTGGGTAGCAGCGCCAAGAACAGGAGACTGTCGAGGATGACATTCTCGATGAGCCACCGGGGCTCGATCGATCCGACGAGGCGATGGACACGCTGCCACCGGGTCAGAAGAGTCAGATACCGAACGAACGCGTCGGTCTCTCGCGACGACAGGTCCCGCTCGAGGATTCGACTGGATTCCTCAGCGAGGACGGCTTCGAGCGAACGGCTCAGTCGCACGGGGGGACGAGTGGCCTTGTGGTTAGTGCCGCTCGGTTCGCGTCGGCCAGCTTGCCTGTCTAGTGCGCGGCGCGGGCCTTGGGGCGATCCATGACCTTTTGCTGGAGAATCTGGAGCACGTTCGAGACGGTCCAGTACAGTACGAGACCGGCGGGTAAGTTAAGGAACATAAAGGTGAAAATGAATGGCATGACCAGCATCATCTTGGCCTGGCGTGGGTCGCCGGCGGTCGGCGTCATCTTCTGCTGAACGAACATGGTCACGCCCATGAGGATCGGCAAGATGTACGTCGGGTCGTGGCTGGCCAGATCGCAGATCCAGAGGTGCAGGCCGAACAGGTGGCCGATGCACAGAAACGTCGCGTTCTGCAGCTCGACGGAAACGGATAGCGCCAGGTAGAGCGCGTAAAAGATCGGAATCTGCGCCACCATCGGCAGGCATCCGCCCATCGGATTCACCTTGTGCTGCCGATAGAGCTCCATCGTCTCTCGCTGCAGGCGCTGCGGGTCGCTCTTGTGCTTGTTCCGGAGCGCGTTGATCTGCGGCTGCAAGGCCTGCATCGCCTTCATGGACCGCATCGACTTCACCGTCAGCGGGTAGAAGAGCACCTTCGACACGACGGTGAGCAGGATGATGGCCGCGCCGTAGTTGCCGACGTGGCGATACACCCAGGTCAAGATGAGAAGAATCGGAACGCCCAGCCACTCCATCGGCAAGCCGCCCCACTGCCGCGGCACCGGGAATCCGCCGAAATTGATGGCGCCCTCGAGCCCGAAGGCCTTCAGGCGGTCATATTCCTTGGGCCCGACGAAGATCGTGACGCGCCCCTCCCACGCTTGCGCCGGCGCGATCGTGGGTGCGGCCTGCACGGCGATCATCGCGCGCCCGACCGGTTCCTTGCTCTTCAGCTCGCACGCCTTGTCGTCAGCGTGGGCGACGAGCTTGAAGCCGTCCCCGTGCGGAATGAGAGCGGACATGTACCACACGCTTCCGGTGGCGATCCACGCGCCGTCGGTCGAGAGCGGAGCGACCTTGCAGAGATTGTCGACGTGGGTGACGTGGCCGTTGCCCGACCAGACGATCTCGGTGGGATGCTGGCCCTGGAAGCGTTCCTTGGGCTTCTCATCCCTCCAGTCCTGGCGGGTGAACCACGGCATCTCGACCGTCACCGTGCGTGGCGCGCTTGTCGGATTCTCGATGCGGACGAGCGTGTCGATCGCATACGTGTCGGCACGGAACGTCACCACCTCTCGCACCCGCAGGCCCTCGTGCGTTCCGGTGAGAACGAGCTCTTGGTTCGGCTTGTCGGGCGTGACGGTGAGGGCGTCGGCCGAGAGCTGCATCGGGACCGCGCTTGTCGGCGCACCGGTGGCAGGGCCGATCGCCAGCCCGGCGGGGCCGAGGTCGCCGACGATCACCATCGGCTTCTCGCCTCGGTACTTGAGCGTGAACTCCTGGAGCTTGCCCCCCTCGCTACTGACGACCGCGTCGTACAGTGGCGTCGTCACCCGGGCCAGTCGCTGCGGCGGCCGCGGCTCCGCGGGCGCAGCCGGCGCAGCGGGCGCCGGTGTGTCGACGGGCTTTGCCGCCGGTGATGGTGCCGCAGGCGGTGCTGCCGGCTTGTCCGCCGTCTGCTGCTGCTGGGAGGCCGGGGGCGCTTCCTGAGGCGGTGGCGCCAGGAATGTCTGATAGAGGATCAGAACCGCCGCCATCAAGGCGACGGCCAGAAATGCGCGCTTCTCCATCGTCACGTTGCCGAGCGCTCCCGGGCTGGTGGAGGGTCATAACCCCCCGGATTTAAAGGATTACATCGGACGATTCGGCCGAGAGCCAGCCCCGTCCCGCGTATCACGCCGTGCTCGAGAAGCGCCAGCCGCGCGTACTCCGAGCACGTCGGTGCGAAGCGGCATGCCCGCGGAAGAAACGGGGACACGAGCCGCTGGTACGCCCACCACTGCCGCCGCCAAAATCCGCCGACCGCTCAAGAGGCCGGCCTCGGGCCTGGGATCGAGCCCAGCGCCGCCCGCAACTGGTCTGTCAGCACCGCGAACGGCGCCTTGAGCGCTGCCGGCCGACCAACGATCACCATCTTGGCCTGCGCCGGAGCGGCATCCCGGCTGGCGCGGTAGGCCTCGCGCAACCGACGCCGCGCCCGGTTCCGCTGCACGGCGTTCTTCACCTGCCGGCTCACGGCGAATCCGACACGCGTCGGCTCCGTCGCTTCCCGCCAGAGCACGATGAGCGCCGGCCGATCGATCCGCCGGCCCCGCTGGAAGAGCGCCTGGAATTCAGCGCTGGTGGTCAACCGCTCGCGTCGAGGGAAGCGACCCGCTACACCGTGAGCCGTTTGCGACCCTTAGCACGGCGACGCTTGAGCACCTTGCGTCCGCCCTTCGTGGTCATGCGAGCGCGAAACCCGTGCGTCTTCGCGCGCCGCCGTCGATTCGGTTGAAACGTCCGCTTCATGAACGCGCTCCTCGTGCCATTCGTTGAACCGGCCCAGTGTAGACAGCGCTCTGCGCACAGTCAACCAACGAAGCTCCCGCGAAGCTCTTGCAACGTCTTCGACGCGTGTGCTACGGTTCCGCATCCGTCGTCCCGGTAAGTGGTGCCGTGCCCATTTGGGCGGGCAGCCCGGCGCGGATATCCCTTCGCATCGCACGTGAAGCGACAGTGGTTATCCACCGATGTGGATAACTCTGTGTGTAAGTGAGGTCTCGTCCTGTGCTGGATAGCCTTTGGACCAAGATTCTCGAAGCGGCCTCTCGGAAACTTCCCCCGGCAGTCATCGACACGTGGTTACGTCCGTGCCGGCTGCTCGCCCTCGAGGGTGATCACCTCCGGGTCGGGGTCCCCAACCCGTTTTCCCGCGACTGGCTGATGCAGCACCACCTCGAACCGCTCCAGCGCGCGGCCTCCGACGTACTCGGGGGCCAGCCGCGCGTGACGATCGTCGTGGATGACTCGCTGGCGCCGTCCGACGATCCGGCGCCGACGCCCACGGGCCGGCCCGCCGTCGCGGGAACGCTCGAGGGCCTCAACCCGAAGCTACACGTTCGACACCTTCGTCGTCGGCTCGTCGAACCAGTTCGCCCAGGCCGCCTGCGCAGGCGGTCGCCGAACTGCCGTCCAAGGCCTACAACCCGCTGTTCATCTACGGCGGTGTCGGTCTCGGCAAGACACACCTGCTCCACGCCGTGGGGCACGAGACGGCCCGGCTGTTCCCGGGCATCTCGGTCGTCTACCTCTCGTCCGAGCGCTTCACGAACGAGCTCATCAACGCGATCCGCTACGACCGGACCGCGGAGTTCCGCGCACGCTACCGCACGATCGATCTGCTCCTGATCGACGACATCCAGTTCATCTCGGGGAAGGAACGCACGCAGGAAGAGTTCTTCCACACGTTCAACGACCTGTACGAGTCGCGCAAGCAGATCATCGTCTCCAGCGACTGCTCGCCCAAGGACATCCCGGAGATCGAGGAGCGCCTGCGCTCACGATTCGAGTGGGGGCTGATCGCCGACATCCAGCCGCCCGACTTCGAGACGCGGGTCGCGATCCTCAAGAAGAAGGCCGCGCTGGACCGCGTGCGGCTGGCCGACGACGTCGCCTACCTGATCGCCAGCCGCGTCAAGTCCAACATCCGCGAGCTCGAGGGCTCGCTCACGCGGATGATCGCCTTCTGCGCGCTGACCGGCCGCGAGATGAGCGTGGACCTGGCCCAGGAGGTCCTGTCCGAGCTGTGGGGAGACGAGGAGAAGGTCATCACCATCGAGCAGATCCAGCGCAAGGTGAGTGACTTCTTCAGCGTGAAGATGGCGGACCTCAAGGCCAAGAACCGCACCAAGGCCGTCGCGTTCCCGCGTCAGATCGCGATGTATCTGGCCCGCCAGCTGACCCACTCCTCGCTGTCCGACGTGGGCCGCGCCTTCGGCGGCAAGGACCACACGACCGTCCTGCACGCGGTGGACAAGATCCAGCGGCTGCTGCAGGACGACCCCAAACTGCGCAAGACGATCGACGGACTTATCCAGGGCATCTCCCTGTGATCCACGGGTCTGCACGCCCTCTCCACACGGTTATCCCCGTGCCCGGTCACCGCCAAGCCGTGACGTCTTCGATCTTTTTTTTCACATCACCCGATCCACACCGCTTGATTACTCCGACGACTACGAAGTTGTATCTCTTGGTCTAAAACAAACAACGGAGATCCTTTCATGGAAGTCATCCTGGATCGTGACGCGTTCCTCAAAGGGCTCCAGATGGTCCAGAACATCGTCGAGCCCCGGCAGACGCTGCCGATTCTCGCCAATGTGCTGCTCGAGACCGAAGAGGGCAGCATCCGACTCACCGCCACGGATCTCGAGGTCGGCGCACGCGTCTCGATCCCGGCCCGCGTCGATGGGCAAGGGCGCCATCACCGTCGGCGCGCGCAAGCTGGCCGAGATCGTCAAGGAGCTTCCCGCCGCCGCGGTGGCGTTGAAGGTCGGTGACAACGCCGGCGTGAGCCTTCGCTGTGGCGGCGTCACCTACAAGCTCGTCGGCATGCCGCCGGACGATTTCCCTCCCGTCGTGCCGGCCTCGCCGACGGCCTGGCTCACGCTGGAGGCCAAGACGCTGCGGGACATGCTGAGCCAGACGAGCTTTGCCATCTCCCACGACGAGACGCGCTATGCGCTGAACGGTGTGCTCTTCTCGCTGTCCGGAACAGGAGATGCGGCTGGTCGCCACCGATGGCCATCGGCTGGCGCTGTCGTTCCGCACGCTGGGTGAGATCGGTCGACCGGTCACCGGCATCGTGCCCCGCAAGGCGATCGCGGAGATCATGCGCGTGCTGGGCGCGGGCGAAGAGGTCCAGCTGGCCATCACGGAGAACCAGTTCGTGCTCCAGATGCCGAACTTCGTGATGACCGCCCGGCTCATCGAAGGGCAGTTCCCCAACTACGAGGCGGTCATTCCCAAGGGACATCCCGGCAAGTTGGTGATCGCGCGCGGCGCTCTCACAGCGGCCCTTCGACGCGTCTCGGTCATGGCGGAAGAGCGGAACAAGCCGGTCAAGCTGATCCTGGCCCCAGCGGTCTCTCCGGCTCAGCGCAGCAAGCCAGGATCTGGGGGAGGCCGAGGAGACTCTGGACGTCGACTACGCGGGCGAAGAGGTCACGATCGGCTTCAATTCCCGCTACGTCCTCGACGCCATCAGCCCGGTCGAAAACGAGCAGGTCGTGCTCGAATTCAAGGACTCTTTGAGCCCCGGAGTGGTCAGAAGCGCGACGGAGGAGGGATACTGCTGTGTTATAATGCCCATGCGAATTTAGCGATGATTTTTGCTCGAAAAATGGGAGTCTTAGAGGGTGCTGATAGGCTCGCGTTCAGCTAGTAGATTTTCGCAACTATCAGGCCCTCTCGTATCACCCAAATCCACGGACAAATCTCCTTACCGGACGGAACGCACAAGGTAAGACCAATCTTCTAGAAGCACTAGCTGTCCTACTGACCGGCCGTTCATTCCGGACGACCAGACTCGCGGATCTCCCACGCTGGGGGAGCGAGGCGGCCGGGGTGAGCGGTGAGCTCCAGCGCCTCGAAGGAACACGTACCGTCCGGCGCACCATTCAGCGTCGGGAGACCGGCATCTGGCACACAACGGGGGAAGGGTGTCCGTGGGCACGTGTCATTGCGTTTGGCTGGCAGGACCTGGCGATTCTCAACGGGCCGCCCGTCGCGAGGCGGTCGTTCATCGACGGGTTCGCCGCGCGACTCTTTTCCAGTCACGTCCCGGCGCTGCTGAAGTATCGCCGGTTGATCGAACAGCGTAATCGCCTGTTGCAGGTGCGAGCCCCAATCGACCGACTGGCGCCGTGGGACGAGCAGCTGGCCGTGGCGGGCATGGAGCTGATCGATCGGCGCCGGCGGGCGGTCGCGGCGCTGCAGACCGAGATCGCGCGCGTGTATCCGGCGGTGGCCGGCCAGCACCTCAAGGTCCAGGTCACGTATCGCAGCGCGATCGGCGAGGCGACCGAGCCGGCCGCGCTCGTGGCGGCCCTCGAGCGTGCGCGCGCCGAAGAGATGCGCCGGGGCCTGACGGTGGTTGGTCCGCACCGCGATGACCTGGCCATCGAGCTCGACGGAATGGATGCGCGAATGTTCGGCTCGCGGGGCCAGCAACGGCTGCTGGCCCTCGCGCTGCGGCTCGCCGAGGTGCTGCCGGTGACCGAGGCGGCCGGCACCGCGCCGGTGCTGCTGCTGGACGACGCGCTCTCGGAGCTGGATCCGGACGTGCGCAGCAACGTGCTGCAAGAGATCCAGAGTGCCGAGCAGGTATTCCTGACCTCGCCGGAGCCGCTCACCGTGAGCGGTGCGGCCCGCTGGGTCGTTGACGCAGGAGGGATCGTCGCCGCATGACGGGCGAAACGTATACCGCGAGTGACATCAAGGTCCTCGAGGGACTCGAGGCGGTCCGCAAGCGCCCGGCCATGTACATCGGCGACACCGGCGCCTACGGCCTGCACCACCTCGTGTACGAGGCCGTCGACAACGCGGTGGACGAAGCGCTGGGCGGCTACTGCGATTCCATCAAGATCATCCTGCACTCCGACGGCTCGGTGTCCATCGGTGACAATGGCCGCGGCATTCCAGTCGACACGCACAAGGAGACGGGCAAGTCGGCCGCCGAGGTCGTGCTGACCGTGCTCCATGCCGGCGGCAAGTTCGAGCACTCGGCCTACAAGGTGTCGGGCGGTCTGCACGGCGTCGGCATCTCGGTGGTGAATGCGCTCAGCGAGTGGCTGGAGGTCGAGATCCGGCGCGGCGGCAAGGTGTGGACCCAGCGGTACGAGAAGGGTGGCACGCCCACCGGCCCGCTGACCGACGGGGAAGCGACCAAGAAGCACGGCACCATCATCCGGTTCAAGCCGGACGCGACGATCTTCGAAGAAGTGACGTTTTCATTCGACACGCTGTCGAATCGGCTGCGCGAGCTCGCGTTCCTCAACAAGGGTCTCAAGATCGTCATCGAGGACGAACGGGACGGCCGCAGCCACACCTTCCTGTACAAGGGCGGCATCGTCGAGTTCGTCAAGCACCTGAACCAGAACAAGACGCCCATCCACCCCAAGGTCCTCTACTTCGAAGGCAAGAAGGGGGACATCGAGGTGGAGGTGGCGCTGCAGTACAACGACGGCTACCAGGAGAGCGTGTTCTCCTTCGCCAACAACATCAACACGCGCGAGGGCGGCACGCACCTGACCGGCTTCCGGGCGGCGCTGACCGGGCAGCTCTCGACGCTACGCGCAGAACAACGGGTTCCTCAAGAGCTTCAAGGGCGGCGTGACCGGCGACGACGTGCGCGAAGGGCTGTGCGCCGTGGTGTCGGTGCGCATGCCCGATCCGCAGTTCGAGGGGCAGACGAAGGCCAAGCTCGGCAACACCGACATCAAGGGGCTGGTCCAGCAGGTCGTCAACGAGCGGATTGCCGAGTCCTTCGAGGAGGACCCGACCACCGCGCGCAAGATCGTCGACAAGTGCGTGCGCGCGGCCCAGGCGCGCGAAGCCGCGCGCAAGGCGCGCGAGCTCACCCGCAAGGGCGGGCGTGACGACGAAGGGCTGGCCGCCAAGCTGGCCGATTGCTCGGAGCGCGATCCGCAATACCGCGAGCTCTTCATCGTCGAGGGCGACTCGGCCGGCGGCTCGGCCAAGCAGGGGCGCGACCGCAAGACGCAGGCGGTGCTGCCGCTGCGTGGGAAGATCATCAACTCCGAGAAGG
Organism: uncultured Candidatus Rokubacteria bacterium; assembly: GCA_963776725.1. Lineage (GTDB taxonomy): Bacteria > Methylomirabilota > Methylomirabilia > Rokubacteriales > CSP1-6 > AR5. The sequence continues at coordinate 17,461 of CAVZOE010000007.1, read as the reverse complement.
CCCGCTACGACAAGGTCCTGTCCCACAACGAAATCCGGCTGCTCATCTCGGCCATGGGCACCGGCATCGGCACCGAGGAGTTCGATCTCACCAAGCTGCGCTACCACAAGATCATCCTGATGACCGACGCCGACGTGGACGGCGCGCACATCCGCACGCTGCTGCTGACGTTCTTCTTCCGTCACATGAACGCGGTGATCGAGGCCGGGCACCTCTTCATCGCCCAGCCGCCGCTGTTCAAGGTCAAGAAGGGCAAGGTCGAGAAGTATCTGATGAACGAGCGCGAGTTCGAGGACTTCTTCCTGTCCGCGTGGGTGGCCACCGCCTCGGTCAAGGTGCCGGGCACCCGCACGCCGGTGACCGGTGACGCGCTCCTCGAGATGCTCCGGGCGATCTCGGAATACCGCGGCCTCTTCGGCAAGCTCACGCGCCGCGGCGTACCGGCCGACGTGCTCTCCGAGCTGCTGCGGCAGAAGTTCCGCGGCAACAAGCGAGGGGTCGGCCACGCCGATGTCGCCACGGCGATCGTGGCGGCGGCCAGCGCGGTCAACGGCCACAGCATCGAGGCGCGCCCGGGCGACAACGGCGACGCGCAGACCATGGTGGTGGCCGGGCCGCCGATCATGTCGTTCAGCACCGAGCTCTTCAAATCGCCCGACTACGTCGCACTCCTGGAGCTCTGGGAGAAGCTGGCGGCGGCCGCCAAGGGTCCCACGGTCATGCTGGACGACCACGACCACGAGACGCCCGTGACCAGCCTGGACGAGCTGTGGACGCTCGCCCTCGATCGTTCCCGCGAAGGCGCGAGCTTTCAGCGCTACAAGGGCCTCGGCGAGATGAATCCCGAGCAGCTGTGGGAAACGACGATGAACCCGGAGACGCGGACCTTCCTCAAGGTCACCATGGAAGACGCGGTGGGCGCCGACGAGATGTTCACCGTGCTCATGGGTGACGCGGTCGAGCCGCGCCGGCTGTTCATCGAGCAGCACGCCCTCGACGTCGCCAACCTGGACATCTAGATGCCCGATCGCCAGATCAACGCCCCGATCGAAGAGGAGATGCGGAAGTCGTATCTGGACTACGCGATGTCCGTCATCGTCGGACGCGCGCTGCCCGACATCCGCGACGGCCTCAAGCCCGTGCACCGCCGGGTGCTGTACACGATGTCGCTGCTGGGCCTGGCCTGGAACCGGGGCTACAAGAAGTCGGCCCGCGTGGTGGGCGACTGCATGGGCAAGTTCCATCCCCACGGCGACTCGGCCATCTACGACACGCTGGTGCGCATGGTCCAGGAGTTCTCGCTGCGCTACCCGCTGGTCGACGGGCAGGGGAACTTCGGCTCCATCGACGGCGACCCGGCGGCCGCCATGCGCTACACCGAAGCGCGCATGGCGCGGATCGCCCACGAGATGCTGGCCGACATCGACAAGGACACCGTCGACTTCGTGCCGAACTACGACGACAACGAGACGGAGCCGGTGGTCCTGCCCACGCGGATTCCGAACCTGCTCGTCAACGGCTCGGCCGGCATCGCGGTCGGCATGGCGACCAACATTCCGCCCCACAACCTCACCGAGGTCGTCGACGGCCTGGTGGCGCTCATCGACCGGCCCGAGACCACGATCGAGCAGCTGATGAAGATCATCACCGGGCCCGACTTCCCGACCGCCGGCTACATCTACGGCACCGGAGGAATTCGCGAGGCGTACACGACGGGGCGGGGGACGATCACGCTGCGCGCCAAGGCCCACTCCGAGAAGCTGCGGGGCGGCCGCGAGGCGATCATCATCACCGAGCTGCCGTACCAGGTGAACAAGGCCACCCTCATCGAGAAGATCTCGGAGCTCAGCCGCGAGAAGAAGATCGAGGGCATCTCCGAGATCCGCGACGAGTCCAACCGCGAGGGCATCCGGGTGGTGCTCGAGCTGGGACGGAGCGAGCTTCCGCAGATCATCCTCAACCAGCTCTACACGCACACGCAGATGCGGACCACGTTCGGCATCATCATGCTGGCCCTGGTCGACCGTCGTCCGCAGGTCGTCAATCTCAAGGAGATGCTCGAGGCGTTCATCAAGTTCCGCCGCGAGGTCGTCACCCGGCGGACGCGCTACGACCTGGCCCGCGCCGAGGAGCGGGCCCACATCCTGGCCGGGCTGCGCAAGGCCGTCGAGCAGCTCGATCTGGTGATCCGGATCATCCGCGAGGCCGCGAACGCCGACGTGGCCCGCGACACCCTGATGACCCGGCTGACGCTGACCGAGATCCAGGCCAAGGCCATCCTCGACATGCAGCTGCGCCGCCTGGCCGCGCTGGAGCGGCAGAAGATTGTCGAAGAACACGAGGGGGTCCTGAAGCTCATCGAGGAGCTGAAGGCGATCCTGAGCTCCGACACCAAGCTGATGGCCATCATCAAGGACGAGATGCTGACCATCAAGCAGGACTACGGCGACGCCCGCCGCACCGAGATCCTCACCGAGACCACCGAGCTGACCATCGAGGATCTGCTGGCCGACGAGGAGATGGTGGTCACCATCACGCGCTCGGGCTACATCAAGCGCACGCACGTCGAGGCCTACCGCAGCCAGCGGCGCGGCGGCAAGGGCGTGACGGGCATGGAGACCAAGGAAGAGGACATCGTCGAGGATCTGTTCATCGCCTCGACGCACTCCTATCTGCTGTTCTTCACCAACTCGGGCAAGATTCACTGGCTCAAGGTCCACGAGATTCCCGAGGGGGGCCGCGCCGCCAAGGGCAAGGCCATGGTGAATCTCCTGTCGCTGGGCGAGGGCGAGCACGTCGCCACCTGCGTGCCGGTCCGCGACTTCAACGCCGGCGGCTACGTCTTCTTCGTCACCCGGCAGGGCAAGGTGAAGAAGACGGAGCTCGAGGCCTACTCGCATCCGCGCGCCGGCGGCATCCAGGCGGTGGGGCTCGATGAGCGCGATCAGCTGATGACGGCGCGCCGCACCGACGGCAGCCGCGAGGTCATGATCGCCACCAAGCTCGGCATGGCCATCCGCTTCTCGGAGGAAGAAGTCCGGCCGATGGGGCGGGGCGCCGCCGGCGTGCGCGGCATCGAGGTGGAGGACGACGACCAGGTGATCGGCGCCGACGTGGTGCAGGAAGGCGCGCAGATCCTCACCGTCACCGAGCGCGGCTTCGGTAAGCGCACCCCGCTCGAGGAGTACCGGCTGCAGGGCCGGGCCGGGCGCGGGACCATCGACATCAAGACCGCCGGCCGCAACGGCGCGGTGGTCGGCATGGTCCAGGTCCGTGGCGGCGACGATCTGCTCATCGTCACCACCAAGGGCAAGGTGATCCGCATCCACGCCGATGAAGTGTCGTCGCAGGGCCGCAACACGATGGGCGTGCGGATCATCGATCTCGACGCCGACGACCGCGTGGGCTCGATCGCGCGGGTCGAGGCCGAGACCGTCGCCCCCGCCGAAACCCCCTAGGGTCGCCCGTGCTGGATCTCAGGTTGATCCGCGAGCAGCCCGAGGCGGTCGAACGGGCGCTCGCCGACAAGGGCGGCGCGGCTCTCGTCCAGGAAGTTCTCGCCCGCGACACCGAGCGACGCCGACTCATTCGCCAGGTCGAAGACCTCAACGCCGAGCGGAACCGCGTCTCGAAAGAGATGGGCAAGAAGTTCGCCGGCGGTGCGGTCCCGACCGAGGTGCGCGAGCAGATGCGCGCGGTCGCCGATCAGATCAAGACGCTCGACGCCCAGCTCAAGGACGTCGACGCGGCGGTTCAGGCGCTGGCGCTGCAGATCCCCAACATTCCGCATCCCTCGGTGCCGCCGGGCAAGAGCGACGAGGACAACGTCGAGGTCCGGCGCTGGGGGACGCCACGCGAGTTCGCCTTCACGCCCAGGCCCCACGAGGAGGTCGGCGAGGCGCTGGGGCTGCTCGACATGGATCGTGCCGCCCGCATCGCCAAGTCGCGCTTTGCCGTGCTGTGGGGCCCGCTGGCGCGCATGGAGCGGGCGCTCGCCCAGTTCATGCTCGACCTGCACACGCGCGAGCACGGCTACACCGAGCTATGGGTGCCACAGCTCGTCAACGGCGAGACCATGCTCAAGACGGGACAGCTCCCCAAGTTCGAGGAGGGACTGTTCAAGACGGTCGAGGCCGACGAGGGGCGCACGCTGTATCTGATCCCGACGTCCGAGGTCTCGCTGAGCGCGCTGCACAGCGGTGAAGTGTTGCCCGAGCGCTCGCTGCCGCGCCGCTATACCGCCTTCACGCCGTGCTACCGCCGCGAGGCCGGTACCTACGGCAAGGACATGAAAGGCCTCTTTCGCAATCACCAGTTCGACAAGGTCGAGCTGGTGAAGATCGCCACGCCGGCGCAGGGGTACGACGAGCTGGAATCGATGGTCCGGGAGGCCGAGGTGGTGCTGCAGCGGCTGGCGCTGCCCTACCGCGTGGTGGAGCGCTGCGTCGGCGACGTCGGCTTCAGCGCGGCCAAGGGGTACGACATCGAGGTGTGGCTGCCGGGTCAGGGCCGCTATCGCGAGATCTCCTCCTGCTCGAACTACGCGGACTTCGGCGGCCGCCGGCTCGACCTGCGCTTCAAGCCCGAGGGCGGCGGCCGAGGCGAATTCTGCCACACGCTCAATGGCTCGGGCCTGGCGGTCGGGCGGACGCTCATCGCGGTGCTCGAGAACTACCAGGAGGCCGACGGCACCGTGCCCATTCCAGAGGCGCTGCGCCCCTATCTGCCCGGCCTCACGTCCCTGACGTCGCGTACCTGATATTTACCTTCACCCGCTAACGGTGCTAACCTGCCGGGCGAGACGCTAACCCCAGTCGCCGCAAAGGAGCCGCGATGGCCGAACAGAACGAGTCGACCCCCGAGAAGTCAGGACTGAGCCGCCGGGAAGCCCTCCGGCTCGCGGCCACCGTCGCCGCCTTCGGCGCCGCCCTTGGCGTGCGTCCCGCCAACTCCATCGCCCAGGGCAAGACCGAAGGCAAGGGCGAGGGCAAGGCCGAGACGAAGGGCGAAGGCAAGGGCGAGATGAAGGCCGAGGGCAAGACCGGCGGCAAGGCCGAAGGCAAGAGCGGCAGCAAGGCCGGCAAGTCGGGCGGTAAGGCCTCCGGCAAGTCCGCGGCCAAGGGCGAAGGCAAGGGCGAGATGAAGACCGAGGGCAAGGGCGAGGCGAAGGGCGAAGCCAAGGGCGAAGGAAGGCGACCGGCAAGTAGAGCCGTCGAGGCTCTTCGCGCCGGCTCAGACAGGAGTCGCACCGTGACGTATCGCGATCTCCTGGCCGAAGTCGACTTCAATCTCCGGCGCGACAGCCCGTACTCGTACGTCTGCAATGCCTGCAACCGGTGCTGCCACAACAAGGCGATCCGGGTCGGGCCGTACGAGGCGCTGCGGCTGTCGCGCCGGCTCGGCATCACCACCACCGAGTTCTTCACCCGCCACACCGAGGCGGGCGGCACCGTGCTCCAGACGCGTGAGGACGATCGCGGCTGCGTGTTTCTCGGGCCGCGCGGCTGCACCGTGCACCCCGATCGTCCGCTCGCATGCCGGATCTATCCTCTTGCGCGCTGGGTGAGCCCGGAGGGCGACGAGAGCTTCGGAAACCTGCAGCCGCATCCCCAGACGGCCGGCGTCTATGGAACCAGCGGCACGGTCGCGGACTACCTCGCCGCGCAGGGGCTGGCGCCGTACTTCGCGATGGGCGATCGCTACGGTGATCTCTACGACCGCATGGTCGCCATCATGGAGCGCATCGATCCGGACGACGACCCCGAGCGACGCTACGAGCGTCGGCTGGCCGTGGATGAGCTCGACGTCGGCACGCTCGCCACCTCGTGGTTCGATGTCGACGCGACCGTCGCCGTGTACTGCCGCGAGCACGCGCTCACGGTTCCCACCGACGTCGAGGCGCTGGTCGAGCTGCACCTGAAGGCCGTCGGCGCCTGGCTCGATGCGCTCGAGGCGCAGCTGGGCGAGCCCTAGCCGCCGTGTTCAGCGCCAGAGGGTGGGATCGATCGGCGGACAGAGGCCCGACTCGATCCAGCGAGGAGCGTCGCCGTCGACCTCGAGGATCGAAATGGCTCCTCCCACCTCGCGCGGCCGGGACGAGGCGTCGAAGGCGATCGCCCTTCGGATGAGCTGAGCGTCGGCCGGCGACGACTTCACGGCCTCCCGCACAAACTGTCTCAATGCGTCCCCGCCGGGAAGGAGCAGCTGCCCGTCCACCAGCTCGACCACCGGCCGGAGCGCTGGGATCACGCAGGGACTCCACTCGATAGCTCGATGAGAGCGCGACCGCGCGCCCATCGTTCTGGCCGACGACGATGACCGTCAAGTTCTTGCCGATGCTGTCGGGCGCGCGCTGGTTTGCCCACCGGTACATCTCGGCGAACGGTTCGCGCAGCATCGCGAGGAAGTTGCTCGTCTTGTCCTCGATGTGCGATGCCGAGGCGCACGCCGCCCGCCCCAGCCCGTAGACGTCGTGGTTCGGGTCCCAGGCCGGCCCCATGACGGCGAAGAAGCACCCCTCGCCCTGAACGATCTTGCACACGTTCAGCGAACGGCCGTTCGTCAGGGTCTGCTTGGAATCGGCGCCGAGAAGGATCTTGTCGCCCTGACGCAGCGCCACGACGCTGGTGGCGTCGGCTGGTGTCATCGGCCACGCTGCGAGGAGCAGCGCGACGAGGCTGTACGCACGAAGCGCCCGGCACCTCACGGGCGGATCGTACACCAGCGCGGGCCGCCTACCACAATCGGTGCGCTGCGGTGCCACGACAAACGTTTGGGATGATGTGGAACACTACGTCATATCCGCCCGGCGGGTTGGTGCTCGAGCGGCCAAAATCAAGGATGTTCACATCGGCATGCCTCTTGCCCGTCCTGGGTATCGGCAGATTGGAAGGCCCCCGAAAGGTGACCACCGCCGATGCCCGCACGCCGCGACCCTTCCGCTGGCAAACGCCAGCGATCAGGTGTTGTCCTCCGAATTGTCGGTCTCATCGCCGTAGCCGCCTGTCTGCTGTGGAGTCGCTCGGAGGTCTGGGCGCAGCCGCCTGGCCTGGTCGCGGCCTACGCCTTCAACGAAACCTCGGGCACCACCGCGACGGATTCGTCGGGGACGGGCAATCACGGGACACTGTTGAACGGCGCTACCTTCGGGCCCGGCCGCACCGGCAACGCCGTGAACCTGGACGGCGTGAACGACTACGTCAACATCGGCAACCCGGCCTCGTTGCGGATCACCGGGAGTCTGACCATCAGTGCCTGGATCAACTCCAGCGCCTATCCGGTCGACGATGCGGTCGTGGTATCGAAGCGCGGGAACACGGTGGCGGGCTATCAGCTCGATACCACGGTCGACCGCGGCTCCCGCACGATCGGATTCAAGCTCACCAGCTCCACCGGCGGCAAGATGAACCGCTACGGGTCGACCGCACTCCAGCCGAACCAGTGGTACCACATCGCCGGGGTGTACAACGCCGCGGCCCAGACGATGAACGTGTATCTCAACGGGCAGCCGAACGACGGGGCCCTGGTCGGCACCGTCAGCGCTGCGCAGCAGACGTCAACAGTGAATGTCGTCATCGGCCGGAAGTCGGCCGACACCGGGTTTGAGTTCGCGGGCAAGATCGACGACGTGCGGATCTACAACCGCGCCCTGAGCCAGGCCGAGATCCAGGCCGACATGACGACGCCAGTGGGCGGCACGTCGTCAGGCGACACGACGGCGCCCACCGTGAGCATCACGGCGCCGGCAAGCGGGGCCACCGTCTCCGGCGTTGCCACGGTGACGGCCACGGCCGCCGACAACGTCGGCGTCGTCGGCGTTCAGTTTCTGCTCGACGGCGCGCCCATCGGCGCCGAGCAGCCAGGCCCGTCGTACTCGGTATCCTGGAACACCACCACGGTCGCCAACGGCGCTCACACGCTGTCGGCGCGGGCCCGGGATGCTGCCGGGAACGCGACGCTGGCCGCAGGCATCCCCCTGACCGTGGCCAATACTCCCACGACGGGCGGGCCGGGGCGCCTTCGGGCCAACCCGGCGAATCCGCACTACTTCACCGACGGCACCGGCAAGGCCGTGCTGCTCACGGGCTCGCACACGTGGAATACCTTGCAGGATCTCGATCAGACCCCGTCGCCCGCGCCCTTCGACTTCTCGTCCTACGTCGCGTTTCTGGTCGCCCATCGTCACAACGTCACGATCCTGTGGCGCAAGGATCTGCCAACTGCTTGTGGCTGGGGCGCCGGTGGTACGTGGCAGGCCGCGCCGTTCCCGTGGCCGCGCACTGGCCCGGGCAACGCCAGCGACGGCAAACCGAAGTTCGACCTCGCGCAGTTCGACCAGGCGTTCTTCGACCGACTACGCACTCGCGTCCTGGAGCTTCAGCAGAACGGCATCTACGCCATCGTGCAGCTCTTCGACGGCCTGGGGCTGAGCAACTATCGATGCGCCAACGACGGCTACCCGTTCAGCGCCGGCAACAATGTCAACGGCATCAGTGACGGCGGCGGCACCGGGTCCATGACGATGACCAGCCCCAACGCGATCACTGACATCCAGGATGCCTTCGTCAGAAAGGCGATCGATACCCTCAACGACCTCGACAACGTGCTCTGGGAGATCTCGGAGGAGGCCCCGTCCAACACGACGTTCTGGCAGAACCACATGATTGCCTTGATTCACTCGTACGAGGCGAGCAAGCCATCTCAGCATCCCGTGGGCTACCCGATGCTCACGGGCGGATCAGACTCGACGCTCTACAACAGCAACGCCGACTGGGTGGCGCCCCAGGCCAGGATCTCGCCGACCAGCAGCTGCGGGTCCGGCACGCCGGCCTGTAAGACCAACATCAACGATAGCGACCACACCTACTTCCGCATCTGGGAGGACAGCGCCCAGCTGAACCGGAACTACATCTGGAGGAACTTCACCAACGGCAACCAGGTCTTGTTCATGGATCCGTATGTCATCTACTGGCCCGATGGCGGGCGCAACCTCTGTGGGGACCCCATCGACGGCGTCTGTGACTCGGAGGACAGCCGCTGGGACAACATGCGCGACAATCTCGGCCACACCCGCGCCTATGCCGACCGGATGAATCTCGTGGCGATGACCCCACGGCCCGAGCTGTCGTCCACCGGAGCGGTGCTGGCAAACGCAGTGGCCTCGGGAGCCGAATACCTCGTCTATGCCCCCTCCGGCGGCTCGTTCACGGTGAATCTCGCGGCGACGGCCGGGACGCTGGCGGTGGAATGGTTCAATCCCGCGACGGGCAGCACCACGGCTGGCGGCACGGTGACCGGCGGAGCGTCCACCGTATCCTTCACGCCTCCGTTCTCCGGCGATGCGGTGCTGTACCTTCGGCAAGCATCTGGCACCCCGGACACGCAGCGGCCCACCATTGCGGTCACCTCGCCGACCACGGGTGGCACGTTCACGACCTCCACCAGCCCGATCACGCTGGCGGGCACGGCCGCCGACAACGTCGGCGTCACACAGGTCGCGTGGGGCAACAATCGCGGAGGTACCGGCACGGCGAGCGGGACGGCGAACTGGTCGGCCGCGAATATCGTGCTGCAGCCTGGCGCCAACGTGCTGACCGTCACGGCGCGTGACGCCGCCAGCAACACCGGTACCGCCACCCTGACGGTGACGTACAACGCGCCCGCGTCCGATACCACGCCACCCAGCATCGCCATCACCGGCCCGACCTCCGCGGCCACCTTCGCGACGAACGCCACTCCGCTCACGCTCGCCGGCACCGCGGCCGACAACGTGAGTGTCACGCAGGTCACCTGGGCCAGCAATCGAGGCGGCAGTGGCACAGCGAGCGGAACGCAGAACTGGTCGGCGGCAGGCATCGCGCTGCAATCCGGCGCCAACGTCCTCACCGTCAGCGCTCGCGACGCGGCCGGCAACATCGCCACCGCCACGCTGACGGTCACCTACGATGTCAACGCGCCCACGGTGAGCATCACGACGCCGGCGGGCGGCGCCACCGTCTCAGGAACGACAACCGTCACCGCCTCCGCCTCCGACAACGTCGGCGTGGCCGGCGTGCAGTTCCTGCTCGACGGTGCCCCGCTCGGCAGCGAGCAGAGCAGTGGGCCGTTCTCGGCCTCCTGGAACACGGCGTCGTCCCCGAACGGGTCGCACACACTCTCGGCGCGGGCCCGGGATGCTGCCGGGAACACCACGCTGGCCGCCAACGTGCCCGTGACGGTGTCCAACGGGCAGACGGTCGGGCTCGTCGCCGGATACGGGTTCAACGAAACCTCGGGCACCGTGGCGACGGATTCGTCCGGGTCCGGCAATCACGGGACGCTGGTGAACGGGGCCACCTTCGCGCCTGGCCGGAACGGGAACGCCGTGAACCTGGACGGCGTGAACGACTACGTCAACATTGGCAACCCGGCCTCGTTGCAGATCACCGGGAGTCTGACCATCAGCGCGTGGATCAACGCGAGCGCGTTTCCAGCCGACGATGCGACCGTGGTATCAAAGCGCGGGAACGCCATGGCCGGCTATCAGCTGGATACGACGCGCGACCAGGGCTCCCGCACGATCGGGTTCAAGCTCACCAGCTCGGCCGGAGCCAAGATGTACCGCTACGGGTCGACCGCACTCCAGCCGAACCAGTGGTACCACGTCGCCGGCGTGTACAACGCGGCGGCCCAGACGATGAACGTGTACCTCAATGGTCAGTTGAACAACGGGGTGCTGGTCGGCGCCGTCAGCGCCGCGCAGCAGAACTCAGGCTTGGGGGTCGTCATCGGCCGGAAGTCTGGAGACTCGGGGTTCGAGTTCGCGGGCAAGATCGACGACGTCCGGATCTACAGCCGCGCCCTGAGCCAGGCCGAGGTTCAGGCCGACATGAATACACCACTTGGCGGTGGCTCGCCAAACCCGGACTCCGTGCCGCCGAGCATCACGATCACGGCGCCCGCAGCGGGCGCGACGGTGTCCGGCGTCGTCACGGTCGCGGCCAGCGCCTCCGACAACGTCGGCGTTGCGGGGGTGCAGTTCTTCATCGACGGCGCGCCCCTGGGCGCGGAGGTCCGCACCGCGCCCTATTCGATCGCCTGGGACAGCTCCACGGGCACGCCGGGCAGTCACGTGCTGACCGCCCGGGCTCGAGACGCCGCCGGCAACACCACCACCAGCGCCGGCCGTTCAGTGACGGTGACGCAGTCGACCGCGGCGGCCATCGGGCAGTGGTCCGGCCCCATCGCGTGGCCGCTCGTGGCCGTTCACGCGGCCTTGCTGTCGACCGGTCAGGTCCTGGTGTGGGATTACCAGACCACGGGGCAGGGTGGCCAGCTCTGGAATCCGGCCACCGGCGCGTTCACGGCGGTGCCATACAACACGGAGAATCTGTTCTGTGCGAGCTTCGCCGCCCTGCCCGATGGCAGAGTACTGGTCGCCGGAGGGCATCGCGACAACTACGTCGGCATCACCGACGCGACGATCTTCAACCCGACCACGCGTGCGTGGACGACGACGGGCCGCATGTCGTTCGGCCGGTGGTATCCGACGGTGACGGCGCTTCCCGATGGGCGGTTGCTGGTGATGTCCGGCTCGATCGACTGCGAGGCGTGCACCGCGGACACGCCGGAGATCTACAATCCGGCGACCGGCACCTGGACACGCCTGAACAACGCCACGATCAGCCTGCCCCTGTATCCGCACCTGTTCGTACTGCCCGACGGGCGCGTGCTCGTCACGGGTTCCTATGAGTCCGCGGAGGAACCAGTCGTCACGCGCGTCCTGAACCTGGCGACGCAAACCTGGACCACAGTGGACCCGATCCCGGTGGACGGCGGAAGCGCCGCGATGTATCTCCCCGGGAAAGTCATGACGTCGGGACTGGGGACGAGCGGTGGCGCCGACGTGACGAATGTCCCGTCGTCGGTCACGACGTACGTGCTCGATATGACGCAGCCGACTCCCGCCTGGCGCCAGACGGCATCCATGGAGTTCCCGCGTGACTATCACAACCTGACCATCTTGCCCGACGGCAGCGTGCTGGCCACCGGCGGCGGTGAGACGACCGGCGCCACGGATCCGACCACGGCTGTGCTGGACGCCGAGCTGTGGTCACCGGCGACGGAGACCTGGACCACCATGGCGGCCATGCAGGTGCCCCGGCGGTATCACTCGACGGCCCTCTTGCTGCCCGATGGTCGGGTGCTGGTCGCCGGCGGCGGACGCAACGCCGGGGTCGGGGCCGCGACCGGCCCCAATGACCACCTCAACGCCGAGATCTATTCGCCGCCGTACCTGTTCAAGGGGCCGCGCCCGACCATCACCTCGGCGCCCAGCACGATGCCGTACGCCGGCAATCTCTTCGTGGGAACCCCGGACGCCACGAACATCGCGGCGGTGGCGTTGATGCGGCCGGCGTCGGTGACGCACGCGTTCAACCAGGACCAACGCTTCGTCCCGCTGACCTTCCAGCAAGCTGCCGGCGGCCTGACAGTGCAATCGCCCGCCAACGCCAATCTGGCGCCGCCGGGCTACTACATGCTGTTCATCGTCGACGGCAACGGCGTACCCTCCGTCGCGCCGTTCGTGAAACTGCAGTAGGACGCTCGGCCGACGCGCGATGTCCGATGCGTCGACAGCGCGGAAGGACTGGTTACGCAGCCCGGAGTAGACAGGACCAGAAGGAGAGCCGCCCACAGCACGCCCCGACATTTGAGGTTCGTTGCGGCCCTCCTTGTAGGCGAGCATGTGCCAGCCGTCGAGCTTCTCCTGCATAGACCCAACCGTCACGGTGGAAGGGCTGCCTTACCTGCATCGGAATCATCGGCACGTCCTGCGGCACCGCACCGCTAGAGGCCCTGTTCAAACGCAAGGCCGAGCGGGAGGAACTGAAGGCTTTCCAGGGACGGCTCGATCTCAATCGCTTCGATCCGATCCGTGACGATGACGTCTCCGTTTGCGGGAAAGACAGTGATGTACCCCGCTATCAGTTGAACAAGTCTGGGCCTGTCCGGGTGAAGGCACATTTCTGCCTGCCAGAGACATCGCGATCTGGCGCACGCTCGCCTTCGGTATATCAGCGATGACATTCGGATCAAGATCCGCCTTCCCGTGGAAGCGAGCGCATCGGACTGTGGTGGCAGGTTCTGTATCCGCGCCACACTCTCGCAGCCGAATCGGTACGTCGGAGCTGTCACTGAACACGGCCCGGCGTACAGCCTCCGCGAATACGCGCCGGTCCGTCTTGCCCGTAACAGGCGCCAGTCCCGTTCTGCCAACGGAGCGGTCACGGCCCATCCAAAGACTGATTGATCGACTCTTCACGACGAGAAGAACGCTACCCCCTCCGCCTCTTGCCTTTGCCAGCGGGCCATGTGCCAGGGTTCGAAACGACCGCGCGGAGGCAGGAGGCTCACGCCGGAGAGATTCAGTCGCGCTGCATAGTCCGTCATGGGGACGAGATCGGTAGGCTTGAACGGTACGTGGGCGAATAGGTCCTGCATTGTCAGCGTCTTCACCTTCGGCGTGGTGGGCGGCACCGCTTGAGTCGCGCAAGCGGAGAGTACCTCGATCGCGAGAATCAACATCAACCCGACGCGCGGAACGTACCTCGCACGAGGTGCGCGGGTGGGGTCAATCATAGGTTCCGCTCCGCAGGCTCAAGCGCATCCCACCCGGCTCGCTGGACCGCGCGCCACACTGTTGGTTCCCACGCGGAGCCGCCCAAGATGGAGTGGGCGAAGCCGGTCACGTAGAAGCTTGCTCGCCAGTGACCGTCACCGTCCTGCCGCAAGTCGAGATCGTAGCCGGTGCGGTGTAGGGCCGCCCCAGCTCGTCCGGCAAGCGGCTCGCATCCTGCACGCGATCAGCGTCAAAGCCCATCCGGTCATCCATCTGATCGCCAACGCATTCTGCCCCTGGGACTTGTGGTTCACCTATCGGCTCCAGCAGATTCAAGCTCAGGTGGCTACCCACCTGCCGACCTGGCTGGATCGGCTGGCCGAGGTCGAGGCTGCCTCGGCACTCGCCACGTTTGCCGCACTCCATCCTTCGTATCACTGGCCGGACCCACTTACCGCCGATCCCCTTCGTAACGGAGCGCAGGCCATGCTATCGGCCAAAGACCTCGCCCATCCGCTGATCCCTGAGACGCATCGAGTTTCAAACGATCTTGTCCTCGAAAAATTGGGAACCATACTCTTGGTGACTGGGTCCAACATGTCGGGGAAAAGCACCTTCTTGCGGACTCTGGGCATCAATTTGTGTCTCGCCCAGGCAGGCGCCCCGGTCTGCGCCGGTCATTTCGAGTGGACTGGGCGCGCCTCGCCAGCTGTATCCGCGTGGATGACTCGCTCGAAGCGGGCCTGTCGTTCTTCTATGCCGAAGGTGAAACGCCTCAAGAGCCTGCTCGACGAGCGGCGGATGAATCCAGATCACCAGTGCTCTTCCTGATCGACGAGATATTCAAAGGCACCAACAATCGCGAACGGTTGATCGGGAGCCGTGCTTACATTTCCGCTCTCTCGCAAGCCAATGGCTTCGGCTTGGTGACCACCCACGATCTGGAATTAACGGATCTCGATAAGACGGTACCCGGATTGCGGAATGCCCACTTTCAGGAAACGGTGGCAGCCGGCGCACTGCAATTTGACTACAAGCTACGATCCGGCCCCTGCCCCACGACCAACGCCTTGCGGATTATGGAACTGGAAGGGTTGCCGGTACCCAAGGGAGAGACGGGCAAAAAGGTTAACGATCCGTGAGTGTGTACGCACCCCTATAGAAGAGATACATCCCGGCCATTTGGATCACATGGTAGAGATCATTGTGGTTGAATTGGCGGTGGAGCGCGATTTCGTTGACCTGAATGGCCGCTGCCAAGAAGCTCACCAGCACGCCTCCGATCAGCCACGGAGCACTCACGGCGCGACGGGAAATGCCGGCATAAAGCTGTAATCCCACTATGGTCAGGTTTGTACATGCGTAGTCATAGATGGCATAGCGAAAGTCATCATGGGTCGCCATCCAAAGCACATAAGCGATCAGTTGGACGTACGGAATCAATATCACAAACCGCCGCACGGGTGGCAGGATACTCGCGCGGAGTGTGCCGGTCAGGAGAAAGAAACTCGCCAACCCGATGGCATAGACCGTGACGTTCCACAATTCCTCAAGGACAGCCTGGCTGAACAGCATCGAGAAGCCATGAAATGTCCCGCCGGCGAGCGAAGCCAATCCGAAACAGGCAAACCCCGCGGCCCACGAACACACACTGGCCTGCGCAGCCCCCTTCCCGACTCTCCATAGTCGCCACGCGAAGACTCCACACAACACGACAAGCACATAGTCTGTCGCCATCGTGGTTGGTTCGGAGAAGACATCTGATCAGGATGTCCGCGACGAGTGTGTGAGTCTGCCCCTGTGGTATTGCCCAAAGGCGATGATGAAGCTCGCCAAGACCCAATGGAAGAAGATCGGGATTGTCCCGCCGAACCACCGCGCCTCCGGATAGAGCTCATGCGAACGATGTACCGCACAATCATGGCAGCGAGGTACAGATAGCCGAATAGAAGCACGCTCTGACCGAACACCGGACGCGAACGGACGAAGAACCCCTCGCCGCGAGTGAAATCGAGACACACCTTACTAAAGAGTGTGACGATCAGAAGTTGAGACGGCAAGAGATAGGGGTAGGGCATCAGGCCCGAATACCAGGCCTCCATCGGCGGCAACCAGGAAACCCCGGCGAGGGCCACGAGCATCTGACCAAGGACGCGCAGGCAGAAAGCAAACAGGAGTATCCACAAGAGAATCGCAAGCCTGCGAGGAGAATTCATCACAACAGGCCGCGAACAGCCGTCGGTAGTGCCGGTACCACTCGCTCTGGAACCGTTCCTGCGGATCGTACCTCCGCTTCAACCGGAGAAACTCGGAAAACTGCGGATAGCAGGCCTCGACTTGCGGCGCGAGTCGCCCACTTGTGATAGGTGAGAAAGTAGCTGCCGCCCCGTTTCTTCGCCAGATCAATCAATCGACGGAACGCCGCCGCTGCCCGCTCGATGCCATCCGGCGTGTGGGACACGTGAAGATTCAAGACGGTGCAAGCCCATGGCTCCTTTGCCCAGGCAAGAAACGATTCGTCGTCCCGTTCAATAAGGCGGATCGTGCCATAGATGACTTCAACGTTGTGTCTCCGGAAATCTTCGCGCATGTCAGCAAAAAAAGACGCCAGTTCCTGCCGCGGTACATAGAGCTCCGAGATCATTTCCGACCAGGCATCCCGGCTCCCATCTTGCGGTCGAGCGATCGGTGATAGCCATCCGGGTAATAGCTTGTTTGATGCGTATCAGACCAATAGATCTGTCCATTCGTTCTCAGATACTCGCTGGAATACACATCGAACGCTTGTGTCTTATCCGCATGGGCCAAATAGAGGAGGCGCAACCACTGTTCCTCGGCGATTTCCCGCTGGTGAGCAGGAATCGGCATCGTTGGATCGACCGGCTTGTAGCAAGAAAAAATGCCGCGCCTGAGGAAATCGTCTGAAGCCGGATCGAGCGCAAACTGACAGTCTCCATAGAGAAATCCTTCCTGCGATCCGTTGATCGAACCGCTGCATCACGTCGTCGATCTGCACCAGCTCGACGACTCGCTGAAGCTTCTGCCGCGGCATGAGCCGGAGCGTAACCGACGACACGACGCCGAAGAGACCATACCCGCCGATTGCCAACTTGAACAGATCGGAGTTCTGCGACCGACTGCACGGCATCACCTGTCCATCGGCTGAGACGAGCTTGAAGGACTCGATGTCACCGACGAAGGGCTTGAGCTTCAGCCCTCGCCCGTGGATATTGGCCGACAGGCAACCACCCATACTCAACCGATCCGCACCCGTTTGCTTCTGAGCAATCCCCCATTGCTGCTGTGCATCCTGCTGAAGTTTCAGTGTCGTCTCGATCAGCTCAGGCCATTGAATCCCGGCTTCGACCTCAACCAGACCGGAGCCCGAATCAAAATTCAGCACTCGGTTGAATGACCTGGTGTCAACATGCAGAGTGTCCGCACCGAACTGCTGGGCTCCCATCGCATGGCGCCCTCCAGCCACTGACACCTCTCGCCCTCTCGCATCGCACGTTCAATAACCCGCTGGATGTCCTGAACCGATCGCACAGAAATCACATCGCGAACGGTCGTCGGATTCAGCCCCGAATGCACATCGTTCAACAGCACACCGGCCGGCTCCGCATGCCACCGGGCGCAGCCCCAGGGCATCAAGGCCGCAACCCCAGCCAGCTTGAGAAAGGCCCTCCTATTGATCATCGTGACTCCTTCGTATGACCGTCGTGAGACCACCCTATCAACTCTCAAGTCCCTGTCAACCCTGAAGCTAATTTCGTTGGAGTGATTGTGGTTTTCAGCTTACCCCTTGCCGCAGTCAAGTCTCGAGAAATCCATTTGCCACCTATTTATTCCGTTCCCGCT
>CAVZOE010000006.1:0-1074307 GCA_963776725.1 uncultured Candidatus Rokubacteria bacterium | reverse complement strand
ATGACGAAGATCATCTGGCCGGGGGTGCCATAGATCAGGCAGATGTCGGGGGGCTCGAGCCGTCCGGCGGTCAACGGGGCCACCGCCATCGCGCGATAGCGGCCGTAGGGCACGACGTCCATCGCGTGCTGGTGCGCCGAGGCGTCCTCGAGCGTCTTGAACCACACGCCGGCCATGCGCTTGCCCGACAGCCACTCATCGTCTTGCGGAGAAAGCCCGATCACCGCCCCGCACTGCGCGCCGATGAGGTCGGCCATCGTGATGCCCACCGTCCAGCCGAGCTGGCGCGCCTGGGCCACGATCTGATCGGTGGTGTGCTTGGCACGCGGCCGGCGAATCTTGGGGATCGCCTCCATCTCCTCCACGGTCTCGAACAGCTTCATCCCGATGGGAATCGAGCGCAGGTGCAGATGGCGGTTCAGCCCGTCGACGATCGCGTTCCAGTCGTAGGATTCCATCATTCGTCCTCTGGCGGGCAGCCCGGAAAGGGCCTCACGCGCCCCGCAAGTGGTCGAGCTGCCGGCGCTCGCGCTTGGTCGGCCGGCCGGTGCCCGGCACGCGCAACGGCGGCCGCGCCCAGCGCTGCCGCGGCGGCTCCGGCGGCGTGAGATCTTCGTAGAGCGTTCGCGCCACCGCCGGCGGTCCGCGCCGGTCACCGAGGGCACTCACCTTCAGCACGCGGTTGCGGCCCTGCGGCAGTGTCACCCGGATCAGGTCGCCCGGGCGGAGGCTCTTGGCCGGCTTCACGGCCTGGTCGTTGACGTCCACCTTGCCGCCGTCGCAGGCGTCGGCGGCGAGGCTGCGCGTCTTGAACACCCGCGCCGCCCACAGCCACTTGTCGACCCGCACCGATTGCACCGGCTCCATGCCGCCCAAACGGTATCATAGGGCCCACTTTCTCCATGAGGAGCGACGCCATGCGCGGAGGTCTCGCCGCAGTCCTGCTGCTCTCGTTCGTCGCCGTCGCCTGCGCCGCGGACCTGTTCGTCGTGGAGGACTGGACGAAGGCCCAGGTGGGCACCCGAGGGCTTCCGCCCGAGTGGAAGGCCCAGAACTGGGGCAGCCCGAAGTACGAGTTCGAGATCGTCACCGACGACAACCAGCGCGTGCTGCACATGAAGAGCACGAACGAGGCCTCACTGGCCTCGCGCGACATCAAGGGCAAGGTGAACCTCAAGGAGACACCGATCCTCGAGTGGTCGTGGAAGGTGACGGCGCTGCCAAAGGGCGGCGACGCGTGCAAGAAGGCCACCGACGACCAGGCCGTGCAGATCTACGTGGTGTGGCCGCGCTTCCCCGAAGCGGTCCGCTCGCGGATCCTGGGCTATGTGTGGGACACCACCGAGCCGGTGGGCACCGTGTGCAAGAGCGAGAAGACCGGCACCGTCACGTACTTCGTGATTCGCTCGGGCACCAGCGAGCTCGGCAAGTGGCTGACCGAGCGTCGCAACGTCTGTGAGGACTACAAGAAGGTCTACAACGAAGAGCTGCGAGCCGCCCTCGGCGGTCTCGGTCGCCATCGACTCGAACGACACCGGCTCCAGCGCCGAGTCGTACGTGGGAGCGATCTTCTTCAAGCGACCGTGAGCTCGGCCTTCCGGAGATGCATGCGGACTTCCGGCCGCTAGTCTGTGGCACCGCGATTGCTTCGTGAGGTAGACATGACACGCAGCGGATTCTTCTCCGTCGATTCGCTTCGCGGGGTCTGGGTACTCGTCGTCGATGCGGATCCACACGGACGCCAGACGCTGGTGGAGATCCTCTCCTACTGCGGGGCCCTGGTGACGCCGCTGGCCTCGCCGGACGAGGCGCTGAGCGTGATGCGCCAGGTGAAGCCCGATGTGCTGGTCGTCACGCTCGCTCAGTCCGGCGACCTGGCCTTCATCCGTCTGGTGCGCGCGCTCAAGCCTGAAGAGGGCGGCGTCGTGCCCGCCATCGCGGTGGGCGCCGCCGGCAGCCCGTCCGACGAGACGGTGCGCTCGCGCGGCTTCCAGGCCTATCTGCGCAAGCCGCTCGATCCGTGGGCGCTGTGTCGGGTCGTGTCCGAGCTGGTCACGATGCGGTGAGCATCGTTGGCTTGGTGAAAGGGGCGCTCGTGAAAGTCGCTGATTCGTTGCGTCAGGAGTTGGCACCATCAGCCCGCGTAGTGCGCCAGGCCTTCTAACCTCGATGGGCCGCCGTGATCCGATCCCGGGTGACGCCCTCGTGGGCGTGCACGTGCTGATCATCGACGACGATCCGGAGGCACGCGATCTCGTGGGTACGGTGCTCCGATACTGCGGCGCGCTGGTCGTCGTCGCCGCGGACGCCCGCGAGGGGCTGGGGCGTCTGGCGCAGCTGCTGCCCGACATCATCGTGTGCGATCTGGCGATGCCCGAGCACGACGGTTACTGGTTCGTGCGCTCGCTCCGCGAGCTGCCGCCCGATCAGGGCGGCGCGCTGCCGGTCGTCGCCATCACGGCGCACGGCGCCCTGCACGGGCCGGATCGTACGCTGCCGGCCGGGTTCCAGGCCCACATCCGCAAGCCGATCGATCCCTGGGAGCTGTGCCGCGTGGTCGGGTCGCTGACGCGTCGAGCGTAGTCAGCTTCGCGCTCCCCGCGCCGGCTCCCGCCGCTGGCGGTCCTCAGATCGCCAGCGCGTAGCCGTCGCGGCGTGGATCGGCGCCAGCCATGAGGGCGCCGGATTCGGGGTCGCGCGCGATGCCCTGCCCGCCGCCCACCACCCACGACCAGTCGTCGAGCACGTTCACCTGATGACCGCGTGCGGCCAGGCCGGCCCGCACGTCCTCCGAGATGCGCGACTCGGCGTCGAGCAGGCGATCACGGTAGATGCGGATGCGGGGCGCCTCGATCGCTTCCTGCACGTTCATGTCGAACTCCAGCACGTTCAGCAGCATCTGCGGCTGCGTCTGGAGAATGCCGTACGAGCCCGGCGTGCCGACGGAGAGCACGAAGGCGCCGTCCTGGAACACCTGGGTCGGCGACATCATGGTGCCGGCCTTGCGCCCGGGCTTGAGCACGTTGGGCGACTCGGGATCGAGATCCGACCACTTGAGAATGTTGTTGAGCACGACGCCGGTGCCGGGAATGGCGAAGCCCGAGCCGAACGGCACGCCGAGCGTCTGGGTCACCGACACCACCGTGCCCTCGCCGTCGGCGCACGCGAAGTGGGTCGTCTGCTCGTTCTCGAACTTGGCCGGATGCCCCTCGCCGATCTGCCCGGCGAGCTTCGCGCGATCGTGGCGCTCGCCCTCGCTCACCGCCGCCCGCTTTGAGTCGATGCGCGCGCGCTGCGACGCCGCGTAGGCGCGGCTGAGCAACCCCTTGATGGGCGCCGCGCCACCGTAGGCGTAGGCGAGCCGGTCGGCCGAGCCGAGCTTGATCGCCTCGATGAGGTGATGGAGATAGTCCACCGAGTTGTGACCCCAGGCGCGCAGGTCGTAGCCTTCCAGGATGTTCAGCGTCTCCAGCATCTGGAAGGCCGAGAAGGGCGCCGGCATCGAGCACACTTCGCGGCCGCGATACGTGATGCGCGCGGGCTCGCGCCACTCCGGACGGAACGCGGCCAGGTCCTCGAGCGAGAGCCAGCCACCGGCCTCCTCGACCGTCCGCGCGATGGCCTTGGCGACGGGCCCGCGATAGAACGCGTCCATCCCGCCCTCGGCGACCTGCCGGAAGGTAGTCGCCAGGTCCTTGTAGGTCACGACCGCTCCGGCGCGCGGGCCGCCGTTGGGCCAGTAGAGGCGCTCGGCCTCGCGCGACCGCTTGAGGTTCTCCCTTCCACCGGTGAAGAACTCGACGTTCTTGAAGGTGAGCGGCACGCCGCGCTCGGCGTGACCGATCGCGGGCTCGAGCACCGCCGGGCGCGGCAGTCGGCCGAAGCGCTCGTGCGCGGTCAGCCATCCCGCGAGGTTGCCCGGCGTGGCGCACGACTTCGGTCCCCCGGCCAGCTCCTCCACCGTGCACTTCGCCGCGTCGGCCGCCGCGCGGGGCCGGCCCCACGAAGTCCAGCACGTGCCGCTGGCCGTCCGGCCGCGAGACGAGCATGAGCCCGATGCCGCCGATGCCCGACATGAACGGCTCCACGACGTTCAGCGTGGAACCGACCGCGACGGCGGCGTCGACAGCGTTGCCCCCGGCCAGCAGCATCTGGATGCCGGCCATCGAGGCCAGCGGATGGGCCGAGGCGACGGCGCCGCGAGTGCCCATGACGGTCGGACGGTAGGCGCGACGATGTGGCGGCATGGAAATCTCCTTATTGAAGGGGAACCCTCGCAGGGTTCCCCTTCCCTCCGGTAAACGGTTCACGGTCGCCGTCATGCGGCGCGCTGGCGTTCGGTGGCGAGGCCGCGGATCTTGGGGTCGAGCAGGTCGCGGAGTCCGTCGCCGAAGAGATTGAGACCGAAGATCGTCAGCATGATGGCCAGCCCCGGATATATCACGAGCCAGGGCGCCTGTTGAATGTAGAGGCGTCCCTCGGCCAGGATCACGCCCCACGACGGCACGTAGGGCGGCACGCCGACGCCCAGGAACGACAGCGCCGCCTCGGTGAGGACGGCGGCGGCGAACACGAACGAGCCCTGCACGATGACCGGCGAGAGGATGTTGGGCACGATGTGACGGACGATCAGGACGAGGTCGCTGACGCCCGAGCGCGTGGGCGGCCTCGACGTACGTCGTCTCGCGCACGACCAGCACCGAGCCGCGTACCACCCGGGCCACGCGCGGCGCGTACACGATGCCGATCGAGATGATGACGTTGAGCACGCTCGGTCCGAGCGCGGCCATCAGCGCGATGGCCAGCACGATGGCCGGGAACGCCATGAGGCCGTCCATGACGCGCATGATCACGTTGTCCAGGCGTCGGTAGTACCCGGCCGCCAGCCCGCACGCCATCCCGAGGACGAACGACAGCGCCACCACCGCCACGCCGACCAGCAGCGAGAGCCGGGCGCCGTACACGATGCGGGCCCACACGTCGCGGCCGACGTCGTCGGTGCCGAGCCAGTGCGCGCGGCTGGGCGCGGCGAGTCGGCCCGCCACTTCCATGTGACCGGGGTTGCCGGCGATCAGGGGCGCGAGCGCGCCGAGCGCCACCATGACGATCATGAGGATGGCGCCGAGCATCGTGGTCCGGCGGCGGGCCAGCGAGAGCCAGCCAGCCGGGCCGGCGCTCCGGCCGTTCCGCGGCCTCGGCCTGGGCCAGCGCGATCACGCTCATCGCCGGGCCGGCCTCACTGGTACTTCACCCGCGGGTCGACGATCAGGTACGAGAGGTCGACCGCCAGGTTGATCAGCATGTACACGCCGGCGATGCAGAGCACCACGCCCTGGATGACCGGATAGTCCCGGCGCAGCACCGCGGAGATGATCAGCCGGCCGAGGCCCGGGATGTTGAACACGGTCTCGACCACCACCGCGCCCGAGATCAGGATCGCGAACGAGATGCCGATGATGGTCATCGTGGGGATCAGCGCGTTCTTGAACGCGTGCTTGTAGATCACCGCCCGCTCGCCCAGCCCCTTGGCCCGCCCGGCGGTGATGAACTGCTCGCGCAGGACGTCGAGCATCGACGAGCGCGCGATGCGGGCGATCAGCGCCGACTGCACGAGGCCCAGCGCGAAGGCCGGCAGCACCAGCGAGCGCACCGTCTTGAGCCAGCCGTACTCCAGCGGGGAGTAGCCGGCCACCGGGAACCAGCCCAGCCACACCGAGAAGAACAGGATGAAGAGCAGCCCCAGCAGGAAGTTGGGGATCGACACGCCGAGCAGGGCCAGGATCATCAAGACCTGATCGGTCGTCGTGTTGTGGTAGCGCGCCGCGATGACCCCCGCCGGCACGCCGATGATGATCGCGATGACGATCGCCGAGACCGTCAGCAGCAAGGTCGGCTCGACGCGGTCGAGGATGGCGTCGGTCACCGGCTTGCGCAGGAAGATCGACTGGCCGAGGTCGCCCTGGATGAGGCGTCCGTACCAGCGCGCCAGCTGCACCGGCAGCGGCGCGTCCAGGCCGAGCTGGCGCTCGATGCGCTGCACGTCGTCGCGCGAGGCGTCCGGCCCGGCGATGACCGAGGCCGGATCGCCGGGGGCCAGGTGGATCAGCACGAACGCCACCGTCGCCACCACCAGCGCCACCGGGATCAGCGCCAGCAGGCGGCGGACGACGTAGGTCTTCACCTAGCGGCCGCTCACTTGAGCCACACGTTCCAGAGCGGCAGCTCGTTCTTGGCCTGCCAGCCGTGCACGTTGTTGCGGATGGCCTCCAGGGCGAAGGAGTCGCCGAACTTCACGCGCCCGACGTCCTCGTAGAAGAGCGTCTGCACCTTGTCCCACATGGCCTTGCGCTTCTTGGCGTCGGTCTCGCGGGACATCGCCTCCATCCACTGCTCCTTGTCCTCGAGACACCACCATCCGGGCCAGTTGCATGCAGTGGCGGTGCTGAACGCCGGCTCCGGGTTGAACGTGATGCCGGTGGAGAACACGTCCCACACCTCGGGCTTGTTGCGCCGCTGCACCAGCGTGGCCCAGTCCACGACTTGAAGATCGACCTTGAAGCCGACCGCCTCCAGCTGCTGGGTGGCGACCAGCGCGTTCTTGTACATCCACTGATATTCCTTGGTCGTGATCCAGCGCACCGGCTGACCGGCGTAGCCGGCCTGCTGCAGGAGCTTCTTCGCCTTGGCGGCATTCTTCTGGTTGTAGAGTTCGCCGCCCGCCTTCGAGTGCCACTGCGGCTGCTCGGGAAACGACAGGCCCGGGTCCAGGCGGTAAAACGCCTTGTTCCCGAACCCCGCCGCCATGATCGGCTCCAGGTCGAGCGTCGCCTGGAACGCTTGACGGATCCGCTTGTCCGTCATCAGCCCCTGCTTGTGGTTGAGGACGGCGGTGGACCAGTTGGACGGCTTGATGATGACCGGCGCCACGCCCTGAATCGTCTTCAGTCGGTCATAGGCATCCTGCTGGAGCTGCTGGCTGTAGT
The DNA here is from genome assembly GCA_963776725.1 of uncultured Candidatus Rokubacteria bacterium. Taxonomy (GTDB): domain Bacteria; phylum Methylomirabilota; class Methylomirabilia; order Rokubacteriales; family CSP1-6; genus AR5. Next base: position 1,067,324 of record CAVZOE010000006.1, on the reverse strand, counting down.
GGTACTCGCCGGTCTCGATACCGGCCTGCCGCACGGCGACGTCCGGCACCGGGATGAAGAGGATCTCGTCGAGGTAGGCCGTGCGCTTGCCGCCGAAGCCGTCGGGCGCGTCCGTCCGCGCGGCGTACTCCTTGAAGCGCACCACCTTGCACGTGCCGGTCGGGCTTGTGCTCGACGAAGCGGTACGGCCCCGTGCCGATGAACTCCTTCACCGGATTGTCGCCGGCGGCGTCCACGATCTCCTTGGGATAGATGACCGCGCCGTTGTTCGGCCGCGCCAGGCCCATCAGGAGCGCGCCCGAGGTGTCCTTGAGGTACATGGCGACGGTGTACGGGTCCTTGGCCTCGAGCCCCTCGACGTTCTTCCAGAATTGCTTGCCGGGCGTGGCCAGTCGGCCCCAGCGGTTGAGCGAAGCCACCACGTCGGCCGAGGTCATCTCCTTGCCGTTGTGAAACTTCACGCCGTGGCGGAGCTTGAAGGTGTAGGTGCGCCCCTTGTCGGTGACCGTGTGGCTCTCGACCAGCAGCGGGATCGGGTTGTAGTTCCGGTCGTACGTGTAGAGCGTCTCGTAGATGTGCCAGGTGATGTGCTGCACGATGACCGCGGTGGTGGTGTGCAGATCGAGCGTCGGCGGCTCACCGATCATCGCGGCCTTGAGCACACCGCCGGGCTTGGGCTGCTCCTGGGCACCGAGCGGGGCGACGGCGACGAGCGCCAGCGTCACGGCCAGCGCGAGGATACGGCAAGCGAGACGACGACGCATGGGAGGCCTCCTCTGACTCTGGTGCTACTTCAGCACCTGGCGGACGGCACCGACCACGTCGTCGGCCTTGGGTGTCGCAAACGCCTCCAGCGGAGGGCTGAACGGGATCGGGATGTTCGGCCCCGCCACCCGGCCGATCGGCGCGTCGAGGTCGTCGAAGCACTCCTCCATGATCACCCACGCCAGCCAGGCGCCGGTGGAGCCGCGCATGGGCCCTTCCTCGGCGATGACGACGTGGTTGGTGCGACGTACGGAGGCCGCCAGCGTGTCGCGGTCGAGCGGAACCAGGCTGCGCGGATCGACCACCTCGACCTCGATGCCTTCCTCCGCCAGCCGCCGCGCCGCCTCCAGGCTCTCGCCCACCATGCGCGCGGTGGCGATCACCGTCACGTCGCGCCCCGGCCGCTTGACGTCGGCCAGGCCGAGCGGCACGAGCGTCTCGGCCTCGGGGACTTCCCCGGTCACGCGGTAGAGTCCCCGATGCTCGAAGAGCAGCACGGGATCGGGGTCACGCACGGCGGTCTTGAGGAGTCCGCGCGCGTCGGCGGGCGTGGACGGGATGCAGATCTTGAGGCCCGGAATGTTGACGAACCACGCCTCGACGGAGTTGGAGTGATGGCCGCCGCCCGAGCGGCCGATGCCGTAGGGCATGCGCAGCACCAGCGGGCAATCGAACTGGCCGCCGAACATGTAACGCGACTTGGCGATCTGGTTGGCGACCTCGTCCATCGCGCAGGTGACGAAGTCGGCGAAGTGCATGTCGACCACCGGCACCAGCCCGGTCATGGCCGCGCCCATCGCCGAGCCCACGATGGCCGCCTCCGAGATCGGCGCGTTCAGGACGCGGTCGGCGCCGAACTCCTCGCGCAGGCCCTTCGTCACCCCGAACGGCACGCCGAGCACGATGTCCTCGCCGATGCAGTACACGCGCGGATCGCGCCGCATCTCCTCGCGCAGCGCGAGATTGAGCGCGTCGCCGAAGTCCATCACCGCCACGTCGGTCGCTCCAGGGTCAGGTCAATCTCTCCAGGGCCAATAGGCGAACAGATCGGTGAGCGCCTCGGCGGGCTCGGGCAGCGGACTGGCCTCGGCGTGCGCCACCGCGGCGTCGATCTCGGCGGTGACGCCCGCGCGGATCCGCTCGATGTGCTGGCCGTCGAGCAGCCCGCGCGTCTGCAGCAGCCGACCGAGCCGGGCGATCGGGTCGCGCGCGCGTCCGTCCGCCACCTCGTCCTTGCCGCGGTAGGCTTGCCCATCGCCCTCGAAGTGGCCGACCCAGCGGATAGTATGGGCCTCGATCAGCGAGGGGCCCTCACCTCGGCGGGCGCGATCGGCCGCCCGGGTCACGGCGTCGTGCACGGCGAGCACGTCGTTGCCATCCACCGACTGGCCGGGGATGCCGTAGCCGGCGGCGCGGGCGGCAATGGAGCCGCCGGCGGCGGACTCCGCGTGGGCGGTGGTCGACGCCCACCGGTTGTTCTCGCAGAAGAAGATCACCGGCAGCCGCCAGAGCGCCGCCATGTTCACGCCCTCGTGGAACGGACCGCGGTTGGCAGCGCCGTCGCCGAAGAACGTCAGCGCCACCTGCCCCGACCGGCGGTGCTTGATGGACAGCGCGACGCCCGGCGCCATCACGCAGCCGGCCGCGAGCACGCCGTTGGCGCCGAGATAGCCGACCGACACGTCGGCGATGTGCATGGTGCCGCCCTTGCCGTGACAGATCCCGTTGGCCTTGCCGTAGAGCTCGGCCATGAGCCCGCGCAGCGAGCCGCCCTTGGCGACCAGGTGGCCGTGACCACGGTGAGTCGAGAGGACGTAGTCGTCGGCCCGCAGCGCGGTCGCGACACCGACTGCGATGGCTTCCTGCCCAATGGAGGTGTGAAGGAACCCGGGAATTCGACCGCCGGCGAACAGCTCGCGCACCCGCTCCTCGAACAATCGAACGCGCAACATTCCTGCATACATCGCGAGCAGGAGGTCAGGGCCTGGTTGCATCAAGGTCCGCGCATTATAGCATCGGCCTCTCGTTGAGCCGGCGCAGCGCCCAGCCCCCGGACGCCTCCTCCAGGATGCTCAACGCGGCGTAGTCTTGCCCGAACGCGAGCAGTCGCGCCAGCGGCAAGCCGAGCGCGCGGCAGAGCAGCGCGCGGTTGGGTCCACCGTGGGCCACGATCGCGATCGGCCGCCCTGCATGGGCGGCCACGATCGCGTCGAACGCCGGTGCCACCCGGGCGAGCAGGTCCGGCACGCTCTCGCCCTCGGGAAACGGAAACTCGCCGATGCGCGCCATCCAGTCGGCGAATGCCTTCGGCTCGCGCTCGCGGATCTGCGAGGCGGTCAGCCCGTCCCACCGCCCCATGTCCATCTCGCGCAGCGCGGGGACGACGTTCGGCATCAGGCCGTGCGGCGCCCCGATGATCTCCGCGCTCCGGCGCGAGCGCCCGAGATCGCTCGAGAACACCGCGGTCAGCTTCGTCGCGCGCAGTCGCTCGGCCTGCACCGCGCACTGGCGCTCGCCCTCGGCCGACAGCGGGACGTCCAGATGGCCGATGAAGCGCCGCGTGCTGGCGCCCTCGACCTCGCCGTGCCGCAGCAGGTAGATCACGGCCGGAGATTCAGCCACGCGAGCACCGTGAGCAGCGCGGCCAGCTCGGCCAGCTCTACCGTGGCCCCGAGCACGTCACCGGTGAGGCCCCCCAGCCGCCGGTTCTGAAACCACGCGACGGCGAACGCGACGACGAGGCCCGCGGCCAGCGCTGCCACGCCAGCGACGCGCAGCGTGAGCACCGCGACGAGGATCGCGACGATCAGTGCGACCGGCGCGGCCACGGGGCCGACGCCGGCGAGAAACGTGGCGCCCTGGCCGGTGGGCCGGGCGGAGGGAAAACAGCGCGCGAGCACGACTGGCAGCGCACGCGCGAGGGTCGGCACAACGATCAACGCGCGCCAGCGCAGGCCGGGCGGCAGCTCGCCGACGCGTGACGATCTCCAGCATCGAGAAACAGGATCAGCCCGACCGCGCCGAAGGTGCCGATGCGGCTGTCGCGCATGATGGCCAGACGGTGCTCGCGATCGCGCCCCACCAGCCCATCGAGACAGTCGGCCAGGCCATCGAGATGCAGGCCCCCGGTGAGGAGCTTCCAGGCAGTCACGGTAAGGAGCGCGCCTAGCAGGCCGGGGAACAACCGGGTCGTCACGAAATCGACGGCGGCCAGCATGATGCCCAGCATGAGCCCAACGACCGGAAACCATGGCGCCGCTTGACCAATTTCACCAAACGCTGAGAGGGACCGGCCCGGCGCTGGTACGATCGTGAGGTAGCGGACGGCGCGGACGAGGCCGGTCACGCCGGGATGCTATCACGCGGAATTGACACCGGCCGTCCGGCCGACGAAAATGATTTCAACGGGCGTTATTCCTTTCACGCCGAGGTCCACCCCATGAGCGTCAGCTCCGTTGCCGAGCGATGGGTCGAGGAGGTCGCCGGGCTCACTCAGCCCGCTCGCGTCGTGTGGTGCGACGGCTCCAAGCCGGAGTACGACACCCTCATCGAGGCCATGCTCGGGGACGGCACGCTCCTGTCGCTCAATCCCCGGACGTATCCCAACTCGTATCTGCACCGCAGCCACCCATCGGACGTCGCCCGCACGGAGCAGCTCACGTTCATCTCCACCCGTGAGCGGGAGGACGCCGGCCCCACCAACAACTGGATCGCGCCGGCCGAGGCCAAGAGCCGGGCGAGCGGGTATCTGCGGGGCGCCATGCGGGGCCGGACGATGTACGTCATCCCCTATCTCATGGGGCCCGGCGGCTCGTCCATGAGCCGGGTCGGCATCATGGTGACCGACAGCGCCTACGTCGTGGCCAGCATGCACATCATGACCCGCGTGGGCGACGTGGCGCTCTCGGCCATGCGCAGCGACGACGACTTCATCGCCGGCCTGCACTCGCTCGGCGATCTCTCCCCCGACCGCCGGCTGATCCTGCACTTCCCCGAGGAGAAGCTGATCTGGAGCGTGGGCTCGGGCTACGGCGGCAACGCGCTGCTCGGCAAGAAGTGCCACGCGCTGCGGCTGGCCTCCTCGCAGGCGCGCGAGGAGGGGTGGCTCGCCGAGCACATGCTGATCATCGGCGTCGAGGACCCCGAGGGCCGCATCACCTACCTGGCGGGCGCCATGCCGAGCGCGTCAGGCAAGACCAACCTCGCGATGGCGGTCTCGCAGCTGAAGGGCTGGCGCGTGTGGACGGTGGGCGACGACATCGCCTGGCTCCACGTGGACAAGTCCGGTCAGCTCCGCGCGATCAATCCCGAGCGCGGCTTCTTCGGCGTGGCGCCGAACACGAGCCCCAAGACCAATCCCAACGCGATCGCCATGGTCCGCTCGAACACGATCTTCACCAACGTGGCGCTGACGCCGGAGCGCGAGCCCTGGTGGGAAGGCCTCACGCCCCAGGCCCCGCGCGGCCTCGAGGACTGGCAGGGTCGCCCGTGGGACCCGGCCTCCGGACCGGCCGCCCATCCCAACTCGCGCTTCACCGTCCCCGTCCACCAGTGCCCGTCGGCCTCCCCGAACTGGGAAGATCCGCAGGGCGTGCCGATCTCCGGCCTCATCTTCGGCTCGCGCCGCTCGCAGGTGATCCCGCTCGTCTTCGAGGCCTTCGACTGGAACCACGGCGTCTTCCTCGGCTCCGCCATGAGCACGGAGACCACCGCGGCCATCACCGGCAAGGTGGGCGTCGTGCGTCGCGATCCCATGGCGATGCTCCCGTTCTGCGGCTACAACATGGCCGACTACTTCACGCACTGGCTGTCGATGCAGCCGCGGCTGTCCAAGCCCCCACGGCTGTTCCGCGTGAACTGGTTCCGCCGCGACGCCGACGGCAAGTTCCTCTGGCCCGGCTACGGCGAGAACGTCCGCGTGCTCAAGTGGATGGTCGAGCGGATCCGCGGCGGCGGCCAGGCCCAGGAGACCCCGGTGGGTTTCGTGCCCGCGCCGGGCGCCCTCGACCTCGGCGGGCTCGACGTCACGCCCGCCCAGATGCAGGCCGCCCTCCGGTGCGACGCCGGCGAGTGGCTGACCGCGCTGCAGGACCTCGACGAGTTCTACGGCTCGTTCGGCTCACGCCTGCCTCGCACGATCGCGACCCAACTCGCCGAGACGCGCCGCAAGCTCGGCGCCTGAAGCACCGCCGCGGCCGGGAGAGCCCGGCCGCGGTTGACACCGCCCCCGTCCCGGTAATACTCGTGCCCAGTCATTCCCTCGTTGTCGCAGTGACAGTGCAGTGATTGCTGACCGAAGGGAGTTCGCGCATGAGCGTTCGCCTCCGCCGCTATCTCACCCTCCTGCCCTTGGCCGCCGTCGTCCTGCTGCCTGCTCTCGCCTTTGCGGCCACTGTCCAGCCCCTCTTCAGCCTCTCGTCCCCCTCCACCGGCCCGTTCCCGAGCGATCGCTTCACGGCGCTGGACCTGCGCAACAACACGTTGTTGCGCGTCAATCTGCCCAAGCCTGACTGCACGATCCGGGTGACCGACTGCCAGGACCTCGACGTCATCAACACGCTCGACGGCTTCAACCTGCAGCCGAGGCTCTCCATCCCCTTCTCGGGCTCGATCGATCCCGCCAGCGTGAGCAGCAGCACCGTGTTCCTGGTGAGTCTGGGCGACGCGCTGAGCGGGCATGGGGGCAAGGTCGTCGGCATCAACCAGATCGTCTGGGATCCGACGACCAACACGCTGCACGCCGAATCGGACGATTTCCTCGACCAGCACACGCGCTATCTGCTGGTCGTGACCACCGGCGTGAAGAGCGCCGACGGCACCCCGGTCGGACGGCAGGCATTCGACTTCTTGCCGTAGCAATTGCGCGGAGCACCCCGAGGCCCGCCGGGGTGCTCCGCGCAATCGAACCGAGGCTTGTCGTCAGCTCCGGAGTGGCCGCCGGCTCAGCGACCTGACGTGTGGTCGCGCGCGCTCAGCAGGGTTGCGGCCTGGACGGGAAACTCGCGATCGTCGGGAAACTGCGCGGTGTACTCGCCGGCGGTGCGGCGCGCGTCCTCCATCCGGCCGATGCGGACGTAGAAGCGGACCAGATCCTTGTAGACCTGGGACGCGCGCGGCGCGACCTTGAGGATCTCGCGGCTCTGCCGCGCCACGTCCGGCTCCACGGCCGAGACCCAGGCCACGCCGAAGTAGCCGCGCCGGACCAGCACCACGACCGGCTGACCGTTGAAGAAGCGCGCGCGCTCGTCGCCGCGTACCAGCAGCCGCTCCGGACGCTTGGGGTCCTTCCACGGTCGAAGCTCCATCCACGTGAACGGCAGGATGCTCAGCCCAGTCTCGCCGCCGGCGATGCCCACGATCTCGGTCGCGTGCGGCACGGGATCGGACCGGTCCAGCTTGCCGTTGCTGAACAGGAACCCGCCCCACAGCGTGAAGCCCACGACGACGACGCCGCAGGCGCGATAGCCGAACTGCACCAGGCCCCGCGGCCGGGTCCGCTGCAGCGCCCGGTAGATGCGGATGAACCCGAGCGCCAGCGTGAGCGCGGTGGCCAGCAGCGTGAGCACGGCCAGCAGCACGGTGAGGTACGGCTGGGATGCGCGGTAGAAGAACTGGGCCCACACCGACCACGCGCCCAGGACCGCCAGCATCAGATAGACGAACCCGGATCGGATCTGCGCGATCATGCGGGCCTCCGGTTTGCGGCCGTCTTCTGCACCTGCTCGAGGAGCGTGCGGCCGCGCGTGTTGTCGGGGTCGCGCGCCAGCACGTCTTGCAGGCAGCCCATCGCCCGGCTCACCTTGCCGGTCTCGTGATAGAGCGCGCACAGCTCGACCACCTGATCGACCTGAGTGGCGCCGAGGCGGCGCGCCTGCTCGTAGGCCTCGAGCGCCTGCGGATAGCGCTGCTCGCGCGCGTGCAGCACCGCCAGCCCCACGAACGGGCCCGGCCGGTACGCGTCGAGCTTGACCGCCCGCTCGTAGGCGGCGGCGGCCTCGTCGTACCGTCGCAGCTCGCGTAGCGCGTCGCCCATGCCCTCGCGGGCTTCGGCCAGCTCCTTGAGCTCGACGGACCGGCCGAAGCTCCGCAGGGATGCTTCGTGGTCGCCGAGGTGGCTCTGCACGCGGCCCAGCCGCGACCACGCCCGCGCGTCGTCGGGCCGGGCCGCCACCGCGGTCTCGTCCATGGCCAGTGCCTGCTCGTAGTCGCCGAGCTCGCGGGTGAGCACGTCGTGGAAGCGCGCGGCGACGAACGGATCGTCGGGGGTCGCGCGGAAGGCGGCCTGCACCAGGCGGTATTCGCTCGCCAGCTCTCCGCGCGCGGCGTGCACGCGGGCGGCGCCGAGCAGCGCCGCCGTGTTCGACGCGTTGGCGGCGATCGCTCGCTCGAGCTCCTCGAGCGCCCGCCGGCGCCGCCCGCGTGCGTCGTGCACGAGGGCCAGCGTGACCAGGGCGTCGTCCACCCGATCGTTGGCCTCGATCGCCCGCTGCGCGTACTGCGCCGCGGTATCGGTCCGCGCGGGGTCGTAGGCGCTCAAATAACGGTGCACGTGCGCGAGCAGGCACAGGGGCGGATCGTCCTGCAGGGCGAGGTCGCCCGCCGCCTGCAGGGTCGCCAGGAACACCGTGTAGCGCCGCTCGAGACGGTCCTGCCGCAGCGCCCGCTTGAGCGTGTCGAGCGCGGCCGCCCGCTCGCCACGCCGCGCCTGGGCCAGCGTCGTGATGAGCAGCGCGTCGTAGTCATCGGGCTGGAGCTTCAGCACCCGCCCGGTCTGGGCCAGGGCCTCGTCGTACTGCCCGCGCGCCAGGGCGATCTCGGCCAGCGTGAGCGTCGGCGCGACGGCCTCGGGGTACTGCGTGAGCTCGCGCCGCGCCAGCGTCTCCGCCAGCTCGTGGTTGCCGGCCAGCAGCGCCCCCGACGACGAGGTCTGCCGCGGCTCCATCGAGGCCGCCATGCTCGCGCGGTACCAGCGGGCTGCGCCGGCGAAATCGCCGACCAGGTAGTGGGCGAAGCCGCGAGCCGCCGGCAGCGAATCGCTGAAGAACCGCACGTCCATCCGGCCCACCCTGTCGAGCGCGGCGAGGCCCACCAGCAGGACGATGCTGGCAATTCCCAGCGTGTAGTAGAAGTGCGTCGACCGCTTGCGTGACGCTTTGGCCACGGCAATCCCCCTCGGCCCGTGAATCCGGCCGGGGGTGGGGAGCAAGGGGTACGCCAGACCGCTATGTAGTGATGAAGTCAGCCGCGGCGCCGCCCGCTGTCAGCCGGCGGGCGCGAGCTGGCGTGACACCGCCGGGCCGCTGACACCGCGCGCGACAAACTGGCGGGCCATCGTGGCCACGGTCTGTCCTCGTGGCGCAGCAGCGGCGCGCGCTAGACGGGAAACACTCCGTTGCGGCGCTGCGGGAACTCGTGGACCTTGGTCTCGGCGTAGGTCAGGCGCTTGACTAGCTCGTCGCGCAGCGTCGAGCCCGGCACGATGTCGTCGATCAGCATCTCGGAGGCGAGCTTGTAGACGTCCACGTCCTGCGCGTACTCGTCGCGCTTGGCCTTCACGTAGGCGGCGCGCTCGCTCTCCGGCAGCTCCATGATCTTGTTGTAGTAGACGGCGTTGACGGCGGGCTCCGGCCCCATGATCGCGATCTGGCCCTGCGGCAGCGCGATGGTGGCGTCGGGCTCGAACGCCGGTCCGCACATGGCGTAGAGGCCGGCGCCGTAGCACTTGCGCACGATCACGCTGATCTTCGGCACCGTGGCCTGCGAGGTGGCGAAGACCATCTTGGCGCCGTGGCGGATGATCCCTTGCCGCTCGACCTTGGTGCCCACCATGAAGCCGGCGATGTCGGCCAGGTAGACCAGCGGGATGTTGAACGCGTTGCAGAGCCAGATGAAGCGCGCGGCCTTGTCGGAGGAGTCGACCATCAGCACGCCGCCCTTGACCTTCGGCTGATTGGCGACGATGCCGGTCACGCGCCCGCCGATGCGGGCCAGCCCCACGATGATCTCCCCCGCGAAGAGCTTCTTGACCTCGAACCACGAGCCGGCATCCACCACCCGGTCGATCACCTCGTACATGTCGAACCACTTGCGCTGGTCGTAGGGCACGATGTCGTCGATCGCCCGCCCGGGCTTGGGCTCGACCGCCGGCGTGCGCGCCGGCGTCTCGCTGAACGAGCCCGGCATGTACGAGAGATAGCGCCGGGCCAGCTCGATCGCCTCCTCGTCGGAGGCCGCCAGCACGTCGCCGCAGCCCGAGACCTCGCAGTGCATGCGCGCGCCGCCCAGCTCTTCCAGCGTCGTCTTCTCGCCGATCGCCATCTCGACCATGCGCGGGCTGCCCACGTAGAGCGAGGCCTTGCCCTCCACCATGATCACCAGATCGGTCAGCGCCGGCAGGTAGGCCGAGCCGGCCGGCGAGGGCCCGAACAGGATGCAGATCTGGGGCACCACACCCGAGAGCTGGACCTCGTTGTAGAAGATCCGGCCGGCGTGGAAGCGACCGGGGAAGATCTTGATCTGCTCGGAGATGCGCCCGCCGGCGGCGTCGACCAGGTAGAGCATCGGCACGCGCAGCCGCGCGGCCTTCTCCTGGATGCGCACGATCTTCAGCACGGTCTTCTCGCCCCACGAGCCGGCCTTGACCGTGTAGTCGTTGGCCATGATGCAGACCGTGCGGCCCCCCACGCGGCCGACGCCGGTGACCACGCCGTCGGCCGGCGTGTCGGCCTCGTTCGAGCGCGCGAAGAGGAAGTCCTCCTGGAACTCGCTGCCCGGATCCAGGAGCAGCTTCAATCGGTCGCGGACGAAGAGCTTGCCTTCGGCCCGGAGCTTGTCACGATACTTGGTGTGGCCCTGCTCGATGCGCGCGCGTTCCTGGTGGTAGCGATCTTCACCTTGGCTCATGGCGAACCCTATTATAGTGGTGCAGCGTCGGGAGGATCGGAATGACGGACCAGGAAGCGGCGGCGCTGGGGCGTGAAGCGCTGGCCGAGGTGAAGCCTGGCGCCGTCGTCGGTCTGGGGACCGGCCAGGCCGCGACGGCCTTCATCCACGCCCTCGGCCAGGCCGTGAAGTCCGGGCTGCGCGTCACCGGCGTGCCCACCTCCGAGGCCTCCGCGACCCTGGCCCGCACGCTCGGCATCCCGCTCATCGCCGAGCCCACCACGCTCGACGTCGCCGTCGACGGCGCCGACGAGGTCGATCCGCAGCTCGACCTGGTCAAGGGCTACGGCGGCGCGCTGGTGCGGGAGAAGATCGTGGCGGCGGCGGCGCGCCGCTTCATCGTCCTGGTCGGCCCGGAAAAGCTCGTCCCGGCGCTCGGCGGGCGCGGCCGGTTGCCGGTCGAGGTCGTGCCGTTCGCCGCGCCGTTCTGCCAGCGCCGCTTCACCGAGATGGGCTATCCGCCCCTGGTCCGCACCAGCGGCGCCGCGCCCGTCGTCACCGACAACGGCAACCTGATCCTGGACTGCGCGGTCAAGGCCATCACCGACCCCGCCGCCCTGGATCGCACGCTGTGCGAGATTCCCGGCGTGGTCGGCACCGGGCTCTTCGTCGCCATGGCCCACGCGGTCATGGTGTGGGACGGCGGCCGGGTGCGCACGCTGACGAGAGCTCACTGACCGGCTCGCCGCCGGAGATCGAGGAGGGGACTACGTGACCACGGGGACCGGATCACTCACCCAGCGCCCGGCCTGGAAGGCGCTGCTGGCGCACCACGCGCAGGTCAAGGATCTCCACCTGCGCTCGCTGTTCGCCGAGCCGGGCAAGCGCGGCGAGCGGATGACCGCCGAGGGCGCCGGCCTGTTCCTCGACTACTCCAAGAACCGCGTGACCGACGAGACCCTGCGCCTGCTGCTCGCGCTGGCCGACGACGCCGGCGTGGCCGAGCGGCGGGATGCGATGTTCCGCGGCGAGAAGATCAACATCACCGAGAAGCGCGCGGTGCTGCACGTCGCGCTGCGGGCCCCGCGGGGCGCCTCGATCGTGGTCGACGGCGAGAACGTGGTCCCCGGCGTCCACGCCGTGCTCGACGCATGGCGGCCTTCGCCGACCCGCGTCCGCAGCGGCGAGTGGAAGGGCCACACCGGCAAGCGCATCCGCAACGTCGATCAACATCGGCATCGGCGGCTCCGACCTCGGCCCGGTCATGGCCTACGACGCGCTGCGGCCTTACGCCGACCGCGAGCTCACCGTGCGCTTCGTGTCCAACGTCGATCGGCGCCGACTTCGTGCGAGGCCATCGCGCGACCTCGACGCCGGCCGAGACGCTCTTCATCGTCGCGTCCAAGACCTTCACCACGCTGGAGACGCTCACCAACGCCAAGGCCGCGCGCGGCTGGTCGCTGGCCACGCTCAAGGACGAGCGCGCGGTGGCCAAGCACTTCGTGGCCGTCTCCACCAACGCCGCCGAGGTCGCGAAGTTCGGCATCGACACCGCCAACATGTTCGAGTTCTGGGACTGGGTCGGCGGGCGCTACTCCTACGACTCGGCGATCGGCCTGTCGCTGATGATCGCCATCGGCCCCGACCACTTCCGCGACATGCTGGCCGGCTTCCACGCGATGGACGAGCACTTCCGCACCGCGCCGTTCGAGCGGAACCTGCCGGTGCTGCTCGGCCTGCTCGGCATCTGGTACGACGACTTCTTCGGCGCCGCAGACGCACGCGGTGCTGCCGTACAGCCACTACCTCGGCCGCTTCGCCGGCCTACCTGCAGCAGCTCGACATGGAGTCCAACGGCAAGTCGGTGGATCTCGACGGCCACCGCGTGGACTATCAGACCGGCCCGATCGTGTGGGGCACGCCGGGCACCAACGGGCAGCACGCGTACTACCAGCTGATCCACCAGGGCACCAAGCTGATCCCGGCCGACTTCATCGGCTTCGACCAGACGACGCACGCCGATGCGGCGAGCAGCACGATCAGCTGATGGCCAACTTCTTCGCCCAGACCGAGGCGCTGGCCTTCGGCAAGACCGCCGCAGGAGGTCACGGCGGAGGGCGTGCCGGCGTTCCAGGTCGCCGCACCGCACGTTCGAGGGCAATCGCCCGACCAACACGATCCTGGCCGATCGCCTCACGCCGGCCACGCTCGGCGCAGCTGGTCGCGCTCTACGAGCACAAGGTGTTCGTGCAGGGCGACGATCTGGCGACATCAACTCGTTCGACCAGTGGGGCGTCGAGCTGGGCAAGGTGCTGGCCAACCGCATCATTCCCGAGCTGGCCAGCGCGGCCGAGCCGAAGCTCGCGCACGACAGCTCGACCAACGCCCTGATCAACCGCTACCGGAAGGCCCGCTGACCGATTCGGCGGGGGCCGAAGCCGGCCCCCGCCGATCAGCGCTTCGTTACACCTCGGCGTTCAGCGATTCGATGCTTCCCGCGACCATGCCGACCAGCTGGTCGACTTCCTCGCGCGTGATGCAGAGCGGCGGCGCCAGCCGCAGCACCTGACCGCGCGCGTAGACGATCGCCCCGCGCTCCCAGGCCTTGCGGTCGAGCTTGGCCACCTTGTCCGCATGCAGCGGACGGCCCGAGCCATCGGGCTCCACCAGCTCCACGCACACCATCAGACCGCGGCCGCGCACCTCGCCGACCAGACGGTTCTTGCCCACCGCCTGACGCAGGCCTTCGAGCAGCCGCGTGCCCATCGCCTCGGCGTTCTCGACCAGGTGGTCCTTCTCCATGATCTGCAGATTGGCCAGCCCGGCGGCGCAGGCCACCGGATGCGCGGCGTAGGTGTTGGGGTGGACGTTTTCCTTCTGCCCGTCCTCGGGGAACGCGTCGGCCAGCTTGCGCCGGGCGATCGCCGCCGACAGCGGGATGTAGCCCGAGGTGATGCCCTTGGCCACCGACATGATGTCGGGGACGACGCCGTCGTGCTCGACCGCGAACCACCGCCCCGTGCGCCCGAACCCGGTGATCACCTCGTCGGCGATCAGCAGCACGTCGAGCTCGTCGCACAGCGCCCGCACCGCGCGCAGCCAGCCGATGGGCGGCATGATGAAGCCGCCCGAGGAGATGACCGGCTCCATGATCACCGCCGACACCGTGTCGGGTCCTTCGCGCTCGATGGTCTCGCGCAGCTCGCTGCACCCGCCGCTGCACCAGCTCGGCGTCGGTGCCGGTGCCGCGATCGCGATAGGGATACGGCGGCGTGACCTTGGCGAAGCCCGGCACCTGCAGCGGCGCGTACGCCTCCACCATGTGGGGCAGGCCGCAGATGGCGTACGTCCCGGCCGTGGCGCCGTGATAGCCGCCGTTGAGCGAGATGACCTTGTACTTGCCGGACTTGCCCTTGGCCAGCCAGTAGTGCCGGGCCATCTGCATCGCCCGCTCGTTGGCCTCCGAGCCGCTGACTGCGAACATCGTGTAGTCGAGATCGCCCGGCGTCAGCGAGGCGAGCTTGGTCGCGAGCTCGGCCGCCGGCCGGTTGGAGAACTGCCGCGTGGTCGGGTAGTAGGCCAGCCGCACGCTCTGCTCGGCGATCGCCTCGGCGATCTCACGACGGCCGTGGCCGACGTTGACCACCGCCAGGCCGGCGAAGCCGTCCAGCAGCTTCTGCCCGCGCTCGGTCCACACCCACACACCCTCGGCGTGGTCGATGACCAGCTCCTCGTCGGCCAGCCAGGGATGGTCCTGCGTCTTGTGCGTCCACAGATGCTTGATCGATTCGCCGTTGGTGGTCATCGCCCCTCCTGGGCCCCGACTCTACCGTAGTGTTCGCCGAGTTGCACCCGCACCGAGCGCACGCTCGGATTCCGCCGCGCCTCGACGTACGCCTCCCGCACCGCCACGTCCGCGAAGTCCACGCTCCCGGCCACGCAACACATGATCGACCGTGGATCGCTCACGTGCGGCAACCCCAGCGCATGTCCCAGCTCGTGTGCCACCACCTGATACAATACGATCTCGCGACTCACCTGCCCGCGCGCCCGCGGCTCCGCCAGCCCCACCCGCACCGGCAACGCGATCACGCCACGCGCGTCAGCCCTCACCTCCGCCCACCCCATCAACCCCGCCGCCCCCGAAGGCTCGACCGCCACCACCACGTCCGCATCCCCGACCCTCTCGACCCGCGCGAACACCCGAACCCCCAGCACCTCCACCGCCACCGCATTCCAATCCTCGACCGCCCGCCCCACCGCCCCATCGAGCTCCGCCGCGCCAAACGAAGTCGCATAGAGCTTCAGCGGAAATCGCCCCCGTGGATGAAACTCCCGCCCCGTGAGCGAAGCCTCCGAAGCGAATATCGGAGGCGCGGCCGCGATCGACATCAGCAACAGCGTCGCGAGAAGGCCCCAGATGCGAGGCGGCGAGGAGCGGCCCGACTGAGACGTGGCCCGGCCACGTCGCAGGGAGGGCCGCCCGAGCCAACGAAGCAGATGGGGTCTTATCGCGGCGCTGGGCTTATCGCGGCGCTGGGTTGGCGTTCGCCCAGACGATGATGATCAGCACCCCGTCGCCGTACCGGGGCCCACCAATCACCGCCGGGTTCCCGCGGGCGGCCTGGATGTTGGTCGCGAGCTCGGTCAAGCTGCCGCGCAGCAGTCGCACGCGCATGCGGACCGTGTCGCCCGACACGGACTCCGGCAGGAGCTCGAGCATGCGATCGCTCGGCACGCGCCACGATTGCAGTGTGCCCACGGCCACCTCGGCGCGATAGCGCTCGAGCGAGGCGTATTCCTTGTACCGGAACAGCTGGCGCAGCTTGGGCATGAAGGCCACCAGCCGCTCGTCGCCGTCGGCCGGCGCCGCGCGCAAGCCCGATGGCAGCGGGGCGTCGGTGCCCATCAGCACGCGCGCGCCGAAGCGGACGATCGGCGACTGCCCGGGGGCCGGGGCTTGCGTGGGCACCGGCGCTGGCCTGGGGGCGGGTGCTTGCGCGGCGGCCGGCGCGGCCAGCGTCAGGAGCAGAGCCAGCACGAGCATGAGCAGCGGGCCGAGCACGTCGCGCAGGCGCTTGCGCGCGTTGTGCAGTCGCGACATGACCGTGCCCATGGGGATCTCCAGCGTCTCGGCGATCTCGCGGTACGACAGCCCCTCCAGGTCACCCAGCATGATGATCCGGCGATGGTCCTCGGAGAGCTGGTCGAGCGCCTGCATGATCTTGACACGCTCCTCGCGACGGGACGCCGTATCCGCCGGCGAGGCCTCGCTCGGATTCGGATCGGTGATCACCCGCTCCCAGTCCTCCTCGGGCACCCGCTCGGTGCCGAAGGCCCGGCCCTGGGCGGCGCGCGAGCGCGCCCGGTCGGCGGCCACGTTCATGGCGATGCGGTAGAGCCAGGTGTAGAAGGCCGACTGGCCGCGGAACGACGGCAGCGCCTGGTAGGCCTTGATGAATGCCTCCTGCGCCACGTCCCACGCCTCCTCCCGGTCGCGCAGGACGTTGTAGGCCAGGCGCCAGACCCGCTGGCGATACTTCTCCACCAGCGGCTCGAAGGCCGTGATGTCTCCCGCGCGACATTTCTCGATGAGAGCCGAGTCGTCGGTATCCACGCACTCACCCGCCGACCCCGACCACCGGTTAGACGCCGCCGCGCCGGCGCTGATTCACGCGGGCGCGGGGGCCCGGACGGCCGTCGCCCAGCGCCTGCAGGGCATCGAGGCCTAGGCAGTAACTCTGAGGACCGAAGCCCGCGATCTGGCCGCGTGCCACCGCGGCGATCACCGAGTGCCGGCGGAACTCCTCGCGGGCATGCACGTTGGAGAGGTGGACTTCGACCACCGGCAACGCGATGGAGGCCACCGCGTCGCGCACCGCGATCGAGTAGTGCGTGAAGGCGCCGGGGTTCAGCACGATTCCTGCGAACCCCTCGCCCTCGGCCCCCTGCAGCCACCCGATCAGCTCGCCTTCGAAATTCGACTGCCGGCACTCGACCCGCACGCCACGCCGCCGTCCGTGCGCCCGCACGATCCGATCCACCTCGGCCAGCGACAGGCGCCCGTACACTCCGGGCTCCCGCGTGCCCAGCAGGTTGAGATTCGGCCCGTGCAGCACGAGTGCCGCCCTGATCGGCATCGCCGCTAGTGGGAGGCGAACGCGGACAGCAGCCAGTCGGCGCCGATGAAGAACAGCAGGCCGGCGAACACGGTCCAGGCCAGGGCGGGACCGCCCTCCCGGTTGACCTCGGGGATCAGGTCGGACGCCGCGACGTAGATGGTCACCCCGGCCGACAGCGCCAGCGCGTAGCCCACGTGCTGGACGGCGACGAGGCCGGTCAGGAGCGCACCGCCGAGGGTGAGCAGGCCGAGGGCGCCCCCCGCGGCGATGGCGGTGGCGCGCGAGTGGCCACCGGCCAGCAGGAGTGAGGCGATGGTGAAGCCCTCCGGGACCTTGTGCACCAGTACGGCCAGGAACAGCAGGCCACCCAGGGTCGGACTCACCATATATCCCGCGGCGATGGCCACCCCGTCGAACAGGGTGTGCACGCCCAGCCCGATCACCGCCAGCCAGCCGGCCGCCGGCCGGAGCATGGCCTCCGGGTGCGTCTCCTCGCCAAAGTGGAAGTGCGGAGCGAACGTGTGCTCGAATAGGTGGACGCCGAAGTACCCGAGTAGTACGAACAGGAAGGCGTGCGGGACGTTGGTGGCCTCGGGCAGCATGCGCACGAAGGCCGCGGCCAGCATGAAGCCGGCCCCGCCCGCCACAAAATAGCGGAGGGGCGCATGACGCTTGCTATGGACCGTCGTCACGATCACCGCGCCGGCCACATCGGCGGCGGCCGCAACAGCGGCCAAAGCCAGGTATGCTAACATAGCGCGGAGCATAGCATGGCTATCGCGAGCTCTTCGCGCCTTCTAGGCGAAATCTTCGTCCAGGAGGGCCTCACGACTCCCGATGTCGTCGAGCGCGCCCTCGCGCGCGCCCAGACGACGGGTGAGCTCGTCGGCGAGGCTCTCGTGGCCCTCGGCGCCGTGACCGAGGACGACGTGCTGCGCGCACTCGCGCTGCAGCAGAACCTGCCCTATCTCTGGCGCGAAGAGATGCCGTCCACGGTTCCCGTGCTCAAGAACGTCTCGGCCAAGTATCTGCGCCAGTACCGCGTGTGCCCCATCAGCATCGAGGGCAGCGTGCTCACGGTGGCCTCGGCCGATCCGCTCAACACGCTCATCGCCGACGAGCTGCGGCAGGCGACCGGACTGAGCATCAAGCTGGTGGTGAGCTCGCCGGCCGGCATCGTGGAGGCGATCGACCGCAGCTACGACGGTGCGGCCACCCCGCTGCAGCGCATCGTCGAGGGCATGGACGACGAGGGCGGACCGGGCGGCGACGAGGACGTCAACCACCTGCGCGACATGGCCTTCGAGGCGCCGGTGGTGCGGCTGGTGAACCTCCTCGTGGAGAACGCCATCTCCGCCGAGGCCTCCGACATTCACATCGAGCCGTTCGAGGACACGCTGCGCATCCGGTATCGCATCGACGGCCTGCTCTACGACAGGAAGCGCCGCCGCGCCGGCTGCAGGCCGCCGTCACCTCGCGCATCAAGATCATGGCCGAGATGAACATCGCCGAGCGCCGGCTGCCGCAGGACGGGCGCATCCGGGTGACCCTGCACGGCCAGCGCGTCGACATCCGCGTCTCCACCATGCCGACCGTGCACGGCGAATCGATCGTCATGCGGATCTTGCAGCGCTCGACGGTGTTCCTGCCGCTGGAGAAGCTCGGCTTCCCCACGAACACGCTGGCCCGCTTCGAGTCGCTCATCAAGCGCCCGCACGGCATCGTGCTGGTCACCGGGCCCACCGGCTCGGGCAAGACCACCACGCTCTACGCCGCGCTCGACAAGATCAACTCGCCCGGCGTGAAGATCATCACGGTCGAGGATCCCGTCGAGTATCAGCTCAAGGGCGTCAACCAGATCCCGGTGAAGGCCAAGATCGGGCTCACCTTCGCCAACGGCCTGCGCCACATCGTCCGGCAGGATCCCGACGTGATCCTGGTCGGCGAAATCCGCGACCTCGAGACCGCCGAGATCGCCATCCAGGCCTCGCTCACCGGCCACCTGGTCTTCTCCACGCTGCACACCAACGACGCCCCCGGGGCCATCACGCGGCTGCAAGACATGGGCGTCGAGCCTTACCTGGTCGCCTCGGTGCTGGAAGGCGTGCTGGCCCAGCGGCTGGTGCGCCGCATCTGCGCGGGCTGCCGGGTGCCCGACACGCCGTCGCAGGCCGACCTCGACGCCCTCGGCATCCGCGCCTCCGCCGACGTCACGCTCTACAAGGGCAAGGGCTGCGACGACTGCCGCGGCACCGGTTACCGCGGCCGCAGCGCCATCTACGAGATGTTCGGCATCGACGAGGACGCCCGCAGCCTGATGCTGCGCCGCGCCTCGGCGCGCGACATTCGCGTGCACGCGATCGAGCGCGGCATGATCACGTTACGGCTGGACGGCTGGCAGCGGGCCTGCGAGGGCGTCACGACGGTGGAGGAAATCCTGCGCGTCACGCAGGAAGACGCCTGACGTCATGCCCGTCTTCACCTATCGGGCAGCGGATCGGCGCGGGCAGACGGTCGACGGCGTGATGGAGGCAGCCGACGCGCGCGCCGTCACCGAGCGGCTGCGCAAGGAAGCCTACTTCCCCATCAAGGTCGCCGCCCAGAGCGAGCGCGCCAGCCTGTTCACGATCGGCGGCGGCGGCTCCCGGGTACGGCACCGCGACCTGCTGGCCCTCACCCAGATGCTGGCCACGCTCTTCGAGGCGGGACTGCCGCTCGACCGCGGCCTGGCCATTCTCGAGGAGCTCGCCCCCAGCCCGCGCGTGCGCACGATCGTCACCGACCTGCTGCACAGCGTGCGCGGCGGCTCGTCGCTCAGCGAGGCGCTCACCAAGCACCACCCACGCCCGTTCTCGCGGCTCTACATCAACATGGTCCGGGCCGGTGAAAAAGGCGGCGTGCTGGAAGTCTCGCTGCGCCGCCTGGCCGAGTTCCTCGAGGCGCGGGCGGCCTTCAACGAGGCGGTGGTCACCGCGCTGGCTTACCCGCTGGTCATCACGAGCGTGGGCGCCGCCGCCATCGTGTTCCTCATGACCTTCGTGATCCCGCGCTTCGCCACGATCTTCGCCGACCTCGGCCAGGCCATTCCCCTGCCCACGCAGATCCTCATGTCGGTGAGCGCGGCCATGCAATCCTACTGGTGGGTCGGCGCCACGGTCATCATGGCGGGTATCCTGGCCTGGCGGGTGTGGACGAGCACGCCGCAAGGAAAGCTGGCCTGGGACCAGACGATTCTCCGGCTGCCGCTGGCCGGGCGCCTGGCCCTCAAGGTCGAGACGGCTCGCTTCGCCCGTACGCTCGGCACGATGCTCAAGAGCGGCGTGCCGGTGCTCGGCGCCATGGCAGTGGTGGGCGACATGATGTCGAACCAGGCGGTCGGCGCCGCGGTCGCGCGGCTGGCCGACGGCGTGAAGCGGGGCGGCACCATCGCGGCCGGGATGCGCGAGCACACGGCGTTTCCGCCGCTGGCCGAGCACATGGTGCGGGTCGGCGAGGAAACAGGACGGCTGGAGGAGATGTTGCTCAAGGTCGCGGAGACGTTCGAGTCTGACGTACGTACCGAACTCAAGCGCGTGCTCGGCATGCTCGAGCCCGCGATCATTCTTGGCATGGGGGTTCTCGTGGCGTTCATCGTAGTGGCCATGCTGCTCGCGATCTTCTCGATCAACGACATTCCGCTATGAAGCGTCTCTGTCGGGACGAGCGGGGCTTCACGTTGATCGAGCTGCTGGTCGTCATCATCGTGCTCGGCCTGCTCGTGGGCCTGGTCGGCCCGCGGCTGTTCGGCCGCGTCGGCCAGTCCAAGCAGGCCGCCGCCAAGGCGCAGATCGAGCTGATCGGCGCCGGCCTGGATCAGTACCGGCTCGACGTGGGCGCGTATCCCAACACCTCGCAGGGGTTGGACTCGCTGCAGCGGAGCCCCGGCGTGACGAACTGGAACGGCCCCTATCTCAAGAAGTCCGCGCCGAAGGACCCGTGGGGCAATCCCTACAAGTACCGCTGCTGTCCGGGGCAGCACGGAGACTACGACCTGTGGTCGGAGGGCGCCGATGGCGCGCCCGGCGGCGACGGGGAAAACGCCGACATCGTGTCATGGGAAGTGGAGAAGCAATAGGCCGTCGCGGCTTCACGCTCCTCGAGCTCATCGTCACGTTGTTCGTCGTCGCGCTGGTCACGGCCATCGCCGTGCCGACCATCGGCCGTTCAACGGAGGCGGTGCGCGTGCGCGCCGACGTGGCCACCTTCTCGGCCATGCTGCGCCACGCCCGGGAGCGCGCCATCACCACCCGCAAGGGCCACGCGTTCGTCGTGGATCCCGGTGCTCACCGCATGAGCATCGTGTCCGGCAGCGGTGACGGCGAGGTGCGCGAATCGCGCTCGCTGCCCGACCGACTCGAGATCACGGCCGAGCCGCCCCCCGCCCTCACGGTCCGCTTCGATCCCCAGGGGGCCTCGAGCGGCGGCGATTTCCGGCTCGCCATCGGGACCATCGCCTATCGCATCACGGTCGACGCCCTCACCGGTCGGGTCCGGAGCGCCCGCCAGTGAGCCGGCAGGGCGGGTTCACGCTGCTCGAGGTGCTGGTGGCCTTCGCCATCCTCAGCATCACCATCGTGGTGGCGGTCCAGGGCTTCGCACAGGGCCTGCGGCTGCTCAAGCTCTCCGGTGACCATCAGTCCGCCATCCTGATCGCGGATCAGCGGGCCCGGGAAGTCGTGATGCCCAAGGAGGGTCACGAGAACGGCACCGACGGCAGCTACACGTGGGACCGCACGATCAAGGAGCTTCCGACCCCCGAGCTCGACGTTCCCGGCCGGGCCGCCCGCTGGCACGTCTACCAGATCGACGTGCAGGTGGCGTGGGGGGACGGCCGACGGTCGGTGGGCGTCACCACCTTGCGCGCGGTGTCGGACGCCGACGAGAAGGAGGCCGCGCGCCGATGAGCGCCGTGCGCGACCGTCGCGGCTTCACGCTGGTCGAGCTGCTGATCGCGCTGTCCATCGTCGGCGCGCTGCTGGCCATCGCCTTCGGCGGGCTCAACGTGGCCATCAAGGCCTGGCGGCAGGGCGAAGATCGCGCCGAGGCCCATCAGCACGTGCGGAGCATCGCGCTGATCCTGGCCCGCGCGGTCTCGGCCACCCATCCGTATCGCGCCTCTCGCGGTGAGGGCCCCGATCCCGTGGTGCTGTTCGCCGGCACGGACAAGCGCATCGAGTTCGTCACCCAGGCCGTGCCCTTCCCCGGCCCCACGGCGATCGCCTTCAGCGCCGTCGTCTTCGAGCTGGCGGACACGGGCGAGGCCGGTCTGGTCATCCGCCAGCGGGCGCTGCCCAACCGCGAGCCGTTCTCGAAGGCCGAGGTCGTGTACCGCGATCCCAGCGTCACCACGCTCAAGTTCGAATACCTCGACGAGGGCGCCTGGCGCGATAGCTGGGACGCCGGCGAGTCGCGGACGATGCCGAGCGCGGTGAAGGTCACGGTCGGCGCCCAGCTCAACGGCCGGACCGAGGAGCTGCCACCCATCACGGTCTCGCTCCGGACGACGGTACCCCAGTGACCGGGACGCGGCGTGAGGAGGGCGGCTTCGCGTTGATCGCCGTGCTGCTGGTGCTGGCGTTCGTGGCGGTGATCGGCGCCGAGTTCGCCTACTCGATGCGTCTGGAGGCCAGCGCCGCACGGATGTACAAGGAGACGCTGATCGCCACCCACCTGGCCGAGGCCGCGATCGCGCAGGCCACGCGCGAGCTGGTGGCCGACTTCGCCTTCGTCTCGCTGGGTGATGACAAGGATCCGGGCAACGACCCCGACTGTCCGCTGGTCTTCTACACGGCGGCCCGGGTCGCCCTCAAGCGCCTGCCCCACCGCAACGTTCCGCTCGGAAGCGGCCAGTTCACCTACTGCATCACCGATGAGGAAGGCCGCTTCAACCTCAACACGATGATGACGGGTGATCGCTTCGTCCGGCTGCTGGAGGCCATGGGGCTCGAGCGGGCCGACCGAGACGTGATCTCGGACAGCCTGCTCGACTGGAGGGACACCAACGAGGAGCACCGGATCAACGGGGCCGAGAGCGAGGATACCTACCTCAAGCTCCCGGTCCCCTACCGGTCGAAGAACGGCAACCTCGACTCGGTGGCCGAGCTCGTGCAGGTCCGGGGCATCACGCCTGCGGTCATGGAGGGTGTCGATGGCCGCCGGGGGCTGGTCGATGTCGTCAGCGTCTGGGGCTCGAGTCAGATCAACGTCAATACCGCCGGTCGGGAAGTCCTCCGGGCGCTTGGTCTGTCCGATGCCCAGTTCTCGGACATCGAGCAGGCCCGGCGGCTGACTCCCGATTTCCAGACCGCCCGGTTCCCCACGACTGGGGTGAGCCTGTCGCACCAGAGCCGGACCTTCCGGATCGAGGCGCAGGGCCTGGTCGAGGGTCAGGTTCGTGCCCGCATCACCGCCATTGTCAGGAAGGGGACGAACACCGGAAACGATGGGATCACCGTGCTGGAGTGGTCCGGGGTGCGCTGAGAGCGAGGATTCCCTTCTGAGTTCAGAGGGTTAACGTTTAATCTCGTGTCATGAAGTTGAACCCATTTAGCGCCAGCTCCATCCTCCTGGGGGTGGTCGTGCTCAGCGACCGCCTGGCCATCGCCGCGCTCGACGGCGAGCGGGTCGAGGCGTTCAGCATCGACGCGGAGAACCCGGCGACGGTGCTGCGCGAGGAATTGAGCAAGCGCCAGCTGGCCCCCCGCACGGTCTCGCTGGGCCTGGCCCGCAGCTCGGTGTTCGTGAAGCCCATCGAGCTGCCGAGCGTCGGCAGCGACCTCCGAGAGATGGTCCGCCTGAACCTGGACGGCTATCTGCCGTTCGCCGCCGAGGATGCGCCGTTCGACTTCGTGACGCTGCCGGCGCCGCCGGATGCCGCCCGGCGTGAGGAGCCGCTGGTTCACGTCCTGGTCGCGGCGGCCGAGCCGCGCGTCGCGGACGCGGCCCTCAGAATCGCCGAGGAGGCGCGGCTGCGACCGACCTCGCTGACGGTCGCCGCCCACGATCTGCTCGCGCTCGCTCGCCCCGAGCGAGAGCAGAAGGTCATCTGGGTCCATCGGGCCGGGCCCGCGACCGACATCCTCTGCGTGGCCGGCTCGACCCTGGCGTTCAGCCGCGCCGTGTCGGGCGCCGACGACCACACGCTTCCCGACGAGATCCGACGCTCGATCGGCGTGCTGCGGTGGCGAAACTGCGATGCCGTGTGGTTCTCGGGGGACGTGGACCCAGATGCCCTCGACGGCCTCGACGCGCCCGTCGGCGAGCCTGCCTGGACCTCGCGCGCCCGGGCGCGGCTGGCCGCTCTACCGGCCGACGACCCTGGCGTCAACCAGCTCGCGCTGGCCGTCGCCATGGGAGGAGCGCGGCGGGCACGGCCGCTCGACCTGCTCCCGGTCCATCTGCAGCCGCGCCGACTCACGCGCGCGCAGACCATCACGGCGAGCATCGCCGCGGCGACGATCCTGATCGGGTTTGGCGCGCTGCTGGTGCCGGGCTTCCGCGAGCAGCGCTACCTCGGCCGGATCAACGCCGAGATCAGCCGGGTGGACCCCGAGGTGAAATCGGTCGAGCGCGTGGTGCGCGAGCTCGAGCGCAAGCGCAAGCTGGTCGCGACCGTGGCCGGAATCGAGGCCGCGGCCATGCGACCGCTGCCCGTCTTGCGGGAGCTGACCGACCTGCTGCCCACTGACGCCTGGCTGACGACGGCATCATTCGACCAGAAGGGGGTCGAGCTGACCGGTCAGGCCGCGGCGGCGAGCGCCCTCATCCCGGTGCTCGAGAACTCGCCGCGGCTGGAGCGCGTGGAGTTCGCCTCGCCCGTCACGCGGGGTCGCGAGAAGGAGCAGTTCCGGATCCGGGCGGCCTGGGAGGTCGCCCCGGTCGGGGCGCCGGCGCCAGCCCCTCCGGCGCCGACGCCCGGCTCTCTGGCGCCTGGTGGGAGACCCGCGCCGATCCCGATCGTGCCCGGGGCGCGTCAGGGAGGTGGCCAGCGTCAACCGCAGCCCGCGGCCCAGGTGCCGGGACCGCCACAGTCAGTCCCCGCACAGCCGCCGCCGGCGCCCCTGGCACCACCGGCGCCCGGACAGATCCAGCCGGTCCTGCCGCCCACACCGGTGCCGTCAGAGCAGGTCCAGCCTGGGCAGCCGCCCCAGAGCCCACCGGGTCGGCTCGCGCCGCCCCGGCCGGGAGCACGCCAGTGATCGGCTCGCTGTCACGTCGCGAGCGGCTCTTCGTGGGCCTTGGAGCAGTCGGGCTCGCCATCGTGCTGGGCTGGATCTTCATCGTGCAGCCGCTGACGGAGCGCAACCGGCTCACCGCCGAGGTCGTACCGAGCCGGATCCAGGTCCTGACCCGCCGGCTCGATCTGCTGGCCCGCAAGGACGCGATCACCAAGGACCTGGAGGCCACGAACGGGGAGATCGAGCGCCTGTCCGGCCGCTTTCTGACCGAGGCGGCTCCGGCGGTCGCCGCGTCCGAGCTGCAGAAGCTCACCAAGGACATGGCCTCGCAGGCAGCCACGGAGATTCGCAGTGAGCGGATCCTGCCGCCGGTGGAGCGGGGCGAGCTGCTCGAGATCCCCGTCGAGATCGCCGTCTCGGGCGAGATCCGCCAGCTGGTCGATCTGCTGTCCCGCCTCGAAGGATCGCAGAAATTATTGACGGTTCAGGACCTGCGCGTGAGAGTAGTAAACGTCAGCCAGCCAAAGGAGTTGCTCGCGACACTGACGGTGTCCGGGTTCATCCTCCCGGGCAAGTCGAAAACGTGATGCCGAAGAGACTGATCGTGCTGAATGCGGTCTTGCTCGCGCTTGCAGCAGGCGGCACGGTCTACATCGTGCGCCAGCTGACGAGCCCGATGCCGATGCCCCAGGCTGGCCGCAGCCGGCCGGCGCCACCGGCGCCGGCTCCAGCGGAGGTACAGCCCCCGCCGCCCGGCGGATACTCGTCCGTGGCCGCGCGCAACCTGTTCAGCCCGACGCGCACCGAGTCACCGCCCGCGCCGACGGTGGCCGCTTCGCCCGCCGTGAAGCCGAACCTGTTCGGCGTCGTGCTGCGCGAGGGCGCCCCCGTCGCATATCTCGAAGATCCCAACACCAAGCGCGTGGCCGGCTATCGCGTCGGCGACTCGGTCGCCGGCGGCACGGTCCAGACGATCAACTCCGAGGGCATCGTGATCA
The DNA here is from genome assembly GCA_963776725.1 of uncultured Candidatus Rokubacteria bacterium. Classification (GTDB taxonomy): domain Bacteria; phylum Methylomirabilota; class Methylomirabilia; order Rokubacteriales; family CSP1-6; genus AR5. The sequence continues at coordinate 1,041,341 of CAVZOE010000006.1, read as the reverse complement.
ACCGCCCCGACGGCAACATGGACGTGCGGCTGCGTGACCCGAGCAAGCCGCGGCCGACACCGGTGGCGTTACCGCCGGGAGCCGCACCCGGCGCGTCAGCCTGGTATCGCGGGATCGCCGATCCCGGGGGTGATTCCGCCGTCGGGCGCGATCCCTGGCGCCGTACCGCCGGGCGTCGCACCGCCGCCCGGACAGCTCGTGCAGCCCGGTGCGCCGCCCGTGGTTCCGGGGCGCCGCACCCTGCCCCCGAACCTTTTGCGTCGTCTCCCCCAGGCCCCGCCAGGCGATGCACCGCAACAGTAGCCTGAAGCGCGGCGTGGCCTCGGTGGTCCTCGTCGCGTTTCTGAGCGGCTGCGCCACTGCCCGAGCCGCCACGCGCCGAGGCGCCCGCGCCGCTACCGCCGCCGCCGGTCCTCGTTCCGCCGGTCGCGACGGCGCCGACGCCGGCTCCGCTGCCGCCGATGTCGGTCGGCCCGCGCACGGACGTTCCGGCCCCGGAGGCGCGTCCGGCCACGGTCGCACAGGCGCCGGTGCCGCCGCCTCCCCCGCCACCCGCCGCGCCGCCGACCGCCCCGCCGGTTCCGCCCGGCCAGCGTGGCCGCTTCATCGTGCTCAACTTCGACAACGCCGACATCGAGACGGTCATCCACGCGGCGAGCGAGATCGTGGGCTTCAACTACGTGCTCGGCCCCGGCGTGACCGGCAAGAAGGTCACGGTGCAGACCTCCGGGCGCATCCCGCAAGAAGACGTGTTCGGCGTGCTGCTGGCGATCCTGGAAGTCCACGGCGTGACCGCGGTGCGCTCCGGCAACCTGTACAAGATCGTCCCCGTCGAAGGGGCGCGCGAGCGGGCGGTCCCGACCATCGTCGGGCGGCGCCGCCGACCCCAATCGCACGCCCGACGAGATCGTCACGCAGATCATCCCGATCCGGTTCGGCGGCGTGAACGAGCTGGGCACGCTCCTGCGCCCGCTCATCTCGGCGCGCGGCACGCTGATCGCCAACCGCGAGACGGGCATCCTCATCATCACCGACTCGGCGTCGAACATCGCCCGCCTGCTCGACATCATCAAGCTCGTCGACGTCGAGGTGGCGCTCGATGAGCTGCAGATCGTCCCGCTGCAGTACGCCGAGGCGGGCGAGATGGCGACCATCCTCAACCAGCTGTTCCAGGCCGGTCGCCTCCGCGCCGGGACCGGGACCAGCGGCAGCGGGGTCGCCTCGGCGCCGGCCGGCGCCCTGCCGCCGCCCGTGGCGCCGACGGCCGCGGGCAGCGGGGGCGCCGGGTGGCGGTGGGTCGGTGGGTGGCTCGGATCGTCCCCCGCTGATCGTGCCCGAGCGGCGCTCGAACTCGCTGATCGTGCACGCGCGCAAGGGCGAGATGGAGACCATCCGCAAGGTCATCGACAAGATCGACGTCAACGTCAGCGGCGGCCGGCGCGTGTTCATCTACTACGCCGAGAACGCCAAGGCCAAGGACCTCGGCGCCACGCTGAACGCGATCTACACCGGGCGCGAGACGACGGCGACCACCTCGTCGCTGACCTCCACCGGCGGCAGCCAGGTCGGCCGGGTCCCGGGCCAGCCGCCGCCGCCGCTTCCCCCGCCGCCCTCGGTCGCCCCCGGCGCGCCGCTGGGAACCGCCGACGCGCCGCTGGCCGAGGGCCAGATTCGCTTCATCGCGGACGAGACGACCAACGCGATCATCGTCACGACGACGCCGCGGCAGTGGGCGGACATCGAGGCCACGATCAAGCAGCTCGACCGCATGCCGCGCCAGGTGCTGATCGAGGTGCTGGTGGCCGAGATCGCGCTGACCAACGATCTGCGGCTCGGTGTCGACTGGGCGCTGAAGTCGGGAAGCTTCCGGTTCGGGCAGTCGTCGCTCAACGCCGGCGGCTCGGGCGATCCCACCCCCGGCTCCTTTCCGCTCACCCCCACGGTGGGCAAGCTCGTCCCTCTGGCCGGGGGCGGTCTCACGGCCTTCGTGTTCTCCGCCGGCGAGTTTCTCGCGCTGCTGAATACCCTGGCCGCCGAGAACCGCGTGAACATCGTGTCGAACCCCCACGTGATGACCTCGGAGAACAAGAAGGCAGTCATCAACGTGTCGCAGTCGGTGCCCGTCGTCACCGGCCAGCAAACGGGAACCACGGTCACGAGCACCACCACCAACGGAACCGTGACGAACCCCTCGACCACGACGCCCATCGGAAGCCTGAACCAGACCGTCGAGTACCGCGACGCCGGTGTGATCCTGACCGTGACCCCGCGCATCGGGGAGCGCGGCACGGTCGCCCTCGACGTCAAGCAGGAGGTGAACGCGGTCGGCCCGCCGGTGGCGCCGACCGGCTCGCCGTCCTTCAGCAAGCGCGAAGCCGAGACGTCGGTCGTGCTGCTGAACAATCAGACGCTGGTGCTCGGCGGCCTCATCCAGGACAAGGTCAGCGTCACCGATCGCGGGATTCCGTTCTTCAAGAACATCCCGCTCATCGGCTTCATGTTCGGGTTCAAGGAGCGCGCGGTGGAGCGGACGGAGCTGCTCCTGCTGATCACGCCCAAGGTGGTGGGCACGGCGCTCGACGCCGCGCGGATCACGGACGAGATGCGGCATTCGACCCAGGAGCTCAACAACGCGGTCAACTCGGCGCCGCTCCGGCCGCGCTCGGGCTTGCCGTCGACGATCCTGCCGGTCCCGGGCGCCGTGCCTGCGCCGCCCGTGCCGGGGGCACCGAGCAGCGTCGTGCCTCCGTCGGATCCGACGATCAACGTCCCCCTGGCGACTCCGCCGCCACCGCTTCCGGTGACGCCGACACTACCGCCGACGGCCGAGCCAGCACCGGTACCCCAGGCGGTGCCGCCACCAGCGCCTCAGGTGGTGCCCGCACCGCCGCCTCAAGTGATCCCGGGGCCACCACCTCCGGCTCCGCCGGCACCCCGCTCGTCGATCACGCCCGGTGATGCGGCGGCGGCGACACCCGCGACCGCGGCCCCGGCACCCGGCACCACGACGACGCTCGGGCCGCCGGCACGTCCGATTCCGCGCGCAAACCGTCAACGGCTGGTGCCGCCGCCAGCGCCCCCGCCGGACCAGCCTCAACCCCCGACGACGCCCGCTCCGACCAACTAAAAAGGGGGGCGGGGCTCGACATCGCCCCCAAACCCCTCAGCGCTCGTCACGCCCCGGCAACGCCGTGGCGCTCCTCTGGAAAACGCTCGGCGACCGCTGGAAAACGCCGGCTACTGCACGCTTAGCGGCCGGTGAATTTGGGTGGGCGTTTCTCGAAGAAGGCGGCGAGGCCTTCCTGGTGATCGTCGCCGGCGAGCGCGATGCCCTGTGAGTAGGCCTCCAGGTCCAGCGCGGCGGCGAGGTCGGAGACGGCGGCCCGGTTCACCATGTTCTTGGCGAGCCGGAGGACGCCGGGCGGACCCGCGGCGATCTTCTCGGCGAGCGCGCGGGTGACCGTTTCGAGCTCGGCCGCCGGCACCACGCGGTTGACGAGACCGATGCGCGCGGCCTCCGCGGCGTCGATGATGTCCGCGGTGAAGATCAGCTCCTTCGCCCGCGCCAGGCCGATCAGTCGCGAGAGCAGCCAGGTGCCGCCGCCGTCGGGCGCCAGGCCGATCTTCCAGAACAGCTCGCCGAACTTCGCCCCCTCGGAGGCGACGATCAGGTCGCAGCACAGCGCCAGGTTCGTGCCGGCGCCGACCGCGTAGCCCTCGACCATCGCGATCGTCGGGCGGGGAAAATCGACGAGCCGCAGGACCATCCGGTTCAGCGCCTCCACGCGGGCCCGGCCCTCCGCGGCGCTCGAGCGCTTCGCCTTCATGCTCTTGACGTCGCCGCCGGCGCAGAAGTGTCCGCCGCGTCCGGTCAGGATCAGCACCCGCGCGGCCTCGTCCGCCTCGATCTCATCGAGGGCGACGAGCAGCTCTCGACGCATCTCGAGATCGATCGCGTTGCGCGCCTCGGGCCGGTTCAGCGTGAGCGTGGCGATCGATCCACGGCGCTCGATGTCCAGCGTCTGGTAGCCCACGGGTTCCTCCTAGAGCTCGCTCACCGGCTTGATGTCAGCCAGGAAGCCTTGCAGGCTGCCGAGGTGCGTGCGGTGCACCTGGTCCGCCGCGATCACGGCGCCGTCCGGCCCCTTCACGGCCATGGCCGCGCAGGCGTCCGAGAGCACGGTCACGCCAAAACCGAGGTGCGCGGCCTGCCGCGCCGTCGTGTCCACGCACATCTGCGTCATGAAGCCGCTGACGAGCAGTCGCTCGATCCCCCGCTCGCGCAGGAACGCTTCGAGATCGGTCCCGGTGAACGAGCCGGGCAGGTGCTTGGTCATCACGGGCTCGCCGGCGGCCGGCGTCGCGGACGGATGGATCGCCAGCGTCGGGCTGCCCGGCGCGAAGGTCTTGGGATCGGGCCGCCGGCTCTCGTGCACGATGTGCACGACCGGCACGCCCGCGCCGCGCGCCCACTCGAGCGCGCGCGCGATGCGCTGCACCGCCGCCGGTCCGTCGGGCAGCACCACCTTGCCCAGCGGCGCGAAGTACTCCTGCTGCGCGTCGATCACCACCAGCGCGCTCGTGACGGATGTGGCCATCACCGTCCTCCCGCCACCGGGACCAGCTGTGGCACGAGCCGGCGCTCGTCGATGGTGATGCTCAGCACGGCGGCGACGAGCAGCAGCGCGCTGTTGACGACGAACGCCGCGCCGTAGCCGCCCGTCGTCTCGTACAGCGCTCCGGACATCCACGAGCCGACCCCGCCCCCGACCTGGTGGACGAGGAACATCGTGCCGAAGACCGAGCCCACCGACAGGCGGCCGAAGATCTCCGCGGTGAGCGCCGAGCTCATCGCCACGGTGCCGGCCATGCTCACGCCTCCCAGCACCGCCACCACGAGGATCACCAGCGGCTGATCACGAATGAGGAAGAGGCCGAGGAAGATCAGCGCGCGGCTGGCGTAGAGCCAGGCCAGCATGGGCCGGCTGCCGAAGCGATCGGACAGCGCGCCGAGCACGATGCCGAACGCCGCCGAGGAGCCGCCGAGCACGCCAAGCGTCCACGACGCGAGCATCGGGTGGTAGCCGTGGTCGGTCAACATGGGGACGCCGTGAGCCGACAGCAGGCTCATCGAGAACCCGCACGTGAACAGGCCCAGGGCCAGCTGCCAGAACGGCCGCGTGCGGGAGGCGTCGGCCAGATCGGTCCGATCGAGGGCCACCGGACCCGCGGACGGCGCCGCCGGCAGCCCGTCGGGCGTCAGCCCGAGCGCCTCGGGCGTGTTGCGCACGAAGAACACGCCGAGCGGCACGATCAGCACCACCGAGGCCACGCCGAACAGCACGTAGGTCATCCGCCAGCCGTAGGTCAAGACGCACCACATCGTGGCTGGTACGAGCAGCGTCATGCCGGCCATCGAGGCCGAGCCGAGCACCGAGAGCGCCGTCGCGCGGCGGCGGGCGAACCACGCCGACAGCACGGCCGAGCCGACGACCGGGCCGGTGGCGGCCAGCCCGATCGACGAGACGACGCCGAACCAGAGGTACAGATGCCACAGACGCGTGACGTATCCGGTCGCCACCAGGGACGCGCCCATCAGGAGCGCACCGGCCACCACCAGCGTGCGCGCGCCGAATCGGTCGATCAGCCGGCCGACGAACGGCTGGAAGACGCCGTACACGAGGAGCCCCACCGCGATGACGAGCGAGAAGGTGCCGCGGTCGAGGCCCAGGTCGGCGACCATCGGCTTGAGGAAGGGGCCGATCGCGAACCGGATGCCCGTCGAGAGAAACGCCATGAGCGAGAACGCCAGCGCGACATACCAACCGAAGAACACGCGTTGAGAGGTCATGCCGCGCACTATAGCCGCGTCCTCCTCGGACTGTCCAACCGTTGTCGCGTGCTAGACTCGATGCGCTTTATGCGTCTGATCGGCATGGTCCACGTCCCGCCGCTGCCGGGTAGCCCGCGCTGGGCCGGCTCCATGGAGCGCGTCGTCACCGCCGCGCTCGCCGACGCGCGCGCGCTCGTCGACAACGGCATGGACGCCGTACTCGTCGAGAACTGGGGCGATGCCCCGTTCACGCCGGGGCGCGTCGAGCCGGCCACGGTGGCCGCCCTCACCGTGGTCGCCACCGAGGTCCGACGCGCCTGCCCCACCACGCCGCTGGGCATCAACGTGCTCAAGAGCGACGCGCGCGCCGCGCTGGCCGTGGCCTGCGCGGTCGGCGCCCGCTTCATCCGGGTCAACGTCCACGCCGGCGCCGTCGTCGCCGATCAGGGCATCGTGCAGTCGGACGCCTACGGCACCCTGCGCGACCGCCGGCTGCTGAGCGCGCCGGTGGAGATCTACGCCGACGTGGGTGGCAAGCACTCCACGCCGCTGGCGCCGCTCGACTTCGAGCTGCAGGCCCGCGACCTGGTACACCGCGGACTGGCCGACGGCCTGGTCGTCTCCGGCCGCGTGACGGGCGCGCCCACGCCGCTCGACGATCTCAAGCGCGTGCGCGGCGCCACCCCGCGCGTCCGGCTGCTCGTCGGCAGCGGCGCCACGCCGGAGACCATCGCCGAGCTGCTCTCCATCGCCGACGGCGCCATCGTCGGCACCTCGCTCAAGCACGACGGTGACGTCGACGCTCCCATCGATCCCGCCCGCGTCCGTCGCCTCGTCGCTGCCACCCGGGGCGCCTGAGTGCCCCCCGCGCCGATCTCGTCGGTCGCACCCCGCGACGTGGACGGAGTGCCTGGTTCCGCGGCGAGCGGGTAGCCGGCGAGCCGCGCAGGCGGCGCTGCTCGTCGCCGCCATCGCCCTGAGCCTCGTGGGGTGCCGCACGCTCGAGCCGCCGGATCCCGCGCGCGTGGCGGCCGTCGCGCCGCGCCTGGGCGATCTGCTGCTCGTCGGATTCTCGGGCACGACCGGCGATGGCAACGCGGACCTCGAACGGCTGCTGTGCCAGACGCGCGTCGGCGGCGTGCTGCTGTTCGGGCGCAACGTCGTCGATCCCGGCCAGGTGGCGGAGCTCACGCGGTGGATGACCGCGCGGGCGCAGGCCTGCGCCGGACGGCCGGTGCTGGTGGCCGTCGACGCCGAGGGCGGCAAGGTCATGCGGCTCTCGCCCACCGCGGGCTACCCGCCGACGCCGTCACACCAGGAGCTGGGCGAGGCCAACGACGTCACGCTCACCGAGCTCGAGGCCCGGCGGATCGCGGCCATGCTCCAGGCGGCCGGCATCGGGTGGGACCTGGCCCCGGTGGTGGACGTCGCCCTCAACCCCGAGAACACGGTGATCGTCGGCAACGGGCGCAGCTTCGGCGCCGACGCCGCGCGCGTCACGGCGCACGCGCGCGCGTACATCGACGGCATGCACGCCGAGGGCGTCCTCACCGCGCTCAAGCACTTCCCCGGCCACGGCTCGAGCGTGGCCGACTCGCACCTGGGCTTCGTGGACGTGACCGACACCGCCCGGCCCGACGTCGAGCTGGCGCCCTACCGCACGCTGCTGGCCGAGCGACGGGTGGACGCCGTCATGACGGCGCACGTCTTCAACCGCGCGCGCGATCCGCGCTATCCCGCGACGCTGTCACGCGCCACCATCACCGGCGTGCTGCGCGACGAGCTGGGCTGGCAAGGGCCCGTCGTCAGCGACGACCTCCGGATGGGCGCCATCGAGCAGCACTACGGATTCGGCGACGCGATCGTGCTGGCGCTGGAGGCCGGGGTGGACGTGCTGCTCATCGCGGACGATCGCCTGCCCGACGGCCGCTCGGCCGCCACGGTGGCGGTGGAGGCGCTGGCCCATGCGCTCGAGCAGGGACGGCTCTCGCTCACGCAGATCGAGGCGGCGCTGGCCCGCGTGGACGCGCTGCGCGTCCGCCAGCGCCTGGCCCCCTAGCGCCGCCCGCTCAGCCGCGGAGCAGTCGCTCCACCTCGGCGCGGGCCGGCATCGAGGGCTGCGCCCCCCGCCGCGTGCAGGCCAGCGCGGCGGCCGCGTTGGCGAAGCGCAGCGCCTCGCCGAGCGGGCGCGCCTCACTCAGCGCCACCGCCAGCGCGCCGTTGAACGCATCACCGGCGCCCGTCGTGTCCACCGCCGTGACGGCAAAGGGTGGCGCGTGGACGGCACCGCCCGGGCCGTCCGCCAGCGCACCGCCAGCGCCGAGCGTGAGCACGGCCGTCCCGGCGCCGCGCGCCCGCACGATACCGGCGGCCGTGCGGGCGGCGTCGAGATCGGTGATCTCGAACCCGGCCAGGCGTCCGGCCTCGCCCTCGTTCGGCGTCACGTAGTCGGCCAGCGTCAGAAAGTCGATGCCGGCGTCGGGAAAGGGCGCCGGGTTCACGATCGTTTTCACGTTCTGCGCCCGCGCGATCCCGAGCGCGCGGCGAACCGCGTCGAGCGGCACCTCGAGCGAGCAGACGACCACCTCGGCCCACGCGAAGTCGGCCGCGCGACGCTCGACGTCGGCCGCCGTGAGCGAGCGATTGGCGCCGGGCGCCACCGCGATCTGGTTGCGGCCCTCGCGGTCGACCATGATCAGCGCCGTGCCCGTCGCCGGCCCCTCGACCGTCGCGAGCGCGTCGACCCCGATGCCCTCGCCCGCCAGCGCCTCGCGCACCTGCCGGCCCGACTGATCGGCGCCGATGCAGCCGACGAGACGCACCTCGGCGCCGAGCCGCCGCGCCGCGACCGCCTGATTGGCGCCCTTGCCGCCGCGCGCCACCAGCAACGTCCCCTCGCTCACCGTCTCGCCCGGCCGGGGCAGGCGCGACAGCGCCACCGTGAAGTCCACGTTGGCCGAGCCGACGACTAGGACGCGGGGCACAGGCGCTCCAGGAACACGCGCAGAAAGCGCGGGACGTCGACGCCGCGGGCGAAGCGGCAGTTCGGCGCTCCGGCCACGCGCCGCGTTTGACCGTCCGGACTCGACGGTCAGGCGGACGGCTTCCCAGGCGACGAGGGTCGGGTCGAGTGCCGCGGCCACGGCCAGCGGATCGTGCAGCGGCATGCCGGCGCCGCCACGCTTCTGGTCCACGCGCAGGGCATAGTCGGTGAACGCCGCGACGCGCTGCGCCACCGGGCCCGGTCGACGCCGCAGCGCCGCTTCGAGATCGGTGCGCAGCAGCACCGCCTGGTGGGTGGCGTCGAGCGGGACGAGATCCAGCCGCAGACCCGCGGCCAGCACCGCGGCGGCGGCCTCCGGATCGACGTGGATGTTGAACTCCGCCGTCGGCGTGACGTTACCCGGCACGTCCACCGCGCCTCCCATCACGACCAGGCGCTCGAGGCCGGCCAGCACGCGTGGCGCACGCCCGAGCGCCAGCGCCACGTTGGTGAGCGGCCCCAGCGCGATCAGCGTCAGCGGCTCGCTCGCGGTGCGCACGGCGTCCAGGATGAAGTCGGCCGCGTCGAGCTGCGACAGCGGCGACAGCGCCGACTGCATCGGCTGCACTGGCGGCCAGTCGGCAAGCTCGCCCATGCCGTCGGCGCCATGGTAGCCCTGGGCGGTCACCAGCGGGCGCCGGAGCGGCTGGGCCGCGCCCTGGGCGACGGCGGGCGCCGGCGTCGGCCGCCGAAGCGCCAGCAAGCGAAAGAGGTTCACGGTGGCCTCGGCAACCCCGACGTTGCCCGCCACCGTGGTGATCCCGGCCAGGCGCAGGTCGGGCGAGCCCCAGGCGAAGAGCAGCGCCAGCGCGTCGTCGATGCCGGGGTCGGTGTCGATCAGGCCGAGCATCGAATCCCCATGAGCCCATGACGCGTCGTATACAATACGGTTACGCTCGATTCCGGGGGGAAGGAGGAGCCATGGACATCGAAATTCTCTATTGCGGGGAGTGAAACTATCTCCCCCAGGCCTCCAGTTTGCAGGCCGCCATCAAGAGCAAGTACGGCATCGACTCTCGTCTGAAAGAGGGAGTGGGTGGCATCTTCGAGGTCTACATCGGCGACGCCACCGTCTACAGCAACAAGGAGACGTACCGCTTCCCGACCGACGAAGAGATCTTCGAACAGATCGACAAGGCTAAGAAGAAGTCCTGAGCGCACGCTCCAGCTCCCCCTGATATTGCGGGTGGGCCACGGCGACCAGCGCCGTGGCCCGAGCCCGATCCGACAAGCCCCTGAGTCGCGCCGCGCCCTGCTCGGTCACCACATAGTCCGTGAGATACCGCGGTGTGGTCACCGCCGCCCCCGCCGCCAGCTGGGGCACGATCCGCGACACGGCGCCATCCCGGCCCGTGGACGGTAGCGCGATGATCGACACGCCCCCGGCCGAGCGTGAAGCGCCCAGCACGAAATCGAACTGCCCGCCGATGCCGGCCACCTGGCGGGCGCCCAGACTCTCCGCCGTCACCTGCCCGCCGAGGTCGATCTCCAGCGCGGAGTTGATCGAGACGAAGCGATCGAGCCCGGCGATCAGCTCGGGATCGTGCGTGAAGGCGGAGGTCTCCATGTTGACCGCGGGGTTGTCGTGGATGAAGTCGAACAGCCGCCGCGTCCCCATGGCTTCCGCGATGTCCATGCGCCCGCGGCGGATCCGCTTGCGCGCCCCGGTGACGACGCCGCGCTCGATCAGCGCGATCCCGCCGTCGACCAGGAGCGAGTGCAGCGCGAGGTCGCGGTGGTCGCCGAGCGCGTCCAGCACGGCCTGCGGGATCGCGCCGACGCCGACCTGCACGGTGGCGCCGTCGGGCACCAGCCCGGCCACGTGACGGCCGATCGCGCGCTCCACCGGGCCGACGGCCGGCGGCGGATACTCGATCAACGGCTCGTCGACCTCCACGCACAGATCGACCTGGCTCCGGTGCAGCCACGCGTTGCCGCGGGTGCGCGGCATGCGGGGATTCACCTGGGCGATGACGAGCGGCGCGTCCCGCGCGGCGGGCAGCGCGATGCTGACCGAGACGCCGAGGCTCAGATAGCCGCGCGCGTCGGGCGGCGCGCGTCTGGATCAGCACGCAGTCCGGCGCCCAGGGGCCACCACGAGAGAACGCGCCGACGGCGTCGAAGTACCGTAGCGGCAGGTACTCGACGCGCCCGCGCCGCCGCGCATCTTCCAGGCGCGGCGACATGTGCCAGGTGGCGCAGCGCAGAGCCGCGTGCTCGGGGCGCGCCCACGGATAGTCCCCGAGGTGGATGCCGCCCATCAGCGTGAGGTCGGCCAGCCGCTCGGACTGACGACACACCTCGGCGACCAGCGCGCGCGGCTCGCCGCATCCCGGCGGGAGCAGGACCTTCATGCCCGGGCGCAATCGCCCGACAGCATCACTGAGCGAGGTCACGAGGCCCGCGCGCGGCATCGCGTCGCTATATACACCTTTCGACCGGTTGGATCGGACGTAAAATGTCGTGGTGATCCGACTCCGGCCACTCCTCGTCCTCGTGGTGCTCGCGGCCCTCGCCGGCTGTTCCATGCCCGCGCAGTCCACATCGTCCTCGTCCCGGCAGCAGGCGCCGCGCGTGCGGTGCCTGAACAATCCCAACGAGGGCGACACCCGGCCGATGCTCTTTCTGTTCTGCGCCGAGACTCCCTGACGGCCACAGCGCCGAGCCGCCCGCTCCCATCGCCCGCGCGGGGACCGCACGGCCAGCGATATCCGCGTGTTACCGTGATGGCGTGGCGACGCGAGTAGCGCTCGTGACCGGCGGCGGCCGGGGTCTCGGCCGGGCGATCGCGCGAGCGCTCGGCGCCGAGGGGCTGGCCGTGGCGGTCGCGGCCCGCAGTCAGGATCAGATCGACGCCGCCGCCACCGAGCTTCGCGCCGCCGGCGGGCGCGTGCTCGCCGTGGCGCTCGACGTGACCGACCCTGGTTCGGTCGCCGCGGCGGTGGCCGCGGTGACCGCCGACCTCGGCCCGATCGACGTGCTGGTGAACAACGCGGGCATCGCCGAATCGGCGCCGTTCGCGCGGACCACGCTCGCCCTGTGGGAGCGCCACCTGCACGTGAACGCCACCGGCCCCTATCTCGTCACGCACGCCGTGCTGGCCGGCATGCTCGAGCGCGGCTGGGGGCGCGTCGTCAACGTCGCCTCCCTGGCCGGACTTCACGGCGCGCCCTACGTCTCCGCCTACACCGCGTCCAAGCACGCGCTGGTCGGGCTCACGCGGGCGCTGGCCGCGGAGGTCGCCGGCAAGGGCGTCACCGTGAACGCGATCTGTCCCGGCTTCGCGGCGACGGACATCGTGTGGAGTGGCGCGCGCAACGTCGCGGCGCGCAGCGGCCGCTCGTTCGACGAGGCGGTGGCGGCGATGGCCCGGCTGAATCCCGGCGGCCGCCTCATCGAGCCCGCCGAGGTGGCCGACGCGGTGGTCCGCGTGATCCGCGACGACACGCGCAACGGCGAGGCCGTCGTGCTCGACGGCACCTCGCCCCTGAGGAGGCCGTCATGAAGGATCACATCTCGGCAGTGGTGCCGCGCACGCTCCCCAAGCCCGCCGGCTTTTCCTACGCCTACGAGGTCAAGCAGGGCCGGATCGTCTTCGTCGAGCGGCCAGGTTGCCCGCGACGAGAAGAACGCCGTCGTGGGCGCCGGCGACATCGTGGCGCAGTTCCGTCAGGTATGCCGCAACATCCAGACGGTTCTCAGCGCCGCCGGCGGCGACATGACCGATCTGGTCAAGCTGACGATCTACGTGCTCGACGTCGCCGACTACAAGGCCCACCTGCGCGACATCGGCTCGGTCTACCGCGAGTACTTCGGCAAGCACTTCCCCGCGATGACGCTCGTCGGGGCCCGCGACCTCTTCGACGCCGCCGACGGGTGCGTCATCGAGATCGAGGGAGTCGCCGCGTTGGCATGAGCGCGGTCGCCCGCTTCAGCATCCGCCACCGCCCGCCGGCCACCCGCTGGCCCACGGCCGAGGAGGCGGCGCGGGCGCGCTGGTTCTCGCCGGCGCGCATCGGCGCCGTGACCGTCGCCGAGCGCACCTGGGTGCCGGCGATGGTGCCGTGGCGCGCCACCGAGGACGGCGTCGTCACGCCCGACGTGCTCGACTGGTACGGCCGCTTCGCCGACGGCCAGCCCGGGCGTGCTCGTCGTCGAGGCGACCGGCATCCGCGACGTGCCGAGCGGGCCCCTGCTGCGCATCGGCCACGATCGCTTCCTCCCCGGCCTCGCGCCGCCTCGTGGACACGGTCCGCGAGCGCAGCGGCGGCCGGACGCGGCTGTTCATCCAGATCATCGACTTCCTGGCCATCCGGCGCCGGCCCGAGCCGCGCGAAGTTCTTCGGGCGCTTCCTCGAGGTCGACGCCGCCCTGCGGGGCCGGATGGCCGACGCGGCGGCGACGCGGGCTGGCTGGACGCGCCCGAGGACGAGATCCGTGAGCACCTGCTCGACGCGCTGGTCGACGATCGCGGCTTCGTGGAGTCGGTGTTGACCGCGCGAGCTCGAGGCGCTCGAGCGCGGCTACCGCGAGCGCGTCACCGACATGCACCTGCCGCACATCCGCGAGCTGCCGCGCGTGCTGCCCGATCTCTTCGCCGAGGCCGCGGCGGCGCGCGCGCGAGCGCCGGCTTCGACGGCGTCGAGCTGCACTACGCGCACGCCTACACGATGGCGTCGTTCCTCTCGCGCCTGAACACGCGCGACGACGGCTACGGCGGCCCGCGCGAGCACCGCGTGCGCCTGCCGCTCGAGGTCCTCGCCGCGGTGCGGCGACGCGTCGGCGCCGATTCGTCGTCGGCTGTCGCTTCCTCGGCGACGACGTCGTCGACGGCGGCAATCCGCGTCGACGACGCCGTGTGGTTCGGCGTGCGATTCGCGGCGGCGGGCGTCGACTTCCTGTCGATCTCCAAGGGCGGCAAGTTCGAGGACGCGAGCCAGCCCAAGGTCGGCGAGGCCGTCTATCCGTACACCGGTCCGTCCGGCTACGAGTGCATGCCGACGATCATCTCCGACGCGCGCGGCCCGTTCGGCCGCAACGTGCCGCTGGCCGCGGCGATCCGCGCGGCGGTGCGCGCGGCCGGTCACGACACCCCGGTCGTGGCGCGCGGCGGCATCTGCTCGTTCGAGCAGGCCGAGGCCATCCTCGCCAGCGGCGAGGCCGACTTCGTCGCCGCCGCGCGCCAGTCGCTCGCCGATCCCGACTGGTTCCGCAAGATCCGCCTGGGCCGCGGCGACGAGATCCGGCGCTGCGAGTTCACCAACTACTGCGAGGCGCTCGACCAGCAGCACAAGCAGGTCACCTGCAAGCTCTGGGATCGCGTCGCGCTCGACGACGCGGACGTGCGCCTCGCCCGCGACGGCAAGCGGCGTCTCTCCGCGCCGGCCTGGCCGCCCCCGGACGCCTAGTGCCCCGATCTCGACGATCGTCCCTCGGCCAGCGCGCGATGCGCGCGGTGCGCCGGCTGCTCGTCGTCGTCCTGCTTGCGGGCGCCGCGTGGTTCGCCTGGCAGGCGTGGACGTGGCCCGACGTGGCCGCGCTGGCCAGCCGTCCGCCGGCCACGACCGCCTTCATCGAGCGCTGGCGCGCGACCCAGCGCGCCGCCGGACGCAGCGATCGGGTCGAGCGGGCGTGGGTGCCGTACGCGCGGATCTCGCCGAACCTCAAGCGGGCGGTGCTGGTCGCCGAGGACGTCAACTTCTTCTCGCACACCGGCTTCGACCTGGGCGAGATCCGCCAGGCGATCGGCACGGCGATCGACGAGGGCGTGGCGCCGCGGGGCGCCTCGACCATCACGCAGCAGCTGGCCAAGAACCTGTGGCTGTCGCCCTCGCGCAATCCGCTGCGCAAGGTCAAGGAGGCGATCCTCACCTGGCAGCTCGAGCGCAAGCTCGGCAAGCGCCGCATCCTCGAGCTGTACCTGAACGTCGTAGAATTCGGTCCGGGCGTGTGGGGCGCCGAGGCCGCCGCCCGCCACTACTTCGGGCGACCGGCCGCCGACCTCGACGAGGACGAGGCGGCCCGGCTGGCGGCCTCGCTGCCGAGCCCGTCGACCTGGCATCCAGGCGCCAGCAGCCCGGCGTACCGGCGCTACGTGGACACCGTGCGGCGGCGGATGGACAAGGCGGATTTTCTCAGGAGGCAGACCGGATGACGACGGCGATCTTCCGCGGCTACGACCGCCCGGCGCTCGACGCCGAGTACAACAACCGGATCAAGGTGAAGGACGCGCTCGACTGGATCGCCCGCTACGGCGCCGAGAGCGCGCGGGCGCGGGCCGAGCTGCCGATGCGCTTCGACGTGGCCTACGGCCCGCACCACGACGAGCGCCTGGACGTCTTTGCCGCCGCCCGGCCCGGGCCGGCGCCGATCCAGATCTTCATCCACGGCGGCTACTGGCACCGCCTCGACAAGGCCGACTTCAGCTTCGTGGTCCGCGCGTTCCGTCCGGCCGGCGCGCTGACCGTCGTCGTCAACTACGCGCTGATTCCCGCCGTCGACATGGACGCGCTCGTGCGACAGGTCCGCTCCGCCGTGGCCTGGGTGCACGGCCACGCGCGCGACCTGGGCGGCGACCCCGACCGGATCTTCGTCACCGGCCACTCGGCCGGCGGCCACCTCGTGGGGATGCTGCTCGCAACCGACTGGAGCACCTTCGGCGCGCCCGCCGACGTAGCTCAAGGGCGGCTGCGGCCTGAGCGGCCTGTACGACCTCGAGCCGATCCGTCTCTGCTACCTCAACGACGTCCTGGCGCTCACGCCGGAGAGCGCCCGTCGCAACAGCCCGCTGGCCCTGGTGCCGACGTGGCCGACGCCGCTCATTCTCACCGACGGCGGCGACGAGGGGCCCGAGTACCACCGGCAGACCGCCGAGCTGGCCGCGGCCTGGCGGGCCCAGGGCGTGCCGGTGCAGACGCCGGACATGACCGGGCACAATCACTTCTCGATCGTGGCGGAGCTGGAGTCGCCGTTCAGTCCCCTGGCCCGCGCCATCCAGGCGCAGATGGGCCTGGCCTGACGCGCGAGGCCTTCTGCTAGAATCCCCTGCGATCATCGACGGAGGACAACGATGCCATTCGTCAACATCACGATCTACGAAGGTCACGGCAAGGACCGCAAGGACGAGATCGCGCGGCGCGTGACGGACACCATCACCGAGGTCTGCAAGCTGCCGCGCGAGGCGGTGTGGGTGGTCTTCAACGAGGTGACGCCGCCCGACTGGTACGTGGCGGGCAGCCCCGGCAAGAAGTGAGCGCCACCTTCGAGAAGCTGGGCACCGGCTTCCTCTTCACCGAGGGCCCGCTCTGGCACCCGACCGACAAGTTCCTGCTCTTCAGCGACATGCCGGGCGATCACCTGCGGCGCTGGTCGGCGAAGGACGGCGTCACCACCTTCCGCAAGCCCTGCAACATGTCCAACGGGCTCACCTGGGACCGGCAGGGCCGGCTGCTGGCGTGCGAGCACGCCTCCAGCCAGGTGAGCCGCACGGAGCCCGACGGGCGCATCGTACCGCTGGCGACTCACTACAAGGGCAAGCAGCTCAACAGCCCCAACGACATCGTGTGCAAGCGCGACGGCGGCATCTACTTCAGCGACCCGCCGTACGGCCGCGCCAAGTTCTACGGCGTGGAGCGCGCGCAGGAGCTCTCCTTCCAGGGCGTCTACCGCGCC
Organism: uncultured Candidatus Rokubacteria bacterium; assembly: GCA_963776725.1. Classification (GTDB taxonomy): domain Bacteria; phylum Methylomirabilota; class Methylomirabilia; order Rokubacteriales; family CSP1-6; genus AR5. The sequence continues at coordinate 1,024,794 of CAVZOE010000006.1, read as the reverse complement.
GGCGCCGATCCGCAATCGCCGACGCTGCTGGTGGACGATTTCGATCGCCCCAACGGCCTGTGCTTTTCCCTCGACGAATCGCGCCTGTTCATCAACGACACGGCCCGCCAGCACATCCGGGTATTCGACGTCACCCCCGACGGCGGCCTGCGCAACGGCCGGCTCTGGGCCGAGACCAAGGGCGACAAGCCCGGCGCGCCCGATGGCATGAAGCTCGACTCGGCCGGCAACGTCTACTGCTGCGGGCCGGGCGGCATCCACGTGTTCGACCGCGACGCCCAGCTGCTCGAGGTGCTGGAGGTGCCGGAGCGCACCGCCAACTTCGCGTGGGGCGACGACGATTTCCGCGCGCTCTACATCACCGCGTCGACGTCGCTGTACCGGGTCCGCCGAACCATTCCCGGACTTCCCGCGTTGTGACCATCAAGGAGACCACCATGCGTCGTTCCTGGCTGATCCTGCTGCTGATCGCGGTCCTGGCCGTGCCCCTCACCGCCCACGCCCAGAAGCCCATCAAGGTCGGCATGCCGATCCCGCTGTCCGGCCCGCCCGCGCTGTTCGGCGACCCCGCCTCCAAGGGCGCCATGATGTACGTCGAGGAGATCAACGCCAAGGGTGGCGTGCTCGGGCGCAAGATCGAGCTGCTCGTGCGCGACTCCAAGGCGGACGCCAACGAAGCGGTGCGGCAGGCGCGCGAGCTGATCCTGAAGGACAACGTCGACTTCCTGGTCGGCACGCTCACCTCGGCCGAGGGCCCGGCGGTCTCGGTCGTGGCCAAGGAAAACAAGATCGTCTTCATCGCGCCGATCCCCAAGACCGACCAGCTCACCGCCGCCGACAAGCTGCACCCCTACGTCTTCCGCATCGCGGCCAACACCACGATGGAGGGCCGCAGCGCGGCCGAGATCGTGGCCAAGTGGCCGGTCACCAAGATCGCGACCATCGCCTTCGACTACGCCTACGGCCAGGACGTGACCAAGGCGTTCGTGGAGCACATCAAGAAGCTCAAGCCGAGCGTGCAGATCGTCGACCAGCAGTGGCCCAAGCTCGGCGAGCAGGACTACAACCCGTTCATCAACGCCCAGATGGCCAAGAAGCCCGAGGCCATCGTGTCGTCCATCTGGGGCGGCTTCTTCGTCACCTACTCCAAGCAGGCCAAGGCCCTCGGCGTGTTCGACGCGATCCACTACAACTTCCTGGGCCTCGGCGAGGCGGCCACGCCGGAAACGACCAAGTCGATGGGCGCCGACTACCCGGTCGGCATCTGGGGCAACTCCTACGACGCCTTCTACTGGGGCGAGACGCAGGCCCACAAGGACTACACCGCCCGGCTGTCGAAGTACCTGAAGGACGAGTACCCGTCGTCGTGGGCCATCCAGGGCTACACCGGCATGCAGTTCCTGGTCGAGGCCATCAAGAAGGCCAACAGCACGGATTCCGACAAGGTCGCCAAGGCGCTGCTCGGCCTGACGATCGAGACGCCGATCGGCCCGCAGACGATCCGCGAAAAGGACCATCAGGCCAACCGCGGCCAGCTGTACGGCAAGACCGTGATGGATCCGAAGTACCCGTTCCCGATCATGAAGCCCGTCACCTACGTCGATCCGACGAAGTTCATGGACTGATCGCTCCGGCGGCGACGCTCGTACAGGCCGCCGCCCGGTTCTCGCGGCTCGCCGCCCAGATAGCCAGCGAGCCGCGCAGTGTTCGGTGGATATCCGAGGTCTGCCTATCCCGGCTCTCGCACCTCGCGGCTCGCGGCTTCGTGGGGCGCCATGACAATACCGCCGGCTGCCTGCTAGGATCGCGCGATCCAGCTCCGGGAGGGCGGGCATGGCGAAGAAGAAGGCGAAGAAGAAGGCCACCAAGGGCTCGGCCAGGAAGTCGCTCAAGCTCCGCAAGAAGCCGCTGCGCGACCTGCCGGCCAAGAAGAAGGTCAAGGGCGGGGACGCGTCCCTCTCGCCGAGCCAGCAGGCCGCGCTGAAGAGCACGCGACCGACACCCCTGCCGACGTTCGCGCCGCCGTACGTCCCCGTGGGGCCGGCCTTGCAGACTCCCCGCCCGTCCTGACCCCGCTCCGGACGGCCGGCGAATGAGCCGCGTGTGGCTGATCTCGATGCCCTGGGATCAGCTCGAGCATCCGCCGATCCAGCTGGCGATCTTGCAAGCCGTGCTGGAGCGCGACGGCATCGGCGCCGAGGTGCACTGCCTCGGGCTGGACTTCCTCGATCACTGCATGGCCCTCACCGCCGAGGGGCCGCCGGCAGAGCGGCTCGGCGTCGCCGACTACGACCTCGTGGTGGAGCTCTCGCGCGACGTCGGCCTCGGCGACTGGATCTTCACCGAGCCCGCCGCCGACAGCGACGCCGGCTACGTCCGGCTGGCTGCGCGAGCATCCGGTCGCCGAGCGCGACATCGACGATCGCGCGACGCTTTCGCGCGCCTCGTGCCCTCGTTCCTCGATCGATGCACCGACGCGCTGGCGGCCGCGGCGCCGGCCGTCGTCGGCTTCACCACCGGCGCCATCAGACCGTCGCCTCGCTGGCGCTGGCCCGGCAGCTCAAGGCTCGCCTGCCCGACGTCCGCGTGATCCTCGGCGGCGCCAACTGCCAGGGCGAGATGGGCGCGGCGCTGCACCGCGCGTTTCCCTGGGTGGACGCCGTCGTCCGCGGTGAGGGCGAGCGCGTGCTGCCCGGGCTCGTGAAGGACTTCCTCGCCGGCGGTCCCTGCCGGCCGCAGGCTGGGCTGTGCTACCGCGACGGCGAGCGCTCGGTGGTCGTCCCCGAAGGCGGGGACCCGGTCGCGCTCGACGACACCCCGACGCCACGCTACGAAGCCTACTTCGCCCGTCTCGAAACGTCGCCCGCCGCCGCCGAGCTCCGTCCCCGCGTGACGCTGCTCTACGAGAGCGCGCGCGGGTGCTGGTGGGGCGCGCGCTCGCACTGCACGTTCTGCGGCATCAGCGATCAGGCGCTGGCCTTCCGGAGCAAGCGGCCCGAGCACGTCGTGCAGGAGCTGCTCGAGCTCACCCGGCGCTACGACACGCCGCAGGTCCTGGTGGTGGATTACATCCTCGACCGGCGCTACTTCCGCGAGGTGCTGCCCCACCTGCGCGACGCGCGCGCCGGCCTCCGGATGTTCTGCGAGACCAAGGCCAACCTCACCAAGGCCGACGTGCGGCTCTTGCGCGAGGCGGGCTTCGTGTCGATCCAGGCCGGCGTCGAGAGCCTCAGCGATCCGATCTTGAAGTCGATGCGCAAGGGTGTCACGGCGTTCCAGAACCTGCGCCTGCTCAAGTGGTGCGCCGAGCTGGGCGTGAAGCTGTTCTGGAACATCCTCTATGGCCTGCCCGGCGAGCCCCCGGAGGAGTACGCGCGCATGGCCGACCTCATGCGCTCGCTCGTCCACCTGGAGCCGCCGCGGCTGGTGCCGCTGGCGCTCGATCGCTTCAGCCCGTATCACGAGCAGCCCGAGGCGTTCGGGCTGATCCCGCTAGGGCCGCGGCGGGACTACGGCTTCATCCACCCCGCGCTCGATGCGGCCACCCTGCAGGCGCTCGCCTACACGTTCGAGTACCGCCACGCCGACGGGCGCGAGCCCGCCGCCTACGTGCGCCCCGTCCGCGAGGTGGTCGAGGCCTGGCGCGCGAGCAGCGAGACGGCGTTCGGCTCGCTGCGCTACCGTCGGCACCGGCGCGGGCTCACCGTGACCGACCGCCGGCCGGGGCTGGCGGCCACCGAGTACCGCTTCGGCTCCGCCGAGGCGGCGGCGTACCTGGCGTGCGAGGACGGCACGACGCTGGCCCGGATGGACGTCGCGCTCCGCGCGGCCGGCTTCGATCTGCCTGCCGGCGAGCTGGAGGACTTCCTCGATGAGTGCGTCGCCGCGCGGCTCGTCCATCGCGATGGCGCTCACTACCTCGCGCTGGCATTGCCGGCGGCGCCCGCGGCCGCCGGCGTGTCGGCGACATGACGTCGACGCCCCGCCTGGTCGAGCGCTTCGACGCCATCCTCGCCACGCTGCGGGTCGCCACCCGCGCGACGCGCACGACACTCCGGATCGATCTCCCCGAGCGCGGGCTGCACGTCAACGACGTCGCCGGCGAGGCGCTCGCGCCCGGCGCGGCGTCGCTGCGAGGCCAGACGGCGATCGATCAGCGCGCCGCCGGCAGCATCAGCTGGCTCGAGGCGAACCGCCGGGTGCTCGTCCAGGAGCGACCTGACAGGGCGCGTCGATCCGGCGCCGCCCCCGCAGCTCATGGCCGTCTTCGGCGTCACCGCCCAGGTGCTGGCGCCGGTCGTTCGCGACGGCGCGATGCAGGGGTGGGTCTCGGTGCACCACGCGGGAGGCCGCCGCCCGTGGACCGACGACGACGTGAGCGCGGTGGACGCCGCCGTCCGCGAGCTTCACCGCGCGCTCGACGAGGCCGGCCGCCCGTCGCGCGGCCGCCTGGCCGGACAGATCGCGCTCGTGACCGGCGGCAACACCGGCATCGGGCGGGCGGTCGCCCTCGCCTACGCGGAGGAGGGCGCCGACGTGGCGATCGGCTGGATCGCGCGCGAGCCCGACGCCCGCTCGCTGGTGGCCGAGGTCGAAGCCCTCGGCCGCACGGCGCTGGCGATCCGCTGCGACGTCACCGTCGAGACCGACGTGCAGGCCCTCGTGCGCGGCGTCGTCGAGCGCTTCGGCCGGCTCGACGTGCTGGTGAACAACGCCGGCATCCAGCAGGCGCAGGCGATCACGGACACGACGCTCGCCGACTGGGAGCGCATGATGGCCGTCCACCTCCGCGGCGCCTTCCTCACCTCCCGCGAGGCCGCCCGCGTGATGATCCCGCGGCGGAGCGGGCGCATCATCATCGTGAGCTCCCAGCTCGCGTATCTCGGCCGGCCCCGCTACACCGCGTACTCGGCGGCCAAGGGCGGCCTGCTCACCTTCACCCGCGCCCTCGCCCAGGAGCTGGCGCCGCACGGCATCCTGGTCAACGGCATCGCGCCCGGGCTCATCGACACGGGCTTCGATCCGCTGCCCGACGAGGCCAAGCGCGCTCACGCGGCCTCACTACCGCTCAAGCGGCTCGGCGCCCCGGACGATCTCGTCGGCGCGTTCGTCTTCCTCGCCTCCGACGAGAGCCGCTACTTCTGCGGCCAGACGCTCCATCCCAACGGCGGCGAGATCATGCCGTAGGTCACCGGGCACGGCTGAGTGTCGGACGTTGTCTGGTACGCTGCGGCGGTGAGTGCCCTCTCCGCCTACTTCGTGCCCGACGGCGAGCGCTTCGTCGCCACCGAATCGACGCGCGGCCCGTGGAGCCCGGCGCACCAGCACGGCGGTCCCCCCGCCGCGCTCCTCGTCCGGGCCCTGGAGCGGCTGGCCGGCGACGACGCGCTCCTGGCGCGGATGACGTTCGATTTCCTGCGCCCGGTGCCGATCGCCCCCCTGACGGTTCACGCCGAGGTGACGCGCGCGGGTGCGAAGGTCCGCCGCCTCCAGGCGACGCTCGCGACCGCCGACGGCACGGTGGTCGTGCAGGCCTCGGCCCTCGCCCTGCGCACGGCGGACGTCCTGCCCGAGTCGATCGACGACGGCGCTCCCGCGCCCGCGCCGGTGGCCTCAGCCGTGCCGTTTCAGTTCCCGTTCTTCCGCGATCCCGTCGCCTACCACCTCTCGGTGGAGACGCGCATCGCCCGCGGCACGTGGGGCCAGGGCCCCGTGATGGCGTGGATGCGCCCCCGCGTCGCGTTGGTGGAAGGCGAGCGGGCGTCGCCCCTGCAGCGGCTGCTGGTCGTGGCCGATTCGGCCAGCGGGCTGGCCGTCGTGCTCGACCCCGCGCGGCACACGTTCGTCAACGCCGACCTCACGGTCGCCGTCCACCGTCTGCCCGCGGGCGACTGGCTGGGGCTCGACGCCGCCACGGTCGCCGAGGCCCACGGCGTGGGCCTGACCCGGGCGCGGCTCTGGGACGCTCGGGGTGCGATTGGCGTGTCGTTGCAGAGCTGCGTCGTCGGATCGCGCTCGACATGACGGCGGGGCCGCACGTTGACCACAGCCCGGCAACCGGCTACGTTTAGCGGGCTCCGATGCCCGACCTCTCGTTCGTCTTCGCCCAGTCCCTGAGCGGCCTCACGGCCGCGATGTTTCTGTTCCTCATCGCCTCCGGCCTGTCGCTGATCTTCGGCGTGCTCCGCGTGCTGAACTTCGCGCACGGCACGTTCTACATGCTGGGCGCCTACGCCGCGTACCAGTTCGTGCAGTGGCTGGGCGTGGGCGGCGGCAAGTTCTGGCTGGCCGCGCTCGGCGCGGCGCTGGCGGTCGCCGCACTCGGCGGTCTCGTCGAGCTGCTGCTCTTCCGCCATCTCTACGGCAAGGAGGAGCTCTACCAGCTCCTGTTCACCTACGCCCTGGTGCTGATCCTGAGCGACGGGGCCAAGATGATCTGGGGCACGCAGCAGAAGTCGGTGAGCCGGCCGCCCGGGCTGACCGGCGCCTCCACGCTGTTCGGCGCCACCATCCCCCACTACAACCTGTTCATCCTCCTGCTGGGCCCGGCCATCGCGCTGGCGGTGTGGTTCGTGCTGCAGCGCACGCGGGTGGGACGCTTCATCCGGGCCGCCGCGCTGGACCGCGAGACGCTCGGCGCGCTCGGCGTCAACGTCAACGCGCTCTACACCTGGGTCTTCGTGATCGCCTCGTTCCTGGGTGGTCTGGGCGGCGCGCTGATCAGTCCCATGCGCGCCACCACGCCGGGCATGGACACCGAGATCATCGTCGAGGCCTTCGTGGTGGTGGTCATCGGCGGCCTCGGCTCCTTCTGGGGCACGTTCCTCGGCGCGCTCATCTACGGCCAGGTGCTGTCGTTCGGTATCCTGTTCTTTCCGCGCTTCTCGATCTTCGCCGTCTTCGCCCTCATGGCCGGCGTGCTGATCATCCGGCCCTGGGGCCTGCTCGGGCGGCCGCTCAAGTGATGGCGGCCCTGGCGCGCGTGCCGTGGGGGCCGATCATCCTCGTGGCGGCGTTCTTCGTCCCGGTGGTCGGCTCGCGCTTCTACGTGTTCCTGGCCAACGACATCGTGATCTGGGCGCTGTTCGCCACCAGCCTGAATCTCCTGGTGGGCGTCACCGGCCTGGTGTCCTTCGGCCACGCCGCCTATTTCGGCATCGGCGCCTACACCACCGGCCTGCTGATGAAGAAGCTGGCGGTGCCGTTCCTGCTGGCCTTCCCCGCCGCCGCGCGTGGTGGCCGGCGGCTTCGCGCTCGTGTTCGGCTTCTTCTGCGTGCGGCTGACGCGGATCTACTTCGCCATGCTCACGCTGGCCTTCGCCCAGATCGTGTGGGCCATCTGCTTCAAGTGGAACGAGGTCACCGGCGGCGAGCAGGGCATGCCGGAGATCCCCTACCCGGACTTCGACCGGATCGCCGCGCTGCCCGCTGGTGGGCGGCTGGCGCACGTCGGAGTACTTCTACTTCCTCACGGTGATCATGGTGGCGCTCTGCCTGTGGCTCCTGCGTCGGATCGTCGGCTCGCCGTTCGGCCGCATGCTGACCACCGTCCGCGAGAACGCCGAGCGCGCGGAGTTCATCGGCGTCAACGTGCGGCGCTACGAGCTGGCCGCCTTCGTGCTGGCCGGTGCCTTCGCCGGGCTGGCCGGCGGCCTCTTCGGCATCTTCAACCGCGGCGTCTTCCCCGATTTCGCCTACTGGACCAAGTCGTCCGAGGTGCTGATCATGACGCTGCTGGGCGGCATGGGGACGTTCTACGGCCCGGCGCTGGGCGCGCTGGTGCTGATCCTCCTGAACCAGCAGATCACGTCCTACACCGAGTACTGGCCGTTCGTGCTCGGCGTGATCCTGGTCGTGCTGCTGTTCGTGTTCCCCGGCGGGCTGGCGGGAGCGGCGCAGGCGGCCGTGCGCCGGCTGGGGAGTGCCCGGCGTGCTTGAGGTCCGCGACGTCCGCAAGAGCTTCGACGGCTTCCTGGCCGTGGGCGGGGTCAGCGTGAAGGTCGACCGGGGCCGGATCGCCGCCATCATCGGGCCCAACGGCGCCGGCAAGACGACCTTCTTCAACCTGGTCACCGGACACCTGCAAGCCCGACTCCGGCACCGTGCTCCTCGACGGCCGCGACGTCACCGGCCTGGCGCCCCACGACATCTGTCGGCTCGGGATGGGACGCTCGTTCCAGCGCACCAACATCTTCCCGAAGCTCACGGTGCACGAGAACGTGCAGGCGGCCTTCCTGTCCCATCGCGGCCGCGGGCGGCAATCTGTGGACCCGGGTCGAGCGCCTCTATCGCGAGGAGACGGAGGCGCTGCTGGCCTCGCTCGGCCTGCTCGAGCGCGCCGCCGAGACGAGCGGCTTTCTGTCCCACGGCGCCCAGAAGCAGCTCGAGCTGGGGATCGCGCTGGCCAGCGAGCCCTCGCTGCTGCTGCTGGACGAGCCGACCGCCGGCATGTCGGCGAGCGAGACGCGCGAGACGATCCGGCTGCGTCGAGCGGATCGCCGCGCGAGCGCGGGCTGACGCTGCTCTTCACCGAGCACGACATGGAGGTCGTGTTCTCGATCGCCCAGCGGATCACCGTGCTCCACCAGGGGCAGGTCATCGCCGACGGCACGCCCGGCCGAGGTCCGCGCCAACCCCGAGGTGCGGCGCGTCTACCTGGGAGAGCGCCGATGAGCCCGGCCGCGCCGCTGCTCGACGTCGCACGAGATCCACACCGCCTACGGGCTGTCCCGCGTGCTCTTCGGCGTGTCGATCGAGGTCAACGCGGGCGAGTGCGTCTGCCTGCTCGGCCGCAACGGCGTGGGCAAGTCCACCACCATGCGCTCGATCATCGGCCTGACGCCGCCGCAGGACGGCCGGGTGACCTGGAAGGGCACCGACATCACCGGCTGGGCGCCCTACCGCGTCGCCCGCGCCGGGCATCGGCTTCGTCCCCGAGGACCGCCGGATCTTCGCCGAGCTCACGGTGTGGGAGAACCTCGACGTCGCCACCAAACGAGGCCGCCATCCTTCTAGACGGAGCCGACGGAGCCGCGATCTTTCTAAAACAGGCCACCCACGACCCGAGCCGAGCAACCACGCTTCGCTCCAATGGACCCCCGAGCGGGTGTTCGATCTCTTCCCCAAGCTGCGGGAGCTATCCTCGCGCCAGGGCGGATATCTCTCCGGCGGCGAGCAGCAGATGCTGACCATCGCCCGCACCCTGATGGGCAACCCGGAGCTGCTCCTGCTCGACGAGCCGTCGGAGGGGCTGGCGCCGCTCGTGGTCGACCACCTGCAGGAGCAGATCGCCCTGCTCAAGCGCAGTGGGCTCACGATTCTACTGGCCGAGCAGAACGTCGACTTCTCGCTGGCCCTCGCCGACCGCGTCTACGTGCTCGAGAAGGGGTCGATCCGCTTCAGCGGCCCCTCCGCGCGCTTGCGCGAGGACGAGGCCCTCCGGCACGAGCTGCTCGCGCTCTAGCCGCCGCGTCGTCATCGTTCCGTAATCTCTTGGCGGCTGCCGGAGCCCCCGCGCGCTACCATTGGCGTCGGCGTCGACGTCACGCCGCAGTGTGGCGGAGGGCGACATGTGGATTCGCTTCTGGGGCACGCGGGGCTCGCTCCCCAAGCCCGGGCCCTCCACCGTACGGTACGGTGGCAACACCTCGTGCGTGGAGGTCCGCGCGCCCGGCGGCGGGCTCATCGTGCTCGACTGCGGCACCGGCGCACACGATCTCGGCCGCCATCTCGTGGCGACCGGGCCGGTGCGCGGGCACCTGCTGATCACGCACACGCACTGGGATCACATCCAGGGCTTTCCGTTCTTCGCCCCCCTCTTCGTCGCGGGTAACGAGTGGGACGTGTACGGCCCCCGACAGGTGGGGCGGCAGATCGAGGAGGTGCTCGCCGGTCAGATGCACTATCCGTACTTCCCGGTGCCGCTCGAGACGCTGGCCGCCACGATCCGCTACCACGAGCTGGCCGAGGAGACGCTGGACCTCGCGGGCGTACGCGTCACCACGCGCTATCTCAACCACCCCGCTCCGGCCATCGGGTATCGCCTGCAAGCCGGCGGCGTCACCGTGGTGTACGCGACCGACCACGAGCCACACTCTCCGCACCATCCGGAAGCGGCGGGCGAGCCCGAGCGTGTGCACCGCGAGGACGAGCGGCACATCGAGTTCCTGGCGGGGGCGGATCTCGTCATCCACGACGCGCAGTACACGCTCGAGGAGTATCCGGCCCGGCTGACGTGGGGCCACACCCCGGCCGAGCTGGCCGTGGATTTCGCGGGCGCCGCCCGCGCAACGCGGCTGGCGCTGTTTCATCACGACCCCTCGCGCACCGACGACGCCCTCGACGCGCTGCTGGCCCGCTGCCGGGCGCGTCCGTCCGCCCGCGGGCATGGAGGTGTTCGCCGCCATCGAGGGGCGTGAGCTGGCCATCGAACCGCGCGGGGCCGCCGGCCGGGCGCTGGCGCCCGAAGCGCGGTCGTCACACCGCCGGGCGCCGCACGAGACGACCATCCTGCTGGTGGACGACGATCCCGACGTCATCGACCTGCTGAGGGAGACGCTGGCCGACGAGGGCTACCAGCTGCTGTCGGCCAACGACGGCGAGGCGGCGCTGGTCATCGCGCGCCAGGAGCGCCCCGACATGGTGGTCCTCGACTGGATCATGCCCAAGCGCGACGGGCTCTCGGTGTGCCGCGCGCTTCGCGCGCGATCCCGACCCCCGACTCGCCGATGTGCCGGTCATCCTCATCACCGGGTCGCGCCGACGCCGCCGACACCGCCGCCGGCTTCGCCGCCGGCGTCACCGACTACCTCACCAAACCCTTCAAGCCCAGCCACCTGCTCGCCCGCCTGGAAGCCTGGCTCCTCCGCCCTCGTCCACCTCTCTGCTAGCGGCTTCCTGAAAGCCGCAGGCTGCTCAAAAAGGTCCAGATGCGAGGCGGCGCCCGCGGGCGCACGCGAGGCGTACTGCCTGTACGTTGAGCGTGCGGCCGCGGGCGCCAACGAAGCAGATGGACCTTTTTCATCAGCCTGCTAGTCGCGGCGCGGGGTGAAAGTCCGCACTGGCGTGTACTGATCGGGCCACGGCAGGTCGAAGCCCTGCTCGTAGGCGGCGTGGCGCGTCCAGTACGGATCGTAGAGGTGGGCGCGCGCCAGCACGCAGAGGTCGGCGCGGCCGGCGGCGAGGATCGTGTTGACGTCGGCGCAGGAGGAGATGTTGCCGACGGTCATCGTCGGGATGCCGGCCTCGTGGCGGATCCGCTCGGTGAACGGCGTCTGGTAGAGCCGGCCGTAGCACCGGCCGCTCGTCGGGGACGGTCTGGCCGGCCGAGACGTCGATGATGTCGCAGCCGTGCGCCGTGCAGCGCGCGCGCGATCGCGACGGCGTCGGCGGGCGTCGAGCCCGCCGGCCCCAGTCGGTGGCCGAGATGCGCACCGAGATCGGCTTGGCCGCCGGCCAGGCCGCGCGCACGGCGTCGAAGACCTCGAGCGGGAAGCGCAGCCGGTTGCTCGAGCGAGCCGCCGTAGGCGTCGCGTGCGGCGGTTGGTGAGCGGCGAGAGGAAGCTGGCGAGCAGGTAGCCGTGCGCGACGTGGAGCTCGAGCAGGTCGAAGCCGGCCTCCACTCGGCCATGCGGGCGGCGCGCACGAACTCGTCGCGCACGCGTCCATGTCGGCGCGGTCCATCTCGCGCGGCACCTGGCTGTGCGGGAAGTACGGGAGCGGCGAGGCCGAGACGAGCGGCCAGTTGCCCTCCGGCAGCGGCTCGTCGATGCCCTCCCACAGCTTGCGGGTCGAGCCCTTGCGGCCGGCGTGCGCGAGCTGCATGCCGATCTGCGCCGGGCTGCTGGCCGTGCACGAAGTCGACGATGCGCTTCCAGGCCGCCACGTGCTCGGGCTTGTACATGCCGGTGCAGCCGGGCTGATGCGGCGCCTCGCGGCTCACGTCGGTCATCTCGGTCATGACCAGCCCGGCGCCGCCGACGCGCGCGGCTGCCGAGGTGCACGAGGTGCCAGTCGTCGGGCATGCCGTCCTCGGCCGAGTACTGGCACATCGGCGAGACGACGACGCGGTTGGCGCAGCACGCAGCTCGCGCAGCCGGAACGGCGTGAACATCGGCGGCGGCGGCGGCGTCGGCCGGCACCGTGGACGCCGCTCTGCTGGGCGGCCTTGCGCGGCGAACCAGCGTCGACCGTGCGCGACGAACCGGCGATCGCGCACCTTGAGGTTCTCGTGCGTGATGCGCAGGCTGCGCGTCAGCAGGCTGAAGGCGAACTGCGAGCGGCTCGAGCCGGCCGTGGTAGCGCTCGGTCTCCTCGAACCACTCGAGGCTGACCTGCGCGGCGCGCTGCAGCGCCTCGACCTGGGGCCGGCGCGCGGCCTCGTAGGCGGCGAGCGCCGCGCCGACGGTCCGCGTGCTCGCCGAGCGCCGCGCGCCGAGCGCGATCGCGTCCTCCATCGCCAGCTTGGTGCCCGAGCCGATCGAGAAGTGCGCGGTGTGCGCGGCGTCGCCGAGCAGCACGACGTTGCCGTGGTGCCAGCGCGCGTTCCGGACCGTCGGGAAGCTGCGCCAGAGCGAGCGGTTCTTGAGCAGCGGGTGGCCGTCGAGCTCGCGCGGCGAAGAGCCGCTCGCAGTAGGCGACCGTCTCGTCCTCGTTGGCCTCGTCGAGCCCGGCGCGCGCCAGGTCTCCTCGGTGCACTCGACGATGAAGGTCGAGTGCTCGCGTCGTAGCGATAGGCGTGCACGCGGAACAGCCCGTGCCCGTCCTGCCTTGAAGAAGAACGTGAAGGCGGCGAACGGGAACGTGGTGCCGAGCCAGACGAAGCGGTTCGGGCCGCCAGTCGATCTGCGGCGCGAAGTGCGCGGCGTAGCGCGCGCGGACCCAGCGAGTTCACGCCGTCGGCGGCGAGGACGAGGTCGGCGCCGCGCGAACACGGCGCGGGTCGGTCGACCTCGCGTCTGGAACGCGAGCTCACGCCGAGCTGCGCGCCGCGCGCGCTGCAGGATGTCGAGCAGCGTCTGCCGGCGACAGGCCGGAGAAGCCGTGGCCGCGTCGAGGTCAGGACCTCGCCGCGGTAGTGGATGTCGATGTCGTCCCAGTGGGCGAACGCCTGCGGTGATCGCGGCGTGGGTCTCGGGATCGGCGTCGCACGAAGTGTCCAGGGTGGCGTCGGAGAAGACGACGCCGAAGCCGAAGGTGTCGTCGGGCCGGTTGCGCTCGACGACGGTGACCTCGTGCGCGGGGTCGGCCTTCTTCATCAGGATCGCGAAGTACAGGCCGGCCGGCCCGCCGCCGATCGCGACGATCTTCACGCCTGTGATTGTACCGAAGGCTGTACCGAGGTCGCACAGTCGACGGCCTGGTTACTGCTACGCCGGAGGGCGGAGGACCCTACGAAGACCCGACTCTGCCTGCCGCCCTGGTCTCGGCCGTCGTTCTCACCCTCGGCCTCATGGTGACCCTGCCGACTGGCGCCACCGCCGCCGACGGAACGCACGCGGGTACGACGGGACCCGAGCACCCAGGGGACCGTCCCGCCGAACGACAACTACCGCGCCAACTACTTCGTCGACTACCACGTCAACCCGGGGAGCACCGGCACCGTCACTGGCACGCAGGGCACGGTCGGCACCCTGAACGACGACCGGGGTCAGAGCCTCTACCGCGACCAGCAGCGCGACCCGATCGACTGGCGCAGCGACGACGCGTCGCGCGGCATGTACGATCCGTTCGCGAGAGAGCTGCAGCGCTTCCGGGGCGAGATGGGCACCCGGTACCGCTGACGGAACCGCTTCAGCGCCGCACCAGCATCTTCAGCCTGGCGACCACGAACCGCCAGGTCAGCTCGAATCGGTGGCGGCGCAGACTCGCCTCCCCCAGCGCCACCAGCGCGAAGAGCCGGCAGAGCCGCGCGTCCAGCGCGGCGGCACGGATGATCGTGTCGGCCAGGGAGGGATCGGCGAAGAGCCGCCGCTGGATGCGCACCGCGTCGGCCAGCTCGTCGCCCACCTCCGCCCGCCAGCGACGCTCGTAAGCGGCCAGCCGCTCGGCCGAGGTGTCGCCCGCGGCCAGCGCCTCGCCGGCAGTCGTGCCCGCATGCTCGCCGGTGACCATTGCGTGGTAGATCCCCTCGCCGGTGTACGCGTTGACGAAGCCGGCCGCATCGCCGCAGAGCAGGACGCGATCGGCGACCGTGCGGGCCAGCGGACCGCCGAGCGGAAGGCGGTAGGCCTTGAAGTTCTCGGGATTCGAGCGGCCCCGGACGATCCCGAGCGCAGCAGCCTCCTCGAGAAAACGCGTGTGGTGCTGAAGCGGTGAGCCGCCCAGCGTGCGCTTGAAGAACGGCAGCATGAACCCCACGCCGGCGTCCACGTGGTGCCGCTTGGGGAACACGTAGCCGTACCCGGGCCGGCCCTTGTAGCCGTACGCCACGTACATCGTGTCCGGCTCGGCCATCGACAGCTCGTCCAGCGGCGTCTCTTCCATGGTGTCGATGGCCAGCACGTCGTCCGCGAATCCCGTGCTCAGGCCGCTGGCCCGCGCGACCACGCTGTTGACCCCGTCGGCGCCGATGACGAGCCGCCCGGAGAACGCGCGGCCGTCCACGCAGCGGACCACGACCCCGTCCGTCGTGCGCTCGATCTCGGTCACCCGCGTGGCCTCGGTCACCGCCGCGCCCTCGGCTCGCGCCCGGTCCAGCAGCGCGGCGTCGAGCTCGGTCCGTCGCAGCGTCAGGTAGAACGGCTGCTCCCCGGTGGCGACGACCGTGTGGCCCGCCGGCGACTCCATGCGCACGCGCCGGATCTCGTGGATGTCGATCTTGCTGCGCAGATACTCGCCGAGCTCGGGGAAGCGACGATACACGCCGTAGCGGATGCCGCCACCACAGGGCTTGTCGCGCGGGAAGCGCTTCTTGTCGAGCACCAGCGCGCTGACGCCGCGCCGGGCGAGCGCGAGGGCCGCCAGCGAGCCGGCCGGGCCGCCGCCCACCACGAGCACGTCGGCGTCGCGCCGGGAAAGGGTCACGGCGACAGATTACTCCAGCATCGAGCGGGTACAATGACGCCGTATGCCCGAGTTCCTGCCGTTCGTCCGTCGCTGGTTCACCGACGCGTTCGCCGAGGCGACCCGTCCCCAGCGGGAAGGCTGGGAGGCCATCGCGTCCGGGCGGGACACGCTCATCGTGGCCCCGACCGGCTCGGGCAAGACGCTGGCCGCCTTCCTGTGGGCGCTCGACCACCTGCACCGGCTCGGTGCCGAGGGACGGCTGGAGGACCGCGTCTACGTCGTCTACGTGTCGCCGCTGCGCGCGCTCAACAACGACATCGAGAAGAACCTGCGCGAGCCGCTGGCCGGCATCCGCGCCGCGGCGGCCGCCGACGGCCTGGCGCTTCCCGAGGTCCGCGTGGCGGTGCGCACGGGCGACACGCTGGCCGCCGCCCGCCAGGCGATGACGCGCCGGCCGCCGCACGTCCTGATCACCACGCCCGAGTCGCTCTACATCCTGCTCACGAGCCAGGGCTTCCGGCCGGCCCTGGCCCAGACCCGCTTCGTCATCGTCGACGAGGTCCACGCGATGCTGGCCGGCAAGCGCGGCGCGCACCTGGCCCTGTCGCTGGAGCGCCTGCAGGCGCTGGTCGAGGCCCATACCCCGGGCGCGCGGCCGCAGCGCATCGGCTGCTCGGCCACGGTGCGGCCGGTCGAGGACGCGCTGGCGTTCCTCACCGGGGCGACCGCGCGCGAGCCGATCGTGATCGACGCCGGCTTCTCGCGCGACCTCGACGTCCAGGTGGTGGCGCCGGTGGACGACTTCCTCACCGCCACGAGCGACACCGTGTGGGACGCGACCCTGCAGCAGATCGCCGAGCTGGTCCAGGCGCATCGCACGACGCTGGTCTTCGCCCAGAGCCGGCGCGCGGCCGAGCGCCTGGCCCGCGATCTGAACGACCGCATCCCCGACGGCCGCGTGGCCGCGCACCACGGCTCGCTCTCGCGCCGCGCGCGCCTGGAGGCCGAGGACCGCCTCAAGGCCGGCGAGCTGCGCGCGCTGGTGGCCACGTCTTCGCTGGAGCTCGGCATCGACGTGGGCGCCATCGATCTCGTCGTCCAGGTCCAGTCGCCGCGCAACGTGGCGGCCGCGCTGCAGCGCGTCGGCCGGGCCGGCCACCTGCTCTCGCGCACCTCCAAGGGCCGCATCGTGGTCACCAAGGGCGAGGAGCTCATGGAGGCGGCGGCGGTGGTGCGCTCCATCCGGGCCGGCCAGCTCGATCGCGTCACGATGCCGGAGGCGCCGCTCGACGTCCTGGCCCAGCAGATCATCGCGGCGGTCGCGGCCGAATCGCTGGACGTCGACACGCTGCACGCGCGCTTCGCCAACGCGGCGCCCTATCGCGGCCTGACGCGCGAGATGTTCCTGCACGTGGTCCGCTCGGTGGCCGAGCCGCTGCCGCTGGAAGTCCGCGGCGCCGCGCCGCGGATCCTGTGGGACCGCGTGAACGACCGCCTGCACACGCGCCGGGGCAGCCGCTTCCTGGCCCTCACCTCGGGCGGCACCATCCCCGACGCCGGGCTCTACGACGTCTACGTCGCCGACACCGATCTGAAGGTCGGCACGCTGGACGAGGAGTTCGTCACCGAGAGCCTGCCGGGCGACGTCTTCCTGCTCGGCTCGCACGCCTGGAAGATCGCCAAGGTCAAGGCCGATCGCGTCCTGGTCGAGGACGCCCACGGCATGTCGCCGACGATCCCGTTCTGGAAGGGCGAGCATCCCTCGCGCTCGTGGGATCTCGGCGTGGCGGTCGGCCGGCTGCGGCGCGATGCCGCCGACCGCCTGGACGCGCCGGACTTCGCGGAGTGGGCCGCGCGGGAGTGTGGCTGCGACGCGCGGGCCGCGGCGGCGATGCACGCCTGGCTGGTGAAGGCGGGCGAGGTGCTGCAGGGCGTCCCCGACGACCAGGGGATCGTCGTCGAGTCCTTCTCCGACGAGATGGGTGGCCGGCACGCGATGATCCACTCGGTCTTCGGCATGCGGATCAACGGCGCCTGGGGCATGGCCCTGCGCGAGCAGGTGCGGCGGCGCTTCGGTCTGCTGGCCGAGGCCAGCCACGTGGACGACGGAATCTTATTGTCGTTCGCGCCCGGTCAGGTGCCGCCGGCGTCCGGAGCGGCTGGTGACGCTGGTGGGACCGGAGGACCTCGATCCGCTGCTGGGCGAGGCGCTCATCGGCACGCCGCTGTTCGGCACACGCTTCCGCCACTGCGCCATCCGCGCGCTCTTACATCCCGCGGATGACGCGCGGTCAGCGCACGCCACCCTATCTGCAGCGCCTGAAGGCCGACGCGCTGCTCGAATCCGTGCGCGGCCAGCCCGATTTCCCGGTGGTCGCGGAGACGCTGCGCGAGTGCTTCCACGACGCCTACGACGTCCCGAAGCTCAAGCGGCTGCTCGAGCGACTGCAAGACCGTGAGATGTGGGTGCGACACGTGGACACGCCGCTGCCCTCGCCCTTCGTCTATCCGCTGCTGCTGGCCTGGGACTGGGCGTATCTGGACGCCGGCCACGCCGAGGAGCGGCGCGCGCGACGCCGTGGTCATGCGCAAGGCGTGGAGCGTGGCCCCGGGACCGCTGCGGTCGGAGATCGTCGCCGCCGTCGAGGCCGAGCTGCAGAAGACGACGCCCGAGCGGCGGGCCCGCGATGCCAACGAGCTGGCCGCGCTGCTCGACGACCTCGGTGACCTGACCGACGCGCGAGATCGCCGAGCGGGTGGTCGCCGACCCCGAGACGCTGGTCGCCTCGCTGCTCGCCGAGCGCCGGATCGCCGCCGGTGGAGTTCGTCGGCGGCCGGCGGGCCTGGATTCCAGCCACCGACGCCTCGCTCTACGCCGGGCTGGCCACCGACGCCGGAGTCGAGCGTCTGGCGCTGCGCGTCCTTCGCACGCGGGGCCCGGTGACGGCCGAGTGGCTGGGCGCGCGGTACGGACGTCCCGGCGCCAGACATGACCGCCGCACTCGATCGGCTGGTGGCGCGCGGCGTCGTCCGCCACGGGTCCGTATCTGGACGACGCTCCGGGCGCCGAGCAGTACGTGCACGTCGCCGTGCTCGACGAGATCCAGCGCCGGCAGGTGCACGCCCGACGCCTGCCCGCGAGCCGTGGCCACGGCCGAGCAGTTCTCGGCGTTCCTGCTGCGGCGTCACCACCTGCACCCCGAGCATCGCCTCGTCGGCCCGCCCGGCGTGCTGGCCGCGCTCGAGCTGCTGCAGGGCGACGACGTGCCGCTGCGGGTCTGGGAGCACGACCTGCTGTCCGCGCGCGTCGAGGACTATCGACGCGAGTGGCTCGATCGCCTCGGTCTCGGCGGCGAGATCGTGTGGACGGTGTTCGAGCCGCCGGCCGGCGAGCGGGCTCGGGGCGGGCGCGTCGGGGTGGCGCTGCGCGACAACGTCGGCTGGCTGCGCGAGAGCGCCGAGCGCCCCGCGCTGGACGCGCGGACCAAGAACGTGCTCCTGCATCTGCAGCTGCGCGGCGCCTCGTTCGCGCGTGATCTGGCCCGGCCGGCCGGTCTCGATCCGGCCCAGGCGCTGGCCGCGCTATGGGAGCTGTTCTGGGCCGGTCTGGCGACCCCCGACACGTTCAGCGCCATCGTGGCTGCCGGCGCGGCGCCACGGGCGCGCCAACGATCGCGCGGCCGCGCGGCGCCGCCCGCGCCGCGGCCAGGCGCGCGGCGTCCTGGCGCATCTGCCGCCGGTCGGACGCTGGAGCGCGATCGCCGAGGACGAGCCGCTGTCACCCGAGGAGCGCGACGAGGCGCGCGCGAATCTCCTGCTGGCCCGCTACGGCGTCGTCGCGCGCGAGCTGGCCCGTGGCGACTGGGCGACGCTTGCGCCACACGCTGCTCCGCATGGAGTACGGCGGCGACGTCGTGCGCGGCTACTTCGTCGAGGGTCTCTCCGGCGAGCAGTACGCCCTGCAGGACGCGCTCACCGATCTGGCCGCGCCGCCCACGCGCCGGGCCGAGCCTCACGTGCTGGTGAATCTCGCCGACCCGGCGAATCTCTGGGGCCGCGTGTGGCCGCTGGCGCAAGCCGGACGGCACGCGCCTGAGCGTGGCCCGTCTGCCCCACGCCTGGCTCCTGTTCCGCGCGGGCCGGCCCCTGCTGCTGGCCGAGGGCTACGGTCGCGAGCTCACGCCGCTGGCCGGCTTCGAGCCCGTGGACGTCCCCGGCGTGGTGCGCGCACTGCAAGCGATGATGGAGCGGCCGCTCACGCTCCGTGCGGTGCGGCGGCTGGAAGTCGAGACGTGGGACGGCCGTCCCGTCCGCGACACGGCCGCCGGGGTGGCGTTCATCGACGCCGGCTTCACCCCCGACGGCTCGCGGCTCAGCTGGGACGGCTATCCCGGTCCGCGTCTATCGAGTTGACGCCGCGCCCGATCCGCTGACCTGCAGCTGGTTCACCACGTTGATCACGTCCGGGACTCTGCGCGTCCGATCCTCGGCGACGGCCCGGTCCTGCTCGGAATCGACGACGCCCTCCAGGTAGACGACGCCGTCGACCGTCTTCACGCCGATCCGCGTGAGGTTCGACGTCTTGTCCTCCGTGAGGCTGGTCTTCACCTTGCCGGTGATGGTCTGATCGTCGACGTAGCGGCCCGTGCTGCGACCGGTCAGCGTCTGGCAACCCGCGGTGAACGACCCGAGCAGCAGCAGCCCGACCAGCAGCCTGAGTGTCGTGGAGACTCGCATGCTCTATCCCGTATACCCGCGCGCGTGCATGCACGAGGCGTACGCCGCGCTGAACCGCTCGTCGTTCTTCTTGTTGTCCCACATGCCGTAGAGGGTCCCGCCGCCGGCGCCGACCAGGCCGCCGATCAGAGCACCCTTGCCGGCGCCCTTGCCGCCACCGGCGATCGCACCACCGGCCGCGCCGACCGCCGCGCCGCCGAGCGCGCCGACGCCGGCGTCCTTGCCGACGTCCAGGACCTTGTCCGTGCCCGCACGGGGTGCGGATCCGGCCTGGGCCGCCGCCTGGCGATTGCACGCGCTCACGATCTCCTGGGGCGGCACACCGGAGCGCCTCGGGGTTTCAGTTGCCGCGGGTGGTACGGCCGGTGTCTGACTTGTCGCGGCCGGTAGGGTCGGTGCTTGAGTCGTCGCGCCCGGAGAGGCGGACGGCGCCTGGGTTGCGACGCTCGTGTCGGGCGCGGTGCGATTGGCCACGACCAGCCCCGTGATGACTGCCGTCGCGACCACGACGAGGATACCGATTGCGGTGATTTTCCAGAATTGGGCGCGATCCCGTTCGTCCATGAGAGCCCTCCGCATTCGTGTAAGGCACATGCCGTGCCGTCGAGAAATAGCGGCCGACGGATCCTCGGGAGAGCCCGCGCATGACTTCGAGCGCCGGTCTGTAGTGAAATGCGCTGCATGACCGAGCCGGAATGCGGCCGATGAAGCGGCTGGGGAACAAGGTGGCCATCGTCACCGGGGCGGGCTCGCGCGGGCCCGGCCTCGGCAATGGCAAGGCGACGGCGATCCTGTTCGCCCGGGAAGGCGCCCGCGTGCTCTGCGTGGACATGGCCAAGGACCGCGCCGACGAGACGGTCGGCCTCATCCGTGCCGAGGGCGGCGAGGCCGAGGCCTTCGCGGCCGACGTGACCGTGGCCGCCCAATGCCGGGCGATGGTCGAGGCTGCGGTGGGCCGCTGGGGCGGTCTCGATGTCCTGCACAACAACGTCGGTATCGAGTCCCGCCATCCGCTCATGACGACGACCGAAGAGGAATGGGATCGCGTGATGACCGTCGATCTGAAGTCGATGCTGCTGACCTCCCAGGCGGCGGTCCCCGCCATGCAGACGCGGGGCGGCGGGTCGATCATCTGCGTGTCCTCGGTCGCCGGCCTGCGCGG
Source organism: uncultured Candidatus Rokubacteria bacterium (assembly GCA_963776725.1). GTDB lineage: Bacteria > Methylomirabilota > Methylomirabilia > Rokubacteriales > CSP1-6 > AR5. The sequence goes on along the minus strand of CAVZOE010000006.1, from coordinate 1,003,889 downwards.
CTACGGCCGCACCGCCTACGCCGCCGCCAAGGCCGGCGTCATCGGCTTCGTCAAGAGCATCGCGGTGCAGCTCGGACCGAAGGGAATCCGGGTCAACGCGATCGCGCCGGGGACCGTATGGACGCCCATGGTCGAGGATCTCGGCGCCGAGGCCCGCGAGCGCCGGCGGCGGGCGGCCCCGCTCGGGACCGAAGGCACCGGCTGGGACGTGGGCTGGGGCGCGGTCTACCTGGCGAGCGACGAATCGCGCTGGGTGACCGGCCACGTGCTGGTGATCGACGCGGGACTCACCGCCACCACCTCGGCGGGACCCGGCGAGCAGGACGCCGCGCGTCCGCCCGCCGCACCGCCGGCGTGATGGCGCCCACCCGCCGACCGTCACCCCGCACGCGAGCGTCCACTCGCCTGGCCGGCCGCATCGCCGCCAAGCGCGTGTACGAGCCGCCGGTGGCCGCGGACGGCACGCGCGTGCTGACCATGCGGTACTGGCCCCGCGGCATCCGGAAGGAGAAGGTCGACGTGTGGCTGCGCGAGCTGGCGCCCGTGGTACCCCTGCTGCGGGCCTACCTCGACGGCGCGATCACCTGGGCTCAGTTCCGTCCGCGCTACCGGGCGGGGCTGCGACGGCCCGAGGCCCAGGCGGCGCTGGCCGAGGTGCGGGCCCTCGCGGCCAAGGGGCCCATCACGCTGCTCTGCGGGTGCGCCGACCCGGCGCGATGCCATCGCACGCTGCTGCGCGCGCATCTGCTAGACTCCGCCCGCGGATGACTCGCGCGCTGCTCGCTCTCGCGGCCCTCGTGCTCACGGCAGCCTCGGCCCACGCCGAGCACGAGGTCTACTATCGCTACACGGTGATCGGCTACGTGCGGGACCCGAGCGGCGCGCCGCTGCGCGACGTGGGGCTCGAGGTCATCCGCGACAAGACGGGCTTCTCGTACCTGGCCCGGACCGACGAGGCCGGGATGTTCCTGTTCATCACACGGCTCGGCGACGAGTCCGCCGGTGAATCGCTCACGCTCCGGTACGGCACGGCGCGCCTGCAGCTCACCGCCCGGTTCGATCCCGCCAACCACACCGACGAGCGCGGCACCCGGGTGGACGTGGAGGCGGGCCGGTTCATCGAGCGACCGGCGTGGTTTCGCTCGACGCTGACGCAGTTCCTGGGCTCGGCCCAACGCTGACCCGAAGGAGGCTCCCATGGCGACCAAGCCCGCCCGGCGCGGCATGAAGGCGTACGTGTTGATCGAGACCGCCCCCGGCAAGACCAAGACGGTCAAGAAGGAGCTCGGCCGCATCGCCGCGCGCGGCTCGGCCCTGGCCCACCTCGACGCCGTCACCGGCCCGTACGACTTCATCGCGCAGGTGGAAGGCGCCACGCTGGACGGCATCGGTCAGCTCGTCACCGACCAGATCGGCGTGATCGACGGCGTCACCCGCACCACGACCTGCGTCGCCATCGCGATCGGCTGAGGGTGCGCGTCCTCATCGCCGGCGGCACCGAGTTCATCAGCCTGCACCTGCTGCAGTCGCTGCGGCGCGACGGCCACGAGGTCGTCGTGCTCAATCGGGGACGGAACCCGGGCCGCCTGCCCGCCGGCGTGCGCACGATCGTGGCCGACCGCCTCGATCACGCCGCACTGGGCAAGGCCCTGGCCGGCGAGCGCGTCGATGCGCTGGTGGACGTGACCTACGCGCCGACCACCGGGGCCGACGTCGACGCGATGCTCGAGGCGCTGGCCGGGCGCGTGGGCCACGCGCTGTTCGTCTCCACCGGCCGCGTCTACGATCACGCGCAGCCCATCCCGTTCGACGAGGACACGCCGCGCAACCTCTACTGGGGCGAGTACGCGAAGAACAAGATCGCCGGCGAGGACGCCCTGCTGCGGCGCCACCGCGAGGCGGGCCTGCCGGTGACGATCGTGCGCCCGACCCACGTCTACGGCCCGCTCAACACGCGCAACAACGAGACCTTCTTCTTCGACCGGCTGGTGCGCGGACGCCCGGTCCTGCTCCCGGACGCCGGCGGGTGGCTGCGCCAGTTCGGCCACGTCGAGGACCTGGCCGACGCCATGGCCGCCATGCTGGGCGTGCCGGCCGCCTTCGGTCGCAGCTACAACGTCAGCGGGGAGGAGGCGATCACCCAGGCGGGCTTCGCCGAGCTGATCGCGGACGTGATCAAGCGCCCGCTGACGCTCGTCCCCGCGCCCACGCCGGCGGGCGGCAAGCCGGCGCCGTTCGGGCAGAACCTCGTCTACGACTGCCACGCCGTCTACACCACGACGCGCGTGCGCGCCGAGCTGGGCATCCGCCCGCGCTACTCGCTGGCCGCCGGCCTGGCCCAGACGTTCGAGTGGTATCTGCGCGAAGGCCTGGATCGCCGCCCCATCGACTTCGCGGGGGAGGACGCGCTGCTCCGCACGCTCGGCGCCTGATGAAGGCGAGACGCCCGGCGATCCTCGTCTACAACCCCGACGAGGCCCCCGCCTACGCCAGGACGATCCACGCCCCCCGCGGGCGGTCCGTCACCGTCCATCCGGCGGCCACCGAAGCGGAGGCGGCCGCGGTCATCGGCGAGATCGACATCGTCTACGGCTGGAAGTTCCCGGCGTCTCTCTACGCCAAGGCCCCGCGACTGACGTGGCATCAGGTGATGGGCGCCGGCGTCGACTGGGCGTTCGTCCCCGAGCTACCGCCGAGCGTCGTCATCACGCGCGCCCCCGGCGTCTTCGGCGCGTGGATGAGCGAGTACGTGCTGGGCTGGTGTCTGTGGGTCACGCAGCGCATGGAAACGTACCGCGCGGCCCAGCGCGAGCAGCGCTGGCTGGGCGAGCTGCTGCCCGCTCGCCTGCGTGGCGCGACGCTGGCGCTGGTCGGCGTCGGCGACATCGGCCGGGTGATCGCGCGGGCGGCCGCGTCGGTCGGCATGCGCGTGATTGGCGTGAATCGCTCGGGCCGGCGGGTGCCGGGCGTCGAGCGCGTCTACCGTGTGGCGCACCTGCACCGCGCGCTGGCCGTCGCGGACTTCGTGGTGCTCGTGGTCCCGCTCACGCCTCAGACGCGCGGGCTGATCGATGCGAGCGCGCTGGCCGCCATGCGCTCGTCCGCCTGGCTGCTGAACATCGGCCGCGGCGCCCTCGTGGACGAGGCGGCTCTCGTCGAGGCGCTGCGCGCGCGGCACATCGCCGGCGCCGTGCTCGACGTCTTTCCCAGGGAGCCGCTGCCGGCCGAGCACCCGCTGTGGCGTCTGGACAACGCCGTGATCACCCCGCACATCTCCGGGCCGAGCACGCCCGACGAGCTCGCGCCGATCTTCAACGACAACCTCGCGCGCTGGCTGGCCGGGCGGCCCCTGCGCCACATGGTGGACCGCCGCCGCGGGTACTGACCTCAGGCGACCACGCTCAGCCGCCGGCGAGGGCCTCGAGCGCGGCGGCGTGGAGGTGGCCGTTGGTGGCCAGGGCGTGGCCCGAGGTCAGCGAGTCGTTGCCGTCGAGATCGGTGAGCCGGCCGCCGGCCTCCTCGATGACGATCTTGGGCGCCGCCAGGTCCCAGATCTTGAGGTTCAGGCCGAGCGCGATCTCCACGCGACCGGCCGCCAGCCAGGCGTAGCCGAGGAAATCGCCGAAGCCACGCTGGCTGCGGGTCGCGTCGATCAGGCGCACGAAGGCGTCCCAGCGCCCGCGGCGGCGCAGGATCTTGAGCGTGCCGAACGTCAGCGTCGCACCGGCGAGGTCGTCGATCGCCGACACGCGGATGGGCTGATCCCCGAGCCACGCGCCGCGCCCCCGCCGCGCCCGGTACACCTCACCGGACACCGGTTGATGGATGACGCCGGCGGTGATCACGCCGTCTTCCTCCAGCGCCACCAGCACCGCCCAGTACCCGATCCCCCGCACGAAGTTCCGCGTGCCGTCGATCGGGTCCACGATGAACCGGCGCGTCACCGGCCCGCGCTCGCCCAGCTCTTCGCCGAGGTAGCCGTGATCGGGGCACGCGCGCGTCAGGATCTCGGCGATCGCCTGCTCGCCCTCGCGGTCGGCGACGCTGACCGGCGAGCGATCGGCCTTGATCTGCACCTCGACGCCGCGGCGAAAGTGCGCGAGCGCGACGGCGCCACCGGCCTGCGCCGCCGCGACCATGGCGTCGAGGACCGGATCGGTGGCCGGAGTCGGACGTGCTCAGCGAGCGGCGCTCAGGTCGGAGGTGCAGTGCGGGCAGCGGCGCGCCGCGCGCGGGATGTCCATCGCGCACTGCGGGCACGGCCTGCTCGTCGGCGCAGCGGCCGCCGGCGCCGGCGCCTGCATCCGGTTCACCTGCTTGACGATGAGGAAGACGACGAAGCCCACGATCAGGAAGTTGATGACGTTGTTGATGAACATGCCGTAGTTCAGCGTCGGGGCGCCGGCCGCCTTGGCCGCGGCCACCGAGGGGAACGGCTGGCGGTTGAGGCTGACGAACAGGTTGGCGAAATCGACCTTGCCCAGCAGCAGGCCGATGGGCGGCATCAGGATGTCGTTGACGAAGGAGTTGATGACGGTGGTGAAGGCCGCGCCGATGACGATACCGACGGCGAGGTCCATCACGTTGCCGCGCATGATGAAGGTCTTGAACTCGCTGAACATGGCTCGCCTCCTGTGGCGTCGCCCCGGCGGCGGGCTACTTCTTGGAGATCAGGAACCGACCCAGCGCCAGGTGCGGCAGGCCCGAACGTTCGAACGTGTCGAGAGCGTCGGCGGGCGAGCCGACCAGCGGCTCGCCGTGAAGGTTGAAGGACGTGTTGAGCACCGCCCCGATGCCGGTCCGCCGCTCGAACTCCCGGATGACGCGATGGTAGCCGGGGTTCCAGGCCTCGTCCACGAGGTGGGCACGAGCCGTCCCGTCGTGCGGATGCACGGCGGCCGTGATCTCGTCCCGGCGCTTGGGGTTGGTGGCGAAGGCCAGCATCATGTAGGGCGAGGCCAGCCCCTTGGGATTGACGATGTAGTCGCTCTCACGCTCGCGCAGCACGCTCGGCGCGAACGGCATCCAGAAGTCGCGATTCTTGATCATCCGATTGATGACGCTCACCACGCGGAAGTCGGAGGGGTTGGCCAGGATCGATCGGTTGCCCAGCGCCCGGGCGCCGAACTCAGCGCGCCCGGCGCAGCGCGCCACCACGCCGTCGCTCACCAGCAGCTCGGCGATGCGGTCCTCGATCTGCGCGGGCTCGCTCACGCGGTGCCGCGCGGCCACGTCACGCGTGCGGATCAGCGCCTCGGCCTCCGCGTCGTCCAGCGTGGGGCCGAGATAGGCCGGGCCGAAGGGCTGCGGCGCGGGCGGCCGGCCCAGACGCGCGCACAGGTCGAGATAGCCCAGGTAGGCCGCGCCGACCGCATTCGACTCGTCGCCGCAGGAGGGGAACACGAAGAGATCGCGGACCCACTCCTCCTCCGCCAGTCGCATGTTGGCCTTCACGTTCATGAACACGCCGCCCCCGAGCGCGAGCCGCTCGGCGCCGTGGCGCTCGTGCATCAGCCGGGCCCAGCGCAGCAGCGACTCCTCGACCACGCGCTGCGCGCCGCCGGCGATGGCGTCGAAGCGCAGTCCGAGCGTGGCTTCGAGGAGCACGCGGTAGCGCGAGCCGCGCCGCCGCCACGCAAAGGTCGCCGGCGTGTCCTCGGTGAGGCCGAAGACCTCGTCCAGCGCGGCGGCGGCCCGCTCGGTGGCGCCGGCCGAGGCGTAGGGCGCCATCCCCATCACCTTGTACTCGTGCTCGCCGAACTTCATGCCGAGCAGCAGCGTGACGAACGAGTAGAACGATCCGAGCGAGCCGGCCGCGCTCGGCGTGGCCTCGCGCCGCTCGAGCGTGGTGCCGCCCGCGCTGGATGCGGTGGCGCAGAGCCCGTCGCCCGAATTGTCGTTGGTCAGCACCAGGGCCGGCGCCCCGGCGAACGACGAGCCGAAGTAGGCGGCGGCGGCGTGGCAGGTGTGGTGGTCGCGGGTGACGATCCGGTCCTGGCCCAGGCCCAGATGGCTCGTGACGAGGCCGAGCCGCTCGTCGTCGCTGAGCGTGAACTTGCCGCGCGCCCGCTCGACGAGACCGAGCCGGGCGCCGAGCTTGCGCGCGCGCTTGCCGACCCCGCCCCGCGGCTCGTCCAGACGCACGCCGTAGTACTCGCGGGCGTAGGCGGCGTCGTGGAGCACGCGGTTCATCCACTCACGGGCGTAGGCCTGCCGTCCGGCCAGCACCACCAGATCGATCTGCTCGGCCCGCAGTCCGCACTCGCGCAAGAGCGCGTCCACCGCCAGCCGCGGGTAGCCGGCGTCGTTCTTCAGCCGCGTGAAGCGCTCCTCGGAGGCGCACCCCACGACGGCGCCGTCGCGCAGGATCGCCGCGGTCGCGCAGTGCGTTTCCGAGATGCCGAGCACGATCATCGCGGCTCGATCTTAACAGATGACCGCCCGCGGACCGTCAGGGCCAGACTGCACTCCTCGCTCTCGAACTTATGCATCGTGACGTACTGGAGCCGATCCTCGGGAGTGATCGTCTTGTTGCGGCGCGCGCGCACGACGCCCTTGAACTTGAACCGCCGTGTGACGACCGTTGGCGATTTGCGTGGCATCCGGTGGCGGCGCCGGCAGGGACGCGTGGTCCTGGGCGCGCCAGCATGGCTCGCCTGTCGCCGTAACTCGCTCCGGGCCCGGCTCGCTCGGCCCCCATCCCCACAGGGGCTCGGTCGGCGCGTAGTCCGGCGTTGGCGGCTCGCTCGCCGGGCCCTGCGCTCCTAACGGCGACGACGGCTCGCCATGATGGCGCGCCCAGGACCACGCGTCCCCGCCGGCACCACCACCGGACGCCACGGCGTCACTGGTGGGACAGCGCGTGAAGAAAGACGTCGGGCTGTTCGGGGGTGATCAGCCAGGCCTGCTCGCGGCCGCGTTCGATCCAGATGAAGGCGTCGAGGCGGGAGACGTACATGCGGACGATTCCGCGGCGGGCGGTCCAGAGGAAGCCGAAGCCGCCCCAGAGGCCGCCGGCGCCGACGCGGAGAGCCCAGCCTGTTTCGCGGCGGCCTTCTTGGCGATCAACGCGGCGGATTGCCGTGTGCTTGTCGCGGCGGATGCGGGAGGTCAGGCGCCGGGATCGGCCACGAGCTTGGCGGCCTCGATGCCGGCCAGCGCGCACGCCTCGTCCTTGTCCGAGACGTCGCCCGAGATGCCGACTGCGCCGAGCACCGCGCCGGCGGCATCCCGGATGAGCACGCCGCCGGGGGCCGGCACCACGCGGCCTTCCGACATGGCGTTGAGCGCGCCGAAGAAGGCCACCTGCTGCGGCTGTTCGGTCACTCGTCGGGCCAGCGTCCGCGAGCCGAGTCCCATCCCGAGGGCGCCCCACGCCTTGCCGATGGCGATCTGCGGGCGGACGATGCCCGCGCCGTCCTCGCGCGCGAAACACTTCAGGTGGCCGCCGGCGTCGAGCACGGCGACCGCCAGGGGCGCGCAGCTGGTCTCGCGACCCTTGCGCAGCGCGACTTCCACGATCATGGCGGCTTGCGGCAGCGTGAGGCTCATGGTCGGACACCTCCTCGATTCGTCCGCGTAGGGTATGCTCTGGCGTACCGCGACGCAACCACGCGCCGATCACAGGAGGTCGCCATGGCTCGCTGGGACACGCTGCAGGTCGACGGAACACCGATGCGCGTCTACCTCGACACGCCGGCGGGCGGCGGTACGGCGCCGGGCGTGGTGGTCATCCAGCACGGCCCTGGACTCGATCGCTTCATCGAGGACCGGGTGGAAGATCTCGCCCGCCACGGGTACGCCGCGGCCGCGCCCGATCTCTATCACCGCCAGCCCGCGGACGGTGCGGACATGATGGCGCGCATCGGGCGGCTGCGTGATCGGGAGATCGTCGGCGACGTGGACGCCACGATCGCTCACATGCGCCAGCTACGCGAGTCGCGGGTCGGAAACCTCGCGGTGCTGGGCTTCTGCATGGGGGGCCGGGTCACCTTCATGCTGGCCGGATCGCGGCCCGCGGCGTGGCGCGCTGCCGGCGTCTTCTACGGCGGCAGCATCATGAAGCCGTGGGGCGACAGCCCGACGCCCTTCGATCTCACCGCCAACATCACCTGCCCTGTCGTCGGCTTCTTCGGCGCCGAGGACACCAATCCCTCCCCGGACGACGTGAAGAAGATCGACGCGGAGATGACCCGGCTCGGCAAGCCCCACGAGTTCCACATGTACGAGGGCGCGGGCCACGCATTCCTGAACTTCGGCAACGCCGAGCGCTATCGCCCCAAGCAAGCCGCCGACGCGTGGGAAAAGATGCTCGCGTACCTCGACCGCCACCTCAAGACCACCAACTGAGCACCAGGCCGGCTAACGAGGCCGGGGCCGCCGGCGCGTAGAACCGAGGCGCGCCCCGGGTCCCCCGGGACGCGCCGAGCGCCGGGGGCTTGGGGGCCCGGTATTTGACTGCGACGCCCGCGAAGCGTCACGGCTCTGCCGGGGCGCGGAGCGTGGGGGTATGGGGGGCCATTTCGGGGCCCCCCATAAAAACCAGCCGGGACTGGGCTGTCGAAGACGACCCACCGTCGGCTGCGGTGGGTGAAGCCGAGACGCGTGGCGTGCAGACAGACGCGGTGGAGCGGGTCGCGTCGGCTGCCGTACGCTCGGTCGCCGACGATCGGGTGGCCCAGCTCCGCGAGCTGCGAGCGAATCTGGCCGCGGCGTCCGGTCGTCAGCGTGAGCTCGAGCAGCGTCGCGTCGGGCAGCCGTGAGAGAACCCGGTAGCGCGTGATCGACTCCCGCCCCGGCTCTTCGCCGCGCGCGGGACGCACGCGGAGCCCGCGGTCCTCGTGCAGGCGCGAGACCAGCGTGCCCTCGTCGTCGCGGACCCGCCCCTCCACGCGTGCCACGTACACACGCTCGGGCTGGCGCGCCTTGAACTGCGCCTGCAGTGCCTCCTTGGCCGCCCCGGTCCGTGCGAACACGACGAGGCCGGAGGTCTCGCGGTCGAGACGGTGCACCACGAAGATGCGCCCGGCTCCCCGCGCGTCCAGCCAGTCGCGCAGCAGGCGGTAGGCCGTCCGCTCCCGCTCGCTCTCCGTACTGATCGTCAGCAGCCCCGGCGGCTTGTCGATCACCAGCAGGTCGTCGTCCTCGTGGACGAGCTTCAGGATCGGTGGAAACGGCGGGGGCGGCGGGCCGCCCAGCTCGACGCGGTCGGTCGCGGTGACGCTGACGTCGCCGCGCTTGACGACCTCGCCGTTGACCCGCACCCGGCCCCCCTCCAGCCACTGCTTGAGGCGGCGGCCCGAGGTCTCGGGATAGAGCGCGCTCAGTCGGGCCCGGAGCGTCATGGGGTGGGCGCGCGCGCGAAGTCGAACGCGGCCGTGAGGTCGCCGGCTCGCGCCCGCACGCCGGGAAGCGGCTCGAGATCGAAGCGGCGGGTGAGCAGCTTGATGATCGACGTCGTGTCATAGGACGTGGAGTCGACGTACCCGCGCCGGGCGTAGGGCGAGACCACGATCGTGGGCACGCGCGTCCCCGGGCCCCAGCGATCGCTCCATCCCGCGCCGCGGGGCGGCGGCACGTGATCCCACCAGCCTCCGTTCTCGTCGTAGGTGACGATCACCGCGACCTTCGGCCAGAGCGGACTCTTGCGGATCCGGGCCAGCAGCTCCGCGATGTGCCGGTCACCCGATACGATGTCGGTGTAGCCGGGATGCTCGTTCAGGTCGCCTTCCGGCTTGTAGAACGCCACCTGCGGCAGGGTGCCGGCGTCGATCGCGGCCACCAGGTCGTCCCCGTCCTTGAGATGGCGCTCGCGATCGGCCGTGCCGGGCGCGAAGCGCAGGAAGTAGTTGAACGGATGGTGGTGCGGCTGGAAGTTGAGTGTGCCCTGCACGCGCGTGTAGATCACGCTGCGGTTGGCCGACGGCGGCTGCATGCCATCGGCCAGCGCGCGTTGCCACGCGCCGGCGTACCACGCCCACGACACGCCGCGCGCCGACAGCGTGTCGCCCACGGTCCTCAGGCTTTGCGGATGCAGGGGGTGGCGAGCTGGATCGGCGAAGCGGAGATCGCCCGTGGCGGCCGGCCGCACGCCGGAAGGCTGATACGGAGGCTGGGCGGTGTTGATCGCATAGCCGTCGGGCGAGAACTCGCCGTCGCGGAACTGCGGCGGCCCCTGCATCGCCGAGGCCGGCGACTCAGGCCGGCGGACGAGCCGCCCGGTGACGTCGAGGGTGGCGCGCTCGCTCGCCGGCGCGGCGGACTCCAGCGGCGTGCACGCGCACACGAGCCAGAAGTGGTTCAGAAACGAGCCGCCGAAGGCGCCCATGAAGAAGTTGTCGGCCAGCGTGAACTCGCGGGCCCACTGCCACATCGGCAAGCCGCTGCCGTCGTAGTAGCCCATCACGAGGCCACCGGCGTCCGAGATCGAGGCGAAGCGGTTGTTCCGGCCGTCGGCGATCTGCTCGATGTTCTGGTAGTAGCGATGGACGAGGTTGCGCACCTGCACCGAGGGCGGCAGGTTGATCGGCGGTGCGTCGATCCGGAAGGGCCGGTTCGGCAACACGCTCGGAAAGCGGGGGTCGGGCTCGGAGGTGCCGAGCTTCCACACGGGGGGCAGCGAGTCCATGAGCCGGCCGTCGCGATCCACCTGCGTCGTCTGCTCCAGCGTGGCGTTGGCCAGGCCGTTGGCGCCGGGGAACAGCCCGTAGAGGTGATCGAAGCTCCGGTTCTCGGCGTAGACGACGATGATGTGCTCGAGCTTGTCGAGCCCCGCCCGGTCGGTGGAGCCCGTGGCGCAGCCCACCGCCACCAGCGCGAGCGCCATCCAGCGTCTGACGAACCTCATGCGCTCCTCCCCTGGAGCCCCGCGACCGCCGCCCGCACTGCAAGGTCTGGCTCGCGACACTACGGTCAGGTGCGGAGGCCCGTCAAGCGCGCCGACACGGTCGAGCACGATGCTTGACCGGCCCGGCGCGCATGGCATAGCGTGGCTCCTGGTGAGCCGCTGGATCCACTCGCCCGTCTTCGACGGCGTGCTGATCGTGGGCCCGGCGGTGGTGTCGGTCCTGCTCGTGCTCCTCGTTCCCGCGCTCCGGACGGAACACCTGCCGCCGTGGGGCTGGCTGGTCTTCGTGGTCGGCATCGACGTGGCGCACGTGTGGTCGTCGCTCTACCGCACCTATCTCGATCCCGACGAGCTCCGGCGCCGGCGCACCCACTACGTGGTGACCCCGCTCATCTGCTTCGGCGCCGGCGTCGTCCTCTACAGTCTCGGCAGCCTCGCGTTCTGGCGGGTGCTCGCCTACCTGGCCGTGCTCCACTTCGTGCGTCAGCAGTACGGATTCGTGATGCTCTACCGGCACCGGGCCGGCGAGCGCGGCTCAATCGATGCGCTCCTCGACAAGGTCGCCATCTACGCCGTCATGTTGTATCCCCTCGCCTACTGGCACGCGAGAGACGACCGGGTCTTCGCGTGGTTCGTCGCCGGCGACTTCGCGGCCCTGCCGGCGTGGACGGCCGGGGCGGCCGGCGTGCTCTACGCCACGGCACTGCTCGCCTTCGCCCTGCGTCAGGCCCAGCGGGCTCTCCGCGGCGAGCCTCTGTCGTGGGGCAAGCTCGGCATCGTGGCATCGACCGCCGCGACCTGGTACGTCGGCATCGTCGCGTTCAACTCGGACTTCGCCTTCACCGTGACCAACGTGGTCGCCCACGGCCTGCCCTACCTGGCCCTGGTGTGGCTCTACGGACGACGCAAATGGACCGCGCCAGAGTCGTGGCGGACGCGGCTGTATCGGCCCGCGCTCCTCTGGGCGTTCGTCGGGGCAGCGATCCTGCTCGCCTACCTCGAAGAGGGCGCCTGGGATCTCCTGGTCTGGCATGAGCACGCGAGCCTGTTCGGCGACTGGCAATTGCCGGCGCTGCCGAAAGAGCTCCTCGCCGTCGTCGTCCCGCTGCTGATCCTGCCCCAGGCCACGCACTACGTGCTGGACGCCTGGATCTGGAAATTCGACGGCTCGAACCCCGGGCCTCCGGAGCTATTTGTTCGGGGACTCCGAACCACCCGCCGGCGGCTCAAACAGGTCCAGATGCGAGGCGGCGCCCGCGGACCGCACGCGAGGCGTACTGCCTGTACGTTGAGCGTGCGGCCGCGGGCGCCAACGAAGCAGATGGGCCTGTTTCAGCCGCCGGCGAGCTCGACGAGCCAGCGGGCGGTGCGCAGCAGGCGCGCGTCGCCGTGGCGGGGGCCGACGAGCTGGACGCCGAGCGGCAAGCCGTTGGCGCCGTGCAGGAGCGGCAGGCTGAGCGCCGGCATCCCGCAGAGCGTCCACAGCGCGCAGAAGGTCGGCTCGCCGGTCGAGGCGAGACCCGCGGGCGCCGTGCCGGAGGCGGTCGGCGTGAGGATCGCGTCGTAGCGCTGGTCGAGCAGCGCGGTGAAGCTCGCGTGAAGATCGGGGAGACTGGCCTGCGCCTGCAGATATTCCACGGCCGTCACCGCGCGGCCGCGCTCGATCCGCGCGCGGAGCGCGGCGGAGAGCTGGTCCCGTCCGGTCGCCCACTCGCGGGCGAGATTGGCCGCCATCTCGGGACCGGAGATGACCTCTTGCCAGCGCCCGGCCTCGCTGGCGGCCGGCACGAGCTCGATCTCTTCCACCTGCGCGCCGAGCCGCGCGACCAGCGCCCCGAGGGCGTCCCGCGCGTCGGCGTCCACGTCGTTCCAGCGCGTCGTCCTGACGAACGCGAGCGTCGGGTGGCCGCGGCGGCGCCTCCGCCGCCAGCGTGCGAAACGCCAGGTGCGCGCGCGGGCGAGTATCCGGATCGCCCGCATCGTGCCCCACGATCTGCTCCATCAGCAGGGCGATGTCGTCGATCGACCGGGCGAAGAGCCCGACGTGGTCGAGCGACCGGGAGAGCTGGAACATCCCGGAGCGCGGAATCAGCCCGTGGGTGGGCTTGAAGCCGTAGACGCCGCAGTACGAGGCGGGCCGGATCGTCGAGCCGGTCGTCTGGCTGCCGAGCGAGAGCGGCACCATCCCCGCCGCCACCGCAGCCGCCGAGCCGCTCGAGGACCCGCCGGGCGTGTGGCCCGGATCGTGGGGATTGCGTGTCTTGCCCGGATGCCGCGTGGCGAACTCCGTGGTGACCGTCTTGCCCATGATCACCGCGCCGGCGGCGCGCAGCATGGTCGCGACCGAGCGTCCCGCGACGGCGCGCGCCCGGCGTGCAGCACGGAGCCGTTCTCCGTCGGCATGTCGGCGGTGTCGATGATGTCCTTGAGACCGACCGGCACACCGTGCAGCGGCCCGATGGACCGGCCGGAGGCCTGCAGCGCATCCGCCGCGCGGGCCTGCGCCAGCGCATGCGCGGGGTCCAGGAACGCCCACGCCTGCACGCGCTCGTCGATCTCCCGCACGCGCTGCAGACACGCGCCGACGAGCTGTTCGGCGCTGATGACGCGGTCACGGATCAACCGCGCGCCGTCGGCCGCCGAGAGCTCGTGGAGGCTGCTCAGGTCGGTCTCGAGCGCGCCCTCACGCCTGCGGCGGAGCGGCACGGCCTGGGTGAGGATCCGGGTCATGGCGTGGGCGCGGCTTCGGGGGCCGGCAGTGTCAGGCCGACGTGGCGGCCCTCGCGGAGCACCGTCAACCGCAGCGCCCGGTCGAGCGGGACGTCGCTCATCGCCTCCCGGACCGCGTCCCGCGTGACGACGGAGTGCTCGTTGATCTGCAAGATCACGTCGCCCTGCTCGAGCCCGGCCTTCTGCGCCGACGAGCCCTTGAGAACTACCGTCACGGAGGGCGGAGTCGTCGCGGACTGCAGGCGAATCCCCGTGTCGCGCGCCCCTTCGGCATCTCGCAGGAGGAAGCCGAACTCGGCGGCGACCCGCTCGCCCGCGACCTCGCGCGGCATGGAGACCAGCCGCACGGCCAGCGGCCGCCGGCCCTCGGTGCGAAGAACCGTGAGCTTGATGTCCTGATCCACCGGGGCCCGCGCGATGAGCCGCTGCAGCAGGCGCGTGTCGGTGACGGGCCGTCCCTCGAAGGCGACCACGATGTCGCCGTTGCGCATGCCCGCCCGCGCCGCCGGCGTGTCCTCCATGACGTCCACGATCACCACGCCGAAGCCCTCGCCGATGCCGTGGCGCTTGGACGAGCTCGTCCATCTCCTGCTCGCACAGGTCGCGGATGCGCACGCCGAGCCACGACCAGCTTCGCGCGTCCGCCGCCGGCGTGAGCCGTGAGGACCACGAGGGCCAGCGCGCCGAGGGCCCGGACGATGACACTCACGGGCGACCGTCCTTGAGCTCGTTCACGAGCGCCTCGACGGCCGCGGCGACGCGAGTGACGCGCGCGCCGACGTCGAGCGTCTCGAGCAGGCTCTGGCGCAGATCCGCGTCGGGCAGGACCGCGGCGGCCACGCGATCGGCGATCGCGCCCGGCCGTCTGGCCCTCGGCCAGCGCGGTGTCGAGCATGTCGGCGGGCCGGGCCAGGGCCTCGAGCAGCGCGCGGCAGCCCGCGCGGACGCGGACGAGCGCCGGCGCGGTGTCGGCGGTGGGCTCGGCGTCGGTCAGCCGTTGCGCGCGCACCAGGCGGTAGAGCGTGTCGCTCGGCACCTCCTGCTCGAAGCCGCACCCGGCAATCGCCCCGGAGCAGGATGTTGTAGCGCCCGGTCGCCAGGCGCTCGCTGCGAGACGATCTCGCCCAGGCCGGCCACCGGGTACACCGGCGGCTTGCCCGCGTAGCTCGCCTCGTAGCCGGGCCGCAGCCGGACCACGACGAGCTCGGCGATCGCGCTCGAGCGCGTCGATGACCATCGCGCGATAGCGCGCCTCGAAGACGTGCAGCGGCAGCAGCGTGTGGGGGAAGAAGGTCACGTCCGGAAGCGGAAAAATCGGCACGATCGAACTCCGGTGCTGCCATGGGCCGGCGCGTCAGCTGATCTTCGGCAGGGTGCCCAGCTGCCCCAGCGCGTCGAGCCGCTGGTTCACGGCCGCGGCCAGCTCACGGAACGCACGGGCCGGTGCGGAGTCCGGGCGGCGCACGGTGATCGGCGTGCCCTCGTCGCCGCCCACGCGCGTCTCGGGATCGAGCGGCAGCCGCGCCAGCAGCGGCACGCCGTACTCCTCGGCCAGCTGCTGGCCGCCGGCGTCGCCGAAGATGGCGGTGGCCTGGTTGCAGTGCGGACACACGAACGTGCTCATGTTCTCCACGATGCCCACGATCGGGACGTTGAGCCGCTGGAACATCGCGATGGCCTTGCGCACGTCGAGCAGCGCCACGTCCTGCGGCGTCGTCACCATCACCACACCGCCCAGCGGCACGACCTGCGACAGCGAGAGCTGGGCGTCACCGGTGCCGGGGGGCATGTCGAACACGAGGTAGTCGAGCGCACCCCAGCTCACGTCCTTGAGCATCTGCTGGATGAACGAGTGGATCATCGGGCCGCGCCAGACCAGCGGCTCCTTCTCGTTGACGAGCAGGCCGATGGACATGACCTTGAGGCCATGCGCCTCGACCGGGATGATCTTGTTGTCGAACATCCCCGGGCGTCCCCTCGTGCCCAGCATGAGCGGCACGTCGGGTCCGTAGACGTCGCTGTCGATGAGGCCGACGGTCGCACCACCCTGACGCAGTGCCAGGGCCAGGTTGACGGCGACCGTGGACTTGCCCACCCCGCCCTTGCCGGAAGACACGGCGAGCGTCCGCCGCACCTCGGGGATGAGATCGGCCTGGCCCGGCGCGGCGCCCGCCTGGGGGCCATGCGCGTGACCGTGCCCCTGGCCGGGGGCGTGCGAGTGAGCGGGGGCGGGCGCCGCGGCGCCGCCCATCTTGGCCTGGACCCCCGACACGCCCGGGAGCTGGCCCACCACGCGCGTGGCCATGCTGTGCACCATCGCCTTCGTCGCCGCGGCCTGGCCGGCGAAGGCCAGCGTGAACGAGACCGTGCCGCTGTCGATCGTGAGGTCGCGCACCAGCCCCAGCGTGACGATGTCGCGCTGGCTATCCGGATCGCGGATGCCGCGCAGGGCATCGAGAACCTGCTGCTCGGTGGCCATATGACCGGACTATACAGCCAGGGCCGCGGCATTGTCGGCGAATGTTGCATTCGCCGACCCTTCCTGCTACATAAAAACGGTGATCGACCCCAACGACTTTCGCCACGTTCTCGGTCACTTCGCCACCGGTGTCACCATCATCAGCACGTGCGACGCCGACGGCCGGCCGACCGGGCTGACCGCCAGCGCGTTCTCCTCCGTCTCGCTCGATCCGCCGCTGATCCTGGTCTGCGTCGACCACAAGTCGCAGAGCTACCCGGCGCTGCGGGACCGGGCCGGTTCGCGGTCAACGTCCTGGGCCACGACCAGGAGCACGTGTCGCGCCGGTTCGCGACCACGCGGCTGGACAAGTTCGACGAGATCCCGCACCGCATCAGCGAGCTGGGACTGCCGCTGGTGGAGGGCGCCCTGGCCCAGCTCGAGTGCACCACGGTGAACGCGCACGTGGCCGGCGACCACACGATCTTCGTGGGCCGGGTCGAGACCGCGCGCGCTGTTCGGCGAGCATCCCCTGCTCTACTTCCGGGGCAAGTATCAGCGACTGGCGACACCTCCTGCCGGAGCGTGATCGGGAGTGGGCGTGATCCCGCTGTCGCGCCCGCCGGTGGACGATGAGATCAAGCAGGCCGTCCTCGCCGTCATCGACTCCCGCCAGTACATCCTTGGTCCCGAGTGCCGGCGCTTCGAGGCGGAGCTGGCGGCCTACCTCGACGTCCGCCACGCCGTCCTCACCAGCTCGGCCACCGCGGGCCTCTGGCTCACGCTGCGCGCCCTCGGAGTGAAGGCGGGCGACGAGATCCTCGTGCCCGCGCACACGGCGTTTCCGACCATCGAGGCGATCTGCAGCGCCGAGGCCACGCCGGTCTTCGTGGACGTCGACCGCTACTACGGTCTCGATCCCGCCGACGCCGCGGCCAAGGCCACGCCGCGCACGGTCGGGACTGATGCCCGTCCACCTCTACGGCCAGCCGGTCGATCTCGACGCCGTCCGCGAGCTGGCCGCCCGGCTGGGCGTCTGGCTGCTGGAGGACTGCGCGCAGGCGCACGGCGCCGCCTGGCGCGGCCGGCGGGTCGGCGGGTTCGGACGCGCGGGCGTGTTCTCGTTCTACCCCTCGAAGAACCTCACGGTGATGGGCGACGGCGGCGTCGTGGTGACCAGCGACGACGAGATCGCCGCGCGGTGTCGCCGGCTGCGCGACCACGGCCGGCTGAGCAAGGACCTGCACTCCGAGATCGGCTTCAACCTGCGCTTCAACGAGATCCAGGCCGCCGTCGGCCGCGTGCTGCTGGGCCGCCTCGACGCCATGAACGACCGGCGCCGGGCGCTGGCCGCGCGCTACGACCACGCCCTGGCGGGGTTGCCGCTCGAGCTGCCGGCCGAGCGGCCCGGGGCGCGCCACGTCTATCATCTCTACGTGGTGCGCACCTCGCGGCGCGCCGAGCTGGCGAGCTTTCTGAAATCTCGGGGCGTTCAGACCGGCATCCACTATCCCGTGCCGAGCCACCGGCAGCCGGCCGTGGAGCGCTTCGCGGGACCGCCCCTGCCCGAGACCGAACGCCTGGTGGACGAGATCCTGACGCTGCCGATCTCGGCCGGACACACCGAGGACGAGATCGACACCGTGGCGGCGGCGATCAGAGAGTTCTTCGGAGCCTGATGACGAGCGGCCCCCTTCGGATCCTGCAGATCTATCCGAAGGGCGACTTCTTCACCGGCGCGGCCATCCAGCTGTGGGAGCTCGCGCGCGGCCTGGCCGGCCGCGGACATCGCGTCGTCATCGCCACGCCGCCGAGCGAGACCTGGGCGGCGCGCTGTGCGGAGGCGGGCCTCATTCACGCGGCGATCGTCATGCGCCGGGCCTGGGATCCGCGCGCGGCGTGGCGGCTGGCCCGCCTCATCCGCCAGGAGCGGATCCAGATCGCCCACGCGCACAAGGGACGCGCGCGCACGCTGACCCTGCTCGCCGGGTTGATGGGCGCCCGGGCGCTGCTGGTCCTCAACCGTGGCGTCAGCTTTCCGATCGACGGCGCGACCCGCCGCGTCGGCTACACGAACCGGCACATTCACGCCATCGTCGCCGTCTGCGAATCCATCAAGCGCGGACTGGTTTCAGCCGGCGTACCCGCCGAGAAGATCTCGGTGATCTACTCGGGCACCGACGTCGAGCGCTTCCACCCCGGCGTGGACGGGGCGCCCGTACGTCGCGAGCTCGGCCTGGCCGCCGACGACGTGGTGATCACGCAGATCGGCGTGCGGTCGTGGCGCGGCTGGCGCGACGTGCTGGACGCCATGCCCGCCGTGGCCCAGCGGGTGGCGCGCGCGCGGCTGCTGCTCGTGGGCGCGCCGCCGCCGCGCATCGCGGAGATCGGCGAGCAGGCACGGCGCGCGCGGCCTCGAGAGCCGGGTGCTGGCCATCGGCCATCGCAGCGACGTGCCCGCGATCCTGGCCGCCTCCGACGTGGTGGTCGATGCCTCCTACGCCGGGCTCGGCATCACCGGCTCGATCCGCGAGGCGCTGGCCTGCGAGCGGCCCGTGGTGGCCACCAATCTCGAGGGCATGCCCGAGCTGGTGCTCGACGGCGAGACCGGGCTGCTGGTCGCCCCGCGCAGCCCGGCCGAGCTGGCCGAGGCCATCGTGCGGCTCGTCTGCGACCCCACCGCCGCCCAGACGATGGCGCGGGCCGGACGCAAGCGCGTGGAGGCGCTGTTCTCGCAGCGGGCCAAGCTGGACGCGACCGAGGCGCTCTACCGACAGATCGTGGCCGCGGCCGGGCGGGCATGAGACACGTCCTGCTCATCTACCGTCGCCTGCTGCCGCTCATGCGGCCGTACTTCTCCGTGCTGGTGCTGGGCTCGCTGCTGGCGCTCGTCGTGGCCGGGATGGAGGGCGCGATCGCCTGGCTGGTCAAGCCCGCGCTCGACGACATCTTCATCCGCCGGGACGAGCACATGCTCAAGATCATTCCCCTGCTGCTGCTGGGGGCCTACCTGATCAAGGGGTTCGCGCGCTACGGCCAGTCCTATCTGATGGCCGCCGTCGGCGAGCGCGTGATCGCCACCCTGCGCCACACGCTCTACACGCACATCCAGCGGATGCCGCTGTCGTTCTTCGCCGGCCTGCACTCCGCCGAGCTGATGTCGCGGATCGTCACCGACGTCAACCGGCTGGCCCGCGTGTCCTCCACGGTGCTGATCATGGCCGTCCGGCAGATCGCCATGGTCGTCGCGCTGCTGTCGGTCATGGTAGTGCGCGAGTGGCGGCTGGCCGTGATCGCGCTGGTCGTCTTTCCCTTCGTCGGACTGGCCGTGCGGTCGATCGGCCGCCGGCTGTACCGTATCAACAAGCGCTCGCAGGAGAAGGTCGCCGAGCTGAACGTGCTGCTGCACGAAGCGTTCTCGGGCATGAAGATCGTCAAGGCCTTCGGCCGCGAGGGTCACGAGGCCGAGCGCTTCGAGCGGGTGAACCGCCGGCTGCTCGACCTGGCGCTCAAGGACCACCGCACCGACGAGATCACCGAGCCGCTCATGGAAGTGCTGGCCGCCTTCGGCCTCATGGGCGCGCTGCTGTACGGCGGCCACCAGGTGATCGCCGGCGCCATGACCCCCGGCGATTTCTTCTCCTTCATCGCGGCGCTGGCCCTGATCTACGGGCCGGTGCGGCAGCTCTCGCGCATCATGAACACCATCCAGCAATCGGCCTCGTCGGTCGAGCGCGTGTTCGAGATCCTCGACCTGCCGCCGGCCATCGCCGACCGGCCCGACGCCCACGCCCTGCTCGGCTTCCGCGAGGCGTTGCGGTTCGAGGACGTCTCGTTCCGCTATCCCGGCTCGCCCGAGCTCACCCTGCGCGACATCACGCTGCACATCCGGCGCGGCGAGGTGGTGGCGTTCGTGGGCATGAGCGGAGCGGGCAAGTCGACCCTGATCGATCTGGTGCCGCGCTTCCACGACGTCAGCAGCGGCCGCATCACGCTCGACGGCCACGACGTCCGCGACCTCACCCAGGCCTCGCTGCGCGCCCAGATCGCGGTGGTGACGCAGGAGACGTTTCTCTTCAGCGACTCGATCCAGTACAACATCGCCTACGGCAACCCGGCGGCGACGCCCGAGGCGGTCAACCGCGCGGCGCGCCAGGCCCACGCCGAGGAGTTCATCCTGGCCTGCCCGGAGGGCTACGCCACGCTGGTGGGCGAGCGCGGCGTGCGGCTCAGCGGCGGCCAGCGCCAGCGCCTGGCCATCGCCCGCGCCTTCCTCAAGGATCCGCCGATCCTGATCCTCGACGAGGCGACGTCGGACCTCGATGCCGAGAGCGAGTTCATGGTCCAGCAGGCGCTGAGCGACCTCATGCAGGGGCGCACCGTGCTGGTCATCGCGCATCGCCTGTCGACGGTGCGCAACGCCGACCGCATCGTGGTCGTCCACGAGGGCCGCATCGCCGAGGTCGGACGGCACGACGAGCTGGTCGCGCGCGACGGCGTCTATCGCCGGCTCTACGCGCTCCAGATGGAAGGGCGTCGCCGGCTAGCGAGAGCGCGGCCGGGTCCCGGACGTCGGGCCCTGGGGCCCGAGGCCAAGGGCCTTGGCGAGCGCGTGAGCCTCGGCCACCCGGCGGGGCACGCGGGCGACTTCGAGGGCGGCGATCGCCTCGGCGAGATGGGCTCGCGCTCCGGCCATTTGCCCGTGGGCCGCCAGCGAGCGGGTCAGCTCCAGACGTGTCATCGCCGCCTCGAACGTCGCGCTCGCCGACTGGAAGGCCTCCAGCGCTCGGCCCAGATGGGCCTCGCCGGCCTGCGCATCACCGGCGGCGCCGGCCGCGCGCCCGGCCGCGCGCTCGGCGAGGCCCACGTTGAAGGGACTGCCTTCGATCTGCGCCAGCTCCGTGGCCCGCCGCGCCAGCTCCAGGCCTCGGGATGCGTCGCGGGCGAGCACGTGCGCCTCGGCGAGGAACGCCAGCGACTCGACGTACGTGTGGCGGACCGGGAACAGCTCGATCTGCTCGCACGCCCGCTCGAGGACGTCGATCGCCGCTCTGGCGTCCCCCTGATTCAGATGGGCGTACCCCACCCAGCGTAAGGCCAGGCTGGTCGGGATCGTGCCCCGTGAAGACGCCAGGGCGCGCTGCGCGCAGTCCATGGCGGCGCGACTGTCGCCCCGAGCCGCGTGAACCCAGCTCTCCAGGCCCTCGGCCATCGACTGAAGCTTGGCGTCGCCCACCGCATCGGCGAGCGTCACGCAGCGCTCCAGGTGCTCGAGGGCGCCATCGAACTGCGCGGTGTAGATCCGGTTCAGGGCCAGCAGCCAGTGCACGGAGGCCAGCCGTCGCCATGTGGACGGGTCGGCGAGGAGCTCCACCGCCCGCTCGCAGTAGTCCATCGCCTCGGCGGAGGCGCCGGCCGCCGTGCTCACCAGCGCCAGCGCGTTGAGCGCCCGGCCGATCCGGTCGCGATCTCCGGTGCGTTCGCCATCGCTCAGCGCCGCGACGGCCGCGAGTCGTGCTTCGGCGTAGTCGCCCAGATAGAAGCGGGTCATTGCGAGCCGATAATGATACTCGGCGGCCAGGGGGAGATCCGCGACGCGTCGCAGCCGCAGCGCATTCGATCTCAGCACGTCCAGGCACTGGTGGTGCCGGCCGGCCGCGGCCAGCACGAAGGCGCGGCGCAGCGACACCTCGAGATGTCGATGGTCGCGCGATGACGGCGGCAGTCGGTCCACCGCGGTCTCGGCCTGGGTGAGCGCGGCCAGCGCCGCATCCGTCGCGTACCGCCGGGTGGCGATCTCGGCGAAGCGCCCGAGATAGAGGATCGCCGGCTCGAGCTCCCCGGCCCGGAGGAAGTGGTGGCCCAGCTCACCGGCCACCTCGTCGAGTCGATCCGAGCTCGAGGATTCGAGTGCGCGGGCCACCGCGCGATGGAGCAACACCCGTCGCGGAGCGAGCACCGCATCGTAGGCGACCTGCCGGATGCGATCGTGGCAGAAGACCAGCTCTTCGCCCGCGGCGTCGAGCACCCGGCGTCGCACCAGCTCCTCGACGGCGGCGGCCGCCTCCGACTCGGACAGGCCACTGGCCATCTGCAGCAGCGAAAACGACGTCGCGCGTCCGATCACGGCGGCGGTGATGGCGGTGGCGTGGGCCGTTTCCGAGAGCTGGTCGAGTCGGCGATGCACGGTCTCGCGTACCCCCTGCGGCAGCTCGCCCATCTCCGTCGTGCCGTCACGCAGCGCGCGTACGCTTTCCGTGATGACGAACGGATTGCCTTCGCTGAGCTTCCATACCGTCTCGACCGCCTGCTCGATGACCGACGGATTGCCTCCGCCGTAGAAGGCACGGGCCAGCGCCAGCGTGTCTTCCGGACCGAGCGGACCCAGGATCACCTGATCGAGCACCCGGCCGTCGCGCAGCTCACCGAGCGCGCGCTCCAGCACGGGCACGTCCACCGCGTCCTCCGGCCGGGTCGTCGCGACCAGGAGCACCGGTAGCGCTCCCAGCCGTCGCCCCAGGAAGGCGAGCAGCCGCACGCTCATCGGATCGGCCCAGTGCAGGTCCTCCAGCGCGAGCAGCAACGGGCTCCCCGCGGCCAGCACGGAGAGCAGCTCACGCATCGCCTCGAACAGCGGGCTGTGATCGTCGGCCAGGACGCCACTCTCGCTGCCGCGCGGGGATAGCTCGGAGAACAGCCGGGCGAGCTGGGCCCGGGCGGCGGCCGAGAGATCGGCCAGCCGCGCGGTGTCCAGGGCCGGCTGCTCGTCGCGAAGTGCATCGATCCATGGGCGAAACGGCAGCGGCTGCTCGGTCTCGAAGCAATGGCCGACCACCACCCGCACGCCCGCGACGGCCGCCACGCTCTCGAGCTCTTCGAGCAGCCGGGTCTTGCCGACACCGGCTTCGCCACTGATCACCGCGACGCGTCCGTGCCCGTCGAGCACGCGTTGCAAGCTGTTCTCGAGCGCGGACAGCTCGGCGGCGCGTCCCACGAGTGCGATGCCCGCACTGCCCCCGGTCGTGGTGGCCGCCTGGCCAGAACGGGCCGACCGGGCGCCTGGTCCCGCACCGTCGGCGGCGGTTCGCACGAGCTGACGGTAGATCTCGCGCGTGGACTCCTCGGGCTCGGCCGCGAGCTCCCGCTGCAGTGTCTGCACGCATTCCTGGTACTGACGCAGGGCGGCCGCGCGCCGGCCCTGCCGCGCGTAGAGACGGATGAGGGCGCGATGCACGGCTTCCTGCAACGGGTCGAGGACGAGGATCCGCAGCGCCGTCTGCACGGCGGTTTCCAGCAGGTCGGCGTCCATCTGGTGCCGCAGCAGCTTCGTCAGCGCCTCCAGGGCCAGCTCGCGCAGGCGCTCCCGCTCGAGGGTTCGCCACTCCTCGAAGGCGGGCTCCCCCACGTCGAGCCCGTCGAGCAGGTCCCCCCGGTAGAGCGCGACGGCCCGCTCCAGCGCGGCGGGCTGATCCTTGCCGGCCATCGCCTCGAACTCCACCGCGTCGACCCACACCTGAGCGGGATCGAGCGCCACGGTGTCGAGCCCGGGGACGAAGGCGAGACCGGCCGCGTCGCCCAGGCCCCGCCGCAACCGGGACAGCGTCTGGCGGAACGCCTGCCGCGCGAGCGCATCGGGCGTGTCGCCCCAGAGCAGCGCCGTGAGCTGCTCGCGGGAGTGGGCGTGACCCGGCCGCAACGCCAGGTAGGCCAGGAGGGCGCGTGCCTTGCGGCTCGGCAGCGAGCGGGGCGCACCACCGTCGCTCCTGAGGGCAAAACCACCGAGCAGCTCGACGCAGAGGGCCGCCATGGAGATGGTCGCCAACTCTAGCATCCCGCGGTCGAGTGCGACAACGGACCCCCCGCCGCGCAGCATTTGCACGCTGCGGCTCCGTGGGGCTGTCACGGCGCGGTCACGCCTGTGGCGTACATCTCGCCTCGGTGGACCACGGTCTCGCGCAGGCGCGTCCCGTTACCTTCGTGCTCCGGATCGTTGCGGGCGCCGCCGGCTCCCTGAGCGGACACGTCCACCACCTGCGCACCGGCGAGAAGCGCAGGTTCGACGACGTTCACGAGCTGAGCACGGCGCTGCTCGAGATGGTCCGCAACACGGGCGCGGACCCGGAGAGCCCATGAAGAGTGGCCGCGTCATCCTGATCGCCGCGATCCTCCTGCTGGGACTCGGTCAGCGCCAGGGCGAGACGCATTTCGGCTCCGGACCCTCGATCGGTCACTACACGGTCGTCGAGAGCAAGGCCGTCCCCGGGTACAGCGTGCTGACCTTCCGCGCGCAGCTGTCGAACCCGTTGCCGTACGCGATCACCGACGTCTCCGCCACGCTGACCTGCCACACCGTCGGGGCGACGATCATCGACGGCACGCTCACCTTCCCCGACGCCGAGGCCGGAGCGACGGTGACGAGCCTCAGCACCTTCACGCTCCGGCTGCCCAAGTCGCGGCCCTTCGACGCCTCCCACCTCGAGTGGTCCCTCCACTTCAAGAAGCGCAACCGGACGCCGGTGGCCGACGCCGGGCCTGATCAGACCGTGGCGGTGGGCGCGCACGTCACGCTCGACGGCAGCGGCTCGCGCGATCCGGACGGCGATACCCTCAAGTTCTCCTGGCACTTCGTCAGCAGGCCGGCGGGAAGCCACGCGATGCTGTCGAGTTCCTACGCCGTGCGTCCGACCTTCGTCGCCGATCGGAGCGGCATCTACGTGCTCGAGCTGGTGGTCAGCGACCGCGCCGGCAACAGCGCGCCCGACCGCGTACAGATCACCACGGGCGGCGTGGTCAACACACGGCCGCTGGCCAACGCCGGCATCGATCAGACCGTGGCCGTCGGCACGCTCGTGCAACTCGACGGCAGTGCCTCGACCGACGCCGACGGGGACGCGCTGACCTTCCGCTGGCGACTGGTCTCGACGCCGCCGCAGAGCGCCGCGACGCTCTCCGATCCGGCCGCGTTGCGGCCGACGCTGCGCATCGATCGAGCCGGCACCTACGTCGCCGAGCTGGTCGTCAGCGACGGCCGCCTCGAGAGCGTGGCCGACACGGTGCAGGTCTCGACGGTGAACTCGCGTCCGATCGCGGTCGCCGGCGCCGACCAGACGGTGAGCCACGGCGCCACCGTCCTGCTCGACGGGCGCGCATCCACCGACGTGGACAGCGACCCGCTCACGTTCCTCTGGAGCTTCGTCACGCGTCCCGAGGGTAGTCAGGCCACGCTGAACGACGCGGCCTCCTCTACACCCGCGTTCATCGCCGATCTGCCCGGGCGCTACGAGGTGCGGCTGATCGTCAACGACGGCGTCATCGACAGCACGCCCGACAGCGTGCAGATCGACACGGTGAACTCGCGGCCCGTCGCCGACGCCGGCCCGGATCAGACGGTCGCCGTCGGCGACACCGTCCGTCTGGACGGCAGTGCCTCCGGCGATGCGGATGGCGACCCCCTCACGTTCCGCTGGTCGTTCACCACGCGCCCCGACGGCAGCGTCGCCGCGCTCGACGATCCGGCCACCGCCCAGCCGAGCTTCGTGGCCGACCGCGCCGGCGACTACGTCGCTCAGCTCATCGTGAACGACGGCTTCGAGGACGGACTCGCCGATACGATGGTGGTGACGGCGACCACCGGCAATCGACCGCCGGTGGCCGACGCGGGCCCCGATCAGACGGTGTCGATCGGCGCGACCGTACATCTGGACGGCAGCGGTTCGTCCGACCCCGACGGCACGCCCATCGCCTCGTTCCGCTGGACGCTGACGCGTCCGAACGGCAGCAACGCCGCGCTGTCCAGCTCGACCATCGTGAACCCAACGTTCGTGGCCGACCGGGCCGGGACGTACACAGCCGAGCTGATCGTCAGCGATGGCGCGTTGTCCAGCGCGCCCGATGCGGTCACGGTCACGGTGAGCGACGCCGCCGATCTCCGCATCGCCTTCGTCAATCCGCCCGCCACGCCGGCCGTGGGCTCCAGCGTTTCGCTCGTGGTCGAAGTCGCCAACACGGGACCGTCCGCGGCCAGCGGCGTGGCCGCCCGCTTCCAGGTGCCGGCCGGCTACACCGTGACCTCGAGCGCTCCGGACGCCAACGCCGGCACGTTCGACGTCGCGACCGGCGTGTGGACGATCGGCGCTGTGCCGACCAGCGCGGCGGTCCGACTCACCGTGGTCGCCACGGTGAAGCCGACGGGACCGTACGACCTGGCGGCGGCGATCACGGCGAGCACGCCGGCCGATGCCAATGCCGCCAACAACACGGCGACGGCCAGCGTGGTCCCCAACGCCAACGCCGACCTCGGCATCGCCTTCACCAATGTGCCGGCGACACCCGCGGTCGGCGCCAGCGTCAGCATCGCGGTCGAGGTCGTCAACAGTGGCCCGGCCGGCACCACCGGCGTGACGGCGCGCTTCAAGCCGCCGGCGGGCTACACCGTGACGGGCAGCAGCACCACGGCGAGCTCTGGCAGCGGCGGTACGTACGACACTGCGACTGGCAACTGGGCGATCGGCGCGCTCGCTGCCGCCGGCCTGGCCCGGTTGACGGTCACGGCAACGGTGAACGCCACCGGCCCGTACGACCTGACCGCGACGATCACCGGCAGCGCTCAGCCCGATCCGAACTCCGCCAACAACACGGCCAGTGCGAGCGTGGTGCTCGGTGGAAACCCGGCCGACCTCAGCATCGCGTTCTTCAGCCAGCCGTCGAACCCGCCAGTGGGAGGCATCGCCTCGCCCACCGGGATCGCCGTTCAGGTGCTCAACAACGGACCGGCCGGCGCGACGGGCGTCACCGCACGCTTCCAGCTGCCCGCCGGCTACTCGATCAGGAGCACGAGCGTGGGGAGGGGCACCTACGACCCCGCGACCGGCAACTGGACGATCGGGGACCTGCCCAGCGGCGCCTTTGGGAACCTCTCCTTCGACGCGTTCGTCAACGCAACCGGACCGTACGACCTCACGGCGACGATCACCGGCAGCAGCCAGCCGGATCCCAATCTCGGAAACAACACCGCCACCGTCGCCGTGACGCCCAATCGCAACGCCGACCTCAGCATCGCGTTCCTCAGCCCGCCGACGAACCCGCCGGTGGGCGGGGGCGTCGTGCCCTCCGGGCTCTTCGTCGAGGTCCACAACGACGGCCCTGCGAGCGCGAGCAACATCACCGCGCTATTCAAGGTGCCGGCGGGGTACACCATCACCAGCGGCGGGCCGCAGGTGGGCACGTACGACGCCGCCACCGGCAACTGGACGATCGGCAGCCTGCCCGCGGGCGGGCTCGCCCGCCTGATCCTCGGCGCGACGGTGACCGCGACTGGCCCCTACGACCTCACCGCGTCGATCACCGGCAGCAGCGCGCCCGACCCCAACCCCGCCAACAACACCGTCACCGTCGCCGTCACGCCCAATCGCAACGCCGACCTCAGCATCGCTGTTCTTCTTCGATTTTCCGCAAGGCACGCTCGCGCCCGGGACCTCGGCGGGCCTCGCGCTCGAGGTGGACAACCTCGGACCGGCGAGCACGACCAGCATCACCGTCAGCGTCCCGGTGCCGGCGGGCTACACGATCACCGGTCAGAACATCCAGGTCGGCACCTACGACGCGGCCACCGGGCGGTGGGTGGTGGGCGCGCTGCCGAGCGGAGGCCTGGCGCGGATGGGCCTCAGCCTCAGGGTCAACGCAACGGGACCGACGGCGATCACGGCAACCGTCACGGGCAGCGATCAGCCCGATCCCAACCTCACCAACAACACCGCGGTGGTGACCGCGATCAATCGCCCGCCGGTCGCCGGCGTGGGTGCCGACCAGAACGTGAGCACGAACACGACCGTGCAGCTGGACGGGCGCGCGTCGAGCGACGCCGAGGGCGATGCGCTGAGCTTCCAGTGGACCTTCGCGCTGCGGCCGGTCAACAGCGCCACCGTACTCGTCGGCGCCAACACGGCCACGCCCACGTTCGTCCCCGATCTGGGCGGCACCTATCGCGCGCAGCTCGTCGTCACCGACACTCGCGGCGCCGCCAGCGCCCCGGTGACCACGACGATCCTCGTCTCCGTTGACAACCACCCGCCGGTGATCCGCTCCACGCCGGGGACGGTCGCCACCGTCGGCCTCGCCTACCGCTACAGCGTCGACGCCATCGATCCTGACGCCGGCGATGCGCTCACGTTCTCGCTGCCCATCGCGCCCGGTGGCATGACGATCGGCGCGGACACCGGCATCATCCGGTGGACACCGGTGGACGCTCAGGCCGGGCCCCAGCCGATCGTCGTGCGGGTCCAAGACCAGCGCGGGCTGTTCGCGACCCAGGCCTTCGAGGTGCAAGTTTCATCGGCCGCCAATCGGGCGCCGGTGGCCGCTGACGACGCCTACACGGCACGCCTCGGGGAATCGCTGGGCATCGGCGCGCCGGGCGTGCTGGCCAACGACACTGACGCCAACGGCACGCCGCTGACGGCCGTGCTGCTGACCGCGCCGACCAACGGCGCCCTGGCCTTCAACGCGGACGGCTCGTTCACCTACACACCGCACACGCTGCAGGCCGGCGAGCTCGTGCTGGCCGACGACGTCGATCTCATCCGGGCGATCCCGGGCACCACGTTCAACATGAACGGCGACCCGGGCGTGGTGGGGCCGCCCTGCGACCGCACCGCCTGCGCGTTCGACGACAACCTCGGCACGATGGCGAGCACCTTCGGGATCAATCCGGCGACCTTCGAGGTCGTCTTTCCACAAGACACCACCGTCACCCAGGTGCGGGTCCTGTCCGGACGTAACCCGGTGGCCAATCGGGTCACGACCGGCACCTTCCAGCTCCTGGGCGCCGGCGGTACCGTCCTGCACGACAGCGGGCCCGTCGAGTTCCCGCTGCCCGAACGAGACGCGACCCTCGTCGTCCCCGGCGTGGCCAGCGTGCGCCGCGTCCGATTCACCCCGCTCACCGGCGAGCAGGGCCCGTTCGGCATCAACCTGGCCGAGATGAAGGTGATCGGCTCGGCGCTGATCCGCCGCCAGCGTATCGCCGAGCCGAACCTGGCGCAGCTGCTGCCGGCCACCGTGCAGGCGGGCAGCTTCATCGGCGTCAACGTCCCCGAGAGCGTGATCGACGACAGCGCGGGCACCAGCTGGTACGCGGCCAACGGCCAAGGGGATTTCATCGAGATCAGCTTCCCCGTGGACGTCACCGTCACCGGGATCGAGACGCTGAACCCGGGCGCCACTCCGGACGGTTTCGGAAGCTCGTCGCCGATCCTCTGTCACGGCACCTTCCAGCTGCTGGATGCGGGCCGGACGGTCCTGTTCGACAGCGGAACCGTCAACACGCCGTTCAACGACCGGGGCATCGGTCCCTCGCTGTTCACGCTGCCGGTCCCGACCACGCCGGGCGTGCGGAGCGCGCGCTACACGGTGGGATCGTGCGCCGGCAGCGCGTTCCCGGCTGGCTTCTCGGAGATCCGGGTCCTCGGCACCGCATCGGTCACGACGCCGGCGTTCCAGCTCACCAAGAAGTTCCAGGCGCTGGCCGGCCGCGAGGTGCACTCCACGCCGGTGGTGGCCAACCTCACCGACGACAACGGCGACGGCGTCATCGACACGCGCGACATTCCCGACATCGTCGTGGCGGTGGAGAGCACCGGCAACCAGCTGACCGGCGAGATCAAGGTGCTGAGCGGCGACGACGGCCGCGAGCTGTTCACGCTGGGCCCGGGCCTGGTATCGCCCTGGTCGGAGGTCGCGGTGGGTGACATCGACGGCGACGGGGTGCCGGATATCATCGCCGTCCACAGCGACGGCAACCACCTCATCGCGTTCGACCTGGCTGGCGGCACCGTGCAGGGCGATCTGACCCAGGTGTTGCGGCCGGTCACCGTCAAGGTCAGCAGCAGCTCGTCGCAGTTCCTGCCGGCCGACGGGGTCGACGGTCGGCTGGAAACGCCGTGGCTGACGGCCAACGGCGACGCCGCCAACCTCGGCGGTCATCCCTTCTTCGAGGTCGAGTTCCGGCAGGACGTGACCGTGACCGAGGTCCAACTCTTTGGCAACCGGGGCTTCGGCGACAACCTCAACATCCGCGCCGGCTCCTTCCAGCTCTTCGCGGCCGATGGCTCCGTGCTGCTGGACAGCGGTGTCGTGAACCTGCCTCCGCCGACTCGCGACTTCACCCTGACCGTCGCCGGCATCTCCGGCGTTCGACGGGTCCGCTTCACGTCGACCCTGGACGTGGGCACCACCGTGGGCCTGGGCGAGCTCAAGGTGTTCGGCTCGGCCACGGTGGCGACGGGCTCGCCGAAGGTGAAGTGGATCAGCGATCCCAACCCCATGCCCCGCTTCCTCATCGGCAGCAGCGCGCTCATCGGCGGCGCCGTCTCCATCGCCAACCTCGACGGCGGGCCGCGGCCGCACATCATCGTCGGCGCCTCGGTGTTCGACGCCGACGGTCGGCTGCTCGGCGACGGCCGCACGCTCGGCGGCACCACGGGCGGCACTGGCCTGCGCTCAGCCATCTCCGCCGTCGTCGATCTCGACCTCGACGGTATCCCGGAGATCGTCGCCGGCCCCACCGCCTACCGGCTCGTCAACGGTCATCTCGAGATCGTGTGGCAGCGCAAGGACCTGCCCGACGGCTACGTGGCGGTCGGCAACTTCGACGACGATCCGTTCCCCGAGATCGTCATCGTCGCCGACGGCCAGATCTACATGCTGAACCACGACGGCTCCGACGCCGAGGTGTGGAACCCGCCGACGCACGGGCCCGTCGCCACGCCGGGCGCGCCGGAGGGCGCCGCCGGGCCGGCCAACGGCCAGTCGGGCGCTCCGCTCATCGTCGACGTGGACGGCGACGGCATCCCCGAGATCGGCATCGCGAAGGCCGCCAACTACCTGCTCTACAACCGCGACGGCAGCCTGCGGTGGAAGGCCGCCATCAGCGACCGCAGCTCGCACTCCACCGGATCGGTGGCCTTCGACTTCGACGGCGACGGCACCGTGGAGATCGTCTACCGCGACGAGAAGTTCCTCCGCATCTTCCGTGGCGCCGATGGCGTGCTGCTGGCCAAGGTTCCCGTGCAGTCGGCGACGTGGGCCGAGCAGCCGGTGGTGGTCGACGTGGACAACGACGGCCACGCCGACATCGTGGTGACGTCCGACCTCTCCAGCGGCCTCGCCGGCGACACGGGCGTGTTCGTGTTCAGTGACGTCGCCAACAAGTGGACGCGCACGCGGCGGATCTGGAACCAGCACAGCTACCACGTGACCAACGTCAACGAGGACGGCTCGATCCCGCGCGTCGAGCAGCCCCACTGGCTCGTGCCTGGCCTCAACAGCTTCCGGACCAACGCCTTCGTCCCAGGCGAGACGGCGGACGCCTTCGATAGCTTCACCTACGCGGCCACCGACGGCGTGCTCGACTCGAACGTGGCCACCGTACGCATTGCCGTCAACACGCCCAACAGCGCGCCGCGATTCGCCTCGTCTCCGGTGACGACGGCCGCCACCGGCGTGCGCTACGTCTATGGCGCCCGCGCGACCGACCCGGATGCCGGCGACGTGCTGACGTTCTCGCTGCCGACGGCGCCGACGGGCATGACGATCGAGCCGAGCACCGGGCTCGTGCAGTGGACGCCGGCGGCGAGCCAGCTCGGCAGCCAGTCGGTCGTCGTAAAGGTGCAGCGACGCCCGCGGGCTCTTCGCGCTGCAGAGCTACACCGTGCAGGTCGCCGCCCCGGTGACCGTACCGGACGTCGTCGGTCAGGCACAGGCGACGGCGCAGACCTCCCTCACGGGTGCGGCGCTGTCGGTCGGAGCGATCGGCAACCACACCAGTGCCACGGTCGCCGCGCGGGGCGGTCATCAGCGAGACCCCAGGCCGCAGGCGCGCTGGTGGCGCGCGGCACGTCGGTGAGTCTCGTGGTATCGCTCGGGCCCCCGCCGATCGGCATCGTCCCCGACGTCGTCGGCCAGTCGCAGAGCTCCGCCCAGGCCGACATCACGGCGGCCGGCTTCGTGCTCGGTGCGGTCGCCAGCCTCCACAGCGCCAGCGTGCCGCTGGGTGTCGTCATCAGCCAGGATCCCGCGGCGGGGACCACCGCGACGGCCGGCTCCGGCGGTCAACCTGGTCGTCTCACTTGGGACTTCCGCCGGGAGACATCGACTTCGATCGGCGACGGCTTCACCGGCAACCAGGGTGACTGCAACGACACCAACGCCGCGATCAATCCCAATGCGGTGGACATCGCCGGCGACGGGATCGACCAGAACTGCAACGGGCGGGATTCGATCGCCGGCGATACGACGCCGCCAGCGGTAAGCATCGCCAGCCCGGCCGATCTGGCCGTCGTGACGATGCCTACGGACATCGTGGGGACGGCGACCGATGCCAACTTCCTGCGGTACACCCTCGAGGTCATCCGCGGCGGTGTCGCCGGCGCACCCATCGTCATCGGCTCCGGCGCCGTGTCGGTGATCGGCGGCGTCCTCGGCCGGCTTGATCCCACGATGCTCGAAAACGGCCTCTATCGCGTGCGGCTCACTGTCGAGGACGTCAACGGCCAAGCCTCGGTCGTCGAGCGCACGTACCGTGTGGACGGCCTCGCCAAGGTCGGGAATTTCCGCCTGTCGTTCACCGATCTGTCCATCCCGGTCGCCGGCATCCCGATCACGGTCGGGCGCACCTACGACAGCCGGGTGAAGACCCCGGAGGACTTCGGCATCGGCTGGACGCTCGACGTCAAGCGCGGCTTCTACGAGCACAATCGCACGCCTGGCGAGGCCTGGCAGATCCTGCCCAGCGGATCGCCGTCTCTACCGTGTCGCTCGATCAGCGAGACGGCCGCCCACCTCACCGAGGTCAGACTGTCGGACTACGAGTCCTACCGATTCGCTCTCACCCTTTCCAATCCGTTCGCCCTGGCCGGAGGCTGTCAGGCGACAGCCAGCTTCCGCTTCGTGGACGGCCGCCGGCCCGGAGCCACGCTCGAGATCCTCGACGGCACCGACGTCTTCTATCTCAACGGCGATAGCCAGGTCGTCTCTCAGGACACCTTCCTGGTGTACAACCCCGCCACCGTTCGTCTCACGACCGCCGACGGCCGCATCTTCGACTTCGAGCACGGCGTCGGGATTACGCGGGTTCAGGATCTGAACGCCAACACCCTGACCATCACGCCGGGTGGCATCTTCCACTCCAGTGGCAAGAGCATCGCCTTTGCCCGTGACGCCGCCGGACGCATCACGCGCATCAGCGATCCGAGCGGCCACGCGCTGAACTATCGCTACGACGCCAACGGCGATCTGACCACGTTCCTCGATCAAGAGAACAACCAGACGGCTTTCACCTACGACACGCGACACAATCTCCGGCAGATCCTCGATCCCCTGGGGCGCCGGGCCATTCGCACCGAGTACGACGACGACGGGCGCTTGACCGCCACCATCGACGCCGACGGCAATCGCATGACGATTCGCCACGATCTCGACACGCGGCAGGACGTGATCACCGATCGATCGGGGAACGTGAGCGTCGTCGAGTATGACGTACGGGGCAACGTCGTCCGTCAGACCGATGCCCTCGGCAACGTCCGTACGAGCACCTACGACTCGCGCGACAACCAGCTCTCGGAGATGGATCCGCTCGGCGCGTCGGCCACCTTTACCTACGATGCCGCCGACAACCTTCTGACCAAGACAGATGCGCTCGGCCACGTGACCCGGTACACGTACAACAACCGCAACCAGGAGTTGACCCGCACCGATCCACTCGGCGGCACGGTCAGTCGCGCCTACGACCGGAACGGTAACCAGACCGCTCTGACCGACCCCCTGGGAAACGTCACTCGCTATACGTACGACGCTCACGGCAACACGCTCACCACCGTCGACGCCCTCGGGCAAACCCGTGCCTTCGAGTACGACGGCGCCGGGAACCAGGTCCGCGCCACCGATGCCCTGGGTCTCGTGACGACCTACGACTATGACGCGAATGGCAACCGGGTGAGCGAGGTCAAGACACGAACGTCCCCGAGCGGCTCGCTGGAGATCGTCCGCAAAAGCTATGGCTACGATGAGCTCAATCGCCTGGTGCAGGCCACCCAGCCCGACGGATCGAGCACACGGACAACCTACAACGCCTTCGGGCAGCCCGCGACCACCGTGGATCCACTGGGTCGTTCGACCGCTCGCACCTACGACGATCGCGGCAACCTCATCCTGACCACGTACGCCGATGGCACCACGACCGGGTCGAGCTATGACGCGGAAGGCCGCCGGGCGACCGCCATCGACCAGGCGGGCCGAACGACCCGCTATCAGCTCGACGTGCTCGGCCGGGTGACGGCCGTGACGTACCCCGATGGCGCGATCACCCGGACAACGTACGACGGCGCGGGCCGGGTGGTCGCCACCATCGACGCCCGGGGCCACGCGACGACCCACGAGTACGATGCCGCCGGCCGACGGACCAGGATCACTGACGCGCTCGGAGATGTGTCGCTCTTCACCTACGACGACAACGGTCGTACGGTGGCGGTCACGGATGCGCGCGGCAATACGACGACCTTCGAGTACGACGCGAGCGATCGCCGTACCCGGGTCGTCTACCCCGACGGCAGTGACCAGAAAACGATCTACGACGCGCTGGGGCGCGCGGTCGTCACAGCCGATCCCCTGGGTCGCACCACGCGCTTCACGTTCGACGCGGTGGGGCAGCTCACCGCGGTGACCGATGCCCTGGGTCAGGTCACGGCCTACACGTACGACGAGATGGGCAAGCGGGTCACGCAAACGGATGCCGACGGCCGGACCACCCGCTCGCAGTACGACGCCCTCGGTCGGCCCACCAAGCGCATTCTTCCCCTGGGCCAAGCGCAAACGTTCGCCTATGACCTCCTCGGCAAGGTGTCCAGCAAGACCGACTTCGGTGGCAAGACCACGACGTACCGTTACGATTCGCTCAACCGCCTGATCGGCAAGACACCGGACCCCAGTCTGGACGAGCCGCCGGTGACCTTCACCTACTCCGCCACGGGCCGGCGGGCGAGCATGGCCGACGCCAGCGGCCTCACCACGTATGCCTACGATGCGCGTGACCGTCTCATCGCCAAGACCACGCCCCGAGGGGTGCTGAGCTACTCCTACGACGCCACGGGCAACGTGCTCTCGATCCGGTCGTCGAATGTCGAGGGGGCCGAGGTCGACTACGCATATGACGCGCTCAATCGGCTGGCCGGTGTCACGGATGGCCACCTGCCGGCGGGCAACAATGTGACGGCCTACGACTACGATGCCAACGGGAACCTGTCGAGGCGGACGTATCCGAACGGAGTGATCTCGACCCACACCCATGACAGTCTCGATCGGGCGACCCGCATCTCCATCACCAGTGCCGGAACGACGCTCACCGACTATGCGCACGCCTTCGACCGCGTCGGCAATCGCGTCTCGGTGGCCGAGCCGAGCGGGCGTACGGTCAGCTATGCCTGGGACTCGCTCGACCGGCTGACCACGGAGGCGATCTCGGGCGATCCGGCCGGCAGCAATGGAGCGATCGCGTATACCTACGATGCGGCGGGCAACCGACGGGCACGAACCTCGAGCGTGCCGGCCGTGCCTTCCTCACCGTACACCTACGACGCCAATGATCGCCTCACCAATGACACCTACGATGACAACGGCAACACGACGGCGGCGGGTGGTGCGGTCCTGGCCTACGATTTCGAGAATCGGATCACATCCGTG
This sequence comes from uncultured Candidatus Rokubacteria bacterium, assembly GCA_963776725.1. Taxonomy (GTDB): domain Bacteria; phylum Methylomirabilota; class Methylomirabilia; order Rokubacteriales; family CSP1-6; genus AR5. Next base: position 968,124 of record CAVZOE010000006.1, on the reverse strand, counting down.
AACGGTGGCGCGGTCTCCTTCGTGTACGACGGCGACGGCAACCGGGTGGCCAGGATCGCGAACGGCGTCAGAACTGACTTTCTGGTGGACGACCGGAATCCGACCGGCCACGCGCAGGTCGTCGAAGAGATCGTCGGGGGCGCCGTCGAGCGCGTGTACACGTACGGCCTCGGCCTGATCGGTCAGCGGTCGCGGGACGGTAGCCTTCGGTACTTCCACCAGGATGGCCAGGGGAGTGTCCGACTCCTGACCGATGGCACCGCTTCGCGAACGGACACGTACGACTATGACGCGTTCGGGGCCCTGCTGCGCTCGACGGGGAGCAGCACGAACAGCTACGGTTTCAGGAGCGAGCAGTTCGACGCTGCGGTGAGCTCGTACTACCTGCGGTCTCGCTACTACCGGCCCGATACCGGGCGGTTCCTCACCGCGGATTCTTGGCCGGGCGACATCGTCACACCCCAGACGCTACACCGGTACGTCTACACCTCGAACAATCCGGTGACGCGCTCAGATCCCAGCGGCCACTTTGGTCTGGCCGAAGTAGGCGCCTCGCTCGGAATCTCGAGCATCCTGGCCGGCCTTCCGAGCGTCACGCCGAGCCCCCAGAGCGTCCGCGCGGGAGGCCCGATGAAGACCGTCGTGGTCGACGTGGTCCTGTGGCCGTCTGGTTCGGACGCGCTCTCGTTCAGACAATTCTCGACCGCAAACTTCGTCTTTGCCACCAACGGAGCCAAGATCCGAATCCAAGCGGGGTTTGCGACCAGGCTCGACGAGGATGAAGCAGCAGCAAACCTGGGACCCAAAAACCCCGATCAACTGGACGCCGGCGTCGAGGGGCCGCGAAACGCGTTCAAGCCGTCGGTCGAGCAGGAGCGACTGCTGCGGAATCGGACCAGGGGACGCATCACCGTTTACTACGTACCGGACATCTATGAATACCAAACCGGAACGTTCGACCATGGGTTGACGATCGAATCGGGCCACCTCGGTCAGGAGGATTCCGCCGTATTCCTCAGCATCAAGACCTCGCTCGATACCACCCTCGCTCACGAGCTGGGACACGCGATCGGGCATCTCAATGACCTGAGCTCGGACCCGTCCCGGCTCATGTACAACGCGGGTCTCCGATCCGGCAACCGCCTCGAACAGAAGGAGATCGACGCGATCCGGAACAGCCCGTACGTTTCCCCTTGATCCGGGCGTGATGCCGGGCGATCTGGCCGGCGCCGATCGGCTAGCCGGCGAGCTTCTCCAGCAGCGAGGCGAGCGCCTCCGGCGCCGTGACGTTCGGGCTGTGGCTGGCCTCGAGCTCGAGGTAATCCCACCCCGCCTCCCGCCGCGCCCGCTCGGCGAACGGTCCGAACACATCGTCCGGTGCGATCCGCGTGCAGTAGATGTAGGCGCGCGGCACCGCGCCCTCCGGTCCGGTCAGGCGAATCGGCTCCTCGAACGCGCGCAGCGGATGCATCACCCGGCGCGGCATGAGCCACGCCAGATCCGTCTCGCTCGTGTCGGGCGGCACCGGGTTCGGTGGCACCCGCCAGCCATCGCCGGCCGTCCGTGCCGCCTCGCGCATGCGCTCGCGCACGTCAGCCGGCAACAGATCCAGCAGCGACTGCCCGTCGCGCGGCACGAAGGCGTCGAGGTACACGAGGCGACGCAGACGGGCGCGGGCTCGGTCCGCCACGCCGGTCGCCACCATCCCGCCGTAGCTGTGACCGACGAGCACGACGTCATGCAGGTCCTCGAACTCCAGCGTGCCGAGGACGTCGGCGATGTGCGTCTGCAGACCGACCTCACGGCTGGCCAGGTGGGCGCGCTCGCCGAGCCCCGTGTAGGTCGGCGTGTACAGAGCGTGTCCCCGCGCCTGCAGGAGTGGCCGCATCTTCTTCCAGGCCCAGGCGGCCGACCAGGCTCCGTGCGCGATCAGAAAAGTCGCCATGATCTCCTAGGTGGTGGCCGTGGGGCCTTCGTACTCGGCGATGCGCGCCAGCACCAGCTCGCGGAGCTCGGGCGGCAGCGAGGTGCCGCGGGCGAGGAACTCGCGGCGCACGTCCGGCGCCGGAAACGCGCCGTCGGGGATCAGGATCGGCGTGCGGTTGGCCGTCGGCCTGGTCTCGCCCGAATCGATCGCGGTGTGCTGGAAGCCGCCCGCGCGTGTCCAGGTGAGCGCCCGCTCCCGGCCGGGCTTGTCGTAGCACAGCTGAAACCCGTGGATGGTCTGCTCGTCGTCGTACCACACGATCAGATCGAAATACTCGTCGGCGATCCAGCGGCGATCTCGATCGCCGGCGACCGGTTTGCGCGGCGTGTTCGCGAGCATGCGCAGTATCGCGCGGCCGCGGGGCTAGGCCCGGCGGCCCGCGCTCACCCTCCCCGTCCGCCGAAGCGGTCGACACTGCCCGACAGCCCGATCGATCATCGCGCCCCCACGATGTAGTGGTCCCAGAAAGTTTCGTCCTGGCGTGGCCCCGGTGAATACTTCCTCAGGCTCATGCCCGACCGGTCTCGCGCCCGATGGCTCGCCTGGTCCGCGGTGCTCGTTCTGACCGTGGCGACCGCGCTCGCCCTGGCTGCGACGGCCATGATACTCCCGCGGGCCACGCAGGCGGTGGCCACCCCGATCACCGTCCGGCAGCTGGTGGAGGAAGGCGATCGGCGGCTGGCCGAGGAAGACTTCGCCGGCGCGCTGCGGTCGTACGACAGCGCCCTGTTACTCGACCGGCGCGAGCTCGCCGCCTACTACCGCGCCGGGGTGGCGCTGTCCTACCTCGGCGAGCGCGAGCAGACGGCCACGCTGTTCCTGTGGGTCGTGCGCTACGGCCCGCCCGACCGCGTAGAGGTCCGTCTGGCCCGCGAATGGCTGGAGGCCGCGCAGATCGACGTCCCACCGGGATCGCGCTGAACGACTCGCGCCTTCCGATCGGCGCTCACGGAAGCGCCCCGGGGAAGCGCTCCTGGATCGTCCGCCGCCAGCACTGAGGGTCCTCGGTCACCTCCAGAGTGCGCGCCACCGCCTGGGCGTCGCTCGCCTGCAGCGCCGTGACGACCATGACCAGACTGGCGTCGAAGGGCGCCACCCCCCGCAGCGGCAGGCGCAGTGTGGAGCCCACCGCCGGCGGGTTCGGACTGGTCATGCGGGCCGCGAGCTCTCGCGTGATCGTCACGTCCTCGAACTCCAGCAGGACCGCGCCCGATTTCAACCCGGGGAACGCCTCGACCTTGACGCGGGCGGGACCTCCCCACTCCTTCTCGGTGTCCACGATGATGTGCGTGATCGCACGCGCGACCAGATCGCCGGCGCCCGGGTCGGGCAGCGCGGTGGCGTCCTGCAGCACCACGCCCACGAACCGGCTGCGGTCCGCCGTGCGGAGGGCCGCGGCCTGGACGGCGAACTCCCACTCCCCGTCCAGCGCGTACGCCAGACAGTGAGGTCGCCGGTTCTCGAAGAAGTACGTCCGTCCGTTGGCGAAGACGAGGATCTCGGACTCGCGGGTCGCTGTCCGGGGGGGCGGCGCGACCGGCCGGCTCGCCGTGAGCGCACAGGCGCCGATCAGGAGCGCGAGGAGAGCGACCGCGGCTGAGCGCGCCGCGACGGTGGGAACGCGCACGCGCCTCAGCGTTCGCGGAAGCGGTTCACGATCGGCAGGCGCCAGTCCCGGCCGAACGCGCGCGGTGTGATCTTCACGCCGATCGGTCCCTGGCGACGCTTGTACTCGTTGACGTCGACCATGCGGATCACCCGGCGCACGGTGTCCTCGGAGAAGCCGCGGGCCACCAGATCGCTCACGCCGCGATCTTCTTCCACGTAGGCCTGGAGAATCGCGTCCAGCTCGGCGTAGGGCGGCAGCGTGTCCTGGTCGGTCTGGTCCGGGCGCAGCTCGGCCGAGGGCGCGCGGTCGAACACCGACTGGGGGATGACCGCGCGGCCGGCCCGCGTGTTGACCAGGCGGGACACCTCGTAGACGAGCGTCTTGGGCACGTCCTTGATCACGGCGAAGCCGCCGGCCATGTCGCCGTACAGCGTGGAGTAGCCGACGGCGATCTCGCTCTTGTTGCCGGTGGTCAGCACCAGCCAGCCGAACTTGTTGCTGAGCGCCATGAGCAGCGTGCCGCGGATCCGGGCCTGGATGTTCTCCTCGGCCACGTCCTCCTTGAGCCCCTTGAACGGCGCGGCCAGTGTCCGCTTGAAGCCCTTGAAGACGGGCGTGATCGGCAGCGTCTGGAAGTCGATGCCGAGGTTCTTGGCCAGACGCCCGGCGTCGCCGCGGGTGCCGGACGACGAGTACGGCGACGGCATGGTGACGCCGCTCACGTTCTCCTTGCCGAGCGCCTCCACCGCGATGGCGGCCACCAGCGAGGAGTCGATCCCGCCCGACAGCCCGATCACCACGTGCTTGAACCCGTTCTTGCGGACGTAGTCGCGCGTGCCCAGCACGAGCGCCTCGTAGACCTCGTCGACCGGCGGCAGCGGGACCAGCGCGCGGGGCGCCAGCGGCGGCGCCGCCATCTCGGACGGCGCGGACAGCGTGACCCGCGTGAGGGACTCGGCGGCCCGCAGCTTCTCCTTGCGGCGCCGCGAGTCGTGCAGGCGCGCGTGGAAGACGGCGTCGAGGTCGAGGTCGGCGACGACGAAGTCCTCGGCGAACTGGCGGCCGCGGGCCACCGGCTCGCCGCGCTCGTTGACGATCAGGCTGCCGCCGTCGAAGACCAGCTCGTCCTGGCCGCCCACCATGTTGACGAAGGCCAGGCACACCAGGTCGTCCGCCGCCCGGGTGGTGATCATCCGCTCGCGCTGGTGTCCCTTGCCGGCGTGGTACGGCGAGGCGTTGATCGTCACCACCAGCTCGGCGCCGGCCAGGGCCTGCCGCGTGGTGGGCCCGGTCGGATACCAGATGTCCTCGCAGATGTTGACGGCGAAGGAGGTCTCGCCCAGCTCGAACACCGGCGCCTCGGTGCCGGCCTGGAAGTAGCGGTTCTCGTCGAACACGCCGTAGTTCGGCAGGTACTGCTTGTGGTAGACCCCGGCCAGCGCGCCGTCGTGCAGGATGGCCGCCGCGTTGAAGATGTCGTCGCGCTTGTCCACGAAGCCCACGACCGCGGTGAGCCCGGCGGAGGCCTTCACCAGATCCGCCAGCGCCCGGAGATTGGCCTCGATGAACGCCGACTTGAAGAGCAGGTCCTCCGGGGGGTAGCCGGTGACGGCCAGCTCGGGGAAGGCCACCAGCCGGCAGCCCAGCGCGCGCGCCTGCTCGAGACCGGCGCGGATCTTGGCGACGTTGCCCTCGAGGTCGCCGACCGTGGAGTTGATCTGGGCGAGCGCGATCCGGAAGCGGCGCATGTCGGTATTGTACTCGCGCGGCGTCGCGGCCGGGCGCATTGTCAATCCGCGCCCGATCGTGCTATATGCTGGCTTTCACAAGCTGGCAGGCAGCGTCGCTTCGGCCGTCCCCGATCCCTGGTCACAAGGAGGCTACCCGATGAAGCGCTGGCTGCTCCCCGTCCTGGCTCTCGCCCTGCTCCTGGCCCTGGCCCCGGCCGGCCACGCCCAGCCCAAGGACACGCTGACCGTCGCGCTCGTGTCGCACGCGCCCACGCTCGACCCGCACATGCACTTCGAGCGGGTCGGCATCCTGGTCAACGTCAACATGTTCGACTCGCTGCTGCACCGCAACACCAAGCTCGAGTACGAGCCGTCCCTGGCGACGTCGTGGAAGGCGCTCAACGACACGACGTGGGAGTTCAAGCTCCGCAAGGGCGTCAAGTTCCACAACGGCGATCCGCTCACCGCCGAGGACGTGAAATTCTCCTTCGACCGCGTGCTCGAGCCCGGCAAGGAGAAGAAGAAGTCACCGCAGTACGGCAACATCCGGGCCGTGAAGGAAGTCCGCATCGTCGATGCCGACACCATTCAGGTCATCACCGACAAGCCCTTCCCGCTGCTGCTGGAGCGGCTGGTCTTCTTCGCCGATCGTGCCCAAGAAGCACATCGAGAAGGTCGGCGACGAGGCGTTCGGCACGACGGCGGCCGTCGGCACCGGTCCCTGGAAGCTGGTGGAGTGGAAGCGCGATCAAGCCATTCGCCTCGAGGCCTTCGACGGGCACTGGCGCGGCAAGCCGCCGTTCAAGAATCTGGTCTTCCGGGCCGTGCCCGAGGTGGCCACCCAGATCGCCGAGATGAAGACCGGCGGCGTGGACATCATCCGCAACGTGTCGGCCGATCTCATCCCCGAGCTGAAGGCCAGTCCGCATGACGTACGTGTCGTCGACGCCGATCCTCCGCGTGCACTACGTCGAGCTCGACATGCGCCAGCCGCCCTTCGACAAGAAGCTGGTGCGCCAGGCCGCGAACTACGCGATCGACAAGCAGGCCCTCATCCAGAAGCTGATGGGCGGCCTCGGTCAGCAGGTGGCCACGGTCGTGCAGCCGCGAGCGTTCGGCTTCGACGCCGAGGTGCAGCCCTTCCCGTACGATCCCAAGAAGGCCAAGGAGCTCCTGGCCCAGGCCGGGTTCCCCAGCGGCGTGGACATCACGGTGCACAGCGCGTCGGCCGACTTCCGTCCGCAGTTCGAGGCCATCGCCCAGATGCTGACCGAGGTCGGCCTGCGCACGAACGCCCGGATGTGGGACCCCGGTCCGGCCTGGAACAAGTTCTTCCAGACCGAGGGCAAGGCCACGCACGCGGCCTACGGCACCTGGGGCAACTACTCCGTCTTCGACGCCGACGCCGTGCTGCACCCGCTCTTCCACACCGAGCCGGGCGGCTGGATCGGCAAGCACTACACGCGGGTCGAAGGCCTCGACAAGCTGATCGACGAGGGGCGCTCCACGATCGACCAGGCGCGCCGCAAGCGGACCTATGCGCAGATCCAGAAGATCATCCGCGACGAGGCGCCCGCCATCTACCTGTTCACCCAGTACGACACCCTGGCCATCAGCAAGAAAGTGGAGTACGCGGCCCGCGGCGACGAGTGGCTCTGGCTCTACGACGCCAAGCCGAAGAAGTAGCGCCGGCGTGCCGTGACCGCGTTCGTCGTCCGGCGGCTCGTCCGGCTGGTCGTGGTGGTGATCGGGGTCTCGCTGGTGACCTTTGCGATTCTGCACGCCAGCGGCGACCCCGTCGCCCTCATCATGCCGGAGGCGCCCGAGGCCGACCGCGCCGTCCTGCGCCGGACGCTGGGCCTGCACGATCCGCTCCCGGTCCAGTTCGCGCGCTTCGTGGGCAACACCCTCACCGGCAACTTCGGCACCTCGTTCTTTCATCGCACACCGGCTTTTGCCCTGGTCGTCGAGCGCATGCCGACCACGCTGCTGCTCACCTCGCTCTCGATGGCGCTGGCGATGGCGATCGCGTTGCCGGTTGGCATCTACAGCGCCGTCCGGCGCGGGCGACCGGTGGACCAGGTGGCCACCGGCACGGTGTTCCTGGGCCAGTCGATGCCGGTGTTCTGGACGGGGATCATGCTCATTCTGCTGTTCTCCGTGCAGTGGCGGCTGCTGCCAGTGTCCGGCTGGGACTCGTGGGCGTCGATCGTGCTGCCCACCGCCACCCTCAGCACCTTCACCGCGCCGCTGCTGCTGCGCATCGTTCGCTCCAGCATGCTCGACGTCATCCGCCTCGACTACGTACGGACCGCGCGGGCCAAGGGCGTGTCGGAGTGGCTCGTGATCTGCCGTCACGCGCTGAAGAACGCCGCGCTGCCCGTGGTCACGGTGACCGGACTGCAGTTCGGTCTGTTGCTCGGCGGCGCGGTGATCACCGAGACGGTGTTCGCGATTCCGGGGGTCGGTCGGCTCATCGTGGGCGCGATCCGTCAGCTGGATTTCCCGGTGGTCCAGGCCGGCGTGTTCATGCTGGCCATGATCGTCGTCGCGGTGAATTTCCTGGTCGACCTGCTGTACGGCTACCTGAATCCCCAGATCCGGATCCGCTGAATGGCCGTCGGGTCCCTTCCCTCCTCCTCGCTCGCGTACGGAGGCGCCGGCGAGCCCGTCGTGTCGGACTCGCGCGCCTGGCGCAAGTTCGCCCGCAACCCGGCCGCGCTGCTCGGCATGCTGATCCTGGCCGTCGTCGTCGGCTCGGCGCTGGCCGCTCCCTGGATCACCCCCCACGACCCCGCCAAGCAGAGCTTGATCCGGCGCTTCACGCCGCCGGTGTGGGCGCCGGGCGGCAATCCTTCCTATCTACTCGGTACCGATCAGGTCGGGCGAGACATCCTGAGCCGGATCGTCCACGGCGCCCGCATCTCCCTGGTCGTCGGCGTCCTCGCGGTGGTCGTGAGCGTCCTGGTCGGCGTGACGCTGGGGCTGGTGAGCGGCTTCGTGGGCGGCCGCGTGGACACGGTCCTCATGACCGTGGTCGACATCACGTGGTCCTTCCCGCAGATCCTCCTGGCCCTGGCCTTCGTCGCCGCGCTGGGCCCGAGCCTGGTGACCGTCACCCTCGTGCTCGGCCTCACCGGCTGGGAGCGCTACGCCCGCGTGGTCCGCGCCGAAGTGCTGGCCCTGCGCGAGAAGGACTTCGTCGAAGCGGCGCGCGCCATGGGCATCGGCGCGCCCCGCATCCTGCTGCGCCACGTGCTGCCCAACACGTTCTCGTCCATCGTGGTGCTCTCGACGCTGCAGGTCGCGCAGGCAATATTGCAGGAAGCGGCGCTGTCGTTCCTCGGCGTCGGCTCGGGCCGGACTCATCCCACCTGGGGCCAGATGATCGCGCTGGGACGGGACTTCGTCACGGTGGCGTGGTGGCTCCCCACCTTCCCCGGCCTGGCCATCCTGAGCACGGTGCTGGCCATCAATCTGGTCGGCGACCGGCTGCGCGATGCGCTCGACCCGCGAGTTTGAGTGATATCATCGCGACGATGCCGGCCAAGATCCCGTGGCTCCCGTCCCACCTTCCCCCCGACGCCCGCCCCGAGCGGTGCCCCCGCTGCGGCCGCCCGGCGCTCATCCCGTGGACCCTCCGACGCGACGATCAGACAAAGGTCGTCATGCGCACCTGGGTCTGCACCGAATGCCAGACCACCGAGGAGCGCCCCGAACCCGAGTAGCCGTTCGTCGAGACACGCCGCCGCCGAACGTTCGAGGCTCAGACGCGCAGTCACGCCACCCAATCTCGCGGGTCCCAGAGACGTGCCACCGGCTCCGCCGGGGCGCGTCGAACGATTGGGGGCTTGGGGGCCATCTCGGGGCCCCCATGTCTACAAGGTGTTTATGTAGTCGATCAGGCGGCGCAGGCGGGCGTAGGACGAGCGGTTGAACGGCACGATCAGCCGCGGCAGCGCGGGCAGCTCGCTCTGCTCCAGCGGCAGCGGTCCCGGCGACTGATCGAGCGGTCCCTTCAGCAGATCCTCGAACCGCTGCTGGATGTCCTTGACGTTGTCGTCGGTGAGCGGCCGCGTGAGCCGGAACACCAGGTCGTCGCCCACGATCCGTGAGGAGTGGTACACGCGGTAGAAGTCGGTGACCTCGCGCACCGCGTCCTCGGCGCGGTCGACGATGCGGTAGAACCCGGTGTCCTGGCTATCGATGAGCCGGCGCTCGACCAGCGCCCCCTGCACGAAGCGATCCCAGATGCGCCAGTAGGGCTTGGCCCCGACCTCGCACAGCACGACCGGCACGATCGGGCGTCTTGCCGGTCTGCATCAGCGTCAGCAGCTCGAAGCCTTCGTCCATGGTCCCGAAGCCGCCGGGGAACAGCACCACCGCGCTCGCCTCCTTGACCAGGAACAGCTTGCGCGTGAAGAAGTACTTGAAGTGATGAGCTTGGGGTCGGCGGCGATCCAGGGGTTGGCGTCCTGCTCGAACGGCAGGCGGATGTTGAGCCCGAAGCTCTGCTCGCCGCCCGCGCCCTCCTGGGCCGCGCCCATGATCCCGGCGCCGGCGCCGGTGATCACCATCCAGCCCTCCTGCACCATGCGCCGTCCGAACTCCCGGGCGGCGCCGGCGGCGTCGTCGGTCGGCGGCGTGCGGGCCGAGCCGAACACCGTCACCTTGCGCACCGCGCGGTAGGGCGCGAACACCTTGTAGGCGTAGCGCAGCTCCTTCAGCGCGGTGTTCGTGACGCGCAGGTCGCCCGGTGCGGCGCCGTCCTCGTGGAGCTTGAGCACGGTGGTGAGCAGGTGTTGCAGATAGCCGCGCCGATCCGCGGTGACCCCGCTGACATCGAGGAGCTCGGTGATCAGTCGGTTGGCCGCCTCGTTCTGCAGCTGATAACGCCGTTGCTCGGGCACGTCTTCAGTATACCGTCAGCTTCGACCGGTCACCGTCAACCAAAGTCCGGCCACGATCAGCGCGCCGCCAACCAGCGTGAACGCGGTGAGCGGCTCGTGCAGCAGGGCGGCGCCCAGCAGCACACCGCCGATCGGCTGCACCGTGATGAAGATCGCCGCGCGCGAGGCGCCGGTCCGAGTCAGTCCCCAGTTCCACGCCAGGTATCCGAGCGCGGTGATCACGAGACCGAGGTAGAGAACGCCGACGAGAGCGACGCGGCCCAACGACGGGGCGGCCGCCCGCCTGCCACTCGACGAGCGCCAGCGGTACCATGGCCACCGTGCCCCACACGATCGAGCGGGCCGTCACCGCCGTGGCGCTGTGGCGCGCGAGCACGTCGCGCCCGATGAGCGAGTACGACGCGTAGCCGAGTCCCGAGAGGACGAGCAGCAGATCGCCCCGCCAGTAGGGCGCCACCGCCTGCGTGACGCCGGGGACTCCGTCGACCACCACGATGACGGCCCCGAGCACGGCCAGGGCCGCGCCGGCCGCCTCGCGCCGCGTGAGACGCTCGCCGAGCAGCACCGGCCCGAGCAGCATGATGGCCACCGGCTCCACGATGATGAGCAGCGCGCCGTTGCTCGCGGTGGAGCGGGCCAGGCCCCAGTGGCTGAACGCCGACGGCGCCGGCGAAGCCGAAGACACCCATCCACACCATGCGCCACGCATCGCCGCGACTGACCGGCGGGCCGGCGGGCACGGCCCAGCGCGCCACCGGCACGAGGACCGCGGCGCCGACCAGCAGACGTGCGAACGCCAGCAGCGACGGCGGCACCGTATCGAGCGTGAGGCGGGTGGCCACATAGGCCGTGGCGTAGACGACGTTGGCCGCGAAGAGCAGCGCGTAGGCCGAGCGCACCGGCCTTACGATACGGGATCAGGCCAGCGTGTGTCGCACCATCTTGCTCTCGACCATGTAGATGACCATCTCGGCGATGTTGGTCGCGTGGTCGGCCACCCGCTCCAGGAAGCGGGAGATGAGGATCAGCCGGATGGCCCGCGGGATCGTGCGCGGCGTCCTCCATCATGAAGGTCAGCAGCTCGCGGAAGATCTGCTCCTTGAGGGCGTCCACCTCGGCGTCTTCCCCGCACACCCGCCGGGCCAGCTCGGTGTCGCGGGCCACGAAGGCGTCCAGGCTCTCCTTCACCATCCGCTGGGCCCGATCGGCCATGCGCGGCAGGTCGATGTAGGGCTTGAGCTGCGGCTCCTGGTTCAGCTCCAGCGCGCGCTGGGCGATGTTGACGGCCTGGTCGCCGATGCGCTCGAGATCGGTGACGATCTTCATGGCGGTGGTGATGAAGCGCAGATCGCCGGCGGTCGGCTGGTACAGCGCCAGGAGCTCCACGCACTTCTCGTCGACCTCGACGTCGTAGGCGTTCACCTGCGCGTCGCCGTCGATGACCTCCTGGGCCAGCATCGTGTCGCGCTCCAGCAGCGCGGTCATGACCCGGCGGATCTGGTCCTCGACCAGGCCGCCCATGGCCAGCAGGGTCTGCTTGAGCGCGTCCAGCTCTTCGTGAAAGTGGCGCTGCATGACGGGCCTCCGCTCTACCCGAACCGTCCGGTGATGTAGTCCTCGGTCCGCTTGTCACGCGGATTGGTGAACAGGCTCCGGGTCACGCCGAACTCCATCAGCTCGCCGAGCAGGAAGAAGCCGGTCGCCTCCGACACCCGCGCCGGCCTGCTGCATGTTGTGCGTGACGATGACGATGGTGAGCGTCCCCCGCAGCTCGAGGATCAGCTCCTCGATCTTGGCGGTGGCGATCGGGTCGAGCGCCGAGCACGGCTCGTCCATCAGCAGCACTTCCGGCTCCACCGCCAGGGCCCGCGCGATGCACAGCCGCTGCTGCTGGCCGCCCGGACAGGCTGACGCCCGACTTGCTCAGGTGGTCCTTCACCTCGTCCCACAGGGCCGCCTGGCGCAGCGCGCGCTCGGCCGCCTCGTGCAGCACCGCGCGCTCCCTCATGCCGCCGAGCCTCAGCCCGGCCACGACGTTGTCGAAGATCGACATCGTCGGAAACGGATTGGGCTTCTGGAAGACCATGCCGATCCGGCGGCGGATCTGGACCGGATCGACGCCCGGCGCGTAGATGTCCTCGCCGTCCAGCCGCACGGTGCCGCTCACCCGCGCGCCCGGCACCACCTCGTGCATCCGGTTGAGGCAGCGGATGAACGTGGACTTGCCGCAGCCCGACGGCCCGATGAGCGCCGTCACCGCCTTGGGAGCGACCGCCAGGCCGATGTCGTGCAGGATGTGCGCGTCGCCGAACCAGGCGTTGAGCTCCTTGACCAGGATGCCATCGGCCATGCTTATCTCACCCCCGTGAAGCGTCCGCTCGTGACGACCCGCGCCGCCAGGCTGACCACGAACACCATCCCGATGAGCACGAGTGCGCCGGCCCACGCCTGGCGATGCCAGTCGTCGTACGGTGAGATGGCGTAGGTGAAGATCTGCAGCGGCAGCGACGCGATTGGTTGATCCAGCCCCTGGTGCCAGAAGCGATTGCCGAACGCCGTGAACAGCAGCGGCGCGGTCTCACCCGCCACCCGGGCGACCGCCAGCATCACGCCGGTGATGATCCCGGCCCGCGCCGTCGGCAGCACGATCCGCAGGAGGACCTTCCACTCGCGGAATGCCCAGCGCGAGCGCCGCCTCGCGCATCGACGAGGGCACCAGCCGCACCAGCTCCTCGGTGGTGCGAATGACGATGGGCATCATGATGATGGCCAGCGCGAATCCGCCGGCCAGCGCGGAGAACCGCCGGAACGGCAGCACCGCGACGCCGTACGCGAAGATTCCGATCACGATCGACGGCACGCCGTTGAGGACGTCGGCCAGGAAGCGCGCGATCCAGGGCAGCCGCCGGTCCCGCGACTCGGCCAGGTACAGGCCGCCGAGAATCCCGAGCGGCAGCCCCAGGCACGCGGCCAGCGACACGAGTATCAAGGTCCCGACGATCGCATTGGCCATGCCGCCGCCCACTTCGCCCACCGGCTTGGGCAGCTGCGTGAAGAAGCCCACGTTCAGCGCCATCACGCCCTGGTACATCAAGAATCCAAAGACCAGCAGCAACGGCAGCACGACCAGGCCGGCGGCGAGCGCCGTCGCGGCACTCATGGTGACGTTGACGCAGCGGCGGGCGGAGGCCTTCATTCTCGCGCGGCCTTGACCGCGCCGCCCACGGACCAGACGAGCAGTCGCGCGAACCCGTTGACGATCACCGTCACCACGAGCAGCAGAAGACCGATCTCGACCAGCGCAGCCAGGTAGAGATCGGACGTGGCCTCGGAGAACTCGTTGGCGATCACGCTGGCCATCGTGTAGCCGGGCGCGAACAGCGACATCGCGATCTCCGGGCGATTGCCGATCACCATCGTCACCGCCATGGTCTCGCCGAGCGCCCGGCCGAGGCCGAGCAGGATCGCGCCGATCAGACCGGAGCGTCCGTACCGGAGCACGGCGATCCGCATCGTCTCCCAGCGCGTCGCGCCGAGCGCCAGCGCCGCCTCGCGCTGCGTGTTCGGCACCGCCAGCAGGACCTCGCGGCCCACCGCCGTGATGAACGGCACGACCATGATGGCCAGGATGATGCCGGCGGCCAGCATGCCGACTCCGTAGGGCGGCCCCTGGAACAAGGGCAGGAAGCCGAGCGTCTTTCCGAGCGCCGGCTGAACCCACGTGCGGAGCAGCGGGGCCAGCACGAAGATCCCCCACAGTCCGTAGACGACGCTGGGCACGGCCGCGACGAGCTCGACCAGGAACGCCATCGGCGACCGCATCCACCGCGGCGCCAGCTCGCCAGATAGATCGCCGCCCCCAGCCCGAGCGGCACCGCGATCAGCAACGCCAGGAGCGAGGAGACCAGGGTGCCGAAGACGAACGGGACCGCGCCGAACCGCTCGGCGACGGGATCCCAGGTCGAGGTGTAGAGGAAGGAGAACCCGAATGCCCGGATCGCCGGCGTCGCCCGCACCAGCATCTCGGCCACCATGCCGACGACCAGCAGGACGAGCGAGAGGGCCGCGCCGCGCAGCACCACACGCAGGATGCGGTCGCCGAGGTTGGCCGGCGCGGCCCGCGCTCGGACATCGGCGGAGGACAGGGACAGTCCCGTGACCGGGCCGCCCGTCCCCCGCGCTAGCGCGTTGGGCACTCGAAGCTCAGCGGGCGGCCATGACGGGCTTGCCCTGGTAGGTGATCTCCTTGATCGTTCCCTCGATCTGCTTCACCACCGGGGTCGGCAGCGGCGCGTAGAGAAGGTCGTCGGCATACCGCTGGCCCTCGTGACTCATCCACCAGAGGAACTTGACGATGGTGCGGCCCTTCGCCTCGTTCGGCTGATCACGGTACACGAGCAGCCAGGTGAAGCTGGCGACTGGATAGGCGTCGTCACCGGGTGCATTGGTGAGGGACACGCGAAAGTCCGCCGGCATGTTCTTGGCGGCGCCCGCGGCGGCGGCCGTCGTCGTCTGGATCGTCGGCTCGATGAACTTGCCCGCCGCGTTCTTGATCGACGCCACCGGCAGCTTGTTCTTGACGGCATAGGCCAGCTCGACGTACCCGAGCGCGCCGGGGGTGTTCTTCACCTGCCCCGACACCCCTTCGTTGCCCTTGCCGCCCAGCCCGACCGGCCAGTTCACCGACGTGCCCCGCCCGACCTTCTGCTGCCACTCGGGGCTGACCTTGGAGAGGTAGTCGACCCAGATGTACGTCGTCCCGCTGCCGTCGGACCGGTGCACCAGGACGATCGGCTGATCCGGCAGCGCGATGCCCGGGTTGGCGCCGACGATCCGAGGGTCGTTCCACTTGGTGATCTTGCCGAGGAAGATATCGGCCAGCACGTCCGGCGTGAACTTCAGCGCGGGATTGCCCGGCAGGTTGTAGGTCGCCACCACCGCGCCCAGCACCGTGGGAATGTGGATGAGCGGGGACGGGGCCTGCTTCAGCTGCTCATCGGTCATCGGGCCGTCGGTCGCCCCGAAATCGACCGTGCGGGCCGTGATCTGCTTGATGCCCCCGCCGCTGCCGATCGACTGGTAGTTGAACCGAGCCTCGGGATCGACCTTGGCGTACTCGTCGAACCACTTGGAGTAGATGGGGTACGGGAAGGTCGCGCCCGCACCATTGATCAAGCTCTGCGCCATGGCTGGCTGGGCAAGCCAGCCGGTCACCAGGAGCGTCAACCCCACGATCAAGGTCTTCATGCTGTCCCTCACTCTCTCGTCATTGGTTTGATCGTGATAGTCACCCGCCGGGATTGCGATTCGGTGATGAGAACGTTACGTCTGTGTTACGAGCGGGCCGGGTCGCGGAAGCGATAGCCCACCCCACGGACGGTCTCGACGCCGGGCACCGGCAGGCGAGCGGCCGTGAACTTGCCGCGCAGGCGCGCGACGTGGACGTCCACCGTCCGGGGCTCGACGAAGCCGTCGCGGCCCCAGACCGCGTCGAGCAGCTCCTCGCGCCCGAACACGCGCCCGGGCGCACCGACGAGGATGGCCAGCAGCTCGAACTCCTTCGGAGTCAGCTCGATCGCCCGCCCCTTCACGCGCACCTCGAAGCGGTGTCGATCGATCTCCAGGTCTCCGGCCTTGAGCTGGGCCGGTCGCTCCTCCCGGCGGCCGCGACGGGCGACCGCCCGGACCCGGGCCACCAGCTCCCGGGGCGAAAACGGCTTGGTGACGTAGTCGTCGGCGCCCATCTCGAAGCCGAGGACCTTGTCGCCCTCCTCGACGCGGCCGGTGACCATGATCACCGGGATGGCGCGGGTCTCGGCGTCCTGCTTGAGACGGCGGCACACCTCCCAGCCGTTGACCTGCGGCACCATGATGTCGAGCAGGACCAGATCGGGCTGGACTTCCCGCGCCTGCTTGATGCGCGTCACCACCGCTGCCGGCCACGACGACGTCGTAGCCCTCGCGGGTGAGGTTGTAGCGGATGAGCTCGGCCACATCACGTTCGTCCTCGACGACGAGCACGCGGCCCGACGAGCGCGTGGCGGGGGCGGGCGCGGTCTTCACGCCCCGGAGTGTCGAGCGGCGAGGTTACAGGACGATGACGCCGGAGTTAACTCTTCGGCTACCGCTCGGGGCCGCCCTCGCGGCCCGGCGAAGGCTGACGGGATCGCGGAAGTTCGACCGGTACTGGATCCAGTCCAGGTGCAGCCGCAGGCTCGCCAGCAGTCGCGCGTCCAGCCCGGCCTCTTCGACGAGGGCCAGCAACGCGCCCACCGTTTCCCCGGCGGCCGCCGCGACACCGGGCTGCAGATGGTTGACGTGGAGAATCATCGGGGTGGGCCCGATGATACCGCGGTCCCAGCACAGCGGCACTGGCACCCGGGCCGCGCGCAGGACCGCTGGTG
Organism: uncultured Candidatus Rokubacteria bacterium; assembly: GCA_963776725.1. Lineage (GTDB taxonomy): Bacteria > Methylomirabilota > Methylomirabilia > Rokubacteriales > CSP1-6 > AR5. Next base: position 951,484 of record CAVZOE010000006.1, on the reverse strand, counting down.
CCGGACGGCGATCGGAAAGGTCTCGGTGCGACGGAAGACTAGCGCGTCACCGCCGAGGCCGCGACGTCGGACAGTGCGTGGGCGTGGCTGATCGGGTTACCCGCCAGTACGGTCATTGGCGGACTGTCACGACATGGCGTGATGACCGGAAACAGCGGCGCGCCATCGGCCAGCGTGAGGACGCCTCCGGCCTCGAGCAGCACCGGCGCGGCGCCGGCCAGGTCCCACAGTGACGCCCGATGATCGTAGACCAGGTCGAGACCACCCATGGCGGCATAGCACAGATGCAGCGCCGTCGAGCCGAAGCGACGCAGCCGGTGACGGCAGAGCCAGTCCTCGACAAAGGGAGGCGCCCCCTCGCCGGAGGGCGTGCGCACCGCGATCAGCGAATCCGGCGACAGGGGCGCCGGCGAACTGCGCAGAGGCCGATCGTTCAGCCACGCGCCGCGGCCGGTGCCCGCGGTGAACAGCCAGCGCGTGATCGGATCGTAGACCGCGCCCGCGAACGGCATTCCGTTGCGCAATACCCCTATCGAGACCGAGAAGCCCGGCATGCCGCGCGCGAAATCGTCGGCGCCATCCACCGGGGCGAGGATCCAGCAGTAGAGCGGGTGCTGCGGCCCAGCGGTCAACCTGCCTTGCTCGACGAGGATCGCATCGTCGGGGAATGCACGACCGATCTCCGTGACCAGTCGCTCCAGGACCACTCGGCCGGCATCAATGACCGACGAGCCATCCCGTGCGGAACACGCGTGAGCTCGATGGAAATACTCCAGAGCCAGGCGGCCGCTACGAACCGCCAGGCCGCTGGCCAGTCGCTCGCGCTCGGCCGTGCCGAGCCGATCGTCGGCGCTCATATCCAATAGCCGGCGCGATCCACCACCGCGATCATTCGTAACTCGATCATCGCGACCCTCCTCGTTGGCCTCATGATGGGTTGGCCTCATGGTGCGCCACTCGCGTTACTGGATGATGACGCGAGCATGACATGCCGGCCACGCGCGGCGTAGCGCCTCCCCGGCAAGAGTCTTCATGCTTGATGCTTCCTGAGCGCTATCATCGACGCAGGCCGACTGCGGTTCGCGGCGTTACGCTGCGGCCCAGCTCCGGGGAGTCGAAGGAAGGGAGCGTCGGGTGAACGGAACGTTCGACTACGACCTGATCTGTATCGGCAGTGGGCCGGCCGGCCAGCGGGCCGCCGTGCAAGCCGCCAAGCTCGGCCAGCGGGTCGCGGTGGTCGAGAAGGCCCGCTGCGTGGGCGGGGTGTGCGTCGACACCGGCACGATTCCCAGCAAGACGCTGCGCGAGGCGGTCATCTTCCTCACCGGGACCGGTGGCGTCCTGGATCCCCGGCGGCGGATGCGGACCGAAGGCCGGCCCACCGCCGCGCAGTTGTTCGAGCGGGTGGACGACGTGATGACGCGCGAGCGGACGGTCATCGAGAGACCAGCTGCAGCGCAACGACATCACCCTGCTCCAGGGCGAAGCCTCGTTCGTCGATCCGCACCGCCTGCAGATCGTCGGCGACCGCACCCACACGGTGAGCGCGGCCCGCATCGTCATCGCCGTCGGCACCCGTCCGGCCGCGCCCCCCGGCGTCCCCGCCGACGGCGAGGTCGTCCTCACCAGTGACGACGTGACCACGATGAAGAAGCTGCCGCGCACGCTGGCCGTGGTGGGCGCCGGGGTGATCGGTGTCGAGTACGCCTCGATGTTCGCCGCGCTCGGCGTGTCCGTGACCCTCATCGAGCGCCGCGACCGGCCGCTGGAATTCCTCGACCGTGAGATCGTGGACGAGCTGCTCCACCAGATGCGCAGTCGCAACGTCACGTTCCGGCTGGGCGAGGCGGTGGCCTCGATCGCGGTGGAGTCGAGCCCGACGCCGCGGGGCGTGCTGTTGCTCGAATCCGGCAAACGGATCGTCAGCGACGTGGTGCTGTTCTCCGCCGGACGCGTGTCGGCGACCGACCGGCTGAATCTCGGCGCGGCCGGTCTCCTCGCCGACGAGCGTGGCCGGCTGAAGGTCGACGAGACGTTCTGCACGACCGTGCCGCACATCTTCGCGGCCGGTGACGTCATCGGCTATCCGAGCCTCGCCGCGACGTCGATCCGAGCAGGGCCGGCTCGCCGCCTGTCACGCCTTCGGCATCGAGGCAGGGCCGATGTCCCCCCACTTTCCGATCGGCATCTACGCGGTGCCGGAGATCTCGATGGTCGGCCCCACCGAGCAGGAACTCACGCGCGACCACGTGCCGTACGAGACCGGGCTGGCGCGCTACCGCGAGATCGCGCGCGGTCAGATTCTGGGCGACGACACCGGCCTCCTGAAGATGATCTTCCACCGCGAGGACCGCCGCCTGCTCGGCGTCCACGCCATCGGCACCGGCGCCACCGAGCTGATCCACATCGGCCAGGCGGTGCTCGCGCACGGCGGCGGCATGGCGTATTTCCTCCAGAACGTCTTCAACTACCCCACGCTGGCGGAGTGCTACAAGGTCGCCGCACTCGACGCCTCCAACAAGCTGCGCCGCTAGATTCAGGAGTGGCCGCAGTGAGCGCTCAGAAACGGCGGAGCACGCTCGGCGCCGCGGTCCGCTCGGCCGCGGCCAGCCGCACGCCGAGGATCGACGCGATCGTGGGCGCGACGTCGAGCTGATCGAGCACGCCCGTCCGCGCGCTCCCGACGATCGAGGGGCCGGCGGCGAGGAAGGCCGCGTGCAGGCGCGGGTCGCTGCTCCGGTGGCCGTGCGTGCCACGGTACGCGAGCGCGCTGGCCGCGCGCTCCGGCGTCGCGTGGCTCGTGAAGTACCAGCCCTCGGCGGCGTGCAGCACGAGATCGCCCTGGGTCGGATCCTCGGCCGGATGCGGGAGCCCCAGCCCGGCGAACGTTTCCGGCCCGAGCACCTCGGCCACCCCCGGGGCCGCGGCGAGCACCTCCCGCGCGCGATCTCCGGCGCCGCGTCCAGCGCCGACGTAGACGTGGGCCGATCCGCCGTTGGCCGTCACCCGGGCCTGGCTGGAGCGGACCACCCCGCTCGCATCCACCTCCAGGAGCCCCGCGGCGTGCAGCGCGGCGTTCGGGAGCGCGCGATGCTCGACCGGGACGAACCCGTGATCGCCCAGCACCACCACATCGGTCGTCTCCAGCCGTCCGGCCGAGGCCAGCTCCGCCAGGAGCGTCGCCACGAGCCCGTCCGCATGCTCCATCGCCCAGCGCGCTTCGGGGCTGCCGGGCCCGAACTCGTGCTGGAAAGCGTCCACCATCAGGAAGTGCGTCAGCAGCAGGTCGGGCGGCCGCCGGCGCACCACGTGGCGGGTCAGCTCGAGCGTCAGCCAATCCTGCATCGGCGTGAGCGGGCGACTCACGCTCCAGTCGGCGTAGCGCTCGATGGGCAGGCCGAGCGCCCGGGCCTCGTCCCACAGCGGACGCGAGGTCCATTCCTCGAACAGCGCCTGCTCGAGAAACTCCGGGACGTTGTCACGGATGCTGCGTACGCCACGCGTCTTGGGCCAGCACAGCGTCGCGGTGGCCAGGCCGGCGGCCGCGGCGGCGTCCCACAGCGTCTCGGCGCGGATGGGAGCGTCGGTGGGATCGCCCTCGTGGCGGACGACGCGCCCGGTGGTGCGATCCAGCACCTCGTTGCCGAGGATGCCGTGGCGGGCGGGCGACGCGCCGGTCACCAGCGTGGTGTGGCAGGGCCACGTCACGCTGGGAAACGCCGGGCGTAGTCCGGCCGCCGCGACCCCGCGGGCGGCGAGCGCGCGCAGCGTGGGAATCTTCACGGCCGCGTCGCCGAACAGCGCGGCCGAGAAGCCGTCGATGCTGATCAGCAGGACCGCGGGCTTCATCGTCACACCCCCGGGATCGGCAGCGGCATCTGCGAGGCGATGGCCGGGCCGCCGCCGGGCAGCGCGACGCGCACCGTCGTCCCCTCGCCCTGCTCGCTCTCGATCGCCAGATCGCCGCCGTGCGCCAGCACCAGGTGCTTGACGATCGCCAGCCCGAGCCCGGTGCCGCCCAGCTCCCGCGAGCGCGCCTTGTCGACGCGATAGAAGCGCTCGGTGATGCGCGGCAGGTCGGCGCGCGGGATCCCGACGCCGGTGTCCCGCACCATCAGCTCGACCCGCCCGTCGTCGAGCGCGCGCGCGCGCACCGTGACCCAGCCGTTCTCGGGCGTGTACTTGACCGCGTTGTCGACGAGGTTGATCAGGATCTGCGCGAGGCGGTCGTGATCGGCGTGGATGGTCAGATCGGGCGGCCGCACGTCGGTGACCAGGCCGACCCGGCCGGCGGTGGCCTTGGCATTCACGATGTCGATCACGGAGGCCACCACCTCGGACACCCGGACCGGGGACAGCCGCAGCGAGACCTTGCCGAGCTCGATGTTCGACAGATCGGTCAGGTCGTTGAGCAGCCGGCCCAGCCGCTCGGTGTGGCGGAAGGCGATCTCGAGAAAGCGCCGGGCGTGCTCCCGCTCTTCCAGCGCGCCGTTGAGCAGGGTCTCGAGATAGCCCTGGATCGCGGTGAGCGGCGTGCGCAGCTCGTGCGAGACGTTGGCCACGAACTCGGTGCGCACCTGCTCGAGTCGGCGCAGCTCGGTGACGTCCTGCAGGACCATCACCACACCGGTGCCGCCGCCGCTCAGGGCCAGCGGCACCGCGCTCACCCGCAGAGTTCGATCGGCGGGGTGCCGCAGCCGCAGCTCGCGCTGCAGCGCGCCGCCGTCCGGGGCGTGGCTCTCGCGGAAGATCTCGTGAAGCTCCGCGTTGCGGACGATCTCCTGGAAGGGCTTGCCCTCGCCCCGGCCGGCGCCGACGCCGAAGATCGCCCGGGCCCGCTCGTTCATCAACAAGATCGCCTCGTGCGCGTCGACCGCGATGACGCCCTCGACCATGCCGTCGAGGATCGCGGTGGCCTTGGCCCGCTCCGCCTCCACGCTCTCGAGCTGCTCGCGCAGGCGTCCCACCATCACGTTCAGCGCCCGGCCGAGCGCGCCGATCTCGTCGACCGAGCGCACCGGCGCCCGGACCGCGAACTGTCCCTCGCTCATCCGCCGGGCGATGGCCTGCATCTCGACGATCGGGTGGGTCACGCGTCCGGCCACGAAGATGCCGATGCCGAACGCCACCACCAGGGCCACCAGGCCCCCGATCAGCATCACGCGGTGCAGGTCGTGGTACGCCGCGGTCACCGCCGACAGCGGCAGGGCCAGACGCAGCACCCCGACGATCCGGTGGCTGTCCTCGATGACCGGCAGCGCGACGTAGAGCAGCGGCGCGTTGATCGACACGCTCGTGCGCAGGTCGCGTCCGACCCGGCCCTCGAGCGCCGCGCGCACCTCGGGCCGCTCCCGGTGGTTCTCGAGTCGCCCCAGATCGCCGGGCGCGATGTCCGAGTCACCGAGCACCAGACCGTCGGGCGCGATCACCGTCACCCGCGACTCGGTGGGCACCGCCGCGCGGCGGGTGAAGCGGGCCATCTCTTCCGCGCCCGCGTTGCGGACCAGCAGTGAGCGCGTCTCGTCGTGCAGCAGTCGCTCCGCCGTGGCCAGCCGCGACTCCAGCGCCTCGACCGCGAACTGATCGAGCGCGTGGCGCAGATACACGCCGGCCACCAGCGTGGTGACCGCCACGAAGCCGACCAGGGTGAGCGTCAGCTTCACCGCGATCCGGCGGCGCACCGGCAACACGAGTCGGTTCAGCACGGCGTCACATGATAGCGTGGACGCGATGACCGCGGGGCGGGAGCGCGACGATCTCCTGACGCTGGCGCTCGCCTTCGCGGTCGTGCCGCTGACGTGGTGGCTCCTGCTCGGCTGGTCGGGCCCTCGCGCCATCGCCGGCCACGACGAGCTGGCCTCGCTGCACAATCTCCTGTCGATCCGCGAGATCGTCGAGACCGGTGAGGGCTGGCGCGCGCTCGTCTATCGGCCCGACGTGCTGGGCGGCTTCAAGGGTCGTGACACGGCGGGCGCCTTTCCACTCTTCTCGCTGCTCGCGGCGACCGGCCTCGGCCCGACGGCGATCTCCGTCTGGTCCGCCTTCATCGTGCAAGCGCTGCTGGCCTTCCTGGGCTGCCGCGCGGCCGCCGACCTGACCGCGCTGGGTGACGGCCCGCCGCGTGATCTGACGCCGATCGGGCGGATCGGCGTCATCTGGCTGTGCGGCTTCGCCCCCGTCCTGGCGTGGCGGCTGGCCTTCGGGCACCTCAACCTCGTGGTCGGGCTCTTGCCGTTCGCCGCCGCGCTGGCGCTGGTGGCCGCCGCGGCCGCGCGCACGCTGACGTTGTCGCTGGGCGGGGTCAGCGCCGCCGCGTTCGTGCTCGGGCTTCTCCACGCGGGCCAGCAGATCGTCGTCTATGGCGCGGTCTTCGGCGCGCCGATCATGCTGGGCCTCTGGCTGAGTCGCGGTGGGCCGTGGCGCCGTCTGCACTCGCCCGTGCTCATCACCATCGGCGCGTTCCTCGTCGCGCTGCCCGCCTTCTGGGGCGTGCTCGTCCACGCCCGCGGCTCGGACGCCGCGCGGCCGCTGGGCACCGCCATCGTGACGTACGACTTCGTCACCTCCACCGTGGGCGACTGGCTGACCTCGTTGCCGTGGACGCGGGCGCTGGCGGCACCCGACCGCGCGCCGTCACTGCACCACGAGGTGAACTATCCGATCGGTCCGCTGATGGTGCTGCTGGCGCTCCTGCCGTGGCGCCGGGCTCGCGCGCTCGCGATCGGCCTGGCCATCGCCGTCGTGGCGGCGATCGTCCTGAGCATGGACCTGACGCCACTGTCGCGCGCGTTGCTCGCGTCGATCCCTCCCCTGCGCAGCTTCCGGGTCCCCGCCCGGGCGGCGCTGCCGCTGATCTGGGCGCTCTCGATCCTGTCGGTGGCGGCGCTCACGCGATGGGACCGCACCGAGACGCCTGCCCCGGTTTCTGCGCCGCGCTCGACTCGCCGCCGCCGCAAGGACAGAACCGAACGGCGCCGGCCGATGGCAATAGCGTGGCGCGAGCATCTCGCGTGGCTCGGCATTCCCCTCGCGATCCTTCTCTTCGTGGCGCCCCCCACGCTCCGCGACGCGGCCGCCCTCGCGCTGGTCGTCGCGGCCGTGACGGTGCTGTGGCGAGGTGGCGCGGTGCCCGTCGCGATGATCCTGCTCGTGCTCGGCGCATGCAGCGTCTCGGCCTTCCGCGAGCGACTGCTGCCCTTCCCCGAGCCGCCGCGCCACTTCGCCGAGGCGGACAGCCTCGGCGCCGCCGTCCGGCGGATCAAGCCCGAGCTCGACTCCACCCTGAGTCGCGTGCGGCTGGATCTCGAGATCCCCGTCTTCACGGTGAACTCCGCGTACGCCGCCGGACTCGCCAGCCTCGACGGCTACGGCGCACCGACCGGGCGATTCTCGCGCCTCGTCTTCGCGCTTCGCGGCGATCCCTACCAGCCCACCGCAAACTTCTTCAAGCTCCCCGCCAACGATCCCGCCTTCTCCACCCTGCGACAGCTCTACAACGTCGGCTGGAACGTGACGCTCCCCGCCCGCGGCCGTCTCGCCCTCACCCCGCTCGGCCCAACCGCCGGCCCCGCCTGGTTCAGCGCCTCGACAACTCGCCTCAACGACTTGACCGCCCTGGCCCGCGAGCTCCGCGCCCCCGGCGATTCCCTGGCCCACCGCGCCTCAGAAGTGCTCTGGCTCGACAACACCGATCCACTCGCCGCCCGTGCCGACGTGCCCGCCACGCTCGACCCCCGCTGTCACGAGGCGCAGGTACACAAAGTTTCAGCCCCTCGCCGCGGCCACGAGATCGTCGCCACGACCTCCACACCCGTCCCCTGCCCTCTGACCCTCGCCACAAATTTCACCGAAGACCTCCGCGCCACCGCCATCCTGACCGACGGCCGCCGCATGGACCTCACCCCGTTCCCCGCCTACGGCGCGCTGACGGCTGTGATGGCTCCCGCCGGAACGGCGGAGCTCAGTCTCCGCGCCGACCCGCCGAAGCTCCCCTTCGCGATCGCCTGGGTCGCGCTCGGCCTCACGTGCTGGGCTGCCGCCGCCTGGCTGATCGTGAGATCGCGCAACGCATAGCCCGAAGCGCTCCACCGACTGAGGTAGCGTCCGCCGGGCGGCGCCGGGTTGGCCGGGATGCGTCCGAGGTGGGGGCCGCTGAAACCCGTTCCCGTCCCCTAAGACCGTGCGCCCCCCGTGAGGTGGAGCCCAGCCAAGGCCGATTCGAAGCGGTCTGCCGCCTCGTGGTTTCAGGGCCCCCACCTCGGACGCGTCCCGGCCAACCCGGCGCCGCCCGATCGATAGCCATCGAAGCGATTCAGCGAGACGAAGACAGCCGCCGCAGATACGCCCGCGACACAGCCACAGCCCGAAAGCCCATACGCGAGTACGCAAGCCGAGGAGTGTCGTCGGCGTCGGCCACGATCACCACGGGCCCCGCACCCGCCTCCCGGCAGTCAGTGACGCCGTGCCGGATGAGCGCCGACGCGAGGCCACGGCCGCGGGCATCAGGGTGGACGTACAGATCCTCGACCTGGCCGACGCCACCCACCCCTTGCCACGACGACACAAAGCCGCGCGGCGCGCCGTCGATCCACGCGAGCCAGTAGCGCGCGGGAGGACACCGGCGGCGATGGCTGTCGACCATCTGTGTGCCGACACCGCCTTGCTGCAGCCCGAGACGCTGCGCGGATTCGCGCCAGTCGTCGCGCTTGAGCGCGTCGTAGGCCGCCCACGCCTCGGCGTCGGTGCACGGCCGAATGTCCGCGGCCCCGGCGCGACCCTGCCACTCGCCGCCCAGCACCATCACGAGAAATTCCCGGGCCTGGTACCCGTCGAGCAGCAGCCGGGCCTCGAAGGCCGGCGGCGTGGCGAAGTCCAGATCGAAGCGGCGATGGCCGAGGTCCGCATACTCGCGCTCGACACGCGCGAGCAGCCGATCGATCGCGGCGTCGGAGGACGCGGTGACCGCGGTGACCCGGTTGGCTTCCCAGAGGTCGGGCAGGCGCCGGTCGCGCACGAACCGGGCGCCGTCGGCGTCGAAGACCTCATGGCCCAGCGCGAGCATCGCCTGATTGACGGCGAGCGCGCGCGGGGCGAGGTCGCTCAGGGAGCGAGGCGCTCGTCGACGGGAGGGTACGTGCCGGCGGGGAACGTGCTGAGCACGCCCGTCTGAGGATTGCGGATCGTCAGCGAGGGCACGAAGACCTGGTGCGGCTGCAGCCGGCGCTCCCAGTGACCGGGGACCATGACCACGCCGGCGCCCGGGACGGGGACGGCGCGATCAGGCACCCACTGCGCCGGCTCACCGACGATCGCACGCTGCGTCGCCGATGACGGCGCCATCGGCTGGGTGGCCAGCGAGTTGATCTGGTTCACCGCCTGCGACGTGGTGGTGGGGCCCATCGGCACCGTCAGCGCGCCGCCCATCGGCACCATCAGCGCACCGCCCAGCAGGCAACCGGCCGCGCCGTGGCTGAGCCGGCGAAGCAGGCGCGCGATCTGTGTCTTCATGCCGTCAGTCTACCGCCGCCGTCAGTCCGTGTCGAAGCGGTAGCCGACACCCTTGATCGTGGCGATACGCCGCTCCTCGGCGCCGAGCTTGGCGCGCAATCGCCGGATGTGCACGTCCACCGTGCGTGACTCGATCTCGTCGGCGCGCGCGTAACCCCACACGCGGTTCAGCAGATGCTCGCGCGACAGCACGCGCCCGGCCGCCTCCAGCAGCGACTGCAGTAGATCGAACTCCTTGGGCGTCAGCTCCACCGGGCGGCCGGCCACGGTCACCGTGTGGCGAGCGGCGTCGAGGCTGATCTCGCCCACGCTGACCGGGTGGCTGACCGGGCCGGGGCGCGCGCGGCGCAGCACCGCGCGCACGCGCGCCACCAGCTCCTTGGGCGAGAACGGCTTGGCCAGGTAGTCGTCGGCGCCGAGCTCGAGGCCGACGATGCGGTCCACCTCGTCGGCCTTTGCCGTCAGCATGATGATCGGGAGCGACGCGGTGGCCGGATCGCCCCGCAGGCGCCGGCAGACCTCGAGGCCGTCCATCTCCGGCAGCATGAGATCGAGCACGATCAGATCGGGCGGCACGGCCCGCACCCGGGCCAGCGCCTCGGGTCCGGTGGCGGCGGTGCGACAGCGGAAGCCCTCACGCGTGAGGTGATGCACGATGAGATTCCGGATGTCCGGCTCGTCCTCGACGACGAGGACGTCGGTGGCCACCGATCAGGGCTCGCCCAGGCGCCGGCCAGCCACAATCAGGCGCCGAGCAGCCGTAGCAGCATCCAGGTGGCGGCGGCCACGATCGCCGAGGCCGGGATGGTGAGCACCCACGCCCACACGATACGTCCAGCCACGCCCCAGCGCACCGCCGAGAAGCGCTGGATGGCGCCCACGCCCATGATCGACGCCGCTGATCGTCTGCGTCGTGGAGACCGGAATGCCGGCCAGCGCCGTGCCGATGAGCGTGATCGCGCCGGCGGTCTCCGCGCAGAAGCCGCCGACCGGCCGCAGCTTGGTGATCCGCATCCCCATCGTCTTCACGATCCGCCAGCCGCCGCACATCGTGCCGAGCGCCAGCGCGGCGTGGGCCGACAGGATGACCCACAACGGCACGTAGAACTCGCGACCGAGGTGGCCGGTGGTGAAGAGCAGCACCGCGATGATCCCCATCGTCTTCTGCGCGTCGTTGGTGCCGTGGCCGAGGCTGTAGGCGGCGGCCGACACGAGCTGGCCGCGGCGGAAGATGCGATCGACGCGCCCGGGCGTCTGCGTTGCGGAAGACCCACATGGTCAGCAGCATCATCGCGAAGCCCACGACGAGCGCCGATGACCGGCGCCAGCACCATGAACACGCCGATCTTGATCAGCCCGCTGGCCACCAGCGAGCCGAAGCCCGGCCTTGACCAGCGCCGCGCCGGCGAAGCCGCCGATGAGCGCGTGCGACGAGGAGGTCGGCAGCCCCCACCACCACGTGATCAGGTCCCACGTGATGGCGCCGATCAGTCCGGCCAGGATCACCCACTGGTCGACGACGTCGGAGTGGACGACGCCCTTGCCCACCGTGGTCGCCACCTGGACGCCGAAGCCGAAGGCGGCGACGAAGTTGAAGAAGGCCGCCCACACCACCGCCTGCAGCGGCGTCAGCACGCGGGTGGACACGACGGTGGCGATGGAGTTGGCCGCGTCGTGAAAGCCGTTGATGAAGTCGAAGACGAGGGCGACGAGGACGATGAAGACGACGATGGAGAGCACGAAGCGATCAGGCCATCTTGAGGATGATCCCCTCGATCACGTTGGCGACGTCCTCACACCGGTCGGTGACCGTCTCCATCGTCTCGTAGATCTCTTTCCACTTGATCACCTCGATGGGGTCGCCGTTCTCCTCGAACAGCGCGGCCAGGCTGTCGCGCAGCAGGTTGTCGGCGCTGTTCTCGAGACGATTGACCTCCACCGCGTGCTCGTGGAAGCCGGGGTCCATGCGTGCGCAGGCACTTGATGGTCCGGTCCGTGGCCAGCGCGATCTGCACGATCACGTCGGCCATGGCCCGGCACGCCGAGGTCGTCTCCTTGATGCGATAGACCACCAGCCGCTCGGCGACGGCCTCGATGAAGTCGAGCACGTCGTCCAGGCGGGTGGCCAGGTCGTGGATGTCTTCCCGATCGATGGGCGTGATGAAGGTGGTGTTGAGCTTCTTCACGATGTCGTGGGTGATCTGGTCGCCCGCGTGCTCGACTTCCTTGATGGCGTGGGCCTTGGCCCGGGCGTCGGCGAAGTTGTTGACCAGCTCGCGCAGGAGCTGCGAGGCCTTGATGATGTTCTGCGCTTGCTGGTCGAACAGATCGAAAAACTTCACTTCGCGCGGAATGAACTGGAACATGCCGCCTGCAGTGTAACGAAAACGTCACGCCTGCGCTAGCCTCATGGGGGGCCCCGACATGGCCGGCTATTCACATGGGGGCCTCGACCGGGCCCCCAAGCCCCCGGTCGCTCGTCGCGCCCCGGCGGAGCCGTGGCGCGCCTCGACATTCCGCGCCTCGATTTCCGCGCTCGATATCCGCGCCTCGGTATCTGCGCCTCGGCATCTGCGGCGCGGTATCCGAGGCTCGATATCACTGTGGACGCGGTGCGTACGGTCGGGGTGTGTCAGCGACGCTGGCCTGGCGCTCCTCGAAGCTTCTCCGGCGCGGGCTAGAGCTTGCGAAGGCGTAGTGGGGGGAGATCGAGCAGGCGGGCGCGGGCCAGCGTCCAGACGGAGTCGAGGGCCGCCGACAGCGCGGGGGCATCCGGTGGCCAGGCAGCGGACCTAGCGCTCCGCGGCGCGGCAGACGGGCCGCGCCCACCGTGGCGGCGTCCGTGGGCAGCGCGCCGCGGCAGATCGGCGATGAATGCGTCGAGGCCGGCCTCGGCGATGAGGACGATCGTGGCGAAGTACGGCCGCCCCTCGGCCAGTCCCAGCCGGTCCCAGTCCGCGCCGCCGCGCAGGACGAAGCGGTCGTGCAGGAGCAGACCGCGGGCGTCGCGAACGGTCAGCGTGCTGTCCAGCAGGGCGAAGCGCCACGCCTCGCCCCGTGCCACGCGGCCGGCGGCGAACGCGTCGATCAGGATGAGCCGGGCGCCGTCGGCGACCTCCACGTCGAAGGACTGCCGCAGGGCCGCGCCGGCGGACGGGATCGTGTGGTCGGGGACCCACTCGACGATCGCCCCGGGACCCAGACGCAGGCGCGCGGTCTGGACGGCCGGCTCGCCGGTCGAGCGATAGATGCGCGTCGCCGAGGGCGTGGTCACGCACGCGTGGGCGCCCTCGGCGAGCGTGACGTCGATCGACGAGCCGGTCGCCGCCGAGAACGCCTCCGGTGGGATTCAGCAGCGAGACGATGGCCGCCGGGTCGTCGAGAGCGATCGGCGCCAGCACCTGCAGGGGCAGGATGGACCGGGCACGCGGTGAGGACGCTGGCGTCTGCGCGCCGCTCGAAGGCGAGCCGCAGCGCCCCGTCGCGGCCGACGCGCGCGAGAGGACCGGCTACGCCGGGATCAGCAGCAGCTCGGTCCGGAGCCAGCGGACGATCTCGTCGGCGCCCTCGCCGGTCTTGAGGTTGGTGAACACGAACGGGCGCTCGCCCCGCATCCGGCGGGCATCCCGCTCCATCACGCCGAGATCGGCGCCCACGTACGGCGCCAGATCGATCTTGTTGATGACCAGCAGGTCCGACCGCATGATCCCCGGGCCGCCCTTGCGCGGGATCTTCTCGCCCTCGGCCACGTCGATGACGTAGATCGCGGCGTCGACCAGCTCCGGACTGAAGGTCGCCGCCAGATTGTCGCCGCCGCTCTCGATCAGGAGCAGGTCGAGATCCGGGAAAGCGCTGCACCAGCGCGGCCACCGCCTCGAGGTTGGCCGAGGCGTCCTCGCGGATCGCCGTGTGCGGGCAGCCGCCGGTCTCCACGCCGATCACCCGCTCGGGCGCCAGGGCGCCGCGACGCACGAGGAACTCGGCGTCTTCCTTCGTGTAGATGTCGTTGGTGATGACCGCCATGTCGAGCGTGTCGCGCAGCCGCCGGCAGAGCGCCTCGGTGAGCGCGGTCTTGCCCGAGCCGACGGGCCCGCCGATGCCGACCTTGAGCGGACGCGGGATGTCGCGGGTCGAGCTCACGAGCGGAACAACCGCGCGTCGAGCGTGGCGTGCCGGATGGCCGCCAGCTCCAGGCCCGGATTGAAGGACCACATCTCCTCCGCCGATGCCAGCGCCGCCGCCGCGGCCAGCCGCACGATGCGCGGCCGCATCGCGGCGAGCGCGCGCTGGCCGTCGAGCTGCCCGAGCGCGATGAGCCGCAGCCCCGCACCGACGAGCAGCGCCGCCGTCGTGTAGAGATACGCACCGGCCGCGAGCTCCGGCTCCACGCCGGCCCGGCCGAGCGCCGCGCCGAACGCCACGGGATGATGGCCGGGCGTGAGGCCGTCGACGGCCGCCCGCTCGACGGCGGTGAGAAACGCATCCGCGCCGAGCGTCGCCGCCACCCGCAGCGTCTGCCGTCCCATCTGTCGGCTGGCCGCGCGCAGCTCGGGCACGGCCTTCATGGCGTCCACTCGCTCGTCGAGCGCGACCCATCCCGCGACGTCGTCACTGGCTGCCAGCCGCGACGGCCAGAGCGACGGCCACCGCGTCCGTCGGCCCCGCCGAGCCCTCCAGGTGCGCCGTCACGAACGCCTCGAGTCCCGCCCGGTCGCCCACCACGCCGTCCTGCACGTACGTCTCGAGCCCGAGCGAGTGCGCGAACCCGCCGGCCGGAAACAACCCGTCGGCGAACTGCAGCACCGCGAGCCAGCCCTCAGTCATGCCGGTGCGCCCGGCCCAGCGGCACGAACACCGCCCGCGTCCGCTCGAACGGCAGATCCATCCGTTTCAGCAATTGCTCCATCGCCGGATCGTCCGGCAGCAGCGCGCGGGCGCCATCCCAGGCCAGCGTGAAATGCCGATTGCCCACCTCGAACGCCAGCCGCAGGCCTTCTTCAGCGGATCGCGGCTCGACGGCCAGCACCGCCTCCCTCGCGGCCTCGACCACCACGTACCAGTCCCGATCGACGTGCAGCACCTCGCCCGCCGTCAGCACGCTTCCCGTCGGCAGGGCCAGCGCCAGCTCTCTGCCCGCCGCGGTCCGCGCTCGTCGCCTCCCCCACCGTCGCTCCTCCGCCGTCAACACGAGCACGTCGCGCTCCAGGCCGAGGAGCTCCTCGGCCTCGACGATGGGACGGTCGGTCACGATCGTCGCCGCCACGATCAGAACAGGAAGTAGCGCTGGGCCATGGGAAGGACGCGGGCCGGCTCGCAGGTCAACCGCTCGCCGTCCGCCCGGACCTCGTACGTCTCCGGATCGACCTCGATCCTCGGCAGCGCATCGTTGTGCACCATGTCGCGCTTGCTCAGACCGCGACAGCGCCCCACCGCCACGCGCCTGCCGGGTCAGCCCCAGTCGGCGCGGCACGTCGGCCGCCAGCGCCGCCGCCGAGACGAACGTCACCGACGTCGAGCTCGCGCGCCCGGCCGAGCGCGCCGAACATCGGGCCGGTAGAGCACCGGCTGCGGCGTCGGGATCGAGGCGTTGGGATCGCCCATGGCGGCCCACGCGATCAGGCCGCCCTTGACCACCAGCTCGGGCTTGACGCCGAAGAAGGCCGGCTTCCACACGCACGAGGTCGGCGAGCTTGCCGACCTCGATCGAGCCGACGTGCTCGGCCAGGCCGTGGGCGATGGCCGGGTTGATCGTGTACTTGGCCACGTAGCGCTTCACCCGCGCGGTTGTCGTCGCCGGAGCGTCTCGCCGGGCAGCGCGCCGCGCTGCTTCTTCATCTTGTCGGCGGTCTGCCAGGTGCGGATGATCACCTCGCCGATCCGCCCCATCGCCTGCGAGTCGGAGCGACATCATGCTGATGGCGCCGAGGTCGTGCAGCACGTCCTCGGCGGCGATCGTCTCGGCGCGGATGCGGATCTCGGCGAAGGCCACGTCCTCGGGGATGCGCCGCGTTCAGGTGATGGCAGACCATCAGCATGTCGAGGTGCTCGTCGATCGTGTTGACGGTGAACGGCATCGTCGGGTTGGTGCGACGACGGCAGGCAGTTGGGCTCGCCGCACGACGCGCATGATGTCGGGCGCGTGGCCGCCGCCGGCGCCCTCGGTGTGGTAGGTGTGGATCGTCCGGCCCTTGAACGCGCGGATCGAGTCCTCGACGAACCCCGCCTCGTTCAGCGTGTCGGTGTGGATCGCCACCTGGACGTCGTACTCCTCGGCCACCGACAGCGCGCAGTCGATGGCGGCGGGCGTCGTGCCCCAGTCCTCGTGCAGCTTCAGGCCGATGACGCCCGGCCGCGATCTGCTCGCGCAGCGGCTCGGGCGCGGAGGCGTTGCCCTTGCCGAGGAAGCCCAGGTTGACCGGCAACTCCTCGGCGGCCTCCAGCATGCGGTGGATGTTCCACGCGCCCGGCGTGCAGGTCGTGGCCGCGGTCCCCGTGGCCGGCCCGGTGCCGCCGCCGATCAGCGTGGTGAGCCCGGCGCTGATGGCCTCGGTCACGATCTGCGGGCAGATGAAGTGGATGTGGGTGTCGAGGCCGCCCGCGGTGACGATCTTGCCCTCGCCCGCGATCACCTCGGTGCCGGCGCCGATCACCATGCCGGGCGTCGACGCCCGCCATGAGATCGGGATTGCCCGCCTTGCCGACCGCCACGATGCGCCCGTCGCGGATGCCGATGTCGGCCTTGACGATGCCCCAGTGATCGATGATCACCGCGTTGGTGATGACCAGGTCGAGCGTCGCCTCCGCGCGCGTCGCCCGCGCCGACTGGCCCATGCCGTCGCGGATCACCTTGCCGCCGCCGAACTTCGCCTCCTCGCCCGGCGTCGTGAGATCGCGCTCGATCTGGATGAGCAGATCGGTGTCGGCCAGCCGGACGCGGTCGCCGACGGTCGGGCCGTAGAGATCGGCGTACTGCCGTCGCGGAATGCGCAGGGTCATCGTAGCGCGCTCCGCGAGGCCGGCCTGAGCCGCAGGTGGCCTGATCGAGATCCGCGGCCTGCTCGCGCTCGTCGCAGGCGGCGGAGGCGCTCGCGGTCAGCCGCGTTCGAGCCCGTTGAGACCGATCCGGCGCGCGCCGGCCAGCTCGACCAGCGTGACGCGCTTCTCGTCGCCCGGCTCGAAGCGCACGGCGGTGCCGGCCGGGATGTTCAGCCGCATGCCGAAGGCCTGGGCGCCGATCGAAGCGCAGCGCGCGGTTGGCCTCGAAGAAATGAAAGTGCGAGCCGACCTGGATCGGCCGATCGGCGGTGTTGGCGACGGTCAGCTCGACCGTGCGCCGACCGGCATTGGCCACGATGTCACCGTCACCGAGCAAGTACTCACCCGGAATCACAGAGCGCCTCTCCTGTTCAGCGGATGGGGCGGTGGATGGTGACGAGCTTGGTGCCGTCGGGGAAGGTGCCTTCGACCTGGACCTCGTCGATCATCTCGGGCACGCCTTCCATCACGTCGTCGCGGCCGAGGATGCTGAGGCCGGCGGCCATCAGCTCGGAGACGCTGCGGCCGTCGCGGATGCCCTCGAGCATCTCGGCCGTGATGATGGCGAGCGCCTCGGGGTGGTTGAGCTTGAGGCCGCGGGCGCGCCGGCGGCGGGCCAGCTCGGCCGCCGTGAAGATCAGAAGCTTTTCCTGCTCGCGTGGGGTCAGGTGCATAGGGCGGGAGTCTTACACGGCGAGGTGGTGCTTGACCACCTCCACCTCGAGATCCTTGGTGGCGCCGGCGGCCACCACGCTGCCCTTGGCCAGGATCACGTAGCTGTCGGCCAGCCGCTCGGCGAATTCGAGATACTGCTCGACCAGCAGCACCGTCACGCCGCGCTCCGTCTTGATGCGGTGGATCGCTTCCTCGATCTCCAGGATGATCGAGGGCTGGATTCCTTCGGTCGGCTCGTCGAGGATCAGGAGCTTGGGGCGCGTGAGCAGCGCGCGGCCGATGGCCAGCATCTGCTGCTCGCCGCCCGACAGCACGCCGCCCTTGCGGGCGAGGAAGCGCTTGAGCGCGGGGAAGAGGTCGAGCGCGTCGTCGATGGACGTGGCGCGCTCGCAGCCGAGCAGGGCCATCCGGAGGTTCTCCTCCACGCTCAGATGCGGGAAGATCTCGCGGCCCTGCGGCACGTACCCGAGCCCGGCGCGCGCCCGGCGGTCGGGCGACCAGCGCGTGATGTCCTGTCCGTCCCAGCACGATGCGGCCGGCCCGGGCCGGCATGAGGCCCATGATGGCGCGCAGCACGGTCGTCTTGCCGACGCCGTTGCGGCCCATGAGGCAGACCACCTGCCCGTCCGGCACGTTCAGGTCCACGCCCCAGAGGACCTGCGAGCCCCCGTAGGCGACGTCGAGCTTCTCAACGGACAGCATGGGTGTCCTTGCGCTGGCCGAGATAGACCTCCAGCACCCGCGGATCGTTCTGCACCTGCTCCACCGGGCCCTCGCAGAGCATGGCGCCCTGGTGGAGCACGGTGACCGTGCGCGCGATCTGGCGGACGAACTCCATGTCGTGCTCGATGACCAGCACCGAGCGCTCGGCGGCGATCGACAGCAAGAGCTCCCCGGTGCGCGCGGTCTCCTCCTCGGTCAGGCCGGCCACCGGCTCGTCCACCAGGAGCAGCTCCGGGTCCTGGGCCATCACCATGCCGATCTCGAGCCACTGCTTCTCGCCGTGCGACAGCACGCCGGCCAGCTGGCCGGCCTTGCCGTCGAGGCCGACGGTGGCCAGCGTGGCCGCGATGCGGTCGCGCGCGTCGGCGCCGTCGCGGTCGAGCAGCGTGGCCAGCACGCCCTTGCTCGGCCGTCGCAGCGATAGCTCGACGTTCTCCCAGACCGTGAGGTTCACGAACACCGAGGGCGTCTGGAACTTGCGGCCGATGCCGAGGGCGGCGATCTGGTTCTCGCTGAGCGCCGTGAGATCGGTGCTGCGGCCGAAGATCACGCGGCCGTGCTCGGGCTTCACCCGGCCCGAGATCACGTCGAGCAGCGTCGTCTTGCCCGGCGCCGTTGGGCCCGATCACCACGCGCAGCTCGCGCCGGTCCATGAAGAAGTTCAGGCGGTCGAGCGCCTTGAAGCCGTCGTAGGCGACGGTCACGTCCTCGAGGTAGACGATGCGCGTCGCTCATGTTGTATCGGAGCCGCGTGCCCGGCTCGGACCGAGGGTGGGCTGTCCCAGGAGCGGCGCGTCGAGGGTTCTTGCGGACCGCCGGCGGAGGCGCTGGGCGAGGCGCGCGAGGGCGCCGACGACGCCGTCGGGGATGAAGAGCACGACGCTCATGAAGAGGGCGCCGAGGAAGAGCAGCCACAGGTCGGGATAGCTCGTGGTCAGCCAGGACTGCATCCAGTTGACGCCGATGGCGCCGAGCACGGCGCCGACCAGCGTCCCCCGCCCGCCGGCCGCCACCCACACCACCATCTCGATCGACGGCAGCACGCCCATCTTGGCCGGGGTGATGATCCCGACCTGCGGCGCGTAGAGCGCGCCGGCCACCCCGGCCAGCGATCGCCGAGACCACGAACACGAAGAGCTTGTAGTTGGCCGGCGAGTAGCCGGAGAAGAGCACGCGCGTCTCGCTGTCGCGGATCGCCACCAGCACCTTGCCGGCCCGCGACTGGGTGATCCACCGGCACAGCGCCCACGCCGCCACCAGCGTGACCGCGGTGACGACGTAGAGCATGCGCTGCGTCGACGGCTGGTTGAGCGGGACGCCGAAGACCGTCTTGAAGTCGGCCAGGCCGTTGGTGCCGCCGAGGTTCATCTCGTTGCGGTTGAACACCAGCCACGCCGACAGCGCCAGCGCCTGCGTGATGATCGACAGGTACACGCCCCGGACCCGGCTGCGGAAGGCCAGGAACCCGAAGATCAGCGCGAACAGGGCCGGCACCGCCATGATGGCGACCAGCGTGAACGGCGCGCTGTTGAACGGCCGCCAGAACAGCGGCAGCTCCTTCACCTGGTTCCACACCATGAAGTCCGGCAGCGCGCTCTGGTAGACGCTCTTGGAGCCGATCTCCAGCATCAGGTGCATGCCCATGGCGTAGGCGCCGAGCCCGAAGAACACGCCGTGGCCGAGGCTGAGCACGCCGGCGTAGCCCCACAGCAGATCGAGGCCGAGCGCGAGGATCGCGTAGGTGAGGAACTTGCCGAACAGGTTCAGGGTGAAGTTGGAGACGTGCAGCGGGGAGCCCGGCGGCAGCAGGTTGCCCAGCGGCAGCCCGACGACCAGGATCAGCCCGGCCACGAGGAGCAGCCGAGCCGCTCAGGCTTCGGCACCGCGCCCCCGGGTCGCGAACAGACCGGCCGGCCGCCGCTGCAGGAACAGGATGACCGCGATCAGGATGGCGACCTTGGCGAAGACCGCGCCCAGCGCCGGCTCGATGCCCTTGTTGAGCACGCCGATGCCGGCCGCGGCCAGGATCGTCCCCAGCAGCTTGCCGACGCCGCCGGTGACGACGACCATGAACGAATCCACGATGTAGTTCTGCCCGAGCGAGGGGCCCACGTTGCCGATCTGCGTCAGCGCGCAGCCCGCGAGTCCCGCCAGGCCGGCGCCGAGCGCGAACGTGGTGGCGTCGACCCAGCCGGCGCGCACGCCGAGGCAGGAGGACATGCTGCGGTTCTGCGTCACCGCCCGGATGCGCAGGCCGGTGTCGCTGCGGAACAGCAGCCAGTACATGGCGGCCACGCTCACCGAGGCCAGGGCGATGATGAAGAGCCGGTTGAACGGCAGCGTGAGCCCGGTCATGAGGGCGAAGCCGCCCGACAGCCACGTCGGCGAGGAGACGTCCACGTTGGCGGCGCCGAAGTACAGACGCAGCGCCTGCTGGATGATGAGCGAGGCGCCCCAGGTCAGC
Source organism: uncultured Candidatus Rokubacteria bacterium (assembly GCA_963776725.1). Taxonomy (GTDB): domain Bacteria; phylum Methylomirabilota; class Methylomirabilia; order Rokubacteriales; family CSP1-6; genus AR5. The sequence goes on along the minus strand of CAVZOE010000006.1, from coordinate 931,080 downwards.
AGCAGCGTCTCCAGCGGCCGGCCGTAGAGCCGGCGGATGACGCCGCGCTCCAGGACGACGCCGACCACCGCCGCCACCACGAACGACACGGGCAGCGCGACCACGAAGTAGGCGTCGAAGCGCTCGGGCCAGCGCGCGCGGAAGACGTTCTGCACGACGAACGTGCTGTAGGCGCCGAGCGCCATCAGCTCGCCGTGCGCCATGTTGATGACGCCCATCAGGCCGAACACGATGGCCAGCCCCAGCGCCATCAGCAGGAGGATCGAGGCCAGCGAGGCGCCCTGGAACACCGTCTCCACCGCCCGCACCAGCAGGCCCCAGCGCTCGATCTGGCGGATGGCGGCGCGCGCGGTATCCCGCTCGACCGGCGAGGCGCCGGTATCGGCGGCCAGCTTCTGCAGCGCGGGCATGGCGTCTGACGAGTGCAGGGCCCCGAGCGACTGGGCGGCCAGGACGCGAACGGCGGCATCGCCGTTGGCCAGGCGAATCAGCGCCAGCGCCTCTTGCAGCGTGTGGCGCACGTTGGGCACGGTCTCCTTCGTGATCGCCGCCTCGACCACCGGCGCCGCGCCGGCCGCCGCCTGGTGGCCGAGCTTCATGGCCGCGCCGCGGCGCACCTCCGGATCGGGACTCTGCGAGCTGCAGGCGTGTCTCGTCGGCGTCGAGGAACGGCTTGATGGCGATGCGCAGCCGGCGGTCGGCGGCGATCTCGACCAGCCCGGCCAGCGGCACCGCGCCCAGCGGCTTGCGGTCGTAGGCGGAGGCGATCTCGATGACCTCGGCGTCGCCCTTGGTGGTCTTGGCGCCGCCCACCACGACCTCGGCGTCCTTGCTCTTGCCGCGCGCGTACACGTTGCCGTCGCGAAGCGCGGCGAGGAACTCCAGCCACTTCGGATCCCGGGTCCCGCCGATCACGGCGATGGCCGCCTCGCGCTTGTCCGCGTCGTCGACGACGAGATCGGCCAGCGCCTTGACGGCTTCGGGGGACTGCGCGTGGCTCGCCGGAGGACCGGCGAGCCACGCCACGACCAACAACACGAGCAGTCGCTTCATCAGGCCTTCTTCTGATACGTACCCTGGTGATTGATCCAGTCACACCCCTTGTCCGGGCTCGTGTACTTCGACCACGGCTCCGGCTCCACGTTGCCCTTGGTGCGCGAGATGATCTTGAACTGGCCGTCCTTGAGGATCTCGCCGATGAGGACCGGCCGGTACGTGTGCTGGTTGTACTCGTGCATCTTGATCTGACCGACGGGCGCGGCGAACGTCTGGCCGTACACGGCCTTGCGAACCGCGTCGACCTCGACGCTCTTGGCCTTCTCGACCGCCTGCTTCCAGACGTGGACGCCGAAGTAGGCCGCTTCCATCGGATCGTCGGTCACGCGCTTGTCGCCGCCGGGCAGGTTGGTCTTCTTCGCGTACTCCTTGAACGCCTTCACGAACTTCTTGTTGGCCGGGCTCTCGACGGACTGGAAGTAGTTCCAGGCCGCCAGGTGGCCGACCAGGGCGGAGGTGTCCATGCCGCGCAGCTCGTCCTCGGCCACGCTGAAGGCCATGATCGGCGCGTTCTCGCTGCGCAGACCCTGGTTGGCGAATTCCTTGTAGAAGGGCACGTTGCTGTCGCCGTTGATCGTGGACAGCACGCAGGCGCCGCCGCCGGAGGAGAAGCGCTTGATCTTGCCGACGATCGTCTGGTAGTCCTGATGGCTGAACGGCGTGTACTCCTCCTCGATGTTCTCCTTGGGCACGCCCTTGGCCAGCAGGAAGGCGCGCAGGATCTTGTTGGCGGTACGCGGGAATACGTAGTCGGTGCCGAGCAGATAGAACTTCTTGTAGCCGCCGCCCTCCTTCGACATCAGGTACTCGGCGGCCGGGATCAGCTGCTGGTTCGGGCAGGCGCCCGTGTAGAAGACGTTCTTGCTGCACTCCTCGCCCTCGTACTGCACGGGGTAGAAGAGCAGGCCGTTGTTGTTCTCGAACACCGGCAGCACCGACTTGCGGCTGACCGACGTCCAGCAGCCGAACATCACGGCGACCTTGTCCTGCAGCAGCAGCTGCTTGGCCTTCTCCGCGAACAGGTCCCAGTTGGAGGCGGGATCGACGACGACGGGCTGGATCTTGCGGCCCATCACGCCGCCCTTGGCGTTGATCTCCTCCGTCGCCATCAGCACGACGTCGCGCAGCGAGACTTCGCTGATCGCCATCGTGCCCGAGAGCGAGTGGAGGACGCCGATCTTGATCGGCTCCTTGCCCTGGGCGGTGATGATGCTGGGGAATCCGAGCGAGGCCACGGTGGCCACGCCGGCGCCGGCGGCCAGGCTTCCCTTGAGAAAGTCTCGACGAGTGAACGTTGCGGCCATGACGTCTCCTTTCGTGCGTTCGAGCGTGGGACGTTTCGCCTCCGTGGTCGCGGCGCTCGTTGCCGTCGAGTCAGGGACGTCGTTGTCCACTCGTGCGCGGCGCTCAGAGCAAGGGGCGTACCGGAGTCTAAGTGCTGGGAATCCTTGGAAACAGGGCGCCGGCCGGCGCCCCCAAGCTGCCTAAATCGTCGGCAGCCCCTCGGCGATTGACTCGGATACGAGCAGCGCCCGGGCGAGGTCGGCCATGGGACGCCGGCTGTTCATCGCGGCGCGACGGAGACGGCGGAACGCCTCGTCCTCGGTGAGGTTGAGGCGCTCCATGAGACGGCCCTTGGCCCGCTCGATCACCTTGCGCTCCTCGAGCGTCTGGCGCAGGCGGCTGGTCTCGTGCGAAGTGGGCGATGGCCAGGTCCAGGGTCGGCGCCAGCTCGGCGGGGCGGAGGGGCTTCAGCAGATAGGCCATCACCCCGGCGGCCTGCACGCGGGCGACGAGGTCGTCGCGCGTGTGGCTGGTGAGCAGCACGACCGGACACCCCGCGCTCTGGGTGATCTCGCTGGCGATGGCCACGCCGTCGCCGTCGGGCAAGCCGACCGCGACGATGACGACGTCGGGGTGCACGCGCGTCACCATCGGGATGGCGTCGATACAGCGCGCCGCCTCGCCGCCCACTTCTCCGCCAGCCGCCCACACCGCCGCCCGTACCGCGGCGCGCGAGCGCTCATGATCGTCCACGATCGCGACCCGCCACCGCGCGCTAGCTTTCGGAGCCACATTCGCCATGCCGCCACGCTCCGCAAACGCAATGCCACAGCCGCGACATCGCAAAATCAGCCGCTTACGCCAATCAGCATCCGAGGCAGCTGCCTACGCAGCCAGCATCCAGCGCTACGGCTGCTCAATCGCGCTGCATCTACACACGCTGCACCAATGAGGCGGCAACCGATCTACGGAGCGACGCACAACCGAATCGCCACGAGCATGCAGTACGGAGCGGGCTCAAGTCCCCAACCGCCGCGCGGCAGGCACTACGGAGGGACCGGCCCATCGCCACGGGGAGTCGACTGCCCATTCGCCACGCGCAGGTAGTACGCAGTGAACCGAGCAGCCAACCGCCACGCAAAAGATGAGGGGCGCCACGGCTCCGCCGGGGCGCCCCGAACAACAGGGGGGTATTGGGGGGCCCTTCGGGGCCCCCCAGTCCATCAAATATCGTAGTAGAGCGCGAACTCCCACGGGTGCGGGCGCAGGCGCACGGCGTCGACTTCGTTCTTGCGCTTGTACTCGATCCACGTCTCGATCACGTCCGGCGTGAACACGTCGCCCTTGAGCAGCCAGTCGTGGCTCTTCTCGAGGTTGTCGAGCACGATCGAGAGATCGCCCGGCAGCTGCTTGATCTTCTTCTGCTCGGCCGGCGGCAGCTCGTAGAGGTCCTTGTCCACCGGCTTGCCGGGGTCGATCTTGTTGGCGATGCCGTCGAGACCGGCCATCACGCACGCCGCGAACGACAGGTACGGGTTGCAGGTCGGGTCCGGCGTCCGGAACTCGATGCGCTTGGCGCCCTCCGACTTCGAGTACATCGGAATCCGGATGGCCGCCGACCGGTTGCGCTGGCTGTACACCAGGTTGATCGGCGCTTCGTAGCCCGGCACCAGCCGCTTGTAGGAGTTGGTCGACGGCGCGATCAGCGCGAGCAGCGCCGGCGCGTGCTTGAGGATGCCGCCGATGTAGTAGAGGCACATCTTGCTGATGTCGGCGTAGCCGCCCCGCTCGTAGAAGAGGTTCTTGCCGTTCTTCCACAGCGACTGGTGCGTGTGCATGCCGGAGCCGTTGTCCTGGAACAGCGGCTTGGGCATGAACGTCGCGGTCTTGCCCCACTTCCGCGCGGTGTTCTTGGCGCAGTACTTGTACCAGAGCACCTTGTCGGCCATCTTCGTCAGCGTGTCGAAGCGCATGTCGATTTCCGTCTGGCCGCCGGTGGCCACCTCGTGGTGGTGCACCTCGACCCGGACGCCGACGACTCTCGAGCGCCAGCACCATGTCCGAGCGGATGTCCTGGAACTGGTCCATCGGCGGCACCGGGAAGTAGCCCTGCTTGTAGCGCGGCTTGTAGCCGAGGTTCGGCTGCTCGGCGGTGCCCTCCTTGCCGCTGTTCCAGGCGCCCGCCTCCGAGTCGATGAAGTAGTAGCCGGAGTTGTAGTTCTGGTCGAAGCGGATCGAGTCGAAGAAGAAGAACTCCAGCTCGGGGCCGATGAAGATCGTGTCGGCGATGCCCGGTCTTCTTGACGTAGGCCTCGGCCTTCTGCGCGATGTAGCGCGGATCGCGCGTGTAGGCCTTGCCGGTGACCGGATCCTTGACGTTGCAGATCAGCACCAGCGTCGGCACCGCGGTGAACGGATCCATCTGCGCCGTCGACGGGATCCGGGATCAGCAGCATGTCGGACTCGTCGATCGTCTGGAAGCCGCGGATCGACGAGCCGTCGAACCCGAGACCGTCCTCGAAGATGCCCTCGCTCAGCTCGGACACCGGGATCGAGAAGTGCTGCCACAGACCCGGCAGGTCGATGAAGCGGAGATCGACGATCTTGACGCCTTTCTCCTTGGCCAGCTTGAGCACGTCCTTCGCGGTCATGCGGAACTCCTTCTCCCTGTCGGTGGTGATTGGAATGCTGCCGCCTGCCCCGGGGTGCGCCGTGGGCCCGCTTACCTTAGTGAAATGCGTCCGCTCGAAATCAAGCGCCCGTCAGTGCGCCGGCCGGGGCTTCGCCTCGGTCGTCGGCGCATGGTCTCGGCGAAGGCGCCGCCGCTCTCGTGTACTCGCTGTACGACCCGCCGCCGAACGCGTAGGCCGTCTCCGAGTGCTGCGAGAGGTCGAGACCGGCCACCTCGTCCTCCTGGCTCACGCGCAGCCCGACCAGCGACGTCGACGACCTTCAGGATGACGAAGGTCCCGACGATGGCCAGCGCGTAGGTGGCGAGCACCGCCACGATCTGGGTCCAGAGCTGGCCGGGGTTGCCGAAGAAGAGCCCGTCGCCGCCCGCATCGTTGATCGGCCTTCGACGCGAAGAGCCCGGTGGCCAGCGCGCCCCACGTCCCGCCGACGCCGTGCACGCCGACGACGTCGAGCGAGTCGTCGTAGCCGAGCTTCGTCTTGAGGTTGCACGGCCAGTAGCAGAGCGCAGCCGGCGACGGCCCCGATGACGAGCGCCGACATCGGGCGCGACGTAGCCGGAGGCCGGCGTGATGGCGACCAGGCCGGCGACCGCGCCCGAGGCCGCGCCGAGCACGGTCGGCTTGCCGCGCATCGTCCACTCGGTGAACATCCAGCCCAGCGCCGCGGCGGCGGCGGCGGTGTTGGTCGCCGTGAACGCGCTGGCCGCCAGGCCGTTGGCCGCGAGCGCGCTGCCGGCGTTGAAGCCGAACCAGCCGAACCAGAGCAGCGCCGCGCCGAGCACGGTCATGGGCAGGTTGTGCGGCTGCATCGGCTGGTGGCCGTAGCCGCGGCGCTTGCCGAGCACGATCGCGCAGACCAGCGCCGAGACGCCCGAGGAGATGTGGACGACGGTGCCGCCGGCGAAGTCGAGCGCGCCGAGCTCCTTGAGCCAGCCGCCGTCGGCCCAGACCCAGTGCGCGAGCGGGTCGTAGACGAACGTCGCCCAGAGCAGGGTGAAGAGCAGGAACGCCGAGAACTTCATGCGCTCGGCGAAGGCGCCCGGTGATCAGCGCCGGCGTGATGATGGCGAACATCATCTGGAAGACCATGAAGACCTGGTGGGGAATGGTCGTCGAGTAGGCGGCGAAGGGCTCGAGCCCCGACGCCGCGCAGGCCGATCCACTCCAGGCCGCCGATGATGCCGCCCTTGTCGGGGCCGAAGGCCAGGCTGTAGCCCCACAGGACCCACTGGATCGAGATGACCGCCAGGATGATGAAGCTCTGCATGAGGGTGGCGAGCACGTTCTTCTGCCGCACCATGCCGCCGTAGAAGAGGGCCAGGCCGGGCGCGGTCATCATGAGCACGAGCGCGGAGGACGTCAGCATCCACGCCGTGTCGCCCTTGTCGATCTTCGAGGGGGCGGGCCGCGGCGGGCGCCGGGGCGGCGGCCGCGGCCGGGGCGTGGCGTCGGCGGCCGGGGGTCGGCGCCTGCGCGCGCACCACGGTCAGTGTGGCCAGCACGAGCAGCGTCGCCAGTGCAAGGGTGAGCCGTTTCACATGTGTCCTCCTGGGTCCGCGGCGATCTTAGAGCGCGCTCTGATCGCGCTCGCCGGTCCGGATGCGGACGGCCGTCTCCACGGGCAGCACGAAGATCTTGCCGTCACCGATGTTGCCGGTCTTGGCCGCGGCGGCCACCACCTCGGCCACCTTGTCGACCAGATGGTCGGGGACGACGACCTCGACCTTGATCTTGGGCAGGAAGTCCACCGTGTACTCGCCGCCGCGGTAGAGCTCGGTGTGGCCCTTCTGACGTCCGAAGCCGCGCACCTCGGAGACCGTCATGCCGATGATGCCGATGCCGGTCAGGGCTTCCTTGACGTCGTCCAGCTTGAACGGCTTGATGATCGCCTCGACCTTTTTCATTCACCGACCCTCCCGAAGCCAGCCGCACGGAGCAACGCTCATGCCGTACCTCCCTCAAGAAAATCAGCCCGTTCCGCACGGACCCCCGCCCCCATCTGCCGCTTTCTTAGGCAGCCCCGCGCATAGTGCACGCGTTTCAAGCGCTCATCCACCCGGTCACCTGCCCGCCACTCGCACCCCATCGCATCGCCGCAGCACTCCGACACCCCAGCGTCAAAGCACCTTAGCGGTGCGGAAGGACGGCACCGCACATCAGGAGGCCCATCGGAACGAAGGTCGTCTAGCAGAGTCGTGCACGAGCGCCGTGCAACAAGGACCGCGCCACAAGGGCCGTACTACGAGGGCCGTACTAGAGGGTCGTCCCACGAGGGTCGTGCGACGAGGGTCGTACGCAGTGTGGCCCACCCATCCACCAAGCAATCGCCGAGGGGCACCACGGCTCCGCCGGGGCGCCCCGAGCACCCCGGGGGGCTTGGGGGGCCCTTCGAGGCCCCCCATGTAATCAAGGCCGGCGTTGCGGGATGTTGTGCTTGCGCATCTTCGAGTAGAGCGTCGGGTCGGCGCAGACCCAGCAGCGCGGCGGCCGCCTGCTTGTTCCAGCGGGTGGAGTCCAGCGCCTTGAGGATCGAGGCGCGCTCGATCTCCTCGAGCGAGCCCGACGGCACCTCCGAGGGCGCGATGGAGCCGCCGAGCGCGCCCTCGCCGCCGCCGTGCTGCAGCGACTCCGGCAGATCAGCCGAGCGTGAGCTCGCGACCCCGCGCCACCAGCACGGCGCGCTCGAGCGCGTGCTGCAGCTCGCGCACGTTGCCCGGCCACGCGTAGGCCATCATCCGGCGATAGGCCTCGGGCTCGATGCCCTCCACCGGCGCGCTGGTGCTTGGCGCGATAGCGATCGAGGAACGCGCGCACCAGAACCGGAAGATCCTCGCGGCGCTCGCGCAGCGGCGGCACCCCGATGGTCACCGTGTTGATCCGGAAGTACAGGTCCTGGCGGAGCTGCCCGTCCTTCACCGCCTGCTCGGGGCTGCGGTTCGTCGAGGAGAGCAGCCGGAAGTCGACCGGGATCGACTTGGCGCCGCCCAGACGGCGGACCACCCGCTCCTCCAGCACACGGAGCAGCTTGGCCTGCAGGTCGACCGGCATCTCGGTGATCTCGTCGAGCAGCAGCGAGCCCTTGTGCGCCTCCTCCAGCAGCCCGATCTTCTCGGTGGTGGCGCCGGTGAACGAGCCCTTGGTGTGGCCGAACAGCTCGGACTCGATGAGGTCCTTGGGCAGCGCGGCGCAGTTGATCTTGATCCACGGACCGTCGTGGCGTGCGCTGCGCTCGTGCAGCGCGTTGGCGATCAGCTCCTTGCCGGTGCCGCTCTCGCCGATGATCAGCACGTTGGCGTCGGTGTCGGCCACCGAGGCGATCGTCTCCATCACCCGCTGGATGCCGGGCGCGGAGCCCAGGATCTCGCTGTCGGCGGTCTGCTCGACCAGCCGGCGGCGCAGCTCGGTGTTCTCGACCACGAGCTTGCGGTGCTCGAGCGCGTTCTTCACGAGCCCGAGCACCTCGTCGGGCTCGAACGGCTTCTCGACGACGTGGAAGGCCCCGGCCCCCTTGGTCGCCTCCATGGCCTTGCGCACCGAGCCGTAGGCGGTGATCACGATGACCTCGAGGGCGGGATCGCGCGTCTTGAGGTCGCGGGTGAGCGACAGACCGTCGCCGTCGGGCAGCATGAGATCGACGATGGCCACGTGCGCCTCGGCCTGCGCCGACCGCGCCCAGCGCGGTCCGCACCGAGCCGGCGATGCGCACCGAGTACCCCTCGGCCTCCAGCGTCAGGCGCAGGCCGTCGGCGATCGAGGCTTCGTCGTCGACCACCAGGACCGTGTGTCTCATGCCCGCGCTCCGTCGCGGCCGTCGGCCGGCTCGCCGTCCACCGGCAGCCGGATGGTGACCCGTGTGCCTTTGCCCACCGTGCTGTGAATGGCCAGATCTCCCCCGTGAAGGTCGACGACGGACCGGGCCAGCGCCATGCCCAGCCCCGTGCCTTGCGGCTTGGTGGTGAAGAACAAGTCGAACATGCGCGACAGTGTCTCCTCGGTCATCCCGCTCCCCGTGTCCTCGATGATCACCGTGACGGTCCGCGTCTCGGCCGAGAAGCCGGTGCTGACGGTGAGCTTGCCGCCTGGTCCCAGCGACTCCATCGCGTTGAGCACGAGATTCAGCAGCGCCTTGCGGAGCTCGCGCGCGTCGAGCATCGCCTGCGGGCAGGACGGCATCGTAGGCGCGCACGACCTCCACGCCCTGGCGTCTCGCACTTGGCCTCGGCGAACGCCACGCACTCGTCGAGGAGGGCCGGCAGCTGCGTCGGCACGCGGTGCAGCTCGGGTGGCCGGCCGAAGGCGGTGATCTCCTGGACGACGGCCGCCAGATGATCGACGGTGGACGTGATCTTCTGGGCCAGCTCCGATCCCTCCCCGTCGCCGTTGCGGGTCAGCCGCTGCTCGAGATGCCGGGCGTACAGGCGCAGCCCGGCCAGCGGGTTCTTCAGCTCGTGCGCCACCTGGGTGGCCATGCGTCCGAGCGCGGCCAAGGCGCCGCTGCGCAGGCGCTCGAGCTCGTGCGTGTTGCGCACCGCCACCGCGGCCTGCGACGAGAACAGCGCCAGCAGCTCCAGGTCGTCCTCGGTCGGCTCGATGCCGGCCGCCGTCTCGATCACGAGCGCCCCGGCCGGTCCGCGCTGCACCACCAGCGGCGCGGCCACGATGGCGCCGGCCGCGCTGCCCGGGAACGTCACCGGCACGCCCTTGGCCATCGCCTCGGCGGCCGCCGCCTCCAGCGCCGGCCACGACGGCGGCGGCGAGCCGGAGCTGGCCATCGGGACCAGGCGCCCGTGCTCTTGCTGGAAGACGACGCAGCGCTCGGCCTCGGTCGTCTCCACCGCGCCCTGGGCCACCGCGTCGAGGACGCGGGCCATGATCCCGGACGACGCCAGCGTCTGGCCCACCGCCAGCAGCCGCTCGCGGTCGCGGGCCCAGCGGCGACTGGCCAGCGCGCGGCCGATCTTGGCCCGCAGCTCGTCGCGCAGGAACGGCTTGGTGAGGTAGTCGAAGGCGCCGCGCTGCACGGCGTCCACCGCGGTCTCGATCGTGCCGTGGGCGGTCATGATCAGCACCGGCAGGCGCGGCTGACGGGTGTGCACCGACTCCATGAGCGCGATGCCGTCGGTCGGCGCCATGCGCAGGTCGATCAGCGCGAGGTCGAATCGCGTGCTCTCCACCGCGTTCAGCGCCTTCTCGGCGTCCGAGGTGGCGGTCACCTCGTAGCCCATCGCGACGAGCCGCATCTCGAGAACCTCGACGATCGCGAGGTCATCGTCGACCACCAGGACCTTGCGCTTCATGGCCGCCGTCGCTCCAGTCTGAGATCGATCTGCTTGAGACGTTCGAGGTCGGCCCGCAGTCGGTCGGCCTCGGCCTGCCGCGTGGCCAGCTCCTGGCGCGTGCGCGCCAGGTCGCCCTCGCGGCGGGTCATGTCCTCGCGCACCTGCGCCAGCTCGGCGCGCAGCTGCGTCACCTCCGCGCGCAGGCGCTTCAGCTCGCTCCGCGCCACCAGCATGGCCGCCAGCGTGTCGCGAGTCTCCAGCGCCCGCGGCGCCGCGGAGGCGTCAGGATAGCGTGCGAGGTACTCGTCGTAGGTGGCGACGGCGTCTTCCCAGGCGCCCTCGCGAGCCTGGTGATCGGCGCGCGAGAGCAGCGCCGTGCCGGCGCCAGCAAACGGCCACGTCGCGCACCCGGCGGTCGTCGCCATCAACAGGAGCACGGCGGGCGTGCGGCTCACCGCGCCCCGGTCTCGCGCGCAGGCGTTCCGTCGCGGGGCAGCAGCACGGTGAACCGGCTGCCCTTGCCCTCGTGCGACTCCACGGTCACGCGCCCGCCGTGCGCCAGCACCAGCGCCCGCACGATGGCCAGGCCGAGACCGGTGCCGCCGCGGCCGACGTGCGCCTGCCGGTACGTCTCGAACACGTGGGGCAGCTCGGCGGCCGGGATGCCGATGCCGGTGTCCTCCACCTGCAGCTCGCACTCGGGGCCGGCGTCGACGGTGCGCAGGACCACCTGCCCCCCGGTTGGCGTGAAGCGCACGGCGTTGGCCACGAGATTGACGACCACCTGCACGAGCCGCTCCTCGTCGCCGGTGACCACGAACTTCGTGCCCACCCGCTCGCGCCGCAGCGTGATACCCGCCTCCTCCGCCTGGGGCCGCAGCTCCTCCGCGGCGCGGACGACGACCCGCTCGAGATCCACCGGCACCTGCCCGATCGGGAGCAGCCCCGCGCGCAGCCGCGAGACGTCGAGGATCTGATTGACCAGCCGCAGCAGCCGGTCGCTCGAGCGTCCGATGATCTCCACCAGCCGCGCCTGCTTGGTCGTGAGCGGCCCGGGCACGCCGTCGGCCAGCAGATGCGCGGCCTCGCGCACCGACGTCAGCGGCGAGCGCAGCTCGTGCGAGAAGATCGCGAAGAACTCTTCCTTCATTTCATCCAGCTGACGTAGCCGCGTGGCCATGGCATTGAAGGCGCGGGCCAGCACGCCGAGCTCGTCCCGACCGCCGATGGGAATCGGCTCGCGGAACGAGCCGGCCGCGACGGCGGCGGTCGCTTCCGACAGGCGCCGCACCGAGCGCGTGATCCGGAACGCGATGACCGCGGTGGCCGCCAGCGCCAGCGCCAGCGCGGCGGCCAGCGCAATGCCCACCCCGGTCCACGTGCGTTGCTCCAGCCGGGCCACCTCGGTCTGCGCGCGCACCACGCGCGCGTACGTCGCCTCCTGCAATCGCTCCAGATGCACCTCCACCTGCTCGGCCATCCCCCGCCCGACCGGGTCCACCACCGCGTGCCGATCGAGCCGCAGCCGCGCGTGCTCCTCGACCACCGCCGCGCGATAGCGCTCGAAGGCCTCGGTGGCCGCGGCCAGGTGCGCCTTCTCGCCCTGCGTGTGCACCAGCCCCTGCAGCCGATCGAGATCGACCCGCGCCCGGTCGGCCGACTCGCGCCAGAGCTCGGCGTAGCGCCGATCGGTCAGCACCACGTAGCGGGCCTGCAGGCGCGCCAGCGACAGCATCGTGTCGCGCACGCCCGTGCTCAGACGCAGCGCGGGCAGTGACTCGACTGCGATCTCCCGATTCACCGACACCAGCCGGCCGACGGCGCGCAGACTGATGACGCCCACCGCCGCCACCACGACGATGACCAGGGAGAATCCCAGGAAGATCTTCGACGCGAGTCGCATGCCGTCTCGTTTGCCGCTCACCGACCTGTCGGGTCGGCGGAAGCGGTCGCCACCGGAGTTGCCGGCGCCAGAAGCGTTGCGGTGAGCCCGGCGATCAGCCGCCGGTGCTCGTCCGAGACCCGCCCGTCGACGACCAGAGTGGTCCGTCCACGGTGCACGATCTCCGCCTCAGCCACGAGAGTGCCCCGATTCGCGTTCCGGATCAAGTTTACAGATAGTTGCAGGGTGAGCGGAAACTGACCGGGCCGGAACTCCGCGGTACCGTTGGTCTCCCACATGGCCGCGGCGGTTGCGGGCCTCCGCACGCCCCTGTCCGGCCGTCACGAACCGGGTGCCGTGGGCCTCGATCATGGCGCCGCGGGCCCATTCGTCGATCCTGGCGGCGAGCTCCTGAGGCGTCACACCGGCTCCGTGCCGATCCGGGGACCCGGCGGCGAGCCGCGCAGCTCAGCATGGATATTGAGGCCGCGGGTCTCGTGCATCAGCAGGCTGAGCAGGGCGGCCCCGGCCACCAGCGCCGCGCACACGGCGAACCCGGTGCGGTACGCCTGCACTGGATAGCGGCGGACGCCGTCGACCAGGGCCCCGGCCCACTGCGCGTCGAGCAGGGCGCCCAGCGGTCCCTGCGTGAGCGCCGCCCCCAGGAACCCGCCGAAGTTCACCACGGCGACGGCGACCCCATCGAGGTGGGGCGGATTCACCTCGCGTCCGATCGGCCACACGAGCACGAACGAGGCCCCGGCCAGTCCCATGGCGAACAGCAGCGCGTACAGGCCGGCCACTGACAGCGCGCCCAGCGTGAGGACGAAGACGGTCCACAGCACGACCTGCAGCGAGCTGAGCACCGCGTACACGGCCTTGCGCCGGCCGAGCACGCGATCCGACAGCCAGCCGGTGAACGGCCCGGCCACCAGCAGCGCCAGCGAGGTGGCCATCGCACAGGACGCCGCCGGCCGCGCGTCCAGCGCGTAGACGTCGCGCAGGCAGGGCACGATCCACAGCATCAGGTTGCCGGCCGCGGAGTACAGACAGAAGAAGGCGAGGAAGGGCGGCCACGTGTGCGGATTGCGCAGGACCTCGAGCGCGCCGGCCAGCACGACGCGCAGCGTGGGGGCGCGCGGGGCGGCCACACCGGACGGCCGATCGCGGACGACGAGCCCGCACAGGGCGGCGAGCGCGAGCGTGAGGATTCCGACCCCGCCGAGCGCGCGGCGCCAGCCGATCGTCGCGACCAGCGTGGCCAGCGGCAGCGTCGAGAGCAGCGCGCCCAGCATGCCCACGGTCGCGCTCAGCGCGGCGAGGTATCCGAACCGGGTCGGCGGAAACCAGGCGGCGGCGATCTTGAGCGTACCGATGAACGTGGCGGCTGCGCCGAGTCCGACCAGGAAGCGCCCGGCGAACAGCAGCGTCGGCCCCGCCGCCGCGCCCATGAGCAGCGCGCCGCCGCCCATGATCGCCCCGCCGATCGCCAGCACGATCCTCACCCCGAACGCATCGAGCAGAAGCCCGGCCGGAATCATCAGCGCGGCATAGGCGTAGAAGTAGGTCGCGGCGAGCGAGCCGATGCCGGCGCTGGTCACGTCGAAGGTCTGCATGAGATCGCGCGCCATGACGCCCGGCGCGGCCCGATGGAAGAAGCCGACGAGGAAGAGCAAGGCCGGGATCGTCCACATCACCCAGCGCTGCCGCGGCCGATCAGCGACCTGTGCCGTTGTCGGCATGCCGCTCTAGCATACGCGGACGGGGCCGGGTCAAGAACAGGGTTTGCGGCCCCGGGCGATTGCAATGCCTGGACGCGTGGCCTACTATGAGCGGGCGTTACCGACCCGCTTGCATCGCTCCGGAGGGATTCGTGGAGTTCGGCGTCGCGCTTCCCGGCCGTGGCCCGATGGCCAGTCCCGACCAGGTGCTGAAGATCGCCGCGAAGGCCGACGCGCTCGGCTACGCTTCGATCTTCGTCACCGATCACGTCGTGCTTCCGGCCTCGATGGCCCGGTCCGTCTATCCGTACTCGACGACCGGCCAGCTGCCGGGTGGCGCCGCCCAGGACTACCTCGAGCCCATCGCGATGCTCGCGTGCCTGGCCCGCGTCACCTCTCGCGCGCGCCTGGGCACCAGCGTGCTGGTCATTCCCTATCGCCATCCCGTGCTCACCGCGAAGATGCTCGCCACCATCGATCAGCTGTCCGGTGGACGGGTGATTCTCGGCGCCGGCGTCGGCTGGCTGCGCGAAGAATTCGAAGCGCTCGGCACGCCGCCGTTCGAGCAGCGCGGGATCGTCACCGACGAGTACGTGCGGCTCATGCGCACGGCGTGGACGACGGACCCCGTCACCTTCACTGGGCGCTACGTCAGCGTGCAGGCGATCCACGTGCTGCCCAAGCCGGCTCAACCCGGTGGCATTCCGGTGTGGATCGGCGGTCACACCGATGCCGCGCTCCGCCGCACCGCCACGCTCGGTGACGGCTGGCATCCGATCGGGATGCGCTCCTCGATCCGGCTGGCGCCCGAGGAGTACGCGGTGAGCGCGCGCCGCATCCATACCGTGGCGCGCGAGGCCGGCCGGGATCCGAAGGCCATCACGCTGTCGCTGCGCGTCCCGATGGAGGTGCGGCCCAAGCAGGCCAAGGCGCCGGCGGGCGAGCGCCCGTTCTTCCAGGGCACCGCCGAGCAGGTCGCCGCCGACATCCGCGCCTACGCGGCGGTGGGCGTCACCCACTTCGTCTTCGACTCGACCCATCAGGAGCTCGGCGCGGTCCTCGCCAACCTGGACCGCTTCGCCAAGGACGTCATGCCGGGCTTTGTCGGAGCGAAGGCCGCGAGATCGGGTAAGGCCGCCGGTGGCCTGACCAAAGGAGCGCGTGGCTCCGCACGTCGAGTCAATCGTGGGCCCAAGAAGAAAAAGGGCAAGCGGTGATCACCCACGCCACCGCCTGCGAGCTGATCGAGGGCCCCGGCGCCGCGCTCCCCGAGCTGCTGGCGCGCGCCGGCGAGCTGCGCGATCGCGGGCGCGGTCGCACCGTCACCTTCTCGGCGAAGGTCTTCGTGCCGCTCACCACGCTGTGCCGCGACTACTGCGGCTACTGCACGTTCCGGCGCGATCCCGGCGAGCCGGGCGCCCGCACCCTGAGCGCCCGACGAGGTGGTGGCGCTCGTGCAGGCCGGTGCGACGCCTGGGCGCCAAGGAGGCGCTGTTCTCGCTGGGCGATCGGCCGGAGGCGCGCTTTGCCGAGCACCGCGAGTTCCTCGCGCGTCACGGGCATCGCACCACGCTCGGCTACCTGCGCGCGATGTGCGCAGCTGACGCTCGAAGGAGTCGACGCTCCTGCCCCACGCCAATCCCGGGCTCATGGGCGAGCGCGATCTCGCCGCCCTGCGCGAGGTCAACGTGAGCATGGGCATCATGCTGGAGACGCTGTCCGAGCGGCTGCTGGCGCGAGGGCACGCGCACGACAACGCGCCCGACAAGGTCCCGGCCCGACGCCTGCGCACGATCGCGCTGGCCGGCAAGCTCGGCATTCCCTTCACCACCGGCATCCTCATCGGCATCGGCGAGACGCCGCGCGAGCGCGTCGACGCGCTGTTCGCCATCCGCGACCTGCACGAGCGCTAGGGCCACATCCAGGAGGTCATCGTCCAGAACTTCCGCGCCAAGCCGCGGCATCCCCATGACGCGACGCGCCCGAGCCCACGCTCGACGAGCTGCTGCGCACGCTGGCGGTGGCCCGCCTGGTGCTGGGCCCCGACATGAACATCCAGGCGCCGCCCAACCTCACGTCCCGGCGTGTACGCACGCCTGCTGGCCGCCGGGCTCAACGACTGGGGCGGCGTCTCGCCGCTGACGCCCGATCACATCAACCCCGAGAAGCCCTGGCCCGGCCTGCGCGCGCTGCGCGAGGCCACCGAGAGTCAGGGCTTCATCTTCCGCGAGCGGCTGGCCGTCTATCCGGAGTTCGCGACGCGCGCCGAGTTCCTCGACGAGCGTCTGCGACGCCCGGGTAGCGTCGCTGGTCGACGACGACGGCCTGGTGAGGACAGCTCATGAACACTGGCGACGCTGGTAGCCTCGGTACCCTCTTCGATCGGGCCTCGCGCGACGTGCGCGTGGTCCTCGACCGCGCGCTCGACGGCGGCGAGGTCTCGGTGGCCGAGAGCGACGTGCTGCGCCCGCGCCACCGGGCGCGATCTCGCACGCGCTCACGCTGGTGGCCGACGAGCTGCGGCGCCGCCAGGTCGGCGACGTCGTCACCTACGTCGTCAACCGCAACATCAACTTCACCAACGTCTGCATCAAGCACTGCGGCTTCTGCGCGTTCAGCCGCGACCACCGCGAGGAAGAGGGCTACTTCCTGCCGATCGACGAGGTCGTGCGGCGCGCGCGCGAGGCGTGGGACCTCGGCGCCACCGAGGTGTGCATCCAGGCCGGGCTGCCGCCCAAGCTGGACGGCCGCTTCTACATCGACCTCACCCGCGCGCTCAAGGCGCGCGCTGCCCGAGCTGCACCTGCACGCGTTCTCGCCGGAAGAGGTGCTCTACGGCGCGGTACGCTCGCGGGCTGTCCGATCGAGGAATACCTGACGCGAGCTGCAAGGACGCCGGTCTCGGCACCCTGCCCGGCACGTCGGCCGAGATCCTCGACCAGGAGATCCGCGACGTCATCGCCCGCGGCCGCATCACCGTCGACCAGTGGGTGGAGGTCATCACCACCGCGCACGCGCTCGGCATCCGCACGACCTCGACGATCATGTACGGCCACGTCGAGACGACCGAGCACTGGGTGCGCACATGGCGCTGCTGCGCGACATCCAGAAGGACACCGGCGGCTTCACCGAGTTCGTGCCGCTGTCGTTCATCCACAGCGAGGCGCCGATGTACTCCAAGCGCCTCGTGCCCGACGTCCGTCCCGGCGCCACCGGCGCCGAGGTGATCCGCATGCACGCGCTCGCGCGGCTCATGCTCGGCCGGCATTCCGCAACATCCAGGCGTCGTGGGTCAAGGAAGGACCAAAGCTGGCGCAGCTGCTGCTCGACGCGGGCGCCAACGACCTCGGCGGCACGCTGATCAACGAGAGCATCTCCACCTCGGCCGGCGCGCAGTACGGCCAGCTCGTGGGCCCCGCCGAGCTGCGTCGCTGGATCCGCGACGCCGGGCGCATCCCGGCCCAGCGCGACACGCTCTACAACATCGTGCAGCGCTACGAGGAGGGTGACGATCCCGCCTCGCCGCTCGACACGATCGACGACGCCGAGGCGCGCTTCGGTTCGTATCGTCGCCTGATCGCGTCCGGAGAATTTCGCTTCACGCAACGGTAGCCGTGCTCCGGCGGCTGTGGTATTAATGCACCTCGCTCGAAAAACACCTCATCGATAGGAGGAATCACTGTGGCGAAGACCATGACGAAGTCCGCGACACTGGCGGACTCTCGCCGAGAAGACGAGTCTCTCGAAGAAGCAGATCGAGGGCGTGCTCGACGAGACGCTGGCGCTCGCCTCGCGCGAGGCGAAGAAGAGCGGACAGTTCGTGCTGCCGGGATTCGGCAAGCTCGTGCTGGCGAATCGCAAGGCACGCATCGGACGCAATCCGCAGACGGGCGAGCCGATCAAGATCCCCGCGAAGCGCGTGTGCAAGTTCCGTCTGGCCAAGAGCCTGAAGGACACGGTGCTTGGCAAGAAGTAGAACCGGTAGCCGGTCCGGGGGTCGTCGGCCCGCCACACCGCGGGCCGAGCCGCCGGCCGATACCCCGGACGCCGGCGATCCTCCGGCGTCCACTCCTTCTCTCGCGTCCGCGACGCTGCCCCGCGTCTTCAAGGGCGTCGGGTACCGGCCGCTCGCGGACGCCGCGCGTGCCCGGGCGCTGTTCGACTTCGCCGCGATTGCCTGGCCCGAACGGTTGGCGCTCGCCTGGGGCGCGTTCGTGGCGCGCGCCGACGGCGAGCGGCTCGTCGGCGCCATCGTCGCCGAGCGGCACGGCAAGGCCGTGATGCTGCACGGACCCGTCGTCGTCGCCGAGGACGGCCCCGACGATCCGCTCGAGGTCGCCGCCCAGCTCGTGGCCGCGGCCATCGACCACGCCGCCGCCCTCGGCGGGGTCACCCTCTACGCGCGGCCGCAGGGTCTCGACCGCGTCTGGGTCCGCTTCGGCTTCATTCCGGTCCCCGAGGTCGCGCTGCCGCCCGCGCTGGTGGGCCGCGCCGGCGTTGGCCTCTACGCGTGGCGTGGCGGCAGCGCGCTGTGGACGCTCCGCGAAGCCGCCGAAGGCTGAGCCGGCTCCCGTGCGGGTCACCGCGCTCGCCGGCGGCACCGGCGCCGCCAAGCTGCTGCGCGGCCTCGCCGCCTGCCTGACGCCGCCGCACGATCTGACGATCGTCGGCAACACCGGCGACGACACCGAGGTGTGGGGCCTGCACGTCTCGCCGGATCTCGACACCGTCACGTACGCGCTCGGCGGCGCTGCTGGACGTCGGCCCGTGGCTGGGGCCGCGCCGACGAGACGTTTCAGTGCCGCGAGGTGATGGCCGCGCTCGGCGCGCCGGCCTGGTTCAGCTCTGGGCGATCGCGATCTCGCCGTGCACCTCACGCGCACCGCCGCGCTGCGCGCCGGCACATCGCTGTCGGCGATCACCGCGCGACTGGCCTCGGCCTTCGGCGTCGGCGCGCGCCTCCTGCCCATGAGCGACGCAGCCGGTGCGCACGATCGTCACGACGACCGAGGGACGGCGCCTGACCTTCCAGGAATACTTCGTGCGAGACCGCGCGATGGGCGACGTCGTGGGCGTGGAGTACGAAGGCGCGGCGGCGGCGCGGCCGGCCCCGGGCGTTCGTCGAGGCCATCGCCGGCGCCGATCTCGTCGTCGTCTGTCCGTCGAATCCCGTCACCTCGATCGGTCCGATCCTGGCCGTGCCCGGTATCGCCGACGCGCTGCGCGATCGACGCCGGCGCCGGTGGTCGGCGTGAGCCCGATCATCGGCGGCGCCCCGGTCAGCGGACCGGCCGGCCGTCTGATGCAGGCGCGCGGGCTCGAGGTCTCGCCACTGGGCGTGGCCGCCGCCTACGCGCCGTGGCTGCGCGCGCTGCTGGTCGACGAGCGGGACCAGGCGCGCTGGCCGGCGCCCTGGCGGCGCGGGGCGTGCCGCGCCGTGGTGACCGACGTGCTCATGTCCGATGCCGCGCGCGAGGTGGCCCTGGCCCGGCGCGTGCTGGAGACGGTGTGAGCATCCGGCCCGCGGTAGACTGCGTCCGTATGGACCAGGCCCTCGCCCCATGATCGTGGCCGCCGTCCCGGTCAAGGACGTGGTGAACGCCAAGCAGCGCCTGATGCGCGTGCTGGACGGGCGCGAGCGCCGCGAGCTCGCCCGCGCGATGCTCGTCGACGTCCTGACGGCGCTGGGCGCCGCGGCGCTCGATCAGCGTCTGGGTCGTGACGCGCGAGCCCGAGGTGGCCGCGCTGGCGCGCTCGCTGGGCGCCGAGCCGCTCGCCGAGCCGGAGAACCGCGGCCACACCGCGGCGGTGGCCACCGCGCAGGCCGAGGCCGTGCGCCAGGGCGCCACCGCGTTCCTGACGATTCCCGGCGACGTGCCGTGCGTCAGCGCGACCGAGATCCGGGCGCTGCTGGACGCGCTGCAGGCGCCGCCGGCCGTCGTGCTGACGCCGTCACGCTCGGGGCTGGGCACCAACGGCGTCGCTGCTGTCGCCGCCCGTCGGCGATGCGCGCTGCGCTTCGGCGAGCCGTCCTTCGACGGCCACGTGGTGGCCGCACGGGCGCTGCGCCTCGACGTCATCGATCGTGCGCGCTGCCGGGGCTCGGCCTCGACGTCGACGCGCCGGAGGATCTGGGCATGCTGCTCGCGGAGGGTGCGCACACCGAGAGCGGCCGCCTGGTGGCGAGCTGGCAGATCACCGAGCGTCTGGTCGCCGCCGGCGCCCTCACCCGTCGCTGACGATGCCGCCCCGCTACGAGGTCATCGGCATCGAGGGCATCGGCGAGGTGCGGCCGGGCGACGACGTCGCCCGCATCGTGGTGGAGGCCGCCGCGCGCCAGCGCACGCCGCTGGCCGCCGCCGACGTGCTCGTGCTGAGTCAGAAGATCGTGTCGAAGTCCGAGGGCCGGCTGCTCCGGCTCAGCGAGATCACGCCCTCGCTGATGGCGCACGACCTTCGCCGCCGAGCTCGGGCGCGATCCGCGCCTGATCGAGGTCATCCTGCGCGAGTCGCGTCGCATCGTGCGCATGGACCGCGGCGTGCTGGTGACCGAGACCCGCCACGGCTGGGTGTGCGCCAACGCCGGCGTGGATCAGTCCAACGTCGACGCCGACATGGTCGCGCTGCTGCCGGAGGATTCCGATCGCTCGGCCCGCGCGATCCGGGAAGCGCTGCGGACGCTGATCGGCGGCGACGTCCACGTGATCATCGCCGACACCTTCGGCCGGCCCTGGCGCGAGGGGCTGGTCAACATCGCCATCGGCGTGGCCGGCTTCGCTCCGCTCAAGAGCTATCTCGGCGATCGTGACCCCGCCGGGCGTCCGCTGCAGGCCACGATCCTGGCCATCGCCGACGAGCTGGCCGGCGCGGCCGAGCCGGTGATGGGCAAGCTCGACCGCATCCCGGCCGCGCTGGTGCGAGGTCTGCCGCTGACGGCGAGCGAAGAAGGCTCCAAGGCCTTGCTGCGCGATCCCGCCCGCGATCTCTTCCGATAGGAGACCAACGTCCGTGAACATCGCGATCCTCGGTGGTACCGGCAAGGAGGGCGCCGGCCTGGCCATGCGCTGGGCGCAGGCGGGGCACTCGATCGTCATCGGCTCGCGCGACGCCGAGCGGGCGCGGGCCAAGGCGGCCGAGATGTGCGCCGCGAGCAAGACCAAGACGATCACCGGCGAGTCGAACGCCGAGGCCGCGCGCCTGGGCGAGATCGTGGTGGTGGCCCTGCCCGCCAACGGCCTGGGCGCCACCCTGCCCGAGACGCGGCGAGGGGTGCCGCGGCAAGGTGGTCGTCAGCACGGTGGTGCCGCTCACCTTCGGCGGGCCCCGGCTCTTCACGCCGCCCGCCATCGGCTCCAGCGCCGAGGAAGTGCAGTCGTTGCTGCCGGAGGCGCGCGTGGTGGCCGCGTTCCATCACATCGCGGCGCACGAGCTGGCCGACACCGAGCACCCGATCGAGTGCGATCTGCTCCTCTGCGGCCAGGATGCCGGCGCCAAGGAGACGGTCTCTCAGCTCGGGCGCTCGCTCGGGCTGCGCCCGATCGACGTGGGGGCGCTGACCAATGCCGGACCGCTGGAAGGCATCACCGCGGTGCTGGCCACGATCAACCGGCGCTACAAGCTCAAGAACTCCGGCATCAAGATCACGGGCGTCTAGCCGGCTGCGGAAAGGCCCACTGCTTCGTTGGCGCCCGCGGCCGCGCGCTCAACGTACAAAGAGTACGCCTCGCGCGCGGCCCGCGGCGCCGCCTCGCATCTGGACCTTTTTGCGCAGCCGGCGGGTTTTCCCGCAGCCTGCTAGGGCATCGAATCGGGGCGCCGCGTTCAGGCGCGCGACACGGCGAGCCCGAGATAGATCACCACCAGGGCGAGCACCAGCACCACGCGATCGAGGCGGGCGATGGCCCGGAGCGCCGGTGCGGGGTCGGCGCGGCTGGCGACGGCGGCGTTGAGCAGCGTGACCTGCGCGAAATCACGCTGGCTGGCCAGCGCCACCGCGAGGATCACCAGCGTGAACTTGGCGGCCAGGAGCGCGCCGGCGCCGCTGTGCATCACGCGCTCGATCGGCGCCAGCTGCGTGACGTTGTAGAAGCCCGACAGCACGACCAGCGCGATCGCGGTCCACGTGATCGGCCGCGCGCGCCGCGCCGCCTCGGCGAACGCCGCGGCCCCGCCCCGGCGGGCGGCCGGCATCAGCACGTGAGGCTGGTAGGCCACGCCCCCCACCCACACGACGGCGGCCACGACGTGCACCCACAGGATGACGAGGCGCACGTCAGCGAGGGCCGGTGAGCGCGGCGAGGGCGGCGGACGACGTCGGAGAAATCCGCGAAGAAGAGGTCGGGCGCACATGCCGTCAGGTCGGCGGCGGGGTGGAAGCCGGTCGCCACCGCGACGGCCATCGCGCCACAGGCCCGCGCGCAATCGACGTCGAGCGGCGTGTCGCCGATGATCGTGACCTCGTCGAAGCGCGAAGGCACGCCCGGTGTGGGCCCGCGCCCGCTCGCAGGCCACCGCCGGCAGCCGGCGGCGATCCATGTCGTCGGAGCCGAACGCGCCGACCGGGAACAGTGGCCACAGCCCGGTGGGCGCCAGCTTCACCCGCGCCCCGTCCCGGATGTTGCCGGTGAGCAGACCGAGGACGACGTCGTCGCGCGCGGCCAGAGCCGCGACCAGCTCGGCGACTCCGGGCATCACGCGCACGCGCGCGCCGTCACCGATGGCCGCTTCCAGCTCGGCGACATACGCCGCGTAGCAGGCCGAGAGGCCGGCGGCGATCCGCGCGTCGTCGAGCCCGGCGCCGCGCATGAGATCCGACACGATGCGAGGGTCGGTCTTGCCGCGAAAGTCGTAGGCATCGATGGGACCGGTGACGCCGTACGTCGCCACCAGCGCGCGGGAGAGTGCCGAGCGGCCCGCGCCGGCGGCGGTCACCAGCGTGCCGTCGATGTCGAACAGGACGAGCCGCGACGGGTGCCCGCTCACCGCGAGGCGAGCCGCCGCAAGCGGTTGACGACACCGGGCAGCGCGTCGAGCACCACGTCCACCTCGGCGGGCGTCGTCCATCGGCCGAGCGTGAAGCAGAGCGAGCCCTCGACCTCCTCGCGCGCGCAGCCGATCGCCAGCAGCACGTGCGAGGGCTCGCCGGTCGTGAGGTTGCAGGCCGAGCCGGAGGAGGCGGCGATGCCGCGCATGTCGAGCTCGAGCAGGACGGCGTCGGCCTTCACGCCGGGCACGACCACGCTGGCGTGGTGCGGCAGCCGGCCCGCGCCGCGGGCGCCGGTGAGCCGGGCGCCGGCGACGCGCTCGAGCAGCCCTTCCAGCAGACGATCCCGCAGCGGCGACAATCGCGCGACCTCGGCCGCGCGCTCGTTGCGCGCGAGGTCGGCGGCCACGCCCATGCCGACGATCGCCGGCAGGTTCTCGGTGCCCGAGCGAAAGCCGCCCTCCTGCCCACCGCCGAGCACGATCGGCGCCAGTCGCACCTCCGGGTCGCACCCACAGCGCGCCGGCGCCCGGTGGCCCGTAGAGATCGTTCGACGACAGAGTGAGCAGATCGATCCGCGTCGTCCACCGCGAGCGGCAGGCGCCCGACGGCGCCGACGCCGTCCACGTGAAAGGGCACGCCGCGACTTCGCGCCACGCGGCCGATCTCGCGCACCGGTTGCAGCGAGCCGATCTCGCCGTTGGCAGCCATGATCGAGACCAGCGCGGTATCGGGCCGCAGCGCGCGGCCGACGGCGTCGGGATCCACGGTGCCGTCACCGTCGACCGGCAGCCAGGTCACGCTCCAGCCCCGCTTTTCCAGGTCGCGACACGGATTACGGATCGAGACGTGCTCGACGGACGACGTCACCACGTGGCGACCGGCCGCCCGCGACGCCACGCCGCGGATCGCCAGGTTGTTGGCCTCGGTCGCGCTCGCCGTGAAGACGACACCGCCGGGGGCGCCGCCGACCAGGCGGCCGACCTTGGCCCGGGCGCCGTCCAGCGACGCCCGCGCCTCCAGCCCCAGCGAGTGCAGGGCCGCCGGGTTGCCGACGCCGCCCTCCAGGAACGGGCGCATGAAGGCCACCACGCGGGGGTCGACCGGCGAAAAGCCTGCGTAGTCGAGGTAGACCCGCGCCGGCGGCCGACCCGCGGCGGCCCTATCGAGTCTTTCGGACGATGAACCGGAAGACCGTGCCATTCTTCTCGATCTCCAGCAATTCCTGGCCTGTACGGGCCGTCCAGCTCTTCATGTCGGCCTCCGAGGCCGGATCGTCGGAGAGCATCTCGAGGGTCTCGCCGACGGTCATACCTTTGATGGCGTCCCGGGTCTTGAGGATGGGCATGGGGCAGAAGAGCCCCACACAGTCCAGTTTCCGGTCCGCGGCGAGGCTCATAACCCTGCGAAAATTCTTACATTGACACGTTCGAGCGGCAACTAGAATAATGAATGCCTATGCAGTCAGAGGGTGCGACTGACGTCGCCCGCGCGGGACAGCGCATCCGCAACAAGGTTCTGGTGGCGCTGACGCTGTCCTCCGTGGTTCCCATCCTGGTCCTCGCCTTCGTCGTCATGGTGCTGGTCTTCCCGACGCTCGGCCCCGGCGAGACCGTCAAGTTCGGCGGCCTGCAATTGCTGGTGCTCTTCACCCTCGTCGGCATGCTGGCCGGCGCCTACGTCATCTGGGATCTGGGGCGCATCTTCGCCCGCATGGGCGCGGTGATGGCCAGCGAGACGGCGATGTCGGGCTTCGAGCGCCGGCGCGACGAGGTCGGCACGATCATGTCGTCGTTCAACAAGATGCTGCTGACGATCGAGCAGCAGGCGGCCGAGATCAACACCTTCGCCACCCGCCTGGACGCCGCCTACAAGGAGCTGGAGTCTACCAACGCCCGCCTCAAGGAAACCTCGTTCAAGGACGAGGTGACCGGCCTCTACAACCGGCGCTTCTTCTCGCTGCGGCTGGAGGAGGAGCTGTCGCGGTATCGACGCTTCAACCACCCGGTGTCGGTCGTGCTCCTCGACCTCGACGGCTTCAAGGCCGTCAACGACGAGTTCGGCCACACGGTGGGCGACGACACGCTGCGCGAGGTGGCCCAGATCCTCATGAAGCACTCGCGCGGCATCAACGTGGTGTCCCGCTACGGCGGGGACGAGTTCGCGGTGCTGCTGGTCGAGACCTCCAAGGCCGGCGCCCGGCTGTACGCCGACCGGATCCGGGAGGTGGTGGCCAAGCATCCCTTCCCGCACGGCAAGGTGGTGACCGCCAGCTTCGGCGTGGCCAGCCTGCCCGATGACGAGACCGGCACCGCCGAGGATCTCTTCCGCGCGTCTGACGAGGCGTTGTACGCGGCCAAACGGGCCGGCAAGAACCAAGTCGCGGCGACCCCGTCCGCGCAGAGAGTGTCCTGACGTGGAGATCAGCCGAGACATCCTGATCGTCGACGACGATCGTCAGGTCCGCGAAGTCCTCCACCAGATCTTCCTGCACGCCGGCTACCACTGCCGCCTGGCCCAGGACGGCCGCGACGGCGTGGCCAGCTTCAAGGCGGCCCGGCCGCCGCTGACCGTGACCGACCTCAAGATGCCGATCATGTCCGGCATCGAGCTGCTCCAGCAGGTGCGCGAGGTCGACGGCGACGCCGCGGTGATCGTGCTCACCGGCGCCGCCGACGTGAAGACCGCGATCGAGAGCCTCAAGCTCGGCGCCTACGACTTCATCATGAAGCCGGTCAACGTGGACGAGCTGCTCATCGCGGCCGAGCGGGCGCTCGAGCGCCGCCAGCTCCTGATCGAGCGGCGCCAGTACCACGCCATGCTCGAGGACCGCGTGCAGCAGGCCACCCAGCACCTGGCCGAGGCCTATCGCGAGCTGGAATCCACCTACGGCGCCACGCTGGAGGCGCTGGGGTCGGCGCTCGACACGCGCGACGTCGGCACCGAGGCCCACTCGCGCCGCGTGCACGGCTACGCGCTGGCCACCGCGCGCGAGTACGGGGTCCCCGAGCCCGACCTGCGGGACCTCGCCCACGGCGTGCTCCTGCACGACATCGGCAAGATCGGCATCCCCGACTCCATCCTCCTCAAGCCGGGCCCGCTCACGCCGGAGGAATGGAAGATCATGCGCACGCATCCGGAGATCGGCAAGCGCGTGATCGAGAACATCCCGTTCCTGCGCGGCGCGGTGCCGATCGTCTACTCGCATCACGAGAAGTGGGACGGCTCCGGGTACCCGCGCGGCCTTTCGGCCGAAGAGATCCCGGTCGGCGCGCGCATCTTCTCGGTGGTGGACGCCTTCGACGCCATGACCTTCGATCGCCCCTACTCCAAGGCCATCTCCTTCGACGCGGCCAAGGCCGAGCTCAAGCGGTGCGCCGGCGCCCACTTCGACCCGTCGGTGGTCGAGGCCTTTCTGCGCGTCCCGGAGCCGCTGCTGGATGACATTCGCCGCCGCAGCACGGAGCCGGTGACCGCGTGACGATCCGGCTGTGAAGATCACCGCCGTGCGCGCCGCCTGGCTGCGCGCGCCGATCCCGCCCGAGCGGCAGCACCGCAGCGACTTCGGAGTGAACGACTCCTTCAACACCTGCCTGGTCGAGATCGAGACCGACGCCGGCCTCACCGGGCTCGGCGAAGCCAAGGTAGGCGTCGGCAATCTCGGCAACTACGCAGCGGTGGTGGCGCTCATCCACGGCGAGCTGGCGCCCATGCTGGTCGGCCGCGATCCCCGCGACGTCACCGCGGTGTGGGAGGCGGTGTACAACGGCAGCCGCGCGCACTACGTCGTCCGCGAGGGCCGGACCTTCCCCGTGGTGGGCCGTCGCGGCATCACGATCGCGGCACTCTCCGGCATCGACATCGCGCTGTGGGACCTGCTCGGCCGCGCCCTCGGCCAGCCGGTGTGGCGCCTGCTCGGCGGTCGCTTTCGCGAGCGGATCCCCGCCTACGCCTCGGGCGGCTGGGCTCCCGTGGGTGGCGTCGGCAAGCAGCTGCTGCAGTACGTCGAGCGCGGCCACCGCGCCGTGAAGATGCGGGTGGGACTTCAAGACGCCAGCGTGAACGATTCCGCCGCCCGCGTCCGCGAGGCGCGCGAGACGCTCGGCCCCGACGTGGCCCTCATGGTGGACGCCCACGGGACCTGGTCGGTGCGCGACGCCCAGCGCTTCGCCCGCAAGGTGGCCGACTGCGATCTGGCCTGGCTGGAAGAACCGGTCTCGCCCGACAACGTCGCCGGTCAGGCCGAGGTGCGCGCGTCGACCGACATCCCGATCGCCGCCGGCGAGAGCGAGCAAACGCGCTTCGCCTTCCGCGAGCTGCTCGAGGCCCACGCCGTCGACGTCCTGCAACCCGACCCCGCCATCGCCGGCGGCATCACCGAAACGCAGCGCATCTGCGCCCTGGCCGCCGCCCACAACCTCATCGTCGCCCCTCACCTCTGGGGCGGCGCCGTCTTGTTCGCCGCCGGCCTCCACCTCGCCGTCGCCACCCCCTGCGTGACGACGCTGGAATTCACCCGCGGCGACAACCCCCTCCTGCACGCCCTCGTCGAGGAACCCTTCGACCTCGTCGACGGCCACCTCCTCGCCCCCGACCGCCCCGGCCTCGGCCTCACCCTCCGCCGCGACTTCGTCCGCTCCATCACCGTCTAGAGTTTCGCGCGCACACCTGCCGAGGGAGCCGCCGGCGGGGGCGCGAGCGGGGGGCGTCCGAGGTGGGGTCCACTGGGACTCGTTCCCGCCACCTAGGACCGTGCGCCCCGTGCCGGTGGAGCCCAGCCACGGCCGGTTCGAAGCGGCCCGCCGCCTCGTGGTCCCAGGGACCCCACCTCGGGCGGCCCCCGCTCGCGCCCCCGCCGAGCCTCAGTCGCGCGCCCGCTCGAGGCTCTCGAAGAGACGCTGGGCGCGGGAGAACGCCCCGGCGAGCTCGTGACGGCTCAGGCCGGATTCGGTCGCGGTGCGGAGCGTGGTCCAGAGCGTGTTGCACTGCAGGACGGCCGCGTCGCGATCGCCCGCAGCCGCGAGCTCGCGGATGGCGAGCGCCCGCACGTCGGCCACCCCTTCGAGCGCGCGCACCAGCAGCGCCCGCGTCTCCTCGTGGCGAGCCGGCCCCGCGTCGTATTCGAGCGCGTGGAACAGTGGGTCCAGCGCGATCTCGTACTCCCCCGCCGCCACGCGCCGCTCGCCGAGCCGGTTGTAGCCCCACCACAGCCGGCCGTCGACCTCCTCGCGCCGCGAGGGAGACAGCATGTCATCGCCGAGGTTGTCGAGCAGCGTCTCGGCGCGCCGCAAGGCCGCCAGCGCGTCGCTCTCGCGCGCCGCGTGCATGCTCCGGATGGCCTTGGCGGTGAGCTGGCCGATCTCGCCGCTGAACGTCCCGGTGAAGAGCTCGCGGAACACGTCGGTCCGCGCCGCCGGGAAGTGCTCGCGGGCGATCGCCTCGCGCAGCAGGCGCCGCGCGCCGCGGAATTCCTGGCGGTGCACGAGCGTGAGCGCCGCCCTCTCGTAAGCGGACCACAGCAACGCCCGCGCGCTGCCGGCCTGCTCCTGGAGATCCTCGTCCCCCGGTGACACGGCCAGCGCGCTCTCGAGCCAGGCGACGGCCTCGCGCACCAGGGCCAATCGCGCCTCGGTCTGAACGCTGGTGAGGCCCTCGACCTCGCTCAGCAGTGCGTGGGAGGCGGTGGCGGCCAGCGTCACCAGCTGGCCCGCATAGACCGATCGCTCGTTCTCGGGCGCCACGGCGAACGCGGCCTCCGCGGCCCCCCGTGATTCCGCATCCTCGCCGAGATCGCGATGGGCCAGCGCCACCACGCGCCACAGCGCCGCGGACTCGCTGGCGTCGCCACGCACGCGGACCTCGCCGTCGTCCAGCAGGGCGCCGGTACCGAGCGTGACCACCTGCGCGTAGCGCCGCTGCCGGTAGAGATCCTCGCACTCGGCCAGGACCGACTCGTACGCGGGCTCGGCCGCCGGCGCCTCGAGCTCGGGCGTGGACCAATCGCCGTCATCCACCGAGGCCGCGCCGACGGCGGCCGCCGGCGACTCGATGAGCTCGGAGTCCAGCTCGGCCACGGCGGCGGCCGGCACGACAACGCCGTCATCCGGGACCGGCAGGGGCAGCTGCACCGGCAGCCGGGACGCGTGCGCCGGGCTCGGCGCGGTGCGGACAGACTCGGCCGCGCCGGATTCGAGCACCCGGCGAGCCAGCCGTTCAGGGCGCATGCTGGCTCGACGGCGCAGCGCCAGGTCCGGACGGCGGAGAGCCGGCTGCCGGCGACGACTGGGCCACAGCAGCTCCATGACACCGAGCAGGAGCAGGCCGCACGCGACCAGCGCCGCGGCCAGGATCAGGGCTTCTTCGCTGAGCATCGGAACCATTGAAACCGGCGAGGCCTCAAACCCCCAAAATATTTGGCGCGCCGGCCGGACGCGCGCCGGTAACCACCTGCGATATGATGAGTGCGTCACCAGATCACGGCGAGGAGGACTCATGCGGCGAGTCGCGGTCATTGGCGTCGGGGTCACCAAGTTTGGCCGGCACGAGCGCAGCTCGGCGGAGCTGTTTGCCGAGGCGGCCGGCGATGCACTCGTCGACGCGGGCCTGCCCCCGAGCGCGGTGCAGGCGCTCTACTACGGCAACGTGGTGGGCAGCGAGACGGAGAAGCAGCTCCACACCGGACCCCAGGCCGCCTCCGTCCTCGGGATCCCCACGGTGCCGACCACTCGGTTCGAGACGGCGTGCGCCTCGTCCCACGCCGCCTTCCGT
The DNA here is from genome assembly GCA_963776725.1 of uncultured Candidatus Rokubacteria bacterium. GTDB lineage: Bacteria > Methylomirabilota > Methylomirabilia > Rokubacteriales > CSP1-6 > AR5. The sequence continues at coordinate 901,414 of CAVZOE010000006.1, read as the reverse complement.
CACGCCGTGATGGAGATCGGCGCGGGGGTGTCGGACGTCGTCCTGGTGGGTGGCGCCGAGCGGGTGCTCAACGTGACGACCGAGGAGTCGACCGAGTACTTCGCCTATGCCTCCGACGCGCGCTGGGAGCAGACGCTGGGCCTCACCTTCCCCGGAGTGTTCGCCCTGGTCGCGCGGGCGCACATGGCCAAGTACGGCACGACCGAGGCGCAGATGGCGGCGGTGGCCGTGAAGAATCACCAGCACGGCATCCACAATCCCAAGGCCCAGTTCCAGAAGGCGATCACGCTCGAGCAGGTGTTGAAGTCGCCTATGGTCGCCGACCCGCTAAAGCTCTACGATTGCTGTCCGTTCACCGATGGCGGCGCCGCGGTCGTGCTGGCCTCCGAAGAGGTGGCGCGCAAGGCGCGCCGCCCGATCTGGGTGCTGGCCTCCGCCGCCGCGTCGGACTGGATGCTGATCGGCGACAAGCGCGACCTCTCGCGGGTTCCCGCCACCGAGCGGGCCGCGGCGAGCGCCTACCAGCAGGCCGGCCTCGGGCCTCAGGACGTCGACGTGGTCGAGCTGCACGACTGCTTCACCATCGCCGAGATCGTCGCCACCGAGGGGCTCGGCCTCTTCGAGCCCGGCACGGGCGGGATCGCCGCGGAGAAGGGGTGGACGAGCGTCGGCGGCAAGATGCCGGTCAATCCGTCCGGTGGCCTCAAGGCCAAGGGACATCCGATCGGCGCCACGGGGGCGGCACAGATCGCGGAGATCGTCACGCAGCTCCGGGAGGATGCCGGGCCGCGCCAGGTCGACGGCGCCCGCGTCGGTCTCACCCATACGCTCGGCGGTAACACCGCCACCGTCCTGGTCTCCCTCTTCGGCCGTGACTGAGCCGGCGATCTCCCAGCGCGTCTTCTTCGAGAAGGCCGGCGCCGGCGAGCTGACCGCCATCCGGTGCCAGCGCTGTCACGCGCTGTCGATCCCGCCCAGGGAATTCTGCCCCTCGTGCGGCGAGCGGGCGTGGCAGCCGGTACCACTCAGCGGCGAGGGCACGATCGCCAGCTACACGGTGATCCGGGTGGCGCCACGTGGCCACGCCGCCGATGCGCCGTATGCGATCGCCGCCGTGCAGCTCAAGGAAGGCGTCTCGCTGCTCGGTCGTCTCATGGACATTCCGCTGGATCGTCTGGCGATCGGACTGCCGGTGCGCTTCCGCCCCTTCACCCGGGGCGGTCAGATGGCCGTCGGCTTCGGCCCGGCCTGAGGGCAGTCACCCGCTCGTTCCCGTCCCGTCCTGCGGCGTTGACCTGAGCGCAGCGCGCGAGATACAACTCGTTCAAGTGAGGGCTGCTCCCGCCGAGGCCGACCGGTGACCCCCGCGCGACGCCGTCCCGCCGCGCGTCGATCCATCACGTCTGACGTGGCGCTGCTGGCCGAGGCGACCCGCACGCTCGCAGGCACCCTGGACGTCAACCGCGTGGCGGCCCGGCTGACGGAGCTAGCCCAGGCGGTGATGGGTGCCGACGCGGCGGCCACCTGGCTCGTGGAGCGTGGCAGCGACGATCTGATCCTCAAGTCGGAGAGCGGATTCATCCAGCCCCAGCCGGTCGCCCGCCTCCCTCACGCCTCGGGTGGTGAGGTCCTCAGCTGGATCACTCATCGTTCCGGCCCGGTCCTTCTCGGCAGCCTGCCGGGCGGCACCCGACCCGCCATCCGGCGCTGGCTGGAGGCGGAAAAGGTGCGCTCGTTCCTCGGCGTTCCGCTGGTGGGCGAGGCGCCGGTCGGGGTGCTCGGCCTGTTCCGGCGGAGCGGGCGAGCCTTCACCCGCGCCGACCTCGCCCGGGCCCGGACGCTCTGCGTGCCCGCCGCGCCCGCCATCGTGAACGCGCGGCTCTACACCGACCAGCTGGCGCGAGCCGAGCGGACCGCGGTCCTGCTGGCCATCGCGGAGAGCGCGGGGGCGACGGTCGACTTGCCGGCCGCCCTGGACGACATCTCCCAGCGCGCGGCGCGCGCGCTGGACGCCGAGCGCTGCACGATCTCGGTGTGGTCCGAGGGGGACACTCCCGCGGCGACCTCCGCCGGCGAAGTGCAGGCGGCGCGGAGCAAGCGCCCGGTCGAGCTCGACGGCGGCTGGCTGGTGGTCCCCATCATTCGCAAGGGCGATGCGATCGGGGCCATGACGCTGGTCGCCCGGCCGCGCCGCGGATGGGAGCGGTCGAGCGTGGACCTGGCGGTCGCCATCGCCGGGCAGATCGCGCTCGTCGCGGAGAACGCGCGACTGTACCGCGAGGTGCAGACCAAGGCCGAGCGCCTGGTGCAAGGTGAGACGCTACGGGCGCTGGGCGAGCTGGCCGGCGGCGCCGCCCATCACCTCAACAACCTGCTGACGATCGTGGTCGGCCGCATCCAGCTCCTGCACCGCTCGGTGAAGGACGAGCGGGTCCAGCGCCCGCTGGCCACCATCGAGCGCGCGGCCAAGGACGGCGCCGAGGTGGTTCGCCGCCTGCAGCAGTTCGCCGGGATGCGCCGGACGGCCCAGCCTCGCTCGGTCGACCTCAACGAGATCGTCACCCAGGTGCTCGAACTCACGCGTGATCGTTGGCAGGACAGCGCACGGGCCGCCGGGGTGGAGATCGTCGCCGAGTCGCGCCTGGGCGGGCTGCCGACGCTCGACGGCGACGCCTCCGCGCTCCGCGAGCTGCTGACCAATCTCGTGATGAACGCGATCGACGCCATGCCGGCCGGCGGCCGGATCACGGTCGAGACGCGCCAGGAGCTGGGCCACGCCATCCTGTCGGTGACGGACACCGGCTCGGGCATGCCGGACGAGGTGAGGCTGCGGGCCCACGAGCCCTTCTTCACCACCAAGGGCGTGAAGTCGACCGGCCTGGGGCTCAGCGTCAGCTACGGCATCGCCCGCCGACACGGCGGCGAGGTGACGATCCGGAGCCAGGAGGGCCGGGGGACGACGGTGGTCGTGCAGCTGCCGCTCCCGGCCGTTGGCCAGGCCGAGGAGCCGGCGCCGGCAGCGGTGGTGCGTCGCCCGCTACGAATCCTGCTCGTGGACGACGAGCCGGACGTCCGCCTGGCCCTCGCGGAGATGCTGGTCAGCGAAGGTCACACGGTGACGCCGGCCGGCAGTGGCGATGAGGCGCTTCGCCGGCTGGACGCGGACGACAGGATCGAGCTCGTCCTCACCGACCTCGTCATGCCGGCAATGAGCGGCTGGGACATCGCCGCCGCCGTCAAGACCCGCCGCCCCACGCTCCCGGTCGGCGTGATCACCGGCTGGGGCGACCTCCCCGAAACCGTCGCCGGCCCCCGCGCCGCCGTCGACTTCGTCATCGCCAAACCCATCAACCTCGACGAGCTCGCCGACGCCATCGCCCGACTCGGAGCCCGCTAGTCGCAGCCGCGGCGGCGGGTCACGCTGGCGAAGTCGGAGGACGCCACCCGGCGAATCCGCCGGCGCCTGGGGTGATCTAGCGACGCCGCGGGCGGTGCGCCAGGCCCGAGCGCGCGCCCTCATGGCGAGCCGTCGTCGCCGTTGTGAGCGCAGGGCTCGGCGAGCGAGCCGCCGACGATCCGGCTGTTCGCCAACCTAGCCCCCATTGGGGGATGGGGGCCGAGCGAGCTGAGTCCGGAGCGAGCTACGGCGACAGGCGAGCCATGCGGGCGCGCGCTCGGGCCTGGCGCACCGCCCGCGGTGTCGCTAGCCGCTACCTGCCGCACTACGACGGTGGGCTACTTCGCGGCGCAACACCGAGATAGGCTTGCTGGACGGCTTCGCCAGCGGCGAGCTCGGCGGCTGGACCGGATAGCGTGACCTGCCCCGTCTCGAGGATGTAGGCGCGATCCGCAACGGCCAGAGCCTGGCGCGCGTTCTGCTCGACGAGCACGATCGTCACGCCCTCTCGCTTGAGATCGGCGACGACCTCGAAAGACCTCGCGGATCAGGCGCGGCGCCAGACCGAGCGAGGGCTCGTCGAGCATCAGCAGCGCCGGCCGCGCCACCAGCGCGCGGGCGATGGCCAGCATCTGCTGCTCACCGCCGGACAGCGTGGACGCGATCTGCTGGCGGCGCTGACCGAGCACCGGGAAGCGTGCCAGCGCCGCGTCGAGATCGCGGGCATCCGCCACCGCCGGCGTACTGCCCCATCAGCAAGTTCTCCCACACGCTCATCCGCGCCAGCAGCCCACGGCCCTCGGGCACCAGGCGCAGACCCCGGCGGGCGACCCGGTGCGAGGGCCACCCCGTGATGTCATCGCCGTCGAACACGATGCGGCCGCTCGCCCGGCGCCAGCACGCCGGCGATCGTTCTCAGCAGGGTGGACTTGCCGCTGCCGTTGCTGCCGAGCAGGGCGACGACCTCACCGCGGCGGACGGTGAAGGACACGCCCTTCACCGCGCGCAGCTTGCCGTAGGCCACGGCGACGTCGTGCACCTCGAGCAGCTCCATCGTCAGACGTCCGGGCCGAGGTAGGCTTCGACGACCAGCGGATCGCGCCGCACCGAGGCCGGTGGCCCGTCGGCGATCTTCTGGCCGAAGTTCAGGACGGTCACGCGGCTCGACACGTCCATGACCAGGCCGATGTCGTGCTCGACGAGCACGACGGTGCAGCCGGTCGCCACGATGTCGCGGATCAGCCGGTTCATCCCCTGCTTCTCGGTGGCGTTCATCCCGGCCGCCGGCTCGTCGAGCAGCAAGAGCGACGGCTCGGCGGCGAGCGCCCGGGCGATCTCCAGCCGCCGCTGGTCGGCCAGCGGCAGCCCCTCGGCCGGCTCGAGCAAGCGGCCGGTGAGACCCACCAGCCCCAGCAGCGCCCGCGCCCGCCCGCGGGAGGCGCGCTCCTCGGCCAGCCGGCGGAACGGCGGCCGGGTCCAGGCGGCGAACAGGCCGGCGTGCGTGCGGCAGTGACGGCCGACCAGGACGTTGTCGAGCACGCTCAGGCCGGCGAACAGGCGAACGTTCTGGAACGTGCGGGCCAGCCCCAGGCGCGTGCGCCGGTGCGGAGCCAGGTCGTCGAGGGCCACGTCACGGAAGTGGATGCCGCCGGCGTCGGCGGCCAGGATGCCGCTCACGCAGTTGAGCAGCGTGGTCTTGCCCGAGCCGTTGGGCCCGATCAGCGCGTGGACGGCGCCGGCCTCGACCGTGAGATCGACGCCGTCCAGGACCCGGAGCCCACCGAACGATTTCGAGACGCCGCGCAGCTCGAGCAGGGCCACGCGTGGTCCGCGGGCTCTAGTAGTCGACCTTCACGAACTGCCCGTCCTTGACGACGAGCACGGTGGACTTGCCGCCCCCGTCGCGCTCGGCGTTGATGGTCGTCAGCCCGGTGATGCCGTCGAAGTCCTTCACCTTGGTCCAGCCGATCCGGATCCGCTCGCGGTCGGCGTCGAGATCCTTCGGCTCGTTGGTCACGCCACCGGTCTCGATGACCCACTTGGTGATGTACACGTTGTCGTAGGCGCGCATGCCGCCGTAGTTGGGCTTCTTGCCGCCCGACTTGTCCATGAACTTCTTCAAGAACGCGACCGTCTTGGGTCGGGGATCGTCGGGCCAGCCGGCCGAGCCGATGATCGAGCCCTCGCCGTCCTTGCCGACCAGCTTGGCGAACTCCGGCGAGCCCGTGCAGGCGCCGGCCAGGAACGGCTGCTTGAGCCCCTGCTTGCGCGCCTCGCGCACGATGTTGGCCGCCTGCTGATAGCACGCGCCGAGCGCGATGCCGTCGGGGTTCAGGCTCTTGATCTTGGTGACCTGGGCGCTGAAGTCGATGTCCTTCGTCTGGTAGGTCAGCTTGTCCTTCATCTCGATCCCGTTCTTCTGCAGCAGGACCGGCAGCACCTTGTCGCCCTCGGCCGCCGAGACGGCATCCGCCGAGTCGTAGAGCACGACCGCGGTCTTGACGTTGTAGCGCGTCTTCCAGATCTCCACCGCCGGCGCCAGCTGCTTGTCGCTGGTGAGCGTGTTGCGGAACGCCCACGTCGAGAGCGCGGAGATGCCGGGCTTGGCCGAGCACTGCGAGACGATGATCGTCTTGAGACGATCGAGCAGCGGCGCCAGCGCCTCGAACTCCGAGGAGAAGCACGGCCCCAGGATGGCGAGCACCTTGTCTTCCAGGATCAGCTTGCGGGCCAGCGAGATGGCCGGCGCCACCTCGGTGCCGGTGTCCTGGATCGAGATCTCCAGCGGGACCCCACCCACGCCACCCGCCGCGTTGATCTCCTCCAGGGCGATCTCGGTGGCGATCTTGCTGTGCTCGCCCCACTCCGCGCCTTTACCCGTGATCGAGTAGATGGCGCCGAGCTTCACCGACTTGCCGGCGAGCTTGGCGGCCGGCGCGCTGGCGGCGAGCGCGCCGACGACGACGGCAGCGACGAGGACGACCGAAACCCAGCGAGTTCTCATGAAAGCGCCTCCTTCGCATGCCCCGGGATCAGACGGCGCACCGCTTCGACGAGGCGGTGGTCCACCAGGCCCTGGGGCCGGACGATCATCACGGCGAGCATCGCCACTCCGTACAGCGCGAGCCGCCATTCCTTGAGGAACCGGAGCCACTCCGGCAGCAGGGTCAACACCGCCGCGCCCACCAGCGATCCCCAGAAGGTCTGCAGCCCGCCCACCACCACGAACGTGAACGGCATCACCGAGCGGGCGAATCCGAACTCCTCCGGCTCGATGAATTGCACGTAGTGCGCCCACAGGGCACCGGCCAGGCCGGCCACCACCGCGCCGACGGTGAACGACGCCAGCTTGGCCCGGGTGACGTCGATGCCCATCACCTCGGCGGCCAGCTCGTCGCGGTTGATCGCGGCGAACGCGCGCCCCATCCGCGACGCGGCCGTGCGCGCGGCCAGGATCGCGACGAGGACGGCCAGCACCGCCACCAGCGGCAGCGAGGTCACGAACGGCATGCCGCGAAAGCCCTGGGCCGCGCCGGTGGGACCGAAGTTGAGGAAGAATACACGAACGATCTCGCCGAAGGCCATCGTGAGCAGGACCAGGTAGATGCCGCGCACCCGCAGGGCCGGCAGGCCCACCAGGGCCCCGACCAGCCCGGCCGCGGCGGCGGCCACGGCGAACGCGACCGGCCACGGCCAGCCGTGCGTGGCGGTGAGCCACGACGCCAGGTAGGCGCCGATCGCCATGAAGCCCCCCTGGCCGAGCGAGAGCTGCCCGGCCGAGAGCGGGAAATAGAGCGAGAGCGCCAGGATCACGTTGATCCCGAGCTGGATGAGCACGTCCTCGAGGTAGGGGCCGATCACGCTAGTCCCGCCGCTGCACCCGCAGCCCCAGCAGCCCCTCGGGCCGCACGAGCAGGATCAGCACGACCGCGCCGAACGCGAAGGCGTCGCGGTAGGACGAGGCCAGGTACGCGACGCCGAGCACCTCGAGGATGCCGAGCACGATGCCGCCGAGCATGGCGCCCGGCACGTTGCCCAGGCCCCCGAGCAGCATCACGACCAGCCCCTTGATCCCCATCTGCACGCCGATGAACGGGTGCACCGAGTTGTAGGCCAGGCCGACCAGCACCCCCGCGGCGCCGGCCAGCATGGAGGCCACGAAGAACGTCAGCATGACGACGGCCTTCACGTTGACCCCGAGCAGGCCGGCCACCGTGGGCTCCTCCGCCGTCGCGCGCACGGCCCGGCCGGCGCGCGTGCGGCTCAGGAACAGGTGCACGGCGCCCATGAGCACGAGCGCGGCCGCCAGGATGAACACCTGGACCGACGACACGCGCAGCGGGCCCATCTCCCACAGCTCGAGCGCGATGCTCGAGGGAAACCCCTTCTGCTCGGGACCGAAGTACCACCGCGCGGTCTCCTGCAGCGCGATGCCCGCGCCGATCGTGGTGGCCAGCGGGGCCAGATGGTGCGCGCCGCGCAGCGGGCGGAACGCGATGCGCTCGATGAGCAGGCCGAGCACGCCGGTGGCGAGCATGGCCGCCGCCAGCGCCAGGATGATGTTGCCGGAGACCTTGGTGAGGACGATCAGCCCCACGAAGGCGCCGATCATGAAGACCTCACCGTGGGCGAGGTGCAGCATGCCGAGCACGCCGAAGATCAGCGTGTAGCCGATGGCGATCAGCGCGTACACGGCGCCGAGCATCACGCCGTTGACGAGCTGCTGGGCGAGCATGCGCTAGGACGCGCCGCGCAGGATCGGCGCCGCCGCCCGCACGGCGTTCACGATGCCGTGGTAGCCGGTGCAGCGGCAGAGCACGGCCGAGAGGCCCTCGCGGATCTCGGCATCGGACGGATCGGGGTGCACGGCCAGCAGGTCCAGCGCGGTCAGCAGCATGCCGGGCGTGCAGAAGCCGCACTGCAGGCCGTGGTGCTGCCGGAAGGCCTCCTGCAGCGGATGCAGGATGCCGTCCTTCATCAGGCCCTCGATCGTCGTGATCTCGGCGCCGTCGGCCTGCACCGCGAGCATCAGGCACGAACGGGCCGCCTCGCCGTCGACCAGCACCGTGCACGCCCCGCAGATGCCGTGCTCGCAGCCGACGTGCGTGCCGGTGAGCGTCAGGTCGTCGCGCAGGAAGTCGACCAGCAGCTTGCGCGGCGGGCAGCGGCCCTCGCGCGACTCGCCGTTGACCGTCAGGCGGACGGTGACGGGCTCGGTCATCGCGCGCGCTCCACGGCCCGGCGGAGCGCGCGGGCGGTCAGCACGCCGGTCAGATGGCGGCGATAGGCCGCGGTGGCATGCACGTCGCTGTCGGGCGTGACCAGCTCGGCCGCGCGCGCGGCGGCGGCCTGGATTGCCGCATCGCCCAGACCGTCGCGCTCGAGAATCGCCTCCGCGTCGCGCAGCCGCATCGGCACCGGTCCGGCGCCGGCGGTGGCCAGCCGCGCCGTCGTGCATCGCGCGCCGTCACGCACGACCATCGCCGCGATGCCCACGATCGCGAAGTCGCCGTGCCGGCGCGCGAACTCCTCGAAGGCGTAGCCGACAGCCCGCGGGCATGGCCGGCAGCCGCACCTCGACCAGCAGCTCGTCGGCGGCCAGCCGCGTGGTCAGGTACGTCTCGAACAGCTCGCCGGCGTTGAGCGTGCGGCGGCCGCGCGGGCTCTGGGCCACGACCGCTCCGTCGAGCGCGGTCAGCACCGCCGGGTACTCCGCCGAGGGATCGGCGTGGGCGAGCGAGCCGCCGATGGTGCCGCGCGAGCGGATCGGCAGGTGACCGACCCAGCGCGTGGCCTCGGTCAGGAGCGGCAGGCGCCGGGCGACCACCGCCGAGAACTCGATCGTCCGCTGGCGGGTCATGGCGCCGAGGGCGACGGTGCCGTTGTCCTCGCGCACGTAGGCCAGCGGCGCGATGCGGTTGACGTCGATCAGCGCGGCCGGCCGGCTCAGGCGGAAGTTCAGCAGCGGCACCAGGCTCTGGCCACCGGCCAGGACCTTGGCCTCGCCGCCGTAGCGGGCGAGCAGCGCCACCGCCTCGTCGATCGTCGTCGGCGCGTGGTACTCGAACCGCGGCGGCTTCACGCCCGGCCGCCCGGGCGGGCCGCCTCGATGAGCGCGTGCAGGCGCGACGGCGTCATCGGCAGCTCGGTGATGCTGATGCCGAGGGGCGCCAGCGCGTCGCTGACCGCGTTGGCGATGACGGCCGGCACGGTCATCGAGGACGACTCGCCCAGCCCCTTGGAGCCGAGCGTGGTCAACGGCGACGGCGACACCACGTGCTCGATGTCGATCTCCGGCGCCTCGCTCGCCGTCGGCACCAGATAGTCCATGAAGGTGCCGGTCAGCAGCTGGCCGTCGTCGTCGTAGGCCAGCTCCTCGTAGAGCGCGCCGCCCAGGCCGTGCAGGGCGCCGCCGTAGATCTGCCCCTCGACGATCATCGGGTTGATGATCGTGCCGGCGTCGTGCACGGTCACGTACTTGACGATGCGGATCGCGGCGGTGCCGGGATCGACCTCGACGGCCATCACCTCGGCGATGAAGCCGTAGGTGTTGGAGGAGTTCACGCGATCTTCGGCATCGACGGCCTTGGCCACGGTGAAGCCGAACACGGCAGTCGCTTGCAACGCGGGCTCCATGCCTTCTGGGAGCGATTCGGTGTTCCAGTGCGCGCGCCCGGCCAGGTCCTTGATGGAGTACGACGGCCCTTTACCCCGCTTGAGGTGGACACCGCCGTCGCGAAACTCCACGTCGTCGGCCGGCCGGTCCATCAGGTGCGCGGCGTACTCGACCAGCTTGGCCTTGAGCTTGCGCGCTGCCAGCGCAGTGGCACTCGTGCCGACCGAGCCGAAACCGGCTCGAATAGGTGCCGGAGGAGATCGACCACACGCGGGTGAACGTGTCCATCTCGTCCACCACCGTGACGTCGCGCGGCTCGAGCCCCAGCTCGTCGGCGACGATCTGCGACACGATCGTCTGGTGGCCCTGCCCCTGCGGCGTGGTGCCGAGGATGGCGATGACGCGGCCGAGCGGATCGATCTTCACGGTGGCGGCGTCCACCGCGCCGGACTTCGGCAGGTACTCGGGCTTGGCCCGGAACTGCGGATCGAGCGCGGTCGCCACGTAGCCCATGTTGGAGACGGACGGATCGACCGCCAGCGCCAGGCCGATGCCAAACAGGCGGCCTTCGGCGCGCGCCTTCGCCTGCTGGCGCCGGAGGTCGTCGTACTTCGCCGTCTCCAGCGCGCGATCGAACGTGGTCTGGTAGTCGCCGCTGTCGTAGAGCCCGCCGGTCGGTGTGCGATAGGGAAACGCGTCGCGCGCGATCAGGTTCTTTCGCCGGATCTCCACCGGATCGAGGCCGACCTTCGCCGCCAGCAGATCCATCATCCGCTCGGTCTCGAAGTAGAGATGACCGCACGCGTAGCCGCGATTGGGCCCGGTCAGGCTCTTGTTCGTCATCACCACGGAGGCGTCGACCTCGAGATTCTGAAAGCGGTACGGGCCGACGAAGTTTCCCGTGGGGCGGAAGCTGCAGCCCGGCTCCGGGCTGCGGATGTAGCCACCGACGTTGTCGTACCACTTGAAGCGCATGCCGAGGATCGTGCCGTCGCGGCGCGCCGCCACCTCGCGCCAGGCGATGCGGTCGGTGCCGCTGGAGGAGGCCAGCAGGTGCTCGCGCCGGTCCTCGATCCACTTCACCGGCACGCCGGTCTTCATGGCGGCCAGGCCGATCAGGGCCATGTAGGGATAGATGCTGGACTTGATCCCGAACGAGCCGCCGATGTCGGTCGGCACGATGAAGCGCAGGCGATTCTCGGGCAGCCCCAGCACCCGCGCGACCAGCGGGTGCATGATGAACGGCCCCATGAAGTTGGACCAGATGGTCAGCACTGCCGTCGAGCGGATCCCACCGCGCGATCACGCCGTAGGTCTCGATGGGCGTGGAGCCGTACTTGGGGAACCGGAAGCGCTCGCGCACCACCACGTCGGCGTCGGCAAACGCGCCATCGGGATCGCCGTAGACGAGCCGGCGGTTGCCCGCGAGGTTGGTGCCGACCTTCTCGTGCAGGATCGGCGCGTCCGGCTCCAGCGCCCGCTCCGGGTCGACCACCGCCGGCAACGGCTCGTAGTCGACCGCCACCATCTCGGCGGCGTCCTCGGCCAGGTAGCGATCGCGCGCGACCACCACCGCCACCGGCTCACCGACGAAGCGCACCTTGTCGATGGCCGTCGGATAGTAGTGGACGGGGGCGGTCACGCCCACACCGAAGGGCTTGCAGGCCTTGGCCACGTCGGCTCCGGTGATCGCGCCGACGACACCTTCCATGGCCAGCGCCGCTGTCAGGTCGTACCCGAGAATGCGCGCGTGGGCGTGGGGCGAGCGCACGATGGCGGCGTGGCAGAGGTTGGCCACCGGCGGGTGATCGTCGATGAAGGTGCCGCGACCGGTCAGCAGCCGGCCGTCCTCCACGCGTGGTACCGAACGGCCGATCCAGCGCTCGGTCATGGGCGCTGCACTCTAGTCAGCGCGCACGAGCGCTGTCAAGGTTGGCGGGACGCCCGGCGCCCACGTCAGTACTCGCCGAGGCACCGGTCGACCACCGCCCGGGCCCGCTCCCAGTCGTAGGCGCGGAACATCCGCGTGTTCACCACCGGCTGGGCGGCGGAGTAGAACATCTCGTACTGCAGCTGACGCCCGCCGAACTCGGTGCCCACGAAGTCCCACACGAGCTTGAGCAGCTTCACGCGATCGCGGGCGCTGGACGTCGCGCCGCGCATGAAGCGCTCCACGTCGTCCCGCGTGGCCTCGCTCGTGAAGCTCGCCTCCGACGACGGCAGCTGCTGGAAGGCGCCGCCGGCCAGCTCGCGGATGGCGCGCAACATGTCCACGATGAGCCGGCGCTGCAGGCTCATGCCGGCATAGATGTACTGCGGATGCGGACGGGCCACGCCCTCGAGGATCAACGGGTTGCGCTCGGCGGCCTGCACGATGGCGTCGAAGGTGGCGCACAGCGCGGCGATGTCGCCGCCGAGGGCGGCCTGGGCTTCCGGCTTGCGCTCCCCGGCGTGCACCTCCAGCAGCTTCAGCGCGAGCCCGGCCATGAACTCCAGCTTCACGGTGAACCGCACCAGCGACTGGAAGTTGGCCAGCGTGTGCGACGGCGACTCGTGGAACTGGGCGTTGACCAGGCCGACGTCGCGATACACGAACACCTGCTCCCACGGCACGAAGACGTCGTCGAACACCACGGTGGCGTCGACCTCGTCGAAGCGGGACGACAGCGGATAGTCGAAGACGCTGGTCGCCGTCTGCGCGTAGGGCCGCCGCGGGTGGATGCGGAGGCCGGGAGCGGCCACCGGCGTGACGAACGACAGCGCGTAGGCCTCATCCCCGGCCTGCAGCGGCGTGATGTAGGAGATGAAGAGCCAGTCGGCCAGCACCGCGGAGGTCGTGATGCCTTGCGAGCCGCGGACGACGATGCCGCCGTCCCGCTCGGCGACCACACCCGGGTAGAGAAACGGCTCGGGCTGCCGGTGCGCCGGCTGCGAGCGGTCGATCTGCAGCGGCACGATTCCATAGGCGACGTAGAGCTCCTCGTCGCGGGCCCGGGCGTGGAAGCGCACGACGTTGTCGCCGAAGCGCGCGCCGCCGCGGTCGAACAGCTGCCGCCAGCCGGCGAAGGCGCTCAGCACGCAGGCCACGTGATCGGGGGTGCGACCCATGAGCCCGAACGACGGCTCCGCCCACAGCCGGTGCACCCGCCGTCGCGCGGCGAGATCGTCGGCCGAGCGCGGCACCAGCCACATCGCGCTGTGCCGCCGGCCGGTGGCGGGATCGACGAACGTCGTATCGGCCTGGGCCGGGGCGGCGCCGGCGAGATCCCAGGTGGCGGCCACGCGCCGGATCGGCGGAGCGAAGGCCGGGTGCTTGGTGACGTCGTCGACCCGGGCGCCGTCGAGGAACACGGCGCGTCCGTCCCGCAGGCTCTCGAGGTAGTGGGCACCGCTACGCATCGCGACCTCCGGGGCGCCGGCGCGTGGCGGCCGACGCGCAGGCGGCCCACAGCCGGGACGGCGTGAGCGGCAGCGCATTCGGCTCGACACCGAGCGGGGCCAGCGCGTCGGCGACCGCGTTGGCCAGCACCGCCGCCGGCCCGAGCGTGCCGCCCTCGCCGACACCGCGCACGCCCGCGAGATTGGCCGCGGGCTCCTCGATGTGCTCGGTCTCGAATGGTGGAATGACGCTCGCCGTCGGCATCGCGTACTCCATGAAGGTACCGGTCAGCAGCTGACCCGTCTCGTCGTAGATCAGGTGCTCGGCCAGCGCGCCGCCGATGCCCTGGGCGATCGCCCCGTGGACCTGGCCCTCGACGATGAGCGGGTTGATGACGCGCCCGGTGTCCTCGACGCATACCCAGCGACGGATCGTGATCACCCCCGTCTCGGGCTCGACGTGCACGATCGCGGCCTGGGCGCCCGCCGCGAACGTCCCCCGGATCGGGTCGTAGAACCGTGTGGCGTCCAGGCCCGGTTCCTGATCGGGCGGCAGCCGGTGCGTCTCGAGGTGCGCGATCCGCGCGATCTCCGCCAGCGTCACCGCGCGATCCGGCGCGCCGCGCACGCTCACCCGGCCCTCGGCCACGTCGAGATCGTCGGCGGCCGCCTCCAGCACGTGCGCGGCGATGCGCGTGATCTTGTCGCGCACCGCCCGGCCCGCGCGGAGCGCCGCACCGCCGCCGATCACGGCCTGCCGCGAGGCGAAGGCGCCGAGACCGAACGGGGTGGCGTCGGTGTCGCCGATCACCACGCGCACGGTCTCGACGGGCACGCCGAGCTCGCTGGCCACCAGCTGCGCCAGCGTCGTCTCGAGCCCCTGCCCTTGCGAGGTGACACCGGCCAGCACGGTCACCGCGCCCGACGGATCCATGCGCACCGTCGCGCCTTCGTGGCCGGTGCGAAACGGCATCCGTGGCCCCGCCGAGGCAGCCTGGCCCAGGCCGGTCAGCTCGTTGTAGACGGCGAAGCCGATGCCCACGTGGCAGCCCTGCGCGCGCAGCCGCGCCTGCTCGGCGCGAAAGCCGGTGTAGTCGATCGCCGCCACGACCTTCTCGAAGCAGACCGGATAGCTCGGGCTGTCGTGCACCAGTCGGGTCGCCGAGGTGTACGGCAGGTCCGCGGGGCCGATGAGGTTCACGCGGCGCACCGCGACGGGATCGAGACCGAGCGCGCGGGCGCCCAGATCCAGCACACGCTCCATCACGAAGGTGGTGGCCGGGCGCGCCACGCCGCGGTAGGGCCCGGCCGGCGTCGTGTGCGTCGCCACCGCCGCCACCTCGCAGCGATAGTGCGCGAGCTTGTAGGGACCGGTGAGGAGCCCGCCTGCCATCAGCGCCTCGATCCCGGCGGTCCACGGAGTCACCGAGTACGCGCCGGCGTTGCACGCGGCCTTGACGTCCAGGGCGAGCAGCCGGCCGCCCGCGTCGAAGCCGGCCCGCACCGCATAGTGATGGTCGCGCGCGTGAGCCGAGGCCTGCATTCCCTCGCGCCGCTGCTCGATCCACTTCACCGGCCGGTCGAGCCGCATGGCCAGCGCACACAGCGCGACGTCCTCGGGATAGAGCACGGCCTTGACGCCGAAGCCACCGCCGACGTCGGGCGCGACGACGCGGATGCGATTCTCGGCCAGGCCGAGGATGCCGGCCAGCAGATGACGCGCGAGATGGGGCACCTGCGTCGCCGACCACAGCGTCAGCTTGCCCTCCGGCGCACTCCAGTCGGCGACCCCGCCGCGGCCCTCCATCGGTGCGGCGCACTGGCGATTGGTCCGGAACGTCCGCTCGACGACGGTCGCGGAGGAGGCCAGCGCGGTCTCCACATCGCCCTGCTGGAAGCGGCGCACCAGGAACGCGTTGCCGTGCACGGCCTCGTGCACGAGCGGCGCGTCCTCGCGCGTGGCGGTGAGGAGATCGACCGCGGCGGGCAGTGGCTCGTAGTCCACGCGCACCAGGGCCGCGGCGTCCTCGACACCGTAGCGATCGGCACCCGCCACGATCGCCACGGCCTCGCCGGCGAAGCGCACGATCGGCCACGCCAGGACTGGCTGCTCGGTCTCGACGTAGCCCGGCAGCGCCGAGCGCGCGCGGATGCGCAGATCGGACAGGCGCGCGTCCTGTCCCGTCAGCACTGCGAGCACGCCGGGATGGGCGGTGGCCGCCGTGACGTCGATTGCGCGCAGGCGTGCGTGCGCGTGAGCGCTGCGCACGAAGGCCACGTGCAGCAGCCGCGGCGCCTCGACGTCGCTGACGTAGCGTCCGCGGCCCGTGATGAGACGCGGATCCTCCCGGCGGCGCACTGGCGAACCGAACGGCGCGTTCCCGGGATTGCTGGGACGCTGACGGATTTCGTCAAGTGGTGATGACAAATTCCGTCCGGGGGCTTGGAGACGCACTCAGGCCGGTGTCTTCTAACATGCCGTCACATTGGGGCAGACTGCCGATCCACGGCTGTGGCACCCCTCCTGCACTCACAGGCCTGCGCAGCAGGGTGCTGCGCAATTTCAGCAGGGGAGGAGCCACCATGGTTCGACTCGGGCATCGCCGGTTCGGCAGCCAGCGTGGCTTCACGCTGGTCGAGCTCCTCATCGTCGTGGCCATCATCGGGATCCTGGCGGCCATCGCCGTCCCACTCTATGCGAATCTGCAGGCGCGTGCCCGTGTCGCGAAGGCGCAGGCCGACACGCGGGCCATCGCCTCGGCGCTGAGCATCTACATGGCGCACTGCGGGGGCCTCCCGGACAACGGCTCCGCGGCCACCACGTGCCCCATGGCCCTGGGTCAGTCGGGCGCGCTGCCGCCGGCTCTGCAGGCGCAGCAGACCAACTCGCAGAACCAGACGGCCGGCCCGTTCCTCAACGCCCTGCCCCGCCTGCCGGGCGGCTGGACGGGTTCCGGAACCTCGTACAAGTACACGACGACGGCGGCCGGCACGTTCCTCGTCTGCGCCAGCGGTGACAGCACCGCGGTGGATTCGGGCGGCGGGATCGCCTGCCCGTAACGATCGGCGCCAGACCAGAAACACCGAGGGCCCTGCGGGCGATGCCCCGCAGGGCCCTCATGTTTTCGGCGCAGCCCGCTTGCAGGGAGGCTCCGCGCGGCGGTGCCGTCAGCGTGCCGGCGCCGCGGGGGTCCTTCGCTGGACGGCCCGCCCGATGGGGCCGCGAACACCGTCACCCTTTGTAGCGATCACCACCGTATCGCCGGGGTTCAGTGTCCCGAGCTCCGCGCTCGGCATGGCAGCCGTGTCGACGATGTGAAGCCGGCCGTCGTCGCTCCGCACGAGTAGCTCGCCGTCGCGGATCTCCTCGATCCGGCCTCGTACCTCCGTCCCGGCCTGAGCCCAGGCGGACCCGACACTCGAGAGCAGCATGGCCATCGCGATGATCATGGACATCATGGAAGGCCCTGGCCTGCAAACCCGTGGCCGTCGGCTCGAGGAAAACGGAAAGGGGTTGCGAGAGAACCTCCCGCAACCCCTTCTGGCTACAGCCTGAAAATTGGAGCGGCCGACCGGATTCGAACCGGCGACGTCCAGCTTGGGAAGCTGGCATTCTGCCACTGAATTACGGCCGCTCGTCGCTCGCTATTGTACATGGGGGGCCACGTTATGGCCCCCCATACCCCCCACGCTCCGCACCCCGGCGGAGCCGTGGTGCTTCGCGAGCGTCGCAGTCATGTACGGGGCCACGCTTATGGCCCCCCATACCCCCCACGCTCCGCACCCCGGCGGAGCGGTGGTGCTTCGCGAGCGTCAGTCACGTACGGGGCCACGTTATGGCCCTCCATACCCCTCACGCTCCGCACCCCGGCGGAGCCGTGGTGCTTCGCGAGCGTCGCAGTCACGTACGGGGCCACGTTATGGCCCCCCATACCCCCCGACGTTCGTCGCGCCGCGGCTGAGCCGTGGCGCTCATCTGTCGCACGCTCGGTTTGTCTCGGCTTGCTACTTGCCGTCCTTCAGCGCCATGTCGTAGGCGCGGATCAGTTCGTCGCTGCGCGCCTTCCAGGCCAGGCGCTTGTTGGCGCCGTAGAGATCGATCTGCTGGTAGAGCGGGATGGCCGGGACCTCCTCGATCCACAGCTTGTTGATCCGGTGATAGAGGGCCAGGCGCTTCTTCTCGTCCATCGTCGACTGCGCCTCCTCCACCATTCCGTTGAAGTCGGCGTTGTACCAGTTGACGAAGATGTTGGGCGACTTGAACAACGGCACGTAGATCGCCTCGGCGTCCAGCGTCGGATGACCCCAGCCGATCAGCCACACCGGCCCGGCCTTGTGGACGTAGACCATGTTGTTCAGGTAGTTCACGAACTCGTAGGTCCGCAGCGTCGTCTTGATCCCGGCCTTGTTGAGCTGGCCGGCCACCGCTTCGGCCACTTCCTTGTCGCGCACGTATCGTCCTTGCGGCCCGTTGAGCGTGATCTCGACGCCGTTGGGGAAGCCGGCGTCGGCCAGCAGCTTCTTGCTCTTGGCCACGTCCTGCTTGATGGGCTTGAGACTCGGGTCGTAGCCGAAGTGCATGCTGGGCAGCATGGTGGCCACGCGCACGGCCTTGCCGTCCATCACGCTCTTGATGATCTCGTCGGCGTCGATGGCGTAGGCCAGCGCCTGCCGCACCCGCTTGTCGGCGGTGGGCCCGGCGTACGGTCCGGTCGGCTTGTGCTCGGCGTCCATCTGGTGCGTGTAGATCATGAGCTGGATCGTGCGGATCGACGGCGCGGTGCTCAGGAAGATCTTCGGGTGCTTGTCGATGATCCCGGCCAGGTGCGGCGGGATGTTCACCGCCACGTCGATCTCGCCGTTCTGCAGCGCGGCCACCCGCACCGCGTCGTCGGGGATCGGCTTGAAGACGACGGTCTTGATCTTGGCCGCCCCGCCCCAGTAGCCGGGGAAGGCCTCCATCACGATCTCCTCGTCCTTCGTCCACCGGACGAACTTGTACGGGCCGGTGCCGATCGGCGTCTTCGGAGATCGCCGCCGTGTCCTTGCCGGCGTACTCCTTGGGCGGGTACATCGCGGCCTGGCGCTGGGCGATGTGGTCGAGGAACACCGGCCACGGCTTCTTCGTGTGAATGCGCACCGTGTAGGTATCCACGATCTCCACGCGGTCGATCGGCGCGAAGGACGACGAGCCGCGCAGCTTGTTTGCCGGATTGACCAGGCGCTCGATGCTGAACTTCACCGACTCGGCGTTGAACTCCTCGCCGTTGTGGAACTTCACGCCCTTGCGCAGCTTGAACTCCCAGGTGGTGGGCGCCACCGACTTCGGCATCTCGGCGGCCAGCATCGGGACGAGCTTGAGGCTCTGGTCGCGCTCGCAGCAGCGACTCGAACATCTGCGCGCCCGACGTTGGACGCCGGCTGCTCCTGCTGGTTCATCATGTCGAGCGACGTCGGATCCACGCCCTGCGCGATCACGACCTTGCCGGCCGACGCGGCGAGCGCCGCCGTCGGGACGAGCAGCGCCGAGAGCAGGCACCACCATCACGCGCCAATGCCTCATCGGAGCCTCCTCGGGACGGGTCTGCGAAGTCGTAGAGTGGCGCTACTTTAGGGGCCGCTCGTCGAGCGAGTCAAGGTACGCGAGCGCCTCCTCGCGCGTCCTGCACGACGCCCAGATCCTGAGCCTCGCGGGCCCGGGCCAGGAGGCTCGCCGATCGCGGGCCCCGGCGCCAGCGCAAAGCGCGTCATGACGTCCTGCCCGCGCAGCAGCGGCGGCGCCGCCGCCACGCTCTCGGCTTCGCGCCCAGCCGGTCATGAGATCGCGGATGAGCGCCGCGCGGCGCCAGACCGCGAGCGGGGCGAGCGCCGGTCACCGCCGCGGCGTCCACCAGCGAGAGCAGCAGGAGGTCGCGCGTGTCGGGGCCGAGGTCGCGATAGAACCGGTAGCGCGCGCGGCGCGTCACCTGCCCCGCCTGGCCGAGATGCATCGGACGCAGGTGCTGGCGGACCAGGCGCTCGAGGACGGCGACCGCGCGCTCGGGCAGCCGCAGGCGCTCACCGATGGCGCGCGCGCGGCGTGCCCCGATCAGATCGTGCTCGTAGAAGTGCACGCGGCCGTCCACGACCCGTCGCGTCTCCGGCTTGGACACGTCGTGCAGCAGCGCCGCCAGCTTCAGCACGCGCCCGCGATCGAGCGCGCCGCCCAGCCGCTCGCTCACGTGCGCGGCCAGCTCCTCGCCGAACGGCTCGAGCGCGTCGAGCGTGCCGAGCACGCGGTCGCACGCCTCCACCGCGCGGAGTGAATGCTCGAGCACGTCGAAGCGGTGCGGCGCCGGCTGGGGCGCGCGTCGCATGGGCGCGATTTCGGGCAGCACCGCCTCCAGCACGCCGAGCCGATCGGCCCGACGCAACGCGCGACCGGTCGCGGACAGGGCCAGCAACGCGACCATCTCGTCGCGCACGCGCTCGGCCGAGACGCGGACCAGGCCGGGCGCCGCCGCGCGAACCGCACGCGCGCCCGCCGGCGTCAGCGTGAGCCCGAGCGTGGCTTCCAGCCGGACCGCGCGGAGCGCTCGCAGCGGATCGTCGGTGAGGACGCCGGGACCGGCCGGCCGCAGACGCCGGGCGTGGAGATCGGCCCGGCCACCGGTGGGATCGACGATACGAGCCCGGCCGGCCGTCAGCAGTGGGGCCAGCGGGACGGCGAGCGCGTTGACGGTGAAGTCACGCGCGGCCAGATCGCCGGCGAGATCGGGCGCGCGGAAATCGTTGAAGTCGAGCTGCAGTCCGGGCCCGGCCACCCGGGCGGCGCCGCGCTCGGCATCGAGCACCACGGCGGTGGCG
The DNA here is from genome assembly GCA_963776725.1 of uncultured Candidatus Rokubacteria bacterium. Taxonomy (GTDB): domain Bacteria; phylum Methylomirabilota; class Methylomirabilia; order Rokubacteriales; family CSP1-6; genus AR5. The sequence continues at coordinate 881,177 of CAVZOE010000006.1, read as the reverse complement.
CCGAGCGCCTGCGCCACGCGCTCGGCCAGGGCCAGCGCGCCGGTCGGCAGCGCCAGGTCCAGGTCGGCGACGGGCCGGCCGAGCACGGCATCGCGCACCGCGCCGCCCACGAGCACCAGGCCGGCCGCGCGGCCGCCGGCGCGCTGCACCGCGCGCAGCAACGCTCCGGCCGCCGGGCCGAGGCGGGCGAGCGCGAGCTCAGTCGAGCGCGAAGAAGCGGAGCGCATTGTCGTGGAAGATCTTCCGGCGCACGTCGTCGCCGAGGCCGCGCTCCCACGCCCACCGGCGTTCCAGGTCGTAGTCGTAGGGGATCAGCGGGAAGTCCGAGCCGAACAGCACGCGATCCTGATAGCGCACGAGGTCGGCGTCGGTGACCGCGGTCGGATCGGCCCCGGTGTACGGCGTGGCGTGGGCGGTCATCGCCATGGTGGTGTCCACGTAAAGATGAGGGTACCGCGGCAGCAGCGCCAGGAACTCCGCACTCTGGAACGCGCCCATGTGCGCCACGCACACCCGCAGCCGCGGAAAGCGTTCCATCAGGTGACGGAATCGCTCGACGCCGGTGAACGCATCCCGGTACGGCATGGTGCCGACGTGCAGCATGAAGACGTGACCGGCGGCCTCCGCCCGCTCGTAAACGCCGAACAGACGCGGGTCGTCGACGTGGAACTTCTGCACGGAGTGGTGGAACTTGAAGCCCCGGAGCCCCAGGTCGCCGGTGGCCTCGGCGGCGACGGCGTCGAGGTCGGGATCGTCAGGATGGAGCGTGCCCAGCGCGATGGCGTCCGGCAGCGCGGCGGCGGTGGTGGCCAGCCACCGGTTCAGCTCGCGCGACATGCCGGGGCGGTGCGCGTAGGAGAAGAAGCAGAAGCGGCGGACGTTACGCGCGCGGAGCGTGTCGGCGACCGCGGCCGGCTCGAAGGAGTGCGCGTTGACCCAGCCGTGGGCGGCGAACCAGCGCTCGATGGCGCCGGCCAGCCGCTCGGGATGCAGGTGCACGTGGGCATCCACGCACGGCAGAGTCGAGGACGGCGCGGCCGGCTCCCGGGCCGCCGGCGACGGCGCGGCCACCGCGTGAGCGTCCGCTCAGCCGAGCGTGAAGCCGCGGTCGGTCACGCGGTACTCGACGATCTCGTCGCTCATCGCGCTGCCGCGATGCTTGACGACGCACAGCATGCGGGCCAGCCGGGAGCCGACCCGCTCGCTGCCCAGCACCACGATGGTGTTGGCGGTGGCGCCGATGTCGCCGGTGGCCACCTTGCGGGCGAGCAGGTCTTCCAGCCGCGTCTCCTCGGTGGTGACCAGCAGCAGCGTGGTGATCGCGGTGTGCGGATAGCGATGCGCGTCGATGAACTCGCGGTGCTGCCACACCGGCAGGCAGATCTCCATCCCCAGCGTCTCGGCGTCGCGGTGGATGGTCTTCCGGTAGAGCTCGTCGAACATGTAGAACTGGATCGAGTCGGCCGGCGAATCCATCGGCTCGACGCCGTCCACCACCACCCGGCGCGTGCCCGCCGCGAAGTGGAAGTAGAAGAACGGCCGCACCGTGTAGAGCGCGTGGTTGTAGGTCGCCTTCCAGTTCCAGTCGAACTCCCAGCCGCCGTCGGGCGTGGGCACCTGGAAATCCCGCACGCGCCCCACCCAGCGGAGCGCGTTGGAGTAGTAGGCGTCCATCTGGCCGGGCGGCGGGTACGGGTCGGCCATCGGCGTGACCGTGTGCGTCCACTCCCCGAGCGGCCAGTCGAACAGCCGCGTGGCGTACTCGGCGTGCTGCTGGGAGTCGCCGCGCCCGTTCATGTCGAGCACCACGCCCCGGGCGCCGTCGGCCCGCGCCCGTGGTCGGCGAAGGTGAGGCCCGAGGTGCGTCTTGCCGATGCCGGTGGCCCCGTAGACGACGGTGAGCGTGCCGGGCAGCAGGCCTCCGCCGAGCATCGCGTCGAGCTTCGCAATGCCGGTCGAGACGCGGGTGGTCACGAGGCGCGATTCTACCCCGCCCGGCCCTTGGTTGCGAACTGCCGCTCGTAGAGCGCGCGCAGCTCCTCGAGCGTGGTGGCCTGGTCCGGCGGCCTTGTCCTCGCGGATCCGGGCGATGCGCGCGAAGCGCAGCGCGAAGCCCGAGGGGTAGGTCGGGCTGCGCTGGATCTCGTTGTACTCGACCTCGACGACGACCTCGGGCCGCACCCGCACCGTGTAGCCGTCGTCCTCCACCGCCAGCGCCCGGAGCCGCTCGGTCATCGCGGCGAACTCGACGTCGGTGAGGCCCTTGAACGTCTTGCCGACGTCCGCGAGCCGCTCGCCGTCGCGGACCGCCAGATGATAGTTGGAGAGCCAGCCCACGCGACGGCCCGAGCCACGGTCGGCCGCGACGATCACGCAGTCGACGCGTCTCGGCGACCTTGAGCTTGAACCAGCGCTTGCCGCGCCCGCCCGGCTCGTACGGCGCTGCGCAGATCCTTGGCCATCACGCCCTCGTGACCCGCGGCCAGCGCGCGCGGCGTGGAACGCCTGCGCCGCCTCGCGTCGTCGTCGACGAGCGCGCGCTCGGCCAGGTAGCGTCCGCCCGTCACCCGGGTCAGCGCCTGCCAGCGCTCCGTCGTACGGCGCGTCGATGAGCGAGCGGCCGTCGGCGATGAGGCAATCGAAGAAGTGCAGCGGCCAGCGGCATCTCGCGCACCAGCGCCTCCACGCCGTGCACCCGGCGGAAGCGTCGCATCAGCTCCTGGAACGGCAGCGGTCGACCGGCGGCGTCGAGCGCGACGACCTCGCCGTCGAGGACGAACGGCGCGCCGTCGAGACTCGCTCGCGCACGGCCGACCACGTCGGGCAGGCTGCGCGTGACGTCCGACAGCCGCCGCGTCCAGATGGCCACGCGATCGCCGTCGCGATGGACCTGCACGCGCGCGCCGTCGTACTTGAACTCGAGCGCCGTGCGTGCCGCCGTGCGCGCGCAGCACTTCGCCGAAATCGGTCGGCGATCTCGGCCAGCATCGGCAGCAGCGGCACGAACGGGCGCGGGGTCGCGCCGGCCAGCGCGGCCGCGCCACCGCCGCGGGCGCAGCACCGCCACCGCCGAGAGATCGCCGAGGAACAGCGCGGCCCGTCGCACGGCCGCCAGATCGGCGACGGACGCCGCGGCGATCGCCTCCAGCACGAGACCGTCGGACACTCCCGTGCGCATCTCGCCGCCGATGATCCGGCCGAGAAACTCGCGCTCCTCGTCCGAGGCCCGGGCCGCCAGCTCCTTCAGCTGCGTCTCGCGCGCACGCCGCGAGCCGCCGCCGACCGCGGCGGCGACCGCACCGAAGGCCGCGCCGACGTCTCCGAGCGTCAGCGGCGCGCCCGGCCGCTCGGCCACGCCCCGGGGCAGTCCCGCGCACGCCGAGCACCCGGGGTCAGACGTCGGAAACGGATGACCGGTGAGGAACGCCACGGCCAGCGCGCACTTCGTCCGGCTCGATCGCCGCGCAGAAAGTCGGCGACCTGTCGGCGCTTGTCGAGCCGGCCGGGGCTCGTCTCCAGGCGGCGTCCGAGTGCGGCGAAGTCGGCGAACAGCGTCACGACCCCATTCTAGAGCCAGGCACTCACCGTCGCGTGGCGCCGCCGGCGTGTTGACTTGACGACGCCGCGGCACACTACGCTGACGCATGCGTCGCCCCGTCTTCTACGATCCCGCTCGTGCCGGCGGCCAGACCGCGGCCGCGCTCGTCGACGACGAGTTCGACGTGGGCCCGTGCATTCCTGGCACGCTGACCCGCCGCGTCGTGCTGACCGGCGATCACGGGCTGGCGGCCGCCCGATCCCGCACACCCGGCTGATCGGCGTGGTCGACGTCATGACGCCGGGCCGTGGCCCGCCACCTGGTACGCGCTGGTCCCGGCCGGCGCGCGCGCGGCCCTCTCGTGGCCCGCGCCATCGACAACGCCTTCGCCGATCTCGACGCCGCCGAGCAGCGGGCGCGACTCGAGCGCGAGCTGGGCGAGCTCAACGCCATCGGCATCCAGCTCTCGGCCGAGCGCAACCTCGACGTCTTGCTCGAGACGATCCTCACCAAGGCGCGCGAGATCACGCGCGTCGACGGCGGCTCGCTCTATCTGGTGGAGGAAAACGCCGACGGGCCACGCGCGCCTGCGCTTCGCGTCGCCCAGAACGACGAGCGTGGACATCCCGTTCCGGGCGGTCAGCCTGCCGCTCGACCACAAGAGCGTGGCCGGCTACGTCGCGCTCACCGGCGCCATCGTCAACCTCGCCGACGCCTACACGCCGCCGGTCGGCTCGCCGTTCCAGATCAACCGGTGGTTCGACGACAAGACCGGCTACCGCACGAAGTCGATGCTGGTGGTGCCGATGCGGACGCCCGCAGGGCGAGACGATCGGCGCGCTGCAGCTGATCAACTGCAAGCCCGACTTCGCGGCGACGGCTCGCCCGGCGGCGACGAGATCGAACGGCACGGTGCGCGCCTTCACGCGCGCCACGAGCGGCTGGCCGGCTCGCTCGCCTCGCAGGCGGCGGTCGCGCATCGCGAACGCCGGCTCTACGAGAGCATCAACGAGCTGTTCGACGGCTTCGTGAAGGCGTCGGTCACCGCGATCGAGTCGCGCGATCCGACGACGTCGGGTCACTCCGAGCGCGTCGCCGATCTCACCGTCGGCCTCGCCGAGCGCGGTCGACCGCGCCGACACCGGCCCCTACCGCGAGCTGCGCTTCACGCGCCGACGAGCTGACGCGAGATCGCGCTACGCGGCGCTGCTGCACGACTTCGGCAAGGTCGGCGTGCGCGAGCACGTGCTGGTCAAGGCCAAGAAGCTCTACCAGCCGAGCGCGAGCGCATCCGCCAGCGCTTCGAGCTGATCAAGCGCGGCCTCGAGCTCGGCACGACCGCGCAAGCAAGCTCGACTGATCTGCTGCGAGCAGGGCGCGCGAGGGCTACGCGACGCAGGCCGCCGGAGCTCGACGCCGAGCTGACGCGGCCACGTCGCCGAGCTCGACGACGTGCATCGACCTCATCCTCACCGTCGAACGAGCCGACCGTGCTGCCGCAGCGACTTCGCCGGCCGGCATCGAGCGGATCGCCGCGACGCTCCTCGGGACGACCACCGCGGCCGCCGACGCAGCCGTGCCTCACGCCCGAGGAGGCCGGCGTCCTGGCCGATCCCCCGCGGCTGCCTCACCGAGGCCGAGCGGCGCGAGATCAAGCAGCCACGTCGTCCACACCTACAACTTCCTCACGCAGATCCCGTGGACGCGCGAGTTCCGGCGACGTCCCGGAGATCGCCGGCGCGCACCACGAGAAGCTCGACGGCACCGGCTATCCCGAACGGCCTCGCGGCGAGCAGATCCCGGTGCCAGTCGCGGATGATGGCGATCGCCGACATCTACGACGCGCTCACCGCGAGCGACCGCCCGTACAAGAAGGCGCATCCGCGTCGAGAAGGCGCTCGACATCCTGCGCGAGGAGAAGGCCGCCGGCGCGCTCGACGGCGCGCTGCTCGATCTCTTCATCGAGGCGCGCATCTTCGACCGCACCGACTGGCGCTAGCGCAGCGATCGCGGCGCCGTGTCGACACGCGCGCGGCACGAGCGCTGGAAGGATCGGGCGTGATGCTCGCGGCATCGGCCGAGCCGCGATCACCGGCGCGACCCGCTCGCTGGTGACCCGGCCCTCCGACGCCGCGGCAGCGGGCGTGACTCGGAGCCTGTCGGAGTATCGAGGGGCACCACGGCTTCGCCGGGCGTCCCGAGCCGCCGGGCGGTCGGGGGCCCGGTCGAGGCCCCCCGATGACAGCTGGCGAGCAACAGGACGACGACGCCCCAGACCGCCAGGCCCGTGAGGGCGACGGCGGCTCTACCGACCTCGCGGGCGAGGCATCGGCTGCTCACATGTTGAGTGGTCCGCCGCAAAAAAAGGGCGCGCGAGCGGCGTTCGACCATCAGACGGCGTTGCAGGGACGGATAGCTCATGGCGTGCGCGTTCATCGAAGACCTCCACTGCTCTTCGCGACGGGTCTCAGAAACCGCGCAGCAGCCCCACGACCTTGCCGAGGATCCGCACCGGGTGCTCGCGCGGATCGACGACGATCGGCCGCCATCGTGGGATGCTCGGGCTTGAGGACGACGCGCTCACCGTCGCGCTGATAGCGCTTGACGGTGGCCTCGCCGCCCGCCTCGGCCTCGACCATCGCGACGACGATGTCATTGAGCTGGGCGCTGTCCTGCTTGCGCACCAGCACCAGGTCGCCATCGCAGATGTGGGCGTCGATCATGCTGTCACCGCGCACGCGGAGCGCGAACAGGTCCTCGCCCCGGCCGGGCAGCGCCCCGGCGCGCGATCGGCAGCTCGCCGTCCCGGTTCTCCTCGGCCAGCAGTGGCTGGCCGGCGGCAACGCGTCCGAGGATCGGAACGGTGACGCCAGCACGGCCGCCGGCGGCATCGCTCAGTGTGAGCGCACGGGCCGTCCGGCCGCCAGCGCGACGCTGCAACATGCCCTTCCGCTCGAGCGCACGGAGATGATCGAAGGCCGCCCGTGGCGTGACGCCGAACTTGTCGCCGATCTCGCGGACCGTCGGCGGCACGCCGTGACGGGCAGTGAAGGCCCGCATGAAATTCAGCACATCGCGTTGACGCGCGGTGAGCTCTCTCAATCGAGTCTTCCTCCCTGCAGCCACATTACTCAACCGGTGTTGAGGCGTCAAGAGAATAGTAGTACTACGGGCTGACGGCAGGGATATCAACTACTTGAGCGGCGAGCTCCTCAGGCCGGCTCCCAGGGCTCGCAGACCGGACACGTGAGCAAACCCTGGTCCCGCGCTTCGGAGACTTGCTTGAAATAGACGCGCTCGACCTCGGGGATACGCCGCACCCACACACACTCGCGCCGATGAAAGAGGCGCGCGCCTCGCTGCATCACGAACGGCTCGCCGTGCTCCTCGATCGTGGTCTCCGTGGCGACCGTCTGCGCGGCCGCCGTCGGATTCGAGCTCGGAAGGCTGTGCACTGGTCGGTGTGGCATCCATCGACGTGGTCGCGACCACGTCGGGGACGGCGGAGGATCGAGATCGTTCATGTTGCAGGTTCGTCTCGACCGTCGAGCGGAACTCCTCGCTGGCGCGCCGGAACTCCCGCATCGCCCGCCCCACCATCCGTCCGAGCTCAGGGAGCTTCGACGGACCGAAGACCAGGAGGGCGAGGACGCCGATGACCAGCATCTCCTGGAGGCCGATGTCGAACATGGCGCTAGGGTAACACGCGGCGTGGTGGTGCGCGGGAGCAGGCGAAATGTTTCGCCAGCTAAGTAGCAGTCTACCCTGCCCCGACTCCCCTCGGTGCCCCGGCCTTCAACGGTACCGCGCTCTTGGCGAGCGCGCCATGAGGCACGGGAGTTGCTCCCTGCCCCAGCGCCGAGAGGAGACGCGTCGATGATGCTTCGGGTCGTACGCTTTGCCGTGTTGCTGTCGCTGGTGGCCGCTCGCGAGCGCCTCCTGCGCGCCGTCAGGAGGCGATCATGACCTCCTTGGGCTTCTCGTCCTGATCCGTGTCCCGACTCGACGAGGCCGCACTGCACGATCTTGTAGAGCAGCGCCTTGTAGCTGATCTGCAGGAGGCGCGCGGCCTTGGCGCGGTTCCAGCGCACTCGATCGAGGACTTCCTTGATCGCCACCCGCTCGGCGTCACGCGCGGCCTGGCGCGCGATGTCCTTGAGGCTGATCGGCGTGTCGAGGCTCGGCCGGACTTCGATGCCAGCGCCCGGGGCGGGCGTCGGGCGAAGGCCGCGGCTCAGGTTGCCGACGATCTCCAGATGCACCGGCCGCGCACTGCCCAGCACGACGACGCGCTTGACCGCGTTCTCCAGCTCCCGGATGTTGCCGGGCCAGTGATACTCGAGGAAGGCGCGCTGTGTCTCGGTCGGCACGTCGACGGTCCGGCCGTACTGCACGTTGAACTTCTTCAGGAAGTGATCGAGCAGCACCGGGATCTCCTCCCGGCGCTCGCGCAGTGGTGGAATGCGGATCTCGATGACGTTGATCCGGTAGTACAGGTCCTCGCGGAACTGATGGATCCGCATCGAGGCCTCGAGGTCGCGGTTGGTGGCGCAGATGAGACGAACGTCGGTATCGATGATCTTCTCACCGCCCACGCGCGAGAACTCACCGTCCTGCAGGACGTGCAGCAGCTTGGCCTGCAGGCGCAGCGGCATCTCGCCGATCTCGTCGAGCAGCAGCGTGCCCTGATCGGCCGCCTCGAACTTGCCGGGCTTCTGCCGGTACGCGCCGGTGAAGGCGCCCTTCTCGTGTCCGAAGAGCTCGGACTCCAGCAGCTCGCTCGGCAGCGCGGCGCAGTTCACCTTGAGGAACTGCTTGCCGGTACGCGGCGAAGCCTTGTGGATCGCCTTGGCCACGACCTCCTTGCCGACACCGCTCTCTCCGCGCAGCAGGACCGTCGTGTTGGTGACCGCCACCTTCGAGACCAGATCGCGAATCGGAAGCATCTTGGCGCTGGAGCAGAGCCCGAGGAGCGGATCAAGCATGTGGCTGCCTTCCATTGTGGGTCGAATCGTTTGCCCCATTTGCGTTGCCGGCTGCAGGAATTTGCAGAGGATGTGCCATTCGTTTACCCACTTCTCTTTTCCAGTGATTACAAGCACTTTGCCCTATAAGCGCGTCCTAGTTGACCCCCCAGCTTTGTAGAAACAGGGAAGGTTAATTGTAAATCCTGCGGCGACGGAGGGAAGAAAGATGGAGATCCTGATCGTGGACGACGAGCCCCAGGTGGCCGATGTGCTCTCACGCTCGCTCACTCGACAGGGGCACCGCACCAGCGTGGTGCACTCGGGTCAGGAGGCGATCGACCGGCTGCAGCACACCACACCCGACGCGATGTTCCTCGACGTGTCGATGCCGGGCATGAACGGCCTGGACGTCATGGCCGAGGTCAAGCGCCTCAAGCCGACGCTGGCCATCGTGGTGATCACCGGACACGCCACGTCCGACCAGCTCGACCGCGTGCGCGAGATGGGCGCGGTCGACATCATCCAGAAGCCGTCCGCGCTCACCCACTATCACCGCGCGATCGAGCGGCTGTACACGAAGCCGACGCCCGACTCGCAGCACCTCTAGCCGCCGCTGTGTGAATCGCCGCGCGTGCCCCTGCCCGGGCGCGCGCGGCGAGCGTCCATTGGTTCGACCCGTCTCGGCTTTCACCGTCTCGACTTACTTTTCTTCAATCGTTCACGCCGCCCAGGCGCCGTCGATCGAGGTGCCGAGGCTCGTCGCCGCTAAAAACGCGTGTGCAAGCGGGTGCGGAGTGGCTTGAGGGGTTGGCACTCACCTTGCCGTGATGTGCATCCGGCCGGCTGAAGCTGGCCACCATGATGTCAACTGCGCAACGATTTGCCTGGCTCGATGGCCTCTCGACAACCGCGATGTGCATCGCCGCGCTGGCGCTGCTGCCCGCGCACCAGGCGGCGAGCTGGGGCGTGGCCGTCCGCATCGCGGTCGTGACGGCCGTCTGCATCGTCGCCTTCTACTACAACGACCTTTACAACTTCGAGGCCCCCCACGACTTCGGCCAGCTGTTCAGTCGTCTCTGCCGCGCGCTCGGGGTGAGCGCGCTCGTGCTGGCCGGCGGCTATCTGATGTTCCCGGACATGATCGTGGGCGGCAACCTCGCCTCGTATGCGCTGCTGCTCACGCTCCTGGCGGTGCTCAGCCTGCGGGTCATCGTCTACGCCCTGGCCAAGCGTCGACCGTTCTCCGAGCGCGTGCTGATCCTCGGCGGCGGCCGGTTCGCGGGCGAGCTGGCACGACAGATCGAGACCCGCCCGGATCTGGCGCTGCGGGTGGTGGGCTGCCTCACCCCAGTGGCCGGGCCGCTCGCGACGCCCCGCCTGGGCGACTATGGCGACGTGGGCGAGGTCGTGCGCCGGCTGCGGCCCGACCGGATCGTGGTGGCCATGCCCGACCGGCGGGGCAACCTGCCGGTCTCCGATCTGCTGAGCCTGCCGCTTCCGTGGTATCGAGGTCGAGGAAGGCACCCGCGTCTACGAGCGTCTCACCGGGCGACTGGCGGTGGAGGCCCTCTCGCCGAGCACCCTCGTCTTCGGCGATGGCTTCCGCGTGAGCCGTCTACAGCGCACGCTCAAGCGCGTGATGTCGGTGGCGGTGGCCCTGATGGCCCTCATTGTGACAGCACCCGCGCTCGCCGCGATCGCGCTCGCCATCAAGCTGGAGTCCCGTGGTCCGGCCTTCTTCATCCAGGATCGGGTGGGATCTGCGGGGCCGGCGGTTCCGGCTGGTGAAGTTCCGCACGATGCGCGAGGCGGGCCCGGCCGGCGACTCCACCTGGGGGCGCGACAACGCCAGCCGGGTGACGCAGCTCGGCGCGGTGCTCCGACGCTACCGGCTCGACGAGCTGCCGCAGTGTCTCAACATCCTGCGCGGCGACATGAGCCTGGTCGGCCCGCGGCCGGAGATGGCGTCCAACGTGGCCACCTTCTCGGAGGTGATTCCCTTCTACGATCTCCGCCACGAGGTGCAGCCCGGGGCTCACCGGCTGGGCCCAGATCAAGGCCGGCTACGCGATGTCGACCGAGGAGGTGACGCACAAGCTCTGCTACGACCTCTACTACATCAAGCACATGTCGGTGCTGTTCGACCTGCAGATCCTGTTCGACACCGTGAAATTCGTGCTCAGCGGCAAGCGTCCCGGATGAGCGACAAAGCTTTACTCCAATCGGGCAGCGTCCGTCTCAGAGTCGGCAGGCCGAGCCTGTCGGACGAGCGGCGGCGCGCGCGCGCCCGCGTGAAACGCCCGGCGAACGCGTTCGGCATGCCTCTTGCGCTGAGGTGTCCCGTGCGCACGAAAGAGACACGATGAAGGTCTCCAGTCTCGAAGCCGCCTCCGCGTCGTCGTCCGCGTCGACCACCACTCACCGGCACGCGCTGGTCGTCGAGAGCGATCCCGATCAGCGCCGGCGGGTGGTCACGCAGCTCTCGAACTGGGGCTACACGCCGCATCGCCGTCGCCACCGCCGAGGAGGCGCTCGACGCCATCGGCCAGCACGCGCTTCGCGTTCGCGCTGATCGCGATTCGCCTGCCCGGGATGTCCGGCATCGAGCTGGTCCGCCGCGCGCCCGAGCTCGCCGAGAGTCGGTCCGGTGATCATGGTGGCCGACGACCGGCGACAGCGCCCAGATCGTGGAAGCGATCCAGGCCGGCGCCGACGACGTCGTTCGTCGGCCCTACACCGCCGACGATCTGGAGACCGCGATCCGCACGGCGGCCGGCCGGGCCCGTCCCGAGCGGCCCACGCCGGCCCTCGAGGACGCCGACGACCGCCTGCACGCCGAGCTGGCCCTGCTGGTGAGCCCGCAGATGCGCGAGATCCAGCAGGTCATCGAGCAGGCGGCCCGGGCCGACGTCACCGTCCTCATCTGCGGCGAGACCGGCGTCGGCAAGGAGCTCGTCGGCCCGGGCCATCCACGCCCACTCCCCGCGGCGACGGGCGGCGTTCATCAAGGTCAACTGCGCGGCGATGCCGCGCGAGCTGCTCGAGAGCGAGCTGTTCGGCCACGAGCGCGGCGCCTTCACCGGCGCCCACCAGCGCAAGCCCGGCCTGTTCGAGCTGGCCGACGGCGGCACCATCTTCCTCGACGAGATCGGCGAGCTGCCCCCCGCGCTGCAGGCCAAGCTGCTCCACGTGCTGCAGGACGGCGAGTTCGCGCGGGTGGGCGGGCACCACAACCTCCGCGTGGACGTGCGCGTCATCTGCGCCACCAACCGCGACCTCGACCCGCGAGGTGGCCGCCGGCCGGTTCCGCGAGGACCTGTTCTACCGCCTCAACGTCATCAACATCCTGGTGCCGCCGCTGCGCGAGCGGCGCGAGGAGATCCCCGGCCTCGTGGCCTACTTCGTCGCAGCGCTACGCCCGCGTGTTCAACATGCCCGAGCGCGAGCTCGCCCGAGGCGCTGGCAGGCCTTCCTCGGCCTACCGCTGGCCCGGCAACATCCGCGAGCTGGAGAACTTCGTCAAGCGGATGATCGTGCTGCAGGACTGGAATCTGCCCCGCACGCTCGTCGCCCCGGCCGTGGCCGCCGCCCCGCCGGCCGCCGATTCCTTCGCCGCCACCCGGGGGCTCTCGCTCAAGGAGATCTCGCGCCGGGCCGTGCTGGAAGCCGAGCGCGACGTCATCGGCCGCGCGCTCGAGCAGTGCCGCTGGAACCGTGTGAAGACCGCCAAGATGCTGCGAGATCAGCTACCGCGCGCTCCTCTACAAGATCAAGGACATGGGCCTCAAGCAGGACTCGGCCGCGAGCTGAGTGGCCGAGTACCGGTAGGAGGAATCGAGTCATGGGACTGAAATGGTTCGTCGTGTCCATCGCGCTGCTGGCCGGCCTCGGGCTGGTCGGTGCCGCCGGCGCCCAGCAGGCTCCACCAGGGCGCCGCGCCGTGCCGGCCGCGCCGGTGGCCGTGCCGTCCGACTACGTGATCGGCGCCCGAGGACCTGCTGCAGATCTCGGTCTGGAAGAACGAGTCGCTGTCGCGTCAGCTGCCGGTGCGGCCGGACGGCAAGATCTCGATGCCCCTGCTGCACGACATCCAGGCCGCCGGCCTGACCCCCATGCAGCTGCGCGACAAGATCGCCGCCGCCCTCGCGGAGTACATGCCGAACCCCGAGGTGTCGGTGACCGTGCTCGAGGTCCGCAGCTACCGCGTGTCGGTGCTGGGCGAGGTCCAGAAGCCGGGCGTGCTGCAGCTCAAGGCGCCCACCACCGTGCTGGAAGCCCTCGCCATGGCCGGCGGCTTCCGCGACTTCGCGTCGCCGAGCAAGATCGTCATCTTCCGCAAGGACGAGGCGGGCCAGACCCAGCGGCTCCGCTTCAACTACAACCGCGCCGTCGGCGCCGCCGGCGAGGAAAACGTGCCGCTCCGCTCCGGCGACGTCGTCGTCGTTCCCTGAGAGTCGAGGATCCTGGACCATGGCCACGTCCCGCGAATCTCTCACGACGAGTCCGCCGCGCGGCCTGGGCCTGGCCACGGTCCTCGAGAGTCGTTCGCCGGCGCCGCCTGCTGGCGCTGCTGCCCGTCCTGTTCGTGCTGGCGGCGGCCGCTCTCGCTGGCCGTCTTCCTGCCGAGCCTGTGGACGGCCCGGGCCACGGTCCTGGTGAACCGCCAGCAGATTCCCGAGGCCTTCGTGCCGGTCGACCGTCAGCGGCGACCCCGAGGCGCGGCTGCTGACGCTGACCCACCAGACCTCGATGCGCCCCGGCTGGCCAAGATCATCGAGCAGAACAACCTCTACCCGGCGCTGCGCGCACGCGCCCGACCGCCGAGGTCGTCGAGCGCATGCGCAAGGACATCCGCGTCGACGTCCCGGACGATCGCGAGCGGCGCAACCGGGAGTGCGCGCTCGCTGGTCTTCACGGTCGGCTACACCGCGACCGATCCCGCGGTGGCCGCCCGACGTGACCAACACGCTGGCCTCGCTCTTCGACCGAGGAGAACCGGCGGCTGCGCGAGTAGCAGGCGGTCGGCGCCAGCGAGTTCCTCGAGACCCAGCTGCGCGAGATGCGCGACGCGGCTGGCCGGCCAGGAGCAGAAGATCACCGCCTACAAGGAGCAGCACCTCGGCGAGCTGCCCGAGCAGCGCGAGGTGAATCTGCGCACGCATCGAGCGCCTGCAGCAGCAGCTCTCGATTGCCCACGAGAACAACCGCCGGGCCAGCGAGCGGCGCCAGAATCATCACCCAGAGCCTCAACGACCTCGACCTGGCCAGCGCGATGGCGGCCGGCAGCGGCGCCGGCGGCGACCGCCGGCCCTGCCGGCGAGACCGCGGCCGCCGCCCGGCTGGCGATCCTCCGCAACGAGCTGGCCGCGCTGCAGACCACGTACAGCGACAAGTACCCCGACGTGATCCGACCAAGGAACAGATCCGCCTGCTCGAGACGCGGGTCAGCGACGAGGAAAAGAAGCTGGCGCCTCGCGGGCCGCCGCGGCCTCGCCCAAGACCACCGCCGCCCGGCGGCCAACCGTCGCCGGACGTGACCTCCGCCTGGCCGTACGAACCCCTACGTGCTGAGCCTGATGCAGCAGCTCGATCAGGCCAACGTCGAGGCCAAGGCCACCGCCGACGAGATCGCCAACCTGAACCGCCAGCTCGCCATCTACCAGCGCCGGCTGGAGAAGACGCCCAAGCGCGAGCAGGAGCTGGCGCTCATCACGCGCGACTACGAGACGACACGGGACACGTTCCGCTCGCTGCTGGCCAAGCGGAGCGAGGCCGACGTGGCCGCCGACCTCGAGCAGCGGCAGAAGGGCGAGCACTTCCGCGTGATCGAGCCCGGCCACGCCGCCCGAGCGGCCGACCGGCCCCAACCGCATGCGTCTGCTCCTGGTCGGTCTCGTCCTAGCGCTCGGCGCCGCCGGCGTGGCCGTCATCCTGGCCGAGCAGATCGACACCTCGTATCGCCGCGCCGACGAGGTGCGGGCACCGCCGGCGTGCCGTCCTCTCGACGATCCCGCAGATCGTCACCGAGGCCGACCGCCTCGCGGCGCCGCGCGCCAGCGCCGGCTGGCCGTGGCGGCGACGGCCGTCGCGCTGGTGCTGGTGGTCGGCACCTCGTTCGTCGTGGCCCACAACAACCAATCGCTCGTCAGCGTGCTGACGCCCGACGCGTCGGCGGCGAAGAGGTAGCCCATGTACCTCCAGTTCTACGGTCTCCGCGAGGCGCCCTTCAGCCCGACGCCCGATCCGAAGTTCCTCTTCCAGTCGACCCGGCACCGTGAGGCGCTGGCCCAGCTCCTCTACGGCGTGCGCGAGCGGAAGGGCTTCATCGTCCTCACCGGCGAGATCGGCACCGGCAAGACGACGCTGCTGCGCACGCTGCTGGAGCGGCTGGACCGACACCCTCGTGGCCTACGTCCACAACTCCGCGCTGGAGATCGAGGGGCTGCTCGAGTACATGCTCCAGGACTGGGGCGTGAAGTCGACGGCCACCACCCACGCCCAGCGGCTGTTCGAGCTGAACGAGTTCCTGATCGACCAGCACCGCGCAAGGGCTGAGCCCGGTGCTGGTCATCGACGAGGCGCAGAACCTCTCCGTCGCCACCCTGGAAGCCGTGCGCCTGCTGTCGAACTTCGAGACGAGCAGTCAGAAGCTGATGCAGATCCTGCTCGTGGGCCAGCCCGAGCTGCGCGACAAGCTGAACACCCCCGAGCTGCGCCAGCTCAAGCAGCGCATCGGCCTGCGCTGCCACATCGGGCCGCTCTCGCCCGAGGAGACGCGCCTGTACATCCGCCACCGCCTGCGCGTCGCGGGGGCGACCGACGCCGGCATCTTCACCGACGCCGCCATCCAGCGGATCGCCGAGTACAGCGAGGGCATCCCGCGCGTCGTCAACATCGTCTGCGACCACTGCCTGCTCTCGGGCTTCGCCGACAGCAAGCGCCGCATCGACACCGCCGTCGTGCGCGAGGCGGTCGAGTACCTCGAGGAGGGCGAGCGGCCGGAGTGGCGCCGCGACCGCCAGACCCGGCTGGTTCCGACCGCGGGCGCCGTGTGGGCCGCGCGCGCCGGCGTCGCCGCGCTCGTCTTGCTCCTCCTGCTGCTCCTGGTCTTCGCCGTCAACGCCACCGGGTGGTTCGGGCGTGCGCTCTCATAGGAGGTTCGCGTGAGCAAGTTCTTCAAGGCCCTCGAGAAGGTCGATCAGGAGCGCGAGGTCGCGGCCTCGACCGCGGTGGCCGAGTCCGCCGCACCACCGGCCCCGCCCGCTCCGGCGCCGACGCCGAAGCCCGCGCCCCCGGCTCGGCCGACGCCGACGCCGAAAGCGCCGGAGCCATGGCTCCGCCCGCTCCGGCGCCGCCACCCGCGCCGACTCCGCCCCCGGCGCCCCCGGTGCTGCGCGAGCGCGTCGAGGAGCCCGCACCGGCCTCGCCGTTCGCCGCGCCGCCCGTACCGCGGCCCGCCTACGGCGCGCCGGTCGCCCGCGAGGCGATGCCCTCCGGTCGTCGCGGCTTCGCGCTGGCAGATGGAGCCGGCCGCGCACGCCGAGACCGGCGAGATCGACGACCACCTCGTGAGCCTGCTCGAGCCCACCAGCTTCGCCGCCGAGCAGTACCGTGCCGTCCGGCTCGCCATCGAGACGTCGCACCGCGAGCGCGGCACCCGCGTCGTCGCGGTCGCCAGCCCCGGGCGCGGCGACGGCAAGACCATCACCGCGCTCAACCTGGCCGGCGCGCTGGCCCAGGCCTCCGACGCCCGCGTCGTGCTCGTCGAGGCCGACCTGCGTCATCCCGCCGTGTCCCGCTATCTCGGCCTGCCCGCCACGCGCGGCCTCTCGAGCTATCTGCCCGACGCGACCATGACCCTCGACTCGGTGCTCCAGCGTCCGGCCTCGATCGCCTTCGCGGTGATCACGGCCGGCCCGCAGTCATCGATGCCCTACGAGCTCTTGAAGTCGCCGCGCCTGGCCGCGCTCATCGCCGACCTTCGCCAGCGCTTCGACTACGTGCTGGTGGACACCCCACCGGCCTTGCCGATTCCCGACGTCGGCATCCTGCGCGATCTCGTCGACGGCTTCGTGCTCGTCGTGCGGGCCAACCGCACCCCGCGCGAGACCCTGAGCGACACGCTGGGCGTGCTCGGTCGCCAGCGCACGCTGGGGCTCGTCTTCAACGACGACGAGCGGACCGGCGCGCCGCCCCCGGGCGAGCGCGGGGACCACGGCTGGCGACGCTTCGTGCGCCCGCTCGGAGCAACGCGTGGCTGATCTGCGGGCCACGAACATCCTCACCGTGGACGTCGAGGAGTACTACCACGGAGTGGAATTCGGCGCCGCGCTCGACGGCGACGCCCTCACCCATCTGCCGAGCCGCGTCGCGGCCCAGACGTTCACGCTGCTGGACCTCCTCGACGATCACGGCGCGCGCGGCACCTTCTTCACCCTCGGCGTGGTCGCACGGCACCATCCAGGGCTGGTCCGGGCCATCGCCGAGCGCGGCCACGAGATCGCCTCGCACGGCTGGGATCACACGCCGGTCTTCCAGCTGGGCGCCGACGGCTTCCGCGCCGACGTACGGCGGGCCAAGCACACGCTCGAGAGCCTCACCGGCCGCCCCGTGCGCGGCTACCGCGCGCCGAACTACTCGATCCGGCACGACACGCCGTGGGCGTTTTCGATCCTCGCCGAAGAGGGCCACGTCTACGACTCGAGCAGTCACCCGATCGTTCACGACCGCTACGGCTCACCCGACGCGCCGCGCTTCTTGCACCGCATTGCCGCGGGCCGTCACCAGATGTGGGAGGTGCCGGTGGGCACCGCGCGCGCGCTCGGCACCAAC
The DNA here is from genome assembly GCA_963776725.1 of uncultured Candidatus Rokubacteria bacterium. GTDB lineage: Bacteria > Methylomirabilota > Methylomirabilia > Rokubacteriales > CSP1-6 > AR5. Next base: position 863,840 of record CAVZOE010000006.1, on the reverse strand, counting down.
CTGCCGGTGGGCGGCGGCTTCTTCCGGCTCTTTCCCACCGCGCTCCTGCGCGGCGCGATCGCCAGCGTCAATCGGCGTGATGGCCAGCCGCTGGTCCTCTACGTTCACCCGTGGGAGTTCGATCCCGACCAGCCGCGTCCGCCGATGCCCCTGCTGCACCGCTTCCGTCACTACGTGGGCCTCACGTCAGCCGGCGCCAAGCTGGGCGCGCTGCTGGCGGCGTTCCGCTTCACCACGATCGAAGACGCGCTGGCGCCCGTGAGGGTCGCGCCGGCGGCCGCGGTCGCTCGGGCGTCCTGAGGAAGCCGGGCCATGCGCGTGCTCATGCTCAGCCGCACGACGCCGCACCTGCCGACACACGAGCGCGCCCGTCTGGCGCCGGCCCACGTGCTCGCGCAGCTGGCCTCCCGCCACGCCATCGCGCTGATCGCGCCGGCCGGGCCCGCGGAGACTCCCGCCCAGCGTGCGTGGGCCGCGGCGCGCGCGACGCGGTTCACGCAGCCGCCGGCCGGATCCTGGCGCCATCCGCTCACCGGCGTACCCGGCGAAGGCCTGACCGCGATGCGGACCGCGGCGTTGCGCACCATCCGCGAGTGGGCGCCCGACATCGTCCATCTGGAGGGCGCAGTGCTCGCGCCGCTGGCGAGGATGCTGCCGGTGCCCGCGGTGCTCGTGGGCCGCGCCGCGGCGCTGCCCGCTCGCTGGTCGCGGGCGGCCGCGGCATGCGTCGTCGTCTCCGAGGCGGAGCGTCAGGTTCTGGCCGAGCAGGTGCCCTTCGCGCGGATCGAGGTCATTCCGCCCGGAGTGGACGAGAGTCGCTACGAGTTCCGGCGCACCGGCGAGCACGCGCGCCTGGTCTTCGCCGGCAACCTCGCCTGGCCCGCGCACCTCGACGCCGCGCGGCGGCTCGCGCGCCGTGTCCTGCCGCGCGTGCGGCGCGTGCTGCCGCGCGCCGAGCTCCTGCTGGTCGGTGGCGGCGCGCTGAGCGAGCGCCGCGCCCTGGCCGCGCTCCCCGGCGTCCGCGTGGCCGGCGCGGCGACCGACCTGCGCCCCTCGCTCTGGAGTGCGACCGTCACGGTGGTACCCGCCGAGGCCGGGCCGGGCGTGGATACCGCCGTGCTCGAGTCGATGGCGCTGGGCACGCCCGTCGTCGCCGCGCGGCGCGCCTGGCCGGGCTCACGCACCTGCTGCCGGGCCACCACGCTCTCGTGGCCGAGACGGACCGCGAGCTGGTGGACGCCGTGCTCCTGACTCTGCAGGAACCGGTGGTGGCCGCCACGCTGGCGGCCAACGCGCGCACCGTCGTCGAGCGCCAATACACCTGGGGCGCGATCGCCCGCGGCTACGAGTCGTTGTGGGCGCGGACGGCCGCAGCCTGGGTCCGCGGCGGTGGCCGCGTGACGTCTGCGCACGCGGCCTCGCCGGGCGGGGGCAGCCAGTCGCCGCTGCTCGTCGGCATCGCTGGGGGCAGCGGCAGCGGCAAGAGCACCCTGTGCCGCGTGCTGGCCGCGATCCTCGGGGCCGAGCGCGTCGCGCTGCTCTCCCACGACGCGTACTATCGCGATCGGTCCGCCCTGCCGGCCGCCACGCGCGGGTCGCTCGACTACGATCGCCCGGACGCGCTCGACCAGCCGCTGTTCCTCGCCCACCTCACCGCCCTGCGGGCGGGCGCGGCGGTCGAGCCGCCGAGCTACGATTTCACGACGCACCGTCGCATCGGTGTCGGGCCGGTGGTGGCGCCGCGCCCGATCATCCTCGTCGAGGGCATTCTCCTGCTCTGCGATCCGATCGTCCGGACCGCGCTCGATCTCAGCATCTTTCTCCGCGCGCCCGAGCGCGTGCGCCTGCAACGCCGGCTGGCCCGCGACACGACCGAGCGCGGCCGCACTCCGGAGTCCGTGCTCGTGCAGTTCCAGATGACCGTGCGTCCCGCGCACACGCGATGGGTGGAGCCGTGCCAGGAGCGCGCCGACCTCGTGCTGAGCACGGCGGGGCCCATCGAGCCGCTCGCCGAGATCGCCGCCGGCGTCATCACCGATCGCCTGGCGCGCCGCGCCCCCTTCCGGACCGGAGCGGCCTGAGTCAGCGCCGTGACGTTCTGCGGCGGCAACGCCCGCAGCGAAGCCGCCGTGCGCGCCACGCTCGAGCGGTGTCGCAGCCTCCTGCACGAGCGTCTCGGCCGCCGTCTGGTCGGCCTGATCCTGACCGGCAGCTTCTCGCGCGGCGAGGGCTCCGTCCTGCCGGTGAACGGCCATCTGCGCGTGCTCGGTGACATCGAGTTCCTGGTCATCCTGCCGCACGGCCGCGACTACCGGGCGCTGCGTCCGGTCCTGGCCGACTGGGGCCGCGAGGCCAGCGCGGCCGCCGCCGCGGCGGGCCTGGTGGTGGACGTCGAGTTCGGCCCGGAGGATCGCGCTACCTGGCCCGGCGCGCGCGCCCGTCGATCTTCGTGCACGATCTCCGCCGGCCACGGCCGCGTGCTGCACGGCTCGCCGGCGCTGCTCCAGCTGATCGCCGCCGTTCGGCCCCGCGCAGATTCCCCGCCCGGACGCCGTCCACCTGCTGTTCAACCGGGCGATCGAACAGCTCGAGGCGTGGGATCGCGTGGAGCGGACCAGCGGTGAAGCGCTCTTCGATCTCGCCTACCAGCGCCTGAAGCTCACGCTCGATCTGGCGGGCTCCGCCCTGGCCTTCGAAGGGGGGCACGTCTCTTCGTACGCCGAGCGGCCGCGCGCGTTCGCCGCCCTGCTGCGGCGTACGCCGTCGCTGGCCGCGCGGCTGCCGGCCGAGTTCGACGACGAGCTCGAGCGGGCGGCGCGGGTCAAGCTCGCGCCCGAGCCCGACGACGTGCTCCCGGCGGGGTCGCTGCTCGCGCAGCGGGCCTGGATCCCGCGCGGATCGCCGCGGGGGTGCCGGCGCTGGCCGCGCTACTCCGCTGGGAGCTCGGCTCGCTGCTCGGCGACGACGCGTCGCTGCCGGTGCTGCTCGAGCGGTGGGTGGCCGCGCCCTCGTGGGCCCGGCGCCTGCGGCAGTGGGCGCGCCTGGCCATCCACCCGCTGCCGGCGCCCCAGCCCCTCAGCCCGCGGCGCGTGGCCGGCGTGGCGTGGCGCTCGACGCCGCGCGCGCTGGCCTACGCGGCCGGAGCGCACGCCTACCTCGCCCTCGCCGAGCACGCGCCGGCGCGGGGCCGGGCCGCACAGCTGCTGCCGGTGGCCGGACCGCCGCCCGCCACGGATGCCGACGAGCGCGCCACCGTCACCAGTTTCTGGCGCTGGTGCATTCGCAATGACTGATCGATCGAGGAGGAGTCGCCGACACTCATGACCGACCCGCTGTCCATCTACGTGCTGGTCGATGCGCTGGGCTGGGAGATCATTCGGGAGCGACCGTTCCTGGACGACGTCCTGACCGAGCGGCGCTGGCTCACGACGATCCTGGGCTACTCGTCCGGCGCCATTCCGACCATCCTGTCGGGACGCACGCCCAGCCAGCACGGGCACTGGAATCTCTTCTATCGCGACCCCGAGCGCTCGCCGTTCCGGTGGACGCGCGCCCTGGGCCACCTGCCCCGCGTCGCCGTGGAGAACCGGGTGAGCCGGCGCGTCCTCAAGGCCGTCGCGCGGCGCGTCTCGGGCTACAGCGGCTACTTCTCGCTCTACGACTACCCGGTCGCTCACCTGCCGGAGTTCGATCTCACCGAGAAGCGCGACATCTATCAGCCGGGCGGCCTCGACTGTCAGTCGATCTTCGACGACCTGGTTGCCGGCGGCATCCGCTACGAGTGCTACAACTATCACTCCCACTCCGACGCGCAGATCCTGGCCCTGGCGCCCGAGCGGGCCGCCCGCACGGAGGCCCGCGTGCTGTTCCTCTATCTCTCTGGCCTCGATCACCACCTGCACTTCCACGTGCACGAGCGGCAGTCGGTGACCGAGATGCTGGCGTGGTACGAGGCGGGCCTGCGCCGGGTGTGGCAGGCGGCGCGCGCGACGGGGCGCGACGTGCGCCTCTACGTCTTCTCGGATCACGGCATGACGCCCATCCGGTGGACCTACGACCTGCGGCGCGACGTCAAGGCCCTCGGCCTGCGCGTGCCCGAGGACTACCTGCCGGCCTATGACTCCACCATGGCGCGCTTCTGGATCCGCACCGAGCGCGCCCGCGCGGCGCTGAGCGAGCTCTTGACCGACCATCCGTGCGGCACACTGATGGCCCCGGCCGAGCTGCAACGCCTGGGCGTGTGGTTCGACAGCAATCGCTACTACGACCTGCTGTTCCTCATGAAGCCGGGCGTCCTGCTGAGTCCGAGCGACATGGGCACGGTCCGCTTCGCCGGCATGCACGGCTACCACCCGAGCGACCCGACGGCCGACGCCGTGCTGCTGTCCACCGCGCCGGTGGATGCGGCGGTGACCCACATCACTGGCGTTCGCTCGGTGCTGCTCGAGGACCTGAGCCTGGCCGTCCAGGAGCACGCGGCGTGAAGCCCATCCGCCTGCTCTTCGTGCTGACCTCGCCGGTGCGCGGCGGCGTCGAGGAGGTCGTGCTCGGCCTGCTCCGTCGACTGGATCCCTCCGAGTTCCGCCTGGCCCTGGCCGCGCCCGCGCCGCTGCTCGACGGGTTCGGCGCCGACCTGACCGGCATCCGCGTGGACGCCGAGGCGATGTCGGTCGAGCGCCTCCTGCGCCGTGACGCGTTCGGTCCGCTCTCGCGCTTCGTCCGGCGGGTGCAGCCGGACATCATCAACTCGCATCTGTTCCGCTCGACGGCCGCCGCGGCACCGGTCGCCGCGTGGTACGGCGTGCCGCTGGTGGAGACGTACCACGGGCGCGAGGGCTGGCGGCGCGGGCTCGTCCGGGGACGCTTCCTTCCCGACCGGCTGGTGGCCCGGCTCGTTCACCGCGTGATCGCGGTCTCCGAGGCGGCCCGGACGTTCCTCATCGACGGCAAGGGCTATCCGGCCGCCAAGGTCACCGTGGTCGCCAACGGTCGCGACCTCTCGCTCTATCAGCCCGGGGCCTGGCGCGGCGCCGTCCGCACGGAGCTGGGCCTGGACCCCGCGACGCCCGTGGTGGGCGTGGTGGGGCGGCTCGACGCGCAGAAGGGACACACCTACCTGCTCGATGCGTGGCCGGCGGTGCGGCAGCAGATCCCCGACGCGCGCTTGCTCGTCGTGGGCGACGGCGGGCTGCGCGACACCCTCGAGCGGCGCGTGCGCGAGCTGGGTACCGGCGACTCGGTGATCTTCGCCGGCTTCCGCGCCGACGTCCCGCGGCTGCTCGACGCGATGGACGTGATGGTCCTGCCCTCGCTCTACGAGGGCATGCCGCTCACCGCGATCGAGGGCTCCGCGATGGCGCGACCGGTCGTGGCCACCGCGGTCGACGGCACCCCCGAGGTCGTCCGCGACGGCCGCACCGGCCACCTGGTGCCGCCGGCCGATCCCGCTGCGCTCTCGCGCGCGATCCTCGCCCTGCTCCGCGATCCCGACGCCGCCCGGCGGATGGGCCAGGCCGGGCGGCAGTGGGTGCTGGCGCGCTTCGACGTCAGCCGCCACGTCGCGGCCACCGCCGACGTGTACCGGAGCGTGGCGGCCAGCGCGGTCGGCCGCGGGACGCTGGTGGCGGCATGACCGCGTGGCTCGCCTTCTGGCTCGCCGCCTTGTTGCTCGCCTACGTGTGGGTAGGCTACCCGCTGCTCCTCCGAATCCTGCGCGGGCGCCGCGAGCCCGACCCCGCGACCTCGACCGACGCCGCGCCGCGGCCTGTCGATCATCGTCGCGGCGTACAACGAGGCCGGCTGCATCCGCGCCAAGCTCGACGGCACGCTCGCGCAGCGCTATCCGCGAGAGCAGCTCGAGGTCATCGTGGTCTCCGACGGATCGATCGACGGCACCGACACGATCGTGCGCGCCTGCCCCGATCGGCGGGTGCGCCTCATCCGCCAGGAGCCGCGAGCCGGCAAGTCGGCCGCGCTGAACCGTGGCGTGGCGGCTGCGCGCGGCGACGTGCTGGTCCTCACCGACGCCAATGCGCTGTTCGGCCCTGACGCGCTGGCGGTCCTGGCCGCGCCGTTCGCCGACCCGCGCGTGGGCGTGGTCAGCGGGCAGGGTCTGTACGGCTCGATCGACGGCGACGCGCGCGTGGTGGCAGGCGCCTACGCTCGCTACGAAGCCGGGATCAAGGTCGGCGAGAGCGCGCTCGGCTTCCTGGCCAGGCACCGACGGCGCGATCTACGGCATACGCCGGAGTCTCTATCAGGACCTCGAGCCGAACGAGGTCAACGATCTCCTGCATCCGGTCCAGGCCGCCCTGGCCGGCTCGCTGTCGCGCTTCGCGCCGGCGGCGTACACCGTCGAGCCGCCGTCGACCGGCGGGAGCCAGGAGTTCCGGCGGCACGTGCGCATCGTCGCGCAGGGTATGCACCTGCTGCGGCGCTGGCTGCCGGCGCTGCTCGCGCACGGCCAGTGGCGCGCGGTCTGGATGCTGGTCTCGCATCGGATGCTGCGCTGGGCGACCGCCCCCGCGCTGCTGACGGCCCTGGTGGCCAACGTCATGCTCCTCGAGCGCGGCGGCGTGTACCCGGTCACCCTCGCCGGGCAGGGGCTCTTCTATGCGCTGGTGCTGGCCGGCGGGCTCGCCGACCGCGCCGGGCGCAGCCTGGGCCCGCTGGCCGTGCCGTACTACTTCTGCGTCGTGGCCGCCGCCCAGATGGCCGGGCTGGTGCGCTTCCTGCGCGGCGGGGCACAGGCCGTGTGGAGTCCGACCGGCGGCGCCGTGCGCGAGCGCGCCGCGTGAACGTCCAGCACGCGCTCGTGCGCAACACCGTGTGGTACGGCGCCGTCACGCTGGTGGGCCTCGTCTCCGGACTGGTCATGTCGGTCATCCTGGCCCGCGGCCTCGGCCCCTCGCTCATGGGCGATCTCTCCTACGTGGCCTGGGCCGAGCGGACGCTGACCGCACTGGCCGCGCTCGGCTACACGTATGCGACCGTCCGCTACACCGCCGAGGCCTTCGGGCGGGGCGAGGATCGGCAGGCGTGGGGCGTGGTCCGGCTCTTCCTGCGCCGCCAGATCGTCACCACGGCCATCGTCGTGGCGGTGATGGTGCCGATCATCCTCGCCGTCGCGCCGCCGGGTCTGCAGTCGCCGATCCTGGTGGTCGCGCTCACGCTGTTCTTCATCACCATCGAGAGCATCTACACGCACGCGCTGCAGGGCGCCCAGCGCTACGACATCACGGCCCGCACCAGCACGATAAAAATGGCGCTGCAGTTCGTCGTGGCCGCGCTGGTGATCCACTACGGCGGCGGCCTGACGGTGCTCATGGCCGCGCTGAGCGTCACGCTCCTCGTGTCGCTCCTGATCCAGCGGCACCGCGCGCTCGCGGTGTACGGGGGCAGCGCGGCCGCGCCGGCCGCGCCGATGACCGGGGAGATGCGCGCGTTCCTGCTGCCACTGTCGGTCGTGGCGGTGCTCGATTCGATCGTCTGGGATCGCTCGGAGGTCTTCTTCCTGGGCCTCTACGCCCTCGGCGGACATCGCCTACTACAGCCTGGCCTTCGGGCTGGCCGCCCGCGCCATGATCATCCCGGCCATCGCCGTCGGCGCGCTGCTGCCGGCGTTCTCGGCGCTGCACGGCCGCGGCGCCCCTGAGGAGTTCGCGAGCCTCTACCGCACCGCCCTGCGCTACGTCGCGCTCGTCGGCGCCCCGCTGGCGGCGGTGGTCGCCGCACTGGCCCCAACGCTGATCGGCTGGCTCTACGGCGACGCCTACCTGCCCGCCGCGCCGATGGTCGGTGTGCTGGCCTTCGTGTCGCTGCTCTCGGCCATGCGGCAGGTGGCGTGGGCGGCGCTGCGCGCCGTCGGCGACCGGCGCTGCGCGCTCACCGCGACCTGGGTGGCCGCCGTGGTCAACGTCGCACTGGCCGCCCTGCTGATCCCGCGCTGGACCACCACGGGGGCGGTGATCGCCAACACCGCCGGCCAGCTGACCGCGACGATCTGGGTCTTCATCGGGATCGCGCGAGCGCACCACGTCGGCTTCCCGCTCGTGGATATGGCGAGGATCGCGGCGGCCGGGACCCTGTGCCTGCTGACGGCCTGGAGTCTCGCGGGCGACGCGCACGATCTGGTCCGGCTCGCCGCCGCGACCGCCGGTGGCCTGCTCGTGTTCCTGCTGGCCAGCTTGGCGCTACGGCTCATCGGCCCACGCGAGTGGAATCTGCTCACCACCTCGACCCGCCGGCTGCTGACCAGCCGGGCCGGCGTCACGACACCCTGAGGACACAGGCAATGAGAATCCTGATCACCGGGGGCGCTGGATTCATCGGATCGCACGTCGCGGAGGCCTGCCTGGCGCAGGGCGACGAGGTCTGCGTCGTGGACGATCTCACCACCGGCTCGCGGGCCCACGTGCCACCGGGCGCCCGCTTCTATGAGGTCGACGTCCGCTCCCCCCAGATCGACGAGGTGTTCGCGGCCGAGCGGCCGGAGGTCGTCAGTCACCAGGCGGCGCAGGTCAGCGTGCGCCATTCGATGGAGGAGCCGGTCCACGACGCTTCGGTCAACGTGCTGGGCTCGCTGCATCTGCTGGAGGCCGCCCGCCGGCACGGCGCGCGGCGCGTGGTGTTCGCCTCGACGGGCGGCGCCATCTACGGCGAGGTCGAGGCCGGCGCCGCCGACGAGCATCACCGGTGTCGTCCTCGCTCCCCCTACGCGGTCGCCAAGCTGGCCGTCGAGCACTACCTGGCCGGCTACCGCAGCGCTTTCGGGCTCGAGGCGATCGTGCTCCGCTACGCCAACGTCTACGGACCGCGCCAGGACCCGCACGGCGAGGCCGGCGTGATCGCGATCTTCATCCAGCGAATCCTGGCCGGGCTGGGGCCGACCATCTACGGCAACGGCGAGCAGGTGCGCGACTTCGTCTACGTGGCCGACGTGGTACGCGCCAATCTGCTGGCGCAGGCCGTGACGGTGCCGACCGGCGATCCGCTGATCCTCAACGTGGCCACCGGACGCGGCACCACGGTCAACGCGCTGTGGAACGCGCTGACCGACATCGCCAGCCCCAGCGTGAGCGCGCACCACGAGCCGGCCCGCGCCGGTGATCTCCTGCGCAGCGTGCTCGATCCGGCGCGGGCCGAGCGGATCCTCGGCTGGCGGCCGGAGGTGGATCTCGAGCGCGGCCTGCAGCAGACCTGGGCGTGGTTCGCCACCGACGTCGCGCGCGAGCGAGCGGTGGCGTGAGCTGCATGCTGGCCCGGCCCGTGCCGTCGCCCGAGCCGACGCGGCTCACCGCGTCGGTGGTGACACCGACCAAGAACCGTCCGGTGCTCCTGGCCGACGCCATCCGCGCGCTCCTGGCCCAGACGGTCCTACCCGACGAGCTGATCGTGGTGGATCAGAGCGACGACGATCGGGGCCGGCGGCAGGTGGAGCTTCTGATCGACGCCGTGCCGGCCGCGCGGCGGCCGCGGCTCGTCTATCTGCTCGACCGCTCGATCAACGGCGCCGCGGCGGCGCGCAACGCGGGATTCGATCGGGCCACCGGGGACATCGTGATCTGCTACGACGACGACGTCGTGGCCGAGCCGACCACGATCGAGCGGCTGCTGATCCACTACCAGGCCTCACCCGCGCTGGCCGGCCTGGCCCCGGTCATCACGAACTATGCGCCACCCGGCCGGCTCCATCGTCTCCACCGCCGGATCTTCTCGCTCGGGCCTTTCCGCGACGAGCGGCAGCCGGTGTACTGGTTCTGGCGGCACTACGCGGGACCCACGCAGGTCCCCGTGCGGATGTTCACCGGCGCCTGCATGTCGTTCCGGCGGAGCGCGCTGGCCGGCATCCGGCACGATGCCCGCTATCGTGGGGCCTCGATCGGCGAGGACATCGATCTGTGCTGGTCGCTCGGCCGCGGCGGCGCCCGCCTGGCCATCGCCACCGATGCGCGCATCGTCCACAATCGGGCGCCGCGCCCGGCCGCCCGCCCCGAGGAGGCGATGATCGCCGCCTGGGGCTTCCTCTATCGCAAGCATCTGCCGAAGACGCCGGCCACCCGCCTGGCCTTCGCCTGGTACGTGACGGGCGTGCTGGTGTCCTCGACCGTGGCCGCCCTCAAATTGCGGACGCTCGATCCGCTGCGATCGGCGCGGGCCGGGCTCCGCGCCCTGCGCACGGACTTCGCCGGCTCGTCGTTCCTGTCGGCCGCGGCCCACGGCTCGACGCGGGCGCGCGCCGCGCGCTAGCCTCCGCGGCGCCGACTACCGCGACTTCAGCGTCACGTCCTCGTAGGGCGCGGAGTAGGCGTGGCCACCGATGAGCCCGAGCCCCGACTCCTGCACGCGCGGCCCCACGCCGTTGATGAAGCCCAGCTGCCAGATCGGCGCGTACAGGACCCGCTCGTGGACGATCTGCTGGATCCGCTGCAGCGTGGCCTCGCGGCGCTTGGCGTCGGTGTCAACGGCCTGCTCCTGGAAGAGCCCTTCGATGTCCGGATAGGTCCCGTACACGTACACGCCGCCGGCGGCGACGAACGCCTCCAGCCGGGTGGCGGCGTTGCCGAAGGCGCCGCTCGATCCCTGGATCAGATTCTTGAACTTCTTCTCGCCGTAGCCGGAGAAGAACGCCGCCCGCTCCAGCGGGCGGAGCGCGGCGCGAATGCCCACCGACTGGAGATCGTTGATCACCGCCTCACCGAGGTTGGCGTAGGTGGCGTCGCAGAAGTACTCGCCGGCGTCGAAGCCGTTGGGATACCCGGCGGCGGCCAGGAGCTTCTTGGCGGCGGCTCGATCGAAGACGGGCGCGGGCGGCGGCCAGAAGTACTCGAAGCTCGTCGGGATGATGCTGCCGGTGATCTTGGAGAAGCCGAGCGTGAGCGCCTCGTTGATGCCCGGGCGGTTGATGGCCAGGCTGGCCGCCTGCCGCACGCGCTGATCGCGCCAGGGCGATTTCGCGTCCCACTGATCGGCGAAGTAGATCCAGTACGTGCCCTGGAGCACCACCGCCTTCAACGACAGGCCGGGCGAGCGCTTCAGCTCCTCGGCCAGCTCGCCGCGGATCGAGTAGACGATGTCGACCTCGCCCCGCTTGAGCGCGGCCAGGCGCGTGGTCTCGTCGGGGATCACGCGGAACACCAGCCGCTTCACGCTCGGGGTCTTGCGCCAGTACCCCTCGAACGCCTCGAAGACCAGCTCCACGCCCGGCGTGAAGGACACGAAGCGATAGGGGCCGGCGCCGATCGGCGCCTTCTTGAAGCCTTCTTCACCCACCTGCTCCACGTACTTCTTGGGCACGATCCAGCCGGCGCCGGTGGTGCTCGAGTAGAAGGTGAGGAAATCCGGCCACGGCCGCTTGAGACGGAACCGGATGTGCTGGGCGTCCACCACCTCGACGGCCGCCACCTGCTCCTTGAGCGCGCGGGCCGAAGTCCCGCGGTAGCGGTCGAACGAGAACTTCACGTCCTCGGCGGTCACGGGCTCGCCGTTGTGAAAGCGCGCGCCCTTGCGGAGAACGAACTCGTACACCAGCCCGTCGCGCGACATCGTCCAGGACTCGCTCAGGCTGGGCGCCTTGGGCTGCCCGGGCATCGGCTTCACCACCGCGTCGTGCAGCGCGTACATGATCATGAACGGCGTGATCATCCCCGGCGTCTCGGCCGGATCGAACCACGTGGGCGCCAGCGAGATGTGCACGCCCCACACCACCTGCCCTTCGGGGGCGGCCAGCACCGGCGCGGGCGCGATGAGGACGAGGGCCAGGGTGACGACACCGAGGGCGGAAACGAGCGCGCGGGACAGTCTCATGACGCTCCTCCTCGACAATTCGGGCGGCGGACGATCGCGACGGGCCGGTACGCGCTGATCATGCGGTGGGTCAGAGTCCTGTCAACCGAGCCGGCGGCTCAGCCGGCCAGGCGGCGGCTGGCCAGCGCGGCGCCCTCGGCGAGCGCGCGCAGCTTGGCCCACACCACGCTCTCCGCGCACATCTCCGAGCCCGCGAAGGTCCCGAAGCCGCAATCGGTGGAGGCCAGCACCCGGGTGCGATCACCGATGGCGTCGACGGCCTGAGCGATCCGGTCGGCCACGACCTCGGGATGCTCGACGTAGTTGGTGGTGGTGTCGATCACGCCGGGCAGGAACAGCAGGCCGCTCGGCAGGCCCATGCGCTTGATGACCTTGTACTCGTGCTGATGCCGCGGGTTTCCCAGCGGCAGAGAGAGCGCGCCGACCCTGGCCCGCAGCACCGCGGGCAGGATGGCCTCCAGCGCCACGTCGTGCACGTGCGGACCGTCGTAGTTGCCCCAGCACAGGTGCAGGCGCACCCGGTCGGCCGGGATGTTGACGATGGCCTGATTGATCGCCTCGATGTGCAGCTCGACGGTCTTGACGAACTGCGCCACCGTCTGGTGCTGGAAGAACCGCGCCGACTCCATGGCCAGGTCCGGGCAGTCGAGCTGCAGCACGAAGCCGCGCGCGTGGATCAGCTCGTACTCCTTGCGCATCTCGCGGGCCAGCGCCATGACGTAGCGCTCGTGGGAGTCGTAGTGGGCGTTCAGCAAGATGGTGGCGACGGTGCCGGGCGAGACCGCGGTCATGAAGCCCTCGACGAAGGGCGTGGGTGCCGCCGCGGTGGCCGCGGCGAACAGGTCGCACTCGTGGGCGGCCTCGCCGAGGTCGTCGTAGCTGATCTCGGCCTCGGCCTGCGGGGCGTTGGTGATGCGCGCCGCCGCGCGACGCCGGAAGGCCAGCAGCTCGGCGTAGTCGGGAAACTCGATCAGGTCGCGCGACAGCGGCCGCTTGCTCTCCCCGCCGAAGCCGCGCATGCGCCGCGCCACGTAGGTGGAGAATCCGGCCCGCGGCTGCTCGCCATCGTTGCCGACGTCGATCCCGACCTCGCGCTGGCGATTGACCACCATCCGCACCGCCGCGTCCATCTGCCGCTCGAGCTCACGCGCGTCGACGGCCTCGCCGCGGTCCTGCTTCACCAGCAGATCGCGCAGCGCCGCGTTGCGCGGGATGCTACCCACGTGCGTCGTCAGAATCCGCTCGTCACTCTTGCGCATGGAGCCTCCTACTTCATGGGGGGCCCAGAAATGGCCCCCCATACCCCCCCGGCGCTCGGAGCGCCCCGGCGGAGCCGTGTCGCTCCTCGACTATGCCTCGCGCGCTTCGGCCCGATCTGGCCCCCCATACCCCCCCGGCGCTCGGAGCGCCCCGGCGGAGCCGTGTCGCTCCGCCCTAGCGCGACCATGCCGGCCCGGCGCGGCAGGAAGAGCGTGATCTCGGGGAACAGGATGAGGATCAGCAGACCGACGAACAGCGCGAGCAGATACGGCCAGTAGGCGCGGAAGTGCTGGCCGACCGTGATGTTGGCGAAGCGCAGCGCCATCAGCAGGCCGACGCCGATCGGCGGCAGGAACAGGCCGATGCCGACGGCGGCGGTGAGCACGATGTTGAAGTGCACCGGGTGGATGCCGATCTCCTTGGCGATGGGAAACACGACCGGGCACGAGCACCACCGCGGCCGGCAGCCCTTCCAGCACCATGCCGAACAGGATCACGATGACGGCTCACCGCCAGCAGGAAGAGCCACGGCGTGGCCGTGCAGCGGGCCGAGCAGCTCGCCCAGCATCCGCGGCACGCCGAGCATGCCCATGAGGAACTGGTAGACGCTGGCCACGGCGAGGAGGAAGACCACCGCCGCGGTGAGCAGCGCGCTCTCGTAGATGAGCTTCAGCATCTCGCGCAGCGTCACGTTCTTGTAGTAGAAGCAGCGCCGCGGCCACCGCATAGGCGGCCACCAGCGCGCCCGGCCTCGGTGGCGGTGAACACGCCGAAGAAGAACCCGAGCCACGATGATGATCGGCACCACCAGCGGCACCAGCGAGGCCTTCGCCGCCGTCGATGAAGCGCGGCCACGGTCGGAGGCTCGTCCTTCGGCCAGTGGAGCCGATGCGCCTGCACGAGGATCACCGCCATCAGGCAGACGGCGGTCACCGCCGCCGGGATGAAGCCGCCGAGGAAGATCCCGACGACCGACGTGTCGGTGATCTGGCCGAGCACGATCATGAAGATGGCCGGCGGCACCAGGATGCCCATGGCGGTGGCCGAGGCCACCAGCGAGACGGCGTGCTCGGGCTTGTAGCCGGCGCGCAGCATCGGCGGCGTCAGCATGGAGCCGATGGCCGACACGTCCGCGATGGTCGAGCCGGAGATGCCCGAGAAGAAGTACTCGGCGAGCACCACCGACATGCCGAGGCCGCCGCGCACCCAGCCCACGAGCACCCGCGCCAGGTCGACGAGCGCGTACGACATCCCGCAGCGCTCCATGAGATTGCCGGCGAACACGAAGGTGGGGATGGCCAGGAGCACCCAGCTGCTGCGTGCCGGTCACCAGGCTCGACGGCAGCTTCTGGAGCGAGAAGTTGCCGATCAGGAGCCCGACGAAGCCCGAGAGGCCCAGCGCGAAGACGATGGGCAGCGACAGGGCGTCGAGGACACGAACGTCACCCCGACGGTCGCCGAACGAGCACGCGCTCAGTGGCTCCCGGTCTGGCCCACCGGGCCAGCGCCCTGCCAGCCGTCCGACGATCGAGGCCAGGCTGTAGATGACGATCAGCACCCCGCCGACCACCGACGAGAGATAGAGCCAGCGCAGATTCAGGTCGAGCGCGGGCGAGAACGACTGGCTGTTGAGCTCGGTCACCTGCCAGCCGAACACCGCCACCAGGGCGCCGAAGCCGGCCAGCAGCACGTAGTGGCCCAGGTGAACACGGCCCGGCGGATCCTCGTCGGCAGGTGATCGGTGAGCATCTGCACCGCGAAGTGCGTGCCGCGGCGGATGCCGATGGCCGCGCCGATGAAGGTCAGCCAGGCCAGCGAGTAGCTCGCCGATCTCCTCCACCCAGAAGAAGCGGATCGATCGGCAGGTCGAAGGTGGCCGAGACCCAGGTCACGACGTAGCGCAGGAACACGCCGACGAGCATGTCGACCATGGCCACGATCATGAGCGCGGTGACGACGACGTGGGGCAGCAACTGCGAGAAGCGGACGAGGCCTCTCACGGCGCGCGGATCGTAGACCGGCCGGCCGCGCGTTGTCAAGCGCACGCCGCGGCGAGCGCTGGACAGGCGCGCGAGGCGACTTGACGACCCCGCGCGATCGGCGCGAACTTCGCTCGCCAATGGGAGGAAGCTGCATGAGCCGAATGAAGCGCAGCGTCGCGTCGGTGGCCGTCGCCGTCGTCCTCGTCCTGCTCGCCGGCGGCCACCCGGCGCCCGTGCAGAGCCAGACGGCACCGCGGAAGCTCGACCTCGCCCACATCATCGCGCCGCCCGAATCGGGCGCCATCGGCTTCAAGTACCTGGCCGAGGAAGTCACCAAGCGCTCCAACGGTCAGCTCAACGTGGTGTTCCACGGCGGCACGCTGCTGAGCAAGGAGCTCGAGATCATGGACGCCGTGAAGTCGGGCAACGTCGCCATCGGCACGCCCGGTCGGCGCGGCCTGCACGGTGTTTCCCGAGATGTGCGTGTTCCTCACGCCGTACCTGGTGCGCGACTACAACCACGCCTACTCGATGTTCAACGGCGAGATCGGCAAGAGCCTCGACGAGACGTTCCAGAAGAAGTACAAGGTCAAGATCCTGTTCTTCTACGACTACGGGTTCCGTCACTTCTGGAACAACCGCAAGCCGATCAACACGCCGGCCGATCTCAAGGGCCTGAAGATGCGCGTGCAGCAGGGCCGCGTCTTCGCCGACACCGTCAACGGCCTCGGGGCCAGCGCGGTGCCGATGCCGTGGGGCGAGGTGATGCCGGCCGCCCAGCAGGGCGTCATCGACGGCGCCGACCTGCCCATCTACAACATCAACGCGCTCAAGGTCTACGAGGTCTCGAAGTACGTCTCGATGACCTACCACAACTACGGGCCCACCGCTGCTGGTGATGAACCTCGACGATCTGGAAGAGCCTCACGCCCGACCAGCAGAAGCTCTTCATGGACGTCAGCCGAGGAGGCGCAGAAGAAGATCCGCGAATCTGACCGAGAGCGTCGACAACCTGGCCAAGGCCAAGGAGATCCTCGAGGCCAAGGGCATGAAGGTCAACGCCGCCGACGTGGCCTCCTTCCGCAAGCTGGCCGAGGACAAGATCTGGCCGGGCTACAAGCAGCAGTACGGCGAGCTGTGGGATCGGGTGGTGAGCGCCAAGTAACCGTCACGGCGGCGCTCCCGGCCGCTCCGGGACGCCGCCGAACCTTTATTGACTAAACTATTCGGACAGTACATCATGAAGTGATGCCGCCCCGGAAGTCTCCGGCCCGCTCCGCCGAGGCCCAGCAGCTTCTCGACCTGCTCAATGCGCTGGGCAGCACCACGTTTCGCCAGCTCCTCTGGCAGCGCGCCTCCGAGCTGGATCTCACCTACGCCCAGTCGCAGGTCCTCTATCACGTGGCCGATCATCCCGGCTGCCACATGGGCGACGTGGCCAAGGCCTTCGGCGTGACGCTGCCCGCGGTGACGCACATCATCGACCGTCTGGAGCAGAAGCAGTTCGTGCTGCGCACCGATCATCCTGCCGACCGCCGGGTGTGGGTGCTCGAGCTCACCCGCCAGGGCCGAAGCCTCGTGCAGGAGCTGCACGGCCTGCAGCGGCGGGGCATGGAGGCGGTCCTCAAGCGCATGAGCGTGGACGATCGTCAGCGCGTGATCAAGGGCCTGGAAGCGCTGGTCGACGCGGCCACCATGGCGGCGTCGTCCATGAGGCGCGCGGCGGTCGCCGGCGCGCTGCTCGTCGCCGCGCTCACCGCGCTGGCCGGCTGCTCGGAGAGCCCGAAGGCCGGCGCCCAGGCGCGCCCGGCCGCGCCGCCGGCGGTGCCGGTGGGCGCGGGCACCGCCGAGCAGAAGGATGTGCCGCGGCAGGTCATCACCGTCGGCACCGTGCAGGCGTACACGACCGTCGGCGTGAAGTCGCAGGTGGCCGGCCAGATCGTGCGCGTGCACTTCGCCGAGGGCCAGGAGGTCAAGCAGGGCCAGCTGCTGTTCACCATCGACCCGCGCCCCTTCGAGGCCAGCCTCCGGCAGATCGAGGCCACGCTGTCGCGCGACCGCGCCCAGCAGCGCTCGGCCGAGGCCTCGCTCGCCCAGCGGCAGGCCGAGGTCACTCAGGCGCAGGCCAACCTCGAGCGTGACACGGCGCAGGCCGAGAACGCCAAGGTGCAGGAGCAGCGCTACCGGCTGCTGGTCGAGCGGGAGCTGGTCGCGCGCGAGCAGTACGACACGGTGCGCACGGCGATGACCGCGCTGGAGGCCACGCTGGCCGCCGACCGGGCGGCGGTGGAGAACGCGCGCGCGGCCGCCCGGGCGGCCGAGGCCATGGTGGAGAACGCCCAGGCCGCCATCCGATCGGACGAGGCGATGGTGGACACCGCGAAGCTGCAGCTCGCCTACACCAGCATCGCCGCGCCGATGGACGGCCGCACCGGCAATCTCCTCGTGCAGGCCGGCAACGTCGTCAAGTCCAACGAGGACAACCCGCTCGTCGTCATCGCGCAGGTGCGACCCATCTACGTCTCGTTCGCCGTTCCCGAGCAGCACCTCACCGCGCTCAAGCAATTCCGGGCGGCCGGAACGCTGAAGACCGAGGCGCTGCTGGATGGCGGCAAGCAGAGCGTGGTCGGCGACGTGACCTTCATGAACAACACGGTCGACAACACCACCGGCACGATCCAGCTCAAGGCCACCTTCCCCAACACCAACAACATGCTGTGGCCGGGGCAATTCGTGGACGTGGCGCTCACGCTCACCACCGACCGGTCCATCGTGGTGCCGGCGCAGGCCGTGCAGGCCGGCCAGCAGGGACCGTTCGTGTTCGTCGTGAAGGCGGACAACACCGTCGAGTCGCGCCCGGTCAAGGTCGGCCGCCGCCTGGCCAAGGAAGTGGTGATCGACCAGGGCGTGGCCGCCGGCGAGCGCGTCGTCACCGACGGTCAGCTGCGCCTGCTGCCCGGCTCGCGCGTGGACATCAAGCCCGCCCGCGCCTCATGAGCCCGGCGCTCTTCATCCGCCGCCCGGTGCTCACCACGCTGCTCATGGCGGCGATGCTCATCTTCGGGATCATGGCGTACGGCAAGCTGCCGGTGAACGACCTGCCCAACGTCGACTTCCCGACCATCCAGGTGACCGCGCAGCTGCCCGGCGCCAGCCCGGAGACCATGGCCTCGGCGGTGGCCACCCCGCTCGAGCGCCAGTTCACCACGATCGCCGGCATCGACTCGATGACGTCCACCAGCGCCCTGGGCGTGAGCTCGATCACGATCCAGTTCACGCTCGAGCGCAACATCGACGCCGCCGCCCAGGACGTGCAGGCGGCCATCACCAAGGCCGCGCCGCTCCTGCCGCCCGGCATGCCGACGCCGCCCAGCTACCAGAAGGTGAACCCGGCCGACCAGCCGGTGATCTACCTGGCGCTCAGCTCGCCGACGCTGCCGCTCTACACCGTGGACGAGTACGCCCAGACCAACCTCGCCCAGCGGATCTCGACGATCAGCGGCGTGGCCCAGGTGACGGTCTTCGGCTCGCAGAAGTACGCGGTGCGCGTGCAGGTCGATCCGCGCGCGCTGGCCACGCGCGGCATCGGCATCGACGAGGTGGCCGCGGCGGTGGCCGCGCGGCAACGTCAACCAGCCGACCGGCACGCTGTACGGCCCGCACCAGGCCATCACCGTGCAGGCCACCGGCCAGCTCATGGACGCGGCGGCCTACCGCCCGCTGATCGTCGCCTATCGCAACGGCTCGCCGGTGCGTCTGGACGAGCTCGGGCAAGCGTCATCGACGGCGTGGAGAACGACAAGGTCGCCAGCTGGTTCAACGACGACCGCGCGGTCGTGCTGGCCGTCCAGCGGCAGCCCGGCACCAACACCATCGAGGTGGTGGACGGCATCGCGCAAGCTCCTGCCCACCTTCCGCAAGCAGCTGCCGGCCTCGGTCAGCCTCGACGTCCTCTACGATCGCTCGGAGACGATCCGCGAGTCCGTCCACGACGTGCAGTTCACCCTGCTCCTCACCATCGGCCTCGTGGTGCTGGTGATCTTCCTCTTCCTGCGCAACGTCTCGGCCACGCTCATCCCGAGCCTGGCCGTGCCGCTGTCGATCGTCGGCACCTTCGCGGTCATGTACCTGCTCGGCTACACGATCGACAACATCTCCCTCATGGCGCTGACCCTCTGCGTCGGCTTCGTGGTGGACGACGCCATCGTCATGCTGGAGAACATCGTCCGCCACATGGAAGCGGGCATGCCGCCGCATGGAGGCGGCCTTCAAGGGCGCCGCGCGAGATCGGCTTCACGATCCTGTCGATGACGATCTCGCTGGCCGCCGTCTTCATCCCCGTGCTCTTCATGGGCGGGGTGCTCGGGCGGCTGCTGCACGAGTTCGCCATCATCATCGGCGTGGCGGTCCTGGTGTCCGGCGTCGTGTCGCTCACGCTGACCCCGATGCTGTGCAGCCGCTTCCTGCGCCCGCCCCACGGCGGCCACAGCCGGCTCTACCAGGCCTCCGAGCGCGTCTTCGACGGCATGCTCAAGCTCTACGACGTGACGCTGCGCTGGACGCTCGCCCACCGGCGCTTCACGATGGCGGTCCTGCTCGCCACCTTCGTGACGACCGCCTACCTGTTCGTGATCATCCCCAAGGGGTTCATTCCGAACGAGGACAACGGCACCGTCTTCGCGTTCACCGAGGCCGGCCAGGACGTCTCGTTCGACTCGATGATGGCGCATCAGCGTGCGGTCGCCGACGTCGTCCGCAAGCAGCCGTACGTCGAGCAGTTCATGTCGTTCATCGGCGCCAGCGGATCCAGCACGCTGCTGAACAACGGGCGCATCTTCATGCGGCTCAAGCCGCGCGACCAGCGGCCCAGCGCCGAGGAGGTCATCGCCGACCTCCGGCCCAAGCTCGCCGCCGTCCCGGGCATGCGCGTCTATCCCCAGATCCTGCCGACCATCCGCATCGGCGGGCAGCTCACCAAGGCCGTCTACCAGTACACGCTGCAGGACGCCGACCTCGCCGAGCTCTACCAGTGGGCGCCGCGTCCTGTTCGACAAGCTGCGCCAGCTCCCCGGCCTGCAGGACGTGAACAGCGATCTGCAGATCACCAGCCCGCAGATCGTGGTGGACATCGATCGCGACAAGGCCTCCACGCTGGGGATCAGCGCCGATCAGATCGAGACCGCGCTGGGCGCCGCCTACGGCGCGCAGCAGATCTCCACGATCTACACGCCCTCCAACCAGTACTGGGTCATCCTCGAGGTCGACCCGGAGTTCCAGCAGGATCCCACCGCGCTGGGCCGCCTGTTACGTGCGCGCCACCAACGGACGCCTGGTGCCGCTGGACTCGATCGCCAGGCTGACGCCGGGGCTGGGCCCGCTCGTGGTGACCCACCTGGGCCAGCTGCCCTCGGTGACCATCTCGTTCAACACCAAGCCCGGCGTGTCGCTGAGCGAGGCGACGGCCCAGGTCGAGGCCGTGCAGCGCGAGCTGCGCATTCCCGCCACGCTGAGCGCGACGTTCCAGGGCACCGCCCAGGCCTTCCAGGACTCGCTGAAGGGCCAGGGGCTGCTCCTGCTCATCACGGTCCTCGTCATCTACCTCGATCCTGGGCGTGCTCTACGAGAGCTTCATCCATCCGCTGACGATCCTGTCCGGTCTGCCGTCGGCCGGCGTGGGCGCGCTGCTGACCCTGATGCTCTTCCGGATGGAGCTGAACGTCTACGGCTTCGTCGGACTGATCATGCTGGTGGGCATCGTCAAGAAGAACGCGATCATGATGATCGACTTCGCGCTGGAAGCCGAGCGCGGCGGCGCCACGCCGGCCCAGGCCATCTACCAGGGCTGTCTCTTGCGCTTCCGGCCGATCATGATGACCACGATGGCCGCGCTGCTCGGCACGCTGCCCATCGCGCTCGGCATCGGCGCCGGCGCCGACGCGCGCCGTCCGCTCGGCCTCGCCGTCGTGGGCGGCCTGCTGGTGTCGCAGCTGCTGACGCTCTACATCACCCCGGTGCTCTATCTCTACATGGAGTCGGCGCAGCGCTACCTGGCGGCGCGGCCGATCTCACGGGTCTTCTTCTGGCGCCGGGCGCCCCACGCTCCGGCTGCCGCCGCCTCGCGCACCGCCCTCTGAGCGTCCCGCTCGGCTGATTGCCGACGTCACTTGCCGTGCGCCGCCCGGTAGGTGGCGATCGCGTTCTCGAGGTCGGCGTACTCTTCGCACGGGATCAGGCAGATCTCCTTCAAGGCCGCCAGCTGCTCTTCGGCCTTCGCCAGATTGTTCACCATCAGGTACGCCTCGCCGATGTACTCGCGGGCTCCGCGATGACGCGGGTTCAGGCGCAGGGCGATTTCATAGTGCTTGAACGCTTCGTCGAGCCGGCCGATGTGCCGATATGCGTAGCCAAGCAGGTTTTCCAGATCGGGGTTGCGGTCGTCCTGCACCTCGGCCCTGGTCAGGCAGCTCGACGGCTCTGGGCCAGTCCTTCGCTTCGACGGCCTGCCGGCCCAGCGCGTACTCGGCACCCACGCTGGCGCCCGCCGGCGTTTCCTGGGTTTGGTCGGCTCTGACCACCGATGCCCCCAGGATCGACGTCGCGACGATCAGCGGCGCCAGCACCGTGCAGCGCACGTGCGTCAGGGCCGGGCGCCGAGAAATGCGCGGGCCTCCAGGACCTCGACCCGGTCGGGATCGGCGTTGCGCCCGAGCACCGCCAGCTTCTCGAAATAGTCGCGGGCCTTGGCCGGGTCGCCGCTCGCCTTGGCCGCCCTGGCCACCCCGTAAAAACCTCGCAGCCGGTTGGGCGCCGCGTGCAGCGACGCCTCGTAGGCCTGCAGCGCCAGGGCGGGCTGGCCGGTCTCGAGCAGCAGGTCACCCAGCATCTCGCGCATCGGGTAGAGCCGGTTCTCCATCGCGACGTGCTTCTCGGTCGAGTCCTCGAGGTCGGCGGCCGCCCGCAGGAGCTTCACGGCCTCGTCGTTGCGTCCCTCGGCGCGCGCCTGGAACCCGGTCGCCGCGAGGACGAGGACCTGAACCTGCTCGCTCCAGTAGCTGTTCTCCGCCGCCTTGCTCAGGGCCTGTAGCGCGGCGATCTCCTCCTTCGCCACGTCGGCCTTGCCGAGCCGGGCCGCGCCCACGGCGCGGGCGAAGCGCGGCATGGCCTGCGCGTAGGCGTAGGCATCCGTGCGGACCGGCAGCACGAGCGCCTCCGACCACGCGGCGCGTTCCAGCACGTAGCGGGCGGCCGGAGCGACCTGGCCCGTGTCGCGCCCGTAAGTTGCGCGCGCCGCTGAACTTGGTGATCGTCCCGAGCTCGTCGACCACCCGGTTGGCCTCACGATTCTGGCCAAGCTGCAGATAGGCGTAGGCCATGAAGTCCTGCGCGTGCGGCTCCTGCGAGAACGTCGTCCCGGGAGCGTTCCGGGCCGCGTAGTCGCGCGACGCCTTCACCGCCGCCTGATTCGAGCGGATCGAGTCGTCCCAGCGCCCGAGGATCGAGTAGATGTGCGAGGGCATGTGCTGGGCGTGCGGCGCCGACGGCGCCACCTTGGCGTACTTGTCGGCGGCCGGCACGCCCCGCGGCGCGAGCGGCTCGAAGTCGTAGGCGTGGATGATGTAGTGCGCCAGTCCCGGGATGATCGGGCTGGCTCGGTCGATCGCCTCCAGGATCGCGCCCGCCTTGATCTGCCTGCGCGTACGTCTTGTCGCGGTGATCGACCGCTTCCAGCAGCGCCAGTGCGTAGAAGATCGCCGCTTCCTTGTCGTCGGCGTACTTTGCGGCCAGCCGCTCCATCGCCGCTTCGTAGCGCTCGCTGCGGGCCGTCGTCGGCACGCTGTCGTAGCCCGCGTAGGCCTGCTCCAGCGCGGCTGAGCCAGTCGCGCTCGCGCTCGGTCTTGGCCACCGCCTTGCCCTTCTGGACGGCCTCGAGCCCACGCTTCAGGCTCTCCGGGGCCCACGGCGGCACCAGGGGATTGGGCCGCTGGCTGATCGCGAGCCCCCAGTAGGCCATCGCGCAGTCCGGGTCGGCGGCGAGGATGGCCTCGAACGCCTTGACGTTCTCGGGGTAGAAGAACGAGTGCAGCATCGCCACGGCGCGCTCGAACTGCTCCTGGACGCCCGGCCGGCACGAGATCGAGAAGTGCACGGTGCCGTACCGGCCCGCGCCACTCTGCGCCGACTGCGCCACCGCTTCCGGGCCCGTCAACAGGAGCTGTAGCGCGCACATGACGAGGATCACGACGAGGGCGAGCGGCTTGTTCATGATCTCCCTCCTCGAGGCGGTCAGCGATCGGGCGGCGGCGAGCCTGGTCGCGATTTTCCGCCACCGGTCGATCCAGCGCAACCCGATGGGGAGGCTCGCGAGGCCGAGGAGCAAGATCAGCGCAAACGCAGGCGGCGGACCTCGTAGGGAGCGAGCTCGGTCGTGATCGCGCCGCCGTCGACCTTGGTGCCCTGACCGCTCGAGAGATCGACCGCGTCGGCAGCCGGCGCGGCGAGCGTCCACGTGACGCGGGTCGGCGAGTTGCGCGTGTTGTACGCGAAGAGATAGCGATTCCCGTCGGGCATGGCCTTGCTGAGTGTACGGATCACGCCGCCGCTGGACTCCCGGCTGACGACCTGTGCGTCGGGCGGGATCACCCATGTCACTACCCGCTTGCCCAGGATTGGAGGCCGCTGACCGCCCCCCAGGAGTGGTACGGCAGGCAGCGCCACGGGAAGCTTATGGCGCTGCCTCGACTACCGGCTAGCTCGCTTCGGCTCCGGCGACCGCGGCGAGGATGGTGGAGGCACCTGCCCAGCGACCGATGGCGTCCACGGCGCGGGCCCTGACCGAGTGCCGGCCAGGACCATAGACGTCGAGCGAGAAGTCGAACGAGGCCTCGCGCTCCGTCCACGACTCTGCGAGGTCGCCGTTCACGTAGAGGTAGAGGCGGACGGGCAGACGCGCGCCCGTCGCGCGGATGTGGATCGTGACGATGCCGAGTGCCGCGTCGGCCACCGGATCGCCGGTACGCAGCGTGAGCCGCAGGGAGGGGGGCCGGGCCCCCGTCCTCTCACGCGGGTTCGGCCGGGCCCGATCGAACGGGCTCACGATACCCATCTCAATTCCTCACGGTGACGGTGAAACTGGCGCGTCCAGTGTTGCCGGTGGCGTCCCGCACCGTGGCCGCGCCGAAGCTGGAATGATGAGGCTCATGGCTGTCCGCCGCATGCACACCCCCCGGGGGCTAGATTTTTACAACTGAATGTGAACCCGTTGCCCAGTGACAACTTAGGCAATGAGTGCGCCAGACTCGGAGCGGGGCCCTAGGTGTGCGTCGGTGAAGGCGTTAGAATTTCTACGATACTTCAGGGCCGACATTTCGGTGACGGGGTCTCAGTCGACGAGGTGACAGTGCGCGCACGGGAGGGTGGCGCGCGCGTTACTGTTGGATTATCGAGGGTCTGCCCGCGACGCGCTCCGGCGCGCCCTGCGGGCCGCCCGGCGACAGCGTCACCTGGTCGAGATCGTGGCGGTGGACAACGCCTCCACCGACGGCAGCGCCGAGATGGTGCGTGAGGAATTTCCCGACGTCCAGCTGGTGCACTACGACAACCTTTACGACAACGATAGCGGCAGCGATCACATCGACGAGCGTCGGCGCGCGCTCTTCCGCGGCTTCCTCGACCGCTGGCCGGCGCAGGGCTTCGGGCGACTGCTCGACGTCGGCTGCGGCCGCGGCGAATTTCTCCTGCAGGCCCGAGAGCGGGCTGGAGTGTCGCCGGCGTGGAGGTCTCGGCACGCGGCGTGGTCGTGTGGCGCGACGGCGCGGCCTCGCGGTGCATCCCGACGTGGCCGCCCTGCCCGACGATCACTTCGACGCGGTCACGCTCTGGAACGTGGTCGACTTCTTCTCGCAGCCTGTCGAGCAGCTCCGCCAGATCCATCGCGTGCTGGCCCCGAGAGGGCTCGTCTTCGTCCGCACGCCCAACGCCGCCTATCAGATGGCCGCCTGGCGGCTCCGTCGCGTCCTCGTGTGGCCGCCGCCCGTGGCCCGGCTGCTCACCGAGGCCTACTTCTTCCATCCGATGGTCTGGGCGCCCCGGACGCTGCGCCAACTGCTCCTGTGCGCCGGGCTGACCGACATCACGCTGTGGAACAGCGACGTCTCCCAGGGCGACCCCTACCGCCCCGGCTCGGCCGGCCGCGAGCGAGTCGTGGTCACGGCCAAGCACGCCGTCCGCCTCGTGGCCCGAACGGTGTACGGCCTCTCCCGTGGCCGTCTGCTCGTCGGCTCCTCGATCTCGGCCCTCGCGCGCAAGCCCGCCTGACGCGCCCTCGCCAGCTGACGCGTCTCCACCAGCTGACGCGTCCCCGCCAGCTGACGCGTCATCGAAAGTTGCGGTCCGCGCGCCCGAGGTGTCATGGTGGGCATGGGGCATGCCGACCACCAGTCCCGAAACATCCGTCGCGCGACGCCCCGCGGATCTCGTCGTGCCGCTCGCGCTCTTCGCCGTCACGCTGATCGTCTTCTCGCCGGCGCTCGGCAACGGCTGGCTGGACTACGACGACGACCGGAACTTCCTCAACAATCCCCACTACCGCGGGCTCGGCCTGGCCCAGCTCCGCTTCATGTTCACCGGAACGATCATGGGGCACTGGACACCGGTCACCTGGCTGACCCTCGGCCTGGACTACGTGCTGTGGGGCATGAACCCGCTCGGCTACCACCTCGGCAACATCCTGCTGCACGCCGCCAACGCCGCCCTCTTCTTCGTCATCGCCCGGCGGCTGCTCGGCGCCGCGCTCCCCACGGCCGGTGCCTCGGCCCGGCGGCTCGGCGCCCTCGCCGCGGCGGCGCTCTGGGCGCTGCACCCGCTGCGGGCCGAGTCCGTGGCGTGGATCACCGAGCGCCGCGACGTCCTCTCGGCGTTCTTCTATCTGCTCGCGGCCCTCACGTACCTGACGGCGGTGGAGGACGGTCGTCCTCGACGTCGCCGGTGGTACCTCGCGTCGATCGCGCTCTTCGCGCTGGGGCTGCTCTCGAAGTCGATGCTGGTCTCGCTGCCGTTCGTGCTCCTCGTCCTCGACGTCTATCCGCTGCGCCGGCTGGCTGGTCAGGGCTGGCGCTCGGCGACCGCCCGCGCGCTGATCGTGGAGAAGCTGCCCTACCTGGGCCTCGCGGTGGCCGCCATCGTCTGGACCAGCGCCGCGATGTCGACGAGCGTGCGGGTGACGCCGCTGGCGCTCTATCCCCCGGTGGCGCGGGTGGCGATGGCCGCCTACAGCCTGGCGTTCTATCCGTGGAAGACGCTGGCCCCCCTCGACCTCATCCCGATGTACGAGCTACCTCTGCGGGTCTCGCTCCTTCGCGCGCCCTTCCTCACCGCGATCCTCGCGGTCCTGGTCGTCACGGTCGTGCTCGTGCTGGCGCGCCGGCGCTGGCCCGGTGGACTCGCCGTCGGATTTGCCTACGCGCTCGCGCTGGCGCCGGTGAGTGGGCTGATCCATGCCGGACCGCAGCTCGTGGCTGATCGCTTCAGCTATCTCCCCTCGCTGGGGCTCTGCCTGCTGCCGGGCGCGGGCGTCGCGGTGGCGCTCGCGAAGCCGGCGCTGGGCCGCGCGGTGGTGGCGGGCGCGGCGGTCTGGATCATGGCCCTGGCCATGCTCACGTGGTCACAGGTGCAGGTGTGGAGCGACACGGACACCCTGTTCGCCTACACGCTGCAGATCGCTCCCGACTGCGCCTGGTGCCAACACCAGTACGGCGGCTCGCTCGGTAATCGCGGGCAGCTCGAGCCGGCCATCGCGCACTTCGAGCGCGCCGTCGCGCTCCTGCCGGATCGCGTCGTCTACCACCACCATCTCGGTCTGGCGCTGCTCAAGGCCGGGCGTCCGGGTGAGGCGCTGTCGCACCTGGAGCAGACCGTCGCGGCGCAGCCCTGGAACGTGGACGCCGCGATGCAGCTCGGGCTCGCGCTGGTGGCGCTCGATCGACCGACCGAGGCCCTGCCGTATCTCGAGCGCGCGTCAACGGCACGGCCGGAGGCGGCGGATGCCCGGCTCGGTCTCGCGCGAGCCTATCGCGCGCTGGGCCGGGGCGCCGACGCCGAGGCACAGCTGCTCGTTCTCCGTCGACTCGATCCGGCCATGGCGGCGCGCGTCGACCGCCCGTGACGTGGGGCCGGGGGAGGAAGCCAGTCACGGCGCGAGCCACGCGGCGGCGTCGAGATTTGCGCCGCGGAGACGGAAGCGTCCGGCCAGTCGCTCAGACGCCGGCCAGAACGCGTAGCTCGGCGAAGGACCTGACGACGACGTCGGCCGCGCCGGGGGCGGCGCCGTCCGGGGCGTAGAGCACCGTGCGCATGCCGGCTCGCCGGCCGCCGGCGATGTCCGACTCCACGCTGTCGCCCACCATGGCCGCCTGATCCGCCGCGAGCCCGAGTCGGGCCAGCGCGATGCGGAACAGCGGCGGCTCGGGCTTGCCGACGACGATGGGCGGAGCACCGCCGGCCGCGCTGACGGCCGCCACGATGGCGCCGCAGCCGGGCATGAAGTCGCCGTTCTCGATCGGCAGCCGCGGATCCACGTTGGGCGTGACCAGCGGAGCGCCGGCGGCCACCGCGCGCGCCGCCGCGGTCAGGCGCTCGTAGCTCAGGTCGAAGTCGTTGCCGACCGCGACCACGGTCGCCTTGCGAAAATCGGCGACGGCGATCACCTCGTGGCCGGCGCCGGCGACCACGGCGGCCAGCTCGGGCGCGCCGATCACCAGCACGCGCGAGGGACCGAATCGCTCGGCGACGACCTGGCCGAGGATCTCGAGCGGCGTGAGCGCGTGCTCGACCCACAGTCAGGCCGAGCCGGTGGAGCTTGGCGCGGATGTCGCTTCCGGTGGCGCGGGAGTTGTTGGTGAGGAAGGCCACGCCGCGGCCCGCGCGGTGCAGCGCGGTCAGCGTCTCGCCCGCGCCCGGGATTGAGCACGTCACCCTGCCAGACGCAGCCGTCGAGATCGAAGACGAAGCCGCGGCAGTCGGCGAGCACCGCGCTCAGTCGCCCGACAACCGCTTGAACTCCGCGATCGCCTCGGCGTACACCTGCTCGGTGCGCTCGGCGACCGAGGCCCAGGAGAACTTCTCCTCCACGCGCCGGCGGCCGGCCTTGCCCATGTCACGCGCGAGGTCGGGGCTCTTCAGAACCCGCACGAGGGCCTCGGCCAGCGCGGCCGGCTGGGCCGGCGGCACCAGCAGCCCGGTCTTGCCGTCCTCCACGACCTCGAGGATGCCGCCCACCGCCGAGGCCACCACCGGCGCCTCGCAGGCCATGGCCTCCAGATTGATGAGGCCGAACGGCTCGTAGACCGACGGACAGCAGAAGACGGCGGCGTGACTGTAGAGCTGGGTGACCACGCTGCACCGGCACCATCTCGTTGATCCACTTCACGTTGGGCTGGCCGGCCACCGCGCGGCGCAGCCGCTCCTCGATCTCCGGCGTGTCGGGCGCCGAGGCGCACACGACCACCTGCACGCCAGCCGGCAGCGCCTTGGCGGCCTCCAGCAGGTGGAAGATCCCCTTCTGGTCGGTGATGCGACCGACGAAGAGCACGTAGGGCGCGCGCACGCCCAGGCGGTCGAGCGCGTCGCGCGCGGTGGTGCGCTTGAACAGCTCGGGATCGATCCCGTTGTGGATGACCACCACGCGGGCAGGGATCGGCCCCGAAGTGCGCCAGGATGTCCTCGCGCATCTTGTGCGACACGGCGATCACGCGGTGCGCGGATTCCACCGCGGTCTTCTCGATCCACGACGACACGAGGTAGCCGCTGCCGAGCTGATCGGCCTTCCAGGGGCGCAGCGGCTCCATGCTGTGCAGCGTGACGACGAGCGGGATGCGGTAGAGCGTGCTGATCCAGAGCGCGCCCATGTCCGCGTACCACGTGTGGGCGTGCACGACGTCGGCGTCCACCTCGTCGCGCGCCATGGCCAGGCCGATCGAGAGCGTCTCCAGCGCGGGCACGAAGCGCGGGCCGTCCTTGCCGCCCACGCGCTCCCACGGCGTGTAGCCGCGCAGGGTGATGCCGTCGTTGCGCGGCTCGCGGGGGCCGAAGCAGCGGACCTCGACGGCCATGCGGCGGGCCAGGGCCTGGCTGAGCTGATCGGCGACGACGCCGGCGCCGCCGTAGATGTGGGGCGGGTATTCGCGGGTGACGAGCAAAGCCTTCATGACGTCAGAATAGCGCGAGAGCGGTCAGGACTGAGCGGGAGTGTCGGGGTCGTCGGCCTCGTCCTGACGCTCGAGCTTGCGCGACACGGTACGGACGTCGATGCCTAGCAAGCGGGCAGTCAGGGTCTTGTTGCCCTTGGTGACCCGCAGCGTCTCCTCCAGGAGCCGGGCGGTGACCTCGGCCAGCGGCGTGCCGATGCGGATGGTGAGCACGCCCTCGGGCAGCGGCGTGGCGCCGGCGATCTCGGACGGCAGGTCGGCCACGTCGATGCGCGCGCCCCGGGCCAGCACCACCGCGCGCTCGACGACGTTCTCCAGCTCGCGGATGTTGCCCGGCCAGGAGTAGGCCTCGAGCTGCCGCACGGCCTCGTCGCTGAGGCCCTCCAGCCGCCGGTTGTTCTTGGCCGCGTACACGCGGACGAAGTGGTTGGCCAGGACCGGGATGTCCTCCCGGCGCTCGCGCAGCGGCGGCACGTTGATGGTGATGACGTTGAGGCGGTAGTAGAGATCCTCGCGGAAGCGCTTGTCCTTCACCATCTGGCCGAGGTCCTGGTTGGTGGCGGCCACGATCCGCACGTCCACCCGCTGCGTGCGCGTGCCACCCAGCCGCTCGAACTCGCCTTCCTGCAGCACGCGCAGGATCTTGGGCTGGGTCACCGGCGAGAGATCGGCGACCTCGTCGAGGAACAGCGTGCCGGTGTCGGCCAGCTCGAATCGCCCCTCCTTGCGGCCGGCGGCGCCCGTGAAGGCGCCCCGCTCGTAGCCGAACAGCTCGGACTCCAGCAGGTTCTCGGGGAGCGCGGCGCAGTTGACCGCCACGAAGGGCCCACTGCGCCGCGGCGAGCGCTCGTGGATGGTGCGGACCACGGACTCCTTGCCCGCGCCACTCTCGCCCTGGATCAGCACGGTGGCCGAGGAGTCCGCCACCTGATCGACCAGCGTCATCATGCGACGGAAGGCGGGGCTGGCGCCGATGACCGTGCCCTGCCCGAGCAGATCGTCCAGGCGCTGCTGCAGCGCCTTGTTCTTCTCGATCAGCTCGCGGCGCTCCAGCGCCTTGTCGATCAGCTTGATGAGCTGCTCGCGGCGGAAGGGCTTGGTCAGGAAGTCGTAGGCGCCGTCCTTCATCGCCTTGACCGCTTCCTCGACGGTGCCGAAGGCGGTGAGGAGGATGACGTCGACGTCGGGCGCGATGGTCTTGGCCGCGCGCAGCAGCTCGAGGCCGGTGAGCCCCGGCATCTTGAGATCGGTCACGATGAGATCGATGCCGCCGCTCTGGAACCGTTCCAGCGCCGCCCGCCCGTCGGAGGCGAGCACGACGCGGTAGCCCTCGCGGCTCAGCGTGCGCTCGAGGCTCTCGCGCAGTCCGGGATCGTCGTCGGCGACGAGCAGCGTGGCCGGCTCAGACAATGACGCGCCCCTTCCGAGGCAGCCGGATGGTGAAGGT
Organism: uncultured Candidatus Rokubacteria bacterium; assembly: GCA_963776725.1. GTDB lineage: Bacteria > Methylomirabilota > Methylomirabilia > Rokubacteriales > CSP1-6 > AR5. Next base: position 833,145 of record CAVZOE010000006.1, on the reverse strand, counting down.
CGCCCCGCCGCCCTCGCCGTTACGCCAGGTCAGCTCGCCGCCGTGCTCCTCGATGATCTGCCGGGTGATGGACAGGCCCAGTCCCGTTCCCTGCGGCTTGGTGGTGAAGAACGGCTCGAACAGCCGACCCGCGACCTCGGAGGTGATCCCGCTGCCGGTGTCCGAGACGAACACTTCCAGCGCCTCGCCGTCCCAGCGGCTCCCCAGCGTGATCGCGCCCCCGCGCGACAGCGCCTCCATCCCGTTCTTCAGGAGATTGAGCACCGCCTGGCGCAGGAGCGGCCGATCGACTTCCATCATGGGCGCCGCCGGGTCGTTGGCCACGTTGATCGTCAATCCCTGGCGGGTGGCCACCGGACGCAGGAAGGCCGCCAGCTCTTCCAGGAGGTGGTTGAGGGACTCCTCCTCGAAGTGCGGCTTGGGAAAGCGCGCGAACGCCAGGTACTCCTCGGTCAGCGCGTCGAGCGTGTTCACCTGATCGCGGATGGAGGTGACCAGCCCGCCCGCCTCCTCCATGTCCGATCCCGGGTGTTCCTTCACGATGTCCTGCAGGAGCTCGGCATTCAGCTCGATGGCCGCGATCGGGTTACGCACCTCGTGCGCCACCCGGAGCGACAGACGCCCGACGGTGGCCATCCGCTCCGCCACCAGCAGCTCCTGCTGGGTCGCCTGGAGCCGGTTGAGCGTCCCGGTCACCTGGGTGTTGAGCCGCTCGACCTCGCTGCGCGCCCGCCGCTCACGCTCGGCCACGATGCCCACGGTGACCGCGGGAATCCCGAACAGCGCGGCCAGGATGGAGACCGCGGTCCAGCCCGCGAACGGCGGGGCGAGCGCAGAGGCCGCCGCGAAGAGGCCACCGGCCACGAGCGCGGTGGCCAGCGCCAGCCACGGACCGAAGTAGTAGGCGTTGACCGCCAGCAGCGGAAAGAACAGGTGGTAGAAGAGCGTGTCTCGGCCGGCGGTGAGGAACATCAGCACGAAGATCAGGAGCAGGTCGATGCCGAGTGCCCCCAGGAAGATGGCCCGCGTGCGCGTGGGATAGACGGTGACCAGCGCGAAGATGCCGATCTTGTAGAGGGTGAACCAGAGGACCAGCGAGTTGAGGTCGATCTGCTGCCGGGGCCGCAGCGGCACCAGGCCGAGCGTGGCCAGGCCGGCGACCATGGCCACCGCGAGCAGGACCGCGAACACCCGCTCGTCGCGCTCCAGCAGCCGGAAGATCGCGTGCCACGGCTTGCGCTCGCCCGTCGTCACCACCGTCTCGCTCCGCCGACTATAGCACGTCGTGTGGATTGGCCCCGGCGTCCCGGAGCATCCGGGTCTCGCGCTCGAGGGCCTGGCTGCGACGGTACGCGCGCACCGCCACCCAGATCGCGATGGCGACCAGGCCCAGCAGCACCAGCCAGCGCTCGAAGCGGCGGACGTCGCTCAGGATCCCCTCCAGCTGGTCGGTGAACAGGAAGCCCAGCCCGAAGCCGGCGGGCACCCCGATCATCGCGGCCGCCGTGTCCACGGCCAGGAACTTGCCGAACGGAACGCGGGAGATGCCGGCGGTGAGAAAGGCCGCCGCGCGAAAGCCCATGAGGTGGCGCGCCGTGAAGACGATCTTGACGCCGTGGCGTCGGTAGGCGGCCTTCAGCGCCTCCTCGCGCTCCCGGCTGAGCATGTAGCGCACCGGGCGCCACTCCAGCACCCGCTCGCCCCAGTGCCGGCCGATCCAATAGATGGACGCGTCGCCGGTCAGCACGCCGATCAGACACACCGGTAGCGCCAGCCACCAGCGCACCAGCCCCTCACGGGCCAGGATGCCGCTGGCCAGAATCGGCAGCTCCTCCGGGATCGGCACGCCTAGACCGGCGACGAACAGCACGAGGAAGACACCTGCGTAGGTGAACTCCTCGATGAAATGCTCGATCGAGCCCACTGGGGCCAGTGTATACTGCGCCCAGTCTGGTTCTGTCGTTTCGCGGGCAACCTCCCTAAAGGAGCGCTCCCCATGGCCGTCAAGCTCTTCGTCGGCGGACTCTCCTTCTCCACCTCCAACGAGCGCCTGCGCGAGGTCTTCGCCGCTACCGGCTCAGTCGAGTCGGCAGCCGTGGTGACCGATCGCGACACTGGCCGTTCGCGTGGCTTCGGCTTCGTCGAAATGGCGACGCCGGAAGACGCCGAGCAGGCCATCAGCAAGCTCAACGGCACGTCAGTCGACGGCCGGACCATCCAGGTCGAGCGCGCCAAATCGCCCGGCGGTGGCGGTGGCGATCGGCGTGGCGGCGGCGGTGGTGGTGGCGGCCGCGGCGGCTCTCGCTGGTAGGCTCCTCCTAGTCTCGGCTGGTCCGTTTCCGCCTTTTCGTCTCAGAAAAGGGCTCACTTGAGGACTGTCTCTCGGACAGGCTAGGCCACGGACCGGGCAACGGCAACAGCTTCCTGAGCCGGTAGACGGCAGTCGTCTAGAATCGTCGGGTGACCCCGGGGCCCAGGCTCGTCCTGCACACCGAAGCCTCCGTGGGCTTCGGCGGCCAGGAAATCCGGATCCTGGCCGAGGCGCGCTGGCTGCTCGATCACGGCTGGGACGTCCTCATCGCGGGCCAGCCCGAGAGCCGTCTGCTCCAGGAGGCTGGCCGGCTCGGTGTCCCGGCGGTCGCCCGTGCGGATGCGGAGCGCGTTCGACCTGCGCGCGCTCCGCGCGCTCCGCCGCCTCCTCCGCGAACGGGGCGTGGCCCTGGTCCACACCCACAGCTCCATCGACAGCTGGCTGGGCGGTCTCGCCGGCCGCACCTGCGGCCTGCCGGTGGTCCGCAGCCGTCACGTCACCATCGCCATTCCCCGCCGCCGCGGGCTCGTCTACCGTCTCGCCGATCGCGTGATCACCAGCGGCCAGGCCGCGGCCCGCGTGGTCACGGCGGCCGGCGTCCCCGCCGCGCGCATCGTGCCGATCGCGCCGGGCGTGGACACGGGCCGGTTTCATCCCGACGTGTCCGGACAGGCCGTGCGCACCGAGCTCGGGCTGGCCGGAGCGCCGCTGGTCGGCCTCGTGGCCAACATCCGCGGCTCCAAGGGTCACGACCTGTTCCTGGACGCTGCCCGCGCCGTGCTCGCCGCGTCAGCCCGCGGCGCGCTTCCTGATCGTCGGCGACGGCGTGGGCTTCGCCGACGTGCAGCGCCGGGTGCCAGCGCTCGGCCTCGAGCCGAGCCGTTCGCATGACCGGCTTCCGCCGCGACATCCCCGAGGTGATGGCGGCGCTCGACGTGCTGGTCTTGCCCTCGATCCGTTCGGAGGCGGCCTCGCAGGTGATCCCGCAAGCGCTGGCCGTCGGCACCCCGGTGGTGGCCAGCGACGTGGGCGGCAGCGGCGAGCTGATCCACGACGGCGAGACCGGCCGCCTCGTGCCCGCCGGTGACGCCCCGGCGCTCGCCGCGGCGATCCTCGACTGCCTGACCGATCCGGCGCGGGCGCGCGCCATGGCCCGCCGCGGCCAGTCGATCGTTCGCGAGCGCCACTCGCTCGACGCCGCGATGACGCGCACCGTCGCGGTCTACACCGAGCTGCTGCGGTAGCCTCGCACGGTGGTGATCGCCGCGCGTGATACCGTGGACGCAGAGACCGCGGCATGAACGTGCACGCCTTCGCCACCGACTACGACGGGACGATCGCCGACGCCAACCGGGTCGCCGAGCCCACGGCGCGGGCGCTCGAGCGCGTGCGGGCGACCGGGCGCAAGCTCCTGCTGGTGACTGGCCGCATGCTGGCCGACTTGCGCCTGGTGTGCCCCGACCTGGACCGGATGTTCGACGCGGTGGTCGCGGAGAACGGCGCGCTCGTCTACTTCCCGGACCGCCGCGAGCTCCGCACCCTGGGCGATCCGCCCGAGCCCGCGCTCACCGACGCGCTCCGCCGCCGTGGCGTCCCGTTCGACCTCGGCGCCGCCATCCTCGCCACCCATGCGCAGTTCGCGGAGCCGGCGCTGGCCGCCATCCAGGAGACCGGGGTCAACCGCACGCCCATCTTCAACAAGGGCGCGCTCATGCTGCTGCCGGGCGGCGTCACCAAGGGCACCGGCCTGGCCGTCGCCCTGGCCGCGCTCGAGATCTCGCCCCACAACATGGTCGGGATCGGTGATGCCGAGAACGATCACGCCTTCCTGGCCCTGTCCGAGTGCGCGGTGGCGGTGGCCGACGCGGTGCCCGCGCTGCGCGAGCGGGCCGACTACGTCACGCGTGCGCCCTCCGCCGCCGGCGTGGTGGAGTTCATCGAGGAGCACCTGCTCCACGATCTCGTCGCGCTGATACCCCGCCTCACGCGTCACGATCTGCGCCTGGGCGAGCAGCCGGACGGAGCGCCGGTGACGGTGCCCGCGCACGGCACGCGCCTGCTGATCATCGGTCCCTCGGGCAGCGGCAAGAGCACGCTCACCGGCGTGCTCGTCGAGCGCGTCGTCGAGAGTGGCCGCACCCTGCTGCTGCTCGATCCGGAGGGGGACTATCGCACGCTGTCCGAGCTCGAGCGCGTGGTCGTGTTCGGCGGCAAGGGTGAGCGCGCGCTGCCCACCGCCGACGAGGTCGACCAGCTCCTGCGTCAGCCGGCGGCGAGTCTGGTGCTGGATCTCAGCGCGATGAGCCGGTCGGAAAAGGTCGCCTACGCGACCACGGTGCTGGCGACGGTGGCCACCGTGCGCTCGAGCCTCGGGCTCCCCCACTGGCTCGTGGTCGACGAGGCCCACCACGTGTTCCCGGCCGAGGGCTCGCCGGCCGCCGAGCTGCTGCGGTCCGGCGCCGAGTCGCTGGCGCTGATCACGCTCGCCGCCACCGGCCTGGCGCCGTCGGTGCGGCCGCTGGCCAACGTCCTCGCCTCGACGGAGGTCGCGGCCTTCCGTGACGGAGTGCGGACCGTGCTGGCCACCCGCGAGGGCGAGAATCCCGCGCCGGTCGGTGAGGCGGCGCTCGACCTCGGCGAGGTGGCGCTGGCGTGGCTCGAGCCCGTGCCGCGCGCCGTCCGGTTCCGGGTCAGTCGGCGACGGTCCCAGCATCGGCGCCACCTGCGCAAGTACACCGAGGGCGAGCTGCCGCCGGACCGCTCCTTCTTCTTTCGCGGTCCCTCCGGGAGCCTCAACCTGCGCGCCGCCAATCTGGTCCGCTTCGTCGAGCTGGCCGAGGGTGTGGATGAGGCGACGTGGGCGTTTCACCTCGAGCGCGGCGAGTACTCGGCGTGGGTGCGCGAGATGATCAAGGACCCGGAGCTCGCCGCCGCGATCGCCGCGGTGGAGCGGGCCGGGCTGCGCCCCGCCGACTCGCGGACGCGGATTCTCGAGCAGCTGCGCCACCGCTACGCGGTGTAGCGGCCACCTCGCCGCGCGGCCCCGACCAGCGGACGTCACGCGCCGCCTTGTCCTCCCGCAGCCCGAGAAAGGTGGGGTGACGGAGCTTGCCGTCACCGGTGCGCTCGGTGAACCCGAGCTGCGCCACCAGCTCCGGCTCGACCCACACCAGATCGCGCTCGCGCGGCGGATCGACGAACGGGGGCTGTGCTCGTCGACGCCGTGTCAGCTTTCGATGGAGATCGGCGAGCGTTGCCTCCGTGAAGCCGGTGCCGACCTTCCCCGCGTAGCGGAGTCCGGCGCCATCCCAGGCGCCGACGAGGAGCGCGCCGAGGTGCTGGCGGGCGCCGCGCGGCGCCGTGAACCCGCCGATCACGAACTCCTCTTCGGCCCGCACCTTCACCTTGGACCACGCCGAGGAGCGCTCTCCCGCGCGGTACCCGGCCCGGGGATCCTTGCCGATCACGCCTTCCAGTCCCCGCCGTCGCGCCTCGGCGAACGCCTCGCAGGCCGTCGGCGGCCAGACGCCGGGCGATCCGGAGCGCCGGCCCCTCCACCACCTCGGCCTCGAGCACGGCGCGGCGGGCGGTGAGCGGCTCGCCGGTGAGGTCGCGGCCGCGAGCGTGCAGGCAATCGAAGACGACGTAGACCGGCGACGAGGCGCCGGCCCCACGACGCTGGAGCAGCTGGAAGCGCGACACGCCACCGGCATCGAAGACGACGACCTCGCCGTCGACAACGAGGGTGGCGGCGGGCAGCGCGGCCAGCGCGGCGACGACGTCGGGAAAATCGTCGGTCCGGTCCTTGTCGTTGCGGGTGAGGAGCTCCACCCGGCGGCCGTGCTTGCGGGCGATCAGTCGAATGCCGTCGTACTTCTCCTCCCACACCCAGCCGGGACGGTGAAAGGGCGCGTCCACCAGCGTCGCCAGCATCGGCGCGACGCGGGGCGGCCCCGGGCTCGACGCGGGCACTACGCGATGCGGCGGCTGGCGCGGGGCGGGTCGGCGGCGGCCGCGAGCTCGAGCTGGCGCGGCGTGGCGCCCGCCGCCCGCGCGATGCCGGCCATCGACCGCCGTGACACCACCGACAGCGGGCGCTTCACGGTGACGTCGTCGGTGGAGGCGAAGCGATCACGGTGCTTGATCATCAGCCACTGGCGGTTGCGGGTGCGAACGAGCACCCACGAGCCGCGCAGCTTGTGGCCCTGAATCGTGAGCTTGAGCTCGCCCTTGGCCAGGGCCGCCGTGACGTCCGGCACCTCGGGCTTCCAGGTTCCGCGATCCCAGATCATCACCGTGCCGCCGCCGTACTCACCCTCGGGAATGACGCCCTCGAAACCGTTGTAATCCAGGGGGTGCGGCTCGGTCATCATGGCCAGCCGCTTGGTGGCAGGGTCGAGCGACGGGCCCTTGGGCACCGCCCACGAGAGCATGGCGCCCTCGTGCTCGATCCGCACGTCGTAGTGCAGCGCGGTCGCCCGGTGCTTCTGGACCACGAACGCCAGGCCACCGGCGGCTCGCCGGCCCGGCCGGCCCGGCGGCTCCGGCGTGACGTCGAACCGGCGCTTTCTGTTGTACTCGGCCAGCACGCCGTACTGGCTGAGGTCGGGCGCAGAGAACTTCACGACGGGCTCGGCGGCTCACGATCCCATTGTACCCGTCGATTTCCGCACCGCGACCCGGGCGGCGAAGCGACGCATGTTGCCCTCGGCGCGCCGTCCCTCGGAGGCGATGGCGAACCCGGCGGCCTCGACCGACCGCTCGGTGTCGCGGTTGGGGTGGCAGCCGCCGGCGAACCAGGTCCAGGCCGGCTGGATCGCATCCTGGACCCGGGCTCGCCACGGGTGCCGCGACCGGACGTGCTCGAGCGCGCGCAGCTCGCCGTCCGGCCGGAGCACGCGCCGGGCCTCGGCGAGCGCGCGGACGGGATCGTTCACGCTGCAGAGGACGAGGCCACTGACGACCGTGTCGAACACTGAGTCACGAAACGGCAGCGCCTCGGCGGCGGCGCGAACCAGGAGCCCGCCCCCGGCACGCTGGCGCGCGCGCGCGATGCTGTGCGGGCGAAGGATCGAGTCCGATCGCCCGGACGCCGGCGTAGAGCGGCAGGTTGCGCCCGGTGCCACAGCCGAGATCGAGCGTCAGCCCCCGCGCGCCGGCGACCAGCCAGCGCCGCCACCGCCCGAGCCCGCGCCACTCCGCGAACGCGCAGATGGCGTCGTAGATCCACGGGATCTGCTCGACGCCGCGCATGCGCGGCTCAGCCGACCTCGTCGAGCCGCGCGCTCGCCGCCCCGGCGGCGGCCAGCTCGGCCAGCGCCCGGGCGCCATCCCCCGGCGTCACGTCGACCGCGCGCACCGCGTCCTGCAGGACGACGACCGTGAGACCCGCCCGCAGCGCGTCGAGCGCGGTGGCCTTGACGCAGTAGTCGGTGGCCAGCCCCCCGACGAAGAGGCGCTGGATCTCGCGCGCGGCCAGCAGTGACGCGAAGTCGCCGCCCTGCTCGGCCCGAGCCTGGAAGCACGAGTAGGCGTCTTCCTCGGGGTCCATGCCCTTGGACACGACCTGCGTGCGCGCCGGCAGCACGAGCGCCGGATGCGGCGCGGCGCCGGCCGTCCCCTGCACGCAGTGCGGGGGCCAGATTCCGCCGTACGCGGCGAAGTGCCTGGTCCGTGAGGGATGCCAGTCCCGCGAGGCGAAGACCGCGGCGCCCTGCGCGTCGAAGCGCTCGGCGTAGCGATTGAGGACCGGGACGACGGAATCGCCATCGGGCACCGCCAGGGATCCGCCGGGACAGAAGTCGTTCTGCACATCCACGACCACCAGCGCATCGTGACGAGCATCGATCCGGTAGCGCATCGCGCGACTCCTCCTCGTGCCGGGTTCCGACATTGCTCCGCTCACCGGCGGGCGGCGGCGTCGCGCCCCAGCGGCGTCCGCGCTCGCTGTCCCGGGCGGTTCAATGCTACCAGGCGGGCCGGACCGGGATCAGGGGTGAGCGACGGCCGGTCGGCGTGACTACGGAAACAGGCGATAGAGCATCCAGTAGACGACCACGCCCGTGACCGAGACGTAGAGCCACACCGGCAGCGTTCGCCGGGCCAGCCACGCGTGGCGGACGTAGTCGGCGCCCAGCGCGCGGTAGAGGGTCGTGAGGACGAAGGGCACCATCGCCGCGGCCAGGACGATGTGCGACACGAGCAGCGGGAAGTAGATCCACCGGACCAGGCCGGTCCCGGTGAAGCCGCGTGAGCCCGCCAGGGCGTGGTAGATCACGTACGAGACCAGGAACAGCACCGACACGCGAGAACGCCGCCAGCATGCAGGCGCGATGCGCGGCGATCCGCCGGCGCTTGACGAAGATCCAGCCGGCCGAGAGCAGCACGGCGCTGGCGCCGTTGAGCAGCGCGTTCAGCGCGGGCAGCGTGGCGGCGTCGTGGCGACCTCCGCGCCCGGGGGCATGTCCGAGGAGCAGGTAGCCGACCAGCAGCACGACCACGATCGAGATGACACCGATGACAGGCAACACGAGGCGGTCACGCACGGCGTCCCATGGTACCCCACGCCGCGGCCCGCCCCGTGCTCGCGCCTACTTGGTATCGACGATCCGGACCTCGGCATTGACGAAGGGACCCAGGATGGCGCCGCCCCGGATGTTGCTGAGTACGACGCCGAAGCTCTTGGTCGGCTGGGCCCCCGGCTCGATCTGGAGCGGAATGGTGATGCGCTGGCTCACCTGGCCGGCGGCGAAGCTCACCGTGCCCGTCGTCGCCACGTAGTCGCTGAGCGCGGTGGCGGTGCCGTCCACCGTGGCGAAATCGACGGTCACGTTGCTGGCGATGTTGTTGCGGGTCAGGGTCAGCACGGCGTTGCACGGCGCCGTCGCACACTCCGAGACGGTGAAGACCTTGGCGGTGAACTGCACGACGCCGCCGTCGTCGTCTTCCTTGATGGTGACCGCCGCGGTGCTGGGCGAGCCCAGCGTCATGCCGCCGGTCGGCGAGGAGAGCACCACGTTGAACGTGCGATCGCCATCGTCGCGGGTGTTGGGGATGACCTTCACGCTGAACTGCGCGAAGAACTCCCCCGCCCGGAAGGTGAGCGTGCCGCTGGCTGCGGTGTAGTCCACTCCCGCCTTGGCGGTGCCGTCCTGGGTCGCGTAGTGGAACGTCACGGGACCGGCGAGGCCCCCGTCACGCCGGACCGACAGCGTGATGATGCCGAAGGCTTCCTTCACCGAGTAGCCACCGGCGGTGAAGTGCAGGGCGCCGCCCAGGTCGTTGTCGGCGATCTGCAGCATTGCGGTGCCCTGGGGCCCGACGATGCCGGTGCCGCTGGTGACCGGGCCGAGCGCGAGATTGACGGTCCGCGTCCCATCGACGATCGAGTTGGCGATGGTCGGGACCGAGAAGGTGGCCGTCTTCGCGGTACTGGCAAAGGTCACGCTGCCCGACTTGGCGACGTAGTCGACGCCTGCCGTGGCGGTGCCGTTGCTGGTGGCGTAGTGCACGATGAGCACGCCGGGGGGCCGGTGCGCTCGAGCTTGATCGTCGCCGCGCTCCCCTCGGCCACCGAGTAGGTGGCGGTGGCGAACTGCACTGTCGCCTCGTCGTCGAGGATCTTCAGCGCGGCGGTCGACCGCGCACCGAGGGTGGCGCCGCCGCCGGGGTTGCTCAGAGTCAGGACGAGGCTCTTGTTGCCTTCCGCCGTGGCGTCGTCACCGGGCAGCGCAACGGACACGGTCTTGCTGAGCTCCCCGGCCCCGAAGGTCACGGTGGTGGTCGTCGCCGTGTAGTCCATGCCGGCCAGGGCTCCATTGAGGCCGGCGCCGTCCGACGTGGCGAAGTCGATCGTGGCGCCGCTGGAGGTCCCGCCCGTCCGCGAGATGACGATGGAGGCCGAGGTGGCCGACTCGTTGACGGTGTAGAGCGCCGCGCTGAACTGGATCACGCCGGCCACGTCGTTGTCGGTGATGGTCAGCGTGGCGGTGTCGCAGCGCGCCGAGCACGGCGCCCCCGCCGGGATTGCTCAGACGCATCTTCACCGTCTCGGCCGGCTCGTCCAGGGTGTCGTTGATGATCGGCACCAGGACGGTCTGCGTCGTGGAGCTGGCCGGGAACGTCACGGTCCGCGAGGTCGACACGTAGTCGCTGCCGGCGACGGCCGTCCCCAGGCCGTCCACCGTGGTGAAGTCCACGGTCACCGGGCCACCGAGTCCGCCCGTGCGGGTCAGGATGATGCTGGCGTTGAGCGTGCCCTCGGTGACCGCGTAGGTGGCGGACTTGAACTGGATCTCGCCGCCCTGGTCGTCGTCGATGATCGTGAGTGGTACCGCGCAGATCCCGCCCACGAAGCTCGCGCAGTTACCGCTGGCGATGTTCACCGGCGGGCCTGCCACGACGAAACGCGGGTTGCTCAGCTGCAGGGTGAGCGTCTCGTTGCCCTCCACGATCGTGTCGTTGACGATCGTGATCGGCACGGTCAGCGAGCGAATGTTGGGACCGAACGTCAGGACGCGGTTGACCGCGATGTAATCGGCGGTCGGCGCGGTGGAGGTGCGGTGCCGTCGAGGGTCGCGAAGTCCACCAGCAGGGTCCCGGTCGGCGTGCCCAGCCGCTCGACCACGATCTGCGCCGGGCCGTGGTTCTCCAGCACCGAGTAGCCCGGCGCTGGCAAACCGCACCGTCTGCTCGTCGTCCTGGATCGTCACGGTGGCCTGGCTCGGCGGCCCCAGGATCGCGCCGCCGGTCGGCGGGTTCTGGAGCACCACGCTGAAGGTCTTCGGGCCGTTCGCGATGCCGTTGTTGACGATCGTGATGTCGATGACCTTCGACGTGTCACCGGCCCCGAAGGTGACGGTGCCGGTGGACAGATTGGTGATGGCCACCGCGAAGTCGGCCGGGAAGGTCGCGGTGCCGTTGTTCAGCTGGTAGTTCACGCTCACGCCGCCCGCCGCACCGCCGGTCCGGGTCACCGTCACGTGGAGCGTCGCCCCCGTCTCGCTGATCGTGTACGCGCGAGGCGTTGAAGGACAGGGTGCCGGCCTTGTCGTTGTCGGTGATCGTGAGCGTGGCCGGGTTGGGGGTGCCCAGGGCGACCCGGCCGATGTCGGCCGGGTTGTTGGTGCGCGGGTTACTCAGTGTCAGGAGCACCGTCTCCGGGGTCTCGGGCGCGCTGTCGTTGGTGATCGTCACCGTGAAGGTCTGGGTGGTGACGCCGGCGCCGAAGGTGACGGTCCCGCTGGCGGTCGTGTAGTCGGCCCCGGCCGTCGCCGTTCCCGCGCTGCTCGCGTAGTCGACGAGCACCGGCACCGAGGTATCGCCCGTCCGCGTCACGCTGATCACCGCCGTCGGCGCCCCCTCGGCCACCGTGAACGTCGGCGCGGCGAACTGCACGCGCGGCTCGTTGTCCTTGATGGTCAGCACCGCGCTCGTCCGCAGCCCCAGGATCGGGCTACCGGGCAGCCCGGCCGGCTGGGGCGCGCTGATGCTCAGATTGACGGTGCGATCCCCGTCGGCCACGAAGTTGTCGTTGACGTTCACGGTCGCCGTCGCGCTGGCCTGCCCGGCGAGGAACGTGACCGTCCCGCTCGGCACGCTGAAGTCGGCCGGGGCGGCGGTGCCGGCGGTGGCGCCGAACGCCACGGTCACGCCGCCGGCCAGGCCGCCGGCACGCGTGAGGGTGATGGTGGCCGGGCCGCCGGTCTCGGTGGCGGTATAGTTCGCCGCGCCGAACTGGATCACCCCGCCCTGATCGTCGTCGATGATCGTCAGCGCCGCCGTACAGGTGGTCGGCGTGGCCACCAGACACAGGTCGGGGGCGATCGAGGCGCCGGTCGGGTTGGAGAGCGTGAGCGTCAGGGTCTCGTTCGGCTCGACGACGGCGTCACTGACGATCGGGACCATCACCGTGGCGGTGCTCACCCCGGCGGCAAAGGTGATCGTCGTGTTCACCGCGGTGTAGTCGTCGGGCGCCACCGCGCTGCCGGCCGTGGTGGCCAGCTGCACCGTGACCTGGCCGCTGGTGCCGGTGCGACGGATCGTCACCGGCGCCATGCCGATGTTCTCGTTCACCGCGAAGCCCAGGAAGGCGAAGCCCACCGAGTTGTCCACGTCGCTGATGCGGAGCACGGCGGCGCCGCCGGGAGAGGCCACCAGGCCGCCGCCGGTGGCGTTGCGCAGGGCCAGGTTGACGCTACGGATGCCGACGGTGCCGTTGCGCAGCGGCACGGCCACCGTCTTGACGGACTCGCCCAGGCCGAAGGTCAGGGTCTGGGTCGTGGCGTCGTAGTCGACTCCGTTGGTCGCGGTACCGTCACTGGTCGCGAAGTCCACCGTCACGGCGTCGGCGGTACCGCCCACGCGACGCACCGTGATGGTGGCGGTACCGGCGTTCTCGTTCACGTCGTAGACCGCCTGGCTGAAGCTGAGCAGGCCGCCGAAATCGTTGTCCAGCACGGCGACGTTGATCGTGCAGTTGGCGACCAGCGCGGGTGCGGCCGGCGTGGCCGTCGCGCACGACTCGCGCGCGATGCTGCCGCCGATCGGGTTGCTGAAGACGATGTCGAACTGCTCGTCGCCCTCGACCAGACCGTCCTCGCGGACCAGCACGTCGAAGGTCACCACGCTGACGCCGGGATCGAAGGTCACCCGCCCGCCGGTGATGTTGACGAAGTCCGACGTGCCGCCGGAGGTCGCGGTGTTGTCCACCGTCACGTAGTCGAGCGTCGCGGTGCCGCCGAGGTCGCCCTCCCGCACCACGGTGACGGTCACCTGTCCGGAGGCCTCGCCCACGGTGAGGCTGGTGGCGCCGAGGCGGAACTGCGTCTCGATGATGTTCAGCGTGGCGCTGGACAGGCCGAGCGTCGGGCTGCGCGGCGTCAATCCGGCCGGGAGCGGGTTGGTCAACGTCAGGGTGACCGTCTCGGTGCCCTCGATGACGGCGTCGGCCGTCACGGGAACCAGCACGGTCTTGACGAACTCGCCGGCGCCGAACTCCACCGTGACCGTCGTCGCGGTGTAGTCGTTGCCGGCCACGGTGGCCGTGCCATCGGAGGTCGAGAACGTGACGAGCGTGGCGTCAGGGCACGAGGGCGGCAACCCGACCAGCGGGCTCGGGCAGCCGGCCGTGCCGCCGCTGCGCACGATCCTGATCTCGGCCTGGCCCCCGCTCTCGGCGACCAGGAATGCCGGGGCGGCGAAGGCGATCACGCCGGCCACGTCGTCGTCCTTGATGGTCAGCGTGGCGGTGTTCACCACGGTGCCCGCGCTCGGCGCGGACAAGCTCAGGTTCAGCACCTTGTCGGTCGACACGACCTTGTTGTCGATGATCGGGACGGTGAAGCTGGCCACCGCCTGGTTGCCGCTGAAGGTGACCGTGCCGGTGGCGGTCTGGTAGTGGACGCCGGCCAGGGCGGTGCCGTCGGCCGTGGCGTAGTTCACCGTCAGCGAGCCGCTGATGTCGCCGGTGCGCTCGATCTGGACGGTGGCCGTCCCGGCCGCCTCGCTCACATCGAAGTTGGCCAGCGTGAACCCGACCGTCTGGGTGGCGTCGATGATTCTCAGCAGGGCCGTGCTGGCCGCCCCCAGGTTCGGAGCGGCGCCCGCTCCGGCCGGCAGCGGAGTGACGAGCTGGAGGTTCACCGTCTTGACCCCGCTGGCCGCGCCTCCGTCGTTGATGATGGGCACCGTGAACACCGCGCTCGTGTCCCCGGCGTTGAACGCCACCACGGTGTCGGTCGAGGTGTAGTCGGCGCCGGCCGCGCCCGTCTGGGGCGGCGTGGTCGCCGCGAACAGATCGCCGGTGCGGGCCCGCACGGTGACGCCGCTGGCGATGCCGCCGGTGCGCGTCAGCGTGATGGTGGCCAGGCCGCTGGCCACGTCCTGGGGAACGCTGTAGACGGCCGAGGCGAACTGGATCGTGCCGCCGTTGTCATCGTCGTTGATGACCAGCGTCGCGGAGCCCGGGAAGGCGATGCCGGGCCCGCGGCCGGGGTCGGTGTTGCGCGGGTTGGGGCTCTTGGGGCTGCACGGCGATCCCGGGCAGTCGTTGATGAAGACCAGCATCGTCTTCGGCCCGTCCACCACCGTGTCGTTCAGGAACGGCACCCGGAAGGTCTTCGTCGTCTGGTTGGGTGCGAACGTGAACGCGGAGTCCCGCACCACCAGGCCGCCGCCGAGGTCGACGAAGTCCTGGCCGGCCACCGCCGGGTGGTCGCCGCCGGCGATCGCGATCATGTCCAGGGTGAGCGGCTGCGCCAGGAAGCCCGGCAGGCCGGAGCGCACCACGGTGATGAACGCCTCGCCGGCACTCTCCTGCGCCGAGTAGTTCTCGGACGAGAGGAAGACGAAGTACAGCTCGTCCTCCACGATGTTGACCAGGGCGTCGGACGTCCCGATCGAGGCGCCGATCTCCTGGCTGTCCTGCATGACCGAGGGCTGCGGGTTGCGGATCGAGACGGCGAAGTTCCGGCTCCCCTCGGCGACGCTGTTGTCGACGATGGTCACCGGGACCGTCTTGCTGATCTCGCCCGGCAGGAACGTCAAGGTCTGCGTGAAGATCGGCACGAAGTGACGGGGCAGCGTGATGGGGTCAGTGGGATCCGCCAGCTCCCGCGCCGTGAAGTCGCACGCCGGCGCCACCACGCCGCACTGGCGCGCGGAGAAGTCCACGCTGACCGGCCCGCCGGTGCCGCCGGTCCGGAAGACCACGACGTTGAAGACGCCGTCGTGCTCGTTGACGGTGCCTCCGGACACGTTGAACGTCCCGCCGCGGTCGTTCTCCTTGATCATCACCGACGCGGTCGTCCGCGGCCCCAGGGTCGAGGCGGCGGGCGGCTGCAGGTTGCTCAGGGTCACGCCGAACGTCTTGTCGGGCGCGACGACCTGGTTGTCGACCAGCCGCACGGTGAAGCTCTGGCCGGTGACGCCGGGATCGAAGGTGAGCGTGCCGACGGTATTCAGATAGTCGGCCGGGGCCGTCGCGGTGCCATTGCTGGTGGCGTAGTCCACCGTGAGCCGGCCGGCCGGCGCCGTCCGCTGGACGGTGACGGTCGCCACGGGCTGCCCCTCGGTCACCGTGAAGGTGGCCTGGCCGAACTGCACCGTGGGCTGCGCGTCGGCGATCGAGACCGTCGCCAGGGCCATCTGGCCGATCACGGGCGTGCCGGGGGCCCCGTTGGGCTGGGGGTCGCTCAGCTGCACGTAGAGCGTCTCGATGCCCTCGGCGACCGCGTCGACGGTGATCGGGATGCGGACGATCTTGGTCGTCTCGCCCGGCCCGAACGTGACGCGCACGTCGGTCGAGGTGTAGTCGGCCGGCGCGGTGGCGGTCTGGGGGACGAGCGGCGGGGCGACGGCGAAGAGATCGCCCGTCTGCAGCCGCACCGAGACCCCGCCGGCCTGGCCGCCGGTGCGCACCACCGTGACGCTGGCGCGGCCGCCGTCCTCGTTCACGCTGTACGTCAAGGCGCTGAACTGGATCGTGCCGCCGAAGTCGTCGTCGGTGATCGTCGCCTCGGCCCGGCCCGGGGACACGATGGTCACCGTCCCCGCCGAGATGGTGGCGTTGCGGAGGACGATGTCGAACTTCTCGTCCGGCTCCGGCACCGAGTCGTTGAGGATCGGGATGGTGAAGGTGCGCGCGCGAACCGTGGGCGCGAAGGTCAGCGTCCCGCTCACCGCGGTGTAGTCCACGCCGGCCACCGCCTTGCCGGTCCCGGCCGGGAACTGGTCGGCGGTGGTGTAGTCCACGGTCAGGGTCCCGGTGTCCACGCCGCCGCGCACGACGGTCACGGTGAGGAAGCTGGCGCCCTCGCTCACGGTGTAGGTCGCCGCGCTCAGCGAGACGTTCGGCTCGTCGTCCTGGATCTCGAGCACCGCGCTGGCGGTGCCGCCGATCGTGCCGCCGCCCCCCGCGTTCGAGAGCGCGAGATTCACCGTCTCCTTGCCCTCGCCCAGCGTGTCGTTGATCAGGGGAACGGCGAACGTGAGGCTGGTGGCGCCGGCCGGGAACGTCAGCCGGCCCGCGGTGGACACGTAGTCCAGCCCGGCGGTGGCCGTGCCGTCGGACGTCGCGTAGTCCACCGTGACGCCGCTCGCCAGCGCCTTGCCACCGGTGCCGGTGCGCTTGACGCGGATCACCGCGCTGCCCGCGCTCTCGAG
This sequence comes from uncultured Candidatus Rokubacteria bacterium, assembly GCA_963776725.1. Taxonomy (GTDB): domain Bacteria; phylum Methylomirabilota; class Methylomirabilia; order Rokubacteriales; family CSP1-6; genus AR5. The sequence continues at coordinate 816,671 of CAVZOE010000006.1, read as the reverse complement.
CGCGGAGAACGTGGGCCCGTCGAACTCGATCGCGCCCCCCTCGTCGTCGTCCTCGATGCTGAGGATGGCCGTCGAGCGTGCGGTCACCAGCTGGGCGACACCCACCGGTGTCGGCGCGCTGAGGGTCAGGTTGATCGTCTCGGTCCCCTCGGCCAGGCTGTCTTGCAGGATCGGCACCGTGAAGGTCTTGGTCCGGATGCCGGTCGCCGTCCCGCCGGGCGGGAAGATGAGCGTGCCGGTGGTGGTCGTGTAGTCGAGCCCGGCGGTGGCCGTGCCGTTGCTGGTGGCGTAGTTGACGGTGATGGTGTCCGTCGAGGACACGCCGGTCAGCTCGACGGTGATCGTGGCGGTGCCGGCGCCCTCGTTCACCGTGTAGCTCTGCGCGCTGAAGCCCAGCGCCTTCTCGTCGTCGATGATGCGCAGCAGCGCGGTGGTGCGAGCGCCGAGCGTGGCGCCGCCGCCGGGGGACGAGAGCGCGAGGTTCACGGTCTCGACACCTTCGGCCAGGCTGTCCTGGAGGATCGGCACCGCGAAGGTCTTGCTGGTCTCCCCGACTCCGAACGTGAGCGTGCCGCCGGAGAACGTGTAGTCGGAGCCGGCGGTGGCGGTGCCATCGCTGGTCGTGTAGTTCACGGTCGCCCCGCCCGCGGTGCCGCTGCGGCGAGCGACGGTGATGATGGCGCTGCCGGCGTTCTCGGCGATGTCGAAGACCGGCGCGCCGAACTCGATGATGCCCGCCACGTCGTCGTCGGTGATGGTCAGGGTCGCGGTGCTGGGCGTCACGATGGTGATCGAGCCGGTCGGGTTGCCCAGCGTCAGGATCACCGTCCGGGCCGCCGTCACCCGGCTATCGTTGAGGATCGGCACCGTGAAGGTCTTGCTGGTGACGCCGCTGGCGAAGCTGAGGGTGCCGGCGGTCGCGGTGTAGTCGACGCCGGACTGGGCCGTCCCGTCGGTGGTGCTGTAGTCGACCGCGACGGCGCCGGTGGCGACGCCGCCTCGCCGGACGGTGATCACCGCGGTCGCGGCCGACTCGGAGACCGTGAAGGTGTCGGTCGAGAACGCGACCGTCGGCTCGTCGTCCACGATCGTGAGCACCGCGGCGTTCAGCGCGCCGACGCTGGCCCCTCCGCCGGGGTTCGACAGCGTCAGGTTGACGGTCTCGTCGCCCTCCGCGCTCGTATCGTTCACGATCGGCACCGTGAACGAGAGGCTGGTCGTCCCCGCGCCAAAGGTGAGCGTGCCGGTGGTCGGCGCGTAGTCGGCGCCGGCCGAGGCCGTGCCGTCGCTGGTCGCGTAGTCCACGGTCACCCCGCTCGCCGTGCCGCCGGTGCGGGTCACCGTGATGGTGGCGACCCCGGCGGCCTCGGACACGGAATACGTGGCCTTGCTGAACTGCACCGAGCCGGCCACGTCGTCGTCGACGATGTTGAGGACGGCGGTGTTCCGGACGCCGAGCAGCGCGGGCGGCGTGCCACCCCCCACGTTGCTGAGCGACAGGCTCACCGTCTCGGTCCCCTCGGCCAGCGTGTCGTTGATGATCGGCACCGAGACCGTGGCCGTCCGCACGCCCGGGCCGAAGGTCAGCGTCCGGCTGACCGCGGTGTAGTCGGTCGGGGCGGTCGCGCTGCCGTCCGCGGTCGAGAACTGCACGGTCACCGTTCCGCCCACCGGACCCGAGCGCGTCACCGTGATCACCGCCGGTCCGTGATTCTCGGTCACGCTGTAGGTCGCGGCGCTGAAGTTGATCGCGGGCTCGTCGTCCACGATCGTCAGCGTCGCCGTGTGGCGAGCCCCGAGCACGGCGCCCCCGGTCGGATTCTGAAGCGTCAGGGTGACGGTCTCGTCGCCATCGCCGGCCGCGTCGTCCAGGATCGGCACGGCGACCGTGACCACGACCTGGCCCGGGGCGAAGGTCAGCACCGTCGACACCGCGGTGTAGTCGGCCCCGGCGGTCGCGGTGCCGTCGCTGGTCCGGAACTCCACCGTGGCCCCCCCGCTGACGTCACCGGTCCGCTGCACGGCGACCACGAGATTGCCGGCGTTCTCGACGACGGAATAGGTCGCGGCCGAGAACTGGATGACCCCGCCGTCGGCGATCTGGGTCACGAACGCGTCGAGCAGCCCCGCCGCATTCTGGATCGGCGCCACGGTCGGAAATGCCGGCGAGCTGGTCGAGCCGGTCAAGAACGCCACGCCGTCGGGATCCACCGCGATGGCCTGGGCCACGTCGTCGCCGGTGCCGCCGAGATAGGTCGAGTACACCACCGCCGCGCCGGAGGCGCTCAGCTTGGTCACGAACGCGTCGAGACCGCCGGCCAGCGTGCTCTGCAGCGCCGACACGGTCGGGAAATCGACCGAGCCCGTCGAGCCGGTCACGTACACGCTGGAATCCGCGGGGTGAACGCCGATGCCGTTGCCGACGTCGTCACCGCTGCCGCCCAGGTACGTGGAGAACACGAGGCCGGTGCCGGCCGGGTTCAGCTTGGTGACGAAGACGTCGTCGCCGCCGCCCAGGGCGGACTGCAGCGGGCTGGCCGTCGGGAAGTTCGTCGACGACGTGCTGCCGGTGACGTACGCGTTGCCGGCGGCGTCCACCGCCAACCCGAACGCCAGGTCGTCGCCGTTGCCGCCGAGATACGTCAGGTAGACGACGGCGCCGTTCGTGTCGAGGCGCCCCACGAAGGCATCGGTCTGCCCACCGAACGACGGCTGGAACGCATTCTGGGGCTGGATGCTGCTCGACGTGGTCGAGCCGGCGACCCACACGTTGCCGAAGGCGTCGGTGGCGATGGCCTGGCCGACGTCATCGCCGCTGCCGCCGATGAAGCGGCAGTAGCCGACGCTGGCCCCCGACGGCACGAGCTTGGCGACGAACGCGTCGTTGCCCGTGCTCTTGGTCCCCAGGCAGGTGAGCGCGCCGTTGTTCGGGAAGGCGGCCGAGGCCGTCGAGCCCGTCACGTAGGCGTTGCCGAGGGCGTCCACCGCGATGCCGAACGCGAAATCCTGGTCGTTGCCACCCAGATACGTGGAGTAGACCAGCGCGCTGCCGCTGGGATTGAGCTTGGTCACGAACGCGTCGCTGAGGCCGCGGTTGGTGCCCTGGAAGGCGACGAGCACCGGAAAGTTTCCGGACGTCGTCGAGCCCGCCACGTAGGCACTGCCGTTGACGTCCACCGCGATCGCGTTGGCGGTATCGTCGCCACTGCCGCCCAGGTACGTCGAATAGAGCACCGTGGTGCCGGTCGGATCGAGCTTCGTCACGAAGGCGTCGGTCACGCCCCCGCGTGTGCCGGCCGGCAGCGAGGACACCGGGAAGTCGGCGGAGATGGTCGTGCCGGTGACGTAGGCGTTGCCGGTCGCGTCCACCGCGATGCCGAGCCCCTCGTCGTTCGAGGAGCCGCCCAGATACGTGGAGTAGCCGAGGACCGGGTCGATGACGAGGGGCCGCGAGGCGTCCCATGCGGCCACGCGGAAGCGGACGCGATTGCCCTCGACGACGAAGCCGCCCTCGATGGGCCGGCGCCCGCCGGCCGCTTCCTGATAGATGACGGGCCGTCGCAGGCGCAGCTCACCGGCGTCGGTCGTCAGCACCAGATCGCCGGCGTCGTCGAGGCGCACCTGGCGCGTGCCGTCGAAGGCGAGGACGACGGCCGCGGGGTCGGCGCCCGGCGCCACGACGAAGTCGTACTCGATCTGCCGCTCGCTCCCGTAGAAGAGGAGGCTGACGCCGGGGTACACCTCGTCGTACCGCACCCGGGCAAACGTCGGCACATCCGGCCGCCAGCGCTCCGGCTCTCCGATCAGGTAGTGGCTACGCCCCGCGAGCGCATCGACCCCGGCGATCGCCGCCTCGGGATCAGCGCCGATCAGACGCATCCGCACGACCGACGGTGCCAGCGTCGCGGACGTCGTCGGGCGCGGGCGGCGTCCGGCGCCGGCTGCACGGTCGGACGGGACGAGCACGAAGACTGTCTCGCTCGGTGTCAGGAACAGCCCGTAACCTCGGCCGCGGGCGAGGAATTTCACGCTCGGATCGGCCTGGCCCAGGTTGGGCTCGAATGTCAGCGGGAGCGGTCCCCCGGCGCCCAGCCGCGGCGCCGCCGCGACCGGCACGACCGACGCGAGCGTGGAGAGCAGCGCGAGGAGGCCAGCGAACGTGACACACCGAGCACCGAGGATCGGGAAGACGCGTCTGAACACTGGGCGGCTCCCGGCGCGCGAAGGACTCGCGCTTCGGAAGTCGCTCATCGATCAGCCCGACCGGCCGAGCGTGTTCTAGCACCTGTTGCTATGAGCGACTGTCAGCGATTGTAAAACACCGCGACGAACCGAACCTAGCAATGCCTTTCATGAGCGGCCCTTGGCCGCGCTTCGACCTGAAGCCCAACCATTTGTCGCGTTTGCTGTTTGACACGCGCCGTCCCGAATTTCTAGAATCGCCGCGTCCCTGTCGACCGAAATGGACACAAAACTCGACGATTTTGGCCGTGACCTCGCTGCGCTGACCCAGCGCTTCCTCGACCTCGGGGCCAAGCTCGGCGAAGCGGCCCGCGGCCTCGCCGAAGCCGGTGCGCCGCCATCGGATGCTCTGGTCGAGGCTCTGGGCGAGGGCCGGACACAATTCATCCAGCTTCGGAGCGACGTGCTGGCTGCCGCGGGGGACGCCGAGGTCGCCTCGGTGGTCGACCCCGAGAGTCTGCACGATCTCGAGCCGATCCTCGAGTCGGTCCGCCAGGCTCTTCGCGCGCGGGCGCTCCGCGCCGCGCTGGAAGACGCCAAGCAGCAGGTGCTCTTCACCGTCGACCGCGTCCTCGAGATCGTCCACCGCGACGATCCTGCCTTCGCGACGCTGGTCGGCGCGCACGCCAAGGCGCGCGAGTATCGCGCCGCGGTCGAGGCGCTGAGCGATCCGGAGGCGACGGAGACCCGGCAGGTGCTCGAGGACGGTCAGTCGTTCGCCGATCTGCTCACGATGGTGGAAGATCGCGACGGCCTCGACGACGATCGCTACGCGCAGCTCGAAGAGATCGTCACGCGGACCTACGGCCGTTCACTCGCCGTGGCGATCGGCCGCGGCCGTCTCGGCTTCGTCGGCGACATCGTCGAGCCACCGCCGGCGCCAGCTCCGGAGCCCGTCGCCGTCGCCATCGAACCCGCCATCGCCATCGAACCCGCCATCGCCATCGAGGCCGCCATCGCCGTCGACGACGCCGCCGTCATCGAACCCGCGCCGCTGGCGGAGCCGGTGGATGCGACAGCGCCACTGGAGATGGCCGAACCGATCGACATGGCCGAGCCGGCGGAGGATCTCGAGACCACGATGGGTCTCGAGACCGAAGACGCCCAGGCATCGATCGAGGCCGCGGCGGAAGTATCGACGGTGCGATTCCCTCGACTGGAGCTGGAGTCGGACAGCCCGCTGACCGCTCCGACCGCGCCACTCGCCGAAGACTTCGAGGTGCTGCCGACGTCCGGAGCCCCGGGCGAAGACGATACGCTGGTCGACACCACACCGACGATCGAGATGCCCTCGCTCGAGCTCGAGTCGGAGCCGCTCGATCCTCCGCCGCCCGAGGCCCGAGCCCGAGCCCGAGTCCGAACCCGAGCCCACGCCCGAGCCGAGGGCCGAGGACCTTGCCCCTGCCATGTCGGTCGCGCCCGAGCCAGTCGACGAATCGTCAGGCGCCGACACGGGCCCGGACGAGACGGCGCAGTGGTGGCTGTCCGCGTGGGCGCGCTGGTCAGGCTGGAAGTCGAGCCTCAACATTGCCGACGCCGTGCGCGAGGAGATCGGCAAGTATCCCTACCTGCTCTCGGTGCCGATCCAGAAGAGTCCGGAGTACGAGGACGGCCTGCTGGCCTACGGCTACTCCATCCTGATGGACCACGTCGAGCGGCAGAAGCCGGGCTGCGTCGGCAACGCGCTCAACAGTCTCAAGGCCAGCCACACCCAGCCGGTCGGCGAGCAGCTCTACACCTATCTGGTCAACGAGGGCCGGCTGCGCGACACGTACGCGGAGTTCGTGCGCGCCACGATCCTGGGGGCCGTGCCGGAGCCGGGGCTGTGGTTTCAGTTCCGCATCCTGGAATCCAAGGACGACACGCGCATCCTGCAGCGGCCGACGGCCCGGCTGGGTGATCCCGAGCTCTCCGGCCAGCGCCTGGCCAGTGACGGGCAGCGATATGCCGAGCACAAGTTCCGGATGACGCTGGGACCGCTCACCACACGCTTCGTGCTCGTCTCGGTCGACGTCAAGGAGGCGCGTGGGATCGGCGTGAAGATCCTGGCCGACGGCGCACCGACCGACACGGGCTGGATCGTGGCAGTGCCGGCGGGCCGAGGCAGCATGAAGACCGAGGCGCGCCGGGTCACCGAGGACGGCACCCACCTGGCGGGGCTCGGGAAGGACTACGGCGCGACGTGGGTGGCGGTCTTCAACCCGGATCCCCTGGCCGACCGCCGCATCGAGCTGAGCGTGTGGCTCCGCAAGGACGCGAAGTCGCCCTTCCGGGGCAAGGGCTAGACGGCGCTGGGCCTCACTCCTACGGGGTGGGCTGGGGGGCGGCGGCGGGCGCCTCGCGGCGCGCGAACGGGCTCTTGGTGACGCCGAGCTTCTGAGCGATCTGGTTCGTGGCCTGCACCGTCTCGAGCATCTTGGCCAGCGCCTGTCCGGCCTCGGCCTTCTCGGACAGCAGCTGCTCGTTCTCTTGGCGTAGCGCCTCCAGCTGCTTGTGGAGGTCGCCGTGCTCTTTCTGCATATCGCCGCTCTGCGACTTCGATTCGGCCAGCTCCTTGCGGAGCTCCATCAGCTCGCGGCGCAGGAGCTCGGCTTCCTTCTCGGCGCCCAGCAATTCGGGCAACAAGGCGAACAGGTCCCTTCCTTCTTCGATCCAGCGCGTGACTCGTTCGCGGACCTGCATCTCATCCATGTCGTCCTCGCCACTTACCGCAGGGGCGTTGTCAGCGAAACCAGCGTAGCAAAGGTGCCTGCCGCGGTCGCAACGTTTTCGCGCGCAATGGTGATACCTTAGGCGGGGGCTCGGGCATGGCGACGATCGCGCGGAATATCGGGGCTACGGGACGGCGGCAGCGCCTCGTCTACGGGGCCGTCCTGTTGGTGATCGGGATCGCGGCGACGGGCCTGCTGGTGACCGGCGTGGGCGGCGTGTCTCGCGGTGCTCGGCTCCTGCTCTTCCTGCCGTTCCTGGGCGCCGCGTTGAGCTTGCTGCAGGCGCGCGACCACACCTGCGTGCGCCTGGCCGCGCGCGGTCAGCGCGACCTGGACCGGGGGAGCGAGGCCGTCGCCGATCCGTGGCTGTTGAACCAGCTCAAGCGGCAGGCGCGTGAGGTCATCATCGAGGCCCTCCTGGCCGCGGCGCTCCTCACCGGCATCGCCCTCATGCTCCCGGGCTGAGCGAGCGGCAAACCTGTTCACCGGCATGAGACTCGCTGCTCTCGCTATACTGATGGTCGTTCCGAGGCGTGACTCGAAAGGAGCGTACGCATGGCGGCGGTGAGGTTGTTCGTGGGCGGCCTGGCGTTCACCACTTCGACCGACGGGCTGCGCGCGGCCTTCGCCCGCTTCGGTCCCGTCCAGTCGGCCGCGGTCATGACGGACCGTGAGACCGGCCGGTCGCGTGGTTTTGGATTCGTCGAGATGGCCAGCGAGGAGGAAGCCGAGAAAGCCATCAGCGGCCTGAATGGCTCGAGCCTCGATGGCCGGATGATCCGGGTGGACCGGGCCACGCCCCGGGGGGCTGGAGGCCCACGGCCCGCAGGGGGGCCGCGCTCCGACCGGCCAGGCGGCGGAGGCTACGCGCCCCGACCCGCCGGCGCAGGCTACGGCCCTCGGCCAGGCGGCGGTGGGGGCGGATTCGCCCCCCGGCCCGGCGGCGGCGGACCCCCGCGCTCCGGTGGTGGTGGTGGTGGCTGGACCCCACCGATGCCCGAAGGACGAAGCGGAGCCGGACGGCGTGGAAGTGGTGGTGGCAATCGACGTCCAGGCGAGCCGAGCGGCGGGGAGCAGCGCCGGCCCGGCAACAAGAAGCCGGGCGGCAAGCCAACGGCACCCGGCGAAGAAAAGCGTGGCGGTCGCGGGCGGCTCGGCTCCGACGGCGACTACCGCTGGGGGCGCTGACCGGCGGCGATCATGGCAAGCCGCTCGAACTGCTGACGCTCAGGCGCTCGATCATCTCGCGCACGAGCGGCAGGAAGAGCATCACCACGAAAAAGGCGGTCGCGATCCAGATCGCCAGTCGCACCGGTCTCATGGCGCCACCGTAGCACGCGTCAGCTCACCGAGCGCGCGCAGGATCCGATCGGGCCGCACGACCGCGTCCGGCGGCAGGCCGGCGCCGGGCCGATCGACCCACGCGGCGCTGAGGCCGACCCGCTGCGAGCCCGCCACGTCGAACTCCAGGTGGTCGCCCACCATCCACACACCGGGCCCGGCCGAAACCCCTAGCGCGGCCAGCGCCCGCCGGTAGACGACGGCCTCCGGCTTGCCGACGCCCATCTCGCCTTCGATCAGGATCGCGTCGAAGAACGGCGCCAGCTCGTGACGCTCGATCTTGGCCCGCTGCTCGCGCGCGTCGCCGTTGGTGACGAGCGCCAGCGGCAACCCTCGCGCCCGGAGTGCCCCCAGGACCTCACGCGCCTCGGGGAACAGCGTCATGACGGCCCGGCGTCGCGTGGCGAAGTCCTCGGCCACCGCCGCCGCCCGGCGCGGATCGGCGGCGCCACAGCGCTCGAGCGCGTGCGCGACGATCGCGGTCCACGCCCGTAGCATGTTGGTGCGCTCCCGCCGGTGACGCTCGGGATCGCTCCAGAACGCGCGGCGCGCCTGGGCGAGCTCGGCCAGGAGCACCGTCTGGTCGAGCGCGCCGGCGCCCGCCCCGCACGCCTGCGCCCAGCACTGCTCGGCGCCGCTCGAATAGTCGAGCAGCGTGTCGTCGAGATCGAGCAGCAGCGCCTTCACGCGCGCGACTCCACCGCCGGACGCGTCACGGTCCGGGGATCGCGCACGAGCGTGGCCAGCATCGTCAACCCCACCACGGAGCCGACGCTGGCCACGCCGAACACCGCGCGGAAGCCGAGGGCGTCGGCGAGCAGCCCGGCGGCCAGCGGCGCCGCGAAGGCGAACGGGGCCAGCGAGGTCATGCCGAGCCCGACATAGATCGGGTGCTCGTCGACGCTGGGGGAGAACTCCAGCAGGACCGCCATGTTCGAGACGCTGAACGCCGCTTGCTGGACACCGGCCAGCACCAGCACGAGGCCGTACGTCGACAGCGTCGGGCTGGCGAGCGCCATGACGTTGGCAGCGAGGGTGGCGGCCATGCCAGCCAGGATCACGAGCCGATGCCCGGCGTGGTCCGCAAGCCAGGCAAACGCCAGCGTGCCCGCGACCGTGCCGGCGACGAGCAGTCCGGTGAAGACCGCCGGCTGCGAGGCCGGCGCCTGCCAGGCGGTCAGGGCATAGACGGTATAGAAGCCCGTCGCCATCTGGCCGACGATCGCACACGCCCGCGCGGCCAGGAACCACGAGAGGTTCCGATCGCGGCGCAGTAGACCCGGCACGCGCGCCAGGTGCGCGCGCAGCGCCACGGGCGGGGCCACCGGACCGCCGGGGGGCTCGCGCACGTACAGCAGCGCGATGTACGACAGCACCATGCACACGCTCGAGCCGACGAAGCAGAGACCGTAGCCGGCGGATGGCGGCAGCGTGGCCAGCGCGTGGGCCGTCAGCGCGCTGGCGCCGAAGCCGACCAGGCCGGCGCCCAGCGCGGAGAGGCCGAACAGCCGACCGCGCAGGCGGGCGGGCACGGCGCGGGCGATGATGTCGAGCCACGCCGGCATCAGCACGCCGCCGATCACCGTCGTCATCAGCAGCATCAGCAAGGTCAGCGTCAGCGCCAGGGCCGGCGCCCGCTCGGCGAGCAGGAACGCCACGAGGGCCAGCGCCGGGAACGGCAGCCGCTCGAAGAGCGTCCACCGGATGACGAAGGGCAGCTTGCGTGGCAGCGTCGCGGTGTGGGCCGCCATGAAGAGCTGCGGCAGGAACCAGCCGAGCGTCATGACCGCGGGGATGGCGCCGATCACCACGTTGGGCGCGCCGAGCCACGCCGCGAACGCCGGGAGGATCGTGGTCTGCGACGCGAAGGCCAGGCCGACCATGAACAGGCCGTAGTCGAGGCCCAGGGCCAGAACGTTGCGCCGGAGGTCGCTCACCGCGCGCGCGCGATGACCGCGAGCGCGATCTCCACCCCGCGCACCATCAACCCGACATCCATGCTGGGCTGCTCGAGCCCGCTGGCCGCGACCATGGCCGGCAGCAGCGGCAGGTGCACGAACCCGGCCCGGGCCGGGTGCGCGGCGAGCGCCCAGCGCGTGGAGCGTGCCGTACATCGTCTGGTTGCAGAGATACGTGCCGGCGGTGTTCGAGACCGAGGCCGGGATGCCTTCGGCCAGCAGAGCGGCGAGGATCGCGCTCAGTGGCAGCGTCGAGAAATAGGCCGGCGGCCCGTCGGGCACGCACGGCTCGCCGCGCGCGACGTGGCCGGCGTTGTCCGGCGTCTCATAGTCCATCACGTTCACCGCGACACGCTCCAGGGACAGGCGCGCCCGGCCACCCGCCAGGCCGAGATGCAGGACCGCGAAGGGATCGGTCTCGTCCACGAGCTGCGCCACGCGCGGCGCCACCTCGGCGTGATGCACCGGGAGCACGGCGCTCCGCACCATCGCGTCACCGACGGCGCGGCCGTCCAGCGCCTTGGCCACCTCCGCGGAGGGATTCACCGCGAGCCCGGCGAAGGGCTCGAAGCCGGTCAGCAAAATCGTCCGGTGACTCACGCCGGCCGTCCGGTCAGCTGGAGCAACCCGCCCCGGAAGCGGCGGAACAGGAGCGCGCCACCCAGCGCATCGCTCTCAACACTGACCCGCGTGGTCAGCTCGCCCTCGGCCGCGGCCCGCAGGCGGATCGACGCCGGCCACAGCCAGCGGCGAAGCCGGGCCTCGAGCGTGCCCGCCTCGGCGTCGTAGCGGGTGATGCGGGCGCCGAGGTGACGCAGCAGCGCGACGCTCGCCAGGAGCGCCTCGTCGGGGGAGCCCGCGACGACGACGTCGCGGGCGCGGGGGCGACTCAGCCCGGTCATCGCGCCTAGGGTAGCAGGCGCCGCCGCCAGTGCGCTATGGTGACGCCATGATCGAGACCATCGCCGGCCACCTCACGCTCGAGCAGGAAGATCGTGTGGCCCTCGTCACCGTGGATCGTCCCGAGGCGCGCAACGCGATGACCTTCGAGATGTACGAGGGTCTGCACGATCTCTGCGACCGGCTCGACGCCGATGCCTCCGTGCGCGTGGTGATCCTGCGCGGAAGCGGCGACAAGGCGTTCGTGAGCGGTACCGACATCCGCCAGTTCCAGGCGTTCAAGACGCGGCAGGACGCGCTCGGCTACGAGGCGAGGATCAGCCGGGTGCTGAACCGGCTGGCCGCGGTGACCAAGCCGACGATCGCCATGATCCAGGGCGATGCGGTCGGCGGCGGCATGTTCATGGCGCTGGCGTGCGATCTACGCCTGGCCGCCGAGCACGCCCGTTTCGGGGCGCCGATCGCCCGCACGCTGGGCAATTTCGCCGCACCCGCGAGCCTGGCGCTGCTCATCGCCACCGTGGGGCCGATCCGCGCCCGCGAGATGGTCATCACCGCGCGGCTGATCGCCGCCGGCGAGGCCCAGGCGATGGGGTTGGTCGACCAGGTCCACCCGGCCGCCGAGCTCTCCGCCCGGACTCGCGAGCTGGCCGCGCGCATCGGGCAGCACGCTCCCCTCACGATGGCCGCGGTCAAGGAAGCCACCCGACGCTACATCGCCGGCGTCGCGCCCAAGGACCTCGAGGACCTGATCCTCTCGTGCTACCTCTCGCAGGATTTTCAGGAAGGCGTGCGGGCGTTCCTCGACAAGCGAAAGCCCGACTGGCAGGGCCGGTAGCCGCCGCGGCTAGCCCGGGAGGCGTTCGGCGTATCCCACGTCGACGATCGAGGACGGCAGGACGCCGGGGAAGCGGTAGCGCTCGACCGCATAGTCGGCGTGGGTGGCGCTGGTCAGCACCATCGGGCCGAGCGCCGTGCGGCCCTTGCGCGTGAGCACGACCTCGCCCCGCTCGGCGCCCGCTTGTCCACCGGGAAATGGACGGAAGCCCAGCGTCTCCAGCCTCGTCCGGCCCGTCAGATACACGCCGCGGATCATCGGCGCCAGCAGCTGCTCGGCGGCCTGACGGGCCGCGTGGACTCGGCGCACGAGCTCCGCGTCTGCCGCCTCGTCCACGCCGACCGCCTGACGCCCCGCGATCCCGTGCGGCTTGTTGGTGAGCGCGCCAACGTCGGGCACATCGCCGCCACTCGGCCACGCCTCGGCGAAGTCCGAGACCGTGAAGTATTCGGACGTCACGATCAGCTCGGTCAGCGCCGACAGTCCGAGGTCGTCGACGAGCTGTCGGAGCTTCCGGCAGTAGACCAGCGTCTGGGCGACTGGCACGTCCTCGACGAGATACGCGGAGAGGTTGTCGATCACCAGCGAGAACCGGACGCCAGGCGGGTAGAGCGCGCCGATGCGGGCCGCGAGCTCGGTCGCCTGGCGCAGCAGCAGGACCTCGGCGAGCCCCACCTCGGGCACGCGCGATGCGGACGGCGAGCGGAAGCTCGTGGCGTATCCGCCGCCCAGGCCGTAGTAGAAGTGAATCGGCTCACTGCGGCGCAGCGCGCGCGCCACGCTGGCGACGACGGCGTCGCGCGATCCGGCGACGCGGCCCAGGCTCAGCGAGCAGAATTCGCGGCTCACCAGCGTCTCGAACACGCGATCCGGCAGCGCGGCGAGATCGATCGGCGTACGCGTCGGCGGCGCACCGGGCCCGTTGAGCTCCCCGAGCAGCGTGTCGAGATAGTCGCGGAGCGCGGAGGCGACCGGCCGTGGCCCAGCTACCCGGTCCGCGATGGTCCGTGTCAGTTGTTCGATCATGACCCTCTCGGCGGCAATGCCTGGGAGTGACGGACGACATCCGTCCGACGAGCAGCCCACCGGGGCGAGGATGTAGAGCGTTGGCAAGAGGCGTGCCCGGCCCGAAGTAGCTGCCGCCACTGGACTTCGCCGGACGTCCGCCCGGCGCGAGGGTGCCATCCCTGCACTGGCCACGCACAGTTTGCGGCAGTCGCCGCGGGCCACGGAACATTCGCCTCCTGTGATAGCGTGTCCGGCACCGTATGCGCCTGCTCGAGGTTCGCGGCCTTCATCGCAGCTTCTACGGCATTCGCGCGCTCGACGGCGTCGATCTGCTCGTCGAGTCAGGGACGATCACCGGGCTCATCGGCCCCAACGGCGCCGGGCAAGACGACGCTGTTCAACTGCGTGTCCGGCATCATTCCTCCCGAGCGTGGCCACGTGGTGTTCGACGGCCGCGACATCACGGGCTGGCGTCCCGACCACGTCACCCAGGCCGGACTGGTGCGTACCTTCCAGATCGCCCGCGGCTTTCCGCGACTGTCCGTGCTCGAGAACCTCATGCTCTACGGCGCGCGGCAGCCGGGCGAGCGGCTGGTCCGGGCGGTACGGCGGGACGGCGGCGTGCGGCAGCGCGAGGACGAGCTACGCACGCGCGCCTTCGCGGTCGCGCGCCGGCTGACGCTGGAGCGCGTGGTCAACGATCCCGCGGCGGCGCTCTCCGGTGGGCAGAAGAAGCTGCTGGAGCTCGGGCGGGCGCTGATGACCGATCCCAAGCTCGTGTTGCTCGACGAGCCGATCGCCGGCGTCAACCCCACGCTGGCCCGCACGATCGGCGATCACCTCCAGGCGCTGCGCGCCGACGGTCTCAGCTTCCTGATCATCGAGCACCACCTCGACGTGATCGCGCGCCTGTGCGAGCCGGTGATCGTGATGGCCGAGGGCCGGCATCTGGCCGAGGGCCCCTTCGCCGCGGTGGCCGCCGATCCCCGCGTGCAGGAGGCCTACATGGGACGCCGCCGGTGGGCCTCCTGAGCGTCGAGGGCGTCGTCGCCGGATACTCGACCGCCGACGAGGTCCTCAAGGGCGTCGATCTCGAGCTCGGATCGGGCGAGATCGTGAGCGTGATCGGGCCCAACGGAGCCGGCAAGTCCACGCTGCTCAAGGTCATCGCCGGCGTGCTGGCGCCGAGCCGGGGGCGCGTGCGTCTGGACGACGCGGCCATCCAGGGCCGCGCGCCGCGCGAGATCAGCGCGCTCGGCGTCGCGTTCGTGCCGCAAGAGCGCAACGTCTTTCCCGACCCTGAGCGTGCGGGAGAATCTCGAGATGGGCGGCTATCTCGAGCCTCGCCGCACACGCGAGCGGGATCGAGTCGATCTTCGCGCGCTTCCCGCTGCTGGCCGAGCGACGCCGCCACGCCGCGCGGACGCTCTCGGGTGGCCAGCGCCAGATCCTGGCCATGGCGATGGCGCTCATGGTCGCGCCCCGCGTGCTGCTCCTCGACGAGCCGTCGGCGGGCCTGGCGCCGGCCGCCGCCGAGCGCCTGTTCGAGACGATCCGCGCGATCAACGGCGACGGCGTCGCGATCGTGATGGTGGAGCAGAACGCGCTGGAGGCCCTGGCCATCGCCGGCCGCGGCTACATCCTGGTGGACGGGCGCAACAGCCGCAGCGGACCCGCCGCCGCCCTGGCCGGCGATCCCGACGTGCGACGCATCTTTCTCGGAGGATGACTTCATGAATCGTCAGACGCGTGTCACGCGACGCACCGTCCTCACCGGCGCGGTGGCCCTGGTCGCCGCCGGTCTCGTCCCGCCCCGCACCTGGTCTCCAGCCGGCGCCGATCAAGCTCGGCACGCTCACGCCGCTGACCGGCGCCGGCGGCTCGTACGGGCCGTCGATGCGCAAGGCGATGGAGTTCGTCGCGGGCGAGATCAACGCGGCGGGCGGCGTGCTGGGCCACCAGATCCAGCTCGTGAGCGAGGACGACCAGACCAGCCCGGAGGCCGCGGTGCGCGCCGCCCGCAAGCTGATCGACGTGGACCGGGTGGTGGCGATCATGGGCACCTGGGCCTCGGCGGTGACGACGGCGGTGGCGCCACTGTGCTGGGAGAGCAAGACGTTCCTGACCACCGTGTCGGGCTCGGACACGATCACCCAGCTGCCGCACCAGGGCTACCTGATCCGCACGCAGCCCAACACCAATCTGCAGATCGGCAAGCTCGGCGAGTTCCTCATCTCGCTCAAGGTCAAGCGCGTGTTCGTGCTGGCCGCCCAGACGCCGTTCGCGCTGCCGTCGCAGAAGCGCGCTGACCGAGCTCTTGCCCAAGGGCGGCGGCGAGGTCGTCGGCGCGGTCATCTACGACAAGGACAAGACCACGTTCCGCTCGGAGATCGACCAGGCGCTGCGGACCAAGCCCGACATGATCTACCTCAACGGCTACACGCCGGACTGCACCGTGCTGATGAAGGAGCTCTACAAGGCCGGCTACACCGGGGCCAAGGTGGCGCAGGGCTACGCGGTGAACCAGAAGCTGCTCGACTCGATGCCTGCCGAGGTGAGCGACGGCACGTACACCGCGTCGCCGTCTCCCGCGGTGGAGTCGGCCGGCTACAAGCGCCTGGCCAAGTTCCTCGGCGCCAGCGACCTCGATCCCTATTCCTGCCAGTGCCACGACCACATCAGCCTGGTGGCGCTGGCCATCGCGCGGGCCAAGGGCGAGGCCAACGGCACGACCGTGCGCGACACCGTGCGGAAGATCTCGCAGGGGCCGGGCACCAAGGTCGACAGCGCGGTGGAGGGGCTGAAGCTCCTGGCCCAGGGCAAGGAGATCAACTTCGAGGGCGCCAGCGGGCCGTGCGACTTCACCGAGATCGGCGACATCCTCGACTGCCAGATCCGCTTCGAGCAGGCCAAGGGCGGCAAGCTCGCCTTCGTGAAGATGATCTGACGTGGGCTTCGGCGAGATCGCGCAGCTCGTGGTCAACGGCCTGGTGGCCGGCACCGTGCTCGCGGTGCCGGCCATCGGCTTCACCGCGATCTACGCGGTGCTGCGCTTTCCCAACTTCACCGTCGCCTCCCACGCCACCATCGGCGCCTTCGCCGGCTACGTCGTGAACACCGCGTTCGGCTGGTCGGCCGGCGTGTCGGTGCTCGTGGCGTTCCTGGTAGCCGGCGCCGCCGGCGTCGTGAACGACCACGTCATCCTGCGCCCGCTGCGCCCGGCCGGCGCGCTCACCACCGCCATCGGCGCCGTCGCGCTGACGATCGTGCTCGAGAACATTGTCCGCTTCATCTTCGGCAACGACCTGCGCGGCTACGATCTTCCCATCCGGCGCGACTGGCAGTGGGGCGCGCTCCGCATCGGACCGCAGCAGGTCGAGAACCTCGTCATCGCCGTCATCGCCATGACCGCCGTCTTCCTGTTTCTGGCCGGCACGCGAACCGGCAAGGCCATGCGCGCCGTCGCCGACGATCCCACGCTGGCCAACCTCAAGGGCATCGACCCCGAACGCGTGGCTCGCCTCACGAACTTCGGCGCCATGGGCCTGGCCGGCATCGGAGGGATGTTGCTGGGACTCGACACGAGCATCGATCCCCTCACCGGCTTCCGCGTGATTCTCTCGGTCTTCGCCGCCGCCGTCGTCGGCGGCCTCGGCTCCATCCCCGGCGCCGTGATCGGCGCCCTCACGATCGGCGTCGCCGAAGAGCTCTCCCTCCTGTCCCTGCCCCCCGCCTACCGCTCCGCCATCGGCTTCCTCGCCATCCTCCTCGTCCTCACCCTCCGCCCCCGCGGCCTCCTCGGCGAGCGCGCCTACTAATGAACCGCCAGAGCGATCCCGATGCGGTCTCTCCTGATCCGGCGTCTCCTGATGCGGCGTCTCCTGATGCGGCGTCTCCTGATGCGGCGTCTAGCGTGCTGCTCGATCCGCCGCCGGAGGCGGGGTGGGCGTGTGGTGGGGGCACTGGGACCCGTTCCCGCCACCTTTCCCCGTGCGCCCCCCATGAGGTGGAGCCCAGCCAAGGCCGGTCCGAAGCGGTCTCCCGCCTCGTGGTCCCAGTGCCCCCACCACACGCCCGCCCCGCCTTCGGCGCCCGCCCTGCCTCCGGCGCCCGCCCCGCCTCCGGCGCCCGCCACGTCTAGATGGAGAACTACCTGATCGCGATGGCGACGTTCGCCTGCCTCTACGCGCTGATGGCGCTCGGGCTGAATCTCGTGTGGGGCATGGCCGGCATGATCAACCTCGGCCTCGTCGGATTCTTTGCGTTCGGCGCCTACGTCTCGGCGCTCGCCACCAAGCGCGCCGGCGCCCCGATGGTGATCGGCGTGGCCGGCGCGCTGATTCTCACCGCGGGCGCCGGCGCGGTGATGGCGCTGGTCACGGCGCGGCTGCGCGGCGACTATCTGGCGATCATCACGCTGGGCTTTTCCGAGGTGGTGCGGATCACCGCCAGCAACGAGATCTGGCTCACCAACGGCACCGACGGGATCTCCGGCATCCCCGGGCCGTGGCGGGGCCGCGTGACGCCGGAGGCGTTCAATCTGATCTACCTGGTCCTCGCCGCCGCCGTGGTCGCCATCGCGCTGGCCGTGCTCCAGCGCGTGCGCCACTCGCCCTACGGCCGCGTGCTCCGCGCCATCCGCGACGACGACCAGGTGGCCTCGGTGGCCGGCAAGCACGTCCTGCGCTTCAAGGTCGAGGCCTTCGCGGTGAGCGCGGGGATCCTGGGGGTGGCCGGCGCGCTGTGGGGGCACTACACGTCCTTCATCGCTCCCGACGTGTTCGTGCCGCTGATCACGATCTACGTCGTCCTGGCCCTCACCGCGGGCGGCACCGGCAACAACTGGGGCGCGGTGGCCGGCGCGTTCCTGGTCGTCTTCTTCATGGAGGGCACGCGCTTCGCCACCGGCTGGCTGCCGAGCCTCACGCCGGTCCAGGTCGCGGCGGTGCGCGAGCTCTCCATCGGCGCCGGTCTGCTGGTCGTGCTGCGCGTCCGGCCGGCCGGGCTCCTGCCCGAGCGCATCCCGCGCGTGGAGGTTCCGCGATGAGCAAGGCCGAGACGATCGACCCCCGCCCCCACCTGGCCGCGGTGGCGGCCGTGGGTACCATGCCCGGTCAGCCCCAGGCCCTGTTCGGCGCGCTCGACGCCGCGCTCGGCGCCGTCCTCGGCTATCGGCTCTTCACGCTCATGCGTTACCACGCGGCGACCGGCGAATCGGAGCGGATCTACACCACGCACCCCTTCGAGTACCCGGTGGGCGGCCGCAAGGCCCTCAACGTCACCCCGTGGGCCGAGCAGGTGCTGACGCGGCAGCAGCCGTACCTGGGACGGACGCCCGCCGACGTCCGCCGCGTGTTCTTCGACCACGCGCTGATCGCCTCGCTCGGCTGTGGCTCGGTCCTCAACCTGCCGGTCGTGTGGGACGGCCGCACGCTGGGCACCATCAACCTGCTGCACGAGGAAGGCTGGTACGACGAGGCCGATGCCGGCGTGGGTCTACTCTTCGCCGGCCTGGCCACGGCCGCCTACCTCACGCTGGAGAAGACGACACCATGAGTGGATTCGCGGACTACGAAGCCTACGATGCGCTCGGGCTGGCCGAGCTGGTTCGCCGGGGGCGTGTATCGCCGGGTGAGCTCCTGGAGGCCGCCATCGAGCGGGTCGAGGCGCGCAACTCCAAGGTCAACGCGGTGACGATGCCGCTCTACGACTACGCTCGCAAGGCCATCGCCGACGGCCTGCCCGACGGCCCCTTCCGCGGCGTGCCGTTCCTCATGAAGGACCTGACCGCGTCGATCGCCGGCGTGCGCATGACCCGAAGCTCGCGCTTCTTCGCGGAGGCGCCGCCCCCGGCGGCCGACAGCGAGCACGTGGCTCGCCTCAAGCGGGCCGGCCTCGTCATCTTCGGCCGCACCAATACCTGCGAGCTCGGGTTGAGTCTCACCTGTGAGCCGCAACTGTATGGCCCCACACGTAATCCCTGGGACCTCACACGCATCTCTGGCGGCTCGAGCGGCGGGGCGGCCGCGGCCGTCGGCGCGCGCATGCTGCCCATGGCTCACGCCACCGACGGCTTCGGCTCGATCCGCGCGCCGGCTGCCTGCTGCGGCCTGGTCGGCCTCAAGCCCACACGCGGTCGCAACACGATGGCGCCCTACTCCGGCGAGGGACTGGCCGGCTGCTCGGCCGAGCACGCCGTCACCCTGAGCGTGCGGGACAGCGCCGCGCTCCTGGACGCCACGGCCGGCGCCGGTCCGGGCGATCCCTACGGCGTGGCGCCACCGGCGCGGCCCTTCCTGCAGGAAGTCGGAGCCGCGCCCGGCCGCCTGCGGATCGCCTGGACAGCCGTGACGCCCAACGGTGCCCGCGTCGACCCCGAGCCGCTGCGCGTGCTGGGCGAGACGGTCCGGCTCTGCGCCGAGCTCGGCCATCACGTCGAGGAGGCCAATCCGGTCATCGACGGCGCCGCGGTCGTGCCGACGTTCATCACGCTGGCCGCCGCCAACACGGTCGTGAACCTGGCCAGCCATCCGACCGCTGGACGCACGGCCCGGCCGGACGAGGTCGAGAAGGTCACGTTCGCCACCGGGCAGAAGGGTGAGCGCATCACCGCGGCGGACTACGTGCGCGCCACCCAGACCGCCCACCGCCTCGGCCGCCAGATGGCCGCGTTCCACGCCAGCTGGGACGTCCTGCTGACCCCCGGACTCGCGACGGTCCCGCCGAAGCTCGGCTGGATCGACATGATGCTGGATGACGTCGACGAGTATTGGCGGCGCGTATTTGACTTCTCGCCATTCACCGTCTGGTTCAACCTCACGGGCCAGCCGGCGACGATGCTGCCGCTGGGAGTCAGCCCGGAAGGATTGCCGGTCGCCGTGCAGTGCGTCGCGCGCTTCGGCGACGAAGCGACGATCTTCCGGCTGGCGGCTCAGCTCGAAAGCGCGCGGCCGTGGATCGGGCGGCGGCCCGGCGGTCGCGGCGTAGGCGCGAGTAAGGTCAGGGCTCGCGGCGTCGCAGCCTGACTCCGGGTCGTGGCCCGACTTCGGCCGCCGCGTGATCCGGATCAGGCCGCCGGGCGGAAGCGGAAGCCGCCGTCGCGGCGCACGATGTAGCCGGGACGCGGGAAGTGGGCCGGCAGGAGCAGGACGCCGCTGTCGGCGTGCTGCTCCACGAAGGCTTCGCGCGTCTTCCGGGCCCGCGCGCCGTCGTAGCAGAACTGGCTGTTCCACTGCGGCTCGGCCACCTGCACGGTCCGGTGCATGAGATCGCCGGAGAACACGGCCTGACCGGCCGGCGTCGTCAGCCGCACCGCCACGTGACCGGGCGTGTGGCCGGGCGTCGGCTCGAACCTGAGCCCCGGCGCGATCTCGTGCTTGTCATCAACGAATGAGGCGCAACCCGCTTCCACAACAGGCATCACGCTGTCGGCGATGCACCCGGACGGCTCGCGCCCCTGCTCGGCCTCCCACTTCCAGAACTGCCACTCCTCGCCGGGAATCACGTAGCGAGCGTTCGGGAAGGTCGGCACCCAGCGCTCGCCTTCGAGCCGCGTGTTCCATCCCACGTGGTCGACGTGCAGGTGCGTGCAGACCACGGTGTCCACCTGCCCCGGGGTGACGCCGGCCGCCGCCAGATCCTCCAGCCACGTGCCCTGCCGCTGATGCCACAGCGCGGACTCGTGGCGGGTCTTGCCGTTGCCGACACCCGTGTCGATCAGGATGGTCCGGCCCGGCATCCGCACGACCCAGGTCTGGATGCGCGAGCCCAGATCGCCGGTCGACTCGTCGAAGAAGTCGGGCTTGAGCCAGCCGTGATGGCGGGCGATCGCCTCGGGGGTGGACTCCGGCAGCATGCTGCTGGTCGGATACGACGACCGGGGGATCTCGATCACCCGGGTGATGCTGACCTCACCGAACGTGAACGTGCTCATCGAGCCTTCCTCACGCGGTCGACGATCTCGCCGGTCGGCGGGATCCGTCCCTCCGCCTTCTTGGAGAACACCACCCGGCCGTCGACCAGGACGTCGAGTACGCCGAGCCCGCCGGAGCGGACGCGCGGCGTCTCACCCAATGCTGCGCCCAGCTCCTTGGCGAGGCGTCCTGCCTCGCGCCGCAGATCGAGTCAGATGAAGCAGCGCTTGATCTCGACGGCCATCAGCGGGGCAGCATCCGCTCGAGAGGCTCGAGGTTCTTCGGCGAGGGCTTCAGCGTGCCCACGCCGTGCTCGTGGACGAGCTGGACGATCATCTCGTTGAACGGCGTCTTCACGCCGACCCGCCGGCCCTGATCGACGACGTAGCCGTTGAGGTAGTCGATCTCGGTGCGCCGGCCGCGCATGACGTCCTGCAGCATGGACGGCCGTCCGCCGGCCAGGCCCTTGGCGCCGGCGGCCATGTCGGCCAGCAGCTGGTCCGTCCCGCGGCCGGCGGCGGCGTCGACGAAGCGCTGGGTGTCGATGCCGTAGATCGGCTCCACCTCGAAGCCGCACCCGCGCCCGACGCTGATCGCCTCCGCGGCGACCTGGATCGCCACGCGCGCCGGCCCCGGCACGCTGCGGACCTCCGCCGAGCCGAGACCGCTGAGGCCGGCGATGCGGGTTGGCCATGCAATTCACCGTCAGCTTCGACCAGCGCTCGCCGAAGAGATTGGTCGTGACCTTGGCGCCGGCCACGTCGTTCATCACGCTCGCGAGCGCCCGCGCCCGCTCGGTGTCCTTGCCGTCCAGCTCGCCGATCTTGAAGCCGACCGTCTGCGTGTCGGTGCGCATGGCGTGACCGGCCTCGTAGAGCCCGGCGCCGATCGTGATGACGCAGCCCAGCGTGCGCGCGCGACCGGCCACCGCCGCGACCCGCTCGTCGTTGATCCCGTTCTGGAAGTCGACCACGACCCCGTCCGGCGCCTTCAAGTAGGGCAGCGCCAGCGCCGTCGCCCACTCCGTGTCGTAGGACTTCACGGAGACGAACGCGGCGTCGAAGGGCTGGGTCACCGACTGCAGCTCGTGCACGTGAATCGCCTTCACGCGGATGACGTGATCGCCACAGGTGCCCGAGAGCCGGAGCCCCTGGCGCCGCATGGTCTCGACGTGCTCGGGCCACTGGTCGATCAGCGTGACGTCGCGCCCCGCCTTCGTCAGCATGCCGCCGACCACGCAGCCAATCGCCCCCGCGCCGATGATCCCGATTCGCATGACGACTCCTCCCGGTTGGTGCCCGGGAGTGTAGCACTGCTATGCTGCCGCGCATGGTCCGCCTGGCCGAGCTCACGTGGCCCGAAGCTCGGCGCCTGGCTCACAGTCGGCGCAGCGTCGTGCTGCTGCCGCTGGGTGCGATCGAGCAGCACGGTCCTCACCTGCCCCTGTCGGTCGACTGGATCGGCTCGGAGGAGCTGGCCCGACGCGTCGCCCCGCACTTGCGGCGCCGCGGCTGGCGCCCCGTGCTCGCGCCCTCGCTGCCGTACGGCGCCAGCCCGCTGGCCGCCGCCTGGCCCGGCACCGTGTCGCTGACGCCGGCGACGACGGCGCGGCTGATCGTCGAGGTCGTGCGGAGTCTCGCCCGTCACGGCTTTCGCCGCTTCGTCCTCACCAACTACCAGGCCGATCCCGGCCACCTGCGCGCCATCGCCCGCGCGCGGCAGGGCGCTCGCGCACGGCGCTCGCGTGCAGGTGCTGGTGGCGGGCTTCGCGCCCGACGACGGGCGCGCGAATCCCATGCTCGATCCCCGCGTGCGCCGGCTGATGCGCAGCACGCGGCCGGCCGCGCGAGTGGCACGCCGGCGAGCTCGAGACCGCGATGATGCTGGCGGTGGCGCCCGCGCTCGTACGTCGCGCGGTGGCCAGGCGGCTGCCCGCGGCGTGGGTCGACTGGGCGGGGGCACTCGCGCGGGGCGCCCGCACGTTCGAGGCGATGAACCGTGGCGGCCGGGGCTACTTCGGGTCGCCGGCGGCGGCGCGGGCCAGTACCGGGCGGCGAGTCATGGCGCTGCGCGGCCGGCTCATCGCCACCGCACTCCTCACGGATCTGGCGGCCTGGCCGCCGCGACGTCAGCGGCGCGGCTTGACGCCCAGCCGCGCGACCTCGCGGTAACGGAAGCAGTCCACCGTGTGGTCGTTGACGAGCCCGACCGCCTGCATGAACGCGTAACAGATCGTCGGCCCGACGAAGCGGAAGCCGCGGCGACGGAGGTCGGCGCTGAGCGCCTGCGAAATCCCGGTCTCGGCCGGGACCTCGCGGAAGGAGCGCCGGCGGACCTGCAGCGGCCGGTCATCGACGAATCGCCAGACGTAGTCGGCGAAGCTGCCGTGCTCGGCCTGCACGGCGAGGAACGCGCGCGCGTTGTCGACGGCGGCATCGATCTTGGCCCGGTTGCGGACGATCCCCGCGTCGGCGAGCAGGCGGCGCTTGTCGGGGGCGCCGAAGCGGGCGACGCGGCGCGGATCGAAATTGGCGAAGGCGCGGCGATAGCCGTCGCGCTTCTTCAAGATCGTGCTCCAGGACAGTCCGGCCTGCGCACCCTCCAGGATCAGGAACTCGAACAGGAGGCGGTCGTCGCGGACCGGCACCCCCCACTCGTCGTCGTGATAGACGATGTCGAGGGGATCGCGCGCCCAGCGGCAACGCTTCGTGGTGGTCGGGCGGGCCATGCTCGGCCGGGAATTATACGCCGGCCAGGCGGGCCAGGCGGTGACTAGCGTGGAGCGGGACGCAACTGCGGGCGCGGCTCGCCTTCCTGCCAGCGCTGCCCGTCCCAGCGGTAGATCCGGCGAGACCACGCATCGGTGATCTCGACGCGACCGTCGGGCAGCAGCATGAAGAATCGCGAGGCAGAAAGCGACGAGCCCACCGTGCGCGGAGGCGCCTCGGCCGGCGAGACCCGGGCGCCGTAGACCGTCACCGCGAAGGTCGCGATCGACGCCGTCAGCGCGATCAGGATGGTGCGAGCGTAGCGGGGCATCGCGGGCAGGAAGAGCAAGAAGCATTCCGGCAATGGCCGCACTGATATTTCAAGGATCTTCGGCCTGCCCTGACCCCGGTGGCCGATATCAGTGACGAAAGGCGTCAGGCAAGGAACGCCAGAACGGCATCGGCCACCGCTTCGGGCCGCTCGGCGTGCGAGGAAATGTCCAGCGCCGTCGACGTGACAACAGGGCAGCCGGCAGCTTGCAGTCGTCGCGAATCGGCGTCGCTCACGTAGCCCGAGGCGCCGCCGCGAACGCAGTGGACGGCGTAGTCGCGCGCGCCCTCCACCGCGGGCCACAGGTCCTCGGCGGCGATGCGTGTGTGCAGCGCCGCGAGCGCGCGTCGATCGATCTTCCAGCGGAAGCCGCCGTCGCCCGATTCGAGATTCAGCAGAAGCCATTCGGCCAGCGCGGGGCTCAGGCCATCGCCGACGAGCCGGGCGCGCGCCTCCGCGCGGCTGGCCACGACGTCCGGCATGCGCAGCAGCACGTCGAGCACGCGCGTGACCTCGCCGCTCGCCGCAAGGGGACCCGGCGGGATGTCGAGCAGCGTGACGGAGGCGATCGCCGCGGGCTGCCGCTGCGCCGCGCGCAGCGCGACCCGTCCACCGAGCGAATGCCCGGCCACACGCCACGGCGGGGCCAGGCCCAGCGCACCGGCGCTGGCGAGGACTTCGTCCGCCAGCCGCTCCGAATCGGCGGCGGGCGGCAGGGGTGGCGAGCTGCCGTGGCCCGGGAGGTCGAATGCCACGACGGTGAGGTCCGGGCTCCCGGCGGTCAGCCGGCGGGCGAGGGTCGAGAGATTACGCGCGCTACCGAGCAGGCCGTGCAGCAGCACCAGCGGCCGGGGGCCGGCGCCGGTGACAGTGTGGGCGAGGGTCAGGAGGCCAGGCGCATGCCGGAGCGCATCTCCCACTCCTCCTGGGCCAGGAGCGAGGCGCCACGGATGCGCGACATGTTGCCGCAGTAGCGACAGTGGACGAAGGCCGGCTCGACTTCGATGAAGAGGCTACCGCACTTGATGCAGCCGCCGCCGTGCGCGCGGCTGACGCGCTCGAGCAGTCGCCGCGGCGTGAGCCTCACGATCTTCGCCTGGATCTCGTGGGGCTCGGGCGCGTGCTCCGGGGCGCGCGACTTACGCGCGGCGGATGCTGATTTGCGCTTTCGGCTCGTCGGAGTCGTGGCCACGGCACCCGATTGTCCCCAAACGAGGGTTCGGGGTCAACCCTCCTGGCTGGGGGGTCCGATGACCCGGCTGATGGCCTCGATCAGCTGGGTGTAGCCCACCGGCTTGGCCAGCACCTCCACCACACCGGCCGCACGCACGTCCTGGTGCTGCAGGCCCTGGAGCAGATGGCCCATCGCGGACACGATGATCACGGGCAGCGAGGTCCCGGGGTGGAGCGGCTCGAGGCGCGCGAGAAAGTCCGCGCCGTCGATCTCCGGCATCATCATGTCGAGCAGTACGAGTGCGGGCCGATGCTCGGCGATCCGAAGGAGGGCCACGGCGGGGTTGGCAAACGCGACCGCGGCGTAGCCGGCCTCCTCGACCATGCCCAGGAGCGCCTCGCGCGCACCCTGGTGGTCATCGACGATGATGATCTCCCGGTTCATCGGGGCTGTATTAAATCACCTCCGGCGCCTCCGGCGATAGCTCCTCGACGGTTGCGCCTGGCTTGCCGCTCCGGCGTCTGTCGTCTATCCTCGCCCGCGACGATGGCTCTCGACCGCCGCGGGTTTCTCCTGACTGCCTCGCTCGCCCTGCTGGCCCGACCGACGTGGGCCGCCGATCCGCCGCTGCACCTGGTCCTCACCCCCTCGCAGAAGCCGACCGACCTGCTGGCCACCGGCGAGGAGTTCGGCAAGGTCCTCGGCCGCCTGCTCGGCGTACCGGTGCGCGTCACGGTGGCCTCGGACTACGTGGCGGTGATCGAGGCGCTCCGTAACCGCACCGCCGATCTCGCCTTCGTGCACCCCGGCGGCTATGTGCTGGCCAGCCGCGAAGCGAAGGCGATGATCGTGGTGAGAAATCTCTGGCACGGCAAGTCCTCGTTCACCTCGCGGATCTTCGTGCGCAAGGACTCCGGCATCAAGTCGGTCGAGGAGCTACGCGGCCGCACCATCGCGTTCGTGGACCCGGCCTCCTCGTCGGGGTACATCTACCCGATGGTGTTCCTGATCCAGCGGGGTCTCGTGAAGAACCGCGATCCCAAGACCTTCTTCAAGGAGGTCGTCTTCCTGGGCGCCCACGACGCGACCATGCGCGCGCTGCTGAACGGTCACGTCGACTCCATCGCCTCGTTCGACCTCGCCCGCGAGCAATACCTCAAGGACCCGGCCGAGCGCGAGGCCATCGTGTTCGTGGCCGAGACGCCGGAGATCCCGGAAGCCGGCATCGCGGCCCGCCCCGGACTCGACCCGGCCACCTTCGCCAAGGTCAAGGCGGCGCTCCTGCAGATCCGCGCGCCCGAGTACGCGGACCTGCTCAAGCGTCTGTACGAGATCGACGGGTTCGCGCCGGCCGAGGACCGCGACTACGATCCCGTGCGGGCCGCCATCGAGCTGCTCGGAGCCCGTCCTCGCTGATCCGGCCGCGCCCGCGGCTGCCGTCGTGACCGCCATGATCGAGGTCGCCGGGCTGCGCGTCGTGTTCCCGCCCGACGTCGTCGCGGTCGATGGGGTGGACCTCAGCGTGCGCCCGGGCGAGTTCGTCGTCGTGCTGGGGCGGAGCGGCAGTGGAAAGACCACGCTCCTGCGTGCGCTCAACCGGCTCGTCGAGCCCACCGCCGGCCTCATCCGCGTGGCCGGCCGTACGGTCACCGGCGCTGCTCCCGCCGAGCTGCGGGCGATTCGCCGCCACATGGGCATGATCTTCCAGCAGTTCAACCTGGTGCGGCGCGCCTCCGTGCTCGACAACGTCCTGGCCGGACGCCTGGGCTTCATCCCACCGCTGCCGAGCCTGGTGGGACGCTTTCCGGCGAGCGATCGCACCCTGGCGCTCGACTGCCTGGCCCAGGTCGGGCTCGCGCACCTGGCCGGCCGGCGCGCCGACACCCTGTCGGGCGGCGAGCAGCAGCGCGTCGCGATCGCCCGCGCCCTCGCGCAGGAGCCCGCGGTCATCCTGGCCGACGAGCCGACCGCAAGCCTCGACCCCGCGCTGACCACCGAGATCATGGACATCCTGCGCCGCATCAACGTCGAGCGCGGGCTCACGCTGGTCGTCAGCCAGCACCAGCTCGAGACCGCCCTGGCCTACGCCACGCGCGTGGTGGGTCTTCGCCGCGGCCGCGTCGGCTTCGACGGTCCACCCGCCGCGGTGACGCCGGCGGCGGTCGAGGCCATCTACGAGGGCGGACCGCCGCGATGAAGCGCGCCGCGGCGTTCGTCGGCCTCGTGGTCTTCGCCTGGCTCGTGTGGGACACGAGCGCCGATCCGGCCCGGCTCGCCCGCGGAATTCCGTGGATCGTCGATTTTCTGCGACGCATGATGCCGCCCGACCTGCGCGTCCTGCCCGCCGTGCTGAAGGGCGCCCTCACCACGATCGAGATCGCGCTGCTGGGCACCACGGTGGCCGCCGCGCTGGCCCTGCCGCTAGGATTCCTCTCGGCGCGCAACGTGTCGGCGCCGTCGATCTTCTATCCGGCGCGCGCCATCCTGAACTTCTTCCGCAGCGTCGACACGCTCGTCTACGCCCTGGTGTTCGTGGCCGCCGTCGGGCTCGGGCCCTTCCCCGGCGTCCTGGCCGTCATCGCCTACACCACGACGTCGCTGGCCAAGCTCTACTCCGAGGCGATCGAAGGCATCGAGCGCGGTCCGGTAGACGCCATCACCGCCACCGGCGCCACGCGGCTGCAAGTCCTGCGCTTCGGCGTACTACCCCAGGTCCTCCCGCTGTTCCTCTCGTACGTCCTCTACCGTCTCGAAACCAACATCCGCGCCGCCACCATCCTCGGCTTCGTCGGCGCCGGCGGCATCGGCTTCTACCTCCAAACCTACCTCCGCATGATCGACTACCCCGCCGCCTCCACCACCCTCCTCGCCACCGTCGTGATGGTGATGGTCATCGACGCCCTCAGCTCCCGCCTCCGCTCCAAGCTCACCTAGCCTGTCGAACTCGGCCGACGCCCACGCCCGCGACGGGCGGGAGGGAGTGCCCATGGGGCCGGTGGGACCCGTTCCCGCCGCCCGCCGACTTTCCACGCCCCATCGATGGAGCCCAGCCACGCCGGTTCAACACCGCCTGCCGCCTCGTGGTCCCACAAGCCCACGCTCATCTCCCGCCTCCGCTCCAAGCTCACCTAGCCGGTCGAACTCGTCCGACGCCCACGCCCGCGACGGGCGGGAGGGAGTGCCCATGGGGCCGGTGGGACCCGTTCCCGCCGCCCGCCGACTTTCCACGCCCCGTCGATGGAGCCCAGCCACGCCCGGTTCAACACCGCCTGCCGCCTCGTGGTCCCACCGGCCCCATGGGCACTCCCTCCCGCCCGTCGCGCCACCAACTTCGTGCAAGAGTTCACAGCCGCGCGCCGACCCTCTTGAACAGCAAGGGCCAGAAGTTCTAGGCTGGCCGCGCCGACGCCGCGAAGCCGCGTCGAGGGAGGCAACGATGCCGCACTATCTGAGTCCTGCCGAGCTCGATCAGACTGCCCCGGCCGAAACCGCTGCGTTCCGCTCGCCGATCCCGACGCAGATCGTCTCGAACGGCGAGTACAACCCGTTACCGCAGACCCGCGAGCAGCAGCGCGTGGAGGCGCTGATCAAGGAGATGGCCGACGAGCTCGGGCCCCGTCACGGGCTCAGCCGGCGCAGCTTTCTCGCCAGCGCTGCCGGCATGGCCGCGGCGTTCCTGGCCATGAAC
The DNA here is from genome assembly GCA_963776725.1 of uncultured Candidatus Rokubacteria bacterium. Lineage (GTDB taxonomy): Bacteria > Methylomirabilota > Methylomirabilia > Rokubacteriales > CSP1-6 > AR5. The sequence continues at coordinate 787,859 of CAVZOE010000006.1, read as the reverse complement.
GAGGTGTTCGGCCCGCTGTTCGAGGTGACGCGGGCCGAGGCCCAGCAACCCGGGGCGGCGGCCGGCCGGGCCGACGGGCTGTCCCGGCAGTTCATCTTCGACGTGCAGACCCACTTCGTGCGCGACGACTTCGAGCAGGAAGGCCTGCTCGGTCTGTCCCAGTACGCCAAGAAGAACTGGCATCCGGGGATCGAGCACGAGAACGAGCTGTACCGCTTCAAGTTCGAGAACTACGTCAAGGAGGTCTACGTCGACAGCGACACCAAGGTGGCGCTGCTGTCCGGCGCGCCGTTCGACGATCCGAGCTGGGACTTCCTGAGCAACGATCAGATCGCCGCCGCCCGCACCGCCATCAACCACATCGCCGGCTCGCGGCGCATGCTCGCCCACTCGGTGTTCACGCCGAAGAAGGCCGGCTGGATGGACGAGGTCGATCGGTGCATCGCCACCGTGAAGCCCGACAGCTGGAAGGGCTACACCATCGGCGATCCGCTGTTTCCGTCCAAGAACGCCTCGTACTGGCGCCTGGACGACGAGAAGCTCATGTATCCGTTCTACGAGAAGGCCGTGAAGTCCGGCATCAACACGATCTGCATCCACAAGGGCCTGCTGCCGGCCGACTACGAGAAGTCGTGGCCGGACGTCTGGAAGTACGCGACCGTCGACGACCTCGGCAAGGCCGCCAAGGACTGGCCGAAGCTCAACTTCGTCATCTATCACGCCGCGCTGCGGCCGTTCCAGGAGTCGCCGGATGGCGTGATGGCCGAGTTCGACAAGACTGGCCGCATCCAGTGGGTCACCGATCTCGCGGAGATTCCCGCCAAGTACGGCGTGAAGAACGTCTACGGCGAGATCGGCACCGCCTTCGCGACCTGCGCGGTGACCAATCCGCGGTTCGCCGCCGCCTTCATGGGCACGATGATCCGCGGCCTGGGCACCGACCACGTGCTGTGGGGCTCCGACTCCGTGTGGTACGGCTCGCCGCAGTGGCAGATCGAGGCGCTGCGGCGGCTGGAGATCCCGGAGGACATGCGCAAGCAGCACAAGTTCACCGCCCTGGGTGCGGCCGACGGGAAGGTCAAGACCGCCATCTTCGGTGGCAACGCGGCCAAGCTCTACAACCTCAGCCCGAGGACGGCGCTCGGCACGATCACGAACGACAGGATCGCGGCGATCCGCGCGGAATACGTCGCCGCCGGTGGTGAGCGGAGCAACGCTCGCTACGGGTACGTCTCCACCCACCGTTCCGCCTGATCTCCTGCCGCGGCGCCGGGCGGCCGACCTGCCCGGCGCCGCGCTTCGCTCACGCCGCGATGGCAGCGCACCCCCACGCCAGGAGAGTTCTCGATGAGGCCGCTCCCGCTTCTGTTCGTCCTGCTGTCCGCCGTGCTCGCCGCCGGGGCCGCCAGCGCCGCCGACCTGCCGACCGCCACGCCGGAAGAGGTCGGGCTGTCGTCGAGCCGACTGGCCCGCATCACCGAGACGCTGAGGGCGGACGTCGAGGCTGGGCGCATTCCCGGCGCGGTGGTGATCGTGGCCCGCAAGGGCCGCATCGCCTACGCCGAGGCCGTCGGTTTCCGCGACAAGTCGGCCGGCAGCCGGATGACGATGGATTCGATCTTCCGGATCGCCTCGATGACCAAGCCGATGGTGTCGGTCGCGACGATGATGCTCTACGAGGACGGCCGGCTGTTCGTCAGTGACCCGATCTCCAAGTACATCCCGGCGCTGGGCAAGATGCAGGTCGGCGTCGAGCGCATCGACCCCATGACCGGCAAGAGCGTGCTGGCGCTGGTGCCGGCCGACCGCGAGATGACGATCCAGGACCTGCTGCGGCACACCTCGGGCCTGACCTATGGCAACCGGGGCACGACGCTGATCCACCAGGCGTACCCGACCTCGTCGAGCGCCGCGTCGCGCGAGATCACGTCGGAGGAGTTCATCGCCCGCCTCGGCAAGGCCCCGCTGCTCTTCCAGCCGGGCACGAAGTGGGAGTACAGCTTCTCGAGCGACGTGCTGGGCCGTGTCGTCGAGGTGGTCTCCGGCAAGTCTCTCGGCGTCTTCCTCGCCGAGCGCATCTTCCAGCCGCTCGCGATGTCCGACACGGCGTTCTGGGTCCCGGCCGCCAAGCGGGAGCGTCTGGCCCAGCCCTTGGCGACCGATCCCGACACCGGCAAGCCGGTCTCCGTTCCCGACGTGACCGTTGCCCCGAAGTTCGAGTGTGGCGGCGGCTGCGCGGTGGCCACCGCCGGCGACTACGTCCGGTTCGCCCAGATGATGCTCAATCGCGGCTCGCTCGACGGCACTCGCCTGCTCGGGCGCAAGACCGTCGAGTACATGACGTCGGATCATCTGGGCACGATCACCGGCGCCGGCGACTACCTGCCGGGGCCCGGCTATGGCTTCGGTCTGGGCTTCGCCGTGCGCCGTGAGACAGGCCTGGCGAACCTCACCGGCACCTCCGGCGACTACAACTGGGGCGGGGCGTACGGCACCGCGTTCTGGGTCGATCCGAAGGAACAGCTGGTCGTCGTGTCCATGACGCAGGCGCCCGGCGCGATCCGCGTTCACTACCGTCAGCTGCTGAAGAGCTTCGTCCTGCAGGCCATTACCGACTGAGCCACAGCCCCTACCGGGGGCCCTTGCCAGGGCCCCCGCTTCGTGGTTAATATCCCTAATCCGGTCGAGATTAGGGGATAGACATGGCGACCAGCATTTCCAAGCCGATAGCGATCGTGGACGAGCACCCGGAGTGGTCCGCGCGGCTGATCGCCGAGCTTCAGAGCCGCCGGCTGCCCTTCGAGAAGATCGATCACTCCAACCATGCCTATGACCCGCGCGACCGGCAGCCGCGCTACTCGGTGGTCGTCAACCGCTCGAGCCCGTCCTCCCATCGGCGGGAGCACGGCAGCGTGCTCTTCTACGCCGAGCCACTGCTGGCGCACTTCGAGGCGCTCGGAATCCCCGTCATCAATCCGGTGGCGGCGTACCGATTCGAGAAGTCCAAGGCGCTGCAGGCGCAGCTGTTCGAGCGGCTGCGTATCCGTTCGCCGCGCACGGTGGTGCTGAATCACGTCGATCAGATCGCCAAGGCGCTCGACGGCTTTCGCTTCCCGGTGGTCGTCAAGCCCAACGTGGGCGGCTCGGGCGCCGGCATCGAACGCTTCGACTCGCGGGCCGAGCTCGAGGCACGCCTGCCGCAGATCGACCTCGGGCCGGACCACGTGGCGCTGCTGCAGGAGTTCATCGAAGCCGAAGACGGTGCGATCGTCCGCATCGAGGTGCTGGACGGACGCTTCCTCTACGCGATCCGCATCGTGCGGGGTGCCGCCGGCTTCAACCTCTGCCCCGCCGACATCTGCCAGGTGCCGCCGGCCGGGAGTCTCGCCGCCTGCCCGGTGGACGCCCCGGCGACGCTCTCGGTCGGCCGTCACGAGCCGCCGGCCGAGGCGATCAAGCAGGCCGTCGCGCTGGCGCGCGCGGCGTCGATCGACGTCGGGGGCATCGAGTATCTCGTGGGGCGGGACGACGGCCTCATCTACTTCTACGACGTCAACGCGACGTCCAACTTCGTCGCCAACGCCCCCGCGGTGCTGGGCTTCGATCCGTTCCGGCCGTTCGTCGACTACATCGAGCGGGTGGCCCGCGAGGGCAAGCGCTCAGAGCTGGCCTGAGTCGCCCCAGGTCTCGAGCAGCGCGCGGTAGGCGGGATCGTCGTAGCGGCTCGGCAAGAAGGCCGGCGCGTAGCGCGGGAGCGGACGGCCGGTGATGTGGTCGGCGAGCAGATCGGCGGCGCCGTTCGAGGACATCATCCCGTAGCCGGAGAGCGCCCCGATCACGTACGCGCCCTCGACCGACAGCGGCCCGGCCAGCAGGCGATTCTCGCGCGTCTTGGTGTAGTAGCCGCCGTCGACGAACGTGCGCGGCAGCCGTGACAGGTACCCGGCCAGCGCCGGGACCATGCGCGCCATCCCGCGGATCGTGATCTCCGCGAAGGTGGGATCGAACTCGACGGGGAACGTCGGCGTCACCGGGGCGACGTCGTACGTCCAGATCAACAGGATTGACCGGCTCTCGCCCGCCCCCTCCGGGCGGCCGTGAACGCCGGCGGGAAACTCGTCCAGCAGACGCCGGTGCTCGGAGTCCGCCAGCTCGCGGCGCTCCTCGTCGGACCACGGCAGGCGTACCGGGTCGCACCAGATCGTGAGCGGCGCCGAGCGGGGGATGGCGCCCAGCACATCGTTGAACGCCACCTTGCCGTGGCGCTCGCAGAAGACCGGGAGCTCGATCCCCAGGAGTCGGGCGACGCGGCCCACGAACGGCCCGGCGGCGTCGACGAAGCGCGGCGTCGCGATCGTCCGCGCGCCACCCTGCGCACTCACCTGCACCGCACTGACGCGCCCGCCACGCGTCTCGACCGCCTCGACCCGCCCCTCGAGCAGCCGCACGCCCTTGTCGCGCGCCCGCTCCAGCATGTACATGCCGAGCTGCTGGCCGCTGAACCAGCCGCATCGACGCGCGTGGACCAGCGCCACGGCGTCCTCGGTGAGCCAGGGGAACTCGCGGCGCATGAGCGCGCGATCGGTGATGACGTCGATGCCGGTCGGCTGCCCCTCGAAGCCGTCCGCCGGCGCCGGGCGGTAGTCGCTGCCCCCCCGGTCGTGACGCCGCACGGCGCCCGCGCCCAGCGCGGAGGCTTCCTCCGCGAACCGAACGAGCTCGGCCGCCCGCGCGGGATCGGCAGTCGCGAAGAGATAGCCCCGCCGGTTCATGCGGAAGACGTTGTCGCTCTCGCGCGCCAGCTCCTCCAGCAGGTCGATGCTGCGGGTCATGAGGGCGACCATGGCGTCGCCGGGGCCCGGCCACCAGTTGCGGTAGCACTCGGCGGATTTGTCGCTCGTCAGCGTCAGGGCCGGCCGCTCGTCGATCAGCACCACGTCACGTACGCCGCGCCGCACGGCCAGGTGATAGGCCGCGGCCACGCCGGCGATGCCCGCCCCGCAGATGACGACCTCGGCCGTCGTGGCGCTCACGGCGCACTCATCGGCGCGGGTCGATACCAGGCGGCAAGCCTGGCCAGCCCGCGCGGCGCTCGGACATGGGATCTCACGTGGATGTCTCGGGCGGCATCATACTCGCAGCGGTGCCGCGCTTGCCAATCTACGACGTCCGACGAATGCGGCGCCCCACGGTGGTAGCACGATCGAAGCGCACCTCAGCCCGCTTTCACGATCTCCATCAGCCGGCCCAGGGTGGCCAGCCGGGCCTCCAGGCTGCCGCCGCCGGGATCGACGCGGAGTGTGGTGATGCCGCTGCGGCGATAGATGGCGACGCGCTCGCGGACCATGGCCTCGGTCCCGAGCAGGTTCGCCTTGATCGCGATCTCGTCGGGCACGCGCGCGGCCGCCTCGTCGCGCTTGCCGTCCAGCCACAGGCGCTGCACCTCGACCGCCGCGTCGGTGTAGCCCGCGCGCTTGAACGCGTCGTTGTAGAAGTTGTGCTGGCGCGAGCCCATCGCGCCCAGCGTGAACGCCAGCCCCGGCTTGCGCGCGGCGAGCAGGCGCTCGACGTCGTCGCCGAACGCCACGTGACCGCCGGCCTGCAGGTCGAGCTGCGCCAGCGCGCGGCCGGCCTTCTTCGCGCCGGCCTCGATGGAATCGAAGAACACCCGGGCGTGCTCGGGCATGAACGAGGTGCCGAGCCAGCCATCGGCGATCTCACCCGTCATCTCCAGACTTCGCGGCGACAGCGTGGCGAGGTAGATCGGGATGTCGGGTCGCGCACTCGCCGAGGTCCGCAGGGCCTTGCCCTCGCCGCCGGGCAGCGGCAGCTCGTAGACCTGCCCCTTGTACGTGACGCGCTCGCCCCGCACGCCGCGACGCACGATCTCGACGATCTCCCGCATGCGCGTGACCGGCCGATCGAACCGGATGCCGTGCCAGCCCTCGATCACCTGCGGGCCGCTCACGCCGAGCCCGAGCAGGAAGCGGCCGCCGGACATCGAGGCCAGGCTGAGCGCGGTCATGGTCAGCAGCGCGGGCGTGCGCGTCCCCGCTTGCATGATGCCCGACCCCAGCCGGATGCGCGAGGTGCGCGCGGCCATGAAGGCCAGCGGCGTGGCGGCGTCGAGCCCCCACGACTCGTGCGACCAGACGCAGTCCACGCCCAGCCGCTCCGCCTCGACGACGTAGGTGGCGGCCTGCTCCCAGTGCTCGTTGGATTCCAGCCGCAGGCCGATCGCGACGCGCATCAGGCGGAGCGCGCGGGGGTCAGCGCGCCGGCGACCTTCTGCAGCTGGCCGGCGTGGTCGAGGTCGTGCAGCCGGATGAACAGCAGCGTTTGGCGCCAGTTGAGCGGGCCGAAGAAGGGATGCTCCACGGTGTCCTCGAGCCGGGCGTCCGGATCGGCGGTCAGCGCCCGCTCGAAGAGCGTGGCCCGATCGAGCTCAAGCTGCGCCCACCACGCCTCGAGCGGCCGCGGCGTCGTGTCACGCGCGGGCGCGTCGCGGGGCGCGCCGGGGGGCTGGCCGTCGAGCAGCCGCTGGACGGCGCCGCCGAAGTGGCGCCCGGCCTCGACCACGTGGGCCATGACCTCGTTGGCGCTCCACTCGCCCGGCGCCGGGGCGTCGTTGAACCGAGCGGGCGGCACGGCGTTGGCCGCCGCGCGCAGCTGCGCCATCGCCACCCCGACCTTCTCGACGATCTCCGCCGGCGTCAGCTTGGCGGCCTGCGCCGTGAGGTAGCCTCGGATTCGCCGTTGCTCGTCATTCATGGCTTCACCGTGTCTTCAGGACGAACTTCTGGGCCCGCTTGCCGGTATCCACTTCGGTCGTGTAGATGTTGCCCATCGAATCGACGGCCATGTTGTGCACCCAGTGGAACTGGCCCGCCGAGCGCCCGTTGCGTCCGAACGAGCCCAGGATCTGCCCGCTCTCGCGGAGCAGCATCCACACCTGATTGTTCTCGCCGTCCGCGGTGTACAGATGCGTCTGCGGGGCATCGGTCGAGAGGTCGAGATCCCAGGTCGAGCCGGCGCCCTTCGTCTCCGGCGCCACCACGAACTCACGCACGAAGGTGCCGTCCTTGCGGAAGACCTGGATGCGGTTGTTCGTGCGGTCGCACACGTAGAGCAGCCCGTCGCGCGAGAGGCGCACGCAGTGCACGGGGTTGGCGAAGCCCTTGACGCTCGGGTCGCCGGGCGGCCGGCCGTTGGCGCCCCAGTGGCGCTTGTAGCTCCGGTATCGGCGTCGAAGACGATCACCCGGTGGTTGCCGTAGCCGTCGGCGACGATCAGCTCGCGCGTGGCCGGGTCCACCACCATGTTGGCCGGCCGGTTGAGATGCGTGGTGTCCTTGTCGTCGCCGATGATCCCTGGCTCGCCGATCTTGATCAGGAGCTTGCCGCTCGCGCGTGAACTTCAGGATCATCCCGTCCTTGGGGCCGTTGCCGGCCAGCCAGACGTTGTCCTGGTCGTCGACGTAGATGCCGTGCTCGTTGTCGGGCCACGGCTGTCCAGCGGCCGGGGCCGCCCCACGACTGCACGAGGGCGCCGGCCTGGTCGAACTCGAGGACGGGCGGCGCCGGCCGGCAGCACAGCGACCGCGGTGGCGTCAGCGTGGCGCCCTTCTCGTCGTCGGTGAGGCTCTTGGGCCGCTGCACGACCCAGACGTGATTGCGCTTGTCGGCCGCCACGCCGGCCGCCTGGCCCATCAGCCAGTTGTTCGGCAGGGGCTTGGGCCAGAACGGATCGACCTCGAAGACCGGAGCACCGCCCACGGAGGCCGAGACCGCACCGTTCATGGCCGGTGCGCATCCCACGACCGCCTTCACGAACACCAGCAAGGCCACGCCGGCCACCACCGTCAGCCCGGTCCGCCTCATCGCCGCCTCCCGACACGCGCTGGATGCGCGCGCTCACGCCGGGAGCCTAGGCCTCGGCGACCCCCGGGTCAAGGCGGGACGTTGCAGCGCCTCGGGGATGCGCTATCCTCCTCGACCATGGACACTCAGATCAGCCGCCGCCGCGACGTCACCTACCAGCTGCATCCCTTCACCAACCTGGGCCGCCACGAGAGCGAGGGACCGCTGGTCATCAACCGCGGCAAGGGCGTCTACGTCTACGACGAGTCGGGCAACGAGTACCTGGAGGCGCTGGCCGGCCTCTGGTGCACGGCGCTCGGCTTCGGCGAGGAGCGGCTGGCCGAGGCGGCCTCGCAGCAGCTGCGCACGCTGCCCTACTACCACCAGTTCGGCGGCAAGGCCAACGACGTGGCCATCACGCTGTCCGAGCGGCTCGTCAAGCTGATGCCGGTGCCGATGTCCAAGGTGTTCTTCAACAACTCCGGCTCGGAGGCCAACGAGAGCGCGGTCAAGCTCGTCTGGTACTACAACAACGCGCGCGGGCCGGCCGCGGAAGAAGAAGATCATCTCGCGCCAGCGGGGCTACCACGGCACCACCATGGTGGCCGCCAGCCTCACCGGGCTGGCCGCCTCGCACCGCGACTTCGATCTGCCCATCCCGCAGGTGCGGCACACCGACTGCCCGTACTTCTACCGCTACGGCAAGCCGCGGCGAGACCGAGGAGCAGTTCGCCACGCGCCTGGCCGAGAACCTCGACGCGCAGATCCAGCGCGAGGACCCCGACACCGTGGCCGCCTTCATCGCCGAGCCGGTGATGGGCGCCGGCGGCGTGATCGTGCCGCCCGCCACCTACTTCGACAAGATCCAGGCCGTGCTGAAGAAGCACGACGTGCTGCTCATCGCCGACGAGGTCATCTGCGGCTTCGGCCGCACCGGCAAGATGTTCGGCACCGAGACCTTCGCGCTGCAAGCCCGACATCATGACGATGGCCAAGGCGATCACCTCCGGCTATCTGCCGCTCTCGGCCACCGTCGATCTCCGAGGAGATCTATCAGGGCCTGCGTGGGCCAGAGCGAGAAGCTCGGCGTGTTCGCCCACGGCTACACCTACACCGGGCATCCGGCCGCCTGCGCCGTCGCGCTCGAGGTGCTCGACATCTTCGAGGAGCGCGACCTGCTCGGTCACGTCCGGCGCGTGGGCCCGATGCTGCAGGACGGCGTGCGCAAGCTGGCCGGCCATCCGCTGATCGGCGACATCCGCGGCGTCGGGCTCGTGGCCGGCGTCGAGCTGGTGCCGCGACAAGCCCGGCCGCGGCACGTTCGACCCGCTCGGCTCGGCGGGAGCCGCTCTTCGTCGCGCGGGCCCAGGCCAACGGCCTCATCGTCCGGAACCTGCAGGACACGGTGGCCCTCTGCCCGCCGCTGATCATCTCCGAAGGCGAGATCGAGGAGATGCTGCGGCGGTTCGGCAAGGCGCTCGACGAGACGACGGCGGCGCTCGGCCGGCGCTGATGGCTCGCGCGGCAGGGAAAGGGCACGAGCTGGGCGCGTCGCTCCGGCGCATCCTCTGCATCTCCGCCCATCCCGACGACAACGAATTCACGATCGGCGGCAGTGTGGCGCACTGGAGCCGCGACGGGCGCGACGTGGCCTTCTGCCTGGTCTCGACCGGCGGCGCCGGCGTCAACGAGCACACGCCCTCCAGCGACGGGCTGATCCCCATCCGCGAGAAGGAAACGCGCGCGGCGGCGCGGATCCTCGGCGTCTCCGAGGTGATCCTCCTCGGCTATCCCGACGGCACGCTGCAGCCCACCCTCGGCCTGCGCCGCGACCTCACGCGCGTCATCCGCCGCGTGAAGCCCGACATCGTCGTGACCGGCGATCCGACGGTGCGCTACTACGGCAACGAGTACATGAACCACCCCGACCATCGCGCGGTGGCCGACGCCGCGCTCGACGCGGTCTTTCCGTCGTCGGAGACGAGCGCCATCTTCCCCGAGCTGCTCGCCGAGGGACTCGACCGCCACAAGGTCAAGCAGGTCTTCCTGTCCGGCGCGCGCGACCCCGACATCTACGTGGACATCGCCCGCACGCTGTGCGCCAAGTGTCGCGCGCTCAAGGCCCACCGCTCGCAGGTCGGCAAGGGCGAGTGGGTCGATCAGCTCCTGAAGGCGTGGGCGATCCGCGACGGCAAGAAGGCCGGGCTGCGCTACGCGGAGTCCTTCAAGCGGATGGTGCTCGGCTAGGCTAGCGCGCAGCGTCTTGTGGTTCGGGAGGCCGAGAGCCCAGTTCCGCCAGCGTCGCGGCCGCTAGCGGGGCGTCGATGGGGTCGAAGGCTGGGTTCAGGCTGAGGGCTTGGCCGAGGTGGCGCTGGGCGGTCGGGGCGGTCGCCGAGCTTCGCGTAGATCATGCCGGCATGAAAGAAGATGCTGGCGTCCGGGGTGCGCTGGGCCAGCGCCTTGGTGATCGCTCGCCGGGCATCGGCATAGCGCCCGTTCTTGTAGTAGCTCCACGCAAGCGCGTCGGCCACGAACACGTTGGGCCGGCGCTTGAACTCGAGCTCCGCAATCGTCAGCGATTCGTCGAGCCGGCGGTCGCGGTCGGCCAGGAACCTCGCGAGCTGGACGTCGCCCTGCACGCCGTTGGCTTTGTTCAATCGGGCGATCGTCTCGACGAGCGCCCACTGCTGCTCCGCGCCCTTTCGGTCGTCGGTCACCAGGTAGAGCTGTCCAAGCGCGACCACTACGTCGTGCTGCGGGGCGATCGCGCTCGCGCGACGATACGAGTCGATGCGCCGCGTAGCTCCCGCGTGCCGCCCGGACTCGTCCCTGCGCGAACAGCATATGGTAGTTGCTCGGCGCCCGGCCGATCGCCTGCTCGACCACTTGCTCGGCGGCCAGCAGGTTGCCGGTCGCCAGGTGCATCAGCGCGAGCTGCGCCCGGCACCACGCGGTGTTCTCCGCGTACGGGGCGCCGGCGTTGATCGCCTTGCCCATGAGCCACGCGGCGCGCCGTACGTCACCGGTGACGAACAGCAGATGCGCGGTCCGGCTGTAGGCCGCAATGTCCGGGCGCAGGTCGAGCATCCGCTGATAGTGCTCGGCGGCCAGGTCGTATTCGCCGAGCTCCAGCGCCGCGTCGCCGAGCAGGCCGTACGCGGCGGCGTTCGCCGGTGCCAGCGCCAGGGCTTTCCGGGCCGACTCGATCGACTTCTCGAACTCGTGCCGCGCGCTCTGGACCCACGCCAGACCGACGAGCGCATCGACGTCGGCCGCGTCGAGCGCCCGCGCCCGCTCGAACGCCTGCTCGGCGCGGCCGTAGTAGCTCGCGTCCGCGGTCTCACGCGCCTTCTGCATGAAGGCGTCGCCGAGCGCGGTCCACGCCGCGCGATCCTGCCGATGCTCGCGAGTTCTGGCGGTCAACCGATCGATCGATGGATCGACCGAGGGACGGGTTGGGACGGAAGCGTCGGAGCCGTGGCTCGTCGCCCCGACGCCCGGCGTTGCGCCGAGCGTCAGAGCGACGGCCAGAGCGGCGACCAGCAGCGCACGCGATGCGGTCCCGCTCGGCCTGGCCATCGGCCTATGGATCCTTGCGGTTCGTCGGCCCGGCGTGCGGCGTGGCCGAGTATGGGAAGACCTGGTTGTAGACCTGGTCGTTGGCGTTGATGTTGTCGCCGACCACCGTGATCGTGGAGTAGCTCGGCCCGCTGGCGATCGCGGTCAGCGCGATGTCGACGACGTCGTCGCCGAGGCGACGGCCGTTCGGCCAGCCGCCGGAGGCGCCGCCGGTCGTGTCGCCGCCGATGAAGCCGAGCCGGCTGAACCCGGCCTGGCCGGCCAGCCGCACCGGGCCGGTCCCGGTGTTCACGCGCAGCACGTCGGGAATGAAGATGGCCACGAGGTCTTCGCGATTCGTGGTCACGAAGTTCGTCCCGAAGACCGTGTTGATCAGGCCCGCCAGCTCGGGGTTGCGGGCGTACGTCGCGAACGTCGCGTCGTCGGTCGGGGAGCGGCGGTTGTAGTGGTCCTTGTCTTTCAAGGCGACGAGCACCTCGTTGAACAGCGGATTGCCCATCCGATTGACCTGCACGAAGGGACTCGCTGAGCGGCTCGCGCGGGCCGAGCCGGATCGTGACGCTCGGACGCGACACCGAGGCGTAGACGCCGACGCCGGTCTGCGGGCCGAAGAACGGGCTCTGGTAGGGAAGGCTCGGCAGCTGCTGCAGCGGGATCTGGATCGCGTACGCGAGCACGTTGAAGCCCTTGAAGCCGTCGACGCCGGTTCCGGCCTGACCGAGCCCGCCCCCGAGGATCCGCGGATCGAGCAGGTCGAAGATGCCCGGCGTGTCGGCGAAGAATCCGTCGTCGCGCGGCCCGGCGAAGACCGCCTCCCCCGAGGCCAGACCGAACACCGTCTGCCGCGTGTAGTTGTCGAGCGCCGCGAACGACGTCGCGCCCGAGACCGCCTTGCCGTTGGCGTCGTTGTAGAAGGCGTCGTCCGCGCGCCGACGTTCGGGGGCGGCGTCAGCAGATCGTTGGCCACGAGCGTCGTGGTCGCCGGCCCTTGTCGTCCTTCGTCACGACCTTCGTGACGTCGTAGGTCTGCACGAAGTTCTGCCGCGCGTCGCCGACGTCGTTGATCGGCCCGACCTCGGTGCCGAGGCCGTAGGAGAGGATCGTGTTGGGATTCTTGAGGCCCGGCGGTGACTGCGGATTGATGTTCGAGAACGTGAAGTCGTAGCGAACCAGCTCGGCGCCGGTCAGCGGGTCGGCGATGTGGATGCTGTAGCGCGCGTCGTCGGCGAACCGGTCGTAGATCACACCGTCGCCCGGCTCCGAGAACGGCCGCACGTGGACGATGACGTTCAGGACTTTCACGCGCGGGTCGTTGTACTTCGTGCCGACGAACGCGTAGACGTCGGTCAGGTTCGCCTGCGGGTCCTGCTTGATCAGCGGGGCGTCGCTGTGGCTCGCGGCGCCGGCGGTTCCGCCGACGAAGGCGAGCAAGGTCACCAGGGCCACGAGGCCCATGCCGCGGGAAGAACGCCTCATGATCGGTCCTCCTTGTCGGTGCCCATGATCTTCTGCCGACCCTACGGGCTACATCCGAGTTCGGATTCAGGCTGCACCTTGCGCCGCTTCCCGGTCCCGGCGTAGGGTTGGCCTCGTGGAGGAGCCCATGGCGAACAAGACCCTGCAAGACGCGGTGATCGCCCCCAACGACAACTGGTCCGGGGTCATCACCCCGGGGCAGACGCTCCGCATCGTGGACCTCGAAGGGAAGCAGGCTGTCGACTTCCTCTGCTACAACGCCGACGACCCCGCCGACCGCTACAACGCGGCGGACACGATGAAGTACAACAAGAACGTCTACCTGGGCGTGGGCCACGGCATCTACTCGGTGCGCGCGACCAAGCTCTTCACGATCGTGGCGGACACGATGGGGGGTGGGCACGACACCATCGGCGGCTGCTGCAGCGCCGCCAGCAATCTCTTCCGCTACCAGGTGCCGGACACGCCGAGCTGCCACGCGAACTTCCTTCGCGCGCTGGCCCCGCACGGCCTGGGCGAAAAGGATGTCGTCGCCAACATCAACTTCTTCATGAACGTGCCCGTGCTGGCGGACGGCACGATGGGCATCGTCGACGGTCGGTCGAAGCCCGGTGACTACGTCGAGCTCCGCGCCGAGATCGCGCGTGCTGGCGGTGGTCTCGAACTGCCCGCAGACACGCAACCCCTGCAACGGATTCAATCCGACGCCGATTCGCGTGGTGGTGAGCGAGTAGGGAATCCTATTCCTTATCGTCGGTACGACCTACGAGGACGACCTGAGCGGACGACTCAGATGCGGACCGTGACCTCGAATCCGCCTTCGAACGGCACCGTCATCGTGCGGAGCCGGTTGCGAGGATCGTGCACGAACTCGAAGTACTCGCGATACGAGCTGGCGGCGGATGTGGTGTTGTCGCACGCCACGATCGCCCCCGGGCGCAGCTGAGGGGAGACCAGCTCTCCACGATCCGCCGGGCGCGCAGGGCACGACAGAGCAGATAGCCGGGATCGTTCATCGGGGATGGCATGCGGCGTGCCCTCCTGGTGCGGCTAGCGGAACGCGGCGATCATCTCCTCGAACGCCTTCATCTGGCCGCCGCGCGTCGAGGACGGCGACCACGATCGACGTCCGCACGCCGGCCGCCAGCCAGGCCTCGACGCCCTCGCGAACCTCCGCCGCGCCGGCCGAACAGCGTCACGTCGCGCAGCCAGCGGTCGGACATCAGCGCGGGCACCCTGGCGTCTCGCCCGCGCGAGCGCCGCGCGGATGGCGCGCATCTCCTCCTCGTAGCCGGCCTCGATCCAGTAGTTCTGGTAGTTCGGCAGCTGCACGTACGAGGTCAGCGTGCGCCGCATTACCGCCGCCGCGGCCGCGCGGTCGTCGTCGATGCAGGTCGGGACCATGTCGCCGATGAAGAACGCCGGGTCGTCGCGCCCGTCGCCGGCAGGTCGCCGAGCGACGCCGCCATGTGCGAGCGCGCGCCGTTGGCCCACACCGCCCCCGCGCGATCTCGGCCGACAGCTCGACCATGCGGCGCGCAGCGTGGCCAGGACGATCGGCGGCAGCGCCCCACCTGGCTGTCGGCCGCGCGCACGTCGGCCACGAACTTGCGGATGTCGTCGACGGCTTGCCGACCCGGCAGCGATACCAGCGCTCGTGCATCGGTCCATGACTCACGCCGACGCCGAAGCGGAATCGACCGCCGGAGAGCTCGTGGATCACCGCGGCGGTCTGCGCGTAGTCGAAGGCGTGGCGCGTGTAGACGTTGGCGATGCTGGTGCCGAACGTGATCTCGCGCGTCGACCAGAGCCAGCGCCTCGCAGAGGCCAGGCCGTCGCCCGGGCTCGGACAGAAGAGGCCGGTGAAGCCCTCGTGCTCGAGACGCTGAGCGATCTCGAGCGTGGCGCGTCGGCGGCCGGCCACCGCCACCAGACCGACCGCCGGCTTGGCGCTCATGCCGGCGCCAGCGCACCAAGCTGGCGCGCGACCAGATGCGCGTAGAGCCCGCCCCGGGCGAGAAGAACCGCGTGCGAGCCGATCTCCACCACTCGCCCTTCGTCGAGCACCACGATCGCGTCGGCGTCGCGCACCGTCGAGAGCCGATGCGCGATGACCAGCGTCGTGCGGTCGCGCGCCAGACGCTCGAGCGCCTGCGCGCACCGTCGCCTCGCTCACGGCGTCGAGGTGCGACGTCGCCTCGTCGAGCACCAGCACCGGCGCGTCCTTGAGGAACGCGCGCGCGATGGCCACGCGCTGGCGCTGACCGCCCGACAGCCGCGCGCCCCGCTCGCCGACCAGCGTCTCGAGCCCGTCGGGCAGCGTCGTCGACGACCTCGGTGAGCGCCGCCCGCTCGATCGCGACGCGGCAGCGCGGCGTCGTCGGCGTCCGGGCGCGCCAGCAGGATGTTGGCGCGCAGCGTGTCGTTGAAGAGATAGGTGTCCTGGGCCACCAGCGCGATGCGCCGGCGCAGGTCGTCGAGCGGTAGTCGCGCAGGTCGTGGCCGGACAGCGCACCCGCCCGCTTGCGGATCCCAGAAGCGCAGCAGCAGGTTCGCCACCGTCGTCTTGCCGGCGCCCGACGGCCCGACGACCGCGACGGTGCTGCCGGCCTCGACGCGTGACGACACGCCGTCGAGCGCCGGCCGCGGTCGGCCCGGATACGCGAAGCTCACGTCGGCTAGCTCGACCGCGACGCGCGCCGTGCCGCGCGCCCGTGCTCGCGGCCACGCCGGGCCCGTCGGTCACGGGCACCGGCTCGGCCTCGACCGCGTAGAGCCGCCGCGCGGCGCCGAGCGTGTCGGCCAGCTGGCGGCCGACCTGCGCGACCTCCCACAGCGGCACGAAGGCCGAGAGCGCCAGCAGCGTCAGCAGCGGCAGCGCGGCCGCGTCGAGACGGCCCTCGCTGAGCGAGCCACGCGCCCATCGCGATCACCGCCAGACCGCCGAGACCGGTCGCCATCTCCTGGAATGCGGTCTGGCGGGCGAGGTCGCGCAGGAACGGCAGCCGCAGGTCGTCGAAGCGGCGCGCCTTGGCCGCGAGCGCCTCGCCCCACGCGCTCACGCGTCCGTAGGCGACGATCTCGCCGAGGCCCTGCACCGTGTCCACCACGTGCGCGTTCAGCTCGCCGGAGGCCTCGCGGGCCGCGCGAGCTGAGCCGGTCGATGCGCGCCCGCGGCCGAGCACCGGGACCAGCGCGGTGTACGCCAGGAACGGCACGAGCACCAGCGCCAGCGCGGCCACGCGAAGGCGCCGAGGACGGCGAGCACGGCGAGCGGCACCAGCACCGCCACCAGCGCCGGCGTCACCGTGTGGGCGAAGAAGTACTCGATCAGCTCGACGTCGTGGGTGGCCACGCCGACCAGGTCGCCGGTGCGCCGGCCGCGTGAGATAGGCCGGCGCCAGCGCGTCGAGCTTGCGGAACACCGCCATGCGCATGTCGGCGAGCAGCCGATAGGCCACGTCGTGCGCGAGCCAGGACTCGAGCCAGTGCAGGACGCCGGCGAGCGGCGCCGACGACGACGAGGCCGAGCAGCAGGCGCCGGCCGGCTCGCCGTGGCGGACGGCGCGGACCGCGAGCGCGCCGAGCACGCCGACGCCGATGAGCGCCGATCACGCGCACGATGCCGAGCACGAACGTCAGCGCCAGGCGCCCGCGGTAGCCGCGCGTCTTGTCGAGCAGCGTGCCGAGCACCGCGCCCCAGCCGATCTCGCCACGCACGATGGAGTCGACCGGCTCGGTGCGGCTCGACGGCGATCGGTCGCATCGCGGTTCGTGACGAGCTCCGTCACGCGACGCGGGCGTCGACCGCCACCGCACCGGCGCTGTCTCGCGCCTGCGCCGGCCATGAGCCGGGCGTAGATGCCACCGCCGGTCGATCAGCTCGGCGTGGGTGCCCTGCTCGACGACGCGGCCCTGGTCGAGCACCAGGATCCGATCGGCGCCGATCACGCTCGACAGCCGGTGGGCGAAGACGAGCGTCGTGCGCCCGACCATCAGCCGGTCGAGCGCCGCCTGGATGAGCGCCTCGCTCTCGGCGTCCACCGACGACAGCGCCTCGTCGAGCACGAGGATCGGCGCATCGCACAGCAGCGCCCGCGCGATCGCGATGCGCTGCCGCTGCCCGCCCGACAGCCGCAGACCGCGCTCGCCGACGACCGTGGCGTAGCCCTGCGGCAGCCGCAGGATGAACTCCTCGGCGTTGGCCGCGCGGGCGGCCGCGCGTAGCTGCTCGGGCGTGGCGTCGGGCCGGCCCATCCGGATGTTGTCCTCGACGGTGCCGTGGAAGAGCCAGGTGTCCTGGCTGACCGACGGCGATGCGGCCGCGGACCTGGGCCAGGCTCAGCTCGCGCAGGTCGCGGCCGCCGATGGTGACGCGGCCGCGCTCGGGATCGTAGAAGCGCAGCAGCAGCCGGGCGACGGTCGACTTGCCGGAGCCGCTGGCGCCGACGATGCCGACCCGCTCGCCCGGCGCGCACCGCGAAGCTGATGCCGGCGTGGGCGGGCCGCGTCGGCCCCGGGATAGGTGAACGTCACGTCGTCGAAGGCCACGCCGGCGTCGACGCGGCTCCGGGCCGGCCGGCCCGATCCGCGTCACCGCGGGCGTCGGCGTCGAGCAGCGCGAAGATGCCGCGCGAGGCCGACAGCCCGAGCATCCCCTGGTGCAGCAGGATGCGCAGCTCGCGCAGCGGCCGGAACACCTCGACGCCGAGCATCAGGATGATCAGCAGCGCCGGCAGCGACATGCTCCCGTGCCCACGCGCCAGGCCCCGAGCGCCAGCGCGGCGGCCGCGCCGACCGCGATGCCGGTATCGGTGATGCCGCGGGCCAGCGTGTTGGTGCCGAGCACCCACATCGTGCTCTTGAACAGCGCGTGGGCGCGCTCCTCCAGTCGCCGGCCGCGCGCGCCGCTCTGGCCGAAGGCCTTCAGCGTGGCCAGCCCCTGCAGCGGCGTCGAGGAACTCGGCGCCGAACGCGCCGTAGGCGCGGTTGCGGGCGAGGCTGGCCTTGCTGTCCCAGGCGTGCCAGAGCGTCGGCGCCAGCAGCGTCACCAGCGCCGTGATCAGGAACACCAGCGCGACCGGCAGGTCGAGGAACGCCACGAAGGCGAAGATCAGCACCGGCGTCAGCGCGGAGACGAAGAGCTGGGGCAGATACTGGCCGAAGTAGACCTCGAGCTGCTGCACGCCCTCGACCAGCGAGAGCATCACCTCGCCGGTCCGATCGCGGACGAAGTGGGCGGGGCCGAGCACGGCCACGTGCTCGTACAGCATCTGGCGCAGGCGCTGCTGCACGCAGGCGGCCGTGTGATGCGCCACCATCGTCCGCGCGTAGTCGAGCGCGCTGCGCCCGACGAGGGCGACGGCGGTCAGGATGAGGGCCGGCGTCAGCGCCGCCAGCGACTCGCCGGCCAGCACCCGCGCGAGCAGCCAGCCGAGCAGCGCCAGCCGCGCGATGCCGGCGGCCACGGCGGCCAGGCCGACCAGAACCGTGAAGGCGATACGACCGCGAACACCAACCGTGAGCGCCCACAACCGCCTGTCGAAGTACACGAGTCCTCTCGCCTCCCGGGAGCCAGCCCCTGCCATGCTCTAGGAGCCGCGTCGCTACGTCAAGCGTGGGGGGCCCCGAAATGGCCCCCCACACCCCCCAGCGTTCGTCGCGCCCCGGCGTAGCCGTGGCGCTCCTCGTAGCCCGGTTTCAGGGCCCGTGGCGCTCCTCTGTACGGCTGCGCTAGCATGGCGGCCATGCCAAGCCTGAAGATCGACAATGCCCGGTTCGTCGTGACCGTCGACCCGCAGCGCCGGATCGTGCGGGACGCCTCCATCCTCATCGACAACGGCCGCATCACGCGCGTGGGCAAGGCGGCCGAGCTGGCCGGCACCTCGGCCGATCGGGTCATCGACGCCCGCCAGCTTCGTGGTCACGCCCGGCTTCGTGAACGGGCACATGCACATCAGCTACGCCCACGCCGTGCGCGGCATCTTCCCCGACGACGCCGGCAGCCCGCTCAATCACGTCTTCACAGCTGCAGCTGGCGATGACCGAGGAGGAGGAGTACGCCACCACCCTGCTCGGCCTCGTCGAGCTGCTCAAGAGCGGCACCGTCTGCTTCGTCGATCCCGGGCAGCACCAAGTTCCCCGACGCCTGCCTGCAGGCCTACGACGGATGCCGGCATCCGCGTGATGATGGGCGACTGCGTCAGCGATCGCGACGCGCCGTTCCCCCTGCCGCGCTACACGCGCGTCCGAGGCGATCGACCGCACCGCCGCCTTCATCAAGAAGTGGCACGGTCGGCTCAACGGCCGGCTGCGCGCGTGGGCGATGCCGTTCTCGGCCGAGACGTGCAGCGCCGATCTGCTGCGCGGGCTCAAGCGCCTGGCCGACGAGCACCGCACGTCGCTGACGCTGCACCACAACAGCGGCGCCAAGGCGCGCCAGCGACTATCAGCAGCAGGGCGCGCCCAGCCCCACCCAGTATCTGGAGTCGATCGGTCTGCTCGGACCGAACGTCGTGCTGGCCCACGTGCTCGGCATCGACGCCGCCGAGATCGACTGCGATGGCGCGGACGGGCACCACGGCGGCCATGTGTCCGGTCACCGCCGCCAAGGGCGGCCGCGGCGTCGGCGAGCACGGTCGGCTGCCCGAGCTGCTGGCCAAGGGCGTCAAGGTCGCGCTCGGCTGCGACTCGCCCAACAACTCGAACCACCTCGACATCGTGCGTGCGCTGAACATGGCCGCCATCCAGTACAAGGACGCCCGCCAGGACATGAAGCAGATCCCGGCCGAGACCGCGCTGGAGCTGGCGACGCTGACCGGCGCGCAGGCCCTCGGTGTCGGCGACGAGATCGGCTCGCTCGAGCCCGGCAAGAAGGCCGACCTGGTGCTGTTCGACACGCAGCGGCCGGAGTGGCAGACGCTCTTCAATCCGATCAACAACCTCGTCTACAACGCCGACGGCCGCAGCGTGCACACGGTCATCGTGGACGGCCGCGTGGTGGTGGACGCCTACCGCCAGTCGTTCGTCGACGAGTCGCGCCTCTTCGCCCAGGTGCAGGAGATGGGCGAGAAGCTGCTGGCCCGCACCGGCGTCAGCTTCCCCCGCTCGCGCTGGCCGATCGTCTGACCTCCGGCTCGTCTGAAATCCCAGACATTGACGGAGCGCAGGACGCGTGCATAACGTACCTGGGATGGGCGACCCGGCGATCGAGACCCGGAAGTGGAGGCGCGTCGAATACGAACGCCTCGTCGAGGCCGAGTTCCTCGGCTCGGAGGATCGCATCGAGCTGCTCGGCGGCCACATGATCGTCAAGGAGCCTCAGCACAGTTCCCACGCCACCGTGATCCAGCTTGTTCAACGCGCTCTCACGGTCGCGTTCGGCTCAGGCTGGAGCGTCCGGGCGCAGATGCCCGTGGCCCTGGACGATGAATCCGAGCCGGAACCCGATGTCTGTGTCGTCCCTGGTGATCCGCGAGACTTTCGCGATGCCCACCCTGCGCAGCCCGTGCTGATCGTCGAGGTCGCGCTCTCTCGCCTGCGCTTTGATCGCGAGGACAAGGGCAGCCTCTACGCGCGAGCGCACATCGCCGACTACTGGATCGTCAACATTCCTGCCCGCCGACTCGAGATCTATCGCGAGCCGGTGCCCGACGCCGCCGCTGTCTTCGGTTGGCGCTACGGCCAAGCTCTTACTCTGGGAGCCGAAGCTCGAGTATCGCCGCTGGCCGCCCCCGCCGCGGCGATCAACGTCGCCGACCTCCTGCCCTGACTCGGAAGCCGCCTCGCGTTTCGTCTCTCGATAGCCCGGTCGTTCATCCCGCGAATCGGCTAGAGTGAGGGCCGCGACCGCGGTCGCGGCTCGCAGACCGAACCCCGGAGGGCACGACTGGAGCTGTACGACGTCATGCGCACCACGTTTTCGGCGCGGGAGTTCACGAACGACCCGCTGCCCGACGCCACGCTGGCCCGCATCCTCGATCACGCCCGCTTCGCGCCGAGCGGCGGCAACCGCCAGGGCTGGCGCGTTGTCGTCGTGCGCGAGCGGGCCACGCGCGAGGCGCTGGCCGCGCTCACCGTGCCGGCCGCCAAGCGCTACGCCGCGCAGGTGCAGAACGGCGAGAACCCCTGGAACACGATCGATCCACCGAAAGTGGACGACGCCACCATCGAGCGGACCCAGCCGCCGGCGCGCTTGACCGAGTCCGTGCTGAAGGCCGCCGCGGTGCTCGTGATCTGCGTCGATCTCAAGGTCGTCGCCTCCACCGATCAGGACCTCGATCGCGTGGGCGTCATCAGCGGCGCGTCCATCTATCCGTTCGCGTGGAACATCCTGCTGGCGGCGCGCCAGGAAGGCTTCGCCGGCACCATCACCACGCTGGCGGTGGCCGAGGAGCCGAAGATCCAGCAGCTGCTCGACATTCCCAGGCACGTGGCCATCGCCGCCGTCATGCCGCTGGGGCGGCCGGTGAAGCAGCTCACCAAGCTCAAGCGCAAGACGGTGCCGGAGTTCGCGATGCTCGAGCGCTGGGGCGGCACGCCGCTCGGCGGCGGCCGCGCGTGAGCGCTCGATCATGAGCCGGCTGGCCAACAAGGTCGCCCTCATCACCGGCGGCGCCAGCGGCATCGGTGAAGGCACCGTCCGTCTCTTCGCGCGCGAGGGCGCGTCGGTGGTGATCGCCGACATCCTCGACGACAACGGCGCCCGCCTGGCGGGCGAGCTGGGCGCGCGGGCAGCCTACGTGCACACCGACGTCAGCCGCGAAGCGGACGTGCAGGGCGCGGTGGCCGAGACGGTCCGGCGCTTCGGCCGTCTCGACTGCATCTTCAACAACGCCGGCTTCGGCGGCGTCGGCGGGCGGGTCGAGGCGATCGACATCGCGGGCTTCGATCAGACGATCGGCGTGCTGCTCCGTGGCGTGCTGCTGGGCATGAAGCACGCGGCCCCGGTCATGAAGCGCCAGGGCGGCGGATCCATCATCAGCACGGCCAGCGTGGCCGGATTGACCGCGGGGTTCGGGCCGCACGTGTACAGCGCCGCCAAGGCCGCCGTCATCCAGCTCACGAAGACCGTGGCCATGGAGCTGGGCGAGCACAACATCCGCGTGAACTGCATCTGCCCCGGCGCCATCGCCACCCCGATCTTCGGCAAGGGCCTGGGGATGTCCGCCGAGCAGGCCGAGGCCATCGTGCCCCAGATGAAAGGCATCCTGGAAAACGTCCAGCCGATCAAGCGCTCCGGACTGCCAGAAGACATCGCGCACGCCGCGCTCTGGCTGGCCAGCGACGACGCCACCTTCGTCAACGGCCACGCCCTCGTCGTCGACGGCGGCTTGACCGGCGGCCGCTCCTGGTCAGAATCCCAGTTCCGCCGCGCCGCGCTCCGCCAGGCGCTGGGGCTGCCCGAAGAGTAATCGCTCACGAAGGACGATCGACCCGCGCGAGAACCGATCGCGATGTCAAAGCGCGACGCACGATCACTGAGGGCGGCGAGGGCGGGGCGGGAGGTGGGGCCCGGCCGCGCCGTCATGGCGAGCCGTCGTCGCCGTTGGTTGCTTCGGGCTCGGCGAGCGAGCCGCCGACGATTCAACTGGCCACACCCCAACCCCCTTCAGGGGGATGGGGGGCCCGAAGCGAGCCGAGCCCGAAGCGACCTACGGCGACAGGCGAGCCATGTCGGCGCGGCCGGGCCCCCGCCTCCCGCCGCGCCCTCGCCGCCCGGAGTATCAGCGCCCGCGCCAGCGCTCCCCCGCAGCAAACGACTTGTCGTGCTCGCCAACGCCCGGCGGCGCCGAGCGAATCTTCGGCCGCGCCCCATCGAACGAGATCGGCAGCGCCACCAGCGAAAAGTCCTCGCCCGGCATCGGCTGGATCATGTCGAGCGCCGCCGCCTGCGGATGCGCCGCCGCCTCCGGCAGGCTGTTGATGATCGAGCACGGCACGCCTTCGGCTTCCAGCCGATCGATCCACTCGCCCTTGCTCCGCTCCGCCATGATCTCGTCGATCATCTTGCAGAGCGCCGGCCGGTTCTCGACGCGGGCGGCGTTGGTCTTGAAGCGCGGGTCCGTCACCCACTCGGGATGACCCAGCACCGTGGCCAGCTTCACGAAGAGCCGGTCGTTGCCGGCGGCGACGATGACCGGGCCGGTCTTGGTCTCGAAGGCCTGGAACGGCACCACGCGGTTGCTGCCCGTGCGATGGCGCTCGGGCACCACGCCGGACGTCCGGAAGCTCGCGTAGTGGCCCTTGAGCCACGCCAGTCCCGTCTCGAACAGCGAGGCGTCCACCACGCAGCCGCGGCCGGTCGTCGCGCGGCCGACGAGCGCGCCGAGCACGCCCATCGCGCCCCACATGCCGGTGCCGTAGTCGAGGATCGAGGTGCCGATCCGCGTGGGCGGTCCGCCCTCGTCGCCGTTCATCATCATGAGACCGGAGAAGGCCTGCACCATCGGCTCGTAGCCGGGCTTCAGCTTCAGCGGGCCGGTGCGTCCGAACGCCCACACCGAGCAGTAGATCAGCTTCGGGAAGCGCTTGGTGACCACGTCGGAACCCAGGCCCAGCGCCTCCAGCGATCCGGGCTTGAGATTCTGCACGAGCACGTCGGCCTCGCCGATCAGCGGGAACAGCCGCTCGACGGCGGCCTTGTCCTTGAGATCGACGGTGATCGAGCGCTTGTTGGCGTTGACGGCCAGATAGCCCGGCGAGGTGCCCTTGAAGAACGGCGGGCCCCAGCGGCGGGCGTCGTCGCCCTCGGGGCGCTCGATCTTGATGACGTCGGCGCCCATGTGGGCCAGGATCTCGGCCACCATCGGGCCGGCCAGGTTCTGCGCGATCTCGACGACGCGGACGCCTTCCAGCGGCAGCATCAGCGGAACAGCGAACGGGCGATGACCATGCGATGCACCTCCGAGGGCCCCTCGCCGATGCGGCGCACGCGGGCCTCGCGATACCAGCGTTCCAGCGGAAACTCCTTCGACACGCCATAGCCGCCGTGGATCTGCACGGCGGCGTCCACCACGCGCCCCAGCACCTCGCTCGAGTAGAGCTTGGCCATCGACGCCTCCACGCGGGCGTCCTCGCCGCGGTCGGCCTTCCACGCGCCCTCCCAGATGATCCAGCGGCACGCGCGGATCTCGACCTCGGCGTCGGCCAGCATCCACTGAATGGCCTGGCGCGTGCTGAGCGGCGCGCCGAACGTCGAGCGCTGCTTGGCGTGGGCGATCGCCATGCGATGCGCCGCGATGGCCACGCCCAGGTTGCACGCCGAGTACGGGAAGCGATTCTTCACGAGCAGGTCGAAGGCGAGATTGAGCCCCTGGCCTTCCTCGCCGATCAGCGCGTCGCCCGGCAGCTCGCAGTCCTCGAACACGACGTCGTTGGGAATCGCCTGCGTGCGGATCGTCCGGATCGGCTTGGCCGTGAAGCCCGGCGTGCCGGGCTCCAGGATGAAGCAGGAGATGCCGGCCCGGCCCTTCTCCTTGTTGCTCCGCGCGAAGACGATGCCCCACTTGCCGTTGTGCGCGTTGGAGATGAAGACCTTGCGGCCGTTCAGCACCCACTTGTCGCCGCGCCGCTCCGCGCGGCACTGGATCGCGCCGGCCGGATCGGCGCCGCCCGAGGGCTCGGTGATGGCGAAGAACGTCCGCCAGCCCTCGCGGATCGTCGGCACCGCGTACTTCTCGATCTGCGCCTTGCTCCCCGCCCAGATCGCCGGCGGCGGATAGCGGCCGAACGTGCCGCAGCCGGGACTGTAGAGCCCCATGCGGTGCTGCGACATCTCCTCCAGCGCCACGCACATGCTGAAGGTGTCGAGCCCGCCGCCGCCGTACTCCTCCGGCGCGCCCAGCGCCCACAGGCCGGCGGCCTTGGTCTTGGCCGAGAGCCGCTCGAAGTCCTCCTCGGGGATCGACGGCGCGTCGGGATCGATCCGCTGCTCGAGCGGAACGATCTCCTCCTTGATGAAGCGGCGGATCTGCTCGCTGAGGATGCGCAGCTCGTCGGGCAGCTTGAATCCAGGAAAGTTCGGCATGGCTCAGGCCTCGAGACCGATAGATTTGGCGAACGCGAGCAGCTCCCGGGACGTCTTCACCATCGCTTCGTCGACCATGTCGCCCTTGTAGGTCACCGCGGCGATGCCCTTGCGCGTGGCGTCGTCCATCGCCGCGATCAGCCCCTTGTGGAAGGCGATCTCCTCGGCGGACGGCGTGAACACGGCGTTGACGATCGGCACGTGGGAGGGATGCATGACCGTCTGGCCCCGGTAGCCGAGCTGCCGGTTCCACTTCGCGTCCCGCTCCAGGCCTTCCAGGTCCTTGATGTTCCACCACGAGCTGATCGTCGGGTACTGCACGCCGGCCGCGCGCGCGTCGAGAATCAGCTTCGAGCGCAGGTACAGCGTCTCCGTGCCTTCCTTCGACCACGTGTAGCCGATCGCCCGCGCGGCATCACCGCCCGGTCCGGCCGCGAGCGAGGCGTGCTTGACCCGCCGGCACTGGGTGACGATGTCGTAGACGTTGCGCATGGCCTTGGACGTCTCGCAGCCGAGCGGTGTCTCGATCGTGCCCACGGGGATCCCGAGGCGGCGCTCGAGGTGGGTCAACAGCGCATCCAGCTCGTGCATGTCCGCCGGCGTCTCGACCTTCGGCAGCACGATCGCGTCGAGCTCGGGACACAGCACGCCTTCCAGGTCGTCGAGCGTCAGGCCCGTGGCGAAGCCGTTGACGCGCACGTTCACGGCGGCCTGGCCCTTGTCCTTCAGGGTCTTGATCCCGGCCCTGGTGATCCCGCGGGCGGCGGCCTTCTCCTGGTCGGGAACGGAATCTTCCAGGTCGAGGATCAGCGTGTCGGCGCCGTAGCCGGCGGCCTTCTCGATCCAGGACGCCCGATGGCCGGGGACGAAGAGCGCAGAGCGCGACGGGCGGTCCATCTACTGGGCCTTGTACGCCGGCTTGCGCTTCTCGGCGAACGCGCGCGGGCCTTCCTTGGCGTCTTCCGTCGTGCGCAGGAACTCCTGGAACGATTCCTCCAGCCGCAGCCCGTGCTCCAGCGGCACGCTCTGGCTGCGGATGGCCAGCTCCTTCACCGCCCGCAGCGCGAGCGGTCCGTTCTCGCAGAGCCGCTGGGCGTACGTGTCGACCGTCGGCATGAGGTCTTTCAGCGGGCACCACGGCGTTGACGAGCCCGAAGCAGAGCGCCTCGGCGGCGGTCAGTCGCCGGCCGAGCAGCAGCATCTCCATGGCGATCGCGTACGGCAGCTGTCGGAGCGCGCGCTGCGTACCGCCGTTGCCGGGCAGGATCGCGCGCTTGACCTCGGAGATCTCGAACACGGCGTGCTCGGCGGCGATCCGGATGTCGGTGGCGAACAGCAGCGTCATGCCGCCGGCCAGGCAGTAGCCGTTGACCGCCGCGATCACCGGCTTCCAGACCTCCAGCCCGCGATTGAGGATCATGTTCTTCTGCGTGAGCCAGAAGTCCGCCCGCTCGCGCCGCTGCGGGATCAGCGACTTGAGATCGGCGCCGGCGGTGAACGCCCGATCGCCCGCGCCGGTGATGACCGCGATCCACACGTCCGGGTTGTCGCGCACGTCCTCCCACGCCTTCGAGAGCTCCGCGTAGACCTCGGCGTCCATCGCGTTCATGACCTCGGGCCGGTTGAGCGTGATGCGGGCGATCTTGTCGCGGACCTCGTAGATGACTTTCATGATCTCCCGTCCTGGGAACCGCGACCGGATGATACCATCGCGCCATGTCCGACGAGATCCTGATCGCCGTCGCCGACGGCGTCGCCACCGTCACGCTCAACCGCCCCGAGCAGCGCAACGCGATGAACGCCGCGATGCTTCGCCTGCTGGGCGAGAGCATCGACAGCCTGGACGCGCGCAACGACGTGCGGGTGATCGTGTTCCGCGGCGCCGGTCCGGCCTTCTGCTCGGGCCGCGACCTGAAGGAGATGGAAGCGCGCGTCGCCTCCAACGATCCCGACGCCGGCGTGGTGCCCGTGCTGCGGCGGATCGAGGGCTCGCGACACGCCACCATCGCGGTCGTCCACGGCGACGCCATCGCCGGCGGCTGCGAGCTGGCGCTTGCACTGCGACCTTCGTATCGCCGCCGAGCCCGCCCGCTTCGGCATGCCGCTGGCGCGCATCGGCCTCATCCTGGGGTTCCCGCTGGCGCAGAAGCTGGTGGAGATCATCGGCCCCGCCCACACCCGTCACCTGCTGCTGACGGGACGCCCCATCGACGCGCGCCGCGCCTGCGAGATCGGGATGATCCACCAGGTCGTCCCGGCCGCCGAGCTCGAGACCGCCGCCGCCGCGCTGGCGCGCACGGTGGCCGACAACGCGCCGCTGTCGCTGGCCGGCATCAAGGCCGTCATCCAGCGCACGATCTCGGCGCGCGAGCAGATCCCGCACGACGACCTGACCGCGCTGTCGCTCCGCGCCCGTCAGAGCGCCGACGCCAGCGAGGGCCGCCGGGCGATGCTCGAGAAGCGCAAGCCCGTCTTCCGTGGCGAATGAGGCTTCGGCGAGATCAGGAAAGGATTCCCATGACCCGCTTCCGCCGCACGCTCGTCGCCGCCGCCGTCGTGAGCGTCGCCGCCTCGTCGCCGTCGCGCCCACGCCGCGCCCAGGCCCCCAAGCGCGGAGGCGTCCTCCGCGTCGCCGAGCAGTCCGATCCGGTCGGCTTCGACACGCTGGGCAAGAAGAAGGCGCCGGTCTACACGCAGCTGGCGCTGGCCTACACCCACAACCGGCTGCTGAAGTACGACCCGCTCGGGCGAGGTCGTGCAACGATCTCGCCGCGAGCTGGACGCAGCCGAACCCGACCACCTACGTCGTCACGCTCCGCAAGGGCGTGCACTTCCACAACAAGCCGCCGGTCAACGGCCGCGAGCTGACCTCGGAGGACGTCAAGTTCACCTTCGAGCGCTGACCAAGTCGCCGGAGGCGCGGTTGTTCCCGACGCTCAAGGCCGTGACCACGCCCGACAAGTACACCGTCCGCTTCGAGCTGTCGGCGCCCGTTCTCGTCGTTCGTGGCCAACCTGGCCGCGACCACGATGTACATCTACGCCAAGGAAGCGGGCAAGCCGACGCCGGACGGCGCGCGGCGACTACACGTCGGCGGACACGGTGATCGGCACCGGGCCGTTCATGCTCGAGGAGTACCGCGAGAAGCAGCGGCTGGTGTTCAAGCGCCACCCCGACTACTTCGAGACGGGCAAGCCGTACCTCGACGGCGTCGAGCTCTACATCATCTCCGACACGTCGGCCAGATCGCCGCCATGCGCACGGGCAAGCTCGATCTGATCCCGGCCGGACGCGGCGAGGGCCTGCCGCACTTCCTGGTGCCGGAGGCGCGCAGCCATTCCCGGGCGCGAAGGTCGCTGCCGCAGCGCGCTCTTCCAGACGAGCGAGAACCTGGTCGGGCGCGTGGACCAGAAGCCGTGGAGCGACGTGCGCGTGCGCCGCGCGGCCGTCTCAGTCGATCGACCGCGACGGGCTGGCCAAGGCGATGTTCACCGAGGGCGCCGAGCTCTTCTCCGGGCCCATTCCGCGTCACGTCGAAGTACTTCATCCCGCTCGACAAGCTGGGCGAGTCGGCGCGCTGGTACCGCTACGACGTCGCCGCCGCCACGAAGCTGCTCGCCGAGGCCGGCTATCCGAACGGCTGCCCGTGAAGCTCACCACGACCACCGGCTACGGCCCGACTACACCTCGCGCACCGAGCTGCTCAAGTCGATGCTCGGCCAAGCTCGGCATCGACGCGAGCATCGTCGACGCAGGAGTATCCGGTCTGGATCTCGAGCACCTACAAGGGCAACTTCGAGGGGCTCGTGCACATCCCGGCGTGGACGCTCGGTGACGAGGACGAGTGGCTCGGCACCTACTCGCCCGGCGACACCCGCAACCAGCTCCATCTGGACGACCCCAAGCTGACCGAGCTGGTGAAGCAGCGCGCGCAGCGCGCCGAACGAGGAGACGCGGGCCAAGCATCGATCCGCCAGTTCGTCGACGCCTTCCACGATCAGATGTACCGCGTCTACTGCCCGGAGCCGATGATGATCACCGGGTCACCTCAGCGCGTGAAGGGCTACGTCCCGACGGTGCGCGGCTACGGCTACGCGATGAGCCTCGTCGGGGCGTGGATGGAGTGATCGCCGCGCGCCGCCCTCCTGACCCGCAGGCCGGCCGCCCGTAGGCGACCTATCTCGCGCGGCGGCTGGTCCTCATGGTGCCGACGCTGCTCCTCGTGAGCGTGATGGTCTTCGTCATCATGCGTCTGCTGCCGGGCGACGTCGTGAAGCTGATGTTCCCGATCTCGGCTATGCCCAGAGCCTGGCCGAGATGCGGGCGCGGCTCGGCCTGGACCTGCCCTTCCTACAGCAGTACGGCCGCTGGCTCGGCCGGCCTGCTGCGCGGCGACCTCGGCGAGTCGCTGTGGACGCAGCGGCCGGTGCTGAGCGTGCTGGCCGAGCGGCTGCCGGTCACGCTCGAGCTCGGCCTGCTCGTCGCTGGCCTTCGCCGTGGTCTACGGCGGCGTCACCGGCGTGGTCGCGGCGGTCAGCCAGCGACCGCTGGCCGGACATGACGCTGCGGAGCGTGGCGATGATGTTCCTCTCGCTGCCGAGCTTCTGGCTCGGCACGCTCGCCATCGTGCGTGCCGTCGATCTGGCTCGGCTGGAGCCCGAGCCTGCAGATGGTCCCGTTCGGCGCCAGCCCCGGCGGAACCTGATCGCAGTTCGCCCTGCCCGCGGCCTCCTCGGCTCGCATCTGGGCGCGCCCATCATGCGGATGACGCGGGCGATGATGCTCGAGGTCTTCCGCCACGACTACGTGCGCACCGCGCGGGCCAAGGGGCTGGCGCCCGGACGCCGTCGTGCTGAAGCACGCGCTGCGTAACGCGATCATCCCGTCCGTCACCATCCTCGGCGTGCAGACCTCCCAGGCCATCGGCGGCAGCATCGTGATGGAGACGCTCTTCCAGCTCCCCGGCATGGGCAGCCTGCTCGTCGAGGCGGTCGCGCACCGGGACTTCCCGCATGTTCCAGTCGCTCGTGCTGTTCCTGGCCCTGTTCGTGATGGCGGTCAACCTGCCGTCGACCTGACCTACGTCGCCATCGATCCCCGCGCACGCGGGCGCAGGTCGGATGACCCTCGCTCTCGTCGGCGACCTGGTCCGAAGAAGCCGATCGGCGCCGCGTCGGGGCGCGATCGTTCTGATCCTGCTCGCCGTCGCGCTCCTCGCCGACTCGCCTCGCCCCGCATCACTTCAACGAGACGTCGCTGATCGACGCCCTGCAGCCGCCGAGCCGCGCGCACTGGTTCGGCACCGACGAGCTCGGCCGCGACGTCTACAGCCGCATCATCTACGGCGCGCAGGTCTCGATGACCGTGGGGCTCGCCGCCACGGCCCTCGCCGTGCTCCTCGGCGCCGCCATGGGCATCGTCAGCGGATACTTCGGCCGCCGGCTCGACCTGGGCCTGCAGCGGCTCGTCGACGCCTGGCTGGCGTTTCCCGGGGCTCGTGATGGTGATCGTGCTGCTCGTCCTGCTGGGCCCGGGGCTCGGCAGCGTGATCCTCGCGCTGGGCATCAGCCAGGCCTTCCCGCAGTCGCGCATCATCCGCGGCGCCACGCTCGTCGTGCGCGAGCACGCCTACATCGAGGCGAGCCGCGCCGCGGGGCCTCGCACGGCCGCGTGCTGCTGCGCCACGTGCTGCCCAACGTCGTCGCGCCCATCATCGTGAGCGCCAGCACCTACGTCGAGCTTCGTGATCCTGATCGAGGCGGCGGTGAGCTTTCTCGGCTACGGTGTGCCCGCCGCCCGCGGCCGTCGTGGGGCGGGATGCTCAGCGCGACCGGACGCAGCTACATGGTGCGCGCGCCGTGGCTGTCGATCTTCCCCGGCCTGGCGCTGACCCTGGCCATCTTCGCCTTCAACGTCCTGGGCGACGCGCTCCGCGATCTGCTCGATCCGCGCCTGCGCGCGGCCTGAGTCGCGACGCCGCACGCGCACCACCGCCAGCGGGCCCCTCGACGCGAGCGCAGCACTCACGACGATCCGGCGCGAAGTCCGCGCAACGACACGAGCTGGGCGATGAGCGCCACGAGTGTGGCGACGGCAAAGGCCACCGTGATCCCCACGCGCTCGATCGAGCCGGCCACGACGACGAAGAAGCCGACGAAGCCGAACAGCCCGGCGAGCAGGCCGCGCAGCACGCCGATGGCCGCCGGCGCGCCCTGCCCGCGATGGGCGAAGACCGTGAGGATCGCGGCGTACACCGGGAACGGCGACAGCATCCCGGTGAACGCGCGGCCCGAGCGCCGGCGCCACCGCCACGAGCCCGCCGACGATCAGCGTGGCCGCCAGCATGCGCACGGGCAAATCCCAGCGCGGCAGCGGCGCCGCCGCTGCCGTCGCTCGCTGCGCCACGATCGGAATCGCGCGCAGACCGAGCACCAGGACGATCACGACGGCGCACGCCAGCAGGAGCAGTGGCGCGCGGAGGCCGGCCAGCGCCGCCGTCGAGAGTGCGAACGCGACGCTGCCACCCACGAAGGCCAGCGGCCAGCCGTGGCGGCGCGCGAGCCACGCGTAGACGACGGCGAAGAGGATCTGCGAGACCGTCCCGGCCAGTGTGCCGAGCGCCACCAGGGCGGCGAAGGCGGGACCGTGCTCGAGGGCGAGCAGGAAGGTCACCGGCGCCGAGGTGAGCGGGAGCCCCACGAGCCAGCCACTCACCGCCGGGCCCCAGCGGCGGCCGGCCAGGCTCGCCGCCCCGATGAGGGCGGGCGCCAGGAGAATTCTCAGCACGCGCTACTGCGGCCGTCCGCGCCGTCCATGCTCGAGTCGCGGACGATGATAGAATTCGCGCCGGTTCCGGTCCAGCGCGATCGCGTCGAGGCGTGAGCGGGGCGAAGCCCGAGGGAGACTGCCATGAAGCTGGTGCGCTTCGGTCGATTGGGTGCCGAGAAGCCCGGGCTCGTCGAGGCCGATGGAACACTGCGCGATCTGTCGAGAGTCGTGAAGGACATCACGCCCGCCGTACTGGCGCCGGCGGCGCTGCGCAAGCTGCGCGCAGTGAAGACGGCTCGGCTGCCGATCGTGCGCGGCCGCCCGCGCCTCGGCTGCCCGCTGGCCGGCATCGGCAAGATGGTCTGCATCGGTCTCAACTACACCGATCACGCCGAAGAGGTCGGCATGGCGCTGCCGAAGGAGCCGACGGTCTTCATCAAGGCGCCCAGCGCGATCTGCGGCCCGGACGATGCGACCATCCGGCCGCGCGGCGGGACCAAGCTCGACTACG
Organism: uncultured Candidatus Rokubacteria bacterium; assembly: GCA_963776725.1. Taxonomy (GTDB): domain Bacteria; phylum Methylomirabilota; class Methylomirabilia; order Rokubacteriales; family CSP1-6; genus AR5. Next base: position 755,638 of record CAVZOE010000006.1, on the reverse strand, counting down.
AGTGCGAGCTGGCCGCGGTCATCGGGCGCGACGCGCGCAACGTGGACGAGGGCAAGGCGCTGGCGCACGTGGCCGCCTACTGCATCGTCAACGACGTCTCCGAGCGCGCGTTCCAGATGGAGCACGGCGGCACCACCACCAAGGGCAAGAGCGCCGACTCCTTCGGCCCGGTCGGCCCGTGGCTCGTCACCGCCGACGAGATCGGCGACCCGCAGGCCCTCGAGCTGTGGACCACGGTCAACGGCGAGCGCCGGCAGCACGGCAACACCGCCAAGATGATCTTCACCGTCGCCTCGCTCGTGGCCTACGTGAGCCGCTTCATGTCGCTGCGCGCCGGCGATCTCATCTCGACCGGCACGCCGGCCGGCGTCGGCCACGGCCAGAAGCCGCCGCGCTACCTGCAGCCGGGCGACGTGGTCGAGCTGGGCATCAGCAAGCTGGGCGTGCAGCACCATCGCACGGTGGAGGCCAAGTGATGTTGGCCGACGGCGGGCGGCGGGCGGCGCTCGCCGTGCTGGTTGCGCTCGGCCTGTGGACCGGGCTGACCGGAGCAGTCGTGGATGCGGCCGAGATCAAGGTACTCAGCACGGTGGGGATGCAGCCGGCTACCGTCGAGCTGTTCAAATCATTCGAGGCGGCGACCGGTCACAAGATCCTCGTCACCTATGGTCTGGCGGCCGTGCTCAGAACCAGTGTCCTCGAGGGAGCGCCGGCCGACGTCCTGGTCTTGACGTCGGCCACGATCGACGATCTGGTGAAGAGCGGCAAGGTCGTCGCGGCCACCAAGGCCGACGTCGCCCGGTCCGGAGTCGGCGTGGGCGTCAAGGCCGGCGCGCCGAAGCCCGACATCAGCACGCCTGAGGCCTTGAAGCGCACGATTGTCGCGGCGAAATCGATCGGCTATTCGCGTGAAGGCGCCTCGGGCGTGGCGTTTGCGCGGGCGGTCGAGCGTCTCGGCCTCACCGAGCAGGTCGCGGCGAAGTACAAGGATACCGGCACCAAGGCCGGTGAGATGGTGGCTGCCGGGGAGATCGAGCTGGCCGCGGCCCAGATCCCCGAGCTGATGGCGGTGCCCGGCGTCGACGTCGTGGGGCCACTGCCCGCGGAGCTACAGACGACGACGGTCTTCTCGGTCGGGCTCGCCACCGAGGCCAAAGATGCCGGCGCCGGCCGAGCCTTGATCCAGTTCCTCGCCGGCCCCCAGGCCGCACCCGTCTACAAGGCCAAAGGCCTGGGCGGGTAGCACCGTCGTCTGAATTTTCGAGGAGGCGAAGTGATGGCCAAGCGTCGAGTCGTTCTCACCGGAGCCAGCGGGTACGTCGCCCAGCGGATGTTCGGCGCGCTCACCGAGCGCTGGGACGTCGTCTCGCTGGACGTGCGCAGCACCGATCGCAACGGCAAGCCGGTGCCCGGCTGCATCGTGTCCGATCTCACCAATCCCGATCGCAACGCGTACCGGCAGCACTTCCGCGGTGCCGATGCCGTCATCCACTGCGGCTTCGTGCGCGCGCCCGGCATGACCGCCGACACCTGGCAGGACAACAGCGACGCCAAGTTCCAGGCCGAGCACGCCAACGTGGCGCTGGCCTACAACGTCTACCGCGTGGCGCTGGAAGAAGGCGTGCGCCGCGTGGTGGTGTGCAGCTCCAACCACGCCTCCGACTACTACGAGCGGCTGGTGTGGGACGGCCGCGTGGACATGGTGACGCCGGAGATGCCGCCGCGCTCGGACAACTGGTACGGCTGGTCGAAGGCCTCCTACGAGCTGATGGGCTTCGTGTTCGCCACCGGCAAGGTGGACGGGCGCAAGCTCGAGGTCGTGCAGTGGCGCATCGGCGGCCCGCGCGACAACGACCTCGACACCATCACTCCCGGCGACATCCCGACCATGCACCGCGCGCTCGGCGCCTACCTCTCGGCGCGCGACCAGACCCAGCAGGCCATTCGCATGGTGGAGACGGAAGACATCACGGACGACAACGGCATTCCGTTCCTCATCGTCTACGGCATCAGCGGCAACACGCACCGGTTCTGGAGCCTGGCCAGCGCCAAGCGGAAGATCGGCTACCAGCCCCAGGACGACAGCCAGGTGAACTTCGCGGACAAGATCGCGGCCATCGCGCGCGCCGCCAAGAAGTGACGAGCGGGCGCGCGCGCCGAGGAGAGTGAGATGCGCGTACTGGTGACCGGGGCGGCGAGCGGCATCGGACGGGCGACGGTCCTGCGCGTGGCCCGCGACGCGCAGGCGCGCGGCACGAAGGCCATGGTGGCGGCCGTCGACATCGGTCCGTCGGCCGGCCTCGACGGCGTCGTCGAGGCGCTGCGCAAGCTGGGCGCCGAGGCACTGCCCCTGCACGGCGATCTGGCCGCGCCCGACGTGCCGGCGCGGGTCGTCGACGAGGCGGTCAAGCGCTTCGGCGGTCTCGACGGGCTGGTGAGCAACGCCGGCATCAACCGGCCGGGCTCGCTGCTGACCTACGACGTGCGCGACTGGGACCAGATCTTCGCGGTCAACACGCGGGCCACGTGGCTGCTGGCCAAGGCCGCGCACCCGGCGCTCAAGGCGGCGCACGGCGCCATCGTCGCCACCGGCTCGATGTCCGGCAGTAACCCCCACGCCAACCTCGGCGCCTACGGCCCGAGCAAGGCCGCCGTCATCATGCTGGTGCAGGTGCTCGCGCAGGAATTCGCGCCCGACGGCATCCGGGTCAACGCCGTGTCGCCCGGGATGGTCCGCACCGGCATGACCGAGCCGGTCTATCGCGATCCGAAGCTGGCCGCCGAGCGCGACGCGCTGGTCCCGGTGGGACGGGTGGCAACACCCGAGGACATCGCCGACGTGATCGCATTCCTGCTCGGTCCGGACGCCCGCTACGTGAACGGCCACGACCTCGTCGTGGACGGCGGGATCAGCGGCAACTTCCTGGGACGACTGCCGGGTATCGGGCGCATCCCTCGCGGCTGATTCCTGGGGGCCCGTCCCCCCGGCGATCGCTCGCGTCGGCGTGCTGTCAGCACGTGTCAGGAAACCGCTCGCGCATGACGGTGTAGGACCAGCACTCGGGTTGTCGGCACTCAACTTCTGACGCGCCACGATTGGTGCGAATGTTGCTCGGCCGCGGGCATGCAACTCGCCGCACCCATTGTGAGGTTGTCGCTCCGGTCCCACCTCCTCCTCTTACTCCTCGCGAGTCTCCCGCTCGGTGCGGTGGCCACGGTCATGGTGCTGGGTCGGGATCCGCGCCGGGGGTGGTACATCACCGCCGGGGTCCTGATCCTGATCGCCGTCGGTCTGGCCCTCCTCGTGTCCCGTCGGCTGAGGCGCGTCGTACGGGCCATCGAGGGCGGCGCGCGGACGATGGGCCAGGGTGAGGTCCCGACGCTGGGGCCCTTCCCGGTCAGCGAGCTCGACGACCTGGCCCAGACACTGGTCGCGGCGGCCGGCACCCGGCGCGAGGTCGAGACCAAGCTGCGCGCGAGCGAGACCAGGCTGGGCGCGATGATCAGCGCGGCGCCCATCGCCATCATGTGCGTGGACGCCGCGCACCGTGTGATCCGCTTCAACCGCGCGGCCGAGGCGCTGTTCGGCTGCACCGCCGCCGATGCGGTGGGCGGCGCCGCCGATCGCTTCTTCTCCCAGCGCTTCCTCCGCGTCCTCGACGCCCATCTCGAGGGCGCGCGCGGGCGGCTGCGGGCCATCACGAACGGCGTCGAGGCGGGCCCGATCGGCTTCCGCCGCGACGGGACCGAGTTCGCGCTCGACGCCGCCATCGCGCGCGTGGACGGGCCGGGCGGCGCCGTCTGTCTGATCGTGGTGCGCGACGTCACCGAGCAGCGGCGCCAGGACGACGAGCGCGCCGAGCAGCTGCGGCGCGCGCAGGCCGAGCGCGCCGAGGCCGAGCACGGCGCCCGGCAGTACGCGCTGCTCGCCGAGGTCAGCGGGATGCTCACGGGCTCGCTCGACTACGAGACCACCCTGGCCAGCCTGGCCCGGCTCGTCGCCGGCACGCTGGCCGACTGGTGCGAGATCGACCTCGTCGAGGACGGCGGCGAGATCCGCCGACTCGTCGTCGCGCACGTCGATCCCGCCCTGGAGCCGGCGGCCCAGGAGCTCCAGGAGCGCCCGCTGTCGGGGGAGCTTCCCGAGGCGCTCGCGCGCGTGCTCGCCGACGCCCACCCCGAGATGGTGGCCGAGGCGGACGAGGTCGCGCTCGGCCGCGTGGCCCGCGGCGAGGAGCAGACGCGCCTGGTCACCGAGCTCGGGCATCCGCTCGGCCATGATCGTGCCGCTGGTGGGACGCGGCCACGTCCTCGGCGCCCTGACGCTGGTGCGTGCCGCCGGCGAGCCGTACACGCGTGTCGATCTCCACGCCGCCCAGGGGCTGGCCAGTCGCATCACCACCGCGGTCGATCAGGGTCGGCAGTATCGCGGCGCCCTGCAGGCCCGCACGCGGTTCGCCGGGCTCGTCGAGGGCCTCGACGGCATCGTGTGGGAGGCCGATCCGGCCACGCTCGGGATCACCTTCGTGAGCCAGCGGGCCGAGACGATGCTCGGCCATCCGGTCCGCCAGTGGCTGGAGGAGCCGGGATTCTGGCACACGCTGATCCACCCCGACGATCGCGACGCCGTCCTCTCCCTGCTGCGCGAGCGCGCGCGCGTCGGGCCGCGACGTCCGCCTCGAGTACCGCATGGCGACGGTCGACGGTCGGCTCATCTGGATCGACAACATCGTGCGGCCGGTGGCCGGCGACGACGGCCGCGTGCGACGCATCCAGGGTCTGATGCTCGACGTGACCCAGCGCAAGCGGCTCACCGAGGAGCGCGACCATCTGCTGGAGATGGCGCAGGCGGCGCAGGCCGAGGCCGAGGCGGCCGCCGAGCGCGCGCGCTTCCTCGCCGGGGCCAGCGACCTGCTCGCCTCCTCGCTGGACCAGGCGGCCACGCTCGACAGTCTCGTCCGACTCGCGGTGCCGGGTTTTGCCGACTGGTGCGTCGTGCACCTGGCCGAGCCCATCGGCGGCCGCCGCCTGCACGCCGCCGGCGAGGACCCGGACGGCACCGGGATGGCCGAGATGTTCGAGCGGCTGGCCACGTCGGCCGAGCTGCCAGGCGCTGATGCCGGCGCTCGACCGGGTGAAGGACGGTCACCCGCTGCTGCTGCCCGAGATCGGACCGGAATGGATGGAGAGCCTGGCGGCGGTCCACCAGCTCGCGCCGAAGTCCGCGATGGTGGTGCCGATGACCGCGCGCGGCCGCGCCATCGGCACGCTGTCGTTCATCACGACCCGCCCCGAGCGTCGCTACGGTCCGGCCGACCTCGCGCTGGCCCGTGATCTCGCCCAGCGGGCGGCGATCGCGGTGGACAACGCGCGGCTCTACGCCGAGGCGGAGGGCGCCAACCGCGCCAAGGATCAGTTCCTCGCCACGCTGTCGCACGAGCTGCGCACGCCGCTCACCGCGATGCTCGGCTGGGTGCTGCTGCTCCGCTCCGGCCGGCTCGGCGGCGAGGAGGCCGCCAGCGCGCCCTGGCCAGCATCGAGCGCAACACCCGCGTGCAGGCGCAGCTCATCAACGATCTGCTCGACGTCTCGCGCATCGTGGCCGGCAAGCTGCAGGTCGACAAGCGGCCGGTGGATCTGCGCGTGGTCATCGAGCACGCGCTCGACTCGGTGCGGCCGCGACACGGAAGCGCGCAAGCTCGTGGTCTCGGTCGCGATCGATCCCGAGGCGGCCTGGGTGCCCGGCGACGCCATGCGCCTGGAGCAGGTCATGCTGAACCTGCTCGGCAACGCCGCCAAGTTCACGCCCGAGGGCGGCCGCATCGAGGTCCGGCTGGATCGTCACGAGAGCACGGCGCGGGTGACCGTGAGCGATACCGGCCAGGGAATCGATCCGGCGATGCTGCCGCACATCTTCGAGACGTTTCACCAGGCCGACAGCAGCAGCACCCGGCGCCACGGCGGGCTCGGCCTCGGGCTGGCGATCGTGCGGCGCCTGGTCGCGCTGCACGGCGGCCGCGTCGAGGCGGCCAGCGCCGGGCCGGATCAGGGCGCGGCGTTCACCGTGTATCTGCCGCTGCTGGCCCGCGAGGCGCGGCCGGCCGCGACAGGCACGCCCGGCGAGAGCCGGCGGCCGCGCGAGGACGCCGCGCTGCCGCGGCTGGACCGGCTACGGGCGCTGGTGGTCGACGATCACGAGGACTCGCGCCGCCTGGTGAAGACCGTGCTCGCCGACTGCGGCGCCGACGTCCGCGAGGCCGACTCGGTGGACGCCGCGCTCGACATTCTGGGCAGCACCTACATCGACGTGCTGATCAGCGACATCGGAATGCCGGGCGCCGACGGCTACGACCTCATCGCCCGCGTGCGCGAGCACGAGCGCGAGCACGGTGGCCGCATCCCCGCCGTCGCGCTGACCGCCTACGCCGGCGAGGAAAATCGCGACCGCGCGCTCGCCGCCGGCTTCACCGCCCACGTCACCAAGCCGGTCTCCCCCGCCGCGCTCGTCCGCATCGTCGCCGAAGTCGCCGGCCGTCCCGCCCTGCTGTAGCGCCTCGGGCGCCGTCAACGCGAGTCACTCAGCTGGGCGGCGGCGCCTGGCGCCGCCGCCCGGCCGATCGGCTCTAGCCGATGCCCGTGGCGTTGCTGCTGAACGTGAGCGTATTCACCCTGAAGCTCCGCCGGCAGCAGCCCTCCCTTGACCTTCTTCGTGTCCGCGTCACGCACCTTGAGGTCAGGGGTCTTGCTCCGCTTGGTGGTCGGCTTGCCCTTGCCGCTCTTCTTCCTCGTCGCCATGGCGTCCTCCCGAGGCGAAAGATGAGCGAGCGCCGTCGCATAGTCAATGCCAGGCTGGATTTCGGCCCATTTCGCCGGATCAGGACGGACGGCTCGGGGCGTCCGTGCCGGGCAGGGCGCCTCAGGGAGACGGGAAAGTGCCCGAGACCCCCGGCGCCCGGCGAAGCCGTCGCTCCGCGGCTCCGCGCTCAGGACGCGGCGGTGTCGCGCGCGTGGTCTTTCTGGTGGAAGTAGTTCGCGCTGTAGAACGCCTTGACCAGATCGCCGTAGACGGCGCGGGCTCGTAGCGCGGGGGATTGTCGGGCGACGTGCAGGTGGGCAGGCACGTCGATCGTCGCGTCGATGTTGGGGCTGTAGAAGAACGCGATCGAGTAGCGGTCGCGGCCCGAGTCGTTCACCACGCCGTGGGGCGTCGACAGGAAGCGGTCGTTCGACCAGCGCTTCATCACGTTGCCGAGGTTGACCAGGAACGTCCCGGCAATCAGCGGCGGCGACAGCCACTCGCCGCTGGGCAGCCGCACGGCCAGGCCCGGCGTGTCCTCGCGGGCCAGGAACGTGATGAACGAGTTGTCGGTGTGCGGTCCCTGGCCGAACTGCTCGGGATCGTCGATCTCCTGCGGCGGGTAGTGCAGGAAGCGCAGGTTGATGTGGGCCTCGTTGGCGAAGAACGGCGCGAAGAATGCCGGCCGGCATCTCGAGCGCGCGAGCCAGCACGGGCAGCATGCGCTCGCCGAAGGCCTCCATCGTCTTGAAGTAGCCGACCATCGCCGCGCGCATCCGATCGCGGCCCGCCGGCCACTGGTTGGCGCCGCGCAGTGGCGTGCCGGCCACGACGTCGGGGTGGTCAGCGCCTCGCTCGTGGCTGATGAAGAAGCTCTCGTTGAAGTTGGGGCGGGTGGCCTTGTGCACCGTGGAGGCGCGCTGGATGCTCTCGTTCACCGGCAGGTAGCCGATGTTGTTCTGGTTGAGCTTGAGGGCCAGCTTGTCGGCCAGCGGCAGGGCGTGGAACTCGCGCGAGGCCGCGAAGGCGCTGTCGATCAGCGTCTCGGGCACACCGTGGCCGGCGACGTAGAAGAAGCCGACCTGCTCGCTCGCGCTCCGGACCTGAGCGGCGACGGCTTCGAGCCCGCCGGGCGCGCCACGAAACGCCGGCGCCACGTCGATCACCGGGATCGCCCGGCTCGCTTGCTCCAGGTCCTTCACCGCCATGGCCTTGAAGATGTTCATCCAACTTCCTCCCGGTTGAGGCCGATTGTACCGGATTTGCGGTAAGCTCTAGGCCTTTCACGCCAGGAGAGAACGATGACGACAACTCACACGACGCTGCTCGACGAAGCCCGCGGCCTGCTGGACGACACGGTCGCGCTTCGACGCCGCATCCATCGCCACCCGGAGATCGGCCTCACCCTGCCGCGGACCCAGCAGACGGTGCTGGAAGCGCTCGACGGCCTCGGCCTGAAGACGCGCACGGGACAGAAGACGACCTCGGTCGTCGCCACGCTCGACGGCGGCCGGCCGGGCCGGACGATGCTGCTGCGCGCCGACATGGACGCCCTGCCCTTGAAGGAAGACACGGGCCTGTCCTTCGCCTCCGAGGTCGACGGCGCCATGCACGCCTGCGGTCACGACACGCACGTCGCCATGCTGGTCGGCGCCGCGCGCATGCTGGCCGCGCGGCGGGCCACCCTGCCCGGCCGCGTCGTGTTCATGTTCCAGCCCGGCGAGGAGGGCTATCACGGCGCCAAGGTGATGATCGAGGAAGGGCTCCTCGAGGAGAGCAAGCCCGACGCCGCGTTCGGCCTGCACGTGGGCGCTCGTCACCCGGCCGGCGTGATCGCCACCCGGGGCGGCGCGATGCTCGCCTCCGGCGACACGTTCCAGATCCTCGTGCGCGGTGACGGCGGTCACGCCTCCGCACCCCACGACTGCCTCGACCCGATCCCGATCGCCTGCGAGATCGTCCAGGCGTTCCAGACGCTGGTCACGCGCCGCGTGAACGCCTTCGATCCCGCCGTCGTCACGGTGGCGAAGATCGAGGCCGGCACCACGCGCAACATCATCCCCGAGACCGCGAGCCTGCTCGGCACCATCCGCACGGTGTCGGAGAAGACCCGCAACAACGTGCTGGAGGGGGTGAAGCGCGTCGCCGAAGGCGTCGCGGCGGCCCACGGGGCCAAGGTCGAGGTGAACCTGATCCGCGGCTATCCCGTCACCGTCAACCACGACGCCTTCGCCGATCGCGTCGTCCGCGTGGCCACCGAGCTGCTCGGCCCCGAGCACGTGCAGACCATGGCCACGCCGATCATGGGCAGCGAGGACTTCTCCTACGTCCTGCAGCGCGTGACCGGCGCCTTCGCCTTCCTGGGCACCAAGCCGGCCGAGGGGCCGGCGCCGCCGAATCACTCCAACCGGATGATCGTCAACGAATCGGCGCTGCCCAGCGGCATCGCCATGCACGTCGCCGTGGCGCTGGATTTTCTGAATGGGGGGCCCCGAAATGGCCCCCCATACCCCCCCGGGCGTTCGTAGCGCCCCGGCAAAGCCGGGGCGCTCCTCATCGAGTGCCTCGGCTCACACCGCGGCGAGGTTCTCGATGATCGCCAGGCAGGCGCTGGCGAGCTCTTCGCCCTTGGTGGCCATGTGGGCGCGGAAGAAGTCGTGATGGGCGGTCGTGCTCGTGGAAGTGGTGCGGCGTCAGGACCGCGGAGAGGACCGGCACACCGGTCTCGAGTGACGTCTGCACGATCCCCTGCAGGACGGCCTGCGCGACGAACTCGTGCCGGTAGATCCCGCCGTCCACGACGAAGCCGCTCGCGCACACCGCGGCGTAGCGGCCGGTCTTGGCCAGCTTCTTGGCCATGAGCGGGATCTCCAGGCTGCCCGGCGCCGAGAAGAACTCGATCTGGTGCGCGCCGTCGCCGTGCCTGGCGAGGGCGGCGACGAACGCCCGCTTGCAGTGATCCGTGATGTCCGTGTGCCAGGCGGCCTGGACGTACGCGATCTTCTTCTGAGGCGTCATGGTCTCCTCTCCAGACGGTACAGCCGCGCACAGTTGTCCCACAGCACCTTGCGCTTGCTCTCCGGGCTCACACCCTCGAGGGCCAGGAACTCGTCGACGGCGTGCGGATACGCCGAGTCGTCGTGGGGCCAGTCGCTGGAGATGACGATGTTGTCGTCCCCGAGCGTGGCGATGGTCTGCGCGGCCAGCGCCTCGTCCGGCTCCACCGAGACCCAGCAGTGCCGGCGGAAGTACTCGCTGGGCGGCATGGTCAGGGCGAAGCGCTCGTCGTCGCCGAACTTCTCCACCCGCTCGTCCAGCACCCACAGCCACCACGGCACCCAGCTGCAGCTGCCCTCGAGGAACGCCGCGCGCAAGCCGGGGAAGCGCGCGAAGACGCCACCCGTCAACAGGCTGCCGAGCGCCAGCATCAGCTCGATGGGATGGCCCGCCGCATGCGCGAGCGCGAAATTGTCCATGAAGCGACGGCCGAGATGCTCCTGGTAGGCCATCTGGATGCCGTGGAACGTGATCGGCACGCCGAGTGTCTCGGCCTCCGCCCACACGGGATCCCAGTGCGCGTCGTACCACGGGCGGCCGTCGACCGGATGGTTGGACAGGATCAGGGCCACCGCGCCGAGGTCGCGCACCGCGCGCCGCGCCTCGTCCACCGCCAGCTTCGTATCTTGAAGGGGAATGAGTGCTGCCGGCTTCAGTCGCGCGCGGTCCTTGTCGCAGAAATCGCCGAGCCAGTTGTTGAAGCCGCGGCAGACGGCGGCCGCGAGCGCGGGATCGAGCCCGTCCACGGCGATGAGGTGCGAGGCCATCGTGCGGAAGACGATCGATACGTCGATGCCTTCGCGGTCCATCGCCTGGAGCATGGCGTGCGGGTCGCCGCCCGGCAGGTCCTCGGCCGGATCGCGATAGCGGCCGGTGGCGAGGTGGCGCACCCGCGCCTTGTCCTTGCGCACGCGCGCCAGTCGCCGGCGATCCGGCCGATCGAAGAAGGCGGGGAACACCTTGCCGTCGAACTGCCAGCCCTCGTACGCCGAGCCCTCGATGGGCGCGAAGCGCGGGGCCCGGTCACGAAACGCCGGCTCCATGTAGCGGACCCAGAGATCGTGAGGCTCGAGCACGTGGATGTCACTGTCCATGATGCGGAAGCCGGCCTTGGCCATCGCGCGCCTCCTGTTGACGTGGGCCGAGCGTAAGTCCGCCGCGGCGGCCCGTCAAACGGCGTTGCCCCGGGCGGACGTGATACCCTGCCGAGCACCCGGCCCGAGCCGGAACGAGAGAGGAGATCCAGCCGTGAAAGCCGCCAACGCCGTCGCGAAGATCCTCAAGAAGGAAGGCGTCGAGTTCCTCATCGGCTACCCGGTCAACCAGATCATCGAGGCCGCCGCCGAGGAGGACATTCGCACGATCATCGTCCGTCAGGAGCGCGTGGGGTTACACATGGCGGATGCCGTGAGCCGGATCTCGTCCGGTCAGCGCATCGGCGTCTTCGCCATGCAGCACGGGCCCGGCACCGAGAACGCCTTCGGCGGCGTGGCCCAGGCCTTCGGCGACTCCGTGCCGATCGTGGTGCTGCCCGGCGGCTACCCGCGCAAGATCCTGAACATCACGCCGAACTTCTCCGCGCTCATGAACTTCCAGCACGTGACCAAGTGGTGCGAGCAGGTCACGCTGCCCGAATCGGTGCCGGACGCCATGCGACGCGCCTTCACGCAGGTGAAGAACGGTCGCCCGCGGCCGGTGATGGTCGAGATTCCCGTCGACGTGATGCGCGCGGAGATCCCCGACGACTTCGTCTACACGCCGGCGCCGCGGCTGCGCATGGCCCCGGATCCACAATCGGTCACCGCGCTGGCCGCCGAGCTCGTCGCGGCCAACCGGCTGGTCATCTATGCCGGCCAGGGCGTGCACTACGCGCAGGCGTGGAAGCAGCTGCGCGAGCTGGCCGAGCTGCTCGAGGCGCCGGTCACCACCAGCCTGCAGGGCAAGAGCGCGTTCCCGGAGAACCACCCGCTGTCGCTCGGCTCGGGCGGGCGCTCGATCAGCAAGCAGCTCCACCACTTCCTGAACAACGCCGATCTCATCTTCGGCATCGGCTGCAGCTTCACCTCGACCAACTACGGCGTGGCCATGCCCAAGGGCAAGCGCATCGCCCACGCCACGCTCGACCCGCTCGACATCAACAAGGACATCGTGGCCGACATCGCGCTGGCCGGCGACGCCGCGCTCACGCTCGACGCGCTGATCGGCGAGGTGAAGGACCGGCTGCAAGGGCAAGCCGCGCGGCCGGCTGGCCGCGGTCACGCAGGAGATCGCCACGCTGAAGCAGGAGTGGCTGGCGCAGTGGATGCCGCGGCTCACGCAGAAGACGGCGCCGCTGTCGCCCTACCGCGTGCTGTGGGATCTGATGCAGACGGTCGACGTGGCCAACACCATCATCACCCACGACGCCGGCAGCCCGCGCGATCAGATCTCGCCGTTCTGGGAGCCGACCGAGCCGCTGACCTACATCGGCTGGGGCAAGACGACCCAGCTCGGCTACGGCCTGGGCCTGGCCATGGGCGCCAAGCTGGCCAATCCCGAGAAGCTCTGCGTCAACTTCTGGGGCGACGCCGCCATCGGCTTCACCGGCATGGACTTCGAGACGGCCGTGCGCGAGCGCATCCCGATCCTGTCGATCCTGTCCAACAACTTCTCGATGGCCATCGAGCTGAAGATCATGCAGACGGCCACCAAGAAGTACCGCTCGACCGACATCAGCGGCAACTACGCCGACTTCGCCAAGGCGCTGGGCGGCTACGGCGAGCGGGTCACGCAGCCCGATGACATCGTCCCGGCCATCCGTCGCGCGGTGGCCAAGACCCGCGAGGGCGTGCCGGCCCTGCTGGAGTTCATCACCGAGAAGGCCGAAGACTTCTCGATGTTCGCCTGACCGCTCCGGTCAGGCTTCGTCGGAGAGCGGTCGGAAGTCCGACGGACGCACGCGTTCGAGCCACTCGCTGACGGCGCCGGGCGGCGGCGTCGGCGAGGGCTCGGCGTGGGTGAGCGCCAAACCTAATTGTTTGGCCGCCGCCACGGGCTGGCACTGTCGCCCGAAACGGTCTATAACGTCCCTCGCGCCCGTGCGCATGACCCGAAACCCCTAAGCGCAAGGAGGAACGGACGTGGCGAAGTTCAAAGTGGTCACCCCCGCCGGCGTCACCTACGCGGGCCCCGGCGCCGCCTACGACTACGAGCTGGAAGCGCTCACCCCGATCGGCGCCGAGATCGTCGAGATCGCCGCCAAGAGCGACGACGAGTTCGTCGCGGCCGCGCGTGACGCCGACGCGCTGTACGCCAAGGGCCGGCCGATCACCAAGCGCATCATCGACGGCCTCGAGCGCTGCAAGGTGATCACGCTGGGCAGCGTCGGCGTGGACTCGGTGGACGTGGCCGCCGCGACGGCCAAGGGCATCCCGGTCACCAACGTGCCCGACACCTTCATCGAAGAGGTCGCCGACCACGCGATGATGCTGATCCTGGCCACCTTCCGGCGGCTGGTCGTCCAGGACCGCATGGTGCGCGAGGGTCGGTGGAAGGAAGGCCGGCCGCAGCTCCTACAGATCCCGCGGCTCATGGGCCAGACCCTCGGTCTTCATCGCCTTCGGCCACGTGGCGCGTGCGGTGGCGATGCGGGCCAAGCCGTTCGGCCTGCGCATCCTCGCCTACGATCCCTACATCGAGGAGCTGGTGATGAGCCCCTACGGCGTGGAGCCGGCCAGCCTCACCCAGGTCCTGCAGCAATCGGACATCATCTCGATGCACGCGCCGGCCACGCCCGACGCCTATCACCTGCTGAAGGAGGAGCACTTCCGGCTGATGAAGCCGACCGCGCTCTTCATCAACACCGGCCGCGGCCCGACGGTCGACGAGCCGGCGCTGATCAAGGCGCTGCGAGCAAGGCTGGATCGCCGGCGCCGGCCTCGACGTCCTGGAGCAGGAGCCGCCGGTGCTCGGTCAACCCGCTCATGAAGATGGACAACGTGATCCTGACCGCGCACGTGGCCTCGGCCTCCGCGCGCTTCGATCCCGCCCGCCGCCGCCGCGTCGGCCAGGAGCTGGCCCTCGTCCTGAACGGCCAGTGGCCGCGCAGCTGCGTGAACCCGTCGGTTCTCGAGCGCGGCAACCTGCGGCGGTGGCAGCCATATAGCATGGAGCGTGGACCGAATAGCTAGCCGAAGCAGTACGAGTGAACCGAGACATCGAACAAGACCCGTCTCGAACGGGCGGCGCGAGGAGATTCTTGCCGACGACCTTGGGAACTCCGCCGCCCCACCCCGAGCATCGGGGGGTGTGGGGGGCCATTTCGTGGCCCCCCACCTACAATCAATAGCCCCGGACACGCCGCGTTGATCTTGGCGCCGCGTCAAAAGCGTTGTCGAGGCGGTACGTCCGACGATGTTCCAGCGCTTGGTGAGGAGATGCCATGCCGAAAATCGTGATGTTGCCGCCGCAGACGGAGACGACCAGGGCGTGGGCGGCGCGGCTGAAGGAGGCGGTGCCGGAGCTGTCGGTCGTCGTGGCAGAGGATGGCGAGCGGGCGGCGCGGGAGCTGGCGGGGGCGGAGGCGGCGTTCGGGACGCTGCCGGCGTCGTTGCTGAAGCACGCGACGAAGCTTCGGTGGCTGCAGGCGCCGCAGGCGGCGCCGCCGGCGGGGTTCTACTATCCGGAGCTGATCGCACATCCGGCCGTCGTCACGAACTTCCGCGAGATCTACAACGACCACATCGGCGCGCACATCATGGCCTTCGTGCTGGCGTTCGCGCGCGGGCTGCATGTGTACCTTCCGCAGCAGCTCAGGCGCGAGTGGCGTCCGGTGCCGCAGGAAACGGGCGGTGTGATCCACCTGCCCGAGGCGACCGCGCTGATCGTCGGCGTGGGCGGTATCGGCGCCGAGGCGGCCCGGCTCTGCGAGGCGTTCGGCATGCACGTGATCGGCGTCGACGCGCGCCGGCGAGAGGCGCCGCCGGGTGTGTCGAAGCTCGACGGGCCGGACGCGCTGGACTCGTTGCTGCCGCTGGCCGACTTCGTCATCCTCACCGTCCCGCACACGCCGGCCACCGAGGGATTCATGCACCGCGCGCGCTTTCAGCGGATGAAGCGCACCGGGTTCTTCATCAACATCGGCCGGGGCATGACCACGCGGCTCGACGACCTGGTGGCCGCCCTGCGGGCCGGCGAGATCGCGGGTGCAGCACTCGACGTCTACGAGCAGGAGCCGCTGCCGGCCGACCACCCGCTGTGGACGACGCCCGGCGTGCTACTCACGCCGCACATCGCCGGCCACGGCCCGTACCTCGACGAGCGGCGCTTCGAGATCCTTCTCGACAACGCTCGTCGCTTCCTCGGCGGGCAGCCGCTCCGCAACGTGGTGGACAAGACGAACTGGTTCTGAGCGACCGCGGCCGACGCGACTCCGAACGCTCGGCCGACGCGATCCCGAAAGCTCGGCCGCCGCGACCCAGAAGCTCACGCCTCGGAGTCTCCCAGGCGGTGCCCGCCCGGTCCTCAGGACCCCAGCGGGCCCGGACAGAGCGTCCGTAGACGGGCGACCGAGCGATCGAAGCTCAGGCTCCACTGCTCGCAGAGGTCGCCGACCTCTCCCGCCCGGCCATTGCGGCACGCGTCTTCGATGGCCGCGCTCAGCTCGGCGGGTCCGGTCAGCCCCAGGTTTGCGGCCATCCCGGTGAGCGCGTGCGCGGCGGCGGCCAGCTGCGCCGCATCGCCGCGCGCGTGGCTCTCGCCCAGGCGCTCGCGATGCGGCTGCGCGTGGCCGGGCAGATCGCGAACGAGCTCGCCGAGCTTGGCGGCGCCCAGCGAATCGAGCAGCATCTCGACGTAGCTCCGGTCGACGTCAGCGCCGCTATCGACGCCCGGGCTGGCGGCCTCGTCAACCTCGTCGATCCGGCCTCCCCGCACGTCCAGACCGGGGCCGGCCGCGAGCGGCACGAGCCCGGGCGGTCCGGCAGCGGGCGGCACGGGTCCAGAAGCCACGGCCTGCTCGGCCGCCAAGCGTGCGAGCGTGGCGGCCAGCGCCAGCGGATCGATCGGCTTCGGCAGGTGCCCGACCATTCCCGCCGCCATGCACTCATCGGTCTCGTCCCGCATGGCGCTGGCGCTCAGCGCGATGATCGGAACCCGGCCACTCTCGCCAGGCAGCCGTCGGATCTCGCGCGTGGCCTCGATCCCGTCCATCTCCGGCATGTGCACGTCCATCAGCACCACGTCGTATTGGCGTTGTCGCACCGCTTCCACCGCCTCGCGCCCGTTGCCCACGATGTGGACGCTGATGGCCACGGCGCCCGAGGAGGCCGCGCGCGACTTCCTGGTTCACCAGGTTGTCCTCGGCGACCAGGATCTGCAGTGGTGGCACCGGGGTCTCCGTCTGCGGCGCGTCCGCTTCGACCTCGGCCAGCGCCGGCGCCAGGATCACGCTGAACCAGAACGTGCTGCCGTGCCCCGGAGCGCTGGTGACGCCGATCGTGCCGCCCATCGCGGTGACGATCCGCTTGGAGATGGCCAGCCCGAGGCCGGTGCCGCCCGCGCGACGAGTGGACTGCTGGTCCACCTGGCTGAACTCCTGGAACAGCCGGTGCTGCGCCTCCACGGCGATTCCGGCTCCGGTGTCACTGACCTCGAACCGAAGTCGGACATGCTCCTCGGCCAGTCCTTCATGCATCACGGCCACCCGCACCCGACCGCGGTCGGTGAACTTGATCGCGTTGCCGAGCAGATTCAAGAGCACCTGGCGCAAGCGGCCGGGATCGGCGCGCAGCGCGGTGGGAATGGCGGGATCGACGGCGCTGTCCAGATCGAGGCCCTTCTCGCGGGCCCGGAAGCCGAGAAGCCCGGTGACGTTGCCGATCAGGCTGGGGAGGTTGAAATCCTCGTCCTGCAGCTCCAGCTTGCCCGCCTCCATCTTGGAGAAATCCAGGATGTCGTTGAGGATCGTCAGCAAGGCCTGCCCGGAGTCGCGCACGGTCGTGACGTATTTCTGCTGCTGGGGGTCGAGCGTCGTGCCCAGCAGCAGGTGCGCCATGCCCAGCACTCCGTTCATCGGGGTGCGGATCTCGTGGCTCATCACCGCCAGGAACTCCGACTTGGCGCGGGTCGCCGCCTCCGCCACGTCCCGGGCCTTGGCCAGCGAGGCCTCGGCCGCCCGGGCTCGCGCGCTCTCGTCCTGGGCGCGCTGCCATTCCGTGCGCAGGCGATCGGCCACGGTGTTGAACGAATGCACGACGTCCCGCAGCTCGTCCCGGCTCTCGACCACCACGTCGCCAGGGAACTGGCCGGTCAGCATGCGGTGCGACGTCCGGGCGAGCGCCCGCACGGCGCGCCGCACGGACATGTAGAAGCCGGCCCAGAGGTAGGCCACCAGGAGCAGCGTCGCCACGACGAACGACAGCAGCAGGCGCCGCTTGACGACGAGTTCGCGCCCGCGCGCCCGCAGCAGCGCGTCGAGCGTCGTGGTCGCCGCGGCATCGTGACGAAACACCGCGCCGACCGCGCGGGCGTAGCGATCGTACACCGCGCGGGCGCTGAGGTCAGGTGGCGACGCCCCGCCGGGGCGGCCGCCGACCAGCTCCCCGATGACGCCGACCGCTTCCCACGACCCTCGCAGCTCGTTTTCCAGGGCCTGGCGCACCGCGGGATTCTCCTTGAAGGCCACCGCGTGGCCGCGATCGAGCGCGTCGCGCTCGTCCTGCGCCTGACTGAGGGTCGCGAGCAGCGAGGCGTCCTGCGCCGCGCTCACGCCGCCCGGCAGGCGCCGGGCAATCTCACCGACGCCGATGGCCGTGAGGTAGTCGGCCAGTGCCGGCAAGCGCGTGATCACGGCCGTCGTCAGCTGATAGCTGTCCAGGTCGGAATCCAGGCTCAGCTTGGAGTTGTCGGCGACCTGGTCGAGCAGCCGGCGCGTCTGGGTCAGCAGCATCGCCGGCTCCACCGAGGGGTGGGCGATCCGAGGCCGGAGCTGCAGCCAGAGGCTCCCGACCTGCAGCTCCTCGCCCAGGCGCGCGTTGACGGAATCCATGAGGCCCACGGCGCGGACGATCTTCGCGTGCTCGTCGTCCAGCTGGGCCCGGGCGGCCGCATCGCCGCTCTCGGCCAGCAGCCGCAAGCCGCGCGTACGCTCCAGCGGCTCTCGGACCTGACGCAGCGTCATCACGTACTCGAGGCCGCTGCGCTCGCGCTCCGTGAAGTCCAGCCGGCTGCCCAGCTGGGTCAGCCACTGGTACATCAAGAAGGCGATGGGGATGGTGAACAGCGCCGAGATGAGCATGAACTTCTGCGGGTAGCGCAGCCGGTTCATCACGGCAATGGCTGGCTCTAGCCATACCTTCGGTCGTATCATTCGAGCTCGTCGCACCGGGTCACCCCCTGCCCGGCCCGCGCCCCGTGGCTGGGCGCCGGCCCTGGTGGGGGCGCCACGGGAAAGGGGCGCCAGCGTGGCTAGACCGCTCAACGTCTACATCGTCGACGACAGCAAGGTCCAAACCGACATCGCCCGGGCGCTGCTCGAGCGGGCCGGCCATGCCGTGACCACCAATCATTCCAGTGTCGAGGCGCTGGGCGTCATCGCCGCCGCCCGACCGGACTGCGTGCTCATGGACATCATGATGCCCCAACTCGATGGCTACGAGCTGTGCCGTCGACTGCGGGCGATGCCCGAGCTGGCCGAGACGAAGCTCCTCATGATGTCGACCAAGGCCTACCCGTTCGAGCGCAAGCGCGCGTTCGAGCTGGGCGCCAGCGGGTACTTCACGAAGCCGCTGCATCCCGCCTCCTTCGTGACCGAGCTCGAGCGCATCGTGGCCGACCTGCTGACCCTCACGTTCTGGGGCGTCCGCGGCACGCTGCCCATCTCGCGCAAGGACTCACTCCGCTACGGGGGCGCCACCTCGTGCGTGAGCCTGGACCTGCCCGACGGCCGTCTCTTCATCTTCGACGGGGGCAGCGGAATCAGGGCGCTCTCCGACGCCCTGCTGGCCGCCAAGCGGACGCGCCTGGACGGCAAGATCCTGATATCACACCCGCACTGGGATCACATCAATGCCCTGCCGTTCTTCGCGCCGTTCTACATGCAGGGCAACCGCTTCGAGATCTGCGGCGCCTCGCACGGCGACGTCAGCATGCGCGATCTTCTCTCGGCCCAGATGGACGGCGTCTACTTCCCGGTGACCATCCACGAGTTCGCCGCCGACATGACGTACCGCGACCTCAGCGAGGGCGAGTTCGACATCGGCGGGATCCCGGTCCAGGCGATGCTCCTCAGTCATCCCGGCAACTGCCTCGGCTATCGCATCACCTACGGCGGCCGCTCGATCTGCTACGTGACCGACAACGAGCTCTACGACGCGGGCTCGCCGCAACGGTCCGAGGAGTACATGGACCACCTGATCGCCTTCACGCGCGGGACCGACGCGCTGATCACCGACTGCACCTATACCGACGAGGTCTATCCGCGCAAGACGGGCTGGGGGCACTCGTCGGTGAGTCAGGTCGCCGAGCTGGCGTGGCGCGCCCAGGTCAAGAACCTCTACATCATCCACCACGACCCCGACGACAACGACGACGTCATCGACGCCAAGCTCGCGCGGTCCCGGGAGCTGCTGGCCACGTGGGGCGCGGCGACCAACACGGTGGCGCCGGGCGAGCGCACCGCGTTCGAGATCTAGGACAGCGGGCTAGGCGGAGGCCTCGGCCAGCGTGACGCAGGCCGCCGCATCCACGGCGAGGCCGACGACCTCGCCCGCTCGCCGGCGCGGCACCCCGACCGGCGTCACCACCCGCAACACGATGTCGCTGTCCACCACTGCGATCTCGTAGTCCACGCTGTCGCCGAGAAAGCTCGCGCGCTTGACCGTGCCCTGCAGGACGTTGGCTCCAGGCGTGGGGCGATCCGTCGGCTCGCCCAGAGCGATCGCGTGAGGGCGAATCGACACCGCGACCCGCGTGCCGAGCGTCAGGCCCCCACCGGCCACGCGCAGCCGCAGCCGGCCGACCGCCACCGTGTCGGTGGCGGCTGCCACGCCGTCGAGCAGGTTCGTGCGGCCGATGAACTCGGCGACGAAACGCGTGCGGGGCTGGCCAAACACCTCGTCGGCCGTCCCGGTCTGGACCACGCGACCGCGCTGCAGCACGGCGATCCGATCGGAGATGACCATGGCCTCGGCCTGGTCGTGGGTGACGTAGAGCGTGGTGATGGCGAAGGCCTCGTGCAGCCGGCGGATCTCGAAGCGCATCTCCTCGCGCAGGTTGGCGTCGAGGTTCGACAGCGGCTCGTCGAGGAGCAGGATCTCGGGCTCCACGACCAGCGCGCGGGCCACCGCCACCCGCTGCTGCTGCCCTCCGCTCAGCTCGCCCGGGTAGCGCTGATCGTAGCCGGCCAGCTGCACGACGCGGAGCATCTCGGTGACGCGCTGGGCGCGGTCCGCCCGGTTCATGCCTCCCTTGAAGCGCAGACCGTAGGCCACGTTCTGGGCCACGGTCATGTGCGGCCACAGCGCATAGCTCTGGAAGATCATCGCCATCCGCCGCCGCTCGGGCGGCACGACGCTGGCCGGCGACGACAGGCAGCGATCCCCCACCCAGATCTCGCCCGACTCAGGCGTCAGGAACCCGGCCACCAGGCGCAGCGTGGTCGTCTTGCCGCAGCCCGAGGGCCCCAGCAGCGCGACCAGCTCGCCGGGCGCGACCTCGAGGGACAGGCTCTCCACGGCGGCGAGGTCGCCGTACCGCTGGGTGAGGCCGCGGATGCTCACACCCGGCATGGCAGCCCCACGCGCGCGACGCTCACTCCCTCACTCCGAGGACGTCGCGGCCGAGCGCGGCCTGCACGATGGCGACGGTGGCGAAGGTCAGGACCAGCATCACCAGGCCCAGCACCGCGATGGCGCCGAACTGGCCTTCCTCCTTCAGATCGAAGATCACCACCGACATGACCTTGGTCGCCGGCGTGAACAGGATGATGGAGGCCGACAGCTCGCGGATGACGCCGATGAAGATGAAGCACCACGCGGCGATGATGCCGCTGCGGGCCAGGGGCGCGGTGACGTCGCGCAGAATGCGCAGCCGGCCGGCGCCCAGGATCCGCCCGGCGTCTTCCAGCTCGGCCGGAATCCCGCGAAAGGTGGCGTCCGACTGCGCGTAGCCGACCGGCATCTCCTTGGTCAGGTAGGCGATGAACAGGATCGCCAGCGTGCCGTAGAGCACCAGTGGCGGCCGCGTGTAGGCGATGAACAGGGCAACCGCCAGCACCACACCCGGGATGACCACAGGGGCCAGGACCAGGAAGCCAATCAGCTGGTGGCCGCGCACGAGACGGCGAGTGGTGATGTAGGCCAGCAGCGCTACCAGGCCGGCGCCGATGGTCGCCGTCGCCACACCCAGCTCCAGCGTGTTCACGATCGCGTCGTGGGTCGCGCTGTACTCGAAGAAGGTGAACGAGAAATTCGCCAGCGTGAGGTTGTCCCACGTGAGCGGCTGGGCCCAGGCGCGCGACAGCGCAGCCTTGGCCAGGATCCCATAGGGCAGGAAGATCGAGCACGCCATCACGACCAGGCAGCCGGCGAACGCCGGCCAGCGCCAGCGCCCGAGCGCGATCGTGCGGCGCTGCCCGCCCTTTCCGCCGATGGCCGCGTAGCCGCGCCGCCCCAGGATGCGCTTCTGCACGGCGAGCAGCAGCGCGGTCGCCAGCAGCAGGGGGATCGAGAACGCCGCCGCCATCTCGATCTTGGGCGGGAAGTGAAAGAACGACCAGATCTGGGTGGTGATGGTGTGAAAGCCGGCGGGCAGCGCGAGGATGGCCGGCGAGCCGAACAGCGCCAGCGCCTGCAGCACGGCCAGGATGAAGCCGCTCACCAGGGCCGGCAGCACCATCGGCAGCGTGACGGTGAGCGCGACGGCCAGCCGGCCCGCGCCCAGGATCGACGCCGCCTCTTCCAGATCCGAGGCGATGAGCGCCAGCGTGTTGGCGATCATGATGTAGACGTAGGGAAACGTGTAGAGCGTGACGACGAAGATCAACCCCGGCATGCTGAAGATGTTCAGCAGCGCCTCGTCGGCGCCGGTGATCCCCCGCCACACGCGGTTGAGCAGCCCGGCGTTGGGGCCGGCGAGCATCACCCAGGCGAAGGCCCCGAGAAACGGCGGGGTCACGAACGAGGCCAGGACGAGCGTACGAATCGTGCGCCGGGCCGGCACGTCGGTGCGCGCGGTCAACCAGGCCAGCGGGGCGCCGATGGCGATCGACCCGAGCCCCACCCAGAATGCCAGCACCAGCGTGTTCCAGACGGCCTTGCGCAGTGCCGCGTCACTCAGCACGGCGCGATAGTGGCTCAGCGTGATGCCCCGCTCGCCGCTCACGCTGAGCGCCACGAGCCATCCGAGCGGCAGCGCCATCAGCGCGACCAGCGCGAGCGCGGCCCCGACCCACACGACGACCGAGCGGTCGAGGCCTGGGGAGCCGACCCTCACGCCCCGAAGAACTCCACGAAGCGCTGGCGGATCTCCTCGCCGCGCTTCTCCAGCTCCTCGGGATCGACCGTCAGCAGCTTCAGGTCGGTGAGCTTGGGCTTGTCGGCCGGGTACTTCACCTCGGGGTGTCCGGTATAGAGGCCCTCGCTATCGGCCATCACCTGCTGGACCTCCCGGCTGAAGGTGAAGTCGGTGAAGAGCCTGGCCGCGGTGGGATGCGGCGCGAAGCTCATGATGGCGGTCGGCGAGACGACGAGCGGCACGCCTTCCTTCGGATAGACGATCTCGACCGGGTTCCCCTTCTTCTTGATCTGGTAGAACGTGTACTCGCCGCCGTCGACGGCCACCGGCCGCTCCCCCGAGGCCACCACGCCGGAGGGATCGACCGCCGACTGCACGAGCATCAGCTTGTTCTGGGCCAGCTGCTTGAAGTAGTCCCAGCCGTACTGATTCACCAGCGCCAGCACGTGCGTGGAGATCACGCCGCTGTAGCCCGGGTGCGCGGTGACCATCTTGCCCTTCCACCGGGGATCGAGCAGGTCCTTCCAGGTCTTCGGCGCCTCGGCGGCGGACACCGCCTTGGTGTTGTAGGCGATCACGTTCACCGTGGCGCGCAGGCCGTAGAAGTAGCCGTCCCTGTCCTTGAAGCCGGCCGGGAACGCCTCCACGCCGGCCGGCGTGTACTTCGTCAGGAGCTTCTGCGCCTTGAAGTACACGAAGTGGCCGGCGTCGGAGGTGTGCACGACGTCCACGTTCTTGATGTTGGCCTTCAGCTCCTGCATGACCCTCGCGATGATCCGCTCGGACCCGGTGCGGTTCACCTCGACCTTGATGCCGGGATACGCCGCCTCGAACAGCTTGGCGACCTTCTCCGCGCTCGGCAGCGCCAGCGAGGTGTACCAGACGACCTTGCCTTCCTTCTTGGCGGCCTCCAGGCGCGGATCCTGGGCGAAGGCGGCGGTCACGAGCGCGCCGAGGGCGAGAACGATGACGAAGGCGAGCACGGCGCGTCCAGGTCGTCGACAAGCGCAGGGTCATGCTCCCGTCCTCTCGCGGTGTGATGGCCGCGACCAGGTCCGCCACCGATCCGCCGGCGGCCAGCGCGTGCACGCTGCGGATCGCGCGCTCGACCTGCGCCGGGCGGCAGCGCGAGCCCGGCGTTGCCGCGGAACTTCGCCTCCAGCTCCTCGCGGGTCAGCGGCGCGTCGGGTCCGCCGCGCGGGCGGTCCTGCCGCTCGCGCAGCACGCGGCCGTCCGCCAGCCGCACCTCGACGTCACCCACGAACTGCCGGGGATAGTCGATAGCTGGCGTCCAGCTCGTAGCGCACGCGCCCGGCCACGCTCAGCACTGCGGTGTCGCGCACGGCGGTCGTCGGTGAACTCCGCCAGCCCCGCCCGTCCGCGCACCAGGATCGACGCCAGCAGATACGGCAGGCTGAACTTCGCCGCATAGCCGTTGGGGGGCGCGTGCTTGGCGGCCAGCGGCTCCCACAGCCGCGGCACCGGGCCAGCGGCGGTACGGCACAGGATCGAGACGACGTCGTCGGGCCGCACCCGATGTTGCTGGCGCAAGCGCAGAGCGCAGTCCATGTAGGGCTGGGCGATCGAGCCGCACGGATAGGGCTTGAACGTCAGCTGGGCAAGCTCCCACTCGTGGCCGAGGCTGGCGAGCTGGGCCTCGAGCCGCACGGCGTCGTGCGCCGCCGGCGAACGCCGCGTAGAGACCGTGTGTGCCCTCGAGCACGGTCTCGGGGCCGGTGAAGCCGGCGCGTGCCAGTGCGGTGGCGATGACACCGGCGTGAGCGCCCCAGCCCGGATGCAGGCGCTTCGTCCACGAGCCGTCGGTCAGGTACTCGATGATGCCGCCGGCCTGGCTGCCGCAGATCCCGAAGGCCTGCGCGAGCTGCGTCGGCAGACAGCTGGTCGAGCTTGCGCGGCCGCCGCGGCGGCCGCGAAGCTCGACGTGATGGACGTGGGATGGAAGTGGCGCGCGTGGAGCGCGCCGGGCACGACGAGCCCGACGCGACACATCACCTCGACGCCGGCGATGAGCGCTTCCAGCACCGCCGGGCCACCGGAGCGCCGAGCGCCTCGCCCACCGCCAGCGCGGTGGTCACGGCCACACAGCCGGTGTGCACGATCGCGTCCTCGCGCGTGTCGTCGAAGTCGAGCCCGTGGGCCAGCGTGGCGTTGGCCAGCACGGCGTTCGCCGCGCTCACGCGCGCGAGGCTGCCGATCAGCGAGCTCTCGGCCGGCCCGCCCAGACGCTCGGCGACGCCGCGCACCGCCCGCCCGAAATCGTCCGAGGCCGCGGCCAGGGCGTTGCCGAGCGTGTCGAGGGCGAGCAGCGTCGCCGTCGCGACCACCGGGCCGGGGATCTTGGCGAGATCGACACCGACCACGAAGGACGCCAGGCGCTTGGCCGCGGTCACGTCAGCTCTTGTCGCCGTCGAGCACCTCCTTGATCGCGGCTGCCGGCACCTTGATGTCCACGCCGGCACGCTCCTCCTGCAGGAGCATCGCCACGCGCGAGTCGCGCTCGCCCCAGCCGCGGTTGAGCGCCTCCGTCATCTCCTCCAGCGTCATGTTGGCCATCCGCATCGGCACCTTGTTCTCGCGTCCCAGCGCGACGGCCAGCGACGACGTCCTTGTAGGCCAGGCGCAGCGCGAAGGCCGGCGGATCGAACTTGCCCTGCAAGAAGTTGTCGGCCAGTGGATCGAACGTGCGGGCGCGGCCGCGGGCGCCCTGACGCACGGCCTTGAAGATCGCCAGCGGATCCACGCCGGCCTTCACGCCCATGGTGAAGACCTCGGCCAGCGCGGTCTGGATCATGTAGCCCGCGCAGTTGTGAACGAGCTTGGCGATCGAGCCAGCGCCGATCGGTCCCACGTAGTACGGCTGATCGCCGATGGCGTCGATCACCGGCTTGAACTTGCGAAACACGTCCTCGTCACCGCCGATCCACAGCGCCAGCTTCCTGCTCTCGGCGCCGCGCGGCCCGCCGCTCACCGGCGAGTCGAGCATGTGCACGCCGCGCGACTTGAACACCGCGTAGAGCTTGCGGACCACCGTGGGCGAGTTGGTCGAAAGATCGAAGAACGCCTTGCCGGCCGTCATGCCGGACAGCAGGCCGTTCTTCTCGTCGAGGGCGACCGCCTCGACGTCTTTGGGCTCGGGCAGCGAGGCGAAGATCACCTCGCTCGCCTCGGCGACCGCGCGCGGAGAATCGGCCCACTTGGCCCCCGCCTTGATGTGCGACTCGGCCGCCTCGCGCCGTACGTCGTGGACCACGACCTCGTGGCCGGCCTTCTGGAGATTGGCCGCCATGTGGCGGCCCATGGTGCCGAGGCCGATGAATCCCACCTTCATGACTTGGCTCCGTCGAACACCTTGCGGGCGATGCGACCGGCGGTCATCGCAGTGGGCCAGCCGGCGTAGAACGCCAGGTGCGTGATGACCTCGCCGATCTCGTCCTTCGTGACGCCGTTGACGAGCGCACGCTCGAGGTGGCCGGTGAGCTGGTCGGCGCGGTTCATGGCGATCAGCGCGGCCACGGTGATGAGGCTGCGATCGCGCTTGGAGAGCCCGGGGCGCTCCCAGACGTCGCCATACACCACCTTCTCGGTCAGCTCGATCAGCTTGGGAGCGACCTTGCGGACTTCGTCTCGGGCGGACGTTGCGGCTTGCGGTGTGCTCACGGATGGCTCCTTTCGACGGCTTGCGGCGCCATATGTTAGCATCGCCCGCGCAACGCTCAAGGAGGCCCGACATGCGCCGAGTGTTCGCGTGGACCGCCGCACTGCTGCTCTGCACGCCCATCGCCAGCCCGGCCCAGAACGCGCGCGCCACGCTCGACGGCGCGGCCAAGGCCATGAGCTCGGTCGAGGTCAAGTCGCTCGAGTGGAGCGGCAGCGGCGTGTTCTTCGCGCCCGGCCAGAGCTACACCCCGGGGCAGCCGTGGCCACGATTCATCGCCAAGAGCCAGACCCGCAGCGTCAACTACGAGACCGCGTCGCTGCGCGACGACGTCGTCCGCATGCAGGGCGAGAACCCGCCCCGCGGCGGTGGCGTGCAGCCCGTCCGCGGCGAGGCGCGCCAGCAGTTCGTCCTGAGCGGCGACCTGGCCTGGACCGTGGTGGCGGACGTGCCGGCGCCGACGCCCATCGCGCTCGCCGAGCGCCAGATGCAGCTGTGGACCACGCCGCACGGCGTGATCCGGGCCGCCCTGGCCAACAACGCGACGGTCCAGGGACGCGTCGTCACGTTTGCGCTGCCGGGCCGGATGATGGTGCGGGCCACGCTCAGCGATCAGAGCCTGGTCGAGCGCGTGGACGCGGTCATCCCCAATGCCGTCGTCGGTGACCTTCCCGTCGAGATCACCTACACCGAGTACCGGGACTTCGGCGGCGTGAAGTTCCCCACGCGCATCCGGCAGTCGGCCGGCGGCTTCCCGACGCTCGACATCACCGTGACCGACGTGAAGGCCAACGCGCCGGTCGACATCGCGGTGCCGGATCCCATCCGCCAGGCCACCGGCGTGTACTCCCGCGTCGCCACCCAGATGGTGGCCGACGGCGTGTGGTTCCTCGCCGGCGGCAGCCACAACAGCGTGGTCATCGAGATGAAGGACCACCTGATCGTCGTCGAGGGCCCGCTGAACGAGGAGCGGGCGGTGGCGGTCATGGCCGAGGCGCGCTCGCTGGCTCCCGGCAAGCCGATCAAGTACGTGGTGGCCAGCCACCACCATTTCGATCACTCCGGTGGGCTCCGGGCCTTCGCCGCCGAGGGCGTGACCGTCGTCACGCACGACTCTAGCCGGGCCTTTCTCGAGCAGGCGCTGGGGGCGCCCGCGACAGTTCAGCCCGACCGCATGGCCAAGTCCGGCCGCAAGCCGGTGGTCGAAGGCGTGCGCGACAAGCGCGTCATGACCGACGGAACCCGCACGGTGGAGATTCTCCACATCGCGGGCAACGCCCACTGCGACGGGCTCTTGATGGTCTACCTGCCGAAGGAAAAGCTCCTGAGCGAGGCCGACGTGTTCACCCCGCCGCCGCCCGGCACGACGCCGCCGATGCCGCCGAGCCCCTTCACGGTCAACCTGATCGACAACCTCAAGCAGCTCAACCTGACGGTCGATCGGATCCTGCCGCTGCACGGTCGCGTGGTCCCGGTGGCCGACCTTCACACGATGGTGGGCCATGGCCACTGATCCGGTCTACGAGGTCTACGCGCTCAAGTACGGAGAACGCGACACCACCAAGTGCCAGTTCTTCTATCGCGAGGGGTCGCACGATCCGCTGACGCTCCACTACTTCGTCTGGCTCATCAAGGGCGGCCCGCACCCCATCCTCTACGACACGGGCTTCCTCGACGACGACGCGCAGGCGCGCGGCATCCGCAACTACGTGCGCCCGGATGAAGTCGTCCGCCGCGCCGGCGTGCAGCCCGCCGACGTGCCAGTGGCGCTCATCAGCCACCTGCACTACGACCACTGGGCCGGCCACAGCCTCTTCCCCAAGGCGCAGTTCTGGATCCAGCAGGACGAGCTGGGGTTCTGGACGGGCCGTCACGCCAGCATGCCGGCCTTCCGCGGCTCGGCCAACGTCCCCGCGCTGGCGAATCTGGTGACGCTGAACTACGGCAACCGCCTGAAGATCATCGCGGGCGACCACGACGTGCTGCCCGGCCTGCGCCTGCACCGCGTGGGCGGTCACACCGCCGGCTTGCAGATCCTCTCGGTCAACACCGCGCGCGGCCCGGTCGTCCTGACGTCCGACGCCTCGCACTTCTACCACAACGTGGAAAACCGCCAGCCCACGCAGATCATCACCAGCCTTCCGGAGATGCTGGACGGCTTCGAGACGATCCACGCCCTCGCCGGACCGCAGAAGCTCATCGTCGCCGGCCACGACCCGCAAGTCCGCGAGCGGTTCAAGGAGATGGAGCCGGGCATCATCAAGATCGCCTGACCCGCGTGCAGCCGGGGCCCGACGGGCGCGTCAGGCGCCGGGAGCGTCGCGCTCCGGGCCGACCAGCGTGGCGCCGCCGTCGACGACCAGCGTGTGACCGGTGATGTAGCGCGCATAGTCGGAGAGCAGGAAGCGGACGGCGTGGCCGATGTCCCAGCCGGTGCCCTCGCGTCCCATCACGGAGGCCTGGCGACGACGATCGCGCTGCTGGGTGCTCATGCCCCGCTGGTAGACCATCGGCGTGTAGACCGGCCCGGGGGCCACACAGTTCACGCGGATGCCGTCCTTGCCGTGGTCCACCGCCATCGCGCGCGTGAGCGCGATCACCGCGCCCTTGGACGCGGAGTAGACCGTGAGGCCGCGCGGGCGCAGCGCGGAGATCGACGAGACGTTGACGATCGCGCCGCCGCCGGCCTTCACCATGGCCGGGATCGCGTGCTTGGCGGCCAGGAACATGGTCTCCACGTTCACCTGCATCACCCGGCGCCAGTTCTCCTCGGTCTCGTCGACCACCGAGCCCCGGCTGCCGATGCCGACGTTGTTGTCGAGGAAGTCGAGGCGGCCGAAGCGGTCGCGCGCCGCCTCCACCATGGCGGCGCAGTCCTTCGACTGGGTGATGTCCGCGGCGACCGCCAGACCCTCGCCGCCCTGGGTCTTGATCATCGCCACCGTCCGCTCGGCCAGCGCCAGCGTCTGATCAACGACCACGACCCGCGCGCCGGCGCGCGCCAGCAAGATCGCGGTGGCGCGGCCGTTGCCGATGCCCTCGCCGGCGGCGCCGCCGCCCGTCACGATCGCCACTTTTCCCTCGAGCCCCCAGCTGTCCGGAACCTCGATGCTCGACACGCGCCCCTCCTGGTGGGTCCTCACCGCCCGGTGAGGCGACTATACGCGAGTGGTATCGTGTGGGCGCGCCGAGGGCCCAGCCGGCCCGCGGACCAATCCACTCGGGGTGGAGGCACGATGAATCTCTTGCGCCCGGTCGAACGCGACGTCACCGTCAACGGTCTCCGGCTGCACCTGCTCGACTGGGGCGGCGCCGGGCGGACGCCGCTGCTCCTGCTGCACGGCTTCACCGGTCACGCCCACGCCTGGGACACGCTGAGCATCGCGCTGCAGCCGCATTTCCACGTGGTGGCGCTGGATCAGCGCGGTCACGGCGACAGCGACCCGGCCGACGTCTACAACGCGGTGGTGGCCTTCGACGACATCACCGGGGTCGTCGACCAGCTCGGGTTCGCCTCCTTCGTGCTGGTGGGACTGTCGATGGGCGGCCGCAACGGGATGTACTTCGCGTCCCGGCGCCCCGAGCGCGTGCAGAAGCTGGTCACGGTGGACATCGGGCCCGAGATCAGCGCCCGGGCCAGCGCGCCGTCCACCGGGCCGGCCGAGCCCGACACGTGGGAGAGCATCGAGCAGGCGGCGCGGCATCTCTATCGCGGCAACCCCTACCCCGGCATCCACTACTACCGCTGGGTCGCCTCGCACAGCCTGCGCGCGCGGCCCGATGGCGCGCTGGTGTGGAAGTGGCACCCCAGCGTGAAGGAGCGGCGCTCGACCGGCAACGTGGACTGGTGGGCGGTGCTCCGCGCCATCACGCTGCCCACGCTCGTACTGCGCGGCGAGCACAGCCCCATCCTCGACCGCGACGTGGCCGAGCGCATGGCCAAGGAGCTGCCGAACGGCCGCTTCGTCGAGATCCCCCAGGCGGTGCACACGCTGCACGAGGACAATCCCGAGGCGGTTCTGGCCGCCCTCCGAGAGTTTCTGGGCTTCTGACCGTGGAGGCTTGCATGCGTCGTATTGCACCGGCGCTCGTGATCGTCGCGATGGCCCTTCTGTCCCCGGCCGCGCGGGCCGAAGTCGCGACCCGGAGCTACGCCCTGCCCGCCGGCGGCGGGTATCCTCACGACGTCGCCGTCGGCGCCGACGGCATCGTCTGGTATACCGCGCAGCGCGACGGCAAGCTCGGCCGCCTCGACCCGGCCACGGGCAAGATCGAACTCGTGGCGCTCGGGAGTGGGGCGGCGCCGCACGGCGTGATCGTCGGTCCCGACGGCGCGCCATGGGTCACCGACGGCGGCACGAACGCCATTGTCCGGGTCGATCCCAAGACGCGTGAGGTCAAGCGCTGGCCGCTGCCGGAAGCGCGAGGCTACGCCAACCTCAACACGGCAACGTTCGACAAGCGAGGCCGGATCTGGTTCACGGGCCAGATGGGCGTGTACGGTCGACTGGACCCAGGAACAGGCGAGATGAAGGTCTGGGACGCGCCGGGTGGTCGCGGCCCGTACGGGATCGCGACGGCGCCTGATGGAAGCGTGTACTACGCCTCGCTCGCCGGCAGCCACATCGCACGGGTCGATCTGGACAGCGGCACCGCGACCGTTCTCGAGCCGCCGACCAAGAACCAGGGGGCGCGCCGCGTCTGGGCGGATTCGCGCAGCCGAATCTGGGTCAGCGAGTGGAACTCCGGCAACGTCAGCCGCTACGACCCGCGCGCGCGGGAGTGGAAGACGTGGAAGCTGCCCGGTGAGCAGCCGCGAGCCTACGCGGTCTACGTCGACGACCAGGACAAGGTCTGGCTGAGCGACTGGGGCTCGAATTCCATGGTCCGCTTCGATCCCGACACCGAGCGCTTCGAGACGTTCCGGAGCGAGAGCAAGTCGGCGAACGTCCGTCAGCTCCTGGGCCAGCCCGGCGAGGTCTGGGTGCCCGAATCCGGCGCAGACCGCCTGCTCGTCTTTCGGACGCGCTGAGGCCGAGCGCCGATGACGCGCACGCTCGCTGCCGTCCTCATCCTCGCCGTCGTGGCGGTCGGCGGCGTCGCCCGCGCCCAGTCGCTGACCGACGATCCGGCCTTTGCCCTCTACCGGCAGGCGGGACAGGCGGCCGACGCCAAGGATTTCGAGCGCGCGACGCAGCTGGCCAAGGAGGCGATCGCCCAGTATCCCGATCACCTGCTCGCCTGGTACCTGCTGGGACAGGCGGCGATGGGGCGCTCGGCGTGGAGCGAGGCGGTCGACGCGTTCACCAACGTCACCCGGCGCTACCCTGGATCGTTCGCGGCCCACCGCGATCTCGGGCTGGCGCTCGCGCACCTCGGGCGCAAGGAGGAGGCCAAGGCCGAGTTCGAGGCGGCACTGGCCCTGCGTCCCGACAACGACGACACACGCCTGCGGCTGGCTTTCATGCTGTACGACCAGGGCCAGCGCGACATGGCCCTGCCGATGCTGGAGACGCTGGCTCGCGGCGCCAATCCCACGCCGGAGGTCTGGCTCTTGCTGGCGCGCACGTACTACGATCGCAACGACCTGCCCGCCAGCGAGAAGGCCTTCACGCAGGCGGCGGCGGTGCGCGACGACGGCAAGGTCTGGTTCAACCTGGGGGTCGTTCGCGTCCGCCTCCGCGACTTCACGGGCGCCCAGGCCGCCTTCAAGCACGCGGCCGAGCACCCCGAGGTGCGCGAGCAAGCGAATCGCGAGCTCGAGAAGATCCGCGAGGCCATCCGACTCGGGACGAAGTAGTCCGGCCTCTGACGGCCCGGCGGCTCAGCCGATGAAGCGGCCGCCCATGACGCGGATCGAATCGCCGGTGACGTAGCTCGACGCGTCGGAGGCCAGAAACACGCAGGCGTCGGCGATGTCCTCGGGCCGGCCCAGCCGGCGCAACGGAATCTCCTTGAGCTGCTCGGGCGCGCCGGGCGGCGCCTGCCGGAACTCGGGATACCACTCGGCGTAGCGGCGCTCGGTGTCGATGAAGCCGGGCACGACCATGTTGGCCCGGATGCCGAAGGGCCCCAGCTCGGCGGCCAGCGAGCGGACGAGGCCGAGCAGCCCCGTCTTGGCCGTGGTCACCGCCGCCGTGTTCGCCCGGCCGGTGAGGCTCGAGAGGCCGCCCAGCGCGATGATGCTCCCCCGCTTGCGCTCCTTCATGCCCGGCACCACCGCACGCGACAGGTAGAACGCCGAATGAAGATTGACTCCGAGCACGCGATGCCAATCGTCCAGCGACGTCTCGGTGATCGCCTGGTGCGGCCGGATGGCCGCGTTGCAGACCAGCACGTCGATGGCGCCGAGCTCGGCCAGGCCGCGCGCCACCATGGCCTCCACCGCCGCGGCATCCGCCACGTCGCCGAGGGCCGAGACGACCCGCGCGCCGGCCTTGCGACACTCCGCGGCGACCGCCTCCAGCTCGTCACCGTTGGCGCGCGTGTTCAGCACCAGATTGGCGCCCTCGGCGGCGAAGGCCAGCGCGATGGCCCGTCCGATGTTGCGGCTGGCCCCGGTGATCAGGGCGGTCTTGCCTCGCAGCCTCGATCCGCTATAGTCCATGCGTCCTCCCAAAGGAAACGTTCGGGGCGTCACAACTCTAACGCGCAGGGGGAATCCGTGAAGCTACTCTTCTTCGACGACTGGAAGCTCGGCGTGCTCAAAGGCAACTCGGTGGTTGACGTGTCGGCGGCGGTCCAGTCCATCCCGCACACCGGGCCGCACGACCTGATCAGCGGGCTCATCGCGCGGTTCGGCGAGTACAAGGCCCGCGTGGAGGAGGCGGCAAGCAAGGGTCAGGGCGTCGGCGTCGGTCAGGTGCGCATCCGGCCGCCCCTGCCCCGGCCCGTCAACATCGTGGCCATGGCCGTGAACTACATGGAGGACGGCACGCGGAGCGAGCCCGCCCCCATCAACGCGTTTCACAAGTCGCCCAGCGCCATCATCGGCCCGGGCGACACGATGGTCCTGCCCGACGTCCCGGCCACCATCTTCGAGGGCGAAGCCGAGATGGCGGTCATCATCGGCAAGCGCGCCTCCAACGTGCGCGCCGGCGGATGCCATGAGCTACATCTTCGGCTACACGAACTTCATCGACGGCTCGGCCCGCGGCTTGCCGCCCTCCGGCAACACGTTCTACCAGATGAAGTCGCGCGACACCTTCGCGCCGATCGGCCCTTACATCGTCACCGCCGACGAGGTGCGCAATCCGGACAATCTCAAGGTGCAGCTGTGGGTCAACGGCCAGCTCAAGCAGGACTTCAACACCAGCGACATGGCCCACAAGATCCCGCGCTGCATCGAGTGGGTCACGTCGATCCACGCGCTGGAGCCCGGCGACATTCTCGCCACCGGCACCAACCACCGCGGCCTGAGCGGATTCCAGAACGGCGACGTCATCGAGCTCGAAGTCGAGGGGCTCGGGCGGCTGCGCTTCGACGTGCGTGACGATCTCAAGCGCACCTGGGGCCGCGAGACCCGCCTCGATCGCCAGCAGAAGGGGCAGGAGGGCACGACGCCCCAGCTCACGGGCAAGCACACGCCAGCGCCCCGCTGAGCGGCCAGCGAGGAGCGCCCCGGGCTCGAACCCGGGGCGCTGCGAGCGCCACCCGGTGCGCGCGATCCCCTCCCTCGACGGCCTGCGAGCGGTCGCGATCGCGTGCGTCCTGCTCTCCCACTTCGCCGCGTCGAGCGGCGCGCCGCCCGGGCTGGCGGGCCCCGCCCTGCGCGAGTGCGCCCGCCTGGGCGTGCAGCTGTTCTTCGTGATCTCCGGCTATCTCATCACGGCGCTGCTGTTGCGCGAAGCGAGGGAGACCTCGCGGATCTCCATCCTGGGCTTCTACGGACGGCGCGCCGTGCGCATCCTGCCGGCCTTCCTGGCGTGTGTGGCCGTCACCGGCGCGCTGGTCGGCGCCGGCCTCCTGCACGTTCCCCGCGAGGACTTCGTCCGCGCGCTGACGTTCACGATGAACGTCGGCCCGGATCCGTCGTGGCCGCTGGGACATTTCTGGTCGCTGTCGACCGAAGAGCAGTTCTATCTCGTCTGGCCGCTGACGCTCGCCACCCTCGGCACGCGTGGCGGCGGCGCCATCGCCGTCCTCGCCGTCGCGTTCCCGTCCATCCGCTTCGTCGCGCTCCACTTCGCGCCGTGGCTCTCCGGTCCGATCTGGAGCGTGTTCCCGAACGGCGCCGACGGCATCGCGGCGGGATGCTTGCTGGCGCTCGGCTGGGACTGGCTGACGGCGCGGCGCTGGCACACGCGCCTCGTCAGCGGGCCGGCGGCGTGGGTGCTCCTGCTCGTGCCGGTGGCCACCATCGCACTGGCCGATCATCCGCGCCCATACTTTGCCCTGGCGCTGTTGCAGAACATCCCGCTGATCCTGCTTCTGGATCGAGTCGTGCGACAGCCGGCGGATGCGGTCGGACGATTCCTGAACCGTCGCAGCGTCGCGACCGTGGGAGTTCTGAGCTACTCCGCCTACTTGTGGCAGCAGATGTTCACCGACCCGGACGGAGCGTCGGTGCGCTTTCCGCTTAACGTGGCGGGCTTCGTCGTGGCCACGGGCCTCTCGTTCTATTGCATCGAGCGCCCGCTGCTCGGACTGCGCGTCCGTCTCCGGTCGCGAGTGTCGCGCCCCTCAACACTGGCCCCCTAAGATCGCGAGGCCGAGAAGCGAGATCGCGAGTTCGACAAGCGCCCCGTCGTGCACCAGCGCGCTCCGGACCGAATTGGGGTCCATGTCAGCTGAAATCACGCGTGTCCGCCCCAGGGGCCTGTGCAGTTCGACGTCATCGCCAGCTTTCGGCGCGGTAGATGCATGCGAGGCGAGCGCCCCGCTGACGAGAGTCTCTCCAGCCAACCGCGTGGCGCTCATGCGTTCACGTTCCTTGACAGGCATGACCCTGAATACCTATGGTCTCAGCGGGTCGGACCTCAGCCAGACCGCGTCCGAAGGAGATACGAATCATGGCATTGTTTGGGCAGCAGACGCGCAAGGACGAAACCTTTCCCCGGTCCGAGGACAGGGTCGAGCCGCCGGTCGAGGTCGCGCCCTATCTTGCGCCGGTCCCGCACGCACCCGCACCAAGGATGGAGGACATCCGCCCGATGGTAACGACAGCGCACAAGAGCTCCGAGTCGATTCTGGCCGCGGGCCTCACGATCGAAGGGAAGATCGAGTGTAACGGGAATATCCGGGTCGCGGGTCGATTCCAGGGCAACGTGAAGGTCACCGGCGAGCTGACGATCGAGCCGGGCGCCTCGATCGATGGCGAGGTGACCGCCGACACCGTGCTCGTGGGTGGCGAGGTGCAGGGACTGATCGTCGCCGCCTCGCGCGTCGAGTTCAAGGAGTCCGGTGTCCTCATCGGAGACCTCAAGGCCGGAAGCCTCACGGTGGCCGCCGGGTCGAAGATGCGCGGCAAGGTGGAGTTTGGCTGGAAAGAAGGCGAGGTCGACGCCGGCGGCAGCGACCACGCGCGCTGAGGAGTCGTAATGGCGGGGGAGGCTTCGACCTGTCCTCACTGTCGTGAGGTGATTCTTCGCAGCGCGGCGTCGTGCCCCGCCTGCCAGCGGCACCTCCGCTTCGCGGCGGTCGGCAACACGCGGCCGGCGCGGGCTTCCGTCTGCCCGCTGAGCGTCGACGGCAAGATCCGCCACCCCGGCAGCGGAGCGGATCTGGAGTACTCGGTGATCATCGAGATCCACGACGAGCGCGACAAGATCGTGGCCCGGCGGGTCGTGGGAGTCGGAGCACTCC
The DNA here is from genome assembly GCA_963776725.1 of uncultured Candidatus Rokubacteria bacterium. GTDB lineage: Bacteria > Methylomirabilota > Methylomirabilia > Rokubacteriales > CSP1-6 > AR5. The sequence goes on along the minus strand of CAVZOE010000006.1, from coordinate 719,813 downwards.
GGCCGAGCGAGTCGCGCAAGTTCACGCTCCGGGTCGAGGTGCTCCTGCCCGAGGTGTCGACGCTGGCCGGGCGCTAGTTCCTCACAGATTCAGATCAGCCCCGGCAAGACCTCCGCGGTGAAGCGCTCCATCTGGGCGAGCTGATCGTCGCCCACGAAGCGCAGGCAGAGGTCGGTGACGCCGGACGCGGCGTAGCGCTGGAGCGCGGTCACCACGGCGTCGGCCGGGCCCAGCCCCATGGTGCCGCGGGAGTGGACGCCGCCGCCGTAGTACGTGGCGAGAAACTCGGTCGTGACGCGCTCGGCGGTCGCCACGTCGTTGTCCATCCGCACGGTCGTGTACACACAGAGTGGGAAGCCCGCACTCGCGCGGCCCCGCCGGGCCAGCGCCTCTTCCGCGCGCTCGCGCACGGTCCGGCACTCCTCGGCGTGCAGATAGGTCGTGATGAGGCCATCACCCAGACGGGCGAAGCGGTCGAACTGCGCGGGGAGCAGCTCGCCGCGGTTGCCCGCCGTGATCAGCACGGGGGGTCCGGCGGGGTTCCACGGCAACGGGCCAATCGTGTGCTCGACCAGCTCGTAGTCGGAGCCCGTGTGGGTCAGCGGCTCACCGCGCCAGAACATCCGCCAGGTCTCCACGTGCTCTTCCAGCCGGCGGACGCGCCGCTTGTGGTCGGCGCCGCACGCCGCCCACTCGCGCTCCGCCGACGGCAGGCTCCAGCCCACGCCGAGGCCGAGCACGAGACGGCCGTGCGAGATCTGATCCACGTTGGCGATCTGCTGCGCCAGCACGACCGGGTGGCGGAGCGCCGGCAGCAGCACGGCCGTGCCCAGGCGCACGTGCGTCGTGATCCCGGCCAGGTACGCGAGCGTCGTCAGCGGCTCCAGGCGTGGCTTGGCCACCACGCTGTCGCCGACCCAGATCGCGTCGTAGCCCGAGCGATCGGCCAGACGGGCCATGGTCCAGCCCTCGTCCACCGGCGGGCGCCGCGCCGACTGCATGACCGCGCCCCGCGTGGGGATGAGCACACCGATGCGCATGGCCTGGTAGTGTAAGCGACGATCTTCGAGGAGGTCACGGGTGATTCGCGCGACGGACGGGCTCGTTCATCTCATCGGCAGCGTGCCGCTGGCCAGCACGGAAGAGGTCTTCCGCACGCTCGCCGGCGCGCTGGGCGATCGGCTGAGCCGGATGCCCGACGGCGAGACGGGCGAGCGGCGCCGCTGGATCTGGTGGCAGCGGGCCATGCTCGAGCGTCATCCCGCCATGGAAGTCGATCGTGACGTCGCGCCCATCGAGATCCGTCAGTGGGACGGCACGCTGCTGCGGCGCTCGGAGCTGTTCCGCCTGCGGTCCGGCGTGGATCCCGACGCCGTCGACTTTCCCACCGGCTACGCCGAGGCCGCGCTCGATTCGTGGTCGCGCTTCGATGCGCTCCGGCGCGCCGCGGTCGTACCCGCCGGCATGCGCTTTCAGGTCTGCCTGCCCACGCCGATGTCGAGCGCCTTCATGTACGTGAGCCCTCGCTCGCACGACGACTACATGCGCGCCTACGAGCGTGCCCTGCTCGCGGCACTCCGGGAGATCGTGGCGAAGGTGCCGGCGGCCGATCTGAGCATCCAGTGGGACATCTGCCAGGAAGTGCTGGTGTTCGAGACCTACTTCGCCAGCCGCCCGGCCGACTACAAGGAGCGCGTCTTCGCGCTGCTGGCGCGTCTGGGGACGGCCGTCCCGATCGGCGTCGAGCTCGGCTACCACCTCTGCTACGGCAGTCCCGCCGACGAGCACCTCGTCATGCCGCGCGACACCGCGATCCTCACCGAGATCGGCGCGGCGATCTTTGCGCGCGCCAGCCGTCCGGTCGACTTCCTGCATCTTCCGGTGCCCCGCGAGCGCGACGACGTCGCCTACTTCGCTCCCCTGGGCGAGCTGCCGCGGCCGGCGGCGACGCGTCTGTATCTCGGCCTGATTCACTGGAATGACGGGGCGGGTGATCGCCGCCGCATCGACGCCGCCCGTCGCGTTGTCCCCGCGTTCGGGATCGCCAGCGAATGCGGCTGGGGCCGCACCGACCCCACGCGCCTGCCCGGCCTGCTCGAGAGTCACCGCCAGGCCGCCGACTATCTGATCTCGCGGCTCTGACCGGTCCCGCGCGCGGGCTACGCGCGGCCGGGTCCGCTACGCGCGCACCGCTCCGAGGCGTCCGTCCTCGACGACGAACGTGGCCAGCGTGTCCACCTCGGCCCGCGGCTGAGTGACCGAGCGCATCGCGCGCAGCTCCGCCGTCAGGCGCTTGGGCGTCACGTCCATCCGCACGTAACCGCGGTGGGCGCCGTTGGCCAGGCGCAGGTGGGGGTTCTCGCCGCGCAGCGCATCCATCGCCTGCTGAGACCTCCCGAACTGCGAGGTGACGGAGGTGCCGACGAACTCGGTGGCCACCACCGGCGACTTGGGGTCGTCGAAGTCGGGCTTGAGGTCGGCGACGTAGAAGGCGTGCACGTCGCCGCCGATGACCACCGGATTGGCCGGCTTGCGATTGCCGACGTAGTCGAGCAGACGCCGGCGCGCGACGGGGTAACCGTCCCAGCCGTCGGTCCAGAACTGCTGTCCCGGCCCCACCTTGCGGTCGAGCTGGGCCATGAGCGTCTGCTGCGCGATCACGTTCCAGCGGGCGCGTGACCGGTCGAGGCTGGCATCCAGCCAGCGCTCCTGCACCTCGCCGAGCATCGTCAGATGCGCGTCCAGACGATCGGCGCACTCCTCGACGACGGTCGAGCCGCCACGGCCCGGGCCCACGCAGGGCTGATGCGAGCGGTACTGGCGATCGTCGATCAGGTGGAACCGGATCAGGTTGCCGAACGTGACCTGATCGTACAGGCGCATCTGCGGGCCCAGCGGGACCATGTAGTTCCGCAGCGGCATGTGCTCGAAGTACGCCTTGTAGGCGCCGGCGCGCCGCTCGAGAAACCACTCGCGCGGATGGGCCTGCTCCGAGCGATCGTCCGCGTAGTCGTTGGACACCTCGTGATCGTCCCAGGTCATGATCCACGGGCAGGCCGCGTGCGCAGGCCTGCAGATCGGCGTCCGTCTTGTAGAGCGCGTGACGGATGCGATAGTCCTCCAGCGTGAACGGCTCCGGCGCTCCGTGATGGCGCACGTGGTCGCGGCCCCACGACGACTCGTAGATGTAGTCGCCGAGAAAGACGAGCAGGTCGAGGTCGTCGCCGGCCATGCGATGGTGAGCGCCGTAGTAGCCTTGCTCGTACTGCTGGCAGGACGCGAACGCGAAGCGCAGCCGCTCGAGCGAGGCGTTGACGGCGGGCGCGGTCCGGGTCCGCCCGATCGGACTCACCTCGGAGCCGGCGCGGAATCGGTACCAGTACCAGCGTCCCGGCTCGAGTCCGTCGACCTCGACGTGAACGGAGTGGGCCCACGCCGGACTGGCCGCGGCCGTGCCCCGTCGCACGATCTGGCCCATCCGGTCGTCGCTGGCCACCTCCCAGTCGACGATGACGACGTCCGGAGACATTCCCCCGCCCGGCATGAGCGGCGACGGCGCCAGCCGCGTCCAGAGCACGACGCCATTGGGCAACGGATAGCCGGACGCCACACCCAGCGTGAAGGGAGAGGTGGAGAATTTCGGCTGGGCTCCGGCTCGCCTCGCCAGCGGTGCGATGAGCGCCGTCGCCCCCAGGGCGACGGCGCCCCGGAGGAATTGCCGCCGGCCGAGCCTCACTCGATTCCTACCGACCCCGCCAGCGGCCTTCGATCCACACGTAGCCCCCACCGCGCGGCGCCCAGTGTCCGGGCGCCCACACGTAGCCGGGCTGGGCCGGCACCGCCCAGTATCCCGGCACCCACACATACCCGCGTGGACGCCAGGCCCAGTGGCCAGGGACCCAGACGTAGGCCGGACCGGGAGGCGGTGGCGCGACCTCGACCTGGGGCGCCGGCGCTGGTGGTGGAGCGGCCATCGGTGGCGGCGGAGGTGGCGGAGCGGCCACACAGCCCGAGAGGAGCAGCCCGACCAGCCCGATCCACAACGCCCGGCGCGAAACGGTTCCCACCACCTGGACCTCCTTCACCACGAGCAATCGACTGCTGGCCGGTTTGACGCACGAGGCGCCCCGAATGTTTACGGGCCTTCAAACCTGACCCTCCCACGTGCGGTCCGCAACCTCGCGCCATCGCGATCTGATCTCGCTCGAGCTCCTTCGGCGGCAGCGCCCCGGCCGCCAGCAGGGCCGCGTTCTGCTGCCACCGCTCGGGCTGTCGCGTCCCCACGATGGCCGTGTGCACACCGGGCACGCTCGAGCGTGAAGCGCAGGGCCGTGGCCACCGCGGTGTCCGGCGCGTCGCGCAGGAACGCGTAGTCGAGCCGACGAAGCCGCGACCAGTACGTCTGATAGTAGGGCTCCGAGGGCTTGCGCGCATAGCGCCAGGCGACGTTGGCGATCGGTCGCTTGGCGATCACGCCCATCGTTGCGCGCGCGGGCCAGCGGCAGCGTCAGGTCGATCACCTCCTGGTCGGCGACGCTGACCGAGGTCTGCAGCGTGTCGAACCGTCCGCACTCGACCGCGTAGCGCGCCGCTTCGCCGTCGCCGCTGTAGCCGATGTAGCGGGCCCACCCGCGCTCCCGCGCCTGCTCCAGCGCCGCGATGACGTCGCCCTTGCGCAGCTCGGCGAGCGAGCAGCTGTGGAGCTGGATGAGGTCGAGGTGGTCGGTGCGCAGGCGCTGGCAGGCTGCGCTCGATGCTGGTCAGCAGCGACTTCGGCCGCCAGTTGGCGCGGCTCCAGCCGCCGGGGTGACCGCACTTGGTGAACAGATAGACGTCGCGGCGGCGCCCGCCGATCGCCTTGCCGATCAGCTCCTCGCTGTCCTCGTAGCACTCGGCCGTGTCGACGACGTTGAGCCCGGCGTCGAGCGCGCTGCCGAGCAGGCGCTCCACCGTGCGGACGCTGGCCCGCTCGTAGCCGATCTCCGAGCCGCCGAAGCCGAGCACGCTGGCCACGATGTCGGTCCGGCCGAGCCGGCGACGCTCCATCGCTCGGCTACTTCGACGTCGCCCACTGGCTGATCTGGACCCGACCGACCAGCGTGTACGTACCGTCGCCCGCGGGCTTGAAGATGGACGCCTCGCCTTCCTTGATCTCGAACCAGTCCCGGCCGAACGCGTCGAGGATGTTGGGCTTGTGCGTCACGATGAGCGTGTTGGTCCCCGGTTCCGGGGCGGCGCCCACCAGGGCACGGAGCGCGGCGGTCCGCCGGTTGTTCTCGTTGGGCGACACGACCAGTCCGCCCTCCGACACGTCCGGCGTGGCCTGCGGCTCCTTGCCGCCGATCAGGCGGGCGGTCTCGACGGCGCGGAAGAAGCGGCTGGAGTACGACTTGCCGATCGGCACCGAGGCGGCCTTGAAGAGCTCGCCCAGCGCCCGGGCATCGGCGCGCCCCTTGTCGTTCAGCTGGCGCTGCTTGGCGACGTTGTCGAGGTTCAGCGGATCCGTATCCGCCTGGTCGGCGTGCGTGGCCCCGTGACGGACGACGATCACGTAGCCGCCCGCGCGGAGGACCTTGAGGACCTCCTCGGGCGGCAGCGTCTGGCCGAAGGCGGGGCTGACGAGCAGCGCCACCATGACCAGACTCGCGAGCGCATGCTTCACCGGCTCCCTCCGGAACTCGCGGGGCGCGCGTGACTCGCGGGGCGCGCCCGCAGGTGCGGCATCACCTCGGCGGTGAACAGGTCGATGGTCCGCGTCGCCTCGGCGTCGCTCATGTTGCCGAACACCAGGCGGCAGACGAAGTAGGTGCACTCGCTGGCGGCGATCTCGCGCTCGATCTCTTCCCGGACCCGCGCCGGCGTGCCCGCGATGGCGATGCCGCGCTCGCGGGCCTCGTCGAAGTCGCGCGCGAAGCGGATGGGGGCGGCGCCGAAATCGCGCCAGAGCTTGGTGAGGTTGGCGAACCACACCGCGTAGTTCGACCGGGCCAGCGCCTCGGCCTCGGCGTCGGTCGCCGCCACCGTCACGTGGCGGCTGATGCCCAGCCGCGGCATCACGGCATCACCGTGCTTGCGCTGCCACACCTCGCGGTAGCGCGTGAACAGCGGCCGGGCGAGATCGCGCGGATTGTTGCAGATCACGTGCACCCGGTTGGTGGCGGCCCACTCCGCCCCCGCCATGTGCCCCATGCCGTACCAGAGGGGCGGATGCGGCTGCTGGAACGGCTTCATGACCATGGGGACCTTGCGGAACGTGAAGCGCGGCCCTCGATGATCCAGCACATCGCTGGTGAGGCCTTGCAGGATGACCGCCAGGGCCTCCTGGTAGATCTCCTCGGTCTCGAGATGGTGCAGGCCGAAGTACGCCATCTCGTAGGGCACGATGCCGCGTCCGACCCCGAAGTCGAAGCGCCCGCGCGAGAGATGATCGAGCATGCAGATCTCCTCGATCAGTCGCAGCGGGTTGTAGAGCGGCAAGCAGTAGACGCACGGGCCGAGCCGGATGGTGCGAGTGCGCTGGCTCGCCGCCGCCAGGAAGATGCCGGGCACCGGGGCCAGGCCGAGCGGCGTCATGTGGTGCTCGGCCAGGTGGTAGGCGGCGAACCCCGCCGCGTCGTACTTCTCGAGCAGCTGCAGCCGGCTCTCGTAGAACTCGTCGAGCGGCACGCCCTCCCGGCGATCGAGGTGATCGAAGATCCCCAGATCCATTCCGCCTCCACGCGCAGCCCCTGTCCGGGCTGGCCTCAACGGTTATACTCCGGTTCGCCTGCGGAGAGGAACCGCGATGAGGAGAGATCGATGAAGATCACCCACGTCACCACGCGCATCCTCAGCACGCCGGCCGACAATCCGCTCGTGGTCGGCCTGCCCGCCCCCACGGACACGCGCGAATTCGTCACGCTGGAGCTCGGCACCGACCAGGGTCTGGTCGGCCTCGGGCTCACGTTCTTCGGCGGCGCGCTCACGCCGGCGCTCAAGGTCGGCGGTGGACGCGCTGGCCCGGCTCGCTCGATCGGCGACGATCCCACCCGGGTCGAAGCCATCGCGGCCAAGCTGCGGCGCGCGGCGGGCGGCTCCGGCCCCGGCGGCATCTTCACGCTGGCGCTGTCGCGCCATCGACATGGCGTGCTGGGACCTCAAGGGCAAGGCCGACGGCCAGTCCGTGTGCGCGCTGCTGGGCGGGCTGCGCGACCGCGTGCCGACCTACGCCAGCGGCGCGCTCGATGCGGCCGCACTCCGCTCGACTACCTCGCCAAGGCCGGCCCGCGTCTGCTCGACATGGGCTTCCGCCAGATGAAGATGCAGTGCGGCAGCGAGCCGACGATCGGCGGCGTCGGTCGAGCGCGTGCGCGTGATGCGCGAGGCGATCGGCCCCGACGTCGACCTGATGTGCGACATCAACCAGCTCTGGAGCGTGCAACCAGGCCATCGAGGTCGGCCAGCGCATCGAGCCGTACCACCTGTTCTGGCTCGAGGATCCGACCGCGCACGACGACTATCCCGGCCTGGCCCGGATCGCCGACGCGCTCGTCACGCCGATCGCCGCCGGCGAGTACCACTACGGCATCGTGCCGTTCCGCCACCTGCTGGAGGCGCGCTCGATCGACATCGTGATGATCGACCTGCTGCGCGTGGGCGGCATCACGCAGTGGATGAAGGTCGCCGGCATGGCCGAGGCGTTCAACCTGCCGGTGGTCAGCCACCTGATCCCGGAGATCCACGTGCACCTGATCGCCGCCATCCCGAACGGCCTGACCGTCGAGTACATGCCGTGGACGCTGCGGCTGTTCGAGGAGACGCCCGACGATCGAGGACGGCCAGCTGGTCGTGCCGACGAAGCCCGGCCTCGGGCTGGACTTCGATCAGGCCGCGATCAAGCGCTTCCAGGTCAGCTAACCATGGAGGAATCCGTGTCGGCATCGAAGCCTATCCCAGAGATCTACCGGCGCCTCGGCGTCCGTCCCGTCATCCACGGCTCGGGGACCACCACCCGCTACGGCGGCTCGCGCCTGCGGCCGGAGGTGCTTCGAGACCATGCGCGAGGCATCGCAGACGCTCGTGAACATCGACGAGCTCAACGCGGCGGCCGGGGCGGCGATCGCCCGCATGCTGGGCGCCGAGGCGGCCTTCGTCTCGGCCGGCGCCAGCTCGGGACTGATCCTGCAGGCCGCCGCGTGCATCGCCGGCGACGATCCCGGCGAAGATCACCCGCCTGCCCGACACGCGCGGCATGCGCAACGAGATCGTCATCCAGCGCGCGCACCGCTTCGCCTACGACCAGGCCTATCGCGTGGCCGGCGGTGTCCTCGTCGAGATCGGCCTGGCCCGGCGCACGCAGCCGTTCGAGCTCGAGGACGCGATCACCGACCGGACGGCCGCGGTGGCCTATCTGGTCTCGCCGTTCACGAGCCCGCCGGGCATTCTCACCCTCGACGCAGGTGGTGGCCATCGCGCACCGCCGCAACGTGCCGGTCATCGTGGACGCCGCGTCCATGCTGCCGCCGCGCGACAACCTCACGAAGTTCCTGCGCCTGGGCGCCGATCTCGTCAGCTTCAGCGGCGGCAAGGGCATCCGCGGTCCGCAGAGCACCGGCATCCTGGCCGGACGCCGCGATCTCATCAAGGCCGTGACGCTCAACGCCAGCCCCAACCAGGCGCTGGCCCGCGCGGCCAAGACCTCGAAAGAAGAGATCGCCGGGCTGGTCGTCGCGCTCGAGCTGTTCATGGCCGAGGACGAGAAGGCCGAGACGAAGCGCTACACCGAGATGTGCACGACCATCGTGGAGGCGCTCGAGGGCGTCGTCGGCGTGCGCGCGGTGGTCGAGCACGATCGGCGTCAATCGCGTGATCCCGCACGCGGTCGTCTACTTCACGTCGGAGTGGAACGGTCCATCCGGCCACGCCATCCAGGTGGCGCTGGCCCAGGGCGAGCCGCATCTCTACGTGCAGCAGGGCGGCGCATCAGGGCGGCTACTTCGACGAGATCGCGGTGGACCCGATCAACTTGCTGCCGGGCGAGGAGCAGATCGTGGCGGCGAGACTGCGCGAAGCGCTGAGGGGTCAGCCGAAGCGTTGAAGGAACGGGACGGGCGACCGGACGATCCGGCCGCCCGTCCCACCGCGGCGAGGGAGGTTGTTACCAGCCGCGGTGACCCCACTGCGCACGCTGCCAGTGCGGATTGCCGTGGACCACGACCGCCCGCGGGGCCGGCCGCACGAAGACCGGAGCCGGCCGCACGAACACCGGCGGTGCCGGCGCGTACACCACCACGGGCGGAGCCGGCGCGTACACCACCCGAGGCTGAGGCGCGACGTAGTACGGCGGCGGAGGCGGCGGTGCGTACACGACGGGCGCGGGCGCGTACACCACCGGCGCGGGAGCGGCCACGACGGGCGCCGGCCGGCCGAAGATCCCGATCCCACCCAGGATCTGGTTGAAGACCGCAAAGGCGCCCAGGCCCAGCGCAGCGTCGGTCGACGATCCCGCGAACGCGGCGCCGGGGAGCAGCATCGCAACGGCAATGGCCAGACCACCCACGAGCTTCTTCATGGCGCGACCTCCCTGTGGATTCCCCGACAACTGCTTCATGGCCGGTTTGACGGCCCGGGGAGAGGGGGTATTCAGGGCCCCGGCCGGGCATTCCGGGGTCCCGGGGCCCGACAAGCCCGCGCGGCGATTGTGCGGTACAGTACCGGCCATCCGTTCAACAGGCAGGCAGACATGGCGACTGTGATGGACAGGGACGCGCTCATCGCGGACCTGGATCGAGTGGCGCAGCAGACGCTGGCCTGGTTCGCCGGGCCGGGGCGCGTGAGCCAGGCACAGGTGGATCGCTGGCGGGCGCGTGACGTCCTCATGCACTTCCTGTACTTCCACAACGCCACGGCGTGGGGCATCCAGTCGGTGGCGCAGGGTGGGCCGCCCTGGCCCATCCCGGCCGATGCCGACACGGTGAACGAGGTCTGTCGTCGCCTGCACGAGCAGGAGAGCATCGACGACCTCCTGACCCAGCTGCGACTGGCCCACGCGCGCCTGATGCGCGCGGCCCGCGATGCGCCGGACCTGGATCGGGGCTGCTTTCAGCGGGCCAATGGCGAGCTCATGTCGGGACGGCAGCGACTGGCGCTGCTGGCCAAGCACTGGGCCGAGCACGTGCACGAGCTGAACGACGCGGCGAAGAAGTAGCGCAGGGATAGAGAAAGGAGCCGACCGTGATTTACGAGATCCGCACCTACCAGATCGCCCCGGGAAGCCTGGCCGAGGTCGAGAAGCGCTTCGGCGAGGCCTACGAGTACCGCAAGAAGTACTCTCCGCTCACCGCCTTCTGGCACACCGAGGTCGGGCCGCTGAACGAGATCATCCACGTGTGGGGCTACAACGATCTCGCCGAGCGGGCCAAGGTCCGCGCCGAGGCCGCCAAGGACACGAACTGGCCGCCGAAGATCAGCGAGTTCATCCGCAAGATGCGTGCGGAGATCGTCAACGCGTTCGACTTCGTGCCGACGCCCACGCCCGGCAAGATGGGCCCGATCTTCGAGATCCGCTACTACACGCTCAAGGGCGGCACGCTGCCGGCCACGGCCGAGGGCTGGAAGGCCAAGCTGCCGGACCGCATCAAGCTCTCGCCGGTCGTCCTGGCGGGCGGCGTGGAGTTCGGCAAGGCCAACGGGTTCGTGCACATCTGGGCGTACCAGAGCATGGACCAGCGGATGCAGGTTCGTGACGAGGCGCGGAAGAAGGGCGTGTGGCCGCCCGGTGGCGGCGGCGACCGTCTGATCTCGCAGCAGAACAAGATCGTGATGCCTTCGGCGTTTTCGCCGTTGCAGTAGGTCGTGTCGGAGGGGGCCTTCGAGGCCCCCTCCGACTCTGCGCGACCAGGGTTGAGCCGGCTTTGCCGGCTCGCGGGTCGGGGCGATCGGGTTCTTGAGGTCAGCAATCTTTGCGCGTGGTCGACGTGAGTGGGGCGGGGCTGGGGTGAGAGCCCCGGGAACCACGAGGCGGCAGGCCGATTCGGAACGGCCGCGGCTGGGCTCCACCTCACGCGGGGCGCGCGGTGATGGGTGGCGGGAACGAGTTCCCGGGGCCCTCACCCCAGCCCCGTCCCACTCACGTCGCGCGAGGGCAGCAACGGATATCTGACCTCGGAGAAACGAGAGCCCTACTTGGTGCTCGATTCTTCCCTTATATCTGTCCTGCTCGGTCTCTTCGGCTCACTTCTTCTGCAGGATCTCCTCCGCCGCATCCACCCCTGCTTTGTCTCCTCGGTTTCGTTTCCCCTGCTCGTCTTTCCCGCTTCGTCTTCCCTGCGGTCGATCTCTCTTGGGTCGACTCTTTGGGTCGGCTCTTCGGGTCGAGTTCTTCCGTGCGGTGTCTTAGCCGGTGAGGACGGGGGGGAGGTGGGCGGTCCAGGGGCGGGCGGCTTCGAAGGCGGCGGCGGCGCGGAGGACGGTGGCTTCGGCGCGGCGCTTGCCGACGATTTGCAGGCCTACGGGCAATCCGTCGCGGGTGAAGCCGCACGGGATCGAAATGGCCGGCAGGCCGAGGACGGAGACCATGTAGGTCAGGAAGGAGCGCTGCATGGCTTTGCCGACGGGGCGGCCGTCGATCTCCGTGACGTGGGGGTGCTCGATGGGGAAGGCCGGGACGGCCATCGTGGGCATGAGCCAGACGTCGCGGCTGGCCAGGAACTCGCGCACCCGCTGCCACTGCCGTGTGCGCAGGAGCTCACCTTCGGCGATCTCGCGGGGCGTCAGCGCCTGCCCCTGCTCGGTGTTCTCGACCAGCCCGGGTTGCAGCACGGCGCGGTGCTCGGGGAGCTTGTCTGCGTGGCGGGCGACCATCAGGAAGCCGCGGGTGAGGCGCACGATCTCCGGCACGTCGCTGACGTCGGGACACGCGGGCTCCACGCGGGCACCGAGGGAGCGGAATACGGCCACCGCGTGCTCGACGATGGCGCGCACTTCCTCGGAGACGAGCACGAGGCCGTCGAGATCGGGCGTCCAGGCGATTCGCCAGCCGCGCACCGAGGCGCCCTTCACCGTCCGCACGAGCTCGCCGGTGTCCACCTCGTAGGAGAGCGGCGCGCGATCGTCCGGTCCGGCCATCACCGACAGCATCAGCGCGGTGTCGGCCACCGTTCGCGCCATCGGGCCCTCGACCGAGTAGCTGTCCCACCCGAGCACCGAGGGATAGCGAGGGATGAGGCCGGGCGTGGTCCTGAAGCCCACCACGCCGCAGAACGACGCCGGTCCCCGTAGCGAGCCGCCCAGGTCGGTGCCCTCGGCCAGCGGGCACATGCCGGTGGCCAGCGCCGCGGCCGAGCCGCCGCTGGAGCCGCCGGCCGTGCGGTCGAGATTCCACGGGTTGCGCGTGGCGCCGAAGACCGCGTTGACGGTGTTCGGGCCGAACGCGAACTCCGGCGTGTTCGTCTTGCCGATGACGATGGCGCCCGCCGCCCGGAGGCGCTCCACCACCAGCGCGTCCTCGTCAGGCACGTGGTCCTCGAAGAGCTTCGAGCCGTAGGTGGTGCGGAGCCCGCGGGTGGGCGTGACGTCCTTGATGCCGACCGGGATGCCGAACAGCGGCGGCAGGGTGGCGTTGCGCCGGAGCGCGGCCGTGGCGCGCCGCGCCTCCCACAGCGCGGCGTCCCGCGCGAGCGTGACGATTGCGTTGACGCGCGGATTGACGGCGTCGATGCGATCGAGCGCTGCCTGCATGACCTCCAGCGGCGAGGCCTTGCGCGCACGGTAGAGCCGGAGCAGCTCGACGGCCGGTGCCCAGGTCAGATCGCGCGGGGCGGCGGCCATGTCAGCGGCGCTCGGCCGCCAGCTCCCTGGTGAGCGCGTCCGCCAGCCGCGTGTAGTGCGCGCGGTCGTTGTAGAGCTGGGCGGAGATGCGAACGTGCCGGCGCGGCGGCGCCGGCCAGCTCATCACCGGCACCTCGATGCCCGCGCCGTCGAAGAGGCGGGCCTGGATCGGGTCGGGGCGGCGCCAGGCGATGCCTTCCGTGGGTCCGTCGGGCAGCAGGATCGCCGCCAGCGAGCCGATCATCGACTCGGGGCACGGTGGCTTCGTCCCGACCGTCTCGCTCACGAGCCGGCGCGCCTGCAGCGCCAGCGCGCGATTGCGCGCCATCACCGCCGGCCAGCCCCCCGGCAGCAGCGAGCCCACGTACTCGATGGCCTTCGGCACGGTGAGCCACGCGGTGGGATCGCTGGTGCCGGTCCAGTCGAACTCCATCCGGAAGCGCGAGCGGCCGGGGAACGTCGCGGTGGCGCCGTGGCTGATCGTCAGGGGCCGGACCTCCGCTTGCCGGTCACGCCGCGCCCACAGAAACGCCGAGCCCTTCGGCGCGCACAGCCACTTGTGACAGTTGCCGCTGTAGTAGGTCGCCCCCAGCGCAGCGAGATCGAGCGGCACCATCCCCGGCGCGTGGGCGCCGTCCACCAGCACCTCGACGCCGCGGCGGGTCAGCTCGGCGATGAGGCGCTCGATCGGCAGCACCAGGGCCGTCGGGCTCGTCACGTGATCGAGCAGCGCCAGTCGCGTGCGTGGCGTGACCTTGGCCAGCACCGCGTCCACCACCTCGTCGGGCGACTCGAGCGGAAACGGTATCGGCGCGATCACCACCCGGGCCCCGCCGTGCGCCGCGACGTAGTCGAGCGCGTTGCGGCACGCCCGGTAGACGTGATCGGTGGTCAGCAGCTCGTCGCCGGCCGACCAGGCGCGCGAGCGCAGCACCGCGTTCACCCCGCTGGTGGCGTTGGTGACGAAGGCCAGGTCGTCGGCATCGGCGCCGAGGAAGGCGCCCAGCGCGGCGCGGGCCACGTCCAGCCGATCGTCGAGCTCGCGCGAGAGGAAGCGCACCGGCTCGGCTTCCAGCTCCGCGCGCAGCGCGCTCTGATGCTCGAGCACGGCGGTCGGGCACGCGCCGAAGGAGCCGTGGTTGAGAAACACGACGCGGGGATCGAGCGGCCAGTGCGGGGCCAGGCTCCGCTCGTCGGCCAGTGAGCGCGCTTCGCTCACCGGCTCACACCTCGTTGGCCCAGACCTGCTCGGGCGCCTGGCGCCGGCGCAGCAGCCGGAGCGTGCCGTCCGGCTCCAGCATGACCTCGGGTGCCTGCGGGTAGGAGTTGTAGTTGATGGTGGACATCGCGGCGCAGTAGGCGCCCGCGCCGCCGACGACCACGAGATCGCCGATGCTCGGGCGCCGAACGCGTCGCGGCGCCAGCGCCTCGGGATCGCCCGGCGCCGGCGTGAGGATGTCGCCCGACTCGCAGCACGGTCCGGCGAAGACCACGTCGGCCTCGTCGCGGCCCTCGGCGAGCACCTCGATCGGATGCTGGGCGCCGTAGAGCGACGGCCGCGTGACTTCCGTCATGCCGGTGTCGAGCTTGGCGAAGAGGTAGCCCTCGCGCCCGGTGTCCACCACGTCCACGCACGTCGCGACGACCATGCCGCCGTTGGCGACCAGGAACGTGCCCGGCTCGATCTCCAGATGGATCGACCGGCCGTCGCGCTCACGGAAGCCGAGCAGCTCCTGCTTCACGCGCGCGCCGACGTCCGCCATGTCGGCCGACTTCTCGCCCGGCATGCGCCCCACCTTGAAGCCGCCGCCCAGGTTCACCGTCCGCACGTCGGGCAGCTTGGCGGCGAGGTCGAGCGTCATCCGGATCGCGCGCTTCCACACCTCGGGGTCGGTCCCCGAGCCGATGTGGCTGTGCAGCCGCGTGATCTTGAGATCGTGACGATCGGCCGACGCCTTCACCTCACCCAGATACTCGTGCCAGATGCCGAAGCTCGACCCCGGTCCCCCCGTGTTCGTCCGGTTCGTGGCCCCGCTGCCGAGCCCCGGGTTCATCCGCACCGACACCTCGCGGCCGCGCGCCAGCTGGCCGTACATCTCCAGCTGGTGCAGCGAGCAGGCGTTGAAGATCACGCCCTTGCCGAGAAACTCCGCCAGCCGCCGCGAGGGCATCTGCGAGGTCAGCTGGATCTCGGACGGCGCGAAGCCCGAGCGCAGGGCGCGCTCGACCTCGAAATCGCTGGAGGCGTCCAGGTGCAGACCGAGCCCGCGGAACAGCTTCAGGATGCCGAGGCTCGGGTTGGCCTTCATCGCGTAGCGCAGGGTGAAGCCGAAGGGCGCCGGGAACGCCAGCGCCTCGCGGGCGGCCGCCTCGAGCGTGGCCCGGTCGTACACGTAGCAGGGCGTGCCGAACCGCTCGCGAATCTCCGCGGCGCGGGCGGGCGTGAGCTGGCCGCGCGTCGTCATGCGTTGCGGTACGCCGCCAGCACGGCCTCGGCCATCTGCCGCGTCGTGGCCGCGCCACCCTGATCGGGCGTGAGCGTCTTGCCGTCGCGGTAGACGCGCGCCACCGCCGCCTCCAGCCGCATGGCCTCGGCGCTCATCCCCATGTGGTCGAGCATCAGCGCCGCCGACAGGATGGTCGCGGTCGGATTGGCGATGCCGCGCCCGGCGATGTCCGGCGCGGAGCCGTGCACCGACTCGAAGTACGCCCAGCCGTCGTCGCCGAAGCAGCCGGACGGCGCCAGCCCCAGGCCGCCGGCGGTCTCGGCGCCGAGATCGGAGAGGATGTCGCCGTACATGTTCATGCACAGCACGACGTCCATCGACTTGGGGAAGCGCACCAGCCGGCGCGCGGCGTCGTCCACGTGAAAGTGCTCGAACTGCAGATCGCCGGCCTCGCCCACGATGCGCTGCACGGTCTCCTGGTAGAGCCCGTCGGTCTTCGGCAGCACGTTGGACTTGGTCACGCACGTCACCTTGCCCGGCTTGCCGCGCGCCTTGCGCTTGCGGGCCAGCTGGCAGGCGAAGCGCGCGATCCGCTCGGCGGCCTTGGGCGTGACGACCTTGACCGCGAAGCGGCCCTCCTCGCCGTACTCCTTCAGCGTGCGGCCGGTCCGGTCGCTCAAGTTCGGGAACTGCGCGACGATCTCGGCCAGGTCGCCCTCGCGGCCGGGATAGATGCCTTCGCTATTCTCGCGCAGGATCACGTAGTCGATGCCCTCGGGATCGGCCAGCGGCGAGTGCATGCCCGGCAGGTAGCGGATCGGCCGGACGCCCGCCCACGCGGTCATCTCCCAGCGCAGCCACGAGACCACCGGCGAGCTCGACGGACCGGCGGCGCCGAAGAGCACGCCGTCGGCCTCGATGGCGGCGCGCTTGGTGTCGTCGGGGATCGGCGTGCCGTGGCTCTTCATGGCCGCCGCGCCCTGCGGCGGCGTGAGGATCTTCAGCGGCAGGCCGGTGCCGGTCAGCAGCTCGCAGGTGGCGCCCACGACCTCGAAGCCGATCCCCTCGCCCGGCAGCGCGACGACGGTTTTCACGGTGTCCTCCTCACAGCTCCTTGACGTCCACCGCCTGGCCGCTGGCGGCGCTCTTGGCCACCGCGTCGGTGAACTCCATGTAGCGCACGCCGTCCTCGAAGTTGGTGTGCGTGATCTTCTCGCGGCCGCGGATCGCGTTGACGAACTCTTCTTCCACCCGCCAGCCGATGCGCTGCTCGGCGGGGATCGCGATCTCCTTCAGCTCCTTGTCGCCGCGCCGCCCGCCGGTGAGCCGCTTGGCGTCGACCTCGACGCGCAGCGTCCCTTCGCTGCCGAAGATCCACGCTTCCGGCGGCGGCGCCAGCGCGGTCAGCGAGCTGAAGCGCAGGTGGGCGACCGGACCGCTCTTGAAGTTGACGAGGATGTCCACGTGGTCCGGCACCTTGACCTCGTGCCACTGGCCGGCCTCGTCCTTGCGCTTGGGCGTGGCGATCTTGGTCATGGCCATGACCCGCCCGGCCGGGCCGAGCCAGCGCATCATGGCTTCGTACCAGATCCCCATGTTCAGGATGTTGTTGCCGCTCATCGCGATGTTCTGGCGCCAGTGCAGCGAGTCGCCCTGCTCGGCGAAGCGCGCCTGCTGGGTGCCCTGTACCTCGACCGCGTGCAGCGTGCCGGCGTACCCCTCGGCGAGCAGCTGCTTGAGCGTGCGGTCCACCTCGAGCGTGTGGGGCGCCGGCACCAGCTGGGCGATCAGCTGCGGGGCCTTCCGGGAGGCCTCCAGCATGCGCCGTCCCTCGGTCGCGTTCATGGCCATGCGGGCCTCGCACATCACGTGCTTGCCGGCGGCCAGCGCGGCCGTCGTCAGCTCGGCGTGCATGTACGGCCACGTGCCGATGCACACCGCATCGACGTCCTTGGCCTCGACCACCTCGCGCCAGTCGCCGTGGGCGCGCGCGATGCCGAACTCCTTGGCCACGCGCTCGCCCGACTCCTCGGCTTCGATTGGCCACCGACACCAGCTCGATGCCCGGCTGGGCCTTGAGCTTGGGGATGTGGTGCTTGCGCGTGTTGGCGCCCGCTCCGACGAACCCTACGCGGATCGGCTTGTCAGTCATGGGGCGACATGGTAACACCGACGGGACGATTCGTCCGGCCGATCCGGCGCGCGACACTCGGCGATCCGGCAGGAGATATCGATGGATACGTGTTGCGAGGTCCGCCCCGTTTCCGCCCGGCAGCGCGGCGTGCTGCAGGCGGCACTCTGGATCAATGCCGCGATGTTCGTCGTCGAGAGCGCGGCCGGGCTGGCCGCCAACTCCACCGCGCTGCTCGCCGACTCGGTGGACATGCTCGGCGACGCCATCGTCTATGGCTTCAGCCTCTACGCGATCGACCGGGGCCTGGCGTGGCAATCGCGGGCCGCGTTCCTGAAGGGATCGATCATGGCGGCCTTCGGCCTGGGGATCCTCGTGCAGGTGGCGCTGAAGCTGACGCGCGGGCTGGCCCCGGGCGTCGAGACGATGGGGATCGTCGGCCTCGTGGCGCTGGTCGCCAATCTCGTCTGCCTGCGCCTGCTATGGCGCCACCGCGGCGACGACATCAACATGCGCTCGGCGTGGATCTGCTCGCGTAACGACGTCATCGGCAACGCGAGCGTGCTGGTGGCGGCCGCCGCCGTATGGCTCACCGGCTCGCCCTGGCCCGACATCATCGTCGGCCTCCTGGTGGCGGCCGTGTTCGGCCGCTCGGCCATCGGCGTGCTCGCCGATGCCTCGCGCGCCTGGCGCCTGGCCCACTGAGCCATGGCGCCCTTCACCGGCAAGGAGTTCCTCGAGAGCTTGCGCGACGGCCGCGAGATCTGGATCTACGGCCAGCGCGTGCCGGACGTGACCACGCACCCGGCGTTCCGCAACCCCGCTCGCATGCTGGCGCGCCTCTACGACGCGCTCCACGATCCGGCCCAGCGCGACGTCCTCACCTGCCCCACCGACACGGGCTCCGGCGGCGTCACCCACCGCTACTTCCGCGCGCCGGCCAGCGCCGCGGAGCTGGTGGCCTCGCGCGACGCCATCGCCGCGTGGGCGCGCATCACCTATGGCTGGATGGGACGCTCGCCCGACTACAAGGCCGCCTTCCTGGCGACGCTCGGGGGCAACGCCGACTTCTACGCGCCGTATCAGGACAACGCGCGCCGCTGGTACCGCGCGGCCCAGGAGCGCGTGCTGTTCCTGAACCACGCCCTGGTGCAGCCGCCGGTCGATCGTCATCGTCCGCCCGACGAGGTGGCCGACGTGTACGTGCACGTCGAGCGCGAGACCGACGCGGGGTTGATCGTCAGCGGGGCCAAGGTCGTGGCCACCGGCTCGGCGCTGACGCACGCGAACTTCATCGCCCATCCGGCCACCACGCCGATCAAGACCAAGGCCTTCGGCGCGGTGTTCATCGCCTCCATGAACACGCCCGGGGTGAAGCTCATGTGCCGGCCGTCCTACGCGATGACCGCCGAGGTGATGGGCAGCCCGTTCGACTACCCGCTCAGCAGTCGCATGGACGAGAACGACGCCATCCTCGTCCTCGACCACGCCCTGGTCCCGTGGGAGAACGTCCTCATCTACGAAGACCTGGAGAAGTCCGCGACCTTCTTCCAGCACTCCGGGTTCTTCGCGCGGGCCATGCTGCACGGCTGCACCCGACTGGCCGTGAAGCTCGACTTCATCCTGGGCCTCATGCTGAAGGCCGCCGAGGCCGTCGGCTCGGCGGACAACCGCAACGTGCAGTCCTCCATCGGCGAGGCGATCGCCTGGCGCAATCTCTTCTGGGGGCTGAGCGATTCGATGGCCCGCACGCCGGTGCCGTGGTCGGGCACCAGCGTGCTGCCCAACCCGGAATACGCGCAGGCCTACCGGCTCTTCTCGACCATCGCCTATCCGCGCGTGAAGGAGCTGGTCGAGAGCATCCTGGGCAGCGCGCTGATCTACCTGAACTCGCACGCGGCCGACTTCCAGACGCCGGAGCTCCGGCCCTATCTCGACAAGTACCTGCGCGGGTCCGACGGCACCGACGCCGTCGCCCGCACCAAGCTGATGAAGCTCTTGTGGGACGCGATGGGCACCGAGTTCGGCGGCCGGCACGAGCTCTACGAGCGCAACTACGCGGGCGCCCCCGAGACCATCCGTTTCCTCACCTGGCAGATGGCGCAGTCGAGCGGCCTGGCCGGACGCTTCAAGGACTTCGCCGCGCAGTGCCTGGCCGAGTACGACCTGGAAGGCTGGACGGCGCCCGATCTCATCGGCGCCGACGACGTCAAGCTCTTCGGCAAGAAGTCGCGCCCGACCGACTGAGCGGTCGGCGGCGCCCGCTAGCCCGCCGGCGTACCCCGACGCGTGACGAGCGCCACCGCGCGCACCAGGCGCAACGGGTCGATGGGCTTGGGCACGTGCAGCGAAAAGCCCGCCTTCAACGCCCGCTCGCGATCCTCCAGGCGGGCGTACGCCGTGAGCGCGATGGCGGGGAACTGCCCGTCGGCGCCGCGGCCCCGCATCGACTCCAGCAGGACGTAGCCGTTGGTGCCCGGCATGCCGATGTCGCTCACGAGCACGTCGACCCGCCCGGCGTCGACGGTGGCCAGCGCCTCGCGCGCCGAGGCCGCCAGCGAGACGCGCGCGCCGGCCTGCTCGAAGGCCAGCCGCGCGAGCTCACGGGCGTCGGCCTCGTCGTCCACGACCAGCACGTGCAGCCCCGCCAGGTGCCGTGAGGGATCCGCGAAGTCGGGCACGGCCTCGAGGGCGATCGGACTCACGTCCGCGTCTGGTGCGCGGCGCGGCAGGCGCACGCTGAAGGTGGCGCCGCGCCCCTCGCCCTCACTCTCCGCCACGACGGCGCCGCCGTGCAGCTCCACCAGGTGACGCACCAGCGCCAGGCCGATGCCGAGGCCCGAGTGCGTGCGCGAGGACGAGGCGTCAGCCTGACGGAAGCGCTCGAAGACGTGCGGCAGGAACTCCCGCTTGATGCCGGAGCCGGTGTCCACCACCCGGATCTGCTCCTGGCTCTCGTACGTTTCCAGCCAGACGTCGATCCGCCCGCCGGCCGGGGTGAAGCGGATGGCGTTGCTCAGCAGGTTCCACACGATCTGCTGCAGCCGATCGGGATCGCCGGCCACGCTCACCGCGCGCTCGCCCAGGTGCGTCTCGATCCGGACGCCCTTGGCCTCAGCCCCGGGCCGGGTCGTGTCCACCGCGGTCTCCACCACGCTGCGCAGCTCGACCGCCCGGAGCTCCAGCCGGAGCTTGCCGGCCACCATGCGGGAGGTGTCGAGCAGATCGTCGATCAGCTGCATCTGGGTCCGCGCGTTCCGCTCGATGACCTCGACAGCCCGTCGGGCGGTGCCCGGATCGAGCGTGTCGGCCTGCAGCATGCGCGTCCACCCGAAGATCGAGCTCGAGCGGCGTGCGCAGCTCGTGCGACAGCGTGGCCACGAACTCGTCCTTGGCCCGGTTGGCGGCCTCGGCCTCCTGCCGGGCGGCCTGCTCGACCTGCAGCACGCTCGCCCGCTGACGCTCCAGCTCGTACTGGTCCGTCACGTCGCGGAAGACCACGACCACGCCCTGCACGCGCCCGCCCGCCACCCTGATGGGCGCCGCGCTGTCGGCGATGGGAATCTCCCGGCCGTCGCGGGAGATCAGGATCGTGTGGTTGGCCAGGCCGACGATCGTGCCCTCCCGCCGGACCTTGGTCACCGGATTCTCCACCGGGAGACGGGTCGCCTCGTTGACGAGCGTGAGGACTTCCTCGATCGGTCGGCCACGCGCGCCCGCGTCCGTCCACCCGGTCAACGCCTGCGCCACCGGGTTCATCAGGGTCACGCGGCCCTCGTCGTCGGTGGCGATCACCGCGTCGCCGATGCTCTCCAGCGTGGTCCGCAGCCGTGCCTCGGACTCCTGGCTGGCCACGGCGACGGCCTCGGACGTCTGCCGCAGGGCCTGCTCGCGGGCGCGATGGCGCAGGGCCCGCATCATCAGCACGGTCGCGCCGATCACCAGGGCGAAGGCCACGACGAGGCCGGCGATGTTGACCGCGGTGGCCCGGTGCACCGCCTCGTCCAGACGGATGTCCCGCGCGGCGTAGAGCCGGTCTTCCTCCTCGCGCATGGCGGCGAGCAGCGTACGGATGTCGCCCATGACCCGGATCCCGACGTCGCTGCGGACGATACGCGACGCCGCTTCGAGCCCGGCCTCGCGCCGGATCTGGATCGTCGCGGCCAGCTCGCTGAGCTTGGCCCCGATGAGACCGTCCAGGCGGACGAGCTGGCCCTGCTGCGCCGCGTTGTCGGCGGTGAGCTCACGCAGCCGCGTCGCGTGCGCGGGCACGAGGCGGATCGCCGCCTGGTACGGCTCGAGATATTTCTCCTCTCCGGTCAGCAGAAATCCGCGCTGCCCGGTCTCGGCGTCCTTGATGAGAGAGAGCAGGATCTCGATCTCTTCCCGGACGAGCAGCGTGTGGGTGGACAGCTCACGGGCTTCGGCCAGCCGGAGCATCTGCCGGTAGGAGACCCCGCCGACGGCGATCAGCAGCACGCCGGCAAGCACGAAGCCGACGAGCCCGAGGCGCCGCTGAGTCCAGGGCTGCACGCACGAAGTATACGGTCAGGCCAGGCAGCCCTCCAGCAGAGCGATCATCCGGTCCACCTCGGCGCGCGTGACGGTGAGCGCCGGCATGAAGCGCAGGCTGTCCGGCCGCGGCGCGTTGATCAGCAGCCCGCGGTCGAGCGCCGTGTCCACCACCTTGCCCGCGTCCCGGCCGTTCAGCGCCAGTGCCAGGAGCAGACCGCGGCCCGCGCACCGCGCCGTGGCCGAGATCGGCCGAGAGCGCTTGCAAGCGCGCGGTCAGGTAGTCGCCGATCTCCCGCACTGCCGCCAGGAACTCCGGCTGGCCGACGGTCTCGACGACGGCGCAGCCCACGGCGGCCATGAGCGGATTGCCGTTGAACGTGCCGCCCTGGTCGCCGGGCTCGAAGCAGCAGACATCGCTACCCGCCACCAGCGCGGCCAGCGGCACGCCGCCGCCGAGCCCCTTGCCGAGCGTCAGGATGTCGGGCTGCACGCCCACGTGCTCGTAGCGCGAAGAAGCGCCCGGTGCGGCCGACGCCGGTCTGGATCTCGTCGAGGATCAGCAGCACGCCGCGCTCGCGGGTGAGCGCGCGCAGCGCGATGAGGTAGTCGTCGTCGGCCGGGATCACGCCGGCCTCGCCCTGGATCGGCTCGAGCATGACGGCGACGGTGCGCTCGGTGATCGCGGCGTCGCACGGCCGCCAGGTCGTTCAGCGGCACCTTGAGGAAGCCCGGCACCTTGGGCTCGAAGAGCGGCTCGAAGGCCGGCTTGCCCGAGGCCGACATGGTGGCCAGCGTGCGGCCGTGGAAGCCGCCGTGCGTGGTCACGATCTCGTAGGCGCCGCCGCGATGAAGCGCTGCCCCCACTTGCGCGCCAGCTTGATGGCGCCCTCGTTGGCCTCCGCCCCGCTGTTGCAGAAGAAACACCTGATCGAGCCCGCGTGGCCTGGCGACACCAGCGCGGCCAGACGCGCCATGCGCTCGTTGTAGTACGCCGGGCTGCAGTTGATGAGCTTGCCGGCCTGGCGCGCGCAGCGCCTCCACGACCGACCGGGTGGCAGTGGCCCAGGCAGTTGACCGCCCAGCCCTGGACGAAGTCGAGATACGTCGCGCCCCTCGCTGTCGCGCAGCCAGGAGCCGCGCCCTCCACCATGACGACCGGAGGGCGCGTGGTGATCTTCATGAGGTGGCCGATGTCGTTGTGCATGCGCCATGGTGGCGCGCAGGCCGCCGCACGGCAAATCAAACATCGTGATCGTTACGATCATTGCGGCTGATGGCGCGGCGTCAGCACCGCGCATGCGCCGACTTACTGCAAGTTCTACCTCCGCGCTCATCGCGATCGTGCCCTCGGGCGTGACCGCCCACAGCTCGCAGCCCTTGGCGGTCGGGCGGCCGCGCAGCTCGAAGGGGGCCGTATCGAAGAGCGGCGCCCGCGCCTGCGTGGTGTAGCCGACGATGCGCCGCTCTGGATTGTGGTCACGCGCGAAGTCGATCAGCAGCGTCGTGGTCAGCGGACCGTGCACCACGAGGCCCGGATAGCCCTCCATCTCGGTCGCCCACTTCAGATCGTAGTGAATGCGGTGGCTGTTGAACGTCAGCGCCGAGAAGCGAAACAGCAGCACCGGATCGGGCGTGATCGTCCGCCGCCACGGCACCTCGGCCGGCGCCGGCTCGCGACGCGGCGCCTGGTTGCGCTCGCCCGACTTCACTTCCTCGCGGAACACCGTGCGCCGCTCGTCCTCCAGGGCCAGGCCGTCCGTGCCGAACACGCGGCTGACGATCGTGGCGAAGACGAGCGTGCCGGTGCCGCCGCTCTTCATCGACAGATCGGCCAGCTCGGTCTCACGCCGCAGGCTCTCGCCGATCCGAAGCGGGCGATGAAAGCGCACCCGTTCGCCGGCAAACATGCGCCGCGCCAGCGGCAGGGCCGGCACCACCCCCGTGTCGTGCGGGCTGCCGTCCGGCCGCAGCGCGCCGGCGGGGACGCGCGGCAAGAAATAGCAGGCCAGCCACGCGGGCGGCAGCGCGTCGCCCTCGCGGTACTCCGGCTCCTCGCGGCCGAAGGCCAGGCGCAGCAAGTTGGCCGGGCCCGGGTGCAGGACGTCGGTGGCCACCTGCGTGCGGCCGATGAAGGGCTTGAACTCCTCGAGATTGAGAGCCGTCGTCGTCGTGCTCATCGGAGACTCCTCACCATGCGATCACTTGATGGCGTACGGGTTGATGGGCGTGCCGACGCCGCGGGTCACCGCCAGCGGCGGGGCCACGAGCAGGAACGCCCAGCGGCCGTCGGCAGCGCAGTCGGCGGCCAGCTCCTCCAGGAAGAAGATCTCGCCCAGGGTCAGCCCCATGTTGGGAATGGCGACCACGTGAAAGGGATTGCGGAAGCCCGGGATCTCGGAGGGCCGGACCTCCACCGCGTAGTTGTCGCAGCCGATCGCCGCGATCTGCCGGGCGTGCAGCCACGGCGTCGTGTGGATCGACATGCCGGGAAAGTCGTCGAGGTCGTAGTGACGCCAGTCCTTCTTGTCGAGATAGCGACTCATGTGGCCGGTGCGCACCAGGAGAAGATCGCCGCGCTTGACCTCGACCTTCTGCGCCGCGGCCGTGGCTTCGAGATCGGCCACGGTGATGGCGTAGCCCGGCTCGAGCGCCCGCACGCCCTTGTGGCGCGCCACGTCCAGCAGCACCCCGCGCCCCGCCAGCTTGCTGTTGGTCTTGTCGATGCTGTTCTTGGCCGCGCCGGTGCTGGTGACCAGGTCGGCGCTGTAGCCGTTCCACATCTTGCCCTCGTAGAAGATGTGGGCCAGGCTGTCCCACTGGGTCACGCACTGCAGCGGCATGACGATCCAGTCGTCGGATCCGCCGTAGCCCTGCGCCTCCTTCACCTCTTCCGGCGTCTTGGGGCGATCGCCGCCGTCGCGGAACATCGCGTGGATGGGGTTGAAGCGCGCGCGCGTGCCGCTCTGCGGGCCCTCGCGCTGCAGCGGGACGCCCAGCGCGAACACCTTGCCGGTGGTCGCTAGCCGGCAGGCCTCGGCGATCGTGTCGGGCGTGATGTAGTTGAGCGTGCCGAGCTCGTCGTCGGGTCCCCACTTGCCCCAGTTCCGCACCTGCAGCGCCAGCTTCCGAAGGGCCTCCTCGCTCATGCGGACTCCCACCTCCAAGGGATGCGGTATCTTAAGGCATGATTCACCGCATGACTCGCCGAGAGGCCGTCGCGCTGGTGGGGCTCTCCGGCGTCGCGCTGCTGAGCCGCCGTGCCGTCGCCCAGGGGACCGGCACGCGTGCCGGCCTGCGTGGTCCGTCCCCAGCAGACCGAGGGGCCGTTCTTCATCGACGACAAGCTCAACCGCTCGGACATTCGCTCCAATCCGGGGCGTAGCGACGCCCGGCCCGGCGCAATCCTGGAGCTGGCCTTCGCCGTCTCGCGGCTCAACGGCGGCGCCTGCGCTCCGCTGGCCGGCGCGCAGGTCGACGTGTGGCACTGCGACGCGCTCGGCGCCTACTCCGACGGCGCGCAGAAGTTCCTGCGTGGCTACCAGGTCACCGACGACACAGGCGCGGCGCGCTTCGTCACGATCTATCCCGGCGCGTATGGCGGCCGCGCGGTCCACATCCACTTCAAGATCCGTACGGCTCAGCGGCAAGAGTTCACCTCGCAGATCTACTTCGACGAGGCTGTCACCGACCGCGTGTATGCCGTCGAGCCGTACGCCGCGGAACGGCCAGCGTCGGCTGCGCAACGACGGCGACGGGCTGTTCCGCTCCGGCGGTCGCCAGCTGCTGGTCACGCCCGCGCCGAGCGGCGCGGGCTACGCCACGACGTTCGAGCTCGCGCTCACTACCTAGATGGGCAACAGCTGGGGTCAGCTCTTCCGCGTCACGACGTGGGGCGAGTCGCACGGCGCGGCGATCGGCGCCGTCGTCGACGGCTGTCCGCCGCGGCTGCCGCTCTCCGAGGCCGACATCCAGCCCGACCTCGATCGGCGCGCGCCCGGGCCAGAGCGCGCTCGTCACCCAGCGCAAGGAGTCGGACACCGTCCAGATCCTCTCCGGCGTCTTCGAGGGGCGTGACGCTCGGCACGCCCGATCGCCTGCTCGATCCGCAACGAGGACATGCGCTCCGGGCGACTACCGCGAGATGCAGGAGAAGTACCGGCCGAGCCACGCCGACTACACCTACGACGCGAAGTACGGCATCCGCGACTGGCGCGGCGGCGGTCGCACGAGCGCGCGCGAGACCGCCGGCCGCGTCGCCGCCGGCGCGATCGCGCGCAAGCTGCTGGCGACGCGTCCGGCGTCGAGATCGTCGCCTGGGTCTCGAAGGTCGGCGCGCATCGCGCGTCGAGTGCGACGTCGAGCGCGTGACGCGCGACGAGGTCGACGCGACGCCCGATCCGCTGCCCCGACCTGGCGATGGCCGCGCGGATGATCGCGGCCGTCGAGGCGGCGCGCAAGGACGGCAACTCGCTCGGCGGCGTCGTCACCTGCGCGGTGCGCGGCTGCCCGCCGGGCTGGGGCGAGCCGGTCTTCGATCGCCTCGAGGCCGACCTGGCCAAGGCGATGATGAGCCTGCCCGCCAGCAAGGGCTTCGAGATCGGCTCCGGCTTCGCCGGCACCGACCTGACCGGCCGCGAGCACAACGACGAGTTCTACATGGACGGGCGACCGCGTGCGCACGCGCACCAACCGCAGCGGCGGCGTGCAGGGCGGCATCACCAACGGCGAGACGATCTACTTCCGCGTCGCGTTCAAGCCGACCGCGACGATCATGCGCGAGCAGAACACCGTCAACGTCGCGCCACGAGGACACGACCATCACCGGCCGCGGCCGCCACGACCCGTGCGTGCTGCCGCGCGCGGTGCCGATCGTCGAAGCGATGGCCGCGCTCGTGCTCGCCGACCACGCGCTCCGGCACCAGGCTGTCGTGCCTCCGCCGAAGTAGCGAGCGGCGATGTCGCGGGGTGAGCGACCCCGCCGTCTGACGCAGGGTCCGCAACGAAGCGTCCGCAACTGGAGGTCCCCATGAACTACGGAGTCGTGCTTCCGATCTGGCAGCTCACGATCGCCGAGGCCGAATCGCTGGCGTTGAAGGCGGAAGAGCTGGGGCTCGACGGCGTCTTCGTGCCCGACCACATCCTGGCCAAGCCCGCCACCACGCAACACTACGGTGGCCACTGGCCCGATCCGTTCTCGCTGCTGGCGTTTCTGGCCGGCCGCACCCGGCGAATCCAGCTCGGCGCCAGCGTCATCGTGCTGCCCTATCGCTCCGCGCTCGTCACGGCCAAGGCGGCGGCCACCGTCGATCAGGCCTCCGGCGGACGCTTCATCTTCGGCGTGGGCGTGGGCTGGGACGAAGCCGAGTTCGCCGACCTGCGCCTGCCCTTCCGGAGCGCGGCAAGCTGAGCGACGACTACATCCGCGCGATCAAGGCCGCGTGGGCCGCGGAGGTGCCGGAGTACAAGGGCCAGTACGTCAGCTTCTCCGGCGCCACGTTCTCGCCGCGCCCGGTGCAGCGGCCGCATCCGCCGATCTGGGTCGGCGGCTCGCCCGGTGCCGTGTCGAGCCCGGCCGTGCGCCGGTGCGCCGAGCTGGGCGATGCCTGGCACCCGCTCGCCCTCGGCCTCGACGAGATCGAGAAGGGCTACGCGACACTGCGCGACCTTGCGGCCCGGGCCGGGCGGCGCGAGCCGATCGGGCTCTCGCCCCGCAACGCGCTCGATCTGACCGACGCGGCCAAGGGCAGTGGCCGGGCCGCGTTCCAGGGATCGGTCGAGGAAGTCGCTTCGGACGTCCGTCGGGTGACGAGCCTCGGGGCGGCGTGGATGACCTTCGACCTGCCGCGCGCCGGCGTTCCGGCGATGACGCGCGCCATGGAGCGCCTGGCGCGCGAGGTCAAGCCGGCGGCCGGCTAAGAGCGATATACTCGGAGCCACGGCAAGAGACTTTCGACCTTCTCCCAGGAGAATGGACATGGCGTTCAAGCCCGCCGCGCTCGATCACGTCAACATCTACGTGCGCAACGCCGAGCGGTCGCACCGGTGGTACACGGAGATCTTCGGCTTTCACACGCAGGACATGGCCTACGTGCCGGAGACCGGCAAGCTGCGCGCGGCGTTTCTGGCCTGCAGCGCCGATCACGCCCACGACATCGCGCTGTTCGACGCGGGCGAGGACGCGCAGGGGCCGCAGAAGGGTCAGGTGGGGCTGAACCACGTGGCCTGGCGGATGGAGAGCCTCGAGGACCTCGCCGAGATGTACGAGCGCCTCAAGGCCAAGGGCGTGCCGATCCACGTCGCCGACCACACGGTCTCGCTGGGCGTGTACTTCTCCGATCCCGACGGCAACGGCCTCGAGGTGTACTACGAGCTGCCGCGCAGCCAGTGGAAGCGGGAGCGGCCGTTCACGGGATCGACGCAGGAAGAGAAGGGCCGGTTCCCCGGACCGTGGGACGAGGTGCTGCGTCCGACGGCGCCGGCCACGACCCGAGCCTGACCGCGCGGCCCAGCGGCGCGCGCAGGCGGTGCGGCGTCACCCGCCGCAGCACGATCTCGCTGGCGCCCACGAACGTCGCCAGCGAGCCCATGGTCTCGGCGAGGCCGGCGAGCATCGCCTCCTGATCGAGGCGCTCGCCGCCGGCCGGCGGCGGCTTCCCGGCCGCGCACCACGGCTCCAGATGCACGTGCCGCACTTCCAGACGACCCTCGGCGCGGTGGCTCTTGGCGTCGACGCGGCCGATCAGATGACCATCGTGCAGGATCGGCAGCGTGTAGTAGCCGTGCACGCGCTGATGGCCGGGCGTGTAGACCTCGATCCGGTAGTCGTAGCCGAACAGCCGCGCCACGCGCTCGCGGAACCACAGGAGCGAGTCGAAGGGGGCCAGGAACGTCGTCCCCCGTGAGGGCGTGGCGACCCGGGCCGCGCGCGCCAGCGCCGGCAGGTCGCGCGTGAGCGCGAGCCAGCGCCCCGGGCGTCCTTCCACCTCGATCGGCGTCACCTCGCCGCGCTCGAGCATCGCGGCCAGCGTGGCCCGTCGGCCGCCGGGCCCGAACCGAGGAAAGGTCAGATAGCCGGCAAGGTCGCGCTCGGTGACCGCGCCCATCGCGTGCAGCGACCGCTCCACGTGCCAGCGCGTGAACTCCTCCGCCGACACCGGCTGGCAACTGGCCGCCGCCGGGAGGGCGCGCTCCAGCAGGTCGTAACGCTTGTGGAAGTGCCGGCGCGAGTGGATCGTGAGCGCGCCGGTCATCCAGAGATAGTGCAGGCCGTGCTGCACAGGCCGCCACCGCCACCACCCGCCTGGGCCGCGCGGCCGCCGGCCTTCGAAGTCGGCGCCACCCATGGGCCCGTTGGCCGAGATCGCGGCCTTCACCTCGGCCAGCACCTTGGGATTGCGGCGCAGCCAGTCCGACCAGCCCGTGTGGCGCGTTCGATAGTCGAGCATCGCGCGACGCCACCACGGCAGCGTGGTGGTCGACACCAGACACGCGGCGTGGGCCCAGTACTCGAACAGCAGCCGCCGCCGGTAGACCAGACGATCCAGCCGCGCGCGGTCGTACGGTCCGAAGCGGCTCCAGACCGTGAGGTAGTGGGCGCGGTCGAGCACGTTGATGGAATCGAGCTGCAGGCCCCCGACGTCCTCGACGAAGCGACGGAGTCGTCCGGGGCTCAGCGTCGTCGATCGCGGTCGGGCGAGGTGCTGGCGCTGGAGAAAAAGCGTCCGGACGGCGTGGAGGGGCACGGGCCGACGCGGCATGCCCCCGCAGACTACCACCGCCACACGGCCCCGGCAGGGCACGGTAGGATACGGCCATGGCCGGCGCCGCTACGCCTCGTTCCGCGAGTTCTATCCCTTCTACCTGACCGAGCACAGCCGCAGTGGCACCCGGCGGCTGCACTTCGCGGGCACGCTGCTGGTGCTGCTTACCCTGGCGTACGCGCTGGCCACGCAGCGCTGGGCGGCCCTCGCTCTGCTGCCGCTCTTTGGCTACGGGTTCGCGTGGGCGGCGCACTTCTTCGTGGAGCGGAACCGACCGGCCACCTTCACCTACCCGCTCTACAGTCTGGCCGGCGACTTCCGGATGTTCGCGGACATGACGCGGCGCCGGGTCCCCTTCTAGCCCGCGACGTGCTGTCTGCGGGTAACGGCCCCCACCGGGGCTGTGCGGAATCGCTGGCATCTGCGTTGCAATCCGCGCAATTCATGAGAAAACTCTCACTCGCCCTGACGGCCCTGCTAGCACTCGTGCTTCCGGCTGTACCGGCTTCCGCCGGCGCCCCGACCGATCAGCTTCGCAAGCAGGTGGACCAGGTGGTCCGCGTGCTGGACAATCCGGCACTCAAGGAAAAGGTCGCGCGCCACGATGCGGTGCGCAAGATCGCCGGAGAAGTCTTCGACTACAACGAGATGGCCAAGCGCGCCCTCGGCACGCACTGGGCCTCGCGCACGCCCGAGCAGAAGCAGGAGTTCGTGGCGCTCTTCTCCGATCTGCTCGATCGCGCCTACTTCTCGAAGATCGAGCAGTACCAGGGCGAGAAGGTCCGCTACGGGACCGAAACGCTCGATGGCGATCAGGCCACCGTGAAGACGACCATCGTCACGCCGGCCGGCTCGGAGATCCCGGTGGACTACCGCATGCACCAGACCGACGGCCGCTGGACCGTGTACGACGTCAGCATCCAGGGCGTCAGCCTGGTGGCCAACTACCGCACGCAGTTCAACCGGGTCGTGACCACGGAGTCCTACGAGTCGCTCGTGCAAAAGCTCAAGGACAAGGACGCGACGCCGGCGGCGTCTCCGCGGTCCTAGGGCAGCACGATCGTGGGCTCCGTGGCCCGCGGGCGGTAGAGCAGCGCGGTCCGGCCCAGCACCTGCGTGAGATCGGCGCGGGTGCGGCGGGCCAGCTCGGCGGCCGTCGTGTGCCGATCGTCGGGCGTGTTGTCGCCCATGCGCACCTTGACCAGCTCGTGCGCGTCCAGCTGGACGTCGGCCTGCTGGACCACGGCCTCGCTCACGCCCTCGTGGCCGACGTGGAGCATCGGCGTCAGCCGCTGGCCGAGCCCCCGCAGATAGCGACGCTGCTTGCCCGTCATCGGACGCTCATCATACGGCACGCCCGTCTTGCCCAGGCTTGCCGCCTCCCGTACGCTCGTGTCGCGTCGGCTGCGTCAGCCCAACCGCCGGCGGAGGAGAGCACGCGTGAAGTTCGGGATCTTCTACGAGATGCAGATTCCCCGGCCGTGGAATGACCGCAGCGAATATCAGGTGCTCCAGGACGCGCTGGCGCCAGATCGAGCTGGCCGACCGCCTGGGGTTCGACTACGCGTGGGCCGTCGAGCACCACTTCCTGGAAGAGTATTCACACTGCTCGGCGCCCGAGGTCTTCCTGGGCGCCGCCAGCCAGCGCACGCGACGGATCCGGCTGGGTCACGGCATCGTCCAGCTCCCCACCAACCACCCGATCCGTGTGGCCGAGCGCGTGTCGACGCTCGACCTGCTCACCGGCGGGCGCGTGGAGCTGGGCCTGGGCGAGGGTCAGGGGCCGGTCGAGCTCCACCCCTTCAACCGGCGCGTGCGCGACAAGCGCGAGGTCTGGGAGGAAGCCGTCCGGGCGCTGGTGCCGGCGTTCACGCGCAGCTCGTGGGAGTGGCACGGGCAGTACTTCGACTTCGCCGCCCGCAACGTGGTCCCCAAGCCGTTGCAGAAGCCGCACCCGCCGCTGTGGGTGGCCTGCTCGAACATCCAGACCATCGCCAGCGCCGGCCGCTGGGGGATGGGAGCGCTCGGCTTTCAGTTCGTCTCGCCCGAGGCCGCGCGCGCGTGGGTGCACCGCTACTACACCGAGCTGACGCAGAATCTGGACAAGCTCGCCGACTATCCGGTCAACCCCAACATCGCGATGGTCAGCGGCTTCATGTGCGCCCCGACCGACGCGCAGGCCCTCGAGCAGGCCTCGGGCTGGACGTTCTTCGTGTTCTGCCTGAGCCACTACGGACGCAACGGCATCCCCACCCCCGGCGAGGGCAACATGTGGGAGGCCTACCAGGAGTGGCGACACACCGACAAGGCGCAGGAGACGCTGCGCAGCGGCCTCATCGGCTCACCCGCCACGATCCGCGAGCGGCTGCGCGAGTTCGAGGCCACCGGCGTGGATCAGGTGATCCTGCTCGCCCAGGCCGGGCGCACGCCCCACGCCGACATCTGCGCGAGCCTGGAGCTGTTCGCGCGCGACGTCATGCCGGAGTTCCACGCGCGCGAGCCGGAGCACGAGCGGTGGAAGGCCGACGTCCTGGCCGGCCGCGTGGACCTCGAGGCGCTGAACGCCGACGGCTTCAAGCTCTACGCCCACCAGAACGAGGACATCGTGCGCCTCACCCCGGCCGAGCTGAAGGCCAAGATGGCGGCCAAGGAGCACGGCGCCGGCTGAACATACGACCTTCGTCCGATATGGACGTCGTCGGGCCGCGTGCTACATCTGCCTGGCCGAGAGGAGGCGAGGCCAACGCCATGACGACGCCAACGAAGACCTTCACGCTCCTGGCCACGGGCCTCGCGCTGCTGGCGCTGGCCACCGGAGCCCCCACCCCCGCGCAGGCCGCGCTGGACGGCTCCACCCCCATGCTGTGCGCGGTGAGCACCGTCATGGAGTGTGATGCCGAGGGCAAGTGCGTGCGGATCACCCCCGACGTCCACCCGGACTTTCCGTCCTTCCTCCGGGTCGACGTGCCGCAGCGGACGATCACCGCGGGCCGCCAGGACGGCCGGAAGTCCGAGATCAAGGCGGTGACCCGCCTCGACGGTCGCCTGATCCTGCACGGCGGCGAGAACGCGCGGGGCTGGGCCGCCACGGTCGCCGAGGACACCGGCCGCATGACGGCAGGCATCGTGACCGACGCCTTCGCCTTCACGCTCTTCGGGGCCTGCACCGCGCCCTGATCGTCCGACCGCGATGATGCACGCGATCACCCTCGTCGTGACCGGGCGATGATCCCGAGCCCGGCGCTGTGATCGAGTCCGACGCGGTCGTCTACGTCGTCGACGACGATCCGTCGGTACGGCGAGCCCTGTCCCGGCTGGTCCGGTCGGTCGGCCTGCCGGTCGAGACCTTTCCCACCGCCAAGGCCTTCCTCGACGCACCCCTCAGCGATCAGCCCGCCTGTCTCGTGCTCGACGTGCGGCTGCCGGGCCCCAGTGGCCTGGATCTACAATCCGCCCTGCGCGAGGCGCGGCGCCCGTTGCCCATCGTCTTCATCACGGGTCACGCCAGCGTGTCGACGAGCGTGCGCGCGATGAAGGGTGGTGCAGTCGACTTCCTGCAGAAGCCGTTCAACGACCAGGAGCTCCTCGACTGCATCCAGCGGGCGATCGAGACGAGCCGCCGACAGCGCGCGGATCAGGCCGAGCAGGCCGAGCTCGGGCAGCGCCACGCCACCTTGACCGGACGCGAGCGCCAGGTGCTGGCGCTCGTCGTCACCGGGATGCTCAACAAGCAGATCGCGGGGGAGCTCGGCATTGCCGAGAAGACCATCAAGGTCCACCGGGCCCGGGTCATGGACAAGATGCGGGCCAGCTCGGTGGCCGACCTGGTCCGGCTGGCCGAGAAGCTCGGCCTCCGGGGGGCAAAACCATGACTGGCCGATGGGGCGCACGCCGATACGACCAAGGCCCAATGTTCCCACCTGTCAGGTTGGCGTAGCCTCTATATGCGGATGGAAAACGCCTTGGCCCATGAAAGTCGGCTCAAAGGGGTCGATATGCACGAGGTGATCGGAGTCGTCGACGATGACGCCTCCATTCTGAGGGCCGTCCAGCGATTGCTCGGATCGCTCGGCTTCACGGTGAAGACGTTCGGCTCCGGCGAAGACCTGCTGGCCTCGGAGTGCCTGGCGCGGATTCACTGCCTCGTGCTGGACGTCCACCTCGGGGGCTTGAGCGGGTTCGAGCTTCAGGAGCGGCTGAGCGAGGCGCCCGTGCAGATTCCCATCATCTTCATCACCGCCCACGACGACCCGCCGACGCGCGAGCGCGCTCGCCGGGCAGGCGCCGTGGAGTACCTTCGCAAGCCCTTCGACGAGCACGCGCTGATCGGCGCCATCGACAAGGCCCTGGGCCGCAGCTGAAGCCCCCTCCGTGAGGAAGGGGGCGGGGTCGCCTTAGCTGACCGTGTAACCCCGACCCGCCATGCACGCGCCGAACGCGCGGTTGTAGTTGGCGTGCCCATGCGCCAGCGAGCTCTGCTGCTGCATCTGGTAGCTCTGCTGCTGCTGCTGCTCTTCCTCCGCCCAGCGCATCCGTCGGAAGCCGCCGAACAGCGCCCCGACGCCGGCGCCGATGGCCGCACCCTTGCCCGCATTGCCGCCGATGGCGCCGCCGACCGCGCCGAGTGCGGCGCCGCCGGCCGCGCCACGGAACATCCCGCCCTGCGGAGCCCCGGGCGACGGAGGAGGCGCCGAGGCCACCGTCGGATTCGCCGGATCGAAGCCGGATTGCTGCACAGCCCAGCTGTAGCACTGGCCGCGGTCGAACTCCTGCTGCTGGGGCGTCTGGCCCTTCTCGGGATAGACGTACGTCTGCGCCGAGGCCGTCACGACGGGCGTCATGCCGAAGGCGAAGATGGTGAGCAGCAGTAGTGGTCGCAGTCGAGTGGTCATGGGAGCCCCTCACGCGAAGATGAAGTGCGGCTACTGTGCCATCCAGCCGCCGCCGCCGACATGGGACCTTGGTCGTACAGTCCGGCGCCGGCCACCGGCCGACGCGCGTGCTCGCGCCGCTGCCGTGGCAAGATGTGACGCGCGCCATGCGTATCGCGGTCATTTCCGATCTGCACATCGGCGCCGAGGACTTCCGGCCCGACGGCTTCGGCGAGTTCCTCGACCATCTCGAGCGCGAGCACGACGAGATCATCCTGCTGGGCGATGTCTTCGAGTGCTATTTCCCCGTGCTGCCCTGGAAGGCCCTGGCGGAATACGATCGCTTCGACCGGCTCTATGCCGATATCACCGGCCGCTTCCACTCGGCCAAGTACACGATCCTGTCGGGGAATCACGACCGCGTGGTCCAGCGGGCCCGCGGCATTCCCTCACGGACGGAGCGCGGAGAGAAGGGCTACCGTGTGCTGCTCTCCCACGGACACGAGAACGAGCCCGCCTATCAGAGCTCGCTGCGGGTCCGTCTCGTCGAGCTGTACATGTGGCTCGTCTACCGGCTCAAGCGCTGCGGGCTCCCCGCCCTCTACGACTACAGCTATCGGATGGACTACCAGCTCAACATGAAGGACGGCGGCGCCGCGCACCTGGAGGCCGCGCGCGCCCACGTGGGGCGTGGCTACGATGTCGTCGTCTTCGGCCACACGCACGTCGAGCGGCACGTGGAGCTGCGCGGCGGCGGCACCTACATCAACACCGGAGACTGCGTCCGCCGGCGCATGTACGCCTCCCTCGATCTCGAGCGCCGGCAGTGCCACCTGCTCGAGTTTCCGGGACGTCGCGTGCCCCCGGAGCGAGAAGGCTGATCAGGGGGCGGCGCGGAAGCGGGACTTCTCGCCGGGTCGGGCCGCCGGCTTGCCGGCGCCCGGGCCGAGCTCCTGGTCGGCCATCTTCTCGGCCGCGGCGACGATGCCCGGGAAGTCGTCCTGCGTCACGATGGGGTCGCCTTTCCGGGGGAGCGGGAAGCCACCCTTGATCAGGACCTCCTCCGGCTGAAACTCGATGGTGGCCATCTGGCGGAACGGCACGTCTCCGAGGCGATCGGGCACGTTCAGGACGAGCGCCTTCCAGTCGTCCTTGCAGTACTTGTCGAACTCCGTGTGGAATTCCGTGACCACCTCCGAGGCCGCGGCGTCCGCCAGCTTCCACGGCGTGAGCTTCGGGCCGATGTTGAAGTTGCGATGCCGCACGATCGTGTTCTCCGGGACGCGCTTGGTCGAGTCCCACCAGATGCCGTCGACGTACTCGAAGGCCCGGCGACTGGCCGCCTGGGGCAAGGGCCCCAGCTTGATCAGCGCATCCTTGATCGCGGCGGTGGCCGCCCGCTCGTACTCGAGCTCACTGGTGGCGGCGTGGCGGCGAAAGATCGTGCCGGCGATCTTCGTCCCCACGAAATTGGAGTAGAGATCCTCCGGGGAGAACGCCGACGGCCGCTCGGAGAAGGGCGTGGAGGCCCAGCCATACCAGGTGGTGATCTCGTGCCAGATGCCGGCCTGGTAGTCGAGCCACTCGGCCAGACTGACGACGACCTCCCGCAGGCCGTGCGCGCGGACGAGCTGCTTGTCGAGCGGCTTGAGCACGACGCGGTGCCGGGCCCCGGCGCCGTCGCCGCTGAGCGGAATCGTGCCGCCGGTGCCGGCCAGCTGTTCGATCTGCGAGGCGAAGAACACCGTGCGGTCCGCATTGTCGCGGACGTGGGCGATGTCGAGGAAGCCCCCCCGGCACGTGTAGAGAATGCCCGACACCTCGTCCGAGAGAAGGCGCTTGCCCCCCCGGGGCTCGAACGTGATGAACCCCTTGTTGAACTGGTGCGTCCCGAGGGTGTCGACGTCGAGCGTGTAGCGGATCTCGTACCCCGGCACCGCAATGGACTCGACCTCGGCGCCGATGTCGTTGCCGAGGATGCAGCACGG
The DNA here is from genome assembly GCA_963776725.1 of uncultured Candidatus Rokubacteria bacterium. Lineage (GTDB taxonomy): Bacteria > Methylomirabilota > Methylomirabilia > Rokubacteriales > CSP1-6 > AR5. Next base: position 683,294 of record CAVZOE010000006.1, on the reverse strand, counting down.
CCGCAGGCTCTTGGGCTCGGGGACGTTGGGAATCGCCTTGAAGTCGAGTCCCGCGAAGAACGCCTTGTCGACCTCGGCGTCCAGCTCCGGATCCTTGGCGGCGTACCACTTCTGCTCACAGCCGGCCGAGAGCAGGACGAGCGACAGCACCACCCACACGGCCCGGCGGATCCGTGGCGAGCGCCGGTTTGTCGCGTTCATCGCAGCTTCTGGCTCTTCTCGCGCTCCGCCTCGTAGATGTCCTTCATCTTGCCCGCCATGACCTTGCTGCCGATGCTGCGCTTCATGGAACCGCCGAACCCGGTGACCTGGTCGGTGAAGGCGTGGACGTTGGACACGACCACCGTGCCCTCCTGGACGGGCAGGAGGGCGCCCACCGTCTCCTCGCCGTTGTAGCCGGTGCTGACGTAGTACTCGCGCCGGAGGGCGGCGCGGGACGTGCCCTCGGGGGCCGCGAGGATGTGGGCCAGCACATACGTCGTCTCGCCGTGGATGTTGGACTTGAACCAGAAGAACCGGTCCTGCATGCCGGCCATCGTGGCCTGCGGATAGCCCAGCAGGACCTTCTGGAAACCCGGCAGGTACTGGGTCAGCACCTGCGCGGCCTGGCTGGCCTTTCGTAGATCCGAGGCGAACTGACTCGTCTTGCCGTCCCCACGGTCGTACGGGGCGATGCCGGAGAGACCCGAGGCGCGGTACGCCTGGTAGCGGGCGAGCAGCATGCGGCGTAGCTGCTCCTGCACGGCCCCGGTGGGGCTCCCCGCGAGCGCCCTGAACGCGGCGATCTCGGCCGTGCTCAGATTGAGCTTCTCGCCCGCCTTGGCGTTCGTGAGCGCCTGGGCCTCGTCGTCGGTGATGGTGAGCTTCGCGAAGTCAGCCAGGCTGCCGCTTCCGGTCGGCTCGCCGAAGAGCTGCACCTGAGTGTCGGCGGTGGCCAGCGTCCCCGCCTCGATCTGCTTGGCGAGAACATCCGGCGGGGTCTTGACCAGGAAGGCGATCGCGAACGAGAGATCCCGGTCCGAGACGCCGCTCACGTCGACGTTGACGAACTGCCCGCTCATGACGTTCTGCTTGTCGCCGGCCGAGAGCCCCAGATCGCTCAGGAGCTGATCGGCAGTCGGCGGCTGCGCGTGCACGACCTGCACGAGACACACCAGCCCCAAAAGAACGCCGGCGATCGCCCACCCTGACCTCATAGATTCCTCCGGCGGCCCTCGAGCCGCTTGCGCGCGCTAGAACCTCGGCAGCAGGAACTGCACCTGACGATCCTCATCCCTGCGGCCTAGTTGGCGTACGCGATCCAACCCTGAGTCACGAAAAACTGGCCCAGATTCTTGGCCACGTCGTTGGCCAGCCGCTTGCCGTCGGCCTCGACCGTCGCCCAGCTCATCTCGCTGCCCGCGGTGGTCACGCTGCTCACGACGGCGGACGTCACCAGATTGCCGGCCAGGCCGCCGACGCCCATCATCAGCGCCATTCCTGGCTTGTAGCCGCTCTTGGCGTCGGCCCGCAGCGTGTCGACCGTGCGCATGCCCTGCGGCGTGAGGTCGTACAGCTGCACGTAGGCCTGCACGCTGGTGCGGCCGGTGCCGAGCCCGATCAGCGCGCGCTCGGTGCGGTTGCCCTCGTCGATGGAGACGAACTGGCCCTTGACCAGCAGCGTGTTGCCCGTCCTCGACGGCCAGCCCAGCGCGCGCTCCGCGAAGAACCCGTAGCTCCGCAGCTTCTCGACCAGCGCGATCGAGACGGCGTTGGCCACCGCGTGGCCGATCTTGATCTCGTCGGCGATTCGCGCCGACATGCTCGAGTCGGAGACGTAACGCATGACGTCGGCGCTGATGCCCTGGTCCAGCTTCACCTCGTCGGGGGTCACGGCGAAGTCGTAGACGAGGATGCGGTCCGGTCGGGGCAGACCGGTGACCGAGGCGCCAGTGCTCTGCACGCTCGTCGGTCCACACCCGGCGAGCACGAGGCCCACGGTGATCAGGCCAGACCCACCACACTCCCGAAGCCAGGCCCGAACGCCGTGCCGTCCTCATCGCGCCCTCCCTCGACCCCCGCACACCGGCCGCTGATTCGCACGGCCGCGATCCGAGGGTCGATGTGACGTTCGTGCTCGCGGCCTGACAGTTCCCGGTTCGCGTCCGAATACTTGCCCGACGGCCCCGCGGGCGCCATCAGACTTTAGTCGTATCGGTGCGGGCTACGACCCGAGGGGTTCGTGGTAGTCGTAGACACGCCCGAGGGCCACGGCGGCCGCCAGCGCCTAGAGCAGCCAGGGCAGGCCCGGCTCCACACCACGCCCGCGCCGTCGAGGTCGAGCCCGGCCCCGGCTAGGACGATCAGCCGCCGATCCCGCCGGCTGGCCGGTCCGAGACCCGCGAGGATCCAGCTCGATCCGATGTGTGTGAGAAAATGAAAGGCGCGCCGCGTCGGCGCCAGCATACTCGAACCTTTGAATACTGATTCTCGACCATCGGCAACGCCACCCAGTGGAAGATCGCTGGCTCGCCTGGTCCGCATCTCGACCGCGCGGCCCCGCCTGACGATCGCGCTCTGCCTGGCGCTGGCGATCGTCAGCGCGCTGTACACCTCGCGCCACCTGACCTTCCAGACGTCATCCGTGCAGCTGCTGCCCCCGAACCTGCTCTACGTGCAGCGCTTCAAGGAGCATCTGCGTGACTTCGGTGAGCTGAACGACATCGTGGTCGTGGTGAAGGCGCCCGATCTGGGCTGGCCCAGCGCTACACCGACCGCCTGGCCGCCCAGATCAAGACGCTGCGCGGCGCCGGCCGGGTCGCGTACCGGATCGATCCCGATCTGTTCAAGGGGCAGGCCTTGCTCTATCTCTCGCGCGAGCGGCTCACCGCGCTCCGCGACGCCGTGCGTCCCACCGCGCAGTTCATCGAGGAGTACGCCGCGCGGCCCGACCCTGCCCGGGTTGTTCGACGGCATCGGCGGCGAGATCGCCCGCCGCCTGGCCGAGGGCTTCGTCGACCTCGGCCTCGACAAGGACAGCGACACGGATGCCCCCGCCGGCGGCCGGTTCGATTCGGGCGTCATCGACACGCTGCTCGGCGTCGTCGCCGAGGGCCTGGACGGCACCGGCGAGCTCGTCTCGCCGTGGACTCGTGTCTTCACGCCGGGCGGCGACGAGACGCGCTCCGGGTATTTCAGCTCCGCCGACGATCGGCTGCTCTTCATCCTGGTCGAGCCGCGGCGCGACGCCTCGAACTTCACCGACAACGAGCACTTCCTCGAGGCCATCCGGGGTGCGATCACGCAGCCTGCGTCCGGAGTTTCCCGACGTGCAGCGCCGGTATGACCGGGACCCCCGCGCTGTCCAATGACGAGATGCTGACCGCATTCCACGACAGCACGATCGCCACCGGCCTGACCTTCGCGCTGACGCTCGGGCTGCTCCTGCTCATCGTCCGGCGTGGGCCGGAGACGTTCGCTCATGCTGGCGGTGCTGACGTGAGCCTGGCCTGGTCGCTCGGCCTCATCACGGCGACCGTCGGGCACCTGTCGGTCTTCTCCGTGATGTTCATCTCGCTGCTCGTGGGCATCGGGATCGACTACGGCATCTACATCTTCTTCCGGTACGAGAGGAGATGGCGCAGGCCCAGCTGCCGCGCGACGCGCTTGCGGTCACCGCGCGCCGTACCGGGCCCGGCATCCTGTTCGGAGCGCTCGATGGCGGCCGGCACGTTCGGCGTCCTGATCCTGACCGAGTTCCGCGGAATTCAGGAGTTCGGCTTCATCGCCGGCCTCTCGGTCCTCGTGGCGTTCCTCGCGATGATGACGCTGTTCCCCGCCGCACTCCTGGTGCTGCGACGCCGGCCCGGCCCAGCCCGTCGCCGGCAGCGTGGCGGCGATGACGACGGAGGCGACGAGGTCCCGCTGATCCAGTGACTGCTGCGGCACCCGACCCCGATCGTCGTGCTGGCCGGCGTCGTGACCCTCGCCTCGCTCGCGGCGTTCCCGTCGGTCCGCTTCGACTACAACCGCCTGGCCCTGCAGGCCAAGGGCGCCGAGTCGGTGACCTGGGAGCACGAGATCATGAAGTCCCGACGTTCGGGCTTCGCGGCGCTGGCCACCGCGGACTCGCTCGCCGAGCTACGCGCCAAGCGCGACGCGTTCGCCGCCCTGCCCGCCGTCTCGGACGTGGTGAGCGTGCTGAAGCTCATCCCGAGCGATCAGGAGGCGAAGATCGCCGTGCTGCGCGACGCTCGCGCCCCAGATCGCGGGCCTGCGCGTCGCCCGCGAGTCGGCCGGTGGACCTGCCCGCCCTCCGCGCGTCGCTCGAGCAGCTCCGCCGGCGCCTGGAGATTGCGCAGCGCGAGGCCGAGGGGCACACGTCGGTCGAGGGGCTGAAATCGGCGCAGGCCCGCGGGCCTCAGCCCTGCTGGTCCGCCTCGAGCAGCCTGGCCCGGAGGTGGCTATCGCGGCTGGCGCGCGTCCAGTCGGTGCTCCGCGACGACTTCGCGGCCAAGCTGACCCGTCTGCAAGACAACCTCAACTCCGCGCCCCATCACGATCGGCGAGCTTCCGGCCGAGCTGACGCGGAAGTTCATCGGGGCGAGCGGGCGGATGCTCATGCAGATCTATCCCGCCATCGACACCTGGCAGCGCGAGGGTGCCCAGGAGTTCGTGCGCCAGGTGCGGACGGTCGACCCCGGCGTCACCGGCTCGCCGGTCATCAGCTACGAGGCGAGCCGCATGATGGAGGCGGCGTACTTCTACGGGACGCTCTACGCCGCCGTTCTGGTCACGGGGCTCGCCGTCGTGGTGCTCCGTCGTCCGCTCGACGCGCTCCTGTCCTTGAGCCCGGTGGTCCTGGGCGTCGTGTGGACGATCGGCTTCATGCACGTCTTCGGCCTGTCCTTCAACCTCGCCAACGTGTGGGGGCTACCGCTCATCATCGGCAGCGCCGCCGAGTTCGGCCTCAACGTGACGCTTCGCTATCGTGAGGGCGTCAACCGACGGCGGTGCGCTGTTTCCGCGTAGCACGGTCCTGGCCGTGCTGCTGAATGGCCTCACCACCATCGGCGGCTTCGGCAGCCTCATGGTGGCGCGCCACCAGGGGATCTTCGGTCTGGGCCTGCTCCTCACCGTGGGCACCGTGGTCGGGCTGGCCTCGTCGCTCATCGTCTTGCCCGTGCTACTGCGGCTCGTCGAACGGGTGCGGTTGTCCTCGGCGGCGAACCCCGCCTACGTCAGGAAGGAGTCGTGATGCGCTGCCCACGTTCTCTCGCCCTCGCCGTGCTGCTCGCGCTTTCGCTCGGGCTGGTGCCGGTGAGCCGGGCCGCTGAGCCCACCGAACAGATTCGCACCGACATCACCCAGCTGTACAAGACGCTGCAGCAGCCCAGCCCCCCGGCGGACGCCCAGCGCGAGGCCAACGTGCTGCTCGATCAGATGTTCGACTGGCGGCAGATGGCCGAGAGCGCGCTGCGCCGCCACTGGGCCCAGCGCACGCCGGCCGAACAGGCGGACTTCACGCGGCTCTTCGCTGAGCTCTTCCGGCGCGCCTACCTCTCGCGCATCCACGTGATCGACGCCTCGAAGTTCCAGTATCTCGGCGATACGATCCGCGGCAACGAGGCCACCGTGAAGATGAAGATCTTCACCCCGCGGGGGAGCGGCATGGACGTGGACTACTCGGTCTACCTGGACCAGCAGCGCTGGCGCGTGCGCGACGTGCGCGTCGAGCAGATGAGCCTCGTCGACAGCTACCGGACCCAGTTCGATGCCATCATCACGAAGTCGTCGTACGCGGAGCTCGTGCGAAGGCTCGAAGCCTCCCGGAACCGCAACGCGCCTCCTGCTTCTGGCGAGTCCGGCCGCTAGCTTCGTTGCGCGGGGCCTCGTGACACCGCGGGCGGGGCGCGTGGCCCTCGCGCGCGCCTGCATGGCTCGCCTGTCGCCGTAAGTCGCGCAGGGCCCGGCTCGCTCGGCCCCCCATCCCCCGAGGGGGCTGGGGGCGGCCAGTTGAATCGTTGGCGGCTCGCGAGCCGGGCCCTGCGCGACTAACGGCGACGACGGCTCACCATGATGGCGCGCACGAGGGCCACGCACCCCGCCCGCGGTGTCACGGGTTCCGGGCTGTCTCAGCTGGGGGGACGGAAGGACCAGCCGAATAACAGGAGGCCGATGGCGGCGATCCAGCTGCCGGCTATTCGGACGAGGAGGCGGGGCCAGGCGGCGGCGAGTGGGACTATTGCGGATGCGATGAGGGCGACGAGCGTGAAGGCGGCGGTGGCGATGCCGAGGAGGGCGGTGGGGGCGAAGGGGGGTTGGGTCAGGGCGGCGCCGTTGAGGTAGCCGTGGGTGGCGCCGAGGGTGACGGCGAGCGCGGTGGTGGCGCTGAGGGAGAGGTGGGCGTCGGCGGCGACGAGGGCACCGATGAAGATGAAGGAGATCGCGGTTGGCGGCGCGCTCAGGCTGTGGGGTAGCGTGAGTCCGAGCCCGCCGCCGAAAAGCCAGGCGGCGGGCAGGACGAAGAGCGCTCGGCGGCCGTGGCTGGCTCCCCGCAGCCCGGCCAGCAGGGCGAGCGCGAGGGCGGGAATCAGATCTTCGGGCGTCAGGGCGAAGTGCACGAGGCCGTCGTAGACGGGCCCGAGGCCCGTCGTCACCAGATGGGCGTCGGCGATCGCGGGCGTGAGCGTGAGGGCGAGGACGGCGGTCAGGGCGGAGACGGCCGTCAGCGCTCGGCGGCTCACGCGATCGCTCTCCACATGAAGACGATCCCGGCCAGCGCGACGACGGCGCCGACCGCTCGCAGCAGCGTCTGTCCCCACCGCCAGCGATGGATGACCCCGATGGCGATGCCGACGCCGTGGAGGCAGCCGGTGGCGACCACGAAGCCCATGCTGTAGAGGAGCGCGCTCTGCCCCGGTGGCAGCTCGGTGCCGTGGGCGTGGCCGTGGAAGATCGCGAAGACCGCCACCAGCGCGACCGCGACGGCGAGCGGCGGCCGCAGCGCGAACATCACCACCAGGCCCAGGACAACGGCGGAGGCGGCGATGCCGACCTCGAGACCCGGCAGCGGGACGCCGAGCAGCCCGACGAGACCACCTAGCGCCATCATCATGGGAAAGGTCACCGGCAAGAGCCACAGCGCCGGCGCGCCGAGCTGAACGCCCCAGAGTCCGACCGCGATCATCGCCACCACGTGGTCGAGCCCCGACACGGGATGGCCCACCCCGGTGAGAAAGCCGGAGGCCTCGCCCGTCTGCACGTGAGCGTGCACGGGCACGCTCGAAGCGACGAGCGCCAGCAGCGTCGCCGCCGCGATCGCGAAAACGAGCCGCCGGCTGGTCATCGTCCCCCCGCCAGCAGCAGGGCCACGCGCTGGATCGTCCAGTACGCGCCCAGCGAGCCCACCGCGTAGGCCGGCAGCATCTCGACGGCCCGCGGCCACCGCACCTGCAGCACGCGAAACGCGCGCTCGAGCAGCAGGATGATGGCCACGAAGAGAAGCTGGCCGAGCTCGACGCCCAGGTTGAACATGAGCAGCGCCAGCGGGATCTCGGATCCCGGCAGCCCCATCGTGGTGAGGCCGCTGGCGAAGCCGAAGCCGTGCAACAGGCCGAAGGCGAACGCCACCACCCAGGGATGGCGCAGCGTGAAGCTCGTCTCGCCCCGCCAGGCCCGGATGATCTCGGGACCGAGGAAGAGGATCGACAGCGCGATGGCGGCGTTCAGCGGCGGCGCCGGCACGCTGGCATAGCCGAGCGTGGCGATGGCCAGCGTGATGCTGTGGGCCACCGTGAAGGCCGAGATGGTCTTCACCAGCATGAACCGGTCCCGCACGATGAGCAGCAGCCCGAGCACGAACAGCAAGTGATCGACGCCGAGCAGGATGTGATGCACCCCGGAGACGACGTAGCCGGCGGCGACCGCCGGCAGCTCGCGCGGCGCGGCGACCTCGATCCACGGCTGCGAGGGATGCACGAGCGTCGTCGTGCGGGTGCCGTCCCGGAGCCGCACGCGCACCAGCACGTCGGTGATGGTGGCTTGCAGGCCGACCAGCTCGACCCGCCGGCCGGCCAGGCCCGTGCCGTCCGTCTCGATCAGCCGGCGCTCGAGCAGCGAGTCAGAAAGCTCGCGCAGCACGGGCTCGGTGACGTTACGGACGCCGTCGGGGAGCTTCAGCACGACCGGCAGCGGCATGCCGGACAGCCGCGGCGTGCGCCACAGCACATCGTAGCGGCCCGGCGCCATCTCGGTGATCTCCAGATACGCCGGACGCGACTCGTGACCGAAGGCGCCGGCGACCGGCATCAGCAGTGAGACGGCGATGAGCAGCCACAGCCCTCCCAGTCTCCCCATCGCCGGGATGGTGCCGGAGGGGGAAACCTCCCGGCTATGAGACCTTCGTCTGATAGGCGCCGGGCGCCAGGCTCGGTAGGCTGCGCGCAACGTGATGCACGCGAGCGCCTCGCCGGCTGCGCGGGGAGTCTTCGCCCGCTTCGTGCACTCCGAGGCGGCCAGCAGCATCATCCTGCTCGCCTGCACCGTGCTGGCGCTGGTGTGGGCCAACTCTCCCTGGCACGACGCGTACGAGGCCCTGGCCCACGTGACGCTGGGCGTGACCGTGGGCGCCCGCTCGTTCGCGCTGCCCGTGCACGAGTGGATCAACGACGGCCTGATGGCCCTCTTCTTCTTCGTCGTGGGCCTCGAGATCAAGCGCGAGGTGGTCGCCGGGCAGCTGTCCTCGGTGCGCCTGGCCGTGCTGCCGGCGGCGGCCGCGCTGGGCGGGATGCTGGTGCCGGCCGCCGTCTACGCCGTCTTCAACGCGGGTGGCCCGGGGGCCAACGGCTGGGGCATCCCGATGGCCACCGACATCGCGTTCGCGCTCGGCGTCCTGGCGCTGCTCGGCCCCCGGGTGCCGCTGAGCCTGAAGGTCTTCCTCACCGCGCTGGCCATCGCCGACGACCTGGGCGCCGTGCTGGTCATCGCCCTCTTCTACACGGAGACGATTCGCCTGGCCGCGCTGGCGGTGGCCGCGGTGCTGCTGGGCGTGTTCTTCCTCTTGCTGCGGGCGCGCATCCGACAGCCTTTCGTGCTGCTGGTCCCCGTCATCGCCGTCTGGCTGGCCATTCTCGCCTCGGGGATCCACGCCACCGTGGCCGGCATCCTGGTGGCGCTGATGGTGCCGATGAAGTCGCCGATCCCACCGCAGCGCTTCGTCGAGATCGTCCGGAACCGGTTGCCGGAGCTGGAGCGGGACAGCGTGACGCGGGAAAGCGTGCTGCTCGAGGAGGAACAGCTCGATACGGTCCTCGAGTTGTACGAGGCCGCCGCCGGTGTGCGGCCGCCCGGCCTCACCCTGGAGCGCCTGCTGCACCCCGTGCAGGCCTATCTGGTGCTGCCGCTCTTCGCCGTCTTCAACGCCGGGATCACGCTCGATGCGCGCGTGCTCGCCGGCGTGACGGGCGCGATCAGCGTGGGCGTGATCCTGGGCCTGGTGGTCGGCAAGCCGCTCGGCCTGATGCTGCTGAGCTGGCTGGCGGTCCGCAGTGGGCTGACCTCCCTTCCCGCCGATCTGAGCTGGGGGGCGATCTTCGGCGTGGGCTGGCTGGCCGGCATTGGCTTCACCATGTCGCTCTTCGTCAGTGGCCTGGCGTTCAAGAGCGGGCCCGCGCTCGAGCAAGCCAAGATGGGAATCCTGGTCGGCTCGCTGGTGGCGGGTGTGACCGGGTACTGCCTCTTGCGGTGGGCGTTGCCTCCGGAGACACCACGCCCGAGCGCGGCGTCATCGTAGCGCGCCCCGGTCGGGCTACCGGCCGAGCTGCAGCAGCGCGTCGCGCAGCGGATCGCTGGAGATCTTGACCGCGCCCTCGAAGGGCAGGTCGAGCGTCATGATCAGGAAGATCGCCGCCGCCAGCGAGAAGGCGCAGAGCAGCAACGTCGCGAACACGGTCCCGTCGAAGCGCGCGAAGAGGCCAAACCCGCTGAACAGGATCGTGAACCAGGACGCCAGGATCACCAGAAAAGCCAGCGGGATGGTGCTGCCGCGCTGCGCGAACATGAGCCAGCGCATCAGGCCGATGTCCAGCGCCATCCGCAGCGCCTCGGCCCGCAGCGAGCGCTGTGCGTCGGTCTGCGGCGACAGCGACTGGATCGCGTCGTAGAACCCTTCGCTTCGCGCCGTGGATTCCGGGGGCGTCGCCTGCAGGCCCGGCCCGGCCTCCATTCGACGCAGCATGTCGGCGGCGCCCTGGCGGAGTTGCTCGCGCGCAGCCTTCGCCTCGGGTCCGTAGTGGGCCAGGAGCCGGTCGACCAGGACGACCTCGGCGGACATCCGCCTGAATTCGCTGCCCTGGGTGTCGTAGGCGGTCTTGGCCGTGGTGATGAGCAGCCCGACGACGAGCGCGGACATGGTGGCGATCAGGCCCATGGCGAGCCTGACGAGATCCTTCGACTCGGCGCTGAGGTGACGCTCGGGCAGGGCCACGCGCAGAAACGTGCCCAGCAGCCCGCCCCCCAGCACGCACGCGAACACGACGGCACCGAAGGCCAGCGGGCTCATGTCCGGGTCCCCGCGGGAGTGAAGCACACCGAGCCTCGTTCACCATATGGGACCAAAGGCCCATTGATCGGGGCCACCGTCCGCGGCGAGCATCGGCTATTCATCGAGGATCGGCGCCAGAGCCGCGCGATCCGTGGAGGGACGGGGGCGATGCGCTGGGGCGTCAGTGGTGGGTTGCTGGGACTGGTCCTCCTCGGGACCATGCCCTCCGCGCTCGCCCAGGAAGTCGGCGAGCTGTTCGCCCGGATCAACCCCTCGGTCGTCGTGATCCGGGCCAAGGGTCGCGACGTCACGGCACGGGGGGTCGGGCAATTCACCGAGACCGGCTCCGGCGTCCTCATGTCCGCCGACGGCCACGTCATGACGGCGGCCCACGTCGTGCACTCGATGGACGAGATCACGGTCGAGTTTCTCGGCGGTGACAGGGTCAGCGCCCACGTCATCGCATCCGAGCCGGCGGCCGATCTGTCCTTGCTGCAGCTGGCGCGCGTTCCGGCCGGCGCCAAGGTGGCGCCGCTCGGTGACTCCGACAAGGTACGCGTCGGCGACCAGGTCGCCGTGGTCGGCGCGCCCTACGGCCTGTCCTACTCCCTGAGCGTCGGGTGGATCAGCGCCAAGTGGCCACCGAACACCGTCTACAAGAGCCTGCCGCTGGCCGAATTCTTCCAGACGAACGCGACGATCAACACCGGCAATTCGGGCGGCCCCATGTTCAACATGGCCGGCGAGGTCATCGGCATCGTCAGCCACATCATCTCGAAGTCCGGCGGCAACGAGGGGCTGGGGTTCGTGGTGACCATGAAGACGGCCCGCCAGATCCTGATCGAGAAGAAGTACGTGTGGGGTGGCCTGGAGGGCACGCTGCTGACCGGCGAGCTGGCCGAGATCTTCAACATACCGGGCGGCGCGGGCTATCTCGTCAAGACGGTGGCCAAGGACTCCCCGGCCTGGCACGCCGGCGTGCTCGGCGGGGATCGGATGGCCACCGTGAACGGTCAGGAGCTCGTCGTGCGGGGCGACATCATCCTCGACATGGACGGGATCAAGATCGATTCGATCGACGACCTGCCCAGGGTCCGCGAAAAGATGGGAACGATGAAGTCGGGAACGCCGATCAAGATCACCGTGCTGCGGGCCGGCAAGGTGATCGAGCTGACCGGCAAGATACCGTGAGCGGCGGCCCGAGCGCCTAGAATGTCGGCGAGCGAGTCACTGACAGAGGAGGTGGCGGCATGAAACGCGCCCGGATGACGAGTGCTCGGTATGCCTTGGCGGTCCTCCTCGGCTTGGCCCTGCTGGCCGCCATCCCCGGCGTGTCCGCGGCGCAACCGTACGACGTCCCGCCCACCTGGGGCGGGGACTTCTGGGATCGGCCGCGTCTCACCGGCAGCTGGTGGGGGCTGCGCGACGAGCTCGGCAAGAAGGGCGTGGTGTTCGACGCCGACATCCTCCTGAGTCCGCAGGGCGTCATGAGCGGCGGCAAGGACACCGGCTGGGACTTCTGGGGTAACGCCGACTACACGCTCAACATCGACACCGGCAAGCTGGGCCTCTGGCCGGGCGGGTTCTTCAAATTCTACGGCGACAGCAGCTTCGGGGACAGCGTGCAAGGCAGAACCAGCGCCATCGTGCCGGTGAACACGTTTCTGCTGCTGCCCAAGGAGAACCAACAACCCGCCTCCGGGCTCATGAACGCGACGTTCACGCAGTTTCTCAGCCCCAAGTTCGGTCTGTTCGCGGGCAAGGTCTTCACGCTCGACGGCTTCAAGGGCGAGTTCACCGGCGACATCCGCAACCAGTTCATGTACACGGCGCTGGCGTTTCCGATGGCGGCCGACCTCATCGTGATATCGGGGTACGGCGGGGGAGTCGTCGCCCTGCCGTGGGAGGGCGTCATCCTCACGGCCATGGCGCTCGACGCGAACGGCACGCCCACGAACAACGACATCTCCGAGGCGTTCGACGACGGCGTGATGGTCGTCGCCAGCGGCCAGGTGGCCATCAAGCCATTCGGGCTCGTCGGTCACCAGAACGTGGGTGGCCTGTGGAGCAACAAGACCCGCATCTCGCTGATCCAGGACCCGTCCAACGTCGCGAACTTCCTTCTGAAGGAGCGGTTCCCCTTGCTGGGGAATCCGGGACCCATCCTCGAGAGAATCCTCGAGCGGTTCGCCCCCAATCTCCTCAACCCGGTGCGGCCCGCGAACCGTGAGGACACCACCTGGTCCGTGTTCTACGGCTTCGACCAGTACTTCTGGCAGCCCGCCGGTGACCCCAAGCGCGGCATCGGGATGTTCTTCAACTTCGGCGCCGCCGACGGGGATACGAGCCCGGTCAAGTACAGCTATGCGACCGGCATCGGGGGCAACGGGGTGGTCCCGGGGCGCAAGAACGACAACTTCGGCGTCGGCTGGGCGCGCACCCAGTTCAGCGACAACTTCGTGCCCCTCCTGCGTCAGCGGTTCCACCTCGGCCTCGACAAGGAGGACGCGGTCGAGATGTTCTACAACGCTGCCATCACGCAGTGGCTGCGGATGAGCCTCGACCTCCAGGTGATCAACACCGGGCTGCAGAAGACGCTCAGCGACGATCGCAACAGCCTGAAGGGCGTGGACACCGCGGTCGTGGGCGGCGTCCGCATGTACATCCGGTTCTGAGGCCGCTGTAGTTAGAACTACTTCGGCAGCAGGAACTGCACCTGGAACTGGAGCTGCCAGTCCGGCGCGTCACTGCTGGTCTTCTGGGCGTTGTAGAACCCCTCCAGCGAGGTGTTGATCGGCAACTTGCCGAGCTTGAAGAGCTTGCCCACGCCTGCCCCGACCGGCACCGTCCACTTGTCTCCGCTGTCGTTCTTCCAGTTGGCCGTGATGATCGGCGAGCTTTTGACGTACCAGCCGTCGCCCAGGTTGTAGTTCACGAACGGCTGGATCAGGAACTGGCTCACGCTCTTGTCGCCCCAGCCCGCGACTGACCACTGCTGGTTGGCCAGCACCCCGAGCACCCACGGCCCCTCCATCAGAACCGCCACGCCGGCGGGCCCCAGGGTGAACTCTCCGTTCCCCAGCTTGCTATCGGTGGCGGTCGGAATCGTGAAGGTTGGTCCGAGACCCCAGAGGAACTTCCCCGACCCGCGCGGCGAGAGGAACAGCGTGGGATTGATGTCCCCCAGACCGAACGCGCTGTCCGCTAATTTGCTCGGCTCCGGAAACAGCGAGGGCTGGTTGATGATCGGGACGATCGTCCGCGTGATGAGATTCCAGTCCTTGCTGAGATTGATCGGGATCACCGGCTCCACGTCCAGGACGTAGACCGTGGCGTTCTTCGAGCCCGTGTTGAAGAAGAAGTTGTTCTGGAACGGGACGCTGATGAGGTCGGCCACCGGGTTCTGCGTCTTCTTGGCCAGCTCGGTGGCACTCTCCTCCTCGTCCGCCGCGAGAGCGAGATTCGTCTCGAGCGCGCCCGAGACCGCCAGCGCGCTGACCAGGACGACCAGAATCGAGCACACGCGTCCGAAACGGCGTGAACGGCTTCTCGACATGGGTATCCTCCTCACTTCACCTTGACGACATCATCCAACTTCCAAGTCTGAAGATCTAGCGCACCGTTTCAATCTCGCTTGGTCGCCACTCCTTTCAAAGAACGGCTCGAGCGGGTTGTAGAGACGCAGGATCACGAGCCAGCCCTTGCCCGGCATCGTCTGTGATCAGTTCAGATTTCATGTTCTCTCCAAAGCTGATTGTTGCCGACTACTTGACCAATTCGATCTCGCTCGGCCGCCAAGTCTTCGTGAAGAACGGTTCGAGCGGGCTGTAGAGGCGCAGGAGCGTGTTCCAGCCTTTCTTCGGATCGGTCTGAATCCAGTTGCCGTGCGTTCACGCCCGTCGGGCTTGGTCGGGCCGAAATACACGGTCGTGGAGCCATCGGCGTTCGCTTCGGCGGCGGGCGTCGGATAGCTCTGGCTGCCGGCGCGCGGGTAGCGCTGCGGCGTGTCGAGCATCGAGCGCGTCTGGTTGTCGTAGACGGTGAAGGACCAGAACTTCTCCGCCGGGATGTCCTGGCGGCAGCGTCACCTTGTAGGTCTTGCTGCCGTCGAAGTATTCGCCGTTGGAATCCACGAACGCGCCGAGGTACTGCGAGCCGATGTCGGTCAGTCGCATGATCATCGCCGGGGTGATGAAGTGTGGCGTAGAAGAACATCGCCGTGCGCGACGTTGAGCGTGCGCGCGCCGGTGGGCGGGTTGACGGTGATGGCGCCGGTCGGCGCTGACCTCTGGCGGCGGCGTTTCGAAGTTGTAGCCGCCGAGCGAAGAGCAGGTTGACCAGGCGGAGTTGGGATAGTAAGAGACCGCCTCGGCCGGGCGCGGACGCCAGTCCACGGTTCGGGCCGCGGCGTTCCGATGGCCGCCGCATCGGTCAGGATCTTCTTCATTCGCGCATCGGGATTGAAGGGCTTGCCCTTCACGATGCCGATGGCGGCCAGCGACCCCATGATCTCCGGGTCGAGCGCGCCGACGGGCTCCTTCTGCACCAGATCGTTGATCATCTCGAAGTAGCTGAAGTCGTTGGGCGGCACCGTGTTCATGACCTTGCCGGTGCCTTCGATGAACTTCGCCGGCTCCTCGGGTCGCAGAAAGGCCCAGTCCAGTTTGTGATCCGGCGTGCGCGCCAACGTCGCCTTGCCCTCCAACGCAGAGCCGATGCTCGTGCCGTATCCGCCGGGAAGGTAGGGATAGATCTTGAGCGTCTTCTTGATCAGCGCGACGACCGGCTTCGGGTCGTTCTTCTCGAGAAAGGACCGCCCGAGCATCGTGGCGCGGGTCGTGCGCATCTTCTGGACGAAGTAGCCGCCGCCCGGCAACTCGCCCTTGTAATCGGGCGGCACAAACAGGTACTTGCCCCCTTCGCCCCGGTCGGGACCGGGCAGACCGAAGTCGGTGACCCACTGGAACCACATGTCGTCGACCACGCCGAGCGCGAGTGGCGGTGTCTCAACGACGATCGGTCCCTTGGTGACGTCCAGATTGACCCAGAAATAGATGGTGTCCGCATTGGCCGTCAGGAACAGGGACTTCGCATCCATCAGCTCCGAGAAGATGAGGGCCGTGTTGTTCGGGATGCCAGCATCCTCCAAGCCCTTGAAGATGGCCGCCACCGAAGCGCCCTGGTAGGCATTCACGAACGCCTCGACGCCATGCATCAGGTCGAGGTAGTCGTAGGCCTTGGTCACGGTCTCTTTGCTCGGTGCGCCGTCCTTGTATTCCAGCGTGCCGATGCTCGACTCGACCTTGTCCGGCGTGGTGATCGACGCGCGGGATCTGCGCGACGGCGGACAGCGGGACTGCCGCACGCTCAGTGCCAAGCCAAGCGCGATGGTGATCAGCTTCGGTTTCATGATGTTCTCTCCAAGGCTGATTGTTGTTGGCGGACAAGACCTTTGAGGTCACTTCACCAACTCGATCTCACTCGGCCGCCATTCCTTGGTGAAGAACGGTTCGAGCGGGCTGTAGAGGCGCAGGATCGCGAACCAGCCCTTCTTCGGGTCGGTCTGAATCCAGTTGCCGCGCTTCACGCCCTGCGGGCTGGGTCGGGCTGAAGTAGACCGTCGTCGAGCCGTCGGCGTTCGGCTCGGCGGCGGGCGAGGGATAGCTCTGACTGCCGGCGCGCGGGTAGCGCTGCGGCGTGTCGAGCATCGAGCGCGTCATGTTGTCGTAGAGCGTCAACGACCAGAAGTTCGCTTCCGGAATGCCCTTGGGCAGCGTCACCTTGTAGGTCTTGGCGCCGTCGAAGTAGTTCTTGTCGGCATCGAGCGATGGCGAAGAGGTACTGCGAGCCGATGCCGGTCACGCGCATGGCCATCGCCGGCGTGATGCCGGTGACGCCGTAGAAGAACCATCGGCGCGCGTCCAGTTGCCGGTAGCCCGTCGGTGGGAAGGGCTTGGCGCCCTCCTTGGTGATCATCGGGATCGGCGTCTCGAACTCGTAGCCGGAAACGAACAGCAGGTTGATCCAGGCCGAGCCGGGGTAGTAGAACCAGCTCGGATCGCGCGGATTCATGAACAGGCTGCGCGAGGTCGCGTTGGCGGGCGCCACCGCCTCGGTCAGGATCTTCTTCATCCGCGCATCGGGCGCGAACGGCTTGCCCTTGACGATGCCGATGGCGGCGATCGGTCCCATCAGCTCGGGGTCGAGCGAGGTGGCCGGCTCCTGCTGCACGATCTCGTTGAGCATCTCGAAGTAGCTGAAGTCGTTGGGCGGAATGGTGTTCATCACCTTGCCGCTGGCTTCGTGGAACACGGTCGGCGGCGGCGGCGTGATGCGGCCGAGCGGGGCTTTGCCTGCCAGGAACTCGGCGATGGGTGTGCCGACGCCGCCGGCGTCGTAGGGGTAGATCTTGGTGAACTTCCGGATGGTGTCGGCCACCGGCTTGGGATCGTTGTGGTTCTCCAGGAACGACCGGCCGAACCACAGGACGCGGGTGGTCCGGGCGCGGGCGACGGAGAACCCGCCTTCCGGCAGCGGACCGTCGTAGCCGGGCGGCAGCGATCAGGTACTTTCCGCCCTCGCCGCGATCGGGCCCGGGCAGGCCGAAGTCGATGACCCAGCGAAACCAGTAGTCCTCGATGGTGCCGAGAAACCCCGGCGGCGTCTCCAGCACCATGGGGCCTTTGGTGAGATCGAGCGACGCCGACGACGTAGATCGTGTCGGCATTGGCCGTCAGGAACAGCGACTTGGCATCCATCAACTCGGAGAAGATGATGACCTCGTTGTCCTTGACGCCGACGCTCTGCAAGCCCTTGCGGATCGCGTGGATGCTGACGCCCTGAAAGGTGTCCGCGAACGCGCGCTGCGCGTGCGCGAAGTCGAGGTTGTCGTAGACCTTGTCCACGGTCGCCTTGCTCGGCGCGCCGTCCTTGAAATCGAGCGTGCCGATGCGCGTCTCGACTTTGTCCGGCGTGACGAGTGACGGCGGGATCTGAGCGACGGCGCACAGCGGCACTCCCACATTCAGGGCCAAGCCAAGCGCGATGGTGATCAGTTTTGTTTTCATGTTCGCTCCCAAGTTGGTTGTTGAGTACGGACAATGATCTCAGGTCACTTCACCAGCTCGACGTCGCTGGGCCGCACCCGAACGTCGAGCTGCCACCCGCCGACCGAAGCGACGATCACTGGGCTCGATTCTTGGCGTCCTGTATGTGTCTCTTGCGAAAATGTCCTGGTTCGGTTTCATATGCCAATCGCGCCCCTGACGGCGGCGACGAGCTCGGTGCCGGAAAAGGGCTTCGTGATGAACGCTGCAGCGTTCCGCTCGGCCGCTCGCCTGCGGGCCGCGGGCTCGTCGAAGCCGGTGACGAAGATGACGGTCGGGCGGGTTCCGGCCGCGACCACGCGATCGAACAGCTCGAACCCGGAGAGACCGGGAAGCTGGATGTCGAGGACCAGGCAGGCCGCTTCAGGCAACCGCGGAGAGGCCAGAGCGGCGTCCGGCGAGGCGAAGGCCTCCGACGCGAACTCCGCCAGGGTCAGCATTCGATGCATGGCTTCCCTCATGCTCTCGTCGTCCTCCACGATCACCACGGTGTGATGCGGTGTTGGCATCGAGGCCGATGATGGGGCGCGGGCGCGGGATCGACAATTGGACCTTGGGGCAGAACCCTGCCCTTTGGGGGCAGATGGACGGAAGGGGGCTACGGCTGTTCGGTGCGACCGAGCGCCCAGACTCGCTGGATCTTGGAGAAGAGATAGGCCGTGGTCAATCCGAACAGCATGATCCCGTTCAGCGCCTCTAGCGCACCCATGAGCTGCCAGTGATGCGCCAAGAACACGGGGGCGTGACCGTACGTCGTCATCGAGCTCAGCGAGTAGAGCATCGCGGATCCGGGATCGGGCAGCGCGCCCAGCACCAGGTAGGCCATCGCCCAGATCGCTCCTTCCAGCCCGTGCAGGAACGTGGCGAACAGGACCGTGGCGCTCATCACCACGCTGAAGGCCGCCGTCTGGTGGCCAGGCGCGATCACGCCCAGTGCCGGTATGACCCGCTCGTTGAACAACCCAAGGCCGAGGACGTGGATCAAGACGGTCACGACGATCAGTGGAAGGCTCCACGCCCAGTCGGCGGACCAGAGGGTCGGGGTCGCGGCATTCACTGCGGCTGTTCGGCGCGCAACCGGCCGGCGAGGTGCACCAGATCTGCCAGCGACGAGGCGCCCATCTTGTCCATCACCCTGGCGCGATGCGCCTTGACGGTGCGCTCGGCGGCGCCGAGGTCGGCCGCGATCTGCTTGGTGAGCTGTCCGGCCACCACCGCGTCGAATACCTGCCGCTCGTACGCGCTCAGCGAATCGAACCGGGCGCGAAGCATCGCCAGCTCGTTCCGGGCCGCGAGGGCCTGCGCGTCGCGCTCGATCGCGTTCTGGACCGCGGCGAGCAAGGCCTTGCTCTCGACGGGCTTGGTGAGGAAGTCCGCGGCCCCCGCCTTCATCGCGCGCACGCTCGAGCGCACGTCGCCGTGCCCGGTGAGGAAGATCACGGGCAACGCGAGCGGCGAGCGGTTCAGCGCCTCCTGCAAGTCCAGGCCGCTCGGGCCCGGCATCCTGACGTCCAGGATCAGACAGCCGTGCGCGTCTGGCCCTGGCGGCTCGAGCAGGAAGTCCCCGGCCGATGCGTACCCGCGAGCTTCGTAGCCCGCGGCGCGAAGCAGGCGCACGATGGCCGTGCGGAAGGATTCATCGTCGTCGACGACGTGGACGACCGGGGCGGGGGCACTCATGCTCGGGGCAGCACGAAGTGGAAGGCCATCCCAGGGCCCGGGTTGGGTCGGGCCCAGATGCGACCTCCGTGGGCTTCGACGATCGAGCGGGCGATGGAGAGCCCGAGGCCCATGCCCTGGGCCTTGGTGCTGAAGAACGAGGTGAAGAGCTGAGGCATCGCGTCCTCTGCGATACCGCAGCCGGAGTCAGCGACCACGACTTCGACGCGGTCGTCCGATCGCAGGGTGCGCACGCTCACGTGTCGGCGGTCCGCCGGGCACTCCGCCACGGCATCCATCGCGTTCATGATCAGGTTCAAGAGCACCTGCTGGAGGTGGACCCGATCGCCCAGGATGGGATGGGGGCCGTCGAGGTGGACGATCAGGTCGACACGGCGTCGATCCGCATCGGAGCGCACGAGTGCCAGCACCTCGGCGGCAATCTCGTCGAGGTCGCACGGCAGGAGCTCGGCCTCGTGCTTTCGCAGCAGACGTCGCATTCGGCCCACGACCTCGCTCGCCCGCCGATCGTCCTTGCGAATGGCCTGGAGAACGTGGCGCAGCTCGTCGAAGCGCGCGGGTCCGGCATCGAGCAGCATCTCGGCAGCGTCGGTATTGCTCAGGATGGCTCCGAGCGGCTGGTTGATCTCGTGGGAGATGGACGCGGTGAGCTCTCCCGCGACCGACAGGGCCGAGGCATGCGCGAGCTCCGCGCCCTTGCGCTGCAGATCGCGCTCGGCGCGGCGGCGCGCGGCACGTTGCAGCAGAAGGCTCGAGATGAGGAGCGCCTGGAGGACGATCACGGCGGCGCCGCCCATGATGTACCACCGGTAGGATTCCCACGCCGACTTCTCGCGGAACCGGACCACGCTCCCGGCCGGCAGCCGCGATTCGGCGAGGCCCCAGCGCCGCAGCTGTCTCCAGTCCGCGAGATAGTGGCCTTTCGGACCGAGGGCGGCCCGCACCTGCTGCGGTGGTTCGCCGGACAGGAGCCGCAGGGCGATCGCGGCGGTCTGCGCGCCGACGGCCTCGAAGCTGTTCATGTAGCCGCCGACCAGTCCGAGTCCGAAGTAGCTCGGGAATACCGAATACACGGGCGCGCTGGCCGCGGCGGCCACCTTCTCGGCGACGTCGGGCGGATCTGACCGTCTGGCCGGCGCCGTCCCTCATCACGGAAAGAAACAGGACGATCGTGTCCCGGGGCAGACGTGCCACCTTCTCGAGCAGTTGAGACAACGGCAGACCCGAGAGATGGTCGACCTGCAGGTCGGTTCCGTTCGTCTGCACCTCTCGCCGGGCGATGTCCTCCCACATCTTGTCGAAGGCGTCCGACCCGGTCACGATGACCACGCGGTTCGCGCGTGGCTGCAGGCGCCGCGCCATGTCGAGGGTCTTGACCAGGTCGAATCGATCCAGGATGCCGATGAGGTCGGAGGGGATGGGCCGCGACGGCAACTCGAGATCCGAAACGAGCGCGTAGACGACAGGCACGCTCGGGAACAGGGCCGCGCGGTGCTGCACGATGAAGTCGAGGGCGAAGGGGCTGGTCGAGATGACCAGATCGATCCGAGTGGCCGCGTATTTGTCACGCAGGAACTCCCGCATCCGCGTGCTGTGCTCCGCCTGGGGAAAGCGCGAGGAATCGAGGAACTCCGTGAACAATTCCGGTCGAGTGCCGGCCTGGGCATTCAGGACGGGGCGGAAGCCGCTCATGAACTGCTCGTACGCGGGCTGCTGGCTGTCGCGGCTCCCGAGGATGAGGATCTTGTGCGGTTCACCACCAGCGAGCGGACCAGGCGCCAGGATCAGACACATGGCGACGAGGACCAGCGTTCCGCTCTTCACGATGTCACCGGTGTGTGCTCCATCCCGTCACGCTGGCATTGGGTGTCGAGCGAGACTCGTCACACGACCGTGGGCGACCGCTTGTCCGCAGATCGGGTCGCGGCAACGTCGACTCGCTAACCAGGAATTAGGGGAATCGCCGTTCCGCGGCCATCGGACCTTGGTCGTATCTGTCTGGGGCCCCAGCCAGGAAGCGCCGCACTACACCCGCCGCCCCCGCAGAACGGGGTTCGGGTCGCGCACTCAGCGCGTGGGCGCCGGAACCGCCTGGACCTCGTAGTTGGCGTACCCGAACTCGTTGCTGCGCGCCGCGACGTACTTGTCGCCGACCTTGTAGACCGCCACGTCGAAGGGCGTGCCGCCGATGGTCGTGACGATCCGCCCGTCGCTGATCTCGTAGGCCGCCGACTGCCCGGCCAGGCCGAGCTCGCTCATCGGCCAGCAGATCGCCGGCCGCTCCCGGCTTGCCGTCGCGGCTCGTGATCACCCGCCGCCCATCGTTGCCGTAGAGGATCTCGAACCGCTGGCCGGTCACCGTGTTGCGGACCTCGAGCGTCTGTCCCACGATCAGCTGCTTCAGCTGCGCGTCGTCCAGCGCCACCGCGCCCTTGCCCTTGAGATCGGCCACCGTCACGCCCTTCGGCGCGTCCTTCCGGGCCTCCGCGGTGGGCGTGTACCAGATCGGCGAGGACCACGCGCGCTCCTGCACGGTGGCCGGGACCGAGCTCGGCGGCGGCACGCCCAGCCGCTTGGCATCGTAGGTGGACCAGCGCGGCGTCGGAATCTGCAGCACCCGGACGTAGTAGAAGGCGTCCAGGCTCGGCTCGAACTCCAGGTCGGTCCAGACGGTCTTCAGCTCCACGGCGCCGATCGTGTTGGTGTACGTGGCGTTCTTGATGTCCACCGTGTTGCCGACCGGTAGCACCTTGCCGCGTCATCGGGTCGAGCTTGCGATTGCCGGACCATGCGACGTCGTACACCTTCTCGAAGATCTGGCCGTTCTTGGTCCAGCCCTTGACGATCTGGATGCGGTCGAGGTTGGCCTCGTCCGGGTCCTTGACCGCCCACACGATGAACGTGGGCGGCTTGCCCGTCGAGGCCGGCAGGTCGCCGCCCATCGGCACGCCCTTGGCGTAGCCGACCTTCGGCCCAGTCCTTCTGCTTCAGCACGTCCGGCTCGAAATCCCAGCCGCCGAACAGCCGCACCCTGATGCGCACGCCGCTGGTGCCGAACGTCTCGCGTGCGCTGCATGGCGGTGAAGATCGACTCGCGCGTGTTCTCTTCGGCCCACACGCCGCCGAGGCCCGAGGTGCTGGTCTTGAGCACCGCCATGCCGGCCTCGACCTGGTCGGCCAGGCGCTCCTTCGGCGAGGCGTCGATGCCCCCGTGCTGGCCGAAGAAGTTCGATGCCGTGTACGAGACCACCGTGTTGTGCGAGTCGCTGGCGCCGACCACCCCCATCTTGTACGGGTTGTAGCCGCGCGTCTGCTGCATGGCCAGGCCGTTCTGGTAGGCCTGGCGGACGTAGCTGCCGTTCAGCCGCGACGTGCTGTTGTCGGTGCCGATCAGGAAGCTCATGATCTCGAAGTTGGCGAACTCGTCGTTGGGCGACAGCACGGGGTGGGTCTCCGACGTGCCCTTGATCTGGATGATCTCGGTCAGCGGCTCGTTGGTCATCCGCTGCTGGGCCCACGCGGCGTCGATGGGCCGGCCCTTGTAGTCCTCCTCCACCGGAAACATGATGCCGTCGCTGAGATTGGCGTTGTGCGAGATCGCCAGCAGCTCGTTGCCCGCCTTGCGCTGGCCATCCATCCAGTTCCACAGATCGTTGGGATAGAACGAGTCGATGGCCGTGAACGGCAGGGCCGGCACCTTCTTGCGGTCCTTGAAGAAGACGTTGCGATGCATGTTCCGGCTGTTGGGCGCCGAGGTCCACTCGTACGCGACGAACGTCGTGAACTTGCCGGGCTGGTAGTACTTGTCGGCGATCTCGATGTTCTCTTTCCACACGGTGCCGGCGATGGCGGGATCGATGAGCTCCTTGATCGGCTCTTGCTTGGCGAGGCTGCCTACCAGCCACTTGAAGATCGGAATGACGTCGGCCGGGCTGCGGACCTTCAGCTTCTCGGCGATCGGCAGCTTGCTGACCGGCGAGGATGGGATCGTTGGCCAGCCGGACCATGCCCATGTATTCCGAGTGGTCGGTGACGCCCTGGAAGTCGAGCGGGCGCTTGAGCTTCACGTCGAAGCCGGCCGGGTGCTTGACCGCCTGCCCCAGCGAGAACTTGTACGCGTCCTCCGGCCCGGTGAGGTGGTTGCCGATGATGTAGGCATCGAGCGACCAGCTCGTGTGCGAGTGCGTCTGGCCGAAGAACGCTTGCCGCTCCGGCGCGCTCTGGGCGAAGGCCACCGTCGCGGCCTGGATCACGACGCCTGCGACACCTAACGCCAGCCAGCCCGCCACCGACCGTGCATGGCTCACCATGTCGACCCTCCGCTCAAAGCTGTCAGCCGCCACCGATCCTACCGGGGCGCCCGGTCAAAGGCGAGCCTTGACGACGAAACGGACGGGTCGAGGCCCGGGGCCGGCCGAGACGCCGAGACCGTGCGCGTCCCGGCCCGCCCCGGGCTCGCGGTTACTGCTTTTGAGCCCTGAAGGCGTTGCCGCTGACAACGCCAGAGATCACGTTGCCCGACACCTGCATGGTGCCCGCTCCGCCATTGGCCAGCCTGTAGCTCAGTGTGTTGCCGCTGACCGTGCCCGTGATTCCGCCGCTGAGGTCGGTCCGGCCACCGACATCGATGTTGCCGGTCACCGCCGTGCCCGTCTGCTGCAGCTGCATCGACACGCTGTTGCTCAGCGCGCCGTAGAAGCCGCCGTTCCAGTTGCCGGCGACGTTCGCCGGCGGCCCGGTGGGCGCCGCCATCTGGCTGCTGCTGCCGCTGGAGGCACAGCCTGCGCCGAGCACCAGTACGAGACCGATCACGATCCACGAAAACGCTTTCATCTGTCTCCTCCTTTTCATCGTTTGAAGCCAGGACTCACCATCTGCGACCAGGGACAATCAGCGGGGAGAACGAAGCGGAGCCTGGCCCCGACCAGGCGCACGCTCCCCGCCACGACCCCGTAGACGCCCGCCACGAGGACCAGGACGGCCGTGTCGCGCCGCGGCCCGGCGAGCACGAGCAGGCCGAACGCGATGGACAGGCCGGCGACCACGAGACGCCAGTGACGCGGCCCGCTGAGCATCAGCGCCTCGAGTCCTTCCAGGAGCCCTGTCAGCAGCGCCCACCAGGCAAACGTCGGAAGGGCCTGCGACCGGGGTCGGAGCGCGATCGCGACCGCCGCCAGCAGGCCGATCGCGGCCTTGCACACCAGCAGCGCCCACACGGGACCCCGGGATCTCACACCGCCGGCCTCGAAGAGCGTCGCCACCGCATCGACGAGCACGAAGGTGATCATCACGATGATCAGAAGCGACGTCGTGATGTCGGGCACCCTGAACGCGAGGAGCAACATCGCGCCCTCGGCCAACCCGAGGATCAGCAACAAGGCGCCCCGGAAGGCCAATGTCCGCTGGCTCCGGGACGACGTCTGCGGCGCACCGATGCGGGCCATGCCGGCAGGATCTGACCATGCCGGCCGGCCCGGCCGCCATGGGACCAACGTCCCATATGGATGAGACGTCCGCCGCCGCCCTCGCGGAGCCGCCGATTGCGCGGTCGGGGGCAGCGGGGCTAGCATGCGGCGGCCGGCTCCGGGAACCCTCCGGAAGAAAGAGGATCCGACATGCGGACGCACATCGACAACGGCTGGGTGGTGGCCTTCGATGGCCGGAGCCACCAGGTCTACGAGCAGGGGCAGCGTCGTGTTCGAGGACGACCGCATCGTCCACGCCGGGCCGCGCTACACGGGCGCGTCCGACACCCGCATCGACGCGGGCGGGCGGCTCGTCTCGCCCGGGCTTCATCAACACCCACGTCCACACCACCGGCAACGGCGGCGACTACCTGCTGCGGCGACATGGCCAAGAACGACTACCGCACCTCGAACTACATGGCCTTCGCCGCGCCGCTCAAGGGCAAGATGACCCCGCCCGCCGCCGGCCGCGGTGGCTGCGCTGCGGACGTTCGTGTTCCTGCACGCGCTGAAGAACGGCACCACCACGATCATCGACGTGGGCGGGCTACGCGGGGATTGGGATGGCTACGCCCGGCTGGTGGACGATCTGGGCGTGCGCGTGTACGGCAGCCCGCCCTTCCGCGACCGCGACACGTTCATGGACGCTCAGGGCCGGCTCACCTACGAGGAAGACGTCGCCGTCGGACGCGAGCGGCTTGAAGGAGGCGGTCGGCTTCGTCAAGAGCTTCGACAAGACCGCGCAGGGGCGGCTGCGGGGGATGCTCAACGCGGCGCAGGTGGAGACGTGTACGGAAGGCCTGCTGCGCGCGGGCCGCGAGGCCGCCCGCGAGCTCGACGTGCCGATCCACACGCACGCCGGCGGCAACCTGATCGAGTTCCAGCAGATCATGGGCGAGTATCGCCGCACGCCCATCCAGCTCCTGGCCGACATCGGCTTCCTCGACGATCGCGCGCTCATCGGCCACGCGGTCTTCACCGGCGGTCATCCGTGGACCGGCCATCCGTTCGGCGACGACGTGCGCGTGCTGGCCGAGCGCGGCGCCACCGTCGGCCACTGCCCGTACAAGTACGGCAAGATGGCCATGACCCTGCGCTCGTTCCAGCGCTACCTCGACGCCGGCGTCACCATCGCGCTGGGCACCGACACCTTCCCGCTCGACATCGTCTCCGAGCTGCGCTGGGCGTCGATCCTGGCCAAGACCACGGACGGCAACTACCAGGCCGGCCAGCCTCGCGACGTCTTCAATGCCGCCACGCTCGGCGGCTGCCGCTTCCTGCACCGCGACGACCTCGGCCGGCTGGCGCCGGGCGCCAAGGCCGACATCCTGCTGATCACGCTCGATCACCTCGGCGCCGGCATCTACGCCGACCCGATCAAGGCGCTGGTCGATGCCGGCAGCGGGCGCGACGTGCACACGGTGATCGTCGACGGCAAGGTGCTGGTGCAGGACGGCCGGCTCACGCGGGTGGACGAGGCAGAGGTGTACGCGAACGCGCGGGAGGCGACGCAGCGCTACTGGGGCAACGTCGCGAGCTGGCGGTGGGACGGCGCCGGCGTCGATCGCATCGTGCCGCCGGCGTTTCCCCTGCACCGGGCGGCGACGGCCTGATCGATCGTCGGCGAGTCTATCAATCCGCCCGCTGCAGGGGTGGCTTCTTCCACTTGCCGTTCTGCGCGGCGGACCGGGGCTCGTACAGACGCAGCACCAGCATGACCGGTCCATTCGGCGCCGGAAGCCAGTTGGCGTCCCGGTCCGAGCCCGGGGAGTCGTGCTGGATCCGGATCGTCAGGCCGCCATCGGCGTCGCGCTTGAGACTCGGCACCATCGGAGAGTTGACCAGGTAGCGGTTGAGCGGATTGGCGCTCAGCAGCTGCGACGGCAGCTCGTACAGCGTGAGCGACCAGAACGCGTACACCGGCGGCAGCTGCCCCGGGGCGAAGCGGAGCGCGTAGCGATGGCCCGCGGTGTCGAGCGGCTGACCGGTGGCGTCGACGGTGTAGAGGTCGTAGGCCGCCTCTTCCTTCGAGTTACCGTAGATGCCGGCCACGGCGTCGAACATGCGATAGAGGTAGTTGTTCTTGAGGCTCTTGCGAGTCCCGAACAGGTCGCCACTGCTGATCTTGCCGGCTTCGACCTGTTCCTTCGTGGCCGCCATCGCGCGCCACGCATCGGCCAGGCCGGCCTCGGCGCCCCGGCGCACTTCGGGCGACAGCGCCGGCACATCGAGCATCCGGCCCGGGCCGATGCTGAGCCGGGCGAAGCGCGCCATCAAGGCCTTCTCCGACGGGTGCGGCGCACAGAACTCGAGGACGAAGTTCAGGACGTTGAAGAACTCCAGCGACGTGCGCTCCGCCTCGCCGCTCAGTGGCTTGATGAAGTCGATCGGCGGGGCCGCGCGCGGCGCGGGCTTGCCCAGGAACGCGGACAGAGGCTGCGCCCGGTATCCGGCCTGGATCTTCTTGACGTTCTCGATGTCGCTCGCACCGAACAGCTGCGTCCGGTAGACGGCGAAGACGAAATCGGTCTCCGAGCGGAGGACGGCCTTGATGCCCGACGGTCGGCCGCCCTTCCAGCGCGGGCCGGCCAGCAGGAAGCGGCCCGCGCCGTTGCCGGTGGCGCGCGTGCCGACATAGGCGAAGTTGAACGTGAACATGTCGATGAACTGCACGGAGTAGTAGCGGCCCTTCTCGACGGCGGGGACACTGAGGACCAGTGGCTCGGTGCGCAGATCGGCGCCGAGGAATGAATAGGGAGTGTCCGAGTTCGGCGTCTGGACCGCCCGGTCCTCCGGCGTGGCGAGCCGGGCGTTATTGAAGATCTGGTTCCAGGGCGCCTTGTACTCCGGGCCGCCGCGATCGACGAAGTACGCGTACTGGACGCGATAGCTGTCCACCAGCGGAAAGCCGTAGATGTAGGCTTCCTTCGCGATCGCCCGCGCCGCCGCCTCAGCGGAGGGCGACTGAGCCTCGGCCGGGGGTGCGGCAACGACACGGGCGACAAGCGACAGTGTGATCAGCGTCGAAAGCAACACAGCGGTGACCGAACTCACCTGATCCAGCCCTGGGCCCGGAACCGGGGCTCGGCCTGCTTGGCGATCTCGGTCACGATGTTGTCGATTCTGCCCTCGATCCCGCTGCTGCCGCTCATCTCGCCGTACCCCTTGATGCCCGTGGTCACCACGAGGCCAAGGGGATTGCCCGTGGCGATGGCCACTCCCGCCGCGCCCGCGGCACCCGGCGTCTTGTTGCCGCCGGACGTTCCACTACCCGATCCCAGCCTCCGCAGTCCCTGCGCCGTCATCTGATATCCCTCGACCGCCACGCTCAGCTCTGAAGCGCCGCTGCCGAATCCGACGCCGACGCGCTTGGCCGCGCTGCCCTCACTGACCGAGAGTAGATAGCCGCGGATCACGATGTCGTTGATCTGTGGCAGCGACGGCCCCGAGACGCGCTCGGCCGGCAATCCCATGCGGCGGATCCGCTCGGCGAGCTGGGTGGCGATCTGAGCGCCTACCCGCTGCCCGAACTCGATGTGCTCGGGAGTCTGTGGCGGCTGGGCCGTGACCATGGCCGCAAGGGGAGAGTCGGCCGGAACATCGGCGGGCGTCGCGGCGAAGTCATAGACGAGGATGTGGTCAGGTCGGGGGACCTTCTCGGTCACGAGGATCTCGCGACTCGTGACCTTCGTCGACGCGCATCCGCCGACCACGACGACTGCGACCAGGAAAGAGACCAGCCGGCTTACGAAGTTCATCGCATGCCTCCTCTCGGTTGGCGACGAGAGTCCTCAGCTATGTCTATGGCTTGGGATGGTCGGGCAGCACGAGGAAAGCGGCAATGAGACTTTGGTCGTAGCGACGACGCGTCACCCCCCGGCCTGGACTACGACGCCGGCCTGCAGTAAGCGGTCGATCTCGGCCGCGTCGAAGCCGGCATCGCGCAGGACTCGCGACCGAGTGCTCGCCGATCTCCGGCGCCAGCGTGGGCGGCACCTTGTCCTGCCCCTCCATCCACACGGGACTGCTCACCGTGAGTGTGGCACCCCCGCGGGGATCGTCGAACGGCACCAGCGCGCCGCTGTCCCGCATCTGCGCGTCGTGCGGGATGTCGTCGAGGGTGCCGACCACGCCGAAGGCGATGCCGGCCGACTCGAGCACGCGGCGCCACTCGGCCCAGTCGCGCGCGGCGAACACGGCATCGAGAATCGCGATCAGCGCGCGCACGTTGGCGCGCCGGTCCGCCGCCTCGGCGAAGCGCGGATCGGTGAGGAGATCGTCGCGGCCGATGGCCCGGGCGAAGGCCGGCCAGCGGCGGCCGTCGGCGGTGAGCGCCAGCAGGAACCAGCGGCCATCGCGGCAGCGATAGAGATTGCCCGGTGGCGTCCACCGCCTCCTCGCGCGGCGGCCGCACCACCGTGCGCGCGCCGCAGAGGATGCCCTGCACCGGAATGGCGTTGAGCCAGAGCCCGTTGGCCAGCAGCGACGTCGAGACCATGGTGCCGCGGCCCGTCCGCTCGCGCTGGTAGAGCGCGGCCATGAGCGCGCCGAACATCGACATCCCGGTGGGATGATCGCCCATGCCGGGCAGCGAGCGAGACGGCGGGGCGTCCGGCGACGGGCGCACCAGATCCATCAGCCCGGTCCGGGCCCAGAGCGCCGTCGCGTCGAAGCCCGGCCGGCTCGCCTCCTCGCCCGCCTCACCGTAGGCGGTGATCGAGCCGTAGATCAGCCGGGGGTTGAGCGGCGCGAGATCCTCCCAGCGCACCCCCAGGCGGCCGCGCGAGTCGAGCGGCGCGTTGGTCACGAACACGTCGGCGTCCCGCACGAGCCGATGCAGGACGCGCTGGCCGTCGGGCGTGCGCAGGTCGAGCGCCAGCCCGCGCTTGCTGCGGTTGTCGACGATCCACGGAAAGTTGTACGGGCTCGGCGGATAGCCCGGCCCGCGCGTACGGTAGGTATCGCCGCCGGGCGGCTCGATCTTGACGACATCCGCGCCGAAGTCGGCCATGACCGTGGTGGCCACCGGGCCAGCGATGAAGCTGGCCGCGTCGATGACGCGGATGCCGTCGAGGAAGCGGGACACGGGCCGCTCGCGAGCGGCTAGCGCTTCGTCGTCCAGTACTTCTTGTCGGCCGGGAACACCGTCGTGCAGCGCGTGGGCGTGGTCGGCCCGTCGAGCACGTCGGCCACTTCCTGCCACGTCTTGTAGTGCGGCATCGTGCGGTGCTTCTCCAGCGCCGCCTGGTCCTCGTAGACCTCGTAGAAGTAGTAGATGCTCGAGTCCTGCCGCGTCCTGCAGGACGTTGAAGCGGTAGCAGCCGGGCTCGTCCCGCTCGGAGCCGAGCGCATCCACCTCGATGGCCTTGAGGAACCGCTCGCGCCCGTCCGCCTTCACCCGCACCTTCACCCAGATCGCGATCATGATTGGCCTCCCGGATATCGATTCACCAGACGTCGTACACAGCCGCGCGAACGAGGTCAAGGTCGAAATTCGCGCGGGGTTTGCGCCGGCGCGGCCGCCACCGTAGGATGCCGTCACTCGCATCCGTCGTGACATCGCACGCGGCGCGACATCAAAGGAGAGCGCATGGTCGTCGATCCACGCCTGCTCGGCTCGCTCCGCTGGCGCTGCATCGGTCCCGCACCGCGGCGGCCGCGTGGTCGCGGTGGCCGGCCATCCCGACCGAGCCCATGACCTTCTACTTCGGCGCCTGCGCCGGCGGCGTGTGGAAGACGACCGACGGCGGGCTCTACTGGGAGAACGTCTCCGACGGCTTCTTCAGACCGCGGCCGGTCGGCGCGCTCGCGGTGGCGCCCTCCGACGCCGAACGTGATCTACGCCGGCACCGGCGAGGCGTGCATCCGCGGCAACGTCTCGCACGGCGACGGCGTCTACCGGTCCGACCGACGGCGGCCACACCTGGACCAACCTCGGCCTGCGCGACAC
Source organism: uncultured Candidatus Rokubacteria bacterium (assembly GCA_963776725.1). Classification (GTDB taxonomy): domain Bacteria; phylum Methylomirabilota; class Methylomirabilia; order Rokubacteriales; family CSP1-6; genus AR5. Next base: position 652,571 of record CAVZOE010000006.1, on the reverse strand, counting down.
CCGCCACATCGGCCGGGTGCGCGTCCACCCGCACGATCCCGACCTCGTCTACGTCGCGGCGCTCGGCCACGCCTGGGGCCCGAACCGCGAGCGCGGCGTCTTCCGCTCGCGCGACGGCGGCGCGCACTGGGAGCACGTGCTCTTCAAGAGCGAGCGGGCGGGCGCGATCGACCTCGCGCTGGACCCGCACAACCCGCGCGTCCTGCTACGCCGCGATCTGGGAGGCGCAGCGCACGCCCGTGGGGCATGAGCAGCGGCGGGCCCGAAGCGGCGCTGTGGAAGTCGACCGACGGCGGCGACACGCTGGACCGACATCACGCGCAAGCCCGGCTTGCCGCGCGGCGTGCTCGGGCGAGATCGGCGTCGCGGTCTCGCCGGCCGAGGCCGCCGCGTCTGGGCGCTGGTCGAGGCCGAGGACGGCGCGCTCTTCCGCTCCGACGACGGCGGCGAGACCTGGGAGCGCTGCGAGCGAGCAGGCCGGCCTGCGCGGGCGTCCCTGGTACTACATGCACGTCTTCGCCGACCCGCGCGACGCCGACACCGTCTGGGTGCTGAACTACTCGCTGTGGAAGTCGATCGACGGCGGCAAGACGTTCGCCGAGGTCCCGACGCCGCACGGCGACAACCACGACCTCTGGATCGACCCGGCGCAACCCGCGGCGGATGATCGAGGGCAACGACGGCGGCGCGCTGCGTCTCGTTCAACGGCGGCCAGTCGTGGTCGACGATCTACAACCAGCCGACCGCGCAGTTCTACCACGTCACCGCCGACGACCAGCGCCCGTACCGGGTCTACGGCTCGCAGCAGGACAACTCGGCGATCAGCCTGCCGAGCCAGTCGCCACCGGGGCGCGATCACCGGCGACCGACTGGGTCGAGCCCGGCGGCGGCGAGAGCGGCTACATCGCGGTCAAGCCGGGCGACCCCGACATCGTCGTCGGCGGCGGCCGTCGGCAGCGGCCCGGGCATGGGCCGACTCATCCGCTACGACCACCGGACGGGGCAGAAGCGCATCATCACCGTCTGGCCGGAGGTCTACGGCATGGGCGTCGCGCCGCGCCGAGCACCGCTACCGCTTCCAGTGGACCTTCCCGATCGTTCTACTCGCGCTGGGACCCGCGCGAGCTGTGGATCGCGGGCAACCGCGTCTTCCGCTCGATCGACGAGGGGCACGAGCTGGGAGGTCGTCAGCCCCGACCTGACGCGCAACGACCCGACCAAGCTCGGTCCCTCGGGCGGGCCGATCACCCGCGACAACACCGGCGCCGAGATCTACTGCACGATCTTCGCGCTCGCCGAGTCGCCGCACGAGCGCGGCGTGCTCTGGGCCGGCACCGACGACGGCCTGGTCCACCTCTCGCGCGACGGGGGCGGACCTGGCAGAAGGTCACGCCGCCGGAGCTGCCCGAGTGGGCGCTGATCAGCGTGCTCGAGCCGTCGCCGCACGACGCGGCCACGCTGCTACCTCGCGGCGACGCGCTACAAGCTCGACGACACGCGCCCGTATCTCTTCAAGACGACCGACTACGGCCGCACCTGGACGCGCATCACCGGCGGCATCTCCGGACGGCGAGTTCACGCGCGTCATCCGCGAGGACCCGAACCGGCGCGGGCTGCTCTACGCGGGCACCGAGACCGGCGTCTACGTCTCGTTCGACGACGGCGGCGCCTGGCAGCCGCTGCGCGGCAATCTGCCGGTCGCGCCGATCCACGACCTGGTCGTCAAGGACACCGACCTGGTCGTCGCCACCCACGGCCGCTCGTTCTGGATCCTCGACGACCTCACGCCGCTGCACCAGATGGCCGGATGCAGCTCGCGAGCGCGGACGCGCATCTCTTCGCTCCCCGTCCGGCCGTGCGCTGGCGTGCGTACCGAGGGCACGGGCCGAAGCCGGGGCCGGGACACGAGATCGCGTATCGCCTGGCCGGCTCGCTCGGCTACGCCTATCGTCAGGTCACCGCGCCGACCGGTGAGAAGATCGAGGCGCCACTCGACGCCGGCGAGAATCCGCCGAACGGGGTCATCGTCCACTACTGGCTGAAGGAGGCGCCGCGCGGCGACCTCGCCCTCAGCCTTCCTCGACGCCGGCGGCCGCGAGCTTCGCGCCTTCACGAGCCGGCGCTCCGCGATGGCGCGCGCACGATGACGACGGCGGACAGCACGCCGGAAGCGGCGAGCAGCGAAGAGGTTGGCGTCACGCCGGCGCCGGCCGAGGCCGACAGCGACGAGGAGCCGCGCCCGACCAAGGACGCCGGCGCCAACCGGTTCGTCTGGAACCTGCGCGGTCCCGCGCGGCCACGAAGCTCCCCGACAACAAGGGCAGAGGCGGAACGGTCGAGATGCTGACGGCCCCGCGGGTGCCGCCCGGGACCTATCAGGTCCGCCTCACGGTGAGCGGCCGGACGCTGACGCAGGCCTTCGAGATCGTCAAGGATCCTCGAGTCCAGGCTACCCGACGCCGACTTGCGCGAGCAGTTCGCGTGGGCGAAGAAGGCCCACGACCTCCTGATCCGCGTGCACGACGCCGTGCTACGCCTGCGCGACGTCCGCTCCCAGGCCGAAGGCTGGGCGCGCCGCGTTCAGTCGCCGCCATCAAAGACGCGGCGACGGCGCTGGCCCAGACGCTCACCACGATCGAGAACGAGCTCATCCAGGTCCGCTCGGACGACCCACGAATGTTCCCCGCCAAGCTCAACTACCCGCATCGCCACGCATCGTCGCCCTCGCTCGACTACGCCGACGCCCCCCGACGCAGGCGCTCCGCGACCTCCACGACAACCTCGCCCTCCGCGCCGAGATGGAACTCGCCAAGCTCGACCACTGCCTCACCACGACGTCGCCGCCTTCAACACCCTCTGCCGCGACACCGGGGTCGCCGCGATCAGTCGCGAAACCCTCGACCGGTGGCTGACGTGCGGACTGCCTATCCTTTTTCGATCCTCGAAGACGTGCACGCGTGAGGACGTAGGCCGGGCGCGGTCGCGGTGGGGGGCCGTGGGACCCGTTCCCGCCACCCATGACCGTGCGCCCCGCCCGAGGTGGAGCCCAGCCAAGGCCGGTCCGAAGCGGCCTCCAGCCTCGTGGTCCCACGGCCCCCACCGCGAGCCGCGCCCGGCCTCCGTCCGGAGTGGTATGATCCTGACACCATGCCTCCTACCCATCGCGGAATGAGATTCGGCATCTTCCTGGCGCCCTTCCATCGGGTCGGCGAGAACCCCACGCTGGCCCTCAACCGTGACATGGAGCTGATCGAGTGGCTCGACTACCTCGGTTACGACGAGGTCTGGGTCGGCGAGCACCACTCCGCCGGCTGGGAGCTGATCGCCTCGCCCGAGCTCTTCATCGCGGCGGCCGCCGAGCGGACCCGGCACATCATGCTCGGCTCGGGCGTCACGAGCCTGCCGTACCACCATCCCTATCTGGTGGCCGAGCGCTTCGTGCAGCTCGACCACATGACGCGGGGCCGGGCCATGCTCGGCTGCGGGCCGGGCGCCCTGGTGTCCGACGCCTACATGCTCGGCATCGAGCCGGTCACGCAGCGCCCGCGGATGGACGAGGCCCTCGACGCCATCATGGAGCTCCTCAAGTGCGAGGAGCCGGTCACGGTGAAGACCGACTGGTTCGAGATGCGGCAGGCGCGCCTGCACCTGGCGCCCTACACGCACCCGCACTTCCCGATCGCGGTGGCCAGCGTGATGACGCCCTCCGGCGTGATCGCCGCCGGCCGTCACGGCCTCGGCGTCCTCTCGCTGGGCGCCGGGCTGCCGGGCGGGCCGGAGGCGCTCGCCAACCAGTGGAAGATCGGCGAGGAGACGGCGGCCAAGCACGGCAAGCGCATGGACCGCAAGGAGTGGCGCCTGGTCGTGAACGTCCACGTGGCGGACGACGACGAGGAGGCGCTCCGGCAGGTCAAGCGCGCCGAGCGGCACGAGACCGTGACGTACTTCGAGGAGACGCTCGGTCGTCCGCCCGGCCGCTCCGATGACCCGCTCACCGAAGGCGTGAAGATGGGCACGACGCTCGTCGGCGGCGTCGAGACGGTGATCAAGGCCATCCAGCATCTCGAGACGCTGAGCGCCGGCGGCTTCGGCGGCCTGCTCTTCCGCGCCCACGAGTGGGCCACGCGCGAGCAGACGCTGCGGTCCTACGAGCTGTTCGCGCGGTACGTCATGCCGCGGTTCCAGGGCTCGCTCGACAGCATCCGCGGCTCGAACGAGTGGGCGCGTGGTAACCGCAAGACGATCTTCGGTCCGAACGTCGAGGCCATCAAGCGGGCCTACACCGACGCCGGCCGCGAGGTTCCGGCCGAGGTCATGCAGCGCACCTCGGGCGCGCGCGACGAGGGCCCCGTCCAGTCGCCCTGATCCGAGGAGGCCGCAATGCAGTACGGCGTGGTGATGTTCCCGACCGACTACGCGATCCGTCCCGACGAGCTCGCCCGCGCCGTCGAGTCCCGCGGCTTCGAATCCCTGTGGGTTCCCGAGCACACGCACATCCCGGCCAGCCGCAAGAGCCCGTGGCCGGGCGGCGGTCCCCTGCCCAAGGAGTACTGGCACAGCTACGATCCGTTCGTCGCGCTGGCCATGGCCGCCGCGGTGACCACGAAGCTGCGGCTGGGCACCGGCATCTGCCTCGTCATCGAGCGTGATCCGATCACGCTGGCCAAGGAAGTCGCGAGCCTCGATCACCTCTCCGGCGGCCGCGTGCTCTTCGGCATCGGCGGCGGCTGGAACGCCGAAGAAATGGAAGATCACGGCACCGCCTACAAGACGCGGTGGCGCCGCCTGCGCGAGCAGATCCTGGCCATGAAGGAGCTGTGGACGAAGGAAGAGGCGGAGTTCCACGGCGAGTTCGTGAACTTCGACAAGAGCTGGGCGCATCCCAAGCCCGCGCAGAAGCCGCACCCGCCGATCCTCATGGGCGGCGACGGCCCCACGACGTTCGACCGCGTGCTCGAATACTGCGACGGGTGGATGCCGATCGCCGGCCGCATGGGCCCCGGCCTCACCGACAAGATCGCCACGCTCCAGCGCCGCGCCAAGGACGCCGGCCGCAAGCCCGTCCCGGTGACCGCGTTCATGGTCAAGCCGGACCCCGCCGCCATCGAGCCGCTGGCCGCCGCCGGCATCGAGCGCGCGATCTTCGGCCTGCCCTCGGACGGCCGCGAGAAGGTGCTGCCCCTGCTTGGATGCTTACGCAAAGCTCATGAAGTAGTGCGGGAGGTTCGCACGAGGTTCGGACGGTTCGGATTCAGCTGCAAGTTCGGAGGGGAAGGGGGAACCCTGCTAGGGTTCCCCTCGAATAAATTAGGCCCCTCAGAGATAAAGGAGAGACGCTCATGGCGTACGACCTCGTGATCAAGAACGGAACGGTGATCGACGGATCGGGCCTGCCGCGCTATCCGCGCCGACGTCGGCGTGCGCGCACGGCAGGATCGTGTCGATCGGCCGCATCCGCGAGCGGCGCGCGCGAGGTGATCGACGCCGACGGTCAGGTGGTCGCGCCGGGCTTCGTCGACGGCCACACGCACATGGACGCGCAGGTCTTCTGGGATCCGCTCGGCACGTCGTCCTGCTGGCACGGCATCACCAGCGTCGTGATGGGCAACTGCGGCTTCACGCTGGCGCCGTGCGCGGAGAAGGACAAGCACCTGGTCGTGCGCAACCTCCAGCGCGCCGAGGACATCCCGCCCGCCGCCATGGAGGCCGGCATCAAGTGGACGCTGGACCACCTTCCCCGAGTTCCTCGACGCGCTCGAGCGGCTGCCCAAGGGCATCAACTACGCGGGCTACGTCGGCCACTCCGCGCTGCGCACGTACGTCATGGGCGAGCGCGCCTTCGAGGCGGGCCGCGACCGAGGACGATCTGCGCGCGATGGAGCGCGAGCTGCGCGATGCGCTGCGCGCCGGCGCCATGGGCTTCACCACCTCGCGCTCGCCGAGCCACGAGACGCCGGACGGCCGCCCGGTGGCCAGCCGCATGGCGAGCTGGGACGAGGTGCGGCGGCTGGTCGGCGTGATGGGCGAGATGAACGCCGGCATCTTCGAGATCGCCGGCGAGGGCGTGGACCGCGACGCCGGCGATCCGGGCGTGCGCGACTACCACACGCGGCTGCGCGACCTCGCCGTCGAGAGCGGACGGCCGATCACGTTCGGCGTGTTCAGCCGGCGCGGCTTGCCCGGACACGTGGCGGAAGTACCTCGACCCTGCTCGACGAGACCGCGGCGAGCGGCGGGCGCATGTTCGCGCAGGTGCCACAGCCGCTCGCTCGCGCGCGCTGCTCTCGTTCAAGACCCAGCTGCCGTTCGATCGCCTGCCGGTGTGGAAGGAAATCCGCAAGCTGCCGCTGGAGGAGCAGAAGCGCCAGCTCCGCGACCCCGAGCTGCGTCGCCGGCTGATCGCGGCCACCGACACGCAAGCCGGACGGCACCCCGCGCGGCACCGAGGCGCAAGCTGGCGCGACTACGACTGGCTCCTCGTGTTCGACAACGTCGAAGGGCCGCACCGCTCGGTGGCCGAGATCGCGCGCGAGCGCAACCAGCATCCGGCCGAGACCATGATCGACCTCGCGCTGGAGAAGGACCTCGACCTCTTCTTCCTGCAGCCGATCGCCAACGAGAACCAGGACTACGCGCTGGAGATCATGCGCCACCCGCGCACGGTCACCACGTTCTCGGACTCGGGCGCCCACGTCTCGCAGCTCATGGACTCCTCGCTGCAGACGCACCTGCTGAGCCACTGGGTGCGCGACGAAGCAGGCGTTCACGCTCGAGCAGGCGGTGCGGATGCTCACGCTGGTGCCGGCCACGCTGCTGGGGCTTCCACGACCGCGGCCTGATCCGCGAAGGCATGGCCGCCGACATCGTGGTCTTCGATCCCGACACCATCGCGGCCGAGATGCCGGAAGTGGTCGACGATCTGCCGGCCGGCGCGCGGCGGCTCGATCCAGCGCTACGCGCGGCATCGCGGCCACGGTCGTCAACGGCGAGGTCCTGCTGCGCGACGGCAAGCACACCGGCGCGCTGCCCGGTCAGCTGCTGCGCGGCCCGCTGGCGCGCCGGTAGCCGATGCCGACCGCGCAGATCGCATCGAAGACGGGACCGATCGAGCTCTACTACGAGGACACCGGGCGCGGCTTTCCGCTGATCTGGTGCCACGAGTTCGGCGGCGACTATCGCTCCTGGGAGTACCAGGTGCGGTACTTCTCGCGCCGCTATCGCGTGGTCACCTGGAACTACCGCGGGTATCCGCCGTCCGACGTGCCCAAGGACGCCGACGCGTACTCGGTCGACCTCCTCGTCGAGGACCTGCGCGGGCTCCTGCAGCACCTCGGCATCAGCAAGGCCCACGTGGGCGGGCTCTCCATGGGCGGCGGCGTCGCGCTCAACTTCGGCGTCCGCTACCCCGAGATGTGCGAGAGCCTCATCATCGCCGGCGCCGGCAGCGGCACGGTGAACCGCGACGAGTTCCTGCGCAACGCCGACCGTAACGCCACGCTCTACGAGACGGAGGGTGCGGAGGCCAAGGCCCGCAACTTCGCGGCCAGCCCGGCCCGTCAGGGCTTCGCGACCAAGGACCCGCGCGGCTGGACCGAATTCTTGCGCAACGTCCTCGATCACTCCGGCACCGGCTCGGCGCTCATGATGCGCGGCGTGCAGATGAAGCGGAAGACCATCTTCGAGCTGGAGCCCGAGCTGAAGACCCTGGCCGTACCGTCGCTGATCGTGGTGGGCGACCAGGACGAGTCCTGCCTGGAGCCTGGCATGTTCATGAAGCGCACCATGCCGCACGCGGGCTTCCTCATGGTGCCCATGACCGGCCACACCGCCAACATCGAGGAGCCGGCCCTGTTCAATCAGCACGTGGCGGAATTCCTGGCGGCGGTCGAGCACGGCCGCTGGGGCACCTGGACGCGCTAGACCAAGGAGTCTGTCGGGTTAACGAGGAGCGCCACGGCTGCGCCGGGGCGTGACGAGCGTATGGGGGGTGTGGGGGGCCATATCGAGGCCCCCCACGTGAATAGACCAAGGAGAGCGACCGATGGCCACCGAGACGACGACCTACACGCTCGATCAGTTCTTCGCCGACACCCGGGCCACGATCAAGGCCAAGGGCGTGCCCTCCGGCCTCGCCGAGGTCCGCGATCACCTGGAGAAGCTGCTCCGCAACCCCGAGCTGCTGAAGAAGCACCTGGGCGATCCGGTCCCCTACAAGGAGCGGACGACCATCGGCCACGATCCGGAGACCGACGTGCACGTGCTGGTGCACGGCCGCGAGAAGGGCAACAAGTCCTCGATCCACGATCACGGCCCGTGCTGGGTGATTTACGGCAACTACCAGAACCCCACCCGCATGCGCCGCTGGCGCCGGCTCGACGACGGTAGCAAGCCGGGCTACGCCGAGGTCACGCTGCAGAAGGAGTTCCTGAACGAGCCAGGCCAGGCGGCCGTCTTCGCCGTCGGCGACATCCACTCCATCGAGTTCGGCGACGACACGTTCTTCATCCGCGTCACCGGCGGCGACGTCGAGACCAAGCAGACGCTGAAGTTCGACGCGGAGAAGAAGACGGTCGAGGTCGCCAACCGCGCGATGGGCCAGCGCTAGCGCTCGTCAGCAGTGCGACGTGGGCGGGCGGATGGCCATCGAGGCCCGCTGCCGCCCACGTCGGCGCCCCCCCCAGCCGGACTGACCATCTGAGCGCGAGCCACCACCACCTGCACGCGGGCTACCGCGCCGGCAACGCGAACGCGACGACGTAGTCGCCTCTCGTCGTCCCCATCTTGCCGTGACCACCGGCAGCGATGACCACGTACTGCCGGCCGTTCGGCAGCCGATAGGTCATGGGCGTGGCCTGGCCGCCCGCGGGCAGGCGCCCCTTCCAGAGCTCGCGGCCGGATTCGATGTCGAAGGCGCGCAGGTAGTTGTCCATGGCGGCGCCGATGAAGACGAGGCTGCCGGCGGTGACGATGGGGCCGCCGAGATTGGGCGTGCCGGAGCCGACCTTGATGGGCAGGAAGATCTTCGAGGCGACGAGATCGCGCGTGGTGCCGAGCGGGACTTCCCAGACGATCTTCCCGCTCAGCAGCGAGATGGCCACCAGCGTGCCGAACGGCGGCGGCGTGCACGGCAGGCCCAGGGGCGAGAGCAGGATCCGGCGGCGCATCACGTAGGGGGTGCCGCGCATGGGCGCGTACTCCCAGCCGGGCTCGTTGCGCGCGGGGTCGTGGCGCTCGCGGGGAATCAGCTGGACCAGCGCGGCCAGCCGATTCACGGGAATGACGACGATCTGGCGCTCGGAATCGAAGGCGACCCCGCCCCAGTGGGCCCCGCCGATGTTGGACGGCGTGACCAGCGTCACATCCAGGCTCGGCGGCGTGAACACGCCGTCGTAGTGAGCGCCGGCGATCGCGTCGCGGCAGCGCCGGCGATCCAGCGGCGTGAGCCCCCACGCGTCGTCGGGCGTCACGTGCTGCAGGCCGAAGGACGGCAGCGCGGAGAAGGGCTGGGTCGGCGACGCCGTCTCACCGGCCACGGCGCGCGCGGGCACCGGACGCTCCTGCACCGGGACGATCGGCTCGCCGGTTTCCCGGTGCAGCACGAAGAGCTGGCCGGTCTTGGTGGCCTGCACGACCGCCGGCGTCTCGCGGCCCTCGCGCCGCACCGTCACCAGCGCGGGCTGCGCCTGCACGTCGTAGTCCCACAGATCGTGATGGACGACCTGGAAGTGCCACACGCGCGCGCCGGTGGAGGCGCGCAGGGCGACGATCGAGTTCGCGTAGAGGTTCTGGCCCAGCCGCTCGCCGCCGTAGTAGTCGGGGCTCGGGCTGCTGGTCGGGATGACGACCAGATCGCGCTCGGGATCGGCGGCGATCGGCGCCCACGCGTTCGCCGCCCCGGTGGCGTGGGCCACCGGCCCGTTCCAGCTCGGCCCACGCCGGATCGGTGGCCGCGCGGGGGATCGGGTCCCACGACCAGCGGAGGGCGCCGGTGCGCGCATCGAAGCCCCGGACCTCGCCGCTGGCCAGATCAGTGCGGCCGTTGTCGGCGACGCTCGAGCCGATCACGACGACGCCGTTGACCACGGCCGGTGGCGAGGTCACCCCGTACTCACCGTCTGACTGCGGCGGGTTGCGAAGGCCCACCCGGAGATTCACCGTCCCCCGCTCGCCGAAATCTGCGCACGGAGTACCGGTCCGCGCGTCGAGCGCGATCAGCCGCGCGTCCATCGCGGCCAGGAAGATCCGGCGCCGGCACGGCGCGCCCTCGGCCGCGGCGGGATCGAGCCACGCCGACACGCCGCGGCTGGTGAAATCGCCGAAGGGTGTCTGGGGATTGACCTCCGCGTCGAACCGCCAGCGCTGGACGCCAGTGGTCGGGTCGAGCGCGAAGACCGTGCCGAGCGGCGTGGAGAAATACAGCGTGCCGTCGACCAGGATCGGCGTGGCCTCGAAGGCCGTCGGGCGCCGGGTCGGCGCCGCCTGCGGCGTCTCGCCGGTGCGGAACGTCCACGCCACGGCCAGCGAGGTGACGTTGTCGCGCGTGATCTCGGCCAGCGGCGAATAGCGCGCGCCGAGCTGATCACCGCCGTAGGCCGTCCACTCGGCCGTGGCCGCTCCGGGCGCGGGCGTCGCGGCGTCGGCCGGCCGCGGCGCGTCACCGGAGCTCCCGGCGCCGAGCAGCGCCACGAGCGTCGCGAGCACGCCCAGCCGGCGCGCGCTCACCAGGTGGTCCGGTAGCCGGCGAAGACGCTCGGGATGCGGCGGATCTCCTCCACGACCGCGGGCGGCACGTCCTGCCGCACACCGTAGCCGCCCGAGATCGCCACGGCGTCGGCTGCCCCGCGAAAGCGGCGCTCGATCTCGCCCGCGATCTCCTGGTGAGTCCCGACCGCAGCGAACAGCCGGACCACCTCGTCGGAGATCTCGGCCGTCATCTGTTCCCACTGCCCGGCCTTGGACATGACGTTGAGCTTCCGGCCCAGCTCGCCCAGGCCGTGCACCTCCAGCACGGGCCAGTAGGCGGGCGTCGAGCCGTAGAAGGCCACGCGCGAGCGGACCCACTCGACCATGCGCGCCACCGGCAGGTCCGTCCGGCGCCGGTGGCGACGAATCCGCCGCCCGAGATCTCGAAGTGCTCGCGCGATCGACCACTCCGGGCCATGCCGGCCTGGAGCTGGGGCAGCACGACCTCGTCGACGTAGCGCCGCGTGCAGAATGGGTGCAGGCGCACGCCGTCGCACACCTCACCGGCCAGCCGCAGCATGGCGGGGCCGACCGCGGCGATCGTCACCGGCACCATGGGCTGGCCGGTGGAGCGCGGCGTGAAGTTCGGCGTCATCAGCGTGAAGTGGTAGTGCTGGCCGCGGTAGTCGAGCTTGGCGCCCGTCTGCCACGCGCGCCAGATCGCGCGCAGCGCCTCGACGTACTCGCGCAGCCGGGGCGCCGGCGCGCTCCACGGCACGCTGAAGCGATTCTCGTTGTGGGCGCGGATCTGCGAGCCGAGGCCGAGGACGAAGCGCCCGCGCGAGGCCGTCTGTAAATCCCAGGCAGCGTTGGCCACCGCCATCGGGCTGCGCGCGAAGGCGATGGCGATCCCGGTGTGCAGCTCGACGCGCGAGGTGGCGACGGCGGCCACGCCCAGCGCCAGGAACGGCTCGTTGCGGTTCTCCATCGTGACGACGCCGTCGTAGCCGGCGGCCTCGGCGGCCCGGGCCGCCGCCGGCACGTCGACCAGATCGTCCTGGGGTAGCGGCGTCAGCACGCGCATGGTGTCACTTCCGCTTGAGCTTCACCTCTTCGAGCGGCGCCGACCACGGGTAGGGATCGATGAGCAGCAGCGCCGGCTCCTCCACGCGCGGGCCCACGCCGCTGGCCCAGATGTAGTCGTAGATCGAGGCGAAGCGCACGCGGTCGTAGATCATCTGCTGGATCTGGTAGAGCATCGCCTGGCGCTTCTTCTTGTCGGTCTCCCGGCTCTGGCGGTACAGCGCCTCGATGTCCGGATAGGCGCCGTAGGCGTAGATCCCCTCGCTCGGCACGATCTCCGACAGGCGCGACGAGGCGTTGCCGTACACCGCGTTGACGCACATGCACACGCCCTGCAGCTTCTTGGTGGCGAGCGCCGAGTAGAAGGCCGCGCGCTCCATCGTCCGGATCCGCGTCTTGATGCCGACCGCTCCGAGGTAGTCGCCGACCGCCTCGCCGTGTCGAGATACGGCGGCCAGGGATGCAGATCGCCACCGTCGAAGCCGTTGGGGTACCCGGCCTCGGCCAGCAGCTTCTTGGCCCGGGCCGGATCGTAGGGATGCGGCTCGAGCGGCAGCGCGAACTCGAAGGACCGCGGCACCACGCTGCCGTTCGGCTTGCGAGGCGCCGAGGGTCTCGGCCTCGCTGATCGCCTTGCGGTCGATCGCCAGGCTGGCGGCCAGCCGCACGCGCTGATCGTTCCACGGCGACTTCGGGTCCCACTGTCGAGGAAGTCGAGGTAGACGGTGCCGATGCCGCCGGAGAAGGCGACCTTGAGATTGGGATCGCGCTTGACCTCCTCGGCCTGCGGCGTATCGAGCAGATAGGCCAGGTCGACCTCGCCGCGCTTGAGCATGGCCAGCCGCGTGGTGGATTCCGGGACGCTCTTGAAGACCAGGCGCTTGACGCTCGGCATCTTGCGCCAGTAGCCCTCGTAGGCCTCCATCACCAGATCGACGCCCGGGTGTGTGACTCACGAACTTGTAGGGGCCGAGGCCGATCGGATGCTTCTTGAAGCCGTCGGGGCCCACCTGCTCCATGTACTTCTTCGGCACGACCCAGCCCGCGCCGGAGACGAACGTGCCGTAGAAGGCCATGAAGTCGGGCCACGGCTCGTGCAGCTGGAAGCGCACGCGGTACGGGCCGACCATCATCACCTCCCTGACCTTCTCGTGCAGGGCCTTGCTCTTGGCGCGCATCGAAGCTGAACTTGACGTCCTCGCTCGTGAACGGATCGCCGTTGTGGAACTTCAGCCCTTCGCGCAGCTTGAACTCGTAGGTGCGCTGATCAGGGCTGACCGTCCACGACTCGGCCAGGCTGGGGCGTGAGATTGCCCGGCATCGGCTTCACCAGCGCGTCGTGCAGGGCGTAGAGCACCCAGAACGGCGTGAGGACGCCGACGACGTCGCCCGGATCGAACCACGCCGGCACCAGGCTGACGTAGAGCGCCCAGCGCATCTCGCCTTCGGGCTTGGCCGACTGCGCCGTTGACTGAGCCGCCGGGCCCAGCACGCCGGCGGTGACGAACACCACGAGCAGGCTGACGATGGTCACACGACGCAGGCCGATCATCACCGAATCCCCCTAGGCCCGGATGCCGCGGCGGGCCAGCTCGCCGCTCAGATCGAGCGCGCGCGTGCCGACGGGCGTGCCGCCCGGCACGGTCCAGAAGATCTCGAACTCCAGCCCGTCGGGATCCTTGGCGTAGAGCGACAGGCTCACGCCGTGATCGGACTGGCCGACCAGCGAGCCGGCCTCGATCAGCTTGCGCTGCGCGCGCACCAGGTCGGTGATCTCGCCCACTTCCCACGCCGCGTGGTACATGCGCGCCACGCGCTCGTCGGGCTCTGCGATCCCCGCCTGCTCGAACAGCCCCAGGTTGTGGTCGTCGCCACTGCCCGGGATGCGGAGGAACGCGGCGTTGGGATAGCGCTTGCCGACCTCGAAGCCGAGGACGTCGACGTAGAAGCGCACGCTGCGCTCGACGTTGGAGACCCACAGCACCAGGTGCTGCAGGCGGCGCAGCCCGATCCCGGTGGCGGCGGCCGGCGCGCTCATCGCTTGGCTCCTTCCGGATACTCGACGCTCACCGTGATCGCGGCGCAGGCGATGATCGTGTCGGAGCCCGGCACCTTCAGGCCGCCGGCCACCGGCCGCACCGTCACCTCGCCGTGCGGCAACTCCTTGCGGACGACGTCGGTCTTGACCGCGGCCGGATCCGGCACGCCGACCGTCACGTCCACCAGCATGCGGCCGCCCTGCTCGCGCACGTCCCGGAACAGCGGCAGGCTCGAGTGGCGGATGGCGTCCGACACCGCCCGGCACGCCGCCCGCGTGGCATCCTCACCGTGCACGTCCACTCCCATGCCGAACTCGAATACGACGGGCTTTGCCGCCACAGGACTCTCCTTACTGGGCCGAGCCCAGATCCTTGACCAGTCGATAGAGAAACGTCTGCGCTTCGTAGAAGGCCCGGACGGTCACGCGCTCGTCCTGGCCGTGGGCCCGGCTGTCCTCCGCGTAGAAGATGCCGGACACGCCGTAGCTCGGGATCCCGGCGTTGCGGAGCCAGCGGCTGTCGGTGGCGCCGGTGCTCATGCTCGGGATGACGAGCGCTCCCGGCCACATCTCGGAGGTGATCCGCTCCACGCGGGCCATGAGGTCCCCACTGATGGGCGACGGGTCGCTGCGAATGAACTCGCCGGTGGCGGTCACCGTGATCTTGTCGCTGGCCAGCACGCGCACCAGCTCGGCCTGCACGTCTTCCGGCTTCTCGCCGGGCAGGACCCGGCAGTTGACGGTGGCGCGCGCCGTCTGCGGCAGCGCGTTGCTGGCGTGGCCGCCCTCCAGGCGCGTGGCCACGCAGGTCGTCCGCAGCGTGCTGTTGTAGAGCGTGTCGGCCGCCAGCCGGGCCAGCGCGGCGGGATCGGGCGGCGTCTGGGCCACCGCGCGCATGTCATCGGCGAGCTGCCCGCTGTGCTGGGTCGCGGTGCGCTCGAAGTACAGCCGGGTGGTGTCGTTCAGCGCGACCGGAAACTCGAAGGCGCCCAGCCGCACGAGGCCCTCGGCGAGCTGGTAGATGGCGTTGTCCTTGCGCGGCCGCGAGCTGTGGCCGCCGGGATTCGTGACCTCCAGTCGGAAGTTGATCGGCACCTTCTCGCTCGTCTGCAGACGGTTCACCGTGTGCCGCCCGCCGCGGATCTCACCGCCGCCGCCCTCGTTGATCGCCAGCTCCGCCTCGATCAGCCCGCGGTGGTTGGCCAGGAGCCAGCGCACGCCGTTGTACGGAGAGCTCGAGCCCAGCTCCTCGTCGGCGGTCAGGGCCAGGATGATGTCGCGCGAGGGCTTCCAGCCCTCGCGCGTGAGCCGGATCAGCGTGTCCACGAAGATCGCGGCCATCGCCTTGTCGTCGCTGACGCCGCGCCCGTAGAAGTAGCCGTCCTTCTCGACGCAGCGTGAACGGATCGGTGGTCCAGTCCTCGCGCCGCGCCTCGACCACATCGAGGTGGGCCAGCAGCAGTAGCGGCTTGCGCGCGCCCGTGCCCGCGCAAGCGCGCCACCAGGTTGCCCTTGCGCGGCGCCGGCGCCAGCACCTGGACGTCGTCGGCCGGCAAGCCGGCCGCGCGCAGGCGGGCCGCCATGGCCTCGGCGGCCCGGGTGTTGTCGCCGACCGAGTCGCTGGTGTTGATCTCGACCAGCTCCTGATAGATCTCGCGCAGCGCCAGCTGCTCGCTGCTCCGGCCCTGGGCGACGACGGTCTGCGGGGTCGCGGTCTGCGGCGTGACGGTCTGCGGGGTCAGGACGGTCAGCGACACGAGGACGAGACTCAGGGCGAGCAGGCTCCACAGTCCACGTCGCATGGTGTCCTCCCCGGGCTGGCAGTCGAGCGCTGCCATTATATGTCGGTTGGTTGCCCGGCTCGGGACACGCCGGGAACTTTCCCCCCGAACCCCGGTCTCAGGAGTAGCCCAACCCGGGCTCGGGAGGACGCGATGACCCTGCCTCGACGCACGTTCCTGGGATTCACCGCCGTGGCCGCGCTGGCCGCGGCGGGCTCGGCGCTCGCCGATCCACGCCGCATTCTGGCCCCGCCCGATGCCACCGCGCCGGCCGCCGGCGGGCGATTGCCCGAGCTCGAGCGTGCGATGCGCCAGCTCCGCATCGGCAGCGCCGTGCAACACGGCGGGCTCGCGGTCTTCTGGCTGGCGAGCACGGCGCCGGCCAGCACGCTGACGATCGAGACCCTCGAGGACGCGCGCGCGGCGGGCGCGCTCACGATCACCGAGCGCGCCGGCGCCGACGGTCCCGGAGCTGGTCGTGGACAACCGCGGCAAGGCGCACGTGCTGCTGCTGGCCGGCGAGATCCTGGTGGGCGGCAAGCAGAACCGGGTGCTGCGCGAGGACATTCTCCTGCCACCGCTGAGCGGCCCCCGGCCGATCGGCGTGTACTGCGTCGAGCAGGGCCGCTGGAACGAGGGCCGGCGCGACTTCGAGAGCAAGTCGAGCTTCGCCGACCCGAATCTCCGGCGCCACGTCTACGACCGCGCCGATCAGCAGAGCGTGTGGTCGGCGGTGAAGGGCCTGACGGGTCACGTCGCGGCCGCCTCGCCCACCACCAGCTACCAGCAGGCCTTCGAGACGCCGGCGGTCCGCGAGCACCTGGGCGCCGCCGAGCGCGCGCTGGACGTGAAGGTGACACCAGACGCCGTGGGCGCCGCGGTGTTCGTCGGCGCCACATTGTCGGGCCTCGACGTCTTCAGCTCGCCCGGCCTCTTTGCCCGCCAGTGGACGAAGCTGCTGCGCGCCCACGCCGTCGGCGCGTACGCCGCGGCGCCACCGACCCTGCCGCCGGAGGTGAAGCTTCGCGCCACGCTCCAGGCGCTGCTGGCTGCGGCTGGCCTGGCGCCGGGGAGCGTCCGCGGCAACGCCGGCGTGGGTCAGATCTTCGAGTTCGGTGTCGAGCGGTACCGGGGCGCCGCGCTCGCCTACGAGAGCGGCATCGTCCACGCTGCCATCCTGTGAGCCCTCTTGGGGCCGAGCCGCGCTATGCTCGGCCCTCGACAGGAGGCAGGCATGGCCGATCTCAACGGGGGACGCGCGGTGGTCGAGCTCCTGAAGGCCGAGCAGGTGCGCTACATCTTCGGGATCGTCGGCTCGACGTTCCTCGACGTGCTCGACGCGCTCTACGACGACCGGAGCGTCGAGTACGTCAACGTGCGCCACGAGCAGGCGGCCGCCTTCATGGCCGACGGGCTCGCGCGCGTGACCGGTCTGCCCGGCGTCTGCCTCGTGACGAGCGGTCCCGGCGCGACCAACCTGCTCACCGGCGTCGCCGCCGCGCACGTCGCGCACTCGCCGGTCGTCGTCCTCGTCGGCGGCATCTCGCTCGAGCACTAGCGGCAAGGACGCCTTCCAGGAGTTCGACCTGGTCTGCGATGTTCCGGCCGGTGACCAAGCTCGCGCGTCGCAGATCACGCGGCCCGAGCGCATTCCCGAGCTGCTCCGCGCGGCGCTGCGCGCCGCCATGACGCGGCCGGCGCGGCCCGGTCTTCGTCGAGATCCCGCGCGACGTGCTGAACGACCAGCTGGCCCGGCCGCGGCGCCGCTGGCGCCGAGCAGCTACCGGGTCACCCATCCGCTGCCGCCGCATCCGGACGCCATCCGCGCGGCCGTGCGTCTGCTGCGCCAGGCCGAGCGGCCGCTGCTCATGGTCGGCGGCGGCGTCGAACTGGGCCGGCGCCGGCGACCTGGTCGTCCGGCTGAGCGAGCAGTACGCGATCCCGATGATCACCGCCTACGGCCGCAACGACGCGGTGCCGAACGCGCACCCGCTCTACATCGGCCCGCTGGGGCGCGCCGGCGCGCCGGAGGCCGCCGCGGCCTGCCGCCGGGCCGATCTGCATCCTGGCCGTCGGCTCACGGCTCGGCCAGTTCACCACGCACTTCGACGATCGCTACATCCGGCCCGGCGTCGCCGATCGTGCAGATCGACGTCGAGAGCCGCGACATCGGCCGCTACTACCCGGTCGCCGTCGGCATCCAGGCCGACGCGCGCGAGGCGACGCAGGCCCTGCTCGACGCGCTCGGCGCGCGACGGCGGATCCCGCGCGCCGGGCCGCGTGGCGACAGGAGGCCGAGGCGCTGCGCGCGCAGCGCCAGGCGCGTCTCGCCGGCGAGGCCAGGCTCGACGCCCAGCCGCATGAAGCCCCAGCGCGTGTACGCCGAGCTGCGGCGCGCGCTGCCGCCCGACACGATCGTCGCGCTCGACGCCGGCGCCGCGCCGGCCTACGGCTACGATCGGCTGCAGTTCAGCCGGCCGCGCACGCTTCCTCACGCCGCTCGATCTCGGCGGTCTCGGCTTCGCGTTTCCCGATCGCGCTGGGCGCCAAGCTCGGCCGGCCGGAGGCGCCGGTGGTGGCGATCCACGGCGACGGCGGCTTCCTGATGAACGCCCAGGAGCTGGAGACCGCGGTGCGCCACGGCATCAACGTCGGTCACGCTCGTCATGAACAACAACTGCTGGGGCTCGGAGAAGGCGTACCAGCGGGCACTTCTACGGCGGACGCTACATCGGCTGCGACATCGGCAACCCGCGCTACGACGCCTTCGCGCGGCTCTTCGGCGCCGAGGGCTACTACGTCGAGCACGCCCGATCAGGTGGGCGAGGCCGTGAGGCCGCGCTCGGCGTGCGGCAAGCCGGCGGTCGTCGAGATCCCGATCGATCCCGACGAGCTCCCGACGCCCGTGGCGGCGATTCGCCGCGAGGGGGCGGCGGCGCGCGCGTGAGACTCCCTACCCCGCGCCGCCCATCAGCAGGCTGCCGATGAGCGCGGCCGCCAGGAGTGTCGAGATCAGAGCGTAGCGCCGGTCGGCCTCGGACAGAAACACCGCGATCGACACGACCACCGCGGCCACCGGCGTCGAGGCCAGCGCGAGCAGCCCCACCGCGGCGACCGCCAGCGGATCGACCGGCCACCGACGGAGCCCCTCGAGCACCTGCCGCACCGACGTGAAGACGTGCGGCGGTGGGCCGGCCTCACGGGGCTCGATGGCCCGAGGCACGTCGAAGCCCTCGCTGCCGATGCCGACCTGCACGGCGTAGCTGACGAGCCCGATCAGCATGAGCGCGATGCTCGCGACGCCGCCCCACCACAGGATGCGCGACACGATCCGCTCGACCGGCGTCACGACGCCCCCCACCCGAGTCCGCGCGCGATCATCGACAGGGCGAGGTAGACGATCACCGGCAGGAACAGCGCCCGCACCGTGGTGTTGCGCAGGCGGCCCATCAGCGCGGTGCCCACCGAGGCCCCCAGCATGACGCCCAGGGCGACCGGCGTGGCGATCATCGGATGGATGTCGCCGCGGCCGAAGTACACCGCCGCGCTCGCGGCCGCGGTGATGCCGATCATGAAGTTGCTCGTCGCGGTGGAGACCTTCATGGGCAGGCGCATCACGTAGTCCAGCGCGAGCACCTTGAACGCGCCGCTGCCGATGCCGAGCAGGCCGGAGAGGACCCCCGCGCCCCACATGACCACGAACCCGACCTTGACGCGATCGGCGCGGTACTTCACCTCCCGGCCCAGCCGGGCGTCGTGGTACACGCCCTCCAGACCGAACCGCATGGCGATGGGATCGTAGGGCAGGCCCTCGGGCAGCTCGACCTTGAGCTGGCGCAAGGTCACCACCACGGAGTAGGACAGCGCCAGCCCCAGGATCAGCTCCAGGGCCCGGGCGGGCACGATGCCGCTCAGCGCCGCGCCGATCAGCGCGCCGGTGACGGTCGCCATCGCCAGGAACAGGCCGATGCGGATGTTGCTCAGGCCGGAGCGCAGGTACATGGCCGCCGCGCCGCTCGAGGTGGCGATGACCGAGATCAGGCTCGCGCCCATCGCGTAGTGCAGGTTGATGCCGAAGACCATCGTGAGGAGCGGGACCAGGAGGATCCCACCCCCGAGCCCGAGCACGGCCCCGACGACGCCCGCGCCAAACGAGGTCGCGACCAGCGCGGCGAGAAACGCGACGTGGCCCATCTCACCCCTCCGTCGCCGGCCGGCTCGTGCGGATCAGGGTTCCCTCCAGACGCCCGAGCAGACGATACGCCTCGGCGACGTACCAGCGGCCAAAGAATCCCACGTCGACACTCGGTCCGTACTGCGCGAGATCGCGCCGGGCGAGCAGATCGGCCACACAGCCCGCGACGCTGGCCGCGCGGTGCAAGCCTCGCCCGACGAGCGCCTCGTACGCGACCTCGCCTGCTTCATCTTCGGGACGATCGCCGCCAATCCACTCGAGCCGGTCGTCCGGCGCGGGAATGCGGAGCTGAAACATGGTTGTCCTCCCAGGGAGACCTCTCCCCGACGATGGAACCGCACGCGTCGGTGGATCAGCCCCGAGGGGGGACGAACGGGATGGTCGGGTCGGCCGAGAGCGCGAGACTCCGCGCGCCCGGCATGTCCAGGCTTCGCGGCGTCAGGATCGGGAGCAGTGCGACGACCGACGGGGTGGCGGCGGTCGTCCGCCCCACTCCGGAAGAGGCCCGCGACGCCTTCATGCTGGCGTGATGGGAAGCCTGGTCCCCGGCGCTCGGCGCCAGGCGGACGGTCGGCACGACGATCAACAGCACGACAAGGCACCAGACGACCGCTCGCAACAAACCCATCAAGGCCAGTATAGCGTTCAGTATGGGACAAAGGTCCCATCGTCCAGGCCCGGCTGAAACTGGTAGCATCACGTCTCGTGTGCACCGCCGGGTCCCGTCTGATGAGGCCCATGCCTCCGCCATCGGTCTCCTGGCCGCAAGCCTCGCCGGCTGCGCGAGCTACGGATCGGTGGTGCTCGACCGCGACCGCCTGGACTACACGTCCGCGGTGGCCAACTCCTGGAAGCAGCAGACGCTCCTCAACATCGTCAAGCTGCGCTATGCCGACACGCCGATCTTCGTGGACGTCGGCCAGATCGTCAGCAGCTACCAGCTCCAGGTTGGCGGCGCCGCGGCGGGCACGATCTTTCCCGGCGGGAGCCCCGGCACGCTCCCCAGCCCGAATTTCTTCAGCGTCGGCGCATCAGGCAGCTTCACGGATCGTCCGACGGTCACCTACACGCCGCTGACCGGCTCGGCGTTCATCCGGACGCTGATGACCCCGATTCCGCCGGTACGGCTGATCGAGCTGATCGACACCGGCTACGCGGCGGACCTCCTGTTTCAGGTCGCCGTGCAGCAGGTGAACGGAGTGTCGAACCGGCGGGCCGGAGGGCGGGCCCGCCAGGCCGAAACCGGCTTCGTGACGTTACTCGGAGCCCTGCGGCGCATCCAGGACTCGGGGTCCGTGGGATGGCGCGTCGAGACGGACAAGGAGACCGGGAAGCGGGACCGGCTCGTCATGTTCTTCACGAAGGAAGAGCTGCCGCCGGACGTCGAGGACGGAGCGGCAGACGATCAGGAAGATCCTCCACCTGAACCCCGACCGGATGGACTTCCAGATCATCTACGGAGCGGACACGGACCGGGACGACGTGCTCGCAATCCAGACCCGCTCGGCGATGCAGATCCTCGGTATGGTGTCGTCGTTCATCAGCATTCCGGAGGAGGACGTGCGCGAAGGGCGTGCCTTCCCGGCGCCCCCGCCGGTGCCCGGCCTGCCGCCCATCATCGCCATCGCCAGTGGCGCCGCCAAGCCGGCCACCGCCTTCGTGGCCGTGTACTATCGCAATCTCTGGTACTGGATCGAGGACCGCGATCTGCGGTCCAAGGGCGTGTTCACGTTCCTGCTGGTCCTCCTGACGCTGGCCGACACCGGCGAGAAGGCTCCGCCGCCCGTGCTCACGATCCCCACGCAGTAGCGTCGCCTCGCCCGGTAGCCCAAGCCGCGCCGTTGCAGCCTCACCGCGCGGCGAGGAGCTTCGATCGCAACTGCTCGACCTGGTCGGGGAACGACCGTCCCGCCGCGCGCCGTCATCGGCGTCTGATCCGCCAGCGACGTGTGCAGCTCCACGAAGATCGGGCCCTCGGCGGTGAGCAGCTCCGGCAGCTTGCGCTTGAACTCCTCCAGCGTGGTGATGGCCATCGCGCTCTTGTAGCCGGCGCCGCGCGCCATCGTCACGAAGTCCACCGTCAGCCCGCCCGGAATGTCCTGCGAGCCCGAGGTGTGATAGACGCCGTTCTTGAACAGCAGGTGGACGAGATTGCGCGGCCGCGCGCCGGCGATGGTGGCCAGCGAGCCGAGCTGCATCAGCAGCGAGCCGTCGCCGTCGAACACGATCACCCGGCGCTCGGGCCGGGCCAGGGCCAGGCCGGCGCCCATGGCCGAGGCGCCGCCCATGAAGCCGACGCAGCCCACCGAGAGATCGTCGGGCGCGATCTCGCGCCAGGCCGGCGACGTCGTCATGGTGGGGACACAGATGGCGTTGCCGCGAGCCGCCGCGATCGCCTTCAGCGCGTCTTCGGGCTTGATGGCCATGTCAGATCGTCTCCAGCCCGACCAGCACCACGGCGGGCCCTTTGCGCTGGCGGCTCAGCCGGTAGTACTCGGGAATGAGGTGCACGTCGTTGGGGCCCTCGAGGCGCGCGTGGGGCACGCTGAAGGTGTCGAGCAGCGGCTCGGCGAAGCGGACCATCGAGTGGCGCGACTCCTTCGGGTCCTTGTCCTTCTCGCGGCTGAGCAGCCCGATCATGTAGAACATCGGGATCTTGCCGTCCATGGACGACGCCGCGCAGCGTGTTCACCGAGGCGTAGAGCCCGGCGTGCTGGATCATCAGCATCACCGGCTCGCCGCCCATGTAGAGGCCGGCCGCCATCGTGGCCGCCTCGTCCTCCGTCGCGCACGTGACGACGCGCAGCGAGTCTTCCTTGTCGAGCGCGGCCAGCACCGTCTTCTGGTGCGTGTCGGGAACGCTCAGGATCCAGCCGAGGAAGTCGTGGCGCGGCGGCCGGCCAGCCCTCGGCGGTGCGGGCCGCGCGGGCCTCGCGGAACGTGTCCTTGAGCGTGTCGATGATCAGCGGTGCGGGAATCGATTCGGCCATGGGTCACTCCCGGTAGTCGAGGCCGGCGGCGGCCAGTTTGGGCTTGAAGGCCGGACGGGTCAGAAACGCCAGAAACGCCCGAGCGGCCTCGGGCGCGGCGGCCTTCGTCGCAAGGCCGCCCGAGTAGATGGTCACCTTCTGCAGCTCGCGCGGCAGCGGCCCGACCAGCGTGACGCCCTTGACGGGCAGGATCTCGCTGATCTGATGCACGCAGATCTCGGCCTCGCCCCGCGCCACCACCTCGGCGGCGAAGCCGGTCGGGATCAGGATCGTCTTGCTCTTCACCGCCTCGGCGATGCCCAGGCGCTGGAGCACGGAGGCAAAGTGGACGCCGCTCGTCGCGCCGCGCGCCGGGTCCACGTAGACCAGCGACTTGGCCGAGAGCAGGGTCTGTTTCAGCGCATCTGGCGTGGAGATGTCGGGCCGCGGCGCGCCCTCGCGCACGGCGACGCCGACGCCCACGCGGGCGATGTCGACCCGGCTGCCCGCCACCACCAGACCCTGCCCCTCCAGCTGATCGATGGCCACGTCGGTCAGCACGACCACGTCCGCCGCCTCTCCACCGCTCAGCCGCTTGCTCTGGGCGCCGACGGTATCGAAGGTCATCGAGAGCGTGTGGCCGGTCTCCTGCTTGAAGGCCTCGCCCAGCTCGGTCACGATGCTCTTCATCGCGCCGGCGCTGAGGACCTTGATCTCCGCCGCCCCGGCGGCGCTCGTCCACACCGCCAGCAACAGCGGGATCAGGCCGAGCCGCCGGGCGAAGCCGCCGGCCATCATCGTCGAGCTCTCCGACTGATCACGCGTCGCTCTCCTCATTGAAAGATGTCGTTGAAGCGTGTCTTCAGCGCCTTGCTGTCCTTCTCGATCTGCTCGTAGTCCACGGCCATCAGCTTGATCTGCGACAGCGGTGGATTGCCGGGCGGCGGCTCGACGTCCGAGCGGGCGGCGTAGATACCCTCGCCGGGGAACAGCCGCTGCACCGCGTCGCCGATCATGAACTCGGCAAAGGCCTTGGCCGCGTTCGGATGCGGCGCGCCCTTGATGACCGCCGTCGGCGCCGGGATCGCGAAGGCGCCGTCGCCGGGAAACACGCTCGCCACCTTGTGCCCGGCCTTGCGGTCCGTCCACGCATACTGATCGGCCCCCTCGGCGCCGATGAGCCGCTCGCCGCGCGTGAGCGCCTCCGACACCTGCTGGTGGCCCTGCACGATCATGATCTCGTTGGCCCGTAGCTTCTGGTAGAACTCCCAGCCGTACCGGCGCGAGAGCGTGCCCACGATCATGAGCTGGATCGCGGTGTAGGACGGATCGGCCATGACCATCTGGCCCTTGAACTTCGGGTCGGTCAGGTCGGTCCAGTTGCGCGGTGGTGCGGTGACCTTGTCGGTACGAATCACGATCCCGACCAGGTTCAATCGCTGCGCGATGTGATAGCCCTTGGGATCCTTCACCTCGTCGCGGACCTTGTCGAAGTTCTTCGGCTTGAACGGTACCAGCAGATCGCGCTTGATCAGCATGCCGGCCGCGGCGGGATCGGAGATCGTCAGCACGTCGGCCACGACCCGACGTGCGTCGATCTCCTGCAGGAAGCGCCGGAGCACCGCCGAGCCCCCCGAGCGGAACAGCTCGACCTTGATGCCGGTCTCGGCCTGGAACAGATTGGCGATCTTCTGCGCCGTGCCGACCGGCGTCGAGGTGTACCAGGTGACCGACGCTTCCTTCTTCGCGGCGGCCAGGTCGACCGGGTCGGCGCCGGGCTGGGCCAGCGCGGGCGCGGCCAGGACGAGCAGGAGCAACGCGATACCGGCGAGGCGACTCACACGACGCTCTAGGCTCCGCGGTAGATGGGCGCGGGCTGGCTGAAGAACGCGTGAAGGATGTGGTACGGAATCTGGTAGTTCGTCTGCTGGAAGCTGGCATGGGCAATGCCCGGCATGACGGCGAACTGCTTGTCCGGATTCGGCAGCCGGCGTGAAGAACGCGACGAGATCGTCGAAGGCCGCGATGCCATCGTACTCGCCACGCATCACGATGGTGGGCACGGGGATGCGCGCGGGATCGACGAGCGGGAGATTCGCGCACATGTCGACATAGGTGCCGGTCGGCACCGAGTCGTCCAGCGCCAGGATGGCGCTCGCGAAGGCCTCGACCGTGGCGTCATCCGCCGTGCCGGGATGATCGCGGGTGAAGATGCTGCGCACGAAGGCGCGATCCATCGGGCGCCGGTTCCTGGCCTGAAATTCCGGCAGGCGCTTTCTCCGCTCCGCCAGGGTGGGGCTGCCCTGCCCGGTCCACACGAAGGCGTCGAGCGCCAGCCGTCGCACCCGATCCGGCCGCCGCTGAGCGAACAGCGCGGCCCGCAATGCGCCGGACGAGATGCCGTAGACCAGGAACGAGGTCACCCCACTGGCTCGCTGGATGTAATCGGTCGCCGCCTCGAGGTCGTCGGCGCCGTTGGCGATGTCGGCATTGATCGGCCGGCTCTTGTCGGACCGACCGTAGCCCTCCATGTCCACGCACCACGTGTCGTAGCCCAGGCGAACGAAATGATCCATCGCGGAGGAATTCGGGCGGCCCGGAACGTGAAGGTCGAACGTGGGCGTCGAGGCCATGGACGAGCCGTGGACGAACAGGATCGTGCCGAGCGGGGCGGGAGAAACGCCCGCGCTCTTTTCCCACAGGAAGAGCTTGACCCCTGCCTTGTTCGTCCAGTGTTCACGACCGCCGGTCATCGAGCCTCCGGGGACGCCCACCGGTCGGGCGGCAAGCGTCAGGGCCCTAAGCTTATACCGCCCTCCGCGCGCCGATGCACGCCCGGCGTGAGTGCGAGAGCGTTCGATCGGACCCCAGGTCAGCGAGGCTGATCCGCGGGGGACGGCGCTCCACGTCGCTCGAACGTCAGCGGTCGTGGGGTGCCATCGTCCACGTGGATCAGCTGCAGGCGGCCGGCGACGATCGTGTACCGCGACACCTTGGCCAGCCCCGCCAGATATCGACTCTCGATCTCCATCGCCGCGGTCGCGCAGGCCATGTTCGCGGTGGCCAGCGGACCGACGGTCAGATTCCCCGGCGTCTTCTCCTCGATCGTCGCCGTGTAGCGGTTGCAGCCGCCGAAGCCTGATACGCGCGTGCCGTCGAAGACCAGGGTCGGCGGCCGGGCGCCAGGGGGAATCGGCCGGTCGTCGAGGCTCCGTAGCGTCCACTCGGTTCCGGCGAGGTCCGCCAGCGAGACGCTCCCGGCCGCCGCCGGCGCCACCGGGACGAGTGCGGCGCCCTGCAAGGCGTAGGTCTTTCGCGCCAGCCGGCTCGGACAGCACTGGGGGTCGCCGGGGCCGGCCTCGACGATGTCGAGCGTCACCCGGCGGTCCGCGATGCTCAGCGCGAGCACCTTGACGCGATCGCCGACCAGCGTGGCGGTGGCCGGGGTGAGGCGGCCGTCACGGTGCCCGAACGCGGCGATGTAGACGAAGCTGCCGCTGCCGCCCGTGCTCGTGCTGACGAGAACGACGACTTCATCCCCGGGCTGACCGTCGAGATCGCCGAAGGCGACCGGCTCGTCCCACAGCGTGACGTGCGGGGCCGAGGCGCCGCCGGGCTGGAGCGCCGGGCCCTCGTACACGCCGTCCCGCAGGGTGATCGGCTCCTCGGCAATGCCGCGGATCGTGCCGGAGCGGACCTCGGCGAGGGTCGGGCGGCCGACCGTGGCGCAGGCTCCGACCGACAGGGTCAGCGCGACCGACCCGAGAGCGGAGACGACGCAGCGTGCTGAGCGCGGGAGGCTCGAGAACTTCGTGGGCTGATTCTACGACGGTCCCGTCTTGGCCGGCGTGGTTCCGGGGCGGCCCGCGATGGTTGGCGCGGGATCCAGGCCGTCGTGGAGCACCCGGACCTCGCGCTGCGGGAACGGCAGCGACATGCCGGCCGCGTGCAGCGCCGCGTACACGCCGGCGGCCAGCTCGGTCTTGATCTTCGGCCAGCGCTCGAACTGATTCGTCCAGGCGCGCAGCTCGAAGTCGATCGAGCTGTCGTCGAACTTGATGAACACCGCCTGGGGTACCGGATCCTTGAGAATCGAGGGATGACTGCGCGCCACCGACTCCAGCACCTCCACGACCTTGTCGGGCGCGCTGCCGTAGTCCACGCCCACCGCCAGGTCGATCCGGCGGCGCCGATCGCTCAGCGTCCAGTTGATGACGCGCTCGGTGGCCAGCTGTGCGTTGGGCACGATCATCTCGGCGCCCAGGTAGGTCCGCACGATGCTGGCCCGGATCCCGATCCGCGACACTT
Organism: uncultured Candidatus Rokubacteria bacterium; assembly: GCA_963776725.1. Taxonomy (GTDB): domain Bacteria; phylum Methylomirabilota; class Methylomirabilia; order Rokubacteriales; family CSP1-6; genus AR5. Next base: position 625,514 of record CAVZOE010000006.1, on the reverse strand, counting down.
CGCCCACCAGATCACCGATCTCGATGATGTCGCCCACGTGGATGGGACGCTCGAACAGGAGGATCAACCCCGAGACGAAGTTGTTCACGATGCTCTGCATGCCGAAGCCGAGCCCGACGCCGAAGGCGCCGGCCAGCACCGTCATCTTGGTGAGGTCCATACCGACCGCGCCAAGCGCCAGCAGGAAGCCGAGGGTGAGGATGATGTAGTTCAGCAGGCTCGACAGCGCGTACGACATGCCGCGCGTGAGCCCCGTGCGCGGGTACACGTCCTCCTGCAGCACGAAGCGGATGAAGGAGGAGATCACGTACGCCAGCCAGATGGTGAAGACGAACTCCAGCACGTCGCCCACCGAGAAGGTGATGGAGCCGCGACCCAGCTGGGCGGACAGGAGCGCACTGCCCGTCGTGATGGTCGGCTGCAGGAGACCGACATAGGCCAGAGACCGAGCCGCCCAGCCCGCGACTGCCAACCAGATCATCACACGGGTGACCCGTCGCTCCAGGAAATCCCGATGCACCTGCACCATCCGGAGCAGCCGCACGGGCCAGGCTCGAAGCGTGAAGGCCAGCAGGGCCGTCGCCACTCTCAGGACGGCGAAGAGCGACACCGCCAGCGCCGCGCTGCCCAGCACGCCCGCGCCGACCAGCCGCGCCAGACGCATGTAGCCCACGGCGCTCGCCACCAGCGCCGTGGTGAAGACGACGATTAACAGGATCGCCCCGGCCCGGAAGCCGCGGAGCTTCTCGGTCTCACTCGCCTCGCCCGCCCGCAATCGGAGCTCACCCCGGGTCAGCGAGTACCCCAGCACCGCGATGCCGGTCAGCATCTCCGCGGCCAGGACCACCTGCTCGATCACCCCTACACCGCCGAACGTCTGCCGGACAGTGTCGAGCATGAAGAGGATCGCCAGGGCGAACACCAGCGGCACCAATCGTGGATCGAAGGCCGGGCGCGTCAGGCGTAGCACTGGCACGAGCGCCAGCACCACGAACAGGCTGCGGAGAACGGACGGAACCACCGAGACGGGTGACGACGCGAAGAGCAGCGCCACGGCCAGCGCCGCGGAGTACGGACGATCGAACGCCATGACTTCCCGTGGTCCATGATCACCGGCGTCGCCCTGCCGGCGAACCGACCGGCGGGCCGCCCAGAACACCGCCAGCAGCACCACGAAGATTCCAGCGTGCATCGGCAATCCCTGCGAGGGATCGCGCAGGTAGCTCTTGATCGCGCCCCACCCGCCGATGGTCTCGGTGAGGCGGTCGGAGAACGCTTCCCGCGCGCCGATCCATCCCGTCGCATCCCACAGCGGGGGGGCGTCGCGGGTCAGGATGCCTCCCACCGCGCGCTGCTGGGCCTCCCGGAATCGCGCCTGGACGTTCTCGGACCGCGCCACCTGCTCGCCGACGAGGCTCTGAAGATCCAGCACGGCGGTTCGCTGAGTCGTCAGCGGCCCCTCGGCCGCCTTGACCGCCTCCAGCACTGAGTCGATCTGCGCGATGATCGGCTCCGGCGCCTTGGCCGCCAGCGCGGCCTTCCGCGTCTCGCTCCACGTTGTTTCCAGCTCGGCGAGGCGGCTCAGCGCGGTCTGTAAGAGTGTCGCTCGGTGGGTCAGCAGGGCCAGCCACTGATTGGCCCGGAGCTCGCGCTGGTGCCAGAGCTGCTGCTGGGTCTGGATCATGTCGAGCGTCGGCTGGCTTCGCAGGATCGTCTCGGCCCCCATCAGCTCGAGGTTCAGCTGCTGACGCAGCTCGGGGAGGCGCTCGCGGATCGTGTCGATCTCGGCATTCGGCGCGATCTGCGTGACCAGCGCCCGGATGACGGTCGGCACCTGGGCGGCCCGCGTGGCGATCTCGGCCACCGGAATGGTGGGTGACGCGGGGAGGGGAGCGGGCGCCACCGTCGGCGCGCGCGCGGGAGCCGATGCCGGTTCTGCAGCGGGCGAGGCCGGCTTGGCGGCAGGCTGCGCGGCCACTCCGCTCGCCGACGTGAGCAGCGCCAGGCCGATCAGCAGCGAGCGGATCACGGCGGGCATCACGCTCCCTGGCTCATGGCGACCTCGCTACGGAGCCGTGTCGATCACTTGGCGAGCTTGCTGATCTTGGTGCCTTGAATCCCGAGCCCGCCCATGAGGCCCTTCTGGTCGAAGAACATCGCGTACATGTCGCTCTGCGCGGTGGTCGTGGAGAGGCTCCCGGCCTTGCCCTCGTCGAGGACGACGAGGCTCGGCGCGCTGCCCAGCTCGAAGCCTTCGCTCTTGTCCAGGTACTTGAGCGCGGCGTCGGTCATGAAGAAAAGCGCGTACCCGTACTTCTGGGCGCCCGCCTGGAACCCATAGGAGGCCCCGACCGTGTTGTAGTAGCCGGCGGTCTTCCCTTTCTTGAGCAGCGCGCCCTCGCCGTACTGCGCGCCGAACATGAAACCGGCCTTGTAGATGCCCGGGAATACGAGGATGCCCTTGGCCTTGGCGCCGAGCTCTTTCGCCTTGGGGTTCTTGGCGTACAGGTCTTGCAAACCCTTCCTCGCCTCGCGATCGATCTCGGCGGCGGAGGCCGCGAGGGCCGGCCCCGGAGTCAGCGCCGTGGTCAGCGTCAGCATCAGAGTCAGGATGGCCGCCCCGCATCGCGCCTTGCGCATCGTCCACTCTCCTGAGGCGATCACGTTCGTGCTCACTTGACCAGCGGGACTTCTTGCGCGAACTGGTAATCCACCAGCGCGCGGATCTTGTTCTCCAGCTGGTACAGGCGCGCGACCTTCTTCGGCGGTAGCACGCGCTGGAACTTCGGGACATAGCCCGTGATGATATTGAGATAGTTTTTCTGCAACGACACGAACTCGCCGAGCAGCTGGGTGGCCATCGGGTCGGTCATCGTCTTGTACGCGCCGGCATAGTCGTCCAGGAGCTTGAAGACGCGGTCGTAGTGGGCAATCATGTCGCTCTGGTAGGCGTTGTAGACCGGCCAGAACGCCTGCGACTCCTTCTCGGTCAGCTCGAGCCTCTCCGCGATCAGCAGCCGCTTGTCCGCGCGGAGCTTGTCACGCAGGACGTCCAGATTGTCGGCGGGCTTGTCGGCCGCCTTTTCGGCCGGCGTGCTGGCCGGCTTCTCGGCCGGCTTGTCCTGGGCGGCCGCCACACCGCCAACGAGCAAGAGCAGCATCGCCGCGATCAGCGCCAGGCCGCGAGCTCCACGTCTCATGGGTCGGGGTTCCTTTCGTGACAGGGTCGTTCCTCGGGGTCGAGCCTAGACCATGACCGAAGCGTCCGCTCGTGCAAATCGGACGTTGGTCCTATGCCGGTCCATGTCCCGCCGGTCGCAGCGTCCGCCAACCCCGAGGAGCAGCGACCGGGAAAAACGTCGGCACGAGGAAAATCGCGAGGTCTCGATCCTCCGCAACGATCGCATACACCAACAGCACCCGGACCCCGACGAACCACGCCGAGCGCCCGCTGTTGGTGACGAGCGCGGCGCCACCAGCGCCGTGACTCCGTTAGCTCACGAGCACCAGCACCGGGGCGACGAAGAGCGCGACAAGTCCAGCCGGTTCTTGCGCGCGCCAGAAAACGCCGAGGCCATCTCGGCCGCACGACGCTCAAGCGCTGGGTGAAAGCGGCCGCCGGCGCCGAATCGGCCCGGCTCGAGGCCGACGGAATCAGCAGCGCAAACGGTCGCCAGAAACAGCCGGCTCGCCATCAAGCGCGTGCTGGTCACGATGGCGCCGGCGACGGACGCTTTCGCCAGCATGTATTCCCCGGCGCGCAAGGCGGTGACGGCGATGACCAGCTCCGTCAGGTTCCCCAGCATGGCATTGAGCCGATCAGCGCGGAGGCGGCGCGCACGTCGGATCTGGCGGCCGGCTCGTGTGGATAGGCGCAGGATCGGACCTAGGTCCTATAGCAAAGGGCGTGCTCAGGTGCTGATATCGTCCCGCGATGCTCCGAAGCCAGCACGGCCACCCGGCCGCGGATTGCCGCGCGAACTGCGCCACCCAGGCGCAGCCATAGAATCCCGAGATCCTCATCGTCGCCCAGCTGACGGAAGGCGCCGGCGACCAGTGATCCGCCGAGGTCGGTTGGCGATCACGCCGAGGCGATCGAGCCCGCTGGTTGCGGTGCTGCTGCTGGCGGCCGCCTGCGCGACGCCCGTCGGCGTCACCCATGTGAGCACGCAGTCCATGTACCGCTCGCTGACCTCGAGCGTGCTCGCCAGCGACCGCCCGAGCCAGTACTCCGAGCAGCTGCTGACCCGCCTCGGCCTGGGCGAGCGCTTCGAGACGGATCCCGAGCTGGTCCTGACGGCACTCCGCGGCCCCGGGGAGGGACTGAGCCGCGAGTACCTCTTCGTCCTGTCGGAGCTGTCCTTCTACCACGCGGCGAAGAGCCAGAAGCGCGAGTACTTCCTCGCCTCGGCCGTCTACGCGTGGGCCTTCGCGCTGGGCCGGACGGATGAGGCGCGCGTTGACCCGATCGACCCGCGTCTGCGGCTGGCGACCAACCTCTACAACCTCGGCCTCGCCCAGGGGTTCGAGGTCGGGGACGAGGCGACGGTCGTGCTCGAGCCGAGCACGCGGCCACTGCCGTTCGGGCAGATCGAGATCAGCATGGACGACAAAATGCTTCTCTGGTCCGGTTATCGCATGAACCGGTTCGTCTCCCTCGGTGAGTTCAAGGTCCGCGGCTTCCTCAACCGTTACCGGCAGGCCGGGATCGGCGCGCCCCTGGCCGCCGAGCTCGCCCCGGCCGGCGAAGGGCCGGAGGCGCGAGCTGGCACGCAAGCGGATCGCTCCACGGCTCAAGGTGCCCGTGACGGCGGTGCTGCGCATCGAGGACGTGTCGGAAGGTATCGCCAGCGGGAATCTCAAGGGGCGGATCGAAGTGTACGCCGCCGATGCTGCGACAACGATAGAGGGCGGAGGCCGCAACGTTCCGCTCGAGCTGGAGCCCACGGCGGCGCTCGCCTACCAGCTCGAGGGCGCCCCCGTCTGGGACACCGAGCTCGGCGCGTTCATCTCGGCCTTCAAGCCGCCCGCTCCCGAAGGGCTGCTCATGATGCACCCCTACCGGCCCGGGCGGGTGCCGGTCGTGCTCGTCCACGGCACCGCCTCGAGCCCGGCGCGGTGGGCGGACATCGTCAACGAGCTCCAGAACGATCCCAAGCTCCGTGGGAAAATCCAGTTCTGGCTCTTCACCTACAACACGAGCAACCCCGTGTTGCTCTCCGCCAGCGACCTGCGGCAGTCGCTCCAGAACATTCGCAAGGAGATCGATCCCGACGGACGCGATCCGGCGCTCAACCAGATCGTGGTGATCGGCCACAGCCAGGGTGGGATGCTGACGCGGCTCATGGTCACCGACAGCGGCACGCGCTTCTGGGACGCCGTCACCGACATTCCCGTCGAAAAGATCGACGCGAGCCCCGAGACGCTGGCGCTGCTCCAGCGGGTGATGTTCTTCGAGCATCAGCCGTACGTGACGCGGGTGGTCTTCATCGCCACGCCTCACCAGGGCAGCTTCCGCGTCTCCTCGTTCGTGCTCGCTGCGGTGCGGAAGCTCGTCACGCTGCCCCTGACGCTCATGACTGGCCTCGCGGAGCTTGGGGAAAAGAACCCGGGCCTGCCCAGAGAAGCGGCGACCACGGCCGTGGACAACATGCGGCCCGGGAATCGCTTCGTCCGGACGCTGTCGGCGAGTCCGATTGCGCCCGGGGTCACGGCGCATTCCATCATCCCCGTCGAGGGCGAAGGGCCGCCCCAGGGGCAGAATGATGGGGTCGTGAGATACGAGAGCGCCCACCTCGAGGGGGTCGCCTCGGAGAAGATCGTTCGTTCCTCTCACTCCACCCAGAGCACGCCGGCCACGATCCTCGAGGTGCGGCGAATCCTCTACGAGCACCTCGGCATCCCCTGCGGCCTCGAGTGCGAGGTACCAGGCCGGGTCGACGCGGCGGTCGCAAGCTTGCCCAAGCCGGAGCCGGCTGCTGCCAAGCCGGAAGCGATGCAGGACCCCTGAGTTGAACGCCAGGAGGACACGAGTATGAAACGCTCCGTCATGAAAACGCTGCGTTGCTGCGTCCTGCTTTTCCTGTGGGCGGCGTCGATGCCCGACGCGGCCGTCGTGGCCGCTGAGCTGGGGGGCGTCACGCTAGCCGACACGCTCAAGGCCGGCGACAAGACGTTGAAGCTGAACGGCCTCGGCCTTCGAAAGAAGTCCGTGTTCAAGGTCTACGTGGGTGGGCTCTACCTGGAATCACCCTCGAAGGACGCGGGCGCGATTCTCGCATCCGACCAGGCCAAGGCCATCCAGCTGAACTTCCTGCGCGACCTGACGAAGGCGCAGCTCGTCGAGGCTTTTCAGGAAGGCTTCGATGCCAACGCGAAGGACAAGGCCGCCCAGAAGGCCGCGTTCGACAAGATGCTCGCGCTCGTTCCCGACGTGAAGGAAGGCAGCACGCTGACGTTCGCCTACGTGCCCGGAAAAGGCACGACGCTGCAGGTCGCAGGCAAGGAGCTGGGCGTCTTCGAAGGCAAGGGGTTCGCGGACGCGGTCTTCTCGATCTGGCTGGGGTCCAAGCCACCGTCTGATGACCTGAAAAAAGGGATGCTCGGCTGAAAGCAGTCACGAGCCGCCGCCTCTCGATTTCGAATATCAGGAGCTCAGCCGATGAAAGCGATCACTGTAGAGCCGAAGAAGCCGGAGACCGCACGCCTGGAGGACGTCCCCGAGCCCGAGGCGCGCGACGGCTCGGTCCTCGTGGAAGCCATCGCCGTCGGAGTTTGCGGGACCGACGTTGAGATCGTGGAAGGCAAGTACGGCTGGGCTCCCAGCGGCAAGACGCGCCTGGTGTTGGGCCACGAATCCCTGGGCCGCGTAGTCGTCCAGTTCGCCGAGGTGTGAGGGAGTGCCGGCCGAACAACCCTACTTGGTGCCGCCCTTCATCTTCTCGACGGCTTCCTTCGTGGCAGCCTGGCTCTCCAGGACCAGGCGGTAGGCGATGTAGTACTTGTAGATGTTGCTGACGTAGGTCACCGTTTCCTGGCCGATCTTCTCGGCCGCCACGTACTCCACGTTCTGGAACCAGACGTTGGGGTCGAGTCCGCGCTTGGCGGCCTCCTTGCGCAGCTGCCGACATCGCGGCCGGCGCCGGCGTTGTACGAAGCGAACGCGAACAGCGCCTTGTCCAGCTTCGTCATCGGCTCCTTCTCGTAGTACTGGTCGATCATCCAGCGCATGTACTTGATGCCGGCGTGGATGTTCGCCTCGGTCTCCGTGATGTCGCCGACCTTCATGTCCTTGCCGGTGGCGGGCATCACCTGCATCACGCCGATCGCGCCCACCGGGCTCTTTGCATTCTGGTTGAGCTGCGACTCCTGGTAGCCCTGCGCGCCCATCAGCACCCAGTCCACGTCGTACTTGGTCGCCGTATTTCTGGAAGTACTGGATCAGCGCCAGGAACTTCTTGCGCTCCTCCTCGGAGGCCGCATTCTTCACGTACTTGACGTTCTTCAGGTAGCGCGTCAGGACCTGGTTGCCGGTCGCGGTCCCGACCTTGTTGCGCGTGGCGAAATCGTCCAGCGCCGCCTTGAGCTGCGGGCTGCCCTTGCGGATCGCCCAGGCGATCTCGCCGCCGGTGCGAACCGCGACGTTGTCGTGCACGGTGAGCTTCGGGAAGATCTGCTTCCAGAAGTCCGCCTTGTGCTTGTCGACGACGATGAGCGCGACTGAGGCCGGCGTTGAGCATCTCGAGCAGATCCTCGTCCTCCAGCGTCTCGGGCGCTTCCTTGAGCATGACCGGCGGCTTTCTTCTCGGCCGGCAAACTTCTTGTTGAGCGCGACGAGGCTCTCGTAGTAGCTCGACGACTTGCGCACGAAGACTTCCTTGCCGGAGAGATCGTCCAGGCTGGCGATCTTCGGTGACGCCGGCCCCGACACCACGACCTCGCTCACGTTGCTCATGCCCGGCCGCGGTGAAGTCCACCAGTTTCTGGCGCTCCGGCGTGATCGTGAGATTGGCGGCGGCGATGTCGCCCTTGCCGGCGGCCAGCGCCGGCAGCAGCTGGTCGCGCCGCATCGGGATGAAGACCACCCGCACCTTCAGGTTCTTGTCCTTGAGCTTCTTCTCGGCGGCGAGCTTCTTGTTGAGCTCGTCCTCGAACAGCCGGAAGTAGTCGACGGCGGTGCCGCGCTGCATGCCCTTGTCGATGAAATAGAAGGTCTTGCTGTTGACGGTCAGCACGCGGATGACCCGCCGCTCGATCATCCCGTCCAGATCGCCGGTCCACGGCTTCTGCATCTCCGCGGGATCGATGGTGAGGGTCCCGCCCGCCGCCTTCTGTGGAGCCGGCTGCTGAGCGAACGCGGGACTCCCGAACAGAAGCAGAAGCAGACGAGGCTCAGGATGACGTTCCGCGGCCGAGCAGGCGTTGTGGCTTCATCGTTGTGCCCTGAATATCCTTAGCGCCCGCCCGTCTTTTCCCCGCCCACCTGCTCCCTCATGGTCCGGTCGCGCGACTCGTCGCGAGCTCCATCTCGAGATCTTCGGCGCCGACACGACCGAACAGGTCGAGGAGGACCGCGACGGAGCCGGTCCACCCCGTCTGGTGGCTGGCGCCGAGGCCTGCACCGTTGTCACCGTGGAAGTATTCATAGAAGAGGATCAGGTCGCGCCAGTGCGGATCGTCCTGGAACTTGGCGGTCCCGCCGTAGACCGGCCGCCGTCCCTTGGCGTCGCGCAGGAACGTGCTGGCCAGCCGGCGGGAGAGTTCCTTGGCCACTTCGAACAGCGTCATGTACCGTCCAGAACCGGTCGGACACTGCACCTTGAAGTCATTGCCGTAGAAGCTATACAGGTTCAAGAGCGCGCGGATCGAGCAGGGCATTGACGGGCATCCAGACGGGGCCCCGCCAGTTGGAGTTGCCGCCGAACATGCCGGTATTCGATTCGCCCGGCAGGTACTGGACCCGGTACTCCTCACCACCGACGTGAAACACGAACGGATGATCCAGGTGATACCGCGACAGCGAGCGAATACCGTGGGGCCCGAGGAACTCGTTCTCGTCGAGCATGTAGGCGAGCACACGCTCCAGCTTCTGCTGGTTGAGGATCGACAGCAACACGCCGTCCTTTATAGCCGACGAATCCCTGGTCGGTCGGAGCAACATGGGACGACGACCTCGGGATGGCGCTTGCGGAACAGGGCGATCATCTCCATCAGCTTCGGGTAGCGGCTCGGCCGACATCTCCCTCGAACACCGTGGAGGCGCACAGCGGCAGGAGCCCACCAGCGACCGTACTTTCAGACGCATCGCCTGGCCGTCGGGCAGTCGCAGCAGATCGTAGAAGAAGCCGTCCTGTCTCATCCCACATCTCGTCGTGATGCTCGCCGATGCGGTCCATCGCGTAGGAGATCCACATGAAATGCTCGACGAACTTGTAGGCGACCTCTTCGTACATCGGGTCGTATTCGGTGAGGATCAGGGCGATCTCCAGCATGTTCTGGCAGTAGAACGCCATCCAGGCCGTCCCGTCCGCCTGCTCCAGCGAGCCGCCGGTGGGGAGCTGGGCGCTGCGGTCGAACACGCCGATGTTGTCCAGACCCAGGAATCCTCCGGCGAACACGTTGCGCCCGGCGGGGTCCTTGCGGTTGACCCACCAGTTGAAATTCAGCATGAGGCCCTGAAACGATCGTTCCAGGAATCGGAGATCAGCCCGGCCGAGGGTCCGCTCCCTCTTGTAGAGGCTCAAGCGTGGCCCAGGCATGCACCGGAGGATTCACATCGCTGAAGTTCCACTCGTAGGCGGGAATCTGCCCATTGGGGTGGGCATAGAGACTGCGCAGCATCAGCAGCAGTTGCTCCTTGGCGAAATCGAAGTCCACCAGCGACAGGGAGACCGTGTGGAAGGCCAGGTCCCAGGCCGCATACCAGGGGTACTCCCACTTGTCCGGCATCGAGATGATGTCCGCGTTCAGCATGTGAAACCATTCGGTATTCCGCACGCCGCGGCCTCCGGCCTCCATGAGCGGATGACTCTTGTGCTCCTGAAGCCATCGATCCAGGTCGAAGTAGTAGTACTGCTTGCTCCACAGCATGCCCGCCAGCGCCTGGCGGTGCACCCGGCGTTCATCTTCGTTCAGCGACTTCGGCGTAATCCGATCGTAGAACTCGTCGGCGTCGGCGATCCGGCTCTTGAGTATCTCGTCGAACCCGCCAAAGGCATCGTCGAGTCCGGGCGGCCGCCAGACGGAGGCGGACAGTCTTGCTTCCGCCGGCGGGCACGTCGAGGGCATAGTGGGCCGCCGCCTTGGTCCCGACCTTGGCGGGGTTGACCGCCTCGCGGTGGCCCGAGATGGTGTACGCGTGGAACGCGTCCTTGACGTACGGGGACGGGTTGGGCTGGCTCCAGAGACGCGAGGCGTTGCTCTCGTTCTCGGTGAAGAGCAGCTCCGGGGCGCCATCGCACGAGAGCCAGTACTCGCCGAGCTCGTGGTGGGTGGCCTGGATGACGCCCGGCCGCACCTCGCGCAGCGAGGGCTTGGGCTCGTCGTCGCCCCAGGACCAGGTGTTGCGGAACCAGAGAGTCGGCAAGCACGCGAAGCCGGGCCGCCTCCGGCCCGCGATTGTGCACGGTGATCCGAATGAGAACGTCTTCCGGGCCCTCCTTCGCGTACTCGACGAACACGTCGAAGTACCGGTCGTCGTCGAAGGCGCCCGTATCGAGCAGCTCGTACTCGAACTCTTCCCGCGAACGTCCGCGGTTCGTTTCGATCAGGTCCCGGTAGGGATACTCCCGCTGCGGGTACTTGTAGAGATACTTCATGTACGAATGGGTCGGCGTGCTGTCGAGGTAGAAGTAGTACTCCTTGACGTCCTCGCCGTGGTTCGCCTCGCTGTTGGTGAGCCCGAACAGACGCTCCTTCAGGATCGGGTCCCGCTCGTTCCACAGCGCCAGCGCGAAGCACAGCCGCTGCTTGTCGTCCGAGAGGCCCGCGAGCCCGTCCTCGCCCCACCGGTAGGCGCGTGAGCGAGCCTGGTCGTGGGTGAAGTAGTCCCAGGCGTTGCCGTCGTCGCTGTAGTCCTCGCGGACCGTGCCCCACTGCCGCTCGCTGAGGTACGGGCCCCACTTCTTCCAGGGGATCTGCGCCTCGCGCGCCTCGTTCAGTCGCTTTTGCTCGGTGACGTCCACCAAAGTGCCCATTGCTTGTCTCCTCGCTCACGCGCTCAGTTACTTCCGTTGGATGCGATGAATTCGCGGAGTCGCTCCGTCAAGGCCCCCCGCGGCGTCACACCGGGGTCACCTCGAAGACGTGGTAGCCCCAAGGGAGCAGATCCAGGTAGAGGCCCCGTGACACGAGATCGCTTCCGTCGCGATCGTAGCGGGCAGGACCCATCAGATCCGTGAGCCGCACGCCATGGCCGTTCAGCTCGCCAAACGGCAGACGCACGTAGCACTGGCCCTGGCCCCCGGCGTAGTTGACCACCATCAGCCTCTTCTGGCCGTCTGGAGCGTGCCAGGACCAGGCGATGAAGGACTCCCACGTCCCGTTGCCGTCCCAGGCCGGGGAGCAGTCGAGCAAGCGCCACTGGCCGTCGCGAACGATCGGCTGCCGGAGCACCGCCAGGAGATCGCCGTAGAACTGATGTCGCGCGGTGTCGGACCGCTCCAGCGGCCCGCGGACCAGGTGCGGCGAGATGCGCTTGCGGCGGCCCTCGAATTGCCCCTGATGGAAGAAGCGCAGGCCCGGCGACAGAAACGTGATGATGGCCGCGGCCTCGTGCATGCCCGGCGCGAACGTGGCCGCCGCCCGGGGCTCGTCGTGGTTTTCCAGGAACCGGGCGAGCTTGCTCTGGAAGTCGAGCCCGGCCAGCAGGTGCTCGCGCACCGGCCGCGCGTGCCCCTCGCGGAGGCGGTCGTACAGCCGCTTGTCGTACGCGTAGTCGAACCCCTGCTGGTGCATCGTCCACTCGAGATCCCAGTAGACCTCGGCCATGAAGCAGAAGCCTGGCACCCGCTCCCGCACCCGCCCGGTCGCCCCCGGCCAGAACAGCGGTGCCCGGTGACCCCAGGTCCGCTCGAAGACCTCCGGCAGGACGAGCATGGCCATGTCGCAGCGCACGCCGTCGCATTGCCCGGCGATCTTCAGGAGCTCGCCGATCATCGCCTCCTGAGTGGCCGGGTGACTGTAGTCGAGCTGCAGCGTGTCCGGCCAGCCGTCGAAGTACGGGTCCCGGCCATGGGCGAGCAGCAGATCGCCCCGCTTCCGCTTCACGCGGGTGTAGTTCTGAGGCGCTCGCGCCAGATCCGCTTCTGTTCCCGCGACGTAGTACTCGGGGTGGTCCTCCACCCAGGGGTGATCCAGGCCGGTGTGGTTGGGGACGAAGTCGAGCATCAGCCGCAGGCCCCGTGCCCGGAGCCGCTCGCGCAGGCGGGCCAGCGCCGCATCGCCTCCGAGGTCGGGATGCACGGTGTAGCCGGTGATCGCGAAGCCGGATCCGGCCACGTCCTCCTCGCGCAAGTCCGACAGCGTCTCCTCGAACTCCCTGCGCCACTCGCGATTGGCGCGCGACACCCGCTGCCCGGCCGCCCCGGTGCTCCACACGCTCAGCAGCCAGATCCAGTCGAACCCCATCCCGGCCGCGCGGTCCAGCTCGGCGTCCGGCAGGTCATCCAGCGTGGCCCGGCGGCCCAGCGCCCGGGACAGCTCCGTCAGCCAGACGCGCGTATTGATCTGATAGAGCGAGGGAGAAAGCGGCAGCTCCGACATGGTGTCCACGTCAGTCCGCCTTGTTCCACGTCTGCGTCTTGTAAAACGGCCCGAGGGAGCCGCGCACCTCGAGCTTGCCGTCTTCGCCCCAGACCTTGATCGTGACGAGCCCGACGCTGGGTTGGTCCTTGTCGGCACCCTTGCACGCGGAGCAGGTCTTCGGCTTGCCTGGCGCGTGTGGGCGCGGTCAGGTTGGTCGTCCCGCCGGAGAGCTTGCCCCCTTGCTCGTAGAGCTGACCATCCGACACGGCCGTGCCCGTCTTCTCGTCGACGGGCTGCCCCGTGCCGACCGGCGCCTCGGCCGCCAGGGCAACGCGTGCACCGGCAACGTGTACACCGAGGAGCGCGGTCAAAACCACAAGCTGAGACAGTCGCTTCATCGGGGTAGTCCCTCCCATTCGTTCCTCTCCTTCGATCGTCCGGCGCCCGACTACAGCAAGGTCGGCGCCAGATCGCTTCGAGCCGCGAAGTGAGATGGAGTGCCGCGAATTGACGACAGATCGCCATGATCTGCTGCCCGAGTGTCGCGCGCCGATCGGACCGGTAGCCGCCGTTGCGGGTGGCGGGTCGTCGCATGTGGTGGCGCGGCGCCAGTCGTCGAGACGACGAGATTGGCGACCACCGTCCTGCTTCGTTCGCACGCTGCAGCAGAGCACCCGAGAGCGTCGCGGAGCAATGCGACCTTGGTCTCATCCCGCCGCCAGATGGTCAGCCGGCGCCGCCCATCGCTGTCACAGGACTGATGCGCGTCGGAGAAGGCCTGTCAGCCGATATATGACCTTGGTCTCATGGCGCACCCGGGGCCCTCCGTGGTGCCATAGCGGCTGCCACGCGAAAGGAGCGGTCATGATGCGAAGGGTGATGCTGCTGCTGGCCGTGTTCACGCTGACGCTGGGAGGGCCCGCCTGGGCGGCGGACCTCGTCGGCACGCTCAAGAAGATCAAGGACACGAACACCATCCGGCTCGGGTATCGGGAGGCGTCCCGCCCGTTCTCGTTCACGGGCGACGACGGCAAGCCGGCCGGCTACTCGGTCGATCTGTGCACGCTGGTGACCGCCAGCATCGCCAAGGAGCTGGCGATCGCCAATCTGCAAACGACCTGGGTCAAGGTGTCGGTGGCCAACCGGATGGACGAGGTCGCCAAGGGCACCATCGACATGGAGTGCGGCTCCACCACCGCGTCGCTGTCCCGGCAAGAGCAGGTCGACTTCAGCATCATGACCTTCATCGACGGCGGCAGCCTCCTGGTGACCGACGCCGGGGGCGTCAAGGATGTCGCCTCGCTCGGCGGCAAGCGCGTGGCCGTCATTCCCGGCACCACCACCGAGAAGAGCCTGGCCGAGGCCATGCGGAAGACGGCCGTCACGGCCACCGTCGTGCCGGTCAAGGATCACGATGGGGGCGTGGCCGCGCTGGACGGCGGCACCGCGGATGCCTACGCGTCCGACCGGATCATCCTGGTGGGCATCGGCCGGACGTCCAAGAATCCCGAGAAGCTCTCGCTGGTCGACGAGTACTTCTCCTACGAGCCGTACGGCCTCATGGTCCGGCGCAACGACTCGGCCTTCCGGCTGTCGGTCAACCGAGCGCTGGCCCGCCTCTACCGTTCCGGCGACGTGGTGCCGCTGGTGAGCAAGTGGTTCGGATCGATGGGCAAGCCCGGTCAGCTGCTGGGCGCGATGTATCTGATCAACGCGCTGCCGGAGTGAGGCGAACGGGGCGAGCCGTGATCGGCTGAGCCGGCCAGGACCCGGCGTGCGCGCCGCCGGGTCCTGAGCTTATACTGCCGTCAGCATGATCGAACGCCGCCCCTTCGGCCGCACCGGCCACCTCAGCACCGCCACCCTGTTCGGCGGCGCCGCCCTGGCCCAGGCCAGCCAGGCTGACGCCGACCGCACCCTCGAGGTCCTGCTCCGCTACGGCGTCAACCACATCGACACCGCGGCACGGTACGGCGACTCCGAGCTGCGGATCGCCCCCTGGATGGCGCGTCACCGGAAGGACTTCTTCCTGGCGACCAAGACCGGGATGCGCACGGCGCGCGAGGCCCGCGAGGACCTGTACCGCTCGCTGGATCGGCTGAAGGTCGACTCCGTCGATCTCATCCAGATGCACTCGCTGGGGCATCCGGACGACTGGGATCAGGCGATGGGACCCGGCGGCGCACTCGAGGCGCTGGTGGAAGCGCGAACGCAGGGACTGACCCGCTTCATCGGCGTCACCGGCCACGGCTGGACGATCGCGGCCATGCACCGGCGCAGTCTGGCTCGCTTCGATTTCGATTCGATCCTGCTGCCCTACAACTTCTTCATGGCGGGCAACGAGCGCTACCGCCACGCCTTCGAGGAGGTGCTGGCCACCGCCCGCGAGCGCCGGGTGGCGGTGCAGATCATCAAGTCCATCGCGCGCGGGCCCTGGGCCACCACCGAGCGGACGCACACGACCTGGTATCAGCCGCTCGAGTCGCAGGCCGACATCGACCGCGGCGTGCACTGGGTGCTCGGCCTGCTGCCCGACGTCTTCATCAACACCGCGGGTGACCTGGCGCTGTTGCCGCGCATCCTGGACGCCGCCAGCCGATTCACCGAGCGGCCGTCGAACGAGACCATGAGTGCGCTGCAGGCCGGCACCCGCATGACGTCGCTGTTCGGCCTGCCCACCTGATTGCCGCCCTCGATGGAGATCGGACTCTTCACCGAGTTTCAGTGCCCGCCCGGCATGGATGAGGCCCAGGCCTTCGACGAGTCGATGGCCCAGATGTGCGCGGCCGAGGACTTCGGCTTCGACGCGGTGTGGCTGGCCGAGATCCACTTCCAGCAGGGTCGCTCGGTGCTCTCCTCGCCCCTGGTGGTCGCCTCGGCCATCGCCGGCCGGACCCGCCGCGTGAAGATCGGGATCGCCGTGCAGGTCCTGCCGCTGAGCCATCCGCTGCACCTGGCCGAGGACGTCGCCACCCTCGATCACCTGTGCAAGGGGCGGCTGGACTTCGGCGTGGGACGCAGCGGGCTGCCCGCGCACTATCACGGCTACAACATCCCCTACAGCGAGAGCCGCGAGCGATTCCAGGAGACGCTCGAGATTCTGCTGAAGGCGTGGACGCAGGAGCGCTTCAGCCACGAGGGCAAGTACTTCCAGTTCCGCGACGTGTGCGTCATGCCCAAGCCGTTCCAGAAGCCCCACCCGCCGCTGCGGATCGCCGCCACCACCCAGGAGACCTACCCGATGGTGGGCCGGATGGGGCGGCCGCTCTTCATCGCCGTGCGCACGACGTCCATCTCCGACCTGAGCCAGTTCATCGGCGGCTATCACGCGGGCTGGCGCGAGGCCGGCCACCCGGGGCGCGGATCGGTCGGCCTCATCGTGCCGGTCTACGTCGCCGACTCCGCGCGCCGCGCGCGCGAGGAGCCCGAGGCCAGCACCATGCACTTCTATCGCTCGATCGCCGAGGCGCTGGCCCGGGGCGGCACCAATCGCGAAGAGGCCGCGCGGCTCGGCCGGATGAGCTACGACGAGATCCTCGGCGAGCTGGCCGTGTACGGCACCCCCGAGGCGGTGACCGACCGGCTGCTGGAGCTGCGCGAGGCGCTGGGCTTCTCCACGCTGTCCGTCTGGATGAACGTGGGTGGGCGCATTGCCCACGAGCAGACGCTCCACTCGATGCGCCTCTTCGCCGAGCGCGTGGCGCCGCGGCTGGTCTAGCTCGCCATGCGCTTCGGGACCTACTACTTCTTGCAAGCCCCGCCCGCGGCCGATCACGCCGAGGTCATCCAGCGCGAGATCGAGCAGATGGTGTGGACGGAGGAGCTCGGCTTCGACTCGATCTGGTTGACCGAGCATCACTTCATCGACTACGGGCTCTCGGTCTCGCCCTCGGTGCTGGCCGCCGCGGCCGCCATGCGCACCAGCCGCGTGCGCATCGGCCTGGCCGCCGCCATCCTGCCCTTCCACGACCCGATCCGCCTGGCCGAGGAGCTGGCGCTGGTGGACATCCTGAGCGGTGGCCGGCTGGATGTCGGCGTGGGCCGCGGCAACCGGCCGGTGGAGTTCGAGGGGCTGCGGGTGCCGCAGATCGAGAATCGCGAGCGCTTCGAGGAGACGCTGGCCATCATGGTGAAGGCCTGGACCGAGGAGCGCTTTGCCTTCGACGGTCGCTACTTCCAGATCCCCGAGGTCCGCGTGATTCCCAAGCCGCTGCAGCGGCCGCACCCGCCGCTCTACGTGGTGTGCGTGAGCCCCGACACGATCGAGGCCACCGCGCTGCGCGGACTGCCGATGCTGAACTCGATCCTGCGTGGGCCGGCCGATCAGCTCATCGCCCAGCGTGACACCTACGTCACCGCGTGCCGCAAGGCCGGCCGCAGCGAGGCCGAGATCGCCACGCTGCTCTCCCACTGGGGCGTGTCGCGCCACGTGTACGTCGCGCCCACCGACGCCGAGGCCCTGGCCCAGACCCGCGACGCCGAGATGTGGTACCAGGAGGCGCTGCGGAAATTCCTCATCCCGGAGCGGATCGACCGCGTCCACCCGCTGCTGCAGCCGGGCTTCCGCGCCATGGCCGAGAAGTTCGCGCACGTCGACTGGGACGACCTGGTGCGCGAGACGGTCGCCTTCGGCTCGCCCGACACCGTGGCCGAGCGCATCGAGCAGCTGCGGCGGCTCGGGGTGGGCGAGGTGCTGTGCTGGATGAACTTCGGGGGCCTGCCCCAGCCGCAGGTGCGCCGCTCGATGGAGCTGTTCGCGCGCGAGGTCATGCCCCGGTTTCGGTGAGCTCGCCTCGATTCGCCGCGCTTCGCGTCCGGGACTACCGACACTACTTCCTGCTCGGGCTGCTGTCGCAGACGGCCGACAACATCGAGCACGTGATCAGCTACTGGGTCATCTTCCAGAAATTCCACTCGCCCGACCCTGGCCGGCTTCGCCGTCATCAGCCACTGGGTGCCCTTCCTGTTGTTCTCCGTCTACATGGGCGCCCTGGCCGATCGCTACGACTGCCGCAAGCTGATCCAGGTCTCGCAGGGCATGTTCATGCTGGCCTCGCTCGCGTGGGGCCTGCTGTTCCTCACCGACACGCTGCAGCTGTGGCACGCGGTGGTGATCCTGCTCGTCCACGGCGCGGCCGGCGTCTCCGCGGCGACCGCGACCCAGCTCATCCTGCACGACATGGTCGGCAGCGCGGATCTGCCGAGCGCGATCCGGACGAACGCCAGCAGCCGGAATCTCGCCATCCTGCTGGGCCCGGCGGTGGGCGGCGGCATGATGCTGCTCCTCGGCCCGGCCGGGGGTCTGCTCGCCAACGTCGGGCTCTACTGGCCGTTCACGCTCTTCCTGCTGCGCGTGCCGTACACGGGCCACGGCCGGCGCGGCCAGGCCCCGCCGCGCGCCGCCGGCTTCGGGTTCGCGGATTCCCTCCGCCTGCTGCGCCAGGTGAGCGCGGAGCGGCGGATCGTGATGATGATCGCCCTGGCCGCCGCCACGTCGTTCTTCGTGGGCAACGCGTTCCAGGCGCAGATGCCGGAGTACGCGCACGACTTCGGCGCCGACAAGGCCGGCGGCTGGTACAGCGTGCTGCTCGCCGGCAACGCCGCGGGCGCGATCCTGGGCGCGGTCTTCCTCGAGACGCTCGACATCCTCCGCCCCAGCGCGCGGGCGGCCATCGTGTGCGCCGGCCTGTGGGGCGTGACCATCGGCCTGTTCGCGCTGACGCGCAACTACGTGATCGCCGTCTCGCTGCTCGTCCTGGCCGGCGCCTTCAACATCGCGTTCACCTCGATGGCCCAGACGCTGGTGCAGCTCCTCGCCCCGGCCGCCCTGCGCGGCCGGGTGGTCGGCCTGTTCAATACCGCCATGCTCGGCCTGCGCGCCGGCAGCGGCCTGACCGTCGGCGTGCTGGGCGCGGTGATCGGCGTGCACTGGTCGCTGGCGCTCAGCGCGGCGGCCGTGGTCACCATCGCGCTGGCGCTGCTGGCCCGCGGGGCGGGCACCGTGGAGGGCCACGCCCTCACCTGAACCGACCTGGTGTACTCTCTCGCATCAGCCGGGGCGAACCCACGGAGGAGCCATGAGCCTGCTGGACGGCAAGGTCGCGATCATCACGGGAGCGAGCAAGGGCATCGGGCGGGTGATGAGCCGCCTGTTCGCGCACGAAGGCGCCGCGGTGGTCTGCGCGGCCCGCTCGGGCGCGCTGGTCGAGGAAACGGCGGCGCTGATCACCAAGGACGGCGGGCGAGGCCGTCGCGGTGACGGGCGACGCGGCCAAGGAAGCCGACGTCAAGCGGATGGTGGCGGCCGGCGTGAAGGCGTTCGGCAAGATCGACACCCTCGTCAACAACGCGGGCGACGGCGGCCCCACCAAGACCGTGCAGGAATACACCGAGGAGGACTGGTTCTACACGATCAACTCGTGCCTGACCTCCTCCTACATGTGCATCCGCTTCGTCGTGCCGGAGATGATCAAGGCCGGCGGCGGCGCCATCGTGAACATCTCGTCCGGCGCCGGACGCCGCGGTCTGCCCTACCGCATCGGCTACTGCTCGGCCAAGGCCGGACAGGTGGGCATGACGTTCGGCATGGCGCTGGAGCTGGCCCCGCACAACATCACGGTCAACTGCGTGGCCCCCGGCGCCATCGAGGGCGATCGCATCGACCGCGTCATCGAGGGCCAGGCCCAGCAGCGCGGCATCTCGCCCGAGGCCATGCGCAAGGCGATGCTCGAGCGCTCGCCGCTGAAGCGGATGGCCACCGCCGACGACATCTCGGCCGCCGCCGCGTTCTTCTGCAGTCCCCTCGCCCGCAACATCTCGGGCCAGGTGCTCCCGGTCAACGCCGGCGAGCCGGCGGGATAACCGAGCCGATCTTCCGGAGCGCGCGGAGCGCGCGGTGCTCGCGCGCTCCCGCTCTCCCGCCCTCGCGCCCTCCGCGTCGTCTCGCCCGCAGTAGACCAAGGTGCACTAGGCGTTGCTCCGATCCGACCCTACTGTGGAACAAGAGGTGAACAGACGTGGAAACCCTCTTGATCATTCTTCTCGTGGTGTTCCTGCTCGGTGGTGGAGGCTGGGGTTATTCGCGCTGGCGTAGGTAGTCCAGCGCGCGGATCGAAGCAGTCCGACCTCGGAAGTCCAGGTTCACTCGTATCGGATGGCAGCTCACCATTTCACAGGAGGCAAGACGTATGAAACGTTCATTGTTGTTTGCCAGCGCCGCGTTGTTCGCGATCGGCTGTACCGGCCCCGCCGGCAGTATGGGTCCCCAGGGTTCCACCGGGATGACGGGCGCGCAGGGCACCCCCGGGATGACGGGTTCGCAGGGCTCCACCGGCCTGACGGGCTCGCAGGGCTCTACCGGGATGACGGGCTCGCAGGGCTCCACGGGGATGACAGGCTCGCAGGGCACACAGGGTTCCGCCGGTGTGACCGGGGCTCAGGGTCCGGCCGGAGCGGCCGGCGTGCGGAGCCCCGCGGTGGTGGGCACCAACTGGTCGGCGCTCAAGGACTTCACGTTCGACTACGACCGGACTGACATCCGCTCTTCCGAGCAGAACCAGCCCTCCGAGATCGCGGCCTATGCGCGGCAGAACCCGGGCGTGCGTCTCGGGATCGACGGCGCCACGGATCTGCTTCGCGGCACCAACCAGTACAACGCCGGGCTGAGCCAGCGCCGTATCTCGACCGTTCGTGACGCGCTCATCCAGGCCGGTGTGTCAGCCGACCGGATCGAGACGGGCACGTTCGCAGTGCAGCGCGCCAACTGCAATGACTCCACCGAGCGCTGCGCCCAGCGCGACGGCCGAGTCGAAGTTCTCGTCCGCTCCAACTAGGGACATCGACCGATTCCGGGGAGTCTCCTTCGCGCCCGACCCGGCGAAGGGGATTCTTCGGTTCCTCCAGCGCTCAGCGACCGAAGTCCCAGAAGTACACGCGCAGGCCGATCGACGCCAGCACCGCCTGAGCGGTCGCCGTCTCGGAGTGGTCGTTGATCGCGATGGTGTGTCCGCCTGTGTAGCTGTACTTGGTCTCGACTCCGAGCGCGATGTTGCTGGTGACGAAGTACTCGATCCCGGCCCCCACCGCGGCGGCGACCGAGTTGTCATTCGCCCGGATCTTGAGGCCGACGCCGTGGGGTTTGCGGTCGTTGTCCTCCACGTGGCCGAGACCGACGCCGCCGACGGCGTACGGCACGAGCCGCCCTCCCCACAGTGGATAGCGCAGACGGAGCTGGGGAATGAACATGTAGATCGCGTACTCGGCGATGCTGCCCACGCCCTTGAGACCCATCACGACCTCGTAGCCCTCGACCGCCAGCTCGGCGCCCAGGTACCGGCCGAAGTCCAGCCCGACCGCGAGACCGTAGTACTCGTCGACCACACCGCCGATGGCGGACGGCGGTCGGGCGGTTCTCGATCCCGGGAGCGAGATCGCTGGTCGTGGGGATCGCCCCGCCGATGCGAAAGCCGAGGTAGAAGCGCGCCGGTGCGGGATTCTGCATCTCGGCGGCGGCCTGCGGTTTCAGCTCCGGATAGAAGAGGCGCAGGCTGGCCGAGACCAGGGGGTTCGACACGTTGACCGTGGTCGAGGCACTGCCGACCTTCAGCGTCTGATCGCCGGCGAACAGGTATTTGAACTCGAGGCCCAGCGAGATGTTGTCGGCCAGGAAGTAGTCGATGCCCGCGCCGAGCGTGGCGGCCCACGTGCTCGACTCGTCCTTCACCGGGAACCCGAAGGCCGGCTTCTTGCGATCGTTGAACTCGGTCAGGGTGATGCCCGCGCCGCCGATCACATAGGGAACGAGCCGATCGTGCCAGAGCGGGTAGCGGGCGCGGACCTGGGGCATGAGGGCGAACGCGCCGTACTCGCCGACCGTGCCGAGGCCGCGCACCCTGGGAAAGATCTCGAAGTGGTCTCCGGAGAGCTCGAAGCCCAGATAGCGGTTCAGGTTGGCGCCCAGCCCGAAGCCGTAGTAGTCGTGAACGCCCGTGCGGGAATCGGTGTCGCGGAACTTCAACTGCAGATACCACCGGGGGAGGTCGCTATCCTCGGCCCACGCCGCGGAGCAGCCATCACCGGCTGAGCCAGAGCGCCCATGCTGCCATCGACCATCTCACTGCGCTCTGCCGACGCCCAGTATCAGACGCAGTCTAGCCTGCACGGCGAGCGCACCGCCATCCTCCGTCATGGCATGGCAGACCTCTTCAGCGAGAGCCGCTGCTGCAGCACCTCCAGCGCCTATTCCCTGACGAATCGCCCCGGGCCGGTGGCAAAACAGCCGTCGCCCTCGTCGGGACAGACGACGACGAAGGTCGTGCGCTTTCCACAACCAGCCACGCCGACCGTGTACTCGGCCCGCTGGATCCCGTTGAGGAGCGGCCCCTGCAGAACCGGCTGCACGACCTCGCGCGACAGCACGGTCCCCGTGGCGGCGGGACAGTTCATCTCGAACTGGCCGCGCGACACGGCAGTCTGCATGGCCATGCCTTGCTTACCATCGAGGAACTGGCCCTGACTGACACACCCTGCGCCGGCGAGTACCACGACGAGCACCAGGAGCACGACTGACCTCGGCATGTGAGCTCTCCTCCCCGCAACCGCTGCCCTCGGCGGGAAGATTCTCAGAGGGCCGCAACCGGGCGCCATGGGACTTTCGTCTTACCTCGCGGTCATGGCCCGCTGCCGGGGCGCTGCATGCGAAGGCCGACCAGACCTCCGATCAGCACCGCCAGGTAGATCTGGCCCGTCACCGCTTCGAGCGAGGCGAGCATGCGGGCCGGCGCCATGACCGGGACGATGTCTCCGTAGCCCACCGTGCTGAGGGTGACCAGGCTCAGGTAGAGCAGCTCCTGCCGAAGAATTCGGGATGTGCCGGTGACGGCACCCAGAGGCGATCCGTTGACCAGGAACGATCCCGGATGGGCGAGCTCGATCAGCGAGAAGGCGAACGCCCACACCACGGCGAGGATCAGATAGGCGCAGACGGCGCCGGCGATCGTGTCGGACGTCACCGTGGCGCCTCCGAGCGCTCGCCAGAGAAGCACGATCACCGTGAACACGAAGAAGGCCATGGCAAACAGTGCGCCCGTCACGGCAAGCCAGTGGTGGTCGGTCACGTACAGCCCCCACCTCGCAAGAAAGGCGGGGGCCGCCAGGACGAGGCACGTGACGAGCAGACCGGGCCGCTGGCTCACCGCCGCCACCGCCGCGATGAGCACCGCCGACACCAGGATGTCGAACACCCAGTGCCCGAGGAAGAACGGCTCGACGACGAGGAGCAGCAGCATCGCGACGAGCAGCACGGAGTTGCTCCAATGAGGGATCCCCAGGCGCGTCATCGGCAGCCCACTGCTCACGGGCGAGAGCATATCGCTCACGCCGTTTCGGCCAGATGAGACCAAGGTCCCATGGTGCTTGGCGACCACCGCTGGCTAGTCTGGGCGCTGCCAGGAACAATCGTGCCGGCCGACGATGCTCGCACCGGCGTTCCCCCGGGAGGCGCACAATGACGCGGCGTTACCTTGGATACGCGGTGGTGCTGCTGGCGCTCACGACGACGGCGCTGGCCGGCTGCGCTTCGGGACAGGTGACCGGGCGCGTCACCACACCCGGGGCCCCCGCCGGCCCGCTCAACATGACGTGGTCGTCGGGGATGTTCGGCGAGAGCGGAAAGATGTCCGCCGTCATGCCCGACGGCGAGCGCTTCGCCGGGACCTATCAGGTCCTGACGCCCGGTATCTCGCGAGCCTCGCTGGCGCCGACCTGGACCGGCGAGGTGACGGACGAGGCGCAGGGCGATATCGACGACAGCTTCTGGGGGGCCGCGAAAGACCCAGCCTTCGTCAAGCGCTATGAGAACCACGCGATCGCCACGCTGCGCGGTGACCGCGGCACCACCATGCTCTGCCGGTTCAAGCTCGATGCGGGAGGCGCCGGCATGGGCGGTGGCGGCAGCGGCGAGTGCCAGACCTCGAAGGGTGGGAAGATCACCGCCCAGTTCTGACGCGACGCTGTAGGATCGAGCGTCATGGCGGCCCCACCCGAGCGCGTTCCGGCCTCTGACGTCGAGCGCTACCACTCGGCGGCGCTCGAGATGGCCGACGAGGCGCGCCGGATCATCCGGCCCGCCCTCGAGCGCGGCTTCGACGTGAAGATCAAGGCCGACGCCTCGGTCGTCACCGACGTCGATCAGGCGGTCGAGCGCCGCCTGCGCGAGATGATCGCCGGCTGGTTCCCCGAGCATGGAGTCATCGGCGAGGAATATCCGCCGACCCGGCCCGACTCTCCGTGGCAGTGGATCCTGGACCCCATCGACGGCACCGAGGAGTTCGTGCACGGCATGCCGACGTGGGGCGCCATTCTCGCCCTGCACCACCGCGGCGCGCCGATCGTGGGCGTGATCGACCATCCCGCGCTCGACCTGCGCGTGAACGCCGCTCGCGGGCTGGGCGCCTACCGAAACGGCGTGCGCATCCGTCTGGCCGACATGCCTGCCGACGCGCCGCCCGAGAAGATCCGCCTGGTGCTGAGCGCGCGCCTCAACTTCGCGCGCCACATCGACGAGGGGCCGGTGTTCGATGCGCTGACCCGGCAGTTCCCGAACCACCGGATCTTCCGGGCGGCGTACGCGCAGACCGCCGCGGTCACCGGCGCCGTCGACGCGATGGTGGACATGCACAACCAGGTCTGGGACCTGGCCGCGGGCCAGGTGCTGATCGAGGAAGCCGGTGGCCGCTACGCCCTCGTGCGCGACTTCCTCGCCGCCGACGGCGCCCGCCGGCTGAGCGCCGTCTTCGGCAAGCCCGCCGTGGTGGACCGTCTGCTGCGACTGTTTTAATGGGGGCCCCGAGATGGCCCCCATACCCCCCGGGTGGCTCGGGCCGCCCCGGCGAAGCCGTGGCGGCCCTCGAATACCGGACGCCGGCGAAGCCGTGGCGGCCCTCGAATACCGGCCGCCTGGCGAAGCCGTGGCGACCCTCGAATACCGGACGCCGGCGAAGCCGTGGCGGCCCTCGAATACCGGGCTCCTGATGGGGGCTTGTTGCGGGCTTGCGGGCTTCTTGCTATATCGGAGGCGCTCATGACACCACTGTCCAGCCGCGCGGTCGTGACGCTACCCGCTGGCCTCTGGACGGCGACCGCAACACCGGCACTGGTGTCTCGACCGCTCGAGGGCGAGCACCGGGCGGACGTGTGCGTCATCGGCGGAGGATTCACCGGGCTCTCGGCGGCGCTGCACCTCGCCGAAGGGGGCGCCTCCGTCGTGGTGCTGGAGGCGGGCGAGGTCGGCGCCGGCGCGTCCGGTCGCAACGGCGGTCAGGTGATCCCCGGGCTGAAGCTCGATCCGAGCGAGATCGAGGCGGTCCTCGGTCCGGAGCGTGGGGCGCGCCTGACCGAGATCGTGGGAGGCGCCGCGGATTTCGTCTTCGGCCTGGTGCGACGTCACGGCATCGAGTGCGACGCCCGTCAGGACGGCTGGATCAAGGCCTGCCACCGTGATGCGACGCTGCGTCCCGCCGCGCACACCGCCCGCGAGTGGAGCCAGCGCGGCGCGGCGGTCGAAGAGCTCGACCGAGTACGCATCGCGGAGCTGATCGGCAGCGACGCCTACGTGGGCGGCTATGTCGATCATCGCGGCGGCGTCGTGCAACCGCTCAGCTTCACGCGCGGGCTGGCGCGGGCCGCGGCCCGGGCCGGCGCGCGCATCCACGAGCGCTCGCTGGCGGCCACGCCGCGGCGGGTGGGCGGCGAATGGCTGGTGACGACGCCGCGCGGCTCGGTGCGGTCGTCGCAGGTGATCATCGGCACCAACGGCTATACGGATCTCGCCGGCGCCAACGGGCCCTGGCCCGCGCTCGCCCAGACCGTGATCCCCGTCTACAGCTACATCGCGGCCACACGGCCGCTGTCCGCCGATCTGCGCCTGAAGATCCTGCCCAAGGGCCAGGCGGTCTCCGACTCGCGCCGACTCCTGCGCTACTACCGGCTCGATGCGGCGGGGCGCATGGTGATGGGCGGCCGCGGCAAGTCGCGCGAATCCTCTGCGCACTCCGACTACGCGACGATCAAAGCGAGCGCCGTCGAGCTCTATCCTCAGCTCGCGGCCTGCGAGTGGGAGTTCGTGTGGGGCGGCAAGGTCGCGCTCACCCTCGACCACGTACCGCACCTGCACGAGCTCGCCCCTGGGCGTTCACGCCGCGCTCGGCTACAACGGCCGCGGCGTCGCCATGGCGACGGTCATGGGGAAGCTGCTGGCCGATCGCGTGCAAGGTCGCGGCGACGGTGTCTTCCCCGACACGCCGATGCGTCCGGTGCCGTTGCACCGGTGGCGGCGGCCGGTCTTCGAGCTCATCGTGGCGTGGAAGCGGGCGCTCGATCGCCTGGAGGGCGTCAATCGTCGCGCCGCGCCCTAGCGGAGCCGTCCCCGCGAGGCGCCGAGGTCCGCATCGAGGGGCTCGTCAAGACCTTCGGCGCGACGCGCGCGGTCGACAGCGTCACGCTCACCGCACGTCCCGGCGAATTCCTCACGCTGCTCGGACCGTCCGGCTCCGGCAAGACGACGACGCTGGCGTGCGTGGCGGGCTTCGCGGTCCCCACCGAGGGCGAGGTGTTCATCGACGGCGCGCGCGTGACCTTCGATCCGCCGTTCAAGCGCAACGTCGGCATGGTCTTCCAGAACTACGCGCTCTTCCCCCACATGACGGTGGCCGACAATCTCGCCTTCCCGCTCCGGATGCGCAAGCTGCCCGCCGCGACCATCCGCGAGCGGGTGGCGCGGGCGCTGGCGCTGGTGCAGCTCGACGGGCTCGGCCACGCGCGCTCCGCGTCAGCTCTCGGGCGGCCAGCAGCAGCGCGTGGCGCTGGCGCGCGCCGTCGTCTTCGAGCCGCCGGTGCTCCTGATGGACGAGCCGCTCGGGGCGCTCGACCAGAAGCTCCGCATCGAGATGCAGCTCGAGCTCAAGCGCCTGCAGGCCCGTCTCGGCGTCACCGTGATCTACGTGACGCACGATCAGGAGGAGGCGCTGACGCTCTCCGACCGGATCGCGGTGATGAACCGGGGCCGGATCGAGCAGGTCGGGGAGCCGACCGAGCTCTACGAGACGCCCGCGCACGGCGTTCGTCGCCCAGTTCATCGGCGAGTCCAACCGTCTCGAGGCGCACGAGCGCGCAGCGGCGACGGGGGCCGCGCCGTCCTGATCACGCCGCTCGGGGCTGCGGCTGCCCGCCCGACCCGGCGGCGCGCCGGTCGGCGAGGCCGCGCCGTCTCTTCCTGCGACCCGAGCGCATCGCGATCGGCTCCGACGGCGGGGCGGCCGGTGGCGGCGCGACCGTCATCGGCGACGTGGTCGAGGCGGTCTTCGTCGGCGAGACGATGCGGTACGTCGTCCACACCGGCCGGCGGCGAGACGTTCACCGTCAAGCGACTCAACCTGGACGCCGCCGATCGCTTCAAGGTCGGCGCGCGCGTGACACTTCGCTGGGACCCGGACGCGGCCTTCACGCAAAGGAGACATCCATGAGCTCGATGACCCGGCGCTACGTGCTGAAGATGGGTGTCCTCACCGCCGCCGCGTCCGCGGTCACCCGCGCGGGCGGGCCGTGGATCGCGCGGGCCCAGAGCAAGCAGCTCGTCGTCTGCTCCTGGGGCGGCGCCTACCAGGAGGCGCAGCGCAAGACCATGTTCCAGCCGTTCGAGAAGGAGACCGGCATCAAGATCGTCGAGGCCAGCCCGACCGACTACGGCAAGCTCAAGGCGATGGTCCAGAGCGGCAACGTCGAGTGGGACCTGGTCGACGTGGGCGACCTGAACGTCATCGCCGGCATGAAGGACAACCTGCTCGAGCCGCTCGACTACCAGACCATCGACACCAAGGGCGTGTTTCCCCAGGTCGTCCACAAGTACGGCATCGGCACCATCTACTACTCGACCGTCCTCGCCTACAGCACCAAGAAGTACGCCAAGGGCGATCATCCCAAGACGTGGGCGCAGTTCTGGGACGTCAAGACATTTCCCGGCCCGCGGACCATGCGCAACAACCCGCCGACAACCTCGAGTTCGCGCTGCTGGCCGACGACGTGCCGATCGACAAGATCTATCCCCTGGACGTCGAGCGGGCCTTCCGGTCGATGGATCGGATCAAGAAGCACGTCAACGTGTGGTGGACGACCGGCGCCCAGCCGGCGCAGCTCCTGTCCGACGGCGAGGTGGAGCTGGCCACCTCGTGGAGCGGCCGGATCTTCGCCATCCAGAAGCAGGGCGCCCGCGCCGGGCTCGAGTGGAACCAGGGCAAGCTCCAGTGGGACTCCTGGGTGATCCCGCGCGGCAGCAAGAACAAGGACGGCGCCATGAAGTTCATCGCCTGGTCGACCCAGCCGAAGCCGCAGGCCGCGATCGTGAACGAGATCCCGTACGGGCCGGTCAACCAGAAGGCCTTCGAGTTCATCGGCGCGCAGGCGGCCAGCGACATGCCGACCGCTCCCGACAACGCCAAGCGCCAGGTGATGGTGGATCCGGCGTGGTGGGGCGAGCACCGCAACGTGCTGGTGGAGCGCTGGAACGCGTGGCTGCTCAAGTGAGACCGCCCCGGTGGACGAGCGAGTGGCTGCTCGTGCCCGCGCTGGCGTGGCTCGGCATCTTGTTCGTCTACCCGATCGGCCGGCTCTTCTACGCGAGCGTGTTCACCCCCGCGTTCTCGCTCGCGCAGCTACGCGCAAGCTCCTCGGGATCTCCGTCTACCTGAAAGTCTTCGCCAACACCTTCGAGATCAGCGCGACCGTCACGCTCCTGGCCCTCGTGCTCGGCTATCCGCTCGCCTTCGTCCTGGCCACCGCCGGGCCGCGCGCCTCCGCGGCTCATGCTGGTCGCGATCATCGTGCCGCTCTGGACCAGCGTGCTCGTGCGCACCTACGCGTGGATGGTCCTGCTGGGCCGTCGTGGGCTGGTGAACGAAGGGCTGCAGAGCCTCGGGCTCCTCGACGCGCCCCTGCCGCTGCTCTACAACCGGCTGGGCGTGACCATCGGCATGGTCCACGTGCTGCTGCCCTTCATGGTGCTGCCGATCTACAGCGTCATGAAGGGAATCGACGTGGATCTGCTCAAGGCCGCGCAGAACCTCGGCGCCAACCGGCGCCAGGCGTTCCTGCGCGTCTACCTGCCGCTGTCGCTGTCCGGGCTCGCGACCGGCTGCCTGCTCGTCTTCGTCACCGCGCTCGGCTTCTTCGTCACCCCGGCACTGCTCGGCGGGCGCGGCGACATGATGATCGCGATGCTCATCGACAGCCAGATGAGCCAGCTCCTCGACTGGGGGCTCGGCTCCGCCCTGGCCGTGGTGCTGTTCGCGATCACCGCCGGCGATCCTCCTCGCCGTGCAGCGGTTCACGGCGCGGAGCGGATGTGGGCTCGCGTGCCGTGACGGATCGGGTGCCCGGCTCGCGCGCTGCCGGGCCGGCGCTGCGCCGCGAAGCGGCCGGCCCGCTCGGCCGGCGGCATCCGGCGCTGATCGCTGCTCGCGGCTGGCGACGCTCGTGTTCCTGGTCGCGCCGCTGGCGGTCGTGATCCCGATCTCGTTCAGCGCGGCGAAGTACCTGACCTTCCCGCCGCCCGGGCTGGTCGCTGCAGTGGTACGAGCGCTACTTCGGCAGCCGCGAGTGGATGAGCGCCACCGTGCGCAGCTTCGAGGTGGCCGTGCTGACCACCGTCGCCGCGACCGCCGTGGGCACGGCCGCCGCGCTCGCCCTGCGCCGGCCGTTCCGCGGCCGGTCGCTCGTCGCGGCTGATCGTCCTGGCGCCGCTGGTCGTCCCCGTCATCATCGTGGCCATCGCCATCTACGGCCTCTACGCGCAGCTCAAGATGGTGGGCACGCTGCACGGCCTCGTCCTCGCCCACACCGTGCTGGCGCTGCCGTTCGTCGTCGTGATCGTGTCCGCCACCCTGCAGTGGCTTCGACGAGACGCTCGAGCTGGCCGCGCAGAACCTCGGCGCGAACGCTGGCAGACCTTCCGCCTCGTGACGCTCCCGCTCATCCGACCCGGCGTCGTCTCCGCCGCGCTGCTGGCCTTCATCACGTCCTTCGACGAGGTCGTGGTCGCGATCTTCGTGAGCGGGACCGAGGCCGCCACCCTGCCCGAAGCAGATGTGGGACGGCATCCGCACCGAGATCGATCCAACCGTGGCCGCCGTGTCCACGCTGCTGATCGGGGTCACCACGCTCGCGCTCGGTCTCCTCGCCGTCGTCCGGCGGCGAGCCGGCGAGGGTTCCTGACGGGATCCACCCGGGTGATCGCCGGTGCTATAGTGCGACCGTGAACTTCGACTTCTCGCCGGACCAGAAGGCGCTACGCGACCAGGCGCGGAAGTTTCTCGCCGAGCACGCGTCGTCTGTGCGCGTGCGCCGGATCCTCGACACCGACGAGCCGTACGACCGCGAGCTGTGGCGCGGCGTGGCCGAGATGGGCTGGACGGGGACGGCCATTCCCGAGACGTACGGCGGCGCCGGCTTCGGTCACCTCGAGCTGTGCGTGATCGCCGAAGAGCTCGGGCGCAGCGTGGCCCCGATTCCGTTCTCGTCCACCGTCTACCTCGCGGCCGAGGCGCTCCTGCTGGCCGGCAGCGAGGCGCAGAAGCGGCGGTGGCTGCCGCGGATCGCCAGCGGCGAGGCGGTGGGCTGCCTGGCCCTGGCCGAGGGGCCCGGGACGCCGGCGGCGCGCGCGATGACGACGCGCGTCGCGGCCGGCACGATCTCCGGCACGAAGGCGCCGGTGCGCCGACGGCGACGTGGCAGACTTCGCGATCGTCGCCGCCCGCGCCGACGGCGCGGCCGATCTGTCGCTGGTCCTCGTCGATCTCGCCGGCGCCGGCGTCGCTCGCAACGGCGCTGGCCACGGTGGACCCCACGCGCTCGCACGCGCGTCTGACCTTCGACGGCGCGCCGGCCGAGCCGCTCGGCGCCGCCGGCGCCGGCACCGCGCTCCTGGAGCGTGTGTTCGACCGCGCCGCGGTGCTGGTCGCCTTCGAGCAGGTCGGCGGCGCGCAGGCCGCGCTCGACATGGCGCGCGAGTACGCCATGGGGCGCTTCGCCTTCGGGCGGCCCATCGCCTCGTTCCAGGCCATCAAGCACAAGCTCGTCGACATGTACGTGGGCGTCGAGCTCGCGCGCTCCAACGCGTACTACGCCGCGTGGGCGCTCTCGACGGATGCCGCCGAGCTGCCGGTGGCGGCCGCCACCGCGCGGGTCAGCGCCACCGAGGCCTATTTTCACGCCGCCAAGGAGAACATCCAGACCCACGGCGGCATGGGCTTCACGTGGGAATTCGACTGTCACCTGCACTATCGCCGGGCGAAGCTGACCGGGCTCGGCCTGGGCAGCGCCCGCCGCTGGAAAGATCTGCTGATCACGCGCCTGCAGGCGCGCGCCGGCTGAGGGACTGAGCGCATGGACTTCTCCGACACGCCCGACGAAGCAGGCTTCCGCAACGAGGTGCGCGCGTTCCTCGAGCGCCACGCCGAGCCGCGGCGCGGCACCTTCGAGACGTGGCAGAGCCGCTATCCCGACCGCGAAGGGCTGGAGCGCGCCAAGGATTTCCAGCGCAAACGGGCGGAGGCCGGGCTGGCCGGGCTGCACTGGCCCAAGGCCTACGGCGGCCGCGAGGCCCCGGCGATCTTTCAGGTGATCCTCGCCCAGGAAGAGACACGCTACCTCATCCCCCGCGGGTATTTCGAGATCGGCCTGGGCATGTGCATGCCGACCTTGTTCAGCTACGCGACGGAGGAGCAGCGGCGCCGGTACGCCCCAGCCGCGCTGCGCGGCGACGAGGTGTGGTGTCAGCTCTTCTCGGAACCCGGCGCCGGCTCCGACCTCGCGGGCCTGCGCACGCGCGCGGTCCGCGACGGCAGCGACTGGGTCGTCAACGGCCAGAAGATCTGGACGTCGGGCGCGCACTGGGCCGATCACGCCATCCTGGTCACGCGCAGCGATCCCAAGGCCGCCAAGCACAAGGGCCTCACGTTCTTCTTCCTCTCGATGAAGTCACCGGGAATCGAGACGCGGCGGATCAAGCAGATCTCCGGGCAGTCGCACTTCAACGAGGTCTACCTGACCGACGTGCGCATCCCGGACAGCCAGCGGCTGGGCGCCGTCGGCCAGGGCTGGGGTGTGGCCATCACCACCCTGATGAACGAGCGTCTGACCTCCGGCGAGCTGCGCGGTCCCGACTTCGAGGAGCTGTTCGAGCTGGCGCGCACGATCGAGCTGGAGGACGGCCCGGCCATCGCCAACGCCGCGGTCCGCGAGCGGCTGGCCGACTACTACGTGCGCACCCAGGGCGTGCGCTGGTCGCGCTACCGCACCATGACCGCGCTGAGCCGCGGCGACACGCCGGGCCCCGAGAACTCGATCGGCAAGCTCGTCAACGCGCCCAAGGCCCAGGACATGGCCTCGTTCGCGCTCGACCTGATGGACATGGGCGGCATGGTCACCGACAAGGACTTCGCCCCGATGCGGGCGGCGTTCCAGGAGTCGCTGCTGTCCTCGCCCGGCAGCCGCATCGCCGCCGGCACCGACGAGATCCTCAAGAACATCATCGCCGAGCGCGTGCTGGGCCTGCCGCAGGACATCCGCGTCGACCGCGAGGCCCCCTTCGACGAGCTGCCGACCAGCCGGCGCTGAGGCGGTCAGCGCCGGCGGCCGGAGCTAGCCGACCGAGGCGCCTCCCCCTTTGGTCCACCCACCCTTGACCTGACCCGCCTTGCGGAGATCGAGGTTCCGCGCGGCTGATTTGCGGCTCCCCGCGGCTGACTTCGACGCCTTGGTGCCCTTGCTACGCCGGCTCTTCTTCATGGTGTCCCCCCCTTCGAGATCGTACATACCGCGCGATTCAGAACAAGGGGCCTCCGTTCCCGGACCGCGCGGCGCCTAGTGGAACACCGTGGCCGCGTCGATCTGGACGCCCACGCGCAGGCCGGTCTCGAGGCGCTGGCCGGGATCGACCTGGACGCGGACGCGCGTGCCATCGTCGAGCGTCACGTGACAATCGACGAGGTTTCCGAGAAAGGTCAGCTCGGCGACCGTGCCGGGCACCACGCCGGGGCCGAGCGCCGCGCCGGGCACCAGCGCGGTCACGCGGAGATTCTCGGGGCGGACCGCCATCTGCACCGCGGCGTTCTCCGTCACGCCCGGAGGCAGCGTGACCTCGACGAGGTGCTCGCCGGCCGAGCGCAACGAGCCCGGTCGATCCCGCGCGCCGCACGCGCGCCGGGAAGAGGTTCACCAGTCCCATGAAGTCCGCCACCGCGCGGTTGGCCGGGCGCGTGTAGACCTCGCGCGGCGAGCCGTACTGGAGAAGCAGCTGCCCTTCTGCATCACCGCGATCCGATCGGACAGCGCGATCGCCTCCGACTGATCGTGGGTGACGTACACGAACGTGATGCCGGTCCGTCGCTGGACGTCCTTGAGCTCCCAGCGCATGCGCTCGCGCAGCTTGGCGTCGAGATTCGACAGCGGCTCGTCCAGCAGCAGGATCGCGGGCTCGACCACCAGGCTCCGCGCCAGCGCCACCCGCTGCTGCTGGCCGCCGCGCAGCTCGCTCGGGATAGCGCGCGTCGAGCCCGGCGAGGTTGACCAGCTCGAGCACGCGCGCGACCCGGGTGCGAATCTCGGCGCGCGCGACGCCGCCGGACCTCCAGGCCGAAGGCGACGTTGTCGTACACGCGTCTTGTGCGGCCAGATCGCGTAGCTCTGGAACACCATGCCCATCCCGCGCCGCTCGGGTGGGACGACGGCGGCCGGCGAGGAGAGCGTGACCGCGCCGACCCGGATGGCGCCCGCGTCGGGCGCGAGGAAGCCGGCGATGAGGCGGAGGAGCGTCGTCTTGCCGCAGCCGCTCGGGCCGAGCAGCGTCACGAACTCGTGGTCCTCGACTGAGGCTCAGCTCGCGCACGGCCACCGTGTCGCCGAACCGCTTGTGACCCGCTCGATGGAGATGCCGGCCATCAGGCCGCCGGCCAGCCCATCACTGCGCCACGCCAGCGCCGCTCGACCGGCGGGCTCCTCGCCCCGCCGCGGCCCAGGCGGGTCGGCGAGCGCAGATGGCGGCGGCGATGATCACCATCGTCACGATGGCGAGCGCGGCCACCGGCCCGAGCTCGCCGGTCTCGTAGAGGTTGTAGACCGCCACCGCCAGGGTCATGGAGCTGCGAGCTGAACAGCAGGACCGACGCGCTCAGCTCCTGGATGGCCGGCACGAAGACGAGCAGCCACCCGCGAAGAGCCCGGGCCGCGCCAGCGGCAGCGTGACGTCGCCGAACGTCCGCAGCCAGCCGGCGCCGGTCATCCGCGCGGTCTCCTCGAGCGACGGGTCGACCTGTCGGAACGCCGCGTTGGCCGAGCGCACCGCGAGCGGGACGTAGCGGGCGCTGTAGGCGAGCAGGATGATCAGCAGCGTGCCGTAGATGGGCACCGGCACCCGGAGCCAGAACTGGATCAGCGCGACCGCCATGACGATGCCCGGCAGCCCGAGCGGCACGAGCGAGACGTAGTCGAGCAGCTTCCGGCCGGGCAGCGCGTCCGGAGATCGCTCCAGCCGATGAGGCTGCCGAGCAGCACGGTGAGCGTCGCGGTCGCGGCGGCCAGCACGAGGCTGTTCGCGATCGCCCGGCGCGTGACGTCGTACTCGAAGAGGACGAAGCGATAGTGCTCGAGCGTCAGGTTCTGCCAGAACGTCGAGCCCCCACGATCGGCTCACCGAGACCGCGAGCAGCGTGAGGTACGGCGCCAGCACGGCCATCACGAACACGGCGACGCAGAATGCGAGCACGCCCCAGCGGGCCGCGCCGAGCGCGAGCGACTGCGGCCGGTGGCCCTTGCCGCCGACGGTGACGTACGAGCGCCGGGCCAGGTACCGGCGCTGCAGCGCCAGCGCCACCACCGTGATCGCGACGAAGACCAGCGACAGCGCCGACGCCAGGCCGTAGCGCGGCGGATAGTCGAAGAGCGCGTAGATCCGCGTCGGCAGCGTGAAGATGCGCCCGGGCAGGCCGATGATCGCCTGCGAGCCGAAGAGCGCGATGGCGTTGACGAACGCGACCAGCGCGCCCGGCCAGGACCGCCGGCGCCACCAGCGGCAGCGGTGATCGCCGTGCGCCGTCCGCCAGCGGCCGGCGCCGAGGATCCGGGCCGACTCCTCCATCGAGGCGTCGACCGATTGCAGCGCGCTGGCCGCCAGCAGGTACACGAACGGGAAGGTGTGAAGCACGGTCACGAGCACCAGGCCCGGCCATCGAGTGGACGTTGAACGTGAGCTGCGGCAGCCCGAGCACGTCGCGCAGCCAGCGGTTCACCAGTCCGGCATTCGGGCTGAACAGGTTCACGAAGGCGATCGCGGTGAGGTAGGGCGGCGTGAGGTACGCGATCAGTCGCGGTGGCGTGGACGAAGCGGCTTGGCCGGCACGTCGGTGCGGCTCACCGCCCAGGCCATCGGCAGGCCGATGGCGACGCTCAGCAGCGCGGTCCAGGCGCCGAGCACCAGCGAGTTCCTGCAGCGCCGGACGTAGAGTCGGCGGGACAGCGCCTCCCGGAAGTGCTCGAGCGTGAGGCGGCCGTCGTCGCTGACGCTGCCCCAGACGAGAAACGCCAGCGGCAGCGCGACGAGGACGGCCAGCGCCAGCGCGGCCGCGGCCATGGCGACGTGCTCGGCCCGGGCCGGCCCCGGAGCCGCCGGCGCCGCGTCGGGCGCCATGCCCATGGCGTCCAGCGCTCCGGCTCATCGGCCGTATCGGACGTTGCACATGGCGCAAGCCTCCAGCGCCCGTACAATGAGCGACACGGAGACACCGACATGGGGCTGACCTTCGTCGAGGGCGTGGTGAGCGGACCAGCGAGCGCCTCCCGCGTGGTCCGGTTTCTGGTGGACAGTGGCGCGAAGTTCAGCCTGCTGCCGCTTGATGACTGGCGGGCCATCGGGCTGACGCCACGACGTCGGTTGACCTTCGTCCTGGCCGACGGGACGGAGATCGAGCGAGACGTCTCCGAGTGCTATGTGAAGCTCGCCCAGGGCGAGGGTCACACGCCGGTCATCCTCGGCGAGTCAGGCGACGAGCCGTTGCTCGGCGTCGTCACGCTCGAGATCCTCGGTCTGATCCTCCATCCCTTCAACCGCACCCTGCAGCCCGCCCGCCTGCTGATGGCCTGAGCGCAGCGTCCAGCGCCGCTCAGGCGCGCGCGCCGAGGACGTAGCCGTAGCGCAGGTTGCTGCGTTGCCCGCCCTGCTTCCTCGTAGGCTGCCTTGGCCACCGCGACGCGGTCGGTCAGGAGCGCTGCACGCCGGTCGTACTTGTACAGGCGCGCGTTGTTCTCGCCGAGAATGGCCGTCTTGATCGGGCCGTCGGCCAGGCCCAGCGGCTTGAAGCCGTACTTCTTCTGTAGATCTTCGGGCACCTCCAGCCGACGCAACGCCTCGATCTGCCACTGCGGCGAGCCGGTCCAGATGGCGTCGGTGCCCCACACGACATGGTCGGCGCCGAGCCCCTGGATGAGCTGGGCCATCATCACCGCGCTCACCTTGGGGTTGGCGATCGTGCTCTGGGCGAAGATCTGGCCGAGGTCGGCATACACGTTCTTCACGCCGTGCTTGGTCGGGATCTCGGCGAGGTCGGTTACCCACTCGATCCGCGAGGTCTGCTCGAACTGGGCCCAGGCGTCGTCCGCCGTGCCCCCGCCGGGGAAGCGGTACGCGGAGTGATAGATGATGAAGTTGAGCTGCGGCCAGTCCCGGGCGGCCTTGGCCACGTCGCGCACGTCGGAGTAGGCCAGCAGGTGCGGAAACTGCTTCTCCACCGACGGCGGGAACAGGCCCTTGTGGATGCACACGTTGACCAGGCCGGCCTTGGCGAACTTCTCGTACGCCTTGTACGCGACCTGCTCGTCGTCGAGACGCCACGGATACTTGCTGGTGGCCTTGTTGGTGTTGTCGCCGATCGTGTAGCCCTTGAACGAATCCGGCTTCAGCTCGGCGATGGCGCGGTCGATGGCCTCCAGCCAACCCGGTTGTCCGGGCGTGAAGATGGCGTGCGCCAGCATCCGCTTGCTGCCCGCCTCCTTGTTCACCTTGGCCCGGGCCTCGGCCTTCATCTCGTTCGTCAGGAACCAGTCCTGCGCGATGTCCGACGGCGCCCCCGAGATCATGGCGACCTTGGTGTCGCTGTCGAGGAAGACCTCCTTGAAGTAGTTCGCGAACTTGAGGTCGTCGATCGTCTGCGGCTTGCCGGCCAGCGCCGGGTTCCAGCCGGCCTTGCCCACCGCCTCGCGCTGGCGCACGAACGTCATGATGCGCGTGTCGTCGCGCAGGAAGTGGGTGTGGCAGTCCATGACGAACTGCTTGGCGAGCTCCTTGGCCCGATCCTTGGCCATCTCCGGCGTCTGGGCCTCGGCCCGGCTCACGTCGTAGAGCGGGCCGTACACCTCGTTCATGGCCAGAAAGGCCGCGGCCATCCCGGACGCGGTGGCCAGAAACCGGCGACGCGTCATCCCCTGCCGGCGGCTCAGCTCGCCGCCCAGCTCCTTGATGCGCGCTTCCACGCGTCGCTGGTCACGCGTCTGGGGTGACGGCATGAACTCGTCGCTCGACACGCTCTGGGTCGGGAGGGGCCCGGCGTAGGCGTGGATCTCGGCGGGTCGAAGCCGGCGAAGCTCCTCGGGGTCGAGCAGGTTCATGGCTGCCTCCCTGGGTCAGGTGCCGCAGTCTGCTGCAAATTTCGATACCAGCCCCCCGACAGGACAAAGCGGGGGAACGTCACCCACTGCTCGACGAAGAACCGGGTCACGAAGTCGCCGAAGCCCATGAACGGTGTGGTGCGCTCGCGCTCCCGCCGGTGACCGCGGCCCTGGGCCACGACCGAGACGACCATGCCCAGGGCCGCGAGCCCGACGGCTCCGACGCGGCCGGTCACCAGACCGTAGGCCAGCACGAGCGTGGCGATCTGGAACAGGGGCACGACGACGATGTGGAGCATCAGGTTGCCGGCATCCTGATGCCTGGACGGATAGTCGCTCCACTGCCAGGCCAGCAAGTTCTTCCGCGCGAGGGTGGTGCGCCCCATGGCGCGGCTAGTATACAGTCCGAAGATATACAGGAGGGACGGCATGCAGATTCCTCGGACGATGAAGGCGACGGTGCTGATGGCCCCGCACCGGTTCGAGGTGCTGGACCGGCCGGTGCCGGTGCCGGGCGACGAGGACGTGCTCGTGCGGGTACGCGCGTGCGGCATCTGCGGCACCGACGTGAAGATCATCCACACGGGGATGCCGGGGATGCCGCCCTACGGCGAGTTCATCTTCGGCCACGAGTACGCGGGCGACGTGGTGGCGGTCGGCCGCACGGTGGACGAGTTCCAGGTCGGCGATCGGATCGTCGTCGAGGCGCACATGGGCTGCCGACGCTGCGAGAACTGCATCCGCGGCCACTACACCGCCTGTCTCAACTACGGCAACCTCAAGCGCGGACACCGGGCCAATGGCTTCACCACCAACGGCGGGCTGGCCGAGTACGCGGTGAACCACGTCAACACGCTCTATCGCATTCCCGACGGCGTCTCCTACGAGGAGGCCACCGTCGTCATGACCTCGGGCAGTCCCCTCTTCGGCTTCGAGAACGCCGGCGGCTACTTCGCGGGCGAGACCGTGGCCGTGCTGGGCCCGGGCCCGATCGGGCTCATGGCCATCCAGCTCGTCAAGGCGCTGGGCGCCACCCGCGTGATCCTGACGGGGACGCGTGAGTCGCGCCTGGCGTTGGGCCGCCAGCTCGGCGCCGACCTCGTGGTGGACAGTCGTACGACGGATCCGGTGAAGGCGGTGATGGACGCCACCGGCGGCAAGGGCGCCGACCTCGTCGTGGACTGCGCGGGCGGCGACGACACGTTCGATCAGTCGATCAAGATGTCGAAGTCCGGCGGCAAGGTGTTGCTGGTGGCCTTCTACCACGGGCCCGTCACCGCCGACATCACGCACGCCGTGCGGCGCAACATCACCATCTACACCGAGCGGGGCGAGGGCGGCACCAGCGTGGGCCGCGCGCTGGCCCTGCTGGCGGCCGGCCGGCTGACCGCCAAGCCGCTGATCACGCACCAGCTCCCGCTCAGTCGGGTCCACGAGGCCATCGAGGTGCTGGAAAAGCGGATCGGCGATCCGGTCAAGGTCGTCCTGAATCCGTAGTATCTTCCCCTCGTGGGCGTGTTGGTCGGAACCTGAAGCCTCGAGCCGAACAGGAGAAGCGTGATGGCGGTGTACATGGTGGAGCGCGATCTCAAGGGTATTCCGATGGATCAGCTGGCCGCGGCGCAGAAGGCGGCCATCGACACCGGCAAGACGATGACGGCCGCGGGCAAGAACGTCCGTTACATCCGCAGCACCTTCGTGCCGGGCGAGGGCAAGTGCATGTGCCTCTTCGAGGCGCCCAATCAGCAGTCGGTCAAGGAGCTGAACGACACCGCGAAGCTCCCCTACAGCCGCATCGTCGAGGCGCTCGACCTGACGCCGTAGCCCCACCAAGGCCCAGCATGAGCGACAGTGCTCCCCGTCCGCTGGCGGTCGGTCTCAAGTACTCCCGCACGGTGACGGTGACCGACGACATGACGCCGGCGCACCTGCGTCACGAGCCGATCCGTGTGCTCTCCACGCCGGACATGATCCGGCTCATCGAGCAGACGGCGATCGAGGCGGTCCAGCCTGGCCTCGCGCCCGGCCAGGCCACCGTCGGGACGCGCGTCGACGTCGCGCACCTGGCGGCCACGCCGGTGGGCATGACGGTGACGATCTCGGTCGAGCTCACGGAGATCGACCGACGCCGTCTCGCCTTCCGCGTCGAGGTGCGTGACGAGATGGACGAGGCCGGCAAGGGCACGCACGAGCGCTTCATCGTCGACGGCGCGCAGCGCCTGCCTCGCCTGCAAGACAAGATGAACCGCTGGAAGGCCGCCGGAGGAAAATCCGCATGAGTGTACTCACCGAGCGTGTGGCGATCGTCACCGGGGCCGGGCACGGCATTGGCCACGCCATCGCGGTGGCCCTGGCCCAGGCGGGCGCCGACGTGGCGGTGGTCGACATCGACAAGGCGGCGGCGGAGAAGACCGCCGCGGCCGTGGCCGCGGCGGGCCGCCGCAGCCTGGCCCTGGCCACCGACGTCGGCGACGTGGCCAGCATCGACCAGATGGTGGTCCGGGTCGCCGAGGCCTTCGGTCGCATCGACGTGCTGGTCAACAACGCCGGCGTCACCCGCCGCGCGTACATCATGGATCTCACCGAGGCCGACTGGGATCGCATCATGCGGGTCAACGGCAAGGGCGTCTTCTTCTGCCTGCAGCGCGTGGCCCGCGAGATGATCCCGCGCCGCAGCGGCGTCATCATCAACATCGCCTCGATCGCCGGCAAGGGCTACGCCGGCACGTCGAACGCCATCTACGCCGGCAGCAAGGGCGCGGTGATCGGCATGACGCGCATCGCCGCGCTGCAGCTCGCCCGCCACAACATCAACGTCAACGCCATCTGCCCGGGCAGCACGGTCACCGCGCTGTCCAACGACAATCTGAAGAACCGCGCGAAGGAAGAAGGGCGTCAGCGTCGAGGAGATGGAGCGCCGGCGCAACGCCGGCATCCCGCTCGGCCGCGCCAACGACCCCGAGGACATCGCCGCCATGGCCGTGTTCCTGGCCTCGCCGGGCGCGCGCAACATCACCGGCCAGTCCTTCAACGTGGACGGCGGCCTCATCCTCGACTGAGCAGCTGACGCGCCCCGTCAGGTCAGTGGCCGGGGGCGCGATCGTCGAGCGGCTAGTGCTGCTCGTGCGCGAGCGTCGTGAGATCGATGGGCGTCTCGACGGTCTCTCGCACGGGACTGGCCTTCATGAGCGAGACCGTCGCCATCACGTAGCACACCACTCCGGTCCAGAACGAGGCGGCGATCCCCCAGTGTAGGGCGATGGCGACGGCGACGACGGAGGCGCACACCGAGGTCGCGCCGTTGATGCCCCACAGCCACGGGGTCAGCGCCGGCGCCCGCCCGGTCGCCGCGCGCATCCCGAGCGGGAAGGCCATCCCCATGAGAAAGCCGATCGGGAACAGCAGCAGGATGGCCACCGTGATCCGCACGGGCGTCGTGGCCGCCGCGAAGGCGCGAATCACCAGCGGCGTGGCGGCGCCGAACACCGTCAGGATCGCCAGCAGCGCGACGAGCGGGACG
Source organism: uncultured Candidatus Rokubacteria bacterium (assembly GCA_963776725.1). GTDB lineage: Bacteria > Methylomirabilota > Methylomirabilia > Rokubacteriales > CSP1-6 > AR5. The sequence continues at coordinate 584,545 of CAVZOE010000006.1, read as the reverse complement.
GCCAGCCGCGATCCCTGGGCGGTGAACCGTCCGGTCACCAGGCTGCCCAGACCGCTGGAGGCGAGCATGGCGAACAGCACCACCGAGAGCCCGTACGTGGGATGGCCGAGGAAGACGATCAGCCGCTGCATCTGGGAGATCTCGACGAGCATGAAGCCGAGGCCGATGCTCGCGAAGAAGACGAAGAGCGGCGCGTTGCCGGCGAGCACGCGGCGATCGGTCGTCAGCACCAGCGGCACGACGATGCACAGGGCGGTGAGACCGATCACCGTCAGCAGCAGCACGCCGAGGACCCCGACCGCCTGGACGTTCGCCGCGTAGCCTCCGATACCGCGGCGCCACACGTCACGCTGGAAGATGTCGCGCAAGCGCAGCGTGTGGAAGAAGAACGGGTTGTCGTCGGTGGGCGGCGCGATGTTCACCGGGAACTGCGCGTAGAGCGGCGCCGGGTCGCGACCGCTGGTCAGCGCCTCGAACATCGGCGCGCCGGGGTGGCGCGGCGAGACCACGATGTCGAAGCGGAAGCGGCGGGCCGCCGCCTCCAGAGCGTCCAGGTCGGCGTTCGACAGCGGTGACGGGCTCACCAGCAAGGTCGACACCCCCAGCGGCGCCACCTGTCCGTCGGCGCCGGTGGCGTGACGGATGATGGCCAGATGATCGCGCGGCCGGGTGATCCCGCGGCGGGCGAGCGCGCTGACGGCCAGCGCGGTCACGCGGTACGTCTCGTCGGGGCGAGGATCGAAGTACCACCGCGAGACCGACTAGCAGGCCCTGCGGCGTCAGCCGATCGAGGAACAGCTGCCACGCCTCGCTGGTGTAGAGCGAGTGCTCGCTGAGCACGAAGGCGCCGGCCCCGGTGGCCGCCCACGTGTCGATGAGCGAGATCTGCAAGATGTCGAACCGCTGCTGCTGGCGCGCGATGTAGCTGCGCGCCTCGTCGTTCACGAAGGTGACGCGCGGGTCACGGTCGAGCCGGCCGGTGAACTCGCCGAAGTGAGCGTTGAGCACGTCGAGGATCGATCCGTTGATCTCGACCCCGGTCACCGCCCGCTGGCCGAAGGCCAGGGCGGACAGCACGTCGCGTCCCCCACCCACCCCGACCACGAGCACGTGCGCGTCGTGGCGCAGCCAGTGGGCGATATTCGTCACGTCGTACTTCAGATGCTCGACCGGCTCGAAGCGCCCGTCGAACCTGGTGAGCACGGTCGCGGCGGCGGCGTCGATCGTCAGCGCGAGCTGGGGGACGCCGCGGTCGGACGGATAGGTCCCGCTCAGTCCCCAGCCCCGGGGCAACGACGGCCGCGTGGGATCCCCGAAGACCGTGATCCGCGAGAACGAGTTCCACTTCTCGAACAGCGGCTGCGGCTCCCGTCCACCTTTCACGTACTGCACGCGCAGCAGCGAGGCCTGCATCGGCGATCCGCAGGCTGTTCACGGCCACGAACGTGGCCAGGACCGTGATCGCGATCAGCGCTCCGGCCCGGAGCCGGACGCCCTCGGTCCGGGCCAGGAAGAGCGCGGCCGCCGCGCACGCGATGAGCGCGGTCCCCACCACGGTGGTGGGCCCGTCGGTGATGTCCAGCGCCACGATGACGATCCCGCACCCTGCCGCGGCGCCCAGCAGATCGACACCGTAGAGACTCGGGAGCTGCCGCGGGAAACGGGTCAGCGCCAGCGTGACGCAGATGCCGCTGAAGACGAACGGCACCGCCACGACGACGTAGGTGAGGACCACGGTGTACAGGCCGAGCAGCGACAGCCCACCCGTGAACGGCACGACGAGCTGGGTCAGCAGGCTGAACACGATGGCGACGCCGAAGAGCAGCGCGCTGGCGCCCAGGCCGTGCGCCAGCCGTTCCGCGGGGAACCAGCCGGGCCGCAGGTAGACGACGAGGGCCCCCACCGTCATCCCGAACATGGCCACCGAGATGGCGACGAAGGCGAAGTGGTACCACATGGTCACGCTGAAGATCCGCGTCAGCGCGATCTCGTACATGATGGTCGCCAGGGTGACGAGGAAGAGCCCGCCGTAGACCGAAGGGGAAGCGGACCGCGTGGTGGACATTCCCCATCGTAGGGGCCGCCCGCCCGGGGGCCCAAGCATTGATTTCTGACCGGAAACCCGGGTCAGATCAGAAGAAAACCGTCAGATTCTTGGCGAGCAGGACGCTCTGGTCGAGGATGATCTTGCGCCGGGCGATCTGCCAGCCCCCGTCGACCCGGCGGAGCAGATCCTCGCGCTTGCCGACCAGGAAGTCGGTCTCGGTCTCCACGCGATTGCGGTAGACGAGAAAGCGGCTCTTCACCGTGACCTCGCTCGGCGGCGCGGCGAGCGGCGCGCCGGTCACCACCTGCACGTTCGAGACCATGTGGCAGATCCGCGAGGGCGGCTCCTCGGCCCAGTGGATGCCGGTGAGGATCTGCTTCACCCGCCGGGTGAGCGTGTCCTTGCCCTCGTCGAACCAGTTGACGTCGGTGCCGGCCCGGGTGAACTCGCGCTCGGGCTCGTCGTGGGGGACGTTGCGGCGCATCGGCATGAAGTAGCTGCGCGTCCTCGGTGAAGAGCGTCCAGCCATTCCTCGTACCGCCGCTCGTCGAGAAGCTCGGCCTCGCGATACAGGAACTGCCTCGATCTCCTCCTTCAGGAGCAGGCGAGCGAGGTCGCCGCTCACGCGCCGAGCTCCTTCCAGCTCGCCGCCTCCATGAACTGGCGCCAGCGCGTGTAGAAGCCGCGCTGGTTGTTCTCGCTGGCGCGCCGGGCGGCACGTCCATGATGGTGCCGGGCAGCGCGCAGGCCGTGATCCTCGAACTCGCGGGTGGCCCGGCCCAGCCCCATCTCGTAGTTGTAGGGGAACTGGCGCGCGATGGTGCCGCGGCTGGCCTTGTGGGCGTAGTTCCAGTTCTCCATGTCGTCCTGCTCGGTCAGCCCCGACGGGCCCGAGTAGCGGATGTAGTAGTGGCGCAGGAAGTCCTTCACCTCGGCCGGCGCGTCGGCGTCGACCAGGTACCAGCGCCACACCTCCGTCTGATGCGGACCGCGCGGATGCCACACGGCGAGCGTGCGCGGCTGGCGCGCCAGCGGCGACATGTTCGGGAACACCGTGCCGGGGCCGCCGAAGAGCCGCCAGTACTCGCCGCGACGGCGCTGGCGCTCCTCCTCGCAGCGGCGGAAGTAGTCGGCCGACCACCGGCGCGTCCTGGTAGGCGGGCGCCAGCGGCGAGTCGTGCGGGCGGAGAAACGCGATCATCGAGTGGCCGAGCTCGGGGAACGACACGTCGAGCCAGCGCGCCTCGTTGCGCTCCTGCATGTCGCGGCGGCCCTTGCCGCTCGGACCGATGCCGACCATGTCCACCGAGCGGTGGCTCACCCCGTGGTAGCGATCGCCCGAGAAGTTCTCGGCGGGGAACTTCCAGTTACAGGGAATGAGCCACTTGTGCACCCCGCCGATCACCTCGGTGCCGCCCTCGCGGCCGTCCCAGGCGTCGAGCAACAAATCCAGGTAGAGCTTGTAGCCGCCGATGTATTCGAGGAACGAAGGGGCGGCGGCGTCCCAGGTCGCCCAGATGGTGCCTTTGTAGTTCTCCAGCTGGGCGACCTCGATCAGTCCCCACTGGCTGCGATCGAGCTGCGCGCCGTAGGCGTCCTTGAGCGAACGGCACGCCGACCAGCGCGCCGTCGGTCCCGTAGCTCCAGCCGTGGTACGGGCACATGAACTCGACCGTGTTGCCCTCGTCGTACCGGCAGACCTTCATGCCGCGGTGGCGGCAGGAGTTCAGGAAGACGTGGATCCGTCCCGCCCGGTCGCGGCAGAGGATGACCGACTCCTCGCCCATGCGACGACACGAAGAAGTCGCCCGGCCGCGGGATCTGGCTCTCGTGACCGATGAAGAGCCAGGCGCGGGCGAACACCTGCTCCTGCTCCTGCCGGTAGATCTCCTCGTTGACGAAGATCTCCCGGCTGATGAATCCCCGGTCGACGTCGACCAGCCCGTTGATGCTCCCGGCCTTCGGATCCATCGTCATCGTGGTCCTCCCCGGCGGCGTGCCCGACAATAGCGCCACCCGGGCCCCTCGGCAAACGCGATGGCGCTCCGGGCGGCCCGGCAGTAGCATCCTCGCCATGACGACCAAGACTCCGTTGTCCGAGATCATCTCGCTCAGCGACCTCCCCTGGCAGGAGCGGCAGCCCGGCGTTCGCGCCAAGAGCATCTGGGAGCATCCGGAGACCCAGCGGCGCGCGATGCTGACCCGTCTGGAGCCCGGGGCCCAGCTTCCCCTGCACCGGCACGTGGGCGACGAGCTGCTCTTCGTGATCGAGGGCGCCGTCTCCGACGAGTCCGGCACCGTGACGGCGGGCAACGTCGGCTACCGCCCGAACGGCTGCGTGCACACGGTGACGTCCAAGAACGGCGCGACCGTGCTGGCCGTCCTCACCGGCGGTGTCGAGCCGGCCACCGCGCGCGGCGCGGCGCCGCCTTCGCAGATCGTCACCGTGAGCGATCTCCCCTGGATCGAGACGCGCCCCGGCGTGCGGCAGAAGAAGATCTGGGAGGACACCGTGAACCCGCGCCGCGCGCTGCTCGCGCGCTTCGAGCCGGGCGCCGTCCTGGCCCGCCATCGCCACGTGGGCGACGAGCTGATCTTCGTGGTCGAGGGCGCCAACGCCGACGAGTCGGGAGCCGTGACGACCGGCAACATGAACTACCGGCCCAACGGCTGCGTGCACACGGTGACGACGAAGAACGGCGCGACCGTGCTGGCCATCGTCTGGGGCAGGACGGAGCCCGCCTGACGCGATCGCTCGGGCGGCCATGAGATTCGGCGTCTACCTTCCGACCTTCGCCGGGCGGGACCTCGGCTTCGACCAGGCCGCGCGCGTGAAGGCGTTCGCGCGCAAGGCCGAGGATCTCGGCTTCGACGCGCTCTGGGTGGCCGAGCACTTCCTGGAGGCGCCCGGTCTCTACGGCACCGTGTGGATGTCGCCGCTGCTCTGCCTGGCGCATGCCGCCAGCGTGACGACGCGCATCCGGCTGGCCACCGGCCTGCTGATCCTCCCCTACTACCACCCGGTCACGCTGGCCCGCGAGATCCAGACGCTCTGGCATCTCTCGGGCGGGCGTTTCGTGCTCGGGGTCGGGCCGGGCTGGGATCAGCACGAGTTCGAGACGCTCGGCATGAAGCTCGGCGAGCGCGGCCGGCGCACCGACGAGATGATCGCCGCGCTCCGCCGGCTGCTGACCGAGCGCGACGTCAGCTTTGCCGGCCAGCACTACCACTTCGACCACGTCACGATCGAGCCGCTCCTGCCGCGCCTGCCCGAGCTCTGGGTCGGCGGCGGGTCGAAGATCCAGACGTCGCTGTCGCCCGACAAGCCCTACATCGCCCCCGCGGTGCTCGCGCGGATCGCGGCGCGCCGACGGCTGGCTGGCGCGCGCCGCCGGCAGCCAGCAGATGGTCAAGGACGACGTCGCGGGCGATCCGCGACCACCTCCCAAGATCGGGCGCGATCCGGACAGCCTGCGCTACGGTCACCTGAACTTCACCCACCTGGTCGACACCACCGACCGCGACAAGGCCCTGCAGCTGCAGCGGCCGGTCTTCGAGCGCGTGATGGGCACGCACCGGACGTTCGAGAACCTCCAGCAGTCGTACTTCCTGGGGACCACGCCCGAGATCGTGGCGCGCATCCGCGATCTGGAATCGGCGGGCATCCAGGACATGGTCCTGGCCACCTGCGACTACGATCTCGAGCAGCTCGAGCGGTTCGCCAGCGAGATCGTCGGACAATTCACGCGCTGAACAGATTCGAAGGGGGCTCGCCATGAGGATCCTGGCCGCGCTCGTCCTGCTCACCGCGCTCCTCGTGGCCGCCGCCCCGAGCGAGGCGGCGCCGGAAGGTCAGATGACGTGGGCGGTGCACGTCTCGCTCGCTCCCACGTGGTTCGATCCCGCCGAGACGCCCGGCATCGGCACGCCGTTCATGATCCTCTACGCCCTGCACGACGCGCTGGTGAAGCCGATGCCCGGCAACGCCATGGCGCCGAGCCTGGCCGAGTCCTGGAGCACGCTCGAAGGACGGCCTCGTCTACGAGTTCGTGCTGCGCCAGGGCGTGAAGTTCCACAACGGCGATCCCGTCACCGCCGACGACGTGAAGTTCTCCTTCGAGCGCTACCGGGGCGCCGCGGCGCGCCTGCTGAAGGAGCGCGTCCCGGTCGTCGAGGTCGTGGACCCGGGCCGGGTCCGCTTCAAGCTCAAGGAGCCGTGGCCCGACTTCATGACCTACTACGGCAGCCTCGCCACCGGCGCGGGCTGGATCGTCCCCCGGAAGTATCTCGAGAAGGTCGGCGACGACGGCTTCAAGAAAGCGCCAGTGGGCGCCGGCCCCTACCGGTTCGTCTCGTTCACCCCGGGCATCGAGCTGGTGCTCGAGGCCCACGAGCACTACTGGCGAAAGGTCCCGAGCGTGAAGCGGCTGGTCCTCAAGGCCGTGCCGGACGAGACCACTCGCCTGGCCATGCTCAAGCGCGGCGAGGCCGACGTCGTCTATCTCCTGCAGAGCGCGCTGGCCGAGGAAGCGCAGCGAACGGCCGGGCTCACGCTCAAGCCCACGCCGATCGTCTCCACCCACTGGCTCGTGTTCCTCGATCAGTGGGACCCGAAGTCGCCGTGGGCGGACCGGCGGGTCCGCCTGGCCGCCAATCACGCGATCGACCGGCAGGCCATGAACCAGGCGATCACGCTCGGATTCTCGCGCGTCAGCTGGAGCATCATCCCCCAGAGCTTCGACTTCTTCTGGCAGCCGCCGCCCTATCCCTACGATCCGGCCAAGGCGCGACAGCTCCTCGCCGAGGCCGGCTATCCGAACGGATTCGACGCGGGTGATTTCTGGTGCGACGCCGCCACCGACACCATGAGCGAGGCGGCGGCCAACTATCTACAGGCCGTCGGCATCCGGGTGAGGGTGCGGCCGCTGGAGCGGGCGGCGTTCTTCAAGGGCTACCAGGAGAAGAAGCTGAAGAACCTGCTCTACAGCCTCAGCGGCGCCTTCGGCAACGCGGCGATCCGTCTGGAGAACTTCGTGGTGGCGGGCGGTCCGTACGTCTACGGCAGCTATCCCGACATCGACGGGCTCTTCCGCGAGCAGGCCGGCGAGCTCGACCGCAAGCGGCGCGAGGCGACCCTGCACCGGATCCAGCAGCTCGTGCACGACAAGGCCATGTACGCGCCCATCTGGGAGCTCGGCTTCATCCACGCCCAGGGCCCGCGGGTGGCGGAATCGAGCCTGGGCCTCATCGCCGGCTGGGCGTTCTCCGCTCCCTACGAAGACCTCAAGCTCAAGAGCCGATGAGGCGCGCTCAGGCCCTGAAGGTCCACTCCACGTAGGGCACGGTGTCCTTGTCGAGCATGCTGATCAGCTTGCAGCGGTCACTGAGCTTCTTGTTGGTGGGATCGTTCGGAATCCCGTTGTAGGTATCACGCCAGGTCGAGATCAGCGCGCGCCGCGTCTTCTTGTCCGGCGCCTTCTTCGGCAGGAAGGCTTCCAGCACGTCACCGTCCGGGGTGCCGTTCTGGCTGCCGTGGTGGGCCACCTTGAGGAAGTGCACGGGCTCCAGCACGCCCTGCGCCTTCATCATCTTCCAGCTGGCCTGCTCGGCGTCGCCCGGGAACAGCAGCTTCCAGCCGCGCCAGTGCAGGCTGAACACGACGCTGGTGTTGTTGGCGGCCTTGTCGATGGCCAGCAGGTTGTCCACGAAGCCGCGCTGTCGCATCTCCACCAGGTTGAAGAAGGCCTCCGCGTCGACGCCGGCCGGCGGAAGCGGACGCACCGGCGCGGTCCCGATCGTCCCGACCGCGGTGGTCGGCGTCAGCCCGACCGCCGCCGGCAGCAGGCCGCGGTAGTAGTCGCTCGTGTCCTCCTCCGGTCCCCAGATCTTGAACGTCGCCTCCTTGAACGGATGCGTGCCGGCGAGGTCGAGGCCGCGCGAGACGTAGGTCGTCTTCTTCTTGGCCAGGCCGCGCAGGTAGTCCACGCACTGCCCGGTGCTGGCGGGATCGTTGTTGGCCAGCAGCATCTCGAAGTGCGAGGCCACCTCCGGCGGCGCGGCCTGCAGGTGCAGGCGAATCCGGGTGTAGGCCTCGAGGAACGCCTGCTTCAGCTTCCGGGCCTGGGGGTGGGTGTCATAGTAGTTCTTGGCCGCCGACGCGGTCAGCCACGCGTAGTCCACCTTCAGCTTCTGCTCGAACTCGCCGGCGGCAAAGCCCTTGGTCGAGCAGTAGAAGAGGCCCTGGACGTGATCCAGGTGCTCGTGGGTCATGACGTACAGATCGAGCGTGTGCCCGGCGAGCTCCTTCAGGATGGCGTCGAGCGCGGGCTTGAACACCGAGTCGGCGCCACCCTCCTTGCTGAGGACGTTGCCGACGTCGATGAGGATGTGACGCTTGGTCGTCGTGCCGGTGGCGGGATCGCGGTCGGGCACGGTGACGAGGATGGCGTCGCCGAACCGGACGTTGTAGGCGCGTACGCGCAGCGTGTCCATGTCACACTCCCCGCGTCACGTGCAGGGTCCGGGCCACGCCCCGCACTTCCAGCGTGTCGCCCACGATCTCCGCCGGCACCGAGCCGCGCAGCAGCTTGCCGTCGGGCCCGTAGGCCTCCGGCCCGATCCGCAGCTCCTCGCCCGCGGTCAGACGCACGAGCATCCCGTCGCGGGCCCGGCGCTCGCTGGCGCGGGCCGCGGCCGTGCGGCTCCCCGTCGTCACCACCGCGCGAACGTTTCGCGTGGCCCAGTCGATGGCCAGGGTCGTGCCGCGGCGGAGCTGCCGCCGGGGCATGCCGGCCGACCCCGCCGCGTTCGGCTCGGTCTCGGTCCACGACACCTTGAACAGACACTCCCGCACCGACTGCACGGTCGCGCGCGCGGTGGTAGTAGGTCTTGGTCACGTCCAGACGCGGCTCCACCTTGAACGGGATCGACGGCGGGATGGCCAGCAGGCTCCGCGCGCGATTCGCGAACTCGTAGGCGAGCCAGTCGCTCCGGACCAGCTCGTCCAGATCGAGCCCGGCGACGGCCGGGTGCCGGTAGTTGGTCTTGACCTCCAGCTCCTTCTTGCTGCCCACGATGCCGCGCTTGACGAACTCGGCCTTCAGCCACTCGCGCTGCTGGCCACTGTCGGGATGCGAGGCCTGGTCGGAGGCGATGATCGCGCGTCCGTAGTCCGCGAACGTCGCCTCGCCGGGGGGCAGATAGTCCAGCGCGCGGAGCACCGTCCGCTTGAACCGCTGGGCGGCGATCCACAGCGCGCGCATGGCGGCCGCGCTCTTGGTGGTGGCCTTGTTCCGGCCGGCCAGCTTGCGGCGGGCCTGGAAGGACGCCTCGGATTCCGGCGCGGTCTGCTGCCAGCGCGCCACCTCGGCCGGTACGATGAGCGACGAGGCGCGCTTGCTCTGGTTCGCGCTCTCGTCCTTGAGCTGCTCGTGAATCCGCACCATGACGCGGTAGAGCGCTCCCGACAGCACCTCGCTCAGCGCGTGCGGCTCGCCGGTGTCGACGTTCTTCATGGTGCGGTCGTTGAAGAGATCGCGCAGGCCCTCCTGGCCCGGATGGATGGCGGCGCCGAACTGCTCGGCGATCTCGGTGAAGGCGCTGGGCGTGGTGATCGAGCCGCCGGTCTGCTCGAGGACGTGCTCGGCCAGCTTCCGGCTCGAGAAGGCCATGAGCAGCGTGGTGAGATCGGCCACCGCCTCGTGCAGCGCCAGCGACTCCGGCAGCAGCGAGTCGTAGAGATCGGGCGCGATGCCGTCCAGGACGGCGTGGGCCGTCTCGTGCGCGAGGATGTCCATCGAGTGACAGGCGTAGATGGTGTGACGACTGTCCGGCTTGACGTAGAAGAGCTGCAGGCTTCGCGACTCGCGCTCGTAGAAGGCGTTGCCCCACTCCCCGGCCCGCGGCACCACCAGCAGCTGGGAGCCGTCGAACGCCCACCGCACCGCCCGCCCCAGGGTGTCGGGCTCCTCGAAGAGGTAGAGCGTCTTGAGCACGCCGCCGAAGGTGCTGGCCTGGATGAAGTCGTCGGCATCCAGCTCCGAGCGCGAGGCCACGTCGTAGCGGCCGAACACCGAGGCCCCGGCACCCGGTGGCACGAAGCGCGCCCCGGCACGCAGCCCGCCGACGTCGGCGTCGAAGTCGAGGATGGCCAGGCGACGGCTCACCGGCCCGTCGAGGAACAGCTCTTCCTGCTCGACGACGAAGTCCTCGACCAGTGGCAGATCCTTGTAGCGACTGACCTCGGGATCCTTGATCAAAACGGGCACTTTCACCTTCATCGTGTCCAGATCCTAGACGCACTGCCGGCGGTGACGTTCCGGAAATCTACCGGATGCGCGCGGCGGTCAGGAGCCGCGCAGCCGCGGGTCAGGAGCCGCGCAGGCGCGGGTCGAGCGTGTCGCGGAGGGCGTCGCCGAGCAGGTTGGTGCCGAACACCGCGAGGCTGATGGCGAGCCCCGGGTAGATCACCAGCCACGGCGCCTTCTGCGCGTACTCCGCGGCGGCGATGGAGAGCATGCGGCCCCAGGACGGATAGGGCTCGGGCACGCCGAGGCCGAGGAACGACAGCGCCGCCTCGGCCAGGATGGCGCCGCCGAGCTGGGCGGTGACCAGCACGATGAAGGGCCCGAAGGTGTTGGGCAGGATGTGGCGCCAGGCCACCCGGGCGTGGCTCACGCCGAGGGCGCGCGCCGACTCGACGTAGACGAACTCGCGGATGGCCAGCACGCTGGCGCGCACGACGCGCGCCGCCCGCGGGAGCGATGACCACCGAGATGGCGATCACCGTGTTGGTCAGCGACGGGCCGAGCGCGGCGGCCAGCACCAGCGCCAGCACCAGGATGGGCAGCGCCTGCATGATGTCCATCACCCGCTGCGCGATCGAGATCGGTCTTGCCGCCGACGTAGCCGGACACCAGGCCGACGAGCCCGCCGACCACCGCGCCCAGCAGCGTGGAGGTCAGGCCCACCACCAGCGAGATGCGCGCGCCGTGGACGCACCCGGCTGTAGAGATCGCGGCCGAGGTTGTCGGTGCCCAGCCAGAACTCGGCGCCCGGCGCCACCAGCACGCGGCTGGACGTGCGCACCGGGTTGTGGGTGGCGAAGACGTCGGCGAAGAGCGCGGCGATCAGACAGCAGGAGCACCAGCAGGCCGCCGGCGGCGCCCAGCGGGTTCTTCCGCACGAACAGCCAGAGCGCCGCCGGCCGGCCCGCGCGACCGGGGCCGCGTGTCGGGGATCGCCAGGTCGATCGGAGGGGATGGTGGCCATCACGCCCTCCCGTACTTGATGCGCGGGTCGAGCCACGTGTACAGCAGATCGACCGTGAGGTTGGCGAACACCACCACCACCGCGATCAGCATGGCGAGGTTCTGCACGATCGGGTAGTCGCGGCACTGGATGGCGTCGACCAGGTAGCGCGCCACGCCGGGCAGGTTGAAGACCGTCTCGGTGACGATGAGCCCGCCGATGAGGAACGCGAACTCGATGCCGATCACGCGTGACCACCGGCAGCGAGGCGTTCTTGAACGCGTGGCGCCACACCACCAGCCTGCTCGCGCTGCCCCTTGGCCCACGCCGTGCGGATGTAGTCCTCGCGCAGCACCTCCAGCATGGTCGAGCGGGTGATCCGCATGATGAGCGCCGAGCTCCGGTAGCCGACGGCGAGCGCCGGCAGCAGGAACTGGAACGAGGTTGGCGCGCGAGGTTGTCGAACGGCGAGACGTAGGTCATCGACGGGATCCATGCCGATCGAGCGCACCAGCAGGAGGATCACGATCATGGCGAGCCAGAACGACGGCATGACTGAGCCCGGCCAGCGACACGACGCGCAGCGACGTAGTCGAGCGGCCGGTCCTGGCGCACCGCGCTGATCACGCCGCATCGGCACGCCGAGCAGCATCGAGAAGCCGATGGCCAGCACCGCCAGCTCGAGCGTCACCGGCAGGCGCGGCTTGATGACCTGCCAGGCCGGCAGGTCGTAGCGGTACGACTTGCCGAGATCGCCGCGCACGAAGTCGCCGCAGCCAGACGACCGTACTGGACGGGCAGTGGCCTGGTCGATGCCCAGCTCGACCTCCAGGCGCTTCTTGTCGGCCTGGTCGACGTAGCCGGCCGACTCGAAGATGATGTCGGTGATATTGCCGGGCGCCAGGCGCATGAGGACGAAGATGCAGCATCGACATGCCCAGCAGCGTGAACGCCGGCGATCAGCGAGCCGCTTGATGACGTAGGTGCGCATGGGAGGCGCCCTCTCGCCGGCCTGTCGCTACTTGTCGAGCCAGACGTCCTGACGGCGGCACACGTTGTAGATCGAGTTCTCGTGCATGGCCCACCCCTTGACGTGCGGCCAGTGCACGTAGTACTGCTTGGCCCAGCCCAGGATCGGCCGCGCGCCGTCGGCCTGGAGCTTGCGGTCGATCTCGTTGCACCAGGGCCAGCCGCTTGGCCCGGTCGAGCGTCTGCGACTGCTCGACCATCAGCCGGTCGATCTCCTCCGAGCAGTAGCCGGAGAAGTTCCGCTGCGAGCCGCAGCGATAGTTCTCGAAGAGCAGGGCGTCGGGATCGTCGATGCCGGTGCCGGTCAGGTTCAGCGCCACCTGGTACTCGAGGCGCGTCATCTTCGGGTGCCAGACGCCCGTCTCGATCTGCTCGAGCGTGGCGTCGATCCCGACCTGCTGGAGCTGGTCGACCATCCAGCTCGCCGTGTCGACGTAGATCGCCAGCGCGCGGGTGGAGACCACGATCTTGAGCGGATTGCTCGGGGCCGAAGCCGGCCTCGGCCAGCAGCTTCTTGGCCTCGGCCTTCTGCTTGACGGGATCGCCCATGCCGGGCAGCTTGGCGACCTCGGCGGCCGGCAGTCCCCAGACGCCGGCCGGCTTGGGCAGCAGCGCGCCGCCGAACGTGGCGGCGCCCTGGCGCGGGCCGACCAGGTACGCCTTGCGGTCGAGCGCCAGGTTGATGGCGCGGCGCACGCGCACGTCGGTGAACGGGGCGCGCTTGAAGTTGACCAGCACGTTGTCGTTGACGTTGGTGTCGGCCTCGAGCATCACCAGCTTGGCGGCGCCGCTCTTGGCGTTCTCGGCGTTGGTCTTGTTCCAGCCGCTGCCCGCCACGTCGAGCTGGCCCGACTGCAGCGCGGCGATCTGCGTCGAGCGGTCGCGGATGATCACGAACTTGATGCCGTCGAGATACGGCCGGCCCTTGATGAAGTAGTCGGGATTCTTCACGTACTCGATCGACTCGCCCGGCTTGTTCTCCTTGAGCTTGAACGGCCCGGTGCCGATGCACCGGTTCTTGAACTCGGCCAGCGGCACGTGGGCGGGGTAGACCGGCGAGTAGCCCGAGGCGAGCATGAGCAGCAGCGACGGCTGCGGCCGCTTGAGCCGGAACACCACGGTGTAGGCGTCCGGCGCCTCGATGGCCTCGACGTTCGTCGTACCACAGCTTGCGCGGGTTGACCTTGAGCCTGGCCTTGGCCTCCGGCGCCCCGCGCACCATGTCGAAGGTGTACTTCACGTCCTGCGAGGTGAACGGCTTGCCGTCGTGCCACTTCACGTCGTGCCGCAGGAAGAAGACGAGGTTGCGGTAGTTGTCCTGCCACGACCACTTCTCGGCCAGCTCGGGGATGATCGTGTCCACGCTCTCCTGCTTCTTGGCGGGATCGTAGTACACGAGGTTGTTGAAGCAGGGGCTGGCCTGCTGCACGGTGGCGATCGTCGACTCCTCGTGGGGCGACAGGCTCGGCGTCGCGCTGAGCGGGGAGGTGACCAGCACCCCGCCGTACTTCGGGGTTCCTGGGCCGTTGCGGCCGACGCCGCAGGAGCAGCGAGCAGCAGCAGGACAACGGTCAACGACAGGAGCGGAAGGAGCGGGCGTGGGCGCGTCATCGGGCCACCTCCGCGAACAGTCGGTCGTGGAGCGCTATGTCACCTCGACCCGTCGGGAGGGCGGCGTACCACGAAGGTCATCGCGAGCGATCGCTGCATTCCGCCTCCAGGCCGCCGACGGGAATCGCGAACTCGACGAAAAGACCGGCTACGACTACTGCAGGCTCGATCGATTTACTCGATACCGCCGCGGTGGAACGGAGTCAAGCGCGAACTTGCGGCACCGCCCCGGTGGCCGGCGCACGGCCGAGCAGCATCACGGTGAGCGTGCCCACGACGATGGCCGCGCCCAGCGCGTTCAGCATCCCGAAGCCCCAGTTGCCGAGGACCATGCCGCCGGCGGCGCTGCCGAAGGCGCCCATGAGGCCCATGCTGAGGTCGGCGATGCCCTGCGTGGACGTGCGCTCGGCGGGTGACAGCGCGTCGGTGAGCAGGGCGCTGCCGGCGACGAAGGCCAGGTTCCAGCCCACCCCGTTGAGGGCCAGCGCGAGCATGACCAGCCCGCTGTCGCTGCCCGGCACCAGGCCGGCCACCGCGACGGCCAGCACGAGCACGAAGGCGCCGACTCCGATCATCATGAGCCGGCCGAAGCGATCGCTCAGCCAGCCCGACAGCGGCGAGGCCACGTACATGCCGCCCAGATGCATGGCCACGGCGAGGCCGATGGTGCCGACCGAATGTCCCTGATCGTGCAGATAGACCGGCGACGTGGAGGTGGTGCCGATCATCACGAGCTGACCCGACCATCAGCGTGCCGACCGCGATGCGCACGCGTGGCTCGGCCAGGATCTCGCGCAGCGGACGCGGCGGCCGGGCCGGCCGTTCCGCCGTCGCGCGCTCCTCGAAGAGCGAGGCGATCTGAAGCGGATCGGGCCGCAGCAGCAGCTGCACCAGCACGGCCGCCAGCGCGTAGCTGCCGACGCTGATGAGAAACGCGCTGCCCACCGGCGAGAGTCCGATGAGCGCGCCGACGCTCACGACCGGGGTCATCAGATTCGGGCCCAGGATCGAGCCGAGCGTCGAGCCCCAGACGATCAGTCCCATGGCGCGACCGCGGTGCGCCGCCCGGGTGACGTCGGCGGCAGCGTAGCGGGCCAGCAGGTTCGACGTGTTCGAGATCCCGAACAGCGTCATGCCGATGAGGAGCAGCGCGAAGCTGCTCGTGATGACGCCGACCGCGCCGAGCCCGGCGCCGACCACGGCGAGGCCGTAGCCGATGGCCAGGCCCGGCCGGCGGCCGTACCGCCCCATGAGGCGCGACAGCGGCCACGCCGCCAGCGCGGCGCCCAGCGCGCCGACGGCCACCGGCACGCCGACCCACGTATTGGTGCCGGTGATGGCCGCGGCGCTGATGCCGCCGACCGCCATGCCGATCGAGTGTCCGGTGCTGCCACACACCTGCGCGGCAAAGAGCGTGGCCAGCAACCGGCCACGCCGCGGCGCCGTTGCCGCGACCTCACGGGACGACATCAAGCGCTACGGCCGCTTGCGCAAGAATCCGCAGGCTGATCAAAAAGGTCCAGATGCGAGGCGGCGCCTGCGAGCCGCACGCGAGGCGTACTCCCTGTACGTTGAGCGTGCGGCCGCGGGCGCCAACGAAGCAGATGGGCCTTTTTCATCAGCCTGGCTAGGGCCTCATCGGGTGGCTGTACGGGCCGGGCCGCCGGAGCGGGGCCGCCAGGTTGGCGAAGTCGCAGATGAGCGGGCGCGTCTCGCGCGGATCGATGATCTCCTCGATCCAGAACGTCTCGGCCGAGCGGAACGGCGAGCGCAGCTTGGTCAGGCGCTCCTCGATCTCCGCCATCTTGGCCTGCGGATCGTCGGCGGCGTCGATGTCCGCGCGGTACGCGGCCTCGATGCCGCCCTCGAGCGGCAGCGAGCCCCAGCGGCCCGACGGCCACGCGTAGCGCGTGCAGTACTGGCTGCCGTTGCGGTGGGCGGCGCCGGCCACGCCGAACACGTTGCGGACGATCACCGCGCACCACGGCACGCTCGACTGCCAGATGGCCGACATCGCGCGCACGCCCTGCTTGATCGTCCCCGTCTTCTCGGCCTCGAGGCCGATGAGGAAGCCCGGGCAGTCGACCAGGTACACGATCGGCAGGTGGAAGGTCTGCGCGATGTCGACGAAGCGCTCGACCTTCTGGCAGGTGTCGGCCGTCCACGCGCCGCCGTAGAAGAACGGATCGCTCGCCATCATCGCCACCGGCCAGCCGTCGAGCCGCGCCAGCCCGGTGATGACCGCGCGGCCGTAGAGCGGCCGACATCTCGAAGAACGAGCCGCGATCGACCACGGCCTCGACGATCGCGCGCATCTTGTACGGCTTGCGCGGGTCGCGCGGAATGGCGTCGGACAGCCACTCCTCCCGGCGCTGGGGATCGTCGGTCTGCGGCCCGCGCGGCGGCACGTCGTCGACCGAGGACGGCAGGTAGGACAGGAAGCGCCGCGCGCAGGCGAACGCGTCCTCCTCGGTGTCGACCGCGTCGTCGACGCCGCCGGCCTTCAGCTGGATCTCCCAGCCTCCCAGCTCGTTCTTGGTGAGCTTCTGCCCGAGCCGCTCGACCACCGGCGGGCCGGCGACGAACATCGCCGACTTGTCCTTGATCATCACCGAGTAGTGGGCGGCGGCCAGGTGCGCGGCGCCGAGACCGGCGACCGAGCCGAGGCCGAGCGCCACGCGCGGGATCGTGCCCATGTTGGTCACGACCTGGTCCCAGCCGTCGACGGCCGGAACGTTGGCGCGGCCGGTGGTCTCGATGGTCTTGACCGAGCCGCCGCCGCCCGAGCCTTCGACCAGACGGATCAACGGCAGGCGGAGGTCGTGGGCCATCCGCTCGCACATGTTGTGCTTGCCCTTGATCGTCGCGTCGGCCGAGCCGCCGCGCACGGTGAAGTCGTCGCCGCCGATGATGACCGGACGGCCGTCGACCCGGGCCCGGCCGAAGATGAAGTTGGAGGGCGTGAGCGTTTCGAGATCGTTCTTGGCGTCGTAGGTGGCGCGCCCGGCGATCTTGCCCAGCTCGTGGAAGCTTCCGGCGTCGGCCAGGCGCGCGACACGCTCGCGGATGGTGAGTCGCCCGCCGCGTGCTGTCGGGCCACGCGCTCCGGGCCGCCGAGCTCCTCCGCGAACGCCTCGCGGCGCCGGAGCTCGTCCATCTCCTTTTGCCAGTCCATCGGCCCTCGACTCTACCATCGGATGCCGTAAGATGCTGCCACCATGCCGGAGGATCGCCCGTGACCCGTCGCGCCCTGTCGCTAGCCGTGCTCCGTCATCTTCCTCTGTCCTCGCCGTCTCCACCGCCCCGGCCGCCGATCCGATCCGGATCGGCTTCCTCGCTCCGATGACCGGCCTCTTCGCCCAGGCCGGCAAGGACATGCTCGACGGGCTCAAGATGGGGCTCGAGAGCCTCGGGCGGCCAGGCGGCCGGCCGCAAGCTGGAGCTGATCGAGGAGGACACCGAGGGCAACCCCGCCACCGCCCAGGCCAAGTACCGAAAGCTGGTGCAGCAGGACAAGATCAACGTCCTCACCGGCGTGCTGCTGGCGAACATCGGCTACGCCCTGATCCAGCCGATCGAGCGTGACGAGCTGCCCTCGCTGTTCTTCACCACGCCGGACGAGCTCACCAAGCGCAAGCCGTCGAAGTGGATCCTGCGCGCCAACTTCGCGGCCAGCCAGCCCATGCAGGCGCTCGGCGACTACGCGGCCAAGATCCTCAAGTACAAGCGCGTCGCCATGCTCGGCATGGACAACCCCTTCGGCCACGAGCAGCTCGGCGGCTTCCAGCGCGTGTTCGAGGACGCCGGCGGCCGCGTGGTGCAGAAGACGTGGGTGCCGCTGAACGCCATGGACTTCGCGCCGTATCTCGGCCAGGTGCCGCGCGACGTCGACGCCGTCGTGCAGGTGTTCATCGCCGGTCAGGCCGTGCGCTTCGCCAAGCAGTACGAGGAGAGCGGCCTCAAGGACAAGCTGCCGCTCATCGGCACCGGCGTCTACATCGACGAATCCGCGCTGCGCTCGATGGGCGACGAGGCCATCGGCACGGTGGGCGCGCTGGTGTGGGCGCCCACCCTGACGAACCCGGCCAATCAGGCGTTCATGAAGCTGGCCGAGGCGCGCGTCAAGCGCACGCCGGCGTACTTCCACGCGGTCATGTACAGCGCCGGCCGCTGGATCGCCGAGGCGGCCAAGGCCGTGGACGGCAAGGTGGAGGATCGCGCGCGCTTCCTGGCCGCCATCCGCCGAGCCAGCGAGACCGTCGAGGATCCGCGCGGGCCGATCAAGCTCGACGAGTACGGGAACCCGACGGAGAACGTCTACATCCTGAAGGTCGAGAAGGTGAACGGGCGGCTGCAGAACACCGTGATCCACACCTACCCGATGGTCTCGCAGTTCTGGACCTACAAGCCGGAGGACTTCTTGAAAGCTCCCGCCTACGACCGGAACTACCCGCCGGTGAAGCCATGAGTGGCGTGCGTCAGGTCGGCTACTTCGACTGCCCCGGCGGCGGCCAGGTGGTCGTGAGCGGCACCACCGCGTACGTGGCGCACATGAAAGCGCCGCACGGCACGACCATCGTGGACGTCAGCGATCCGGCCCGGCCGCGGGCCATCGCCGAGCTGAGCATCCCGGCCGACGTGCACTCGCACAAGGTGCGCGTGGTGAACGGCGTGATGCTGGTCAACTGGGAAGCCGGGCCGCGCAGCCAGCCGGGCCCGGATTTCAAGGGCGGCCTCGGCATCTGGGACGTGACTGCGCCGGCCCGGCCGCGCGAGATCGCCTTCTGGCGCTGCAACGGCGTGCACCGCTTCACCTTCGACGGCCGCTACGCCTATCTCTCGCCCGATCTCGACGGCTACGTCGGCAACATCGTCATGACGCTCGACCTCAAGGATCCGGCCAAACCGGAAGAGGTGGGGCGGTGGTGGATGCCGGGTCAGTGGAAGGCCGGCGGCGAGACGCCGACGTGGAAGGGCCGCGCGCATCGCTGCCACCATCCGATCCGTCTCGGCAATCGCCTCTACGTCTCGTACTGGCACGGCGGCTTCGTGATCCTCGACGTGGAGGACATGGCCAAGCCCAAGCTGGTGTCGGGCCTCGACTGGAGCCCACCGTTCACCTCGCCCACGCACACCGCGCTGCCCATCCCCTTCCCGCTGATGGGGCGCAAGGTGCTGCTGGTCGCCGACGAGGACGTGCAGCGGCTCTCGCCGTCGTCGCCCGCCTTCCTGTGGCTGGTGGACATCAGCGAGGAGACGCGTCCGGTGCCGTTCGCCAGCTTCCAGGTGGCCGGCATCGACGGCTCGCCGCAGCCGGAGTTCACCGGCTGCCACCAGCCGTGCGAGGAGGTGCGCGGCACCGAGATCCCGGTGGCGTGGTTCGCCCACGGCCTGCGCATCGTGGACATCGCCAATCCGCACGCGCCGCGCGAGGTGGCCTCGTTCATGCCGCCGGTCCCGGCCGGCGCCGATCGCGTGTGCAGCAACGACGTCTGCTACGACGACCGCGGCCTGATGTACCTGATCGACCGGACGCGCGGACTGCACATCGTCGAGCGTACGTAGAGAGGGCGGGGGCGTCCGGTGACGAGCGAGTACCCGCCCGCGTGACGCCGCCGCCCGCACCGCCGACCGACGCGCCGATCAGCTCGGCGCGGAAGTGGGCCATCACCTTCTCCGTGATGACGGTCACCGTGATGCAGGTGCTCGACACCAGCATCACCAACGTCGCCCTGCCGCACATGCAGGGCAGCTTCTCGGCCAGCATCGACGAGATGTCGTGGGTGATCACCTCGTACCTGGCCGCCAACGCCGTCATCATCCCGGCCAGCGGCTGGCTCACCTCGGTGTTCGGCCGGCGACGCTTCTACCTGATCTGCACCGTCATCTTCACCACCAGCTCGTTCCTCTCGGGGATCGCGCCCAACCTGGAATTCCTGGTGGCCATGCGAATCTTGCAGGGGCTGGGCGGCGGCCCGGTCATCCCGATGGCCCAGGCCATCATGTGGGAGATCTTTCCGCTCAAGGAGCGCGGCACCGCGCTGGCGGTGTGGGGCTTCGGCATCATGCTGGCGCCGATCCTGGGACCGACCGTCGGCGGCTGGATCGCCGACAACTGGTCGTGGCGGTGGATCTTCTACATCAACCTGCCGATCGGCGTGGTCGCCTTCTTCATGATCAGCGCGTTCCTCTTCGACGCCTCCTTCCAGCGCAAGCCGCGGCGCGTGGACGTGCTCGGCATCGTGCTGATGATGTGCGGCTTCGGCTGCCTGCAGCTGGTCCTCGACGTGGGCGAGCGGCAGGACTGGTTCGACTCCACCTTCATCGTCACCCTCAGCGTGCTGGCCGTCTGCATGGTGACGGCGTTCGTGGTGCGGGAGATCATGGTCGAGGAGCCGATCCTCGACCTCAAGGTGTTCCGCGACCGGAACTTCGGCATGGCCTCGATCGCCATCTTCCTGATCAGCATCAGCTTCAACTCGAGCATCCTGCTCGTCGCGCTCTACACGCAGAAGGTCCTGGGCTACGACGCCTGGACGGCCGGGCTCACGCTGGCGCCGGGTGGCCTCGGGACGATGATGGCGCTCATGATCTCCGGCCGCCTGGTCTCGCGCATGGATCAGCGCCTGATGCTGATCTTCGGCTGCGTGCTCTCGGCGGTGGCGCTCGGCGCTCATGACTCACGTCACCGCCACGATGGACTTCTGGAACCTCGCCTGGCCCCGCTTCGTGCAGGGCTTCTCGATGGGCTTCATCTTCGTGCCGCTGCAGGCGCTGGCGCTGGCCACCATCCCGACCGTGCGACTGGCCAACGCCACCGCGGCCTACAACGTCGTACGCAACATCGGCGGCAGCACCGGCGTGGCGCTGGTGACGACGATCCTGGCGCGCCGAAGCCAGGTCCATCAGGCCACGCTGATCGGCCACCTGCACGCCTGGAATCCGGCGATGGCCGATCGCCTGCAAGACTGGACCGATCACTTCGTCAACCACGGCGACGACACCTTCACCGCCGGCAAGCGCGCGATGGTGATGCTGTACCGGGAAGCCCAGCTGCAGGCCCAGGTGCTGTCCTACGGCGACGACTTCTGGCTGCTGCTCATGTGCTCGGTCGCGGTGCTGGCGCTGGTCCCGTTCATGCGCCGCGTGCGCGCCGAGCCAGCCGGCGCTCGGCAGGCGCATGAGGCCGCGCGTGACCCCGGCCTCCCGGCCCCGGCCGAGTAGCGCCGCGGCCACAAACCACCCGCGGGCTGCTTAAAAAGGTCCAGATGCGAGGCGGCGACCGCGGGCCGCACGCGAGGCGTACTGCCTGTACGTTGAGCGTGCGGCCGCGGGCGCCAACGAAGCAGATGGGCCTTTTTCAGCAGCCCGCAGTTCAGCGACCGGCGAGGCGGGCGACGACCGGATTCAGCGCGTCGGCGTAGGGCTCCTGGACCACGTAGTACGAGAGGCCCCAGCGCGCTCGTCGCGCCTCGAGGTCGGCCACGATCTCGTCCACGGAGCCGAGGAGCACGAAGGGGCTCCCCAGGATGTCCTCCATGCTGAGCGCGGTCCAGCGCTGGCAGCAGCTCCTGGGCGGCCGCCCGGCGATCGTCGGTCACGATCACCCGCTGCAGCAGCGCATTCAGCTCGAGCCGATCGAAGCGGGCGCCGGCGGTCTCCCGCACGAGCCCCACCCGCGCGTCCACGTCGGCGGCGCGGAATCCCGAGAAGTCCGGCGCGGCACCGCCCCGCGCGAAGGTGATGCCGGTGAAGCCGACGATGTCGGCCTCGGCCGCGGCCAGCGCGAGCAGGCGCGGTCCGTTGCCGCCGATGAAGATCGGCGGGCGCGGCCGCTGCACGGGCCGCGGATGGACCGAGTGCCCGGTCAGTCGATAGTGCTGGCCGTGGAAGGTGACCGGCTCGCCGTCGAACAGACGCTTGACGATCACGACCGCCTCGGCCAGCCGGGCCACGCGGACGGCGCCTCGATCAAACGTCAGGCCGGCCTCGTCGTACTCGGACTTCATGTGGCCGGCGCCCAGTCCCAGCTCCAGACGTCCGTCGCTCAGCAGATCGAGGGTGGCCGCCTCGCGCGCCAGGACCGTGGGATGACGGAAGTCGTTGTTGAGCACCATCGTGCCGACACGCAGGCGCCGGGTCGCCGCCGCTGCGATGGCCAGTGCCGGCAGTGGCGCCAGCATCGGGGCCAGATGGTCGGGCAGGCAGAGGGTGGAGTAACTCTGGTCCTCGAGCTTCCGGGCGCGATCGGCCCACTCGGCCGCCGAGGCCGACGTCCGCATGTTGACGCCGAACCGAAATGCCCTCATCTCGCGGCCTCGAGGGTGCTGGCCGTCCCGGCTATCCGAGCTTGCTGTAGATCCGGCGGATGTGAGTGCTGACCGTGTAGGTGCCGACGTCGCCGCCCTTCGCGGCCTTCTTGGCCGTCAGGTCCGTCACCGCTCGCTTGGCCTTGGCCCTGGCTTTCGTCTTGCGCTTCATGCTGGCATCTCCCTTCACGCGAACACGACGATAACCCCGCTCCGGAACTCCGGCTTGACATGATCGGCGCGGGCTCGTACGGTGCGCCGTAGATCGCGTCAGCCGTAACAAAAGGGCGCTCTCCACAATCCGCCGATACAGGGGAACACCACGATGATTCCCGCCGCGTTCGAGTATCACACCCCAGGCTCGATCAAGGAAGCGACGGCGCTGCTGGCGCGCCTGGGCGACGACGCCAAGGTGCTGTCGGGTGGCCAGAGCCTCATCCCGCTGATGAAGCTCCGGCTGTCCAGCCCCCGCCACGTCGTGGACATCAACGGCATCGGCGGGCTCGACGGCGTGCGCGAGGCCGACGGCTTCCTCGCGGATCGGCGCGCTCACGCGCGAGTCGGATCTGGAAGAATCCGAGGTCGTGCGAACGCGCTATCCCCTGCTCCACGACACGTGCAAGGTGATCGCCGACCCGCTGGTGCGCAACCTGGCCACGGTGGGCGGCAACCTCGCCCACGCCGATCCCGCCAACGACCATCCGGCCACGATGCTGGCGCTCGGCGCCGAGGTCGTCGCGGTCGGGACCGAAGGGCGAGCGCACGATCCCGATCGACCGCGTTCTTCACCGGGCTGTTCGCGACCGCGCTGCGGCCCGACGAGATCCTGACCGAGATCCGGATCCCGACGCCGCCGGCGCGCAGCGGCGGCGCCTACCTGAAGCTCGAGCGCAAGGTCGGCGACTTCGCCACCGCGGCCGTCGCCGTGCAGATCGTGCTGTCGGCCGGCGGCACGTGCGATCAGGTCGGGATCGGCCTCACCAACGTGGGCCTGACCCCGATCAAGGCCACCCAGGCCGAGGCCGCGCTCAAGGGCAAGCGGCCCGACGCGGCGACCATCAAGCAGGCCGCCGAGCTGGCCGCCGCCGCCGCCCAGCCCAGCGACGACCTGCGCGGATCGGCCGAGTACAAGCAAGACCTCGTGCGAGTGCTGACAGCGCGCGCCCTTCGCCGGGCGGTCGAGCGCGCCGAAGGAAGGAAGTGAGCGCGATGCACATCCAGCTCACCGTCAACGGCGAGAAGCACGAGGCGCGACGTCGAGCCGCGCCTGCTGCTCGTCCACCTCCTCCGCGAGAATCTGCGGCTGACCGGCACGCACATCGGCTGCGACACCACGCACTGCGGCGCCTGCACGGTGCTGCTGGACGGCCGCGCGGTCAAGTCGTGCACGGTGTTCGCGGTGCAGGCCGACGGCAAGCAGCTCATGACCGTCGAGGGGCTGGAGCAGAACGGCACGCTGCATCCGCTGCAGGACGGCTTCATGGCCGAGCACGGGCTGCAGTGCGGCTTCTGCACGCCGGGCATGCTGATGACCAGCTACGCGTTCCTCCAGAAGAACCCCAAGCCCAGCGAGGACGACATCCGCTGGGCGATCTCGGGAAACCTCTGCCGGTGCACCGGCTACGTGAACATCGTCAAGGCCGTCCAGCACGCCGCGGCCGCGCTCGCGCAGGGAGGCAAGTGATGGCGCTGCGGACGACCCCCGAAGTCAGCGGGATGGGCCACTCGATGAAGCGCAAGGAAGACCCGCGCTTCATCCGAGGCCAGGGCACCTACGTCGACGACGTCGAGCTGCCCGGCATGCTCTATCTCGACATCGTGCGCAGCCCGTACGCCCACGCCAAGATCGTCAAGATCGACTCAACCAAGGCGCTGGCCGTTCCCGGCGTGCTCGCCGTGATCACCGGCCAGGACCTGGCCAAGTACAACCTGCACTGGATGCCGACGCTGATGTCGGACACCCAGATGGTCCTGCCGATCGAGAAGGTCATGTACCAGGCGCAGGAAGTCGCCGCCGTGCTCGCCACCAGCCGCTACGCCGCCGCCGACGGCGCGGCCGTGGTGGAGGTCGAGTACGAGCCGCTGCCGGTGGTCGTCGATCCTCGCAAGGCGCTCTTGCCGGGCGCACCGGTGCTGCGGACCGACAAGAAGGACAAGAAGGACAATCACATCTGGCACTGGGAGTGGGGCGACAAGGCCGCCACCGATCGCGCCTTCACGGAAGCCGCGGTGACGGTCGAAGGAAGACATCTACCTGCCGCGCATCCACGTGGCGTCGATCGAGACGTGCGGCTGCGTCGCGAGCTTCGACAAGATCAACGAGCAGCTCACGGTGTGGATGACCACGCAGGCGCCGCACGCCATCCGCACGGTGTTCGCGCTGGTGGCCGGCCACGTCGGCCTCGCCGAGGACAAGATCCGCATCATCTCGCCCGACATCGGCGGCGGCTTCGGCGGCAAGGTGCCGGTCTATCCCGGCTACGTCATCGCGGTGGCCGCCTCGGTGCTCACCGGCAAGCCGGTGAAGTGGATCGAGGACCGCATGGAGAACCTCCAGGCGGATTCCTTCGCCCGCGACTACCACATCACCGCCGAGCTGGCGGCGAGCAAGGACGGCACGCTCACCGCGATCCGAATCAAGACGCTGGCCGACCACGGCTACACCGACGCCGCCGCCAACCCGTCGAAGTTCCCGGCCGGGCTCTTCCACGTGTGCACCGGCTCGTACGACCTCAAGGCCGCCCACGTCGAGGTCGACGGCGTCTACACCAACAAGCCGCCCGGGCGGCATCGCCTACCGCTGCTCGTTCCGCGTGACCGAGGCCGTGCACACGATCGAGCGCATGGTCGATCTCATGGCGCATCAGCTGAAGGTCGACCCGGCCGAGTTCCGGATGAAGAACTTCATCAAGCCCGACCAGTTCCCGTACAAGTCGGCGCTCGGTTGGGAGTACGACAGCGGCAACTACGGGGGCGCGCTGCAGAAGGCCATGGACATGATCGACTACGCCGGCCTGCGGCGCGAGCAGATCGAAAAGCGCGCCAAGGGCGAGCTCATGGGCATCGGCATCTCGAGCTTCACCGAGATCGTCGGCGCCGGCCCGTCCAAGCACTTCGACATCCTCGGTCTCAAGATGTTCGACTCCTGCGAGATCCGCATGCATCCCACCGGCAAGGCCATCGCCCGCTTCGGCACCAAGTCGCAGGGCCAGGGCCACGAGACGACGTACGCTCAGATCCTGGCCGAAGAGCTCGGTATCCCTGCCAAAGACATCAAGGTCGAAGAAGGCGACACCGACACCGCGCCGTACGGTCTCGGCACCTACGCCAGCCGCTCGACGCCGATGGCCGGCGCGGCCGCGGCGATGGCCGCGCGCAAGATCCGGGCCAAGGCCCGCAAGATCGCCGCGCACCTGCTCGAGGTCGCGGAGGAAGATCTGGAGTGGGAGCCCGGAAAGTTCTCGGTCAAGGGCTCGCCCGGCAAGTCGAAGACGATCCAGGACAGCGCCTTCGCCGCCTACACGAATCACCCGCAGGGGATGGAGGCGGGCCTCGAGGCGGTCAGCTACTACGATCCGCCGAACCTCACCTATCCCGTTCGGCAGCTACATCTGCGTGGTCGACATCGACAGCGGCACGGGCGAGGTGAAGATCCGGCGCTTCGTCGCCATCGACGACTGCGGCAACATCATCAACCCGATGATCGTCGAGGGCCAGATCCACGGCGGCCTCACGATGGGTCTGGCGCCCGCGCTGTTCGAAGAGATCTCCTACGACGAGAACGGCAACATCCAGGGCGGCAGCTTCATCGACTACCTGCTGCCCACCGCCGTCGAGACGCCGAAGTGGGAGACGGGCCACACCATCACGCCGTCGCCGCACCATCCGATCGGCGCCAAGGGCGTCGGCGAGTCGGCCACCGTCGGCGCGCCGGCCGCCATCGCCAACGCGGTGGTCGACGCGCTCTGGCATCTCGGCGTGCGGCACATCGACATCCCGATCACGCCGGCCAAGGTGTGGAAGCTGCTGCGGGCGCACGGCGTGACCGAATGACCGAGCATCATGGCTGAGCCGCTGATCGACGTCGCGGCGGATCTCCAGCGTCGGGGCGAGCCGTTCGTCCTGGCCACGGTGGTCCGCTGCGAGGCGCCGACCTCGGCCAAGCCCGGCGCCAAGGCGCTCGTGCACGCCGACGGCCGCGTCGAAGGCTGGGTCGGCGGCGCCTGCGCTGAGCCGGTCCTCGTCCGCGAGTCGCTGAAGGCCCTGCGCGACGGTCGACCGCGGCTGGTCGGGCTCTACGGCGAGGGCGGCCGCCAGCCCGGCCGCACCGAAGGCATTCTCGACTACGCCATGACGTGCCACAGCGGCGGCACGCTGGAGATCTACGTGGAGCCCTATCTGCCGACTCCGCAGCTGGTCCTGGTGGGCCACGGCCCGGTCATCGAGGCGCTCGAGACCCTCGGCCGCGCCGCCGGCTACTCCGTGGTGCCGCTGCACGACGCCTCGGCGTGGGCACGCCTCGACGCGCTCGGGCTCGGACGGCGCGCGTCAGTCGTGGTGGCCACCCACGCGGATTCCGACGAGGACGCGCTCGAGCGCGTGCTGCGCTCGGAGGCCGGCTACGTCAGCCTCGTCGCCAGCCGGAAGCGGACCACGGCGATCCTCGGACGCCTCAGCCAGCGCGGCGTGGCGGCCGATCGCCTGGGTCGCCTCAAGGCGCCAGCCGGCCTGGACCTCGGCGCCGTCACGCCGGTGGAGATCGCCATCAGCATCCTGGCGGAGATCGTCCAGCACCACCGCGGTGACAAGACGCTGGAGGCCGAGCCCGCGGTCGCGACTGTCACGCCGACGGAAGCCATCGATCCGATCTGCGGCATGACGGTCGAGATCGCCACCGCCCGCCATCGCTCGGAGGCCGGAGGGCGCACGACGTATTTCTGCTGTGCCGGCTGCAAGGCGACGTTCGAACAGGCGAGCTGATCTACTGCCGCGCGCTCTTCGGAGCGCTCGCTCCTCCGCCCAGACCGGCGAGCGCGGCCACCAGCTCTCGATCGGTCGCGAGGTCGTGGATGGTTCGCGCGAGCGCCGTGTCCATCACCTCGCGCGCGGCGTCGGGGGCATCCGGCCCCGCCTGCTGCCGCCTGATCCCGAAGTAGCGCCGGGCGAGCAGGCGCTCGCCGGTATGTGCGTTCACCACGGCGAGCGCGATGGCGACCTTGCCCACGTACTGAATCTCCGGATAGCCGGGAACGATATCGAGCCAGAACTCGTCGACCTCG
This sequence comes from uncultured Candidatus Rokubacteria bacterium, assembly GCA_963776725.1. Lineage (GTDB taxonomy): Bacteria > Methylomirabilota > Methylomirabilia > Rokubacteriales > CSP1-6 > AR5. Next base: position 557,021 of record CAVZOE010000006.1, on the reverse strand, counting down.
GCCGCCAGGATCGCGTCCGCATCGGTGGTCACCACGGCGTGCCCGTTCTTGCCGATCTCCGTCACGAGGGCGTCGTGCACGATCTCCGGCACGGGCCGACTCGTGACGATATCCGCGCCGCTTTTCGCGGCCGATCCGATCCGCACGGCATCGAGGCGCCGATCGACGACGGGGCTGATGCCGATCCGCAACGGCGCCACCGAGCCCAGCATCGCGCGGTTCGCGCTGGCGGCCGGATAGCCGATGTCGAGCCCGCTGGTGGAGGCGCACCCGCCGGCGATCAGGAGCACGGCGACAACGCCGAGCGCTCGGCGGGACGCGCCGGGGGCCCGCGTCACTGGCCGTCGCTCCTGGCGTACAGCAGCTCGCTGGCGAGCCGCTGCCCGGCCCGCTCCAGCAGGTCGAGCAGCTGGCCTCCGGTGAAGCGACGATCCTTGAACGATGCCAGCGGGAGCCGATCGGGAGCGGTCACGTCCTGACTGGTCTCCCACACGATGACTCCGGTCTCGGGCACCGTCAGCTGCGCACGCACGTCGGCGAAGGCCGACAGGAGGTCGGGATCGCCCGCACGGACGCGCACGATGCCCCACTGCGGCACCGTGACGCGCGCAATCGCGTCGACGCCTCGCCGCTCGGCGCCGAGGGGCTCGCGCGCGAGCGCGCGAATCTCCTCGAAGCGTCCACTGGCGTGGAGCGCACGGGCCAGCGCGTTGGTCACGATCAGGGACGGCGAGACGGCGCCGACATCGGGCGCGGTACCCGCCGCTCGATCCAGCCCGACCAGCCAGTTGATGCCCTGATGAACCAGCACGGCCAGCGGCCGGAGCATCGGCCCGTACTGGTTCCACTTCAGGACTTCGTCGAAGGTGCGCCCGGGCTCGGCGCTGTTCTCGACGACGGCGAAGTGGCTCTCCCCGGTGGCGACGATCGCGACCCGCCGCGCACTCGGGAACGCGGGCCTAGCCGGAGACGAGACCGCTGGCGCGGCTGACGGGGTGGACGAGGCGCATCCCCACAGCGGAAGGACGACCAGAGCCAGCAGGACGACGAATCCCTTCGACATCACAACTCAGCGCTCTCATATAGCCCGACGCCGTGAGCCCGGTCAAGGCATTGCGTCTCGACCATCGTGAGCCGTGACTCGATCCGCCCGACTTTCTCTACCGGCACGCTCAGATAATCTCAGCACCGGAGCGCGCCCGCTCAGGCCGGCTTGGCGCCGCGCACCAGCGCGAGGTTCTCCTCGAGCGTGTCGTTGGCCGTGATGGCGCGCAGCACCACCTCGTCGACCGCCCCCTGCCAGCGCTCCAGTGCCGTGGCGATCGCCGCGGGCGACTGCACGGCGATCGCCGTGTCGATCGGCTTCACGCCCTGACGCTCGAAGTTGGCGCCGTAGGCCGGAATGCGCGCATAGCGATCGGCCTCCTCGCCCAGCCGGCTCGCGGCGGCGGCGCCCATGGCCAGACGCACGTAGGCGTAGATGGTCGGCGTCTTCCGCTTCGCCGCCGCGGCGCCTTCGCGGACCAGGTCCGCGGAGCGTCGCGCGTGCTCGGGGGTGAGCCAGTTGAGCAGCACGCCGTCGGCCACCTCGCCGGCCAGCCGGCACATCTTGGGGCCGAGCGCGGCCACGATCAGCCGCGTCTGAAGCTGGCCACGCAGCGCAGCGATGCCGTCGCGCACGCGGCTGAGCGAGTTGGGGTTGGGACTGCCGACCCCGAGCAGCAGGCGGTCGAGCGGCAGGCGTGTGTCGCGCACGCCCTGGGCGATGCTCTCCGGGCCGCGCGTGTGCAGCGGGATGACGCCGACGCCCAGTGCAACGCTGCGCGTTTCCCCCGCGGCCTGCGCGAGCGCGGCCAGGCCGTCGGTCGAGCCCGGATGGTTGACCCAGAACGAGCTATAGCCGCGCGCCTCCGATTCCCGCGCGCAGGCCCGGATGACGTCGGCGGCCGTACCGGCGAACAGCGCAAATCCCAGTCCCATTCCCTGCCTCCTGGCGGTCGGTCTGCGTGAGTAAGATACATTGCGACCTCTGGATGAGCCACCCACCCGCCGGCCACACCCGGATCCTGGTCTGGATGTGCGTCTTCATAGCGGTCAACCAGCTCGGCTTCGGCAGCGTCATGCCGGTGCTCGCGCTCTACGCGCGCTCCTTCGACGTGGGCCAGTCTGCCATCGGCCTGGCCATCGCCATCTACGGCCTGGCCCGCTTCCTGATCGCCGTGCCGGCCGGCCAGCTGGCCGATCGCGCCGGGCGCCGCGGCGCGCTGGCCCTCGGCGGGCTCATCACCGCGGCCGGCAACCTGCTCTGCGCGTGGGCGCCCACCTACGCCACGTTCATCACCGCGCGCTTCATCGCCGGCGCCGGCGCCGGGCTGGTCATGATCACGGGGCAGATCGTGCTCGCGGATATCACCACGCCGGCGAACCGCGGACGGGCGATGGCGATTTACCAGGGTGTGTTCCTCTTCGCGGTCGGCATCGGCCCGCTGCTCGGCGGGGTGCTCGCCGAGCACTCGGGCCTGGCGGCGCCGTTCGTGGTCTACGCCGGCGCGGGCGTGGTGGCCGCCGCGCTGGGCTGGCTCCGCATCCCCGAGACGAAAGACCACGGCCGTACCGAGTGGAGCGAGACCGCGGCCGCGCTGCCGCCGTTCTCCGCGCAGATCCGGCTGCTCACCGGCCGCCTGGGCTTCGTGCTGGTGAGCCTCATCAGCTTCGTCGGAGCGGTGGCCCGCACCGGCGCCCTCTTCAACATCATCCCGGTGCTGGCGCGCGATCGGCTGGCGCTCACGACCGACCGGCTCGGCGTCGGCCTGGCCCTGGCCAGCCTGGTCGGTCTGGCGTTCACGTATCCCTCCGGCGTGCTGGTGGACCGCTACGGTCGCAAGATCGTGATCGTGCCGGCCACGCTGATGTCGGGCGTGGCGCTGACGATGTTCCTGGTCGCGCCGTCGTACGGCTGGTTCCTCGCCGCCTGCGTGGTGTGGAGCATGGCCTCCGGCGTGAGCGGGGCGGCGCCGGCCGCCTACGCGGCGGACATCGCGCCGTCCGGGATGAACGCCGCCGCCATGAGCGCGTACCGGATGCTGGGCGACCTCGGCTACGTGGTCGGCCCGCTCGTGCTCGGCGCGGTGACCGACCTGCTCGGCGCCGACGCGGCGCTGGGCGGCACGGCCGTCCTGCTGGTCGCGGTGGCCATCCTGTTCGGCCGGCTGGCGCCCGAGACCTACCGGGCAAGCCGCGTCGGATGATGGAGTACACTCCCGGCGCAGAGAGGTACGATTCATGACGCGACGCTCGCTGCTCTCGCTCGTCCTCGCCGTCGGGCTGCTCGGCACGCTCGCCGTGACCGGCGCCCGCCGCGCAGACGCCCAAGCGCGGCGGCATCCTCAACGCCATGCTGATCGAGAACCCGCCGGGCTTCTCCATCCACGAGGCGGCCACCATCGCCGGCGTGTGGCCGGTGGCGTCGTGCTACTCGAATCTCGTGATCTTCGACCCGCTCAAGCCGGTGGAGACCGTCGACACGATCATCCCCGAGCTGGCCGAGAAGTGGTCGTGGCAGGACAACTACCGCAACCTCGTCTTCTTCCTGCGCCGGAACGTGAAGTGGCACGACGGCCAGCCGTTCACCTCCAGGGACGTGAAGTACACCTTCGACGTCGTCCGCGAGGCGGCGGACGCCGCCGGGCAAGCTGCGGCTGAACCCGCGCAAGGAGTGGTACGCCAACGTCGAGGCCATCGAGGCGCCCGAGCCGCACACCGTCGTGTTCCGCCTCAAGCGGCCGCAGCCCTCGCTCCTGCTGATGCTCGCCTCCGGCTACTCGCCGGTCTATGCGGCCCACGTGCCGCTCAACGACCTGCGCCAGCGCTGCGTGGGCACCGGCCCGTTCCGGCTCAAGCAGTACACGCCGGGGACGATGGTCGAGATGGAGCGCAACCCCGACTACTTCATCGCCGGCCGGCCGTATCTCGACGGCATCAAGTTCCCCGTCATCACCGAGCGCGGCACGCGGCTGGCCGCGCTGCAGACGGGCCGCCTCGACGTCTCGCAGCCGCTCGAGATGACCAAGACGATGGCCGACACGCTCAAGCAGGCGGTGCCGTCGCTGGTGGTCAGCGTGATCGGACAGAACGGCAGCGACAACGTGCTCGTCAACCACAAGCGCGCGCCGTTCGACAACCCGAGCGTGCGCCGCGCCGTGAGCCTGGCCATGGATCGCTACGCCTACGTGCAGGGCGTCCGGCACAACGGCGCCATCGTCGGCGCCGCGCTGATGCCGCCGCCGCAGGGCACCTGGGGGCTGCCGGAGCGCGAGCTCAAGCTGCTGCCCGGCTACCGCGGGCCCGAGCGCGACAAGGCCGAGGCCCGCAAGCTGCTGGCCGCGGCCGGGCGTCGTCCCCGGCCAAGCCGCTGCGCATCGAGCTGACCACGCGCAACATCGCGATCTACGTCGACCTGGCCTCGTTCGTGGCCGATCAGCTCCGCCTGGTGGGCATCGAGGCCACGGTCAAGCAGGTCGACACCGCGCAGTACTTCCCGGCCCTGGTCCGGCGCGAGTACCAGCTGGGCGCCAACCTCACCGCCTCCGGCATCGACGATCCCGACGGCTACCTCTACGAGAACTACCGGTGCGGTGCCTCGCGCAACTACACCGACTACTGCAACGAGGAGATGGACCGGCTGATCGATCAGCAGTCGCAGGAGCTCGACCGGGCCAAGCGGCTGAAGCTGGTGTGGGAGATCCAGCGCCGGCTCGAGGCCGACGTGGCGCGGCCGATGCTCGGCTGGCGCAACGAGTACTTCGTCAGCTGGCCGTACGTGAAGAACCTGCCCCCGCACAACTCGCTCTACAACTACGCGCGCATGCAGGAGGTGTGGCTCGACCGATGAGGGAGGAACTGAGAATGCGGACTCGGTCTCTGGGCTTGGGGCTTCTGCTTCGCTCTCTGCTCGTGCTCGGCACCGTCTCGCCGGCGCTCGCGGCGCCGCCGGATGGCACGATGGTCATCGGCCTGCACGTCACGCTCGTCTCGCGCTGGCTCGATCCCGGCGAGACGGAGGCGCTCATCACGCCGTTCATGGTCCTCTACCCGCTGCACGACGCGCTGGTGAAGCCGCTGCCGGCCGGGATCATGACGCCGAGCCTGGCCGAGTCGTGGACGATGTCGAAGGACGGGCTCACCTACGAGTTCCTCATCCGCAAGAACGCCAAGTTCCACAACGGCGATCCGGTCACCGGCGGAGGACGTGAAGTTCACGTTCGACCGATACAAAGGCGCCTCGGCCCGCCTCCTCAAGGACAAGGTCAAGGAGGTGCAGATCGTCGCACCGAACCGTGTCCGCTTCGTCCTCAAGGAAGCGTGGCCCGACTTCATGGCCTTCTACGGCACCTCGGCGACCGGGGCGGCGTGGATCGTGCCCAAGAAGTACGTCGAGAAGGTCGGCGACGGACGGCTACAAGAAGGCGCCGATCGGAGCCGGACCCTACAAGTTCGTCTCCTTCACGCCCGGCGTCGAGCTGGTGATGGAGGCCTTCCCCGACTACTGGCGCAAGGCGCCGTCGGTGAAGCGCCTGATCATGAAGAGCATCACCGACGAGAGCACCCGGGCGGCGGCGGTGAAGACCGGCGAGGTGGACGCCGGCTTTCTCTTCGGCGGCGCGGTGGCCGAGGACCTCAAGCGCACGCCGGGCATCCGCGTGCAGGCGCCGCTGCTCTACGGCATCTACTGGCTGGACTTCCTGGACCGCTGGGATCCGAAGTCACCGTGGGCCGACAAGCGCGTTCGCCTGGCCGCCAGCCTGGCCATCGACCGCGACGCCATCAACCAGGCCGAGATGCTCGGGCTGCGGCAAGTCGGCCGGCGCCTTCGTGCCTCCGCAATTCGACTTCGCCCTGGCCGTCGAGCCGCCGCGCTACGACGTCGCGCGGGCCAAGCAGCTCATGGCCGAGGCCGGCTACGCCAACGGCTTCGACGCCGGCGATCTCACGCCCCTGCCGCCCTACACGACGCTGGGCGAGTCGGTCGGCAACTTCCTCGGCGCGATCGGCGTCCGGGCGCGCGTGCGGACGATGGAGCGCGCGACGTTCATGACCAACTGGCATGACAAGAAGCTGAAGGGCCTGGTGATCGGCGCCACCGGCGCGGCCGGCAACGCCGCCGCCCGGCTGGAGCCGTTCATGACCAAGGGCGGCCTGTACGCCTACGGCTCGCTGCCCGAGATCGACGATCTCTTCCAGCGCCAGGCCAAGGAGCTCGACCGCGGCAAGCGCGAGGCGGTGCTGCACCAGATCCAGAAGATCGTCGCCGAGCAGGTGCAGGTGGCGCCGATCTTCCAGCAGGGCTTCATCTGGGGCATCGGCCCGCGCGTGGAGGTCGCCACTGCCGGAATGATCCAGGGCTTCCCCTACGCGGGGCCGTGCGAGGACCTGAAGCTGAAGTAGGGCTCAGCCGACCCTAGCCGCCGTAGAAGACCTTGTCGCCAAGGTCCTTGAGCCAGAGCGTGGCGTCGTCCGCCCGCCCATCAGGGGCCTTGGCGACGCCCGCGTCGACGACCTTGCCGACGAAGATCGAGTGATCCCCCATCTCCACCGTCGTCTCGAGCGTGCACTCGATGTAGGCCGGGGCGTTGGTGAGGATGGGCGAGCCCGTCGAGCCCGCCCGATACGGCTCGCCGGAGATGGTCTGGTCCTTCTTCTCGGCCGGCTTGAAGAACGTGTAGGCCGTCGCCTGCTGCCCCTTGCCCAGCACGTTCAGGGCGAAGGCCTTGGACTCCTTGATCAGCGGGTGGCCCGCCGGAGTCGGTCTTCACGCCGACCACGACGAGCGGCGGCTCGAACGACGCCTGCGTCACCCAGTTCACGGTGCCCGCCGAGACGCGGTCGCCCTTGGCCGCGGTGAGCACGAAGAGACCGTAGGGAATCATCCGGAGCGCGGTTTTCTTGGCGTTGGGGTCCATGGATTCCTCCTCGCAGGATCGGAGTTTATACTACCGCCAACCCAGGAGGACGCCATGCCAGTCACCGAGCTCAATCACTACTTCGTGCGCGCCAACGATCTGGAGCAGACCAAGAACTTCTACTGCGACGTCCTCGGCTTTCAGGTGATGCCGCGGCCGAGCTTTCCCTTCCCGGGCTACTGGCTCGGCGTGAACGGCAAGATCCAGGTGCACATGGGGCCGCACGGCATCCCCAACGCCGAGATGTACTACCTCGGCACGCCGAAGAACGCGGTCACCGACCACGCCGGCGTCGTCGATCACATCGCCTTCGTGGCCAGCGAGCCGGGCGGCTTCATCCGGCGCTTCAAGGAGCGCGGCATGGAGTTCCAGCCCCGCTCGCTGCCGGAGTTCGACCTCTACCAGATCTTCATCAAGGACCCCAACGGCCTCACCATCGAGCTGAACTTCTTCGGCCTCAAGGACGTCACCGACTGGGGCGGCGAGGACTACTCGAAGATGCCGCAGACCGCGATGCCGCAGACGGCCGGGATGCGCGCGTGACCGCTCGCCGCTTCGCCGAGGTCGGCTACGACGAGGCGATGCGCCGCGCCGCGCGCACTGGTCCCGACGCTGCGCGAGCGCGCCGACCGGCGCGGAGACCGCGCGCCAGATGGAGAAGGAGACGCTGGACGACCTGCACCGGCGGGCCTCTTCCGCTTCCACCAGCCCAAGCGCTGGGGCGGCATGGAGCTGCCGTTCGTCGGCGATGTTCGACGTTCCCGCCGAGGTCGCGCGCGGCTGCGCCTCCACCGGCTGGAACGTCGCCAACCTCTCGATCCATCACTGGATGCTGGCGCTCTACGACGAGCGCGCCCAGCAGGAGGTCTGGGGCCAGGATCCCGACGCGCTGATCGCCTCCGGCATCGCCTATCCCGCAGGGGCGCGGCCGGCGGGTCGACGGCGGCTTCGTCGATCAGCGGCTTCTGGAACTTCTCGAGCGGCGTCGATCCGGCCGACCTGGAACATGCTGGCGGTGACCGTGCGCGACGGCGAGCGCGTCGTCGATCACCGCATGTGCCTGGTGCCGCGCGGCGAGTACGAGATCGTCGACGACTGGCAGGTGCTCGGCATGCGCAGCACCGGCTCCAAGTCGGTCCGCGCCAACGAGGTCTTCGTCCCCGAGCATCGCGCGCTCTGCATGTACGACATCCGCGGCGGCGACGGATTTCCCGGGCGCGCGGAGCAATCCCAATCCCATGTTCCGCGTGCCGCTGGCCGCGCTCGGCTCCCACTGTCTGGCCGGCGCCGGCGTCGGCAACGCCCAGGCCGCGCTCGAGCTCACCATCGAGGCCATCAAGGAGCGCAGCACCAACTACACCGCGCATGCGCATGCGCGACTTCCAGGCCGTGCAGCTGCGCGTGGCCCGCGCCGGCGCCCAGGTCGACGCCGCGCGCCTGGTCATCCGCGCCGACTGCCTCGCCGCCGAGCGCATCGCGCACGACGGCCGCGCGCCGACGATCGAGGAGAAGCTGCGCTTCAAGCGCAACGTCGCGTGGGCGATCGAGCAGTGCACCGAGGCGGTCGACGCCCTGCACGCGCTGGCCGGCGCCAACGGCATCTACGACCGCTATCCGATCCAGCGCATCTTCCGCGACCAGCACGCGCTCTCCGCCCACATCGGCTTCAGCTGGGACGCGCAGGGCGGCCCGTGGGCGCTGGTCGCGATGGGCGGGGAGTTCGTGAGTCCGACGATGTAGGCGAGTTCGCGACCGGCGAGCGCGCAGAGTTCGTGGCCGGTGCGCCGAACGCGCACCGTGGATCTCGACAGGCGAGTGCGCGGCGCAGCCGTCGGAATCGCCCGAGCGCGCGCTGAGCTCCACGTGACGCCTCGGCATCGTGCCATCCCACCCGGCTGGCATCGCACGCGTGCCGCTGGACGTTTCCGCGAAACCGCCGCCGTCTTCGAGCGCGACGTTGCCGAGGGTCACGCTGTATCCTCGGCGGCGAGGACCTCGGCATCCACATGGACGACCACCTGATAGCGCTCGCCAGGAGTACCCGGGATTGATCCCATGGTGGAGGGCGGTCTCCGCGACCAGCACCAGGGCATCCGCCTGCTGCTGAGTGAACGAGCGCGTTTCCGCGGAAACGTTCACGGCGTCTAGCGTCGCCATCTTGGCTCGCTGGACATCTCGCGCGGCGGTCAGTGCCTGCATGAGCGCCGCGCCAGCTTCGGGCTCCAGCCGCCCGCGAACCACAACCGTACCGTCGACATCTTGATACACATGGAGCGCTCGATTGGTGTGGCGTCGCTTGGTCTCATTGGTCTCCGCCTGTCGGTCCACGCGGCGCCAGCCCCTGACGATGCGTTCGACGTGCTCGGCGGTGCCAGCGCGGCCGACCGCAAGCAGTCGCTCCTCGGTCTCCGGCGTGGCTACACGGGTCAGCGCTCGAACCTTGGCGTAGGAGAGTTCGCCGTGCGCCAGTGCCTGCCCGAGCCGCGGCAAGTCTTCCAGAGCGCGCGCGACGCGAACGCGCTCTCGCGCCGCGCCCAGGTCCAGGCCGACGCGCCACGCCAGCCACGCTGCGCACGAGCGGAAGCCGTTGTTCCACCCCTCGCGAACGTCGAACTCGCGGATGAGATCGAGAAGCCGCACCGTGGCCGCGTCGAGGTGGACGGACAGCTCCGCGATCTCGTCGCCCAGCTGCTCGAGTGAGCGCATCAGCATGTGGAGTCTCCCTGTGTTGGGACGACTCTACCCCCGGAATTTCAGCCGGCCTGAGAGGCACAGAGCGAGGCGATCGGCGCGTCCTCGCGAGTTTTTGCGGACGCCAGGACGCATCAGAGCTGTGCGGCCGCTAAGGCGCTGCTGAAGGTGGTTCACGGCCTATCGACGATGCGCAGTCGACGCACGAGCAAAGTGCCGTCAAGGTCGAAAATTCGATACACCATCGGACAGTGCCCAGACAGTTACCGACACGAAACCGGGACGCGCAGGGCAGGCCGTGGGCGCTGGTGGCGACCGGGGGAGAGTCCGGCAGCCCGACGACGTAGCAGAGTCGCCCCACTGGGACGTTTCCGCGGAAACGCGTTTAGCCACCGAGCGCGTTTCCGCGGAAACCCAGACAGACACGCGCGCTCACAGACACCGCGCTCAATAGTATGTGCGGAGCGCCCCGACCTTCGCCGGAGCGCTCCGTCCCGCCGACTACTTCAGATTGTCGATCCCCGCCTGGGCGGTCTGAGCGTCCTGGTTCGACATGACGCCGGAGACGCCGATGGAGCCGATGATCTTGCCGTCGGCGATGATCGGGATGCCGCCCTCCAGCACGCTGAAGCCGGTGCTCAGGAAGCGGAGGTTGACGCCGCCCTGGGCGATGGCGTCTTGCAGGGCCTTGGTCGGGCGCCGCAGCGCGACGGCGGAACGGGCCTTCTCCTTGGCGATGTCGGAGCTGCCCCACTGGGTGTTGTCGAGGCGCTGCATCATCACGATCTGCCCGCCCGAGTCGAGGATGACGATGGCGACCGGCCAGTTGTTCTTCTTGGCTTCGGCCTCGGCGCCGGCCATCACCTTCTTGGCCTGATCGAGGGTGATCGGTAAGCCGTAGGCTGGCGGCGGCGGTGCCGGGGTCTGGGCAGTCGCCACGGTGGCCGTGAAGAGCAGCGCGCTGCCGAGGGCCAGGGACAGGAGTTTCGCTTTCCGCATCGGAAATCCTCCTTGGGAGCGGCGGTTGGGAAATGCCGCCGCCCCATCGGGGTCGGCAGCGTGAGCGCCGGGTGAACAATCGACCGGGCCGGCGAGTTCCCGCGACCTCAGGGGCCGGCGGGACATCCCTCGCCTGCGCCGTCGTATAACAGCCCGGACGCGGCAGCGTCAAGGACCTTGCCCGCGGTCCGGGTGAAATCTCGCCATGCAAGGTCTCGCCGCGTCATTGACCGCTGGCGCGACGCGGTGATACGGTGCCGCCGCCGATGGCGCCGGGCGTTTCTCAGGTCTCCATTCGTGACCTCACGGTCGCCTACCCCGCCCGGGATGGCCGCCTCGTCGCGCTCGAGCGGATCAGCCTGGAGGTCGAGGCCGGCGAGTTCGTTTGCCTGGTGGGCCCGAGCGGCTGCGGCAAGTCCACGCTGCTCCGTGTGGTGGCCGGGCTGGCGCCGCACGAGTCCGGCGAGGTCGACCATCCGGGCCAACCGGCCCGGGCGTCCTCCCACCGCCATGGTCTTCCAGGAGCACGCGCTCCTGCCGTGGCGCACCGTCCTCGACAACGTGATGTTCGGTCCCGAGAACCGCGGCGTGCCCCGGCCGGAGCGCGAGGCGCTCGCACGCCGCATGCTCGATCTGGTCGGGCTGCGCGCATTCGCTCGCGCCTATCCGCACCAGCTCTCCGGCGGCATGAAGCAACGCGTGGGGATCGCTCGCGCGCTGGCCAACGATCCAGAAGTCCTGCTGATGGACGAGCCGCTGGCCGCCCTCGACGCGCAGACGCGCGTGATCCTCCAGGAAGAGCTGCTGCGCCTCTGGGCCGAGCTCGGCGCCACCGTGATCTACGTCACCCACTCGCTGGAGGAAGCGCTCCTGCTCGGCGACCGCGTGGTGCTCCTGACTGCGCGTCCCGGCCGCGTCAAGCGCGTGTTCCCGGTGCCGCTGGGCCGGCCGCGCGGGCTGGAGGCCCGCGCCTCGCCCGAGTTCGGGGCGCTGGTCGACAAGATCTGGGCCGAGCTACGCGAGGAAGTGCTCAAGAGCGCCGAGGCCGAGCGGCGCGATCCCCCGTCGTGAGCCGGCCGGCCCGCGTTCGCGACTCGACCTGGCGCCGCTGATCCTGCCGGCGCTGGTACTGGTGGCCTGGGAGATCGCCAGCGCGACCGGCCTGCTGCGCGCTGTCTTCTTTCCGCGTCCGTCGACGATCGCGCGCCTGCTCGTGGCCCAGCTCGCCGACGGCACTCTGCTCGGCCACCTCGCGGCTCACGCTGGCGCGGCTGACCGCGGCCTTCGCGCTGGCGGCGGTGCCGGGAGTCGCGATCGGGCTGGCGATGGGGATGTCACGCCGTACGCGCGAAGGGCTGGATCCGCTGTTCGCGCTGATCTATCCCATCCCGAGCGTGCTGTTCCTGCCGCTGGTGTCGTTCGCGCTGCGGGCCGAGGAGGTCGCGGTGGCGGTGACGGCCGCCTTCACGTCGTTCTTCCTCGTGGCCTTCACGACGATGACCGGCGTGCAGCAGCTCGACCGCACGGTGCTCGAGGCCGCCCGTCACTTCGGCGCGCGCGGCGCGCGGCTGTTCCTGACCGTGCTCCTGCCGGGGACGATTGCCCGCCATCTTCACCGGGCTGCGTCTCGGCCTCGGCTACACGCTGATCGTCGTGGTGGCGGTCGAGATGGTCAGCGCCCAGCGCGGCCTCGGCGCGCTGCTCTGGCTGTCGTGGCAGATCCTGCGCGTGGAGGAGATGTACGTGGCGCTGGTGAGCGTGGCCGCGCTCGGCGCCGTGCTGACGTGGGGTGTCGAGCGGCTGCGGCGCCGGCTGATCCCCTGGGCGCAGGACATCGCCGAGGTCGGCGCGTGAGCGGCGCCGCCCTGCCGGTGCTCCTCGTGGCCGTGTGGGAGATCGCCGCGCGTACTGGGGTCGTCTCGCCGCGCTACTTCCCGCCGCCCACGGTGATCGCCGCGACGCTGGGCCAACTCTTGAGCGCCGGCGCGTTCTGGGGCGACGCGCTCACCACGCTGTCACGTCTGGCCGTCGCGTTCCTGGTGGCCGCCGGCGCCGGCGTGCCGCTCGGCCTGGCCATGGGGTTGTGGCGGCCGCTCCGCCGCGCGATCGAGCCGTCGGTGGCGCTGCTCTATCCCCTGCCGAAGATCGCGCTCTTGCCGCTGTTCCTGATCCTGCTCGGCGTGGGCGAAGGCGCCTTCGTCTTCACCGCCGCGGTGACCGCGTTCTTCCAGATCGTCACCAGCACCGCGGGCGGCGCCGCCACGATCGATCCGCGCCTCGTCGAGGCCGGCCGCAACTACGGCGCCCGGGGCCTCGCACTCTTTCGCAAGGTCATCCTGCCGGCCGCGCTACCCGCCGTCCTCACCGGGCTGCGCCTGGGACTGGGGCTGGCGCTCATCACGGTCATCGCGGTAGAGTTCGTCGCGGCCAAGTCCGGCCTCGGCCACCTGGTGTTCCGTTACTGGCAGATGCTGCTCACCGGCGAGATGTACGCGGCGTTCCTGCTGATCGGGCTGATGGGGCTCGGCGCCACGCGGGGCCTGCGGGCCGTGCAACGGCGAGCGCTCGGCTGGCAGGACGACATCGGCTGGCGGTAAGCGACACCGAACGCACAGGAGGCATCCATGCGCACCTTCAGTCGGGCCACTGTCGGCCTGCTCCTCGTCGTCGCCGTGCTCGCCGTCGCGCCCGCGGCGATGCCGCAGGCCAAGCCCTCCGTCCGCATCGGCTACATCCCGACCGACTCCTTCGCCGCGGTGTGTCTGCTCGGCGACCGGCACCTGCCCGCGGCCGGCGTGAGCGTCGAGATGGTGCGTCTGGCTGGTGGTCCCGAGATCCTTTCCCAGGTCGCCACCGGACAGCTGCAGGTCGGCGCGGCCGGCATGGGTGCGGCCGGGTTCAACGCGATCGCGTCCGGATTGCCGGTGGAGTTCGTCGCCCCGCAGCACGCGGGATACCTGGCCGACTACTTCACCGTGCGCAAGGCGTCCTGGGGCAAGGACATCAAGCGCATCGGCGATCTCAAAGGCAAGGCGATCGCGTTGAACATCCGCGGCGCCGCCGTGGAGTGGATGATGGAGGAGGCGCTCAAGACCGACGGTCTGACGCTCAAGGACGTCCAGGTCAAGATCATGCCCTTCCCCGACATGGTCCCGGCGCTCGAGTCCGGCGCGGTCGAGGCCGGCATCGTCTCCGAGCCCTTCCCCACGCTGGCCGAGGAGCGCGGCATCGCCCTGCGCCCGCTCAGCCGGCCGGCCGACGCCAAGGCCACGCCGATCACGGCGCTCTTCTGGAACAAGGAGTGGGCGGCGAAGAACCCCGAGCTCGCCCAGACCGTCATGACGGCCTACCTCAAGGCGGCGCGCGACCTCGCCCTGGACAACGGCTGGAAGCAGCCCCGGAATATCGAGATCATGGTCAAGTACACCGGGGCCAAGGCCGAGGTGATCCAGAAGGCCCGGGCCCACGTCCTGGACCCCAACCTCGAGACCGACCCGGCCGTGCTGGAGTCGATGCAGAAACTGGCGGGCGAGATGGGGTATCTCAAGTACAAGGACCTGCTGCCGGTCGGGAAGATCTTCAACTTCACCTACCGGGATCGCGCGGTCCGCGAGGCCGGACGCAAGTAGCGGATGGCCTCGGGAGGAGGAGCAGCATGAGCCAGACCTCGCGCCCAGTCGCTCAGATCATCACGCCGGAGCCGGTCGTCGAGGGGGCGGGCGTGCACCTGCGGCGCAGCCTTGGCACGCGCAGTCTCGACCACCTCGATCCGTTTCTCCTGCTCGACCACTTCGAATCGGCGAAGCCCGCCGACTATCAGGCCGGTTTCCCCTACCACCCGCACCGGGGCATCGAGACCGTGACGCTCGTCCGCCACGGCCAGATCGCCCACGGCGATTCGCTGGGCCACCGCGGGACGATCGGCTCCGGCGACATCCAGTGGATGAGCTCCGGCAGCGGCATCCTGCACGAGGAGATGCCGCAGGTGCGCCCCGAAGGCATCGCCGGGCTGCAGCTGTGGCTCAACCTGCCGGCGCGCGACAAGATGAGCCGGCCGAAGTATCGCGAGCTGAGCGCCGACCGGCTGGCCGAGACCGAGGTCGACACGGGCGCGCGGATCCGGATGGTCGCCGGCGAGAGCGGCGACGGCCGCCTCGTGGGCCCCGTCGAGGGGTTGGCCGTCGCGCCGAAGTTCATGGACGTGACGCTGCCGGCCGGCGCGACGTTCCGGGAGCCGGTTCCGCTGGGCCACACGGTGTTCGCGTACGTCGATCAGGGCGAGGTCCGCTTCGGTCCGGGCCAGGCCCGGCGCCAGCGCGCCGGCGCTCGTCGTCTTCGGCGAGGGTGACCTGGTCGAGGCCGCCGCCGGTCCGGAGGGAGGCCGCTTCCTGCTGGCCGCCGCGCGGCCGCTGCACGAGCCGATCGCGCGCTGGGGGCCGTTCGTGATGAACACGCGCGAAGAGATCGAGCAGACGCTGGCCGAGCTCCGTAGCGGCCGCTTCATCCGCGAGGAGCCGCGCGACGCATGAGCGCGCCCACCGCGCGCAACATGCGGCTGCTCGCGCAGCATCCGCTCGACGGCTTCGGCAACTGCGGCGAGGGCATGGCCATCCAGCTCACGCGCGACGGGCGGCGCGTGCTGTGGCTCGCCCACGAGTCGGCGCCGAAGAACGTCACCGCCGTCGACGTGACCGAATCCGCGCAAGCCGTCGGTCCTCGTGCAGACCGACCTGCCGCACGAGCGGATGCGCTCGAACTCGCTCGACCTGGTCGGCGACCTGCTGGTCGTCGCCTACCAGACGCAGGCGCCCGGCCTCACGCCGGCCGGCTTCGAGATCTTCGACGTGGCGGATCCGGCCAAGCCGCGCTCGATCGCCTTCTTCGACGCCTCCGGCCCGGCCTCGCGCGGCGTCCACCACCTGTGGTTCGTGGACGGCGAGTACGTCCACATGGCGGCCGGCGCCGCCGACTTCACGCCGCGCAATCCGCAAGGACGACCAGTGCTACCGCATCGTCGACGTGCGCCAGCCCACGCGCCCGACGGAGGTCGGGCGCTGGTGGCTGCCCGGCACGCGCGATGGCGATGCCGAGCCGCCGCCGCCGCGGCATCCGGTGTTCGACTCCGGCTATCCGCGCGCACAACACCAACGTCTATCCCAAGCGCCCGGACCGCGCCTGGGTCGGCTATCTCGACGGCGGCGCCATCATCCTCGACATCGCCGACAAGGCGCACCCGCGCCTCGTCGCGCGCTGGGACTACCAGCCGCCGTTCCCCGGCTTCACCCACACGCTGCTGCCGCTGCTCGACCGCGGCCTGCTCGTGGTCAGCGACGAGTCCATCGCGGACGGCGGCCAAGGACTGGCCCAAGCTGGTGTGGATCGTGGACGTCCGCGACGAGACGAACCCCGTGCCGATCAGCACCTGCCCGCTGCCACCGGTCAAGACCTTCGCCAGGCGCGGCGGGCGCTTCGGCGCGCACAACCTGCACGAGAACCGTCCGGCGCCGGGCTCGTGGATCTCGGAGACGATCATCGTCGGCACCTTCTTCAACGGCGGCGTGCGCGCCTTCGACATCTCGGACCCGTTCCAGCCGCGCGAGGTCGCGTGCGGCGGTGCCGCCGGCGCCGCGCAAGTCGCGGGCGAAGGCGCATCCAGCTCAACGACGTCTTCGTGGACGAGCGGCAGATCGTCTACACGGTCGATCGCATGATCGGCGGCCTGTACATCTACGAGATGAAGCTCTGAGTCGGCGCCACGCCGGGCGCGTCAGCTCGCGGACCGTGGTGCTGATCGGGCTGGCCTGGCTGCTCGTGGCGATCGCGGTCGGCGCCACCGGGCTCGGACGGACGTGGCCGCCGCCAGTCGTCATCGCCGTGCTGACGGCAGCCGTGCTCGCCGCCGGGTGGCTGCGCCCGCGATTTCGCGCGTGGCTGGGCGGGGTCGACCTCCGCTGGCTCGTCGCCTTCCACCTCACGCGCTTCGTCGGCTTCTACTTCCTCTACCTGTACGCGCGCGGGCAGCTGCCCTATGACTTCGCGGTGCCGGGGGGCTGGGGCGACATCGCGGTGGCCAGCCTGGCGATCGTGCTACTGCTGATCGGCGCCCCGCGCGCCGGGGGCCGGCGAGCGGCCTACGCCGTCTGGAACGTGCTCGGGTTGGCCGACATCCTGTTCGTGGTCGTGACGGCAGTCCGGCTGGGCGCGGCCGACCCCGCGTCGATGGCCGCGCTGCAGCGGCTGCCCCTCAATCTGCTGCCGACCTTCCTGGTCCCGCTGATCATCGCGACCCACGTGATCCTCGGGATCCGGCTCGCCCGCGCTCGCGAGCGGCCGGGCATCTGACCGCGGGGCTCGCGTCCGCTTTCTTTCGAGGCGGGCGGATGTGCGATATTCGGGAAGTCTCGGGCACGCCAGGCATCTGGCGGCGTATTGACGTACCTATGGGGGCGCGGTCATGAAATGGATTGCGGTCGTTGTGGCTCTGGCCTTCCTCGCCGGTGGATGTGTGACTCTCACGCCCGTGCAGCGCGACACCGTCGCCGACGTCCAGCGGTTCGCCGACGCGACCACGACCGCCTACAAGCTGCCCCCGATTCGCGCTGACCATCGATCCGCGCCACCAACCTGGGCATCGGCGGGCACTACCGTCAGGGCAACTTCTATCTCAACGAGACCCAGCTCGACATCGGGCGACCTGACCGCACTGGTGGCTCACGAGCTCGCGCACTACGTGCTCGGGCACGACGCCCTGCTGACCGGCGCGGCTCGACCTTGGCCGAGTACGCTGCGAATGCAGGAGCTACGCGAGCTGGACGCCAACGCCAAGGCGGTGGAAATCCTCGTCCGAGTCAAGGGGCTCAGCGAGCGTCAGGCGCTGACGACGATGGTCGTCTGCCGGCGTGGCGTCCGATGGCGTACCAGGCAAGCGGGAACCCGATGCACGCCGGGCCACCGGCCGCCCGCCGAGGAAATCGCCGACCTGCGCGCCCGCTTAGCGGCGTCGACCTCGAGCTACCGCGCCCCTCGCGCGCCCGATCGACGCGATGCCGGCGTCGACCGCCGAGCCGATTCAGGCGCCGGCCTGGAAGGCCGGGCGATCACTGGACCTTCTGGTCGGTCGAGCCCCACGGGGTCGAGCACGTTTGTCTGGACCGTCGACCGGGAAGAGCAGCGTCGACGGGCACGACGACTACGTGGTCAAGCTCGGCACCCAGCGAGAGTTCTTCGTCCGGAAATCCGACCTCGCCGTGCACCTGGAGAAGACCAGCGGCGAGGTCCAGGTTCGCTACACGCCGGCGGACGCCCGCTATCCCTGGCCCCTGGCGGTCGGCGCGGAACGCGAGGAGACGTTCACCCGGGAGCAGACCAAGCCCCCGACGATCGAGACGCGCCCCCAGACCTGCCGCGTCGAAGCCGAGGAGTCAGTCCCGACGCAAGCGGGAACGTTCCGCACCTTCAAGGTGACCTGCCGCAACAGCCGGAGAACGAGCCGACGCTGCATGCCTGGTACAGCCCCGAGGTGAAGAACTGGGTCCGCGACTGGCGCCCGGTCAAAGACGGCGCGCTCGAGCGCGAGCTGATCTCCTACACGCTCCGCTGATCCGGGCTACGGGCCCTGCGCCTCGATTCAGGAAGTCGCGGGCGTGCGTGTCGATGCCGGCGCCACCCTTGAGCCCCGCCACGACCTCGGCCAGCGATCTGCAGCGAGCGCTGGTGCTGCGAGAGGCTCGCGTCGGGCGGCGCCGACACCGGGGCCGCGGCGCGCGGCGCAGCCGCGCGCCAGATCGGTCAGCGTCACGGTCCGCGGCTGGGCCAGGAAGTTGCGCTCGAAGGTGGCCGCGGCGGCGTCGCGGGCGGTGAGGAAGCTCGGGAGCCCGAACATCTTCTTGAGCGTCGCGGGCAGCGAGGTGTGATCGTAGGGCGTGTGATCGGCGATCCCCTCGCCCACCCACGGTGAGACGAGGAGCGCGGGGACGCGCAGACCGAGCCGGTCGAAGGCGAACTGCGCGTGGCCGGACGTCGCGTCCGGCACGAGCGCGGCGGGCGGCTTGACGTGATCGTAGAACCCACCGTGCTCGTCGTAGAGGAGCACGAACAGACTCTCGCGCCAGACGGCGTCCTGGCCCCGGAGCGTGTCGTAGATGCTGGCGATGAGCCGCTCGCCCTCGAGCACCGAGTGTGGCGGATGCTGATCGTTGGCCGGCCAGCCCGGCGCACTGAAGCCCCGCGGCTCGATGAACGAGTACTCCGGCAGCGCGCCGCTGGCCACATCCCGGGCGAACTCCTCGAAGCGCACGAAGCGGTCGACGTAGGGGTGCAGGTTCCGCAGGGCGAAGGTCTGCGCGTAGTCGTCGAAGTAGACCTTCCAGCTGTGCCCGGCGTCCATCAGGTTCTCGAAGATCGAGCGCATGCGGTAGGGCGAGCTGAAGAACTTCGAGGCCAGCTGGCCCGGCGTCTCCGGTGTATCGAGCAGACCGTTGGCGGTTGCCGCGTGGAGAAAGAAGCGGTTGGGCCAGGTCGGGCCGGGCACCGACGAGAACCATCGATCGCAGACCACGAAGTTCTGGGCCAGGGCCGAGATGACGGGGACGAGGTTGGGATCCAGGCACTGCATGATCGTCCGGCCGGCCACCGGGCCGACGGGACGCCCGCCGCTGGCCGGCTGCTCCGAGTAGCTGAGCACGAAGCCACTGTTGGTGGGCACCGGCGGATCGGGCACCCGCCGCTGCCCGAAGATCTGCAGCGTGGCGTCGTCGAGCGAGTGCCCGGGACTCGGATCGGTGACGTACGCGTCCGGCGTCGAGATCTTGCTCACGGGCACGAGATCGCCCGGATCGGGCGGCGAGGCCGGCACGCTCTCCCGCCCGGTCACGCCGTCGAGACGCTGGGCGGGATCGGGCAGCGTCACCCAGCCGAGCATCCGGTCAAAGGACTGGTTCTCGAGCACCAGCACGATGACGTGACGGATGCCGGCCGGACTCATACCTTGGCGGTGGCGGCGTCGAAGACGGCCTTGGAGTTCTTGGCGATCGCGCCCGGATCCTTGGAGACGATCGCGGCGGCCAGCGCCACCGCGGCCGTCGCCACGTTGATCACCTTGCCGACCTCCTTGAGCGTCTTCACCGCCTTCGCGGCCGCCGTGGTGGCGGCCTGGATCTTCTGCCCCGTGGGATCGGTCTCGTCGAGCGTCAGCCCCACGGCCTTGGTCACCATGTCCGACGATGCGTTGAGGAGCGACCACTCCTCGTCTTCCAGCGTCCGGCGATTGTCCTCGCTGAGAGCGTCCCAGTTGGCGAACCGATACTCCCCGATCGAGACCGAGAGGTCGTGAAACGTCTTGGAGAGCTTGAACGCGTCGGCCGAGGTCAGTGCCATGGTCCCTCCTAGTAGAAGCTGCGGATCGCGTTGACGGCTTCCTTGAGCCGACTCGTGTACTGATGGATCTCGGCCTGGACCTGGACCTTCGACAGCTCGTGTCGCGACTCGTACAGCTTGTGGTGCCCGGAGGCGATGGTCTTGAGGACGACGACGTAGCTGCGGATCGCGGTCTCGCGGTCCCGGATCTGTCCGTCCCGTATCTCGCGCCATTCACCGAGCGCCGCCAGCCCGGCGGGATCCCGGCTCGTGCGCTGCAGCTCGGTGTAGTACTTGTTCAGCGCTTCGCGCTCGTTGGCAATATCCGTCGTGAAGCCCGTCTCGACGATCACGACCAGCGTCCCCACGACGATCTGGAACGGCGCATCGGCCTGCTCGATCAGCGTGACGAGCTTGCCCTGGCGCCAGTGGTCCGTCGCCGCCGTCGTCACCAGCTTCGAGACCGCGGTCAGCGCCGCCGCTTCGCCCTGATCGGCGAACTTGGCGGCCTGCAGCGCGTTCCCGAGCGCGTCGAGCTGCTTGTCGTACGTCGTCAGCCCGTCGTCGGCCAGCTGGCCCAGCGCGTCCATGTAGGCCTGGATGAGCCGCTGCCGCATCAGGAGCTGCTCTCGCTGGGCCTGGCGCTCCGCCGCCTGGCGAACCAGGACGGGGCGCTGCGACTCCGGCTCGTAGCGCATCAGACGCGTGGGCGTGTCGACATAGGTGCCGACGATCTGGTTGTACTGGGCCGCGTCGGACGAGGTGCTGGCGAACTCACGGATCGCGCCGAGGTTGGCGCACCCGCTCGCGACGAGCGCGAGCCAGACGACGGCGAGGAAACGCACACCCGTGCGAGGTCGCATCATTCGGCCTTCTCCTGCCTGTGGGGCCGGTCACGGCGCTGCCCGCGTACCGGCCGGGTTTCAGTTCTTCTTGAGCCGGACCTCCTCCAGCGGGGCCGACCACGGATAGGGGTTGATGAGCATGAGCGCCGGCTCGGCCACCCGCGGCCCGATGCCGCTCGGCCAGATGTACTCGAAGATGGGGCCGTAGCGAACGCGCTCGTACACGAGCCGCTGGATCTGGTGCAGCAAGGCCTCGCGCTTTTTCTTGTCGGTCTCGGTCGCCTGCTGCTTGAAGAGCGCGTCGATGTCGGGATAGCCGCCGTAGGCCCACGCGCCGTCGCTCGGGATGACCTCCGACAGCCGCGAGGCGGCGTTGCCGTAGAGCGCGCTGCTGCAGACGCACACGCCCTTGGCCTTCTTCGACTGGATCAGCGCGAAGTAGGCGGCGCGCTCCATCGGTCGCATGCGGATCCGGATGCCCACCGCCTGGAAGTAGTTGACGATGGCCTCGCCGAGCGAGAAGTACGGCGGGAGCTGGTGCAGCTCGCCGGCGTCGAACCCGTTGGGATAGCCGGCCTCGGCCAGCAGCTTCTTGGCCCGTGCCGGGTCGTAGGGGTACGGGTCGAGCGGCAGCGCGAACTCGAAGGTGCGCGGTACGTGGTTGCCGGCCGGCCTGGACGCACCGAGCGTCTCCGCGTCGCTCAGCGCCTGGCGGTCGATGGCGTAGTTGGCGGCCTGGCGGACGCGCCTGTCGGCCCACGGCGACTTCGGATCCCACTGATCGAGGAAGTCGAGGAAGAACGTGGCGATGCCGCCCGAGAAGGCGAGCTTGAGGTTGGGATCGCGCTTGACCTCCTCGGCCTGCGGCGCGTCGAGCAGGTAGGCCACGTCCACCTCGCCCCGCTTGAGCATGGCCATCCGCGTGGTGGGCTCGACCACGCTCTTGAACACCAGGCGCTTGACCGACGGGCGTCTTGCGCCAGTAGCTCTCGTTGGCCTCCATCACCAGCTCGACGCCGGGGATGTTGCTCACGAACTTGTAGGGCCCCAGCCCGATCGGGTGTTTCTTGAAACCGTCGTTGCCCACCTGCTCCACGTACTTCTTGGGCACGATCCAGCCGGCGCCCGTCGACCATGGTGCCGTAGAAGGTCATGAAGTCCGGCCACGGCTCGCTGCAGGACGAAGCGCACGCGGCTCGGGCTCACCACCACGATCTCGCGGACCTTGTCGTGCAGGATCTTCGAGCCCTTGGAGCGGTGAAAGCTGAACTTCACGTCCTCGGCGGTGAACGGGTCGCCGTTGTGGAACTTCAGCCCCTCCCGCAGCTTGAACTCGTAGACCTTCTGATCCGCGCTGACCGTCCACGACTCGGCCAGGCTCGGGGCCATGAGATTGCCGGGCATCGGCTTGACCAGCGCGTCGTGCAGCGCATACAGGACCCAGAACGGCGTGATCTGCCCGGACACCTCGGCGGGGTCGAACCACTGTGGCGACAGCGTGACGTAGAGCGCCCAGCGCATCTCACCTTCCGGCCGGGCCTGGGCGGAGGCCTCATCCGGACGCCCACCGACCAGCAGGACGCACAGCAGTAGCAGGGCAAGGCGCAGTCGGGGATGCATCGAGATGCTCCTGGGGACGGGCTAGAACCCTCGGGCCTTGCGCCAGGTGAACCACACGGCGTGCCCCAGGGCCGAGAGCCACAGGATCGCGGTGGCCGGACCTGACACGAAGAACCACGTCGCTCGATGACCGGAGGAGTCGGGCGCGAACGGAAACGCGAAGAGCAGCACGATGCCCAGCAGCGCCTGGAAGGCGACCGCCCGTCCGATGACGGCCTCGGAGGTTTCAGGGTGCCGCCGACCAATCCACGGGGAGGCCAGCGCGACGAGGACCGTAGTCAGGATCGCCAGCAGCCCGGTCCAGGTAATGATCGTGTGCACTCAGCCCTCCTGAGCTGCTCGGCCTCCCGGAGCGACAACGTACAGCTCAGCCCACTCAGCATACGCCCGCCGTCTACCAGCAACCTAGCACGAGGGGCGGCGGCCGCCGAAACCTTGCCGTCGCCCCGCGGGAAACCTATGATTCCCCGCGGAGGGGAAAGCATGATCGTCCGCAGCGAGTTCCGGGATCTCGACACGCCGACCGGGCCGATGCGGACCCACGTCTACACGCCCGTCCGCCCGGCCGGCGCCCAGCGCTTTCCGGGCCTCCTCCTCTATCCGGAGATCTTCCAGCAGACCGCGCCGATCGCCCGGCTCTCCGTCCAGCTCGCCAGTCATGGGTACGTCGTGATGGCTCCGGAGATCTATCACGAGCACGAGCCGCCCGGCACGGTGCTCGGCTACGACGACGCCGGCACGGACAAGGGCAACGCCTACAAGCACGCGCACGAAGCTCTCCACCTTCGACAACGACGCCGCGGTGGTCATCCGCGCGCTGGCGCGAGCATCCCGCGTGCAACGGTCGGCTCGGCGCGGTCGGCTTCTGCATCGGCGGCCACCTCGCCTTTCGCGCCGCGCTGCAGCCCGACGATCCTGGCCGCCGCCTGCTTCTACCCGACCGACCTGCACACCGGCACCCTCGGCGAGGGCAGAACGCGCGACTCGCTGGCCCGCGCCGGCGAGATCAGCGGCGAGCTGGTGATGATCTGGGGCCGCCAGGACCCGCACATCCCGGCCGAGGGCCGCGCGGCCGATCTACCAGCGCGCTCGACCGACGCCGGCGCTGCTCTTCACCTGGCACGAGTTCAACGCGCGAGCACGCCTTCATGCGCGACGAAGGCGCGCGCTACGACCCCGAAGCCGCCCGCCTCGCCATGGGCTGGCGCTCGCCCTCTTCCAGCGCGCACTCTAGCCAGCGCGCCCCCTACACCACCGGCAGCATCAGCTACGCGGCGTGCTCGCCGCCGGCGTGCAGCGTGACGTGGCCGCCGAAGACCGCGGCCGGGCGGTTGTCGGGATCGTTGTGGGTCATGCCGCCGGTGCCGCGCGTGCCGTAGTGGAACTTCTTGCCGAACTCGGAGAGCTCGCCCTCGTACTCGTAGTCCTTGCCGCGCACGCGTGAGCGCGACGCGCCAGCCGGCCGGCACGACGATGCAGCTCGTCACGATCTCGACGTCGCACTCGTAGATCTCGCCCGGCGTCAGCGGCTCGGCGCGGTCGTGCGGATGGTAGGGCCGGTAGGGCTTGCTCTTGCTCGGGTCGAGCCGGCGATGCGAGGCGCGCAGCCAGCCGTTGGCGATCGGCGTGTTGGGATCGGTCGAGCCCATGAACGTGAGCTCCTTGCCCTGCGGGATCGAACACGCGCACGATCAGGAAGAGATCGGCGTCCGCGGTCGACGACGAGACGAAGAGCTTTGCCGCCATCGGCCCCGTGATCTCGGTGTCGCTGCTCGAGCGGCGGCGTCGAGAACGTCACGCCGTTGCCGAGCGCGTCGTACTCGACCGTCCCGGCCTTCGCCGGCGGCTCGCGGCTCGAGCGTCATGCCGGCGGGATCGAGATAGAACTTCGTCCACTGCGTGCGCGCGAGCGGCCACTCGTTCTCGTGGCGCAGCACGAATGTCTCGCCGGGATGGCGGACGTTGAGCTGCACGCGCGGCTGCTTGTCCCAGCCGTTGTCGATCCCCTTCAGGAAGTAGTCGAAGAAGCGCTTCTGCAGATCGAGGCCGTAGCCGCTCGAGAACAGCGACCAGTGCGAGTCGCCGTGCACCTCCAGCCACTTCTGCGTGTCGACGCGGCGTCTCCGTGAAGCCGTTGAAGTTGCCGCGCGGGTGGATGCCCTGCCCGCCCCAGTTGGCGCAGGTGAGCAGCGGCGTCGTCACCTGCGAGAGATCCGCCGAGCGCGAGCGGTGCCACTCGTCGTCGAACGGGTGCTTCTTCAGCTCCTCGAAAGCATCGACGCGGTTCTTCGCCAGTTCCTCGTCGGACAGCGTGACGGGGCCCGGCGACCGACTCGCCGGTGTTGGGATTCTTCTTCGCCTTGCTCGCCGCGGCCGTACTGGACGTTCGCGACCTGGTGCTTGGCCCAGCGCTCCTGGAACTGGCAGAGGATGCCGCCGTGGTAGCCGGAGTCGCGATAGCGGTCGTTCTGCCCTTCCCACGGAATGATCGCGGCGAGATGCGGCGGATGCATGCCGGCCACGCGCCACTGGTTGCTCGCGTAATACGAGATGCCGAGCATGCCGACCTTGCCGTTGCTCCACGGCTGCGTGCCCGCCCACTCGATGCACTGGTAGAGGTCCTCGATCTCGCGCGGGCTGCCGGGGTCCATGAAGCCGGGCGACCAGCCGGCGCCGCGCGAATCCACGCGCACGATCGCGTAGCCGTGCGGCACCCAGCGTTCGGGATCGGTGGTCTCCCAGTTCTGATACTTGTTGGTCGAGCCCTCGAGGATCTCCGGATGGTCCTCGACCATCTTGTCCCACTGCAAGCGGATAGCCGTCCTGGTAGGCGAGCCCCTTGGCGTAGATGCCGTAGGTGAGGATCACCGGGTAGCGTGCCGTCCGCGATCGGACGGATACACGTCGGCGCGCAGCACGAGCCCGTCGTCCATCGCGATCGGCTGGTGCCAGGTGATGCGCATGCCGTCGCGGACCTCGGTGCGCGACACGACGTCGGGAAGCCGGGTCATCGACGATCTCCTCATGCTCCGTACAGGTGACAGGCGACGAGGTGACCGCTCGCCTCCTCGCGCAGCGTCGGCTCGACCTCGGCGCAG
The DNA here is from genome assembly GCA_963776725.1 of uncultured Candidatus Rokubacteria bacterium. Taxonomy (GTDB): domain Bacteria; phylum Methylomirabilota; class Methylomirabilia; order Rokubacteriales; family CSP1-6; genus AR5. The sequence continues at coordinate 531,455 of CAVZOE010000006.1, read as the reverse complement.
ACCGGCATGGCGTGCGGGCAGCGCGGGTGGAAGCGACAGCCCGGCGGCGGGTTGAACGCGCTCGGCACCTCGCCGCGCAGGATCACTTCCTCGCGCGTCTCGTCGGGATGCGCGGGCAGCGCGTTGTTCAGCAGGATCTGCGTGTAGGGATGGAGCGGGCGCGCGTACAGCTCCTCGCTGGACGCGGTCTCGACGAGCTTGCCCAGGTACATCACGCCGATCCGCGTGCTCACGTACTTCACGACCGCGAGGTCGTGGGCGATGAAGAGATAGCTCACGCCCAGAGCGGTCCTGGATCTCGCGGAGCAGGTTCATGACCTGGGCGCGGATCGAGACGTCGAGCGCGGAGACGGCCTCGTCGAGCAGGATGCACTCCGGGCTCGTCGTGAGCGCGCGGGCCAGGGCGACGCGCTGGCGCTGGCCGCCGCGACAGCTCGTGCGGGTAGTCGTCGGCGATGCGCGGCCGCAGCCCCACGCGCGCCAGCGACGCGGCGACCCGCTCGGTCACCTCGGCCTTCGACAGCTCGGGCTGGGTCTGCGCCAGCGGCTCGCCGACCGTGGTGCGGATGCGTCAGTCGCGGGTTGAGCGAGCTGTAGGGATCCTGGAACACGGCCTGGACGGCGCGGCGATAGCTCGCGCTGCTCGGCCCGGGCCAGGCCGTGGACGTCGCGGCCGCGAAAGAAGATCCCGCCGGCCGTCGGCCGCTCCAGGCACAGCACCAGCCGCGCCGTGGTCGTCTTGCCGCAGCCGCTCTCGCCCACGAGTCCCAGCGTCTCGCCCCGGCGCAGGACGAAGCTCACGCCGTCGACGGCCTTCACGGTGCCGACCGTCCGGCCAAGGATGGCTGCCGCGCACCACCGGGAAGTGCTTGGTGAGCGCGCGGGCCTCGCAGCACCACGTCGCCGGCCGGCGCGGGCGCGGCCACGGGCGCCGACACCGAGACCGCGGGCGCCGACACCGTGACCGTAGCCTGCCGCGGCATGAGCGTCGGCGTCTCGTCGGCGCGCAGGCACGCGACGAGGTGCTCCGGCACCCGCCGGCTCCAGCGCCGGTCGGGTCTCGGCTGCAGCGATCCTCGGCCAGCGCGCAGCGCGGCGCGAACGCGCAGCCGGCCGGGACGGCGGCCAGGTCCGGCGGCTGGCCGTCGATGGCGGTCAACGGCTCGCGGCCGCGGCGCAGCGTGGGCAGGCAGTTCAGCAGACCGATCGTGTAGGGGTGACGGGGCCGGCTGAAGATCTCCCGCGTGGTCCCCGTCTCCACGATCCGGCCCGCGTACATGACGGCCACCCGATCGCACAGCTTGGCCACGATGCCGAGATCGTGGGTGACGAAGACCAGCGCCAGGTTCGTCGCGCGCTGGATGTCCTTCAGCAGCCTCAGGTACTGGGCCTGGATCGTCACGTCCAGCGAGGTCGTCGGCTCGTCGGCGATCAGCAGGCTCGGCTGGCAGGAGATGGCGATGGCGCCGGCCACCCGCTGGCGGATGCCACCGCTCATCTGGTGCGGATAGGCGTGCACGCGGCGCTCGGGGTCGCTGATGCGCACCTGGCGCAAGAGCTCCAGCACGCGCTCGTCGAGCGCCCGGCCCGCGCAGTCCCCGGTGCAGGGTGAGCGTCTCGGCGATCTGCGCGCCGACGGTCATGGCCGGGTTGAGCGAGGCCATGGGATCCTGCAGGATCATCGCGATCCGCGAGCCGCGGAGCTGCCGCATCTCCTCGGGGCTCTTGGCCAGCAGGTCCTCGCCGTCGAAGGCGATGCTGCCACCCACGATGCGGCCCGCCCGGCTCCGGCACCAGTCGCAAGATGGACAGACACGTCATCGACTTGCCGGAGCCCGACTCGCCGACGATGCCGAGCGTCTCGCCCCGTCCGCACCGAGAAGCGTCGCCCCGTCCACCGCCTTGACCACGCCGCGGCGCGTGTAGATGTAGGTCTGGAGGTTGGTGACCTCGAGCAGCGTGTCAGACACGAGCGCTCACCAGAGCGTCGCCGACGCCAGTCGGGCGCCCTCGACGAGCGAGCGGAGCTTGTGCCACACGATGTTGGTGTCGACCTGCACACGGCCGGCGAAGGTGCCGAAGCCGCAGTCGCAGCCGGCCACCAGATTGTCGCGGCCGACCATCTGCGCGTATCGCTCGATGCGCTCGGCCACCAGCTCGGGGTGCTCGATGAAGTTGCTGGTCGTGTCGATCACGCCGGGGATCAGGATCTTGCCGGCCGGCAGCTTGACCTCCCGCCACACCTTCCACTCGTGGCCGTGACGGGGATTGGCGCCGGCGACCATGAGGCCGGCGGGCCGGCCCTTGAGCACGATGTCGACGATGTCGGCCAGCGGCACGTCGCGGTGGTGTGGACCGCCGGTGCTGGCCCAGCAGATGTGCATGCGCATCTGCTCGGGCGGGATGCCGGCCACCGCGTGGTTCAGCACCTCGACGTGCATCTCGGCGACCCGGCGAAACTCCGCCAGCGTCAGGTGCGCGAACTGCGTGTGGCGACCGAGCGCCAGGTCCGGGCAATCCACCTGGAGCGTGAAGCCGGCTCGCGCGATGGCCTCGTACTCGCGCTTCATCACATCGGCCAGCGTGTAGAGATAGGCCTCGTCGCTCGGATAGTAGCGGTTCGCGAGAAAGCGCCCGATCTGGCCGGGTGACGGTGAGGTCATGAACACGCCGGCCGCCGTGCCGCCCACCGTGGCGTCTTTCAGGTTCTGGATGTCCCGCTCGACGGCCGCCCAGTCCTTCCACGTGACCGGGCCGGTGCAGGCCGGCCGGCGCTGGAAGGGCGGCGCGAACTGCCGGGCCATCTCCGTCCACTCGGGAAATTCCTCGGCGTCCGCGTTGGGCAGCGGTGCGCTCTCGCCGTCGAAGCCGGTCAGACGGTCCTTCACATAGACCGTGTAGTCGGCACGCCCCTGCTCGCCGTCGTTCACGACCGACAGGCCGATCTCCGCCTGCTTGCGCACCATCTCCGCCACGGCGCCCCGCACGCGCGTCTGGAAGGGCGCCTCGGCGGGCGACCGGCCTTCCTCCCGCTCGCGCAGCAGCGCGACGAGATCCCGGGGCCGGGGCAGGCTCCCGGTGTGCGTCGTCAGGATGCATCCGGAGCCAGATGGCATCACACCTGGCGGAGCTTGGGATCCAGGCGGTCGCGCACCCAGTCACCGAGGATGTTGAGCGACAGCACGGTCACCAGGATGGCGATGCCGGGCAGGATCGACACCCACCAGGCCTGCTCGATCAAGCCGCGGCCGTCGGCCACCATCACGCCCCACGAGGGCGTGGGCGGCGGGATGCCGACGCCCAGGAACGAGAGCGCGGCCTCCAGCACGATCACGTAGCCGACGTGCAGCGTGGCCAGCACCAGGATCGACGGCATCAGGTTGGGCACGATGTGACGGAACATGATGGTGAGGTTCGAGCAGCCGGCCACGCGGGCCAGCGCCACGAACTCCTGCTGCTTGATGGCCAGCGTCTCGCCGCGCACCAGGCGCGCGTAGCTCGGCCACAACAAGAACACGACGACGATGATCACGTTGGTGAACGACGGCTCGAACACGACCGACAGCAGCACCGCGATCAGGATGCCGGGCAGCGAGAGCGAGATGTCGACCAGGCGCATCAGGATGGTGTCGGTCCAGCCGCCGAAGAAGCCGGCGAGCAGGCCGATGAACGCGCCCATGGCGCCGGTGAGCGTGATGCCGACCACCGAGACCGCCAGCGAGATGCGCGCGCCGTAGAGCAGCCGGCTCAGCGTGTCACGGCCGTGGCGGTCGGTGCCGAGCGGGTGGCCGGGCCTGGCGTTGTCCATCCAGAACGGCGCCGCCAGCCGCTCGCCGAGCGAGCCTTCGACCGGCGAGCGCGGCGCCAGCCACGGCGCCAGCAGCCCGCACAGCACCAGCACGATCACGATGGCCAGCGGCAGATAGCGGCGGCCAGCGCCGGTCGCGGCGGCGCGGGACGACATCCGGCTCGACCGCGGTCGTTGCGGTGGTCATGCCGAGTACCGGATCTCGCGGATTGAGGTAGGCGTAGAGGACGTCGACGACGAGATTGACGCCGATGTACATCGTGCTCAGGCACAGCACGACGGCCTGCACGATCGGGTAGTCGCGCGAGTCCACCGCCTCGATCACGAGCAGGCCCAGACCTGGCCAGCCGAAGACCGTCTCGACGATGATCGAGCCGTTCAGCAGCGCCACGAAGAGCAGCGCGGCGAAGGTCACCACCGGCAGGGCGGCGTTCTTGAAGGCGTGCTTCCAGATCACCGTGCGCTCGGGCAGCCCCTTGATGCGCGCCAGCTTGACGTACTCGCTGCCGAGCACGTCGAGCATCGACGAGCGCGTGAGCCGCATGAGCCCGGCCACCGCGAACCAGCCCAGCGTGATCCCGGGCAGCAGCACGTGCAGCGGCGTGCCGCGGCCGGAGGTCGGCAGCAGCCGCAGCATCACGCCGAAGACGAGCACCAGCAGCAGCCCGAGCCAGAACGGCGGCACCGCCTGCCCCAGCGCGGCGAAGGCCCGCGCGGCGTAGTCGAGCGCGCGTGCCGCGGCGCACGGCCGAGTAGACGCCGACCGGCAGCGCGACCACGATCACGATCAGCACGGCCAGGCCGCCGAGCTCCAGCGTGGCGCCGTAGCGCTCGAGGATCAGGTCCATCGCCGGCCGGCGGAAGCGCACCGACTTGCCGAAGTCGCCCTGCACCGCACGGCTGATGAAGTTCCAGTACTGCACGGGCCACGGCCGATCGAGCCCGAGGTAGTTCCGCATCACCGCGATGTCCGCCTGCGAGGCCTCGGGGGGCGCCATGATCGCGATGGGGTCGCCGGACAGGCGGACGAGCGCGAACACCACGACCGAGACCACGAACAGCGACACCAGGGACTGCGCGAGCCGGCCGAGGATGTAGCGGGACACCGAGGTCCGTCAGCTCCCCACCGTGATGCCGTCGTAGTTCGTCTCGGCCGGCACGTACGCGAGCGTCGGCCAGGTGCCGATCTTCCGGCTCAGCGCCCACGTGATCGACTTCATTCCGAGCATGGTGCCGTGGTAGCCGTCGTAGAGCTTCTGGCCGAGCGCGGAGGTCAGCTTCGCGCGCCGCTCGGGGTCGAGCTCCCGCATGGTGACGTCGATCTCCTCGTCGTAGGTGCCGTCGAGCAGGAGATTGAAGGCGCCCTTGGAGTGCAGGACGCGCTCCCACCCGGCCACCGGCTCGTCGAAGGGCGGCGAGCCGTAGACCGAGAATGTCTTGTTGGTCTTGCGCAGCCGGCCCTTGGGCCCGAAGCTCGAGGTCGCCTCGGGCACGCGCTTGACCTTGATGCCGATCTTCTCCCAGTCGAGCGCCACCGCCTCCATCACGTCCGGCCCGTCCTGGGCCACGAGCTGCACGTAGGGGTTCACGCGCACCTCGAAGCCACCGGCGTGGCCCGCCTCGGCGAGCAGCTTCTTCGCCCGCTCCGGATCGTAGGGCGGCACCTTCCAGTCGGCGCTGTAGCCCTTGTGGAACGGATAGTAGTAGTACGAGTACGGCGTGTCGCCGCCGCGGCCCTTCCAGAGCCCGGTGTAGATCGCCTTCTTGTTGACGGCGAGATTGAGCGCCAGCCGGACCTTGCGCGCGTTGTCCAGACTCCGGGCGTCCTTGGGATCGCCGACCCACGCGCACGGCGGGCAGTAGTCCTCGCGATCCGGCGTGGTCTGGCCCGTCATGATCACCCAGTACTGCGGCGGCGTTCGGCGACTCGTGGATCTTCAGATTGGCCTTCTGCGCCTGCTCGAGGTAGTCGCCGAAGACCTGGGCGATGTCGATCTCGCCGGCGCGCAGCCCGGCCAGCCGCGTCGCGGCTTCCGGAATGCGCCGGATGATCATCTCCTTGAACGCGGGCGTCTTGCGCCAGTGGTTGGGCACCGCCTCGAAGCGGTGATAGTCGCCCTGCTTGCCCTCGACGTGATGGAAGGACCCGGTGCCGATCGGGTGCGTCGAGGCCTTCTGCTCGCCCACCTGCTCGAAGTACTTCTTGCTGATCACGTTCTGGTAGCCGACGTACTGGGTGAAGAGCGAGGGCACGATCCACTGGCGGGTCTTGAAGTACAGCACCACGGTGAGCTTGTCGGGCGTCTCGATGCGGTCCAGATGGTTGCGGAAGAAGTAGGCCGAGCCGCCGAGCGCATCCGGCTTGTGGCTCTGCTCCACCGTGAACTTGACGTCCTCCGCGGTCAGCTCGCCGTACCCCTCGTGGAACTTCACGCCCGGGCGGAGCTTGAACGTCCAGGTGCGCATCTCGTTGGAGGGCTTCCATTCGGTGGCCAGCCCCGGACGGTACTCGAAGGTCTTGGGATCGCGCATGATGAGCGGGTCGTACACGCAGTCCCACAGCGGCTTCTCGGCCTGCACGTGACGCCAGGCGAACGGCGTCTCGGTGCCCCACTGCCCCACCGCCACCACCAGCCGATCGTTCTGCGGCGGCGGCGCGCGAGGGACGAATCAGGGGGCCGGTGGCCAGGGCCACCGCGGTGGCGCCCGCGGCCTTGATGAACCGGCGACGATCGATCACCTCGGGCATCGGCAGCCTAGACCTCCGATTTCGCGACGTATTCGTAGTTGTTCTCGAGCGGCACGTAGACCAGCGTCTGCCAGGTGCCGACCTTGCGCGTCACCGCCCAGGTGACGTTCTTCATGCCCAGCATGACGCCGTGGTAGTTCTCGTAGAGCTTCTGGCCCATGTCGTGGGTCAGCTTCGCGCGCTTGTCGGTGTCCATCTCGGCCACCGCGGCGTCGATCTCCTTCTCGTACAGCCCCTCGTTGAGCAGCGCGAAGGCGCCCTTGGTGTGCGTGCAGCGCTGCCAGGCCAGGCCGGGCTCGTCGAAGGGCGGCGCGCCGTAGACCCAGTGGGTCTTGTTGGTCTTGCGCGTGCGGTTCTTGGGCAGGAAGTTGGCGAAGTTCTCGGGCACCCGCTTGACCTTGATGCCGACCTTCTCCCAGTCGAGCGCGACGGCTTCCATCATGTCGTTGCCGTCGAGCGCGTAGGTGAAGATCATCGGGTTGACGCGCATCTCGAAGCCGCCGCCCTGCCCGGCCTCGGCCAGGAGCTTCTTGGCCTGCGCCGGATCGTAGGGCGGCAGCTTCCAGTCCTTGCTGTAGCCCTTGTGAAATGGGTCGTAGAAGTACGAGAACGGCGTCTCCGAGCCGCGACCCCGCCACAGCCCGTTGATGATGGCCTTCTTGTCCACGGCCAGGTTCAGCGCCAGCCGCACCTTGCGCGCGTTCTCCTGGCTCTTCTTGTCGTTGTAGTCGCCGACCCACGGACAGGTCGGACAGAAGTCTTCCTTGTCGGGCGCGGTCTGGCCACTGAGCACGACCCAGTGGAGCACCGCCTCCTTCGTCTCGTGGATGCGCAGTCCCGATCGCTGCGCCTGGTCGAGGTAGTCGCCGAGCACCTGCCCGATGTCGATCTCTCCCGTGCGCAGCCCGGCCAGCCGCGCGGCGGCGTCGGGCACCCGGCGCACGACGAGCTCCTTGAACGCCGGCGTCTGGCGCCAGTGCTTGGGCACAGCCTCGAAGCGGTGATAGTCACCCTGCCGGCCCTCGACGTGGCGGTAGGATCCCGTACCGATCGGATGCAGGGCCGCCTTCTCCTCGCCCACCGTCTCCATGTACTTCTTCGACGTGATGTTCTGGTAGCCGACGAACTGCGAGACCTGGGCCGGCACCTCCCACAGGCGATTCTTGAAGTGCAGCACGATCGTGTACTTGTCGGGGATCTCGATACGCTCGAGGTTGATGCGGAAGAAGGGCGCGGAGCCGCCCGGCGAGTCCGGCTTCAGGTTCTGCTCGATGGTGAACTTCACGTCCTCGGCGGTCATCTCGCCGTGGCCCTCGTGGAACTGCACACCCTGGCGCAGCTTGAAGGTCCAGCTGCGCATCTCGTTCGAGGGCTTCCATTCGGTGGCCAGCCCCGGGCGCATGGCGAAGGTCTTGGGGTCGCGCGTGATGAGCGAGTCGTAGACACAGTCCCAGAGCGTCTTCTCGGACTGGCTCGACCGCCAGGCGAACGGCGTCTCCAGGCCCCACTGCCCGACGGCGACCACCAGCTTGTCGCTCTGGGCCGCCGCCCGCGAGGGCACCAGCGGCGCGCCGAGCAGGGCCACCGCCGTGGTCGTGCTGGCCTTCAGGAACGTCCGGCGATCAATCGAACGCGACATCGTCGTATGTCCTCCGTCGTTGGAGACCGCTCGATCGTGGTCACTGCAGTCGTCGTCCGCGCGGGCTAGCCGCGCTTGGGCCAGTCGGGAACGGATTCGGGATGCCGGTCCGCGCCTGCCTGCACGCGGAACAGCACCATCCGGGTGACGCTCTTGACCAGGTGCACCTCGCCGGCGGGGAAGATCACGCTGTCGCCGGGGCCGAGCTTGCGCTCCTGCCGGCCGTCGTTGAACACACCCTCGCCCTGGATGATGTAGTAGATCTCGTCGGCCGTCGGATGCGAGTGGATCGGTGAGGTTTGCCCCGGCTCCCACCCCACGATGCTGATCGAGCTGTGCGGCGTCTCGGCCAGGAACGTGTAGACGTGGTGGTCGGGCGAGAACTTGAGACCGCCCTTGAGATCGAGCACGTTCATGTCCAGGCTCCTCCTCGTGCGGGCTCGGTCACCGGCATGGCAACCTCCTTGGCGGGGCGCTGCCTTCATATCAGCGCCGCGCGCGGCCTGTCAAACCGGAATTGGACCACGTGTAGGGAGCCGCGGCGTCGCCGACTTCCGTATACTCCCGGGGATGCGGCCCACGACGCCCGCGACCGATTTCCCGGCCCCCCTGAGCGGCCCGCACGATGCTCTGATCGCCCGGGCGAAGTCGCTCGAGCTCGACACGCCCTACGTGCCGCCGCCGGGCGACCCGCTGGAACATCACGCCGCCGGCTTCGCCAAGGTCATGTGCTCCGCCGTGTTCGTCACCGGACTCGACCCCGACTTCGCCGCCGAGCACGTCGGCTACTTCACCGCCCCGTACGAGGAGCGCGCCCGGCTCGGCAAGCCGGTGATCGATCGCGCCGCCCGGGCGGTGCACGTCACGCTGCCCAACGGCGTGCGACGCACCGCCGTTCACCTGGGCGATCAGGGATGCCTCACGCTGCCGGTGGGCCAGGCGACGCCGAGCTTCACACCCGTCCAGGTCGCGAGCCGGCTCCCCGACCCGGCGACCCTGGCGTGGCCGATGGGCGATGCGCTGCCGGCGGAGGCCGGTGCTGGCGGCGCTCGACATGGCCAGGGTGAGCCGCGCGGTCGACGCCGCCTTCGAGCCGGCGGCGTCGATGACCGCGGCCTTCGTCGTCACGTGGAAGGGACGGGTCATCGCCGAACGATACGGCGACGGCATCACCATGCACACGCCGCTCGAGAGCTGGTCGATGGGCAAGAGCCTGACGGCCACGCTGATGGGCATCCTCATCGAGCAGGGCGTCTACGATCTGTGGCAACCCGCTCCGATTCCGGAGTGGCAAGGCCCGGGCGATCCGCGCGCGAAGATCCGCATCGCCGACCTGCTGCAACATGTCGAGCGGCCTGCGCAGCCGGGCCCCGATGGATCCGGGCTACGACCCCGCCGGCCCCTACCCGGACCATCTCTACCTCTACACGGGCCCCATCAACGCGTTCCACTACGCGGCCACGCGACCGCTGCAGTGGCCGCCCGGCACCGTCGGCCGCTATCGCAACATCGACGTGGCGGTGACCAACTATCTCGTGCGGCTCGCCGTCGAGCAGCGCGGGGAAGACTACTGGTCGTTCCCCCGCCGGGCCCTCTTCGACCCGCTCGGCATCCGCACGATGGTGATGGACACGGATGCGCACGGGAATTTCCTCACGCAGGGCTACGAGCTCGCCTCCGCGCGCGACTGGGCGCGCCTGGGCAACCTCTATCTGCACGATGGAATGTGGAATGGCCGGCGCATCCTGCCCGAGGGATACGCCGCGTTCGTCAGCACGCTGGCGCCGGCGTGGGCGGCCGACCGGCGGCCCGTCTACGGCGGCTTCTTCTGGATCAATGGCGACGGTCGGTTTCCCGTGCCGGCGGACGCCTACTTCATGGCGGGCGCCGGCGGCCAGTTCACGCTCATCATCCCCTCGCACGATCTCGTGGTGGCCCGCCTCGGCCACTTCAGCGGCGTCACCGTGGCCAGCCAGAGCCTCTCGGCCGCGCTCGCCCTGCTCCTGCAGGCGGTGCCGGAAGGGAGCCGGAACCCGCGATGAGTGACGACACACCGCTGGGCGTGAAGATCGGCCGACTGGCCGTCGCCGATCCTGACCGCCCGGCGCTCACCTGCGGATCCGACACGCGCTCGCGGGCCGAGTTGGAGGCGCGCACCAACCGTCTGGCCCGCGCCTACGCCAATCTCGGCGTGACGCGCGATTCCTTCGTCACCATCGGCCTGCCGAACGGCATCGAGTTCTTCGAGGCCACGGTGGCGGCCTGGAAGCTGGGGGCGACGCCGCAGCCGATCTCGTCCCGGCTGCCGGCCATCGAGCGCAGCGCGATCATCGACCTCGCGGACTCCTCGCTCGTCGTGGGCGTCGATCCAGCGGAGGCGCCCGGCCGGGCGGCCGTGCCGATCGGCTTTCAGCCGGATCGCGCGCTGTCGTCCGATCCGCTGCCGGCCGTGATCGGCGCCTCGTTCAAGGCCCCCACCTCCGGCGGCAGCACGGGACGCCCCAAGCTCATCGTGGCGACCCAGCCCGGCACCTGGGAGGCGCTCGCCGGCTTCGCGGCGCTGCTGCGCGTCCCCGACGACGGCGTGCACCTGGTGAGCGGACCGCTCTACCACAACGGCCCGTTCACGACCGCACTGCTGGCGCTGCTGAGCGGCAACCACATCGTCGTGATGCCGCGCTTCGACGCGGCCTCCGCCCTGGCCCTCATCGAGCGGCATCGCGTCGACTGGATGTACGCGGTGCCGACGATGATGCACCGCATCTGGCGCCTGCCCGAGGCCGAGCGCACGCGTCACGACGTCTCGAGCCTGCGCGTGGTCTTCCACATGGCCGCGCCGTGCCCCATGTGGCTCAAGGAGGCGTGGATCGGGTGGCTCGGTCCCGATCGGGTCCTCGAGCTCTACGGCGGCACCGAGGCGCAGTCGTTCAGCATCATCACCGGCGGCGAGTGGCTCGAGCACCGTGGCTCGGTGGGGCGCCCGCTCATGGGCGAGATGCGCATCCTCGATCCCGACGGCCGAGAGCTTCCGCCGGGCCAGGTCGGCGAGATCTGGATGCGCCGCGGCGAGGACGCGCCGCCCTCGTACCGCTACGTCGGCGCCCGGGCCCGGACGCGTCCGGGCAACTGGGAGTCGCTCGGAGATCTCGGCTGCAAGGACGCCGAGGGCTACATCTATCTCAGCGACCGCGAGACGGACATGATCCTGGTCGGCGGCGCCAACGTGTACCCGGCGGAGGTCGAGGCCGCGCTCGACGAGCATCCAGCCGTCACGTCGTCGTGCGTGATCGGCCTGCCCGACGAGGAGTACGGCAACGCCGTGCACGCCATCGTGCAGGCCGCCACCGCGCTGAGCGCCTCCGACCTCGAGGAGTATCTCCAGTCGCGGCTCGCCCGCTACAAGCGTCCTCGCACCTACGAGTTCGTGGCGACGCCGCTGCGGGGCGACGACGGCAAGGTCCGGCGCACCGCGCTGCGCGCCGAGCGCATCGTCTCGCGTCGATGAGGCGCGTGCCGTCGGCGCTGCTCGCGCTCCTGCTGCTGGGGGCCGGCGCGGCGAGCGCCGATGACTGGCCCGGCCCGAGAGTGTTCGCCGCCTTCAGCGACAACGGCCGCTTCTTCGTCAGGATCGTGCCCGGCGACAGCGTCGGCGACACGGTCGGCTTCGCCGGCGCGCCGAAGGGGCGGTACGCGACGGCGCTCCTCTACGCGCTGGGGCCGGATCGCGGCTACCGGCTGCAGCACGAGATCACGCTGGCCAATCCGGTGTCGCCGCTGAGCGCGCTGGTGGCGGACGACGGCGCCTTCATCACCTTCGACAACTGGCACAACGTGGGGTTCGGCCAGGTCGTGGCGATCTACGCGCCGACCGGCCGGCTGGTCCGCGGCTGGGAGCTGACGGATCTCTACGCCAAGGACAGGGTGGAGACGATCCCCCGCTCGGTGTCCTCGCGCGCCTGGCGATGCGCCCCCGTGCACTTCGTCGACCCCAAGGAGCAGAAGCGCGTCTATGTCCCGGAGGCGCTGGGCGGGTCCTTCGTGTTCACGCTGGCCACCGGCGGGGTGGTGTACACCGCGGGCACGCGGAAGGACTGTACGCACGCCCGGCTCGTGACCCAGAGGCGCCGCGACCCGTCGCGGCCGCTTGACCTGGTGACCGCGGAGCCCTAACGTGCTGACGCCGTGAGCTACTCGCTCGGCATCGACATCGGCGGCACCTTCACCGACATCGTCGTCTACGACCAGGCACGCGGGCGTCAGTTCAACCGCAAGGTCCTGACCACCCACGACGATCCGGCCCGCGCCGTCGCCGCCGGCGTCGAGCGCGTCTCCTGCGCCAGCACCGCGCTGCCGCCGCGGCGACTTCACCCGCGTCGTGCACGCGACCACGCTGTTCACCAACGCGCTGATCGAGCGCAAGGGCGCGCGTCACCGGGCTGATCACCACCGCCGGCTTCGCGCGACACGCTCGAGATCGGCCGCGAGCGCAAGTTCGAGCTCTACGACCTGAACATCGCCAAGCCCGAGCCGCTGGTGCCGCGCCACCTGCGGCTCGAGGTCGCCGAGCGCATGCGGGCCGACGGCACGCGTCGCGCGCAACCGCTCGACGCGCGGTCAGCTCGCGGCGCCAGGCTCGATCGGCTGCGCGGACGCCGGCGTGACGTCGATCGCCATCGTGTTCCTGCACGCCTACGCCAATCCGCGCCACGAGGCGCGAGGCGGCGCGCGCTCATCGCCCGGCGCCATCCCGGAGATCGCCGTGACGACCGTCGCACGAGGTGGCGCCGGAGATCCGCGAGTACGAGCGCGCCTCCACCACCGTCGCCAACGCCTACATCAAGCCGCTGGCCCACCAGTACCTCGACGCCATGGCGCGCCGAGCTCGCCGGGCTCGGCATCCCGGCGCCGCTGCTGCTGATGCTCTCGAGCGGCGGGCTCACCCACGTCGCCGAGGCCAAGCGCACGCCGGTGCAGATGCTCGAGTCCGGGCCCGGCCGCCGGCGCGCTGGCCGCCGCCTTCTTCGGCGCGCGCGGACAGCGGCGGCAACCTGCTCGCCTTCGACATGGGCGGCACGACCGCCAAGCTGAGCCTGGTCGACGGCGGCGAGCCGCTGATCGCCTACGGCTTCGAGGCGGCGCGCCAGAAGCGCTTTCTCGAAGGCAGCGGCCTGCCGATCCGCATCTCGACGATCGAGCTGATCGAGATCGGCGCCGGCGGCGGCAGCATCGCCCACGTCGACGAGATCGGCCTGCTCAAGGTCGGGCCGCGCAGCGCCGGCTCGCAGCCGGGCCCCGCCTGCCTACGGCCTCGGCGGCGACGGCGCCGACGGTGACCGACGCCGACTTCCTGCTCGGCTATCTCAATCCCGACTACTTCGCCGGCGGCGACGATGCCGATCGACATGGCGGCGGCGCGGGCCGCGCTCGAGCGCGCTGGCCGCCCGCGGCGAAGCTCGTCGCTCGACCGAGTGCCGCGTGGGGCATCCACGACATCGTCAACGAGAACATGGCGGGCGCCGCGCGCGTGCACATCGCCGAGCGCGGCCGCGACCCGCGCCACTACGCGCTGCTCTGCACCGGCGGCGCCGGGCCCGTGCACGCGCTACTACGTCGCGCGGAAGCTCGGCCTCACGCAGGTGATCTGCCCGCCGTCGCCGGGCGTCGCCTCGGCGCTCGGCCTGCTGGTGGCCCCGGCCCGCGTCGACCGCGTGGCGACGGTCGGCCTGCGCCTCGACCGCGACCAGCTGCGCCGCGCTCGAGGCGGCGTTCCGCCGGCTCGAGGACGAAGCGCGCGCGGTCGATGGCCGACACCGGGCTCAAGCTCGACGCCGCCACGGTGCGCCGGCTCGCCGACGGCCGCTTCCTCGGCCAGGGCTTCGACCTCGTCGTCGACCTTGCCCGACGGCCCCTACGACGACCGGACGCCATCGCCGCCGCGCGGCTCACCGCGGCCTTCGAGACGGCCTACCGCGAGAAATTCGCGCTCACGCCCGCCGGACGTCCCGGTGGAGTTCATCAACATCCGCGTGGCCGTGCGCGCGCCCGTCGGCGGGCAATCGCCGGTGACGTGGCCCTGCGCGGCCGGGCCGGCGCCGGCGGCAGCGCGATCAAGGGCGGCGCCGCGCGTACTTCCCCGAGGCCGGCGGCTTCGTCGACGACGACCGTCTACGACCGCGACCGCCTTGCCGCCGGGCGACGAGATCCGCGGCCCGGCGGTGGTCGAAGAGGACGGCTCGACGCTGGTCATCGGCCCCGGCGGCACGCGGACGTCGGGTGAGCGGCGACCGGCAATCGTCGTGGTGACGCTGACCGCATGGAGATCGCCGAGCTCGACGCGGTCACCCTCGAAGTGCTGTGGACGCGCCTCATCTCGATCGTGGACGAGGCGGCCAAGGCCATCGTGCGCACCTCGTTCTCGACCTTGTCCAACGAGGCCAACGACTTCGCGTGCGTGCTGACCGATGCGCGCGGCACGTCGCTGGCCCAGAACAGCGGCAGCATCCCGTCCTTCATCGGCACGCTGCCGGCCACGGTCCGCCACTTCCTCGCGCGAGATGGGCAGCCGGAGCGGATGCAGGCCGGGCGACGTGCTCATCACCAACAATCCTGGATGGGCACCGGGCACCTGAGCGACGTCTGCGTCGCTCAAGCCGATCTTCCACGCGGCCGGCTGGTCGCCTTCTCGGCGACGACCTCGCACATGCCGGACATCGGCGGGCGCGATCCGCGCCATCGAGGCGCGCGAGATCTTCGAGGAGGGCCTGCACATCCCGCTCGCCAAGCTGGTGCGCGCGGGCCGGCGCGGACGACACGCTGATCCAGCTGATGCGCGCCAACGTGCGCACGCCCGATCAGACCATGGGCGACATCTGGGCCCAGGTCAGCGCCAACGAGCTGATGGAGCGCCGGGTCGCACGCGCTCGATGGACGACTACAGCCTGGACGGGCTCGCGGAGCTGGCCGACGAGCTGTTCGCGCGCTCCGAGGGCGCGATGCGCGAGGCCATCCGCGCGGTGCCCGACGGCACGTATCGCTACGCGCTTCCACACCGACGGCGCCGGCGTGCCGTTCGCGTTTCGAGATCGCGCTGACGGTGGCCGGCGACGAGATCGTCGCCGACTACACCGGCACGTCGCCGCAGCAGCCGCGCGCCATCAACTGCGTGCATGGCCTACACCTACGCGATGACCGCCTACGCGATGCGCTGCGCGCTGCTGCCCGGACTGCCCAACAACGAAGGCATGTTCCGCCCGATCAAGGTCGTGGCGCCCGAGGGCTCGCTGCTCAACCCGCGCTTCCCCGCCGCCGTCGGTCAGCCGCGCCGCCACCGGGCACTACGTGCCGGTGCTGGTGCTGGGCGCGCTGCACCAGGTGATCCCCGAGCGCGTGATGGCCGGCGCCGGCTCGCCGCTGTGGGCCGTGACGCCAGTCGGGCGTGCGCGAGGACGGCAAGCCGTACACCACCGTGCTGTTCTTCAACGGCGGCATGGGCGCCACGCCCGGTCAAGGACGGCGAGAACGTGCTGTCGTGGCCGAGCAACATCTCGTCGACGCCGGTCGAGGTCGCCGAGCGCAACAGCCCGCTCTTCTTCCACTACAAGCGCCTGCGCGCCGGCTCCGGCGGCGACGGGCGGTATCCGCGGCGGGCTCGGCCAGGACATCCTGATCGAGAGCCGCTCGCCCCGGCCCATCGTGCTGAGCGTGATGGCCGAGCGCACGAAGTATCCGGCGCCGGGCCTGGCCGGCGGCGGCGCCGGCGGCCGCGGCGACGTCCGCATCAACGGCAAGCGCGGTCGACAACCGCAAGCAGTACGTCCTCGAGCGCGGCGACCGCGTCCTGGTCAGCACGCCGGGCGGCGGCGGCTACGGCCCGGCACGCACGCGCGACGCCGGGCGGATGCGAACCGATCGCGCGCTCGGCTATGTCGCCGGGCGGGCACGACCCACCACACGACGATCGAAGGAGCGATGACGATGCGCGGTACGCCACGGACGAGCACGCCGAAGTCAGCGGGGGTCCCGTGCGGGTCGGTCATGCTCCCGCTGATCGCGCGGCGCGCGGTTCTGCTCCTCGCGCTGGGCGCGATCGTCGCGCTCACGCTGACCGCCGGAGCGCCGACGGCCGGCGCCCAGGGGCCGGTCAAGATCGGCTTCCTCGCGCCGCTCTCCGGCGCGATCGCCCAGGCCGGCAAGGACATGTACAGCGGGCTGCGAGCTCTACTGGGAGGAGACCGGCTGGCAGATGGCCGGCCGCAAGCTCGAGGTGATCCTGGAAGACAACGAGGGCGTGCCGGCCACCACGCTCACCAAGGCGCGCAAGCTGGTCGAGTCCGATCGGGTCAACATGCTGGCCGGCGTGATCCTCTCCAACGTCGCCTACGCGCTGGTGCCCTACGTCGAGGCCCAGGGCATCCCGACGATCTATCCGATCAACTCCGCCGACGATCTCACCCAGCGCAAGCGCCCCAAGTGGCTCATCCGCACCGGCTTCTCGGCCAGCGGCAACATGCATCCGTTCGGCGAGTACGCGGCCAGGACGCTCGGCTACAAGAAGGTCGCCATCGTCTCGCTCGACTACGCCTTCGGCTGGGAGACGGCGGGCGGCTTCCACAAGACCTTCGAAGACAACGGCGGGCAGATCATCCAGAGGATCTGGGTCCCGCTCAACGTGCAGGACTACGCGCCGTACCTGGCCCAGATCCGCAAGGACGCCGACGCCGTGTTCGTGGTGGCGCTCGGACGCTGGACCGCTGCTCTTCGCGAAGCAGTACGCGGCCAGCGGCCTCAAGGGCCGCCTGCCGCTCATCGCCGGCGGCACCTACTCCGACGAGCACGTCCTGCCGCAGCTCGGCGACGAGTCGATCGGCGTGATCAGCGCCCACCACTACTCGGCGTCGCTCGACACACCGGCCAACCAGAAGTTCCGCGCCGCCTTCGAGAAGAAGTACAACCGCATGCCGTCGTTCTACTCGGAGAACTGCTACACCGGCGCGCGCGTGGTGGCCGAGGCGGTCAAGGCCATCGGCGGCCAGCGTCGAGGATCGCGCCGCGTTCATGGCCGCGCTGCGCGACGTCGAGATCGCCGACGCGCCGCGCGGACCGGTGAAGATGGACCCCTACGGCAACCCGACCCAGAACATCTACATCCGCAAGGTCGAGAAGGTGGGCGGCAAGCTCCAGAACACCGTCATCTACACCTACCCCAGCGGTCAGCCAGTTCTGGAAGTACAACCCCGAGGAGTTCCTGAAGCAGCCCGTCTACTCGCGGGAGTTTCCGCCGTGCACGCACTGCTGAGGACGACGCGCACGAGGTGAGGCCTCGGGGGGCCTCCGCATGAGCTACGTCGGTCAGCGGCTCAAGCGGCGCGAGGACGAGCGGTTCCTGCAGGGCCGCGGCGCCTACGTCGCCGACGTGAGACGCCCCGACACGCTGCACCTCGCCGTGGTGCGCAGCCCGCACGCCCACGCGCGGATCCTGGCCATCGACGTGGCCGCCGCGCGCGCCGGCCCCGGCGTCGTCGACGTCGTCACCTTCGACGACGTGCCGGAGCTGGCCCGCGCCATCCCCATGCGGCTGGCCGAGCGCGGCGAGATGCGTCGCTACCTGCAGACGCCCGCTCGCCCGCGACAAGGTCCGCTACGTCGGCGAGCCGGTGGCCGCCGTCGTGGCCGACGACCGCTACCGGGCCGAGGACGCGCTGGCCGGAGTCCAGGTGCGCTACGAGCCGCTCCCGGCGCTCGTGGACGCGCGATCGGCCGCCGAGCCCGGAGCGCCGTTGCTCTTCGAGTCGGAAGGAACGAACGCGGTCGCGACGCTACACCGTCGCCTGTGGTGACGTCGACCAGGCGCTGCGCGGGGCGGATCTGGTCCTGCGCGAGCGCTTCTACGTGCAGCGCCACGCCGGCGTCCCTCTGGAGACGCGAGGCGCCCTGGCCGACTGGGACGCCGGCCGGGGCGTGCTCAGCATGTGGGGCATGACCAAGGTGCCGCACATCAACCGGCGCATCATCGCCGAGCACGCCGGGCTGCCCGAGCACTGCGTGCACTTCCTGCAGACGGACGTGGGCGGCGCCTTCGGCATCCGGGGCGAGGTATACCCGGAGGACTTCCTCGTGGCGTTCCTGGCGATCCGCACGCGGCGGCCCGTGCGGTGGATCGAGGATCGTCGCGAGCACCTGCAGGCGGCCAACCACTCGCGCGAGCAGCACCACGAGATCGTCATGGGCGTGCGCCGCGACGGGACCATCCTCGCCATCCACGATCGCTTCTGGAACAACATGGGCGCCTACGTCCGCACGCACGGCGCCACCGCGCCCAACAACACCGCGGCGTACATCCCCGGCCCCTACCGGGTGCCCCACTACCGGGCCGACGTCACGTGCGTCGTGACCAACAAGACGCCCTCGGGTACTTACCGAGCGCCCGGGCGCTTCGAGGCCACGTTCGTGCGCGAGCGGATCGTGGACATGGCGGCGCGCGCCCTCGGGATGGATCCGGCCGAGATCCGGCGCCGCAACTTCATTGCCTCCGAGGCCATGCCGTACGACCTCGGCACCTCGACCCACGGCGCCGCCGTCGTGTACGACAGCGGTGACTATCCCAAGCTCTTCGACTGGGCGCTCGACCGCGTGGGCTACGCCGGGCTTCGTGAAGAGCAGGCCCAGGCGCGCCGGGCCGGGCGCCACGTCGGTATCGGCCTGGCCTACGTCGTCGAAAAATCCGGGCTCGGCCCGTGGGAGTCCGCCCGCGTCCTCGTGGACAGCACCGGCCGGGTCGTCGTGCACACCGGCATCCCCTCGGTGGGGCAGGGCGTGGAGACCGTGTTCGCGCAGCTGACCGCCGACGTCCTCGGTGTGCGCTACGAGGACGTGACCGTGCGCTACGGCGACACCGATGCGCTGCCGGACAGCGTCGGTGCCTTCGGCAGCCGCGGCACCGTGGTGGGCGGCAACGCGGTGGTGCGCGCCGCTCAGAAGGTGCGCGACAAGATCCTGGTCGTGGCCGCCCGCGAGCTCGAGGCGCACCCCGCCGACCTCGAGCTGCGCGACGGCGCCGTGCACGTGCGCGGGGTGGCGGATCGCGCGCTGCCGCTGCGTGAGATCGCGCGCGCGGCCAGCGTGACCCGTGCGCTGGCGTCGGGGATCGAGCCAGGCCTGGAGGCGCTCGACTACTACACCCAGGACAAGATGACGTACGGCCACGGCCTGCACCTGGCCGTGGTCGAGGTCGACGCCGAGACCGGCTGTCCGCGCATCCTGCGCTACGTGGTCGCGTACGACGTCGGCCGGGCCATCAACCCGATGCTCGTGGAAGGCCAGATCGTGGGCGGCCTCGCCCAGGGAATCGGCGCGGCCCTGCACGAAGAGCTCGCCTACGACGACGCGGGTCAGCTCGTGGCGGGCACGCTGATGGAGTACCACCTGCCGGCGGCGGTGGACATGCCCCCGCTCGAGCTGTGGGTGCGCGAGGAGGATCCCTCGCCGACCAATCCCCTGGGCGTCAAGGGCGCCGGCGAGGACGGCATCGTCGCCGCCGGCGGCGCCGTGGCCAACGCGGTGGCCGACGCGCTGGCGCCGCTGGGTGTGGAGATCAGGTCGCTGCCGCTGCGCCCGTCGCGCCTGCGCGAGCTGATCCGCGCGGCGGCGGCGCGGGCGTGATGGACCGGCGGATCATCCACCTCGACATGGACGCCTTCTACGCCTCGGTCGAGCAGCGCGACCGGCCGGAGCTGCGGGGGCGGCCCGTCGCCGTCGGCGGCAGCTCGCGGCGCGCGGTCGTGGCGGCCGCCTCCTACGAGGCGCGGACCTTCGGGGTCCGCTCGGCCATGCCGATGTTCCGCGCGCGCCACCTGTGTCCCGAGCTGGTCGTCGTCGATCTGCGGATGGAGCACTATCGCTCGGTGTCACAGCAGATCCGCGCCATCCTCGAGACCCACACCGAGCTGATCGAGCCGCTGGCGCTCGACGAGTTCTATCTCGACGTCTCCGCGACGACGGCCTCGATCGCCGAGGCGGGCGCGCTGGCCCGGCACATGAAGGAGGAGATCCGGAGCGGCACCGGGCTCACCGCGTCGGCCGGCGTGGCGCCCAGCAAGTTCGTGGCGAAGATCGCCTCCGATCTCCGCAAGCCAGACGGTCTCGTGATCGTCGAGCCGGACGCCGTCGTGGCCTTCCTGGCTCCCCTGCCCGTGTCGCGGATGTGGGGGGTCGGCCAGGTCACCGAGCGGCGGCTGCAAGAGCTCGGCATCCACACGCTGGCCGACATCGCGGCGACCGATCCGGCGCGGCTGGGCGACCTGCTGGGCAAGCACGGGCCGCGCATGGTCGAGTTCGCCCGGGGCGCCGACCCGCGCGGGGTGCAGGTGGCGCGGCAGCCCAAGTCGGTGAGCAACGAGACGACCTTCGAGGAGGACACGTCCGACCTGAGCCAGCTGGCCGAGCACATCGCGCGGCTGGCGCAGCGAGTGGCGGAGCGCCTGCAGCGTCGCGGTCTGCTCCGGCCGCACGGTGGTCCTCAAGCTGACCTACCGCAACTTCCAGCACATCACGCGGCGCACCACGCTGACGGCGCCGACCGGCAACGCCGACGTCATCGCCGCCGCCGCGCGGGCACTCCTGGACCGCAGCGCCGCCGCCTCCCGGCTGGTGCGCCTGGTCGGGGTCGGCGTCAGCGGGCTCGCCAGCGACGGCGGCGGGGCACAGCTATCGCTGCTGGCCTCCGACCCGCAGGACGGAGACGAGACGCCCCGGCCGACACCGCCCGGCGATCAGTCGATCAGCGACGCGTAGCTCAGCACGCGCAGCTCGCGGGTCAGCGGATACGACGCCGACGGCATGAGCTGCGTCATGAAGATCACGATCAGCTCCTCCGCCGGATCGACCCAGAACGCGGTGCTGGCCGCGCCGCCCCAGGCGTAGGTGCCGGGGCTTCCCGGGATGTGGGCCCGGGCCGGCGACTGCATGACCGAGAAGCCGAGGCCGAATCCGACGCCCGCGTAGGGCGTATCCGTGAACGAGCCCGGCAGGGCCAGCTGCGCAATGTCCTGGCCGCCGGGCAGGTGGTTGGCGGTCATCAGCTCCACCGTCTTTCGCCCGAGCAACCGCATGCCGTCCAGCTCGCCGCCGTTGAGCATCATGCTCGTGAAGCGATGGTAGTCGAGCGCGGTGGAGACCAGCCCACCACCGCCGGAGAGAAGGCTCGCCTGCCGGTACAGGCTGCGCGTGGGGTCGTCGATGACCTTCAGCGTGCCGTCGGCCTGCCGCTCGTAGTTCGCGGCGAACCGCGCCACCTGATCGTCGCGGATGACGAAGCTCGTGTCGCGCATGCCCAGCGGCCCGAAGACGTGCTCGGCCAGGTAGGCGTCGAGCCGCTGCCCGGAGATGATCTCGATCAGGTGACCGAGAACGTCGGTGGCGACCGAGTAGTTCCAGCGGGTGCCCGGCGAGAACTCGAGGGGAAGCTCGGCGAGGGTCGCGATCATGTCGGCCAGGGTGTAACCGGCCTTGGTGCGGTCCCCCACGGCCAGCTTGCGATAGGCGGCGTCCACGTTGCTGCGCTCCATGAACCCGTAGGTCAGCCCCGAGGTGTGGCTCAGCAGATCGCGGATCGTCATGGCGCGCGCGGGCGGGGCCGTGGCGAACACGGGGTGGTTTCCGTTCACGAAGACCCCCAGGTTCTTCCACGACGGGATGAACCGGTGCACGGGGTCCTCGAGCTGAAACCGGCCCTGCTCGTAGAGCATCATCAGCCCCACGCTCGTGATGCGGCTTGGTCATGGAGTAGATGCGCCAGACCGAATCGGGCGTGACCGGGCGGCGGCGCTCGATCTCGAGGTGGCCGAGCGCCTCGCAGTACGCCACCTTGCCGCGGCGGGCGATGAGCGTCAGGGTGCCGGCGAGCTTGCCGGCGTCGATGTAGCGCTGCCAGTGCTCGCCGATTCGCGCCAGGCGCGCCGACGACAGACCGACCTCTTCGGGCTTCACCGTCATATGGGCCTCCCCGTGCCGTCACAGAATCTACTCCTCCGGCCCGCCTCAACACCAACGAGCACGCACGACCGTTGTAGACTGCGGCGGGGTCGCGCGCGGACCGACGACCGATCGCTCAGCGGCCGGACAAGGAGATGTCGCGTGAACCAGCACGGAGGCGCGAGCACCGTGGCGATCATCGGCGCGGGCCTCGGCGGCATCGCGCTCGTGGCGAACCTGGGGCTGCAGGGCCACCGCCTACGCCTGCACGACATCAGCGAGGCGCGCATCGCGAAGATCCGCGAGCGCGGAGGACTGGACGTGGAGGGCCTGGTCCAGGGCTGGGCCCCGCTCGAGCTCGTGACGCCGCTGCTCGCGCCCGCCGTGGACGGCGCCGAGATCATCATCGTGGTCACCGGCAGCCACTTCCACGCCGACGTCGCGCGCGGCCTGGCCGGTGTGCTCCGGGACGGTCAGACGATCCTGCTCATCCAGGGAGGCACCGGGGGCTCGCTGGTCGTGCGCCGCGAGCTGCGCGCGGCCGGGTGCCGCGCGGCGGTCGACGTGGCCGAGATGGACAACTATCCCTACTCGCTGAGCTGGCCGGAGCCGACGCGCGTGCGGATGACGATCGTCAAGCGGTTCTTACAGATCGCCTCCCTGCCCGCCGGGCGGATCGACGCGGTGTTCGCCAGGCTCGGTCCGCTGTTTCCCCAGGCGGTCGCCGCCCCGAGTACTCTGACGACCGGGCTCACCAACATGAACGCCACGCTGCACGTGGCCAACATGGTGGGCAACATCGGCCGTCTCGAGAGCGGCGGCAACGCCTACCGCTTCTACGCCGAGGGCTACACGCCGAGCCTCGTGACGCTGCTGGAGACGCTCGACGCCGAGCGTCTCGCCGTCGCCACGGCCTTCGGCGCGCGAGTGCCCGGCATCCACCGGTGGCTGCTCGACACCTACGCGCTCGGCGGCGACACCCTGCACGAGACCTTCCACCGGCTCACGCACGAGCCGACCGGCCCCTACCAGTGGACGCCGACGCCGCCCTCGCTCCAGCACAAGTACGTCGTGGAGGATGTGCCGTGCGGGCTCGTCGCCATGTCGGGCCTCGGCCACGTCGCCGGGGTGGCCACACCGGTGATCGACGGCCTCATCGCGCTGACCTCCGCGATGCTACGGCGGGACTTCCGCGCCGAGGGGCGCAACCTCGATCGGCTGGGCCTGGCGGGCAAGAGCGTGACGGAGATCCGCTCGATCGTGGAGAACGGCCCGGCGGCGTGAGCGTCCGGCGGCGGCCCGGTCGCCACCGGGCTTCTGCCACCACGTCTGTCGCCGCCAGTCAGGCGCAGCCGGTGCGCGGGGTGCCGGGGGCGCGGTGCGGGACGAGCGTGCAGGCGAAGGTCGCGGGCTGCTTGCGGTACTGGTCGAGCGTCGCCGAGAGTCGCGTCAGGGTCCGATCGCGCTTGGCGAGCCCTATGCCATAGATGGCCAGGTCGTTCACCAGCCGGGTGTAGAACACGTGCTCGGCATCGCCGCCGGTGCCCATGCACGGTGTCGGCTTCTGGGCCACGCGCAGCTGCGGGCCGAGCGCGTCGACGTAGGCGTGCAGGACGGGCTCGTCGCGGAGATCACGGGGCACTTCGGGAAAGCGCGCGAGGAACTCGTCGACGTTCAGCGGCGAGGTCGCCGCTCGAGCACAGGCTTCGAGGTTCCGGCCCAGGCGCACCTGCATGCCCACAGTATAGCCCGCTTTCGCCGTCATCGACCGCTCCCCCGCGCGGTGGCCTGGTCCTGGGCCGCCTTGTGCATGCATTCCTGCCACTCCTGCAGTCCAGCCGTGCCGTTGCGCATCTCGATCCGGACGGTGCCATCGGCGTCGATCCGGTTCAGGAAGATGTTGTTGGTGACGTACTGGCAGGACTTGTAGCGGTCGTAGGCAAGATCCTGAGCGGGCGTGTTGCCGGCCATGGTGCCGCAGGCAGCGACAACCAATGGCAGGCCAACGAGGATTGCGACGGGACTCAGCCGGCTCCAGTTCATGGCGGGCTCCCCCCGCGATATGCTAGGCCACCGGGTGCGCCTGGACAACACACGGGGACTTTTCGTTCCTGCCGCGGATCGGGCCCGGACCCGCGCGCCCGTCCCGAAAACGACTAGTCGCGGACCACCAGCTCGGCGACCGGAACACCCGCCTTGAAGCGCTTCACCAGCTCGTCGGGGTCGTACTCCACGCCGATCGGATTCTGGGCGAAGGCCGGGGACAGCATCCAGTCCTGCCCTTCCTGGGCGGTGGCGAAGTTGTCGATCTGCAGCTCCACGCGGTTGCCATCGGGGTCGCGGTAGTACATCGACGTGGTCGGTCCGTGGTTGACGCAGAAGAACGGCCGGATGCCGACGTCGCGCAGTCGCACATAGTTGTCGAGGAATTCGCCCATCCCGTCGAAGGTGAAGGCGACGTGGTGCAGGCCCGGCGGCTCGATGGGCTTGACGCCCAGCTCGATGGACGCCGGATCGCGCGGAGCCAGCGGGCCGAAGTCCAGGAACGCCACGCGATGGTGCTCGTCGTCGTAGGTCACGAAGGACAGGTGCTTGTCCTCGTAGACCACGCGCGCACCCAGGACGGCGCAGTACCAGTCGCGCATCTCGGCCATCCGGTTGGTCTGATAGACCAGGTGAGCCAGTTTGCTCGGCGGCATTGGATATTCCTCTCTTCTTCCATGGAAACGGTCAGCCGGCGTGCACCGGCCGCTCGACATGGGCGTAGTGACTGAGCATCAGCCACCCGGGCAGCGCCTGGACGAGCGCGCGTGGGCCCTCCAGCCGCACCGCTCCGGAGCGCTGCGCCTGCGCGAAGTCGGTGTGGCCGGTCCAGATGCGGACCATCGTCGCCGCCTCCGCGCTGACCACGACATCGACGTCGAAGCCCGGGTCCTTCAAGCAAAGATCCACGTCGGGACGCTCGACGACGAGCCACATGGTCCGCATCCCCTTGTAGTGCGCCGGCAGCGCGCGAAAGTCGAAGCGCAGGACGACGCGCTCGGCGGGCAGGCGTTCCACGTTCATCCGTCGGCGCACGTTCCACATGAGCAGGCCGACGTCCAGGTTTCGCGGGTCGAGCTGCGTGGTCCCCCACCGCTGGCCCCACTCGCCCAGCCCGTCGATCACCGCGCCGAGCTCTCGGCCCGCCGGCGTCAGCTGGTACTGGCGTCCGCGGCCACTGGGCAGCGGCTGGCTCTCCACGACGCGGGCGTCTTCCAGCTCGCGGAGCCGCTGGGCCAGCAGCGTGCGCGAGATGAGCGGCACCCCCTGGCGGATGTCGTTGAAGCGGTGAGAGCCCCCGATCAGCTCGCGCAGGATGAGCGGCGTCCAGCGCTCCGCGAAGATCTCGGAGGCGACGGCGACCGGACAGAACTGACCGTAGCCCTTCATGCCTCTGACTGTAGGCACGCCCGGGAAGAGCGGCAAGTCCATTTTTTGGTCTTGGCAGTTCCCCGGCGACGCGCGATTGTTGGCCCCTGATAGCCGAGTCCCCGCAATGGCAGGAGGAACCATCATGACGACCTCGACCGCTCCGACCGCGAACCCGGCGCGGACCGACTGGACCGGCGTGGCCCGTGAGCTGGCACCCCGCTTCGCCGCCCGGGCCGCGGCCCACGACACCGACGACAGTTTCGTGGCCGACAACTTCGCCGAGCTCCGCGCACGCCGGCTGTTTTCCGCCGGCGTCCCCGCCGAGCTGGGCGGTGGCGGCGCATCGCACGCCGAGATGTCCAACGTGCTCCGCACGCTCGCGCACGGCTGCAGCTCGACGGCGCTGGCGCTGTCGATGCACACGCACCAGGTGCTCATCCCCGCCTGGCGCTGGCGTCACGAGCGGGCGCCCGTCGAGCCGCTGCTGCGTCGCATCGCCGCCGAGGAGCTGATCCTCGTCACGAGCGGCGGCTCGGACTGGCTGTCCGGCTCGGGCCGCGCCGAGCGCGTGGAGGGCGGCTATCGCGTCACCGCCCACAAGGTCTTCGCCAGCGCCTCGCCGGCCGCCGACCTGTTCATGACCATGGCCATTTTCGACGATCCCCGCGAGGGGCCGACGGTGCTGCACGTCGCGATCCCGTTCAAGGCGGCCGGCGTGAGGGTCCACGACAACTGGCGCACGCTCGGCATGCGCGCCACCGGCTCCCACGACGTCACCCTCGACGGCGTGTTCGTGCCCGACGCCGCCGTGAGCATCCGGCGGCCCCCGGGGCGGTGGTCACCGGTGTGGCACGTGGTCGCCACCACCGCGCTGCCGCTCATCTACTCCGTCTACGTCGGCGTGGCCGAGGCGGCGCGCGACATCGCGGTGCGACAGGCCGCGCGCCGGGCCGACGACGCCGAGACGCAGGATCTGGTCGGCGAGATGGAGGTCGAGCTGGCCACCGCGCGCATGGCGCTGCGCTCGATGGTCGACGCGGCCAACGGCGAGCGCATGGGAGCGGAGATCACCAACCAGGTCCTGATCGGCCGCGTGCTGGCGGGGCGAGCGGCCATGCGCACCGTGGACGTCGCAATGGAAGTCGCGCGGGGTGCCGGGTTCTTCCGCGCGCTCGGCCTGGAGCGCCTGTTC
Organism: uncultured Candidatus Rokubacteria bacterium; assembly: GCA_963776725.1. Classification (GTDB taxonomy): domain Bacteria; phylum Methylomirabilota; class Methylomirabilia; order Rokubacteriales; family CSP1-6; genus AR5. The sequence continues at coordinate 504,685 of CAVZOE010000006.1, read as the reverse complement.
CGCGACATCCAGGCGGCCCGCTACCATCCCGTGCGCGGCGCCGCCCAGCGGCGGTACACGGGACGCCTCGCGCTCGGTGTCGACATCGATGACTGATCCGACAGCGAAGAGGAGGACTCATGCCATGAAGCGTCTTTCGGTCACGGTCGTCTCGATGAGCCTGGTGCTCGCCAGTGTCCTGCCCTCGTCCGCGCAGGACACCGCGGCGCGTGCCGACAAGATCGGCTCCGTGCGCTTCCCGACCTCGTGCAGCGCGGCGGCCCAGGGTCAATTCGAGCAGGCGGTCGCCCTGCTGCACTCGTTCTGGTACGAGGAGGCGCTCAAGGCCTTCACCACCGTCACCGTGACGGACCCGGCGTGCGCCATGGGCTACTGGGGTATCGCGATGAGCGTCTACTACCCGCTCTGGCAGCCGCCCAGCCCGGCCATGCTCGAGAAAGGCTGGGCGGCGATCGAGAAGACGCGCGGACTGAAGACCACGCCGCGCGAGCAGGACTACATCGGCGCGATCGAGATCTACTACAAGGATTCCGCCAAGCTCGAGCATCGCGTCCGCGCCGTCGCCTACGAGAAGGCCATGGAGCAGGTCTACGTGCGATACCCGGAGGACCGCGAGGCGGCGGTGTTCTACGCGCTCGCGCTGAACGCGACCGCGGCGCCGACCGACAAGACCTACGCCAACCAGCTCAAGGCCGGCGCGATCCTCGAGAAGGTGTACGCCGAGCAGCCCAACCATCCCGGCGTCGCGCACTACATCATCCACAGCTACGACTATCCGCCGCTGGCCACCCGGGGCCTCACCGCCGCGCGCGGCTACGCGAAGATCGCCCCGGCGGTCCCCCACGCGCAGCACATGCCCGCCCACATCTTCACGCGGCTGGGGCTGTGGGAGGAGTCGGTCGAGTCCAACCGCGCCTCGGCCGCCGCGGGCAAGGCCTACTACGCGCGCCTCGGCAAGGACACCGTGTGGGATCAGACGCTGCACGCGCTGGACTACGTCGTCTACTCACACCTGCAGCTGGGGCAGGACCAGCAGGCTCGCCGTATCCTCGACGAAGTGCGCGCCATGCCGAAGGCCGAGCCCGACAACTTCGTCGCCGCCTACGCCTTCGCGGCGATCCCGGCCCGCCTGGCGCTGGAGCAGCGTCGCTGGAGCGAGGCGGCCGCGCTCACCGCGCGCCCCGGGTTCCCGTGGGACCGCTTCGCGTGGGGCGAGGCCATCACCGCGTTCGCCCGGGCCATCGGCGCCGCCCGCGCCGGCGATGCCACCGCGGCGCGCGCCGAGGTGGTGAAGCTCGACGCGTATCGCACCGGGCTGCTCGCCGCCAAGCAGACGTACTGGGCCGAGCAGGTCGACATCCAGCAGCGGGCCGCCGGCGCGTGGGCGGCGCGGGCCGAGGGCAAGAGCGACGAGGCGCTGAAGCTCATGCGGGCGGCGGCCGATCTCGAGGACTCCACCGAGAAGCATCCGGTCACGCCGGGCCCGATCATCCCGGCCCGCGAGCTGCTCGGCGAGATGCTGCTGGATCTGAATCAGCCCGCGCTGGCGCTCGTCGAGTTCGAGACCTCGGCGAAGCGAGAGCCGCACCGGCTCAATGGGCTGGCGGGGGCGGCGCGGTCAGCCGAGCTCGCCGGCGATCCGGTCAAGGCCAGAGCGCTCTACGCGCAGCTGGTGGCGCTCTGCGCCCACGCGGATACCGAGCGACCCGAGCTGCGTCACGCGAAGGCCGTGCTGGCGAAGTAGCGTTCAGCCGATCATTCGACGCGGGCGGCTCCGGTCGAAGCCGGAGCCGCCCGCCGCCACATGCGGGCGCTACGACGAGGGCCTGTCGAGCCGGCGGATCTCGCACAGCCCGGAGCGCAGCGGCACCGTGCCACTGAGCGGATCCGTGACCGCGGTATCGATCAGCGCGTTGTAGTTCGCCGCGCCGGGGCCGTCCGCCGCGTAGCCCGGCAGCCCCAGCGGCTCGCACGCCTGCCACCAGCCGAACTGCGCGCACACGACGTCGGCGGCGAGGCTGCCGTTGAGCCGCGCGCGAGCGCGCATCGTGGCCCGGGGCGTCTCGATCGTCACCCAGTCGTCCGCCGCGATTCCCCGCGCGCGCGCCGCGGAGGGGTGCAGCTCGACTTGCGGATCGGGGCTGTGACGGCGCAGCCGCGGCAGGCTGCGATGCTGGCTGTGGCAGAACTGCACGACCTTGGCGGTCGTGAGCACCAGCGGATAGCGCGCGGCGAGATCGGGCCGGCTCACCGGGCTGATCGCCGGCTCGACGTAGTCGGGCAGCGGAGCCTGCCCGATCTCGAGGAGCGCGCCGGCGTAGATCTCCACGCGGCGACTCGGCGTGGCGAAGCCGACCACGCCGTCGCCCTGCGGCTCGGCGTAGCGCCGGCAGCGCAGCTGGACCGGCACGGACACGCCCTCGGGCCGCTCCCGCAGGAGCTTCACCGTCACGCCCGCCGGCTCCAGCATGAAGTCGTGGCCCGCGTCCTCGTCGCCGCCGAAGAACCGATCGCCGAAGCCCAGGCGCCGGGCCAGCTCGCAGACGATCCAGATGTCCGAGCGCGCCTCGCCCCGAGGCGCCACGGCCGCGCGACGCAGCTGCACGTGTCGCTCACCCGCGTGCGTGGGACCGAAGCCCACGCGCAGGCCCTCACGCTCCCACGCCGTGGACACCGGCAAGACCACGTCGGCCAGCGCCGCCGTCGGCGTGAGAAAGAGATCGGCGTAGACGAGAAAGTCCAGTCGTGACAGGGCCGCGCGCGCCACGCTGGCGTCGGGCTGGGACAAGAGCAGATTGGCGCCGAAGCCCACCATCCCCCGCACCGGGTACGGCGTGCCGTGCAGGATGGCGCGGTAGGTATCGACGCCCGTCGCCCACCCGAGACGGGCCGGTCCCAGCGGCCGCTCGGCGAGGCCCAGCGCCTTGCCCCGCTGGGCCTCGGAGAGCAACGCGAGCGGCGCCAGGTCGTTGGTCGCGGGCCGCGTGGGCCGGACGTTGCCGCCGGGAGCATCCCAGCTGCCGGTGAGCGCGTAGAGCAGCGACATGGCCCGCACCGTCTGGCTCGCGTTGGTGTGTTGCTCCAGCCCGGTCCAGTGGAAGTACGCCACCGGGCGGCGCTCCCAGAGCAGGCGCGCGGTCTCGACGATCTGCGCGGCGGGCACGCCCGTGATCCGCGCGACCCGCTCGGGTGGGTAGTCGCGACAGAGCGCGGCGTAGCGTTCGAACGCGGGCCGGCAGTCGACCGGGCCGCTGCGCGTAGCGCAGCGCACGCTGCCGAGCATCAGCGGATCGTCGACGCGCTCGGTGTAGCGACCGGCCGCCGCGTCGTAGATCACCGCGCGGGCGCGCGCCTGGTCCCAGGCCACGCGGTGCGTGGCCGCACCGCCTGCGTCGAGATCGGCCGCGGAGAGAAACCGGCCGGTATCGTCGCGTACCAGGAGCGCTCCGTTGGACCAGTCGCGGATGAACGCCGCGGTCGTACCAGCCCTCGGCAATCATGACCGAGGCCAGCCCCAGCGCCAGCGCGCCGTCCGTGCCGGGCCGCACGCGCAGCCACTGATCGGCCCGGCTGGCCGGCCCGGCCCGCCGCGGGTCCACCACGACGAGCGCGGCGCCGCGCGCCTTCGCCTCCGCGACGGCGGTGGCCTGGGCCAGATAGGTGTTCGCCGGGTTGTGGCCCCAGAGCAGCAGGCAGCCGGTCCGCTCGAAGTCCGGCGTGCCGATGTCGGCCCCGAAGGTGTACGTCGTGACGAAGTCGCGGTGCCAGGCGCACACCTCTTCGCCCCACACGAGGTTCGGGCTACCGAACATGCGGACCAGCCGATTGATCCACGGGAACCCGTCGGAGACCGCGGTGCCGGCCGGCGTGGTCAGGGAGAACGCCACCGCCTCGCTCCCGTGCCGCTCGGCCACCTCGCGCATGCGCGCCGCGGTCCAGTCGAGCGCCTCGTCCCAGCCGATCCGCACCCAGCCGGCATCGGGGTCGCCCTTCGGGCGCGTGCGGCGCATCGGGTGCAGGAGCCGATCGGGCGCGTAGACGAGCTCGGGCGCGGCGCGTCCCTTGACGCACAGGTTGGCGCCGGTCGGGTGCGAGGGATCAGGCTCGACCGCGACCAGCGTGCCGTCTTCCACGACCGAGACACAGCCGCAGCGCGAGCGGCACAGCGCGCAGAAGCCCGGGATCCGCTCGATCGTCATGCGCCGAGCTGTCCCGCGAGATCGAGAAAGTCCTTGGCGACGACGCTCCACTGCCCTTCGGGCGAGAGGTCCGTCGTCTGCCCGGGGCCATACTCGACGGGCCGCGGGACGAACCCGGTGCAGAGGCCGTGGCGCTGGGCGGCGCGCAGGTCGTAGTTGTGCGCCGCCACCAGCATCACCTGCTCGGGACGGAGGCCCAGGAGGGACACCGCGGTGCCGTACGCGTCCGGGTGCGGCTTGTACCGGCGCGCGTTCTCGGCGGTGATCACACAGTCCCAGGGCAAGCCGGCGAACTTCGCCAGCTTCACCATGCCGATGAAGCTCGCGTTGGACAGTGGACTGATGACGTACCGCTGCTTGAGCCGGGTCAAGCCCGGCACCGAATCGGGCCAGGGGTTCAATCGCCACCGCGTCAGCACGAGACGATCGATCTCGTCGTCGGCAAGCTCGGTGAGACCGTAGCGCGCCAGTGGCGTCTGGAGCGCGAGCCGGTGGACCTGCTCCATCGTCATCCACGGCAGCTCGCCGGTGTTGACGCGGTCGAGAATCGAGCGCGGCTCCCAGAGCGCCAGGAACGCCTCCCAGTCGATGGCGAGGTGGCGCGACCGGCCGAGCGCGCGGAGCGCTTCGAGCACGCTCGTGCGCCAGTCGACCACGGTCCCGTAGGTATCGAAGATCAGCGCCTGAACGCCGCTCAGGGCGGACGTGCTCATGATGGCCGAGTCAGCCTCCGTCGCCGGCCCTCGCCACCGAACGCCGGGCGCTCGCCACGGCGTTCGGCGCGAATGGGCCGCTATGCGTGCCTTGCCCTCTACCGCCCGGCGATCTCGTACAACCGCTCGTCGTAGGGGGCGCCGATGAAGGCCTGCAGATCCTTGCGAAACGTGATCGTGTGCGCCGCGCTGATGTGCGCGTCGAAGGCCCGCTGGTTGCGATACACCTCGATCAGCTGGAAGTGATTCGTGGTCGGCGTCCAGCTGATCACGATGAACGCCTCCACACCGGGATCGTTGCGGCTGTCGACCACGAAATTCTCGATCACGGGCTGGGCCTGTTCGACGAACGTCGGGATCACGTCGAGATGCGTGATCACGACGATCCGGTCCGATCGGTCGTCGTGGCGAGAGTCGCCGGCCAGCGCGGGCGACGTCACCAGGCATCCCAAGAGCGCCAGGGCCAGCACGACACGGAGTCTCAGCATGGGTGGTCCTCCTCCCGAGGTGTGCGATCGCGGAGAATGCGCAGGCATGGGCTCAACGAATGAGCGTGCCGGGTCGCTGATCCAGCGGGGCCGCCAAGAGCGGCTGGAGCACCTGGAGGAGCACCTGCGTCTTCGGTGCGTTCGTGAAGTTCTCGAAGGCCTCCGGGCTGGCCCACAGCTCGAAGAGCGCGAACCGGTTGGCCCGCTCGATCTCGTCGAGCACCGTGAAGCTGACGAACCCGGGGCTCTTGCGGGCCACCGCCGCCAGCTCCTGCAGCACGCGCTCTCCGTGCTGGATCTGAGCCGGCTTGAACTCGACGTAGACCACCACGTACTGCCGCTGGTCCTGAGCCCAGGCGAGATTGCCCACGCTCAGCACGACGAGCACCAACACCGCCATCAACCACCGATGCCTGGTCATGCCGTCCTCCTCTCGGCCTCCAGAAGCGAGTGCCGAGTGCCGATTGCGCGCACCGGCACGGTACGGAGCAGCCGAGAGTGTCAAGGCGCGCCGCGCGTGCGCCGCAGTACACTGGCCCTCCAGGAGACGGCGATGCCCATTCCCAAGCAACCGTTCACGCCGGAGGCCGAGGGCCCGCTGCGCGGCGTGCGCGTGCTCGACTTCTCGCGGCTGGTGGCCGGCAACATGCTGAGCCTGCAGCTCGCCGATTTCGGCGCCGAGGTGGTCAAGGTTGAATCGCCGGGCACCGGCGACACGCTGCGCGACTGGCGCGAGGCCGGCGTGAGCGTGCACTGGAAGGTGTACGCGCGCAACAAGAAGAGCATCACGCTCGACCTGAAGGCCGCGGAAGCGCCCGGCGATCATCCTCGATCTCGCCGCGCACTTCGACGTGCTCATCGAGAGCTTCCGCTATCGCTACCTCGAGAAGCTCGGCGTCGGCCCCGAGACGCTCCTCGATCGCAATCCCAAGCTGGTCGTGGTGCGCGTCTCCGGGTTCGGGCAAACCGGTCCCTACGCCAAGCGCCCGGGCTTCGGCACGCTGGTCGAGGCCATGTCGGGCTTCGCCTCCCGCAACGGCTTCGAGGACCGCGAGCCCGTGCTGCCGCCCCTCGCCATGGCCGACATGATCGCCGGCCTGTCCGGCGCCATGGCCACCGTGATCGCGGTGCGCAACGTCGAGGTCAACGGCGGGCGCGGCCAGGTCATCGACCTCAGCCTGCTGGAGTCGATCTTCTCGATCCTCGGCCCCGAGGCGGCGATCTACAAGCTGTCGCGCAAGGTGCGCCGCCGGGTGGGCAGCGCCTCGGAAGGCACCTCGCCCCGCAACGTCTACCCGACCAGCGACGGCGGCTGGGTGGCGATCTCGGCCTCGACTCAGGCCATGACCGAGAAGCTGTTCCAGGCCATCGGGCGCGACGACCTGAACCGCGATCCCGCCTTCAAGACCAACACCGAGCGCGTGAAGCGGCGCGAGCAGGTCGACGGCATCGTGGGGGGCTTCATCAAGCAGCGCACCCTGGCCGACGCCATCGCCTTCTTCGAGGCGGCCGGCGTCACCGCCGCGCCGGTCTACGACATCGGCCAGTTCCTCGACGACCCGCACGTGCAGGAGCGCGGCATCGTGGTGGAGGCGCCCGACGCCGACATGGGCGAGGTGCCCATGCACGCCGTCGTCCCGCGGCTGAGCGGCACGCCCGGACCGCTCCGCAGCCCGGCGCCGGCCATCGGTCAGCACAACCGCGAGATCTTCTCCCGGATCGGCTACTCCGATTCGCGCATCGACGCGCTCGTCCAGAAAGGAATCATCTGAGATGGCCGTTCTCCGCGCCCGCCGCTCGTCCCTGATTCTTCCCGTCAACCAGCCCCGCTTCGTCGAGAAGGCCTACACGCGGGGCGCGGATGCGATCGTGCTCGATCTCGAGGACTCGGTGCCGCCCCAGGAGAAGGCCAGCGCGCGCAAGCTCGTGCAGGGCTCGCTGGCGAGTCGCCGGCCGCGGCGGCGCCGAGGTGCTGGTGCGGGTCAACAACGACCCGGCCCTGCTCGCCGACGACATCGACGGCTGCATCTACCCGGGCCTCGACGGGCTCTCGATTCCCAAGGCCGAATCGGCCGCGCAGATCCACGACATCGTCGCGCGGATCGAGCGCCTGGAGCGCACGCGGGGCCTGCCGCCCGCGCCACCTGCGGCTGTCGCTGGCCATCGAGACGCCGCGCGGGCTGCTGGCCATCGAGGAGATCGCGCGGGCCAGCGATCGCATCGCGACCATGAGCATCGGCGTCGAGGACTATTGCCTGGAGCTGGGCGTCGAGCCCTCGGCCGACGGCATCGAGCTCCTCTACCCGGTCGCCCACCTGGTCTCGGTGTGCAAGGCGGTCGGCGTGCAGCCCACCGGGCTCGTCGGCAGCATCGCCGGGCTTCCGCGACCTCGCCACCTTCGAGGGCGCCGCGCAGCGCGCGCGCCAGCTGGGCTGCGAGGGCGCCGGCTGCATTCATCCCGACCAGGTCACCGTGCTGAATCGCGTCTTCACCCCCGATCCCGCCAAGGTCGAGCAGGCGCGCCGGGTGGTCGAGGCGTTCGAGGACGGCGTGCGCCGCGGCACGGCGTCCGTCAACCTCGACGGCAAGATGGTCGACGTCCCGGTGTACAAGCGGGCGCAGGTCGTCCTGGCCCGGGCCAACCTCGTGGCCGAGACCGAGCGTCGCAAGGCCGACGCTCTGGGGAGGAACGCATGACGCACGCCCGTCGTGTCAACGTGGCGTCCGGCCGTCAGCTCGAATAGCTCGCCCACTACTCACGCGCGCTGCGCGTCGGCGACACGGTTCTGCAGTCCGGCACCACCGCGATCGATCGGCAGGGCAACGTCCGCGGCGAGGGCGACGTGGCCCAGCAGGTCGACGCCATCATGAAGATCGCCGCGTGGAGCATGGGCAAGGCGGGCGGCCGTCTCGCCGACGTGGTCCGCAGCCGCATCTACGTGACCGACATCGCGGTGGCCGACGCGGCGGCCCGGGCCATCGCCCGCCACCTGCGGGACGTCCGGCCGGCCGCCACGCTCGTGCAGGTCAACGGCCTGGCCCGGCCCGCGCAGCTGGTCGAGATCGAGCTCGACGCCGTCGATGGCGCGGCGCTTCACGGCTCAGCGCATCGCCTCGGGCGGTCCGCTGGAGAATATCTACGCGTACTCGCGGGCCGCTCCGCGTGGGCGATCGCGTCTTCATCTCGGGCTCGACCGCGCTCGGGGCCGGCGGCGGTCGACGGGCGCCGGCGACATGTATCGCCAGACGCGCGCGACGATGGACACGATCCTCCGCGCGCTGGCCGACGCCGGCGGCGTGCCCGGCGATCTGGTCTACACCAAGACGTACCTGACCGACCTCGGCAAGAGCGCCGACAACACGCGCGCGTTCGTCGAGGCGCTGGGCGACGTGCGGCCCGTCGTCCACCCTGCTCGGCATCCCGGCGCTGGTCCATCCCGAGCTGCTCGTCGAGATCGAGGCCGAGGCCGTGCTGGGCGCCGCGCGCACCCGCCGCGACATCTACACGGAGCACCTGCGGGAGAAGCCGCGCGGCTACGCGCGGGCGGTGGCGGTCGGCGATCACGTCTACGTCAGCGGCTGCACGTCGATGTCCTCCCGGGGCGAGCCGCAGGCCGCCGGCGACTGGGCGCGCCAGTACGACCTGGCGCATCGACACCATCGACCGGCGCGCTCGCGCAGGCGGGCGCCTCGCTCGACGACGTGGTGCGGCGCCGGACGTTCACCGTGGAGGGCGCCGAGGCAGAACCGCGCGTACGGCGAGGGCCCGACGCCGTTCGCGAAGAGCCACCCGACATCGCTCGGCTGCCGCATCAGCGGGCTGGCGCGGCCCGAGCTGGTGGTGGAAGTCGAGGTCACCGCGGTGAAGGGCGCAGGCGCCGGCATCCAGTGGATCGGCCCGGACGCCGTGGACCCGCTCGACGCGAGCTGATCAGGCGCCGATCGCGCACCTCGCCGGGATCGAGGGAGGGCGGGTGGCTCGCACGTCAATGAGGCCATCCCGGCAGCCGACGTCGAGCACCGAGTGCCCGCCGGGTATCAGCTCCGCGAAGTGCGCCGCCAGCACGCGCACGCGCCGGGAGTGGACCACGCGGCCGTGCAGCGACCCCAGCGAGCGAAGCGGCCAAGTCATCGGATCAGCGGTGATCGAGACCGAGCATGCTACAGAGAAAGCTGTTCAGAATCACGCCGGTACCGAGTGTGACCATCGTCGCGCCCGGCACCACCACCCGCATCGTCGTCGCGTAGTCGAGGGGGCCGAAGCCTGTGCGGTACCATGCGACCGTCGCCCCGAGGATGATCAGGAATCCGAGCAGGATTCCGACCAGGCCCACGACTGCGCCCCGCTCCAGCGTGAAGATCGCAAAAAAGCGATCAACCTGCACGCTCGGCGGCCGGAAGCGCTGTTTGATGGCATACGTGGTCGTCAGCACCGCGAACATTGTGGACTGAGTCCCGAGCTGGAGGAGCATGCTGGCGATAACCAGGGTGTGTGCGTCGAAGGTCACGCCCGCGATGGTGAGCCCGGGCAGGGCGATGGCGTATCCCAGCACTCCCAGAAGAATGAGCGCCCATCCGCTGTACCAGAAGAGCCACCGCGGTGAGAAAATCAGGAAGAATCGCAGGGTGCGCCAGCCGTCACGGAACGTGCGCAGGTGGGGCCGCCGCGATCGGCGGCCGTCAGGCGAAAGCGTGATGGGAATTTGATGGATTCGCTGGCCGAACAGGCTCGCCTTGATGATCATTTCGGTGGCGAACTCCATCCCGGTGGACTGCAGGTCGAGGGCGTCGAACGATGCGCGGGTGAACCCTCGCATCCCGCAGTAGATGTCACGGATGGACGTTCTGAACATCAATCGCGCCAGCCACGACAGCACCGGATTGCCAAGCCACCGGTGGAGCCAGGGCATGGCGCCGGGGAGCAGTGTGCCTCCCCCCGACGGCAGCCGACAGCCCTGCACGAGGTCGTAACCCTTCCGGAGTTCACCAACGAATCGAGGCACGTCCCGCAAGTCGTAGCTGTCGTCCGCATCACCCATGATCACGTATCGCCCGCGCGCGGCCTCAATACCACCGCGGAGGGCGTGACCGTATCCGCGCGCCTGCACCCCCACGACCCGGGCGCCGAGCGATTTCGCAATCTCCACTGAGCCATCAGTGCTGCCGTTGTCGGCAACGATCACTTCGCCGGCCAACCCCGACTGGGTGAGGGCTCCGACGGCCTTCTGCACACACACGCCAACGGTTTCATGCTCATTCAGGCACGGAATGACGACCGACACCTCAAGCTCACCTATAGTGTCCACGCACTCTCCCCGGACACGCGATCGGGTCGGATCGATCCGCTCGACGCTCACGTCGTGCCCTCCTTATCCCTATGAACCAGGGCTCGATTGCCGACTCAGTGCTTTCCCTTGTCCCCCTCCCCGGCTCGTACTCGCTCATAGATGCGAACCGGTCCTTTCTCATCCGCGTACACCAATTTCCACGCGCGGGGATTGCCCTGGAGGAGGGCAAGCATATAGGCGTTACTGGCGTCCTCTCGTCGGTTTTATCCAGGACGACATACGCAACAGGAACGGAGTCCAAAAGAGCCTGCGCCCGCTCGCTATTTGCTTCGAGGGGAGGTCTCACGGCCTTCAGTCCGATTTCTCAAGTAAGCCCAGTGAGGCACCGCCGTGGCCACGACATCGTCTGTCTTCGCGTTCTTTTTCAGCCAATCCAGACCGTCATCAAGTGATTTAAAGGCGGCGTCGTAATAGAACAGGCGATACTCGACGAGTCTCCCTTCGTGCGTTTCGGACCTTACTCGGTCAAGGTGATATTTGTACACTGCGTGTAGGCTGTTTAATTCTGATCCGAAAATCAGTGCCACCACTGCCATTGAAGCAATCAGTGCGCATTGTCGTACGAGCTTTGACCTGGACATTCGCAGCCAGCTTCCCGACGCTTAAGACGACAGACGAAGAGACTGGTCAGCAAAAAAGGAGCAATCGGAAACAGATAACGGCGAAACTGCTCCGGCCACGGCGTTGCGCACAACAACACCACCGCAGCCAGAATATAAACCGGTATGAAAACCTCGCCGCGCCTGAAAAGAACGACCATTCCTCCCAGAATGAGTCCCCCGAGCAGAATCGAGGGAATCGGGACGAGCCACGACAAGATCTATCTTCAGGAGCGCGAAAGCGCTCGCCGTCATAGGTCAAGTGGTACTCCCAGAAACTCTCGACTCTCGCTCACGGCCTCCCCCAAGGTAGGCCTCCATCCCAAGGATGTTTTGCCCGAAACGCTTTGCTAATTGCAGGGATGTCGCTTTGCCGGAATCGGGACGGTACGTAGTCCACCAAAGAAAGATTCGTCCGCATAGCTTACGTTGTAGATCAGGTAGGGGGCCCGTTGATATGGGTAAGCGGGGGTTGCATAGGACGCGCTGCCTTCAACCTGAAAGACATAGGCCTTCCAGCCCAGGACAGGGATCGCCGAGATCAGCAGCCGAACTGCCGCTGTCTTAAACTGCTTTCGGGCCAGGCTCTCCACAACCCAGGCCGCGAAGAGCGCAACCCCCGCTGCCCGCAGCAAGAACGCGGTCACCGCACACACCGCCGCCAATACTTCATGAACTGGGTTACTGCTTCGGCGGTTACAAAGCACGAACAGAACCGTGACCAGCGCCGAACGGCATTTCCGCGAAAAACAGGTTCGAATGAAATACCACTTGTACATTCAGCAGCAATGCAAGGGCGCGCCAAAAGGCAACCCAGCGGGGGACAAACATCTTCAGCATGAACATATGTCGCCAAGACAAAGCCCCCATGGAAAACAAAAGAAGAACAGCTTCAGCCATCTGCCGATGATCACTGGGTCGCTTGTCCCCAATACCATTTGAGGAGCGGCTACCAACAAAGGCAGAAGCGGAGGAGTACTGAATAGCCTCGATCTCGCCGGGCTCATGGAGCAAGCGATAACCTTTGCCCTCAGCTATGGAAGTCCCCAGTACGTAGTACACTCCCCCATCCCAGCGAAGATCGAGAGGTCCAGCCCACCGGGGAATCCACAGGCCGACAATCACAATGGACAGCGCCAGGAGGAAGAGTTGGTCGACCCTTGAAAGTCTTGGCCCTATGGCGGTCCATCCAACGCCGCAACATACTTCCCGACTCCTTTTTCTCTACATGTCCGGCTTGGCGGACCGCAACCAATCAGTGTTCGTGACCACACGCACCTTCGCGTCAGCGAATTCGTCGTTTTGGTCATCGAATGCGTCAGATACGTGAGGACGCTCTTACCAGGCCTCTCGATCCAAACTCTACGACGCCCCAGACGCGAGATGAGTCCCAGACGCACGGGTGGCGTCTTTGATTCCGACGTGGGTCTTCGCATCCGATCGGAAGCTGATGTATCCAGGGCACACTGTTTGCGGCGGCTTGCTTGTCCCGGATCCGCAAAAAAGTGCTGGCGCGCAATACTCCAACTGGCCACTTCCAGTTTCGCCCTGCTACCGTCGTCGAAATCGGCCTCTCCGCAAAGGAGATCGACGCAACCGCTTCGATTGAATCCTTTTAAAATGTCCAGGACGCTCCCCGGGGCAGTGATCTTCAGCAATCGGCAGTGCCGGATCTCATGCTTGTCAAAGAGCTCCTCCAAGGTCACAGACGCCACCTCCTCGACTCGCAAAGGACCTCGCGAGCAGGCCAGACTGGCGTCAGTAGTGGCCCACGCGCTATCCGACACATCTACATACAACGTCTTCCTTCCCCCATCGCCGGACACCGCGGTATTGATTGCCGTGACATTCGTCACCCCGTTGAGTTCCAGGTTGCGTATCAAACAGGCATAGTTCACTGGGTCGGGTTCTAGGGCATAGACCTTGATGAAAGGATATCTCTTGGCCAGGTAGATGGACATCACCCCGACATGTGCTCCGATGTCGACGAGAATGTCTCCCTCTCTGAACACAGCCATACTCGAGAGGTAGTAGTCATTTGTCACACGCGAAACCGCATCGGATAGTCCAGCGGCCGAAGGACTGGAGAGAATGAGGACCTGGTCCTTAATACGCCAACCCTCAACGACAGGTTCTTCCGTTGGGCGACGGGACCCTTTTCAGAACCTTCGATGGAGCGAGGCGCTCCCGTCTGCTTTCCAATTGTTCTCCGGATGCGGCCCAGGTTCGTACCCTTTTGATGAAGGATTGTAGGGAATCGCTGGTTTTGTGACGCACCATTCTTCGGAGGCTGCGGTGACGCTTGCTTTAGACGAACAACTCGCCGCCGCCCTGGATACCGATGTCGATACAGGCGATACAATCCGACATACAACGGCAGGAAGACCGGCCACTTCTGACTCGCGAGCGTTTCATAGGCTTGGAGCCAGTTTCGTCGCATACAAAGTAATATCGCCAGTCCTTTCAGGCCGTCGTGTTTGATCGAGTGCTCGAAGCCAGCCGCCGGAATCATCCGGAACTGCTCTTTCACGCGAGCGAAGAACTCCCGCTTATGCTTTGATTGCACCCGATCCCTGAGGAGCCAGTCAAACTGCCGCACCTGGACCTTCACCAGCATGGCCCAGATATCGGCCGGGACATCCCATGCCGCAAGGTTCTCCCGAATCTTCTCGAACACTGCGAACACCTCGAAGATTCTCCGATCCGTGCGTCCCGATATCTGACCGGGCCGGTTCCGCCGGTAAAAAAAGAGCGCGTCATCCATCAAGGAGATTCTGGTCGCCTTCAAAAGCACGGAAAAGTGAAAGCAGATGTCTTCGTAGGAATTCATGCCCGCTTCGAAATGGAGATCGTGCTTCGAAAGGAATGACCTTTTGTATATTTTCGGCCAGGCAACCGGTTCAAGCAACAGAATGCGGGGGTCCCGGGAAACGTCAAACGGCGTAGTTCGCAACCGTGGGTGGCAGACCCCCACGTACATGATGGTCGCCCAAGGGGCCAAAGCTCTTGGAGTCTTCGTGTGACACCGTAACATCCGCGATGACCACGTCCGCATCGTCACGGATGGCGTCCCTGACCATCACTTCTCCCATCCGTATGTCGGCCCAGTCATCCCCGTCGAGGAACGCAATATATCGTCCTCTCGCCGCCCGCAGGCCGATGTTCCGAACAGACGCCAGCCCTTTGTTGTAGGCACAATTCAACACGCGGAGCTGCGGATACCTTGCCTGGTATTCCTGGAGAACGCCCAGGCTGTTGTCAGTGGAGGCGTCGTTGACCGCGATGATCTCAATGTCCTTCAACGTCTGATGAACCAAGGAATCCAGGCAGTGGCTCAGATACCCCTCCACGTTGTACACGGCGACAATGACCGAGAGAAGCGGGCCGGAGGCATCATCATTGATTTCTCGCTCGGCCCAGACGGAAGGTGACAGATGCAGACTGTCACCATGAACCCCGTCACCCTCCTTGAGAAGCAACTCCGCTGGCCTTCGCTCCTGGTGGGCGAGTCCATGTCGCGATGCCACGGCGGATTTCAGTACCTCCGAGAGACGCCTGGCCACGGTACTCGGCTGATACCAGTCCTGCGCCAGCCGGATGGCTCCCGCCCGCAAGCGCTCCCGCAGCAGGGCGTTCTCCTTGAGAGAAAGAATCGCCTCCGCCAACATTTCGGGATCCCGGGGTCGGCAGAGATAGATGTTTCGGCCGTGCTCCAGGACTTCATCCTGCCCCTCCGGTAGTTCAGTGCTGATGACCGGCAATCCGTGCGTGCTCGCCGCGGCCAACGAACTGTTATTCAGGGTCACCCCATAGTCAAAGGGCAGAACACACGCGTCGCCCGCGTGAAGGTACCGGGATCCTGTATCGCTGTCCCACTGGAACTGTCCGGTCCAGGTGAGCCTTCTCGGCGATGTTCAGCTTTTCCGCAAGCTGTTGGACCATCTGAAAATAGTCACTCGAGCTCATCGCCGCACCCGCCCATAGGGACGTCAAGGCGCCCGCCCACGAGGACCAACCGCACGTTCGAATCCTGACGGAACACGATCTCACAGGCGTGCAGCAGGGTTTCGATCCCTTTCCCGGGATAGATATAGCCCCAGTAGATCAGGACGAAATCAGACTCGGAGGCGCCGATCGCGGCCCGAGTCTGACTCCGGACGGTGGACGGCTCGTCGGAACAGAGGCGAATGAGAGGCGGCGGCGGTATGAAGAGACTCTTCTCCTGCACGTCTTCATATTCGTGCACGAGACGGGCTCGATGGGGGCTGCTCAGGGCGATAACACGGGCGCTGTCCCGCAACAGGGTGCCGTACCGCCAATGCACATTCTTGCGCCCTGCCCATAGCTCCATTCCCATGCGCAAGCACTGCGTCCAAATGGATTGCGGGTGTGGATTCTAGATCCATGGCCTCGAATTGAGTGATGCAGGGTACGTTGGGGAGGACTGTTTTGCAGATCGTGGGCAAGAATGTAATCATCGGTTCGAAGTCTGTAAATCCAACCCAGATAAAGGAGGAACACAACGTCGGGCCGGGACTCTCTCAGGCATTGGACCAGCTTTGGCAGACCGGACCACGTCCAATCATCCATGACCGGGTGCACAACAATGTCTCGCCGGGTGGCGGCAATACTTCCTTTCCCGCACAGGACGTGCACGTCAAGTCCGGACTCCGCCAGAAGCTCACTGATGTGCAGTGCATGGTTGGCTTCAGGCGCAGGATCTGGGGGAAACACCGAGACGATCAGCACTCTCATCAGCAGGGACTCTTCAGTCTGTCCCGGTGAAGTCGCGCCCCTCTTCCCTTCCGTTCATGACGGATCGAGAGGACGAACGGCCCAGTCGGGGCGAACCATGAGGACACCAGAGACGTCAGCGAGGATCCCGCTTTCGTTCATGACATGCAGCGTGTGCATCGCCTGATGATGGTCGTAGACAAAACTCCAGTCTGGAGGAAATAGACCCACATCAATGTAGTAACGTGCCGGCACCAAGGGTACTTGCGGAAGGCGACACCTTATGCTGCCTCTTTCCGACAGTTTACCGGAGGCCGTCTGAACCGACGGTATGAAGGTTTCAAAGCACTTGGTGTAGTTCTCATTGAAAATGCCGACGACGCAAGCCATATCGTAGACCGTGTTCAGTCGGAGATATTCGAGTTCGACGGTCAGAGGAGAGCCAGCGTAAATGTGGTCTGTCATTCTGTCCTCTCCATCAAATAGGCGGACCGCGGTTATGCTCGCCTCCTGCGTACCGTAGCGTTTCCCCTGTTGAACCGGCGCGATGGGCTGATCGGCAACTCCAATCTGGGCCTGGCGCTTCTCTGTCCGCTGCCTCATGACGTCATAGTAGGCGCGAATGGCGCTCTCCGGATCTCCCCGCATCAAGATGCGGCCTTCCTCGAGGACCAGCGACCTCGTCGCACGACGCCCGGATCTGATCAAGGTCATGAGACACGATCAGCAGAGACTTCCCGGCCATCCGGAAGGATTTCAGTCGGTCCAGGCATTTCTGGCGAAACCGCGAATCACCCACCGCCAGTAGTTCATCAATGATGATGAAATCCGGATCAAAGTGAGTGACGGTGGCAAAGGCCAGCCGGAGATACATGCCGCTGGAATAGGTTCGAACCGGCTGGTCAATAAACTCTTCCAGTTCAGCGAAGGCGATGATGTCATCCTGAATAGCTTCAACCTCGCGCCGCGAGAGTCCGCCCAGGATTCCACCGGTGAGGAGATTTTCGCGGCCAGTCATCTCAGGCTGGAAGCCGCTGCCCAGTTCGAGGAGGCTTCCGATTTGCCCCCAGTATTGTATTGTCCCCGTCGTAGGTCGCCCCAGTCCACAAATGAGGCGCAACAGGGTGCTCTTTCCTGCCCCATTGTGCCCGATGATGCCCAGGGAACGCCCCTTCTCCAGGCTGACACTGACCTCTCGCAAAGCCCAGTGCTCACCAGCCGCCGCAGGGTAACGGCCGTTCAGTCGCTGAATCAAGAGCTCCTTGAGAGTCACAGGCCGGTTCCGTTGAGTCCGAAACCGCTTAGACACCCCTTGGATTTCAAGCACGAGGTTCACTTCTTATCCTCGCCCCCGGCTCACTCTTATAGAAAGTCATACACTTCTTGAATCATCGCGTCGGTACGAAAGGTAGCCGATGCCAAGCGCGGCGACGGCGATGATGCTGGCGACGAGCAGCCCGCTCCAATCGGGAACGGTACCCTCATACAGAATGGCTCGATAGGATTGAACGAGGCCCGCCATGGGATTCAGCGTGAATAGCAATGCGGTACTCGCGCCCTACGTTTTCCAGGCTGTAGAACACGGGGGTGAGATAAAACCACAACATGACTGCGACACCCGCAATTTGTTGCACGTCGCGATAAAAGACATTCCACGTGGCGATGAAGAGGCTGAGCCCCACGATGAGGGTGCCCTGGATGAGCATGATGAAGGGCAACAGCAGCACGGTCCAAGTGATCGCTCGGCCCGAGATTGCAACCAGTACAAAGATGATCGGGAGGGCAACGAGGTACGTCAACAGATTGGTCAGGGCGTGCGACGAGAGCCAGCGTTGACGGTGTGAAATTAGGCGTTCGAACCAGGTCACGATGAACGAAAAAGAGGTCCCCTGCCGAAAGAATTGACGCGCTGAACCAGTTCCAGGGCAATAGTGCTGTGTAGACAAAGGCCGGATAATTCTCGATTCCTAGGGGGACGACTCTCTGGAAAAGAAAAACGAAGACCATCAATTGGATAACAGGCAAGAGAAGAGCCCACAGGAGGCCCAGGAGACGACCCCCTGAACTGCAGGGAGAAATTCCGCCTTGCGAGATTGATGATCAGATCAAGTTGATGGGTTCTTGCTGACATGGCCTCTTGTGGCGCGTGGTCTCCCAGAGGCGCCGCGGATTCTACCGCGTCGACCCCTCCTGACCGAAGAAGTCGCCTCGCATATCGTTGTCGATCCCGATCACCGACGACGCGCGCTCATCGAAGTAGGCGACCAGCTCGGAGCCGATCAGGCCGGCGGAGCCAGTAACGAGAACTCTCATGTGCGATGTCCCGTACCAACGGTGCGCCGCACGTTAGGATCGGCGCGAGAGCGTAGCCGACACTAGCCCCCTCCGGTAGCGGTTGCCCGTCCGCGCGGCCCCAGCCCGCGACAAGCTAGCCCGATGCCACAGCGCGTAAGCGCTTACGATACACCCCTGGCGTGGTGGCTGACCCCGTCAAAGTTCCGTTCAAGTTCTGGAGGTGGCGAAGGGCTGAGGAGGCGCATAGGCGACAGCGCATAGGCGACACTAAACGGCCATTGTCGGAACTCGTCGCTCCCCTCCCCGCGTCAGCGAGGGCTCTCGCGGCCCGGCCCCCCTAGGTACAGAAAGTATATTCGCAAGCTCCAGGAGCAACTCACATTCGAGCCGCAACTGACACTTCGACAGATGATTCTCGATGTCGCTGAGTACCAGACAAAGCCATGAATCCCGGCCCCGCCAAACCGATGTTAGCGAGGGCTATCTGGGCAATCCAGTCGAGGTCGTCGACGGTGAGACTGTCAAGTACCGGCCACTGCGAAGAATCGTGCGGGAGCGAACGGCCTCGACGCGATGATCACGGACCGGCCTTTCCTGGCCGACCTCCAGTGCGGTCGCCGGATTCGACGGCGGTATCGACCAGAAAGAGACGCCGGGAGCCGTCCATCGCCACCAGCTGAAGACGGGCACCCCTGGCCTTCAAGTCCGACAGGAGCCAAACCCACGCGCCGGTATCCCCAAAGAGCAGGAAGCGGGGGTGCGCCCGCACATAGGAGCCGGTAATCCTCTATCGACATCGGCGTCCATCGGCCGAACTCCTGCATGCCGAGCTCTACCGTATCCGTATTCAGGTACTGCAGAGCTGCGGCCCGATCAGCCAAATAGACGAAGCGGGAGGCGAGCTGGGGAGGCGCATAGTGACTCAGCTGAAAAAACAGATGCGCGCTGGCAATGACGAGCGGCGCCCCGCCCGGCGCCGCCGTGTTCAGGAAGTCGAACGTGTCCTGGAGACCGGCCAGCGCGCGACGCTGTTGCAACGCCGGCTCGATGCCGTCTTCGACCACGAACCAGGAAAACAAGGCGGCGGCGAGGGCAATTCCCATCGTGGCACGCCCGTCCAGGATGAGATACGCGCCCCATGGAATGATCACGGCGAGACCGAGTACCGCCGCCATCGCATAGCGATCGGTGAAGGCGCCGGTCGCGAGCTTGGCGAGCAGTACGGCGAGGACGGGAACGGCCAGGTACCCCAGAGCCGCGACGACCTCCTCGGGAGGGATCCGGGACGCCGGTCTGACTTTGGGCTCCGCCCCGATGGAGGAACGAACAACGGCATAGAGGGTGAGGAGCACGAGGATCCCCACGAAGAGAAAGATGGCGCCGGATGCCGCCTGGGCGAGAAGGTTCTCATAGAACGAGACGGGGCCGAACCATCGAGGCTTCGCCCAGAACGTCGCGGAGAGCTTGCGGCCCGATTGAATGAGAGGCAGGAACACCCAGAGGGGAATGGTAGCCAGGGCAAACGCCAGCCAGACCCACGGGTCGAGGCGCCGCCGCACGATGGTGCGAACGACCTCTCCCGCGGCCAACGGAACAAAGATGAGGACGGCGTAGTAGTGGCTGGCCAACGCGGCCGCGAGCGCGGCGCTCAATCCCGCCAGGGACAAGATGCGGCGACGATCGTCGGCCACCGACTGCCAGCAAAGCAGGGAGAAAGCGGCGCATCCGAGCACGAGACCATATGGTCTCGCCTCGGTGGCGTAGTACAAGGCATGCGTGACGAGGGGAAGCACCATCGCGACCAGGCCATAGGCGGCGGACGAACGGCGCGATACGACAACGAACAAGCAGAGGCTCATCACGCCGACCCCCAGAATCTCCGGCAGGCGCAAGGCCCAGTGATTCACGCCGAACAGCTTCAAGGACAGGCGGGCGAGGATATGGAAGGTCGGCGGCAATTGTTCCACGCCGCTGGCGAGCAACGACCAGATGTCCGTATAGGTCGGCAGCCGGGCAATGTACAGGGTGAAAAGCTCGTCGTTCCAGAGAAGCTTGTGCCACGCCAAGGCGGAGGCGACCGCCAGGTAGGTGATCGAGAAGACCACGAGGATCCAGACTTTCCAACGATCGAGCGCGGCCGCCAGCGTGCTTTCGAGACGATCCAGGCGGTCGAGGCAGGGCGCCCAGGTTCGCTTAGCGATCGGTGAGCTCCCGGAAGATGTCGTCCAGAGAGCGGGTGATCTCCAAATGCGGATAGTCGGCCCGCCGGCGACGCATGTCGCTAATGTAGGTAATGTGATCGCCGAGACGACTGGTCTCCACGTATTCCACGGTGAGGGTCTTGCCAGTGAGGTGCCTGGCCAGCGCTCGATCGCCTCGAGGATCGAGACGCTGTTGGCGCGACCGCCGCCGAGATTGTAGACGGCGGCCGATCGCGGCGCCCTGTAGAACTCGAGAGACGCCGCGTAGACGTCGTACGAGTGGAGGTTGTCACGACGCGCGGCCAGGTCGTGGGAGGGCTGGGCCGCGCAATGAATGATGAGGTCAGGACGATGGCGCTTGAACAGCGCGGAGACGCCCTCGCCATCGCGGACGTCCAGGTCGTGATGCGTGAAGTGACGAGCCTCGCGCCGAAGCCGCTCCAGGTTCCACGTCGTGTCACCGTCGGAACCAAAGAACGACCGGCGCATGTTGTTGTCGACGCCGTGCACGTCCCACCCGAGCTGATCGAAGAACGCCACCGCCTCGGAGCCGATGAGCCCGCTGCTCCCCGTCACGATGATCCGTTTCACGATCGCGACCCTCCCTCGGAGGCGACGGTGCTTGGTCGGCTCAGACCGGGCTCCGGACGACGCCAAATGCCGTACAGCTCGCCCAGCGGTATCGACACCACCCGCTCGTCGATTCTGCACCATCGCGCGAGACGTTCGAGGCGCGCCGCCCCGGTCACCCCGTGCTGGGCGAGGCGACGACAGACGTATCCGACCGAGAACGAGGCGAGCCGGCGCCCGAAGTGGATCGAGGTCAAGCCGGCGCGCTCGCCACAGAGGCGCAGGCCTGCTCGATTGAAGTAGACCAGATGCTCCGGGAGCAACAGCGGCCAGCGGCCCCGCAACAGCCGGGTGGGCAGGCTCTCCAGATCAGGCACATTGACGAAGAGATGGCCGGCCGGCGTGAGGAGGGAGGCCGCGCGCTCCATGAGCGATGGCGGATCGGGGACATGCTCCAGCACATCCCACAGGGTCACGGCATCGAAGGACGAGGGAGCCAGCGACGCGTCTTGAAGCGAGGCGGGGACCACTTCTCCCCGGCCCGCCAGCAGCGCCATCGCGCCCCGGTGGGCGGCCTTCGCCGGTTCGACGCCCACGACCTTCCACCCCAGATCCGCCGCGCACCGGAGAAACACCCCGGAACCACACCCGACGTCGAGGAGACGGCCGGGCCCGACGTAGCGCGACACGATTCGCAGCTGACGGGCCGCCGTCCTGAATCGTGCGGGCAGCTCTCCCTCGTACACGTCGGTGTCGAGTTCTCGATAGAGCCGGCTCAGACTCTCTTCGCTCGGGAGCACGGCGCGGAATCCGACCCGGCACGATCGACAGCGCAGGATGCGGCCGGCGGATATGTCCCGACGAGACGGGCCGAGCGCCCTCTCGCCCAGCTCGTGATCCCCCCCTTCACGATACACGGTGACGTCCGTGCCTCCACAGACCGGGCACGGTGTCACAATCGCGTCCCGGTGCCGGGCCCCCTTCACCTCGGAGGCCCGCCGCGACGACTCGTGGCCGGACGCCGCCGGCCTCGCCGAGCGATGGAGAGAGCGCGCGCGAGCGTGCGCATGTAGTTCGGCGCGACCTTCACGATCCGGAACGAGGAACTGCCCATCTCGAGCGTTCGATTGATCCAGGAGATCGGGACCTCCTCGATGTCGTAGCCGGCGAGGAGGGGCTTCAGCCCCAGCTCCGCATTCGCGGCAAAATGACGCTCCTCGATCTCGATGGACCGGAAGACCTCCGTCCGGTAGAGCTTGAGGTTGTTCGAGATGTCGTGCACGCGCCAGACGAGGAGGAGCTTGACGAGGAGATGAAAAGTTCGATTGCACAGCGTCTTGAAGAAGGGGTAGTTGATCATGACGGATTCATGGGAAAATCGGCTCCCCACCGCCCCTTCGCGCCCCCTCGCGATCGCATCGAAGAGGTCACCGATCTCAGGCAGGATCTGCACGAAGTCGCAGTCCATGGTGAGGATGTAGCGGCCGGTGGCCGCGGCGATCCCATCCCGTAGGGCGAGCCCCACGCCGTTGGGCGGCCGTCGGTCCACCAGCCGAACGCGCGGATGAGCGCGGGCGATCTCCCGCGTGACCTCCGCCGTCCGGTCGGTGCTGTTGTCGTTGACGAAGATGATCTCGTGGATGTAGTCGCCATAGAGCTGAAGAAGCGTCTCGACCAACGGGAGGATGTTCATCTCCTCGTTGTGCGACGGCACCACCACCGAGGTCGACCCGAAGAGCTCGCGATGGCGCGCGAGGCTGACCCGCGGCCGGCGCGGTTCGGAGGGGGACGGCTTCCTCGCCCAGATATAGAGGGTTCCGCACAGCTCGCGGATCAGGGGCGCGTGCTCGAACACAAAGGCGATCGACTGCACGAATCGAATCAGCGAGCGGGGCAGCATGGGATGGACGATATCGTAGGGAATCGTCTCCACCTGCGTGAAGCCCTGCTGCGACGTCATGTGCATCAGCTTGTACTTGCGCAAACCCACCTGGCAGGAGGGGCGCCCCAGGCGGCGCCTCGCCGCGCGTACGGCCCCTTTGAGAAGCACCTGGGGGTTCCAGAAATTGGCCTCGAAGAACAGGAGTTGCCCTCCCGGCTTTAGCAGCCGATGGATCACCTTCAGGTTCAGGGCATACGCATCGTGACAGAGAATGGCCGTGCCCACCACGTAGTCGAAGCTCTCGGCGGGTAGGTCGCGGGCGAGATCGGTGACATGCACGAAGGTCGTGTTGGGGAGCTTCCGGCGAGAGGCCTGCTCCCACAAATCCTCGTTGAACACGGCTGCCGTGATGAAAGCTTCCCCTCGGCACACGGTCGCGAGATGCTCGGTCCACAATCCGCTCCCGGCTCCGAAGTCCAGAATCGACTCCCCAGGAAGTACGTGGAACGAGTGCCGGACCGCCACCGCCCGCCAGCGGAGCTTGACGGGCGAGGTGGCGGGGTAGCGAAGCCAGTAGGCTTCGCGCCCACGCTCCATCTCACGAAGATTGCTCTCGAGAGTCATGAGTTCCCGCAAACACGGAAAGAAGGGACCCGGAACGCGCAGAGTATACCTTACGTGGCGCGCGCCGCTTCCTCGGGGGGCGGCCGTGAAGGCCCTGATGTCTGCCCTGAGCCCTGATGCCGACCTGATTTGCCGAAGGGGGATTCGCGAAACGATTGTCGACGGTGTGAATAAGCTGCTCATCGATGATCTGAGCAAGGGCGCGGAGTATACGAAGGCCTTCGTGGAGGCACTCGGTGACGTGCGTCCGGTCTCGACGCTGTTGGGCAGCCCGGAGCGTCTCGCGGATCTCGCCGGCTTCGCGTGTGAGGACCTCGGCCCGCAGCAGCTGCGGGGCCGCACCGCGGCGATGAAGGTCTACGCGGTCACGGCCAAGCCCTCGCGCCGCTGACGTGCACCCGACCGTGGGTAGTCGTTCATCGTGACGCACGCGACCGCGGCGAACGGCACGATCTCGCGCATCCAGCCGACGTTCACCCCCGGGGCCATCGTCACCACGTACAAGAACGTGGTCGACAAGATCGTGACGGAGCACGGCGTCGCCGAGCTGCGCGGCCGGCCCATCCGCCACCGCGCGGCCGCGTTCATCGCCATCGCCGCGCCGGCCTTCCGCGACGAGCTGCGCGGAGCCGCGAAGCGACTCGGCTACCTGTGACGGCAAGGTGCCGGGGGTTCCGTGCTGACCGGGTACCGCAGAAGGACGACACTGGCCCGCCTCGCAGGCGTCTGCACCGGCCGGCAATCTTCAGGAATCTCTCGACACGATGTGATCCGAAAGCCACTTGAGGAGCTCGAGCGTGAGCTCGGGCCGGTTCCGGATCAGCCACTCGAGGCGTTCGTTCCGCATGACGAGAAGCTCTGCGTCGGTGACGGCGATCGCGGCGGCCGAGCGCGGCGCGTGTCTGAACAGCCCTATCTCGCCCAGCAGCTCCCCTTCCTTCACCAGGTTGAGGCGGCGGTCACCGCCGGCAGATCGCTTCACGATCTCGATCGTGCCCGCGTGAACGAGGTACGCCTCTCCGTGCGGGTCGTCGCCCTCCTCGAAGATGACCGCGCCGGGCGCGTAGTGGCGCCGCTCGATATCGCCGTGCGTGAGGTTCCGGTAGATCTCGATCCCGATCGAGGGGAGGTGCGATTTGCTCTCCACGGGCAGACGGGCGTTCGCCCACGCGCCGAGGCCGCCCTTGAGGATCCGGACATTGCTCCACCCCTGTCGGCGCAGGAGCCGAGCGACCTCGGTGCTCGTTCGCTCTTCCGGGCTCGTGCAGAACGTGACGATGAGCTGGCTCTTCTCGATCGGCAGGTCGATGGGCCCCTCGGTGAGGCGCTCGGGGTCGAGGCGGATCGCCCTGGGAATCGAGAGCGGGCTGGTCGCGTAGTCGGCGGGGACGCGCACATCGAGAAGCACGGGATTCAACCCGCTCTCCAGGAAGTCGACGACCTGGCCCGGATGGACTCGATGCCAATTGCGCTTCCATCGTCGGACTGCCCATACGCCCCACGTGCCGACGCTCAGCAGCGTCAGCGCGCCGGCGGTCGTCCACGCCCAGGGGAAAGGTCGGGTCGGCGGGTGGGCGAGCCCGTACTCCGCCTCCCGCATCGAGCGCTTGACGACCACGAGGCCCGGCAGCAATCCATCCGCTTCACGGAACTTCGCGAGCGCGAGCGAGTATCGCTCGCCCAGCAGGGCCGTGACGCCGGCCGCCCATACCGGATTGAACCGACTCTCACCCGGCTTCACCGCGGTGCCCGCCAGGAAGGCGCGCACGTCCTTGGCGGGAATCAGGAAATTGAAGCCCTGGACCTCCGCGTCGCCGCGGAGGGAGATGAACGTCATGACGCCGACGACGGATCCGCTGTCATCCACCGCGGGCCCGCCACTGTTTCCGTGGACGGCGGCAGCGTCCGTCTGGATCACGTCCTGACCGATTGCGTCCGTGTTGAATCCCGACACCTGTCCCTTCGTGGCGGACGCCTCCTTCAACGCCGTCCGGCTGAGGAGCTCGTGATCCCTGACCACTCCCGGGAAGCCCAGGATGTGGAGGTCGTCGCCGACCTTGGGCTCCTTGTCCGTGATCGACAGGGCCGGATACGCCCCGTCCCGGATTTTCAGCAAGGCGAGATCGCGCCCCGAATCCTTGAGCGGATTGCCCTTGGCGTCGAGCGTGATGGGTGCGCTGAACTTCGCGACCTGGGCCTCGAGATTGGCACCGTTGGACAGCAGCACGCTTACCCGCCCCGTCGGCGCGAGCGTGACCGCGGCGATGGGAATCGCGCGCAGCAGCTCTTCCTCGAGGTCAGGCCGCTGACCCCGCGCGAACCCGCGCGCCTTCAGCGCGGGGTACACACAGCCTTCCTCGACCGCCCTCAGCTTCAGGTTGAACTCGACCCACGGCGGCACACGGTATGCGGGATCGATGACGTGCGCGTTGGTGATGAGGTAGCCCCGACCATCCACGAACCATCCGGTGCCGACCTCGATGAACGGCTTCGGGCTGACCGTGATGGGACCCTGGCCACAATTCACCGTCGCGCTCGCCTTGACTTCGGCGCTGACGAGCGCGACGGCCGGCACGCGAGGAGCAAGGCCTCCTGGACGGAGACGGCGAACGAAGGCAAAGGTGTGGCGGCAAGGCCGGCGCTCGCAGCCAGCACTGTGGCCCACCGCACTCTCGAAGCTCTCGCGTTCATCGGGTCAGGGCCCGACATGTTAGCACTGCACGCCGGAGGGAAACCGGAGACACCCCGCCCACGCGTCATGGCGCGGTGCTGTACTCCCACACCTGACCCTTGGTGAAGCTCACCGCCACGGTCGGCCACGCCTGGCCCGCTCGCAGGATGCCGGACACGGTCACGGTGAATGGCTGCGCCGGCAACGGTGGCGCGATGTCGAAGCGGACGCCGAAGCAGGCGAGCTGGGCGATCGGGATCGGGATCGGGGCAATCGCCGCCGTCCGCAGCCGCCCGGGATCACCGCAGGACGGTCGTTGCTGGCGGCGGTCGACGCCGCCAGGACTCGGTCCCGAGAACGCGCTGGGCGAGATGGGCTCGCCCCGGCGAGGCGCAGGGACACGGCCCGCGGGTCGAAGACGAAGTCTTCACCTTCGGGGTCGAGACGTACCGAGACCCAGAACTCGTCGCGCCCGGGTGACTGTGACTCCCAGTACGGCACGATCGGGATCGGGCCCAGGCCCACCAGTCCTCGCATGTCGCCCTTGTTGTGTGGAACCACGGCGACCCCGATGCCCGGCAGGTCGATGGAACCGTCGGCGTTCATCCGGTGCGTGGAGCCGGGAGACGACACGGCCTGGCTCACGTCGGTCACGTGACCATGGAGCACCCGCTCGCGACCAGCAGCAAGGTGAGGATATGGCCGAGGCGGGCGGCGCCGTTCATCGCGACATTCCCGCCAGGAAGGACTCGGCGAGATCCCGCGCGCACCGGTCGGCCGCTGTACCCGGCGGCCGCCGATGTGGTCCGGACGGCTCCGGGCGCCGTCGCCGTGCAACGGAAGGAAGTATCGCCAGCCGAATGGCGCGGGCGACTCGACCCTCGGCTCTTCCTCCTGTGAGATGGGATTCGGCGACGCCGACTTCGCGGGCGGTGGCAGTGACCGGCTGGTCGACGCCCTCGTGGCGTGGGGAGAGGTGGACGCCGTGGCCGAGCGGGTGCGCCAGCATCACGCCGCCGGCGCCGACCACGTGGCGATCCAGGCCATCGCGACCGAGCCGGGCCGCGCGCTCGACGATCTGCGCGTGCTGGCTCCGGCCCTGCTCCGCTAGCCCGACTTCCGTTCTCGCAGCACGAGCTGACCGCGGCCGGGGCGGCTCAGCAGCTGCCCGTCCCGCGCGATCACCTCGCCGCGCGAGAGCGTCAGCCGTGGCACACCACGCACCTCGAAGCCGTGGAACGGATCGTAGCCGGCTCGCGAGTGCAGCGCCCGCTCGTCGATGGTCTGCGTGGCCGTGGGATCGAGCACCAGCAGATCGGCGTCGCTACCGACCGCGATCGTGCCTTTGCGTGGATAGAGCCCGAAGAGCTTGGCCGGCGTGGTGGCGAAGGCCGAGACGAAGCCCTGCAGCGAGAGCCGGCCCTTCGCGACGCCCTCGGAGTACACGACGCGCATCTCGGTCTCCAGCCCCGGCACGCCGTAGGGAATCTTGCGAAAGTCCGTCGCGCCTTCCGCTTTCTGCTTCACGGTCCACGAGGTGTTGTCGCTGCCGATCGTCTGGATGTCGCCCGCGCGCAGCGCGTCCCACAGCGCGGTGAGATCGGTGTCCGTCCGTAGCGGTGGCGCGCCGCAGACCTTGGCCGCCTCCACCCCGCCCTTGGCGTACGCCTCGTCGGTGAGCCCGAGATAGATCGGGCGCGTCTCGCCCCAGACGCGGAGCCCGCGCCGGCGCGCGGCCCGCACGGCGTCGGCCGCGCCCGAGCAGGACATGTGCACGATGTAGACCTCGGCGTCGACCAGCTCGGCGTAGTCGATCACCCGGCGCGTGGCCTCGACTTCCGCCAGCGCCGGTCGGCTCCCCGCGTAGTGGCGCGGATCGGTGCGGCCGGCCGCGACCAGATCGGCCTGGGCCAGGTCGAGCATCTCGCTGTTCTCGCAGTGGACGTTCACCAGCGCGCCCGCCGCCCGCGCCGCCCGCAGCACTCGCAACAGTCCCTCGTCGCTGAGCCCGAACTCACGGATGGTGAACACCTTGACGCTCGGAAATCCCGCCGCCACCAGCGCCGGAATCTCCCCCAGCACCGCCTCGCTCGCCTCGGACAGGATCACGTGAAACCCGTAGTCGACGTGCGCCTTGCCGAGCGCCTTCGCCTTCCACTTCTCGATCGTGGCCGGCCAGACTCACGCCCGCCTGCTGCCACGCGTAGTCGCAGATCGTCGTGACCCCGCCGCACGCCGCCGCCGCCGTGCCGGACTCGAAATCGTCCGCCGTCCGCATCCCTCCCAGATCGAGGTCCAGATGCGTATGCACATCGACCCCTCCCGGCATCACGATCAACCCCCGCGCATCAATCTCCTGTCCATCCGCCGGCAACCCCTGATCGATCGTCGCAATCCGCCCACCCCGAATACCAAGATCCGCCACGACCGCATCGGTCGCCGTGGCAACGAGCCCACCACGCACCACGAGGTCATAGGCCACGGGCGTGGACTCCAGAGACCACCGGGAACACCCGCCGCGTGATGTCGTGGAATGCGGTGATGCCGGGGACGAGTGCGGGCCGTGTGGGAGCCATGGGCGCGCCTTCATGGCGAGCCGTCGTCGCCGTTCGAGCGCCGGGCTTGGCGAGCGAGCCGATGACGATTCGACTGGTCCTCGCGCCACCCCCCTCTGGGGGATGGGGGGCCCGAGCTCGCCGAGCCCGGCGCGAGTTACGGCGACAGGCGAGCCATGCAGGCGCGCCCATGGCCCCACACGGCCCGCGCTCGGCCCCGGCGTCACCGCGTTCCACGAGATTCACCCGCCGGCAGGAACAGATTCTTGGCGATCATCCCGTGCACACCCTGGCGCTGGTCCACGACCTGCGTGACCCCGAAGTCGCCCGCCACCGAGATCAGCGAGTAGGCGTCGTCGCGGCTGAGGCCGCGCTGCTCGACCAGGAAGGTCAGCAGCGCCCGCGCCGCCGATTTCATGGCCCGATCGAGATCCTCGTCGAACCCGTGCGCGATCCAGTGGGTCGGTGTCTCCAGCATCGGACCCGTCAGATGCAGATCCTTGCGCACGGTGAGCTGCACCACCGCGTTGGCCGAGGCCTCGATGGCGGTGCCCGAGAGCTCGCCGTCGCCCTCGGCCATGTGGGGATCGCCGAGGTAGCAGAGCGCGCCCGGGTGGAACACCGGGTAGTGCATCGCCGCCCCCGGCCCGAAGCGCCAGTTGTCGACGTTGCCGCCGAAGGCTCCGGGCGGGATGCTGTTGATCCGCCCGGGCTCGCGTGGCGCCACGCCGCCCACGCCGAAGTGCGGCCGCAGCGGCACCACGACGTCCGCCAGCGCGGGCTGGCGGGCGCCGGCGTCGGGCGGCACGACGATGCCGGGCTGCTCGTAGCGCGGCGTCGTCTTGTAGTCGAACGCGAACGCGGCCCGGGCCAGACCCGACGCGGTGTCGATCCGGTAGATGGTGATGCGCTCCTTGCCGAAGTCGTCGTAGAGATGCCCCCACCACGCGGCGATGTTGGTGCCGTAGGCCAGCCGTGGCTCCATCGAGAGGACGCGAACCTCCAGCGTGTCGCCGGGGGCGGCGCCCTCCACGTAGATGGGACCGGTCATGACGTGCACGCCGGGACCGCGCGCGGCCATCGGAATGGCGTCGTAGACCGCGCGCACGCCGGCATCCATCATGAGATCCGGCGCGTCGCCGGCCTGGTGCGTGAGCGTCTCGATGCGAACCAGGTCGCCGGAGTGCACGCGCAGCACCGGCGGCAGCGCGGCGTCGAAGAACCCCCAGAAGCAGGTCGCCGGGGTCGCGCGGAGCTCGTGGATCATGGCCGGGTCCTCAGAGCTTCATCAGCCGCGGCACGACGAGCGTGATCCACGGCACGAACGCGACGAGCAGCAGGCCCAGGAGCAGGGCGACCACGTACGGCACGTACGCGCGAGCCGGCGCTCTCCACGGTCGGTGCGGCCGAGCGCGCACGCGATGAAGAACCCCACGCCGAAGGGCGGGACGAACAGGCCGAGCCCGAGCGCCGCGACCACGAGCGTGCCGTAGTGCAGCGGATCGATGCCGAACCGCGCGACGATCGGGAAGAACACCGGCACGAGGATGATCATCGCGGGCACCCCCTCGAGGATCGCGCCGAGCGGCACGAAGACGAGGATCGTGACGAGCAGCACCAGCGTCGGCATCCGACGAGAGCCCCAGCAGCACCGCGGCGATCAGCTTCGGGATGCCCTGCGCCGCGAAGATCCACGACAGCACGGAGGCCGTGCCGACCAGCAGCATCACCATGCCCGTCAGCGACGCGGTATTGATCAGCACGGGCAGGATGTCGCGCGGGCGGATCTCGCGGTAGATCACCAGCCCCAGCAGGAGGGCATAGAGCACGGCGAGCACCGCCGCCTCGGTGGGGGTCACGATCCCGCCGAGGATGCCGCCCAGGATGATGGCCGGCGCGACCAGCGGGAGCACGCCGCGCGCGCAGGCCCGGGCCACCTCTCGCATGGACGGGCGCGGCTCGCGCGGCAGGTTCTCGCGCCGCGCCTGCACGTAGATCAGCACCATGAGGAACACCGCCATGGCCGCGGCGGGCAGGAAGCCCGCCATGAACAGAGCGGCGACGGACAGGTCCGTCAGGCTCGCGAGGATGACCATCATGAGGCACGGCGGCACCAGCACGCCCATGGCCGAGGCGGCGGCAACGATCGACACGGCAAGCTCGGGCCGGTAGCCCGCGCGCGTCATGGCGGGGATGAGCAGCGAGCCGACCGCGGAGACGTCCGCCGCAGACGAGCCGGAGATTCCGGAGAACAGATACTCGCTGACCACGGTCGTCATGCCGAGGCCACCGCGGATATGCCCCACGAGCGCCCGGGCGAAGCCGACCAGCCGCTCGGTGATGCCGCCCGTGTTCATCAGATCGCCCGCCAGCACGAACAGCGGCAGGGCAAGCAGCAGGAAGGAGTCCATACCGCCGATCATGCGGTGGGGCACGACGATCAGGGGGAGCTGGCCGACCAGGAGGACGTAGGTGACGCAGGCGGCGCCGACCGCGAACGCGATGGGCGTGTGCACGGCGATGAGAAGCACCATGGTGCCGATCAGGGCGATCACCGCCATCGACGGGGAGACCGGCACGAGCCGGCCGGCAAGGACGACGCGCGGCCGTGCCTGCCGCGACCAGCGCCACCCCGAGGCGCAGGCTCGGCGAAGCCCACGCGCGGGCCAGCTCGCGGATCTGCAGGGCGAGCATGATGGCCCCCGCGACGGGGATCGCCGCGAAGACGTACATCAGCGAGATGCCCATGGACGGCGAGCGCTGCGTCGCCATGGCGGGCACCAGCGCCGCGCCCTGCCAGACGAGCATGCCGGCGAACAGCGCGACGAGCACCGTCACCGCGTGCCGCAGCGCCTCGCGCACGGGCGCGGGCAGGCGGACGACGAGGCTGTCGACGCCGAGGTGCGCCGCGCGCCCCATCGCCAGGCACGCGCCGAGGAAGGACGCCCACACGAACAGGTAGCGACAGAGCTCCTCGCTCCAGGGCGGTGTGTCGTTCAGCACGTAGCGCGCGAACACCTGGATCGTCACCAGCACCGTCATGGCGCCGATCAGCAGCCCCGCGGTCACCTCGAGCAGCCGCCACGCCGCCGGCGCCGGGCGATCCCCGGCGTCAGCCATGGGCTACTGTCCCGCCTTGACGATGGCCTCGAGGAGATCGTCCGCCTTGTACTCCTTGGCGATCTTCGCCCACACCGGGCGCATGGTCTCGAGGAACGCCTTGTCGTCCATCTTGCCGAACTGGATGCCCTTGGCCCGCAGCTCCTCGATGGCCTTGGTCTGCCGCTCCTTGAAGATCGAGCGCTCGTAGACCGCCGCCTCGGCGCCCGCCTGGATGATCCACTGCTGCACGTCCGCCGGCTGGCTCGCGAGGAAGCGCGCGGAGATCAGCAGGGGCCGGGGCTCCGAGAGGATGTGGAAGCCGGGCTCGGTCACGAACTTCACCGCCTCGTACACCTTCGTGGTCCACAGCGCGGTGTAGTCGATGGTGGCGCCCTCGACCACGCCCTGCTTCATCGAGGTGTAGACCTCGGGAAACGGCAGCGGGGTGGGGTTGGCGCCGAGCGCGCGCATGGACTCGATCAGCGCGGGGTTCTCCATCACGCGGATCTTCACGCCCTTGAGATCGGCCGGCGTCCGCACGGGGGCCTTGACCGTCTGGATGCCGCTATCCCCGGTGCTGAAGTAGCCGAGCACCTTGAACCCCGACTGCTCCTCGATGCGCTGGGAGAGCAGCTTGCCCGCCGGGCCCTCGGCGATCTTCGTCATGTGCTCCTGGTTCTTGATGAGGAACGGGAGCTGGACGACGTTGTAGGAGGGCGCGAAGTTCGCGAGCGCGCCGGCGCCGATGGCCATCTGCACGGTGCCGAGGCGGACGCCCTCGAGGAGGTCGCGCTCGCCGCCGAGCTGGCCTCCGCCGAAGACCTGCACCTCGATCTTGCCGCCCGACAGCCGCTCGGCGACCTCCTTGAACTTGAGCGCGCCGTCCTGGTACGGGAACGTCATCGGCGCGTGGTGCGCGAGCTTGATGACGGTCTTCGGCTGCGCGTGGGCGGAGGCTGAGGCCGGTGAGGGACAGGGCGACGACGAGGACGGCGAGAAGTCGCTTCATGACGTATGTCCTCCGGGTCGTGAAGGTGCGATTGAGCTGCCTCACCGTCGAGGGAGCGGGCACGACGGCGGAAAACGTATCACACGACCGCGCGCTCGGGAAACCGGCGCGACGGTACCGGCTTCCTCACGCCCTAGACCTCGCGCGGCAAGACGGTGGCCTCGGCGGCGTTTCGTCGCAGCACCACGGGCTGGTGGAGCTCGCCACTGGGCGCGCCAGTACGACCTCGCGATGGACACGATCGGCTGGGCGCTCGGCCAGCGTCGGCCTCGAGGACGTGGTGCGTCGCCGCACGTTCACCGTCGAGGGCGCCAAGCAGAACCGCGCCCACGGCGAAGGCCCGACGCCGTTCGCGAAGAACCATCCGACGTCGCTGGGCTGCCGCATCAGCGGTCTGGCACGGCCAGAGCTGGTGGTGGAAGTCGAGGTCACCGCGGTGAATGGCGCCGGCGCCAACATCCAGTGGATCGGCCCAGACGCCGTGGACCCGATCGAGGTGAGCTGATCAGGAATCCCTCGACACGATCTGATCCGAAAGCCACTTGAGGAGCTCGAGCGTGAGCTCGGGCCGGTTCCGGATCAGCCACTCGAGGCGTTCGTTCCGCATGACGAGAAGCTCTGCGTCGGTGACGGCGATCGCGGCGGCCGAGCGCGGCGCGTGTCTGAACAGCCCTATCTCGCCCAGCAGCTCCCCTTCCTTCACTAGATTAAGGCGGCGGTCACCGCCGGCGGATCGCTTCACGATCTCGATCGTGCCCGCGTGAACGAGGTACGCCTCTCCGTGCGGGTCGTCGCCCTCCTCGAAGATGACCGCGCCGGGCGCGTAGTGGCGCCGCTCGATATCGCCGTGCGTGAGGTTCCGGTAGATCTCGATCCCGATCGAGGGGAGGTGCGATTTGCTCTCCACGGGCAGACGGGCGTTCGCCCACGCGCCGAGGCCGCCCTTGAGGATCCGGACATGGCTCCACCCCTGTCGGCGCAGGAGCCGGGCAACCTCGGCACTCGTTCGCTCTTCCGGGCTCGTGCAGAACGTGACGATGAGCTGGCTCTTCTCGATCGGCAGGTCGATGGGACCCTCGGTGAGGCGCTCGGGGTCGAGGCGGATCGCCCTGGGAATCGACAGCGGGCTGGTCGCGTAGTCGGCGGGGACGCGCACATCGAGAAGCGCGGGATTCAACCCGCTCTCCAGGAAGCCGACGACCTGGCCAGGATGGACTCGATGCCAATTTCGCTTCCAGCGTCGGATTCCCCATACGCCCCACGTGCTGACGCTCAGCAGCGCCAGCACGCCGGCGGTCGTCCACCCCCAGGGAAAAGGTCGGGTCGGCGGGTGAGCGAGCCCGTACTCCGCCTCCTGCATCGAGCGCTTGACCACCGCGAGGCCCGGCAGCAATCCATCCGCTTCACGGAACTTCGCGAGCGCGAGCGAGTATCGCTCGCCCAGCAGGGCCGTGACGCCGGCCGCCCATATCGGATTGAACCGACTCTCACCCGGCTTCACCGCGGTGCCCGCCAGGAAGACGCGCACGTCCTTGGCGGGAATCAGGAAATTGAAGCCCTGGACCTCCGCGTCACCGCGGAGGGAGATGAACGTCATGACGCCGACAACGGATCCCCTGTCATCCACCGCGGGCCCGCCACTGTTTCCGTGGACGGCGGCAGCGTCCGTCTGGATCACGTCTTGACCAATTTTGTCCGTGTTGAATCCCGATACCTGCCCCTTCGTGGCGGACGCCTCCTTCAACGCCGTCCGGCTGAGGAGCTCGTGATCCCGGACCACTCCGGGGAAGCCCAGGATGTGGAGGTCGTCGCCGACCTTGGGCGCCTTGTCCGTGATCGACAGGGTCGGATACGCTCCGTCCCGGACTCTCAGCAAGGCGAGATCGCGCCCCGAGTCCTTGAATGCATTGCCCTTGGCGTCGAGCGTCATGGGTGCGCTGAACTTCGCAACCTGGGCCTCGAGGTTGGCGCCGTTGGACAGCAGTACGCTGACCCGCCCCGTCGTCGCGAGCTTGACCGCGGCGATCGGAATCGTGCGCAGCAACTCTTCCTGGAGGTCAGGCCGCTGATCCCGCGCGAACCCGCGGGCCTTCATCTTGGGGTAGACACAGCCCTCCTCGACGGCTCTCAGCTTCAGGGCGAACTCGACCCACGGCGGCACCCGGTAGGCGGGATCGATGACGTGCGCGTTGGTGATGAGGTAGCCCCGACCATCCACGAACCATCCAGTGCCGACCTCGATGACCGGCTTCGGGCTGACCGTGATGGGACCCTGGCCACAATTCACCGTCGCGCTCGCCTTGACTTCGGCGCTGACGACCGCGACGGCCGGCAACGCGAGGAGCAAGGCCTCCTGGACGGAGCTGGCGAACGAAGGCAAAGGCGTCGCAGCAAGCCCGGCGCTCGCAACCAGCACTGTGGCCCACCGCACCCTCGAAGCTCTCGCGTTCATCGGGTCAGGGCCCGTCATGTTAGCACCGCATGCCGGAGGGAAACCGGAGACACCCCGCCCACGCGTCAGGGCGCGGTGCCGTACTCCCACACCTCGCCCTTGGTGAAGCCCACCGCCACGGCCGGCCACGCCTGACCCGCTCGGAAGATGCCGTAGTGCACGGCGACGGTGCCCGGAGCCGTCCGGACCAGATCGGCAGCCGCCGGGGACAGCGCAACGGTGCCGGGATCACTCGCACACCCGGTCATCGCGAGGAGGAGGAGGAGGAGGACGAGGAGCCAGGCGCGACGGCGCCGGGAGCTCACATCGCATAGGCGACACAAAACGGCCATGGTCGGAACTCGTTGCTCCCCTTCCGGCGTCAGCGGGGGCGCTCGCGGCCCGCCGCCCCCCTCTAGGGAAGGAGATCGCTGACGCGTACCGGCGCGTCCGGGACAGCCAGCGGCGCGACGGCCGACGTCGGGCCCAGGATCTGCTGCGACAAGTACCGCCAGCCGAATGCGGCCGACGTGTCGACCGCCGCCTCACGATAGACCTCGAGAACGCGGTCGAGGAGGTTCAGGATCCAGTACTCCTGCAGCCGGGCGCGGGCATACAGGCTGCCCTTGTGGTTTCGGTCGAGGGACAGGCTGGATTCGGCGACCTCCACGACCAGGACGGGCCGCGCCGGATGCTCCCGGCGAGTCCCGACGGCTGCCGGGCCCACCGCGACGTCAGGCTCCGGCTCCGATTCATCGTCGAGCGCGATTGGGCCCTGGGACCGCACGAGCCATCCCGGGCCCGAATGCGACCCGCAGCGCGTCTTCCACCAGGCCCAGGGCAGTGTGATGCGCGCTCCCCTGCGGCTCGGCGACGATCATCTGGCCGCCCAGAAGCTCGAGCGGCTCACCGGGTCGGAACACGCCGACCTCGATCAGGCGCTCGTACTCCGCCCGCGTCCACGACCGGACTCGCGTCGAGTACTCCATGACACCGAGGCTACGACCACCGGGATACGCCGGTCAACGCCACGGGACAACGACCCTCACACCAGGCCCGCCACTCCCAGCACGCCGCGCGACGGCGAACAGCCACAGCGGATTCACGCGCGTGAAGATGACGAGCACGGCGGTCACCGCGGTGACCGCCAGCGCAGGCCAGCCGGTGGAGGCACCGCGCGCGAGCAGACAGCCGGTGGCGAGCATGAGCCCCACCGTGACCGGCGCCAGCCCTCGCTCAACCGCCCGCCGCCACGTCGCGCCGTGGAAGCGCTGCCAGACGCGCGCGACGATGAAGGTCAGCATGCAGCACGGTGTGATCATGGCGGCGGTCGCGACCAGCGCGCCCGGCAGGCCCGCGACCTGCCAGCCGATGATCGTCACCACGAGCATGTTCGGCCCGGGTGCGGCCTGCGCGATCGTGTAGGCCTGCGTGAACTGGGCGTCGGTCATCCAGTGATTGACGTCCACCACGACGCGGTGGACCTCCGGCAGCACCGATTGCATGCCTCCCACCGCGACCAGCGACAACACCGCGAAGCGCAGCGCCAGCGAGAGAAGCGGGTTCACGCGCGCCGGATCCAGGCCACCAGTACGCTGAGCGGAATCAGCCCCACCAGGACGGGGGCGAGCGGCCAGCGCAGCACGGCGATCGCCACGCACGGTCGCGAGCAGAAAGCCAAGCGCCCGCGGCGTGCGGCCGAGCGAAACCGCCATCTTGATCCCGGTGGCGAGCACGAGGCCGGCCACCGCGGCGCCCACGCCGCGCAGCACGGCCCGATGCCCGGCAACGTGCCGACGTGTGCGAAGAGTCGGCGCCCAGCAGCAGCGCGACCGTCAGCGGCAGGCTGAGCAGGCCGGCGACGCCGACGAGCGCGCCACGCCAGCCGTGGAACCGCGAGCCGACGACGATCGTGATGTTCAGCGTGTTGGGCCCGGCAGCAGGTTGCACAGGCCGTACACGTCGTTGAACTCCCGCGCGGTGAGCCAGCGGCGCTCCTCGACCAGCATGCGCCGCGTCCAGGGAAGCGCGCCGCCGAAGCCGCGGGCGCCGGCGGCAGAAAGCCGAGGTACAGCTCGCCGACGGTCAGTGCGTGCCGAGACCCGGCATGTTGAAGCGCTTCGCGTCGAGCTGGGTGACCAGCGATCCCGGCTGCTCGCGGGTGAGCGCCACCAGCGGCGGCCGCACGGTGCCCCAGCCGGCGTCGCTGCCGTAGTGCGCGACGGCGGCCTTCAGCGCGGGGATCATCGGGTACTTCTGGAAGATGCGCGCGGATCGCGTCGAGCTGCGCCTGCAGCTGCGTCGGCGTCCGCCGTCTTCCAGTTCGCGTACAGGTGCTGCGATCGGCGCCCGGATTGACGTTGGCGGTGGCGCTGATGCAGCCCTTGCCGCCGTTGCGCATGTTGGCGAGCAGGAACGTCTCGCTGCCGGCGAACACGTCGAAGCCGCGCCGGCGAACCGGTCGAGGATCGCCTTGGTGTTGTTCCAGTCGCCGGACGAGTCCTTCATCGCCGGCGATCGTTCGCCGGATAGGCCTTCAGCAGCCGCTCGATCAGCGCCAGGCTGATCGCCACCTGCGCCACCGGCGGGATGTGATACAGATAGATCGCAGCCGCTCGTCGCCGACGCGCTCGATCATCTCGGCGAAGCTGCGATACAGGCCTTCGTCGGTCACGCCCTTGTAGTAGAACGGCGGCAGCATCAGCACGCCGGCGCAGCCGAGCTTCACCGCATGCGCGGTGAGCCGCACGGAGTCGGCAGCGCGCAGCAGCCGGTGCCGGGCATCAGCGCCGCGGATCGATACGCCGCCCTCGACCAGCCGCTCGAGCAGCTCGATGCGCTCGTCGACCGACAATCGAGTTCGCCTCGGAGTTGGTGCCGAAGACCGCGAGGCCCACGTTCTGCGAGAGCAGCCACCGGCAGTGGCGGACGAACCGCTCGGCGTCCGGGCGAGGTCCGCGCTGAACGGGGTGACGACGGGCGAGAGCACGCCGCTGATGCGCTGAGCGTCGTTCACGCTATCTCCTTTGAGTGTCGCTCACGGCTGCCGGCTCTGACTCGTCGCCGCCCGGCCGGGTCGGGCGGCGATCACGCGCCGAAACACGACCCGGGTGCCGGTCGACGGCATCACCAGCTTGGTCGGCATCTGCCGATGGATGGCGAAGATCGTGTTCGGCCCGGTGCAGTGCTCGGGAACGATGTAGTCCGGGTCGATCGTCTTGAACGCCTGGACGGTCTTGTCCACGATCTCCTCGGGGGCCGGCGCCAGGTGGAAGCCACCCACGATCGCGTGCACCTTGGTCACCCCGGTCACCCTCTGCGCCTGTCGCACGGAGTTGATCACTCCCGCGTGACCGCACGAGGTGACGACGACCAGCCCGCGATCCTTCACATTGTAGATGGTCGCGTGCTCGCCCTGGAAGCTGTCGAAGACGAGCTCGCCCGGCTTGGCCATCACCACGGTCGGCCCGAAGTGTGTGGCCGAGCAGGCCGAGTCCGTCTGCCCGACCAGCAGGCGGCCGGCCGCCGGCGGCTTCTCGAAGTCGGTGACCCGCTCGATCTGGCCGGTGGTCATGGCGTGGCCGACCACCACCGTGGGCTGCTTGGCCAGGACCACCTTGAGCCCCTTGGCCTCCAGGCGCTCGCGGTCGAGCTGACCCATGTCGAGCGCGCCGGCCGGCGTGGCCACGAAACGCTGGCAGAAGGTGTCCTCGCCACCCGCATACAGCGTGAGCGTGCTCTTGATCGTGCCCTTGTCGACCAGCGGCGCCAGCGCGCCGTAGTGGTCGGCGTGCCCGTGGCTGAGGATCAGCGCGTCGGCCCGGGCCGGATCGACCTTGAGGACTGCGTAATTGTTCGTGAGGTTCAGCTCGGTCAGCGAGAAGTCGAGCAGGATCTCGCGGCGCTCCGATCCGCGCACGGACTCCAGATGGTAGGCCAGGCCGTGCTCGGCCAGGAGGGAGCCTCCCCTGCCGAGCGGTGTGCGTTGCACCGCGATCGTGTCGAGCTTCGCGCTCGTGCCCTTGGCGAAGACGTCGTAGACGTTGTCCACGACATTCGTGAGCACGAGACGGTCCACCGTGGGAACGGCCGGGCTCTGGGCGGCCACGCGACGACCGGCCAGCAGCCCGCCGAAGGCGAAGGTACCCGTCGCGACGGCACCAAGCTTGAGGATCTGGCGACGATTCATGACGTTCCTCCGCGTATGGTGCGGCGATGATACACCCGCTACAATCGAGCGGTCACGTTGCCAGACCAGGAGAGAAGCCCATGAGTGAGACACCGAAGCTCTTGATGGAGAAGGACGGCGCGATCGGCTGGATCATCTTCAACCAGCCGGAGAAGCGCAACGCCGTGAGCCTCGAGATGTGGGAGCTGATGCCCAAGTACGTGGAGGACCTGGCCTCGGACGACGCCATCCGCGTGGTCGTGCTCCGCGGCGCCGGCGATCAGGCCTTCGTGGCCGGCGCCGACATCTCGCAGTTCAAGGAGCGCCGGCGCAACATGGCCGACCAGGAGGAGTACGGCCGCATCTCCGCGCGCGGCCAGGACTCGCTCAAGAAGCTCGGCAAGCCGCTGCTGGCCATGATTCACGGCTACTGCGTGGGCGGTGGCGTGAGCATCGCCATCACCTGCGACATGCGCCTGGCCTCCGACCAGGCCCGCTTCGGCGTGCCGGCCGCCCGGCTGGGCCTGGGCTATCACTACGACGGCATGGACAAGCTCATGCACCTGGTGGGCCCGGCCTACGTGAAGGAGATCTTCTTCACCGCGCGCACCGACTTCAGCGCCCAGGACGCGTGGCGGATGGGGCTGGTCAACCAGGTGGTGCCCAAGGATCAGCTGGAGACCTTCACCCGCGACTACGCGCAGACCATGGCCCGCAACGCGCCGCTCACGCTGAAGGCGGCCAAGGCCTCGGTCGACCAGCTCGTGAAGCCGGCGGCTCAGCGGGACACCGCCATGCTCGACAAGCTCATCGCCGACTGCTTCAACAGCGAGGACTACCAGGAGGGCGTGCGGGCGTTCTCCGAGAAGCGCCGGCCCCAGTTCAAGGGGCGCTGAGGACCGCGTGCGAGTCGAGAGCGTCGACGCCATCGCCGTCGAGATTCCGCTCACGCGGAATTTCGGCGGCAGCACCTACTCCGTGCTCAAGCGCAGCACCGTCGTCACCCGTCTGCGCACCGACGCGGGCCTCGTGAGCGAGGTCTACAACGGCGACAACCGCGAGCACGGGGCGGAGATCGTGCGGCTCATCCGCGAGGACCTGGGCCCGCGCCTGCACGGGGTCGACGTGCTCGCCATCGAGCAGATCTGGGACGATCTCTTCACGCTGTCGCACGCCAGCCGCGATCGCAAGACGCTGATGGAGGCCATCGCCTGCGTGGACTGCGCGCTGTGGGACGTGATCGGCAAGGCGTGCAGCCTCACCGTGGCCGAGCTGCTGGGCGGCAAGGCGCGCCCGATGCCCATCATCTCGATCGGTGGGTACTACATGCCCGGCAAGACCCTCGCCGACATCGGCCGCGAGATGGAGGCTTACCGGCGGGCCGGGATGGCGGGCTGCAAGTTCAAGGTCGGCGGCCTCACGCCCGAGGCCGACGCCGAGCGCGTGCAGGTCGCCCGCGACGCGGCGGGGGACGACTTCGTGCTGGCGGTCGACGCCAACCGGGGCTGGTCGCGTCGGCGACGCGGTGCGCTTTGCCAAGCTCGTCGAGCCGCTCGACATCCGCTGGTTCGAGGAGCCCTGCCACTGGCACGACGACGCCGCGATGATGGCCGACGTTCGGCGGGCCACACGCATCCCGGTCACCGCCGGGCAGTCGGAGATCACCAGCCAGGGCGTCCGGCGCCTGCTGCAGGCCGGCGCGGTGGACGTCGTCAACGTGGACGCCTCGGAATGCGGCGGCGTCACCGAGTGGCGCCGCGCCGCGGCGCTGTGCGCGGCCACCGGAGTCGAGATGGCGCACCACGAGGAGTCACAGATCGCCCGCCATCTGATGGCGGCGGCGCCGCGCGGAACCTACGTCGAGTGCTTCGCCGATCCCGAGCGCGATCCGGTGTGGCAGAGCATGTGGGCCAACCGTCCGCTCATCAAGGACGGCATGCTGGGGGCCTCGTCGGATGCGGGCTTCGGCCTGGTCCTCGACGAGGCCATGGTGCGACGCTACCGCGTCGCGTAGGACCGAGCAGGCGTCAGGATCGTCTGGCCTCGGGCGCAGCCTGGGCGGCCGCCGCCAGGATGGGCTTGGCCCAGCCCGGGGCGCGGCCGAGCGCGCACGACTCCACGACCTTGCCGCGCACCATGTGCAGGATCAGCTCCGGGGACGGCGCCACACCTGCACGGGGATCCGCCTCGGCGCTGTTGTCGTAGACGCGTAGCTCGGTCAGCCGGGGCAAGAGGCGGATCAGGTTGAGCCGGCTGCTGTCGTACCGGGCCCGCACCTGCGCGGCCGGGATGTCGTGCCCACCCTTCGCCACCCGGGCCCGCACGCGCGCGAGATGAAGCTCCGCAGAGGCGAGACCGACGTACCAGATCCGCACCTCGAGGCCCGTGGACAGGGCCCGCTCGAGCAGCGCGGTCATCGTCCGGCCGCCCAGGGTGGTCTCGAAGGCGAAGGTCAGCCGCTCGTCAATCGCGCGCTCCAGCAGCCGCTTGCCCGCCGCCCACGCGGCGCCGTTGGCGTCGGTCTGGCTGGCGCCGGGATGGCGGGCCCGGATCAGCTGCGCGGCCTGGTCCGGGTTGAAGTACTCCACGCCGGCGGCCAGGAACATGGCGCCGGCGAGGCTGCTCTTGCCGGCGCCGTTGGTGCCGGCCAGGACGTAGATGCAGGCGGTCGGGGCGACATCAGCCACGCTTGCGCGCGGCGGTCACGGCGGCCCGGCCGAGCGCCTTCGGCGACGCCCCGAACGCCGCCCGCATCCCGCTGCGGGCCCGCGGGGTCTGCATGCGGGCCAGCATGGCGTCGAAATCGGCGCTCAGGCTGTCGAGCGTGCTCTCGGTCGTCCGGGTGAGGGCGTTGAACTCGTCCACCGAGAGCAGGATGGCCTTGGGCGCGTCGTGCTTGGTGATGACCACGGCACCCCCCCGCAGGACCATCTCGAGCACACGGCCGAACTGCTTCTTGGCGTCGGTGGCCGTGACGGACGAGGCCTCGACCGCCTCGCCGCGGCGGTTGCGAAATGCGGGCACCGGCTCGCGCGACCGGGCAGCACTGCTGGGGCTCATGGCGCCACCTCCGAGATAGGTCTATTTTAACCATTTTGGGCGGAATGGGTAAACTTCCGCTCCGGGCCCGGATGCTCTAGGCTTCGGCAGGATC
This sequence comes from uncultured Candidatus Rokubacteria bacterium, assembly GCA_963776725.1. Classification (GTDB taxonomy): domain Bacteria; phylum Methylomirabilota; class Methylomirabilia; order Rokubacteriales; family CSP1-6; genus AR5. Next base: position 461,942 of record CAVZOE010000006.1, on the reverse strand, counting down.
CTCACCGAGGAGGTCGTGCAATGCGAGAGTCGCTGCGGCGTGGGCTGCTCACGGTGTGCGTGTGGCTGGCCGGTGTCTCCGCGGTCCAGGCCACCGAGCTTTCATGGTGGAGTCACTGGGCCATCGAGGACAACAAGAAGATCGTCCTCTTCGAGGCCAAGCGCCGGTTCGAGGCCAAGAACCCCGGCCACACCGTGACCATCACCTTCTACGAGAAGAAGAACATGTTCACGACGCTGCGGGCCGCCTTCACGGCCGGCTCCGGCTTCCCCGACGTCGTCTACTACGACATCGACGCTCCCGAGTTCATGCAGGCCGGCTGGCTGGCCGATCTCTCGACCGGCATCCGCTGGGAGAACATCGAGCCCTACGGCAAGGCCTTCTGGACCCGGCCGGGGCCCGGCGGCAAGATGGGCGTGTGGGCGCTGCCGCTCGAGGCGGCCTCCGACGAGCTCTACTACAACGCCAAGATCTTCAAGCAGCTCGGCGTCACCGTGCCGCCGGGCGGGTCCTTCACCCAGGAGCAGTTCAAGGATCTCGTGGGCAAGTGCGCCAAGGCCGGCTACGCGGCGTTCGCCACCGGCGCCGCCGACCGGGACTGGGCCGCGCACTACATGCCCAACGGGATGCTGCTCGACAAGCTCGGCAGCGAGGACACGCTGAAGCTTTTCCGGGGCGAGATCTCCTGGAAGGACCCGCGCGTGGTCGAGGTGTTCCACTACTACAAGGAGCTGATCGACCTCGGCGCCTACCCCAAGACGCTCTCCAGCATGACGCTGGCCGAGGCCCATCGCTACTTCCACACCGAGCAGAAGGCCTGCATGTTCCCGGTCGGCTCCTGGTACACCGGCCGGGCGTTCGTGGCGCCGGACAAGGGTGGCCAGCCCAAGGACTTCGAGCTGGGCATGATGAACTACCCGCTGATGAAGGACGGCAAGGGCCACAACCAGAAGTTCCTGGGCGTGGCCGGCTCGCTGAGTGCGGCGGCCAAGGGGCCCAACCTCCCGCTGGCGATCAAGGTGGTCGATGCCTTCGCCGACGTCGAGATCGGCAACCTGTGGATGGCCAAGACCGGCGTGCAGACCGGGATCAAGACCGACGTGACCAAGATCGACAGCCCCTTCAAGGGGTACTTCGACGAGTACGCGCGCGTGAACAAGGCCACCAAGTGGGTCGACCTCACCGCGCAGCAGGTGCGCCTGGCGATGAAGCCGGGCGTGTGGGACGTCTACGTGGCCGCCGTGAACCAGGGTCTGCCCAACAAGATCATCGGCGCCGACGAGGCGCTGGCCAAGCTCGAAGACGCGCGCCTCAAGGGTAAGTAGCCTGGCCCGAAGCGAGTCCCTGATCTTCGCGGGGGCGGCCGTCCGCCGCCCCCGCCGGCACCGCCCGTGGGGCGCCATCGCGATCTTTCTCGGGCCCACGGTCCTGCTCTACGCTGCCTTCACGATCTATCCGGTGCTGGTGACCTTCTACAACAGCCTGCACACGCTCCGGATGGACCTCGGGATGCTCTACGAGTACGTCGGCTTCGAGCACTTCCGCGAGATCCTGACCACCGACGACGTCTTCTGGAAGGCGGCGCGCAACTCGCTGGTGTGGGCGGTGGTGGCGCCGCTCGTCGATCTTCCGCTGGCCTTCGTGCTGGCCCTGACGCTGCACGCCAAGGTCCCCTTCGCACGCTTCTTCCGCACCGTGTGGTTCACGCCGGTCCTCATGTCGTATCCGGTCGTGGGCGTGATCTGGCTGTGGGTCTACAACTACGACTGGGGCATCGCCAACCTGGTGCTGCGCGCCGTCGGCCTCGGCAGCTACGCGCAGGCCTGGCTGGCCAGCCCCGCCACCGCCCTGCCCTCGCTGATCCTGGTGACCACGTGGATGTTCGCCGGCTTCAACATGGTCGTGCTGCTCGCGGCGATGCACGCCATCCCCGCCGACTACCTGGATGCCGCGCGCGTGGACGGCGCCGGTTCGTGGCAGCGCACCATGCGCATCATGGTGCCGCTACTGTGGCCGACGGTCATCAACCTCGTCATCCTCGACTTCATCGGCAAGATGAAGCAGTTCGCCCTGGTCTGGGTCATGACCCGCGGCGGCCCCATGTGGGGCACCGAGACCGTCGCCACCTACGTCGTCAAGCGCGCCTTCGAGTGGAAAACGCTCGACCTCGGCTATCCCAGCGCCATCGCCGTCATCTGGTTCGTCATCATCTTCGGCCTCTCGCTCCTGCTGACGCGCGTCCTGCAGCGTCGCGAAGCCCTGGAGTTCTGATGGTGCCCGCGGCGCGCAAGGCGCTGGAGTTCTGATAATCCTCGCGCACAGCGGTGACACCGGGGGCCGGGCGCGGGAGGCCGCGGGCGCGCCATCATGGCGAGCCGTCGTCGCCGTTGTCGCTCGCGGGCGCGGCGAGCGAGCCGCCGACGATTCGAACTGCCGCCGCATCCCAGCCCCCTCTGGGGGATGGGGGGATCGAGCGAGCCGCGCCCCGAGCGACTTACGGCGACAGGCGAGCCATGCGGGCGCGCCCGCGGCTTCCGCGCCCGGCCCCCGGTGTCACCGCGGTTCAGCGGAGATCACTAGAAGTGTCCCGCCGCCTGGCCCGCGTGATCCTGCTGCTGCCGGTCCTCGCCTACACCGCGTTCTCCGCCGGCCCGTACATCTGGACCGCGATGATGTCGCTGCGGACGACCGAGGAGATCTACCGCAGCCACTACGGCCTGCCGATCCCCGCCCACTGGCTGAAGTACGCGACGGCCTGGAACGAGTTCGGCTACGCGACGTACTTCAAGAACAGCACGATCGTGGCGGTGGCCTCCGTCCTGATCGTGAGCGTCATCGGCTCCATGGCCGGCTTCGCCTTCGCCCGGCGCCGCTATCACTTCCCGCTGCGCGAGCCGCTCTTTCTCTTGATCTTCCTCTCGATCATGTTCCCGCCGCAGATCATGCTGCTCTCGCTCTTCCAGATCCTGGTGCAGTACCGGCTGTTCAACTCGCTCACCGGCCTGACGCTGATCTACGTGGTCACCGAGCTGCCGCTGACCATCTACCTGCTGCGCGCGTTCTTCGCCCAGATCCCCACCGAGCTGGAGGAAGCGGCGCGCATCGACGGCTGCAACGACTGGTCGATGTTCTGGCGGGTGATGTTCCCGATGGCGCTGCCGGCGGTGGCCACCACGGTGATCCTGAACTTCATCTACTTCTGGAACGAGTTCCTCTACGCGGTGGTCTTCATCACCCAGCAGAAGATCCGCACCCTGCCGCTGGCCATCCAGTTCCTGGTGTCCGATCAGTACCAGGACATCGGCATGCTGGCCACCGGCCTGATGATCGCCACCCTGCCGGTGCTGATCCTCTATCTCTTCCTGTCCGAGTGGTTCGTGAAGGGGATGACGGCGGGCGCGATCAAGGGCTGAGTCGCATCAGGGCAGCGCGAAGGCCACGACGTGATCGCCCATCGTCATGCGCAGCGCGCTGTGGCCGCCGGCCGCGACGACGACGAGCTGCCGGCCCGCCGCGGTCCGATAGGTCATGGGCGTGGCCGGCGCGCCGGCCGGCAGCGCGCCGCTCCAGAGCAGCGAGCCCGTCTCGACGTCGAAGGCCCGGAGCATCGCGTCGCGCGTGGCGGCGATGAACACGAGACCGCCGCCGGTGACCAGCGCGCCGCCGAAGCTGTACGAGCCCCAGCTCGCGCGCGGTCGGCATTTCGGGGTTCGCGCCGAGCGGAACCTCCCAGCGCACCTCGCCGGTCCCGAGATCGACGGCGGACAGCGCGCCCCAGGGCGGTGGATTGCACGGCAACCCTCGCGGCGACAGCAGGGCCTCGCGAAACATCCCGTAGGGTGTGCCCGTCTGCTCGGCGTACTCGCCACGGCCGGCGCCGGCGGCGCGGGCCGCGCGAAGCTGATCGCGCGGGATGAGTCGGACCTCGAACGCGAGCCGGTTGGTGGGGACGATCGCCAGCCCCCGGGTCGGGTCGTGCGAGACGCCGCCCCAGTTCACGCCGCCACCGAAGCCCGGGAAAGACGACCGTGCCCTCGAGGCTCGGCGGCGTGAAGATGCCCTCGGAGCGCAAGCCGCGCGATCCGCGCGCGACACGCCTCGCGCTCCTCCGGCGATGATGCCCCACGCGTCGTCGGCGGTGAGCCGTGACGGCGCCAGCGGGCGCGGGCGCACGGGGAACGGCTGCGTGGGCCAGGCCTCCTCGCCGGCGACCGTGCTCCGCGGCACCGGCCGCTCCTCGACGGGAAACAGGGGCGCGCCGGTCTCGCGATGCAGCACGAAGAGGTGGCCCATCTTGGTGGCGACGACGACCGCCGGCACCGCCTTGCCGTCGCGCGTGACGGTCACCAGCGTGGGCTGCGCCGCCACGTCGTAGTCCCAGAGATCGTGATGCACGACCTGGAAGTCCCACACGACCTCGCCGGTGGCGCCGCGCAGCGCGACCACGGAGTTCGCATAGCGGTTCGCGCCGATGCGCTCGCCGCCATAGTGGTCCGGGCTCGGGCTGCTGGTCGGCAGGAACACGAGGCCGCGCTCGACGTCCACGGACATCACCGACCAGACGTTGGCGGCGCCGGTCCGGCGCCAGCTGTCCCCCGCCCACGTCGCACGCGCGGGATCGGACTCGCGCGTGGGAATCGGGTCCCAGCTCCAGCGCCGCTCGCCGGTCCGCGCGTCGTACGCGCGCACCACGCCGCGCTCCATGTCGGCCGAGCGGTTGTCGGCGATCGAGGAGCCGACCACCACGAGCCCGTCGACGATGGCCGGCGGCGAAGTCACCTGGTAGCAGCAGCGGTCCGTCCCTGACGACGATGCCCTGGGTCAGATCGACCTCACCGGCCCGACCGAAGCCGGCGCACGGCGTTCCGCTGGCGGCGTCGACGGCGATCAGACGCGCGTCGATCGTGGCGACGTAGATGCGCCGGCGGCACGCGGTGCCCGAGGCGGCGGCCGGATCGAGCCACGTGGAGACGCCGCGCGAGGTGACGATCGCCAGCCGGCGCGTGCGATCGACCTTCGGCTCGTAGGCCCAGCGCTCGGCGCCCGTCTCGGCGTCGAGCGCGATCACGCGGTTGTACGGCGTGCTCAGAAAGAGCGTGCCGTCGACCAGGATCGGCGTCGCCTCGAACGCGATGTGGCGCGTACGCGGGCGCACCGCCGCTCTCCCCCGTGCGGTAGGTCCAGGCGACTTGCAGCCGCGCGACGTTGGCGCGATCGATCTGGGTCAGCGCGGAATACCGCGTGCCGCCGGGATCGTTGCCGTAGGTGGGCCACTGATCGCCGCGGGACGAATCCCCGCGGAGCGCGGCCACGCATCCGACGCACAGGACGATGACCACCGCGAGGAGCGCGGTCCTTGGCCATCTCCCGTCGACGGCGCCGTGGCGCTGCACCGCCGGGATTATCGCCTACTTCGTGGCTTGCGCGGTGGTCGCGAACTCCCGGCGGAGCCAGTCGCCGAGCAGCAGCTTGTCGTAGTACAGCGCGTCACCGTTGTTGAGTGCGGCGGAGCTCAGATAGAGCTGATCCAGCAGCACGCGCTGACCTTCCTTCACGATCGCGCCGCTCGGCGTCGGTCAGCCGGAACTCCAGCGCGACCCGCGGCGGATAGATCGTCGCGCATGATCCGCACGCGATCGAACTGTGGGCCGCGCCAGGGCTCGAACTCGCCGGCCAAATCGATGTTGGTCATCCGCACGTCGAGCGTCAGGCCGGCCGCCACGTACCGCTCGCCCTGTGCAGTTAGCGCTCCACTCGGCCGGTCGTCAAGCGAGGGGAGCGCGGTATACTCCCGCTCGACCGAGGAGGCTCCTGCCATGCGACGTTTCCGTGCAGCCTGGTTCGTGTCCGTCGTGGCTCTCGCGCTGCTCACGCTGGCGGCCCCAATCCTCCCGCCGGCGGCCGCCCAGGCGCCGGGCACGCTGGTGCTCGGCCTCGACCAGGAGCCGCCCACGCTCGATCCTCACGCCTCGCCGTCCGCGGTGACCTACCAGATCATCGCCTCGGTGACCGAGAACCTCGTCTACAAGGGGCCCGGACGGCAAGCTCGTCCCCTGGCTGGCGGAGTCGTGGACGGCGTCCAAGGACGGCCGCAGCGTGACGTTCAAGCTGCGGCGCGACGTGAAGTTCCACGACGGCACGCCGTTCAACGCCGACGCGGTGAAGTTCAACTTCGACCGCATCGTCGATCCCAAGTTCAAGGCCGGCGGCGCCCGCGCCGCGCTCGCCGGCTACGCCGGCTCCAAGGTCCTCGACGAGTACTCCGTGCAGGTGAGCTTCGAGACGCCGTTCGCGCCGTTCCTCACCTACGCGGCCTCCGGTCCGCTCAGCCTCGTGTCGCCCAAGGCCGTGCGCGAGACCGGCGATCAAGTGCACACCAAGCCGATCGGTACCGGCCAGTTCATGATCAAGGAGTACGTGGCCAAGGATCACACCACGATGGTCCGCACGCCGGACTACAAGCGGAAGCCGCCGTGGAGCGAGCGGAGCGGCCCCGCCCAGCTCGAGACGGTGGTCTGGAAGTTCATCCCCGAGGCGGGGACCCGCGTGACCACGCTGGAGAGCGGCGAGACGCAGGGCGTGTACGCCGTCCCGGCCCAGTCGCTGCCCCGGCTCGAGGCCAACACCGCGCTGCGGATCGAGAAGGCGCCGTGGCCGGGCGTGCCGCGCATCTGGCTGCTCAACGTCACCAAGCCCCCGATGGACGACGTGAAGGTGCGACGCGCGATCAACCACGCCATCGACAAGGACGCCTTCCTGGCCACCGTCTACAAGGGCACGGCGCTGAAGGCCAATCGCCCCGCTGACCGCCGTGATGCTCGATGACCCGGCCGTGAAGCGCGCGGCCATCACGTTCGACGCGGCCAAGGCCAAGGCGCTGCTCGGCGAGGCCGGCTGGCAGCCGGGCGCCGACGGCATCCGGACCAAGGGGGGCCAGCGCCTCGAGATCGTCCTCAACGCCATCGAGTACGGCGGCGGTCCCGATCCGACGGCGCAGATCATCCAGGCCTCGCTGCAGGAGGTCGGCATCGACGTCAAGATCAAGGCCCAGGCGCGCCCGCCGTGGTACGAGGACAACTATCGCTGCGCCACCCACGGGCCGGTCATGTTCCTGCGCTCCACCGATCCCGACGGGTTGTTCGCGCTGTTCCACGGCTCGCTGGTGGGCGCCAACTTCAACTGGTCGTGCGTGAAGAATCCCAAGCTCGACGCGATGCTCGAGCAGGGACGGCGGGAGTCCGACCCGGCCAAGCGCCGCGCGATCTACGTGTCGATCGAGCAGCTCGCGATCGAGGAGGCGCTCACCGTGCCGCTGGTCGACGAGCTCTCGGTGTGGGCGTTCCGCTCCGGCGTGCAGGGCGTGAAGTACAACTTCAACGCCTATCCCATCCTGGGTGACGCCGCGCTCCGCAAGTAGCGCCGCCGCCCGCCCTGCCCCATGCTGACGTGGATCCTGCGGCGGATCCTCGCCGTCGTCCCCGTGCTGTTCGGGGTCACGCTGGCGGTCTTCAGCATGCTGTTCCTGGTCCCCGGCGATCCGGTGAAGATGATGCTGGCCGAGTTCGTCACCAACCCCGACCAGGTGGCGCAGATGCGCGCGCAGCTCCACCTCGACGAGCCCATCCTCAAGCAGTACGGGCGCTTCGTGACCAGCGCCGCCCGGGGCGACCTGGGGACGTCGATCCGCAGCCGCCGGCCCGTCACCACCGAGATCGGCGAGAACGTCGCCAGCACCGCGCAGCTGGCGGTCGCCGCCATGCTCGTGGCCGTCGCGGTGGGCGTGCCGCTCGGCCTGCTGGCCGCGCTGTCGCGGAACTCCTGGCTGGACGTGGCCTCGATGGGCACCGCCTTGCTCGGGGTGTCGATGCCGAGCTTCTGGCTGGGGCTGCTGCTGATCTTCGTCTTCTCGCTGCACCTGGCGTGGTTTCCCGCCACCGGCGGGGGCGATCTGCGCGCACCTGATTCTCCCCGCCATCACGCTGGGCACGATCGCGGCGGCCATCATCGCCCGGCTCACCCGCTCGAGCATGCTGGAGGTGCTCGGCCAGGACTACGTGCGCACCGCGCGCGCCAAGGGGCTCGGCGGCGTCAGCGTGGTCGCGCGTCACGCGCTCAAGAACGCGCTGATCCCGATCATCACCATCTTCGGCCTGCAGTTCGGCAACCTCCTGGCCGGCGCGGTGATCGTCGAGACCGTGTTCAGCCGTCCGGGGCTCGGCCGACTCATCGTGGGCGGCATCCTCAGCAAGGACTTCCCGCTCGTGCAGGGCACCGTCCTCTTCGTGGCCACGATCTACGTGCTCATCAACGTGCTGGTCGACGTCGCCTACGCGTACGCCGACCCGCGCATCCGGTTCGGCTGAGCGCATGCCGGGCACCGCGAGCCTGGCCCGTCGGCTGGTGCGCCACCGCGGCGCGCTCGTCGGCCTGGTGATCCTGGGCGCGCTGGCGCTCATGGCGCTGACCGCGCCCTGGCTGAGCCCGCGCGATCCCATCAAGACGGCGCCGCGCGCCGCGCTGCAGCCGCCGGGGGCGACCTACTGGCTCGGCAGCGATCAGCTCGGCCGCGACGTGGCCAGCCGCGTGCTGCACGGCGCCCGCATCTCGCTCACGGTGGGGTTGATCGCGGTGTCGATCGCCGTGGCCATCGGCACGCCCATCGGCCTGGTGTCCGGCTTCTATGGCGGCCGGCTCGACGCGCTGATCATGCGCGTGATCGACGTGCTGCTGGCGTTTCCCGGCATCCTGCTCGCGCTGGCCATCGTCAGCGTGCTCACGCCGGGGCTGACCAACGTCATGATCGCGGTCGGACTCTCGGCGGTGCCCACCTACGCGCGGCTGGTGCGGGCCAGCGTGCTCTCCGCGCGCGAGAACCTCTACGTGGAGGCGGCGCGCGCGCTCGGGCGTCGCGATCCCTCGATCCTGACCCGCTACATCCTGCCCAACGTCGTGGCGCCGCTGGTGGTGACCGCCACCCTCGGCCTCGGCACCGCCATCCTGGCCGCCGCCGCGCTCAGCTTTCTCGGGCTCGGCAGCCAGCCGCCGCAGCCGGAGTGGGGCCGCATGCTCAGCGAGGGCCGCGACTACCTGCGCGAGGCATGGTGGATCTCCACCTTCCCCGGGCTCGGCATCATGCTCACCGTGCTCGGCATGAACCTGCTGGGCGACGGCCTGCGCGACGTCCTCGATCCGCGCCTGAAGGTCTAGGCACCGCTCGTCCCGCGAGTCGCGCCGAACAACCTGAACGAAAATTCACGTCATCTTCAGGGAATCTTCAGTCGAGGCCAGCTACTGTGCCGCCCATGGGTCACGCGTGGACTGCCGAGGGTCGCGCGCGCGGTGCGGGCCTCGCCGCGCTGGTCCTGGCCGTGAGCCTGTCCATGACGACGGTCGAGTTCATCGAAGTCCAGCAGCTTCCGGTCGAGGCCCTGCGCGCACGATTCCGCCTGCCGGCCTCGTGCGAGCCCACGGTGACCGCGCTGACCACCGATGCGACCGCCAATCGCATGCAGGTCGCCGTCGAGTGTCGCCCGAAGCCCGCGCCGAACACGCCCGAGCCACCCGCTCGACGCTAGCCGGGTATCCGCCGCGCTCGCGGCGGAGATCCACCCGTCACACGCTGCTTCACGTCGCGCTCTCGCGCGCGGCGTGGGCCCATTGACGCTTGGTTCAGTAACTGATAGGTGACTAGAACTGGCGCGCGGCAGCGCCCATTTTGATCGAGCTCGAGGAGACCGCACATGGTGAGCGGATTGATAAAGATTCTGACTCTTTCGATGTGTCTCGCCGTCGTGGCGATTGTGGTCGTCGCGCCGTCATCCAGTGAGGCCCTGGAGGCGTACCTCGCCATTCAGGGCACATCGCAGGGCGTGATTCACGGTGACAGCAAGGTCAAGGCGGCCCCGGGAGCCATCGTCGTGCAGGCGATCGGGCTCGGACTGACCGTCGAGACCGCGACCGTCGGTGGCGCCGGAGGCGCCCAGGTTGGGCGCGCCGACGTCGCCCCCCTCAAGATCGCCAAGCTTCCCGACCAGGCGAGCCCCAAGCTGCTCCTGGCCGCGCTCACCGGCGAGGTCCTCAAGGTCGATCTGACCTGGTTCGGGGCCGACCTTCCCGGCGGGCCCGTGTCGAAGACCTTCAGCATCACGCTGGAGGGGGCGATCATCGTCGAGATCGACACGTCGGGCGCCACGACCGTCCTCAACGGAGTCTCCGAGCAGGTCAGCTTCAAGTTCAACAAGATCACCTACCGCGACGAGCGGGTCAGCCCAGCCATCGTGACGTGCTGGGATCTCACGCTGAATCGGAAATGCTAGATCGCCAGGGCGGGACGCGCCGGGCTTCCCGGCGCGTCCCGCGGTCGCTCTCAGCTCACCATCGCGAAGGTCCTCTCGATGTTGCCCAGCAGGCCCGTCCGCCACGGCCGGTAGTCGTTGTATTCGGCGAACGCCTTCTCGTGCGTGGGCGCCAGCCGCGCGGTCACCCGCTGCTTGACCTCGTCGAGCGTGGCGCCGGTGGCCACCTCCTGCCGCACCGCCTCGACCATGTCGTGCACGTACGCGCGGAAGGTGCGTAGCCACTCACGGCCCACCACGTCGCCGTGGCCCATGATGATGTGCGTGAAGTCGAGCTGGGCCAGGCGGTCGAGCGTCCCCACCCAGTCCTCCGGGTAGCCGTCGCCCATGTATGGCGTCCAGCCGATCACCGCGTCCCCGGTGATCACCACCTTCTCCTTGGGCAGGAACACGAAGACGTCGCCCTCGGTGTGCGCGCGGCCCAGATGCAGCAGCTGGATCTCGCGGTCGCGCCGATAGAGCTTCATCGTGCGCTCGAACGCGATGGTCGGCAGCGCCGGCTTGAGCGCCTTCACCTCGGCCAGGTACCGCTCGGCCGCCTTGAGATCGGCCTCCAGCTTCGCGCGCTGCGCGGGCGGCGCGCTGGCCAGGTCGGCGCGCAGCTTGGCCACCTCGGCGGGCACCGTGCGCACGTGATCCTGGATCCGCTTCAGCCCCTTGCGCACCATGGCCTCCCGCGTGATGTCGTTGCTGACGATCTCCGCGTTCGGGTAGGCGGCCGGATAGACCTCGTTGCCGTGCCAGTGGTCCCAGTGGAAGTGCGTGTTGACCACGTAGCGGACCGGCTTGCTGGTCATCCCGCGCAGCTGCTCCACGATCACCCGGGCCGCCGACGGCTTGGAGTGAGTGTCCACCACCATCACGCCGTCGTCGTTCTCGATGATGGCCGTGTTGCAATTGACCTTGTAGGCGGGCGCCGCGACCGCCACGTGCACGCCGTCGGCGACCTTCTTGATGTCGAACCGCGCGTCGCCCCCGTCCGGTCCCTCATGAGCGCAGCAGTCCATCTCGTCTCTCCTCTCTGCAGTGGTCAGCGGCGCGTGGCGAGGGCAAACAGTCCCCAGCTGGTCAGCACCGCCACCGGCGCCGCCGCGAACGGTACCGTGTAGGAGCTGGTGGCGTCGTAGAGAAATCCCGCCGCGGCCGGTCCCAGCGCCGCCCCCGCCCGCCAGCCCAGTGCGAGGACGCCCATGATCGCCCCGATCGCGCGCACGCCGAAGACGTCGGGAATCACCTTGGTGACCATGGTATCGGCGGCCGCGAACCCGATCCCGAACACGACCAGCGAGGTCAGCACGGCATCCCGCGAGGGCACCAGCCATAGCGTCAGGAGTGCGGCGATCTGGATCGTGTAGCCGGCGCGGATCGTCACGAACGTGCCGAGACGGTCGGACACGGCGCCGGAGGCGAGCCGCCCGATCACCGAGCCCAGGCCGTAGGCGGTGAGCGTGAGCGAGGCGCCGGCCAGGCTGATGCCCTGGTCGCGCGCGAACGGTACGACGTGGACCGAGATCATCAGGGCCACGCCACCCAGCAGGAGCCACGACCCGTTCAGATACCACTGCCGCGGATCGGCCAGCGCCGCGCGCAGCGTGACGCTGGGCGCAGCGGGCACCGCGACGGCGCCGCTCGGCGCGATCGCGCGCGGATGCGGACGGTCGGCGGCGCGCGGCAGGCGCACGGTCAGCGCCGCCAGCAGGGTGAGCACGCCGCAGCCGCCGCCGAGCCACGCGTAGGCCGCGCGCCAGCCCACGCGGGCGATGAGCGCGGCGGCGATGGGCCCGGCCGTGATGTAGCCGAGACTGAAGCCGACCAGGGCCAGGGCCAGCGCCAGGCCGCGGCGATCGTCGAACCAGTGGGCGACCGTGGCCGCGGTCAGGAGGTAGAAGCTCGACATGCCCACGCCCCCGAGGATCCCCACGAACAGGTAGAGCTGCCACAGTGCGGTGACGGTGCCCACCAGCGCGAAGGCGGTGCCGGCCAGCGCGACGGTGACCACCAGCATCAGCCGCGGGCCGTGACGATCGGCCAGCGCGCCGATGCCGAAGCCGGCCAGGCCGCCGACCAGGAGGTTGATGGACAGCGCAGTGGCGATCGCGCCGCGGCTCCAGCCGAAGGTCTCGGCCAGGACCGGCAGGAATACACCGTAGGCGGCGAGCGGAGTGGAGATTCCGAAGGTCACGACGAACAGCGCGGCGACGATGAGCCAGCGACGAGCGGACGGACGCACGCGACACTTCTATCACAGATCGCCGGGCGGCCCCCGGAGCGTCGCCGCGACTTGACGGCCGATCGGGTGTATAAAGGACGCCGAATTCCCATCCTACGGGAGGAGACAAAGAATATGGCGCAGCTCGTCATTCCGATGGACAGCAAGCGGTTCGCCACGGGCCTGAACTGGAAGGACTACATGGCCCAGATGGGCGACACCCAGGCCCGCACCGAGAGCAACTACGCCAAGTCGAATCTCACCGACGACGAGCGCAAGTTCTTCGGCGGGGTCACCGGCGTGAAGTACGTGATCATGCTGGCCGAGAACTGGTGCGGCGACGTCCACCGCAACTCCCCGCTCATCGCCCACATCGTGGACGCCATGCCCGGCGCCGAGCTCCGGGTGTTCTTCCGCGACCAGAACGCGGACCTGCGCGACACGTTCCTCAACAACGGCTATCAGTCCATTCCCGTCGTCGTCTTCTTCGACAAGGACTGGAACGAGATCGGCCGCTGGATGGAGCGCGCCCACGCCGCCACCACCAAGGCCGCGGTGATCCGGGCCGGCACGATCGACGTCGCGACCGGCAAGGAAGCGCAGGACGCGGCGATGAACGAGTTCCGCAAGCAGGTGCAGTCGGCCTACGAGGCGCCCGGTGCCGCCCTGTGGCGCTCGGCGGCCAACGAAGTACGGCTGCTGCTCGAGCAGCGGCTCGGCCTCGCCAAGAAGTAACCGACGATCCCGTGGGGCGGCGGCGGGCGCTCAGCGCGCGTCGTCGCCCCCGCGGTACTCCTGCGTCAGCTCGTCCAGCCGAAGCTTCAGCCCCGCGTCCAGGTCCTTGTCCGCCGCCGCCAGGATGTCGTCGAGCTGCTCGGGTCGGCTCGCGCCCACGATCGGTGCGGTGATGGCGGGGTTGGCCAGCACCCACGCCACCGCCAGTCGCGCCAGCGGCATGCCGGCCTCGGCGGCCAGCGGGCGGAGCGCCTCGATCGTGGCGAACTCGCGCTCGTGCCAGTACCGGTCCTGATAGCGCTGCGCGGCGTTGGCCAGCGTGAACCGCGTGCCCGCCGTCGGTCCGCTCTCGCGCCGATGCTTGCCGGACAGCAAGCCCCCGGCGATCGGGTTGTACGGAATCACGCCCACGCCCTCCTCGCGGCAGAGCGGGAGCAGCTCGCGCTCCGGCTGGCGGAAGAGCAGGTTGTAGCGGGGCTGCACGCAGTCGAAGCGCGCCAGGCCGAGGAGCTCGCTGCGGCCGAGCGCGCGGGCCACCTGGTAGGCGGGGTAGTTCGAGCAGCCGACGTAGCGGGCCTTGCCGGTCCGCACCACGTCGTCCAGCGCGCGCAGCGTCTCGTCGATCGGCGTGTCGGGATCGGGATGGTGGGCCTGGTAGAGATCGACGTAGTCGGTGCGCAGGCGCCGCAGGGAGCCGTCGATGGCGTCGAGGATGTGCTTGCGCGAGAGCCCGCGGTCCCACGGCCGGCGGCTCATGGTGCCGAAGCACTTGGTGGCGACGATCACCTCCGACCGCCGCGACTGCAGCCAGCGTCCCACGATCTCTTCCGTGCGTCCCACGGTGTCCAGCCCGCCCCCCACCGGGTAGACGTCGGAGGTATCGAGGAACGTGATGCCGCCGGCGGCGGCGCGGTCGAGGATCGCCGTCGACGTGTTCTCGTCACACTGCAGCCCGAAGGTCATCGTGCCCAGGCACAGCCGGGAGACCGTGAGTCCGGTGCGGCCGAGACGGATATGGCGCATGGAGCTGAGAGGTAACACGCCCTCGCCCTGCCGTCCATCCCGCGGTATGCTCCCCGCCATCCCAGGCCAGGAGGGCCATCATCATGGAGCTCGCAGGACAGGTCGCCATCGTCACGGGCGGCGGTCGAGGTATTGGCCGCGCCACCGCGCTGGAGCTGGCTCGACTGGGCGCCGACATCGCGGTGGCCGAGCTGGATCGCGGCAACGCCGACAAGACCGCGGCGGCCGTCACCGACCTGGGACGTCGCGCCATCGTGACGATCACCGACGTCACCAAGCGCGCTGATCTCGCCGCGATGGTCGAGCGCACGAAGGCGGAGCTCGGCCGGATCGACATCCTCGTCAACAACGCGGGGATCTATCGGGCGGCGGCCACGCTCGACGTCACCGAGGACCACTGGGATGCCATCATGACCATCAACGCCAAGGCGGTGTTCTTCGCCACCCAGGCGGTGCTGCCCACGATGATCGCGGCCAAGCGCGGCAACATCATCAGCCTGGCCTCGATGGCCGGCAAGGTCGGCAGCAAGACCAACCTGCCCTACAACGCCAGCAAGGCCGCCGTCGTCAGCATGACCAAGAGCATCGCACTGGCCCATGCCGCCGACGGCATCCGGGCCAACTGCGTGTGTCCGGGCTTCGTCGAGACCGACATGTGGAACATGGTGGCGCGCGACCAGAGCGCGCTGCTCGGCATGTCGCCAGAGGAGTTCACGCGCCAGCGCGAGAAGTCGGTGCCGCTGGGGCGCATGGAGCGCGCGGAAGACGTCGCCAACGTCATCGGCTTCCTGGCCTCGAGCAAGTCGGGCTACATGACCGGCCAGGCCCTCAGCGTGGACGGCGGCCTCGTGATGCACGGGTAGCACGCGGCGCGCCTCGGCGCGCTCTCCTCTGCTCGGGCGCCGAACACACCCGAGTTATACTGCCGCCCATGCACGATCTCGTGATCGACAACGCTCTCGTCATCGATGGTCTCGGCGCTCCCGCGCAGCGTGGCGGCGTGGCCGTGAAGGATGGACGCATCGCCGCGGTGGGCGCCGACCTCGGCGCGGCGCAGCAGCGGGTGGACGCCGGCGGGCTGGTCCTGGCCCCCGGGATCGTGGACATCCACACCCACTACGACGCCCAGCTCACCTGGGATCCGTTCGCCACCCCGTCGACCTCGCTGGGCGTGACCACCGTCGTCATCGGCAACTGCGGCTTCACCATCGCGCCGTGCCGGCCGCCCGACCGCGATCTCACGCTGCGCGCGCTGACGCACGTCGAGGGCATGTCGCTGGAGGCGCTGCGGGCGGGCGTGCGCTGGGACTTCGAGAGCTATCCCGAATATCTCGACGCCATGGAGCAGCGCGGCGTCGTGCCGAACGTGGCCTCGTTCGTCGGCCACTCCTCCGTGCGCACCTATGTCCTCGGCGCCGACGCCACCAAGCGTCCGGCCACCGATGCCGAGATCGCCGAGATGCGGCGGATCGTGCTGGAGGCCGTGCGCGCGGGCGCCATCGGCTTCGCCACCTCCACGGCCGAGCAGCACAACGGCGAGAACGGCGTACCGATGCCCTCGCGCCTGGCCGACGAGCGCGAGCTGATGGCGCTCACCGGCGCCCTCGGCGAGGCCGGGCGCGGCGTGTTCATGCTCACCAAGGGCATGACCTCCACGATCCCGTGGCTGGAGAAGGTCGCGGCGGCCAACGGCCGGCCGGTGATGATCGCCGCGATGTTCATCGACCCCGGCGATCCCACCCGCGTGTTCCGCGAGGTCGGCGAGATCGAGGCGGCGCGGACTCGCGGCCGCGAGCTGTGGGCGCAGGTCGGCTGCTTCCCGCTCGGCATGGAGTTCACGCTGCGCCATCCCTATCCGCTCGAGGCGTTCCTGGCCTGGCGGCCGGCCATCGAGGCGACCGACGAGGCGGCCTACCGGCGCGTGCTGGCCGATCCGTCCTTCCGCAAGACGCTGAAGGAGGAATCGGCCGCCACCGGGCGTGCCCAATCGGTTCAGCGACAAGACGTGGCCGCACCTGACCATCATGGACGTCACGCGGCCCGAGCACCGCCACCTGCAGGGCCAGACGATCGGCGCCCTGGCCGAGCACTCGGGGCGCCATCCGTTCGACGTGTTCCTCGACTTCGGCCTCGACGGCGAGCTGGACGCGATGTTCGACTGCCGGCTCTTCAACACCGACGAGAACGAGGTGCGCAAGCTGCTGCGGCACCAGCACGCGGCGGTGGCGCTGTCCGACGCCGGCGCGCACCTGTCGTTCCTGTGCGACGCCGGCTTCGGCCTGCACCTGTTCGGTCACTGGGTGCGCGAGCGCGGCGACCTCACGCTGGAAGAAGCGGTCAAGCGCGTGACCAGCGACGTGGCGTCCGCCTATCGCATCCCCGGGCGTGGACGCCTGGCGCCCGGCGCCTGCGCCGACCTGATCCTCTTCGATCCCCGCACGGTGGCACGCGGGCGACAAGCGTCGCGTGAACGATCTGCCCACCGGCGCCTGCCGCCTGGACACGCCGGCCGTCGGCCTGCACGGCGTGTGGGTCAACGGCGTGCGGACCGTCGACGAGCGCGGCGTGATCGCCGACTGCGGCCGTCCGGGCCGAGTGCTCCGCGAATTCGGTCCGTGAGGGCGAGCCTCCCGGGCCCCCGCGGAGGCTTCTTCTTCGGCAGCGCCGCCGACTTCCGGCGCGATCAGCTGGGCTTCTACGTCGCCTGCGCGCGGCAGTACGGCGATTTCGTCCAGACGCGGATGGGCCCCTTCCGCATCTTCATGGTGTTCCACCCCGACGCCATCGAGGAGCTGCTGGTCGCTCGCAACCGCGACTTCATCAAGAGCCCGGGCGTGCGGCTGCTCCGCCCGGTGCTAGGCGACGGGCTGCTGCTCTCCGAGGGCGACACCTGGCTGCGCCAGCGCCGGCTCGTTCAGCCCGCCTTTCATCGCCAGCGCGTGGCCGGCCTACGGCGAGGTCATGGCGACCTTCGCCGAGCGCCACGTGGCCGCCTGGAAGGATGGCGACGCGCGCGACGTGAACGTGGAGATGATGGCGCTGACCCAGGCCATCGTGGCCAAGACGCTCTTCGACGCCGACGTCTCCGGCGACGCGCACGAGGCCAGCCAGGCCGCCGAGGTGCTGATGCACGACTTCGGCGTCCGGCTGCAGAGCTTCCGCGTGGTGCCGCATCTGGATCCCCACGCCCGGCAACCTGCGCTCGCGCCGAGCCATCCGGCGCTGGACGCGCTCATCCATCGCATCATCGAGGCGCGCCGGGCCAGCGGCGAGGATCGCGGCGATCTGCTCTCGATCCTGGTCCAGGCGCAGGACGCGGACGACGGCACGCGGATGACCGAGCGGCAGGTCCGCGACGAGGTCATGACGCTGTACATGGCCGGGCACGAGACCACCGCGGTGACGCTGGCGTGGACGTGGTACCTGCTCGCGCAGCATCCGGCCGTCGAGGCACGGCTCGCCGACGAGCTGCGCCGCGTGCTGGGCGGCCGCGCGCCGACGGTCGCCGATCTGCCGACGCTGAAGTACGCGGACATGATCGTGACGGAGTCGATGCGCCTCTACCCGCCGGCGTACGGGCTCGGGCGTCAGGCGGTGCGGGCGACCGAGATCGGCGGTCAGCCGGTGGCGGCGAAGGACATCTTCATCGCGCCCACGTGGGTGGTGCACCGCGATCGCCGCTGGTTCGAGGAGCCCGAGGCGTTCCGGCCGGAGCGCTGGGAGGGCGATCTCGCCCGACGGCTGCCGCGGTTCGCCTACTTTCCGTTCGGCGGCGGACCGCGGCAGTGCATCGGCAACAGCTTCGCCACGATGGAGGCCGTCCTGCTGCTGGCCACCATCGCCCAGCGCTTCCGGCTGACCCTGCTGCCCGGTCAGCAGGTCAAGCCCACGCCCTACGTCACGCTGCGGCCGGAGCCGGGTCCCCGGATGCTGCTGACGCGACGCTGAGCGACCTCAGCCCTTCTTCACCTCGGCGAACACTTCCTTGGCCGTGAGGATCGCCTCGCGGATCAGCGGCACGCCGACGTAGCCCGACAGGTGCAGCAGCACCTCCACCAGCTCGTCCTCCGTCCATCCCTGCCGCAGCGCCATGCGCAGGTGGATGGCCAGCTCGGGCGTGCGCGCAGTGGCGGCGTCGGAGACGACGCAGATCAGCGTACGCGTCTTGAGATCGAGCCCCGGCCGCGTCCACAGCGCGCCGAAGACGGTCTCGGTGGCCACGTCGATGAACTTCTTCATGTGCGGGTCGGCGTAGGTCGTCTGGTTCGTGCGATCGGCGTAGGCGTCGCCCAGGAGCTGGCGGCGCATCTGGGCGCCCTTGCGATAGGTCTCGGTCTCGGCCATGGGTCGGTCTCCTTGTCGTGAGCTGCGGTGCGCGGATTCTGGCACATTCTTCGGGCGAATCGCCTTGGGATCATCGGGCCGATCGCCGGCGGCTGGTCTTGCGCGCGCGGCGACGATCTCGCAAACAGCCTGACTTTTACGCTCCGTCGCGACCGGCAGACTGGCGAGTTTCGTGCTATAGCCAGCCCGCGGAGGGAGGGCAGCCATGAAAAAGAGCAAGGCGAGCAAGGGGACCAAGGGCCGGGCGGCCGCCAAGGACCTGCGCGTGGGGAAGCGGTCCGGTGACGCCGTGAAGGGTGGTCGGATCACGAACGTCAGGGTCAACGCGACCCCGCTCGCGGGCGGTTCCGCCTCCGGGGCGAGTCCGATCCAGGCCTCCATCTCGACGACCGGGGCTAGCGTACCCGCCGGCGTCTTGACAAGCCGCCGCCCCGCCCGCAGCATGACGCCCGCACCGGAGAGGAGCGGGCCATGGGAATGCTGGACGGCAAGGTCGCGGTAGTCACGGGCGGCGGCACGGGCATCGGGCGGGCGGTGTCGCTGGGGCTGGCCGCGAACGGCGCGGCCGTGGTCGTCAACGACTACGGCGTCAGCGTGGACGGCCGCGATCCGTCCAGCGAGCCGGCCAACGAGGTCGTCGACAAGATCCGCAAGGCCGGCGGCCGCGGCGTGGCCATCGCCGAGAGCGTGGCCACGATGGCCGGCGGCAAGGCGGTGATCGACCTCGCCCTGAAGGAGTTCGGCGACCTCAACATCCTCGTCTGCTGCGCCGGCATCCTGCGCGAGCGGATGATCTTCAACATGTCCGAGGACGAGTGGGACGCCGTCATCGCCGTCCATCTCAAGGGGCACTTCACGGTGATGCGGCCGGCCACCGCGCACATGCGCGAGAAGAAGGCCGGCAGCATCGTGACCTTCACCTCGACCGCCGGGCTCGAGGGCAGCCCCGGCCAGCCAAACTATTCCTCGGCCAAGGAAGGCATCGTCGGTCTCACCCGCTCGGTGGCGCTCGGCATGGCCAAGTACGGCGTGCGCTGCAACGCCATCTCGCCGACGGCCGACACGCGCATGACCCAGCGCCTGCCCAGCGAGCGTCGCGGGATGGCCACGGCGACGCCGCCGGAGGCGATCGCTCCGGTCGTGGCGTTCCTGGCCAGCGATCGGGCGGCCCACATCACCGGCCAGATCGTCGGCGTGCGTGGCCCCGAGGTCAGCATCTATTCGCATCCCGCGCCGATTCGCACCGCCGTGGCCTCCGGCGCGTGGACGCCGGAAGCGCTGGCCGAGTGCTGGGACCGGACGCTCGGCCAGGACCGCCTGCGCCGACTCGACGCGATGAACATTCCCTGGCCGCCCGCCGCGGCGAAAGCGTGACGACATGACCTACAAGTGTCTGCTCTTCGAGCTCAAGGACGGCGTGGCCACCCTCACGCTGAATCGCCCCGAGCGCCTGAACGCGCTCGGCGACACGCTGCGTGACGATCTGCACGACGCCATCCTCAAGTGCAGCGACAATCCGGACGTGCGCGTGATCGTCATCACCGGCGCGGGCAAGGGCTTCTGCTCCGGCGGCGACGTCAAGGCCATGAACGAGGCCAAGGAAGGTCGGCGCGAGCGGCCGCTGGGCGAGAAGATCGCGCCGAATCGCGACCTGACGCTGCTGGCCATGCGGGATGCGCCGCAGCCGATCATCGCCGCCATCAACGGCGCGGCCGCCGGTGCCGGGATGAACCTGGCGCTGGGCTGCGACATCCGCATCGCCTCGACGGCGGCCAAGTTCTCGCAGGCCTTCGTGAAGCGCGGCCTGCACCCGGACTGGGGCGGGACCTACTTCCTGCCCCGCGTGGTCGGCATGGCCAAGGCCGCCGAGCTGATCTTTACCGGCGAGCTGATCGACGCGCAGGAAGCGCTGCGCCTGGGCATCGTGAGCCAGGTCGTCGCGCCCGAAGAGCTGATGAGCACGGTGGGCGCAGCTGGCCCGCAAGATCGCGGCCGGGCCGCCCGGTGGCCATCCGGCTGGCCAAGCGCTCGCTGTACGACAACGCCGAGCGCGATCTGAAGTCGTCGCTCGAGCGCGAGACCTTCTCGCAGAACATCGCTTCCGAGACCGAGGATGCCCGCGAGGGCATCCGTGCCTTCGTCGAAAAGCGCGACCCGAAGTTCCAGGGCCGCTGAGACCCCAAGAGGAGACCATGGACCTTCAGCGTCCCCTGCCCACTCCGATCACGCCCGAAGCCAAGCCCTACTGGGACGGCGCCCGCGAGGGCAAGCTGATGGTTCCCAAGTGCAAGGCCTGCGGCAAAGCCTTTCTCTATCCCCGCGTGCTCTGCCCGTTCTGCGCCTCGCGCGACATCGCGTGGATCCAGGCCAGCGGCCGCGGCAAGCTCTTCTCCTTCGAGATCGCTCACCAGATCTTGAACAAAGCGTTCAAGGTCAAGACCCCGGTCGTACTGGCGATGGTCGAGCTCGAGGAAGGCCCGCGGATGCTGACGAACCTGATCAACTGCGAGGCCGATCCCAAGAAGCTCCGCTGCGACATGCCGGTGGAGGTGGTGTTCGAGAAGCAAACGGACGAGATCAGTCTCCCGATGTTCCAGCCGGCGAGGGCCCGATGATGAAAGAGCTCAGCAACAAGGTCTGTATCGTCGGCGTGGACGAGAGCGACGAGATCGGCACGCTGCCCGGCAAGAGCATGCTCAGCCTGCACCTGGAGGCGACGCACAACGCCATCCGCGACGCCGGCCTCAAGGTCTCCGACATCGACGGCGTGTTCACCGCCGGCCAGCACTCGCCGGCCACCATCGCCGAGGCGCTGGGCGTGATCCCCCGCTACGTCGACGGCACCACCGTCGGCGGCTGCTCCTTCATCATCATGGTCGGCCACGCCATGCTGGCCCTGCACCACGGCCTGTGCGACGTGGCGGTGGTCTCGCACGGTGAGTCCGGCCGCTCCGGCGTGGGCGTGACCCCGCGGCGCGATACCGCGATCCCCGGCCAGTTCGAGGCCTCCTACGGCTTCGGCGGTGCGCCGACCTACTTCGGCCTCATCACCACGCGCCACATGCACGAGTACGGCACCACGCTCGAGCAGTGGGCGCAGGTGGCCGTCTCCACCCGCAAGTGGGCCGCGCTCAACCCCAAGGCCAAGAACCGCGAGCCGATCACCGTGAAGGACGTGCTCGACTCCCGCCCGGTCATCTGGCCGTTCAACGTGCTGAACATCTGCCTGGTGACCGACGCCGGCGGCGCGGTGGTGCTCACCCGCGCCGACCGGGCGAAGGACACGGCGAAGAAGCCCATCTACGTGCGCGGCGCCGGCGAGGGCGCCGAGCACGTGAGCCTCACCCAGATGCGCAACCTCACCTTCAGCGAGGCCACGCGGGTCTCCGGCGAGAAGGCCTTGGCCATGGCCGGCGTGGGGCCGCGCGACTTCAACCACGTGATGCTCTACGACGCCTTCACCTCCGGCCCGCCGCTCATGCTGGAAGCGCTCGGCCTGGCCAAGCGCGGCGAGGGCGTGAACTTCTTCGAGGAAGGACGCTCGACGCCGGGCGGCTCGCTGCCGATCAATACCAACGGCGGCGGACTCTCGTACACCCACAGCGGGATGTACGGCATCTTCCCGATCATCGAATCCGTGCGTCAGCTGCGCGGCGAGTGCGGGCCGCGCCAGGTGCCGAATGCCAAGCTCGGATTGGTCAACGGCATGGGCGGCATGCTGTCGGCGGCCGGAACGCTGGTGCTCGCGAACGAGCGCTAGACCGCGCCGTACCGGCCGACCCGCGTGAGCACTGCGGCGCCGCCTCTCGTCCTGCGCGGCCCGACGGTGACGCTCCGTCCGCTCGCCGAGAGCGACGCCGACGCCCTGGCCGCGGCGGCGTCCGAATCGCGCCAACCCTACGGCTACACGCGCGTGCCCGACGGCGCCGACGATGCGCGGCGCTACATCGAGCTCGCGCTGACCGAGCGGGACGCGGGCCGCCGGCTCCCCTTCGCCATTCTCTGGCAGGGGCGACTCGTGGGCTCCACCAGCTATCTGGAAATCCAGCACTGGCGGTGGCCGGCCAGCTCGCCGCTGCAGCGGACCGACCACCCCGACGTCGTGGACATCGGCGCCACCTGGCTGGCGGCCTCGGCCCGGCGCACGCGGTGCAACAGCGAGGCGAAGCTCCTCATGCTCACGCATGCCTTCGACGTGTGGCGCGTGCACCGCGTGGCCTTCAAGACCGACGAGCGCAACGCCGCCTCGCGACGTGCCATCGAGCGGCTGGGCGCCCGCTTCGAGGGCGTGCGCCGCGGCGACATGCCGGGCCAGGACGGCTCCGTGCGCCACTCCGCCTACTACTCGATCGTGCAGGCCGAGTGGCCCGCGGTGCGCCAGACGCTCCAAGACGCGCTGCGGTAGGGCTCGCGCAGCGAGCGCGCGGCTCTGTGCTATCGTTCCGCGCCAAGGAGGACTGAATGGAGCTCGATCGCCGTGACTTCCTCACGCTCAGCAGCGCGCTCACCTTCACCATCGCCGCCGGTGGGTGCGCGACGTCCTCCCCGACGGCCGCGACGAGCGCGACCGCGCCGGCGGCCACCGGCGGCGGCAAGGTCGAGGTCCACTGGCTCGGCCAGGCGACGACCAAGGTCACGTCGACCAGCGGCAAGGTGATCGTCATCGATCCGTTCCTCACCAACAACCCCAAGACGCCGCCGCAGTACAAGAACCTCGACGCGCTCGGCAAGGTCGATGTGATCCTCGTGACGCACGGCCACGGCGATCACGTGGGCGACGTCAAGGTGCTGGCCGAGCGCAGCGGCGCGACCGTGCTCGGACCCGCCGGCCTCATCGCCACGATGGTGGATCTCGGCTGGGTGAGTCCGGACAAGGCCGTTCGCTTCGGCAAGGGCGGCCACGTGAATCCCACCGGGCCCGAGATCACGATCACCCAGGTGCGGGCGGAGCACTCGTCGGAAATCACCGTCACTGATCCGACCACCAAGAAGTCGACGACCTATCCCGGCGGGGAGCCGAGCGGCTTCATCATCCAGTTCGAGAACGGCTTCAAGCTCTATCACATGGGCGACACGGGACTGTTCGGCGACATGACGCTCATCGGGGAGTACTACAAGCCCGACCTGATCATGATCCCGATCGGCGGCCACTTCGTCATGGACCCGCGCGACGCCGCGTACGCCACCAAGCAGATGCTCAAGCCGAAGTACGCCATCCCCTTCCACTACGCCACGTTCCCCGTGCTCAAGGGGACGCCCGCGGAGTATCAGCAGTTCCTCGGGCAGACGACGACGCAGGTCTTTCCGATCAACCCGGGCGACAAGCTGATGTTCTAGTCGGCGGCGGGTGTCGTACGGCCGGGGGCCTCATCGGACCAAGGTCGTATGGCAACCGGAACGGGTCGGCTTCTACTGTTGCGGCCATGTCCAAGACCATCGCCGGCCTGATGCTCGTCGCCGCCCTGAGCGTGGCGGGGTGCGCCACCTCCGATATGCCTCCGGGCTCCATGCAACCGATCGTTCAGTTCGGAGCCCCACCGCCGCCACCGCTACCGCCGGTCGCACCGGTCGCGCCGCCGCCCAGGTCGTACATCTACCCCAACCGCGGCCAGAGCGCGCAGCAGGAGCAGTTCGATCGCGGGCAGTGCTACAGCTGGGCCGTCCAGCAGAGCGGCTTCGACCCCGCGAATCCTCGCGTCGCCACCGCGCCGCCTCCCGCCCCGGGAGCTCCGCAGGGTGGTCTGTTCCGGGGGGCCGCGGGCGGTGCCGCGCTCGGCGCCGTCGGAGGCGCTATCGGTGGCAACGCCGGTGAAGGCGCGGCCATCGGGGCGGCCGTCGGTGGCCTGTTCGGCATGATGCGGCGCGCGGAGTGGTCGGAGCAACAACAGCAGCAGCAGGCAAACTACTCGGATCAGCAGCAGTGGGCCCTGAACCAGGGACACTCCAACTACAACCGCGCATTCGGCACCTGCATGGCGGGACGCGGCTACACCGTGTCCTGAGTCACGACGCCAGACACACCACAGCGCGGGTGTCCCCGGTCAGCCCGGAGGACAAGCAGACGTGCTCGCCCTCCTGGGTGACCGGGAATGACCGTGCGCGGCTTCGGTAGCTGTACCGGTTGTTTGTGGGGGAGTGTACTTAGCTCTTGCGAACGTTCGTCGCCTGCAGGCCCTTGGGGCCGCGGGTGACCTCGAACTCCACCTGATCGCCCTCGGCCAGGCTCTTGAAGCCCTGGGCAGCGATGGCGCTAAAGTGGACGAACACGTCCTCGCCACCCTCTTGCGTGATGAACCCGAAACCCTTCGCGTCGTTGAACCACTTCACTTTTCCCTGAGCCATGTACCTATTCCTTGTGTGGGGCCGAAGCCCCGTGATGTTCCCTGCCGGTGTTGCCTCCGGAACTGGAGGACAAAAAAACGCCGCGCGAACTGGTCTCGCGCGGCGTATCTCTCGGTGTCTGTGCCCGAGCAACCTAACAAGGTGAACCAGATCCGTCATGGAGTGTGGCATAGACCGGCCGGCGTCGTCAAACCTATTCTCTGAGGATCAATCGACCGGTGGATCAGTCTGGGAGGCGCCGGACGGAGGGGGATCCTGAGCCCGCGATCCGGGCGGACCGCTTGATGGCGCCGGCCGGCGCGGGGTATAACCACCGCGTCGCCACGGAAGGAGACCACGCGTGACCCCCGAGACCATCGACGCCACCGCCCGGTCGTGCTTCGAGACGCACCGCACGCGCACGCGCTACGGGCCGCTCGATACCGCCGTTCGCAAAGGACCGCTCGACGACGCCTATCGCGTCCAGGACGCGCTGCACCGGATCATGGCCAAGGCCGGGCGGGGCGACATCGTGGGCTGGAAGATCGCGCTCACCTCCAAGGCCATGCAGCAGATGACGGGCGTGGATCAGCCCGCCGCCGGCGCGATCTTCTCGACGGTCGTGCACCCCTCGCCGCACCGGCTCTCGCTCGCCGCCTATCACCACCTCGGCGTCGAGTTCGAGGTGGCGGTCCGGCTGGGCGACGACCTGCCCGCGAGCGGTGGGCCGTGGACGCGCGCGTCGGTGGCGAGCAAGGTCGCGGCCTGTCTGCCCGCCTTCGAGCTGGTCGAGGACGGCGACGCGGACTACAAGACCCTCGACGCCTTCACCCTCATCGCGCAGAACACCTGGAACGGCGGTGTGGTCCTCGGCGCGCCGGTGACGGCCTGGCGCGGGATCGACCTGGAAGCCGCGGTCACGCGCTGCTGGATCAACGACGCGCCCAGCGGTCAGGGCAAGACCGGTGATGCGCTCGGCCACCCCTTCGAGGCGGTGGCGTGGCTGGCCAACCTCCTCAACCGACACGGCCGCCAGCTCACCCGCGACATGATCGTCATGACGGGCAGCAGCATCACCACCAAGTTCCCGTCGCCCGGCGATCGCATCCGCTTCGCCATCGACGGCCTCGGCGAGATCGCGCTCGAGGTCACCCGCTAGCCTCCGCCTCTCCCGCGGTCGCCCGACGCGAGCGCGCCGAGACGACGCGCTCGCGTGCTTACGGGTGCGCGTTGTCCACGAGCGTGGCGATCTCGGCGAACTGGATGATGGGCCGGACGCCGTAGAGGCCGGTCACCCGCTCGACGAGCTGCTCGTTGAAGAACGCCCTGGCCGCCACATCGGACTCCCAGATGTAGAAGTTCGTCGCCTCGCGCTGCTCGGGACTCACGGTGAACGCCTTGGAGCGGAGCCCCGGCATGCCCTCGAACATCGTGCGGGCGCCTGCGGCGATCTTTCGCACCTTGGCGGCGTCGAAGCTGTTCTCGTAGCGGAACGTGACGAACACTCCAAGCATGTCATTGTCCTTTCCGGGCCGCTGGCGGCGCGACGACGGACGAATCTCTGGGCGCCGTCACCAGCGAGATCACCCCGGCCACTGCGAGCAAGGCTCCGAGCGCGGCGGCGACGACGACCACGGGCAGTGTCGCACCCACGAGCGCTGGTCCGAGCACGGCACCACCCAGCGTGAGCACCACGGCTCCCGCCACACCGAGCGCGACGATCGCCATCCAGTGACGGATCTGGCCGGCGACGACGCCCGGGCCGACCACTGCGTCATCGATGCGGCGGCCGAAGTGGACGAGGGCCAGCAGGAGCACGAGTGTGCTGCCGAGGACGACGGAGGCGATGGGATCGGCCGCCGGCCTGGCCAGCGCGAGTGCGACGGCATACGCGATCAGCGCGAGCGATGCGCCGGCGGTCACCAGCGCGACCGACAGGACGAGCGCGCCGGTCGTGCCGATGGCGAGCGCGACCACCGTCAGCCAGGTGACCGGCGCCGCGGGCAGGATCGCCAGCGGGATCCCGACGACGACCGTGACCAGCGCGGCGGCGGCCAGGCGGATCATCCCGCGAGCACGCGCCGTGGACGCCGCTGACCCAGCGAGGCCAGGGCCACATCGAGCGGTCCCGACACCGTCCCAGTCGATGATGGTCAGCCCGCCGCGGCGGAGCTCCTCGAGCTGCGCGCGGCGCTCCAGGGCCCAGAGCCGCGCGGCGACGTCGGCGACCCGGCTCCGGCGGACGGCCGCGCGGGCCACCGCCACCGGCGAGACCGCGATGACCACGAGATCGAAGCGACGGGCCGCGAGGTCGCTCGCGGCCCGCACGAAGCGCGCGTCGAGCAGCGGGCTGAGCGCCAGGACCAGCGCCTGGGGCGGCAGGATCCGCGGGGGGATGAGGTCGACGTCCCGCGTCACGTACGTGAAGACGACCGAGGCGTCCAGGAGCGTGTCGAGCAGGCGCTGCAGCTGTGCGCGGCCGGAGCCGGGCCGCACCCAGCGAAGCTGGCCCCCGTACTCGATCAGACCGACCCGGTCCTTCCGGGCCAGATACGCCGACGCCAGCGTGGCCGCCGCCCGCGCGGCGACGTCGACGACCGTGCCGCCGCTCGGCCCGACGTCGGACAGCGTGTCGAGCAGCAGCACGACGTCGGCGTTGCGCTCCCGGTGATGCTGCGTCACGTGCAGCGTGTCCAGCCGCAGGGTGGCGCGCCAGTTGACGTGGCGGACGTGGTCGCCGGGGGCGAACGGACGGATGTCGCCCGGCTCGATCCCCTCGCCCTGCGACGGTGACACGTAGTTTCCGACGAACGTCTGCGTGCGCAGCGGCCGGGGCAGATGGCGCAGCGGCTCCAGATGGGGATAGACGGCCACCGTGTGCGGCGCGCGATGGCGTGCCTCGGCCGCCGAGAGTCCCAGCGGTCCCCAGAAGCGCAGATGCGGGCCGCCAAGCTGCAGATGCTGACGTCCCGCGCACCGGAGCACCATCTCCCAGTGGATCTCCTCGCCCGCCCGCAGCGTGAAGAACGCGTGATGGCGGCCGCGCTCGAGATGCACGCGCGGCGGCAGCGGCTCCAGCAGCTCCACCAGGGGCACCGCCCCGTCGGCCCGGAGCGTGAGCGTGACGGTGGCGCGCTCGTCCTCGAACAGCCGGTCGGCGGACACCCGGTGATCGATGCGCAGCGCCGCCGCGGCGCCGCGGCGGCCGGCCACCAGCGCGACGACCAGCGGGATGGCGACGATCACGAGGTCGGCCCGACCGGTCAGCACGGCGAGAAACAGCGCCCAGCCCACCAGGGTCAGGAACGAGACGTTGAGCGCGGTCGGATGCCAGCTCACGCGGGCTCGGCCGCCGGCGTGGGCACCTGCTGCAGCAGACTCTCGACCACCTGCGCCGGCGTCGTCCGCGAGACCCACAGCTCCGGGCGCAGCACGAGACGATGCGCGAGGGCGGCCACCGCCATCGCCTTCACGTCGTCGGGCAGCACGAAGTCACGGCCGCGAATGGCCGCCTCCGCCCGCGCCAGCTTCAGCAGGGCGAGGCTGCCGCGCGGCGAGGCGCCCAGGGTCACGCGGGAATCGCTCCGCGTGGCCTGGACCAGCGTCACGATGTACCGCTCGAGCGCCTCGCCCACGAACACATCTTCCAGCGCCGCCTGCATGGCCAGCAGCTCGGCGCGATTGATGAGCGTCGGGACCGTGGCGTCGTCGGTGCGCCGCTCGCGGCGGATCCGCAAGATCTCGCGCTCGGCGTCGGCGGTCCGGGATAGCCGACGCCGACGCGCAGCAGGAAGCGGTCGAGCTGCGCCTCCGGCAGCGGATAGGTGCCCTCCAGCTCGATGGGATTCTGCGTGGCGATCACCAGGAACGGCTGGGCCAGCGGAAACGACTGCCCCTCGACCGTCACCTGCGATTCCTGCATGGCCTCCAGCAGCGCCGCCTGCGTCTTGGGCGTGGCGCGGTTGATCTCGTCGGCGAGCAGCAGATTGGTGAAGACGGGCCCGGCCCGGAACTCGAACCGGCCCTCGCGCTGATCGTAGAGAAAGCTGCCGGTGATGTCGCTCGGCAGCAGATCGGGCGTGAACTGGATGCGCCGGAAGCCGAGGTCGAGCGCCTGGGCCAGGAGCCGGGCGATGAGGGTCTTGGCGAGTCCGGGGTAGTCCTCGATCAGGACGTGGCCGTTGGCGAGGATGCCGGCGAGGATCCGCTCGAGCACGTCGTCCTTGCCCACCACGATCCGGCCGAGCGTCAGCACCACCTCACGGACCCGCTCCGCGACGGTGGCGATCTTCACGGCTGCTTCTCGATGGCGGCGATCACCCGGCGCAGGCTCGCCAGGCTGGGGCCGCGCCCCGGCCGGGCGGCCGGGCGCGGCAGCGGCCGCGGTGCCAGCGCGGTCAGCCGCGGCCACAGCACCTTGTCGAAATAGCGGCGGCTGCGGAGCGCGGTGCGCACGTCGCTGGCCAGGTCGTGAAAGTGATGGGGCACGCCGGGCTCGGGCTCCAGACGGCCGCCGCGCGGCATCGAGCGCGGATGCGCCGCGATCGGCGAGCCGGTCGAGGAACGCGCGCCGGAACTGCAGGAGCGCCACGCCGAGGACGAACGCGCAGGCCACGCGCGCCACCAGCGGCCCGCCACGAGGGCTCCACGTAGACGTACACGGGCACGCTGGCGAACAGCACCACGGCCCCCAGCGTGGCGCTGCGCACGGCCACGCGGCCGAGCGAGTCGGTCAGCGAGCACGGGGCGCCTCGGTGTCGAGCGCGGTGGTGATCGCGTCGAGGCAGTCGCAGGCCGCGTCACGGGCCTCGGCGCCCAGCGGTCGGTCGCTGAACCGCGCGAGCTCGAAGAGCGTGGTCAGCCGCTGGACGGGCGCGGCCGGCACCGGCGACCCGCACGAGCGTCGTCCGCATGAACTCCGCCGGCGTCTGCCACGGCGAGCGCGGCGCGCGCGCGGCCGCCAGCGCCCGCTCGAAGCGCGCGTAGGCCCGGACGATCGCTCGCCGCGGATCGCGCTCGGCGCGCGGATCGCCGTCGGGCGCGTCGAGCCCGTCCGGGGTGGCAGCCGGCTCGGCGGCCGCATGCCGGGCGGCCCACCACTTCTCCAGGCGATCGGCCAGCGCGACCACCACCATCAGCGCGAAGAGTGCCAGCGCGAACAGCAGCACGAGCAGGGCGATCGTCACGTCGAAGAACGGGACCGAGGTCGGCGGCTTGCGGTAGTGCGCGATGAGATCCAGGAGCCCGGCGAGCGCGGTGAACGCCCGCTCGATCGGGTGGCTGCGGCTCCCCGGACCAGCGGTTCCACACGAAGTACCACGCCGCCGCCAGCAGCAGCACGAAGGGCAGCAGCGTCAGCGACCACGGAGGTACGACGCCGCGGCGGCGCGCGGGCCACCGAGCGGGTCGTCTTCGGTCGGGCGCCGCGGGCGCTGCACCGCGAGCAGCAGGACCGCGGACAGCCCGAGGAGCGCGAGCACGGTCATCCGTACCGTGTCCGGCAGCCGGACCGCCAGGCTTCCACCGGGCTCGCGCGCCGGGCGAGGGCAACGGTCCGACGGTGGCGGCCAGGGCGAGCAGCAGCCCGACGCCAATCACCACGCCCGCTCGAAGCTGCGCGCGCCGCTCGTCCCCCACGCGGCGCAACCGTAGCGCCGCCTCGGCCGGCCCGTCAAGGCCGGAGCCGGCCTCGCTCCGGACCTGCTACGCTTGCGCCAGCGTGGTCGCCCTCAGGCCTGTCCGTGGTCCGATGAGCGCGCTGATCCGGGTCCGGCTCGAGCGGCCGACCGCGCGGCATCGTGCTCGCTTCCTGGCCGCGGTGCGCCGCAGCCGGCGCCTGCACGCGCCGTGGGTCTCGCCGCCCGCGTCCGCCGCGACGTATGCGGCCTACCTGCGGCGGCTCGCCGACCGACCCACGCCGGCTATCTCGTCGTCCTGCGCGACTCCGGCGACCTCGTGGGCGTCGTGAACGTCAGCGAGATCGTCGGCGGGGCGTTCCGCAGCGGGTACCTCGGCTACTACGCGTTCGCCCCCCACGCCGGCCGGCCTGATGCGCGAAGGGCTCGCGCTCGTGATCGCCGACGTCTTCCGCCGCCTGCGTCTGCACCGACTGGAAGCCAACATCCAGCCCGCCAACCGGCCGTCGATCCGTCTCGTCCGGCGTCTCGGCTTCCGCCGCGAAGGCTATTCCCCGCGCTATCTCAAGATCGGAGGCCGCTGGCGCGACCACGAGCGCTGGGCGATCCTCGCGCGGCCGTTCTCCGCTCAGCGGCCCAGCGCGGTGATCAGATAGACGCCGAGCACGATCAGCACGGTGCCGATGACGATCCGACCGGTCACCCGCTCCACGCCGCGCAGCAGGAGCGGCGAGAGCAGCAGCATGAAGATCGGCGAGGTGCTGGTCAGCGGCGTCACCACGCTCACGGTGCCGAACCCCAGCGCCACGACGGTCAGGAACACCGACAGGTTCTCGGTCAGGCCCGCGCCCACGAAGTACGCGAGGCTCCGGCCGTCGCAGGCCAGCGCGCGGCGGTCGCCCGAGGCGATGCAGGAACGCGGTGAACACGATCAGGGCCGTGGTGACGTTGATGGCCGTGCCGGCGATCGCCCCGATGTCGTTCAGCGCGATCTTCCTGAAGATGGCCACGACGCCGAAGCAGAACGCCGACAGGATCGGCAGCACCAGGTGCCAGGGACGGAAGCCCACCTGCCGACCGCCCATCGACAGCAGCGTGGCGCCGGCGACGATCACGATCGTGCCCGAGAGGATCGGCAGCGTCACCTGCTCGCCGAGTAGCAGGATGGCCAGGCCGGTCGAGACCAGCGGGTTCAGGTTGTTGAGTGGCGAGGCGATCGAGGCGCCGAGGCGCTGGATGGCCATGAAGCGCAGGAAGCGTCCGGCCACCGTGCCGATGACGCCGGCCAGCACGAAGAGCACGATCCCCTTCGTCGTCGGGTGACCGAGTCCGCCCGTGAACAGCACCGCGATCCACAGGCCGACCGCCCCCACGGCCACGTTGATCCAGAAGCCGGCGTACGCGCCGCCGGTGCGCAGCCCCTGACGGATGAAGATGGTGGCGGCAGCCGAGAGGACGGCGCTGGTGAGCGCGAGCGCGGGGACGGTGGCAGGCATGGGTCGGCGAGGCGCCTATGATACCCTCAGCCGGCACTCAAGGAGGCTTCGCGAGGTAGATCATGAGAGTCGCGACCTGGCGCGGGGACGATCGCTTCACGCTCGATGATGCGCCGGAGCCGGTGGCCGGCCCGGGACAGGTGGTGGTCGCGGTGCGCGCGGCCGGCATCTGCGGCACCGACATCCACGCCACGCAGGGACTGTTTCCGTGGACGCCGCCGCTGGTGATGGGCCACGAGTACACGGGCGTGGTGAGCGAGGTCGGACGCGGCGTGCGCCAAGTCGATGGTGGGGCGCGCCGTCGCGTGCGAGCCGTCGTACGGCTGCGGTGCGTGCGCCGACTGCGCGATGGGTCGGATCAGCCAGTGTGCGCAAGTGCGTGCGGGTCGGCGGCTTCAGCGAGCGCGTGGCGCTGCCCGCGCGCGCGGTCCATCCCCTGCCGCCGAAGCTCGATCCGGTCACCGCCGCGCTCACCGAGCCGGCCGCGTGCTGTCTCTCCGGCCTCGAGATGTACCAGATGCCGCGCGACGCGACGGTGCTGGTGATCGGCGGCGGCATCATGGGGCTGCTCACGATGGTGCTGGCCAAGCGGCGGGGCGCCAAGCGGCTGGTCCTCTCGGATCCCCTCGAGGAGCGCCGGCAGATCGCCAAACGCCTGGGCGCCGGCGTCGTGATCGATCCCACGAAGGAGAACCTGCGCGAGCGGATGCTGGAGCTGACGAAGGGCCGCGGCGCCGAGGTCGTGTGCGAGGCGGTCGGCAAGCCGTCGCTGGTGGCCGAGGCGCTGACGATGGTGAAGCCGACGGGCGTAGTGCAGCTGGTCGGCGTGAGCCCCAAGGGCAGCCAGCTGCCGCTCGATCTGTGGGACACGCACTTCCGCGAGGTCCGCATCCACGGCGCGTTCGGCCGCGGCACCGCGTTCCCGCGGGCGCTCAAGCTCATGCCGGGCCTCGGCGTGGGCAAGCTCGTGACCGCGCGCTTCCCGCTGGAGAAGATCGGCGAGGCCTTCGCCCACGCCGCCGCCGGGCACGGCGCCAAGACCGTGCTCACGCCGTCCGCCGCCTAGCGCGCCCCGCACTCCTCGGCGCCCTCGCCGCGCTGGCGCTGGGCGCCGGGTGCCGGACAGCGTCCGAGCAGTTCTCCCGACGCGCCACCGAGCGCGGCCTGCACGCCGACGTGATCATGGGCGAGGGTTTTCAGCACCTCGTCCTGTCGACGCCGGGGCCGCGGGATGCGATGCTGCACGTCTATCTCGACGGCGACGGGACGCCGACGCTCGGCGGCTATCCGGCGGCTGATCCCACGCCGCGCGATCCGCTGGTGCTCGATCTCATGGCGCTCGATTCGACGCCGGCCATCTACGTCGGTCGCCCGTGCTATCACGGGCTCTCGGGCGCGCCGTGCTCGCCGTCGCTGTGGACGTCGGGCCGCTACTCGGAGCCCGTCGTGGCCAGCATGGCGGCGGCGGTCCGGCGTGTCGTCGCCGCTCGCGGCGTGGAGCGCATCGTCTGGATCGGCTACAGCGGCGGTGGAGTCCTGGCGGTGCTTCTGGCGGCGCGTGTTCCCGAGACGGTGGGCGTCGTCACGATCGCGGCCAACCTGGACATCGACGCGTGGACCGACGCCCACGCGCACGCCGCCGCTGACGGGCTCACTGAACCCGGCGCGTCAGCCTCCGCTGGCGCCGAGCGTCTCTCAGCGCCACTACGCCGGCGGGCGCGATCAGGTCGTCCCCGTGCAGGTCACGCGGCAGGGCGCCGCGCCCGGCGCCGAGGTCATCGTCGTCGCCGACTACGACCACCGCTGCTGCTGGGCCACGCTCTGGCCGAGCGTCCTCGCGGCGCTGGAGCGCGACCTGGGCGCCTTACGCGAGTACCGAGCAACACTGTGGCCGAGACCGCCTCGCCGCCGTCCAGCGACGCGTCCGGTCGTTGCCGATCGAGCGTGTAGTTGACGTTGCAGGCGGGCCCTCCGACCGTCGGAGCGCCACCGAAGCGCCACGCGGGGCTAGGGGCTTTGGGAGCCCTTCCAGCGCCCAACCACCACGTGGTTCAGAGGAGCGCCCCGGCTCCGCCGGGGCCGCTCCGTACGCAGGGGGGCTTGGGGGGCCCTTCCAGGGCCCCCCATCTAAAACGGAATGCGGACGCCCAGCGTGACGGTGTAGGTGCTGCGGTCGTCATAGGCGAGCATGTCGCGGAAGTTCAGGTATGGCTGGATGCCCTGCGGCAGCACCATCGACACGCCCAGGCCGAGGTTCAGGTAGTCGCGGTCCGGCGGAGTGGTCTGGAACAGGAAGCGGCGGTTCTGCGGATCCTGCGCGAAGCTGAACTGGACGTTGCGCTGGTCGTCGAGGAACTCGTGGACGTACTCCAGCGTCATCTGCGGAATCACCACGCCCCACGAGGTGCTGATGGCGTAGGAGCCGTAGATGCCGGGCCGGAGCGTCAGCGACCGGATGAACTGGTCGTCGTAGGCCAGCTCGAGCCCGGTGTGGCCCGATTCCCTGAAGCTGTCCATCGTGATCTCGCGATACAGGACGCCCAGCCGCGGGCCCACCGTGAACGCGCCGAACACGAAGTCGTAGCCGCTATTCAGCCCGATCCTGCCACTCGTTGCCGTTGGTGTCGCCGCTGGGTCGATCCGGCCACGCTGAGCGGTCGGTGAGCGTGATCGACGCCCGGCGATCGAAGTTGTAGTCCTTGCGCGTGTAGCCGGCCACCGCGTCGACGAACATGTTGGCGATCGGCTGGACGCTGCCGTAGGCCAGGATGCCGTACGAGTTGTGGTCGAAGCCGCCGCCCACGCCGTCGTAGTCACCGAAATCGTGCGCGTAGGTGAAGGCCGCGCCGAGAATCAGCCCGTTGCGGAAGAGATAGTCGGCGCCGAACGACATGCCGACCGTGTCGCGATCGAAGCCGGTCTCGAACCGGGTCGTGTCCTGGTTGAACTTCTCGTATTCGGTCGACACGAACACGCCGACGCCGAGTGGATTGGCCGGGTCGGCGCTGGCCGCGTCCTGCTGCCGTTGCCGCAGGCGACGGAAGAGCTGACGCTGCTCCTCGCTCAGGCGCTGCCTTCGGAGCCGACGGAACCTCCCGACGAGCTGCCGGAACCGGTCCCGGGCCCACCCACCGGGCAGAGTCGGCTGAGATCCGGCCCGTAGCGGGCCCGGACCGAGGCCGACACAGTTGTTCGAGAGCAGTCGGTTGATGAGTGTCGTTGAGCCCCTGCGCGCTGGCGGGAGCCGCCACCGCAGAGAGCCCTACCAGCAGCCAGCGCCCCCGCGATCCACCGGAACCTCATCGACGTTGGTCCTCCACTCGAAGAATGCCCAGACTGCCGAGCGATTATCGCGCACCGCGGTCGCCAGCGCGCAAAAACCAATCGCCGCGAGGGCGGGTCAGGCTAGTTCTGACGCACGAAGACGAAATCGCCCGATTCGTGGCCGGCGTACTTGATCGGCGCGTATTCGGGCACTTGCCGCATCTGTACCCGGTCGGCGATCGCGGCCACCCGCAGCTGCAGATTGCTGAACAGCTCCTGGCCCGGCATGACGCCCACGTTGGCGCGCAGGACCTCCAGGAAGGCCTGGGCGAAGGCCGAGTGGCTGCCCCCCGCGCTGTCGATGACCGGCTCCACGCCCCCGGAGGTCAGCACCATGCGCGAGCGCCGATGGGCCATGGCCGAGAGCAGCTTCAGCCGCTCGTCGTCGGTCACCCCGCCCTCGAGCCGGCCCAGCGACGAGCGGGTCAGCGTGCCGGAGTAGCAGGAGTCGGCCACGACCAGCAGCTGCTGCGCGTTCGAGGCGTTGAGCACGTCGGTGATCGCCACGTTGGAGATCCAGTTGGTCGTGCTGTTCGGCTCGGCGTCCACCGGGAGCCAGTTGCCACGCTGGTTGCGCTCGTCGAGCTCACCGTGGCCGGCGTAGTAGATCAGGAGATTGTCCTTCTCGGTGAGCTTCTCGCGCAGATCGTTGAGCGCGGCCAGGGTGTCGTACCGCGTGGCGTTGAGCAGTAGCCGCACCTTGAAGCCGTAGTCCTGCTCGAGCACGCGGGCCACCTCACGCGCGTCGGTGACCGCGGTCTTCAGCTTGCGCAGCTGCTGATAGTCGTTGTTGCCGATCACCAGCGCGTAGTACGTCCCGAACGAGGCGGCTCCGGTGCGCGGCAGTCCCACCCGGCTGGCGCCGGCCGGCGCGGACGACGCGGTCGCCGGCGGCGGCTGGGTGCGCGCTACCACGAACTCGAGCGTGCTGCGCCGGCCCTGCTTGTCGATGGCCACGATGCGCACCGGCTGCTCCGGCGTGGCCAGCGCGACGTCGGAGCGGAAGACGTTGTTGGTCAGTAGCTTCTCGGCGCGGTCGTTGACGGTGAGACTCAGCAGCTCCGTCTCGCTGGTGACCCGCCCGACGACGACGGTGCGATCCGTGGCCACCAGCGCTCGCACGTTCTTGCCGTCGCGCATGGTACGCAGATCCGGCTGCATGATCTGGATGACGGGGCCGCTGCCGGTCGGCGGGGCCTGCTGGCGCAGGCGCTCGAGGCGCTCGCGCTGATCCTTGGTCTCGCCTTCCAGCTTCGCCACCGACGCCCGGAGCGCGTCCATCTCCTTGTTCTTGGCGGCCAGGCTCGCCTCGCGCTCGGCGACCGATTTCTCGAGCTCGGCGACGCGCGCGGTCTGCGTCCCGGCCTCACGCCGCGAATCGGCCAGCTGCGTGCGCAGCGCGGAGACCTGGCCGCGATCGGCGTCGGCCTGCGTCTGCAGCTGGGAGGTCTGCGCGGCCAGCCGGCTCGCGTCCGTGCTCTGGCGCTGCTCGGCGGCGGCCTGAGCCGAGCGTGCCGCCGCCAGATCGCGATCGATCTGGGCCAGGCGCGCCTCGCGCTCGGTCAGCGACTTCTCGAGATCCGTGATGCGCCCGCGCCCGGCATTCTCGCGCTGGCGATTGGCATCGAGCTCGCGGCGCAGCTGGGCCACGGTGCCCCGGTCGGCGTCGGCCTCGCCCCGCCGTCCCTCCAGCGCCTTGCGCGCGGTGTCCAGCTCGCCCGAAAGGCGCGTGAGCTCCTGGCCCTTGGCGTCCAGATCGCGCTGCAGCTGCCCCACCTGCGCACGGAGCTGGGTCACCTCCGCGCTCGGCGCGGCCGCGGTGAGCTCGAAGCTGGCCGCCGGTGGCAGGCCGGAGGCGCGGCGGTACCAGTTCAGCGCCTGGGCCGGGTCGCGCGGGACGCCGCGCCCCTGCTCGTACAGCGTGCCGAGGTTCAGCGCTGCGCGCGAGTAGCCCTTGTCGGCCGCCTTGCGATACCACGTCGCGGCGGCGGCGGGGTCGGACGGCGTGCCGAGCCCCTGCTCGAAGATCTCGCCGACGTAGGTCTGAGCCGCGGGATCGCCCTGCTCGGCCAGCGGCAGCCACACCTTCAACGCCGTGGCGTAGTTGGCTCGATCGAGCGACACGTACTCGCCGCCGCGGATCTCACAGTCGCGCGCCGCGGTCTTTACCGCCCGGCGGGCCGTGACGTACGTGACCTTGCCACCGAGCTGGCGAATCTGTCCCGGCAGCAGGCAGTCCACGACCATGAATCCCTCGACGGCCCCGGGGCCCGTCGGACGCGCGGCCGCCGCCGACCGGGTTGCTGGCGGCGCGGTCTGGGCCATGACCGGCCCAGTCCCCGAGCCGCTGGCGGCCGACAGGAGCGCCAAAGCCACGCCAGCCAGGACGAGGCGGAGGCTGCGAAGACCGCGGAGACCGGACGGGACTGCGACCATCAGGCCGATTCTGACGCCACTCGCCAGTCCGAGTCCACTGATATAGGGCCCCCCGGTGGAGGCGGCGTTGACAAGCCTCGGACTCGCCGCATACTGTCCGGCTTACCGAGTTCTTGCCATGAACCTCGAGCGCATGCGCCCGCACGGGCGGAATGAAAGGCAATGACCATGGCGTTCAGGATCAACCACATCCATCTCAAGGCGCCGGATCCGCGCAAGACCGCCGAGTGGTACGAGAAGGCGTTCGCCTTCAAGATCGTCGGCGACGAGACGCGGGTCTTCGGCGACCGCTTCATCCGCTGTCAGAGCGAGGACGGCGGCATGGCGATCAACATCTCGGGCGCGCGCACCAACGAGCGTCTGGGCGAAGGCGACGCCAACCCCCATCACGGGCTCGAGCACTTCGGCTTCGACTCCGAGCACCTCGAGACCGACATCGCGCGGCTGGAAAAGCTCGGCGCCAAGCTCATGGAGGGGCCGATCCAGAATCCGGGCGGCGCGCGCATCGCGTTCCTGCGCGCGCCCGACGACGTGCGCGTCGAGCTGGTCGAGCGTCGCAAGCCGATCGCCGGCGGTTCTCACGCCGACGCCGGCCCGTCGACGCCGGATCCCGGCCCGGGCTGCGGCTGCTGAGAGGAGAGCAGGAGGCTGTCGGGTTAACGAGGAGCGCCCCGGCTGTGCCGGGGCGTGACGAGCGTACGGGGGGGTGTCGGGGGGCCATATCGGGGCCCCCCACGTGACTAGGCCCGCGGGCGACGGGCGAGGAGCCCGCGCCCGCGGGCCGCGGCCTGCACCAGGCCGCCCGGCAGCAGCAGCACGATCGCGATGAACAGCGCGCCGAAGATCAGCAGGTGGAAGTCGACCCACCGCACGGCCAGGTACTCCTTCAGCACGATGTAGAGCACGGCGCCCAGCACCGGGCCGTGCAGCGTCCCGACGCCGCCGATGAACGTCATCAGCAGCGCGTCGAACGTCCAGGTGGGGCTGAACGCGTGCGAGGGGTAATAGCTGATGTGGTAGAAGCCGAAGAGCCCGCCGGCCAGGCCCGCCAGTCCGGTCGATAGCGCCAGGGCCGTGAGCTTCAGCCGGAGCGCGCCCACGCCGGAGGCCTCGGCGGCCTCCTCGTCCTCGCGGATGGCCTGCATGCCGAGTCCGATGCGCGAGCCGGCCAGCGCCGCCACCGCCAGCACCGACACCGCCGCGAGCGCCAGCGCCAGGTAGTAGCGGTGCGTCAGGCGATAGCCGGCGATCGACGCCGCCGGCAGCGTGGAGATCTCCGGCAGAGCGTTGCCGACCGTCGTCCGGAGGATCTCGCCGAGCGCCAGCGTGCCGATGGCGAAGTAGGCGCCCCGCAGGCGGAAGGCCGGCGCCCCGATCACCAGCGCGAAGGCGGCGGCCACCGCGGCGCCGGCGGCCATGGCGATCAGGATCGGCGCGCCCCGGATCCAGAGTGTGCGCGCCACCAGCGCGCCGAGCCCGAAGAAGGCGGCGTGGCCGAGGTTCACCTGCCCCGCGTAGCCGGCGACGATGTTCCAGCTCTGCGCCAGCGTGATCGACAGCAAGATCAGGAACACGAAGTTCAGGACGTCGTCACGACGCACCAGCAGCGGCAGGAAGGCCAGCGCACCGAGGCCGAGCAGGATGCCGATCGCCCAGCGGCGCTCGTGCCGCGCGCCCAGCACGCTCACCGGCCGAACAGACCGCGCGGGCGAGCGACCAGCACGACCACGAAGATGGCCAGGCCGACGACTTCACGATAGGGACCGCCGAAGGTGTACGCGCTCAGCGCCTCGGCGGCGCCGAGCACCAGGCCGCCGACGAAGGTGCCGATCATCGAGCCGAGTCCGGCCAGCACCACGACGATCAGCGCCTTCAGCGTCCACTCGAGCCCGATCGACGGGCTGACCGAGTAGCCGATCGCCACCAGCGTGCCGGCGGCGCCGGCCAGTGCGGTGCCGAGCGCGAAGGCCAGCAGGTAGGCGCGCCGCACGTCGATGCCGCTCAGCAGCGCGGCCTCCCAGTCCTCCGCGGTGGCGCGGATGGCCTTGCCCCAGCGCCAGCGCGTCAGCAGCAGGTGCAGCGCGCCGATGAGGGCGAAGGCCAGCGCCAGGATGAGAAGCCGCATGAGCGGAATCGAGAGTCCGCCCACCCGGAGCACGCTGCCTCCATAGGGCGTGATGATCGAGCGCTCGTCGGCGGTCCACAGCCGCACGGCCAGGGCGTGCAGCGCCAGCGCCAGCCCGAAGCCGATCAGCAGCGAGTTCTTCACGCGCGTCTCCTCGGGGGCGCGCACCACGAAGCCGAAGAGCCCGGCGTAGAGCACCACACCGAGCAGCAGCGACAGCGGCAGCACGAGCAGGAGCGAGAGGAACGGGTCGACGCCGAGCAGCGCCACCACGAAGAACGCCGCGTAGCCGCCGAGCATGATCAGCTCGCCGTGGGCCACGTTGAGCACCTTGAGCACGCCGAAGACCAGCGAGAGCCCGGCCGCGGCCAGGCCGTACAGTCCGCCCAGCATCAGGCCGAGGATGAGCTGCTGGGCGAGGATCCTCACGCGCGCACGGCCAGCGGCCCGAGATACGCGCGGCGCACGTGCGGATCGTCCAGGAGCGCGGCGGCGGCGCCCTCGCCGACCACGCGTCCGCCCTCCAGGACGTAGCCGCGATGGGCCAGGGTCAGCGAGGCGTGCACGTTCTGCTCGACCAGGAACACGCCGACGCCCGTGCGATTGATCTCGACCAGCGCCTCGAAGATGGAGGTGACCAGCCGCGGCGCGATGCCGAGCGAGGGCTCGTCGAGCATGAGCAGGCGCGGCGCGCTCATGAGGGCGCGGCCCACGGCGACCATCTGCTGCTGGCCGCCCGACAGCGCGCGCACCAGCTGGGCGCGGCGATCGCGCAGGACGGGGAAGAGCGCGTAGACGCGCTCGAGGCTCTGCGCCTGCACCGCGCGCGCGCGGGGGGCGAAGGCGCCGAGCTCGAGGTTCTCCGCCACGGTCATGCTGCCGAAGAGCCGGCGCCCTTCGGGCACCAGGGCCAGGCCGCGCTCGACGATCTGATGCGCGCCCAGCGCGGCGAGGTCCTGCCCTTCCCAGCGGATGGTGCCGGCGCGCGGACGCAGCAGGCCGGCGATGGACTTGAGCAGCGTGCTCTTGCCCGCGCCGTTGGGGCCGAGCAGCGCGACGATCTCGCCGGCGCCCACGGTGAGCGTGACGCCGCCGAGCGCGCGCAGGTCGCCGTACGATGCGTGCAGGTCGCGCACCTCAAGCACGGCGCGCCGCCTTCACGTCGCC
The DNA here is from genome assembly GCA_963776725.1 of uncultured Candidatus Rokubacteria bacterium. Classification (GTDB taxonomy): domain Bacteria; phylum Methylomirabilota; class Methylomirabilia; order Rokubacteriales; family CSP1-6; genus AR5. The sequence continues at coordinate 420,771 of CAVZOE010000006.1, read as the reverse complement.
GCCCAGGTAGGCGTCGAGCACGGCGGGATCGGCGGCGACCGCCGCCGGCGTGCCCTCGGCGATCTTCTCGCCCGCGCTCAGCACGATCAGCCGGCCGCACAGGTCCATCAGCGCCCACACGATGTGCTCGACCATGAGCACGCTGAGCCCCTGCGTCTGCAGCAGGCGGATGACCGCCATGGCCTCGGCCGTCTCGACCGGATTGAGACCGGCCATGAACTCGTCGAGGAGCAGCAGCTTCGGAGCGGTGGCCAGGGCTCGCGCCAGCTCGAGGCGCTTGCGATCGATGAGCGTGAGCTGCGTCGCCGGCACGTTGCCCCGCCCCTGCAGGCCCACCAGCGACAGCAGGCGGTCGGCCTCGGCCGTGGCATCGCCCGCGGCGTGGCGGTCGCGACCATAGAGGCGGCCGACCAGGACGTTCTCGCGCGCCGAGAGCCCGGCGAACGCGCGGACGAGCTGAAAGGTACGGGCCACCCCCTGAGCGCAGACCCGGTGCGGCGCGAGCCCGCCGATCGCGTGGCCGGCGAACCGGATCTGACCGGAGTCCGGGCGGAGGGCGCCGGCGATCAGGTTGAACAGCGTCGTCTTGCCGGAGCCGTTCGGCCCCATGACGCCGACCAGCTCGCCTTCGTGCAGCGTGAAGCTGACGTCGCCGACGGCGCGCACCCCGCCGAAGCTCTTGCTGACGTGCGCCACCTCGAGGAGGGGCACGCCGTCGGGCGACTGACGGCTCGGACTCAGCGCTTGGCGAACGGCGGCGCGGGATACGCCAGCGGCGCCGTCGCGTACTCCTTCGGCCAGACGAGCTCCTGCTTGCCGTTCTGCCACTGTGCGAACGCGGCCTGCACGATGCCGGTGCCGTCGGGCCGGAACTTCACGGGCCCGATGACCGTGACCAGGTCGGCGGCGGCGATGGCGTCACGGATCTTCTCGCGGTCGGCGCTGCCGGCGCGCGTGATGGCCGCGGCGAGAATCTGCACGCAGGCGTAGGCCGGGCCCACGATCGGATCCGACGGGCGCCCGAACTTCTTCTCGTGGGCGTCGTTGAGCTCCTTCACGCCCGGGCGCCTTCATGGCGTTGTGCCAGCCGGCGGCCAGCACGGTGAAGTCGCCGTCCTTGCCGAGGTTCTTCGTCCACGGCGGCGAGTCGGCCGCGCGGATCATCATGTTCATCTTGGGGTTGTAGTCGAGCTCCTTCATCTGCTTGATCATCGTCATGCCGTCGGGCGGCGTGGGGATCGCGAACACGGCCTCCGCGTTGGCGGCCTTGGCCTTGAGGATGAGATCGGAGAAGTCCTTGGCGCCGGGCGCGTACTCGCCCTGCACGACCACCTGGTAGCCGGCGGCCTTGCCCGCCTCCAGCCAGGCCGCGGTCATCTCCTGGCCCCAGTCCGTCTTCTCCTGGAAGATCGCCACGGTCTTGGGCCGCTCGCCGGCCGGGATCAGCGCCAGCAGGCCCTGGGTGTGCTTGCCGATGTCGGGCGACTTCCAGAACGGTGAGAAGAGATACCGGAAGCCCTGCTGGTGGATCTTGTTCAGCGCGAAGGCGATGCCGAGGTAGGCGATCTTGTTCTTCTCGGCGACCGAGGCGGCGGCGGCGTGCAGGTCGGAGCCGAAGCCACCGAGATAGGCGACCACGCCCTGCGAGGCCAGCGTCTCCAGCCGCGCCACGGTCTTGGTCGCATCCGATTCGTCGTCGAGGAGCACGAGCTCGATCGGCATCTTCTTGCCGGCCACGGTCACGCCGCCGGCGGCGTTGATCTGCTCGACGGCAATCTCGTAGCCAGCGCGGACCTGAGCGCCGCCGGGGCCATAGCGGCCGGTGAGCGGCACCACCGCGCCGACCTTGATCGACTGGGCCAGCGCGGGCGCCGGCACCAGTCCGATGAGCGCCAGGAGCAGCAACGTGCGTAGCGTCATGAATGTCCTCCGTCGAGAGTTCGAGTCACGCGCGGCGCGTTCGGTCACGCGCCCCAGACGGCGCGCGCCGTCTCGGCCACGCGCTGGAGCTTCGAGCGCTGCTCTTCGGGAGAGATCTGGTTGCCCTCGAGCGTCGAGGCGAAGCCGCACTGGGGGCTCAGGGCCAGCCGTTCGAGCGGGATGAGCTTGGCCGCCTCCGCGATGCGGGCGCGCAGCTCGGCCACCGACTCCAGCGCGGGCTTCTTGCTGGTCACCAGGCCGAGCACGACCGTCCGGTCGTCCGGCACCGCGCGCAGCGGCTCGAATCCCCCCGAGCGCTCGTCGTCGTACTCCAGCAGGAAGCGCTCGAAGCGGCTCTTGCCGAAGACCCGCGCGATCGGCGCGTAGTCTCCGCTGGCGTAGAACTTCGACTGGTTGTTGCCGCGACAGATGTGCAGGCCGAAGGTGACGCCCGGATGGCGGCCGACGACGGCGTTGTCCATCTCGATGCACGCGTCGATGAGCCGGTCGGGATCGCTGCCGCGCTGCCGGTAGCCCTCGCGCAGCGCGGGATCGAGCAGCGCCGCGTACTGCGGGGCGTCGATCTGGATGTAGGTGGCGCCCAGGCGGATCAGCTCCTCCACCTCGCGCCGCGTGAAGTCGACCACGTCGGCCAGGTAGCCGTCGCGCGTCGGATAGGCCGACGCCGACTTCTCCGGATCCCAGTAGGCGGCCGCCTGCTGCGTGCTGATGAGCGCCACCTTGACGGGCCGCGTGGCGCGCGCGCGCAGATAGACGAGCTCCTCGGCGCACATGCTGTGCCGCCAGCGCAGCTTGTCGACCACGACCGGACGCTTGAAGACCAGCTCCTCGCCCGCCTCGTTGCGGAACGGGATGGCCCAGCCGCCCACCTTGTCGAAGCCGTCGAGGGCGTCGATCAGGTGACCGAAGAAGGCGTAGCGGCGAAACTCGCCGTCGGTGATGACGTCGAGCCCGGCGGCTTCCTGAAGTCGCACCGCCTCGTCGACGGCGCGATCCTCGACCTGCTTGAGCTCGGCGGCGCCGATCTGGCCGCCCTCCCAGCGCCGCCGCGCTTCCTTGAGAAGCTCGGGGCGGAGCAGGCTGCCCACGACGTCGCTGCGGATGGTCAACGCGGTTCCCTCATGCCCGGGCGAACGCCGGGCGGATGCTCTTGGTCACCACGTCGAGGATCTCGAGCATGCGCTTGAGGTCGTCGCGGCGGAACTCCAGCACCACGTGCGCGAGGCCGAGGCGCTGATACTCGCCGAGGAGATCGACGACCGCCTGCGGCCCCTTGCCGAGGAGATCGTCGGTGAGCGACGAAGCGCAGCGACAGCTCGATCGTCTCCAGCCGGCGGCCCGCCTTGTCGGCGGCCGTCTTCAGGCGGCCGAGCGCCTCGGCGAACTGCGTCGGCGTCTTCGACGTCGCGTGCCAGCCGTCGCCGAGCGTCACCACGCGCTTGAACGCGCCGGGGCTGTCGCCGCCGACCCAGATCGGCGGTAACGGCTTGGGCTTGGGCGCGAAACCGAGATTCTGGATCTTGTAGAACTCGCCCTGGAAGTTCGGATTGTCCTCGGTCCACAGCGCCTTGAAGACCCGGAGCATCTCGTCGGCCTGCCGGCCGCGCGCGTGAAACGGCGCACCCAGCATCTCCAGCTCTTCCTTCCACCAGCCCACGCCGACACCGACGATCAAACGTCCCTGCGACAGCGCGTCGATGGTGGCCAGCATCTTGGCCATGACGATCGGATGGCGATGGCCGAGCACGAAGACGGAGGCGCCCAGCCGCGCGCGCGTCGTGCACATGGCGGCCGCCGCCAGCGTGATCACCGGATCGAGATAGGCCTTGTCGGGCGGATGCGGAAAGCGCCCGCCGGGGTAGCTGCCGGTGGCCGTCCGCGGGAAGATCACGTGATCGCTCACCCACAGGGACGCCACCTGGCGCTGCTCCGACTCCCGCGCGAACGTCTCCACCGCCTCGCGAGTGGCAAGCGGTCCCTGGGTGGGCAGATGACAGCCGATTTCCATGGTCTCCTCCTGGGGCCTCCGTCTTTATATACTGCGCCAATGGCCTTCGGCTACCTGGTCGTCGCGCTCCTGGCAGCAGCCGTGGCGACCTTCGCCCTGCAGAACCCCGAGCCGATCAGCGTTCATTTCCTGTTCTGGAGTACCCAGGCGCTGCCGATCGCCGGGGTGACGCTGGGCGCCCTGGCCGCGGGCCTGATCGTGGCCGGAGTGCCGCTGGCCATCGCCCGGCGGCGCTGGCGGTCGCGATGCCGGGGCCTCGAGACGCGCGTCGCCACGCTGGAGAGCTCGCTGGCCGAGCGGGAGCGCGCCCTGGTGACGCCGCCGGCGCCACCGCCTCGCCCACCGGCGCCGTCGTCTCGCCCCCCGGAGCCGCCGTCTCGCTTCCCGGGGCCGACCCCGTGAGCACGCGCGAGCGGCGGACCCTGATCCGGGCCGGCTGGGTGATCGCCTTCGACGGGCGGGGCCACCGCCTGCTCCGCGACGGCGTCGTGGTGATGGAGGCCGGTCGCATCGTGCACGTGGGGCCGCGCTTCGAGGGCAGCGTGGACGAGACGATCGACGCGCGCGACCGCGTGCTGACGCCGGGGCTCATCAGCACCCACGCCCACATCGGCGGCTCGCCGCTGGACCGCTCCTTCATCGAAGACCGCGGGAGCCCGCAGTTCTGGTACTCGGGGCTCTTCGAGTACCTGCCGGTGCGCGGTGGCGCGCAGGACGCCGAGGCCACGCGCGCCTGCATCGACTTCTCGATGGCCGAGCTGCTCCGCGGCGGCGTCACCACGGTGATGGAGATCGGCGGCGAGGCGGACCACGTGGTGGCCCAGGCCGGCCGCTTCGGCCTGCGCGTCTACATGGGCCTGTCGTTCCGCTCCGGCAGCTGGCTCACCCGCGACGGCAGCCGGGTGGTGTGGGAGTGGAACGAGGAGGACGGGCGTCGCGGCCTGGCGCGCGCGGTGGCCGCGCTGGAAAAGCACGACGGCGCCCACGGCGACCTGGTGCGCTGCTACTTCTCGCCCGCTCAGGTGGACACCTGCACCCCGGAGCTCCTGCGGGAGGCCAAGCGGCGTGCCGACGAGGCGAAGCGGCCCTATACGGTGCACACCGCGCAGTCGGTCGTCGAGTTCAACGAGATGCTCTCGCGCCACGGCAAGACGCCGATCGCCTGGCTCGCCGAGCTCGGCGTGCTCGGGCCGAACACCGTGCTCGGTCACGCGATCATCGTGGGCGGCTCGTCGTGGACCAACTACCCGGCCGGCGACGTGCGCATCATGGCGGACGCCGGCTGCTCGGTGGCGCACGCGGTGTGGGTGTTCGCCCGGCGCGGCATCCTGATGGAGTCGTTCGCGCGCTACAAGGCCGCCGGCGTGAACATGTCGCTCGGCACCGACACGAATCCGCAGAGCGTGATCGAGGCCATGCGCTGGGCGGCCGTCTGCTCGAAGATCGTCGAGCGCAACACGCAATCCACCACCGCGGCGGACGCCTTCGACGCCGCCACGCTGGGCGGCGCCCGCGCGCTCGGCCGCGACGACCTCGGCCGCATCGCCCCCGGCGCGCGCGCCGATCTCGTGCTGTGGAAGGCCGCCTCGTGGGCCATGACGCCGCTGCGCGATCCCGTCAAGAACATCGTGTTCAACGCGACGGCCGAGGACGTGGACCGGGTCTACGTCGATGGCCGGCTCGTCGTGGACGGCGGGCGCGTGCTGGCGGCCGACGAGCGCGCGATCCTCGCCGCGCTGCAGGCGGCCGGCGAGCGCATGTGGCCGCGCATGCAGCAGTTCGACTGGGCCCATCGCGGCGCCGACCAGCTCTCGCCCCAGACCTACCCCGAGTGGACGTGAGCCGCGCCGCCCGCGTGGGCCCGCGGGCGTGAATCCCCGATGGTAAACTGAGCCCCTGATGCGCACGCTCCGGATGATCCTCTTCGCCCTGGCCTTCGCCGCTGCCGACGCGGCCGTTCCGGCCACGCCCGACGCCCTCGAGGTCGCCGACGAGGTCGACGAGGTCGGCCACCCGGTCGGCCGGCGTGACACCGGGGAGCAGACCCTGGCCCGTCTGCCCGTGCCGGCCAAGTGCGCTCCCGCGAGCGCCGCGGTGACCCGACCCGGCCCTCGCCGCGTCGCGCCGGCCCGTCCGGTCGCGCGCAGCCCGCTCCGCAAGATTCCCGTCGTCGCCGAACCCGCCGCCGCGCTCGAAGACCAGCCCTAGACCTCCTCTCGCGCTTCGTCCAGTAGCCGAGCCGCGCTGACGCTGGCCATTGCCGCGCGTCGGTCGCCCGACCGCACGCATCCCCGCGTCCGCCGGCTCCAGGGAACGAAACGTTCGATCCCAGGAGGTCGCCATGAATGCTGTCCAGATTCTCATCGCCGTGCACGGGCACGAGCCCGCGGGCTGGGTCCACGAGGTGCCTCGCCTGATCGCGGCGCACGGGCTCGCGCGGCTCCGCGTGCTGATGGTGCTCGACGCACCGTCGGTGGCGTTCACCTCCGTGCTGCCGGCTGCCCGCCGCCGGTTCGACGCCGCGCTGGCCGAGACGCGGCGGCTCGAGGAGCAGCGGGTGTCGGCCACCGTCGGAGAGCTGATCAACGCCTTGCCGTTTCCGCCCGAGGTCCGCCGCGTGCGGGTCTGGCAGTCCGATCCCGGCCGCGCCATCGTGGCCCACGCCGCGCTCTGGCCGGCGGACGTCGTCATCGTGGGGCGCGACGGACGATCGCGGCTGCAGCGTGCCGCGCTCACGCCGGTGCACGAGCGCGTCGTCCGCCTGGCCGCCTGCGCGGTGCTCGTCGCGCCCTCCCCGACACCGGTCGCGTCCCGCGCCCGCGTGCGGGCCATCCGACCGGCGGCGCCGGCCGAGGACCACGCATGAGCCCGCCCATGCTCTTTCCCTTCGCCGAGTACTGGTGGCTCTATGCGGTGTTCACCGCGGGAGTCCTGGGGCTGCTGGCGCTGGACCTCGGCGTCGTCCACCGCGGCGCGCGCGCCGTCAGCGTCCGGGAGGCGGCCGGGTGGAGCGCCGTGTGGGTGAGCCTGGCCCTGGTGTTCAACGCCGTTCTCTTCCTCTACACGCGCCGGATGCTCGCCGCCGATACGCGCCTGGCCTCACCCGGATTCGATCCCGGCGAGGCGGCCTGGCAGACCGCGCTGGAGTTCTTGACCGGCTACCTGGTCGAGTACTCGCTGTCGGTCGACAACATCTTCGTCTTCGTGCTGGTGCTGCGGTACTTCGCCGTGCCGCCGAGCCTGCAGCATCGCGTCCTGTTCTACGGCATCCTCGGGGCGCTGCTGTTTCGCGGCGTGTTCATCGCGGTGGGCTCGGTGCTGATGCAGTTCCACTGGGTGGTGTGGATCTTCGGCGCGTTCCTGGTCGTGACCGGCGTGAAGATGGGCCTGAGCTCGCGAGGCCAGCGTGGCGCCGGAGCGCAATCCCCTGCTGCGGCTCCTGCGCCGGCTGCTGCCGGTGACCGACGGCTTCCGCGGCTACCGATTCTTCGTTCGCGACCGCGGCCGGCTGTGGGCCACGCCGCTGCTGGTGGCGCTGGTGTGTCTGGAGGCCACCGACATCGTGTTCGCCATCGACTCGGTCCCGGCGATCTACGCGCTCACGCGCGAGCCCTTCGTGGTCTTCACCTCCAACGTGTTCGCCATCCTCGGCCTGCGGTCCATGTACTTCCTGCTGGGCGACGCGGTGGAGCGGTTTCACCTGCTGCGCTACGGTCTGGCCGTGATCCTGACGTTCGTGGGGCTCAAGATGCTCGGGTTCGATCGCTGGCTGGGCGGTGAGCTGCCGATCGCCGCGTCGCTGGGGATCATCACGGGCGTCCTGGCGCTGACCATCGTGCTGTCGCTGCGGTACCCGCGGCGGGCCGGCGAGGCGGACGCGGCGGTGCGATAATGCCCCGGGCGCATCACCACTTGGTATCTGGGAGGGTCCCGTGGGCAAGAAGGTGCTCTTCGTCGGCGCTGGGGCGATCGGCAGTTACCTGGGCGCGTTTCTCGCACGCGCCGGCCACGACGTGACGATCGTGGACGCGTGGGCCGAGCAGGTGGAGACCATCCGCCGCCAGGGCATCTCGGTCACCGGGCCGCACGATCCATTCAACGCGCGCCCCAAGGCCGTGCACCTGCACGAGGCCCAGCGGCTGCCGCGTGACTTCGAGATGGCCTTCATCGCCATGAAGGTCTACGACACGGAGTGGGCCACCCAGCTCGCCCTGCGGCACCTGACCTCCGACGGGTTCGTCGTCTCGTCGCAGAACTGCTGGCCCGATCCGCGCGTGGCTTCCGTGGCGGGCGCCAACCGCTCGGTGGGCCTCATCATGTCCAAGATCGGCGTGGCGTGCTGGAAGCCCGGCGAGGTCGAGCGCGGCATGGAGAAGGGCGGCAACAAGGGCCACGACGTGTTCCGCGTGGGCGAGCACGACGGCCGCATCACGCCGCGCATCGAGGCGGTGGCCGAGATGCTGAAGGTGGTCGACGGCTCGCTGGTGACCGACAACCTCTGGGGCGAGCGCTGGTCCAAGCTGAGCGCCAACTCGATGGGCAACCCCGTCCAGGGCATGTCGGGCCTCGGCTCGTTCGAGATCGCCTCCAGCGAGATCGGCCGCGCCATCACCATCCACCTGGCCGCCGAGTCCTCCCGCGTGGGGCTCGCCCAGGGCTACACGATCCCGAAGATCAACGGCGAGACCGCCGAGCGCTGGGCCGACGCCGGCCGCCGCGAGACGTGGGAAGCGCTCGACACGATGCTCACGCCCAAGTCCGCCTCCGGCCGCAACTGGAAGGCCTCGATGGCCCAGGACGTCACCAAGGGCCGGCCGACCGAGATCGACTACATGAACGGCCACGTGGTCGCCACGGGCCGCGAGAAGGGCATCCCGACGCCGGTCTCCGCCGCGACCGTCGAGGTCATGCACGAGGTCGAGCACGGCACGCGCAAGCCCGCGGCCGAGAACATCGCCGCCGTGCTCAAGCGGGCCGGCGTCTAGGGCACCGTATCGGCTAGCTGACACTCTCAGCCGCCGGTCCGATCGTTCTTGTCGCTCGCGCGCGGCCCCAGCTATCATCGACCCACGTGGAGGGCGCGATGGTCGCTGGGGCCGCGATGCGATCGCTCCGATACGCTCTCGTCACCGACCACTCGCCTGCCGCGCTCGTTCTGCGTGAGACGTCCCCCGCGGCAACGCCGCCACCCAAGCTTCTCGATCGCGTGCGCCACGCCATTCGCGCACGCCACTACAGCCGCCGGACCGAGAAGGCGTACGTCCACTGGATCAAGCGCTACATCTTCTTCCACGCCAAGCGCCATCCGGCCGAGATGGGCGCCGTCGAGATCACCGCGTTCCTGACGGCGCTCGCGGTCCGCGAGCGCGTCGCCGCCTCCACCCAGAACCAGGCGCTCAACGCGCTGCTGTTCCTGTATCGCGAAGTCCTCCGGCTCGAGCTGCCGTGGCTCGACGACCTGGTCCGAGCCAAGCGCCCGGAACACCTCCCCACCGTGCTCACGCGCGACGAAGTCCGGAGGGTGATCGATCGGGTGGATGGCGTGCCACGCCTCGTTGCGCTCCTGCTCTACGGGGCGGGTCTTCGACTCCTGGAATGCTGCCGGCTGCGCATCAAGGACCTCGACTTCACGACGAACCAGATCACGATCCGCGGCGGCAAGGGCGGCAAGGACCGACTGACGATGTTTCCGGGCGTGGTCAAGGACGACCTCGCCAAGCACCTCGAGCGAGTGCGCGCGCTGCACGAGCGCGACCTCCGCCACGGCGCCGGCTGGGTCGAGCTGCCATGGGCGCTCGCCCGGAAGTATCCGAACGCGGGACGCGAGTGGGCCTGGCAGTGGGTGTTCCCCGCGACGCGCTTCTACGTGGACCGCGACACCGGCCAGCGCCGCCGTCACCATCTGCACGAGTCGGTCCATCCAGCGCGCGGTCCGCGAGGCCGTGCTGAAGACCGGCATCGCCAAGAAGGCGACGTGTCACACCTTCCGCCACTCGTTTGCCACTCACCTGCTGGAAGACGGCCACGACATCCGCACGGTCCAGGAGCTGCTGGGCCACCGGGACGTGAGCACCACGATGATCTACACTCACGTCCTGAACCGCGGTCCAGGAGCCGTGCGCAGCCCAGCGGACCGGATGTTCCCGTCATGACGCGGCTGGCGCTACACTGCAGCGCCTCGCAAGATAGCAAGGCGACGCCCGCTGGCGCTCTTGCGGTCCGACTGCGCGATTTCTTGAGACAATCCGGCGTTTCGGGGTTCACGCACGGCCGGCGCTACGCTGCGCCACACGCAGTGTTCACCGTGTTACGTGGTTCAAGATAGATAGAGTTAGGCGGACAGGTTACGGAGCGATGAAGTCGTAGGGAGGAGAGCGGAATGGTGAGACTGAAGCTTGCCGAAGCGCTCGCCGCCACCCGCATGCTGATCGTGCTCGTCTGTCCCATCCAGCATGCTTCGACACAGACGACCCAGGGCGACCTGATCGCCGAGGCGGTAGTCGCCACCCGGTACCGAGACCCTTGCAGTGCAATGGGTCAAAGTTTCGGCTCCGAACCTCGGCGTCAGCTCGCGGCAGTCGCGCGACCGCGCAGGCGTTGGGCCCTTCCCTACCATCGTTCTCCTGCATGAACTCTGATGGTCGCCCACGAATACGTACGCTTGCTCAGGATCCTGGCCGAGCGGTGTGCGTCTTGACGGTGGCAGATGCGGATTCGCGGAGTCGCGGGCAGCGGTAGCCGCTCATCACCCCGATTGCCTGTCCGGACGGACCTCCGATGATCGCCTCCGTCCAGCCCCGAATACCTTGCAGGCCGCTGACCGCACTGGTACAGGCGGCCGCACTCTCCCGGCTGCACACCCCGACCGAATCGGGCTGTTCGGGCATTCGCGTGGTGAGCACCGACCTGAGGCTACATCGTCCGCGCCGGCACTTCCAGGCCTGACATGCTCAACTCCGCTGGCTATCCGGCTGGCCTGTCCGCCGACGATCAAGGCGCCGATCTGATCCTGCATCGCGACCGCGTCAGTCCTGCCGTGGCGTGAGTCGCGCGTGACCAACATTCAGATGGCGCGGTCGAGGCGAACGCTACGAGCTGCTCGGCAAGCCGGTAGAAGTCCGTGTTCAGGCGTGGTCGGCACAACGACATGTGGTCACCAGCTCGACGCAGTACCGTCACGAAGTCCAGAGATGCTCACGTTCCTGCGCCGCCCTCGCGAGTGATCTCGCATCGCTCCATTCATACTGCACGGACCGACGATCTCGCCGTTGCTGCACTCCGCCGCTGAGTATCGCGATGGCTGCAATGCACGACGGTCTGAGCTCACGTGTGCCCGCTTGGCGATGCTCGAAGGGCGACCTGCGGGCAGCGACGTGACTGGGCGTCCAGGGTCACCGACTTCTCTACTCCCGATCTGCGGCTAGTAAGGGCACCGGCTCGCACGGAGAGGAGCAAGGATCCTGGGCCAGCCTTCGACTCCTCATGGCGAGCGGTCGAACATGGCGACGTTCGGGAACGCCGTTCATCGGTCGAGGCGCTCGTTCTTCGGGTACGGTGCGCACGGAAAGTGACCACGGGGCAATCGATCTCTTCCCCTCGCGTGGTAGAGCGTGTCGGCTCCTGGGGCTGGCGAGCAGCCGCAACCCGTCTGTCGAGGGCCGAGGATCAGAAATCGATGTGACAGCGCTTCAAGGGCCGGAGCGCGCAGCTTCGTTGGCCAGAGCGATCGGCGTGCCCCGTTTGTGACACACGCATCCAGCTAGCGACGTTGCACGCTGATTTCTACGACTCCTGGATTGAAATCACCCCAGGCGCACGGGCGAAGCGTGCAAGAGACCGGTCGCCGCCCCTGCGATGTGCGCTTCATCGAAAGCCACCGCGAGTGTCCTTCGCGGACAAGCCAAGCCTGCGGCAAGCTATGGGCATGGTTCGCGCCTCTCGTGGCAGCAGAAGCTAGCGCTCAGCGATCGCCGTAGTCCTAGCCTGAAGATGACCACCCGTCTTGGCGCCGCCGTTAGGACCTAACAGGCTCGAGCGGCCCGGCCTCGACGCCGGCCGCTCACGCCTGAGCGTTCGGCGGCGGAGGCGCGGTGATGTGGTCCTGGTTGCTCGCCCGACTGCCTGGGTGATGACTGGGAGCATTCAGCTGTCGTGGATCAGATCACCGCAATCGAGCCGTTCCGGGTCGAGATATCCAAGCCGCACTCGATGCCGAGAGGAGACAAGCCATGTCCTTCAGCATATCGACCTTGCTGATCCGCAATCTTCACGACGTCTTCGGTGAAAACGACCCCGCGCGTCGGCGCGCGGCCATCGACGAGATCTTACACCGAAGATGGCGTGTTCTACGACCCCAGCAAGGGCGTCTACCGTGGCCGCGACGAGATCGATCGCATCGCGGGCGCGATCAAGGCGACTCACCCTGACTTTCGATATCAGCCAATTGCCGAGCCCGAGGAAGTGGGCAACGGCGGGCGGGTCCAATGGGTATCGGGCCGCCCTGGTGAGGCGCCAGCTTACGCCGGGACTGATTTCATCATTGCCCGGGACGGCCGGATTGCCGCCCTTTATCTCTTTTTCGACAAGCTACCCTGAGCTGCCGCCGATGCCGAACTGCATGGCCCGGCGGCTCCTGTCGCAGCGGGCATCCGCCGGGAGCAAGCCCGGCAGCTCCGGGGCGCGGGAGCCCGCCGCGGCCAAGAAGTCGTGGTGGCGGTTCTGGTATCGAGGCACGCCGAACCATCCACTGCAGCAGACCGCGGGGGCAGGTAGGCTTTTCGTGACAGATAGCGCGCTGGTGCCCCGCGGCTGCTGAGCGGTGTCGTTAGCCAGCAGAATGAGGGGTTGGATGCCACCGCGCTGCCGAATGCTAGACTGAGGGCACGGGTACATCACTGATGGGCAAGATCGAGAAGATCGAGCAAGAGGTGCAGGCGCTCTCCCCTGACGAGCTCGCGCAGTTTCGCGCCTGGTTCCTGGAGTACGATTGGGCGGCCTGGGATCGGCAGATTGAGCGCGACGCCCAGGCCGGCCGCCTCGATGACCTTGCTGCGAAGGCCCTTCGTGATCACTCCGCCGGCAAGACCACACCCCTCTGACCCACCACGCGCCCAAGACTTCTGGGCGCTGTATCGATCGTTGCCGTCCGAAGTTCGCGCGCTTGCGGATCAAGCCTACGCGCGCCTGAACCAGGACCCCCGGCATCCATCCCTTCACTTCAAGAAGGTCGGCAGGTTCTGGTCTGCTCGGGTCGGCGCCCACTACCGCGCTTTGGCCGTGGAAGCACCTGATGCGCTTGTCTGGTTCTGGATTGGTAGCCACGCCGACTACGATCGACTGCTTGGCTAACAACCGCATCGAGCTGACGCGCTTCGCGCCGCAGCTCATACGGCGCGTTAGGCGCGGTGGAATATCCAACGAGGAGGCGAATATGAGCAAGGATCTGATCCCGAGGGTGACTTTGGCCGGTTCAAGGCGGACCTTCCTGCACAGGAGCGCCGTGGTACTTGGGGGCGCGCTTCTGGGCGGTCCCGCTTTTGCCGCCAACCAAGCCTGTCGGCTCACCGAATCCGAGATACTTGGTCCCTTCTATCGGTTCGGCGCGCCGTTTCGGAGCCAGCTGGCAGGACCTGACGAGCCCGGTACCAGGCTTATTCTGACCGGCACGGTATTGAGTTCAGATTGCCGTACGCCCCTGCCGGGGACATTGATTGAGGTGTGGCAGGCGAACGACGCTGGCTTATACGACACCACCAAGCCCGGCAACTTCACCGAGGCCACGACCTTCCACTTGCGCGGGCTGCTGTATACCAATCAAAAGGGGCAATACGAGATTGAGACGATTGTGCCGGGGCGATACCCGATTCCGCCAAATCTCCCGGGGCTTGAGAAATACGCGGGGCTGACGCGACCTGCCCACATTCACTTTCGGGTCATGGAGTCGCTGCACGTCCCGGTCACGACGCAGCTTTACTTCAAGGGCGACCCCTTCATTGCTAAAGATCCTTGGGCCGGTCACAAGCCATCGTTGGCCATTGACTTAAAACAGGACGGCAAGCTACGCCGCGGTGTTTTTGACATCGTACTCGCTAGGGGCTTATAAAAGCGCGCCTAACAACGGCATGGAGCCGACGCGCTGAAGCGCGCGGCTCATGCGCGGCGTTGGGCAGACGTCGAGCTACGTGGGAGTCCGCGAAGTGAAACTGGTTGAACCGTCGGAAGAGTGGGAATCCGCATTTGTAGAGATGGCTTCGGAATGTAGCGCCTTGGGAGATACCCGCTACGAATTAGCCTTGACTGACTTCCCCGCTTACCTTCGCAGAGTTGCTGACGGCCGGGCGAAGGTTCAGCCAGCGGGCCGGGTTCCGGGTACTGAGTATTGGCTCGAGGACTTCGGGAGGATCCTGGCGTGCGTGCGCCTTCGCTTTCAACTGACAGGGGAATTGGAGCAGGAGGGTGGTCACGTGGGATATGACGTTCGACCGTCAATGCGACGTCTCGGCTATGGAACTCAGTTGTTGCGACTCGCCTTACCCGTTCTTCGGGAACACGGAATCCGCCGGGTTCGAATCACATGTGACGATGACAATATCGGTTCCGCAAAGATTATCGAGAAGAACGGCGGTGTTCTTTCGGGAAAAGAAACCTCACGCGAGAGTGGTAAGACCGTGCGGCAATATTGGATCGAACTCAACTGAGGCTGCCCAACACGCCGCTACAGCCGACCGCTGAGAAACGCGGCGGCTGAGCGGCAAGCCGTTAGGCCGCACACTCGCTCCACGACCGACATCAATCTCCAAAGGAAATAGCACCATGGCCAAGTACCTGATCTCCTTTCCCAGCGCTGCGATGGTCGTGCCCGAAGGCGAGTGGGAGGCGGTGGGTCGCGACGCGCACGCCGTGATCGACGAGGCGAAAGCCGCCGGCGTCTACGTCTTCGGCGGCGGCATCGACGAAGGCGTGCCGCCCGTTCTCGTCGCAGCAGACGGAGCAGTCGCCGAGGGCGGCTACCCATGGGCGCCCCCGCTTGACGGCGGCTTCACCGTGCTCGAACTACCCTCACGCGAGGAGGCCGTCGCGTGGGCCGCGCGCATCGCGAAGGCCTGTCGTTGTGACCAAGAGCTACGCGTCTTCGGGTTCGACCCGCAGTCCTGAGGGCGGCATAGAAATGGCGCAGAAAGTGCGGCCTAACGATTCATTCAAGCGTTATACGGACTGAGAAATGACTATGGATTACGACACCACTAAGGTCGATGAGGTTGTCTTGGCGCTGCTTCACCTCAACGCGCACACCGACCATGGCAGCACGCGAGCCTGGAAGGGATTCGACTGGGACGCCATGGACCGGCTGCACACTCAAGGGTTCATCTCGGACCCCAAGTCGAAGGCCAAGTCAGTAGCTCTCTCGGACGAGGGCGCCCGAAGGGCGGAGGAGTTGTTCAGGAGGTACTTTGGCAAAGCCGTATAACCGGCCGCTTCGCGGCTGATGCCACGCGTTATGGCTTGGAGGTTTGAGTGCTGAGTCCAATCTATCGGGTCGTAAGTCTGTGGGTCCGCTCAGGCGCCGTTGCTGAATTCGAAGCCTATGAGCGAAAGGCGGCCCGAATCATGAGGAAGTATGGCGGCTCCATTGAAAAGGTGATTCGCACGGGGCAAGAGAATTCGCCAGATATTCCGTTTGAGATACATCTTGTCAGCTTCCCTGGTCAGGAACAGTTCGCTGCCTATCGCGCTGACCTCGAGCTCTTGTCGTTGGCAACCGACCGGGAATCGGCAATCCTTAAAACGGTGGTGGTTCCTGGCGTAGGTGGCCCATCGTATTCCACCTAACAAGTCGCTGCATCGGACGGCCCTTTCGGGCCGCCGCTGAGCTCAAACGTCAGACGACAGACCTGACACGGCGCGCCGCCGTCTACATCGACAAGATCCTCAAGGGTGCCAGACCGGCCGACCTGTCAATCGAGCAGGCTTCCAAGTACCAGCTGGTCATCAACCTCAAGACCGCCAAGACGCTCGGCCTCACGATCCCGCAATCCGTGCTGGAGCGCGCGGATCAGATCCTTGAATACCCCACGGCCGCCCAACAACGCATTGCACCTGACGGCCGGACTCGCGATAGCTCGCCCGCCCGCAGCTGAGTGCGAGCGTTAGCCGTACTGTCGCTTTGGGTGGAGCACGATATGCCGGCCTCCTACACGTCCATCGCTCAAGCCGACAAGGGCATGCAAGCAAGACTTGCCGATGTGCTCGAACTCAGAGCCGTGGATCCGCAACCGCGGGCTATGCTCAAAGCCTATCTATTGGAACTACAGCTTCCGAACGACGCACGTGCGTTGGATGTTGGCTGTGGAACGGGAGCGGTCAGTCGGGTTCTTGCAGAGATGCCCGCCGTTCGCGAAGTCGTCGGGATTGACCCCGCGCCGGTCTTCATAGAGAAGGCATGAGAGCCTACAGCCTGGACCGCGCAGATCTCTCTCGCCGCGCCGCCGCCTATCTGGACAAGATCCTGAAAGGCGCCAACCCGGCTGACCTTCCGGTCCAGCAAGCGACGAAGTTCGAGCTGGTGATCAATCTCAAGTACCGCTTAGGCCCTCGGGCTGACGATTCCGCAGTCGATGCTCGCGCGGGCGGATCAGATCATAGAGTGATGCGGCCGCGCTCCGTACTCCTCTGCCATTCACCATCCGTAGTGGCTTGACTGGTCGCCAATGTCGGCCAAGACTGTGAGCGTATCGGTTTTCTGCAGCTTCGGGCTCATCTCGATGGAGAAGTGACATGGTCGAAGCCAGCAAAGAACACGATTTGCCTTTGGTACGATGGCGACGCCGAGGACGCGGCGCGGTTTTACGCCAAGACCTTTCCCGATTCGTCCGTCGGCGCGGTGCACCGCGCACCGGGAGACTTTCCGTCGGGGAAGAAAGGGGACGTGTTGACCGTCGAGTTTACCGTGATGGGCATTCCGTGCCTCGGGCTCAACGGCGGACCTGCGTTCAAGCACAACGAAGCGTTCTCGTTTCAGGTCGCAACCGCTGACCAGGCCGAAACGGATCGCTACTGGAACGCGATCGTCGGCAACGGCGGCCAGGAGAGCGCGTGCGGCTGGTGCAAGGACAAATGGGGATTGTCCTGGCAGATTACGCCGATCGTCCTGACGAAAGCGATCACCGATCCCGATCCCGCTGCCGCCAAGCGCGCGTTCGATGCGATGATGCAGATGAAAAAGATCGACATCGCTGCAATCGAGGCGGCGCGCCGCGGTTGAGGTTGCGTCTTCGAAGCGTGCATCCCGCGGGAGCGGAAGGTGGAACATGACGGCGGGATAACCAGCCGTTGCAGCGGACCGGCCGGCGTCGGGCTCCGCGTGATTCGGAGTTGGTCGTCGGCCCGCCCGCCGCTGAACGGCCCCTTCGGCATTGCGCGCCCACCCATGATTCTCCATACCCTCGACCTTGGGGGCGTTGCCGTCTTTGCGGTGAGTGGAGTGCTCGCCGCGCGTAATAGAGGCCTGGACCTCCTCGGGGTCGTCATCATCGCGGCCATCACGGCGATTGGAGGAGGTACGCTGCGAGATCTCCTTTTGAATCGGCATCCGATCTTTTGGATCACCGACGCGTGGTACCTGATTGTGATCATCGCCTCAGCGTTACTGACCGTCGGCTTATGTCTGGCTCAGGCCACCGCCGGAGAACGCGCTCCTCGTGGCCGACGCCTTCGGGTTGGCGCTGTTTTCGATGTCTGGAGCCCAGGTGGCCGAAACGTCGCAGTGCACACCGATCATCGTGGTGCTGATGGGCGCGATGACCGGGGTAGCCGGAGGGATCCTCCGAGATGTCATCACAGCGCAGATGCCCCTGATCCTGCGGCGAGATATCTACGCGACTGCCGCAATCGTGGGCATCATTCTTTACCTGCTCCTGCAGACGTTCGGGCTGCCACGTTCGGGCGCGTTTGGGACGGGTATGGCTGCGATCGTCGCGCTCCGATTGCTCGCCATCCGGTAGCGCCTGCAGCTCCCCGTCTTCCGCGTGCCGTGACCATGGGCGAGGAGGACGCAGGAATCGCGACAGATCATCCTTCCGACACGCGAGGGCGCCCGGGCCGGCGGCTCAGCACCGAGCCGTTCGGCAGCTGAGGAGGTACTCAGTGGACGTGCTCCTGGTCGTTGACATGCAGGAGGGCCTCCTGCGAGGCGCACCGAAGCACGACCTCATCGCCATCGTCGAGCGGATCAATCGTCTAGCTCTGCGGGTGCGCCGCGCCGGTGGGGTGGTTTTCTTTGTTCAGCACGCAGGGCCAGTTGGTGACGACTTTGAGCCACTCACACCGGGATGGCACCTTCTGAGCACTATCAACACCGAACAATGCGACCGCATCGTCAGCAAGACGCTGAACGATCCATTCTTCAGCACCTCCCTTCAGTCGGATCTCGCCAAGCTACGCGCGGATCGCCTGCTGGTGGCCGGATGGGCCACCGACCTTTGTGTCGACGCGACGATCCGTTCGGCCGCGGCGCTGGGCTTTAAAGTGGTCGCCGTCGCCGACTGCCACACGGTCAGCGACCGGCCGCATCTCAGCGCAGACCGGGTTATTGACCATCATCAGTGGGTGTGGGCCAACCTCATTGCGCCACATCCGGTGACCATCGTTCGGGAGGCCGAGATCGAGGTCAGCGATGTCGAATGACGCTTTGCGCTCCTCCACCCATCAAAGATGACATACGAAGAAACGCGCGGCGCACGTCTTCCTTGGCGCTTCACGGCTGAGTGCCGGCCGCACAGCGGGGAGCCGTTAGCCGGACAGCCTTGCCAGTCGGATGAGGGAAGATCGTGAAGCCCACGCAACGGCGTCGCCTCATCGTGACGAGCTCGATCGTGCTCGCAGCCGGTGTCGGCGTGGTCCTGTGCCTGTTCTTCGGTGCCGCTGTGCCGGTCGTCATAGTTGCGATTCTCCTGGTCGCCCTCGTGGCGTACGCCGTCGTGAACATCCCTGCGCGGCACCGTGTGCATTCATGGGGGCAGGTAGAACAGGCGGTCGATCATCGCCTTGGTCTCTTTGGCAGATCGTATCCGGAAGAATCTGTCGGCCCGGCGCAAGCGCGTAAAGTTGGCCGCAATGCTCCATGTCCGTGTGGTAGCGGGCAGAAGTTCAAGCGCTGCTGCGCCGTCAACTAGCCAGCTACACGCCGATGGCCCGACGCCTCGCTCCGCTCTGCACGGGTCATCGGCAACCCTTAGAGAGATAGCGTATGGCTGACACCACGAAGAGGATCAAGCGCCTCCTCCGTGAATATGCAGCTGCCGCGCACGAAGAAGAGCTCCGGCGAGCTCTGCTTCCTCTTGCAGAAGCATTTGGCCGGTGGGAGAGAAGGGAGCTTAGCAGCGGGGAGCTGAGCGAGATCATCCACCAGTTCCACCAAGGCCCCTCGAGAGACCTGTGGGGCCGCTACAACGCGCCTCGTCTGGAGATGGTCGTGGCATTCGCGATCACAACGGGCGTCTTGGGTCGCGACACCATCCCGGCCGAGTTGTTGGAGCACCTCGCTGGATCGATACGATTCTACGAGGAGGACGAGGCGAGGTCATGATGCATGAGTCCCCCACCATCGCATTGGAGCAGGCCTCTGGCTCGCATTGCATCGCCGCGGTTGCTCCGCGCGACCCCATGCGGACCCGGTAACCGAATGGTCTTCCGCGCGACTCAGAAGCTGTCGTCGAAGCTGCGCGTCGCTTACGCGACCATTGCCGAGAGCCATTCTCCGATGGTGGAGTGGTACTGCAATCTCATCACCGTGCGGCGGCGACAGTTCTTCCTATTCACACACGCCCCTTCGCTCTTTTCGTTCTGGGTGCCGGCGGCCGGGACGACCCGCGACGATTTCGGCCGAGTGTTTCGGCGACACGCAGCCGACACACTGCGAGACTATGGGTTCTCCAATGTTGAAGCCGCGACGGTCGTCGACGACGGCCCGGACGCGTTCGCCAGAGTGACCGATCGGAGCATCATGGGATCAATGGTCGACTATGTGAAGATGCTCCGACATGCAGTCGACTATCAAGGCGGCCTCGAGCACCTTGGGCCGCGGGCGATGAATGACATCGCGAACGAGTCCCCCATGACACGGCTCGGTATGGCAGATGCCGCCAGCTACCTCCGGCAAGTTCTCCGTTCCGAGAGGCCGCACAAGAGCAATCCTCCACGTGACGAACTCCAACTGCAGCGGCGACCATAGATCGGAGCCAATGATGGCGAGTGCGGCGTTCCTTTTTGCACTGCTGGCGGGAGTGTCGGTGACCGCGTACACGGTGTTTCTGCGGCTTGCGTCGCCCGGCATTCATCCAGCTCTGGGTGCCGCCATCATCACCGGCGTTGCCTTCCTCGTGAGTGCCTCGTTGACGGTCAGCATGAAGGCAAGCGGCGCGCCGATCACCTTCACGAGCAAGAGCCTCTACTTCGTTGTCGTGGTCGGGGTGGCGGCGGCCTGTGCCGATCTCTTCACGCTGTCGGCCTACGCGCGAGGCCTCAAGATCACCTCATCCTTTGTGATCGGCGGTACGTCGACGGCGCTCGTGCTGTTGATCGGATTCGTGCTGCTCAAGGAGCCCTTCACGTGGCTAAAGCTCCTGGCCATTGGGCTCATCGTCGCGGGCATTGGCCTGCTCCAGCGGGAAGGCCTTTGAGGCTCCGCCTGGGCTCGCAGCCAGGCGCCAGGCCGGCAAAGATGATTGCGATCCTCCCCTACCAGCGGCAGTGGCCGGAGCAGTTCGTGAGCCTCGGACGGGAGCTGCGGAAGGCGCTGGGGGACCTCGCGCTCCGCATCGACCACATCGGGTCAACATCGGTGCCGGGGCTGGCGGCCAAGGATGTACTCGACATTCAAGTCACGGCCCATGCATTGACAACCGAGGTTGACGACGCGGTCAACAGCGCTGGCTACGAACGCCTGACGCATATCACTCGAGATCACGTCCCGTCCGGTGGGGCTGAGGGTCCCGACCAGTGGAGCAAGTGGTTCTACAACCAGCGCGGCGATGGGCGGCGGGTCAATCTGCACGTGCGAGTGGCGGGCCGGGCCAACCAGCGATATGCGGTGCTGTTTCGCGACTACTTGCGGGCGAATCCGGCGACGGCCGTCGCGTACGGGCACGTCAAGCTGGCGCTGGCGACCTATCACGCCGACGACGTCGAAGCGTACTACGCAATCAAGGATCCGGTGTGTGACGTCATCATGGGTGGGGCCGAGCACTGGGCCGCAACCACGGGTTGGGTGCCCGGGCCTTCAGACCAATGACACCGCCCGACGAGCGGTTGCCGCGGAGCCGGCATGGATGACAAGCAAGTGGCGGCGCCAGACGACACGGCGGTGCGGGTCGCCTTGTGGCGCGCGCTGCACGTAGAAGTCGATCCGCCGCCGCACGTGCTCGAAGATGAAGTCGGCCTGAAGCTGGCGGCGCCAGACGGCGGATGGCGCAGCCGTCCGGACATGAGCCCGTTCACGCGGCCCTTCCGCGCTTCCATCGTCGCCCGCGCGCGCTTCGTCGAAGATCTCGTCGCAGCGCAAGCGGCCCGCGGCGTCCGTCAGTACGTCATCCTCGGAGCGGGTCTGGACACCTTCGCTCAGCGTCGACCGGAGCTTGCCTCCCATCTGATCGTGTTCGAGATCGATCGGCCCGGGCCTCAGGCGTGGAAGCGCCAGCGCCTCGTCGACCTCAACCTCGGCATCCCACCGTTCCTGCGACTCGTGCCCGTGGACTTCGAGGCCGGCGACGCGTGGTGGGAACAGCTGGCTGCCTCGGGCTTCGACGCCGGGCGGCCGGCGGTCGTGGCGTCCACCGGTGTCAGCATGTACCTGACCAGGGACGCGATCGCGGCAACGCTGCGCCAGGTCGCGGCGCTCGCCCGGGGCTCCACGCTCGTCATGTCGTTCATGCTTCCGATCGAGCTGGCGGACCCCGAGGTGCGTCCCGGGATCGAGCGAGCGGAAGCGGGGGCGCGCGCCAACGGTACCCCCTTCATCAGCTTCTTCACCCCGCCAGAGATGCTGGCCCTGGCCCGCGATGCCGGCTTTGCCGAGGTCCAGCACGTATCGGCCGCCACGCTCGCCCAGCGCTACTTCGCGGGCAGGACCGATGGCCTTCGCCCGCCCAACAATTCGGAGGAACTGCTGGTGGCAGCCACCTAAGATCATTGGGGAGCACCGGCGAATGACCGACAGCTATGCCACCGCAAAGGTCGCGTATCGGGAGCTACGCTCCACGATCGGGCCCTGGGCCAAGGAAAACAGCTATCGGCGCTGGGCGGGAACCCAGGCGGGGTGGCAGAAGCCCGTGGACGCCGAGCAACGACTCCTGTTCAAGTTCGAAGGCTTCACCTTCGCGAACCCCGACACCGGGAATTCGTACCATGGTCTCGTCCAGCTGGAGCCCCTGGGTAGCCAGGGCTCCACGATTCTGCGTCAGTCCAATTTCGCGTGCTGCCTCGTCCAGGCCGAGCTCGACGAGCTGGCGCGAATCCAGGGCGCGATCAACCGGCGGCGGCCGCCCCTGCCCTCGTATCTGAAGAAGGACGCCGCGGCGGACTCTCTGCTTGGCCATGATCTGCGCACGCTGTACAACCCGACGCCACAGTACCGAGCAGGGCACCTGATCTCCTTCAGCTACCATGGCGTTCAGGACGCCCGAGACCTCTCGGCCTTCATTGCTGCCGTGTTGCCCCAAGCCCTCGACCGGTTCCTGCAAGGACGCGTCGCCAACCCGATTGACGACACGCCACCCCACCTGCGACCGGCGTGGCTCGCCACTGTGCGGAAACCGGACGGCAGTTGACCTCCATCAGGGAGGTCGCGTGTGATCTTCGCGATCAAAGCTGAGGTCCGCGATCTGCGCGCCAAGACGTTCACCTTCAGCGCGCAGAAGACGATGTATGGTGGCAAGCGCATCGCCAAGGGCGATGCCATCTTTGTCTTCGCGAGCGAAAACGAAGGTGGCCCCGGTCTCATCGCGAGCGGCGTCGTCACGTCGGCCACAGCACTCCCAAGAACACGGGGTATCGACCGGCAGACGCCGCGCGTGAGTATCGCCATCAAGCGCCTCGCGCTTGCCAAGCGCCGCCTGGGGCGAGGTGAGCTGAAGCCGTTTGCCGCCTGGAACGACGGTCGGCCCGAGACCGAGCTCAACTTCAAGTTCTATCGCCAGGCCACGAACAAGATCGTCGGCATCTCGGATCAAGCGGCGGCGTACCTTCGGCGATTCTTCTCGCGCGCCTGAGCTCGAGATGACCGCGATATGGGGGATCGAGCGCATCGGCAAGACAGACCGGGGGTATCTCAGTGAGCCTGAGTGAGATCCGTAACGTCGACTACGCCATCCTCCTGTGCAACAAGATGGAAGAGACGCGCGCGTTCTATCGCGACATCATGAAGTTTCCCGTCGAGACTGATCGTGCGCGCTGGGTCAGCTTTCGTGTTGGCGCGACGCTGCTGACGCTGCGACCCCGGGGACCGTGGGCCGTCTGTGACGATGGACAATCCGTACCCGGATCGGCGGCGGTCCAGCTTGCCTTTCGAGTCCCGCCTTCGGCGCTCGAGGCGTGCCATGCGGAACTGGTCGCCCAGGGTGTGCCAATTCTCAGAGGCCCCACCGATCTGCCCGACTGGCGCCACCGCACCCTGTTCTTTCGCGACCCCGAGGACAACATCATCGAGATCTATGCCGAATACTGATCCGGCTCCCGCCGTTCACCGCGACGACGAGAGATCCTCCAGCCGATCCTCGATGCGATTCAGCTTCGCCGCCAGCTGCGTGATCTCCGCCTCCGCCTTCCGATTCACTGCAAAGTCGAGCTCGCTGCGCAGCCGATCCTTCGCGTCCTGTCGGTTCTGACTCATCATGATGACCGGCGCCTGCAGCGCGGCGATCATCGACAGGAACAGGTTGAGCAGGATGAACGGGTACGGGTCCCAGGCGCGCGTGGCGAGGACCACGTTCACGGCGACCCAGAGGGTCAGCACGACTCCGAACGTGATGATGAACGACCACGAGCCGCCGAAGCGCGCCACCACGTCGGCGATGCGGTCGCCGAAGGTCAGGTTCTCGGCGATCACCTCGTTGGGGTTGCGCGCGGCGCGCATGCGCACCAGGTCCTGGGCGGCGTGGAACTGGCGGCCGACCATGGTGAGCATGTCGAGGCCGGCCATCGGCTTGCGATGGAGCAGGGCGCCGATGTCGTTGCGCTCGATCTCGATCGCGGTCGTGTCTTCCATGGCGACGGCCAGCGTCTGGTGCGGCGCCGCCGAGAGCATCGAGGCCAGCCCGAACATCTCGCCGCTGCCCGGCGAGTCGATGACGACCTCCTGGTGGTCATCGTCGATCACCACGACCTGCACCTGCCCCCTGAGCACCACGTAGGCCTTGCCGCCGGGATCGCCGGGCTTGTAGATCCGGTGCCGGGCCCTGAACTGACGCAGCTCCACCTGCTCGGCCAGCACCGCGCGCTCGTCGGCGTCGAGCAGCGAGAAGATCGGAATGTCTTCGAAGACGGTCGGATCGCAGGGCATCAGCCGTTCCCTCCGGAAGCGATCATGGCACGTCGAATACATAGTAGGCGTGGCCCACCACCGCGCTGGGCGACTGGAAGAGCGGATGCTGCAGGTTCACCTTGAACTCGCGCGTGCGCAGATACGACAGGCCGCCGCCGATGTGGACGGGCTCGTCGTAGGTCGGCGTCTTGATGCGGCTGGCGCTCAAGGCCCTCATCATGCCTGAGCCGCCCGCGTCGTGGTAGTGTCATCGGCGCATGGCAGCCCTCAGCGTCCTCAACCCGATGGGCTTCCCGCCGAAGGTCACCCGCCAGACCCTGGCGCCGCGCCTGGACACGCTCGACGGCAAGACCGTCTACCTGGTCGACTGCCGCTTCGACGATTCCGACATCTTCCTGGAGCAGATGCAGGCCTGGTTCGCGGAGCACATGCCCGGCGTGCGGACGCGTCGTCAAGCGCATCTCCAGCGTCTACACCCAGCGACGATCCCGAGCACCTGGGAGGAGATCAAGGCGAAGGGCGACGCGGCCATCGTCGGCGTCGGTCATTGAAGCACCTGTGCGCCGGCGGTCGCCGTGCACGCGATGACGCATCGAGAGCCAGTACGGGGTGCCCACCGTCGCCCTCCACACCGACATCTTCGAGCGGGTGGTGCGCTCGGTGGCGCGCGTCAACGGCATGCCCCGCATGCGCCAGGTCTTCGTGCCGCAGCCGGTCATGGGCAAGACGCCCGCGCAGCTGCGCGCCTACGTCGACGGCAACGACCCGATCACCGGCCGCCCGGTCATGCAGGAGGTCATCGAGGGCCTGACGCGGCCGTTCGACGCCGACGAGCTGCAGAAGGCCGACTTCGAGCGGACCACGCCGCGGCTGGTCGAGCCCGACACCGAGGAGAACCTCCACCAGCTGTTCCTCGAGAACCACTGGACCGACAAGCTGCCGATCGTCCTGCCGACCGAGGAGCGCGTCGCGGCGATGCTCGCCGCACACCAGCCACCAGCCCGACGAGGTCGTCGGCCACATGCGGCCGACGCACTTCCGCGAGTACTGGGAGTACACGGTCGAGAAGGTCGCGGTCAACGCGGTCATGGCCGGCGCGCGGCCGGAGTACTTCCCGGTCATCCTGGCGCATGGCCGCCAGCGGCGTCAGGGCGCGCGGCAGCACGCACCAGCTCGATGGCGGCGATGGCCGTGGTCAACGGGCCGATCCGCCACGAGATCGAGCATGAACTGCGGGCACCGGCGCGCTGGGCCCGTACAACCACGCCAACGCGACGATCGGCCGCGCCTACGGCCTGCTGTCGCAGAACCTGCCAGGGCGGCTCGGTGCCCGGGCTCACGCTACATGGGCTCGCAGGGCAACAACTACGCCTACAACAGCGTCACCTTCGCCGAGAACGAGGAGCGCAGCCCGTGGGAGCCGTTCCACGTCCAGCACGGCTTCAAGGCCGACCGACAGCACGGTCAGCGTGTTCGGCGGCTGCGCGCACACGGCGTTCACGCTCGGCCTGCGCGAGCGCACTGGCGCGAGCACGTGCGCAACATGCTGCGCGGCATGGATCCCGCACGAGCCGCCGACGTCTGCTGCTGGACCCGATCACCGCGCGGCAGTTCGTCGACCGCGGCGGCTTCGACACCAAGGACGAAGCTGATCGACTGGATCTACGACAACGCGCTGCATGCCGGCCGGCGAGTACTGGGACTACCAGCTCGTCCAGAACTACATCTATCCGCGCGCGACGTTCGGCGAGGAGCCGTACGCGTCCATGCTCGAAGGCGGCGCCGGACGAGCTGATCCAGATGTTCCGGCGCGAGGACATCCACGTCGTCGTCGTCGGCGGCGAGACGAACGGCTACTGGCGGATCATGGGCTGCAACTACCAGAAGACCGTCTCGGTCGACGACTGGCGCTGACCCGCGGGGTCACGCCCGATCACGGCGACATCGGCGGGCTCGCGGCCGGCGCGGCGGGCGCAATTTCACCCCCCGCGGTCGAGGTCGAGATCGCGTCGTACGACTCGACGGTGACGCGATAGGTGGCGCCGGGCACCCCGACACGGACGACGAAGTAGCCGCGGCTGCCGGCGGCGACATCGCCCGTGACCCAGCCGTACGCCTCGCCGATCACCTTGCCGCCGGCGTCGAGCGTCTCCACGCGCAGGTGCACGTCGCCGATGCGCAGCTGCGAGCGATTGTCGACGTAGCCCTTGACCGCCGCGTCGCGGCCTCCGATCAGGTGCGGCTCCCAGCTCACGCTGAAATCGCCCTGCGCCTCGGCGGCCGGGGCCAGCGCCGGCCCGAGCAGCAACACGCCCATCACGACCACCACGCTCAGGCTGTCGCCGAGATCCATGTGTGTCCTCCCCACGCTCACGGCGTGCGCGCGCTCGCCGGCTGTCGCTCGGTCACCTCGTGGGCCGAGGGCAAGTCGGTGTCGCTCCATCCGCCGCCCAGCGCTTCCACCAGCAGGACGGCGGCGGTCATGCGACGGCCCAGGATCTGGACCGCCGTGACCTCGTCGGCCAGTGCGATCGTCTGGGTTGTGATGACGTTCAGATAGCTCACGATTCCCGCCCGGTACTGCGTCGTGGTCAGCGTGACGGACTGGCGGGCGGCGGCCACCGCCTCGTCCTGCACGCGCGCCTCGTCCTCGAGGATGCGCAGCGCGGCCAGGTTGTCCTCGACGTCCTGGAACGCGGTCAGCACCGTCTGCCGGTAGGTGGCCACGCTCGCGTCGTACGCCGCGCGGGCCTGCGTCGGTCTGCGCGCGCCGCAGTCCGCCGTCGAACACCGTCTGCGAGATCGCCCGGCCCCGACCGACCAGAAGCGGCTCGGCCACGTGAGCCAGGTCGCGATGCCGGCGCTCTCGAAGCCGGTCGAGGCGCTCAGCGTGAGCGTCGGATAGAACGCGGCGATCGCGACGCCGATCTGCGCGTTGGCCGCCGCCACCCGCCGCTCGGCGGCGGCGACGTCCGGCCGGCGCTCGAGCAGCTCCGACGGCACGCCGACGGGAATGGCCGGGCGGCGCGGTGGCCAGGCGGCGAGGCCGGCAGCGAGAACGCCGACGGCGGCTGGCCGATCGAGCAGCGCGATCGCGTGCTCGAGCTGCGCGCGCTGCACGCCGACGTCGATGCCTGCGCCTGGGCGCTCTTGAGCTGCGTCTCGGCCTGCGCCACGTCGACCTGCGACGCCACGCCCGCGTGTAGCGCGTGCGGCGTCAGCGTCAGCGACTTCTCGTAGGCGGCGACGGTCGCGTCGAGCAGGGCCTTCTGCGCGTCGAGCGTGCGCAGCTGGAAGTAGTCCTGCGCCAGCTCGGCCTGAAAGCTCAGGCGCGCGGTCTCGAGATCGCCGGCGCTCGCCTGGGCGCCGGCCTGGCTGGACTCGACGGTGCGCCGCACCTTGCCCCCAGAAGTCCGGCTCCCAGGCGACGTCGAGCGGCAGCTGGAAGAAGTTCGATGCCCGTGGCGCCCGTGCCAGTGATCGCCGTCCCCGATCGAGCCGCCGAGGTTCGCCGACTGACGATTGCGCGTGTAGCCGACGCCGAGCGTCGCCGGTCGGGAAGTACGCGGCGCGCGGCCTCGCGCACGAGCGCGCGCGCCTGCCGGAACTGTCGCCTCGGCCACGACCAGGTTCTGGTTCGACGCAGCTCGACCGCGCCTCCAGGGCGTTCAGCGCGGGATCGTCGAAGAGCTCCCACCACGGGCCGCGGAAGGCCTCGTCCTGCGGGCTGCGCGATCTTCCAGCCGTCGCTGCTCCTTGTAGGCCGTCGGGCGCCCGACCGCCGGCCGGACGTAGTTCGGACCGACCGCGCAGCCGGCACGAGCCGCGCATGACGACGGCGAGCAGCAGCCCGCGCACGCGCGACCGATCATGACGATCACAGCCTCGGCCCCGGCGTCGGGCGCCGGAGGGCGCGCGGGCAGCGCTGCGCTGGCGCCGGAACCAGCGCAGGCGCGATCGAGATAGAGATAGACCACCGGCGTCGTGTAGAGCGTCAGCATCTGGCTGACGATCAGGCCGCCGACGATGGCGATGCCCAGCGGCCGGCGCAGCTCGGAGCCGACGCCCGTGCCCAGCGCCAGCGGCAGCCCGCCGAGCAGCGCCGCCATCGTCGTCATCATGATCGGCCGGAAGCGCAGCAGGCAGGCCTGGAAGATCGCCTCCTCGCGGGCTCTTGCCCTCGTTGCGCTCGGCCTCCAGCGCGAAGTCGATCATCATGATGCGCGTTCTTCTTCACGATGCCGATCAGCAGGATGATGCCGATCAGCGCGATCACGCTCAGGTCGGTGCGGCAGAGCAGCAGCGCGAGCAGCGCGCCGACGCCGGCCGACGGCAGCGTCGAGAGAATCGTGATCGGGTGGATGTAGCTCTCGTAGAGCATGCCGAGCACGATGTAGACGGTGACCAGCGCCGCGAGGATCAGCAGCGGCTCGTTGGCCAGCGAGGCCTGGAAGGCCTGCGCCGTGCCCTGGAAAGCTGCCGTGGATGGTCGCCGGCAGGCCGAGCTGCGCGCGTCGCCGCCTCGATCGCGTCCGACCGCGTCGCCCAGCGCGACGCCGGGCGCCAGGTTGAACGAGAGCGTCACCGACGGGAACTGCCCCTGGTGGTTGACCGCCAGCGGCGTGGTCGACGGCTCGTAGTGGGTGAAGGCGCTCGAGCGGCACCTGGCGCGCCGTTGGCGGCCGCACGTAGATGTCGCTGCAGCGTCTCGGGCTGCTGCCAGAACTGCGGCGTCGACCTCCATCACCACGTGGTACTGGTTCAGCGGCGTGTACATGGTCGAGACCTGGCGCTGGCCGAAGGCGTCGTAGAGCGTGTTGTCGATCAGCTGCGGCGTGATGCCGAGCCGCGAGGCGGTGGCGCGGTCGATCACCAGGTGACGCCTGCAGGCCGCTGGTCCTGCTGGTCGCTGTTGACGTCGGCGAGCTGCGGCAGCGTCGCGCAGGCGCTCGGCAGCATCGCGCGGCGCCCAGGCGTTCAGCTCCGTCGAGGTTGTCGCCCTGCAGCGTGTACTGATACTGCGCGTTGCTCGCCCGGCCGCCGACGCGCAGGTCCTGCACCGGCCTGCAGGAAGAGTCGGCGCGCCGGGCACCGCCGCCAGCTTGCGGCGCAGCCGGGCGATCACCTGGTCGGCGCTGAGCTTGCGCTCGTCGAGCGGCTTCAGCGCGACGAACATGCGCGCCGGTGTTCGGTGGCGCCGCCGCCGCCGCCGCCGCCGGTGAAGCCGATCACGTTGTCGACGGCCGGGATCGTCGTCGACGATGCTCGACGAACTGCCGTCAGCTTCTGCTGCATCGCCTGGAACGAGATGTCCTGAGTCGGCCTGGATGCGCGCCGGTGAGCCGGCCGGTGTCCTGCTGCGGGAAGAAGCCCTTGGGCACGATGACGAACAGGTAGACGTTGAGCGCCGATCGTGACGCAGCGTGACCAGCAGCATGACGCGGCGGGTGGCGCAGCACCCAGCCCAGGCTGACGCTCGTAGCGGCGCAGCATCCAGTCGAAAGCCGCGCTCGCTCGGCGCGGTAGAGCCGGCCGTGCTCGCTCGCTCGTCGCGGCTGAGCAGGACGTGGCGCACATCATCGGCGTGGTGGTCAGCGAGACCACCAGCGAGATCACGATGGCCGACCGACAGCGTCACCGCGAACTCGCGGAACAGCCGGCCGACGATCCCGCCCATCAGCAGGATCGGGATGAACACCGCGACCAGCGAGATGCTCATCGAGAGCACCGTGAAGCCGATCTCCCGCGCGCCCGAGCAGCGCCGCCTCGCAGCGGCGGCATGCCCTGCTCGAGGTGGCGCGTGATGTTCTCGATCACCACGATGGCGTCGTCGACCACGAAGCCGGTCGCGATGGTCAGCGCCATCAGCGACAGGTTGTCGAGGCTGTAGCCGCAGCAGGTACATCACGCCGAAGGTGCCGATCAGCGACACCGGCACGGCGACGCCGGGATGAGCGTGGCGCGCACGTTGCGCAGGAACACGAAGACCACCAGGATCACCAGCACGATCGAGATCAGCAGCGTGAGCTCGACGTCGTGCAGCGAGGCGCGGATCGTCGTGCGTGCGGTCGAGCACGACGTCGAGGTCGATGGCCGGCCGGAATCGACGGCCTGCAGCTGCGGCAGCAGCTGCCGCACGCGGTCGACCGTCTCGATGATGTTGGCGCCGGGCTGGCGGAAGATGATCAGGATGACCGCCGGCTTGCCGTTCGACAGCCCGGCGGTGCGCACGTCCTCGACCGAGTCGCTCGACCGTGGCGACGTCGGTCGAGCCGCACCGGCGCGCCGTTGCGGTAGGCGACGATCAGCGGCGCGTACTCGCTCGGCCTTGCAGCAGCTGATCGTTGGCCTGCGAGCTGCCAGCGTCCGCGTGTCGTCGGTCGAGCTGCGCCCTTGGGGCGGTTGGCGTTGGTCGCGGCCAGCACGCCGCGCACGTCCTCCAGGCCGATCCCGTACTGGTTGAGCGCCAGTGGGATTCAGCTCGACGCGCACCGCCGGCAGCGAGCTGCCGCCGACGATCACCTGGCCGACGCCCTCGCACCTGCGACAGCTTCTGCTGCAGGATCGTCGAGGCCGCGTCGTACATCTGCGCCGCGGTCGTAGCGTGTCGGAGGTCAGCGCCAGGATCAGGATCGGCGCGTCGGCCGGGTTGACCTTGCGATAGGTCGGATTGCTCGGCAGGTTGGCGGGCAGGTGGCCGCGGGCGGCGTTGATGGCCGCCTGCACGTCGCGGGCGGCGGCGTCGATGTTGCGGTTCAGGTCGAACTGCAGCGAGATCGACGTCGAGCCCAGGTTGCTGGTCGACGTCATCTCGGTCACGCCGGCGATGCGGCCGAACTGCCGCTCGAGCGGCGTCGCCACCGACGATGGCCATCGTCTCCGGGCTGGCGCCCGGCAGCGCGGCCGCGACCGAGATCGTCGGGAAGTCGACCTGCGGCAGCGGCGACACCGGCAGCAGACGGAAGGCGAGCGCCCCGGCCAGCGCCAGCGCCACGTGAGCAGCGTCGTGCGCGATCGGGCGGTGGATGAATGGCGCCGAGACGATGCTCATGCGCGCGCTCGGCACCGGCTCCGCCGCGGCCGGCCGTGCCGCTCCGGGCGCGGCTGCGGCGAGGCCGGTCGAAGGCCAGAGTAGATGACCGGCGTCGTGTAGAGCGTCAGCACCTGGCTGACGATCAGCCCGCCGACGATCGCGATGCCGAGCGGCCGCCGCAGCTCGGAGCCGACGCCGCGTGCCCAGCGCCAGCGGCAGCGCGCCGAGCAGCGCCGCCATCGTCGTCATCATGATCGGCCGGAAGCGCAGCAGGCAGGCCTGGTAGATCGCCTCGCGCGGCGACTTGCCCTCCGTTGCGCTCGGCGTCCAGCGCGAAGTCGATCATCATGATCGCGTTCTTCTTCACGATGCCGATCAGCAGGATGATGCCGATCAGCGCGATCACGCTCAGCTCGGTGCGGCAGAGCAGCAGCGCCAGGAGCGCGCCGACGCCGGCCGACGGCAGCGTCGAGAGAATCGTGATCGGATGGATGTAGCTCTCGTAGAGCACGCCCAGCACGATGTAGACCGTCGACCAGCGCCGCCAGGATCAGCAGCGGCTCGTTCGTCAGCGAGGCCTGGAACGCCTGGGCCGTGCCCTGGAAGCTGCCCTGGATGCTGGCGGGCAGCCCGATCTGCCGCGTCGGCGTCGTCGATCGCCCGGACCGCCTCGCCGAGCGACGCGCCCGGCGCCAGGTTGAACGAGAGCGTGACCGCGGGAAACTGCCCCTGGTGGTTGATGGCCAGCGGCGCCGTCGTCTCCTCGACCGTGGTCATCGTGCTGAGCGGCACCGTCACCGGCTGGCCGCCGCTGGCGCCGCGCACGTAGATGTCGCGCAGCCCGGCGGCGTTGCGGCGAAAGTCCGGCTGCACCTCGAGGACGACGCGGTACTGGTTCAGCTGCGTGAACATCGTCGAGACCTGGCGCTGGCCGAAGGCGTCGTAGAGCGTGTCGTCGATCATCTGCGGCGTGATGCCGAGGCGCGAGGCGGTGTCGCGGTCGATCACCAGCGCGGTGCCGAGCCCCTGGTCCTGCTGGTCGCTGGCTCACGTCGCGCAGCTCCGGCAGCGTGCGCAGCTCGTCGACGAGCTTGCGGCGCCCACGCGGCTCAGCTCGTCGGCCGTCCGGATCCTCCAGGGTGTACTGGTACTGCGTGCGGCTGACGCGATCCTCGACGGTCAGGTCCTGCACCGGCTGCATGAAGAGCGTGATGCCCTGCACCTCGGCCAGCTCGGGCTGCAGCCGGCGGATGACGTCGCTGGCGCTCAGCTCGCGCTCCTCGCAGCGGCTTCAGGTTGATCAGGATGCGGCCGCTGTTGAGCGTGGTGTTGGTGCCGTCGACGCCGATGAACGACGACAGGCTCTCCACCGCCGGATCCTTGCAGGATCACGCGGGCCAGCGCCTGCTGGCGCTCGGCCATGGCCGGCGAACGAGATCGACTGCGGCGCCTCGGAGATGCCCTGGATCACGCCGGTGTCCTGCACCGGGAAGAAGCCCTTGGGCACGACGATGTAGAGCACGATCGTCAGCACCAGCGTGGCCACGGCCACCAGCAGCGTCGCCGGCTGGTGGCGCGAGCACCCAGTGCAGCGTCGTGCCGTAGCACGCGATGATCCGCTCGAACACGCGCTCCGACCAGCGATAGAAGCGGCCCTGCTGCTCGGCCGGCGTGTGGCGCAGCAGCGTGGCGCACATCATCGGCGTGAGCGTCAGCGACACCACCGCCGAGATGAGGATCGTCACGCCGAGCGTGACCGCGAACTCGCGGAACAGCCGGCCGACCACGTCGCCCATGAACAGCAGCGGGATCAGCACCGCGATCAGCGAGACGGTCAGCGACAGGATCGTGAAGCCGATCTGCTCGGCGCCCTTCAGCGCGGCCTCAGCGGCGCTCGCCCTGCCTCGATGTAGCGCGCGATGTTCTCGATCATCACGATGGCGTCGTCGACCACGAAGCCGGTCGAGATGGTCAGCGCCATCAGCGTCAGGTTGTTGAGGCTGAAGCCGAGCAGGTACATGACGCCGAAGGTGCCGACCGAGCGACAGCGGCACCGCCACGCTGGGAATGATCGTCGCCGCCAGCGTTGCGCAGGAAGAGGAAGATCACCAGCACCACCAGCGCCGATCGGCGAGCATCAGCTCGAACTGCACGTCGTCGACCGAGGCGCGGATCGTCGTCGTGCGGTCGGTCAGCACCGCGACCTTGACGGCCGAGCGGCAGCGAGGCCTGCAGCTGCGGCAGCAGCGCCTTGATCCGGTCGACCACCTCGATGACGTTGGCGCCCGGCTGGCGCTGGATGTTGAGGATCACCGCCGGCGCCGTCGTTCATCCACGCCGCCTGCTGCGACGTTCTCGGCGTCGTCGATGACGTCGGCCACGTCGGACAGCACGCACCGGCGCGCCGTTCGCGATAGGCGACGATCAGCGGGCGTAGTCGCGGCTCGTCAGCAGCTGGTCGTTGGCGCCGATCACCGAGGCCTGGCGCGGGCCGTCGAAACTGCCCTTGGCCTGGTTCACGTTGGCGGTGGCCACCGCCAGCCGCAGATCCTCCAGGGTCAGCCCGTAGGCGGCCAGCGCCGTCGGATTGGCCTGCACGCGCACCGCCGGCCGCTGCCCGCCGCTGATGCTCACCAGGCCGACGCCCGGCAGCTGCGAGATCTTCTGCGCCAGCCGCGTGTCGGCCAGATCTTCGACTCGCGGCAGCGGCAGCGTGCTGGAGGTCAGCGCCGAGCGTCAGGATCGGCGCGTCGGCCGGATTGACCTTGCTGTAGACCGGCGGCGTGGGCAGATCGCGCGGCAGGAGCGTGAGCGCCGCGTTGATCGCCGCCTGCACCTCCTGCTCGGCCACGTCGATGCTCGAGCGTCGAGGACGA
Organism: uncultured Candidatus Rokubacteria bacterium; assembly: GCA_963776725.1. GTDB lineage: Bacteria > Methylomirabilota > Methylomirabilia > Rokubacteriales > CSP1-6 > AR5. Next base: position 386,380 of record CAVZOE010000006.1, on the reverse strand, counting down.
ACTGCAGCGTGATCACCGAGCTGCCGCTCGGAGCTCGTCGACGTCATCTGGTTCAGCCCGGGCATCTGCCCGAACTGGCGCTCGAGCGGCGCCGTGACCGACGAGGCCATCACGTCGGGGCTGGCGCCGGGATAGAAGGTCACGACCTGGATCGTCGGGTAGTCGACCTGCGGGCAGCGCCGAGACCGGCAGCTGCCGGTAGGCCAGCGCGCCGGCCAGCAGGATCGCGACCATCAGCAGCGTGGTCGCGACCGGCCGCAGGATGAACGGGCGGGACAGGTTCACCTGAGGCTCCGGGCGCACGTCCCATAGATCTGGTGTACCCAGCGGTTCGCCGCACCGACCGTTAAGAGTTCGCAAAGAACTGTGAAGCCCCCCGGGCAGACGGGGGGTTCGGGCGAGCGGCGACCGCGAGGGGCCTAGCGGGAGGCCTGGGCGACCACCCGCGAGCCGTCGCGCAGGCGATCGGCGCCGTCGATGACGACGCGCTCGCCGGCGGTCAAGCCCGGCGTCGATGGCCACGTCGTCACCGTCGGCGACGCCCACCGTGACCGGACGGACGGTCACGGTCTGCTCGGGCGTCATCACGTAGACGAACGCGCCGCCGCGTGCCGCGCTGGACGGCCACCGCCGGGACCACGGTGGCGTGCGGCTTGACCTCCAGCAAGCAGGCGCGCGTTGACGAACTGGCTGGAGAAGAGCCGGCCGTCGGTGTTGGGGAACGTCGCCTTCAGCTTGACCGTGCCGGTGGTGGGGTCCACCTGGTTGTCGATCGTCAGCAGCGTGCCGCTCGCCAGAGCTTGCGCCGCTGCTCGCGGTCGTAGGCGTCCACCGGAACCGGCGTGCCGCGCGCGATCCGGTCGAGCACCGGCGGGGATGCTGTCCTCGGGGATGGTGAAGATGACGGCGATCGGCTGCAGCTGCGTGATCACGACGAGGCCGTTGGCGTCGGCCGCGTGCACGATGTTGCCGGGATCCACCTGGCGCAGCCCGACCCGCCCGCCGATCGGCGACGTGATGCGGCAGTACGCGAGCTGGACCCGGATGCTCTCGAGCAGGCCGCGATCGTTCTCCACCGCGCCCTCGTCCTGGCGGACCAGCGAGCGCTGGGTATCGAGCTGCTGCTCGGGAATCGCATCGGTCTTCGCCAGCGTCTCGTAGCGCGTGAGATCGAGGCGCGCGTTCTCCAGCAGGGCCTGATCGCGAGTGAGCTGGCCCTGGTACTGCGTCAGCTGCGCCTCGAAGGGCTTGCTGTCGATCTCGGCCAGCAGATCGCCCTCGCTGACCAGCTGCCCCTCGCGGAACTTCACGCTCAGCAGCTGGCCGTCGACGCGGGTGTGCACGGTGACGGTGTTCAGCGGCGTGACGGCGCCGAGGCCCGTGATGTAGACGCCGACGTCACGGGTGCGGACCGGCGCCACCACCACCGGCGTCGGGCGCGGCGGGGCGGCGGGCGCCGTCGGGTCGCGCCGCCCCGCCCGCTCGCGCGAAGAGGCCGTACCCGCCGACGGCCAGCAGCGCGAGAGCGAGCGGAGCGATCCGCCACGCCCACTTCCTGCGTGTCGAGCTCACGACCCCTCGCCTGCCGCCTCAGTGCCCCTGCACGCCGCCTTCCGTGGTGGGGCTGGCGCCGGGACTGTCCTCGGCACTCGCCGGCTCGATGGTGTTGATGACCGCCCGGTCGCCGTTGAACGAGAAGTCCACCTTGACGAGCTCGCCCTCGCGCAGCGGCGTGAGCATCCGCTCGTCGGATGTCCGGAACTCCTCGCCGTTGGTCAGGATCACGATATTCTGCATGCGATTGATGTAGCGGATCGTGCCGATCTCCTGCCCGCCGCTCTCGTTGGAGCGCGCGTAGACGCTGGTCGTACCGCCGACCAGCGCCAGCCCGAGCACGACCGTGAACGCCCCCGTCCGGTACCTGTCCATGGATCGCATCCTCCGTTTTCGGAAGCCCGCGTCGCCGAGCCGCTCGGTTCGACGTCCTGACCTCACGAATCCGGTGTACCGCCGGCCACACCCATGAACCGTTAAGAGTTCGGAAAGAATTGTGTAGGCGCCGTCACCGCTGAGCTTCGTAGTGGGCCACCGCCGCCGCCACGCCGCTGCCGGGCTCGACGGCAAACCCCTCGTCGCGCAAGGCGATCTCCAGCGCGGCCAGGCACAGCAGCACGTTGGGGCGCGCCGCCGAGTAGCCCATCGTGCCGATCCGCCAGATGCGCCCCTGCAACGGCCCGAAGGCCGCGCCGATCTCGATCGAGAAATCGTCGAGCAGACGCCGCCGCACGCGCACGTCGTCCACGCCGTCGGGAATGACGACCGGCGTCAGCATGGGCAGCCGGTGCGCGAGCGGCTCGCGGCCGAAGAGCTTCAGACCCAGGCTCGCCAGGCCGGCGCGCAGCGCATCGCCGTGCAGGCGATGGCGGGCGAAGCGGCGCTCGAGCCCTTCGACCTGCACCGCCCGCAGCGCCTCGCGCAGCCCGTACACCATCGTCGTCGGCGCCGTGTGGTGGTTGAAGCGCGCGGGGCTCCAGTACTCGGCGATCTGAGACAGGTCGAGGTAGTTGGTGCCCACGCGCGTGCGCCGGCGGCTCAGCATCTCGGCCGCCCGCGCGCCGTAGGTCAGCGGCGCCATGCCGGAGGGACAGCTCAGGCACTTCTGCGAGCCGCCCACCGCCACGTCGACGTCGTTGCCGTCGACGTCCACCGCGCAGCCGCCGATCGTCACCACCGCATCGACCATGAACAGCGCGCCGTGCGCGTGGGCCAGCGCGGCCAGCGGCGCGAGCGGCTGCTGCACGCCGGTGGAGGTCTCCCCGTGAATGACGATGAGCATCCGGGCGGGCCCGCTGGCCAGCGCGGCCCGGATCGCCTCGGGATCGACCGCGGTGCCCCACTCGCTACGCACCCACGTCACCTTGGCGCCGTGTCGCTCGGCGATCTCACCGCACAGCAGACCGAAGCGGCCGCACTCGGCGACGACGACGCGATCGCCGGGCTCGGTGAAGGACGCGATGGCCGCCTCCAGGCCCGCCCGGCCGGTCCCCGACACCGGAAACGTGAAGGGATTCTGCGTCTGGAACACGACGCGCGACAGCGCCATGACCTCCTGCATGAGCGTGGTGAAGTCGGGATCGAACTGGCCCAGCAGCGGTGTCGACATGGCGCGCAGCACGCGGGGATCCGCCATGCTCGGCCCGGGGCCGAGGAGAATCCGCGGACTCAGGAGCAGCTCGGAGACCTCGGCGTCCATGACGCCTCCTTGTGACTGGCGAATGCGGGCGCGGTGCGCGAATGCGGATCGTACCATCCCGGCGCGTGACGGCCTGCGCGCGTTGACAAGGTCGGGAGCATGCCCTAGTGTGCCGCCAAGCCAAAGGAGCCTGCCATGCGCACTCGAGTGACGCTGCTCGCCGTCCTCGTCCTGCTCGCCGCCAGTGCCTCCGCCGCGCCGCTCCCTGGGACCGCCTCGCTCACCGGCGCCGTCCAGGCGCCGAAGCCATTTCAGGGCGCCCAGGTCCAGATGCTGAACGTGGACCGGAACATCCTCTTCATGGTCTACACGAGCGGCGGCCGCTACCAGGCCGCGCATCTCCTGCCCGGGCGCTACGAGGTGACGGTCCGCACCACCGGCCTCGCCGGTGATCCGCAGACGATCGTGCTGGAGGCCGGCGCCGCCCGGACCCTCGACTTCGCGCTGCGCGAGCAGGCGGCCGAGCCGGTCCGCCAGGGGGAGTTCGGGTTCACCACGCGCGCGGCGAGCGAGGTCAAGCTCGTGTCCTACGACGAGCTGTATCCCCGCGAGCCGGGGCGCGAGGTCCTCGAGAAGCAGTGCATGTACTGCCACGGGAAGAACTTCTTCCCGAACAAGCAGTACCCCGAGGTCACCTGGAACGCGTTCATCGACGTGATGGTCAACGGCGGCAGCGACCGCTGGCAGCCATGGTGCCGGCCGGGACGCTGAGCGCCCAGGATCGCGCGACCCTGCTCGCCTACCTGACGAAGCAGTACGGCCCGGCCAGCGTCCGGCGCGGCCTGCGCATGGACGCCGAGTTCCCGGTCGACGAGGCCGCGCTCGGCAAGGCGATGTACGTCGAGTACTACTTGCCGCTCGACAAGCAGATCGACGCGGGCAACAAGCAGCGGCGCACCCAGCAGCCGCACTTCGATCGCGACGGCAACGTCTGGTACACCGACCGCAGCGTGCCGAACCGCATCGGCCGCGTCGATCCGCGCACCGGCGAGTTCAAGGACTGGATGATGCCGGACCCGAAGGCCGACCCCCACGGCCTCACCGTCGACGCGGACGGGCACGTGTGGTGGGCGGAGACCGTCGGCTTCTCCCTCGGCCGGCTCGATCCCAAGACCGGCTCGATGGTCCGTTACCCCATGGACTCGACCGGCCAGCAGAAGGGGCGCGGCCACAGCCCGATCATGGACAGCAAGCAGAACGTGTGGTTCACCGTGATCGGCGGCGACATGATCGGCAAGTGGGACCGCCAGACCGGCAAGTCCACCGTGTGGAAAGTTCCGACGGCCGGCGCGGCGCCCTATGGGATCGCGCTCGACCGGGACGACAACGTCTGGTTCGCCGAGTTCCGTCGCTGCAAGATCGGCAAGTTCGACCCGCGCACGGAGCAGTTCACCGAATACGCGGCCCTGACGCAGCCGTGCACGATTCGCCGGCTCGGCATCGACTCGACCGGCATGGTCTGGTACGGAGGCTTCAACAACGGCAAGGTGGGCCGGATCGATCCCAAGACCGGGACGATCCGCGAGTACGACGTTCCCCTGGCCCACTCCGAGCCCTACGACGTCTGGCCCGACCGCCAGGACAACATCTGGATCAGCGACGGCGGCCAGGGCGGCGCCCTGATCCGGTTCGATCCGCGCAGCGAGAAGTACACTTACTACCCGACGCCCCAGACGACCGATCAGCCGAAGCTCGCGATCACGCGCGATGGTGCCATCTGGTACACGCCACGCTCGAGCGGGAAGGCGGCGGTGGGGGTGCTCTACCCCGACGCCACGGCGATCACCACACTGGGCGCGTACGAGTGAGCTGAACCCCGACCCGGGGAGGAGGCGGCGCATGGGACATTCGACGCGAGTGCTGGCCGCGCTCGCGCTGGCGCTGCTGCTGGGAGCCGACCTCACCGCTCCGCACTCCGCGCGCGCGGCGGAGGGCCAGCTGGTGATCGGCGTGCACGTCACGGTGGCGCCGCGCTGGCTCGATCCGGCCGAGACGGAATCGGCGATCTCGCCGTTCCTGGTCCTCTACGCGCTGCACGACGCCCTCGTGAAGCCGATGCCGGCCGGTCCGCAGACCCCCTGCCTGGCCGAGTCGTGGTCGGCCTCGCCCGACGGCCTCACCTACGACTTCGTGCTGCGGCCGGCCAAGTTCCACAACGGCGATCCGGTCACCGCCGAGGACGTGAAGTTCTCGTTCGAGCGCTATCGCGGCGGCGCCGCCACGCTGCTGAAGGAAAAGGTCAAGGAGGTCCGGGTCGTCGATCCGCGGCGCGTGCGCTTCGTGCTCAAGGCGCCCTGGCCGGACTTCATGACCTTCTACGGCACCACCGCCACCGGAAGCGGCTGGATCGTGCCCAAGAAATACGTGGAGCGCGTCGGCGAGGACGGCTTCAAGAAGGCGCCCGTCGGCGCCGGGCCGTACAAGTTCGTCTCGTTCACGCCCGGCGTGGAGCTGGTGCTGGAGGCCTTCGACGGCTACTGGCGCAAGGCGCCCAGCGTCAAGCGCGTGGTGCTCCGGAACATTCCCGACGAGACCACGCGCGCGGCGGCGCTCAAGCGCGGCGACGTGGACGTCGCCTACAACTTCGCCGGGCCGGTCGCCGAGGACATCCGCCGCACCCCGGGGCTGAAGCTCACCACCCAGCGCACCAACACCGTCTTCTACCTCGACTTCATCGATCAGTGGGAGCCCAAGTCGCCGTGGGCCGACCGGCGGGTGCGCCTGGCCGCGAGCCTGGCCGTCGACCGCAAGGCCATCAACGAGGCCGACTTCCTGGGTTTCGCCGGACTCACCAACAGCGTGGTGCCGCGGCACATGGAGTTCGCGCTGCCGCTGGACCCGCCCGCCTTCGATCCGGCGCAGGCCAAGAAGCTCCTGGTCGAGGCCGGCTATCCCAACGGGTTCGACGGGGGCGATTTCACGCCGAACCCGCCCTACTTCTCCATGGGCGAGGCCATCGTCACCAACCTGAGCGGGGTCGGTATCCGCACGCGCATGCGCACCTTCGAGCGGGCGGCCTTCCTCACCTCCTGGCGAGAGAAGAAGCTGCACGGCGTGCTGCTGGCCGCCCAGGGCGCCGGCGGCAATGCCGCCACCCGCATCGAGGGCGTGGCCACGCGCGGCGGGCTCTATGCCACCGGCGTGCTGCCCGAGGTCGAGGATCTGTTCCAGCGCCAGGCGCGCGAGCTGGACCGCAAGAAGCGCGAGGAGATGCTCCACCAGATCCAGCGCATCCTGGCCGAGCGTGTCGTCTTCGCCCCGATATGGGAAAATGCCTTCCTCAACGGAGTGGGCTCGCGGGTCGACGAGGCGGCGCTGACGCTGGTCACCGCCTATCCGTACACGGCGCCCTTCGACGACCTCCGGCTGAAGCGCTGAACGCCGACGAGGAGAGACGATGGACTACCAGAGGATTTCCGCCGACTGCCACATCGACCTGCCGATGCTCGCGCCCGATATCTTCACCGCCAACGCCTCGGCGGCGCTCAAGGAGCGGATGCCCTACGTGACCGACGGCCCCGACGGTCCGTACTGGACCTGCAAGAACGGCGGATCGTTTGGTCTCCTGAACGGCGTGGGGCCGGCCGGCCAGAAGCTCGTGCCCGGGCAGAACTACCGCGTGGACGTCATGGCCAGCACCGGCCTCTACGAAGACGGCCAGAAGGGCCGGCGCCACCCGACCGATCCGGTGCTCCGCGCCAAGGACATGGACCGCGACGGGGTGCAGGCCGAGGTCATCTTCGGCATTCTCGGCGCGGCCACCCGACTCAACGATCCGATCGCGGCCAACGAGATGTTCCGGATCTACAACGACTGGCTGGTGGATTTCTGCAAGCACGACCCCACGCGCTTCATCGGCCTGGCCTGCCTGCCCTACGGGGACATCCCCGCCGCGGTGCAGGAGATCCACCGCGTGGCCAAGCTCGGACTGCGCGGCGTGGAGCTGTCCTGCTCGTGGGACATGGAGCCCATGTGGCATCCCATCTGGGAGCCGCTCTGGAAGGCCATCCACGAGGTCAACCTGCCGCTGCACTTCCACACGTTCCCGGCGGTGCCGCCCAGCCAGCTGGACAAGGCCACCGGATTGAGCCGGCGCGCGGCGTTCTTCACCGTCGTCTCCGGCTTCCAGATGAACCTCGTGAACATCCTGGCCGGGGTCATCGGCGCCGCCGTGCTGGAGCGCTATCCCAACGTGCGCATCTCGTTCGGCGAGAGCGGCATCGGCTGGATCCCCTACGCGCTCGATCGCATGGACTTCGAGTGGGAGGACCGCTTCCGCGATCTGGGCCTCACCATGAAGCCGAGCGACTACTGGCGGCGCCAGTGCAAGGGCACGTTCCAGTTCGACCGCATCGGCACCAAGCTCATCGACGAGATGGGTGTGGAGTCGCTGATGTGGGGCTCCGACTATCCGCACGCCGACGGCGTGTGGCCGGAGTCGTCGAAGTACATCGCCGAGCAGTTCGGGCACCTGCCGGCGGACGTCACGCGCAAGATCACCTGCGACAACGCCGGGCGGTTCTACGGCCTGATCAAGTAGCCGTCCCGACGAGCTACTGCCGGAGCGGCATCTCGGGCCGCACGCCGAAGTGCTCGGAGTATGCCCGGAAGCGGCGAGCCAGATCCTCGCGATCGAGGCCGAACGGCTCCGGGGCGTATTCGTGGCGTCCCTGGCCGTCTCTCGGGTGCTCGGCCAGGAAGGCGCGCATGCGCGCGTCGGTGGCCGCCGTCAGGGGCAGATCGAGCTGCGCATAGATGCGGCGGACCAGCGCCATGGGATCCGCGGCGAGCTCGTGATGGTGCACGTCGACGATCCGCTCGGGGGCGATTCGCCCGCTCCGCCGCAGCTCGAGGCTCCGTTCGAGGCCTTCCGTCCAGCGGTTGGTGACCTCGTGTCCGAATCGGGTCGGGGGTCGCTGCCGGCCGAATGCGCGGTGCAGCACGGAGCTGAGGCTGGCCACCGACGCCACCGCCGCCACCGGATCGCGGTGAGTCTGTAAAATCCGCGCGTCGGGATAGGTGTCGAGCAGCGCGTCGAAGGCGAACACGTGCGACGGCGCCTTCAACACCCAGCGGGCGCCCGGCGCTCGCCACTGAAGGTGCTGCAGGAAGCGGCGGTGAAACGCGTAGGCCGGCCGCATGTCCTGCGTGGCCAGCCAGGCCTCGTAGCTCGGAACGTTGTAGGTGGTCTGGAACCGCGCCGCCAGGAAGGAGGCGCTCATGATCGCGATGCACTCCAGCGGAAGCTGCGCCCCGACCGGGTGAATGGTCTTGAAGTCCGGCGCCAGCCAGTCGAGCCAGCGCAGCTGCCCCGCCGCACGCGCGATACGCGGATCGGTCTGGTAGGTCGCTCGCGTCGGCGGAGGCGACGGGTACATGACCTCCCAGGCCTGGGCCGCACGGGTGTCCGGGTCCTGCGCGAGCAGGTGGTGGAGCGCCGTGCTTCCTGTTCGCGGCAGACCCACGATGAAGATCGGCGCCACGATTCGCTCGGCCGCGATCGCGGGGTGCTGCTTGCGGTCCTCCACGAGCCGGAGCCGGTTGGTCAGGAGACCGTGCAGGTCGCGGTGGGCCGCGATCCGGCCCAGCAACGTCAGGTCGGCCTCGGACTCGAGCGCGGCGAGCAACCGGCGCAGTGGCTCCTGGAAATCGGCCTCCCCGAAGTCGTCGAGCCCGGTGGCCCGGCGCGCGCCGTCGAGGAGATGCTGTTCGTCGAGCGAGATGAGCCGCAGCCCGAGTCGGTTCAGCATCGCGCCGCCGCCGTTGATGGTGTGGATGCCGGCGCCGACGATCGACGACGTCAGAGACATCGATCCCTCCCCGACTTTTTTTACCCGGGGGCGGCCCCGACGACAAATTGGACCAACGTCCTATGGGTCGACGCGGCCGGGTTCGGCTGACGCCCGGCGCCGCTCCCGCGCTTGGGCGGCGCCCGGACGAAGGCTCGCGTCCAGGCGAGTGCCCCTGCCGCCCAGCAAAGGCCTGATTGTCGGATGCGACCTTGGTCCCATAGACCAGGGTCTGGGGAGCGCCTACGGTTCTGTAGTGGTACCTTGGCCGAGGCGACTCGCGTCGAGTCCGGACTGGCTTCGCATGGCTCTGGCTCACGGAGTACGTCGTTGTCGCCGATCTCTTCCATCACCGTCGTGCACGCTCAAATGTTCGTCAGCACAGGAGACAAAGAACATGAAATGGATCGCGCTCGCCCTCAGCACGGGGCTCACTGCCGCCCTCACGATTACCGCCGCCTATGGTCAAGGCACGGTCATCTACCCGGCCAAAGGCCAGACCCCCGAGCAGCAGAACAAGGACAAGGGTGAATGCCACGTCTGGGCCGTGCAGCAATCGGGCTTTGACCCGACCCAGGCTCAGGCCCCCACCGCGCCGCCGCCAGCCCAGGGAGGCGAGCGCGCGAGAGGTGCGGCGCGCGGCGCCGCCGCGGGTGCTGCGGTCGGTGCCGTTGCCGGCGACGCCGGTAAAGGAGCGGCCGCCGGCGCGGCCGCGGGAACGGCAGCGGGCGGCTCTCGAAAGCGCCAGGCCGAACGGCAGCAGGAAGCCCAGACCCAACAGCAGCAGGCGGCATACGCGCAGAGTCAGGCTGGATACCAGAAGGCTCAGGGGGCGTGCATGGAGGGCCGGGGCTACACCGTCAAGTAGAGCTCTCACCAGGCCAGTGGCGGCATCGGCGCCCGGGTCATGCGCGGTAGACCCGTGACGCCGATGCCGACTACTAGTCGGCCAGGTCGGCGAACAGCGGCGTGCTGAGGTAGCGCTCGCCGAACGACGGAATGATGACGACGATCAGCTTGCCGGCGTTCTCGGCCCGCCGCGCCACCTCGACCGCCGCCCAGATCGCCGCGCCCGACGAGATGCCCACCAGCAGCCCCTCCTCCTTCGCCGAGCGCCGCGCCATCGCGAAGGCATCGTCGTTCTTCACGCGGATGACCTCGTCGTAGATCTTGGTGTTGAGGATGTCGGGGACGAAGCCGGCGCCGATGCCCTGGATCGGGTGCGGGCCCTTCACGCCGCCCGACAGCACGGGGGAGGCGTCGGGCTCGACGGCGACGCAGCGGAAGGACGGCTTGCGGGCCTTGATGACCTCGCCGACGCCGGTGATCGTGCCGCCGGTGCCGACGCCGGAGACGAGGATGTCGACCTTGCCGTCGGTGTCGCGCCAGATCTCCTCGGCGGTGGTCTTGCGGTGGATCTCGGGGTTGGCCGGATTCTCGAACTGCTGCGGCATGAAGTAGCGCTTGTCGCCGGCGGCCAGCTCCTCGCGCCTTCTTGATGCAGCCCGGCCATGCCCTCGGCCGCCCGGCGTCAGGACGAGCTCGGCGCCGTAGGCGCGCAGCAGCATGCGCCGCTCCTTGCTCATGGTGTCGGGCATGATCAGCGCGCACTTGTAGCCGCGCGCCGCGCACACGAAGGCCAGGCCGATGCCGGTGTTGCCGCTGGTCGGCTCGAGGATGATCGTGTCCTTGGTTGATCTTCCCCGCCTGCTCGGCGGCGTCGATCATCGACACGCCGATGCGGTCCTTGACGCTGTGCGCCGGGTTGTAGAACTCCAGCTTGGCGACGACGTCGCCGCGCGCACCCTGCGTCACACGCCGGAGGCGGACCAGCGGGGTGTTGCCGATCAGCTGCGTGACGTCGTCGGCGATCTTCATCTGGGGCCCTCCAGGAGGCGCGGGGTTTGGCGTATAGTACACCGCCATGACACCGACTCCGACCGGACCCAAGTTCGTCACGCTGCCCGAGATCCGCCGCGCCGCGCGCGAGAAGCTGCCGCGCGACCACTGGAACTTCGGCGACGGCGCCGCCGAGACCGAGTCGAGCAAGCGGCGCAATCGCCGTCACATCGATCGGCTGGCCATCCAGCAGAACGTGCTGGTGGACGTCCGCAACATCGACCTGCGCACGACGCTGCTCGGCGTGCCGCTGTCGTGGCCGGTGGCGGTGGCGCCCATGGGCGGCCTCATCCTCTTCAATCCCGAGGGTGACGTCGAGATGGCGCGCGGAAGCGGCAAGGGCGACACGCTGCAGTGGCTGAGCGGCGCCACCGGCTGGCCGGTGGAGGACGTGGCCAAGGCCGGCAAGGCCCCGCAGATGTTCCAGCTCTACGCCCACGGCGATCACGGCTGGATGGGCGAGCTGCTGGCCCGCGTCGAGGCGTCCGGCTACAAGGCGGTGGCGCTCACCGTCGACGTGCAGAAGTACAGCCGGCGCGAGCGCGACGTCCTCAATCGCTTCAGCCCGCGCAAGGCCATGGAGGTCGCGCCGAATCCACGCGGGCCGCTGCAGGACTTCCAGTCCGGTCTCACCTGGAAGGACGTCGAGTGGCTGATGAAGACGACGAAGCTGCCGGTCGGGCTCAAGGGCATCATGACCGTGTCCGATGCGCGGCGGGCCGTCGACATGGGCGTGCGGCTCATCTGGGTCTCCAACCACGGCGGCCGCCAGCTCGACCAGACGCAGTCCACCATCGAGGCGCTGCCGCCCATCGCCGACGCGGTGGCCGGGCGCGCGGAGATCATGGTGGACGGCGGCTTCAACCGGGGCACCGACGTGATCAAGGCCCTGGCCCGCGGCGCCCGCGTGGTGGCGTGCGGCCGCACGATGCTGTGGGGCCTGGCCGCCGACGGCGCCGACGGCGTGGCCCGCGTGTGCGAGATCATGCGCGACGAGCTGCAGATCAACATGGGGCTGTGCGGACGCACGAAGATCTCCGAGCTGAGCCCGGACCTGATCTTCCGGGCGGATTGACGATTGATATGGGGGGCCTCGAACAGGCCCCCCAAGCCCCCGCGCTCCGCGCCCCGGCGGAGCCTTGGCGCTTCGCGAGTATGTAGTCCCATGAGGGCCCTCGTGCCGTTCACCCAGGCGCCGGGCGACGATGCCCGAGCGGAGGTACCGTGATGGCCTACGGAATCACGCGACGCACGCTTCTGGCCCAGGCCACGATCGCGGCCGCGGTGTACACGCTGGATCCCCACGAGCTCTGCTGCGGCGTGAACGCCTACGCGCAGACCGCCGGGGCCGACACCTTCGAGCTCAAGAAGGTCGGTGACGGCGTGTGGGCGGCGGTGGCCGCCGCGCGCTACAAGGTCAACTCCAACGCGGCGGTGATCGAGACGAACGACGGCATCATCGTCGTCGACACGCACTCCAAGCCCTCGGCGGCCCAGGCGCTCTACAAGGACATCCAGGGCGTCAGCAAGAAGCCGGTGCGCAAGATCATCAACACGCACTTCCACTGGGATCACTGGCAGGGCAACCAGGTCTACGCCGAGGCGTAACCCCGGGCTGCGAGATCATCGCGACCGAGCGCACCAAGGCGCGCCTGACCGATCCCAACCAGATGAACGGTGGGGTGGCCGTTCGTCGACAAGCAGATCGCGGCCATGCCGGCCGAGATCGACAAGATCAAGGCCGACATCGCCAAGGCGACCGACGCCGCGGCGAAAGCGCGCCTGGAATCCAGCCTGATGCAGGCCGAGTCCTATCTGGCTCAGCTCAAGGCGCATGAAGCCCACCCTGCCGACGCGGACGGTCTCGGCCACGACCACGCTGATGGAGGGCGGCCGCGAGATCCAGCTGCACGTCGTCGGCCGGGCCCACACCGACGGCGACCTGTTCATCTACCTGCCGAAAGAGAAGGTTCTGGCCACCGGCGACGCGGTCGTCGGCTGGATGCCGTTCCTGAACGACGGCTACCCGGAAGACTGGGGCCCGACGGTGGGCGAGCTCGAGAAGCTCGACATCACGCAGGTCATCGTGGGCCACGGCGAGCCGGTGCCGAAGAGCCACCTCACGTTCTTCCGCGGCTATCTCACCGATCTCGTCACGGCGCGTGAAGAGCGCCGCCGCCGGCGGCGCCACCCTCGACGAGATGAAGACCAAGATCGCCGACCAGCTCGCTCCCGAAGTACGAGGCGGGCATGTCGAAGTACCCGATCGGTCAGTACCGCGAGCGGATCGCCCTCAACATCGAGATGGTCTACAACAAGGTCGTCAAGAAGGCGTGACCGGCGAGGTGGGGGCCGCGCCGGCCCCCACCTCCGCCGCTACTTCACCAGGTCGTTCAGCTCCGGGACCACCCACAGCGGCGCGCGTCCGGCGGCCACCCGCTGGATGTTGTCGAAGCCGTTGCGGAAGCGGGCCGTCCAGTTCTCCGCGGTCGGCCCGGCCGAGTGCGGCGTGAACGTGACGTTGGGCAGCGAGAAGAGCGGATGGTTGGCCTTGGGCGGCTCCTCCACCATCACGTCGAGCCCGGCGCCCGCGATCCGGCCGTCCTTGAGCGCGGTGTAGAGCGCGTTCTCGTCGATCACCGGCCCCCGGCAGGTGTTGACGATGATCGCCGTCCGCTTCATCAGCGCCAGCTGTTTCGTGGAGATCATCTCCCGCGTGGTGTCGTCGAGCGGCACGTGCAGGCTGAGCACGTCGGCCTTCTGCAGCAGCTCGGTGAAGAGGGAGAACCGCACGCCGAGCGCGTCCTCGTGGTGCTCGGGCAGCCGCGCGATGTCGTAGTAGAGCACCTTGGCATCGAAGGCGAGCGCCCGCCGGGCGACCTTCTTGCCGATATTGCCCAGGCCGACGATGCCCACCGTGCGCCCGGCCAGCTCGTACACCGGCGTGTCGGTGGGGCCGCCCACCCGCCACTTGCCGGCCACGATGTCGTTGTGGAACTTCACCACCCGCTTGAGCACGGCCAGGATCAGCGTGAGGGTGTGCTCGGCCACCGCGATGGCGTTGGCCCCACCGTTGTTGGACACCGGCACCTTGGCCTTGCGCGCCGCCTCGATGTCCACGCGGTCGTAGCCGGCGCTCAGCAGCTGGACCAGCTTCATCTTCGGGGCCGAGCGGAAGAACTCGCCGCCCATCTGCCGGGCCAGGCCCATGTAGTACTCGGCGTCCTGGGCGGCCTCGATGAACTGCGGCGTGCCGGGATCGACGGCCACCAGATCGAAGCCGGGCGGCGCCAGCTCGCGGACGATCGCCATGATGTTGTCGGGCTGCTTGGGGGAGAACAGGATCTTGGGGGCCATGGTCATCTCCTCACGACTTCACGGATCACTGCTGAGCGAGCGGAATGGTCGCGGTCACCACCGGCACCTGACTGACCACGCGAGTCGTGTGACCCTGACCGGTCGTGTCCTCGACCAGGCGCGCGTCGCCGGGACCGAACACGTGCTTGGAGCCGTCGCCGAGCCCGATCTCGAGCTGGCCGGACAGGATGACCACGAACTGTCGCCGCGGCGCCGGATGCCAGTCGAGAAAGCGCCCCACCGGCCAGACGCTGAACGAGATCTGCGTGGTCGGCAGGCCCTTGAGCCAGTCCGTTTTCTTGTCGATGTCGATCGTCTCGATGCGCCCTTGTCCGTCGGGGCCGGTGTAGAGTCGGAACGTTCCCATGTCGCTTACGTCCTCCTGAGGCGTCCTTCGTCCCGCGCGGGATGCTAGCACACGAGGCGACACGCGGCCGCGGCCGCCCCGTGGGCCGCGGCGTCGTCGTCGCTACCGCCTCGCACGCGGCCCGCTTCGTGGGCCGGCGGCGTCGTCGTCGCTTACCGCCTCGGCCCGCTCACCCTCGGGCCACCGCCGGCCGGCGCAGGAACCAGAAGGCCACGCACCCCGCCAGGTACGACACGATCGACAGGATGAACGCCAGCCGGTAGCTCCCGGAGAGATCGAAGATCAACCCGCTCGCCCACGCGCCCACCGCGGCGCCGATGCCGGTGCCGATGGAGATGACGCCCAGGATCGCGCCCAGGTGGCGGCCCTGAAAGAGGTCGGCGGTCTTGGCGGTGATCATCGGACCGCGCGCGCCCCAGGTCAGGCCGAAGAAGCCGGCGTGGATCCACAAGAGCCACGTCTGATCGGCGCTCGTGATGAAGAGCGCGGCGATGACGCCGATGATCGAGATGCCGTAGGCGATGATCGCCGAGACCTCGCGTCCGACGTAGTCCGAGATGGTGCCGGTGAAGATCGTGCCGGCGACGGAGAAGAAGCTGCCCATGCCCAGGATGCTGGCGGCGTGGAGCGGCTCGAAGCCCACGTCGGCGGCGAACGCCAGCTGGTGCAGCGACACGAAGAAGCTGCCGAGCCCGGTGAGCAGGTACACGAGGAAGAGCAGCCAGAAGTGCGGCGTGGCCATCGCTTCCCCGAGCGTCCAGTCGTGGGCGGCGGCGGTGATGCGCGCGGCCGGGATGGCTGCAGAGGGCGGGCCGGGCGTGCGGCCGGGTCGAAAGAACTGCGCCAGGGGCACGATCACGATCGTCATCAGGGCCGCCAGCACCAGGTACGAGCGCCGCCAGCCCACGGTGGAGATCAGGAACTGCACCACCGGAACCGATGCGGCGCGTCCAAAGCCGTTGGCGGCCTGGACGATCGACAGCACCAGCCCGCGCTTCTCGACGAACTGGCGCGAGATGAGGGGCGTCACCACCACGAGGCCCAGGCAATTCGCCCCGATCGTCATGACCACGCCATAGAGGACGATCAGGTGCCACAGCGACGTCACTCGCGCGCTCAGCGCCAGGCCGGCGGCGAGAAAGACCCCGCCCATCAGGACGAGCCGCCGCGGGCCGATGCGATCGACCAGCAGTCCGACGACCGGTGAGCTCGCCCCCGTGAGCAGCTGGGAGGCGGAGTACGCGACCGACGCTTCGGCGCGGCCCCAGCCGAAGGCGGCGAGGAACGCGACGAAGAACACCGGATAGGAATGCATCATGCCGGCCGAGACCCCGAACGTCAGGAATCCGGCCGCGACGAGGCCCCAGCCCACCGGAGCCCGCGCGAGCAGCGACACGCGGACTGGACCTAGCCCAGGAAGTCCCGGGCGAGCGTCTCCCACATCTGCGCGGAGAGCTTGAGGCTCTCGGTGTCGACGCGCTCGTTGTGGCCGTGGAACATCACGGGATAGTCGGTGTACGGGATGCGCGTGGAGTGCAGGCCGAAACCGTACGAGGGAATGTTCTTCCAGCGGAAGAACTTGGCGTCGGTGCCGCCGGTGGTGATGGCCGGGACGATGCGGCTGTCGGGCATCATCTGCTTGGCCACCCGCGAGATCGCCGCCATCAGCGGCGTGTCGGTCGGCGACACGCTGCCGCCCCGCTTGCGGTCGGGCGGCGTGTCGATGGTCACGCGGGAGGCCAGCGGCCCCAGCGCCTCCTTGATCATGGCCTCGACCTCGTGCGACTCGATGCCGGGCAGCGAGCGGATGTCCACGTCGATGTCGACGCGATCGGGGATCACGTTCACCTTGGTGCCGCCGTGGGCGATGTTGGGCGAGAAGGTGGTGTGCGTGCAGGCGTGGGCCTCGCGGGCCAGCGCCAGGTTGTCGAGGTCGCACACGGCGTCGTACACGCGGTCGGGATCGGTGAGCGCCTCGGTGAGCCCCGGCTCGAGCTGCAGCGCCTCCACGTAGCCGCGCCAGGCGTCGAGGATGCGCGCCTTCGGCCGGTACTCGGCCAGCCGTTGCACGACCTTGGCCGCGGTGACCAGCGCGTTGTCGGTCTTGAACGGCCGCGAGCCATGGCCCGGCGTGCCGTGCACGATCAGCCGCCGCCAGTTGCCGCCCTTCTCGCCGACGGTCACCTTGAGCGTGTGCCCGGACTTGGTCGGGATCGGCACGCCGCCGCTCTCGGTGATCACGTAGTCACACTTCACCGCGTCGGCATGGTGTTCGACCAGGTGCCCGGCGCCCAGGAATCCCCCGGCCTCTTCATCCGCCACCGCCAGATAGATCAGCGTGCCGCGCGGCTTCCAGTCGCTCTTCTTCAGCCGGCGCATGGCCACCGCCATCGTCGAGGTGAGGTTGAGCATGTCGATGGCGCCGCGGCCCCACACGATGCCGTCCACCAGCTCGGCGCCGAACGGATCGCGCTGCCAGCCGGAGGCGTTCACCGGGACGACGTCGGTGTGGCCCATCAGCAACAGCGTCGGCGCGTGGCGGTCGCTGCCCTCGATGCGCGTGATCAGGCTCATGCGTCCGGGTACCGAGACGTAGCGCTCGCACTGCAGGCCCGAGCCCCCGAAGTAAGCCTCCAGGGCGTCCACGCTGCGATCCTCGTGGCCGGAGGCGGGGTCTCCGGTGTTCACGCAGCCGTTGCGGATGAGGGTGCGGAGTAGCTCGGTGGCTTCGGTCTCGAGGGCAACGTCGTCGCGCATCAGAGGACCTCCTGGTCGCCGATGATGATAGCACCGCCCGCGCGGCCCGCTGGTCTCGGCCGCGGGGACGGGGTACGATGGCGCGCGCCAACGGAGGGCCACCATGCTAGGAGTCGTCGCCACGTTGAAGGTGAAGCCGGGCAAGGAAAAAGAGTTCGAGGCCGTCGCCAAGGAGCTGGTCGCCAAGGTCAACGCCGGCGAGCCGGGCTGCAAGCTCTACGCGCTGCACCACGGCGAGACGCCAGGGACGTACATCTTCATGGAGCGCTACGTCGATCAGGCCGCGGTGGAAGCGCACCGGGCGACCGAGTACTTCAAGGCGCTGGGCCGCAAGATGGGCGAGTTCATGGACGGTCGCCCGGAGGTCCTCCGCCTGCGCGAGGTCGAGTAGGATGCGCGCGACCGCCGATCGGCTGCGTCGCGTCACCAGCACCATCGTCAAGGCCGGCGGCAGCGCCATCGAAGAAGCCGATCTCGTCGCCACCCACCTGGTCGCGGCCAACCTGGCCGGCCACGACAGCCACGGCGTGGGCATGATTCCCACCTACGTGCGCCACATGCACGCGGGCCTGGTGGTGCCGAACACGAAGGCCAAGCTCGTGAAGGACGACGGCCCCACGCTGATGTTCGACGGGCTCCGCGGCTACGGTCGCACGGTGGCCGAGCAGGCCATGACGGCGGCCATCGAGCGGTGCCGCCAGACCGGCGTGGTGGCGATGACGCTGGCCAACGCGCACCACATCGGCCGGGTGGGCGCCTACGGCGAGATGGCCAGCGGCAGCGGGCTCGTCTCGCTGCACTTCGTCAACGTCACCGACCATCGCGCCGTGGTGGCGCCGTTCCGCGGCACCGACGCGCGCTTCGTCACCAATCCCGTGTGCATCGCCCTGCCCGGCACCGAGCGCCAGCCGGCGCTGCTGCTCGACATGGCCACCAGCGCCGTCGCCATGGGCAAGGTGCGCGTGGCCAGGAACGAGGGCCACGAGGTCGAGCCCGGCATCCTGATCGATCAGGCCGGCAAGCCCACGCGTGATCCCAACGTGATGTACGGCGAGCCGCACGGTGCCCTGCTGCCCTTCGGCGGCCACAAGGGCTACGCGCTGGCCGTGGTCACCGAGCTCCTGGCCGGCGCGCTCTCGGGCGGCCCGACGATCCAGCCCGCCAATCCGAGGCTGGGCGGCGTCATCAACAACATGTTCACCGTGCTGATCGACCCGGCCCGCTTCGCCGGGCTCGACTGGTTCCGGCGCGAGACGGAGGGCTTCGTCGCCTACGTGAAGGCCTCGCCGCCGGCCGATCCCGGGGCTCCGGTGCTCGTGCCGGGCGATCCCGAGCGGATCGCGCGCGAGAAGCGGCTGCGCGACGGCATCGAGGTGGACGCCACGACCTGGGAGGAGATCGTGCAGGCCGCGGCCAGCTTCAAGATCGCGCCGGAGGCTCTGGCGTGATGCGGGTCGCGCTCGGCCTGCTCGCCCTGCTGCTGCTCGCGCCGGGATCGGGCGGCGCCCAGGAGACGCCGCGGATGGGCGGCGTGCTCAAGGTCGCCACCATCGGCGAGGCGCCCACGCTCGACATCCCCATGTCGACGGCGACGATCAGCTACGAGATCATGTGGCACGTCAACGAGACGCTCTTCACCTACGACGCCGGCTTCAACCCGGTGCCGTTGCTGGCCGACACGCACACCGTCACCGACGGCGGCCGCCGTCAGGTCATCACGCTGCGCAAAGGGGTGAAGTTCCACAACGGCAAGGAGATGACCGCGGCCGACGTCGTCCCCTCGCTCAAGCGCTGGGGCCAGGTGGCCTCGCTTGGCAAATCGCTGTGGGCCAACGTGGAGAGCATCGAGGCCAAGGACGCCTACACGGTCGTGCTCTCGCTCAAGCAGCCCTCGGCCTCGCTGCTGTTCGGCCTGGCCGAGCCGCACGGCGCCATCTATCCCAAGGAAGTGATCGAGGCCGCCGGCGACGGGCCGCTCAAGGAGTACACCGGCACGGGTCCGTATCGCTTCGTCGAGCACAAGCCCGACCGGCACCTCAAGCTGGCGCGCTTCAAGGACTACGCCGCGCGCAGCGAGCCGGCCAGCGGCTTTGGCGGCAAGCGGGTCGCGTACTTCGACGAGATCCTGTTCATCCCGGTGCCGGATACCTCGGTCCGGCTGGCCGGAGTGGAGACCGGCGAGTACCACCACGCGATGTTCGTGAAGCAGGACTCCTACGACCGGATCAAGTCCCTGCCCCAGCTCGAGTCACGCATCGTCAAGCCGCGCGGCTGGGCGGTGGCGGTGCTGAACCACAAGGCCGGCGTCATGACGGACAAGAAGGTGCGGCAGGCGTTCCAGGCCGCGCTCGACATGGAGCCGATCATGATCGGCGGCTTCGGCAGCAAGACCTTCTACCGGCTCGACCCCGGCCTGTTCTTCCCCGAGCAGCCGTGGCACTCGACGGTCAGCGCCAAGCTCTACAACCAGCACGACGCCGACAAGGCCAGGCGCCTGCTGAAGGAAGCGAGCTACGCGCGCCAGCCGATCCGCTGGGCCACCACGCGCGAGTACGAGTTCATGTACAAGAATGCCGAGGTGGCCAAGCAGCAGCTCGAGCAGGTCGGCTTCAACGTCGATCTGCAGGTGCTCGACTGGGCCACGCTGAACAGCCGAAGCCTCAAGCCCGAGCTGTGGGACGTGGCCTCGACCGGCCTCGTCTTCACCGCCGACCCCGCCAACCACATCGTGTTCCGCTGCAACTGGTGGGGCAACTGGTGCAACGAGGAAAAGGAGCAGCTGCTGGCCGAGCTGGCGCGCGAGAGCGACGTGAAGAAGCGCAAGGCGCTGGTGGAGCGGATGCAGGTCATCTTCTACGAGGACGTCGGCCGCGTGAAGCTCGGCGACTACTTCACGCTCGACGTGGCGCGCCGCGAGCTGCGCGGCCCCTTCCGCACCGGGGCGCGGATGTACTTCTGGAATTCCTGGCTGGCGGCCGGGAGCAAATGACCGCGCCGAGTGGCTGGCGCGCCCGCGCGGGCACGCCCTTTCAGACCGAGAAGCGACCCGCGCACGCCGCCCGCGGCATGGTGGTGACCAACCACCCGCTGGCCTCGGCGGCGGGGGCCGAGATGCTGGCCGGCGGCGGCAACGCCGTCGACGCGGCGATGGCCGCGCTGTTCGCGCTCACCGTCGTCGAGCCGATGATGGTGGGAATCTTCGGCGCCGGCCACGCCCAGATCCATCTGGCCGGCCGCCTGCACACGGCGATCGACGGCTACACGACCGCACCGGCCGCGGCCCGTCCAGACATCTACCGTCCCCTCTCCGACACGTGGCCCGACTACATGGAGGCGGTCGATCGCGAGAACAGCGTCGGCGTGAAATCGGTCGGCGTGCCCGGCAACCTGGCGGCCTGGTGCCAGATGCTGGCCCGCTTCGGCACCGTCGACCTCGCCACCGTGATGGCCCCGGCCATCCGTCACGCCGAGCAGGGCTTCCGCGTCACCGGCTACCTCGCCGAGTGCCTCATGGAGGCCTCGCCCGACCTCGCCCGGTTCCCGGCCAGCGCGCGCGTGTTCCTGCCCAACGGCACGCCGCTACGCCAGGGCGATCGGCTGGTGCAGGCCGACTACGCGGCGACCTTGCGCACGATCGCGGCCGAGGGACCGTCGCTGCTCTACGGAGGCGCGCTCGGCCGCCGAGTCGCCGAGTACATGGCGCGGGCCGGCGGCCTGATCACGCTCGACGATCTCGTCAAGTACCGGACGGTCGAACGCGTGCCGGTCCGGGGAACGTACCGCGGCTTCGAGATCGTGGGCTGCCCACCGCCCACCGGCGGCGGCATCCACCTCATCCAGATCCTCAACGTGCTCGAGGGCTACGACGTCGCGGGCCTCGGGTTCGGCACGGTGGACGGCATCCACCTGCTGGCCGAAGCGTTCAAGATCGCGTTCGCCGACCGCGCCGCCGCGACGGCCGACCCGGCGTTCGTGGACGTGCCGGTCGCGCGCCTGATCGCCAAGGACTACGCGGCGGCGCGGCGCGCCGACATCGACATGGGCAAGGCCGGGACCTTCGGCGCCGGGGTGGCGCCCGGCGGCTCCGCCCACACCACGCACATCACCGTGGCCGACGGCGACGGCAACGTGGTGGCCGCCACCCAGACGATCAACAGCCTGTTCGGATCGCGCGCGATGGTGCCCGACACCGGCATGCTCCTGAACAACACGATGGCCATCTTCGACCCGCACCCCGGCCACGCGATGTCGGTGCAGCCGGGCAAGCGCATGACCAGCTCGATGGCGCCCACGATCGTGCTGCGCGACGGTCGTCCGGCGCTGGCGCTCGGCCTGCCCGGCGGCGCGCGGATCTTCACCTCCGTCCTGCAGGCGCTGGTCAACGTGATCGACCACGGCATGTCGCTGCAGGAAGCCGTGGAGGCGCCGCGGATGTGGACGCAGGGTCAGGAGCTGGAGGTCGAGACCGCGGTCGGCGACGACGTGCGCGCGGGCCTGGCCGCGCGCGGCCACCGCGTCGTGCCGCTGGCCCACGTCGCCGGCGGCATGGGCGCGATCGCCTTCGAGCCCGACGGCACCCTCACCGGCGCCTCGTGCTGGCGCGCCGACGGCACGCCGATCGGCCTCGGCGGTGGCTACGCGCGGGCCGGCATCCGCTTCTGGCCGGGACGCGTGAGCTGACTCGAGTCCGCTCCGGCCAGATTCCGCGTCGTATGTCCATGACGTTCTCCCAACAATCCCACACCCAGGAGGCCTTGATGGATCGCTACACCAAGATCGTCTTGACCGTGATCGCCGTCGCTCTCGTGGTCATCGCCGCCCGGCCGTTGCTGCCGAGCGTGCTCGAGGGCATCACGCCCGACGCCGCGCTGGCTCAGGCGCCGCCGGTCCCCAAGTACGAAGTCAACGTGCCGAAGAGCTGGGGGAAGTTCATCGCCATCAGCAACAACAACCTGGTGCTCGAGTCGGCGGAGGGTTGGCGCATCGTGGACGTCGAGGGCAAGATGCCGGAGTACCCGAAGGTCAAGGTCCTCATCCACTGGCAGTAGACGACTCGAAGTCGACCGCCGTCGTATTGCCGCCGCTGATGACGACGCCGACACGCTCGCCCGCCGCGGGCGCGTAGGCGCCGCTCAGCAGCGCGGCCAGCGGCGCCGCGCCGCCGGGCTCGGCCACCACCCGCACCGACTCCCACAGCGCCTGCTGCGCCTGCCGGATGGCGTCGTCGCTCACCAGCACGACCCGCGCGACGTGCGCCTGGGCGATCGGAAACATCAGCGTCGCCGACGCGCCGCGGCGCCAGCGAGTCGGCGGCGATCCCGCCGGTCGGCGCGTCCACCGGCTCGCCCGCCTGCAGCGCGCGATGCAGCGTCGGCGCGGCCTCGGGCTCGACGCCGATCACCCGGATGCGGCCGGCGTACCAGGCCGCGATGCCGCCGATCAATCCGCCGCCGCCCACCGCCACCAGCAGCGTGTCGAGATCGGGCGCCTGCGCCTCGATCTCGAGCCCGAGCGTGCCCTGCCCCAGCAGCGTCTCGTGCTGATCGAAGGCGTGCACGCGGCAGCGCGCCGGTGCGCGCCACCCACGCCTCGCTCGCGGCCAGCGCGTCGGCGTAGCGCTCGCCGCCGACCACGAGGTCGGCGCCGTAGCTCGCGGATGCGACGGATCTTGGCGGGCGAGGACACGGTCGGCACGAAGATCTTGGCCGGCACGCCGAGGCGCATGGCGGCGTAGGCGACGGCGGCGCCGTGATTGCCGCCGGAGGCCGCGACCACGCCCGCCGGCGGCACCTCGCGCAGGAGCAGGTTGGCGAACGCGCCGCGCGTCTTGAACGAGCCCGCGTGCTGGAGCAGCTCGAGCTTGAGCGCCAGCGGGAACGCGGCGAGGCCGAAGTCGGCTTCCGCTCACCGCCAGCAGCGGCGTGACCCGCACGTGCGGGCGGATCACCGCCGCCGTTTTCTCGATGGCCGCCGGATCGATCGTCAGGCGCGCCCCATCCGGGCTAGCCGAGCCGGTCGTAGCAGAGCCTGCGCCATGCGGCCCATGAGCTGATTGGCCGCGGTGAAGCCCGGCGTGCCGTCGGGCAGCGCCTCGGGCACGTGCTCGGTGTACATGGTCAGCACGCACAGCGGGCGATCGCCCTTCCAGATGATGCCGGCGTCCATGAAGCCGCGCGAGCCGGTGCCCGTCTTGTGCGCCACCTTGGTGCCCAGCGGCAGCTGCGAGGGCAGGCGCGCCTTCAGCTTCTGCCAGCTGAGGATATCGAGGCCGAGCCGGCACAGCTCGGGCGTGCTGCCCAGCTGACGCGCGACGGCCGGGTCGGTGGTGCCCTGCAGAATCAGCTCGAGCAGCAGCCCCTGATCGTTGGGCGTGGTGGTGGTCACCTGCTCGAGCGTGTGGTCGCGACCGAGCTTGGGTGGGATGCCGAAGCGGTGCGTGGTCCCGGTCATGCCGATCGACTCGCACCAGCGCTGGATCTCGCCCAGCCCCACGCGATCGACGACGATCCCCGTGCACGTGTTGTCGCTGACGATGATCATCATCACCATCGCGTCGCGCAGCGTGATCGCGAAGCCCGGTGTCAGGTGCTGGAACGTGCCGGAGTCGTTGTCCTGGTACTTCGACTCGATCGTCACCTTCTGATCGAGGCTGAGCTTGCCGGCGTGGACCGCGGCCAGCGCCGCCATCAGGATCGAGATCTTCCGGGTACTGGCCGACGGCACCGCCACGCTCCCGAACCGATCGCCCCGCGCCCCCGTGATCAGATCCTTCACGTAGAAGCTCGTCTGAAACGGCAGCACATCGCACAGCTCATTGAGACTCTTCATCAACGCTTGCATGTTCAGCTCCTTTGGATTCCCTGAATCCGGCTACCGGCGATCCAGCCAGACGTTCCAGAAGTGCATGTACGGGCCCGGCTCGTAGCCGTGCACGTCCTTGCGGCGGGCGTCGAGCCGGAAGTAGTCGCCGATCTTGATCCGCGGCGCCTCGGCGTAGAACATGGTCTGGACCTTCTCCCACATCGCGTAGCGCTTCTTGACGTCGAGCTCGCGGCCCATGGCCTGCAGCAGCGCGTCCTTCTCGGGGGTGCACCACCAGCCCGGCCACTCGCAGAGGACCTGCGAGGACGTGCGCCGGCTCCGGCACGAACACGAACGCCGTGCTGAAGGCGTCCCACAGCTCGGGCTTGTTGCGACGCTGGACCACGGTGGCCCAGTCCGACACCTGCAGGTCGATCTTGAAGCCGACCTCCTCGAGCTGGTTCTTGGCCACCACCGCCGGCTTGTAGTGGTGCTCGTACTCGGTGGTGACGATCCAGCGCATGGGCTGGCCGGCGTAGCCCGCCTCCTTGAGCAGCCGTCGGGCCTTGTCCTTGTCGTGCTGGTTGTAGAGCGCGGCGCCGGCCTTCGAGTGCCACGGCAGCTCCTGGAAGAACAGGCCGGGATCGACGCGGTAGAAGTCCTTGTGGCCGACGCCGGCCAGGATCATCGGCTCCACGTCGAGCGCGGCCTGCACCGCCTGGCGCAGCTTGAGGTCGGTCATCAGCCCCTGCTTCATGTTGAAGACGATCGTGGCCCAGCCGTAGGGCTTGACGACGACGGTCTCCACGCCGGCGGAGGCCTTGAGCCGCTCGTACTGGTCGGGCTTGACCTGCTGGATGTAGTCGTACTCGCCGGTCGACCATCCCGGCCTGGCGGGTGGCGTAGTCGGGCACCGGGATGAACAGGATCTCGTCGACCCACGCGGTGCGGCGACCGCTCAGCCCGCTGGCCGGCTCGCCGCGCGCGGCGTAGCCGTCGAAGCGCGCCAGCTTCACGTGACGGTCCGGCTTGTGCTCGACGAACCGGAACGGGCCGGTGCCGACGAACTCCTTGAGCTGGGCATCGCCGGTGGCGTCGATGACCTCCTTGGGATAGATGAACGGCGCGTTGTCGACCGCCGGCCAGCACCGTGAGCAGGCTGCCGGACGGCTCCTTGAGCCGGATCTCGATCGCGTTCGGGCCCTTGGCCTCGACCGCCTCCACCACCTTGAAGACGGACTTGCCGGTGCCGGCCACGGTGCCCCAGCGCTTGAGCGAGGCCACGACGTCGGCCGAGGTCAGCGGCTTGCCGTTGTGGAACTTGACGTCCTTGCGCAGCCGGATCACGTAGCGCTTGCCGCCGTCGAGGACGTCCTGGCCCTCGGCCAGCAGCGGCACCGGCTGGTACTTGGCGTCGAGCGCGTACAGCCCCTCGAAGATGTTGACGGCGATCTCGCGCGTGATCACCGCGGTCGTCGTGTGCCCGTCGAGCGTCGGCGGCTCGCCGATCATCCCCACCCGCAGCACGCCACCCTTCTTCGGCGCCTGCGCCTCACCGGGCGAGGCGACGAGCCAGACGGCGAGCGCGGCGAGGACGACGGTGGGCACGGCGAGGAGCGTGAACGGTCTCGACCGCATGAGCGATCCTCCCTGTCTGGACAGCGCCTGACGATACCACGGGGCCGCGGGGATTGACTGCGCGCTCGCTCCCCGCGCACATTGAGCGCGCATGGCCCCGCCGGTTGTCATTCACGACACCACGATCGTCACCGGTAACGACGCCGGCACGATCCTCTACGACGCCGCGCTGGCCGTCGAGGGCCGGCGGATCGTCGCGCTGGGTCCGAGCGCGGACGTGCTCGCGCGGTACCCGGGCGCCAGCCGCGTGGACGGCCGCGGCCGGGCCGTGCTGCCGGGCTTCGCCAACGCGCACACCCATCTGCCGCGCGTGCTGGCGCGCGGCATCTACGAGGACCTCTCGCCGTCGCACACTCCGCCCTTCACCGGCGGGCTGGCGCCGCTGCCGCTCGCCGACGACTCTCCGACGACGAGGAGCGCGTGATGGCGCTGCTCGGCGCGCTGGAGGCGATCCGCAGCGGGACGACGCTGGTGCTCGAGGAGGGCGCGGGGCTCGCGGACTACGCGGTGGGCCTGCTCGACAGCGGTCTGCGGCTGCTGCTCTGCGAGCGGGCGTGGGATCGCGCCGGCGCCGCCATCGGTCAGGGAGGCGCCTTCGAGATCGACGCCGCGCGCGCGGAGACCAGCCTGGCCCGCATCGCCGACCTGCACAAGCGCTGGAACGGCCAGGGCGACGGACGCGTGCGGGTCGGGCTGGCCGCGTGGGCGCCCGAGCTCTGCTCGCCGGATCTGCTCGGCCGCTTGCGCCGGCTGCAGGGCGAGCTCGACGTCATCGCGTCCGTCCACCTGAACCAGATCTGGGGCGAGGTCGCGGCGGTCCGGGAGCAGCGCGGCATGCTGCCGACCGAGTATCTGCGCGACGTGGGCTTCCTGTCTCACCGTCTGGTGGCCGCGCACTGCCGCTGCATGACCGCCGAGGAGGAACGCATCCTCGGCGCCGCCGGCGTCGCCGTGGCGGTGAACCCGGCCATCGCGGCGCGCCGCGGTCTCGCCGCACGCGTGCACGAGCTCGAGCAAGCCGGCTGTCTCATCGCGCTGGGGACCGACAACATGGCCGAGGACATGGTCGAGGTCGTGCGCACCGCGCTCTTCATGGAGCGCGTGCGCCGGCAAGACGGACGCCAGCCCACGCCGGAGCAGGCGCTCGGCTGGGCCACGCGCAACGGCTACCGCGCGCTCGGCATCAACGACGGCGGCTGGCTCGCCGAAGGCAACCTGGCCGACCTGATCATGATCGATCTGCGCAAGCCGCACCTCACGCCGGCCCTGCGCGTCGTGTCGGACTTCGTGCACCAGGGTCAGGCGAGCGACGTCGAGGCCGTCATGGTGGACGGACGCTTCATCATGCGTGAGGGACGCGTGCTGACGCTCGACGAGCGGGCCATCGTCGCCGAGGCCGATCGGATCGCGCGCGCGGCATGGGGGCGACTGTTCAAGGAGCGCCCCGATCTGCCGCGTCCGGCTGGCTTCGACCTCCGTCCCGGCTGAGCGGACAATCTTCGGCCATTCGTGCCAGCTTTGGCCGGTCGATCTCGATCCGTCGAGGCCCCTTCGAACCCTCCGGCGCCTCCCTAACTAGCTGTTTCTCCTGAAGGGGTCGGCCCTGGTCCCCTGGTTGCACCCTGGGGCCCGGGCGCAGCGAGGCACCGGCCCTCGAGCGTCATGTCACGATCGCCGGGCGCGCAATCATCGGGAGGACACCCGGTGCGGTTGCCGCTCAGGCTCAAGCTCAGCGTTCTCATCATCTCGTTGCTCACCGCAACGGTGGTGCTCGTCAGCGGCTTCCTCCTGCGCACGCAGCAGCGCACGCTGACCGACGAGATGAGCAAGCGCGGCTTGACGATCGCCCAGAACCTCGCCGCCAGCGCCAAGACCGCGCTCCTCACCCGCGACGACCTCGGGCTGCAGCTGCTGGTCCGCGACGTGGCGCGCGACGGCGACGTGGTCTATGTCGTCGTCACGGATCCCGCCGGCAAGGTGATCGCCCACTCGGATCTCGCGCAGCTCGGGCGGGACCTGCAGCGGCCGGCCGGCGCGACCCCGCTGCGCGACACCGTCCTGGTGCAGAGCGTGTCGCTCGCCGAGCACGGCGACGTCCTCGACTTCTCGGTGCCGCTCGTGTTCCGCCAGGTGCGCGTGGGCGCCGCCTACGTCGGCTTCAGCCAGGCGGCGATCGCTCAGGCGGTGTCTCGCGCCCGCACGCGGGCCTTCGTCATCACGCTGGCGATGCTCGCGGTCGGCGTCGGTGGCGCGGTCGGGCTGGCCGCCGCCCTCGCCCGCCCGATCGTCCGGCTGATGCAGGGCACCCGCGCGGTGGCCGACGGCGACTTCTCGGTGACGCTGCCGGTGACCTCTCGCGACGAGCTGGGCACGCTCACCGCGGCCTTCAACGACATGGCGCGCAGCCTCGGCGAGAAGGAGATGATCAAGCGCGCCTTCAGCCGCTACGTGGCCCGCGAGGTCGTCGACGAGATCCTGAAGGACCCCGAGCAGCTGGCCCTGACCGGGGCGCGGCGCGAGGTCACCGTGCTCTTCTGCGACATCCGCGGCTTCACGGCGACGGCCGAGCTGCTGCAGCCCGAAGAGGTCGTCGAGCTGCTCAACGAGTTCTACGAGCTCATGATCGAGACGACGTTCAAGTACGACGGCACGCTCGACAAGTTCCTCGGCGACGGCGTGATGGCCGTCTTCGGCGCGCCGCTCTACCGGCCCGACCACGCGCTGATGGCGGCCAAGGCCGCGCTGGCCATGCAGGCCGGCATCCGCGAGCTCAGCGCGCGTCGCGTGCGCACCGGCAAGCCGCCGGTGGCCGTCGGTATCGGCGTGAACGCGGGCGAGGTCATCGCCGGCACGGTCGGCTCCGACGCGCGCATGGAGTACACCGTCGTCGGCGACAGCGTGAACCTCGCGGCGCGGCTGGAGTCCTCCGCGGTGCCCGGCCAGATCCTGGTCTCGGCCGACACCTACGCGCGGCTCAACGGCGCCGTCCACGGCCAGCCGCTGGGGCGCTTCGACGTGAAGGGCAAGGACAAGTGGGTCGAGGTGTGCGAGCTGCTCGGGCTGGACGAGTGGTGAGCCGCCAGCGCGCCCTCGCGCTGATCCTGCTCGCGCTCGCCATCGGCGGATGCGCGAGCCTGTCGGGCCACACGTCCACCGCCACCCTGAACGCGGGGGTGCCGACAGCCGACGAGCTGGCCGCGCCCTACCGCACGCAGGCCGCGGATCTCGAGCGCGACGGTCAGCTGCGACCGGCCGCCGAGGCGTGGACCACCGCCCTGGCCCTGGCGCCCGATCACGAGCCCAGCCGGCAGGCGCTCAAGCGTCTGCGCGAGCGGATCGACCGCGAGCTCAACGAGCACCTGAAGGAAGGCTGGCACGCGCTCGGGCGCGACGACTCGGCCGGCGCCCGCCGCCACTTCCTGGCCGCGCTCGCGCTCGATCCCGACTCGCGCGCCGCCCAGCAGGCGCTGCGCGCCACTCCGGCTCCGCCCGCCGAGCGCGGCCGACAGCAAGCCGGCCGGCCCCGTGGCGCGGCCGGCCTCGTTGACGTCGTCCGGTGCGAGGCCCGACGCCGCGCCCAAGCCCCGCGTCGAGTCGAGCGCGACGGCGCGGCCCTCGGCGACGCCGACTCCGCGCCCCGCCGGCGACGAGGGCAAGAAGCCGGACGCGCTCTACGCCTCGGCCAAGGCGCATCTGGCCGAGCATCACGACGAGGAGGCGTATCGCGCGCTCACGCAGCTCGTCAGCGTCAGCCCCGGCTACAAGGACTCCGCGACGCTGCTCCGCGACGTCCGCGCGCGGCTGGTGCAGCAGCGTTACCAGGAGGGCCTGCGCCTGCTGCGCGAGGAGCGGCTCGAAGCCGCCATCCAGCAGTGGCGCGGCGTGCTCGAGCTCGACCCCAAGCACGCCAACGCCAGCCGCAACATCGAGCAGGCCGAGCGGATGCTCCGCACGCTCGCCGCTCAGCCGAAGCCCTAGCCCGACCTCCCGAAGCCTCTCGCGCACGCTCCAGGCGCCGGGCACCGCCCACGATGTCGACCCGCCGCACGCGACACCGCGCGTTACCATGTCCTTCACCCAGGAGGAGCCCCATGGCCAGGATCGAGCCGCTGCCGATGCACGAGGTCGACGAGGAGATCCGCCACGTCTGCGAGGACGCCGAGCGCCAGACCGGCACCTCCGCGAGCCCCCGCACGTACGCCAAGAACCCGGCCGCGTTCAAGGCGCTGGCGGCCTTCCGCGCCGCCCTGTCGAAGGAGAGCACGCTCGATCCGGTGCTCCGCGAGCTGGTGAGGCTGAAGATCGCGGGACTCAACGCCTGTCGCTACTGACTGAGCGTTCGCTATGCCGGGGCCCGGCATGCCGGTCTCACCGAAGACAAGGTCGCCGCGATCAACGACGACACCTCGAATCTCCTGAGCCCACGCGAGCGCGCCGCCGTGCGCTACGCCGAGAAGCTGGCGGTCGATCATCACAAGGTCGACGACGCCCTGTGGTCGGAGCTGCGGGACAACTTCTCCGAAAGCGAGCTGATCGAGCTCACCATGCACACGACGCTCTACATCGGGCTGGGGCGTTTCAACGAGGTGATCGGGCTCGACCCGGCGTAGCCTTGCCGGAACGGTTGAGGGCGACTGCCTGGCGAACGAGCGCCTTGAAGGCGGACGCGTCGACGTCTTCTCCTTCGTGGATGTCGATCGCGCGGCGTACGTGTCCGTCGAGACTCGAGTTGAAGAGGCGGGCCGGATCTTTCAGCGACGCGCCCCTGGCGAAGGTGAGCTTCACGACCTTCTTGTAGGACTCGCCGGTGCAGATGATGCCGTCGTGCGACCACACCGGAGTGCCCCTCCACTTCCACTCCTCGACGACGTCCGGGTCGGCGTCCCTGATGAGCGTGCGCATTCTGCCGAGGGTGTTCCCGCGCCAGTCCCCGAGCTCGGCGATTCGTTTCGAGATGAGCTCCGCGGCCGACGGCCCCTGGCTGGCGCCCGACTTTTTCATGACCTCATCCCATGGCGCTCCACCGATGGCCGGCTAGACGACGCGCTCGGCGCGCAGCCCCGCGATCTCCGCCGCCGACATCCCGAGTAGCCCGGACAGAATCTCGTCGGTGTGACGGCCGAGCGCCGGTCCGGCGTGCGTCACGCGGCCCGGCGTGGCCGAGAGCTTGGGGATCACGCCGGGCTGCGGCAGCGCGCCCAGCCCTTCGGCCATGACGTCGATGATCATCTGCCGCTCGCGATAGTGGGGGTCGGCGAAGATGTCGGCCATGCTCATGATCGGCGAGTGCGGGATGTCGTGGGTCTTCAGCTCCTCGATCGCCTTGTCGAACGGTCGCGCCTTGAACCACGCGGTGGCCAGCTCCAGGACCACCGGGATGTTCTGGGGCCGCTCCTCGGCGCTGGCGAAGCGCGGATCCCTGGGCAGCGCGGGCTGCCCGAGCATCACGCACAACCGCTCGAACAGATGCTGCGCCGGCGCGGTGAACACGATCCACCGGCCGTCGTGCGTCTCGAAGGCGCCGCCCGGCCAGCCGGCGTGCTGCAGGCCGCCGCGCTCGCGCACCACCTTGCGCCGGCCGTACAGCGTGGTCGTGTACTCCATCACGCGGAACGCCGACTCGTAGAGTGACGCGTCGATCCACTGGCCCTCGCCGGTGGCGTCGCGATGCCGGAGCGCGGCGAGAACACCGAACGCGGTGAAGAGTCCCGTCATGTAGTCGGGATACACGGGCGTCGGTCGTGACGGCGGCCGGTCGGCGGGACCGTTGATGTACCAGGTGCCACCGAACGCCGAGCCAATCGCCGCGTAGCCGGGGCCCTGACGGAGCGGTCCGGTCTGGCCGAAGGCGGTGACCCGCGCCATGACCATGCGCGGGTTGATCGCGTGCAGATCCTCCCACCCGAGGCCCCAGCGCTCCAGCACGCCGGGGCGGAAGTTCTCGAGCACCACGTCGCACCGGGCCACGAGCCGGCGCACGATCTCCTGGCCGGCCGGCTGGTGGAGGTCGAGCGTCAACAGCTTCTTGTTCCGGTTGTCGACGGCGAACCAGTACGAGGTGCCGTCCTCGCTGGGGCCCAGCCGGCGGAGGTCATCACCGCGGCCCGGCATCTCGGTCTTGATGACCTCGGCGCCGAACTCGGCCATCAACGTGCCGCAGAACGGACCGGCCACGACCTGGGCGAGCTCGAGAACCCGGATGCCGTCGAGAGGGCGGGGGGTATCGGTCATAGGCCCCAGACTCTAGCCTCGCCATAGCCATTTCGGCAAGGCGGCAGGCTTATTTGCACGAGCGAGCAGCCCCCCCGGTTATCCTCGATATATGCCCCCTGACACCGGGCGTCCCACCATCGGCGACGTGGCCCCCGTCTTCGCCCTGGCCTCAGTCCAGGGCTCGACGGTCGAGCTGGCGGCCTATCGCGGTCACCGCAACGTGGTGGTCTGGTTCTCCCGCGGCTTCACCTGCCCGTTCTGCCTGGGCTACATGGACGGCATCCGCGAGGGCTACCAGGACCTCGTCGGGGTCGAGACCGAGGTCATCCAGGTCGCCCCCAACATGCTGGCCAGCGCGCGCAGCTTCTTCGGCAGCTCGCCGGCGCCCTTCCCGCTCGTGTGCGACCCCGACAAGCGGCTCTACGCGGTCTACGGCCTCGGCGATCGTGGTGCGCTGGAGGCGACGCGCACCGCCGTGGTGAGCTTCTCCTATGCGGTGTCGCAGGGCGAGGGCAGCACCTGGGTGAAGGGTGCGTACGTGGACGTGCTCAATCGAAACTTCCTGCGCCGCCTGCATCACCACGCGATGACGGCGATCGAGCAGGGAGTGTTCGTGGTGGACAAGCAAGGGATCATTCGCCACGTCAGCGTCGTCGGCCCGATCGATCCGGTGCCGAAGGCCGATCGCCTCGCGGAGCTGGTCCGCGAGCACTGCGGTGTGTCGTCGAGCCCGGCATGACCCTGGCGGAGCGGTTGACGCGGCTCGGCGAGGTGCTCATCCGGCTCTCGGGCTCGCCGATCCCCACCCATCTGTTCCAGACCCTCAGCGATCACGCCGCCGACGCGATCCCCAACGACTACCTGGCGGTCTGCTTCAAGGACATCGACGGTGTC
Source organism: uncultured Candidatus Rokubacteria bacterium (assembly GCA_963776725.1). Taxonomy (GTDB): domain Bacteria; phylum Methylomirabilota; class Methylomirabilia; order Rokubacteriales; family CSP1-6; genus AR5. The sequence continues at coordinate 353,412 of CAVZOE010000006.1, read as the reverse complement.
GGTTATCGCCTGCACGCGCTGACGAGCGCCACCGTGGCCGACGTGGCCGCGCGCGTCTTCACGCTGACCGAGGGACTGCCCGGGGTGGCGATGAGCACCGGGCATCCGAGCGTGGTGGACGATCTCACGAACGCCCCGGGCGGCGTACCGGACCTGGAGGGCGCGCTGGTCGCCGCCGGCCTGCGCGCCGCGCTGACGGTCCCGATCCGGCGGGGTCTGGAGATGCAGGGCGCGGTGATGTTCGCCAGCCGCTCCGCCGGGGCGTTCGGCGCCGACGACGTGCAGATCGCCAATCTCATCGCGGCGGGCCTCTCCTCGGCACTGGAGAGCTCGCGCCTGTACCAGGAGCTGGCCGACGAGCAGAGCACGTTTCGCGCGGTGCTCGGCAGCACCGGCGACGCCGTGCTCGTGGTCAACGTCGATGGGTACATCATCCTCGCCAACCCCGCGGTGCAGCCCGTGCTGGGACTCGCTCCGGACAAGATCACCGGGCGCCCGCTGCTCGAGGTCGTCGACTACGAGCCGCTCCGCGAGCTGTTCGAGCAGGGCCAGACGGGGACGGTCGAGCTGGCGCTGACCGGCGGGCGTACCGCGCAGGTGGATCTGGTCCCGGTGACCACGGGCTTCGGCGAGCCCGTCGGGCTCACCGCCATCGTGCGCGACGTCACGCTCCGCAAGACGCTCGAGGAGATGAAGAACGACTTCGTCAACACGGTGTCGCACGATCTCAAGAACCCGATCGCGGTGATCGACGGCATGGCGACGCTGATCCACCGCGAGCTCCCCGAGACCGGCCGCCAGCGCGAGCGCTGCGAGACGATCTTGGAGACCACCCGGTTCATGACCGAGCTGGTCACCGACCTGCTCGATCTCGGAAAGATCGAGGCCGGATTCGATCCCAACGTGGAGCCGCTGGACGTCGTGCCGGCGGTCCAGGAGACGGTGAAGCAGCTCGCCCTGCAGGCCGAGGCCAAGGGGATCGACGTGAAGCTCGAGCTTCCGGACGAAGTCTTCGTGATGGCCACCCCCGGGCGGCTCAAGCAAGCGCTGCTGAACCTCGTCTCCAACGCGATCAAGTACACGCCGGACGGTGGTCACGTGAGCGTCACGGTGACCCCCGGCACCCTGCCCAGCGGCGCCGAGATCGTCACCATCCGCGTGAAGGACACGGGCCACGGTATCCCGGCCAAGGACCTGCCGCTCGTCTTCGACAAGTTCTTCCGCGTGAGGAACGACCGCACCGAAGGCATCGCCGGCACCGGCCTCGGCCTGGCCATCACCAAGAGCATCGTCGAGGCCTATGCCGGCCGCATCCGCGCGGAGAGCGTCGAGGGCGCCGGCAGCACCTTCACCATCGAGCTGCCGCGCTGCGGCGCCTACGACGACCCGCCCGCCGCCACGACCCAGCGCAGTGGCCCGCCCGGCCTCACCGCTCCGAACGGATAGCAGGTCACCAGCACCAGTCCCGCCGCACCGGGCGCGCGGTCGATGACCGCCGTCCGCGCATCGACCACCTGCGTGTCCTGCACGCGGAAGCGGCCGGGCTGACGCCCCGGGATCTCGAGCACCAGCTCCTCGCCCGGCCGGACCCGCTCGAGGAAACGAAAATGCGTGTCGCGATGGCCGGTGATGATCGTGGTGCCGTGAGCACCCGGCGGTGCGCTGCCGGGCGCCAGCCCGGGCCCGAACGCCAGCGTGCGGCCGCTGGTATCGGCGAGCACGATGAGATCCTCGCCGTGGGCGGGCGCCCGTAGCCGTGCGACCGGCCAGGTGTCCGCCCACGGCCAGGGCTTCACGCTCGACTCGCCGGCCAGCGTCCGCGCCCACGCCCGCTGCAGCAGCTGCTGGGCCAGGTGCGCCTTGACGAAGATCCACGCGCCCTCACCGACCTGCCACACGCCGACACCGGCCAGGAGCACGACGATCAGTGCTGCGCGCGCTCTAGTACTCACCCCTTCCTCCTCCTCACCACGACGAGCGCGGGCGCGCCGCGCAGACACAGGCCGAGCACCACGGCCGCGAGCAGGGCCGTGAGGCCGAGCACCAGGTGGAGCGCGGCGGGTGTGGCGCCCTGCCCGGCGCCGATGAGGGCCGCGTAGTCCCAACCGTGCGGCAGGTTGGTCGCGAGCGCATGGCTGGTGAGACCGGCGTCCGCCGGCCGCACGGGCGTCACGTCGACGGCCACCAGGCTCGTGTAACGGCTCACCAGGTGATGCGCGAGCGCGACCTCGATCACCGCCTGGCGCACGGCATCGTCGGTGGCCTCCGCCGATCGCTGATCGAGCAGCGTGGCGATCTTCCGGCGCGCCCAGTGCGTCGACAGCCCGGCGCCCTCGACGGCCGCGTGGATCGGCACCTCGCGCACCCACGCGGTCGACCCCGAGCGCCCGCGGACGGTCACGTGCGCCGGGAGCGTGCGGGCCCGGAGCGTCACGACGACCGGCTCGCCCTGGTAGAGATCGGGGATCGGCGTGGGCAGGATCTCGGCGTCGCCGGCGCCGGCCAGCTCCAGCCGGATGTCCGCCACCGCCGGGGACTCGACCTTGCGAAACAGCGCGACCATCTTGTCCTGCACTTCGGCCGGGCTGCCGATGTAGGTGAACGTCCCACGGCCCAGGCGTGCTGCCTCGCGCATGAAGTGACTGTTGGGTGCGGAGCCGATGCCGATCGTGAACAGGCGGCGGTCTCCGAGTCGCTCGCGGATCGCCGCGAACAGCTGTGATTCGTTGCCCACCGCGCCGTCGGTCAGGAAGATGACCTGGCGCAGCCGGCCGCCACCGTCCGTCGCGTCGAGCGCGCGCTCGAGCGCCGGGAGCATCTCGGTGCCGCCGTCCGCGCGGATGGCCGCGACATAGCGCTCGGCGGCCCGCACGTTGGCCCCGCTGGCCGACTGCGGCGCGGCGAAGAGACTATCCGTGCGGTGGTTGAAGCGGATGACGTTGAAGGTGTCGGCGGGCGTGAGCCGGTTGAGCGCCAGGGTCAGCGCCGCCTTGGCCTGGTCGATCGAGGCGCCGCCCATCGAGCCCGAGTGATCGAGCACGAAGATCACCTCGCGCGGCACCCGGACGCGCTCGGCCGACGCCGCCCCGGCGGCATCACCATCAACAGCGCGTACACGAATTCGCCCTGTGGCTCCACCAGCAGCGCGGCGGTGGGTGCCGCACCCGCGACCGGGCGCCAGACGAGCTCGAAGTCGCGGTCGGCGGCCACCGCCTGCTCCGCCAGCGTGATCTCGTAGCCATCGCCCAGCGGCGCGGTGTGGATCGGGTGATACGAGGACTCCACCGCGGCCAGCGCCACGCCGGGATCGAGCTCGACGCGAAGCCGGACCGGGTTCACCGGACCGCGATCGGGCGGCAGCACCGGCGGCGTGATGCGTGACGCGTCGGGCACCTGGTCGGTGTCGAGCGCCTGGCCCGCGCCCCGCGCCGGGCGCCGGCTCGCCCGGGACGTAGCGGGGACCGACGACCATGGGAAAGCGCAGGCGAAACTCGCCGGCGTCGTAGTGCACGGTCTGCTGGTACTCGATCTCGATCGTGATCGCCGCACCCGGCGGGATGTTGGCGAGCGAGGTGGTGAACACGTTGGGCCGCTCCTGCTCGACCAGGCTGGCGCGCTGGCCCTGCTGCCGGGCCTCGGTGTAGGCCGCCTTGGCCGCCTGGCGCTCGTGGATCATGCCCTCGATGATTCGATCGCCCACGCGCATCTGCAGGTGATCCACCGCCGCGTCGTCCGGCAGCGGGAACACGTAGACGCCCTCGGCCCACTCGGGGCCCGGGTTCGTGAACTCCTGATGCACCCGGGCGCGGGCGACCATGCCCGTCACCCGGATCTCCACGTTCGTCGCGAGCACGGGCGCAGCCGTCTGCTGCTCGCCCGCCTTCCAGAACAGCGTGCCCTCGGTCACCCGCCGTGGACTGGCCGCGGGCGAGCTCGCCGCTGCGACCGCCGCCGGCGGAAAACCCGCCGGCGGCAACTGCAGAAGAGCCAGAAGCATCACGAGGCGGGCGAGGGTCATGGCCGCCCGCTTTCCGCCGGCGCCGGCGACGTCTCGAGCGCGTCGCCCACGGCGATCTCGGGGCGGACGGGGGCCGCCGCTGAGCGGACCATCTTGCGGATCTCCAGGTGGACGCGACGGTTGAGCTGCTGGCACTCCCGCGACGGATCATCGCAGAGCGCACCTTCCTTGCCGATCGTGACGACCTTGATCGAGGTCTCCGGTACCCCGAGCTCGACCAGGAACTGCTTGACCGACTCGGCCCGCCGGTGAGCCAGTAGCCGGTTGTACTCGACCGGCCCCTGGCTGTCGGCATAGCCCTGGATCAGCACCACCCAGGTGCTGGTCCGCTCCATCTGAACGGCCTTGTCCTGCAGCAGGCGCGCGGCGTCGGCGCGCAGGCGCGTGCTCTTGAAGTCGAAGTAGATGTCGGTGTGCACCGCGTCGGTGTCGGGCGTGGTGGGCGCCGGCGCGACGACGCGAGCCCGGGCGGGCGCTTCGGCGGGCGTGCCGGTGGTGACGCCGGGCTTGCTCGAGGCCTCGGCGCGGGCGCGGACCCAGTAGGTCGCGACCATGCCGATGGCGACGATCGCCAGGACGACGACCATCAGCGCGATCTCTCGGCCTCCGGTGACGAAGGCCCCCTCGTTGAACCTCTTGGGCGGTTGCGGCGGCTGCGTGCTGGTCATGGCGTGTTCCTCCTGGACGGCGGCGGAAGAGCAACGCCCGAGCCACAGCATGATTCGATTGCTTTCGCGTACTTGGCGGCGACGGCGTGCGTGGATCTCCCCGCATCCCCGCACGATCCCCGCGCGGGGAGCGGCTACCGGGGGAAGGTCTCGCGGACCAGGGTCTCCAGCGAGCGGAAGTGCCGCTCGGGCAGATTCTTGAACCGACGCCGGCAGGCGGCGATGGCGGCCTCCGCCGAGTCGAACCCGGCGACGGAGCGCAGCAGGTGCTCGTGATACTCGCCGAGCTTGACCTCCACCGTGCGCGCCAGCGCCGGATCACCGGCGAGCGCCAGCGCCGCCTGGCCCCGATTGCCGCCGGCCTCGACCAGCGCGCGGAAGCCCAGCCCCTTGAGCCGCTGGGTGACGGTGCTCCGGTCCCAGCCGAGAGCGCCGGCCGTCGCCTGCATGTCGAAGCCGTGCCGCCGGAGCGAATCGAGCACGGCCGCGTCGCCTCCGGGCTCGGCGGCCGGGGCCGCGGTCGAGGGTGGCCCATCCAGCCGGAGATCGGCCGCCGTCAGCACCTCCCGATCGGCCAGCGCCACCGCGCGCCGTAGAGCGTTCTGCAGCTCGCGCACGTTGCCCGGCCAGGCGTACCGCTCCAGCGCGAGCACGGCGGCCTCGGACAGGCTCGCGCGCCGACCGGCTTCCGCCGCCGCCTCCTCCACGAAGCGGTGGGCCAGCGGCGCCACGTCCCGATGCCGCTCGCGCAGCGGCGGCAGCCTCAGGACGACGCCTTTCAGCCGGAAGTAGAGATCCTCCCGGAACCAGCCCTCGGACACCCCACGCTCGAGGTCCCGGTTGCTGGCCGCGACCACCCGGACGTCCACCGACGTCGGCTGCGCGGCGCCGACCCGATGCAGGGTGCGGTCCTGCAGCACGCGCAGGAGCTTGCCCTGGTGCTCGGCGCGCGTCTCGCCGATCTCGTCCAGAAAGATGGTTCCGCCGGCCGCCTGCTCGAAGTAGCCCCGGCGATCGGCCACCGCGCCCGTGAAGCTGCCCTTCACGTGGCCGAACATCTCGCTCTCGAACAGGTCGGGCGGGATGGCCGCCATGTTCACCGCCACGAACGGCCCGCCCGCCCGCGGGCTCAGCCGATGGGCGGCGCGGGCAAACAGCTCCTTGCCGGTGCCCGGCTCGCCGGCGAGGAGAATCGGCAGCGTCGTGCGCGCCGCGCGCTCGAGGTCGCGGAACAGGACGAGCACGGCCGGATCGCGCGTGACGACGCCGACCTCCAGGCACCGGCGGCGAAGGCGCTCCTGCTCGGCGTCAGCCGGAGCTCCGGTCGGCCGGTCGGCGGCGCGGAGCTCGCGCTCGAGCGCGTGCAGCCGCAGACGCGTCTGCTCTTCCTGCGCGGTGGCCGCGGCGAGCTGGCCCCGCAGCGCATCCGCGGCGTCGAGCAGCCCGCGCTCGGCGCCCGTCGAGCGCGCGACGGCGACCCGCGCCGCCTCGAGATCCTCCTCGAGTGTCTCGACCGTGGACTCCTGCCGCACCAGGTGCTCCCGGATGCCGGCCACCTCGCCCTCGAGCCGTCGCAGGCGCCGCGCGGCGCCCACCTGGTTCCACACCAGCGCGCCGACGCCGGCCAGCGTCAGCGCGGCGAACGGCTGAACGATCGGCAGCACGACGCCGAGCAGGACGGCGCCCATCGACACCAGCGACGCGAGGGCGAGGGTCAGGAGCACGAGGCCGGCCACGGCGATCCCAGCACCGAACGCCAGACCCAGCCATGCCGCGACCACCGCCACGAGCAGGGTCCCGCCCCAGGTCCACAGCGGCGGCGCCTGACGCAGCCACGCGCCGGTCAGCGCGGCATTGAGCAGCTCGACCTGGATCCCGATGTCCGACAGCGGGCCGATGGGCGTGCGTCGCAGGGCCGCAGTGGGCTCGGTGACCAGCAGCACGCGCTTGCCCTCGACCAGTCGCTGCAGGCGCTCGGCGCCACCCGTCTCGATCGCCGTCCACACCTCGCTGATCGGCACGACGGGAAGATCGGGCGCCCAGCGGAGCTGCGCGCGGCCGGCGCGATCGGCCGGAATCCGGCTGATCGTCGCCTCCGCGCCCGCCCCGCCCGCCGCCGCGACGGCGAGGCCCAGCGCCGGGACATCCCGCTCGCCCACCTTGACGGTCAGCGGCGCGCGACGCACGACGCCATCCGGATCCGTGACGACGACCATGTGACCGACGGCCAGCGGATCGGGGCCGAACGCCGCCGTTCCAGGCTCGGCGAGGAATACCACGTTGCCGGCTGCGGCCGCCGTCTGGGCCAGGAGCGCATCGCTCGCCGCTCCCCCGCGCCCCGGCACGCTCGGCCGACCCGGAGCGATGTCGACCCCGATCGCGGTCGCGCCCGCCCGCGCGATGGCCGCCACGAGCCGCGCGAGGACGGCGCGATCCCACGTTGTCCTTCCGAATCGCGCCTCGCTGGGCGCGTCCCGCGCCACCACCACCACCGACGGACTCACCGGCGCCAGCGCCGGCACCCACGCATCTCGCGCGGCCGACTCCACTGCGGTCACGCTGTCGCCGCCCACCCACACGCCCAGCATCGCCACGACCGTCGCTGCCAGCCCGATCCCCAGCACCAGCCACCGCCGTCCACGCCGGTGCCCGGTCATCTAGCGCGGCGGTGGTGTGCGCCGGCCCTCGGCCGCGGCGCTCTGCAGATAGACCAGGATCCGGGGATCGCGAGGCGGCAAGGCACCGCTCACACCGTCCTCGTAGAGCGTCTCGAGCAGGCGCTGCGCCGGCTCGCTGAGGGCGGAGGCCTCGCGAATCAGGACCACGATCGCTTCACTCACGCGCCCCTGGTCGAGCAAGGCCCCGCCGACCGTGTCGCCGCGCGCCAGATCGGGGAAGTCCTTCCAGAGCGAGGCGCGATAGTCCTGGAACGCCAGCGTCGCAGCCTGACGCTCGGCCGGACCGCGGCGGCCCCGCCCGAGCGCGGCTTGCCGCCACTGCGCCAGCGCTTCCTCGGCCTGGGGCACGCCCTGATCGGCCGCCTTGAACCACCAGCCGACGGCAGCGCCGACGTCGCGCGGCACGCCGAGCCCCGTGGCCAGCGCGACTCCGGCGAAGTACTGCGCGCGCCCGTGACCCGCCTGGGCGGCGGCGAGGAACTCGGGCGTGGCCTCCGGGGCCCGCTGCGCGAGCGTGAGGAGCAGCCCCAGGTGATAGCGGGCATCGGGCTGCTGCGGATCGGCGGCGAGGACCTGCCGGTACTCGTCGATCGCCCCGCTCACCTCGCCCTGGGCGTAGCGCACGACGCCGAGGGCGAAGTGCGCGTCGGTCCGATCCGCCTGGCGGCCCACCACGGAGTCGAGCTCGGCCCGCGCGGCCGCCCACTCCTGGCGGGACAGGAACACGCGGGCCAGCGCCAGGCGCGCGGCGACGGAATCCGGCCGCCGCTTCAGCGCCGCGCGGAGCTCTTCGACGGCCCCGTCGAGATCCCCCAGCTCCCAGAGCGTCACGCCCAGGCTCACGCGGGCGTCGGCCAGATCGGGATCCTGCCGGATCGCCTCGCGCAGCGCGGTCGCGGCGGCGACCAGATCGCCCTGCGCACGCAGAGCCCGGCCTTGATCGAGCGCGGACTGCCCCGGGCTCGGACGGGGTGCGGTGGCGATCGGCGGGGGCGCCGGCGTGGGCAACGAGGTCGCGGTCTCCATGGACGGCGTGGGAGTTGCGCACGCGACCAGCGCGACTACCGCCAGACCGAGCAGACAACGCGCCATTCAGAGGCAGTCTACCGCCGACCCGTACCGCGAGCCGAGCGAGACTTCCGGCTCAGGCCGACCACCGGCGCGATCGGGTGCGGTACCATGCGTCATGCTCACCCGACGAGGACTGCTGACCGGTGCGGGCGTGACCATGCTGGGGCTGGCCGCGGTCGGCCGGGTCGCGGGCGGCGACGCCGCCTCCGCGATCACGGTGTACAAGAGCCCGACCTGAGGCTGCTGTGCGGCGTGGGTGGATCACCTGCGCAAGAACGGCTTCACGGTGCAAGCCGAGGACGTGAACGATGTCGGCCCGATCAAGACGCGCCACGGCGTGCCGAGCGATCTGCAGTCCTGCCACACGGCGGTGATCGGTGGCTACGTGATCGAAGGCCACGTCCCCGCGCCCACGATCAAGCGACTCCTGAAAGAGAGCCCGCGGATTGCCGGCCTCGCCGTGCCCGGCATGCCGGCGGGCGCGCCGGGCATGGACGTGCCCGGGCAGCCCGCCGAGCGCTACCAGGTCATCGCGTTCGATCGGACGGGTCGGACGAGCGTGTACTCGACGCACTGACCGCGGCGCCGGCCGCCGCGATCTCCTGCGGCAGGGCGTCGGCGCCGGGGAACTCGCGCTCGGCGTGGCGGTACCAGTAGCGCGCGTTGTCGAGGTCGCCCTCGATCGTGTGCACGATGCCGTGCAGCCACGCGGCCAGCGTGGACTTGTCCTTCTGCACGATCTCGTGCGCGGCTTTCCAGTCGCGCGCCACCAGGAACTCCATCGCGCGCTCCAGCGCCTCATTCGCCATGGGCGTGTCCCCCGGCCCTTCCGTTCAGTGACCGACGGCGGCGCGAATGCTGTTGAGGTGCTCGTCGATGTGGCCGACCATCAGGCCACCCGCGAGATCGCCCGCCGACATGGGCGGCATACCCTGCAGCACCACGCCCTTGTTGTCGAGCTCCGCGTCGCTGAGCCCGCGCACGACGGCGGCGGCCTCCGCCGCATTCTTCTTGTGCAGCGCGATGGTCTCGGCCTTCGTGCAGTTGGCGAACTCCTGCGCGTGCTTGGCATTGCCGGCGTGGATCATGTCCATGGTGATGGCCGGTCCCTGGCCGGCGCGCAGCATCTTCACCACGCCGGACAGGCCAGCGTGGGAGCTGGCGATGTGGTGCGCGGTGACGGCCACCGACCAGTCCCCTGTCTTCTTCTTCCAGTCGGCGTCGCTCAGCTTCTCGAACACCGCGGTCGCTTCGGCCGCCTTCGCCTCGAACTTCTTGGCCAGCTCTTCGCTTCGGCCTGCCATGACGTTCTCCTTGTTCTCGTGTGGTGCGTGCACTGCGTGAGTGGACCCTGATGATACGCCCCACCCTGCCGCTCGTCAGCCGGATCGGCTATAGTCCAGATTCGCGATGGACTTCGCCTTCACCGCCGACGAGCGCGCCTTCGCCGAAGAGGTGCGGCGCTTTCTCCGCGCGCAGCCGCTCGAGAGTTTTCCTCTCGAGGGCATGGACGCGGGCTACGGCTCCGGCGCGCACTCGCGCGCGTTCATGCGCGCGCTCGGCGCGCAGGGCTGGCTCAGCATGGGCTGGCCCAAGGCCTTCGGCGGCCAGGAGCGGCCGCTGTTCTTCAAGCTCGTGCTGCTGGAAGAGCTGGCCCTGGCCGGCGCGCCGTTCGGGCCGCTCGCCGGCTGCTGGCAGACCGCCGACGCCATCATCGCCTACGGCAGCGAGCGCCTGCGGCGCGAGGTGCTGCCGGCGGTGGCGCGCGGCGACGGCACGTTCTGGCAGGGCTACAGCGAGCCCGGCGCCGGCTCCGACCTGCTCGGCGCTGAAGACGCAGGCGCGGCGCGACGGCGACGAGTACGTGATCCGTGGTCACAAGATCTGGTCGAGCCACGCGGGCATCGCGACGCTACGGCCTGGTGTTCGCACGGACGAGCCAGGAAGCGCGCCGGAGCCGCGGCTTCAGCATGTTCGTGGTGCCCAACGGCACGCCGGGGATGGACATCCGACCGATCACGAGCCTCACCGGCGAGGTCTACCACTACGAGACCTTCCTCGACGATGTACGCGTGCCGGCCGACATGCGCCTGGGCCCGGAGGGCGAGGGCTTCGTGGCGCTGCTCAACGGTCTCGACTCCGACCGCTTCTGGGGGCGCTTCTACAAGGCGCCGGCGCTGGAGCGCACGCTCCGCCAGCTGGTCGAGTACGCCAACACTGAGCGGGTGCGCGGCGTGCCGCTCGCGCGCGATCCTGTCCGTTCGCCGCCGCCTGGCCGACGTCGCCGTCGATCTCGCCGCGCTGCGCGCGCTCTTCTACCGCGCGGCCTGCCTCATGCGCGACGAGCGCGACCATCACGCTACGAGACCGCGGTCGCCAAGGTGATGGCCGACGAGACCGGCCAGAAGATCGCGCAGCTCGGCATGGACCTGCTCGGCCCGTGGGGACCGCTGCGCGAGGGCTCGCGCGGGGCGAAGCTCGGCGGATACGATCTCGCACCACTATCTGACGAGCCTCGGCCACACGATCGCCGGCGGCACCGCCGAGGTGCTGCGCACCACGATCGCGGTACGCGGACTCGGGTTGCCGGCCGAGCCCAAGGCCGAGGCGCGCAGCCGAGGGCTGAGCGATGGACATCCGCCCGTCGCCCGCGCAGCAGATGCTCACCTCCACCGCGCGCGCATTCCTGAGGAGCACTGCCCGCCGGAGCGCGTCCAGGAGTCGGGTGCTCGACGCGCGCGGCTTCGACGACGCGCTGTGGCGACGGATGGCCGAGCTCGGCTGGCCTGGGCTGCTCGTGGCGCCGGAGCTCGGCGGCAGCGGCGGCTCGCTGCTCGACGTGGCTCTGCTCGTCGAGGAGATGGGCTACGCGTGCCTGCCCGGCCCGTTCGTGACGAGCGCCGTCGTGGCCACCTCGCTGCTGACCGCCGCGGGCCGCGCCGACGCAGAGCCAGCGCCTGCTGCCCGCGCTGGCCACCGGTGAGCGCATCGCCACGCTGGCGCTGGTGGAGGACAGCGGCTCCAGCGATCCGGCCGACGTGGCGCTCGCGTGCGCGGTGCCCGGACGGCTGACCGGCCGCAAGCTCTTCGTCAAGGACGCCCACGTCGCCGATCAGCTCGATCGTCGTCGTGCGCGAGCGCAACGAGCTCAGCCTGCTGTTGCTGCCGACGGACCGGCGCGGGATCAGCCGGCTGCCCCTGGAGGCGATCAGCGGCGAGAAGCTGTTCGAGGTGGTGTTCGACGGCGTGGAGATCATGGCGGACGATCGGCTGGGCGCGGTCGGGTGTGGCGCGGCGCCGCTGGCGCACGCCCTCGCGGCCGGCGCGCTGGCGCGGACCGCCGAGATGGTGGGCGGCGCCCAGCGCATCCTCGATCTGGTCGTCGAGCACGCCAGGACCCGCGTGCAGGGCGGGCGACCGATCGGCGGCTACCAGGCGATCCAGCACGCGTGCGCCGACCTCGTGCGCGACGTGGACACCGCGCGCGGTCTGCTCTACCTCGCGGCGTGGAAGGCGGCCGAGGGACAGCCGGCCGAGAGCGACGTCGCGCATCGCCAAGGCGCACGCCGGGCGAGGCGTGCCTGGCGGTGGCGCGTCGCGGTCATCAGATCTTCGGCGCGATCAGCTACTGCGAGGAGCACCCGCTGCACCTGTTCCACAAGCGCATCCAGGCCGCCGCGCTCGACTACGGCGACGCGCAGCACCACCTGGAGACCGTGGCCCGCTCCATCGGCCTGGTCTAGCCCTCGGACTCGCAGCCGCGGTATCTCGGACCAGCACCAGCGGTATCTCAGACCAGCACCATCTGCGTCTGCGTGGTGAGCGACAGCAGGCGCCCGCTCGCGTCCGTGACCCGCGTCTGCCACACCATCGTGCGCTTGCCGCGGTGCAGCGGCGTGGACTCCGCCCGCACCGTGCCGGCGCGGCCGGCGGCGAAGAAGTTGGTCTTCGACTCCAGCGTGGTGGTGGTGGCGCCGGGCGGCAGGTTCAGCACGGTCGCCACCGCGCCGATCGTGTCGGCGAAAGCCATGAGCGTGCCGCCGTGCAGGCTGCCGCCGATGGTCGTCAGCTCTTCACGATAGGTCAGCTCGGCGACCACCCGCTCCGGCGTCGCCTCGACGAAGCGCACGCCCAGCAGGTCCGACAGCGTCCCCTTGAGCCGCTCGTCGATGGCCTTGGGATCGAGATCCATCAGCCTCACCTCCGCCGGCATGATGCCGCCTCATCCGGCGGCTGGCAATGACCTCCGAGGTAATGTCGGCCATACGAGCCCCGGTGTAGAGTCCGGGCATGGCACAGATTCCTGTCACGACGGCGGAACCGGGCTTCGGTCGGCTGCTCCGGCAGTGGCGCTCGCAGCGCGGGATGAGCCAGCTCCAGCTCGCCGTCGAGGCCGGCGTGTCCTCCCGCCACCTGAGCTTCGTCGAGACCGGACGGGCGCAGGCCAGCCGCGAGATGGTGCTGCTGCTGGCCCGCGTGCTCGACGTCCCGCTGCGCGACCGCAACGACCTGCTCGTGGCCGCCGGCTACGCGCCCATCTATCGCGCCACCGCGCTCGACGCGCCGGCGCTCGGCCAGGTGCGGCGCGCGCTCGATTTCATCCTGCGCCAGCAAGAGCCCTACCCGGCGATCGTGCTCGACCGGCACTGGAACATCCTGCTGGCCAACGCCGCCACCGGGCGGCTGGTGGAAGCGCTGCTCGAGCCGCAGGTCGTCGGCGAGCTCGGCGGCAACGCGATGCGGCTCATGTTCCACCCGAGCGGCTTCCGCCCCCACATCGTGAACTGGGAGCCGACGGCGGCGGCGCTGATCCAGTGGCTGCATCGCGACGCGCTGAGCGGCTTCGGCGATCCCGAGACGCGCCGCCTGCTGGAGGAGATGCTGTCCTACCCCGGCGTGCCGCCGCGCTGGCGAACGCTCGACCTCGACGTCTCCACCGCGCCGTTCCTGCCGATCGAGTTCCGCAAGGGTGACCTCGCGCTCCGCTACTTCACGACGCTGACGAGCCTGGGCACGCCCCACGACATCACGCTGCAGGAGCTGCGCATCGAATCGTACTTCCCGGCCGACGAGGCGACCGAGCTGGCCTCGCCGCGGTAGAATCGCCCCATGCCCCGGATCAACGAGTCCTACCTCAATCTTCGATCGAGCTACCTCTTCGCCGAGATCCGGCGCCGGCAGGCGGCCTTCGCGCGAGGCGCACCCCGAGGCCTCGGTGATCGACCTCGGCGTGGGCGACGTCACCCGCCCGCTGCCGCCGGCGGTGGTCGGGGCCATCCACGAGGCCGCCGAGGAGATGGCGCGCCCCGAGAGCTTTCGCGGCTACGGCCCCTACGTCGGCTACGAGTTCCTGCGCGCGGCCATCGCCGCTCACGACTTCGCCCCGCACGGCGTGAAGCTGGCGCCCGACGAGATCTTCGTCAGCGACGGCGGCAAGAGCGACAGCGCCAACCTCCAGGAGATCTTCGCGGGCGACTGTGTCGTGGGCCTGATGGACCCGGTCTACCCCGTCTACGCCGACAGCAACGTGGTGGCCGGCCGCTCGGGCAAGGCCGACCCGAGCGGCCGCTACGCGGGCATGGTCTATCTGTCGTGCACCGCCGAGAACAACTTCCAGCCCGCGCTGCCCGACCGCCGCGCCGATCTCGTCTATCTCTGCTATCCCAACAATCCGACCGGCGCGGTGGCGACGCGGCAGACGCTGGCCCGCTGGGTCGAGTGGGCCAAGGCCAACGACGCGGTCATCTTCTACGACGCGGCCTACGAGGCCTACATCCGCGATCCCGACGTGCCGCACACGATCTACGAGATCGAGGGCGCGCGCGAGGTGGCCATCGAGTGCCGCAGCTTCTCCAAGAGCGCGGGGTTCACCGGGCTGCGCCTGGCCTACACCGTGGTGCCCAAGGAGATGCACGGGCGCAGCGCGGACGGGACCACGCAGAGCCTCAACCAGCTCTGGACGCGCCGCACCACCATCAAGTCCAACGGCGCGCCGTACATCGTGCAGAAGGCCGCGGCCGCCACCTATACGCCGGACGGGCAGAAGCAGGTTCGCGCGCTGGTCGACTTCTACATGGACAACGCCCGGACGATCGCCACGGGCCTGACCGAGGCCGGCTTCACCGTGTACGGCGGCCGCAACGCGCCCTACATCTGGATCCGCATCCCCGCGGGCGTCTCGTCCTGGGACTTCTTCGACCAGATGCTGGCCGAGGCGCACGTGGTCGGGGCGCCGGGTGGCGGCTTCGGTCCGAGCGGCGAGGGCTACTTCCGGCTGACCGCCTTCGGCTCGCGCGAGAAGACCGAAGAAGCGGTCGCGCGAATCAAGAGCCGCCGCCGCCGGTGAACGCGCTGACGGTGACGCTGCGCCCGGCCGCCAGCGCGATCCCCACCGTCACGGCCGCCATGCCGGCCACCTGCAGCGGAATCGGGATCTCGCCCAGTACCGGGACGCCCAGCAGCCCGCCGATGACCGGGATGAGGGGCATGAAGAACGAGGCGGACGCCGCGCCGAGTGCGCGAATGGCCCGGCTGTAGAGCAACAGCGCCACCAGCGCGACCCCGACCCCCTGATAGAGCGCCTGGAAGATGACTTCGCCCCGCGGTGCGGCCATCAGCCGCGCGCCGCCATCCAGCGCCCAGTAAATGGGAAGGTACGGCAGCGCCAGGACCCACACCATGACGATGGCCCGGGACGGACGGACCTGCCAGCGCCGGACCACCACCGTGTAGATCGCCCACAGCACGGCGGCGGTGATGAACAGGATGTCGCCCTCCCACGTCCTGTCGCCAGGCGGGCCGGTGAGCGCCGGCCAGCTCACCATCGCCAGTCCGGCCAGGATCAGGCCGAGTCCGACGATCGCCCACGGCGCCGTCTCCTCGCCGAGCCACACCCAGGCAAACGCCGCCGCGAACAGCGGGGTCGCGCCCGGGATGATGACCGCGCCGTGGGCGGCCGGCGCCGCGGCCAGACCCAGGTACAGGATGAGCGTGTAGGGGGCGCCGGCCGTGATGGCGAGCACGAGCGACCGACCCCAGCCGATGCCCCCCGCACTGCGCAGCCCTCGATGAATCAAGAAGGGCAGGCTCACCAGCCCGGCGACGCCGAACCGGAGGGCGGCCAGGTCCCACGGCGTCAGCGTCTGCTGCAGGCTGAAGCGTGAGACGACGAACTGGCCGCCGTAGAGCAGCATGGCCAGGACGCCGGCCGCCACGGCGAGGAGCGGGCGGGACCGCGATGCTGCCGGCGTCGAAGTCGGGTGCATGCGCGCGAACGAGAGTGTAATATTCCAGAGGATGAAGATGCGCAAAGGTTTCCGGCAGCTGGTGGACGAGGCCAAGGCCCGCATCACGACGATCGGGCTGCCGGAGGCGCGCGAGCGACTGGGGCGGGACAACGTGGTCTTCGTCGATCTGCGCGACATCCGGGAGCTGGAGCGCGAGGGCATGATCCCGGGCGCCTTCCACTGCCCGCGCGGCATGCTCGAGTTCTGGATCGATCCCGATAGCCCCTACCACAAGGACATCTTCTCCTCCGGCAAGGAGTTCGTCTTCTACTGCAACGGCGCGTGGCGCTCGGCCCTGGCCACCGACGTGGCCAAGCAGATGGGCCTCGAGCCCGTCCTCGAGATGGACGGCGGCTTCACCGCCTGGAAGAACGCCGGCTACCCGGTGGCCGACCGGGCGAAGAAGACGCCCGCCTGATGGCGCGCCGCCGAAACTACGGCTTCGAGCGCAAGCAGCGAGAGGCCGCCCGCGTGTCGCGGCTGGAAGCCAAGAAGGCCCGGAAGACCGAGCGCGACGAGACCGGCCAGTCCGGACCGGAGATGGGCGACGCCCAGGAAACCACGGCACCGCCGGCCGGGCAGTGGGAATGGTTCTCGCCGAGCCGCGGGCGCGTCGTGATCACCGCCGAAGGCCAGCGCCCCCAGGAAGCGCCCGATGACTGGACCCTCCTGACCGAAGGCGCCGAGGATCCTGGAGCTTAGGAAGCAAGCCCGCCGCTAGCCGCTCTGCTGGGGTCCTTCGTAGGGTTCGCGCCGCGGGGCGGGACGAGACTCCGGCTTCAGTGGCAGGGCGAAGGTGATGTGTCCTTCCTCGTCGTCGGCCAGCGTGATGGGCTTGGTCATCGCCTCGCCGCGCAGCCGTGGGTGCCAGACTCGCGCTTCGTATGGCCCGGCCGGCAATCCTTCCAGGTGCGCCTTGCCGTCGGCGGTCGTCTTGGCGAAGTGGGGCGTGGCGACCACGTAGATGTAGGCGACCATCCAGTCGTGGATGTTGCAGCCCAGCGCCACAGGGCCCGGCTTGTCGAACACCACTGGCGCCGCCGGCGTGCCGATGTAGAGCGGCAGCTCGAACTTCTTCGCCGGGGAGAACGAGTAGACGTGGTGCCGGATGTTGTCGCGGTTCGGGAAGCTCACCGCCGTGCCCACCACGACCGGCAAGACCGAGGGCACGAACTCCTTGTTCACCTGGTCCATCACCGCCGGTGTCGGGCGGAGTGCCGGCGGTGGCCCGCCGAGCGGCATCAGCGACACGACGGCGTCCAGCACCGGCTTGCCCGTCTGATCCGTCACCATAGCCTCGATGCTGCCCGGGCGCGCGATGGCCGGCGGCGTGCCGCCGGCGGCGAGCAACGCGAGGACGACCAGCACGGATGCGCCGAAGATCCGGTGGGTCATCGGGCGTGCCCGGCGTCTCCGGTCGAGACGCCGGACGCGGCCGGCACCGAGTCGCGGGCGCGCAGGTTGACCACGCTGAAGGCGAGCAGCGGCCGGGCGAAGCCGCGGAGCGCGAGCTCGCCCAGCGGTACTGCCTCGACGAAGCGCTCGACCTCGGCGTAGACCGACGCCGAGATCAAGATCTGGCCGTCGGTGGCCTCCTGGCAGAGCCGGCCGCTCAGGTTCGTCACGCTCCCGATGGCGGCATAGTCGAAGCGGCCCTCGAAGCCGATACGGCCCACCGTGGCGAACCCCATCGCGATGCCGGTGCCGAAGCCGAGCGCGTAGCCCCGCTGCCGCCAGTCCTCCAGCACGCGCTGCACGGCGTCGCGGGCCTCGACCGCCATGCGGACCGCGCGGAGGGCCGGATCGGGACAGGGCACGGGATCGTTGAAGAACACCATCAGGCCGTCACCGGTGAAGCGCTCGAGCGTGCCCTCGTAGCGAGCGATCAACGGCCCCAGGATCGCGTGGTAGTCGCGGAGCAGGCGCATCACCTCGCTCGGGTCGGCCGCCTCGGCGAACCCCGTGAAGCCCCGCAGGTCGCAGAACATGACGGTGATCTCGCGACGGTGCGAGGCCAGCATCGACTCGTCGCCGGCCGAGAGGAGCTCGGCCAGCTGCGGGGAGAAGAAGCGCTTGAGCCGCTCGGCCCGCTGCAGCTCGGCGTGCACGCGCTCGCGATCCCGCAGGCCCGCGACCATCTCGTTGAAGGTCCCGGCCAGCTCGCCGAGCTCGTCGCTCTGCCGCACCGACACGGCCGTGTCGAACTCACCGGCGGCCACGCGGCGCGCCGCCCCCGCCAGCGCCAGCACCGGCCGGCTCACGCGGCGGGCGACGAGGATCGCGCCGAGAATGGCCAGCAGCAGGCCCGCGCCGCCGACCATGGCCAGGATCCAGAACAGACGGTTGTACGGCGCGAGGGCCTCGCGCAGCGGCCGCTGCAGCACGACCAGCACGTCGGCGGCGACCTGCTCGGCCCGCGCGATGTGCTGAGCCCCCTGGATGGCAATGAGCCCTGACTTCCGGCCGGCGGCCAGACCGCGCTCCAGGTCGATCCGTTCGGCCGGGTCCAGCGTGGAGGCGTGCACGCTGAAGCCGGGCTCTTGCCGCCGGAGAAACGACACGTGCAGCCCGGTGAGGCGGCGTAGCTCGGCGGCGGTGCGATCGTCGATGCTGAATCCCGCGCAGAGCCAGGCGATCGGATCGGGCGCCAGCACCGGCACGATCGTCAGCCGGACCAGTCCGCCGTCGAGCGGCACCACCCAGGTCGGGTCCTGCGTCTGCTCGGCCTCCTCGAGCAGCCGCGGCAACGCGAAGGCCGCGCCGGGATGGGCCCCCTGCCGGGTGTCGGCGGTGACCGCGCCCTCGAGCGAGACGAGCATGAGCACGTCGGCGCCGATCCGCCGCCGATGGTTCTCGAGCACGGAACGAGTGGTCTCGTGATCGGCGGTGCCCACCGCGGTCTTCAGCGCGAAGTCACCCGAGAGCAGGCGCGTGGCGCCGACGAGCTGCTGGCTGCGGGCGTCGAGCTGGCGCACGAAGAGGGTGCTGGCCAGCCGGAGCTCCTCACCGATCTCGTAGCGGGCGGCCGCGCGCACGAAGGCCGCGACGACCAGCAGGCTGATGGCGAGCACGACGGCGAACAGCCCGACGAAGACGACAACCAGGCGACCGCGGAAGCTCCGGAAACGCAACGCTCACATCACCCGGTGACACGCTACGCCCGCCCTGCCCGGGGATCAAGCATCGGCCGGGCCCGGTGGCCCGTTCCGCGGCGCTGCGATATAGTGCGGGCGCCGATGTCCGTTCTCCACGCCGCCCTCCTCAGAGACCAGCGCGCCCGTCCGCGCATTGACGTCGACCGTATTCTGCATCCCCGCTCGGTCGCCGTCTTCGGCGCCTCCGACAGCAAGGACAAGTTCGGCGGGCGCATCATGCACTTCCTGGTCCGCCACGGCTTCGCCGGCGAGATCCTGCCGATCAACCCCCGCCGCGACGAGGTCGTCGGGCGCCGGGCCTATCCCACGATCGCGGCGGCGCCGGCGCCGCCCGACGTCGCCATCCTGGCGGTGCCGGGCTCCTCGCTCGTAGCGACGGTGCGCGAGGCGGCCGCGGCCGGCGTGGGCTGCTGCGTCATCATCTCCACCGGCTTCGCCGAGGCGGGCGCCGAGGGCGCGGCCCGCCAGGCCGAGCTGGTCGCGATCGCCCGGGAGACCGGCATGCGGCTGGTCGGGCCCAACTGCATGGGGCTGATCGTCCCCCACCATCGGCTGGCGCTCTGCTCGTCGGTGGTGCTCGACACCGACCGGCTGCCGGACGGCGCCATCGGCCTGGTGAGCCAGAGTGGCGCGCTGATGGTCTCGATCTTCGACCGCGCGGCCGCCGACGGTATCGGCTTCCGCTACGGTGTGTCGCTCGGCAATCAGGCCGACCTCGAGATCTGCGACTTCCTCGACTACATGATCGCCGAGCCGCAGACCGGAGCCCTCTGCGTCTACGTCGAGGGCCTGCTCGACGGCGGGCGCTTCCGCCGCAGCCTGGCCGCCGCCCGTCGGGCCGGCAAGCCGGTGCTCGTGGTGAAGACCGGACGCACCCAGGCCGGCGTGAAGTCGGCGCGCTCGCACACCGCGAGCCTGGCCGGCGCCTGGGAGGTGTTCGAGGCGGTGTGCCGCGAGGAGGGCGCGGTGCTCGCGCAGGATCCCGACGACATGGTGCGCGCCGCCCATTTCCTCATCCGCCACCGCACGCCGCGCCGCGGCGGCGTCAGCATCCTGTCCTCCTCGGGCGGCGGCTGCGGCATCGCCTCCGACCGCGTCAGCGAGCTGGGCGTGCCGCTGGCGACGCTGACGGCCGAGTCGCGCGCGCAGCTGGGCGAGCTGCTGCTGCCGCCACAGGCCGACAATCCGGTCGATCTCGGCGGACGGCGCAAGCCGGAAGACGTCGAGATCGCGGGGGATGTCGCGCGCATCCTCCTGAGCGATCCCGGCGTCGCGTACGGGTTGATCATCCTCACCTCGATGCCGTTCTTCGCCAATCGCACGCGGCTGATCGGCGAGGCCGCGCTGGCCGCCGACAAGCCGGTGATGATCGCGCTCACGCCGGGCGCCGCCGCCGAGGCGCCCCGTCGCGCCCTGCGCGAGATCGGGCAGTTCTACTTCGATCGCACCGAGGACGCCTTGCGCGTCCTGGCCCTCGTGGCGGAGTACGACGCGCGGCGAGCCGCGCCGCCGGCGCCCGCCACGCGCCCCGCCGGCCTGCCCGATGCTGGGGCACTCGTGCTCCCGGACGGCGCGCTGACCGAGAGCGAGGTCAAGCGGCTGCTGGCCGCCTACGGCGTGCAGGTGGCGGCCGAGACGATCACCGCGCCGACGCCGGAGGCCGCGGCCGCCGCGGTGAGCACGCTCGACACGCCCGTCGTGCTGAAGGCCGTCTCGCGCCGGATCGTCCACAAGAGCGACGTGGGCGCCGTGCGGCTGGGGCTGGCCGGCGCCGACGCCGTGCGCGCCGCCGCCCGCACGATGCTCGACGCCCTGCGCGCGGCGGGACTCGACGCCGGGCTGGAGGGCTTCTCCGTCCAGCCCATGGTCCAGGGTGAGGCCGAGGTCATCGTGGGCGCCCGGCGCGATCCGCACTTCGGCGCCGTCGTCATGGTCGGCCTCGGCGGCATCGCGGTCGAGATCCTCAAGGACGTCGCGCTGGCCCGAGCCCCGGTGAGTGCCGAGCGTGCTCGTGCGATGCTCGCCGCGCTCCGCGCCGCCCCGCTGCTGACCGGCGTCCGCGGCCGCCCGCCACTCGACGTCGCGGCCGTGGCCGACGCGGTGGTGCGCGTGTCGTGGCTGGCCGCCGATCTCGGCCCGCGGCTCGGCGATCTGGAAGTCAATCCGCTGATCGTTCGCCAGCAGGGCAAAGGCGCCGTGGCCGTCGACGGTCGCGCGACCCTCGGCCCCGGCAAGGAGGAGGAGTCTCGTCCATGAGCCTCAGGCGCCTGGTCACCCTCACGCTCGCGCTCACGCTGCTCGCCGCCGGCCCGGCCGCCGCGCAGAGCGTGCTGCGCATCGGGCTCAACGACGATCCCGACGCGCTCGATCCGACCATCAGCCGCGCCTACGTCGGCCGGCTCGTCTTCGCCGCGCTGTGCGACAAGCTCTTCGACGTCACGCCCGGATCTCAAGATCGTGCCGCAGCTCGCCACCGAGCCACGAGTGGGCGCGCCGACCAGCGCTCGATCGTCATCAAGCTGCGCCCGGGCGTGAAGTTCCACGACGGCGAGCCGTTCAACGCCGAGGCGGTGAAGTTCAACATCGAGCGGCACATCAACACGCCGGGCTCGTTCCGCAAGACCGAGATCGGCCAGATCACCAGCGTCGACGTCGCTCAACGACCTGACCGTGCGCTTCAACCTGTCCGAGCCCCTGGTGCCGCTGCTGGCGGCGCTGACCGACCGCGCCGGCATGATGGTCTCGCCCAAGGCGGCCAAGGCGCTCGGCGACAAGTTCGGCACTCAAGCCCGGTGTGCGCCGGGCCCTACCGGTTCGTCGAGCGCGTGGCCCAGGGCAAGATCGTGCTCGAGCGGTTCGCCGACTACTGGGACAAGGCCAACATCCACATCGACCGCGTGGAGTTCGTGCCGATCACTCGACTCCACCGCCCGGCTGGCCAGCCTGCGCTCGGGCGACCTGCAGATGATCGAGCGCGCCTCGCCGACCGACCTGGCGGAGATCCGCGGCGACAGCCGGCTCAAAGTGGTCGGCGTGCCGGAGCTCGGCTACCAGATGATCCCGCTCAACGTGGCCAACGGGCCGAAGTCGCAAGACGCTGGCCGACGTGCGCGTGCGGCAGGCGATCGACCTGGCCATCGATCGCGACGCGCTGGTCAAGGCCGTCTTCAACAACGAGTACATCCCGGGCAACCAGTGGGTCAGCCCGTCGAACTCTACTACAACGCCAAGTTCCCCGTGCGGAAGCGCGACGTGGCCAAGGCCCAGCAGCTGCTGCGCGAGGCCGGCCAGCCGAACCTGACCTTCACGCTCATCGTGCCGCCCGAGCGCGACCGCCAGGAGGCGGCCCAGATCATCCAGGCCATGCTGGCCGAGGCCGGCGTCACCATGAATCTCCAGACGCAGGAAAACGTCACGATGCTCACCAACGGCCGCAAGGGCGACTTCGAGGCCTACTTCACGTTCTGGAGCGGCCGCCCCGATCCCGACGGCAACGTCTTCACCCAGAGCACCTGCAAGGGCGCGCAGAACGACAGCCACTACTGCAACGCGGAGGTGGACGCGCTGCTGACGAAGGCGCGCCAGGTGCCCGACCCCGCCGAGCGCAAGAAGCTCTACGACCAGGCGACCGAGATCATGATGCGCGACATTCCGCGCCTGCAGCCTGTGGCACCGCCGCGTGTTCACCGGCTACACGCGCCAAGCTCACCGGCTTCACGCCGTACCCCGACGGCATCATCCGCCTGAGAGGGCTGAAGCTGAACTGATGCCGCTGCGCCGCTCTATCGTTGCGCGGCGGGTGGCCGTGCTGGTGCCGACGCTGTTCTTCGTCTCGGTGCTGATCTTCTCGCTGCAGAAGCTCCTGCCCGGGCGACGCCGCCCTGGCGCTCGCCGGCGAGGAGCACGATCCGGCCGCGGTGGCGGCGATCCGGGCCAAGTACCATCTCGATCGGCCGGCGCCGGTGCAGTACGCGCATCTGGATGGGCAAGCTGCTGCGCGGCGATCTCGGCGAGTCGCTGCGCAACCGGATCCCGGTGACCGAGCTGCTCGCCAGCCAAGCTGCCGGTCACGGTCGAGCTGGCCATCGGCTCGATGCTCATCGCGCTGGCTGATCGGCATCCCGGCCGGCGTGCATCTCGGCCGTCGCGCCGGGGCACGGCCATCGACGTCGCCGCCAACCTGGTCGCGCTCTCCGGCCTCTCGGTGCCGCACTTCTGGCTCGGCATCATGCTCATCCTGCTGTTCGCGGTGCGCCTGGGCTGGCTGCCCGCCTCCGGCTACGTGGCGCCCTGGGAGGATCTCGGCCGCAACCTCACGACCATCCTGCTGCCGTCGCTTCGTGCTGGGCACCGGCGTGGCCGGCGTGATGATGCGCCACACGCGCGGCGCCATGCTGGAGACGCTGGGCGCCGACTACGTGCGCACCGCGCGGGCCAAGAGCGTGCCCGAGCGCCTGGTCGTGCTCAAGCACGCCCTGCGCAACGCGCTGATCCCGGTCATCACGCTGGGCGCCATCGAGTTCGGCCGCCTGCTCTCCGGCGCCGTGCTGACCGAGCAGATCTTCGCCATTCCCGGCTTCGGCAAGATGCTGGTGGACGGCGTGTTCAACCGCGACTACGCCGTCGTGCAGGGCGTCGTGCTGGTCTCGGCCGGCCTCTACGTGCTGCTGAACCTCATGGCCGACGTGCTGTACTTCCTGGCCAACCCGCGGCTGCGCGGCTCGTGAGCGACGCGGCGCGTCATCGCCGAGCCGATCGCTCCGCATGCGCGCCGCCCGCGGCGTGGCGCGTCGCGTGCTGCGCCGGCCCCGCCGCCGCTGATCGCCGCGCTGGTGGTGGCCGCCTTCGTCGTCATCGCGGTGGGCGCGCCGTACTTCGCGCCGTTCGATCCGATCAAGACCGACTACCGCGCCGTCCGCAAGGCGCCGTCCGCCGCGCATCGGCTCGGCACCGACGAGGTCGGCCGCGACGTGCTCTCGCGCCTGATCTGGGGCGCGCGGGCCTCGCTGCTGGCCGGTGCCGTCCCGGTCACCATCGCGCTGCTCGTGAGCCTGCCGCTCGGGCTGCTCTCGGGCTGCGCCGGCGGCTGGCTCGACGGCCTCATCATGCGCGTCACCGACGCCATGCTGGCCATCCCGTTCCTGATCGTGGCCATCGCGCTGGCCGCCTTTCTCGGCCCCAGCCTCATCAACGCGATGATCGCCATCGGGATCGCCGCCCTGCCGACCTTCCTGCGACTGGCGCGCGGCACGGCGCTGGCGCTCACCACCGAGGAGTTCGTCGTGTCCGCGCGGGCGCTCGGCTGCTCGCGCGCTGCGGGTCGCCGTGCGGCACGTCCTGCCCAACATGCTGCCGCCCCTGCTCATCCAGTCGAGCCTCACGGTGGCCGCGGCGATCATCGCCGAGGCGAGCCTGTCGTTCCTGGGGCTGGGCCAGCAGCCGCCGGCGCCGTCGTGGGGCAGCATGCTCAACGCCGCCCAGCGCTATCTCGTCGCAGGCGCCCTGGATCGCGCTCTACCCCGGCCTCATGATCTTCACCGTCGTGATGGCGCTGAACGTCGTGGGCGACGGCCTGCGCGACGCCCTCGACCCGCGCATCCGGTGAGCCCGGGCCATGGCCTCGGATTGAATCCCGAGACAGGACGCCCCTGAACGTTGATAATCGTTCCACCTCGACCCACAGGAGATAGCCGTCGATGAGCTCGATCTGCATGACACCGATCACCGGACCCAAGGCCTGGCGGGGCGATCGCCTCGCCGCCGATACGTCGTGGATCGTCACCTTCACCGACGCCGAGATCGCCGAGGTGGACCGCGCCCTGGCCGCGGCCAAGGCGACCGGCCGGCCGCTGGCCGAGATCGGCCGCGAGCACTTCCCGCTCGCCGGCCCTGGCCGCGCGGCTGGCGCGCGGTGCTGGACGAGATCCGCACGCGGCCGCGGCTTCGTCGTCCTGCGCGGGCTGCCCGTGCAGCGCTACAGCGACGACGACGTCGGCCTGATCCTCTGGGGCCTCGGCCGCTACCTCGGCGCGCCGCTGCACCAGAATCCGCAGGGCGATCTGCTCGGTCACGTCTACGACCACGGCCGCACCTACGGCAACATCGACGTGCGCGGCTACGAGACCAACGCCTACCTGCCCTATCACACCGACGCCGGCGACATGGTCGGCCTGCTGTGCCTGCGGCGGGGGATCGAGGGCGGGCTCAGCAGCATCGTGTCGTCGGTGACCGTGCACAACGAGATCCTGGCCCAGCACCCGGAGTATCTCGGCCTGCTCTACAACGGCTTCTACTACATCCGCCGCGAGGCGGCGCTGACCGAGCGCGGCGTGTCCGAGCGGCCGATCCCGATCTTCGGCTACGCCGGCGACATGGTCTCGTGCCGCTACATCCGCAACCAGATCAACGCCGGCGCGGTCAAGCGCGAGGTGCCGCTGACGACGTTCGAGCGCGCCGCGCTCGACCACCTCGACGAGCAGACGCGGCGGGCCGACCTGCGCCTGGACATGGACCTCGAGCCCGGCGACATCCAGCTCATCAACAACTACACGGTCCTGCACTCGCGCACCGGGTTCGTCGACGGCCCCGAGCCGCACCAGAAGCGCCACATGCTGCGCCTCTGGCTCAAGTTCCCGACCGTCCTGGCCGCTCAGCGCCGAGTTCCCCACCCACATGGGCTACAAGCCTGCCCAGGACACGCCCATTCTGATCGAAGCCGAGGCCTAGGGCCGAAGGAGGCCGACCCCGATGCCGAAGGTCCTGACCGACGCCCAGATCCGGTCGTTCGAGACGCAGGGGTTTCTCTCGCCGGTACGGGTGATGAGCCCGGAGCGAGCCCGGGGCTATCGCGAGCGCTTCGAGTCGCTGGAGGCGCGTCACGCGCCCGACATCAAGAAGATGAAGACCAAGTCCCACCTGCTCTGTCCGTGGGTGCTGGACATCGCCGAAGACCCGCACATCCTCGACGTGTTCGAGGACCTGATCGGTCCCGACCTCCGGTGCTGGAGCATGGCGTGGCGCGTGAAGAAGGCCGACGGGGAGACCTTCGCGGGCTGGCATCAGGACTCGGCCTACGGCGCCGCGGTGCCGGTCGTGCTCGGCGCGCTGGCCCTGTCGGACTGCGGCACCGAACAGGGGTGCCTGCGCGGAGTCCCGGGCTCGCACACGTGGGGCGTCCTGAAACACGAGGAGAGCGACGACCCCCGGAGCATCCTGGCGCGCGGCCAGTACATCACGGACGCGTTCGACGAATCCAAGGCCGTGGACTTCTCGCTGAAGCCCGGCGAGATGGCCATGTTCACCAACTCGCTCGTCCACGGCTCCGGCACGAATCTCGGGCCCGATCGTCGCTTCCTGCTGCTCGTCGAGATGCTGCCGACGTGGGCGAAGCCGCCGCGGGTCCGTCAGTCGGCCCTGCTCGTCCGCGGCAGCGACACGTACGGCAACTTCGACGACGAGCCGCGGCCCGACGGCGAGTTCACCGAGACCGCGCTCGCCAACTGGGCCGGCGTCGTGAACAAGCGCGCCAAGCTCATCTTCGAGGACAGCCGCTACGGCCCGAGCGAGGCCTACGGCGGACGGCGGCCGGCCACATGAGCCGGCCACACCACATCGAGACGGAGGCGACATCATGAGCGACGGCGGCTACAAGGCGCTGAGTGCGCTGCTGATCCTGGCGCTGGTCATCGACTTCATCTGGGTCATCAAGACCGCCCTGAGCGTCGGCCACTGAGCCAGCGGAGCTCCGTGGCGGCGGTAGCGCTGCTCGGTTGCCTGCTCGGCGTGTCCACCGTCACCGCCCGCTCGCTGTACTCGGCCGAGAGCCTCGAGCGCTGGTTCAGCCTGGAGTGGACCGTCCGGCCCGGCCCGGCCGGTACGACGCTCGAGGGATACGTCTCACAACAAGACCGACATGGAGGCCGAGCGCATGCAGGTCAGCATCGAGCACCTCGACTCGTCGGGCCAGGTGGTCGGCGAGACCGCGACGTGGGTGCTTGGCAATCTCCCGGCGCGTAACCGGTCCTTCTTCCAGGCGCGCGTGCCACCGGCGGCGAGCTACCGAGTGGTGGTGCTGTCCTTTACCTGGCTCAGCAAGCTCTCGGGCAACTGACCGCGCGCTGATCGACCCGACCGGCCATCGCGGTAGCTGCCGATCGGGTGGGCGCACGAGACCCCCATCGCCTGTCCAGTTACAGTGCGACACGCCCAGTTGATGTTCAGGTCGCCCCCGACAGAAAGGCCTCCCGTGGCGTCGACGGGCTGACAGCCCATCGATTTGTCGCAGTCCAATTCAGCAGTTAGTGACGATGCCATCCCGCAGTCTCAGCTGGTCCGCCTCTTGCTCTCCGCACTTCGCGTGAATCTACACAATCGATCGCTCATGGAAGAGGTGGACGCCAGGTCCGAGAGTCTCATTCGCGGCGTGCCGGATGCCCAGGCGCTCGGCACGCTGGTCGGGGCGGCCCCGGCATTCCTCAAAGCCGTGGCCCAGCTGCCGGCGGCGGCGAGAAGCGACGCGGCGGTGCTGATCAGCGGAGAGACCGGAACCGGCAAGGAGCTCGTCGCCCGGGCGATCCACTACTTGAGCGACCGCGCCCCCCTGCCCTTCGTGGCCGTCAACTGCGGCTCGCTCACGGACACCCTGCTGGAGGACGAGCTCTTCGGTCACGAGCGGCCGGGGCTCCTCGCTCAGGCGGGCAAGGGCACGCTCTTTCTCGATGAGGTCGAAACCCTGACCGATCGGGGGCAGGTGACGCTTCTGCGCGTCGTCCAGGACCGAGCCTCCCGCGCCCTGGGCCCGAGCGCCGAGCCACACGCTCCGGTGCGGTTCGTGGCCGCCACGAACGCCGACCTGTGGCCGCGCGTGCAGGCCGGGAGCTTCCGGCCGGATCTGTACTACCGGCTGTGCGTCTTCTCGATCTCCTTGCCGTCACTGCGCGAGCGCAAGGACGACATCCTGAGCCTCGCCCTGCACTTTCTGAAGAAGCACGCCCGGCCCGAGCGGCCCGTGCTCGCGCTGGCGCCGTCGGCGCGCGCGGCGCTGCTGGCCTTCGACTGGCCCGGCAACGTACGCGAGCTGGAAAACGCCATGATCCGAGCGGCGCAGGCCGCCCGGGGCGATGCGATCGAAGTCGACGACCTCAGCTTGCCGGGCCGACCCAACGACGCGTCCGCGTCCCCCGGGCCGCGACGATCGTTCAAGACTCTCAAGCGCCTGGCGGTCGAGGCGTTCGAGCGCGAATACCTCGTGCGGATACTCAGCGAGCACGGGGGCAACGTCACGCACGCCGCGCGCACCGCCGCGAAGGATCGCCGGGACCTCGGCCGCCTCCTGAAAAAGTACGCGATCGATCCCCGGAGTTTTGCCCCCGGCGCCGGGCGCGAGGTGCCCCCAGCAGGGGTCAGAGAGGCCGGCGGGCCAGGCTGAAGCTCTGACCGGTCGGTCCGCCCGGCGGCCGGGTGGCCAGCCACAGGATCAGCTCCGCGACCTCCTCGGGGAGCTTGACGCGCTCGCTCGGAGAGAACGGCGGCGGCGCGTCCGTGCGGAACACGCCCTCGGTCAGCCGGGTGAGGACCGGGCCGGGCACGACCTCGTTCACGTCGATGCCGTGCGACCACACCTCCTGGGCCAGCACCTGCGTGAACATCCACACGCCCGACTTCGCGGTGCTGTAGGCCGCGTTGCCCGCGGTCGCCGCGTGCCCCATGCCCGAGCCGACATTGATGATCTTGCCGCCGCCGGCGCGGACGAGATGGGGCAGCGCGGCGCGCGTGCAGTAGTAGACGCTCAGCAGGTTGACCGCGATGGTCTCCGCCCACCTGGTGGGGTCGCTGTCCACGACCGGGGCGCGCTCCGACGATCCGCCGGCATTGTTCACCAGGACGTCGATGCGGCCCAGCTCGCTCACGACCCGCTCCACCGCGGCCCGGCAATCCGGCTCGCGCGTCACGTCGGAGGCCACGGCCAGCGCGCGGCGACCGAGACCCCGGACCTCCGCGGCCACCGCATCGATCTCCGCGGCCGTCCGGGCACTCACCGCGACATCGGCGCCGGCCCGGGCCAGCGCCAGCGCGGCGGCCCGGCCGATGCCGCGGCCACCGCCCGTGACGAACGCCACCTGTCCCTCGAGCGCGATCTCCAGCTCCGCTGTCTCGCTCGGAGTCGTGCGCGCGCCGTTCAGGCCAGGCGCGCGAGGTACTGGGCCACGAAATCGGTGCCGACGAGCGCGACGTAGGCGTCGGTCAGCCGCCGGGTGATGGGGCCGGGCACCTTGCCGTCGCGGATGGCGTGGCCGTTGACCGAGCGCACCGGACACAGACACAGGCTCGTCGAGGTCAGGAACACCTCGTCAGCGGTCACCGCATCGTAGACGTCGAGGTCGCGCTCCTCGCACGGAATGCCGAGCCGGGTGGCCAGCTCCATGGCCGTGCGCCGGCTCACTCCGGGCAGCACGTACTGCTCACGCGGCGTGTACACCCGCTCGCCGCGCACCACGAAGATGTTGCTCCCGATCCCCTCGCAGAGGTTGCCGTGCTCGTCGAGCAGCACCGACCACGCCTCGGGGCGGCTGGCCTTGACCTCGCGGTCGGCGAGAATGAGGTTCAGGTAGTTGTGCGTCTTGGCCCGCGGGCTCAGGATCGAGGGCGGCGTGCGACGGATGGACGGCACCTGCACGTCGATCCCGTCGCGGAAGTGCGCCGCGCGTCGGGCCAGCGGCAGCGGCGTGCAGTCGACGATGAGCTGGGGACCGGTGTGCGCCCAGCCCTCGTCGCCGACGGCGTCGACGCCACGGCTCACCCGCTGGGCCACCCACCAGTCACCGGCGGCGGCGCGCAGCGGCTCGTTCCGCTCGACGACCTCCTCGGTGATCGCCAGCATCTCCTTGGGCTCCAGGCCGATGTCGATGCCGAGGTAGCTGAGCGAGCGATACAGCCGCTCCACGTGCTCCTCGAGACGGAAGATGCGGCCATCGAAGGTGCGCGTCATGTCGAAGCACCCGTCGCCGCGGTTGAAGCTCCGATCGCGGTACGGGATCACCACTTCGGTCTCGGGGACGAAGCGGCCGTTGAAGTACGCCGTGCGAGTCCGGGGCTGGGTCATGGCGCGCCTCCTGTGGGCATCCGCGGCTGCGCCGAGTATGCATCCGCGCGGTGGGCGGGCTCAAGCGCTCGGTGGCAGGGTCGGGAGTCCGGTCCGTACGCCAGCCGATGCCGGCGCGATGAAGGTGGGTCGCCGCGTCTATCTCGCGGCCTGACGGACCCGCGCGGGTGCCGCCGGTAGCTCGCCCAGGCCGTAGAAATTCAGCCGGTCGAGCTCGGTGAGGCAGCGCCGGGCCTTGTCGGTGGCGCCGGCCCGCGTGTAGACGGCCACGGCGGCCAGGAAGTGGGCGCGCGCCTGCTCGGGATCTGCAAGCGCCTCGCAGGCCCACGCGGCCGAGCCCAGCGCGTCACCGATCTTCGCGCGCACCGCGCGCTCGCTGAAGTGGGCCGAGACCGACAGTCCGCTCCTGAGCAGATCCTCGTAGTCGACGGCGATCTGCCGGAGCTCGTGCACGATGTCGCGCGTGACGCGCCCCACGGTGATGCTGGGCAGCGCGAACAGATAGCGCCGATCCAGCGCGAGCAGACGATGTCGTATGAGGACGTCGTTGACCGGCCAGCCCACTGGTGACGCCGCGTGATCCGCGGGTCGCTGCACCCGAAGCTCCGTGCCCTTCTCACTCATCGCTCTCGCCTCCCTTGAGGACTGGCTGACAGGCGACAGGGGCACGCGGCGTGCCAGGCTCCGGGTGGAGCGAAATCAACGGAATAGCGCGGTACGCGCGCCGCCGGGGCCGAGGACGGTGTCCGGGCCCCCGGGCATTCCGCCCGAGAGAAGGCTCCGCTACAATCCCCGCCAAGGAGACGACATGGCGAAGAGCAATATCATCCGGGTGGGCGACGTCGAGATCCTGGCGCTGTCGGACGGCATGCTGGAGTTCGATCTCTGCAACTTCTTCCCGACCATTCCCGAGGAGCAGTGGCAGCCGCACGCGGCCAAGCTCACCGACGAGCACAAGGTCCGCTTCAACCTGGGCTCGTACCTGATCAAGTCGTCGGGCCGGACGATCCTCGTCGACACCGGTCTCGGCCCGCGGCCGGCCGACACCCCCGACGTGCCGTGGGGCGAGCTGCTGCGTGATTTCTCCGCCAACGGCGTGCGCCCCGACCAGGTCGACATGGTCGTCATGACCCACCTGCACCGCGACCACGTGGGCTGGAATCTCCTGCGCGAGGGCGAGCGCTGGGTGCCGACGTTCCCGAAAGCGAAGTACTGGATGAGCAAGATCGACTGGGACACCTCGCACGAGCCCGACGTCCAGCCGCAGCGCTATCCCAACGCGCCCACCTGCGTGTGGCCCCTTGCCGATCTCGGCCTCATCGAGTTCATGCACGGCGAGCACAGCATCACGCGCGAGCTGACCGCGGTGCCCACGCCCGGCCACACCCCGGGCCACGTCAGCATCCTGGTCACCTCACAGGGCCAGCGCGCGCTGGTGCTCGGCGACGCGGCCCACAACCCGGCGCAGTTCGAGGAGCCGGACTGGGTCTCGCGCGCCGACATGGATCCCGAGCTGACCCGCCAGACGCGGCGCGCGCTCCTGGACCGGCTGGAGCGCGAAGACATCCTCGTGATGGCCGGACACTTCGAGGCGCCCGGCTTCGGCCGGGTGGTGCGACTGAACGGCCGGCGGTACTGGCGCGGGCTCTGATCCCGCGCGCGCCCTGGCAGCGAAACGTCTGGGCGCTGGCGCTCAGCGTCTTCGTCGCCTTCGTCGGGTTCCAGTTCTCGGGACCCTTCATGCCGCTCTACGTCCGCGAGCTGGGCGTCACCGATCCCGGCGCCATCGCGATGTGGTCGGGGCTGATCGCCGCGTCGACGCCGGCCATCTCCGGTCTGCTGGGGCCGCTGTTCGGACGGCTGGCCGATCGCTTCGGCCGCAAGATGATGCTGATCCGCTCGCTGGCCGGCTTCGTCGTCATCATGGCGATCATGGGCGTCGTGAAGTCGGTGGAGCAGCTCTTCCTGGTGCGGGTGATCATGGGCCTCTTCGCCGGCTTCACGCCGATGGCCATGGCGCTGGCCAGCACCTCGGCGCCGCGCGACAAGGTCCCGATGGCCATCAGCATCGTGCAGTCGGCGCAGCTCATGAGCGCGGCGATCGGGCCGGCGGCCGGCGGCTACGTGGCGTCCCACTGGGGCATCCGCGCCGCGTTCTTCGTCACCGCGGGGATGTGCGCGCTGGCGCTGATCGGATTGATCGTGCTGTTCCACGAGGTGCCGCCCGGGGAGCCGGGCGAGGCGGGCGCGCCGCGCAAGCCGCCGCCCCATCTGTCCATGCGGCGCGCCTTCGGCTATCCCAACTTCCTGCTGATCATGTCCATGTTGCTGATCGCGCAGTTCATCGATCGCGGGCTCGCGCTGCTGATCCCGCTGCAGGTCGCGCACATGCCCGGCATCGAGGCCATCGCCGCCACCTCCGGCACGATCATCTCGGTGGCCGCCGTCGCCGCCACCCTCTCGGCCAACATGGCCGCGCGCCTGTCGCGCGGGGTGTCGCCGGTGCAGATCTTGAAGTGGGCGCTGATCGTCGGCAGCCCGCTGTGCGCCGCCATGGCGCTGACCCAGGGCTGGATCAGCCTGCTCCTGCTGCGGGCGCTCGCCGGGCTGTGCCTGGGCTGTGCCATCACGCTGGCCTACGCGCTGGGCGCCGAGGTGGTGCCGGGCGAGCAGCGCGGCGCCGCCTTCGGCTGGCTCGCGCTCGGCGTGCAGGTGGGGACGGCGGCCAGCCCGCTCGTGACGGGCGCGCTGGCCGCCATCAGCATCAATGGCGTCTACCTGCTCGACGGCGCGCTGGCCGCGGTGGCCGCCGGGCTGCTCACCTTCGGCTGGCGCGGCCAGCGTCCGCCGATCAGAGCGACAACGTCTTGACGTAGACGCCGGGCGAGCCCTCTGCGTGGCGCATGTGCTTGCGCATCGGGATCGAGGCCGGCACCGCGTCTCGCTGCGCGTTCCAGGCCGCGGTCTCCGACACCGTGGGATTCTCGAACTCGTAGAACGTGAGATAGGTCGGCGTGCCGGTCACGGCGCGATAGCGCCGGCCGCGAATCACGCCCGGCACCTTCTCGTAGTTCGGCACGTAGATCGTGCTGTACCACTCGTTCCACTCGCGATCGACCTCGGCCGGCACGTCCATGCGACCGAGCTGCAGCGCCGGCGCCGGGCCGCTCTCGGCGGCGGCGGTCGACAGCGCCTTGGGATGGATCATCGAGTACACGTTGCGGATGAATGTGGTGCCGATGACGTCGGGCGAACAGCGCTTGGTCCACGGCGTGGGGTTGGCCTGGACCTTCTTGTACGCCGGACTCTCCAGCACCGCCGGGCTCTCGAGCTCGTACACGGCGAGGTGCTTGGGTCCGCCCTTCACCGCCTCGTAGCGGGCGGCGCTCAGGAAGCCCGGCACCGCCATCCGCTCGGCCAGGTGCTCCTCGTTGTACCAGCGATTGAAGTCCGGCTCCTTCTCCGCCGGCACGTCCGCCCACACCATCAGTAGCCCGGTACCCCTCTTCTTCGCCATGGGGCGCTCCTTTCCGGTCGAACAGACGTAGAATGCCCGTCCGAGGCCGCCATGTCATTCCTCGATTCGCGCACCCACGCCGCCCGGCAGGGCATCGGTCAGCCCGTCCCCCGCGCGGAAGACCGCCGCCTGATCACCGGCCGCGGCTGCTACAGCGACGACGTCACCCTGCCGCGCCAGGCCTACGCGGCGTTCGTGCGCTCGCCCCACGCCCACGCGGCAATCCGGCGCATCGACGCGCGCGCCGCTCTGAGTGTGCCGGGCGTGCTCGCCGTGCTGACCGGGACGGACGCCGCCGAGCTCGCGGGGATCCCGCATCGCCCGGTGCCGACCAATCCCCACGAAGTTCCGCTGCGCAGCCGCGACGGCTCGGCCTTCTTCGTCGCGCCCCACCCTCCGCTGCCCGCCGACCGCGTGCGCCACGTCGGCGAGCCGATCGCCATGGTGATCGCCGAGACGCCGGCCGTCGCGCGCGACGGCGTCGAGCGCGTGGTGGTCGACTACGATCCCCTGCCCGCGGTGGTCGGTGCGCTGGACGGCCGTGGCACCCGCCGCGCCGATCGTCTGGGACGAGGCGGCCAGCAACCTGTGCGTCGATTCGCTCGCCGGCGACGCGACGGCGGCCGAGGCCGCGATCGCCGGGGCGGCGCACGTCGTGAGCTTCCAGACGCGCGTGAACCGGGTCACCGGCGTCCCGATGGAGCCGCGCACGGCGGTGGGCGACTGGGACGAGGCGAGCGGCCGCTACACCGTGTACTCCGGCTCGGGGGGCTCCTGGCGACTGCGCGGCGAGATCGCCGTCGTCCTCGGCGTGCCGGAGAGCGCGGTGCGCGTGGTGGCGCGCGACGTGGGCGGCAACTACGGCACGCGCAACAGCTCCTATCCCGAGCACGCGCTGGTGGCCTGGGCCGCCCGTCGCGTCGGGCGACCGGTGAAGTGGACGGGCGACGCGTCTGGAGACGTTCCTGACCGACTACCAGAGCCGCGATCTCGTCTCGCGCGTCGAGCTGGCCCTCGACGCGCAGGGGACGTTCCTGGCCTTCCGCGGCGGGACAACGCCAGCAACATCGGCGCGCACGCCGTGTCGTTCATTCCGCTGGCCAAGGGCGTCGGCGTGTCCACCAGCGTGTACCACGTGCCGGCGGTGGTGATGCACGGGCGCGCGATGCTGAGCCACACGCCGCCGACCACGCCCTATCGCGCCGCCGGCCGGCCGGAGGTGATGTTCGTCATCGAGCGCACGATCGATCTGGCCGCCCGGCGCCACGGCTTCGATCGCGTGGCGCTGCGGCGGCGCAACCTCGTGCCCGCCACCGCCATGCCGTACCGCAATCCGCTCGGCCTGCTCTACGACAGCGGCGACTATGCGGCGGCCCAGGACCGCGTGGTGGCGCTGGCCGACTGGGCGGGCTTCGAGGCGCGCCGCGCCGAAGCCAGAACGCGCGGCCGCTACCGGGGCATCGGTCTCGGCAACTACATCGAGCTCAACACCGGCATGCCGCGCGAGCGCACGGAGATCACGGTGCATCCCGAGGGGCGGGTCGACGTCGTGCTGGGAACCCTGTCGGCCGGCCAGGGCCACGAGACCAGCTTTCCGCAGCTGCTCGTGGAGTGGCTCGGCGTCGCGCACGAGCAGGTGCGTCTGATCACCGGCGACACCGATCAGGCGCCGTTCGGCGGCGGCTCGCACTCCGGCCGCTCGATGCGGCTGGGCGCGGTGGTGATGGCCCGGGCGGCGGACGAGATCGTGGCGCGCGGCCGCCGGATCGCGGCGTGGCTGCTCGAGGCGGCTCCCGCCGACATCGAGTTCGCCGAGCGGCGCTTCCGGGTGAAGGGCACCGATCACGCGATCGACCTCTTCGCGATCGCGGCAGCCGCGCAGCGGCCCGACGCGCCCGAGGATCTTCGCGGTCCGCTCGCCGCGGTCAGCGACGAGACGATGAGCGTGCCGTCCTATCCCTACGGCTGCGCGGTGTGCGAGCTCGAGGTCGATCCCGAGACGGGCGCGGTCGGAGATCGTCCGCTACACCACGGTCGACGACGTCGGTCGCGCGGTCAATCCGCTCATCCTGCACGGCCAGACGCACGGCGGCATCGCGGCCGGCGTGGGCCAGGCGCTGATGGAGCTCTGCCACTACGATCCGGCCACCGGGCAGGCCGCCTCCGCCACCTTCATGGACTACGCGATCCCGCGCGCCGACTCGCTGCCGTCGTTCGACACGGAGATCAGCGAGGTACCGTCCACGTCCAACCCGCTCGGCCTGCGCGGCGGCGGCGAGGGCGGCACCACGCCGGCGCTGGGCGCGGTCGTCAACGCCATCGTCGATGCGCTGGGGGATCTCGGCGTCGAGCACGTGGAGATGCCGGCCACGCCCGAGCGCGTGTGGCAGGCCATCCAGGCCGCGCGGGCGCGGGTTGAGAGCCGCCCCCGCGTGGGATAAGCTGGCAGCGCCGCAACGTCGAAGGGGTTCAACGGTCGCCCGGTCGTCACCTGGAAGGAGAACACTTCATGGCCAATCTCAAGAGCATCGACACGGCGTTCACCCAGGCGGTCGAGTCGAAGACGATGCCCGGCATCGTGGCGGTGGCCGTCACCGACAAGGGCACGCTGTACGAGGGCGCCTTCGGCACGCGCGAGATCGGCAAGAACGCGCCGATGACGCTCGACACCGTCGTGTGGATCGCGTCGATGACCAAGGCGATCACCGCCACCGCGGCCATGCAGCTCGTCGAGCAGGGCAAGCTCAGCCTCGATCAGCCGGCCAGCGCGACGTCGTCCCCGAGCTGGCGCAGGCGCAGGTGCTCGAGGGCTTCGACGACGGCGGCAAGCCGCGGCTGCGGGCGCCCAAGCGGCCGATCACGCTCAAGCACCTGCTCACCCACACCGCGGGCTTCTCCTACGAGATCTGGAGCCCGGACATCGCCCGGTACCAGCAGGCGACCAACACGCCGGGCATCACCACCTGCACGAACGCCGCGCTCGACCACGCCGCTGCTCTTCGATCCCGGGCGACCGCTGGGACTACGGCATCAACATCGACTGGGCCGGCAAGATGGTCGAGGCGGCGAGCGGGCAGAAGCTCGACCGCTACTTCCAGGACAACATCCTCGGCCCGCTCGGCATGAAGGACACGTCGCTTCAAGCTCTCGGCCGTCCCAGCGCGCGCGGCTCTCGCGCGGTGCACCAGCGCGGACGACAAGGGCGCGCTCGCGCCGGTCGAGTTCGGGCTGCCGGAGAATCCGGAGTTCCTGATGGGCGGCGGCGGCCTCTACGGCACGGCCGGCGACTATCTGGCCTTCGCGCAGATGATCATGAACGGCGGCACGCACAAGGGCGCGCAGGTGCTGCGGCGCGAGACCGTCGACCAGATGGCGCAGAACCACATCGGCCCGCTCGAGATCGGCCGCGCTGAAGACCGCGATCCCGCCGCTGTCGAACGACGTCGAGCTCTTCCCGGGCATCGTCGCAAGAAGTGGGGGCTGAGCTTCCTGATCAACACCCAGCCCGTGCCAGGCGGCCGCTCGGCCGGCAGCCTGGCCTGGGCCGGGCTGGCCAACACGTACTTCTGGATCGATCGCACCAAGAAGCGTCTGCGGCGTCTTCCTCTCGCAGCTGCTGCCGTTCTACGACCACACGGCGATCGATCTGTTCGGCAAGTTCGAGACCGAGGTCTACCAGGCGATCTGACGCCAATCCGCTTCGCGCCGGACGCGTGGTCCCAGGGCTCGAGCGCTGCTCCGGCTCGATGCCCTGGGCCCGCGTCCGACTCCGGTCCCCCGGCCCATCCCGCTCCGAGGCCGCGAGCCTGCCGGCTACGAACTGGACCTTGCCGTAGCTGAAGCTGACCGTTTCCAGCGGGACACTCGACGGGCTTGGCGACGCGGGTAGAGCCTCCCGAGCAGGCTTGACCGCGGGCAAGAGCCCGCCCACGACGCTGCGGGCCTTGCGGGCCGAGAGATCCTTCACCGCTGTCCGTTTCCGCGCGCCAGTCCGCTTCCGTCCGACTCGCCCGACACTTCGCTTGCTCATGGGATCCTCCTTCGAAGGTGTACTCCGGCAACACCGCTGCCTAGCGGCACCGCAAGCCGCATTCCAGATCTGGAAATCCGCTAACCATGCGGTCGCACGTATTTTTGCAGGTGGCGGTCACCCAGCCTCGCCGGGCACAAAACCACGGCGGCGCCAGTGG
The DNA here is from genome assembly GCA_963776725.1 of uncultured Candidatus Rokubacteria bacterium. Lineage (GTDB taxonomy): Bacteria > Methylomirabilota > Methylomirabilia > Rokubacteriales > CSP1-6 > AR5. Next base: position 315,728 of record CAVZOE010000006.1, on the reverse strand, counting down.
TCGGGCGAATGGCCCGGCTCGACCGCGCGCCGGGCGCTCCGGCTCTCAGCGGGCCGCACGTTCGGCGTGCCGGGCTGTTCAGCGCTCGGGGTGGACCAGGATCTTGGCGTGGCGCTCGGGCGAGCCGAGCTCCTCGAAGGCCTGGGCCACGCCGCCGATGCCGACGTGGCCGGTGATCAGCGGCGCCGTCGGGATCGCGCCCTCGGCGATGTGACGCAGCGTGGCGGCGAACTCGTCCTGCGTGTAGCCGAGGACGAACTGGAGGTTCAGCTCCTTGGTGATGCCGAGCATCGGATAGATGGTGTCGGCCTCCATGCACACGCCGACCACCACGATGCGCGAGCCGCGCGGCGCGGCGGCCATGACCTGATCGAGCACGCCGGGCACGCCGACGCACTCGAAGACGACGGCGGGGCGCAGCGGCGGCCCCGGCAGCCACGCCGGCTGCTGCGGCGCGCGCGCCGGCATCGCGTCCAGACCGCGGTCTCGCGCCAGCTCTGCCAGGGCGTCGTCTGGGCCGGATCGACGACGACGTCGGCGCCCACGGCCACCGCCAGCTCGCGCCGCCGCGGCGAGAAGTCGGCGGCGACGATCGGCCGCGCGCCGGCCAGTCGCAGCGCGGCGATCACCGCGAGCCCGACCGGGCCGCAGCCGATGACGAGCGGCGCGTCGTCGGGCTCGAGCCGCGCCTTGGCGACGGCGTGCACGCCGACCGCCATCGGCTCGGTGAGCGCCGCGTGATCGGTCGGCAGCCCGTTGGGCACCTCCAGCAGCAGCGCCTCGCTGAGCCGCATGTACTGGGCGTAGCCGCCGGGGTTGTCGTTCGAGTAGCCGATGCTCTGCGGCCCGGTCGCCGGCATCAGCACCGGGCGCGAGCAGACGCGCGCTGCCGGCCTTGAGCGCGCGCGTCGTACCCGGCCCGTGCTCGACGATCTCGGCGCAGAACTCGTGGCCCATGACGACGTCGCGGCCGAGGTCCATGACGCGCGGGTTGCCGGCCCGCCGCGCGGTCTCGACGAACTGATCGGCGAACTTCAGCGCGTGCAGGTCGGAGCCGCAGATCCCGCAGGCCAGCGTGCGGACGAGCACCTCGCCCGGGCCGGGCGTCGGGCGCCGGGACGTCCGCGACGACCAGCTTGCGGTCGCGCATGACGGCCGCGCGCATCGTCTGCATCACTTGGGGTCCTGGGCGTCGAGCTCGATGAGCGCGCTCAGGCCGCGATGAAACGTCGGCGCGCCGCCCGGCACCATGGTGGTCTCGAGGATCTCGAAGATCTCCTCGCGCGTGGCCCCCAGACGGATGGCGCGCCGCATGTGCGCGACCAGGCCGGCTTTCTCGCCACCGCGGAAGGCCAGGAGCGCGATGGCCACGAACTCGCGCACCTTGGCCGAGACGTGCTTGCCTTCGCCCAGGCCGAGCTCGTAGATGCGGTTGTACGTCTCGACGAACTCGGGGTCCTGGCGCGCGGCAAACTCCCACTCCGGGTAGATGTAGCCCCGGGCTTCCTTCATCCGCGCGATGAGGGCGTCCGCGCGCTTGCCCTGCTCGTTCGTCGTCGACTGGGTCATGGAATCCTCCGCTCGCAGCGATTCACTCGAAGCCACGACTCGCGGTCGCTTGCCCGGCGCGCGTCAGCCGCGCAGCCCTGCGGCGCGCAGGCGTGGGAACACCACGTCGCGAAACGCGGCGACCTCCTCGTGGGCAGGGCGAACGTCTCGCAGCGCCATGATGTAGAGATTGCGCACGCCGAGCTTGGTCATCTCGGCGATGCGGGCGGCGCAGTCCTCCGGCGTGCCGATCAGGCCGTAGGCGTCGCACAGCTGGGCGACGACCTCGTCGGGGACGAACGACGTGGCCGCGATGGCCGCCTCCCAGTCGTGGCGCGTGCGAGAGATCGGGATAGATCCGGTGCACCGCATCCGGGATCTCCAGCTTCGGGATCTTCACCCCGGCCGGCTCCAGCCAGTAGCCGCCCCAGCGCAGGATGCCCCAGTGCACGACGGTCGGGCGCGCATGCCGGCGCGCCTCGGCGGTGGTCGCCGCCGTGCCGGTGCGCACCGCCCACATGATCTCCAGGTCCTCCAGCCGCCGTCCCGATCGCTTGACGCCGCGCTCCAGATAGCCGAGCGCGGTCTCGACGATGCCGCGGTTGAAGCCGACCAGCAGCAGCACGCCGTCGGCGACCTCGCCGGCCACCTCGATCGCCTTGGGTCCCGAGGCGGCCATGATGACCGGGATCCGGCGCTTCGCCGCGTAGCCGAGCCGCCCGGGCGTGCCGGCGAAGTCGACGCTGTCGCCGGCGAGCAGCGCGCGCACCGTCTTGATGCAGTCGCGCATCTCGGCCAGCGTGGCCGGCTTGCGGCCGATGGTGCTGGCCGAGGTGTAGCCGGTGCCGATGACGAACTTCACGCGCCCCGGCGCCAGCTCCTCCACCGTCTGGATCGCCGCCGGCCAGCACCGAGGCGTGGCGCGTGAACGGGTTGGTGACCGCCGGGAACAGCGTCAGCCGCGAGGTATTCGCCGCGGCCTGGCCGAGGACGACGAACGTATCGCGCGAGATCATCTGGCTGTCGAGGATGCCGGCGCCGTCGAAGCCGGCGGCCTCGATGCTCTGGACGTGACGCACCAGCTCGGGCATCGGCGCGGTGCCCGGGACTCGCAGGTGGACGCGGACGGGCTCGCTCATGGCTCCCTCACTCGTAGCGCGGCGGGCGCTTCTCGCGGAACGCCGCCACGCCCTCCTGGAAGTGCGCGCTCGCCCGGACGCGGTCGCCGAGCTCCTGCTCGAGCGCCTCGCGCGAGCGGGCGTGCTCGGCGATCGTCGTGCTGATCTGCTGCTTCACCGCCTGCACCGCCGACGGGCTGTTGGCGGCGATCGCGCTCGGCGGTCTCGAGCGCCCACGGCATGCAGCTCGATCGGCGGGGACGACGCGGTTGACGAGCCCGAGGCGCGCGGCCTCCGCGGCGTCGATGAGCTCGGCGGTCAGCAAGCAGCTCCATCGCGTGCACGTAGCCGATCTGCTGGATCGAGCTTGATCGTGGCGCCGCCGAAGGGATAGATCGACCACTTCACCTCGGGCAGCCCGAAGCGGGCGTGCGGCGCCGCCGCGCGGACGTCGGTCGCAGAGCAGCAGCTCGACGCCGCCGCCGGCGCAGTCGCCGTTGACGGCGGCCACGATGGGCTTGGTGTACGGCGTCGCTGCTTGAGCAGCGCGTGGCTGACGACGTGCGCCAGTCTCGGCGGAGGCGGAGAGATCGCCGCTCATGTCGGCGCCGGCGGTGAACGCGCGCTCGCCGGCGCCGGTCAGCACGATGCAGCGACAGCGGGCCGCGCTCGAGCTCGTCCCACAGCCGGCCAGCTCGGCCATCATCGCGCGCGTCATGGCGTTGCGGCGCGGCTGGTTGTCGATGCGTGACCACGACGACGTGCGGGCCGTGCGTCTCGACGCGGATCTCCATGGCGTCTACCGCGTCAGCCCGGCCGGCACGACGACGACCTTGCCGTGGGCCTTGCGGTCGGTCAGCAGCCGGATGGCCTCGACGCTCGCGCTCGAGCGGCAGGCGGTGCGGTGACGCAGCGGCCGGAGCTTGCCCTCGCCGTACCAGCGCAGCAGCTCCTCGACCGAGCGCAGCAGCTTGTCCGGCGCGTGCCAGCGGAAGTAGCGCAGCGAGGAGCCGAGCGCCGCGCGGTTCTTGACGAGCAGCCGGTTGGCCGGGATCTGCTGCACGCCGCCGACGAAGCCCACCAGCAGGATGCGGCCGCCCCAGCCGAGCGACGGACAGCGCGGCGTCGAACAGCTCGCCGCCGACGGGATCGAAGCAGACGTCGGCGCCCTTGCCGCCGGTCAGCGCCATCACGCGCTCGGTGAGCTTCTCGCGTGGCGTAGTTGACGAGCGTCGTCGGCGCCGCGCTCGCGGGCCACCGCCAGCTTCTCGGCCGTGCTGGCGCCGGCGATGACGCGCGCGCCCATCGCCTTGCCGATCTCCACCGCGGTGAGGCCGACGCCGCCGGCCGCGCCCAGCACCAGCAGCGTCTCGCCGGGCTCGAGCCGTCCCTGCCAGCGGATCGCCACGTGGCTCGAGATGTAGGCGATGGGAAAGGCGCCGGCCTCGTCGAAGTCCATGCCGGCGGGAATCGCGAACGTCTCGACCTCGTCGGCGACGCGCCTGCTCGGCGAGGCCGCCGTAGGCGAGGATGGCCATCACGCGATCGCCCGGCGAAAAGCGCGTCACGCCCTCGCCGCAGGCGGCGACGACGCCGGCGGTCTCCAGGCCCGGGCTGAACGGCAGCGGCGGCTTGCGTCTGGTAGCGCCCGGCCACCATGATCGCGTCGGCGTAGTTCACCGCGGTCGCCTTGCACGTCGATCAGCACCTGGCCCGGCGCCCGGCTTGGGCGGCGCGACGTCCTCGAGCGTCAGCGTCTCGACCTCGCCCCAGGCGCGGCAGAGCACCGCGCGCATCAGCCGGCCCGCTCCTCGACGGCCAGGCGCTCGAGCTCCTCGCGCAGGCGCGGCTTCTGGACCTTGCCCGTCGCCGTGCGGGGGAACTCCTCGGCGGTCGCGGAAGACGATCCGCGCCGGCACCTTGTAACTGGCCAGGCGTTCGCGGCAGAACGCCCTCAGCGTATCCTCCGACGCGCTGGCACCCGCGTGGAGCTCGATGGCGGCCACGCCCACCTCGCCACGGGCGCGATCGGTAATGCCGACGACGTAGGCTTGCTTCACGGCCGGATGTCCGAGCAGGATGGCCTCCACCTCGAGCGGCGCGACGTTGACGCCGCCGGTCTTGATCAATTCCTTCAGCCGGCCGCGGAAGCGGACGCGCCCGTCGTCACCCAGCAGGCCGAGGTCGCCCGTCACGAAGAACCCGGCGTCGTCGAAGGCCGCGCGCGTCTGCTCCGGATCGCGATAGTACCCCGGCGTGACGTGCCCCTTCACGCGGAACTCGCCCACCTCGCCGGCGGGCAGCAGCTCGCCCCGTCGCGGGATCGACCACGCGGATCTCCATCCCCGGCAGCGGCCGGCCCTGGGTGGTGAGGCGAAGCTCACGCGAGTCGCGGGCGTCGGTCACCGCGCAGTTGCCGTACGTCTCGGTGGCGCCGTAGACGTTGCACAGCTCGCGCGCGCTCACCGCCTGCATCGTCATCTCGACGTCCTCGGGCAGGCCGATGGTGAGTCCGGTGCGCATCGACGCCAGCGCGCGGCGCGCCCGGTCGGGATGCTCGGCAATCGCGCGGGCCATGTTGGCCATGCCGTAGTAGACGCTGCAGCGCTCGCGGTCCAGGAGCTCCAGCGCCTCGCCCGGCTCGAAGCTCTCCTGCAGGACGATCGTGCCGCCGTGGGTGAGGATGGCCGGCAGCGCATTGGCCGAGCCGAACGACCAGAAGAGCGGCACCGACAGCCACAGGCGATCGGCCGGAGTCAGGTGCTGGCGCTCGCCGATGTCGAAGCCGTTGTCGAGCACGCCGCCGTGGGCGAGCGTGACGCCCTTGGGCGTGGCGGTCGAGCCCGACGTGTAGAGGACGAGGGCCACGTCGGTCGGCGCCACGGCCGCCTGCGCGGTGGCGAGCGCCGCGCTCGACGCATCCGGCGCCGCGCGCGGCGAGATCGGCTCCAGCGGAGCACGCCGTCGTGACGGCGCTCGTCGATCGTCACCACCGCGCGCAGCTCGGGCAACCGGACGCTGCGCAGCGCGCCGGGCGCCGCCGTGGCCAGCTCCGGACACACGTCGTGGATGGCGCCGAGGTACGACCGGCCGCGGAACGCCTCCATGGTGACGATCACGCGGGGCTGCGCGTGCTCGAGCGTCCAGGCGATCTCGCGCGGTGTCGAGAACGTGCTGATGGCGACGAGCGGGGCGCCGACCTTGGCGGCGGCGAACGCGGTGATGAGCCACTCCGGGCGATTCGGCAGCAGGACCGCCACCCGATCGCCCCGCGACACGCCGAGCGCGAGCAGCGCGCGGGCCACGTCGTCGACGTGCGCGCGCAGCGCCGCATAGCTCAGGCGCTCACCGCGGAAGACGACGGCCTCGGCGTCGGGTCGGGCCCGCGCCAGATCGTCGAGGAGGGCGCCGAGCGTGCGAGCGCGAGGGGCCATGGCTCAGCGACCGGTGAAGCGGGGCGGCCGGCCTTCGCGGTGCGCGGCCATCCCCTCGTCGACGTCCCGGCTCCACTCGAGCGCATGGCGAAGCGTGTCGGACAGCGCGCGCGCCTCGCCGAAGCCGCCGTAGAGCCGCGTGCTCACGATGCGCTTGGCCCCGCGGATGGCCAGCGGTCCACTGGCGGCGATCCGCGCGGCCAGCGCCTGCGCCTCGGCCAGCAGTCGCTCGCGGGGATGAACCGCCAGCACGAGCCCCAGGCGCTCGAGCTCGGCGGCATCCAGCTCGCGCCCGGTGCACATGATCTCCAGCGCACGCGCACGGCCCACGAGCATCGGCAGGCGCACCGGGCCGCCCGCGCCGGGAAAGCCGCCCCACAGCGCCTCGGGCAGCGCCCACGTCACGTGCGCCGCGGCCAGCCGGATGTCGCAGGCCAGCGAGAGCTCGGCCGCGCCCGCGCGCGCGGCGCCGTTGAGCGCGGCGATGACGATCTGGGGGAGCGCCTCCAGCGCGTCGTAGAGTCGGTTGGCGGTCCGCACCAGCTCGAGGATCTGCGGCTTGGTGTAGCTGGCGCGCACGGTGGGGTTGAGGATCCCCATCGAGAAGAACTCGGAGCCGCTGCCGGTCAGCACGACGGCCTGCGTGTCCTCGTCCGCCGCCAGCGCGTCGACGCCACGCTGCAGCGCTTGCAGGACCTCGAGCGTCAGGCGGTTCTGGTCGGCGACCCGGTCGATGGTGATGGTGGCCACGCGCCCGTCGCGGCGGAGCACCACCTCTGTGCTGGACACGCCACCTTCATAGAGGTGGATCGCCGATCTTGTCAACGCCGCGTCGAGATGCGGGCGCGTGTCGCGCCTTGCCGCACCCCGACTCGAGCTCGGAGGCCGGGCGCTCGTCGGATTGGCCCTGGCCTGATCGCGTCCTGGCTGATCGGTCCCACCGGACTGGGTCCTGGCGGCACGCGCTGTGCACGGTCTTGCGCCATGCGCTCGGGCGCCCGGCAACTACGCTGGCCCGCTTGGAGCTCGATGCCGGCCTCCATCCGGGATCTATGATCTCGTTTGCCCATATCGGGGATGGCGATGACGACAGCCCAGGTCAGCCTCACGGACCGAGAGACTCAGCTCGCACGCTATCGCGAGGTCCGGAGAACGACGGAGCGGCTCTGCCGGCCGCTGGCCATCGAGGACCAGGTTCTCCAGGCGATGCCCGACGTCAGCCCGACCAAGTGGCACCTGGCCCACGTCTCCTGGTTCTTCGAGACGTTCCTGCTGGCGCCGCACCTTGCCGGGCTACGAGCCCATCGATCCGCGCGTACGCGTTTCTGTTCAACTCGTACTACAACGGCGTCGGTCCGCAGTTCTCGCGGCCGGCCCGCGGACATCTATCGCGACCCACGGTCGCCGAGGTCTTGGCCTATCGCGCCTGGGTCGATCGCGGGATGGAGCGCCTGCTCGCCCGGATGGACACCGAGCCCGCGGGCGCGCTCGCGTCGCTCGTCGAGCTCGGCCTGAACCACGAGCAGCAGCACCAGGAGCTCATCCTCACCGACATCAAGTACAACCTCGCCGTGAACCCGCTGCACCCGGCCTACCACGCGGTCGACCTGCCGCGCGGCGCGGCCACCGCGCCGCTCGAGTGGCGCGAGCTCGCGCGGCGGTCTCGTCCCGATCGGATACGACGGCGCTGGCTTCGCCTTCGACAACGAGGGACCGCGCCACACCGTCTACCTGCGTCCGTTCCGGCTGGCCGGCCGCCCGACGACCAACGGCGAGTACCTGGAATTCATCGACGCCGGGGGATATCGCACGCCGGAGTCGTGGCTGTCGGAGGGCTGGCGCGTGGTGCAAGAGCGCGGCTGGCAGGCGCCGCTCTACTGGGAACGTCACGGCGACGCGTGGTGGACGCAAACCCTGAGCGGCTTCGTGCCGGTCGATCTCCATGCGCCGGTCACCCACGTGAGCTACTACGAAGCCGACGCCTACGCGCGCTGGCGCGGACGCGCGACTGCCGACCGAGCCGGAGTGGGAGCACGCCGCCGCCGACGCGCCGGTGCGAGGGCATCTGCAGGAGCGCGGGATCTTCCATCCCCTGCCCGTGGCGACCGACGAGCCGCTCGCTCAGCTCTTCGGCGACGTCTGGGAGTGGACGCAGAGTGCCTACGCGCCCTATCCGGGCTACCGGGCGGTGCCGGGCGCCATCGGCGAGTACAACGGCAAGTTCATGGTGAGCCAGCTCGTCCTGCGTGGCGGCTCGTGCGTCACGCCCGCGTCGCACATCCGGGCCAGCTACCGTAACTTCTTCCCGCCGGACGCTCGATGGCAGTTCTCCGGGATCCGTCTGGCCGAGGACGCCTGACGCCGGCTGCGCGCAGCGCCACGCGACAACCAATCATGCCCTATCGGATCGATACCCATGTCGACGCACGTGCTCGCCGCGAGGCGCTGGCGGCCGATGTCCGGCGCGGCCTCGGCGGGCGCCCGCGCTCGCTGCCGCCGAAGTATTTCTACGACGCCACCGGCTCGAAGCTGTTCGAGGAAATCACCCGGCTGCCCGAGTACTATCTGACGCGCGCCGAGGCCGCGCTGCTCGAGGAGTGGGCGCCGGCCCTGATGCGCTCGCTGGCGCCCCGCGACGTGGTCGAGCTCGGCTCCGGCTTCTCCCTCAAGACCCGGCGCCTGCTCGCGGCGCGGGAGCACGCGGTGCCGATGCGCTACACGCCGATCGACGTGGACGAGACGACGGTCGCCGAGGCGGCCGATCGGCTCGTGTCCGAGGATCCCGCCCTGGAGGTCCACGCGGTCATCGGCGACTTCGAGCGCCATCTCGGACACGTGCCGCCCGCGGTCGGTCGCCGCCTGGTGCTGTTCCTCGGAAGCACCATCGGCAACCTCGACCCCGGCGCGCGCCACGCGCTGCTGGCCCAGGTCCGCACGCTGCTCGACCGGGGCGATCGTCTCCTGCTGGGTGTCGATCTGGTCAAGGACGTCCGGGTTCTCGAGGCCGCCTACAACGATGCCGCCGGCGTGACGGCCCAGTTCAATCGCAATATCCTGGAGGTCGTGAACCGGAGCCTCGACGCCGACTTCGAGCCGGAGGCCTTCCGTCATCATGCCTGGTTCAACGCCGCCGAGAGCCGCATCGAGATGCACCTGGTGTCCGATGTCGCGCAGACCGCGCGCGTGCGCACGCTCGGGCTCGTCGTCGACCTCGAGCCCGGCGAGACGCATCTGGACGGAGAGCTGCTACAAGTTCACGCGCGGCTCGGTGGAGGCGATGCTGGAGGGCGCCGGCCTGACGCTCGACGGCTGGCACACGGACCCGGCGGAGCGCTTCGCGCTGGCGCTCGCCGCGCGTGCCACTCCCGCGATCACGGCGGTGCGCGCGGCGTGAGCGCGGGCGACACGCCGACCCCGCAGCGCTTCTACGTGCACGACGACCTCACCGACGAGGTCGCCGAGCGCCACGGCCCCGGCTCCCAGGCCCGGGCGCTGGTCCAGGAGCTCATGACGCTGATCCGCCGCGACCCGGCGCGCGTCACCATCCTGACCTTGCGCGCCCAGCTCGAGGCGCTGGTGGCGCGCGGCGAGCACACGCCCTTCGCGCTCGCCATCGGCATCGGCCGCGCCGGCGAGCGGGTGGCGCGCCAGATCCACGCGCGCACCGGATGGTTCCCCACCATCCGTCGGGTCGAGCTGACCCGTGAGGAGGACGGACGTGGCGGCTACGCCGTCGTCGGTCCCGCCGGCGTCTCGCTGGCCGATCAGCTGGCCGGGGTCGACACCGCGTCGTCGCTCGCGGTCGTCGACGACACGATCTTCTCCGGCATCACGCTCCGCAAGCTGCTCGAGGCCTTGCCCGCCTCGGTACGAGCGCGCACGCACGCCTTCTGTCTTCGCTGCGTCGCCGAGTCGCTGCCGCCCCTTCAGATGCTGTGCCCGGTCACGCCGGGGTTCGCGGCGCCGGGTCGCCTGCTCGACGAGGTGAGCTTCATCAACGCCAGCGGACTCGTGCGGCGCGGCGCCATCCGGCGGACGGGGCAGTCGCCGCTGGCCTTCTTCGAGCGGCCCGAGTGGATGCACGCCTGGTTCCCGGGATACGCCGCCGACGTCATCGACTGCTGCCGGCGCCTCAACCGGCTGCTCGAGCCTGACGGGGCGCCTTCGCTCCCGGCGGCTGTCTAGTCTCCTCGGCGGCGGCGCCGCGGACGGGCTGGGTCCGACATGGGGTCACTGGAACCACGAGGCCGGAGATCGTATCGAGCCGGCCTTGGCTGGGCTCCATCCGGCTGGGGGGCGCGCGGTCGGACGGGGCGGGAACGGGTTCCAGTTGACCCCATGTCGGACCCAGCCCGTCCGCGGCGGCAACCGTCTCCGCTCAGCCATCCCCGGGCGTTCTTTGGGCGTTCCTTTGGGGCGTTCCTCAGGTTGGGCGGCCGGTCACGAGGCGGAGGCCGCGGGGGATCAGGAGGCGATCGAGGGCCTCGAAGAGGGCGTGGAATGCGAGGGCCATCAGGGCGGCGGGGATGGCGCCGGCGAGGATGGTGGTGACGTCGTCGAGGGCGAGGCCGCGGACGATGAGGGTGCCGTAGCCGCCGCCGCCGATGAAGGCGGCGAGGGTGGCGGTGCCGACGGTCCAGATTGCGGCGGTCTTCACACCGGCCATGATGTTCACGGAGGCCAGCGGGAGCTCGATCCGCACCAGCCGGCGCCAGCCGGCGAATCCCAGCACGTCGGCGATCTCCAGCAGCTGCCGGTCGAGCGTGGCGAGCCCGGTGACCGTGCTGCGGACGATCGGCAGCAGCGCGTAGAGCGACAGGGCGACGAGGGCGGGCAGCGTGCCGATGCCCAGCAGCGGGATCATGAAGCACAGCAGCGCGAGGGCCGGAATCGTCTGCAGCACGCCGACCGCCATCAGCTCCGCCTGGCCGAACGCCGCCGAGCGCGCGGCGACGATGCCGAGCGGCACGCCGACCAGCACCGCGCTCACCACCGCCGCCGCCACCAGCCCCAGGTGCTGTAGCGTCAGCGTCCCGAGCTCGCGGCCCAGGCGGCCGCGCTCCTCGGCGTCGGTCACCTCGCGGCCGAGGAAGCGCGCGGCGGTCTGCCGGACGGTGCGCCCGTCCAGGTCGGCCATCGCGTTGAGCCCGGCCATCGCGCGTCCGTCGATCCGGCCGACCATCGCGCGCTCCAGCGCCGCCCAGACGACCGGCTGCCGCTCGACGAAGTCGCGCCGGGCGAAGAGCACGGCCGCGTACGTCGGAAAGAAGTGGCGGTCGTCGCGCAGCACCACGAGGCCGGGCCGCGTGAGTCGCCCGTCCGTCGAGAACACGTCGATGACGTCCACCGCCCCGCTGGCCAGCGCCTGGTAGGCGAGCGCGTGCTCGATCACGCGGACGCTCGACAGGCCGAGGCCGTAGTGCCGGCGCAGGCCCGGCCAGCCGTCGTCGCGCTCGAGAAAGCCCGAGGTGAAGGCCGCGCTCAGCTCGGGGTGACCGGCCAGGTCGCTGATCCGCTCGAGGCCCAGTCGCCGCGCGACGTCGTCGCGCACGGCCAGCGCGTAGGTGTTCTCGAAGCCGAGCGGGTCGCTGATCGTGAGCCCCAGCGGACGGAGTCCCTCGCGAATCGCCTCGACCGAGTCGCGCGACGACTCCTTCAAGATCGTGCGGGTGATCGTGCCCGTGTACTCCGGGTAGACGTCGACGCGGCCGTGCGCCAGCGCCCGGTAGGTGATGCCGGTTCCGCCCAGCCCGAGCCGCCGGTCGACGCGCGCGTCGCCGATCGTCTCGATCACCTGGGCGGCGATCTCGGCCAGCACGTAGCTCTCGGTGAACGATTTCGAGCCGACGCCAACGACGGCGGCGGCGCCGGCGCCGGGCGCGAGGGCGAGCAGCGCCAGGGCGAGCAGCGCGAGCGCGAGGCCGAGACGTCGCACGGTCAGAAGTAGGCCTTCAGGTTGGGCGGCGGCGCCTGGGCACTCAGGAACTCGGTGACGAACGGCTCGGCCGGCCGCCGCGCCAGGTCGTCGAGGCTGCCCTGCTGCACCACGCGGCCCGCGCGCAGCAGCGCGATCGTCGAGCCGAGGAGTGCGGCCTCCCGTAAATCATGGGTGACCAGCACCACCGTCTTGCCGACCGCGGCGAAGATCCGGCGCAGCTCGATCTGCAGATCGGCGCGCACGATCGGATCGAGCGCGCCGAGCGGCTCGTCGAGCAGCAGCACGGGGGGATCGAGCAGGAGCGCGCGGGCCAGACCGACTCGCTGCCGCTGCCCGCCGCTCAGCTCGGCCGGGTAGCGGCGCAGGAGCGCCTCGTCGAAGCCCACGAGACCGGCGAGCTCGCCGACCCGCTCGGTCATGCGCCGGCGAGGCCAGCCGGCGGCCTCCGCCGGCAGCCCGATGTTCTCGCCGACGGTGAGATGCGGAAACAGCCCACCCTCCTGCACCACGTAGCCCACCTTGCCGACCAGGGTGCGCCGCGTGTCGGGTGTGACGCGCGCGCCGTCGATCGTCGCCTCGCCCGCGTCGGCGACCACGAGGCCAAGCATGATGCGCAGCAGGGTGGACTTGCCGGAGCCGCTGGAGCCGAGCAGGACGTGGGTGGTGCCACGCGCGACGTCGAGCGAGACATCGTCGAGAGCGACGACGCCGCCGTAGCGCTTGCTGACGCGCCGGACGGTGATCATGACGGCGGCTCGACCGCGTCACGCCTCCGGCAGGTACAGCCGGACGAAGTGATCGTCCACGACCTCGCCGTCACCGCTCACCGTGAAGTTCGAGGTGATGAGGCCGCGGGCACCGCGGAAGGCGCCGGCGCCGTCGGTGATCGTCCACAGCACGCCGCCGACCACCCAGCCGGCGATCGGCGCCGGCGCCACCCAGCCACGGCCGATCGTCTCGAAGCTCACCGAGCCCGCGGCACCGTACGTGATCGTGCCGTCCTCCACGAATGTGCCGTCGCCGAAACGCTCCACCCGCGACTCCAGCACCGCGGTGTCGCCCGTCGCGGCGTCGATCCGCGCGCGGACACCGTGGCGCTCCAGCACGGTGGAGAGCGTCTGGCTCGGTGCCGTGCTCCGGGCCTGCCGCTGGCTCTCCGATCCCGGCACGGGTCCGGCCCGACCGCGAAACTCGAGCGCGAAGACGATCTCGCGCATCTAGAACACGATGAGGCCGCGGGCCAGCTCGCCGGCGGCCAGCGCCCGGAACGCCTCGTTGGCCTCGTCCAGGCCATAGCGCCGGGTGATGAGCTGATCGACCTTCAGCTTGCCGGCGAGATAGAGGTTCACCAGCTTCGGCAGGTCCTCGCGAGTCCGCGCGCTGCCGTAGCTGGAGCCGCGGATCACGCGCTCGCCCGTCACCAGCGGCCGCACGTCCATCGGCACGGTGGCGCCGGTCTCCGGGACGCCGATGAGCACGCAGGTGCCGCCCGGCGCCAGCGCGTCGACCGCCTGGGCCACCGCCCGGGTGTCGCCGACCGCGACGAACGTGTAGTCCGCGCCCCAGGCGCGTGATGCGGCGGATGGCCGCCGCCGCATCCTCGCGTGAGGCATCCACCACGTGGCTGGCGCCGAGGCCGCGAGCGTGCTCGAGCTTGGCCGGCTTGACGTCGACCGCGATGATCGGGTGCGCGGCGACCAGCGCCCCACCCTGCACCACGTTGAGCCCGACGCCGCCCACGCCGAAGACGGCCATGCTGGCGCCCGGCGGCACCGCCGCGGTGTTGATGACGGCGCCGACCCCGGTCATGACCGAGCAGCCGATCAGCGCGGCAGCGTCGATCGCCATGGCCGGGTCGATCTTGATCGCGCACGACTCGTGCACGACCGTCGACGAGGCGTAGGTCGCCACGTGGCCGTAGTGGTAGACGGGCTGGCCGCGCAACGACATCCGCGTGGTGCCGTCGGGCAGCACGCCACGGCCGGGTTGCCGGCGCTCGCAGAGGTTGGGTCGGCCGATCACGCAGTAGTGGCAACGCCCGCACGTCGGCGCCCACGAGAGCACGACGTGGTCACCACGCTGCAGCCCGTCCACGTTCGGGCCGACCTCCTCCACGACGCCGGCGCCCTCGTCGCCCAGCACGATCGGCACCGGGACGCCCTTCCACGAGCCGTCGGCCGCGTGCAGGCACGAGTGGCAGACGCCGCTGGCCGCCATGCGCACGAGCACCTCACCCGTACGCGGACGCTCCAGCTCCAGTTCCTCCACCGACAGCGGCTTGCCCTGCTCGAAGAGCACGGAGGCTCGCATCACATTCTCCTGATCTCTTGAAGGGGAACCCTAGCAGGGTTCCCCCTTCCCCTCCATGTCTGCAGGGGAACTCCTCCGCAGCGGTTCCCCCTTCCGGCAGCAGACTCTTCCGGCAGCAGACTCTTCCGGCGCCTCGGATCCTTCCGGCTTCAGCTGCTGTAACGGATGCGGGGGTCGAGGTAACCGTACAGCACGTCGACGGCCAGGTTGATGGTCATGAACATCACGGCGATGAACAGGATGGTCGATTGCGTGAGGGGATAGTCGCGCTGGTAGATCGACCACAGGACCAGGCGGCCGATGCCCGGCAGCGTGAACACCTCTTCGACCACCACGGTGCCGCCGAGCAGGATGCCGACCTGCAGGCCGGCCACGGTGACGATGGGGATGAGGGCGTTCTTGAGCGCGTGCTTGAGGATGACCAGGCGGCCGGTCAGCCCCTTGGCCGCGGCGGTGCGGATGTACTCCGAGCGCAGGACGTCGAGCATGCACACGCGCGTGGTGCGCGCGATGTTGGCCGCGCTGGCGGTGCCCAGGCACAGCGCGGGCAGCAGCATGATGGTGAGGTTGCGCCGGGGGTCGGCGAAGAAGTCCACCCACATCAGCGGCGGCATCCAGCGCAGGTAGATCGAGAAGAACAGGATCAGCATCGTGCCCTGCCAGAAGACCGGGACCGACAGCCCCACCAGGGTGCCCACCCGCGTGACGTTGTCGATCGCCTGGTCCCGCCGCGTCGCCGACAGGATGCCGGTCGGAATGCCGATCAGCAGCGCGAAGGCCACCGCCAGCGAGGTGAGCTCGATGGTCACCGGCAGGCGCTCGAGGATCAGGGCGACCACCGGCTTGCCGGTGCGCCACGACGTGCCGAGATCGCCGTGAGCGAGGCCGCCCATCCAGGTGGCGTACTGCCGCCACCACGGCTGGTCGAGGCCGAAGAAGCGCTTGAGCTCGGCCACCATCTCGGGTTTGACGACGGCATCCGCGCCGATCAGCTGCTCGACGACCGTGCCCGGGACCAGGCGGAGCATGAGAAAGACGAGCAGTGACAGACCCGCCAGGGTCAGGGCCATCGAGTACAGCCGAACGGCGACGTAGCGCCCCACCGCGCTGGACCGAGACGGCTAGACCTTGTCGATCGAGGCCCCTTCCAGCCCGTACAGCAGCGCGGTCGGGTGCTGGCGGAAGCCCTTGACGTTGGCCTGCGTGAAATCGATCAGGTCGGCGGAGTAGAGCCAGAGATGCGGCACATTCTCGAGGATGGCGATCTGCACCTTGTCGTAGATCTCCTTGCGCTTCTTGGCGTCCATGGTCTTGCGCCCCTCCTCGAGCAGGGCGTCGACCTCGGGCACCTTCCACGAGTTCCAGTTCTGGCCCTTGGTGGAGTGCAGCGCGCGGAAGAACGCCACGTCGGGGTCGGCGTAGCCCGGCGTGCTGTTCAGCGTCATGTCGAAGTCGTGGGCCTGCCAGCGCTTGATCCAGATGGCGTACTCGACCTGCTCGATCTCCATGGTGATGCCGATGCGCTTGAGCTGCTGCGCAATGACCGGACCGCCCGACATCATGGTGGGAAACGTGGGGATCACCATGCACTTCACGGTGAAGCCGTTGGCCTGGCCGGCCTCGGCCATGAGCTTCTTGGCCTTCTCCACGTCGGGCTTGTAGTACTTCATCCACTGCTCTTCGGGCAGCTGCCACTGCTTCATCGGCGCGGTGGCCGGCGCGGTGAGGCGGCCGAAGCCGGCGGTGGCCACGCGCATCACCTGCGAGCGGTCGACCGCATACGAGATCGCCTGGCGCACCCGCACGTCGCCCAGCGGGCCGCGGTTGGCGCTCATGTTGAGGTAGTCGTAGCCCAGGCGCGAGGAGCGGTAGCCGGTCAGCGTCTTCTCTTCCTTGAGCAGGTTGTAGTTCTTGTTGTCCTCGATGAAGGCGTGGTGAATCTGGCCGGTGCGCAGGGCGGCCACGATGTTGGCCTCGTCCGGGATGACCCGCACGATCAGCTCGTCGGCGTGGGGCAGCCCCTTCTTGAAGTAGTTGGGGTTCTTCTTGAAGACCATCTGCTGCTCGACCTTCCAGTCCTCCAGCATGTAGGGCCCGGTGCCCATCGCGCTCTTCTGCAGGTCGCCGCCGCCCTTCTTCACGCCGGCCTCGCTCACGATGAAGCCCCAGAAGCCGCCCAGCGCGGCCACCAGCGCGGCGAAGGGCTCCTTGGTGACGAACTTCACCCCGTACTTGCCGACCGGCTCCACCTTGTCCACGGCGATGAAGTCGGACTTGCCCGAGGCGGATTTCTCCAGCAGCCGGTCGAACGTGAACTTCACGTCGGCGGAGGTGAACTCCTGGCCGTCGTGGAACTTCACGCCCTGGCGGAGCTTGAACGTCCAGGTGAGCCCGTCGGGGCTGGTCTGCCACGACTCGGCCAGCTCGGGCTGCGGGTTCATGTCGGGATCGAAGCGCACCAGCTGGTTGTAGGTCAGCGGCGAGCGCCGGCTGCGCGACAGCGCCGGCACCAGCTGGGGATCGAGCCCGGTGGCCTCCGAGGTCTGGGCGCTGATCAGCGTGTTGCCCTTGGGCGCCTGCGCGCGCCCGACGTTGGGGAATGCGAGCGCGCCGGCGGTGACGCCGGTGGCCTTCAGGAGCTGACGGCGCGTCATCTGGCTCATGGTCTTCTCCTCACGCGGTCGGGTCGAGAATGTCGCGGAGACCGTCGCCGATCAGGTTGAACGCCAGCACGGCGATCATGATCGCGATGCCCGGGAACACCGAGATCCACGGCGCGGTCTCCAGATACGTCCGTCCTTCGTTCAGCATGTTGCCCCACGACGGCGTGGGCGGTTGGGCCGACAGGCCGAGATAGCTCAGCGAGGCCTCGATGAGGATGGCCTGCGAGAAGGCGACGGTGCCCTGCACCACGAACGGCGACATCACGTTGGGCAGCAGGTGCTTGAGGGCCACCACGATCCGGCTGGCGCCCAGCGCCCGCACCGCCTCGATGTATTCTTTCTCGCGCTCGGCCAGCACCGGTCCCCGCATCACGCGGGCGAACAGCGGCGTGTACACGATGGTGATGGCCACCACCGCGCTGTTCACCCCCGGCCCGCGCATGGCCGCCACGCCCACCGCCAGCAGCAGCCCGGGGATGCTGAAGAACACGTCCATCACGCGGTTGATGGCGTTGTCCCACGTGCCGCCCATGTACCCGGCCGTCAGCCCCAGCGCGCCGCCCACCAGCATGGCCAGCCCCGTCGAGGTCACCGCCACGTAGAGCGAGATGCGCGCGCCGTAGATCACCCGGCTCAACACGTCGCGCCCGAACCGGTCGGTGCCGAACAGTGCCTGCATTCCGGGCTTGGCCTCGATGAGGTCGAAGTTCTGCTCGTCGGGGGGCTGGGGCGCCAGGATGCCGGCGAAGAGCGCCATGACCACGATCGCCAGCGCGAAGATCGCGCCGACCATCACCACCGTGCTGCGCGCCAGCCGCCGCAGGCTCTTCGTCAGCGCGCGCCCTCCGGGCTGCCGCGTGGGCTCGATCGGGGAGTGGCCCGCAGGCACGGGCACGCCGAGTCGTCGCATGGTCGTACAAGGTAACAGTCTTCGACCTCCAGGCGAAGAGCCACCCGGAAGCGCGCGCGACCGCGCGTTGACCCGGCTCTGGGGCCGGGGCTACTCCTTGAGGGCCAGGATCGCCACGACGCCCACCAGCTCGCGGGCCCCGATCGGCTTCTCGATGTGGTACTGGAACCCCGCCCGCAGAATGCTCGCCCGGTGCTCGGGCCCGGCGAAGGCGGTGAAGGCAGCGGCCGGCGTGGCGCCGCCGCGCTCGGGCGGGAGCGCTCGGACCTGGCCGATCAGCCAGTAGCCGCCCCGGCCTGGCATCGCGAGGTCGCTCAGCAGCACGTCAGGGCGCTCGCCTTGCAGCGCGGCCAGCGCCTCTTCAGCGGTGCCCACCGCGGTCACCGTGGCACCATCCTGCTCGAGAATCGCCGTCACGACATCGAGCACGTAGGACGTGTCGTCGACGACCAGGACCCGGACACCATCGAGACGCGGTCCACGGTGGGCCTGCGGACGCGGACTTCTTCATACAACCTTCTCCGAGCCTCTGGTCAGCAGCGCGACGTGCACGGCGTCGACGACGTCGCTGGTGCCAAACGGCTGTCCGACGATGATCTCCACCACGCTGGCGGCGCCCACCGCCGCGAGCAAGCCTGCTTGTCGGTGGTCGTGACGACCCAGGCGCGATCCTTCAAGGAGTTCGTTTCCTTCATCAGCCGGAGGAAATTCCAGTGGCTTTCGTAGGGCCGCGGGAGGTCGTACACGATCACGTCCGGGTCGTGCTCGTCGGCGAAGGCGACCAGATCGAGCGTGCCGTTCTGGATCTCCGCCAGGTGGGCGGTCACCGTCGCGAAGCCTTCGTCCTCGAGGGCCGAGCGGACGGCTCCGATTACATCGTCGCGCGAGTTGAAGATGGCGATCAACGGCCGAGAGGTGCGTGGAACAGATGTGCTACCGGTCACGATGGATTCCTCTCCCCTCGGCCAGGGATCCTGAGCGGAGGGTGCAGGCCACCAGGGGCCTATGGACGACATGAGGACGGAGGAGGGAGCTGACGCGAGCCGCGGCTCTACGGGAGAGCCGCCCATACCCTAGGAGGCGCGACCTCGTTGCGCCTCGCGACGTGCTCATCGCGATGCCGAAATCAGACGCCCCTCGATGTTCCCGCTCGAGGGCGCGTCGAGAAATTACAACTCGTACGTGACCATGGACCCCAGGGCGGTGGCTGTCAAGGGCACTCGCGCCATGCGCGAGGCGCTCCCGCCGCGCTGCGATCACTCGCCCTCGATGAGCGACAGCATCCAGAAGTTCAGGCCCGCCGGCCGCGTGAACGTCAAGAACGCCTCGACGGCGGCTGGCTTCGTCGGCGAGCCGTCGACGACCTTGCCGGTCGCGTCGTCGATCGTGTGGCGGAGCATCGAACCGGCGACGTAGGCGGTCACGTAGTCCCGATCGCTCTCCTGCCACGCTTCCGTCACCTCCGCGCTGACGTCCACCGCGGCGACGCGGACCGACCGACCGCTGCTCCGCAGCCGATCGTGGCGCGCCTGCAGCTCGACGTACATCGCCGGGGTCACTCGCTGGCGCAGACCCGCGGCGTCCCGCGCCATGCCGGCGATTTGAACATCGCGGAACGTCATCCCGGCGTAGCCGGCGAATCGGCTCACATCGAATCCCCGGTCCGTTCGACGGATGTCCCACACTCCGTTGTCGAGATCCGTGGGGGGAACCGGGGGCGGTTCGGCTCGGGTGCGAGGCGCCACCGCCACGGGAGCCGGTGGCCGATGCTTTGCGCGTCGCTGAAGGAGAACCCAGGTGGCCGCCGCAGTTCCGGCGGCGCCGAGCACGATCCCTTCGTAGCCGATCCCGATCTGCTGATGCACCAGGAGGCTGAGCAAGGCCCCGATCGCCAGGCCGACGGCCGGTCCGATCCACTCTCGACTGGCCTGCGTTCGAGGCGGCGCCGGCGGCGACACAGCGACGGGCGGCAATGGCGGAGATGGCTCCGCCACCACCGGAGATGGGGGCCGAACCGGTTTCGCACCCGAGCGCGAGCCGCGACGTCCGGCGATAGCCATCGCTCCCTGATCCATCATCTCCACCCAGTGGCGGATCGGGTGGCCGCGGCGCCTGTTACCCGATCATCGGTCGCCGCAATGCGCCGACGGCGTTGCGCGGTCAGCGTCCGCGGCGCCGACGGCGACGGGCCGCCGTGCGCCCGGGCGCGCGCCGGGAGAGCCCCGCCTGCAGGAAGCACTTGTCGTTGCAGTAGTCCCGGGGGCCCGCCCCCAGCTCGGCCTTGCACGTGAGGCATCGTCGTGTCGCGATCATCGAGTCCACCTTTCAAATCGGCTGGGCGTGCGGTGGGTACTTGGCCGGGAATGCTCGAGAGAGGGCGGACATCACCTCGAGCAGCTCCGGATTCACATGGACCTTCCCGTCGCGGGCCTCCACCGCGCCCGGCTTCTCGAGAACCGCCCAGGTTGGCTGGCGCACATCCAGATAGTCGTCCACGTCGATCACGACGGACGCGGTCTCGAGTACGTCGGTCCGCTCCAGCGTTTCGGTCATCGTCGTGCTCCTTGGCCGAGCGCGTCGTGACGCGCTCGGCGGCTACCGGCCGGGCCCGCGGGCTCCCGATGTCTTCTGGAGCCCGGGGCCACGGTCAGGCTAGAACTCCCCTCCGGGCGCCATGGCGGGATCGGCCTTGCCGACGTCCGGGGCGTCCGTGATGAGCGCTTCGGTCGTGAGCATCAACGACGCGATCGAGGCGGCATTCTGCAAGGCCACGCGCTCCACCTTGGTGGGATCGATGATCCCGGCCTTGATCATGTCGACATACTCGTTGGTCTCGGCATCGAAGCCCCGCGTGAGCGGGACCATGGCCCTGACCTTCTCGACGATCACCGAGCCTTCGAGCCCGGCGTTCTCCACGATGGTCCGGATGGGCTCCTCGAGCGCGCGCCGCACGATGCTCACCCCGGTGGCCTCGTCGCCCGACAGCTTGAGGCTGTCGAGAGCTTCCGCCGCCCGTAGCAGTGCCACGCCGCCGCCCGGGACGATGCCCTCTTCCACCGCCGCGCGGGTGGCGTTGAGCGCATCCTCGACCCGTGCCTTGCGCTCCTTCATTTCCGTTTCGGTGGCCGCCCCGACCTTGATGACGGCGACACCGCCCGCCAGCTTGGCGAGCCGTTCCTGGAGCTTCTCCCGGTCGTAGTCCGAGGTTGTCTCCTCGATCTGCGCCCGGATCTGCTTGATGCGACCCTCGATGTCCTTGGTCTTGCCGCCGCCGTCGATGATCGTGGTGTTGTCCTTGTCCACGACCAGCTTCTTGGCCCGGCCGAGGTCAGTCAGCTTGAGATTCTCGAGCTTGATCCCGAGGTCTTCCGTGATCGCCTTGCCGCCGGTGACGGTGGCGACGTCCTCGAGCATGGCCTTGCGGCGGTCACCGAAGCCCGGCGCCTTGACGGCACAGGCGTTCAGCGTGCCGCGCAGCTTGTTGACGACCAGGGTGGCCAGCGCCTCGCCCTCGACGTCCTCCGCGATGATGAGCAGCGGCTTGCCGGCGTGAGCCACCTGCTCGAGCAGCGGCAGCATGTCCTTCATGGCGCTCATCTTCTTCTCGTGGATCAGGACGTAGGCGTCCTCCAGCACGACTTCCATGCGCGTGGGATCGGTCACGAAGTAGGGCGAGAGGTACCCGCGGTCGAACTGCATGCCCTCGACCACGTCGAGGGTGGTCTCCATCGCCTTGGCTTCTTCCACGGTGATGACGCCGTCCTTGCCGACCTTCTCCATGGCCTCGGCGATGAGGTCGCCGATCGTCTTGTCGTTGTTGCTGGCGATGGTGGCGACCTGGGCGATCTCCTTCTTGTCCTTGGAGGCCTTGGACATGTGCTTCAGCTCCTCGACCACCGCGTCGACCGCCTGCTCGATGCCCCGCTTCAGCGCCATCGGGTTGGCGCCGGCGGTCACGTTCTTCAGACCGGCACGGAAGATGGCCTGGGCCAGCACCGTCGCGGTCGTCGTGCCGTCCCCCGCGATGTCGGAGGTCTTGGCCGCGACCTCCTTCAGCATCTGGGCCCCCATGTTCTCGGCGGGGTCCTTGAGATCGATCTCCTTGGCGACGGTGACACCGTCCTTGGTCAGGGTCGGGCTGCCGAACTTCCGGGCGATGACCACGTTCCGGCCCTTCGGCCCCAGCGTGACCTTCACCGCGTGGGCCATGGTGTTGATCCCGCGCAGGAGCGCGGCGCGCGCGTCTTCGTTGAAGCGAAGCTGCTTAGGCATGACGACCGTCCTCTCGGAGGACGCCGAGCACGTCTTCCTCTTTCATGATGAGATACTCCTCGCCGTCCAGCTTCACCTCGCTGCCGGAATACTTCCCGAACAGGATCCGGTCGCCCTGCTTGACCGCCAGGGGCAGACTCTTGCCGTCCTCGGTCATCCGGCCGGTCCCGATCGCGACCACCTGGCCTTCCTGCGGCTTCTCCTTGGCGCTGTCGGGAATGACGATGCTGCCGTGCTTCTCCTCGTGCTCGGCGAGACGCCGGACGAGCAGGCGATCATGCAATGGACGCAGCGTCGGCGTGGTCGCCCCAGCCGTCGCGCGGGCGGTAGTCTGAGCCATGGTGCGGTCCCTCTTTCTTCTTCCCGGTAGGAGTGAAGCGGTTCGACCCTCGGAACCGACTGTACCACAGAAATAGTACAGTAGGTCAATTTAGGTCTCGTGTACTATCTGACCCATACAGTCATGAGAATCGCGATGAACCTGACGGTAGACGCGCGGAGCCCGATTCCGATTCGCCGGCAGCTGACGGAGCAGCTCAAGCACGTCATCGAAAGTGGCGGCGTTCCGCGCGACCAGCCCCTGCCCAGCATCCGCGAGCTCGCTGGCTTCCTCGGCATCAACACCAATACCGTCGCGCGCGTCATCGAGGATCTCAAGCGCAGCGGCTACGTGGAGGCCCGCCGCGGGCGGGGCGTGTTCGTGGCCTCGACGCCGCCGGCCCGCCCGTCGCCGCATCTGCGCGCGCGCTTCCTGCACGAGACGGTGATCCGGGCCGCCGCCCTGGGGATGACCGCCGACGACCTGGCGGTCGGTGTGCTGAGCGTGGCCGGCATCCGGCCCACCGCCGTCCAGGGATCGGTCGAGGTCCTCCTCGTGGAATGCAGCCCGCCGGAGCTCGACTTCTTTGCCGGGCAGCTCGAGGGCTACCTGCCGATCCGGGTCGACAAGGTCCTCCTCGGTGAGCTGGCGGCGGTGGTGCGGCGCCACAAGCAGACCGGACGCTGGAAGGCGGCGGTAACGAGCTTCTGTCATCTCCCCGCGGTGGAGCGGCTCCTCAGCGGCCAGGGCGTCCCGGTGATCGCGCTGCTGGCCGAGGCGCATCTCGAGACCCTCCACCACCTGGCCCAGCTGCCGGCCGGCACGCGCGTGGGGGTGGCCTCGGCGGCCGTCGAGACGGCCCACAATCTGGAGCACTCGATCGCCAACGCCGCTCTGCCCAACATCGTGCTGGTCGGGACGTGCCCGGCCGAGAGTCCGGCCCTCGGCCGCCTGCTCCGCCGAGTGGACGTCATGGTGTGCTCCACCTCGGCGGCCGAGCGGGTCCGACGGCTCGCCGCCCCCTCGGTGCACGTGCTGATCGACGACCGCGCGCTCGACCCGCGGGCGATCGAGATGCTCTCGGCCATCCTCGTGCGCCAGAACGGCGCCGGGCCGGTGGCTGCGCCCGCCCTGACCGGCCCACGGCGCCGGAGCTCCGGCAAAGGCACACCGCGACGGAGCGCGACACCAACAAGCGTACGGTGAACGGTAGCGCTCCCCTGCGCCGTCGGGAACGCGCCGGGAGGACAGGACCGAAATATGGCCTCGACGTCACAGGCGATCGCCGCGATGGTTCTGATCCTCGTCGAGACGGCGCTCGTCGTGTGGCTGCTCCTGCACCGCGCGGCGGGGCGGCGCGCGCAACGACTCCTCGAGGATCGCCTGCGATTCGAGACGCTGCTGGCCGAGCTGTCGGCCAAGCTGATCCACGTCGAGGCCGGTGGCATCGACGCCGCGCTGGAGAGCGCACTGCGGCGGATGATCGACGTCCTCGGCATGGATCGCGGCAACCTGGACGAGTACATGGATGAGGCGCCGCCCGGTACTCGCGTGTCGTGCGCCCGACCGGGCATCGTCGAGCTTCCGTCGATCCTGGCCGCCGAGCAGTTCCCCTGGACCGCCGACACCCTTCGGCGCGGGGGCGTCGTTCGATTCT
The DNA here is from genome assembly GCA_963776725.1 of uncultured Candidatus Rokubacteria bacterium. GTDB lineage: Bacteria > Methylomirabilota > Methylomirabilia > Rokubacteriales > CSP1-6 > AR5. The sequence continues at coordinate 291,559 of CAVZOE010000006.1, read as the reverse complement.
GCCGCAGCACCGAGCTTCCCGAGCAGGCCTCGACCGATCGCGTCAGCTACGACCGCCTCGGGACGCGCTCGCACCTGTCGATTCCCCTGCGCGCGGGCGGCCCGATGCTCGGCGTCCTGTCCCTCGACTCGGTGCGCGCCGAGCACCCGTGGCCCGACGATCTGGTCGACCGGCTCCACCTTCTGAGCGAGGCCTTTGCCAGCACCCTGGAGCGCAAGCGCATGGAGCTCTCGCTCGCCCAGCGTCTCGGGGAGGCCGGGCGCCTGCGACAGGAGCTGACCCACATCGGTCGGGTTTCCGCCCTGGGCGAGCTCACGGCGTCGCTCGCGCACGAGCTGAATCAGCCGTTGACCGCGATTCTCAACAACGCGGAGGTCGCCCAGAAGCTTCTCGAGGCCGACGCCCCGAACCTCACGGAGCTCCGGGAGATCATGAAGGACATCGTCGACGGACGAGACCCGGGCCGCCGACGTGATCCGCCGGGTGCGGGTCCTGGTCAAGAAGGGCGTGCTCGAGCACAGCCCTCTCGACATCAACGAGGTCGTCGACGAAGTGGCCCAGCTGGTCAGGAGTGACATGGCCAGCCGCCACGTGCCGATGAGCCTGGCGCTGGCCAGCGGTCTCCCGACGGTGCGCGGCGACCGGGTGCAGCTGCAACAGGTGGTCCTCAACCTGGTCCTCAACGGCATCGAGGCGATGCGCGAGGCCAACGGCCGTGACCCCGCCCTCGCGATCCGGACGTTCGCGGCCGGCGCCAGGTCCGTCACGGTCGCGATCGAGGACTCCGGGCCGGGCATCGATCTGCGCCACGTCGAGCGGATCTTCGAGCCGCTGTACACGACGAAGCGCGAGGGCCTGGGCATGGGCCTGGCGATCGCGCGCACCATCATTCATGCGCACGGCGGACAGCTGCGCGCGTCGAACAACGCCGCCGGCGGCGCCACCTTCGAATTCATCCTGCCGGTGCTGGGAGCCCAGCGGCCATGACCGGGGCCGCGCCGACGGTGTTCATCGTGGACGACGACCCCTCGGTGCGGAAGAGCCTCACGCGGGTCGTGGCCTCGGCGGGCTACCGGGTCCACGTCTTCGCCTCGGCCCAGGAGTTCCTCGCCCGCGAGCCGGCGACCGGTCCGTGCTGCCTCGTGCTCGACGTGCGGATGCCCGGTCTCACCGGGCTCGACCTCCAGAAAACGCTGGCCGACGCCCATCACCGGACCGCCATCGTCTTCATCACCGGCCACGGCGACATCGCGATGGGCGTCGAGGCGATGAAGGCCGGGGCCGTCGATTTCCTCACCAAGCCCTTCGCCGGCAAGGAGCTGCTCGACGCCATCGAGCGGGCGCTGGCCAAGGACACGCGCGATCTGGGCGCCGAGGCCCGCGTCGAGGAGATCGTGCAGCGGGTCAAGCGGCTCACGCCGCGCGAGACCGAGGTGTTCGCGCTCGTCGTGACGGGAATGCTGAACAAGCAGATCGCGTCCGCGATCGGCGTCGGCGAGGGAACGGTCAAGGTGCATCGCGCGCGCGTCATGGAGAAGATGCGCGCGGCCTCGCTGGCCGAGCTCGTCCGCCTGGCCGACGCCGTCGGCGTCATCGTGCCCAAGACCTGAACCAAGGTCCACTGAACCAAGGTCCAATAGGCAGGCCGCCTCGCGTCCTCTAGAGTCTGGCTAGAGGAACGTCCATGAAACGATTCCGGTGGTTCATCGTGTTCGGAATTTGCCCTCTCCTTGCTGGCCGCCGGCTCCGCGCTCGGCGCCGACGACTCGAAGGTGAAGGCCGCGACGAATCAGGTCGAGAGTGGCGCCAAGAAGATCCCCGGCGACGTCGCCGAGACGGCCAAGGGCGTCGGCCACACCGTGACCGAAGGTGCCCGGTACAGCGGAGAGAAAGTGAAGGACGCGGAGCAGGCGGCCGCCCCGCCGGCGAAGAGCGCGTGGGGCAACGCGCGCGACAGCGTCGCGACCTTCTTCTCGAGCCTCTTCTCGAAATGACGGCCGCGCCGCCGCCAGGCGCGCGCGTCGGCTCGCGCTCCTACACCAAGGTCCAATAGATCGACTCAGCGACGCGTGGTCCAGACTCACATAGGGGTCGCTCGCGGGAGGTCAATCAGATGATCAGGAACAACGTGCGCGTGATCTGGGCCCTCCTGCTCGTCCTCGTCCTGTCTCCGGCGCCGGGCGCGTGGGCCGGCGCTCCGACCGATCAGTTTCGTGAGGGGGTCGATCGGGTGTTCAAGATCCTCCGGGATCCGGAGCTGAAGGGCGACGCGCAACGCCGCCCGCCGCTGGGCCACCGTCACCAAGGTGTCCGAGGAGATCTTCGACTTCGGCGAGACGGCCAAGCGATCGCTCGGCCAGCACTGGGACGCGCGAACCCCCGCCGAGCGGGTGGAGTACGTTCGCCTCTTCACCGACCTGATCCAGCGCTCGTACGTCTCCCGGGTGGACCAGTACGGCGCCGAGAAGATGGCCTTCCGCGGCGACACGATCGACGGCGACCAGGCGGTCGTGCGGACGGCGCTCCTCCTCAACGACGGCGGGCAGATGCCCCTCGACTACAAGATGCACCACACGAGCGACCGCTGGCAGGTGTACGACATCAACATCGAGGGCGTCAGTCTCGTGGCGAACTACCGGGCGCAATTCAACAAGGTCATTCGGAGCGAGTCGTACGAGGCTCTGATCGCACGGCTCAAGTCGAATCGAGTCGACCTCCCCGGCGGCCTCGCCAGCGGGACGCCAGTCCTCGAAGTAGCGACCATGCTCGAGAGCGAGCGGCTCTGAGTATGCTGTCGCTGACGGGCCGAGTCTTGCAGAGCGTGGTCCGGCTCTGCTGCGCTCGCCCGGTCCTGACGGTCGTGACCGGCTGCCTCTTCGCCGCGCTCGGCTTCGGCTACGCGGCGCATTCCCTGACGCTCGAGACGTCCAAGTTCAATCTGCTCCCCTCGCACCAGCGGTACGCCACGCTCTACAAGGAGTACAGCGACGACTTCGGCCAGCTCGAGGACATCGTCGTCGTCGTACAGAGTCCGACCGTCGCCACCTCCACGGCCTACGCGGCCCGCCTGGCCGCGTTCTCCGCGGCGGCGCTCTGGCGGCCTCGGCGCGCGTCAGCTATCGAATCGACGCCAGCCGCCTCGACGAGCGCGGACTCGTGTACCTGCCGCTCGAGGCGCTGCGAGACCTCCTCGACTCGACCGCCACCCACGAAGAGCTGCTCGCCAGCCTTCGCCGCCACCCCGACGCTCGACCGGCTCGTCGACGGGATCAACCAGTACGTGGGCGCGATGCTCCTGCCATCCGTCTTCGGGGCCGCCGCCGAGGTCGAGGGCAACGCGGCTCCCACTCGCCTGCTTCGCGCGCTTCTGGGCGGGATGTCGGAGGGGCTCGACGGGGCGCCCTACCGCTCGCCCTGGATGACCCTCGTCGCGACCCCCGCCCCGGCCCTCGCGAACAACGGCTACTTCTTCTCTGACGACAATCGCCTCCTGTACGTCGTCATCGATCTGGCCGAGGCGCCGCGCACCTTCGCCGCGGAGCGAGCAGCGGTCCTCGCCATCCGGCGTGCGGTCACGAGTCTCCGCCCCGAGTTCCCGTCGGTCGAGGCCGGCGTCACCGGAGTCCCCGCGCTGTTCACCGACGAGATGAGCGCGACCTCCCGCGACGGCGAGATCGCCGGTGTCGTGTCCATGGTCCTCACCCTCGGCCTGTTGTTGCTCGCGTTCCGGCGCATCGTCACCTCGGGCGCGATGCTCGTCGTGCTCGCGGTGAGCCTGGGCTGGTCGATGGGGATCGTCACGTTGCTCGTCGGCCACCTCACCGTCTACTCGATGATGTTCGTCTCGGTCGTCATCGGCATCGGCATCGACTACGGCATCTACTTCCTGTTCCGCTATCGGGAAGAGCGGGCGCTCGGCGTGCGTCTCGTCGCCGCGCTCGAGCGGACCGCCGCCCGCAGCGGCCCCGGCATCCTCCTCGCGGCCCTCACCGCCGCCACGACCTTCTACATCCTGACCATCGCCGAGTTTCGCGGGATCCGCGAGTTCGGGTTCATCTCCGGCTGCGCGATCCTCCTCGCCTTCCTGGCGATGATGACGGTCTTCCCGGCCGCGCTGGTGCTGATCGAACGGCGACGGACGACGCCGCGAGTGGTGGCGATCGCCGTCGATCCGAACCGCCCGCGACCAGGTGACCCGCGCGAGGTCCCGGTGCTGGAATGGTTCGCGCGATACCCGCGGGCCATCGTCACCACCGCGGCCGTCCTGACGGGGGCATCGCTGTGGGCGGCGCCCAGGGTGGCCTTCGACTACGACTTCATGAATCTGCAGGCGGCCGGAACGGAGTCGGTCGTCTGGGAACGGAAGACCGCCGCCGCCGCGGGCCGCTCCGGCTTTGCCGCCCTCGCCACGGCACGATCGCTCGAGGAGCTCGCGGCGAAGGAGGCGGCGTTCGAGCGCCTGCCCTCGGTCTCCGACGTGCAAAGCGTGTCCTCGGTGATGCCGGATCGCCAGGCCGAGAAGCTGGCCGTGCTCGGACGCCTCGCCACCGTCGTGGACAGCATCCACGTCAGCCCGGTGCCGCCGGTCGATCTCACCGCGCTCATCGCAGGGCTCGAGACCCTGAAGCGTCGAATGGATCTCGCCACCGCGCCAAGCGGTGGCGACGGGCCTTCCCAGGAGATCCTGGTCATCGCGCGCGCGACGTCCGCCCTGCTTCCGCGGCTCAAGGGGCCCGATCGGGGCGCCGTCGAGCTGCGGCTCGGCGATTTCCAGAAGCGACTCGCCGGCGATTTCGCCGAGCAGTGGCGGCGGCTCCAGCGCGCGACCCGGCCGGCGCCGGTCACCCTCGTCGACCTTCCCGACGAGCTTCGCCGGAAGTTCATCGGCAAGAGCGGGCTCCTGCTCCTGCAGATCTACTCCCGTCTCGACGTCTGGCAACGTCCGGGGGCCACGCAGTTCGCGGAGGAACTGCGCACCGTCGACCCGGATGTCACGGGGCAGCCGATCGTCGCCTACGAAACGATGCGGCTGATCGAGAAGGCGTACTGGCAGGGGCTCGCGTACGCCTTCGCCCTCGTCGCCGGGATCGCGGCCCTGATGATCCGCCGTGTCCGGGAGACCGTTCTCGCGATGGTGCCCGATGGTCGTCGGAACCCTCTGGATGCTCGCGATCATGCAGGTGGCCGGACTCAAGTTCAATCTGGTGAACATCTGGGCCCTTCCGCTCATCGTCGGCTCCGCCACCGAGTACGGCGTGAACATGGTCCTGCGAGCCCTCGAATCCCGGGAGCACGGTGGGCCACGGCTGGCGCGCAGCACCGTCATGGGCGTGTTGTTCAACGGCCTCACGACCATCGCCGGCTTCGGCAGCCTGCTCATCGCGCAGCATCGAGGCGTGTGGAGCCTCGGCCTTCTCCTCGTGATCGGCTCGACCACGACGCTGATCGCGTCGCTCGTGGTGCTGCCCCCGCTGCTGCACCTGGCGGAGCGAGTGCTGTCGCCGGCAACTCAGCGCGCCGGAGCCCCCGCCGCGACGGCGGCGGCCCGTTCCTAGCCTGCCTCCCGGGCGACACCATGAGCACCGAATGACCCGCGGACAGAACACCGACATCCCCCGTCGCGCGCCATTCAGTCTCACGCCCCGCGTCGTCTGGTCGCTGCTCGGTGAGACGTTCTTCGAGTGGTACGAGGATCGCGCGCCGAGGCTGGGGGCGGCGCTCGCGTACTACACGGTCTTCGCGCTGGCGCCGGGGCTGATCCTCATCATCGCCCTCGCCGCGCTTCTCCTCGGGAAGGAGGCAGCCCAGGGCCAGATCATCAGCGAGGTCCAGGATCTCGCCGGCGAGGCCGGGGCCCAGGCGGTTCTGGCCGCGATCGAGAGCGCCCGCAACGCCGGCGGCAGCCTGCTCGCCACCGGCCTCGGGGTCGTCACCCTCCTCTTCGGGCTCTGGGGTGTGTTCGGGGAGCTGCAGGACGCGCTGAACACCATCTGGGGCGTGACGGCCACGCGCGGACGTGGCGTGATCGGTGTCATCAAGCAGCGCTTCTGGTCGTTCACCGTGGTCGTCGGCATCGGGTTCCTGCTGCTCGTGTCACTGGCCGCCAGCGCCTGGCTGGCGGCGCTCGGAAAGTTCTTCTCTCGACTGTTGCCCCTCCCGGTGGCCCTGATGGAGACGACCAACGCGCTGCTGTCGTTCGTGGTCATCACCTTCATGTTCGCCGTGATCTACAAGCTCCTGCCGGACGTGACGATCGCGTGGCGGAACGTGTGGACGGGCGCCGCCGTGACGGCGGTCCTGTTCACCATCGGCAAGACGCTGATCGGACTCTATCTGGGCCGGAGCTCGGTGGCGTCGGTGTACGGTGCCGCCGGCTCGCTGATCGTTCTCCTGCTCTGGGTCTACTATTCCGCGCAGCTCGTCTTCTTCGGCGCCGAGTTCACGAAGGTCTACGCGAGGCGCTTCGGTGCGCCCTCGATGACACCGAGGGTCGAGGTGTCCGCCGCGGGTCGAGAGCGGCGCCCCGGCGACGCACGAACACGGCCGAGGGATAGCCGGACCGTCCCGACCGGACCGGCGATCGCCAGGCGGGTGTTCGGGTCAACCCGGCGGGCCGATGGGCAAGCGCACCACGAACTCACTCCCCCGCCCGCGGCCCTCGCTGTGCGCCGCGATGGTCCCGCCGTGGAGCTCGACCAGGATGCGAGCCAGCGTGAGGCCCACGCCGAGGCCGTCCTCGGCGTGGGGCAGCGACCGATCGGCTTGCGCGCACAGATCGAAGACGAGCGGGAGCATCTCGGGCGAGATGCCCACGCCGGTGTCGCGCACGCGCAGGACGATCACGCTGTCCTCGCGATAGCCGCTCACCGAGATCTCGCCGCCGAGGGGTGTGAATTTTGCGGCGTTGTCGAGCAGGTTGGTGACGACCTGCGTGAGCCGTCGCGGCGTCACCCTCGAGCGAGAGTGGCTCCTCCGGCAGCGACACCGCCACGCGATGTCGTCCGGGCGTCGGCGAGGCCCAGCGTGGTCTCGAGCGCCCCGGTGACGATCGTCTGCAGCGTGAGCGACTCCTTCTGCAGATCGACCTTGTCACGTCCCAGGCGTGACACGTCCAGCAGGTCCTCGAGCAATCGACTCAGGTACTCGACCCGGCGGTCCACGACGTCCCGCGCGCGCTGCACGGCGGGGTCGCGCTCGGCCTGGCGCCGGATGGTCAGCATGGCAAAGCGGATCGGCGTCAGCAAGTTGCGCAGCTCCCCGGCCAGCGTCGCCAGGAACTCATCCTTGCCGCGGCTCACTACCTCGGCGGCGGCGCGGGCCGCCTCGTGCTCGGCCACGATCTGCGTCTCCTGTTCGCGCAGCCGACAGACGACCAGGTACGCGGCGATCTGAGCGGCCACCACCGACAGCAGTCGCAGGTGGTCATCGGTGTAGACGTCGGGGCCTCGAACGAAGAGCACGCCCAGCACGCGGTCGAGCCCGACGAGAGGGACCGCCAGGTGCGAGGGCGAGGCCCAGATCGGGACCAGGGCGCCGTCGGGGGGCCGCCAGTCGGTACCCCGGCGTGGCTCGTCGGTGAGGAGGGCCAGGAAGCGCCTCAGGATCCGGCCCACCCCGTCGCGCTCCTCGGCGGCGTCCGGCTCGACCACGAGCCGCGGCGCGCCGACGGCCGGCGTGTCGAGGAGGCCGCAGCGGTCATACGGCACGATGCGGCGCAGCAGCCGGAGCGCGCGCCGGAGTCGAGGCTCGGGATCGAGAGGCCAGTCGAAGCTCTGCGCAATGTCGTAGAGCGTGCGGGCGACTGACCCCGCGGGGGTCGAGGTGTCCAGGGCGAGCGGCGTCATCGCCGACGGCGCTTCTTTCCCGAAGAGCGTGGCGCGTGGGGGCGCCGCGTGGCGGGCTCGGGCTGAGGGATCCCGGTCAGGACTCCTCGCAGATCCTGGAACCGCGTTCCGACGTGCGCCCCGTGGTCGTCGATCACGAATCGTCGGAGCTCCGTGGCGTGGCCGACCCCGCGCGCCTTGAGGACCAGCACCGCGCGCCCCAGCTGCCCCTGCATCTCGACGTAGCGCAGCACGATCAGGTTGTCGGCGATGGATGACACGCCGTGGCCGGTCAGCTGTGCGGTGCCGAGCAGCTCGGCGACCTCCATGGTCATCAGCAGGGTGACCCCGGCCGCCCGCGCGTGCTTGGTCAGGGCGTAGACCAGCTCGCGAAACCGACGCGGCGACGCGACGCCGAGCGCCATGCCGGTGAGGCTGTCGAGCACCACGCGGCGTGCGCCCACCTTCGCGATCAGCCGCAGCGCATTGTCGAGGAACCGATCGGTGAGGAGCTCGACCGGGGAGGTGTAGTGGATGACGAGGCGGCCCTGGGCCTCCAGGGAGGCCACGTTCACGCCGTAGCTCTTCGTGACGGCCCGGATCTGGGCCGGGGTCTCCTCCAGCGTGAAGAGGATCCCCGGCTCGCCGCGCTGCGCGCCTTCGAGAAGGAAGTGCAGCCCCACGAGGGTCTTGCCCGTGCCGGTGCCGCCCTCGACGATCGTCGAGCTCGTGCGCGGGAGACCACCGAGGAGCAGCGCGTCGAGTCCCGGGACACCGGTGGCGACCCGATCGGTGAGGTCCACCGGCGGATCGTCGGTGATCGCCGGGCCCCGCACGCGCGGGTAGACCATGATCCCGTCGGCACCGATCTCGAAGAAGTGGCGCCCGGTGACGTAGTTCGCGCCGCGCAGCTTCAGGACCTCGAACTGCCGGGCCGCCGTCAGCTCCTGGCGCTCGTTGGTGAGCTGCACGATGCCGTCGGCGATGGCGAACTCCGGCGCGGTGCCGATCTCCTCGGCGGTGTACTCGCCGACCAGCAGGGTGGTCGCGCCCCACGCCGCCATCCCGACGGCGAGATCGTACACGAACATACGGCTGCCGCCGCTGTCGGGCAGGAGGTCGTGGATCGACTTGAAGCTGTCGATGGCCACGAAATCGGCGCCCTCGCTCTCGACGCGATCGATCAATGGCTGCAGCGCCTTCTCGGGCCCGCCGTCGCGGAGGGCCGAGCCGAGATCGATGAACACGAGGCGATCGTCGACCAGGTGGGCGTCGAAGAACGAGAACGCTTGCACGTAGCGAATCGTCTTCAGCGCCGGCTCGGAGAGCGTGCTGAAGTACAGGCACTTCTTCCCCTGCCGCGCGTGGTGGAAGAGCGCCTGGAGCGTGAGGACGGTCTTCCCGGAGCCCGGCTGGCCGGCGACGATCGTGACCGACCGGGCCGGAAGTCCACCGCCAAGAATCGTATCCAGCGGACCGGATCCGGTGCTGTGCCGCTCCAGGGTCCTCCCCGCCCGATCAGACATCCCGCACCTCGTCGCTGAAGTCGATTCCCCATTTGCGCAGGGGCGCCAGACGTCCGAGCCGCGCCACCACGACGGAGCCGGTCAGCTCGATGAGCAGCACGCTTCAGCTCGGCCGCGACGATGCGGAGCGCGTCGACCGCCTCGTCATTGCCGGGCTGCTTCCATGCGTCGGGGAGCCGGTAGGTATAGTCCAGTCCGTTGCGGGCCACGACGAGCGGCTCGGACCACGCGGTGCGGTCCACCGCCCGTCTGATCGACCGACGCAGCAGGGTGGCGGTGGCGGCGGTGCCCAGGACGTCGGCGAGCGTGCCCCACAGCAGATCGAACAGCTCGGCCGCGGACGTGCCGGCCGGGTCGCTACCGCTTATCACACCGGGTTCCGCGCGCCAGCTCGCCGACCGCCAGCGCCAGCCTGACGGGCTGAATGGGCTTGGCGAAATGGGCCTGAAAGCCGGCCGACAACGCCAGCTGAGCATCGTCAGGGCCCGCGTACGCCGTCAACGCCAGGGCAGGAATCGCTCCCCCTTGCTCGGGCGTGAGGCGCCGGATCTCCTGCATGAGGAGGTAGCCACTCTCCTCCGGCATGGCGATGTCACTGACCAGCACGTCCGGCTTCCAGCGGGCGAGAGCCGCGAGCGCCTCGGCCGCCGACGCCACCGCCGTCACGCGCGCGTCATACTGCTCCAGCGCTCGGGTGAACAGGTCGCGGGCATCGCGATCGTCATCCACGACCAGGACACGCAGGCCCTTCAGCGTCGGTGGCTCATCGAGAGCGCCAGGGTGTGTGAGGGCCGAGGCGCTGCTCCTCGAGCCCCGACGCCTCCACCGCGTCCAGGGCGGGCAGGCTCACGGTGAAGGTCGCCCCCTGGCCCTCGCCCGGGCTCTCGACGCTGATGGAGCCGTTGTGCAATTCGACCAGGTGGCGCACGATCGCCAGGCCGAGGCCGAGGCCATCGTGTCGTCGCGTCTCGGTCGTGTCCTCCTGACGGAAGCGGTCGAACACGTAGGGCAGGAACTCCCGATGAATGCCCGCGCCGGTATCGTGGACGACGATGCGCACCTCGGACTCGTGCCCCTCCAGTCGCACCTCGACCGTGCCTCCCGAGGGTGTGAACTTGACCGCGTTGACGAGCAGGTTCGACACGATTTGCTGCAGCCGCCCGGGATCGCCGGAGACCATGGCGGCCTGCGGATCGAGCACCAGGTCGAGCTGGATCCCCTTCGCCTGAGCCCTCGGACGGACGTTCGAGACGGCGGCTTCGATCGCCGGCTGAAGCTCGGTCGGCTCGACATTGAGCCGGAGCGACTCCGAGATGATCCGGGACACGTCGAGAAGATCGTCGATGAGCACGGTCTGGAGTCGGGCGTTTCGCTCGATGACTTCCATCGCATTCGCCGTTCCCGCCGCCCCCAGCTTCCCCCGGCGGACGAGCACGGCGTATCCCAGGATGGCGGTGAGCGGCGTCCGCAGCTCGTGGGACAGCACGGCCAGGAACCGATCCTTCGCCTCGGCCGCCTCGGCCAGTCGCCGCGAGGTTTCTTCGAGCTGCCGGGAGCGATAGTGCTCGCTCACCAGCGTGTTGCCGAGGATCCCCAGCAGCTCGCCGCGCAGCGGCAGCCGCCCCGGCGACTCCGGCAATTCCTTGCGTATCATCGACCAGACCTCGTCGAAGGGAAGCCGGTAGTCGCGGGCGAGTCGCACGACCTCGCGATAGGTGAGATGCGTCGTCAGCGCATAGCCCGAGACCACCGCCCCCACGATCTCGCCGGCGAGCACGAGCGGGGTCCCGATCACGGCGAGCCCGTACTCCTCTTCGATGACGACCGGTGCGCCCGGATCCGACTGGCCCAGGCACTCGTGCACGCACCTGACGAACATCGTCGGACCACGACCCCGTGAGAAGAGGTCGAACAGCATGGTGCGATTCACGGGTCCCGCCACCCCGCGCCCATCGACGTCGTAGACCTGGACGGTCAGATGGTTGAGCACCGCCCACTTCTCGAGGGCCGCTCGGCCGCGATCGAGCTCGAAGACGCTCACGTCACCCCCGGTCACTGACGGCTACCGAGAATCCCCGAGGGTGGGTGACGCTCCGGGGATCGCGCCACCAGGCCGAAGTATTCCCAGAACGCGAGCCGGCGCGTGGCGCCGGGCGGGATCTCCCGCGGCAGCACGCGCATGCCGTGGCCGTTCACGATCTCGCACTCGCGCGTCGTCCGGTCGAACGCGTTCGCGCGCATCTTGGCAATCGTCAGCGCCTGCCGGAACGTGTCCCCGAGCTCGACCCAGTTGAGCAGCACCACGTTGTCGACGAGCGAGCTCACGCCGTAGGGGCCCATGACCGATGACATCCCGAGCAGCTCGGGATTCTCGTGGTTGTAGAGCGTCGTGACCTGGTGCTCCTTCATGAGCGCCACGACGGCGTGGAAGAAGTCGCGAAAGCTCCGGCCGGTCGGCCCCAGGCTCGACCCGTAGGTGGACAGGCTATCGATGACCGCGCGCCGGGGCCGAAACTCCTTCACGATCTTCTCGAGCTCCAGGAAATGCCGGTCGATCTCGATCTCCTGGGGCCGGTCGTAGACGAGCCGCACCAGGTCCTTGTCGATCGACGGCTTCAGATCGATGCCGATGGTGGCGGCGTTCCGCAGCACCTGGGCCCGCGGCTCATCGAGCGTGAGCATGATGCTCCGCTCGCCGCGGCGGGCGCCTTCGGCCACGTACTGCAGCGCCATGACGCTCTTTCCGGAGCCCGTGATGCCGACCACGAGCGTGGTGCTGCCGAGGAACAACCCGCCGCCCATCAGGTCGTCGAGACCGGGAACACCGGTCGTCACGCGCGTCGACGGGTCGAAGGCCGCCGCCTCTTCTCGCAGCGAATCACGTGGCGCCTGGACCCGCCGATAGACCTCGATCCCCTTGCCGTCCACGATCGAAAACGAGTGCCGGCCCATGCGGTAGTCCTGCCCCCGAGCCTTGACGATCTCGATCGACCGCTGCACCGCGCGCTCCATCGGTTCGGTCCGGAGCTGGATGACCGTATCGGCGATGAACTCCTCGGGCAACGAGGCGCCGAGCCTGGCGTCCGGGGAGCCGGCGACTTCCACGCCGAGCATCGCGGTGAGCCGTTCGCGCTGGAGCCCCTCGGCCAGGAGGTGGAATGCCTCGGGCGTGTTGCGTCGCGTGTCGCCGTCCCCCATGGTCCGCGGCACGAGGCCGTCGACGAAGATGCGGCGCGCCCCGATCGCGGCCGCCTCGTCGAGGAGGAGGCTGTCGGCCTGCTGGACCTCCTGCTGGAACACCTGCCGCGTGGTGAAAACGATCTTGAGGCGGCCCTGGCGCTCGAGCGCGGGCAAGTCCCAGCCGAAGAGCGCCGCATCGCGAACGAGCTTGTCGGGGGAGACCTCGAAGAGCACGATGACCCCGGGCTCGTCGAACTCGGCCGCGCCCCGGTAGATGAACTCCACCCCCAGGGTCGTCTTCCCCGTCCCGGCGGTGCCCTCGACCAGCACCACGCTGCCGCGCAGGAGTCCGCCGGCCAGGATGTCATCCAGCCCCGCGATGCCGGTCTTGACGAGGTCCCGTTCAGGCATGGTCAACGCCACCTTCCCGAAGTCACGACGACCATGCGCCGGAAAGGCCACGGTGGCTCGAGTCGCCGTTCTGCGATTGCCGCTGCTTCAGCAGCGCCTTCAGCGCGTTCCGTCCATTCGGTGTCGCACACACCTGCCGGAGCGATTCGAGCCATTCCTCGGCCGAGTCGACTTCGAGGACATACATCCGCCCGGAGGCCCCCTGGTTGAGCGTCCGCCTCAGGAGGCCGGTCTCGAGAAGGCGGTCGAGCGCCCGCGCGACCTGCGCGAGCTCGTAACCCACGTAGGCGGCCAGCTGCTCGCTACTGAGCACGACGCGCGGATGCCGCGAGAAGAAGAGCAGCAGGTCGAGGTCGCACGCGTCCCGCAAACCCGCCGCTTCAACGAGCTGCATAGCCATCGGGTCGGTCGGGAGGATCTTCTGGATGACAGTTCTCCTTCCCGAGAAGCTCCAACGGTCGGGAGACCAGACGACTCCGAAAAAGCGAAGGTAGTCCTCCGCTGAGAACGGTGCAACGCTGCGTCTCCCTCCATCGACGGGACCCCTCTGCCCCGACGCAGCTTCTACCATTTGCCGGATATCGGCTATTGGACCAAAGGCTCAACCAGGGGCCCCGAGGCGTCACCTGGACTCGCGCTGGTCACGCACGAGACACGATGGCACGCGGCCGAAAGACCAGCCGAACGAGCGAGTTATCCATGCGGGCGGCCAGCCGAAGAACCGACAGCGGCATGGATCGGTGAGGCATCGTGCGTCCACTCGTCATCAGGGCGGCGTCTGCGAGGACTGGCCCCTCGAGATCGATGTGTTCCGGCGCACCAGGTTTCGCATGACGGTTCGCCTAGCGTGCGGACGATCCTACCATGGCATCGCGGAGCCGCTCGTCGACCACGTCCCAGGCGACGACCTTCCACCAGGCGCTGAGGTAGTCCGCGCGGCGGTTCCGGTATTTCAGGTAGTACGCGTGCTCCCAGACATCGCAGCAAAGGAGCCCCGGAGTCCCGTGCTCCAGCACGCTGTCCTGGTTGGGCAGCGACACGATCTCCAGGCGCTGCCGCGAGGGGCTCATGACGAGGAACGCCCATCCCGCGCCGAAGTGTGTCGTGGCCGCGTCGGTAAAGAGAGACTGAAAGTGCTCGAACGAGCCGAAGTCCCGCGTGATGGCGTCGCCAATCGCGCCCTTCGGCGATCCGTTCGCGGGCGGTCCAAGGATGTCCCAGAAGAGCTGATGGTTGACGTGGCCCCCGGCGTTGTTCCGGACCGCGGTCCGGATCGCGTCCGGCACCTGGTCGAGGCGACGCAGCAGGTCCTCGACCGAGAGCTCGGCGAGCTGCGGATACGGCTCGAGCGCCTTGTTCAGGTTGTCGACGTAGGCCGCGTGATGCTTGTCGTGATGGAGCTCCATCGTTTCCGCGTCGATGTACGGCTCGAGCGCGTCGTAGCCGAACCGCAGCGGCGGTAGCTTGTGTGCCATGTCGAAGCCTCCTCGATCTCGCCACCGCCACGGTGGCGTCGCGTCTGACTCTAGTCGACGGCCTCGGCGCCGCCTATTGCACCTTGGTCCACGTTCGAGTGCGTGTCCGTCGCGTTACCATCCAACCGCGCTGTGAACGAACGTCATGGAGGAGGAATCGCCTTGGAGCGCTACGACCTGGTCATCGTCGGAGGCGGGGCAGCGGGCATCAACGCGTTGAAAACGGCCGTCACCCTGAAGGCGAAGGTCGCTCTCGTCGACCGGGGCCCACTCGGCGGAACGTGCGTCAACCGTGGGTGAATCCCGAAAAAGACCTTGGTAAGGTCAGGACGGATTCACCGGCTCGCGAAGGACGCCGCACGCTTCGGCACGACGGGCGGTCCCATCGAGCTGGACTGGCCGACGGTCATCCGGCGGCAGCGCGACATCGTCAAGGAGTTCCAGCCGCTGCCGGCGTCGCTCGCCAAAAAGGGAGCCGCGATCATCCTCGGCGAGGCGAGGTTCGCCGATCCTCACACCCTCACGGTGAACGGCTCGGCGCTGTGGGGCGAGCGGATCATCATCGCCGCGGGGTCCACCCCCGTCGTCCCGGAGGTGCCCGGCGTCGACGCGACGATCACCTCGGACGAGGTCATGTTCCTTCCGATCTTCCCGCGACGTCTCGTCATCGTCGGTGCGGGCGCCATCGGTCTGGAGATGGCCGGCGCGTTCAGTGACTTCGGGGCCGAGGTCGTGATCATCGGCCAGGAGCCCGAGATCCTTCCCGCGTTCGACCCCGACGTCGCCGGCTACGCGAGAAAGATCCTCGAGGGACGCGGCGTCACCTTTCATCTGGGTGCAAGTCTCACCAGCTTCTCCGGAAGACGAGGAGACGTGACGGTGCACTTCACGAAGGACGGCAAGCCTCACGAGGTGACCGCGGACCAGGCGTGCGTCGCCATCGGGCGCCGGTGGAGGCCCGAAACACTCGGCGCTGAACGCCTGGGGCTCGAGCGGGGACACCTCGGCCTCGCGGTCTCGCCCTATCTGCGCACGTCAATGCCCCACATCTACGCGGCCGGAGATGCCGCTGGCAACGCGCAACTGACGCCGGTGGCCGCCTACGAGGGACGTCTCGCCGCCCGCAACGCGCTACAGGGCGACCAGCTGATCGCCGACACCACGCTCGTGCCGCAGAGCGTGTTCACGACGCCGGAGGTGGCCAGGATCGGCCTGACTCACCGGGCGGCGACGGCCGCGGCGTGAAGTGCCACGTCGCGACCCAGGATCTGCGGGGGGCTTCGAACGGCCGAGCCACCGGCGAGGACGACGGGTATCTGAAGCTGGTGTTCGACGCCGCCCAGGAGCGCCTGCTCGGTGCTCAGGTGGTCAGCTATGCCGGCGCCGAGCTCATCCAGATGGCGGCGCTCGCGATCCGCACCGGCGCCACCGCGGACGTCCTGGCGGCCCAGCTCGCCGTCCATCCGAGCCACTCCGAGCGGTTCATCAAGATCGCCGCCCACGACTACCACGAGATCTGCGAAGTGGGAGAGGCGACATGATCCTCCCTCGTCGACGAGTGTCATTCCGAATGGAGAGAGTGCAATGAGGAGCAAAAAGGCATCGTCGCGCGTGACCTCGGCGAATCAAGAAACCGCGGCGGCGGCGGGAGCCGCCCGCAGATCGACGAAGCGCCAGGCAATCGGGAGCTCCGCCGTCGAGAATGTCGCCCGACGCCAGTTTGAGAAGACGGCCGCCAGCGCGATCCACAGCCACACTCGCGCGAGCGGTCAGAGGCAGCAGGCGAGGCGGGATTCCCGGTGAGATAGGGGGTCGCGGGACCCCTGGGGGATCATCGCGAGCGGTTGGATGACGCTGCGCCGAGGCCCAGAAGGAGGCCAGCGGCGAAACGCCCCCGCGCCGCCGTCTCGGGCTCGGCGCTCGTGGAAGCGGCCACCCCGTCGGGAGACTGCGCGCGCCGCGATGGCTCCGTCCGCATCCGCTCGAGGAGCTCGGCCACGGATGAAGTGGCGATGATCGAGTTGAACTGACTCCGGTAGTTCGACACCAGACTCACGCCGTCGAGCACGATATCGTAGACGGTCCACTGCGAGCCGCCCCGGGACAGGCGGTACTCGATCCTGATCTCCGGGCCCTGGTTCGGGGTGATCCGGGAACGCACCCGCGCGAAGGTCCCGGCGACCTCCTCATCGACGGACGCCACGTGGTCGGCGGTATACCGTTCCACGATCGTCACGAAGGAGTGCGTGAGCGCGGCCCGGAACAGTGCCACGAACTCCTCCCGTTCGCGCGAGCCGAGGCCCTTCCAGTGCGGCCCGAGGGCCCGACGGGCTATGTCGCCAACGTCGAAGAGGTCGTCGGCGGCGCGGCGGATCTCCGCGCGCCTCCCCTCGCCCGTATTGAAGCCGGCCCGCGATGAGCGCAGGCTCGCGAGCCCGCGCGACACCGACGATGTCACGATCTCGAGCGGCCTGATCGCAGGATGGCTGCTCGGCACGATGTCATCGTCCGGCCCGATCTTGTCTCTGAAGCCCGGACCCGTGACCGCGAGCCCGAGCACGAGGATCACGAAGCCGATGTGCTTGACCACGCTTCAGACTCTACGTCGCCGTCCCTCCGACGGATATTGGACCTTGGTGCAGCGATCGGCGGGACCACCGCAAGCGGCTCGTCCTGGGTCGGCAGGTGCCGCCAGACAATCCGCGCCGCGGCGATGACGGGGACCGACAGGAACATCCCGGCGACTCCCGCAATCTCGCCACCGGCCAGCACACCGGCGATCACGAGCGCGGGATGGATCTGGATCCCGCGTCCCATGATGAGGGGCACGCACACGTAGTCCTGGATGCCCCGCCAGACGAGAACGAACCCCGCGAGGAGCCAGGGGTGCGCATAGCCACCGAACAGGCTCACCCCGACCGCGAGGACGCCGGCGGTCAGCGGACCGACGACGGGAATGAACTCGAGTGCGCCTCCGATGCCGGCGAGGACGAGCGCATAGGGCACGCCAGCCGCCAGCAAGACCGCCGACCACCCGACGAAGGTGATCAGCGCCAGCAGCAGCTGCGCCCGCACGTACTGCCCCAGCAAGAGATGTAGATCGTCGGCGATGGCCCAGCCCGTCCCTCGATGCCCGCGGTGGCGCAGTCGCGACAGCGTCGCCAGGGTGAAGCGCTCAGCATCTTTCAGGATGAAGAAGGCGAAGACCGGGATGAGCACGATCACCCAGGCGCCGGCCAGCGACTTCAGCACTGCCGCCGTGGTGGCCTGCGCATAGCTGATGATTTCCCCCATATGAGTCCGGATCAGCGTCTCGATCTCGGCGATCTGGCGCCACTCCCACCCGCGGCGGCGGAGGACGCTTCCGACGATCTCTCCGCTCTGGATTCCCTTCGACATGTCCGGGAGCTGCTGGGCCAGGGCCTGGACTTCGGCGGTCAGGCGTGGCACGACCGCGGCCCCGACGCCGCCCAGCGCCGCGAACACGACCAGGTACACGATCCCGATCGACAGCGCTCGCCGCCCGATCAGCCACCGTTCGACGAAGCGGACCAGGGGAAACAGCAGATACGCGAAGAACAGTGACAGCGCGAAGAGGAGCAGCACGCCGCGGAGGACATAGGCCAGGCCGAGGGTGGCGAGGATCACCAGGATGGTCCAGGTGACTCGCGCCGTGCGAGAGTCGAGAAAGAACCGGCCCACGCTTGCCATCGTAGGCGACGTCACCCGGCGTGCCCATTAGACCAAGGTTCAATGGGCGAGCGGGGTGGCGTCGGCTAGATTGAAATCGGCCGGAGGAGCTCCGCTACCGGTCACAAGGAGCGCGCTATGGATATCCTGCTGTGGATCGTGTTCGGTCTCGTGGTCGGCGTCGTCGCGAAGTTCATCATGCCCGGCAACGATCCGGCGGCATCGTCCTCACGATCGTGCTCGGCATCGTCGGCGCCATGGTCGGCGGCTGGCTCGGGCGCGTGCTGGGCTTCTATCGACCGGGCGAGGCGGCCGGCTTCGTCATGGCGATCGTGGGCGCCATCGTGATCCTGGCGCTCTACCGCGTCGTGTCGGGTCGCTCTCGCGTCTGAGATTGTCGCGGGGGCCCGGCCAGGCCTTCTGACGGCCGGCCCCCCGCGCATTCGGTCCGGGCGTGCCTCGATCAGGCAGCCTTGACTTCGATCATCCTCGGCGTTGCGGCGCGTGGCGAGGGCACCCTCACCTCGAGCATACCGTTGGAGTACTTCGCCTCCACGTGCTCCGCGTCCACGCCCTCAGGAAGGGCGAAATCCCGCTGGAACGCGCCGTACGCGACTTCTCGGACGAAGTAGTCCTTGCCCGCCGCGTCGTGATCGGCTTTGCGCTCGCCCTTGATGCTGAGCACGTTGTCCATCACGGACACTCCAACCGCCTTCGGATCCACGCCCGGCAGGGCGAGCTGGATGATGTAGGTGCCGTCCTCGAGCCGTCCCTCCGCGGCGGGAAGCCACGACGAACGCTCGGGCGCTTCGTCCATGGCGCCGCCAACGAACCTCTCGAACGGGTTATCGGCGACCTGGTGAAAGTGGAACTGACGAGTCGGAGACCATCGAAGCATGGTGTTCATAGCGCTCTCCTTACTTAGTAACACTTAGATAATCTAAGTTGCTCATACTAATATCACGATATTCAGAAAAGTACAGCGTTAATGCTGGCGGCCGGCCCAGGAGCCGTCTTGCACCGACTGAACTAAGGTCCAATAGTCAGGCCCACGGCCGTCGACTAGCTTCAGACCGTGACCACTGTCCTGCGTTCGGTGGTCCCGCGAAGGAACGACAGATCGGCCGAGGTCGTCTGACGCCGCACCTGGTGGCGGTCGTCGATCTCGGATCGACGGCCGTCCGCCTCCGTCTCGTCCGGATCGTGCCCGGCGTCGGCTATCACGTCCTCGCCCAGGAGCGCGTGCCCACGCGGCTGGGCGATGGCGCGCCCGGCACGCTGTCCCGTCACGCCATCGACCGCACGCTCCGGGCCGTGCACCGCTTCTTCGCGCGCCATTCCTCGGATGGCCGGGGTCCACGCATCCTCGCGGTGGCGACCTCGGCGGTGCGGGACGCCCGGAACCGCGAGCGGCTCCTGGCCCCCCTGCGCCATGACGAAGGCATCGACGTGCAGATCCTGAGCGCGCGCGACGAAGCGCGGCTGGGCGTCTCGGCCGCCCTCGCGAGCCTGCCCGTCAAGAACGGTATCGTCGCGGACCTCGGCGGCTCGAGCCTGCAGCTCAGCCGTGTGCGGCGTTGCCGGGTGCTCTCCATCTCGAGTCTTCCCCTCGGCGCCGTCCGGACCACGCGGCGGTTCCTGCACCATGATCCAGCGACGCCTCGCGAGCTCCAGGCGCTCCGCGCCGGCGTGCGCGCCGCGATGCTCGGGGTCGTGCCCCCCGCCCGGCGTGGCGACGTCATGATCGGTCTCGGCGGCACCGTCCGCGCGCTGGCCGGCATCCACCTGCGCGCCCATCGCGGCAAGCGCAAGCATCGGCACGGGCTGCGGCTTCACCAGTCGGACATC
Organism: uncultured Candidatus Rokubacteria bacterium; assembly: GCA_963776725.1. Taxonomy (GTDB): domain Bacteria; phylum Methylomirabilota; class Methylomirabilia; order Rokubacteriales; family CSP1-6; genus AR5. The sequence goes on along the minus strand of CAVZOE010000006.1, from coordinate 271,606 downwards.
ACGGCCATTCGCGAGCGGCTGGAAGGCGCCTCCCGGAGAGGGCGCACGAAGATCCGCGGTTTCAAGGACGAGCGCGCCGACATCATCCTGGCCGGGGCCATCGTCATCGAGGAGGCGATGCTCTTCGGTGGCTACCTGAGGCTCGTGGTCTGCACGCGCGGCGTCGGCGACGGCATCCTGCTGCGCGAGACGTTCAGCGGGCGGCGATGAGGTGAACGCCGAGGCCTTCGTCAATCGCGAGCTGTCCTGGCTCGAGTTCAACCGTCGCGTGCTCGAGGAGGCCCAGGATCCGAGCGTGCCCTTGCTCGAGCGCGTGAAGTTCCTCGCCATCTTCAGCTCGAACCTCGACGAGTTCTTCATGGTGCGCATGGCGTGGCTGAAGCGCCGCATCCAGGCCGGGGACGCCACGGCCGGACCCGACGGCCTGACCGCCGCGGAGACCATGCGCGCGGTCGCCGCGCGCGCCCACCAGCTGGTGAACGAGCAGCACCGCTGCTTCCGTGACGAGCTCCAGCCGCTCCTCGCCAGCGAAGGGATCGTCCTGGTGCGCCCGAAGGAGGTCGGTGAGGACCAGCAGCGTTTCCTCGCGGAATACTTCGGCCGGACGCTGCTGCCCGTGCTGACGCCGCTGGCCGTCGACCCCGGCCAGCCGTTTCCCTATCTCGGCAACCGGTCGCTCTGCCTCATCGTCTCCCTGGCGCCCGCCACGCCGTCGGCCCTGCCCGTGAGCGCGCTCTCCGTGCTTCATATCCCGAGCCAGGTGCTGCCGCGCTTCGTCGCCCTGCCCGACGGCCCCGGGCGGCACCCCTTCATGCTGCTCGACGACGTGATTCGCATGCACCTGCCGATCCTCTACAAGGGCTACACGATCCTCTCGGCCCACGCCATCCGCGTCACGCGGGACGCGCGACTGACGATGCGTGACCGCCCGGCCGACGTGCTGGCCAGCATGGAGGAGAGTCTGCGCGAGCGCGGTCTCGGCGCCGCGGTACGCCTGCAACACGACGAGGCCCTGCCCTCGGACATCCTGGCCACGCTCCTCGGCGAGCTCGAGCTGAGCGCCGAGGACCTGTACGCGGGCGCCGGCTTCACCGCGTTCTCCGATCTGCTCCAGCTGCATGCTGCCGTCGACGCCCCCCGGCTCAAGGATCGGCCGTCGCTGCCGCATCTCGTGCCGGCGTTCGAGCGCGCCGCGGACGTCTGGAGCGCCATGCGCGCCGGCGACATCCTCGTGCACCACCCGTACCACCGCTTCGACGCCGTCACCCGCTTCGTGCACGATGCCGCCGTCGATCCCCACGTCCTGGCCATCAAGATGACGCTCTACCGTGTCAGTCCGGCCTCGCCCATCGCCCACGCCTTGCGCACGGCGGTCGAGAACGGCAAGGAGGTCGCCGTCCTCGTGGAGCTGCAGGCGCGCTTCGACGAGGAAGCGAATATCCGCTGGGCCCGCGCGCTCGAGGAGGTGGGCGCGCACGTGGTCTATCGCCACGTCGGTCTGAAGATTCACTGCAAGGCGTGTCTCGTCGTGCGCCAGGAGCCGGACGGCATTCGCCGCTACTGCCACCTGGCGACCGGCAACTACAACGCGCGGACCGGCGGCGTCTACGGCGATCTCGGGCTCTTCACCAGCCGCGACGCCTTCGGCGAGGACCTCACCGAGCTGTTCAATCTCCTCACCGGCTACACCCGCCCGCCGACCTTCCACCACCTCCTGCTCGCGCCGGACCACCTGCGCGACGGGCTCGTCAGGCGGATCCGCCGCGAGGCCGACCACGCGCGGGCGGGGCGGCCGGCACGCATCATCGCGAAGATGAACGGCCTGGTGGACGGCCGTCTCATCGAGGAGCTGTACGGCGCCAGCGAAGCGGGGGTGACGATCGATCTGATCGTGCGCGGCATCTGCTGCCTGCGCCCCGGCGTGCCCGGGCTCTCGTCGCGGATCCGCGTGATCTCGATCGTCGATCGCTACCTCGAGCATGCCCGCATCTCCTATTTCGAGAATGGCGGGCAGGCGGAATACCTGCTGGCCTCCGCCGACTGGATGCCGCGCAACCTCGACCGGCGCGTCGAGATCGCCTTCCCGGTGCTCGATCCCGATCTGCAGACGCGGATCCGCGAGATCCTCGAGATCCAGCTCGCCGATACGGTCAAGGCGCGCCGCATCCGGGCCGACGGGAGCTCGGAGCGCATTCCGACGTCGGGCGGGCGAGCGCTACGCTCGCAGCAGAAGCTCTACGAGATCACGGGCGCGGAAGGACCGGGCCCGTCGTGGGGCTCGCCGGCGTCAGACACCAAGGTGCAATAGCCCGCCGCGGGACGGCCGCGTACGGTGGCTCGTGAGGAGGGCGCCGCGTGAATGATGCTGTACCGGTGATCGCAATCGTGGACGACGACGACTCGGTCCGTCGCTCGCTCCTCCGTGTCGTCCAGTCGGCGGGCTATGCGGCCGAGAGCTTCGCATCCGCCCGCGCGTTCCTCGACTGGCTGCCCCAGGGGCAAGCCGCCTGCCTCGTCCTCGACGTCCACATGGATGAGATGAGCGGCTTCGATCTGCAAGACCGGCTGGCCGTCCCGATCATCTTCATCACGGCGCACGACGATGCGGCGACGCTCGAGCGCATCGAGAAGTCCGGCGCCTCCGGTCACCTGCGCAAGCCCTTCGGCGAGAAAACCATTCTGGAGGCGATCCGCCGGGCGGTCGGCCCGAACGGGACGGCCGAGCCGCCGCCACTGCCGACGACCAGCGAAACACCGTGATGATGTACCGACTGGTGCTCCTTCTGGGCCTCCTCGTCGTCCTCTCGCTGAGCGTCACGCGAGCGGCTCACGGCGGCGTCCCCACCGCCGCCGACTTCGCGGACTGCAATGCCGAAGCGCCCCAGGTGGTCAAGACCGGAGCCGCCTCCCCGATCACGAGCGACCACGCCCGGGCTGATGGCGCGCGGAGCGGCACGACGAATCCCCCCGCCGCCACGAGCCCCGCCGTCCACTCCCCCGATCCGCAAATCCACGGGATGGAGACGGAAGGCGCAAAGAGTGCCACGTACCAGGCCGCCTATCGCAGCTGCATGAGGCGCAAGGGCTTCTAGCAGGCTGCGGGTTTCTCCGCAGCCTGCCAGGGCACCGTACGACGAAGGTCCAATACGCAAGGCGCGCGACGGCGCGTAGATTGAGGCGGCTGGCAGCTCGTCCCTTCGTTCCCTTCTGACCGGGAGGTCCTCCATGTTGCGCCGGCTACCCCGTCGTCGTCGCGCCCCGCACTCGAGGTCGCGCATGAGCACGCGAGTCATGCGCGCGTTTCTGTCTCTCGTCCCGGTCGACGGCGACAAGCGCATCGACCGCCACATCGACTACTTCGGCAGTCCCGCGCTCGCCGCCGGCGCCACGCCCGGCCGGCGGACGCCCCGCCGCTAGACACCCCCGTCGCTAGACACCAAGGTCCAATAGTCCACGGACGTGTGGCCGCGTACCGTGATGCACGAGGACAACGCGGCGTGCATGAGGCACCGAGCTGCCACCAGCCGCCGCCGCCTCACCGGGTCAAGGAGGAAAGGTCATGAGTTTTTCCATGTTCGTGACGTGGGTGCTCTTGGGAGTGCTGGGCGGCGTGCTGGCCGGACTGGTCATGAAGCGCGGGGGCCACGGGTTGAAGCCGGACATCTACCTCGGCCTGGTCGGGAGCATCGGCCTGAGCTGGATCTTCCGGGCGATCGGGATGTTCCCCAACGCCGGAATCGTCGCGATGGCCTTCGTCGCGTTCATCGGAGCGACCATCGCGATCGTCGCGCAGCGCACGCTGCGGCCCACCGAGCGGCCGGGTCAGGCCAAGGGGACGGTCTGGCGGTGGGGACTGGGCGCGGCCCTGGTCGCCGCGGTGGTGTGGATGGTGCTCGGTCCGTCGGTGCAGCCCGCGGCCACGGCCACTTCGGTGGTCGAGGACAAGACGTACGAAGTGACGCCGGCCGCGATGAAGGTCAAGGTGGGCATCGTCACGGGCGAGGTGACCGCGATGAAGGTCACCGAGCGGGTCGAGCAGGGCTCGGGACGGGTCGTGTCACCCGCCAAGCTCACGGCGAATCTCTATCTGAAGAACAGCTCGGCCGATCAGACCGTCCGCCTCGTCGAGGGAAAGATCCAGTACATCGACGTCGCCGGGCAGCCGATCAAGCTCGAGGACATGCGGTCCGAGCCGACGATCAAGTTCGCCTCCTACGGCAGTGAGCGGCTCGATCCCGGACAGGAAGCCAGCCAGCCGCTGGACGTCGACTTCCCGGCCGAGGCGCTGAAAGCCAAGAAGCTGAAGGAGATCCGGCTGGAGCTGGCGTACATCCCGTCGCCCTTTCACCAGGAAACGGTCAAGCTCAGCGTGACCATCGGAGGGAAATAGTCATGGGCGTGCCCATCGACATCCATATCCGGGCGGGCCGGAGTCACGTGCTGGCTCGAGTGGCGACCTCGGGCATCTACCTGGTGCGGGGCCTGCCCCGTGACCTTCAGCGAGCCGCGCGCGCCCGGGCCCTGCGGGAGGGGACCACGCTCCGCGCGGTGCTCCTGCGAGGCCTGCGCGAGTATGCCGCGGGAACCTGGACTCCCAAGCTGGATGAGCCGGTGGCCGATCCCGCCCTGGGGCCCGGCGGATCCGCACCCAGCCTGGCCTCGGAAGTTCGCGTGCCGTGACCGTTCGCTGCATCGATACGACGATCCTGGCCGCGGCGGGGGCTGTGCCCAGGCTCCCGGAGCGTCACCCAGACGGTGCGCCGGGGGATCGTTTCTCACCACGATCCTCGGCCCCTGCCGCGCCCCGGACGAGAAAGAAGGTCTTGTCATGACTGAAAACATCGCGCACATGGGTCCCATGCTGATTCTCGCGGGTCTCCTGACCGCATGGGTCGCCGAGGCGGTCTCGCGCGCGGGCGGCTATGGCTACATGCTCGACATGGCGGTTGGCCTCGTCGGCAGCGTCGTGGCGGGGGCGCTGGTCTGGATCGTATTCTCCCAGATCGGCATGCCGTGGATGTTCGTCTCCGGGTGCGTCGGCGCGACGCTGGCGATTGCCGGACAACGTCGCCTGTGGCGCTCGGTCCGGCTCGGCACGTGAGGTCGCTGACGGAACCGGTGATGGCCCGGTGCCAGGGGTGTGGCGCAGAGCTGGAAGATCCCACGCAGCGCTTTTGCGGCGGCGATCGGTGCCTGGCCGTGCTCATGAGAGCTTCGCTCCGCCCATGAAGTGGATCGTGGAGTTCTACCACGAGCGGCGGCGGCTCCTCGCGCGCTACGGCGTCGAGGCGCCGCTCCCGGCCGAAGCCGTCGTGCTCGGCCGCCGCGCCCTGCTCGCCGAGCATCCCTCGCCGCCGCCGCCACGCCGCACGAGCCTGTTCAAGCAAGCCCAGCTCGTCGAGGGTCAGAACGCCGACGGATGGATCCTGTACCGGATCGTGCGCGACGACGGCCGAGCATCGACCGCCGCGCGGGCGGCCGCAGCCTAAACCGAGCGCGGGCGCCGGCGCTCCGCCGGCTCAGCCGAGAACGATCCGCACGCGATGGGTGTTGCCGTCGTCGGCGAGCGCGATGATGAAGTCACCGCCGAGCGCCACGCCGTCGACCTCGACCGACGCCACGCCCCGCGACACCTTCTGCGGATTGTCCACGACGATGTCGTAGCGCGCGGAGCGATAGCGAAAGACCAGCTCGAACCCGGGCCAGGCGCGCGGGATGCACGGATCGATCACGAGCTGCGCGCCGCGCAGCCGGAAGCCGAGGATCGATTCGAGTCCGGCCCGATACATCCAGCCCGCCGATCCCGTGTACCACGTCCAGCCGCCGCGGCCGACGTGCGGCGGCTCGCCGTAGACGTCCGCGGCGACGACGTAGGGCTCGACCTTGTAGCGCTGGACGCGCGGCGCCGGTGCGGGCGTGGTTGATCGGATTCAGCATCGCGAACAGCTCGCCGGCCCGGTCGCCGTCGCCGAGCATCGCGAAGGCGATCGCCGCCCAGACCGCCGCGTGCGTGTACTGTCCGCCGTTCTCGCGCACGCCGGGCACGTAGCCCTTGATGTAGCCGGGCTCCAGCGCCGTCTCGTCGAACGGCGGCGTGAGCAGCAGCACGAGGCCGTCGGCGCGTCGCACGAGGTGCTGCGTCGACGGCCGCCATGGCCCGCGCCTGCGCGGGCCGGGTCGCCGGCCGCCGAGATCACGCTCCAGGACTGCGCGATCGAATCGATGCGGCAGGCGTCGTTGCCGGCCGAGCCGAGCGGCGTGCCGTCGTCGAAGTACGCGCGCCGGTACCACTCGCCGTCCCAGGCCTCGCGCTCGAGCGCCGGCTTCAGCGCCGCGACGTGCTCGCGCCATCGCTCGGCGCGCTTGCCCTCGCCGCGCGCCTCGGCCAGCGGCGCCCATTCGGACAGCACCGCGTGCAGGAACCACCCGAGCCAGACGCTCTCGCCCTTGCCCTGCGGCGCCCACCGCGGTTCATCCCGTCGTTCCAGTCGCCGGTCCCCATCAGCGGCAGGCCGTGGGCGCCGATGGTCAGGCTGCGGTCGAGCGCGCGCGCGCAGTGCTCGAAGAGCGTGCTCCGCTCCGCCGAGACGCGAGGCTCGAAGTACGACTCGAGCTGCCCGGCGGCGCAGGCCGGGCCGTCGAGGAATGGAACGATCTCGTCGAGGACGGCGCCGTCGCCGCGTGACGTCGAGATAGTGGGCGACGACGTAGGGCAGCCAGAGCAGGTCGTCGGAGATGCGCGTGCGGACGCCGCGCCCGCCGGGCGGGTGCCACCAGTGCTGGACGTCGCCCTCGCCGAACTGCCGGGCCGCGGCGCGCAGCAGGTGCTCGCGCGCCAGCCCGGGCGCGGCGACCGTCGAGCGCCATGCACGTCCTGCAGCTGATCGCGAAACCCGTAGGCGCCGCCGGCCTGATAGAAGGCCGAGCGCGCCCACACGCGACACGCGAGCGTCTGGTACAGCAGCCAGCGGTTGAGCAGGATGTCCATCGAGCGGTCCGGCGTCCGGACCTGCACGGTGCCGAGCATCTCGTCCCAGTGCTCGCCGACCGACTCGCAGGACGGCGTCCACGTTCGCGCGCGCGATAGCGAAGCGATCAGCGCCCGCGCCTGCTCGGCGCTCGCCGCCTCGCCGAGGAAGAACACGACGTCGGCGCGGCCGCCGGCGGGCAGCTCGACGGTCGTCTGCAGCGCGCCGCAGGGATCGAGGCCGGCGCCGACCCGCCCCGAGAGCCGCTCGCCGGCGCGCGAGCGCGGCCGGATGATCCGGCGCGCCGTTGCGGCCGAGGAACTCCGTCCGGTCGGCGGTCCACGCCGTCTGCCGGCCGCCGAGGTCGGCGAAGGCGACGCGCGTGCCGAACTCGCGTCTCCACGGGTTGCGCGCGAACATCGCGCCGGTCGTCGGCGTCGATCTCGGTGACGATGAACGGCGCCGCGACGCCGCGCGACACGCCGAGGACCCACTCGACATACGCCGTCACCGACAGCCGCCGCGGTCGTCCGGACGCGTTCGTCAGCGTGAGACGCGAGATCTTGATGGGATCGTCGAGCGGCACGAACTGCAGCAGCTCGAGCGCGATGCCGTGCGAGACGTGCTCGAAGCGCGTGTAGCCCTGCCCGTGCCGGACGACGTACGGCGTGGTCTCCTCGCGGATCGGGCAGCGCCGTCGGCCTCCACAGCTCGCCCGTCTCCTCGTCCCGGACGTAGATCATCTCGCCCGGCGGATCGCTGACCGGATCGTTCGACCAGGCGGTGAGCTGGTTCTCGCGGCTGTTGACCGACCACGTGTAGCCCGCGCCCGACTCGGAGACCTGGAAGCCGAAGCCTGGATTGGCGATCACGTTGATCCACGGCGCCGGCGTCCACTGTCCCGGCGTGCGAGCACGATCACGTACTCGCGTCCGTCCTGCGGCGAAGCCGCCGAGGCCGTTGAACGAGCTCGAGCTCCGGCGCCGGGCGCGGCCCCTCGGCGCGTCGCCTTCGCCGGCGCGCCGGCGCGGCGCGCGGGGCCGAGCGCGGCGTCGGGCCGCTGCGCGCGCGCAGCTGCTCGGCCAGCGTGCCGCGCCGGCTCGACAGCACCACGCGCGCCACGCGACTGGAGCACGTCGCGCTGCGGCGGTGTCATGCGGTCGGCGCGCACGATGAACACGTTCCCGTGCCGCGCCGGCGCCTTCGTGGCGGGCCGGCCGACTGGCTCGTGCGGACGAGCGTCTCCAGCACCGCCTGCAGATCCTGCACGTAGGACGGCGCGCGCTCGTTCAGGATCACGAGATCGACCGCGAGCTGCTTCATGCGCCAGTACTCGTGCGCGCGCAGGAGCTGCCGCACGATGCCGACGTCCTCGGGCTCGTCGATCTGCACCAGCACGATCGGCAGGTCGCCCGAGATCCCGTGCGCCCAGAGCGCGTCGGGACCGCCCGCTGGCGCGCCAGCACGTCCGCCGGAGGGCCGCAGCGCTCGGTCCGAGTACAGGACGCGGCTGGCGAGGCTCTGGAAGAGGTGCGCCTCGTCGGGCGCGATGCCGAGATGGTGCTGCTGCACCTGGGCCTGCGTCCAGGCCAGCGTGGCGGCGCGGTCGAAGGTCGCCGGATCGCGATACTTCTCGGCGAGGTCGAGCGCCGCGTCGCGCGACGGCGCGACGAGCGTCGAGAACGCGACGCGCACCGTCTCGCCCGGCCGGCACGCGCACCCGGCGGCGCAGGCTGACGATCGGATCGAGCACCGCGCCGACGGTGTTGGACAGCGGCCGGCCGTCGATCACCGCCGCCGGCGTCGCGGATCCCGCGCCCGCGGCCGAGGAACCGCGCCGCGATCGGTCTCCCACTGCAGGTCGCCGACCGTCTCGCCCTCGACCGCGACCACGTGGGCCAGCCAGACCGGCGTCTCGCTCGCGCGACCGCGGCCGGCGTGTGGCGAGCAGCGTGTCGAGCTCCGGCACGCACTCGGTCTGCACGAACAGGTTGGAGAACGCCGGGTGGGCCGCGTCGGCCGCGGGCGGCGCCAGCACGACCTCGGCGTACGACGTCACCTCGATCTCGCCGCGTCCGCGTCCCGAGGTTCGTGAGCGAGACGCGGCGGACCTCGGCGTCGTCCTCGGGCGACACGATCACCTCGAGCGTGGTCGCGATCGCGCCGTCGCGGCGGACGATCTCCGCGCGGTCCTCGGAGAACGTGACCTCGTAGCTGTCCGGCTCGCCGCCCGCGCGGCTGGTAGCCGGCCGACCAGCGTCTCGCCGCTGTCGACGTCGCGGAGGAAGACGTAGGTGCCCCACAGCGTCGCGCGTGACGTCCTCCCGCCACCGCGTGACGGCGAGATCGCGCCAGCGGCTGTATCCCGAGCCCGCCGTCGGTCAGCATCACCGCGTAGCGGCCGTTGGAGAGCAGCTGCGTCCGCGGCATCGCGCCGTGGGGCGAGCTGAAGCGGCGCTCGACCGGCGGAACGAACTCGCGCACGTCGCCGACGGCCTGCGACCTCGTCCGCGCGCGGCCGGGCGACCGCCACGTCGCGCGGCGTGCGCTCCTGCAGCAGCAGCTCGGTGGCCTGGACCATCGGCTCGGCGTGGAAGCGCGCGCGCATCGCGCCGTCGTGCAGCGCGTTGGCGATGCGCGACGATCAGCATCCCCTGGTGGTGCGCCATGTAGGCGCGCACCACCGCGAGCTCGGCGCCCTCGGGAAGCGCGGGGCGCGGTGTAGTCGAGCGCCTCGTAGAAGCCGTAGGCGCCGCCGGCGCCCGGCCGCCGCGAGGCGCCGAAAGTTGCGGACCGCGGCCGACGGGTCGACCATCGCCGCCAGTCCCGTCGCGTAGGGCGCGATGACGACGTCCTCGCTGAGCCCGCGTCGCAGCCCGAGCCCCGGGACGCCGAAGTTCGAGTACTGGTAGGTCATCTCGAGATCGCGCACGTTGTAGGCCGACTCCGACACGCCCCACGGCACGCCGCGCTCGGCGCCATACGTGATCTGCCGCTCGCACGACGAGCCGGCGGTCTGCTCCAGCAGGCTGCCGGCCGGCGCCCGCATGACGAGGTGCGGCATCAGGTACTCGAACATCGACCCCGACCAGGACACGAGCACCGAGTCGAGCTCCACCGGCGTCAGCGCGCGGCCGAGGCGGAACCAGTGCGAGACCGGCACGTCGCCCTTCGCGATCGCGACGAAGCTCGCCAGCCGCGCCTCCGAGGCGAGCAGGTCGTAGCGGCTGGGGTCGAGGCGTGCCGTCGGCGACGCGGTACCCGATCGAGAAGAGCTTGCGCATCGGGTCGAAGAGGAAGCTGAAGTCCATGGCGTCGACCAGGGCCCGGCGCGCCCAGCGCCGACGACGTCGAGGCGGCGATCGAGCGCGTCGGTCCGACGTCGATGGTCGCGCGCGTGGCTCTCGACGCGTCGCGCGCGAGCGCCTCCGCCCAGCACGAGCGACCTCGCGTCTGCGCGCGCTCGGGCTCCGCCTCGACCAGCGCGCGCGCGCATGTCCAGCACGGTCTGCGGCGCGGGCCCGCAGCTCGGCGAGCCGTGACGGCGCCACGCGGTCGGAGTCAGCGAGGGCGTCCGGAACGACGCCGTGACGGCGGCGAGCGCCTCGTCCATAGCGCGCCGTCGAGGGCGGCGCGTGAGCGGGCGACCGTCGCGTCCACGCATGGGCCGACGCGCGCACGAGCCGCGCCGTGTCGTCGATTCCGGCCAGCGCGGCACGGGGCCGAGCACGGGTCGGCCGCCATCTCCCGACAGGCGTGCGCGAGCGCGATGCAGATGGCCGGCGAGATTGCCGCTGTCGACCGACGAGACGTACTTCGGCTCGAGCGGCTCGCGACCGCCGCGTGTCGTACCAGTTGTAGAAGTGGCCGCGAAAGCGCTCGAGGCTGTCGCATCGTCTCGAGCGTCGCCTCCAGACGCTCGACGGTGTCGAGCGTGCCGAGCCAGCCGAAATCGCGCGCGGCCACCGTCGACGAGCAGATACAGGCCGATGTTCGTCGGGCGAGGTGCGATGGGCGACGACCGGGCTCGGCGTTTCCTGGAAGTTGTCGGGCGGCAAGCGCGTGGTCTTCGGGGCCGACGAAGGTCGCGAAGAACCGCCACGTCCGCCGCGCGATCAGCCGGAGCGCCGCCGCGTCCGCCAGCGAGAGCGGCTCGGTGCGGCACGGTGCGTCCGGGGCAGGCTGATCCAGCGCGCGACCGCGGGCGACGCCGCCCACAGCAGCGAGAAAGGGCAGCGCGGCGGGCCAGGCCTGCGGCCGTGCGCCACGCCACCGCGACGGCCGCGGCGACGGCGAGCGCGACGCCGCCGGCCATCCGGCGATAGAAGCCGCGCGAGATCGAGGCGGAGCCCGGCCTTGGCCTGCGCCGCGGTCACCCATTCCAGGAGCCGGCGGTGCGTCACGTACACGCGGACGAGCGTCCGCACGATCGCGTCGCGTCATCAGCCAGGCCTGGTGCGCGAGCATCGTGAGCGTGAGCGCCGATCTGCGAGGCGGCCAGCACGAGGTCGCGGCCGACCGCGCGCGCATGTAGCTGCGCTTGGAGATGCCGCGCCGGCGCGGGATCAGCACCGCCCAGCGACCGGCAGGAGCGCGGGCACGGCGATGGTCGGCGAGGACGAAGGCGGTCCACAGCGCGGGCGAGGCGCCGGGCAGGTCCAGCCACGCGACGAGGAGCGTCAGGAAGGCCGCCGGCGCCGACAGCGTGCGGCGGAGATTGTCGAGCATCTTCCAGCGCCCGATCACCGGGATCGCGCGCGTCCGAGGATCCACGGCAGCAGCTGCCAGTCGCCGCGCGCCCAGCGGTGCTGGCGCGCCGCGGCGACGCCGTAGTGCGAGGGCGCGCTCTCGAACAGCTCGATGTCGGTCACGAGGCCGGCGCGCGCGAAGATCCCCTCGAAGAGATCGTGGCTCAGCAGCGCGTTCTCGGGGACGCGGCCGGCCAGCGCCGCCTCGAACGCGTCGACGTCGTAGATCCCCTTGCCGGTGTACGAGCCCTCGCCGAAGAGATCCTGGTAGACGTCGGAGACCGCCGCCGCGTAGGGGTCGATGCCCGCCGGGCCCGACGACAGGCGCTGGAAGCAGCGAGCCCTCGCGCGCCGGGCAGCGGCGGCGTCACGCGCGGCTGCAGCACCGCGTAGCCTTCGACGACGCGCCGTGCGTCCGGGATCGAAGCGCGGCCGGTTGAGCGGATGCGCCATGGTGCCGACCAGCCGCTCGACGGCGCCGCGCGGCAGCCGCGTGTCGGCGTCGAGCGTGATGACGTAGCGGACGCCGCGACGGCGCGACGCGGCGCCCGTCGGGCACGAAGGTCGTGTCCGTCGCGCCGCGCAGCAGACGGTTCAGCTCGTGGAGCTTGCCCGCGCTTGCGCTCCCATCCCATCCACTCGCCGCTCGCTCTCGTTCCAGAGCCGCCGGCGGTGGAAGAGCAGGAAGCGCTCGCCGCCATCCGGCGCGGGGCCGTGCCGGCGGTTCAGGCGCGCGATGCCCTCGCGCGCCGCGGCCAGCGTCGCGTCGTCGCCCGGCATGCTGCTCGCGTGGGCGCATCGGTCCAGTCGGAGAGCAGCGCGAAGCGAAGGTCGCCGTCCGGGATTGGCCAGGTAGTGCACCTCGAGCCGCTCGATCTGCTCCTCGACGTCGGCGCCGTCGGTCAGCAGCGTCGGCACGACGACCATGCGTCCGCAGATGCGGCGGCACGCCGTCGCGCAGCTCGAGCCGGGGCAGCACGCGTCGGGCGTGACCAGCGCGGCGACGCTGCGATTCACCAGGGCGATCGCCAGGTCCGAGGCGGGGACGAGCGCCAGCAGCGCCAGCACGACGCAGAGCCACGCGGCTCCCACGCCGGCGGCCCGGCCGCCAGCGAGCGGCAGGGCGAGCATGACGCCGCTGAGGACGACGATCGTGCCCAGATAGCCGGGCGTCGCCGCGGCCGACGTACGGCGCGAAGCAGCCGGCGCAGCGGCGGAGCCCGGAAGCCGAGCGCCGTCTCGAAGGCCGCGGCGCCCGTTGCCGATGAGGTAGTAGCCCGGATCGTCGCCGCCGGTCGTCGCCTCGGCGCGCGTCCGCGCGGCTGCGCGCTGCGCCATGGCCTCGCGCGCGACCTCGAGCTCGGAGCGGCCCGAGCCGCGCGCGAGCTCCTCGATCGCGTGGCGGTAGGCGTCGCGGGTCGCGAAATCCATCGCGGCGTAGTTCGGTGCCGGCGCGCAGCACCTCGTCGACGAGGCTGACGCTCTCGAAGAACTCCGTCCAGTCGAGCGCGGACATCAGGCGCATGCTCGTGATCACGTTGCGCACGGTCACGTTCATCGCCGCCTGCCGCTGGTGCTCGACGCGGACGATCTCGTCGGACGTCGTGCCCTGCGCCGCCGAGCCGCTGGTCGAGCCAGACGCAGCGCCGGCGTGACGGCGCGGATCCTGATCGCGCAGCCGCTGGACGAGCTGCACCGCGAAGGCGGTCGCCAGCGGCGCGCCCTCGAAGCGCGCGAGGCCCCGCGCGTCCGGCGCCACGGCGGCCCCGTCGTCGCCGACGCCGAGCAGCTCGTCGGCCAGCGCGTCGGCCTCCTGGCGCGCCGCGCGCCCGCGGACGATGCTCTCGGCCAGGCGCCGCAGGTTCTCGACGAGCACGACGCGCAGCGTGATCGCCACCGCCCACAGCTCGCCGATCGTGAGCGGCTGCACGCGCTGGTAGGCGCGCACGAAGCGGCGGAGCGATCTCGGGATCGAAGCGGCTGTCGGTGTGCGCGACGAAGGCCCAGGCGATGCCGTAGACGCGCGGATACCCGGCGAGGGGCCCCTCGGCGAGCTTGGGCAGCTCGCGATAGAAGCCGGGCGGCAGGTCGTCGCGGATCTCGCGCAGCTGCTCGTCGACGACGTGGAAGTTGTCGACGAGCCATTCCGCCGCCGGCGTGATCGCGCGCTCCTCGCGGATGGCGTCGGCGATCACGCGATACGACTCGCGCAGGACGCGGCCGTTGTCCTCGACGCGCGGCAGCAGCGGCCGTCCCGCGGCTCGACCGCGTGATGACGGGCTGCGCGGCCGCCAGGCTCTCGGCGTGCTGCTCGAGGCGCTCGACGCCGAAGAGCTCGGCGCGGATCGGGTTCTCGATGACCGGGGGGGCGCTCAGGATGCTGACCCCCACGTGGTTGGCTCCCCGGGTGATGAGTTCTGCGAAAGGCACGTCACCGGGGTCTTGACGCCAGATGCGTCAGCCATGAAGGCCGAGGTGGCAGCGAGGCAAGTGTAGCACGCGACAAGACAGCATCAGGCGACGCCGGCCGCGAGCGTCAACGCAAAGCCGGACCACGCGAGATCGTGATACTACAGGGGCGGTTTGTCCGGGGTGACGGTCAGGGCGATCTCGAAGGCTCTCAAAGGGGAGGGCAGGCCATGACGCGACGCGTGTCTCGACTGATCGGACTGGGGCTGGCGGCTCACCTGTGCGTGCTGTCGGGGGTCGTCGCACACGCCCAGACGGCGCCGCAACATCCGCTCGACGACAAGCTGGCGAACGAGCCGGCGCCCTGGACGGTGCCCGGCAAGTGGGGCCCGCGCGGCAACTGGGGACGGTGGGGCGAGCAGGACCGCCGCGGCATGCTCAACTTCATCACGCCCGAGCTGATCGTGCAGGCGGCCACCCTGGTGAAGCAGGGCAAGGTGTACCAGCTCGGCGAGGAGATGCACAGCGACCTGCCCCGGGCCATCACGCCGACCCGCTTCGGCGTGCAGGTCATCACGGAGAACGACGGATACGACCGGGCCACGCAGCCCGGGCAGTTCGATCCCAAGCGGAACCAGGGCGCGGCGAGCTACACCGTCATGCACAACCACGTCGGCACCCACCTCGACACCTTCGCCCACATCTATCGCGAGAACTCGCTCTTCAACAACATGCCGCCGCCCAAGCCCGCCGGCACGGTCCACGGCGACGCCGCCAGCGTGAAGTTCATGGTGGGCCGCGGCGTGCTCCTCGACGTCGCCAAGTACAAGGGCCAGGACCCGCTGCCCGCGAACTACTGGATCACCCTCGAGGATCTGCAGAACACGGCCAAGGCGCAGAACGTGGAGATCCGCAAGGGCGACATCCTCCTGATCCGCACGGGCTGGCGGAAGATGTGGGATCAGCCCGGGCCCGACGGCCGGGTCGATCTCGCGCATCGGCAATACCTGCAGCCCCAGCCGGGAGTGGGACCCGACTCGCTGAAGTTCCTCAACGACATGGAGATCGTCGCCATCGGCGCGGACACCGCGGCGGTCGAGTGGAACTTTCCCTTCGACCCCAGCTACACCCGCAAGGCCTTCGGCGGCTTCCAGGGGCTGCCCCTGCACGTCGATTTCATCTGGAATCGGGGCGCCTACATCATCGAGATCATGAACCTGGACGAGCTCGCCAAGGACCAGGCCTACGAGTTTCTCTTCGTGGTCGCGCCCCTGCTGCTGCGCGGCGGCATCGGCGTGCCCGTCAACCCCATCGCCATTCGCTGAGGCCGCGTGCCGGCGGAGCCGCCCCACCATGCTGCTCCGCCGGCGCCGCGCGAGCGGGACCGTTCGATGACGGCCGTGACGGACGCCGCGAGAGAGATGACGGACGCCGCGCCGGCGGTCGATCTGCGTGGCGTGCGCAAGGCGTTTGCGCTGGCCGGCGGAGAGCGCCTGGAGATCCTCGACGTCGTGGATCTGTCGCTGGCCCCCGGCAGCTGGACCGCGCTCACGGGACGCAGCGGCGCGGGCAAGACCACGCTGCTCAACCTGATCGCCGGCGTCTCGCGGCCGACGGCCGGCGCCATCACGGTCGGCGGCGCGGACATCGTGACCATGACCGAGGCGCAGCGCGACGCGTTCCGGGCGCGTCACGTCGGCTATGTCTTCCAGACGTTCAATCTGCTGTCCGCCTTCAGCGCGCTGGAGAACGTCATGCTGGCCATGATGTTCACCGACGCCGTGCCGCGACGCGAACATCGCCGACGCGCCTCCGCCATCCTCTCGCGCCTGGGACTCGGCGCGCGGCTCGCTCACCCGCCCCATCGCCTGTCGCGCGGCGAGCAGCAGCGCGTGGCGATCGCCCGCGCGCTGGCGAACGACCCACCCCTCATCCTGGCCGACGAGCCGTGCGCCAGCCTCGACGCCCACACCGCGCGCGAGGTGCTCACCGAGTTCTGGACCGTGTGTCGGCAGGACGGCAAGACGGTGCTGGTGGTCTCGCACGAGGAGGTCGCACTGGCCGCGGCCCATCGCGTCCTCGACATGGCGGAGATCAACCGCGCGGACGCACACCATCCCGCCGCGAGGCCGGCGTGACCGTGCTCGGCGTCGCCCTGCGCTACCTGCGCGGTCGCCGCGTGGCCACGACGCTGAGCGCGGTGTCGATCGCGCTGGGCGTCAGCCTCGTCCTCGCCAGCGTGCTCCTGTCTCGCGGGATCGAGAAGGCCTTCGTCGAGGGCGCCACCGACTACAGCCTGATCGTCGGCGCCAAGGGCAGTGCCACCCAGCTCGTGCTGAGCGTCGTCTTCCGGATGGACACCGCGACACCGAACATCCTGCGCGCGACCTACGATCGTCTGGCCAGCGATCCTCGCGTCGACGTCGCCGTGCCGGTCGCGCTCGGCGATGCGTATCAGGGATTCCGGTACGTGGCCACCAGCCCCGCCTACTTCGCCGCCTTCCCGTGGCGCCGCAAGAGCTTCACCGTGACCGAGGGACGGTTCTTTCGCCCCGATCCCGCCCCCGAGGACCCGGGCTACGAAGTGGTCCTGGGCGCCGAGGCGGCCCGCCGCACCGGCCTGCGGCTGGGCGACCGCTTCTTCGAGGGCGAGGAGATGGCGGAGTTTCCGCTGCGAGTGGTCGGCATCCTTCGTCCCTGACGCGGAGCGCCGACGACCGTGCGATCTTCCTCTCCCTGCCGAGCTTCTGGGGAATGAACGAGGTCGCCCGCAAGATCCAGATGAAGCCGCTCACCGCCGTGCTCGTGCGGCCCAAGCGCATGTCGGACCTGCCGGCGCTGCACCGGCAGCTGAACATCTCGCAGGAGACCCAGGCGGTGTTTCCCAGCGCGGTCCTCCTCGGCATCTTCAACCTCCTCGGGCTGGCCGAGGAAGTCCTCACGCTCATCCTGGCCATCGTGGCGATCGTCGTGGGGCTCTACCTGTTCGTGTCGATGTACAGCGCGACGCTCGAGCGCACGCGCGAGATCGCTACCATGCGCGCCCTGGGCGCGCGCCGGGCGACGATTCTGGCCATCGTGCTTCTCGAATCAATCGTGCAGCGTCACGCTCGTCGGCGGCTGCGCCGGTGTCGTCCTCGGCCACGGCGTCGCCTACGCCGGCGCGCAGCTGCTGGCGGTCAGGGCCGGCGTGACCGCCGATCCTTTTGCCGTTGGCGCGCTGCAGCCATTGGTCGTGGCCGGTGTCGTACTTCTCGGCGCGCTGGCGGGCCTGCTTCCCGCGCTCAGCGCCTACCGGGTGGACGTCGAGGCGAACCTTGCGCCGCTGTCCTGCAGCGACGCCGGGTCGTGCCGCCTGGGCCGGCTCGTGCTGGCGGCGGCGCTGGGACTGGGTCTCGGCCTGCCGCATCCCGCGCCCGCCCAGGATGCGCCGCGGCTGACGTTCGCTCAGCTGGTCGATTCGATCGATCCGGGCGAACTTCGACGTCACCCAGCAGATCAAGAGCTACGCCGGCAAGGACGTCGAGATCCAGGGCTTCATCGTCCCCGCCGGCCCGCCCGATCTCTCGTTCTTCCTGCTGAGCCGGGTCTCGGCGCTGGGCAATTACTGCTGCGAGGTCCCCACCGGCCAGGACGAGACCGTGTACGTGTTCGCCGACAAGGGCCTGAAGCTCGTCTACGATCCGCTTCGCGTCTATCGGGTCCGGGGCATCTTCGAGGCCGGCAAGCACGTCGACGGCACCTACGGGGTCAGCATGTTTCGCATCCGTGGCGCGCGGGTCGAAGAGGCCGTGGGCGCGAAGATCTTCAAGGTCGGGGAGAGCGTTCCCGCCGGCAAGCCGTAGGCGCGCGATGGCCATGCTCGTCGCCGAGGACTCGCCGCTGTTCGCCACGCTGGCCACGCTCGCGCGCGACGCGCGCGCCGTGTTCTTCGCCGGGCTGCCCGGCACCGGCAAGAGCCTGCTGATCCGCGAGCTCGCCCACCTGGCCCACGCGCAGGGGCGCCGCATCCATCTGCTGCAGTGGGACGTGGCCCGGCCCGTGTTCGAGGCCAGCGAGGCCAGCCGCCGTTATCCGCTGAAGGACGGCGTCACCCACGGCGTGATCCGACTGGCCGTCGGCCGCTGGGCGCGCTCGGCAATCGCGCGCTGGCACGCCGAGCACGCCGGCGCCGCCGACCTGCTGATCGGCGAGACACCGTTCATCGGCCATCGCCTCATCGAGCTCGCCCGGCGCGTGCCCGACGACGCCGAGCCGCTGCTGGCCAGTGCGGCCACGCGCTTCGTCATCCCCGTGCCCTCGCGTGACCTCCGCGCACACCTGGAAGCCGAGCGCGAGCGGCGTGCCCACGCGCCGCGGCATCCGCGCGAGCGCGAGGACGCTCCGCCCGCCGTGCTGCGTGCCCTGTGGGACGAGCTCTTCGACGCGGCCGTCGCGCTGCGGCTGCTCCACGCCGTGGCCGGCGAGCGTGCGCCCTACGACCCGGAGCTCTACCGGCGCGTGTACGAGCGCCTGCTGCGGTGGCGTCACGCCGAGACCCTCGGCCTGCACACCGTGTTGCCGACCGACGCCGTCTCGGCGTACGACGTCCGTGTTCCCACCGTGGATCTGGTCCCCGCGGCAGAGGAGGTGGCCGGCTTCGTGCGCGAGGTCGAGACGCGTTACGACGATCCACGCAGTCTCGAGCGCGCCATCAGCGCCTGGTACGTTGACACGCCGTTCGACGCGCCGCTAGACTCCCGGCACAGCCCGTCCACTCCCTCGTGAGCAAAGGAGCCCACATGGGTCAGCTCTCTCGCCGCCGCTTCCTCGCCGGAGCGACCGCCACCGCCGCGATCGTTTCTCGCGCCCCGGCCGTGCTCGGTCAGCAGGTGAAGGAGCTGCAGGTCTGGCACACCGAGGTCGAGCCGCAGACGGTCAAGACGATCCAGGAGACGAGCGTCGCCGAGTTCGAGGCGAAGTTCCCCGGCTTCAAGATCAAGCAGCAGCCGCTGGGCTGGGGCGATCTCAACACCAAGCTGCTCGCCTCGCTCGCCGCGGGGAGCCCGCCCGACCTCACCCACCTGAACCCGTTCATGACCGCCTCGCTCTACACCAAGGGGCTGCTCCGCCCGATGGACGAGCTCATTCGCGCCCTCGGCGAGAAGGACATCCACGAGGCCACGCTGAAGCTGCAGTTCTTCGACGGCAAGTACTACGGGGTCACGCACGCCATCGGCGCGACGTACTTCGCCGAGCGGCGCGACCTGCGTGAGGCCAAGGGCCTCAAGGCGCCGGAGACGTACGACGACATGCTCAAGGTCGCCTCAGCGCTGACCGACGAGGGCAAGCGGTGGGCCACGCAGATGCCGGGCGAGAAGCTCTACATGGGCTTCGTGCACCCGGCGGAGTGGCTGGCCAGCAACGGCGGCTCGTGGGTGGACGCCAAGACCTGGCGGCCGCAGCTCAACAGCAAGTCGATGCTGGAGACGCTCGTCTACGTGCAGAAGCTGAACAAGTTCATGCCGGCCGGCTGGTCGGGCCAGAAGTACCTCGACACGCTGGCCGCGCTGTCCACCGGCAAGATCTCGATGGCCTATCTCTCGGGCGCCCGCACCATCGGCTACATCGAGCGCTACGCCCCGGAGAACATGCGCGACGCCGATCATTTCCAGCCGATGTTCCGGCCGCACGGGCCCATGGGGCAAGGTCGGCGTCTCCGCGCTGGACGGCGAGAACTGGGCGGTGTTCACCCAGTCCAAGTATCCCAACGAGTCCTTCGAGTTCCTCAAGCTCTTCTACAAGCGCGAGCACTACATGAAGTACTGCCACTCGGTCCCGATCCACCTCTCGCCCATCTTCAAGTCGATGCTGAACGACCCGGAGTACCTGTCGAACGCGCGGATCAAGAAGTGGCGCTCCTGGCACGACTTCATGGTGAAGGGCCTGGCCGACAACCGCTTCCTGCCTCTCGGCTTCAGCCGCCCGGAGGACAACCAGCTGCCCTTCCTGGCCGAGCTCGACGGCTCGGGCATCGTCGCCGACATGGTCGTGGAGGTGATGGTGAGCGGCAAGGATCCCAAGGGCGAGGCCGATCGCGCGCAGAAGCGGGCGGAGGAGCTGCTGACGCAGCTGGGCGCCAAGCGCTGGTCGTAGTCATCGCCGCCGGGACGGCGCCGTGAACCGCCATCCGCTCGTCGGCTGGCTGTTGCTGGCGCCGTCCCTGCTGCTCCTGGGCGGGCTCGTCCTCTTCCCGATCGTCTACAACATCTGGCTGAGCCTGCACGACAAGCACGCCTTCATGCCGGTGCAGAGCTTCGTGGGCCTCAAGCACTACGTGTACTTCGCCCACGACGAGGAGTTCTGGTCGAGCGTGCGCTACGGCCTGATCTACGCGGGGGCCACGCTGGTGCTGCAGCTCCTGCTCGGCATCAGCGCCGCACTCCTGCTCAACGAGGCCTTCCGCGGGCGCAACCTGCTGCGCGGCGTCGTGCTGTTTCCCTACATGATCCCGACCATCGTCGCGGTCATCCTCTGGAAGTGGCTGCTGAACGATTCCTACGGCCTGGTGAACCACCTCCTGATGAGCGCCGGGCTGGTGCGGGTGCCGGTGGCGTGGCTCGGCCGGGACTTCATCATGTGGTCGCTGGTCCTGACCAGCGTGTGGCAGTTCTTCCCCTTCGTGGTGGTGACCTTCCTGGCCCGCCTGCAGACCATCCCGCCCGAGCTGTACGAGGCGGCCAAGGTCGACGGCGCCGGTGCGTGGCGCCGCCTGCTGCACGTGACGCTGCCGCAGACGCGCAACGTCCTGTTCGTCATCATCCTGCTGCGCTCGATCTTCATGTTCACCAAGTTCGACACCGTGTGGCTGATGGCCGGCGAAGGCGGGGTGAGCCGCTACGTCCGCACCCTGCCCGTGTACGCCTACGCGCGCAGCTTCACCTATCTGCAGGCGGGGATGGGCGCGACGCTGGCGGTGCTGATGTTCCTGCTGCTGCTGGTCGCCACCGCCGTGTACTTCCGCCTCTTCCGCGAGGAGGCGCTGGCGTGAAGCGCGCGCTCGGCCTCTACGCCGGCGGCCTCGCGCTGCTGGCCATCGGCGCCTTTCCGCTGGTGTGGATGCTGTCCACCGCGCTCAAGCCCTCGGGCGAGATCTTCGCCACGCCGCCCACGCTGATCCCGCACGCGATGACGCTGGAGAACTTCGGCCGGCTCTTCGCCGAGACCAACTTCCTGACCTACTTCGGCAACAGCGTGCTCGTCTCGCTCGCCACCGTGCTCCTGACCCTGCTCGTCGCCTCGATGGGCGCCTACGCGCTCACCCGCTTCACCTTCGTCGGCCGCGAGCGGGTCGCGGGGCTGATCCTCATGACCTACATGTTCGCCCCGATCATGATCATCATCCCCTTCTACATCCTCGTGAAGCAGCTGGGGATCGTGAACACGCGCCTGGCCCTCGTGCTCTCGTACACCACCTTCTGCCTGCCGTTCTGCCTGTGGCTGCTCCGCTCGTTCTTCCAGTCGATCCCGCTCGAGCTGGAGGAGGCCGCCCTGGTCGACGGCGCCGATCTGCGTCGCGCCGTGTGGTACGTGGTCCTGCCCCTGGCCCTGCCCGGCGTCATCGCCAGCGGCATCTTCACCTTCATCCTGGCCTGGAACGATTTCCTCTTCGCCCTCGTCCTCATCACCTCCGAGGAGCTCAAGACCCTGCCCGTCGGCGTCAACGACCTCTTCAACGCCACGATCGTCGACTGGGGGATGATCATGGCCGCCGGCGTGGTCATCACCGTGCCGACCATCGCCTTCTTCGTCGCCGTCCAGCGCTATCTCATCCAGGGATGGGGCGCCGGCGGCGTCAAGGGCTGACGGGCTGATGAAAAAGGCCCATCTGCTTCGTTGGCGCCTGCGGTCGCGCGCTCGACGTACAGGGAGTACGCCTCGCGCGCGACCGCAGGCGCCGCCTCGCATCTGGACCTTTTTGATCAGCCCTTGGCGCTTCTCCGCCATCTCCTGATCGCGCGCTAGCCCAGGTCCAGACGGAAGACGGTGATCGAGTGGGCGGGGAAGTCGTAGGTGAAGGTGGAGGCTGAGGGCACGGTGAGCTGACGCTCCTGGACGCCGACGTTTTCTGGAGCCTCGAAGGAGTTGGTGGAGGTGACGTCGGGGCCGTTCACCTCCCAGACCCGGACGGTGGGCGCCAGCGTCGCGCCGCCGAGGTCGAGGGTGGCGGAGAGGTCGCGGTCGCGCGCGCGGTTCACGACCATCACCGAGACCGTGCGCCCGGCCTCGTCGCAGGTGGCGGCGGCGTCGAGCAGCGTGAAGGGACCGAGGTCGCTCACGTTGTGGACCCGGCCATCACGCTCGCGCGCGGGCGAGAGATCGAACGTATCGCCGTCGACGTGGACGTCCAGGCCGATCGCCTGCGCGTGCTCGGCGTACAGCCGCAGCGGGTGATAGATCGTCTGCAAGAACAGCCCGTGGGGATTGGTGAAGATCGGCGCGATGGCGTTCACCAGCTGGGCGAAGTTCGCGATGCGCACCACCTTGCACTGGCGGATGAAGCCGTTCAGGTAGGTCGCGATGGCCAGCGCGTCGGTCAGGTTGTAGCGCTCCTCCACCCCGCCCACCCGGTCCTCGTGACTCCGCGTCCGCCACCACACGTTCCACTCGTCGAAGGCGATGTGGATGGGATGGGCGATCCGCTGGGCGTAGCGCACCCGCTCGATCAAGGCCGCGCAGATCCGCACCGCGCGCTCGGCCTGATGCGACTGGAACACCGTCGAGTAATGGTCGGGGCTGCCGGTGTAGAGATGGATGGAGTGGTAGTCGACGAATTCGGCCAGGCCGCCCAGCACGATCTCGTCCCACTCGCTCCAGCCGTTCTGGCCGCAGCCGATGAGCTCGATGGACGGATCGGTCCGCTTCATCACCATGGCGAAGGCGCGCGCCTTCTTGACGTAGTCGTGGGCGTTCATGTTGCCGATCTGCCAGCTGCCGTACATCTCGTTGCCGAGCCCCCAGTAGCGGACCTTGTACGGCTCGGGGTGCCCGTGCTGCCGGCGCAGGTTCGCCCACGAGGTGTTGCCGGTGCCGTTGCAGTACTCCACCCAGGCCTGGGCCTCGTCCTGGGTGCCCGAGCCCATGTTCACGCAGATGAACGGCTCGGTGCCCAGCTCGCGGCAGTACTCGATGAACTCGTCGGTGCCGAAGCGATTCGACTCCTCGGCGTACCACGCCAGCTCGGTACGCCGCGGCCGCTGGTCCTTGGGCCCCACGCCGTCGAGCCAGTGATAGCCGCTGACGAAGTTGCCGCCCGGCCAGCGCAGGTGTGGGAATCGCAGCGGGCGGGCAGCATCCAGCACGTCGCGGCGGAAGCCGCGCGCGTCGCTCAGCGGCGAGCCCTCGTCGTAGACGCCGCCGTAGATGCAGCGCCCGATGTGCTCGATGAACTGACCGAAGATGCGGGGATCCACCGTGCCCAGGCGCCGGTGCAGGTCGATGCCGATCCGATTCATGCCGCTCCTCTCACCTTCACAATGGGCGCGACTATACTCCGGCCATGGGGGCCGGGGCCACGCCGTTGCGGGAGGCGACCGCCGCCGATCTGCCCACGCTGCTGGCACTCGTCCACGGCGCCTTCGAGGAATACCGCGGGTGGCTGGATCCACCGTCGGGCGCGCACGCCGAGACCATCGAGTCGCTCGGGCGCGCGCTGCGCACGGGCGCGGCACTGCTCGTCTCCGTCGACGGCCAGCCTGCTGGCTGCGTCTTCTACCATCGCGAGCCCGATCACGTCTATCTGGGGCGGCTGTCCGTGCTGTCGGCCTACCGGGGCCACGGCCTCGGCGGCGTCCTGACCGACGACGTCGAGCGCCGGGCGCTGGCCATGGGGGTGCCCCGGGTCGAGCTGGGGGTGCGGATCGCGCTGCCGGCGCTGCGCGCCTACTACGAGCGGCGCGGCTACCGCGTGATCCGTCACGAGGCGCACGCCGGCTACGCCGCGCCAACCTCGGTGGTCATGCAGAAGGACTTGCGGTAGATTCACACGACCGCCAGCCATGACCGGAGGACATCGATGAATCGTGCCGGAAGATCCGTGAGCCGTCGCACCTTTCTGATCGCCACCGCGGCCACCACCGGTGTGGCCGCCTGGCCCCGCTTCGGCCTCGCCCAGCCCAAGGCCACCATCACCTACTGGAATGGCCTCACCGGCGCCGACGGCAAGGTGATGGATGAGCTGATCGACCGCTTCACGCAGGACACCGGCATCAAGATCGAGCAGCAGCGCATTCCGTGGGCCGAGCTCTACGCCAAGCTGCAGGTGTCGGTGCCGGCCGGCGAGGGCCCGGACCTGGCGCTGATCCACACCGTCGAGGTCCCGCACTTCGCCAGCGACGGCGTGCTGGAGGCGATCGACGACGCGACGCTCGGCGGCAAGGGCTTCAAGGGCGAGGACTACCTGCCGGCCACCTGGCAGGGCGGCACCTTCCAGGGCAAGCGTTACTCGCTGCCGCTCGACGTCCCGCAGCACGTGCTCTATCTGAACGTCAAGGTGATGAAGGACGCGGGATTCGTCGGCGCCGACGGCAAGCCGAAAGTGCCGGTCAGCCGCGACGAGCTCGTCACCATGGCCAAGAAGATGACGAAGGACGACAGCTTCGGCTTCGGCATCGGCACCGTCAACCCGGGCAAGTACACCTGGGGCTTCCACAACCTGCTCTGGCAGAACGGCGCCAACATCTACGCGAGCGATCTCAAGCGCGCGGGCGTGACGGATCCCGCGGCGCTCGAAGTCGCGGAGTTCTGGGCCGCGCTGCCCAATCAGCACAAGATCGTGCCGCCAGCCAACGCCAGCTGCCGCGATGCCTTCATCGCCAGTCGCCTCGGCATGTGGATCGCCGGCTCGTGGAACTTCACCGGCCTGCGCGAGGCCAAGGTGGACTTCACCGCCGCGCCGCTGCCGCGACTCTTCAAGCAGCCGGTCGTGTGGGCGATGCCGCACCAGTACACCTTCCCCAAGGTGAAGACCGTCGACCGCGCCAAGCGAGAAGCGGCGTGGACGCACGTGCGGTGGATCACCGATCACGTCGCGGACTGGACGCTCAAGGCCGGTCAGGTCTCGGCCAGCCGCAAGGGCCACACCGATCCGCGCGTGACCGCCGACCCCGTGCTGCGCACGCTGCTCGCGCAGGCGCCGAACTGGCAGGTCGGCCAGTCGACGCCCAAGTGGGTGGCCGCGGAAAACGTCACGCGGCCCGTCATCGAGAGCATGTACACCGGCCAGAAGCCGGCCAAGGCGGCGATGGAGGATCTCGCCAAGCAGATCAACGCGCTCCCCGAGTAGCGGCGTGAGCGGTGCGCTCGGCCGTCGGCGACGCCGCCAGGCGCGCACCGCCTACCTGTTCCTGGCGCCGGGGCTGCTGCTGTTCGCGGCCTTCCGCCTCTATCCGCTGCTGGAAGGCCTGCGGCTGTCGTTCACCAACGCGCGCCTGGGCCGCGCCACCGAGCAGTTCGTCGGCTTCGCCAACTACACGCGGCTGACCGAGGACTCCCGGTTTCAGGTCAGCCTCACGAACACCGCGTTCTACACGCTGGCCAGCACATTGCCGGTGCTGGTCATCCCGCTGCTGCTGGCGCTGGCCCTCAATCGCGGCGCGCTCCGGAACACGCTGCGCAGCGTCTTCTTCTTCCCGTTCACGCTGTCGGTCGTCACGGTGGGGCTGGCCTGGCTGTGGCTGCTCGATCCGGTCGTCGGTCCGTTCAACTACTACCTGCGCCGGCTCGGCGCGCCTTCGCACTCGTGGCTGGCCGAGCCGCAGACCGCGATGTGGGCGATCATCGTCACGACCGTGTGGTGGGTGACCGGCTACTACCTGGTGATTTACCTCGCGGGCCTGCAAGATATCCCGCGCGATCTCTACGAGGCGGCCGCCCTCGACGGCGCCGGCGGCTGGCGGAGCTTCTGGGCGATCACGCTGCCCCTGCTGCGTCCGGTGCTGCTGTTCGTCATGGTCACGCACGTCATCGGCTCGTTCCAGCTCTTCGGCCAGGTGTTCGTGCTCACCGGCGGCGGGCCGGGGGATGCCACGCGCACGGTCGTGCAGCACCTCTACGAGACCGCGTTCCAGAACTTCTTCCAGTTCGGCGCCGCCTCCGCGATGGCGTGGGTCCTGTTCGCCGTCGTGCTGGGCTTCTCGGTGCTGCAGTTCCGTTTGCTGCGCGGTCACACGGAGTACTGAGCGTGCCCACCCCCAGCGGGCCACGTATGGACCCGCAGCGGCTGATCCTCACCGCCGCGCTGGTGGCGCTGGCGCTGCTCTGGCTCGTGCCGGTGGTGTGGGTGCTCGTCACCTCGCTCAAGCTCAGCGAGAACATCGTGCGGCTACCGCCCGAGTGGATCCCCTGGCCGGCCACCGGCAGCCACTATTACGAAGTCCTGTTCAGCAGCTCGCGCACGGCCCGCATCGGCCGCGCGTTCATCAACAGCCTCGTGGTCTCCCTCGGCACCGTGATCCTGGTGGTGACCACCTCGGCCATGGCCGCGTATCCGCTGGCCCGCATGCGCTTCCCCGGCCGCGATCTCGTCTTCGTGGTCCTGGTCGGCAGCCTGATGATCCCCAACGCGGTGGTCCTGGTGCCCCAGTACGTCCTCACCCAGCGGCTCGGCTGGCTCAGCAGCTATCAGGGCCTGATCGTGCCGGAGGCCGCGACGACCTTCGCCTTCGGCGTGTTCCTGCTCCGCCAGTTCTTCGTGACCATGCCCGGCGACCTCGAAGACGCCGCGCGCATCGACGGCGCCAACGCCTGGCAAGTCTTCTGGCGCATCGTCCTGCCGCTCTCTCAACCCGTGCTCGCCGCGCTGGCGATCTTCACCTTCCGCTCGGCCTGGAACGATTTCCTCTGGCCCCTCATCGCCGTCAACAAACCAGACATGTTTCCCCTCCCCGTCGCGCTCGCGTTGTTGCGCAGCGCCTACGCCGCCGAGTCCTATGGCCCCATCATGGCCGGCGCCATCCTCAGCGCCATTCCCCTGCTCGTGGTCTTCATCGTCGCCAACCGGCGCATCGTCGAAGGCGTGCGGCTGAGCGGCCTGAAGGGCTAGGACAACTCGTGGTAGGCTCGGCGCCTACTCAGCGACCGACACTCACGAAAGGCCAAGATCATGCGACTCGGCGTGGTGTTTCCGCAGACGGAGATCGGCTCTGATCCGGGGGTGATCCGGGACTACGCGCAGGCGGCCGAGGGCGCCGGCTATGATCACCTGCTCGTCTTCGACCACGTGCTCGGCGCCAAGCTGGAGCGTTTCGACACGCTGGGGCGTCGCCCGCCGTACACGGACGAGAGCCCGTTCCACGAGCCGTTCGTGCTCTTCGGCTATCTCGCGGCCTGCACGCGGCGGCTGGAGCTGGTGACCGGTGTCGTCATCCTTCCGCAGCGCCAGACCGCGCTGGTGGCCAAGCAGGCCGCGGCGGTCGATGTCCTGACCGGGGGACGCCTGCGTCTGGGCGTCGGCATCGGCTGGAACCACACCGAGTACGAGGCGCTGCGCGAGGATTTTCACACTCGCGGCCGGCGCGTCACCGAGCAGATCGCGGTCATGCGGAAGCTCTGGACCGAGCCA
This sequence comes from uncultured Candidatus Rokubacteria bacterium, assembly GCA_963776725.1. Lineage (GTDB taxonomy): Bacteria > Methylomirabilota > Methylomirabilia > Rokubacteriales > CSP1-6 > AR5. Next base: position 243,881 of record CAVZOE010000006.1, on the reverse strand, counting down.
ACGGTGACCTTCAAGGGCGCCTACCACCAGCTCGACCGCGTCGGCATCAATCCGCTGCCCGTCCAGCGGCCCATTCCGGTGTGGCTCGGGGGGATGGCCGAGCCCGTGCTGAGGCGCGTGGCCCAGATCTCCGACGGCTGGTTCCCGCAGTTCCAGCCCGGCGACGAGGCCCAGCAGATCCTGGGCCGCGTGCGCGACTACATCAAGGAAGCGGGGCGGGCGCCCTCGGCGGTCGGGATCGAGGGGAGGTTCACCTATTCCATCGGAGGGCCGGCCGAGTGGGCGCAGCGCGCGCGGCAGTGGCGTGACCTCGGCGCCACCCATCTGTCCGTGAACACGATGGGCTCGGGGCTCTCGCCGCGCGAGCACATCGACGCGATCGTCAAGATGAAGCCGGCGCTCGCGGGTCTGTAGCCAAAGTCCACAAGGAGGAAATCATGAACGTAACGCGTCGTGACTTCACGGTGGCGGGTGCTGTGGCGCTCGGGGCCTGGGACCTCTTGCTCAGCGGCACCGCCGGGGCCTCGGCCGCTGACGAGTCGGCAGTCACCGAGAGCGTCGAGATCCTCCGGAAGGGCTTGCTCGAAGCCGACAAGGCCAAGCTGGAGCAGGTCGCGGCCTCGCAGATCAGCTATGGTCATTCGGACGGCAGGGTCGAGACCAAGGAGCAATTCATCAACGGCGTCATGACCCGCAAGCAGGTGGTCAAGTCGCTCACGTTCCCCGAGCTGAAGGTGGCCGTGGTCGGCGATGCCGCCATCGCGCGTCACATCTACCTGTCCGAATCCGAGCTCGATGGCAAGCCGACCACCACCCGGATCGGCGCGCTGCAGGTCTGGCAAAAGCAGAACGGGGGCTGGAAGCTGCTCGCGCGGCAGGGGTTCAGGCTGCCGGCCTAGATTCGTCTCCGACGGCCCGCCCTCCGGACCGTCTCTCGGCTCCTACGCCGTCAGGGCGCGATGCTCGATCGCGTCCGACGGCGCTGAGCACTCTCGTTCGGAGGGACTCCAAGATCTACTTCGGTTCCCATAGCGTCATCCTGTATCCACGGGGCTCCATACACTCGGTGTAGTACCGGGCGAGCTTCGACACTCTGTTGGGCTCGGCGTAGCCCATCCCACCGTCCTCGTATCCCTCGCGCGAAGCTGGTCACGACACGTGTCAATGTCCGCCGCCACCTGTTCCACTGTCCGTGGCTGGGTGACTTCCGTGTGCATCGTCAGGTCGATCTCCTTCTCGAGACCGACGCCATATGAGCCCACGACGTGGTGTGCCACCCGGTAGCGGCGGGCGATCATGCACGCCTCCCAGGACGGTGCCCCTTTCGGTTTCGCTGCCTCGGCACACTCACGCTCGTCCTGGGCCTCTTGCTGTGGCGTCTGGCCAGCGAGGGGCTTGGTCGGGACGGCGGGAATTACCGTACATGCGGCGACGGCCAGGACGGCAACGATCACCAGAGACAAGCGCATAACGCCTCCTCCTTCGACGCCAAGGAAATCCTAAGGCGGTTGCCGCGTCGGGCGTCAACATATACGATGCCGCCAGCCATGAACATCGTCGACTCGCAGGTGCACATCTGGGGCGCCGACACGCCGCAGCGGCCGTGGCCGGCGGGGCGAGCCAAGGAAGCGCAGAAGCCGTACCCGATCAGCCAGGAAACGCTGCTGTTCCAGATGGACCTGGCCGGCGTGCGGCGCATGGTGCTGGTGCCGCCGTCGTGGGAAGGTGACCGCAACGACCTGGCGCTCGGCCGCGGCGCAGCAGCACCCCGATCGCTTCGCCGTGATGGGCCGCCTGCCCCTCCGCGATCCCGCCAGCCGTGCCCAGGTCGCCGACTGGAAGAAGCAGCCCGGCATGCTCGGCATGCGCTTCACGTTTCACAACGAGCACAACCGGCCGTTTCTCACCGACGGCTCGGCCGACTGGCTGTGGCCGGCGGCCGAGCGGGCCGGCATTCCGCTGATGGTGCTGATGCCGAGCGCGCTCGACATCCTCGATCGCATCGCCGCCGCGCATCCCGGATTGAAGCTGGTCATCGATCACGTCGGGCTCGACCGGCGCAAGACGAACTTCTGGGATGATCTGCCCGCGATCTGCGCGCTGGCCAAGCATCCCAACGTCGCGCTCAAGGCCTCGGGCATGCCGTCGCTGTCGACGGAGTCCTATCCGTTCCGCGACCTGCATTCGCGCATCCGCACCCTGGTGGACGCCTTCGGGCCCCAGCGCACGTTCTGGGGCACCGACCTCACGCGCATGCCCTGCACGTACTACGAGTGCATCACGCTCTTCACCGAGCATCTGCCGTGGCTCAAGGGCGAAGATCTGGAGTGGGTCATGGGCCGCGGCGTCTGCGAGTGGCTCGGCTGGCCCATGTCGAAGGAGAGACCGGCATGAAATTCACCTGGTTCAACCTGATGCCGTGGCCGTACCTGCCGGACGACTTCCGGGAGAAGAACCGCTCGGTGTGGGTCGACATCCCCAACACCCTCTACGATCCCCGCAAGGGCCACGCGGTCTACCACACGTACCTCGACCAGCTCGAGTACGCCGAGACGCTCGGCTTCGACGGCATCGGCTGCAACGAGCACCACCAGAACGGCTACGGGCTGATGCCGTCGCCGAACCTGATCGCGGCCACGCTGTCGCGACGGACGTCACGGGCCGCACTGTGTGTCATCGGCAACTCGATCGCCGGCTACAACCCGCCTATTCGAGTGGCCGAAGAGTTCGCCATGCTCGACGTGATCTCCGGCGGGCGGCTCATCGCCGGCTTCCCGGTCGGCACGCCGATGGACACGAACTTCTGCTACGGCCAGATCCCCGCCCTCACCCGCGACAAGTACGGCGAGGCGCACGACCTGATCATGAAGGCGTGGGCCAGCGACGAGCCCTTCGCCTTCGACGGCAAGTACAACCAGCTCCGGTGGGTGAACTGCTGGCCCAAGCCGATCCAGAAGCCGCACCCGCCCATCTACATCCCGGGCGGCGGCTCCATCGAGACGTGGGACTTCTGTCTCGATCACGACTACAACTACTCGTATCTGTCGTTCTTCGGCTACCTGCGCGGCAAGTCCCTGCTCGACGGCTACTGGGAGCGCGTGGCCAAGCGCGGCAAGGACGATTCGCCCTACCGTGCGGCCTTCGCCCAGATCATCTGCGTGGCCGACACCGACGCCGAGGCCGAGCGCCTGTACGCCGAGCACGTCCTCTACTTCTTCAACCGGTGCCTGCACGTGTTCCCGCCGTTCGCCGATCCGGCCGGCTACCGCACGATGGCGACGATCAAGCACGGCGCCCTGGCCCAGCTCACGCTGGCCCGGCAGAAGATCCTCGAGAACCTCACCTGGAAGCAGCTGGTGGACGAGCGGTTCATCATCGCGGGCAGCCCCGAGACCGTGCGCCAGCAGCTCGAGGAGTGCATCAAGGGCCTGCGCATCGGCCACCTGTTCTGCCTGTTCCACAACGGCAACATGCCGGACTGGAAGACGCGGCATTCCTCCAAGCTCTTCGCCGAGAAGGTCATGCCCCACCTGCGCGACCTGTGGCCGGAGTGGAAGCACGACGATCGCTGGTGGATGCATCCCATGGACGATCGCCTGCACCCCGAGGAGCGCCGCCCGGGCGCCGAGAAGATCGGCCAGGAGTGGGCGCCATGAAGTGGCAGGTGGTCGAGACCAAGAAGGGCACGCGCTGCCGCGTGCTGGAGGGCGGCAGCGGCGCGCCCGTCGTGTTCTTCCACGGCGCCGGCGGGCTGCTGCGCGACAACCCGTTCCTCGACGGCCTGGCCCAGCGCTACCACGTCTACGCGCCCGAGTGGCCCGGCTACGGCGACTCCACCGGCGAGGAATTGCTCGAGGACATGCTGGACTTCGCGCTGCACGGCTGGGATCTCGTCGACGCGCTCGGGCTGAGCCGTCCGCACCTGGCCGGCCACTCGATGGGCGGCATGATCGCCGCGGAGATGGCGTGCCTGGCCCCGCGTGACCTCGGCAAGCTCGCGCTCGCGGCCGCCCGCCGGCCTCTGGCTGGACGCGCAGCCCATCCCCGACATCTTCGCCATGCTGCCCTACCAGCTGGCCGAGGTGCTCTTCCACGATCCGGCCCAGGGCCAGGCGCTGCTCACGGGCGGCGCCGACCTCTCCGACATGGAGGCGCTCAAGGAGTTCTACATCGGCTCGCAGCGCCGCCTGTCGATGGCGGGCAAGATCCTGTTCCCGATCCCCAACCGGCGGCTGTCCAAGCGTCTGTACCGCCTCACCGCGCCGACGCTCGTGGTGTGGGGCGCCGCCGACCGGTTGATCGTGCCCGCCTACGCCGCGCGCTGGAAGGCGATGATTCCGAGCGCGCGCGTGGTCACGGTCGAGAACGCCGGCCACATGCTGCCGTACGAGCAGCCAGAGGCGTTCGTCCGGGCGCTGGGCGATTTCCTGGGGTGACGCGCGGGAACGACCGGACCGGGTTCCGCGTCGACCCAGGTGAATTTCGCGCGTGCCCCCTTCGCGCGCACGCCTTCCTCCACGACGTCCCGCTGGAGGACGTGTGGGCGATCCGGCTCCGCGGTGGCGGCGCGGGTCGCACGATCGAGGACGTGCGGGCCGTATTCATCGCGGGAGTCGAGGCGGCCCCTGCCATCGTCACCGGGCTGATTCGCCTGCGGCGCCGGATCGGAGCGCTGCTCGGGTGGGATCGGCAGCGACCGGGGTGGACCGCCGAATCCTTCGTGCATCGTCTCAGCGCGACGGATCGCGCGCAGTCGACGGCCGCTCCGGGGATACCGGACGGACGACTGAGCCTCCTCTACCGGTTCGACAACGAGCAGCTGAGCGAGCTGAGGAATGGGACGGTGCATGCCTTCTCGTCGCTCTCGATGCGGCCAACGCCGGGTGGATACCTGGCGTACCTGGCGATCTACGTGCAGCCCGTGCATCGGTTCACCCGGCTGTACATGGCGGCCATCGCGCCGTTCCGCCGGCTGCTCGTCTACCCGGCCATCATCCGGAAAGTGGAGCGTGGGTGGGCCGAACGCTATGGCGGCAGCCGGGTAGGCTGACGCCCGTGCCCGAACCCATCGACTACCTCACGCCGCGGCTGCCCCCTGGGCTGGCACGCGTGCTCATGCCGATCGTCGAGGCCACACCGTCGGCGCTCGAGGGCTACGGCTGTCTGATCGACGATCCGAACGAACACCGCATCGAGATCGTCCGTTGGCCGGCCACGGGCACCCGTCCCGTCGATGCCAACACCGGCGATCAGGGTGGCACCACCGAAGGCGTCTTCGTGAGCGAGTGGCGCGGCGATGTCCTGTACGGCCGTAACGAGGCGGTGGGCGGCCACTACATCCTGGCCTACGCCCAGTCGCCCGGAGTCGGCGCGCGAGGATCACACCGACCGTCCGCGACGCATGATGCTCTGGCACGCGAACTACCACCCTGACGGTGGGCAGCTGTTCTTCCCGCTCGAGCGCCGGCCGTTCTACGTGCCGCTGGCGCTGCCCGGCGACGACGTCACCCCACATCAGTTCGTCTGCTTTCGCTTCAGCGGCCACCAGGGGCTCTACATTCACCCGGATGTCTGGCACGAGGGCGTGTTCGGGTTGAGCGGCACCCAGCGCTTCTTCGACAAGCAAGGGGCCGTGCACGCCCGCGTTTCGGTGGACTTCGCGCGCGAGTTTGGCTGCCTGCTGGAGGCCGCCATTGCCAGTGATGCGCCACCTCCATCGCCGCAAGGGGGTATCATCCCAGGCCGGGACTGCTGTGACTGACCGGTTCGTTCGCGAGCCCAGGGGGAGCATGTGGCTGACACCGTCGCACGAGAGGATCACCGGGGAAGTCCGCGCGTGAGCGCCGCGCCCGCCCGTGTGCTCGTTGTCGATGACGCCAAGTCGGGGCGCGACATGCTGACCCGTCGGCTCGAGCAGGACGGCCACCAGGCCGACGTCGCCGAGGACGGTGAGCAGGCCCTGGCCATGCTCGGCGCGGTGGACTACGACCTCGTGCTCCTCGACATCTTGATGCCCGTGCTCGACGGCTTCGGCGTGCTCGAGCGCATGAAGGCCGACGAACGGCTCCGCCACCTTCCCGTCGTCGTGATCTCCGCGCTCGAGGAGACGGTCAGCGTGGTGCGCTGCCTGCAGATGGGGGCGGACGACTACGTCACCAAGCCCTTCGACGCCGTGATCCTGCGCGCCCGCGTCACGGCGTGCCTGGAGAAGAAGCGCCTGCGCGACCTGGAGCAGGCCCAGACCCGCCAGCTCCAGCACCTCAACGAGATCCTCGGCCAGCGCGTGACCGAGACCACCGAAGATCTGAGAAGGCGGATCCGGGAGCTCACGGCCCTGACCGAGGCCTCCATGGCCATCAACTCGGTCATGAACACCGATCGGCTCCTGGAGGAGATCCTCGAGCTGAGCCGCGAGGTCATGACGGCGGAGGCCAGCTCGCTGCTCGTGCTGGAATCGAGACCGGCAAGCTGCAGTTCGTGGTGGCCCGGGGCACCGCGGGCCCGGCCCTCAAGTCGACGACGGTGGATCTGGGTCAGGGCATCGCGGGCTGGGTGGCCCAGACCGGCGAGCCCCTCCTCATCGCCGACGCCTACCAGGATGCCCGCTTCGATCCTTCCTACGACCAGCGCACGGGGTTCCGCACGCGCTCCATCCTCACCGTGCCCATCGTGATCAAGGGCGAGATCGCCGGGGTCGTGCAGGTCATCAACAAGGTGAGCGCTCAGGCGTTCGACGAGCGCGACCTGCGCCTGTTCCAGTCCTTCGCGAGCATGGCGAGCATCGCGCTGGAGAACGCGCGGCTCTTCGAGCGGACCCAGCGCATGGCCGACGACCTGCGCGAGGCCCTGGAGGCCGAGCGGCGCCTGGCCATCGAGAAGGAAAAGATGGGGGCCTACGTGCCCAAGGCCGCGGTGGACGAGATCGTCCGCAACCGCGAGCAGAAGCTGGCGCTGGGGGGCAAGCTCGTGCGCGCCACCATCCTCTTCTCGGACGTGGAGGGCTTCACGCGCCTGGCCGAGCGCATGGCTCCCCAGGCCGTGGTGTCCTTCCTCAACGAGTACATGACGGCCATGACCCGCGTCGTGGAAGACGGCGGGGGCATCGTGGACAAGTTCATCGGCGACGGGATCATGGCCGTGTTCCTGCCCGGCGACGTCGAGGACAACCACGCCCTGCGCGCGGTGCGCGCGGGCGTGCGCATGCAGCAGCGCCTGGGCGAGCTGCGGGCGAGCTGGAGCGCCAGCCGCCCCGAGCTCATGGGCGTGCAGGCCCGCATCGGCATCAACACGGGCGAAGTGGTGTCGGGCAACATCGGCTCCCAGACGCGCATGGACTACACGGTGGTGGGCGACAACGTCAACCTCGCCGCCCGCATCGAGGTCAATGCGCGCGTGGGCGAGGTCCACGTCAGCGAGTCGACCTACCAGGCGGTCGAGGATCACGTCGCGGCCACCCGCCTCGAGCCCATCATCGTGAAGAACCGTGTGCAGCCCGTGCAGATCTACTCGGTGATCGCGCCCGACGACCCGGGGCCCCTCACGTCGACCTGAGGGCGCGATACCATCGTGGCAACGAGGTATCATCGCAGCCAAGGAGATCCACGCATGAGTGGCATTCGCCTCTACGACCCGACCGCCGAGCCGCGCACCACCCCCGTCGCGCTCGCACCGCGCCTGACGAGCCTGGCCGGCAAGCGCATCGGCATCCTCGACAACACCAAGGCCAACGCCGGCACCCTCATGCTGGCGGTGGCCAAGATCCTCCAGGAGCGGTACGGCGCCGGCGAGATCGTCAAGCGCGAGAAGCCGGTGGCGCGGCCGCCGTCTGCCGAGGCGCTCGCGGCGCTGTCGCAGTGCGACCTCGCGCTGGTCGGGAGCGCTGACTGAGGGTCCTGCACGTCGTGGAGTATCCACGGCTCAATCATGCTGGAGCAGCGCGGCGTTCCGACGGCGACGATGGGCACGTTCGAGTTCGAGGCGCTGGCGCGCCTGGAGGCGGCCAACCGCGGCATCGCGGACCTGCCGCTGGCGCTGGTGCCGCATCCGCTCGGCGGCATCCATGAGGACGAGGTGCTCCGCAAGGCCGACCTGGCCCTCGAGTCGGTGCTGAAGGCGTTGACCCGCGCATGAGCGAGCGCGGGCCCGCCGCGACCATCTTCGAGTTCGCCGGCGCCTGGGACGCGATCGACGCGCACTACCAGGAGCGCGGCTGGACGGATGGCCTGCCGATCGTGCCGCCCACCGAAGCCGCGGTGCGCGAGCTGCTGCGCTGGACCGACCGCGATCCGCGCGAGCTGATCGGCATCCTGCCGCCGCGCCAGGGCGAGGCCACGGTCGAGAAGATCGCGGCCAACGCCGTGATGGCCGGCTGCCGTCCCGAATACTTCCCCGTCGTCCTCGCCGCCATCGAGGCGCTGGCCGACGTCGACTTCAACCTCGACTCCGTGCAGGCCACCACGCATCCGGTGACGCCGCTGCTCGTCGTGAACGGTCCGTTCGGCCGCCGCATCGGCCTGCACGGCGGCTACAACGCCTTCGGTCAGGGCTTCCGCGCCAACGTCACCATCGGCCGGGCCGTGCGCCTGGTGCTGATGAACATCGGCGGCGGCCTGCCCGGCAGCGGCGACCGCGCCACCCAGGGCACGCCGGCCAAGCTCGCCTACTGCGTCGCCGAGAACGAGGCGGAGAATCCGTGGGAGCCGCTGCACGTCGAGGCCGGCTTCCGCGCCGACGCCAACGTGGTCACCGTGTTCGGCTGCGAGGGTCCGCACAACATCCAGGACCACTTCAGCAACACCGGCCTGGGCGTGCTGCGCACCGTCGCCGGCGCCATGGGCCAGGCCGGCAGCAACAACCTGCTCGGCCGCGGCTGGCCGCTGCTGTCGTTCGGTCCCGAGCACGCCGCGACGGTGGCCCGCGACGGCTACAGCAAGCAGCAGGTGAAGGAGTTCCTGTTCGAGCACGCGCGCTTTCCGTTCGCGCGCCTGGGCGCGGAGTTTCAGCGCCAGCAGGTCGAGCGCTGGAAGGTCGTCGACGCGCCCGACACCATGGTGCCGATCGTGCACCGGCCGGAGGACATCAGCGTGATCGTGGTGGGCGGCGCGGGCAAGCACTCCTCGTGGCAGCCCACCTTCGGCGACGGCACGCACTTCACGCGCCGGGAGATCACGCTGCCGAAGTCGCCGCCGCGCTGAGCGGAGCTTACCGGCTCACCACCGGCGTCGTCGTCCAGCCACGCGCCGCCCGCAGCTCGCTCCGCCGCCGCGCCGTCGCCGCCTCGTCCACCGGCCAGCGCGGTGGCATCGATGCACGACGCCGTAGTCGTCGCGCGCCGCCTCCAGCCCGACCAGCTCGTTCAGCACGTCGCGCAGCACCTTCGCCGGATCGCGCTCCAGCGGATCGCCCCACCCGCCCGGCCCCGGCTGATCGTGGATGAAGACGTCGCCCTTCCGCATCGGCGTCATCGTCACCTTGGCCGGTCAGCTCCCGCTCGCGGCCATCGGAGATCAGGCGATTGCGCGACGGCTTGCCCGGCGGCCGCCGTACAGCCCGTACGGACGGAACGTGTGGCGGTCGGCGCGCACCTGCAGCACCGCCTCGTCCTCCAGCAGCCGGTAGGCGCGGCGGATCGACATGCCGCCGCGGTACTTGCCGGGCCCGCCGACGTCCGGGATGAACTCGCAGCAGAGGATCTCGAGCGGCTGCTCCGTCTCGGTGACCTCCGCCGACGGCAGCGACATGTTGGCGAACAGGTTGGCGTTGCCGTCGAGGCCGTCGGCCCACGGCCGGCCGCCCCAGGCCGAGCAGATGAACTCCACGAAGATGAACGGCGGCGGTCGGCGTAGTAGCCGCCGATGCTCACGCCGGTGTTGCCGCCCTCGGAGGCCGCGATGACCCGGTCGGGCAGCATCTGGGCGAGCGCGCCGAAGCACCGTGTCGATCATGCGGAAGCCGGTCAGCCCGCGCGCGGCGCAGGCCGCCGGCAGGCACGGAGTTGGCGATCGTCCCGGGTGGCGCGATCACCTCGATGGCGACGGTAGAAGCCGGCGTTGCAGAGGATCTCGTGGGGCAGGATCGACTTGATGCACGTGTAGGTCGCGGCGCGCGTGAACGACAGCGTGTTGTTGATGGCGCCCTTCACCTGCGGCGAGGTCCCCGTCCAGTCGGCCACCAGCTGGTCGCCCGCGCTTGCGCAGCGTGACCGTGAGCGGGATCGGCGTGCCGAAGTCGATGCCGTCGTCGTCGATCCAGTCGTGAAGGTCCACTCGCCGTCGGGCAGCTCGGCGAGCGCGGCGCGCGTCAGCCGCTCGGTGTAGTCGAGCATCTCGTCCATGTAGGTGCTGCACCTGCTCGATGCCGTGCTTGGCGATCAGCCGGCCGAACGCCTCCTCGGCGATGTGGCAGGCGGCGAGCTGCGCGCGCAGGTCGCCGAAGACGCGCACCGGCAGGCGGACGTTCTTCTCCAGCAGGCGGAACAGCGTCTCGTTCGGCTCGCCGGCGTCGTACATCTTCACCGGCGGGATGCGCAGCCCCTCCTGGAAGATCTCGGTCGAGTCCGAGGCGTTGGAGCCGGCCACCCGCCCGCCCATGTCGGTCTGGTGGCAGATGGTCGCCGCGAAGGCCACGCGGTCGGCCCTCGTGGAAGATCGGCTTGAGGATGAACACGTCGGGCAGGTGCATGCCGCCCTCGAACGGATCGTTCAGCGTGTAGACGTCGCCGGGCTGCATCCGGTCGCCGAAGCGCGCGGATCGTCGCCGCGAGCGCGTCGGGGAACGACGAGAGGTGCCCGGGCAGCGTCAGGCCCTGCGCGACCGTGCGGCCCTCGGCGTCGCACAAGGCCGTGGAGTAGTCCATGTTGTCCTTGAGCACGCCGGAGTACGCGGTGCGCAGGATGGTCAGCGCCATCTCGTCGGCGATCGAGAGCAGCGTGTTCTTGAACAGCTCGAAGCCGATCGGATCGCGCAGCAGTCGCGCGTCAGGCCATGGCTCAGACCTCCATCACGATGTTGCCCGAGGCGTCGAGCTGCGCGCGGGCGCCCGGCGGCACCACGCAGGTCGCGTCGTACTCCTCGATCACCGCGGGGCCCTCGCCGCGGCGTGGCGAGATCGGCGCGGGAGAGGATCGGCGTCTCGCGCCAGCCGAGCCTGCGGGCCGAAGTACACGCGGCGGACCGACGGCGCGGGCGAGGCGCCACGCCGGGCGGTCGATCCGGACCGCTCGGGACCACGCGCGCGCGATCGCCGAGATCCCCTGGCCGACCACGCGCAGGCTCACGATCTCGACCGGCTCGTCGGCGCCGGCGCGATGGCCGTAGGTCCGCTCGTGCTCCTGGCCGAACGCCTCGCTCGAGCGGCCAGCGGCTCGCGGCCGTCGGCACCGGCACGGTCAGCTCGAACGACTGGCCCTGGTAGCGCAGTCGGCCGAGCGCGCGATGCGCACCGCGGTCGCCGCTGAAGCCCTCGGCGGCGAGCTGGGCGCGCGCCTCGGCCTCCAGTGCGTCCGAAGGACTCGGCCAGCTCGGCCGGGTCCAGGCCGCGCGCACCGCCGGCGCCAGGTGCGCACGTAGTGGTGCTCGACGTCCGCGTAGAGCAGGCCGAAGGCCGAGAAGAGTCCGGGCGCCGGCGGGACCACGACGCGCGTCATCTCCAGCGCTCGCGCCATCCCCGCCGCGAAGAGCGGGCCGTTGCCGCCGAAGGCGAAGAGCGCGTACTCGCGCGGATCGCGTCCGCGCTCGCTCGAGACCGCCCGGATCGCGCGCATCATGTTCGAGGCGGCGATCAGGTGGGCGCCGTAGGCCGCCTCGGCGAGCGGCAATCCCGAGCGGCCGCGGCCACCCGCTCCTCGAAGACCTCGTGCGCGCGGCGCGGCGTTCAGCTTCACGGCGCCGCCGGCCAGCGCGGTCGGGTTCAGGTAGCCCAGGATGACGTTGGCGTCGGTGACGGTCGGCTCGGTGCCGCCGAGGTCGTAGCAGAGCGGCCCGGGCGAGGCGCCGGCGCTGCGCGGGCCGACCTGCAGGGCGCCGCCGGCGTCGACGCCAGACGATGCGAGCCGCCGCCCGCGCCGACCTCGGCGAGATCGATCGCGGGCACGCGCAGCAGGTAGCCGGCGCCGGTCGAGCAGCCGCGAGCCGTGCATGATGCCGCCGCCGACCTGGTACTCGGTGGCCCGGCTCACCTCGCCGTCCTCGACGATCGAGGCCTTGGCGGTGGTCCCGCCCATGTCGAACGTGATCAGCTTGCCGAGCCCGATGCTGCCGGGCCAGCGCCTGGGCGCCGACGACGCCGGCCGCCGGGCCCGACTCGATGATGTGCATCGGCCGGGCGCCGCCGCGGCGGCGTCGGTCATGAGCCCGCCGTTGGACTGCATGATCAGCAGCGGCGCCGCGCACCGCGATCCCGTCGAGGCCGGCCGCGCAGCGTGGCCAGGTAGCGGCGGACGATCGGCAGCACGTAGGCGTTGATCACCGTGGTCGACGTGCGCTCGTACTCCCGGATCTCCGGCAGCACCTCGCTGCTGATGCAGAGCGGCAGCCCGGGCGCGCGCCGCTCGACGATCGCCTTGATCCGCTCCTCGTGGACGGGGTTGGCGCAGGAGTTGAGCAGGCAGACGGCGAGCGCCTCGATCGCCCTGCCCGAGCAGCCGTGTCGAGCGCCGCTCGACCTCGGCGTCGTCGAGCGGCCGCTGCACCGCGCCGTGGGCGTCGATGCGCTCGTCCACCTCCAGCCGCAGGCGGCGCTCGACCAGCGTGGGCGGCTTCTCCCACGTGAGGTCGTACAGGCGCGGCATGCGCAGGCGCCGGATCTCGAGCACGTCGCGGAACCCGCGCGTGGTGATGAGCCCCGTGCGCGCGCCCTTCAGCTCCAGGATCGCGTTGGAGGCGACGGTGGTGCCGTGCAGCACCTCGATCACGTCGCGAGCCCGTCAGCCCGGTCTCGTCGAACACCTCGCGGAGGCCATCGACGATGGCGCGCGCGTAGTCGTCGACGCTGGAGGAGACCTTCTTGGTGTGCAGCCGGCCGTCGGCGTCGAGGAAGACGATGTCGGTGAAGGTGCCGCCGATGTCGACGGCGACGCGGAAGCGCTGTGGTGGCATGGTGGGCGTCATTATAGGATCAGCCGACGCGCCCTGTCGGCCTACGTCGCCTGGGCCTGACCTCGTACTGGAATGGGCTACTGATACGCCGTGGGCCAGATCTCTTCCGGAGAGAGCATCAAGTCGCCAAAGGGCGGGAGCGACGCTGGCACGGCCCCGGAGAACGCCGGCCTCCTCATACCGGCCGTGCGCGAGTGCGTGTGCCTCGATCGTTCTCGCCGGCGGATCGACGATCCAGTAGTTGGGCACCGCGTACCGCGCGTAGAGCTGTAGTTTCCTCCGGCGGTCGATCGCGCCGGTCGACGGCGAGACGACCTCGACAACGAGCGTCGGCGCGCCCTCGATGCCGCGTTCACTCATGATCGATCGGCGTGCCGTCTCGACGAACACGATGTCGGGCTGAACGACGGTGATGTTTTCGAGGATGCAGTCCACGGGCGCGACAACACCTTCCCCAGCCCTCTTGCGTCTGACGTGGTCACGGAGAATCACGAACAGATTCCCGAGGATGTCCTGGTGGCGGAGTCCCCGGCGCAGGTGTCACGGACAACTCCCCTTCGTGCAGCTCGTAGCGACGGCCGTCGTCGGGGAGTGCCGCGTAGTCCTCGTAAGTCAGGCGCACACGAGTGGTCATGCTCGATATCCCGATCGAGTGTAGCATCCGGCCGCGCTTGGGCATGACACGCACGCCCGCGCCCTCGGAGGAATGTCCACTCTTTCTGACGCCACTACCGGGCGACACGTCTGGCATGATGTCGGTACGAGGAGACTGATGCGCGCGTTCAAGACGTTGCTGTTCGTGCTCGGCGCCGGCCTGCTCGGCGTCCTCGTCTATCGCGTCGGCCCCGAGCCCATCCTCCAGGCGCTGAACCGGCTCACGTGGTGGCAGTGCATCCTGGTGTGTCTGCCGTACGCGCTGAGCGCGGCCCTCGACACCCTGGGCTGGCGCTTCGCCTTCGCGCGCGACGGCGCGCCGTTCTGGCGCCTGTACGGCGCGCGCCTCGCCGGCGAGTCGCTGAATCTCGTCGCGGCGGTCGGGCCTGTGCCCGGCGAGGCGGCCAAGGCCTGGCTGGTCCGCCGCGACGTCTCCTACGCCGAGAGCGTGCCTTCGGTGGTCATCGCCAAGACGACCATCACCATCGCGCAGGCGCTCTTCCTCCTGATCGGTCTGCTCCTGGCCTGGCACACCTTGCCGCTGGGCTCCGATCTGCTGCGCGCCATGCTGTGGCTGCTCACGGCGGAGGTCGTCGGGGTGGCCGGATTCGTGTGGGCGCAGATGAGCGGGCTGGTCGGACGGGCGGGGCGTCTGCTGCGCGTGGTCGGCGTCCAAGACAGCACGGAGTACGCGGAATCGCTCAACCGGGCCCTGCGACACTACTACAGTCGCCAATGGCGGCGGCTCGGGCTCTCGATCGGCTTTCACCTCCTCGGCTGGCTGGTGGCGCCGCTCGAGACGGTCATCGTCCTGTGGGCGCTGGGGATCGACGCTTCCGTCGTGACCGCCATCGTCATCGAGACGCTGAGCTCCGGCGTGCGCTTCGCGACGTTCCTGATCCCGGCCAGTCTCGGCGCCCTCGAGGCCGCCAACGCGGCGGCATTCGCGGCGCTGGGCTTCGGCGCCGGCGCCGGCCTGGCCTTCACCTTCATCCGCCGGGCGCGCCAGGCCGTGTGGATCGCCATCGGGATCGTGGTGCTCATGGCCATGCGGTGGACGTCGCGCCGCCCCGTCGAGGGCCACGTCGCGCTCGATCGTTCATAGCCGGAAGACAGGCGAGCCGGTTGACAAGTTCGGCGGTGGTTGCTATCCAGAACGCTGCTCGCATCTCGCTCGCCGCTCAACGGGAGGAATCGCGATGGCTGTTTCAGTGGGATTCATCGGCGTCGGCAACATGGGCAACCCGATGGCAGGGAACGTCTTGAAGTCGGGCTTCCCGATGACCGTCTACGACAAGAATCCCAAGGCGATGGAGAACCTCCTGCAGGGCGGCGCCAAGGGCGTCGCCTCGCCGCGCGAGGTCGTCGAGCGCTCCGAGGTCGTGATGACCTGCCTGCCGGCCTCGCCCGACGTGGAGGCCCTCTACCTGGACGCCGGCGGACTGGTGGATCTCGCCCGCCCCGACATGATCCTGATCGACCTGAGCAGCGTGCTGCCCTCGACGCCGCGGAAGATCGAGCCGCGGGCCAAGGCGCGCGGCGTGCACTTCCTGGAGGCCCCGGTGAGCGGCGGCGTGAGCGGGGCCAAGGCCGCCACGCTGGCGGTGATGGTGGGCGGCGATCCCCAGATCCTGGAGCGCGCCCGTCCCGTGCTGCGCTCGATCGGTCCGAACATCTTCAGCGTCGGGCCCGTCGGGGCCGGCAACACCGCAAAGGCGATCAACAACATGATGGCCTGCGTGAACTCGCTGGCCATGATGGAAGGCCTGGTGCTCGGCGTGAAGGCCGGCCTCGATCCGATGGTCATCTACGAGGTCGTCAAGGCCAGCAGCGGCGGCAGCAAGGCGCTGGAGCGGATTCCCACCGCCCTGGTCCCGCGCAACTTCGCGCCCGGCTTCAAGGTGCAGCTGATGAACAAGGATCTGGAAACGTTCACGACCGTGGCCAAGGAGCTGCACGTGCCGGCCAGCTTCGCCAACGTCGCCCAGCAGTACGAGCAGGCGGCGCTGGCCGCCGGCTTCGCCGACCAGGACACCAGCGCGGTGGTGCAGATCATCGAGCGACTGGCCGCGAGCCAGGTATCCAAGCCGGGCCAGACGGCCCGCTAGAGGAGATGCGAATGCGCCGTCACCGCCGCCGGCTCGGGCTCATCTTGTTGATCGCTGTCGCACTCGGCGCCAGCGTCCTCACCGACGCCGCGTTCGCGCAGTCGAAGTACAAGGAGTCGCCGGCGCTCGCCGAACAGGTGAAGGCCGGCAAGCTGCCGCCGGTGGACCAGCGCCTGCCCGGCGATCCGCTGGTGATTCCCGTGGTGGAGCGCGTCGGCCAGTACGGCGGCGTGTGGCGCCGCGCGTTCCTCGGCCCCGCCGACGCCAACAACTACATCCGCGTGGTCTACGACGCCCTCGCGCGGCACTCCCCCGACGGCGGCAAGATCGAGCCCAAGATCGCCGCCGGCTGGGAGTCCTCCAAGGACTTCAAGCAGTGGACCATCAAGCTGCGACCGGGCTCGAAGTGGTCGGACGGCGCGCCGTTCACCGCCGACGACATCGTGTTCTGGTATCACGACGTCCTCCTGAACAAGGACCTCGTGCCGTCGGTGCCGTCGTGGATGAAGAACGCCGACGGCTCGACCGCGCTGGTGGAGAAGGTCAGCCCGACGGCGGTGCGCTTCACGTTCAAGCAGGCCAACACGCTGGTGCTCACCGCGCTGGCCAACGCCGACGGCGCCGATCGGACCTACGCCGCCTTCCTGCCCGCCCACTACCTCAAGAAGTTCCACGCGGGCTACGCCAAGAAGGAAGACCTCGACAAGCTCGTGGCCGCGGCCGGCTTCAAGACCTGGACGGAGCTGTTCGCCGCGCGCAACGCGCCGCCCGAGAACCCCGAGCGTCCCACCATGGCCGCCTGGGTACCGTCGAGCCGGATCAGCGATCAGGTCTTCACGCTGAAGCGGAATCCGTACTTCGTCGGCGTCGACACGAGCGGCAATCAGCTGCCGTACCTGGACGAGGTGCGCTTCACCTTCTTCGCCGACATCCAGGCGCTGAACCTGGCCGCCATCGCCGGCGACTTCGACATGCAGGAGCGCCACATCCAGATGACGAACTATCCCGTCTTCAAGGAGAACGAGAAGAGCGGGAAGTATCGCGTCCTCACCTGGGCGACGTTCGGTGGCTCCGATGCGGTCGTGCAGCTGAACATGACCTACAAGGCCGATCCCGACATCGGCAAGCTGATGGCCACCAAGGAGTTCCGCGTCGCGCTGTCGCAGGCGATCAACCGGGATCAGATCAAGGAGTCGGTGTTCCTCGGGCTCGGCGAGGCCCGGCAGGGCGTGCCGCCGCCCGGCCACCCGTACTACCCGGGCGATCAGGTCGCGCACAAGTACACCGAGTACAAGCCGGAAGAGTCCAACAAGCTCCTCGACGGGCTCGGTCTCACCAAGCGCGACGGCGACGGCACGCGCCTGATGGCCAACGGCAAGCGCGTGGTCCTCGAGCTCTCCGTGGTCCCGGCCTTCGGGGCCTGGCCCGACGTGGCCCAGCTGATCGCCAAGGACTGGGAGAAGGTCGGCGTGAAGACCGTGGTGCAGATCCGCGAGCGCGCGCTGCACTTCCGCATGCGCGACAACAACGAGCTGATGACCGAGATGTGGAACGAGGACACCACCGGCTTTCCCTTCACCGGCAACGCCAAGTTCGACCCGCGCAACTCACCGATCCTGACGCTGGGGCCGCTGTACGGCCGCTGGGCGGACACCAAGGGCAAGGAAGGTGTGGAGCCGCCGGCCTCCGTGAAGCGGATCATGGAGATCGTCGATCAGGCCAAGAGCGTGAGCGCCGAGCAGCAGGCCAAGCTCGCCCAGGAGCTGTTCCGCATCTGGGTGGACAACATCTGGGAGATCGGCACGATCGGGCGGACGCCGATGGTTCAGGGCGTGGTCGTCGTCAACACCAAGTTCCATAACGTGCCGACGGCGCTCGGCAATGACTGGCCGCTGCGCAGCCCCGGGAACGCGCGGCCCGAGCAGTTCTTCTTCGCGCGCTGAGCCGTGGTCGTGATCTCGTGAAAACTGGTGATGCCGGGCGGCGGGCCCGTGCGCCGTGGGCGCGCCCGCACGGCTCGCCTGTCGGCGTAACTCGCTCCGGGCACAGCGAGCTCGGGCCCCCCATCCCCCAGGGGGGTTGGGGTGTGGGCTCTTCGAGTTGTTGGTGGCTCGCTCGCTGTGCCCTGCGCTCGAACGCCGACGACGGCTCGCCGTGATGGCGCGCCCACGGCGCACGGGCCCGCCGCCCGGCATCACCAGTTTCCACGAGATCCACTAGTCCAGGCGTGTCTTTCTCGTGACTCGTGTCGTCCTGAAGCGGCTGCTTCTGCTGCCGCTGCTGATGTTGATCTTCTCCATCACGGTGTTTGCCATCATGCAGGCGCCGCCGGGGGACTTTCTGACGACGTACGTCGCGACGCTGGCGTCCTCGGGCAGCTCGATCACTGCCGAGCAGGTTGCGGCCCTCCGCCGCGAGTACGGGCTGGATCAACCGATCTGGATCCAGTACCTCAAGTGGATGCAGAACCTGGTCACGGGCAACCTTGGGCTGTCGCTGGAGTATCAGCGGCCCAACGTCGAGCTGATCGGAGAGCGGCTGGCGCTCACCGTGGTGCTGGCGGCGCTCGCGTTCATCGTCACCTGGGTCGTGGCCATCCCGGCCGGGATCTACTCGGCGACGCACCCGGGGTCCGCGCTCGACTACGTGTTTACCGTCCTCAACTACGTGGGCGTGGCGACGCCGAACTTCATGCTGGCGCTGGTGCTGATGTGGCTGGCGTTTGCGTACTTTGGTATGTCGATCACGGGGTTGTTCTCGCCGGAGTATGTGGAGGCGCCGTGGAGCCTGGCTCGGGTGGGGAATCTGCTCGCGCACATCTGGCTGCCGGCGGTCGTGCTGGGGGTGGCGGGGACCGCGCGACTGACGCGGGTGATGCGCGCCAACCTGCTCGACGAGCTGCACAAGCCGTACGTCACGACGGCGCGGGCCAAGGGGCTCTCGGAGTGGCGGCTCGTGCTGCGGTATCCGGCGCGGCTGGCGCTGAATCCGTTGATCAGCACGATCGGCTGGTATCTCCCGGCGCTGTTCTCCGGCAGCCTCATCGTGGCCACCGTGATGAACCTGCCGAACATCGGTCCGCTGCTGCTGCGCGCGCTCATCAACCAGGACATGTACCTGGCCGGCGCGATTCTCCTGATCTACTCCTTCCTGACCGTGCTCGGCACGCTGCTCTCGGATGTGCTGCTGGCCTGGCTCGATCCGCGGATCCGCCTCGAAGATGGCTGACGAACGCCCGGCCGAGGAGCGGATCTCGGTCGCCTCCAACTGGACGCTCATGTGGTGGCGGTTCCGCCGGCATCGGCTGGCGGTGGTCAGCGCCGTCGTCCTGATCGCGCTCTACGCCGTCGTGCTGTGTCCGGACTTCTTCAGCACCCAGGATCCGGAGGCCACCGACGCGCGGCTGGCCTTCATTCCCGTGCAGCGCGTGCGGGTCTTCGACGGCTGGTCGCTCCGGCCGTGGGTGCCCGGCATCGTCGGCAAGCGCAATCCCGTCACGCTCCGCATCGAGTGGCGCCTGGACGCGGACCGGCGGGTTCCCGTGCGCTTCTTCGTCACCGGCCATCCCTATCGCCTGCTCGGCGTGGTGCCGCTGCAGCTGCACCTGCTGGGCACGGCGCCCGACGCCGGCACCAGCGTCCACCTGCTCGGCACCGACCGGCTCGGGCGCGATCAGTGGTCGCGCCTGGCGCACGGCACGCGGACCTCGATGACCATCGGCCTCACCGCGGTCATCCTGTCGGTGGTCTTCGGCATCGTGCTGGGCGGCATCTCGGGCTACGTGGGCGGCATGCCCGATCTCGTCATCCAGCGGGTGATCGAGCTGCTGCAGTCGCTGCCCACGATCCCCATCTGGCTGGCGCTGACGGCGGCGCTGCCGCGCGACTGGTCGCCCCAGCAGGTCTTCTTCGCCATCACGGTGATCCTGTCGCTGGTGGGCTGGACCACGCTCGGCCGCGAGGTGCGCGGACGGTTCCTGGCCCTGCGCGAGGAGGACTACGTGCTGGCCGCCGATCTGGCCGGGGCCAGCCGCCGGCGCATCATCGGCCGCCACATGGTGCCGAACTTCCTGCAGCCACATCATCGCCACCAGCACGCTGGCCATCCCGGCCATGATCATCAACGAGACGTCGCTGTCGTTCCTGGGGCTCGGGATCCGGCCGCCGGCCATCTCGTGGGGCGTGCTCCTGCAGGAAGCGCAGAACATCCAGTCGCTGGCGCTGGCGCCCTGGCTCCTGATCCCCGGGCTGGCCGTCATTCTCGCCGTGCTGGCCTTCAACCTCGTCGGCGACGGCCTGCGCGACGCCGCCGATCCCTACGGCTCCTGATGCCGCCCGTCTTGCAGGTCCGCGACCTGCGCGTGCACTTCTTCCTCGACGAGGGTCTGGTCCGCGCGGTGGACGGCGTGTCGTTCGACGTCGACGCCGGCCAGGTGGTGGGGATCGTGGGCGAGAGCGGCTGCGGCAAGAGCGTCACGATGAGAGCGCTCTTGCAGATCGTCGAGCCGCCCGGCCGTATCGTGGGCGGCTCGATGCTCTTCCGAACCGACGCGGGCGGAGGCCGTCGATCTGGCGCAGCTGTCGCCGCGCGGCGCCGAGATGCGCGCGATCCGCGGCGCCGAGATCGCGCTCATCCCGCAGGAGCCGATGGCGGCCTTCAGTCCGGTGCACACCGTGGGCGATCAGATCATCGAGGCGCTCCTGCTCCACCAGCGCAAGTGGCGGCCCAGCGGTCCTTCGCTTTCGCGCACCGAGGCGCGCTCCATCACCGTCGAGCTGTTCCAGGACGTCGGCGTGTCGATGCCGGGCGAGCGCGTGGACGCCTACGCCTGGCAGCTCTCCGGCGGCCTGCGCCAGCGGGCGATGATCGCCATGGCGCTGTCGTGCCGTCCGCGCCTGCTGATCGCGGACGAGCCCACCACCGCGATCGACGTGACGACGCAGGCGCAGATCCTGAACCTGCTGCGCGACCTGCAGCGCCGGCACGGCACGGCGATCGTCTTCATCACCCACGACCTCGGCGTCATCGCCCAGATCGCGCACTCGGTGGTGGTGATGTACCTGGGCCGCGTGATGGAGCACGGCCTGGTCGACGACATCTTCCACGCGCCCAAGCATCCCTACACGCGCGCGTTGCTGCGCTCGATCCCGAGCCTGCTGGCCACGCCCCAGTCGCCGCTACCGACCATCGCCGGCTCGATCCCGCACCCGCTCGGCCGGCCGGCCGGCTGCGCCTTCCATCCGCGCTGTCCCGACGTGATGCCGGAGCTCTGCGCCCGCCACACGCCCGCGCTCCGCGTGATCGAGCGGACGCAGGCCGCGAGCTGCTTTCTCTATCATCGCGACGAGGCCGACTCGTGATCGAGGCAGGCCGCGCCGCGAGCGGGCCGGTCCTCGAGGTGCGCCGGCTGCAGAAGTTCTTCGAGATCCGTCGCGGCTTCCGCCGCCGCGTCGTCGCCACGGTGCGGGCGGTCGACGACGTGAGCTTTGCCATCGAGCAGGGCGAGACACTCGGCCTGGTGGGCGAGTCGGGCTGCGGCAAGACCACCACCGCGCGCTGCATCCTGCGAGCGATGGCGCCCTCCAGCGGCGAGATCCTGTTCCGCGCCGCCGACGGTCACGTGGTGGACCTGGCCCCCCTGCCCCGCGCCGCCCTGCGTCCGCTCCGGCCGCAGATCCAGATGATCTTCCAGGATCCGTTCGGCTCGCTTGAATCCACGGATGACGATCTTCGACAACGTCGGCGAGCCGCTGCTGGTCAACGGCATGCGCAACCGCCGGGCCCGGCTCGATCGCGTGGCCGCACTGCTCGAGCTGACCGGCCTCCGCCCGGAGTACATGCACCGCTTCCCGCACGCGTTCTCGGGCGGCCAGCGCCAGCGCATCGGCATCGCGCGCGCGCTGGCCACCGAGCCGCGACTGGTGGTGGCCGACGAGCCGGTCTCGGCCCTCGACGTCTCGGTGCGGGCCCAGGTGCTGAACCTCCTGCTGGAGCTGCGGCAGCGGCTGGGCCTGACGATGCTGTTCGTGGCCCACGACCTCTCGGTGGTCAAGCACATCTGCGATCGCGTGGCGGTCATGTACGTGGGCCAGCTCGTCGAGCTGACGACGACCGCCGCGCTGTTCGCACGCCCGCGCCACCCCTACACCGCCGCGCTCATCCGCGCCGTGCCGATTCCCGATCCGCGCACGCCCAGCGGCGACGTGGCGCTGGCCGGCGAGGTTGCCAACCCGGCCAACCCGCCGACGGGCTGCTACTTCCACCCTCGCTGCCCGTACGTCGTGGACATGTGCCGCACCGAGGCGCCGGCGCTGCGTGAAGTCGACGGTCACTTCGTGCGGTGCCACCGCGCGGAAGAGCTGACCCTGGCCGGCGCATAGCCGAAAGCTGGATGGCAATCGTGTCTGACGACTTCGAGACCTGGTTCGATCGCGGCGTCACCGACGGGCTGCCGGTGATCCCGCCGTCACGCGCGCGTGTCGACGCGATGCTCGCCGCCACCGAGCGGCCGCGCGACGAGCTCGTCGCTCAGGTGCCCCCGAACTTCGGGCGCGCGACGGTCGAGAAGCTGGCGGTCAACGCGGTCATGGCGGGCTGCCGCCCCGAGTACTTCCCGGTGGTGCTCGCGGTGGTCGAGGCCGCCTGCGATCCGGTGTTCAACCTGCACGGCCAGTCGGGCACGACCAACGCCGCCTCGCCGTTGATCATCATCAACGGTCCGATCCGCCAGGCGCTCGAGGTCAACTGCGCGGCGGGCGTGTTCGGCCCGGGCTATCGCGCCAACGCGACGATCGGGCGCGCGCTGCGGCTGGTGATGATCAACCTCGGGGGCACGCGGGCCGGGCAGATCTCCATGTCCACGATGGGCCATCCCGGCCGCTACACCTACTGCATCGGGGAATACGAAGAGGCCTCACCGTGGGAGCCGTTGCACGTCGAGCGAGGGTTCGCGCCCACCGACAGCACGGTGACGCTGTACTCCGGCGAAGGCCCGTTCACGATCAACGATCACCTGAGCCGCTCGGCGTCACAGCTGGCGGCGTCGCTGGGGTGGTCGGCCGCCGGCATCTGGAACCACAAGAGCTTTCCGCTCTACGGCCACACCCTGTTCGTCGTCGGGCCGGAGCACGCCCGGACGCTGGGCGAGGAGCGCTGGTCCAAGCAGGACTTCCGGCAGTTCCTCTACGACACGATCCGCCGCCCGGCGCGCGAGCTTCTGCCCGGACCGGACGGTGCGGAGACCGGTCGTCTGAAGGATCTGCTCGAGGGCCGTACCGGCGAGGAGCGCATCCCCAAGTTTCCCTCCCTCGAGGAGATCGTGATCGTCGTGGCCGGCGGCACGGCAGGCCGGTTCTCGGCGGTGGTCCCGGGCTGGATGGGCGGCGAGCTCGGCTCCCGCCCGGTGACTCGTGCCATTCGGGGCCGGGGCTGATATCCTTACCGGCCATGAGCACACCGCTGGACCCCTCGCAGCTCCGGATGGACCCCGCGTCTCTCTATCGGGAAGAGGTCTACACCGACCGTCGCATCGGCACGATCCGCATGCTGACGCCCGTGACCAGCATGGGCAGCCCGGACAGCAGCCGCGAGGTCCTGTACGTCGGCGAGACACAGTTGCTGACTCCCGGTGGCCTCCTGCCCCTGGCCTTCGAGATCGAGGCCCGCTCGCTCTCCGAGGCCATCGAGGGCTTCGGCCCCGGCGCCAACGACGCGGTCGAGCGCACCCGGCGCGAGATCGAACAGCTTCGCCGCGAGCAGGCGTCCTCGATCATCGTGCCCGATCGCATGCCCGGCGGGCTCGACCCCGGCGGGCCCGGCGGTCTCCCGGGCGGCGGCAAGATCCGACTCCGCTGATCCGGCAACAGATCCGGCTGCGCTGATCTCCGCGGCGCGGCGCCGGCTTACATGCCGCGCTCGACGCGCGGATCGAGCGCGTCGCGCAGCCAGTCGCCCACCAGGTTGATCCCGAGCACGAGGAGAAGGATCGCCAGGCCCGGGAAGAGCGCCAGCCACCAGCCGGTCGTCAGGTAGTTCCGCCCTTCGTCGAGCATCGCGCCCCAGCTCGGCGCCGGCGGCGGGATGCCGAGCCCCAGGAACGACAGCGAGGCCTCGGCGATGATCGTTCGCGCCACCGAGAAGGTCGCGACGACCGTGATCGGCGGCAACACGTTCGGCAGGATGTGCCGCCGCAGGATCGCGCCGTCGCGCGCGCCGAGCGCGCGGGCGCCCTCCACGAAGTCGCGCTGCCGCAGCGACAGGGTCTCGGCCCGCGCGATCCGCGCGTAGGTGACCCAGCCGGTCACGCCGAGCACGACGATCACGTTGCCGAGGCTGGCGCCCAGCACCGACAGCACGGCGATGGCCAGCACGAGCACCGGAAACGCGAGCTGGACGTCGCCCACCCGCATGAGCAGATCGTCCAGCCGGCCGCCGTAGTAGCCGGCGACCAGACCGAGCGCGACGCCGACCGCTCCGGCCACCAGGACAGCGGCAAAGCCCACGAGCAGCGACACGCGCGCGCCATACAGCAGGCGGCTCACGACGTCGCGCCCGAGCGTGTCGGTGCCGAGCGGGTGGCGCCCGCTGCCCCCGTCCATCCACATCGGGGGCGTCAACCGAGAGAGCAGATCGTTGCGGATCGGATCGGCGGGCGCCAGCGCCGGCGCCAGCGCGGCCAGCACCGCGCTGGCCACGATGACCAGCACGCCGACCAGCGCGACACCGTGGCGGCCGAGGCGGATCATGCGGCTTTCGCTCAGGCGACCCGAGCGCGCGGATCGACCAGGCCGTGGACGACGTCCACGATCAGGTTCACGGCCACGAAGAGCACCGCGAAGACGACGACCGCCGCCTGGATGACCGGGAAATCGCGCCCAGGTACGGCCTGGACCATCAAGCGGCCGAGGCCGGGCCACGAGAAGACCGTCTCGATGACGAGCGTGCCGCTCAGCATGAACCCGAGCGAGAGACCGGTGACGGTGAGAAACGGGCCGGCGGCGTTGCGCAGCGCATGGCGATAGACGACGCCTCGCTCGGCCAGGCCCTTGGCCCGCGCGGTGCGCACGTAGTCCTGCTGCAGCACCTCGAGCAGGCCCGAGCGGATCAGCCGGACGTTCTGGGCCAGCGGCGCGGCGGCCAGGGTCAGCGCCGGCAGGATCAGGTGACGCAGGCTGCCCGAGCCGAACGCTGGCAAGAGACCGCCGAGCGCCACC
The DNA here is from genome assembly GCA_963776725.1 of uncultured Candidatus Rokubacteria bacterium. Taxonomy (GTDB): domain Bacteria; phylum Methylomirabilota; class Methylomirabilia; order Rokubacteriales; family CSP1-6; genus AR5. The sequence goes on along the minus strand of CAVZOE010000006.1, from coordinate 218,812 downwards.
GCGAACACGAGGATGAGCATCAGCCCTAACCAGAAGCTCGGCATCGACTGCAGAAATAGCGAGCCGAGACGGCTCAGGTGATCGAGCGCGCCGTTGCGGTGCGTGGCCGCCACCACGCCGAGTGGGATCGCGAGCACGGTCGCCAGCACGATGGCCGCCAGCGCCAGCTCGGCGGTGGCCGGCCACAGGTGCTCGAGCACGATCGGCAGCGCCGGGCGGCGCTGCTGGATGGAGAGGCCGAAGTCGCCGCGCGGGACAGCCGTGATGAAGTCGAGGTACTGCGCGTGGAGCGGTCGATCGAGGCCGAGCAGGTGCCGGGCGTGGGCGATCTCCTCCCGGGTGGCGGTCTGGTCCACGAGAAACGCGGCCGGATCACCGGTGAGCCTCAGGATGAAGAAGACGACGGTGACGACGCCCCAGACGACGAAGACCGCGTGAATCAGCCGCCGCGCGAGGAACCTGGCCAAGCACGCCCGTCATTTCTTCAACGCGACGCCGCGGAAGTCCATGTTCAGCTCCTGCGTCGGCGTGAACCGCAGCACGCGCGTGCTGTGGGCGTAGGCCTTCACCTCCTGGTAGAGCGACACCACCGGCGCCCAGTCGCGCACCCGGCGCTGCAGGTCGGCGAGCAGCGCCAGGCGCTTCTTCGGATCGACCTGACGGCGCGTGCCCGCGTACAGCGTCATCAGCTCGGGCGGGTACGGCGTCCAGTTCACCAGCGTGGTCGTCGCCCAGTCGCGCACGAAGTCGTCGGCGTCGAGGTTGTTGCTGGTGCGGCAGGCGGCGAAGCCGCCGTTGGGCGGCAGCGTGCCCTTGGTCAGCGTCTGCAGCAGCGTGCCGAAGTCGAGCGGCTTGACGTTCACCGGCACGCCCACGTCCTTCAGCATCTCGACCACCGCCGGCACTGTCTCGTCGAAGGCCTGGCCGTAGTGCTTGGTGGGAAACAGCAGCTCCAGGCTCGGCGGGCCGTCCTTGCCGGTCGCCTCGGCCAGCAGCGACTTGCGCGCGGGCCGGGTCGAACGGATAGGCCTCCTGCGCGGCGTACCCGTACGCGACGGTCGCGACGGGCGAGGCGTTGACGATGGCCAGGCCGTGGAAGATCTTCTGGACGATCGCCTCGCGGTTGACCGCCAGGTTCAGCGCCAGCCGCACGCGGGGATCCGCGAACGCGCCGTCGCGGCCGCCGGACTCGTACGCGTCCTTCGTGCGCCCGTTGAGATAGATGCGGCAGGCCAGCTTCTGCACGCTCGACACCACGCGCAGCGTGGGCTCGCGCTTGAGCACGTCGGCGTCCAGCGGCGGCACCGCCTCGATGAGACGCGACCTGGCCCGCTCGCAGCGCCGCGATCCGCGCCGCTGCCTCGGGAATGATCACGAAGCGCAGTCGCTTCACCCGAGGCGGCGCGCCCCAGTAGCGCTCGTTGCGCTCGAAGAGCATGTGGTTCTTGCGCTTCCACTCCACCAGCTTCCACGGCCCGGTGCCGACCGGGCGCTCGTTCAGCGCCTCCACCCCGTTCTTCACCGTCCACGCGCGCGGCACCAGCGGCTCGCGGCCGATGAAGTCCCACAGGTTGGCCGCGGGCTCGCTGGTGTGGATGCGCACGGTGTGGTCGTCCACCTTCTCCCAGCGGGTCACGAACGGGTAGACCTTCTCGAACGACGTCCCGGCGGCCACGTCCTTGACGCCGTGCTTGTCGAGATTGCGGCGGAAGAAGCGATCGAGGTTGAAGAGCACGGTGTCGGCGTTGAACGGCTCGCCGTCGTGGAAGGTCACTCCGCGCCGCAGCGTGAACTCCCAGGTGAGATCGTTGACCGGCTTCCAGGCCAGGGCCAGGCCCGGCACCGGCTTGCCCGCGTGATCCACGTCCACCAGGCTCTCGAAGACCTGGCGGATGTAGTTCGAGCGGATCGAGCCCATGCCGATCCGGGGGTCCATGTTGTTCGTGTCGTCGGCCAGGGCGACCACGAGCTCGGCGTCGGGATCGATGGTCACGCCATCCACCGTCGGTGCCTGGGCGGCAGCGCCCGGCGGCGTCGAGAGCGCGATCACACAGGCGACAACGAGAGCGAGCCAGTGGGCCATGGCGGGGGGTATCATACGCGCGGCAGGCAACCCTGGGCACTCGGAGGTTCCTGATGGCGTCCTCATCGAAGTCGGCCGCCGTGCGCGCGCGCCTGCAGCACCCCGTGATCGACGGAGACGGACACTGGCTCGAGCCCCTGCCCGTCTTCCTCGACTACCTCAAGGACGTTGCCGGCCAGTCGGTCGTCGACAAGTTCGTCAAGCGCGCCAAGGACGTGACCTGGTACGACCTCACGCCCGAGGAGCGGATGCGCCGCCGCCTGCACCGGCCCACCTGGTGGGGCGAGCCGGCCAGCACGCTCGACCGCGCCACCGCCATGATCCCGCGCCTGTTCTACGAGCGCCTGGACGACATCGGCCTGGACTTCTGCGTGCTCTACACCTCGCTGGGCCTGTTCTTCATCGGCAATCCTGATGAAGAGATCCGCCGGGCCACCGCGCGCGCCGTGAATCGGATGAACGCGGAGCTCTTCAAACCTTACGCCCATCGCATCACGCCGGCGGCGGTAGTGCCCGTGCACACGCCCGAGGAGGCCATCGAGGAGGCGACCTACGCCGTCCGCGAGCTCGGGCTCAAGGTGCTGATGATCGCCAACCACGTGCGGCGGCCGGTGCCGGCCTTCGCGCGGGAGGGCGCGCCGCTCAACGAGGTGCGGACCTACGTCGACTCGCTCGCCTTCGAGAGTGCCCACGACTACGACCCGTTCTGGCAGCGCTGCGTGGATCTCAAGACCGCGGTGACCGCGCATTCCGGCAGCATGGGCACCAACTGGCGCGAGTCGGTGTGGAGCTTCACCTACAACCACATCGGTCACTTCGCCAACGCCAGCCACGCCTTCGCCAAGGCGCTCATCCTGGGCGGCGTCACCCATCGCTTCCCGCAGCTCCGCTTCGCCATGCTCGAAGGCGGAGTGGGCTGGGCCTGCAACCTGGTCACCGACCTGGTCGGCCACTGGGAGCGCCGCAGCCGGGCGGCGATGGAGAGCCAGACGCGCCCGACCAACCTCGATCAGGCTCAGCTGCGCAACCTGCTTCGCGAGTACGGCGGCCGCGCCTACGAGGACAAGCTCGACGACATCATGGCGGCGGTGAACCTGGCCGAGCCCTTCACCAGCGCCGAGCAGGCCACCGAGCGCGCGTACCAGCAGGAGCGCTTCGATGACTTCGCCGCCGTCCCGGTCAAGTCGGGCGAGGAGCTCCGCCACCACTTCGCCGAGCGCTTCTACTTCGGCTGCGAGGCCGACGACCCGATGACCGCCTGGGCCTTCGACAAGCACGGGCACCATCGGCTGAATCCGATCTTCAGCTCCGACGTCGGCCACTTCGACGTGCTCGACATGTCGGAGGTGCTGGAAGAGGCCTGGGAGCTGGTGGAGCACGGGATGATCTCGGAGGCCGACTTCCAGGAGTTCGTCTTCGCCAACCCGGCGCGGCTGCACACCGCGCTCAACCCCGACTTCTTCAAGGGCACCGTGGTGGACGACGCCGTGGCCAAGCTCACTCGATCCGGAAGTGTGCCTCCGTCGTCGTCCCGGTCCGGCCATTGATGGGCAGGATGTCCTGGGGGCAGGCCGAGAAGGCGACGATCAGGTCCATCTCGGCGCGGAAGACCGCGTAGCTGCCGGGGGGCGAGACCGGCTCGCCCCACGACAGCGTCCCGTCGGCCGTCCACGGGATATTCATGAAGACGTTCAGCGGCGACGGCGTGGCCGGGACCGTCACGCCCAGCTCCTTCAGCGCGGCGTGCAGGTTGTCACGGCAGTTGTCGTGATGGCCCTTCACGCCGAGCAGCCCGTAGCGCTCCCGATCGCACGCCGCCATCAGCATGTCGTGCGCGCCACCGGAGGTATCTTCCACCAGCGTGAGGATGGGCCGGCGCCGGTTCGTCACGAACGAATCGCCGACGGCGGCGCGCAGCTTGAGAACCCACGCGCGGCTGGCCTCCATGGACATCCACTCGGTGGGATCCTCGGCGCTGAATCCCCAGGTGTCCACCACCTGCGTGCCGTGCGTGCTGATGATCGTGATGCGCTGGCCCTTGCTCACCCGCGCGGCCTTGCCCCGCCGCGCCGGGATCGTCACCGTCTCCGCCGTCATGCTCGGCTCTCCTCCTCGATCGCTCTCCGCCCGACCGTCCGCTGATCCCCGGAGGCCGTGCTCAGGCCTCGCGCAGCCCGTGGCCCCCGCCGTAGCTCGATACGGGCGGCGAGCTCCAGCCGCGCAGCAGCTCCGGCGCCGGCTGCCAGATCTCGATGGCCAGCGGCCGGCAGATGTCCAGGCCGTCGCCGGCGCCCGCGCCCCACACCGGCTTGGACATATCACCGTGCGGGCACACGCTGAGCGCGGCCAGCACGTCGAATTCCGCGAAGAACTCGATGAAGTCGCCGACGCGCGCCGGGCTCGGCTTGGTGAAGTACTTGCCCTCGGCGGTGAGACCGGTGACCTGGAACACGTTGAGGACGTCGTGGACGTCGAGCTCGGTGAGGTGATACGGCCGGACCGCACGCGTGAGGTTGCTGTGACAGCAGACGTCCCACTCCTCGCCGTTGAGCAGCTTGTGCACGTACGGATCGCAGCGCGTACCGAGCAGGTCGTGGCAGCCGCCGCCGTCAGCGTCCCGGCCGTACTGCACGGTGTCGCCGGTGATCGTGAGCATCGGCCGCAGGTAGGGCAGGCACGACCACAGCCGATCGAAGGTCGACACGTGCGCCTGGTGCAGCTGGCGCGATCGCGAGGCCCAGAAGCGCTCGCGCGGATTGCTCAGGCTCCACACGTTGAGGTCCGCCACCTGGGGCCCCTCGATGGCCACGATGCGGAAGATCTGGCCGGCCCGCACCGGCCACGCCCGTCCCGAGCGTCGCGGGATGACGAATCGCTCGACCAGCTCCCGCTTGCCGCGCTCGGGCGCCAGCCGCCCGTAGAAATCGCGGTCCACGTCGAGGGCCGAGCCGGGTTTCGCCTGGTAGATCACGTGGGGCTGTGCCATCACCATCCCCTTCTGTCCATTTCGCGGGCACCGGTAGCGGACGTTGACAACGAGCGAGCCGCCATAGTCTCATACCGCCCATCTCGACCCCGAGGCTCGATCATAGCGCTCAGCAGGGAGGAGCACCCATGAGACTGTCGCGAATCGCCGCGGTCGCCGTCGTGCTGTTCGGACTGGGCGTCGCCGGCGGCGACGTCGTCGCCCAGGGCAACTGCCCCAAGGGCAAGCTGCGCTTCTACACGTCCTGGCCGATGCAGGGGGCGATGCTGCCCGAGGGCACCGGCATGAAGAACGGCGTCGAGATGGCCGTGGCCGAGGCCAACGGCGTCGCCGGCGGGTACTGCATCGAGGTGGTGAACCTCGACGACGCCTCGCCGCAGACGGGCAAGTGGGACGGTGCCGTCGAGGCCGAGAACGCCAACAAGGCGGTCGCGGATCCGCTGGCCATCGTCTACATCGGCACGTACAACTCCGGCGCGGCCAAGGTCTCCATCCCGATCAACAACCGCGCGCACATGGCGCAGGTGACCCCGGCCAACACCTACCCCGGGCTCACCAAGAAGCGCGGGGCCGCGCCCGGCGAGCCGGAGATCTACCGTCCGGCCGGCTTCGTGAACTACTTCCGCCCGATCCCGGCCGACGACATCCAGGGCGCCGTCGCGGCCAAGTGGGCCAAGCGGATGGGCGTGAAGAAGGTCTACATCCTCAACGACCAGGAGCTCTACGGCAAAGGCATCGCCGACGTCTTCGAGGCCACGGCCAAGAAGATCGGGCTCGAGGTGGTCGCCAACGAGGGTATCGACTGGAAGCAGCCCGACCAGAAGCCGATCCTCACCAAGGTCCGCGCCTCCGGCGCCGATCTCGTCTACCTCGGCGGCGTCATCGAGACGGGCGCCCAGGTCGTCATCCGGCAGATGAAGGAAGTCGGCCTCACCGCCCCGCGCACCCGCTTCATGGGTCCCGACGGCCTGCTGGAGGAGGAGCTGCTGAAGGGCGCCACCTGCGACGCCGCGCTGGGCACCGAGATGCGGATCACCTTCGCCGGCCTGCCGTTCGAGAAGATGCGCGGCGTCGGCGCCAAGACCTACGAGACCTACAAGACCAAGTACGGCAAGGAGCCGACCTCCTACGCGCTCTACGCCGCCGAGGGCACGCGCGTCATCATCGACGCCGTCAAGCGCGCGTCCTCCGCGATCGAGAAGGCCAAGGACCCGACCGAGAAGCGCGAGGCCCTGCGCAAGGCCATCGCCTCGACCAAGAACTTCGAGGGCATCAACGGCAAGTGGAGCTTCGACGAGAACGGCGACGTCGACTACGACACCATGTCCGGCTTCAAGGCCGTGAAGGCCGACGGCCCGATCGGCTGCAAGTTCGCCTTCGAGACCATCCTCGAGTAAAGCCCTGGAGGGCGTGGGAGCCTCCCAAGGCTCCCACGCCCCTCGAACAGTCGATGCCAGCACTCCCCCCACCCCCTGAGGCGCGTTCCGGCTCCGCCGGGATGCGACACGTGACTGTACGCTCGCGGAGCGCCACGGCTCCGCCGGGACGCGCAGCGCCGGGGGGCTTGGGGGGCCAGGGCGAGGCCCCCCATCTACAAATGACCTGGTGGGAAGTCCTCGTCCAGCAAACGATCAATGGTCTTACCCGTGGCGCCGTCTTCGCCCTGATCGCGCTCGGCTACACGATGGTCTACGGCATCATCGAGCTCATCAATTTTGCCCACGGCGACGTCTTCATGCTCGGCCTGTTCGTCTCGCTGGCGTGGTTCAGTCTGCTCGGCGTCACCGGGACACTGACCGGCTGGCAGCTGGTGACCCTGCTGCCGCTGGTGTTCGTGCTCACCATGCTGACCACCGCCGCGCTCAACGTGACCATCGACCGCGTGGCCTACCGGCCGCTGCGTCGCTCGACGCGGCTGGCCCCGCTGATCACCGCCATCGGCGTTTCCTTCATGCTCGAGAACGTCGCGCTGCTGTGGAAGGGCCCGGCGCCCATCGCCTATCCCGACGTCTTTCCGTCGGTGGACATCCTGCGCGAGTGGTTCGGCATCGACTCCAACATCTTCTTCACCACCAAGGACGTCCTGGTGATCGCGGCGACGATCCCGCTGATGATCGCGCTCACCTACTTCGTCAGGCGGACGCGGTGGGGCAAGGCCATGCGGGCCACCGCGCAGGATCGCGAGACCGCCGCGGCCATGGGCATCAACGTGGAGCGCACGATCCTCGTCACCTTCCTGGTGGGCGGCGCGCTGGCCGGCGCGGCCGGGCTGATCCAGGGCATGTACTACAACATCGGCATGTGGTGGATGGGCTACCAGGCGGGGCTGCGTGCCTTCACCGCCGCCGTGCTCGGCGGCATCGGCAGCATGGGCGGCGCCGCGCTCGGCGGACTGGCCATCGGCTTTCTGTCCGCGTGGAGCGATCAGTACATCTCGGCCCGCTGGACCAACGCCATCGTGTTCTCCATCCTCATCCTGGTCCTCGTGTTCCGTCCCCACGGCCTGCTGGGTGAGCGGACGGTCGACAAGGCCTGAGCGGTGACGACACAGCAGCCGCCGCAATCTCGGCTGGTTCGCGCTGGTGATCGGCTTGCTGGTCTATCCGTTCATCGATCGCGCCATCGGCCTGCACGCCGTCCACGCCGTCTCCGACGGCATGATCTACGTGCTGCTCGCCCTCGGCCTCAACATCGTGGTCGGCTACGCGGGGCTGCTCGACCTCGGCTACGCCGCGTTCTTCGCCATCGGCGCCTACGCCATGGGGCTGCTCAACTCGCCGGTCCTCGGCTCGCCGCTCTACGGCCATGCCTGGAGCTTCTGGCTCTGCATCTGGGTGGCGGCCGCGGTGTCGGCCTTGCTGGGCCTGGTGATCGGCGCTCCGACCCTCCGCGTGCGCGGCGACTACCTGGCCATCATCACGCTGGGCTTCGGCGAGATCATCCCGGTGGCCATTCGCAACCTCGGCGACATCACCATCGACATCGCCGGCTGGCGGCCCATCGTGCGGCTCAACCTCACCGGCGGCGAGAACGGCGTGAATCCGGTGGGCCGCCCATACCTGCCCGGCGTGCCGTTCGAGACCGACCCGATTCCCTGGTACTTCCTGATCCTCGTGATCGGCGCGCTGTCGGTGTGGGCGATGCGACGGCTTCAGGACTCTCGCCTGGGCCGGGCCTGGATGGCGATCCGTGAGGACGAGACGGCCGCGGATTGCACCGGCGTCAATCCGATCTCCACCAAGCTGCTGGCCTTCGCACTCGGCGCGTCGTTCTCCGGGTTCGCGGGATCGGTCTACGCGGCCAAGCTGCAGGCCATCACGCCCGGCGCCTTCGAGTTCCAGGTGTCGATCATGCTGCTGTGCATGGTCGTGCTCGGGGGCGCGGGCAGTCTGGGCGGCGTCGTGCTGGGAGCGATGCTGATCACGGTCTTCGACCGCGTCCTGCTCTCGCAGATGACCACCGTCGTTCGCTTCATCGGGCGGACGACGGGCATGCCGGCGCTGACGACGATCGATCTCACGCTCTGGCGCTGGTTCTTCTTCGGCCTCGGCCTGGTCCTCGTGATGCTGTTGCGGCCCCAGGGCCTGCTCGGGCGCCGCGTGCGGCCCGTGGCCATCCCCGACGTCGACGAGCCGGTGGCCGTCGAGCCCCCGCCGCCCGCCCGCGTCGAGGCCATCCCGAGCTGGCTGCGCGAGCGCGTGGCCGCCCGGGGCGCGGCGCGCGACGCGGCGCCCATTCTCGAGGTCCGCGGCGTCGTCAAGAAGTTCGGCGGCGTGATCGCGCTCAACGAAGTCGATCTCGTGGTCCCGCGCGGCGCCATCATCGGGCTGATCGGCCCCAACGGCGCCGGCAAGACCACGTTCTTCAACGCGGTGACCGGGCTGAGCCGGCCCGACGGCGGCAGCATCACCTTCGAGGGTGCAAGCCTGGTCGGGCTGCGGCCCAACGCGATCGTCAAGCGTGGCATCGCCCGCACCTTCCAGTCGATCCGGCTCTTTCCGTACATGACGGTGCTCGAGAACGTGCTGGTGGGCGAGAACTGTCGACTGATGGCGAGCGTGGCCGGGACCGTGCTCCGGCCGCCGTCCGTCGTCGCGGAAGAGGCGCAGGCCCGTGAGCGGGCCCGGGCGCTGCTCGCGTTCCTCGGCCTGGCCGACAAGGGGGACGATCTGGCCCGGAATCTGCCGTACGGCGACCAGCGCCGGCTGGAGATCGCCCGCGCGCTGGCGACCGAGCCACGGCTGCTGCTGCTCGACGAGCCGACGGCGGGCATGAATCCACACGAGACCGAGACCCTCACCAGCCTGATCGGACTGCTCCGGCGCGAGCTGGCGCTCTCGATCTTGCTGATCGAGCACGACATGCAGGTCGTCATGGGCATCTCCGACCGCATCACCGTGCTCGACTACGGCACGCGGATCGCCGAGGGCACGCCGGCGGAGATCCAGCGTCATCCCCGGGTCATCGAGGCCTACCTGGGCACCGGCTACGAGCAGGAGCTGGCCGCCCGGGGCGCGAGCCGGTAGCCGGCATGCTCGAGCTCGCCGACGTCCACACCTACTACGGCAACATCCGGGCCCTGCGCGGCCTGTCGCTCTCCGTGCAGCGCGGAGAGATCGTGACGCTCATCGGCGCCAACGGCGCGGGCAAGACCACGACCCTGCGCACGATCCTCGGGACCGTCCGCCCCCGGCGCGGCACCGTGAGCTTCAACGGCCAGACGATCAGCACCCTGGCCACCGATCGCATCGTGCGCCTGGGCATCGCGCAGTCGCCGGAAGGCCGGCGCATCTTTCCGCGCATGAGCGTGCTGGAGAACCTCGAGCTCGGCGCCTTCGCGCGCGCCGACCACGAGGGCATCGCCTCCGACCTCGAGCGCGTGTTCACGCTCTTCCCGCGGCTACGCGAGCGGATCGCGCAGAAGGGCGGCACGCTCTCCGGCGGCGAGCAGCAGATGCTGGCGATCGGCCGGGCGCTCATGGCCCGGCCCGCCCTGCTGCTGCTCGACGAGCCGTCGATGGGGCTGTCGCCGATCCTGGTCGAGACGATCTTCCGGATCGTGCAGGACATCAACGGCCAGGGCACGACCATTCTCCTGGTCGAGCAGAACGCGCGGATGGCCCTGCGGGTCGCGCACCGCGGCTACGTCATCCAGACCGGGCGCATCGTGCTGCAGGACGCCGCCGCCGAGCTGCTGCGCTCGGACGTCGTGCGGAAGACCTACCTGGGCGAGAAGTAGGCGAGGCTTACCCCACGCGGTGTTGCGCCGCGAACGGCCGGTTGCGGACGGGGCACCAGGAGGATAGGTTCGACGCTGACCCATCCTCGGAGCCGCGGAGGCATCGATGACTCGACGGACCGTCCTCATCATTGCGGCGGTCACAAACGTCATCGCTATGGTGGCCTTCGTAGCGGGTTTATGGTGGGGAGGTGGCCCTGGTATCGCAAAGCCACTCGTCATCGTGGGAACGATTGTCATCGCAGCCGCAAGCCTTGTCATACTTTTCGTGGTGTTAAGACGCACGCGAGCGACAATGCACGAGCCGGCCGGACTCCGGCACGACCACAGCGGCTGGCCGCATCATCCGCCGCCCCGGGTGGACGTGGAATTCCGAGATCGAGGACAACGATTCGGCCCTCCGTAGCGTGGAGCAGGAGCGTATCCAGCCGAGGTTGGGCAGTCCCGATCGGCGTACGACCAAGGTCCAATGGCCTCGGTGAAGACACCCCGCGTTATATTCGACCCGAGTGGCCACGGCGCGGCCGACGTCCGAGCGTTTGCCGAATGGGGCCCCAGTGCCCAGCTCGGCCACTCCCGCTGTTCCGGAAGTGGCCGATCGTGCTGGTGGGTCGTCGAGGACTCGAACCTGAGACCCGCTGACTAAGAGGCCGACGTAGGAGTGGTGATGGTTGTGTTGTTGATGGTTGGCTGGCTCATGTTCTCGTACATTCTGGCGTCCTTCATCGAGCACCAGGTCCACAGGAAGCTGATGCACAGAAGGAACTTCCTCAGTGCGCGTACGGCGTCCTTCAAGCGCATATTCGAGGCTCACGCTCTTGTGCATCACAGGCACTACGCCGAGATATTCAGCGATGAACCTGTCGGTCGCGGCGAAGACAGGGAGATACGGCTGACGGTGCGCAAGGCGCCGATCAAGGCGCTTCCCTTTGCTGCGCTCATTGCCCTGGTGTCCTGGCCGGGGGCAGCGATCTTCGTCGCCGTCATGATTTTCCATCACTGGGCGTGGAACAAGCTTCACCTGGAGATGCACAAGCCGGAGCGGAGGGTCTTCAGCACCTGGCCGGTCTACAAGTTTCTCGCCCGACATCACTGCCTGCATCACCGACACCTGGACAGGAACTTCAATGTCGTGTTCCCTCTGGCTGACTATGTCCTTGGAACGAGCGCCCGGGCCAACGAGGCTGATCTGATCTACATGAAGCAATGGGGATTGTGAATCGGGGCGGGCCCCTTTACCGCCGGCCGGGATGCACGACGTCGAACCGCTCGCAGACGACCGGCATCTTCCTGTCCGGGGTCCGGCCGATGCGCTGACACTCCCGCGAGAAGAATCGCCAGTGCGCCTCGCGCCAGTACCGTAGCGAGCCGTCCCCTTCGCCCTCGGCCGCCGCGAACGCGTCATCGACCTCGTCGTAGGGGTGAATGTCGACGCGGGTCGTCTCGATCACACAGACGGGGCGGCCATCCCACCGGGTCACCACGCTCAGGTCACGCGGCTTCGGAATCGGCCGCTGCTTGGCCTCGAAGACCCACACGAGCCCGGCGGTCGCGCGCTTGTCCCCGCGCAGCACCAGGTCGGCCAGCTCGTTGGCGGACTCCTCGTGGTCGTCGAAGTGGAAGACCTCGTAGAGCCGAGATACCGCCTCGGCGCCCGCCGTCGCCAGGAACGCCTCCCAGAACGGACGAACCGCCTCCGGCAGCTCCACCGCTCAGCGCCCGACGGTCAGTCCCTCGGTGTCGAGGTCGGGCATCCGCCCCAGCATGAGGTCGCTGACGATGCGCGCGGTGCCGCACGCCATCGTCCAGCCCATGTGGCCATGGCCGCAGTTGTAGAAGAGGTTGCGGTGGCGACCCAGGCCGAGGATCGGCGGCCCGTCCGGCGTCATCGGTCTCAGGCACGCGCGGTACTGTCCCTTGTCGTAGTCGGCCGCGTCGGGGAACAGATCGCGGGCCAGCTTCAGGATGTTGTTGAAGTCGCGCGGCGTCCAGCCCCAGTCGTAGCCGGCGAACTCCGCGGTCGAGGTCAGGCGGAGCCGATCGCCCAGCCGTGACCAGCCCACCAGCCACTGCTCGTCCACGCCGGAGATCGTCGGCGCCAGGCCGCCGGCCTTGAGCGGGAACGTCGAGGAGTAGCCCTTGGCGGGATAGATCGGCAGGCGCACGCCGACGGTACGCGCCACCAGCGGGGCGCCGACGCCGAGCGCCAGCACGTAGTTGTCGGCGGTCAGCACCCCCGCGCTGGTCACCGACGCCGTCGATGCGATCGTGGTCGGCGCGCAGCCCGGTGACTCGAATGCCGAGCTTGATCGCCGTGCCGTGCTTGTCGCGGCAGCACACGCGCCAGCTCCTCGACGAACACGCGGGAGTCGCCGGTGGAATCGCCCACGTCGCGAATGGCGCCGGCGATCTTCAGCTTCACCGGCTCGAAGGCCGGCTCCAGCCGCGCCACGGCGTTGGCGTCGAGGATCTCCTGCTTCTGGCCGTGCTCGGCCAGCAGCGCCATCTTCTTGATGCCGGCCTCGAACTCGGCGTGGTCGCGGTGCAGGTAGAGCGCGCCCTTGCTGATCTGGTGGTACTCGATGCCCTCGGTCCGCACCAGATCGTTGAGGATGCCCTGGCTGTACTGGCAGAGGCGCAGCTTGATCAGCGTGTTGTGCTTGGCCCGCGCCGAGGTGCACTCGCGCAGGAAGCGGAGCCCCCAGGCGTAGAGCTGCGGATCGGCGTTCAGCCGCACGCGGATCGCCGTCTCGCCGCCGCGCAGCGACTGCCACAGCATCCGTGGCGCGCGCGGCGAGGCCCACGCGAAGGAGTGACCGGGCGCGATGATCCCGGCGTTGCCCGCGGTGGCCTCCAGCCCGAGCCCGTCCTTCTCCTCGACGATCGTCACCTCGTGGCCGGCCTTGGCCAGGAAGTACGCGGTGGTCACGCCGACGACGCCGCCGCCCAGGATCAGAGTCTTCATCGTCCTCGCCTCGTGACGCTCAGGCGTCGAGCAGGAAGCCGGCCCGCAGCGGGTCGGCGGGATCGAACAGGAACTGGCTGAAGCCGGTGAGATAGGCGGTACCGGTGACCTCCGGGAGGATCGCCGCGCGATCCTCCACGCGAGTCTCGCCGGCGATCCGCCCCGTGAAGTCGAGTCCGAGCAGGCCCCGGCTGACGAAGGTGGAGCCGACCGCCATCAGGCCGCGATGGTGGAAGAGCGCCATCCGCGCGCACGTCCCCGAGCCGCAGGGCGCGGCGTCGACCTGTCCCGGTCCCCACACGAGCGCGTTCGGTGAGACGCCCGCAGCGTCGGGGCAGCTCGTGGATGAGCACGTTGTCCACGCTCGTCTTGCCGACACCCGGGACGTCCACCCGCAGCTGGGCGTTCACGGCGTCGCGGACCGCCATCCCCCGCTGCGCGATCTTCTTCACGTGCTCGCGCCGCACCGCCACGCCGACCTGCTGGGCTTCGACGATCGCGAAGACGTTGCCGACGCCAACCGAGACATCGACTGCCACCTCTCCCACGCCCTCGACTTCGACGCGCTGACCGGGCAACGCCACGAACGACGGCGTCCAGCGCAGCGTGACCTCGCGGACCCGATCGCCCTCGGAGCGCGCGATCGTCTCGACCGCGCCGGCCTCCGTGTCGATGACGATCCGGGTGTCCTCGCCCTGCCGCGCCACCATGCCCGTCTCGATGGCCACCGTCGCCGCGCCGATGGTGCCCTCGCCACACGAGACGTAGTACCCGCCGGGATAGATGAAGAAGAGCCCGAAGGCCGCCCCGGGGGTGACCGGCTCGGTCAGCACCGCGATCAGCAGGCTGCGATGGCCGCGCGGCTCCAGGCAGAGCCCGGTCCGCACGTGATCCAGGCGCTCCTGGAACCAGCGGCGCTTCTCCGCGATGGTGGCGCCCGGCAGGTGGCCGAGGCCGCTGGTGAGCAGTCGCATGCCGATCCCGGCCGTGTGGAAATCGGTGGTCGACAGGATCCGATCCGAGCGCATCGGCACCTCCCGGCTGCGGGCCATGAGACTGCCTCCGCGCGGTCGTGTCAAGAGCGTTACCAGGACGCTGGCCATCCGCGCCGCCCTGAATTACAGTCTGGGCGTGCGCTCGATCTTCCTGATCCGTCACGGCGAGACGCTCGGCAACGCTTCGCGCACCGTGCAGCTGCCCGACGACCCGCTCTCGCCCCGCGGGATCGCGCAGGCCGAGCGGCTCGCCCGGCGCCTCGGGCCCGAGGGTATCTCGGCGATCCTTGCGAGCGACTTCGCCCGCGCCCGGAGCACGGCCGAGACCCTGCAGCGGCTGACCGGCGCGCCCCTCGTCTTCGAGCCCCTCCTGCAGGAGCGAAACTTCGGCGATCTTCGCGGCCGGTCCTACGCGGAACTCGGCATCGACATGTTCGCGCCGGACTATGCGCCGCCGAACGGCGAGAGCTGGCCCGTGTTTCACACACGCATCGATCAAGCCTGGGCGCGCGTGCAGCAGCACGCGGCGGCGACGACCGGCGGCCACCTGGCCGTCGTGACGCACGGCCTCGTGTGCCGCTCGCTCGCGATGCGTCACCTGCGCCTGGCCGACGGCGAGACTCCGCCCGAGCGCTGGGAGAACACCTCGGTGACGATCATCGACCAGCCGGCGCCCTGGCGCGTGCGCCTGCTGAACTGCATTGCCCATCTCGACGACCTGGACTTCGTGGCGCTTGCCAGCTCCGCACCGGTGTGAGGCCGGACACGCGGCTCCTCATACCGACCTCCAGCGGAAGCTGAAAGAGCAGATGCAGAAGGGCGGCTGAGCGCCCTCACCCATGCACGGGCCCGACCTCGCCCGGTCGAATGCGCTCGCCCTGCTGGCGAGCCACGCCCGGACCAAACCGACCGCGGTCGCCTTCCGCTCCAAGCACCTCGGCCTCTACCGCGAGCGTACCTGGCGCGACTACGCGCGTCCTGGTCGCCCGCGTCGCTGCCGGCCTGAAGCGACTCGGCGTCACCCGGGGCGAGCGCGTCGCCATCATGGGCGATCCCTGCGAGGAGTGGATGCTGGCCGACCTCGGCGCGCAGGCGCTCGGCGCCATCATCTACGGCGTCTATCCGACCGCCTCGGCGAGCGAGGTCGAGTACCAGCTGCGCGACGGCGGCGCTGTCGATCTTCGTCGCCGCAGGACCAGGAGTACGTGGACCGGATCCTGCCCTTCGCGGACCGCCTGCCCGAGCTGCGCTTGCATCGTGGTCGTCGACACCTCGGCCATGTTCAGCTACGACGCATCCCAAGATCCGCGGCTGGAACGCGGTTCTCGACGACGCAGGCAGGCGACGACGAGGCGCTCGGCGCGCTGGAGGCGCTCGCGCGCCACGATCGATCCCGGCGATCCCGCGTTCATCGTCTACACCTCGGGCACGACCGGCCACCCGAAGGGCGCGCTGGTGGCCCACGGGCGGCACCTGGCCGCGCGCCTTCAACCTCGTGCGAGCACTATCCCGCTGCTGGCGGAGCCGCAGCGCACGGTCGTCGTTCCTGCCGCTCTGCCACGTGCTGGGACGCGACATCGCCGTCACGCTGCCGCTGCTGTCCGGGCTCGTGCCGCACTTCGGCGAGGATGTCGAGGACCTGACGCGGACGATCTTCGAGGTCGCGCCGACCGTGCTCTTCACGGTGCCGCGCTATCTGCAGAAGTTCGCCTCGCAGGTGCTGGTCGCCGTGCAGAGCGCCAGCCGGCCCAAGCGGCTCGTCTACGACTGGGCGATGCGCGTGGGCCGCCGTCAGGTACGCGCGCGCTGGGAGGGCCGGGCCAGCGGGACCGGGCGGCTGGCCTACGCGCTCGCGCGGGCGGTCGCCTTCCGGCCGCTGCTCAACAAGCTCGGCTTCGACGCGCTCGAGCTCGTCATCAGCGGCGGGGCTCCGCTGCCCCCGGAGACGATGGCGCTGTGGCAGATGTGGGGCGTGAACGTCTGCGAGATCTACGGCCAGACCGAGGAGGCCGGCGCCATCATCACGGGCCAGCGCGAGCGCTTTCCGCGGCCGGGCGACGTCGGCACCCTGGCGGCCGGGGTGGGAGCTGAAGCTGGCGGACTCGGGCGAGATCCTGATCCGCGGCGAGCACGTGTTCGAGAGCTACTGGGGCAACGAGGCGGCCACGCGCGAGGTGCGCGCGGCGGACGGCTGGCTGCACACCGGCGACGTCGGCGAATGGAAGGACGGACGGCTCCGGCTGATCGATCGCGCGCGCGACTTCATCGTCACCGCGGGCGGCAAGACGCTGTCGCCCGCCTCCATCGAGAACGCGCTGCGCGCCAGCCCCTACGTCGCCGAGGTGATGGTGATCGGCCAGGCGCGCAAGTACCTGACGGCGCTCGTCGAGATCGACTTCGATACCGTCGCCGACTGGGCGCGGGCTCACGACATCGCGCTACACCGGCTTCACCAGTCTCGCCGAGCATCCCCGCGTCGAGGCGCTGATCGGAGCCGAGGTGGCGCGCGCCAACACACTGCTGGCGCGCGTGGAGCAGATCAAGGCCTTCCGCATCCTGCCCAAGGCGCTCGACCCCGAGGAAGAGGGCGAGCCGGTGACGCCGACGCGCAAGGTGAAGCGCGCCCAGATGTCGAGCGCTTCCGCGACCTCGTGGAGTCGATGTACGACGACGCCGAGGAGCGCCTGCTGGCGCCGCAGGCGTCGGCGACGTGCTCGATCCATCGATGCGCGATCAATCCAGAGGAGAGAGGGACGACGATGAAGCGGACACTGGTGTTCGCGATGCTCGCACTCGGCCTGGCGTGCGCCGCGCCCGGCCGCCGCCCAGGACGCCTACGTGATCGGTGCGACCGGCGGCGATGACCGGCCCGGCCGCCGCCAACTTACGCGCCCGTCCTCGAGGCGATGAAGGCCTACTCGACCACCTCAACGCCAAGGGCGGCGTCAACGGCAAGCAGGTCCAGACTGATCGTGCATGGACGACTCGGCGCGAGCCGTCCAAGGCCGCCGCCAACGCCAAGAAGCTGATCGCGCAGGACAAGCGTGCTCATGCTGGTCAACAGCAGCCTGTCGTCGACCTACGCGCCGATGGTCGCGGAATCCAAGCGCGCCGGCGTGCCGCTCTACTTCGCCGGCTCCGTCTGCCCCAAGGAGACCTACCCGCCGGCCGACCCGCTGCAGTTCTGCTCCAGCGCCTTCGGCGCCAACCTCGATTCGCAGGGCGCGCTCGGCCTTCGTCAAGGCGCAGGCCAAGGAGCCGGTGCGCATCGGCTTCGCCGCGATGGCCATTCCCGATCGCGCGCGCCGAGATCGACTACGCCGAGGCAGCTGTCCAAGACGATGGGCATGACCGCCGGTCGAAAAGCAGATCATCGCCGCCGCCCACGCCCGACTACACGCCGTTCGCCACCAAGCTCAAGGACGCCAACCCGAACTGGGTGTACTCGTGGTCGCCCTGGGTGTCGCAGGTGCGCACCTTCGAGGCGCTGCGCCGGCTCGGGCTGGAACGGCCGCTACATCACCTGGGCGCATCTGAACGCCGAGGAGGAGCTGGCGCGCATCAAGGACGGCGAGTTCTACGTGATCGGCACCAACGCGCTCTTCCAGGACAACCTGCCGATCCACGCCGAGATCCGCGCGACCACGCAGCGGGCCAACCTCAAGTATCCCGCCACCTATCTGACCGAGGGCTTCATCGCCGGGCTGGTGATCGAATCGGTGCTGAAGACCACGGCGTGGCCGCCGACGCCGGCGAAGGTGCTGGCCGCGATGAACAACCTCAAGGTCGACCTCAAGGGCCTGCGCGGCGGGCCGCTCGAGTGGACGACGGACAACCACTTCCGCACCACGCAGCACTACCGCGTGTGGCACTGGGACCCGGCCAAGAAGCGCGATCGTCCGCTCCAGGACTGGCAGGCGATCGCCGTGAAGCGCTGACGGATGCAGCTCGCCGTCAACATCGTCGTCCTGGCGTCGATCTATGCGCTGATCAGCTGCGGCTACGTCCTGATCTACCGTGTCGTCGCGGGTGCTCTCGCTCGCCCACGGCGAGCTGATGATGCTCGGCGCCTACGGCCTCTACGCCACCGCCTCGCTGTTCTCCGGCCATCCGCTCGGTCGCGCTGGCCGCCGCCGCCCTGCTGGCCATCGTGCTGGGCGTGTGCCGTGTACTTCTTGCTGATGCGGCACATGACCGGCGAGATCGGTGCTGGCCGCCGTGCTCACCACCATCGCGCTCGGCATCCTGCTGCGCGGCGTCATCGTGCTGGTGTGGGGCGCGCAGAGCAGCATCCGCTGCACGTGCTCGGCTGGCGCAACGTCGCGCTGTCCGTCGGGCCGAGTCGCCAAGATCTCCGCGGTGGGCCTGACGCTGGTGCTGGCCACCGCCGCCGTCTATCTCGGCCTGTGGCTGTTCCTGCGCCGGACGCGCTGGGGCATCCGCATGCGCGCGGTCGGTCAGAACCCGCTGCTCGCCGCGCAGCGCGGCATCGGCCTGCACGGCATCTACGCCCTGGCCTGGGGCCTGGCCACCTTCACCGGCGGCCTCGTCGGCATGCTGATCGCGTGCGACTCCGGCGCTCGACCAGCGCATGGTGATCATCGGCCTCAAGGCGTTTCCCGCCGCGCTGGTCGGCGGGCTCGACAGCCTGCTCGGCGCGCTCATCGGCTCGCTCATCGTCGCGACCGCCGAGGTGCTGCTCATCCACTACGTCGAACCCGCTGCTCTCCGACGTGGTGCCGTTCTTCGTGCTGCTGGCCATGCTGATCGTGCGCCCGTGGGGGCTCTGTTCGGCACCCGCGAAGAGCTCGACCGGGTATGAGCGTCCCGCACGCCAGCGGGTACTTCCGCACCAGCTACGCGCGCGACATGGCGCTGCTCGACACGCGCGCGCAGAGAGTGGCTGGCTCGCGCGTCGTCCTGCTCGCTGGCGCTGGCCCTGCCCGTTCCTCGACGCGCCGTTCCTGCTCGATCTCGCCAACCAGGTGCTGCTGGCCGTCGATCGGCGCGGTGGCGCTGATGCTGCTCACCGGCTTCGCCGGACAGATCTCGCTCGGCCACGCCGGGCTGCTGGCCGCCGGCGCCTTCACCACCGGCATCCTGGTTCAGCGAGGCGCACGCGCCGTTCTGGGTGACGCTGCCCGCCGCCGCGCTGGTCGGCGCGCGTGATCGGCCTGATCTTCGGCCTGCCCAGCCTGCGGCTGCGCGGCCTCTACCTGGCGGTCTCGACGCTGGCGCTGCACTTCATGGTCATCTACGCTCGGCCAGCGAGTACGAGACCCGGCGCGGCTACTCCACCGGCGTGGTGATCGAGCCGCCGAGCCTCGGCGGCGTTGCGCTCACCGCGCCCGGGCCTGGTACTTCGTCCTCTTGGCGTCGCGCGCTGGCCGCGCTGCTGCTTGGCCTGAACCTGCTGCGCGCCAAGACCGGGCGCGCGTGGCGGGCCATCCAGGGCCGCGAGGCGGTGGCCGAAGCGCTCGGCATCAACGTCCCGGCCTACAAGGTGCTGGCGTTCACCGTCAGCTCGACGATGACCGCGGTGGCCGGCGCGCTGTTCTCGTACTACCGCGGCTTCGTCTCGGCCGAGGCGTTCTCGCTCTTCCTCACCATCCAGTACGTCGCGATGGTGATCATCGGCGGCATGGGCTCGATGCTGGGCGCCGTGCTCGGCGCGGTGTTCGTGACGCTGTTTCCGTACCTGATCGAGTGCGCTGATGGCGATCGCTGCCCACCGCCGACCGCGTGGGCCACGTCGCTCTTCGCCGTGAACTACGCCGCCTTCGGCCTGGTGATGATCCTGTTCCTGGTCTTCGAGCCGCAGGGGCTGGTCGGCATCTGGCGCCGCGTCCAGAACTAGTTCCTGCTGTGGCCGTTCCAGCAGACGCCCGCGCGCCGGGTGAGCGCGTGACCGCGCGCCGCCGCAGCCGCTGCTCGCCGTCGAGCGGCTCGAGGTGGCCTACCACCGCGTGGTGACCGCCGTGCAGGGCGTGTCGCTGAACGTCCCGCGCGGCAGCGTCGTCGCGCTGCTCGGCACCAACGGCGCCGGCAAGACCACGACCCTGCGCGCCATCTCGGGCTTCCTCGGCCTCGACGACGCGCGCGTCACCGAGGGCCGCATCGTCTACAAGGGCCGAGCGCATCGAGAACCGGCCGCCGCACCAGGTCACCGGCCGCGGCATCGTGCTGGTGCCCGAGCGCAGCAAGGTGTTCGAGAACCTGACGGTCGACGAGAACCTCGAGGCGACGGTGCCCGGCCGCGTCGCCGGCTTCGACCGCAAGCGCATGGCCGACGCTCGGTCTTCGAGTACTTCCCGGCGCTCGCCGCGCTGCGCGGCCGCGAGGCCGGCCTGCTCTCCGGCGGCGAGCGGCAGATGCTGGCGATCGGCTCCGCGCTCATGTGCGGGCCGGAGCTGCTGCTGGTGGACGAGCTGTCGCTCGGGCTGGCGCCGCTGATCGTCGAGGAGCTGATGGCGTGCCTGGCCGGCGATTCGCCGCGACCTCGGCATGACGATCGCTGCTGGTCGAGCAGAACGCGCGGTCGCGCTCGACGTCGCCGACTACGCCTACGTGCATGGAGAACGGCCGCATCGTGCTCGACGGCACCGCCCGACGCGCCTGCTGGCCCACCAGGACATCCGCGAGTTCTACCTGGGCATCCGCCGGCACCGCGCGGCGCAGCTACCGCGACGTCAAGCAGTACCGCCGCAGCCGGCGCTGGTATGGCTGAGCCCGCGCTCAGCGTCGAGCGGCTGTCGCTGGCCTTCGGCGGCCTGCGCGTGCTGCGAGGGCGTGTCGTTCGCCGTCCACCCGGGCGAGCTGCTGTGCCCTGATCGGGCCCAACGGCGCGGGCAAGACCAGCATCCTCAACTGCATCGGCGGCATCTACCGGCCCAGCAGCGGCCGCATCGTGTTCGAGGGCCGCGAGGTCACCGGCACCCGGCCTCACGCGATCGCCCGGCTCGGCCTGGCGCGCACGTTCCAGCACGGCGAGCTGTTCGCGCACATGACGGTGCTGGAGAACCTCCTGGTGGCGCGCCACGCGCGCGTCGCCACCAGTCTGCTCGGCGAGGGCTTCCGCTCGCGCCGCACGCGCCGGGCCGAGGTCGAGCACCGCCGGGTCGTCGAGGAGATCCTCGACGTTCGTCGAGCTCGACGCGCTACCGCCATCGAGCCGGTCGTCGGCCCTGCCCTTCGGCATCCAGAAGATGATCGGCTTCGCGCGGGCGCTGGCCCTGGAGCCGCGCGTGCTGCTGCTCGACGAGCCCTCGGCCGGCCTCAACCGCGACGAGCGCGAGGACCTCGCGCGCCACATCCTGCGGATCAAGCACGAGCGCGGGCTGGCGATGATCTGGGTCGAGCACGACATGCAGATGGTGGCCGACCTCGCCGACCGGCTCTACGTGCTGAACTTCGGCGAGCACCTGGCCGACGGCGCGCCGGGCGACGTGCTGCGCGATCCCCGCGTCGTCGAGGCCTATCTCGGGCGGCGGGCCGGCGACGGCGCGCGGGGCGTATAATCCGGGCACTCGGAGGACAACAACCGTGGACATCTTGATCGGAACGAGCGACGGACTGCTGGTCGTCGACGACTCGGGAGCGCGTACATCGGCGGCGGGGCTGAGCGGTCGCACGATCCGGGCCCTGCTGGCCGCGAACGGCTCCGTCTTCGCGGGCGCGGACGACGGCGTCTATCGCTCGACCGACGGCGGTCGCTCCTGGCGGCCCAGCGGGGCGCCGGGGCAGATCGTCTGGGAGCTGGCGGTCGATCCGCAGAACACCCACACGATCCACGCCGGCACGCAGCCGGCCGCACTCTACCGCAGCCGCGACGGCGGCGATTCCTGGGCGAAGATCGAGTCGCTGATGCAGGTGCCCGGCTCCGAGCGCTGGTGCGTGCCCAACAGCCCGGCCGGGGCGCGCGCCCGGGCGCTGGCCATCGATCCGCTCGACCCGAATCGCTGGTGGGTCGGCATCGAGGTGGGCGGCGTGCTCACCAGCACCGATGCCGGCGCCAGCTGGAGCTGCGTGGCGCCGGGCGACGATCCGGACGTGCACGTGCTGGTCGGGCATCCCGGTCGGCCCGGCGTGCTCTACGCCACCACCGGCCTCGGCCGCTTCCAGGACGATCCCGCAGCCGATGCGCGAGCGGATCGCCGGACTCTTCGGCTCCCAGGACGGCGGCCGGACCTGGCGCTATCTGTGGACCGGCGTGGAGCCGCGCTACACCCGCCCGATGTGCATCGACCCACGGGCGCCTCACGCGCTTGACCGTCGGGTGCGCGCCGAGCGCGTTCTCGAGCCATCGCGATCCGGGCGGCGCGCAGTCGAGGCTCTACCAGAGCGTGGACGGCGGCGCCTCCTGGCGCGCGCTGGGCGACGCCGAGCACTCGCCGTCGTCGGCCAACATTCTCTCGGTCTCGGTGGCGCCGGACGGGCCGGGCTGCGTGCTGGTCGGCACGGACACGGGCGAGCTGTGGCAGGTCACTCCCGAAGCGAAGTGGACGCTGGTGCAGCGCGACCTGCCGATGGTGTGGTCCGTGCTCGCGCGCGGATGAGCAAGCCGCCCGTCTTCACCGCCGAGCAGGTGGCCCTGCTCCAGGCGGCGCTCGAGCACGTGTGGTCGCGCATGGCCCGGCTGCAGGGCGATCTGAACGACAACGCCGGCAACGTGGCGACGCTGCTCTCGCTCCTGGTCGAGCGCGGCATCCTCACGCCCGAGCAGTTCGAGTCCGCCGTCGAGGAGCTGACCGCCACCGCCGGCCTCGAATCCGGCATGCGCAACCTCAACAAGCCGCGGATCACCGATGCCAGCATCAGCGCCGACATCCTGAACGGCGACGTCGACGCCTTCCGCCGCCGCGCGCTGGCCGAAGAGGACGATGAGTAGCGTGGGGGGCCCCGATATGGCCGATGAATGACGTGGGGGGCCTCGATATGGCCCCCCACACCCCCCAGCGTTCGGAGCGCCCCGGCACGGCCGGGGCGCTCCTCTAACGGTCTAGTCGTTGTCCTCCGGCGTTCCGTAGACGGCCACACAGCCGTTCAGGCAGTCGGGGAAGACGTTGTTGGCGGGCAATGGCACGAACACGTGGTTGTTGTGCGGGTTGACCGCCACCGAGTGTGAGGTGCCGCGCGGCGCGGGGGCGCTCGCCGGCGTATTGAACGTCGGCGTCACCTGCCGCAGGATCTGGCTCGCTGCGTCGATCACGCCGAGCACCGGACCGGCCGGGTTGGCTCGCGCCGCCAGATAGTAGTTCCCATCGCCGGGGTTGAACCAGACCTCGTCCGACCCCGACACACCCGGGACGTTGCGGTCGATCTTGCCGGTCCTGGCGTCCATGATGACCGAGATCGGCGCCGCCGAATTCGTGGTCGGTCGCGGTCCACGCGTTGCCGGCCGTGTCGAAGGGCACGCTGCAGCCAAGGAGCAGGTCCTGACGCGGGCCGAGCGCGAGCCCGGCCGGCTGGCAGAACCTCACGGGGAACATCGTCTCCACCGTGGCGGTCCGGGGATTGATCCGCGCCACCGCGCCGTCCGGACCCGTGCCGCCCGGCCCGTTCACCTCGGGGATCGAGAGGTAGAACCGGCGCGTCTGCCGATCCCACACGGGCTGCTCGGCGCCGTTGGTCGCTTCCGTGAACGTGATCCTCTGGCCGACCGTGAGCTTGCCGGTGTGGGTATCGACCTGGATCAACGTCGCGAAGGGCGGGCTGTCGGCGTTGTTGACGACGAGCAGCACGCCGTCCTGGGGATCGTAGGCCAGCTCGTCGGCGCGCAGGTCCGGGCCGCCCCCGGTCGACACTTCGCCGACGATCGTGTCGGTGCGGAGGTCGATCGTGACCACCCGGCTGGGGGCGTCGGTCACGAACAGCCAGTGCCCGGCCACCACCACGCCGTTGGGCCCGGAGGTGTCGTTGCTGCCCGTGAATCCCTTGAACCCACCGTGAATCTGCCGGACGAACGTATCGTGTTTGGCGTCGATGACGTCGATGACCGCGTTGGAGCGATCGGCGAGGTAGTAGCGCTGGGTGTCGGGATCGACCCAGCTGATGTCGAACACGACGAGGGGACTGCTCGGAATGGGCACGGTCGTGAGCAGCGAGATCGGCCCTCGATTTCGCCCGTGCTCCTCGGCGGACGCGGCGCCCACGGTCAGCACGACCGCGAGCCCGACCAGGACAAGCAACCAGCTCGGTGCGAAGCGGTTCTTCCCTGCCATCACGCAATCTCCCGTGGTGAGCGGTGAGTCTCATGTCAGCTTCCGACGAGTGCGCAGACGACGTCCTCGGCCCGGCGGACCGGAGGAACGGCACTGGGGTTACGGGAGCGCGGGAGGAGGCGCGCGGGTGGAGAGTGACTCGACCGGGCGGACCGGGACCGTGTGGGGCCGGCCGGGATCGACCTGCCCCAGACTGATGGTCGTGGGCCCGATCGGGTCCACGACGGTCGTGCTCACGGCGGTCAGGCCGCCGGTGATGAACAGCACGACGTCGTCGTAATCGTTGTCGTCGTAGAAGCCGCTGATCCACGTCGGATCCGTCGGGCAGGCGTGTGCGATCGGTGTGAGCGAGAGCATGACGAGCACCAGGACGACCGCCGCGGCGCTGCGGGCCATCGCCCGGACGATACGCCCCGGGCCACCGGCACGCAAGCCACGCGACCGAGCCGATGGGAGGCCCGCGCCGGCGCGCATCGCGCGAGAGCCGGCGGCGCGGACCTCCCGGCGGCGCTACTCGGGCAGGCCCTCGATGGCGTAGGTGGCCAGGACCAGCGTCGTCGGGGATCCGAGCGATCCGAACCAGCGCTGGTAGATGTCGAGCACGTCTCCGGACCGGTAGAGACGCGCCAGGGAGCGATTCACCGCCAGGCGGAATTCCCCGTCTCCGCGACGCAGCATCAACGCGTACGGCTCGTACGAGAAGTAGCGATCGCCGAGGGCGAAGCGGGCGGGCTCCGAGGCGGTCAGGGCCAGTCCGATCAGGATGTCGCGATCCGAGGCGTAGGCGTCCGCCGTCTTGTTCTCGATGGCCGCCCGCCCTTCCGCGTGGTCCTTCACGGGAATCAGCTGCACCTGGCCGGGCGCCCCCTTGATCGCGTCCTTCAGCACCCGCTCGGTGGTCGTGCCCGGGATGACGGCGATGCGAAGCCCCTTCAGGTCGGTGAGCGTCTTCGTGGCCTCGCGCAGCGCCAGCAGGCTACCGCCGGTCACGAACGTCGTCAGGCTGAAATCGACTTCGGTCTGTCGCGACAGTGTGTTGGTCGTCGAGCCACACTCGAGATCGATGGTGCCGTCACGCACGGCGGCGATGCGGTTCTCGACGGTCACCGGCACCCACTTGACGGCCAGGTCGGGCATCGCCAGATCCTTGCGCAGATCGTCGGCCACCTGGTTGCAAAGATCGATCGAGTAGCCGACCGGCTTGCCCGCCGCGTTCACCGTCGAAAACGGCACGGAGGACTGGCGGTAGCCCATGGCGATGGTCTTGCTCGCCTTGATCCGATCGATCGTGCTCTTGCCCGCCGTCGCGCCTTGCATCGAGGCGCAGCCACCGGACGCCACCAGAATTGCCACCACGGTCGCCAGCACGGTTGATTTCAGCATGGGTGCGTGACCCTCTCTTCGGCGAGCGCGCCGCGCGGGCGCCCTCGGTTCTCTGACCTTCCACCGCTCGTGCGCTGCCTGGCCATCACGGACCACAGGATATCGTTCTACTCGGACCGGCGCGCGGCAGGATTGATCCAGCCTCCATACGCCTCGGTCAGCCCCTCGGCCTGGGCCGGCCCCCACGTGCCCGCCTCGTACTCGTACAGCGGAGCGGCGTTGCCGAGCACGGGCTCGACCACCCGCCACTGCGCCTCCACGCCGTCGCCCCGGGTAAACGGGAGCATCGTGCCTTCGATCGCGGCGTGGATGAGATCGCGGTAGCCGGTGACTTCGTCGTCGCCCGCGGGTCCACCGGACAGCCGCAGCTCCGTCGCGTCCAGCGTCCATCCGGGCGCGGGCCGGCGGACGGTGGCGTCGAGCGCGATGGAGTGATCCGGACCCAGGCCGAACCTCAGGCGGCTCGGGCCGAGGCCGCCGCCGGGCAGCGGGCGTGGCGGCCGGCGGAACTCCACGAGCACCTCGTTGGCCGTCGTGGCCAGGCACTTGCCGGTGCGGATGAAGAACGGGACCCCGCTCCAGCGCGGCGAATCCAGGAACAGGCGAACGGCCGCGTACGTCTCCACGCTCGAGTCCGCCGCCACCCCGGCCTCGGCGCGATAGCCGCGGAACTGACCCCGGACGACGTCGGCCGCCGTCAGCGGGCGCATCGATTGATAGGCCTTCACCATCTCGTCGCGCAGCGATTCGCCGTCGGCGCCCTGAGGCGGCTCCATCGCCAGCAGCGCCACCACCAGGAGCAGGTGGTTCTGGAACACGTCGCGGATGGCGCCGGCCTCCTCGTAGAACCGGCCCCGGCCGGCCACTCCGAACGACTCGGCCATGGTGACCTTCACGCACGAGACGAAGCTCCGGTTCCAGAACCCCTCGGCATACGCGCTGGCAAAGCGGAACAGCGCGATGTTCTGGACGGACCGCTTTCCCGCATAGTGATCGAGCCGGTAGATCGACGCCTCGTCGAACACGCGGCGGATCGCCCCGTTGAGCTCCCGCGCCGAGGCCAGGTCGTGGCCGAAGGGTTTCTCGATCAGGACTCGCCCACCCCGGGCGCAGCCGGCCGCGCCCAGGCCGTTGACGACCCCCGCGTACGCGCTCGGTGGAATCGCCAGGTAGAAGAGCGGCCGGACCTGAGGCCGGAGCGCGGTGGCGAGCGCGCGATAGGTCGCCGCGTCGGCGTAGTCGCCGGATACGACCTGGAGCTGGCGGCCGAGCACGCTCAGCGCCGCGTCGTCGGCGCCGCCTCCATAGGTCTGGACACTCTCCCGCGCGCGCGCCAGCATCGTCTCCTTGCTGCGGCCCTCTCGCGTCACCACGACGACGGGCATGTCCAGCTGGCCGAGCTGCGCCATGCTCTGCAGCGCCGGGAAGATCTTCTTGAAGGCCAGGTCGCCGGTGGCGCCGAAGAGGACCAGGGCATCGGCGCGGCTCGCAGGATTCAGGGCGTCGGTCATGGGCGGGTCGATTTTGCCTCGGCCTATCCTAAGCCGCGGGCGAATTACCTGCCGGGTAATTGCGGCGCCGGCCGGGTCGGGCGAGCCTGGGCCCACGGCAGGCGCCGGGTCCGATCTCAGGGCGCCGGGGCCCAGGAGGTGATCCATGAGCCAGAGGACCACGAACGGCGGGACGGTCCGCGAAGCCTTGCTGGTCATCGCCGACATCCGCGGCTACACGCCCTTCATGAAAGCCCACTGGACCAGCCTCGCCCACGCCCAGGACGTCGTGGCGCGCCTCCTCGAAGCGGTCATCGACGCCGCACCGGGACTCACGCCGCTCGAGATCGAAGGCGACGCGGCGTTCTTCTACACCTGGTCCGCGGGCGCCACCACCGCGGCGGCCGATGGCCTGATCGAGCAGGTCGTGGCCATGCATCGAGCGTTTCACGCCTGCCAGCAGGAGATCGTCGCGCTCAACACGTGTCGCTGCGAGGGGTGCCGCCAGACCGGCCGCCTCCACGTCAAGTTCGTGGCTCACGTCGGCGAGGTCGCCGTCCAGCGCGTCAAGCAGTCGGCGAAGCTGGCCGGGCTCGGCGTGATCCTCGTGCACCGCATGCTCAAGACCGCCGTGCCCGTCCCGGAGTATCTGCTCCTGTCCGAACCGCTCTTTCACGCGGTCAGTGGACCGGTGCGCGAGCGGGGGCGTCGCATCGAGGACGAGCTGGCGGGGCTCGGGCCGACGGCCATGCACGTGGTCGACCTCAGCGAGATCGCCGAGGAGCTTCCCCCGAGGTCTCGCGTGACCCGCCTGGCGCAGGCGCGCGAGAACTTCGGGGTGATCCGCCGGAGTCTGCCCTATCTGCTCGGCCTGCGACGGCCCCGCGTGGCGTTATGACTTCGGCGTGATCACGACCTGGAAGCGCGCCTCGGGCCGGTCGTGCCGCGCGAAGGCCGCCTGGATCTCCGCGCCGGTGAACGCCTCGTACTGGCTCGGCGCCTCGAGCAGATCGTCGAGGCCGAAGCCACGGTAGTCGAGGTTCGAGAGACGACCGAGCCAGAAGTCCGGCGTCTTCATCTCCTCGTCGAGCAGGTTCGCGATCTGCTTCTTGGCCACCACCAGCTCGTCGGCGGTGGGCCCGTCCTTGGCGAACGCGGCATAGGTCTCTTCCACCGCCGCGGTGAGGGCCTGGGCCTTGACGGGCTCGGTCGGGGCGATGGCGACGAAGAACCCGAAGCCCGGATAGACGACCGCCGGCTCCGACGACGCGCGAATGCTGTACACGAGCTGCTTGTCCTGTCGGATCGTCTTCAGCATCCGGGTGCTGAGCACGCGCGCGGCCATGTTGAGCAGTCGCGTGTCGCGGATGTCGCGCAGGTCGGCGCCAAAGAAGCCGGCGAGCACCGCGGCCTGCGGGGTGAGGGCGTCGATCGACTCGCCCACGCGGATCGGCCCCTGCGGCCGGGCGATGGCCCGTAGATTGGAGAGTGTCTTGTCGCCGATGCGCGGCCGCGCGGGCAGCGCGCCCACGTAGCGGGCCACCAGACGCGTGGCCGTCTCGCGATCGACGTCGCCGACCACCGCCACCTCGATGGGCGCGTCGGTGATCAGGTGCTTGAGCCACGCCTGGGCCGCCGGCCGGGCGAGCGCCCGGACCTGCTCGGCGGTGAGGGACTTGGGCCGCGTCTCGCCGGGCGGGTAGAAGGCCGCCATGCTCGTGTCCATCAGGACCTGCATCGGCTGGCTCTTGCGCTCGACGATCCGCTGCGTCTCGGCGTCCTTCCACTGCTCCAGCGCCGCGGCCTCGAGCACCGGGTCGGTCAGCAGCAGCGTACGCCAGCTGGAGCCCGCGCTCGAGCTCGGCGGTGTCACCGGAGACGGTGAGCGTCAGCGTGTCGCCGCCCACGTGGCTGCGCACCCGCACCTTGGCCCCGGTCATCAGGTCGCGGATCTGGGTGCTGGACAGCGTGCTGGTGGCCGGGCGCTCCCACGCTCGACGCGCCGCCTCGGTGATCCCGCGGTTGGCCGCCGTCTCCTCGATCGTGCCGCCGGCCAGCGTGATAGACGACGCTCGCCTCGTTGCGGCGCTGATCCATCTGACGGTGGTGGACCCGGACGCCGTTGTCGAGCCACATCGACGTCACGCCGCTGGCCGCATGGGTCACGCTCTCCACCACCGTGCCGGCGGTGGGCAGGGTGGCCAGCAGCGTCGTCGCCCGGGGCGCCTCGGCCAGCTTGTCCGGCTTGACGTCGATGGCGGTCCGGCCCAGCGCGAGCAGCTCGGGCTCGCTCGGCACGCCGTCACTGGCGGGCAGCTCGGCGAGCACCAGGGATCGGCTCGGGTCGAAGTTCACGGCGAAGGCGTCGGAGACCTCGCGCGCGGTGATCCCGGGCAGGATCCGCTGCAGGAGGGCCAGGTTCTGCGCGGCCGACATCGACGGCGTCTGGCGCGTCACGTCGTCGTTGAGCTCGCGGAGCACCTCCCGCGCCGGACGGGTGGTCTCGCGCCGCACGGCTCTCCTCGGCGTCGGCGATCAGGATCGTGCGGGCGTCCTGCACCTCGGCGTCGGTGAAGCCGTGCAGGCGCGCGCGCTGCAGCTCGGTCGCCGAGCTCGCTCAGCATGGCGCGCCACGTCCCGGGCCGGCCCGACGCCGCCACGCGTCGTCATGCGCATGGCGCGCCGGCCAGTCCCGGATGGACGCGTGCGCCGCGAGGAACGAGGATCCGCCCGCCGCGATCCGCGCGCTCATCCGGCGGTCGAACGCCCACGTGCCCATCGCCTCCACGAGCTCGCGGCGCGACTGGCCCACCGTGGTCGCCGGCGCGCGCGGCGGGTCCGGCCGCACGATCGAGACCTCGGCCCGGGTCAGCTCGGGGTCGGTCGCGACGATGGCCCGCGGCCCGGCGGGCGACTTCACCCCGACGTCGCGCGGCGTGGGCTGCGGCAACGGTGGGGCCGCCGCCGAACTGCTTGGTGATGACGTCGACCACCATGGCCGGGTCGGTGTCGCCCACCACGATGACGGTCATGTTGCTCGGCACGTACCAGCGCGTGTAGTAGTCGTGGAAGTCGGCGGGCGCCACCGACTTGATCGTCGGCTCGGTCCCGATGGGCAGCCGGCGGCCCACCGTCGACTCGGGAGCGAGCTGGGCGTAGACCTGATCCTGCACCCGCTGCTGGGCGCTCGAGCGGGCGCGCTTTTCCTCGAGAATCACCTGCCGCTCGCTGTCGATCGCCGCCGGCGCCAGGCTCAGGCGCATGGCCACGTCCGACATGAACAGCATCCCCTTCTCGACGACGTCGCGGCCGCCGCCCGGCAGCGCCAGCTGATACGTGGTCTGGTCGAAGCTGGTGAAGGCGTTCTGGTCACGGCCGAAGGCGAGGCCGAGCGACTGGAAGAACGGCACCACCGAGCCGGGCGGGAAGTTGGTCGATCCGTTGAACGCCATGTGCTCCAGATAGTGGGCGAGGCCGCGGGTCGAGTCCGTCTCGTTCAGCGAGCCGGAGGCGACGTGGAGCCAGATGCTCACGCGGCCCTGTGGGTTCTGGTGCGGGCGGACGATGTACCGCAGCCCGTTCGGTAGCCGGCCCGTCACCAGGGCGGGATCGGTCGGAAGCTTCTCGTCGTCCAGCGAGGCGGCGCGGGCGGAGGCCAGCGGCACCAGCAAGGTCAGGATCAGGAACACCCGGAGCACTCTGCGCATCCAACATCCTCCGAAGTCGTCGAGCGATCGGCAGCCGGGTTCGATCATACGCGGCGAGAGTAAGAATCCCATGAGAAGCTCACCGCCAGGAGGCGTGCCCATGACGTTCGAGACGCTCACGTTCAAGTCGGTCGACGTCCGGCCGGTGCTCGTCCCCCTCAAGCGTCCGGTCGTCTCCCGGGTGGGTCTCTTCGACCAGTGGCCGATGATCCTGATCGACCTCCATACCGAGGAAGGGGTCGTGGGCCGGAGCTATCTCGAGCCGTACCTGAAGCAGTCCGTGCGCTACATCGTCCCCGCCATCCACGACCTGGCCGGTGCGCGCGCGGGGCAGCCCCTTCGACCGCTCGACGATTTTCACCACGGGCGCCGGTCGCTCAATCTCATCGGATACGAGGGCGTCGCCATGATCGCCGTGGCGGGCCTGGACATGGCGGAGTGGGACGCGCTGGCCAAGGCGGCCGGCATGCCCCTGGCCGTATTCCTGGGCGGTTCGCTCGGCGCGGTCCCCGCCTACAACAGCAACGGCCTGTGGCTCACGGATGTCGCGACCCTGGGCCGCGAGGCCGCCGCACTGATCGCCGAGGGAGATTTCACCGCGCTCAAGCTGCGCCTGGGTCGCGATCGGCTGCCCGATGACCTGGACGCCATCGCGGCGGTGCGGGACGCCGTCGGCCAGCAGGTGAAGCTCATGGTCGACTTCAATCAGGGCCTCACGCTGGGCGACGCCCTCCACCGCTGTCACGCGCTCGATGACCAGGGGCTCTACTGGTTCGAGGAGCCGATCACCTACGACAACCTCGCGGGGTATGCCCAGCTCGCGCGCGAGCTCGAGACGCCGGTCCAGCTCGGCGAGAATTTCTACGGGCCGCGCGATCTGTTCCAGGCCCTCGAGGCGAAGGCGGGGGACTACGTCATGCCCGACCTCATGCGAATCGGTGGCGTGTCCGGCTGGCTACGGGCCGTGGCCATCGCGGGGGCGGCTGGCGTGGAGGTCTCGACCCATCTGTACCCCGAGGTCGCCGCCCATCTCATGCGAGTCACCGAGACGGCGCACTGGCTGGAGTGGCAGGACTGGGCGGATCCCATCGTCGCCGAACCGTTCGAGCGCCGCAACGGCCACGTGATCGTTCCCAACCGACCCGGCAACGGTCTGGCGTGGAACGAGGACGCCGTGAAGCGCTATCGCTACGACGTCTGACGCACGTGACGCGCTTGGGGAGCGCGTCGTTGCTCCGGACATGCGCCGTCTCTTTCGTCCGACGCGAGTGTCATTACGATCCCAGACGATGAGCCGGGCGTCACCGTAGGACGAAGGTCTAATACGCAGGGGATCGGCCGGGCGGTATCGTTCCGGATACTCAGAGAGTTTGCCGCTCGCCTGGGCGTGAATCGCGATGCGCAGCGCACGCTTGCCGCTGTCGCGACGACGCTCGGGGGGAGTTGTCAATGGTCGGTCGTATCGCGCGCCCTGGATCGATCTCACCGCTATGGTTCGGCGCCGGCGTTGTGCTGGCGGTCGCACTTGCGACGTCGTCGATGGAAAGGAGTTACGCGCAGGCCCCGACCGGCGGCCCAGCACCCACGAGCTCGCCCGGGATCGCTCCCTCGGACGAGTTCGGGCGCGGGACCCCGCGCGGCGCCATCCAAGGGTTCCTGACCGCGACGGGGGAGCGTGACTACACCCGGGCAGCGGCATATCTGGACCTGAGTCGACTGCCGAAAGGCGAGGCCGCCAAGCGGGGACCGACTCTGGCGCGTCACCTCCGCGTGGTGCTGGATCAGGTCTTGCCGCTGGAACCCGTGGAGTTCTCGGAGGAGCCGGAAGGCATCCTCCACGATGGCCAGCCGCCCAGCCGAGAAGTGATCGGCCGGATCGAGACGAAGAAGGGCGGCGTGACACTGTTCCTCGAGCGCGTCCCGGGCGAGGACAGCGTGCCCGTCTGGAAGGTCGCCGCCGGGACGGTCGCGAGGATCCCGGCGGTCTACGCGGAGTTCGGTCATGGGCCACTGGGCGAGTTTCTGCCGCCGATGTTCGTTGAGGTGCGCCTGCTCGAGATCGCCCTGTGGCAGTGGATCGCCCTGGTGTGTCTGGTCCCCGCCGCGCTCCTCCTGGCGTGGGCCCTCGTCAAGCTGGGCATGGGGCCCCTTCGTGTCCTGTCCGCGCGCGGTCGCCTTCCGCTGGCGCTCCGGATCACGCAGGGCGCGGCGGCTCCGTTCCGGCTCCTTGTCGCGGTAGGCCTGTTCCAGGTGGCGCGCCGCGCGCTCGGCCTCGCCCTGGCGGTGCATCCCGCCTTCACCAAGGGTGAGGAGGTTTTGGTGGTCATCGGCGTGACCTGGATCCTCGTCCGCGTGGTCGACGTGGGTGGTGCCCCCCTCGTGAAGAGGCAGAGCCACGAGGCGAAGGTCGCGGTGGCCGATCTGGCCTTGCGGGCGCTGAAACTGCTAGTGCTGCTGCTCGGGTTCCTCTCGCTACTCGAAGCCCTGGGCGTGCACGTCACCGCACTCATCGCGGGGCTCGGCGTCGGCGGCATCGCGCTCGCGCTCGCTGCTCAGAAATCCGTCGAGCATCTCTTTGGCGGCGCATCGCTGGTCGCTGACCAGCCGGTGGAGGTGGGCGACTTCTGCCGGTTCGGCAACCAGCTGGGGACGGTTGAAGGGATCGGGCTCAGGTCGACGCGGGTCCGCACGCTGGACCGGACGCTCGTGTCGATCCCCAACGGCGAGTTCGCGTCGCTGCAGATCGAGAACTTCGCGAAGCGTGACCGGATCTGGCTCCACACGACGCTCAGTCTCCGTTACGAGACGACGTCCGAGCAGCTGCGGCACGTGCTGGTGCGAGTGCGGGAGCTCCTCTACGCCCACCCGATGGTCTACCCCGATCCGGCGCGGATCCGGCTCGTCAACCTCGGGGCCTACGCGCTGGAGCTGGAGGTCTTCGCCTACGTACGCACCCGGGACTACGGCGAGTTCCTGGCCGTGCGCGAGGACATCTATCTCCACATCATGGACATCGTCGCCCAGAGCGGCACCAGCTTCGCCCTCCCGTCGCAGACGATCTACCGTGGCGGCGACGGACTCGATTCGGACCTGGCTCGCGCCGCCGAGGCCGAGGTGCGGCGTTGGCGGGCGGAGGGCACGCTTCCGATGCCGGAGTTCTCGCCGGAGCGCGTGGCGCAGCTCCGTGGCACGCTCCATTACCCCCCGAACGGATGATGCGTGTCGCCGCCCTGGCCGGCCTCCTCGTCACGCTTTCCGGCTGCCTCGGCCCGGTCTCCCTGCACCACGCCGTCCTCGGATACGATCGGACGGTGAGCCAGCTCGAGCAGGAGATGCTCCTGCTCAACATCGCGCGGCTGCGGCACCGGCTACCCCTGCACTTCACGGTGACGTCGAGCATCGCCGCGACCTTCGACTATCGGACGAGCGTCGGCGTCGGCGGAGTCTACAACGCCACTCCTGGGTTGTTCGCCCCCAGCTTCAGCCTCGGCGCGACGGCGGCCGAGAACCCCACGCTGAGCATCGTGCCCGTCCAGGGGCGGGAGTTCACGGAGCGTGTGCTGACGCCCATCAACGATGCAAAGTTCGAGTTCTTCATCTTCCAGGGCTCCTCCATCGACATGGTCATGCGCCTGATGGCAGACGGGATCGAGGTGCAGACGCCGGAGGGTCGGTTCGAGCGGTTCATCGTGAACCGGCCTACCCAGCCCGCAGAGTACGAGGAGTTCAGGCGGGTCGCCTTGCACCTCGCCTGGCTGAACGCGAACCGCAAGCTCTTCGTCGGCCGGCTGTCCTTCACGGAGACCACCCGAGCCGCCTTGAGCGGCCCGCCCCCGGCGGAGGAGATCAGGAAGGCGATGGAGAAGGACTATTACTGGCGGCAGGTGCCGGGCACCGACGTCTACGAGCTGGGCCGGCGCGTCGCCGGGCGGGTGGTGATCACCAACTACGATCCGCGCGCCATGTCCGACACCGCGCGGGCCGAGCTCAATGCGAAGGCGGCCAACAACCCTGCCAACTTCGTCCTCGTCGACATCCGGTCGGAACACCCGGGAGGGGAGTGGCCTCTCTTCGGCGCCCTCAAGCTCCGGAGCTTCAACCGCATCCTCGACTTCGTCGCCGAGGACGGGTCGGGAGTCCAAGAATACGACGTGGCGAAGGATCCGCGAACGGGTGAGGTGGACGTCAATCCGGCGCGAGCCCTCGCCATCGAGATCACCGAGGGCGCCCCGACGTCGGACGTTCCCCACACCGGGTACCGGGGGCGTTACTACACGGTGGCCGACACCGCGTGGGACCGGACAGCCTTCAAGCTCCTGTACCAGGGGTTCCAGATGACAGTCACGGACGTCTCTCAGGTGGGTGTCCCGATCACCATCAGCAAGTGACATCTGCCGAGCAGCAGCAGGAGCGGTGCTGCTACTTCACCTCGTCACCGGCCACAGCCGGCGGCACACGCCGAACGAGCTATGCACCGCGATCAGGAACGCGGCGCCGATCAGGCACTTGCGCAGGAGCTCGGACCAGTCGTCCGCCATCGCCAGGAGCGTGGGGAGCATCGGGCCGAGCAGCATGGTCAGCGCGGTGAAGATGGCGTGCACGAGCACCGGGAACACGAGGAGCGCGATGACGACCTTGGCGACAATTGCCCCTTTCACCGGGCCCTCCTGTCGCAGTGCGCACGGCCCCGACGGCCGGAGCGGGCAGGCGATCTCACGACCACTTCCACGCTCCACATTCGCAGCGGTCGCCGCGGCTCGGCCGGCTGGCCCACACGTGGACCTGGTGCCGATCGAACTCGTAGGCAACGTCTCGCCCCTGCTGGATCGCGTTTCTCAACGCCTCCCAGTTGTGGCAGAGTCCGTCTTTCCGGGAAGTTGTTCGGGCCACCAGTACCGTCGATACAGCAAGCGGGGGACCAGACCCTCAAGTACCTGTAACAACTGAGATTCCAGGCGACAAGCACCCGCCGCCCGGCCAGTTACTGACCGGGCCCGGCGATCAGAAAATCGTCGCGATTCGTAACGTCCGTTTTCGCGAGAGGAGCGTAAAAGCATGCGAGGCAGGCACGTGCTCATGGAGAGCCTCATCGGTCATGGCGTCGAGCTCATCTTCGGCAATCCCGGCACCACCGAGAGCCCGATCCTCGATGCGCTGCTGGACTATCCGCAGCTCCGCTACGTCGTGGCCCTGCACGAGGGCGTGGCGCTCGGCGCCGCGAGCTACTACGCGCAGACCAGCGGCAAGCCGGCTGTCGTCAACATCCACGTGGCGCCCGGGCTGGGCAACGCGCTCGGCATGCTCTACAACGCGCTGAAGGCGCGCTCGCCGCTCGTGGTGACCGCCGGCCAACAAGATACGCGCCTGCGGCTGCGCGGGCCGGTGCTCGGTCACGATCTGGTGGCGATGGCCGCGCCCCTGACCAAGTGGAGCGTGCAGGTCGAGCGCGCCGACGAGTTCGCGCTGATCCTGCACCGCGCGCTGAAGATCGCCACCGACCCGCCGGCCGGCCCCGTGTTCGTCGCCTTGCCGATCGACGTGCTGGAGCAGGACACCGACGTCGAGCCGTTTGCGCCCGGCCGTCTCTACCGCGCTCCCGAGCCCGACCCGGCCGGCGTCCAGGCGGCCGCCGAGCTGCTGCTGGCCAGCCGTCGACCGGTCATCGTCGCCGGCGACGACGCCGCGAGCGCGCCGACCGAGGTGGCGGCGCTCGCCGAGCGGCTCGGCGCGGCGGTGTGGTGCGAGGGCATTCGTACCCACCAGGTCATGCCGAGCGCGCATCCGAACTTCCGCCTGAGCCTGCCCTTCGACACGGTGGCCATCCGCAAGGCGCTCGACGGCGCCGACGTCGTCCTCCTGATCGGTGGACCCTTCTTCGAGGAAGTCTGGTACGCTCCGGGCTCCGCCCTGCCCCCCGACGCGCGCGCCATCCACGTGGAGTCGTCGCCCGAGCGGCTCGCCCACAACTGGCCGGTCAGCGTGGGGCTGGTGAGTCACCCGCGGGCGGCGCTCACCGCGCTCGGCGCCGCCGTCGAGCGCGGCGCCGATCCCCGCTTCCGCGAGGCGGCGGCGCGCCGCAACGAGGCGCTCCGCGCGCTCAAGACCCAGGACGCCGAGGCCCAGCGCGCCCGGGCCGCCAAGCGCTGGGACGCGGCGCCGATCTCCGTGCCGCGCATGATGGCCGAGCTCGAGGCCGCCTTGCCCGCCGACGCGATCGTCGTCGACGAGTCGATCACCGCGGGACCGGACCTGGCGCGCACGGTCCAGTTCGAGCGCGTCGGCGATTACGTGGGCGCGCGCGGCGGCGGCATCGGCCAGGCCCTGCCCGGCGCGCTGGGCGTGAAGCTCGCCCATCCCCACCGCCCCGTCGTCGCCGTCTCCGGGGACGGCTCGGCCATGTACAGCATCCAGGCCCTGTGGACCGCGGCCCATCACGACCTCGCCGTCGTCTTCGTGATCCTCAACAACCGCGAGTACCGGATCCTCAAGCACAACATGGACACCTACCGGCAGCGCTTCGGCGCCAAGCCCGAGCGCGGCTATCCGAACATGGATCTCGTCGCGCCCGATCTGGGCTTCGTCGATCTCGCGCGCGGCATGGGCGTGGAGGGTCTGCGGGTGACCAAACCGGGGGAGCTCCGGCCGGCGCTCGACAAGGCGCTGGGCGCCCGGCGGCCGTTCCTGCTCGACGTGGCGATCGAGGGCCGCCCCTGACGGGCGCGGCGAGTTATCGGCCGAGCGCCAGCGCGCCCGGGCCGCCGTAGGCGATGTTCGTGTAGAGCACCGTGCCGTTGGACTCGACGATGCGGCGCACGGCGCCGGTCCGCAGCTCGCCACGCGGGCTCGCCGACGGCTCGCTCGAGATCTCCGCGCCGGAGGCCTGATAGAAGCGCATCACCTGCGTCACGTAGTCTCGCGTCTCGGGATACGGAGGGACACCGCGATACTGCACGACCGGCTTCTCCCCGGCGTTGTACGCGGCGACGGCCAGCCGCACGTCGTGGCGGAAGCGCTCCATCAGCGCCCGCAGATGCGCGGTCCCGCCGTGGATGTTCTGTCGCGGGTCGAACGGATCGCGCACGCCCAGGATCGCCGCGGTCTCCGGCATCAGCTGCATGAGCCCTCGGGCGCCCTTGGGCGAGACGGCGCGACGGTCGAAGCCGGACTCCACGCGGATCACCGCCCAGATCAGGCGCTCCGGGACCGCGTAGCGCGCGGAGGCCTCGGCGATCTCGCGCGCATACGCATCGTCCTCGCACGGCGACGACGGCCGTGACGGGCGCGGCGCGGCCATCACGGCGGCGGCGGGCCGGTACGACGCGCTCTTTCGGACGCACTGCCGACAGCTGGCTCCGTCTGATGCGGCGCGGGTCTCGGCGCCAGCCGACGTTGCCGTCACGAGCGCGACGGCGATGCCGAAGAGGATCAGGCTGCCGTAACTGGGTCTCGCCATGACCAGCCTACAGGGCAAGACCGATACCGAGCCCAGGACCTCTGCGATATCGCTAGGTTAGATGCCTCGTGCCAGAAATAACCATGGCGCGGCTCTGACCGGTTGGATGATTCCTGGCTGGGTAGGAGCGGCTCAGGGAGCGCAGGCGCGGATGACCGCCATCGCCGTTTTCTTCGCGTCCGCGCCCGACACGCGCGGGCTCACGATGGGCAGCGCGAGCCCCGCGCGGCGATACGCGGCGAGACGCTCGCGGCACGTGTCCGGCGTCCCCGCGAGCGCCACTGCGTCGATCAGCTCGTCGGGCACCACCTTCGCCGCCGCCTCGCGCCCGCCGCGGTCGTAGGCCGCCTTGATCGCGTGCACCGCGTCGCCGAAGCCCGTCTCGGCCAGCAGCCGGTTGTAGCGCGGAAAGAACCCGGCGTAGAGGCCAACCGCCGGCCGCATGAGATCGCGCGCCGCGGCGGCCGTGTCGGCCACCGCGCACGGAATCAGCGAGGCCACGTCCACCTCGGACGGCTCGCGGCCGGCCTGGCGGGCGCCGATTGCCAGGTGCTCGATCGCCCGGGCGATGGCCTTGTGCGTGGGCCACGTCAGCAGCACCCCCTGCGAGAGCTCGCCGGCGATTTCGAGCATGCGCGGGAAGAGCGCCGCCACGTAGAGCGGGATGCTCGGCCGGCGCGGCGGGAACCACAGGTCGAAGCGCTCGATCGTCACCGTCTCGCCGCGGTAGGAGACGACGCCGTCGGCAAGCAGCGCACGCACGATCCCGATCGTGTCGCGCAGCCGCGCGGTGGGCTGCACGAAGGGGATGCCGTGCTCGGGCTCGACCTGCACGCGATGACTCGAGCCCAGGCCCAGGATGAACCGCCCGCGCGAGAGGTGATCGACGGTCGCCGCCGCCATGCCGATGGTCGGGGCGCTCCGCACGAACACGCTCGAGATGGCCGTGCCCAGCAGGATCCGCCTGGTCGCGACCGCGCAGGCGCCGAGGATCGCGAACTGGTCGCCGCCGTGCCCCTCGGCCACCCACGCGGATTCGTAGCCGAGCTCCTCGGCGAGCTTGACGCACTCGACGATATCGGCGGGCGGCAACCCACCGCTGAAGGCGACGCCCGTGCGCACGATGCCGGGAGTATGGCACGTTCGCGAGCACGCTGGCGCGACGCTGTCATGCTCCGGCCGATGATGGAGCCGGGCCACCGTCATCGGCCGTTCTTCACCGGAACCGGTACGACGATCTGCGCGCGTTCTCGTCACACCTTCTGGGCGACGGCGACGGCCACCGTCCGGACCGGGCCGTCGCACATCTGCACGGCCGGGACCTTCGCCAGCTGATTGGCGGCCGGCAAGAGGCCGACTCTGACTTCGGCCCCCGTGACCACGAGCCTTGCGAGACGGCGCGGTCATGCTCCGGCGGCGATCGCGCCGCGGCCCCCGCGGCGCTACATCCCGCGGTAGGCGTTCCCCCAACGATCCTCGTACACGATGTCTCCGAGTGGACCCCGGCCCACGGGCCCGAAGTGCCCCATCGGGTAGCCGATGGGAATGATCGCGTACGAGTGAACGCCGGCGGGCAGTCCGAGGGCGGCCTCCGTCTCCTTCTCGTAGAGCAGGTGCCGGGTGGTCAGCGTCGCCCCCAGCCCGAGCGCACGCGCGGCCAGCAGCATGTTCTGGACGGCCGGATAGATGGACGCGCCCGACCAGCGGGTCGGCGCCGCCGTTCCTTCCTCCAGGCACGCGACGATCCACACCGGCGCCTCGTGGAAGTGATCGGTGAGATACTCCACGGCCGCGTGCTGCCGGTGGTAGGCCTCGCGCGCTGACCCCGGGTGGCGGCGCGCTGCCGAGATAGCGCGGCCCCACCACCTCGTCGAAGGCGCGCTTGTAGAAGACCTGCACCTGCTGCTTGATCCGCGGGTCCTTGATGACCATGAAGCGCCACCGCTGCGTGTTGCCGCCGTTCGGAGCGCACACTCCGGCCTCGAGAATCTTCCGGATCAGCGCGTCGGGCACGGGATCCGGCTTGAGCCGTCGCATGGCCCGCATGGTGTGCACGATGTCGAAGAGGTCACCCGTGTTCGCAGCGCTCATGCTCGATCCTCCTGGCCAGGAGCTTACTCCACCTCGCACGGAGCGCACGGTCCACGGCGGCGGGAACGAGTCCCGGACCCCACCGCGCCTGCGCGCCCCGCCCCCCGGCCGGCAACCCGTGCAACGAGCTTCGGACTCAAATGCTCAGGGAGTCTTGGCCCGGATGCGCTGCGAGAAAGCGGGGTCGCGCTCGGCGCCGTGGGCGCGGTCGTTGACGCGAGACTGACGCTCCAGCTCGGCAAAGGGCACGCGTTGATCCAGCCGGCCCAGCTCGTACGCGTAGTCCGGCAGGTAGCCGGAGACGAGGATCTTCCACGACCACGGCGGCGCCCCCTCGTTGACGCGCGTGTGCAGCAGGACGCTCGTGGTGCAGTTGGTCGTGAGCGTGTTGTAGAACTGCGGGTGGTCGCGCATGTCGTTCATCGTCTTCACGTAATCCAGGAAGAAGCGGCGGAGATTCTCCCGCGGCCCCTGGAGTCGATAGACGTACACGTCTTCCTGCGGCTTGCGGTAGCTCGTCCGCACGCCGATCAGGTCGCGCTCGTCGCCCACGATGTAGACGAGCTCGTACTGCTTGAAGATGCCGGCCAGCGTGGAATAGGTCTGGCCGCGGGCCTTGCGCGTCTCGATGGACACGGCGACGTAGTCGCGGCCGGCGAAGCCGAAGCTCACCATGATGTGCGCGATGGCCTTGCCCGCCCAGTACACGGCGATGAGGTCGGCCGAGTCGAGCTCGCGCAGATCGTAGGTGCGATCCTCCCAGCGCGGGGTGAAGTCCGTCTCGGTGCGATATTCGAAGTTCCGCACGCCGTGGATGGTGATCCGGTCTCCGTCCTGGCTCACCCATGGGGTGACGGCGACCTCGGCTTGCCAGTTGCGCTCGTTGGTGGCGGGGATCAATGTCCACCACGCGAACACCGCGGCGAAGGCGACCAGGAACCCGACCAGCGTCCATCCGCGACGCGGCAGGAGCAGGAACGCCAGCGCGGTGGCCACCACGAACGCGATGGCGAGGATCGCCCGCGTGCGCGAGCTGCCTGGGCCCGAGTAGTAGAACGCCCCGGCGCACCAGGCGGCCATGATGGCGACGACGAGACCCACGACGATGCCGCCGATCCACCGCAGCACCCGGCGCATCAGTCGCCCTTCAGCCACGTCTGCGTCCGGTAGAACGGACCGAGGTATCCACGCATCTTCAGCTTGCCGTCCTCGGTCCAGACCTCGGCCTTGTAGATCTTGCCGTCTTCGGGATCCATGATGGTCCCGCCCTTGTACCGGTCGCCGCTGGCGCTGAGATCCTTCAGGATCACGAGGCCGACGACGGGTTTGTCCTTGTCCTCACCCGAGCACTTGGTGCAGAGCTTCGGCTTACCCTGGGCGTCGTTCGGCTGCGTGAGGCGCGTGATCTTGCCGAAGAGCTTGCCGCCCTGGTCGTAGATCTCGACCTCGGATACCACCTTGCCGGTCTTTTCGTCCACCGTCTTCCACGTGCCGATCACCCCCTCCGCCGCCAGCAGGGCGCCGATCCCCACGAGCGCATTCAGCAGCACCGCGATCACCAGCCGTTTCATCGGTCGCTCCCTGGGTGATGAGTGATGTCCGGGCCGTCACGGCGGCCGGACGGAATCGACGGTTGCCGGGGGCGCCCCTCAGCCGAGGGGCACCGCACTGAGCTCGTGGAG
The DNA here is from genome assembly GCA_963776725.1 of uncultured Candidatus Rokubacteria bacterium. Classification (GTDB taxonomy): domain Bacteria; phylum Methylomirabilota; class Methylomirabilia; order Rokubacteriales; family CSP1-6; genus AR5. The sequence goes on along the minus strand of CAVZOE010000006.1, from coordinate 176,518 downwards.
CAGGCCGTTGGCGAACAGGTACTCGCGCAGATGATGGTACTCGGACGGCAGGGGCATGGTGCGGGCATTCACCGGGGTCCCGGTGAGCGGATCGTGCTCCGGGTAGAGCGCGATGCGGACCGTGCGCGTGAGCAGGCGTCCCAGCGCCTCCAGCACTCCGCCCTCCAGTGTCTCGAAGGGCCGGCCGCCAAAGAAGAGACTGAACGTCCGGGTGCCGACCACGAAGACCACGCGCGGCACCGCGTACCGACGCAGGTACACGGCCACCCGGAAGAGCTCCTCGAAGTCGGTGACGAGCGTCGCGAGACCGGCCGTCGCCAGCCCATCCAGGCGAGCCAGGAGATCGTCGACGGTGGCCGCCGTCGGCGCCAGCGGATTCGTGAGCGAGATCTCGGCGAGCGTCACCGCCCGCCCGCCGTCCTCGGGCTGGGCCAGCTGGTCCCGGGCGGCGTTCAGCATCAGGCGATGCACGTCGCGAACGGGCAGGAACTCGTCCCGCAAGACGAAGGCGGCGCGCTTGTAGAGCGCGCGGCTCGCCTCGACGGGGCTGCCGTCGGACTCGAACGCCACGACCGGGGTCAGCTTGCTCAGCACCAGCTCGAGGTTCAGCTGCCGGACGTCCACGTCGGCGAATACCGGTCCGGACACATCGATGAAGTCCACCTCGAGACGGTCCCGTGAGATCTCCTCGCCCAGGCGCAACACGAAGCCGTCGAGATCGCCCCGCAGCAGCAGCCACGCGGCGTACACCAGATTGACCCCCAGCAGGCCGAGGGCCTCTTGCTGTCCCTTGGCCTCCGGATCGAGCAGGCGGGTGTGCAGGAGGATCCGGCTCGGATCGCTGCCCGGCTGGTGCTGGAACGTGATGCCCAGCCAGCCGTCGCCGTCCACGCGCCGGGCGTAGCTGCGGGTGGCCACCGTGTCGGCGAACACGAAGAAGGTGGTCGTCGCGCCGCGCGCCGGCCCGAGCGACTCCTGCAACGCCGTGTACTCGTGCTCGAGCATCTGCTCCAGTCGCTCGCGGCTCACGTAGCGCTGACTCTTGCCGTACAGGCCGTCACTCACGGTCATGTCGTAGGCGCTGATGGTCTTGGCCACCGTCCCGGCGGCGCCGCCCACCGCGAAGAACCACCGCGCCACCTCCTGCCCGCCCCCGATCTCGGCGAACGTCCCGTACCAGGTGGTGTCGAGATTGAGCTGCAGAGCTTTCTGGCCGGCCGACACCGTCTCGGACACGCCTCAGCCTCCCGGCTTCAGTGCGAGCAAGGGGACATCGTGCGCTACCGCGTTCACCTCTGAATCACTTCTGTCGAACGGAACGACGATACCCCAGACCCCTGGCGCGCAGCACGGCTTACCGTGCCTGCATGCCGGCCGGCCCGGACATAGGACCTTGGTCCGATGCCCCGGCCCCCACGGGTCTCCGTGATATGGTCACGACCTCGTTGATGGCCCGAGGAGGCCCGACCTCGATGACTTCAGCCTGCAGATCCCTGGCCCTGGCGGTGGCGCTCATCGTCCTGGCCACCGGGTGCGCCGCCAAGACGAACCCGACGACGTCCGCCGGGTCCGAGCCGCCGCCGCCCGTCGTCGAGGTCCTGCCCAACGGGCTCACGCTCGTGGTGCAGGAGCACCGGGCCGCCGACATCGTGGCGGTCCACCTATGGGTGGCCACCGGGGTGCGCTACGAGAATCCCAACGGGCTCGGGTACGCGCACTTCCAGGAGCACATGCTGTTCAAGGGCACCGACACGTTCGGTCCGGGCTACATCGATCGGGCCATCGAGGGCACGGGCGGCCGCTCCAACGCCTTCACGACCTACGACTACACGACCTTCCAGATCCTCGTGCCCAGCGACGCCATCAAGACGGCCGTCGGTCTCCTCGACGACATGGCCTTCCGCTCGAAGTTCGATCCCAAGGAGATCGACGCCGAGCGCGAGGTCATCTTCGAGGAGACGCGCATCCAGACGGACAATCCGCAGACCGCCATCGTGCGGGAGGCCTACAGCGCGGTGTTCGGCGATCATCCGTACGGTCGCCCGCTGCTCGGCACACCAGAGACGATGAAGGCCGCCACGCAGAAGGATCTGCAAGTCTTCAATCACAAGTACTACACGCCCGAGAACATGACGCTGGTGGTGGTGGGCCCGGTGCAGGCCAAGGCTGTCCGCGCGGTGGTCGATCAGACGTTCGGCCGGCGTCCACGGACTGGCTACACGCCTCCCCCGAACCCGTCATTGAAGCCCATCACGGAGATCGTCCGGGTCAAGGTCGATCGGCCCGAGCAGCAGGCCTACCTCGTCCTGGCCTGGCAGGCGCCGCCGCTCGCCGATCCCGACAGCGCGGCGCTCGATCTGGCCGCGACGATCCTGGGGGGGAGCGAGAGCTCGCGACTGGCCCTGACGCTGCGCGATACCGAACGGCTGGTGTCGCGCGTGAACATGAACAACGCCTCGCAGAAGCTGTCCGGCATCGTCTACATCCAGACGCGGCTCGAGGCGGGCGACGTGGACAAGGTCGAGAAGCGCATCCTGGAAGAGATCGCGCGACTGCAGAAGGACGGCCCGACCGAGGAGGAGCGCGAGCTCGCCGTCACCAAGGCCGAGTCCGACCACGCCACCGCCTACGAGACCTCCGACGGCGTGGCCGGGGCCTACGGCATCACGATGGTCCAGGCCTCGCTGGACAACGAGCTGACCTATCTGAACCGGCTGAAGTCCATCACCCGCGCACAGATCCAGGCGGCGGCGCAAAAGTATCTCTCGACGACGCGCCTACGCGTGGATCGGGTTCCTGCCCAGGAGGGCGCAATGATCCGCCGGACGCTCGTGCTCGCCGCCGTCCTGGGCCTCTGGCTTCCCGCCACTGCTCTGGCCGAGATGGCCGGCGTCACCCGGAGCAAGCTCCCCAACGGCATGACGGTGATCGTGCGCGAGAATCCGGCCGCGCCCATCGTGGCCTACTCGCTGCTGGTCAAGATGGGCACCCGCAACGAGACGCCCGACAACGCCGGCATCTCGAACATGCTGCAGCTCATGCTGGTGCGCGGCACCGAGAAGATGAGCGGCGAGCAGATCGCCGCCACCGCCGATCGCCTGGGGGGCAGCATCGACGCCTACGGCGACTACGACTACTCGGAGATCACCGCCACCGCGCTCTCGCGCAACTGGCAGCCCATGCTGGAGATGGTCGCCGACGTCGCGCTCCGGCCGACCATCCCGGACGGCACCGTCACCGCGGTGCGCGATTTCGTGGTCCGGCAGATCCGGAACCGCGGCGAGAAGCCGTTCGACGTCGCCTCCGACCAGACGAACATCGCGCTGTTCGGGCCGCGTCACCCCTACGCCTGGGACCCGACCGGGCGGAGCGAGGCCGTGCAGAAGCTGAATCGCGACGCGCTCGTCGCCTACTACCGGCGTCGGTACCTGCCCTCGCAGATGGTCCTGGCGGTGAGCGGCGACGTGAAGAGCGCCGAGGTCATGCCGCAGGCGCAGCGCCTGTTCGGCGTGATGGCGGCAGGCCAGGCGGACTCCCCGACCGTGCCGGCGCCGCCGCCCATGGCCAGCACCCGCGAGGTGTTCAAGGTGCCGGGGGCGCAGGCGCAGATCTTCATGGCCGCGCTCGCGCCGGCGTTCACCCATCCGGACTATCCCGCGCTCAAGGTCATGAGCGCGATCCTCGGGGGCGGCATGGCCTCGCGGTTCTTCTCGGAGCTCCGGGACAAGCAGGCCCTCGCCTACTCCACGGCGGCGCTCTACCCGCCGCGCCTCGACACGAGCGGCTTCGTGGCCATCCTGGGCACGGGCCCCGACAATCTCACCAAGGCCGAGGCGGCCCTGAAGGACCAGCTCCGGCGGATCCAGAGCGAGCCCGCGTCCGAGCAGGAGGTCGCCGTCGCGCGCTCCTACGTGGTGGGCACGCAGGCGATGGACCGGCGCACCAACGCGCGTCAGGCCTGGTATCTGGCCGCCGCCGAGCTGGCCGGTCTGAGCCCCGAGTACTTCGACGTCTACGCGGCCAACGTCAAGAAAGTGACGGCCGCCGACGTCATGCGAGTTGCGAAGCAATATCTGGGCGTGGTACGAACCGTCATCGTTCAGCCGAACTAGGCGCGGGCAACGATCTCGATGGCAGCAGGAGGAACGACCATGGTTGAACGGCGCTCGGCGCTTCGATCGGTTGCGAGCCTGATACTCATCGCGATGGGCGCGGGAACCGTCGTCCTCGGCGCCCCGCGAGTGGGCGAGGCCCAGGCGGTTCGCGACCTCTTCAAGAAGGTGACGCCGTCGGTCGTCGTCATCCGCGCCAAGGGCCGCGACGTGACGTCCGGCGGCCAGATCGGCTTCACCGAGACGGGCTCCGGCGTGCTCATCTCCAAGGACGGCAAGGTCATGACCGCCGCCCACGTGGTGCACTCCATGGACACCATCTCGGTGGAGTTCCTCGGCGGCGAGACCGTGTCGGCGCGCGTGATCTCGTCCGAGCCGGCCGCCGACCTGTCGCTCCTGCAGCTCGACCGGGTGCCGCCGGGCGCCGTGGCGGCGAACATGGCCGACTCCAACACCGTGCAGGTCGGCGACGAGATCGTGATCGTCGGCGCGCCCTACGGTCTGAGCTACTCGCTGAGCGTGGGCTACATCAGCGCCCGGTGGGCTCCGAACACGGTCTACAAGACCATGCCGCTCGCCGAGTTCTTCCAGACCGACGCCACGATCAACACCGGCAACTCCGGCGGGCCCATGTTCGCCATGAACGGCGACGTCGTCGGCATCGTCAGCCACAACATCTCCAAGGGCGGGGGCAGCGAGGGGCTGGGCTTCGTGGTCACGCTGAACACGGCCAAGCAGCTCTTGCTGCAGAAGAAGTCGTTCTGGTCCGGGCTCGAGGGGGTCGTGCTCAGTGACCGCGTGGCCGATATCTTGAACCTGCCCAATCGCGCCAGCGGCTTCATCGTGAAGACCGTGGCCAAGGACTCACCGGGCGACCAGATCGGTCTGCGCGGCAGCACCATGATCGCTTCGATCGCCGGCCAGGAGGTCCCGCTCGGTGGCGACATCATCATGTCCGTCAACGGAATCTCCGCGGCCTCCGCGAACATAGCGAAAATCCGCGACAGCATGAATACCCTGCCGCCGGGGGGCACGTTCAAGGTCTCCATCCTGCGCGCCGGGCAGATTCTGGAGCTGACCGGCAAGGCGCCGTGAACGCGGAGCGCGGCGACCGCTTCGGCCGACTCAGCTCAGCTGGCTGCGGAACCGCCAGGCGCTGATGGCCACGAAGAGGGTGGCCAGCGCGAGCAGGGCGAGCAGGTTCGGGTAGACGACGTCGAGGCCGGCCCCCTTCAGCAGCACGTTGCGGGCGATCTTGGCGAAGTGCGCGATGGGGTTGAAGAGCGTGAGCGGCTGGACCCACTTCGGCATCGCCTCGATCGGCGTCAGCCCTCCCGACAGCATGGCCAGCGGCGGATTGATGAAGAAGCTGATGAGCTGCGTCTGATTGGCCGAGCGGGCCAGCGTCGAGACGAACGTCCCCAGCCCGATCCCGGTCAGCACGCAGCACGCGCAGGCGGCGAGCACCAGCAGGCCGTTGCCCCGGAACGGCACGCCGAACACCACCGCGGCCAGCACCAGCACCAGCCCGACCATCGCCATCAAGAGAATGAACAGCGGCACGAGCTTGGCCGTCACCACCTCGAGCGCGCTGGCCGGCGTCATGAGCAGCTGCTCGACCGTGCCGCGCTCCTTCTCGCGAATCATCGTGGCCGCCGCCACCAGCGAGCCGTTGAGGATGATCAGCGTCCCGAACACGCCGGTGACGATGTACCAGGCGTTCACCAGGCCCGGGTTGTACATGAACGCCGTGTGCAGCTCGACCGGCGGCGGCCGCGTCCCCAGCAGGCCGCGGTTGAGCGAGGCGACGGCGCCCTCCACGTAGCCCTGCGCGATCTGCGCGGTGTTCGCGTTCGCCGCGTTGAGCAGCACCTGCACGGTGGCCGGGCGGCCGCGCATCCGTCGCCGGGCGAAGTCGTAGGGCACCACCACGCCGACGTCCAGGCGGCCGGCGCCGAGCTCCTCGCCGAGGATGGCGCGGGGTGGCGTAGGAGCCGGCCAGCTGGAACGTCCGGTTCTGCGTGAGGACGGCGACCAGCTCGCGGCTCTCCGGCGTGCGGCTCTCGTCCACGATGCCCAGCTGCAGGTTGCGCACGTCGGAGTCCAGCGCGAAGCCGAACAGCAGCACCTGCAAGGCCGGCGGCACGATCAGCGAGATCACGAGCCGCCGATCCCGCCGGATCTGCCGGAGCTCCTTGAGCGCCAGCGCCCAGAAGCGTCCGCCGAAGAGGAAGCGAACCGCGCGCGTCACGCCTTCACCTGCATGCGGCGCATCGTGCGCCACGCCAGGGTGTAGAACACGAGGCCGATGCCGCCGATGGTCAGCACCGCCCACCACACCGCGGGCCACCCGCCGCCCTGCAGAAACGCGTCGCGCACGACGAGCGACGTAGTAGCGCGCCTGCACCAGATTGGAGATCCACCGCAGCGCGTCGGGAATGTTCTCGACCGGGAAGATCAGCCCCGACAGCAGGAAGGACAGGAGAAATCCGCCGAGCCCCACCGCCTGCACGGCGGCGGCCTGGTTGGGGATGGCGCTGCCCACGAGCGAGGCGAAGGCCGCCATGCAGAACACGTAGAGCACGCTGGCGGCCAGGAACGGCGTCGGATCGCCGACGAAGTCGAGGCCGAACACCGTCAGCATCAGACGACCCCCAGCAGGCACTGCATCAGCCCCACCGCCATGCCGGCCAGGATCTTGCCGAGCAGGAACTCGTGGGCGGAGATGCTGGAGACGTACACCTGGAGAATGGTCTGCTGCTCGCCCTCCCGCGACATCGCGAGCGCGGCGAGCACGGTGGGAAAGATCGAGAGCGCCAGGACGAGGAACCCGGGGCCGTAGAACTTGCGGGGCGTGCGGCCGGGATTGAACCACAGGCGCGTCGCGGTCTCGATCATGGCGCCGGGCGGCGGCGGCCCCACCTGCTGCGCGAAGGCGTGGGTGAGCTGGGTGGCGTTGCCCCGGATGAGGCGCGCGGTGTTGCTGTCGGTGGCGTCCACCAGCACCTGGGTCTGCGGCCCCGCGCCCGCGCCGGATCTCGCGGCCGAAGTGCGTGGGAATGACGAGGGCCGCCCGCACCCGGCCGGTGTTCAGCATCCGCTCGGGCGACATCGCCGGCGGCAGCGTCACGACGCGGAACGTCAGCGAGTTGCGGAAGACGTCCGCGTACTGGCGGGACAGCGGCGTCTGATCGAGATCCTGGATGACGATCGGGATGTCGGTCACCGTGAGCGAGATCGCCGTGCCGAGAAGTCCGATGAGGACCACCGGCAGGACGAGAGCCAGCGCCAGCGCGAGCCGATCGCGCACGAGCTGGGTCAGCTCCTTTCGGGCCTGGGCGACGATGCGGCGCATCAGGCCGCGGCGCGTGCGCCCCGCTCGGCGATGATGAGGAAGACGTCCTCCAGCGAGTAGTCCTGTTCCGTCATCTCGAGGATCCGGATGCCGTCGCGGGCCAGCCGGTCCTCGATCTGCCGGGTGGCGACCGACACGTCGCCGTCGACGATGACGTGGACGCGATCGCCGAAGAGCGACACGCGCCACGACTCCATCTCGGTCTTGAGCACGGCGACCGCGCGCTGCGGGTGGTCGGCGCGGACCTCCAGCACGCGGCCGCCCTGGGCCGCCTTCACGCCGCTCGGCGTGCCCTCGGCCACGAGCTCGCCGGCCACCATGAATCCCAGCCGATTGCACTGCTCGGCCTCCTCCAGATAGTGCGTGGTGACCAGGATCGCGGTGCCCTGGTCGGCGAGCTGGTTGATCATGCGCCCAGAAGGCGCGGCGCGCGATGGGATCGACGCCGGAGGTCGGCTCGTCGAGGAAGAGCACGCGCGGCTCGTGCATGATCGCCGCCCCGAAGGCCACGCGCTGCTTCCACCCGCCCGGCAGGCTGCCCGTGAGCTGACTTGCCCTGCCCGGCGAGGCCGGCGAACTCGAGGACCCAGCGCTTCCGTTCGGCGCGCCGCTCCCGGCGGCACGCCGTAGACGCCGGCGAAGAAGTCGAGGTTCTCGTCGATCGTCAGATCGTCGTAGAGCGAGAACTTCTGCGACATGTAGCCGACCTGCTGCCGCACGGCCTGGCGAGCGCAGCCGGTTCCGCTCTCGCCGGCGAGCTGACGTCGCCCGCGCTCGGCTCGATCAGGCCGCACAGCATCTTGATCGTGGTGGTCTTCCCCGCGCCATTGGCGCCGAGCAGACCGTAGACCTCGCCGTAGCGCGACCTCGAGGTCGATGCCCTTCACCGCGGTGAAGCCGCCGAAGCTCTTGCGCAGGGCGCGGGCGCCGATCGCCACGCCGCGGTCGCGGGCGTGCCTGGTCGCGGTCGCGGGAAAAGGCGGGGACGGGCCGTCGCCCTCGAGCTCGCGCAGGATCGAGACGAACGTGTTCTCGAGCGTGGGCGCGGCGGCCCGCACGCTCGTCGACCCGGCGAGACCGGCGGCGCCCAGCGCCTCGCGGACCGCGCGCTCGCCCTCGCCGACGTCGGGCACCATCACGTCGAGGCGATCGCCGAACCGCTGGACGTCGACGATGCCCTGCGGTGCGCCAGCGCCGTCGCCGCGCCGGCGCAGATCGGCGGCGTGAACCTCGAGCCGCTCGAGGCCGAGGCTGTCGCGCAGCTCGGCCGGCGTGCCGGTCCGGTGAATGCGTCCCTCGTGCATGAGGGCGACCCGGTGACATCGCTCGGCCTCGTCGAGGTACGGGCGTCGCCAGCAGGATGGTCATGCCCTGGCTCGAGAGCTCGACGATCGCATCCCAGAACTCGCGGCGCGAGACCGGATCGACCCCGGTCGTCGGCTCGTCCAGCAGCAGGATGCGCGGCTCGGCGATCAGCGCGCAGGCCAGCGCGAGCTTCTGCTTCATCCCGCCGCTCAGTCGGCCGGCCAGCCGATCCGTGAAGCGCTCCATCCCGAACATCGTCAGGTACCGCCGCGCCGCGCTCCTCGATCTCGCGGTCGCGGCACGCGGCGCAGCTGGCCCCACGTAGCGGAGGTTCTCGGCCACGCTCAGGTCCGTGGTAGAGGCTGAACGCCTGGGTGAGATAGCCGACGTAGCGCACGCGCCTCCCGCGCCGGCCGGCCGAACACGTGCGCGCTCCCCGAGGTCGCCTCCATGACGCCGCCGAGGATCTGGAACGTGGATGTCTTCCCGGCGCCGTCCGGGCCGATGAGCCCGAAGATCTCGCCGGCCGACACGTCGAGGTCGATCGCCCGCACCGCCTCGATGGCGCCGTAGCGCTTCGTCGAGCCCCCGGATCTGGATCGCGGCGTCAGGCTCGCTCACCGTGCGCCTGCTCACCGTCGCGCCGACGGGCGGGCCACTCGCTGCCCTCGACGAGGATCTCGCCATCCGCCGGCATGCCCGGCTTGGCGAAGCCCATGGCGCCGCGGATCCGGAGCTTGACCCCGACGACCTGCTTCACCCGGTCCTCGCGGAAGTACGTGTTCTCGGGCGTGAACGACGCCTGCGGGATCGATGCGGAGCACGTAGGCGTCGATGGGCGTCGTCGGCGCCGAATCGAGGATAGACGCGCGCCGGCTGGCCGATGCGCACGCGCCCGATCTGGCCCTCCGGCACGAACGCGCGCAGGTAGACCTCGCTCAGGTTCACGAGCGTGACGACCGGCGTGCCGGCCATGACGACCTCGCCCGGCTCGGCCGTGCGCGTGGCGACGGTGCCCGCGAACGGCGCGACGACCGTGAGGTCGCTGCCGGTTGGCGCGCGCCTCCTCGAGCTGGGCGCGGGCCCGCTCGGCGTCCGCCTGCGCGGCGGCGATGTCGGCCTGCGCCTGGAGGATCTGTCCCTGGACGGCCGCCACCTGCGAGGAGCGAATCGCCGGGTTGGTGAGATTGGCCGGGCGGTCATGAGGCGCCGCGCGCGGCCTCGACCTGGCGCCGGGCCGACGTGACGACCACGCCGCCTGCGCCTCCTCGGTGCTCTGCGCGTCGCTCGCGCCTCCTGCTCCGCGACAGGCTCACCTCGGAACAAGCCGCGCGAACGCGTCGCGCTCCCACTTGGCCTGCGTGTACGAGGCCTCGGCCTGCGCCAGCTGGGCCTCGGCGGCGGCCAGCCGGCCTTCGGCCTCGTCGACCGGCCCTGGGCATCGGCGCGCGACTGATCGACGCCGAGCTCGCTCTGGCGCAGCTGCTCGTTGAGCACGGTGATCTGGTGCTGGGCCAGACGCGAGCCGCGCCTCGGCCTGGCGGACCGCGGCCTCGGCTGCTGCTCGCGGGCGCGGATCTGCTCGTCGTCGAGCACCGCGATGACCTGTCCGGCCTCGACCTGGTCGCCCTCCCGCACGGTGATCTCGCGGATCCGCCCGGAGGTCTTGGCCGCCGACCGACGAGTCGTCCCCCTCGATTCGTCCGCTCACCGCGATCACGCCGGCGGCACGGCGGGCCCGGCGAGGACGAAGCGCCACGCGGCGATCGCCACGACGGCCAGGACGAGGAGCGCGCCGGCGAGACGATCGGGCGCCTGCGGCGAGCCGGCGCGGGCGCACTCGAAGGCGCCGCGGGTTCCGGCAGGCTCATGCGCGGCGAGTCCTGGAGCGTGGCGCGCGCGCTCCGGAAGCCTCGGGCTCGACGCGTGCCCTGCCCCCTCGACCGCCGCCGCGCTGGTGGCGAGCCCGTGCGTGATCAGCTCCTGGAGTGTGACTTGACGTAGGCCGCCGGGCGATGGCGGCTTGAGCCCCGGAGGCCGTCGGCTCGAGAAGCACGCGCTCGCGGAAGCGGCCGTCGCGAAGAAGAACACCAGGCTGCCGACGAGGCTGAGATGGGTCAGCACCGGATCGACCGGGCGCAGCGTCCCCTCGCGGACGCCGCGCTCCACGATGCGCTGCACGGCGCCCGAGCACTCGCGCCGGCTTGGCCAGCACCGCGAGCTCGAGGTGCTTGCCCCCGGACAGGACCTCGCGCAGCATCATCGTGCAGAAGTGCGGCGAGCGCCGCGTCGCCGATGTCGCCCGACCACCGCGACGAGGTCGCGGAGGAGCTCCGGCGCCGGCCGCGACGAGTCGGCGAGCGCCTCCACGCGGGACACGATCTCGGAGAAGGTGGCGCTCACGATCGCCACGTACAGGTTCCGCTTGCCGCCGAAGTGGTAGTTGATCATCGCCTTGTTGACGCTGGCCTTCGCGGCGATGGTCGCGACCGGGACACCGTCGTAGCCGCGCTCGGCGAAGAGCCCGGTGCCGGCGGCGATGAGCGCGTCGCGGGTGCGGGCGGCGTCCCGGCGACGGGCCGGCGAGTGCCGGGGCCAGTGGCGGGTGTCCTGCGGGAGACGCTCTTCAGTGCGCATATATTAACCAAACGTATGGTTGATTTAGACTGCTGTCAAGAGCCCCCGGGCCCCTATGGGACGAAGGTCCCATATATAGGCAGGACCAGCGCGGCTATCTGATATGCCGGCGAAGGGGGCCCACCGATTGCGGACCGCTCATACGCCGCGCCACCCTGGGGACTCCGTCGCTCGCTCTCGGCGACGTCGGCGTCGTCAGCGCGTGCTCCAAGGATTCCGCCTCATCCTCAACGACGAGCTGCCGCTGCTCTGAGCGGACAGCATCGATGTGAACGCAAGGAGACATCACCATGACCCCTGTCCACCCGGGCGCCCAGCGTGTCGATCGTCTGTTCTCCACCGGAGAGGCGCGTCTCGATCGCTGGTACAACCTGGCCCTCGCCGCCCAGATCTGGGCCGCCAAGCCTGACAAGAGCGGCCGGGCCGCCGTCGAGACCGCCTTCGCCGAGCTGCGCCAGGCCGAGAACTTCTTCGGCTATCCGGGGCCGCGCCTGCTGCGCGCGATCGAGGACGAGATCGCGCAGGGCGACGGCGGCGACGTGGCGCGGCTGGTCCGGCGGATCAACGCCGCCCTGCTGTCGAACAGCTATCGCGCCGACGCGTCGGACTGGGAGACGACCGACGACGCGACCGACGGGCGCCGGAGCGCTCCGCCTGCCCCCTCGCCTGGACTCCGGTGAGACCCGGCGACCGTACTTCGAGCTGCTCATCGTGCTCACCCGCGCCGCCGGCCCGCTGGCCCGCGGTCGCGCAGGAAATGCGGCGCCTGCGCCGGCCAGAGGATCAGTTCATCTACGAGGCGGTCGTGGTCGGCAGCTTCGAGGACGCGTTCCTCGGCCGTGCTCTTCAACGGCGACATCCAGGCGGTGGTGATCGGCGACGGCTTCCCCTTCGCGTCACGCCACGACGCACCCGTCCTGCACGACCTGCTTGCCACCCAGCCCGGCCTCGACGCCGACGCGGGTGCGCCGCAGGAATACGGTACCCGGCTGGCCGGCGCGATCAAGCGCGTGCGCCCGGAGCTCGACATCTACCTGCTCACCGATCGCGACGTGGAGAAGATCGCCGGCGATCCGGCGGGCCAGCTCGATCCGCCGCGTGTTCTACGACGTCGAGGAGCCGCTGGAGCTCCACCTGAGCATCCTCGACGGCGTGTCCGACGCGCTTCGAGACGCCGTTCTTCGACAACCTCAAGAAGTACGCGCAGCGGCCGATCGGCACCTTCCACGCGCTGCCGATCGCGCGCGGCAAGTCGGTCTTCAAGTCGAACTGGATCCGCGACATGGGCGAGTTCTACGGCACCAACCTGTTCCTCGCCGAGTCCTCGGCCACCACCGGCGGCCTCGACAGCCTGCTCGAGCCGACCGGCAACATCAAGGTGCGCAGGAGATGGCCGCGCGCGCCTTCGGCGCCGATCGCGTCTTCTTCGTCACCAACGGCACCTCGACCTCCAACAAGATGGTCGTGCAGGCGCTGCTGGCGCCCGGGCGACATCGTCATCGTCGACCGCAACTGCCACAAGTCGCACCACTACGGCATGGTGCTGGCGGGCGCGCAGCCGCTACTACGTCGAAGCCTTTCCGCTGACGGAGTACTCGATGTACGGCGCGGTGCCGCTGCGCACGCATCAAGAAGGCGCTGCTCGACCTCAAGGCGGCAGGGCAGGCTCGACCGCGTGCGCATGCTCGACCTCACCAACTGCACGTTCGACGGCCACATCTACAACACGCGCCGCGTGATGGAGGAGTGCCTCGCGATCAAGCCGGATCTGATCTTCCTGTGGGACGAGGCGTGGTTCGGCTTCGCGCGCTTCGTCGCCGTTCCTGCGGCCGCGGACGGCGATGGGCGCGGCGGCCGACATCGAGGCGTAGCTCAGGACCCGGCTACCGCCGAGGCGTACGCAGCGCGCAGGCCGCGGCGTTGGGCGCGCGACCTCGATCCGTCGGACGCAGCGCTGCTCGACACGCGCCTGGTGCCCGATCCGGACAAGGTCCGGCTCCGCGTCTACCAGACCAACTCCACGCACAAGTCGATGTCGGCGCTGCGCCAGGGATCGATGGTCCTGGTGCAAGGACGTCGACTTCCACAAGCGTCGAGGAGCAGTTCCACGAGGCGGTCTTCACCCACGCCTCGACGTCGCCCAACCAGCAGATCATCGCCTGCCTCGACGTCGCGCGCCGGCAGATGGAGCTCGAGGGCTACGAGCTGGTGACGACCGCGATCCAGATCGCGCTCGACATCCGGCGCGAGGTCAACAGCCATCCGCTGATCTCGAAGTACTTCCGCGTGCTCGGCGCCGACGAGATGATTCCGGCCGAGTTCCGCGCAATCGGGTTTCGTGGACTTCCTCAGCGCCGGGCGACAACTGGGCCGACGCGCTGCGCAGCGCTGCAGCGACGACGAGTTCTGCCTCGATCCGACGCGGCTGACGCTGGTCTGCGGCACGGCCGGCTTCGACGGCACGCAGTTCAAGGGCCTGCTGGCGGCGAAGTACGACATCCAGCTCAACAAGACGTCGCGCAACAGCGTGCTGCTGCAGTCCAACATCAACAACACGCGCAGCGACGTCGCGCACCTGATCAAGGTGCTGGTCGAGATCGCCGCGCGAGATCGACAAGCGGCTGGCGCACGGCGGCGACGGCGAGCGTGCGGCGTTCGCAGGCGCGCGTGAAGTCCCTGATGACCGACGTGCCCGACCTGCCGAACTTCAGCCGCTTCCACGACGCCTTCCGCGAGGATCCCGGCGGCGCCACGATCGAAGGCGACATGCGCGACGGCGTTCTATGCCGCCTACGACGCGGCGGGCTGCGAGCACATCAGGCTGGTCAGCCCGGAGATCGACGAGCGGCTGCAGGACGGCCCGGAGCTGGTCTCGGCGAACTTCGTCATCCCCTATCCGCCGGGCTTCCCGATCATGGTGCCGGGCCAGGTGATCGACGCCGAAACCATCGACTTCATGCGCAAGCTCGACGTGAAGGAGATCCACGGCTACAATGCGAGCCGCGGCCTGAAGCTGCTCAAGCCGTCGGCCCTCGGCAAGCCGCGAAGAAGAACGGCCGCGGCCGACGACGCCCGGGACGGTCATGACGCGCGATCTGAACGGAGGCGCACATGTTTGACTGGTTCGCAGCGACGCTGAGACCAGTATCCCGAGATCGCGATCTTCCTCTCGCTCGCCATCGGCTACTACGTCGGCGGCTTCACCTACCGGGGCTTCGGCCTCGGCGCGGTGACCTCGACGCTGCTCGCCGCCGTCCTGATCGGGCAGCTCGGCATCACGATCTCGCCGACCGTCAAGTCGGTCTTCTTCCTGATATTCCTGTTCGCCGTCGGCTACGGCGTCGGCCCGCAATTCGTCCGCGGCATCGCCTCGGATGGCGTGCCGCAAGCGCTGTTCGCGGTGGTCGTGTGCATTCTCTGCCTGGCCGTGCCGATCGTGGCGCCAAGCTCGCCGGCTACGACCTCGGCTACGCCGCCGGCCTCTATGCGGGATCGCAGACCATCTCCGCGTCGATGGGCCTGGCGACCGACGCGATCAACCGGCTGGGCTTGCCGCCCGAGCAGACCAAGGGACTGCTCGACGCCATGCCGATCGCCTACGCCGTGACCTACATCTTCGGCACGGTCGGCTCGGCGATCCTGCTCGCGCTGATCGGTCCGACGCTGCTCGGCATCGATCTGGTCGCGGCCTGCAAGGCCTACGAGGAGCGTCATGGCGGCAGCAAGGAGATGGGCGGCGCCGGCTCGGCCTGGCATCGCTGGGAGCTTCGCGCGTTCCGTGTGCAGCCGGGTGGGCGCGCGGTAGGCCTGCGGGCCGCCGAGGCGGAGGGCCTGGTGCCCGATTCACGCGTCTTCGTCGAGCGCATCCGGCGCGACGGCAAGATCGAGGAAGCCACCGCCGACACCGTGCTGCAGGAGGGCGACATCGTGGCGGTCGCGGGCCCGCGCGAAGTCCTGGTCGAGGTGCTCGGCGGCAGCGGCGCCAAGGAGGTCGAGGATCCCGAGCTGCTGAACGTGCCGGTCGAGGGTGTCGATGTCTACGTCACGAACAAGGCCGTCGACGGCAAGACGCTGGCGGAGCTGGCCACTGCCCAGCGCCCGCGGCGTCTTCCTGCGCTCGATCGTGCGCGGCGCCATCGCCACCTCATCCCGATCCTGCCCAACACGAAGATCCACCGCGGCGACATCCTGACGATCGTCGGCCGGACGCAGGACACCGACGGCGGCGACCAAGGACGCTGGGCGTGCCCGACCGTCCGAGCGACGTCGCCGACGTCGCCTTCATCGGCGGCGCGATCACGCTCGGTGCGCTGATCGGCGCGCTGGTGTTGAAGGTGGGCGGCGTGCCACTGACCCTCTCCACCGCCGGCGGCGCGCTGATCTCCGGCCTGGTCTTCGGCTGGCTGCGCTCCGTGCGTCCGATCTTCGGACGGATTCCGTCCTCGACCGTGTGGTTCATGAACTCGGTCGGACTCAACATCTTCATCGCCGTCGTCGGCATCTCGGCCGGGCCCGGCTTCGTCAACGGCCTGCAGAACGCTGGGGATCAGCCTGTTCCTGTGGGGCATCGTCGCGACCTCGGTGCCGCTGATCCTGGCGATGTACGTCGGCAAGTAGATCTTCCGCTTCGATCCGGCGATCCTGCTCGGCGGCTGCGCCGGCGCGCGCACCACGACCGCCGCGCTCGGCATGGTCTGCGAGCAGGCCAAGAGCCAGGTCCCGGCCCTCGGCTACACCGTGACCTACGCGGTCGGCAACACGCTGCTGACGATCTGGGGCATGGTCATCGTCATGCTGGCTCAGCTGACGGAGGCTTCGATGGACGTCCTGACCCTTCGCGAATACGAGACCCTCAGCCCGTTCGAGATCAAGGACTTTCTGTCAAGGCGGCGTGAAGGCGACGAAGTCGCAATCCATGGCCTTCCTCAACGCCGGCCGCGGCAATCCCAACTGGATCGCCACCGAGCCGCGCGAGGCCTTCTTCCTGCTCGGCCAGTTCGCGATCATCGAGAGCAAGCGCGTGATGGATCTGCCGGCCGGGGTCGGCGGCATGCCGAAGACGGCCGGCATCGCCGACCGCCTCGACGCCTGGCTGCGCGCGCACCAGGACATGCCGGGGGCGCCCTTCCTCGCGCAAGATGGTCCCCTGCGACGGTCAAGAAGTTCGGCTTCGAGCCGGACGCCTTCGTGCATGAGCTGGTCGACTCGATCATCGGCGACAACTATCCGGTGCCCGACCGCATGCTGGTGCACAACGAGCAGATCGTGCACGAGTACCTGAGTGGGCGATGTGCGGTGACCCGCGCCCGAACGGCAAGTTCGAGCTGTACGCCGTCGAGGGCGGCACCGCGGCCATGTGCTACATCTTCAAGTCGCTGAAGTCCAATCGCCTGCTCAACCCGGGCGACACCATCGCGCTCGGCGTGCCGATCTTCACGCCCTACCTCGAGATGCCGCACCTCGAGGACTACGACCTGAAGATCGTCAACATCCGCGCGCCGCAGGAGAACCGCTTCCAGTTCACCGACGACGAGCTCAAGAAGCTGCGAAGATCCCAAGATCAAGGCGTTCTTCGTCGTCAACCCCGGCAACCCCAGCGCGATGGCGCTGAACGCGGACACCATCAAGAAGATCGGCGCCATCTTGAAGAAGCGCCCCGACCTCATCATGCTGACCGACGACGTCTACGGGACGTTCGTGCCCGGCTTCCGCTCGCTGCTCGGCGCGTTGCCGCAAGAACACGATCGGCGTCTACTCCTACAGCAAGTACTTCGGGTGCACCGGCTGGCGGCTGGGCGTCATCGCCGTGCACGAGGACAACATCATCGACGAGATGATCGCCAAGCACCCCGAGGCGATCCAGCAGAAGCTCGACAAGCGCTACGGGGCGCTCGACCCTCGAGCCGCGCAAGATCAAGTTCATCGATCGCATCGTGGCCGACAGCCGCGACGTCGCGCTCAACCACACCGCCGGGCTGTCGCTGCCGCAGCAGGTGATGATGACCATCTTCTCGCTCGTTCGAGCTGATGGACGACAAGAAGGCGTACCAGACGGCCTGCATCGACATCGTCAAGAAGCGGGTGCAGGCGACCATCGAGGGGCTCGGGATCGACGTCGATCGCCAATCCGAACTTCGACTACTACTACGGCCTGATCGATCTGGAGTTCTGGCTGCGCAAGTACGTGGGTGACGACGTGGTCAAGTGGGTCAAGGCCAACGTGCACCCGCTGGACATCGTGTTCCGGCTGGCCGAGGATCACGGCATCGTGCTGCTCAACGGCAGCGGCTTCGACGCGCCGAACTGGTCGGTGCGCGTGTCGTTCGCCAACCTGAACGACGACGTCTACGACGACATCGGCCGCGCGGTGCGGGCGGTGGCTCGCAGCTACTATCAGGCCTATCAGCTGGCGACTGGCAAGACCGGTGGCACCAACGGCAGGAGTGGCAACGGTCGAAGCGCCGCCACTGGCAAGGGAGCCAAAGCGGCGAAGGCGTAGACGACCATGCGGGTGCCGGCGCTCGCGCGCCGGCACCCAGAGGAGAGGACACGTGGGCTGGTTCGGTGACGCTCTCCGGCACAACCCCGAGCTGGCAATCTTTCTCACGCTCGCGGTGGGCTTCTTCATCGGTCGCCTCAAGATCGGTAGCTTCTCGCTCGGCACCGTGGTCGGCACGCTGCTGGCGGGCGTGCTCGTAGGCCAGCTCGGCATCCAGGTGCCGCCGCTCGTGAAAACCGTCTTCTTCGACCTGTTCCTGTTCACCACCGGGTACAAGGTCGGCCCGCAGTTCTTCCGGGGCCTGAAGAAGGACGCGTTCTCCCAGGTCGCGCTCACCGTGGTGCTGTGCGTGACGTGCCTGCTGACCGCGTTCGTGGCCTCCAAGATCCTTGGCTACGACCCGGGGACCGCGGCCGGGCTCCTGGCCGGGGCCTTCTCCGAGTCGACGGTCATCGGCACGGCCGGCGAGGCGATCAACCGTCTGGCCATCTCTCCCGAAGAAAAGACGCAGTTCGTCAACAACATCCCCATCGCCTACGCGGTGACCTACCTGCTCGGCACCGCGGGACTGGTCTGGTACCTGCCGGTGATCGGTCCCAAGCTGATGGGCGTCGACCTGAAGGCCGAGAGCAAGAAGGCGCAGAGCGAGGTCGCCGGCGCCGCCGCCGAGGCCCAGCCGGGGGTCGTCTCCGCGGCTCGTCGATTCGACGTCCGTGCCTATCGCCTGACGAACGTCGACTTCATCGACCGGACGATCGCCCAGATGGAGACGGTGCCGAAGACCTTCCGGTTCTTCGTGCTCCGGATCCGCCGCGGCGGCGAGCTGATCGATGCCCAGCCCAGCACGGTCCTGCGCGCGGGCGACGTCATCGCGGTGGCCGCGCCGCACCAGCAGTTCGTGGCGCACGGCGACAAGATCGGCGCCGAGGTCGAGGACCGCGCCTTGCTCGACGTTCCGATCGAGTCAGTGGACGTGGTCGTGACCAACCGCTCGGTGGCCGGACACACGCTGCGAGAGCTCGCCAGCCATGACTTCGCCCGCAGCGTCTTTCTACGAAAAATCGTGCGCTCTGGCGAAGAGATGCCGGTCGTCTTCGACCTACGTGTCGACCGGGGGGACGTGGTGACCCTGATCGGCACGAAGCCCGAGGTGGAGCGGGCGGCCAAGCACATCGGGTATCCGGACTGGCCGACGAACGCCACCGACATGGTCTTCGTCGGCACCGGGATCGTGCTGGGTGGATTCGTCGGGCTGCTCTCGGTCACGATTGCCGGGCTGCCCATCACGCTCACGGCCAGCGGGGGCGCCCTCATCATGGGGCTGGTATTCGGCTGGCTCCGTTCCGCCTACCCGTTCTTCGGTCGCATGCCCGAGCCGGCGATCTGGATCTTCGATACCGTCGGGCTCTGCCTCTTCATCGGCGTGGTCGGCATCAGCGCAGGGCCGGGGTTCGTGACCGGGCTGCAGAAGACCGGCATCAGCCTGGTCGTGATGGGCCTGGTGTGCTCGCTCATCCCGCACACGGTGGCCATCCTGTTCGGGCGCTACGTGCTGCGGATGAATCCGCTCATCCTGCTGGGCGCGTGCGCCGGCGCCGGGACCATCACCGCGGCGCTACGCGCCGTCCAGGACGCGGCCGACAGCAAGCTCCCCGCCATCGGCTACACCGTGCCCTACGCCATCGGCAACATTCTGCTGACGGCGTGGGGGCCGGTCATCGTGGCCCTGATGACGATCGGACGGTAGGGTGAGTCTGCGGTGAGGGCATGACGCGCAAGAGCCTCGTCATCCTCCTGATCGGCCTGCTCGGCATCCCGGCCGGTGTCGGCGCGTTCACCTTCGTCTACGCCAAGGGCTTCTCCTACCTCTCCCCCGACCCACGGGCGTGCGTGAACTGCCACGTGATGAATCTGCAGTACGACGGCTGGCTCAAGAGCGGCCACCGGCACACCGCGACCTGCGTCGAGTGCCATCTGCCCCACGCGGGTCTCGCCAAGTGGGTGGCCAAGGCCGAGCACGGCTTCCGCCACTCGGCCGCCTTCACGTTGCAGAACTTCAAGGAGCCGATCGAGATCACGCCGCACGACCGCGAGCTGGTCCGCGTGAACTGCGTGCGATGCCACGAAGGCCTCGTCCAGGCGATCGTCGACGCGCCCGGGCGAGCCCATGCCCGCCTCGATTGTCTGCACTGTCACGCGAGCGCCGGGCACGGCGCCGGCGGCTGACCCACAAGGAGAGATCATGGCGGACCCCGGCTCCCCCGGCGTACGGCTACGCGGCTGGCTGCTGGCCGTGATCCTGGTCATCGGGATCGCGGGAGTCACGGTGCTTCTGCTGGCGCTCCTCACCAACATCTTCGAGCGCAAGCAGGAAGCCCGGCAGACCTCTGTCCGCCTGGTCGAGGTGACCGAGGACACCACCGATCCCAAGGTGTGGGGCCAGAACTGGCCCCAGCAGTACGATTCGTATCTGCGCACGTCGCTCCCCACGACGACGAAGTACGGAGGCCGCGGCCTGGGGGCGAGCGACACGGGCCCGGCCGAACAGAAGCTCGACCGTGACTCCTGGCTCAAGCGAATCTTTGCCGGCTACGCGTTCGCGCTCGACTACCGCGACCGGCGCGGCCACTTCTACGCGCTGTTCGATCAGGAAGCGACCCGGCGCGTGACCGAGAAGCAGCAGCCCGGCGCCTGCATCCAGTGCCATGCCTCGAACCTGCCGCTCTATCGCTTCGCCGGCAAGGGCGACGTCCAGAAGGGCTTCGAGCTGGTCTCGGCCATGCCGTACCGCGAGGCGCGCGAGATGAAGGACGACAAGGGGCAGCCGCTCGTCCAGCACTCCGTCGCGTGCCTCGACTGCCACGATCCCAAGACCATGGCCGTCCGGGTCACCCGGCCGGGCTTCATCGCCGGCATCAAGGCGCTCAAGGCCAAGCAGGGCATCGCCGACTACGACCCGAATCGCGACGCCACCCGCCAGGAGATGCGCTCGTTCGTGTGCGGCCAGTGCCACGTGGAGTACTACTTCAAGGGGCCGGGCAAGGTGGTCACCTACCCGTGGGCCAATGGGATCAAGGTCGAGGAGATCGAGGCCTACTACGACAAGGAGGGCTTCACCGACTGGGCACACGCCGAGACCGGCACCAAGCTGCTGAAGGCGCAGCATCCCGAGTTCGAGGTGTGGTCGCAGGGTGTGCACTCGCGCGCCGGCGTGGCGTGCGCCGACTGCCACATGCCCTACGAGCGCGTCGGTTCCCTCAAGATCAGTGACCACTGGGTGCGCAGCCCGCTGCTCAATCTGAACCGCGCCTGCCAGACCTGCCACGCGGTCTCCGAGAAAGAGCTCGAGGCGCGCGTGCTCAATATCCAGGATCGCCACCACGCGCTGCTCGAGCGCGCGGCCCACGCCACCACCGATATGCTGGACGCGATGGTCGCCGCCAAGAAGCGCGGAGCGAATGACCAGGACCTCCAGGCCGCCGCCACGCAGCAGAAGAAGGCCCAGTGGCGCCTCGACTTCGTGGCCGCCGAGAACTCCATGGGATTCCACGCACCGCAGGAACTGGCGCGAATCCTGGCCGAGGTGATCGATCACGCGCGCCAGGGCCAGCTCGAGGCCGACCGCGCCGCGCGAAAGCCGTGAGGCGGGCCTACGCCCCCGACCCCGCTTCCAGCAGCCGCTGCAGCTCCCGCGCCGTGAGTGGCATGCGCTCCACGCGGAGCGTGCGCTCGCTCAGCGCGTCCTCGACGGCGGAGGCGATGACGGCGGCCACCGGCAGCGTCCCTGACTCGCCCACGCCCTTGAGCCCCAGCGGGTTCAGCGGCGAGGGCGTCTCGAGGTGGTCGATCTCGATCGACGGGACGTCGTCGCTGCGCGGCAGCGCGTAGTCCATGTAGCTGGCGGCCAGCGGCTGCCCGCTCTCGTCGTAGCGGATCTCTTCGAAGAGCGCGCTGCCGATCCCGAGGGCAACCGCGCCCTGGATCTGCCCCTCGACGATCGTCGGATTGATCAGACGCCCGCTGTCGTGACTCACCCAGTATCCGCGCAGCCGCACGCGGGCGGTCTCGGCATCGACCTCGGCCAGCACCACGTGCGCGCCGGCGGAGTACGCGATGTCGGGAGGCTGGAAGAAATGCGTCGCCTCGAGCCCAGGCGTCACGCCGTGCGCGGCGGTGGCCATCGCGGCGACGGCGGCGACGCGTCCCAGCTCGATCCGGTGCTGGGGGCTCGCGCGTCGCCTGAAGCTCTTGCCGTCCTGCTCCACCTCGCCCTCCGCCACGCCGAGCGCCTGGGCGGCCACCCGCAGAGCCTTGGCGCGCAGCTCGCGCGCGGCCAGCGCGACGGCGGTGCCGCCCACGACGGCGGCGCGGCTGGCGAAGGTGCCCACGCCCTGCCCGATGCCGAGCGTGTCGCCGCCCACGATGCTGACGTCGGCCGGTGTGATGCCCAGCTCGTCGGCGGCGATCTGAGCGAGCGTCGTCTCGAGCCCCTGCCCCTGCGACGGCACGCCGGTGAAGACCGTGACGCGACCCGCGGCGTCGGCCCGGATGGTCGCGCCCTCGAACGGCCCCACCCCGGTCAGCTCCACGTAGCACGCGACGCCGACGCCGACCTGTCGGCCGCTCTCACGCGCGCTCCGACACTCGCGCGTCAGCCGCTCGTAGTCCGCCATCTCCAGCGCGCGGCGGAGGACGGCCGGGTAGTCGCCGCTGTCGTAGATCACGTGGCCCGAGCCACGGTAGTTGGGGAGGCCGACGTCGTAGGGCATCGCGCTGGGCGGCACCAGGTTGACGAATCGTACGGCCGCCCGGTCGCGGCTCGTCTCGCGCGCGATGAGATCCATCACGCGCTCGATGACGAACACGGCCTGGGGCTGACCGGCGCCGCGATAGGGCGAGACCGGCACGCGGTTGGTGTAGACGCTGTCGAAGGTCACCTCGATGCTGGGGATGCGGTACGGCCCGGCCAGCATCGAGGCGCTGAGCAGCGGCACCACCAGGCCGCGCGGCGTGTAGGCCCCCGTGTCGTGCACGAAGCGATCGCGCAGCGCGAGCAGCCGGCCCTCGTCGTCGAAGCCGATCTCCACCGTGTGGACCTGCGTACGCTCCTGGGTGGCGGTCAGCATGTGCTCCAGCCGGTCCTCGAGCCAGCGCACGGGCCGGCCGAAGCGCAGCGCGAGGAACGGAATCAGCACGTCCTCGGGATAGACGATCAGCTTGGCGCCGAAGCCGCCGCCGACGTCCGGCGCCACCACGCGCACACGGTGCGGCGGCAGGCCCAGCACATCGCAGATGAATTGCCGGACCTGGTGGGGTACCTGCGACGACGCCCACACCGTGAGGAGCTCGGTCACGGCGTTGTACTCGGCGACGAGCCCCCGCGTCTCCATCGGCTGGCCGCCGGCCCGGCCGATGGAGAGCGTCAGACCGGCGCGGCGGGGCGCCGCGCGCAGGCCTCCGTCGACGTCACCACGCGACAGGGTCACCCGACCCGCGAGGTTATCGGCGATGTCGTCGTGCACCGACGCCGCTCCCGCCGTCGTCGGATCCTGCACCGAGGGGATCGGCGTCCAGTCGACGTCGACCAGTGTGCGCGCGTCCTCCGCGGCGTCGCGACGCTCGGCCACGATCACCGCCACCGCCTCGCCCACGAAGCGCGCACGGTCGCCGGCGAGCAGGCAGAAGTTCTTGCCGCGGAGCGCGGCGTGCGGCGGGACGATCGGCAGCGGACGGGCGGCCTCGCCGAGATCGGCAGCGGTCACCACGCCGACGATGCCGGGAGCCTTCAGCGCCGCGCGCGACGTCGATGGCGCCGAGCCGGGCGTGGGCGTGCGGGCTGCGGACGATGGCGGCGTGTAGCATGCCCGGCAGCGCGATGTCGCCGACGTAGCGGCCGCGCCCCTGGATCAGCCGCGGATCCTCCTTGCGGAGGATCCGGTCGCCGACGAACTTCACCGCGGGGCGCTACACCGTGCCCAGCCGGGGGTGATCGAACATCGGAATCTTCACGCCCCACGGCGCCATGCGCTTGCGGATCTTGGCCAGGAACCCGGGGAAGATCTGCATCTCGTCCTCGGGCGTGTTGCCACCCAGGCCCGCCTCGCACGAGATGCGGTCGGCGTCGATCTCGGCCGGCGTGGCGCTGCCGCCCTCGATGGCCAGCCAGAGATTGCGGTAGCCGCGGAACTCGACGTTCTCGATCATGGCGGTGACCGCGGCCTCGATGTTACGGACGGTCTCGGGCGTGAAGGACGGCGCCCACGCGTCCAGGCACTGCCAGCCGAAGGCGATGTGCCGCACCTCGTCGCGCAGGATCAGCTCCATCAGCCGGCGGACGGCGGGATTGGTCGCCTTGTGCACGGTGGCCTTGAACACGTCGATCAGGATCTCCTCGGCGGCGCACACCAGGCTGGCGAAGATCCCCTCCAGCGAGGTCTCCGGATCGAACGCCATGCGGCGCACGCCGTGGGTGCCGACCGCGCCGACCGTCGGCGGATTCTGCGGCTGCGGGAAGTACCGGCCCAGCCGCTCGGCCATCAGCCACGAGGCCTCGGCGTGACGGCCCTCCTCCATGGTGCGCATGGTGAAGAAGAACTGCAGATCGGGCAGCCGCCGCTCGAGCGCGAAGCGCAGGAGCAGCGCCGGGCTCTCGGAGATCGCACCGTACTCGCCCCACGTCCGCCGGCTCCAGTACATCTGCGCGGCCAGCAGCTGCTCGGCGCTGTAGCGCTCGGGGTGAAGCTCCTCCCACGGGATGTCGGTCTGCGGATCCCACTCGAGCGTCTTGGCGCGCTGCCACAGCTCCCACACGTCCGGCATGGCCGAGCGCAGCGGCAACGGATAGCGCTGCTCGAGGACGTAGGCTCCGGTGCGCTCTTTTTCCACGAGCATGACGGCTCTCCTTGTCGGCCTAGATCGTCCCGAGCTCGGGGTGATCGACCACGGGCAACACGAGATTCCAGCTGGCGAATCGCTCGCGTACCTGCGCGATGGTGGCGCGCAGGATGCCACGCTCCTGCGTCACCGTCGAGGCGCCGAGCCCGTGGCGTGCCGTCTCCTCTTCCGCGGCCAGCCACGGCTCCCGGCTCTTCTCCGGGAGCAGCCACGTGTTGCGATAGCCGGCGAGGATGACGTGCGCCAGGAACTCACGCGCGGTCTCGATCACCGCGGCGCGGCCGTGGGCGTCCAGTGCGGGCACGCGGCTGCCGAGGAACGCCCACGCGAAGGTCACGTGGCGCGCGCGATCGCCGGCGATGAGCCGGATGGCCGTGCGCACGATCTCGTCCCGGGCGGAGCGCAGGTGGCCCAGGTAGAGGTTGAGATCGAGCTGGTCGTCCAGCGCGCCGAGTGCTCCGATGTAGGCCTCGACCGGCACGTCGGTGTCGAGCGCGGCCTGGCCGAACGGATGGTTGCTGGCGCGGGCCAGGCCGGCCTCGCCCGGATCGGGCTCGTAGCCACCCAGCCGCTCGGCCAGCATGTGGCAGACCTCCAGGTGCTTGGCCTCCTCCGCCGGGCGGAAGGACAGGAAGAGCTTGGCGTCCATGCCGAGCGATCCCGACTCCAGGCAGAAGCGGATCAGCAACGCCGTGCTCTCCGTCAGTCCCGGGTATACGCTCCAGGCACGGCGGCTCCACGTACGCCGGGCCGCCTCGAGCGTGGCCTTGGCGTGGCGGGAGGTATCGAGACGATCCCACGCGATGTCGGTCTCCGGATTCCAGTGAAAGGCCTTGGCCTGGCTGTACAGCTCGCGGAGCGCCGGGACCTCCGGCGCGAACTGAAGCGGGAAGCGGCGCTCGACGAACCGCTTTTCCTGCGCCTGGTACGCGCGCAGCAGCCGTGCCGCGTGCTCGCTCGTCTCGCTCATCGCGTCCGTGATGATACCGCAAGGACGGTGCGTGCGCGGAACCGTCAGGGCCCCTTTCGGCTTCTCAATGGCTGCAGGAGGTAGAGCCATGCGGCGTCGGATCGCACTTCTCACGGCAGTGGTCTTCTTCATGAGCGCGGGCCGCCTCTGGGCTCAGCTCTACGCGCCGGAAACGATCGAGCAGGATTTCCGGGTCGAGTGGCAGGTCGGCCACAACCGCAAGGGGCCGACGGTCGACGGGTACGTCTACAACAAGGCCATGCGATCCGCCGAGCACATGCGGCTCAAGATCGACCGGCTCGACGGCGCGGGCCAGGTGGTGGGCAGCTCGACGGCGGTGGTGCTCGGCACGGTCCCCATGGACGGTCGCGCCTACTTCACCGCGTCGGTCCCGCCCGCGGCGAGCTACCGCGTGCAACCGTACTCGTTCGACTGGACCGGCGGGGGCGCGGTGGGGTCCGGTGGCGGCGGTATGTAACCGATCGTCCTAGGGGATCCTGACGATCTTCGCGACCGAAGGAACGCCGTTCGCGTCGACGATGAACAGCAGGTAGTGTCCGGGCGGAGCGAGGTTGGCGTTGGCCGGCGCCTGCACGGTCAGGCCTCCGGCCGTCTGCTGGAAGGTCAGCGGCAGGAACCGCTGATCCTGGTTGAAGGCGTGGGTCACCGAGCCGGTGCGGATGAACGAGACCGAAGCGATCGCCGTGGCATCGGGCGTCGCCACGAACATGTTCGCCCCGTAGGAGGTCGTGGCGGGCGCCGAGGTGATCGTGGGGCGCGGCCCCTTGAACAAGTACGGCGGAGAGAGATCTCGCCGCTGAACTTGTCGCGCGGAGAATCCGGCGCACCGACGCCGTCGTTACGTCCCCCACCCGCCACCATCACGCGCCCGTCGGGCAACAGCAGCGCCGTCGAGTGGTAGAGCCGTGGCACCTGCATGGCAGCCATCGTCGTCCAGGTCTCCGTCGTCGCTGACCACAGTTCGGCGGCGAGGGTCGCGGTCGATCCGTCCGTCGCTCCCTTCGTGGCTCCCCCTCCCGTCACGAGCACGTTACCGTCGGGGAGAATGGTCAGGTTGTGGAAGACTCTCTTGAAGCTCATCGGCGCCGTCTGCCGCCACGCCGGGGTCGGCTGGGTCGTGTCGAGCACGAACGTCGTCGTCGTCGACGGGACGTTGCTGACGTCTGAATCCGCGTTCGAGCCGAGCCCGGACGTCATGATCTTCCCTGGGCGATACATCGCCGCGCTCCCCCCGTTCACGGGGTTCGGATCGATCGTCGTCCACGTCTGCGTGTCGACGCGTAGGCCTGGGTGACGACCGGAATCGATGACGACTCGTAGGACCCCGTGACGATCACCCGTCCATCTGGCAACACGAACATGTGGGGATAGAGCGGCAGGGTCAGCGCGGCGCTATTCAACGACTCCACGTGCCGGTCGCCGGATTGTAGACCTCCGGCGTGTCGGCGTTACACCCCTCACAGTCGATGGCCCCCGAGGTCACCAGAACGCGCCCGTCTGGCAGCACGGTCGTCGTCGGGTACCAGCGACCAAAGGCCATGTGGCCCGTCGCCGACCACGACGTCGTCGTCGGATCGAAGATCGTGGCATCGGTGAGGCCGACGAAGTTCTCGATGTGCCCGCCGGTCACCATGATCCGTCCGTCGGGCAGCGACACCACCGCGAGCACAGAAGAGATTCGCGTTGTTGTAGGGCACCGCCGTGAACGTGTTCGTCACCGGGTCCCACATCTGCCCGCCCTGACCCGTCGTGTGGATGTCCCACATCAGGACCTGGCCGTTCGGCAGCAGCGCCGAGTGGATCGCCACCAGGGGCCACGTGAAGGGACCGGCCCACTGCCCGGTGTCGCCCAGCGTCCCGGCCTTCACCGTGACCGGCACCGCCACGCTGGTCGTGGTATTCCCGGCGCTGTCGCGCGCACGAGCGGTCAGGACATGGGGCCCGACGCCGATCGCCGTCGTGTTCCAGGCGACCGTGTAGGGCGACGTGGTGACCTCGGAGCCGATCGGGGTTCCGTCGACGAAGAACTGCACGCCGGCGACGCTGAGGTTGTCCGATGCGTTCGCGGCGACGGTGACCACGTTGAACACCGTCGCGCCGGAGGCCGGTGCGGTGATCGCGACGGTCGGAGGCGTGTTGTCCGGAGGCGACGTCCCCCCGGCTGGCGTGTTCATGTCGGCCTGGATCTCCGCCTGGCTCAACGCCCGGTTGTAGATCCGTACGTCGTCGATCCGCCCCTTGAACTCGAACCCCGGATTGCCCGGCTTCCGCCCGATGTTGACGCTCAGGCCAGACCCTTGTTGCGTCGCCGTCACCGGCCCGACCAGGGCGCCGTTGTCGGTCTGCCCGTTCAGGTACACGGTGAGTGTCTGCGCCGCCGCGTTGTACACGCCGGCGACGTGGTACCACTGATTCAGGGCCATCCCCGTCGCGCCGTAGCGGGACATCTGTGCGCCGGCGGAACTGGTCAGCTTGAAGCCGATCGTGCGAGGCCCTCGGTCGATCGTCGTGTCCAGCTGATACCCCGCCACCGTGTTGCCGCGCTTGGAGACCACCGCCGCGTCGTCAACCGGGAACGCGCTCGAGTTGATCCAGGCGCTGATGGTCATGCTGCCCGTGATCTGCAGCGAGGTCGGGTTGCCGAGGTTCACGTAGTCATCCACGCCGTCCAGGCTCACGGCGTTACCGTTCTTGCCCGCGGCGAAGGACGCTCCATTGAGCAGAGTGCCGTGGTTGCCGGCGCCCGACGAGTCCAGCGTCGTCGTGCCGCTCGTCTCGTTGAAGGCGTATGCTCCGACGAGACCCGCCGGAGCGGTGTAGTTCACCGTCAGCACGGTGGCCGCCGTGTTGGCGGCGGCGTCTCGGGCCGTCACCGTCACCACGTTTGTCCCCGGCACCAACACGATCCCCGGCGCCGACCACGCCGTGGTCCCCGTCGCCGTGCCGCTGCCGCCCCGATCGTTGCTCCACGTCACCTGCGTCACCCCGAGGTCGTCGGAGGCGCCACCACCGAGCGTGATCGGGCTCGATCCCGTCGTGTAGGTGCCGCTCGCGGTCGGCGCGGTGATCGTCACCGTCGGCGGCACAGCGTCGTACGTCACGGTGATACTCGCGGAGCCTGGATTGCCGGCCGCGTCGCGCGCCGTGACCGTGAACACGGTGGGTCCAGGCTGCAGCACGATCCCCGGCACCGACCAGCTCGTCGTGCCTGACGCCGTGCCGCTGCCGCCCCGGTCGTTGCTCCACGTCACCTGGGTCACGCCGACGTTGTCCGCCCCGGTGCCCGCCAAGGTCAGTGCAGAGGTATTCGTGGCAAACGCCGCGGCCGAGGTGGGCGCGGTGATGCTGACCGTCGGGGAGACGGTATCGGGAGCCGTATAGGTCACCGTCAGGATCGCCGTGCCGACGTTGTTCGCGGCATCACGCGCCGTCACCGTCAGCACGTTGTCGCCAGGCTGCAGCACGATCCCCGTCACCGACCAGGTGGCCGCGCCGCTGGCGGTCCCGCTGCCGCCGCGGTTGTTACTCCAGGTCACCTGCGTGACGGCGATGTTGTCCGCCGCGGTGCCGCCCAGCGTCAGCGGACTGGTGGGCGTCGTGTACGTCGTTCCGGTGGTCGGCGTCGTGATGGTCGCCGTCGGCGGCGTGGGATCGTAGCTGACGGTCAGCGTACGGGTGCCCGGGTTTCCGGCGGCGTCCCGCGCGGTGACGGTGAGCACGTTCGCCCCCGGCTGCAGCGCGATCCCCGGCGCCGACCAGCTCGTCGTGCCAGTCGCCGTCCCGCTGCCACCGCGGTCGCTACTCCACGTCACCTGGGTCACGCCGACGTTGTCCGCCGCGGTGCCAGCCAGCGTGAGCGGGCTGGCATTGGTCGTGTACGTGCCACCAGAGGTCGGCGAAGTGATCGCGACCGTGGGGGCCGTCGTGTCGGGTGGCGGCGTGCCTCCGACCGGCGTGCCCATGTCGGCCTGGATCTCCACCTGGCTCAGCGCTCGGTTGTAGATCCGTACGTCATCGATACGGCCCGCGAATTCAAATCCCGTGTTGCCCGACTTCCGCCCGATGTTGACGCTCAGGCCAGACCCCTGCTGCGTCGCCGTCACCGTTCCGACCTGGGCCCCGTTGTCGGGCTGCCCGTTCAGGTACACGGTGAGCGTCTTCGCCGTGGCGTCGTAGACTCCGGCGACGTGATACCACTGGTTCGGCACCATCGCCGTCGCGCCGTACCGCGCCATCTGCCCACCGGAGGCCGTCGTCAGCTTGAATCCGATCGTGCGCGGCCCGCGATCGATCGTGGTGTCCAGCTGATACCCCGCCACGGTGTTGCCTCGCTTGGAGACCACGACCGCATCGTCGACGGGGAATGCGCTGGAGTTGATCCAGGCGCTGATCGTCATGCTGCCGGTGATCTGCAGCGAGGTCGGGTTGCCGAGGTTGACGTAGTCGTTCACCCCGTCCACGCTCAACGCGTTGCCGTTCTTGCCCGCCGCGAACGTCGCGCCGTTCAGCAGCGTCCCGTTGTTCCCGGACCCCGACACGTCGGTGGTCGTCGTTCCTCCGGTCTCGTTGAACGGATACCCACCCACGAGCCCGGTGGGAGGTGCATAGTTCACCGTCAGCACCGCGGTCGCGGTATTGGTGGCCGCGTCCCGTGCCGTCACCGTCAGGACGTTGGTGCCGGGCTGCAGCACGATTCCGGATATCGACCAGGCGCCGATGCCGGTCGCGGTCCCGCTACCCCCCGGTCGTTGCTCCACGTCACCTGCGTCACGGCGATGTTGTCGGACGCCGTGCCGCCCAGTGCGAGCGGCGTGCTGGTGGCGGTGAACGTCGCGGCGGAGGTCGGCGCCGTGATCGCCAACGTTGGCGCCGTCGGGTCATAGGTGACGGTCACTGTCGCCGTGCCCGTGTTATTCGCCGCGTCGGTCGCGGTCACGGTCACCACGTTGACGCCGGGCTGCAGCGCGATCCCGGGCGCCGACCAGGATCCGGTGCCCGTCGCTGACCCGCTGCCACCCCGATCGTTCGTCCACGTCACCTGGGTCACGCCCACGTTGTCGGCGCCGGTCCCGCCGAGTGTGAGCGGGGTCACGTTCGTCGCGTAGGTCGCCGCGGATGTGGGCGCGGTGATGGTCACCGTCGGCAACACGGTATCGGGCGCCGTGTAGGTGACCGTCAGCGTTGCGGTGCCGAGATTGCTCGCGGCATCGCGCGCCGTCACCGTCAGGACGTTGTCCCCCGGTTGCAGCGCGATGGCCGCGGCCGACCAGGTGGTGGTGCCAGTCGCCGTCCCGCCGCCGCCCCGGCTGTTGCTCCAGGTCACCTGGGTGACCCCGACGTTGTCGAGGGCCGTACCGTTCAGCGCGACCGGAGAGCTGGTCGTGGTGAACGTCGGACCCGATGTCGGGTCCGTGATGGTCGCGGTGGGCGCGCTCGGGTCGTAGCTCACCGTGATGACGGCGCTGGTGACGTTGTCGACTGCATCATGCGCGGTCACGGTCACGACGTTGGCGCCGGGCTGCAGCACGATTCCGGACGCCGTCCAGCTGCTCGTCCCCGTCGCGGACCCGCTGCCGCCCCGATCGTTGCTCCACGTCACCTGGGTCACGCCCACGTTGTCCGCCGCGGTGCCGCCCACCGTGAGCGGAGTCGCGTTGGTGGCATACGTGGCCGCCGCCGTCGGCGCGGTGATGCCGATCGTGGGCACCGTCGTGTCAGGCGCCGTGTAGGTCACCGTCAGATTTGTCGTCCCGACGTTGCCGGCCGCGTCCCTCGCGCTCACCGTGAGCACATTGGCGCCGGGTTGCAGGACGATCCCCGACACGGACCAGCTGCCGGTTCCGCTCGCGACCCCGCTGCCACCCCGGGCGCTGGCCCAGGACACCTGGGTCACGCCGATGTTGTCCGCCGAGGTCCCGCCGAGATCGAGCGGGCTGGTATTCGTCGTGTACGTCCCGCACGATTCCGCCGGCGCTGCGGCGGGCTCTCCACTATCGCGACGGCGGCGGTCGCTTTCCGGGCTGTGGCGTGCGCTTAGGGCAGGGCCATCATATCGAGCACTGGGCGCATGGCGGCCCCACTGTGCTCTCGAATCTCCTCCTGCTGTGTCGCCGGCACCACCGCGCGGTCCACGAGGAAGATTTCCACTCGGTCAACAGCCGGATGGGACGCTGCCGTTCCATCGGCCAGATCGCCGACTGATCCACGATGTTCCGCCGCGGCCCGCGGCGCCGAACGACCCGGCGAACGAGCGACAGCACGTGGTCCCGGCTGCATGCCCGATTCCCGGATGCTCGACCACGTGGCTCCGGTGGCGGTCGCTGCCGCGCTGGTGAAGTTCGGGCGCGGCACGGGCCGGAAGGCACGACTGGATCCGCACCAGGTACGCCGGGCTGGCTCGCGAGCGATTCCACTCGGTCCACCCGCGAACCGCCTTCGAGCGCGGCACGAGGCGCAAGGGCTACGACTGGATCCGCACACGGCGACCCCGGGCTGGCTCGGCGAGCGCCTCAATGTCGGCTACGCAATCGACGTCTTGCATCCGATGGCGCTCGCGGCCGGAACGTCCCGATGCCGTGCCGCTGCCGCCCCGATCGTTGCTCCACGTCACCTGCGTCACCCCGAGGTCGTCGGACGCGCCACCGCCGAGCGTGATCGGGCTCGATGCCGTCGTGTAGGTGCCGCCCGCGGTCGGTGCGGTGATCGTCACGGTCGGCGGCACCGGATCATAGGTCACGGTGACACTCGCGGAGCCCGGATTGCCGGCGGCGTCGCGCGCCGTGACCGTGAAGACGGTGGCTCCAGGCTGCAGCACGATCCCCGGCACCGACCAGCTCGTGGTGCCTGACGCCGTGCCGCTGCCGCCCCGATCGTTGCTCCACGTCACCTGGGTC
The DNA here is from genome assembly GCA_963776725.1 of uncultured Candidatus Rokubacteria bacterium. GTDB lineage: Bacteria > Methylomirabilota > Methylomirabilia > Rokubacteriales > CSP1-6 > AR5. The sequence goes on along the minus strand of CAVZOE010000006.1, from coordinate 143,832 downwards.
ACGCCGACGTTGTCCGCCGCGGTGCCCGCCAAGGTCATCGCCGAGGTCTTCGTAGAAAACGCGGCCGCCGAGGTGGGCGCGGTGATGCTGACCGTGGGGGCGACTGCATCCGAGGCCGTGTAGGTCACCGTCAGGGTCGCCGTGCCGACGTTGTTCGCGGCGTCGCGCGCCGTGACCGTCAGCACGTTGGCGCCGGGCTGCAGCACGATCCCTGGCACCGACCAGGTGCCCGCGCCGCTCGCAGTCCCGCTGCCGCCGCGGTTGTTGCTCCACGTCACCTGGGTGACCGCGACGTTGTCGCTGGCACTGCCGCCCAGCGTCAGCGGACTGGTGGGCGTCGAATACGTCGTTCCGGTGGTCGGCGTCGTGATGGTCACCGTCGGCGGCGTGGGATCGTAGCTGACCGTCAGCGTACGGGTGCCCGGGTTTCCGGCGGCGTCCCGCGCGCTGACGGTGAGCACGTTGGCCCCCGGCTGCAGCGCGATCCCCGGCGCCGACCAGCTCGTCGTGCCGGTCGCCGTCCCGCTGCCACCGCGGTCGCTGCTCCACGTCACCTGGGTCACGCCGACGTTGTCCGCTGCGGTGCCAGCCAGCGTGAGCGGGCTGGCATTGGTCGCGTACGTGCCACCAGAGGTCGGCGAAGTGATCGCGACCGTGGGGGCCGCCGTGTCGGCTGGCACTCCCCCGGCCGGCGCGCTCATGTCGGCCTGGATCTCCGCCTGGCTCAGCGCTCGGTTGTAGATCCGTACGTCGTCGACGCGACCCGCGAATTCGAACCCCGCGTTGCCCGGCTTCCGCCCGATGTTGACGCTCAGAGCAGACCCTTGCTGCGTGGTTGTCACCGTCCCGACGAGGACCCCGTTGTCCGGCTGCCCGTTCAGGTACACGGCCAGCGTCTGCGCCGCCGCGTTGTACACGCCGGCGACGTGGTACCACTGGTTGAGCACCATCGCGGTCGCGCCGTACCGCGACATCTGCCCACCGAGGCGCCGGTCAGCTTGAATCCGATCGTGCGAGGCCCTCGATCGATCGTGGTGTCCAGCTGATACCCCGCCACGGTGTTGCCCCGCTTGGAGACCACGGCCGCGTCGTCGACGGGGAACGCGCTGGCGTTGATCCACGCGCTGATCGTCATGCTGCCGGTGATCTGCAGCGAGGCCGCATTGCCGAGGTTCACGTAGTCGTTCACCCCGTCCAGGCTCAGCCCGTTGCCGTTCTTGCCGGCCGCGAAGGCCGCACCGTTCAGGAGCGTGCCGTTGTTCCCCGCCCCCGACACATCCGCCGTCGCCGTTCCCCCGGTCTCGTTGAACGGATACGCGCCCACGAGCCCGCCGGGAGCCGTGTAGTTCACGGTCAGCACGGCGGTCGCCGAGTTGTTCGCAGCGTCGCGTGCCGTCACCGTCAGCACGTTGGTGCCCGGCAGCAGCGCGATTGCCGACACTGACCACGAGCCGGTCCCGGTCGCAGTCCCGCTGCCCCCCCGGTCATTGCTCCAGGTCACCTGGGTCACCGCGACGTTGTCGGATGCCGTGCCGCCGAGTGCGAGTGGGCTGGTGTTGGTGGTATACGCGGCCGCGGCCGTCGGCGACGTGATAGCGATCGTGGGTAGCGTCGTGTCGGGGGCGGTATAGGTCACGGTCAGCGTTGCGGTAGCGAGATTGCTGGCGGCGTCGCGCGCGGTCACCGTCAGGACATTGGTCCCCGGTTGCAACACGATTCCCGCCGCCGACCAGGTCGCCGTTCCCGTGGCGATACCACTGCCGCCGCGATTGTTGCTCCACGAGACCTGGGTGACCCCGACGTTGTCGGCCGCGCTGCCACCCAGGGCGAGAGGACTCGTGGTGGTCGTGTAGGTCGCGCCTGCGGTCGGCGCCGTGATGCTGACGGTCGGAAGCGTTGTATCGGACCCGGTGGCCGACTTGAATCCGACGAGCTGCATCACCCAGTAGCCGGAGCTGCTCAGCGGAGCCGTCGCGGAGTAGGTCCCGGTCGTGGTGACGATCCGGTCCTCGGCGATGTCGCCGTCGGGGCTGGTGATCATGCGACTGGTGAAGTTGGCGCCCGGCCCGCTCGTGCTGGTCCCGACGACGTTGGCCGCGACCAGCAGGACGTTGGCAACGGTCGTTGTCAGTGAGCCACTACTGCTCGTCGTGCCGGAACCGGTCGAGGCGACCGCCGCATGCAACGGCGCGGTCGGGTCGAGACCACGATACTCGAGCACGCGGATATCCGGATACGCGGCAGCGACGCTGAACCGCACCGTCACGGTGTTCCCCGCCCCGCCGGTGATGTTCCGGGCATAGTAGATCGCCTGGCTTGCCGCGCCACTTTGCACCGTCGGGCCGACCGCGAGGGTGTATGCGTGGCCTCTCGTGTCGGTGACCGAGGTGACCGTGGCTGTCGAGTCGTTCCAGCCAACGATGACGACGTTGAGGTTGCCCGCCGTCTGGGCGGCGGGAAACGAGACGGTGACCGTGGCCTGAGGCGTCTGCGGCACGGCGTAGTTGCCCTGCACGAACGCGATCGTTTGGGCCCAGGTTGTCGACGCCGCCAGCAAGAGGAATCCGAGCGTGACCGCCGCGATGAGCCACGACCTCCAGGAGACACCACCGGCCTCGGGGTCACGGTGGCACCGCAAAGCGCCGGCTGTTCCCGGCTCTTCAGGATGGGCAGGCGCTATGGCGGGACGATCTGTCGAAAGAGTTTGCACTCGCGGGGCCAAACAATGACGCCTCCGGGCCGCGCTGTCAATATCACAGTCACTATCACTGTCAAACTTACTGACAGGTCTGGGGTTGCCGCCCTTGGAACGGGCTGCGTGAGGAACCTCCAGGAGATCTCGTTCGACCACGACGCTTTCAAGGGCCTTCGCGGCGCTCCGACTACTTCGAGATCCCGCTTGACGGGCTCGCGGGTGAACGGCTCTTCGCCATTCCGCGACTCTGCAGAGGTGCCCGCTAGCCGTCGACACGGCTCGGAACACGATGTTCGCTGTGCCGGTATCGAAACTCCTCGAGCCCCTGATGACCACGTGTCCTCGTGGCTGCGAAGACCGTCGAAAACCCAGGTGTAGAGTCGCCCCAACGACATGGGAGACGCACTCATGGAACTCCGCACGCCGGACGTCACGATCATCGTGCCGTAGTGCTTGGTCGCCCCGACCCCGGCGACTCCCGCATTGCCCAGCAATCGGGCAGTGCCTCAGTCCGGGAGTGTTCTCTGCTCAGCCCTGCGGCAGTCAGCGGCCAGGATGGACGCCGTCGTCTTGACAACGTCTCCGCCGCCGCCTCAGTATCGCGTCGGTGCTCGCGACGTCCGGGCGAGCGCGTCCCGCGAAGCGTACTGGCCCTCAGCTTCACCTGAGGAGGCGCTCATGGCGACGGAAGGCCGAGCCGAGCTCCGAGTCGACGCGCACAGCATCGAGCCCATCCCCGAGGCGGACAAGGACTCCACCGGGCCGCAGCAGATGTGGATCTGGGCCGGGGCCAACATCGCGCCGATCAACTGGGCGCTCGGCGCGCTGGGCATCGTCCTCAAGCTTGGCCTGTGGGAGACCATCGCGGTCATCGTGGTGGGCAACATCGTGGGGTGCGCGATCTTCGCCGCCTTCACGGTCATGGGGCACAAGACCGGCGTCAATCAGATGGTGCTCCAGCGCTCGGCCTTCGGACGCCGCGGGGCCTATCTGCCGAGCGCGCTGATGTTCCTCATGACGCTCGGCTGGATCGGCGTCAACACGTACTTCCCGGTCAAGATCGCCATCGCCATCCTCGGCCAGTTCGGCATCGGCGACACCGTCCTCGTCAACTTCGTCATCGTGACGGTGGTGATGGTGATCCAGGTGCTGATCGGTATCTACGGCTTCTACGCCATCCGCACGTTCGAGAAGTACACCGTCCCGGTGACCGCCGCGGTCATGGTGCTGATGAGCATCCTGGCGTGGACGCGGCCCGGCGTCGTCAACTGGCAGCTCACCAGCGAGCTGCCGCCCGCCGCCCACCTGGCCATGATCACGCTGCTGACCACGGCCATCGGCGTGGGCTGGGGCATCTCGTGGGTCACCTGGGCCTCGGACTACTCGCGCTTCGTTCCGCGCAGCGTCTCCTCGGCCGCGGTCTTCTGGTACAGCTACATCGGGATGCTCGTGCCCACCGTGTGGCTGGCCATCCTGGGCGCCACCGTCGCCAGCGTGACCAAGGACACCGATCCGGCCAAGATGGTCAGTGCGGTCTTCGGCGGGGTCATGAGCCTGCTGGTGCTGCTGATGGTGCTGCACGGCCCGGTTGCCACCAACATTCTCAACGTCTACTCGGCGGCCCTCGCCGCCCTCAGCCTGGGCCTGCGGCTATCGCGGACGGCCCTGGCCCTGATCGCCGGCGTCGTCGGCTACCTGGTCACGATCTACTTCATCTTCCAGCCGTCGTTCGCCAAGGCCTTCGACAACTGGATGATCGGCCTGCTGCTGTGGATGAGCCCGTGGGCCGGCGTCGTCCTGGCCGACTTCTACATCGTGCGCAAGGGCCGCATCGACGTGGCCGAGCTGTATCGCGAGCCCGAGCGCAGCGCGTACGGCGACGTCAACTGGGGCGCGATCATCGCCTTCGTGCTCGGGCTGATCGCCGGCTGGTCGGTGGAGGACGGTCTGGTGCCCGCGCTGCAAGGCCCGATCTCCACCAAGCTACTCGGCGGCGCGGATCTGAGCTGGCTCGTCGGCATCGTGGTGGCCGGCGCGGCCTATCTCGTCCTGGGCCGGCGCGTGGCGCCGGCGCCCGTCCCGCAACCGATGGGCGGCCGACGCTAGACCACGCCGACGGGGAGCATACGGATGGACGAATTTCTGAAGGCGGCGATCGAGGAAGCGGAGCGAGGATTCGCCGAAGGCGGCATCCCCATCGGCTCGGTGCTGGTGCACGACGGGCGGATCCTCGGGCGCGGCCACAATCGCCGGGTGCAGAAGGGCAGCGCGATCCTGCACGGCGAGATGGACGCGCTCGAGAACGCCGGCCGCCAGCCGGCGCGCGTGTATCGTGAGTCCACCATCTACACCACGCTCTCGCCGTGCGCGATGTGCAGCGGCACGGTCCTGCTCTACGGCATTCCGCGGGTCGTCATCGGTGAGAACCGCACGTTCATGGGCGAGGAGGATCTGCTCCGGAGCCGCGGGGTGAAGCTCACCGTGGTGGGCGATGCCCGATGCCAGGAGCTGATGGCCCAGTTCATTCGCGCCAATCCCACCCTGTGGGCGGAGGACATCGGCACGTAGGTCATCCGGCGGCGGGAGCTTGCATCTACCACACCGGGGTTACACTGAAATGTGTGGGCCCTGCCGCGCGTCCCGGGCCAATGGCCGTACCGATCCATCTTCACCTCGGCAACCCGGCGCGAGAGGATCGCCAACTTCGAGGCGTACTGGGCCTACTCGCTGGGCCACGACGGCGCGATCCTCCAGGCCGAACGGGATCTCGTGAAGAAGCGGGACCGCCTGGCTGACTTCCGCGCTCACCCCGTCCGCTCGCGCCGGCCGCTGCCCGACCCCCGGCGCTTCCACCGCAACCACGTGGTCATGCAGGACGATCCCGTGACCCTCGACCGCACGACGCTGCTGCTGACCTTCCTCTACAAGTTCGCCCGCCACGAATACGTCGGCATCTCCGCGGCCTGGGCGCGAACCCAGCCGATGACCGACGCCACGTCGATCCTCGCGAGGATCGGGCTCTATCACCTCTGCGAAGAGTTCGGCCACATGCGCCTGTTCCAGGAGATCTTCCGGACGTTCCACCTCGGGGACGTTCCATGGGTCCCGCTGGGAAAGTGGATGAGCCGCATGTACCGGATCTTCCCTCTGTTCCCCGAGGCCCTGCTGGCGCCGCCCGCCTTCGTGAGCGAACTGATGGGCCTGACCGTGTACCAGCACATCGATCGTGTCCTGGACGACGTCCTGGCCGACGAGCCCGAGGCCCGTGGGCGGGTCCGCACCCTCCTGCGGGAAGTCATGACCGACGAGCTGGCGCACGTGGGCCAGCGCCGCAACTTCCTCGGTCCCCTGGGGCTGCGCGCCGCTCGCCGGATGCTGGAGCCGATGTACCGGGCCTTCTTCCGCGACATTCCGGAGACGCGGCTGCTCTTCGACGTCGAGCGGATGGTGCGCGACGGCGAGACGTTCGACTACAGCTCCATCGCGCCCGAGATGATCGCGAAGAGCTGGGTGCCGTCCTACTGCCGCGCGTAGGAAGCTCACGCGGCGGGGTCCCCGGTGCTTGACACTCGCCGGCGGCGGTTGCGAGGATGCCGCGATGCCCCTGGACATCCAGCGGTCGATGGCGGCGACGTTCGCCGCGCACCTGCACAGCGTCTTCCGGGTTCGTGATCGGTCCACCGCGATCGAGCTGGCCCTGATCGAGGTCGCCGACGGCTCGACGAGCCGGCAGGTCAGCTCGTGGAAACGGTGCCGGCGGTCACCTTGACTCCGGCGCTCGGAAGCGCGTTGCCGCCGAGCCGGACCGTGCCGCCCACGAATGGCGTCGTCGGACTCACGGTCGTGCCGCCGGTGACGACGAACTGCGTGTTGTCGACCAGCCCGTTGTAGGTCAGGCCCGACACCACCGGCGCCACCGTCACGCTCGGCTGCCTCGAGCCGGGACAGCCGCCGGCGTCGGTGGCCGTGATCGTGACGGCGAACGTGCCGGTGGCCGTCGGCGTTCCGGTGACTGACCACTGGCGGCATCGATCGCCCTCCCGGCCGGCAGGCCGGACGCCGACCAGGTGATCGTTCCATTGCCACCAGCCTGCATGAACGCGGCGGCCGGTATGTGGTTGTCGGTGAAGGTCACGCCGCCGGGCAGCGGCCCGGTGCGGTTGATCGTATTCGTGGGAATGCCGGTCGTGGTCACGGTGAACGTCTGCCCGGCCAGCCCCGGTACGAACGTGACGGTGTTGGCGCTGGTGATGGCGGGCGGCAGGTTGGTGATCCTTTCGGTCAGCAGTGTCGAGCTGCTGGTGCCGAAGCTCGCATCGCCTGCGTAGATCGCGGTCAGCGAGTGCGACCCCGAGCGCGAACCCCCCGATGGTCAGCGTCGCCTGTCGCGTGGCGCTCAGGGGCGCCGTTCCCAGAGGTGTCAGGCCCTCCATGAACGTCACGGTGCCCGTCGGCAGGCCGGCCGCCGGTGCCACGACGTTCACCGTCGCCGTGAAGGTCACCGTCTGCCCCACCGACGCCGGGTTGGCCGACGAGGTCAAGGTGGTGGTGGTGGTGCCCTTGTTGATCGTCGCGGTCACGGCGTTCGACTGGCTCGTTGCCACACTGCTGTCACCGTTGTAGACCGCCCTGACCGCGTGCGCTCCGACCGCCAGCCCGCTGGTCGTCAGCACGGCCTGGTGGGCCGGGCTCAAGGGCCGCGTGTCGAGTTCCGTCGGCCCGTCGAAGAACGTCACCGTGCCCGTCGGCGCCGGGACGCCTGGAATGACCAGACTCACGGTCGCCGTCAACACCACGGGCCGTCCGACCACCGCCGGGTTCGGCGTCGCCGTCAGGGCCGTCGCGCTGTTGGCCCGCGTCACCCTCTCCGTGAACACGGTCGACACGCTGCCGTTGAAGGTCGCCGACCCGCCGTAGCTCGCGGTGATGTCGTGGTCGCCGAGCGTCAGCGCGCTGGTGGTCAACGTCGCCCGGCCCATCGCGTTCAGCGCCCCGGTCCCCAGGGACGCCGGCCCGTTGAAGAAGGTCACGGTGCCCATCGGCGCGCCGGAGCCCGGGGAGACCACGGCCACGGCCGCGGTGAGCGTGACCGGCTGGTGGTGCGCGGCCGCGCTGGCGGGCGCGCTGACGCTCGTCGTGGTGGCGGCCGTGGCGACCGTCACCGTGAGGGCCGACGACGTGCTCGTGGCAAAGCTCGGGTCACCGACGTAGCGCGCGGTGATCGTGTGCGCGCCCAGCGTCAAACTGCTCGTCGTGAACACGGCCTGACCGGCGGTGAGCGTCCCCGTCCCCAGCACAGCCGCGCCGTTGAGGAACATCACGCCGCCCGTCGGTGTCCCGGCGCCCGGTGGGTTCACGCTCACCACGGCCGTGAGCGCCACGGGCTGACCCACCACGGTCGCGGTGACCGACGTCGCGAGCGCGGTCGCGGTCGACGCCTTGGTGACCGTCTCGGTCAGCGCCGCCGAGGTGCTGGCGGTGAAGCTGCCGTCGCCGCCGTAGCGCGCGGTGATGGCATGCGCACCGGCGATCAGCGTGCTCGTGGTGAACGCGGCGTGGCCCGAGCCATCGAGCGGGGCCACGCCCAGCAGCGTGGCGCCGTCGAGGAAGCTCACCGAGCCGGTCGGCGAGCCGGTTCCCGGCGCGACCACGGTGACGGCCGCCGTGAACGTGACCGGCGGCCCGTGCACGATCGGCGTCACGGACGTCGAGAGGACCGTCTTGGTCGCCGCCTTGCCGATCGTCTCCGTCAGCGTCGGCGATGTGCTCGTCGCAAAGCCCGCGTCGCCGCCGTAGACCGCCAGCAGCGCATGAGCTCCGACCGTCAGACTGCTCGTCGTCACCGTGGCCCGCCGTGTGGCGTCCAGCGTCGCGGTGCCCAGCACCGTCGCGCCGTCCCAGAAGATCACCAGTCCCGTGGGCGTCCCGCTTGCCGGCGCGACGGCAGTGACCTTGGCCGTGAGGGTCACTGGCCTTCCCGCCACCGAGGGGTTGGCCGACGAGGTCAAGGCGGTGGTCGTCGCCGGCTTCGCGATCGTCTCGGTGACGACGCTCGAGGTGCTCGGCGCGATGCTCGCGTCCCCGGCGTAGCTGGCCGTGATGGCGTGGTCCCCCACCGCCAGCGTGCTCGTCGTCAGCGTGGCCTGCCGCGCGGCGTTCAGCGGTACGGTAATCAACGGCGTCGGGCCATCCAGGAAGGTCACGGCGCCCGTCGGCGTGCCGCTGCCCGGCGCCACCACACTCACCGTCGCCGTGAACACCACGGGCCGCCCGGTCACCGCCGGGTTCGGCGTCGCGGTCAGGGCCGTCGCGCTGGCGGCGCGCGTCACCGTCTCCGTGAACACCGTCGAGACGCTGCCATTGAAGGTTGCGGCGCCGGCGTAGCTGGCGGTGATGGCGTGATCGCCGACCGTCAGGGTGCTCGTGGTCAGCGTCGCGCGGCCCGTCGCGTTGAGCGCGCCGGTGCCCAGCGACGTCGGTCCGTTGAAGAACGTCACCAGCCCCGTCGGGGTGCCGCCGCCGGGGGCGACCACGGATACCGCGGCGGTGAGCGTCACCGGCTGGTGCCAGGCCGCGGGGTTCACCGAGCCGGTGACGGTCGTGACGGTGCTGGCCTTGAGGATCGTCACCGTCAGGGGCGACGAGGTGACGGCGGCGAAGCTCTTGTCGCCGACGTACCGCGCGGTGATCGCGTGCGGACCAAGCGTCAGCGCGCTCGTCGGCAGCGAGGCGACCCCGGCGTCGTCGGGAATCACCGTGCCGAGCGCGACCGCACCGTTGAGGAACATCACGCTGCCCTTCGGCGTCCCGGTGCCGGGCGCGACCACGCCGAGGGTGGCGGTGAAGGTCACGGACTGACCCACCACGGCCGCGCTGGTCGAGGTCGTCAGCGTGATCGTGGTCGAGGCTTTCGTCGCCACCTGCGCCCGCGCCGGCGACGTGCTGGCATTCGTGTTCGCGTCGCCACTGAAAGCCGCCGTGAGGCTGTGGGCCCCGGGCTGCAGTGCGGTGGTCACGAGCGACGCCGTGGCCACGGCTCCGTTCGGGGTCAGCGATACCATGCCGAGCACCGCCGTACCGTCGCGGAAGGTCACCGAGCCGGTCGGAGCACCAGTGGACGGCGCGACCAGGCCGACCGTCGCCGTCAAGGTCAACGGCTGGCCGGTCACGATTGCGCTCGGCGACGACGTGAGCGTCGTGGTCGTGGCGGTCTTGGCCACCATCAGCGGCAGCGGGTTCGACGCACTGGCAAGGACGTTGGGGTTGCCGCCGTAGAGCGCCGTGATCGTATGGGATCCGGCCGCCAGGGCGCTCGTCGTCAGCGTGGCCTGGCCCGTCGGGTTCAGGTGCGCCGCGCCTACGGGGTTGCCGTCGACGGTGAAGGTCACCGAGCCCGTCGGGGTCCCCGAGCTCGGAGCGAGCGTCTTCACGGTGGCCGTCAACGTGACCACGCGTCCGAAGGTGGACACGTTCGGGGCGGCCGTGACCGCGGTCGAGCTGGCCGCCGGCACGATCGTCTGCGTCAGCAAGGCAGACGTACTCGAGTTCTCGCGCGCGTCACCGACGTACACCGCGGCGATCGGGTTGTTGCCGACCGGCAGCGTGTTCGTGGTGAACGACGCCTGTCCCAACGCATTCAGTACCACCGGTCCCAGCAGCAATGGCCCATGAAGGAAGCTCACCGAGCCGGTCGGCGTCCCCGCGCCCGGAGCGACGGGGCTCACGGTGGCGGTGAAGGTCACGGGCTGCCCGAAGATCGCGGGACTACCGGACGAGGTGATGGCGGTCGTGGTGTCGGCCTTGGCGACGGTTTCGCTCAGCGGAGCGGACGTGCTCGCGCCCGCGTTGGCGTCCCCGCCGAACTGGGCCGTGATCGCATGCAGGCCAGGGATCAAGGTACTGGTCGTGAACGAGGCCGTGCCGCCCAGGTCCAGCACTGCGGTCCCCAGCTGGGTGGGGCCGTCGAAGAATCTGATCATGCCGGTCGGCGTGGGGACTCCGGGGACCCCCACGCTCACGTGCGCGGTGAACGTCACCGGCTGGCCGGCCACGGCAGGATTCGCCGAGGAGACGAGGGTCGTCGTCGTCGACCACCTTCGCGCCCGCCGCGGCGAGCGCGGCATCCGCCTGGATGAGCCCGGAGCCGGTGTCGTTGTCGAAGCCGGGTGCGGCCATGTTGAGCGCGGTGTTCTGCAGTGCGGTGCGGATCTGAGCCGGGGTGAGGCCCGGAACCGCCTGCAGCATGAGGGCCCCGACGCCCGCCGCGTGAGGCGCGGCCGCCGAGGTGCCGAAGAAGTTGGGAAAGCCGTCGGCGTCGGCATCCGAGCCGAAGAAGGTCGTGTTCGCGCCATCCGGCGCGACGATCTCCGGCTTCGACGCTCGAAGATCCGGGGTGGCGAGCCGATGGCCGGTGAGGCCGAACAGGATCGGCGTGGTGCCCGACAGACGAGAAGGATTCCAGCACGGCGGGGCTCACGCCGAACGCGGGGGTCTGCTGGTAGCGGGCGGCGCCCGACCGCCACGGCGCCCACCGCGTTGGCGTGTCCGAAGATCGTGCCACTGCTCAGAGCCGGGAGTGTGGTGAGGTTGGCGCTCGCCTGCAAGAGGACGTACTTGAAGCGCCCGGGATTCGGGCCGGCGTGGTTCACGAACAGCAGTGAGGCCGAGCAGCTCCCCGGACCTCCGCACGTGACCTGCAGGATCTCGACCGGGTCGCCCGACGCGATATTGTTGCTGGTCACGCCGAAGAGCACCTGGGTTCCGGCCGCATTGAGGACATACACGTCCAGGTCGGTCGTGGTCCCCGGACGGGCCGCTCACCGAGACGAACGGCGAATCCCACTGCAGCGTCATGGTGAAGCGCGTGCCGCCGGCCGAGCGTGAAGGTCTGCAACGGCGTACTCCCGAAATCGTGGGCGGTACCGCCGAGGAACGCGGCGCTGCCGCCCAGTCGCGGGTCGGCGGCGGTGTAGACGATCCCCGGGCCGAACGGCGCTGTCGAACCCGTGTCGGGCCTGGTTGCCCGCCGACGAGAAGTACGCCACGCCGGACGCCACGACGTCGTTCACCGCCTGGGCGATGATGCCGTCCTGGAACATCGGCTCGGCGAAGTAGAAGACGTCGTCGACGATCACCTTGGCGCCGGCATCGCGCAGCGCCCGGATGTTGGCGGCGAAGCTCGCCATGCCCAGGTTGGCGGTGGCGAACGCCAGCGGCGCGCCCGGCGCGACGTCGTGGACGATCTCGAGCATGGCGCGGCCCTCGTCGGTGCCGTCGGTGCAGGGTGCGTCCTCTTGCAGGACCGTCACCGTCGGCAGATCGCCGCTGGCCATGCCGGTGGCCACGCCGCCCGTCGATGCATCCAAAGCTGTCGGAGAGCACGCCGACCGTGACGCCGGTGCCGTCGAGGCCAAACCGGTTGCGGGCGACGTTCGGCGCGCATGGCGACGTCGCCCTGGCTGGTGACGGCGCCGACGTTCGTGGCGGAGTACGCCGGCCACGACGAACCGCAGTGAGGAGCAGCGTCTCCAGCGCGGGCAAGCGCCGCGACGGGCACCCGCGCCGAGACGAGCCAGCCGGCGACGGTGACATCGAGGGCGCCGAGTGCGTGCAGGTGGGCCGCCAGCACGTTCGGATCGTCGGTGGCGGTCGCGTCGATGGTGACGCAGATCGTCGGCCACCGGCAGTGTGGAGTCCGATCACGTCGAGCGGCACGCGAGCCGCGATCGACGCCACGTGTGCTCGTGCAGCGCGGCGAGATCCTCCGTCATCTTGGTGGCGGGCTTCGGATCTGCGGCGTCGCCAGGCCGCGCCACCGATTGCGACGAGCGCGAGCACCGCCCGACGACGACTGTTGCTCTTCACCGGATGCGTGCCTCCGCCATCCTGTCGCATCGACATCGCAGCTCGTGCGAATCTGAGGCTCGGCAACGCGGCCATGGCCGCGATGGCGGCGACCGGGAATCGGCCGGAAACGATGCGGCCCGCGACCGCCGCCTGCTGCAACCCGAGCGCGACCAGATCGTCCTTCAGGCGATCGACGTCGCCGGAAGCCACGGCGTCGATGGTCACCAGGCCCTCGGCGACGGGAACCAGAGGATCGGGGGAGACGAACGGAGCGCCCGTCGCCTGCGCCGCCCGATAGGCGTCGTACACGGCCTGAAGCTCGGGGGCGACCTTGACCAGCGGTCCACCGGTCGCCGCGTCCGGCCCGCCGATGCTCCGCAGCAGTGTCAGCGACACCATGAGCGCGACGGAGAGTATGAGGGAGGACGGGCGGGCGGATCGAAGATTAAAGGGGACGGCGACCAGTACGGACCGAAACAAGCTCATGGTCGGCGCCCTCGTGAGGGACCGGGCCCAGCGCCCGCTGACGAGCCTCATGAGACGTATCGACCGGGCTGTCGGAAGTCAAACGTCGGGTCCCTTGACACTTGCGGGTGGGGGTTGCGAGGATGCCGTCCGGAGACCCCCAACCATGAATCGTCGTCAGTTCCTCGTCGGAAGCGGCGCAGTCCTGGGCGCCTCGGCCGTGCGACCCACGGTCGCGCGGGCGCAGGCTCCTCGCGGGCACATCATCGCCGGGCTGTCGGAGCGCATGCTCACGCTCGATCCGGCGAATCACTACTCGATCTCGGCGACCTCGGTGCTGCGCCACGTCTACGATCCGCTGCTCGACGTCACCAACGACGACAAATTCGTCCCGGCGCTGGCCGAGAGCTGGCGGGTCGTCAACAACACCACCTGGCGCTTCACCCTGCGCAAGGGGGTCACCTTCCACGACGGCACCCCGTTCAACGCCGACAGCGTGGTGTTCACGCTCAAGCGCGTGCGGGACGGCAAGCTCATCAAGTCGTTCGTCTATCAGGACATCGAGGACGTTCAGAAGGACGGCGACTACGCGGTCACGGTGACGACCAAGCGGCCGTTCGGCTCGCTGCCCGCGCACCTGACCATGCTGGGCATGCTGCCGCCCATCGCGGCCGGCGGCGAGGACGCCTTCTTCCAGAAGCCGGTGGGGACGGGTCCGTTCCGGTTCGTGAGCTGGACCCACGGCGATCACATCGAGCTGGCGGCGAACCCCAAGTACTGGAAGCCGGGCGTCCCGAAGGTCGAGAAGGTGACCGTCCGCTTCATCACCGAGCTGTCCACCCGCGCGGCCGCCCTGCGCGCGGGCGAGATCCACGTGATCGATCGCGTGTCCCCGGACATGGTCCAGACGCTCAAGGGCACGGCAGGCGTGAAGGTGCTCGACACGCCGGCCGTCGAGGCGCAGCGCTGGCACTTCCAGCTCGCGCGGGACAACGTCAAGGATCCGCGCGTGCGCAAGGCCATCTCGCTGGCCATCGACCGCAACGTGATCATCAAGGACCTGCTGCTGGGCTACGCCCGCCCGGTGGTGAATCCGGTGCCGCCGGGGCTCATCGGGCACGTCAATCTGGGCCAGAAACCGTACGACCCCGAGAAGGCCAAGCAGCTGCTGAAGCAGGCGGGCCAGTCGAACCTGTCGATCGACTTCGTCCTGATGAAGGACCTCTATCCCAAGCAGCTGGAGATCGCGCAGGCGGTGGCCGCGATGCTGGGCGAGGTCGGCATCAAGGTGAACATCCGCAATCTGGAGATCGCCACCGCCCGCGAGCAGCGGACGGCCGGCAACTACGATCTCTTCTTCTCGGGCTGGGCCCACATGCCGCACGATCCCGACTGGTACTTCGGCCAGTGGTTCACCAAGGCCGGGGCCGAGAAGATGACGCGCTACTCCGATCCCAAGGTCGAGCAGCTCATCGCCGAGGGTCGGGTGCCCGATCCCAAGGTGCGCCAGCAGAAGTACGAGGAGATCGAGCGCATCCTGTGGGAGGACGAGCCCGAGATCTGGCCGTACTACAGCGTGGCGATCTACGCGATCAGCGACAAGCTGCGCAACTTCGAGGCGCGTCGCGACTACTACGTGCTGCTGTCCGAGGTCGGCATCGCCTGATCCCGCCGGCGGCGAGCTGAGGTAGGGCGCCGGTGCAATCCTACCTGCTGCGGCGGCTCTGGCAGTCTGCGCTCACCCTCGTGGGGGTCTCGCTGCTGGTCTTCGTCATCCTGCGCGTCATTCCGGGCGATCCGGCCAAGATGCTGCTGCCCGAGGGCGCGCCGCAGTCGGCGGTCGAGGAGCTGAACCGCGAGCTCGGCCTGCACCAGCCGATCTGGATCCAGTACGGCATCTTCGTGCGGTCCGTGGTCCGCGGCGACTTCGGCCAGTCGTTTCAGTACCGCGCGCCGGCCCTGCGCGTCGTCGTCGAGCGGGTACCGGCGACGATCCAGCTCGCGCTGACCGCCATGGTGCTGACGGTGCTGGTCGGGCGTGTCGATCGGCGTGCTGGCCGCGGTGCGCCGGGGCACCGGCTACGACTACGCCGGCACCGTGCTGGCGGTGCTCGGGCAGTCGCTGCCGAACTTCTGGCTGGGGATCATGCTCGTCCTGCTGTTCGGCGTCACGCTGCGCTGGCTGCCGACCTCCGGATTCCAGGGCTGGCAGTACCTCGTCCTGCCGAGCATCACGCTGGCCGCGTTCCCCACGGCGCTGGTGGCGCGTCTCACCCGCTCGAGCCTGCTGGAGATCCTGAGCCAGGAGTACATCCGGACCGGACGGGCCAAGGGGCTGGCCGAGCCGGCCGTGATCCTGCGCCACGCCCTGCGGAACGCCACGATCCCGCTGCTCACGCTGCTCGGGCTGCAGATCGGCACGCTCCTGGGCGGCGCGGTGATCACCGAGTCGATCTTTGCCTGGCCGGGCATGGGCAAGCTGGTGGTCGACGCGATCTTCTTCCGTGACTTTCCGGTGGTGCAGACCGTGCTGATCCTGTCGGCCACGCTCTTCGTGGCCATCAATCTCCTCGTCGACGTGCTCTACACGGTGCTCGACCCTCGCATCCGGTACGGATGAGCCGGCTCCTGCGCCATCCCATGGCCGTCGTGGGCGGCCTCCTGCTCGCCGTGGTCATCGCGGCCAGCGTGGCCGCACCGTTGCTGGCGTCGTCCGATCCGATCAAGCCGAGCTTCAGCAAGCGCCTGCAGCCGCCGCGGGTGCTCGGCGGCGCCTCCGCCTACACGCTGGGGACGGACAACCTCGGCCGCGACATCCTCGCCCGCCTGCTCTACGGCGGGCGCGTGTCGCTGGCGCTGGCCGCGAGCGCCGTCGTGCTGGCCGCCAGCGTGGGGGTGACGGTGGGGCTGGCCGCCGGCGTGCTCGGCGGTCGGCTGGACGACCTCGTCATGCGCGTGGCCGACGTGCAGCTGGCGTTTCCCGTCATCATGCTCGCCATCGCGATCGTGGCGGTGGTGGGCACCAGCCCGGGCGCGCTGGTGTCGGTGCTGGCGCTCTCCGGCTGGGTGCTCTACGCGCGGACGGTCCGGGCGGCCGTGCTCACGATTCGCCAGCTCGACTACGTCGAGGCCGCCCGCACGCTGGGCGCCAGCGACCTCCGCGTCGTCGTCCTGCACATCCTCCCCAACACGCTGGCGCCGATCCTGGTCATCGGCTCGAGCCAATTTGCGACGATGGTCCTGCTCGAGTCCGGGCTGTCGTTCCTGGGCATGGGCGTCCAGCCGCCGCAGCCCTCGTGGGGCGCGATGCTGGCCGAGGGGCGCGACTACCTCTCCAACGCCTGGTGGCTGGCGACGGTCCCCGGCATGGCCATCTCGCTCGTGGTGCTCGGCGCCAACCTGCTCGGCGACGGGCTCCGCGATCTGCTCGATCCGCGCCTGCGCGACTAGCGCGCACGAACCGCCGCCGTCGTGCGACGGAGTCCGCGGGCGGCTTGACACCGAGCCGCACTCAAGATTAGATGCCGCCACGTCGGGGAAACCACGACGTCGGAGGAAGCCGCAATGTCGAGAGAGCGCCTGTCCACGCCCACCAGCCGACGCCGTTTCCTCTCGCAGGCCGCCGCGTTCGGGGCCCTGGCCGCGGGCGGCCTCGCGGCTCCGCGCCTGAGTGCAGCGGCCGCCTCCGAGCTCCGCATCCTCTTTCCCGGCGGGTCGTGGCAGGAGTGGTTCAACGGCACGTTCGTGAAGCCGTTCGAGCAGAGCGCCAAGGCCCAGACCGTGTGGAAGCTGGGGCTGTCGTTCGAGCCGCTGGTCATCGCCCAGCGCCGCCGGCCCGCAGTGGGATCTGATCCACGAGAACCAGAACACCTCCAGCCAGCTCGGCGCCATGAACGCCGTCGTCGAGTGGACCGAGGAGCGGATCCCGAATCTCAAGCAGATCCATCCCGCGTTCCGCTATCCGTACCTGGCCGGCAAGACCCACACCCCGTACGGGCTGGCCGTGAACACCAAGCGCATCAAGAAGCCGGTGACGCGCTGGGCCGATCTGTGGGATCCGGCCTTCGACGGCAAGGTGGCGTTTCCGTCGTGGGACTGGATGGGCCAGGAGGTCTTCCACGCGATCAACCAGCTGGAGGGCGGCGCGCCCGACAACGTCGATCCCGGCATCACGAAGCTGAAGGATCTCTACAAGCAGCACAAGGCCGTCACCATCAACAACGTCGAGCACACGCATCAGCTGCTGGTCGCCGAGGAGATCTGGATCTGCCCCTACTTCGGCGCCCGCGCCGAGAAGGCGGCCGCCGCCGGCGCGCCCATCGAGTTCGTGATCCCCAAGGAGGGCGGGCTCAGCTTCATCTGGAACACGGCGATCCTCGCCGGCCGCCCCAAGGAGAGCATCGAGCTCGCCGAGAAGTTCGTGAACACCACGCTCGAGGCGGAAAAGCAGATCGCCTTCGCGCGCCAGACCGGCTATCCCCCGACGAACCTCCAGGCCATGAAGAACCTGCCGCCCGACCTCAAGAAGCTCGCGCTGACCGACGAGCAGGTCGCCAGCTTCGGCAAGATCCAGCGCAACTTCGACTACATGGCGATGTTCGCCTATCGCGACCAGATCCGCGATCGCTGGAACAAGGAAGTGCTCGGCAGCTAGGCGCACCCGGCCGAGCGCGCCCCGAGGCCATGGCGAAGACGATCCTCGAGCTGCAGGGCGTGGTGAAGCGGTACGGCGCCACGCTCGGCGTGGGGCCGGTCGACGTCGACGTGCGTGAGGGCGAGTTCCTCACGCTCCTGGGCCCCAGCGGATGCGGCAAGACCACCACGCTGCACATCGTGGCCGGCCTGCTCTCGCCCGACGCCGGGCGCGTCCTGCTCGGCGCGCGCGACATCACCCGGCTCGATCCCCAGCACCGCGACATGGGCGTGGTCTTCCAGAACTACGCGCTGTTCCCCCACAAGACGGTCATGGACAACGTCGCGTTCGGACTGCGCATGCGGCGCACGCCGCGCGCGGAGATCGGCGGGCGCGTCCGACGGATGCTCGATCTGGTCGGGCTCCCGGGGGTGGAGGGGCGGTTGCCGGGGCAGCTGAGCGGAGGGCAGCGCCAGCGGGTCGCCCTGGCCCGCGCCCTGGTGATCGAGCCCACCGTGCTCCTGCTCGACGAGCCCCTGTCGAATCTCGACGCGGTGCTGCGCAAGCGGATGCGTCTGGATCTGCGCGAGCTGCAGCAGCGCCTCGGCATCGCCACCATCTTCGTCACCCACGATCAGGACGAGGCCTTCGAGATGTCGGATCGGGTGGTGCTGCTCAACCGCGGCCGCGTCGAACAGGTGGGAACCCCCGAGGAGCTCTACGACGATCCGGCCACGCGCTTCGCGGCGGAATTCATCGGCGAGACCAACCTGATCGAGGGCGTGGTGGCGGCGACCGCCGGCGCCAGCGTGACCGTGGACACCGCCGGCCGGCGGCCGCTACGAGGCGTTTGCCCCGGGCCGGAGCCTCCGCGGCGGCGATCCCGTGTACGTGATGATCCGGCCCGAGCGGATCGATCTCGCCTCCGAGCGGCCGGCCGGCGCGCCGGCCATGTCGGCGACGGTGGCCAAGCGGGTGTTCGCCGGCGACATCGTCACCTTCGATCTCCGCACGGATCACGGGCTCCTGCTCCACTGCAGCAAGCCGAGCCTCGCCGAGTACCGTGCGCTGGCGCCGGGCGCCACCGTGTGGGCCATCGTGCGCGACTGCCGCGCGCTGCCGCGCGATGGCGGCGCGGGAGCCTGAGATGGAGGCGAGCGGCCGGTACGGACGACTCCTGCTGACGCCGATCGCGGCCATCTATCTCGTCGCGCTCGTCGCGCCGATCAGCTTCTTCCTGGTCATGAGCGTCTTCCGCTACTCGGCGCTGGACCTCTGGGTCCCCACCGTCACCGGCGAGAATTTCGCCCGGCTCCTCGGCGAGTCCTACCATCGCGCCATCATCGCGCGCACGCTCAAGATCGCCCTGCTGACCTCGCTGGGCTGCCTCGGGCTCGGCTACCCGCTCGCCTGGTACCTGGCCCGCACCACGAGCGCGTGGCGCGGGGTGCTGATGTTCCTGGTCATCGCGCCTCTGATGACCGGCGTGATCGTCCGGACCTATGGCTGGATCGTGCTGCTCGGCAGCGAGGGGACGGTCAATTCCGCGCTGCGCAGCCTCGGGCTCATCGATCGTCCGCTGAAGATCCTGCACACCGAGCTGGCCGTGCTGATCGCGCTCGTGCACATCCTGCTGCCGTACATGGTCTTCCCGCTGTTCGCGGCCCTGGCCGGCCAGGATCCCGACCTCGAGCGCGCGGCGCACACGCTGGGGGCGGGTCGCGCGCGGACGTTTCTGGAGGTGACGCTGCCGCTCAGCCGGCCCGGCATCCTGATGGGCTCGGCCCTGGTGTTCACGCTGACGGCGGGTGCGGTGGTGACCCCGGCGCTCATGGGCGGCAAGGACGTGCAGATGCTCGGCCAGACGATCTACGAGCTGACCATGTCCACGCTCAACTGGCCGCTGGCCTCGGCCGTCGCCTTTCTGCTCGTGCTCTGCCAGCTGACGATCTTGCTGGTGTACTTCCGTGTGGGACGCCGCCGTGTCGCCTGACTCGCCCGCCGTGTCGCCTGACGCGCCCGTCGTCGCGCCAGCTCGAGCGTCGGGCCGGACGGGCCGCCTGGCGCTGGGCGCGGTCGTGACCGCGATCTACGTCTTCCTGCTGGCCCCCGTCGCCATCATCGTCTTCTCATCCTTCAACCCGACCGAGGCCAACACGTTCCCGCCCACCGGTTTCTCGCTCCGCTGGTACGCGAAGTTCTTCGACTCGGCGGGGTTCGTGAACGCGTTCCGCTTCAGCCTGTGGCTCGCCGTCGTCGCCGCCGTGGTGGCCACCGCCATCGGCTTTCTCACCGCCTACGGTCTCGTCCGCGCCGGGCGCCGCGGTCAGGGCCTCGTGCAGTCGCTGGCGATGCTGCCCATGATGGTCCCCCACCTGCTGATCAGCATCTCGCTGCTGCTCGCGCTGACTCGTCGTGCCCGTGCCCGACCTCGCCGCGCTCGTCGTCGGGCACGTCCTGATCTGCCTGCCCTTCGCCATCGCGTGCATCGTGGCCAGCCTGGAGGGGATCGACGCTCAGCTCGAGCTGGCCGCGCTGACGCTGGGCGCCTCGCGCCTGCGGGCCCTGTGGGAGGTCGTGATCCCGCTGGTGGCGCCGGGGCTGCTGTCGGCCCTGCTCTTCACCTTCATGGTCTCGTTCGGCGACGTCTACATCGCGCTGTTCCTCTCCGGCCCGGGCCGGACCACGCTGCCCATCGAGATCTTCGCGTACATGCAGTGGGAGAGCACCCCGGTGGTGGCCGCCATCACCTCCCTGCAAATATTGTTGATCATCGCGCTGGGTCTCATCATCGAGCGCCTCGTCGGCCTACGAAAGATCATGCGCGTATGATGCAAACGGCAAATCAAGACGGAGGCAAGACCGTGATCACTGCGACGACCGTGATTCGTGTAGGAACCGCGGAGGCGGCCCGGCCCGGCGTGGCCCGCGGCGAGCTGCGAGTGGGCGACACGCCCGACGGCGAGGCCGTCACCATCCCGGTCACCATCGTGCGCGGCGCCGCCGAGGGGCCGGTGCTGTGGATCCACGGCTGCGTGCACGGCGACGAGTTCTGTGGCGCGTTCATCATCCACGAGCTGTTGCGCACGCTGGAGGCCGACCGTCTGGCCGGTGTCGTGGTGGCGCTGCCGATGCTCAACATCACCGCCTCGCAGCGCGGCCAGCGGATGAGCCCGTTCGCGACCTTCGGCTACGGCGACCTCAACCGCTGCTTCCCGGGCAACCCCGACGGCGCCTTCACCGACCAGATGGCGCACGCCATCTACGTGGGGCTTCGCGAGTACGCGGACTACTTCGTCGACTTCCACACCGCGCTCACGCCCGACACGCGCTGGGCGCTGTTCGCCAACGCGCCGGGCGACGTCGGGCGCAAATCCGAGGGCCTGGCCCGGGCCTTCGGGCTCAAGAGCACGCTGCCCGCCCCCATGGACATCCTGGGCGGCTCGTCGATGATCGCCGCCGCGCGCGACGGCATCCCCAGCCTCATCGTGGAGATGGGCGGGATCGGCCCGGCGTTCGAGCGCGAGACCGTGGTAGAGGGCGCCGAGCGCCTGCGCAACGTGCTGCGCCATCTCGGGATGCTCGCCGAGAAGCCCAAGGATCACGGGCCGCTGACGTACTTCTCGAACTTCGCGTGGGTCAATGCCACGCGTGGCGGGCTCTTCGAGCGCGCGGTGCAGTGCGGTCAGCGCGTCGACAAGGGCACGCTGGTCGGTCGCTACTTCGGCGCGCACGGCGACATCGTCGAAGAGGTGAAGAGCCCGCACGCCGGCATCGTGCTGGCCATCAACCCGGGCCCCGCCATGGCCACCGGCGACGTCCTGGTGCACATCGGCCTGGACCCGCGCGAAACCTAGCGATTGTCGGAGCCAACCGGAGTCCCGCATGCCAGGAGGGGAGGGGGAACCCTGCGAGGGTTCCCCTTCGATCAGGACGGGGAGGGGGAACCCTACTAGGGTTCCCCTGAGAAAGGACGCTTCGATGGCGACGCTGCAAATCGGAACGGCGGTACTGCAGGGCGCGGGGATCGCGCGCGGCTACTTGAAGGTGGGCGACATGCCGGATGGCCGGCCCATGCAGGTGCCGGTGCTGCTCGGACGCTCAGCCAAGCCCGGGCCCACGCTCTGGCTGCACGGCTGCGTGCACGGCAACGAGGCGTGCGGCGCCTTCGTCGTCCACCAGCTGATGCGTGAGCTCGACACCGCGACCCTCGCGGGCACCGTCGTCGCCCTGCCCATCCTGAACATCACCGCGTTCCGGTCCAAGATCCGCATGAGCCCGTTCGAGGGATTCGCCGGCGGCGACCTCAACCGGGCCTTCCCCGGCAAGGCCGACGGCACGCTCACCGAGCAGATGGCCCACGCCATCTACGCCGAGCTGAAAGCCCACGCGACCCACCTCGTCGACCTCCACACCGCCATGACCGCCGACGTCCGGTGGGCGCTCTTTCCGGCCGCGCCCGGCGAGGTCGGCACGAAGAGCGAGAGCATGGCGCGCGCCTTCGGCTTCAACAGCACCCTGCCCGCGCCGATGGACATCCTCGGGGGCTCGGCGATGATGGTCGCCGCGCGCGACGGGATCCCGGGGCTCATCGTGGAAGCGGGCGGAAAAGGCCCGGCGTTCACCGCGGAGCTCGTGTCCGACGTCGTCGAGCGCCTGCGCAACGTGATGCGCCAGCTCGGGATGCTGCCCGGCTCGGTGGCCCCGCACGGTCCCCTCACCTACTTCTCGAATTTCGCGTGGGTGCGCGCCACCCAGGGCGGCCTCTTCCAGCGCGCCGTGCACTGCGGCGAGCGGCTCGAAGGTCGGCACCGTGCTCGGCCACTACTACGATCTCTGGGGTCAGCCGACGGGCGAGGCGCTCAGTCCTCACGCCGGCGTGGTGCTGGCGATTCACCCCGGGCCCCTGATGGCCAGCGGCGAGACGCTCGTGCACATCGGTCTCGATCCGCGCGAGGTGTAGGGAGAGAGAACCGTGAAGATCGGCGTGGTGTTTCCGCAGACCGAGATCGGGCGGGATCCGGCAGTGATTCGCGACTATGCCCAGGCCGTCGAGTCGATGGGCTACACGCACATCCTCGCCTTCGACAGCGTGGTGGGCGCCAACCCCGACCGGCCGGGCGGCTGGGACAGCCAGTTCACGTACCGGCACGCCTTCCACGAGCCCCTGGTGCTCTTCGGGTTCTGCGCGGCGGTCACGCGGCGGATCGAGCTGGTGACCGGCATCGTCATCCTGCCCCAGCGCCAGACGGCGCTCGTCGCCAAGCAGGCGGCCGAGGTCGACGTCCTCTCGGGCGGACGGCTACGTCTGGGCATCGGAGTCGGATCGAACACCGTCGAGTTCGAGGCCCTCGGTGAGAGCTTCGGCAATCGCGGTCAGCGGGTCGAGGAGCAGCTGGAGGTCATGCGGCTGCTCTGGACCCGGGAGCTGGTCACCTACGCGGGACGGTGGCACCGCGTACCCGACGCCGGACTCAATCCCCTGCCCGTGCAGCGGCCGATTCCCATCTGGATGGGCGGCGATAGCGAGGTGGTCATCCGCCGCATGGCGCGTCTCGCCGACGGCTGGATCACGCTGCCCAGCTTTCGTCCGGGTCCGGCGGGCCAGGAGACGATCGATCGTCTCCACGGCCTCATCCGCCAGGCCGGGCGCGACCCCGCCGCATTCGGCATCGAGGCGCGGATGGCACTGGCCACGACGCCCGTGGAACAGCGCGCGAAGGACATCGCGGCCTGGCGCGCGATGCGCGGCATCAGCCACCTGTGCGTCAACACGATGGGGATGGGTCTTCCGGGTCCCGAGGAGCACGTGCGAACGCTCGAGCGCTTCAAGAAGGACGTCCTCGGGTAGACGGCCTACGCGGCTGAGGCCCGTCCGGCCACGCTGGCGATGATCGTGGTGAGCTCGCCGGGATCGACCGGCTTGGGGACGTGCATGTTGTAGCCGGTGCTCAGCGCCAGCATCCGATCCTGCATCCGTCCGTACGCCGACAGCGCGATGGCGGGGATGTGACCTCCGCGCTCGGGTCCCAGCATCCGCACCTTCTTGATGAGCGTGTAGCCGTCCTCGCCCGGCATCTCGATGTCCGACACCAGGACATCGGGCCGCCACTCGGTCAGAATCTCCAGGGCCTCGGGCGCCGAGCGCGAGGTGCGCACGATGGCCCCCGCACTCGTGAGAATGGCCATCGAGAGGTCGAGGGCATCCTGGTCGTCGTCGACGACCAGGACCGCGATGCCGTCAAGGCGCGTACCGCTCGCCGGCGGGCCATCGGTGGCCGCGGTCGGATGCGCCGGCGCCACCCCCGCCGGGCGCTGGGCCACCGCGATCGGGAGCTTTGCCACGAAGGTCGCGCCCTGTCCCTCGCCGGCGCTCGTCACGCTGACGCTGCCAGATCCCGTGCAGCTCGGACCAGATGCTTGACGAGCGCCAGGAACCGAGGCGTCGAGACCGGTGTGCGAGACCGCCGTGCTCGACGCTGTTGCCTTCGCAGCGCAAGCGGTCGAACATCCGAACGGCAGGATCGCTCGGCGCAATGCCCTCGTCCCGTGTCGCTGACGACGATCTCGACGTGCCGAGTTCACGCGTGCAGGTGCACCTACCTGGCCCGCCCCTGGGTGTGAAGAAGTGAGAGACCATCCCGATGATGCCGATGAGCTTCACCGCGTGCTGACCGCGAGCAGGTGGCGCTCCAGACCGCTTGCTGCAGACGATCGAGGTCGCTGGTAGCTCGCGCCCAGATCGTGACCGGACCCGCCCGAGTCGACCACCTTCTGGCAGGCGGATGTCCTTCGCGGCGGAGTAGTGCCGGCCAGCTCGGGCGCACGGCCACGTCGAACCGGCGGCGTCGATCACGGTCGGCCAGGTCGACGGGGCCGAGATAGCCAGCGTCCAGCCGGGGCGGTCAGCGCCGGCCCTGATGACCCGGGACACGTCGAGGAGATCGTGCGATCAGGACCTGCACCTGCCGGCATTGGCATTGCTCGAATGATCGCGTCCAGCGCCCTCGGCTGCATGAGCAGCCTCCGGCCGTCGATCGTGCACCTGCCCGTCGCGCACATCCGCGCCCAGCGTCTCCAGCCGCTCGAGCACGCGCCCAGCTGAAGCGGCGTGCGGAAGCTCGCGCACGTCGAGCGTGACCCGTCTCGGCTCCGGCTGCGCCATGGCGAGCTCCAGCGACGGATCTGCTCTGCTGGCGCACGCCGGCCGCCGCGGAGGCTTCGGCCGGCGCCAGATGCGCGCTACAACAGTCCTCGATCCTGTGCGCAGGACGTCCTTCGCGCTGGGGTCGCGTGCCACGTCCGCCACGGCGACGAACGTCATCGCGTCCGCCACCTCGCGGTCACATCCGCAGGGTTTCCTGGATCGACGTGGTCGGCGCCCTCAAGCGGCCGCCGCGGCCGAGCGCCTGGGCGGCGATGTGGCAGCTCGTGCATCGGTTGATTGATGCTGCGCGCCACCCAGATCGCGGCCAGCGCGGCCAGGGCGAGCGAGAGCACGACGCCGCCACCATAGACGACCACCGAGCGGTACGCGGCGCCTTCCACCAGCGCTGCCGGCAAGCCCGGTGCGGCCGACCAGCCGCTGTCCGGGAGCCGGCTGTACCAGGTATAGATCCGGTCGCCCTCGGCAGACCGCCGGCCGGCTCCACGAGGATCAGCCCGTACATTCCGCTGGAGATGTGGTTGGCCACCATCGGCGTGGCGCAGTGATAGACGAAGAGCCCCGGGTTCAGCGCCTTGAACCGGAACGACTTGCGTCTCGCCGGGCGGCGTCTGCGTCAGCACCGCGCCGCCGCCGGGCCCGGTCACGGCGTGCAGGTCGACCGAGTGGATCATGCGGCTGCCCTCGCGGTTCTTGAAGGTCAGCTCCACCGTATCGCCCACGCGGACGCGCAGGAACGGTCCGGGCACCTTGCCGTTGAAGGTCCAGTAGGCATAGGTCGTCTCGTTGGCCAGCTTGCCGACCAGCTCCACGGCCTCGGCCGACCTTCAGCGTCCGCAGCTCGCCCGGGCGCCAGCGTCCCGGCAGATCCTCGGCGTTGCGCGCGATGCTGACCGAGGCGGCCGCTTCGCCACCGTCGCGCATGCCGACGCCGATGACCCAATCGCCCGGCACGCCCTGCCGCTGGACGACGTCGCGGATTTCTTCGGGCGTGATGACCGCGGTGAGCACGTAACGGAGGGCGCCGTTGCGGATGACGGGCACGCGAATCGGGAACTGCAGGCTCCCGTCGAGACCGTTGACGAGGTTGCCGACCGCCGGCGCCCGCGCGCGGACCACGGCCTCGAAGCTCTTCGGCTCGTGGATCCGGACGGCCTCGGTCGTGAGCACGCTGGGCACGCGCCCCGGAAACCGCGTATCGATCAAGCGCCGGCCAACGGGATCGGCCAGCATCACGGCCGCCCAGTGCGGCTGCGTCTTCACGACCCGCTCGGCCTGCGCGCGGAATCGCGCCAGGTCGTGCCCGTCGAGCGCCGCGGTGGTGGCGAGGGACTCCAGCACCGAGATGGAGCTCCGCAACTCGGCGTCGACGCCCGTGGCCAGGGCCCGGGCGAGCTCGAGGCCCACCCGCTCCACCTGGACCCGCTGCTGCCGGGCCAGCAGATAGAGACCGCTCCCCGACATCGCCGCAACTGGAATGATCCCGGCCGCGACGAGCAACACGAGTCGCCGTCGAAGAGGAACGGTCGCCATTTCGCCTGGCTGCACAGTCCTCCCGGCGGCTCTTCTGCTGCTGGCCTCCGTGGCCTTCGCGGACCCCCAGCTCATCGCCATCGGATCCATCAGCGGCACCTACGAGGATCTGGCGATCGAGACCGCCCCGCCCTCGAGAACGGCATCCCCGGCAATCGGCTCGGCGGCATGGGCTCGGGCCTCGCCTACGCCGGCGGACGCCGGCGGCAACATCTTCCTCGCGCTCCCCGACCGCGGCCCGAACGCCAAGGCGTACAACAGCGCGGTGGACGACACGGCGTCGTACATTCCGCGCTTCCACACGCTGAGCCTCAGCCTGGCCCCGAGTGACGCGGGCTCGGCGCTGCCCTTCACGCTGACGCCGATGGTGATCGACACGACGCTGCTGTCGAGCAAGGCGCCGCTCGTCTACGGCACGGGCGCCGGCCTCGGGCTGGGCAGCGGGGCCCCGGCCCTGAACGCGGTGGACCACACACACTACTTCAGCGGGCGCTCGGACAACTTCGATCCCGCGCACCTCTCGACCTTTCCGTTCAACGGCCGCCTCGATCCCGAGGGCATCCGGGTCGCCAACGACGGCAAGAGCGTCTACATCTCCGACGAGTACGGGCCGTACGTGTACCAGTTCGACCGCTCGAGCGGCCGGCGGATCCGCGCCTTCGCCATGCCCGAGAACCTGGCCGTCAAGCTCCGAGTCCGGTGGGCAACGACGAGATCACCGGCAACACCTCCGGCCGCGTCGCCAACAAGGGCATGGAGGGTCTGGCCATCACGCCCGACGGCAAGACGCTCGTCGGGGTCATGCAGGCGGCGCTGATCCAGGACGGCGGCAGCATCATCCGGATCGTCACCATCGACATCCGGACGGGCCGGACGCATCAGTACGCCTACCCGCTCACCACGGGCTCCGGCGTCAGCGAGATCCTGGCCATCAACAACACCGATCTCCTGCTCGACGAGCGCGACGGCAAGGGCCTGGGCGACGGCAGCGCCGCCGTCGTGAAGCAGCTCTTCCGCGTCACTCTCAAGGGCGCCACCGACGTGAGCCAGATCTCCGGCGCGGCCAACCTGGCGCCGTTCGCACTCCCCAAGACCCCGTTCCTGGACGTCGTCGCCGCGCTGGTCGCCAGCGGCGTCAGCGCCATTCACATCCCCGCCAAGATCGAGGGCATCTCCTTCGGCCCCGACGTGAACATGAACGGATCCGTCAAGCACACCCTGTTCATCGCCACGGACAACGACTTCACGGCGGTCACGCCGGACAAGAACAAGGTCGTCACCGACAATCCCAACCAGTTCTTCGTCTTCGCGTTCGACGACACGCAGCTCCCGGGCTTCGTCCCTCAGCGGTTCATCCGTCAGCACGACGACGAGATCACCACGGCGACGACTGATGCGCCTGGGTGGAGCCACCACGAGGGTGGCTCCACCCAGGGCTGACGCCAAAAGCGCCGGGTGCGGGTACACTGCTGGGCAATGAACGCACTCGGCTCCGCCCCCACCTTTCTGATGCTCCGGCGCGAGATCGTCCTCGTGGTGCTCGCCGTCTTGCTGACCGGCTTTGGCGTCAGCGTTCCCGTCGCGACGCCGGCCGCCGAGAAGGCAACCGTCCTTCCCGCGCCCGCGCTGGACAACCCCAAAGCCCCGGCAGCGACGCAGACCGCGGTCATCGCGGGTGGCTGCTTCTGGGGCGTGCAGGGCGTCTATCAGCACGTGCGTGGCGTGCAGCGGGTGCTGTCGGGCTACGCTGGCGGCACCAAGGCGACCGCCGACTACGAGGCGGTCAGCCGTGGCAACACCGGGCACGCCGAGTCGGTGGAGATCCGCTTCGACCCGAAGGAGATCTCCTACGGGGAGATTCTTCAGATCTACTTCTCGGTGGCCCACGATCCGACCCAGCTCAATCGACAGGGTCCCGACACGGGTCCGCAATACCGCTCCAACATCTTCTACGCCGACGAGTCTCAGAAGCGGATCGCTCAGGCCTACATTGCTCAGCTGGACAAGGCCAAGGCATTTCCCCGCGCGATCGTCACGCGCGTCGACCCGCTGAACGGCTTCTACGCCGCCGAGGCCTATCACCAGGACTTCCTGATCAAGAATCCGACGTATCCCTACATCGTGATCCACGATCTGCCCAAGATCGAGCAGCTCAAGAAGACATTTCCGGCCCGCTACCGCGAGCAGGCCGTGACCGTCGAGGCTACGCCTTCAGCTGCCGTGCGATGAAGGCCTTGACCATCTCCCGCGCGCGGTCGGTCTGGGGTCCCGGCTTGGCGACCCACTCGTGCTCGCTGTCCTCGAAGACGGTCAGCTCGCACACGCCGCCTGCCGCTCGGTAAGTCGCGGCGAACTTCTCCTGCAGGGCCGGTAGCACGTTGTCGTCGAGGGCGCCCTGCATGATCAGCAGTGGTACGAGCGTGACCGGCTCACGCCGCTCGAGGATTCGCTGCGGATTGCCCTCGTAGATCGTGTCCCACGGGTTGAAGTAGATCCGGCTGTTCTCGATCATCCCCTCGCGCTTCATCGTCTCCGCCTGCTGAAAGCGGGCGTAGGGATCGCTGACCGGCGACCGCGTCGCCACGTAGGCCACCGTGGCGTCGAGGCCCGGCGCCGCCGGCAAGGGGATCGCCGTGTAGCGCGGATCGCGCGGGCGCATGGCCAGCAGCTCGGCGACGTGACCGCCGCTGGAGCTGCCGTAGACGCCGACCTTCGACGGGTCGCCGTTCCATTCCGCCGCCCGGGACTTGAGCCAGCGGACACCGTAGTTCGCGTCCTGCACCGAGGCCGGATACGGCGCTTCCTCCGAGAGTCTCAGATCGATGGCCACCACCAGGACACCACTGGCCGCGATGGCGCGGTCCATCGGTTCCTCGGCGAGCCGATCCTTTCGGCGCCACGCGCCGCCGTGCAGGTCGAGGACCGTGGGGAATGGCCCGGCCCCCTGCGGTTGATAGATCCGGGCCATCAGCTGCCGCCCACCCGGCGTGCGCAGGAACTCCACCTCGCTCACCTTGATCTCGAACTTCCCCGCGGGATCGTAGGACGTCTTCATCGCTGACCTCTCCTGGGCCTGGCCCACTCGCGCGAACATCGGCCGCACGCCCACTGCGGCGGCGGCCGTCAATCTCGTCATCCGCTTCAGAACGTCACGCCGAACGGCGTCATGCGCGTCCATCCTCATCTCCTCGCCATCGCCGTTCTGCCAGCGGTGGATCTGCGAATCGACGATCAGCATGGCGGTCCTCCGTTGCGCGGTCGCATCAGGATCGCAATGGCTCGCGGCGCGTCGGCGGGTTGCAGGCCTCGGGCCGGCTGCGTCAGAACCAGGTGGGTGCGTAGCTCGCCCATATCGACGTGGTCGTCGATGATCACATAGCCGCCGACGGCGTGCTCCGCGAGCCAGGCGGCGATCTCCTGTCCCCGGTCGGCGCCGGGCCCGCCGATCGGGGTCTTGCCGACCACGGTGCCGGCGAACCCCTCCGCGGCCAGGATCTCCTGCAGCTCGGCGATCGTCTTGCCGTACCGCCAGGTGGACGAGACGACGACGTCGGCGCCGCCGTGCGCCACGATCTCGTTCAGCACCCGAATGCACGCCGGGTCCAGATCTCCGTACCGATCCCATCGGCGGATCGGAGCCAGCACCCCATCGATGTCGAGAAAGATCACCCGCCGCGTCGCGGTACTCATTCCTTCGCCGGATGATACCTCCGAGCTCGCGCTCGACGCATACTGCAGCGCCTTGACCACGGAAGCCGCTCCGGCTAGCTTGCGGGCACGCTCCACACCTCGGACTGGAGGCGGCAGGATGAGAGCTCGCTGGTTACCGCTGGCCGGTATCACGCTGGGACTGCTGCTGGCCGTCCCGCTCACGGTGGGCGCCTTCGACGTCTTCCGCTACGAGGAAGCGACGATCGCCGACCTCCACGCGGCGTTCAAGGCCAGGACGCTCACGTGCCGCGCGCTGGTCCAGATGTACCTCGATCGCATCGAGGCCTACGACCGGAAGGGCCCCGCGCTGAACGCGATCGTGGTCACCAACCCCGAGGCCCTGAAGCTGGCCGACGCCCTCGACGCCCGGTACGCGCAGTCGGGTCCCGCCGGCCCCCTGCACTGCGTCCCGCTGATCGTGAAGGACAACTACGAGACGACCGACCTGCCGACCTCGGCGGGATCGCTCTCGCTGAAGGGCGTGATGTCGAAGACGGACGCCTTCCAGATCAAGAAGCTCCGCGCGGCCGGCGCCATCATGCTGGCCAAGAGCAACATGGCGGAGTTCGCCTTCGACCCGATGGAGACGGTGAACTCGCTGCTGCCCGGCTACACGCGCAATCCGTACGCGCTCGATCGCGTGACGGCCGGCTCCAGCGGTGGGACCGCCGCGGCGGTGGCGGCCAACTTCGGCGCGGTCGGCCTGGGGACCGACACCGGCAACTCCATCCGCGGGCCGGCGTCGCACACGAGCCTGGTGGGCATCCGCTCGACGATGGGACTCACCAGCCGCGACGGGATCGTGCCGCTCTTCCTCGACAAGGACATCGGCGGCCCGATGGCCCGCACGGTGGTGGATGCCGTGACCATCTTCGACGTGATCGCCGGCTACGATCCGGCCGATCCGGTCACCGCGGCCAGCCAGGGCAAGCGGGCCGACAGCTACACGAAGTTCCTCGACAAGGACGGCGTGCGCGGCACACGGCTCGGCGTGGTCCGCCAGCTCTTCACGCCGCCGAATACCGATCCCGACGTGATGAAGCGCATGGAGCAGGCGCTCGCCGACCTGCGGCGCCTGGGCGCGACGATCGTGGATCCCGTCACCATCGCCGAGATCGACAGCATCCCGCCGGGGATGCTGTTCTGCTTCCGCTTCAAGTCCGACATCAACGACTACCTGCCGCGGCTGGCGCCCGACGCGCAGGTGAAGACCCTGGAGGACATCATCAAGTCGGGGAAGTTCCATCCGTCGATCGAGAAGCGCCTGCTCGACCGGCAGGCCGAGCCTCCGCTGAGCCAGAACCCGCGCTGCGATCAGGTGGCCCAGAACATGCGGCAGATGCGCGAGGCGGTGCAGAAGGTGATGGACGACAACACGCTCGACGCGCTCGTCTATCCGTCGTGGGCCTTTCCGCCGCGCATGATCGGCGACCTCAACACGCCCGCACGGCAACAACAGTCCGCGTCTGTCGCCCCCGACCGGCTTCCCGGCGATCACGGTGCCCATGGGCTTCGTGCGCGACAGCCTGCCGGTCGGACTACAAGTTCTGGGCCGGGCCTGGAGCGAGCCCACGCTGATCAAGATCGTGTACGGCTACGAGCAGGCGACGCAGCATCGGCGGCCCCCCTTCAGCACGCCGCCGCTGCCGGCGCGGCCGTGAGGCGGTCGGTCTGATGGCGCGCTTCGACGACTACGCGACGAAGTACCAGACCATCCGCATGGAGCGGCGCGATGGCATCCTACAGATGACGTTCCACACCAACGGCGGCCCGCTGCAGTGGGGTCTCCTGCCGCACGGCGAGTTCCCCCAGGCCTTCCGTGACGTGGGCAGCGATCCCGACACCAAGGTCGTCATCCTCACCGGCACCGGCGACACGTACTCCGGTCCCCGCGCGGCCGGAGGCACCGGCATGCGCAGCACGCCGGGCCAGTGGGATCGCGTCTACTGGGAGGGCAAGCAGCTGCTGACGAGCCTGCTCGACATCGAGGTGCCGATGATCGGCGCGATCAACGGCCCGGCCTGGCGGCACTCCGAGATCCCGCTGCTGTGCGACATCGTGCTGGCCGCCGACGACGTGCAGTTCCAGGATTCGGCCCACTTCCCGAACGGGATGGTGCCGGGCGACGGCATGCACATCGTCTACCCGCTGCTGCTGGGCTGGAATCGCGGCCGCTACTTCTTGCTGACCGGACAGACGCTCGACGCGGCGAAGGCGCTGGAGCTGGGCCTCGTGAGCGAGCTGCTGCCGCGCGCCGACCTCCTGCCGCGCGCATGGGCGCTGGCCCGGCAGATCGCGCAGCAGTCCGCGCTGCTGCTGCGCTACACGCGCGTGCTCTTCACCCAGCCGCTCAAGAAGCAGCTGGTCGACTACCTGGGCTACGGCCTCGCGCTGGAGGGCCTGAGCGTGGTGGATCGCACCGTCACGCCCGGCGCGTGATCGTCACGGCGCCTTTCGCGTCGCGGCGAGCGGATCGTCCAGCATCAGCGCCGGTGTCCATTCGAGGCCGATACGCGACAGATCGGGCGCCAGTACGTCCTCGCCTTTCGGCCGCACGCCGCGCTCGATCCAGGCGACCAGATCGTCGAACGCCTGCTGACGGATCTTGGCGTCGATGCCGCAGTGGCTGCCCGCGCGGTACACCCGCTGCACCAGCAGGTGGTCCGTCCCGGCCGCGATGGTGCGACGGCGGTACGACTGCTCGAGGCTGAGCGGTACCCACGCGTCGCCGGTCTCGTGCAGCGTCAGCAGCGGCACGGTCAGACGTCCCGTTCGCTCGGCGTACACGGGGTTCACGCTGGCCGAACGCGCGTCCTTGAACGGCTGCACGCGTCGGACGCGTGCGTTGATCTCGTCCTCGCTGAGGCCGAGGCCGGGGTCGATACGGTACTTCACGTGGGCGGTGCTGGCGGCGCGCAACCCGGGGTTCGACTCCGCGTCGAGATTCCGCGGGACGGTACACGATGTTCAGCAGGTAGCGTCGCGTCAGACCATCGAGCCGCAGCGGCAGATCGTTGCCGGCCTGATCGCCGCCCATCAGGTACTTCACGACGCTGTCGAACTGCCGTCCACGCGCGGTGTACGATCCCGGCATGCCGAGCGCCGTGACCACCTCGCCGAGCGCGCGGTTGTAGGCCTCGCGGTCGGGCAGATCGAAGAGCTGCACGCCCGAGATCAGTTCGGCCGCCGCGGTGTACGCTGTGAGGTAGTCGGCGATGCCGACCCCGTCCACCAGGCCGCATTCGGACAGGCCGCCCTGATACAGGCCGGGCCGCAGCTCCAGCGAGGCCACCGCGATGTGGCCGCCCATCGACTGGCCGTAGATGATGGTCCAGCGCGGCTGGCCGACTTCCTTCAGGAACAGCTCGCGGAGCGCGACCAGATCCTCGATGAACAGGTGCGGCTGGTACTCGCGCGCGCGGTAGCCGGACGAGATCCACGCGTGGCCGGCGGATACGATGTGGCTGCCGATCGGAGGCCACGTCACGTCGCCCCGTCCCGGGCCGCGCTGGATGCCGTGGGCGAAGACGACGAGGCCGCCCTGCCAGTTCTCGGGCACAGATATCAGGTAGGGCGCGTCGCCAAGCTCGCCCTGGCGGTTGATCGCGGGGCGTGGTGACTGCGCGCGCGGCGCTGGGGACCACGGCGCGCCCAGCGCAATGAGGGCCAGGACCACGACGAGCAACACGACGAGCGCGCCTCGGCGCCGAGCGACGATCACCATGGCTGTCTCCCGTGAATTCGCGACGTAGCATATCCGACCGTGACCCCGCCGATACCACCGAAAGGGGTCCAGGACGTGGCTTGACAGGCCTGTTGTCCGCGCTGTAGGTAGGCGCCATGGGGAGGACCCAGCCATGACGTCACCGCAGAGCCGCCGCGACGTTCTGAAGGGAACCGCCGCGCTCGCCGCCGCTGTCGCGGTCGGCACTGCCACTCCCACCCGCCGGGCTCACGCCCAGGCCGGCCGGGGCGCCCGCATCGACTCAGTCCTGAAGCAGGCGGTCGACGCCAAGGACGTCCCGGGCGTCGTGGCGATGGTCGCGACCGACAAGGGCGTGCTGTACGAGGGTGCGTTCGGCGTCCGCGCGCTCGACCAGCCGGCGACGATGACCCCCGACACCGTCTTCCGCATCGCCTCCATGACCAAGGCGATCGCCACCGTCGCGGCCATGCAGCTCGTCGAGCAGGGCAAGCTCACGCTCGAGGGACCGGTGCCCAACATCGACCCGACGCTGGGCTCGCCCACGGTGCTCGAAGGCTTCGACGCGGCCGGCGCGCCGAAGGTCCGTCCCGCCAACGGACCGATCACGCTGCGCCAGCTGCTGACGCACACCGCCGGGTTCAGCTACGACACCTGGGACGCAGACACCGGTCGCTACATCAAGGCGACGGGGATGCCGGGCCGGGCCACCGGCAAGGTGGCGTCCCTCCGCCAGCCGCTGGTGTTCGACCCGGGCACCCGCTGGCTGTACGGCATCAACATCGAGTGGACGGGGCGTCTCATCGAGACGGTCAGCGGCGTGGCGCTCGAGGACATCTTCCGCGAGCGGATCTTCGCGCCGCTCGGCATGAAGGACAGCGGCTACGTCACGAGCCAGGAACAGCGTGCGCGCCAGGCGCGGCTGCACACGCGCCAGCCCGACGGCTCGCTCGCGGTGCAGCCGCTGGAGCCGGTGCCGGTGAAGGGCGAGTTCTGGCCGGCGGGCGGCCCGCTCTACTCGACGCCGCGCGACTACATGGTGTTCTTGCAGATGCTGCTGAACGGCGGCAGCCTCAACGGCACGCGCATCCTCAAGCCGGAGACCGTCGCCTTGATGAACCAGAACCACACGGGCAACATCCCGTGCGGCGTCCTCAAGACCGCGATGCCCGCCCTGTCGAACGACGTCAACTTCTTCCCCGGCGCGGACATTCGCTGGGGCCTCGGCTACATGATGAATCTCCAGGCCGGGCCCAACGGCCGCAGCGCCGGCACGTTCAGCTGGGGCGGCCTCTACAACACGTACTACTGGCTCGATCCGGCCAAGAAGGTCTCCGGCCAGATCATGACGCAGATCCTGCCGTTCGCCGACACGAAGGCCGTGAAGCTCTACGGCCAGTTCGAGGCGAGCGTGTACGAGACGCTGAAGTCGGCGTGACGCGACGCGGGCGCCCCGCTCCAGCGGGGCGCCCATCACTCTACTTGCCAACGATCATGTCGAGGTCGATGGCATTGCCCATCGCGGCGTACCCGGCCCGGTTCGGGTGGATCTTGTCGCCGGGGCCGCCGACGCTGGAGCCGGGCTGATACACGGCCTTCAACTCGCCCGTCGCCGGGTCGAGCGTGACGACATCGAAGTCGATCACGCCGTCGAAGATGCCAGCGCTGCGGATGAACTGGTTGTATTCCTTGCGTTTCGCATCGACTTCCGGCGTACCCTGCGCAGGCGTGTTGTTCAAGGCACCGGTCAGTGTCGCCATGTAGAGCGGCGCGGCCGCTATCGCCGCGACTACGCCGGCACGACCCAGCGCGATCACCTGATGCAGGAAAACTGAGCCATGACAATCCACAGCTTCCAGATCGAGCTGTCCGACGTCGACCGCGGCGTCTACCAGACGCTCGCGATCCGCGCCGCCCGGCATCCGTCGGAGGCGGAGGACTATCTCGTCACGCGCGTCCTCGCCTACTGCCTCGAATACGCGGAGGGGATCGCGTTCTCCAACGGCCTGGCCGAGCCGGACGAGCCACCGCTCGCCGTGCGTGATCTCGCTGGCGTGATGCGCGTGTGGATCGACATCGGCGCGCCCGACGCCGCGCGGATGCACAAGGCCGGCAAGGCCGCGGCGCGCGTCGTCGTCTACACGCACAAGGATCCCGACAAGGTCGCGCGCTCGTGGGCGGGCGAGCACATCCACCGCGGGGCCGAGCTCGAGCTCTACAGCGTGGCGAGGCCGTTTCTCGCGGAGCTGGTCGCGCGCTTGAAGCGCCGCATGGTGTTCGCGCTCTCGGTGACAGGCGGACATCTCTACGCCACGATCGATGGCGACGTGATCGAAGGCGCGGTGGAAAGGCACGCGCTCGCGACAGGCTGACGTGCCCGAGGCCTTTTTGGGGCTCAGACCAATTGGTTCCGCCCAACCCCTGTCCCTTGGGGGCTGGTGGAGTCAACCGGATAAGCAGAAGGCCCCTTATCGGTGGGCCCCGGGGAGGCGGACGCGCTCGGGTTCATCTGTGCCCCCTACGCACAGTCCGGAGCTGCCAGCAGGCTATCGAGTCCGCGCACCCGGCACCGATCGGCGACCTCCGGCGGCTTGGCGAAGTCCTCCGCCCATGCCCGACCGTCCTGGCCCGTGACAGGCTGGCGTGATTAATGGCAGGAGTCGTCAGTCGTCATCTTGACAGAACGTGTCACCACTCGTACGGTCCTGGGACTTTACCGTTCACTCGGTCGGCGGGCTCCCCCATGACGCCGTCCCCGACCTCCAGCGAACTGGAGGACCACCGGACCATCGAGGGAGGGCCCCGCCATGATGTGGCTCCGCATCGTTGCCATGGTTGTCCTCGTCTGCCTGCTGAGCTCGAGCATCGCGGTCGCAGTGCCGCCGCCGCGTCAGATCGCGCCGCCCCCACCGGCAACGGAAGTGGCGCCGGCGGCCGCGCAGCAGCGCGCGGCGTACGCTCAGCTCTCGCTGGCGTTCGAGGAAAACCGCGGCCAGGCCGATCCGGCCGTGAAGTTTCTCGCTCGCGGCGCCGGATATACCGCGTTTCTCACGGCGACCGAGACCGTCGTGGTGCTGGCGCCGGCGGCCCGGAAATCTGATCTGGCCCGTCGTCACGGGTTGGTTGGAGAACGGCGCGACGAGCTCGTCACGACTCCCGCGGCCGACGCTCCGCAACCCGCCGTCGTCCGCATGTCGCTGGCCAGCGCAAATCCACGGCCACGGCTGGCGGGGCAGCAGCAGCTCCCCGGTGTCGCGAACTACTTCATCGGCCGGGATCCTTCTCGCTGGCGCACCGACGTGCCGACCTACGCCAGCGTGGCCGTCGACGACGTCTATCCAGGAATCGGGATGGTCTACTACGGCAGCGGGCGCCAGCTCGAGTACGACTTCGTCGTGGCCCCGGGCGCCGATCCGAGCCGCGTCCGTCTCGTCTTCGAAGGCGTGGACTCGCTGCGCGTGGACGCGCGCGGCGACCTCGTGATGGCGGTGGCGGGGCGCGAGCTGCGCATGCGCGAGCCGGTGAGCTATCAGACCATCGCCGGCGTCCGGCGCACGATCGCCAGCCAGTACACGATCATGCCCGCCGCCACACCCGCGGCCCGGCCGCAGGTCGCATTCGCCGTCGGCGCGTACGATCGCGCGCACCCGCTCATCATCGATCCGGTGGTGGCGTACACGGCGGTCCTCGGCGGCACGCAGGCCGATTCCATCTACGGCCTCGCCACCGATGCCGCCGGCAACGCCTACCTGACCGGGCAAACCCAGTCCGCCGACTTTCCGGTGGCGGGCGGGGTCCAAGCGCGTACCGGCGGCGACTTCGACGCCTTCGTGGCGAAGCTCAATCCCACCGGGACCGCGTTGCTCTACGCAACATATCTGGGCGGGGCCGCGAGGGATTTCGCGCTGGGGATCGCGACCGACGCGGCTGGTAACGCCTACCTAACGGGATTTACGGCGTCGGGCGATTTCCCCGTCACCGTCGGCGCCTTCCAGACCGGGCTCTTGGGGTCGAGCGACGCCTTCGTGACCAAGTTGAACCCGACCGGCTCGGCGCTGGTGTACTCGACGTATCTGGGCGGGCGGGGCTTCGAGAACGGCAACGCGATCGCCGTCAACAGCGCCGGAAACGCCTACGTCGTTGGCGTCACGAACTCCTTGGACTTTCCGGTGGTGGGGACGCCGAGCCCGACCTTCGGCGTGATGTTGGCCCTCGGCAGCACCTTCGTCGCCAAGCTGCTGCCCGACGGATCCGGTCTCGTGTACAGCACGTTTCTCGGCAACATCAATTTTACGACCGGCGCCGGCGTCGCGCTGGATGGCTCCGGCAACGCCTGGGTCGTCGGCGACACGAACGACCCGAGCTTCCCGCTACTCCATCCGCTCCAGGACAACATCGACGGCGGCATTGGGCGGACCTCCGCCGCCTTCATCACCCAGTTCGATCCTTCCGGCGCGCTGCGGTACTCGACCTTCCTGTCGGGCACGATCGCCGGAGACGGTGGGCCTCGTGACACCCGGGCCACCGCGGTCGCGGTGGACCGCGACGGCAACGTCCACGTGACCGGCTTCACGATTGACAGCGACTTCCCGACGCTCAACGCCTTCCAGACGGCGCTGGGGGGAGCCACCGCGCAGAACGCCTTCGTGGTGAAGCTGAATTCGAGCGGCGCACTCCTCTACTCCACATATCTGGGCGGCCGCGGCACCGACACGGGTCTGGGCATCGCCATCGGACCCAGCGGCAGCGCGTGGGTCGTGGGCTCCACCGATTCACCCGATTTCCCGAAGACAAACCCCCAGAGCCTGACCGAGGCCTACAGTTTCGTGAGCCGGATCAGCCCGGCCGGAGCGTTGCTGTTTTCGATGGCGGTGCGGGCCCGTGGCGGCCCCGGGGTCCCCAACGACGTGATCCTCCGCGCCGTGACGCTCGATCCCACCGGGCGCGTGTATTTCGGCGGCGACGCGCGCGGGTTTTACGTGCCGGATCCCACGGGGCCGCTGCCGCAGCCGCCCAACGTCACCGTCGAGAATGCCGTGATGACGGCGCTGCGGCCGCTCCCCGAGCTGGTGACGACCGCGGTGGGCGTGTCGGCGAACAGCGCGCTGCCCGGAGGCAAGGTGAGCACGACGTTCACGATCCAGAACCAGGGTGAGACCAAGGCGCCTGCGACCACCGCGCGGATCTACCTGCACCTTGGCGCGCTGCCGCGAGCCCTCGTCGGGCAGGTGTCCGTCGGCGCGCTGGGTCCGTTTCAGAGCCTGTCCAGCACCAGCTCGTTCACGGTGCCCAAGACGACGGGCGCCGGCCTCGCCACGATCGAGGTCTGCGCCAACGATCCCAGCTCGATCGTCGAGGAAAGCTCGACGAACAACTGCCGCACCAGTGGCGCCTCGGTGCTGATCATGCGGCCGGACCTGGTCGTGAGTGACATCAGCACCCAGGCGACGCAGGTCGCGGCCGGCGCCACCGTCCTGGTCCAGACGACCACCACCAACGCGGGCGACGTACCGGCGCCGCCCTCCACGCTGCGGTACTACTTCGGGACCTCGCTCTTCCGCGCGACCAACGACATTCGTGCCGCGACCCAGGTGCCGGTCGGCGCGCTGGCGCCGCGCGCCAGCGCCATTCACCGGGTGCCGGTCGAGGTGCCGCTCACGCTGCCGCCGGGCAACTACCGGATCACCGCCTGCGCCGACGACCTGGGCGTCGACGCCGAGGCCAACGAGACGAACAACTGCCGGACCATGGCGCTCACGCTGAGCGTGCTCGCCGTCGCGCTGCCAGATCTCTGGGTGAGCTCGGTCGGCCCGACGGACCCGGCCACGATCGGCCAATCCATCTCCGTGACCACCAACGTGTTCAACATCGGCACCGGGCCGGCGGCGGCGTCCACCTTGCGCTACTACTTCTCGCGCTTCCCGCATCGCTCGGCGGCGGACGTGAGATCGACGACGATTCTGCCGATTCCCGCGCTCGGCTCGGGTCAGTTCAGCTCGCAGACACCGATGGTGGCCGTCCCTGGCAGCCTCACGGCGGGGGGCTACTACGTCATCGCCTGTGTCGACGACCTGCGCGTGGTCACCGAGTCCGACGAGGACAACTGCGCGGAGAGCGCCCGGATCCAGGTCGTCGCGCCGGGGCCCCTGATGGCGGTGAAGCTGCCGCAGGCTACGACGATGGTCTCCGCGCCGCCTCGGGTTGGCTCGCGGTCGACCACGGTGGCGATTCCGGCGCCCATCACGCCACTGGCGCCGTCTGCGGTGATCCCCGCGCTGCCCGGTCGGCTCGACTCAGACCGCCGGGCGACGCCGACCGAAGAGATCGACCCGCTGTTCTGGGAGGGCGACCTGTTCGGCCCGAGCGCGGCGGAAGGCAATGTGGAAACGACCGAGGGAGCGCGCACGACGGAGTGACGAGAGGGCTCGCGTCCGCGGCATGACCCGGCGGATGGCGCCGGGTCATGCCCGAGACATCAACGATAAGACGTCCGTCAGCGCGCGACGGCGACGGGCGCGTGCGACTTGTGGATCGACATCGGCGCGCCCGACGCCGCGCGGATGCACAAGGCCGGCAAGGCCGCGGCGCGCGTCGTCGTCTACACGCACAAGGATCCCGAGAGGGTCGCGTGCTCGTGGGCGGGCGAGCACATCCACCGCGGAGCCGAGCTCGAGCTCTATCTCGAGCTCCATAGTGTGGCGAGGCCGTTTCTCGCGGAACTGTTCCTCCCGGGCCTCGCGATCTTCGTGCCGTAGCATATCCGACCGTGACCTCGACCGACATAGGGTGCGAGCCACTCCCCTCGCGGTGGCCTCTTCGAGGCCGCCACGACTGGATCGATGCAGCCATCCACGTTCGTATAGTCTAGGCAGGCCCTGAACGCAGACCGCATGATGGCCGCAGAGGAGACACCGCGTGCACGGTACTGACCCCGGACGTCCTGACGCCGACGAGGGCCAGCCCTACTACTTCGGGTACATCAAGCTCGTCCCCGACGGACACGTCGTGGACACGCTCGAGCGCCAGATCGCCGAGAGCGCGGCGTACCTGGGCACCTTCACGCCGCAGCAGGCGCTGCGGCGGGAGGCGCCCGGCGAGTGGAACGCGCTCGAGATCGTCGGGCACGTGGCCGACGTCGAGCGCGTCTTCAGCTACCGCGCGCTCCGCATCGCGCGGGCCGACCCCGTGATGTGGACCAAGGTCGAGTTCGAGCAGTACGCGGCCGCCGCCAGCTTCGGGGAGCGCCCGCTCGCCGACATCGTGGCCGAGCTCACGGCGGTACGCGCGGCGTTCGTCGCGTTCCTGCGCGGCCTGGACGCCGCGGCCTGGCGGCGCCGCGCACCGGATGACTGGACCCTCCGCAGCGTCCGGGCCATCGCCTACTGCGTGGCCGGCCACGAGCTCCATCACCTGGCGGACATCCGCCGGCAGCACGGCGGCTAGGCGTCCGTGTCGGGAGCACGACCGGACACCGAACGCGTCCACCTGAGCGTCGCCGAGGCCCGCGTGCTGTCCGAGCGGGCCATGCGCGGGATCGGGTACGACGCCGAGGAAGCGCGGATCCTCGCCGACCACGTGATCGACGCGGCGCTGTGCGGCTACGAGTACTCCGGCCTGCCGAAGCTGCTCAACGTCGCCGACTATCCTCGCTTCAAGCTGCCCCGCAGTCCGATGCGCGTGGTCCAGGAGACGAGCGTGTCGGTGCTCTTCGACGGCGGCAACCAGAGCGGCATGCTGGGGATGTACTACGCGACGCGCGCCGTGATCGAGCGGGCGCACGCCGCACGGCCTGGCGCTCGTCGGCGTCAGCAACATCTGGATGAGCGGGCGCAGCGCGTACTACGTCGAGATGGTGGCGCGCGCCGGCCTGATCGGCATCCACACCGTGGCCGCGCCGCCGATGGTCGCGCCACTCGGCGGCGCCCGGCCGGCTCTCGGCACCAACCCGATCGCCTTCGGGTTTCCGATGGACGGCGACCCGCTGGTGATCGATCTGGGCACCTCGGCGTTCATGGGCACCGATCTCCAGTTCCGGCAGCGGCTCGGTATCCCGCTGCCCGAGGGCGTCGCGATCGACGAGCACGGCCGTCCCACGACGGACGCGGCGGCCGCGCGTCGCGGCGCGATCCTGCCGTTCGGCGGGCACAAGGGCTACGCGCTGGCGCTGGCCATGCACGCGCTCGGCGTGCTCTGCGCGGGGCGGCCGACGACCAGGAGCGGTCCGGCTACCTCTTCATCGCGTTCAAGCCCGACCTGTTCGTTCCGCTGGATGACTACCGGCGCGAGCTGAGCGCGGAGATCGCCGCGCATCAAGGCGACGCCGCGGCAGGACGGCGTCGACGAGATCCGCATCCCCGGTGAGCGCGCGTATCGCGAGCGCGCGCGCCTCATGCGCGAGGGCATCGAGATCGACCGACGCATCCAGGACGCGCTGGTCGCAGCTCGCGGAGAACACGCACGCGCCGACGGTCTAGCTCGGCCGGCGCGCGGAGGAGAGACACATGGCACGACTGAACGGGAAAGTCGCCGCGGTCACGGGCGGGGCGTCGGGCATCGGCGAGGCCACGGTGCGGCGGTTCGTGGCGGAGGGCGCGACGGTGGCGTTTGCCGACCGCGACGCCGATCGCGGCAAGCGCGTCGTGGCCGAGGTCGAGGCGAGCGGCGGCCAGGCGCTCTTCGTCGAGGCCAACATGGGGCGCGAGGTCGACGCCGCCGGCTTCGTCAAGCAGGCGGCGGATCGCTTCGGCCGGCTCGACATCCTCGTGAACAACGCCGGGATCCGGCTCTATCACACGGTGGTCGAGGCCAGCGCCGAGAGCTGGGACGAGATCCTCGGCGTGAACCTCAAGGGGTACGCGTTCTGCGCGAAGGCGGCGATCCCGATCATCCGTCAGAGCGGCGGCGGCAGCATCGTCAACGTCGCCTCCGTCCGCTCCGTGACGAGCGTGGGCAAGACGACGCAGTACGACACCACCAAGGCCGCGGTGGCCGGGCTGACGCGGGGCATGGCGGCGGATCACGCGGCGGACCAGATCCGGGTGAACGCCGTGTGTCCGGGGCCCATCTACACGCCCTTTCACGAGCGCCGCATCCGCGAGATGGGCCGGACCTTCGAGCAGTATCGCGAGGACGCCGCCAAGGGCACCATGCTGCGGCGGCCGGGCACGCCCGAGGAAGTCGCGGCCTGCATCCTGTTCCTCGCCTCCGACGACGCCTCGTACGTGACGGGCACGCTCCTGTTCGTCGACGGTGGCTACACGGCCATGTGACCGACGCCGCGGCTCGGCTACACTACGCGGCGGCAACCTCACCGTCGTCCCCAGGAGGAGATCGTGACCAAGATCCTCACGCCCCCGCAGCCCGCCCCCGTCATGGAGATCGCGCGCGAGCTGCTCCCGCCCGGCATGGAGCTGGTCGTCGTCGATCCCACCAAGCCCGAGTTCTACGACGCCGCCGCCGACGCCGAGTACTATCTCGGCTCGCCGCGCCACGGGCATCGGCAACGAGTTCTTCCGCGCCGCGCCCAAGCTGAAGCTCGTGCAGCTGACCAGCGCCGGCTACGACCGCGTCGACATCGAGGCCGCGCGCAAGGCCAAGGTGCCCGTGGCCAACAACGGCGGGCGCCAACTCGGTCGCCGTCGCCGAGCACGCCGTCATGCTCATGCTGGCCGTGCTCAAGAAGCTCGTGTACCACCACAACAACGTCGTCGCCGGCACGTGGCGCGCCGCCGACTTCGCCGCCATCCGCACCTACGAGGTGGAGGGCAAGCGGCTCGGCATCGTCGGCCTCGGCAACATCGGCAAGAAGGTCGCGCGCCGCGTTCAGGGCTTCGACATGGACGTTCGCTACTACGAC
Source organism: uncultured Candidatus Rokubacteria bacterium (assembly GCA_963776725.1). Taxonomy (GTDB): domain Bacteria; phylum Methylomirabilota; class Methylomirabilia; order Rokubacteriales; family CSP1-6; genus AR5. Next base: position 100,225 of record CAVZOE010000006.1, on the reverse strand, counting down.
ATCCTCCGGCTCAGCGAGGACCAGGAAGACGCGCTCGGCGTCCGCTTCACCCTCTTCACCGAGCTCCTGCGCACCTCCGACATCGTGACCCTGCACGTGCCGCTGAACGACGTCACCCGCAAGATGATGTCCACGGCCCAGTTCGCGATGATGAAGCGCACCGCGATCCTCATCAACACCTGCCGCGGCCCGGTCGTGGACGAGGACGCGCTGCACCAGGCGCTCACCTCCGGCACCATCGCCGCCGCCGGCCTCGACGTGATGGTGGAGGAGCCGCCCAAGAAGAACCACCCGCTGTTCTCGCTGCCGAACGTCACCCTGACGCCGCACAGCGCCGGGCCGACGTGGGACAACTGGGCGAAGGCGTACCGCAACGGCTTCGACAACATCCAGCGCATGGAGGCCGGGCGCAAGCCGTTCTGGGTGGTCCCGGAGTATTCGAGCTAGCGCCTCGCCAGATGGCGGCGCGCTAGGGCATCCCCTCCATCTCGATCGGGGCGTAGTAGCGCCGCTCGCCGAGCGCGTCGACCCGCGCCCAGAAATCCGGCTGGGCGGCCAGGCCCAGCTCGTTCACTCCCGCGCGCTGGCGCCAGATGGCCCAGGAGTCCGGATGCAGGTGACTGGCCTCGGCCAGCCAGCGGTCGCCCTCTTCCGGCTGCCCGTGCCGGATCAGGTGTTGTCCTAGCTGGAAGAAGACGTGCGCCCTCGCCGCCTCCTCGGTGGGCTGCGGCGCACGCGCCCGGGCGCGCTCGGCGTCGAGGGCATGGCTGCTCGCCTGACCCAGGCGTACCCAGTCGCGGATCGCGTTCAGATATGTGGCCTTGGTCTCGGCGGTCATCCGGGCCGCGTCGGCCGGCACCTCGCGCGTCGACGCGATCCATGCGGCGAAATCCCTCGTAGGCCCCGGCCGGCTCGGTGGGACGCACGATCGTGCCGCGCTCGTCGATCCACACCGCCTGCGGCACGTTGACCATCTGATAGAGATCGGCCAGGCGATGGTCGCGGTCGATCAGACAGGGATAGGTCGGGTTCGCGGCCTCGATCCACGGCAGCGGATCACCCTCGCGGCTATCCAGGGCGACGGCGATCACGACGAAGCCGTGATCCTTCAGCTCCTCGTAGAGATCCTGCCACACGGGCAGGTCGCGGCGGCACCCTCACCACGAGGCCCAGGACACCAGCAAGACCTTCTTGCCGCGATGCTCGGAGAGCGAGTGGCGGCGTCCGGTCCGGTCGGGCAGCGTGAAGTCCGGCGCCTCGAGCGAGCGCAGCGCGGCCGCGCGGTCCGCGGCGGACGTCCCGAACACCCAGGCGCTGCCGTCGGCGCTGTGGGCGAGTGGCTGGCCCAGGTGCCGCCAGAGCGCGGCCGCATCGATCTGCTCGCCGCGGAAGAACTCGCGCTCGCGGCCGGCAGGTATGGGCACGCAGAGGCTCCCTCGGCAGAGGCCCTCCGGTCTCGACGACCACCCGGTCGCGCCCTCGAGCTCGACCGGGGACAGCCACAGATGCTCGCCCTCGACCCGGGCGGCGGCAAGTACGGTCTCGCTGCTCTCGGTCAACAGTATGGCCATGACAGGGACTGTATACCCGACGGCATCCGCTGTGCCGTGCCGGGAGAAGCTCGGCGGAGGTGTCGCTATTCGGCGGGCGCGGGCGAGCTGACCGGGACCAGGAACATGCGGCGCAGCAGCGCGCTGAGGCGGTCGATGACGATGACCACCGCGAGCGTGAGGAGGAGCCCGCTCAGCAGGAGATCGTATCGGAGGAGCTGGATGTAGCCGAGCAGGTAGAAGCCGATGCCGCCGGCGCCGACGAAGCCCATGATCGACGAGGCGCGGACGTTGTACTCGAACATGAACAGCAGCAACGCGAGGATGCCGTTGGCGGTCTCGGGCAGCAGCGCGTACCGGGCGAGCTGCGCCCGGCTGCAGCCGACGCTGCGCACCGCTTCGATGACCTCGGGATCGACGCCCTCGAAGGTCTCGTACAGCAGCTTGCCGAGATAGCCGAGCGAGTAGAGCGCGACCGCCAGCGTCCCCGCGGCCGGGCCGAGGCCGACGGCCACGACGAAGACGATGGCCCAGAACAGCGCGGGCACCGTGCGCACGAAGGCGAGCACCAGCTTCACCGGCCCGGTGACCGCGGGGCCGAAGAGCAGCGGGCACGCCAGCAAGGCCAGCGGCAGCGCCAGGAGAAACCCGAGCGCCGTACCGGCGAACGCGATCTGGATGGTCTCCAGCATGGCGGCGCTGAGCGTCGGCAGCGTGGACGGATCGGGGGGAAAGAGACCGCCCACGAAGATGAGGAGGTTCCTCGCGGCCCGGCGCAGGCGCTCGGCGTCGAGCAGGCCGACGTTGCCCAGCGTGATGAGGAATGCCGCGAGCAGCGCGAGGCCGGGCGCCCGGCGCAGCCAGCGGCGGAGCGGCGCTCGGCGGTGACGTCATGACCGAAGCGCCACCGCGAGGTCCGCGGTCCCCTCCGGGCGAACTCGACGGTCCAGCACCTTCTCGCCGTCACGGAGGACGACGACGCTGTCGGCGTAGCGGTCGACGAGCTCGATCTCGTGGGTGGCGATGACGACGGCGACGCCCGCATCGGCGATGCCACGCACCACCGTCAGGATCTCCCGGCTCGTGAGGACGTCGAGCTGGGAGACGAACTCGTCGGCCAGCAGCACGCGCGGCTCCTGCATCAGCGCGCGGGCGACGGCCACGCGCTGGCGCTCACCACCCGACAGCGCGTACGCCTTGTCGCCGGCCTTGTGACCGATGCCGAGTCGCGCCAGCAGGTCCTCGGCGCGCCGCCGCTCGGCAACAGGCAGCCGGTGGGCGAGGCTGGGCAGCTCGGGCACCCGGGCCAGCGCGCCCATCAACGTGTTGTCGAGCACGCTCAGGTTGAGCACGAGGCCGAGGTGCTGAGGGATGTAGGCCACCGCCGGGTCCAGACGGCTGCGCCGGCCCGCCACGACCGGCGCGCCGTGCACCCGCACCGTGCCGCGCTGGGGAGCGCGCAGCCCCTTGCACAGCTTGAGCAGGGTCGTCTTGCCGCCGCCGGAGACGCCGAGGAGCATGGTGATCTCGCCCGCGTGGGCGGTGAGGCTGACGCCGCGCAGGACCGGGCGCCCGGCGCTGTAGGCGAACCAGAGGTCGCTCGCTTCCAGCGCGGGGCGCCCGGGCTCGATCATCCCGCGGTCAGCGGAGTCGCTCGACGAACGCCAGCTGGGTCTGGCTGAGGAACTTGTCGAGCGCGGCCAGGTGCTGATCCGCCGTCGTCGGCTTGAAGCCCACGAAGATGCCCGAGATGAACTTGCGCATGAGCACGCGCTGCTCGGGCTGGCCGAGCTCCAGGAGCGCTTCGCGCAGCTGCGCCTTGCCGGCCGGATCGAAGTCCTTGGCGAAGACGACGGCGTGCGAGGGAATGGGCCCCTGCTGCTCGATCACCTTCGTCCCGGCCAGCACCTCGCGATAGAGCTTCTCGGAGACATCGCCGGCGATGATGGCGACGTCAGCCTGCCCGGCCTTCAGCGCCTCCCAGCCCTGGACGTAGCCGCCGACGAAGCGGACGTCGCCGAAGAAGGCCTTGGGATCGGCTTCCTTGCCCGCCTGCGGCGGGACGAGTCCGAGCTCGATCAGCCGGGCCAGCGGCGCGACGAAGCCGGAGGTCGACAGCGGGCTCGGAAAGACCGCGCGCTTGCCCCGCAGCTGCTCCAGCTTGCTCGCCGCGCTGTCCTTCGGCACGACCCAGTAGGAGAAGTAGAAGGTCTCCTCCTTCTTGTCCTGTCCGATGACGACCTCGCGCACCTCGGCGAGGACCACCTCGGCCTTGGCGTACTTGACGGCCAGCTGCGCCGGCCAGGCGCTCATGAACGCGGCCTGGGCGTGGCCGAAGCGCAGCGACTCCACGACCCCCGCGAAGGTCATGGGAAAGACGATCTCGACGTCGCGGTTGAGCCGCTTGCCGAGGAACTCGCGCAGCTCCTTGGCGTCCGTGGAGAGCTGCTCGGGCGTCGCGGTGGGCTGCACGGCGATGACGATCTTCCCCACGCGCGGTGTCTGCGCTCGCAGCGGGGACGACGAGGCGGCGACGAGGGTGAGCGCGAAAACGACGACAGTGACGACGGCACGAAGGCCGATGGCGACGGTCATGGGCACGCTCCTTGAGGGCGTTAGGTTGCCCTAACTCGAACGAAAGGTCAACCTAACTAACCCTCGAGCAGCGGCCCGCCGTCAGCGCGGCGTCAGGCGCGCGCGGGCCACCCTTCAGGCGGATCGCAGGCCACGGTGCCCATGTCCGCGGGAACGGAGATTTCCAGGAGCTCGAGATCTTTCGATGCCCCCGTCTCGTTGTGCCGCAGGCCGCCCGGGATGTAGAGCGACTCGCCGGCCTGGATGCGCAGGCTCTGGCCGTCCTCGAACTCCAGGTCGACCCATCCGCTGAGCATGTAGACGAACTGCCCCTCGCAGACGTGGTAGTGCCACCCCGTCGGCTGCGTCATCCCATCGGCCCCGATCGTCACCTGGGCGCGAATCTTCCCGCTGCTCGCGGCCGTGACGCCGAGGTCGCGGTACTTGAAGAAGGAGCGCCGGCCCGCCACGAGGGGGGCGGTGGTCGGCGTCGCGTGCGCCAGCTTGCCCGGAGGGTTCACGGCGGCTGGCGGTGTGGTCGACGTGCTCGCGTCGTTCATGATGAAGACCTCCTGTGGGCTAGTACGGCCGATACTACCCGATCCACGCGCCGATGGCTCTCCCCCGCTTCGCCCGAGTGGGCCGACCGCCGCCGAGAGGTCGTTCATGTCGCACTCGCGGCATCGAGACGCGCCGGACGACGAGGCAGGAAGGCGGTCAACAGCCCCAGCAGCAGGAGAAAGGGGCAGACGCGGTAGACGGTGGTGATGCTGGTGAGGTCAGCGAGCTTGCCGAGGGCGGCAGCGCCGAGTCCCCCCAGGCCGAACGAGAAGCCGTAGAACATCCCCGCCGCCAGACCCACCCGGCCAGGCAAGAGCTCCTGCGCATAGACCAGGATGGCGGAGAACGCGGAGGCCATGATCATGGCGATCAGCACGGCCAGAATGCCGGTCCAGAACAAGTTGGCGTGCGGCAGGAGCAGTGCGAAGGGCAAGGCCCCCAGGATCGAGAACCACATGACCGGGATGCGTCCCACGCGGTCACCGACCGCTCCGCCGGCCAGGGTGCCGACCACGATGCCGGCGAGGAACGCGAACAGATAGAACTGCGCGACGTCGACCGGCAGGTGGAACTTGTCGATCAGATAGAACGTGTAGTACGAGCCCAGGCTGGCGCTGTACACATTCTTGGAGAACAGCAAGGCCACGAGGATGGCCACCGCCTGGATGACCTTCCGGCGGGGCAACGTGTACTGGCTCGGCGCCGTGGCGGACACCACGGCGGCGGCCGGGGTGCGCCGGCCCGGTCGCGCCGGCGCGGGGTTGCGGGTATACCAGGCCCCGATCATCAGCAGCACGACGATGGCGATCAGCGCCGCGCCCGAGAACCACGCAATGCTCGACTGCCCGTGCGGGACGACGACGAAAGCGGCGAGCAACGGGCCGGAGGCCGAGCCGATGTTGCCGCCGACCTGAAAGAGGGACTGAGCGAGCCCGTAGCGTCCACCGGCTGCCATCCGGGCCACGCGGGACGCCTCGGGATGGAAGATCGACGAGCCCATCCCGATGAACATGGCGGCGAGCAGGATGATGGGATACGTCGAGGCTCGGGACATCAGCAGGAGGCCGACCAGCGTGAGGCTGATGCCGGCCGTCAGGGAATACGGTTGGGGGTGGCGGTCGGTATAGAGGCCGACCAGGGGTTGCAGCATGGAGGCGGTGCACTGAAAGGCCAGGGTGATCAAGCCGACCTGGCTGAAGCTCAGGCCGTATGAGGTCTTGAGGATGGGATAGAGCGCGGGCACCAGCGACTGCATCATGTCGTTGAGCAGGTGGCAGAAGCTCAGCGCGAGGATGACCGAGAAGGTCGTGTTGATGGCCTGGGTGGCCGCCCGTGACGATACCGCGGTGGCCGCGGGCGTCGCTGCCGAATCGAGTGCCCTGTCGCTCGTCGCCATAAGATAGTTATACTCCGGCGATCATGCGTGAGAACACTCTCAAGCAGCGGCTCTACGCCGGGAAGGCGGCCTTCGGCGTCATGTGCACCTTTCCCTCGCCGCCGGTGGTGGAGATGCTGGGCCACCTCGGCTTCGACTGGATCCTGCTCGACAACGAGCACGGCTCCATCACCGTCGACACCGCCGAGGCCTGCATCGCGGCCGCCGAGCTGAGCGGCACCGCGCCGATCGTGCGGCCGGTCGGCAACCGGCCGGAGATCATCGCCCCGTTCCTCGATCGGGGCGCCTGGGGCGTGCAGGTCCCCCACGTCAACACGGCGGCCGAGGCGCGAGCCGCCGTCGACGCGGTGAAGTACGCCCCGGAAGGTCACCGCGGCATCTTCAGCGGCGGCCGGCCGGCCGGCTACGGCTTCAAGGGCACCACCGCCGATTACGCGCGCGACGCCAACCGGCAGACGCTGGTGTGCCTGATGCTCGAGGAAGTCGAGGCCATCGACAACCTTCCGGAGATGGTCACCGTGCCGGGGGTGGACGTGTACTTCATCGGGTCCGGGGACCTGTCGCAGTCGATGGGCTACACCGGCCAGCAGGCGCATCCGGAAGTACAACAGGTGATGGAGCGCGGCATCAAGACGATCACCGGCGCCGGCCGCATCGCCGGATGCAGCTGTCCCGACAACCTCATCCCCAAGTTCCTCGGGCTCGGCGTGCAGTACTTCCACAGTGGTGTGAACCGACTGCTCCAGCAGAGCAGCGAGGCCTATCTGAAAACGATGCGTCAGGCCGCGGGCGACGCCGGGCGGTAAGCCCGGAATTTCGTGGCCGGCCCACCTCGCCTCGAGCGGCATTCCCTCTTCCATCCATCGGCGCTCAAGGAGGTCGTGCAAGAGTACTGGGCCCACCGGCCGATGGAGCTCGCGGCAGCCCTCTCCTACTACACGCTGCTCTCCCTGGCCCCGCTCGTCTTGATGGTGGTGGCCGTGGCCGGTCTCGTGTTCGAGCGCACCGCGGTGGAACAGAAGCTCGTCGCCGAGATGCGCGATCTGGTCGGCGCCGCCGGGGCCGAGGTCACGCAGTCCGTATTGCGGAGCGCGCACAACGCCGAGCAGGAGGCCTGGTCGCTCGCGATCGGTCTGGTCATCCTCCTGGTCGGAGCGACCACGGTCTTCGCCCAGCTCCAGGGCACGCTCAACCGCATCTGGCGAGTCGACGACAAGGCGGGCTCGAGCGCGGTCTGGGGCTTCCTCAAGGAGCGGCTGCTGTCCATCGCCATGGTGCTGGCCATCGGTTTTCTTCTGCTCGTCTCGCTGGTCGTCAGCGCCACGCTGGCGGCCGTCACCGATTCGGCTCGCGGCATCGTCGGCGAGCGATACCTCATGGTCGTCGGCGCCAACACGCTGACCTCGCTCCTCGTCACCGCGCTGCTCTTTGCCCTGATCTTCAAGGTTCTCCCGGACGCCGATGTCGCCTGGGACGACGTGTGGTTCGGCGCCGTCGCCACCTCGGTGCTCTTCACGCTCGGCAAGCAGGTCATCGGTCTCTACCTCGGGCGAACCGGCGTCGGCTCGGCCTACGGGGCGGCCGGGTCGCTCGTCGTCATGACCGTGTGGGTCTACTACGCCTCCCTGATCCTCTTCTTCGGCGCCGAGCTGACGTACGTCCGGTCCCGGCGCCGGCGCGACTCGTCGACCGCCCGTGGCGGGGGTCGGGAGCAACGGCCGGCGAAGGATCGCCCGGCGAAGGATTCCATGGTCCGCTAGACTCGCCCGGAAGCTTCGATTCCCGAGGAGGACGCATGGCCCGCATACCGCTCGTCACGAGAGATCAGATCGCCGAGAAAGAAAAGCCGGCGTATGACGCGTTCATCCAGGGTCGGGCGGGCCGGCCCAACGTCGGCCCGTACTCGCTCCTCGCGCACATGCCGGAGATGGCGCAGAAACTGGACGCCCTGCGACTCTACCTCCGCGACGAGGCCAGCCTGTCGCAGAAGCTGCAGGAGCTGGTCATGATCTCGGTGGCCAGCGAGATGGGCTGCGCCTTCATCTGGTACGCTCACGCCGCCGCGGCGCGGCAGATCGGCGTACGCGATGACATCGTGGACAGCCTCCGCGAGCGACGGGCGCCGGCCAACCTGGATCCCGAAGAGCAGACCGTGGTCGATTTCACCCGCGAGCTGCTGCAGAAGCGCAAGGTCAGCCAGCCCACCTTCGACGCCGCCACGGCGCGATTCGGTCAGCGCGGGACGATGACGCTGACGAATCTGATCGCGTGCTATGCGGTGCTGGCGTACAACATGAACACCTACGAGCTGGAGGCTCCCGCGCATGCGACGGAAAAGGCCCTGACGCCATGAGCAGCGACGCCCTGCGGACGATCCTGCCGATCGCCGGCTGGAGCGACGAGCGCGCCCGCGCGGTCGAGATCACCGGCGGCGCCGATCCGATCCTGCCGACCCCGTTCCGCATCGGCGAGACCAGTGCCGCCGCGCTGGCGGCAGTCGGTCTCGCCGTCTCCGATCTGTGGGAATTGCGCACCGGGCGACGCCAGCAGATCGCGGTCGATACGCGGCAGGCGACCGCCTCGCTGCGCAGCGGCCACTACCTGAAGATGGAAGGCGCGCCCGTCTCGACCGAGCGCAACACGGTCATGGGCGTCTATCCGGCCAAGCAACGGCCGCTGGAGCTACCTCCACTGCAACTTCCCGAACCATCGCGCCGCCGCGCTCAGCGTGCTCGGCGTGCCGGAAGATCGCGAGGCGGTGCGCAAGGCGGTGGCGGAGTGGGACGCGCTCGAGCTCGAGGAGGCGATCATCGCCGCCAAGGGCGCCGGCGGCATGGTGCGCACCATGGACGAATGGGCCAAGCACCCGCAGGCCGCCGCGATCGCCTCGCTGCCGCTGCTGGAGATCGTCAAGATCGGCGACAGCGCGCCGGAGAAGCTTCCCGACGGCGATCGGCCGCTGTCCGGGCATCCGGGTGCTCGACCTGACGCGCGTCCTCGCCGGGCCGACCTGCGCCCGCACGCTGGCCGAGCACGGCGCCGACGTCCTGAAGATCACCGGCGCGCACCTGCCGAATCTCGGCTACCAGGAATACGACACCGGCCACGGCAAGCTGTCCGCCCACCTCGATCTGCGCGAGCCGAAGGACGTCGAGACCCTGCGCGGACTGGTCCGCGAGGCCGACGTGTTCTCGCAGGGCTACCGGCCGGGCACGCTCGGCGCGCGCGGCTTCTCGCCCGAGGCGCTGGCGACAGCTGCGGCCTGGCATCGTCTGTCGTCTCGCTGTGCGCCTTCAGCCACGTCGGCCCGTGGGCGTCGCGCCGCGGCTTCGACACGGTGGTCCAGACGGTCAGCGGCATCACCAGCCGTCAGGGCGAGCTGTTCCCCGGCGCCGAGCCGGGCCCGCAGTTCTATCCGGTGTCGGCGATCGACTATCTGACCGGCTACCTGATGGCGTTCGGCGCGATGGTGGCCCTCGCCCGCCGCGCGCGCGAGGGCGGCAGCTGGCTCGTGCGGATCTCGCTGGCGCAGATCGGGCGCTGGCTCGTCGGACGCGGCCAGGTGCCGGAGGCCGAGCTCAAGGACGTGCCGAAGGAATTCACGCCGGCGGAGCTCGAGCGCTGGTCGATGACGAGCGAGACGCCGGTCGGTCGACTGCACCATCTCGGGCCGGTCGTGCGGCTCTCCGAGACGCCGCCGCGCTGGGCGCGGCCCACGGTGCCGCTCGGCCACCACGAGCCGGTGTGGCCCGCGCGGACCGCGTAGCGACTGCGCAGCGTCTTGCAGTACGTGTAGCGGGTCGCCGTTTCACGACGTCGTGGGTACCACGCTTGCACCTCGCTCCTGCGGAGGTGCTCTATGCGCCGAACAGCGTTTGTACTTCTGTCTGCTCTCGCGATCCTGACGCCAGCGCTCGCGATCGCCGCGAACGAGGGCGTCGCGGTCGATACCAAGATCCTGATGAACGCGAACGTCGAGCGTAATGGCAAGCACGTCGGCAACGTTCAGCGCGTGATGATCGACCCGGCCACCGGGCGGATCGATCACGTCGACATCCTGATGACCGAGGGCCAGCAGAGGACCATTGCCGTGCCCTGGAGCGGCGTGAGGCTCTTTCAGGACAACGGCGGGAACATGACCATGTCGCTGACGAGTCGAGCGGCCGGAGAAGCCTCACCTTCGGCCAGCCCGATCACATCCGCGCCGAGCCCGACGAATGACATCGCCGCTGGCCAGCAGCGGCTCAAGGATCGTGGCTACTATTCCGGACCCGTTGACGGTGCCATGGGTCCGAAGACGGCAGCCGCCCTCCGCGCCTATCAGCGTGACCACGGTCTGAGTGTCACCGGACGGCTGGATTCGCAGACCGCCAGCACGCTGGTGAACGAGACGAGCACGGCGGCGGTGAGCCCGGCGCTGGTGGACATCCGTACCGCTCAGCGTCAGCTCAAGGAACACGGATACTACTCCGGCCCCGTCGACGGTGTGCTCGGCCCTGCCACCGAGAACGCGCTTCGCGCCTACCAGCGCGACCGCGGCCTGAAGGCGACCGGCCGCCTCGACTCACCGACCGTCCGCAGCCTGACCGCCTGAGACGAGACAACGGCGACGCTGGGTCACAGCCCAGCGTCGCCGCGCATCAGCAAGCGCCCCGGCCAGGCAGTCCCTGTCGATCCTCGGCGCCCTCCGGCGCCGCCGCGCTATGATCAGGCCCGGCGGTCGAGCCAAGGAGGCCCTCATGAAGTTCGGCCTGTTCTACGAGCTCTCGGTGCCGCGGCCGTGGACGCGCGAGTCGGAGCGCACCGTCTACCAGAACGCGCTCGAGCAGGTGAAGCTCGCCGACGAGCTGGGCTTCGATCAGGTGTGGGCCGTCGAGCACCACTTCCTCGAGGAGTACTCGCACTGCCCGGCCCCCGAGCTCTTCCTCACCGCCTGCGCGATGATCACCAAGAAGATCCGCGTCGGCCACGGCATCGTCATCTGCGTGCCGGAGTTCAACCATCCGATCAAGATCGCCGAGCGCACCGCGGTGCTCGACATCCTCTCCGGCGGGCGCCTCGAGGTCGGCACCGGCCGCTCCGCCACCTGGACGGAGCTCGGCGGCTTCCGCGCCAACCCCGACACGACCAAGAAGTCGTGGGACGAGTTCGTGCGCTGCCTGCCGAAGATGTGGACGCAGGAGACGTACTCCTACGAGGGCGAGTTCTGGTCGATGCCCGAGCGGACGATCGTGCCCGAAGGTGTACCAGCGGCCGCACCCGCCGATGTGGGTCGCGGTCACCTCGCCCGGGCACCGAGCTCGACGCCGCCGACCGCGGCCTCGGCAGCCTCGGACTCACGTTCGGTCAGTTCGCCGAGCAGGAAAAGCGCATCGCCGAGTACCGGCGGCGCATCCGGAACTGCGAGCCGGTCGGCGCCTTCGTCAACGACCAGGTCAGCACGGTGAACTTCCTCTACTGCCACGAGGACGACACGACGGCGCGCACCACCGGCCGGCGCATGGCGGACACGTTCAACTACCTCGCCTCCCAGCTCATCTCCGCGCGCGAGGCGTTCCCGAGCCGCTCGTACCAGTCGCTCGGTCTCCTGCCGCAGCTCCGGCGCCAGGCGACCGGCCCGGACGCCACCGAGCAGGCCGGCGAGGGGCTCGCGTTCGGCGGCCCGCAGCGGGTGATCCACGCGCTCAAGCGCTGGGAGGCGGTCGGCGTCGACCGCGTGAACTTCCTGATGAACGCGATGGAAGTGATCCCGCAGGCCGACGTGCTCGCGAGCCTCCGGCTGTTCGCCAAGGAAGTGATGCCGGCCTTCGCGGACAACAAGCCCGCCAGCGGCGCGGGAGTGGGCGCCTGATGCCCACCTTCGGCACGCTCGAGCTGACCAGCGTCGTCGATCGCCTCGCGACGATGCCCGATCTCGACACGGAGGCGTGGTCGCTGCCCGGCGCCGAGATCCTGCAGCTCGCCTTCGAGGTCGCCGCGCGCGACCGAGACGCTGCTGCCCCGCGCGCATGCATCCGGCGATCCCGCCGTACGCCACCATCTGGGTGACGCGCTACCCCGAGAGTCCGGTGGGCCCGTTCACGCTCGCGCAGCTGCGGCTCATGGGGCGCGCCGGGGCCCATCCGCGCGGCTTCGTGCTGGGCGCGGTCGCGAGCACGCGAGGACGCGGCGCGGGCGCTTCGCGAGCGGTGGGGCTTGCCGGTCGGTGCCGGGCCGCGTCACCTTCACGCGTCGTCACGACCGCGTCATGGCCAGCGTCGTCCGCGACGGCGTGACCGTGCTGGACTGCGAGCTGATCGATCCCGAGGCGATCTCCGGCGGTGACGTGCAGTACATCCATTCGATCACGCTGGCCCACGCGCCGCTCGAGGGCCAGACCGGCCCGCGGCTGATCCAGGTCGATTCGCGCTACACGATCAAGAAGGCCGAGCGCGGCCGCCCCCGCGTGAGCACGCTCGTCGCGCCGGCGTGGGGGGCGGGCCCGCTGCGGGCGCTCAACCCGATCGCCGCGACGGTGACGTCGGTCGACACCGACCTGCCGCGCATCCGCTTCGTGATGGATGTCGAGATCCCGGTGGTGCGCGGCACGCGCCGGATCCGCGAGTCGCGCGAGGAGTGATCGCGCGCCGCTCCCGGTGGCCATGAGGCCGCGCCGCAGCGTCCTGTTCATGCCCGGCTCCAACGCGCGCGCGCTCGACAAGGCGCGCACGCTGCCGGCCGACACGCTCGTGCTGGACCTGGAAGACGCGGTCGCGCCGGACGCGAAAGCGCAGGCGCGGGCCCAGGTCCTGGCGGCGGTCCGCGCCGGTGGCTACGGACGCCGCGAGATCGTCGTCCGGGTGAACGCCCTCGGCACGCCGTGGGGCCGCGACGACCTGGCGGCGGCCGCCGAGGCCGGCGCCGACGCCGTGCTCCTGCCCAAGGTCGAATCGGCCGAGACCGTGGCCGCGACCATCGCCGCCCTGGGCTCGGCGCCGGCGGTGTGGTGCATGCTGGAGACGCCGCGCGGAATCCTGAATGCCGCGTCGATCGCCGCCGCCAGCCCGCGCGTCACCGCGCTGGTCATGGGTACCTCCGACCTGACGAAGGATCTCCACGCGCGCGCCACCCGCGAGCGCCTGCCGCTGCTGACCAGTCTGCAGCTCTGCGTGCTCGCCGCCCGCGCCGCCGGCATCACCGCGCTGGACGGCGTCCACCTCGACCTGGACGACGAGGCGGGCTTCGCGGCGGCCTGCCGCCAGGCGGCCGACTTCGGCTTCGACGGCAAGACGCTCATCCATCCCAAGCAGGTGGCCATCGCCAACGAGGTCTTCGCCCCCGCCGCGGCTGACGTGGACTGGGCGCGCCGGGTGATCGCCGCCCACGCCGACGCGCTGGCCAGCGGTCGCGGCGTCGTCGTGCTCGACGGCCGCCTGATCGAGAACCTGCACGTCGACGACGCCCGCCGCGTGCTGGCCCTGGCCGACGCGATCGCCGAGCGCGCGACGAGCTGAGGCGCGCGCGGAGCGTCGGCCTAGCAGGCTGCGGAAAAACCCGCAGGCTGCGCAAAAAGGTTCAGATGAGCCTTTTCCCGCAGCCTGCTAGGCGGGGCCGCGCTGGCGCAGCTCGTCGCCGCCCAGCGGCCGGTATCGGCGAAATTGTGGGAAGCCGACGTAGAAGCCCACCAGGAGCAGCGCGGCCAGCGCGAGCGCGAGCGACTGCATCAGCCACATGCCCGCGATGCCCCACGGTGGCCCCCACATCCCGCCGAAGGCGACGAAGTAGCCGCCGACCACGCCCAGCCCCCACAGCGCGGCGGCGTGGATCACGGTGGGCGCGATCGCCAGCTTGTAGGCCCGCAGCACGAAGCTCGCGACCGTCTGCAGCGCGTCGAAGAAGTGGAAGGCGGCGAGATAGGGCAGCAGGGTGAGCGCCATCGCCGCCACGGCGGGATCGCGCGTGTACAGCCGCACGATTCCGCCCCGCAGCGTCCACACCGTGAGCACGGTGACGGCGGCGACGAACGCGCCGATCCGCAAGCCGGTGAGCGCGGTCTCGCGCGCCCGTCGCGGCTCACCCGCCCCGATGGCCTGGGCGGTGAGCGTGGCCGTGGCCACCGAGAGCGACAGCGGCAGCATGAAGCAGAGCGCGGCCAGGTTGGACACCACCTGATGACCGCCCATCACCGTCGTGCCCAGGCGGGCCGCCAGCAGCGTGATGGCGGTGAACGACGTCGACTCGAGCGCGTAGGACAGGCTCATGGGGATGCCGAGATGGAGGATCTCGCGGAGCACCGGCCATCGGGGCCCCGTCCAGTGGATGGCGAAGCGTCGATAGAACGGGCTGCGGTGCATGTAGCCGAAGCCCATCAGGAAGAGCGCCCAGAACACGACGACGGAGGTCACCGCACCGCCGACCGCACCCATCCGGGGCAGCCCGAGGCCGCCGAGGATCAGCAGATAGCTCAGGCACACCTTGAGCGCGAGTCCCGCCAGCTGCAGCGTCATCACCACGTGGGGGCGCGATATGGCGGTGTTGACCGCATAGATCGCCCGGAACATCAGCGCGCCGGGCAGCGCCACCGCGAGGACAAGGAGATAGCGCGCCACGTGCGCCTCGACCTCGGCCGGCGCGTGCAGCCAGGGCAGCCAGAGGCGGCTGAACAGCAGCGGGAACATGCCGAGGGCGGAGAGGAACAGCGCCATCCACAGTCCCTGCACGTAGGTGGCGCCGATCGCGGCGAGGCGCCCGCCGCCGAAGTGCTGCGCGACGATGGGATTCAGCGCGCTGGTCGCGCCCATGAGGCCCACGAACACGGTCGAGTAGACGCTGAGCCCCAGGCCCATGGTGGCCAGATCGACGGCCGAGGCGTGGCCGCTGAGTATGGTGTCGACCACCGCGAAGGACATCGTCGCGAGCTGCCCGATGAGGATCGGGCGCGCCTGCCCCACGATGCCGCGGACGATGGACGCGCGTTCCATCATCCGCCCCGGTCACTGCGGATGTGTCTGGGCCGCCTCGTCCCGGAACCGCGTCGTCGCCGCCGACTCCCCGGCCGCCACGAGTCGCGGATATTCGCGCTCGAACGTGGCGACGATGTCGGCCACGGGCACGTCGGCCTCCACGCCGCGCTCGCGCACGTACTCCATGTGGCGTCGGCCGGCCCGATCGTAGGGCTGGAAGACCGAGTCCTCGCGGCCGTCGAACTCCAGCGGCAGCACGCCGAAGCGCTCGCACAGCGCCAGGTCGAAGGCCGGCGTGGCCTTCACCCATCGCTGCTCCAGCTCGAGCTCCACGAAGCCGTGGTAGTAGAAGACGTCACCGCCGACGAGGGCGCGCAGCCGCGGCGTGCAGAGATGATTGCGGACGTCGGCGAACCGCAGCCGGGCGGCAATGCCTTCGGCACGGGCCACCGCGGCGAGCAGGGCCGCCTTGCCCACGCAGAATCCGGCGCCCTTGGCCAGCACCGCGCTGGCCCGGTAGGTGTCGGGAGAGCGGAAGTCGCAGTACGGCGTGTAGGTGACGCCATCGCGCACCGCATAGTAGAGGGCGATCGCTCGCTCACGCGCGTCGGTACGGCTGCCCGCGGCGGCCCGGGCGAACGCGACGACGGCGGGCGCGTCGCTGTCGACGAAGGCCGTCGGGCGGCGCCACCGGCCGGAGTCCTCGATGGTCATACGCGCGCTCTGGCTTCCGCCTACCGCAGCGCGCCGCGATGGGAGAAGCGCGTCTCCTGGCTGGTGATGAACTCCAGCAGTGCCGCCTGCCCGCTCTCGGTGGCCTTGCGCGCCCGGCCAAAAGCGCCGGCGATGTCCTCCGGCCGCTCGACCCGCTCGCTCCAGCCGCCCATGGCGCGCCCCAGATCCGCGTAGCGCCCGCCGATGTCGCGCGTGCCGTACTTGTCGTGCGACACGACGAGGTGCGGGATCTCGATGGCCATGGCCGAGTTGTTGAGCACGACGGTGAGAATGGGCGTGCCGCAGCGCACGGCCGTCTCGAAATCGAGGCCGGTCATGCCGAAGGCGGCGTCCCCCATGAAGTTGACGCAGAACTTGTCGGGAGCGGCGAGCTTGGCGCCGATGATGAGGCCGAGCCCGGTGCCGAGCGCGTGCGACTTGCCCCAGCCCAGATAGCTGCGCGGCGGGACGGCGCGATAGAACGGCAGGAGCTGATCACGCGGGCTCCCTGAATCGTGCGTGACGATGGCGTCGCGCGGGTCGACCGTGCGCATGAACTCGGCCATCACTCGATAGGGGCTCATCGGGACTTCGCTCGATCCCAGAATCGGCGCCCACTCGGCGAGCCACGCCGCCCGCACGCGCTCGAGCTCGGCGCGTACGCCCTCGCGTCCGGCCGGGCGGCCGCCCAGGCTCTTGACCGCCTCGATGAACTGGCGGAGCACGAGGCGCGCGTCGCCCAGCAGCGGGTGGTCGGCCGCGTAGTTCTTGTTGAGATCGCGCTCGTCGTTGGTGGCGTGGATGAGCGTCTTGCCGGCCGGGATGCTGGCCGCCATCCCGTGCCGCGTGAAGCTGCATCCGATGCCGAAGACCACGTCGGCCTCGCGGAGATAGTGCAGCGTGTGGCCGGTGACGGCGGGGCCGCCGGTCCCGAGCGCCAGCGGATGATCCTCGGGGAACGCGCTCTTGGCTTCCATCGTGGTCATGACCGGAGCCTGGAGCAGCTCGGCGAGCTCGCGCAGATCATCCGACGCCTCGGCGTACAGCACTCCCTGCCCGGCGTGAATCACCGGCCGCCGCGCGTCGCGCAACGCCCGGGCGGCGCTCTCGACGTCGCGCGCGTTGGCGCCGGCGCGAGGTCACCTTGACCGGGCGGTACGCGTCGATCAGTGCGTCGGGCACCTCCTCGTTCACGAGGTCGGCGGGGATCTCGACCATGACCGGCCCCGGCCGGCCCATGCGCATCAGGCTGACGGCCCGGCGCATGACATCGGCGACCTGACTGCCCAGGGTGATGGTCTCGACGGACTTGGTCACCGACGCGAAGGTCCGCGCCGAGCTGAACAGGGGGAAGACCTGGGCGCGATCGCGCGGATGGCCGAGCGGCAGGAGCAGCATCGGCGTGGAGTCGGAGTACGCCGTGGCCACGCCGGGAAACGCGTTCTCGGCGCCGGGGCCGTACTGCATGCAGAAGACGGCCAGCGTCTTGCCGTTCTTCACCCGCGCGTAGCCGTCGGCGATCCCCACGCCCACCCGTTCCTGGCGGCAGAGCACGGGCCGGATGTCGACCTTGGCCGCGGCCTCGATCATCGGCGTCGTGGGATAGGCGCTGAGGAACTCGGCGCCCTCGATCCGGAGAATGCGGGCGATGGCATCGATGACTTTCACGGGCGGCGCTCCTTGGGCCTGGGACTACCTGGCGCTCACGCGACCGAGCGACGGGCCGGCGGCCTGCGGTGACTATACCGCACGGGCCCCAGGAGAAGCGGTCGGCGCTGGCGTGGCGCTCGGCTCAGCCGACGAGGGCGAACTGCACGATCGCCTTGGCCACCAGCTCCCCGTCCTGGGTGACCTCGCCCTCCGCGACTGCCAGCCGCTTGCCCTTTCGCAACACCCGGCCCGTGCCGACGAGCGGCGCCAGCCGCGCGCGGGAGAGGAGATGGACGGTGACCGTGGCCGGCACCACGGGAGATCCCACGGCCGCCGCCGCCGAGATCTCGGCCACGGTGGTGAGGACGGCGAAGTGAATCACGTCGGGAGCAATCTGATGCTCCGGACGGGGATCGAGGACCAGCGTGCCCGGCTCGTCGCCTGGGCGCAGACCGAGCGTGGTGTTGAAGTCGTTGGCCACCAGCCTCCTCCTAGCTCGGGAAGAAGCGCGCTGCCGTGAAGTTCAAAATGCCGTCCAGACCGGCCTGCGGGAACTTCTGCTTCATCGCGGCCACGAGCTCGCCCGCGTTGTGGGAGGCGGCCAGGGCAGCCTCGAACTCGGTGAGGTATGCCCGGTTGAAAGCGAGCACGTCCGGCGTGTCGGGGAGCCCGGGGTTGCTCTTGTGTCCGGCCACCACGATGCGGGGATTCCGCTCCTGGACGAGGCGCAGCGTCTCCTGCCAGGCCTTGCGGGAATCCGCATCGGTGGCCCGGAGCGAGAGGTGCACCTGATTGAACGCGATGTCGCCGACGATCGCCGCGGCCAGCGAGGGAACCCACACGACGTTGTTCCGCGGCCCCGGGCCCACGTCGCCCTGCAGGCCGGCGACGACATCCACGGCCTGACCGTCCACCGTGAAGTGCGTGTCCGGCCACGGCTGCGGGATCTGGATGTCGCTTGGGATGGCCTCGCCAAAGCGGGCGCGCATCTGGGCCACGGTGTTGGCCAGGCTGCCCTTGATGTACTCGATGTCGGAGGCGCTCGCGTAGACGGGCGTGCCGGGAAAGCGCTTGAGCAGCACGGAGGCGCCATAGAAGTGATCGAAGTGGGGATGCGTGATGAGAATGGCCTTGAGCTTCCGGCCCTTCGCCGCGATCCGCTCGGCGAGCTTTTCGGCATCGGCGATCCGGAACTGGGTATCGACGAGGATGGCCTCCTGGTCGCCGTAGATGAGGGTCGACGTCACGCCGAGACCCTGGCTGTCCGCGGTGTAGATATCGAGGGCGAGCGGTGCGGATTCCGCGCGGGCCAGGACGCCGCCGAAGGGGCCCACCACCGCCAGCGCGGCGAGGGCGATCCCGCCGAGAATTCCGAACGCGAGCACGGCCCGCCTGTTCGTCATGCGAGCACCTCTCCCTGATCGAGCCTTCGACTCGACGTGAGTCCGGCTCTTTCCCGGTGCAGTATCATTCCGGCGTGCCGCGCTCTCAATGTCTGATCGGCCTGTTTTCATGTCCATTCGTTCGCCCGCGCGATGTTTGACGTCCTCGCGGATGTTCTGGAGCAGGTCCGGCTCGCGGGAACGGTCTACTTCAGCGCCGAGTTCCGCGCACCGTGGGGCGTGAGTATCCGACCCGAGGGCCGGGCGCCGTTCTACGTGGTGACGGCGGGAGGCTGCCTGCTGGAAGTCGACGGGGAGCCGGCGCCGCGCACGCTGGCCGCGGGTGACCTCGCCCTGCTGCCGCGGGCGCATGCTCACGTTCTTCGCTCCGGCGCGGAGGCACCCGCCGTCTCGTTCGGTCGGTTCGTGAAGGAGCATCCGATGGACGAGCGGGGATTCGTGCGCTGCGACGGCGGCCAGGGCCCGACCTCCACGCTCGTCGGCGGCTTCTTCCTGTCCGAGGAGCTGGAAGCGACCCCGTTGCTGGCGGCGCTGCCGCCGGTCGTCCATCTCCGGGCGGACGACCAGCAGGTCGCGAGCTGGCTTCCGTCCACGCTGCGCTTCATCGGCGTGGAGATGGGCTCCGGCCTGCACGGCTCACGCTCGGTGCTCAACCGGCTGGCCGACATCCTGTTCATCCAGGCGGTGCGTGTCTTCCTGAGCACGGGGGAGCCCATCCATCCGGGATGGCTGAAAGGCCTGAGCGACGGACAGGTCGCACGCGCGCTGGCGCTGATCCACCAGCACTACGCCAGGCCGTGGAGTCTCGAGGGGCTCGCCAAGGAGATCGGTGTGTCCCGGACCGTCCTGGCGGTGCGCTTCCGCACGCTCGTCGGCGCCTCGCCGATGGCCTACCTCACGCGATGGCGAATGCTCCAGGCCGCGCGGCTGCTGCGCGAGTCACGCGCGACGATGGCGGAGGTCGCCGAGAAGGTCGGCTACACGTCCGAGGCCGCGTTCGCGAAGGCATTCAAGCGGACGCTCGCGCGGACACCGGGAGAGGTTCGACGGTCGACCCCGCACGCCCTGAGCGATCGTCGGGGCCCTCAGGTCCGGGCGGGCGTCTCGATGTCGCTGCGCTTGAGCAGGTAGTCGAGACCGCCGACGCGGTACCAGCGATACGCGTACGCCTCGAGGAGGACGTGGTGCTTGCCGTCCTCGGCGGCGTGGCTGTGGTTCTCGGTCAGCAGATTGATCAGCACCCGGCCCTCGGGACCGGCCAGGCCGGTGGAGAGCGCGACCTCCCGCGGGGTGTCCGACAGGTTGTGCACGAACAGCACCGAGTTGTTGCGCCAGTCGTAGCGCACCGCGAGGATCGCCGGATCGCGGACCGGCAGGACCTCGTACTCCCCCCAGCCGACCTCGGGGACCTCCTTGCGCATGCGGACGATGCGCTCGGTCCAGTTGAGCATCGAGTTCGGGTCGCGCCGCTGCACGGCCGCGTTCACGTGCTGATAGCCGTACGGTCCCTCGCTGATGACCGGCACGACGGGCTTGTCCGACGTGGTGAAGCCGCCCTGCGGCTCGGTGGACCATTGCATCGGCGTTCGCGCGCACACCCGTTCGGGCAGCCCCAGGTCGTCGCCCATGCCGAGCTCGTCGCCGTAGCGCAGCACCGGCGTGCCGGGCAGCGTGAACATCAGGCTGTAGGCCAGCTCCATCCGTCGCCGATCGCCGCCGAGCATGGGCGCGAGCCGACGCCGGATGCCGCGCCGGTAGAGCTGCATGTCCTCGTCGGGCCCGAAGCAGTCGAACACCTTCTGGCGCTGCTCCTCGGTCAGCCGTCCCAGGTCCAGCTCGTCGTGGTTGCGCAGGAACAGGCCCCACTGCGCGGTCTCGGGCCGCTTCACCGTCGCCTTCAGCGCGCGCGTCAGCGGGCGCGCGTCGGCCGCGGCCAGGGCGTAGAACAGGTTCTGGTTGACCTGGAAGTTGAACATCATGTGCATCCGGTCGCCGTCCTTGCCGAAGTACTCCATGTCGGTCTCGGGCAACACGTTGGCTTCGGCCAGGATGATGGAGTCACCGACGCGCCACTGCAGAAAGGCCCGCAGCGCGCGCAGCATCTCGTATTGCTCGACCGGCTTGCCGACGCGCGGCCCTTTCGTCGAGATGACGAACGGGACGGCGTCCATCCGGAAGCCGGAGACGCCGAGCTGGATCCAGAACCCCATGATCTTGAGAATCTCGGCCAGGACGTGCGGATTGGACGTGTTGAGATCGGGCTGGAAATCGTAGAAGCGGTGGAAGTACCAGCTTCGGGCTTCCCGGTCGTACGACCAGGTCGACTTCTGCACGCCGGGAAACACCATCCCCTGGTTCGCATTGCGGGGCCGGGTGGGAGACCAGACGTACCAGTCGCGGTAGCGGGAGCTGGGGTCCCGGCGCGCCTCCTGAAACCACGGGTGCTGGTCGGAGGTGTGGTTGACGACCAGGTCGATGATCACCCGGATCCCCCGCTGCTTGGCGCCGTGCGTGAACTCGACGAAGTCCCCGAGCGTGCCGTACGCCGGATTCACACCGTAGTAGTCGGACACGTCGTAGCCGTCGTCGCGACCGGGAGACGTCTGGAACGGCATCAGCCAGATGGCGGTGACGCCGAGACCGTGCAGATAGTCCAGCCGGCGCATCAGGCCGCCGAAGTCGCCAATTCCATCGCCGTTGGCGTCCATGAAGGTCCCGACCGACAGGCAATAGATGACGGCGTTCTTGTACCAGAGATCGTTGATGGCGGGCGCCGGGCGGCGCTGGCCAGCTTGCGCGGTGGCGCCGCGCCTCACTCGTTCCACATGGTGCTCCAGCCACACTGCGGACACGGCCCGGGGGGCGCGTCGGCTCGGAGCGCCTCCTCCGCCGTGGCGGCGACCTTCGTCTCGGCCGGCCTGGGCTCACCGGAAGATCGTGTGTCCGGTCCCGGCTCGGAGCGAATCTCGGCCTTGCACTTGGGACACTGCATCGCATGACCTCCTGTGGCTTTCGAACAGCACCGGCTTCAGGTCGTCCATCGGCAAACCCGGCAAACCGAGTGCCAGCGAGGCTGGTACGCGTCCGCGCTGCCACGGCGGACCGCACTGGCGTACAATCCCAGCCGTGAAGGGCTGGGTGATCCTGATAGTGACGCTGGCGGTCGGATTCGTGCTCGGCGTGGGCGCCGCGATGCGGGGGCCAGAGTTCATCGCCCCGTATATCCCCAAGTCGGTGGGCGGGTCCGGTGAGCACCTCGACGGCCAGGTCGTCCGCAAGCAGCGGGACGGCAATCGACTCCTCGTCAAGGTCACCACGACGCAAGGACCGATGCTGGTGTCCTTCACGCAGAAGGCCGCCGACCTGGATGTGCTGCTGGACCCCGGCGACACGGTGACCTTCATCACCAAGGGTTATGCGACCTTCGTCGACGACCCCGGTGTGGAGCGCGTCAAGGGCTCAGAGCGAACCGCGTCGTCTCCGGCGGCTGTGCCGGCCGCCCCGACCGCGCCGGCTGTCCCGACCGCCTCCGTCTGGCAGTCCGACCGCCTCGTCCGGCAGTCCGACCGCTCCGCGTCGCTAGATCACGTCATTCCTGCTGTGGGTCGCGCCGACAGGCCGCCGCGCGTACGACCGGTGTTACGAGCGCGCCGATGACCCGCCGCGGCCGGCAAGTGCGGCGGTGAGCAGGGTCAGGAAGGCGCGCGCCGCCGGCGACTGCTCACGCGTGCGCCGATACAGCGCTCCGATCGGGCGATGGAACGGGCCTTCGACCGGCGGCCGGCCCACCAGGGTCCGCGCCCGGATCTCGGCGACCAGCGTGGGCGCCGGCAGCAGTGACAGCCCGAGCCCGGCTTCGACCGAGCGCTTGATCGTCTCGATGTTGTCGAGCTCCATCACGTAGCTGACCCGCACCCCGTGGCGCCGCAGGAGCCGATCGACCAGGCGCCGGGTCGGGATATCGCGGTCGAAGCCGATGAACGGCTGTCCGTCCAGCGCGGCCAGCGGACAGCGCGCCCGGCGCGCGATCGAGTGGCCAGGCGGTGCGGCCACCACCAGCTCGTCATGGCCGAGCGGCACGATCTCCAGCTGCGGCCGGCGCGTCGGCAACGCCACGATCCCGAAATCCACCTCGCCGTCGAGACACGCCGCGTAGACCTCGTTCGTTCGCCGGTACTGCAGGTGCACCTTCACCTCGGGGTGAACCGCCACGCACCGCTTGATCGTCGGCGGCAGCGTGTGGAGTCCCACGCTGTAGACGGCCGCCACCCGCACCGTGCCCGCCACGACGGTCCCGCGTGCCCGCAGGCGCTGCTCGAGCGCGGCGAGCCGCTCCAGCATCGGCTTGAGCTCGCCGTACAGCAGGCGCCCGGCCTCGGTGGCGCGCGCGCCGATGCGCGGCGCGCGCTCGATGAGGCGGCGACCGTAGCGGCGCTCGAGCGCGCGCAGCTGCTGGCTGACGGCGGACTGCGAGACCAGGTTGAGGCGGGCGGCCCGGGACAGGCTGCCCGTCTCCACCAGATCGCAGAAGGTCTTCAGGGTCTCGACGTGCATCGATTCATAAGTTTACCTAAACATCAGACGAAGTCGATTGCATGCGACTGATGAAACGCTTCGCGCTATCACTGAGGCGTGACCAGCGCGTGGCGCTCGACGGTGGTCCGCAAGGCCCTGGTGGCCGTCTCGGGTCTGGCCCTCGGGACCTGGGTGGTCCTGCACGTGGCCGGGAACCTCATGCTGTTCTCCGGCCCCGCGGTGGCCGACGGCTACGCGGCCGCCCTGCGCCGGGCGCCGGCCTGGCTGTGGGCGGCGCGAGCGGGGCTGGCCGGGGCGCTGGCCGTGCACGTCGCGGCCATCGTCTCGCTCGCGCGCGCGGGCCGGGCGGCGCGTCCCCGGCATGCCAGCCGCCTCCCCCGGGACACTTCCGCACTGGCCTCGCAAGGCATGCGGATCGGCGGCGCGCTCCTCCTGCTCTTCGTCGTCTACCACCTCCTGCACCTGACGGCGGGCATCCTGCATCCGCATTTCGCCCCCGGCCACGTCTACGACAACGTCGTGGGCGGGCTGCGGCCGATCCCGGTCGCCGCGATCTACGTCGGCGCGGCCCTCCTCCTCGGGCTCCACCTCCTCCACGGCCTGTGGGCCGCGACGCGCAGCCTCGGCGTCCGGCCCGATGTGGCGGCGCGGCGCCGGCGTCCGGTGGTGGCGGTGCTGGCGGCGGCGATCGCGGCCGGTTTCGCGTCGGTGCCACTCGCCGTGCTGGCCGGATGGCTGCGATGACCCGGGGAGGCTCACGACCATGACGCTGCACGACACCGCACCGACCGGACCGCTCGCCGGACGCTGGCAGCGCCGTCGAAACGAGCTGGAGCTGGTCGGCCCGACGCGACGGCGGCAGCATCAGATCATCGTGGTGGGCGCCGGGCTGGCCGGCGCCTCGGCGGCGGCCACGCTGGGCGAGCTCGGCTACCGCGTGCGCTGCCTCACCTTTCACGATTCGCCCCGCCGGGCGCACAGCGTGGCCGCGCAGGGCGGCATCAACGCCGCGCGGGACGCGGCGAACGACGGTGACAGCGTCGAGCGGCTCTTCCACGACACGCTGGAAGGCGGCGACTTTCGCTCGCGCGAGTCGAACGTGTACCGGCTGGCCGAGCTCTCCTCGCGCATCATCGACCAGGCGGTCGCGCAGGGCGTGCCGTTCGCCCGCGAGTACGGCGGGCACCTCGCGACCCGGTCGTTCGGCGGCGCGCTCGTCTCGCGCACGTTCTACGCGCGGGGACAGACGGGTCAGCAGCTCCTGCTCGGCGCCTACCAGGCGATGAGCAAGGAAGTCGCGGCGGCAAGCGTCACGGTGCTGCCGCGGCGCGAGATGCTCGATCTGATCGTGGTCGATGGTCGGGCGCGCGGCGTCGTCGCGCGTGACCTGGTGTCGGGCGCACTGGAGGTTCACGCCGGCGACGCCGTGGTGCTTGCGACCGGCGGCTATGCCAACGTCTACTTCCTGTCGACCAACGCCAAGGCCTCGAACGCCACCGCGATCTGGCGAGCGTACCGGCGCGGAGCGGCCTTCGCCAACCCGGGCTTCGTGCAGTTCCATCCCACGGCCCTGCCGGCGGCCGGCGAGCACCAGGCCAAGCTCACGCTCATGTCCGAGTCGCTGCGTAACGACGCACGACTCTGGGTTCCGCGACGGGCGGGCGACGACCGCCGGCCCGAGGCGATCCCCGAGCCCGAGCGTGACTACTTCCTCGAGCGCCGCTATCCACGCTACGGCAACCTCGTGCCGCGCGATCTCGGCTCGCGCGCGGCCAAGACGGTGGCCGACGAGGGCCACGGGGTGGGGCCGGGCGGACGCGCGGTGTACCTCGACCTGCGGCGAGGCGGCGGCCCGTGTCGGCGCCGGCGTGCTGCGGGAGCGCTACGGCAACCTCTTCGAGCTGTATCAGCACATCACCGGCGACGATCCGCTGCAGGTGCCCATGCGGGTCGCCCCGGCCGCGCACTACACCATGGGCGGCCTCTGGGTGGACTACGACCTCATGACCACCATCCCCGGCCTGTTCGCGATCGGCGAGGCCAACTTCTCCGATCAGGGCGCCAACCGGCTCGGCGCCAGCGCGCTCATGCAAGGCCTCGCCGACGGCTACTTCATCCTGCCCTGCACGCTGGCCGGCTACCTGGCCGGTGCGCCGCTGCCCGCGGTGGCCGAGGACGGCGCCGAGGCCCGATCGGCGCTCGCGGAGGTCCGGGCGCGGATCGAGACGCTGCTCACGATCTCCGGACGGCGGACGGCGAGCGACTTCCACCGCGCGCTCGGCCGCGTGCTGTGGGAGGCCTGTGGGCTGGAGCGCAGCCACGCCGGCCTGGCCAAGGCGATCGACGAGGTCGCCGCGCTCCGCGAGGCGTTCTGGCAGGACGTGACCGTGCCCGGCGGGCCGGGCGAGCTGAACCAGGAGCTGGAGCGCGCCGGCCGCGTGGCCGACTTCCTCGAGCTCGGCGAGCTGATGTGTCGTGACGCGCTCGCGCGCGACGAGTCGTGCGGCTGCCACTTCCGCGTCGAGCACCAGACCCCAGAGGGCGAGGCGCGGCGCGACGACGACGCCTTCGCCCACGTGGCGGTGTGGATGCCGGGCACGAGCGGCCCGCGGCGCTTCACCGAGCCGCTGTCGTTCGAGACGCTGGCCCTGCGCGAGCGGTCGTATCGATGAAGCTCGCGCTCCGCATCTGGCGTCAACGCAATCCCGGCGACGCCGGCGGCTTCGTCCGCTACGAGCTGGACGATCTGCCGCCCGACACGACGCTGCTGGAGGCGCTCGACGGTCTCAACGAGTGGCTGGTGGGCTGCGGCGAGCCGCCGGTGGCCTTCGACAGCGACTGCCGGGAAGGCATCTGCGGCGCCTGCGGCATCGTCGTGGACGGTCGCCCGCACGGGCCGCTGCCGGGGACGACGACCTGTCTGCTGCCGCTGCGCGCGTTCCGCGACGGCGCGACGATCACGCTCGAGCCGTTTTCGACCGGCGTGTTCCCGGTCGTGCGCGACCTCGTGGTCGATCGCTCCGCCCTCGACCGCGTCGTCCAGGCCGGAGGCTATGTCTCCGTCCGGGCCGGCAGCGCGCCCGACGCCAACGCGCTGCCCGTCGCGCACGAGGCCGCCGAGCGCGCGCTCGATGCCGCGGTCTGCATCGGCTGCGGCGCCTGCGTGGCCGCCTGCCCCAATGGCGCCGCCGCGCTGTTCGTCGGCGCCAAGCTCGCGCACCTCGGCGCCTTGCCCCAGGGCCAGCCCGAGCGTGCGCGCCGCGTCCAGGCCATGGTCACCGCCGCGGACCGCGAGGGCTTTGGCGGCTGCACGCTGCACGGCGAGTGTCAGGCCGCCTGCCCCAAGCACATCGACCTCGGCGTCATCGCACGGATGAACCGCGACTACCTGGCCGCCTCGCTCGCGCGGTGGTGGGGCGGCGACAACTCGCGGCATGTAGCGATCATTGAGGATTGACGCCCTGCCCGCCACGCACGCACCACACGCGATTGTCGGAGCTCTGCGGGAGCACCTCCACGAGACCGATGTGGAAGGACACGAACCATGCGGTGGAGTTGGGGTGGCTGGTCGCCGACCAGTAGAACGTGGTTCGCGACGCGTCGATGTTCTTGAAGGGATGTCCCGGCGGCAGCTTCGGTCCCGGTTCCGGCACGCTGGGGTCGACGAGACTGGCCAGCTCCTGAATCGTGGGAAGGCGCCAGCCCATGCGGTTGCCGAGCGTCTTGAAGTTGCAAACGACGTGCGCATCGCCCCAGTCAGTGGTGGAGGAGGCTGGCGAGCGCTCCCAGACCAGAGCGGTCTCCTGGTCGAGCACCGCGAGATTCTGGTAGGAGCCCAGGATGACGAACCGCGCGCCCGGTACGGTGATCGGCTCGCCCCAGGTATCCGCCAGCACCGATGCCGGGCCCAGCAGGAAGACCGCAACGAACGCCCCCAGGATCACGCCGAGCTTGTTCATGGCCTGCTCCTTCCTCGCGAGCATCGTCTCGATCCGTCGGTGCACGGCATCGTGCAAGGCCATTGCCACGGCCGCCGACGGTGAGATTCGAGAAGGAGCGCGACGTCAGACCAGCAAGGTCGGGCATTCGTCCCACTCGCCTGCTGGCGTTTTGCCCTGCCGTCTCATGGCCGAGCGCGCGATCGCCGATCATCCGAGCCGATAGGCCCGCGCGACGTTCTCCCCGAGGATTCGCCGACGGCCTGACTCGGTCATCGGCGCCATCATCCCGCGCAGCTCGTCCAGGTACGTGCCGGGATGATCGGGATGCGGATAGTCGCTGGCCCAGAAGAACTTGTCCTCGCCGACGTGCGGCATCAGCGCGGCGATCGTGCGCTCGTCCGGGTCGGCCGAGATGAAGCACTGGCGCTTGAAGTAGTACGACGGCTTCTCCTTCAGCCGCACGGTGGCGCCGAGCGTGGTGCCGGTGAAGATCGCGTCGGCGCGGTCGAGGAAGTAGCCGATCCAGCCCGCCTGCGACTCGAGCACGACCACGCGCAGGCGCGGGAAGCGCTCGAAGACGCCGAACTGAAAGAAGGTGGCGAACGCCTGCTGCACGCCCTGGCCGGCGAAGAGATCGAAGTACCACACCGCCCAGCCGAACTTGTCGAAGCGATGGTGAACGTCCCAGGCGAGCGGCTCGAAGGTCGGATGAATCGCCAGCGGCACGTCGAGGTCCTGCGCGGCGGCGAACACGCGCGTCGTGGCGCGGATCGCCGTGGGGCACGCGCGTGATGGTGAACGGACACACGAAGGCGCCGCGGCAGCCGTCCTTCACCGCGCGCTCGAGCTCGCGCGCCGCCTCGGCGGGATCGCCCAGCGACAGATGCGCGATGGGGACCAGCCGGCCGCCGGAGTCGCGGCAGAAGTCGGCGATCCATCGGTTGTACGCGCGGCAGTACGCGCTCGACAGCTCGGGGTCGAACAGCTCGGCCTCCCACAGCAGCCCGAGCGTCGGATAGAGCACGGCCTTGGCCATGCCCTCGCGATCGAGGAGCTGGACGCGCTCCTTCATGTCCATGGTGCCGAAGGCCGCCCCGCGCAGGTACGTCTGCTCCGGGTCCGGGGCGGACGCCGCGGATCTCCGTGCGGCGCCACCTCACCGCGCATCGCTCGCTCGCGGAGCTCCCGCGCCTCGTCGACGCGCTTGCCCATCCCGCCGAGCGTGCCGAGCTGGCCCTGGCGCGCGATCGTGGAGGGCGCGTGCCGTCGATCTCGAGATACTCGAAGCCGTCGTCGCCCACACGGATGCGAAGCGCCCGGTCGCGATACCGCGGCTCCAGGTAGCGCTCCCACAGATCCGGCGGCTCGAGGATGTGGCCGTCGCAGTCGATCACCGGCGCCTCGGTCGTCATCGCGTCCTCCTCATGGGTGACCCTCGATCTCACGCGGACGGTCTAGAGGTAGTCCCGCGTTCTACACCGAGTCAAGGGGGAGGCCATCGGGCGTGCTAGACTCCGCGCCAGCGTGAGGCCCGACCCTCTCGATCAGGAGGAGACATGATGAATCGACGTACGCTGGTGCTCATCGTAGCGCTCGTGGCCGTGATGGCAATCGTCGCGGGCCTGTCGGATCGAGTGACCGCGCAGGGCAAGGTCGTGAAGATCGGTCTCTCGCTGCCGCTGACCGGCGCCGACGCCGACGGCGCCGACGCCATCCTGAAGGGTGCCCAGATGGCGATCACAGAGATCAACGCCAAGGGCGGCGCGGGCGGATACAAGCTGGAGGCCGTGGTCTTCGACAGCGCCACGCCGGCGGCGGGCCAGTACGATCCGGCCCAGGCGGCCACCAACTACAAGAAGTTCGTGGCCGACAACCTCGTGCTGGCGGCGGTCGGGCCCAACATGAGCGGCGAGGGCAAGGCGATCTCGCCGATCCTGTCCGAGGCCGACATGGCCACGATCACGCCCAGCTCCACCAACCCCGACATCACCGATCCGAAGTTCCAGGCCCAGTACCGGCCCAAGGGCAAGGCGGTCTACTTCCGCACCGTGACCACCGACGCCTACCAGGGGCCGAACATGGCCAACTATCTCTTCCACGCGCAGAAGATCAAGAGCGTGTACGTGCTGGACGACGGCGGCGCCTTCGGCGTGGGCATCGCGGACAGCTTCCAGAAGCGGGCGGGCGAGCTGGGCGTGAAGCTCCTCGGGCGCGACCGGCTCGATCCCAAGGAAGCCGACTACAAGACCATCCTCACCAAGATCAAGGGCCTCAACCCCGACGCGCTCTACTACGGCGGCGTCATGCAGGCGGCGGCCAAGCTCGCCACGCAGGGGTACGAGGTGATGCCGAAGGTCATCAAGGCGGGCTCCGACGGCGTGTACGACCTCTCGTGGCCGAAGCAGTCCGGCAAGGAAGCCGTCGACGGATGGTTCTGCTCGCAGGCCTCGCCGGAGCTGGTCACCTCGCCGAAGCTCGAGGCGTGGGTGTCGAAGTTCAAGACCACGATGAAGCGTGAGCCCACCAACTACGCGATCACCTCGTACAACGCGGTGCTGGTCATCGCCGACGCCGTGCAGCGCTCGGCGGCGGGCGGCAAGACGCCGACCCGCAGCGCGCTGCGCGACGCCATCCAGGCCACGAAGCTGGACTCGATCCAGGGGCCGATCGCGTTCGACGGCAACGGAGACATCCTGACTCGCACCGTCTCGATCTATCAGTGGCGGGACGGCGAGATCAAGTACGTGAGCGTGGCCCCCGAGAAGTAGGTTGTCGATCCGGCTCCCCGGACCGGTGCCACCGGCGCCGGTCCGGGGACGAGCTCGGCGGACGCCGTCGTGAGCCTGCTGGACGTTCTCCTCCAGCAGGTGGTCAACGGGCTCGCGCTCGGCATGATGTACGCCCTGCTCGCGCTGGGCTTCACGATGGTCTACGGCATCATCGAGCTGATCAACTTCTCCCACTTCAGCGTCTTCATGACCGGCACCTTCGTGGGCCTGCTGGTGCTGAACCTCATGGGCGTCACCGCCGTGAGCAAATCGCTGACCGGCCTGGCGCTGGTCGGCACCCTGCTGGCGCTGTTCCTCGTCACCATGGTGATCACCGGCGTGCTCGGCGTGCTGATCGAGCGCGTCTGCCTGCGCTCGTTACGCAACGTCTCCGGCACCGCGCCCATGATCACCACGATCGGCGTGGCGTTCATCCTGATCAACACCATGCTGCTGGTGTGGGGCCCGCAGACCCAGCGCTTCCCGCAGCTCTTACCCAACTGGCGCTGGGCGCTCGGGGCCGCCGAGATCACCTTCAAGCAGGTCCTCCTCTTCGTGGTCGGCCTCGTCCTCATGCTCGTCCTCAGCCACCTGGTCAAGCGCACCACGCTGGGCAAGGCGATGCGGGCCACCGCGCAGGACGCCGACGCCGCGCGCATGATGGGCATCGACGTCGACCGCGTGGTCGTGCTCACGTTCTTCCTGGGCTCGGCCCTGGCCGGGGCGGGCAGCCTGTTCTTCGGCCTCTACTACGGCTTCACCGCCTACTACATCGGCTACACCACCGGGCTGCGCGCCTTCACCTCGGCGGTGCTGGGCGGGATCGGCTCCATCCCCGGCGCGGTCCTCGGCGGCCTCTGCATCGGGCTCACGCAATCGCTGGGCGGTCAGCTGCTGGGCGTGAAGTGGACCGACGTGATCATCTTCTCGATCCTCATCGTCACCATGGTGTTCCGGCCCAACGGGCTGCTGGGCACCCGGGTGCCGCAGAAAGCCTGAGCCGTGCGCGTCCCCGGCCTGGAGCGCTGGCGCGCGCTGCCGGTGACGCAGCGACGGCAGATCCTCACGCCCGTGCTGCTGGGCGTGGGGCTCGCGTTTCCGTTCGTCACGTCCAACGGGGGCAACGTGGACGCCGCGGCCAACGCCTTCACCTACGTGCTGCTGGCGCTGGGGCTCAACATCGTCGTCGGCTTCGCCGGTCTGCTCGACCTGGGCTACGCGGCGTTCTTCGCCATCGGCGCGTACGGCTACGGCATCGTGGCCTCCGGACATCTCAAGCCGGAGTGGTCGAGCGTGTGGGTGCCGCTTCAGTGGGCGCAACAGGTGAGCCGCCTGGTGGTGCCCGGCCAGCCCGACACCGTGCAGTTCCACTTCACGTTCTGGCCGATGCTGGCCGTGTCCGCCATCGTGTGCGCGATCTTCGGCATGCTGTTCGGCGCCCCCACGCTGCGGCTGCGCGGCGACTACCTCGCCATCGTGACGCTGGGCTTCGGGGAGATCGTGCCGGTCGTCGCCCGCAACTGGGAGGGGCTCACCAACGGCGCCCAGGGGCTGGGCGGCATCCACACGCCCAAGCTCTTCGGCTTCGACTTCGGCTTCTCGCCCTATCCGTACTACTTCCTGGGGCTCGGGCTGGTCGGCGCGGCGGTGTGGATCTCCATACGTCTGCAGGAGTCGCGGCTGGGCCGCGCCTGGATGGCCATTCGCGAGGACGAGCTGGCGGCCGGGGCGATGGGCGTCAACCACGTGCACTACAAGCTGCTGGCCTTCGCCATGGGCGCCGCCATCGGCGGCCTGGGCGGCACCTTCTACGTGGCCAAGCTCACCACCGCCACGCCGGACATGTTCACGTTCCCGGTGTCGGTGATGGTGCTGGTCATGGTGGTGCTGGGCGGGCTGGGATCGATCCGCGGCGTGGTGCTGGCCGCGCTGCTCGTGGCCTTTCTGCAGTCGGTCATCCTGCAGGACCTCACCGAGTACGTGCACGCCCTCGGCCGCCTGGTGGGCAGTGACTTTCTGCAGCGCGTGGAGCTCATCACCTCGCTCGAGCTGATCTTCGGCTTCATCCTGGTGCTGATGATGATCTTCCGGCGCGAGGGGCTGTGGCCCGCGGTGCGCCGCGTGTCGGCGCTCACCCGCGAGCAGCAGACGGCGGCGCCGTCGCGCGGCGCGGCCGTGCAGCTCTCGTGGGCGCGCGCGCAGACGCCGGGCGCCGCCGGGCGTCCGCTGCTGGAGATCGCCGGGCTGCGCAAGCGCTTCGGCGGCGTCGCGGCGGCCGACGACATCACGCTCACCGTCCACGCCGGTGAGCTGGTCAGCGTCATCGGACCGAACGGATCCGGCAAGACGACGCTGTTCAACCTGATCACCGGGCTCATCCCGCCCGATGGCGGCAGCATCCGGTTCGAGGGCCGCGAGATCGGCGGGCTGCCGTCGCACGAGATCGTCGCTCGCGGGGTGGCCCGGACCTTCCAGAACATCCGTCTCTTCAACAACCTCACCGTGATGGAGAATCTGCTGGTGGGCGAGCACGCGCGCCTTCAGGCCGGCGTGCTCGGCGCCATCTTCCGCCCGCCCCGCGTGCGGCGGGAGGAGCGACAGGCCGTCGAGAGCGCGCTGGAGGTCGTCGAGATCTTCGGCAACCGGCTGCTGCCGCGGATCGACCATCCCGCGTACGGTCTCTCCTACGCCAACCGCCGCCGCACCGAGATCGCGCGGGCCATCATGACGCGGCCGGCGCTCCTGCTGCTCGACGAGCCGGCGGCCGGCATGAACCCGGCCGAGACCCTCGAGCTGATGGATCTGCTCCGCGCCCTGCGCGGCCTCGGTATCACGATCATCCTGATCGAGCACAAGCTCGACGTGGTGATGGACGTCTCCGACCGCGTGGTGGTGCTCGACCACGGCGTGAAGATCGCCGAGGGCGCGCCCGCCCAGGTGCGCAACGACGACCGGGTGATCGAGGCCTACATGGGCCGACGCAAGCGGGTGGTGGCATGAAGACTCCCGGCGGCGTCCTGCTCGACTTCCGCGACGTCCACACCCACTACGGCTCGCTCCACGTGCTGAAGGGCGTGAGCTACGAGATCCGCGAGGGCGAGATCGTCTCGCTCCTGGGTGGCAACGCCTCCGGCAAGTCCACCACGATGAAGACGGTGCTGGGGCTGGTGCGGCCGAGCGAGGGGACCATCAGCTTCCGCGGTCAGCCGATCCACGCCCTGCGCACCAGCGAGATCGTCCGGCGCGGGATCGCGCCCGTCCCCGAGGGCCGTCGCGTGTTTCCGCGCATGACCATTCTCGAGAACCTCGAGATGGGGCGCTACACACGCCGCACCGAGCCCGGATGGGACGCCGAGCTGGACCGCGTGTTCGGCCTCTTCCCGATCCTGCGCGAGCGCCGCCACCAGCTGGCCGGCACGATGTCGGGAGGCGAGCAGCAGATGCTGGCCATCGGCCGGGCGCTGATGACGCGGCCCACCCTGCTCTGCATGGACGAGCCCTCGATGGGCCTGGCGCCACGCCTGGTCGAGGAGGTCTTCGACATCATCCGGGCCATCAACGAGCAGGGCACGACCATCTTCGTGATCGAGCAGAACGTGAACATGGCGCTGTCCATTGCGCACCGCGGCTACGTGCTGCAGATGGGCGAGGTCGTCCTGGCCGGCTCCGCGCAGGAGCTGCTCGAGAACCCGCTCATCCAGAAGGCGTACCTGGGCAGCGCCTGAGGCGGACACGCGACGAGGAATCCTTCGCGGGGGTTCGCGCGTTGTAGGAGATAGGGCAGCGCCTGTGATCACGGCGTGCGGCCCGAGGGAGATGTGGCCATGCGCAAGATCTGGGTGGTCCTCCTGCTCGCGCCCCTGCTCCTCGTATCCACCGTGGCCGCCAGCCCCCTCTACTCGCCGGAGAGCCTGGCCCGCTACTTCCGCCTCGACTGGCAGGTCGTGCCCGGCCAGAGCGGTCCGACCCTCGAAGGCTACGTGTACAACCAGACCGACCTGATGGCCGTGCGCATGCAGCTCAGCATCGAGGAGCTGGACGCGGCCGGCAACGTGGTCCGCCAGGGCGGCGCGTGGGTCCTGGGGGAAGTGCCACCCGGCAACCGCTCGTTCTTCAGCGCGCGCGTGCATCAGGCCGCGAGCTACCGGGTCGCGGTCCTCTCCTTCAACTGGCTGGACAAGAACATCGGGAATTAGGGCTAGCTACATGGGGGGCCCCGATATGGCCCCCAATAGCCCCCACCCAGCGCTCGTCACGCCCCGGGGAACCCGGGGCGCTCCTCGGTTGTGCGTGCCGTGCGGTCCACCGCTCAACAGCCCCGTCCGTCTTGACTCCCGCGTGGGGCGGCAGCATGCTGCCGGGCACGAGGGATCCCATGGAGCCGAAGTCGCGCCGATCGATGCCACGCTGGGTGCCGTCGTCACCAACCTCGACCTTGCCCGGATGGACGCGCTCACCTGGAAGACGGTGGAGCAGGCCTTCCACGACCATGCGGTCCTGGTGTTCCCCGGGCAGAACCTGTCGGCCGAGGCGCAGGTGGCGTTCGCCAATCGCTTCGGAGATATCGAGCTCCTGGCTCCGGATCCCGAGCAGAAGGCCGTGGCGATCAGCAACCAGAAGCCGGATGGATCGGTCATGGGCCGCGGACGAGCATCGCTTCAAATCGTTGCGCGGCAATGAGGGCTGGCACACCGACAGCTCGTACATGCCGCTGGCGGCCAAGGCCTCGGTGCTCTCGGCCCAGGTGGTCCCGTCGGCCGATGGCGAAACCGAGTGGGCCGACATGCGGGCCGCGTACGCTGCGCTGGACGAGGCCACGCGCCAGCGCATCGCGGGGCTCTCGGCGCACCACTCCCTCTATCACTCCCAGGCCAAGATCGGTCACGTGGTTCAGACCGGCGGTGGCTATGGCTTTCACACGAAGGGCGCGCCGCTGCGGCCGCTGGTGAAGGTGCATCCCGTCACGGGCCGCCCGGCCCTGTACATCGGCCGTCACGCCTACGGCATTCCCGGCCTCGACGAGGCCGAATCGGAGAAGCTCCTCTCCGACCTCATCGACTTCGCCTGCCGACCGCCCCGGACGTATGCGCATCGGTGGCAGCCCGGCGACGTGGTCATCTGGGACAACCGCTGCGTGCTTCACCGGGCCCGGCCGTACGACTACCGCGAAGTGCGCGTGATGCGCCACACGCGCGTCGCGGGCGATCCGGCCACCGAGCTCGCTCCGACGCATCGCGACGATCGCGCCGGCGCGTACGAGCCGTCCAGCTCGAACCGATAGACAGGCGTCCCGAAGGTCCATCACCCTCCGGCGCGTCATTCTCGGCTGACGCGCCAGTCATCCACGGATGCACCGGGCTGACAACGGCCGTCAGAAGCGTACGCCGGATTGTCACGCGCTGGTTCGATCGTGCGAGGGAATCGTCGACATGGCGCACACTTGGCGCTGGCACCCTCTCTGCACTCCTCCCGGGCCATCCAGCGCGAAGGAGGACGACACATGAAGTCAGTGATGCTCGCAATCGGCTTGATCGCGGTGCTCGTGGGGTTCACGGCGTGCGCCAAGTACCCCAACGTGGTCAGCGCGTCCTCGCAGTCGCCCACGGCACAGGCGCCCGCTCCCACTCGATAGCCAGTTCGCCCGTGTCGTGATCGCGTCGGTGTCCTCACGCTCTGCGGAGGACGCCGACGCGATCGCCACTCAAGAAGCTCTCGCCCGTCGAGACTGCCATCGTCTGATACCCTTCCGGTGCCTCCTCGAGGCATGGCCCGAAGGTTCACCTCGGGAGAACGGGAGACGACACATGGCACAGACCAGCACGGGGCTGCAGCTTCGTTCCACGGTGAGGCCGGACGGCAGCCTCGAGCTTTCGCTCGTGAGTGTCCCGACGCCGGAGCCCAAGCCGGAAGAGGTGATCGTCCGGATGGGTGCGGCTCCCATCAATCCTTCCGACCAGGGGCTCCTCTTCGGCGGCGCCGATCTCAGCACGGCCAAGGCATCCGGGACGGCGGATCAGCCCATCGTGACGGCGAGCATTCCCCCGGCCGCGCTCAAGGCCGCGGCGGGGCGAGTCGGGCAATCGATGCCGGTCGGCAACGAGGGCGCCGGCGTGGTCGTCCAGGCCGGCGCCTCTCCGGCCGCCCAGGCGCTGATGGGAAAGACCGTCGCGATTCTGGGCGGCGCCATGTACACGCAGTATCGCTGCATCAAGGCCGTGCAGTGCCTGGTGCTGCCGCCGGGCACCACGCCGGCCGAGGGCGCCTCCTGCTTCGTGAATCCCCTCACCGCGCTCGGCATGGTCGCCACCATGCGCGCGGAAGGCCACAAGGCGCTCGTGCACACCGCGGCCGCCTCCAATCTGGGGCAGATGCTTCACAAGATCTGCCTCAAGGACAGCGTGGGCCTGGTGAACATCGTGCGCCGTCAGGAGCACGTGGATCTTCTCAAGAAGCTCGGCGCCGCTCACGTGTGCAACTCGAGCGCGCCCACGTTCATGGAGGACCTGACCGAGGCGCTCGTGGCCACCGGCGCCACCGTGGCGTTCGACGCCATCGGCGGGGGCACCATCGCGGGGCAGATCCTCACGGCCATGGAGGCGGCGGCGAACCGGACGGCGAAGGAATACAGCCGCTACGGCTCGACGGTGCACAAGCAGGTCTACATCTACGGCGGTCTCGACCGGGGGCCCACCCAGTTCAGCCGGACGTTCGGGATGGCGTGGGGAGTCGGCGGGTGGCTGCTCACGCCGTTCCTCCAGAAGATCGGGTTCGAGGCCGCCCAGAAGCTACGGGAGCGGGTGGCCGCCGAGGTCAAGACCACCTTCGCGAGCACCTACACCAAGGAGATCTCGCTCGCCGAGGCGTTGCGCCTCGAGGAGATCGCCGTGTACTCCAAGCTGGCGACCGGCGAGAAGTACCTGATCAACCCCAGCAAGGGAGTGCGCTGACGGCTGCCGACTCGCCGCTCCTGACGTAGGCCGTCTTCAAACTGGCGTGGGGACGTGCTAAAGTCGCGGCGTTCCGCAACGAACGAGCCCCGCCAGAGGCGCCACCTCTCCCGGGCCGACGAACGGGAGGCACGCGCAAGCTCGGTGGATCTCGAAATCCTGGTCGAAAACGTGCTGAACGCGGTCACCGCGGGTATCACGATCGGCTGCATCTACGGTCTGATGTGCATCGGCCTCGGGCTCATCTTCGGCATCATGCGCATCGTCAACTTCGCCCAGGGCGAGCTCCTCATGCTGGGGATGTTCGCCAGCTTCTATCTGGTCACCGGGGGCAAGGTCCTCTCGTTCCTCGGCCCATACTGGGGACCGTTCATCGGCGCTCTCTGCGCCGCGCCGCTGATCTTCTGTCGGCGGCGCCCTCCTGCACAAATTCCTGATCTCCCGGGTGTCGGGCCTGCGGACGGCGGGCTCGCTCGACGAGGGCCACTTCGGCCAGCTGATCGTCACCCTGGGCATCTCGCTGATTCTCCAGAATGGCGGGCAGATCCTGTTCGGCTCCACGCCGGTGGCCGTGCGCACGCCCCTGTCCGCCGAGGCGTTCCTGATCGGTCCGGTCTACGGCGGTGCGACGGTGTTCCTCAACAAGGCCAAGCTGATCGCCTTCTTCGTCGCCATCCTGGTCGCGATCGTGCTGTACCTGACCCTCGAGTACACGCGCCTCGGCAAAGCCCTGCGCGCCGCCGCCGACAATCCGACGGCCGCCACCTACATGGGGATCGAGGTCGACACCGCCTACCGCATCGCCTTCGGCCTCGGCGCCGGCATCACGGCGATCGCCGGTGGGCTGATGGCCACCTATATCTCCTTCGGTCCGTTCGTCGGCTTCGACTACGTCATCATCATGTACTCGGGCGTCGTGCTGGGCGGCATGGGGAGCATCCTCGGCGCGTTCTGGGGCGGGCTGACGGTCGGCTTCGTCCAGCAGTTCTCGGCGCTGATCCTGCCCCCGCAGCTGCAGAACGCGGCGATCTTCGTCGTGTTCCTGATGATCGTGCTGCTGCGGCCGCAAGGGCTGTTCGGTCGTTCGGCGGAGCGGGCGTGAGACTGGGCGGAGGCCCGCGGCTGAGGCGCAACCTGACCACGCTGGTCGTGCTGGCGGTCGCCTACCTGGTGCTCACCCTCTTCGTGCACAACAGCTACTACCAGCTGATCCTCACCCTGGTGCCGGTGTGGGCGCTGTTCGGTGTGTCGTGGAACATCCTGTCCGGCTATGGCGGCCAGCTGTCCTTCGGCCACGCCTCGTTCTTCGGCATCGGCGCGTACACCGTCACGCTCTCGGTCGTCTACTGGAACCTGTCGCCCTGGCTCGGTATTCCGCTCGGCATGATTCTCGGCGGGCTCGCGGCCATCGCCATCGGCATGCCGACCTTCCGCTTGCGCGGACACTACTTCGCGCTGTCGATGCTGGCCTACCCGCTCGCCATCCTGTACGTCCTGCAGTACCTGGGCTTTCAGGAAGTCTCGATCCCGATGCATCGGGTCAATCCGGTGGCCTTCATGGAGTTCAGCGAGCCGCGCATCTACACGCTGATCGCCGTCTGCCTGCTGGTAGGCGGCGCGGTGGTCTCGCTCGTCATCGAGAACTCGCGCTTCGGCCTGGCCTTGACCGCCATCCGTCAGAACGAGCTTGCGGCCGAGGCGGCCGGCATCAACGCCCGCCTGTGGAAGATGCGTTCGCTCGTGGTGTCGGGCATGCTGGCCGCCGCCGCCGGCGGGTTCTACGCCCGGGTGCTGGTCGTCGTGACGCCGGATTCCGTCTTCGGCATGCTCGTCTCCGCCCAGGCGGTGGTGGTCACGCTGTTCGGTGGCGTGGCCTCGGTGTGGGGGCCGCTGATCGGCGCCGCCATCCTGGTTCCGCTCGCCGAGACGCTGCAAGCCGAGCTCGGGACGTATCTGCCCGGCATCCAGGGTGTGGTGTACGGCTTCGCCATCATCGCCATCATGCTGCTGTCCCCGGACGGGCTGTTCTGGACCGTCCGCGATCGGTGGTTTCGCCAGAAGGCGGCGGCACCCATCCCCGATTTCAAGCTCACGCCGCCACCGGCCCGCGCGGTGTCCGTCCACGCGGGCACGCCATTGCTGAAGGTCGAGAATCTGTCTCGCGCCTTCGGAGGCTTGAAGGCGGTCAGTGAAGTCAGCTTCTCGATCGCCGAGGGCGAGATCCTCGGCATCATCGGTCCGAATGGCGCGGGGAAGACCACGCTGTTCAACGTGCTCAACGGCGTGCTCGCGGCCGACGAAGGCTCGGCGCAGCTCGCCGGCCAGCCGATGCTCGGCCGCAAGACCTTCGAGGTCTGCCGCATGGGCGTCGGCCGCACGTTCCAGGTGGTGCGCAGCTTCCCTCGCCTGCCCGTGCTCGACAACGTGATCGTCGGAGCCTACGGCGCCGGCCTCTCGGATCGCGACGCGATCGCCTCGGCCGTACGGGCGCTGCGTCAGGTCGGCTTGCAGGACCAGTCGGGTGTGGCCGCCGGTCAGCTCACCAACAAGCAGCTGCGCCTGATGGAGCTGGCCCGGGCCCTGGCCGGCGCTCCCCGGTTGCTGCTCCTCGACGAGACGCTGGCCGGCCTGGGCCGCGAGGAATGCGACAGCGTGCTGACGGTGCTGGCCCGGTTGCGCCAGGACGGGATGACGATCTGCATCATCGAGCACACCATGCACGCGATGATGCGGCTCGCCGATCGGTTCGTGGTGCTGGACCACGGCCGGGTGCTCGCCACCGGCCTGCCGCGCGCCGTCGTCGAGGACGCCTCGGTGATCGAGGCCTACCTCGGAAAGAAATGGCTGGCCCGCCAGAATGCCTAGGATCGGACACGCCGCGTGCTCGAAGTAAAAGACCTCTCGGTCGCCTACGGCGGTCTGCGCGCCCTGACCGGCGTGACCCTGTCCGTCGCCGAGGGGCGGTTCGTCACCCTCGTCGGTCCGAACGGGGCCGGGAAATCGACCCTGTTCAAGACGATCAGCGGCGTGGTGCCCCCCGTGTCCGGTACGATCACGTTCCGGGGTGAGAACTTGCTGTCGCGTCGGGCCTCGGACCGGGCGCATCTGGGCATCGCGCACGTCCCGGAGGGACGGCAGGTGTTCAAGACGCTGACCGTCCGGGAAAATCTGGAGATGGGAGCGTACCCCAAGGCCGGGCACGCGCACTGGGCGCAGACCCTCGACCGCATCCACACCCTGTTTCCGATCCTGGCCGAACGGGCCAGCCAGATGGCCGGCACCCTGTCGGGCGGCGAGCAGCAGATGCTCGCGATCGGCCGTGGCCTGGCCTGTGCGCCGCGCCTGTTGATGCTCGACGAGCCGTCGATGGGGCTGGCCCCGAGCGTGGCCGACCTGATCTTCGATCGAATCTCGCAGATCCACCGGGAGGACGGGCTGACGATCCTCCTGGTCGAGCAGCGGGTGGCCGAGGCGCTGGAGCGTTCCGATCACGGCTACGTGCTGGAGACGGGCCACATCGTGCTCGAGGGGCCGTACGAGACCTTGCTGGCCGACGATCGGGTGCGCCGCTCGTACCTCGGCCTGACGGAAGCGTAGAGTGAACAACCGAGTCACCACCACAGGGAGACGATAGGCATGAGCACTTCTGGAGCGATTGGACGCCGAACCGCGATCAAGCTGGGCCTCGCTGGCGCCGCGACCGCGCTCGCGCCACGACGCGCCCGCGCGCAGAACCCGAAAGAGGTGAAGATCGCGCTGGTGGTGCCGCTGTCCGGCCCCTGGGCGCGCCAGGGCATCCTGGAGCAGATGGGCGCCGAGATGGCGATCGACGACGTGAACAGCAGCGGGGGCATCAAGGCGCTCGGTGGCGCCAAGCTCAAGCTGGTCCTCTACGACACCGGCGACAGCGCGGAGAAGGCCAAGAACGCCGCGCAGCGCCTGGTGGCGCAGGAGCCCGACGTGGTCGGCGGCATCGGCTGCTGGCTCTCGAGCTTCACGCTCGCGGTGACCGAGGTGACCGAGCGCGCGGAGCTGCCGTGGATCACGCTGTCCTACTCCGACCTGATCACCGGACGCGGGTTCAAGTACATCTTCCAGACGTCGCCGACCGCGGAGACCCAGGCCACCGCGCTGCTGCCGAGGATCGTCGACCTCGCGACCAAGTCGGGGGCCGGCAAGCCCACGAAGGTGGCCTTCATCGGCGACAACTCGGCCTCCTCGGTCAGCTTCATGAAGGCGATCCGCGGCGGCGTGGCGAAGGACCTGGGCCTCACGATCGTGGCCGACGAGGTCTTCACCCCACCGCTGGCCGACGCGACGACGCTCGTGCAGAAGATTCGCTCCGGCCGGCCGGACTTCATCGTCATGCAGTCGACGAACGTCGGCGACGACAAGCTGCTGCTCGACAAGTTCGCCGAGCGCGGGATCACCGCCAGCACGATTCCGCTGGTCGGCGGCGGAGGCCACTGGACGGTGCCCGAGCTGGCCAAGGTCGCGGGCACGGAGCACCTCGAGGGCGTGATCGTCGGCCTGGCCAACTGGCCGGGCAAGGCCCTCGGCGACCTCGAGAAGCGCTTCATCGCCAAGACGGGCGAGCCGTGGTTCGGCCACGACTCGATCTTCCCGTACGCGCACGTGATGATCTACAAGGAGGCCCTGGAGCGGACGGCCTCCACCGACCGCAAGAAGCTGGCCGAGACGCTGCACAAGATCGACCTCAAGGACGGCCCGGCGAAGTACTTCCCCGACGGCCGCGTCAAGTTCGAGGACAACGGCCGCCGGGTCGGCGCCGAGCTGTGCATCGTGCAGTGGCAGAAGAACCGGCCGGTGGCCGTGCATCCGGAGAGCATCGCCGTCGCGAAGGCGATCTGGCCGAAGTCGTAGCCTACCAGGCGGCTCGGCGCAGCGACCCGACGCTGACCGCGTCGGGTCGCTCTACGCCGCCCGGTCGCGGGCGCCTTCCACCCCGGATTCACGCGCGCAGTGCGCGCAGCAGAAAAAACGCCCGTGCGCCTCGATCCCGTGGCCGACCACCTTGCACCCGCAGTGGTCGCACGAGACCGCCAGCTTGTGGATGGCACACTCGAAGCTGTCGAAGATGTAGCGCTTCCCCGACGCGTGAAGCTCGAAGGCCTTGTCCCCGATAGAGTGAAACCGCCCTGAATCGTCCGCCGACGCCTCGGGCGGGGACTCCTCTATTTCGTGTCGCCGTAGGCGGCGAGCCACGCCCGCCGGATCCGACGAAGCATCGCGGGGTACAGGATGCGTCGAAACGGCTCGATGGCGATCAGATACGGTCGCGTGAGCCAGGACACGGGGATCACGTAGATCCCCCAGTACAGACGGTACCCCGTCGCGGTGCGCGCCAGGGCCTTGCACATGAACCCGTGGACCGTGGCATTGCGGATCTCGCTCAGCGCTTCCCCGGGGAACTGATAGAGCACCAGGAACGAACCCTCCCAAGTGCCCGGAGCAATCTCGGAGTCGCGGCGGTCACGCTCCGAGAGCCGCGACAGCAACGAGTCTTCGGGCCGTATCCGCGCGCGATCCCAGCCGAACGCGCGTCCGAGGACAACGCGCAGCCCGTAGATGGCGCTCGCGGCCGGGCTCGGCGAGGCCGCCGACTCGAGCGCGCGGATGTCGGCGAGGCTCCGGCCCGCGCCACCGCCGGGAAGATCCACGACCGACACGTCGTACAGGGGGACATCCCGGAGCAGGTCGTGAGCACGAAGATCCAGACGCAAATACTCGGCGGGGGAGCCGCGCATGGACGTGCCCGTCAGGCGACGAATTCTCGAATGGCCGGGATCACGATCTTGGGCGCCTCTTCCATGAGCCAGTGGCCACTCTCGTTTTCCTTCGTGCGGGCGTCGATCCGATCGGAGCGGCCAAGCTCTCGCGTCCGGAGTCTCTCACACGCAGGATCGCGCGGCCGCGGGCGAACCGCCGGTATCCCGAGACCCAGGCCTCCTGATGACATGCGGTAGACGACAGCCGGCAATCGTGAGACATCTCTGTCGATCGAACGGTACGTCCGAGGTCGGACGCGATGGAGGGTCACGGTGACAATGGGCTGGCGCGGAATCGTGCTGATCCTCGGGCTGGTGAGTCTCGCCGCCGGCTGTCGCGACACGTCCGCCGTCGCGCCTCCCCCACCCCCGGTGGTCAAAGTCGAGGCAGTGGTCGAGAAGGACGTGCCGATCACCTCCGAGTGGGTCGGGACGCTGGTCGGCTACATCAACGCGCAGATCCGCGCCCGCGTCAGCGGACACCTGGTGAGCCAGAACTATCAGGAGGGCACCCTCGTCAAGAGCGGCGACCTCCTGTTCCAGGTCGATCCGCGGCCGTTCCAGACGGCCCTCGATCAGGCCGACGCTCGAGCTCAGTCTGGCGGAGTCCCAGCTGAGCCAGGCCAAGGCCCAGGTCAGCGCGAGCCAGGCGCAGGTCGAGCAGGCGATCGCGAAGGTGGCCCAGGACGAGGCGCAGGTCAAGCGAGCCGAGGCCACGCAGCGTCAGACCGAGCTCGACGTCGCGCGCTACACGCCGCTGGCTCAGCGCGGCTCGGTGAGCCAGCAAGAGCTCGACAACGCGGTGCAGAGCAACCTGGCCAACCTGGCGACGGTGGCGGCCTCGCGAGCCGCGGTGCAGAACTCACAGGCCAGCGTGTCGCAGTCGCGGGCCGCGCTCGAAAAATCGCACGCCGACGTGAAGACGCAGGAAGCGTCCATCGCCGCGGCGCGCGCCGCGCTGGCGGATGCACGGCTCAACCTCGGCTACACCCGGGTGCTGTCGCCGATCGCGGGGGTGGCGGGATTCCGCGGCGCGAACATCGGCGACTACGTCGGTCCGAGCGATCCCACGCCGCTGACCACGGTCTCCCAGGCCGATCCCATCTACGCGGAGTTCCCCATCAGCGAGCAACGGGCCCTGGCCGTGTTCCGCCGCTGGGACGCCAACCCGACCGCATCCCGAGCTGTCGAGCTGGAGTTGATCCTGGCCGACGGCACTGCGTATCCGAACAAGGGGCGGACCGCCGCGCTCGATCGGCAGGTCGACGTGACGACCGGGACCGTGCTCGCGCGCGGCGTCTTTCCGAATCCGGGCAGCCTGCTACGCCCCGGCCAGTACGCCAAGATCCGGGCGACGAACGTGCGCAAGGGCGCGCTCGTGATTCCTCAGCGTGCCGTCCAGGACGTGCAGGGCGTGCAACAGGTCGCGGTCGTCCGGCCCGACGAGACCGTGGACCTGCGCACGGTGAAGACGGACGAGCGCGTGGGCTCGCTGTGGGTCATCACCGCGGGGCTCAAGGCCGGCGAGCGGGTCGTCGTCGAAGGGGGCGATCGGGTGCGCGCCGGTCAGAAGGTCCGGGCGGAGGCGAGCACCGCCTCCGCCCCCGCTCCCACGAAGTAGGCGAAACCCATGGCCAGGTTCTTCATCAACCGCCCCATCGTCGCGATGGTGATCTCCATCCTCATGGTGATCGTCG
Source organism: uncultured Candidatus Rokubacteria bacterium (assembly GCA_963776725.1). Classification (GTDB taxonomy): domain Bacteria; phylum Methylomirabilota; class Methylomirabilia; order Rokubacteriales; family CSP1-6; genus AR5. Next base: position 55,757 of record CAVZOE010000006.1, on the reverse strand, counting down.
GCGTCGTGGCGATCGTGCAGCTACCCGTCGCGCTGTATCCGAACATCGCGCCGCCGGAGATTCTGCTGACCGCGCGCTACCCGGGCGCCGACGCGGTGACGCTCGAGCAATCGGTGGCCACGCCGATCGAGCAGCAGATGAGCGGCGTCGACAAGATGCTCTACATGTACTCGCTCAACCAGGCCGCCGGCAGCCAGATGCAGCTGCGGGTGGACTTCGACGTCACCACCGACCCGAGCGTCGACCAGGTGCTCACCAACCTGCGCTACACGCAGGCCGCCTCCCAGCTGCCGCCCGACGTGGTCAACCAGGGTGTCACCGTCATCAAGTCGGTGACCAGCCCGCTGGGGCTCTTTGCGCTGTACTCGCCCAAGGGCACCTACGATTCGCTGTTCCTCGCCAACTACGCGTACGTCAACATCAACGACCCGATGACGCGCGTGCCCGGCATCGGCCAGGTCCTGATCTTCGGCGCCTCGCAGTACGCCATCCGGCTCTGGATCAATCCCGACACGCTGGCGAAGCTCGACATCACCGTGAACGAGATCGCCAGCGCGCTGCAGGCGCAGAACACCGTGAACCCGGCCGGCCAGCTCGGCGGCGATCCGGTGCCCCGCGGCCAGGAGTTCACGTACACGGTGCTGGCGCAGGGGCGTCTGGTGAGCCTCGCGGACTTCGAGAACGTCGTGGTCCGCGCCCGGCCGGACGGCGCGCTGGTCCGCGTCAAGGACGTGGCCCGCGTGGAGCTCGGCGCGCAGAACTACATCCGGCGCGGCCGGCTGAACGGGCAGCCGGCCGCCATCGTCGCGGTCTACCAGCTGCCCGGCTCCAACGCCATCGAGGCCATGCGGGGCGCGACGAAGCTGATGGACGAGATCAAGGCCCGATTCCCCGCCGACCTCGACTACGTGACGGCGCTCGACACGACGCTGGCGGTGAGCGCGGGCATCCGGGAGATCGTCAAGACGCTCGTCGAGGCCCTCATCCTCGTCGTCATCGTCGTCTTCCTCTTCCTGCAGAGCTTCCGGGCCACCCTCATCCCGCTGCTGGCGGTGCCGGTGGCGCTCGTCGGCGCGTTCATGGTCTTTCCGCTGCTGGGATTCTCGATCAACACCCTGTCGCTCTTCGGCCTCGTGCTGGCCATCGGCCTCGTCGTCGACGACGCGATCGTGGTGGTGGAGGCCGTCGAGCAACACATCGAGCGGGGGCTCTCCCCGCGCGACGCCGCGCTGAAGGCGATGGAGGAGGTGTCGGGACCGGTCGTGGCCATCGCCCTGATCATGGCCGTGGTGTTCATCCCGACGGCGTTCATCCCCGGCATCACCGGGCGGATGTACCAGCAGTTCGCGGTCACCATCGCCGTGTCGGTCCTCATCTCGGCCTTCAACGCGCTCACGCTGAGCCCGGCGCTCTCGGCGCTGCTCCTGCGGCCGAGGCGCGAGATGCGCGGCCCGCTCGGGTGGTTCTTCCGTGGCTTCAACCGCGTCTTCGAGCGGGTGATGGGCGGGTATCTCGACGGCAGTCGCCTCCTGATCCGCAAGGCCGCCGTCGCCATACTCCTGCTGCTCGTCGCGGCGGCCGTGTCGGGCCTCATCGGCCTCCGGCTTCCCGCTGGCTTCGTCCCGTCGGAGGACCAGGGCTACGTCTACGCCAACGTCCAGCTTCCTCTGGCCGCCTCGCTCGACCGCACCGCGGCGGTCAACGACAAGCTCGACGCGATCTTCAAGACGCAACCGGGCATCAAGTACTACACGGGCGTGGCGGGCTTCAGCCTGCTGAGCCTGGTCACGACGACCTACAACTCGTTCTACTTCCTCACGCTGGAGGACTGGGACGCCCGCGACAAGCACGGGCTCACCGCCGACGTGATCATTCAACAGCTGAACCAGAAGCTGGCCGGCGTGGCCGAGGCCCAGGCCTTCGCCTTCTCGCCGCCGGCCATCCCGGGCATCGGAACCTCCGGCGGTGTGACCTTCATGCTCGAGGATCGCGCCGGCAAGGATCCCGCGTTCCTCGCCGAGCAGACGGACAAATTCCTGGCTGCCGCGCGGAAGCGACCGGAGTTTTCGCGGCTCTTCACGACCCTGCTGCCGAGTGTGCCGCAGTTCTTCGCCGAGGTGGATCGCGACAAGGTGCTGAAGCAAGGCATCCCCCTGACCGCGGTGTACCAGGCGCTGCAGGCGTTCCTCGGCGGCGCCTTCGTGAACTACTTCAACCAGTACGGGCGAGTCTGGCAGGTGTACGTCCAGGCCGAGGGCCAGTTCCGGACCCAGGCCGACAATGTCGGTCGCTTCTACGTGCGCAACGCCGCGGGCCATCCGGTGCCGCTGTCGACGCTGGTCCGGATGAGAGAGGTCAACGGCCCGGAGTTCACCACGCGGTTCAACGAGTACCGCGCGGCGCAGATCAACGGATTGCTGGCGCCCGGCTACAGCACCCGGCAAGGCATGCGGGCCCTCGAGGAGGTCTTCGCGCAAACCATGCCGCGCGAGATGGGCTTCGACTACTCGGGGATGTCGTTCCAGGAGCAGGTGGCGTCCCAGGGGGTGCCGGCCACCGCGGTGTTCGGCTTCTCGGTGCTGGTGGTGTTCCTGCTCATGGCCGCCCTCTACGAGAGCTGGACGTTGCCGTTCGCCGTCCTGCTCGCCACGCCCATCGCCATGTTCGGCGCCCTGGGAGCGCTGTGGCTCCGCCGCTTCGAGCTCGACGTCTTCTCGCAGATCGGCCTGCTCATGGTGATCGGCCTCGCCGCCAAGAACGCGATCCTCATCGTCGAGTTCGCCAAGGTCGCGTACGAGGGGGGGATGCCGCTCGTCGACGCCGCGCTCGAAGGCGTCCGGGTGCGGCGGCGCGCCCTCTTCATGACCTCGTTCGCGTTCATCCTGGGCTGCGTGCCGTTGTGGACCGCCGCCGGGGCCGGCGCGGTTGGACGCCAGATCCTCGGTACCGTGGTGATCGGCGGGATGCTGACCGACACGCTCATCGCCAGTCTCTTCATCTCCGTGAGCTTCTATGTCAGTGAGCGCTTCAGCCGAGAGCCGCAGAACGGCCGGCTGCCTGACGCGGCGCCCGCCCCCATCAGCGGGGGGGCGAACGGCACGGCGTCGGCCGATGGAAAACAGCCATGACACGCTTCGGGAGCCAACAGATCGTCTGGTGTGTCGTCGCGGCCGCGCTCCTGGGTGGCTGCGCGATCGGACCGGACTACAAGCGCCCCGCGGTGGCCGAGCCGCCGACGTTCCGCGGCCAGGCGGTGGCCGAGGCGACGTCGCTGGCCGACGCGCCGTGGTGGCAGGTGTTCCAGGATCCGGTGCTCAAGGATTTGATCCAGGAAGCGTTGCGGCAGAACTACGACGTGCAGATCGCCGCGGCGCGCGTGCAGGAGGCGCGGGCCTTCGTGACCGTCAGTCGATCCGACTATTTCCCCTCACTCGACTACCGGGTCAGCGCGGCCAGGGGCCAGGTGCTGCCGGGCTTCGAGGGCCCCGGCGGGCGAGCCCCGGAGCCGGGCAATTTCTACTCGGCCACGATGTCCGCGTCGTGGGAGCTCGACATCTGGGGTCGCATCCGTCGCCTGAACGAGGCGGCGCGGGCGAACCTCTTCGCCACCGAGGACTTCCGGCGCGGCGTGTGGCTGACGCTGGTCAGCGACCTGGCCCAGGCGTACTTCGAGCTGCTGGCGCTCGACGTCCAGCTCGACATCGCGCGCAACAGCACCGACGCCTACCAGCGCACCTACGACCTGTTCGAGGATCGCTACCAGCTGGGCGTCGCCTCCAAGCTCGAGACGTCGCGCGCCGAGGGCGCGCTGGGCGGGAGCCCAGGCCAACATCCCGCAGATCCAGAGCCAGATCGTCGCCAAGGAAAACCAGATCAGCGTGCTGCTCGGCAAGCCGCCGGGCCCGATCGTGCGCGGGGCGGCGATGTACGACCAACCGGTGGTGCCGGAGGTGCCGGCGGGGCTGCCGTCGGCGCTCCTGGCGCGGCGACCCGATCTCCGCCAGGTCGAGGAGCAGCTCGTGGCCGCCAACGCGCGCATCGGCGTGGCCAAGGCCGACTTCTTCCCCCGGCTGAGCCTCACCGCGCTGTTCGGCACCGCCAGCCCCGAGGTCTCGGCGCTCACCGGTGGCACCGCGACGATCTGGGCGGTCGCCGGCATGTTGAGCGGACCACTGCTGAACGCCGGGCGGACCCTCGGGAACTACCGGGCGACCGTCGCGCAGTGGGAGCAGGCGAGACTGCAGTACGAGCAGGCCGTGCTCACCGCGCTCCGCGAGGTCTCCGACGCGCTCGCCGCGCTGGGCAAGCTGAGCGACGCCGAGACGGGTCAGAACCGGTCGGTGAAGGCCCTGGCCGAGGCCGTCGAGCACGCGACGGATCGCTACCGCCAGGGGCTGGCCAACTACTTCGAGGTGCTCGAGGCCCAGCAGCAGCTCTACCCGGCCCAGAACACGCTGGCCCAGATCCGACGCGACCGGCTCCTCGCTCACGTCCGCCTCTACAAGGCGCTGGGAGGCGGATGGAGCCTGACGGACGCCGAGTGGACGGATCCGGGCGTCGCCGCGCCCCGCTAATTAGTTAGCCGGGACGGGAATCCAGGGCTCGGGGCACGACGGCGCCACCGGGTAGTAGGCGCCCGCACTCTGGCAGTAGTACCAGTACCCGTCGGACGGCACATACACGGGCGGCGCTTCCACCACCGGCGGCGCGTACACGTAGCCTGGCGCCCAGACGAACGGCGCTACGCCGACGAAGCCCCGTCCGTGGAAACGGTGGTCGTGGAACGCTCCGGGATGGTCGTGGAACGCCCCGGGGCTGCCGTGAAAGGCCCCCGGGCTCCCGTGAAAAGCTCCTGGGCTGCCGCGGAAGGCTCCAGGGCTACCGTGAAAGGCCCCGGGGCTGTTGTGGAATCCGCTGGTCCCGCCGTGAGCCGCCGGGCCACCACCGTGACCGGCCGCGCTGCCGCCCTGATTGCCCCGCCCGGCCGCGTGCCCAACGGACGCGAATCCGAGCACGGCTACGAGCATCACTGCGAGGGCTGTCCTGCATACCTTCATGTCGTTGAGACGGGTTCCAGGCCGCCCGGTATTCAACGCGGTGAGGGCGGCGCCAGCCCGTTTGTAAAAGCTGGCGCCTACCGGATGCGGGTGGGAGTCGGCCAGCGGCACGTCCCTTGCGCTGAAGCCCACCATGCTCCTGGGCGCCGATCTGCGCACGCTACGCGTCGTCTGGACGATTCTCCTGGTTGCCGGCGCGCTGGCGCTGCTCTACGGCATCCGCCACCTGCTCGTGCTGATCGCGTTCTCGGTATTCGTTGCCTACGTGCTGCACCCGCTGGTGTGGCAGATCGAGCACCGCCTGCCGACCCGTCATCGTCGCGTGCTGGCGCTGCTGCTGACCTACACGCTGATCGTCGGCACGATCGTAAGCCTCGCCATGACGCTGGGCCCGCACCTTGCGGACGAGGTCCGCGGCCTCGGACAGCGCGTGCCGAAGATGAGCGAGGACCTCAGAACCGGTGCGCTGCTGCACGGCGTCCTCGCCCGCTTCGGCCTGGCCGAGTCGACGATCAACTCCATCGACGCCGCCGTCCGCGCCCACGCCGGCGAGTGGGCGGCGGGCGCCCAGCGCTTCGCCGTGTCGACCTTCGCGTGGCTCGCCGGCGCCTGGACCATCGTCCTCGTGCCGATCTTTGCGTTCTTCCTCCTCGCCAACGGCGAGCTCGTCACCACCGCCGCGGGCTTCTTCTCGGAGCGCCGGCATCGCCATCTCTGGCGCCGCGTCGCCTGGGACCTCCACGCGGCCCTCGGCCAGTACGTGCGCGCGCTCATGCTGCTCTCCCTCGCCACGTTCGTGGTGTGGGCCGCGGTGCTCGCCATCGCGCAGGTGCCCTACGCGCTGGTCCTCGCCATCATCGCCGCCCTGCTCGAGTTCGTCCCGCTGGTGGGCCCCCTGGTGGCCGGCGCCATCGCCGTGGTCGTCTCGATGGTGACCGGATACGGCCATCCGTTCCTCATCGCCGGCTTCGCGCTCGTCTGGCGCCTGGTGCAGGACTACGTCACGAGCCCGCTCGTCATGGGGCGTGGGATCGAGCTGCCGCCCGGTCTGGTGATCTTCGCCATCCTCGCCGGTGGGGAGCTGGCCGGGCCGGTCGGGATGTTCCTCGCCGTCCCCGTCGTCGCGGCGGCCCGAATCATCTGGCGCGATTCGCAGGAGGAGGCGCCGGTGGCGGATCCGGCGGTGCGACGCGTGCGCTGAGCCCGCACGGCGAGTTCCACGCCTCGAGGGGGTACGTGCTAGCGTTGCGGCATGACGTTCGCGACGCGCGTGCTCGTCCTCTTTTCGCTGATCAACCTGGTCAACTACATCGATCGCTACGTGGTCGCGGCCATCCTGGAGCCGCTCGGGGCCGACCTGGGCCTCGACGACGCGCAGCGCGGACGGCTCACGTTCGTCTTCGTGATCGTCTACATGCTGGCCGCCCCGATCTTCGGAGCGCTGGCCGACCGCTTCCATCGCCCGCGCCTGATCGCGGTCGGCGTCACGATCTGGAGCCTGGCCACGATGGCCGGCGCCCTCGTGCAGGACTACACGACGCTCCTGATCGTGCGCAGCTTCGTGGGCATCGGCGAGGCCGCGTACGCGAGCCTGGGCCCGGCCGTGCTGTCGGACTGCATCCCCGAGTCGCAGCGCGCGCGGCGCTTCACCTGGTTCTATCTGGCGATTCCCGTGGGCTCCGCGCTGGGGTACGCGCTCGGCGGAGTGGTCGCCCAGCACTACGGCTGGCGCGCGGCGTTTCTGGTGGCGGGCGTGCCGGGACTGATCCTGGCCGCCTTCCTCCTGCGCCTGGCCGATCCCGAGCGCGGCGCGCTCGATGCCACGAAGGAGACGGAGTCGCTTCACAGGCTCGGCGCGCGTCTGGCCGCCGCGTTTCGTACCCGGGTGTGGCTGGCGTGCACCGCGAGCTACGTCGCCTACACGTTCGCGATGGGTGCGCTGTCGACGTGGGCGCCCAGCTTGCTGCAGCGCCGCTTCCACGTGGAGATCGGCGCCGCGGGCGCGGCGTTCGGCGGCATCGCCGTGGTCACCGGCATCCTCGGGACGTTCATCGGCGGCTTCGTGACCGATCGCGGTCAGCGCCGCTTCCCGAACCTGGGCGTCGACCTCAGCGCGGTGACGCTCTTGCTGGCCGCGCCGTTCGTGTTCTGGGCGCTGCACGCGCAGAACCTCACGCTGACCTACACGCTGTTCTTCGTGGCGATGCTGCTGTTGTTCATCAACACGAGCCCGGTGAACGCGCTCACCGTGAGCTGTCTGCCCGCCTCGGCGCGCGCCACGGGCACCGCGATCAACGTGCTCCTGATCCATCTGTTCGGCGATGCGATCAGCCCGGAGCTGGTCGGCCTGCGCAGCACCGCCGCCCAGGAGCGCGGCATGTCGCCGGGCGATGCCCTCACCCATGGCCTCGAGGTGGCGGTGCCGGCAGTCATCCTCTCCGGCCTGGTGCTGTTCCTGGCGCGGAGCCGTCAGGCGCGCACCGCGCGGGCCGCGACGCGTCCGGCCGCGTAGCATCCGCCGGCAGCCCCGCAGCCCGATCGCGGCTACCACTCGTACTTGTAGCCGAGGCCGTAGACCGAGTGCACGATCTCGCGGTCGGGCAGCACGGCGGCGATCTTCTTGCGGATCTTCTTGACGTGGCTGTCGACGGTGCGGTCGGCGACGACGCGCTCGTCGCGGTACATGGCGTCCATGAGCTGGTCGCGCGTGTAGATGCGGCCCGGGTGCGCGGCCAGCACCTTGAGCAGCTGGAACTCGACCGCGGTGAGGCCGAGGTCCTTGCCGCCGAGCGTCGCGCTGTAGCCGGCCTCGTCGAGCGTCAGGCCGGCCGTCGGCGGCGGCGCTCGCCGCGCTTCGGCCCGGCGCAGCACCGCCTTCACGCGCGCCACGACTTCGCGCGGGCTGAACGGCTTGCAGATGTAGTCGTCGGCGCCGAGCTCGAGGCCGAGCAGGCGGTCGATCTCGTCGACGCGCGCGGTGACCATGATGATCGACACGTCGGACGACGTCGCGCGCAGCGCCTTGCACACCTCGAGCCCGTTCTTGCCCGGCAGCATCAGGTCGAGCAGCACGAGATCGGCGCCGTGCGTGCGCACCCAGGCCTCGACCTCGTCGCCGCGGTGCGAGCACGGTCGACCTCGAAGCCTTCCTGCACGAGATAGTCGCGCAGCAGCGCCGGCGAGCTTCTCTTCGTCCTCGACGATCAGGATGCGGTCAGCCATCGAGGCGTCCCGCGCCCAGCGGGGCAGCGCGCAGCCTGATGCGCGAGGCCGCCGAGCGGGCTGGCGCCGCGCGACGAGCGTGCCGCCGTGCCCTTCGACGATCGCCTTGACGATCGCGAGACCGAGTCCCGAGCCGCCGCTCGCGCGATTGCGCGAAGCATCGACGCGATAGAGGCGCTCGGTCAGGCGCGGCAGGTCCTCGTCCGGCACGCCGGGCGCCGTGTCTTCCCAGTCGACGACGGCGCGGTCACCGTCGCGCGTCAGCGCGATCGCAGATCCGGCCCGGCGCGTCGGTATAGCGCAGCGTGTTCTGCAGCAGGTTCGCGAACACCTGCGCGAGCCGCGTCTCGTCGGCGAGCACGACGCGTGTCGTCCTCGAGATCGAGCGTCGAGCGTGCAGTCCGCCCTGCCGTCGAGCGCTCGCGGCGCTGCGCGTCGACGCCGTCGTCGATCGACTTCGGCGAGGTCGACCGGCTCCTTGTGGTACGTGAGCGCGCCGAGGTCGGACAGCGACAGCGTGTGCAGGTCCTCGACGAGCCGCGTGAGGCGCGCCGTCTCCTGCGCGAGCGAGGCGACCGTTGTCCTGGTCGAGCGGCCGCACGCCGTCCTGCAGCGACTCGATCTCGCGCGCGCAGCACGGCGAGCGGCGTGCGCAGCTCGTGGGCGATGTCGGCGATCCACTGCTGCCGCGCGCTTCTGCGCGGCGGCCAGCGTCGCGGCGAGCGTGTTGAAGTCGCGCGCGAGCTGCGCGAGCTCGTCGTGGCCGCGCGCGCGTCGAGGCGCACGGTCGTAGTCGCCGCGGATGAGCGCGTGCGTGCCGCGCGCCGAGCGCGCGGACGCGGCGCGTGAGCCAGTACGCGAGGCCCGCGCCGAGCAGCAGCGCCGCGAGCAGCATGCCGAGCGCGATCGCGGCGAACGCCAGGTGCTGGCGCGCGAGGTACACGCGCTCGATCGACTGCGATCGATCCGGCCGCGGCACGTACCCGAGATAGCCGACCGTCTGCCCCCCGCGACACGATCGGCTTCAGGATCGCCGCGGGGCGCGGCTCCGGCGCGGCCGATGAGCAGCGGCCTGGTCGCGTCGAACAGCAGAGCCGCGGATCGATCGTGAGCGGCGGTCGCGCGCGGGCTCCGCGCGGCGGCTCGCGCCGCCCGGACGCGGAATCCCAGCGCGTCCGCGTGACATCGTCGATCCAGCGGTCCGCGATCGTCGACGATCCAGGCCCAGCCGCCCTCGCGGGCATAGCCCTCCGCGAGCCGGTCGATCATGAGCTCGAGCCGCGCCTCGTCGGCGCGGTTCAGGTACGTCGACGAACCCGCGCTCGAAGCTCCAGGTGAAGACGAAATACGCGGCGAACGTGAGCGCCGCGATCGCGCCGGCGATCGCGAGGAAGAGCTTGACGGGCAGCCGTGTCGAAGCGCTTCCAGGCTCACGGTCGTGAATCCGAGCGCGTATTGTGAAGAATTGTGGAGGCCGGGATGCAGGGCAGTGTCCCATCGCATTTCCGTCCCCATTCCGTGCGTCTTTCGCAACGTCAAACTCAGCATGAAGTCACACACGCTGGCAGCGAGGGCAGACGGACATGGACGAAGCACCTTCCACGGACGCCGGGCGGACGAGCCTCCTGCATCGCGCCCGGCGCCTGCTCGCCGCAACGGTGGGGCGCCCGCGCGGCGGTGCTCGCGGCGCTGATCGCGCTCGCCGCGGGGGTTGTCTACGGCGCGCACGCGTGGACGGCCCGCGGCGCCACCGCCGGGCCCTACGCCGTGGCCACGGTCCAGCGCGGCGACCTCGAGGACACGGTCACCGCGACCGGCACCCTCCAGCCCAAGGACTACGTCGACGTCGGCACCCAGGTCTCGGGCCAGCTGAAGAAGCTGCTCGTCGAGATCGGCGCCGGTCAAGGCCGGCCAGCTCCTCGCCGAGATCGACCCCTCCGTCTACCAGTCGAAGGTCGACGGCGACCAGGCGCAGCTGCGCAACCAGCAGGCGCAGCTCGCCGACAAGCAGGCGCAGCTCGCGCTCGCCGAGCTGCAGCACCGCGCCAGCAGAACCTCATGAAGCGAGAACGCGACCACCCGGACGCGCTGCAGACGGCCGAGGCCGCGCTGAGCTCGGCCCGGGCGCAGATCGATGTCGCTCAAGGCGCAGATCGAGCAGACGGAGTCCACGCTGCGCGGCGACGAGGCGAACCTCAGCTACACCAAGATCTACGCGCCGATGTCCGGGACGGTGGTCTCGCAGAGCGCCAAGCAAGGCCAGACGCTGAACGCCAACCAGCAGGCGCCGATCGTCGTGCGCATCGCGGACCTCTCGACGATGACGGTGCAGGCGCAGGTCTCGGAGGCCGACGTGTCGCAAGCTGCGCCTCGGCATGGACGTCTACTTCACGACGCTGGGCGATGCGGGCAAGCGCTACTACGGCAAGCTGCGCCAGATCCACCCGACGCCGGACGAGGTGAACAACGTCGTGCTCTACGACGCGCTGTTCGACGTCGACAACCGCGACGGCCGGCTGATGACCCAGATGACGGCGCAGGTGTTCTTCGTCGTGCCGAGGCGAAGAACGCGGTGCTGGTCCCCGTCGCCGCGCTGCGCCCGGCCGACGCTGCCGCCGGCGAGCGCGCGCCGCGGAGCCCGCACCGGCGACCCTGTGGCGGCGGGCGACCCGCGCACCAGCCTGGCCAATGGCCCCGCGGTCGTCCGCGTCGTGGGTCCGACGGCACGCTCGACAACCGCAGCGTGAAGGTCGGCGTGATGAACCGCATCTCCGCGCAGATCCTGTCGGGCCTCGAGCCCGGCGAAAAGGTCGTGGTCGGGCAGAACACGGCGGGCCCGGCGCCGGCGGCGAAGCCGGCCAGCGGCAACCGGCCGATGATGCCGCGCGTGTAGGGGAAGAGGACACCGTGACCACGTACGCGGATGCGCAGGCGGCCGGCGAGCGGCCGCTCATCGAGCTGAGGGGCGTCACCAAGACGTACCGCAGCGGCGAGCTCGAGGTCGAGGTGCTGCACGGCATCGATCTCGCAATCTATCCCGGCGAGTTCGTCGCGATCATGGGCGCGTCGGGCTCGGGCAAGTCGACGCTGATGAACATCCTCGGCTGCCTCGACCGGCCGACGACCGGCACCTATCGCTTCATGGGCGAGGACGTGTCGGGCTTCGAGCGCGACGAGCTGGCGCGGCTGCGGCGCGAGGCGTTCGGCTTCGTGTTCCAGAGCTACAACCTGATCGGCGCGCGCCAGCGCGGCGAGAACGTCGAGGTGCCGGCGGTCTACTCGGGCATGCCGCCCGGCCCGCGGCACGACCGCGCGCGCACAGCTGCTCACGCGGCTCGGCCTGGGCGAGCGGCTCGAGCACCGGCCGAGCCAGCTCTCGGGCGGTCAGCAGCAGCGCGTCTCCATCGCGCGCGCGCTGATGAACGGCGGCCGGATCATCCTCGCCGACGAGCCCACCGGCGCGCTCGACAGCAAGAGCGGCGTCGAGGTCATGGCGCTGCTGGAGGATCTCGCCCGGCAGGGCCACACGGTCATCCTGATCACGCACGCCCCCGAGGTCGCCGCGCAGGCCCAGCGCGTCATCGAGATCCGCGACGGCCTCATCGTCAGCGATCCAGGCCCGCAGCGTGCGGAAGGTGCGGCCTGGCGGCCGGAGCCGCGACGTCCGCGCGCGACGTTCCTGGGCTGGCTCGAGGCGACCAAGACCGCCGGGCGCGCGCTGCGCGCGAACCTCTTCCGCACCGTGCTCACCCTGCTCGGCATCGTCATCGGCGTGGCCTCGGTGATCGCGATGCTCGCGATCGGCGACGGCGCAAGCAGGCCGTGCTCGATCGCATCAGCGCCATGGGCACCAACCTCCTGCTGATCCGACCCGCCACGTCCAGCCGCGGCGCCGCGGGAGGGAGCGTGGCCACCCTGGCGCCCGAGGACGCCGACGTGATCGCCGCGCTGCCCAACGTGCTCGCCGCGGTGCCCGAGCTCGGCGGCACCGTCACCGCCCGCTTCGGCAACCTCGACTACCAGACGCAGGCGACCGGGACCGGCGCGGACTTCCCGCTGGCGCGCAACTGGCCGGCCGGCGCGCGGCACGTTCTTCTCGACCGCGGACGTGCGCAGCTACGCCCCCGTCGTCGTGCTCGGACAGACGGTGGTCAAGAACCTCTTCCCGGACGGCAGCGATCCCATCGGCCAGTACATCGTGCTCAACAACGTGCTGTTCCAGGTGATCGGCGTGATGACGGAGCGCGGCGCGTCGCCGACGGGCCAGGACCAGGACGACGTGGTGCTGGTGCCGTACACCACGGGCGGCCTGCGCCTGTTCGGCCAGCGCTTCCTGCGCAACATCACGGTGGCGGTGGACGACGTCGCACGCATCGACGAGACGCAGGCGGCCGTGACCAGGCGCTGCCAGCCGCCACGGCAAGGCGGACTTCCAGATCCGCAACATGGCCTCGATCCTCGACACCGCGACCGAGACGCAGAACACGCTCACGATCCTGCTCGGCTCGATCGCCGCCATCTCGCTGCTGGTGGGCGGCATCGGCGTGATGAACATCATGCTCGTCAGCGTGACCGAGCGGACGCGCGAGATCGGCATCCGCATGGCGACCGGGGCGCGCATGCGCAACATCCTGCAGCAGTTCCTGACCGAGGCGGTCGTCGTGTCGGGCCTGGGCGGCGTGATCGGCGTGGGCGCGGGGCTCGGCAGCGCGCTGGTGATCGGCATGTTCGGCACGGCCGTCAAGATCTCCCCCGGACCGATCGCGCTCGCCTTCGGCTGCGCGTTCGTGACCGGTCTCGTGTTCGGCTACATACCCGCGCGCAAGGCCGCGGCGCTCGACCCGGTCGTGGCGCTCGCATCGGAGTGAAGACATGAACCGCCTCTTTCAACAAGTGATGGCCATCGCCCTGGTGTGCACCGTCTCCGGCTGCGCCATCGTGAGCCCGCAGCTGAAACCCGACGTACCGGTCGCGGGAGGGTGGAACGAGTCCGCGCCCGCCAATGCGCCGGGCGTGTCGCCGACCTGGTGGACGGGCTTCGGCTCCGCCGAGCTGCAATCGCTCGTCGATCAAGCGCTGGCGGGCAACCCCGACCTCGCCATCGCCACCGAGCGCGTCAATCAGGCCGAAGCCCAGGTGCGCGTCGCCGGCGCCTCGCTCTTTCCCGTGCTGACGGCGAACGCGGGAGGATCGGGCCGTCGCTCCGGGAGCACCGGCAGCGGGCCGAGCCCGCTCACCGACAGCTCCGGCAGCGCCACGCTCACGGCGAGCTACGAGCTCGATCTCTGGGGACGCAATCGTGCCGGCGTGCGCGCGGCTCAGTCCTCCGCCGCGGCCTCGCGCTTCGACCGCGACACGGCCCAGCTCACGCTCGTCTCCGGCGTCGCCACCAGCTACTTCGACGTGCTGGCCCTGCGCACTCGCCTGGTCATCGCGCAAGAGAATCTCGCGATCGCGCAGCAGGTCCTGGACCTGGTATCCGCACGCGCGCGCAACGGCGCCGCCTCGGCGCTCGACGTCTCCCGCCAGGAGGCGACCGTGCTCTCGCAGCAGGCGGCGCTGCTGCCGCTCGAGCTGCAGGAGCACCAGACGCTGGTGGCGCTGGCCATCCTGCTGGGCCGACCGCCGGAGGGCTTCGACGTGCAAGCGCAGGGGATGACCGATCTCGCCGTCCCGGCGATCGATCCGGGGCTGCCCGCCACCCTCCTGGTTCGCCGACCGGACCTGGCCAGCGCCGAGGCGCAGCTGGGCGCCGCGAACGCCGACGTCGCTGCCGCGCGGGCGGCCATGCTGCCGAGCATCACCCTCACCGGGACGGCCGGGCTGGCGACCACCGCGCTGACCTCGCTGGCCTCCGGCGGCGCCACGGCCGCCATCGGGATCGCCGCGTCGCTGCTGCAGCCGATCTTCGACGGCGGCCGCCTGCGCGGCCAGAAGGCGATCGCCGAATCGCGCGAGCGCGAGCTCGTCGAGACGTATCGCAAGGCGATCCTGTCCGCGTTCGTCGACGTGGAGCAGGCCCTGGCCGGAACCTCGCGCCTGGGCCAGCAGGAGCAGCTGCAGGACGAGGTCCAGGTCCGGGCCCGCGAGTCGCTGCGGCTCGCGGAGATCCGCTATCGCGAGGGCGCCGACGATCTGCTCACCGTGCTCGATGCCCAGCGCACGCTCTTCGCGGCCCAGGACCAGCTCGCGCAGATCCAGCTCAGCCGCCTGGAGGCCGCGGTGAGCCTCTACAAGGCGCTGGGTGGCGGCTGGAGCGCTTCGAGCACCGCCGCCGCGGCGCCTATCGCTCCACGCGATAGCGCTTGAGCGATTCGGGATCGATCGTCGCGCCCAGCCCCGGCGCATCGCCGAGGCGCAGCACGCCGTCGCCGAGCCTGACCGGGTCGGCGACGACGTCGCCCGCCATCTTGAGCGGTCCGACGGCTTCGCACCCGGGGATGACGGCGTCGCTGGTGGCGGCCACCGCGGCCTCGGCCAGCGTCGAGAGCGTGAGGCCGAAGCCGTGGCCCATCACCACGCGCAGGCCGGCGGCCGCCGCGCAGTCGATCATCTGTCGCGTCCGCAGGAGCCCGCCCTGCTTCATGACCTTCACCTTGACGATGTCCGCCGCCTCGCGACGGATGATCTCGATCAGCGAGGCCGGGCCCGTCACGCTCTCGTCGGCCATCAGCGGAATGTGGATCGCGCGGCGGATGGCCGCCAGGCCGGCGATGTCGTCCCGGGGAATCGGCTGCTCGACGAGCGTCAGCCCATAGGGCTCGAGCCGGCCGATGTAGGGCACCGCCTCCGCGAGGGCGAGGCTCTCGTTGAAATCCACCCGCAACGCCAGGCCGCTGCCGACCGCGTCCCGCACGGCGGCGACGCGCGCGATGCCCTCGTCGCCCGCACCGGAGATCTTGATCTTGGCCGTCCTGAACCCGCGGCGCAGCCATTCGAGCGCCTCGCTCGCCGCCTGCTCGGGCGCCACCGTTCCGATCCAGGCGTTGAGGGTCAGCTCGTGCGTCAGTGCGCCGCCGAGGAGCGAGTGGACGGCGACGCCGAGCGCGCGTCCCTTGATGTCGAGCAGCGCCATCTCGATCGCGGCCTTCGCCTCGAAGCCCTCCGTCGTTTCACGGTCCATGCGGGCCAGCGCCCGATGGAGGTTGAACGGATCCTCGCCCACGAGCGCGGGCGCCAGGCGCGCGACGGCGTGGTGGATGTCCGACGCGGACACGCGGGAGTAGCCCGGGGTCGGATCCACGTTGCCCCAGCCCTCGACGCCCTCGTCCGTCGTGACCTGCACGAGCACGCTCCGCTGCACGCTGGTCGGTCCGTGCACGCCCTGGACGGGCCTGGCCAGCGGGACCTCGACGAGGATGGGCTCGATCGCGACGATGCGCATGGCGGAAGGATTATGCACTATCCTCGACGTCGTGACAGCACAGCCCAGCACGCAGGGCGGGCCGTTTCGTCCGCACGAGGCGACGATCGAGGAGTGGCACGCGGCCATCCAGGTCGGGCCAGATGACCTGCGTCGCGCTCGTTCAGCACTACATCGACCGCGTGCGCGCCTACAACGGAGTGGCCAGCCTGCTCGTCACGGAAGACGGCGGCCCCGTCCCCGAGGCGACGGGCACCGTGCGCGCGATGGCGCCGCTGCGCTTTCCCACCGAAACCGTCAAGGCCTCCACCGTCCTGCCCGATCTCGACAAGTACAGGGGGCCGGCCCTCGAGTACGGCCGCATGGAGCCGACGGCCTCCGATCCCGGCGTGCAGCAGCAGTTCGGGATGATCGTCGGCACGCCGGATGCGCGGGCAGGTGAATGCGCTCGCCACCCTCAACATCCGGGGCGAGCGCTCGGTCACCTGCCGGGGTGACTTCGACCGGCATCCGTCCGCGGGGCCGCTCCCGCCCGGCGCGCCCCCCGTGTGCGAGATGTTCCGCCAGCTTCCGGACGCCCTCGAGCGCGCGGCCGAGCTCGACGCCACGTACGGGCGCCATCCCGATCTCGAGAAGATGCCGATGTACGGCGTCGTCTTCTCGTTCAAGGATCCGTTCGACACGAAGGACATGCGGACCACCGCCGGCGGCGACGCGCGCTACGACATCGACTTCCCGGCGCGCGATCACGTGCTGGTCGAGCAGCTCCGCAACAAGGGGGCGATCATCTTCGCCAAGGCCGTCAACACGGAGTACAACGGACGGGCCGGCGATCCCGGCGGCCGCCACACGCCCGACCAGGTCCTGCCGTCGGTGCTGGGCTACCAGCGCAGCACCTGGGGCGGCAATCCCGCGCAACCCCTACGACACGACGCGCTCGGCCTCGCTCGGCTCGAGCTCGGGCTCGGGCGTGTCGGTCAGCGCCAATCTGGTCATGGCCAGCCTCGGCGAGGAGACGCGCGCCTCGTGTCGCGGACCGGCCAACCACAACGCCGTGGCGCTCATCCTGCCGCACAAGTCGATGCTGGGATTCAACGGCGGCGCCATCGGCGCCGACATCTACTGCGACCGCAGCGGCATCCTCTGCCGCACCATCGGCGATTGCGCCAAGGTGCTCGACGCGCTTGAAGGATCCCGTCGAGGGCTACTACGACCCGCGCGATCCCGTACACGACCGTGCCGCGCTCGTCGGTGCTGAGCCACGCCGTACGCGAGCCACGCGCGGATGCCCGGCGACGCCGGGCGCGCTCACGGGCATGCGCCTCGGCATCGTGCGCGAGTCCATGGTGTACCCGCCGGGCTCGAAGACCGAAGAGCCGATCGTCACCGCCGCCGCCAAGGAGATCAAGACGATCCTCGGCGGCCGGCTGGGGGCGACGCTCGTGGAGTCGTCCGATCCCCTGTGGACGCCGGATCCCGACATCGAGACCATGAAGACGGATTTCCGGCGCGCGCTGGCCAGGCTGGTGCCCCTCATCATGCCCGACCTGCTGTTCAGGCTGGGGCGGGACGGCCAGCCGCTGTTCAAGGAATTCGCGGCGGCGATCGTGCCGACCGAGTTCATGCCCGGCAAGGTCTTCGGCACGGGCACGATGCAGCCGATCGACTATTGCGTCGAGCTGGCGGAGGGACGGATCGCGCCCCCCGCCAACCTCGACATCGCGACCATCCAGGAGCAGGAGCTCGCGATGGCGTTCCGGTTCCACATCCCGCAATACCTGACCCGCCGGGCCGCGGACTGGAAGGCGCGCGGATTCACGGAGACGCTCGTCGACTTTCCCGCGCTCAACGCGCGATCCAAGTTCTGGGGCGACGATCAGCGCGCCGCCTTCAGGAACTGGGAAGAGGTGAGCGACCCGCGCAATCGCCCATGGCCAGCGTCAGGGCGTCAACGAGCGCATCATGCTGCGCGAACTGCTGCGCCGGGTGGACATGATGGTCATCCTCGAGAACCATCTGGACGCGCTGGTCCGCCTGCACACGCCGTTTCCGCCGGGAAAGATCGGCGGCGCCTACCAGCCGGGCCTGCCCCACAATCTGCGCCCGGAGACGTTCTACGGGCCGAACGCGGGATTGACCGAGGTCCTGATCCCGGCGGGCTATGTGACGACCGTCTACGATCCGGTCTTCGCGCTCAGTCCGGACGGCACACGCTACGTGCCGGTCCCGTCCGACCACGCCGACCACCATTCCGGAGCCGGGGCTGCCCTTCTCGCTGGTGTTCCGGGCCGAGCCGGGCCGAGAGGACGTCCTCCTGAAGATCGCCTCGGCCTACGAAGCCGCCTCGAGGCGCCGCGTTCCTCCGCCGGCGTTCGGCCCGCTCGGAACGTGATGTCTCAGGGCTCTTCGCCTTGGAGGGTGCGATGGCTGACGTCGCGGTGCAGTTCAGGTACCTGACCGGGCTCAAGCGGCGCATCTTCCGCAACGCGCGGCTGGTCGGCAACTGGGACCCGCAGGGACGGCAGTCGCTCGCCAGGGTCCGACACGCCATGACGGAGATCATCGCCGAGGATGGGTGCCCGGCGTTCACGGTCGCGGTGCACTTCGACGCGAGCGAGGTCGGCAAGCCGTTCGAGTGGTGCGTGCGGCTCGACCGCCGGTGGTGTCCGACGTGCGCGGGGTCGCCACCGAAGTCAACGACGCGAACAGGACGGATCGCGTGCGTCGCTTCCAGCTGCAGCCGGCGGGCAGCAGCCAGATCGAGGAGTACTACCTCACCTACGCTCGCCGGTCTGGGTGCGCGCAAGGTCTTCAGCGGCGGCCGCTCGCGCGACGCCGACCTGCGCTTCGCGGTGTGGGCGCCCAACGCGCGGAACGTCGAGGTCGTCTTCGGCGATCCGGCCAACGGATACATCGCCGACGACGGGCGCGGGATCGATCCGGCGCGCCCGCCGCTGGCGATGACCAGGGGGCCGGACGGCATCTGGCAGAGCGCCGCCATCCCCGACTTCGCCGCCCTACGAGGGCCTGCCCTACATGTATCGCATCACGAACGCCCAGGGGCACGCGGTGTACCGCACCGATCTCTTCTCGCGTCAGCAGATCGGTCGCGGCACGAAGAACCCCAAGGCCGGCGGGCTGGGACGGGACCCGGCCACGCTCGATGGCACCAAGAGCTGTAGCCTCGTCGTCAGCCTCGACACGGTGGCGCGCGACTTCATCCCGCCGGCCGGCCAGGCGGCCGTGCGGATTGCCGAGGCCGAGTTCTGGGCGCACGAGTTCACTCCCGGGCCTGCCGGTCCCCACCCGGATCGAGGACCTGGTCATCTACGAGCTGCACATCGGCGCGCTCGGCTTCGACAAGCCGGGACCCGGCACTCTCGAGGACGCGATGGCCCTGCTGCCGCACCTGAGCGACCTGGGCGTCAACGCGGTCGAGCTGCTGCCGATGTCGGAGTTCTCCGGCGATCGGCTGGGGCTACGGCGACTCGCACCACTTCGTCATCGAATCGAGCGCCGGCGGCCGCGATCAGTACAAGCACTTCGTCCGCGAGTGCCACCGGCGCGGCATCGCGGTGATCCAGGACGTCGTCTACAACCACTTCGACCCCGACGCCGAGCGCGCCGAGTGGCAGTACGACTCCGACGCGCCCGAGCAGAACATCTACTACTGGTACGAGGGCAAGCCGCACCGACTACGCGCACCCCGACGGCGGATACCTCGACAACGGCTCGAGCGGGTTCGCGCCGCGGTTCTGGGAGGAGATGGTCCGTCAGCTGTTCGTCAGCAGCGCGGCCGCGTTCGTCGAGGAGTTCCACGTCGACGGCCTGCGCGTGGACCTGACCCAGGCGATCCACCGCGACAACGCGCTGCACGCCAACGGCAGCGCGGTCGGCAGCGCCAACCTGTTCGGCGCAGAAGATCCTGCGCGAGTGGAGCCGCACCCTTCGGATGATCCAGCCGACGGTCATGCTCATCGCCGAGGACCACTCCGAGTGGGACGCGGTCACCGAGCTCCCCGACGTCGGCGGCCTCGGCTTCGGCGCGACCTGGTTCGCCGCCTTCTACCACAACCTGATCGGTGACTCCGACATGGCCGGCGGCCGGGCCCGGCTGCTCAAGCTGGCCGGCCTCGGCGGCGACGAGGGCGCTGGATATCGACCAGTTCGCCGGCGTGCTCTACGCCAGTCGGTACAACAAGGTCGTCTACCACGAGTCGCACGACGAGGCCGGCAACGCCGGCGGCTCCTCGCGCACGCTGCCCTGCGCCGTCAACGGCGCGCCGCTGATCGGGGCCACCCGCGACGTCCGCCGAGGCCCGCTCACGCGTCGTGTTCGGGCTGTCGCTGCTCTCGGCCGGCACGCCGATGTTCTTCATGGGCGAGGAGGTCGGCGCGCAGAAGCCGTACACGCTTCGACACTTCATGGCGAATCGAGAGGACATCGCCGGCCTGCGCGCCGGTGAGGGCGCGCGGCTGTTCCGCTTCTACCAGGACGTGATCCGGTTCAGCCGCCAGCACCCGGCCATCCGCGCGCAGAGCCTCGACATCGTCCACGTCAACGGCGGCGCGCGCGTGATCGCCTTCCGGCGCTCGACCGGGATGCGACGAGCTCCTGATCGTCGCCAGCCTCAACAACCACCCCTTCGACGCCTACGTGGTCCAGACCGACGCGGGGCGCGTGCCCGACGGGCCCTGGCGCGAGCTCTTCAACAGCGACGCGGCGCTCTACGGCGGTACCAGCTTCGGCAACTTCGGCGGCGACGTGTTCGCCGCCGGCGGCCGCGTGCAGCTGCGGGTCCCGGCGAACGGGTTGGTGGTGTTCGAGAAGGTGTAGGCCGACCGGCGACTAGGGCCCGGGATCCTCTCGCAGCGCCTCGACCAGCTCTCCGAGCCGTGGCAGGTCATCGAGCCGATCGACCGTGGCCTCCAGCCGCGCCACCCCGGCGGGACCGAGCACCAGGCCCGCCAGTCCCCGGAACTTTGACCGGACCTCGCCTGCTCCGTACGGGTCCTGGTAGTCGCCGCGGGCGCTCTCGCGCAGCCGGGTCACCTGGCGGCCATCGCGCAAGACGACGGTCACGCGGGCCGGCTTGAGTCGCGGCACCTGCGCGTTGAGCTCGGGATCCTCGCGAACCGTGACCCGCCGGCGGAAGGCCACGATCGCGGGATCCCGAACGGCTTCTTCGGTGAACGCGTGATACCCCGTGTCGCCTCGGAGCACGAGCGCGGCCGCCGCGTGGGGCAGCGAGTACTTCGCCGCGAAATAATTGGCCGGGTTGGGCTCGCGCATGTTCGCGGCGAAACGGTAGGTCGCCACCTCGATGCGCTCGATGCTCTCGGGCGGCGGCCGGAGCTCGGCCAGGATGTCTTCCAGCGCATCGAGCGCCGAATAGATCGGGTTGCAGCAAGCGCGCAGCCGGAAATAGTTGCGACCGATCTCCCAGCGCTGACCGAGCTCTTCGGTCACCGCCTCGGGCCGGAAGCCGTCTCCGACCAGCTGGCCGAAGGCCTCCTCGATGGCGTTCGGCTGGGCGGCCACGCCGGCCAGCGCGAGCTCCGGCGCCAGAGCCCCGGCGAAGCCACTCATCCCTCCGGCCACGTTCAGCGCGGTGGCCCCCGCCACGGCGTTGGTGTAGCCGGGCGTGAGGACGAGGATCGCGCCGATCCTGAGGGCGAGGCTCATCTGCTCGCCAGTCAGTCGACGCAGCCGCGCGCCGGCGGCCACCGCGCCCAGGAGCGGGGCCTGACCATTCTGATGCGCGAGCGGCCGCGCCGTCAGTCCAGCTCCGAGTCGGGCGGCGACTTCGTAGCCGAAGATCAGCGCCGCCAGCGTCTCGCGGCCGGACCGCTCGAGCCATTCCGCACTGGCCAGCGCCGTCGGCAAGACCTGCACGGCCCCCTGGCACGAGACGTAGCGATGCCCCTCGCACAGCTCGATCGACCGTCCTGCCAATCCGTTGAGCAAGGCCGCCGTGCGCGGGTCCGTCGTCGGCCAGCCGGGCGCGTAGACGGTCGCGCCCCGTCCCCCGCTGGCGGTCAGTCGCGCGCGCACGTCGGCCACCTCTCGTTGCACCGACCCAGCGAGCATCACGCCCACCGTGTCCAGCAGCACGAGCTTGGCGTGCTCGCGAACCGCCTGGGGAATGGTCTCCCATGGCGTGTCGGCCACGAAGTGCGCCAGCTCCTCGATTGCCTGACCCATCACGATCTCCGGAGTCTCGGCCTACAGCAGCTCGGCCAGTCGGCGCACGCCCGCGCGAATCTCCGCTTCCGTGAGCGCAGCATAGCCGAAGAGGAGGCCCGCGCACCGGGGCGGCTCGGCGTAGTACGGCGCCACCGAGTAGATCCCCACCCCGGCCCGGGCCGCCCGCGCGATGAGGGCGTTCAGCTCTCGCGGACGCACGTCGTTCAGCCAGACCACCAGGTGCACGCCCGTGTTCTCGCCGGCAATCTCGACGCGGTTGCCGAAATGCTCGCGCAGCGCCGCGATGAGAACCCGCCGGCGCCCCGCGTTCCGGGCGCCCGCGCGGCGGAGATAGCGCTCGAACTGGCCGCTGGTGATGAGCTCGGCCAGCGCCTCCTGGTAGAGCGGAGCGGAGAAGCGATCCGCCGCCCACTTGGCGGCGAGGAAGGGCCGCACCAGCGCCGGTGGCAGCACGAGGTAGCCCACGCGTAGCGCGGGGAACAGGGTCTTCGAGAAGGACCCCATGTAGATCACCCGCGCGTCGCGGTCCAGCGACTGCAGCGCCTCCAGCGGGTGCCCCTCGTAGCGGAACTCGCTCACGTAGTCGTCCTCGACGACCCAGGCGCCGACCCGGGATGCCCACTGCAGCAGTGCCAGGCGCCGCTCGAGCGGCATGATGACGCCGCTGGGAAACTGGTGGCAGGGCGTCACGTACGCCAGCCGCGGGCGCTCCACGGCGGGCGGAAGCCGGGCTGGATCGAGCCCGCCCGCGTCCACCGGCACGCGCAGCAGACGCGCGCCCACCGCCTCGAAGGGAATGGTGGCGCCGGGGTAGTGCGGCTCCTCTACCACCGCGCCGTCGCCGGGATCGAGCAGCACGCGGGCGATCAGGTCGAGCCCTTGCTGCGTGCCGTTCACGACGACGATGCGCTCGGGATCGCACACGACGCCGCGCGCGCGGCCGAGGTATTCGCTGAGCGCCGCGCGCAAGGGGCTGTGGCCGGCGGGCGAGCCGTAGCCGAGGGCGTCGGAGGAGGCCCGGCGCGCGTGAGCGGCGAGGAGTCGGCGCCAGATCTCGCGCGGGAACTCGTCCACCGCCGGCCGGCCGTAACGGAAATCGTAGCGGAGGGCTGAGCGCGGGCCGGGCGGGCGCGAGGGTGCGAGGTCGAGCCGCGCGGTCAGGCGTCGCGCATAGGCGGAGATCGGCACCGGGCGTTCCGCCGCGGGGCGCGCGGGCGCCGGGGCCGGGCGCGGCGGCGCCCCGGCCGCCACGGAGGTGGCGCCACGGTGGCGGCTGACCAGGTACCCCTCCGCCGCGAGCTGCTCGTAGGCCAGCAGCACGGTGTTACGCGACACGCCGAGGTCCCTCGCCAGCGCGCGCGTGGAAGGGACCTTGGTCGCCGGGCCGAGGCCGCCGGCCCGGATCTTGACCTTGAGCGCCAGGTAGACCCGGCGGTAGAGCGGCCCGCTCGCCTCGCCGCAGGCTCAGCAGCATCGCGTCTCCTCGGGGCCCGGACGATCTGGCCCCTTTGACTCGTCTAAATCTGGCTCTTTCTCGGAGCCAGAATCGGACCGAAGATACGCGTGCGCGAACGACAGCGGAAGGAGGAAATGACCATGGCGAGCGGAGCGGACGATCTCGAGACCCTCGAGGCGTTGAACCGGGGCTATCTCCTCGCGGCGGAGAAGTCCGACGTGGCCTGGTACACGGAGCACCTGGCCGAGGACTACCGGGCCACCAACCCCGACGGCTCCTTCGTGGACAAGGCGGGCTTCCTGGCCCGCATCGGACGGCCCCACACCATCACGAACCTCCGCGCGCCCGAGGTCTCCATCCAGCGCGTCGGCGACGTGGCGCTGATCCACGCGAGCTTCGAGGACACGCGGCCCGACGGCAGCCACGGTCGAGGGCGCTACACCGACATCTGGCAGCAGCGGAACGGACGCTGGCTCTGCGTGTCCGCCCACTTCACGAGGTGCTGAGATGGCCACCGACCAGGCGACGCTGGAGGCACTCAATCACGAGTACATCCGATCGGTCAGCGAGGCGGACGTGCGGTGGTTCGACGCGAACCTCGCCGAGGACTTCGTCAACAGCAATCCCGACTGCTCGCTGGTGGATCGCAAGGGCTTCCTCGCCCAGATCGCGCGCGGCTCCACCGTGAAGAATCTCGCCATCGAAGGCGTGGTGATCCGCGTGCTGGGCGAGGTGGCGCTGATCCACGCCCGCACCACGTACACGAAGGCGGACGGTCAGCCGGGCGCCGGGCGCTACACGGACGTGTGGGCGCAGCGCGGGGGCCGCTGGGTGTGCGTGGCGGCGAACGTCACGCGCCTCTGAGACGCGCCCGGCGGCGACGGGCTCGTGTGCCTTGAGGAAGCGCCGCGCGTGCTCCACGACCTCGTCGATGTGCTCCGGCGAATCCTTCCAGGGATAGATGGTCACCTCGGCCTTCGGGGCGAGGCTGGCCACCTCCATCGCGACCTTGTACGGGTGCGCGGGCACGTCGTCCGGCGCGACGAGCAGCGGCGTCTTGATGGAGCGCACGAAGTCGCGCGACACGGTGAACACGAAGTCCGCGCGGTTGGTGTACATGCTGGTCAGGAAGTCGTGGACCATGGCCATCGTGAGGTCGGGACGCTTCTCGCACAGCGCCGGTCCCCAGCCCTTGGTGTTGTTCTGATAGAAGAGGTCCGGGATCTCGGGCCGGAAGCCGCTGGGCTGCATCATGGCGGCCGCGACGACGCGCTCCGGCGCCCGCCGGATGAGGTTGTGGATCATCGGCCCGCCGATGCAGAAGCCCATGACCAGGAACTCCCGGATGCCGAGGTGGTCCATCAGCCCGAGCTGATCGTCGGTGTAGGCGTCCCAGGGACGGTCGATCTCCAGCGGGCCGCTGGACTGGCCGGGGTTGGCGTTGCGCAGGTCGGCGCAGATGCAGCGGAAGTCGTTCTTGTACCGTTCCATCGGATTGAAGGGCGAGGCGGTCTGCCAGGACGAGAGGGCCGAGTTGAGCCCGCCGCCCGGGATGAGCAGAAGGGGAAAGCCAGAACCGACCTCTTGATAGTGGATGCGGACGGGGCCTCGTTCGTAGAACGGCATGACGATTCTCCTCCCTCTCCTCGCTGATGGAGAGCCACGATCGCGCCCCCGGCGGTCCAAGTCAAGCGCCGGCAGGAGAGGGCGATCTGCGCGCCCCTCGGCTGGACGGAGTATCCTTCGCAAGCATGTCAGCCTCCACCGAAGCCCCGCGCCCGAAGGCGGTGCTCGTCAGCGTGCAGCTTCCCGGCGTCACCGACGCCGACCAGCAGTCGTCGCTGAAGGAGCTCAAGCGCCTGTGCCAGACGCTCGGCTTCGAGGTCGTCGGCGAGGTGACGCAGAAGCGCCAGAGCCTCGGCGCGGCCACGCTGGTCGGCAAGGGCAAGCTGAGAGAGCTGGCCGCCTGGACCGGCGGCACGGGCGTCGTCCCCAAGGGTCCTCCCGGCAAGACGAAGGCGACCGAAGAGGACGACGAGGACGAGGACGACGAGACCGAACCGCCGCACCCGAGGCGCCGCCCGCGCCCACCGGAGAGCTGCGCGCCACCGTCATCGTCATCGACCACGAGCTGTCGCCTCGCCAGCTCCGCAACATCGAGCGCGCGACCTCCGCGGAGGTCCTCGATCGCACCGGCGTGATCATCGAGATCTTCCACCGGCACGCGTCGAGCCGACCGGCGCGGCTGCAGGTCGAGATCGCGCGGCTCACCTATGTGGCCCCCCGGTTGCGCGAGACCGGCGGCGGCGAGCGCCAGCGCGGCGGCGTCGGGCAGAGGGGCGCGGGCGAGTCCTCCCTGGAGCTCGATCGCCGCAAGATCCGCGACCGCATCTCCGAGCTCAAGACGGAGCTGGCCGCCATCGACGACGAGTCGAAGACGCGGCGGGCCAAGCGTCAGGAGGCGCTGCGCGTCGCGCTGGTCGGCTACACCAACGCGGGCAAGTCATCGCTGATGCGCGCGCTCACGGGCTCGCCCGTGCTCATCGCCGACAAGCTGTTCGCGACCCTCGACACCACCGTCCGTGCGCTGTGGCCCGAGAGCCGGCCGCGCATCCTGGTGTCGGACACGGTGGGCTTCATCAAGAAGCTCCCGCACGACCTCGTCGCCAGCTTCCGCTCGACGCTCGACGAGGCGCTCGAAGCCTCACTGTTGCTGCAGGTCGTCGACGCGGCCGACCCCGTCTTCCGCGCCCAGATGCAGGTCACCCGCGAGGTGCTGGACGAGATCGGTGCCGGCGACGTGCCGTGGATCCTCGTCCTCAACAAGATCGACAAGGTCGCCCCGATCGAGCGGGAGGAGCTGTTGAAGGAGTTCCCGGCCGCGCTGCTCGTCTCGGCCAAGGACCCGGCCGACGTCCGCCGCCTGCGGGACGCGATCATCGGCGCCTTCGAGGCCGACATGACCGAGGTCGAGCTCGTCGTCCCGTACAACGCGGGCAGCGCGATCGGCGAGATCCACAAGCTCCACGTGATCTCGGAGTCCTACGAAGGCGACGGCGTGCACTACCGAGTGAGGGCGCCGGAGTCCGCGATCGAGCGGATACGGGCGATGCTGCGCTAGAGGGCGAGCATCTGGATATCACCTCGCGGACGCGAGCGGCCCAGGCGCATCCGTCAGGCGTCAGACTCTCGCAGGATTGGCATTGAAGGCGGGCCTGTCACCGGCGTCCGCCAGAAACGCGTGAAGCGCAGCGACCACCTGGGCGCCCTCCCCGACCGCAGCAGCGACCCGCTTGACCGATCCGGAACGAACGTCACCGATCGCAAACACGCCGGGGCGATTCGTCTCGAGTGGTCGGCCGCCACCTCCGAGGTTGGCATCCGTACGCACGAAGCCCTTGTCGTCAAGCGCGACGCCGTACTGTGACAACCACTCGGTGTTCGGCTCCGCACCGATGAACAGAAACAGGTGGCGAATGGGCTGTCGTACTTCCCGGCCAGATGCGCGCTGGTGCCAGCGAATCGCTTCCAGCACTCCTCCGTGTCCTTCGAGCGCGGTGACCTCGGTCTGCGTCAGGACTTCGACATTGGGCCGGGCAGCAATGCGGTCGATCAGGTAGCGCGACATACTCGCCTCCAGGCCAGCTCCGCGCACCAGCAACCACACCTTCGCGACCTGGCTCGCCAAATACACCGTCGCCTGGCCCGCCGAGTTGCCGGCGCCGACCAGCGCCACCTCCTGCGCGGCGCACAACCGCGCCTCCACGGGCGAGGCCCAGTAGTGGACGGACGAGCCTTCAAATGCCGCGAGATTCTCGACATCAAGGCGTCGGTATCTGGCCCCACTGGCGACGATCACCGCGCGGGTGCTCACGCACTCACCATTGGAGAGACCCAACAGGAATCGCCCGCCACCGGACATCGACTCCGTCAGACTGACGACTTCGGCAGGTATCGCCATCTCGGCGCCGAACTTCTCCGCCTGGCTGAAAGCGCGTGCCATCAGTGCCATGCCCGCGATGCCGGTCGGGAACCCCAGGTAATTCTCGATCCGGGCGGAGGCGCCCGCCTGACCACCGAAGGCTCGGCTATCCAGCACGAGCACCGCGAGCCCCTCGGACGCCGCGTAGACCGCCGCGGCGAGACCCGCGGGTCCGCCGCCGACGATCGCCACGTCATAGACTTTGGCCGCGTCGATGGGTCTGAGGAGACCAATGCAGCGGGCGAGCTCGGTCTCGCTCGGATTGCGCAGCAGCTGTCCGCCTGGACACAGCACGATCGGCAACTGGAGAGGATCAATGTGGAAGCGCTCGAGCAGGGCGTTCGCGCCCGGGTCGGTCTCGGGGTCCAATCGCCGGTGAGGGTGTCCGTTCCGCGCCAGGAATCCTTCCAACCGAACAACATCGCCGTGATCTGCACGGCCGAGAATCACCGGTCCGCCCACACCCGTCTCGAGAAGACCGACGCGCCGCAGGATCAGCGCGCGCATGATGCGCTCACCCAACTCGGCCTCTTCCACCAGAACGTCCCGAAGCCTGTGCGGCGTAATGACCAGCGCGTCGACCCTGCCTTGGGCCTGCCCGTCAACCAGGGCCGGGCGGCCGGAGAGTTGAGCGAGCTCGCCCAGGAACGTGCCCGGCCCGCACGTGACAATCGGCGGGTGGTGCGCCAGCTCGTCGCGCTGGGTGATGACGACGTTGCCGGCCAGAATGACGAACATCCCCGGACCGACCTCGCCGGTCGTTACCAGGCGGTCGCCCGCGCGGTAGGACCGCGTCTCGCCGAATCGGCGCACCCGATCGATCTCGGCCGGCTCCAGCACCGGGAACATCTGGTCGTGCCGAGTCTCGACGATCGGGTGTTCAGATGGCGCCATGCTACCGCTCGCGCAACGACTTCAGCGCGCCGCCCCACGCGATCACCTGATCCAGCATGACGTGAACCGCCTTTCCATGGTGCGGTGCCGGCTTGAAGACGCTGAAGTCCTCGAAGTCAGTGTGGAGCGAGAGTGAGACCTGCGCGCGGACGTCCGCGACCATCAGCTCTCCCATGACGAGTCGAAGGTGTTCGACGGCTCGGGTGCCGCCGGCGCCGCCGTAGCCGACGAAACCTGCCGCCTTGTTGTTCCACTCCTTGTAGAGGTAGTCGATCGCATTCTTCAGCGCTCCGGACGTGGCATGGTTGTACTCGGGCGTCACGAAGACGAACGCGTCGAACGATGCGATCTTGGCCGACCATACCTTCGTGTGAACGTTCGAGTATCGGCCCAAGACCGCCGAGACGGGCTCATCGAGCAGCGGGAGATCGTACTCCTTGATGTCGACAAGCTCGAACTCGGCGTCGTTGCGCGAGCTCGCGATCTCGTAGACCCAGCGAGCGACCGCCTCGCCCTTGCGCCCCGGGCGCGTGCTTCCGAGGATGATCGCAACTCGAAGCATGACCGAGTCCTCTGCGCTATGCCTGGCGTTCTGACGGAGCCTTCATGTGGATCCCTTCTACCATGACGCTGCCGCGTCAACTCTTCTTGATCTCGGCCATCCTGGGGCGAGCTCGAAGGCGTCCTCGGGGCGTCTCTCATCCACTAGGATGGGGGCTCGAGCTGGCAGGATTCGCTTCCCCGGCCGCTGGGCTACCATGGGCCCCGAGGAGACAACCGCATGCGCCTGCCGCTCGAAGACGTCACCGTCATCGATCTGAGCCACGCTCTCGCCGGCCCCTTCTGCTCCACCATGCTCGCCGACTTCGGCGCGCGGGTGATCAAGCTCGAGCCCAAGGGCGCCGGCGACATCGCGCGTGCGTGGGGCACGCCGTTGCCGGGCGGCGAGACCGCGTACTTCGTGAGCCTGCACCGCAACAAGCGGGGCATCGAGATGGATCTCAAGCATCCGCGGGGCAAGGAGCTCTTCTTCGATCTCGTCGAGCGCGCCGACGTGGTCCTGGAGAACTACCGCACGGGCGCGCTGGAGCGCCTGGGCCTGGCCTATGCGGAGGCGCGCAAGCGCAACCCCGGCATCATCTACTGCTCCGTCTCGGGCTTCGGCCAGGACGGCCCCTATCGCGACCGCGCCGCGCTCGACCTCATCCTCCAGGCGGAGAGCGGCATGATCTCGGTGACCGGCGAGGAAGGCGGCCGCGGCGTGCGCGCCGGGACCTCGATCGCGGACATGACGGCGGGGATGTACGCGGCGTTCGGGATCATGCTGGCGCTGCGCGTGAAGGAGCGCACGGGGCAGGGTCAGGCCATCGACGTCTCGATGCTCGAGGGCCAGATGTCGCTCCTCGGCACCATGATCGGCGGCTTTCTCGCCGACGGTGAGCTGCCCGCGCCCATGGGCACCGCCTACAAGGCCTTGCTCCCCTACCAGACGTTCCGGACCAAGACCCGCGATCTCGCGCTCGCGGTCGGCAGCGAGAAGCTCTGGCAGATCTTCTGCCCCGCGATCGGCCGACCGGAGCTGGCGAACGATCCGCGCTATCACCGGAACGCCGATCGCGCGAAGAATCGCGCCACGCTCATCCCGCTGCTGCAGGAAGTCTTCCTGACCAAGACCTACGAGGAGTGGGAGGCGATCTTCCTGCCCAAGGGCATCCCGTTCGGCGCCATCAACAACATCGCGCAGGTCGTCGCGCATCCGCAAGTACAGGCCCGCGGCACTCTCGTGGAGATGCAGCATCCGCGTGCCGGCAAGGTGAAGATGGTGGGTGCCCCGGTGCGCTTGTCCGAGACACCGGGCTCGGTGCGGACCCCGTCTCCGATGCTGGGCGAGCACACGGCCGAGGTCCTGCGCGAGCTGCTCGGCATGAGTCCAGAGGCCGTGGCCGCGTTGCGCGAGCAGGGCGTGATCGGGGGGCCGGCGAGATCGTAGAATGACTGACGTCCGCCGCGGGGCGCGTGCGTCCCGGGTGAAGCCGCGCCGAGCCGGCCCGCCACAAGGTGAGGATGCAGGGTCCTCACGTTCTCGGCGCGGATAGCCGCCGGAGTAACGCCCGGCCGGCGGACACATCGGGCGGTCCGCTGCGTTCGAAGTGTCGCTGCGGGATCGATGCTCGGCGCTGCAGCACCGCAGTCGGTTGGTATACTTGGATCGAGGCCGTTCGCGCGCGACGAACGCGAACCGCCCCGTGAAGAGCCAGATGAAGTATCGCCCACCGTTTCACCGTGCGAGCCAGATCCTGGAAGGAACTCCGCCATGGAAGACCTCACTCGATTGGGCCTGACCTTGCTGAGCGTGCCGGTCGTTGTCGTCGCGAGCGGCGTGGCGCTCGGACTCTGTGCGCGATGGATCACCCGACGCACCCGTTGAGTCGCGGCCCGCGACCGCCGGCCCGCCAGGTGATCCCCGCAGAAGGAACGTCAGCCTAGGCGCCCGGCCTCACCACCTGCAGCGCGACAGCCATGTCACGATGGCTGTCGTCCGTCGTCACGGTGACGAAGTCGCCGGGGCGCAGACTGTACGCGTCGATCGTCTTGCTGTCCCATCCGGGCGTGGCACTGGGATCGTTCCCCCAGCGGCCTGTGTGTTGCACCAACCGGATAGAGGTTTGCGGAGTGATCCGGACGCGTCGGGTCAACAACCCGGTGCCTGGTCCCGTCCACGCCACCATCTCATCGAGGAGGATCGACGAGCCGTCGGTCGCGACCTCGATGATCCGTCCCGAGTGTCGAGCTTCGCTTGCAGCAGGCCGGCCCTCGTCCGGGGCATTCAACGAGGTCTTCGTCTGTCCGGCGGCGACGGGAGCCGCGACCATGAGCGCCAGCATCATGAGGCCCGCAACCCGTACCATCGCTTTGTCCTCCGTTCAGGCGTCGCGTGTGTTGCTCTAGGCGTCGCCCATGGTGCCCAGCGTACCTCGCTCACCCTCAACGCGATAGCCGTCGGGCTCGCGCCGGCGCCGGCGGGGGTGAGGCTTCTGGCTCAGCAGAAGGGTGTTCCTGCGGCGGGTCTCTTCCCTGCTGAGCCCCGGGCTCTTCATCTTCTTCTCTCACATTCGCTCGTGAGTCTGACGCTACGTCGCGCGGATGAGAGCCGGGTGAGACGCACATGAGAACTCTCCTGACTCTCCCCCCGACGGTGCCTGCTGTATTCTGCAGCCCGTGACCACCTTCGGCATCGGCGAGCCGGTCAGGCGTCGTGAGGACTATCGTCTCCTGACGGGTCAGGGCCGCTACGCCGAAGACCTCAACGCGCCGGAGCAGGCCTACGCCGCGTTCGTGCGCTCGCCGCACGCTCACGCCGACGTGGTGGCGATCCACGCAGCGCCGGCGCTGAAGGTGGCCGGCGTGCTCGCCGTGTTCACGGGACACGATCTCGTCGCCGATGGCGTCGGAACGATCCCGACGCTGATCGCCGAGCGGGGCGGCGGCATCCGCAGCCGCGATGGCTCCCCGTTCGCGGAACCGCCGTGGTATCCCCTGGCGACGGATCGCGTGCGCCACGTCGGCGAGCCCGTCGCCATCGTCGTCGCGACGACGCCGGCGGCCGCGCAGGACGGCGCCGACGCGGTGGCGGTGGACTACGCGGTGCGGCCCCTCGTCGTCGACGCGCTCGCCGCCCTCGCCGAGGGCGCGCCGGACCTGCACGCCGGCGTCACCCGCAACCGCTGCTACGACTGGGAATGCGGGGACGCCGAGGCCACCGCGCGCGCCATCGAGGCCGCCGCCCACGTCACGCGCCTGACGCTGCTCGACAACCGGCTCGTCACCTGCTTCCTCGAGCCGCGCGCGGCCCTCGCCGAGTGGGACGCCGCCGCCGAGCGCTACACGCTGCACGCCTCACTGCAGAGCGTCCACGCCCTGGCCCTCAACCTCGCGCGCATCCTCCGCGTCCCCACCGCGTGCGTGCGCTGCGTGACGGCCGACGTCGGCGGCGGCTTCGGCTCGAAGATCCAGCCCTATTCCGAATACGCCGTGCTGGCGTGGGCGGCGCGACGTCTCCGCCGCGCAGTGAAGTGGGTCTCGAGCCGCACCGAGGGCTTCCTCACCGACGCGCAGTCGCGCGACCACGTGCTCACGGGCGAGCTGGCCCTCGACGCCGCGGGCCGCTTCACCGCCCTGCGCGTGCATTCGACGCAGAACCTCGGCGCCTACGTCGCCACCGGCATGCCGATCTCGATCATCCTGAACATGGAGCGCATGGTCTCCGGGCTCTACGCCATCCCCGCGATTCATCTGAGGCTCGAGGGCGCCTTCACCAACACGGTGCCGATCAACGTGTATCGCGGCGTGGGCCGCCTCGAGTGCGTCTACACCGTCGAGCGGCTGGTCGAGCGCGCCGCGCGCGAGACCGGCCGCGATGGCGCCGCCCTCCGGCGTCTCAACATGGTCCGGACGTTTCCCTATCAGACGGCCACCGGCGCCATCTACGACTCCGGTGACTACGTCGCCCGCCTCGACGAGGCGCTCGAGCTCGCCGACGTCGCGGGGTTCCCGAAGCGGCGCGACGAGGCCGCCCGGCGCGGCAAGCTGCGCGGTATCGGGATCGGCCCGTATCTCGAGGGCACCGGTGGCGTGCCGCGCGAGTATGCCGAGGTGCGCGTGCTGCCCACGGGACTGGTAGAGGTCCCGATCGGCAGCGTGTCGCAGGGCCAGGGGCACGAGACCGTCTTCGCCCAGGTGGTCGCCGAGCGCCTCGGCGTGCCCTTCGAAACGGTACGCATCATCCAGGGCGACACCGATCGCGTGGCGGACGGCGTCGGCACGTTCGCCTCGCGCTCGATGGTCCGGGGCGGCAGCGCGGCCGTCGAGGCCTCGGATCTGGTCGTCGCCGCCGGGATACCGATGGCCGCGCAGCTCCTCGAGGCCGCGCCGGCCGACGTCGAGTATCGCGACGGCGCGTTCGCGGTCGTCGGTACCGACCGGTCGATCGGGATCTTCGACGTCGCGCGCGCCGCCGCCGCCGGGAAGCTGCCGGCCGCCCTCGGGACCACGCTCGCGGCCGCGACGATGCACGAGAACCGGGCGTTCGCGTTCGCGAACGGCTGCGAGATCTGCGAGCTCGAGGTCGATCCCGAGACCGGCGCCGTCACGATCGTCGCGTGGACGGTGGTCGACGACTCCGGCCGCTCGGTGAACCCGATGATCGTGCACGGCCAGATGCACGGCGCCGCGGCCCAAGGCATCGGCCAGGCGCTGACCGAGCAGTGCGTCTACGACCCGGCGAGCGGACAGCTGCTGTCCGGATCGTTCCTGGACTACGCCATCCCGCGCGCCGACGATCTCCCCGCGATCTCCGTCACCAGCCGGGATGTGCCGAGCCCGACGAACCCGCTCGGCGTCAAGGGCGCCGGCGAGGGCGCCACCGTCGGCGCGCCGGGCGCGGTCATCCATGCCATCCTGGATGCGCTGGCACCGCTCGGCGTGACGCACATCGACATGCCGGCGACGCCCGCGCGAGTATGGCAGGCGATCCAGAGTGCGCGGTGACGAGGCACTGAAAGGACACACGACATGGCATCGACCACGACCCAGGCGACCGTGAGCATCCATCCACTGGACCCCCTGAGCGCCGCCGAGATCGCCCGCGCATGGGAGATCGTGGCGAAGGAACACGCGCCGGGGCCGCGAGTCCGCGTCGTCTTCATCATGCTCCACGAGCCCGCGAAAAAGGTCGTGCTCCAGCATCGGCCGGGGGACGCGGTGGAGCGGGCCGCCTTCGTGGTGCTGGTCGATTCCGGGACGGCGAAGACCTACGAGGCGGTGGTGTCCGTCTCCACGGGCCGCGTGCTGTCGTGGGAGCACGTGCCCGGTGTGCAGCCGGCCATCGTGCTCGACGAGTTCGTGGAGATCGAGGCGGCCGTGCGCGCCGACCCGCGCTGGCAGGAGGCCATGCGCCGGCGTGGGGTCACCGACACGAGCCTGGCCATGGTGGACGCGTGGTCGGCGGGGAACTTCAGCTTCCCGGAGGACGAAGGTCGCCGCCTGGTCCGCGCCCTCACCTGGGTGCGGCGGGACGCGAAGGACAACGGCTACGCCCGTCCCGTCGCCAACCTGCTCACCGTCGTCGACCTGAACGAGATGAAGGTCCTGAGCGTCGAGGACGGCGGTGTCGTCCCGCTTCCGCCGGAAGACGGCAACTACACCGCCGAGGCGGCGGGGACCCGCTCTGCCAGACCTCGATGAAGTCCGTCTCCTCGCTCTTCCTCACCATCGTCGTCATCGGCGTGTCGATCGGCCGGCCGCTGGCCATGTCGATGCCGGTCGCCCAGTTGACCTTGCGCGCGAACTGCGTTGCCGAGATGAGCTTGCCGCGTGGTGCGGTCGATCACATAGAAGAAGCCGTTGCGGTTGGCCTGCATCAGGACCTTGGTCGTCTTGCCCGACGCGCCCGGGAGGTTGGGCAGCTCGGCCAGCACGAGCTCGTTGGTGCCGTCGTAGTCGTAGGGATCGCCGGGCGAGAACTGGTAGTGCCAGACGATCGCTCCGGTCGACGGCCTGATCGCCAGCACCGAGCCGATGTACAGCGAGTCGGCGCCGCGCGTGGCGGCGTTCCACGGGCCGCCGTTGCCGGTGCCCCAGTAGACGAGGTCGAGCTCGGGATCGTAGGTGCCGGTCAGCCAGGTCGGCGCGCCGCCGGTCTTGTAGGCGTCGGGCTTCCAGGTGTCGCCGCCCGGCTCGCCCGGTGCGGCCGTCGTCCAGCGATGCCACTTCTTCTCGCCGGTCTTCAGGTCCCAGCCGTCGAGGAATCCGCGCGTGCCGTACTCGCCGCCGGAGATGCCGGTGATGAGCACGCCGCCGGCGATCAGCGGCGCGTGCGTCATCGAGTAGCCGTCCTTGTAGTCGGCGGCCTTCTGCGTCCAGATCGTCTTGCCGTCCGTCATCGAGATCGCCATCACGCGCGCGTCGATCGTCGTCCGGTAGAGCACGCCGTCGAGCGCCGCCATGCCGCGCGACTGGATGCCGCAGCACAGATAGCCCGTGATGTCGGCCGGCAGCTCGATCGCCGCCTTCCACTTCTGTCGGCCGGTCACCGCGTCGACGGCGATGGTGTGGGTGTGCGAGGCCACGTACATCGTCCCGCCGATCACCAGCGGCTGGCTCGAGGCGTTCGCCGAGTTGTCCAGGCTCAGGTTCCACACCGCCTGCAGCCGGGCGGCATTGCCGGGATCGATCTGCTTCAGCGGCGAATGGCGCTGTTGCGACCAGCCCATGCCGTAGGTGGTGACGTCGCCGGGCGTCGCCGCATCGTTGCGCAGATCGGCCAGCGTCTGCGCCGACCCGGCGCAAGCCACGCAAGCCAGTGCCGTCGCGGCCAGGCCGCGCGTGATTCTCGCGATCATGTTGTCTCCTCGTTGGTCTCGTGTGTCCGGACAGAGGACGTTAGTCCCATGTCGCAGGACAGGCAACACTTTCGGAGTGACCCGACGGTCAGCCCTGAACGGAGCCCGCCGAGGCTCGCGCCGGCCGATGCGGCCTCAGGAAACGACCTGGTAGTACAGGTTCTGCGGGTGCTTCGCCTGGGCAAAGAAGAACCAGCGGTCGACGACCAGCCCGGGCACTTGCAAGGCCGCCGCGGCCAGCCAGGGCCAGGCCGCTGCCGTGGCGAGACCGAGCGCGGCCAGGAGCGCCGGCAGCGCGAAGCCGAGGACGACGAGCACGGCCCGGGCACGCCGCATCCCGCCGGCCGATGCGCGATGGAAGAACTCGCGCGTGTTGAACGAGCCGGCCGACATGCCCATGGACGTCTGCACCAGCCGGGTCGCGGCGATGCCGGTGGCCGACTGCAGCGTCGAGCGGTGACGGATGCGCGCGTTGCGGCGCAGCGCCAGCAGGCGCACGCCGCCGGCGAGGAGCGTCAGGACGAAGGCCGCCGGACCGCAGCAACGCGCCAGCTCGCCTTCGCCGGCAACGCGTGCCGCGGCCGCAGCGAGCAGAAAGCCCGAGGACAGGCCGACGAGCACGAAGCCCGCGAGGGTCAGCGGATGCGCCCACTCCTCGATGAAGCGCAGGCACGCGTAGATCATCGCGGTGCACAGCCAGAGGAGCGCGGCGAAGACCAGGGCGAGGCCGGGAAGCGCGAATCGCGTCCACGGCGGCGAGGCGTCCATCCGCACGGCCGCCCCCCACAGCACGACGACCGCGATGAACGCCGGCAGCACGATCACCTCGCGCGACAGCCACGAGGTGCGCCACATGGTTGCCGCCCGCCAGGCCCGCTCGGGGCGGCCGAGGTGGAGGAACGAGCAGCCGAGAGCGACCACGAGCATGGCGGCGGCGACGGCGAGCATCGCCGCGTTGAAGTCCGGGCCGACCGCGAGGCCGCCGAGCGCGGCGATGGCGAGCGCGACGACGAGGCCTTGCGCCGCCCCGGCGAGGGTCGTGAAGAAGACGACGGAGAAGGCCGGATTCACTTCGAGTCGGTCGGCCCGGCCGGCGGCGCGCAGGGCGCGCCGGCGGGCCCGCGACCTCGGTGATCCGGCGCGGCAGGTACTGGTTCGCCGGCTTCGTCTGCCATTCGGGCATCAGCGAATAGCCGCCGCGCTCGCGGATGGCGATCGAGACTTCCGAGTCCGGGATCCTTCACGTCGCCGAACAGGCGCGCCCCGGTCGGGACAGGCCTTCACGCAGGCGGGCTTGCGGTCCTCCTTGGGCAGCTGCTCGTCGTGGATGCGATCGACGCAGAGGGTGCACTTGGTCATCACCTGGCGCGCTTCGTCGATCTCGCGCGCACCGTAGGGGCAGGCCCAGGCGCAGTACTTGCAGCCGATGCACTTGTCGTAGTCGACCAGGACGATGCCGTCTTCGGCGCGCTTGTAGCTCGCGCCGGTCGGGCACACCGGCACGCAGGGCGGCTCCTCGCAATGCAGGCAGCTCTTCGGGAAGTGGATCGTCTCGGTGCCCGGGAAGATGCCCGCCTCGTAGGTCTGCACCCGGTTGAAGAAGGTGCCGGTGGGATCCGCGCCGTAGGCGTTCTCGTCGACCAGCGGCCCGGCCGAGCCCGAGGTGTTCCATTCCTTGCAGGAGGTCACGCAGGCGTGGCAGCCGACGCAGACGTTGAGGTCGATCACGAGCGCGAGCTGCTTGACGAGCGTCGTCGACGGGCCGTGGTCGGTGCCGATCGTCGCCGCGTCGACGATCGCCGCCGGCGTCGCGAACAGGTCCTTCAGCCAGCGCGATCATGGCCGGCGGCGCCCGGCCGAATGGGCCGCCCCGGGAGACTTCGCTCCGCGCACTCCCGGCGGCGCCGGCGTCGCCGCGATCTGCGGCGAGCTCGCCTCGAGCGGCTCCGGCTCGGCGGGCACGAGGCGCACGCGCACGTCGTACCAGCCGGCCTGGCCGGTCACGGGATCGGAATTGCTGATCGTGCCGCCCGCGCCGTGCGGCAGCTCGTCGTTGATGAGGTGGTTCAGGAGGAAGCCCTTCCTCGCCTCGTCGGCGCCGGGCGCGAGCTGCCAGGCGCCGTCGGCCTTGCCGATCGCGTTCCAGGTCCAGACCGTGCCCGGCTCGACCGCCTCGCTGTAGCGCAGCATGCAGCGCACCCGGCCCCAGGCGCTCTCCACCCAGCACCAGCCGCCGTCGGCGATGCCCGCCTTCTGCGCGGTGAGCGGGTTGACGTGCAGGTAGTTGTGGCTGTGGATCTGGCGCAGCCACGCGTTCTGCGAATCCCACGAGTGGTACATCGCCATCGGCCGCTGCGTGATCGCGTTGAGCGGGATAGGCCGCGGTGTCGGTGGCCGCGTCCTCGAGCGGCGCGTACCAGAACGGCAGCGGATCGAAATAGGTCGCGATGCGC
The DNA here is from genome assembly GCA_963776725.1 of uncultured Candidatus Rokubacteria bacterium. Taxonomy (GTDB): domain Bacteria; phylum Methylomirabilota; class Methylomirabilia; order Rokubacteriales; family CSP1-6; genus AR5. The sequence goes on along the minus strand of CAVZOE010000006.1, from coordinate 17,722 downwards.
TCGCGCAGGTGCTCGGGCGGCTGCCGGCCGGAGGTCTGGCCCTTCGCCGCGAGGCGAAACGCCTGCAGCGTGTCGCTGTAGAGCGCGAGCTGGACGACGTCGTTCTTCTGCCGCCAGCCCTTGTCCTTCGCGAAATCGAGGTATTCCCGGTTCCAGTTGCGCATGTAGTGCATCGTCTCGGGCAGGTGGTGGCTGAAGACGCAGTCGTTCTTCGCGTACATCTCCCACTGCTTCGGATTGGGCGCGCCGCGCAGGTGCTCGCTGCCGTCCGCGCCGCGCCAGCCCATGAGAAAGCCGATGCCCGGCTGGGCCTCGTAGTTGACGACGAAGTCGGGATAGTCCTTGAACTTGCGCTCGCCCTCCGCCGTGGTGAAGGCCGGCAGCTTCAGGCGCGACGCCAGCTCGACGATCACCTCCTGGAAGGGCTTGCATTCGCCGAGCGGCGGCACCACCGGCACGCGCACCGAATCGGCCGGGCCCTCGAACTCGGAGATCGGCCGGTCGAGCATGCTCATCACGTCGTGGCGCTCGAGGTAGGTGGTGTCGGGCAGCACGAGGTCGGCGAAGGCGACCGTCTCGCTCTGGAACGCGTCGCAGACGACGAGGAAGGGAATCCTGAACTCGCCGTCCTCGTCCCTGGCGTTCAGCATCTCGCGCACCGCCAGGGTGTTCATGGTCGAGTTCCAGGCCATGTTGGCCATGAAGATCATGAGCGTGTCGAGCCGGTACGGGTCGCCGCGGCGTGGCGTTGGTGATCACCGTGTGCATCAGGCCGTGCGCCGAGAGCGGATGCTCCCAGGAGAACGCGTGGTCGATGCGCATCGGCGTGCCGTCGTCGCCGATGGCGAGCTCTTCCGGGTTGGCCGGAAAGCCGAGCGGCGCCGCGTTGAGCGGCGTGTTCGGCTTGATCATGTCGGGCGAATTGAAGGCGCGGAAGTTGGGCACGATGTGGCGCGGATACGGCGCCTTGTGGCGAAACCCGCCCGGCGCGTCGATGGTGCCGAGCACGCTCATCAGCACCGCCAGCGCGCGCACGGTCTGAAAGCCGTTCGAGTGCGCCGCGAGCCCGCGCATGGCGTGGAAGGCGACCGGCCGCGCCTGCGTCGTCGCGTGCTTCTTGCCCCAGGCGTCGGTCCAGGGAATGGGCAGCTCGAAGGCCTGCTCGAACGCGGCCGTGCCGAGCTCGTGCGCGAGCTTGACGATGCGCGCCGGCCGGGATGCCGGTGATCGCCGAGGCCCACTCGGGCGTGCACGGCGCGACCCGCTCGCGCAGCAGCTGGAACGAGGGCGCGACGCGCCGGCCGTCGGCCAGCGTGTAGTGGCCGTCGAGCGCCGGGTCGCAGCCGGGCGCGATGCCTTCGGGGTAGGCCGCCTTGATCGTGCCGTCGCTCTTGTCGAAGACCAGCTTGTTGTGCGGATGCCGGCCGTCGCCCGGCGCGCCCTTCGCCGGGTCGGGATCGTGCGCGAACATCCCTTCGCGATCGCAGCCGGTCTCCAGCAGCACGAGCTGCGGCGCGTTGGTGAAGCGCTTGAGGAAGGCGTGGTCGATGCGGTCGCTGGCGATCAGCTCGTGCAGCAGCGCCATGAAGAGCGCGCCGTCGGTGCCCGGCTTGATCGGGATCCACTCGTCGGCGATCGCCGAGTAGCCGGTGCGCACCGGGTTGATCGAGATGAAGCGGCCGCCCCCGCGCTTGAACTTCGAGATCGCGATCTTCAGCGGATTCGAGTGATGGTCTTCGGCGGTGCCGATCATCACGAACAGCCTGGCGCGGTCGAGGTCGGGCCCGCCGAATTCCCAGAAGCTGCCGCCGATCGTGTAGATCATGCCGGCGGCCATGTTCACCGAGCAGAAGCCGCCGTGGGCCGCGTAGTTCGGCGTGCCGAAGTTGCGCGCGAACAGGCTGGTCAGGGCCTGCATCTGGTCGCGGCCGGTGAAGAGCGCGAACTTCTTCGGGTCGGTGGCGCGAATCTTCGCCAGCCGCTCCTCGAGGATCCGGAAGGCACGCTCCCACGAGATCGGCTCGAACTCGCCGGCGCCGCGCTCGCTGCCGGGCTTCCTCAGCAGCGGCCGGGTCAGCCGCGCCGGCGACACCTGCTTCATGATCCCCGAGGCGCCCTTGGCGCAGATCACGCCGCGGTTGATCGGGTGGTTGGGATTGCCGTCGATGTAGCGCAGCTCGCCGTCGCGAAGATGCACGCGGATGCCGCAGCGGCAGGCGCACATGTAGCACGTGGTCGTCTTGACTTCGTTCACCGCGCCGGGCGCGGGCGAAGCGAGCGGGTCGTGGATCGGCTCTCGCGAGAAGAGTTTGAACAAGCGGCGCCTCCGGGCGAGCGAGAAGCTCGTGCGCCCGGCGATCGTACGTGACGCCAGAATGCAGGCGCGTCCATTCCCAACGGGAGCCGACCATGGCCTGGCAAACCCACGAGGTCTTCAACCAGTTCGACGAGCTGTCGGACTACAACGTCTTCGGCACCGATGCCGCACTGGCCGAATCGGTGCGCGTTGCCGACGCGGCATGGGCACTGCCGGCGCTCGATGCCTATGGCGCGACGATCGGCAGCGCGGAGAGCTTCCGTCAGGCCGACGAAGCGAATCGACATCCGCCGGAGCTTCAGGTCTTCGATCGCCGCGGCCGGCGCATCGACCAGGTGGACTTCCATCCCTCCTGGCATGCGCTGATGGCCAAGTACCGCGGCGCGGGCTGGGTGTCGCTGGCCGCGCGCGACACCCGGCCAGGACGTTGGGTGGCCGATGCAGCGGGGCTGTACCTGCACAGCCAGGTCGAGTCCGGCACGACCTGCCCGTCGATCATGACCTGGGCCTCGATCCCGCTGCTCGAGCGCGAGCCCGCGCTGTGGCCGGCGCTGAAGGACAAGCTCTACAGCGACGACTACGACACCCGCGACCTGCCGCTGGAGAGCAAGCGATCGATCTACGTCGGGATGGGCATGACCGAGAAGCAAGGCGGCTCGGACGTGCGTGCGAACACCACCGAGGCCACGCCGCTGGACGGCGGCGGGCGGGGCCGTGCGATACGCGATCCGCGGCCACAAATGGTTCTTCTCGGCGCCGATGTGCGATGCGCACCTGGTCGTCGCGCGCACCGCCGGAAGGCGGGCCGTCGTGCTTCTTCGTGCCGCGCTGGAAGCCGGACGGCAGCAAGAACCCGGTGCAGATCCAGCGCCTGAAGGACAAGCTCGGCAACAAGAGCAACTCCAGCGGCGAGGTCGAATTCCTCGACGCGCACGGCATCCTGATCGGCGAGGAGGGCCGCGGCATCCCGACGATCATCGAGATGGCCGGCTACACCCGCCTGGCCTGCGTCGTCAGCAGCGCCGCCTTCATCCGCCAGGCGCTGGTGCAGGCGCTGGCGTACGCCCGGCAGCGCAAGGCGTTCGGGCGCGTGCTCGCCGAGCAGCCGCTGATGCGCGCGCGTGCTCGCCGACCTGGCGCTCGAGAGCGAGGCGGCGCTGGCGCTGGCCATGCGCCTGGCCGCGGCCTTCGAGCGCGACGACGATCCGGCCGAGCGCATCTGGAAGCGCGTGGTCACGCCCGCGGCCAAGTTCTGGGTCTGCAAGCGTGCCGTCGAGTCTGACGGGCGAGGCGATGGAGGTCTTCGGCGGCAACGGCTACGTCGAGACCGGCCCGATGGCACGGCTGTATCCGCGAAGCCCCGGTGAACTCGATCTGGGAAGGCTCGGGCAACGTGATGTGCCTCGACGTGATGCGCGCCATGGCGCGAGAGCCCGAGGCGGCATCGGCGCTGCTCGACGAGCTGGCGGATGCCGGTTCGGCCGATGCGGCGCTCGGCCGGGAGATCATCGCGCTGCGCAGTCTGCTCGGTACGCCGCCGGAGCAGCTCGAGGGGATGGGCCGGCTGCTCGCGCAGCGGTTGGTGTTGGCGACGCAGGCTGCGCTGCTGCGCAAGGCCGCGCCATCGTCTGTGGCCGATGCCTTCATCGCCACTCGGCTCGGCGAGGCCGCGTGGGGGCGCGTGATCGGCGCCTTCGACGGACGTCGCGTCGACGCCGCAGCGCTGCTGGCGCGCGCGCTTCCGTCTTGACGTCCGGAACGCGTCGGCCTGATCGAGCTCGGGCCCGGTGAAACGCATCGCTGCGGGAAGGTCTCACCGCTGTCGATCCACGCACTGTCGGCTGACAAAGTGCGGGTGGCTTGAAGCCGCGGCTTTAGTCCGTGTAGCCTCCACGTCGTGAAACTGCTGCATCGCATTGCACGGGGTTTACTGAGGAAGTCGCCGTTTCGCGCGCTGCGGCATCGACTGTTCCTGCGGTCATCCGCCGCCACGCCACCACCGACTATCTGCAGCGCGCCGCGGCGCGTTCTCGTTGTCGGCGTATACCTCGCAACGCGAGAGCACTCAGCGGAGCACCTCGCCCGGGTCTTTCGCGCAAGTTCACCCTGACGTCGACGTCGTGCAGCGCTGGGTCGCCATCGGGCCGGCATCGACGAGCCCCGAGCTCGCCAACGTCACCGTACTGCAGGTCGAGTCCATGGCGCCGAAGTTCGTCCTGGTGAACCGGGCCTTTGCCGACATCGACCTCGGCGACTTCGACTACGTGCTCGTGGTCGACGACGACATCTATCTTCCCCGCAACTTCCTGCCGTCGTTCCTCGCCTATCAGGAAGCGTTCGATTTCGCCTTGGCGCAACCGGCGCGAGCGTGGCATAGCCACTTCGACCACGCGTTTGCCCTGCGCCGTCCGTGGCTTCTCGCGCGGCGCACGCGCTTTGTCGAATGCGGACCGCTGGTCTCGTTTCGCCGCGACGCGGCCAGCGTCCTGCTTCCGTTCGCCCATCCGCAGCAGTTGTGGGGGCTCGATCTTCGTCTGGCCCGTGGCGATCGAGCGTCGGTCGCTCAAAATCGGGATCATCGACGCAGTTGCGGTCGATCACAGCCTGCGACCTCAGGCGGCCGCCTACGACAAGGCGCAGCACGACGCGGCGATGCACCGCTTCCTTTCGGACCACCCCGCACCTGCCAATGGCCGAGGCATTTACGGTCGTCGATCGCTATCGGTCGATGCCGCCGCTTTCGAGGCCTGACCGCTTACTCCGGTACGTCACGCCCTGTTTCGTCGACCGTCGGCCAGTGATTTCATGACGGCGAGAATCCGCGGCACGTTGATGGCCGCATCGAAATCGCTCTCGATGCGTTCACGGCCGCGCTCCCCCATGGCTCGACGCAGATCCGGGTCGGACAGCAGGCTGGCGATGGCCTTGGCCAGCGCTTCGGCGTCGCCCGGCGGCACGACGAGCCCCGTGACGTCGTGCACGACGATCTCGGGAATCGCGCCCACGGCCGTACTGATCACCGGCAGCTGCATGGCCATCGCCTCGAGCAACGCCCACGGCACAAGATCCGCGACCGTCGGCAACAGCAGCAGGTCGCAACTCGCGTACAGGGCGATCAGGCGGGCGTCGTTCGGTTGCAGGTCCCGATGGACGTGGACACGGCCAGGAACGTCTGCCGGGCGCTTGCGGCGAGACGATGTGAAGCTCTGCCGAATCGGCGAAAGTGCTGCTCGAATACGCGAAGCAGCAGAGCCCCTCCCTTGCGATCGAAATCCGCGCCCACGAAGAGCAGGCGCGGTAGCTCGTCCGACGCCCTGCGCGCAGCGCCGCGGGGCCTCCACACCTCGAGGTCGAGGCCGACGTGGATCGGAAAGATCTGCTCGCGGGGGACATTGCAGCTGTCCTCGAGGATGCGTCCGCCCCACGCCGTGAACGGAATGAAGGCGTCGATGCGTGACGCACGCCAGCGGTCGAGCCACAGTCGAAAGCTTCGGCGCCAGATCGGCTTGCTCTTCTGATTGGGGTAGACCGGGTAAGTATCAGGATCGACGATGGGTGCTTCGTCGGTGCTGCTGACGAGGGCCGGGCGCCGCGAAAGGTAACTGCGCGCCACGCAGGCGATCTCGGCCTCGAACAAATGCAGCATCACGACGTCCTGGCGGGCCAGGGTGCGCAGCGCGGGCCACATCTGCCGCAGCACCCATAGCCGCACTGCGAGTGCCCAGGGTAGGCCGCGCAAGGCGCTCGCGGCACGTGCACTGATGATGTGCGTCACCGGGGTCCACGAGCACACGCACGTCGAGGTCACGCGCCGCATACTTACGGAGGTTCTCGAACCGGGTGAGGTTGCCGATCGTCGTGTTGAGCACGAACGCGAATCGGAAGCGGGGTTTCCCGCTGTCGAGGTCGGAGCGGTCAGGAAGGTTCAATGTTCGGGACCTGAGACTCACGACCCGCGTGGCGACCGACGGCGGAACAGTGCGGGCCCCATGAGCCTGCGGGCGGCCGCTGAACGAGGAAACACCCTGAATGAGGGGGGCCGACGGGCGTGCTGACGTGCTTCGTCACTTCGAGTCGGCGCCCCGTTGATCATAATTCACGACCGCGAGGCGAGAATTGTGCCATGATCAAAGGCCCTCGCATGCCCTGCATCTCCGGCGAAGGGAAGCCGCCGCGTCCCCTGGATCGCCCTGGTAGTCGTCAGCATCGTGGCCCAACTGGCCTGGATGGATGCGACGGTAGGCACCTATGACGAAGGCTTGGTGCTGGTCGGCGCCGATCGCGTCTTGCGTGGCGATATGCCCTACCGCGACTTCTGGACGCTGTACGGACCGGGCAGCTACTACCTGCTCGCAGGGCTCTTCAGGTTGTTCGGCGAATTCGCCCTCGTCGAGCGCGCCTTTGACGTCGCGGCCAAGACGGCGATCGCGACCCTCGTCGTCGCCCTCGTGCTGCAGTTCGGCCGCCGCACCGTCGCCTTGGCGGCCGGCGTCGCTATCGCTCGGCCTGCTGCTTTATCTCCGCAGCTACTCGGCGCCTCTGTTCCCGGCCATGGCTGCGTCGCTCGCCGCTGTCTTGGCCCTCCACCGCGCCGTCGATCGATGCGCGGCCTACGCCGGCACTCCTGGCGGGCGTCGCGCTCGCGCTCACGACCTGTTTTCGTCACGACCTGGGCGCCTACATCCTGCTGGCCGCCGGGGTATTCATGATCCAGCTTGCATGGGACGCATCGGCCGGTCCGCGTCGAGCTCGGGTGCTCGCCACGGTCGGCTGGATTGCCGCCGGGTACGCCATCAGCCTGGGTCCGGTCGTGGCCTTCTTCGTCTTCAACGTACCGGCCGCCGAGCTGTATCAAGATTTCGTGGACATGCCGCTTTCGGTTTATCCGCAGGTACGAGCGCTGCCGTTTCCGTCGATCGTGGACGCATTCTCGAATGCAGTGCAGGCACGCTCGCCAAGCAAGCTGGGCCCGCTGATCGTCTATCTGCCTCTCGTCGTCATGGCCGGAGCCGTCGCTGCCGAACTCCTTGCTCGCCGATCGCCGCGCTTGAGCGAGACCAACAACGCCGGCGCCGACGAAGCCCTGTCACGCGACCGCCTGTTCGGGCTGCTGATTCTTCTCGGCGCCCTGTTCTTCATCAAAGGCCTGGTGAGGGTCTCGCCGCTGCACATGGGTGCTTCGCTCATCCTGTCGGTCGCCGTCCTGGGCGCGGCGATCGCGCGCGCACGTCACCCGGCGTGGCGCATGTTCCTGGCGAGCACTGCGGGTCTGGCCTGCGTGGCCTTGCTCGCCAAGCCGATCATCACGGCGATGGATCGATCGGCGGGTGGCACGGCGGCGGCGGCATTGGTGTCGGATCGATGGATGAGTCACGCCAGGGCGCTCTGCAGCCAGCCCGTGGTTCCGCGACTGCGCTGCCTGCGACTCGAGCCGGACACGTCGGCGGTCGCCGCCTATCTGGTTCAGCACGGCGCTTCGGGTCAACGCGTCTACGTCGGTCTCGGACGACACGACAAGATCTTCGCGGCCAACCTGGCGTTGACGTTCGCTGCCGCAGTCGTCACGCCGACGCGCTGGCACGACCTTCATCCCGGCGTCCAGACGCGCGACGACGTGCAGGCGCAGATGATCCGAGAGCTGAGCGCCCGGCCGCTGGCCTATGTCGTGCTCGACAGCGAATGGGACGACGTCTCGGAGCCGAACGAAAGCGCACGCTCCAGCGGGACGACCGCGCTGGACGACTACCTCGCCGCGCACTTCACGCCCGTCTTTCGCGCCGGGTCGCTGACGGTGCTGGAACCCCGGGAAAGGCCTTTCCGATGATCGGCGAAGCAGCGGCGCGGTGGCAGTTCCTCAAATTCCTGGTCGCCGCCGGCCTGTCGGTGCCGGTCAATCTCGGGTCACGCGTCCTGCTGTCACGCATCATGCCGTACGAAGCAGCGCTCGTGGTGTCGCACCTGTGCGGGATGCTGACCGCCTTTCTGCTGACCCGAAGCTTCGTCTTCGAGCGCTCGGGCCGCCAGGTGTCCAGCGAACTGACGCGCTTCACGCTCGTCAACGTCCTTTCACTCGTCGTGACCTGGGTCGTCGCCGTCGGCTTGCTACGACTTGTCTTCCCGCGGGTCGGCTTCGACACCCATCCAGAGCTCGTCGCGCACATTGCCGGCCTTGCTCTTGCTTCCCTCACTTCCTTCTATGGCCACCGCCGCTATTCCTTCGGCCAGTCTTGAACCGGCGCGCCTGACGGGCCGGCGTTCCTGGTCGTCGCCGCGCGGGTCTGCGCTGTCGTCAGCGTCGATCCGGTGCGGGAATTCAGGTCGCAGGACGACGGCTGGGCGTCGCCGCTCGGTCCAGGACCTCCTGCGGGCCGCGGGTATCGGCTCGAGCTGGTCCGCGGCGAACATTACTCGGCAAACGCTTCAGTCTGACCGGGCGGACCCATGCCTTGCCCGCGATTTCGCCGTGACGCTTCCGACCGTGAGCCCGGCTCAACGCTTCGGCGTCGCTGCCGGCTCGTCGCCGAGCACGCTGCGCCAGTCAGGGTCGCAGCGCGACAGGGCGGCGCGAAAGCGCGGCGTTTTCGGGCCGCCGAGTTCCTGCACGGCGCGGTCAATCACCGGCGAAGGCGAGAAGATGGGGTCCTGGATGGGCCAGGTCTTCGGATGAATGAGCGGGATGACGAGCACGGCCGCGCCGATTCGCAGCGCGGGCCATCGCCATTGCTGGCCGGCGGTCCCGACGGCGCCGATCGCCCGCTCGCTCGCGCCGACTGCGCCAACGAGCCAGACATTGAGGGCCGCGAGCACGGTCCAGCGCGACAGGTCGTTGGCGACGGCGCTCAGGAACAGGAACGGTGGCACAGCCGCCAGCAGCGCGGCGGGCAGCGACGGTGTGCCCTCGTTCCGCAGCAGCGCGATGAAGATCGCGATCACGCCCAGACCCGTTGCCAGGTGCAAGGGATAAGTCGGGTCGCCGAGGTTCTGGCAGATCGAGGTACGCACGCCTCGGCTGCCGCTGACCGCGAAATAGATCGCCCAGTCGACGTATTCGTGCGTCGGAAAACGGGAACGCACGACCGCCACCATCGTCGGAACGTCGGCGTGCGGCAACATGCCGAGCAGCAGATAGAGCGTAACGAAGGCCGCGAGCGACGAGCAGGCCCGCCGCGGCGGTGCGCCGCGGCACCTGTCGCCAGCGCGCGCCGTCGAGAAGCAGTGCGCCGAGCAGCGACAGCCCGAAGACGAGCCCCGTCTCGTGCACGCCCAGGCTGAGCCCGACGCACAGGCACGACAGCACCAGCTGCCTCGCCTGAAAGGCCAGCGCGGCGGCGACCAGCAGCGCGGCGACGGCAAGGTCGGTGCGGCCCGGATCTTCGGCCCAGCGCATCATGAGGGCGACGAACAGCAGGGCGTAGACCCAGCGTGCGCCGGCGCGCAGGCGCAGATGCAGGAACAGCGTCGCCGCGCCAGCCGCCACGGCGGCAGCGCAGAGCACATGGAACACCGCAGTACCGAGCAGTCGGTCGGGGCCGAGCAGGGAAACAACGCTTCCCGCCAGGCCGCGCCGGACCGAGCCGAAGTCGAAATAGTTGAACCCCAACGTGGCAGCGTGATAGAGCAGCGGCGACTCGTCGGTCAGCAGAACCCCCCTTCGCACGGCGCTCGCCAGCAGGCGGGGTCGAAAGCGCGACCAGCAGAACGAAGAACCCCCAGGCCGCCAGGCGCGAGCGAAACTCGGTCCCTTCAGGCGTCGGCATGCCCGGATCCCGCCCAAGGCGCCCGGCGCGCGAGCGACAGGACTTCCCATGACTGACAGTGCCCGGCCCCGAGCGGCCGTGATCGGCGCCGGACCGATGGGCCTCGCCGCCGCCTACGAGCTTGCCAAGTTGGGCCATCGCGTGACGGTACTGGAGCGCGACGACCGGATCGGCGGCATGTCGGCCCAGATCGATTTCGACGGCACCGCGCATCGAACGCTACTACCACTTCGTTTGTGCGCCCGACGAAACCACGTTCAAGTACCTGAAGGAATTCCAGCTCGAAGAGCAGCTGCACTGGACCGACACGCACATGGGCTTCTACTACAACGGTACGTTGCATGACTGGGGCAGCCCCCTCGGCCTGTTGCGCTTCCCGGGCCTGACGCTGCTCGAGAAGCTGCGCTACGCCCTGCACGTGCTGCGTGCCAAGTCGATCACCGACTGGCGCCCCTACGACGCCTTCAGCTCGACCGAATGGCTCAAGCGCTGGATCGGCCCGAGGGTGTACGACGTGATGTGGCGCACCCTGTTCCACTACAAGTTCTACGAGAAGGAGGACAGCCTCTCCGCGGCATGGCTCGGAACGCGGATCAAGCGGGTGGCGCTGTCGCGCCGAAGCATATTCCAGGAGCGGCTCGGCTATCTCGAAGGCGGCTCGGAAGCTCTTGCTCGAGCGGATCGCCGATCGCATCCGCGAGCTCGGCGGCACGATCGAGCTGAGCGCCACGGTGGAGTCGGTCGACGTGGACGATTCCCGCGCGCCAACCCGCGTGACCGGCGTGCGCATCGCAGGCCAGCACCGTCCGTTCGACGTTGTCGTCTCGACCATCCCGCTGCCCTATGTCGTTCCCCTCATTCCGGCGCTGCCGGCCGACGAGAAGGCGCGCATCGCGGCGATCGAGAACGTCGGCGTCGTCTGCGTGCTGCTCAAGCTCAAGCGGCCGTTCTCGCGCAACTTCTGGATGAACATCAACGACCCGCGGATAGAGATTCCCGGGCTGATCGAGTATTCGAACTTGAATCCGCTCGATGGCAGCGTCATCCTGTACGCGCCTTTCTACATGCCGCGCACCCACCCGAAATACCGCCGCGACTTCGGCGCCTTCATCGAGGAGACGTTGGCCGCCATGCAGGCCATCCGCCCGGACTTCGATCGCGGCGACGTGATCGCCGCCACGGCATCACGCTACGACTATTCGCAGACGGTCTGCACCCCGGGCTTCTACGCCAAGCTGCCGGCGATGCGCAGCCAGATCAACGGATTGTTCCTGGCAGACACCTCGCACTACTACCCGGAGGACCGATCGATCTCCGAGAGCCTGCGGCTCGGCGCCCACCTGGCCACGCTGGCGGCCGACTCGTCCGCCCGATGACTGCCGTTCCCGCCGGTGTCGATCGCGCGGCGTCCGCCGCTTCGGGCGAGCCGCCGCTCGTGATCGACCTCGACGGCACGCTCCTGCGCACCGACCTCTTGCATGAATCCGCGCTGAGCCTGGTCGGCAACGAGCCGTGGCTGGCGTGGCGGCTGCCGCTCTGGCTGTTCGAAGGCAAGGCGCAGCTGAAGCGCCGGATCGCGGATCGCGTCGAACTTGACATCGCCACGCTGCCGTACCACGCCGAGCTGCTGGATTGGATACGCGCCGAGCATGCGCAGCGGCCGACGCATCGTGCTGTGCTCGGCATCGGACGCCAAGTTTGTCGAGAAGGTCGCCGACCACCTCGGCCTGTTCCACGAAGTCATGGCCAGCGACGGCGTCACCAACCTGTCGTCGCATCGCAAGGCCGACGCCCTGGTGCGGCGCTTTGGCGCGCGCGGCTTCGACTACGCCGGCAATTCCCGCGCCGATGTGCCCGTCTGGCAACAGGCGCGGCGAGCCGTGCCGGTGGCGGCGAGCGCGAGCGTGCGTCGCGCGGCAGCCCGCATTGCTACGGTCGAGCGCGAGTTCGCGCAGGCGCCCGCCGGGCTGCCCGCCTGGTTGCGTGCGCTGCGTCTGCACCAGTGGGTCAAGAACCTGCTCGTCTTCCTGACGCTGCTGGCCTCGCACCGCTTCCTGGAGTTGCCGTTGCTGGCCTCGACGGTCGTCGCCTTCTTCGCCTTCGGCCTTTGCGCTTCGTCCGTCTACGTCCTCAACGACCTCATCGACATCCAGAGCGACCGCGTCCACCCGCGCAAGCGGAACCGGCCCTTCGCTGCCGGCACCTTGTCGCCGGTCGCGGGCCTCGTCGTGAGCCTCGGCTGTCTCGTGGGCGCGTTCGCGTTGGGATTTGCGGCCGGCGCCGGCCTTCGCGGCCTGGCTCGGCGTCTATCTGGTGGTGACGCTGCTCTACACCTTCCTGCTCAAGCGCAAGATCCTCGTCGACGCCCTGGCGCTGGCGGCGCTGTATACCTTGCGCGTCGTCGCGGGCGGCGCCGCGGCCGGCATGTGGCCCGGTTTCTGGCTGCTCGCGCTGTCGCTCTTCCTCTTTCTCAGCCTTGCCTTCGTCAAGCGCTACTCCGAACTCGAGGTCGTGCTGCGGCAGGGCCGAGCAGGGCACGCACGGCCGCGACTACCTCATCTCCGACCTGCCGCTGATCGAGATGTTGGGCATCGTCTCGGGCTTTGCGGCGGTCCTCGTCATGGCGCTCTACATCAACGGCGAGTCCATCGGGCGGCTGTACCCGCACCAGGCCGTCGTCTGGCTGACGGTGCCGATCCTGCTGTATTGGATCAGCCGCATGTGGGTGAAGGCGCACCGCGGCGAGATGCACGACGACCCGGTGGTCTTCGCGATGACCGACGGCCTGAGCCAGCTGACCATCGCAGCCTTCCTCGGCGTCATGCTCGTGGCCGGGCTGCCCTGGTGATGCGGCCGGTGTCTTCGTGGGGACGGCTGTCGCGCGACCTGCACGACGTGGTCGACCTGGACGAGGTCTCCAGCGCCGGAAGACGCATCGCCGGCTCGCGACAGCCCGGCTTGCCCTTCGGCAACGGGCGCAGCTACGGCGACGTCTGCCTCAACGCCGGCGGAATCCTGTGGGCGACGCGCGGGCTCGATCGCTTCCTCGCCTTCGACGACCGAACCGGCGTGATCGAATGCGAAGCCGGGGTCACGCTCAAGGAGGTGATCGACCTTGCCCTGCCTCGCGGCTGGTTCCCTGCCGTCACGCCCGGGCACGCAGTGGGTGACGGTCGGCGGCGCCGTGGCCAACGACGTGCACGGCAAGAACCATCACCGCAACGGCTGCTTCGGCGACCACGTCGAGTCGCTCACGCTGTTGCGAACCGACGGCAGCCGGATCGTTTGCGGCCCCGACGTCGAGCCGGGGTGGTTTCGCGCCACGGTCGGCGGCCTGGGGCTGACCGGCCTCATCGTCCACGTCACGTTTCGCCTCAGACCCGTCGCCGGGCCGTGGATCGAATGCGAGCGACACGCCTTCCAAAGTCTCGAGCGGTTCTTCGCGCTCTCGGACGCATCGATCAACGATTGGGAGTACACCGTCTCGTGGATCGATTGCGGCACGCTGCGCGGCGGTGAGCCCCGCGGCATCTTCTTCGCAGGCAACCATGCCGCCTCGCGCGCGCAGGCGCCGACGCAACGGTCCAGGCGCGTGCCGTTCACGCCGCCGGTGCCCCTCGTCAACCGGCTGTCGATGCGCGCCTTCAACTCCCTCTACTACCGGGTCAACCAGGCCGGCACCGAGCGCTCGACGAAACACTACCGGCCCTTCTTCTATCCGCTTGACGCGCTGCTGGAGTGGAACCGCATCTATGGCCCGCGCGGCTTCTATCAGTTCCAGTGCGTCGTGCCCAGGCGAATCAGGAAGCGGCTGTCCGAGAATTGCTGCAGGCGATCGCGGCATCAGGAGCAAGGCTCCTTTCTTTCAGTCCTGAAGACATTCAGTGCCCGACCCGCGGTCGGCATGCTGAGCTTTCCCATGGCCGGCACGACCCTCGCACTCGACTTCCCGAACCTCGGACCGTCGACGCTGGCGTTGCTGCAGCGCCTGTGCGCGATCGTCGACGCCGCAGGCGGCCGCCTGTACCCGGCCAAGGACGCATTCATGCCTCCCGACCTCCTGCTGCACGGGTATCCCGAGTGGCAACACTTCTCGCACTTTCGCGACCCCGGCATCTCGTCGCAGATGTCGCGTCGCCTCGTCGGTCACTGAAAGGCGTCATGCCGCAACGCATTCTCGTCTTCGGCGCCACCTCGGCAATCGCCCACGCCGTCTCGCGCCGCTACGCCGCTGCCCATGCATCGATCGTGCTCGTCGGGCGGCGCGCCGAGGCGCTCGAAGCCAACGCCAGCGATCTGCGCGTTCGCGGCGCAGCCGACGTCCGCACCGCCCTGCTCGAGGCTCACGACCTGCCGCGTCACGCCGAGGTGATCGCGGCCGCGTTCGCCGCTTTCGGGGGCTTCGACGCCGTGCTCGTCGCCTGGGGCGTACTGCCCGATCAGGCCGCGAGCGAGCGCTCCGCCGAGATCGCCGTCGCCAGTTTCGACACGAATGCGCGGTCGGTGATCGCGCTGCTGACCGACCTCGCCAACCGGCTCGAGAGCCAGGGACAGGGCGCGATCGCCGTCCTATCGTCTCCGGCCGGCGACCGGGGCCGGGCCAGCAACTACATGTACGGTGCGGCCAAGGCTGCCGTGACCGTCTTCGCCTCGGGCTTGCGCAACCGGCTTCACACGAAGGGCGTCCGCGTCCTGACCATCGAGCCCGGCTTCGTCGACACGCCGATGACCGCGTCGTTCACGAAGGGCCCCCTGTGGGCACGGCCGGAACGGGTGGCCGAAGACATCGTGCGGGCGCTGGAGAGGGGCTTCGGCGTCGTCTACACGCCTTGGTTCTGGCGCTGGATCATGGCGATCATTCGGCTCGTTCCAGAGCGGCTCTTCGTTCGAATGAAGTTTTGACGATGGCGTGCTTGCGCGGCTCAGAAGCTGCGGGTTCAGGCCAGCCCGAGACCTTGACGGGCGGCGAGTCGAGGAACTGGTCGAACCGCGCTGCCCGCCGATTGCACGACGTTCGCGACGGCAAGCTTCACTGCGCCAGGGGGATCGCCTTCGCGGTCTCGTAACGCACGACCGCCTGAAGCTTGCTTTCGATCTGCATGTAGCGCGCGGCCTTGACTGCCGGAAGCACCTTCAACAGCCGCTCGAAGTGCTTCTGGTTCAGGCGGGCCTCATCCAGCGCCGCCCGCTGAACCTGTTCGACCAGCCGCTTCGCGTTGGCGTCTGTCAGTGTGCCGGCAACGCCGACCAGATCGAGGATCGCGCGGTTCGCCGCCGACTGCGGGAGCGCCAGCTCACGCTCGAATTGCTCGTACAGCGGCCAGAAGTTCTTCGCCTCGTCCGCCGTCAGGTCCATCGAGCTGGTGACGATAGCTTTCTTGTCCGACTGGATCCGCGTCAGCCACTCGGCTGAACTCAGCTGGCCGGCCCCCTTGTCCTGCGCAAGTACAGGTGCGGTCGCCGCGAATCCCAGCATGCAGATGAGCGCGCATAGCCATGTTTTCATGAACTCCCCTTGTGCTCGTGGTGTGTGCCGGCGACTCGGATATTGCCCCTGGCGCGCCCCCAAGGTTACCTCGCGCCAATCTCGCGCCCAATACGACGAAGGCCGAGGACCGATAGTGCGTTGCGGGATGCCGTCGCCATGTCGGATGCCGTGGGTGCCGTCGTCGGAGGCATGTCGCGCGCGCCGGCCGCCACACGAGACGAACTGCCGAGCTGTCGCCGAATGAGCGCGCTCGGGCTGAATCTATCATCCGACGGACGCGGGCGAGGCTGCATCCTCGAATCGGCCACCGAAACAAGGGGCGCAAGACGTGATGGCGGTCGAGACTCTCCTGCGTCGGCGCGGCCTGATGTGCCTGCTCATCGGCGCCGCTGCTCTGGCGTCCTGGTGGCCGCGCTGGGGCGGACCGATCGACCTGCGCTGGGACGGCGGCGCCTACTACATCCTCGGCACTTCGCTCGCCCGCGGCGAGGGCTACCGCATCCTCAGCGAGCCGGGCCGCCTGTCGAGCAGCCTGCATCCGCCGCTCGTGCCGGCGTTCGTGGCGGCGCATGAGCTGCTCCTCCGAACGACCGACCCCGTCGTGGTCGGACGCGCGCTGCGGGTCACGGTCGCGCTCTGCTCCGCCGCGTACGCGATCGTCGTCTTCCTCCTGCTCTCTGCCAGCCTGCCACGTGCCCTGGCGGCCGCCGTGACGCTCGTGGGCGTGCTCCAGCCCCAGTACGTCTATTTCACCGATGGCCTCTACGCGGAAGCCTTTTTCGGCCTCTTCACGATCGTCTTCTTCGTCGTGCGCAGGTACCGGCGGGACACGCTCGGCTTCGTCGTTTGCGGCGTGTGCGCGGTCCTTGCCTACGAGGCGAGGACCGCGGGCATCGCCCTGCTCGCCGCCTGGGTGGTCGACCACGCGCTCAGGAAAGAGACCAGGCGGGCGTTGACGGCGCTCCTCGTCTCCACGCTGCTGGTGGCGAGCTGGACGAGCTGGATCAAGGCCGTCGAGTCCTCGCCCGAATACCGACACCCGGCGTACGCCTACCAGACGGAGCCCTGGGTTTATTTCAACGTGAGCTATGCGCGCAATCTCCTGACGTATTTCGACCCCTGGTGGCCCGAGCTCGGCCCGCTGACGCCGAGCGGTTTCGTCAACCGGGTGGCACCAAACGTCAGGGTTATGCCGCGGAGCATCGGGCAGGCGGTCAGCACCTGGGACGCGCCGGGCGCGCTCGCCGTTCCGCTCGGGATCCTCGTGCTCGGCGGGCTACTGCTGCAGGCGGTGCGGCGCGAATTCGCTGTCGTCCTGTATGTCGTGCTGTCGCTGGCGGCGATGTGCGCGACTCCGTTCCAGAAGCAGTTCGTGCGCTATCTCTTGCCGCTCTATCCACTGCTGGCCCTGGTACTCTTCGAGCTGCTGACCTGGGCGACGGCGCAGGCGCGAAGTCGCTGGCCGGCGCTGCCCACGGCGCTCGACACGGCCATCCCGTGGCTGGTGATCGTCGTGATCGCGTTGCGGACGACGAGCGAGGTGCGCGGGATGTATGCGAACTCGCACCACGACGTCGCCTACGAGCAGCACGGCCAGGCCGTGCGCTATCGACTCTTCTATTACAGGCCCGAGGGTGCCGATCTCGATGCGGCGCTCGATTGGCTGGATCGCCGGGCCGCGCCCGACGACACGCTTGCCGGCGACGACCCGCAGTGGGTCTATCTGCGGACAGGCAGGCGATGCGTGCTGCCTCCGTTCGTCCTCGACGGCAGGGAAGGGCAGCAGCTGATCGACAGCGTGCCGGTGAAGTACCTGCTCGGGTCCGTCAAGCCGGGCGCGTACGAGCGGTTCACGGCGCCCCTCCTGGCCGCAAACCCGGACTCGTGGCGGCGGGTGTGGCGCGGCGCGAACGGCACGCTCGACGTGTACGAACGCGTCGGGCCGCCGCGGCCCTGAGCGTCGAGATCCGGCATCGGCTCCCGCTCACCGCTGGCCTCAGCGACACGGCACGATGCCGCCGTTCACGACCCTCGGTCTCCGCCCTCGTGGCCGTGTCCAGCCACGCCAAGGCTGGGCCAAACTTGGGCCACCGACGGGCCACAAAGCAAAACGCCCACTTCGCAGTGGGCGTGTGCTTGAGGCCTGGGCCTGTGTGCGGT
>CAVZOE010000005.1:75000-401483 GCA_963776725.1 uncultured Candidatus Rokubacteria bacterium | reverse complement strand
GTCGGCGGGGGGTCTCCCGTGTGAGCGCGAGATCTCGGCCTCGGATCTGCATTCCTTCGAGCCATGGCCCGACGCGTAGACGGAACGGGCTCGGCGGCGCACTTCATACCGGCACGGCGGACCCTGCCGAAGCTACGCGCGGCCGCGGCCAGCTGCCGTGGCTGTGATCTCTACAAGCGCGGGACCCAGACGGTGTTCGGCGAGGGGCCGAACCACGCGCGAGTGATGATGATCGGCGAGCATTCGCCATAGCGGATTGCCGGTGACGGTCTCGACGATGTCGAATGCGAGGGCCGCGACCCAGAGGCCGATCGGAAAAACGACGAGCATCGGGTGAAGAGGGTGCTTGGCTATGCTGGCGCGTCCCTCGGCCATACCGGTCCTCCTGGGCTCGTTGTCCCCTACGCGGTGTTGGCGAACCGCTGCAGACCGCGGCCGACGGGCGCGCTATCAGCGTGGGCGGGCAGCGTCGCCGCGCGGTCGGGCCGCCCGCTGGCCAGCGCGGTGACGCCGCGTTCCAGCAGCTTCTTCACCAGCGCCGCCACGGCGGCGCTCGCCGCGGCGGTCAGGATCTTCGCCGGAATCGTCGGCTCCGCCGCCACGCGCTCGGGATGCTCGGTCATCCGGGCGATCGCTTGAGACAGACGACCGGCCCGGGCGCGGACCCGCTCCCCGCGCCGCCGGCGCCATATCGTCAGTCCCACGCTGCCGGCGGCCGCAAGCGTGAAGGCCAGGACCGTCAGGCCGGCCCCCAGGGCATGCCGCCGCAGTTGCAGCGGCACGTCGAGGACCTCGTGCCGGCGGCGATCGAACTCGCCGAGGAGCACGTCCAGCTCGTCGCGGGCGTGGGCGACCTCGTTGCCGAGCTCGTGGACCGTGTCCCGGGTCACGCTAGCCTCTCCTTCATCCATCGCACGTCCTCTTTCAGCGTCTGGCGCGTCAGCGCCAGGGGATTGGTGACCATGTGCCGCCAGCCGACGTAGCCGACGATGACAGCGGTGACGAGCAGCGCGCCGCCGACGATCAGCGCCGCCAGCCACGCCGCGATCTTGAGGCCAAGCGCCAGGACCCCGGCGACCAGCAGCAGGTTCAAGCCGAGCAGCGCGGCGATGGCCGCCACGCCGAACGCCTTGACCGTGCCGAGCTGGGTCCGCAAGTCGGCGCGGATCTCGGCCTTGGCCAGCTCGATTTCCTTCTGGACGAGCAGCGACGCCTTGCCGGTGATCTCGCCGAGCAGGGCGCGGTTGGACAGCTCGCGCGCATTCGTTTCGCGCGCGTTGGACTCTGCGGACATCGGTCGGTTCATCTCATTCTCCTCGGTGGTTCGGTGCCCGTTGCCCGGTCCGTTGGACGTCGCCTCGAGCAGCTGCGGGGCGCCGTCGAGCGCCCGCGAGAGCTGCAGGGCTTGTCGATAGACGATTTGCCATTCGTCGTACGTCAAGGGGGCACGCCCGAGCTCGGCCGCGATCTCCTGCAGCCGACCCGAGAGCGCGGTCGAGCGTTCGTGGGCCGCGGGCTGTTCTGCGTACACGGACCAGACCCGGCGGATCTGACGCTCGAGGTCCTGCGCCCGGGGATCGAAGGTCTGCAGCGCCGGCGCCGCCGTGAGAGCCTCCACGACGACGCCGTGCGCCCACGCGGTGTCCTGCTCGCCGCCGCGCAGGAGCAGGCCGTTGGGATAGAGCGCGACCTCGAGCCGATCGCCCCGGAAGTATGCGAGGCGCTCCGGCACGTGGGCCCGGAACGCGGGGCCGCCCAGCGTCAGCAGAGATGCGGGACGGCACGGTCATCCACCAGCCCGGCTCGGTCGCGTGAACCGCGAAGCCGTGGCCCGCCAGCACTCGCGCGATCTGGCTCGCGACCGCGTGGTAGTGCTCGCGGTCGGTCAGCACCGGCACCTGCACGTCGACGCGCCGGCGCACGAGCGACACCAGGCGCAGCGCGGGCACCGTCACGAAGACGACGAAGAAGGCCGCCGCGATGCCGAGCGTCGTGGGGAACCCGCGGAGGAACCGCTTCAGCGCGGACTCCTGGGCCGCCGGCGCATCGCGATGGGACAGCGCGCTACCACGCGGTCGCCGCGCGGCCATCGTGATGCCGACTGTCAGCGGAATGAGTACCGCCAGCGCGATCCAGACCACGCGAACGGTCCAGCTGGGAATCCAGTCCGGCAGCGAGACGAAGCCCAGCACGAACGCCGCGAGCTTGGGCATGGCGATGCCGAGCAGCAGGATCGGCCAGGCCGCGGCCGCGCCGACCAGCGCCGACAGCATGGTTTTCTCCGCCGGGGCCGTCTGGCCGAACAGGGCGACCACCGCCCAGCCGAAGATGGCGGAGGTGATGCGACCCAGCGAGCGCGTGACGAGCGCGATCAACGCCTGTAGTACGGCCATGTGTCTGGTCGGCAGCAAGATTGCTGCCGCTATCGTTCGACAGGCGGTCGCTGGAGCAGGTGTCACGCGGGCCGGCTGCCGTGGCGCGACTCCCGGCGCCGCCCGGAAGTGGGTGGAGGCTGACGGCACGATGCTTTCCGAGGCTGGCGAGCACCTTCTGGGCCTGATCTCGGCGTTGCGCGCGGGGATCTGCGTGCCGTGCAGTGCGCAAATGATGGAACGAACGCGCGAGGACGCTCTGAAGGCGACAAAGCTGAAGGCGACAAAGCAGCTGATCCTGAACGGCAAGGCGCTGGCCACCCACGCGCGCTGCGACATCTGCGCGTCATGGCAGCCCGTCACGGTTCTACGTCGTCCCGCCGCCTGACCCCTGCGCCCGCCCTCGTTTCACGTCCTGGCTCTTCTGCAATCTGAGGGAAGACCTGACCGCCAGCGCCATCGAACCTCCCAGCGCGCGACCGAGGCGCCGGCGGCGGCGATTCGCGTCGTCATGCCGCGACGCCAGGCGTCCGGCCCTCGCGCTGCTCCTGGCACGACACGCACGTCTCGGCCTCGGGGATTGCCGCCAGCCGCGACGCAGCGATCGGGCGCCCGCACACACTGCAGTGGCCGTACTGACCCTGGCTGACGCGCTCGAGCGCGGCGGTGAGGCGCTCGATCCGCTCGGCCAGGCGCTCTCGCGTCATCAGTGCCATGTCCGTCTGCTCGCTGGCCAGCGCCTGGTCTCCCTCGTCCCGTCCAGCAGCGAGCCCGGCCGGAGCGACATCGTCGTCGCCTTCGAACGACCCGCCGAGCTGGCGCAGGCGATCGATCGCCGCCCGTCGCTCGCGCTCGAGGCGCTCGCGAGCCGCGCTCAGGAGATCTGCGTCGGCCGATGCAGATCTCTCGTTCCCCGGCGCCTGAGTCCTCTGGTGTTTAGAAGGCTTCTTGGTCATGACGACCTCCGCCCATGGCACCGGTGCACGGGCGGTGCCGCCGAGGGGCCCCCTCCCTACGAGCTCAGGCGCGGCCCAGCAGACGACTCAACAGCAGATGGAGGGGAAGGTAGATCACGACCGGAAACAGGATCATGACCAGGACCAGGTAGAGCCAGCGCGGCATGACCGTCTGAGCCCGGCTGCCCGGCCCGTAGACCCAGTTCACGTTGTCGTCCGGCCCGGTCAGCGCGAAGGTGAGAGGCAGCCAGAGCCACGCGAAGAGCGTTTGCAGGAGCCACGCACGCCGGTCGTACCCGAGTCGCACGACCAGGGCGAGCAGGACCACCGGCAACGCCACGTGAAAGAGAGACAGCGCGCGCAGCCAGCGCGGCGTGCGCGAGTCGAACATGTAGCCACTCAGGCCCAGCAGCTGACGGCCGGTGGCGAGCCGGCCGAAGAAGTCGATATTCCACGCGGTCTCGGGTAGCGCAATCGCCAGCGTCATCATGCTCGCCAGCAGAGGGCTCTCGAGCCACAGGGCCGCGACCGTGACCAGGAGCGCGACGTCGGAGAACCAGAGAAAATTTCGTGGCCCCCAGCAGCGCCAGTAGACGGGCACCAGCACGCACACGAACAGTGTGTAGGCGAGCTTGCTCCAGAGTGGAATGAGCATGACGGGCTCCCCGGGACCGAGCGTCGTGAGCGCGGTCAGGCCTGGTTCTGCGTTCGCGCCGCGCGCTCGCCCGGTCGGGTGAGGATCGAGGGGGACCAGGCCGACTCGCTGTCCCGTCCCCGGACGGCGCGCGTCGTGCCGCCCCGGATGCCGGGGAGCAGACGATTCACCAGGATCAGCAGGCGAATCGTGGCTCCCGGCAGCGCGGCGTGGACGGCCACGGCCAGTCGCGCCGGTAGGCTCAACACGAGGCTCAGCTCGCCGCGGGCGCACGCGGTGACGATCCGGCGGGCCGCCCGGCTCACGTCCATGGCCAAGCCGGGCAGTGCGTCGGAAATGCTGAACCACGCGTACTCCGCACGGTGCTGGCCCTTGAACAGGGCGTTGCGGGGGCTTCCCGTCCGCATCAGGCCCGGATAGACGGTGGTGACCATGACACCGCTGGCGCGCGCCTCCGCGGCGAGGCCCTCGGAGAAGCCGGCGAGCGCGAACTTGCTGGCGCTGTACGCGAGCAAGTGCGGCACGGCGATCTTCCCGCCGACGGAGACGATGTTGACGACGCGGCCGTCACCGCTCGCGCGCAGGAACGGCATGGCCGCGAGCGTAACGGATACCGCGCCCCAGAAGTTCGTCCGCATGGCGTCCTCGAGATCGGTGTGCGTGAGTGTGTCCACCGGCCCGACGCTGATGGTGCCCGCGTTGTTGACGAGGACGTCGAGGCTGCCGAAGTGCGCGACGACGCGCTCGACGAGGGGGCCTGCTTGCGAGGCATCGTCCACGTCCGCGGCGAGGGCAAGCGCCGGGATGCCACGACGCTCGAGATCCACGGCGGCGCGGTCGAGCGTCTCGGGGTCGCGTGCGCAGATCGCCACGCTCGCCCCCCGGCGTCCGAGCTCCCGGGCGAGCTCCAGGCCGAGCCCGCGGGAGCCGCCGGTGACGAGCGCAACCCGCCCGCGCAGCGTGGTCCGGCTCCCTCGCCGGGCCCGAAGGCCGAGGGCCGTGCCGAGGGCGAGACCGACGAGCGGGAGACGCCAATGGCCCATGGTGAATGCCTCCTGCGACCCTGCTGGGGTGCTCAGCCTTGCAATTGCAAAGCCGGGTGTGATCGGTGAGGCGCAGGGGGTGTGGCGTGCGGTGGGCGCCCCGCCTGGGCTACCCGCCGAAGGTCTTTTTGAAGAACTCCCCGATCGTCTTGCCGGTGTAGACCGTGCCCTCCACGATCGTGCGACCGATGCCCACGAACAGGTCCGAGACGCCCGAGCCGAGCTCACCGTACCCGATCGACCGGGCACCCTCGGCCACCTGGCTGGTTGCCTCGTTCACCTTCGTCGTGTCGGCGGCCGTGGCTGACCCGATCGACAGGGCCACGATCAGCGCGCAGGCGGACACCATTGCCAGCCACCGAGATCCCCGAGCCATAGAGCACCTCCCACGGTGAGTTGGTCGTCGCGACCACGCTACCACTGGGTCGCGGAAGGACATGCATTTCTGGTTGCGGGTTGTCGATCGAGTCGATCAGTGTTCGCGCAGGAGCGCGCCGAACCCTCGCATCTGGTCCGGGATGCCGTTGCTGCGGAGCGCGTGCCAGAGGGTGGCGGCGTTGATCGCGATCACGGGCTTGCCGAGCCAGCGCTCGGCCTCGTCGGCAAGGCGCACCATCGAGAGATTCGTGCCGACCTGGACGATCGCCTCCACGTCGGGGCCGTTCAGCTCATCGCGGATGATGGGCAGGAGCTGGGCCTCGGGCACTTCCGCGATCGAGGTCGCCGTCGGGCAGCGAAGGCCCTTGAAGCGCACCACCGTGAAGCCGGCCTCCTCGAAGTACCGGGTCACCTGCCGGTCGGAGATGGGCTGGTAGGGACTGAGCACCGCGATGCGCCGGACCCCGCAACGCTCGAGGGCCGCGCGGCATGCCGAGGCCCCCGTCGAGATGTCGAGGCCTGACTGGGTCTTCACGCGCTCGATGAACTGCGCGTTGCCCTCCACGCCGCCCCAGAAGGTCTCCGACGACATGCCCATGATCAGGGAATCGGGCAGGCAGGTCATCACGTCGCGGATCGCGACCCGGATGGACCCGCGGATCTGGACCAGCAGCGCCTCGAAGCTGGCGTCCGAATTCATGACGGGGTTCTCGATGTACATGCGCCCCGTATGGAAGGTCACACCGTGGGGCGCCATCCGGTTGTAGTCGGCCTCGACCACGGTATTCGTCGAGGGCACGATGACGCCGAACTTGATCCGGTAGCCGGCCGCGTCAGGCATCGCTCACCACGGATCGATGTACGGGTACTTCTTCGTCGTCCGCACCGGCACCGGCGGCAGGCGCTTCAGGCCGTTGGCGATCCAGTCGCGCGTGTCCGCCGGATCGATCACGTCGTCGATCCCGCCGCCCGGCCGCGGCATTGACCGCCTTGGCGTTGTCGTAGGCCGTCGCGGTCCGGCGCTGGAACTCCGCGAGCCGCGCCTCGGGATCCTCGATCGCCATCAGTTCCTTGCGGTAGCCGAGCTTGACCGCGCCTTCGATGTTCATGCCGGCGAACTCGGCGGTGGGCCAGGCCACGGAGAAGAAGCCGACCAGCGTGCCCGCGCCGCACATCGCCTGCGCGCCCAGACCGTAGGCCTTGCGGACGACGACGGTGAACAGCGGCGCGGTCATGTTGGCGCCCACGTTGAACAGGCGCGTGCAGTGGCGCACCAGCGCCGTCCGTTCGACCTCCGGGCCGACCATGATGCCGGGGCAATCGATCAGGCTCAGCACCGGGATGTCGAAGGCGTCGCAGAGCTGCATGAAGCGCGCGCCCTTGTCGGCGCCGTCCGAATCGATCGCGCCCGCCAGGTGATGCGGATTGTTGGCGATGACGCCCATCGGCCGTCCCTCGACCCGGATGAAGGCGGTGATGATGCCGATGCCGAACTTCGCACGAATCTCCAGCACGGAGCCCTTGTCGGCGATGGTGTCGACGATCGCCCGCATGTCGTACAGGCGCAGCCGGTTCTCCGGCACGGCGTGCCGCAGGCGGCGCTGGTCGGGCGCCTCCCACGTGGACATCGCGCCCTGGAAGTAGGAGAGGTATTTCTTCGCGACGTCGACGGCCTCGTCCTCGTCCTTGACCAGGATATCGACGACGCCGTTCGGCACCTGGAACGGACATCGGCCCGACTTCCTCGGGCGTGTAGATGCCCAGGCCGCCGCCCTCGATCATCGCCGGCCCGCCCATGCCGAGCGTCGAGCCCTCGGTCGCGATGATCACGTCGCTGCACGCGACCAGCGCGGTGTTGCCGGCGAACGTGCGGCCGTTCACGACCGCGATCAGCGGCACCAGCCCGCTCAGCTGCGAGAAGGTCGTGAACGTGTGCGTATCGACCGCGACGCGCGGGCCGATGTCGTCCTCGCCCGGCCGGCCGCCGCCGCCCTCGCCGAACAGGACCAGCGGCAGCCGGAAGCGCTGGGCCAGCTCGAACATCCGGTCCTGCTTGTAGTGATTGCGGTGCCCCTGCGTGCCCGCCAGCACCGTGTAGTCGTAGTGCACGAGCGACGGCGCGCGACCGCGTCTCGTCGAACAGGTCGCCGTTGATCGAGCACATGCCGGCGACCACGCCGTCGCCCGGCGTGTTCTTGCGCAACGCCTCGATCGTGTTGCGCTGGTGCTGCCGCGCGACGACGAGCGGCCAGTATTCCTTGAAGGACCCGGGATCGACGAGGCGATCGATGTTCTCGCGCGGCATGCGGTAGCCCAGCTTCCGGCGCCGCGCGACCGCGTCCGGCCGGTTCTCGTCCAGCGTCGAAGGCGTGGCGGTCGTAGTTCTCGCGCAGGTCGTCGCGGATGTGATCCGGGTCCAGTCCCGCCACCGCGGCGACGGCGCCGCCCGCGACCTCGGCCTCCTGGATGAAGACGATCGGGATAGCCCTCGCGCACCACGTCGCCCGGCGCCATCGTGACGCCGCGCACGATGCCGCCGTGCGGGGCGGTGATCACGTGCTCCATCTTCATCGCCTCGACGACGGCGACCTGCTGGCCCTGGCGCACCTCGTCACCGACGGCGACGTCGATGGCGACGATGGTGCCCTGGATCGGCGAGGCGACCCCGACCGAGCCGTCGGGTCCCGGTCAGCGCCAGGGCCTCGTCGTCGCCGGCGCGCCGCCGCCCGTTCCGCCTTCACCTGGGCGTCATGCGCGAAGAGCGCGAGCGGATCGCGACTCTTGACCCGGGCACCGGCGAACCCGCCATCGTTGGCCGCGGGCCGCGCCGCCTCCACGAAGCGTTGCCGCTGATCCGGCGCCGTCGGCGGCCAGCGCCGCCATGTTCTCGTCGACCCAGCGGGTGTGGACGTTGCCGGCGACGAAGTCGGGATGCGCCAGGATGTTGCGAAGGAACGCGATGTTGGTGGCCACGCCTTCCAGCCGGAACTCGCTGAGGGCCCGCGAGGAGCGCCCCACGGCCTCCGCGAAGTCCGGGCGCCATGGACGATGACCTTGGCGAGCAGCGAGTCGAACGCGGCGCTGGTGCGGTAGCCCGCGTAGCCGAACCCATCCGTCCGCACGCCCGGTCCGTTCGGCGCCTCGTAGACGGTCAGCGTTCCGCCGCCGGGCCGCACCGAGCCGTCCGGCCCGATCGTTTCCATGTTGACGCGCGCCTGGATCGCGTAGCCACGCGGTCGGGCGATCCCGGGCGCGTCCAGTCCCAGGTCTTTCAACGTCGCGCCCTGAGCCAGCCGGATCTGGGCCTGCACGAGATCGACGCCGGTCACCGCCTCGGTGACCGTGTGCTCGACCTGCAGTCGCGCGTTGGCCTCGATGAAGACGAAGGGCTGAGCGCCGGCGCGGCCGGAGACATCGACCAGGAACTCGAACGTGCCGAGATTGGTGTAGCCGACGTGTTTCGCGAACCGCACCGCGGCGTCGATGATCTGGCTCGCGAAGCCGATCGTCCAGGGCCGGGGCGGGAGCGATCTCGACGATCTTCTGGAAGCGACGCTGGATGCTGCACTCGCGCTCCCCCAGATGCGCGATGCCGCCGGCCCGGTCGCCGAGAATCTGCACCTCGACGTGGCGGGCGCGCGGGATGAATCTCCTCCACGTAGACCTCGGCGCGGCCGAACGCGGCGTCGGCCTCGGACTGGCAGCGCTGGAAGGCGGCGTCCAGCTCATCGGCCGACAGCACCACCCGCGTGCCGCGACCGCCGCCGCCGGCCAGCGCCTTGATGATCATCGCGCTGCCCGGGCCGAGCGAGGCGAAGAAGGCGCGCGCCTCATCGAGCGTGACGGCGTGGTCGAGCCCGCGGATCACCGGCACGGACGCCGCGACGGCCGCGGTCCGGGCGCGGGCCTTGTCGCCGAACAGCTCCAGATGCGCCACGTCCGGTCCGACGAAGGTCAGCCCCGCCTCGGCGCACATCCGGGCGAAATCGCCGCGCTCGGCGAGGAAGCCGTAGCCGGGGTGGATGGCGTCGCAGCCGGACGCCTTCGCCGCCGCGATCACGGCCGCGGCATTCAGATAGGCCGCCGCGCCCTGGCCCGGCAGGGCCCGGGCTTCGTCGGCGACGCGGAGATGCAGGCTGCGCGAGTCGTCCTCCGAATACACGGCGACGGTCGGCAAACCCATGTCGGCCGCGGCGCGGGCGATGCGGATGGCGATCTCGCCGCGGTTGGCGATCAGCAGTTTCGTCACGCTCATGGTGTCTTCGTCGCTTGCGCCCCGATAGTCCTCACGCGTCGTAGCCCTCCGGCTTCTGGAACCCCCCGATTTCTCCCGCCAGCAGCGCCGTGAACCGGATCGGCGTGCGGTCCTCGAGATACGGCCCGACCGCCTGCAGGCCGATTGGCAGGCCTTCGCGCGAGCGGCCGACGGGAAACGCGGTCGCCGGCTGGCCGGCGAGGGTGGCGACGGAAGGGTAGAAGAGACAGCGCGTGTAGGGCGCCGGCTGGCCGTTGATCGCGAGCGTCAGCGTGAAATCGCTCTCGTCCGGGGGGAATGGACGCTCGACGTGCGGATAGGCGAGCGTGCTGAATGCGGGCGCGAGGAGCACGTCCCAGTGCTGGAAGAACTCGCGCCACGCCGCCCGGTACTGCTCCCGCCGGGCGATCCACAGCACGTATGCGCTGGGCGGCGCCTCGAGCCCGCGCGCGGCCGCCCGGGTGAACTCGTCGTCGTACTTCCGGTACCATCCGAGAATCTGCTGTCGGCGCTCCTCCGGTATCCGCGCGCTCGTCATCATGGCGAGGAGCGTGCGGTAGAGGAGATAGTGCTCCTTCCAGTCGTCGAGCCCCTCCGGCTGCACGCGCCCAACCACGCAACCCTGCCGGGCGAGGCGCGCCGCCACATCGTCGAGCGCGGTCGCGATCCGATCGTCCAGGGCGATCCAGGGGATCTGAGGCAGCACGGCGACGCGAAAGTCAGCGAGCCTCGCGCGCCGCGCCGCCGGAAGCTCCACGCGCCACGCGACGTCCTCACCGGCCTCCGGACCGGCCAGGACGGCCAGCGCCAGCTCCAGGTCCTCCGCGCTGCGCGCCATCGGGCCCGGCACGCCCATCACCAGTCCCGCGTTCGGCATCGGCGGCCACGGGAACTGCCCGCTCCTCGGCAGGAGCGTCTCGCTCGGCCGGTGGCCGTAGACGCCGCAGAACGCAGCCGGCACGCGGATGGAGCCGCCGATATCCGAGCCCACCTCGAGTGCGCTCAGTCCCGCTGCGATCGCCGCCGCGCTCCCGCCGCTGCTGCCGCCCGGCGTGCAGCCGAGGTCCCACGGGTTCTTCGTCCGGCCGTAGATCGCATTCGTCGACTGCCAGTCGGCCAGCATCGGCGGCACGTTGGTCTTGCCCAGGAGCACGGCGCCGGCCGCGCGCAGCCGCGCCCAGGCCGGTGCGTCGTGCTTCGAGACGAAGTCCTTCCACTCCGGCACGCCGCACGTGGTGCGCAGCCCGCTCACGTTGAACGACTCCTTCAGCGTGATTGGAAGCCCGCGGAGCGCTCCATTCCCGCCACGAGCCGCGGCCTGCGCCAGCCCGCGCGCGCGATCGAAATCACGGTCGACCACCGCGTTCAAGCGGAGATCGTGCTTCTCGATGCGGCCGATGTACATCTCGGTCAGCTCGCTCGAGGTCACCCGGCCGGCGCGGAGATCGGCCAGTAGCTCGGTGGCGGTCGCAAACGGATTCATCCATCATCCTCGCTCGACGGCCGGTTGGCCGTGTCAGTACTGCCTCAGAGCCATCGGATTCTATCGAATGTCAGCGGGAAAGTGTTTTTCCTGCGCCTGAAATTGCGGGCGGGGTTGCTCGTGCGCTACCGGGGCGCCAGCGTGGCGGTCATACGCTCGGCCTGCTGGGCGAGCGACTCAGAAGCGACGGCCTGGGGACCCAGGGTGATCCACTCCACGCCCGCCTCGGCCAGCCGCGCGATGCCCTCGCGGATGCGCGTGGGCGGGCCGAGGAGCAGCACCTCGTCGAGGAGGGCGTCGGAGAGCGCTGACATGGCGGTGGCCAGGTCTCCAGCCGCGTACGCGCTCGCGATCTGAGCCATCTCGCGCGCGTATCCGCTGGCCTCGAATGTCTTGGCGTAGTGCGGCCACCGTGCGTAGTGCACGAGGAACTCGCGCGCAGCCTGCCGGGCGGTCGGCAGGTGGTCGTGAATGAAGGTCGGGATCAGCAGGCTCACCGGCAAGCGGCCGGGATCTCGCCCCGCCTCGGTGGCGGCCCGTCGAAACCGCTCCACCGCGCGCCGATAGCGGGCGGGCGTGTTGAGGTAGAGCATGAGGCCGTCGGCGTGCGTACCAGCCGCGGCGCACGTCTCCAGGGCCATGCCCGCCCAGTGAATCGGAATGACGTGGCTGGCCGGCCGCGGCGGCACGGTGGGCCGGCCCCGGCCGCCCGGCGAACACGGCGCGCAAGATGGCCGTGGTTTCCTGCAGCACCTCGCGAGGATCGCGCCAGGCGAACCCGGCCTGGGTCATCATGGTGCGATTGTTCGGACCGAGACCAAGGATGAGCCGCTCGGGGGCGACCTCGTCGATGGCGACGGCGGCGTTGCCAAGCATCCTGGCATGGCGCACGTAGACGTTGGCGATATTCGTACCGAGAAGAAGGCGAGAGGTGCGGGCCGCCATCATCGCGACGGTCGTCACGCCGTCATTGCCGAGCGGGCTTTCGACCATGAACAGATTGTGGAATCCCGCCTCCTCCACCCGCGAGGCCAGATCCACGGCCTCCCGATAGCCAAGACTGAACCCCCACAGCGTGATTCCCAGCTTCATGCGTGAGCTCCCCGCCCGCGGCCTTCACCGATCGATCGTGCCGGGGGATCGCGGACTGATGAAGACGGAGATTATCATTCGGCACGCCGACGCCGCTCAGCGATGACGCCGGCGCCCGAATTGGATGGTGGACCGGTCTTCGGTCAAGTCATCGACCGACGCTGACTGGGTCACGAACCTCCCGGGCACGGAGTACACTTTGAAACGGCTCAATCATGAGCGAGGGCACGGTTCTCAGAACGAACCTCCAGGGGAGCCCTTGATGAACCGCAGATGGATTCTTTCGGCGTGTCTCTTGACGCTGGCCGCCTGTGCATCGGCAAAACCCGGGGTGCTGGTCGTCGAGGACGAAAAGCGCGTCCAGGGCTGCCGCCCGATCGGCACGGTCTCCGATAACGAGCTCGTTGATCTTCAGAAGAAGGCGGCGGAGATTGGTGGAAACGTGGCGCTGATGACACCCCATCGCAAGGCGAAGGGCGGGTACTTCGGGCTCCAGGAGTACATGACCGCCGACGTGTACCGCTGCGAGCTATAGGCGCCACAAGCGCGGCCGCTACGCCAGCACCAGCTCCCGGTAGCCGCCGGCCGCCACACGGTCGGCCCGCTCGCGGTACTCCGGCGCGGTGCCGCTGTACCGCGCGATGATGCGGACCTGCTTGCCCTCGACGTTCTGGTTGACGCCCGTCATCCACGAGTCGACCTCGTTGGCGAGCAGCCCCTCGCCCTTCTTCTTGACGAAGTCCGTCCACTCCTCCACGGCGTCGGGCCGGGCATCCGCGTAACGCAGTCCGCGCTTCTCCAGGAAGGTCAGGAGATCGCGGATCCACTCGACGTTGTACTCGATGCTGCGGGGAATGTTGCCGAGCGCGGTGTGCGGGCCCATCACCATGAACAGATTGGGGAACCCACTGACCATCACGCCCAGGAAGGTGGACGGCCCGCCTCTTCCACCGGTCCTTGAGCTTCTCGCCACCGCGCCCTCGAATGTCGATGCGGTCGAAGCTGCCGGTGATGGCGTCGAAGCCGGTGGCGAACACGATGATGTCGAACTCGAACTCCCGCTCGGTCGTGTGCAGGCCGGTCGGCGTGATGCGCTGGATCGGGGTCTCGAGGATGCTGACCAGCTCCACGTTCGGCTGGTTGTAGACCTCGTAGTAGTAGGTTTCTTGAGGAACCCGGCGGGTCCCGAAGCCGTGATCCTTGGGGATCAGCAGCTCCGCGACCCTCGGGTCTCTCACCCGGCCGCGGATCTTGTCGGCCACGAACGCGGAGAACAGCGCGTTCGCTTCCCGGTCGACCAGCATGTCGCGGAAGTTGCCGAGCCAGGGGGCGAAGCCGGGCGAGGCGTAGAGCTGCTCCCAGAACGCCTCGCGCTCCTCGGGACTGACCTCGAACGTGCCGCGCGGGTCGGTCGTGTGCAGAAAGCAGGCGGCGGTCTCCCAGCAGCGCTGAAAGATCGACGGGTAGTCCTGGCGGATCGCGTCCATTTCCTCCGCGGTGATGGGCCGGTTGTGCAGCGGCGTGCACCAGTTCGGGCGGCGCTGGAAGACCGTCAGCTGGCCCGCGGTCTTGGCGATCTCCTGGATGGCCTGGACTCCGGTGGCCCCGGTGCCGATCACCGCCACCCGCTTGCCCTCGAAGCGGACCGGGTGCTTGGGCCAGAGGCCGGTGTGATAGGCCTCGCCCTGGAAGTCGTCGATGCCAGCGATCCGCGGCAAGGTCGGCGCGGAGAGCGGGCCGGTGGCGGTGACCAGGTAGCGCGATCGGTAGGATCGGCCATCCTCCAGGGTGATCTGCCACGCGCTGGCGGCCTCGTCGAAGATCGCCGCCTTGACCCGGCTCTTGAACTGGATGTGCCGGCGCAGGTCGAACTTGTCGGCGACGTAGTTCAGATAGCGCTCGGTCTCGGGCTGGGGCGCGAAATGCTCGGTCCAGCTCCATTCGTCCAGCAATTCCTGGCTGAAGGAGTAGCCGTAGGAGTAGCTCTCGGAGTCGAAGCGGCAGCCCGGATAGCGGTTCCAGTACCAGGTGCCGCCGACGCCGGTGCCGGCCTCGAACACCCGGACCGTCTGGCCCATCTCCCGCAGGCGGTAGAGCTGGTACAGACCGGAAATGCCGGCCCCGATGACGATGGTGTCGCAGTCGAGGCCCCGAGCAGGCTCGCCCATCTCTTCAGCGCTCCTTTGCTCGCGCCGGTCGCAGAGTGACGACGATCGCGTGCGAACAGAGAACATCTTACCGCGGCCGGCGTGACTTCGAGGCCCACGGACTCACGATGCACGTCGAGCTTCTCGCCTGAGCGAGTCGTTGATGCGCGGCGCGCACCGCCGGCGACCCTCGTTGACCACGCACCCGGAGCGGCGCAGGATAGCGCTACCGGAGGGACCGCCATGAGACCAGCATCGCGCTCAGGGGCCCTGGCCTCTCAGGCCCGCTTCGTATTCCAGGGCACGGTCAAGAAGATCCGGGCGACGACACTCAAATCGGTTCCGGCGACCGCGCGCACGATCGTCGCGCGTGTCGATCGCGTGATTCAGTCGCCCGAGGCGCTCAGCGGCTACGCCGGTCACGACGTCACCGTGAATCTCGCGGCGGGTGAGCGCGTCCGTCCAGGCCAGGCGCTGATCTTCCACACCACGGGCTGGATCTTCGGCGAAAGCCTCGCCGTGCAGTCGCTCGGTCACGAAGAGGCGACGACACCGAAGGTGGCGGCCGCGGCCGCGCACCCGGACGACCCGGTGCGCAGCCTGCACGCACGCGAGGCCATGACTCAGGCCGCGAGTGCGGACCTGATCGTCACCGGGCGCGTGAGCAGCGTGCGCGTTCCGGCCGCCGAGGTCCAGGCACGGGCCAAGGCCAGCGGCGGCACCACCGAGCGAATCAGCGAGCACGCTCCGATCTGGCAGGAGGCGGTGATCAACGTCGACGAGACCCACAAGGGTCGCGAGCGGCGCAAGCAGGTGGTCGTGCGCTTCCCCAGCAGCACCGACGTCCGCTGGTACCACGCGCCCAAGTTCCAGGCTGGTCAGGAAGGCGTCTTCCTCCTGCACAAGCAGCAGATCCCGGCCACGAGGACCAAGGCGGCCAGCGCCACCTCCCTCAAAGCGGAGGAGTACACCGCGCTACATCCCGGTGACTTCCAACCGCTCGAGCAACTGCCGCAGATCCGAATGATGACCAGCCGCGCCCGCGCCGCGGCGGAGGTCGCCAACACGTCGGCCGGCACGTCCCGCGCGTTCCAAGACCCGACGTCGCTCCAAGGGAGGTCGCTGAGCCATGGCCGCCCGGAGGAGATCCGCGCGCGCCGGCGGTCGGCGAGCAACACCGAGGGCCACGCTCGCCGGCGGTCAGGTGCTCGTCGTCAACATGATCCCGCGCTCGCTCAGCGGCGAGACCAACCAGGACAGCGAGCCGAGCCTCACCGTGAACACGGCGCGTCCCCTCGAGATCGTGGGCACCGCGTTCACGGGAGATCCGATGGGCGGCCCGCTCGCGCCCGTCTACCTCTCGAGCGACGGCGGCATGACGTGGCGACTGAACTCGGTGGTGCCCAGCAACGCCGGCAGTGGCCTGGGAACGGGCGACATCTCGCTGGCCTTCGGTACCACCGGCCACCGCCTCTACGGGGGCATCCTGCGCGATCCCACGTTCAACTTCGAGACGCTGCGCGCCACCAGCGCGGTGGCCACCGTGGCCATGCAGACGCTGGGCAGCCGGCCCAACAACGATCAGCCGTTCACGCATGCGATCTCGAAGTCCGGGCGCGATCGCGTCTACATCGGCAACAATGATTTCCAGGCGGGGCCACGGACGGCGACCGTCGACGTCACCGCCAATGGCCGCGTCGCCAACCCGGTGTTCAGGTCGGTTCGCATCGAGTCGCGGGCCACCGCCGGCCAGGACGGGCCGCAGATCCGCCCCGTCGCGCATCCCGACGGCACCGTCTACGCCGTGTACTACGGTTGGCGGGCCCAGAGCGGTAGCTTCCCCGGCAACACGCTGGTCGTGACCACCGACGTGGTGGTCGTCCGCGACGACGCGGGCGGCGTGGGCGTGAACCCGTTCCGGAGCCTGGTCGAGCCTGGCGACAGCCTTCCCGGTCGCCTCGTCGCGCGGAACGTCCGCATCCCGTTCAACCGCAACGGTTCGCTGGACACGGGGCAGCAGCGACTCGGCGGGACACTGTCGCTGGCCGTCGATCGGCGAGCGGGCCGGAGCGGGACCGTCTACCTCGCGTGGGCCGACCAGGCGCCCGGGTCGATCCTCACCATCCACGTGCGCCGCTCGACTGATCGCGGCGTGACGTGGTCGCCGGCCGATCTCCTCACGGTGCTGAACGCCACCAACGCCGCGCTGGCCATCAACAGCGCGGGCGCCATCGGCCTGCTCTACCAGCAGCTCACCGGTACGGGCGCGGCCCGGCGCTGGGTGACGCACTTCCGCCAGTCCGCCGACGGCGCCAACTGGGCGGACCTCGTGCTGTGCACGGCGCCCGCCAGCACGCCGGCCAAGACGTTCGATCCCTATCTCGGCGACTACGATCATCTGGTGGCCGTGCGCCGAGACTTCTACGGGATCTTCTCGGCCAACAACACCCCGGACCAGGCGAACTTTCCCAGCGGGGTCGTCTACCAGCGCAACGCCGACTTCGTCGGGCACCGCCTGCTGGCGCTCGATGGCACCACCGCGGTGGCCTCGTCGATCGACCCGTTCTTCTTCAGGGTGAAGGGCTAAGATATCGCACCATCGAGGGAGGTGTCGCCATGGACGAAGTGTTCCCGGTACTGGCCGGTGTCATCGTCGGGCTCGTGA
Source organism: uncultured Candidatus Rokubacteria bacterium (assembly GCA_963776725.1). Taxonomy (GTDB): domain Bacteria; phylum Methylomirabilota; class Methylomirabilia; order Rokubacteriales; family CSP1-6; genus AR5. The sequence continues at coordinate 384,437 of CAVZOE010000005.1, read as the reverse complement.
TTCCCACCGTGGTGTCGTCGTCGAGCGTGCGGTGGATCGTCCTGGTCGCGCTCAGCGTCGTCCTCGGCGTGGTGGCAAGCTGGATCAGCGGCGAGCTGGCCATCAGCGCGGCCTACGTGCTGATCGACATCGCTCAGGTGCTCGGCGCGGCCATGGCGACGATGGTGCTCGTCGGCGTCTGGCGGCGCCGTCGCTCCGCGCGAACCGTCTGACGCGCTGGGCGCGTGGCACTGGCGCCGCGTTTGGCGCCGAAGGGGACCGGTCAGGTGCTCCGAGCGGAGGGGTGTGCGCGCGTAGTCGGATCCGCCCGGTCGGCCCTCAGAAGGGCATGAGGCCGAGCTGGAAGACGCGGTCGATGAGCCAGAAGGTACCCAGAAGCAGGATCGGCACCGAGCCGATCCGGACCAGCCACCACTGACGCCGTTCCCGAGCCTTCTCGGTCGGCGCCCGACGGATCAGGGTGAGGATGGGGAACACGACGAGCAGAATCGAGATCTGGCCCAGCTCCACGCCGAGATTGAACGACACGACCGGTACGATGATGGACGTGAGATCCTGCAGCCGCTCGCGCAGCACGCTCGAGAAGCCCAGCCCGTGGACCAGGCCGAACGCGAAGGTGAGCACCCACCGGTAGCGTCCCTCGGTGATGAAGAAGTTCTCCGCGGCCACGTAGACGATCGACGCCGCGATCATCGATTCGGTCACCGCGCCGGGCACCCGGATCACGTCGAGCGCCGCCAGCAGCAGCGTGATGCTGTGGGCCACCGTGAACGACGTCACGACGCGCACCATGTCGCGCAGGCGCTGCGCCGCGAGGAGCAGCGCCAGGAGGAACGCGATGTGGTCGTACCCGACGAAGATGTGGTGCATGCCCCACAGGATGAACTCCAGGGCCGTGCCCAGCAGCGTGGGGTTGAGCTTCGAGAAGGTCAGGTCGAGCTGGTACGGACCGTATTTGTTGTAGACCTTCTGCACGCCGGCCCACGTGATGATGACCGCCGCCTGGTGGTTCCGGATGACGGTGAAGAAGAGCGCCGAGGAGATCTGAACGCGCTTCACCTCGGCCGTCGAGGGGAAGCGGAAGTGCTGTCGGGCGTACGAGATGTATTTCTGGCCGGTCGGGCCGGTGGCATAGACCGGCTCCAGCGCGCCGGCTTCGGCCTCGGCCGGGTTGCCGTTGATCTCGACCTTGAGACACTCGAGCAGGTAGGCGACGGTGTCCGACTTCGCCGCCTGCAGCTGGGCCTCGGTGAGCTCGAGCTCACCGGCCGGAAGTCGGATGACCTTCTCGAGGCCCGCCACGCCCACGTCCACCGTCCAGAGCACCTCGTTCGGCTTGATCTCCACCTTGGAGGTGGAGAACCTCTCGTCGTGCGCCGAGGCGATGGCTCCGGCGAGGAGGACCAGCAAGCCAGCGAGGACGAGCGGACGCGCTATTGAACTGATTTGTCGATCCAGGCGGACATGAGCCGCCCTCCGTAGTCGGGCCCGATGTTCGGGCTGAAGTCGATGATGTTCGGCATCCACGCGGCCACCACGCTCAGCGACGGGCCCGAGGCGTAATAGGCCTGCTGGGAGCAATAGCGCTGGATGTCGTAGACGATGTCCCGGCGGGCAGCTGTCCTTGAACGTGCGCCGCTGACGCTTGATCATCTCCGTGAGCTTGGGGTCGTTGATGCCGGAGACGTTGAGGGGATCGCCCGGCAGCAGCGTCTCGAGATAGGAGTCGGGCTCGTTGGCGCCGTCGCGCAGGGCCAGCATCATCTTGTCGAACTTGCCGCTGGCGACGCTGGCGGTGAAGGTATCGTAGTCCTGCACCTTGAGCTCCGCGTCGATGCCCGCGGCCTTCCAGCCCTTGAGGGTCACCTGGACCGCGTCCATCCATTCGGGACCGTACCCCGCCGTCGTCTCGACCGGGATCTTGATCCCGCCTGGAAAGCCGGCCGCGGCGAGCAGCTGCTTGGCGCCCGCCGGATCGGCGGGCTCATAGAGCTTCTGGCCTTCGGGCGGCAGCTCCTTGATCGCGAGGGACCATTCCTTGAGCGCGGCGGGAATGACGGCGTCGGGCGCGCCTTTGCCCTGGGCCAATGGATTGCGCTCGAGGATCTCGCGCCAGTTGTCGGCCATGGCGATGGCCCGGCGAACCCGGACGTCCTTGAGCGGATCCTGGTCGAGCTTCATGGCGGCGATCCGGCCGGAGGGCACGAGGAACTCGCGAGTTTGCAGCGGCAGCCACCAGTGGCCAAGCTTCTTCTTGGCGGCGGCCACATCGGCCCGGCGGACCGTCATGCCGGCCTCCGGGCCGAAGTCCAGCTTTCCCGCCAGGAAGGCGGCGAGGGCCGCGCTGGAATCGGGGATGATCGACAGCTCCACCGCGTCCGTGTACGGCAGCTTGGGATAGAAGCAATTCGGGTTGCGGACGAAGCTGATCCGGGCGCCCGGCTCGTAGCGCTCCAGCATCCACGGGCCGGTGCCGACGACCGACTCCGCCTTCTTGAGGTCACCGAACTTTTCCACGCATTCCCGGGCGACGATCCAGGTCGAGGTGGAGGCCAGGCGGTCGAGGAACCAGGCGTTGGGTTCCTTCAGCGTGATCTTCACCGTGTACTTGTCCGGGGCCTCCACCTTGTCGATCATGTCCAGGAGGGCCCGGTTCGGGTTGTTCTTCGTGGCCAGGAAGCGCTCGTACGTATATTTCACGTCATCGGCGGTCAGCTCGCGCCCGTTGACCGGCGGCTTGGGCTGCCACCGGACGCCCTGACGAAGCTTGAAGACGTAGACCGTCTCTCCCACGCGGTCCCAGGATTGCGCGAGGTCGCTGTCGAGGGGCTGCGTGCCCGGGACGATGGACGTGCCAGGCTTGATCATGACCAGTCGGCTGTACGCGAACGACAGCGGCACCATCGTCCAGTAGGACGATGTCTGATGGGGATCGAAGTGAGGGGGCGACTGCGCGATGCGGATGCGGAAGGAGCCCCCACGATCCGGCTGCTTGACGTTCAACGGCGGCGGGTCGCCGTCCGCGAGACTGTCGCCCGGCCGGAAGCCAAGCGTGCCCACGGCGGCCGCCACGCCTCCCAGCTTGAGCAGGTTGCGGCGGGACAAGGGGACGGTCACGCGTGACTTCATAGTGGAATCCTCCCTGGGCGCCAGCATCGAGGCACCCTAGCATTGCGAACCTTAAGAAAGTCTGAAGACGCGCGCCGGCGTCGGCGTCCTCGTGCTAGCCTTAGGCCGGTGCGGCTCGGGAAGACTCGGAGCCGTCGTGGCCACGGAGGCGGATGAAGCGACCGCACGACTCCCCATGCGCATCCTGATCATCGAGGACGATCGGAAGGCCGCGCGCCTGCTTGCCCGAGGCCTGCAGGAGGAGCGTTTTGTGGTGGACGTCGCTCACTCCGGCGAGGCCGGGGATGAGATGGCGAGCATCAACAGCTACGACGTGATCGTGCTGGATTGGATGATGCCGGGCCGCGACGGACTCGTGGTGTGTCGGGATCTGCGAGAACGTGGGATCTCGACGCCCATCCTCATGCTCACGGCGCGCGACTCACTCGAGGACCGGGTCACCGGGCTCAACACCGGCGCCGACGACTATCTGACCAAGCCGTTCGGGTTCTCGGAGCTCCTCGCTCGCATCCATGCCCTCCTGCGCCGCTCGGACGCGACCCGATCCGTGCTCCTCCGAGTCGCCGATCTCACGCTCGACCCGCTGAGCCGCCGCGTGACGCGGGGTGGCGTACCGATCAGCCTGACACCAAAGGAATACGCGATTCTCGAAGTGCTCATGCGTCGCCCCGGCGAGGCGGTGAGTCGCGCCTCGCTCGCCGAGCGAGTCTGGGAGGCGGAGCCGGCGACCCTGTCGAACCTGCTGGACGTCCACGTGAGCCATCTGCGGCGAAAGATCGATGTGGAGCACCAACCCCAGCTTCTCCACACGGTTCGAGGCGGCGGCTACATGGTGGGGCCGACGGCCCCGTGATCCATCTCGACCTCAAGCGGAGAGTCTTCGTTCGCCACTTCGTGGCGGTCGGCCTCATCCTGGCGATCGCATCGTTCGGCGCCAACTGGGCGTTCTCCCGCATGGTGCTCGGTCAGGTCGATCATGAGCTGCTGGATCTGGCCATCGCGGAAACCAACTTGACCACGGCCGACCTGAGCCACCCGCTCCACATCCACGAGAGGTCTCCCGGCACCGGGCCGCCGTCCCTTCCGCGGCTCGACAAATTCATCCAGATCGTGGACCAGGACGGCCGGATCGTCGCCCACAGCGCGAACCTCGGTACCGCGCGTCTTCCGACAGCAGCGCCCCTCCTGGCGAAGGTCCGCGCGGGAGAGAGGGTGGGGGAGACCCTGCACGAGTTCGCCGATGAGCCGGTGCGACTTCTCTCGGTCCCGGTGCAGATTGGCGGTCATGACTATGCGATCCAGGTTGCCACCTCGCTCGCCGACGCCAATGCCAGCGTGCGCCTGGCCCGATTCCTCTTTCTGGTCGTGTCGGCGGGTATTCTCGGCGCGGTGGTGCTGACCGGCGCCATGCTGGCCCAGGCCGTCTTGCGCCCGATCGATCAGATCGTGCGGCGCGCCCGGACGATCGGGGAGTCGGCGCTGGCCGAGCGCCTGCCGCATCCGGGTACGCGAGACGAGATGGGGCGCCTGGTCGAGACGCTCAACGACATGCTGGCGCGAATCGAGCGGAGCTTCAACGCGCAGCGTCGCTTCACCGCCGATGCCTCTCACGAGCTCCGGTCGCCCCTGTCGCGCCTTCGCGCGGAGCTCGAGGTCGCCTTGCGCCGGCCGCGAGCGCGTGAGGAGTACGAGGACGCCCTGCGGTCGTGCCTGAGCGAGGTCGAGCGACTCTCGCACCTGACGGGGGAGCTACTCATGCTGGCGCGCCTGGACGCGGGGGGGCCGCCCGCGGCGCCGGCGCCCGTGAACTTGATATCGATTCTCCACGAGGCGGCAAAGCGTCTGGGCCCCGAGGCCCTTCGGCGCAACGTCGCCCTCGCGATGGATCTCCCACCGGAAGTGACGGTGAGCGTTGCCTCCGGCGCATTGAGTCATGTCGTCACGAACGTACTGGACAACGCGGTCAAATTCTCGCCCTTCGGCAGCGAGGTCAGGGTCAGCGTCGCGATCGAGGGGAGCGCGGCCGTGGTCGTCGTGTCGGATGCTGGTCCAGGAATCCTCGCCGAGGAGGTACCCCGGGTCTTCGAGCGCTTCTACCGAGGCAGCGCGGCCCGCGACATGGAGGCGCCCGGCGTGGGTCTCGGGCTGGCGATCTGCCGGGCCCTCGTCGAGGGCCAAGGCGGAAGAATCTCGGTGGACAGTGCCCACGGCAGTGGCGCGACTTTCAGGATCCGGCTGCCGCTGGCCGCCTGATCCGGATACCCGGCGGTCTTCAGAATTTCTTCATGTGTCGTCCTGTAGTCTCCGCGCGTCGACTACGGACATCGCAGCGAGCTCCAAACTGGAGAGCGCCAATGGGCGGTATCCTGAGACCACGCGCAGTTCTGTGGCTGATGATCGCGGTTGTGGTTGTGGGGATGGCCGTCGTCGCGGGAGCCGAGGGCCCGAAGCCGACCCCGGCGCCGCCGCCGCCCGCGACGGAGCCGACGCCACCTGCCACTGAGCCGACGCCATCCGCGACGGAGCCCGAGACCACCGAGCTCGCGCCGGTCCTTGTGACCGCGCCGGCGCTGCTGCCCGAATCGTCATCGGAGATGACGATTCCCAGTCAGGACTTCGATCTCCGCCCTCAGGGCCGGCCCGCTGATATTCTCCGCCTGATTCCCGGCCTGATCGTCGGTCAGCACCAGGGAGGCGGCAAGGCGGAGCAGTACCTCCTCCGCGGCTTCGACGCCGACCATGGGACCGACATCGCCATCTTCGTCGACAACCTGCCCGTCAACCTCCGGAGCCACGCCCACGGCCAGGGCTACGCCGACCTGCACTTCCTCATCCCGGAGACGGTGCGCGCCGTCAACGCCCTCAAGGGGCCCTACTTCCCGGAGTACGGCGACTTCGACACCGCCGGCGTCGTCAACTTCGTCACGCGCGACTTCGTCGAGGAGAACACGCTGGAGGTCTCCGGGGGCAGCTTCAACACGCAGCGCTATCTCTTGCTCTACTCCCCCATCAAGGACCAGATCAAGACCCTCATCGCCGTCGAGGGCTACCACAGCGACGGCCCGTTCGATCATCCCAACGGCTATCTGCGATTCAACGTCTTCGGCAAGGCCAGCACCACCCTGGCCGAGGACATGAAGCTCTCGCTATGGGCGTCCTACTATCACGCGGAGTGGCACGGCTCGGGCGAGATCCCCGAGCGCGCCGTGCGCGAGGGTCTCATCGACCGCTTCGGCGCCATCGATGCCAACCAGGGCGGCATCACCCAGCGGAGCAACCTGAACCTCGAGTACAACTGGAAGATCACGGATTCGCAGCGGCTCGCCGCCCAGGCCTACCTGACCTACTACCAGCTGAGCCTGTTCAACAACTTCACCTTGTTTCTGAACGATCCCGTCAACGGCGACATGATCAACCAGCGCGATACCCGGTTCATGGGAGGATTCAACACCCAGTACGAGGTGGACTCCAGGCCGCTCGGGATCCCGCTGACGTCGAGCGCCGGGTTCCAGTACCGGATCGACACGCCCAACGTGGTGCTGGCCAACGCCGTGCAGCGATTTCAGCTCAGCCGTACGGAGGACGTCAACATCGTCGAGCAGTCGTTCTCGCCGTGGGTGAAGTTCGATCTGCGCCCCTTCGACAAGGTCCACTTCGTCACCGGCGCTCGCGGCGACATCTTCACCTTCCACGGCAACACGGAGGTCAACACGACCGGGACCCGTCTGACCGGCGACGTCACCAAGGCCCGGCCGGACGTGAAGGCCAACCTGATCCTGGGGCCGTGGGCCCAGACGGAGTTCTTCGCCAACTTCGGAACCGGCTTCCACAGCAACGACGCGCGTGCGGTGCTCGCGAACCCGTCGGGGATGCGCTGCCCACGGCCACCGGCTACGAGTTCGGCTTCCGCACACGCATCCTGCCCCGCACGGAGATCTTCTTCACCTACTGGTTCCTGAATCTCACCAGTGAGCTCGTCTTCGACGGAGACACCGGCACCACCGAGGCCCAGGGGCCCAGCCGACGCCAGGGCCTGGAGACCGGGGCCAAGATCAAGCTGTTCGACTGGCTGACGTTCACCGGCGACCTCACGTACACGCCGGTGGCGGAGTTCACGCAGACCGGCTTCGCCGTGCCGCTGGCGCCCATCTGGACGGCGCGGGCTGATCTCACCGCCCGGTTTCCCTTTGGCCTGTCCTCCAGCGTGGAAACCCGCTACCTGGGCAATCGATGGGCCGACGACTTCCGCCAGCAGACCGCTCGGGGCTACACGCTCCTGTCCTCCACCACGCGCTACCGCTACAAGGACTTCGAAGCGTTCCTCAGCATGGAGAATCTGACGAACGTCGACTGGCGAGACGCCCAGTTCTACTTCACCTCACGTCTGCCCGGTGAGCCGGCCCAGGGCGTGAACGACATTCACTACTCGCCCGGATCGCCGCGGTCCTTCCTGGGCGGCGTGGCCTGGCACTTCTAGGCTATTTCGTCGCCTCGCGAAGCTTGTCCAGCTCCTGATTCGCTTGCTGGCGGACCTCCGGGTGCTGGGCCGCCCGCTTGAAGGCCGCCTGCGCGCGCCGCGAAGTCGTTCAACCGCGCGCGGACGGCGCCGAGATTGAACCACGTCGCGCCGTCGTCACGCAGCGCCGCGGCCTTCGTGAACGCCTTCTCGCTGGCCGCCAGGTCTCCGCGATCGTAGTTGGTCCGAGCCAGCAGCAGCCATACCTCGGGCGTCGGGTTGCTGCCGCGAGAAAGCGCCTCCAGCATGGGCAGGGCGGCGTCGCGCCGGCCGTGATCGTAGAGCATGATCGCCAGGCGCAGCCGCGTGTCGTCATTGTCGGGACGCAGCGCCAGCGCCGCGTCGAACGCGGCCTTGGCCTCGTCCACGCGCCCCAGGTGCCCGAGCGCCTGCCCGAGATCACGGTGGGCCGCGAACGATCCCGGATAGCGCCTGGTGACGTTGGTGAAGGCGTTGACCGCCTCATCCCATGCCGAGCGACTCATCGCCGCCTGGCCCAACAGGTTCCAGGCCAGGATGTTGTCGGGATACTGAGCGACCGCCTCCTTGGCGAGCTGCGTCGCGCGCTCGAAGTCTTTGGCCTCGATGGCCTGCGCGGCCTGGCGGTAGAGCGCAAAGGTGGGATCGTCGGTCAGCGACTGACCCCGGGCGGTGCCGCCGACCGCCACGCCTGTGAGCATGAGCGCGATCACAACTCGGCTTCTCATCGACTACTCAGCTGGAAGCGCACGGGCAGGGTCGCCCACATGGCGACCGCGGTGGATCCGCGGCGCGCCGGCTCGAAGCGCCATTGCTTGACGGCCGCAATAGCGGCCTCGTCGAAATCCTGTCGTCCGGCTGAACGGGTCACGACGACTTCACCCACCCGACCGTTCGCCAGCACCTCCACGCGGAGCATCGTGGTGCCTTCCGCGCCGGCCTTGCGGGCGCTCTCCGGGAACTCGGGCTTCACCTGGTAGTCGCCGATCGGCCGCGCCACCGCGGTCAACCCGACGTTGGTGGTGGTGGCGACGGCGACCTTCGGGGCAGGCTTGACCTCCGCGGGCGGCGCTTCCTGCTGCTTGGGGACCGGGGCGCCCGCGGCACTCGAACCCGCGGCGACCGGTAGATCACCACCGGAGAACAGCGCCCCCGCGCTGGGCGGCCCGGTATCCACGGGCGCCGATGGCGCAGGCGGCGCCTGGGTCACGGGTGGGCTTTCGGCGGGCGGCGGCGGTTCGGCGAGCTTCGGCGGCGGCGGAGGCTCGACGGGCTTGGGTTCGGGCGCACGCTGGACGATCCGCGGGGGCACCGGCTTCGCGCGAGGCGGGGGTGGTGGCGGCGGCGGCTCCGGCGTGGGGATCCGCACGACCTCGATCGGCACCGTGACCGCCGGTGTGATGACCGACGGGTGGCCGAACGACCCCGCGGCGACGCCGGCCACGTGCAGCGCGACCGAGGCCATCACCCACCAGCCAAACGCCCGCTCGGTCATGGCCGGGCCGCCGCCACCTCGGGTCGGATCGCGATGGCCATGCGGGTGACCCCGGCCTTGCGCACCTCATCGAGCACGTCGACCACGCGTCCGTGCGCCACCGCCTCGTCCGCGGTGATGATGATGGCCACCGACGGGTTGGCCGCGACCAGGCCGCGCAGCCGCTCGGCCAGCACCGCGCGCGTGACCGGCTGATGCTCGAGGTACGCTTGCCCGTCGCGGGCGACCGTCACCGCGGCGCTCTCCGCCGGCGGCGTGCTCCCGGTGCTCGCGCGCGGCAGGTTGACCGGCATGCCGCGGTACACCGTCATCGACAGGCTCGCCATCATGAAGAAGACGAGGAGAAAGAAGACGACGTCGATCATCGGAATGATCTCGATCCGGGCGCGACGGCGTTCGCGGCGACGGATGATCATGGGCCGGTCGCTCCCAGAGGGTGCGCGGCGGCCTCGGCCAGCAGCAGCTCCAGCCGGGAGCCGTAGCGCTCGATGGTGTCGAGCATCGCCTCGGCCCGGCTGTTGAAGAAGTTGAACGGTACCAGGGCCGCGATGGCCACGCCGAGCCCGACGGCGGTGGCGATGAGCGCCTCGCCGACGCCGCCGGTGATGGCGACGGGAGAGTTCAGCCCCGACTGTCCCATGACGCCGAACGCGCCGATCATGCCGGTGACGGTGCCCAGCAGGCCGAGCAACGGCGAGAGCGTGATGATGGTGTCGAGGGCCGGCAGGAAGCGCCGCAGCCGGGCGATCTCCGCGCGCGCGGCGGCTTCCATCGCGAGCGTGGCGGCCGGGTTGCGATGCCGGATGCCGGCCGCCAGAACGCGCGCCACCGGTGAGCGGGACGCCTCACCGATCCGGCACGCGTCCTCCCACTCACCGCTGGCGGCCCGGGCCAGCACGGTCTCGGCGTCCCCGCTACGCCCCAGGCCGCGCCAGGCCCACACGCGCTCCAGGATGACGGCCAGCGCCACGATGGAGCAGCCGGCCAGCGGAATCATGACGGGCCCGCCCTTGGCGAGCAGCGCGACGACGCCGTTCATCGCGCGGTCCTCCGAGGCGTGCCCCGTGAAAGTCTGGTTCGTGGCGAGTCGGGCTTGCTACTCACGAGTGGTGGCCCCTTATCAGTTGGTTAGGAGACATCCGGTCGACTGTCAAGGAAAGGTCCAGTACCCGCCCCATAGATTGCCGGACGATACCTGAAGAAACCCTGAAGGCCGAGGCCAGCCTCCTCGCTGCCGTAGATCGAGTATCCGGGCGCGTTCGCTGTGTACTACCATGAATACGTGGAGAGACACGGCCCCCACGGCGGACCGCTCCTCGCCGTCGCTGGAGGTCTCGTCGAGATCAGCGTCTTCGAGACCGGGGTGCCCCCTCGCTTCCGCCTGTATTTCTTCGACGAGCGCCGGCAGGCCGTGGCGCCGCCGCCCGGCGCCGCCGAGATCGAGACCGTCCGACCTGACGGCGGGCGGCAGCGGTTTGCTTTCCAGATCGGCGATGGGTTCCTCGAGTCCGCGAGCGAGATTCCCGAGCCGCACGAGTTCCGCGTCGTCCTCACGCTGGGCGTCGGCGCGGCCCGGCACACGTACGAGACCCGCTTCACGGAGCAAGGGCACGCGCATGAGCAGGGCCATGCGCACGAGCACGGGACCCACGCTCATGGCGGACACAGTCATGCCGCCGGCCACGGGCACACGCACGGCATCGTCGATCCCAGCATCTCGACGACGGCGCGCGGTCTGTGGGCGGTCAAGTGGTCGTTCGTCGCCCTCTTGGCAACCGCGCTGCTCCAGCTCGCCGTGGTGATTCTGTCGAACAGCGTGGCGCTGCTCGCCGACATGATCCATAACCTCGGCGATGCCGCGACCGCCATTCCGCTGGGCATTGCGTTTCTCTTCGCCCGCCGTCCGCCCAGCCGGCGCTTCACGTTCGGGTTCGGCCGCGTCGAGGATCTCGCTGGCCTCGCGGTCGTCCTGACGATCACGGCGAGCGCCGTGGTGGCCGCCTATGAAGCGATCCAGCGCCTCCTGCATCCGCAGTCCGTATCCCACCTGGGCGCCATCGTCGCCGCCTCGATCGTGGGCTTCGTGGGCAACGAGGCGGTCGCGATCTTTCGCATCCGGGTCGGCAAGCAGATCGGCAGCGCGGCGCTCATCGCCGACGGCTACCACGCGCGCACCGACGGGTGGACCAGCCTCGCCGTGCTGGTCGGCGCCGCCGGTGTCCACTTCGGCTATCCCTTGGCCGACCCCATCGTCGGGCTGGTCATCACGGTGGCGATCCTGGCCGTGGTCTGGGAATCGGTGAAGATGGTCTTCGCGCGGATGCTGGACGGCGTCGACCCGGAGGTGATCGACCGGATCCACACGATTGCCGGCGAGGTGCCCGGCGTCACCGGCGTCAGCGATGTGCGAGCCCGCTGGGTGGGCCATCGGTTGCGCGCCGAGGTCAACATCTCGGTAGGGCCGGAGCTGACCGTCCGGGTCGCGCACGAGATCGCCAAGGAGGTGGAGCACCATCTCCAGCACCACCTGCCGTTTCTGTCCGGCGCGATCATCCACCTCGATCCGGTGACGGAGGCAGGCGAGTCGAAGCATCGCAGGGGTCCGCACGCCCACGACGGTCTGCCGACGCATTCTCACTGAGTGAGCCGCGGGCCGGGTCGAGGGACCCGGTGACGACGTCCGAAAACGGCTAGACGGCGACCGTTCCTTCCGGCGAGGATCTCCGCGTGGATCTCGATCACCACGCGTGCTACCGCGCGCTCGAGCTGCGCGATGCTCGCTTCGACGGGCGGTTCTTCACCGCCGTGAAGACGACGGGCATCTACTGCCGTCCGGTCTGTCCAGCGCGGACGCCGCGGTCGGAGAACGTGACCTTCTATTCCACGGCGGCCGCCGCCCAGGAGGCGGGGTTTCGCCCCTGCCTTCGGTGTCGGCCGGAGACGGTTCCTGACACGGGGGCCTGGCGGGGCACGTCGAGCACGGTGTCCCGGGCACTGGCGCTGATCGAGCTCGGTGCTCTGGACGAGGGCCGCGTCGACGCCTTGGCCGATCGTCTGGGGATAGGCGAGCGGCAGCTCCGGCGCCTCTGTCGCGAGCATCTCGGGGCCTCACCGGTGGCGGTCGCTCAGACCCGCCGCGTTCTGCTCGCCAAGCAGCTCATCCACGAGACGTCCCTGTCGATGACCGAGATCGCGTTCGCCGCCGGCTTCGGGAGCATTCGCAGATTCAACGAGACGTTCCGGGCCTTGTTCGGTCGCGCGCCGTGCACCTTGCGGCGCGCAAGCCCACGCGGAGACCACCGACGGCTCGGGAGCGGCCGTCAGCCTGCTGCTGCGCTATCAGCCTCCCTACGACTGGCCGGGCGTGCTGGAGTTTCTGCGGCTCCGCGCGATTCCCGGCATCGAGCGCGTCGACGGAGAACTGTTACACGCGAACCATCCAGCTCGAAGGCCGGCAGGGAATCGTCTCCGTCCGACCGGCGCGAGGGAAACGCGCTGCGGGCGAGCGTCCGCTTCCCCAGGCTGTCGGCGCTGCCGGTCATCATCGCGCGGCTGCGCCGCGTCTTCGACCTGGCCGCCGATCCGCTTGCCATCTCCGCCCATCTCGCCAAGGATCCGGCGCTGGCGCCGCTGGTCGAGACGCGACCGGGTCTGCGCGTGCCCGGCGCCTGGGACGGCTTCGAGCTGGCGATCCGCGCGGTGCTGGGACAACAGATCACGGTGGTCGCCGCGGTCCGCCTCGCCGGACGCCTGGTGGCCACCCATGGCGAGCCCCTGGCGGAGCCGGATCGTGATCTGACCCACGTCTTCCCGCGACCGGAGGTCCTGGCGCGTGCGGACTTGACGACCCTCGGCATGCCGCGAAGCCGGGCCGCCACGCTCTCCGCCGTCGCGGCCGCGGTCGTCGCCGATCCAGATCTCTTCTGCGTCAGCCGAGGGCTCGACCAGGCGATCGAGCGGCTTTCGTCCATACGCGGGGTCGGCGAATGGACGGCGCACTATATCGCCTTGCGGCAGCTGCGCGAGCCCGATGCCTTTCCCGCCGCCGATGTCGGTCTCATGCGCGCGCTGGCTCACCTGGAAGGACGGACATGGTCTTCACGCGAGCTCGTGGGCCGAGCCGAGCCGTGGCGCCCCTGGCGGGCCTATGCGGCCCAGCACCTCTGGGCTTCCGCCGGGCTGCTGCGCTCGAGCCCGATGCGTTCAGCACGCCCGGGAGCGGGCGTTGGGCCTGGCATCCGTCGAGGAGGGTCGAATGGCACAGGCTCGCTGATGGCAAGCGCTATGGCGTCGTGAGCGGCGACCAGCAGAAAGACGATGAGCGGGTTGGAATTCGTGCAGGGGCTCGTCACGGGCACGCTGCCCTTGAACAGCATGGCCGAGACACTGGGCTATGACATCGTCGAGGTTTCCAATGGCCGTGTCGCCATCGCGGCCGCGCCGACCACCGCGCATCTCAATCCGGCCGGCACGGTCCACGGCGGCCTCGCGGCGACGCTCCTCGATTCCTGCATGGGGCTCGCGGTCCACTCGACGCTGGACAAGGGGTTCGGTCAAACGACCCTGGAGTTCAAGATCTCGCTCGTGCGACCGGTCACGCCGGAGACCGGGCTGGTGAGAGCCGAAGGCAGTGTCATCAGCCGTGGCCGGCGCATCGGTACGGCGGAAGGTCGGTTGATCGACACCCAGGGGCGCATCCTGGCGCACGGCACGACCACCTGCCTGATCTTCGAATATTGACGGACCGACGGGCCGCGATGCTGACCTCCGCCGCCCGGACCGTCGGCCGATGGACCGTGGTCTCCGTGTCGACCGCGGTCAACGCGCTCGCATGGGGAGCGCGATCCACGTTCGCGCTCTTCTACGTCGCGATGCTCGAGGAGTTTGCCTGGGGCCGCGGCCCGACCGCGCTCGGGTACTCGCTGAGCTGGCTGGGGTTCGTCGTCTTCGCGCCGGTGGCCGGCTGGCTCTCCGACCGCTGGGGAACGCGGACGGTCGTGACGGCCGGCGGTGTGCTGCTCGGTGTGGCCCTGGCGCTCACGGGCCAGGTGACGTCGCTCGCGCAGTACTATCTGTGCTTCGGCGTGCTCGGCGCCGCGGGTATCGCCGGCATGCTCATTCCATCGACGACGATCGTGACGCGGTGGTTCGTGCGGTCGCGCGGTACGGCGATGGGAGTCCTGAGCGCCGGTGGACCGGGCAGCGCGGTGGTCTTCTACCCTCTGAACGCGTGGCTCATCGCGACCCTGGGCTGGCGGATGGCGCTGCTGGCCTTCGGGGGCATCGTCGCGGTCGCGGCCGTCGCGCTCACGCTCCTCTATCGAGAGCCGCCGACTGACGGAGGATCGCGCGGAGGGCGGCGACACGGCCACCGGGTCATCGCCGCGGTGCGCGCGTCACTGGTGAGGCGTGGACGCTTCGACGAGCGCTCGGGAGCGTCCGGCTCTGGGCGGCGTTCACCATGACGGCGCTCGGAGTCATCGGCTTTCAGATCATGGCGACCCACCAGGTCGCTCACGCGGTGGACCGCGGCTTCCTGCAATCCACGGTGGTGTGGCTCTTCGCCTTTGGCGCCGGATGCATGATGGCCGGAAATCTTCTCGGCGGCTGGCTCTCGGATCGGGTCGGCCGCGGATGGGTCTTCGTGCTCGGCACGGTCGTCGCGATCGCTCGGGATCGGCTGTCTCGCCCTGATCCGCGGTCCTCAGGATATCGTCCTGCTCGTTCTCTACACGGTGTCGGGATTCGGCTTCGGCATGCGGATCGCGCAGCTCTCCACGATTCCCGCTGATGTCTTCGCCGGACCGCACCTGGGCGCGATCCTCGGCGTGGTCCAGTCCGGTGGCGGCCTGGGCGGCGCGATCGGCCCCTTCCTCGGCGGCTGGCTCTTCGACGTCACCGGGAGCTACCGGCTGGCGTTCCTGGCCGCGTGTGTTGCGGTCGCGGGCTCGGCCGTCGCGGCGTGGTTCGCGGCACGCCCCGCGGCCAGCGCGTCGCGGGCGCAGCCGTGACGGCCGCGCTCACCGCGCTCGCACTGCTCGCTCAGACCTCGAGGTTCTCCTTGCGCACGGCGGCGTTGGCGGCCAGGGCAGCCGGGGTGCCCTCGAACACGATGCGGCCGTGACCCATCACGTAGACCCGGTGCGAGATCTTGAGCGCGATGGTCAGCTTCTGCTCCACCAACAGGATCGAGACGCCGCGACGGGCGATCTCGTCGAGGAAGCGTCCGACCTGGGCGACCAGCATGGGGGCGAGGCCTTCGGTGGGCTCGTCGATGATCACCAGCTCGGGATCGCCCATCAGCGTGCGGCCCATGGTCAGCATCTGCTGCTCGCCTCCCGAGAGCACGCCCGCGATGTTGTGCTGGCGCTCCCGCAGGAGGGGAAAGAGATCGAACATGTCGTCGAAGGACCAGCGGCCGAAGCGGCCGGGCTGCTTGAGCCCGAGCTCCAGGTTCTGGCGCACGGTCAGGGTGGGGAACACCTGGCGGTCCTCCGGCACGTAGCCGATGCCGGCGCGGGCGATGACGTCGGCGCGCCGGCCGGCCAGGCTCTGGCCCTTCCAGATCACCTCGCCCACCGGCTCCACCAGGCCCATGATCGCCTTGCACGTCGTCGAGCGCCCGACGCCGTTGCGCCCGAGCAGGCTCACGATCTCGCCGGCGCCCACCTCGAGGTTGACGCCCTGCAGGATGTGGCTCTTGCCGTAGTAGGCGTGCAGGTCGCGCACCGACAGCATCAGGCGACGACCTCCGTTCCGAGGTAGGCGTCCTGCACCGCGCGGTTGGCGCGGATCTCCGCGGGCGGCCCGGAGGCGATGACCTGACCGTAGACCAGCACCGTCACCACGTCGGCCAGGTCGAACACCACGCTCATGTCGTGCTCGACCATGACCAGGGTCTTGCCCGCGGTGATGCGGCGGATGAGATCCACCGCGTGGTCGGCCTCGCTCCGGCTCATGCCCGCGGTCGGCTCGTCCAGCAGGATGGTGTCGGCGCCGCCCGCGATGGTGATCCCGATCTCCAGCGCGCGCTGCTCGGCGTAGGAGAGGAGCCCGGCGGGGAGATCGCGCCGCGACTCGAGGCCGACGTCGGCGAGAAGCCGCTCGGCCGCATCGTTCAGGGCCCGTTCGCGGGCCAGCAGATGCCAGAACGAGTAGCGATAGCCGCGCGACCAGAGGAGCCCGCAGCGGACGTTCTCGAACACGCTCAGGCGCGAGAAGATGGACGTGACCTGGAAGCTGCGCGAGAGACCCCGGCGGGTAATCTCGTGGGGCGCCAGGCCGTCGATGCGCTGGCCGTGCAGCTCGATGCCGCCGGCGGAGGCGGGAAATCGTCCGCTGATCAGGTTGAACAGCGTGGTCTTGCCGGCGCCGTTGGGGCCGATGATGGCGTGGCGCGAGCCGGCCGCCACCTCCAGGCTCACGCCCATGATGACGGCCGTCGGGCCGAAGTTCTTCTTCACGTCGGTCAGGCGGAGCGCCGGAGCGGTCACGCGCGCGTCCCCGCGGCCTTGATCTCGTCGACGACCGCCTGCCAGGCGACCGCGAACCCACGGGCCGCGTGGCGCAGCCAGAGTCCGCCCCCGATCAGCAGCAGTGCGGCCACCGCCCACGGCGCCGGGGTGCGCGGCTCGATGGTGATCCGGGACAGCTTGAAGGTCTTCCCCTGCGCGGCTCCGATGGTGAGAAACGAGCAGAGCTCGACGACCAGCACGAAGCCCACCGCGACCAGCAGGCCGGGGACGAGGAGCTTCAGATACGGGACAACGAGGCGCCCGAGGCGACGGGCCCGCCAGATCGGCTGGTGCATCATCACGAGACCGCCGATGCCTCCCGGCGCGAACGTCACCATCAGGATGAAGAGGACGCCCGCGTAGACGAGCCAGGAGTTGGAGAGCAGGCTCACCCAGCTCTGCAGCAGCACGACCAGCACGGCGCCGATCACCGGGCCGGCGAAGACGCCGACGCCGCCGATGTAGGTCATGAGCAGGGCGTTGGACGACATGGCGCCGCTCACCGTGTCGTAGGTGACGATCTCGTACGTGAGCGCGTACAGCGCGCCCGCGATCCCGGCGAAGAAGCCGGAGAGCGAGAACTGGACGAAGCGCACCATGCGCGGGTCGTAGCCCACGAACTGGGCGCGCTCGAAGTTGTCGCGGCACGCGTTGGCCATCCGCCCGAGCGGGGTGCGGGTGAGGAGCAGCATCAGGGCCGCCGCGATCGCCGTCCAGGCCACGATGAGGTAGTAGACCTGGATGGGGGCGGCGTAGTTCACGACCGACCAGGCTGCGGCCGATCATCCGGTTGGTGCTCACGCCGCCCTCGCCGCCGAAGAAGGTCTGGAACATCAGCGCGCAGGAGGTGACCAGCTCGCCGATGCCGAGCGTGATCATGGCGAAGGCGGTGGCCCGCTGCTTGGTCGCGAAGTAGCCGAAGACGATGGCGAAGGCGAGCCCGCCCAGGCCGCCGGCCAGCGGGGTCAGCTCGAGCGGGACGGGGAGCGTTCCGCTCTTGGCCGCGTTGACCACGTGGGCGGTCACGTAGCCGCCCAGCCCCAGGAACACCGCGTGGCCGAAGGACAGCAGGCCCGACTGGCCCATCTGCATGTTGTAGCTGAGCGCGAAGATGATCATGATGCCCATCTGGCTCAGCATCGAGACGATGAAGCCGGAGTGCCGACCGGTGGTCCAGTCGAAGGAGAACCACGGCACGACGAGCGCGACCGCGAGCGCCGCCAGCCACGGCCACTCGCGGCGCAGCCGGGCCGCGAGGCCTCCGCGGGCGAGCGCGGGCGCGGCGGCGCGAACCAGGCCTTCGCTCATGTGTCGCGCGTGCCCATCAGCCCGCGCGGCTTGACCAGCAGCACGAGGATGAGCATCAGGTAGGGCAGCAGCGCCCCGATCCGGGGCAGGGGGATCGTCAGCACCTCGGCGAGCGGCGTGGCCGAGGTGACGGTGATCCCCAGGCGGGCCAGCAGATCGGCGAAGGAGACGTCGAGCACGACCGCGAAGGTCTGCACCAGGCCCATGACGAGCGAGGCGATGAAGCAGCCCGCGAGCGAGCCGAGGCCGCCGAACACCACCACCACGAAGACGATCGGCCCCATGGTGATCGCCATCGACGGCTCGGTCACGAGGTAGTTGCCCCCGATGACCCCGGCCAGCCCGGCCAGCGCCGAGCCGCCCGCGAACACGATGGTGAACACGCGCGGCACGTTGTGACCGAGCGCGCCCACCATCTCGGGGTGGGTGAGCGCGGCCTGGATGATGAGGCCGATGCGGGTACGGGTGAGCGAGCAGCCAGATGGCCACGAACATCAGCGCCGAGATCAGCAGCATGAAACCGCGGTAGGCGTGGAAGTTCGAGCCGTAGATCGTGAACAGCGACCGGTCGAGGACGGCCGGGACGCGGTAGGGCACCGGGAGCAGCCCCCAGGCCATCTGCACGCCCTTCTCGATGATGAAGGCCAGCCCGAAGGTGAAGAGCAGCTCGGCGATGTGGCCGTTGCGGTGGACCCGGCGCAGCGCGTACATCTCGATGAGCGCGCCGAGGCCGCCGCACAGGACCGGAGCCAGCACCAGCGCCGGCCAGAAGCCGACGAGGCGGCTCAGCGAGTAGGCGAAGTAGGCGCCCAGCATGTACATGCTGGCGTGCGCGAAGTTGAGGACGCCCATCATGGAGAAGATGAGGGTGAGGCCGCTCGCCAGCATGAAGAGCAACATGCCGTACACGAGCCCGTTCAGCAGCGAGACGAGGAGGACTTCCATGTGAAGGGCCGTCCCCCTCGACGGGAGACGGCCCGCGCCCCTAGCTCGTCGGTCGCTTCATGTTGCAGGTGTTGGGCTGATCGAGGTCCTTGGGCAGGACCGTGGTCTCCGTCTTCCAGCCGAGGCCCGTCTTCTCGGAGTCGTACTTCACGCCCTTGGTGAAGACGCCCACGAAGTACTCGCTGAGGATCTGGTGGTCGGCCTTCCGCATCGTGACCTGATGCCCGAGCATGTCGGTGATGGTGAGCCCTTCCAGCGCCGCCGAGAACTTCACCGGATCGGCCGAGCCGGCCTTGTTCATGGCCGCCTGCAGGAGCTCGAAGATGGTCCGGAAGCCCCCGGCGTAGAAGTCGAAGTCGTGCTGGGAGCGGAACTGCTTGGTCCAGCCCTCGGTGTCGGTCTTGCCCGTCTCCACCGCGATGTTCTCGTGGAAGGCCATCACCGAGCGCACCTTGCCGTTGCCGGCGGGACCGATGGCGGTGGCTCCGCCGCCCAGGTGCGCGTACATCGTGTAGTAGCGGATGTCGAGGCCGGCGTCCATCCCGCCCTTGATGAGCAGGGTCATGTCCGGACCCCAGTTGCCGGTGAGCAGGGCCTGGGCGCCGGAGGCCTTGATCTTGGTGATGTAGGGCGAGAAGTCCTTCACCTTGCCGAGCGGGATCAGCTCGTCGCCGACGACTTTCACGTCGGGTCTGAGCTTGGTCAGGAAGGTCTTCACGTCGCGCTGCACGGACTGCCCGAACAGGTAGTCCTGGTTGAGCAGGTACACCTTGGTCACGTCCTTGGGCAGCGCGCGCACCATGGTCTCGGCCTTCATGCCCACGTGCGCGTCCATGCGGAAGTGCCAGTAGCTGCACTTCTCGTTGGTCAGCTCGGTGGCCACCGCGCCGCAGTTGACGTAGACGATGCGGTTGTCCGGGTTCCGCTCGTTGTGCTTGTCGACGCCCTCGATGAGGGCGGCCGCGATGTTGGAGCCCGAGCACTGCATGATCACCGGGATGTTCTGGTCGGTGGCGGACTTCAGCGCGAGCAGCGCCTCGGACGGCTGCGACTTGTTGTCGAACGAGACCAGCTCGAACTTGCGCCCGAGCGCGCCGCCGCGCCCGTTGATGTAGTCGATGATGTACTTGAACTGCTGCAGGTTCTGGTCGCCCACCTGCGCAAAGGGGCCGGACAGCGGGTCCGTGTACATGATCTTGATCGTGCCCTGCGCGAAGGCCGTCCCGGTCGTCAGGAAGAAGACCAGAGCCAGGATGGTACAGCCGATCTGCTGGATCCGACGAAGCATGAGGCCTCCTCTTTGAGTGCGTGCCCTTCGAGAATGCGACATGGTGCGCCCATGCGCACTCGTCGTCAAGCGGCGGCGGCTGCTCGAGCGGGCCCTTCGCCGGTGACCTGCCTGCCCCCAGGGCCACGAATCCCGCCCCGTTGTTGACAAGCCCGGCGTCTGCCAATACGGTCGGGGCACCACGGCGCGGCGACAAGGAGGTTGCCCATGAATAGGCGCACGTTCCTGAGAACGGCTGGCGTGATGGGGTTCGCTACCGCGGCGGGTCCGCTCGTCAGCGTGGCGCGGGCCCAGACGCGGACGCTGAAGATCGGCTACATCGGCGCGCAGTCGGGCATGCGCGCCAACTTCGGCGAGACGACGCCGTGGGCGATCGAGCGGATCCGGTCCGTCGTCAAGGGCGGGCTCAAGAACGGGGGCAAGACCTATCCCGTCGAGCTCGTCATCAAGGACAATCAGTCGGATCCCAACCGCTCCAGCGTCACCGCGAGCGAGCTGATCCTGCGCGAGAAGTGCGACCTCATCCTCTGCTTCGACGCCGATGCCGCCGCCGCCGCCGGCGAGCTGGCCGACACGCGCGGCGTGCCCACGATCTCGACGGACTTTCCGTGGACGGGCTGGAAGTTCTCGCGCGGCGCCACCCAGGACGACCTCGCGGAGAAGAGCTTCCCCTACACGTATCCACTTCTGCTGGGGCGCGACCGAGGTCGTGAAGAACTTCCTGCCCATGTGGAACAAGGTCAACACCAACAAGGTGGTGGGGACGTTCTACATCGACACGCCGACCGGGCGCGCGTTCGCCAGCCCCAAGGTCGGCCTCGGCGGCGGGATGGCGCAGAACGGGTACAAGGAGATCGCGGGCGGCTTCTTCAAGTACGCGACCGACGACTTCACCAATCAGGTGACCGCGTTCAAGAATGCCGGCGCCCAGATCGTCTCCGGGCTCGCCCTGCCCACCCACTGGGCGACCTTCTGGAACCAGGCGGCGCAGGCCGGCTACCGGCCCGAGGTCTGCACGGTCACCGCGGCCTTCCTGTTCGCCAGCGCCGTCACCGCGCTGGGGCCGCGCGGCGACGGGATGTCGACCGAGGTGTGGTGGACGCCGAAGTTCCCGTACAAGTCCTCGCTCACCGGCAAGACGGCGCGTGAGCTGGCCGAGGAGTGGGAGAGCGCGACGGGCAAGCAGTGGACGCAGCCGCTCGGCTACTCGCACGCCATCTGGGAAGTCGGCCTCGCCGCCCTCGCCAGCGCCGCCGATCCGAAGGACAAGGACTCGGTCAAGGCGGCCATCGCCAACCTGTCGGTCGACACGATCGTCGGTCCCGTGACGTTCAAGGACAGCCCCATCAAGAACGTCGCGCTCACGAGCCTGGCCGCGCGGGCAGTGGCGCAAGACCAAGAACGGTCGCTTCCCCTACGAGCTGCTGATCGTGTCGAACGCCACCGCGCCGCAGATTCCGGTGGAAGCCGAGCTGAAGCTCCTGCTCGCAGCTCGTGTAAGAGAGGTGGAGCCCGCGCGGCTGGAGGTTGCCGGACTCCGCAAGCGGTACGGCGCGATCGTCGTCGCCGACGACGTGACGTTCTCGCTCGAGCCCGGCACGTGTCTCGGCATGATCGGGCCCAACGGGGCGGGGAAGAGCTCGATCTTCAACCTCATCGCCGGGACGGTCGCGCCCGACGGCGGCACCCTGCGCTTCGCCGGGCGCGACCTCACCGGGATGGCCGCCCACCTGCGGGCGCGCCTGGGCATCGTGCGCGCGTTCCAGATCCCGCAGCCCTTTCCCCACCTGACCGTCTTCGAAAACGTCCTCGCGGCGGCGTCCTTCGGCGGCGGGCTGTCGGGCACCGAGGCGGGAGCGTGGGCCTTGCGAGTGCTGGCCGGCACGGGCCTGGCGGCGAAGACCCAGGTGCTGGCCGGACAGCTTCCGCTGCTGGACCGAAAGCGCCTCGAGCTCGCCAAGGCGATGGCCTCGCACGCCCGGCTGCTGCTTCTCGACGAGATCGCCGCCGGGCTCACCGAGCGCGAGGTCGAGGAGCTGGTCGCGCTGATCGCCACGCTCAAGACGACGCACGCCATCATCTGGATCGAGCACATTCCCCACGCCCTCCGCGCCGTGGCCGATCAGATCATGGTGCTGCACTTCGGCAAGAACGTGCTGGTGGGGCCGCCGGCCGAGGTCATGGCCAGCCGGCTCGTCCGCGAGATCTACATGGGGTTCGGCGCCGATGACGCTGCTTGAGGTCGACGCCCTCGACGCCTTCTACGGCGATTTCCAGGCGCTCTTCGACCTGACGATCAACGTCGACGCGGGCGAGACGGTCGCGCTCATCGGCGCCAACGGCGCGGGCAAGACGACGTTCCTCAAGTGCCTGGTCGGCCTCATCGAGACCAAGCGCGGCGAGATCCGCTTCGCCGGCGAGCCGATCGGCCGCGAGCCGGCCGAGCGGATCTCGCGCCTCGGTCTGTCGCTGGTGCCGGAGGGACGGCTGCTGTTTCCCTCCCTCAGCGTCGAGGAGAACCTGACGATGGGCGCGCTGAATCGGCGCCCCGGCTCGTGGACGCTTCCCCGCGTGTACGATCTGTTTCCCGTTCTCCGCGAGCGGCGCCGTCAGATGCCGAACGCGCTGTCGGGCGGGCAGCAGCACATGGTGGCCATCGGCCGCGCGCTGATGTCCAACCCGCGGCTGCTCCTCTGCGACGAGATCTCGCTGGGCCTGGCCCCGCTCGTCATCGATCAGATCTACGCGTCGTTCGCGCGGATCCGGGCCGAGGGCGCATCGATCGTGCTGGTCGAGCAGGACGTCAAGCGCGCCACCAGCGCCGCCGACCGCGTCTACTGCCTGCTCAAGGGACGCGTCACGCTGCAGGGACCCGCCCGCGGCCTCGCCCTTGACCAGCTGTCCCGGGCGTACTTCGGCGCCTGAGGGAGCCGCGTCGCATGATCTGGATCGAGACCATCGTCAACGGCGTCCTCTACGGTGGCCTCTACGGATTGCTGGGGGTCGGTCTCGCCCTCATCGTCGGGGTCATGCGCGTCGTCAACCTCTCACACGGCGAGTTCATCGTCCTCAGCGCGTTCGTCGGTGTGTCCCTGGCCCACGTCATGCCGGGCGTGCATCCGCTCATCCTGCTGGCGCCCGTCGCCGTCATCGCCTTCGCCTTGGGCTTCGGGCTGCAGGCCGTGCTCGTCAACCGCGTGGTCACCCGGCCCGACCCCTTCGCGTCCATCCTGCTCACGTTCGGGGTGGCGGTCGTCATGCGCAATCTCATGGTCGAGATCTTCGGTGCCGATCCCCGGAACCTGCCGGCCGGGCGGCTCGCTCACGCCAGCACCACGATCGCCGGCCTTTCGGTGGGCGTGCTGCCGATCCTGATCCTGATCATGTCCGTCGCCCTGTTCACGCTGCTGCAGCTCGTCATCATGCGCACCAGGTTCGGACGGATCGTCCGGGCGACCGCCGACAATCGCGATGTCGTCCGTCTCATGGGCGTGAATCCCGGCCGGGTCTACAACGTGGTGATGGGCCTCGCGCTGGCGCTGGCCAGCGTGGCCGGCATGCTGCTGGCGATCCGCTCGTCCTTCACGCCGTATTCCGGCGTCGAGCGGCTGCTCATCTCGTTCGAGGTCGTCGTCCTCGGCGGGCTCGGCACGTTCTGGGGCGCGATGGTCGGCGGCATTGCGCTGGGCGTCGCCGAGCTGGTCGGGCTCAAGTTCGATCCGAACGCGGGGCCTCTCTATGCGCACCTGCTGTTTCTGGTCGTCGTGCTGATGCGGCCCAACGGATTGTTCGGCGCCCGCCCATGACCAGGGTCGGTCGGCTGGTCCTCGCTCTCGCCGGCGTCGCGGCGGTCGCCGGCCCGTGGTGGCTCGGCGACGGGCCGATGCGATTCCTCTCCGAGCTGTTCCTGATGCTCGCCATGGCCCAGACGTGGAATCTCCTCGCCGGATATGCCGGCCTCGTCTCGATGGGCCAGCAGGTCTTCGTCGGCCTCGGTGCCTACAGCCTGTTCGTCACCTCGATCTGCGCTGAACCTCGCGCCGTTCTGGGTGCTGCCGGTCGCGCCGCTGGTCTGCGCCGCGGTGGCGGCGGTGGTGGCGCTGTTCCTGTTCCGGCTGCGGGAAGCGTACTTCGCGATCGGCACCTGGGTGTTCTCCGAGGTCGTGTCGCTGACGATCTCCAAGATCGAGCGGCTCGGCGGCGAGCGAGGCATGGGCCTGCCCACGGCCAAGCTGATCGATCCGCGCTGGCTCGAGCCGCTGACGTTCTGGCTCAGCACGGCCATCGCGGCCGGCGCCATCGTCGGCACCTACGCGCTCCTGCGATCGCGGGTGGGTCTCGGACTCGATGACCGTCCGCGACAACGATCTCGCCGCCGCCAGCATCGGTGTGGACGTCTGGCGCTGCCGCTTCGTCGCCTTCGTCCTCGCCGCCGCCGGCTGCGGCCTGGCCGGGGCGGTGAGCTTCGCGGCGACGCTCTACGCGGCGCCGTCGCTGGCCTTCGACCCGAACTGGGTGGTCGTCGATGATGTTCGTCGTGCTCATCGGCGGCATCGGGACGCTGGAGGGCCCGATCGTCGGCGTGATCATCTACTTCACCCTGCGCGAGCTCGTCACGGTCGTGTTCAACCTGTCGGCCGGCTGGTATCTGGTCGGGCTCGGACTGGCCGCGATCGGGGTGATGCTCTTCGAGCCAGCCGGTGTGTGGCCGCTGCTCCGCAAGCGCCTGGGTGGCGACTGGCTCAGTGTCCGGCGCCAGCCGCCGGCGACGCAGCCCATCGGCGGGACGGCCAGCGACCCTGCGGCCGTGTGATCGTGCTGGAGTGCTGGGCCGTTGTTCAGTATGGACAGCCCGGCCGTCCGCGCAGTATTCGGCAGACGGATGGGCGGAGGCGAAATAGAGGGTGCGCGGAGGATCGATGAGAACGAGAGCCACGACGATCTGCATGCTTCTTGCGGGGTTCGCCGCCACGGCGTTTGGCGCCGATCGCCTGCCGTCGGGTCCGACCCACAAGGAAGTTCTGGTCGCCACCGTGCAAGACGCCGGCAAGCCGTTCCCGCTCAGGACGAACATCTACCTGCCCCGGGGCGCGGGGGCGGCGCCCACGCCGCTGGTGCTCTTCATCCACGGCAACGGCGGCGCGTACAACTTCTCCAACGGCTCGCGCGCCTACGAGTTCTCGATCGCGCTCGCCGAGCGCGGCGTCGCGGTCGCGACGATCGACTATCGGCCGGACGACGCCTTGCCGGGAGAGATCCACGACGTGAAGGGCTACGTGCGCTGGTTCCGCGCCAAGGCCAAGGACTACAACATCGACCCGGACCGGATCGGCGTCTGGGGCACCTCTCGCGGCGGCCACCTCGGAGCGCTGCTGGCCACGAGCGGCGACGTCAAGGAGCTCGAGGGCGACGTCGGCGGCAACCTCGAGCACTCGAGCCGGATCCAGTGCGCGGTGCTCTACTACTCGGTGACGGACGTGCTCGGCAACGGGGCCGATCTGGCGGCCAGGTTCCCGGATCGGGCCCGGGCCCAGGATGCGCCGGGAGGATTGGCGGCCCAGCTGCTCGGCATCAAGGACCCGAGGGGGCTGGCGCCGGCGCGCGAGGCGGCGGCGAAGAACAACGCGAGCGATCCGAGCTGGAGGGCGGTCGAGCTCTCTCGCCTGAGCGACCCGGTGCGCTACGTCACGAAGGGCGCACCGCCGATCCTGCTCGCGCACAGCTCGATCGACAGCGTCGTGGCCGTCGAGCAGAGCGAGCGACTCTACCGGAAATATCTCGAGAGCGGCCTCGACGCCAGCCTCTACCTCTGGTCACGCGGGGCGCACGGCGCCGTCGGCCTCGACATCGAGGCGGCGTCCTCCGAGTGGCTGCTGAGAAAGCTCCTGGTCGAGCTGGCGCCGAAGAAGTAGCCCCGGCGCGGCGTGCGCGGCGATCGCCGCTAGCGCGGGCCGATCCTGATCGGCGCCGGCAGCGCATCGGGCAGCTTGGCCACCAGCCGGGTCGCCGCCTGCATGGCCACGATGTAGCCGTACGGTCCCATGCCGCAGATGACCGAGGTCACGGCCGCGGAGAGCTTGGAATGGCGGTGCAGCTCGTCGCGGGCATGGATGTTGGAGATGTGCACCTCGACGATCGGGCCCTCGAAGATCTTGAGGGCGTCGTAGATGGCCACCGAGGTGAAGGAGTAAGCCGCGGGGTTGATGATGATGGCGTCGGCGGCGCCACGCGCCGACTGGATCAGGTCGACGATCGCCGCCTCGCTGTTGGATTGATGGAAGGCGAGCTCCACGCCGAGATACTCGGCGAGCTCCCGGCAGCTCGCCTCGATGGCGCCCAGCGTCGTCGAGCCGTAGATGTGCGGCTCGCGGATGCCCAGCATGTTGAGGTTCGGGCCGTTGATCACCATCAGCCGCGCCATCGTGTGCTCGTCTCCTTCCAGTGAGTTTACCCCGGGACCTCGGCTTCGATGAGTTGCGCGAGAAGGGTGAGCGATTCCTGCCAGCCGAGGTAGCACGCCTCGGCCGGGATGGCCTCGGGAATCCCTTCCTGCACGATGTTCACCTCGGTACCGACGGACACTTTCTTCAGGGAGATCGTCGTGTGCATCTCTCCGGGTAGGCCCGCGTCGTCGAACTTGTCCGTGTGGCGAATGCGCTCGTGGGGCACCAGCTCGAGATACGTTCCGCCGAAGGAGTGGCTGTGGCCGCTGGTGAAGTTGGTGAAGGACATCTTGTAGGTGCCGCCGACTTTCGCATCGAGGTGGTGGACCTTGCCCGTGAAGCCGTGCGGCGGAAGCCACTTGACCATGGCGTCGGGATCGAGGAAGGCCCGATAGATCTTCTCGGGCGTCGCACGGAGCACTCGGTGAAACCGGACGGTGCCGGTGGGCATGACTACTTCTCCTTTCGCGGTGACCATTCGGAGTCGAGGAACTCGTCGATCAGCCGCGCGGTCAGCTCGGGATAGCGGGTGGGCTTCTGTGTCATGACGGCTTCGCCCAGATAGTCCCCGTGCCCACCGGGCAGGATCAGCAGGCGGGCACCTGAGATGAGGCGAGTCAGCTCGACGGCATGCTCGAGCGTGACGATGTCTTGATCGCCAAGCACGATCAACGTCGGCGCGCGGACGGACCGTACCGCGTCGTCCGGTACGTCCGTGAAGCTCTGCATTCTTGCGGCGTCCTTGTCGTGCATGGTCCTGAGCTGCTGCACGTCCGGGTTCACCTTCAGGAAGGCGTCCTTGAGCGGCTGCGGCATGTTCGAGAAGTCCGCCTGCTTCATGAACTCCCAGAATTGCGGTTGAGCCCCGGCTCGCTTGGTGATCGATGAAGCAAAGACCATCCGTCGCACCAGCTCCGGGTGTCGTATGGCGACCTGCAGGGCGACGCTCGCGCCGTTGCTGAACCCGAAGATGTCGGCCTGGTCGACCTTCAGGTGCCGAAGGAGGGCCGCGACATCGTCCGCCGAGGACTCGAACGCGACGGGCGCATTGCGATCGGTCGTGCGGCCGTGCGCCTGCTCCTCCAGCGCGATGACCCGACGGCGGCCGGCCAGGACCGGCAGAACGTTGCCGAACGTGACCTCGATGGTGGATCCACCGCCGTGAAGCAGGACGAGCGGAACGCCGTCTGTGCGCCCGTGCACTTCGTAGTACATGTTGATGCCGTTGATCGGGACATGGCCGCTTTCGAGCGGTTTCGAATCGGGAGTTGACACGTTATCCCCGTCGCTCATCTCGTGAGCCCTCCCTGTGCGTTCGCCCCGTCCTTGAGTCGAACGGGGGTCCCTGGAATCGACACCGGGGCTCACTGACCCCTGACGACCTATTTTCACGCCACCGTCCAGATGGCCGGTCGATCGCTCATTTCTTTGCGAAACACCGTGTTCCTTTCCGAAACGCCCGCATGACGAGAGATCGCCTTTTTCTGTGGAGATGTCGCGGTCGCGGGTGGCATCGAATTTGAGTAGGCCGACGCCATGACTCTTCGGATCGTGCTCAGCCTGCACACCCCGCTCTTCAAGAAGGACACACCCCGCCGCATCGATCGCGTGATCGACTACTTCGAGGGCCGAGCGCCGGCGATCGCTCGTGCAACAGTCTCGCCGGAATCCTCCGACGCAGCCGCCGCGTCCTAACGACGAATGATGAACATGAGTGGGCCGATCCTGTCGCCGACTGGTTCCGGGGCAGCGCCGCGCCTCCGGTACAGGCCACCGGCGCGCCCGGGAGGCGACTGCGCCGTGGCGGTGACGACCACCGCCAGCGTCGAGGACGTCCTGCCCCCGCAGCCGGGCCTCGCCGTGGTGCATTTCCGCGCCGATGACTGCAGCGCCTGTGATGGCGTGGCCTCGATCCTGGCCCAGCTGGTGGATGGCTGCGCGGGGCGGCTGCCGCTCACGGAGGTCGACGTCCACGCCCAGCCGGAACTTGCCGACCGGTACAACATTCGGCTCACCCCGACGATTCTGCTGATCAGAGACGGGGCGGTGGTGGATCGCGTGGTCGGCGCGGCGACCAGGCTCCTGCTGCAGAGCCTGATCGACGCGAGAGCGCCCCGGCGCGCCGCCTGACGGTTCGCCCTCCGGGCGGCCGGGTGCTCCGGTTGATGGTTGACCTTCGTCCCCGTCCGCTCTACGGTCCCGGCATGGACCTTTGTCGACCGTAGGGTGCTGTCTCGAGCTCGAGTAGCCTGCCCATACATCGCTCCGGGAGGTGCTCCATGACCATCGGGCTCGACCACGTGATCGTTCCGTCCCACAACCGACTCGCGGGGGCGAAGTTCCTGGCGGGCCTGCTCGACGTACCCTGGGCGGAATCGCAGGGTGACTTCACGCCCGTCTATCTCAACGAGACATTGACCCTCGACTTTGCCGATCGCGAGCAATTCGAGAGTCACCACCTCTGTTTCCGTGTCAGCGACCACGACTTCGACGCGATCCTCGGCCGCATCCAGTCGGCGAACATCCCGTACCGCAGCCGTCCCCGTGGCGACAACGACATGCAGATCAACACGCGCCTTGGCGGCAAGAACGTCTACTGGCAGGACACGGACGGTCATCTGTGGGAGATCCTCACCGTCAGCTACGCGAGGGCCGGCACGCCGTCGTTGAGCGCTGCCGGATAGCGTCGCCACCCCGGGTCGCCTTCGGCGGCGAGGCGACCGCGTGGCGCCGTCGCCGTTCAGCGCGAGCGGCGCTCTGAGGAGCGGGTACGTGGCCGGTCGGGCCCGGCGACGACGGCTCGGCGGCGCTCGTACCAGCGCGACATCAGCTCCATGGCGAGCCAGGCCGCGGAGCAGCCCACCAGCAGCGACACGCGCGCCGGCCCCCAGCCCCAGTGGTCCACGATCCAGGCGAACACGGTGGGAGCGGCGGCGTTGACCACGAGGATAGGAGTCGCGATGACGCCGAGGACGGCGCCGTAGCCCCTCGCCCCGAACAGCACCAGCGGCACCGCGCCGCGGACGATGGTGATGACCCCCTGGGATGCGCCCATGAGGAGCGTGAACGCGACGATCAGCGGCAGGCTCCCGGTGCCGGCCAGCAGCAGGAGCAGCGAGGGGGGCAGGACGCCGACGGCGATGCGGCCCACCGTGATCGCTCGCAGGTTGCGGGCGAAGACGATCTCCACCACGCGCCCGCCGAACTGGGCCACGCCCTTCATCGAGGCGACCCAGACCGCCGCGGCCGTGGCCAGCCCCGCGGCCTCGAGCAGCGGGACGAGCTGCACCGAGATGACGCCGAAGACGAACCCGTTGAGCGACATGATGAGCGCGAAGAGGACGATGGCGATCGAGCGCGCGCGCCCTTCGAGCGGCGGCCCGTCCACGTCGGCCGCGGCGGCGCCCGTCGGGGCGGCGGCCTCGGCGGTCTCGCGCCGCGCCAGCCCCAGCCAGTGCAGCGGCAGGCACACCACGAGATTGATGAGGGCGAACAGGACGAGTGTCTGACGCCATCCCACCTGGTCGTTCAGCGCGTGACCGACCACCCAGAACACCGACGAGGCGAATGCCCCGAACAGGGTGAGATAGGAGATCGCCTTCCGCCCTCGCGAGGGCGCGACCTGGACCAGGGCGGCGAACGCGGCGTCGTACAGGCACAGGCGCATGCCGAGACCGAGAAACGCCCACACGGCCAGGTACGCCGGCTCGCTGCGGACATGAGCGAGGGCGAACAGGCCGGCCGACACGAGCACCGTGCCGAGCGTCATCACGGCGCGCCCGCCGTGCCGGTCGATGGCGCGGCCCACGGCATTCGACACGAGGCCCATGACGAGCAGCGCGACAGTGAAGCCGAGGAAGACGAAGCCGCGGCTCCAGCCGGTGTCCTGGCTGATCGGCCCCGCCAGCACGCCCAGACAGTAGTAGCTCGTCCCCCACGCGGTGATCTGCGTGATGCCGAGCGCGACGACCGCGCTCACCATCGGGTCGGTGATCCGCACCCGCCAGCCGACGCGCGTGGGCGAGGCCGTAGCCCGGCTCATGGGACGAGAGACAGGCGCATCGGCTGGACGGATCCTCCTGACGATTCGTCCGTTCTCGCGGACGACCGGCCGAGCGTAACACGGCCACACCGGTTGACGACCACGCCGCCACCCGCGTACGGTAGCCGCGCGCCATCCCAAAGGAGGCTCGCGACATGGACCAGCCCCGTCTCGGCGGCAAGATGAATCGCAGGCGGTTTCTCAAGACAGCCGCGGGGACGACCGCCGGCGCCGCGCTGACCGCGTGGTCGCTGAAGCACCCGGCGCCGGCCAAGGCCGCGACGGCCGACAAGGCGCGCGCCGCCGAGCCGAACCCCAAGCGCGGGGGCGTGCTCAAGTGGGCGGGGCCCGCGGAGGTGGCGCACTTCGACGTGCACCAGGGCGCGTTCCGCGTCATCCTGGGCCAGATGCACAACAACCTCGTGCGCTTCAATCCCGCCGACGGCCTCAAGACGATCATCCCGGATCTCGCGGAGAGCTGGAAGGTGTCGTCGGACGGCAAGACGTACACGTTCAAGCTGCGCGACGGCGTGAAGTTCCACGACGGCACCGCGTTCAGCTCGGCCGACGTGGTGGCCACGTTCTCGCGCATCATCTTCCCGCCGGCGGGCATGGCCAGCATCTACAAGGACCAGTTCGCGGCGGTGGCCAAGGTCGAGGCGATCGACCGCCTCAACGTGCGGTTCGTCCTCAAGGAGCCGCAGCCGTACTTCCTCGAGCTCTTCACGCCCTCGTCGATGATCATCTACTCCAAGAAGGCCCTGGACGAGAACAACCAGGACCTCCGCAAGGTGATCGCGCCCGGCACCGGCGCCTTCATGTTCAAGGAGCGCAAGGTCGCCGAGAAGTGGGTGATGGTGCGGAACCCGAACTACTGGGATCCGGAGATCCCCTATCTGGACGGCCTCGAGCTGCTTGCACATCCCCGCGTGGACGGACCGGGGCACCGCGGTGCTCACCGGGCAGGCGGACTACTCGCCGAACGTCTCGCTCGAGACGCACGCGGAGGGGATCAAGCGCAAGGACATCGTGGGGACGGTGCGGTATCCGGGCGAGTTCAACTCCTACCAGGTGCACATCAACAACGAGCGCAAGCCCTTCAACGACCCGCGGGTGCGGCGCGCCATCAACCTGGCGGTGAGCCGGCAGAATCTGATCAAGGCGTTCGGCACCCAGGAGCCGATCGTGCTCACGCGCTGGATGACCCACGCCACCGAGTTCGCCACTCCCCTGAAGGAGCTCGAGGGTCTTCCCGGCTATCGCGCGGACAAGACCGCGGACCTCGCCGAGGCGAAGAAGCTGATGGCCGCCGCCGGCCTGGCCGACGGGATCAAGAACGTCGACTTCGTGTCGGCCTCGGTCGCGCCCCACGCCGAGATCCTCGCCCCCGCCTTCCAGGACGAGCTCAAGCGCACGCTCGGCATCGAGACCAAGATCCGCGTGATGGAGCGGGCGCTCCTCATCGAGGAGATGAAGAAGGGCACCTTCGACATGATGGTGCAGACGGAGTACCGCTCGCCCATCGGGGATCCCGGGCCGGGCTGGGAGATGTGCCTGAAGACGGGCGGCTCGCTCAACTTCTCGCGCTACTCCAACCCGGAGTTCGACAAGCTGCTGAAGCAGATCAACAGCGAGACGAACAAGGGCAAGCGCAAGCAGCTCTTCGCCCAGGGCATGGCGCTGCTGGACCAGACGGCGCCGCTCTACCTCATCGGGTTCACCGACCACCTGCCGATGTGGCGGAACAACGTCAAGGGCCACAACAGCGAAGCCCGCGTCTTCTCCGAGCTGGGTCGCGTGGACACCTTCTGGCTGGATCGATAGCGGAGAGATCTAGCGGGGCTCGAGAGGCGGCGGCGGAGCGGACCCATGCGCAAGTATCTGGCCCAGCGCCTGCTCATCGCCGTCCCGACGCTCTTCGGCGTCACGCTGCTCATCTTCATCGCCATGCGCGTGCTGCCGGGCGATCCGCTGGCGGCGATCTCGGGCGAGGGCGGCGGCATGTACGTCCTCAGCAAGGAGCAGCTCAGCGCCGCGCGCGCGAGCCTGGGCCTGGACCGGCCGTACGTGGTGCAGTATCTCGACTGGCTGCAGAGACGTCGTGCGCGGCGACCTGGGGAAATCGTTCTGGCGCGGCGAGCCGATCCGCGAGCTCATCGTCCGCCGGGCGCCCATCACCGGGCAGATCGCGCTGATGGCCGTCGTCCTCTCGTGGGTGATCGGCCTGCCGGTGGGCCTGATCGGGGCGGTGTGGCGGAACTCGCGGACCGACTACGCCTCCCGCTTCGTCGTCACGCTCTTCATGGCCATCCCCAGCTTCTGGGTGGGGCTGATGATCGTGCTCTCGCTGGTCCTCTTCCTCACCTGGCGACCGCCGCTGACGATCGCGTACCTCTGGGACGACCCGGTCCGCAATCTCCAGATGACGGTGGGGCCGGCGCTGGCCCTGGGGCTCGCGCTGGCCGCGATGATGGCGCGCATCACGCGCTCCTCGGTGCTGGAGGTGCTGGGCGAGGACTTCGTGCGCACCGCCCGGGCCAAGGGCCTGCGCGAGCGCATCGTGGTGCGGCGCCACGCGCTGATCAACGCCATGCTGCCCATCATGACCGTGACGGGGACGGCGTTCGGGGCGCTGCTGGGCGGCTCGGTGGCGGTGGAGCGCGCGTTCGGCGTCCCCGGGCTCGGCCTGGCCCTGGTGTTCGCCGTCGCCGAGCGCGACTGGATGCTCATCCAGAACCTCGTGCTGCTCTACGGCGTCATCTTCGTCCTCATCAACCTGGTGGTCGACGTCAGCTACGGCTGGTTCGACCCCCGCATCCGCTACCAGTAGTCGAAGCCGCCACCGATGGCCGTGGCGCGCTTCTTCCGCTCCTCGCCGCTGGGAGGCGTCTGCGCGCTGTTCTTGCTCCTGCTGGTCTCGGTGGCGGTGATGGCGGAGCGGGTGGCGCCGCACAACCCGCTCACCGCGAACTACGCCCTCACTCGCGATGCGCCGCTCGGCCGGTACGTCCTGGGCACCGACCACCTCGGGCGCGACGTGCTGAGCCGCCTCATCTTCGGCGCGCGCGTGACCCTGCTGGTGGCGATCAGCTCCGTGCTGCTCGGCGACACGATCGGCTTTCTCTGGGGCCTGTCGAGCGGCTACCTGGGCGGCCGCACCGACCTGATCAGCCAGCGGGTGCTCGACGTCCTGATGTCGTTGCCCGCCCTCATTCTCGCGTTGCTGCTGATGGCGGCCCTGGGTGCCGGGCTCTCCACGGTCATCATCGCCATCGCGGTGACCCGGGTGCCGCTGAGCACCCGCATCGTCCGGTCGATGGTGCTGTCGGTGAAGGAGCTCGCCTACGTCGAGGCGGCCGGCGCGCTGGGGGCCTCCGGCCCGCGCGTGATGGCGCGGCACGTGGCGCCCCAGTGCGTGGCGCCGTTCCTGATCATCACCACCGGGCACCTCGGCGCGGCCATCTTCATCGAGGCGGCGCTGAGCTTCGTGGGAGTGGGCGTGCCGCCGCCCATGCCGAGCTGGGGCAACATGCTGGGCGGCGTCCTCGCCGAGGCCTTCAAGCCCCCGTGGTGGATGGTCGTCTTTCCCGGGACGGCGATCACCATCACGATCCTCGCCGTGAACCTGTTCGGGGACGCGCTGCGCGACTTCCTGGACCCGAAGCTCACGTGAGCCTGCTCGTGCTTGCCGTCCGTGCCATGATCGTCGCTCGGCGTCGTCGCCGCGCTCCTGGCGGTGAGCGACGCCGGCGCCGATTCGGCGCGAGGAAGGCCGGCGCGATTCGTCACGGTGGCGCCCGGCATCGCCCATGCGACCTTCGAGGTTCAGCCGGACGACGGCGAGGCCTTTTCCGGCCACGCGTTCAACGTCGACCTCGACGTGGCCGATCTCCGCCTCGTCCCCGCTGGCGGCCCCTCGGAGAGGCGCACCGTCGCGCAGATCGCCGCGCCGTATCCGGCCGTCGTGGCCATCAATGCGAGCTTCTTCGACACCGAGGGCCGGGCCATGGGTCTCGCGGTCGACGGAGGACGGGTCATGGCCGGCGGCAAGCGGCGGAGCTGGGGCGCGCTGGTGATCGACGACCGGAATGCGCGGATCGTGCTCGGCGCCGACATCAGGGACGACCCCCCACATCGCCTCGTCGTGCAGGGCATCCCCCGTCTCGTCGTGGGAGGCAAGATCCAGGCGCTGAAGCCGCAGCTCGCGGAGCGGACGGCGGTCTGCGCCAAGGACAGTGTCGTCGTCCTCGTCGTGTCGACGAAGGTCGAGACGACGGCCTTCGCGCGGTTTCTGGCTGACCCACCCGATCAGGGTGGGCTCGGATGTCGGGACGCGCTCAACCTCGATGGAGGGCCATCGACGCAGCTCGTGGCCAAGCTCCCCGCGCTCTCGCTGTCAGTGCCTGGCGGGTGGGGCGTGCCCAACGCGCTGGTCGTCGCTCCGCGCCAGATGTAACGGCGGCGGCTACGCCATCTCTCCGCTCTTGCCGTCCCAGGCGATGACGTCCTCGAGCAGCTACTTACGCGCCCGGCGCTTCGGCCGCAGTCGCGTCAGCCGGTTCGAAGTCGACGGCCGCCAGCAACGCCGGTGTGACCATCCCCGGTCCCAGGAGCTGCGTCAGTTCCGCCGCATCGCTGATGGGGCCGTGCTGGGCGCGATGGCGAATGATGGCGTCGGCCTCGGCTTGACGAATTCCCGGAAGCTCCAGCAACTCTTGAGGATTGGCGAGATTGATCCGTGTTTTGTGCATACGTCCCTCCTCGGCTGCCTCTGTGTTCGAGGTTAGCAGCGAGGCCAAGACGCCTCTATTGCACCTTCGTCCAGTCATGAGCCGTGGTCCTCGAGTCACGATTCCTGGTAGCATGGCGCCAGACAGGGGCATGATCTCAGGAACCAAGCGTTCCACCCTCACCGCTCGGATCGCAATCGCGGCCGTCGGCGCAGCCTGCGTGGCGCTGTTCTCCGGGGTCAGCTCGGCAGAGGAGCTCGTCGCGGCCAAGCCCGCCTTCACCGACAACGAGATCAAGATCATCCTGTCCCACGGGCCGTGGCCGGCGCCGGTGCCGCATGACCCGACCAACCGAGTGTCGGGGAAACTGGAAGCGATCGAGTTCGGAACACGGCTGTTCTTCGATCAGCGTCTGTCCGGCAGCGGCACAATCGCCTGCGCAAGCTGCCACGTGCCGGAGCGTAACTGGACCGACAACCGTCGCCGCGGTATCGGTGTGGCCGAGGTGGATCGCAACACGCCGACGCTGATGAACCTGCGTGGGCAACGCTGGTACGGCTGGGACGGCGCCGCCGACAGCCTGTGGTCGCAGAGCCTGCGTCCGATCCTGGATGCCCGGGAGCTGGCGGCGACGCCGCGTCATGTGGCAGAACTGGTGCGCAACGACGAACAGCTCTCCTGCCGCTACCGGAGGGTATTCGGAGTCCCGCCGACAGCCACCGATGACGAGGCCGTGTTCGTGGATGTCGGAAAGAGCCTGGCGGCCTTTCAGGAAACATTGATGAGCGGCCGCACGCCGTTCGACGAGTTCCGCGACGCGGTGGCGCGAGGGCAATCGCCTTCTTCCTCGAACTATTCCGAGCCCGCGCAGCGAGGGCTGCAGATCTTCATCGGCAAGGGCGGCTGCACGTCCTGCCATTCAGGCCCCAATTTCACCAGCGGCGAGTTCTTCAATACCGGCCTCTCGCGATTCGAGCCGCTCGGCAAACCCGATCCCGGCCGCTACGCGGGAATCCTGCAACTGCGGGAAAGCCGGTTCAACCTGCTGGGCCTCTACAACGACGACACGACCGGCGTCAGCGCCATGCGCACCCGCCAGGTGGCCGTCGAGAGGGGGACTGTCGGCGAGTTCAAGGTGCCGTCACTACGTAACCTGGTGCTGACTGCCCCGTACGGTCGCGACGGCCGTGTGGAGACGCTCGCCGAGGTCGTGCGGCACTACTCGGGACTCGATCCGGTCCGTCTTCACGCCAAAGACGGGCGACCCGCCCGCCCCCTGAATCTCACCGCACGTGAGCAGACCGACCTGGTCGTCTTCCTGGAGTCGCTGAGCACGTTCGCCAATCCCTGGCGGCCGGACGACGACGGGCGATGCCAGTGACCGGCGCGAGAACAATGGCCAGGGACAACGCGAAACAGGAGAGGAGAACGCCATGACCAGAGCTGAATTCGAGGCCGAGCTTCGTCGGGAAGGCTACGAGGTCCGCGACGGCGAGCTCAAGCCCAACGTGCACCGTGAGGCGCACGCCCACGAATTCGATGCGCGTGTATTCGTGCTGGACGGCTCCATCACGCTCGTCCTCGGCGAAGACCGGGTCACATATCGCCCGGGCGACAGCTGGAGCCTCACCGCCGGAACCATGCACGAGGAGCACACCGAGGCTGACGGCGTGCGCTACGTCTCCGGGCGGCGCTCGGTGCCGCATCAGGCAACCGCTCGGTAAGGTGAGCCGCCGAGGCGGCTATGGCATCTCCCAGCTCTTGCCGTCCCAGGCGATGACGTCCTCGAGGAGCTTGCCCACGCCGGCCGCGTAGGTCGCGAAGAGGTACTCGCCCTTGTCCGCCGTGGCCGCCTGCGGATGCCCGATGTGGCCGGTCACCGTGCGGTCCTTCGTGGTCCAGCCGCGATAGGCGGGCTCGAAGCCGAACTCGAAGCCGACCGGCTCGGCCCGCGAGAAGTCCTTCACGAGATTCGGGGCCAGCCGCAGCATCATCGACGTCTCCCACTCGCAGGCGTGCCCCATCTGCGACTGCACCAGGTCGGGACGCCCGGCGTTCGGGCTGGCGTTGTCCCAGTAGGAGGCGAACAGCAGCAGCAGATCGCTCCGGTCGCGGTGCCGCTGGCGGAGCTCGAAGATGGCCTGCTTGCCCGGGGTGATGTTGCCGCCGTGGCCGTTGACGAACACGATGCGCTTGAAGCCGTGCGCGATCAGGTTCTCGGCCAGGTCGTTGAGCAGGTCGAGGTAGACGCGCGGGCTGGCCGAGAGCGTTCCCGGGAAGTCCATGTGGTGGTGCGAGTTCCCCAGCCACATGAGCGGCGCGATCAGCACGCGGTCCGCCATCGCCGTGCCGACCCGCCGCACGACCTCGCCGACCAGCAGGCTGTCGGTGAAGACCGGCATGTGGTGCCCGTGCTGCTCGAGCGCCGCCACGGGCACCACCACCGGGATGTCTCGCGACAGGTGGCTGATCTCCGGCCAGGTCATCTCCTGCAGCAGCATCGCGGGCCTCCTCGCGTCGGTATCGTCACTCGCCCTTGATGTCACCGATTCTCGCGAACGGATCCCCAGCCGGTGGTCTCGGGCTGGGTGTGACGCTCTTGTGCTCGACCGCGGCAAACCCGCCCTTCACGCTGCGGGCGCGGCCGGCGTCGAGCTGAAGATCGGGTAGTCCCTTCGCCTTCTCGCCCGCCTTCTTCACTGCTGCCTTCTTCACTGCTGCCTTCTTCACTTTCCGCACCTTCATGGCCTGGGCCTTCTGGCGGCGAGCCGCGCCACCACGGAAGTCTCATTGCACCGCATCTCCATCAGCTCGGCGGAGGACGGACTCCACGTCCGGCCCGGCAGCATGGGCACGTATGGTATCCACTTCTGGCGCCAATAGCACGGCCGGGGATGGCGCGAGGTCGACCTCGCCTGCGGTACCATCGCATCGTGAGCAGAGCCATGTTCGTCCTCGGCACCTTGCTCTTCGTCGGAGCAGCGGCGGGAGGCGTGTACCTGGTGGACCAGATGGTTCTGGCCCCGGGACGAGCGCTTCAGCGGCAGGTGGCGGAGCGCGACGCCCAGATCCGCACCCTGACGGAGCGGAACCAGGCGCTCGAGGCGGCCGTCCGGCTCCTCAGGTATACGGAGCGCCGGGCGCGACTCGTGGTGCTTGAGCAGGGGCCCGGACCGGAGGGGCAGGTCCGGACGCGGGTCCGGTTCACCGAGCTCGACTCTCAAGGGGGGTCGGTCGGTGAGTCCCGGGAGCTCGTGCTCGACGGCGAGGAGGTCTACGTCGACGCGCTCGTGGTCAAGTTCGAGGACACCTTCGTGACGGCCGGCGACGCCCTCAAGGGCAAGGCCCTGCTCCTCTTCCGGCGCATCTTCACCGACCGCCGGCGTCCCGCCGATGGGGACGTGCTGGATCGCGAAGGGCAGATGCCGCAGAGCTACGCCGCCGAGCGCGCCCCGACGGCCTTCGAGCGCGAGCTGTGGGCTCGATTCTGGGAGCTTGCCAACAATCCCGAGGAGGCCCAGAAGCGCGGGGTTCGCGCGCTCCACGGTGAGGCCGTCTCGACGCGTCTCAGGAAAGACCGCGACTACACGATCACGCTTCGCTCGACCGGCGAGCTGACGATCCAGCCGACCCAGTAACAGCAGCGCGGGCCGCGAAACGCCTTTGCGCGACTCAGGCGATCAGTCTCAGCAACTCGTCCCGCGTCGGCCCGGCCGGAGGCGCAGCCGCGTGGCGCGACCAGCGACCTCCAGTACACGCTCGGCAAAGCCTGGCCGTGTGAACACCACGCCTGGAAGGGTCAGACAGCCGACGATCTCCGCGAACGCACGGAAGATGTCGGCGTCGTGTGGCATCGCACGCGCGAGCGCCGCACCGAGCGCGGCCGCCGGACCACTCGGACGAGGCAGTGCGCTGCCCGTGCGGATCGCCTCGATCTCCGCGAGTCGCGCACGATCGAGCGCCACCGTCGCCCGGTACCAGGGCGTCAGCTCGGTCTCGGTGGCGTGGTCCCAGGCCAGAGCAAAGGCCGCAGGGTCTCCGCGCTCGGTCTTCACGACGTCCCGGAGGCGCGCGGCATGGGCGAGGCCGAGCGCGATTCCGCGTCCGAGCGACGGATTCGTGCAGGCCCACGCGTCCGCGACGAGCGCCACTCCGGTCACCACCGGGTGGTCGTTCACGACGAGGCGACGGTAGCGATCCAGCACGCCAGCCATCGGCATCACCCCGGTGATCGGCTCTCCGTCGAGCCAGTGCGCGTGCAGCGGGCATGCGGCCACGACCGACATCCACCGATCGGCATCGCGAAGCTGGGTCAGCGGGCGATCGTCCGAGGAGCCGAACAGCGTGACGGACCACGTGTCGTTGTCGCCGGGCAGGGTGAGGATCGAAACCGATCCCATGGCGGCAAGTAGCCGGTCGCGCGGTTCGGGCGCACCGCCGCCCGTCGATCGGAAATAGCGTGTGTAGTAGAGGAATCCCGAGGGCTCGGCCTCCTCGTGAAGCGGGGCGGCTCCTGCTTCCGCGAGCCATCGCGGCAAGGGCGAGCTCCGGCCCATCGCATCCACCACCAGATCGGCGGGCAGCTCCTCGCCCGAATGGGTCCGTACACCAGTGACGTGCGGAATGTCGGAGTGACGGCGCGTCGTGAGGCTCGCCACCGCAACACCGCGACGTACCTCCATGCGAGGCTCCGCCGCCGCCGCCCGTGCAACGACTTGCTCGAGCGTTGCCCGGCGGGCGGTGAGTGTGACGAAGCGATCATCGTCGGCACGGCGCTCGAGTCGAGCAAGGGAGGGGGGCGTCGTTTTCAGCGTGTCGAAGCGGAGCGCGCCGGCGGCCACGAGGGCATCGCGGACGTCCGGCAGCTCGGCGTCCAGGACGTGGCGGGCTCGGGGGTGAAGGTAGTGCGGCTGCCGGAACTGCGCGACGCCACCCCGCGTCCAGCTCTCCCAGGCCTCGTGGGGAGATTTCGGGACGCTGGCGGCGTCGCGCTCGAGGATGGTGACGTCGTGACCGTCGCGGGCCAGGAGCATCCCGGTCGCGAGCCCGCACACCCCGGCGCCGAGCACTGTGATCCTGGCCACGAGGAAC
The DNA here is from genome assembly GCA_963776725.1 of uncultured Candidatus Rokubacteria bacterium. Lineage (GTDB taxonomy): Bacteria > Methylomirabilota > Methylomirabilia > Rokubacteriales > CSP1-6 > AR5. Next base: position 343,957 of record CAVZOE010000005.1, on the reverse strand, counting down.
CTCCGTCGAGTCGCGTGATGCCGACCGGCCGATCGACTCATACGAAGGATACACCGGCCTCCAGATGGCGCTCGTGACCGGTCGCCCGGACGAGCCGGCTTCTACCTAGATCGGCCACCGTTCCGGCGACGGTTGCCGGCTCCACCGCGCCGCGCCCGTCCTCGGCGAGCGGCGGCGCCCGTCGACGCGTCCGCGCCGGCCAGGCGCTGAGGGTCCGTCTCGCGCGGATCGAGCGTGCGCAGTATGGCCTCCGCCCGGGCGGTGCCGCCGCGCCCGCGCACGACGAGCGTGCAGCGGTGCTCGCCCGGCTCGGGCGCCGTGATCCAGACGTCGATGCCGCGCGCGACCGGGCGACCGTCCACCAGCCACTGGCAGGCGGCGGGATCGGCCGGGGCGCCGTCGTCCTCGGTGACGGCGCCCCACAGACGCAGCGGGGCGGTCGCGAAGAATGGACGGCCGGCCTGCGGGCTCAGGATGCTCACGATCGGCGGCCGCCGCGGAACCACGACGGGCCGCGACTGGCGGCTGGTGCTGTGGAAGCCATCGTGGGCGAGGAGCCGGAAGACGAGGCTGCCACTCGGCAGCGTCTCGGCGCGGAAGCGATGACTGGTGCCCGTGAGGCCGACCGCGAGCCCGTTCCACGAGCGGCCGCGGTCCTTCGAGAACTGTAGCGAGAACTCGAGCGTGCCCTCGCCGCGGGCCTGCCACGTCGCTCGTCCCTCGCCGCGGTTGACGGCCACGGCGAAGCTCCGGACGACGGGCGCCCGTTCCGGAGCCTCGCGCGTCCAGACGGTCTCGCCGCGTCCGCCTTCCTCGGCGCGCTTGACGATGCGGAGCGCGGCGCCGGGCGCCACATCCGCCACCATCGCCTCGAAGACGAACGGACCCGGCGCGGGAACGCTGGCGCCGACACCCGCACCCGCTGCCGAGCGCGGGCAGGCGCGTCACCGGCGCGGTGGCCAGCGACCTCGCCCTGGGCGCCGAGCAGCTGCGCAACGTAGGGCGTGGCCCCCGCGCCGCGCGTGGTGGCGAGCGCCTGGATCCGCATCACGCTCTTGACCTCGACGGCGCGCGTGTCGTCGATCGTCCCCAGGATGGAGATGACGCGCTCGGCCTTCATCCTCTGCTCTCCTGGACGACCATCCCAGCGCGGCGGATCGGGGATGTACTCCCACGGCCACAGGTACGGATCGACGAGGTCCGGCGGCCGATAGTGCTGCACGCCCACCCGCCGTGGATTGAACGCGTCGTTGTACGCCAGCTTGGCGTGATGGTAGAGCGAGATCCACGGCGGCCCGCAGTAGGACATGTAGTCCTTCTCGGTCGGTGGGTGGATGGTGCCATTCGTGATGTCGAGCCCGTACTCGCCGAGCGAGGCCGTCGGACTGTTGGCCGGATCGTACGGCTCGTACGCGGGGTAGCCGGCGTCGATGGTCGGATTGGCCACGAACGTGAGGGAGGAGTCGCCGATCGTCACGAGAAGGAAGCGCGGCAATCCGCACGGCGCGTGCCGGAGGCCGGCGCCGTGCCCGATCTCGTGGGCCATCGCCACCTGGTCCGTATCCCGGCCGGCGCTGACGCCGTGGAGCTCACAGCCGGTGACGGGGCCGACCGGCATGTTCGCGGGCAGGAGCCCGTAGTAGATGACGTCGCTCCGGTTTCCGTCGTTGTTCTTGATCAGCGAGAGCACGTACGTGAACCCGCCCCAGCCCTCCGAGCATCCGCCCGACTCGGTGGGCGGGCCGGTGAGGGGCGCGAACCAGTTCATCTGCCCGGCGCTCGAGAGCACGGGGGTGGCCTCGACCGGATTCGTCGTCAGCGTCCAGGCGGCGGTCGTCTGGAGATTGGCCAGCCCCGGCGCGGGGAGATCGACCGTAGGCGGATTGGCCGCGTTGGCCGTGGGGTCGGGACCGTTGTAGTGCACGAACACGCCGCGCAGGCTGAGCGTCTGCAGCAGCGTGGCGTCGACCGTCTCCTGCCAGGTGTCGATGGGCGTGTGCGTGGGGTCGGCCACCGGCCAGATGCGTGCGGTGAAGCGCACCATCCCTTCCATGAGCGCGGCGCCCACGACGAAGTTGATCGACGAGCCGATCGTGCCGCGCTCCGTGGCGTAGTCGGGGTCGCGCTGCGACAGCACGCTCCCCCCGACCGGCAACAGCGTGGCCACCTGGGTCCATTCGCCGAGGAACGCGCCGCTGCGGTGCTCGACGATCAGGTCGCCGGTCAGCACCTGGCTGGCGCCGAGGAGCGCGCTGCGGACGTAGACGCGTACCCACGCCGGCTTGCGCGCGACCAGACGGACGGAGTTGTCGGGACCGCGATCGTCGGCGTTGGTCAGGTGACGGTCCGCCCCGAAGTACTGGATGCCCTGCGTGACCTCCACGCCGGCGACGTAGGGCCGGATCAGCCAGCGGCTGGCATCGACCTCGACGCCGATGCGACTCGCGGCGGCGGAGAACTCGAGCAGCGTGCGCAGGCTCACCGAGCCCGCCTCGAGATCGAAACGACCCATCAGATTCCTCCGGTCAAACAGTGGCGACCACCAGGTACACGGCCGGCGTAGCCGTGACCAGATAGCGCCGCGTTCGCCGGTGTGTCAAGGCGCCGACCCGTTGCCGCGCCAGTGAACCCACTGGACAACGGACAACGACCGCGACATCCTACGCGGCGAATCGCGTCAGGCGTACACCACGGGAGGCAGCGATGGCGAAGAAGAAGGCGAAGGCGGGGAAGCCGAAGAAGCGGACGCTGCGAGTGAACAAGAAGACGATGCGGGATCTGGGCCCGAAGGAGTCGACCACCGGCGACATCCGGGGCGGGAGGCGGCGCGGCCAGATCGACTGAGCCAGGCACGGAGCCACGCGATGTCGCGTCCCCGCTCGTCGGCACTGCGTGCGCTCGTGTCTCCTTTGCAGGAAGACGTATTCCTGCGTGACTATTTTCCGCAGCGGCTCCATGTGTCCCACGGGCCGCTGGGGCGTTTTGCTCGTCTGCTCGACGTCGATCAGCTGAAGGACGCGGAATCCGTCGCGCGCGCCTGCCGGACCCAGGTCCGGGTCTGGTCGCACGGCGTCGACGTCCGCGTGGACGGCGTCGAGGCGATGGAGTGCTATCGGGCGGGGATGACGCTCTACATGAACGAGGTCGAGCGCTTCATCCCGGCGGTCGACCGCCTGGTTCGCCGGGTCGCCACCGATCTGGGCATCCCGTTCGATTCCTGCGGCGGAGAGCTCATCGCGTCGAAGCCGGGCGCCGGCGCGCCCATGCACTTCGACTCCGACGACGGCTTCAACATCCAGATCAGGGGGCGCAAGCGCTGGAGGACCGCGCCCAACCGCTGGGTCGCCCATCCCCTGGTCTCGTACGGCGTGGGCTTCGCGGACATCGGCCGGCAGCTCTCGGCGCACGCCTCCGGACCGATGCCCGATCGGATGCCGGCCGACAGCCGGACTCACCACGTGCGGCCGGGCTCGGTCGTGTATCTGCCGAGAGGAACCTGGCACGAGACCCAGGTGGTCGGGCGCGACGAGAGCCTCGCCCTGGTGGTGAATCTGCGCGTTGCCAACTGGGCGGACCGCGTGATCGAGGCGCTGAAGCGGCGTCTGCTGTCGAGGCCACGCTTCCGGGCGACCGCGTTCGAGAGGTACGCGTCCGGCGGCGACGCGCGGGCGCTGCTGCAGGAGGCAGCGAGGGACGTCGAGGCGATCGCGCCGCACGAGCTCTTCTCGGATCCGAGCCCGTATCTGTTCGCCGTCTTCGCTCCGACCGCGCACGAGCGGTGCACGTTGACCTCGCCCGCCAAGGCCCGGCATGTGCTGCGGGTGCATCGGGCGCGACGAGGCACGACGGAGCTGATCTTCGAAGACCGCACGCTCGCCCGGGCGCTCCACCGCGTGCTGGCCCGACCCGACGGGACCTACGGTACAGCGCTGCTCGAGCAATTCGGCGGCGACGGCCAGGATCTCGGGCGGGCCCTCAAGATGCTGGTGACGGCGGGGCTGCTCGCCCGGTCCACCGAGTGATGTCTAGTGCGCTCCCGTCCGGACCTGGGTGGCCAGGCCGGCCGGGCTGTCGTGGGTGTACTTCACGCTGACGCCGTCGGCGATCGACTGCCAGGTCTCCTCGACGACGTGCCCGCTCGCTCCGTCGAAGACCTTCTCGTAGTGCACGGTCTGGAACGGGCCCGCCGGGACCGTCACCGACTCGCGCACCGAGATCACCCGTCCGTGGCCAGGGTCCGTGGCCATCTCCGCCCGTCCGCCCTGCGATCCGACCGTGGACACCGACACCGGCGGGATCGTCCACGTGCGGCCGCTGCAGACCCGTGACGCCGGATCGCCGATCCTCGCCGGCTGGAACGTGACGGTGTTCTCGAACGCGCCGCCGGCGTTCGTGCCGCTCGACACCATCTTCTCGGTGACCACGAGATCGTCCTCCACGCGGACGGTGCTCTCGTTGACCCTCTCCACCGAGCCGAACGCACCGCTGTGCGTCAGTCGCAGCCGCACGGAGGTGTCAGAGATGGCCAGATACTCGGTCGTGGACGTCGAGACCGTTCCGGCCGCGTCGGTGAAGCCGAACGCGTATTTCACGCCTATCTTCGGTTGACCGACCGTGACGCAGTCCGCGTCCCCCTGAGCAGGGAGAGCGGCGGCCAGCACGCCGAGCGCACCGAGGAGGATCGCGCCCGAGAGCCGGCGACTCGCGGGGGCAGTGGTGGATCCGCAGATCATGGGTGCGCGGAGTATACCGCCCGTCCGGGGGGCGGGACCGACGAGCCTGGCCGCGCGCCGAGGGCCGGTAGGCATGCGCGGTACACTTTTCCCGACGGAGTGTCGATTTGGACTCGCCCCGTTCGACGTATGAGTGGGGGCGACTAACCTCGTGGCCGGTGGCCGGCCCCACAGGAGGATAGCCATGGGAGCGAAGGGCGAAGCACTCGCAAAGCAGTTCGAGGCAAAGGCCCGGGACGCCGCCACGGTGATCGAGTCGCTGAGCGACGCCGAGTGGAAGAAAGTGACCGCGGCGGAGCAGTGGACGGTCGCCGCGACCGCGCATCATCTGGCGCGGGCGTTCGAGGCGGTCTCCGGCATCGTCACCGGACTCGTGTCCGGGAAGCTGCCGGGCGGTTTCACGCGGGGCATGCTCGACGGGATGAACGCCCAGCACGCCAAGGAATTCGCCGGCTGCACCAAGGCGGAGACGGTCGAGCTCATGAAGAAGGGCGCACCGACGGCCGCGGCGATGGTTCGCGGCCTCAGTGACGATCAGCTGGCAAAGAGCGGGGCCGTCTTCACCGACGCGCCGCCGATGACCGCCGAGCAGCTCGTCATGGGCGGCCTGATCAACCACATCGACGAGCACATCGGCAGCATCAAGAAGACGGTCGGCAAGTAGCCCGGGGCCGCGCGGCGTCGATCGCGGACGCCGCGCGGCCGTCACACCACGGTCCTAGGGCGTCACCGAGATCTTGTCGAAGAACAGATAGAACGACGGGTGCAGCTTGAAGCCGGCCACCTTCTTGGCGCCGGCCGCATTCTGGAACGCGTTGTCCACGAAGATCCACGGCGCGTCGTCGACCACCAGCTTCTGCACCTGGCGATAGAGGTCGCCGCGCTTCTTGAGATCCGTGATGCGCGTCGCCTCCGCCAGCAGCGTGTCCACCTGGGGGTTCGCGTAGGCGCCGCCGCGGAATCCGCCCTTGCCGTCGATGACCAGGCTCAGCATGGGGGCGGGGTCACCCGGATCGAGCATGAACGACATGGCCCCCATGTCGGCGTCCTGACCGAATCCCTTGCCGTACTTGTTGAGATAGGCGCCCCACTCGAAGGTCTGGATCGATGCGGTGACGCCGACCGCGGCGAGGTCGGCCTGGATCGACTGGGCCATCGTCTTGGGCGACTGCATGCCGGAGCCGGATTCCGGGATCCAGAACACGGCGGGGAACCCGTTGGGATAGCCCGCCTCGGCCAGCAGCTTCTTGGCCTGGGCCGGGTCGTACGGATACTTCGTGACCTGGTCGGTGTAGGCCCACGTGATCGACGGCGGGACCGGGCCGATGGCGGCCGTGGCGGTGCGCTTCAGCAGATCGTTGGCGATGGCGTCCCGGTTCACCGCGTGGTTCACGGCCCGTCGCACCCGCACGTCGTTGAACGGCTTCTTCTCGGTGTTGAGCGTGACCCACCAGATGTGCGGGCCCGGCTGCTCGTAGTAGACCAGCCGCGCGTCCTTCTTGACCTGGGCCACGTTGTCCGGCGGCACGTCGACGATGAAGTCCACGCCGCCCGACATCAGCTCGGTGACGCGGGTCTGCTCTTCTACCAGGGGCCGGAACACGATCCCGTCCAGCTTGGGCCGGCCGCCCCAGTAGCCGGCATTCGCCTCGAGCACGATCTTGACGTTCTTGTCCCACGAGACGAACTTGAACGGCCCGGTGCCGACCGGGTGGCTCGCGAACTCCTTGCCGTACTTCTTGACCGCGGCGGGGCTGACGATGCGGCCGGTGTTCAGCGTGAGGTTGTTGAGCAGCGGCGAGAACGGCTGCTTGACGGTGAAGCGGACGGTGGCCGGATCGACCACCGTCACCTCCTTGATCGCGCCGTAGTAGAACGACGCGAACGGGAAGGGCCCGGTCTCGGCGGACGGATGCTTGGGGTCGAGGAGGCGATCGTAGGTGAACTTGACCGCCTCGGCGTCGAAGGCGGTGCCGTCGTGGAACTTGACGCCCTTGCGCAGCGTGAAGGTGTAGGTGAGGCCGTCGGGCGACATCGTCCAGGAGGTGGCCAGCCCCGGCTCCTGGGTGAACGAGCCCTCCTTGAAGCGCACGAGCGTGTCGTACACGCTCGAGAGCACCCGCATCGAGTTGATGTCGGTGAGCTGGCCGGGATCCATCGAGGTGGGCTCGGCGACCAGTCCGACCACCAGGGTCTTGCCCGCCGCCGTCGCGTCGTGAGCCGCTCCGGCGAGCATCACCGTGAGCGCCGCCGTGAGCGCCATCACCACCACCAGAGCCCGTCTGCAGCCTCTCATCGCATTCTCCTCGGCTCGCCGCTGAGCTGCCTGGAACTGCATCACCGCAATCGCGGGTCGAGCGCGTCGCGCAGCCCGTCGCCCACGAGATTACAACCTAGCACCAGCAGAAAGATCGCCAGGCCCGGGATGGCCGCGACGTGCGCCGCCACCGTGATGAATTGCCGGCCGTCGGCCAGCATGGTGCCCCAGTCCGCGGTCGGTGGCTGCGCGCCCAGCCCGATGAAGCTGAGCCCCGCGCTCTCCGTGATCATGACGCCGATGTTCATCGACACGAAGACCAGGATGGGTCCGACGATGCCGGGCAGGACGTGGCGCCGCAGGATGCGCCCCTCGGTCGAGCCCACCGCGCGCGCCGCTTCCACGAACTCCTGCTCGCGGAGCAGGAGCACCGCGGCGCGCACGCCGCGGGCGTAGAAGGAGACGTTGACCACCGCCACCGCGATCATCGCGTTCACCAGCCCGGGCCCGAGCGCGGCGACCAGGAGCATGGCGAGCAGGATGTACGGGAAGGCCATGATCAGATCGATGCCGCGCATGACGACGTTGTCGGTCACGCCGCCATAGAAGCCGGTGATCAGGCCGACGGCCGTGCCCGCGAGCATGGCCAGGAGCGTGGCCAGCACGCCCACCATCAAGGACACGCGCGCGCCCCAGATCACCCGGCTCAGCAGATCGCGGCCGAGGTGGTCGGAGCCGAGCGGATAGCCCGGCGTGAGCGGCGGAGCCAGCCGCTGGCTCGGCTGCGTCCGGTTGGGGTCGGGCAGCGGCAGGGCCGGAGCCAGCACCGCCATCACCGCGATCGCGGTCACGACGAGGGCCCCGGCCACGCGCCACCGCCGGCGCCGCCGGGCCGTCGCCGCCGGCGCGCTAGGCATGACGCACGCGCGGGTCCACGCACGCGTAGAGCAGATCGGTGGCGAGATTGATCAGCACGTAGGTGGCCGCGATCAGCAGCACGCCACCCTGCACCAGCGGGAAGTCCCGCGTGAGGATCGCGTTGACCATCATGAAGCCGATGCCCGGCCAGCTGAACACCGTCTCCACGTACACCGCGCCGGCCAGCAGGTAGCCCACCTCGAGCCCGAGCACCGTCACGAGCGGCACCAGCGTGTTGCGGAAGGCGTGCCAGCCGATGACCCGCGGCTCGGACGCGCCCTTGGCCCGCGCCGTCCGGACGTAGTCCTGCGCGATCACGTCCAGCATGTTCGTGCGGGTGACGCGCGAGACGATCGCCAGCGGCACCAGCGAGAGCGTGATCGCGGGCAGGATCAGGTGCGTGAGCAGATCGCGCAGTCCGCCGTCGCCCACCGGCGCGTACATGCCCGTCCCGGGCAGCCATCCCAGCCGCACCGAGAAGCCGATGATCAGCAGCAGCCCGACCCAGAACGCCGGCATGCTGATCCCGATCATCGCGACGACCTGCGAGAGCTGATCGATCCGCGAGCCCGGTCGAGCGGCCGACAGCACGCCCATCAGCACGCCGAGCGGGAACGCGAGCAGCAGGGCGCCACCCGCCAGCACCAGGGTGGCGTGGAATCGTCGCCACAGCTCCGGCAGCACGGCCCGGCGCAGCATGATCGAGCGGCCGAGGTCGCCGTGGATCGCGCGAGACACCCAGCGTCCGTACTGCACCAGCACGGGCTGGTCGAGACCGAGCTGACCGCGCAGCGTGGTCAGCTCCGCCGGGGTCGCCATCGGGCCCAGGAGGATCTGCGCCGGGTCGCCGGGCGCCAGATGGAGCGCGAGAAACACGACGAAGGACACGCCGATGAGGACGAAGAGCGCGGCGATGAGGCGGTGCGCCAGGTAGCGTCGCATGCGCGGACGTCGCGAGTATAGGAGCGGGCCGCCGCGAGGACAAGGCGAGCCGGGCCGCGGCGTCACCACGACGGTGCGCGCTACCGCCACCCTGAGGGGTGTGAGACTGTACGCGGCATGCCGCACCGGGAAGGTCGGTTCAGCGGCGCCGGCGCTCAGGGGCTGCACTATCAATGCTGGGAGCCGGATGCCCGCCCTCGCGCGATTGTCGCCGTCGTCCACGGCTTCGGCGAGCACGGCGGCCGCTATGGCAACGTGGTCCGCCACCTCGTCCCTCGTGGCTATGCCGTCTACGCATTCGATCATCGCGGCCACGGGCGCTCGCCGGGCCAGCGAGGTCACATCAATGCCTGGAGCGAATTCCGGGGTGATGTTCGAGAATTCCTGAACCTGATCCGCCGGGAGCAGTCACAGCGACCGACGTTCCTGCTGGGCCATAGCCTCGGAGGGCTGATCGCGATCGAGTATGTCCTCCGGCAGGCGCCGGAGCTGAGCGGTCTCATCGTGAGCAATCCGCTGCTGGCCCCCGCGCGGCTGTCGCTGGTGGTCCGCGCCGCGGCGGCGGTGCTCGCCCATCTTGCGCCGAGTGTGGCGGTCAAGACCGGTCTGGACGCCGCCGCGATTTCGCGCGATCCGGCCGTCGTCCAGCAATACCGGGACGATGCCCTGGTGCACAGCACCGGCACGCCGCGTCTGAACACGGAGGTCGACGCCGCGCGGAAGTGGACGGGCGAGCATGCCGCCGATCTCCAAGTCCCGTTCATGATGATCCTGGGGGGCGCGGACCGACTCGTGCCTCCGGCGGGTGGGCGGCGATTCTTCGAGCGCGTCACCGGGGTGGACAAGGAGCTGAAAGAATATCCGGGCGCGTACCACGAGCCGCACAACGACATCATCGCCGAGCAGGTGATGACGGACCTGACGCGATGGCTCGAGGCCCATTTGGCCTGATGCCGCAAAGCCTTCTGAAGACGCCGTGTCCGCCTGAGCGCGACGTCTGACGGGCATGACGCCGCGGCGGGCTCACCGGCCCGGGAATTCCGCCCGAGCTGGATGTACTGCAGCGACGAAATCGAGCGACAGAATCGCCGACATCGCGCGTGGCAGGGACGATGCACGCGGGCGAGGACCGGTAGTCGAATTTCTCGCAGGAGGGACGCCATGAGCCGCAAGTCCACGAAGAAGGCGAGCACGGGATCGGCCGGCCGGTAAGCGCGCGCTGAAGGATCTGGCCCCCCAGGCGGCGCGGGCCATCAAGGGTGGCAAGAAGGCCGATGGGACCGGTGGGGGGAACGTGGCGGGCGGGTGGGACCTGGTCGGGAACAAGGTCCATTCGTGAGCCCGACGATGACGACCCGGCGAGCCACCAAGACCGTCCGGCGCGTGAAGAAGGTCAGGGATCTCCCGGCGAAGGCGGTGAAAGCCGCCCAGGACGGGAGCGTCAAGGGCGGGGCGGTCTACCAGCACAACCAGACGAATCTAGAATTCTGACCGCCGCGATCAGAGTGACCGCGCCATAATGGCCGGCCAGAGGTCCTGACTGCGGGGGTGTCCGTGCCCCCGCAGCCGGCCTCGGGGAGGCCAGACGCAATGAGACTCGGCAGACTCGCGTGCTTTGTCGTCCTTGCCCTTCAAATCACGGTGGCCTCGGCCATCGGCCAGACGTTCGTGTTCGGCGCGCAGGGCGAGCCGGTGCAGCTCGATCCCGCCGTCATCACCGACGGCATCTCCGGGCGCATCACGCGCCAGATCTACGACGGCCTGGTGAAGTACAAGGGCGCGACCACCGAGGTGGAGCCGTCGCTGGCCCAGGCGTGGGAGGTCTCGCCCGACGGCAAGGTCTGGACGTTCACGCTGCGCCGCAACGTGACGTTTCACGACGGCACCCCCTTCGACGCCAAGGCCGTGGTGTGGAACTTCGAGCGCTGGTGGAAGACCACGCATCCGCAGCACGACAACCAGGTCAAGGCCGGGCAGACCTTCGAGTACTGGGAGGGGCAGTTCGGCGGCTTCGACGACAAGTCGATCGTGACCAAGGTCGAGGCCACGGGCTCGCACACGATGCGCGTCACACTCAAGGATCCGCAGGCGCCGTTCCTGGCCAACCTGGCCATGTTCACCTTCGACATCGCGAGCCCCGCGGCGGTGGAGAAGTGGGGCACGGAGTTCGGCAAGCACCCGGTGGGCACCGGGCGCCTTCAAGCTCGTCGAGTGGAAGCCCAACCAGGAAGTGGTGCTGGAGGCGAACCCCGACTACTGGGGCGTGAAGCCCAAGGTCAAGCGCGTGGTCGTGCGCAACATCAAGGACAACTCGCAGCGGCTGGGCGCGCTCAAGGCCGGTGAGATCCACGGCATGGAGGGTCTCAATCCCGACGACGTGGCGGTGGTCAAGCGCGACCCCAATCTTCAAGTCTTGCTGCGCCCGACCAACACCACCGGCTACATCGCCTTCAACTACAAGGTGAAGGAGTTCCAGGACAAGCGCGTGCGCCAGGCCTTCGCCTACGCCATCAATCGCGGGGCGATCGTCGACGCGCTGTACGGCGGCACCGGCATGGCCGCGACGCAGTTCCAGCCGCCTCCGCTCTGGGGCTACAACAAGGACCTCAAGGGCTACGAGTACAGCCCGGCCAAGGCCCAGGAGCTGCTCAAGGAGGCCGGGCTGAGCGGCGGCCTGTCGAGCATCACCTGGGACGACGGCAAGAAGGAGCCGCTGGTGTTCTGGTACATGTCGCGCTCGCGGCCGTACTTCCCGAGCCCCAAGGAGATCGGCGAGGCCATGGCCGTCGACCTGGCCAAGGTCGGCATCAAGGCGCAGCTGCAGACCGCCGAGTGGGCGGTGTACCTGGACAAGCGCAAGAACGGCCAGATGCCGCTCTACATGCTGGGCTGGACGGGTGACAACGGCGATCCCGACAACTTCCTCTGCTACTTCTTCTGCTCGCCGGGTGTGTCGCGCGAGGGCTTCTACGCCAACCAGCCCCTGGCCGACGTGCTGCTGCGCGCGCAGAAGCTCACGAACCAGTCGGAGCGCGCCAAGCTCTACCGGCAGGCCGAGCAGATGCTGCACGACGACGCGGGACGGCTGTTCATCGCCAACAATCAGCCGCCGCTGGCCTTCGCCAAGAAAGTGAAGGGCTACGTCACGCACCCGACCGGCTCGGAGTACTTCAACACCGTCGAGCTGCAGTAGTCGCGTCCGGGATCCGGTGGTGAGGAGGGCACGGTGACGGGATACGCGATCAGGCGAGGCCTGACCGTGATCCCCGTGCTCGTCGGCGTGTCCCTCCTCGTCTTCAGCTTCGTCCATCTGATTCCCGGTGACCCGGCGCTGACCATGCTCGGCGAGCGGGCCACGCCCGAGAAGGTCACCGAGGTCCGCGCCCGGCTCGGCCTCGATCGTCCGCTGTGGGAGCAGTACCTCCTGTACGTGCGCAAGGTCGTGCACGGCGACCTCGGCGTGTCCATCGTGCGCGGCGATCCCGTCGCGACAGACTTGTGGCGACGCTTTCCCGCCACCGTCGAGCTGGCCTCAGCGGCCATGATCCTGGCGACCGTCATCGGTGTGCCGCTCGGCGTGGTGTGCGCGGTGCGGCGCAACTCGCTGATCGACAGCCTGGCCCGGGTGGGCGCGCTCACCGGAGTCTCCATGCCGATCTTCTGGCTGGGCCTGGTGCTGGCGTGGATCTTCGGCGTGCAGCTCGGACTGCTGCCGACGGGCTTCCGTCTGGACAGCGAGTCCGACGTTCAAGCCGGTCACGAACTTCGTCATCCTGGACGCGCTGCTGCAGCGGCAGTGGGCGGTGCTGGGCGATGCGCTGCGCCACCTGATCCTGCCGGCGGTGGCGCTGGCCACGATCCCGCTGGCCGTCATCACGCGGATGACGCGGGCGAGCCTGCTGGAGGAGCTGACGCGCGACTACATCCGGACCGCGCGCGCCAAGGGCCTCTCGCAGCTGGCCGTGATCGTCCGGCACGGCCTGGGCAACGCGCTGCTGCCGTTGCTCACCGTGATCGGGCTGCAGACCGGCCGGCTGCTGGCCGGCGCCATCCTCACCGAGACGATCTTCTCCTGGCCGGGCATCGGGCTGTGGGTCTACGAGTCGATCGAATCGCGAGACTACGCGATCGTGCAGGGCGCCACGCTGTTCATCGCGGTGATCGTCGTCGTGGTGAACCTGGCCACCGATCTGCTCTACGCCGTCGCCGATCCCCGCATCAAGTACTCATGAGCGCGCTTCCCACGTCGCGCTCGCCACGCCGGCGCTGATGGCCACCGTCGAGGCGGTGAGTGCGCCGGTCACCCGGCCGCGGAGCGCCGACCCCGTCGCCGCGGCGTGGCGCCGGCTCGTCGCCAGCCCGGTGGCCCGGGCCGGGCTCGGCATCGTCGTCGTGTTCCTCTTGATGGCGGTGGTGACGCCGCTCGTTCACGACTACGACGCCAAGACCGACTCCAACCTGGCGCTGCGGCTCAAGCGGCCCACGCTGCGCCCACCCGTTCGGCACGGACACGCTCGGGCGCGATCTCGTCGTCCGCGTGCTGCACGCCACCCGCGTGACGCTGGGGCTGGCGGTGAGCGCGGTGGCGGTGGCGGCGCTGGTGGGATCGCTGATCGGCCTGATCGCCGGGTATCTCGGGGCGCGGACGGACGTCGTCCTGATGTTCGCCATGGACATCCTGCTGGCGTTCCCCGGCACGCTGCTGGCCATCGCCATCGTGGCCATGATGGGGCCCGGGCTGCGCAACTCGCTCTTCGCCATCAGCCTGGTGTCGATTCCGTCCTACGCGCGCCTGAGCCGGGCGGCCGTGCTCTCGGTGCGCGAGCAGGAGTTCGTGACGGCCGCGCGCGGCATCGGCGGCAGCGGGCTGCGCGTCCTGCTCGGCCACATCCTGCCCAACAGCCTGCCGCCGCTCATCGTGCAGACGACGCTGGCGATTGCCTTCGCGATCCTCGAGGCCGCCGCGCTCGGCTTCCTCGGCCTGGGCGCTCAGCCGCCGACGCCGGAGTGGGGCGCGATGCTGGCCGACTCCTACAAGTACTTCACCAGCGGCGCGTGGTGGGCGTTCCTGTTCCCGGGCGCGGCCATCATGCTGTCCGTGCTGGGATTCAACCTGCTGGGCGACGGCCTGCGCGACGCGCTCGATCCACGCCTCGGCTAAGACCGACCCTCGAGAGAGCGGGCGAGCTCACACCGCCGCCTCGAAAGCGGCGCCGAACGACTGCAAGCTCTCCAGTGCACAGGATTCAGCGCGCTCGCGCCCGCTCGACCCTCGGTCCGAGCCGTTCGGTCGGACGCTGGCGGCGCACGAGCGGCCGGCGAGCGCGCACGGCATGGGCGGCTCGCCAGGCCGAGGCGCTGCGCCCGAATCGTGTCCGGAACCAGCGCGAGAACGCGCTCAGCGCCGAGAAGCCCAGCGACTCCGCGACCATGTAGAGGGGGCGATCACGGTTCTGGAGGACTCGCGTCACCGCCTCGGTCCGCACGGCGTCGACGATCGTGGAGAAGGTCTCTCCCTCGCGAACCAGCCGCCGGTGAACCGTCCGGCGATCCACTCCCAGCTGCGCGGCCACCTGTTGCAGTGAGCAGCGGCCCGAGGACAGCGTCGTGGAGACGAGCTGCCGCACCTCGTCGCTCAGAGTGACGCGCGGGTGTCCGGCGATCGAGTCGACGTACTGCTGGATGTAGCGAGCCATGGCCGGGTCAGCGGCCGGATTCGCCCGCTCGAGATCGCGGGCCAGGCACACCACGCCGTTGAAGTCGCGGCCGAACTCCACCCGCATGCCGAAGATCCGCCGGTGGATCCCGGCATCTCGCGGCGCGCTGTGCGTGAAGCAGACCGCCTGCGGCGCCCACGCCCGGCCGAGCGCCGCCTTCAGCTTCCGGTAGAGCATCGCGACCGAGAGCTCCTGAAACTGGCGCGCGGGAACCGGGCGGCCGACTGTGAGCTCCAGGCTGACGATGGCCAGGTCGGCCGCCTCCTCCAGGCGCAGCGCAAGCGACTCGGCGTGGAGCCAGCCGTACCGGATGTAGACCTCGAGCGCCTTGCGAACCGTCGGCTGCTCCCGGGCCAGCAGGCCGACCGGCCCGAGATCCGGCAGGCCCCGCCGCTCGGCCAGGCGCAAGCCGAAGTCCTCGATGCCCGCGGTCCGCGCCGACGCCTCCAGCAGCTGCACGACCGCGCTGACGGGAATCTTGAGGTCGGGATCCTGGAGGCAAGACCGGGGCAGACCGGCGGCCTGGAGCATGTGATTCGAGGCGCGGTCAGCGATCGAGCGCGCGGCGAACGCGTGCGCGAGGGCGCGTCAACGCGTGTTCGTGGCGTCGGCCTACCTCGCGCGCACGTACGGCACGTCGCGTCCCTACCCGTCCGGCTGGCCCGCATCCGAGCTCGTCACATCCGAGCCAGCGCGCCGCGCTGTCCGCTGGTTCAGTCGGTGATGTTGCCCTGGTTGCCGGCGATCGAGTTCACCCAGGCGCCGTTGTTGCCGCCGTGGTAAATCCAGCCCCACCACTGCAAGATGTCCGAGTGATGTTCGTGAAGTAAAACGAGCGCCAGTCGTAGAGGGTGATGGGGCCGGGAAAGGTACCGATGTGGCCCTGGGTCTTGACCGTCGGTGCGGCCACTTCGTCGGCACTGAAGACCAGCAGATAGCCGCCTTCGAAGGATCCGTCGATGCCCTCGGCGAGTGTGCCGCCTGCCGGGCCCGATCCGCCCTCGGTCGTGAACGATCCCTGATACCGGACGAGCGCGCAGAACCGTTCGCCCCCGCCCCCGCCGCGCCACGCCGACCCTCCAGACCTGGATATGCTGGTTGAAATCGCGCACGGCCCACGACGAGGAAGGAACTGAGATCGCGTTGGGGACAGAAAGTCTGAGCGTGTCATCGTCGTCGACCTTGCGCGTGACGTTGATCTCCAGGTAGCGGTAGCCCTGATCGGTCGGGCAACGCGCCGGGTTGACCTGGCTCCCCCAGTTCAGAGATGGCGCCTGGGCCGCCGCGACGATCGGCGTGCCAATGAGCATCAGCGCCGCAACGGCGACGAGGGTGGCGAGTCGGAACATGCAGTTCTCCCATGGATGGGGCCGGGCGAAGTGCCCGCAATCGACGTGTCGCATGCGCCGTCAGAGCGCCGGCGCTCTCCGATTAGAACGTGTCGGGCCTCCGGCGACCAAGGAATCAGTCGCCGCCCGCCTGAATTGACAGTCTTCGAGGTCCCGCGGTAGTGTTGCCGCCACTCGCCCGGTCGCTCATCTCAGGAGGTGCAGTCTGCGCTTCGGCTTGATCGGCTACGGCGCGTGGGGCAAACACCACGCGGCGGCCATCCGCGCCGCGCCCGGGCTCACGCTGGCCGGCGTGGCCTGCGGCGGCGAGGTCAGCGCGGCGGCCGCTCGCGATGAGCTGGCGGGCGTGCCGGTGTACCGCGACTACCGGGAGCTGCTCGGCGATCCGTCCATCGACGCCGTCGACATCGTCACGCCGAATCATCTTCACGGTGAGATGGGCGTGGCCGCGCTGGAGGCGGGCAAGGACGTGCTCCTCGAAAAACCCATGGCGGTCACCGTCGCCGAGTGCGATCGGCTCGTCGCGGCCGCGGAACGCTCGGGGCGCGTGCTCAGCATCGGCCACGAGCTGCGGGTGTCGGTGCAGTGGAGCGCCATCAAGGCCATGATCGACGCCGGCGAGATCGGTGAGCCGCTCCATGCGCTGGTGACGCTGTTTCGCTATCCCTACCGGCCGGGGGCGGGAGGGTGGCGCTACGCGGCGGAGCGCGTCGGCTCGTGGATCCTCGAGGAGCCCGTGCACTTCTTCGACTTCGTCATGTGGTACTTCGAGTCGCTCGGCGATCCCACCTCGGTCCTCGCGGTCGGCAACAGCAAGGGCCGGGCGGCGGGAATGTCCGACAACCTCTCGACGATCGTCCGCTTTCCGCGCGGGGCCTATGCGGTCATCACGCAGACGCTGGCCGGCTTCGAGCACCACAACGTGGTGGAGATCGTGGGAACCGAGGGCGCCATCCGCACCTGGTGGTCGGCGACCACGGCCCGGACGCTCGAGCCGGCCCACGAGCTGAAAGTCCAGCGCCGCGGGGCGACCGCGTGCGAGACGCTGAAGATCGGGGCCTCGGGCGAGCTGTTCGAGCTCGCGGAGGAGATCCGGCGGACCGCGGCGGCGTTCCGCCAGCGGCGCCCGCTCGTCTCCGGCGTCGAGGGCCGCAAGCGGGTCGTCGTGTGTCTGGCGGCCGAGCGCTCGCTGCGCGAGGGGCGCGAGCTGAGCGTGCAGTTCTGAGAGCCGTTCGAACGGTCGCGCGGAGAGCAAAGGAGGTCTAGAGACATGCGTCGGACCTGGACCCGGATCGTGATCGGGCTGCTCGCGCTGGGGATGCTGACCGGACCGGTGGACGCCCAGCAGAAGAAGCTGAGCCTCCTCACCTGGAACATCCCTGTCTACAAGGAGAAGATCGAGGGCTGGATCGCGGACTTCAAGAAGATCCATCCCGACGTGACCGTGGAGTGGTTCGACAAGAAGGGCCCGGAGTGGGGACCGTTCTACCAGACGCAGGTCGTGGCCGGCACCGCTCCCGACATCATCGACACCCAGGGCGCCATCTGGCTCGAGTACGCCGCCAACGGCGGCCTCGTGGACATCACGCCCTATCTGCAGCGCGACGCCTCGCTGAAGGACTACTACAATCCCAAGTTCCTGCAGACGTGGGTGTACGAGGGGAAGAACTACATGGTCCCCTTCTACGTCAGCAAGACGCTGCTCTTCTACAACAAGACGATGCTGAAGGAGGCCGGGATCGCCCGGCCGCCGCAGACCTTCGACGAGCTGCTCGACGCCGCCCGGAAGATGACCAAGGGCGAGAAGTCGGGCTTCGTGACGCTCAACTTCGACTGGCTCTACTGGCCGCTGCTGGCCATGAACGGCGTGGAGCTGCTGACGCCCGATCTCAAGAAGGCGGCCTTCAACACGCCGGCCGCGGTGAAGACGGTGGAGGCGCTGGCGCAGGCGACGGCCGACGGCACGATCAACAAGGTCGCGTGGACCGGTCGCTGGGTCGAGCCCAACAACGCCTTCGCCAGCGGGACGGTGGGGCTCTACCAGGCGCACTCGCCAGCGTTCTTCTATGTGCGGGGCGGCGGTCCGTGGATCAACGGCGACACGCTGGGCGCCGCGCAGATGCCCGGCGGATTCGCCGCGCCCAACTCGCATGGGCTCGGCATCTCGAAGTCGAGCAAGCATCCCGAGCTGGCCTGGGAGTTCATCAAGCTGGCCACCAGCGAGAAGTGGGCGTACACCTTCGGCAAGAACTTCAAGCTCTTCACCGGCACCAAGGTCGACGGCCGGCTGATGGAGGAGCTGCAGAAGGAGGATCCGCTGGCCGCCTCCGTGATGAAGACCCAGCTGGAGCAGGTGGACAAGCTGGTCGCTACCTGGCCGCTCGGCAAGGACGCGCAGATCAAGGACGCGTTCTACTCGGAGTTCCAGGCCGCCGTGCTCGGGCGCAAGCCGGCCGCGGCCGCGCTGGCCGAGGCCGAGCGGAAGGTGAACCGGCTGCTCGCCCGCTGAGGGGAGCCCGATCACGGCACGGCGGGCGCGAGGCACGCGCTTCATCTGGGCGTTCCTCGCGCCCTCGCTCACGATCTTCCTGCTCTACCGCATTCTGCCGCTGCTGTGGAACGTGGCCCTGTCGGTGCAGTCGTGGTCGCCCTTCAAGCCGAGCCACTTCGCCGGGCTGATCCACTACGAGGAGCTGCTGTTCCACGACGAGGTGTTCTGGAAGAGCCTGTGGAACACCGTGGTCTTCATGTCGAGCTCCCCGATCGCCATCGCGCTGGCGCTGGGGCTGGCCCTGCTGGTCGACACGCGGATTCGCGGGCGGGGCATCTACCGCGCCATCATCTTCATCTCCTATCCACTGATGACGGTGGCGGTCGGCATCATCTGGCGCTGGCTCTACGACGAGAAGGTCGGGCTGATCAACTACATCCTGCTGTCGCTCCACCTCACCCAGCGGCGGATCGCCTTCCTCGACTCCTACGAGTGGGCGATGCCCTCGGTGGTGGTGGCCGCGGTGTGGCAGATCGTCGGTTTCTTCATGGTCATCCTGCTCGCCGGGCTGCAGAACATCCCGCCCAACCTCCAGGAGGCGGCGGCGCTCGACGGCGCTTCGGGGGCCCAGCGGTTCCGCCACATCACGCTGCCCCTGCTACGGCCCGCCATCTTCCTCTGTCTGATGATCGGCGTCATCAACTCGTTCACGAGCTTCGACCTCATCTACGTGATGACCGGCGGCGGTCCCAACTACGCGACCGAAGTGCTCATCACCTACATCTACCGGGTCGCCTTCGTGCTGTCGAAGTTCGACTACGCCGCCGCCCTCACCGTGGTGCTGTTCGTCTTCCTCCTGATCGTCACCGCGCTGGCCAATCGGCTGACCGGCGGCGAGGCGGGCGCGGTCGATGCGGCCGAGTAGAGCGGCCGCCGTCCACGCCACGCTCGCCGCCGTCTCGGTGGTGATGCTGATGCCCTTCTACTGGGTGCTCAAGACCAGCCTGACCGGCGAGAACATCTTCCAGTACCCGCCCGCGCTGCTGCCCCGGGCGATTCACCCCTTCTACTATGTCGACGTCTGGTACTACATCCCCTTCGTCCGCTACCTGATCAACAGTGTGATCGTGTCGATCATCGTGGTCGGCGGCAACCTCGTCTGCAACGCGCTGGCCGCCTATGCGCTCACCCTGCGCTTTCGCGGCAAGCGCGCGATCATCGCGCTGCTCCTGAGCTGCATGCTCATCCCGTTCCAGGCGACGATCATCCCCGCCTACCTCATCACCAAGGAGCTGCACCTGCTCAACAGTTACCTGGGGCTGGCCCTGCCACTGTGCTCGACCATCGTGTGCATCTTCGTGTTCAAGGCGAGCTTCGACGCCGTGCCGCGCTCCCTCATCGACGCGGCCCGGATCGACGGTCTGGCCGAGTGGCGCATCATCCGCCACGTGATGCTGCCGCTCTCGACCGGGGCGGTGGCCACCACCGTGATCCTGTCCTTCATCTGGTCGTGGAACAGCTTTCTGTGGCCGCTGATCGTCATTCGCAATCCCGAGATGCAGACGCTGCCGCTCGGGCTGTCCACGTTCCTGAGCTACATGGAGAACACCACCGGGGCGCTCTACGCCTTCTGCATCATGGTCCTGGTCCCGGGGATCGGGCTCTTCCTGCTGGAGCAGCGGCGTTTCATCGACGGGCTGACGTCGGGAGCGACCAAGGGATGAGATACCTCTGGGTGGCCGCCGCCCTCCTGCTGCTGATCGGCGGCTGCAATGTCTGGGTGGCCCTGCACGACGATGGCATCGTGCGCGGGCGAGTGGTGCGGCCGGACGGGCAGCCCGCCGCGGGCGCCACGGTCAGCTTCTGGGAGAAGACGCTGACGACGCTGGAGCGGCGGACCGCGACCGAGACGGGCGCCGATGGCGGCTTCGTTCTGACCGGCCAGCCCGCCCACCACTTCGCGCTGCAGGCCGAGAAGAGCGGGCTGGGCGCCTCTCCGCGGACGCTCTTCCGTCGCTATTTCCGTGGGCAGAACCTGGTGCTCGGCGAGCCCCTGCGCCTGCGCCCGGAGCGCTGAGGGTCACTTGACGGCCGACCGCTTTGCGCGGATCCTCGGCCGCGTAGGGTCCCCGGAGTCGAGGTTCCTCGAGCCGTCAGATGGTCGCATGAGGAGGTCAATCATGGTGATCCGCATCACGTGGGGCAAGCTTCGGACGGGCGCATGGGGAGAGTTCGAGCGTACCTACCGCGACAACGTCCTCACCAAGGGCAAGAGCCTCAAGGGGCTGCGCGGTCGCTGGCTGGCCCAGGACGCGGGCGACAAGGACACGGGATTCGCGGTCAGTCTGTGGGAGAACTCAGCAGACATGCAGGCCTACGAGCAGAGCGCGCTCTACCGGGAGATCATGGCCCCGCTCCAGCCGTTCTTCGTCGGTGAATACAAGACGTATCGCTGCGACGTGAAATACACGGACGCCGACGCCCCGCGCGCCTGAGGGCGCCCAGCGCCCGAGGATTTTCCGCGGCTGGCCCATCACGGACCACGTACGCTCTGGTGAGCGTCCGCCCCGCGGGGGCGGGCGCCGTCCTCACATCCACCAGGGAGGTGTGGTCGATGAGCTACGTTGTCGTGCGATTCCCGGAGCCCCGGGAGGTGTACATCGACGACGAGTCCCAGGGCAGCAGTACCGCCGCCAGCGGCAAGCCTCGCGCGCTGTTCGTCAACGCCGGCAAACACACCTTCCGCCTCAGCGGCGCCAGTGTGGATCCGCCCGAGCAGACCCTCAACGTTCCCGAGCGACCGATTCTCAATCCTTACCCGGTCGAGTTCAGGAAGTGCTGACGCGCCGGGTGCGCGGCGTCGCCGTCGCGCTCGCCGTGGGCCTGACGGCGCTCGGGTGCGCCGCGCCCGTCAATCCGCGTCTGGGCGCCTACGGCGCCAGCGGCTACCGCTACGCGAATGCTCGGCCCGCGGCCGCCGAGGAAGAGCTGTTCGTGATCCTCGCGTTCTCGGGCGGCGGCACGCGGGCGGCGGCCTTCTCGTACGGGGTCCTCGAGGGACTCCAGAGCATTCGCTACCAGCCGGCCGCCGGGCCAGAGCGCACGATGCTCGACGATGTCGACGTGATCTCGTCCGTGTCGGGCGGCAGCTTCACGGCGGCGGCGTATGCGCTCTTCGGCACCGAGGGCTTCAAGGACTTCGAGGACAATTTCCTCTACCGCAACATCCAGGGCGAGCTGGTGACCCGCGCGCTCACGCGGTGGCCGCGCCTGCTGCGCTCGGACGTGAGCCGCATCGACCTGGCCGCCGACCTGTACGACGAGGTGGTGTTCAAGCACGCCACCTTCGCCACCCTGCTGGAGCAGGCGCCGAAGCGGCGCCCCTATCTGTTGCTGAACGCCACCGACATGACGCTGGGCGCGCGCTTCGAGTTCACGCAGGACCAGTTCGACCTGCTGTGCTCCGACCTGTCCACCGTGCCGGTGGCCCGGGCGGTGGCCGCGTCCTCGGCGTTCCCCATCCTCCTGAGCCCGCTCACGCTGCACAACTACTCGGGCGAGCGCCCCTGCGATCGCTTCGACCCGCCGCGCTGGCTCACGAACGGTCTCGGCTCCGTCGATCAGCCCCGCCGCGTGACCCTGGCGCGCAACCTTCTCTCCTACCGGGCGCACGCCACGGATCGGCCGTTCGTGCATCTGCTCGATGGCGGGCTGTCCGACAACATCGGCCTGCGCGGTCCGTACGTGGCGCTCAGCGGCCAGGACAGCGCCTGGAGCCTCTACACCAAGATCAACCAGGGGAAGGTCCGGCGGGTGCTGGTCATCACGGCCAATGCGCGGACGGGTCGCGACCCCAGCTGGGGCAAGCGTGAGAGTCCGCCCGGCGTCATCGACGTGCTCGATCTGGTGACCACCGGGCCGATGGGCAACTACTCGTTCGAGACCGTGCAGCTCATCGCCGAGCACTTCGCGCGTCTTCGGTCCGATCTCGAGAGCTTTCGCGCCTGCGAGTCGATGGCCAAGGACCAGTGCCCGGCCTTCAGCATGCCGTTCGACCTTCCGGCCGACGTGGCGTTCCACGCCGTGGAGCTCGCGTTCGACAACGTGACCGACGACGACCGGCTGAAGGACTGCCTGGAGGGCCTGGCCACCGCGTTCTATCTCCCACGCGCGCAGGTGACGCTGCTGCGCCAGGTGGCGCAGCGCCTGCTCATGACGTCGCCACCGTTCATCGAGGCCATGCAGGCGATCGCTCCGGCCTGGCGGCCGCCCACCGTCCCGATCGATCCCACGGTCGTCGCGGAGGCGTGTCCCGCCCCCTGACCGGGCGTCGAGGTTGTCGCGCATCTCGCTGGCACCTGCCTTGCCCCTCCAATCCGGTCCAGAAGCCTTTATCTCAGGAGGAATCAATGGCAGATGAACGTCCGACAATCATGACCGGCCTGTTCCGCGATCGGGACAGCGCCGAGCGCGCGTACGGCAAGCTGGTCGATCGCGGCTACGGCAGGGACGATGTGAGCCTGCTCATGTCCGACGAGACCCGCAAGCGCCACTTCGCGAACCCCGATGCCCGCCCCTCCGAGCTCGGCACCAAGGCGGCGGAGGGGATGGGCGTCGGCGCGGTAGCCGGTGGCGGCCTCGGAGCTCTCCTCGCCGGTCTGGCGGCGGCGGGCATTGCGGTCCCTGGCCTGCCGATCATCGCCATGGGGACGCTGGCGGCTGCGCTGACCGGGGCGGCGACCGGAGGCGGCATCGGTGCCCTCATCGGCGGGCTCATCGGGTACGGGATTCCGGAAGACCGGGCCCGGCTGTACGACCGGGGAGTCCGCGAGGGCGGCATCGTGATGGGCGTCAACCCGCGATCGCGGCAGGACGCCGAGTATTTCGAGCGTGAATGGACCACCTGCGGCGGCGAGCAGATCTACTGCCCGCCCGTGCGCGGGCGGGATGCCGCATGACAACCTCAGAACGGAGGATGCGATGAAAGCGAAGCGAGTACTCGCCACGACGGCCGGCTTCCTGCTCCTGGGAGCGACCATGGCCTCGGCTCAGGCGCCCAAGCCGGCCGGAGACATGGATCGCCACACCATGGACGGGCAAGTGACCAAGGTCGACGCCAAGAAGGGCTGGATCGACGTCAAGACGGCGGAAGGCTCGATGAAGCTGCACTTCCCGCCGGAGGCGCTCGCGAACGTCAAGAAGGGCGATTCGGTCAGCGTCGAGCTCGGTCTGAAGGACAACGGTCCCGCGCCGAGCGGCTCGATGAAGTCGCAGCCGAAGTAGACGCAAGACGTGGTGCCCGGGGGGCTGCCGTTGCGCAGCCCCCCGGACTCACGAGCCGCCGCCGTCCCACCACGCGATACAATCGTCACCCGATCGTCATCAGGGCTTCATCGCCTCCGACTAGCGTGCCCTGGGACGTGTGCGCATTCGGTGCCGGACCAGGAGGCCAGCCATGGATCGTCGACGCTTTCTCGTGCAATCGGCCGCGGCGCTCGGCGGTCTCACCTCGGGGCTGGCGCGATCATCGGCGTGGGCGCAGGCGCCGGCGGTGGTCACGCCCGACCGGCTGCGGCCCCAGATCCCGTACGGTGTGCAGAGCGGTGACGTCAGCGGCGAGCGCGCGATCATCTGGAGCCGCAGCGACCGGCCGGCGCGGCTCGTCGTCGAGTGGGCCACCAGCGATTCGTTCCGCGATGCCCGGCGCGTCGTCGGCCCCGCCGCGCTGGCGCCCGGCGACTTCACCGCGCGCGTCGATCTGACCGATCTGCCGCTCGGCCAGCAGATCTTCTACCGCGTGCGCTTTCAGGATCTGGGTGACGGCAAGATCTGGAGCGAGCCCGTCACGGGCAGCCTCCGCACGCCGCCGGCGAGCCGGCGCACGGTCACCTTCGCGTTCTCCGGCGACGAGGCGGGCCAGGGCTGGGGCATCAATCCTGGCTGGGGCGGCATGAAGCTCTACGAGGCGATGCGAAGCCTCGGCCCGGACTTCTTCATCCACTCGGGCGATCAGATCTACGCCGACGGGCCCATCAAGGCCGAGGTCACGCTGGACGACGGCAGCATCTGGAAGAACCTGACGACGCCGGCCAAGGCCAAGGTGGCCGAGACGCTGGAGGAGTTCCGCGGCGCCTTCGCCTACAACCTGCTCGACGCCAACAAGCGGGCGCTTCGCCGCCGAGGTGCCGTTCCTGGTGCAGTGGGACGATCACGAGACGCGCAACAACTGGTATCCGGGCCAGACGCTCGGCGACGAGCGCTACACGGTGCGCAGCGCCTCGCTGCTGTCCGCGTTCGCGCGGCGGGCGATGTTCGAGTACAACGCCTTCCGGTTCGACCCCGATCGACCCCGAGCGGGTCTATCGCGCGTTCTCCTACGGCCCCTCGCTCGACGTGCTTCATGCTGGACGAGCGCAGCTACCGCGGGCCGAACACGCCGAACCGGCAGACGAAGCTCGACGACGAGTCGGCCTTCCTCGGGGCCGCGCAGCTCCGCTGGCTCAAGCAGGCGCTGCTGGCCTCGCGGGCGACCTGGAAGGTGATCGCCAGCGACATGCCGCTGAGCATCGTCGTCGACGATCTCAACGCCGACGTGCCCAAGGGCACCTACGAGGCGTGGGCCAACGGCGATCACGGCGCTCCGCTCGGGACGCGAGCTGGAGATCGCCAGCCTGCTGGCCTTCATCAAGAACAACGACATCACGCAACGTGGTGTGGGTGACGGCCGATGTGCACTACGCGCAGGCGACGCTATACGATCCCGCCCGCGCCGCCTTCAGCGACTTCACGCCGTTCTGGGAGTTCGTCGCCGGGCCGATCAACGCCGGCACCTTCGGGCCCAACGAGATCGATCGCACGTTCGGCCCCGACGTGAAGTACGTCTCGGTCCCGGCCGGGATGAAGCAGAACCGGCCGCCGAGCGACGGGATGCAGTACTTCGGGCTCGCCCGGATCGACGGGGTCACCGAAGTCCTGACCGTCAGCCTGCACGACCTCACCGGCAAGGTCCTCTACCGCGTCGACCTGCAGCCGGCCTGAGCGACCGGCCTCGCCGTCGGGCGCGCGCGCTTGACAACCCCCCGGAGCACTCGCAGAGTCCGGGCAGGGTCACCGGAACGCCGACGCACGGGGAGGCGCACGTGAGCAAGGTGTGGGCGACCGTCAAGCACGAGTTCCACGAGGTCCTGCCCCCCACGATCTTCTTCTTCATCTCCTTTCACATCGTGGTGCTGGACCGGGCGTTGATGCTGCGGGAGTACGGGCTGCAGCTCTCCGCCGTGGCGGGCGCCACCGTGGGGGCGCTGCTCGTCGCCAAAGTGGTGCTCATCGCCGACAAGCTTCCCATCATCAATCGATTTCCCGAAAAACCGCTGATGTACAACGTGGTGTGGAAGACCGCGATCTACGTCGGCGTCTCCCTGCTCCTGCACTACCTCGAGCATCTGATCCCCGTGTGGTGGCGGCTGGGGAGCTTCGCGGCGGCCAACGAGCATATAGGCCAGAACATCGTGTGGCCGCACTTCTGGGCGATCCAGCTCTGGCTCGTCGTGCTGATCTTCGTCTACTGTGCCCTGCGCGAGCTCATACGCGTGATCGGGCGCGAACGGGTGCGGCAGATCTTCTTCGCTCTCCCGCGCTACGCCGAGCCGACATCTAGCGCTCGCTCGGCCACGCCAGGACACGCCCCCACGCTCCGTGGGGCCGGGCCGGCGGAGGCCGGACACCCCTTCTGATGCCGTGCCGCGCGACGCGCCGCATTCGTTGACTCTCGCCCAGCCGCTGACGCACGATAGATCCGATCGCGCTTCGGACCCGCGTCGTGGAGGGAAGGGGGCGCCGTGATTTGAACCCTGACGTCGTCGCTGCGATCACCCGGTTGCGAGCGGACAACGTCCTCGCCGGCCCGCAGGCCACCCTCCTCAACCGCGTCGCCCGTCGGCACCTCGTCTCCGTCCGGCTCGAGATCCGGATCCTCCTCTACGCCGGAGTCCTCCTGCTGACGTCGGGGGTCGGGGTCCTCGTCGTGGAGCACCAGCAAGAGATCGGACCGCTGGCCATCGCCGGTGCGCTCGGCCTCGCCGCGGCGGCCTGTCTCGTCTGGGTCGCGCGCCAGGCGCCGCCGTTTTCGTGGCGAGCCGTCGAGTCGCCCAGCGTGGCCTTCGACTACATCCTCCTGCTGGGGCTCCTGCTCTTCGCCTCCGATCTCGGGTACGTCGAGGCGCAGTTCACGGTGCTGGGGCCACGGTGGGCACATCATCTGCTGATCGTCGGCGTGGTCTATCTCCTGGCGGCGTACCGATGGGACTCGCGGGCGGTGCTCGGTCTCGCGCTCACCACGCTGGCGGCGTGGCGAGGCGTATCCGTGAGCCTGATGTCCCTGCGGCGGGGCGCCGCGGACCTCGGGGACCTGCGCACGAACGCGATCGTCATCGGCGTGCTCTACGTGGTGCTCGCCACGCTGTCGGTCCGGCTCGAGCGGAAGGCGCACTTCGAGGAGGTGTTCGGCAACACCGGGCTCCTGCTGCTCCTCGGCGCCCTCGTGTCCGGCGTGCTCGGGGCTTTCGCGTGGGGAGTCTGGCTGGCTACGCTGCTCGTCGTGGCGGGTCTCGTCATGTGGATCTCGTTCGGCCTGGGGCGCTCGCTCTACTTCGCCGAGGGCGTGGCGGCGGCCTACCTCGGCCTCCTGCGATTCCTGTTTCAGGGGCCGGCGAGCAGCGCGAGCTTCCTGATCGCGGCCCTCCTGGGCATCGGAGCGCTCGCGCTGATCGTGGCGGCCCACCGCCGGATGGTCGAGCGATGAGGCGCCAGTCCGTCGCCTGGGAGCGGGCCGCGGAGGTGCGTGAGGCCGCCGAGGGATGGCTGCGGGCCGGCGCCATCGGCACGGCGACCTATGATGCGGTCCTCAACGCCTATCCCGATCCGTGCGTCACACCGTCCGCCGTCTGGCGGATCCTCACCGCGGGCATGGTCACCGCCGTGGTGGTCTGCACGCTGGGCGCCCTCTACGTTGCGACGCAGCCCGGCGCGGCGAGCCTGGCCCTGCTGCTGTTCGTGCTGGCCGCCGCCGCCTTCATGGTGACCGAGTATCTGGAGGCCTCACCGCGCTCGGCGAGGCGCGGGGCGGCGGGGGCCACGGCGTTCTGGGGCAATATCTTCGTCCTCGGCGGACTGGGTATCTTCCTCAGCGAGGCTCAGCACGTCGACGGCGAGAGCGCTCTCGACGCCGTGCTGCTGGCGAGCGCGCTCGTGTGGGCGGCGAGCTGCTGGCGATGGGGGACCCCGC
Source organism: uncultured Candidatus Rokubacteria bacterium (assembly GCA_963776725.1). GTDB lineage: Bacteria > Methylomirabilota > Methylomirabilia > Rokubacteriales > CSP1-6 > AR5. Next base: position 316,267 of record CAVZOE010000005.1, on the reverse strand, counting down.
TCTTCGCCGGCCTCTCGGCGGTTTCGTCGTTCCTGTTTCTTTCCCGGCTGCCCCTCGGGCGCGCGCTCTGGCTGCTGGCGGGGGCCGCGCTGGTCGGCCTGGTCGCGCGCCGTCCGGATGACCTCGCCTGGGCGCCCTCGCATCGCCGCGCCGCGATGGTGCTGCTCGTCGTCGGCGTGGCCGCCGTGTACGGAGCGAGCAACGTCTATTCGCTCGACCAGCACGTCGTCGAGGGATTCCTGAAGTTCGCGCCGCCGCCGCGGCGCGCCGCCGTCCTGGCTCATGGTGGTCGCGGCCATCGCCACGGCCGTGCTGCCCCTGGCCATTCTGTGGTGGGGCCTGAAATCGCGACGGATCGTGCTGCTCGACACGGGGATCGTGCTCCTGGCGCTGTCGCTCGTCACGCTGCGACACTACGTGCACGTCGCGCCCCTCTGGGTGGTGCTGACCGCCTCGGGTGCGCTGCTCATCGTCCGGTGCGCTCGCGGTCGAGCGGGCCCTGCGCGGCCAGCCCGGGAGGCGAGCGCTGGGGCTTCACGGCGGACCCGCTCTTCTCGGACGAGCGCCGTCAGCAGATTCTGCAGACCGTCCCGGTCGTCGCCGCCTTCACGCCACCGGCGGCGCCCGTGGCGGCCACCGACGCGCCGGGGTTCACCGGACGCGGCGGCGCGTTCGGCGGCGGGGGCGCTTCGGACAAGTTCTGAGGCCCGCCCGCCGGCGCTTCGCGCCTACTCGAGAACTTGATCGGCGCGCTGTAGCAGCGGAGGCGGAATCGTGAGGCCGATGGCGCGAGCGACCTTCAGGTTGATGAGGAACTCGAACCTGGTAGGCCCTTCGACGGGTAGCGTGGCCGGCCGGGCGCCCTTGAGGATCTTGTCGATGTAGACCGCCGTGCGCCGGAACAGGGCGCGCACATCGGCGCCGTACGACGCCAGCGCGCCTGCTTCCAGCATCTCCCGGGAGATGACCATGACCGGCAAGTGGCGTGTGAGCCCCGCCTGCGCAATGAGCGCCCGTCCCTGGTAGAACAGGCCATCGCCCGGAACCATCATGGCCTGCAGGCGGCTGGCCACGACCCGGTCGAACGCGGAATCGAGATCGCTGAGCGCTCGCACTTCGACCGGCTGCACCGCCACACGCAGCGTATCTCCGGCGGCCTGTGTCTCCTCGATGTAGCGGTGGCTGCCCTGAGGGTCGTTGCCGTTGACGAGCAACGCGGCCCGAGACAACCCAGGCATGATCGCCTTCAGCAGCTCCAGCCGTTTAGCGCTCAGCTCCACGGCGATCTGCGTCAGGCCGGTGATATTACCCCCGGCCGCGCCACGCTCTCCACCAGCTTGGTACCCACCGGGTCGGGAACCGCGATGAACACGATCGGGATGGAAGTGGTCGCGCGCTGCGCCGCGAGGGCGGCCAGTCGGGTGACCGCCACGATGAGGTCGACCTTGAGCGCGGCGAGCTCGGACGCCTGACTGACAAACCGTTCAGGCTGCTCGTTGGGGAAGCGATGTTCCAGCCGGATGGTCTTGCCCTCGATGTAGCCGAGCCCGGTCAACCCCTCGCGGAATGCGCCCAGGTAGATGGCCTCTTCATCGGCGCTTCCCGCGTGCCACAGGACGCCGACGGTGGGCATCCTGGCCGCCGGCTGCGCCTCGAGGGCGCGCGGCAGCGCGAGGGGCGCGGCCAGCGAGGTCAGCAGAAAGCGGCGACGATTCATGGCGGAAGGGTAAGGGATGACGGCCTGGGGATCAACGACGCGCGTTGACCAGCGCGGCGCCCACCGCCACCAGCGCCATGCCCACCAGCGCGGTCGGAGTGAGCCGCTCGCCAAACACGAAATATGCGATCACCGCGGTGGTGGCCGGGACCAGGTAGAACAGCGTCGAGACGCGATAGGCCTCGCCGCGGCGGATCAGTAGATACAGCAGCGTGATCGCGCCGAGTGACATCACCAGCACCATCCAGCCCAGCGCGAACATGAACTGCGGCGTCCAGGCGACCTGGCGGCTCTCGAGCGTGAAGGCGAGGATCGTGACGAGCACGCCGGCGGCGGCGAACTGCACGACCCCGCCCGAGCGAATGTCCATGCCGCCGCAATAGCGTTTCTGATAGAGCGTGCCGGCCGTGATCCCGACGAGCGCGAGCCCCGAGAGCGCCATGCCGACCGGCGTGCCGAGGCCGAGGCCGAGCTTGTTGCCGACCACCAGCACCACCCCCACGAAGCCCAGGGCGAGGCCGAGCCAGCCACGCGGGGTCACTCGCTCGCCCAGAAACGGCCCGGCCAGCGCCGCGGTCAACGGCGGCTGGACGCCGACGATCAGCGCCGCCACGCCGGCCTCGACGCCGTGGTACATCGAGGTGAACGCGCCGCTGAGATAGACGCCGTGGACCAGCAACCCGGCCACCACCAGATGCGCGATCTCGCCTCGGCCCCGGGGCCAGCGCGCGCCGCCGAGCGCGGCCACCGCGGCCAGCAGCGTCGTGGCGAGCCAGAAGCGGATCGCCAGATAGGTGAAGGGCTCGGCGTAGGGCAGGCCGTACTTGGCGCCGATGAACCCGGTCGACCAGAGAAAGACGAACAGTCCCGGCATGACGGCGAACCACGCCGCGCGGGCACGCGACGGCACGGGATCAGGAATGCGCGACTCCTTTCGGGATGGACGCGAGAGCTGGTCGCCCCGCCGAGAGTACTGCATGACAGCACGCCCGTCTTGCCGCAACGGGAGCGGCGCGCTACTCTCGGGCGCGGTCTTGGTGCCGCCAACCAGCGAGCAAGACGGAGACGATTCATTGGCGAATGAGCTGATCCTCGTCGTCGAGGACAACGATTCCAGTCGCAAGCTCGTCCGGGACATCCTGAGGTTCCGGGGCTACGAGATCATCGAGGCCGAGACCGGAGAGGACGGCGTCCGGCTTGCGCAGGAGCGCCTGCCGAGCCTGGTGCTGATGGACATTCGGCTGCCCGGGATGGATGGCATCGAGGCGCTCGCTCAGCTCCGCGCCGAGGCGGCCACGCAGATGATCCCGGTGCTCGCCATGACCGCCTCCGTGATGACCGAACATCGACAGAAGATCATGGATGCCGGCTTCGACGCCTTTCAGAGCAAGCCGATCGCCGTGAAGGAGTTCATCGCGGCGGTGGAACAGCTCCTCGCCCGGCGCCGCGGCTGATGCCGACCCTGAGCGGGGCCGCCTACATCGCGGACTTCCTCATCCAGCAGAGGGTGCCGTACGTCTTCGGGCTGTGCGGCCACGGGATCCTGGGCCTGCTGGACGGCCTGTACGATCGCCGGGACCAGATCACGACGATCTCCGTGCATCACGAGGCGGTGGCGGCCTTCATGGCCGAGGCCTACTTCCGCATCACCCAGAAGCCGGTCGCGACGTACACCTCGTGCGGTCCGGGCTCGGCCAACATCGTCGTCGCGGTCGCGGCGGCGTTCGCCGACTCCTCGGCGATGCTCAACATCACCGGGCAACGTGCCCCACCGGGCAGTGGAACCGCGGCCCGTTCCAGGAGACCGGCCGGTACTTCCAGGGGGACTTCATCAACGTGCTCCGCCCCTACGTGAAGCGGAGCTTTCAGCCCACGCGGGCGGAGATGCTCCCGCTCGCCCTGCGCCAGGCGTTTGCGCTCATGACGAACGGTCGGCCCGGGCCGGTCCATCTCGATGTGCCCCTGAACGTGTTCGTGGAGCCCGTCGATCCGAAGGCCGCCGAGCGCGAAGACCACTGGCCCCGGACGCGAGCTGGTCGCGACCGGCCGGCGATCCGCAGGCCATCGCGCGAGGCGGCGCGCTTGCTCGCCGCCGCGGAGCGTCCGGTGATCGTGGCGGGGCACGGGGTCGAGCTGAGCCGTGCGGAGGCCGCCCTGCTGGCGTATGCCGAGGCCATGTCGATTCCGGTCGCGACGACCCCGTTCGGCAAGGGCGTGTTCGACGCGCGCCATCCGCTGAGCCTCGGGGTCACGGGACGCAACGGCCCGTATCCGGCCAACGCGGCGTGTCGCAACGCCGACGTGATCCTGGCGCTCGGGACCCGGTTCGACGACCGCGCCACCAGCGCCTGGCTCCCCGGGCTCACCTATCGCATTCCGCCCACCAGGCTCATTCACGTCGACATCGATGCCGCCGAGATCGGGCGCAACTTCCAGCCGGCGATCGGGATCATCGCCGACGCGCGACTGGCCCTCGAGCAGCTGCTGTCGCACCGGACCGATCGTCGACCGGGGCGGGACGGATGGCTCACGCGGATCGAGGGCTGGAGAAAGAAGTGGGATGCGGCCACGACGGCGCCGCGCACATCCGACGCCGTGCCGATTCATCCGGCGCGCGTCGTGGCCGACGTGCGCCGGGTCGTCCCGGAGGACGGCATCGTCCTCGTCGACGTCGGCGCCCATCACAACTGGATGGTGGCGGAGTACGACGCGTCGAAGAGCCGGACGCTGCTGCAAACCTGGGGCTACGCCTCCATGGGCTTCGGCGTCGCGGGGCCGCTCGGCGCGAAGCTCGCGGCGCCCGACCGGCCGGTGGTGACGATCTGCGGTGACGGGGGCTTCGTCATGAACGCCAGCGCCGTGCTCACCGCGGTGGAATACGAGATCCCCGTGGTCTGGGTCGTCTGGAACAACGGCGGCTTCAGCGTCATCCGCGATCAGCAGCTCGGCTACTTCGGCCAGGGCCGCGAGCTCGCCACCATGTTCCGAGGCAAGAGTGGCCAGCCCGTCAGCGCGGACTACGCGGCGATGGGCCGCTCGATGGGCGCCGGCGGGCTGGATCGTCGAGAAGCCGGCGGATCTCGCGGGCCAGCTGGAAACGGCGATCGCCTCGAACCGGCCGACGGTGCTCGACGTGCGGGTCGATCCCGATATCCGGCCGCTCGCCACCGGCAGCTGGGACCTCCCGCCGCTGCCGCCGCCCACGCCGAACTTCGGGTGGGAGCAGGACTGACCGACTGGAGGCGGTTCTACGGCCAGAGCGAGTCGGGGACGAGCGCGAGGTCGGGGAATGGGGGGAGCGAGACCGGCGCGTCTCCGGCGGCCAGCGTGACGAGACGGTAGCCGCCCTCGGCCAGCTCGTACACCTCGATCGCCCGCGCGTCGGGGTCGACGATCCAGTAGTACGGCACGCCGTAGCGGGCATAGAGCTGCAGCTTGGTGACACGATCGATGCGGGGGGTACTCGGCGAAATGATCTCGATGGCGAGCGTCGGCGGGCCCTCGATCCCGCGTGCGCTCACCCGTGCGGCGTCCGCCGTGGCGATGTACACGATATCCGGTTCGACGATCGTGGTATTCGACAGGATCACCCCGAGCGGGGCATAGAGCACGAGGCCCAACCCGAGTTGCTTGACGTGCGCGCGCAAGGCATCCCCGAGGTTCGCGCTGACCATCTGGTGCCGGGTGCCTGGCGCCGGCGTCACCGACAGCTCGCCGTCGTGGATCTCGTAGCGACACCCGTCGTCGGGTGTCGCCAGATAGTCCTCGTACGTGAGCACGCCCTTGTGGATCGCCATCGCCCCGATTCTACCTCTCGCACGACGCCCAGCGTAGGAGACAGCGCGGCGCATGGAAATGCCGCGGGAACGATACATCCGAGGGCGCTTCAGACGCGCGAGGAAGCTACGGCCAGAGTGAGTCGACAGCGAGCGCGAGGTCGGAGAACGGCGGGAGCGAAACCGGCGCATCGCCGGCGGCGCGGGTGACGAGCCGGTACACGCCGTCGGCCAGCTCGTACGCTTCGAGCGTGCGCGCTTCGGGGTCGACGATCCAGTAGTGCGGTACGCCGTGGCGCGCGTAGAGCTGCAGCTTCCTCGACCGGTCGATCGTCGTCGTGCTCGGTGAGAGGATCTCGACGGCCAGCGTCGGTGCGCCTTCGATGCCGCGCCGGCTGACCCGGGAAGCGTGAGCCGGTGCCACGAAGATCAGGTCGGGCTGCACGATCGTCGTGTTCGCCAGGATGACATCGAGCGGCGCGTAGAGGACTTCGCCAAGTCCACGGGTCCTCACGTACGCGCCAAGTATCTCGTTGAGATTTCGACTGACGCGCTGGTGATTCGTCCCCGGGCGCCGGTGTCACTGACAACTCGCCGTCGTGGATCTCGTAGCGCCGTCCGTCGTCGGGCAGCGCAGCGTAGTCCTCGTACGTGAGCACGGTGCGGTGCATCGCCATCGTTGCGATTCTACTCCGGCCATGGCCGCCGAGCATAGGCGCCGGTCGGCGCCGCTGGAATGCCGCGGGAAGCAGACAGTGCGGCTGTATCCGACGTGGTACCGTGGCGTGCATTCGTGAGCTCGCCGGCCACCGGCGACGGAGGTCTCCGACCATGCGTTACGGCTTCTACCTGCCCACCCGCGGCGGCTGCGCGACCGCCGAGGCGCTGGAGACGATCGTGCAGCGCGGGGAGGCGCTCGGATTTCACTCGGTGATGATCGCCGACCACGTCGTCTTCCCGACGGCGATCGCCTCGAAGTATCCCTACACGGTGTCGGGCGCCTTCCCGGGAGGCGGCGATGCCCTCGAGCAGCTCGCCCTCATGGCGTTCGTCGCGGGGCGCACGCGGACGCTGCGGCTGGTCACCAGCGTGATGATCCTGCCGTACCGCAACCCGGTGGTGACCGCCAAGATGCTGGCCACCATCGACGTGCTGTCGAGGGGGCGTGTCACCGTCGGCGTGGGCGTGGGCTGGCTGCGCGAGGAGTTCGAGGCGCTCGACTCGCCGGACTTCGATCGCCGCGGCGCGGCCAGCGACGAGTACATCCGCATCTTCAAGACGCTGTGGACCGAGAATCCCGCGAGCTTCAAGGGCGAGTTCTATCAGTTCAGCGCGCTCCGCTGCCTGCCGCAGCCGGTGCAGAAGCCTCACCCGCCGATCTGGATCGGTGGCCACAGCACGCCGGCGTTGCGCCGCGTGGCGCGTCATGGCGACGGCTGGCACCCCGTGGGCGCCAACCCCGCGGTCCCGCTGCGTCCCGCCGAGCTCCGCGCGTCGCTCGACCAGCTCTTCCGGATGACCGAGGCGGAGGGTCGCGACCCGGCGGCGCTGACGATCTCGTTCAAGGCGCCGGTCTACGACACGTCGGTCACGACGCTCGGCGGGGCCGATCGCCGGCCGTTCTTGGGTACACCCCAGCAGGTGGCCGACGACATCGGGACCTACGAGAAGCTCGGGGTGAGCGAGCTGGTCTTCGACTTCCGGAGCGAGCACCTCACGGAGACGCTCGATCGGATGGAGCACTTCGCGCAGACGATGCGGACGGTGCGTTGAGACGGTCCACCGGATCAGGCACAGGTCCTCGGACGACCGGGAGGATGTGACATGCGGTTCGACGGCAAGGTGGCGCTGGTGTCGGGCGCGGGGTCAGGGATCGGGCGGGCCACGGCGCTGGGCTTCGCGGAGCGCGGGGCCAAGGTGGGCGTGGCGGACATCGACGGGGCGCGCGCCCAGGCGGTGGCCGAGGAGATCGCCAAGGCCGGCGGCGTGGCGCTGGCGATCGCGGCCGACGCCGGCACGCCGGCGGGCATCGACGCGATGATCGGCGGCACCGTGAAGGCCTTCGGCGGCCTCGACATCCTGCACAACAATGCCTTCGGCCAGCCGGCGCTGCCGGACGGCCAGCGCCGGCTGGCGTTTCTGGGAGATCTCGACGAGCGCGTGTGGACGCACACCATCGAGCTGGGTCTCACCGGCGTGTTCCGGGCGATGAAGCGCGCCATTCCCGAGCTGCTCGCGCGCGGCGGCGGCGCCATCGTGAACACGGCGTCGATCTCCGGGCTCTTCGCCGACTTTGCCATCGGCGCCTACAACACGGCCAAGGCCGGCGTGATCAACCTCACGCGGGTGGCGGCCATCGAGTACGCGGCGCGCGGCATCCGGGTGAACTGCGTGTGCCCGGGCGCCATCGACACGCCGCTGCTGCGGCCATCGCTGTCGATCCCCGGCTTCGCGGAGGAGACCACGCGGATGATTCCGATGAGGCGACTGGGCCGACCGGAGGAGATGGCGGGCGTCGTGATGTTCCTGGCCTCGGACCTGGCGTCATACGTCACCGGCGCCGCGGTGGTTGCCGACGGCGGCTTGACCGCGCAGACCGGGCTGCCGACGCGCATCCCGCTGCCCTAGGAGACCGCCATGAGCACGCTCACCGCTGGCGTCCGCTTTCGCGAGCAGACCATCACCTTCGCCAACGGCGCGACGGGCCGGGTGGTCGACGTGCCGTCGGCCGCGCCCCGGAACTACCACCAGGCGCTTTCCAGGCCGGGCGAGATGCCGCGCATCACGATCGATGGCCAGCTGTTCCTGCCGACCGGCGCGTCGGCGCGCCGGTCCGCTCGTCATCATCGTGCCCGGCAGCCTCGGCGTGGCGCCCGTGCACCTGACCCACGCGGAGACGCTCACCGGCGCCGGCATCGCCGCCTTCGTGCTCGATCCGTTCGGCGCGCGCGGCGTCACCTCGACGGTGACCAACCAGACGCAGTACTCCTTCGCCGCCAGCGCGTACGACGTGCTCGCCGCCTGGCAGGTCCTCGCGCAGCACCCGGAGATCGATCCAGCGCGCATCGGCGCACAAGGACACAGCCGCGGCGGCGCCGCGGTGCTGACGGCGGCGACGCGCCGCTTCGCGGACGTCGTGCTGGGACGCGGGCGCGGGCTGGCCGCGGTGCTCGGCGCGTATCCGTGGAGTGGCCACCAGTTCCTCGATCCGAGCGTCGGCACCACGAAGATCCGCGTGCTGATGGGCGATCGCGACGAGTGGTGCTCGCTGCAACAGGTACAGGGACACCTGCAGGCCATGCGCTTGGCCGGCGGTCAGGTGAGCTTGCGGATCTTCTCCGGCGCCGCCCACAGCTTCGATCGCGGCACCGCCGTCGTACGAATCGACGACGCCGCCATCTCGCCCGGCGCGCCCACCACCTATCTCGCCGACGACGGCGCCTGCATCCACCCACTGACCGGCCTGCCCGACCCCGCGCTCACCGATCGCGACGTCGCCGTCTACGGCCTGAAAGCCGGCTACGGCGTGCGGGGCGCCAGCCTCGGCGGCACCCTGGCCGAGGCCACAGAGTTTCGTGACGACATGCAAACGTTCTGGACCAACGCGCTCAGCACCAGAACTTGGCCGCCCAACAGCTCCCGGGCGCCGAGAAGGGCCCAGATGCGAGGCGGCGCCCGCGTGCTGCGGGCGAGGCGTACTCTCCGTACGTTGAGCCCGCAGCCGCGGGCGCCAACGAAGCAGATGGACCCTTATCGGCGTCCGCCGCCCCCCGCTAGACCCAGCCGCCGTCGACGATATAGCTCTGGTTCGTACACGCTCCGCTGTCATCGGCGGCAAAGAACAGCACCACGCGCGCGATGTCCTCCGGCAGCAGCTTGCGCTTCAGGCACTGCCGACGCATCAGCTCCTGCTCGCCCTCCGGCGTCAGCCACCTGGTGATCTGCCGCTCGGTCATGATCCAGCCCGGCACGATGCAGTTCACGCGGATGTTCATGGGGCCGAGATCGCGCGCGAGCGCCCGCGTGAGGCCGGCGACCGCGGCCTTGGCCGTGGTATAGGCCGGCATGCCGCCCTGGCCGACCATCCACGACACGGAGCCGAAGTTGACGATCGCGCCGCCGCCGGCCGCGGCCATGCCGGGCGCCACGGCCTGCGCGGCGAAGAACTGATGCCGCAGATTCACCGCGAAGCGGTCGTCCCAGAACTCCGGCGTCACGCTCTCCAGCGCGTGGCGCTCGTCGTTGGCGGCGTTGTTGACGAGGATGCGGATCGGCCCGAGCCGGGTGCCGATCTCGGTCACCGCCGAGCGCAGCGCGGCGATGTCGCGCAGGTCGCACGGCAGGAAGAGCGGCGCCGACTGGCCGCGGCCCTTGATGGTCTCCACCAGACGCTCCGATGCCCCGCGGTCGATGTCGACGAAGGCGACGCGAGCCTGCTGGGCGCACAGGTGCTCGACGATGGAGGCGCCGATGCCGCTGCCGCCGCCGGTGACGAAGGCGACGCGACCGTGCAGGCTGGGGTAGGACGCGAACCCGTTCATGGTGTCCTCCACTGGCTCGACGTTGAGTGCCGGGTCACGCTAACACAGACGGCGGCCGTGCTAGGCTCGCGCGAGCGACATGGACGTCATCACGCTGCGCGCGGACGGCTTCGGTCTGCGGCTGGCTCCCGAGGCCGGCGGGATGGTCACGCGCTACTGGCTCGAGCGCGGAAGCGGAGTGTGGGAATGGCTGCGCCCGGCGTCGGACGCGGCGGTGCCTCAGCGCGACGGCTACGAGGCCGCGGCCTTTCCGCTCGTGCCGTTCTCGAACCGCATCCGGGGCGGGCGCTTCCGCTTCGACGGGCGCGACGTCGCGTTGCCTCTGAATCGGCCGCCCGAGCGCCACGCCATTCATGGTCAGGGCTGGCAGGCGAGCTGGACGGCGCGCGAGGTCTCGACCACGAGCGCGCTGCTGGAGCTCCGACACGCGCCCGACGCCTGGCCATGGGCCTACCGAGCCACGCAACGCTTCGTGCTCTCCCCGGCGAATCTTACCGTCGAGCTCGCGCTCGACAACGAGAGCGACGCACCGATGCCGGCCGGGCTCGGCTGGCATCCGTACTTTCTCCGCACGCCGCGCACCGCGCTGACCGCGCCGGTGGAGCGGATCTGGCTGACCGACGCCGAGATGCTGCCGTCAGAGCTCGCGCCCTCACCGGTCACTGCGCGCCTGGCCGCCGGCGTGACGATCGACTCCGTGTCGCTCGACAACGGCTTCACGGGCTGGAGCCGGCGCGCCGTGATCGACTGGCCGGAACTCGGCGCGCGCCTCGTCATGACCGCCGGGCCGCCGCTCGACTTCCTGACCGTGTTCATCCCGCCGAGCCTTCCCTTCTTCTGCGTGGAGCCGGTGAGTCACGCGACCGATGCGGTCAATCTCGCCGGGGCCGCGTCGGAGGTCGGCCGGCGATCACTCGAGCCGGGGGCGACGCTGCGCGCGAGCATCACGCTCACGCCCGAGCTCATCGGCTGACGCGAGCTGCCGTGATGGCGAGCGACCGCGAACGATGCTCGACGTGGAGATGACGCGATGGACGTGAGGTGTGTGGTGCCGGCCGGCGCGGTGCTCGGTGAGGGCGCGCTCTGGGACGTCGCCGAGCAGGCGCTCTACTGGGTCGACATCAAGGGGCGGCACGTGCACCGCTACGATCCGCGGCGCGATCAGGATCAACAGTGGCCGGTGGCGGAGGACGTCGGCTCGCTGGCCGTGCGCGCCGGCGGCGGCCTGGTGCTGGCGCTGCGCTCGGGCTTCCACTTCTTCGACCCGCAGACCGGCCGCACGACGCCCGCCGCCGAGCCGGAGCCCGAGCGCGTCGAGAACCGCTTCAACGACGGCAAGACCGATCGTCAGGGCCGCTTCTGGGCGGGGAGCATGCACGATCCCGAGACGCGGCCGACCGGCGGCCTCTACCGGCTCGACGCCGACCTCTCGTGCCGGCGCCTGATCGACGGCATCGTGGTCTCCAACGCGCTCTGCTGGAGCCCGGACGGGCGGACGATGTACCACGCCGACACGCCGACGCGCATCGTGTCGGCCTGGGACTTCGATCCCGCCAGCGGCGACATCGCCAACCGTCGAGCGTTCGTGCGCGTTCCGGACAGCGAGGGATATCCGGACGGCGCCACGGTCGACGCCGACGGCTTCGTCTGGATCGCCCACTGGGATGGCTGGCGCGTCACGCGCTACGATCCCGCTGGCCGCGTGGCGCGCGTCGTCAACCTGCCGGTCCAGCGCCCGACGTGTCCGGCCTTCGGTGGCGCGAACCTCGACGTGCTCTACGTCACCTCGGCGTCGATCAATCTCTCCGCCGAAGAGCGCGCGCGTCAGCCGTGGGCCGGCGGCGTGCTCGCGCTCGACCCGGGCGTGCGCGGAATCGCCGAGCGTCGCTTCGGGGGCTGAGCCGCCGCGTCGGTCGGCGGCCTCTGTCCTGGACCGTCAGCGTCCAATCGCCGGCCCCGACCCCTTGACCTCGATCTCCGGCTTATACTCGCGAAACACAAACGACGGCTGGGAGGAGGCTCAGGACGACCTCTCGACCGCCGGGGTCGGACCCCTCAGGACCGCGGGAGTGTCTGCGGTGCCACCCGACACCGAGCGCGCTGACCGCGGAAGGAGGGAGCATGCGGAGATCTGCGTTGGCATCGGCAATGGTTGTGGGCTTGCTCCTGTGCGGCGCTGCGTGCCAGGCGAGTGCAGCAAGCCTGGAGGAGCAGGTGAGGAAGTTGCGCGCCGAGATCCGGAAGGACGTCGGGGTGAAGCTTCCCCCGGTGCCGGTCCCGGCGAATAACCCCCAGACGAGGGACAAGGTGAAGCTGGGCGAGGCGCTCTTCTTCGATCCCAACCTGTCGAGTTGCGCGACGGTGGCCTGTGCGACCTGCCACCTTCCCGAGAAGGGGTTCAGCGACGGCAAGGAGGCGTCGCCCGGTTGCAAGGGCACCGAGGGCCGGCGAAACTCCTCCACGATCTACCAGACCGCGTACCTGAGCCACCTCTTCTGGGACGGCCGGGCCCAGTCGCTGGAGCAGCAGGCCCTCAGCCCGGTCGTGGATCCAACCGAGATGGCCAACACCTGGGACAATGTCACCTCCTACCTCCAGACCGGCGTGCATCCTGCGACGGGGAAGGGATTCCCCGAAGCGAAGAAGTTCTACGAGACCGCCTTCGGCAAGGTCTTCGCAGGGGAGATCTCCATCACGACGGTGGCCAAGGCCATCGCCGCGTATGAGCGGACCGTGAACTCGTTCGATTCCCCCTTTGACCGCTGGGTGCAGGGAGACGACAAGGCCCTGACCGTGGCCCAGAAAAGAGGCATGCTGGTGTTCTTCGGCCGGGGCAAGTGCTCGAAGTGCCACAACGCGCCCCACTTCACCGACTCCGACTTCCACAACATCGGCGTCCCCAATGCCGGCTTCGAGAATGCGGCGCAATTCCCGCAGAACCCCGGCATCTGCAAGGGAGTCGCCCCGACCGTCGATCCGGGCCGGGCAGAGGTCCCCGCGCTACACACCTCATGCGCGGACGTGGGGACGTTCAGGACGCCCACGCTCCGCAACGTGGCGCTATCGGCGCCCTACATGCACAACGGCAAGTTCGACAGCCTGGAGGCGGCCGTCGTGCACTACGAGGACCTGAGCCAAGGCATGGTCACGGCCGTCGTGGGGGAGCTGGATGTGAATGTCCGGAAGGGCACCAGCCTGTTCGGCGCAGGTGCCGGCGCGGCCGACGACGTCCCGAGCATGGTCGAGTTCATGAAGGCCCTCACCGGATCGCAGCTCCGGGGCCCCAAGGGAGGCGTGGCGCCCCCAAGCTCGAAGTGAGACCAGACGCGTCGAGACCGCCCCCGGCAAGCTCGCCGAGCTCACAGGCATGACCGCTGTTCATCAGGTCACCCGTTCCTGCTGCGTCGGTGTTGCGGTGCGGCACTGCTACACCAAGCGGAGAGAGGACGCTTCTGCTCGCAGCAGCCGACCGGCGTTCAGCCGCCCTGACCGCCGGAAGCGCGCCGGCCGTCGACGGTGACGGGAGCTTCGGCTACAATGCCGGATCACATGACAACCACCGAGCGCAGGCGGGAGCCGCGGGTCGCTGTCGAGTTGCCGCTCCGGTTCACCTTCGGAGGCAAGACGATCGACAGCCGCATCGTCGATCTCTCGAAGGCCGGCATCCGTTTCCACACGCCGCAGCCGCTGCCGGTCATGAGCCGCATGCAACTGACCTTGGGTCTGCCCGAGGGCAAGCGGACTACCCAGATCACCATCGTCGGCGTCGTCGTGCGCTGCGCGGAGGTTCGTGGACGCCGTGGTCTACCGTTCGACGCCGCGATCTTCTTCGAGAACGTCTCGCCTGCGTCGGCCCGGAAGCGACTGAACGAGTTCGTCGGCTCGCACACCGCTCCCGCGTAACCGCGGGATCGTGTTCGGAGTCACGATCACGAGGGGCTTGTCTCCATCCGTCCCAGACTGTGGCGAGCCCGACCCAGAAGAGGCGATCAGTTCTGCGGCCGGTTGACCGGTCGCCGGTAGACGGCGAGTTGCTGGCGCACGGCGAGGTTTCAAGGGCGAGCTGGCGGTGCAGCCGACCAACAATGACAATGGCGGGCGTCTCGCAGCCGGCCGCTCTGGCCATGCTCGGTCGTGGAGACCAGCGTCTGGGGATGCGGTATCAGCACCTCTCGCCATGTGCTACTTCGCGGCAGCTGGGAACGCCGGCAGCTTGCCGATGTCGCGCATGTCGTGCTGGATGACGACGGTCGCCTTCAGATTGGCGACGATCTGCTTCATGCGCTCGATCGAGGCGACCGTCGCGGCGCGGTCGAAGTTGAAGCTCGGCACCCCACCGCTTTCATAGTTCTCGCGGAAGTGGACCAGGTCGCCGGTGAGCAGCACCGGGCCCATGTCCTTCAGCCTGACCAGCAGGGAGCTATGGCCCGGCGTGTGACCCGGCGTCCTGAGAACGATCACGCTGCCGTCGCCGAACACGTCCTTGTCCACGGTCAGCGGCTCGACCTTCCTGCTTTTCGTCGATCCAGCTCTTGAAGCCCGCGACATTGGCGCCCTGCATCGGCGTCGGCGAGGTGATCTGGTCCCAGTCGCCCTTGCCGATGAGCAACGTCGCGTTCTTGAACGGCTCGAGCTGGCCGGTATGGTCGCCGTGAAAGTGGCTGATGCCGACGTACTTGACCTGCTCGGGCGTGACCTTGAGCTCCTTCAGGCGATCGACGATGCCGACTTTCGGCGCGTTGGGATTCGTGCCGGGTGCGAAGCCGGTGTCCCACACCATGTATTCGTCGCCGTGCTTGATCAGGTAGCAGCTGAACGTGAACGTCAGCTTGAGATCCTTGTACGCGAACGTGTCGGTGAAGCGCTGGCCGACGTCCGTCGGCGTGGCGCCGGTGCCGCAATCGATGCGTGTCAGCGTGACTTCGGCCGGCGCTTGCGCAAACGCCGGCAGGCCGACGAGAACGTTGGCGCACACGCCGACCACGAACAGGGACAGGGCTCTCAGCATGGTGTCCTCCCAAGTGGGATCTGAAGATTGTGATGAGTGCTGACGACGCTCACTGGTGCTCGCGCTACGGCTCGACGCGCTCGATCTTCACGCTCCGGCGCGTGCGCGCGGACTCGATCATCGCCAGCGTGACCTCCACGACGCGCAGCCCGTCCAGGCCGGTCGCGGCCGGCTGGCCGCCGGTGGCGACCGCGCGCTGGAAGTCCTCGATCTCGGCCACGTAGTTCGGCAGCAGCGCTTCCGGGTAGTCGGCGGTCTCGTTGACGGTGTCGCTCGTGATCTCGAAGCGGCCCGTGCGCGCTTCCCACATCGAGTGGTGTCCGGCGATGAGCCCGGTGATCCCGTACACGCGGAAATCGTTGCGCGAGTCTGGAAGCAGGCGGCTCGCGACCACCTGGCCGAGCGTGCCGTTGCCGAATCGCAACGTGAGGCAGGCGAGTTGCTCGAGCGGGCGCGCGGCCGTCTGGCCGTCGGTGACGGCCGTGATCTCGTCCACCTCGGCGCCGAGCACGAAGCGCAGCAGGTCGACCGAGTGCACGCCGGTGCCCATCATCGTGGACGCGCCCCCGATCAGCTCCGGCGTGTCCCACCACTGCGTGAGCGGCGTGCGCGGCGGCGAGCCGTCGCGGCCGCGCACGCCGAACGCCCACTGCGCCTGGGCGAGCACGATGCGCCCGAGCGTCCCGGCGGCGACGAGCTCGCGCGCGCGTCGATAAGGCCGGGTGCTGGCGCAGGTTGAAGGCCACGCCGAGCGTGACGCCCGCGCGGCGGCACGCCTGCAGCATTCGCACCGCGTCGGCGACCGTCGTGGCCATCGGCTTCTCGCACAGCACGTGCTTGCCGGCTTCCGCCGCCTGGACGACGTGCTCGGCATGCAAGGCGTTCGGCGAGGCACACGAAGACGCCGTCGACGCGCGAGTCCTTGAGGAGGTCGCCGAGCTGACTGTACGCGGCGCGTGCGTCATGCTTCTGCGCGAACGCCTCCGCGCGGTGCTGATCGCGGCTGTAGACGCCGACGAGCTCGCCGCCGCTCGGCCGCGGCCATCGCCGGCGCGATCTTGATGTCGGGATGCTTGCCCGTGCTGACGATGCCCCATCCGAACGACATGGATTCTCCTCAGACCGGCCGGTTCGCCTTGAGGAACGTGCGCACGTGCCGCACCGCGAGGGGGATCTTCTCCTTCGTGTCCTTCCACGGGAAGAAGGTCAGCTCGGACTTCGGGGCCAGCATCGCCGACTCGATGGCGGGCTCGTAGGGGTGCGACGGGGTCTCGTCCGGCATGACCAGCACGGGCGCCGGGCAGCCCTGGACGACGTCGCGCGGCACGCTGAAGACGAAGTCGGCATTCGTGACGTACATCCGGGTCAGGAACTTGTCGATCATGTCCATCGTGAGGTCAGGCCGCTGCTTGACCAGCGCGGGCCCCCAGGTCTGCAGGCTGTTGTCGTACATGGGGTTCGATTCTCTACGGAAGCCGACGGGCTGCGACACGACCGCGGCGACGATGCGCTCCGGCGCGCGCTCGACCAGCTTCCAGATGAACGGCCCACCGATGCAGTAGCCGATCACCATGAAGCGGCGGATGCCCAGGTGATCCATGAGGGCGAGGTGGTCGTCGGCATAGGAGTCCCAGGGCCGATCGATCTCGAGCGGCCCGGAGGACTGGCCGCTCGGCGCGTTGCGCAGGTCGGCGGTGATACAGCGGTACTCGTCCTTGAATTCCGCCGTCGCGTTGAACGGCGCCCGGTCCGACATGAAGTCGATGGTCGAGTTCTGGCCCCCGCCGGGGATGACGAACAGCGGAAAGCCCGAGCCGGCCTCCTGGTAGTGAATGCGAACACGGCCCTTCTCGAAAAACGCCATGCTGGTCTCCCTCTCGCGGCTGACTATTTGGGTCCGAAGACATCGATGGCGATACGCCCCGCGTTGACCGCACAGGGCCAGCCGGCATAGAACGCGACATGAGTGATCAGTCCCTTCAACTCGGTCTCCGTCACCCCGTTGTCGAGCGCCCTCTGCATGTGGCCCCGCATCTCGTCGGTCCGATAGAGTGCCGCCAGCATGGCCACGGTGATCAGGCTACGGTCACGTTTGCTGAGGTCGGGATGCTCCCAGACGTCGCCGAACAGTACGTCGTCGCGGAGCTGCCCGAGCTTGGGAATGAATTCGTACACCGTCGGTTTCTTCTGAGCCATGTGTCGATCTCCTCGTGCATGGGTCGCGATGGCGATGCGGAGCAAAGATATCAGAGATGCCAATAGGTCGCCGCACCGGTGCAAGCTGCTGGCGGCGTTGCTGGCGCTGCTGCGGTAGGTCAGCCGTGCTCCGGCAGGCGCGCCGGCAGCGGCAGCGCGAGGTAGCGGCCGTCCTCCTCGTACATGAGGCGTGAAGCCACCAGGTCGTCGAGGAACTCCTCCACGTCGTCCACGTCGAGGTCCGCCCGGTCCGCCTGGTCCAGGCTCTGGTGAGCCTCGGCCGCCGTCGCGCCATCCTCGCAGGCCAGCACGAGTCGCGCCTCGCGCTCGCTGAAGGAGTAGTCGGCGGACTCGAGGTTGGGCCGGCGGTCCTGGATCACGAGGAAGCCGGGACCGCGACGATAGCGAAGGGCGCGATAGCCCCCCGCGGCATTCGCCGCCTGCCAGGCCTCGATGGCCTCCCGCACGGGGCGCACGTAGACCTCGGGGTCCCGGCCGTCGGCATGCCGGTAGTCGAAGTTGTAGGCGAGGTCGGCGAGCGTGGCGTCGTCCACCGGGTAGACGAGGCGGTACCAGGGCAGGGGGCCGGACACCTCGAGCCCGAACTCGGCGGGACGCTCGTGATACGGGCTGAAGCGGTGGAGCGCCAGCCGGCAAAGAAGCGGCGGCACCAGGTGCGTGAGCGAGGGGGCCAGAGCGGCCAGGCGCGCGTACTCCTCGGGCGGCTCGCCGGGGAAGCCGTAGATGACGTTCCAGTAGACCTGGATGCCGTACTCGGCGCACCACTTGAGCAGCCGCACGTTCTGCAGCGCGGTGACGCCCTTGCGCATCAACTTCAAGATTGGCGTGCTGAGGCTCTCGATGCCCGGCTGCAAGAAGTCGACGCCGGCCTCGCGCAGGAGCCGGACCTGCTCGCGACGGAGGTTGGACTTCGTCTCGTAGTAGAGGCTCAGGTCGTGGCCGCTCTCCCGCAGCCGGGGCAGGACGTCGCGGAAGTACCGCATGTCCAGGATGGTGTCGACCAGCGTGAAGTCGACCCGCTCGTGATGCCGGGCCATGCGCGGTCAGCTCCTCGACGACCCGATCGTCGCTCTTGCTGCGGAACGCCATGGTGGAGCCGTTGAGCCCGCAGAACGTGCAGTGCGACTTCGCACCCCACCAGCATCCCCGCGACGTCTCGTAGGGCAGACGCACCTCGCGCATGACCTCGGCGGTGAAGCCGGTCTTGGCGAGCCGCTCGAAGTACTCGTCGAACTGCGGCGTCGGGATCTCGTCCATCGCGACCGTCGCCGCGCCGGTCTGGGGGACGGCGACGGACCGCTCGCCGTCCCGGTAGCAGAGGCCGGGCCGGGGCCGGATCTCGCCGCCGGCGAGCAGCTCGCGCACGAGATCGGGCAGGATCCGCTCGGCCTCGCCGCGCACCACGACGTCGATCCAGGGGAACGCCCGGTGCAGGGCGGCCCCCATCGGCCCGTCGCAGTTCGCCGCCGCCGAACACGATCCGCAGCGCCGGATCGCGATCCTTGAGCATCCGGGCCAGGACGAGCGAGGGCACGTTCTGGCTGAACGTGGTGCTGAACCCGACGACCCGCGGTCCCGCGGCGACGATCTCGTCCGCGGCTTGTTCCAGGAATGCCGGGACCAGGGCGCGCAGGGTCAACGCCTTGACCACCTCAGCCTCCGGCACGCCCCGGGCTCGCAGATGTGCGAGATATCGTGCGTCGAGGTCAGGGGCGTCCCGGAACGGCGGGACGGCGAAGATCCAGTCGCCCAGACCGATCGAGAAACGCCGGTCGGCGACCGTGTCGTAGTCGGCGGGGGTGATCCGCTCCGCATCGGGCCGCGCGGCCGTCTCCGCCCGGCAGTGCTCCATGAACGCCAGCATGAGCGAGCGGACCTCGGTGGCGATGCCGGCTCGCTCGAGCACGCGACCGAGGATGCCGAGCTGGATGGAGGGCAGGCCGAGCGCATGCCAGGGCATCGCCACCAGCACCACGCTCGGCCGGCTCATGGGGTCTCGCGAGTCAATCGACCCTGACCCGCTTCACGCCCCCCTTGACGCTCGCGGTCTTCGAGGCGCTCAGGTCCTTGACCGACTGCTTCCGGGCCTTCAGCTTCTTCTTGCCACCCTTGCGTGCCTTGGCCATTGGTCGTCTCCCTGCGTCGTGGTGGTGCTCCCGCCCGGTCAGGGGCAGCGAGACTATAGACGCGGGCCTGGCCCGCTGCAACGGGGCAGCACAACCCCGAGGTGCTGAGTCACACGGGCCAGACCGCCGGCACCGCGGTCGCCAGCCACCGCGCGAGGCTGGCGTTGACTTCGATCGATTTCTCCTGCGCCATCCAGTGGCCGGACTGGATCACCACCTCGGAGAGGCTGAGACAATCCCGTCGCATGGGCTCGGCCAGCCCCGAAGATACCGTCTCGCACGTGTAGTCGTACTCGCCGTGCAGGAACAGCACCGGCAGGTCGATCCGGCCGCCGTTCTTTGCGCGGCCCGCATAGTCGGCGTTCCGATCCGGGTTCATATAGTAGGAGTCGGGTCCGAAGAATCCGTTGCGCTGCAGGGCGGCTGCGTAGACGTTCAGCTCGTGCTCGGTGAGCACGTCGGTATCGAGCGGCACGTCGGGCGCCGCGACCGCCCCGCCGAACCAGCCACCCGCCTTCCGCACACTGGCCGTGCGCGACGGCTGGCCCTTGCCCTTCGCACTGCCCTTCCGGAAGAGCGCCTTCAGGGTGTTGCGCGGATTGGCCTCGAAGGTCTTGCGCGCCCTGTCGAAGTTTTCCAAATAAAAGAGCTGGTAGTCCCACTGGCCGACCGGGAATTCCGCCTCCGGGTAGACGCGCCGGTCCACGAGCGGCACCAGAGCGGCAGGCGTGAAGCCGGCGGCGAGATACGGCACGCACAAGCTGGCCACGGCATGGCAGCGCTCGGGGTGATGGCTGGCCAGGCTCCAGACGACCGGACTGCCCCAGTCGTGGCCAACCCACACCGCGCGGTCCCGTCCGAGCGTGTCGAGGAGCTCGAGCATGTCGTGCACGATGGGTTCGAGCGCGTAGCTCGTGTGATCGTGGTAGATGGAGGACCGTCCGTAGCCGCGCAGGTCCGGGGCCACGGCGCGAAAACCGAGGCCGGCGAAGCACCGCAGCTGGTGGCGCCAGCTGAGCGACAGCTCGGGCCACCCATGGACGAAAATCATCAGCGGCCGGTCCTCGTCGCCGCACGCGAGGTAGCCGGTCGTATGGCGGGCGCTCGACATCGTGTGCTCGGTGATCTCGTGACCGGCGTGCGGGTTCAGCATGGGGCTATGCTTGCCATGAGTGTTGGCCGCAGAGATAGCCTGGGGCTCACGACCTGTCAAGCACCGACGACGAGCGGGCCGAGCTAGCGGCCGCCGCGCGCAGCCCTCGCCGCCGCTCCGAACGCCTCGAGCTAGTTCAGACTCCCGTCAATTTCAAGGTCTCAATGTACTGAGCGGCTGACCGTTTGAGGGGGGCCATCTTCTACATGTACTGAACACGCCCGAAGATACAGACAATATGGGCGAAGGCGCGGCACGATTCAAACACGGGTTCGAATCCCGTTGGGACCACCACAAACGGACTGTTCGCCTGAGACTGGGCGATCATAGCGTCGGGCAGCAGTCCGGCGACGTCTGATCCGTCCTGTGACCAGATCGGCATCGAGTGAGGCGTGACTGTCCGCCTGCGCCAGCGTCTCAAGCCGGGGAATAAGCGCCTGTTTCCGCTCTTCCTCCGCCTTCAGGCGGGCGCATCGTTATGGCTCACGAGTCGGAGATGCTCGACCGTAGTGACGACCCACTCGTTGGTAGGGCGGTCCCTCTGCTTGCGGCGGCCCCATGCATCGCGCTTCTTCGTTCGTCCCCGCTCAAGATGCACCCTACGCGAACTGCCATGTGCCACACGGTCGGATTCACTCGCGGCTGACCGGCAGCGTGATCGAGAACGTCGCGCCGCAGTCGGGGTTGTTCGCGGCCCATATTCTTCCGCCGTGACGTTCGATGATGGAGCGACAGATCGAAAGGCCCATTCCCAGTCCGTCCGGCTTGCTGGTGATGAACGGATCGAAGATGGACTCGAGCTTTTCCGGCGCGATTCCGGTGCCGCTGTCCTGCACTTCGATCTAGCACGTTCGATCCGTCAATCGACTTCGTGCGCACGATCAGGCGCCGCGCCGTTGAGTTCGGGTGCACTCATTGCCGCAAAGGCGTTGAGCATCAGGTTCAGCATGACCTGCTGGAGCTGAACGCTGTCGCCCTTGACCGGCAAGACGCCGGGCGACAGGTCGAGCTGCGACGGTGACCCCGTGCAGGATGGCGTCGCTGTGGACGATGCGCTCAACCGTGCGGATCAGCGTGGTTGAGATCGACGTTGGTGAAGCCCGGCGTGTCGCGCTTGAGCATGTCGCGCATCGCCTGAATCATTTCGCCGGCGCGCTGGGTGATCTCGCCGATGTCGGAGAGCGTGTCGCGCACCTCCTGAAGGTCGGGCTGGGGTGCGTCGAGCAACCGCATTCCGGCGGCGGAGTTGATGAGGATCGCGGTGAGCGGCTGCCTTATTTCGTGCGTCAGGGTTGCGGTGAGCTCGCCGAGGGTGGCAACGCGTGCGACGTGCTCCAGTTGTGCCCGCTTCTGCTGCGCTTCGGCTTCCGCGCGCCGGTGGGCGACCTCGGCGACGCGCCGCCGCCGGAGTTGGACAAGCAGCGCGAAGATCAACACCGCCTGCGTCGCGATCACCGCGACCGCCGTCGACCACGTGCCACCGGTACCGTTCCCACGTGGTGGGCTGACGGAACAACACGACGCTCCCCGGCGGCAGCCGGCTTTCGCTGATCCGCCAGCGCCTCAGCTCGCGCCAGTCGTACATCGGCGGGCGAGTCCCGATCACCAGCGGCGGGAAACTCGACGCCGGCTCGCCGCGCAGGATTCGCGCCGCCACGCGCGCCGACTCCACCCCCTCCAACTCCCCCTGGTACAGCCGCCCCCCCACGATCCCCAGCCCCACCTCGTGCTGGAACATCCCGTTGATCGGCGCCCGCGAAACCGCGTGCAGACGCGCCAGCGCATCGTCCTCGTTGTACGTCACCCCCGACGCATCCCGCATCAACAGCCCCAGCAGAACGAACGAGTGCGGCGGCAGCTTCGACACCAGGTCCAGCATCTGATCGAACGACAGGTCGTTCACCCACGTGAACTTCACCCGTCCCGCGAACGGCTCGAATGCCTCCTGGAATTCCGCCGTCCAGTACCGCTCCAGCGGCGTCGCCCCGAGAATCACCACGACGTTGTTCGTCTCCGGGTCGAGCTGGAGCATGTCCTCCACCAGCCCCTTCAAATCGAAGTCCTCCCCGACGAACGTCGCGTTGTTCGCAAACGCATCGGCCGGCAGTGTCCGCCTGTCCATCCCCGTGTAGATCACCGGCGTCTGGGGGAACAGCTTGTCCCGGAACTTCGCCACGAACCTGCCCGCCGGCGACCCGATCGGCACCACCAGGTCCGGCTGCCACTTCGACATCCGCTTCCCCAGGAACTCCGCGAACGCCTCCTCCATGTCCGGCTGCGCATACCGCGCCATGTCCAGCGACACCTCATCCAGGTCGACCGCCGTCCCCAACTCCCGCTTGATCGTCGACTCAAACGCCGTCGAATGCGTCGTGAACGGCGGCGCGCTGCTCCCGAACGAGTGCACCATCAACACGCGCCGCGGTCGCTCCCCTTCCGCGCCCCACGCGCCGGTCGTCGCCCCCGCCAGAAACAGCGCGCAGAGCAAGACCGGCAAGGTGCGGTCGAGGCTCGTACGTACGCCCAGGCAAAAGACAGTAGT
Source organism: uncultured Candidatus Rokubacteria bacterium (assembly GCA_963776725.1). Classification (GTDB taxonomy): domain Bacteria; phylum Methylomirabilota; class Methylomirabilia; order Rokubacteriales; family CSP1-6; genus AR5. Next base: position 293,187 of record CAVZOE010000005.1, on the reverse strand, counting down.
GTGAGCATGAGACCGTCCCGGGGTCCGGTTCGCTCTGCGGAGCATGCAGATCGTTCTGAAGAGGAGGGCGGCACTGCGGAGTTCATGACCCCTCGGTCGGGTTAAGCGTGAAGCACGAGACGTGCGATGGTCACTGACCGCCCCAGGCGTCTAGCCAGGCGCGGGCCTCAGCCTCGGTGGTAAAGATGTTGCTCACTAGCCCCGGTTGGCGGCGACGAGCACCGCGAACTTCTGAGGGTGGATCATTTCCGCTCGGGCGACCATTGCCAGGTGCACGCTCCCCCTTGACTCCTCCGCCCACGCCACGGCCGCCAGGAACCGCTCGAACGTGTTCGGGCGACGAAAACCCGGTTAATGCCGTCGTGTTGACTAGGAGGTGTCGGACCCGATTCCTGCGAGCGGCCGCAATCCCGGCACGGACGAGGACTACCGCTTCGTCGAATGAGACGGAGCCTACGGGGCGATAGAGTGCGCGTCCTTCCTCCAGAACGAAGTTGTCCGGATCGGCCATACCAGTCCTCCTGTGGCGAACCGGCCGGCGACGCGAAATATCCGTTATAGGATACGTCTCTCGATCAGAGGACAATTGGCCTTTGGTCGTACTCTGCCTAGCCAGCCGGAGAGACGGGCACGCGGCGATCAATAGGCGGCGTTGTTGGCAGCAGCGTCCGGGAACGTGGACACCTCGTCGACATGCCATTTACCCAAGCCATCAGGTCCATCCCCCGATTGGGATCAGGGTCACGAGACATCGTGGTAGCGATGAGAAAAGAGAACCCCTCGTGGAGGCGGAATGCTGGACCGGCTGCGTAAAGGTCCCCGTTGGGGGGAGTGCTTCCATCCACGTGGACGCTTATGCTGCCCGTCGTCGAGCCGCAAAACTTCGAAGGAGGGAACCGCCATGCGTCTGACATCCAGACCGCTGCTCGTGGCCCAGGGGAGCGTCGCGCTGCTCGCTCTCGTGGCGCAGCTTCGCCGGCTCCTGTGGGCCGCCAACATGTTCGGCGCGGGCAGCCCCTCGATACAGGGAAGTACTTCGTCATCGCCTCCGATAGCATCGGCACGGGCAAATCCAGCAAGCCGAGCGATGGGCTCCGGATGAGCTTTCCGAGGTACCGGCTCGACGATGTCGTGCAGGGCCAGAAACGACTCCTGGCCGAGGCGCTCGACGTCCGGGAGCTGGTGGCGGTCATCGGCGTTTCGTACGGCGGACGCCAGGCCTGGCAGTGGGCGGTGCAGTATCCCGAGGCCATGCGCGGCGTGGTCCCGTTGATCTCTTCGCCGTTCCCCAACGCCGGACGCCGGGGGATGCAGGACTTTTTGCCGGCTGAAGTCATCACCTCCGATCCGACCTGGAACAATGGGGCGTATGCGACACAACCGCGTAACTTTCCTTTGGCCATCATGATGTTCGACTTGAGCCTCGATGGCGCCGGCCATTTATGGGACGTGGCTCCGACCCGTGAGCAATCGTTTTCGTATCTGCCGAAGGCGACGCAACAGCAAGTGAGCGCCTGGGATGCCAATGACTTCGTCTACCAGATGCGTGTCAACGACGGCTTCGATGCATATCGTGACCTCAATCGGGTGAAGGCGCGAGTGCTGATGATCAACATGGCGGGCGCTGGGATGGTCCCGGCTGAGCTCGGTCACGCCGAAAAAGTGCTGGCGACGCTCGGGCCGAGAGCGGACTATGTGCTCGTCAAGGAAGCATCCGGCTATGGGCATCGCGCCGTCGGGCAACAGTGACGGTATATGCTCCGAAGATCGGCGAGTTCTTGCAGAGGCTGGCGAGCGAATGATCACGATGGATATCTGAGCCTGCACAATGGACACGGTCGTCGACGACTACTCCGCGTCGTAGGCGCGGCCAGCGGCGTCGACGACCAAGTCGTTACATAGGCCGGGGTTGGCGAGGGGCCGGCGAGCTTACGCGCAGCTTGCACGCCTCACATGCTGCGTGTGCGCGACGGTGGCAGGATCGAAAACACGATCTCGACCCAAAGCAGTCACGTTCGGCAGCGTGTTTTAGTCGCGGCCGATTTTTCGCGGCAGCCTCGTCTTGAAACGCTCTGATTCGCTGGCGAAAACGTGGCGCGACCATGACACGGGTTCGAATCCCGTTGGGCCGCGAACCCTGTCACGAGTTTCCGCGCGACCACAGTGAATGACCAGCGACCCTGATACTCCACCTAGCAGCATCCATCCAATAACAACACTCGTTGTCGTCGACGCCGATCCGAAACGGTTGGGAACCCAATACAGCGGGAGATAGAGAGCTAAGATCAGCAGGTGCACGCGACGGTACCAGCGGATCCGCGCGAGAGCTCGCCTGATCCTGGGCGGCTGTTCCATTCACGCGGTGCCTGTCCGGGGGTTTATTGTGCCGCCGTCGCCGGGCACCGGCGGTCAGCTGGCCCGCCGAATCACGCGCCCGGGGAGCGCGCCCGTGTGATCGCCGCCGTCGACCACGACCTGGCCGTTGACGACGACGGTGGAGACGCCGACCGCGTAGCGATGCGGGTCGTCGTACGTCGAGCGGTCGGCGATCCGCGCCGGGTCGAACACGGCCACGTCCGCCCAGGCGCCGGCGCGCAGCACGCCGCGATCCGGCGAGCCCGAGCGCCCGCGCGGCGACGCCCGTCATCTTGGCGATCGCCTGCTCGAGCGTCAGCAGCCGGAGATCGCGGACGCAGGGGCCGAGCACGCGCGCGTGGGTGCCGTAGTAACGCGGATGCGGCTTGCCCTGGCTGGTGACGCCGGAGGTCGCCAGCGCGTTGCCGTCCGAGCCCACCGTGACCCACGGCGCGCGCGTGATCTCGTGCACGTCGGCGTCCGCCATCGACGTGATCAGGATGCGCGTCTCGCCCGCGGTCGGCCACGAGGTAGTCGGCGACGGCGTCGATCGGATCGACGCCGCGGCTGCGCGCGATGTCGCCGAGGGTGCGGCCGGCGTGCTCGGGCAGGTGCGGCGAGATGGCCACCCGCACGACGTCCCAGGACGGGATGCGCCCGAAGTTGGTGAGCCCGTTCCGGGCGATGTCGTCGCGGATGCGCGTGCGCACGTCGCGGCGGCCGAGCCGCTCGAGCATCGCCGGGATGCCGTTTTCCATCACCCAGCGGGGCAGCAGGTTGCGCAGCGGATTGGTGGCGGTGTCGTAGGGATAGGCGTCGCAGTCGACCGGCAGCCCGCGGCTGGCGCGCGGCCGTCGATCTCGCCGAGCAGCCGCGCGGCGCCGCCCCAGTTGTCGACGCCCGAGAGCTTCAGGTGCGCGATCTGCACGTGCACGCCGGTGGCCTCGGCGACGGCGATCGCCTCGCGCACCGCCTCGAAGCCCTGGTCGGCCTCGTCGCGCACGTGCGTGGAGTAGGCGGCGCCGTGGCGGCGCCGGAGCACGCGCGCGAGGGCGTGGATCTCGGCGGCGTCGGCGAAGTTGCCGGGCGCGGTGAAGAGGCCGGAGGAGAGTCCCCAGGCGCCGCCCGGCGAGCGCCTCCTCGAGCAGGAGCTCCATCGCGGCCATCTCGTCCGGGGTGAGCGGACGGTTCTCCAGACCCGCCGTCATCAGCCGGAGCGTGTTGTGGCCGACCTGGAGGATCACGTTCACCGAGGTGGGCGGAAAGCCGGCCGCGTAGTCGGCGAACGTCGTGTCGTGGAAGGGCAGCCACGTCGCGCTCGAGGCGAGGTACTCGCGCAGCATCGCCGCCTTGCCGGGCAGCGCCGGCGCCACCGAGAAGCCGCAGTTGCCGACGACCTCGAGCGTCACGCCCTGGCGGATCTTCGACTCGGCGCGCGGGTTGAGCGGCAGCGTGAAGTCCGAGTGCGTGTGGATGTCGATGAACCCCGGCGCCACGACCTGGCCGCGGGCGTCGATCACGCGGTGGGCCGGGCGCGCCGAGCGCGGCTCGACGGCGGCGATGCGGCCCGTCGCGCACGGCGACGTCGGCGTCGCGGCCCGGGGCCGCCGCTGCCGTCGATCACGTGGCCGCCGCGGATCAGCAGGTCGTCCATCGGATCCGCCGGCATCGTATCATCGAGTCGCCCGGGGGCGGGGCCATGGATCCTCGAGGGGAGGACGCTCGTGAAGAAGAAACCGGTCAGCTTCTATAGCGAAGGGCTCCGGCTGGTGGGTGACGTCTACGCGCCCGGACGACGCGACGGCCTCGGCGCGTCGAGCCGGCATCGTCCTCTGTCACGGCTACACCGGCGTCAAGGATATCTACCTGCCCGACAACGCGCGGGTGCTCACCGAGGCGGGCTACGTGGTCCTGACCTTCGACTACAAGGGCTGGGGCGACAGCGAGGGCTCGCGGAGTCGCCTGGCGCCGTATAGCCGCGTGGCCGACGTGCAGGCGGCGCTGACCTTCATCGGCACGCTCCCGGAGGTCGATCCCGCGCGCCTCGGCATCTACGGCACGAGCTACGGCGGCGCGACGGTGGTGTGGACGGGCGCCATCGATGCGCGGGTGAAGTGCGTGGTCAGCGTGGTGGGCATCGGCGACGGCACGCGCTGGATGCGCAGCGTGCGCCGGCCCGACGAGTTCCACGACCTCCTCGAGCGCTCTGCGCAGGATCGGGTGAAGCGCACGCTGGAGGGCAAGTCCGAGTTCGTCAAGCGCGAGGAGATCCTGCTGCCCGACCGGCAGTCGGCGGAGCTGGCCGCCGCCGCGCGGCGCAACAATCCGGCCGCGGTGGGCACGATTCCGCTCGAGTACGTCGCCGAGACGCTCGAGTTCTCGCCGGAGTGGGTCGTCGACCGGATCGCGCCGCGCCCCGTGCTCTTCATCACCACCGACGACGATCGCCTCGTCCCGCCCGAGGAATCCCGCCAGCTCTACGCGCGGGCGGGCGAGCCGAAGAAGCTGGTGGTGCTCGAGGGCTACGGCCACTACGAAGTCTATCTGGAGCCGGCGTTCAGCGAGGTCATGCGGGAGACGCTGGCCTGGTACCAGCGATACTTGCCGGCCCGCCCCGCCTAGAGGAGAGCGTGATGCCGAGCCCACTGTCCGGAAAAGCGCTGACCGTGCTGGGCGCGGTCGATGCCGACGCCATGGGCGTCACGCTGCCGCACGAGCATCTGCTGATCGACTTCGCCGTGATGTTCAAGGAGCCGGCGGCCGCCAGCGACAAGGGACTGGCCTACCAGCCCGTCAGCCTGACGAACGTCGGCTGGGTGCGGCAAAACTTCAACGCCAATCTCGACAATCTTCGATTGCTGGACGAGCAGACCGCGCAGGACGAGATCATGCTCTTCCGTCGCGTGGGCGGGCAGACGGTCGTCGATCCGACCAACGCCAGCCTGTCGCGCGACCCGCTGGCGCTGGCGCGCATCGCGCGGGCCACGAATCTCAACATCGTGATGGGCGCCGGCTACTACGTGGCCGCCGCCCATCCCGCCGACATGGACCGCCGCAGCGAGGACTCGATCGTGCGCGAGATCGTCCGCGAAGTCACGGTGGGCGTCGGCGACACCGGCGTGCGCGCCGGCCTCATCGGCGAGATCGGCAACACGTGGCCGTGGACGGACAACGAGAAGAAGGTGGTGCGCGCCGCCGTCGAGGCCCAGCGCCAGACCGGCGCGCCGCTGATGATCCACCCGGGCCGCGACCAGACCGCGCCCATGCAGATCCTCGAGCTGATCGGCAAGCAGGGCGGCGATCTCAAGCGGCACGATCATGTGTCACATCGACCGCACCATCGCCGACGAGCGACATCTGTTCGATCTCGCCGCCACCGGCGCCTGGCTCGAGTACGACCTCTTCGGAATGGAGAACTCCTACTATCCCTACAATCCCGACTTCGACATGCCCAACGACGGCGGCCGCATGGCCCAGATCCTGGCTCTCATCGGGCGCGGGCACCAGGATCAGATCCTCATGTCGCACGACATCGCGTACAAGAGCTCGCTCACGAAGTACGGCGGGTACGGCTATCACCACCTGATCGTCAACGTCGTGCCGCGGCTGCGACGCAAGGGCGTGGACGACGCCGGGCTTCGCCGGCTGCTGGTCGACAATCCAGCCCGGGCGTTCGTGTTCGCGTGATCCGCTGGCTTGCTCCCCGAGGCGACCTGGGCTAGCGTGCGGGCATCGTGCGAACACTCCTGAGTCTCCTGCTGATCGCCGCCCTCGTGTCGGGTGCCGCGCCGGCCGCGACGGCCGAGAGCTACCCGAGTGGTCCCATCACGCTGGTGATCCCGCTGGCGCCCGGCGACAGCACCGACACCACCGGACGGGTGATGGCCGAGGAGCTGGCCAAGCTCCTGAAGGTGCCGGTCGTTCCCGTGAATCGGCCCGGGGCCGGGATGGTGATCGGGACCGACAGCGTGGTCAAGGCCAAGAAGGACGGCTACACCATCCTGATCACCCCGAACGCCTCCCTCGTCTCGGCCCGGATCCTCAACCCCGAGTCGGTGACGTACGATCCGCTCAAGGATCTGACGCCGCTGGGCTTGACGACGCGGACGCCGATCCTCCTCGCGGTCCGGGAAGACGCCCCCTACCGGAGCTTTCCGGAGATGGTCGAGTTTGCCAGGAAGCATCCCGGTAAGGTCCGCGCTGGATCGGTCGGGACCGGCTCGGTGGGACACCTCAACATCGAGATGATCAACTCGCTCACCGGCGCGGGCATCACCATGGTGCCGTTCAAGGGAGGCGCCCCCGGCATCACCGCGCTGCTGGGCGGTCACGTGGAGGGTGGCGCGTATTCACTGGGCGCGCTGAGCAGCCATCTGAAGAGTGGCGCGCTGCGGGGAATGGTCATCTCGAATACGTTTCCCGGCTTTTCCGAGATTCCGACCCTGGCCCAGCTCGGCCACAAGCAGAACCTCCTCGGCGTGTGGTTCGCGTTCTTCGCGCCGGCCGGCGTGCCGGCCGAGGTGACGAAGACGCTGGTCGCCGCCATCGAGAAGGTGGCCAAGGATCCGGCGGTCGCCGCCAAGCTCGCCACCTTCGGAATCCTCCAGGACTACGCGCCCCCCGACAAGCTCGTCGCCGAGATACGGGATGAGCATCAGATCGTGGAAGCCCTCGCCAGGAAAGCCGGGCTGGTGAAGTAGCGCGCCATGCCGCGCGATCTGGTCAGCGGTCTGTTCTGGCTGGCCGTCGCGATCTTCGCCGCCGTGCAGGGTCTCTCCCTCAACCTCGGAAGCCTCAACCGTCCCGGGCCAGGGTTCTTCCCCTTCTGGGGCGGCGTCGTGCTGGGCGTGCTCTCGGTCGTTCTGATCGTCCGCTCGTTCAGGCGCAGTCGCCGCGGGCCCGCGGATCCGCCCTGAATCGTGGAAGCCTCTCGTCGTGGTCGGGGCCCTGCTTGCCTACCTCGTGCTGCTGGAGCCGCTCGGATTCGTGGCCGTCACGTTCCTCTTTCTCCTGCTCCTGTTTCGTCTCGAGCAGCGCGGCTGGGCGTTCAGCGCGGGGTCGGCGGCCATCGGAACGCTCGCGTCGTACGGGCTGTTCCAGGTGTGGCTGAGGACGCAGCTGCCGACCGGCCCGTTCGGGTTCTGAGCGTGGAGATCTTTCACGGCGTTCTCTACGGATTCCAGGTCGCGCTGCAGCCCATCAACCTTCTCTACTGTTTCGCCGGCGTGTTCATCGGCACCCTGGTCGGCGTCCTCCCCGGGCTCGGGCCGGCGGCGGCGATCGCGCTGCTGCTGCCGTCCACGTTCGCGGCCTCCCCGGTCTCGGCCATCATCATGCTGGCGGGCATCTACTACGGCGCCATGTACGGCGGCTCGACGACGTCCATCCTCATGAACATCCCGGGCGAGGCGGCCTCCGTCGTCACCTGCCTGGACGGTCACGCCATGGCGCGCCAGGGACGGGCCGGTGCGGCGCTGGGTATCTCGGCGTTCGGGTCGTTCATCGCCGGAACGCTGAGTGTCGTGGCCCTGACGTTCCTGGCGCCATTCCTGGCTCGCGTCACCTTGAGCTTCGGCCCCCCGGAATACTTCGCCCTCATGGTCCTCGGCCTGACGCTGCTGACGTATTTCGCGCGCGAGTCGATGGTGAAGGCGCTCATCATGGCGGCCGTCGGCCTGCTCTGCGGCACGGTCGGTCAAGACGTCATGAGCGGACGATTTCGATTCGCCTTCGGCATCCGGACGCTGGAGGACGGCCTCGGGCTGGTTCCGGTCATCATGGGGCTCTTCGGCATCTCCGAAGTGCTCCTCAATCTCGAGCAGCGAGACGAGGCGACGGAGATCTTCGCCCCACCGACGACGGGGCTGCTCCCGACCCGTGCTGACTGGAGGGCGTCGACGCTGCCGATCCTGCGCGGATCGGCGCTGGGATTCTTCCTCGGGATCCTTCCCGGGGCCGGCGCCATCATCGCCTCGTTCGTGTCCTACGCCGTCGAGAAGCGCGCGTCCAAGCATCCTGAGCGATTCGGCCGGGGAGCGATCGAGGGCGTGGCCGGACCCGAAGCGGCCAACAACGCCGCGGCCGGCGGCGCGTTCATTCCGCTGCTCACCCTGGGGATTCCCGCCAATGCGGTCATGGCGATTCTCCTCGGCGCGCTCATGATCCACGGGCTTCAGCCCGGCCCACTGCTGGTCAAGCAGGCCCCGGATGTCTTCTGGGGAATCATCACGAGCATGTATATCGGCAACGCCATGCTGCTGGTGTTGAATCTGCCCCTCATCCCGTTGTGGGCCCGGCTTCTCCAGGTGCCGTACGCGATCATGTTTCCCTTCATCCTCCTGTTCTGTCTCATCGGCGCCTACAGCGTCGGCAACAACGTCGGCGACGGGCTCGTGATGTGGGTGTTCGGGGTCGTGGGGTATCTGCTGAAGAAGTTCGACTACGAAGGTGCGCCGCTGATCCTGGCCATGGTCATCGGACCGATGATGGAGGAATCCCTGCGTCAGTCGCTCATCCTGTCGGGCGGCGACTTCGCCGTCCTCGTGTCGCGGCCGATCTCGGCCGCCTTCATCCTGGCCGCGGCCGTTCTCCTGCTTCTTCCGCTTCTCCGGAGCCGTACGGCAGCTCCCGCCAGCTCCTGAGCCCGACCTGGCCTGAGCTATTCATGAATGTCACGCACGCACGCCCGCGGAGCGCCACGGCTCCGCCGGGGCGCGAAGCGTGGGGGGTGTGGGGGGCCATATCGGGGCCCCCCACGTGCTATAGGCCCTTCGAGCCGACGTACTCGCTGAGGAGTCCGCCGCGGGCGCGGTGCTGGACCTCGACGAAGCCGCTCGATCTCAGGGCTTTCGAGGATCACATCCGGCGGGACGCACTGGGCGATCGTGTCCCAGTAGTACCGCAAGAGCAACTCGGCCTCGGCGCTTGCCGTATGAAGTCGCATGACGCGCGGCAACACCGTCTCGAAGTACACGCGCAGCATGTAACGGCCGACCCCTGAGCGCGGCGCCGTGATCTCGAGGATCATGATGCGTCCGCCCGGCTTCAAGACCCGCAGGCATTGCCGGAAGGCCACGCCGAGGTCGGCCATGTGGCGTAGCGCGTAGCCCATGCTGAGGAAGTCGAAGTGATCGGTCGCGAACGGCAGATCCTCGACCGTGCCTTGCACCAGCGGCATCGCCAGGGTCCGCTGCGCTTGCCGTAGCATTCCGATGCTGGGGTCGAGCCCGACGACGGCTCCCGGCTCGCGCAGGATGGACGTGGCCGCCCGCGCCACGAGGCCGGTGCCGGTCGCGACATCGAGCAGCTTCATGCCGGCACGGAGGCCGTATTTCATCAGGATCCAGCGGCGGTAGAACTGACCCGAGCCCATCGAGCCCAGCCCGTTCAGTCCAGTCGTAGTGCGCGGCGCCCTTGTCGAACAGCGCGCTGACGAAGGGCCGCCGGTCGCTCTCGCGCTCGTAGTATTTCTTGAGGACGGGATGCGGTGCCGTGCCCGTGCCGGCCTCGCGGCGCTTCTCCTTGGACTCGCCGTTCATGCGGAAACCGCGCACCCTGCCTACGCGCGCACCCGCGCGGAGGTGGGATCGTACGGCGGCTCGAGCTGCGCGGTGGCCCGGAAGCGCTCGCGTCGCGATCTCCAGCTCCCAGCGCCCCGTCCGCACGAACGCGGCGTCGACGCCGTCGGGGTGGGCGACGTAGCCCATGCCCACCGAGCGACCGAGTGTGTGACCGTAGGCGCCGGACGTCACCCGTCCGACGAGAACGCCGTCGCGCCAGATGGGCTCGTCGCCGAGGAGGAGCGGCTCGGGGTCGTCGAGGGTGAACATCACGAGGCGCCGGGGGAGGGGCTTGTCGCGCTGGCGGAGGAGCGCGTCGCGTCCCGTGAAGGTGGGCTTCTTGAAGGAGACGGCGAAGGTCAGGCCCGCCTCGAGTGGGGTGTCGTCGCTGCCGATGTCGTGGCCCCAGGAGCGGTAGCCCTTCTCCATCCGGAGCGAGTCCATCGCGTGGTAGCCGGCGTGGCGGAGACCGAGATCCGAGCCGGCGTCGACAACTTCCTCGTAGATGGCGGACGCGAACTCCGTGGGGATGTAGAGCTCCCAGCCGAGCTCGCCGACGTAGGTGATCCGCGTGGCCCGCACGAGCGCTGAGCCGATCTCGATCTCGCGCGCGGTGCCGAACGGGAACGCCGCGCTGGACAGATCGGCGCGCGTGAGACGCGACAGGAGCTCGCGCGAGCGCGGGCCCATCACGCCGAGGACGGTGAGCGACGACGTCACGTCGGTGAGCGTGACCCGGCTGTCGCCGATGCCGCGGCGGATCCAGTCGGCGTCGTGGGTGGCGGCGGCGGCGATCGTGACGATCATGTACGCATCGTCGGCCAGGCGCGTCACCGTCAGGTCGCACTCGATGCCGCCCCGGCGGTTGAGCATCTGCGTGTACACGATCCGCCCCGGTGGCACGTCGACGTCGTTGGCGCACAGGCGCTGCAGCGTCGCCGCGGCGTCCGGTCCCTGGAACAGGAACTTGGCCAGCGACGACTGGTCGAAGAGGCCGACGGCCTCGCGCACCGCGCGGTGCTCGGCGGCGGCGCAGGGGAACCAGTTCTGACGCCCGTAGGTGTAGACGTAGCGCGGCTCGACGCCGCCGGTCGCGAACCAGTTGGCCCGCTCCCAGCCGGCGGCCACGCCGAAGACGGCGCCGCGGGCCGCGAGGCGATCGTGCAAGACCGAGCAGCGCATGTTGCGCGCGGTCTCCGGCTGGCGGAACGGCCAGTGCATCGCGTAGAGGAGCCCGACCACTTCGCGCGGTGCGCTCGCGCAGGTAGCGGGCGTTGCCCTGGAACGGCATGAAGCGGCGGATGTCGACGTCCCACAGGTCGATGCTCGGCTCGCCCCCGACGACCCACTCGGCCAGGGCCTGGCCGGCGCCCGCCGCCGAGGCGATGCCCACCGAGTTGAAGCCCGCCGCCACGTAGAAGTTCCGCAGCTCGGGGGCCTCGCCCAGCATGTAGCGGTTGTCGGGCGTGAAGCTCTCCGGGCCGTTCACGTGCTGGCGCACCGGCGCGGTCTCGAGCGATGGGATGCGAATGCACGCCTGCTCCATCAACAGGCGGAAGTGCTCCCAGTCCTCCGGCAGCAGGGAGAACTTGAAGTCCTCGGGGATCCCGTCCATCCCCCACGGCTTGGCCACCGGCTCGAACCCGCCCATGAGCAGCCCGCCCACCTCCTCGCGCACGTAGATGTAGCCGTCCGTGTCGCGCAGCACCGGCAGGTCACGCGGGATCGGCCATGGGCTCGGTGACGATGTAGAAGTGCTCGGAGGCGTGCAGCGGCACGTTGACGCCGGCCATCCGCCCGACCTCGCGGCCCCACATGCCGGCGCAGTTCACCACCACGTCGCACGCGATGTCGCCACGATCCGTGGTGACGCCGACCGCCGCACCGCGCTCACGCCGGATGCCGGTCACGGTCACGTTCTCGACGATGGTCGCGCCGCCGTTGCGCGCCCCGCGCGCCATCGCCAGCGTCGTGTCGATCGGATTCGTCCGTCCGTCGCCGGGGATCCACACCGCGCCGGCCAGATCGTCCGTCCGCATCAGCGGCCACAGGCGCCCGGCGTCGGCCGGCGAGATCACCTCGATGTCGACGCCGAAGCACCGCGCCATCGACGCGCCCCGCTTCAGCTCGATCAGCCGCTCGGCCGTGCGCGCCACGCTGATGCTGCCCGAGCGGCGAAAGCCCGTGGCCTGTCCGGTCTCCGCTTCGAGCCGCTCGTAGAGGACGGCGCCGTACCGCGCCAGGCGGGTCAGGTTGTGACTGGAGCGCAGCTGTCCGACGAGACCGGCGGCATGCCAGGTGGTTCCACAGGACAGCTCGCGCCGCTCGAGCAGCACGACGTCGCGCCAGCCGAGCTTCGTCAGGTGGTACGCGACGCTGCAGCCGACGATGCCGCCGCCGATGACGACGACTCGCGCGTGCGACGGGATCGAGCCCGGCATCGCCGGACGATAGCACACCGGTGACACGCCGGCGCCCGCGGGCTTGACTGATCAACGCAACTTGATATATTGGCCGCGTGAAGCCGGACGAGATCGTCAGTCGGCGCTTCCGGGCCCTGGCCGACGCCACGCGTCTGAAGATCATCGATCGGCTCCGCGACGGCGAGGAGTGCGTCTGCAACCTCACGGGCCCGCTCGGCACCCGTCAGTCTCTCCTGTCGTTCCATCTCCGTACCCTGAAAGATGCGGGCCTGGTGACCGATCGCAAGGAAGGGCGCTGGGTGTACTACACGCTGAACCTCGACGTGCTCGACGAGATGATGCAAGCGCTGGAGGCCATCAAGAAGCCACGCAAGGGACTGCGGCTCGTGTCGCCGCGCTGCGACTAGCCCCTTTTTTGACCGAAACCATCAACGGGTCTTGATGTGAGGAGGACGCGCGATGGCCGATGACAGCATCAAGGAGCTCGTGAAGCTGAAGTACGGGCAGGCGGCCCTGCGCGTGAGCAGCGCAGACGCCTCCTGCTGCGGCACCGCCTCGACCGGAGGATCGTGCGATCCGGTCACCTCCGGGCTCTACGCCGACGGCCAGACCGCCGAGCTGCCGCCGGAAGCGGTGGCCGCGTCGCTCGGCTGCGGCAACCCGACCGCCCTCGCCGAGCTCGAAGCCGGGCGAGACGGTGCTCGATCTCGGCTCCGGCGGCGGCATCGACGTGCTGCTGTCGGCGCGGCGCGTCGGCCCGACCGGCAAGGCCTACGGCCTCGACATGACCGACGAGATGCTGGCGCTGGCGCGCGAGAACCAGCGCAAGGCCGGCGTCGACAACGTCGAGTTCCTCAAGGGCGAGATCGAAGCCATCCCGCTGCCCGACAACTCCGTGGACGTGATCATCTCCAACTGCGTCATCAACCTCTCGGCCGACAAGGACCGCGTGCTGGCCGAGGCGTTTCGCGTGCTGAAGCCGGGCGGGCGGTTCGCCGTCTCGGACGTCGTGGTGCGGGGCGAGGTGCCGGCCGTGATCCGCCGCAGCGTCGAGCTGTGGATCGGCTGCGTCGCCGGCGCGCTGGAGGAGGACGAGTATCGCGCCAAGCTCGGCGAGGCCGGCTTCGAGGCGGTCGACGTCGAGCCGACCCGCATCTACCGGACGGAGGACGCGCGCGAGTTCCTCGACCGGGAGGGGATCGACGCGGCGGCCATCGCGCCCAGCGTCGACGGCAAGTTCATGAGCGCGTTCGTCCGGGCCCGCAAGCCACGCGGCGGTGTGAGCAGCCCCGGGCAGCTCCAGCACTCGGCCGCCGCCTCGTGTCGGAGGCAGTCGGCACGGCGCTGCTCCTGGCCGCGGTGGTCGGTTCCGGGATCATGGGCGAGCGCCTGGCCGGCGGCAACGTCGCCGTCGCGTTGCTGGCGAACACGCTGGCCACCGGGCGCGGCGCTGGTCGCGCTCATCCTGACCTTCGGGCCGATCTCGGGCGCGCACTTCAATCCCGCGGTCACGCTCGCCGACGCCTCGCAGGGCGGCCTGGCGTGGGCCGAGGTGCCACCCTACATCGTGGCGCAGATCGCCGGAGCCTTTGTCGGCGTCGCCGCCGCGCACCTGCATGTTCGAGCTGCCGCTGTTCTTCGCCTCGCGTCACGCCCGGGCCGGATCGGCGCAGACCTTCAGCGAGTTCGTGGCCACGTTCGGACTGCTGGCGGTGATCTGGGGCTGTGCGCGTTCGCGCCCCGCGGCGGTGCCATTCGCGGTGGCCGCCTACATCACGGCCGCCTACTGGTTCACGGCCTCCACGTCGTTCGCCAATCCGGCGGTGACGCTGGCGCGGTCGGCCACCGATACCTTCGCGGGCATCCGGCCCGCCGACGCTTCCGCCTTCATCGTCGCGCAGCTCCTCGGCGCCGCGGCGGCCACCGCGCTGTTCCGATGGCTGCTGCCACCCCCACCTAGAGTCGTCGCGGCCGTGGCGCCGCTGGCGATGGACCGCGAGCCCGCCTGACGGATGGCGACCGCGCCGCTCACCACGCGGATCGCCACCCCGGCCGACGCGGCCGCGATCGCGGCGATCTACAACGAGGGGATCGCGGATCGCGTCGCCACGTTCGAGACCGAGCCGCGCACGGCGGCGCAGATCACGGCGCTGCTCGCCGACAAGGGCGAGCGCTTCCCCACGGTGGTGGTCGAGCGCGCCGGGCGCGTGGTGGCCTGGGCCGGGGCCGGAGCCTACCGCAGCCGCCCGGCGTACGCCGGCGTCGCGGAGCACTCGGTCTACGTCGCGCGCGAGGCGCGCGGCACCGGGGCGGGGCGGGTCGCTCTGGAGACGCTGTGTCAGACCTACGCCGCCCGGGGGTTCTGGAAGATCGTCTCCCGCATCTTTCCCGAGAACACGGCGAGCCTGCGCCTGCACGAGCGCTGCGGGTTCCGGGTGGTGGGAGTCTATCGGCGCCACGGCAAGCTCGACGGCGAGTGGCGCGACTGCGTCATCGTCGAGCGACTCCTCGACTGACCCCGGGCGCGAGGGAGTGATCATGGATACGATCCGCGTCCTGTTCCTCTGCACCCACAACTCCGCCCGTAGCCAGATGGCCGAGGGCTTTCTTCGGGCGCGGGCGGCGGAGCGCTGCGAAGCGTGGAGCGCGGGGACGGAGAAGACGTCCGTCCATCCGCTGGCGATCCGGGCGATGGCGGAGCGCGACATCGACATCAGCCGGCACACCTCGAAGCGGTACGTCGATCTCCTGCCGGCGCGCTGGGACTACCTCATCACGGTCTGCGACGACGCCAACGAGCGGTGTCCCTTCGTCCCGGGCGCGGTGAACCGCCTGCACTGGTCGTTCGAGGACCCGTCGCGCGCGACGGGCAGCGAGGCGGCGCGGCTGGCGGTCTTCCGCCGGGTTCGCGACGAGATCGACGGGCGAATCGCGCAGTGGCTCGCGCATCTGGAGGCGACGCCCACCCGGTGATGACGTGGAATCGCAGCGTCGTCGCCATGTGTGGGGCGCAGGCCTGCGCGCAGATCGGCGCCTTCGGCGTGGCCGCGCTGATACCGACGCTGCTCACCGAGTGGTCGCTCAGCCACACCGAGGCCGGCTGGATCAGCGGCATCTACTACGCGGCCTACACGCTGGTGGTGCCGCTGCTGTCGTCGCTCACCGATCGCGTCGATCCCAAGCGCATCTACCTCGGCTCGGTGGCCCTCACCGCGCTGGCGTTCGCCGGGTTCGCCTGGGTCGCGACGGGGTTCTGGTCGGCGCTGCGCGTTCCGCGCCCTGATGGGCGTCGGCTGGGCCGGAAGCTACATGCCCGGGCTCAAGGCGCTGAGCGATGTGACCGAAGGCCCGCGGCAGTCGCGGGCGGTCGCGGCCCACGCCGCGGCGGTGGGCATCAGCGGGGCGCTGTCCTTCGGCGTCGCCGGTGTGGTCAACGCCTGGCTCGGCTGGCGCTGGGCGCTGGTGCCCGGCACGCTCGGCGCGGCGCTGGCGTTCGTCCTCGTCCTGTTCGGCCTGCCGGCTCGCCCACCACGCCCGGCGCCGGGTTCGCGCGGGGCGCTGCTGGACTTCCGACCGATCCTCCGCAATCGATCCGCGCTGGCCTACTCGATCGCGTATTGCGTGCACACGTGGGAGATGTCGGCGCTGCGGGCCTGGGTGGTGACCTTCCTGGCGTTTGCCGCGGCGCAGGGCGGCGGTGCGTGGACGCCGATGGCGCCCGCGACCGTTGCCAGCGTGATGGGGCTACTCGGCGTGTGGGCCAGCGTGTGGGGCAACGAGCTGGCGATCCGATTCGGCCGCCGCCGGTTCATCCTCGGGACGATGCTGGCCTCGGCCGCGATGGCGGGCGTCGTCGGCTTCGGCGCGTCACTGCCGTACGCCGCCGCGGTGCTGCTCGTGCTCGGCTACGCGATCCTGATCTGGTCGGATTCCTCGTCACTGACCGCGGGCAGCGCCGGCAGCGCCGAGCCCGGACGGCGCGGCGCCACCCTGGCGGTGCACTCGACCCTCGGCTACGCCGGCGGGTTTCTCGGCCCTCTCGCGCTCGGGGCGATGCTCGATCTCCTGGGCGGCGCCAGCGTGCGTCGGCTGGGGCCTCGCGTTCGGCCACGTATCGGTGGTCCTGCTGGCCGGCACGCTGGTGTTCGTGTGGCTGCGCCCCGCCGACCTGGCCGGCGACCGTGGCGCCACGCCACGACCCGTCGCGGGAACGGCGACGCGCGCCTAGCCGCCTGCGGGAAACGTCGCCGGCTGATCAAAAAGGTCCAGATGCGAGGCGGTGCCCGCGGCCGGGCGCGAGGCGTACTTCCTGTACGTTGAGCGCCCGGCCGCGGGCACCAACGAAGCAGATGGGCCTTTTTCAGCAGCCGGCCTAGGGCTCGCTCCGGCGGCGCAGCATCTGCTGCAGGCTCTGGCGCGTGAGACCCAGGCGCTCGGCGGCGCGGGTCTTGGAGCCGCACTCGCGCAGGGCGTCCTCGATCATCCGGCGCTTCAGCTCCTCGATGGCCTCGTTCAGCGTGTTCGGCGGCGCTCCGGCCCGCCCGGCCTCGCGCACCCGTCCGGAGAGGTGCTCGACGCCGATGGGGCGGCCGTCGTCGGCCAGCGCGAGCGCCCGCTCGACCTCGTTCTCCAGCTCGCGCACGTTGCCGGGGAACGGGTACACCCGCAGGCATGCGAGCGCCTCCGCGGTGAAGCCCGGCACGGCCCGGCGGGCGCGGTGCAGGCGCAGGAAGTGCTCGGCCAGCGCCGGAATGTCTTGAGAGCGGGCCCGCAGCGGGGGCAGCGTGATCGGGAACACGTTCAGGCGATAGTAGAGATCCTGGCGAAAGGCGCCGTCGCTCACCCGCGCTTCCAGATCGGCGTTCGTGGCGGCGATGATCCGCACGTCCACCTTGCGGGCCGAGGACTCGCCGACGCGGCGGACTTCGCCCTCCTGCAGCACCCGCAGCAGTCGGAGCTGGGTGGCCGGAGTCATCTCCCCGACCTCGTCCAGCAGGATGGTGCCGCCGTGGGCCTCCTCGAAGAGGCCGCGGCGCTCGGCGATGGCGCCGGTGAACGCGCCGCGCACGTGGCCGAAGAGCTCGGACTCCAGCAGCGTCTCGGACAGGGCGCCGCAATTCTGGGCGACGAACTTCCGCTCCCGGCGGCTGCCACTGTCGTGGATCAGCCGCGCGAACAGCTCCTTGCCCGTGCCGGTTTCCCCGCGCAGCAGGACCGTGGTCCCCGTGTCGAGCACCTTGCGGGCCAGGCCGATGGCCTCGCGCAGGCCGGTGGCCGCACCGGTGACGGCGTCGAAGGCGGTCGGACGGGCGCGGATCTCCGCGACCTGTCGCCGGACGGCGTTGTAGGCGAGCTCCAGCTCCTCGCGCAGGCGGGCGTTCTCCTGCGCGAGCGCGTGGCGCTCGACGGCGCGGCGGAGGACGACGAGCAGCTCGTTGGAGTCCCACGGCTTGGCCACGAAGTGATAGATGTGGCCGGTGTTGACGGCGTCCATGAGGCTGTCGACGTCGGTGTAGGCCGTGAGGACGAGCCGGACCGCGTCCGGTGCGATGGTCTGACACTCGCGGAGCATCTCGACGCCCGTCATCCCGGGCATCTTGTAGTCGGTGAGGATGACGGCCACGTCCTCGGCGCGGAGCAGGTCCAGCGCCGCTGGTCCGCTCGATGCGCGCAGGACGCGGAACTCGGCGGCGAGCACGGCCTCGAGCGCGTCGAGCACGCGCGGCTCGTCGTCGACGATCAGAATGGTCGTCTGGTCCACCATGTCTCCCGTGGGGTCACGCTAGGCCGGGGTCTCGACCAGCACGGTCTGGCCCCGGGCGAGGATCTCGTAGAGCGCCGCGCGCTGCTTGATGCCCTTGAGCCGGGGCGTTCCCAGCTCGCGATGCTGCACCCGGCCCCGCACCTCGGCGAAGGTCTCCTCGCTGGCGATGATATGCGCATCGAACAGGCGCGTCATGCGCTGGATGCGCGCGGCCGCGATCATGGGCCGGCCCACCACGATGAGCTCCCGGCGCCGGTCGGAGCCGATGGTCCCGGCCATCACGCGCCCGGAGCTGATGCCGATGCCGATGTCGAAGGCCGGCAGGCCCGCCGCGGCCCAGCGGACGGCCAGGGCCCGCACGCCGTCGATCATGTCCAGCGCGGCGAACACGCCGCGCGCGGCGGCGTCGGGCTCGTCCTCGGTGAGTCCGAAGAGCGCGACGATCTCGTCGCCGATGAGCTGCTCGACGGTGCCCTGGCGCGCGAAGATGATGTCGATCATCGCCGCGAAGTACTCGTCCAGAAGCCGGATGGTGACCGGGGCCGGCGTCGACTCGATGAGGTGGGTGAAGCCCCGGATGTCGGCGAACAGCACGGTGGCCGCTCGCCACACGCCGGGCCCGGCCAGCAGCGTGCCCTCGGCGAGCGCCAGATCGACCAGCCGGGGCGAGACGTAGCGCTGCAGCTGCGCGCGGAGCGCCGCCTCGCGCTCGACGTCGGCCCGGGCCGCGCGCAGGCTGGCCAGCGTCTGCTCCAGCTCCCGATTCCGGGCACCGAGGTCGCTCACGAGTCGCTCGCGCTCGCGCGACGAGACGATGGCGTTCCACCGCGCGGGTCATCAGCAGCCGCAGCTCGGTGGGGTCCCACGGCTTGTGGACGAAGTGGTAGATGCCGGCGGCATTGATGGACTCCACCAGGGCCTCGGCATCGGTGAAGGCGGTGAGGAGGATCCGAACCGTGTCGGGCGCGATGTCACGACTGCGGGCCAGCAGCTCGGTCCCGAGCATCCCCGGCATCCGCTGATCGCTCACGACGACCGCGACGGGCTCCGTGGCGAGCGCCTCGAGCGCGGCCTCCGGCTTCTCGGCGCGGAGCACCCGGTGGTCCATGCCGAGCAAGGCCTCGAGCGAGTCGAGGACCCGCGGCTCGTCGTCCACCAGGAGAATGGTCGCCGCCTCGCTCATGCCGTCTGCCGCGTCATCGGGATGCGCAGCGTGAACACCGCCCCGCCGGCGGCCGGGCTCTCGGCCCGCAGCTCGCCGCCGTGCTTCTTGACGATCTCGTAGCTGATGGAGAGCCCCAGGCCGGTGCCCTCGCCCACGGGCTTGGTCGTGAAGAACGGGTCGAAGATCCGGCCGAGGACGGCGGCGGGGATGCCCGGCCCGCTGTCGGCGATCGTCACCACCGCGTGCCCGTCGTCCACCGCGGTCTCGATGGTGATGCGGCCCGCGCCCGCGATGGCCTGCCCGGCGTTGGCGAGGAGATTGAGGAACACCTGGTCGATCTGCGAGCGAATGCACTCCACGGACGGCAGGGCGCCGAAGTGGCGTTCGACGGTGACCCGGTCCTTGAGCAGGTGGCTCAGCAGGGTGAGGCTCGACTCGATCTCCTCGTGCAGGTCGACCGACTGCCACGCCTCGTCCTGGCCGCGCGCGAACACGCGCAGGTCCCGCACGATCTTCCGGCTCCGCTCGGCCCCCTCGCGGATGCCCTGGATCATCGAGTCGAGGTAGCGGAGCGCGTAGTCGACCTTGAGGCCGTCCCACCGCTGCTGCACGACGGCCCGGGTGGGCTCGGTCAGCGGTGCGGCGCGGTACACCTCCAGCATGGTGCGCAGACGGGTGACGAAGTCCTCCAGCGTGCCGATGTTGGAGTAGATGAACCCGATGGGGTTGTTCAGCTCGTGGGCGACGCCGGCCACCAGCTGGCCGACCGAGGCCATCTTCTCGCGCTGGATGAGCTGCATCTGCGTCGACTGCAGCTCGCGGTAGGCGCTGGCCAGCTCCTCGTTGGCCGCGCGCAACTGCTCGGTGCGCACCCGCACCTTGTCCTCGAGGCCGCGACTGAGGTCCTCGATCGTCTGGAAGCTCTCCGCCCGATCGACGGCCAGCGCCACGTTGTTGGCCACCGCCGCCAGCAGATCCACGTCGGCGTCGGCGAAGCGACCCGGCGTGCTGGAGACGACGCCGAGCACGCCGAAGATGCGGTCGTTCACCCGCAGGGGCACCGCCACCAGCGAGCGCACGTTGAGCGCGCGGACCGTGGGCAGATGCAGGGGGATGGGGGTGGTCTCCACGTCGTTGACGATGACCGGCAGGCCGTTGCGCGCCACCTCGGCGGTCAGGCTGTCGGCGGCGTCGAGCCGGAACTCGATCTCCTCCAGGGCCCGGTGCGGCTCGTCGCCCGCACTGCGGTGCGCGCGCACCACGCCGCGGCTGGGATCGACGAGGAAGAGGTTGGCGGCCTGGAAGCCCATGCGATGGACCAGACGATCGAGTGCCTGCTCGTAGATCTTCTCGGTGTCGAGCGTGGCGTTGACGACGCCGCTGAGGTCGATGAGCAGCGAGAGCTGCTCGATCTTCGTCTCCAGGTCGCGGAACTTCTTCTCGAGCTCGCCGGGCGGAGTGCAGGATCTCGTCGCTCTGGATATCCCGCAGCCGCTCGATCTTGCGGCGCTCGCGATGCTCGCGCCAGGCGATGCCCGCTCGCCGCGCCGGCGACGAGCGGGCACCGCGGCGATCGCCGCCCGCGCGCAGCCAGTCCTCGTCCGTCGTGGCGGCGGCCAGGACGGCCGGCCAGGTCGCCGCGCCGGCGACGAGCGGCCCCCAGACCCGCGCCCCGATCGGCGGGTTCTTCCAGCGCAGGTGCCAGACGCACGCCGGCGCGCCGGTGGCCGCGCACTGCGATTCGGTCACCACGGCGCGCGGCAGCCCCCAGTTGGTGGGAAACCGCTCGAGCATGGTCCGCAGGTGGCTGCAGAGCCATCGGGGCGTGCGCACGCCGGCGACGCGGCGTCAGCGCGGACGATCGCGCGCGCGCGATGCATCTCGACCAGCTCGACACGTCCACCGCGCGGTTGATCGCGCCCTCGATCGTCGGGAGGCGCGCGAAGACGGCGCGCGGGCTGCCGAGGCCCATGGTGTAGCCGCCCAGGTAGGACCGCTCGTCGTGGCTGGGCTTCCAGTCCATGTGGTACTCGCCCCACCGCCGCCCCCAGCGCTCCTCGTCGGTCTCGCCCACCAGCGTCATGGCCAGGCGCGACGAGCGAGTCGGCGAGGGGAAGCGGCAGCCAGTTGTGATCGGCCGTCAGGTACTCGCGCGAGTGCCCGGCCGTCCGCAACAGGGCCGCCACGCCCGCCTCGCCGACCTCCCGCTCGACCAGCGGGATCAGCGACTTGGTGTAGATGCAGTTGATCTCGCCCGGCATCCGCGGCTCAGCGCGGCTGGTAGACCAGCGTCGAGGTGATGTTCACGGGGTTGGCCAGCGTGTCGCGCACCGGCGACTTGCGGTCGATCGTCTCCTTGCAGCGGCGGACCTGTTCTTCCGAGGCCGGGCTCTGGATGGTGACCGTGTAGCGGATGTCGGTCACGCCGTTGCGCACGCTCTTGTCGTGCCCCAGCATGCCGCGGGCGTCGACGTCGGCCTCGAGCTCGATGCTCATGGCGTCGATCGGCACGCCGAACAGATCGGCGTTGGTCGCGATGCCGGCCGTCACGCAGCCGGCCAGCGCGGCCAGGAGCACCTCCACCGGGTTGGGCTGAGCGTCGGCGCCGCCCAGGAACGGCGGCTCGTCGACGCTGATCGTGAAGCGCCGGGTCGCCGGCGACATCTCGTGGCCGCCGGCCAGGATCGAGTCGACGGTCACCTCGCTCCGCGTGCCGCGCTTCCACGAGGAGCGGGCCTTGAATCCGCACTTGCCCATTGCCGGGTTCTGACGGACGAGCGTGTCGACCTGCTTGATGCCGTCCAGGTTCACGCCGTTGACGCCCATGGTCGTCCTCCCGTTGCTCAGAGTAGATTGGCGATCATTTGCGCCGCGCGCTCGGTCCCATCGACCGGCACGTCAGCGTAGCGCACCGGCCGGCCGAGGTGGGTGACCATGGCGGCTCCCAGCGCCTCGGCCGAGGTGCGGTCGTAGTCCATCCGCACGGCCGGCGCCCAGCCGCTCCAGCCGGCGGGCCACGAAGTGCTGCTGCTCGAAGTGATTGCGCAGCGGAAAGTAGAAGAACGGAGTCTGGAAGGCGGCCAGCTCCATCGTGGTGGTGAGACCGCCTTGCACGATGGCGAGGTCGACCGCCGCGTGGTGCTCGTAGAGATCGGGCACGAACGGCCGCACCTCGATGCGCGGGTGGGCCGGCAGCTCGCGCGGATCGAGCCGCGGACCCGCCACCAGCACCATCCGCGTGTCGGGCAGCTGCCCGGCGACGCCGGCGAACGCCTCCGCGCACTTGCGGAGCAGCTGGCGGCCGGCCCGGGTGCCGCCGACGGAGACGAGGATCACCCGCTCGCCGTCGCGGTACCCGAGCCGCCGCCGCAGCGCCGCGCGGTCGCGATAGGCGGCGGGGTCGAAGTGGTAGGTGTAGCCGGAGAACTGGAAGTGCTCGCGCGCCCACTGCCGCATGTTGGGCAGGTCGGGCCCGAACTCGCGGTCGAGCACGTCCGCCTCGTCGCCGACCATGATGGACAGGTCGCGCACGTCGGGATGCAGACGGAGGTGATCGATGTTCTCGGCGTTCTTCTCCCACGCGCGCCGGAACTCGGTGGACGAGCGGTCCTCCCGCATGGGGAGGACGCCGATGAAGTCGGTGATGAAGACGTAAGGCGCCCGCTTCAGGCCGGGATTCTCGTGCAGGTAGTAGTCGAGGTCCCAGCCCTCGTCGCCGACCCAGAGGTCGTAGTCCTCGGCCTCCACCACGTCGGCGAAGACCATGAAGTTGGCCGCCATGATCTCGTCCATGTCCCACAGCGCGTTGAACGCGTGCAGCTCGTGGTCGGAGGCCCAGCTCTCGACGTGGGCGCTCTCGTTGAGGAGCAGCCGGGTGGCCGGATGCAGGCGCTCGCCGAGGTGACGGACCACGCGGTCGGCGGGATCCGCGGCGAGAAAGTCCACCGTGGCGTCCGGGTAGCGCGCGCGCAGGGCCTTGCGCGATGGCCACGTCGCGCTGGATGTGGCCGAGCCCGATCGGGCTCGACAGGAACAGGACCCGCCGGCGCCGCGTCCGCGCCGGCGGCTTGGCCGTCGGCCGCTCCGTCGCCGGCGGGATGGTCTGCGAGGCGACCGGGTGGTCGAGGACGAAGTCGCGGATCAGCCGGTTCACGTTCACGGCCTCGCGCCCCGGCAGGCCGTGCCCGCCGCCCTCGAAGGTCACGAAGCGCGCCCCCGGGATGGTCTCGGCGATCTCCACGCCCACCTTGTAGGGCACGATGCGGTCGCGCGTGCCGTGCAGGACCAGCGTGGGCGTGGTGATCTTGGCCAGGAGGTCGCGCACGTTGTCCTTGCGGATCTCGCGCAGCGCCTCGACCAGGACCTCGGCCGTCGTCTCGCCGCCCCAGCCGATCCCGTCCTCGATGCCCTTCAGGGAGTGCGGCTCCGGATAGAGGCTCGTGAAGAAGCGGCGCAGGTATCCCGCGAAGTCGTCGCGGACCAGCGGAGCGTACTTCTCATCGAAGGGCTCGGGCAGCGGCTGGCTGTACTGCGAGCTCAGGAGGATCAGGTGCGAGAGCCGCTCGGGATGCTCGACCGCGTACCGGATGGTGAGCATGTTGCTGCAGGAGTAGCCGACCAGCGCGAATGGCGGCCGGGCCGCCTCGTCGAGCACCGCGCACACGTCTCCGTACAGCGTATCGAACTCGTAGCCGGTCGCCGGCCGGTCGGAGCGGCCGTTGCCGCGGAAGTCCGTGGTGACGACGCGGAAGGTCCGCGAGAGGTACGGCACCTGCATCTTCCACGTCCGGCTGTGCACGACCGGATAGCACGGGGGCAGGAGCACCACGTCGTGCTCGGCCGAGCCGGTGACCTGGTAGAAGATCCGCGCGCCGGGCCTGGACACGTACATGGCTATCTCCGTTGGTCTGCCGCGGGCCGCGGGTCGTCCGCCGCGGGCTGCTGGCCCCGGCGCGCCGCCTCGTACAGGAAGAGCGCCGCCGCCCCCCGCATGCTGGACGATTTGTCGGACGGGATCATGCGGATCGCCGTGTCGTCGAGGACGCGCGCCAGCGCGTACTTGGTGGCGCGCTGCAGGATGTCGTCGCGCAGCGGCGCCAGGGAGCGGACCACCCCGCCGGTGACGATCACCAGCTCCGGATTGAGACCGTTGATCAGGGTGCCGAGGGTGGCGGCGAGCGCCTCGCAGGCTTCGTCGACGAGGGTGCGGGCCAGCCCGTCACCGCCGGCGGCCGCCTCGAACACCACCGCCGTGGTGACCGCCGTGACCTCGCCGCCCGCCAGCGTCAGGAGCTTGGAGTCCGGTCGCGTGCGCAGGCGCAGCTGCGCCGATTGCTCGATGGCGGCGCCGCCCACGAAGGCGCACATGCAGCCCCGGCCGCCGCAAAAACAGACGGGGCCGTTCAGCATGACCGTGACGTGCCCGAACTCGCCGGCGTAGCCGTCCCGCCCCCGCACCAGTGCGTCGTTCATGATCAGCGCGCCACCCACGCCAGTCCCGATGGCCACCATCACCAGCGACGACACCCCGCGCCCGGCTCCCCACCGCCGCTCGCCCAGCGCCAGGGCATTGACGTCGTTGTCCACGTACGTCGTCAGTCCGGTCTGCTCGGCGATCCAGTCGCCGATGGGGACGTCGGCAAATTCGGGCACGAAGTTCTGCGAGCTGACCATCCGGCCTCGGTCCACGTCCACGATGCTCGGCAGGCCCACGCCCACGCCCTGCACGGCGAGACCACGCTGGCCCGCCTCGGCGTGAATCGCCGCCACCACGTCGAGCAGGCGCTCGACCGCGTCGCCGCCGGCGCCGTCCCGCGTCCGCCGCTGCACGTGCGTCAGCACCTCGCCGTCGGCCGTCACCAGCCCCCCGGCGATGGAGCTCGCCCCGACGTCCACGCCGATGATCACCTCACCGCCGGCCGCCTCATCGCGCATGGGCGAGGGAATAGCACGCCGCGCGCCATCCGTCGACACCGCGAAATCGCGCACTTGGTGACGGGGACTGCAAGGCAGGCTTGCGGCTCTCGACGCTCCCGGAAGCGGACACGCTGCATTGACGGGCCAATAGCTCCGCAAGGTTGCATTGCACCGCCGCCCGCGCTTGCCCGATCGCCGTTTCCTTTCTAAGTAACGGCCAAACCTCCAAGTAACTGCCCAACCGCCGAAACCGCCGAAACTGCCGAAACAGTCCGCGGTGGTCAGCGGTCTCGTAACGTTCTGATATTGCACGCCTGCTGGTTCGGCATCGCATTTGCCCATAGCCTGGCGCGACAACGCGAGAGAGCGGAGCAACCGCTGAAAGGGGTCAGGGAAATGGCGACGGTGGTGATGGAAGGAAAGGTGGTCAACGGCCTGGACGTGGACGAGCTGACGGACGTCGCGCACGAGATGGAGCGCGATCCGGCCAAGGCCCACGTGGAGTTCCGGGTCCGTTCGGAGTGGAAGGGGCAGATGCGGAGCCGGACGTCGGTGGAGTCCTACACGATCGGGGGCTGGCAGGTGCACCGGAACTTCACCATCGACGCCGACGAGCCCTTCGAGCTCTTCGGCCGCAACACCGCGCCCAATCCTCAGGAGCTGCTCATGGCCGCGCTGAACGCCTGCCTCACCGAGCGGTACGTGACCGGCGCCGCCCAGCGGGGTATCACGCTGGCGCGCGTGCAGGTGGAGACCACGGGCACGCTCGATCTGCGCGGCCTCTTCGGCCTCGATGCCTCCGTGGCGCCGGGGTACGAGACGATCCGCTACACGGCTCGGCTCAAGGGCTTCGCCACGCCCGAGCAGCTGCAGGAGCTGCACGAGGCGGTGGCTCGCACCTCGCCGAACTTCTTCAACATCACGCGGCCGGTCAAGGTCTTCGCGCAGCTCGTCGTGGAGTGACGGCCAGCGCCGGCACTGACGACCCGACCGGAGTCGAGGGACCCAGGCGGTTCGATCCAGGAGAGGAGGAGACGATGAGCACGTACACAGAGGGGCGGCCGGTGACCGACCAGATGCAGTGGCGGATCGATGACGTCATCGGCAATCGTCACTTCGATCTCAGCCGCCGCTGGCTGCCGCTGCGGCTGTCCGGCGCCGATCGGGTCGCGTGCCTGTCGCCGGCGGAGAAGGTCAAGCTCACCCACGTCGAGCTGGGCGCCTACGCGCACCTGTTCGCGTGCCTGGAGGAGTTCATCGCCCCCGCCATGACGATGCTGGCGCGTGGCCTCGAGCAGGACGATCGCGCCCGGTCCGACGCGCTGGCCACCTGCGCGGCCGACGAGCTCAAGCACATGAACCTGTTCCGCCAGATCGGGGCGCGCGTGGACGACGCGCTCGGGCTGCCCCTCACGCTGCTGCCGGAAGCCCGGCAGATCGTCGAGGTCGTGCTGAGCCGGCACCCGGCCGCGGTGCTCCTGCTCACCGCGGCCATCGAGTGGCTGTCGCAGCTGCACTACCTGACGTGCTTCGTGGACGACACGGCGCTCGATCCGCTGACCCGGCACATCTTCGAGTCGCACTGGCGTGAGGAGTCGCAGCACGCGCGGCTGGAGCACGCCGAGACGCTGCGGGCGTTCCGCGGCCTGACGCTCGCCGAACAGGAGCGCGCGATCGACGACTTCATCGACCTGATCGCCGGGATGGAGGGACTGCTGCACATCCAGGCCCGGCTCGACGTCGAGAACCTGCAGCGCTGCATCTGGCGGCGGCTGGAGAAATCCGAGCAGGCGGAGATCCTGAGCGCGGTACTGGCCGCCAAGCGGGACACCTTCGTCGAGAGCGGTCTCACGCATCCGAACTTCCAGGAGCTGCTGCGCATGGTGGCGACGCCGGCCCAGCAGCAGAAGGTGCGGCAGGCGGTGGGCGCGGCGCTGGCGACCGCGGTCTGAGGCTCAGCCGCCCGGCGGGTCCAGGGCCGCCCGGCAGCGATCGGCGAGCGGGCGCATCCCGAGCTCGTCGGCCAGCGCCAGCGCCTCGCCGTAGAGCGTCACCGCCGCGGCGGTCGTGCGGCGCTCGCGCCGGCTCTCGATCTGCCCCAGGACGTAGAGCGCCAGGGCCTCGTAGCCGCGCTGGCCGCGCTCGCGGCTCAGCCGTAGCGCCTCGTCGCCGCGGCGGCGGGCCTCATCCATCTGCCCGGCCAGCAGGTGGGCGTGGGCCAGCCAGGCCACCCACTGCGAGTGGCCGAAGAAGAATCGCAACCGATCCGCCTCCGCCAGCCCCGTAGCGAGCACGCCGCAGCCTTCCTCGGCGTGTCCCGACAGCGCGAGCGCATAGCCCTGCAAGGCGGTCGCCCACGGAATCGGGATCCCGCGCGCGCGGATGACCTCGAGCGCGGGCTCGAGGATCTGCATGGCCTCCGGCAGGCGGTCCTGCACGAGATAGATGTTGCACAGCGCCATGTGGGCCATCGCGAAGCCGAACGGCAGGTCCTCGGGCTTCGTGAGCAGCCTGGCTTCGGTCCCCAGTCGCTCGGCCTCGGCGAAGTCGCCGAGCTCGGCCAGGCAGAGCGCGGCCATGCCGCGCGCGTAGACGGCGGGGGGAATGGCCTGGCCGAACCGCTGCCGGGCGAGATCGCCGGTGAGCAGCTCGATCGCCTCGCCGAACACGGCGACGGACCGGCGAAGGTCGCCCCGCTCGCGACAGGCGTGGGCCAGCGGCGTCCGGGCCGAGGCGCGCAGCGGCACGTCCCCGACCTCGTCGGCCAGCGCGCGCGCCTTCTCCCCGACGACCAGGGCGCGGATCGGCTCGGCCGCGAACAGCAGCGCCGTCGTCGTGTACGCCCACACCCAGCCGAGCCGGCGTCGGTCGCCGAGGGCGAGGGCGAAGGTCTCGGCCTCACCGAGGTCCCGGCGGATGCGCTCGAGCTGGGCCAGCTGCAGCAGCACGCTGCGCATCAGCAGGCGCACGTCGATCGCCTCGGCCAGCGTCTCCGGGTTCTCGGGCAGGTGCGCGAGCGCGGCGAGGGCCTGCTCGAAGGACGCGACCGCCTCGCGGTTGGCCGAGCGCGCGAAGGCCTTGGCGCCGCTCTGGCGCGAGTAGCGCAGCGCGCGGGGCCAGAGCTCGCCCTGCAGCGCGTGATAGGCCAGCCGCTCGGCGTGCTCCTCGAGGCGATCGGGATAGAGGGCCTCCAGCGCCGCCACGATGCGCCCGTGCAGCGCGCGGCGCTGCTCGGGATCGACGCGCCCGTAGGCCACGTCGTGGGTGAGCGCGTGCTTGAAGGTGTACTCGATCTCGGGGAAGCTGCGCGTCTCGTAGAGGAACTCGGATTCCTGCAGGCGTCGGAGATCGGCGCTCAGCGCCTCCTCGGACCGGCCCGTGACCGCGCGGAGCACCGAGAACGGCACGTTCTTGCCGATGACCGAGGCGACCTCGAGCAGCGAGCGGAGACGCTCGTCGAGGCGGTGCGTGCGCGCGAGGATGACCTCCTGCACGGTGTCGGGGACCGCCACGTGGTCCAGGCTCGCGGCGAGACTCACGCTGCCGTCGCCGTCCCGGCGGACCGCGCCGACCTCCTCGAGCGAGCGCACCAGCTCCTCGATGAAGAACGGATTGCCGTCGGCCTTGTCGAGCACCAGGGTCTGCAGCGACGCCGGGAGATCGGCCGCGCCCAGCAGCCCGCCGGCGACGCTCAGGCTCTCCTCGCCGGTCAGCGTCGACAGCGCCAGCGCGGTGTGAAAGCTCTGGCTGCCGAACCCGGGCCGATAGCCCGGCCGGTACGTCAAGACCAGCAGCACCCGCTTGGTGGCGATCCGCCCGGCCAGGCGAATGATCCAGTCCTCGGTGGCCGGATCGGACCAGTGCACGTCCTCGATCACGACCACGTGCGGGCGGAGCTCGGAGCCCCGCTCCATCAGCCCGTGGGTGGCGCGAATGATCGCCGCGTGCCGCCGCTCGGGGTCCATGGCGGTCAGGACCGGGTCGCCGGGATCGACCGAGAGGAGATAGCGGATGACCGCGACGGTCTCGGTGTCTTCCACCCCGACGCGCTGGCGCGCGCGCTCGACCTTCTCGATGATCACCGACTCCGGGTCGGAGTCGTCCACGCGGCACACCCGGCGCGTCATGTCGATCACCGGGTGGAAGGGCATCGAGCGCCCGAACGATTGCGCGTGGCCCTGCACCCAGGTGGCGCTACGCCCGAGCTGCCGCCGCAGCTCGTGCAGCAGCCGCGATTTGCCGATGCCGGGCTCGCCCACGATCATGGCCACCTGGCCCTGCCCGCCCTGCACCCGCTCGAAGCACTCGCGCAGCAGCCGCAGCTCGCGCTCGCGGCCGACGAAGCGAGTGCGGCCGACCTCCGCGTGGCGCACCACGCGGCACGCGCCCGCCTCGGCCCGGCCGCCGAGCGGGATCAGATCGAAGCGGCGGGCGAGGAGCCGGCTGGCCGCGGCGGTGGCCGTCACGCTGCCGGGCGGCGCGCTGGCGATGAGCCCGTCGAGCGCGCGCTGCGCGTCCTTGTAGGCGGCGGGATCGACCCGGACGCCGCCTCCCTCGCGGATCACCGACAGCTGCTCGGCGTGCAGCGCGATGGCGATCGCCGGCACGTCCATCGCATCGCTGCGGGCGCGCGCGGCCAGCGTGCGCACGGCGAGCGCCGCATAGGCGGCGCGGCGCGGCGCGTCCTCGTCCGGCTCGAGGCCGAAGGCGGCCAGCAGCTCGGCCGGCCCCGTCGTCTCGATCCGGCCGCCAAAGTTCCGGATCTTCGCGGTGCTCTCCTCGAGGCCGTGGTTGGTCTCCCACGCGCCGGCCGGGGCGGGGAGCAGACGGACCTGCAGCAGCGTCACCCGGCGCGTCTCGAGCACCGGCTCGGCGCGCTTGACGTCGTCCGTCGGCCGTTCGGGCCGGCCGAGCGCCGGCGGCCGGCCGCCCCGGCGTCGCTCGGGCGGGCCCTCGGGCACGAGGCCCAGCCGCTCCACGCGGTAGCGCAGCGTGTTGCGCGGCAGCCCCAGACGGCCGGCCGCCCGCGTGAAATTCCAGCCGGTGGCGCGCAGCACATCGAGCAGCACGCTGCGCTCGCTCTCGGCCTCGACGTCGTCGCCGATGGTGACGCTCGCGACACTGGCGGGCTCGCGGGCCATGTCGATGGCGGTGGCGCTGACCAACCCCAGATCGCGCGCGCTGAGTCGCGTTCCCGTCCGAGAGCAGCGCCGCCCGCTCCAGCACGTTGGCCAGCTCGCGCACGTTGCCGGGCCACGGGTGGGCCAGCAAGGCCGCCTGGGC
The DNA here is from genome assembly GCA_963776725.1 of uncultured Candidatus Rokubacteria bacterium. GTDB lineage: Bacteria > Methylomirabilota > Methylomirabilia > Rokubacteriales > CSP1-6 > AR5. The sequence continues at coordinate 262,722 of CAVZOE010000005.1, read as the reverse complement.
GTCCTCGGTGAGCGAGCGAATCCCGAGGCCGTAGTCTTCACAGATGCGCGCGAGGAAATCGTCGGCGAGGACGAGCACGTCCCGGCCCCGGCTGCGCAGCGGCGGCAGGTTGATGGTGACGACGGCGAGGCGGTGGTAGAGATCCGCGCGGAAGCGCCCTTCCTGGATGGCGAGCGGAAGGTCCTCGCTGGTGGCGGCGACGATGGCGACGTCGAGCGGCTCGTTGCGCGTGCTGCCCAGGCGCCGCACCGAGCGCTCCTCGAGCACCTTCAGGAGCTTCGACTGCAGCGAGATCGGGAGCAGGCCGGCCTCGTCGAGGAAGATCGTGCCGCCGTTGGCCGCCTGGAAGAGCCCCGGCTTGGCCTGCCGCGCGTCGGTGAAGGCGCCGCGCTCGAAGCCGAACAGCTCGGCCTCGAGCAGCGTCTCGGGAATGGCCGCGCAGTTGACGTCGACGAACGGGCCGCTCGCGCGCGCGCCGTCGCGATGGATGGCGTCGGCCAGCAGTCCCTTGCCGGTGCCGGTCTCGCCCAGGATCAGGATGGGCGGCAGCCGGCGTCCCGGGCTCGCGCCCGAGCGCACCAGGCGCGCGGCCTGCGCGCGCACCTCGGCGATCGGGGCGCTGTCGCCCAGCAGTCGGCTCAGATTGGCCATGGCCTGCATCGTACCCGCAAGCATCGCGCGCGTGAAGGCGAAGCGCGCCCGATGGCCTGCCCGAGCCGGCTCTGCTATCGTGCAGCCTCGGTGGCGACACGCCGCCACGGGAGTGAGAGATGGCCGACTACGACGTGGTGGTCGTGGGAGCGGGGAATGCGGCGCTGGCCGCCGCCGTCTCGGCGCGCGAGCAGGGCGCTCGCCGGGTCGTCGTGCTGGAGAAGGCGCCGCGCGAGCTGCGCGGGGGCAACACCCACTACAGTGGCGGCCTGCTGCGCTTCGCCTACGATCGCGCGGAGGATCTGCTGCCGCTGGTGCCCGACGTCGAGCAGCAGGTGCCGGGACTTCATCACCGGCGTCGAGCCGTATCCGCACGAAGCGGTTTCGCGAGGATCTGGACCGCGTGACGGAGGGCCGCAGCGATCCGGAGCTGTCGGAGATCCTGATCGGCCGCTCCTACGACACCGTGCGCTGGATGGCCGCGCAGGGCATCACGATGGAAGCCGCCGTCTCGCTCAGCGCGGTGCGGGTCGGCAACACGATCAAGTGGTCGCCGGGCGCGGTGATCCGCGCGCGCCACGAGGGCGATCGGGCTGTCGGCCATGTGGTTCAAGGCCGCCCAGGAGCGCGACGTCGAGATCCGCTACGGCACCAGCGCCGTACGCCTGAGCCAGGACGGGCAGCGGGCGCGTCACCGGCGTGGGCGTGCGCGATGGCGACGGGTTCGGCGAGCTCGACGCGCACGCGCGGTCGTGCTCGGTTGCGGCGGCTTCGAGGCCAATCCCGAGTGGCGCGCCCGCTATCTCGGACGCCCGTGGGACCACGCCAAGGTGCGCGGCACCCGCTACAACACCGGCGACGGCCTGCGCATGGCGCTCGAGATCGGCGCCCTGCCGTGCGGGCAGTGGACGGGCTGCCACTCCACGCCGATCGACGCCGAGGCGCCGCCGCACGGCGATCGCAAGCTGACCGACAAGACCAACCGTCTCTCCTATCCGTTCGGCGTGCTGGTGGACGTCAACGGCCGGCGGTTCTTCGACGAGGGCGAGGACTTCCAGTTCTACACGTACGCCAAGCTGGGCGGCATCATCCTCAACCAGCCCCGCGGGCGTCGCCTACCAGATCTTCGACGACAAGGTCACCGGCCTGCTCGAAGGGCGCTACAAGACCGGCAAGCCCGCGACGGCCGACTCGCTGGCGGCGCTGGTGGAGCAGCTGCCGGTCGATCGCGCGCGCCTGCCGCGAGACGCTCGAGGCGTACAACGCCGCCGTCGGATCGGGCGCGTTCGATCCGACCGTGCGCGACGGGCTGGGGACCAGGGGGCTGGCGCTGCCGAAATCGAACTGGGCGCAGCGCCTCGACACGCCGCCCTACACCGCGTGGCCGGTGACCGGCGGCATCACCTTCACGTTCGGCGGCGTGAAGGTGGACGCGCAGGCCCAGGTGCAGAGCACCAGCTGGACGCCGATCCCCGGCCTGTACGCGTGCGGCGAGATGGTCGGCGGGCTGTTCCACGGCAACTATCCGGGCGGCACCGGGCTGATGTCGGGCGCCGTCTTCGGCCGGATCGCCGGCGCCAGCGCGGCGGGAGCGTGATCGGTGCGGCCGACCACCGCACTGCGGAAGCTGATCGCCGGTGAGCAGATCGTGGTCGCGCCGGGCGTCTACGACGGCATGTCCGCCCGCCTCGTGCAGCGCGCCGGCTTCGCCGCCGCCTACGCGACGGGCGGCGGCATCGCGCGGAGCATGGGCTACCCGGACCTGGGACTGCTCGGCCTCACCGAGGTGGCCGAGCGGCTGAGCGTCATCGTGGAGCACGCGGGCGTCCCGGTCATCGCCGACGCGGACACCGGCTACGGCAACACGCTGAACGTGCGCCGGACGATTCGCGAGTTCGAGCGCGCCGGCGTGGCCGCGCTCCATCTGGAAGACCAGACGTTCCCCAAGCGGTGTGGCCACCTCGACGACAAGACCATCGTCCCGGCGGGCGAGATGGTCCAGAAGCTGCGGGCGGCCCGCGACGCAGCGACCGACGATGACCTGGTGCTGATCGCGCGCACCGACGCCATCGCGGTGGAGGGGCTGGACGCGGCCATCGAGCGCGCGCTGGCCTACGCGGCGGCGGGCGCCGACGTCATCTTCGTCGAGGCGCCCACCAGCGAGGCCCAGATGGAGACGATCGCCCGGCGGGTGACGGCGCCCAAGCTCCTCAACATGTTCGAGGGCGGCAAGACGCCGCTGGTGCCGCTCGACCGCCTGCAGGCGCTCGGCTATCGCATCGTCATCATCCCCTCGGACCTGCAGCGCGCCGCGATCCGGGCGATGCAGGACGTGCTGGTGGCGATCCGCCGCGACGGCAACAGCCGCACGCTGGCCGAGCGCATGGCCACGTTCACCGAGCGCGAGGCCATCGTCGGCACCGCCGAGTACCTGTCGCGCGACCGGGAGGATTCTCGATGACGACGCCGCGGATCGGATTCGTGGGGCTGGGGGCGATGGGCGGCGCCATGGCCGGCCACCTGGTGAAGAGCGGCTACGCGGTCACCGGCTACGACGTCAGCGCCGCGCGCGCCGAGGCCGCGGCGCTGGCCGGCGTCACGCTGGCGGCATCGCCCGCCGAGGCGGCCGCGTCCGCCGACGTCGTGATGTCGAGCTTGCCCACTCCGTCGGCGGTGCGGGAGGCCTATCTCGGTGACCACGGTGTCCTGACGCGTGTGCGGTCCGGCGCGACGCTGATCGATCTGAGCACGGTCGATCCCGATACGTGGAAGGACGTCGCGCGGGCCGCGGCGGCTCGCGGGCTCGACTGTCTGGATGCGCCGGTGAGCGGCGGGCCCGTCGAGGCCGGCAGCGGCAAGCTGGTCTTCCTGGTCGGCGGCGAGGCGTCGGTCCTGGAGCGCTGCCGCCCGCTGCTGGCCACGCTCGGCAGCGAGATCCATCACGTCGGCCCGCTCGGCACCGCGCAGGTGGTGAAGATCGTCAACAACGTGATGACCATGGGCAACGTGGCCGTGGCGGCCGAGGCGATGGTGCTCGGCGTCAAGGCCGGCATGGACCCGCAGCGGCTGTTCGAGATCCTCTCGACCAGCGGCGGCCGCTCGCATCACTTCCTCAAGCGCTTCCCCTACGTGCTGGCCGGCGACTTCGCCCCGCGCTTCAGCATCGCGCTCTCGCGCAAGGACCTGGGACTCGCCGCGCGCCTGGCCGAGAGCCTGGGCGTGCCGATGCTGACGACGGCCGTCGTGCGCCAGGTGTACGAGGCCGCAGCCGCCGCCGGGCTCGACGGGCAGGACATGGCCGCGGTGACCGCGCTCTTCGAGCGCTGGGCCGGCGTCGAGGTTCGTACGTCGCCGCGCGTGCCGCCGCCGTGAGCGCGGGACCGGCATGGGGTGGGCCCGGTGGAACCACGAGGTTGGAGACCGATTCGGACCGGCCATGGCTGGGCTCCACCTCGGGCGGGGCGCGCGGTAATGGGTGGTGGGAACGGGTTTCATCGGGCCCACCCCATGCCGGTCCCGCGCTCACGGCGGCGGCCGCGGGCGCAGTTCTCGGCTAAGGAAGAGCAGATGGGACCGTCGGCGTACTGGTCTACGACCACGACACGCGCGCGCTGACGGACAAGCTCAACGACATCCAGCATCAGAGCGAGGGCGTGATCACCACGGCGCTGCACGTCCATCTCGACGCCCACAGCTGCCTGGAGGTCATCCCGCCCTGGGTTGATGGGCAAGCCCCTGGTTTGACAGGGGGGAATCCGGTGGGCTACGGTGGCCCACCATGGACAACTCCCCCCGCACGTCTCTTGGAACGCCGACGGCCTTGTTGCTCAACGTCGGCCACGCTCTGGATCACCTCTTCCTGCTGATCTTCGCCACCGCGGTCGCGGCCATCGCCGCCGACTGGCGGATGGTGTGGACGGATCTGATGCCCTACACGGCCGGGGCCTTCGTCATGTTCGGCCTCGGCTCGCTGCCGGCCGGACGCCTGGGCGACCTGTGGGGCCGGCGGGCCATGATGATCGTGTTCTTCCTGGGCATGGGTGTGGCCGCGATGCTGATCGCGCTGACCGGCGGCGTGTGGTCGCTGGCGGCCGCGCTCACGCTGATGGGCGTGTTCGCTTCCATCTACCATCCCGTCGGCATCCCCATGCTGGTGCAGCAGTCGAAGAATCCCGGGTTCACGATCGGCGTCAACGGCCTGGCCGGCAACCTGGGCATCGCGGGCGCGGCGATCCTGACCGGCCTGCTGGTCAAGTACGCCGGCTGGCGCACGGCCTTTGCGGTGCCGGGCATCCTCGCCCTGGTGTGCGGCCTGGTCTTCGCCCTCGTCGCGCCGCGCGAGGAGATGGCGCCGGCCAAGCGAGCGAAGAAGCAGGTGGACCTGCCGCGCGCGCTGATGGCGCGCATTCTCCTGGTGATGACGCTGGCCGCCATCTCCAGCAGCCTGATCTTCAACTTCACCACCAACGGCAACGGCCGGCTGCTGGCCGAACGGCTGAGCGGGCTGGTGGACGATCCCGCGCGGATCGGGATCCTGCTCGCCCTGGTCTATACGATCGCGTCGTTCGCGCAGCTCGTGGTGGGCAAGCTCATCGACCGGTATCCGCTCAAGTGGATCTACCTGCCCATCGTGGCCTGCCAGGTGCCGCTGTTCGCGATCGCGGCGCAGACCAGCGGCTGGGCGCTCTACGTCACCGTGCTCCTGTTCATGATCTTCGTGTTCGGCGCGATCCCCTTCGTGGACGCCATGATCGTGCAGTACGTGGACGATCGGAATCGCTCGCGGGTGTCGGGGATGCGGCTGGCGGTGTCGTTCGGGGTGAGCTCGCTGGCCGTCTACGTGCTGGGACCGACCGTGAAGGCCGCCGGGTTCACGACGCTGCTGACGGTGATGGCCCTGATCTCGGCAACGACCACGCTCTTCGTCTCGATGCTGCCGGGTCGCATCCCGATGGCCGCGCCGGTTCCGGCGCCGGCGCCCCGGACAGCCGGCTAGACGCTTCTAGCGAGCCGAGGCCTGCAGGCTGTGGGCTTCCAGGCGATGCTGCGCGGCGATCGCTGAGGCCTCGTTCGGGAAGGGACCGACCTGCACGCGCAGCAAGCGCGGCTGGCCGGGCTGGGCGGCAACCGTGTCGAGCGACACGGTGTACTTCTGCTGGAGCAGTCGCGCCACGAGCGCATCCGCCGCATCCGCCTCGGAGAAGACCCCCGCCTCGACCCAGTATGCATAGGCCGCCGCCGACTCGCTCGGTCGCGCGGCCGTGTCCAGGGTGCTGGCGTGTGCGGTGCCGGCGGCCTCGAGCAGCTCGATGGACGTCGCCAGCCGCATGGTGTCGCGAATCTCGTAGACCACGTGCACCGGCATGTACCGGTTGAGGTTCTCGAAGGCGCCGCGCTTGTCGCGAATCTGGATCAGCGTGTCCTCGCTCACCGTCACCGGCACCGCGCCGAAGCCGAGCAGGCTCGAGCTGACGCGCAGGGTGCCCGTCCGCGGGTCGACGTCGCGCACGTACCCCGTGGTGTGGCCGACGAGCCGCCCGTTCTCGAACGTCACGGAGGCGTCGGGGTTCACCGGCCGGACGAGCGGGGCGAACATCATGCCCACTCCCACCGTCGTCACGGCGCCCGCGAACATCGTGAGGTACCGGAGGTAGCGGAGGACTGTTTTGCGCATGTCCCTGTTACAAGGCAATCGGAGTACCAGGTTCGAGGTGCCCGCCAAGTGACCGTCGCTACAGTCTTCGTGGGGTCGGCCCTGGCGCCGGCGGTCGATTCACGTCCGGCTCGTTTCTGACCACCTGCACCGGCCGCCGTCGCCGGTGTACGCTCTCGCCTGGCAGGGAGGAGCCAGCCATGCTGAATCGCGAAGACAACGAGCTGCTGACGCTGACCGGACCCGGGACGGCGATGGGCGATCTGCTCCGTCGCTACTGGACCCCGGTCGTGCTGTCCAGCGAGCTGACGCCGGGTGGGCGGGTCAAGCGGGTGAAGCTGCTGGGCGAGCGCCTCATCGCCTACCGGACCCCGAGCGGCCGGCCCGGGCTCATCGCCGAGTTCTGTCCGCACCGGAGCGCCTCGCTCTACTTCGGCCGCGTCGAAGAGGCCGGCATGCGGTGCGTCTATCACGGCTGGAAATTCGGTCACGACGGCCGCTGCATGGAGATGCCGAGCGAGCCCGCGGAGTCCAGCTTCGCCGCCAAGGTCACGACACCGGCCTATCCCTGCACCGAGCGCGGCGGCGTGGTGTGGGCCTACATGGGCCCGGCCGAACCGCCGCCGCTACCCGATCTGGAGTGGACGCTGCTCCCGGCGGATCACGTGTTCGCCTCCAAGCGCATCCAGGACTGCAACTGGTTCCAGGCGATGGAAGGCGGCATCGACTCCAGCCACATCTCGTTCCTGCACGCGCCGCTCGATCACGGCGCGCGCGACATCACCGAGGACATGGATCGCGTGAGCTTCGGCGTGGGCGCCGCCGTGCAGACCGGCGACCGCGCGCCGCGCTTCGACGTGATCGACACCGACTACGGAAGCCTCATCGGCGCCCGCCGCACGCAGCCCGACGGCAGCTGGTACTGGCGGGTCACGCAGTTCCTGCTGCCGTTCTACACGATGCCGCCGGTGGGCATCGGCGAGAAGGTCGTGCAGTCCCACATCTGGGTGCCGATGGACGACACCCACGTCGTCAACTGGATGGTGACCTGGCACCTCGACCGGCCGCTCACGCGGGAAGAGATCGCGCTGCACATCGAGGGCAAGGGCGCCCACGTGTGCGACTTCGCCCCGGCGACCTCGGAGCCCTACGGCGACATCCGCACCGCGGCCAACCGCGACAACGACTACTTCATGGACTGGGACGCACACCGCACCCGGATGTTCTGCGGCATCCCGGGCTTCGGCGTGCAGGACCAGGCCATCCAGGAGAGCCAGGGCCCGATCGTCGATCGTGGCATCGAGCGGCTGGGCACGAGCGACACGGCGATCATCCAGGTGCGCCGGCGCCTCATGGCAGCGGCGCGCGCGCTACGCGAGGGGGGGACGCCGCCGCCCGGCCAGGATCCGCGCTCGTACCTGGTACGCTCGGCCTCCATCGCGCTGGCGGCGGGCGAGGACTGGGTGGACGCGGTCAAGCCGCTGGTGCTGGTGCGACCGGAGCAGACGCTGACGCTGGCCTGAGCCCCTACGGCCGCGGCGGCGTGTGCTCGAACGGCAGCTTGGTGTACCGCACCTTGTCGAGCTCGATCACCAGCGCCACGCGGCCCTCGTAGCTGCGCATCGGAAACGGCTTGCCGATGTACTTGTGCGAGATGGGGTCCATGACCTTGAGGTCCGGATCGGGACGCCGCTCCACGACGCGGCCGCGGAGCTGCACCTCTTCGTAGGGATTGTGGAAGTCCACGATGGACAGCGCGACCCGGGCGTCGCGGCGGGTGTTGCGCCCCTTCAGCGATCCTTCACTCGTGCACACCACGAGGCGGTCGCCCTCGCGCCCCACCCAGACGGGCACGCTCTGCGGTGAGCCGTCGGGCATCAGCGTGGCGAGATGCGCGAAGTTCGGGCGGTCGATGAGGGCCTTGGCCTCGGCCGATAGTGGTACGGACATGGATGTCCTCCTGTTCGGAAGTCACGACGTTCGCAGCGCAACCGTCACCGGCAAGCGCGCCGCCTGCACCGCCGGCAGCAGGCCACCGACGGCGCCGATGAGCAGGGCCCACACGAAGCCCTGGGCGAGCAGGCGCGGCGTCACGCGGAAGTCGAAGGCCACCTGCGAGAACGTGTTGAAGTTGAGGGTGGAGAGCGTGGCGCCGTCGCAGTAGACGTAGGCGAGCGTGCCGCCGACGGCGCCGCCCAGGAGCGCCAGCACCAGCGCTTCGATCATCACCGAGACCACCACCGGCGCGCCGCCGAAGCCGATCGCGCGGAGCGTGGCGATCTCGACCTGACGGCTGGCGATCGCCGAGTACATGCAGTTGAGCGCGCCGAAGGTGGCGCCGACGGCCATGAAGGCGGCCACCGTGTAGCCGAGCACGCTGATGAGGCGGGACAGCACGCCGGCCTGCTTGGCGTAGTACGCGGGCTCACGCAGGATGGCCAGCGAGAAGCGGCGGTCGCGCTTCACGGAGGCCTCCAGCGCGGCGAGGCCCGCGTCGCTGCCGTCGGCGAGGGTCGCGGTCACCGACTGGAAGCCCAGACGACGGAACGCCGACTGCGCGACCTCGACGTCGGCCCAGATCTCGGACTCGTGGACGTCGCCGCCGCTGGTGAAGATCCCCACGACCTGCCAGTCGCTGTCGCGGAACGCGATCCGCGAGCCGACCTCGAGCCCCTCGAACTGCTGCGCGGCCTTGCGGCCGACGATCACCTCACGCACGCCGCGGGCGAACGGACGACCGTTCACGATGCGGACCTCGTCGCGGATCGACAGCGCCGAGGGCTGGATACCGCGGAAGGGAACGTTGTTGGGATCGGTCTGGCCGCGCCGGGGCAGATCCACCATCACCACGAGCTCGGCGGACGCCAGCGGCCGGTCGCTGGCATCACGCGCGATGGCGGGCAGGCTGGCGATCAGCGGGATCTGATCGCGCCCGATGCCGCTCGACATCTCCGCGTCCGAGCCCGCGCGCAGCAGGATGACGCGGTTGGGGCGTCCCGTGCTGGCCAGCGTGTGGCGAAATCCCTCGGCCATGGCCAGGACCGAGACCAGCACCCCGACCACGCCGGCAATGCCGATGACCACGACCAGCGAGGTGCCCATGCGCTGGGGCACGTTGCGCAGGTTGATGAGCGTGATCTGCGCGACCTGGTTCAGCCAGCGCATCGGCCACCCCCGCCGGGCATCAGCGATGCCCCGCCAGCGCGTCCACGATCCGCAGGCGGCGCGCTCGCCACGCCGGCGGCAGGCCGACTACCAGCGCGACGAACAGCGCCAGCACGAGCGCCGACGTCCACGTGTCGGCGCCGACGAACAGCGGCGGGAAGCGTCCGCCGGTGCCGCCGTTGACGACCGGCAACAGCGCGGTGGCCGCGGCCATGCCGATCGCACCGCCGAGGACCAGCATCAGCACCGCCTCGGCCACCACCAGCGCGGTGACCTTGCCGTCCGAGAAGCCGAGCGTCTTGAGGATGGCCAGCTCGGGAATGCGCTCGCGGATCGACTGGGCCAGCGTGTTGCCGGTGAGGATCAGGATGGTGAAGAACACGGCGATCAGGATGCGCGTCACCAGCGCGCCGATGTCACCGATCTGCCTGGCGAAGCCGACGGCGAACTCCTTCTCCGGCTGGGTTCTGGTCTCGTCGGGCGAGTTCGCGAAGCGCTCGTCGATGGCCGCCGAGATGGCCTTGGCCTGGCTGGAGTCCGCGACGCGCTCGACGTACCAGCCCGTCTTGCCGCGGTTGTTCTGGCGCGCCTCGTCGAAGTAGGCGACGTTGATGAGGACGATGTCGGTGTTGCCGCGGACGGCCGGATCCTCGGCGTCGAGCACCCCCACCAGGTCGAACTGCCAGTTCAGGTCGCCGTCGGTCTTGGGGTGGATCTCCGAGCTGATCGGCAGCGTCTGCCCGATCTTCCAGCCGAAGCGCTCGACGAGGCGCACGCCGGCCACCGCGCCGGTGCGCGTCCGCGCGAAGGCCTCGCGCTGCGCGGGCGCGATGGTGAACTCCGGGTACATCGCCAGATAGCGCTCGGGATCCACCGCAAAGACGGGAAAGGCGTTGCTCTCGTTCTGGTACTTGGCGCCGAACCACTCGGCGTAGGAGACGCCCACCACGCCCGGCACCCGCTCGATCTGCTTGAGGTGCGCGATGGGCAAGAGCTCGATGAACGAGTAGCGCGAGATGGTGAGCAGCCGCTTGGCGTCGGCGGCGTCGGCGCCGGCCTCGAACGCGGCCTGCACCGCTTGCAGCAGGCCGAAGAGCAGGAAGGCGATCACGATCGAGGCGAGCGTGAGCAGCGTGCGCGTCTTCTTGCGGAACAGCCCGGCCCAGAGCAGCGGCAGATACTTCACGACGGCGACCTCACGGCTCGGGCGACGCGGTGGCCAGCGTGCCCTTGTCGAGATGCAGCTGGTGATTGGCGTACTCGGCCGCCTTGGGGTCGTGGGTGACCATGACGATCGTCTTGCCGTGCTCCTCGTTCAGCATGCGCAGCAGCAGCAGGATCTCCGCCGCGGTCGTGCGGTCGAGGTCGCCGGTCGGCTCGTCGCAGACCAGCAGCGTCGGATCGGACACGATGGCCCGCGCGATGGCCACGCGCTGCTCCTGGCCGCCGGAGAGCTCCTTGGGCCGGTGCCCGCGGCGATCCTCCAGGCCGACCAGGGACAGCGCGATGGCGGCGTGCCGCTTGCGCTGGGCCGCGGTCAGCGACGTCAGCAGCAGCGGAAGCTCCACGTTCTTCTGGGCCGACAGCGTGGGCAGCAGGTTGTAGAACTGGAACACGAACCCGACGTTGGCGGCCCGCCAGCGCGAGAGCTCGCCGCTCGAGAGGCGATCGATGCGCCGGCCGTCCACCACCAGCGTGCCCGCGCTCGGGCTGTCGAGGCCGCCGATCAGGTTGAGCAGCGTGGTCTTGCCCGACCCGGACGGGCCCATGAGCGCCACGAAGTCCCCGCGGGGAATGTCGAGGTCGATGCCGTGGAGCACCTCGATCTTCTCGCTGCCGCGCCGGTAGGTCTTGGTGACGCCGCGAATCTGGATCAGCGCGTCGGTCGGCGGCGGCCCCATCAGCTCTTCTCGGCCAGCCGGATGCCGTCACCGTCCTTGAGCGATTCGGGCGGCGCCAGCACCACGCGCTCGCCGTCGCGCACGCCGCTGAGCACCTGGCGATTGGGGCCCACCGTGCGCCCCAGCGTGACGCTGCGGCGCTCGACCTTCTCGCCGGCGACGACGAACACCACGGCCGACGCGGCATCGCCCCGCACCGCCTCGGCCGGCACCAGCACGCCCGGCTCGGGCGTGGTGGGCTTGGTCCCGGCGGCCCCCTGGAATGCCACGCGCACGCCCATGTCGGGCACGATGCGCGAATCCTTCGAGCCCAGCGCGATGCGCACCTTCACGGTGGCCTTGCTGCGATCGGCCGTCGGGATGATGGCGATGACCGAGCCGGGGATCTTCCAGTCCGGATAGGCGTTCAGGGTGGCCTCGACGGGTTGCCCGGCGGTGACCAGGTTGATGAAGGACTCGTTGACGTCCACCTGGATCTCGAGCGAGTCCATGTCGACGATCGTGCCGATGCCTGTGCGGGTGAACCCGCCGCCCGCGGAGATGGGCGAGATCATCTCGCCGGGCTGCGCCGACTTGGCCACCACGACGCCCGCGAACGGCGCGCGGATCACCGTGTTGTCCATCTGCACGTCGGCGACGCGCACGGACTCCTGCGCCACGCGGACCCCTTCCTCCGCGCTGCCGAGCTTGGCGCGGAGCGCGTCACGCTGCGCCAGTGCGGCGTCCATCGACTGCTCGCTGACCAGCTGACGCCGCAGCAGCTCCTGTTGTCGGGTGTAGTCGCGCTCGGCCTGGGCCAGCATGGCGCGGATCTCGACCAGCTGCGAGCGCGCCGCGGCGAGCTGAGCGCGGGCCAGCGCGAGCGCGGCGCTGGCCTCGGTGTCGTCGAGCCGGGCCAGGATCTCGCCGTCCTTGACCCGCATGCCCTCCTCGATCGTGACCTCGGTGACCTTGCCGGTGATCTTCGCGGAGACCGTGGCCTGACGTCGGGCCGTCACGTAGCCGCTGGCATCCAGCACCGAGCCCGCCCCCGGTCCCTGGCTCGCCGCCCGGGCCACGGCCGTCCGCACCGCCGGCTTCGCCTGCCGGCCCACGTAGAACCACAGTCCGGCCGCGACCAGGACGAGCACGACGACCCCGGCCGCGAGCAGACGTCCGCGTGACCGCGCGGGGGCCTCGTCACGGTCGATCCGCAGCTGCTTGAGGAGCTCTGACCGTTCTACTGACATGGGTCGTCGGCAGGCAATCCCTCTCAGTGTGCCACAGCCTCGCGGGACGACTCAGGACTGCCCGGCTACAGCCAGCGGCAATACGACGGTCAGGGAGGAGGGCCGGTCAGACGGCCCGTTGAAGAAAGTCTTCTGTCTACTGGTCTGAACTACCTCGCCAGCTCAGCCCCGGTGATACGCACCTTACCTTCGGCGGCCATCATGGACAGCAGCGACGTCACCGCGGTGGGCGACATGCCAAGTTTCCAGGCGAGATCCTGGGTTGACTGCGGACCGTTGCGAAGACACGCGATGATCTGCTCGTCGATCTCGCTCCACCAGCCGGCCTCGACTATCGTCGCATCATGCATCTGGCACCTCCTGTCGCGGCGCTCACCATGGCAACCACGATGCCAACAGGTCGAGCGCGCCGCGCCAACCGAATGGAGCGGCATTCATCCTTATATAGCGCGCGATCATGACGTGAGTGTGGCGGTTGTGAGACGACTGGGGTCGCACCATGCGTACCGAATCAGCATAAGAAGACCGGATGCCTCACGTAATAGCACCGTGCGAGCTAGCCGGCCAGCTCCTTGCGGACGATCCGCGCGCCCTGCACCAGCGAGGCCAGCTTGTGCTTGACGACCCAGCGTGGCGTTTCCCAGAAGCCGCAGTCGGGGTTGAGCCAGAGCCGCTCGACCGGGACGTGGCGCAGCAGCGCGCGGATCCGCTCGGCGACCTCCTCGGCCGTCTCGGCCTTGAACGCCTTGACGTCGATCACGCCGGCGCCCAGCTCGAGATGCTTCGGCCAGTCCTGCCAGCGGGCGGTGTCCTCGAGCCCCTTGTTGGCGAACTCCAGGACCACCTGGGACGCCGCGAGGTCGCCGAGCACGGGGAAGAGATTGCGATAGTCGCGCACGGCGCTGAAGGGACGGCCGTACAGGTTGCCGAAGCAGACGTGGACGGCGATCTTGGCCCTGACACCGCTCACCGCCTCGTTGATGCCGCGGGTGACGTCGTGCACGGTGCCGGCGTACATGCCGTGGTGTGGCTCGTCGATCTGGATGAAGTCCGCGCCGGCCGCGGCGAGCGCGCGACACTCGGCGTTGACGATGGCAACGAGGTCGGCCAGCAGCGAGCCCTTGTCCTTGTATCCCCCCGCGAGCTTGAGCGGCACCATCAGCGTGTACGGCCCCGGCACCGTGGCCTTCAACGACTGATCCGTGAGCCGACGCGCCAGCGCAAACTCCTCGACGATCCCGAATCCCTGCGGCGCGCTCAGCTTCTCGACCACCTCGAACGGCGTATTCGTATCCCACAACGGCTGCCCCAGCTTCCGCGGCGCCTCCAACACCCGGATCCCCGTGAACCGACTATAAAACCCAATGATGAACCGCACCCGCGTCATCTCACCCGTCGTCAACACATCGATGCCTGCCCGCTCCTGATCAAGCAGAGCGACCTGCGTCGCATCCTCCGTCAGTTCCCGCACATCGAGCGCTCCGAGTCGCCCAGCTTCCAGCGCTTCACGAGCCAACCACACCCACCCCGGCAACCCATGACTGCCGACCACCGACGTCGGTAAAAGATGAGACGGCACGCTAAAAATCCTCCACGCCAGCCACCATCGTGGACTCTGGTGCCGTCGGGCGTCGGGCGTGCGAGGCCGTCGGCGCGCCATCACGGCGAGCCGTCGTCGCCGTTCGAGCGCTGGGTTCGGCTCGCGAGCCGCCAACAATTCGAAGAGGCCGCGTCCCAACCCCCTCTGGGGGATGGGGGGCCCGAGCGAGCCGAGCCCGGAGCGAGTTACGGCGACAGGCGAGCCGTGCTGGCGCGCCCACGGCCTCGCACGCCCGACGCCCGGCGGCACCAGAGTCCACGAGCCTCACGTGTCCAGCCCGCAAGATGCGCTTGAGGATCTTGCCGGTCGCGCTCTTCGGGAACTCCTTGACGAACTCAACGGTGGCCGGCGCCTTGTACACGGCCATGTGGTCGCGACAGAAGCCGATGATCTCCTCGGCCGTGGCCACCGAGCCCTCGCGGAGCACGATGGCCGCGCGCACCGTCTCGCCCTTGACGGGATCGCTCACGCCGTACACGGCGACTTCGCGGACGGCCGGATGACGGTACAGCGCCTGCTCGACCTCGGCCGGCCACACCTTGAATCCCGAGACGTTGATCATGTCCTTCACGCGGTCCACGATCGAGACGTAGCCCTCGTCGTCCATCGTGCCGATGTCGCCGGAATGCAGCCAGCCGCCCCGGATCGCCCGGGCCGTCTCCTCGGGCTTGCCCCAGTAGCCCTTCATCACGCCCGGCCCCTGGATGCAGATCTCGCCCCACGCCCCGCGCGGGACCTCGCGGTCCTGCTCGTCCAGGATCTTGAGCTCGACGTTTTCCACCGCGGTGCCCACCGTGCCGAGCTTGTGCCGGAAGTCGTGGTTGTAGGCGGCGAACGGCGAGCACTCGGTGAGCCCGTAGCCCTCGTAGACCGGCCGGCGAAAGCGCTCCGTCCAGCGCCGCGAGATCTCCTGGGGCATGGTGGCCGCCGCCGAGAACTCGTACCGGATCGACCCCAGATCGTGACGGGCGAGATCGCCGTTCAGCAGGTTGATGAAGATGGTGGGGACGGCGAAGAACATCGTCACGCGCTCGCGGGCGATGGAGGCCAGGACCAGGTCGGGGACGAAGCGGCGGTGGAGCACCAGCGCGGTGCCGGAGGTGAAGGCCGCGTTCATGATGGCGTTCTGGCCGAAGACGTGGAAGAGGGGCAAGAAGAGCAGCGCGCGGTCGGTCGGCCGCATACCCATGTGATGCGCGGACGCGTAGCTGTTGAAGACGACGTTGCCGTGACTCAGCGCCGCGCCCTTGGGCGTGCCGGTCGTGCCCGACGTATAGAGCAGCACCGCGACCTCGTCGCGGTCGAGGTCCACCGCGCGCGCGTCGCTGGAGGCCCGCGCCAGCCAGTCGTCGAGCGCCGGGTTGCCCTGCGCGTCGCCCTCGCACACCACCACGTGCGCCAGCGCCCGACACTCCTGGCGCGGGACGTGAGGCAACAGGTCGGCGACCGTGAAGAGTACGCTGGCCCCCGAGTCGGTGAGAATGTGCTTCACCTCGTCCGACTTGAAGATGGCGTTGATCGACACGGCGATGGCGCCGACCTTCAGCGCGCCGAGGTAGCACACGGCGAAGGCCGCGATGTTCGGAAGGTAGAGCGCCACGCGATCACCGCGCTGCACGCCGTGAGCCCGCAGCGCATTGGCCAGGCGACTGGCGTCCGCATTCAGCTCGCGGTACGTGATGGTGGCGCCCTCGGCGAGGATGGCCGGCTGGTCGGCGAACCAGTGGGCGGCGCGCTCGACGGACTGTGCGATGTTCATGCGACGATGACTGGAATTTAAGCGGGCTGGCCGGTGAGGGCAAGCCGCAAGGAGAGAGCGACATGGCGACGATCCAGAAGTACGGTGCACCCGGCGTCTACGATCCGCCCGGCTACAGCCAGGCCATCAAGGTGACCGGCGCCCAGACGATCCTGTTCCTGGCCGGTCAGGTGCCCTACGCGCCCGACGGCACCGTCAATCACCGCGGCGATTTCACCGCGCAGGCCCGGCAGGTGTTCGGCGCGGTCAAGTCGCTGGTCGAGGCCGGCGGCGGCACGCTGGCCAACGTCGTGAAGATCACGACCTACGTGACCGACGTGCGCTATCGCATGGACTTCCGCGTCGTGCGTGACGAGTTCTTCGGCGTGCGCGGGCCGGCCTCCACCATGGTGCAGGTCGCCTCGCTGTCGCACCCCGACTACATGATCGAGATCGAGGCGGTCGCCGTGATTTAGAGACGTGGGGGGCCACTATTTACGTGGGGGGCCCCGACATGGCCCCCCACACCCCCCACGCTCCGCGCCCCGGCGGAGCCGTGGCGCTTCGCGAGCGTGCAGTCAGAGCGGCCTCGACATGGCGCCCGGGCCGAAGCCGTGCGGCTTTCTCTCTGGGGCGGTGGCGCGGCCTAGTGGGCGCCGAAGCCGCGGGCCATGAAGGCGGCGATGAAGACCATGAGGATTACCACGGCCATCTCGGCGTGGGTGATGCTGTAGAGCGCGCGTGCGGATGAGGTGTCGGGGGTGCCGCCGTTGCGCAGCGCGACGCGCCAGCGGATCAGGGTGAGCATCGGCCACACCTCCAGCGCCACCACCAGCGCGAACAGCGCCATCTTCAGCCAGAACAGACGCGAGCCGAGATAGAAGGCGGAGCCCTTCTCCAGCCCACCGAAGGCGCGCAGCAGTCCGGTGACGAGCCACAGCGCGGCGGCGACGCCCCACACGCTGTCGGCGGCGAAGAGACGCTGAAAGCCGTCACGGTCCAGCCGGCCCTTCAGCGCGCGACCGCGCAGGTAGACGGCGGGCAGCCCGATCGCCAGGGCCAGCAGGTGCAGCGCGGACATGACAGCGGACAGCATGCGCGGAGCTCCTCCTTCGTGTCGGCAGCGGACCGGCCACGATCTTACGTCCGTTCACCATCGCGGGAGGACTACAATCGCGAGCGCCGATGGGACTCCGCCTCACCTTCCTGGGCTCGGGTGACGCGTTCGGCAGCGGCGGCCGCCTGCAGACCTGCATGCTCGTCGAGAGCGACGGCCGCCGCTGGCTGCTGGACTGCGGCGCCACCTCCCTGGTCGCGCTGCGCCGGGCCGGCATCGACCCGGCCACCATCGACGCGATCCTGATCTCGCACCTGCACGGCGATCACTTCGGTGGCGTGCCGTTCGTCTTGCTCGACGGCCAGTTCCGCCGCGGCGTGCGTCCGCTGGTGGTCGCGGGACCGGCTGGCGTCGAGGCCAGAGTGGCCGCCGCGCTGGAGGCGCTGTTCCCCGGCGCCACGCGGGTCGAGCGGCGATTCGTGACCACCTTCGTCGAGTGGCAAGCGCGAGAGGCGGCCGAGATCGCCGGCGTGCGCGTGGTCCCGTACCCGGTCGTGCACCCGAGCGGCGCGCCGCCGTTCGCGCTGCGCCTGCAGGCGGACGGGCGCACGCTCGTTTACTCCGGCGACACCGAGTGGACCGACGTCCTGGTGGAGGCCGCGCGGGGCGCCGACCTCTTCGTCTGCGAGGCCTACACCTTCGAGCGCAAGATCCGCTTCCACCTGGACTGGGCGACACTCGCCACCCACCGCGCGGCGCTCGACTGCCGCCGGCTGATCGTGACGCACATGGGCGAGGACATGCTGGCCCGGGCTGCCCGACCTCGACGTGGAGGCTGCCCGCGACGGCCTCACGCTCGAAGTGTGAGCGCCTCGTGTCCCGCGTCCGGGGTTCATCCGCTGCCCTCCGCGCCGTGGGCGGGCCGCGCACCCAGAGGGATCTGGGGACCCGTTCCCGCCGCCTAGGACCGTACGCCCCGTGGCCGGATGGAGCCCAGGCGCGGCCGGTTCGAAGCGGACTCCAACCTCGTGGTGCCCCAGATCCCTCTGGGTGCGCGGCCCGCCCACGGCGCTGCGCGCGCGATGAACTTCGGAGGCGGGACCTAGGAGGCGTTCCTTTGCGGGGTGCGGGCGTAGGGGTCGTAGCCGGCGCGCTTGCGGGTGGCGGGTTTCAGGATGCCGCGCCGGACGAACACGGTGCGGATCTGCTTGCCGTGCGCGCCGCGAAAGAGCTGCTGGTCGGCCAGGATCAGCGACAGCGCGGCCCCCTCGAACGTGCTGTCGCGCTTGAGCAGGAAGTGGTGGGAGAGCACCAGCTTGTCGCACGCGGTGCGTCCGATCGCCTCGCGCAGCGCCCACAGCGAGGCCGACCAGATCTCGCCGTCGGCGTGCACCTCGTGGACGATGTCGCGCGGATAGCGCTTGGTGCTGTCCAGCCTTCGCAGATTGGGCGGGTCCTCGGGGCTGTAGGCGGTGGCGTCCCACGAGCCCAGGCAGCGGGCGAAGCGTGCTGGCTTGAGCGTCTCGAAGAAGCTGGCGGCCAGATAGTCGCCGAAGCCCTCGCCCATCGCGCCCGCTTCCTCCGAGGCGCCGAAGCCGGGCACCTGGTTGTCCTGAATCGAGTGGCCGTACTCGTGCAGGATGATCTCGGCATCCTCGGCGTCGTCGATGCCCCCGGTGCCGAAGGTCAGCTGCTTGGTGGCTGGGCTGTAGAACGAGTTGTCGTCGCGGATCCCGTCGATGTTCACCGAGATCGACCGGTTGTTGACGTTGGCGAAGCCCAGCGTCTGGATGTAGCGCTGAACCCGGTCGATGTGGAAGTACGCCATGACTTCTTTGAACGCCCGCTGCTTGCGCGTGAACAGGAACTGCCGGCTCGTCACGCGCCGGCGCCGGTGGGTCGCCTTCGTGTTGACGTAGGGCCCGTCGAGGTACCCGCTGGCCGCCACCTCCGGGAGGTCGACCTCGCGGTAGGCCGTGTCTGGAATCTTCGAGCCGTCCTTGAGCGTCGCGTCGTTGAGGCTGGCCACCGGCGAGGGATCGAAGACCCGTCCCCGACCCACCACCATCTTCAGCATGTCTTCCTGGTGCAGGATCTCGCCGGTACGCGCGTGGACGAACATCCGCCAATCATGCGGAGGCGTGGCCAACGGGATGATGAGCTTCCAGGCCGGCACCACGCGGTGCGCCTGCGGAAAGAGGACCGGCTCGGCGGTGGCATCCGCCCGGAGCGTCAGCGCTCGCTTGCGAGACATCTGCGCCCGGAGATGATCGACGGCGCGCTGAACCGCCGTCGCGGCGTCGATCCGCCCCTTCGTCGCCGGCGACTCCATCTTGTCCAGCAGCGCCGACGGCACCGTGGCGTTCTCCACGCTGTAGATCCGGTTGTCCTTGTCCAGATCGATCTTCAGCCAGGCGCCCGATACCGGTTTGCCCTTGCGGTACTGCTGGAAGAGCACGTGCGATCCAAGCACGGTCTTGACGGTCTTGTCGTACCGCAGCTCCTTCGGCGACACCCGAATCTTGAGGTCGCGCGCGATGCGGCCGAGAAACGCGGTGGCGACGCGCCGCGGTGTGCCCACCTTGGGCGCGGTCTGCATGTCGTAGATCTTTGCCGGCGTCTTGTGAATCGTGCGCCCGTATACCTTGGCGCGAACGCTGCCCACACGTGCCATGCCTGCCTCCTCGTGGTCGATCGCGCACAGGATTGGACGGGGTGATCGTGGGCGTACGCACCGCCACTGTCAACCGTGGTGTGACGTGAGAGGATAGCGGCGCGCACGCGGGATTTCGGCGCGACTCACGCCGTCGGGTGAGCCCTCCGCCTCAGAACCGCCGGCCGAGAATCATCTTGAGGGTCAGGCGATCGGTCGCGTGGGTGAGCCCGACGCCGACGCCGAAGTTCAGCTCCCAGCGGGGGTCGACGTTGAGGTCCACCACGGTGAACACCTGGTGTTGCTGATGTCGCGCGTCGTTGATGTCGCCCACCGGCCCGAGGTTCCCGTAGTACTCGATCCCGGGACTCACCGCCTTCGTCAGGTCGAAACCGATCTTGGCGCTGGGCGAGAACTCGATACCGGTCTTCGTGCCTTCGCCCTTGAGGGTCTGGTCGAGGACCGGATTGACGGCGAGGTACCAGGGGCCGATCTGCTTGTCGATGATCGGTCGGATCTCCATCGTCCAGGTGTCCGTCGAATACTCGCGACGCTGGTATCCGATCTCGACCGAGAGACTGAGTCCCACCGCCCAGTGCCAGTCCTCGGGCACCCGGACGCGGGGGCGAACATGGTTGCCGACCCACTCCCACCCATCGTCGGGCTGAATGCTCGTGAAGAGGTAGACTCCGGTCTCGAACCACGAGGTCCAGCCGTGGGTGATCTCGAGGGTTTCGTGGACGGCGTGCTGAGTCGGACGGGTGCCGTCATCGGTCTGGGTGCTGCCCAGGATCGCGGAGTTCGAGTGGAGCTCGAACATGGTCCGTCCCGCGGGCACTGTTTCCGACGGGTACACCTGGATCTCGAAATTCCCCTGGGCGCCAGCGTGCGCGGGCAGAAGGGCCAGGGCGGCCAGCAGGCCGAGCCTCCGGAGGGCGGCCGGTCGTCCGGTCATGGGTCCTCCCTGTACAGGCGCCGAGCAGGACGTTCGTCGGGGTCGCCGCGAGCCTACAATAGCCCAGACGATTCGCCCACCCAACCCGGTAACCCACACGAGCCGATAGAGGAGAGTGCCGATGGCCACGATCACCCCGGCGGTGAAGCCGATCACGTCTGGCCTGCGGTTTCCCGAGGGACCGGTGGCGATGCCGGATGGCTCGGTGATCCTGGTCGAGATCCAGCGCCAGACGCTCTCGCGCGTCACGCCCGACGGCAAGATCCACGTCGTCGCCACGCTCGGCGGCGGACCGAACGGCGCGGCCATGGGGCCGGGCGGGAAGATCTACGTGACCAACAACGGCGGCTTCGGCTGGATCGAGCGGCCGGGCAAGCTCTTCCCCAGCGTCTCGGGACCGGAGTACACCGGCGGGCGCATCCAGATCGTCGATCCCGAGACCGGCAAGTTCGAGACGCTGTACGACGCCTGCGACGGCCGCAAGCTGCGCGGCCCCAACGATCTGGTGTTCGACCGCACCGGCGGCTTCTGGTTCACCGATCTGGGCAAGACGCGCGAGCGGGATACCGATCGCGGCGCCGTCTACTACGCGCGCGCCGACGGCTCGATGATCAAGGAGGCGATCTTCCCGCTGGAGCGCCCCAACGGCATCGGCCTGTCTCCCGACGAGCGCACGCTCTACGTGGTCGAGACGCCGACCGCGCGCTGCTGGTCCTTCAAGCTCTCTGCGCCCGGCGAGATCGAATCAGCGAACGGACCGTACCGCGGCGAGAAGGGGACCGTGGTGATGGGGCTCGGCGGCTATCAGATGTTCGACTCGCTGGCCGTCGATCGCGAGGGCCACATCTGCGTGGCCACGCTGATCACCGGCGCGGTCAGCGACATCTGGCCCGACGGCAGCCGCGTCGATCAGTACATGCTGCCCGACATGATGGTCACCAACGTGTGCTTCGGCGGACGCGAGCTGCGCACGGCCTTCGCGACGCTCTCGATGGGCGGCACGCTGGTGTCCTTCGAATGGCCACGGCCCGGCCTGCCGCTGAACTACCTGAACACCTGACCGAGTGAAAGCCTCGGCGAGCCGTCTGGGAACCGAGACGTTGAGCACTCGCAGGAGCGGCCGTATGGTAACGACCACGATGAAGGCGCCGGCGCTCTCCCTGTGGCGGATGACTCGGGTCCGCTACGATCGACTCGTCGACGTCGGCATCTTCGGCCCGGAGGACCGAGTCGAGCTGCTCGACGGCTTGCTGGTCGCCCGCGAGCCGCAAGGGGGGCGTCATGCAACGGCCGTGGGCCTCGTGCGGGCCGTCCTCGACAAAGCGTTTGGCCGCGCCTACCACGTTCGCGAGGAAAAGCCGATCGCGCTCGACGACCGATCGGAGCCCGAGCCCGACCTTGCTGTCGTGCGCGGGCGACTGCGCGACTACCGGTCCTCCCATCCCTCTCGGCCCGTGCTGATCGTCGAGGTCGCCGACACGTCGCTGGCGCTCGATCGGCTGCGCAAGGGTGGTCTCTACGCGCGCGCGGGGATCGCCGACTACTGGGTGGTCAACCTGATCGACGAAGTCCTGGAGGTCTACCGCGATCCAGTGCCGGACCCGTCGGGGCGAGGCGGCTTCAGGTACGACTCGGTGCGTCTGCTCCGGCGCAACGCGAGCGTGACACCGCTCGCCGCACCCAGAGCGCGGATTCGCATCGCGGCGTTGCTGCCGTAGTCCGGGCACCGGCAGGTGCCGTCAGGCCAGGGCCTTGCGCACCTCGGCGAGGCGGGCCAGCGAGGCGAGGACGCGCGGCTGGTCGTCGGTGACGTGGCGCACGATGATATCGGTCGCGCCCATCGCGCCGAGGTCGCGGAAGCGCGCGACCACCTCGTCGACCGTGCCGATCACCAGCGCCTTGGGATCGAATCCGCGATAGCCGGCGGCCAGGCCGCGCACGGTGTCGGCGTCGGCGCGCGACTCGGCCACGTAGATGTCGCGCCGCACCGCGATCGCCGTCGGCGTGCGCCCGTGCGCGGCGCAGCGCTCGCGGTAGAGCGTGATCTGCGCGCGCGCCTGCTCGGGCGTGGCGCCCGGGGCGGCCAGCCAGCCGTCGGCCAGTCGCGCGGCGCGGTCGATGGCCGGCGGCGCGCTGGAGGCGATCCACACCTCGACATGCTCGGCGGGGCGCAGCGCCACCCGCGCGTCGCGGAAGCGGAAGCGCCCGGACGAGCTGACGACCTCGCCCTTGAGCAGCCGGCGGACGATGTCGAGCGATTCCTCGAACGCCGAGGGCCGCGTCTTCAGCGTCGTGCCCATGGCGGCGAACTGCCCCTCGTCGTCCCCGAGCCCGGCCTGGATGATGAAGCGGCCGGCGGCGATGGCGGCCAGCGTGCCGACCTGCTCGGCGAGCAGCACCGGGTTCCACAGGGGCAGCAGGAACAGGCAGCCCGCCGGCGCGTCGCCCCACTCGGCGAGCATCCGCGCCGTGATCGGCACGTTCTGGTAGTACTGCCCGGGCGTGGCGTGGTGATCGCCGACGAAGAGCGAGTCGAGCCCGGCGCGGCGGGCGGCGGTGGCCCGCTCGACCATGAATCGCGCACCCTGCCGCGGGTCGCTGACCTTGCGCGCGCTTTGCTCGGAGACGCCGATGCGCATCATCGGGGCAGGAGCTTCAGCATCGGCTCGAGGTTCTTCGGATCGGGGGTGAGCTCGCCGACGCCGTAGCGCCGATAGAGCTCCACGATGGCCTGGTTGAACGGCGTGGCCACCCCGGCCTTGCGTCCCTCGTCCACCACGTAGCCGTTGAGGTACTCGATCTCCGTTCGCCGCTTGCGGATCACGTCCTGGAGCAGGGAGGGCCGGCCGCCGACGCGCGACTTCGCGTCGCGGCCGAGGTCGGCCTCGACCTCCTCCAGGCCTCGGCCCTCGGCGGCATCCACGAAGCGCTGGGCGCCGATGCCCCACATCGGCTCGATCTCGAAGCCCCGCGCGCGTCCCACCCGGACCACCTCGGCGGCCAGGAAGACCGCGAGCCGCCGCGGACCCGGCTCGGTGCGCAGCTCGGCGGTGCCCAGGCCGGAGAGGCCGGCGATGGGATTGGCCATGCAGTTGATGGCGAGCTTCGACCACCGCTCGCCCCACAGGTTGGTCGTGACCGTGGTCGGCGCCACCACGCTCATGGCCTCGGCCAGCGCGCGGCGCCCGCGGCGTGACGCGCCCGTCGTGCTCGCCGATCTTGAAGCCGGCGCTGCCGGCGTCGGTGCGGATGGCGTGGGCGGGCTCGTACATGCCGGCGGCGATCAGGATCACGCAGCCGAGCGTGCGCTCGCGGCCGGCCACCGCCGCCACGCGCTCGTCGTTGATGCCGTTCTGGAAATCGACGACCACGCCGTTGGGCTTGGCCAGGTAGGAGAGCCCGAGCGCCGTCGCCCACTCCGTGTCGTAGGACTTCACCGCGATGAAGACCGCGTCGAACGGGGTGGTCACGCGCTGCAGCTCGTGCAGGTGCATGGCCTTGACCGGGATCAGCAGCTCGCCGCAGGTGCCCGACAGGCGCAGGCCATCGCGCCGCATCGCCTCCACGTGCTCGGGCCACTGATCGGCCAGCGTCACGTCGTGCCCGGCCCGCGTGAGGAGGCCCCCCACCACGCACCCGATCGCCCCCGCGCCGATGATCCCGATTCGCATCGTCATGGTGCGGCAGCCTACCCGGCGATCGGCGAGTTGACAAGCGGGCTGACAGTCCCGCCGCGCAATCCTATCGCGCTTGACTCGCGCGCACGCGTGACCCAGAATCCTCGCGCACTATCGGTCATCTCGACCAGGCCGAGCCCAGCGGTCTCACTGGGCCCCACGGTTGAAGCGGCGCGCGGCCGGGCAGGATTCCGAGCCGTACGCACAACTCGGATCCCACTAGGGGGGCGTGCCCGCGATTCCACGGCTGTCTCGTCATGGAGGCCGGTGGTCGACGGCACTCCTGCTTGCCGTACTGTCCGGGCTGCTCGTCCTGTCTGGTCGCGCGTCCGCTCAATCGGATCCGCTGCTCTCCCAGCAGTGGCATCTGCTCGACCCCGGCATCGAGCCGGCCGGCGCCAACGTCCTGTCGGTGTGGCCGATCACCAACGGCCTCGTGCCGATCGCCGAGAACGATGACTTCGGCGATTCGACGAACTCCCGGTTGGAGTTCCCATCCCTCGGCGTCAGTAACTTCGAGATCCAGGTGACGTCGTTCAGGCCGGGCGCGCTGGGCGCCTACACGATCTCGCTCGGCCCCACGCCCGGCGTCTACACCGCGACCGGTCGCATCACCAACAACACCGTCCCGGTTCCCGGCGTCACGGTCGCCTTCGCGCGGCCAACGGGTGGCGGCGTGGCCCCGGCGGCGGTGACGACGGACGTCAACGGCGTGTGGTCGCAGACGGGCTTCGTGAACGGCATCTTCTACTCGGCCACGCCGAGCAAGCCCGGACGGATCTTCGTGCCGGCCGCGCTGACGTTCCGCACGTCTGACGAGGCCACCGCGCTCGACTTCGAGGCGACCTGCCCGGCCACGCCGATCGCGTTTGGTCAGACGCTGTCCGGGACAATCGCGGCCACCGACTGCCGTGCCGCCGATGATCCGGCCGTCTCCGCCGACCGCTACGTGTTCATGGGCTCGGCGCTGGCGCCGGTGGCGATCTCGATGAGCTCCACCGCGTTCGACACGTTCCTCGTGCTCTACGGGCCCGACGGCACGCTGCTGGCCACCAACGACGACAGCGGCGGCTCGACGAACTCGCGCATCCCGGCCGAGTCCGGCTTCTTCTTCGAGCTGCCGCAGAGTGGCCAGTACATCATCGAGGCCACCCCGCTGGCGCCTGGCCTGACGGGCGCCTACACCATCAACGTCACGGCATCGAACGCTGGCTTCGAGGTCTTCGGCTTCGTGACGAGCGACGGCACGTCAGGCATCCCCGGCGTCACCTTGTCGTTTTCGCGCGTGAGCGGGAACGGCCCGCTCCCGGGTCCGACGACGACCGACAGCGATGGATTCTGGAGCCGGGCCGGATTTGCATTCGGCACGACCTACCGAGTGCGCGCCGCCAAGTCCGGGTCGACCTTCTCGCCACCCTTCCAGGATTTCGCGGGCGACCTGGGCG
The DNA here is from genome assembly GCA_963776725.1 of uncultured Candidatus Rokubacteria bacterium. Taxonomy (GTDB): domain Bacteria; phylum Methylomirabilota; class Methylomirabilia; order Rokubacteriales; family CSP1-6; genus AR5. Next base: position 236,998 of record CAVZOE010000005.1, on the reverse strand, counting down.
ACCTGAGCTTCGTCACGTCCGGCCCCGGGTGCGTGGCCACGCCGATCACGTTCGGGACGCCGCTGACGCGAAGCCTCGACGCCAACGACTGTCTCATCAGCGGCCTCGATACGTTCTTCGACGCGTACACCTTCACCGCCTCCGCGGGCACCGGGGTGCAGATCACGGTCACCTCTCCGAACTTCACCCCAATATTCGACCTGCATGCGCCCGATGGCGTGCCGATCGCCGCTTCCCAGCTGGGCGCGCCGATCCCGCCCGGCGGCGGTTTCCTCGAGCTTCCGCTCACTGGGAGCTACCTCATCAGGGCCGCGGCGCTCCGCACCTCGAGCTTCCCGACCGGGTCCTACACGATCAACCTGACATCGGGCGTGCCAGGCCTTGCGCTCCCAGCCGAGTCGCCGGCTCGGCCCCTCGCCGACGAGCCGACCGCCGTGTTCTGGACACCGGTCGGCAACGGCGCGGCCGACGGCGGCGGCATCAGCACCGGGGCCACCGGCGTGGCCGGCCCGCCGTCCATCGCGGTCGATCCGGTGAACGGTGACATCTACGCCGCGTGGGAATCGGGTGGCTCGGACATCTACGTCAAGCGGTGGAACGGCAGCGACTGGGTGGAGATCGGCGCCGACTCCGCCAGCGGCGGCGGCATCAGCAACAACGCGGGCGCCTCCCGCTTCCCGTCGGTTGCCGTGATGCAGCCGACGCTCGGCCAGCCCGGCGTTCCGGTCGTCGCGTGGATCGACCAGTCGAGCGGGAACTGGGAGATTTACGTCAAGGCGTTCAATCCCATCAGCGGCCAGTGGGATCCGGCCGGCGATCCCGACGCGGCGAGCGGCGGCGGAATCAGCCAGGCCGGACCGAACGCGATCGTGTCGGCGGAAGACGCCCGGCCGAGCCTGGTCGCCGAGCGCAGCAACCTCTTCGTGGCGTGGGCGACCAACGGCGGCGCGCCGAGCACGCACCGCGCCGTGGTCTCCGCGCTCCGGCCGTTCATCGGGTGGGCGCCGCTCGCCACGGCCCCGGCCAACGCCAACGTGGCGGCGCCGGCGCTGGAGTACGGCGCCCAGGCCGCCGGCTACGCCGGCGCGCGCCTGCCGTCGATCGGGATCAACCGCGCCGACGGCAATCCGCTGGCCGTCTACGTGACGGGCAACACGAACACCGCGCCGGCCAGCACGTTCGCCGACGTGCACGTGCGCCGCTGGACCCCGAACACGTGGGCGCCGCTCGGGACGGGCGCTGCCGCCGACACCGGTATCAGCAACGACGGCCCGCCGCGCGGGGCGGGCTACGCGCTGACCTCGCCCCGCGTGACGGTGGGCGGCGACGGCGTGCCGTACGCGGCGTGGCTCTACAGTGACGGCAGCGGCGCGCGTCGCATCACGGTGCGGCGCTTCTCCTCATCGGCGAACGCCTGGCAGCCGCTGGGATCGGACGTCGTGAGCAGCGACGTGTTCCTGCCGCCGGGCACCGGCATCGGGCCCGCGCTGTCGCTGACGGTCGGCCGCGACAACCTGCCGATCGTGGCGTGGAGCCAGGGCGCCACCACCGGCAACGAAGTCTACGTGCGCAAGTTCAGCCCGATCGCCGGCTGGCACGAGCTCGGTCCGGGCTCGGCCAGCGGCGGCGGCGTGAGCGCCAACGCGGGCTTCTCGCGCTTCCCCGCGCTCGCGGTGGACACGCACAACAACCTCAACACGCCGATCGTGGCCTGGCTCGACAACAGCGGCGGGCTGCCGCAGATCTACGTGCGGCGCGCCGTGAGCAACGCCGATCTGATCGTCGAGAGCGTCAGCGCGCCCAGCACCGGCGCGGCCGGGCAGGCGGTGGACGTGTCCGCCGTCGTGCGCAACCGTGGGCCGGTGGCGGCCGGCGCGTTCGGCGTGGGGCTGTTCCTGTCCACGAACAACACGATCGATCCGGCCGGCGACCGTCTGCTCACCACGCAGCAGGTCAGCGGGCTCGCCGCCGGCGCCCAGGCCACCGTCACCGCGCACGTGACGCTGCCGGCCAACGTGGCGCCGGGCGCGTACTTCGTCGGCGCCTTCGCCGACATCGGGCAGGTGATCGACGAGATCGACGAGGCGAACAACGGGCTCGTCGGCTCCAACGGCATCCAGATCGTCGGCCCCGATCTGGTCGTGACCGCGCTCAACGGACCGTTCACCGCGACGCCGGGCCAGATGCTGGCCGTCGAGGTCACCGTCAAGAACCAGGCGGCGCCGCCGGGCGCGGCCGCCGCCTCACGCGTGGGCGTCTATCTCCGATCAGCGTTGCGCGCCCCGTCATCGCGTTCTCGCTCATGCCCGGCGTCACGACGGGTTTTTCAGCAGCCTGCTAGCGTGCTCGGTGGCGGCGAATTCCTCTCGGCGGTCGCCGATTTCGAGGATCGGCGCGGAGGGGCGACGGCAACAATGCCTGGTCGCGCGAACTGATCCGGGCGGCTCGACCTGATCACGGTCGCGCGGCCGGTCAGCCGGATCCGCCGCTCTCGCCGCCGTGGCACTGCCCCACCCTGACGATCGAGCCTGGTCCGGCATCTTCCACATCCTCGCCACACCGTTCACCGACGACGCCGCGCTCGATCTGGAGGGCGTCCCCCGGCTGGTGGAGGCGGTGCTCGCCACCGGTGTGCGCGGCATCACCATCCTCGGCATCGCCGGCGAGGCGCATCGTCTCAACGACGAGGAGCGGCGCCGCATGGTCGAGGCGGTGGTGAAGGAAGTTCGCGGCCGCGTGCCCGTCGTGGTCGGCGTGTCGGCCTCCGGCACGCACCTGGCCGCCGGCTTCGCCGCGATGGCGCGCGCCCACGGCGCCGATGCGGTGATGGTGGCGCCGCCCGCGGGCGCGAAGAACCTCGACGCGGTGGCCGAGTACTACCAGGCGGTGATGCGGGCCGCGGCGTGCCCGCTGGTGCTGCAGGACGAGCCGGTGACGACGCAGGTGACGATGCCGGCGCCGTTCCTGGTGCGGTTGATCGGCGAGCTGCCGGCGGTCGAGGCGGTCAAGCTCGAGGAGGCGCCGACTCTGCCCAAGATCACCCGGCTGCGCGAGCTGGCCTCGCGACGGGTGGCGATCTTCGGCGGCCTGGGCGGCGTGTACTTCTTCGAGGAGCTCTCGCGCGGGGCCGACGGGGCGATGACCGGCTTTCCGTACCCCGAAGCGCTCCACGCCATCCGCGAGCACTTCGTGGCGGGCCGGCGCGAGCAGGCGCGCGCGCTGTTCTATCGGTGGCTGCCGCTGATCCGCTACGAGAGCCAGCCGGGTGCCCATGCCCGGCATCATCGATGGCCATCCGCAAGGAGATCTTCCGCCGTCGCGGCTGGATCGCCTCCGCCCGCGTGCGTCCGCCGGCGGCCGCGCTCGATCCGGCGACGCTCGACGAGCTGACGGAGCTCCTGGCGGCCGTCGCCTCGAGCCGAAGCGGCTCGACGAGCCCCGCATGAAGGCCACCGGCGCCACCCGGCTCGTCGAGGCCCTGACCGCCGCGGGCGTCCGGCACCTCTTCACGCTCTCCGGCAACCAGATCCTGTCCATCTTCGACGCCACGATCGGCCGCGGCATCGATCTCATTCACACGCGCCACGAGGCCGCCGCGGTGCACATGGCGGACGCCTGGGGGCGGCTGACCGAGCAGCCGGGTGTCGCGCTGGTCACCGCGGGCCCCGGGCACCTCAACGCGCTGTCCGCGCTCTACGGCGCGCGCATGGCGGAGTCGCCGGTGGTGCTGCTCTCCGGCGCCAGTCCGCGGGCGCAGCGCGGGCGCGGCGCTTTCCAGGAAGTCGATCAGGTCGCCGCCGCGCGACCGGTGAGCAAGGCCGCGTGGTCGGTCGACGACGTGGCGCGCGTGGGCGACGACGTGACGCGCGCGCTGGCGCTGGCCACCTCGGGACGGCCGGGGCCGGTTCACCTGAGTCTCCCCGGCGACGTGCTGGAAGCGGCGGCTCCCGAGGCGGCCGATCCTGCCTCGAGCCGATCAGCGTCAGGCGCAGCGCCGGCAACGGCAAGCGCGCCGGCACTGGCGGACGAGCACGTCGCGACGGTGCTGGCGTGGCTGAGCGAGGCCAAGCGGCCGCTGATTCTCACGGGGCCGGCGCTGGGACGCGGACCGCGGCGCGCCGCGGTGCAGCGGCTCGCGGATGCCACCGGCGCGCCGGCGCTGCCGATCGAGAGCCCACGCGGCCTGAACGACCCGTGGCTGCGCGGCGCGCCGCGCGTGCTCGCCGAGGCGGACCTCGTGCTGCTGCTCGGCAAGCCGCTCGACTTCTCGCTCCGCTTCGGCCAGGCCTTCGCGCGCGACTGCCGGATCGTGGCGATCGATGTCGAGCCCGCCGAGCCCGACGGGCGCATCGCGCTGGCGCTCGGCGCCGACCCGACCGGCGCGGCCACGCGGCTGGCCGAGGCCGCCGCGCCGCGGGCCGGCTCGCGCTCGCCGTGGCGCGAACAGGTGGAGGGCGCGCGGCAGGCGAGCCCGCCCGAGTGGACGGAGTGGCGCCGCTCGTCGCGCGAGCCCATTCATCCGCTGCGCGTGTGCGCCGCGCTGGCGCCCCACGTCGCGGCGGGCGCGGTGCTGGTGTGCGACGGCGGCGAGTTCGGCCAGTGGGTGCAGGCGGGGCTCGAGCCGCGCGAGCGCCTGTTCAACGGGCTGAGCGGCTCGATCGGCAGCGCGCTGCCGATGGCGGTGGCCGCGCGCCTGGCGTGTCCCGACCGGCCGGTGCTGGCGGTGATGGGCGACGGCACGTTCGGTTTCCACGCCTTCGAGCTCGACACGGCGCTGCGCCATCGCCTGCCAATCGTGGTCGTGGTCGGCAACGACGCACGCTGGAATGCCGAGCACACGCTGCAGCTGCGTCACTACGGCGCCGAGCGCACCGTGGGGTGCGAGCTGCTGGCCTCGCGCTACGATCAGCTCGCCGAGTCGCTCGGTGGGCACGGCGAGCTGGTGCGCCGGCCCGACGAGCTCGAGCCGGCCCTGGCCCGCGCGCTCGCCTCGGGCCGGCCCGCCGTCGTCAACGTGGCGATCGAGGGGCTCGCGGCGCCGACGTTCGGTGGTGGCGGCCACTGACGGTCGTGGCCCTTCGGGTGGCGGTGAGCGTGTCGCTGGTCGCGCTGCTCTCGACGGTGGCGCCGGCCGAGGCCATGACCGGCGCGGAGTGGCAGCGCCTGTCTTCGGCGGCCCGGGCGGCCTACGTGGATGGCGTGGTCGACGCCTGGGTCGGCCTCGTGATGGTCCAGGAATCGCTCGGCAACAAGGACGCCGGCATCACGGTCTTCGCGGGAGTCGTCACCTGTCTGAGAGACCGGCTCGTCGGCCACGACAAGATCGTGGGCGCGGTCGAGAAGTATGTGGAAGATCAGCCGGGACTGCGGAGTAGGGAAATGCCTGACATCGTCTTCGTCGCCATCGGGCCCTTCTGCCGCTAGCGCGCTGAGCCCGGGCGACTCACCCGGGCGCGCTCGCCGTATTGCGGTCCGCGCGGGCCGTCACGCTATGATCGATGCGTGAGTTCCGCCCCCCAGCGCGTGCTCGTCGGCGTCGTCGCCTGCTTCTTCCTTTCCGGTGCGACCGGCCTCGTGTACGAGGTTCTCTGGATCCGCATGCTGGGCCTGGTGTTCGGCCACACGGTCTTCGCGGTGACGACCGTGCTCACCGCGTTCATGGCCGGCCTCGGTCTGGGCAGCTGGGCGTTCGGACGCCTCGCCGACCGCCAGGCGCGGCCGCTGCGTCTGTACGGCCTGCTCGAGATCGGCGTCGGCGGCTTCTGTCTGCTCGTGCCGGTGCTGCTGCCGGTGGTCGAGCGCGCGTACCTGGCCCTGGCGCGCAGCGTGTCGCCGTCCTTCCTCGTCTTCAGCCTCGCCCAGTTCGTGCTGGTGCTGGCCCTGCTGCTGCTGCCCACCACGCTCATGGGCGCCACACTGCCGGTGCTGAGCCGCCTGTTCGTCACCGAGCCCGGCACGCTCGGCCGCCGCGTGGGGTCGCTCTACGCGCTCAACACGTTCGGCGCGGTGGTGGGCACCGCGCTCGCGGGCTACGTGCTGCTCCCCGCGCTCGGCATGCGGGCGACGCTCACGCTGGCCGCGCTCGTGAACCTCGCGGTCGGCGGCCTGATCGTCCTCGCCGATCTGCGTCTCGCCGCGCTGGAGGAAGCGGCGGAGGCATCCGAGGTGATCCCGCCAGCCGAGGTGAATATCGTCGACGCCGCGGAGGCTGACCGGCCGCTGCGCCTCACGCTGCTCGGACTGGCGGTCGCCGGCGCGGCCTCGATGATCTACGAGGTCGCGTGGACGCGCGCGCTGAGCCTCGCGCTCGGCAGCTCGACCTACGCCTTCACGGCGATGCTGCTGGCCTTCCTGCTGGGCCTGGCACTCGGCAGCGCGATCTTCTCGCGACTGTTCGGCGCCCGCCCGCTCGGTCTCGCCGCCTTCGGGCTGCTGCAGCTCGGCGCGGGCGTGGCAGCGCTGGGAATCTTGCCCGCCTTCGAGCGGCTGCCCGACGCGGTGGTCGCCGCGCTGGCGATCTCGCTCTCGCCGGCCTTCGTCCTGTCGGTGCAGGTCGCGCTCGCCATCGGCGCGATGCTGGTGCCCACGCTGCTGATCGGCGCCGCCTTCCCGTGCGCCGTGCAGATCGCGGTACGCGGCCGGGATCGCGTGGCGCGCGACGTCGGCCGGCTCTACGCGATGAACACGCTCGGCGCCATCGCCGGCACCGTCCTGGCCGGCTTCGTCCTGATCCCGGCCCTCGGCGCGCAGGGCACGGCGAAGATCGCGGTCGTGCTGAACGTGGTCGTCGGGCTCGTGCTGGTGGCCACCGCGTTCCGTGTGCTGGCGGGGTGGCAGCGGGTGACCGCCGGGGCGCTGGCGCTGGCCGGAAGCCTGGGCCTGGTGCTGATCCCAGCCTGGAACGCCACCGTCATGGCGGCGGGGGCGGCGATCTATCCGCGCCAGTACCAGCGATTTACCGGGCAGGGCGGCGTGGCGCGCGCGCTCGCCGACAGTCGTCTCGTGTTCTACCGCGACGGCCTCACCGCGACGGTGAGCGTGCACCAGGAAGGACCGCTGACGTCCCTGCGGGTGAACGGCAAGACCGACGCCAGCAACGGGCTCGACATGCACATGCAGCTGATGCTCGGCCACCTGCCGCTGCTCGCGCGTCCCGACTCGCGGTCGGCGCTGGTCATCGGGCTCGGCAGCGGCGTCACGGTCGGGCGCGGTGGCCCGGCATCCGGTCGAGCGCGTCGACGTCGTCGAGATCGAGCCGGCGGTGGTGACGGCCGCGGGGTTCTTCCGCCGGGAGAATCGCGACGCGCTGGCCGATCCGCGCGTGCATCTGGCGGTGGGCGACGCGCGCAACTTCCTGCTCGCGAGCGGACGGCGGTGGGACGTGATCGTCTCCGAGCCGTCGAACCCGTGGATCGGCGGCGTGGCCACGCTCTTCAGCGGAGAGTTCTACGCGCTGGCCCGCGCGCATCTGGCGCCGGGTGGCGTGATGGTGCAGTGGGTGGACGGCTACACGATCCGGCCGGAAGATCTGAAGATGATCGTGAAGACCTTCCGCACCGCGTTCCCGGCCACCACGATGTGGCACGCCCACGGGATGGCGGACTTCATCCTGCTCGGCGCGGCCGAGCCGCAGGCGCTCGATCTCGGACGCGCGCAGGCGTCGTGGGAGGCCTCGCCGGAGCTGCGCGAGGACTTCGGGCGCATGGGCTTCCGCTCGCCGTGGGCGTATCTCGCCGATTTCCTGCTGACCGAGGGAGAGACCGCGCGGCTCACGCTGGGCGCCGATCTCAACGACGACGATCGCCTGCCGCTGGAGTTCTCCGCGCCCAAGAGCCTCTACCGCGACACGGCGCTGACGAACTACCGCATGGTGCGCGCCTTCCGCGCGGCCGAGCTGCCGCGGCTGGCCGGACGAGGCGCCAAGCACATGGACACGCCGGGCGCGCGCTACGATCTCGGCATGGCCTACCTGGCCAAGGACATGCCGGCCGAGGCGGCCGCGCAGCTGGAGCGCGCGGTGGCCAGCGACCCCACGCACGTGCCGTCGCTCGTGGCGCTGGGGCGAGCCCTCCTGCGCCTGGAGCAGCCGGTCCGGGCGATCGAGACACTGCAGACGGCGGCGCGCCTCGATCCGCGCAGCGCCGAGGTGCAGGCCGCGCTGGCGCGCGCCTGGCAGGCGCAGCGACTCACGGATCGCGCGACGGACGCCGCCGCAGCGGCGGTACGTCTGGCGCCCGACGACGCGGGCCATCGCCTGTTGCTGGCCTCGCTGCTGGAGCAGCAGGGCAAGACCGCCGAGGCGGTCGAGCAGTACCTCGCCGCGCGCGAGCGCCGGCCGCGCGACGCGCAGCTGCTCGAGAACCTCGCCGGCGCCTACGCGCGCCTGGGCCGTGGTGCGGACGCCGTGACCACGCTCGAAGCGGCGCTCGCGCTGCGGCCCGAGGATCCGGCGCTGCTGGCGCGGCTGGGCCGCGCGTATCTGGCGGTGAACCAGCCGGTCCCGGCGGCGCGCGTGCTTGCCCAGTCCGTCGCCTCCGCGCCGCCGACGGCCCAGACCTACGCCGACCTCGGCCTGGCCCGACTCGGCAGCGGCGACGCCACGGGCGCCACCACGGCCCTCGAGCACGCGGTGGCCCTGGATCCCGCCCACGCTGGCGCCGCGCAGCTGCTGGGCGAGATCAACGCTAAGCTGTACGGCGCGGGCGCTTCGCGCTGACGCGCCGCTCCCGCCAACTCATCCCTTCGAGGAGGCTTCCATGGCACTGACCAGCCGCTATCTTTTCTCCGCTTCGATGGACGTGACCGCCGACCGTGAGGCGCTCTTCCACGAGGTCTACGACACCGAGCACGTGCCGCTGATCCTCACGGTCCCCGGCGTGATCTCCGCCACCCGCTTCGTGGGGCGGCCGCTCACGATGCTGCTGGGCGGCGAGCGCAAGACGATGGTCGTGGAGGGCGCGCCGCGCTTCCATGCCCTCTACGAGCTGGAGCGGCCGGACGTCCTGCTGACTGACGCCTGGGCCAAGGCCGTCGAGCACGGCCGCTGGCCGGCGCAGGTCCGGCCCCACACCAGCAACCGCCGCCACATGTTGATGGAGAAGCTCTAGTAGATGGAGGGTCAGTAGTCCGATGCGGGCGGTGGCGGCGCTCGTAAGGGCCGCCCTGCTAGCCAACCAGCCTCGCAGTGTCCGGTGGATATTCCAGGTCTGCCTATCCCAGCGCCCACGGTGTTAGCCTGCAACGAACGCTATGTTCACCGGATAGACCGTCCTAGACCCTAGAGGATTCAAGATGGCAACAGTCAATGTTCGGTACTTCGTTAGTGACGTCAACGAGGCCATCGCGTTCTACACAGCGCATCTCGGGTTTGTCGTGGAGCGGCAGCCGGCCCCCGGCTTCGGAATTCTCTCGCGTGGCGAGCTACGGCTTCTGCTCAGCGCGTCGACTGGCCCCGGGGGAGCCGCTCAACCCATGCCCGATGGACGCAAGCCCGAGCCGGGGGGCTGGAACCGCATACAGATCGAGGTCGAGGATCTTGCCAGCACGGTCGGGGCGCTGCGTAGGGCAGGCGCTCGTTTCCGGAACGACATTGTCACGGGCTTCGGTGGCAAGCAGATCCTCCTCGAGGATCCTGCGGGCAATCCCATCGAACTGTTCGAACCTCCACCCAAATGAAGGATGGTCCCCGGCGAGCGTTGGTACGGCAGTACGGCGACAGCTGCGAGCTGAAGCCCAGCTGGGAAATATCGGAGAGGCAATGCAATGGTAGAAGCTGATAGCCTTCGCTACACGAAGATACCCCTCAACGACGGATCCGGGGCGATCCCCGCGCTCGGTTTTGGCACGCTGATTCCCGACAGCGTCGCAACCAAAAACGCGACGAAGGCCGCGCTGGAAGCCGGATTTCGTCAGCTCGACACTTCGGAACGTTACCGGACTGAAAAAGAGGTCGGCGAAGCGATGCGGGAGGTGTTCACGGCGGGGAAGATCAAGCGGCAGGACGTGTTTGTCGCCACGAAGCTCTGGAACAACAATCATCGTCCTGAGCGCGTCGCACCCGCCTTCGAGGCGAGTCTCGAGAAACTCCAACTCGACTACGTCGATCTCTATCTCATCCACACCCCCTTCGCCTTCCAGCCTGGAGACGAGCAAGACCCGAGGGACGCGAACGGCAACGTGATCTACGACAAGGGGGTGACCTTGCTGGATACCTGGAGGACGTTGGAGGGCCTGGTGGACAAGGGCCAGTGCAAGGCCATCGGCCTATCCGACGTCAGCCTGGAAAAGGTGAAGGAGATCTTTGAAGCCGCGAGGATCAAGCCGGCCGTTGTTCACGTCGAATCCCATCCGTATCTCCCGGAATGGGACCTCTTTGACTATTGCAAAACGAATGGCATCGTACTGCAAGCGTTCGCGGCGCTGGGGCATAGTAGCGAACCCAAGTTGCTGGAAGATCCTGTCATCCTCGCTATCGCCAGGCGAGTCAACAAGACCCCGGCGCAGGTCTTGCTCGCCTGGGGAATCCAACGCGGGACGGCCCTTCTGACTACGTCGAAGACCCCCAGCCGGATCAGGGAGAACTTTGACGTCTCCGCCATTCCTGAGGACGCCATCCGGGAGATCACCGAAGGAATCACGTCGCGGGTGAGGTTCAATGCCGTCGTGGAGACCGGCGTTCCCGGGTTCATTCCGAGAGGAGTGTGAGGGTAAGACTCTTTCTGCGCCTGGTCGTTCTTTCGCTGCTCGTCCTTTCGGGCGACGGCGTGCGCGCCGCGTGCTCACCAGGACACCTCGGCGCCTGCGCGATTGACCTTCCCGCCGGAATGGGCCCCGCACGACGCCGTGTGGCTCGGGTGGTCCCACGACTCCGCACACCATGGTGTGCAAGTCGAGATCGCCCGCGCGCTGGCCCCCACGGTACCCGTCCGCATCCTCGTCACGTCGGACGGCGCGCGTGAGGAGGCGAGGGCGGCACTGGCTGCCGCAGGAGTTCCCTCGAACCGCGTGGACTTCTTCACCCACCCCATCTCGAACACCTGGATCCGCGACGCGGGCCCCCGCTTCCTCTCCGACGGCCGCAACCTGGCCGTGGCGGACTTCGCGTGGAACTGGTGGGGGTACCCGGAGGAGATGTCGCGGCAGTGGCCGACACCGGCGCCGATCGACAACGACCTCGCCGGTGAGCTGGGGCTCGAGGTGGTGAGCTCCGCTGTCGTCGCGGAGGGCGGAGCCCTGGACGTGAGCACGTCCGTCATCCTCACGTACCGGCAGACGGCACTCCAGCGCAATCCCGGCGTGCCGCTCGAGGAGATCGAGGCCGAATACCTCCGCGTCTACGGCAAGGAGCGCGTGCTCTGGCTCAGCCGCTCGCCCCTGGGCGATCTCGTCACCGACCGGCCGAAGATCGAGAACTACGTGGGATGGGGAGCGAACGGCCACATCGACGAGTATGTGCGATTCGTGAACGATTCCACGATTGTCGTCGCCCAGATCGATCCATCCGAGCGGGACGACAATCCCCTGACTCGGGCCGACCATGACATCCTCGCGGAGAACCTCGCCGAGCTCCGCCGGGCCGTGAACGTGGATGGCCGGCCGTTCCGAGTCGTGACGCTCCCCGTTCCCGCGCTCCGGTACTATGTGCGGACGCGGGCCGTGACGGAGGCCGACAAGACGAGCGTGCTCGGGCGGGTGGTGCTGCGGACGTTCGCGGTCGGCGACGAAGTGCATTTCGTGCCGGCGCTGAGCTACCTCAACTTCCTCATCTCCAACGGTGTCGTGCTGGTCCCGGCGTACTGGCACCATGGGCTGCCGGAGCGAGAGCGGGAGAAGGACGAGGAGGTGCGCGCGACGCTTCAGCGACTCTTCCCGGACCGGCGCGTCGTGCAAATCCACCCGCTGTCGATCAACTGGGACGGCGGCGGCATGCACTGCATCACGCAGCAACAACCGAGCACGAGGGGGCGGGGTATCACAAGGCACATGGAGAGCCGAGAGTGATCGTTGACGAAGCCGTTCGAGGGCGTGTACCGCCGGCCTGGTTCTGGGCGTTGCCCGGCATCGACCGCATTCGGGCGTTCGATCTGTCTCAGCTGCCGTCACCGCCCATCGCTCGTTTACTGGGAATACGGGCCGGCCATGTAGGGCCGGGGTCTGGAACCTGGCTGATGCCGGCCACGGGGTGGTCGTTGACCGCGTCAGGTGAGCTCGAAGTCTCGATGCTGGCCGAAGCCGCGGTCACCGGCGTCGCGATGACGACGCTGACACCGGGTCTGGATATTGACCCTGTCTCGCTGGCCCTCAACTATTTCCGGCCGACCCGCCCTCAGAACGGCAACTTGCTGGCTCGCGCGCGCGTCGTCAACGCCAGTCGGTTGTTCGTGTTCGCGGAGGTCGAGATCGAGGATCCCTACGGCCGGCAGATTGCGCAGGGCACCAGCCACTGTGAGATCCGACAGTTAGAACCCTCGCCGCCACCGCCGCCCGCGGAGCTTCGCCCGGTGGAGGAAGCGAGCTACTCGACTCCTGACCCCTATCTGCGCCCCGTCCGGAGCAAGATCGCCTCACCCGAGATGCTCGGCGAGCAAGGAGGCTTCAACTTCCTGAACGCCTACCTGGAAGGCCGATTCGTCACCCCGTTCTCGGAGCTGACCGGATGCCGGATCGTGGCGCTCGACGAACGGCAAGGGGCGGTGACCATGACGATGCCCGCGACCGAGTGGCTCTGCCGATTCTCTCGCTGCGTCACCCCCGGGGCCATCGCAGCGCTGGCCAACTCCAGCCTCCCACGCTGCCGGCTTGATGCTCCTGCAGCCGGGCCAGTCGTTTGCCGGCCTCGCCGAATCGGCGCACTTTTTCCGGGCCGTTCCGGCCGACGGCAGACTCCTGCGGGCCGAGGCGAAAGGCATGATGTACGGCCGCGGTCTCGCCATGGCCGACGTCAAGGTCTACGACGCGGATGGCCAGCTGGCGGCGGCCGTCCAGGGGCTCGCGCAGCTCATCGATTTGTCGAAGCGTCAGAGACCCACGGCGACCGAGACGAAGCGCATTCTCGCCACGTTGCTCTTCACCGACATCGTGGGTTCCACCGAGCATGCCCGGCGTCTGGGTGATGGCGGCTGGCGGGCGCTGCTCTCGCAGCATCACCAAGCGGTACGGGCCGAGATCGTGCGGTGTGAAGGCATCGAGGTCGACACGGCGGGCGACGGGTTCTTCGTCCGCTTCGAGTCACCCGCGCGCGCGCTCGAATGTGCCCGGGCGGCGCGAGAGGCCGTGAAGCGTCTCGGGATTGAAATCCGGGCCGGTATCCACACCGGCGAATGTGAGCTGCAAGGGATGCAAGCTGACGGGGATGGCCGTGCACGTCGCGGCGCGCATCCAGGGGCTGGCCGGCGCTGGTGACATCCTGGTGTCCAGCACGGTGAGGGACATCGTCGTCGGATCGAACACACGCTTTGAAGATCGCGGCCAGCACTCGCTGCGGGGGGCGCCTGGAGAATGGCGACTCTTCGCGCTCGTCGACTAGGATGGCCTACGCACTCCTGGTCAGCTAAGCATCTGCCAGTACGGGTATAATCCGCCCTGCCGTGGGCCTGGCGTGTTACCGGGCCCGCCGAAGGGAGTACGTCCGTGCGGGCAAACAAGCTGAAGGAGATCTGGGCCAAGGGTGACGCGGTGGTGAACGGCTGGCTGTCCATCCCCAGCGGGTTCTCCGCCGAGGTGATGTCGCACCAGGGATTCGACTCGCTGACGATCGACATGCAGCACGGCGTCGTCGACTACCAGACGGCCGTGGGCATGCTGCAGGGCATCTCGACCACCGGAGTGGTGCCGCTGGCGCGCGTGCCGTGGAGCGACCCGGCCCGGATCATGAAGATCCTCGACGCGGGCGCCTACGGCGTCATCTGCCCGATGATCAACACGCGGGAAGAAGCGCAGGCGCTGGTGGCCGCGTGCAAGTACTTCCCGCTCGGCTACCGCTCGTGGGGGCCGGTGCGCGCGTCCATCTACGCCGGCACCGACTACACGCCCAAGACCGCCAACGACACGCTGCTGGTCATCCCCATGATCGAGACGGCGCAGGCGGTGAAGAACATCGACGACATCCTGAGCGTGCCCGGCATCGACGCGGTCTACGTCGGTCCCGCCGACCTCTCGATCACGCTCGGCTGCACGCCCAAGCTGGACCAGACCGAGGAGCCGGTGGTCGAGGCGCAGAAGCGCATCTACGAGGCGTGCAAGCGCCACAACGTGGTGGCCGGCATCCACTGCGGCGGCGCGCCCTACGCCCTCAAGATGATCGCCAGCGGCTACCAGTTCGTCACGCTGGCCAGCGACGGCCGCTTCCTGGCCGCGCGCGCCGCCGACGAAGTCGCCGCCGTCCGCAAGACCGGAGTCTCCGCGGGCAAACTGCCTGCGTACTAGACGCGTGCGCGAGGCGTTGTGTCGGGGCCCTCGCTGGTGGTCGAGGGGCGCCACGGCTGCGCCGGGGCGTCCCGAGCGTCTGGGGGTTTGGGGGCCATGTCGGGGCCCTCAACAATGAAGTTCACCCCGGAGCTGCGGGCGCGTGCGCGCACGAACCTCGCCGGCTTCGAGCGCCGGGCGCATCCATCCGGTGGGCGGCGGCCGGCGGCGGTGGCGCTGGTGCTGTTGCCGGACGACGAGGGGCGCGCGTGCTTCGTGCTGACGCGGCGCGCCGATCGGCTGCGGGCCCACGCGCGACAGTGGGCGCTGCCGGGCGGTCGCCTCGATCCCGGGCGAGACCGCCGAGGCCGCGGCCCTGCGCGAGCTGGCCGAGGAAGTGGGGCTGACGCTCGACGCCTCGGCGGTGCTCGGCGTGCTGGACGACTATCCGACGCGCTCGGGATTCGTCATCACGCCGGTGGTGGTGTGGGGCGAGGGGGCGGGGACGCTGACGCCGAACCCGGACGAGGTGAAGCACGTGTATCACGTGCCGCTCGACGATCTCGAGCGGCCGGAGGTGCCGATCCTGGTCACCATCCCGGAGAGCGATCGGCCGGTCATCCAGCTGCCGATCCTGTCGGCGCTGATTCACGCGCCGACCGCGGCGGTGATCTACCAGATGCGCGAGGTCGTCGTGCACGGGCGGCCCACGCGCGTCGACCATTTCGAGCAGCCGGTGTGGGCGTGGAAGTGAGCCGGCCGGTGACGCGCCGGCGGTCGATCCGAATCCGAGGCACAGGAGAGTCGCGATGAAGGCGCTGAACGGGCAGGTGGCGATCGTCACGGGCGGGGGCAGCGGCATCGGCGAGGTGACCGCGCGCATGCTCGCCGCGGAAGGCGCGCAGGTCGTGATCTGCGGGCGCCGGCAGGCGCCGGTCGACACCGTGGCGCGCGCGATCGAGAAGGACGGCGGCCTGTGCGTGGCCCGCGCGGTCGATCTCGAGAACGCCGATGCCGCGGCCGCCTTCGTCACGTGGACCCTCGAGCGGTTCGGCCGGGTCGACGTCCTGATCAACAACGCCGGGCACAGCAGTCACGCGCGCTCGATTCGCTGGGTCGGCCGCCAGGAGTGGGACAGCGTGATGGCCGTCAACCTCACGGCCGTGTACGTGCTCACCCAGGCCGTGCTGCCCGGCATGCTCGAGCGCGGCACCGGCACCATCGTCACGGTGGGCTCGCTGGCCGCGCTCAAGGCCGGGCTGATCGGCGGCGCCGTGTACGGCGCGGCCAAGGCGGCGGTGCGCAATCTCATGGCCCACGTCCACAACACCCTGCGCAATCGCGGCATCCGCGCCACGCTCATCATGCCGGCCGAGGTCGACACGCCGATCCTGGACAAGCGTCCCCACAACCCGGACGCCGCCGCGCGGGCCACCATGATGCAGGCCGAGGACGTGGCGCGCGCGATCATGCTGGCCGTGATGCTGCCGCCGCGGACCGTGATCGAGGAGATCGTCATGAGCCCCACCATCCTGCGTGACCAGAGCCACGACCTGACGATCGCGGCCAAGGCCGGCGCGCCCGCGGGAGCGATCTGATGGCGCCCTTCACGATCGTCGACGCCGAGCGCGCGGTGCCGGTGCCGGCCCGCGTGGCCGGCGAGCGCGTGCTGCTCGATCCCGCCGCCCTCAAGGACGCGCTCGGCTGGGAGATCCACGACGGCCTGCTGTGCAACGACGCGATGTGCATCCCGCTCGCCGACGAGGGCGCGCTGGTGCGTGACGGCGGCATCGACCTCGACGGCTTCGCCCGGGCGCTCGACCGGCCGCTGGCGGTCGACACCGAGGAGGGCGCCGCGTTCCTGGGCGCCTCCGCGCGCGAGCGGAGCCAGGCGCTGGCCGCGCAGCAGGCGCCCGACTTCTCGCTGCCGGATCTCGACGGGCGCCTGCACACGCTGCGCGAGCACCGCGGCCAGAAGATCCTGCTCGTGGCGTGGGCCTCGTGGTGAGGGTGCCGCCTCGACCTGCCAGTCTGGCAGGCGCTGTACCAGGAGCTGAAGGACCGCGGCTTCACCGTGATCACGGTGGCCCTCGACAAGACGGCGGACGACGCGCGCCCGTGGATCGAGTCGGTGAACCCGACGCACCCGACGCTGATCGACCCCCAGCACCTGATGGCCGATCTCTACAACGTGGTCAACGTGCCGACCATCTTCTGGATCGACGAGCGCGGGCGCATCGTGCGCCCCAACGACGTGGCCTTCGGCTCGGACACCTTCAAGCACATCACCGGCCTGTCGGCGGGCAAGCACCTCGACGCGCTGCGGGCCTGGGTGAAGGGCGAGGCCCCCGCGCTGAGTGACGAGCAGGTGCGCCAGCACCAGCCGCTGCCGACCGAGGCCGAGCAGCAGGCGCGCGCGGAGTTCGGCCTGGGTCAGTGGCTGTGGGCGCAGGGGCGGCCGGCGGCGGCGGAGCGCCACTTCGTGCGGGGTGGCGAGCTGGCGCCGCACGACTTCACGATCCGGCGCGGCACCATGCCGATGCGGGGCATCGATTCCATGGGCCCGCAGTTCCGCGAGATGTTGCAAACTTGGGTCGGCGCCGGCCAGCCGTTCTACCGGCCGCTGCCCGATACCGCAGGGCGGTAGGGCTAAATCGAGACAGGGGGACTTGAGCCATGGGCATGCTGGACGGCAAGACGGCACTGGTGACCGGCGCGGGACGGGGAATCGGCAAGGGCATCGCGATCGCGCTGGCCGCGGCCGGAGCCAAGGTGGTGGTCAACGACCTCGGAGCCACGCTCGACGGCGCGGGTGGGGAAGCCACCCCGGCCGATCAGGTGGTGGCCGAGATCAAGAAGGCCGGCGGCACCGCCCAGGCCAACTACGGCTCGGTGTCGGACTTCGCGCAGGGCACCGCGATGGTCGAGCAGGTGGTGAAGGCGTGGGGCAAGATCGACATCCTGGTGCACGTGGCCGGCATCCTGCGCGACCGCATGATCTTCAACATGGCCGAGTCCGAGTGGGACGCGGTCATCGCCGTCCACCTCAAGGGCGCGTTCAACACCATCCGCGCGGCGTCCATCCACATGCGTGAGGCCAAGGGCGGGCGCATCATCAGCATGTCGTCGGTGTCGGCGCTCGGCGCGCCGGGCCAGCCGAACTACGCGGCGGCCAAGGCCGGCATCATCGGGCTGACGTGGTCCACCGCCAACGCCATGGCGAAATACGGCGTGACCTGCAACGCCATCATGCCGAGCGGCGCCACCCGCATGATCGACTCCACGCCGCGGGGCCGCGAGGTGTTCGAGTCGACCGGCAAGTGGCCGAGCGAGCAGGCCGTGGGCACCGAGCGCGATCCCGACAACGTGGCGCCGCTGGTCGTCTATCTCTCGAGTCCCGGCCGCCGCCAACGTCAACGGGCAGGTCTTCCACTCCTTCGGCTACGGCTACACGGTGCTCTCGCATCCTCAGGCGACGCGCCGGCTGGAGGGCAATCGGCGGCTGACGCCGGAAGAAGTGGGCGCGATGTTCAAGGAGACGATCGGCGGCAACCTCAAGGCGCCGATGGGCACCGGCTTCGGGCGGACGCTCAACGAGCGGCCGGCGGCGGAGTGGAAGGATCTCGGCAAGGGTGTGAAGGCCTGGAAGTCGCCGTGGGAGGAGGCGTGAGCGGCATCCTCCTCATCTGTCACGCGAACACGTGTCGGAGCGTGATGGCCCAGGCGCTCCTCGAGCAGATGCTCGCCGAGCGCGGCGCCAACGGCCGCATCCGCGTCCGCTCGGCCGGGGTGTCCAGGTACGCGCGGGACGGCATGCTGGCCTCGCTCGACGCACGCATCGTGCTGCGTGAGGTCGGCATCCATCTCACCGAGGAGACCATCACCTCGACCGATCTGCGGAGTCATCGGGAGCTGCTGACGGAGTCGGAGCTGGTCGTCACCATGACGGCCGAGCAGCGCGAGGTCGTCGAGACGTTTCCCGAGGCCGCCGGGCGGACGATCGTCACCCTGCGGGAGCTGGCCGGCGAGGCGGGCGACATCAAGGATCCGGTCGGTCAGGGCGAGGAGTTCTATCGCGCGTGTCGCGACGAGATCGCGCGGTGCCTGGGCAAGTCGATCGATCGGCTGCTCGTGCCTCCCGCCGGGCGTTCGGGGTGAGGGCGCTTGCCCTCACGCTGCTCCTCGCTCTGCTGCCGGTCGCCGCGACGGGCCAGCCACCGGCCAAGGTCCCGCGCGTCGGCATCCTGATGTCCACCACGCCGGCCGCCGCCAAGCACATCACCGACGCGTTCGTCGCCGGCCTGGCCCAGGACGGCTGGGTTCCCGGACGCACGATCACGCTCGAGTATCGCTGGGCGGAAGGGCGGCTGGAGCGCTTCCCGGACCTGGCCGCCGAGCTGGCCCGATTGCAGATCGACGTCATCGTCGCGTCCGGTAGCGCGGCCACCGAGGCCGCGCACAAGGCCGCGCCGACGGTGCCGATCGTCATGGTGAACGTCACCGATCCGGTCGGGGCCAAGCTGGTGCAGAGCCTCGTGCGGCCCGGCGGCACCGTCACCGGGCTCTCGTCCCAGCTGACGCCGGACATCCGCGGCAAGCAGCTGCAGCTCCTCAAGGAGGCGTTCCCCCGGATCCGTCAGATCGCCATCTTCCGCAGCGCCGAGGTGGCCGGGGCCGCCGTGTGGAAGGAGTACGAGGCCGCCGGCCGGATCATCGGCGTGGAGACACGCTTCGTCGACGTGAAGGGCCCGCAGGAGTTCGACGCCGCGCTGGCCCGCATCGGCCGGACCGCCGGCGAAGCGCTCTTCGTGCCGGGCGGTGACCTGGTCTTCTTCATGAACCGGGCCGCGCTGGTGGCCGGCACGCTGAAGTACCGGGTCCCGGCGATGTTCACCGGACGGGAGTTCGCCGACGCCGGCGGACTGATGTCCTACTCGGCCCGGCTCACCGACCAGTTTCGTCGCGCGGCCGGCTACGTCGCGCGCGTGCTCCGCGGCGCCCGGCCGGGCGAGCTGCCGGTCGAGCAGCCCACCAGCTTCGAGCTGGTGGTGAACCTCAAGACCGCCACCGCGCTGGAGCTGACGCTGCCGCCCGCCTTCCTGTTGCGCGCCGACGAAATCCTGAAATGAAGAAGGGCGGCCGCCTCTCGCGGAAGTACATCCTCGTGCTGGTGGCGCTGGTGGCCGGCACGCTCCTGGCCAGCGGCGCGATCAGCATCTACTCGTCCTACGAGGAGAACAAGAAGGCGCTGGTCGCGCTGCAGCGCGAGAAGGCCCGGGCCGCCGCCTACAGCATCGAGCAATTCGTGAAGGAGATCGAGAGCCAGCTCGGCTGGACCACCCAGCCGTCCCAGCTGGTCGCGGCGGGGGCCGCCTCCGAGCAGCGCCGCGTGGACTCGATCCGGCTGCTGAAGCAGGTGCTGGCCATCACCGAGCTGAGCTATCTCGACGCCAAGGGGCTGGAGCGCCTGCGCCTGTCGCGGCTGGCCATGGACGTGATCGACAGCCGGATCGACTACTCGCAGGACCCCAAGTTCCGCGAGGCCAAGGCCGGCCGCACGTACTTCGGCCCGGTGTACTTCCGCAAGGAGTCCGAGCCGTACATGACCATCGCCATGCCGCAGAGCGGGGGCGGCGTCACGGTGGCCGAGGTGAATCTGAAGTTCATCTGGGAAGTCGTGTCCCAGATCAAGGTCGGCAAGGCGGGTCTGGCCTACGCGATCGATCGCAACGGCGCCCTCATCGCGCACCCCGACATCAGCCTGGTGCTGCAGAAGACCACGCTGACGAACCTGCCGCAGGTGAAGGCCGCGCTGACGCCGGGCAGCGAGGACGTGGCCATCGCCCGCGATCCCAAGGGCCGCGAGGTGCTCACCTCGCACTCGACGATCACGCCGCTCGGCTGGGTGGTCTTCATCGAGCAGCCGCTGGAGGAGGCGTTCGAGCCCCTGCGGGCCTCGGCCTGGCGCACCGGCCTGATGGTGGTGATCGGCATCGTGCTGTCGGTGTTCGTCAGCGCGCTGCTGGCCCGGCGGCTCGCCCAGCCCATCCAGGCGCTGCAGGCCAGCGCGGCCAAGATCGGCGCCGGCGAGCTGGATCACCGGATCGAGATCCGCACCGGCGACGAGCTGGAGACGCTGGCCGACGAGTTCAACCGGATGACCAGCCGGCTGCGGGAGTCCTACGCCACGCTGGAGCAGCGGGTGGAGGACCGCACCCGCGAGCTGACCGAGTCGCTCGAGCAGCAGACGGCGACCGCCGAGATCCTGCGCGTCATCTCCTCCTCGCCGACGGACGTCCAGCCGGTGCTGGCCGCGGTGGCCGAGAGCGCGTCGCGGCTGTGCGGCGCCGCCGACGTCCTCATCCACCGGGTCGAGGGCGACATGATCCGGCGGGTCGCCCACTTCGGCTCGGTCCCCGTCGCCCCATCACTCGAGGTTCCGCCCGGTGACGCTCGACACGCCCTCCGGTCGCGCCGTCATGGAGCGGCGGACGATCCACATCCCCGACATCGTCGACGAGCTTTGCCCGCGGCGAGTTTCCGGAGACCCAGGCGCTGCAGCTGGGCAGCGGGTTCCGGACCAGTTCTGGCCACGCCGCTGATGCGGGACGAGAACGCGATCGGCGTCATCGTCGTTCGCCGGATCGAGGTGCGTCCGTTCACCGACAAGCAGATCGAGCTGCTGAAGACCTTCGCCGACCAGGCGGTCATCGCCATCGAGAACGTGCGCCTGTTCACCGAGCTGCAGGCGCGCACCGCCGAGCTGACGCGCTCGGTGGGCGAGCTGGAGGCGCTCGGCGAGGTGGGGCGCACCATCTCGTCCTCCCTCGATCTGGAGACCGTGCTGGCCACCGTCGTGTCGCGGGCCAACCAGCTGGCCGAAGCCGACGGGGGGGCGATCTACGAGTTCGACGAGGCGACGCGCGTCTTCCGGCTGCGGGCCACCGACCGGTTCCCCGAGGAATTCGCCACCGCCCTGCGCACGACCCCTCTGGTCTACGGCGAGGGGGCGGTCGGCCGGGCGGCCATGACGCGTCAGCCGATCCAGGTGCCGGACGTCACCGATACCGACGCCTACACCAGCAGCGTCCGCGACGCCCTGCTGCGCTTCGGCTACCTCTCGCTGCTGGCCGTGCCGCTCATCACCGAGGACGAGGTGGTCGGCGCGCTCGTGGTCAATCGCCACGCGGCCGGCGCCTTCACCGATCGCACGGTCGAGCTGCTGCGGACGTTCGCCACCCAGTCGGCCCTGGCCATCCAGAACGCGCGGCTGTTCCAGGAGATCGAGGACAAGGGCCGGCAGCTCGAGATCGCCAACCAGCACAAGTCGGAGTTCCTGGCCAGCGTGTCGCACGAGCTGCGCACGCCGCTCAACGCGATCATCGGCTTCTCCGAGGTGATGCTGGAGCGCATGTTCGGCGAGATCAACGAAAAACAGGAAGAGTACCTGAACGACATCCTGTCGTCGGGCCGACATCTGCTGTCGCTCATCAACGACATCCTCGACCTGGCCAAGATCGAAGCCGGGCGGATGGAGCTGGAGTCCTCCGACTTCGACCTGCCGCAGGCGATCGACAACACGCTGATCCTGGTCCGCGAGCGGGCCGTCCGGCGGGGGATCACGCTGGAGACGTCGATCGATCCCCAGCTCGGCGAGGTCAAGGGCGACGAGCGGAAGATCAAGCAGGTGATGTTGAATCTCCTGTCCAACGCCGTGAAGTTCACGCCGGAGGGCGGGCGGATCGAGGTGCGGGCCGGGCTGGCCGACGGCGCCGCCGAGATCTCGGTCATCGACACCGGCGTGGGCATCGCGCCCGAGGACCACGCGGCGGTGTTCGAGGAGTTTCGCCAGGTGGGCACGGACTACGCCCGCAAGCACGAGGGCACCGGGCTCGGGCTGGCCCTCGCGCGCAAGTTCGTCGAGCTGCACGGCGGTAAGATCTGGGTCAACAGCCAGGTGGGGCAGGGCGCGACGTTCACCTTCACGATTCCGGTGACGCCATGGCAGGCGAGCTGATCCTCCTCGTGGAGGACAACGACAAGAACCGCAAGCTGGTCCGCGACGTGCTGACCGTCAAGGGGTATCGCTTGGTCGAGGCCGAAACCGGTGAGGATGGCGTGCGGCTGGCCCAGGAGCATCACCCGGCGCTGGTCCTGATGGACATCCAGCTGCCGGGCATCAACGGCATCGAAGCGCTGCGACAGCTTCGCGCCGACGCCGCCACGTCCGGGATCCCCGTGATCGCGGTCACCGCCTCGGCGATGACGCACGACCGGAAGGCCATCATGGCGGCCGGCTTCGACGCCTACCAGTCCAAGCCGATCAGCGTGCGGCCGTTCCTCGAGCTGGTCCGGGAAGTCCTGGATCGTCCAGCCGGAGCCCACGCGTGAGCACCGGCGGCCGGATCCTGGTGGTGGACGACACGCCGGTGAATCTGAAGCTGCTGGCCGACCTGCTGACGGCCAAGGGCTACTCGATCGTGACCGCGGCCTCCGGGGCCGAGGCGCTGGACGAAGATCAACGGTGCCGCGCCCGACATCGTCCTGCTCGACGTGATGATGCCCGGCATGAGCGGCTACGACGTGTGCCGCAAGATCCGTGAGAATCCCGCCACCGCCATGCTGCCGGTGGTGATGGTCACCGCGCTCGATCCGGGCCAGGAGCGCGTGAAGGGCATCGACGCGGGCGCGGACGACTTCCTCTCCAAGCCCATCAACCAGCCGGAGCTGCTGGCCCGGGTGCGCTCGCTGCTGCGCGTGAAGACGCTGTGGGATCAGCTGGCCGAGCCTGAACCGCACGCTGGAGGCGCGCGTGACGGAGCAGGTCACGCAGGTCGAGCGGCTGGGCCGTCTCAAGCGCTTCTTCTCGCCGCAGCTGGCCGAGGCGATCGTCAACGGGGGCGCCGACGATCCGCTGAAGAGCCACCGCCGCGAGGTGACCGTGGTGTTCATCGATCTCCGGGGCTTCACCGCCTTTTCCGAGACGGCCGAGCCCGAGGAGGTCATGGGCGTGCTGCGCGGGTACCACGCGGCGATGGGCGAGCTGATCCTCGCCCACGAGGGCACGCTGGAGCGGTTCACCGGCGACGGCATGATGATCTTCTTCAACGACCCCACCCCGGTGCCGAATCCGCCAGGAGCGCGCGGTGCGTATGGCGCTGGCGATGCGCGAGCGGGTCGACGAGCTGATGCGCGGCTGGCGCAAGCTCGGCTACGAGCTGGACTTCGGCGTCGGCATCGCCCAGGGCTACGCGACCATCGGCGCCATCGGCTTCGAGGGCCGGCTGGACTATGGCGCCATCGGCACCGTCACCAACCTGGCCGCGCGGCTGTGCGGCGAGGCGCAGGCCAGGCAGATCCTCGTCTCGCGCCGGCTGCACGGGGTGGTGGAAGACTTCGTGACCGCCGAGCCGATCGGCGAGCTGTCGCTCAAGGGCTTTTCCCGACCGGTCACCGCCTACAACGTCACGGGGCTGAAGCCCGTCTGACCGGAACCGATCCCGGGGGCCGGCAGCTGGACGTCACGTCCGCCGGCCCCGGGGTGGAGCTTACTGGAGCGGGTAGCGGAACGGCGCCCAGCCGTCCGTCTTGATGGGCGCCGGGGTGTAAGCCTGCGCCCGGGGCGCCGGAGCAGCCGCCGCTCGGGCGGCTGGCTTCTTGACCTTCGCACTGCTCTTCTTCGCCGCGCGGGGCTTGGCGGCGCTCTTCTTCTTCGCGGGTGCGCGTTTTTTCATGGACGCGGATCGTACCGCACCCGGACGTGCAGGGTCAACCGTGAGCTGCGGCGCACCCCAACCTCTCAGGGAGGGACCACCATGCGGACTCATCGCCGAGTGTCAGCGCTCATCGTCCTCGCCGGCGTGCTCCTCGCCCCGCTGACGTGCGCGGCCGTCGAGCCCTACGTCGGATTGTTCGTCGGCGCGGCGATCCCCCAGGACAGCGACATCGAGCCGCAGCTGTTCACGGGACATTCCACGACGTCGCGTTTGACACGTCGATCCTCTTCGGTGGCAAGGCGGGCTCTTCTTCGACCCCCCGGTGCTCGGCGGCAGCCTCGGTCTGGAGCTCGAGGTGTATCACTTCGAGCCCGACATCGACAACCAGACCGTCCGCTTCACCGGTGGGGGCTTCACCGGTCAGGGCAGCGTCTCGGCCAGCGACGTGCAAGTCACGACGATCGCGCTCAACGCGCTGTACCGTCTGCGCCTCAGCCAGAGCCCGCAGCTTTCCTGCGGGCGGCTCCAGCCGTATGTCGGCGTCGGCATCGGCGCGTTCATCGCCACCTTCAAGGCACCGACTCGTAACCTCGACGTGCCCATCACGGTGAGCGACACGGACGTCAAGCCCGGGTTTCAGGCCCTGGTCGGGACGCGATTCTTCCTGACCCGGCACATCGCCGTCTTCGGCGAGTACAAGTTCACCCACACGGCGGATTTCACCTTCAACCTGGTCTCCGCACCAGGGACCTCCCAGGGGATCACCAACGTTCGAAGTCGACAAGTTCAAGTTCAACCTGACCACGCATACCCTCGCGGCGGGCTCAGCTACCACTGGTAGGCAACCCGATCGCGCGTGTCCGTGGCGCCGGTTCCTTGACACTCGTCGGCCGGGCCACCTAGAGTGGACGAGGTCGCCATCTTCCGCGCACTGGAGGACGTGACATGGGGTTTCTTGACTTCGTCAAGAAGCAGTTCATCGACATCATCCAGTGGACCGAGGAGGGCGACGAGGTCCTCGCCTGGCGCTTCCCCATGCGCGACATGGAGATCCAGCAGGGCGCCCAGCTCACGGTGCGCGAGACGCAGGCCGCGCTCTTCGTGCACCAGGGCAAGCCGGCCGATCTGTTCGGGCCCGGCCAGCACACGATCAAGACCCAGAACATCCCGCTGCTGACCGACCTGGCCAACTGGGGCAAGCTCTTCGAGTCGCCGTTCAAGAGCGACATCTACTTCTTCTCCACCCGCCAGCGCCTGAACCAGAAGTGGGGCACCTCGAACCCGATCACGATCCGCGACCGCGAGTTCGGCGCGGTGCGCCTGCGCGCCTTCGGCATCTACACGTTTCGCATCGCCGCACCGCGCGTCTTCTACCAGAAGGTCTCCGGCACGCGCGACTTCTACGCCGTCGGCGACCTCGAGGGACAGCTGCGCAACTCGATCATCGCCGTGCTGACCGACCACTTCGCCGAGAGCAACATCCCGTTCCTCGACATGGCGGCCAACCAGGTCGAGCTGGGGGCGGCGGTGGCCGACAAGATGCGCCCGATGTTCGCCGACCTGGGGCTGGCCCTCGAGAGCTTCCAGGTCCAGAACATCTCGCTCCCCGACGAGCTGCAGAAGCGGCTGGACGAGCGCATCGGCATGGGCGTGATCGGCGACATGGGCCGCTACACCCAGTTCCAGACCGCGCAATCCATCCCGGTGGCGGCGGCCAACGAAGGGGGCGTGGCCGGCGCCGGCGCTGGACTCGGCGCGGGGATCGCGATGGGCCAGGCCATGGGGCAGGCGTTGAGCCAGGCCTCCGGCGGCGCGCCGCCGGCCGCGCCGGGTGGCCCCGCCGCGCCGGCGACGCGAGTGGGTCCGGCCGGCCCCGCGCCCGGGACCTGCGCTCGCTGCGCCAAGCCGGTCCCGCCCGGCGCCCGCTTCTGCCCCGAATGCGGCGCCGCCCAGGCGCTCACGTGTCCGCGCTGCAACGCGCGCCTGGACAAGCCCAGCAAGTTCTGTCCGGACTGCGGAGCGCCCCAGGCCTGAACCAGCAGCGGCGCCAGGCAAGCGAGGAGCGCCACGGCCCTGTCTAGGACCGCCACCTGCCCCGGGTGTGGCGCGCCGGTCACGTTCGTCTCGGCCCAGTCCCTGCTCGCCGTCTGCAGCTATTGCCGCGCCAGCCTGATGCGTCGCGATCTCGACGTGGAGCAGATCGGCACCATGGCCGCCCTGCTCGAGGACGCCACGCCGCTGCAGCTCGCCGCCGAGGGCGTGTGGCGCTCCACCCACTTCGCGGTCGTCGGGCGGATCCAGGTGCGGTGGGAGCAGGGGATGTGGAACGAGTGGTACTGCGTCTTCGACGACGGCCGCGGCGGCTGGCTCACCGACGCGGTCGGCGAGTACTCCGTGTCGTTCGCGACGACCGTGGCCGAAGCGCTGCCGGCCTGGACGGCGCTGGTGCCGGGCGTGCGCGTCACGCTCGGCGGCGTGAGCTACGAGGTCACCGACCGGCGCGAGGCGCACGTGGTGGGTGGCGAGGGGGAGCTGCCGTTCGCGGTCGAGCCGGGCCGCAAGACCACCGACCGCCGACCTGCGCACCTCCACCGCGCGCTTCGCCACGCTCGACTACAGCGACGACCCCCCGCGCCTGTACCTCGGTGAGGTGGTGGAGCTCGCCGCGCTCCGGCTGCGCGGGCTGCGCGAGTTCGACGGGTGGCGCTGAAGCCTCCACCGCCGCCCTCGGTCACCGCGCTCGCGTGCCGGAATTGCGGCGCGCCCCTCGAGATCCGCGCCCCGGGCCGCTCGGTCGTCGTCGCCTGTGGCGCCTGCGGCGCCGTGCTCGACGCCCAGGATCCCCAGTACGCGATCATCGCCCGGTACGAGACCAAGAGCGCCGTGGCGCCCGCGATCCCGCTGGGCACCCGCGGTCGGCTGAAGGGCGAGCCGTGGCAGGTGATCGGCTATCAGGTGCGCCGGACGAAGATCGCCGAGGCGACCTACTCGTGGCTCGAGTACCTGCTGCACAATCCGGCGCAGGGCTTCCGCTGGCTCGTCGAGTCGAATGGCCACTGGACCCTGGCCAAGACCGCGGCCGGCGTGCCCAGCACCGTCGCCGAGCGCGAGGCCGAGTACCTGGGCGAGCGCTATCGCCATTTCCAGACGGCCAAGGCCGAGACCGCGTATGTCGTCGGCGAGTTCCCCTGGATCGTGAAGGCGGGCGACACGGCGGTGGTCGACGACTTCGTCCATCCGCCGCTCATCCTCACCCGCGAGCGCACCGATCAGGACACCACATGGTCGGTCGGCGAATATCTGACGGGCGACGCGGTGTGGAAGGCCTTCGCGCTGCCCGGCGCTCCGCCCGCCGCGGTCGGTGTCGGCCCGGCGCAGCCGTCACCCTACTCGCCGCGGTCCCGCACCATGGTGCTGATGCTGGCGGCCTTCGTCACCGCCGCCGTGCTGATCCACCTGGTGTTCAGCATGCTGAGCCAGCAGCGGCTCGTCCTCGATCAGGCCTGGGAGTTCAACCCGAACGCGAGCCGCCACCGCCACCGCGATGACCGAGCCGTTCGTCCTCGGGGGGCGGACGTCGAACGTGCT
Organism: uncultured Candidatus Rokubacteria bacterium; assembly: GCA_963776725.1. GTDB lineage: Bacteria > Methylomirabilota > Methylomirabilia > Rokubacteriales > CSP1-6 > AR5. The sequence goes on along the minus strand of CAVZOE010000005.1, from coordinate 209,291 downwards.
GGCCGAGATCTCGACGACCGTCGCGCAGAGCTGGGCGTACTTCACGCTCACGCTGGTGGACGCGGAGACCGACGCGAGCCGGACCTTCGGCCGCGAGGTCTCGTACTACTTCGGCCGCGACAGCGACGGGGCCTGGACCGAGGGCGTGCCCTGGGACCGCGCGTGGCTGCCGTCGGTGCCGCCCGGCCGCTACGTGCTGATCGTGGAGCCCGAGGGCCCGCAAGCGTTCAACTATCGGGTCCGCCTGACGCGCGATGTGCCGCGGCCGCTCTTCGTGTGGCTGGCCATCGGTGTCTTGTGCCTGCCGCCGATCGTTTTCTGGTGGCGGAAGGCTCGCTTCGAGCTGCTCCGCTGGTCGGAGAGCGATCACCCGATGTCGGGCCAGGGCTCGAGCTCGGACGACGACGAATGACGAAGGTGTACGCGGTGTTCGGCGGCCTGGTGCTGGCCGCGCTCACGTGGGTGCACCTGACCGGCTGGAGTCCGAGCAACGTGACCGAGGAGAAGGGCATCCCCAAATCGGTGCGCGACAATCCGGGGTCGTATCGCTCGACCTACGGGGCGCGGCCCTACACGGGAGCGAAATGATGATGATCCCCGAGGTTCGCTGGGCGCCCATGGTCGCCGCGCTGGTCTACGCGGCGATCGGCCTCGTCATCTTCGGCGTGGCCTTCGTGCTGGTGGATCGCCTCACGCCCTATCACCTGTGGAAGGAGATCGTGGACGAGAAGAACACCGCGCTGGCCATCGTGGTCGGGGCGCTGGCGATCGGCATCTCGATCATCATCTCGGCCGCGATCCGCTGACCGGCCGGGACGTGACCTCGTGACCTCGGCGATCTACATCACGGTCGTGGTCGTGGCCACCGCCGGCCTCGTCTACGAGCTGGTGGCAGCCGCGGCGGCGTCCTATCTGCTGGGCGACTCCATCACGCAGTTCTCCACGGTCATCGGCGCCTATCTGTTCGCGATGGGCGTGGGCTCGTTCCTCTCGCGCTGGGTGCAGCGCGGGCGTGGCCGCCCGGTTCGTGCAGGTCGAGATCCTGGTCGGCCTGACCGGGGGCTGGGCGGCGACCGTGCTCTTCGTCGCCTTCGGCCAGACCGCGCACTTCCGCGCCGTGCTCTACGGCGTGGTCGGAGTCGTGGGGGTGCTGGTGGGGCTCGAGATCCCGCTGCTGCTGCGCCTGCTGCGCGGCCGGCTCGTGTTCCGCGAGCTCGTCGCCCAGGTGCTGTCGCTCGACTACGTGGGCGCGCTGGCCGCGTCGATCCTGTTTCCGCTGCTGCTGGTGCCGCGCCTGGGCCTGATCCGCACCTCGCTGCTGGTCGGCCTGGCCAACGCCGCGGTGGGGCTGTGGTCCACCTGGATCTTCCGTCGCGACCTGGCGGCGGTCGGCGTCCGCTGCGCGCGCTCGGGGTGGTGGCGCTGGTGGGGCTGGGCGCCGGCGTGGTGACGGCGGATCGCATCACCGCGTGGTCGGAGGATCGTCTCTACAGCGACGAGATCATCCTGGCCCGATCCACGCCGTACCAGCGCATCGTGCTGACGCGCGTGGAGCGATGACTTGCGGCTGTTCCTCAACGGCCACCTGCAGTTTTCCTCGCGGGACGAGTATCGCTACCACGAGGCGCTGGTGCATCCGGCGCTGGCCGCGCATCCGGCCCCGCGCCGCGTGCTGGTGCTCGGCGGCGGCGACGGCCTGGCCGTGCGCGAGATTCTGCCGCTACCCGGCGGTGCAGTCGGTCACCCTGGTCGACCTCGACTCGGAGATGACGCGCCTGTTCACCGACAACCCGCTGCTGGCCGGTCTCAACGGCGGCGCACTGCGCGATCCGCGCGTCCGCGTCGTCAACGCCGACGCGTTCGTCTGGCTGACCAGCGTGCGGGACGCGTTCGACGTCGTCGTCGTCGACTTCCCCGATCCGCACAACTTCTCGCTGGGCAAGCTGTACTCGCGCAGCTTCTACCGCATGCTCCGCGAGCCGGCTGGCCCCGGGCGGGGTGACGGTGGTGCAGGCGACCTCGCCGATGTTCGCGCGGCGGTCGTTCTGGTGCATCGCCGAGACGATGCGCAGCGCGGGGCTGGTGTCTCGCCCGTATCACGTCTACGTGCCGTCGTTCGGCGAGTGGGGCTTCGTCCTGGCCGGAGGCGAGGGCTGGGCGCCGCCGCGCGTGTATCCGGCGGGACTGCGCTTTCTCACCGTCGACGCCACGCCGGCGCTGTTCGCGTTCCCGCCGGACATGGCCGCCGTGCCCGTCGAGGTCAACCGTCTCGACAACCAGATCCTCGTGCAGTACTACGGCGCCGAGTGGCAGCGGATTTTTCCGGCAAGCTTGTAGAGATGGGGGGCCCCGAAATGGCCCCCCATACTCCCCAGCGCTCCGGGCACCCCGGCCAAGCCGTCGCGCCCGCCGATCTCGCGTGGCGGTCGGGAGCTGCGACATCGGCTGGAATTTCTCGGCGTGAGCTGCTGGCCGGGGGTGCGCTGCTGGCGGCGGGGGGGTGTCGGGCCAGCGTTGCGGCGCCGATGGAAGGTGGGTTCGTGGGGGCGGCGCATGGGCTGGGGCATCTGCTGCGCGAGCGAGAGCGCCTGCCGCCGGTCACGAGTACCGAGCGCGCTGGTGTCGTGATCGTGGGGGCGGGCGTCGCGGGGCTGGCGGCGGCGTGGCATCTCGAGCGCGCTGGCGTGCGCGACGTCGTGCTGCTGGAGCTCGAGGACGCGCCGGGCGGCAACGCGCGGGCGGGTGCCTCGACGGTGACTGGCTATCCGTGGGGCGCGCACTACCTGCCGCTGCCGGGATCCGAGGCGCGGGGGGTGCGGGCGCTGCTGCGCGAGGTTGGCGTGATCGAGGGCTTCGGCCGCGACGGCCGGCCCCGTGTACGACGAGCGCCATCTCTGTCACGCGCCGCAGGAGCGGTTGTTCATTCACGGCCGCTGGCAGGAAGGTGTGTTTCCCGCGCTGGGCGCCACGGCAGAGGATCGCGCACAGCTGGAGGCCTTTCGCCGCGAGATGGAGCGCTACCGTCGCTGGCGCGATGGAGCGGGGCGACGCGCGTTCGCCACGCCGCGGGCGGCCGGCGCGCCCGGAGCGTTCCAGGAGCTCGACGCGATCTCGATGGCCGAATTTCTGACTGCGCGAGGCTTCACCTCCCCGCGCCTGCGCTGGTGGGTCGAGTACGCCTGTCGCGACGACTTCGGGACCGATCTGGCGGGGACGTCGGCGTGGGCCGGCGTCCACTACTACGCGGGGCGTGATCCCGATCCCGAGTACGGCGACGTGGTGCTGACGTGGCCGGAAGGCAACGGCTGGCTGACGCGGCAGCTGGCCGAGCCAGTGGCCGGCCGGATCCGACTCGGCCAGCTGGTGATCAACGTCGAGCCCGCCGGCGACGGTGCAGCGGTCGAGACGTTCGACGCGCGCGAGGGACGGACGCGGCGGCTCATCGCGCGCGAGGTGGTGCTGGCGTGTCCGGTCTTCGTCGCCGCGCGCCTCTATCGTCCGTGGCGCGAGCGGCCGCCTGCATTCGTGTCGGCCTTCCACTACGCGCCCTGGCTCGTGGCGAACCTGCATCTCGACCGCTCACCAGTCGCCGCGTCCGGCGCGCCGCTGGCCTGGGACAACGTGCTCTACGACAGCGCCGGGCTCGGGTACGTCGTGGCCACGCACCAGTCGCTGCGCACGCATACGGGCGCCACCGTGCTGACCTACTACCGTCCGTTCCCGGGCCCGGCGCCGACCGAGGCCCGCCGGGCGCTCCTGGACGCATCGTGGACGACGCTGCGCGAGGGCGTCCTGCACGACCTGGCCCGGCCCCACCCGGACCTCGCCCGGGACGTGCGCCGGCTGGACATCATGCGATACGGCCACGCCATGGTGCGGCCCGAGGTCGGCTTCGTGTGCGGTGCGGCGCTCGCCGCCGCGGCGAGCGCGCTGGCCGGCCCGGTGCATCTCGCGCACGCCGACCTCTCCGGCTTCTCGATCTTCGAGGAGGCCTTCGAGTGGGGCAGTCGGGCTGCCGCGCGGATCCTCGCGCGGCGGCCACGATTCTCTTGACGCGCCCGCCCACGACACCCTAGGTTGCGAGAAATGCCCGGTCCGTCCGACGACGTTCCTCGCTGGCAACCGCCCGAGCCTTCCGACGACGCGCCCCGGTGGGAGCCTCCGCCACCGTCGAGCGATGTGCCTCGCTGGGAGCCACCGCCAGCCGCGCCAGCGGAGACCGTGCGCCGGCGAGAGCCGCCGCCTTCGACGCCCCGACGGCAGACCGCGCCTCCCGCGCCCGGGCGCGCGCCGACGCCCACGCCCACGCGCGGGTGGCCGTGGTCCTGGTGGGGGCGTCATCCATGGGCGATCGTGTGGGCGCTCGTCATCCTGGCGCCCGCCGCCGTCTTCCTCCTTCGGGTCCTCGATGAGTCGGGATACGACGGGTGGCTCGTCCCCATCGAGTGGGCGCTGGCCGCGCTCTTCGTGGCCGTGCTGGTCGTCGCGGTGCTGTCGACCGTGCAGCGCTCGGCGGTGCGAGCGGTGCTCGGGGTCGTCGCGGTGCTGGCCGTGCTCGTCGTCCTGCTGTGGCCGTTGACCCGCGTCACACTGGACCACACCCAGTGCCCGGCGCGGGCCGGCGTCGATCGCGGCGTGCCCGCCGCGGTGAGCGCGCTGGCGTCGTGGGAGCGCGGTGAGGCGGACGACACCGCGTGGCGTGGCGGGGCCGCCGCACCGGGCTGGCGCGACACGGTGCGCGGCATCAGGCTGATCGACTATCAGCTCGTCGATTCCGGCTGCTGGGAGCGCGTGGCCCCGGTGGACGTGACGCGCACGTGGCACGAGTTCCGCGTGACGATCGAGGCGGGCGAGCGCGAGCCGATCTCGAAAGTGGTCGTCGTGCACACGACGACCGAGCGCGGGGAGTGGAAGATCACGTCGGTCGAGGGACCGCTGCCGTAAGATAAGCGGGGCGGGCTTCACGATGACCGACTTCGCGGACGTCGAGCAGTTCGCGCGCCAGCACGCCGGCTGCGGCGGGTTGACGCCCAGCGCGGTGCCTCAGCCGGCCGGCGGGTTCATGCTCACGCTGACCTGTACGTGCGGCGAGACGTTCGACCGCTGGGTGACGGCAGAGGAAGCCAAGCAGCCACTCCCGCAGATCCCGATCGCATCCCGCGCCGCGCCGGCGCCTCCGCCGTCGCCACCCGCAGCCTCTCCTGGGCCAGCGGCTCCGTCGATCCCCGCGGAGCCGCCCATGCCCAAGGCGCCGCCCACATCCAAGGCGCCGCCCACGCCCACGCCGCCGCCGCCCAAGCCCCCGCCCAAGGCTGAGCCGCCGGGGGCCGCGCCCCCTCCGTCGCGCCCGGCCGTCGAGCGACCCCGTGTCTCGCCGAGCCGTGAGCTCGAGGAGGCGCTGCGGGCCGCGCTCGAGGCCGAGGCGGAGCCGGTCGCTCGTCCGGCCGCGCCGCCGACTCCGGCCAAGCCGGTGCCCACGCAGGACCTCGAGGCGCTCATGCGCGAGGCGCTGGCGGCCGAAGAGGCGGCGGCGAACGCGGCGGCGCCACCGGCTCGGCCCGCTGCGCCACCGGCCGGCGCGGGCCCAGGGTCACGCCCGCGATCGGCGGTCACCCGGCTCGATCTCGATCTCACGATCCGCCAGGCGCTCGACCGACAGCGCGCCGATGCGGCGGAGCCGCGCGAGGTGGACGAGGCGCCGCTCACGCGCCGCGGGTGGATCGCGCTCGTGGCCGTCGCGGTGGTGGGCGTGGCGAGCAGCGCCGCGTACTGGTACTTCACCGAGTCGTCCGACGAGGACGACGCCCCGGGCACGCCGGACGCGCCGAGCGCGCCCCGACTGCCCTCCGAGCAGCGCGCCGCCCTCGAGGAGGTCGTGAAATCGCTTCGCCAGCTTCAGGCGTCGACGCCGCCGGACTCGACGCAGTCGGTCTACGCCAGCCGCGTGCTCATCGCCAAGGGCGACGTCGAGAAGTTCGTGCAGTCCACCGCGCCGGCGGCGGCCCGCACGACCGCGCGTGAGCTGATGGACCTGCATCTGCTGGCCTCGTCCACGCTGCGGGCGCGCTCACTCGACCGCAAGGACGTGTTCGAGGTGCTGGCGCGGGACCCCACGCTCAGCCTGTGCCCGGAGGTCAAGGGCGTGCTCGACCGCGCCTCCCAGACCGGGAGCCTGTCCCCCGAGGACGCGCGGGCCGCCGCCGTTTCCGCGGCCGTGCCGAAGCTGATGGAGTGCGCGCGCGTCCGGCTGGCCGCGCTCGAGCGGGCGCTCGCCGAGCAGCGCTGATCCCGGCCAGCCGGGCCAGCGGCGGGCCGGTCAGCCGCGTGAGGATCCAGTCGCGACGCAGGGCCGCCCCGAGATGCCGGTAGACCCGGATCGCCGGCCGGTTCCAGTCGAGCACCGTCCACTCCATCCGCCCGCACCGGCGCCGCACCGCGATGCGCGCGAGCGCCCGCAGGAGCGCCCGGCCGGCGCCACGGCCGCGCTCGGGCGGCGTGACGAAGAGGTCTTCGAGATAGAGCGTCGGACGCGCCAGGAACGTCGAGTACGTGAAGAAGTAGAGGGCGAAGCCGATCGGCCGGCCGCCCCGGCGGCAGATGAGGGTCTCGAAGTAGCGGCGGGGGCCGAAGCCATCACGCCGGATCCCGGCCGGGGTGGCGACGCACTCGTGCGCGAGGCGCTCGTACTCCGCCAGGCCACGGATCAGCGCCAGGATCGTCGGGACGTCGCGCCGGGTGCCCGGGCGGATCGTCAGGCGGGCGGCGGCCACGTCAGGCTGCGGCCACGGCCAGCAGCATCTCGGTGTAGGCGCGCACCCCGGCGCGGATGTTGTCGAGCGAGAGCCGCTCGTCGTTGCCGTGGATGCGCCGCGTCTCCTCGTCGTCCACCACGAACGGGCTCCAGCCGTAGCCGTGCAGTCCGAGCTCGCGGAAGACCCAGTTGTCGGTGAAGGCGACCAGGATCGCGGGCGCCACCACCGTGCCGGGCGCACGGCGTCGCAGCGAGTCGGCCAGCGCCTTGTAGAGCTCGGTGTCGGGCGGCGACATGTTCGGCAGCTTGGGCTCGCGCACCGTGGTGATCTCCACGCGCTCGTCGTCGATCACCCCGCGCACCCACGCGAGAATCTCCTGGGGATCGTCGCCGGCCAGCATCCGGCAATCGATGTCGGCCACCGCCTCCGGCGGGATCACGTTGAGCTTCTCGCTGCCGCGCAGCATGTTCACGGCGAAGGTCGTGCGCACGGTGGCGGCGCGATAGCGGTCGGCCAGGAAGCGCGCGCGGAAGGCCGTGTCCCGCAGCGAGGTCGTGATGTCGTCGTAGCCCCGGGCCTCGTCCCGCGGCAGGACGTTCGCCATCTGCCGGAAGAACTCGGCGACCTCGGGCAGCACCCGCAGTGGACGGTCGGCCGCCAGCAGGCGGCCCAGGGCCCGGACCAGCCGATGCGGCGCCGTCTCGGGCCAGGGCATGGAGCCGTGACCCGGCTCGCTGCGCGCCGTCAGCTTCAACGGCAGTCCGGTCTTCTCCGAGATCACGATGCTGCCGAGCGGCGCGCGATAGCCGGCGTGCTGCTCGATGCCGGCCAGCTCCGACAGCGCGTACTCCGCGCCGGCGAACCAGTCGCGGTGCTGGTCGGCGAGGAAGCGGGCGCCGAAGGCACTGCCGGCTTCCTCGTCGGCGGTGCCCAGGTAGATGAGATCGCGCTTGAGCGGAATCCGGGCTCGCGTGATGGCCAGCACGGCGGCCAGCTGCAGGATGCCGGTGGACTTCATGTCCAGCGCGCCCCGCCCGTAGAGGTAGCCGTCCTTGATCACGCCGCCGAACGGATCCACCGTCCAGTAGCGACGATCGGCGTAGACGACGTCGATGTGGTGGTGCAGCACGATGCCGCCCAGCGAGCCGTCACCGCGCAGACGCGCCATGAGATTCGCCCGGCCCGGCGCCGACTCGACCGTCTGGCTGTCGATGCTCTGGCGGCTCAGGGTCTCGGCGAGAAACCGCGTGCCCGCCACCTCGTTGCCGGGCGGGTTCGTCGTGTCGATCGCCAGGTATTGCCGCAGCAGCTCGACCGTCTCGTCGCCGAGCCCGCTCCAGTCAATCGCGCCCATCGTCATCACGCTCCCGTGGGCCCTGGCCGGGGCCAGCGCCGTGGTCCGCGCATTCTAGGCTAGAACCGCGCGCTGGGCTCGCCGATGTGGACGTGCGCGCCGGTCGCGACGCCGGCCTGCGCGCCCCGGAACGCCAGAAATGGAATGCCGCGGCCTTTCAGATACTGCATGAGCGCGCGACCCTCGGCGGTGTCGGGATGCACGGCGATGTCGATCGCGTTGCGGTGATCGAAGCCCAGGCGATCGTGGGCCGCCGTCTGGCCCAGCGCGCTGACCGGCAGGGGACGGTGAAAGTGCTCGGTGAAGAATCGATCGAGCGTCGGCACCAGCGCCAGCGACCAGCTCCCGGCGCCGTCGTACCGGATGACCGTCCGCCCCTGCTGCACCTCGTCTCGCGTCGCCGGCGGCAGCGCGGCCAGCTCGCGCGCGGCCTCGACCTCGGCCACCAGCGTGTCGGCGTCGTGGATCGCCGCCCGCGTCGCCTCGGCGGCGGCCCGGACCGTCTCGAGTGTCCGCTCGGCCGCCTCCGCGTCTGCGGTGGCGATGAGCCCCTGGGTGGCCAGCGCGCGACGCCGCTCGGCCTCGGCGGCCGCCCGCTCCACGGCGGCGTCGCGCAGCGGCCGCAGCGTCTCGAGACTCTCGCGGTACCGGCGAGCGGCATCCAGCTGTGCGGCGCGGGCGGTATCGAGATCGGGGGCGGGGCCAGGCGGGGAAGCGCCGCTCGGTGCTCCCCCGGCGCGCCCGGCCAGCGCGGCGACGACAAGAAGGATGGCCACCGCCACGGTGTGGCGGAAGATCACGCCTCCGGTTCCACGCGGATCGTCGCCGTCATGACGTGGCGCTGGCCGGATCCGAGCGTCACGACGTCGTCGGCGGCGTTGGCCGTCTCCACGCAGACCATGCGGCGCCAGTCGTCCGGCTCGAGGTCGGCGATCCCGGAGGCCTTCGTCGACCACGGGTTCCACACGACGGTCGTGGCCGAGCCGGTCTTGTCCACCAGCAGGCGGCGGGCCAGCACACGATCCTCGACGACGCAGCGACCGCGCGTGCCCAGGAAGACGCGGTCGGTCTCGCCGGTGAGGCGGAGCGGCTCGGTGCCCTGCCGCTTGCGGCTCATGAAATCGACCTTGTCGACGTAGGTCGTGTTCTCCAGGCCGGTGACCGCCACCGCGCGTACGTCACCGACGGCCAGATAGGTGTGGAGCGCATCCTCGAACGAAAACGGCTGGCCCGAGGCGGTGACCTCGAACGACAGGCCGAGGGTCTCGCCCACGCTCACGCGATAGCGCAGCTCGAAGGCGTGGGGCCAGGCGGCCCGGGTCATGTCGTCGTCCTCCAGCGCCAGCTCGACGACCACCGCCCCGTCGGGGCCGGGCCGGCTGTCCACCAGGCGCCAGGTGCTCGTCCGGGCAAAGCCGTGCGTCGGCGCCTTGGCGTTGGTGCCGTGGGCGCCGAACCAGGGAAAGATGAGCGGGATACCGCCCCGGATGGCACGCCCCGCGGCCCAGGCGGCCCGGTTGGACAGGAAGAGCACCGGAGCGGCCCCGCGGGGCTGGAAGTGGGTGACCGTGGCGCCCTGCAGATAGATGTGGGCCTCGGCGCGTGCGCTCTCGACACGCACGCGCTCCAGACCCCCGGCGCCCGCCTCCACGACCACGCCTTCCACGCTCTGGCTTGACCTCCGATAACCCCTACGCGCAGAGTATCCCAGATGGGGGAAGCCGCTGGCCGGTCGCTGCTGCTTCCCGACAACGTCGTCTTCACCTGCCAGAATTCCGGCGCCTGCTGCCGTAGCGACTGGCTGATCGGAGTGGATGCCGTCTCGCACGCGCGGCTGCGCGACGTGGCGTGGCCCACGCTCGACCCCGCCCTCGGCCCCGGCGAAAAGTTCGTCCCGCTGGCGTTCCCGTTGCCGAGCGGCGAGCGGCTGACGTTCGCGCGCAACCCGGCCGGCAGCTGCGTGTTTCTCACGTCGGACACGCGGTGCTCCATCCACCGGCATCTGGGCGCCGCCGCCAAGCCGCAGGTGTGCCGCGAGTTTCCGTATCACTTCGTCGAGACTCCGGACGGCGTGGCGGTCGGTGTGTCCTTCGCCTGCACCGCCGTGCGCGGGCACCGGGGAGCCACGCTGCCTGCCCAGCGCGACGAGATCGAGGCGGTGCTGGCCGGGAGCACGCGGGTGGAGCACTTGCCCGAGCCGCTGACGCTCATCGGCTCGGTGGACATCGCGTGGCGAGACTACCGGCCGATCGAGGCCGCGCTGCTCGAGCTGCTGGCGAGCCAGACCGTCGCGCTCCCCGTCGCGCTGCTGGCCGGCAGCGCGCTCCTCAGCGTCTGCGTGGGGATGACGCAGCTCGAGGCGCAGGCGCGGCAGGAGGGCGGGGCCCCGCGCACGACGCTGGCCAGCGCGCTGGCCGAGCTGCGCGCCGACGGCTACCGCCGTCTCCTGGAGGTCGCCGCCAGCGCGCGATACCCGCGCCGTCCGTCGCTGACGTATCTGGCGCCGCTCTACACGTGGCTGCAGTTCTCGCGACGCCGCGTCTCGCGCCTGCGCCTGCTCACCATGCTCTACGGCAACTACTTCCGCTTCCGCCGGGCGCGCGGGCCGCTGGCCGACGCGATCACCGGCGGCGTGCCATTTTCCCTCGAGGCGGCGCTGGCGGTGCGCTTCGACGCGACCGCGCCCGGGGTCGACGAGTTTCTCCGCGAGTACTGGAGCCACGTCATCTTCCGCAAGACGCTGACGCCGATGCACGGTGTGTTCCGCGGCTACCAGACCCTGCTGGCCCTCTACTCGTTCATGAAGCTGGCCGCCCGCCTGCGCGCCCTCCGCGCCGGCCGGCCCGTGACCAGCCTGGAAGACGTCCGGGAAGGGGTACGCCTGGTCGAGCGTGCCTTCGTCCTCCACGCCCGCTACACCGACCTCTTCGCCCTCAACCCCATGGTCACCGTGATGGCCGATCGCCTCTACCAGCAACCGTCCTTCGTCCGCACCGCCACGCTCGAGGCTGGATAGATGGGGGGCCTCGAAATGGCCCCCCATACCCCCCACGCTCCGCGCCCCGGCGGAGCCGTGGCGCTCCGCGAGTGTTCCAGTCTAGTTCGGGGTCTCGAAGGCCCCCAATGCCTCCAGTGCCTGCCGGGGAGGCTCGGAGTTGGCCGGCGGAGCCGTGGCGCTCCTCGGTCTTGGACTAGGGGGGCGGCCTCCAACCCAGCCACTCCAAAGGTTTTGACTTGGCTGGAACCGAACCGCTAGGCTCGGTGGGTACGTCCTGGTCGGCGAGTCCGCCGAACATCTGATAGCGCCCGGCAGGGGGGCGCGTTCCCGGGGAGCCCGAGGGCATGGCCAAGCTCGACGCCTTCTTCAAGCTGATGTTCGATACGGGCGCGTCCGACTTGCATATCGTCTCCGGCCAGCCCCCGATCTTGCGGGTGCACGGCGAGCTGGAGCGGATCAAGTACGACCCGCTCGACGACGAGCACCTGCGCCAGATGCTCTACGAGATCGCCCCCGAGCAGAAGATCAAGACCTACGAAGAAACGGGCGACGTCGACTTCGGGTACGAGATCCCCAACGTGGCCCGGTTCCGCGCCAACTACTTCATGCAGAAGTACGGCTGCGGCGCCGTGTTCCGCCAGATCCCGACCAAGATCCTCACCGCCGACGAGCTGGGCCTGCCGCCCATCCTCAAGAAGTCGGCCATGCTCCACAAGGGCCTGGTGCTGGTCACCGGGCCGACCGGCTCGGGCAAGTCCACCACGCTGGCCGCGATGGTCGACCACGCCAACAAGCACCGCAAGGACCACATCATCACGATCGAGGATCCGATCGAGTTCGTGCACGAGAGCCAGGGCTGCCTGGTGAACCACCGCGAGGTGGGCGCGCACACCCGGTCGTTCTCGGCGGCCTTGCGCGGGGCGCTCCGCGAAGACCCCGACATCATCCTGGTCGGTGAAATGCGAGACCTCGAGACGATCCGCCTGGCGCTGGAGGCGGCCAACACCGGTCACCTGGTGTTCGGCACCCTGCACACCACGAGCGCGGCCAAGACCATCGACCGCGTCATCGAGGTGTTCCCGGCCGAGGAGCAGGCCCAGGTCCGCAACGGTCTCTCCACCGGTCTCAAGGTCGTGGTGGCCCAGAACCTCTTCAAGCGCGTGGACAAGAAGGGCCGCTGCGCCGCGCTGGAGATCCTGGTCTGCACCTCGGCGGTCGGCAACCTGATCCGCGAGGGCAAGACCGTCCAGATCCCGTCGGCCATCCAGACCGGCAAGCAGTTCGGCATGGTGACCCTCGACGACGCGATCATGGGCGTGCTGCAGAAGGGCTGGATCAGCCCCGAAGAGGCGTACGACAAGTCCATCGACAAGAGCAAGTTCAAGTCGCTGCTCAAGACGCCGCCGGACGAGCTGAACCAGTAGGGGGGCCTGATGCGCAAATCGGAGATCGATGACCTCCTGTCCACGATGCTGGAGTCGCACGACAACGTGTCGGACCTGAACGTCACGGTGGATCGGCCGCTGCAGGTGGAGGCGTCCGGCGAGCTGGTGTCGGTCCCGGTCGATCCGACCATCGACAACCTGACGCCGTTCCAGACCGAGATCTTCGCGCTGAACATCATCAACGGCGATCGCCGTCTCACCGAGCACCTCATCGCGACCGGATCGTGCGACACGTCGTACTACCTGCCGGGCAAGGCCCGCTTCCGCGTCAACATCTTCTCGCAGCGCAGCAACATGTCGATCGTGCTCAGAAAGCTCGAGACGAACATCCCGACCATCGAGAGCCTCAAGCTGCCGGACGCCTTCAAGAAGATGCCGTCGCGAGAAGAACGGGCTGATCCTGATCACCGGCGCCACCGGCTCGGGTAAGACGACCTCGCTGGCCGCGCTGCTGAACGAGATCAACGCCACCAAGTCGATCCACATCGTGACGCTGGAGGATCCGGTCGAGTACGTGCACCCCAACCGCAAGGCCACCTTCAACCAGCGCGAGCTGGGCCTGGACTACGACACATTCGCCAACGGCCTGCGGGCCGCGCTCCGCCAGGCGCCCAAGATCATCCTGGTCGGTGAGATGCGCGACCGCGAGACGGTCGAGCTGGCGTCTGAAGGCCTCGGAGACCGGCCACCTCGTGCTCTCCACCCTGCACACCGTGAACGCCGGCCAGGCCATCAACCGCGTCGTCGGTATGTTCGACAAGGACGAGGAGAAGCAGATCCGCCAGCGCCTGGCCGACACGCTGCGCTGGGTCGTCGGCCAGCGGCTGGTGCCCAAGGTGGGCGGCGGGCGGTGGGCGGTGCACGACATCCTGTCCAACACCATCCGCTCCAACGAGCTGATCCTCCTGGGCGAGCAGGAGGGCAAGACCTTCTACGAGATCCAGGAGGTCGGCGAGCCGTTCGGCATGATGACGTTCGACCAGTCGCTGCTCCGCTCCTACGAGCACGGCATCGTCACCGAGGACACCGCGGTGAACTACTCGACGCGCCGGGCCGTGGTCCAGCGGGGCATCGACACCGTCAAGCAGACGCGCGGGGAAAAGACGACGGACGTCGAAGGCCTCAAGCTCGACATCGACTACAACCGCTCGGTGTTCGGCGCCACGAGGAAGAAGTGACCGCCGAGACCGCGGCCGGCGCCGATTTCGAGACACGCCTGGCGCTCGTCTGCGAGGACGCCCCCGAGCGGCAGGGCGTCATCAAGGCGGCGCTCGATCAGATCGGCTTCGCGATGCTGTCGGTGCGCAACTCCGACGAGGCCATCGAGCGCCTGCGCCGCGACGTCTACGAGATCGTGCTGGTGGACGAGCAGTACCAGGGCGCCTCGCCGCTGGACCACCCGGTCCTCAGCGCCATCCGCACGCTGCCGATGTCACAGCGACGCTGGATGTTCGTGGTGCTGCTGGGACGGGAGTTCAAGACCTTCGACAACATGATGGCCTTCGCCCGCAGCGTGAACGTGGTGGTCAACCTCAACGACCTGCCGCACCTGCCGGCCATCCTCAAGAAGGGCATCACCGACCACGTGGAGTTCTATCGCACCTTCCGCCAGGTCCTCTCGGAAGCCGGCAAGCGCTGATCAGCGCTTGCGGCCGAAGAACTTCGACGCCGCCGGCGCCGCGGCGGCCGTGGCGTCGACCTTCGGTGGGATCGGGGCCTTGCGCTTCAGGGTGATCGAGAGCTCGTAGCGCTTCTCGCTGTTCGGATCCGCGTTGAACACCGCGATCCACAGTCCGCCGAACTCCCGCCCCAGCTCCGCCAGCTTCGTGCCCCCCACGCGCTGCTTGCGTGGCGCCAGCGCCTGCGGCTTGCCGGGCGCGGCGAGCGTGAGCAGCCAGGCGCGGTCCGAGGGCGCGTCGTTCTCCTTCAGGTGGATCTCCACGTCGGGCGGATCGGCCAGCTCGCTGCCGGCCAGGCGCAGCGTGAAGAACCGCGTGGTCAGCGGCCCGGTGGTGACGCCGAACACGTGGGGACCGGTCCGCTGCGCGGGATCGCTCACCGTCTGGAGCTTCTCCTGCGGGCTGCCCGGTACTTCCGGCCGCGTGAAGAGCCGCGTCTCCTCGTCGGCTTCGATCACGCCGCCCTGGATCCACACCCCGGGCTTGGGCAGCGCGTTGACGATGACCTCCTTCACGAACTCCGGATACGTCTTGTAGAGGCGACCCTCGGCCACCACGTAGAGGTAGAGCTCCTGGCCGAGCGGATACGACTGGTCGCGCGAGCGCGTCGTGAATTGCGGATTCAGGCGCGTCAGCGCCTCCTGCACGAATCCCTCTTCCTGCTTCTCGATGTGCGCGAGCAGCAGCGCATAGCCCTCGGCCAGGTGACCCCCGTCCAGCTCGTCGCTCTTGGCCAGGGGCACGGCCAGCAGATGCGGGTAGGACTTCAGGTAGTCGCGCGCGGCGTCCCCGAACGTCATGCCCCGCTCCCGCATCGAGTACCAGCCACTGCGCGCGGCGATCCACCATCGGGCGGATTCCTGCGCGAGGCGCTCGAGCGTCGCCTCCCGCTCCCGGCGCGCCTCCGGCGTCTCCACCGAGATCCGGTCGCCGCTGAGGCGGATCTCGACCACGAGCGGACTGCCCGGTGGGGCCCCGGGCATGCCCCCACCGACCACGGCTCCCGGGGCGCCTGGCATCGTCGCGTACATGGTCGCCGGAGGCGCCGGCGCCGGCGGCGGACTGGGAGCCGATACCTGTGGGACCGCGGGCGCGGACAC
Organism: uncultured Candidatus Rokubacteria bacterium; assembly: GCA_963776725.1. GTDB lineage: Bacteria > Methylomirabilota > Methylomirabilia > Rokubacteriales > CSP1-6 > AR5. The sequence goes on along the minus strand of CAVZOE010000005.1, from coordinate 193,963 downwards.
GGCAGGATATGAGGCCGGGATCACGGGCGCAGCAGGCGCCACGGGTGCCGGTGCAGCCACGTATGCCGCCGGAGCCACGGGTGCCGCCGGAGCCACGAGCGCCGGCGGGGCCACGGGTGCCGCCGGGGCCACGGCGGCGACGGGTACGGCCGGTGCGATGGGTACCGCCGGCGCGATGGGCGCTGCCGCGGCGACGAGCACAGCGGGCGCCGCGGGTGCCGGGACCGCGAGCGGGCGCGGCCGCCACGACCTCGAACTCGGGCGCGACCGCAAGCTCGACCGGTGCGACGATTTCGGCCGCGGGAGTCGCGACCGCCCGGCTGCGCATCCTCGGGGCCTGGACGGGCGGTGGCACTTCACCCTCGCGTCCCGAGCTTGCCGCGCAGCGCGGCCAGCGCGAGCGGGCGACTGAACCCCTGCGTGATCGAGTCTTGCAGGTACGCGCAGCGATCGTCGTCGAGGGCGTTCCAGCCGTCCACGAGAGCGACGAGCTCCAGGTACGGGCGGACCTTGCCGGGAACCATCTTGGTCTCGTGCTCGAGATCGTCCGGCGGCGGCCCGGACAGGGTGGCGTGCATCTCGCGGGCGCGCTCCTGGCACTGGGCGAGTGGAATGAAGCCGCGCTCCTCACGGTGGATCAACGCCATCACCCGATCGAGCACGACCAGCACGCTCTCGCGCGCCTCTTCCCACGCCGAGACGCGTGCCCGCTGCTCCTCGGCCGCCTGGATGGCTGCCAGCACCGGCTCCAGGTCGCGACAGGACTCGACCCCCTCGGTGTCGAGCACGAGGGCCAGCGAGCCGGCGTGCTCGAGCATGGCGGACCGCAGCTCGGAGAAAGAGCTACGGGCCGCGGAGAGCTCCTCGAGCAGGATGGAGGGCGGGGGCAGGGTGCTGGTCAGCGCGCCCGCGGCGCCGGCGGCGCGGCCGCCGAGGGCGACAAACTCGTCCCGGAGCGCGACGAGCCGGCGGCCAAGCTCTTCGTGGGTTTGCGTCACGTCGCGCTCGTGGCCGCCGCGAGGATCATGACGTTTCCCTAGTATAGCGGAGGGGTCCTCGAGGGCCTTCTACCGTGGTCAGTTGCCGCCCGGAGCGGTCAGAAAGGGCGCAGCCGTGTGACTCACCTGCCGGAACGGACCGCCAAGTACGGCAGCCGGGACGGCTACTTACAGGTCAAAACTGGGTTTGGTATTTGCCTTGCCTTGACCCCGAGTAGCCCGACGGTCGGGTGGGTAACGCTGAGAAGGAGAATCGGGATGCTGACCCGGTATCGCGCCCTCGTCCTTGCGGTCTCGGTCGTGTTGACGGCAGGCGTGGCCCGGGAGGCCGCCGCCCGCGATGCGGCCTCCGTGGGGGCGCCCACCGAGCAGCTTCGCTCGCGCGTGGAGCGCGTCGTCGCCATCCTGGAAGATCCCCAGCTCAAGGCCAAGCCGGCCGCGCGCCGTACGGCCCTGCGCACCGCGGCCAGCGAGATCTTCGACTTCACCGAGATCACCCGTCGCTCGCTCGGCCGCCACTGGCAGACGGCGAGCCAGACCGAGCGCGACGACCTGGTGTCGCTGATGACCGCGCTGCTCGAGCGCTCGTACCTGAGCCGGATCGAGCAGTACAGCGGTGAGCGTATCGTGTTCGCCGGCGAGACGGCCGAGCCCGACCTGGCCACCGTCCGCACCCGCCTGGTCAGCAAGGGCGGCATCGAGACCCCGGTGGACTATCGTCTCTACCGCGCCGGCGACCGCTGGATGGTCTACGACGTGACGGTCGAGGGTGTCAGCCTCGTCGCCAACTATCGGGCCCAGTTCAACAAGATCATCCAGACCTCCTCGGCGCAGGGGCTGGTGGACAAGCTGCGCGCCAAGCAGGAATAGGGCGGCGACGACCAGTTCGACTAGACTGGAACGGTGAGCGAGGCGGAGTCGCCGCGCGAAACGTTCCGGCGGATCGCGACGAATCTCGGGATGATCATGCGCGGCCAGGAGCTGGCGATCCGCCGGCTCCTGACCGCGTTCGCCAGCGGCGGCCACGTGCTGCTGGAGGACTATCCCGGCACCGGCAAGACCACGCTGGCCAAGGCGCTGGCGCGCTCGATCGGCGCCGCGTTCAAGCGCGTGCAGTTCACGCCCGACCTGCTGCCGTCGGACATCCTCGGCGTCTCGGTCTTCAACCAGCGGGACGCAGAGCTTCCGACTTCCACGAGGGCCCGATCTTCACCAACATCCTGCTGGCCGACGAAATCAACCGCGCCTCGCCGCGCACGCAGTCGGCGCTGCTGGAGGCGATGGGCGAGAGCCAGGTCTCGATGGACGGCGCGAGCACGCACGCTGCCCGAGCTGTTCTTCGTCATCGCCACGCAGAACCCGGTCGAGTTCCGCGGCACCTATCCGCTGCCCGAGGCGCAGATGGACCGCTTCGCGATGCAGTTCGCGCTCGGCTACGTGGACGCCGGACGAGGAGGTCGCGATCCTCACCGCGCAGGCCGAGCGCCATCCGCTCGACGACCTCGACGCCTGCGTGCTCGCTCGAGGACGTGCTGGCGCTGCGCGCAGCGCGGTGCGCCACGTGCGCGTGAGCGACGAGCTGAAGCGCTACGTCGTCGATCTGGTGCGCGCGACCCGCGCACGCGCCCCGGCGTGCAGCTCGGCGCCAGCCCGCGCGCCTCGCTCGCGCTGATCGCCGGCGCGCGCCAAGGCGCTGGCGCTGTTCGACGGCGAGGAATTCGTGACGCCCGAGCACATCCAGGAGCTGGCGGTGCCGGTCATCGCGCACCGCCTGGTGCTGGATCCGCAGGCGCGCTTCTCCGGCGCGACCGCAACCTCGATCGTCGAGGAGATCGTCAAGACCGTCGCCGTCCCGGCGTAGTCGTGCGGCGGCTCGTCTTTCGAATCTTCCGCTCCTTCTCGGCGTTGCAGCACCGCGTTCGCCGCCGGCTGACGCCGGTCGGTCAGCTCGTCGCCGCCGGGCTCGCTGGCCGCCATCATCGTCGGGCCGAACACACGGCTCACCGTCGCCTACCAGGCGGCGACCTTCCTGCTGGCCCTCCTCGCGGTGGCCGCGCTCGGCGTGCTCACCCAGCCGCCGCGGCTCGAGCTACAGCGGCGTCTGCCGCGCTTCGCCACCGTCGGCGAGCCGGTGACCTATCCGGTCGCTGGTGCGCAACCCCGGGACGCACGGCCGCCGACGGACTGGCGCTGCTCGAGAACTACGCCGATCCGCGACCGAGCTTCGAGGAGTTCCGCGACACGCCGGATCCCGGCGAGGCGCGACGCAACCGGTTCGACCGCGTCGTCGGCTATCCCCGCTGGGCGTGGCTCGTGTCGCAGAACCTTCAAGTCGACGATCGGCGAGCACCCGCTGCCGGTGGTGCCGGCCGGCGGGCAGGTGGAAGCGCGCGTCACGCTGACGCCGCGCCGCCGCGGGCGGCTGGCCCTGACCGGCAGCTCGCTGGCCCGCCGCGACCCGCTCGGGCTCATGCGCGCGCTGCGCGTCGTGCCGTCGCCCGCCACGATGCTGATCCTGCCGCGCCGCTACGCCCTGCCGCCGCTGGCGCTCGGCGGCGGCCGCCGCTTCCAGCGCGGCGGGATCGCGCTCGCGTCCTCGGTGGGCGACTCGGAAGAGTTCGTCGCCCTGCGCGACTACCGGCCGGGCGATCCGCTCAAGCGCATTCACTGGCGAAGCTGGGCGCGCATCGGTCGCCCGGTGGTGCGCGAGTATCAGGACGAGTTCTTCGTGCGCCACGCGCTCGTGTTCGACACCTTCCTGTCGGCGCCGACGCCGGCGTTCGAGGAGGCGGTGTCGGTGGCGGCCTCCTTCGCCTGCTCGGTCGGCACCCAGGAGTCCCTGCTGGACCTGCTCTTCGTCGGGCGCGAGGCCCACTGTGTCACCGCCGGGCGCGGGGTCGGTCACGTCGAGCGCCTGCTCGAGATCCTGGCCGCGGTGCGACCGTGTCGCGATCGGCCCTTCGCCACGCTGTCGCGGCTCGTGCTCGAGCACCAGCGCCAGGTGTCGGGGGCCGTCTGCGTGCTGGTGGCCTGGGACGACGCGCGTCGCGAGCTCGTCGAGCGCCTGCGCGCCGCGGGCGTGCCCACGCGAGTGGTGCTGGTGACCGACGGCTCGGTCACCGACACCCCCGCCGACGTGCATCGCGTCACGGTCGGGCGCGTGGCCGAGGACCTGTTGCGGCTCTGATGCGCCCTCCGCTCCTCGGCGTGGCGCTGGTGTTCTGGGGGTGGGAAACGGGCCTGCTCCCGGTCGGCATCGTCATGGCGGTGGTGCTCGAGGCTCGCATGTTCATGCAATCGCGCTGGGATCTGGGCCGGAGCGACTTCAATCGGGTGTCCGACCTGAGTGCGGTCCTGCTCGTGGTGATGGCGGTCTACGAGGTGGTCGCCAACGAGATGGCTCGGGCCGTCACCGGCGTCATCCAGTGGCTGCCGATGGTGCTCTTCCCGCTCATCGCCTGCCAGGTCTACAGCGCCGCCGGTCGCGTCGAGATGGCGGTGTTCTTCTGGTCGCACGCGCCGGCAGCCGGCCACCGCGCCCGCGGTCGACCTCACGCCCGCCTACTTCCTGCTCTGCCTGATCTCGGCGAGCACCGCGAACGCGCGCTCGACGTTCTACGCCGGCCTGGTGGGGATCGCGGCGTGGGCGCTGTGGCCCGCGCGAGGGCGGACCGGGCTCGCACGCTGGATCGGCGCCGTGGCGCTGGCCGCGGGGCTCGGCTGGGCCGGGCACCTCGCGGTGGCCGAGGCCCAGCGCGAGGTCGAGCGCCGCGCGTCGGTGTGGATGCTCAGCTGGATCCGCCGCGATCTCGATCCCTTCCGCAACACGACCGCGCTCGGCGAGCTCGGCGAGATCAAGCTCTCGGACCGCGTGGTGGCTCGTCTCGAGCCATCACCGACCGTCACGATGCCCGTGCTCCTGCGTCAGGCGAGCTACAATGTCTTCCACGCGCCGTCGTGGGTGGCGGTGGACGCCGCCTTCGATCCCGTGCAGCCCGAGGCCGATGGCTCCACCTGGCCGCTGCGGCCCGGCGTGGAGGCGACCGGCCGGATCACCATGTCGGCGTACCTGCCGCGCGGGCGCGGCGTGCTCGCGATCCCGAACGGCGCCACCCAGCTCGACGACCTCATGGTCGTGAGCCTCGCGCGCAACCGCCTCGGCGCGGTGCGCGTGGACGACGGGCTCGGCCTGGTGCGCTACACCGTGCACGTCCCGGCGCGCGCGGCCGGCGACGTCCCCCCCAAGCCCGCCGATCTCCGCGTGCCGCCGCGCGAGGTCCCCGCGATCGAGCGGGTGGCTGCCGAGCTCGAGCTTGCCGGTCGGCGACCCGCCGACGTGGTGAGGACGCTGCGCGCATTTTTCCTGGGGCGGTTCTCGTACTCGCGCTATCTGGGCGGCGCCCGGCCGGGGCGCACCGCCCTGGAGGATTTTCTGCTGACGAACCGCGCCGGCCACTGCGAGTACTTCGCCAGCGCGACCGTCCTGCTGCTGCGACAGGCCGGGATTCCCGCGCGCTACACCGTGGGCTACGCCGCCCACGAGTGGAGCGCGATCGAGCGGCGCTGGCTCGTGCGCTCCCGTGATGCCCACGCCTGGGCGATGGCGTGGATCGACGGCGCGTGGGTGGAAGTCGACACCACGCCGCCGGAGTGGATGCCGATCGAGCGGGGCACGGACTCGATGTGGCAATCGGCCTCCGATCTCTGGGAATGGGGCTCGTTCCTGATCTCGCGGTGGCGCTGGAGCGAGCGCCAGGACCGCCTGGCCGGCAACCTCGGCTGGCTGCTGCTCCCCCTGATCACGATCCTGGCCTGGCGGCTGTGGGCGCGCCGCCGGATCAGTGCGCAGCTCGCCGTCGCGCCGGCCGCGGAGCCGCCGCCCAGCGCCGGCGGCGACTCGGAGTTCTACCGGGTCGAGCGCCGGCTCGGCGACCTCGGCTTCACGCGTCCGGCTGGACTGCCGCTCGGTCGCTGGCTCGACGCGATGGCGGACGCTCGCCCATCCGGCGTCGCGGTGACGCCGCTGCGGCCGCTGCTGGCACTGCACTATCGCTATCGCTTCGATCCGGCCGGTCTGGGCGGCGTCGAGCGAGAGCGGCTGCGCGCGGAGGCCGAAGCCTGGCTGGTCGCTCACGCGTCAGCGCCAGCTTCGCCGCCCTCGACAACCGCTTGATCGCCGCCTCGCGCCGGCTCGCGCCCGAGCGGTCGCGCGCCGGCTCGAACCACACCATCCGGACCGGCCGGCGAACCCGCGTATACTTCGACGCCGACCCGGCGTTGTGGGCGTCGAGCCGCCGGTCGAGCGCCGTGGTGATTCCCGCGTAGAGAGTGCCGTCGGCGCAGGCGAGGAGGTAACAGAACCATCGCGCGGCCGCGCTCGTCGTCACGCCACAGGCATCCTAGCATCGGCCCGCCGCCAGGCATCGAACCGCCGGCGGCCGATGGGCTGCTCGCTCGCCGCGCGCACGCATTCTGCCAGCGACCGGGCCGGAGGGTGCGCAGCGCGCGGACAGCCCTGGCCTTCGTGGACGCCGTCGGCTTCTGCTCCACCTTCTATCGATTCCCCGAGGGCGTGGCCTGCCTGTGGGAGGCGGTGGTGGGTCGCGCGAATCCGCGCTGGCCCCGGCGCTCCCATCACGACGACGGGGTGGGGTTGACGTGGCAGCTGAAGGACGATCTGCCGGCCGCGCGGAGCGTCTACTACGGCAAGCTCCTGCGCGGCCGGCCCATGCTCGTCGCGCTCGCGCTGTTCCCGGCGTTCTACGCCCTGGTGCGCGGCCGCCAGCGCGCGCGCGACTACCGGATCGAGTACGAGGCGGGGCGGATGTCGCAGACCGCCAAGCGGCTCATGGACGTCTTCGTGCGCGAGCATCCCCAGTACACGCGCGAGCTGCGCGCGAACGCATTCCTGCTCGAGCCCTCGCGCACCCGGGAGTTCGAGCGCGCCATGGCCGAGCTGCAGCAGGGCCTGTGGGTCGTCAAGTGCGAGGAGCGCTACGAGCCCACCTTTTCCTATCGCTGGGATCTGCTCGAGAGCTGGCTGCCGGATCTCGTGATCGAAGGGCGCCGGCTCTCGCGCGCGGCGGCGCTCGACCGTCTCGTGACCCGCTACCTCGCGGGCGCCGTATTCACCACGGAGCAACGTCTGCGGCGAATCTTCGGCGTGTCGGCCGCGGAGATCGAGAGCTCCGTCGCGCGCCTCGTTCGCGCTGGCACGCTCGTGCAGACGCCGGTGGCTGGTTGGCCTGGCCGCTGGCTCGTGGGCCAGTGACGACGCTCGCCAGTCCTTCTCGCCGGCACCGCTCTTGCTCCAGTGAGGGGTCCACTTGACCGCGTCGCTGCCGGTGTCGATGCGACGCTCGCGGCGGGCGCGCCATCGGAGGACCGTGGCTGATATGGAAAAGCGCACCCTCGCAGGCGTGATGCAGGATCTGACCGGACGGGGATTCACCGAACAGTTCAAGGCGGTGCCCGAGGGACTACGTGCGGTGCGCAACGGGCACGTCTTCGCCCCGGGCGAGGTCACCATCGTGGAGAACTACCGCTTCGAAGGGGAATCGGACCCCGACGACATGTCCATCGTCTACGCGATCGAGACGCGCAGCGGGGTGCGGGGCACGCTCACCGACGCGTTTGGCGCCTACGCCGATCCACGGGTTGGCGCGTTCCTCCGCAAGGTGACTCGCGCCGCCTGAGCCCCGAGCGTCCTTCCGGGCCCAAAGCCCCGCGGCGTCGAGGAAGATGCGCTGCTCGACGCGCGGGGCTACCTTGTAGGGGGGTGAGCCCATGAGCATTCAGTCGATCAATCCCGCGACCGGCCAGGTCCTCGAGACGTTCAAGGAAACTTCCGCGGCGGAGGTCGAGCGCGCGCTGGCGACCGCGCACCGCGCGTTCCTCGCGTGGCGCGACGTGCCGTTCTCCGCGCGCACGCAGCTCATGCAGAAGGCGGCCAGCCTCCTGCGCGGGCGCAAGGCCGAGTTCGCCCGGACCATGACGCTCGAGATGGGCAAGCCCATCGTGCAGGGCGAGGCCGAGGTCGAGAAGTGCGCCTGGACCTGCGAGTACTACGCGCGAGCACGCGGAGGTCATGCTGGCCGAGCAGCCGCGCGAGACCGATGCCACCACGAGCTACGTCCGGTTCGACCCGCTCGGCGTCGGTGCTGGCCGTCATGCCGTGGAACTTCCCCTTCTGGCAGGTGTTCCGCTTCGCCGCGCCGGCGCTGATGGCCGGCAACGCCGCGGCTGCTCAAGCACGCCTCCAACGTCCCGCGCTGCGCGCTCGCAGATCGAGGAGGTCTTCCGCGACGCCGGCTTCCCGTACGGGCTCTTCGCCGACACTGCTGGTCGGCTCCGGCGGCGGTCGGCGGCTCATCGCCGACCCGCGCGTCGCCGCGGTCACGCTGACCGGCAGCGAGCACGCCGGGAGCCAGGTCGCCGAGCGGGCGGGCCGCGAGCTCAAGAAGACCGTGCTCGAGCTCGGCGGCAGCGATCCGTTCATCGTCCTGGCCGACGCCGACGTCGCGACGGCGGCCCGGGTGGCGGCCGACGCGCGCCTGATCAACAGCGGCCAGAGCTGCATCGCGGCCAAGCGCTTCATCGTCGTCGAGCGCGGTGGCCGACGCAGTTCACCGACCCGATTCGCCGACGAGCTCCGCGCGCGCACGATGGGCGATCCGCTGGAGCGCGACACCCAGGTCGGGCCGCTGGCCCGCGTCGACCTGCGCGACGACCTGCACCGGCAGGTGGAGGAGTCGATCAAGCGCGGCGCGCGGCGCCTGCTGGGCGGCGAGATCCCCAGCGGCCCCGGCGCTTTCTATCCGCCCACGGTGCTGGCCGCGCGTGGACAAGGGCATGCCGGCCTTCGACGAGGAGACCTTCGGCCCGGTCGCCGCGGTGATCCGCGCGCGCGACGAGGCCGACGCCATCCGGCTGGCCAACGACTCGGCGTTCGGCCTGGGTGCTTCGCTGTGGACGCAGGATCGCGCCCGCGCCGAGCGGCTGGCCGCGCAGATCGAGGCGGGCGCGGTCTTCGTCAACGGCCTGGTCAAGTCCGACCCGCGCCTGCCGTTCGGCGGGATCAAGCGCTCCGGCTACGGCCGCGAGCTCTCGGAGTACGGCATCCGCGAGTTCGTCAACATCAAGACCGTCTGGATCGCCTGACCATGCGGCACAGCCCACCATCGAGGGGCGCCACGGCTCCGCCGGGGCGCCCCGAGCCACCCCGGGGGGTCCGGGGGGCCCTTCGAGGCCCCCCGGTATGAACGGCGCCGAGCTGCTCGTGCGCTGTCTCGAGCGGGAAGGCGTGCGCTACGTGTTCGGCGTGCCGGGGGAAGAGACGCTGGACGTCAACGACGCGCTGGCGCGATCGTCCGTTCGTTTCATTCCGGTCCGCCACGAGCAGGCGGCGGCGTTCATGGCCGACGTGTGGGGCCGGCTCACCGGCCAGGCTGGCGTGTGCCTGGCCACGCTCGGCCCGGGCGCGACCAACCTCGCCACCGGGCTGGCCGACGCCAACCTCGACCGCGCGCCGGTGGTCGCCATCACGGGCCAGCTCGCGCGCGACCTGCTACACAAGGAGTCGCATCAGTACGTGGACATCGTCGACGTGTTCCGCCCGTTCACCAAGTGGAACGCGCGGATCGAGACCGGCGCGGTCGTGGCGGAGGCGGTGCGCAAGGCCTTCAAGCGCGCGCAGGAAGAAAAGCCCGGCGCGTGTCATCTGGAGCTGCCCGAGGACGTCGCGCAAGGCGAGGCTGAGGGCGAGCCACTGGCGCCCGACAAGCCGCGCCGGCCTTCGCCCGATCGGCCGTCACTGGCTCGCGCCGCGGAGGTGATCAACCAGGCCGCGCACCCGCTGATTCTCGCCGGCAACGGCGTGATCCGCGGCCATGCCTCCCACGAGCTGACGGCGCTCGCCGAGCGCGCGCGGATTCCCGTCGTGACGACGTTCATGGCCAAGGGCGCGATTCCGTCCGATCATCCGCTGGCGCGCGCCACGGTCGGCATGGCCTCCGACGATCCGACTCGCATCGGCTTCGGGGACGCCGACCTGGTCATCGCCGTCGGGTACGATCCCGTCGAGTGGGGGCCGGCGCGCTTCAACCCCACCGGCCGCCTCCGCATCGTGCACATCGATTTCACCCCGGCCGAGGTCGACGCGCGCTACCAGCCGGTGGTCGAGGTCGTCGCCGACGTGCGCGAGGCGCTCGAGCTGCTGGCGCCGCTCGTGGCTGCCCACCCGGAGCGGGTTCTGCCCGTCCGGCCGGTCGATGATCGTCGACGCCACGACGATGCCTTCCCGGTGCTGCCGCAGCGGATCATCGCGGATCTGGAGTCGGCGCTGGAGCCCGACGATCTCGTCATCTCCGACGTCGGCGCGCACAAGCTCTGGGTGGCCAAGCGCATGGCGACCCGCCGGCCGAACACGGTCATCATCTCCAACGGCTTCGCGGCCATGGGCATCGGGCTGCCGGGCGCGATCGCGGCGAAGCTGGCGCGGCCCGACCGCCGCGTGGTGACCGTCACCGGCGATGGTGGCTTGCTGATGAACGTGCAGGAGCTCGAGACGGCGGTACGGCTGGGCCTGGCGTTCGTGGTCCTCATCTTTCGCGACGACGGCTACGGCGTGATCCGCTGGAAGCAGGAGCGCCAGTTCGGCCGCACGGCCGGTGTCGAGTTCGGCAACCCGGACTTCGTGGCGCTGGCCCGCGCCTTCGGCTGCGAAGGCGTGACGATCACCGCCGCCAAAGATCTCCGCCCCGCCCTCGATCGCGCCCTGACCGCCCGCGTCCCCGTCCTGATCGACTGCCCCGTCGACTACCGCGAGAACGACCACCTGACCGAATAGCATCCCGCCAGAGGTTCCGAGCGCGGGAGCTGAGAGGTATGGGGACCCCGGTCAGACTCCCGAAGCAGGCGCGCAACAGCGCGTAACAGAGGAGCGCCACGGTCACGCCGGCGTTCCGAACGACTAGAGCGGATGGGGTCGGTCAGGACTCCCAAAGCAAGCGCGTACCAGAGGAGCGCCACGGCCATGCCGGGCGCTCCGAACGACGGGAGCGGATGGCGTCGGTCAGGACTCCCAAAGCAAGCGCGTAACAGAGGAGCGCCACGGCCACGCCGGGGCGTTCCGAACGATTAGAGCGGATGGGGTCGGTCAGGACTCCCAAAGCAAGCGCGTAACAGAGGAGCACCGCGGTTACGCCGGGGCGCTCCGAACGACTAGAGCGGGTGGGGTCGGTCAGGACTCCCAAAGCAAGCGCGTACCAGAGGAGCGCCACGGCCATGCCGGGCGCTCCGAACGACGGGAGCGGATGGCGTCGGTCAGGACTCCCAAAGCAAGCGCGTAACAGAGGAGCGCCACGGCCACGCCGGGGCGCTCCGAACGACTGGGGGGTATGGGGGGCCATTTCGTGGCCCCCCATCTCAATGGCACGGGTTTCGCTGGTAGCGACCCCATGACCAGAGTCGTCCGGGTGGCGGCGGTCGGCGATGTGCATTGCGGCAAGGGTTCGCAGGGCTTGTTTCAGCCCTTGTTCGCCAGCGTGGCCGAGAGTGCGGATGTGCTCGTGCTGTGCGGCGACCTCACCGACTACGGGCTGCCGGAGGAAGCGCGGGTCCTCAACCGGGAGCTGAGCGCGGCGGGCAAGGTTCCCGTCGTCGCGGTGTTCGGCAACCACGACCTCGAGTCGGGCAACGCCGCCGAGATCACCGCGATCCTGACCGACGCCGGCGTCCGCGTGCTCGACGGCGACGGCGTGGAGATCCAGGGAGTGGGCTTTGCCGGCGTGAAGGGCTTCGCCGGCGGGTTCGGTGCCCGGGCGCTGCAGTCGTGGGGCGAAGACGTGATGAAGCGGTTCGTCCGCGAAGCGGTGGACGAAGCACTGAAGCTGGAGGCAGCCTTGGCCCGCCTGTCGACGGAGCAACGCATCGCGGTGCTGCACTATGCGCCCATCCGCGACACGGTCGCCACCGAGCCACCGGAGATCATCCCCTTCCTCGGCTCGAGCCGCCTCGAGGAGCCCCTCAACCGCTACCACGTGATTGCAGCCGTCCACGGCCACTCGCACGGCGGTTCGCCGGAAGGCCGGACCACGACCGGCGTCCCGGTGTACAACGTCGCCCTGCCGGTGCTGAAACGGGAGTTTCCCGATCGGCCACCGTTCCGGTTGCTCGAGATCCCGGTGTCCGACCGAGACTCCGGTGCCGGCGGGAGCCGCGCGATGAGTCCCACTGCCGGCGTGCTCGATCCCGTCGCGCGCGCGTTCTATCGCGACGTGATGGCCCGGCTCGAGGCCGCGCGCGTGCCATTCCTGGTCGGCGGCGCCTATGCGTTCGAGCGCTACACGGGCATCGGCCGGCACACCAAGGACTTCGATCTGTTCATCCATCCCCGCCATGTGCAGCCGGCCCTCGAGACCCTGGGCGCCGCCGGCTGCGACACCGATCTGTGCTTCCCGCACTGGCTGGGCAAGGCTCGGTGCGGCGACGAGGTGGTCGACCTGATCTTCAGCTCCGGTAACGGGGTGGCCCTCGTCGACGACCTGTGGTTTCAGCACAGCGTGCCGGAGCGAGTCCTCGACGTGGCCGTCCGCCTGATCCCGGCCGAGGAGATGATCTGGTCGAAAGCGTTCGTGATGGAGCGCGAGCGATACGACGGCGCCGACGTCGCCCACATCGTGCGCGCGTGCGCCGAAAAGCTCGACTGGGCGCGGCTGCTGCATCGCTTCGACGGCTACTGGCGCGTGCTGCTGCAGCACCTCGTGATGTTCGGCTTCATCTATCCGTCCGAGCGCGCTCGCGTCCCCGCCGCGGTCCTCCGGGAGCTGATGTCCCGGCTCGAGCGCGAGCTGACTCGCTCGTCGACCGATCGGGTGTGTCAGGGCACGCTCATCTCGCGCGCGCAGTACCTGGTCGACGTCGAGCACTGGGACTACGCCGATCCCCGGCTGGCGCCGCGCGGCAACATGACGAACGCCGAGTGCGTGCGGTGGACCGCGGGGATCGCCGACGACGGACCGGGCGGCACGCCGGCGCCGGCCGTCGACCAGACGCGCGCCGCGTAAGCTCCGTCCCGCGTACGCTCCTCCACCGTCGCGGCCGCGGCGCGGCGCGTCGACGCTCACTCCTCCGCTCGTCGTCGGCCTGCTACACTCCAGCGCGCATCAGCATTCTGATCGGTGAGGGAGACGTGGCCATGGCGAAGATCGAGCGGTACGGCGCGCCGGGAGTGTTCGAGCCCGCGACTTACAGTCAGGGCGTCAAGGTGACGGAGTCCAAGGCGGTGCTCTTCATCGCGGGGCAGGTGGCCTACGACAAGGATGGCGGGCCCGCGCATCGCGGCGACTTCAAGGGGCAGGCGCGAGATGCGTTCAAGGCCATCAAGGCGCTGGTCGAGGCGCAGGGCGGCACGCTGGACAACGTCGTCAAGCTCAACACCTACATCACCGACGTGCGCTATCGGGCCGACCTGGTGCCGGTGCGCGAGGAGTTCTTCGGCAAGAAAGGTCCGGCGTCCACGCTGGTGCAGGTCGCCGCGCTCGCCCACCCCGACTGGATGGTGGAGATCGAAGCGATCGCTGTCGTCTAGTTGAATGGGGGGCCCCGAATGGCCCCCCATGCCCCCCACGCTTCGCGCCCCGGCGGAGCCGTGGCGCTTCGCGAGCGTTGTAGTCGCATATGCGCCCCGAAGCACAGCCCCGAGCGAGAGCCGTGGCGCTTCGCGAGCGTTGTAGTCGCATGCGCCCCGAAGCACAGCCCCGAGCGGAGCGTGGCGCTTCGCGAGCGTTGCAGCGCATATGCGCCCTGAAGCGAGCCGTGGCGCTCGCGAGTGGTGCGTCCATCGGGGCGCCCTGGCGGAGCCGGGCCCCCTCGTCATCTACTCGGCCACAGCCCGCGACTGAGGTCTCAGGATTCACGTCTCGCGATTCAGGTCCCGCGACTGAGGTCTGTGGGCGAAGCGGCGGTCTTACGAGAACCTGGTGAGGTCGAAGCGGTTGTTGTGCGGCGGCGATGGGGGCCCAGAGGTCGCCGAGGTGGCGGAGGCGGGCGGGGGCGTTGTCGATGCGGAAGTCGTCGATGGTGACGCCGGCGGAGACCTCGTCCCAGGTGACCGGCATCGAGACCGTCGCGCGGGGTCGTGGGCGCACGGAGTACACCGAGGCGAGCGTACGGCCCCACGCGTTCTGGTTGTAGTCGACCAGCACACGGCCGGCCGGGCGCTTGGCCTTCTTGTAGACGGCCGTGAGGATCTGGGGGTGGCGGCGCGCGACGTCCAGCGCGATCGTCTTGCTCACCTCCCACACCTGCTTCTGCGTCGGCCCCCGCACGATCGGCACATAGATGTGCAGGCCGCGCGAGCCCGTCGTCTTCACGCACGTGGACATGCCCAGGGCGACGAGCGTCTCGTTCACGACGATGGCGGCCTGCCGCACGGAGGCGAAGCTCACGTCGTCGCCGACGGGATCGAGGTCGAAGTGCAGGTAGTCGGGCCGATCCACGTCGTCGCACCGCGCATACCACTGGTTCAGGTCGATGCAGCCGAGATTGATCGTCCACAGCAGCGTGGCCAGGTCGTTGACGATCGGGAAATCGATGACGCTGCCGGAGGCGTGCTCGATGGCGCAGGTGGGGATCCACGGCGGTCGCGGGCTGGGCGCCCGCTTCATGAAGAAGAACGCGCCGTCGGCGCCGTTGGGATAGCGCTTCATCACCATGGCGCGATCGCGGATGTGCGGCAGCAGGGCTCCGCGCCACGTCGGCGTAGTACTGCAGCAGGTCCCGCTTGGTGGCGCCGATGGTCGGGAAAGAACACCTTGTCCAGATTGGTCAGGCGAACCTGCCGCCCGCCGACGTCGAGCGCGACGTCACCCTTCACCGCCGGGATCTCGATGGACTCCGCCGGCCGGTCGGCCGCGGTCACCGTGCGCTCGGTGGCGGGATGAAAGTCGCGAGTGGCCCGTCGGGGCTCGGCGGGCGCGGGCTGCGGGCGGGCCCGCCGGGCGGCCGCTCGCTTCGCCGGCGGTCGATCGCTCGAACCGCCAGCCCTCCGCCGCGCCCGCGCCATCAGCTGCGGCCGAGAGCGCGCGCGCGGCGGACCACGGTGGACGTCGGCGCGTAGGCCAGCTCGCTGCCCGCCGCCACGCACCGCAGCAGCAGGGCGCCGCGGCTCATGTCCCCGCGGCCGGCGAAGTCGAGCGGGTAGGCGAGCCGCTCGCCGAACACGACGCCGAGCGGAGCCAGATACTTGTCGGTGGCGATGCTAGCCCAGCAGGACGATCTCGGTCTCGGGCGGCAGCGCGGCCGCCAGCGCTCGGGCGTCGCGCTCCAGCGGCTGGCGATAGCGACGGTTGTCGACGCGGATGTCCACCCGGGCCGCCGCGCGCAGGCTGGCCCGCGTCAGCGCCACCTCGGGGGAAAGCAAGCCCGCCGTCGGCGTGATCACCAGCACGCCGGGCGCGCCCGGCGGCGGCGCCGCGAAGGCGCGCGCGTAGGCCAGCTTGCCGCGGAAGTACAGGCCGGAGAGAAAGCTGAACACCTCGCCGAGCGGGGCGCCTTCGGGCGTGCGGAGCTGGCGCGCGAGCGGAAAGCTGGCTCGCGGCGACATGACCATCTGCGCACGCTCACCCCCACAGGTGGCCGGCGAGAGCAGGAAGACGCGCGCGCTCACGGGTCGCTGCAGTCCCGGTAGTAGCCGCAGTTCGGGCAGAGGATCTTGCACTTGCGCTCGTCCATCCGCTCACCGCAGCGCTCGCAGATGTGGACGGGCTCGCTGGCGGCGGACCTCGTCACCGGGCGGCCGAACTCGGGGGTGGGCTGGCTAGCCATTCCGTCACCTTCGCGCGGCGCCGGTCGCGAGTCAATTTCGAAACGCTCCGGCCCCCGCGCGATCTCGTACACTGGAGCGCATGGACCCCGAGTGGTCGGATCCAGAGCTGCTGCGCGCGATCTTCGACGAGACGCGCATCGTGCGCAAGCCGATGACCGGCATCATCACCGGCTACCACGTGCTGCCGTACATCCTGGTCGCCCCCGAGCACGACCAGCCGGCACGGGCGGTGGAGGTTCGCGGCCGCATCCGGGTCTCGCCGCGCCTGGTGATCGCTGCCGGCGGTGACGGCCCGACCTACGGCGAGCTGTTCGGCGAGCGCGAGCTGATGGATCACCGTCTGGTCGCCCGGGTCTTCAGCTTCCGCTACGCCTCGAGAGTGGCGCTGGAGAGCGAGGACCTGGCGATCCGCCGGCACGACCACGCGGCGGAGAGTCAGCTGGACCGGGTGCTCGACGAGCTCTCGCGGCGCGAGGTCATCGATACCGGCGTGATCGTCTCGCCCGACGCGCGCTTCTACCCGCTGTCGCTCGACCGCTTCATCCGCGAGATCCTGGACCAGGAATTTCGAGAGTAGCCAGCAGCGCGCTCAGCGTCGAGGGGTCCACCGGCTTCACCAGCAGGGAATCGAAGCCGGCCTCGGTCGCTCGCCGACGATCCTCCGGCTGACCGTAGCCGGTCAGGGCCACCAGCACCGGCCGGCGGGACCCGCGAGGCCCGCAGGCGCCGTGCGATCTCGAACCCGTCCAGCCCGGGCAGCCCGATGTCCACCAGCGCGATGTCGGGGTCCTTGGCCTGGGCGATCTGCAGCCCTTCGGTGCCCTCGCCGACCGCCTCGACCAGATGCCCGTCGAGCTCCAGGAGGATCGCGGAGCGCTTCGCGGGCGTCGGCGTTGTCCTCGATGATGAGGATCGAGCGGCCCGGTGCGCCCGGGGTGGCAGCAGGCATGCGGTGATGCTCCTTGAGGGACGGGATCGGAGTGGAGCGGATCGTTGTTGTAACCACGGTACCATGCTATTTATTTGTGCGCACTTACCGTTCCCAGGAGGATTCCGCATGACGCGCAAAACGCTGGGACTGCTCGCCCTCGCCGCCGTCGTGCTGCTCTCTCTGCCCGCCTCCGCGCAGGGCCCGATTCGCATCGGCGCCTCGCTATCGCTGACCGGGACCTACGCGAAGCTCGGCAAGAACCAGCACGAGGGATACCAGCTCTGCATCAAGGACCTCAACGCCAAGGGCGGGCTGCTCGGACGCAAGCTGGACCTGGTGGTCTACGACGATCAGTCGCTTCCCGCCACGGCGGTGCGGCTCTATGAAAAGCTCATCACCGAGGACAAGGTCGACGGCGTGATGGGACCGTACTCGTCGCCGGTGTCGGAAGCGGCCGCCAACGTCACCGAGAAGTACAAGAAGATCATGGTGGCGCCGCTGGCCGCGACCACCTCGATCTTCCGCAAGGGCCGCAAGTACATCTTCATGGTGATCTCGCCGGCCGAGGGCTATCTGGAAGGCGTCGTCGACATGGCGGCCAAGCGCGGGTTGAAGACGATCGCCGTCGTCAACGAGGACACGCTGTTCTCCAAGGCGGCGGCGGCCGGCGCGGTCGAGCTGGCCAAGAAGAAGGGCATGCAGGTGGTCTTCTCCGAGGCCTATCCCAAGGGCAACACCGATTTCTCCGCGATGCTCACCAAGATCAAGGCCGCCAACCCCGACGTCGTCGTGGCCGGCACCTACTTCGACGACGCGGTGGCGCTCACCCGCCAGATGAAGGAGCTGAGCGTCAACCCCAAGATGTACGGCGTGACGGTGGGCGGCGACCTGCCGGAGTTCTACGACACGCTCAAGCAGAACGCCGAGTACATCTACGGCGCCACGCAGTGGGAGCCCACGCTGCCGTACCCCGGCAACCAGGAGTTCTTCGAGACCTACAAGAAGGACTTCGGCCACGAGCCGTCCTATCACTCGGCGGCCGGCTACGCCGGCTGCGTCCTCTACGGCGAGGCGGTGAAGCGCGCCAACTCGCTGGACGCCGAGAAGGTCCGCGAGCAGCTCTTGAAGCTCGAGACCAAGACGATCTTCGGTGACTACAAGGTCGATCAGGACGGCTTCCAGCTCGCCCACAAGATGGTGACCTTCCAGTGGCAGGGCGAGAAGAAGCTGACGGTGTGGCCGGACGAGCTGGCGCAGGCCAAGCCGCGCTACCCCACGCCGCCCTGGGCCCAGCGCTGAGCGCGGTCTCGCCGCGCGTGAGCGTCGCCGTGACGCCGGAGATGGTCGGGCAGGTCCTCATCTCCGGCGTCCTGTCCGGCGCGCTCTACGCGATGGTGGCGCTGGGTCTGGCCCTCATCTACGGGGTGATGCGCGTCATCAACATCGCCCACGGGCCGCTGCTGATGCTGGGCGCCTACACCACGTACTTTCTCTACAGTCGGGCCGGGATGAACCCCTTCCTGACGGTCCCCATCGCGATGGCCGCGCTGTTCGTGGTCGGCGTGCTCCTGCAGCGCACGCTGGTCTTCCGCGTGGTCGACGCCCCCGAGCTGTCCTCGCTCCTGCTGACCTTCGGGATCTCGATCGCGCTGGTGAACCTGGCCCAGCTCGCGTTCACCTCCGACCTGCGCGCGGTGGAGTTCATCACCGGCGCCTGGGTGATCGGCGGCCTGGCCCTGTCCAAGCCGCGGTTCATCGCCTTCCTGTTCGCCGCGGCGGTCACCGCGCTGGCCTTCCTGTTCCTCAAGTACACGCGCCTGGGCAAGGCCATCCGCGCCACCTCGCAGAGTCGCGAGGTGGCCCTGGTGTGTGGCATCAACGTGGCCCGCATCCATCTGCTGACCTTCGGCCTGGCCAGCGCGCTGGCCGCCGGCGGGGGCGCGCTGCTCGCCGTGATCGTGGCCGTCCAGCCCGAGATGGGTGGCGTGTGGACGTTCAAGTCGTTCCTGGTGATCGTGCTGGGTGGGGCCGGCAACTATCCGGGCGCGCTGCTGGGTGGGCTGCTGCTCGGGCTGGTCGAGCAGCTCGCCTCGCTGTTCCTGACCACGCAGCTCTCCGAGGTCGTGGCCTACGTGCTGCTGGTGCGTGGTGCTGCTCATCCGTCCGGCCGGGCTCCTGGGCGGCCGGCAGACGTGACGCGGGCGCGCGGCGCGGTCCTGAGCGCGCTCGCCGTGGTGGTGGTGGCGGCGCTCGTCGTGTATCCCGCGTTCGGGACCGGCTACGGCGTGCGCGCCACCCTGCAGGTCTTCATGTGGATCGCCCTGGCCGGCTCCTGGAATCTGATCTCCGGCCTGACCGGCTACGTGTCGTTCGGTCACGTCGCGTTCTTCGGTATCGGCGCCTACGCGGGTTCGATCCTCATCGCCACCGCGGGCTGGTCGTGGCCCCTCGCCGCGCTGGGAGGCGGGATCGTCGCGTGCGTGCTGGCCCTGGTGATCGGCTATCCGTGCCTGCGGCTCAAGGGGCCGTACTTCGCCATCGCCATGCTCGGGCTCAACGAGGTGCTGCGCGCGCTGGTGTCGTACTTCGAGGGCCTGACGGGCGGCGGCAACGGGCTGTCGCTGCCGACGCTGGACGCCACGACGTCGATCTACTACGTCATGGGCGGGCTCGCCATCGCCGTCACGGCGGTGACCTACCTGATCATCACGTCGCGCTTCGGGCTGCGGCTCATGACCATCCGCGAGGACGAGATCGCCGCCGAGGCCATGGGGATCGACACCTTTCGCCACAAGCTGGCCGCCTTTCTCCTCTCGGCGCTGGGGCCTGGCATCGCCGGGGCGCTCACCGCCCGCGATCAGGGCTACATCGAGCCGATCAGCGTGTTCCCGCTGGCGATCACCGTGACGATGATCGTGATGGTGCTGTTCGGCGGCAAGGGCACGGTGTGGGGCCCGGTGCTGGGCGCCGTCGCGCTGTTCGTGATCCAGGAGATCGTGTGGGCCCGCTACCCCTACGTGCACCCGCTGCTCTTCGGCGCCATCATCATCGCGGTCGTGCTGGCCATGCCGCGCGGGGTGCTCGGGCTCCTGCAGCTGAAGTACCGGCTGCCGCGGACGATCTGATGTCGCTGCTGACGGTGCGAGGGCGCGAGCCGGAGCTTCGGCGGCATCGCCGCCGTCAATCGCGTGTCGTTGTCCCTCGAGCCCGGCCGCATCTACGGGCTCATCGGCCCCAACGGATCGGGCAAGACGACGCTCTTCAACTGCATCACCGGGCTCGAGCGTCTGGACGGTGGCCAGGTCCGCTTCAAGGGCGAGCGCATCGACGGCCTCAAGCCCTCGCGGATCGCCCGGCAGGGCATCGGCCGGACGTTCCAGGTCATCCGGGTCTTCCCCGAGCTGACCGCGCTCGAGAATCTCCTGGTGGTCACGCGCGGCCCCCGGGCGGAGGCCGAGCGGCGCGGCCGCTCGCATGCTGGAGTTCGTGAAGCTCGAGCGGCTGGCCGGCGAGTACGCGGGCAACCTGTCCTACGGCCAGCAGAAGCTGGTGGAGTTCGTGCGCGTGCTGATGACCGATCCCGCGCTGATCCTGCTCGACGAGCCGGCGGCCGGCGTGAATCGCACGCTGCTCAACGACCTGCTGGCCGCGGTGAGCCGGCTCCGCGACGAGGGGCGCACGATCCTCCTGGTCGAGCACGACATGAAAGTCGTCATGGGGCTGTGCGAGACGGTGTTCGTCCTCGACCACGGCGAGAAGATCGCCGAGGGCCCGCCGGGCCTGATCCAGGCCGACGAGCGCGTGATTGAAGCCTACTTCGGTCGCTGAGCCGCTGGCGCTGGTGGTGGTGGTGACGCTGGTGGGGTGGCTGGCGTGGCGGTCGCTGGGCTGGCCGCTGGTCCACGACGCGCCGCTCATGCACTACGTGGCGTGGCGCATCGCGGAAGGGGCGGTGCCCTATCGCGATCTGTTCGACATGAACTTCCCCGGCGTGTACCTGCTGCACCTGCTCGTGGTCCGCACGCTGGGCACGGGCGACCTGCCGTGGCGGCTGTTCGACCTGGCGTGGCTCGCGAGCGCCGCACTGGCGGCCGCAGCCTTTGCCGCGCCGTGGGGACGGCTGGCCGCCGGCGTCGCGGCCGGCTCGCTCATGCTCTATCACCTGGCCGGCGGCGCCTGGCAGGCTGGGCAGCGCGACTTCCTCCTCTGTCCGTTGCTGCTGCTCGGCGCGCTCGGCGTCACGCGCTGGCTGGAGACGACGAGCGGCACCCGCCGGCGTGACCTCGCCTGGGGTGGCCTGGCCCTCGGCGCCTCGATGACGATCAAGCCGCACACCGTCGCGCTGGCCGCCGCACTCGGCGTCATGATCGCGGTCACCGCCTGGCGGACCGGCAGCGGCGTGGCTGGGCCGCTCGCCTGCTTCCTTCTGGGCGCCGCGGTGGCGCCGATGGCGGTCGCGCTGTGGCTGGCGTTGGCCGGCGCGCTGCCGGCGTGGCGCGCCATCGTCTTCGACTACCTGGTCCCGCTCTACTCGAGGCTCGGCCGCGCGGCCCCCAACGTCTATCGGTGGTGGATCTGGATTCCGATCACCAGCGGCGTCCTGCTCTCGGTGGGGAGCGCGCTGGCCGCCGGACGGTTCCGCGCGCGTCACGCCGTCGCCGCCGTCGGCGTGCTATATGGCGTCGCGCACTTCATGGCCCAGGGCAAGGGCTGGGAGTATCACCTCTATCCGCTCGCCGCGTTCGCGCTCGTGCTGCCCACCGCCGAGATCCGGCCGGCGCTGGCGCGTCTGGGACGCCCGGCGGCGGTGCCGCTGCTGCTGAGCGTCGCGCTGACGCTGACGCTGCTCACCGGCAAGGCGATGGCCGTGAGCCCGGCCGGCTGGGAGCGCGCCAAGGCCGAGGCCGCCCGCCGGCTCGGGGACGAGCTGGCGCCGCGGCTGCGCCCCGGCGACACCGTGCAGGTGCTGGATACGACGGTGGGCGGCATTCACGCGCTGCTGCGTCTCGGCGTCCGCGAGCCGACGCGCTTCTTGTACGACTTCCACTTCTTTCACGACACGGATCAACCGGCGATCCGTGCGCTGCGCGCCGAGCTCGTCCAGGGCCTGGACGCGCATCCCCCCCGGCTGATCGTGGTGTTCGAGACGGGCTGGCCCACCGGCGGCTGGGAGCGGCTCGACAGCTTCCCGGCCCTGCGCGAGCGCCTGGCGCGGTACGATCTCGTTCGGCCGGGCCCCCACTATCGAATCTATGCACAGCGCGACCGTTAAGCGAATCATCCGCGCCTACGACGATCCGATCGTGCGCGCCTACTGCTGGGCGCGGTTCGGCATCCTGCGCCAGCGCTTTCTGGACGAGATCGGCCAGTACCTGCCCGACGTCGGTCCGGTCCTCGACATCGGCTGTGGCTTCGGACTGTTCTCGCTGTACTACGCGGCCACCGGGCCGCGGCGCTTCGTGCGTGGCCTGGACGTGAGCGGTGGCCGCATCGCGCTGGCCCGGCGCGCGGCCGGCCGGCTCGGCCTCGACAACGTCAGCTACGAGGAAGGCGACGCCCGCGACTTCAAGGGCGACGGCGAGGTGGCGGCCGCCTACATGCTCGACATCGTCCACCACGTGCCCCCCGCGACCGTGCCACCGCTCTTCCGCGCCCTGCGCGCCAGCCTGCCGACCGGCGGGCGACTCCTCGTCAAGGACGTCGACACGCATCCGGTCATCAAGCGCTGGTTCACGTGGGCCCTGGATCGCGCGATGGCGCCGCTCACGCCCGTCCACTACTGGAGTGTCGACGAGCTCAGCGGGGCGCTCGCGGATGCCGGCTTCGTGGTCCATCGCCACCTGATGGTGGACGTGCTGCCGTACCCACACGTCCTCTACGTCTGCGAGGCTCGATGACGCCGGAGGCCCGGTGAGCCCGGAGGTGCCCCTGCTGGTCGCGCAGGGACTCACCGCCGGTTACGGGCGGATCGACATCCTGCACGAGGTCTCGCTCACGGTCGGCGTCCACGAGATCGTGAGCATCATCGGACCCAACGGCGCGGGCAAGTCCACCGCGTTCAAGACCATCGTCGGCTTTCTCACGCCGCGGACGGGGCGCGTGCTCTTCAACGGCGAGGACATCACCGGCACCCGGCCCGACCTGGTGCTGCGCCGCGGCCTGGCCTACGTGCCGCAGGGCCGCATCGTCTTTCCCCAGATGACGGTGCTCGAGAACCTCGAGATGGGTGCCTACACGGAGCGCGATCCGCGCCGCGTGGCGGCGGCACTCGACCAGGTCTATCGCCTCTTTCCGATCCTGGCCGAGCGGCGACGGCAGGCCGCCGGCACGATGTCGGGCGGCGAGCAGCAGATGGTCGCCATCGCCCGGGCGCTGATGACCACCCCCCGGCTGATCCTGCTCGACGAGCCCTCGCTCGGGCTCTCGCCGAAGTTCGTGACGCTGATCTTCGAGAAGCTGGTGGAGATGCGCCAGGCTGGCTACACGCTCATGCTGGTGGAGCAGAACGCCACGCGGGCCCTGGCCGTCGCCGATCGCGGCTACGTCCTGGAGCTGGGGCGGAACCGGTTCGAGGGCGCGGGCCGCACGCTGCTCGCCGACCCCGAGGTCAAGCGCCTCTACCTGGGCGGCTGACGCCGACTGGCTAGGCGGCTGACGCCGATTGGCGCCGCGGCGCCACCGGGACTATAGTCCTGGCCATGGGCCTTCGCTCCCTCCGGCGCCGCCCGCGCGCGACGTCGGAATCGCTCGCCATCCTGCTCCTGGCCCTGCTGATCCTGGCCGCGGCTTTCGCGGCCGACGTCCCCTCGGACGACCCGCGGCTGTCCGTCATCTACACGGTCGACGACGAGGGGCTGCCACTCGAGCACCCGCAGCCCAAGCCCGACTCGGTGCTGCAGGCGATCGCGCCGGCCGGCGTCGATCTGCAGAGCCCCAGCGGTGCCGTGGAGCCCGCGGCCCCACTGCCCGCGATTCGTTTTGTCGAGGCCGCCGCCCTCGGTGGCCCCTCCTCCCGCGCACCTCCCCAGCGCTGATCCGTCGCTCGCCCTAACCTGCGCCGCGGCCACGGTTCGTGGCCGGCTGCGCGTTGCTACGCCTCCGAGCTCAAGGGGAGAAGTGCGCATGCCACGCTTTGCCGTCGTGACCGTGATCGGACTTTCCGTCGTGCTGTTCGCTGGACAGGCGATGGCCTTCCAGTGCCCGAAGCTGGTCAAGAAGATCGAGGACGAGATTGCCATTCGCTTCGATCCCGCGTCCCAGGACGCCAAGGAGAAGGCGGCCCTGGCGACCGAGCTGCACGCCAAGGGTAACCATGCCGAGGCGGAGAAGGTCGCCAAGGACGGGCTGAAGGCCCTCGGGATGTAGTCCGCTCAGCGGCGCGCGCGGGCGGTGAGCCAGTCGGCCAGCCGCTCGCGCGCGCTCCGGACGTCCGCCGGCAGCCGCCGCGCCCACTTGCCCGCGAAGCGCGCCAGGGCCGCCTGGCGCTGTCCGAGATCTTCCGGTGGACGCAGGGGAGCGCCCACGCCGGTGCGGGTGCCCCCGCCGCGGTGCACGAACGGGGCATTGACCACCACGCAGCGACGCCGGCTCTCCCGGACCGCAAACGACAGGTCGCGGTCGTAGCCGTGAAAGAAGCCATACGCCTCGTCGAAGCCCCCGACCTCCTCCAGCACCGCTCGGGACACGCACAGGCACACCCCGTCGACCGAGGCGACGTCGACGATGTCGGCGCGCAGGTTGCCCGTGCCGTCCAGCGCGTGCACGATCGTGCGCCCGACGTAGCGCCCGTCGCGTCGCAGCCGCCGGGCCCCATAGAGACCTGCCAGTCCCACACCTGGCTCGGCGAGCGCCATGCGCAGCCGCGTGAGCCAGCGGGCATCGCGCATCTCCGTGTCGTTGTGCAGGAAGCACAGGATGTCGCCGCCGGCCAGCGTCGCGCCCTGGTTCAGCGCACGGATGAGGCCGACGTTCTCGGTGTTGCGGTGGTAGCGGTGCGCGAACGGCAGGCTGGCGTGGCGGAAGAATACGTCGGTGCCGTCCGTGGAGGCGTTGTCGACGACGGCCAGCTCGAAGGGCTCGCTGGTGCCGCGCAGGCTGGCCAGGCACGCGCGGGTGAGCGCGAGCTGATTGTAGACGACGAGGACGACGGTGATCACAACCCGGCGGACTGTAGCACGGGCCCTGACCACCGACACCCCGTGATCGCCCGATAGGACGGGCGATTTGCTATCGGTCGAAGGACCGACGGGCGCTGGTGATCGGGACCACGGAGGCCGGACCCGCGGGGCTCTTCGACCGGCGCAGAGCGGGCACCGGGGGCGGAGCATCCGGCAGCGGTTCGGGCAGGCCGGCCTCTTCGAGAACCTCGGTCAGGATGAAGTCGACGATCTCCGAGGGGGTGACGTTGGCGAGTCGGGCCAGGCGCTCGATCGTCTGGCGGACAGGCTCGCTCAGCCGGATGGGACGGTGATCGAGAGGACGGATCTTCCCTGGCATCGTGCGATCCTGACGGAGAACCATCGCACACCAGGTGCCAGCGCGCGACATCAGCTACCCCCCATGGAATGCGCCGGATTCTTTGCGTTTGTCGATTTGACGTCGGCGGCGGTGGGCGGTGCCGTCATCACTCGTACAGGGGAATTCGCGGTCCTGATTTTCACAGCGCCACAAACGCAAACGCGGGGTCGCAGATGGCTCCGCGACCCCGCGTCGGTAATTTGGTGGAGCTGAGGGGAGTCGAACCCCTGACCCCAAGACTGCCAGCCTTGTGCTCTCCCAACTGAGCTACAGCCCCACAGACTCATCACGTTACCGGCCGGGCGCCAGCCTTGTCAAGGAAGGTGGTACCGGGGGCGGGATTTGAACCCGCACGCCCTTGCGGGCACGGCGTTTTGAGCGCCGCGAGTCTGCCATTTCTCCACCCCGGCACGGCCTTCCTCAGACCGAAGGCGGTGGCGCCTCGACATTGTATAACCAGCCGGCCCGCGGTCGCCCGACCGGCTGTCGCGACACCGAGCCGAGCGGCGAAAGGAACTTCTCGGCCCTGACACGCTTGCGCGGCAGGCACGGCGCGCCCGGCGAATCATACATCCAGCGAAGAATCCGAATGGACCCGGCCTTGGCGTAGCGAAGCGTCCATATCGGTCGATGCCCTGGCTTGGCGCCGCGATGGATCGATCCGGGGACGCCGATGAGCCGCTGGATGGTCTTCTGGATCCACTCCACGAAGGGCAGGCTCGCGGACACCAGGGATACGTTACAGACGCTCGTACACATAGGCCGCCTTCTTTCTGACATGCTGGCGGTCGGTGTAGACCAAGACCGAGCCATCACCATCGATGCAGCCGCGGAAGAAGTCGGCGAAGTATGCTTCGGGCACAGCGAGCGCGCTAAGTCTGAGGCTCTTGGCCGGCATGAGGCCAACGGCGACAAACCAGTCGTAGAGCACTCGACTGGCCCACTGAACCCGATACAGGGTTCCACCGCCTGAAGTGCGAATCGCCCGTGCCTGCGGGATCACGTGCAAGCACCCGCGAAGCGTCTCGACCAGGTCGCGATCGCGCGAGACGAATGACATGTGCCGTCGGTCTCGCGCCAGGTTCCCGTCGGTGGCCATGAGTCCGACCGCATACGCGACTGCCGCATTCCAGGTCACGGCCCACGTGTCTATCCCGCCGCGTGGGATCGGTCCACGTCGCCGTGCTGGGATGCCGAATCGGCGGAGCCGCCGTAGGACTGTTCTGGAGGTGCATCCGAGCTGGGCGGCGACCTGATCCGCGGTGAGCCCACCGTCGACGTACAGCCGCCGCAGCGAATCCCGGTCGATCGTCACGATCGCGGGGTACACTGTCCGCCCCGAGGCCATCCACGTCAATGTCCAGCATTTCAGACATGAAATTGCTCGCGAGAAGTGCGAACCTGGATGCCCGAGGTTGGATGGCGGGGCGTTCTATTGCAAACACTCTGGCTGGCGACACCCTTGCACTCGCAGCAACCATGGCACAGGTCCAGCGCGTCGTCGGCGCTGACGGAGCGCCGACCTCTCCTCGGCGCCTGCCGGTGGGCGCCGATGTCGTCCTCGCTGGCGGTGTTCACTTCCGGGTGTGGGCCCCGGCGGCGGCGCGCGTCGAGGTCGTGCTCGAGGGTGGAGCAGGCGCCGCCGATCGGATCGTGCTCGCCACCGAGGGCGACGGCTACTTCGCCGGACGCGCCGCCGACGCCGCGGTCGGCACCCTGTATCGCTACCGGCTCGACGGCGGACGGCATCTGCTGCCCGACCCGGCGTCGCGCTTCCAGCCCGAGGGCCCGCACGGTCCGTCGCAGGTCGTCGATCCCGCGCCGTTTCGCCTGGACCGACGACGCCTGGCGGGGCGCGCCCGCTGGCCGGGCAGGTGATCTACGAGATGCACGTCGGCACGTTCACGCCGCGAGGGCACGTGGGCGCGCGGCGGCGCGCGAGCTGCCCGAGCTGGCCGAGCTCGGCGTCACGGTGCTCGAGGTGATGCCGGTCGCCGAGTTCCCCGGGCGCTTCGGCTGGGGCTACGACGGCGTCGACCTGTTCGCGCCGACCCGCCTGTACGGCACGCCCGACGACTTCCGCCGCTTCGTCGACCGGGCGCATCGCGCTCGGCCTCGGCGTCATCCTCGACGTCGTCTACAACCACCTCGGGCCCGACGGCAACTACCTGCGCGCAGTTCGCCGACGACGTACTTCACCGACCGCTACAGCAACGAGTGGGGCGAGGCGCTCAACTTCGACGGCGCCGACGCCGGCCCGGTCCGCGAGTTCTTCGTCGCCAACGCCGGCTACTGGATCGACGAGTTCCACCTCGACGGCCTGCGCCTCGACGCCACGCAGGCGATCTACGACGCCTCGCCGACGCACATCCTCGCCGAGATCGCCGCGCGCGCGCGCGCGGCAGGCCGCGGGCCGCGCACGATCGTGCTGGTCGGCCGAGAACGAGCCGCAGGACGTCCGCCTGGTGCGGCCCGCCGAGCGCAGGCGGCTACGGCCTCGACGCGCTGTGGAACGACGACTTCCACCACAGCGCGCATGGTCGCGCTGACCGGCCGCAGCGAGGCCTACTACACCGACTACCGCGGCACGCCGCAGGAGTTCGTCTCGGCCGCGAAGTGCGGGCTATCTCTATCAGGGGCAGCGCTACGCCTGGCAGAAGCAGCGCGCGCGGCACGCCGGCGCTCGACCTGCGCGCCGGCGCGCTTCGTCACCTTCCTGCAGAACCACGATCAGGTCGCGAACTCCGGCTGCGGGCTGCGCGCTGCACGCGCTGACCAGTCCCGGGCGGCTACCGCGCGATGACCGCGCTGCTGCTGCTCGGCCCGGGACGCCGATGCTGTTCCAGGGGCAGGAGTTCGCGCGCGTCCGCGCCGTTCCTCTACTTCGCCGATCACAAGCCGCGAGCTGGCGCCGGCCGTGCGCCAGGGCCGCGCGCGAGTTCCTGGCGCAGTTCCCGAGCCTCGCGGCCGGCCGAGCTGCAGGCGCAGCTGCCGCGATCCCGGCGATCGAGCGACCTTCGAGCGCTGCAAGCTCGATCTCGGCCGAGCGCGAGCGCCACGCCGACGCGCTGGCGCTGCATCGCGACCTGCTGCGCGCTGCGCCGCGACGATCCGGTGTTCGCGCGCGCAGCGCCGCGGCGGCGTCGACGGCGCGGTGCTCGGCGACCGACGCGTTCGTGCTGCGCTTCTTCGGCGCGGCGGAGCGGCGACCGGCTGCTGCTCGTCAACCTCGGCCGCGAGCGTGCATCTGACGATCGCCGCCCGAGCCGCTGCTGGCGCCGCCCGACGGGCATGCGATGGGACGTCGCTGTGGTCGAGCGAGGACCCGCGCTACGGCGGCGGCGGCACGCCGCCGCCCGAGACCGATGACGGCTGGCGACTGCCGGCGCGAGGCGGCGCGTGCTGCTGGCCGCGTCGGAGTGGCGACGTGACGAACCGGCTCGCTGCGTCGCGTCGCCTACTCGAGCTCGCCGACGGCACCGGACGATCGCGGACGCCGCTGCTGCGCCGACGAGTGGCTCGTCACCAACGGCCTCGGCGGCTACGCCTCGGGCACCGTCGCCGGCGTGCTCACGCGCCGCTATCACGGCCTGCTGGTCGCCGCGCTGCCGGCGCCGCTCGGGCCGCACCGTGATGCTCAACCACGCTCTGCGGAGCGGCTGCGCCTGCCCGACGGCACGACCACGGTCGCTGATCGGCGAGGACCGACGCGGCGGTCGGCCCGAGCTGCCGGCGGCCGCCATCTCGCCGAGTTCCGGCTCGAGGACGGGCTGCCGGTCTGGCGCTACGAGGTCGGCGGCGTCCGTCGTCGAGAAGCGCGTGCGTCATGCCGCACCGGCAGAACACGGTGCACGTCACCTACCGGCTGCTGGCGGGCGAGCCGGCGGTGCGGCTGAAGCTGCGGCCGTCGCGTGCACTTCCGCGCCGCACGACGCGCCGGTCAGCGAGCCGCTCGCCGGGCCGTACGCGCTCACGCGCTGTCGAGCGACCGCTACGAGGTCGCGCGCCGGCGGCGACTTGCCGCCGCTGCGGCTGACGCTCGCACGGCGACGGCGCGGCGTTCACGCTCGACGCCGCGCAGATCGACCGAGCGTGCGCTACCGCGATCGAGGCAGAGCCGCGGCTACGAGTCGCGCGGCGATCTGTGGAGCCCGGGCTATTTCCGCGTCGACCTCGCGCCGGACGACGGCGGTCACGCTGGTCGCCTCGACCGAGCCGTGGGAGACGATCGCGCGCGCTCGAGCCCGCCGAGGCGCTCGCGGCCGAGCGCGAGCCGCCGGCGACGGCTGGTCGCCGCCGCCGCATCCGGCGGCGCGCGACGGGCATCGGCGCCGAGCTGGTGCTGGCCGCCGATCAGTTCATCATCACGCCCGCCGGCCGCGTCGAGGACGCGGCGCGCGCGCGCGCCGCCGGCGACGAGGTGCGCACGGTCATCGCCGGCTATCACTGGTTCACCGACTGGGGCCGCGACACGATGATCAGCCTCGAAGGGCTGACGCTGGCGACCGGGCGGCACGCGCGAGGCGGGCTACATCCTGCGCACCTTCGCGCCACTACGTCCGCGACGGCCTGATCCCCAACATGTTCCCCGAGGGCGAGAACGAGGGCCTCTACCACACCGCCGACGCGACGCTCTGGTTCTTCCACGCGCTCGCACCGCTACCTCGCGGCCACCGGCGACCGCGACGACGCTGCGCGCAGCTGCTGCCGAAGCTGCATCGACATCGTCGAGCACCACATGCGCGGCACGCGCTTCGGCATCGGCGTCGATCCCGCCGACGGCCTGCTGCGCCAGGGCGCCGAGGGCTATCAGCTCACCTGGATGGACGCCAAGGTCGGCGACTGGGTCGTCACGCCGCGGCGCGGCAAGGCGGTCGAGATCAACGCGCTCTGGTACAACGCGCTGCGCCTGCTGCGAGGGCTGGCTGCGCGAGCGAGCGAGGCGACGGCGGCGGCGCGGCCGATCGCGCGAGCACGCCGAGCGCGCGCGCGCGTCGTTCAACGAGCGCTTCTGGTACGCCGCGCGGCGGCTACCTCTACGACGTCGTCGACGGCGAGCACGGCGACGACGCCGGCGTGCCGGCCCAACCAGATCTTCGCGATCTCGCTGCACGCACCCGGTGCTCGACGCAGCGCGCTGGGCAGCCGGTGCTCGACGTCGTGCGCGAGCGGCTGCTGACGCCGGTCGGGCTGCGCTCGCTGGCGCCCGGGCATCCCGACTACAAGCCGCGCTACGACGGCGACCTGCGCGCGCGCGACGCCGCCTATCACCAGGGCACGGTCTGGGCCTGGCTGATCGGCCCGTTCGTCGACGCCTGGCTGCGCGTGCATCCCGGACGATCGCGCCGGCGCGCGCGCGCTTGCTCGACGGGCTTCGCGCCGCACCTGGGCGAGGCGTGCATCGGCTCGATCAGCGAGATCTTCGACGCCGAGGCGCCGTTCACGCCGCGCGGCTGCATCGCGCAGGCCTGGAGCGTCGCGGAGGTGCTGCGCGCGTGGATCGTGACCGAGCCCACGACCGGGTTGAACCCCGCGCTCAGCGCGGCGGCCTCGCGCGCTCCGGCGCCCTGAACTAGCTCTCTGGCTCGCGGCTTGCACCTTCGGCTGGCTTTGGAGGCGTATGCCCATGCGCGAGATGTTCCGAGCGTTTGCGGCGCGAGTCTCGGATCTGGTCGGCAGCCCCGGGGCGTTCATCCTTGGGCTGGCCCTCATCATCGTGTGGGCCCTCACCGGGCCGGTCTTCGGCTACTCCGACACGTGGCAGCTCGTCGTCAACACCGCGACCACGATCGTCACCTTTCTGATGGTGTTCCTCATCCAGGCCACGCAGAATCGCGATGCGCGAGCGATCCACCTGAAGCTCGATGAGCTGCTGCGTGGAGTGAAGGGCGCCCGCACCGCGATGGTGGCGCTGGAGACGAGCACGGACGAGGAGCTGGCCGAGCTGCAGGAGGAGTTCGAGCGCCTGCATCACCGGCTCATGTCACACGACAAGCGTGGCCGGGTCACGCCGGCGTCCGACGCCGAGACTTCCGAGCCGGACGCCACCGCCGCCTGACCCCCCCGGCCGTCCCCCCCGGGTTCTGTGCCACAATAGGGCGCAGCCCGATTGCGAGGAGCCGGCATGAGTGAGCGGTCGTTTGCCGAGGACGTCAAACAGCTCGGCTACGGGGCAGGGGAGATCCTGAGGGGCGAGGGCATCCTCGCCATTACCAAGGCGTTGCTGCAGTCCGGCGTCTCGTACGTGGGCGGCTATCCGGGCGCGCCGATCTCCCATCTGCTGGACGTCATGGCCGACGCCAACGAGTCGCTGCTCAAGCCGATGGGCATCTACTACGAGCTGTCGGGCAGCGAGGCGGCGGCGGCCGCGCTGCTGGGCGCCTCCATCAACTACCCGATGCGCGGTGCGGTCACCTGGAAGTCGGTGGTCGGTACCAACGTCGCCTCCGACGCGCTGTCCCACGTGGCCTCGGCCGGCGTGATCGGCGGCTCGCTCATCGTCATCGGCGAAGACTATGGCGAAGGCGCCTCCATTCTCCAGGAGCGCACGCATTCGACCGCGCTCAAGTCGTCGATTCCCCTCCTGGATCCCCGCAACAGTCTTCAGTCCTTCGCCCGCTTCGTCGAGGAGGGCTTCGGGCTGAGCGAGGCGTGCAACGAGCCGGTGTTCTTCTCCATCCGGATTCGCGCCTGCCACATGCGGGGCACGCTTGTCTGCAAGGACAATGTTCGGCCGGCCATCAGCCGGCTGTCGCCGCTGACCGCGCCATCGTTCAGTCTGGAGCGGATCAACCTGCCGCCCTTCACCTACGCGATGGAGGGCAAGAAGTTCACCGAGCGGCTGCCGGCCGCCCAGCGGTACATCGTCGAGCACAAGCTCAACGAGCACCTGCCGGGCTCGGAGTCGCACCTGGGAATCGTCATGCAGGGCGGCCTGTGGAACGGCGTGGCGCGCGGCCTCAACGTGCTCGGCCTGGCCGACGTGCGGGGCCGCACGCCGGTGCCCCTGATGATCCTCAACGCGCTGCACCCGCTGGTGCCCGAGGAGCTGATCGCCTTCCTGCGCGGCAAGCGTCACGTGTTCGTCGTCGAGGAAGGCATGCCCAACTACATCGAGCGTGAGCTGAAGGCGCTGGCGCACGAGGCGCGGCTCGACGTCGAGATCCACGGCAAGGAGCTGCTGTCGCCTCACGGCGAGTACGTGCCGGCGCTGGTCATCGGCGGGCTGCGCAAGTTCCTCACCCTGGCGCCACCCAGCGGCGTCTCGGTGACCGCGATCGAGGACCGCTATGCCGCCCTCACCGGGCACCAGGCCCGGGCGCGCGCGGCCCTGCCACAGCCGATCGACAAGCGGCCGCCGTCGTTCTGCACCGGCTGCCCCGAGCGCCCGCTGTTCAGCGCCATGAAAATCTTGAGGACGCAGGAGCCGGCGCTGGGCGACACGCACGTGGCCGCCGACATCGGCTGCACGACGTTCTCCACGCAGGCGCCCTTCAACGTCGGCAACTCGGTGCTCGGCTACGGCATGGGGCTGGCCTCGGCCGGCGCGGTGGCGCCCACCTTCGGCAAGCGCGTCATGTCGGTGATGGGCGACGGCGGCTTCTGGCACAACGGGCTCACCAACGGGGTGGCCAGCGCCGTCTACAACAAGCAGGACTCCGTGCTCGTCATCGTGGACAACAAGTACACCTCGGCCACCGGCCAGCACCACAATCCCTCGACCGGCACCAACGCGCGCGCCGAGCCCACCGGCATGACGATTCCCCAGGCGCTGCAGGGGGTCGGCGTGAAGTGGATCAAGAGCGTGGACTCCTACGACATCCCGCGCATGCTCCGCACGCTGCGGGAGGCGCTCACCACGCGGGTGCCCGGACTCAAGGTCATCATCGCCGAGGGCGAGTGCCAGCTCGAGCGTCAGCGTCGCGTCAAGCCGCTCAATCGCAAGCTCGCCGCGGCCGGACACACCGTGGTGCAGCCGCGCTTCGGCGTCGATCCCGACGTGTGCACGGGGGATCATTCCTGCATGCGTCTGAACGGCTGCCCGTCGCTGACACTG
The DNA here is from genome assembly GCA_963776725.1 of uncultured Candidatus Rokubacteria bacterium. GTDB lineage: Bacteria > Methylomirabilota > Methylomirabilia > Rokubacteriales > CSP1-6 > AR5. Next base: position 160,634 of record CAVZOE010000005.1, on the reverse strand, counting down.
CGCGACAGCCCGGACCCGCTGCGGGAGGACCCGATCGCTCACGTGGACGAGACCTGTGTGGGCTGCGGCGTGTGCGGTGAGGTGGCCCACGCCGCGGTGCTGTGCCCGTCGTTCTACCGGGTGGAGGTCATCACGAATCCCAGCCGGTGGACCCGCTGGGTGTCCCGGCTGCGGAGCGCGGTCATCGGCCGCCTTGCCACGATCTAGCGCGCGCAGCGAGCGCGGGGCTCCGGTGCCAGCCGAGCCCGCCATCGTCTCCGTCCTGATTCCCGCCGTCGGCGGGCAGGGTGGGGGCGTGCTCTCGGAGTGGATCGTCGACGCCGCGCTGGAGCACGGGCTCCGCGTGCACGGCACCTCGATCCCGGGCGTGGCCCAGCGCACCGGCTCGACGACCTACTACATCGAGCTCTACGACGCGCCCGAGGCCGAGGAGCCGGCCTTCTCGCTCTATCCCGTCCCCGGCGCCCTCGACGTGCTCGTCGCCCCGGAATTCCTCGAGGTGGGGCGCATGATCGAGCTCGGCTTCGTGTCGCCGTTGCGCACGACGGTGATCGCCTCCACCCATCGTCTCTACTCGATCCACGAGAAGATCGCGACCGGCCGCGCGATCTATCCGCAGGCGGATCTGCAGCGCGCCGCCGAGGCGGGCGCGCGCCGCCTGGTGGCGTTCGACGCCCTGACGCTGGCGCGCGAGCATGGCACCGAGACCAACGCGATCCTGCTCGGCGCGCTGGCGGCCAGCGGCGCGCTGCCGATTCCCGAGGCCGCGTATCGTCAGGCGATCGAGCGCAAGGGCGTCGCGGTGGCGTCCAATCTCGCCGGCTTCGCGCTCGGCCTGTCGCTGGCCCCGGGCGCGGACCACCGCGGTCCGGCGGGCGCGCCGGCGAACGGCGCGGCCCGGGCCGAGGTCGCCCGGGCCGACATCGACGATCGCGAGGCGGCGAGCACGCTGGCGAGCCTGCCGGCCGAGCTCCGACCGCTCGTCGAGGTCCTGCCCCTCGCGGTGCGCGGCCTGGCCGGACACGGCGTGACGAAGCTGATCGACTATCAGGACACGGCGTACGCCCGGCGGTATCTCGAGCTGCTGCGGCCCTTCGTCCCGGCGGTGACCGGCAGTGCCATGCAGATGGAGACCGCCCGGGCGGTGGCGCGCTACCTGGCCCTGTGGATGAGCTACGAGGACGCGGTGCGCGTGGCCGATCTGAAGACGCGGGCGGCGCGGTTCGCGCGCATTCGCGCCTCCGCGCGGGCGGGCGACGCCGCGATCGTGGTGACCGACTACCTCAAGCCCGATCTCGACGAGATCTGGGGGGTGTTGCCCGACCGCCTGGTCCGGCCCATCGCGCGCTGGGCGGAGCGCCGCTGGCCGCATGGCCGGCCGACGGTGGGCCAGCACGTGCGCACGACGACGATCAGCGGATTCCTCCGCGTCTGGCTCCTGGCGCGACTCAAGCGCCTGCGGCCGATCTCCTATCGCGCTCGCGAGGAACACGCGCGGATCGCGCGCTGGCTCGACGCCGTGCAGACGTGCACGGCGGCCGATCCGGCCGTGGCGGCGGAGGTCGCGCAGGCGGCGCAGCTCGTCAAGGGCTACGGCGACGTGCGGCGGCGGATGCTGGCGGTGCACGAGCAGATCGTGGCGGGCGTGCTGCGCGCGGTGACGCTGGAGGCCGCGCGTCGCGAGGGCTTCAGCGTCTCTCGGGCGCTGGGCGCGCGACTACGGGCGCTCGTGCTGCAAGGCCCCGATGGCGAAGGGCGGGTGCCGGCCACCATCGCCGCCACCCTGACCCGACTCGAGGCGGGTGACGTGGCCGGCGCGCTCGAGCCGCTCGCCGTCGGTTAGCGCGTCAGGTCGAGATCGAGCCCCAGGCGTTCGAGCGCGGGGCACGGATCCCGGATGTATTCCACGGTCGCGACGAGCGGGACGCGTCGGGTGACTTCGCGCATGCGATAGGCACAGGCCACGCTCTGCCATGCTCTCGCCTGCTTGCGCTGCTCGTAGCCCCAGGCCATCGGCAACAGGATGAGGCCCAGCAGCAGGAGGCCGCCCAGCAACTTCAGCGCTCTCTCGACCTCGGGACGGAAAAACCGCATGACCGACTACCCCTCCGGCGGGAGAGGGTAGCATTTTCATTGGCACGCCGCACGCTGAGCAAGGCTGCGTCGCAGCACGTCGACCGGCGAACAACGGTCAGCGGCGGTGCAGGCGCTGGACGATTTCGCTGAGGCGGCGGGCTTCGACGTTGGCCAGATGCACGAAGGAGAACGCGGCTTCGTCACCCTCGACGCGGATGACGAGCGAGATGACCTCGACCGGCGAGGCGCCGTCGGGGGGCGTGAACAGGAGCTTGACGGCCGAACCCTGGGTCAGGGTGGCGCTGGAGCGGATCTTCATTCCGGTGGCCGACAGCTCCGAGCACACGCCGTCCCAGGCGGTGCCCTTGTACTCCACGATGCGGACCGGGAAGCCGATGGCCGCGCGCGGTCCGCGCCGGCGCTCGGAGGGCGCCGCGTCGGTGTCCTGGCGCCGGCTGAGCGCGTGGGGCTCCATGACCGTCAGGAGCTCGTTCAGGCGCTCGAGCGGAACCGGCTTGCCGACGAAATCGAGCGCGCCCAGGCGCAGGCATTCGCGGGCCTGAGTCTCGGTGGCGACGCCCGAGATGGCCACGATCGGCAGGCCAGCCTCGCGGACGGGACGCAGCTGCAGGAAATCGAGTCCGCTCATGCCGGGCAGGTTGATGTCGAGCAGGATGGCGTCCGGAAGCTGGCGCTGCAGCGCGCCCAGCGCCGCCTCGGCGCTGCGCACGACCACCGCCTCGTGCCCTATCTCTGCGAGGAAATCGCGGAAGACCTCGCCGAGAGAGTCTTCATCCTCGACGACGAGGACTCGCATGATCTGCCGTCGAGTCTAGCACGCCGGTCGGCGTATCCGTCCCTCCGAAGAACGCGCGCCAGAACCTAAAGTCGACTGGCGACCGCTCGGCGGTGCCGAGCAGGCGCGCGGCGTCGAAGTGGTGCGCGGCCCGGTAGCCGAAGCTGTAGAAGAGCACGATCGAGCGCGGCGTCAGGCGGCCGTTGAAGATGAGATCGAGAGCCAGGTGCATGAGGCCGCCGACCAGCCAGCCGACCAGCCACGGCCAGCCGGTGACCCAGGCGGTAACGCCCAGCGCCGCGAACAGCTCCCAGGAGTGCAGCATCAGGACCGTACGCCGCATGTGGCCGTTGAGGTAGTAGCGCAGGAATGCGCCGGGGCGGAGGTCCCGCTGGCCGTCGAACAGGACGTAGTCCACGGCGTGGTCGACGTCGATCAGGAAGCCACCGGCGGCGATGCCGGCCACGAGGGGCCAGCTGTGGCTGTAGGCGGCACCAGCGGCGCATGCGGCGAGGGTCGTGACGAGGTGACCGCCGGGGCTCATCCCTACCAGAGCAGTATTGCAAATGCCGGCGTTCGCACCCAGCGTTAACGGGTGGTCTGACCACGCGTGATATACTCGCGACTTGGAACGCAAAAAAACTGGGAGGGTGTTCTGTGTCCGGCTACCTGCCGGTGGCCATCTTCGCCGCCATGATCGTGGGATTCGGGGTGGTCTCGCTCGCAGCCGCTTGGCTGCTGCGGCCCCACCGTCCCGATGACGTCAAGCTCGCCAACTACGAGTGCGGCGCCGAGCCCATCGGCTCGGCCTGGGTGCAATTCCCCGTAGGGTTCTACCTCGTGGCGCTGGTCTTCATCGTCTTCGACGCGCTGGCCGTGTTCGCCTTCCCGTGGGCGCTGGTGCTGCGGAGCATGGGCCTGACCGCGTTCTGGGTGATGGCGGCCTTCGTCGGCATCATCGGGCTCGGCTGGCTCTACGCGTTCCGCGAAGGAGTGCTGGAGTGGAAGTGAAGCCGCCGATTCCTCAGGTGCCCGTGCCGGGGTGGGGCGAGTTCAAGGATCTGCAGGAGTGGGAGAAGCACCACCAGGAGCGCTCCCCCGGCGACCGGACGTCGGAGACGCTGGCCTCGATCGCCGAGGCCATCCATCATTTCCCTGGGGGCTGGATCGTCACCACCTCCACCGAGAAGATCTTCAACTGGGCGCGGAAGTCGTCGATCTGGCCGGTGACCTTCGGCCTGGCCTGCTGCGCGATCGAGATGATGGCCACCTTCGCCTCGCGGTTCGACGTCGAGCGGTTCGGCATGGTGCCGTGGGCCTCACCCCGCCACTCCGACCTCATGATCGTGTCGGGCACGGTGACCATCAAGATGGCGCCCATGCTCAAGCGCATCTACGACCAGATGCCCGATCCCAAGTGGGTCGTCTCCATGGGCTCGTGCGCGAATTCGGGCGGCCCGTTCCGCCACGGCTATCACGTCGTCAAGGGCGTGGACCGCGTGGTGCCGGTGGACGTGTACGTGCCCGGCTGCCCGCCCACGCCCGACTCGCTCATGTACGGCCTCCTCAAGCTGCAGGAGCAGGTCGCCGAGTTCCAGAAGACCGGCGCGCGCCCGACGCCGACCGAGCTTCCGTGACGCCGGCGGTCGCCGCGTCGCAGATCCAGGAGCGGTTCGGCATCGCCGCCAGCGTGACGGGGGCCGAGCTCGGCGTGGTCGTGCCGACCGAGCGCTGGCAGGAGTTCGGTCGAGTTCGCCAAGCGCACGCTCGGCTGCACCTACTTCAACTGGCTCACCGCGGTGGACTGGAAGGAGCAGGGGCTGGAGGTCCTGGCCCGCGTCGAGGATCTGGGCGCGCCGCTGGTGGTGACGATGCGCACGCGGCTTCAGCCCGGCGCGACTCAGTGCGCGACGCTCACTTCCGTGTTTCGTGGCGCCGGCTGGATGGAGCGCGAGTGCTACGACATGTTCGGGGTGGTCTTCGACGGCCACCCCGATCTGCGCCGCATCCTCCTCGGCGACGACTGGGAAGGCTACCCGCTTCGCAAGGACTACGCGGTCGACACCCCCCACGCCCCGTACCGATGACCCACACGGACGACCGCACCTGCCATCGGAGGGGAAGGGGGAACCCTGCGAGGGTTCCCCTTCAATAAGGAGTAGCTCATGATCTACGAGCTCAGGACCTACACGTTTCAGCCGGGCAAGCAGGGCGAGTATCTCAAGCTCAACGCCGAGGTCGGTCGCAAGGTGCGCGGTGACAAGTACGGTAAGTTCGAGGGCGGCTGGACGACCGAGTTCGGAATGCTGAACCAGTACGTGCACCTGTGGGCCTATCCCGATCTGAACGAGCGCGAGCGGCTGCGCGGCGAGCTGGCCAAGAACGAGGAGTGGACCAAGGGCTACGTGCCGCAGATCCGGCCGTTGCTCATGGCCCAGGAGAACAAGATCCTCTCGCCGGTGACGGCGTTCAAGCCGCCCACGGACAGCGGCAACCTCTACGAGCTGCGCTGGTACCGCGCGCAGGTCGGCCGGCTCGGGGAGTGGCTGAACCTCGCCAAGGGCGTGCTGCCCAGCCGCGAGAAGTACTCGCGCAACGTGTGCTACTGGCAGACCGAGGCCGGCCAGCTCAACGAGGCCGTGCACCTCTGGGTCTACAAGGATCTCAACGAGCGGGCGGCCGCGCGGTCGAAGGCGCTCGCCGATCCCGACTGGCAGGCGTTTCTCGGCAAGGCGCTGCCGCTGCTGGTCAGCATGCAGTCGACGGTGCTCGTCCCGACGCCCGCCTCGCCGATGAAGTAGCGCATGACCGAGACCGCGACGCACGTCGTCGAGATCGGCTACGGGGGCAACGAGCGCCTCGTGATGAACATGGGGCCTCAGCACCCGTCCGCTCACGGCGTGTTCCGCGCCATCCTCACGCTGGAAGGCGAGACGGTGGTGGCGGTGGACGCGGTCATCGGCTACCTGCACCGCTGCCACGAGAAGCTGGCCGAGACGCTCACCTACGTGCAGTACCCGTCGATCGCCTCCAAGACCGACTACGTCTCGGCCATGACCGCGGAGCTCACGTACGTCTCGGCGGTGGAGAAGGTCGGCAAGATCGACGTCCCCCGGCGCGCGCAGTACCTGCGCGTGCTGGTGGCCGAGCTGCAGCGCATCGCCTCGCACTGCCTGTGGCTCGGCACGTGGTGCATGGACATGGGCGGCGCGCTCGGCGGCGGCGCGACGATCTTTCTGTACGCCATCCGCGAGCGCGAGCTGATCCTGGACCTCTTCGAGGCGCTGACCGGCGCCCGCCTGCTCTACGGCTTCCACCAGGTGGGCGGCGTCCGCTACGACCCGCCGGCCGGCTGGGCCGAGCAGTGCCGGCAGACGCTCAAGGTGATCGAGCAGCGCATCGGCGAGTACGAGGCGATGCTCGAGGGCAACCCGTTCTTCCTGGTGCGGACCCAGGGCGTCGGGGTGATCTCGCGCGAGCTGGCGCTCGACCTGGGGGTGTGCGGGCCGCTCATCCGCGGCTCGGGCGTCGACTACGACGTGCGGCGGGCCGAGCCCTACTCGTCCTATCAGGAGTTCGACTTCAAGGTCCCGGTGGAGATGGCCGGCGACTGCTTCGCGCGCTACCGCGTGCGGATGGTCGAGTTTCGCGAGTCGATCAAGATCGCGCGCCAGGTGCTCGAGGGGCTGCCGGAGGGACCGATCTCCTCGCGGCCGGGCGTGAAGTCGGTGGGGCAGGTCCGCGTCCCCAAGGGCGAGGGCTACGCCCGGGTGGAAGGCGCCCGCGGCGAGCTGGGCTGCTACCTGGTGGCCGACGGCGGCCCCAAGCCGTACCGCCTCAAGTGGCGGGGCGCATCCTTCTGCAACCTCGCCGTGCTGCCCCACATCATCCCCGGCCACAAGATCGCCGACGTCGTCGCGATCATGGGCTCGGTCGACCCCGTGTTCGGCGAAGTCGATCGGTGAGCGAACAACGGAGCCGGAAGCTATCTAGAACAGGCCACCCACGCCTCAAGCCGGCCGCGCGGGGCCCGCTACAACGGATCCGGAAACTTTCTCGATCAGGCCACCCACGTTTCGAACCGGCCGCGCGGGGCCCGCTACAACGGATCCGGAAACTTTCTCGATCAGGCCACCCACGTTTCGAGCCGGTCTCCCGGGGCCCGCTACAATAATGCCGCCGGTCCTCTAGCACGCCATCGCGGCGTTCATCGTGCTGAACGTGGTGATCGGCCTCGTCACCTACGTCACGCTGCTCGAGCGGAAGTTCGCGGCGCGCATGCAGTCGCGCATCGGTCCGTACTACGTGGGCTGGCCGCACGGCTGGCTGCAGCCGATCGCCGATGCGCTCAAGCTCATGATGAAGGAGGACATCGTCCCCCGGCAGGCCGATCGCTGGGTCTACAACCTGGCGCCGCTGGTGTTCCTGGTGCCGTGCATGCTGATCTTCGCCACCATCCCGTTCGCGCCCGGCCTCGGCGTGGCCGATCTCAACATCGGCGTGCTGTTCTTCCTGGCCGTGTCGTCGCTGGAGATCGTCGGCCTGTTCATGGGCGGCTGGGGCTCGCACAACAAGTACGCGCTGCTCTCGGCCATGCGCGCGGTGAACCAGATCATCGCCTACGACCTGCCGTTCGTGTTCGTCGCGCTGATCCCGGTGGTGCTGGCCGGCTCGCTGCAGATGTCGGCGATCGTCGCGGCCCAGGCGGGATGGTTCGGCTGGTACGTCTTCTATCCGGTGCTCGGCCAGCTGGCCTTCGTCGCCTTCCTGGTCGCCACACTGGCCGCCGAGAACCGAGTGCCGTTCGACATCCTCGAGGCGGAATCCGAGCTGGTGGCCGGCTTCCGCGTCGAGTACAGCGGGATGAAGTTCGCGCTCATCCAGCTGGCCGAGTATGCCCACATGATCGGCACCTCGTTCCTGGGCGCGCTGCTCTTCCTCGGCGGCTGGCTCGGTCCGGGCCCGAGCGTGGCTGCTGGTCGGCGCGCTGTGGTTCCTGCTCAAGGCCATGTTCATCTTCCTGGTCGTCACCTGGGTCCGCTGGTCCTTCGTGCGCATCCGGGTCGATCAGATCCTGGCCATCTCGTGGAAGCTGCTCCTGCCCATCTCGCTCGTGCTGCTGCTGGCGACCGCCTTCGTGGTCGCCGTCCGGAGCGCCGGTGGCGCCTGAGCCCACGTCGTTCCTCGGCGAGACCTGGCAGCTCGTCACCGCCGTCCGTCGGGCCATGGGCGTGACGCTGCGCAACCTCTTCCGCGCGCCGATCACGGTGCAGTATCCGACGGTGAAGCGGGTCTATCCCGATCGCTTCCGCGGCATCCTGGCGCTCGCCTACGAGAAGGACACCGGCGAGGAGGCGTGCATCGGCTGCCGGCTGTGCGAGTTCATCTGCCCGCCGCAGGTGATCAAGGTCGAGATGCTGAAGGCGGAGAAGCGGAACTACGCCAAGACCTTCACGCTCGAGCTGTACTCGTGCGAGTTCTGCGAGCTGTGCGTGCAGGTGTGCCCGACCGACGCCATCATCATGCTCAAGACGTTCGACCTGGCCACCTCCGACCGGCGCGAGATGCTGCTCGACAAGGACCGCCTCCACGCGCTCGGCCTGGCGCACGAGCCCTCGTGGGCCACCGGCAACCGCCTGCGCGACATGCAGGCGCCGCCCAAGGCGGCACGCGCCGAAGGCAAGGCCGAGGCGAAGGCCGAAGGAAAGGCCGAGGAGGCCGAAGCAAAGCGGAAGCCAAGGAGCCGGCCGAGTGACGCTGCAGACGGTGGCGTTCGCGGCGGTGGCCGTGGTGCTGCTCGCCGCCAGCCTGGGCGTCGTCCTCACGCCGAACCTCTTCCACGCCGTGCTCTATCTGGCGGCGGCCCTGGTGGCGACCGGCGTGGTCTTCCTGCTGCTCGACGCCCCCTTCCTGTTCGGCGTGCAGCTGCTGCTGTACGCCGGCGGCGTGGTCACCATCGTGGTCTTCGCGATCATGCTCACCGAGCGGCTGGTGGGCCAGTCGATCCGACAGACCAGCCGGTACCTGATCAATGGCGCGCTGCTGAGCGCGGCCGTCTTCGTCGGCGTGATGGGCTTCGTGGTGCAGATGCCGGCCGGCGCGCCGCGCCCGAGCTGGCCCGGCGAGCTCACCGCCCTGCTGGGCCGGGCGCTGGTCGGCCCCTTCGTGATGCCCTTCGAGCTGCTGGCCGTCCTGCTGGTGATCGCCCTGCTCGGCGCGCTCTACCTCGCGCGCAGCGACACCTGAGATGCCGCTCGCCGCCTACCTGACCCTGGCCGCGCTCGTGTTCGCCATCGGCCTGTTCGGCGTGCTCACGCGGCGCAACGCGGTCGGCATCCTCCTCGGGCATCGAGCTGATGCTGAACGCGGTGAACATCAACCTGGTCGCCTTCGCCCGCTTCCGCGCGGACCTGGCCGGCCTGAGTCTTCACGCTGTTCACCATCTCGATCACGGTGGCCGAGGTCGCGGTCGGGCTGGCGATCGTCATCGTGCATCTTCCGCGTGCGGCGGACGGTCGAGGCCGATCACCTCGACCTGCTGCGGGGCTGACGATGCGCACGGGCTCGGCCACGCTCGCGCTGATCGTGCTGGGGCTGCCCTTCGTCAGCTTCCTGCTGCTGGCCATCGTGCGGCCGCTGCGACGCTCGGCGACGGCCGCCGCCTCCGTGAGCATCGCCGCCATGGCCGGCGCGCTGGTGGCCGCCATCCTGGATTTCCGCAGCGCCGTGCCCCGCGACCCCACGCAATCGCCCTCGACGGTGTGGTCCTGGCTTCCGGGGGATGGCGGCCCGATGGCCACCGTGGGCGTGATGGTGGACGACCTCAGCCTGACCATGCTGCTGCTGGTCACGCTGATCTCGCTGCTCGTGCAGATCTACTCGTGGGCGTACCTGCACGACGAGCCGCGGACCTCGCTCGGACGCTACTACGCCTATCACTCGCTGTTCGCGTTCTCGATGCTGGGGCTCGTCCTGTCCCCGACCTTCCTGCAGATGTTCGTCTTCTGGGAGCTGGTCGGCCTCTGCTCGTACCTGCTGATCGGCTACTGGTACGACCGGCCCGCGGCGGCGCGCGCCGCCGTCAAGGCCTTCTGGATCACCAAGCTCGGCGACCTCGGCTTCGTGGCCGGCATCGTCATGCTCTGGTCGGCCACCGGGACCTTCGAGTTCTGGACGCTGTTCCAGATGGGCTCGATGGGCACGCTGCCCGTCGAGCTCGTGCCCTGCATCATGTTCCTGATCTACCTCGGCGCGGTCGGCAAGTCGGCGCAGTTCCCGCTGCACGTCTGGCTGCCCGACGCGATGGAAGGGCCCGACGCCGGTGTCGGCCCTGATCCACGCCGCCACCATGGTGACGGCCGGCGTATTCCTGGTGTCCCGGGCCTTCCCGCTCTTCCGGCTGGCGCCCGACGTGCTCACGCTCATCGCCTGGGTCGGCGCCTTCACCGCGCTGCTGGCCGCGACGCATGGCGTGCGTGGAGAACGACATCAAGCGCGTGCTCGCCTACTCCACCGTCTCGCAGCTCGGCTACATGATGGCCGCCGCCGGCGCGGCGGCGCCCGAGGCGGGCTTCCTGCACCTGCTCGTCCACGGCGTGTTCAAGGCGCTGCTGTTCCTCGGCGCCGGCGTGGTGATCCACGTCGTCCACACCAACGACATGTTCCGGATGGGCGGCTTGCGCGTCCATGCCGTGGACGTGGCTGCCGTTCGTGGTGGGGACGCTGGCCCTGGCCGGCGTGTCGCCGCTGCCCGGCTTCTTCACGAAGGAGGCGATCCTCGCCGGCGTGCTGCAGGCGCACCTGACGCTGCCGTTCCTCATGCTGGCGCTCACCGCGTTCCTCACGGCCTTCTACATGTTCCGGGTCGTCTTCCTGGCGTTCTTTGCCCGGCCCCACGGCCAGAGCCACGCCCCGCACGTGCCGTGGCTGATGGACTACGTCTGCCGGCTGCTGGCCGCCCTCACGCTGGCGCTCGGCCTGCGCATGGCGTTGTTCGGCGAGCACCACGAGGGCCCGGCCTGGCTGCCCGCGTTCTCGCTCGAGCCTGGCCGGCGCCGGCTTCCTCCTGGCCTGGGCCATGTACCAGCGCGGGGCGGTGGATCCCGCGCGCGTCGCCGCCGCGCTGTGGCCGATCGACGCCCTCGCGCGGCGGCGCTACTTCCTCGACGCCATCTTCGCCGGCCTGTACCGCGGCGTGCTGCTCACCTTCGCGCGCCTGATCGGCTGGACGGACCGCTACCTGGTGGACGGCGTGCTCAACGTGCTGAGCGCGCTGACGCTGCGGGCCGGCGACCGGCTGCGCGGCATCCAGACCGGACTGCCGCAGGACTACGTCTACGGCGTCGCGCTCGGCGTCCTGCTGCTCTTCGTGCTGGCCCAGTGGGGGCTGAGGTGAGCGCGTGATCCCGTTCCCGGTCCTGTCGATCATCACGTGGGCGCCGTTCGTCGGCGCCGTGCTCATCATGTTCGTGGCCCGCCACCGCCCCCTGTGGGTGCGCCTCATCGCGCTGGTCACCACCGCGGTGTCCACCGTGCTGTCGGTCTTCGTCTTCGTCGTCTACGACCGGGAGGCGGCCGGCTTTCAGTTCTACGAGAAGATCCCGCTGGTGCCGCCGCTCGGGATCTCGTACGAGCTGGCGGTGGACGGCATGAGCCTGCTGATGGTGCTGCTGACCTCGATCATCATCTTCGCCGGCGTCTTCGCCTCCTGGACGGTGGCCACCCGCAGCCAGGAGTTCTACGCGCTCCTCCTGGCCCTGGTCACCGGGGTCTACGGCGTGTTCGTCTCGCTCGACCTCTTCGTCTTCTTCCTCTTCTACGAGCTGGCCGTGCTGCCGATGTACCTGCTGATCGGCATCTGGGGGTCGAGCGGCGAGGTCCGCCCGCGCGGCATCTTCGGCTGGGCGTTCCGCGAGACGGGCGTGGGGTCCAAAGAGTACGCGGCGATGAAGCTCACGCTCTATCTCCTGTTCGGCTCGGCGTTCATCCTGGTGGGAATCTTCGCGCTCTACTACGGTACCGGGAGCGGATCGTTCTCGTTCCTCGAGCTCGAAGCCGCCAGCGTCACGCCCGCGCACGCAGTTCTGGGTCTTCCTCGCGTTCTACATCGGCTTCGGGATCCTGGCCGGCATCTGGCCCTTGCACACCTGGTCGCCGGACGGCCACGCCTCCGCCCCCACCGCCGTCTCGATGCTGCACGCCGGCGTGCTGATGAAGCTCGGCGCCTACGGCGTCGTGCGGCTGGGCATGGGCCTGCTGCCGGACGGCGCCACCGAGCTGGCGTGGCTGGTCGGCGGCGTCGCCTGCATCAACGTCGTCTACGGCGCGCTGTCGGCGATGGCCCAGACCGACCTCAAGTACGTCATCGCCTACTCGTCGGTCTCGCACATGGGCCTCGTCATGCTGGGCGCGGCCACCCTCACCGAGGCCGGGCTCAACGGCGCGGTCTTCCAGATGTTCGCCCACGGCGTGATGACCGGGCTCTTCTTCGCGCTGGTCGGCCTCGTGTACGAGAAGACGCACTCGCGCGAGATCTTCAAGATGGGCGGCTTCGGCCGCGTGATGCCGGGCATCGCCACGGCGTTCACCGTCGGCGGCCTGTCCTCGCTCGGGCTGCCCGCCACCTCCGGCTTCGTCGCCGAGATCCTGACGTTCATGGGCGCCTGGCGCTCGGCCCACTCCTGGTGGCTGCTCCCGGCCATCGCCGGGACGTTCCTCACCGCGGTCTACGTGCTGCGCGTCACCAAGCAGATCTTCTGGGGCCCGCCCTCGCCGCACTTCCACCATCTGGAAGACGCGCGCGGACCGGAGTGGGTCGCGCTGGTCCTGCTCACCGCGGTCATCGTGCTCTTCGGGATGGTCCCCGGCATCGCGCTCGTTCCGGTCGACACGGCGACGGTGCCGTTGCTGTCTCGCCTGGTGAAGCCGTGAGCACGCTGGCGCCGTTCGCCCTCGAGATGGGGCTCGGCGCGCTGCTGCTCATCGTCTTCGTGGCGGGCTTGCTCGCGCGGGGCGAGGATCGGCGCGCCATCGGCTGGCTGGCCACGCTGGGCGTGCTCGCCCTGGGTATCGCCGCGGCGTTCGTGGCGCCGGCTCCGCCCGCGCTGGGCGGCATGTTCGCCCAGGACGGCCTGGCCATCTTCGCCAAGCGGCTCTTCCTGGTCGCGACGTTCATCGGGCTCCTGGCCGGGCTGTCGCTGCGCGATCGCGTCTTCGCCCGGCGAGCCGCCGAGTATCACCTGCTGATCCTCGGCTCGCTGCTCGGCATGCTGGTGCTGGCCTCCGCGCGCGACCTGATCTTGCTGTTCCTGGCCTTCGAGCTGATGTCGATCCCGCTCTACGTGCTGGCCGGATTCCTCAAGGGCGAGGCGGTGGCCGTCGAGGCGTCGCTCAAGTTCTTCCTGGTGGGCTCCGTCTCCTCGGCGGTGCTGGCCTACGGGCTGTCGTTCGTGTACGGAGCGACCGGCACGACCGATCTGGCGAAGATCGCCGCAGTCGCGCCCGCCGCCGGGCCCCTGCTCACGCTCGGCCTGGTCGCCGCGCTGGCCGGGTTCGCGTTCAAGATCGCCGCCTTCCCGTTTCACATGTGGGTGCCGGACACCTACGAGGCAGCGTCGACGCCCTTCGTGGCCTGGCTGAGCGTGGCGCCGAAGGCCGCCGGGTTCGTCGCGCTGTTCCGCGTCTTCTTCGAAGGGGCGGGGGACCGGGCGGTGAGCTGGATGCCGGTGGCGGCCCTGCTCGCGACGCTGACGATGCTGGCCGGCAACCTCATGGCGCTGCCGCAGCAGAACACCAAGCGTCTGCTCGCGTACTCCGGCATCGCGCAGATCGGCTACATGCTCGTCGGTGTCGCCGCCGACCTCGGCCTCGGGCACGGCGATGGTGCTCTTCTACCTGGTCGCGTACGTCTTCGGCAACATGGGCGCCTTCCTCGTGGTCGAGGCGCTGGCCCGCGCCGAGGGCTCGGAGGCGACGACCGCGCTCCGCGGCCTCGCGCAGCGCTCGCCGCTGCTGGCGCTGGCCATGCTCCTCTTCCTGCTCTCGCTCGGCGGCATCCCGTTCGTCGCCGGCTTCTGGGCCAAGCTGTACGTCTTCTGGGCGGCGGCCGAGCGAGGACTCTACTGGCTGGTGCTCCTGGGCGCGCTCCTCACGGTGGTCGCCCTCTTCTACTACCTGCTGGTCGCCAAGCGGATGTACATCGAGGCGCCGGAGCGACAGGGTCGGGTCCCCGTCCCGGCGACGCTCGCCATCTCGGTCCTCCTGTGCGCGCTCGGCGTGGTGGCCCTGGGCCTCTATCCCAAGCCCGTCGTGATGGCGGCCCTCCGGGTGGCGTCGCCGCTCTTTTGAGATGGGGGGCCCCGAGAGTCGGCCCCCCGATACCCCCCACGCTCCGCGCCCCGGCGGAGCCGTGACGCTTCGCGATGCGCTCGGCGCTCCGGGCCTCGGCGAGGCCGTGCCGCTCCCACGCGCTGCGCCACGCGCAGTAGCTCGACTCACACGCTGCGTCCGGGGTCGCGCGCGGCTCTCAGCCAGGTCGCGCCGTCCGCGGAGCGCCACGCGCCGGGGCGCGAAGCCCGGAGGCGCTCAGCGAACTCTGAGTCCGCGCCCTGCCGACTGCTCGGCGGAATTGACGCGATGCGGCGGATCGGGTAGGGTTCTGTACCAACTGGTCGGTACAGTTGGACGGCATCCATGGCGATAGCGAGCACTCAGGCACCGGTTCGGAATAGGGATGGTCGGACGACGCGCGACGCCCTGGTCGTGGCCGCGCGGCGGCTGATGGAAGTCCGGGGGTATCAGAACACCTCGCTGGACGACGTCCTGCGCGAGAGCGGAGTCGGTAAAGGTAACTTCTACCACCACTTCCGAAGCAAGGAAGACCTCGGCTACGCGATCCTCGACCAGATCATCAGCTCTTTTCTGGAGCGCACGCTAGAGCCATGCTTCTCCGATCTCGAGGGCCATCGGCTGAACCAGATCCGCTGCTTCCTGGCCCGGGTTCTCGAGTACCAGCGGGAGCGCAGGTGCGTCGGCGGCTGCGCCATGGGGAACCTGGCCTCCGAGCTCAGCGACGTTCACGAGGGATTTCGCGCGCGGCTGGCATCGGTGTTTACAGCATGGCAGGAGCGGCTCACGCTGGCGCTCCGCGAGGCGCAGACGCGGGGAGAGGTGGTACCGGGATGTCAGCCGGAGGGGGTGGCCCACTTCCTGGTGGCCGCGCTCGAGGGCTCCATCCTGCTGTCGAAGGTCACCAAGAACATCGGAGTCATGGAGCAGTGCGTCGTCGAGATCGAGCGCTATCTGGCGCTCTATGAGGTGCGGTCGTGACTGTCGTGCCGAGTACGCGGGTGGATGTGGATGCCGGCCTGGTCGAGGCGCTCCGGCGTGAAGAGCCCGGCGCCGCCGAGCAGCTCGTCGATCGCTTCGGTGACCGGGTCTATCGGCTGGCCATGCGGATCACCGGGTCCAACGAGGACGCGGAAGAGGCGGCCCAGGACGCGCTGTGGACGGCCGCGCGCAAGATCCACATGTTCAAGGGCGAGTCGGCGTTCGGCTCGTGGATCTATCGGATCACCGCCAACGCGGCGTATCAGAAGCTGCGGACGCGCCGGCAGAAGGCCAGCGAGATCGCGATGGACGACGTGCTGCCGATGCTCGACGGCGAGGGCCGGCACTTCGAGCCGATGGACGACTGGTCCAATCGCGTGGACGAGAAGGCGCTGCAGGGCGAGCTGCGCGACATCCTGACTCAGGCGATCGACAAGCTGCCCGCCGAGTATCGGACCGCGCTGGTCCTGCACGACGTCGAGGGGGTGTCGAACCCCGAGATCGCCGAGACGCTGGGGATCAGCCTGCCGGCCGTGAAGTCGCGCGTCCACCGCTCGCGACTCTTCGTCCGCAAGCAGCTCGCCGAGTACCTCAAGACCGCGTAGCACAGCCGTCGCGGGGCCCGCGCTCGGCACCCCAGTGTGTGGCGCCGCCCAAGGACACGGGTGACGAGGCGCGCCCCGGCTCCGCCGGGCCGCAAGCGTGGGTCTCGCGGTGATTGCACGCCCGACGGCCCGCCCGCGGAGCGCCACGGCTCCGCCGGGGCGCGAAGCGTGGGGGGGTGGGGGGCCATATCGGGGCCCCCCACGTAGATTGACCCGGGCTGGCGGGTGTGGTCTGATGAACGGCCGTCACTCAACTCGTGCGCAGGGAGCCCTGAAGAGCCATGGAAGCCGTCATCGCAACGGGTGGCAAGCAGTACCTGGTGGCCCCGGGCCAGGTCATCAAGGTCGAGAAGCTGGACGGGGACACTGGCGCTGCGGTGGCCTTCACCTCGGTGCTCATGGTGTCCCGCGACGGCGAGGTCATCGTCGGTCCCGATCGTCTCAAGGCCGCCAAGGTGTCGGGCGAGGTGCTCGCCCAGGGCCGCGGGCGCAAGGTCTCGATCGTGAAGTTCAAGCGGCGGAAGAACTATCGGCGTCACCGCGGTCACCGGCAATCGGCCACCACGGTGCGCATCACCACCATCGAGGTCTAGGAACCGTCATGGCTCACAAGAAGGGTGTCGGCAGCTCGCGCAACGGTCGCGACTCCAATCCTCAGATGCTCGGGGTGAAGCGCTTCGGCGGTCAGTTCGTCACCGGCGGCTCGATCCTGGTCCGGCAGCGCGGCACCCGCTTCAAGCCCGGCAGCAACGTCGGCCTGGGCTCGGACGACACGCTGTTCGCGAAGGTCGACGGCGTCGTCAAGTTCGAGCGGCGCGGCGACTCGCGCTACATCAGCATCCTGACGACGCCGCCGGCCTGATCCGCGGCGGCGTCCCCGCCCGGAGCGCGTCCGCGCTCCCCTGGGGTCGTTGACTCCGATGTTCATCGACGAGATCGACATCTTCGTCAAGGGCGGCGACGGCGGCGCCGGCTGCGTCAGCTTCCGGCGCGAGAAGCTACGTGCCCCGCGGCGGACCCGACGGCGGCGACGGCGGCGACGGCGGCTCGGTGTTTCTCGAGGCCGATCCCGCGCTCGGCACGCTGCTCGACTTTCGCTACAAGCGCCACTACCACGCCGAGCGCGGCATCCACGGCGAGGGCAGCAACCGCCACGGCGCCAGCGGCGAGGATCTCGTCGTGCGGGTGCCGCTGGGCACCGTGGTGCGCGACCGCGACACCGGCGAGCCGCTCGGCGACCTCACCGTGCGGGGCCAGCGGCTGCTGGTGGTGCGTGGCTCGCGTGGCGGGCGCGGCAACGCGCGCTTCTCCTCGTCGACCAACCAGGCTCCGCGCCGCGCCGATCTAGGCCGGCCCGGCCCCGAGCGCTGGATTCACCTCGAGCTCGAAGCTCCTGGCCGACGTCGGGGTGATCGGCTTTCCCAACGCCGGCAAGTCCACGCTCGTCTCGCGTGTGTCGGCCGCCAAGCCCAAGATCGGCGACTATCCGTTCACCACGCTGGCCCCGTCGCTTGGCATCGTGCGCGTCGACGGCGACCGCACCTTCGTCATCGCCGACCTGCCCGGCCTCATCCCGGGTGCCAGCGAGGGGCGCGGCCTCGGGCATCAGTTCCTGCGTCACACCGAGCGCACGCGCCTGCTCCTGCACGTGGTGGATCTCGATCCGGTCAGCGGGCGTGATCCGCTCGACGACCTGCTGACGATCGACAAGGAGCTCTCGGCGTACTCGCCAGCACTGGCCGAACGGCCGCAGCTGGTGGTCGCCAACAAGGCGGATCTCGTCGACGGCTCCCCGGAAGCCGCCGCCACGCTCGATCGGCTGCGGCGGCACTGCGTGGCGGCGGGGCGGCCCTTCTACGCGATCTCGGCGGCCACCGGCCTGGGGCTGGCCGAGCTGCTGCGGGCGGCCGCCGCCCGCCTCGAAGGCACCGAGTGGGCGCGCGCCGCCAGCTAGGTCGGGTCCGCCGGCTCGTGGTGAAGGTCGGCACCGGCCTGATCACGACGCCGTCGACGGGACCCGATCGCCGGCGCATCGCGGCCCTCGCCGCCGACATCGCCGCCGCGCGCGCCGACGGCGGGCGCGACGTGGTGCTGGTGACCTCCGGCGCGATCGCCACCGGCATGGCGCGCCTGGCGCTGCCCGAGCGGCCCCGCACGATGCCGGAGAAGCAAGCGGCGGCGGCGGTCGGCCAGTCGACGCTCATGCGCCACTACGAGGTCGGCGTTCAAGCGTCACGGGATCTGGCGTGGGGCAGGTGCTGCTGACCGCCCAGGACATCAGCGATCGCGCCCGCTATCTGAACGCCCGCAACACGCTGCGGGCGCTGCTGCGCTTCGGCGTCCTGCCGATCGTCAACGAGAACGACACGGTGGCCGTCGAAGAGATCAAGGTCGGCGACAACGACAACCTCAGCGCGCTGGTGGCCTCGCTCATCGACGCCGATCTGCTCGTGCTGCTCACCGACGTGGACGGGCTGTACACGGCCAACCCGGCGGTGCACCAGGACGCGCACCTGCTCGAGACGGTCGAGGCGGTCACCGACGAGATCACGGGTCTGGCGTGGGCGGGGACCGGCAGCGGGTCAGTGGGCGGCATGGCGACCAAGCTGCAGGCCGCCCAGAAGGCGGCCGCCGCCGGGGTGCCCATGATCATCGCCAACGGCCGCGATCGAGGGTGCGCTGGCCCGCCTGTTGCGTGGCGAGGCGCTGGGGACCTACTTCGCGCCCAAGGCCGATCGCCTCGGCGCCCGTAAGCGGTGGATCGCCTTCGCGGTTCCGCCCGCAGGGGCGTCTGATGGTTGACGCCGGCGCGGTCCGGGCATTAACTCAAGATGGCAAGAGCCTGCTACCCTCCGGCGTCGTCGGGGTCGAGGGCGACTTCGCCGCCGGCGCGGTGGTGGCGGTGGCCGGTCAGGTCGAGGGCGAGCGCGAGTTCGCCCGGGGTCTGGTGAATTTCGACGCGCCCGAGGTTCGGCGTATCCTGCGGAGCCAAGACGCCGCGAGATCGAGCAGCGGCTGGGCTACAAGAGCTTCGACGAAGTGATCCACCGGGACAACCTGGTGATCCTCTAGGGTAGGGCGGAGAGCCGACATGGACGTGAAGACGCTCGTCGAGACGAAGGCGCGGGCCGCGCGGGCGGCCGCCCGCGCGCTGGCGCTCTGCTCCACCCGCACGAAGAACGAGGCCCTGCGGCCAGATGGCCCGCGGGCTGGAGGAGAAGACCGGCGCCATCCTCGACGCCAACCGCGCCGATCTCGAGCGCGCCCGGGCGGCCGGAGTGGCGCGCGCCTTCCTCGACCGGCTCACGCTGACCGACGCCCGTATCGAGACCATGGCGATCGGCCTGCGCGAGATCGCCGCGCTGCCCGACCCGGTGGGCGAGACCGTGGAGGCCACGCGCCGGCCGTCGGGGCTCGAGATCAGCCGGGTGCGCGTGCCGCTCGGGGTCATCGGCTTCATCTACGAATCGCGCCCGAACGTCACGGCGGACGCCGCCGGGCTGTGCGTGAAGTCGGGCAACGCCGTCGTGCTGCGCGGCGGCAGCGAGGCCATCGAGTCCAACGCCCTCATCGCCGCGGTGCTGGCCAAGGCGCTCGAGAAGACCGGGGCGCCGGCCGACGCCATCCAGTTCGTGGAGGTCACCGACCGGGCGGCGGTGGCGGCGATGCTCGAGCAGGACGGGCTCATCGACCTCATCATCCCGCGGGGTGGTGAAGCCTTCGTCCGCTGGGTGGCCGAGCGCTCGCGCATTCCCATCCTCAAGCACGACAAGGGGCTGGTCCACGTGTTCGTGGATGCCGCCGCCGACCTCGACATGGCGATGACGATCGTGCACAACGCCAAGACGCACCGGCCGAGCGTGTGCAACGCGCTGGAGACGCTCCTGGTCGATCGCGCGGTGGCCGATCGCTTCCTGCCGATGGTCGCCGCGCGGCTGGGCGAGGCCGGTGTCGAGCTGCGCGGCTGTCCCGAGACGCTGGCCCGCGTGCCGACCGCGCGTCCGGCCAGTGCCGCCGACTGGGACGAGGAGTACCTCGATCTGACATCTGGCCATTCGCGTGGTCGACGATCTCGACGCCGCCCTGGAGCACATCCGTCGTCACAGCACCGGGCTGGCCGAAGCCATCGTCACCAACGATCTCGGCCACGCCCGTCGCTTCACGCGCGAGGTGGACGCCGCCGCGGTGCTGGTCAACGCCTCCACGCGGCTGGTGGACGGCAGCCAGTTCGGCCTCGGCGCCGAGATGGGCATCTCGACCTCACGCGTGCACGCGCGCGGCCCGGTGGGCGTGCGCGAGCTGACGACGACCAAGTTCATCGTGCAGGGCGACGGGCAGGTCCGGGACTGAGCGTTGGCGCGGGTCGCGGTCCTCGGCGGGTCCTTCAACCCGATCCATCACGGACATCTGCTGCTGGCCGACGAGATCCTGGAGATCCTCGGCGTGGACCAGGTGCTCTTCGTGCCGGCCGCGGTGCCGCCGCACAAGGCGCCGGCCGATCTGGCGCCGGCGGCCGACCGCTTCGCGATGGTGCAGCTCGCCATCGCCGGCCACCCGGGCTTCGCAGTGTCGGACCTCGAGCTGCGGCGCCCCGGCCCGTCCTACTCGGTGGACACGCTCACGGAGCTGGCGGCCGGGGGCGACGAGCTGTTCTTCGTGATCGGGTCGGAGACCTTCCTGGACCTGCTGAGCTGGCGTGAGCCGCGCCGCATCGCCTCGCTGGTCCGGCTCGTGGTGATCCCGCGCGCGGGTAGCCCGTTCGATCCCCAGAGCGCCGCGGCCCAGAAGGTGCTGCGCGAGATCGGCATCGGGGAGAGCGGCTTCGCCCACGTGGGGCCGGGCGGCGGGCCGCCGCCTCGCGCGGTCCTGATCGCCCACGTCACCTCGCTGCCGATCTCGGCCTCTGATCTGCGGGCGCGCGTGCGGGCGGGGCGCTCGCTCGACTACCGCCTGCCGCCGGCCGTGATCGACTACGTGCGTCGCCACCGCCTCTACCAGGCGGAGCCCGCGTGAGCGCCCGCGCGTCAGCCGCGGACACGGCGCAGCGCGCCGCCCGGATCGCGCTGGACCGCAAGGCCCTCGACCTGGTGGTGCTCGACGTGCAGGCGCTGTCGAGCGTCACCGATTTCTTCCTGGTGTGCAGCGGGCGCTCGACCACGCACGTGGCCACCATCGCCGACGCCATCCGCGACGAGCTCAAGGCCGAGGGCGTGCGCCCGCTCCACGTGGAGGGCGTGGCGGAGAGCGGGTGGGTGCTGCTCGACTTCGGTGACGTGCTGATGCACGTGTTCCTCGAGGAGACGCGCGTGTACTACGCGCTGGAGCGCTTGTGGGGCGACGCACCGTCCATTCCGGTGGACAGTGCGTGATCGCATCTTGCACCCTCGTGGACCGCATGCTAGCGTGATCGGCACGTCAAATCGCCAGGGAGGTCGTGATGAAAAAAGAGCGACTGGCGAGCTTCAAGAAAAAGTTGCTCGAGAAGCAGCGGCAGCTCGCCGACGGGGTCGGTCGCACCGCGACCTACGGCAAGGATCAGGAAGACGACTCGATCAAGGATCTCGGCGACCAGGCGAATACCGCCTACAACCGGGAATTCTTCTTCGAGCTGGGCAACGGCGACCGGCGACTACTGCGCGACGTCGTGGCCGCGCTTCAGAAGATCGACGAGGGCGCGTTTGGCGAGTGCGAGCGCTGCGGCGAGACCATCGGCGACAAGCGTCTCGAGGCGCTGCCCTTTGCTCGTCACTGCATCACCTGCCAGCGTCTGGTCGAGGAAGAGGAGCGCTCCGCCGCCAGCTGACACCCCGTCAGGGCCTCGCCTGCCATCGCCGTCGCCCATGAATGCCTCTCTCAGCGCGCTGCTCACGCTCGGGCGTCAGCTCGCCGAGCGCCTGCGGGGGCGGCCGGCGCTGCAGGTGTCGGACGACGATCCGCAGGCCCGGGACGCGATGCGCCGGGCCGGCGAGGCTCGGCGGGCCGGCCGGCTCGACGAGGCGCGCACGCTCTATCGCTACGTGCTGCAGCGCTGGCCCCACCACGCCGAGGCGCTGCGTACGCTGCGCGATCTGGCCATCGACGAGCGCAACTGGGACGAGGCCATCGCGCTGCAGGAGCGTCTGCTGGAGATCGCGCCGCCGGCGGACCGGCCGGCCGAGTCCTCGTGGCTGGCGGTCGGCTACTACGAGCTGGGGCGCCTGGAGCTGGCCCGGGGCGCCCCGGCCGTCGCCGCCGGACATTTCAAGGCCGCCGTCCGCGCCGATCGCAGCTTCTTGCCGGCCGCGGTCGCGCTCGGTGACGCCTACGAGGCGGGCGGCCTCCATCGCGACGCCGTCCGCACGTGGGAGCGCGCCGCCGAGACCGAGCCCGCGCTGCCGCTGCTGGCCCGGCTCGAGCGTGCGTACCGGCAGGACGCCCGGCCCAGCCGCATGATCGCGCTCTACCGGAACGCGGCGTCGCGTGCCCCCGACGACCTGGCGCTGGCCGCCGCGCTGGGCCGCGTCTACTTCGAGCTGGAGATGCTCGACGAGGCGACCGAGCAGTTCGAGAAGCTCGAGATGCGCGCGCCCGACATGCCGGTGGTGCACGCGTTCCTCGGTGCGGTGTTCGAGCGCCGCGGCGAAGCGCGCGCGGCGTTCGACGAGTATCGCCGGGCGCTGCGCCTCGGCCACGCTTTCGACTGGCCCCATCGCTGCCAGGCCTGCTCGGCGACGGCGCCGACCTGGCAGGATCGCTGCCCGCAATGCCAGCGCTGGAACACGTTGCGCCCGTCGCAGGGCCGCTGAGCCGTTCGCTCCGCTCCTGGGCCATCGCGGCCCTCGACCTCGTCTTCCCGGCGCTCTGCCCCGTCTGCAAGTCCACGCTCGCCGAGCGGCGCCGCGATCCCCTGTGCGGCGCGTGCTGGGATCTGATCCCGCGCATCGCGCCGCCCTGCTGCGACCGCTGCGGCCTGCCCGCGCGGGCGCTGACCCCGGTGCCCGCGGAGGCCGTCCTTGCGGGCCGGCCGCTGTGCGGCGGCTGCCGCGTCGATCCGCCGGGCTGGGACTGGGCGCGGGCGGGGGCTGCGTACGACGGCGTGGTCCGTGACGCGATCCACGCGTTCAAGTTCCGGGGCCAGCGCGCGCTGGCCCGTCCGCTGGCGGCACTGATCGGCGAGCAGTGGCCGCCGCTGGCCTCTGACGTGGCCGCGCTCGTCCCGGTGCCGCTGGGCCGGCCCCGCCAGCGGGAGCGCGGCTTCAACCAGGCCGCGCTGCTCGCCGAGCGCCTGGCCCCCGGCCTCGGCGTGGCCGTCCGGCCGCGCTGGCTGGCGCGAGTGCGGGATACCCTGCCGCAGAGCGACCTCGGCGCCGCCGATCGGGCCGCCAATGTTCGCGGCGCTTTCGCGGCCCGTGATGAGGTCGCCGGGCGTCACATCGTCGTGGTGGACGACGTCCTCACCACCGGCGCCACGGCGGCGGAATGCGCCCGCGCGCTGCGCGCGGCGGGGGCCGCACGGGTCGGGGTCGTCGCAGTTGCCCGCGTGCTGTGAATCACCTATACTTTGACCATACTTACGAGAACCTGGCGGACTTGGTTTCCGTTCTTCCCACAAGGAGCCCTTTCATGAGCATTCGAGTTGGCGTCAATGGCTTCGGGCGCATTGGCCGCGTGTTCTTCCGCACCGCGCTGGGAGCCAGCGACATGGAGATCGTTGGCGTCAACGACTTGGCCGACGCCAAGACCCTGGCCCACCTGCTCAAGCACGATTCGGTGCACGGCGCGCTGCCCGCCGAGGTGGTGGCCAAGGGTGAGGCGATCTTCGTGAATGGCCGCGAGATCCGGGTGTGCGCGATCAAGGACCCGGCGGCGCTGCCGTGGAAAGAGCTCGGCGTGGACATCGTGGTGGAGTCGACGGGACTCTTCAGCGACACCGCCAACGCCTCCAAGCACCTGCAGGCCGGCGCCAAGAAGGTCATCATCACCGCGCCCGCCAAGAATCCGGACGCCACCCTGGTGCTGGGCGTCAACGAGAAGACCTACGACCCGGCCAAGCACCGGATCGTCTCCAACGCCTCCTGCACCACCAACTGCCTGGCCACCACGGTGAAGGTGCTCGACGACAAGTTCGGCGTGAAGCGCGGCTTCGCCTCGACGGTGCACTCCTACACCAACGACCAGAAGATCCACGACTTCCCGCACAAGGACCTGCGCCGTGCCCGCGCCGGCGCCGTGAACATGATCCCCACCACCACCGGCGCGGCCACCGCCGTCGGTCTGGTGCTGCCGAAGCTGAAGGGCAAGCTCGACGGCATCGCCATCCGCGTGCCCACCATCAACGTGTCGGTCGTCGATCTCACCGTCGAGCTGGAGAAGCCGGCGACGGTCGAGGCGGTGAACGACGCGTACCGCGAGGCGGCGGCGGGCTCGCTCAAGGGCATCCTCGACGCCACCGACGAGGAGCTGGTGTCGAGCGACTTCAACGGCAACGCCCACTCCTCGATCATCGACCTGCCGTCGACCGCGATCGTGGACGGCAACATGGTCAAGGTGCTGGCCTGGTACGACAACGAGTGTGGTTACTCCTCACGCGTGCGCGACCTGATCCGGTTCATCGGCAAGTCGCTGTAGTCCACAACGCGTGAAGCTGTCGATCGAGCAGCTCGACCTGGCGGGTCGGCGCGTGTTCCTACGCGCCGACCTCAACGCGCCGCTCGAGGCCGGCGCCGTGTCGGACGACACGCGGCTGACGCGCGGTCGCTCCCCACCATCCACCACGCGCTCGAGCGGGGCGCCTCGGTGGTCCTGGCCTCTCACCTGGGCCGGCCCAAGGGCGGGCCCGATCCCAAGTTCTCGCTGGCGCCGGTGGCGACCCGGCTGTCCACGCTCCTGGATCGGCCGGTGCCGCTCGCTCCGGACTGTGTCGGGGCGCGAGACCGAGGCCCTGGCCCACGCGCTCAAGCCCGGTGCAGATCTTGCTGCTCGAGAACCTGCGCTTCCATCCCGAGGAGGAAGCCAACGACGACGACTTCGCGCGCCGCCTGGCCGAGCCTGGCCGATGTCTACGTCGACGACGCCTTCGCCGCCGCGCATCGCGCGCACGCGTCGATCGCGGCGATCACCCGCTATCTCAAGCCCGCCGCGGCCGGGCTTGCTGATGCGAGCGCGAGCTGGAGGCGCTGGGCCGTATCCTCCAGGCGCCGGAGCGCCCGCTGGTCGCGATGCTCGGCGGCGCCAAGGTGTCGGACAAGATCACGCTGGTGGACACCTGCTCGGCAAGGTCGACGCGCTGCTGATCGGTGGCGGCATGGCCTTCACGTTCCTGCGCGCGCTCGGACACGATGTCGGCCGCTCGCTCGTCGAGGCGGATCGCATCGAGACGGCCCGGCGCCGCGCTGGAGACCGCCCGGCGTCGCGGCGTGCAGATCGTGCTGCCGGTCGATGCGGTCGTCGCCGCCGGTCTCGACAGCCCCTCGGGGCGCACGGTGTCGCATCCGCGAGATTCCGGCCGACCAGATGGGTCTCGACATCGGCCCGGCCAGCGTCGAGCAGTTCGCGATCGCGCTGCGGACGGCGCAGGACGATCGTGTGGAACGGCCCCATGGGCGTGTTCGAGAAGGCGCCCTTCGCCGCCGGCACCTCGGGCGTCGCCCGCGCGGTGGTCGGTGGCTCGGCGTTCTCCGTGATCGGTGGCGGCGACACGATCGCCGCCGTGAACCAGGCTGGTGTGGCCGATCGCATCGGCTACATCTCGACCGCCGGCGGCGCCTTCCTCGAATTCCTCGAGGGGCGCAACGCTGCCGGGCGTCGAGGCGCTGACGGAGGCCTGATGCGTACGCCGCTCGTCGTCGGCAACTGGAAGATGAACGGCACGCTGGCGGAGTCGCGCGTGCTGGCCGGCGCGCTCCGCGAAGGCCTCAAGCGCCCGCGCGGCGTGGAGGTCGTCGTGTGCCCGCCGTTCACCGCGCTGCCGGCGGTGGCCGAGATCCTGGGGCTCGGTCCCATCATGCTCGGCGGCCAGAACTGTCATCACGAGGCGTCCGGCGCCCACACCGGCGAGATCTCGCCGCCGATGCTGGTCGAGCTGGGCTGCCGCTTCGTGATCCTCGGGCACTCCGAGCGCCGCCGTGAGATGGGCGAGACGGACGAGCAGATCAACCGCAAGGTGGGCGCCGCGTCTGCAGCACGGCCTCACGCCCGATCCTGTGCGTCGGCGAGACCGCCGAGGAGCGTCGCCAGGGGCTGACCTTCACGACGGTCGAAGGACAGCTGCGCGCCGGCCTGGCCGGCCTCGACGTCGCGCTGGTCGGCAAGTGCGTGCTCGCCTACGAGCCCATCTGGGCGATCGGCACCGGCGTCAACGCCACGCCGGGTCAGGCCGCCGAGGTGCATGGCTACCTGCGCGGACTTGCTGTCGGAGGTGGCCTCCAAGGAGGTCGCGCAAGCCATCCGCATCCTCTACGGCGGCAGCGTCAAGGCCGACAACGCGGACGCACTGCTGGCCGAGAACGAGATCGACGGCGCCCTGGTCGGCGGCGCGAGCCTCACCGGGCCCGGATTCATCGCCATCGTCAGGAAAGCGGCGCGGGGCGCCGCCTCGAAGGGGAATAGATGGTCATCGTCGCTCACGATCATTCACGTGCTCATGTGCTTCGCCATCATCGGCATCGTGCTGCTGCAGGCCGGCAAGGGCGCCGATATCGGATCGGCCTTCGGCGGCGCCGGCAGCCAGGCGGTGTTCGGCTCCATGGGCACGCCCACGCTGCTGGGCAAGATCACGACCAGCGTCGCGCATCCTCTTCGCGGTGACGTCCTTCAGCCTGGCCATCCTGGG
Source organism: uncultured Candidatus Rokubacteria bacterium (assembly GCA_963776725.1). Lineage (GTDB taxonomy): Bacteria > Methylomirabilota > Methylomirabilia > Rokubacteriales > CSP1-6 > AR5. The sequence goes on along the minus strand of CAVZOE010000005.1, from coordinate 134,020 downwards.
CGGCGAGCGGTCATCGTCGGTGGTGCGTGAGCCCGCGCCCATCGGCGCGCCAGCGACGTCCGCCCCCTCGACGCCGGCGCCCTCGGCGCCCGCTCCGTCGACTCCCGCCGCGCCCGCGCCGCCCTCGGCGCCCAAGGTGAAGTAGGTGGGCCCGGTGCGGTCGCTCACGCGGCTCGGCGTCGTGGTCGGAGTCGCCGCGCTCGCGCTCGGCGGCTGCTCGGGTGAGAGCGCGCCGCCCCCGGCGGCCAAGTCCGGCACCGTGGCCACGCTCGTCGCCGTGGCCCAGGCAGAGGCCCAGACCAAGCCCGGGAGCGAGACCAAGCCCGGGAGCGAGACCAAGCCCGGGAGTGAGACCAAGCCCGGGAGTGAGACCAAGCCCGCGTTGCCTCCCAAGGCCGAGGGGGACACCCTCATCGAGGCTTCCATCGGCAACGTCTCGAGCCTGATTCCGAACATCACCAGCGATCAGTCCTCGCTCGAGGTCGGCGACCTGATGTACAGCGGCCTCATCACGCTGGGGAAGGATCTGCAGGTCGAGCCCGAGCTGGCCAAGTCGTGGACCTTCAGCAAGGATTGCCTGACGCTCGATTTCCAGCTCCGCGAGGACGTCAAGTGGCACGACGGCGTGCCGTTCACGGCTGACGACGTCGTGTTCACGTGGGCCGCCACCATGGATCCCCGGACGCCCAGCTCGTACAAGTCCGACTTCCAGGACGTCGAGCGCGTCGAGAAGACGGGCAAGTACGCGGTGCGGGTCATCTACAAGCAGCCCTACGCCAAGGCCTTGACCTCCTGGGGCCTGACGATGCTGCCCAAGCATCTGCTGGAGAAGTGGGTGAAGGAGGGCAAGATCAAGGAGGCGCCGCAGAACTGGTCGGCGCCCGTCGGCACCGGTCCGTATCGCTTCAAGGAGATGAAGAGCGGCGAGAAGATCGTGGTCGTCGCCAACCCCGACTACTTCAAGGGACGCCCGCCCATCTCGCGCATCGTCTACCGTGTCATCCCCAGCCAGGCCACGATCTTCCTCGAGGTCAAGGCCATGGGCGTGGACGTGGCCAGCCTGACCGCGCTGCAGTACCGGCGGCAGACCGAGTACCCGGCCTTCGAGAAGGCGTACAACAAGTACCGCTACCCCGGGGCGGGCTACACCTACTTCGGCTTCAACCTGAAGGATCCGCGCTTCGCCGATCGCCGCGTGCGCCTGGCCTTTGCGCACGCCATCAACAAGGCCGACCTGCTCGAGGGCGTGGTGCTGGGCCTCGGCACCGAGGCCACCGGGCCGTTCCGGCCGGGATTCTGGGCGAACAACCCCGACGTCAAAGGTATTCCTTACGATCCCAAGAAGGCGCTCGCCCTGCTCGCGGAGGCCGGGTGGAAGCGCAACGGCCAGGGGCTGCTCGAGAAGGACGGCAAGACCTTCACCTTCGAGCTGCTGACGAACCAGGGCAACGACGAGCGCAAGAAGGTCGCCGAGATCATCCAGGCCTCGTTGCGCGAGCTGGGCATCGGCGTGGACATCCGCATCCTCGAGTGGGCCTCGCTGCTCAAGGAGCACATCAAGAAGCGCAGCTTTCAGGCCATCGTGCTGGGATGGGGGACGGGATCCGATCCCGACCAGTACGTCGTCTGGCACTCCTCGCAGTCCGGGCCCGACGACCTGAACCACATCTCCTACGCCAACCCCGAGGTGGACAAGCTGCTGGAGGCCGGCCGCTCCTCGTGCACCCAGGCCGAGCGGGTGAAGTACTACCGCAAGCTGCACCAGGTGCTGTCCGAGGATCAGCCGGTGGTCTTCCTCTACTGGCGCGACTCGCTGCCGGCGGTGTCCTCCCGCGTCTACGGCATCCAGCCGGGACCGGCGGGCATCAAGTGGAACTTCACGGACTGGTTCGTCCCCAAGCAGCTGCAGCGGTATACGGCCAACTGAGTCACGGACCGGCTGACGTAGAATAGGCGCCCATGTTCGCCTATACGCTGCGGCGGCTGCTGCTCGCCGTGCCCTTGCTGCTTGGCATCACCTTCATCTCGTTCATGGTGATCCACCTGGCGCCCGGCGACCCCGTGGAAGTGCAGAGCGGCGACATGACCGAGCGCAACATCCGCGAGGCCTACAAGGCCCTGCGCGAGATGTACGGCCTCGACAAGCCGCTGCACGTGCAGTACTGGAACTGGCTCAGCCGCATCGTGCGCCTCGACTTCGGACGCTCGTTCGCCCCCGACGGCCGGCTGGTGCTCACCAAGATCGGCGAGCGGCTGCCCATCACCCTGCTGCTCAACGTCATCGAGATGCTGATCATCCTGGCCCTGGCCGTGCCGATCGGCGTCATGTCGGCCACCCGGCAGTACTCCACGTTCGACAAGGTCACCACGATCTTCGTCTTCCTCGGCTTCGCCACGCCGGATTTCTGGCTGGCGCTGCTGCTGATGATCCTCTTCGGGGTACAGCTCGGCTGGCTGCCCATCTCCGGATTGCGCTCGCTCAACTGGGAATACCTGACGTTCTGGCGCCAGCAGCTGGGACTTTCTCAGCCACCTGGCCCTGCCGATCCTGGTCGCCACCTTCGGCGGCCTGGCCGGGTTCTCCCGCTACATGCGCCAGAGCATGCTGGAGGTGGTTCGCCAGGACTACATCCAGACGGCGCGGGCCAAGGGGCTGGCCGAGCGCGTGGTCGTCGGCAAGCACGCGCTCCGCAACGCGATGCTGCCGATCGTCACCATCCTGGGCCTCTCGCTGCCGGGCCTGATCGGCGGCAGCGTGATCGTCGAGTGGATCTTCGCCATCCCCGGCATGGGGCAGCTGATGGTCCAGGCCGCCTTCGAGCGCGACTACCCGGTGCTGATGGGTAACCTGGTCATCGTCTCCACGCTCACGCTGTTCGCCAATCTCGCGGCCGACCTCGCTTACAGCCTGGTGGATCCGCGCATCCGCGTGGGCCGCCGGCGCTGATCGCCGATGCACGATTTCTGGCGCGCGCTTCGCCGCAACCGCCTGGCCGTGATCGGCGGCGTGGTGGTGGCGTGCCTGGCGGTGCTGGCGATCTCGGCGCCGCTGATCGCGCCCTGGGACCCGAACCGTCCCGACGTGAAGAAGATCCTGAACCCGCCCTCGTCGCGGCACGTCTTCGGCACGGATCAGCTCGGCCGCGACGTGCTCTCGCGCATGCTGTTCGGCGCCCGGGTGTCGCTGGCCGTCGGGTTCGTGTCGGTCGGCATCGCGGCGACCATCGGCATCCTGCTGGGCTCCACCGCCGGCTACAACGGCGGCCTGATCGACGCCACCATCATGCGGCTGGTCGACCTGATGCTGGTCTTTCCCCGCTTCTTCCTGCTCCTGGCGGTGCTGGCGTTCCTGAAGCCCTCGATCTGGACGATCATGGCGGTGATCGGGCTGACTGGCTGGATGGGCGTGGCCCGGCTGGTACGCGCCGAGTTCCTGGCCCTGAAGGAGCGCGAGTTCGTCACGTGGTCGCAGGCGGTCGGGGCCAGCGGCATCCGGATCGTCTGGCGCCACATCCTGCCCAACGCCATGGCCCCGGTGCTGGTCGCCATGACGCTCGGCATCCCGGCCGCCATCCTCACCGAGTCGGGCCTGTCCTTCCTCGGCCTCGGCGTGCAGCCGCCCTTCGCCACGTGGGGCAACATCCTGAACGAGGGCAAGGACGCGATCGAGCTGGCCTGGTGGCTGTCGCTCTACCCCGGGTTCGCGATCTTGCTCACCGTGCTGTCCTACAACCTCCTCGGCGAGGGCATCCGCGATGCGCTCGATCCGCGCCTGCGCCGCAGCGGCGCGGCCGTTGCCTCGCGCGCCCGTTGAGGTATACTCCGCTTCCATCCGCTCGTGCCGAAGTGGCGGAACTGGCAGACGCGCACGTTTGAGGGGCGTGTGGGGTAACTCGTGGGGGTTCGAGTCCCCCCTTCGGCACCATCTTCGTTCTACTTCACGTCTTCAATGAGACTCCGCGCGCGGGTCGCACGCGTCGGGAGTGATCACCGCGGAGCTCCAGGGTCGACCAGAATCCACTGGTCGCACTGCGCGATCGAGGGATAGTAGCCGGCCGGGCTCTCGCAGTAGTACCAGTACGCAGTTGGCGGTGGTGGCGCCGGCGCCGGTGACTGCTCGATGTAGATGACCCCCTCGCCGGAGCCGTACGCCCCGGTCGCCGGATACCCATACGGATACCCGTACGGGTAGTCATACGGGTACGGGTAGTACGGGTATGGGTAGTACCAGTAGGGATTCCAGTAGCCGCCGCCCCACCACGGCGAGACCCCGACGAAGAACGTGTTGCGATGGTGAAACGAGCCGTTGTGGTGCCAGCTGCCGCCTCCGCCGTGACCACCACCGTGCGAGCCTCCGCTCTGGCCGCCGCCTCCGCTGCTACCACCGCCTCCGCCGCCACCACGCGCGGCGTCGGCGGGCGTGGCCCCGAGGAGGATCATGACGATCAGCAGGGCGGCGGCCGCCGTTTCACGCGCACGGACCCAGGTTTCCATATGTCCTCTTGCTGGCTGGATCTTACGCCGTCCGAAATCCAGCGCCAGTGGGCCACCGTCTCCGAACGAAAGTCCCTTGACCCGGTTCGAGTTTCGCCCGATTCTCGCGCCCACCGATCGAAGCCCCACTCCGAGGTGACCTTGGCTGTGACGGACGCAACCATCCTCCGCAGGGACAGCGACGACTTCTCGGTGGTCCTGGGCGGGCCGTTGTATCAGATGGTGCGGCGCGCCCATCTGTCCGGGGATGCCCTGGAGCTCATGCGTCGCCGGATCCTGGTCTTCGCCCTCGTCACCTGGCTGCCCCTGCTGCTGCTGTCGGTGCTGGGTGGTCGCGCCTGGGGCGATGCGGTCCGCGTGCCCTTCCTGTTCGACATCGAGACGCACGTGAAGTTCCTGCTGACGCTGCCCCTGCTCATCGTGGCCGAGATGGTGGTGCACCAGCGGATGCGCCCCGTGGTCCGGCAGTTTCTCGAGCGCGATCTGATCCCGCCGGGCTCGCGGGCCCGCTTCGATGCGGCCATCGCCGCCGCCCTGCGCCTGCGCAACTCGGTGACGGCGGAAGTCGTGCTCATCGTCTTCGTGATCGGCTTCGGCCTCTTCTTCTGGCCGCGCTACGTCGCCCTGGATGTCTCCACCTGGTACGCCGTACCCGCCGCGGATCAGTGGCTGCCCCCGGCCGGCCGACAGCTGTCCGCGGCCGGCCGGTGGTTCGTCTACGTGGCCAATCCCTTGGCCCAGTTCATCCTGATGCGCTGGTATTTCCGGCTCTTCATCTGGATCCGGTTTCTCTGGCACGTACGCCAGTGCACCCTCAGTCTGGTGCCCACGCACCCGGACCGGGTGGGCGGCCTCGGCTTCCTCTCCGGCACCGTGGCGGCGTTCGCGCCGCTCTTGCTGGCGCACGGTACGGCGGTCTCCGCGGGCGTCGCCAACCGGATCTTCTTCCGCGGGGCCACGCTGCCGGAATTCAAGGTCGAGATCGTGATCGTCGTCGTGTTCCTGCTGATCATCGTGCTCGGGCCGCTGTTGCTGTTCATGCCGCACCTGGCCGCGGCCCGCCGGATCGGCCTGCGCGAGTACGGCACCCTGGCCCAGCACTACGTGCGAGAGTTCGACGACAAGTGGCTACGCGGACGGGCCCCGGCCGGCGAGCCGCTCATGGGCAGCGCGGACATCCAGTCCCTGGCCGACCTGGGCAACAGCTACGAGATCGTCCGCGAGATGCGAACGATTCCGTTCACGAAGGATACGGTGATTCAGCTCGCGGTGATCACCCTGATACCGGTCGCGCCGCTTCTGCTCACGATGGTGTCGCTGGAGGAGCTTTTGAAGAAGCTGCTGCAGATCATCCTGTGAGGGGGCGACGACGGTCGCCCCGCCCTGGGGTCGCGTCGGACGAAGGTCCTATGGCATCTCCGCCCGGCCTTTGGGACTATCCCCCGATGACCTCAAGGGGGCCTCGAGGCTCGGCGGTCTGGCTCGTTGCCCTGGCACTCTGCCTGGGGGCCTGCACCGTCGGCCCCGACTACCGCCGCCCGGCGGTTCCCACCCCCGCCACCTTCCGCGGTCAGCCCGAGGGTGACTCCCAGCTGTCGCTGGGGGACCTGGCGTGGTGGCGGCTCTTCGAGGACGAGACGCTTCAGCAGCTGATGCAGGAGGCGATTCGCGAGAACTACGATCTGCGAATCGCCGGGGCGCGGATCCTCCAGGCGCGGGCGCAGGTGACCATCTCGCGGTCGTTCCAGTTCCCCGAGCTCAACCACTCGGGCAGCGCCATCTACTCGAACATCCAGGGCGAACGCACGATCATTCCAGCCCCAGAATCAGTTCGCTCCGATCGCCAGCCTCGACCTGTCGTTCGAGATCGACTTCTGGGGCCGCTTCCGGCGCTCCACCGAGGCCGCCCGCGCCGACCTGCTCGCCTCGGTGGACTCGCGGCGCTTCGTGCTCAGCACCCTGGTGACCGACGTGGCGACCGCGTACTTCAACCTCCGCTCGCTCGACGACGAGCTGGAGGTCTCCCGGCGCACGCTCGCCGCGCGCCTGGAGAACCTGCGGCTCGTGAAGATGCGCGAGGCGGGCGGCGTCGCCGGGATGATCGACGTCCGCCAGGCGGAGATCCTCGTCGCGCAGGCCGGCGAGGCCGTGGTGGACACCGAGCGGCAGATCGAGCAGACGGAGAACGCCCTCAGCGTGCTGATCGGCCATCCTCCGGAGGCGATGCCGCGCGGCCGTTCGCTGGTGCAACAGATCACGCTGCCGGCCGTGCCGACCGGCGTGCCGTCGGCGCTGTTCGAGCGGAGGCCGGACATCCGCCAGGCCGAGGATCAGCTGGCCGCCGCCACCGCGCGCATCGGTGTGGCCAAATCCGACTTCTACCCACGGGTCTTCCTGACCGGCGCCGCGGCCGGCGGGGCCTTGCACATCGACGGCTCATGGATCGGCCCCCAGGGGCTCTTCAGCATCGGGCCGTCGATCCATCTTCCGATCTTCAACATGGGGCGTACCCAGGCCGGCGTCGACTCGGCCGAAGCCCAGGCGCAGGCCGCCGTCGAGCAATACCGGTCGACGATCATCCAGGCCTTCCGCGAGGTCGCCGACGCGCTGGTCGAGCACCGCAAGCGCCGGGAGTTCCGGACCCAGCAGGAGGCCCTGGCCCTGGCGGCCGGCGATGCCGCCCGCCTGTCCAACATCCGCTACAAGGGCGGCGTCACCAGCTACCTGGAAGTGCTGGACAGCGAGCGCCAGTTCTTCGACGCCGAGCTGGGGCTGGTGCGCTCCAACCGCGACGAGCTGCTGGCCATCGTGCGCCTGTACAAGGCGCTCGGTGGCGGCTGGCAGGAAGAGCAGGCGACCCGGGCCGCCGAATCCACCGGAGAACGGGAGAAGAAGTGATGGCCTCAATCACGAAACCGCTGGCCATCGGGCTGGTCGGCCTCGCCCTACTGATCACGACGACCGGGTGCAAGGGCGAAAAGGATGCCAAGGCTGCGACACCGCCGCCGCCGACCGAGGTCGTGGTCGCGCCCGTCGAGCAGCGCGAGGTCGCGATCGTGCGTGATTTCATCGCCCGCACCGAAGCCGTGCCGACGGTGGAAGTCCGCGCCCGCGTCGCCGGCATCCTCGAGGAGGTGCTGTTCAAGGAAGGCATGGACGTGAAGAAGGGCCAGCCGCTCTTCCTCATCCAGCAGGCCGAGTACAAGGCGGCGGTGGAGACCGCCCGGGCGACGCTGGCCAAGGCGCAGGCCGACCTGACGAGAGCGAGAGACACGTCGATCGTCGAGCGGGTGAAGGCGCAGCTGGCCCAGCGCCAGGCCGACCTCGAGAAGGCCCGCCAGGACGTCAACCGCTACAAGCCGCTGGCGGAGGCCCGGGCGATCCCGCAGCAGGACATGGACACGTCCGTGGCGGCGGAGAAAGTTGCCGTGGCCGGGGTCGATGCCCAGGCGGCGGCGCTGAAGGATGCTGAGCTGGCTCAGCGCACGCAGATCCAGCTCGCGGAGGCGGCCGTCGAGTCCGCGAAGGCGTCGATCATCCAGGCAGACCTCAACTACGGCTACACGACCATCGCCTCACCGATCGACGGCATCATCGGCAAGATCAACGTGGATCGCGGCAACCTCGTGGGCAAGGCGGAGCCGACGCTGCTCGCCACCGTGTCCAAGGTGAACCCGATCTATGTCGATTTCTCGGTCGCGGAGGCTGACTACATCCGTCTCGCGCCGCGGATCGCCAGCGATGTCCAGGGACGGTCAGACGGCCCGCGGCAGCCGCTCGAGCTCCTCCTCAGCGACGACAAGCCGTTGCCTCAGAAGGGCCGGGTGGTCTTCGTGGACCGCGCGATGGACAGCAAGACCGGAACCATCGGCATCCGCGCCGAGTTTCCCAACCCCGATCAGCTGATCCGACCCGGGCAGTTCGGCCGGGTGCGCGGTGTCATCGATCAGCGCCCCAACGCGATCCTCGTGCCGCAGCTGGCCGTGCAGGAGCAGCAGGGCGCCAAGACGGTGCTGGTGGTGGAGGCGGGCGACAAGGTCGCGCTCCGGCCGATCAAGATCGACGACCGCATCGGCGAGTTCTACATCGTGGCGGAGGGGCTCAAACCGGGCGAGCGGGTGATCGTGGAGGGGGTGCAGCGCGTGCGGCCCGGAGCGCAGGTGAAGCCCGTCGTGAAGCCGGCCGGAAAGCCCGGAGCCTAACCGTGGCGGAGTTTTTCATCCGGCGGCCGATCGTCGCCATCGTCATCGCGATCCTGACGCTGCTGCTCGGCGCCTTCTCGCTGACCGGCCTCAGCATCGAGCAGTACCCGTTCCTGGCTCCGCCCACCATCCGCGTCACCGCGACCTATCCCGGGCGCCTCGGCGGAGGCGGTGGAGCAGTCGGTGGCCACGCCGATCGAGCAGGAAGTCAACGGCGTCGATCGACCTGATCTACATGAAGTCGTCCAACACCAGCGACGGCCGCATGCTCCTGGACGTGAACTTCGAGGTCGGGATCGACCAGGACACGGCCAACGTCCTCACCCAGAACCGGGTCTCCTCGGCGCAGGCGCGGCTGCCGCAAGAGGTCAACGCAGCAGGGCGTGACGGTCAAGAAGCAGAGCCCCAGCATCCTGATGGTCATCTCGCTCTACTCGCCGAAAGGACTGTACGACGCCAACTTCCTCATCAACTACTGCGGCATCAACCTGCGCGACCAGCTGCTCCGCATTCCCGGCATCGCCCAGGTCGATCTCTTCGGCGGCGCCGACTATGGCATGCGGATCTGGATCGACCCGACAAGCTGGCCAAGCTGGGACTGACGCCGGCCGACGTGATCCAGCCGTCAAGGAGCAGAACCTCCAGGCGCCGGCCGGCACGGATCGGCGCCGCGCCCTCGCCCAAGAACCAGCAGTTCACCTACACGGTGCGGCGCCCGGGCCGCCTCATCACGGCCGAGGAGTTCGAGAACATCATCGTCCGGCGGAACGGAGAACACCGCCGAGGTCCGCATCAAGGACATCGGGCGCGCCGAACTCGGCTCGCAGGACTACAACTCCTTCGGCCGGCTCAACGGCAAGCCGGCCGGTTCGATGGCCGTCTATCTGCTGCCGGGCGCCAATCAGCTGAAGGCCGCCGAAGCGATCTACGAAACCATGGAGCAGGCCAAGGGACTCTTCCCGCCCGACATGGACTACAAGATCGTCTACGACACGACGCCCGCGGTCGCAGGCCTCGATCCACGAGATCGTCAAGACGTTCGTCGAGGCGCTGATCCTGGTGACCCTGGTCGTGTTCATCTTCCTGCAGAACATCCGGGCGACGCTCATTCCCGCTCCTCACGGTTCCCGTCTCGCTGATCGGCACCTTCATCTTCTTTCCGATGCTCGGCTTCTCGCTCAACACGCTGTCGATGTTCGGCCTCGTGCTGGCCATCGGCATCGTGGTCGACGACGCCATCGTCGTCGTCGAGGCGGTCATGCACCACATCGAGCACGGACTCGACCCGCAGCGCGGCGACGATCCAGGCCATGAAGGAAGTATCGGCACCCGTCATCGGCATCGCGCTGATCCTCTCGGCGGTGTTCGTTCCCGTGGCCTTCGTGCCCGGCCTCACCGGCCGCATGTACAAGCAGTTCGCCCTGACCATCGCCATCTCGGTGCTGCTCTCGGCGTTCAACGCGCTGTCGCTGACGCCGGCGCTCTGCGGTCATGCTGCTCAAGCCCGCCAAGCCGATGCGCGGGCCGCTCGGCGCGTTCTTCCGTGGCTTCAACCGGGTGTTCGACGAGATCACCGGCGGGTACGTCGGCATCGCGCGGGTCCTCGTGCGCAAGGCGCTTCTTGACCATCGTGCTCGTGGTCGTGGTGATCCTGGGGGCCGGTCTGATTGGTCGTCAGCTGCCCGGCCGGATTCATTCCCGAGGAGGACCAGGGGCATCCTCGGCGTCAACGTGCAGCTTCCCGCCCGGCGCGTCGCTCGAGCGCACCAGCGAGGTGCTGACGAAGGTCGAGGCAGATCGTGGCCAAGACCAAGGGTGTCGATGTCGTTCACGACCATCGGCGGCTACGGCATGGTCACCAACACCTACCAGCCGAACTACGGCACGCTCCTCGTGCGCCTCAAGCCGTGGGAGGAACGTCACGACCCGGCCGAGAAGGTGCTGGGGCATCATGGCGGGTCTGCAGCGGCAATTCGTGACGATCCCCGAGGCAATCGTCTTCCCGTTCAACATCCCGACCATCTCCGGTTTCGGTGCCTCCGCGGGCTTCAATTTCCTTCTACAGGATCGCAGCGGCACCTTCACGGTGGAGCAGCTCGGCGACGAGACGCGCAAGTTCCTTGCGGCGGCGCGCCAGCGGCCCGAGCTGGGTAACCTCTTCACCTCTTTCGACCCGAACTATCCTCAAGTGAAGGTGGACCTGGACCGCGACAAGGCGCGCAATCTCGGCGTGCCGATCAACGAGGTCTTCCAGGCGATGTCGGCGGCGCTCGGCGGCAGCGTTTGTCAACGACTTCAACCGTTCGGACGGCTCTATCGCGTGTACGTGCAGGCCGAGGCCGACTACCGCCGCAGGCCGCAGGACATCGGCAAGATCTACGTCCGCAGCCAGACGCACGAACACCATGATCCCGCTCTCGACGCTCGTCACCATCAGCTCGACGCCCGGGAGCGAGATCACCACGCGCTTCAACCTGTTCCGCTCGGTCGACATCAGCGGCGCGCCGGCCCGCGGCTACACCTCGGGCCAGGCGCTGGCCGCGCTGGAGGAGGTCTTCGCCGAGACGATGCCGAAGGAGATGGGCTTCGCCTACTCCAGCCTGTCGTACCAGGAGAAGACCGCGCCCTCGCCGTTGCCGACCCTCGTCCTGGCCATCCTGTTCGTGTTCCTGCTCCTGGCCGCGATGTACGAGAGCTGGCGGCTGCCGTGGGCGGTGCTGCTGGGCTCGCCGCTGGTCGCGCTCGGCGCCTTCTTCGGCGTCTGGCTCATGGGCTACGACAACAACGTCTACGTGCAGATCGGCCTGATCATGCTGATTGGCCTGGCCGCCAAGAACGCGATCCTGATCGTCGAGTTCGCCAAGGCCAAGTACGACGACGGCCAATCGGCCGAGGAGGCGGCGCTGGAGTCCGCCCGCCTGCGCTTCCGGCCGATCCTCATGACGGCCTTCGCCTTCATCCTGGGCGTGGTGCCGCTGATGCTGGCGAGCGGGGCGGGCTCCGGGGCGCAGAACGTGATGGGCACCGCGGTGTTCTGGGGCATGCTGATCGCCACCTTCCTGGGCGTGTTCATCATCCCGGGCAACTTCGCGTTCGTCGAGGGTCTGCGCTTCTCGCGCAAGGCGCACGCGCCGGTGCCGATGGCGCCGCCGAAGGTCGCACACAGCGAGCACACGTGAGCCAGCCCCAGCCGTCCTGGGATCTCACGCGGATTCTCCTGTCCGTCGTGGCGATCGGCGGCTTGATCGGCGCGAGCTTCTGGGTCCTGCGCCCGTTCCTGCCCGCGGTGGTCTGGGCCACGATGGTCGTCGTGGCGACTTGGCCCGCGTTCCGCGCGATGCAGGCCCGACTGTGGGGCAGGCGAGTCCTGGCCGTGACCGTCATGACGCTGTTGATGCTGACGATTCTCGCGGCGCCGCTGACGATGACCGTGATCGCCATCGTCGAGCGCGCTGACGATGTCGTGGCGTGGTCCAGGGCGATGGCGGCGCGCGGAGTTCCCGCGCCACCGGAGTGGGTGGCCAACTTCCCCCTCGTGGGAAGGAGGATCGCGGCGGAATGGCGGCAGCTCGCGGCGACACCGCCCGAGGAGCTCGCCCGCCAGGTCACGCCGTATCTCGCCGGCGTGGTGGGCTGGATGATCGCCCAGGCGGGAGGCCTCGGCGCGCTCCTGGTGCAGTTCCTGCTCACAGTGGCGGTCTCCGCCATGCTGTACGCGCAGGGGGAAACCGCCGCCGCCGGCTTGTTGGCCTTCGCGCGGCGGCTGGGCGGAGAGCAAGGCACTCGGGTCGTGATCCTTTCCGCCGGCGCCATCCGCGCGGTCGCGCTCGGCATCGTGGTCACGGCGCTGGTGCAGTCCGCCATCGGCGGCATCGGCCTCGCGGTGACCGGTGTTCCGCACACGCTGCTGCTGACGTCCCTCATGGTCATGCTCGGCGTCGCACAGATCGGCCCGTGGCCGGTGCTTTTTGGCGCCGTCGTCTGGTTGTACATGAGTGGTCAGACCTTCTGGGGCACGGTGATGCTCGTGTGGGCGATCCTGACGACCAGTCTCGACAACATCCTGCGACCGATCTTGATCAAGCGCGGCGCCGACCTGCCGCTCGTCCTGATCCTGGCGGGCGTGCTCGGTGGTCTCCTGGCCTTCGGTCTGGTCGGCCTGTTCGTCGGTCCGGTGATCCTGGCGGTGACGTACACGTTGCTGGTCGCCTGGGTGCAGCCGGAAGGATCGCCCACCGCAGCGCCATAGCGCTTCGCCCGCGTGGACGCCCTCGGCTAGAATCGGCCTGGCGACCATGCGTGAGCTCGTCCGACCTCGACTGATTCCGCTGCTCGCGATCCTGGGGCTGGCCGCCTGCGGTCCCACGCTCACCAAGCCGCAGCAGCTCGTCCAGGACGCCTACGACGTGTGCCGCAACCAGGGCGCGTCGACGAAGCTCGAGACGGTGAGCACGGAAGGCCGCTGGTCGCTCGTCGGGCGCGAGGGCGAGGTGCAGAAGGTGAACGCCTGCATGGGGCGCTACACGCGCCAGGTCACGCAGCCGCCGCCGGCCCCCGACACGGCGCCGGTCGCCAGGCAGGTGACCGACGCGATCCGCGTCCCCGGCACGTGGAAGGGCATGCTGCGGCTGGCGGCCCGCTCGGGCGATACGGTACCGCCGAGCCCGGTGACCCTCCGCCTGCTGAAGGACGGCCCCGCGCTCCGCTGGCAGCTCAACACCACGTACAACGGCGCCGACTCCGTCGCCACGGGCGTGGCGCTGATCACGGGCGAGCACATGCGGCTCACCGGCAACTTTCGGCAGTCTCCGGCGGCCGGCCGGCCGGTGTCGGGCGACGGGACGCGGCTGCTCGAGGTCGTCTACATGGGCCAGCTCGCCGGTGACACCCTCGACGTCACGGGGCTCACCGCCGACCAGCAGGTGCACGTCCTCTCGCTGCGCCGGGTCGGCGACTGACCCGCTGGCCGGCGCGGCCGCCGGCCCTCCGACCGCGCCTCGGCTCGACCAATCTCGCCCTGATTTCCGCAGAGTTCGACCCCAGCCGCAGCGGTCACCCCGCGGGGGTCGCCGGGACGGGCGGCGGCCGGCATCGGAGCGCGTGACGCGTGTACGACGGTCGAAGTGCCGTGGCATAATGAGGCGGTTTTGAGAGCCACGGACGACCGAGCGTGACGCATCCACTGCCCGTCCTCCCGTCCGGTACCGCCGCTGACGGGCGCAAGCCCGCCTGGCTCAAGGTCCGTGCGCCCGGTGGTCCAAATTACATTCGGCTGCGCGGGCTCATGCGGACGCTCAATCTGCACTCGGTCTGCGAGGAGGCGCACTGCCCGAACATCGGGGAGTGCTGGGAGGACTCCACCGCGACGTTCATGATCCTGGGCGACGTCTGCACCCGCAACTGCGGCTACTGCGCGGTGACCCACGGGGCGCCCGTGTGGGAGGACCGCGAGGAGCCGGACCGCATCGGGCGCGCCGTCGCCCAGCTCGGGCTCGAGTTCGTCGTCATCACCTCGGTCAACCGCGACGACCTCGCCGACGGCGGCGCGGCCCACTGGGCGGCGACCATCCGGGCCGTGCGCGAGCATGCGCCGGCCTGCCGCGTCGAGGTGCTGATCCCCGACTTCCAGGGACGCCGGGCCTCGCTCGATCTCGTGATCGAGGCGGCGCCGGCCATCCTGAACCACAACACCGAGACGGTGCCGCGACTCTACAAGGTCGCGCGACACGGCGGACGCTACGCGCGCGTGCTGGAGCTGTTCACCCACGCCCACGCCACCGCGCCCGCGCTGCCGCTCAAGTCCGGGCATCATCCTGGGGCTGGGGGAGGAGCGGGAGGAGCTCCTGACGACGCTGCGCGATCTGCGCGAGGTCGGCGTGTCCATCATCACGCTGGGCCAGTACCTGCGCCCGTCGGCCGCGCACCTGCCGGTCAGCCGCTACTACCACCCCGACGAGTTCGCCGAGCTGGCCGAGGCCGGCCGCGCGCTGGGCTTCGCGCACGTGGAGGCCGGCCCGCTGGTGCGCAGCTCGTATCACGCCAAGAAGCAGGCCGATGCCGCCGAAACACGCCATAATGCTCCCCCTGCTCATGACCTTTGCGTTCGCGGCGGCGGTGGCCGGGATGCTGCTCGTCATCCCCCGGCTGATCGCGCCGCGCCGCCTGACGCCGGTGAAGTCGTCACCGTTCGAGTGCGGCAAGGATCCGCTGGAGATCGCCGAGGGCCGGTTCGCCATCAAGTTCTCGACCATCGCGATCTTCTTCATCCTGATCGACATCGAGCTCCTGTTCATCTGGCCCTGGGCGATGCTCTACCGTCGGCTGGGCTGGTTCGGCTTCGGCGAGATGCTGGTGTTCCTGGGCATCCTGATGCTCGGGTTCTTCTACATCTGGCGAAAGGGAGGCTTCGAGTGGGAGTAGGCAGCTTCTTCACCGGCAAGCTCGACGAGGCCATCGGCTGGGCGCGCAAGTACTCCATCTTCCAGTACCCGTTCGTCACGGCGTGCTGCGGCATGGAGTACATGGCCACCGCGTGCTCGCACTATGACGTCGATCGGTTCGGCGCCGGCCTGCCTCGGTTTTCGCCGCGACAGGCCGATGTCCTGTTCGTCGTCGGGACCATCTCCCACAAGATGGCGCCCGGTGCTCAAGCGCATCTACGACCAGATGACCGAGCCCAAGTGGGTGGTGGCCTTCGGGGTGTGCACCTGCACCGGCGGCTTCTACGACAACTACGCCACCGTGCAGGGCATCGACACGATCATCCCCGTGGACGTCTACATCCCCGGCTGTCCGCCGCGACCGGAGTCCGTGCTGGACGGGCTCATGAAGCTCCAGGACAAGATCGCCGTTCAAGCCCAGAGGTTCTAGTGCGAGGCGAGGAGATCCTTCAGCGTCTGCGCGATCGCTTCGCCGGCGCCGTCGTCGAGACCCACGACCACCGCGGCGATCACACCGCGATCGTCGACCGCGGGGCCCTGCCGGAGGTGCTGCGCTGGTGCCGCGACGAGGCCGAGCTGCGGTTCGACGTCCTGATGGATCTGACCGCGGTGGACTATCTCAAGTATCCGGGGCGCGAGGACGGACCGCGGTTCGAGGTCGTCTACCATCTGTTCTCGGTGGGGTACAACCACCGCCTGCGCCTCAAGGTGCGGGTCGACGAGGACGACGCGCAGGTGCCCACCGCGGTCGACCTGTGGCCCATCGCCAACTGGTTCGAGCGCGAGGTGTGGGACATGTTCGGAGTCCGCTTCGCCGGCCACCCGGATCCCCGCCGGCTCCTGATGTACGAGGAGTTCGTCGGCCACGCCCTGCGCAAGGACTACCCCATCAACCGCCGCCAGCCGTTGATCGGCCCCACGCAGTAGCCCGCCCATGGCTGAGACGACCACCCGGGCGTTCATGCTGGGCGAGGGGAGCGGGACGGGCAGCGGCCAGAATCTGCAGGTGGGCGTGGGCCCGGCCCATCCCGCCATGCACGGCATCATCCGGATCAACGCCGAGCTGGACGGCGAGGTCATCCGCAAGGCCGACGTCGAGATCGGCTACCTGCACCGGGCCTTCGAGAAGGACTGCGAGGTCGGCGGGTACAACAACGCCATCCCGTACACCGATCGGCTGAACTACGTCTCCCCGCTCATCAACAACTTCGCCTACGCCTCGGCGGTGGAGAAGCTGCTGGGCATCGAGGTGACCGAGCGGTGCAAGTTCATCCGCACGGTGATGTCGGAGATCTCGCGGGTGTGCGATCACCTCACGTGCGTGGGCGCCTCGTCCATGGAGCTGGGAGCCTTCACCGTCTTCCTCTACATGATCAAGGCCCGCGAGTTCCTGTGGGAGCTGGTCGAGGACGTGACCGGCGCCCGGCTGACCATCTCGTACGGCCGGGTGGGCGGCGTCAAGGCGGATTTGCCCGAGGGGTTCGCCGCCAAGGTCTCACAGGCCTTCAAGGAGACCCGCGAGGTCCTCGACGAGGTCCACCGGCTGCTCACCGGCAACCGCATCTTCATGGACCGCATGGTGGGCGTCGGCCGGCTCTCGCGCGAGGAGACGCTCGGCTACGCCATCACCGGGCCGCTGCTGCGCGCGGTCGGCGTGGGCTACGACGTGCGGCGCGCGCAGCCGCACTGGGCCTACGACCGGGTGGAGTTCGAGGTCCCGACCCAGAAGGACGGCGACAACTACGCTCGCTATCTCGTGCGCATGGCCGAGATGGAGCAGTCGATGCGCATCGCCGAGCAGGCGCTGGCGCAGATGCCGGGCGGGCCGATCAACGTCGACTTCGAGGGCCGTCCGCTCGACCCCGGCGCCTACGTGGACCAGGGCAAGCAGGGCAAGACGGAAGGCCTGCTGCTGGTGCCCATTCGCCTGTCGCCGAATCTGCAGGGCCAGAACCGCGCGGCCCTGCAGGCCGTCAACACCTCCGACAAGCGCGTGACGCTGCCGCCGAAGGAGACCGCGTACGGCTCGATCGAGGGGCTGATGAACCACTTCATGCTGATCATGGAGGGCTACGGGATCCGGCCGCCGCCGGGCGAGGCGTACTTCGCCTCCGAGGGCGCCAACGGCGAGCTGGGCTTCTACGTCGTCTCCGACGGCGGCGATCGCCCGTACCGCGTGCGCTGCCGGCCGCCGTGCCTGCCGCCCGTCGCCGCGCTGCACCGCATGATCGAGGGCGAGATGATCGGCGATCTCATCCCCACCTTCGGCTCGGTGAACATGATCGGCGGAGAGCTCGACCGATGACCTACGGAGCCACGGGCGCCTCGAACAGGCCACCTGCGGACCAAACCGGCCTCGCGGGCCCCGCTCCAACAGCCGCCCCGAGCTTTTCACCGGAGCAGCTCGCCGAGGTGCGTCGGCTGCAGGGCCTCTATCCCGACAAGCGGGGCGCGCTGCTGCCGGTGCTGCACATGGCGCAGGAGACCTTCGGCTGGATCTCGCTGCCAGTCGGAAGAATACGTGGCGGGCCTCTTCGAGCTGTCGCCGGCGCACGTGCACGAGGTCGTGACCTTCTACACGCTCTTCTTCCAGCAGCCCAAGGGCCGTCACGTCGTGGCGGTCTGTCACAACCTGTCGTGCTACCTGGCGGGTGCGAAGGACCTCCTGTCTCACGTGAAGAGCCGGCTGGGCGTCGAGGTCGGCGAGACGACGCCCGACGGCCGGATCACGCTGCAGTCGGTGGAGTGTCTGTGCGCGTGTGAGGCGGCGCCCATGGCGCAGGTGGACGAGCGCTACGAGCTGAACCTGACCCCCGAGAAGATGGACCGCATTCTGGAGAGGCTCCGCTGATGGCCGAGCGCGTGCTGATGCGGAATTTCGACCTCGAGAACTCCTACACCCTGGCCGGCTATCGCGCCGGCGGCGGCTACACCGCCTGGGACACCGCGCGGGGCATGCCGCCGGACGCCATCACCGACGTCGTGAAGAAGTCGAACCTCCGGGGGCTGGGCGGCGCAGGATTTCCCACCGGCACCAAGTGGTCGTTCATTCCCAAGAACCACACCGGGCCGGTCTACCTCGTCATCAACGCCGACGAGGGCGAGCCGGGGACCTTCAAGGACCGCTACCTCCTCGAGCGCGATCCTCACGCCCTCATCGAGGGCATGCTCATCGCGGCTCGCGCCATCCGCTCAGCACTCGGCTTCGTGTACATCCGTGGCGAGTACGTGCAGCCCTGGCGCCGCTTCAGCGCGGCGGTCAAGGAGGCGTACGACGCCGGCCTGCTGGGGAACGGATTCGAGATCGTCGTGCACCGGGGGGCGGGCGCGTATATCTGTGGAGAGGAGACCGGACTGCTCTCCTCACTCGAGGGCAAGAAGGGCTGGCCGAAGATCAAGCCTCCTTTCCCGGCCATCAAGGGCGCCTTCGGCGCGCCGACCATCGTCAACAACGTGGAGACCATCTGCTGCGTGCCGCCGATCATCTCGCGCGGTGCGGAGTGGTTCGCGGGGCTCGGCACCAAGACGCAGGGCGGCACGCGGATGTACTCGGTGTCCGGCCGGGTCAAGAAGCCCGCCGTGTACGAGGAGCCCGTGTCCATCACGCTGCGCCAGCTCATCGAAAAGGCGGGCGGTGTGAGCGGTACCGGGCGTCTGAAAGCCGTGGTGCCGGGTGGCGGCTCGGCCGCGATCCTGACCGCCAACGAGATCGACGTCCCCATGGACGTGGACGGGCTCAAGACGGCGGGCACGATGATCGGCTCCGCCGGCGTGATCGTGATGGACGAGAGTGTGTCCATCCCCGAGGCGCTGATGGTCCTGGCGCGCTTCTACGCTCACGAGTCGTGTGGGCAGTGCACGCCGTGCCGGGAGTCCACCGGCTGGATCTACAAGATGGTCCATCGCATCGTCGAGGGGCACGGCAAGAAGGACGACCTCGACACGATCCTCGATGTCGCCAAGCGCGGCGGCGGTACCACCATCTGCGCGTTCTACGACGGCGCGATCGGGCCGTACATCTCCTACATCGAGAAGTTCCGCTCGGAGTTCGAGGCGCTATGTCGCTAGTCCCTCACGCGGAGCGCGCGGCGCCGCCGGGCGCGGAGCCCGAGGTCCCCGGGCGCGCCTGCATGGCTCGCCTGTCGCCGTAACTCGCTCCGGAGCCGACTCGCTTCGGGCCCCCCATCCCCCAGAGGGGGCTGGGTTGCGACCAGTTGAATCGCCGGCGGCTCGCTCGTCGGCCCTGCGCTCGAACGGCGACGACGGCTCGCCATGATGGCGCGCCCGGGGACCTCGGTCCGCGCCCGTCGGCGCCTGCGCGCTCCGCGCGGCGCCGCACTATCCACGAGAGGCCTTAGCGCATGCCGAAGCTGACGATCGACGGCAAAGAGATCGAGGTCGAGGCCGGCACGAATCTCATCGAGGCCGCACGGCGGCTCGGGATCGAGGTGCCGCACTATTGCTATCACCCGGCGCTGGCCATCGCGGGGCAGTGTCGGCTGTGCATGGTCGATCTCGAGAAGGCGCCGCGGCCGACGATTGCGTGTAACACGGTGGCGACCGAGGGGATGGTGGTGCTCACCGACACGCCGCGGGTGCAGGAGACGCGGCGGTCGATGATGGAGTTTCATCTCATCAATCATCCGCTGGATTGTCCGGTGTGCGATCAGGCGGGGGAGTGCTGGCTGCAGATCTACTACATGAAGCATGGACTCTACGACCCGCGGATGGTGGACGAGAAGGTCCACAAGCCGAAGGCGGTGCCGCTCGGGCCCCACGTGATGCTGGATGCCGAGCGGTGCATCCTCTGCTCGCGCTGCGTGCGCTTCTGCGACGAGATCACCGGGACTGGCGAGCTCGGCATCTTCCATCGCGGCGACCACTCCGAGATCGGGCTCTTCCCCGGACGAGATCTGGAGAACAACTACTCCGGCAACGTGGTGGACATCTGCCCGGTCGGCGCGCTGACCGACCGCGACTTCCGCTTCCAGGTGCGGGTGTGGTATCTCGACACCGCGAAGTCCATCTGCACCGGCTGCGCGCGCGGCTGCAACATCGACGTGCACGTGAACCGCCGCCGGCCCCATCACGCCGAGGGGCGCCGCGTGGCCCGGCTCAAGCCGCGGCTCAATCCCGACGTCAACGCCTGGTGGATCTGCGACGAGGGCCGCTATGGCTTCGGCTGGGTCGACGCGCCCACGCGGCTGACGACGCTGCCCGCCGACACGTTGACCGCGGTGGTGGACGCGCTGCGGCGCTACGGGCCCGACGAGATCGCCGTGCTCGCCTCGCCGCAGATGGCCAACGAGGACCTGATGGCCCTGAAGCGGCTCCTCGAGCACCGCGGCATCCGCCAGGTGGCGTTCGCCGTCCCCCCGGCGGTTCCCGGCCACGATGACGACTTCCTGCTGCGCGCCGACCGGAATCCCAACACGCGCGGCGCCGAGCTGATCGGCCTCGGCGGTGACGCGGCGGGGCTGCTCTCCGCCGCCCGGGCCGGTCGGATCCGCTGCCTGTTGATCTTCGACCACGACCTGCTGGCCTCGGGGTTGCCGGCCGCTGACGTCTCCGCTGCGCTCAGCCGCATCGAGACGGTGATCTACGCGGGGACCAACGCCAACGCCACGAGCACGGCTGCCCACTGGGTGCTGCCGACGGCGGCGTGGGTCGAGCGTGACGGCACCTTCACCAACTTCGAAGGTCGCGTGCAGCGCTTCCGGCAGGCCGTCGATCCGATCGGGCAGGCGCGTCCGGCGTGGGATCTGCTCGGCAACATCCTGTCCGCGCTCGGCGGCACACCGGCGGGCACGCGGGCCGAGCACTGGTTCCGCGAGGTCGCCCGCACCGTCCCGGACTTCGCGGGCATGACGTACCAGAGCATCGGGGACGCCGGCCAGATGCTCGCCGGCGCGGTGTCGACCGGCGCGCCGGTCCCGCCCGGCCGCCGCCCGCGAGTACCGGCATGAGCGCCCTGATGGACGCCGGCATTGCCTTCGGCCGGGTGGCCTTCGTCATGGCCTTCGTGCTCAACGTGGCCGCCATCCTCGGCTGGGTGGAGCGCAAGCAGTCGGCCATCATGCAGGACCGGATCGGGGCCAACCGCGCGTCCATCTTCGGCTTCCGCGCGCTGGGCCTGTTCCACCCGCTGGCCGACACGCTGAAGATGCTGACCAAGGAAGACTTCCGGCCCGCCCGCGCCGACCGGCTGCTCTTCGAGCTGGCGCCGTTCGTGTCGGTGTTCTTCTCGCTGGTGGCCTTCGCCTCCATCCCGTTCGGCGACACGCTGACCATCGGCGAGCGCGTGGTGCCGCTGCAGGCGATCACGCTCAACGTCGGCATCCTCTACGTGTTCGCCATGCTCTCGCTGGGCGTGTACGGGGTGATGATGGCGGGCTGGTCGTCGTCCAACAACTACGCGCTGCTGGGGGGCCAGCGGGCGGCGGCCCTGATGATCTCGGCCGAGATCGCCATCGGCGCGTCCATCATGGGCGTGGTGATGATCTACGGCTCGCTGAACCTGCAAGATATCGTGCGCGGGCAGGGCAAGCTGTTCATGGGGCTGGCTGCCGGCCTGGGGCATCGTCACCCAGCCGCTGGCCTTCGTCCTCTTCCTCACCGCCGGCATCGCCGCGACCAAGCGCATTCCGTTCGACACGCCGGAAGGGGAGTCGGAGATCATCGGCTACTTCGTCGAGTACAGCGGCATGAAGTTCGGCATGTTCCTCATGACCGACATGGTGGAGACGACCGTCCTGGCCGGCCTCTGCACCTCGATGTTCCTGGGCGGCTGGCAGGTGCCTTACTTGATGTCCGACGGCTTTCACCTGCCGTGGGGGGCCTTCCTCGGCGTGCCGTCGCTCCTGGTGACGTTGCTGCAGGTCGGCTCGTTCGTCACCAAGGTCGCGGTGATGATCTTCATCCTGATGCTCATCCGGTGGACGTTGCCGCGATTCCGCTACGATCAGGCCATGCGACTGGGCTGGCTCGGCCTGTTCCCGCTCTCGGTGCTCAACATCGTGCTGACCGGCGCTCTGCTGCTGGTGTGGGGGGCGCGGTGAATCTCGGCCAGCGGTTCTACCTGCGCGAGGTGGTCGGCGGGCTGGTGCTCACCGCCGGCCACTTCTTCCGCAACATGGGCAAGCACATCGCGCACGCGTTCGGCAGCAAGACCGCGCACGGCGCGGTGACCATCCAGTATCCGGAGGAGCGGCGGGCCTACTCGCCGCGCCTGCGCTCGCTGCACCGGCTGGTGCGCCGGGCGGACGGCTCGCCTCGCTGCGTGGCCTGCATGATGTGCGAGACGGTGTGCCCGGCCCACTGCATCTACATCGTCGCCACCGAGCACCCCAATCCCGACATCGAGAAGATGCCCGAGCGGTTCGACATCGACCTCGGGAAATGCGTATTCTGCGGCTACTGTGTGGAGGCCTGCCCGGAAGACGCCATTCGCATGGACACCGGCATCCTGGAATTCTCCTCGTACAGCCGTCGCGGCATGATCTACACGAAGGAGATGCTCCTGTCGCTGGAGCCGATCGGCGCCGACGGCCGGCCAGCCTCGCCGGTGCCCATCCCGGCCGATCGGACACCCTGATGGAGTGGGTGGCGTTCGTGATCATCTCGCTGGTGGCCCTCGGCTCGGCGCTCGGCCTGGTCCTCAAGCGCAACGCGATCCACGGCGCGCTGTTTCTCGTGACCAACCTCGGCGCGATCGCCTCGCTCTACCTGATGCTGGGCGCCGAGTTCCTGGCCGCCGCCCAGGTCATCGTCTACGCCGGCGCCATCATGGTGCTGTTCGTGTTCGCGATCATGGTGCTGATCCCGGGCAAGGAGGAGACCGGTCCGGACCCGCGCCGGGTGTGGCGGCTGCTGGCGCTGCCGGCCGGGACGGCGCTGCTGCTCCTGCTGGTGGTCATGGCCGTCACCGGGCGAGGCCCGGCGCCGGGGCGGCCGCCGACGACCGGCAACGTGGAGACGATCGGGCGCCTGCTGTTCACCGACTACATGTTCCCCTTCGAGCTGACCTCGGTGCTGCTGCTGGCCGCGATGGTGGGCGTCCTTCTGCTCGCGCGGCGGCGGGCCTGACGAACCGGTGAGCGTCCCCGCCACCTACTACCTGGCCCTCGCCGCGGCGCTCTTTTCCATCGGCGTGGTCGGTGTCATCATCCGGCGCAACCCGCTGGTCATCTTCATGTCGATCGAGCTGATGCTGAACGCCGCGAACCTGTCGTTCGTGGCCTTCGGCCACCGGCTGGGCAGCCCCGACGGCCAGGCCCTGGTCTTCTTCGTGATGGCGGTGGCGGCGGCGGAGGTGGCGGTCGGGCTGGCGATCATCGTGGCCATCTTCCGCCTCCGGCGCCGCCTGTCGGTCGACGACCTGAACCTGATGCGCTGGTAGGTTCGTGGGATAGTAGTCAGGAGGTAGGGAGACTCCATGGTCCAGAAGACAGCGACCCAGCCCAAGCCCGCGCCGGGGGCCATCGACGGCGACCTCGCCCGTCGGCTGCTCACCGACATGGTGCTGATCCGCCGGTTCGAGGAAAAGGCCGCCGAGGCCTATGCCCTCGGCAAGATCGGTGGGTTCTTGCATCTCTACATCGGCGAGGAGGCGGTGGCCGTCGGCGCCACCTCGGCGATGCGACCCGACGACTACGCGGTGGCGGCCTACCGGGAGCACGGTCACTGCCTGGCCAAGGGCGCGGACCCCCGCCGGATGATGGCCGAGCTGTTCGGGCGCATCGACGGGCTGAGCAAGGGCAAGGGCGGCTCGATGCACCTGTTCGACAAGGGGGTCAACTTCCTGGGCGGCCACGCCATCGTCGGCAGCCACCTGCCGCTGGCCGCCGGGGTCGGCTTCGCCATCAAGTACCGGGGCGGCGACCAGCTCATCGCGTGCTACTTCGGCGACGGCGCGGTGCCCGAGGGCGAGTTCCACGAGTCGATGAACCTGGCCGCGCTGTGGAAGCTGCCGGTCGTCTTCATCTGCGAGAACAACCGCTACGCCATGGGCACCTCGCTGGAGCGGGCCCTGGCCGAGACCGAGATCTGGAAGTTCGGGCGCGCCTACAACATGGCCTGCGAGGCGGTGGACGGCATGGACGTGCTGGCCGTGCGCGAGGTGGTGGCCCGCGCGGTGGCCCGGGCCCGGACCGAGCACGCGCCGACCCTCATCGAGGCCCGCACCTACCGCTTCCGCGGCCACTCCATGCGCGATCCGGCCGGGGCGGTGTACCGCACCAAGGACGAGGTCGAGAAGGAGAAGCTGCGCGATCCCATCGTGCTGTTCCGCGAGCGCGCGCTGCAGGCCGGCTGGCTCGTGAAGGACGACGTGCAGAAGATCGAGAAGGACGTCAACGACCTGGTCGACGAGGCGGTGGCCTTCGCCGAGGCCTCACCCGAGCCGCCGCTGTCCGAGCTGCTCACCGACATCTTCAAGGAGCATTGAGATGGCGGTGATGACGTACCGGGAAGCGCTCAACCTCGCCCTGCGCGAGGAGATGACGCGCGACGATCGCGTGTTCGTCATCGGCGAGGAGGTCGGGCTCTACGAGGGCGCCTACAAGGTGACGCAGGGGCTCCTCAAGGAGTTCGGGCCCCGCCGCATCGTGGACACGCCGATCGCCGAGTCGGGCTTCACCGGGGTCGGCATCGGGGCGGCCATGGTCGGGCTGCGGCCGGTGGTCGAGATGATGACGTTCAACTTCGCCATGCTCGCCCTCGACCAGATCGTGAACTCGGCGGCCAAGATGAACTACATGTCGGGCGGCCAGTTCAACGTGCCCATCGTGATCCGGGGCCCCGGCGGGCCGGCCCACCAGCTGGCCGCCCAGCACTCGCAGTCGATGGAGGTGTACTTCTATCACGTGCCCGGCCTCAAGGTCGTCCGGCCCTCCACGCCGGAGGACGCCAAGGGCCTGCTGAAGTCCGCCATCCGTGACGACAACCCGGTCATCTTCATCGAGTCCGAGACGCTCTACGCCATCAAGGGCGAGGTGTCGGAGGATCCCGAGTTCCTGATTCCGCTCGGCAAGGCGGCCGTGCGGCGCGTGGGCACCGACGTCACCGTGGTCGCCTACATGGGCATGATGTACCGCGCGCTGGAGGCGGCCGAGGAGCTGGCCAAGGACGGCATCTCGATCGAGATCGTCGACCCGCGCACGCTGCAGCCGCTCGACTCGGCGACGATCCTGGAATCCGTGCGCAAGACGCACCGGGCGGTGGTGGTGGAGGCCGGCGCCGGCTTTGCCGGCATGGGCTCCGAGCTCACCGCCGTCATCACCGAGCAGGCCTTCGACGATCTCGATGCGCCCGTGGAGCGCGTGACCGGCGTGCCCGCGCCGATGCCGTACGCGCGCAACCTCGAGAAGGCCAAGACGCCCTCGAAGGAGCGCATCATCGAAGCCGTCCGCAAGGTCTGCTACGCCAACGGCACCGGGGGCCGCTGACATGGCCGTCTCCAAGGTGCTCATGCCCAAGCTCTCCGAGGCGATGGAAAGCGGCAAGATCATCAAGTGGCTCAAGAAGGAAGGCGACCGCATCCAGGCCGGCGACATCCTGGCCGAGGTCGAGACCGACAAGGCCGACGTCGAGATGGAAGCCTTCGGCGCGGGCGTGCTGCGCAAGATCCTGAGCCCGGCCGGCAGCACGGTGCCTGTCGGCTCGCTCATCGGTGTCATCGCGGAGCCCGACGAGGACATCGCCGCCGTCGCGAGCCAGGCGGGTGGAGCGCCGGCGACCCCTGCTGCAGCCGCCGTGCCCGCCGCCGCCGCGGCGCCCGAGATGGCCAGCCGCCCCGCCGCGGTTCCCCCGCAGCCCCGGGGCGAGGATCCGGCGGCACGGACGCCGTCACCGTCGACCGGGCCGACCGCGCCCGCGCGCGTGGCTGCAGCCCCGCCGGCGGCGCCTGCGACCGCGCTGCGTCCCGCCGCCGCGGCGAGCCCCGCGCCCGGCGACGGAGGGCGGCTGAAAGCCTCGCCGCTGGCCCGGAAGATCGCCGCGCAGTCGGGCGTCGATCTGCACGTGGTCCACGGCAGCGGACCGGGCGGCCGCATCGTGCGCCGCGATGTCGAGGCGGCGTCGGCGGCGCCCGCCGCGCGGCCCGTCGCGGTGCCGGTGGCGCCCGGTGTGGAGTTCGAGGATCGGCCGCTGTCGCAGATCCGGGCGGCGATCGCCAAGCGCATGCCGCTGAGCAAGGCGCCGGTCCCGCATTTCTACGTCTCCTCGGAAGTCGCGATGGATCGCGGCTGGAGTCTGCGCGAAGAGCTGAACGCGCTCGAGGGGCAACCCAAGATCTCGTTCAACGACCTCGTGCTGCGGGCCTGCGCCTTGGCGCTGCTGCAGCATCCGGGGGTCAACGCCTCGTTCCAGGGCGAGTCGATCCGCGTGTTCCACCGCGCCCACATCGGCATCGCCGTGGCGCTGGAGGACGGGCTCATCACGCCGGTGCTGCGCGACGTCCACGCCAAGTCGCTCGGGCAGATCGCCACCGAGGCGCGGGATCTCGCCGAGCGCGCGCGCCAGCGCAAGCTGCGGGCGCCGGAGATGTCCGGGGCCACCTTCTCGATCTCCAACCTCGGCATGTTCGACGTCACCGAGTTCTCGGCCATCATCAATCCGCCCGAGGGCGCCATCCTGGCCGTCGGCTCGGTGCGCACGATCCCGGTGGTCACCGCCGACGGCCTCGGCGTGGGCCGGCGGATGATGCTCACGCTGTCCTGCGATCACCGGGTGATGGACGGGGCCATGGGCGCCCGCTTCCTGCAGGACGTCAAGCGGCTGCTGGAAGAGCCCCTGCGCCTGCTCGTGTGATGGCCCCGGGCCTCGTCTGATGGCCAAGAGCTTCGACGTCGTCGTGGTGGGGACGGGCCCCGGCGGCTACGTCTCGGCGATTCGCTGCGCGCAGCTCGGCCTCAACGTCGCCGTGGTCGAGGACGATCGGCCGGGCGGCGTGTGCCTGAACTGGGGCTGCATTCCCACCAAGGCGCTCCTGCGCAACGCCGAGGTCCTGAACCTGGTGCAGCACGCCTCCGACTTCGGCATCGCGGTGGGCGAGGTGCGCGCCGACTACGCGCAGGCCGTGCAGCGCAGTCGGGGCGTGGCCGACCGGATGGCCAAGGGCGTGGAGTTCCTCTTCCGGAAGAACAAGATCACGCTGTTCCCCGGCACCGGCACGCTCAAGGATGCCCGGACCGTCGAGGTGAAGGGCCCGGCCGGCAACGAGACGCTGCAGGCCGGGCGCGCGGTGATCCTGGCGACAGGCTCGCGGCCGCGGTCGCTGCCCGGCGTCAGCATCGACGAGAAGCTCGTCATCTCGTCCAACGGCGCGGTCCGCAACGAGACCCGGCCGGCCTCGATCGTGGTGATCGGCGCGGGCGCGGTCGGCGTGGAATTCGCCGACGTCTACGCGTCCTACGGCACCCAGGTCACGCTGCTGGAAGCGCTGCCCCGCGTGCTGCCGATCGAGGACGAGGACGCTTCCACCTGATCACCCGCCTGTTCGGCCGCCGCGGCATCACCATCAAGACCGGCGTCAAGGTGTCGTCGGTCAAGCCGGGCGGGCCGGGCGCCATCGTCGAGACCGACGGCGGCCGCTTCGAGGCGCAGCAGGTGCTCATGGCGGTCGGCCGCGCGGCCCGCACCGACGGTCTCGGGCTCGAGGCGGCGGGCGTGCAGCTCGAGCGCGGCTTCGTGAAGATCTCGCCCACGATGGAGACCAGTCCGCGAAGGGCGTCTACGCGATCGGTGACATGGCCGGCGCGCCGCTGCTCGCCCACAAGGCGATGGCCGAGGGCGTGGTCGCCGCCGAGGCGATCGCCGGCCAGCACCCGCGGCCGATCGACTACGGCAACGTGCCCTCGTGCACGTACTGCCGGCCGCAGGTCGCGTCGATCGGCGTCAGCGAGGCCAAGGCCAAGGAGAACGGCCGCGAGGTGATGGTCGGCAAGTTCCCGTTCACCGCCAGCGGCAAGGCGGTGGCGCTGGGCGAGACCGACGGCTTCGTGAAGGTGGTCGCCGACAAGGCGACCGGCGAGATCCTCGGCGTGCACATCGTCGGCCCCGAGGCGACCGAGATCATCCACGAGTTCGCGGTGGGCCGCACGCTCGAGGCCACGCTCGAGGAGATCATGCACACGATCCACGCGCATCCCACGCTGTCGGAAGCGGCACTCGAGGCCACCCTGGCGCGCGCTGGGCCAGGCCATCCACATCTGACCGGTTGCCCGCACACGTGCCCGCCACTGACGCCATGTCGTTCCCGCTGACGGCCGAGCAGGAAGCGCTGCGGGCCGAAGGCCCGCGAGCTGGCCGATCGCCGTCTTCGCCGAGCGCGCCGCCCGCTGGGACGCCCGCGAGGAATACCCGTGGGACAACGTGAAGGACCTCGTGGCGGCCGGCTTCATGGGGATGACGGTACCGGCCGCGCAGGGTGGGGGCGAGCGGCCGCTGCTCGACGTCGTCCTCGTCATCGAGGAGATCGCGCGCGCGTGCGGCATCACGGGCCGCATCGTCGTCGAGGGCAACCTCGGCACGGTGGGCGCGCTGATCGCGTACGGCACCGAGGCGCAGAAGCGTCGCTACTTCCCGTGGGTGCTGGAGGGCGAGAAGCCGGCCATCGCCATCTCGGAACCCGCCGCCGGCTCGGCAGCCACCGACATGACGACCCGCGCGGACGACACGCCGACGGGCTTCCGCCTGACCGGCCACAAGTGCTGGATCACCGGCGCCGGGACGTCGCGGCTCTATCTCGTCTACGCGCGCTTCGGCGGCCGGGCCGGCGCCGACGGCATCGGCGGGATCTTCGTCGAGCGCGACACGCCCGGGCTTCCGCATCGGCCGGCGCGAATTCATGATGGGCCTGCGCGGCATCCCCGAGGGCGAGCTGCACTTCGAAGGCTGCGAGATCCCGCGGGAGAACCTGCTCGTGGGGCCCGGTGACGGCTTCAAGCGAGCTGATGAACGCCTACAACGGTCAACGGCTGGGCGCCGCCACCGTCGCGCTCGGCATCGCGCAGGGCGCCTACGAGCGCGCGCTGGCCTACGCGGCCGAGCGCCGCCAGTTCGGCCGGGCCATCGGCGAGTTCCAGGGCATTCGCTGGAAGCTGGCCGACATGGCCATCAAGCTCGACGCCGCGCGGCTGCTCATCCACCGGGCCGCCGTGCGCGCCGGGCGCGGCTTTCCCGACGCGCTCGACGCGGCCAAGGCCAAGACCTTCGCGGCCGAGACCGCGCAGGAGATCACCAGCCAGGCGCTGCAGATCCACGGCGCCGCCGGCTACGGCCGCACGCTGCCCCTCGAGCGCATGATGCGCGACGCCCGCATGTTCGCCATCGGCGGCGGCACGCTCGAGATGATGCGCAACCTCATCGCCGACCGCCTCCTGCCCACGCGCTCGAACTGGCGAGCCTAAGCCCGACTCCGACTGGAACAGAGGAGCGACACGGCTCCGCCGGGTCGCTCCGAACGATGGGGGCATGGGGGCCATTTCGGGGCCCCCATTTCAAACAGCCCAGCCGAGCCTAGCCACGCGCGGACTTGCGCCGCAGGGCCGCGTGGGTGTATCTCTCGTGACAGTCATGTCGCGGGCTCGGCTCGATCGCCTGACGTCCTCGCCGCTGCGCGTGCTGCTGCTCGCCGCCGTCGTGACGATGCTGCTCCAGGGCGCGTGCCTGCCGCACACGCACGCGGGCGTCGGCCCCGGCCTCTACAACCAGGACCACGATCTCACCCTGCTGGCCACGCTGCACGGCGCCGCCGTGCTGCTCGACGCCCAGCCCGCTCCGCTCGTTCTCTCCGAAGTCAGCGCGGTCGCGCCGGCGGGAATCACGGCGCCGGCCGCGCCCGCTCGCTCGACCGCCGACAGTCGCGCTCCGCCTCTCGCCTAGAGCCTCTTCCCACTCTCATCCGTTCACGCGCTGGTCCCGAGGGACCGTCGCGCACAACTCGGCGAGGGAGGCCCCTATGCGTGGATCGCTCATCCTCGTGGTGTGGTTGCTCCTGGTGGTCCTGCCCGCGGTCGCGCACGCGCAGGACAACGAAGCGTTGCGTCGCGAGGTGGAGCAGCTGCGGCGGCAACAGGAGCAGTATCAGAAGACGATCGAAGCGCTCAACGAGCGGCTGAAGCGTCTGGAGCTGCAGAACGCGCCGGCCGCCGCCCAGCCGGCGCCGCCGGCGACTCCGCCCACCGCCGGGACGCCGGTGACGCCCGCTGCACCGGCCGCCGCCGCCCCGGCGGTGCCGTCCGGCGCCACGCCCGTCGCGCAAGCGCCGGGGAGCTCTGCCGGCAGCTCGCCGTCGGCGCTCGATCTGCTTCAGCCCGCGCCAGCCGTTCTCCCTCTACCAGCAGCGCGGCGCCGGGCAGCTCCTGTTCGACATCGGCGTCACCGGCGACTTCGTCGGCAACCTCACGCAGCGCAACGTGCAGAAGGCGCAGGCACGGCACCTTCTCGGGCCGCGAGAATCGCTTCTTCCCGCGCGAGATCGAGCTGAGCCTGTTCGGCCAGATCGATCCCTACGCGCGCGCCGACGTGCGTATCGAGGCGGGCGAGGAGTCGCCCGGAGGCAGAGACGCGGCGTGAACCTCGCCGAGGCCACCATCACGCTGCTGGCCCTGCCGTAGGGCACGCAGGCCAAGCTCGGGCAGATGCGCAACCGCTACGGCTGCGTCCAACGTCGTCACGAGCACGATCTGCCGTGGGTCGATCGGCCCGACGTCCTACCGCATCTTCTTCGGCGAGGAAGGGCTCGTCGAGAAGGGCGGCGAGGCCACCTGGGTGCCGGACTTCCTGCCGTTCTATCTCGAGGTGCTCGGCGGCGTCTTCAACGGCGACAACGAGACGGCGTTCGGCTACGGCCGCCTCGACCGCACCGCTCGTCACCGGCCGCGTCCGGACGTTCTTCGAGCTGACGGACACCGATGGCACTCCAGATCGGCATCTCGGTGGCCAGCGGCGACACGGCGGACCAGTCTGCGCGAGCACGCTGGTCGGGTACGACCTGAAGTACAAGCTCCGCCCGGAAGGCTGGCTGCATCCGCTCCTGACGCTGGCCAGCGAGGGCATCTACTCGATCGCCGCGAGCTGTCGAGCTCGACGCCGGGCGACAAGCGCACGCGAGATCGCTTCGGCGGTACGCGCTGGGGCGAGGTGCAGCCGTGGCGCCGGTGGGCGGTGGGCACGCGCTACGACTGGACGGAGTACCCGAGCAATCCGGGCCACCAGTGGGCCGTCGAGCCCTACCTGACCTTCCTGCCGTCGGAGTTCCTGCGATTCCGCCTGGCCTACAAGCACACCGAGCGCTCGAACCGCGAGGGCTTCGATCTCAACGGCGGCAGCGGCCGCATCATGGACGAGCTGTTCTTGCAGGGCACGTTCATCCTCGGCGCGCATCCCGCCCACCCCTTCTAGAGGAGAGTCATGACGCGATCACGCGTCGAGTCGCAGAGGAGCGACATGAGACACGTCACGCTCGCCGACTCAGCATTCTGGTCGGCGTCGCGCTGGTGGTCGGTGCCCTGCTCGTCCCGGGAGCGCAGGCCGCGCGCAAGCTGCGCGTGGTGGCGACCATTCCCGATCTCAAGTCCCTCGCTGGAGGCGGTGGGCGGCGACCTCGTCGAGGTGGACAGCCTCACCCGCGGCACGCAGAACTTCCACGAGGCCGAGGTGCGTCCCAGCATGATGCTGAAGCTCCGGCGGGCCGACGTCGTCGTCGAGAACGGCCTCGACCTCGACGCGTGGGCCGACGTGGCCATCGAGGGCTCCAACAACCCCAAGATCATTCGCGGGCGGCCGCGGGCGGATCGAGCGTCTCGAAGGGCATCCAGGTGCTGGAGGTGCCCAGCGCGCGCGTCGACCGCTCGATGGGCGACGTGCACCCGCGCGGCAACCCGCACTTCTCGCTCGATCCGGGCCTGGCCCCGACGATCACGCAGAACATCGTCGACGGCCTCGCGCGCGTCGCCCCCGAGTCGCGCGCGACCTTCGAGCAGAACCGCGCGGCCTTCCTGGCCCAGCTCGAGCAAGCCATGGCGCGCTGGACGAAGGCCATGGAGCCGGTGAAGGGGAGCAAGGTCGTCGTCTTTCATCCGGACTTCATCTACTCTCCTGACGCGCTTCGGCCTCGCAGCAGGCCGGCGACCGTCGAGGATCGCCCGGGGATTCCGCCCTCGCCGCAGCACCTCGCGAACCTCATCCGCACAGATGAAGGAGGAGAAGATCAAGGTGATCCTGGTCGAGCCGTGGAACGACATCAAGCTGGCCAACCGGCGTGGCCGAGGAGGCCGGGCGCCAAGGCGCTCGTGATGGCGACCGCGGTCGGCGCCGTCAAGGGCGCCGACAACTACATCGCGGCCATCGACTACAACATCACCACGCTGGCCCAGGCGCTGCGATAGTGATCCACGACCTGTTCGCGATTCTGTGGGCGCCGTTTCTCATGTGCCTGGTGCTCACCGGCATCCACGCCTATCTCGGCGTCCACGTGCTCGCGCGCGAGGTCGTCTTCGTCGACATCGCGATGGCGCAGATCGCGGCGCTGGGCGCCACCGCCGCGTTTCTCCTCGGCTACGACACGGAGACCTGGCAGTCCTACGCCTACGCGCTGGCCGCCACCATCGTGGGCGCCGTGGTCCTGGCGCTCACGCCGGAGCCGGCGCCGGCACGTCTCGCAGGAGGCGGTGATCGGCGTGGTGTACGCGGTCTCCTCGGCCGCCGCCGTGCTGGTGGCCGATCGCGCCGCGCACGGCGCCGAGCAGGTGCGCGGCATGCTCGTCGGCAACCTGCTGGCGGTGGGGCCCCTGACGAAGTCGCCAAGGTCGCCGGCCTGTACGCCATGGTCGGCGTGCTGCACTGGCTCTGTCGCCGTCCGTTCTTTCTCATCTCCACCGATCCCGATCGCCGCCTATGCGCGAGGGGTGGCGGGTGCGGCTCTGGGACTTTGTGTTCTACGCGTCGTTCGGCGTCGTGGTGGCCAGCTCGGTCCGCGATCGCCGGCGTGCTGCTGGTGTTCTCCTACCTGATCGTGCCGGCGCTGGCCGGGGTGACGCTCGGCGGATCGGTGCTGCGCCCGCCTGCTGATCGGCTGGGGCTTCGGCGCGCTGGTCAGCGTCCTCGGCAGTGGTGGCCTCCGCCGCGCTCGACCTGCCCACCGGGCGCCACCGATCGTCTGCGCCTTCGGCGTGATCCTGCTCGTCTTCGGCCTGGGGTTTCGCTACGGCCTCGTCGCCCGGCCCAAAGCGCTGCGGTGAGCGTGAGACGCCGATGCGCGTGAGAGTCCGATGGCTGGCCCTCGTCGCGCTCCTCGTCGGGGGCTGCGCGACCGGCGTGCCGATCCAGAATGCCGCCGACCTCAGCGGCGAGTGGAAGGGCCGCGTCACGAGCCCGCTGGGGCACGCGGCCGCGACGCTGACCGTCGCGGCGGACGGCGCGTTCACGGCAACCATGTACCTCGATCAGGGCGATCGGACGTTTCACGGCAGCCTGCTCGTCGTGCGGCCGGGCCAGGTGCGCTATCAAGGCAGCGACGGCAACGGCGCGGTGCGACTCTCCGACGACCACGGCGCGACGGTCATGCGCTTCCTGCGCGACGACGGCGGCGTGGACGCGGTCTTCCGCCGTTTCTGAGATACTGACGCCATGCCGGCCCAGCGGCGCCTCGTCGCGCTCCTCCTGGCTCTCGCGGCCGTGGTCGCGCCCATGGTGGCCGCGCTCGTCGTCCCCGATCCCACCTGGATCGGCGGGCTCTACGACGGCGGCGACGGTGACGAAGCCGCCACGCTGGTCTGGGATCACAGCTCGGCGGTCGTGCCCGCGGGCGTCGCGCTCCTCGGGCTCATCGCCGCCTTCGTCGCCGCGGCCCCGGCCCACGCGGCCGCCGGCAGCCTGCCCCGCTGCTCGCCCTCGTCCCGCGCCCCGCCTCGCCGCCTGACGCCCGAGATCACATCCCCAATCGACGACGTCGAGGCCGCGCCGGGGGGCGTGGCGCCGGCGCCGTCCTTGCCTGAAGGGAGTGGGCGATGGCGAACGGCTCGACGACACGCTACGGGGACGCCGGTGTGGTGTATCGCATGCAGTGGGTTCCCTCGGGAACGGGGGGCTCCTGGGTGCTCATGGAGCTGAAGGTCGAACGGCCGTCGCGGCGGGAGCGACGCAAAGGGCCCGAGCACAAGGCGCACCGTCCCGTCACACGACGCCGCTGAAGCAGCGGAGCGGGGAGGCTGGCGGCCGCGTCGCGGCCGCCAGCGCCCTCGTCAGTACCCGTGGAAGAACGGGAGGTGGACGAGCAGGGTGAAGCCGTTCACCGACAGCAGGACGCCGAGGACGGCCAGGACCAGCGAGAAGCCGAAGGTCGGGCGCGAGCCGGACAGGATCGAGATCGAGGCGCGTGACGATCGCGATCTGGAGCAGGACCTCGGCGTAGTCGAAGTACGGATCCTTGGCCTGGTTGCGATCACGCACCGCCTCGGCGGCCTTGGCCTTGGGCTCGATCTCCTTCTTGTCCACGTTCATCCGCTTCTCTTCGTCGGCGAACTTCCTGGCCAGCGCCTCGAACTTCTCGCGCTCGGCGCCCTTGAGCGTGGACGGCTCGGCCAGCTGGGTCTCGAGGACCATCTTGTTGCCGCGGTTGAGGTGCTCGCGGATGACCTTGGACTGATAGAACGCCCACTGGTTGCTCGCCTCCTGCTGGGCCAGCAGCATCTCCTTCATCGCGTTGCTGCCCCCCAGCGAGGCGATCGCCAGGGCCACCGCGTAGACGGCGGTGGTGAGCGCGACGCGGCGGCTGAACGCCTTGTCGCGCGCCTCCTCCAGCTCCTTGAGGTTGGGGAGCTCGACCTCAGCCACGCGGCGTGGCGGGCCCCTTGCGCATCTCGTCGCGCATGGCGTCGCGGCCGGCCTCGAAGGCCGTCATGAGCCGCTGCGTCTGCTCCTCGAACAGCTCGCGGCTCTTGTCCATCCACTCGCCGGCGCGGCCCTGGGCGTCGGTGGCGAGCTCCTGGGCGCGCCGGGCGAACTCGTTGCCCCGCTCGGCCAGCAGCTCGCGTGTCTGGCGGCCCGTGCGCGGCGCCAGCAGCAGCGCGGCCGCCGCTCCCACCACGCCGCCGAGGAAGAACCAGCCGAGGTATCCCGCCGCGTCGTTCCGGTCATCTGCCATGGTTGCCTCCTTGATTCCCCCGCAGCCGGTCCACGAACACGTCGACGCCGCGACGAAGGCCCGCCACCAGACCGATGGCCTGGCCCGCGCGGGTGAGTCCGGCCAGCGCAACCACGATCCGACTCACGCCGTCGGCGGCCGTCTCGCACGTGCTCGGTCACCTCGCCGATCCGCTCGACCTCGCGCCGGGTCTCGCGCGTGAGGTCGCGCACGTCATCGGTGAGTCCATGCATCTGTCCGACCAGCGGGCGGAGCTCCTGCTCGACGATCTCCAGCACCGAGGCCGCATGGCGGAGGGTCGCGCGGGCCGCGAGGATCGCGGCCACCAGCGCTGCCGTGAGAGCCGCTGCGCAGACGATCAGGACGATCTGGACCCACGGCTGCATGGCGCGTGGATTATCGGTGGAAACTGCGGCGTATTCAATGAGGAGGCATCGTATTGTAAGTGGATAAATCCGTTGACTTTCCTCGACGCAATGATCACAGTTAGGGCCATGTCTGCGTCTGACCGATTCGAGGAGCTGCGCCGGCGTCACGCGCAAGCCGAGCTCGGTGGCGGCGAGGAGCGAATCCGTCGCCAGCACAAGGCGGGAAAGAAAACGGCGCGCGAGCGACTGGAGCTCCTGCTCGATCCCGGCTCGTTCCTGGAGGTCGACAAGTTCGTCGTCCATCAGAGCCACGACTTCGGGATGGAAGACCAGCGGGTGCCCGGCGACGGCGTGGTGACCGGCTCGGGCCGCATCCACGGCCGCACGGTCTTCGTCTTCGCGCAGGACTTCACCGTCTTCGGCGGCTCGCTCAGCGAGGCCTACGCGCGGAAGATCTGCAAGGTCATGGACCTCGCCATGAAGACCGGCGCGCCGATCATCGGCCTCAACGATTCCGGCGGCGCCCGCATCCAGGAAGGGGTCGTCTCGCTGGCCGGCTACGCCGACATCTTCCTGCGCAACACGCTGGCCTCCGGCGTCGTCCCGCAGATCTCGGCGATCATGGGCCCGTGCGCCGGCGGCGCCGTGTACTCGCCGGCCATCACCGACTTCGTCTTCATGGTCAAGAACACCTCGTACATGTTCGTCACCGGGCCCGACGTCATCCGGACCGTGACGCACGAGTCGGTGACCGCCGACGAGCTCGGCGGCGCCGGCGCCCACGGTGCGACCTCCGGGGTGGCGCACTTCGCGGCCGACGGCGAAGAGGAGTGCCTGGCGCTGATCCGCGAGCTGCTCACGTTCCTGCCGTCCAACAACCTCGAGGACCCGCCGCTCTTGCCCACGCGCGATCCGGTGGATCGGCGGGACGACGCCCTGCAGACGCTGGTGCCGGAGCAGCCGAACAAGCCGTACGACATGAAGACGGTGCTGCAGAGCGTGCTCGACGATCACTACTTCTTCGAGGTCCACGCGGCCTTCGCGCCGAACATCGTGGTCGGCTTCGGGCGGCTCGGCGGGCGCCCGGTCGGCATCGTCGCCAACCAGCCGGCCCACCTGGCCGGCTGTCTCGACATCAATGCCTCGGTGAAGGGCGCGCGCTTCGTACGGTTCTGCGACTGCTTCAACATCCCGATCGTCACCTTCGAAGACGTCCCGGGATTCCTGCCCGGCACCGCCCAGGAGTACGGAGGGATCATCCGCCACGGAGCCAAACTCCTGTACGCTTACTGCGAGGCGACCGTGCCCAAGCTGACGGTCATCACGCGCAAGGCCTACGGGGGCGCCTACGACGTCATGTCCTCCAAGCACATCCGCGGCGACGCGAACTTCGCCTGGCCCTCGGCCGAGATCGCCGTGATGGGCCCGGACGGCGCGGTCAACGTGCTCTACCGGCGCGAGATGGAATCCGCCCCCGACGCGGCCACGTTCCGGGAGGCCAAGACCCGCGAGTACCGGGAGAAGTTCGCCAACCCCTACATCGCGGCCGAGCGGGGCTACGTGGACGAGGTCATCGAGCCCCGCGACACGCGGGCCCGGCTGTGTGCGCTGCTCGAGCGCCTGCGGACCAAGCGGGACGCCAACCCGCCGCGCAAGCACGGCAATATTCCGCTGTGAGGTGGCCGCTGTGAGGTGGTCGTTGTGAGGTGGCCGAGGTGAGTGGCAAGGAGCGCAAGCCCGAGTTCACGACCTCCTGGGGCGCGGTGCGCCCGCCCGTCTACGGCCCGGCCGATCTCCCGGCCGACGTCAGCGCGGCGGAGGCGCCGGGCGAATTTCCATTCACCCGCGGCGTGCATCCCGGCATGTACCGCTCGCGGCTGTGGACGATGCGGCAGTACGCCGGCTTCGGCACCGCGGCCGAGACCAACAAGCGCTATCGGTTCCTGCTCGAGCAGGGCCAGACCGGACTGTCGGTGGCCTTCGACCTGCCGACGCAGATGGGACACGACCCCGACGCGCCGATCGCGCGCGGCGAGGTCGGCAAGGTCGGCGTGTCGATCGCCACGGTCGAGGACATGAGCGACCTCTTCGAGGCCATCCCGCTGGAGCGGGTCTCCACCTCGATGACGATCAACGCCACCGCCGCCATCCTGCTCGCCCTCTACGTCGCGGTCGGTCGGCGCCAGGGCGTCACGCCCGAGCGGCTGAACGGCACCGTGCAGAACGACATCCTCAAGGAGTACATCGCGCGGGGGACCTACATCTTCCCGCCCACGCCGTCCATGCGGCTGATCACCGACGTCTTTGCCTGGTGCCGGACCCACGTGCCGCGCTGGAACACCATCTCGATCTCCGGCTACCACATCCGCGAGGCGGGTAGCACCGCGGTGCAGGAGGTGGCCTTCACGCTGGCCAACGGCGTGGCCTACGTGCAGGCGGCGCTCGACGCCGGGCTCGACGTGGATGCGTTCGCCCCGCAGCTGTCGTTCTTCTTCAACGCGCACAACGACCTGCTGGAGGAGATCGCCAAGTACCGGGCGGCGCGCCGGCTGTGGGCCCGCATCATGCGCGATCGCTTCAAAGCGCAGGATCCGCGCTCGATGATGTTACGCTTTCACGCGCAGACCGCGGGGAGCATGCTGACCGCGCAACAGCCGGAGAACAACATCGTGCGGGTGACCGTGCAGGCGCTGGCCGCGGTGCTGGGCGGCTGCCAGTCGCTGCACACCAACTCGATGGACGAGGCGCTGTCGCTGCCGACCGAGCGGGCGGTGCGCATCGCGCTCCGCACCCAGCAGATCCTGGCCGCCGAGTCGGGCGTGGCCGACACCGTCGATCCCCTCGGGGGCTCGTTCGCCATCGAGCGCCTCACCCGCGACATCGAGGACGGCGCGGAGGCGTACATCACGCGCATCGACCAGCTGGGCGGATCGGTGGCCGCCATCGGCTTCATGCAGCGGGAGATCCAGGACGCCGCCTATCGCTGGCAGCGCGAGGTGGAGGACAAGAGCCGGATCGTGGTCGGCGTGAACGACTTCGTCACCGACGACCCGCCGCCCACCAACCTGTTCCAGCTCGACCCCAGCGTCGGCGAGGCGCTGGCCGAGCGGCTGGGCCGCCTGCGGCGCACCCGCGATACCGACCGGGCGCGGCGCGCCCTCGATGCGCTGGAGACCGGGGCCCGGGGCCGCGCCAACCTGATGCCGCTGCTGGTGGACGCGGTCGAGGCCTCGGCCTCGCTGGGCGAGATCTGTGAGCGGTTGCGCGCGGTGTTCGGCGTCCACCAGCCCTCGGTGACGTTTTGACGCTCCTGCGCCGCGGCCGGCTCCTTCGCCAGGCGCTCGTGGTTCTGGTGTCGCTGCTCCTGCTCGTCGCCCGTCCGGTCCAGGCGGGAATGGCCGACCGCGTGGGGGCGACGTTCGGGCTGATGACGGTCGACTTCGCCCACGCCTTCCAGCCGATCGAGTCGGTGGTGGTCTCGGTGGAGGGGCCGGAGATCTTCCTCGACGTCAACGCCGAGACCGGCGCGGTGCTCGGACAGGAATACACGATCTTCCGCAAGGGCGAGCCGTTCGCGCACCCGATCACCGGCAAGGTCCTCGGCCGCTACGAGGAGGTTCTCGGCCACGCGGTGGTGCTGCGCGTCTACCCGCGGTTCTCGGCCGCTCGCTATCTGGCGCTGCCCGAGACGCCGCGGCCCCGGCCGGCGGACGGGGCGCGGATCACGCGCGCCCGCATCCGGGTGGCGGTGACGCCGGTGATGGACATGACGGGGACCCAGGCCGACGTCCGGCGAGTGCCGTTCCTCGTCGCGGCCGGGCTCGAGCAGACCAAGCGCTTCCAGGTCGTCGACCCGCTGGCGGTGAGCGAGCTGTTCGCCAGCGGCAGCGTGAAGATCGAGGACGTGCTGGCCCGGCCCGAGCGCGCCATGCGGAGCGCGCGGAGCCTCGAGCTGGCCGGCTGGGTCGTGCCCATGCTGCTCGACCGGCGCGGGACGGTCTACCTCGACGTCACCTACATCTCGGCCATCACCGGCACCGCCCTCTTCTCCCGCCGGCTCCCGCTGGTCTCGACCAGCGGCGGCGAGGAGCAGCGGTTTCCCTGGGAGCCCCGGCCGGAAGACTGAGCGTCCCAGGCCCGTGTGTGTATGGTAGACGCCGCATGAAGGCGCGGTACGTAGTCGGGCTCCTCTTTTCGCGATGCTCGCGGTCTCCGGGTGCAACGGCTTACGCCAGATCGCTGGCATGCCCGTCACTCCCGAGCCCACGGTCAACCTCAAGTCGGCCGAGACGCGCTGGCTGCTCATCAAGAATCCGCGATTCGGCGACGTCCGGAGCGAGCCCGAGTACATCTGGGTCGAGGAGGACAAGCTCCCGACGACGATGACCACGCTGCTGCGCGGCAAGAGCGCGATCATCGCGCCGCCCGAGGTCGTGGCCAAGTACGGCCTGCCGCCCGGCGGCGGAAAGATCAGCCCGCGCCAGGGCGTGCCGTATCCGACGGTGGATCCGTCCCGCGCCGGCGCCGTCGATCCCCGGGCCGCGGGCAGTGCGGCTCCCGCGGCGGCGCCACCCTCGGCGCCGGTCGCCCAGGCTCCTCGGCCGCGCCGGCTCCACAGCCGGCGCCGGCTCCGCAGCCTGCGCCGGCTCCGTTGGCCGCGCCGGCCGCTCCGCCTCCGACGCTGCCGGTCGCGCCGACCGCCGCGGTCAAACCGGCCGCGCGGTGGCCGTGCCCGAGCCGCCCAAGCGCGGCTACGTCGTCCGCGTGGAGCCGACCCGGATCATCATCGACCTCACCGCGGTGGACGGCCTGCGCGCCGGCTCGGTCGTGAGCCTGCGTCGGGACACCATCCCGCTCGTGCATCCGGTGACCGGCGAGGTGCTGGGCGAGCTCGACGACGAGGTCGGGACCGCGCGCGTCACCGAGACCCGCGAGAGGTTCTCGCTGGCCGAGGTCCAGTCGACCGCGCCCGGCACCGAGGTGCAGGTGCGCGATCGCGTCGTCCCCAAGTAGCGCAGGCTGCGTGGCCACGCCCACCCTGGAACGGGTCCTCAAGGAGCGCGTGGCCGCGCTCGTCGGCGAGGATCTGGCCGCGGTCGAGGCCGAGATCCATCGCGAGCTGAATTCGCCGGTCCCGCTCATCCAGGAGATGGGCAGCTACATCGCGGGCGCCGGCGGCAAGCGCCTGCGCCCGATCCTCCTGCTGCTGGCGGCGCGGCTGGCCGAGTCCCGCGGACCCCGGGCGGTGCGGCTGGCCTGCGTGGTGGAGCTGCTGCACACCGCGACCCTCATCCACGACGACGTCGTCGACGAGGCGCCGCTGCGGCGGGGTCGGCCGTCGGCCAACGCGCAGTGGGGCGTGGACGCCTCCGTGCTGGTGGGCGATCACCTCTACTCGAAGTCGTTCGCGATGCTCGTGCGCGACAACGATCGGGGCGTGATGGAGACGCTGGCGCGGGCCACCGTCTCGATGACCGAGGCCGAGGTGTTCCAGCTCCAGCTCAAGCGCAGCGGGCTGACCTCCGAGGCCGACTACACGCGGATCATCACCCAGAAGACCGCGTCGTTCATGTCGGCGTGCTGCCGGATCGGCGCGCTGCTCGGCGCGCTGCCACCCGCCCAGACCGAGGCGCTGACCCGCTACGGTCTGGACATCGGCATCGCGTTCCAGATCTCCGACGACGCGCTCGACTTCGACGCCGACCAGGACCGGCTCGGCAAGGCGATCGGCGCCGACCTGCGGGAGGGCAAGCGCACGCTGCCGCTCATCGCCATGCTCGAGCGCGTGCCACCGGCGGAGGCCGAGCGGGTGCGGGCGCTGCTGCGCCGCCGCACGCTTCAGACCGCGGAGATCGAGGACATTCGCCGGCTCGTGCTGGAGGCCGAGGGCGTCGAGTACGCCCGGGCCCGCGCGCAGGCCTTCGCCCGGGCCGCCAAGGCCGATCTGGAAGCCTTCGCGCCGTCCGAGGAGCGCGAGACGCTGTCGCTGGTGGCGGACTTCGTCGTGGATCGCGATCGGTGAGCGCCGCGGCGCGCCCCCACGCGTGTGGCCGGAATCGTCACGCTGACCACCGACTTCGGTCTTCGCGACGC
Organism: uncultured Candidatus Rokubacteria bacterium; assembly: GCA_963776725.1. Classification (GTDB taxonomy): domain Bacteria; phylum Methylomirabilota; class Methylomirabilia; order Rokubacteriales; family CSP1-6; genus AR5. Next base: position 92,277 of record CAVZOE010000005.1, on the reverse strand, counting down.
GTACGTCGCGGAGATGAAGGGCGTCATGCTCGGCATCGCCCACACCGCCCGCCAGTCCCTGCAGCTCGTCGACGTCACCCACGAGATCGAGCGCCACGACATCACCGAGGGCGCTCTGGCCCTCGAGGCGGCCGCGCCGTTCTTCCCGGCCGGTACCGTGCACCTGGCGGTGGTGGATCCCGGCGTCGGGACCGCCCGGCGCGGTCTGGCCCTGGTCGCGGGCGAGCAGGTCTTCGTGGGGCCCGACAACGGGCTGTTCACCCCGTTTCTCCGGGGCGATGCCTGGCGCGCCTTCGAGCTGCGAGGCCCCGGAGTACCGGCTGCGCGTCGTGAGTCGCACCTTCCACGGCCGCGACGTGTTCGCGCCCGCCGCCGCCCACCTGGCCCTGGGCGTCGACGCCGCCCGGCTGGGACCGCCGATCGCCGATCCCGTCCGGCTCGTCTGGCCCGAGGTGCGCGAGGTGACGGGGAGCGTCGCCGGCGCGGTCGTGCACACGGATCGCTTCGGCAACCTCATCACGTCGATCCACGCCCGCTCGGTGGAGCCGCTGGATTCTCGGCTGACGATCCGGGTCGGCGGGCGCGAGGTGCCGCTGGTCGGCACCTACGGTGACTTGCAGCCGGGCCGTCCGGGAGCGCTCGTCGGCTCAGGAGGACGGCTGGAGATCGCGGTGCGCGAGGGGAGCGCCGAGGCGCTGCTGCGCGCCCGCCGGGGAACGCCGGTCGTGGTCAGTCGGACTTCGTCGATGCCGGTGCGCCCGAGGAGGCGCCGCTAGTGCTCGATCCGCCGTCCGACTTCGAGCCGGAGGATTTCGCCGTCGGTCTTGGCGGACTTCCCGGCTCTTGGTTCGGACTTGGCTCTCGGACTTCGTCTCGGTCTTGCGAGGACGCCTCGGACGAGCTGCTCGAAGATTTTTCGGCTTCGCGCGCCTTCTTGCGAGACTCGGACGGATAGTCGGTGACGTACCAGCCCTCGCCCTTGAGGATGAAGGGCGCGGCCGAGAGCAGCCGGTGCACCTCGCCGCCGCAGACGTCGCACGTCGTGAGCGGCGGCTCGGAGATGCGCTGGCGGATCTCGAAGACGCGGCGGCACTTGCCGCACTCGTACTCGTAGGTCGGCACGCAATGCAGGCTACATGGGAGGGGACAAAGGTGTCAACACGACGCGGGCTTGCGCTGACGCTCGTCGCGCTGCTGACCACGGCGTGCGCGTCCACGGTCACCGAGTCGGACCGGCTGCGTGCCCAGGCCGCCTACGAGCGTGGTCTCACCCACCTCAAGGACCGGCAGCCGGCACCCGCGCTCGCGGCGCTGAAGGAGGCCGTCGGCGTCGATCCCGGTGTCTCGGAATACCACGACACGCTCGGCCTGGTGCTCCTCGAGCTCGGCCGTCCCGACATGGCGCTCCCCGAGTTCCAGAAGGCCGTCGAGATCGATCCCAAGTCGGCCGATGCCCAGTTCCACCTCGGGACCGCCTACGCCGAGACCGGGCGCTGGGAGGACGCCGTGGGCGCCTACCGGAAGGCCCTGGCGCTGCCGACGCTGGCGGTCCCCGACTTCGTCCACCAGAACCTCGGCCTGGCCCTCTACCACCTCAAGCGCTACCCGGAGGCGGAGAGCTCGCTGCGCTTTGCGCTATCCCTCGACCCGCAGATGCAGGCCGCCTACTACAACCTGGGCCTCGTCCTGGTCGCCGAGAACCGCAGTGAAGAGGCCAAGGCCGCCTTTCGCCAGGCGCGACGTCTCGATCCCAATACGCCCTTTGGTCAAGCGGCTTTGGAGCGACTGAAGTCGCTGGGCGAAGGTGGTTAAACCAATGGTCGAGCCCCGTCGGGGAAAGGCCGTTTTTTCTTGACGCTATTCGGCCCGCACGCGGTACAACCGACTCGTTGTTCCAGCTATCTCCCAGCATCTGTTGGTGATGTCGCTTTGCACCGTGGTGGTAGCGAAACGCACCCACAACTGAGGAGGCAGTGCATGAGAAGGATGGTCTTAGCGGCAGTGCTCGCTGTGGCCATGCTGGCGATGCTGGTTCCGCCGGCAATGGCGCAGACGCCGAAGGTGACGATCACCGGTCTGTTCGACCAGGTGATGTCCGTCGGCAAGAACTACTCGGAGAGCAACTTCTCCCGAGACAGTGACCAGGAGTGGTACGCCAGAACCCGCTTCCGCCCGGACTTCACGTTCGAGGTTGGTCGGGTGAAGGCGGTCATGGGCCTCGAGTTGGACCTGACCTACGGCCAGGTCGGCTCGTGCGGCGGTGGCAACGGCAAGAACCAGAGCGCGGCCACGCTCGGTTGCTCGCGTGCCCACCCGGGCACCTCGTCGGACGCCGGTCTCAACACGGACACGGCGGGCATCATCGAGATCAAGTGGCTGTACACGGAGTTCCCGCTGACCGGTAAGGACAGCGTGATGCCGTTCATCCCGGTGGAGACGATGGCGCGGGCCGGTCTGCAGCCCTTCGCCAGCATCGCCACGTACAAGAACACCTACGCGAGCGGTGACTTCGCCGGTCTCTCGACGAAGACCACCTTCGCGCCGAACCTTCTCATGAACTTCGCCTACGTCATGGTGGAGGATGAGAACGGTGGCGACAACCGCGGAACCAAGGGGGTGGCCTCGGCGGGCCTTGTCACCGGTGGCAAGCCCACCCGCGGCAACGACTTCGCGATCATCACGAGCCCGGAGTTCACGCCGTTCAAGGGGCTCGACATCAAGCCGCTGTACTCGCTGTTCTACGCCGAGGGCACGACGAGCTCGTCGGCGCGCCGTGCGTCGGTCGACCGTCACTTCCCGACGCGAACCTCGCCGCCAACAACGCCACCACGAACTCCGCGTCGACATTCGGTAACGCGGACAACGTGACGAACGGCTCGCACGGCGATGCACGAGACCCGTCACACGATCGGTGCCGATGCGCGCTGGCGTTTTGGCGCGTTCGGCCTCGATCCGACGTTCTACTTCCAGTTCGGTCACGCGACTACCTCGCCTGGTCGGGCACCTCGGGCGGCGCCAAGAAGCCTGTCACGAGCAACATGTCCTCCTTCCTGGCCGACATCATCGGTAGCTGGTCGGCTCGGTCCGCTGCTCCTCGAGGCTCGCGGCGTGTATAGCCCGGGTAACAAGGCTCGCGACAGCCTGGCCCAGGGCATCCACTACTTCGAGCCGCTGGACACGGACACCGGGTACTACTCGACCTGGGGCGCCATCCTGGCCCTCAGCGACGCGGACTTCGGTACGGGTCTGAACAACGGCGGTATGACCACGAACGTTGGCTACGACCGGTACGGTCGTGCGTCGATCGCTCTGCGCGCGACGTACAGCCTGACGCCGGCCCTGGCCTTCTTTGGGACGGTCAGCCCGACGTGGACGGCCGAGAAGGTCGACACCGACACGGGTGTCGCCGGCACCACGCGCACCATCGTCAGTCAGAACAGCTTCGCCAAGGGTGACTCGAACTACATCGGCACTGAGTTCAACGTCGGCATGGGGTGGAAGTTCGCCCCGAACGCCTCGTTGGACATGATCGGTGCCTGGCTCAACGCTGGCAACGCGCTCGATACGGCGGAGGCTTGCACAACCTGCGCCGGTGCCAGTGCCGCCAACCCGCACATCAACCATCGCGATTCGAAAGACGCCTACGCGTTCACGACTCGCGTGCGGTTGTCCTTCTAGTAACCGTTACAGCAGTCTGCGGTAACGGCGGGGCATGGGTGGCAGCATCGCCCATGCCCCGCTTCGCTTTCTCCGTTTCCTTGACTCTCCCTGACCCGTGGGCTAGCCTCGGTCCATGTTGGAGGCCGGTTGCGTGATGTCATCCCGTCTCCGCCAGGTGCTGGTTCTCGCCCTCCTGGTCGGCCTCGCGACGGCGGCCAGCTCGACAGCCCAGACGCAGACGCAGACGCCCTCGAAGCCTGTCGCCGCACCTCCCAGCCTGAGCGTGCTCACCGACCAGATCGTCAGTCTTTTCCCGAAGATCGATGGCGACGTGATCGAGGCCCAGGGCACCGCGGTGACGCTGGGGCTCGGCAAGAAGGACGGCGTCGTCGCAGGCATCGACATGGAGATCTATCGCGAGGGCCGCGAGCTCCGGCACCCCAGAACTGGAGCGTCCCTGGGCCGGACCGAGCAGCCCGTCGGACGCATGCAGGTGCAGCAGGTCTTCGAGGCGTATTCGACGGGGACCGCGACCCAGGGCACCGAAGTGCGCCCGGGCGACAAGGCTCGCGTCTCGTCGGGCAAGATCAAGCTGAGTCTCCTGTCGGCCGTCGATGTCGGAGTCAAGCCGGACATCGTCGAGGCGGTCGTGCAGGAAGTGTCCGACACCCTCAACCGGTCAGGACGGTTCCAGGTCGGCATGGGTGACGCCATGAACGTGTGGCTGGGACAGCAGGGGATCGGGCGCCAGGACCTGCTGGACGGCAAGGGGCTCGCGCCGCTGGCCGCGCGGTTCAAGGTCGACAACCTCCTGATCATCGCGTTCACGCGCACGCAGGCCAAGCCCTACATGGACGTCAGGCTGTTCACGTTCCCCGGGCCGACCCCGCTCATGACGACCGCGCTCTTCGTGCCGCCGTCCATCAGGACGGCGCCCAAGGGCGACTTCTCGGCGTCCACCAAGACGCGGGACAATCAGACGCCCAACCCGCCGCGGTCGTTTCTGTCCCGGCTTCTCACGGGCGACCTCGATGCCGGCACCTACTCGAGTGGCGAATCGGCCATCCCGCTACGAGAGATCGCCAAGTTCCCGTTTGCCGTCACGTCCATGGATGTCGCGGTGTGGTCGAAGGACAAGATCCCGCGCATGGTGGTCACCGACGGCGAGCGCGTTTTTCTTTACCGGATCGTCGGCAACACCCTCGAGGCCGAGTGGACCTACAAGGCGGACGTGCGGGGCCAGGTGTTCAGCGTGCAGCTCGCCGAGCTGACCGGCGATGGCACGCTCCACGTCGTCGTCAATCGCTATCACGAGCATCCGTCGATCCTGATCACCTCCTTCATCCTGGGCTCGACCGGCGACGGCAAGCCGTCGGTGATCATCGCCGACGCCAGCGAAATCTTGATGGCGGTGGACGAGACCGGCGACGGGATCAAGAAGACGCTGTGGACATCGCCCTTCGCCCAGAGCACCTTCTTCAAGAAGGGCGACGTCACGAAGGCCATGATCCAGGGCAACAAGCTCGTCACCGACACCCGGGTCCGGGTGCCGAACATGTTCCGGGCGACCGGCGCCACCCTGTCGAACATCTCGGGCAAGGGCTCGCGCGCGCTGGCCTTCGTGGACGACCAGAGCCGGATGCGAATCGCGCTCGATTCCGAGGAGCTGTTCCGGTCGGCGGCGCTCGTCGGCGGCGGCCCGACGATGCTCATGGTGAAGACCCAGGTCGAGCGCGGGGGCCGCAGCTACCCGCACAAGCCGGAGCCGGCGCCGCTGGCGGTGGACCTCGACGGTGACGGGGTCGACGAGATCGTGGTCCCGCAGAATCAGTTCCCCGGACGGCTCGCCGTGATCTTCAAGGGGCCGGGAGGCTACCGCTTCCAGACGGTCAACTCCGGCTTCGAGGGAACCATCTCGGCGCTCGGCGCGATTCCGTCCGACGACGGCACCACGCCCCGGCTGGTCGTCGCGGTGGTGCACTTCACGAACATGTTCAATACCGTCGGCGAGACCCAGATCATCCTGACGTCGTCGGAGTGACGTCGGCACGCTTGCGCCCGCCGCCCTGATCACGACCCTGCAATCCTCGATGGCTCGTCGTCGCTGTTTGTCCGGCCCTGGCCGCCCATGAAGGCGGGACGGGTGACGCTTGCCACCACGCCCCCGCGGGGCATGCGTGACGTCCTGCCCGACGAGGTCGAGCTGCGCGACGCGGCCGTCCAGCAGATCGTCACGGTCTACCGCAGCTACGGCTTCCGGCGCATCGAGACGCCGGCGCTGGAGAGCCTGCCGCTGCTCATCGGCAGCGAGGGCGGCGACAACGAGAAGCTGATCTTCAAGGTTCTCAAGCGCGGTGAAGATCTGGAGACCGCCGTTCGCTCGGGGGAGCGCGAGCTGGCCGACCTTGGCCTGCGCTACGACCTGACGGTGCCGCTGGCCCGCTACTACGCCGAGAACCACGCCCGGCTGCCCGACCCGCTCAAGGCGATCCAGATCGGCCCGGTGTGGCGCGCGGAGCGGCCCCAGAAGGGACGCTTCCGCCAGTTCACCCAGTGCGATATCGACGTGCTCGGCGTGTCCTCGCCGGTGGTCGAGATCGAGCTGATCCTGGCGACGTCGGAGGCGCTGGCGCGGCTGGGACTCGCCGATCTCACCGTGCGCATCAACGATCGCCGCATCCTCGCGCTGATCGCCCGGCACTGTGGCATCGCCGAGGCGGCCCAGGCCGGCTTCTTCATCGTCTTCGACAAGCTGGACAAGATCGGCCCGGACGGCGTCGTGCGCGAGCTCCGCGAGGCCGGCCACGACGCGGCGGCCGTCGCGCGCTTCGAGCAGCTGCTGCCCACGCTGCAGAAGGGCGAGCCCGCGTTCGAGGCCCTGCGATCGATGGTGGGCCAGGAGGCTGGCGAGGCCTTCGACTGGCTCGCCGCGATCATCCGGACCGCCAGCGGCGATCTGCCGGCCGGCACGCGGGTCGCCTTCGACCCCACGCTCGTGCGCGGCATGGGCTACTACACGGGAACGATCTTCGAGATGTCGTCGCCGGCCTTCCCATCGTCCATCGCTGGCGGAGGGCGCTACGATCGAATGGTGGGCAAGCTGCTGGGCCGGGACGTCCCGGCCTGCGGATTTTCGATCGGCTTCGAGCGGCTGATCCTGATCCTGGCGGATCGGGCCGGCGCCGCCACGCCCGGGGCCGCGGCCGCCCCGGCGGCGCCCCGCCGGCTCGCGCTGGTGGTGGACGGCCACGCCGACCTGGCCTCGGCCCTGGCTGCCGCCCGGCGGCTACGCGGTGAGGGGTACCTGGTCTCCGTCGAGCTGCGGCGCAAGAACTTCGGCAAGCAGCTCGACGACTTCGCCCGCCACGGCTTCTGGGGCTTCGCCGCCCCCGAGGCTTCCGGCGCGGTCACCGTGAAGCCGCTCACCGGCACGCCAGAGCGCGGATGACGACGACGTCGTACCGCACCCACACGTGTGGAGAGCTGCGGGCCAAGGACGTCGGCGTGACGGCGCGGCTGGCCGGCTGGGTCCATCGCAAGCGCGACCACGGGCACCTGCTCTTCATCGACCTGCGCGACCACTACGGCCTGACCCAGTGTGTGTTCGACACCGGCAGCCCCGTCTTTGCCGCCGCCGAGTCGGTCCGGCTGGAGAGCGTGATCAGCGTGACGGGCAAGGTGGTGGCGCGCGCGCCGGCGGCCGTCAACCCCAAGCTGGCCACCGGCGAGGTCGAGGTGGCGGTGGACGAGCTGACGGTGCTGTCGACGGCCGACACGCTGCCGATCCAGGTCAACACCGAGGCGGAGTATCCCGAGGACACGCGGCTGCGCTACCGGTTCCTCGACCTGCGCCGCGAGCAGCTGCACCGCAACATCCTGCTGCGCAGTCACGTCATCGCCAGCATCCGCCGGCGCATGATCGCCAGCGGCTTCACCGAGTTCCAGACGCCGATCCTGACGTCGATCTCGCCCGAGGGCGCGCGCGACTACCTGGTGCCGAGCCGCATCCATCCCGGCAAGTTCTACGCGCTGCCGCAGGCGCCGCAGCAGTTCAAGCAGCTGCTGATGGTGGCCGGCTTCGACCGCTACTTCCAGATCGCGCCGTGCTTCCGCGACGAGGACGGCCGCGCCGACCGCTCGCCCGGCGAGTTCTACCAGCTCGATCTCGAGATGTCGTTCGTGACCCAGGACGACGTCTTCGCCGCGATCGAGCCCGGTGCTGCACGGCGTGTTCAACGAGTTCGCAGCCCGACGCCACGGTGACGCCGGTGCCGTTCCCGCGCATCGCCTACGACGACGCGATGGCGCGCTACGGCACCGACAAGCCGGACCTGCGCAACCCGCTCGTGCTCAGCCGACGTCACCGAGGTGTTCCGCGGCTCGGGCTTCACCGTCTTCGCCTCCGCCATCGACAAGGGAGCGGTGGTCCGCGCGGTCCGGGTGCCGCAGGCGGCCGCCCAGCCGCGCAGCTTCTTCGATCGCATGAACCAGTGGGCCCGCGAGCCAGGGCGCGCCGGGGCTCGGCTACCTCACGCTGGCCGAGGGCGCGGCCAAGGGCCCGATCGCGCAAGCTTCCTGGACGAGCCGCGGCTGGCTCGCCTGCGCGAGGCGACCGGCGCCGCCGACGGCGACGCGGTGTTCTTCGTCGTGCGACGCGCGCGCGGCCGCCGAGCGGCTGGCCGGGCGGGCCCGCGTCAAGCTGGGCGAGGACCTCGATCTGGTCGAGAAGAACGCCTTCCGGTTCTGCTGGATCGTCGACTTCCCGATGTACGAGCGGGACGAGGAGACCGGCAAGATCGATTTCAGCCACAACCCGTTCTCGATGCCGCAGGGCGGGACTCGCACGCGCTCGAGACGCAGGACCCGCTGACGATCAAGGCCTACCAGTACGACATCGTGTGCAACGGCGTCGAGCTCTCCAGCGGGCGCCATCCGCAACCACCTGCCCGACATCATGTACAAGGCCTTCGCCATCGCCGGCTACAGCCGCGAGCACGTCGAGGCGCACTTCGGCGGCATGCTGAACGCGTTCAAGTTCGGCGCGCCGCCGCACGGCGGCTCGGCGCCCGGGCATCGACCGCATCGTGATGCTGCTGGCCGGCGAGACGCAACCTCCGCGAGGTCATCGCGTTTCCCGATGAACCAGGAGGCGCAAGATCTGTTGATGCAGGCTCCATCGGAGGTGCCGCCCGAGCGCCTGCGCGAGCTGCACATTCGCCTGGCCCTGCCCGAGCCGACCCCGGAGCGCAAGCGCTGAGTGCCGGCGGCGGCTCGTCCGAGGGCGTACGGATCCACGTGGTAGACTGGCCCCGGGAACGATAGGCGTTGAGCGAAGCGACCACCATCACGCGCCGGCTTTCGCTGGCCCCCGACGTCGACCTGGGCGACCTCCTCGGCAGCAACGACGGGCATCTCCGTACCCTCGAGTCCGAGCTCGACGTCCGCATCGTAGCCCGCGGTCACGACATCACCCTCCGGGGCGACGAGCGCCAGGTTCTGCGGGCCGAGCGCGCGCTGACCCAGCTGGCCGATCTGGTGCGCTCGGGCGCGCCGCTGCGCTCGGGGGAGGTGCGGGCGGCGGTCCGGATGGTCGCCGACGACGCGCAGGTCGACCTCAAGGCGGTGTTCAGCGACGCCATCGCGGTGCCGTCGCGCAAGAAGTGGATCACCCCCAAGACGCGCGGCCAGAAGCGCTATGTCGACGCCATCCGCGGCCACGACATGGTCTTCGCCATCGGCCCGGCCGGCACCGGCAAGTCCTTCCTGGCCGTGGCCATGGCCGTCTCGGCGCTGATGAAGCGCGAGGTCTCGCGGATCGTGCTGACCCGCCCGGCCGTCGAGGCTGGCGAGCGCCTGGGATTCTTGCCCGGCGACCTCTACGAGAAGATCCATCCGTACCTGCGCCCCCTCTACGATGCGCTCTACGACATGCTGGAGGCCGAGAAGGTCGCCTCGCTCATGGAGAAGGGGGCCATCGAGATCGCGCCGCTGGCCTACATGCGGGGCCGGACGCTCAACGACGCGTTCATCATCCTCGACGAGGCCCAGAACAGCACCACCGAGCAGATGAAGATGTTTCTGACCCGGCTCGGCTTCAACTCCAAGATGGTCATCACCGGCGACGTCACCCAGGTGGACCTGCCGGCGTCCCGCCACTCGGGACTCATCGAGATCCAGTCCATTCTCAAGGGCGTACCCGGCATCACGTTCGTCTACTTCGACGAGCAGGACGTCGTCCGGCACCGGCTGGTGTCGGCCATCATCCGCGCCTACGGCGCGCACGAAGCCCGCCGGGCCGGTGCGCGCCCCGCCGACGGCCCCGTGGCCTCCGCGCCCGGCGCCGAGGACGAGGCGACCGCCGGCGCTCCCTGATGCGGGCGGCTGTCGACAACCGCCAGCGTCAGGTCCCCATCCAGGTTCGACGTCTGATCCGCGCCGCGCGCCGCGCGCTGGTCGCGGTGGGCCGACCCGGGGGCACCGTCGAGGTGGCGATCGTGGACGATGTCGAGATCCGCCGGATGAACACGCGCTATCGCGGCATCAGCCGCCGCACCGACGTGCTGGCCTTTCCGCTGGAGGCGCCCGACGCCCCCGAGCAGCTCCTCGGTCAGATCGTGATCTCGGCCGAGACCGCGCGGCGCCAGGCCCACCGTGTCGGCGTGCCGCTGGCCCTCGAGCTCGATCTGCTCGTCACCCACGGTACCCTCCATCTCGTGGGCTACGACGACCGTGATCCGCTCGAGGCGGACCTGATGCATCGACGGGAGCGCGACATCCTGGCCGGCGCCCCGGCGCGCCTGTGGACCGGGCTGCTCCACCGATGAGCAAGCGGGCCGGCCCGGCCAGCACGAACAAGGTCGGTGAGCACCGCGCCGGATTCGTGTCGCTGATCGGGCGGCCGAACGCCGGCAAGTCGACGCTGCTGAACCGGCTGGTGGGACAGAAGCTCGCGATCGTGTCGCCGCGGCCGCAGACCACGCGCAACCGGATCACCGGGATCCTCACGCGGCCGGACGCCCAGGCGGTCTTCGTGGACACGCCCGGGCTGCACGTGGGCGGCGGCAAGCTCGGGGAGTTCATGCAGCAGACGGCCCGGCGGGCGGTGGAGGACGTGGACGTCATCTGCCTGGTGGTGGACGCCACCGAGCGCACCGGGCCCGACGATCTCGTGCTCGAGCCGCTGCGCGCGTACGGCGGCCCCGCGGTGTGCGCGCTGAACAAGACCGACGTGGTGTCGCCCAAGGCGGCGCTTGCTGCCGCTGCTCGATCGCTGGCGCGCCGCCCACGACTTCCAGGCCCTGGTGCCGATCTCGGCCGTCGACGGCACCAACTGCGACCGGCTCCTCGAGCTCCTGATCGCGACGCTGCCCGTCCACCCCGCGCTGTTCCCGGCCGACGCCACCAGCGATCAGCCCGAGACGTTCTGGGTGGCCGAGGTGATCCGCGAGCAGATCTTCCACTTCACGCACCAGGAAGTGCCGTACGCGACCGCGGTCCGGGTCGAAGAGCTGACCGAGCGGACCGCGCCGGAGCGGCTGTACATACGGGCGACGATCTTCGTCGAGCAGGAGTCGCAGAAGGGCATCGTGATCGGCAAGGGCGGCGCCATGCTCAAGCGGGTGGGCACCGCGGCCCGGCGTGAGCTGGAGGCGTTCTTCGGCATTCCGGTGTTCCTCGAGAACCGGGTGCAGGTGCGACACAACTGGCGCAAGGACGAGCGCGCGCTGCGCGAGTTCGGGTTCCGGCTGACCTCGTAGGCATGGGCCTCGGTCGCTCGGCGGCGGTCGTGATCGGCAGCTTCCCCCTCGGCGAGAGCGACCGGGTGGTGACCTTCTTCTCCCGCGACTTCGGACGGCTGCGCGGCGTGGCCAAGGCGGCCCGGCGACTCAAGTCGCGATTCGGCGGAAGCCTCGAGCTGTTCACCCTCGGTCAGCTGGTGTTCTTCGACACCGGGCGGAGCGAGCTGGTGCGCGTCGACCACTTCGACGTCACGCGTCCGTTCGCCTCGGTGCGCGAGGACCTCGGGCGGCTGGGGGAGGCGGCCTGGATGGTCGAGATCGTGGCCCGCACGACCGGCGAGCGGGACCGGCAGCCCGCCCTCTACGGCCTGCTGGTGCGGGCCCTGCGAGCGATGGAGGAGACCACCCGGCCGCCGCGCGTGGCGGCGTGCTTCGGCGTCCGCTGCCTGGATCTGCTGGGGCACCGACCGCGGCTCGACCGCTGCATCGAGTGTGGGCGTGCGTATCCGTTTCCGCGGCCGGCCCTCGACGAGGGCGGCGTGGTGTGCGAGGCGTGCGGCCGGCGACCGGGCGTCGGTGCGGTCCCGATGTCGCCGGCGACACTGGCGGCCTTCGACCGGCTCCGGGCGGTACGCTGGGAGGAGGCCGTGGCCACGCCGATCGGCCGGGCGGGACCGGAGCTGCGATCGCTGCTCGACACCCAGCTGGCCCGGGTCATCGGCCAGCCCACGCGAAGCGGCCGCTTTCTGCGGGAGATGAAGCGGCTGGAGGAGATCTCGGGAGAACGCGCATGAGTACTCCGATGGACGTGATCGTCTCGCTGTCCAAGCGCCGGGGGTTCATCTTCCAGTCCAGCGAGATCTACGGCGGGACCGGATCGTGCTGGGACTACGGTCCGCTCGGCGTGGAGCTGAGGAACAACATCAAGCGCGTGTGGTGGCGCGACTTCGTCCAGCAGCGCGCGGACATGGTCGGGCTCGACGCGTCGATCCTCATGCACCCCACGGTCTGGAAGGCCAGCGGCCACGTCGACAACTTCACCGATCCGATGGTGGACTGCCGCGAGTGCAAGCGGCGCTTTCGCGCCGATCACGTGGACGAGCTGCCCTGGACCCACTTCTGCGAGGCCACCAAGGGCAACAAGTTCCAGATCCCGGCCGGCGAGGCCTGCCGTCACTGCAGCCAGCGCCGCACGCTGTGCCCGGAGTGTGGCAAGGGCCAGCTGACCGCGCCGCGGCAGTTCAACCTGATGTTCAAGACGTTCATGGGGCCGGTGGAGGAAGACGCCTCGGTCACCTACCTGCGTCCGGAGACCGCCCAGGGCATCTTCGTGAACTTCGACAACGTGCTGCAGGCCACGCGGCGGAAGCTGCCCTTCGGCATCGCCCAGATCGGCAAGGCCTTCCGCAACGAGATCACGCCGGGGAACTTCATCTTCCGTTCGCGCGAGTTCGAGCAGATGGAGATCGAGTTCTTCGTGAATCCGCACGAGCAGATCGACGGACGCCCGGCCGACGAGGACTGGCACGACCGCTGGATCGAGGACTGCCAGCGCTGGTTCACGCGCTACGGCCTGGACCCCGCGCATCTCAAGCGGCACGAGCACGCGAAAGACGAGCTGGCCCACTACGCCAAGCGCACGGTGGACATCCTCTACGAGTTCCCCATGGGCTGGAGCGAGCTGATGGGGATCGCCAACCGCACCGACTTCGACCTCAAGCAGCATTCGAAGTTCAGCGGCAAGTCGCTGACGTACTTCGACGAGGAGCGCAAGGAGCACGTGGTGCCCTTCGTCATCGAGCCCTCGGCCGGCGTGGACCGTGCGCTGCTGGCGTTCCTGCTGGATGCCTACCGTGAGGAAGAAGTGCGCGGCGAGAAGCGCACGGTGCTGCGCTTCCATCCCGAGCTGGCCCCCGTCAAGATCGCGGTCCTCCCGCTGCTCAAGAAGCGGTCGGAGATCGTGACCACCTGCCACGACCTCCGCACCCGGCTGGCCAAGCGCTGGATCACGCTCTACGACGACACCGCGGCGATCGGTCGCCTCTACCGGCGCCAGGACGAGGTGGGCACGCCCTACTGCGTGACGGTGGACGTCAAGACCGTGGGCGACGCCGAGAAGGGGGAGGCCGGCGATCAGCGCGTGACGATTCGCGAGCGCGACTCGATGGAGCAGATCCGGGTGCCCATCCCCGAGCTCGAGAGCGTGTTCGCGAAGCTGCTGGGCGAGACGGCCTGGCGGGACGTCGCGGCGGCTTACCCGCGCGCCGAGGGCTGAGCGCCTCACGGCCCTTGCTGCCGCGGGGGCACGGGCATCGGCGCGCCGTGCGTGACGGGCGCCGAGACGCTCGGCACCTCGAGCGTGTCTTTCGGTAGCGCGGCCGCGGGCGGTAGCGACGCCGCGGGGTGCGTACTCGGCGGCGGAAGCTCCGCAACGGGCGGCGCCACCGGGGCGGGAACCGACGACTGCGGGCCGCCAGGCGCTGGCGGCAGCGCGGGCGCCGCGCCCGGCGGCGCATCGCTGCCGGGGACGCTCTGCCGCCGCGGGCCACAGCCGACCGCCGGCTCGGTGCCGCGCACGAAGGCCATCGGCACGACCCGCACGCACTCGTTCGACGGATCCAGGTCGACGGGGACGAGCACGATACGATCCGGCATCGCGAAGTCTTCCTTGGGGCTATCCCCGAGGACCTTGCCCATGTAGTTGACCCAGATGGGCACCGCGACGCGCGAGCCGGTCTCGTCCTTGCCGAGGCTCCGCGGCCGGTCGTAGCCGACCCAGATTCCGGTGGCCACCCGCGGCGTGTAGCCGATGAACCACGCGTTCGAGTAGTCGTTGGTCGTCCCGGTCTTGGCGGCGATCGGCCGCCCCAGGACCTTCGCCGCCTGCCCGGTCCCGCGCTCGACCACCCCGCGCAGCATGTGGGTGATGAGGTAGGCGGTCTCCGGTGACACCGCCTCGCGCGGCTCCGGCAGGTGCTCCTCGACGAGCTTGCCCTGCGCGTCCGTCACGTAGCGGATCGCGGTGGGCGGCAGCCACTGTCCCTGGTTGGCGAGCGCTCCGTAGGCCGAGGTCAATTCGATCAACGTCAGGTCGGAGGTGCCGAGCGCCAGGCTGAGGTTCACGTCCAGCGGGCTCGTGATCCCGAAGCGGCGGGCGACCTGGATCGTGCGACTGAGGCCGACCTTCTCCTGAACCTTCACGGTCACGATGTTGACCGACTCCTCCAGCGCTTGCTGCAGCGTCGTCTGGCCGCGGTACTTGCGGTCGTAGTTCTCGGGCTTCCAGGCCTGGCCGCTGGCGCCGACGGCGTAGGACACCGGCGCGTCCTCGACGCGGGTGGCCGCCGTGAAGCCCGCCTCCAGCGCGGCGATGTAGATGAACGGCTTGAAGGCCGAGCCGGGCTGGCGCCGGGCCTGGACCGCGCGGTTGAACTCGCTGCGGAAGAAGTCGTAGCCGCCGACCATGGCCCGCACGTAGCCGGTGGCCGGGTCGATGGTGACGACGGCGCCTTCCGGATGCTCGCCCGGCCGCGCCCCCTTCTGCGTACGGCTCTCGAGGGCCTTGAGCCCGTCGCGCAGCGCCTGCTCGGCCGCGAGCTGGAGCGTCGGACTGAGCGTGGTGTAGACGTTGAGCCCGCCCTTGAACACGAGGTCGGCGCCGTACTTGGCCTCGAGCGTCTGCTGGACGTACTCCAGGAAGTACTGCCCGGTCGTGCGGCGCCGCTCCGGCGGGATGAGGCCGAGATCGGAGCGGGCCAGACGCTTGGCGTCCGCGTCCTTGAGCGCGCCGTAGTCCACCATCCGGCGCAGCACGACCTCGCGGCGGCGCTTGGCGGCCTCGCCGTGCTCGAACGGCGAGTACGAGGTCGGCGCGCGGGGGAGCCCGGCCAGCAGCGCGGCCTCCCGCACGTTGATCTCCGAGACCGACTTGCCGAAGTAGGTCCGGGCCGCGGCCTCCACGCCGTAGGCTCCGTGCCCGAAGTAGACCTGGTTGAGGTACATCTCGAGGATGCGGTCCTTCGAGTAGCGGCGCTCCAGCTCCAGCGCCAGCACCGCCTCCTTCACCTTGCGCTCGAGGCTCTTGTCCGGCGTGAGGAACAGCACCTTCGTCAGCTGCTGGGTGATGGTGCTGCCGCCCTCGGCCAGGCGCCCGCGCCGATAGTTCTGCACGAAGGCCCGCGCGATGCCGATGGGATCGATGCCCCAGTGGTAGTAGAAGCGGCGGTCCTCGGTGGCGATGACCGCGTCCCGCAGGGTCTGGGGCATCTGGGCGAGGGGCACGAAGATCCGGCGCTCGACGTGGAGCTCGGTGACCAGCTCGTCGTTGTCGTCGTAGATCTTGGTGCCGACCAGCGGCTGGAAGGTTTCCAGCGCACTGACCGAGGGCAGCGAGCGAGGCAGGATCGTGAACGCCCACAGTGCTGCCACCGCGACGCCGGCTCCCACCAGCAGCGATCCAATGCCGGCCACGATCAAGAGCCACCGCAACCACCGTCGGCTGCCCAGGAACGCGAGACGCCGGCCCGGCCCCGAACGCTTCGAATCGGATGCCATGCGGGACCATTATACCGGGCGACCCGCCTGGGAATGGCGCGCCGCGAGGCCGTGCGATAATGCTCGCCACCGGATCGAGACGATGCGCACCCCATTCCTCCGGGACCTCCAGCAGAGGGGCCTCGTCGCGGACGTGACGAAGCCCGACGAGCTCGACGCCCACCTCGACGCCGAGCCCCGCACGCTCTACGTGGGCTTCGATCCCACCGCCGACAGCCTGCACATCGGCAGCCTGCTGCCACTGCTGGCCCTACGTCGCGCCCAGCTGGCCGGACATCGGCCGATCGTCCTGGTCGGCGGGGGCACCGGCCTCATCGGCGATCCGGCGGGCAAGGCGGGCGAGCGGTCCCTCAATCCCGCCGAACAGGTGGCCGGCTGGGCGGATCGGCTCAAGCAGCAAGTCCAGCCGTTCCTGGACTTCGACCGGGGCTCGCACGCGGCGATCCTGGTGGACAACTACACGTGGCTCTCGAAGCTGGAGCTGATCGCCTTCCTGCGCGACATCGGCAAGCACTTCAGCCTGGGCGCGATGATCGCGCGGGAGTCGGTCAAGAGCCGCATGAGCGCCGGCATCTCCTACACGGAGTTCAGCTACCAGGTGCTGCAGGCCTACGACTTCCTGGAGCTGCACCAGCGCCACGGTTGCACGCTGCAGGTGGGCGGCAGTGACCAGTGGGGGAATATCACCGCGGGCGCCGAGCTGATCCGGAGAATCGCGGGCGCCGAGGCGTACGGGCTCACGCTGCCGCTCGTGACCAAGGCCGACGGCGGCAAGTTCGGGAAGACCGAAACCGGGACCGTGTGGCTCGATCCGGCCAAGACCTCGGCGTACGAGATGTACCAGTTCTGGCTGAACAGCGCCGATGCGGAGGTCGTCACCTATCTCCGGTACTTCACCTTCCTGCCGCCGGAGGAGATCGACGCGCTCGCCCGGCTCAGCGTGGAGGCGCCGGAGAAGCGCCAGGCGCAGCGGGTCCTGGCGCGCGAGGTGACCCGGATCGTTCACGGCGAGGCCGGGCTGGCAGAGGCCGAGGCGACCACGGCGGAGTTCTTCCAGGGCAACGTGGCGGGGCTGAGCGAACGCCAGCTGGGTGAGGCGCTACGCGGCGCCCCCTCGTCCACGCTGCCGGCGGGTACCGGCGCCACGGTCGCGCTGGTCGATCTGCTGCTGGCCAGTGGACTGGCCTCCTCGAAGCGAGCCGCTCGAGAGCTCATCGCGCAGGGGGCTATTCAGCTGAATGGGCAGCCCGTGCGCGATCCCGCCAAGGCCGTCGCGCCGGCTACCGAGGCGCTCCACGGAAGGTATCTCGTGCTTCGCAAAGGC
>CAVZOE010000005.1:0-70000 GCA_963776725.1 uncultured Candidatus Rokubacteria bacterium | reverse complement strand
ACTGTGAGACCAACAAGTCGAACAGGTACGAAAGTAGGACCTAGTGATCCGGTGGTTCCGAGTGGAAGGGCCATCGCTCAACGGATAAAAGGTACTCCGGGGATAACAGGCTGATCTTGCCCAAGAGTTCACATCGACGGCAAGGTTTGGCACCTCGATGTCGGCTCATCGCATCCTGGGGCTGGAGCAGGTCCCAAGGGTTGGGCTGTTCGCCCATTAAAGCGGTACGTGAGCTGGGTTTAGAACGTCGTGAGACAGTTCGGTCCCTATCTGTCGCGGGCGGAGGAGATTTGACGGGAGCTGCCCCTAGTACGAGAGGACCGGGGTGGACGGACCTCTAGTGTGCGAGCTGTCCTGCCAAGGGCACCGCTCGGTAGCTATGTCCGGCAGGGATAAGCGCTGAAGGCATCTAAGCGCGAAACCCGCCTGAAGATGAGATCTCCCGGGGCGTAAGCCCCCTGAAGGGCCCTGGTAGATGACCAGGTTGATAGGCCGGAGGTGTAAGCACCGTAAGGTGTTCAGCTGACCGGTACTAATCGCCCGTGCGGCTTGACCACGTTGCACTCATACATCGTTCGATACGGAGAGATGCGCGCCGTGTTGCACTCGAGAATCTCGGGATTCGGTTGGCCGGCGCCCGATGGGCGCCGGTTCGATTCGATTCCCGGTGGCATTGCCGGAGGGGCCACACCCGTTCCCATCCCGAACACGGAAGTTAAGCCCTCCTGGGCCGATGGTACTGCGTGGGCAACTGCGTGGGAGAGTAGGTCGCTGCCGGGGTAAATCACCACAGCGCCCGGGCTCGACACTGAGTCCGGGCGTTCGTGCGTTCAGGCGAGGACGGCGCTCCAGATGGCCAGCGCGAAGCCGAGCAGCGTCAGGACGATGCAGGCCGTGGCCAGCAGCTGATCGAAGGCGGTCTCGGCCCGACGCTCGGCCAGCGCCAGCACCAGCCCGGCGGCGAACCCGCCGACGAAGCCGCCGGCATGGGCGATGTTGTTGACTCCCTGCATCAGGAAGCCGAGGACGAACAGGAGCAGGGCCCACTGTCCGTACTGCCGCAAGATCATCGCGCCGACTGTGCCGCCGCGCTTCTGGCCGAAGGCCACCATCGCTCCCAGCAGCCCGAAGATCGAGCCCGAGGCCCCGATCGTGAGCGGCAGGCCGAGCAGGTTGGAGGCCAGAAAACCGGTGACCCCGGCCACCGTGAAGATGATGACCAGCCGGGACGGCCCGTAGAGCTGCTCGATGGCTGGCCCCAGCTGACGGATCCACAGCACGTTGAACAGGATGTGCAGCACGTTGCCGTGCAGGTAGATCGCGGTGAGCAGGGTCCACCACCGGCCGAGGTGCCAGGCGACCGAACCGGTCGCGCCCAGCGCGAAGCAGCGCCTCGATGCTCGGCGACAGCACGTCGAAGACACCGCGTGGCCGCAGCGCCCCACGGAGGTCGAAGACGAGGCTCGCCACGTAGAGGACGATGCACGCCACGGTGACGACATCCACGAAGCTCCGGCGCCGGAACAGCGCGCGCAGCGGCCCCGCGAAGCCCCACATGCCGGGATTCCGCCGGCCGCACACCAGGCAGGACGGGGCGTCGGCGTTGGTCAGGCGACCGCACGAGGGACAGAGGATGGCCCCGGACGTCTTACGAAACATCGTCGGCTGACCTCGGAGCAATCCGGTAGCGCTCGTCGAGCCACTGGCCGAGGTCGATCAGCCGGCAGGTGAGCGAGCAGAACGGGCGCTGCGGATTGCCCTGCCACGCGGTCCTGGTCCGACAGGTCGGGCAGGTCACCTGGCGCACCGCCGACCGCGCGCTCCGCGCGTCCGGCCGACCGCTGTGGCGATCGAGCGCAACGGTTCCGTGATCAGCCATCGTGATGGATCGTACCGGCGGCCGACAAACGCCTGTCAACTCGCACACTTTGCACGCAGTTGAAAGTTGACCACCGCGGAGGCATCGCGTAAAGTACCGGCACGTCGTTGAGCGTGTTCACCGCGACCCCCGCCAGGAGATCTCACAGCATGCACTGCAACCGCTTTGCAAAGTCGCGCGCCGGCTGGCTCGTCCTGTCAGCGCTAGTCATCCTCACCCTCGGGCTGATCGTGGCGTCGGCGGTTCCGGCGCACGCGACAGCGGGCGGCGAGGCCAACCTCAAGATCCCCGACCTCGGCTCGGTCCACGTGGCCGGGATGGGGGGCCGCACCCTGCTGATGTTCGGGCTCGTCGTGTGCGTGCTGGGGCTGGTCTTCGGCCTGGTCATCTACAACCAGCTCAAGAACATGGCGGTGCACGAGTCGATGCGGGAGATCTCGGAGCTGATCTACGAGACCTGCAAGACCTATCTGATCACCCAGGGCAAGTTCATCCTCCTCCTCGAAGTCTTCATCGGCATCATCATGATTCTCTACTTCGGCTTCCTGCTGCACTTCGAGGCCTCGCGGGTCCTCATCATCCTGATCTTCAGCCTCATCGGCATCGCCGGCAGCTACGGCGTGGCCTGGTTCGGCATCCGCATCAACACCTTCGCCAACTCGCGCACCGCCTTCGCCAGCCTCAGGGGCGAGGCGTACCCCGTGTACGCGATTCCCCTCAAGGCCGGGATGTCGATCGGCATGCTGCTGATCAGCGTCGAGCTGTTCCTGATGCTGTGCATCCTGCTGTTCATCCCCGGCGACTACGCGGGGCCGTGCTTCATCGGCTTCGCCATCGGCGAGTCGCTCGGCGCCGCCGCGCTCCGCATCGCGGGCGGCATCTTCACGAAGATCGCCGACATCGGCTCCGACCTCATGAAGATCGTCTTCAACATCAAGGAGGACGACGCCCGCAACCCCGGCGTCATCGCCGACTGCACGGGTGACAACGCCGGCGACTCGGTCGGACCCAGCGCCGACGGATTCGAGACGTACGGCGTCACCGGCGTCGCGCTGATCTCGTTCATTATCCTGGCGGTGAAGGAGCCGGCGGTGCAGGTCCAGCTGCTGGTGTGGATCTTCGCCATGCGCGTGCTGATGATCGTGGCCTCCGGCGCGTCGTACCTGATCAACGAGACCATCGCCCGCGGCCGCTACGCCGGCGTGGCCAGGATGAACTTCGAGGCTCCGCTGACCTCCCTGGTGTGGCTGACGTCGATCGTGTCGGTGGTGACGACCTACGCCGCCTCCTACGTCCTCATCCCCAACCTGGGCGACGGCACCCTGTGGTGGAAGCTCTCCACGGTCATCACCTGCGGCACGCTGGCGGGCGCCATCATCCCCGAGCTCGTCAAGGTCTTCACCTCCACCAACTCGGGCCACGTCCGCGAGGTGGTGACCGCCTCCCGCGAGGGCGGCGCCTCGCTGAACGTCCTGTCCGGGCTCGTGGCCGGCAACTTCAGCGCCTACTGGCTCGGCCTGACCATCGTGCTCCTGATGGGGATCGCCTTCGTCGTCAGCACCTTCGGGATGGGCGCCCTCATGGTGGCGCCCGCGGTGTTTGCCTTCGGCCTGGTCGCCTTCGGGTTCCTCGGCATGGGCCCGGTGACGATCGCGGTGGATTCGTACGGCCCGGTCACCGACAACGCCCAGTCGGTCTACGAGCTGTCCCTGATCGAGGAAGTGCCCAACGTGGCGCAGCAGATCCGCCGCGAGCACGGCTTCGACGTGAAGTTCGACACCGCCAAGGAGCTGCTGGAGGAAAACGACGGCGCCGGCAACACGTTCAAGGCCACCGCCAAGCCGGTGCTGATCGGCACGGCCGTCGTCGGCGCCACCACCATGATCTTCTCGATCATCGTGGTGCTGACCTCCGGGCTCACGCAGAACCTCGACAAGCTCTCGCTCCTGCACCCGCCCGTTCCTCCTGGGCCTGATCACCGGCGGGGCCGTCATCTACTGGTTCACCGGGGCCGCGACCCAGGCGGTGTCCACCGGCGCCTACCGCGCGGTGGAGTTCATCAAGGCCAACATCAAGCTGGAAGGCGTGACCAAGGCCTCGGTGACCGACAGCAAGCGGGTCGTGGAGATCTGCACCCAGTACGCTCAGAAAGGCATGTTCAACATCTTCCTGACCGTCTTCTTCTCGACACTGGCCTTCGCCTTCCTCGAGCCGTACTTCTTCATCGGCTACCTGATCTCGATCGCGCTGTTCGGCCTCTACCAGGCGGTCTTCATGGCCAACGCCGGGGGCGCCTGGGATAACGCCAAGAAGATCGTCGAGACCGAGCTGAAGGAAAAGGGCAGCCCGCTGCACGCGGCCACCGTCGTCGGCGACACCGTGGGCGACCCGTTCAAGGACACCTCGTCGGTGGCCATGAACCCCGTGATCAAGTTCACCACGCTCTTCGGCCTGCTGGCCGTGGAACTGGCGGTCAGCCTGACCGAGAGGAACGGCCCCATTCTGAGCCGGGTGCTGAGCTTCGTGTTCCTCGTGGTCTCGATGGTCTTCGTCTGGCGCTCGTTCTACGGCATGCGCATTCGCAGCGAGACGCCGGCGGCGCCGGCCGGCGGCCAGGCGCGGGCGGGGGCGGTGGCGGGCGGGAGGTAGGTGGACGCTCTCGTCGACCTGGTCAGCGGGTTACTGACCGGCCGTTACGCGCTTCTCGATCTCGTCCGGTGGGGCGGCTACTTCGTGCTGGCGGCGATCGTCTTCACCGAGACCGGTCTGCTGATCGGCTTCTTCCTGCCCGGCGACTCCCTGCTCATCAGCGCCGGGCTGGTGGCGGCCGCCGGCGGGCTGAACATCTGGTGGTTGAACCTCGTGCTCTGCATCGCGGCGATCACCGGCGACAGCGTCGGGTACGCCATCGGATGGCGGCTGGGGCCGCGGCTGTTTACCCGTCCCCAGTCGCTCCTCTTCAATCCCAAGCACATCGAGCGGACGCGCCGGTTCTACGATCGCCACGGCTCCAAGACCATCGTGATCGCCCGCTTCGTCCCCATCATCCGTACCTTTGCCCCGGTCGTCGCGGGGGTCGGCCAGATGGAGTACCGGCGCTTCGTTTTCTACAATATCGCCGGCGGCATCGGATGGGTGACCAGCATGACGTGGGCGGGGTACCTGCTTGGATCCGCGGTCCCGAACATCGGCGACCACATCCACATCGTGGTGGGGATCGTGATCCTGCTCTCCCTGATCCCGATCTTCGTCGAGCTCATCCGGGAGCGGCGACGGCGCTCGGCGTAACGCTCGTCCGGGCGGTGGCGGGCGCGATGGGGCGGCTTCCCGCTCCGCTCGCCCTCGGTCTTGGCCGCCGGCTGGGCGACCTCACGGCGATGGCGCTGCCTCGCCGGCGCCGCGTCGTCCTCCGGAACCTCGCCGTGGCCTTTCCCGACCTCACCGATGAAGGGCGCCGGCAGCTGGCCCGGAGGAACTGGCAGCACCTCGGAATGACGGTGGTCGAGATGGCCCGTGTGCTGGCGCGCCCGCTGCAAGCAACGCTGGACGAATTGACGATGGAGGGGCAGGAGCACATCCAGAGCGTGATGGCCGAGCACGGGCGGGTGCTGATGCTCACTGCGCACCTCGGGAACTGGGAGTACCTCAGTGCCGCGCACCGGCTCGTCGGCTACCCGCTGGCCGTCGTCGTCCGGCCCCTCGATGCGCCGGCGCTGCAGACGCTGGCCGACACCATGCGGCGCAAGACTGGGGTGGAGATCATCGACAAGCGTGGCGCTCTGCGTCCGGTGCTGGAGGCGCTGCGTCGGGGGCGGATGATCGGGATCCTCCTCGATCAGAACGCCGCCCGCCGGGAAGGCGTCTTCGTCCCCTTTTTCGGCCGTGCCGCCTCGACGTCCCGCAGCATCGCCCTGCTGGCGCTGCGTACGAAGACGCCGATCCTGCCGATCTTCACCCGGCGGGAAGGGCCCGGCCGTCACCGGGTCCTGGTCGAGCCCCCCATCCCGATGACCGATCCGGCGAATGATCTGGAGCACGCCGTCGTCGAACTGACAGCCCGATGCACCGCAGTGATCGAGCGCGTTGTCCGGCAGACTCCCGAGCAGTGGCTGTGGGCCCACGACCGCTGGCGGACCCGCCCGCCCGGAGGCGACTCGCGGTGATCCGCGTACTCCTGGCCATCCTCCTCCTGGCCGCCGGTGTCGCCGAGGCCCTGGACGTCGATCTGGAGCCGTACCGGGAGGCCCGTCGCGCCGGAGCCGTGGGCCAGGTCGCCGGGCGAGTGCTCGCCGAGCCCGCACGACCGAATGCGCCCGCACGACCCTTCGTGGGCACGACGGTGACCCTGCTGCCCCGCTCGCCGAGTCTCCTGGGCACGTTCGAGAGCCTGAAGCGGGGGTCTCGGGATTCGGTCCAGGCGTTCCGGGACGCCGCTCCGGCGATGCGCAAGGCCCGAGAGGTCTACGAGCGCGAGCTTCTGGAGGCTGGTCTCCCCGACCTGACCCCCCTGGTGCAGGTCGACGCGGACGGGACCTTTCGCTTCGAGGACGTCCCGGCCGGCGCCTGGATCGTCCTGGCCTGGCACTCCGTGTCGAACGACGTGGCGACGGCGCGCATCAATCCCAAGGAGCGGGCGCTCTTCCCGGGACTGTCGCGGCTGCGCGGCTTTCAGTCCGTGACGGTCTGGCTGCGCGAGGTGAGCGTGGCGGGCGGCACCACCGTGTCGATCGAGCTCAACGACCGTAATCAGTGGTTCCGGGGTGTGATCGAGGAACGGTTGCTGGACGCCGTCGGTCGCTGACCGGCGTCCAGCCTCCGGGAATCGAAGCTACTTCTTCGCCGGGTCGGCGGCCTTTGCCGGCTCAGCCTTGGCGGCGTCTGGCGACTTCTTGGCGGTGCTGCTGGCCTTCACCATCACCGAGTCGGCCACGGCCTTGCCGGCCTCCTCGTGATACCGGACGTGAACCGGGTCGCCGGCCGCCAGATCGGCCGCCGTGATGTCCTTGCCACCCTTGCGGATCTGAGTCTTCGGGCCGACCGCGAAGGTCCACTCCGCGTCTTTGCCCTTGGTCTTGCCGCCCACCACGAGCGAGTCGGCTGCGGACGTCTTGACCGTGCCGTTGGCGTCGCGCGCCATAGGCTTCTTCATGTCGGCGGCTGGCTTGTCCGCCGTCTTCTCTGCCTTGGGAGCGGTCGGAGTGGTCTGGCTCTGCGCCAGAGCGCTTCCAGTCATACCGGCGCCAAAAGCCACAGCGATAAACAGTGCGACAAGTCTCTTCACAGCTTTCTCCTCTGGTGATGTTGATGGTTTTTACTACGGTGAGCTGCCAGCCTGCTTGTGCTCGATCTTCCTCCTAAGTACACACTAAATAAAACAAAAATCAATACGGCTCCTGACCCCCAAAAGCACCACGCCCCGTTGACCGAGGCCCACGCGACGTGGTACAAAATGACAGGCTTTCCGCCAAATATGGCCATTCAGAGCCGTTTCCTGCTAGCACGCGTCGCTTTCTTCTCTCTTTTGACGTCGGGTGCGTTCATACCCTTCGCCATCGCAGCGCCGTGGCCAGAAGGCATCGATGGATCGGTGCTCATCGAGCACGCGGTTCAGAGCCCTTCGCCCGATGATCGCCAGCGTCCTGACCTGTCGGTGGAACAGTCGCTCGACGGGGTCGGTTCCGGCCAACTGCTATCTCTGCCGGAGCAACCCGAGTGGCGACCTCCCCAGAGCCTCGAGAGCGGGATCGATCCCTGGGCCGAGGCCTTCGCCGAGTCGAGCCGCCGTGGGGGGATCGTTCCCCCCAAGCCCTACCCGGTATCGCTCAATCCCCAGGTGCAGTTCTTTCTCGATCGCTTCACCGGTGAGCGTCGTGACCTGGTCACGCTCTGGGTGGGTCGCGCCGGCCGCTACCTGGGAATGATCCGATCGGTCCTGCGGAGCCGTGATCTCCCCGAGGAGCTGGCCTACACCGCGATGATCGAGAGTGGCTTCAACCCCCTGGCTGTCTCGCGGGCAGGGGCCAAGGGTATGTGGCAGTTCATGGCCGGAACCGCCCGCGGGTATGGTCTGCGAGTAGACCAGTGGGCCGATGAGCGGCTGGACCCGGAGAAGTCCACCGTCGCTGCCGCCTCCTACCTTCGGGACCTCTACAGCATATTTGGCTCGTGGACGCTCGCCCAGGCCGCGTACAACGCCGGGGAGGTCAAGGTCAGCAGGGCGATGCGGGCGACGGGCTCCTCCGACTTCTGGACCCTGGCCCGGACCAACCACCTGCGCACCGAGACCAAGGAGTTCGTGCCCCAGATCCACGCCGCGACCATGATCGGCTGGGACCCGACCCGCTACGGCTTCGAGTTCAACGAGCCGAGCCCGATGGACATCGAGCGCGTCACGGTGCCGCCCTCCACTGATCTGCGGCGTCTGGCGTCAACGAGCGGCGTGAGCGTCGAGACGCTGCGGTCCCTGAACCCGGTGCTCGTGCGCGGGGTGACGCCTCCCGGCGCGAACTGGGACCTGCGGGTACCGGCTGGGAGCCGTCCGGCGGTGACCGCGGCGCTGACGTCCAAGCGCCAGCCCGAGGTGGCGCATACGCCGTCACGCACCGGCAAGGTCGCGGCCACGCCCCGCCAGGACTACCACGTCGTGCGTCCTCAGGACACGGTGGCTTCGATCGCCAAGAAGTACGGCGTATCGGTCAGCGACGTGCTGCGGTGGAACCGGCTTCAGGATCAGGCTCGGATCCACCCTGGCGACCGGCTCCGGATCGCCGACGCCCGCCTGTCCGCCGAGCGCGACGGACAGGGCGGCTTCAGGTGAGGGTCGAAGTCCAGCTCTTCGCGACCCTGGTGTCCTTCATGCCGCCCGAGAGTCGAAACGGCGCGGCGACCCTCGAGATGCCCGAAGGTAGTACCGTGCGCGACGTGGCCGGCCGTCTCGGGATCCCCGGCGATTTCGACCGTGTCAGCCTGGTCAACGGCCAGCAAGCCGAGCCCGAGCGCGCGCTGCGCGCCGGCGACGTGGTGACCGTGTTTCCCCCGCTGATGGGGGGCCGCCCCGACTAGCCCCGGTCTTCCCCGTGCGCCGCCCGCCGGCGCCGGGACCGCCACCAGGCCAGCCCCGTGATGACGATAGCCAGGCCGATGGCGAGTCCGTGCTGCACCACCTCCGCCGCCGAACCGAGGATGCGGATGGCCATCGCGTCCTTGGCGATCATCTCCCCGCCGACGTAGCCCAGGATCCCGCCACCGATCCAGACGATCCACTCGAAGCGGTTCATGAGGGTGGCCAGGATCCCGCTGCCGATGATCACCAGCGGGATCGACAGGCCGATGCCGAAGGCCACCAGCGTCATGTTGCCGTGCGCCGCCCCGGCGATCGCGATCACGTTGTCGAAGCTCATCACGACGTCGGCGACGATGATGATCCAGACCGCCTCCCACGGTGAGGTGCCCTCACGCACCCGACCCTCGTCGCCCTCGCTTCCGGGCGTCACCAGCTTGATGGCGATCCAGATGAGCAGGAACCCCCCGACGATCTGGAGCAGCGGCACCTGCAACAGCACCGTCACGATCGCCACGAACGCCAGTCGCAGGAGAACGGCGCCCACCGTGCCCCAGATCCGTCCGATCAACGCCTGCCGAGGAGGGAGAGTCCGGACGGCCAGAGCGATCACGACCGCGTTGTCGCCCGAGAGCGCCAGGTTGATCAGCACGATACCGACCCAGCGCGCCCAGAACTCCGGATCGGTGAGGAACGACACCGCCTTGGCCTCCGCTGGGCGCGGCACGTTCGCCCGCGGCCCGCGTCACCGTAGAAGGTCGCTCCGCTTCTGTCAATGCCGGTGGCAACCCAGCCATCGATTCGGCCGACCGACAGAAGGCCTCGCGGCACCGCCGCGGGTGCCGTGGCGCAGGTGGCGTGCGGCAAGCACCTGTGGGATGCTGTGCCTGCCCGGCGCCCATCGAGCTGGCCCTGGGGTTCGCCCGTGGGCTCTTGCTCCGGGACCCCGACGGCGACGCCATCCAGGTCGTGCAGCCCTAGAGGAGGAGAGCCATGGCTGAGGAGTTCGAATACGTCTCGCACGCTCGACTGGAATTCCGTGACGGATACCGACGCGCCTTTCTCGGAGAGGTCCCGGAGCCGGTGATCTATGGCGTGCAGGGCAAGCTGCGCGAGTACTACGGCGCCAAGGAGGGGCCACCCATTGCCTCCACCCTCGATCACATCGTCGCCGCCGTCGCTGGCTGAATGTACGGCACGCTACGAGGCGCCCTGGCAGGGCGCAAAATCGAGTTCGACCGTGACACCTTCGCCGCGACCGTCGACGGACGGATCAGGGGTATCGGCAAGACGATCCGCATCAGCTCGATCCACGTGCACTACGACGTGACGATCCCGCCCGAGGCCGTCGAGGCCGCCCAGCGGGCGCTGGCCGTGCACGTCCAGGGCTGCCCCGCCCACCAGAGCGTGAAAGACGCCATCCAGATCACCTGGGACGCCGCGCTCCGGGCGGGTGACCGCACCATCACGGTGCACGAGGACCACGATGCCGCTTCCGCCTAGGGACTTCCGGCTGATCGGCCCGCGGGAGGGCCAGCGATTTCCCGACGTCCGCCTGCCCGACCAGGATGGGACCCTGGTGGACCTGCATGCCGCCCGCGCCGGCCGCCCGGCGCTCGTGGTCTTCTACCGCAGCGCCGAGTGGTGACCGTTCTGCAAGACGCAGCTGGTTCAGCTGCAGCAGGTGACTCCGGAGGTGGCGGCCGCTGGGATCGCGCTCTTCGCAATCAGCTACGACTCGGTCGCCATCCTGCGTGATTTCGCCGCGGCCCACGGCATCACGTTCCCGTTGCTCTCGGACGAGGGCAGTCACGTCATGCGTGGGCTCGGCCTCATCAACGAGCGCGTGCAGGAGGACCATGCCGCCTATGGGATCCCGCCGAACCCCCGCCACGTGAACCTGCCCTATCCCGGTGTCTTCGTGCTCGACGCCGAGGGCGTCGTCACCCGGAAGGTCTTTCACGAGAGCTACCGCGAGCGCGATAGTGGTGGCGGGCTCGTGGCCCAGGCCATCGGCCTCTTCACGGCATCGCCAAAGGCCGCCACCGCGGCCGGGCCCGTCGTCACCGTGCGAGCCTGGCTCGATTCGCCCACCTACGCGTGGTTCCAGCGCCTCACCCTGACCGTCGAGGTCACGGTCGCTCCCGGCCACCACGTCTACGGTCAGCCCGCGGCGGCCGGCCTCGTGCCGCTCGTCCGTGGAGATCGAATCGCTCGCCGGGCTCGAGGTGGGCTCGGTCACCTGGCCGGTGCCGCATCGCTTGGTCCTGCCGGGGCTCGGCGACGAGATGTGGGTCCACGACGGCACCGTGCGGGGAACGCTGCCGCTCACGTTCACCGGGGCCCCGGGTGGTCGGCAGCCACGCCATCGGCATCCGCGTGGCCTTTCAGGCGTGTAACGCGACCGCGTGTCTCATCCCCTCGGCCGTCCGGCTCGAAGTCCCGGTTCGCGAGGTCGCGCTCGTGGGTCGATCGCTACCGACGGCTGCCGCGAAGACCTAGTGCCGGCGCGAGCCGAAGCCAGCCGCCGCCACAGGACTGCCGGATCGGCGCGATGGGGTCCGGCATTGTAATGCTGCCGGAGATGACCTCGGGGAGCACGCCCAGGATGAGGATCTCTCTCATGGTCGTGGGGGCTTGGACACGGGCGCAGGCGCGATCGGTTCGTGGCCGGCCCGGACCACCGCCTCCAGGGCCGACTGGTCCTCCGGATCCACCGACGTCAGGGTGATGCGCGTGAGCCGGCCCACCGTCCCATCCACCTCGCCGGCCACCTTGCCGTAGAGGTCACCGGACTCCCGCCCGCCGGCCCAGCGCACCCGCAGCCGCACGTTGGTGAACGGCGCGAGCTCGGCGCTGGTGATGGCGTCGAGGTGAAGCGCCGCCAGCCGCCGGACTTCGCCCGTGAAGGCATCGCCCTTCAGCTGCTTGCCCTCGAGCACCCAGCCGCGCAGCGGCAGGCTGACCGGGGCGCCCGCGTACGTATCGGCCGCGTCCAGGCGCTGGGCGAAGCGCCCGCGGATGCCGCGCAGCTCGTGCAGGACGACCGGCCCGGCGACGCCCTTGAGCTCCACCTGCAGGGGCGGGCCGACCTCGGCCAGATCGCGGATGTGCTCGAGGGTGGCTGGGCTGAGGAGGATCTGCCCACCCACCGTACAGCCCTCGATGCGCCCGGCCAGGTTGACGGCGGCGCCGACCACCGCGTACTTCGCGCGCTGTTCGGAGCCGATGTTGCCCACCACCGCCTCGCCGGTGCTGAGGCCGATGCCCATCGCGAAGCGCTGACCGCCGCGCGCGACGAGCGCCTGGTTGAACTCGTCCATCGCGCGCTGCATCGCCAGCGCCGCCGCCGCCGCTCGCTCGGCGTGATCGGGTTGATCGAGCGGCGCGCCGAAGACCGCGAAGATCGCGTCGCCGATGAACTCGTTGATGCTGCCGCCGTGCGCGATGATCAGGTCGGCCATCCGACCCAGATAGTCGTTCAGCACGTCCATGACCGACACGGGATCGCCCATCTCCGCGAAGCGGGTATAGCCGCGGAGATCGGACATCAGCACGGTGATCTCGCGCTTGTGGCCGCCCAGGCGCAGCCCGTCCGGCGACTCCAGCAGCGTCTGCGCCACCTCCGGCGAGACGTAGCGGCCGAACGCGTTGCGGATGAAGTCGCGCTGGCGCAGCCCGGTCACCATCTCGTTGAACGCGCGGCCGAGCTGGCCGACCTCGTCGCGCGAGCGGACCGGCACGGTCTGCGAGAGATCGCCGGCCGCCACGCGGCCGACGGCGCCGGTCAGCGCGCTGATGGGGCGGGTCAGGCGGCGGGCGAACAGCAGGCCCAGGATCAGCGCGGCGACGGCCGCGATCAGCGAGCCGCGCCAGATCGTGGTGTCCAGCTCGTTGAGCCGGTCGAGATAGATATCGACCGGGTAGTCGACCGTGAGCACCGCGGTGGCCTGGCCCATGCGGTCCACGATCGGCGCGAACGCGGTGATGCGCTTGCCCTTGGGCGTGACGTACACGCGCGTGTAGCGGGCGACACCGTCGTCGAACGTCCAGCCGAGCGGCTCCACCAGCTCGGCGGGCAGGGCCAGGGAATCGCCAGGCTTGGCGCTGCTGTCGCTGGCGACCATGATGCGAGCGCGCCGCGCGGCGGGATCGAGGTCGGTCAGCGTGTAGATCGGCGTGGTGAGCAGCGTCTCCTGCTGCATGGCGCCCAGGGCCTCGCGGATGCGGACGTAGGCGTCGGATCGATTGGTGCGGGTGCGTGTCACCTCGGCGTGCAGCGCGGGGTCGACCAGCAGCGCGCCGGTCCGGGCGATGTTGAGAAGCTGGGTGCCGACCGTGTCCTCCAGCTCGCGCTTGTGCCGCTCGCGAATGACGACGCCGACCAGCCCCACGGTGAGTAGCGTCAGCAGCGCGAAGGCGGCCGCCAGGCGAACGGCCAGGCGCTGCCACGGGCGCAGCGAGGGCGCGGTGACATCGGTCGAGGACGCGGCGCTGGGATCCGTGGGGCACCTCCTGGCGCGACCCATGGTAACGTCGGCCGGCGCCCTGTGGTCGACCATCGCTCGGCCTCGGGACGTGGTTGTGAACGACTTGCAAACTCCGCGCGCTCGATTCCGTGGCCGGCGCTGTCCTGGCCACGCCGTTGCCTGACTCCTTGGACACGGTGGCGATCCCGGCCGGTTCACCCGGTGAATCGGGTTCGCGCTCCGGCGGGCCTCGGGAGCTGAGCTGAGGTGCGCGCTCAGCGACTCGCCGTCGCGACGCTGTTCTTCCTGAACGGCGCGGTCCTGGCCAGCTGGGTGCCGCACATCCCGGCGGTCAAGGCGCGGCACGGCGCGGGCGACGCCCAGCTCGGCCTGGTCCTGCTCGCGATGGCGCTGGGCGCGATGATCGCGCTGCCCCTGGCCGGCTGGCTCGTTGGACGGTTCGGCAGCCGCACGGTCACCCGGGCGTCGGCCGTGGCGTTCTGCGGGGCGCTGCCGCTGCCGATCCTGAGCCCGAGCCTGCCGCTGGTGGCGCTCGCGCTGGTCGCGCTCGGCGCCTGCAACGGGCTGCTCGACGTCTCGATGAACACGCAGGCGGCGGCCGTCGAGCGGCGATACGGGCGCGCGCTCATGTCGTCCTTCCACGCCCTGTTCAGTGTGGGCGGTGTCGTGGGCGCCGCGCTGGCCGCCGCCGCGCTCGCCGCCGGCGTCGGTGATGCCGCTCACGTGTTGATCGCCACGCTCGTCGCTCTCGCCATGGCCGGCGCGGCGCTGCCGAGCCTCGTGCCCTCCGATCCCAGCCACGAGCGCCCAGGCCCGGTGTTCGTCCGCCCGTCCGGCGTGCTCCTCGGCCTCGGGGCGCTGGCGTTTCTTGGCCTGCTGGCCGAGGGCGCGATGGCCGACTGGAGCGCCGTCTACCTGCACGACACGCTGGCCGCCGCGCCGGCTGTGGCGGCGACCGGCTTCGCGGCATTCTCGCTTGCGATGGCGGCGGGCCGCTTTGCCGGCGACCGGCTCGTGGACGGCTTTGGCGCCGGTCGCGTCGTGCGAGTGTCGAGCACGGTGGCGGCCATCGGGCTCGCCGCTGCGTTACTGCTCGGCAGCCCGGCGGCTGGGATCGTGGGCTTCGGCCTGGTCGGCGTCGGCATCGCCAACATCATCCCGGTGCTGTTCGGCGCCGCGGCGCGCGTCCCTGGGATCGAGCCGGGGCGCGGCCTGGCCGCGGTGGCGACCACGGGCTATCTCGGATTCCTGGCCGGGCCGCCGCTCATCGGAGTGGTGGCGGACGCCGCCGGGCTGGGGCCGGGGCTGGCGCTCGTCAGCGCCGCGTGCGCGCTGGTCGCGCTCGGAGCGGGGATGCTGTCGCGGGCCGCGCCGATACGCGAGGGCCTCGCCTCACGGAGCGCCGACCCGTTGCGCTGACCCTCGATCGGTCTCGTGGGTCCTGGCAGGTCTCGCTCAGGGCGCCGCGGCCGCGTACGTGACGGTGAGCATCTCGCGCAGCGCCATGCGGGCGCGATGCAGGCGCGATTTCACCGAAGCGATCGTCTCGCCCAGCGTCTCGGCCACCTCCTCGTTCGCGCATTCCTCGACGTCGCGGAGCATCAACACCGCGCGATACTGGGCGGGCAGACGGTCGATGGCGTCCGCGGCCCCGGGACGCCAGGCCCACCCTCCATGGCCGGGCACGAGCATAGGACTAAGAGGCAATGGACGTCCTACCGGTTGGCCAACACCATGGTCCGGGAATCGTGTGATGTGTCGAACCTCCCAGCTTGGCCCAGTGCGCGCGTGAGTGCCCGAGATGCGCTGCTCGCGCTGAAGGCCCGGATGGGGGAATCGATCGTCGGCCAGGAGGCGATGATCGGGTTCATGCCCGACCTTTCGAGGCTCGCCCGGCAGACTGCCGGGCTGTGGATGCGTAACATCCAGGACCCCGCGCGATCTCCTGCGTCGCAAGTTCGCGATCGAGGCGCATCAGGACAGCTCGAAGTGAAGCGCCTCCTCGCGCTTCTGATCGTCGTCACCGGGCTCGCCGCGTGGGAGATCGGATCGGTGCAGGGGGCGGGGCCGCCGGTGGTGCGGGTCACGATCGACGCGGAGAGTCCGGTGCTCGTCGGTCAGCAGGTCACGGTGCGGGTCCAGGTGCTGGTGCCGAACTCCTTCATGTCCGGCCTCGAATTCCCGGCGATCAATATTCCCGGCGCGATCGTCGCCCGGCCCGGCGCCGACGCCGAGCACCTCAGCGAGACGATCAGCGGGGAGCGCTACGCCGGCATCGCGCAGTTCTTTGTGGTCACGCCCCAGCAGGCCGGGGAGTTCACGCTGCCGCCCGCGAGAATCACGTTCACGTACGCGGCCACGCCGGGCCAGGCCACCGACGGCGCGGTCACGCTGCCGCCGCGGTCATTCGCGGTCAAGCTCCCTGCCGGAGGGCTGGCGCCGGGGGCCACGCCCGGAACGCCCGTCGCGAAGGTGACGGTCACCCAGTCGCTCGACCGCGGCCTCGACGGAATGAAGGTGGGCGACGCGCTCACACGCACGGTGAGCGCATTCGCCGAACGTACGCCGGCGACGATGATCCCGCCGCCCGCGTTCGACGCGCCGGCGGGCGTGCGCGTGTACCGGAAGGACCCCGTGCTTTCGGACGAGACGAAGGATCGCGTCGGCCTGATCGGCGGTCACCGGACGGACCGCGTCACATACCTGTTCGAGAAGCCGGGCGACTACACCCTGCCGGCGATCGGGATCGGCTGGCTCAATCCGGCGACGGGCATGTCGGAGACCGCGCGTGCGCCGGCGATCGCCGTGCACGTGGCGCCGAATTCCGCCTTCGTACCAGCCCTGGCGCCCGAGTTGCCGCCCACCACTGATGCGCCGAGATCACGGCGAAAGCACCTGGACGGGCGGCGATGGGGATCGTTCGTAGTCGGCGCCGTGGGCGGATGGTTGTTGGCGGGCTGGCTGCTCCGACGCTATCGGCCGCGCTACCTCGCGTGGCGCCAGGCTCACCGCCACACGCGCGAGGAATCCGAGCCCGCGTACTTTGCGCGGGTCGCCCGGGCGTGCCGCGCGAACGACGCGCCGGGGGCCTACCGTGCGCTCGGCGCCTGGACGCGGCGAGCCGATGCGAAATCGATCGCGGCCTGGTGTGCGGACCTGGGGGACCCCGGGCTCCGCAGGCAGGTCGAGGCGCTCGAGCAGCGGCTGTTCGCCCGCACGGCCAACGGCTCCTGGGATGGCCGCGGCTTCGCGGCGGTGGTCACCCGCGCACGCAAGGCGTGGCTATCCCGTCGCGCTCGCACGAGCGGGCGCCCGCCCCGACTGCCGGCCCTGAACCTGTAGCCCGGCCGCGCTTCCGATCCAGGCGGATCCCCACCAACGCGCGCTCGGCCCCCGCGGGCCGCCGACCGGCTGATCAGGCGGCGACCGGCGGGGACGGTCGTCGCTTGGCGGCCATCGCGTCTGCCGGAGGCGCCCCGCGCACGCTGCCGAGCATCCGATACAAGTGCGCGACACTCGCGCGATGAAGCGTGGTGAGCAGCAGGACATAGGCCAGCGCACCCGAGAGCGCTTCCGCGCCTACGCGAATCACGAGCGGCCATCTCACAGGCAACAACTCTCTGGCCCCGAGCATGACGAGGGCCATGATGCAGGTCGTGCTGAGCGCGGGCCACAGCGCTCCGAGGTAGCGCGTGAAGGTCAGCCCGGTCCGGTGCGCGACACCCAGGTAGGCCGGGATCCGGAGCAGGGGCGATACCAGCGCGTAGGCGGCGGCCACACCGACCACGCCCCACGCACTGCCGAAATAGAACGCGGCCGGCAACACCACGCTTCCCGTCAGCCCGATGTACATCGAAAGCCGGACGCCGCCCGTCACGACGAGAACCGGAAAGAAGACCGCACCGACCGCATCCACCGTCGCGGCGAAGGCGAGTACTTGCAGGGGAACCACGATGTCGAGCCACCGGTTGCCGAGGAGCGGGCCGACACCGGCGGGGGCCAGCAGGAGTATGCCGGCTGCGACCGGCAACATGCCGAGGGCGAGCGTCTCGGTGAGCGTGAGCGTGAGACGCGTCAATTCATCGCGATCGCCCTGGCGCGTGGCCATGAAGGCGGGAGTCACCTGGCTCAGAAGCGCGCCAATCTTCTCGACTGGCAGCCGCGCCAGCGAGTCGGCCATCGAGTAGATGCCGAGCGCCGGCCCGCCGAGCAGCGTGCCAATCACCGCCACGTCGGATCGAGTCTGGACGTACCAGGCGAGGCGCCCGACAAGAATCGCACGACTGAAGGTGAGAACCTCGCGCAGGGCCGTGAGGCGCGGCCAGGCGAATCGGGGCGGAACCCAGGACAGCACCACCACGGTGAGAAGCATCTGGCCGACGACCTGGCCTAGCACCAGCGCCCAGTACTGCAAGCCGGCCAGGGCGAGCACGATCGTGCAGGCCGATGTCGACAGCGATGCGACCGTCTCGGCCACCGCCAGACGCGCGAAACGAAATTCCTTCTTCAGACGCCCGATGGCCACCGTGCGCAGCGAGGCGACGAACAGGACCGCACTGAGGACGGCCGTGACGGCCGGCAGCTCTGGTGCGCCGAGCGGATGGGCCAGGACGAAGGCGGCGGCACAGGAGAGCGCGACGGCCGCTGAGCCCACGACGACCGCCAGAACATTGAGCTGAGCCATCTGCGATTCGGTCAGCTCGCGGTAGGCGACCACGGCCAGGTCCAGGCCGAAATCGTTGAGGATCGTCAGCAGACCGAGCACGAGCCCGGCGAGCGCGACGATGCCATAGTCGTGGGGTGTGAGGAGTCGGACGATCAGCAGGGTCGCCGTCCACGTGAGCACCTGGCTGCCCCACTTGGCGCCGGCGGTCCAGGCGACGGCGCCGGCGAGGGACGTGCCCCCGCGTGCAGACCTTCTCATCTTGACGAATGCCAGTCGCAATTGAGGAACCCTTCCTAGATGTCCTCGCCAGCGCGATCCTAGGCCGGACGCATTGCTCGGTGATGACGTGAGGGTGAAGGATCACTCGGCATCCGCCAATCCCTGAAACGCTTTTCCCGGAATTTCCCCTCCTGAGGGCGACCCATGCAAGAACGCCGTCAAGGCTGCGAACCCGCAGAGCTCTGGTATCCTCCTGCTTAACCTTCGTCGTTCAGGGGGCGTCGTTCAGGGGGGGCGGGCCGTTGTGACGAGGCCGGAACCCCTCAGACGCCGAAGGGCCGATTCGATCGCGCGGTAATACGCTGGAAGCGTCTAGGAACCCGGTGGGCCTCCCGGACTTCAAATCCGGTGTCCGGCTCTAGACAAGCTGGAGGTGGGTTCGACTCCCACACGCTTCCGCCACAGCATGGGGGGCGCATGGCCAAATACCAGGGGAAGGGCAGGAGCAGCAGCAAACGGACCCGCCGGGGTCTGACGCTGGGCATGTCGATCGCTGGTGTGATCGTGGTGGCCGCCGCGATCGGGTGGTTTGCCTATCGGGCCTCGGCCGATCTTCCCGGCGAGAAGTTCGCCGACCTCGGCAACGAGCACATCCAGGCCGCCTCCGATCCACACACGGCGTACAACTCGGAGCCGCCGACCTCCGGTCCGCACCTGCCGTACATCGCCCCCTGGGGCATCCACACGCGGCCGATCCCCAACGAGCTGCAGGTGCACAATCTTGAGGACGGCGGCGTGATGGTGCAGTACAACTGTGAGTGCCCGGAGCTGGTGGAGAAGCTGCGGAACATCGTGCGCAAGTATGACAAGCAGGTGATCCTGGCCCCGTATCCGACGATGAAGAGTCGCCTCGCGCTGACCGCCTGGACGCGGCTGGAAAAGTTCGACGAGTTCGACGAGAAGCGAATCGTGCGTTTCATCGATAGCTATCGTGGGATCGATCACCACAAGCGGTAGCCTGGCGATGGCGGCACTGGCGTTGACCCTCACGGCCTGTGGCCGACCCCACGTGGGGCCGCTGCCCCCGCCGCCCTACCGTTCGGAGATCGAGGCGCACTACGATCGCACCTGGACAGCGCTGATCCGCGCGCTCGCCCGCGAGAACCTGCCGCTGCGGGCGGTCGCCCGCGACTCCGGCGTCATCTCCTCCGACGACACGATCACGCCGATCGGCCTGTGGGCGGACTGCGGCACCATCGGCGACGACCGCCTGGAGGGCGAGGCCCTGGTGTCCTTCACGCTGTTCGTCGAGCCCAGCGGCAGCGTCACGCGCGTGCAGATCAACTCCAAGATGCGGACGCAGGCCTTTCGCCGGGGCGATTCGGGCAGCCTGAAGCCGCAGCCCGTGTACGCGTGTGCCTCCACCGGCCGCTTCGAGGCGAACCTGCTCGAGACCGTACGCGCGATGGTGAAGGAGTAGACGCGGTGCCCTCGCGTCTGGCCGACCTGATCCGTCGGGCCCGCCGCCTCGCGGCCGAGCGTGACCGACTCGTGGACTCGCTGGCCGCCGACTGGGCCCGGGCCCTGCGCGGCCAGCGGCTGTCGGCCTCGGATCTGGAAGAGCTGTGGGCCGGTCTCACCGAGGAGGCCGTGCGACGCGGCAACGCCACCGGCGAGGGCAAGTGGACGCCCCAGGCGTGGCGGGCCGAGGCCCAGGAGGTCATGGCCCGGGTCCGGTCCAAGGTCGAGGCGGCCCTGCGTGAGCGCTAATCCCGAAGCCCTGCGCCGCCTGCCCTCGGTCGATCAGCTGCTGCGCGCCCTCGGCGATCGACCCGAGGTCGCCGGGATTCCGCGCCCCCGCCTGACCGCGATGGTGCGCGAGGTGGTCGACGCCGAGCGTCGCGGGGCGCGCGAGGCCGATCATCCGCTGGCCGACCTCGAGGCCCTGGCCGCGCGCGTGGTCGGGCAGGTCCAGCAGACGGGCCTCTTCTCGCTGCGTCCGGTCATCAATGCCACCGGCGTGGTGCTGCACACCAACCTCGGCCGCGCGCTGCTGAGCCCGCTGGCGCTCGAACGGGTGCTGGCGGTCGGCGCCGCGTACTCCAACCTCGAGATGGACGTGGCCACCAAGGAGCGCGGCTCACGCTACAGCCACGTGGAGGGGCTGCTGCGTCGGCTCACCGGCGCCGAGGACGCGCTGGTGGTGAACAACAACGCCGCCGCCGTGCTGCTGGCGCTCGAGACCCTGGCCCATGGCAAGGAAGTCATCGTCTCGCGCGGCGAGCTGATCGAGATCGGCGGCGAGTTCCGCATCCCCGACATCATGCGCCGCGGCGGGGCCGTGCTGCGCGAGGTGGGGGCGACCAACCGCACGCACCTGCGTGACTACGCCGAGGCCATCAACCCGAACACGGCGCTGCTCCTGAAGGTGCACACCTCCAACTACCGCGTGATCGGCTTCACCGCCGATGTGAGCTCGCGCGAGCTCACCGAGCTGGGCCGGGCCCGCGGTATTCCCGTCATGGAGGACCTGGGCTCGGGATCGCTGATCGATCTGCGGCCGTGGGGCTTTCCCTACGAGCCGACCGTCCCCGAGGTCGTGGCCTCGGGGGTGGATCTCGTGACGTTCTCCGGGCGACAAGCTGCTGGGCGGGCCGCAGGCGGGCATCGTGGTCGGCAAGCAGCCGATCGTCGCGCGCCTCAAGAAGAACCCCTGGAATCGCGCCCTGCGGATCGACAAGTTCACGATCGCCGCGCTGGAGGCGACGCTCACCGCCTACGAGGCGGGGACGGCGCGGGAGACGGTGCCGACGCTGGCGTGTCTCACCGAGCCGCTGGCGAGCATCACCGCACGCGCCCGGCGTCTGCGCCGCGGCCTGCGGGCAGCGGTGGTGGAGCAGCTCGCCGCGCGCATCGTCGAGGGGCGCTCGCAGGTCGGCGGCGGCGCGCTGCCCACGGTGGAGCTGCCCACGGCCGGGCTGGCCCTCGGCGCCACCGATGCCGCGGCGCGCGCGCTCGACGCCATGGTGCGGCGCCGGCGATCCTGCCGGTCATCGGCCGGCTCGTGGACGATCGCCTGTTCCTCGACTGCCGCACGGTGCTGCCGGGGCAGGTGACGGAGCTGCTCCGGGTGCTCACCCGCGCCGCACGGGCATGAGCGGCGCCCGTCACGTCGTCGTCGGCACCGCCGGGCACATCGATCACGGCAAGACGTCGCTGGTGAAGGCGCTCACCGGCATCGACACCGACCGCCTGCCGGAGGAAAAGGCCCGCGGCATCACGATCGACCTCGGCTTCGCCTTTCTCGAGGAGCCCGATGGGCTGACGATCGAGATCGTGGATGTCCCCGGCCACGAGCGCTTCGTCAAGAACATGCTGGCCGGCGTCGGCGGCATCGACCTCGCCATGCTGGTGATCGCGGCCGACGAAGGCGTGATGCCGCAGACCCGCGAGCACTTCGCGATCTGTTCACTGCTGCACATCCGTGGCGGGCTGGTGGCCCTGACCAAGACCGACATGGTGGAGCCGGACTGGCTGGAGCTGGTGCGCGAGGACGTCGCCGGCCTGGTGCGTGGCACCTTCCTCGAGGGCGGCCCGATCGTCCCGGTGTCGTCGAAGACGGGCGCTGGGGTGGCCGACCTGCGCGCGGCCCTGCGCGACCTGGCCCAGCGCGTTGCGCCACGGGGGACCGATCAGCTGCCACGCCTGCCGATCGACCGCGTCTTCACCATCAAGGGCTTCGGCACGGTCGTCACCGGCACGCTCATGGCCGGACGGCTGCGCGTCGACGACCGGGTCGAGGTCTTTCCCCGCAGCCTGCAGGCCAAGGTGCGGGGACTCCAGACCCACAGCCAGCCGGTGACCGAGGCCAGTGCCGGGCAGCGGACGGCGGTCAATCTTCAGGGCGTCGAGCGCCTGGCCGTCGAGCGCGGCGACGTGGTGGGGCTGGCCGGCACGCTCGTGCCCTCGGT
This sequence comes from uncultured Candidatus Rokubacteria bacterium, assembly GCA_963776725.1. GTDB lineage: Bacteria > Methylomirabilota > Methylomirabilia > Rokubacteriales > CSP1-6 > AR5. Next base: position 47,715 of record CAVZOE010000005.1, on the reverse strand, counting down.
CCTGATGGACGGCACGCTGGAGCTGCTGGCCGACGCGCCGCGGCCGGTGAAGACGCGCGACCGCGTCCGCTTTCACGCCGGCACCAGCGAGGTCATGGCGCGCGTGCTGCTCCTCGACCGCCAGGAGCTGGTCCCCGGGCAATCGACGTTCGCGCGCTTTCGGCTGGAAGCGCCGCTCGTGGCGATGCCCGACGATCGCTTCGTGATCCGCTCCTACTCGCCGATGATCACGATCGGCGGCGGCACCCTGCTCGACATCGCGCCGCCGCGCTTCAAGCGCAAGGGCCCGGCCCTCGTCGCGCACCTGACGCTCCTGCGCGAGGGTCGGCCGGAGGCGGTGGTGGAGGAGCACGTGCGCCACGCCGGCGTCGGCGGCGTCCGGCTGGCCGCGCTGTCCGGGCGCGTGCCGTTCGGCCCCGACCGCCTGCGCGCGTCTGCTCGACAGCCTGCAGGCCGCGGGGCAGGTGGCGGCGGTCGATCGCGACTGGTTCCTGCACCCCGAGAGCCTCGAGCGGCTCCGCGGGCTGGTCACCGCCACGCTGGCGCAGTTCCATCACGCGTTCCCGCTGCGCCCGGGCATGTCGCGCGAGGAGTTGCGGGGGCGCGCCGGCGCCGCGGACGAGCGGTCTTCGGCCATCTCCTGGGTGTGCTCGAGGCCGAGGGGGTGGTCAAGGCCGAGCGCGACAAGGTCCGGCTGACGACGCACGAGGTGCGTCTGGGCCCCGAGCAGCAGAAGATCGTCGACCGGCTGGAGGCGGAGTTTCTCAGCGCTGCGGCCGCGCCGCCGAGCCCCGAGGAGGCCATGGCCCGGGCGGGCCTGCCCGGCGACGAGGAGCACGAGCTATTCCAGGTGCTGGTCGAGTCGCGCAAGCTCGTGCGGGTCAAGGAGTCGCTGTTCTTTCACGCCACGGCGCTGGAGACGATCCAGGACAAGCTCGTGGCCATGCTCCGCGAGCGCAAGGAGATCGGGCCCGCGGACATCAAGGACCTGCTCGGCATCTCCCGCAAGTACGCGATTCCCCTCCTGGAGTTCTTCGACGGCCGGCGCGTCACCGCCCGGGTGGGCGAGCGGAGGGTCTTGCGCGGTGGCTCGACCGCAGGGTAAGGTGAGTCGTTCGGAAAGGAGTCCATCATGTTTGGTCTGGGCTACCAAGAACTGCTCATCATCCTGGTCATCGTGCTCGTTCTGTTCGGCGCCAATCGCCTGCCGGAGCTGGCCCGGTCGCTGGGCTCGAGCGTGAAGGAATTCAAGAAGGGCGTCAGCGAGGCCACGAAGGAGGAAACGACACCGGCCCCGAAGGACGGCGACAAGAAGGCCTAGGTCTCCCGCCGCAGTCCTCGCCCCAGCCGACCTCGTTCGGGCTGTATACTCCACAGTCGCCATGCGGGACCGTGCCGATCGGTGGGACTACGCCTTCGCCGCAGGGCTCTCCATTCTCACCGTGCTGTCGCGACTGCCGTACCGCGCGCGCATGCTCTACAACTGGGACTCGGTGCAGTTCGCGCTGGCGCTCGGCGAGTACGACGTCGTCAAGCATCAGCCCCATCCTCCCGGCTACATCCTCTACGTGGCGCTCGCGCGCCTGGCCAACGGGGTGATCGGCGATCCCGGCGGCGGCCTACGTCACGCTGGCCATCACCTTCAGCGGGCTGGCGACCTTCGTCGTCTACCTGCTGGCCCGCGCGATCTACGACCGGCCGGCCGCACTCGCCGCCGCGACGCTGCTGGCGGTGAGTCCGCTGGCGTGGTTCTACGGCTCGGTGGGGCTCACGTACGCCGGCGAGGCGCTGTTCGCCTCGATCGTCGCGTACTTCGCCTTTCGCGCTCTGAACGGCAGCGAGCCCGACGCCTGGCTCGCGGCGGGCTATCTCGGCCTGGCCGGCGGCCTCCGGCAGTCGCTGCTGCTCCTGCTCTTTCCGCTGTGGCTGGTCTCGGTGGTGGTCGGTGTGCGCCGGGCGAGGACGGTGCTGGTCGGGCTGCTGATCCTCGTGGCGGCGGTCCTCGCGTGGTTCGTGCCGATGATCTGGCTCACGGGCGGGCTCGAGCGCTACGTGGAAGCCTCGCGACAGCTGGCCGACACGGTGGTCAAGCCCACCTCGATCGTCGGCGGCGCGGTCGAGGTCACGCTGCGGATGTCGCGCTACCTGCTGGAGTCGGTGCTGGTCGCGCTCGGCCCGCTGGCGGTGGCCGCGCTGCTCATCCCCTGGTACGTGCGCCACCACGGCTGGGGGCGGCGCGAGTGGTTCCTCATCCTGTGGACGGTGCCGCCGGTGCTCGTGTACACGCTCGTGCATTTCGGCCAGGCCGGCTACGTGCTGACCTTTCTGCCGGCGCTCGTCATCCTCCTGTCGCGCGTGCTGCTGGCGGCGCTGGCACGCGTGGCGGTGCGGCTGCCGAGCGCGCCCGCGCGGGCCGCCGTGGCCACCGCCGCGGTGACCATCATCGTGCTCGTCAACGGCACCTTCTTCGTCAGCGCCCGCCCGCTCCCGCGCGACTTCGACACGAGCAAGCCCGCGTGGAGGCAGACCGCCGAGCACGAGGCGTTCGACTGGATCTTCAGCCGCACCGCGGCGGCCCTGCGCGAGCACGAGGAGGTCGTGCGGACGTTCGTGACGGCGATCCGCGGGCTCTATCCGTCCGACGACACCGCGATCGTCACCGAGCTCGGCAACACGCGCTCGTATCCGTGGCTGCGCCACGCGATGTTCTACCTGCCGGAGTACGTGATCTACGAGCTGCGCGTGGGTGACGTCACGCCCGGCTACTACGCGCCACGCCGGGCGACGGCCATGACGCCGGAGCCGGGCATCGACGTGGATTTGCCGAGCACGGTCAAGCGGCTGGTATGGTTCGTCGATCACTGGAGTCCCGCCACCGAGCGGCCGCCGGGGCTCGTGGAGATCGAGATTCCGTACGGTCGCTATCTCTACGTGCTGCCGGTGGGCCGGAGGACGGTCGACTATGCCGGCTACACCCTCCGCCACCCCTGACGCCGGCTGCTGAAAACGGCCCATCTGCGTCGTTGGCGCCAGTCGGCCGCACGCCTACGTACAGGCCGTACCCCTCGCGTGCGGCCTCGCGGGCGCCGCCTCGCATCTGGACCGTTTTCAGCAGCCTGCGGCCGCGTCCGCATCCCGCGACTCGGTAGCCCCGACCGTGAAAGCCGACCTCAAGCTGCTCGTCGCGGCCGCGCTGCCGCTTGTCTTGTTCAGTGTTCGAGAGCGGCTGATCGCGGGGGTGTCGGGCTTTCCGCTCGATGATTCGTGGATTCATCTGCACTTCGCGCGCAACATCGCCGAGGGGCTCGGGTTCGTCTACAACCCCGGGCGACCGGTAGCGGGCTCGACGGCGCCGCTGTGGACGCTGCTGCTGGCGGCCGGCTCGTACGTCGCCGGCGCGTCCGTCACGATGGTCAAGGTGATCGGCGTGGCCTGCGCGGTCGGTGCCGCGCTGGTGACCCGGCGGGCGGCGCATCGCCTGGGGCGCGTCGCCGGCCGTGGCCACGGTGGCCGCCATCGCGCTGCTGTGGACCGGGCCGGTCGCCTGGGGCGGACTCTCCGGCATGGAGGTGACGCTGGCGGCGCTGCTCGTGGCCGGCGCGCTGCTGGCGCTGGCGCGCGACCAGCTGCGCGTGGACGGTCGCGCTCGCCTCACTGGCGGTCCTGGCCCGCCCGGAGGCGGCGCTGCTACTGCCGTGTCTCGCTCTGGCCCGCCCGCTGCGGATCGGCAGGATCGCGGCGTTCGTGCTCGTGCCCGCGGTCGTGCTGGCGCCCATGGTGGCGTTCTCGTGGGCAACGGTCGGCTCGCCGTACCCGGCAACCGCCGCGGCCAAGGTCGAGGGCGGCCTGCTCGGCTGGCTCGGCGGCGTTCGCGAGCCGCTCGTCCAGACGTTCTTGATGCGGCCGTGGGCCTTCGCCCGCGAGTGGATCGCCTGGCTCTGGCAAACGCACCCGCTGCTGCCGCTGGTGCTGCTGGCGGTGCCGCTGGCCTGGTGGCGGAGCGGGCGCGCGCTCGGCGTGGTCGGCCTGGCGCTGCTCGCGCATCCGCTCGGAATGGCCCTCCTCGCGCCCTACCGCGGCCCCGGCTTTCAGGAGGGGCGCTACTCGATCCACCTGCTGCCGCTCTTTGCCATCGTGCTGGCCGTGGCCTTCGAGGCGATCCCCGCACGTTGGCGCCGGCCGGCGATGGCGCTGTGGCTGGCGCTGGCGCTGTGGACGCTGGTGCCGGCGTCCGAGCGCTACGCCTGGGGCGTGCAGAACATCGAGGCCATGCAGGTGAAGCTGGGGCACTGGGTCGACACCAACGTGCCGCGCAAGGCCCGCGTGGCGCTGAACGACATCGGCGCCATCGCCTACGTCTCGCGACGCGAGGTCGTCGATCTCATGGGGCTGGTGACGCCGGAGATCCTTCCGTACCGGCGCCAGGGCGAGGACGGCGTCATCCGCTTCCTGGGCAAGGTGTGTCCGGACTATGTGATTGTTTTCCCGACGTGGTTCCCGCGCCTGACCGCGCGGACCGACTTGCTCGAGCCGCTGCAGCGGGTGGTGTTGCCCCGCGTCGAGGTCTCGGGCGGGCCCGAAATGGTCGTATATCGCCTGAAGGGCTGTGCGCTATAGTCGGTATATGCGCCGCGCGACGGTCGTTGCGCTCACGCTCGGTGTGGTGCTGGCCGCGCTTCCCCAGGCGGGCCGGGCCGAGATCTTCCGCTACACCGACGAGCGCGGCCAGAACAGCTACGTCGAGGGCCTCGAGAACGTTCCCGAGCGCTACCGCAGTGTCGCGGTGCCCATGGGATTCCGGAACGTGCCGCTTCCGCTCCCAACGACGAAGGATGCGGCCGCCGCGGCCCGCCCGGGCGGCCCCACGCTGATCAAGTACACGCCGGGTCAGCGCATCATGGTGGACGTGAAGATCAACGGCAGCTTCAACACCCAGCTGCTGCTCGACACGGGCGCCGATCGCACGATGATCAGCCCGCGGGTGTTGACGGCGGCCGGGGTGTCGATCGCCAAGCCGGTCGCCACCGGCCAGATCACCGGCGTCACCGGCACCGACAAGATCAACTACGTCGTGGTCGATTCGCTGGAGGTCGGCGAGGCCAAGGTCGGCAAGATGCCGGTCGGCTCCTATGAGCTGGCGGGCACCGGGACCGGCGACGGCCTGCTGGGTCGTGACTTTCTCGATCAGTTCAAGATGACCGTGGACGCCACCAAGGGCGAGGTCACGCTGGCCCCGAAGTAGCCCTCCAGGTCGACTGTGCTACCATGACGATTCTTCGTCATGGACTACAAAGCCACGCTGCACCTGCCGAAAACCGACTTTCCGATGAAGGCGAACCTCGCCCAGGCCGAGCCGCGGATGCTCGCCTGGTGGGACGAGATGGGCATCTACAAGCGCCTGCGCGAGTCCGCGGCCGACCGTCCGCTGTGGATCCTGCACGACGGGCCACCGTACGCCAACGGCAGCATCCACATGGGCCACGTCCTCAACAAGGTCCTCAAGGACGTGGTCGTGAAGTCGCGCTCGATGCTCGGCTTCAACGCGGTCTACGTGCCGGGCTGGGATTGCCACGGCCTGCCCATCGAGCACCAGGTGGACAAGGAGCTCGGCCTCGACACGGCGTCGATCGACGTGCGCCAGGCCATGGACCCCATCGAGAAGCGGCGCCGCTGCCGAGAGTTCGCCGGCAAGTACATCGACATCCAGCGGCAGGAGTTCCGGCGGCTGGGTGTGTTCGGTGACTGGGACAACCCGTACCTCACGATGGCGCCCGCCTACCAGGCGGTGATCGCGCGCGAGTTCGGGCGCTTCGTCGGTCGCGGCATCGTCTACAAGGGCCTCAAGCCCGTGCACTGGTGCATGCACTGCAAGACGGCGCTGGCCCAGGCCGAGGTCGAGTACGAGGAGCAGCGCACGCCGTCCGTCTACGTGAAGTTCCCGCTCGTCACGGTGACGCCGCCGCTGGACGGTGCGCTGGGCGGGCGTCCGGCCTTCGCCATCATCTGGACCACGACGCCCTGGACGCTGCCGGCCAACCTGGCCATCGCGGTGCATCCCGCCCAGAGCTACACCGCGCTCGACGTGGGCGGTGACGTGCACGTGGTCGCGACCGCGCGGCTCGAGGAGTACCAGCGACTGCTCGGCGAGGCCGGCGCGCGCGCGGCCAAGCCCCTGGCGGTTGCGCTACGCGGATCCGATCTCGTCGGGACCGTGTACAAGCACCCGTGGATCGACCGCGAGGGCCAGATCGCCGGCCGCGGAGTTCGTGGCGATGGACGCGGGCACCGGGCTGGTGCACATCGCGCCCGGCCACGGCGAGGAAGACTACGATCTCGGCCGCGCGCTCGGCCTGCGCATCTACAACCCGGTGGACGACGACGGCCGGTTCATCGCCGAGATCGAGCACTTCGCGGGCCAGACCGTGTGGGAGGCGAATCCCAAGATCATCGCGCTCCTGAAGACGCGGGGCGCGCTGGTGGCCGAGGTGCCGCTGACGCACACGTACCCGCACTGCTGGCGCTGCAAGAATCCGACGCTGTTCCGCGCGACCGAGCAGTGGTTCATCGCGCTCGATCAGGACGGGCTGCGCGAGCGCGCGCTCGCGGCCATCCGCAACGACGTGCAGTGGATTCCAGGCTGGGGCGAGGAGCGCATCTTCAACATGATCGCGCACCGTCCGGACTGGACGATCTCGCGACAGCGCGTGTGGGGCGTGCCGATCGTCGCCTTCTACTGCGAGAGCTGCGGGACCCTCAAGGTCGAAGAGCGCCTCGTCGAGCACGTGGCGCGCATCTTCCGGGAGGGCGAGGGCGCCGACGAGTGGTATGCGCGCTCGGCGCGCGAGCTGCTGCCGGCGGGCACGCACTGCGCCAAGTGCGGCAGCGAGGCCTTCCGCAAGGAGACGGACATCCTGGATGTCTGGTTCGACTCGGGCTGCAGCCACGCCGCCGTGCTGGAGACGCGTCCGGACCTGCGCTGGCCCGCCGAGCTCTACCTGGAAGGCTCGGATCAGCACCGCGGCTGGTTCCACTCCTCGCTGCTGGAGGCGGTGGGCACCCGCCAGGCCCCGCCCTACAAGGCGGTGCTGACGTGCGGATTCGTGGTGGACGGCGAAGGGCGCAAGATGTCCAAGTCGCTCGGCAACGGCGTGGAGCCCGAGGAGCTCTTGCCCAAGTACGGCGGCGACGTGCTCCGGCTGTGGGCCGCCTACGAGGACTACACCGAGGACATCCGCCTGTCCGGCCAGATCATGGATCGCCTGGCCGACGCGTACCGGCGCATCCGCAACACCTTCCGGTTCCTGCTCGGCAACCTCGCGGACTTCGATCCGCGGGCCGACCGGCAGCCCTACGAGCGCCTGGAGGAGGTCGACCGCTTCATCCTCGACCGGCTCGCCCGGCTGATCGATCGGGTGGTGCGCGCCTACGAGGAATACCAGTTCCACACGGTCTTCCACGCGGTTCACAACTTCTGCGCGGTGGATCTCTCGGCGCTCTACCTGGACGTCATCAAGGACCGGCTCTACACCTCGGCGGCCCGGGACCCGCGCCGGCGCGCCGCGCAGACGGCGTGCTACGACGTCTTCCTGGCGCTGACCCGGCTGCTGGCGCCGATCCTCACGTTCACGACCGAGGAAGCGTGGCGCCACCTGCCGGGGGCCCGGAGCGAGAGCGTGCACCTCGAGCGATTTCCCGAGGTGCCGCTGCCCTGGCTCGACGACGACCTCAACGGCGAGTGGGATCGTCTGCTCGAGGTGCGCCGCGAAGTGGCCAAGGCGCTCGAGCTGGCCCGGGGACGCAAGCTGATCGGCAGCGGGCTCGAGGCCTCGGTGCGCATCACCGGGGCGCCCGAGGACCTGCCGGCGCTGCTCGCCGCCAAGCGGCCGCTCTTGCAGACGCTCTTCATCGTGTCGCGGACCGAGGTGGGGCCGGGTGCCGAGGGCACGGTGCACTACGAGAGTCAGGAGATCCCCGGCCTCGTCATCGACGTGGACCGCGCGCCGGGCGACAAGTGCGAGCGCTGCTGGACGCGCAGCCCGGCGGTCGGCCTCGACGCAGAGCATCCGACACTCTGCGATCGCTGCGTGGCCGTCCTGCGCGCGTGACGCGCGTTTTCCTCCTGGCCGGCGCCGTCGTGGTGCTCGACCAGGTCACCAAGGCCGTGGCGCTCGCTCGGCTGTCGCTGGGCGTTCCCGTCTCCCTCGTCGACAACCTGCTGGCGTTGACGCTCGTCCTCAATCCGGGCCTGGCCTTCGGTCTGCTCGGCGGGCTCCCGCAGACCTGGCGCTGGATGGTCGCGGCCGTGTCGGTGGTGGCGCTGATCGTGCTCGTGCGGGTCGCGCTCCGGGTGCTCCCGGCCGGCGGCTGGGTCGGCGGCGTGGCGATCGGCTTCGTCTTCGGCGGGGCCGTGGGCAACCTGATCGATCGCGCGCGCTTCGGGGCGGTGGTGGATTTCGTGGACGTGCACTGGCACGGCTGGCACTGGCCGGCCTTCAACGTCGCTGACTCGGCCATCACGGTGGGCGTGGCGCTGCTCGCGCTCTGCCTCATCGGCGAGCGCTCCACCGCGGCGCCCGGCTAGCCTCATGGACAGCCGGGCGCTGGTGGTCTCGGCCGAGACCGCCGGCGAGCGCCTCGACCGCTGGCTCGCCGCGCAGCTGCCCGGTGTCTCGCGGGCGCGGCTCAAGACGCTGATCGACGCCGGCCTCGTGCGCGTGGATGGTGCCCAGCGCAAGGCGGCGCACCACGTGGCGCCCGGTGAGCGTGTCGAGGTCGAGATCCCGCCCCTGCCGCCCGAGACGCTCGAGCCCGAGCCGATCGCGCTGACGATCCTGCACGAGGACGAGCACGTGCTCGTGCTCGACAAGCCGGCCGGCATGGTCGTGCATCCCGGTGCCGGGCACGCGCGAGGCACGCTGGCCGCCGCCGTCCTGGCGCACGCGCCCGGCACCGCCGGCGTCGGAGGACCGCGGCGGCCGGGGGTCGTGCATCGCCTGGACAAGGACACCTCGGGACTCCTGGTCGTCGCCAAGACGCCCTTGGCCTACGAATCGCTCACCGCCCAGCTCCTCGCCCGCACGGTGCGGCGCGTGTACCACGCGGTGGTCTATGGCCGCCTCGCGGGCGTCGAGGGAGTCGTCGACCAGGCGATCGGGCGCCACCAGCATGACCGCACCCGGATGGCGGTGAAGCCGGCGGGACGCGGACGGCGCGCCGTGACGCGCTGGCGGGTGCTCGAGCGGTTCGCCGATTTCACGCACCTGGAGGCGCGCCTGGAGACCGGCCGGACCCACCAGATCCGGGTCCATCTGGCCCACCTCGGGCATCCCGTCGCCGGTGACAGCGTCTACGCCGGCCGTCGCCGCCAGCCGCTGCCGGTGGCCATGGAGGGGCTCGCGCTGCACGCCGCCCGGCTCGGCTTCCTGCATCCGGCGACCGGCCAGCTCGTGGAGCTCACCTCGGCGCTGCCTGCGCGGATCGAACGGCTGCTGTCTCACCTACGCAACGCGCGCGCCCCTTAAGTGGTGACGAACTTCAACAGTCCAGGGGCTAAATACTCGGATTGACGTGTAGTTGCGTATGGCATAGCGCTTGTAGCGCCGATGCTATGATGGATTTTGTCGTGCAGGACCTCACCACCGTCATCCTGGCTGCGGGCGAAGGCAAGCGAATGCGCTCGCGGACGCCCAAGATGCTCCACCGCATGTGCGGTCGCCCTCTGATCGCCTACCCCCTGCGTCTGGCCCGGACGATGGCCGACCGGGTCGTGATGGTCGTCGGTCCCGGAAGCGACGACATCCGGGCGGTGGTCGGCAACGACGTGGCGATCGTGGAGCAGCAGGAGCGCCTCGGCACCGGCCACGCCGTGCTGCAGACCCAGTCCGCGTGTCCCACCGAGGGCGTGATCCTCGTGCTGGCGGGCGACATGCCGCTGCTCTCGCTCGAGACCCTCGAGCGCCTCGTGCAGCATCATCGTGCGACCGGTGCGGTGGCCACCGTGCTGACCGCGGTGGTCGAGCGACCGCAGGGCTACGGCCGCGTGCTCCGGCAGGGCGGGCGCGTCAAGCGCATCGTCGAGGACCGCGACGCCACCGACGACCAGAAGAAGATCAACGAGATCAACACCAGCGTCTATTGCTTCGACGCGCGGCGCCTGTGGCCCACGCTCGGCGAGCTCCGCCCGGACAACGATCAGGGCGAGCTGTACCTCACCGACGTGGTCGAGCTGCTGGCGCGGGCGGGTGGCCGGGTCGAGGGCGTGGCGGTCAGTGATCCCACCGAGGCGCTGGGCGTGAACGACCGCAAGCAGCTCGCGCAGGTCGCGGCCATCCAGCGCCGGCTGACGCTGGACCGGCTGATGGCCGAGGGCGTCACCGTCCTCGATCCCGCCTCGACCTACGTCGACGACACGGTCACGATCGGCACGGACACCGTGCTCTATCCCAACGTCCTCATCGAGGGCGCCACCACGATCGGCAGTGATGCGGTCATCGGCACCGGCTGTCAGATCGTCTCCTGTCGGCTCGCCGACGGCGTGCGCCTGCGGCCCTACTGCGTCCTCACCGACTCCGAGATCGAGGAGGGCGCCGACCTGGGGCCGTTCTGCCACCTGCGCCCCAAGGCGGTGATCGGGGCCAAGGCCAAGATCGGCAATTTCGTCGAGGTCAAGAAGTCGCGCATTGGACGGGGCAGCAAGGCCAACCACCTGTCGTACATCGGTGATGCGACGATCGGCGACGGCGTGAACATCGGCGCCGGCGCGATCACGTGCAACTACGACGGCTTCACGAAGTCCGAGACCAAGATCGGTGACGGGGCGTTCGTCGGAACCAACGTGAGCCTGGTGGCGCCGCTGACCATCGGCGAGGGTGCCTACATCGGCTCGGGTGCGGTGATCACGAAGGACGTGCCACCGGACGCGCTGGCCGTCGAACGAAGCCCGCAGGTGACGAAAGAAGGGTGGGCCAGCCGGCGCCGAGCGCGACTGGCCACGGCCCGGCAAGCCACGCCCAAGAAGGAAGGCTGACGGCATGTGCGGAATCGTCGGGTACGTGGGTGACAAGGGCGCGGTCGACATCATCGTCGAGGGACTCAAGAAGCTCGAGTACCGGGGCTATGACTCGGCGGGGGTGGCGGCCATCGGCACGGCTGGCGGTCTGGAGGTGCGACGCGCGGCCGGCCGGCTGAAGAACCTCGAGGGGATCCTGCGCGAGCGGCCGCTCGGCGGGAATATCGGCATCGGCCACACGCGCTGGGCGACCCACGGCCGCCCGTCCGACGAGAACGCGCATCCCCACACCGACTGCGCGGGCACGCTGGTCGTCGTGCACAACGGCATTCTCGAGAACTATCTCGAGGTCAAGGAGAAGCTCGAGGCCGAGGGCCACACCTTCCGGTCGGAGACCGACACCGAGGTCCTCGCGCACCTGATCGAGCACTACGTCAAGGACGGCGTCCGGCTCGATCGCGCGGTCAAGCGCGCGCTCCGCGAGTTCCGCGGCTCGTACGCGGTCGGCGTGGTGGCCACGGCGGCGCCCGATCGCCTCATCGCCGCCAAGCACGGCGCCGGCAGCGTGGTGGTGGGGCTAGGCCGCGGCGAGATGTTCATCGCCTCCGACATCCCGGCCATCCTGGCCCACACGCGCGACGTGGTGATCCTGGAAGACGACGAGGTCGCGGTGGTGACCGCCAGCGGCGTCGAGCTGAGCACGATCGACGACCAGCCCGTGCAGCGCGAGCCGGTGCGGATCCTCTGGGACCCGATCATGGCCGAGAAGGGCGGCTACCGGCACTTCATGCTCAAGGAGATGTACGAGCAGCCGCGCGCCATCACCGACACCTTCCGCGGCCGCGTCTCGCTCGAGACCGGCAACATCCTGCTGCCCGACGTCAACCTCGACCCCTCGACGGTCAAGGCCATCCAGCGGGTGGTGTTCGTGGCCTGCGGCACCGCGTCCTACGCCTCGCTGCTCGGTCGCTCGATGATCGAGCGGCTGGCCGGCCTGCCGGCCGAGATCGATCTCGGCTCCGAGTTCCGCTACCGCGATGCCATCGTGGGGCCCGAGACGCTGGTGGTGGCGGTGTCGCAGTCCGGCGAGACGGCCGACACGCTCGGCGCCGTCAAGGCGGCGCGGCAGAAGGGCTGTCCGATCCTGGCCATCACCAACGTGGTGGGCTCGGCCCTCTCCCGCGAGGCGACCGGGACGCTGTACATGCACGCCGGCCCCGAGATCGGCGTGGCGTCCACCAAGGCCTTCTCGACCATGGTGGTGGCCAGCTATCTGCTGGCGCTCTGGCTCGGTCGGCTGCGCGGCACCATCAACGCCGAGGACCTTCGCAAGCGCATCACGGACCTGGTCGAGATCCCACGCCTGGTCGAGCAGACGCTCGAGCTCGACAGCAAGATCGCCGGGCTGGCCCGGCACCTGTCGCACGCGCCGAACTTCCTCTACCTCGGGCGCGGCCTGCAGTACCCCATCGCGCTGGAGGGCGCGCTCAAGCTCAAGGAGCTCTCCTACATCCACGCCGAGGGCTACGCGGGCGGCGAGATGAAGCACGGGCCCATCGCGCTCATCTCCGACGGCTTTCCGGTGGTGGCGATCGCCCCGCGCGACAGCTCGTACGAGCGCATGCTCGGCAACATCGAAGAGGTGCGCGCGCGCGAGGGGCAGGTGATCGCGGTCGTGCAGCCCGGCGACAAGATGGTGGCCAGCAAGGCCCAGCACGTCATCGAGGTGCCGGCGGCGGCCGAGCTGCTCGCCCCGCTGATCACCGTGGTGCCGCTGCAGCTGCTCGCGTACCACATCGCGGTGCGCCGCGGCTGTGACGTGGACCAGCCGCGGAACCTCGCCAAGTCGGTCACCGTGGAGTAGCCGCGTCGACCCCACGCTGATCCACTGGCACCTCAACCGCGAGACGCGGTACCCCTTCGGCTCCCAGTCGCCCGATCCGGCGCGCTGGGAGCCGATCGGCTTTCCGCCCCCGTGGCCGGACCGTCCGTGGGTCTTCGCCGTCATGGTGGCTTCCGCCAACGGGGTGGTGGCCTGGCGCCGCCGCGACCCGCACGACGACCCCGTGCTGGCCATCCTCGGCGGCGATCGGCGTCGCCCGGCGCGGATCGCCGACAAGCGGCTCATGCGCTTGCTGCGCTGCTTCGGCGACGTGTCGGTGGGAGCCGAGACCGTCCGCCAGCAGCCGGAGCTGGTGCTGAGCCCGCAGCAGCCGAGCGACGAGCCCTCGCCCGAGCTCTTCGCGTTCCGCGAGCGCGCCGGGCTGCCCCGCCAGCCCCGCAACGTCGTGTACTCGCTCTTCGGCCGTCTGCCGCTGGCGCACCGCGTGTTCACGACGCCAGGGATCGAGCCGCTGGTCGTCACGACGCCGCTCGGGGCTGTCGAGCTGACCCGGCGGGCGGGCGCGGCGGCCCCTCCGGCGATGCTGGTGGACGATCTGCTGGAGCCGGCCGGTCTGCGCCGCGCGCAGCAGCGCCTCTTCGCTCAGTGGGGGGTGCGCTACCTCGACTGCGAGGGTGGGCAGACGCTCCTGAACGCGCTGCACGGCGCGGGGCTGCTCGACGAGGTCTTCCTGACCACCACGCCCTTCGCGATCGACGCGGCCGCGCACGACGACGTCATCCGGATCTTCGACTTCGAGGCCGCCGGCGCGACGCTCGTCGCCGAGGGCCGCGCCGCGGCCGACGAGTCCTGGCTGTTCCGGCGCTGGCGGTTCAGCCAGCGCTGAGGGTCAGGGCGTGGACTGCAGGGACTCGGCGCCCACCGCCTCGGCGACCAGGCGGTCCAGGTGCATCAGGTCGAAGGGCTTGGGCAGGTAGCCATTGGCGCCCGAGTTGAGGGCGTCCTGGGCGACCTGCAGCGAGTCGTAGCCGGTCATCACGAAGATCGGCACGCTCACGCCCATCTCGCGCAGCGACTTCAGCAGGCTGACGCCGTCCAGTCCAGGCATCTTCACGTCGAGCAGGCACACGTCGGGCGCGCTCTTGATGATCGACGCCAGGGCCTGCGAGGCGTTGTTCGCCATCTGGACCTTGTAGCGAGGCTCGAAGAACTGCCGGAGGATGTCCTGCACGACCGTGTTGTCGTCGACGATCAGGATTCGCTTCATGGCGGGTCCGGGTGTGGCAAGGCGTGTGCCAGAAATGGTGTCGGGGAACCCCCTGAAAACTCAACGCCTCGGTCGTCAGTGTCGGGCAGGTGACGTGACGGTCTGTCCGCTGGCGCGCACTTTGTCCTCGTCGGGTACAATCGCGTCGTGTCCGCCGACCTGGAGCATCTCCTCGACGATTTGAACCCCGCGCAGCGTGAAGCCGTGACGGCCGGCGATGGCCCCCTGCTCGTGCTGGCGGGCGCCGGCAGCGGCAAGACGCGGGTGATCGCCTATCGCATCGCCTGGCTGCTGCAGCGCGGGCTGTCGCCGCGCAACCTGCTGGCCGTGACGTTCACCAACAAGGCCGCCAGCGAGATGGCCCGCCGCGTGGACGACGCTGCTGAGCCCGGTCGGCCTGCGGTCTCCGCTGATCGCGACCTTCCACTCGGCGTGCGTGCGCATCCTGCGCTCGCACGGCTCGCACCTCGGCCTGCCCTCGCACTTCACGATCTACGACGAGGACGATCGCCTGGCCCTCGTCAAGGAGTGCATGAAGGACGGCGAGCTGGCCGAGCGCACGTTCACGCCCAGCGCGGCCGTGCACCGCATCTCGTATCTCAAGAACCAGATGATCGCGGTGACCGAGGCGCTGCGGGAGGCGCGCGGGCCGTGGGAGAAGAAGGCCGCGCTGGTGTACTCGCGCTACGACAAGCGCCTGCGCGAGACCGGGGCGGTGGACTTCGACGACCTGCTGCTGCTGGTCGTGCGCCTGCTGGCCGAGATCCCCGAGGTGCTGGCCTGGTACCGCGGGCTCTGGCGCTACGTGCTGGTCGACGAGTACCAGGACACCAACCGCGCCCAGTACCGGATCATCCAGCTGCTGACCAGCGAGCATCGCAACGTGTGCGTGGTCGGCGACAGCGATCAGTCGATCTACAAGTGGCGGGGCGCCGACGTCCGCAACATCCTCGACTTCGAGGAGGACTTTCCCGGCACCAAGGTCGTGCGGCTGGAGCAGAACTATCGCTCGACCCAGAGCATCCTGGCCCTGGCCGCCGGCGTCATCGCCCACAACGTCCAGCGCAAGGACAAGACGCTGTGGACGGAGAACGCGGCGGGCGCGCCGGCCCGGCTCTATCGGGCGTGGGACGAGCAGGAGGAGGCGGGCTTCGTCGCCCAGTCGATCCTGGGGTTGCGCGGCGAGGGCGTGCCGTGGGACGACGTGGCGGTGTTCTACCGGACCAACGCCCAGTCGCGCGTGCTGGAGGACGCGCTGCGCCGCGGCCGCATCCCCTACGTGATCGTCGGCGGCGTGCGCTTCTACGAGCGCCGCGAGATCAAGGACGCGCTGGCCTATCTCCGGCTGACCGTCAATCCGGCCGACGACGTGGCGTTCCGCCGCGCCATCGGGGCGCCCGCCCGCGGCATCGGGGCCACCACGCTCGCCCGCCTCGACGAGGAGGCGCAGCGTCAGACGCGGCCCCTGCTGGCGCTGGCCGCCGAGCCGCCCACGGACATCCGTGGCAAGGCGGCGCGCACGCTGCAGGAGTTCGCCGCGTCGATCGGGCGGATGGCCGGGCAGCGACGTGACCTGGCGCCGCCGGCGTTCATCGATCTCGTGCTCGAGCAGTCCGGCTACCGCGACGCGCTGAAGCAGGAGCGCGCGCCGGAGACCGAGGCCCGCCTGGAGAACCTCGAGGAGCTGATCGCCGCCGCCGAGGACTACACGCACTCCGAGGCCGAGCCGACGCTGGAAGGCTTCCTGGACGGCGTGGCCCTCATGAGCGACGTGGACGAGCTGAAGGAGGCCGAGGCCCGCGTGACGTTGATGACGCTGCACTCGGCGAAGGGGCTCGAGTTTCCCGCGGTGTTCATCACCGGCCTCGAGGAGGGCGTGTTCCCGCACTCGCGCTCGATGAACGATCCCGACGAGGTCGAGGAGGAGCGGCGGCTCTGCTACGTCGGGATCACCCGGGCCAAGGAGCGCCTCTCGCTGTCGTGGGCGCTCCACCGACGGATCCACGGCTACGGAGTGGGCGAGCCCTCGCGCTTCCTCCGCGAGATGCCCGAGAATCAGCTGCTCCCGCTCAACGCCGGTCGCGTGCAGGAGCCGAGCATGCCGGCGCGCGCGGTGGAGCGCTA
This sequence comes from uncultured Candidatus Rokubacteria bacterium, assembly GCA_963776725.1. Classification (GTDB taxonomy): domain Bacteria; phylum Methylomirabilota; class Methylomirabilia; order Rokubacteriales; family CSP1-6; genus AR5. The sequence goes on along the minus strand of CAVZOE010000005.1, from coordinate 31,473 downwards.
CGAGCCCGAGGAAGAGTCGTGGCCCATCCGCGTGGGCGCCCGGGTGCGGCACGCCCGCTTCGGCGAGGGGCTGGTGGTGGGCGTCGAGCGCGACGGATCCGACGTCATCGTGACGGTCGGGTTCGCCAGCGTGGGACGCAAGCGCCTGTCGATGCAGTACGCGCAACTGGAGGAAGCTGCTGAGGCCATGACTCGGCGCGCACAGGACGTCGAGCACGTCGCGCGGCTGGCGCGGCTGGCCCTGACCGACGCCGAGCGCGAGCGGATGCGTGAGCAGCTCGACGGCATCCTGGCCTACATCGACACGCTCCGCGCGCTCGACACCAGCGCCACCGAGCCGACGTCGCACGCCGTGCCCCATGGTCAACGTGATGCGCGACGACGAGATCCGGCCGTGCCTGCGCCCAGGACGCCGCGCTCGCCAACGCGCCCGAGCGCAGCGGCGCAGTTCTTCCGGGTGCCGAAGATCATCGAGGAGCTGAGCCCGAATGGACGCCCACGCCACCATCCACGAGCTGACCGCGGCCTTCGCCAAGGGCGCGGCCTCGCCGCTGGCGGTGACCGAGGCGTACCTCGCGCGGATCGGTGCGCTCGACGCGCAAGGTCGGCGCCTATCTGACGGTCACCCGCGACGAGGCGCTGGCCGCGGCCCGGGCCTCCGAGGCGCGCTACCGCGCCGGCGCGCCGCTGTCGCCGCTGGACGGCGCGCCGCTGGCGATCAAGGACGTCTTCTGCACGGCGCGGCGTGCGGACGACCTGCGGCTCGAAGATCCTCGAGACGTTCGTGCCGCCCTACGACGCCACCATCGTCGAGCGGCTGCGAGAGGCCGGCGCGGTGCTCCTCGGCAAGACGAACATGGACGAGTTCGCCATGGGCTCGTCGACCGAGCACTCGGCCTTCCACCTCACGCGCAATCCCTGGGACCTCACGCGCGTGCCGGGCGGCTCGTCGGGTGGCTCGGCCGCGGCGGTGGCCGGCGGCCTCGCGGCGGGCGGCTTCGGCACCGACACGGGCGGCTCGATCCGCCAGCCGGCCGCGTTCTGCGGCGTCGTCGGGTTCAAGCCGACGTACGGCCGGGTGTCGCGCTACGGGCTGATCGCCTTCGCGTCCTCGCTCGACCAGGTCGGGCCCTTCGCGCTCGACGTCCACGACACGCGCGCTGCTGCTCGGCGCCGTCGCCGGTCACGATCCGCTCGACGCGACGTCGATCGACGTGCCGGTGCCCGACTACGCGGCCGTCCTGGGCGCCGGCGTCAAGGGGCTGCGGATCGGCGTGCCCGACGAGTACTTCGAGCGCCGGCCTCGATCCGGAGATCGAGCGGGCCGTGCGCGCCGCGGTCGACGTGCTCCGCGACCTCGGGGCCACGGTCGAGCCCGTGTCGCTGCCGACACGTCGCTACGGCGTGGCCACCTACTACATCGTCGCGCCCGCCGAGGCGTCGTCGAACCTGGCGCGCTACGACGGCGTGAAGTACGGGCTGCGCGTGCCGGGCAAGGACCTGATCGACATGGTGAGTCGCACGCGCGCGGCCGGCTTCGGCGCCGAGGTCAAGCGTCGCATCATGCTCGGCACGTACGCGCTGTCGGCCGGCTACTACGACGCGTACTACGGCCAGGCGCAGAAGGTCCGCACGCTGGTGCGGCAGGACTTCGAGAGCGGCGTTCGAGCGGGTCGACGTGCTGGCGGCGCCGACCACGCCCGGCGTGGCCTTCCGGCACGGCGAGAAGGCCGATCCGCTCGCCATGTACATGAACGACGTGTTCACGATCCCGGCCAGCCTGACGGGCCTGCCCGCGGTCTCGGTGCCGTGCGGGTTCAGCGCCGCCGGCCTGCCGATCGGCCTGCAGCTGATCGGGCGCACGCTCGACGAGGCGACCCTGCTGCGCGTCGCCCACGCCTACGAGCAGGCCACCCCCTGGCGCGCGCGGCATCCGAGCCTGGCATGAGCACCACCACCGCGCACCACGTACGAGACCGTCATCGGGCTGGAGGTGCACGCCCAGCTGGCGACGCGCTCCAAGATGTTCTGCGGCTGCGCCACGACGTTCGGCGCGCCGCCCAACAGCCAGACCTGCCCGATCTGCCTGGGCATGCCAGGCACGCTGCCGGTGATCAACCGCCGGGCGGTCGAATTTGCCGTCCGGACCGCGCTGGCCTTCGAGCTGCAGGGTGAACGACGTCGTGCCGCTTCGCGCGGAAGCACTACTACTACCCGGACATGCCGAAGAACTACCAGATCAGTCAGTACGAGGAGCCGCTGGCCGAGGACGGCGCGCTGGACGTCGATCTCGCGGGCGGCACGCGCCACATTCGGCATCCAGCGCCTGCACCTCGAGGAGGACGTCGGCAAGCTGGTGCACGAGGGCGACTCTCGCCGACGCGCAGTCGAGCCTCGTCGACTACAACCGCTCGGGCATGCCGCTGATGGAGACGGTGTGCCATCCCGACCTGCGCTCGCCCGAGGAGGCCGCGGCGTATCTGCAAGGCCTTCCGCGCCGTGCTGCGTCTTCATCGGCGTGTGCGACGGCAACATGGAAGAAGGCTCGCTGCGCTGCGACGCCAACGTCTCGCTGCGCCCGCACGGCGCGACCGAGCTCGGCACCAAGGTCGAGATCAAGAACCTGAACTCGTTCCGCAACGTGCAGCACGCGCTCGAGTACGAGGTCGTCCGGCAGACGCGGGCGCTCGACGCGGGCGAGCGCATCGTGCAGGAGACCCGGCTGTTCGACGCCGACCGCGGCGTCACGCGCTCGATGCGCTCGAAGGAGTACGCCCACGACTACCGCTACTTTCCCGAGCCCGACCTGGTGCCGCTGAAGCTCGACCCCGCCTGGGTCGCGGGCGATCCGCGCGGCGCTGCCGGAGCTGCCGCGGGCCCAGCGCCAGCGGTTCGTGAGCCAGTACGGGCTGCCCGCCTACGACGCCGGGATCCTCACGCAGTCCCGCGCGCTCGCCGAGTACTACGAGACGGCGGCGCGTGGCCACGCCAACCCGAAGGCGATCTCCAACTGGATCATGACGGAGCTGCTGCGCGAGCTGGGCGGCGACGACGAGTCCGCGGTCACGCGCTCGCCCGTCTCGCCGGCGCACCTGGCCTCCCTCGTGAGCTTGATCGACGATGGGACGATCAGCGGCAAGATCGCCAAGGACGTCTTCGCCCGGATGCTGGGCAGCGGGGAGGATCCCGCGGCGATCGTGCGCCGCGAGGGCCTCACCCAGGTGGCCGACGCCGGCGCGCTGCAGGCGCTCGTCGACCAGGCGATCGCGGCCAATCCCAAGGCGGTGGCCGACTTCAAGAGCGGCAAGACGGTGGCGGCCAAGGCGCTGGTCGGGCAGGTGATGAAGGCCAGCGGGGGCAAGGCGAATCCTGCGATGGTGGACCGTCTCATCCAGGAGAAACTCTCCCGGATGTGACCCGGGCGGCTATAATCTAAGCGCTCTTCATGATTGAGCTTCACCGAGTCGGGAAGGTCTACGCCGTCGGGCCGGTGAAGGTCCCAGCGCTCTCCGATGTCTCCTTCCGCATCACCAAGGGTGAGTTCGTCACCCTGACCGGTCCGAGCGGTAGCGGCAAGACGACCCTGCTCCGCCTGCTCTACCGTGACGACGTCGCCGACCGAGGGCGAGGTCGAGGTGCTCGGCGACGAGGTCACGCTGCTCAGCCACTCACAGGTGGCCGCGCTGCGCCGCTCGATCGGCATCGTCTTCCAGGACTCCAAGCTCCTGCCCGGCCGGACCGTCTACGAGAACGTCGCCTTCGTGCTGCGCGTGCTGGGCACACCGCGCCGCGAGGTCACCGGGCGTGTCTTCGACGCCCTGCGCGCCGTCGGCCTCTCCTCTCGCGCCCAGGCCTATCCCGCCCAGCTCTCCCAGGGGGAGGCGCAGCGGGCGGCGCTGGCCCGCGCGATCGCGCGCAAGCCGCTGCTGCTCATCGCGGACGAGCCGACCGGCAATCTGGACGAAGGCATGGCGTCCGAGGTCCTCGACATCGTGAAGGACATCTGGGCGGGCGGCACCACGGTGCTGTTCGCGACCCACCAGGGCTTCCTGGCCGCCGCACTGAACCGGCGCACACTCACGCTGCAGTCCGGACGGCTCGTGAAGGACGAGGGCTGACCCGACCGTGTTCGGCTTCCTGCTCGGGGAGGCGCTGAGGGACCTGCGCCGGGCCGGTCGGGTGGCGGTGAGTGCCATCATGCTGATCACGCTGTCCCTCGCCGCGCTCGGCGCCTTCTGGCTGCTCTCGTCCAACCTCGGCCAGGCCGTCGCCCAGTTCCGCGAGCGCGTGAAGATCGTCGTCTACCTCAAGCGCGAGCCGCCGGCCGCGGAGGCCAGTGCCCTGGCCGAGCGTGTTCGGCGCATGCCGGGCGTGGCCTCGGTGCGCTATGTCGGCAAGACCGAGGCGCTCGGCGTGCTGAAACAGGTCCTCGGCAAGGACGCCGCCGTCGCCGATTCGCTGGCCGCAGAACCCGCTGCCGGCGTCGCTGGAGATCACGCCGACCGCCGAGGGCTCCACGCTCGAGGGCGCCCGCGCGCTGGTCACCCGGCTGGCGACCCTGCCGGAGACGGACGAGATCGGCGGGGGCGTGGACTGGATCGAGCGCTTCGCCCACGGTCAGCGTCTGCTCTGGGTCTTCGGCCTCGGCGTGGGCGCCGTGCTGGCCCTGGCCGCCATCCTGACGGTCACCACCGCCACCACGCTCGTCCTGCACGCCCGGCGCGGCGAGATGGAGATCATGCGGCTGGTCGGCGCGCCCGAGCACGTCGTCCGCATGCCGCTGCTGCTGCAGGGCATGATGCAGGGGCTCATGGGCGCGATGCTGGCCGTCTGGGTGCTGATCGTCTGCTATGCGCTCCTGGGGCCGCGCCTGGAGCCGCTGGTGAGCGAGGTGCTCGGGCGTGGCCCGGCTCGCGTTCCTGCGCCCCCTGAACATCGTCACGCTGATGCTGGCGCGGAACCCTGCTCGGCGGGGTCGGCGGACTGCTGGCCCGCGGGCGACCCGAGGCATGAGCCGCGCCCGCCGGCTACTCGCCGCCGCGGCCGCGATCGTCTCGCTGACGGCTCAGATGCCGGCCGAGACACCGCCGGGCGCCCAGACTTCCTCCGCCCAGGGCCAGCCGGCGAAGAAGACCGAGGATCCGATCCAGACCGAGCAGCGGAAGCTGCGCCAGACCGAGGAGAAGCTGAAGGAGGAGCGGCGCAAGGCGGCCGAGGCGCGGGCCAAGGAGACCTCGCTCCTGGCCGAGCTGGACCAGGTCGAGCAGCGGCTGGCCGACAAGCAGCGGGACATCGGCCGGCTCGACGGTCGGATCAAGAAGGCTCAGGCCGACGTGGTCGGGATCCGGGGCGAGGTCCAGGGCCTCGAGCGGCAGCGGGCCAGCCAGGAACAGGCCCTCAGCCGCCGCCTGCGGGCCGTGTACAAGGTCCAGGCACAGGGGGGCGCCCTACCCCTGCTGTTCGGCGGGGACGACCCGGTGGCCCGCGCGGTCGCCGTCCGACATCTGACCAGCCTGGCGGCTCTGGACGCCCGTTTGATCCAGGAGTATCGTGGAACCTCGGACCGATTGGACGAGCGGCGGCGCCGGGAAGAAGCCCGGCAGCGTGAGCTGGCCGATCTCAGGTCTGACGCTCAGCGTGAGCAACTCGAAGTCGACCGCGACGCCGCTACCCGCCGCACCCTGCTCGCCAGGGTTCGGGACGAGCGCGCGTATCACGAGCGCGCGATTGGCGAGCTCACCGAGGCGACCAAGCGGCTCGAGGTCTTCATCCGCGATCTGCAGGCCAAGCAGCGTCGTCTCGCGAAGGTGCCGCCGGCCAAGCCCGGGACCGACGCGCCCGGCGTGGGCTTCGGAAGCCTGCGGGGCCGACTACCGTGGCCCACGGAAGGGCGCATCATCGCGGCGTACGGCGCTCAGGTCCATCCGCGCTTCGGCACCCGGACGCAGCGCAACGGCGTGGACATCGAGGCGAACCAGGGACGGGAAGTCGGGGCGGTGTACGCTGGTCACGTCATCTACACGGGATGGTTCAAGGGGTACGGGAACCTGATCATCCTGGATCACGACAACGAGTACTACACCCTGTACGCGCACATGGCCGAGATCCAGGTCAAGGAAGGCGACGACGTGCGGCAGGGACAGCGCATCGGAACGGTCGGGGACACCGGCTCGCTGGAGGGACCGCGTCTGTACTTCGAGGTCCGCTACCAGGGCAAGCCGCAGGACCCCGAGCAGTGGCTCCGGCAGCGGGGCTGAGTCGGGTGGTTCTCAGGGGGAATCCATGAAGAAGGCTTTCGTGATCGGGTCGCTGCTCGTGGTGCTCACGCTCTCGCTGGGTGGCTCCGCGGTCAGCAAGGTAACGGACAACGCGGCCACCTACGAGCAGCTCCGGCTGTTCACCGAGGTCCTGTCCATCGTCCAGAACCAGTACGTCGACGAGGTCCCGCCCAAGGACCTGATCTACAACGCCATCAAGGGGACGCTGCGCGGGCTCGATCCGCACAGCTCCTTCCTCGACCCCGAGAGCTACCGTGAGATGCAGGTAGAGACCTCGGGCAGCTTCGGCGGTCTCGGCATCGAGATCACGCTGAAGGACGACATCCTGACCGTGGTGTCGCCGATCGACGGCACGCCGGCCTACCGGGCCGGGTTGCAGACCGGCGACCGGATCATCAAGATCGACGGTCTGTCGACCAAGGACATGCAGCTGGCCGACGCGGTCAAGCGCATGCGCGGCAAGCCCGGCACCAAGGTCACGATCAGCATCGTCCGCGAGGGCTGGACCGAGCCCAAGGACTTCGACATCGTCCGCGAGCAGATCCGCGTGCAGTCGGTGAAGTCGGTCGAGCTCGGCGACGGCATCGAGTACCTCAAGCTGCGGCAGTTCCAGGAGCAGAGCCCGCACGACCTGGAGGCCGCGCTCGAGAAGTTCTCCAAGAGCGGGATGAAGGCGCTGATCCTCGACCTGCGCAACAATCCGGGCGGTCTGCTGACGGCCGCGGTCGAGGTGAGCGAGAAGTTCATCGACGACGGCAAGCTGGTGGTCTACACCGAGGGCCGCGTGCGGAATCAGAACATGCGCTTCTCGGCGCATCGCCAAGAAGGGCTACGCCGCAGATGCCGATGGTGGTGCTGGTCAACGGCGGCAGCGCCTCGGCGTCCGAGATCGTGGCCGGCGCGCTCCAGGACTGGGGCCGGGCGACGATCGTGGGCACCCAGACCTTCGGCAAGGGCTCGGTGCAGACGATCATCCCGCTGTCCGACGGCTCCGGGCTGCGGCTGACCACGGCGAAGTACTTCACGCCCAAGGGCCGCTCGATCCACGGCAAGGGCATCACGCCGGACGTCGTGGTCGAGGCGCCCAAGGAGACGCGGTCACGAAGGAGCGGCCGCTGCCGTCGGCCGATCCGCTCGAGGACCTCAAGAAGGACGTGCAGCTGCAGAAGGCGATCGAGGTGATCAAGAGATGAAGACGGCGGATCAGCGCCGGCCCGCCGTCGGCTCGCAGGCGGGCGCCGTGTCACCGGTCCGGTCGCAGTCGCAGAACTGAGGCGCACACACGGAGGCGATGCCGGCCGGGCGCTCGGCGCCCGGCCGACATCGCCTCTCGTATTTCTCGGAGACGCGTGCCCTGAATTTGGGCACCCCGGGGAGCTGATGGGCAAGATCGTGCTCGGCATCGAGAGCTCCTGTGACGAGACGGCCGCGGCGGTCCTCGCCGACGGCCGTCGCGTGCTGTCGAGCGTCGTGGCGTCGCAGGACGACGTCCACGCGCCCTACGGCGGCGTCGTGCCCGAGCTCGCCTCGCGCCGTCACCTCGAGGTGATCGTGCCGGTCGTCGAGAAGGCGCTGACCGACGCCGGCGTCGCGGCTGCGGTGACCTCGACGGCATCGCGGTGACGCACGGCCCGGGGCTGGTCGGCTCGCCTGCTCGTCGGGCTGCTCGATGGCCAAGGCGCTGGCCTGGGCGCACGGGCTGCCACTCGTCGGCGTGAACCACCTCGAGGGACACATCTACGCGGCGTTCCTCACCGACGACCCGCCCGAGTATCCGTTCCTCGCGCTGGTGGTCTCGGGCGGCCACACCGCGCTCTACCACGCGCCGGCCCCGCTGACGTATCGCCTGGTCGGCCAGACGCGCGACGACGCCGCGGGCGAGGCCTTCGACAAGGTCGCCAAGCTCCTCGGCCTGGGCTTCCCGGGCGGGCCCGATCATCCAGCGCACGGCCGAGCGCGGCGACCCCCGCGCCATCGAGTTCCCGCTCGCCCAGATGACCGACGGCGCCAGCGATTTCTCGTTCAGCGGGATCAAGACGTCGGTGTCGCTCTACGTGCGGCGTCACGCGGCCGCTCGGCGCCGCCCAGGTGGCCGACGTCGCGGCGTCCTTCCAGGCGTCGGTGGTGAAGATGCTCGTGCGCCAGACGGTGCGGGCGGCGCTGCGCCTCGGCGTGAAGCGCGTGGTGCTCACCGGCGGCGTGGCCGCCAACGGCCCGCTGCGCGCGGCGCTGCACGCCGAGGCCGCCGAGCACGGGATCCGGCTGCACATTCCGCCGCCCCGCCTCTGCACGGACAACGCGGCGATGATCACCGCGGCCGGCACGGCCCGACTGGCCGCCGGCGAGCGGGCGGCGCTCACGCTCGAACGCCACGCCCGACCTGGTCCTGGCGTGAGCGTGGTGCCGCGCTCCGCCGGGACGGCGCACCGACGCTGCGCGGTCCGGCTTCGCCCGACGACGGCACGTCGCGACGGTAGACCGTGAACTTCCAGGCCGTCCTGGCCGGACTCCCCGACGCGGTCATCGCGGTCGACGACGCGCTGCGCGTCGTCTTCTGGAACGCCGCCGCCGAGGTGCTCACCGAGCGCTCGGCGCGGCGGGCCGAGGGACGGCTGCTCAAGGAGGTCTTCGCCGCCGACGCGTCGATCGTGCGCCGGCTGTCGGAGACGCTGGCCACCGGCGAGAGCCGGTCGGAAGCCGAGGGCGTGATCGAGCGTCCCGACCATCGGCAGGTGCCGGTCAGCATCGTGACGGCGCCGCTCTTCGACCGCGCGGGCCGTGCCGAGGCCGCGGTCGCCGTCGTGCGCGACCTGTCGCGGATCCGCCAGCTCGAGGCCGAGGTGCGGCGCGGCGAGACGCTGGCGGCGGCCGGCCGCATGGCGGTCGGTCTCGCCCACGAGATCCGCAACCCGCTCGGCGCCATTCGCGGCGCCGTGCAGCTGCTGGGGCGCGAGCTCGGCGCCGGAGTCGCCGCTTCAGCGAGTACACCGCAGGTGCTGCTGACCGAGGTCGACCGGGTCAACCGCATCATCGAGATGCTGCTCGATCCTGGCCCGGCCCGCACCGATTCAGCCCGGTGCCGCTGAACCTCCACCAGCTCCTCGAGCGGGTGGCCCTGCTGAGCGAGGAGAACGCGCGCGAGCGGCGGGTGACCATCGTGCGGCGCTACGATCCGAGCCTGCCGCCGATCCTCGGCGACGAGGACCGGCTCATGCAGGTGTTCCACAACCTGGTGCGCAACGCGATCGAGGCCATGGCCGACGGCGGCCGCCTCACGCTGACGACCCGCGTCAGCCTCAACACGCTCTTCGGCAAGATCGACCTCGGGCGCCGGCCAGCGCGCGATGGTGGAGGCGCAGGTGACGGACGAGGGCGCGGGCATCCCGGCCGCGGCGCGCGCGCGGATCTTCGATCCGTTCTTCACCACCAAGGCGCAGGGGCTCGGCCTGGGCCTGGCCATCTGTCACCAGGTGCTCGAGCAGCACCGCGGCGCCATCCAGGTCGACAGCACCGAGGGCCGGGGCACCAGCCGTCACGTGTTTCCTGCCGATCGCCCGATGACGGCATGGGCCGACCGGCAGCGCGCATCCTGATCGCCGACGACGAGGACAGCCTGCGCTGGGTGCTCGAGAAGGGCCTGCGCGAGGCCGGCTACGACGTGACGTCGGTGAAGGACGGCGCCGCCGCCATCCGGGCCGTCGAGGCGCGAGCCGTTCGACCTGGTGTTCCTCGACGTCCGCATGCCGGGCGTCGACGGTCTCAGCGCGCTGGTCCGGATGCGCGAGATCCGCGCCGACGCCTGCGTGGTGGTGATGACCGCGCACGGCACGATGGAGACCGCCATCCAGGCGATGCAGCGCGGCGCCTACGACTACCTCACCAAGCCGTTCGACCTCGACGAGGTGCTCCTGCTGGCCGAGCGGGCGCTGCCGGCGCGGCCGGCTGACGCAGGAGGTGGCGCGACTCAAGACCGGGCTGCAGGAAGTCCGCGAGTTCAGCGCCCTGATCGGCCGCCATCCGCGCATGCAGGACGTCTACAAGACGATCGGCCGCATCGCCGGCAGCGACGTGACCGTGCTGCTGCGCGGCGAGTCGGGCACCGGCAAGGAGCTGGTGGCCCGCGCCATCCATCACTACAGCCGGCGGGCGGGCCGGCCGTTCGTCGCCGTCTCCTGCGCGGCCATTCCCGGCACGCTCCTGGAATCCGAGATGTTCGGCCACGAGCGTGGCGCCTTCACCGACGCCAAGGAGCGACGCCTCGGCAAGTTCGAGCTGGCCCACGGCGGCACGCTCTACCTCGACGAGATCGGCGACATGCCGCTGGAGCTGCAGACCAAGCTGCTGCGCGCGCTGCAGGAGCGGACGATCGAGCGGCTCGGCGGCCACGAGTCGATTCGCATCGACGTCCGCGTGCTGGCCGCCACCAACCGCGACCTCGAGGCCCTGATGCGCGAGGGGAAGTTCCGCGAGGACCTCTACTATCGGCTCAACGTCGTCACCCTGAACCTGCCGCCGCTGCGCGAGCGGCGGCGCGACGTTCCGCTGCTGGTCGAGCACTTCCTGGCCAAGTACGCCGGCGAGCTCGGCGAGCGCGGCGTCGCGCCCGACGCGCTCGATCGCCTGGTCGGTCACGACTGGCCGGGGAACGTGCGCGAGCTGGAGAACGTCGTGCAGCGCGCGATGGTGATGGCGACCAGCGGCGTCATCCTGCCCGAGCACCTGCCGATCGGACCGGTGTCGGCCGCGGCCTCGGTGGCCGTCGGACGCCTCGCTGGAAGAGATCATCGAGCGCAAGCTCATCGAGTGCGTGCGCGGACTGCGCGAGCACGCGAGCGCCAACCTCTACGACCTGATGATCGGCCTCGTCGAGAAACCGCTGCTCCGCGCGGTGCTGCGCGAGACCGGCGGCAACCAGGTGCGGGCCGCGCAGATCCTCGGGATCAACCGCAACACGCTGCGCAAGAAGCTCACCGAGCACGGGATCGATCCCGACACGCTCGACGGCTGAGCGGTCTCCGGGACTTTCGCAGCGCCGCTGGCGGTCGCGTGCGGCGCCAATCCCGCTTCGTGCAAAGCCGTGCCGGTACGCGCAAGCGATGCGTGCCTGGACGGCGCAGTGATCCTCGCATCTGTGCGCCAGATTTGATTTCGGCCTGTGGCATGGAGGTTGCCCCCCTTTGGTACAGCCAAAGCGGGGCAAGCGCGTGGCTTCACGCGGCAAGCGGCCGGAGGGCGCTGTGTCCACCAACGGTTCGAACGACTCGGCGACGACGAACGGAACGAACGGCAGCAGACCGTGGGGTCGATGGGCGGTCGGCGCGGCGATTCCCCTGAGCTTTGCCGGCTTCGTTCTCTACTGGCTCCGTCAGCGTGCCCGCGCCGGCGCGGCTAGCCCCGATCCATACGAGGAGTGGTGGCAGGCGCGGCACAAGGCCCGCGAGACCGGTAACGGCTCGAACGGCAAGCGACCCGAGACCCATCGTGGCCGGCCCGAAGGCAGCAACCCCATGTTCGTTTGAGCACTCGGTTGGGCTGAATAACGCCTCCTGGTCGGGCGCCCTGCCTGATCAGGACCTGACCGGTGCGCATATTCTGTCTGGATGTTTTCTGGTCGACCGGCCATCTCACCCCAGGGTCCGGCTTCGCAAACCAGCATCGTATTTGACAAAGACCTGTAGCACTACTCTGGTATACCCCTTGCGTACGTTTTGCGTCCGTATGCAAGAACGGGATAGCGCAAATTCACCAGTGTCAAAAAGCTTGTCGATGTATGATGCCGACCCTAGAATTACACCTCCACTGGAGGGCGGTCGGCTAGCAAGGGGAAAGAGGGCCAACGTGACTCCGCTCCTAGTCAACGAACCACTGCCGTACATCGTCGGCGAATCCTCGCGCATGCGCGAGATTCACACCATCATTCAGAAGGCCGCGTCGTGGGACGCCAACGTCTGCATCGAGGGTGAGAACGGCACGGGCAAGGAGCTGGTGGCCCAGTCGCTGCACGTCAACGGGCCCGCGACGCGATCGGCCGTTCATCACGCTGGACTGCTCGACGATCGCCGAAGGGCTGATCGAGAGCCACCTGTTCGGGCACGTGCGCGGGCGCCTTCACCGGCGCGGTGTCGACGCGCCAGGGAGTGTTCGCGCAGGCACACACCGGCACGCTCTTCATCGACGAGATCACCGAGCTGGCGCCGCATCTGCAGGCGAAGCTGCTGCGGGTGATCCAGACCGGCGAGTTCACGATGGTGGGCGGCAGTCAGCCGCAGCGCGTGAACGTGCGGATCATCACCGCGACCAATCGCGATCTGAAGCAGGCCGTCGCCAAGCGGCTGTTCCGCGAGGACCTCTACTTCCGCATCGCGGTCATCCGCATCCCGATTCCGCCGCTCCGCGAGCGCCGGGACGACATCCCGCTGCTCGTCGCGCATTTCCTCCGCGCCTTCCTGACCTCGGGGCGGCGGCAGGAGATCCGGGGCCTGACGGAGCGGGCCATGACCGCGCTGATGACGTACTCCTGGCCGGGCAACGTGCGCCAGCTGAAGAACTGGATCGAGCAGGCGCTGGTGCTGGCGGATGGGGAAGGGATCGACCTGGAGCACTTCCCGTCGCTGACGCGCGAGCTGGCCGAGACGCCGGGCGCGGCGGTGCCGCTGGCGCCTCCCGGCCTGCGGCTCGAGGAGCTCGAGCGCTGGTACGTCCTGGACACGCTGCAAGCGCGCCGATGGCAACCGGACCCGGGCGGCGCGGGAGCTGGGGATCAGCCTGCGCGGCCTGCAGTACAAGCTGCGCCGCTACGCCAATCCGGAGATCGTCGCCGACGAGCCCGAGGACCACGACCGGTCGGCCTCGGCCGGATCGATGTGAGCGCGAAACCCTGGGTTGCTGAACTGTAAGATCTGCTGACACTTCGGCGCCTCGCCTGGCGGTCGAGGGGAAAGCTGCGTCGGGGACTCCCTTTCCGCCACGGACGCGCTGTATCATGGGCCATGGCGTCCACGTCGGTCTTGCTCGTCGAAGACGACGCCGCGGTTCGTGGTCTCTTCGCGGAGACCCTGGAAGCCGCCGGCCTTTCCGTGCGCGCGATTCCGCTGGCCGCCCACATCTTCGACGCGCTCCGCCAAGGTCTTCCCGACGTGATCGTGCTCGACCTGGGTATGCCCCACGGATCGCTTCAGGGCATGGAGGTGCTGGCGCGGCTCCGCGAGGTCGATGCGTGGCGGGAGATTCCCGTGGTCATCCTGTCGGCGTTCGGCGACGTGGTGAATCGCGACGTCACGCGGCGGCTGGGGGTGGCGTCGATTCTCGGCAAGCCCCTGATCGACGTGAGCGAGCTGACGAGGACGCGTTCGCGCCGTCGCCCGGTAGCTCCCCCTCAGCAGATCGTCACGAACTGCATCGACTCGATCCGGAGGGCGTCGTCGACGTGTGGACGCCGCCGCCGATCGCGAGCCCGCCGGTCCGCGGTCATCCGCGCGGTGCGCCGTCGGCGATCGCGACCAGCCCGACGATCGAGGATGACCTCGACGTTGCCCTCGGCGGCGAAGCGGCCCCGGACGTATTCGAAGAGGGCGGCATAGTGGCGCGCAATGATCACGACGTGTCTGGGCTGCCGCTGGTCGCCCCGTGGCACAGTTGTCATGTCAGTCCGATCCGTATCCATCACCATGGCTCGAGCGGAACTCATTACAAACGCCTCCGGAAATTCGCCACCGGAGACTACCGGTGCACGAGGCCTGCCGTCCTGGCAAAGACAACGAATATGGGCACATGACGCGGGGGACAGAGCGCGATGAATCCGAGACGGTAAAGGTCTTTGACGTGTGGCGCCCGGCCAGCGCTTCCGCGCCGCACGCCGGCCTGCGAGCGGCGCTTGACAGCCATCGGCGGCCCGTGCGACGGTGACAGACCATATATGGAGCTGGAGGGCCGAGCGAAATGACTGCTCGGGGCGATCAGTTCTCACACCGGTCCACGCTGCGATCCGACGTGCACATACCGTACGAGGGGGGATCTCGGTGAAGCAGCAACGCTGGGGCGCCGGTCTGCTGGTCGTCGCGTTAGTCCTGCTGGCGAGCGTGGGAGTCGGCCTCGCCGAGGATGTCGGGGTCATCACCGGTTCCGACAAGGGGACGTACTATCAGTTCGGGCTCGACCTCCAGAAGCTGGTCAAGCCGAACGGCATCAACGTGACGGTGCATCCCTCGAAGGGGTCGATCGAGAACATCTTCGCGGTCTATCAGCGGCCGGGCGTGCAGCTCGGCATCGTCCAGTCCGACGTGCTGGCCTTCGTGGCCCGCCTGCAGAACGATCCCGGTGCTCACCCGGATCGCCAAGAAGACGAAGATGGTCTTTCCGCTCTACAACGAAGAGGTGCACATTCTCGGCAAGCGCGGGATCGCCGACTTCGACGACCTGGCCGGCAAGCGGGTCGCCGTCGGGCGCGACGGCAGCGGGACCTACCTGACCGCCCGGCTCCTCTTCAAGCTCTCCGAGGTCGCGCCCAGCGAGATGGTCCCGATCGATACCGCCGAGGCGCTGGCCGAGCTGAAGGCGGGTCGGATCGACGCGATGTTCTACGTGGCCGGCTATCCCGTCCGCCTGCTCAGCGAGGACGTCACCGACAAGGACGGCCTGGCCCTGATCCCGATCACCAACAAGAGCATCGTGGAGTTCTATCCGACGGCCTCGATCCCCGCCGGCACGTATGCGCTGGCAGCCGACGCGGCCACCGCGACCGTGGCGGCCAAGGCCGTGCTGGTGTCCTTCGACTTCCGGCGCAAGGATTGTGACCTGGTCGGCAAGGTGGCGCAGACGGTCTCCACGAAACTGGACTGGCTGCAGAAGAACGGGCACCCGAAGTGGAAAGCCGTCGATCTCAACTACCCGCTGCGAGGCTGGGAGCAATACGACTGCGTGCGGAAGTACCTCGGCAAGGCGGGGGCGCCGGCCTCGACGACGAGCGCCAAGCCAGCGGGGCAGAACCCGGTGTTCGACGCCATCAAGGGAGTACTGGACGAGTGACAGCGCAGCGACTCTCCCGCATCGCCGCCGGAATCGCGATCGTCACCGCGCTGGGCGTGGCCGGTCTCGTGACTCGCAACGTGCTCTGGCCGGATGATCCGGACGCCTCGCTGCAGCGCAGTGGTGGAAAGGTGCTCGGCGACATGGCCGGCTACGTCGGCCGGGTCGACCGCGAGGCCCGCACCGTCGACATCTCGGCGAGCCCCCTGGGTATCCGGCCGGTCGTCCTCCTCGTGACCAACGACACGGCGATCGTCGTGAATGGCAAGCAGGGCGCGATCGGTGATCTCTGGAAGGACTTGCCGGTGCGGGTCTTCTACGAGGTCCGCGACAACACCCGCTACGCCACGTCCATCCAGGTCACGGCTGGCGAAGCGCTGGCGGCGTCACCGGTCGGCAAGGACGCGGGCCGGCGTCAGGGGCGAGCAGCTCGACCGTGGACCCGCCCGCCAGTGCCGCAACGCCCAGAGAGACGAAGGCGGCGTCCGCTCCGGCGAGCCCTGCGCCGGCGAACACGCCCGCGCCAGTCGCTTCGGGCGCCTTCGCCGGCCGCGCCGCCGACAGCGGCGACTCGCCCCGCCAGTCGCGCCGCCCGCGTCTGCGGTGAGTCCGGTGCGGCCTCCGGCCCCGGCTGCCGTGGCATCGAAGCCCGCGCCGGTCGCCGCCGCCTCGCAGGCCGCGCCGCCGGCGCCTGCGGCCGCCGTCGCCGCCGCCTGCGCCTGTGGTGTCGCCGCCCGCGCCTGGCCGCCGCCGCGCCGCCGCCCGCCCCGCGGGTCGCGGAGTCCGTGCCGGCGAAGGTCCCGGCGACGACCGCGGCGTCGGCGCCCGCCACCGAATCGGCCTCGGTCGGTTCGTCGAGAGTGGCGGTCCCGCGTCCTGCGCCCGGCCGAGTCGGACGCCGACGGGTCCGCGGCGATCGACTGGCTCCTGAAGGAATCCGGCCGACGCTGAGCCGCCGGTCGCCCCGGAGGCTCGCTAGCGCGCGAGCATCCGCGGCCGGAGCGGCAGGTCCAGGTGCTTCACCCCGAGCGGACGTAGCGCATCGACCACCGCGTTGGCGACGGCCGGCGTCGAGCCGATCGTGGCCGCCTCACCGATCCCCTTGGCCCCCAGCGCATTGAACGGCGTCGGTGTGATCGTCGAGTCGTCGCGGAATGACGGGAAGTCTTCGGCGCGCGGCACCGCGTAGTCCATCAGCGAGCCGGTGCTGAGCTGGCCGTCGTCCGTATAGACGAGCTCCTCCCAGAGCGCCTGGGCGATGCCCTGGGCCAGGCCCCCGTGGACCTGGCCGGCCACCAGCGTGGGCGAGATCCGCACGCCGCAGTCGTCGACGGAGACGTAGTCGCGCAGGCGGACCGCCCCGCTGTCGCGGTCGACTTCCACCACCGCCACGTGGGCACCGAAGGGATAGACGAGCTGGACCGGGCGGAAGAAATCGGTCGCCTCCAGTCCGTGCTCGAGGCCCTGGGCGAGGGTTTCCCCGTGCGCCATCGCGGCGATATCGGCGAGCCCCAGGGCCTTGGCCGGCGCGCCCTTCACCTGATAGCGCCCGGACTCCAGCACCACGTCCTCCACGGCGGCCTCCAGCATGCTGGCCGCGATGCGTCGCGCCTTCTCCTGCACCTTCAGGGTGGCGTTCAGGATCGCGGTGCCACCGACGGCGACGCTCCGGCTGCCGCCGGTGCCGTTGCCCATCTGGACCGCCGCCGTATCGCCGTGACGGACGACGATCTTGTCGAAGTCCACGCCGAGGTGGTCGGCGATGATCTGCGAGAACGTCGTCTCGTGCCCCTGGCCGTGGGCCGAGGTGCCCGTGTAGGCGGTGACCGTCCCCGACGGCTCCACCCGCACCACCGCGCTCTCGTAGGGCCCGAAGCCGCACATCTCGACGTACACGGCCTGGCCGATGCCGAGCAGCGTGCGGTCGTTACGCTGCAGGCGCTCCTTCTGCTCGCGACGCAGCTGATCGATCCCGGCCAGCCCCAGCGCCTTGGTCAAGGCGCGGTCGTACTCGCCGGAGTCGTAGTTCTGGCCGGTGGGCGTCGCGTAGGGGAAGGCGCTGGGCGCAATGAAGTTGCGCCGGCGCACCTCTTCCGGTGGCTTCCCGAGCTCGGCCGCCACGATGTCGACCAGCCGCTCCAGGTAGTAGGCGGCTTCCGGCCGGCCGGCCCCGCGATACGCCGCCACCGTCGTCGTGTTCGTGAAGACGCACGTGGACTGCAGGTCGACGGCGGTGAACTTGTAGACGCCGACGCCCATGAACAGCGTGAGGTCGGGAATGAAGGTGAAGACCGGATAGGCGCCGATGTTCGCGGTCACCTTCATGCGCAGCGCGGTGATGGTCCCGTCGTCTTCCACCGCGGCCTCGAGGTCGGCGACCTGGGCGCGGCCGTGCGTGGTGGCCACCATGTGCTCCACCCGCGTCTCGACCCACTTGAGCGCGATCCGATGGTGCCGCGCGAGGGCGGCCAGCACCACGTCCTCGGCGTAGCAGCCGAACTTGTTGCCGAAGCCGCCGCCCATGTCCGGATTGATCACGCGGATCAGGTTCTGATCCATGCCCAGCACGCCGGCGAGATCGGCCCGGAGATTGTGCGGCGCCTGGTGGGTGGCCCACACCACCAGGCCGCGCGTGGTGGGATCGGGCGCGGCCACGCAGGCGCGCGGCTCCATCGCCACGCTGCACAGGCGCTGGCTGACGATCCGCTGCTTCACGACGCGCTTGGCCTTGGCGAAGACCGCGTCGGGGTCGCCGGCCTTGATCTGATTCTTGTGCTCGATGTTCTGCGGGGCATCCGGGTGGAGCTGCGGCGCGCCGTCGGCCAGCGCGGCGAAGATGTCGGTGACCGCGGGCAGCGGCTCCCAGTCGACCACGACGGCTTCGACGCCGTCGTGGGCGGCGTAGTCGGAGTCGGCCACCACCGCCGCCACCGCCTCGCCGACGTGGCGGACCACGTCCGTCGACAGCGCCCAGTGCTGGCGGCCGGGCGCACCGCTGCTGGCGCCGCCCTCGGCCGACGCGCTCGCGGGCGGCAGCGCCTTGGCCAGCTTGCGGATGTCGTCGCCCGTGACGACCATGCGGACGCCGGGCACCTGCAGTGCGGGCTTGATGTCGATACGCCGGATGCGCGCGTGCGCGTGAGGGCTGCGCACGAAGGCCACCCACTGCATGCCGGGCACCACCACGTCGGTGACGTAGGTCGACGTGCCGGTGATCATGCGCGGATCCTCCTTGCGCTTGACCTCGGCACCCATGAGCTTGGACGGAGTGAGAGTGGTCATGGCGCGAAGGATAGACGCGCCGCGGGCGCCCCGCAAGGCGCCCGCGGCGGAAGGCCCGTCTCAGGCGGGGCGGTAGATCTCGCCGCCGGTCTTCTTGAACTCGGCGGCTTTTTCGCGCAGGCCCTGGGCCAGGACCACGGCCTCGGCCGCCACGCCCTGCTGGGCGGCGTACTCGCGGACTTCCTGCGTGATCTTCATCGAGCAGAACTTCGGCCCGCACATCGAGCAGAAGTGGGCGAGCTTGGCGCCGTCGGCCGGCAGCGTCTCGTCGTGGAACTCGCGCGCCGTCTCGGGATCGAGCGAGAGGTTGAACTGGTCCTCCCAGCGGAACTCGAAGCGCGCCTTGCGACAGCGCATCGTCCCAGTCGCGGGCGCCGGGATGGCCCTTGGCCAGGTCGGCGGCGTGGGCGGCGATCTTGTAGGCGATCACGCCGTCCTTGACGTCCTTGCGGTTGGGCAGCCCCAGGTGCTCCTTGGGCGTCACGTAGCAGAGCATGGCGGTGCCGAACCAGCCGATCATCGCCGCGCCGATGGCCGAGGTGATGTGGTCGTAGCCGGGGGCGATGTCGGTCGTGAGCGGGCCCAGCGTGTAGAACGGCGCCTCGTGGCAGACGGCGAGCTGCCGGTCCATGTTCTCCTTGATCAGGTGCATCGGCACGTGGCCGGGCCCCTCGATCATCACCTGCACGTCGTGCTCCCACGCCGTGCGCGTCAGCTCGCCCAGCGTGTCGAGCTCGGCGAACTGCGCCTCGTCGTTGGCGTCGGCGATGCAGCCGGGCCGCAGGCCGTCGCCGAGCGAGAACGAGACGTCGTAGGCGGCCATGATCTCGCAGATCTCGCGGAAGTGCGTGTAGAGGAACGTCTCCTGGTGGTGGGACAGACACCACTTGGCCATGATCGACCCGCCGCGCGACACGATGCCGGTCACGCGCTTGGCCGTCAGCGGGACGTAACGCAGCAGCACGCCGGCGTGGATCGTGAAGTAGTCCACGCCCTGCTCGGCCTGCTCGATGAGGGTGTCGCGGTAGAGATCCCAGGTGAGGTCCTCGGCCACGCCGCCGACCTTCTCCAGCGCCTGGTAGATGGGCACGGTGCCGATCGGCACCGGCGAGTTGCGCAGGATCCACTCGCGCGTCTCGTGGATGTTCTTGCCGGTGGAGAGGTCCATCACCGTGTCGGCGCCCCAGCGGATCGCCCAGCGCATCTTCTCGACCTCCTCCTCGATCGAGGAGGCGACGGCCGAGTTGCCGATGTTGGCGTTGATCTTCACCAGGAACTTCCGGCCGATGATCATCGGCTCGGTCTCCGGGTGGTTGACGTTGGCCGGGATGATGGCGCGCCCGCGCGCCACCTCGTCGCGCACCACCTCGGCCGACATGCCCTCGCGGATGGCGATGAACTCCATCTCGGGCGTCACCACGCCCTGGCGCGCGTAGTGCATCTGGGTGACGCACCCGGCCCGGCTGGGCGCGCAGCGGCCGCCGCACGGAGGCGAAGCGGACGCCGCCCAGCGCCGGGTCGTCGTCGCGCTGTGCGCCGATACGCCGAGGTCGGCCCCGGCAGCTCCTGCACGTCGCCGCGGCCGAGGATCCACGGCTGCCGTAGCGGCGCCAGGCCCTGCTTGATGTCGGGATGCGCGTCGGGATCGGTCCACGGGCCGCCGGTGTCGTAGAGACGCAGCGGCGGCTCGCCGCCGTGCAGACAGACCTCGCGCATGGGAACACGCAGGTCGGGACGCGAGCCGGGAAGTAGATCTTGCGCGACGCAGGATGCGAGACGGACATGGGGGTCTCCCTCCGCTGGTATTAACCAGGTCAGGTTCATGCGGTCGGCGGCGCTCAACCGCCCTCTCAGCCCGGTTCCCCGAGCTCCCGCGTTGACTCGACGCTCAGGCTACTCCTGAAGCACGAGCCGATCAAGCGGCGTGCGCGCGCGCGAGACTACGAGCGAGAGGAGACGGCGGTCGGGCGCGGGGTGGCCGCGAGCCAGCGGTACCCGACGCTGAAGACGTCGTTGCTGCCGAAGCGGGCCCAGAGCAGGCCGATGCCGACCACCACGACGAGCGACGCCAGTAGCAGCAGGGGCCAGAGCGGCGAGTAGCCGGGATTCCACAACACGAGGACGGTGAAGTAGAGAAAGTACTGCGCGATGAAGACGGCGAGCGAGGCGCGTCCCAGGCTGGCCGGGATGGTGAGCCAGCGGCGGAGCGAGGAGCGCGCGTCGACGGCGAGGAGCGCGCACAGCAGCAACAGCCCGAGGCCGGCATAGACTCCGAGATACGCCGGCGAGGGTGGCTGCTTCTGGAACGGCCAGCCGAGTGTCCAGACCAGCACGCTGGTGGAAGCCAGCCCGGTGGCCTTGAGCACGAGCGGTCCACCCTTGATCACGAGGACACCAAGCAGGCAACCGACGGCCACCCGCACGAGCGTCGGGATGATCTCGGCGCCGCGTCCCGCCGCCGTGCGCCGGCCAAGATACTCGCCGAGCACGGTGGCCGCGACGTACACCGCCAGCCAGGGGATCAGCGGGAAGCACTCGAACACGAGGCGGGGATTGCCGTCGAGAAAGTGCGAGGGGCCGACGAGATATTCCTTGGCGCGTGCGAGCACGGCGCTCTCTGGATGCCACGTAGCGACGACGATCCAGGCCAGCACATAGGAGCCACCCGCCAGTGCCAGACGTCGTCCCGGCGAAACGCGGTCGATCAGGAAAGGACCGACCAGCAGTCCCACGGCGATGACGTCGGTGATGAAGCCCCACTCGAAGGCCGTGCCAAGCCCGCCCGCGACCGGTACGTGCGCAAAGGTGATCAGGAGGTGTCCGAACGTCAGCATGAACAGACCGCGATCGAAGAGTTTCGTCCGGAGAGCGGCGGTGTCCGCCGGTCGGGCGCGCGTCAGAAAACCTAGCAGTAGACCGCTGATGGTGACGAACGTCGGGGAGGCGATCAGGGCCATGCGCTCGAGGAGCGCGCCCGCAGACTCATGCTCGGGCATACGCCCGAAGTAGGCCCAGCCGAAATGCGACGTGCAGACAAACAGCATGGCGATGCCGCGAGCCGCATCGAGGGCCTGAAGGCGCCGGGGCTCCGGCGATCGCGTAGCCGTTTTCACCGCTTGGGCGCTTGAGCAACGCCCGTGCCCGTGACACGAGGATTGTCGACGCCGATGAGGTGGTGATGCACGCCCGCCGAGTAGGGAGAAATCACGGCGCAATACTTGCGCGCCGGTGCAACTGTTGCCCGACCATTTTAGCCGTCAACATATTGAAATATAAAGCAATTATGGCACTTTTCCCTGTGGCATAGATATCGCTGACTGTAAGCGCCGCTGAACGACTGGGCATGGAGCCTCGCCGGGTCACTCCCGGGTCTTACGTGGAGAGGGCGAGCGGTATCGCGCCCGTGGAACGAAGGGTACCAGATGGCCGGCTAGCTTCGCCCAGCAGGGCATGCGACCGAAGGCCAGGAGACCGTACAGCGCGAAGTCGTCAGTTCTGAGGCGTACCGGTTTTTTCCCACTGTGGGATGTGTCTACCACCGGCTTGGCCGCTGCACCTGGGCCGGGGTTGATTGGCAGCGAACGCATCGGCCGCACCGACGGCTTCTGATAGCATCGATAGAGTCGCGGTCCGGCACGGAAGGAAGCCACGAATGCGAGTACTGGTGACCGGGCACAGGGGCTACATCGGGACGGTGATGGTCCCGATGCTGGTGCAGGCTGGCCACACCGTCGTCGGCCTCGACAGCGACCTGTTCGAGCAGTGCACCTTCCAGCCCGGGATCTTCGACGTGCCGCAGCTGCGCGTCGATCTGCGTGACGTGCAGACGCGCGACCTCGAGGGCTTCGACGCGGTCATCCACCTGGCCGCGCTGTCCAACGATCCGCTCGAGCGATCTGAATCCCGACATCACCTACGACATCAACCACGTCGCCTCGGTGCGGCTGGCCCAGCTGGCGAAGGACGCGGGCGTGCCGCGCTTCGTGTTCTCGTCCTCCTGCAGCATCTACGGCGCAGGCCGGCGACGACCTCGTCGACGAGACGGCCGAGCTCAACCCGATCACCGCCTACGCGATCTCCAAGGTGCGCGTCGAGCGGGACGTCGCCCGGCTGGCCGACGACCGCTTCAGCCCGACGTTCCTGCGCAACGCCACCGCCTACGGGGTGTCACCGCGCCTGCGCTTCGACCTCGTGCTGAACAACCTCGTGGCGTGGGCGTACGCCACGCGGGCGCGTGCTCATCAAGAGCGACGGCACGCCCTGGCGGCCGCATCGTCCACATCGAGGACATCGCGCGCGCCTTCCTGGCCGTGCTCGACGCGCCGCGCGAGCTCGTTCACAACGAGGCGTTCAACGTCGGGCAGACCGAGGAGAACTACCGGATCCGCGAGCTGGCCGACATCGTCCGGGACGTGGTGCCCGGCTCGCAGATCGAGTACGCCAAGGACGGCGGTCCCGACCAGCGCTGCTACCGGGTCGACTTCGGCAAGATCCAGCGCCTGCTGCCGGAGTTCAAGCCGCAGTGGACCGCGCGCCGCGGCGCGCGAAGAGCTCTACGATGCCTACCGCCGCGGCGGGCCTCGTCGATCGAGGACTGCGAGGGGCCGCGGTTCAAGCGGATCGATCATCTCAAGTACGCTTGCTGGCGCACCGAGCCGGGTGGACGCGACGCTTCGCTGGACGGCACCCGCGTGGGACGCGCATCGGCCGAGCTGTCGGTTCTGCGCCGCACCGCTGCGGCATACCTTCGTCGATCTCGGCATGTCGCCGCTGTGCGAGAGCTTCCTCGCCGGCCGACCAGCTCAACCAGATGGAGCCGTTCTATCCGCTGCACGTCTGCGTCTGCGAGCGAGTGCTTCCTGGTGCAGCTCGAGGAGTACGTGCGCCCGGAGGACATCTTCACCGAGTACGCCTACTTCTCGTCGTACTCCGACAGCTGGCTCGCGCACGCGCGAGCGCTACGCCGACGATGATCACGGCGCGCTTCGGCCTCGGACGCCGAGCAGCCAGGTCGTCGAGCTCGGCGAGCAACGACGGCTATCTGCTGCAGTACTTCGTCGCAGCGCGGCATCCCGCGTGCTCGGCATCGAGCCGGCGCGCGAACGTCGCCGAGGTGGCCGTCGAGCGCGGGCGTCCCGACGCGTCGTGCGAGTTCTTCGGCGCGAGACCGCGCGCGCGAGCTGGTCGCCGACGGGCACGCAGGCCGACCTGGTGCTCGGCAACAACGTGCTGGCCCAGGTGCCCGACCTGAACGACTTCGTGGCGGGCATGCAAGCTGCTGCTGAAGCCGCAGCGGCGTCGTCACGATGGAGTTCCCGCACCTGCATGCGGCTGATGGAGGAGAACCAGTTCGACACCATCTACCACGAGCACTTCTCGTACTTCTCGCTCCTCGACCGTCGAGCGCATCTTCGCCGCGCACGGCCTGACGCTGTTCGACGTCGAGGAGCTGCCGACGCACGGCGGCTCGCTGCGCATCTACGCGCGCCACGCCGACGACGCGCGCGCAGCCGGTCGACCGCGCGTGCGCGGCGCTGCGCGCGCGCGAGCGAGCGCGCGGGCTGCGACCGGCTCGAGACGCTACGCGGCGTTCGACCGAGCAGGTGCAGCGAGACCAAGCGCAAGCTGCTGGAGTTCCTGATCGACGCCAAGCGCGCGCGGCAAGTCGCATCGTCGGCTACGGCGCGCCCGGCAAGGGCAACACGCTGCTCAACTACTGCGGCATCCGCACCGACTTCCTCGACTACACCGTCGACCGCAACCCGTACAAGCACGGGCAGCTTCCTGCCCGGCACGCACATCCCGATCTTCCCGCCGGAGCAGATCGGCGAGACGCGGCCGGACTACGTGCTGATCCTGCCCTGGAACCTCAAGGACGAGATCATGGAGCAGATGGCGTACATCCGCGAGTGGGGCGGGCAGTTCGTCGTGCCGATTCCCGAGGTCAAGGTCTTCGCGTGATCTTCGCCGAGACGCCGCTGCCGGGCGCGTTCGTCATCGAGCTCGAGCCGCCGAGGACGAGCGCGGCTTCTTCGCCCGCACCTGGTGCGCAGCGCGAGTTCGCGGCGCACGGGCTGAACCCGCGCGTCGCCCAGTGCAGCATCTCCTTCAACCAAGCGCAAGGGCACGCTGCGCGGCATGCACTACCAGGCCGCGCCGCACGCCGAGGCCAAGCTCGTGCGCTGCACGCGCGGCGCGATCTACGACGTGATCATCGACCTGCGGCCGGACTCGCCGACCTTCACGCGGCATGTCGGCTGCGATGCTGACCGCCGACGAACCGCCGGATGCTGTACGTCCCCGAGGGCTTCGCCCACGGCTTCCAGACGCTCGAGGACGACACCGAGGTCTTCTACCAGATCTCGGAGTTCTACTCGCCCGAGCATGCGCGCGGCGTGCGCTGGAACGATCCGGCGTTCGGCATCGACTGGCCGCCCGACGAGCCGATCCTGTCCGACCGCGACCGGGCCTATCCGGATTTCCGCCCGCCGGCCATGACGCACGCGCCGCAGAGCGAGCAGAGCCCCCGCCGCCACTGTGTCGCCTAGCGGTCGGGACAACGTCGACCGGCAAATGGCGCAGCGGCGCGGTCTGGATGGTGCTCGGCGCGACTGATCGATCGGGGCAGTCGGGTCTCGTCAGCATCGTCGATCCTGGCCCGGCTGCTGGTCCCGCCGACTTCGGGCTCATCGCTATGGCGGAGTCCATCATCGGCGTCATCGAGCTGCTGGCCACCTTCGGCTTCGACGTGGCGCTGATCCAGAATCCAACGGCTGGCCGGGCGCACTACGACACCGCGTGGACGTTCGCGTGCATCCCGGCCGTCGGTGGATCGCGGGCACGCAGGTCGCGGTGGCGGTGCCGGCCTCCTGGTTCTACGACGAGCCGCGCTTGCAGCCGGTCATCATGTGCCTGGCGGTCGGGACGTTGATCACCGGATTCGAGAACATCGGCGTCGTCGCGTTCCGCAAGGATCTTCACTTCCGGAAGGACTTCAACCTCAGCTTCGCCAAGAAGCTCGTGATGTTCGTGATCACGATCCCGATCGCGCTGATCCTTCGCAGCTACTGGGCGCTTGTCATCGGGCAGAGTCGGCCGGTTGATGGGGACCGTGCTCACCTACGTGGTGCAGACGTACCGGCCGCGGCTCTCGCTGTCGGCGCGGCGTGAGCTCTTCCATTTCGGCAAGTGGCTGATCGTCAACAACATGCTGAACTTCACGAGCAACCGGTGCGCCGACGTCCTCGGTCGGGAAGAGGCGGGGGCACGCCAGCTCGGGCTCTTCAACCTGTCGTACGAGATCGCCACGCTGCCCTCGAGCGACGTCATCACTCCGATCAACCGCGCGATCTACCCCGGCTATGCTATCAAGGCGGCCGACACCGAGACGCTGCGACGCAGCTACCTGCAGATCATCGGCCTCATCGCCCTGATCACCCTGCCCGCCGGTGTCGGCATCGCCGCCGTCGCCAACCTGCTCGTGCCGGTGGTGCTCGGCCCCGCGTGGATCGACGCGGCGCCGTGCGTCGCGATGCTCGCGATCTACGGTGTGCTGCTCGCGATCAAGTCGAACAACCACTACGTCTACCTCGCGATGGGGCGTCCCTGGATCGCGACCATCCTCGGGGTCGCTTCAGATCGTGCTGCTGCTCCCGCTGATCGCGCTCGGGGGCCTCAGGGCCGGCGCCGTCGGCGCCGCGCTCGGGTACGTGACCGCTCAGCCGGTCTTCACCCCCATCAGCCTCGCCATCCTGTGCCGGGCGTTGCAGCTGCGCGTGGCGCAGCTCATGCGCGTGCTCTACCGTCCGGCCCTCGCGGCGACCGCCATGTATCTGGGTGTTCGCTTCGTCGAGCGCGAGCTAACGTCAATCCCGCCGACGGGGCCGCGTTGATCGTGCCGCTGCTCTTCTGCGTGGCCATCGGCGCCGTCCTGTATGTGACGGTCCTCTACGCGCTGTGGAGTCTGGCGTCCAAGCCGGACGGCCCCGAGCGCCGGACGCTCGACGTCCTGCAAGCGAAACTGTGGCCACGGCTCGCCGGCCCGACGGCGTCCAGCGCTCTGGGGAGAGAGTCGAAGTCATGAGCGAGGTGCGATCACTCAATCTGCGCGCCGGCGAGCTCGTCGAGGTGCTCAGCGAGGCCGAGATCCTGGCGACGCTCGACGAGCGCGGAACGCTCGACGGCCTGCCCTTCATGCCCGAGATGCTGGCGTTCTGCGGGCAGCGGCTGCGGGTCGACAAGCGCGCCGACAAGGCCTGCGACACGATCAACTACAGCGGCTCGCGGCGCATGTATCGCACGGTGCTGCTCGAGAGCGCTCGGTGTACCGGCGCGGCCCACGGACTCTGTCAGGCGGCGTGCCCGTTGTTCTGGAAGGAGGCGTGGCTGCGCCGCGTGAAGGCCGGTGAGCCGATCGCCCGGCGTCGGGGGGCTCCTGGGGCCGACCCGACGTCGCGCCGCCCGAGCCGCGACCGGGCGAGGTCCGGCTTGACCGCGAAGCTGTAGAGCTCGCGCACCCAGCGCCGATCGACGCCGCGCGCGACGTCGCGCGCGAACGCGGTGTAGGTGTAGCGATCGGCGAGCACGATCATCCCGGCCTTGAGCGGCGGGATGATGTTGTAGAGCAGCCGGTCCGCGAAATCGGTCGCGTGCAGCAGGCTGAAGGTCATCGGCGTCAGCGCGTTCTTCTTCTTGCCGGTCTTGGTCGCCGCCTTCACGAGCGCCGACGAGTTCCACTCGGTCTGGAAGACGGGATGGCCGGCGGCGCTAAGCCACTTTGCCAGCAGCGCGAGCTGCGTCGTTTTTCCGGAGCCGTCGATGCCCTCCACGACGAACAGTTTTCCCGGGTACTCGTGCGGCGTGGTGAGATTGTTCAGCATGTGATGCGCGTTCCTTCTTCTTCGCCGCGTCTTGATCGCGGGACGGCCCGACACCTCGAACCGCAGCGGACGCTGGAGCACGCGCTCGAGCTCGGCCGCCGTGCCGGTGCGCCGCCCACAGCTCCAGCTCGGCGTCGCCGGCGGCGCGCAGCCGGATCAGATACGCGTCGCCGCGCGGGACGACGTCGAGCGCGGTGACGACCTGCGCGTGGCTGCGATCGAGCCCCTCGGCCAGCCGCAGCATCGCCGCGAGCGTCCGGACCGTCCGCCTCAGCGCGCCCCTTCAGCGCGCCGTACCCGTCGTGGCTCTTCTTCGGCGTCGCCTGGCGATGATAGCGCGCCAGGAGCGCAATAATCTCGATCTCCTGCGGGATCGAAGCCGCGCAGCTCGCCGTTCTTGATCAGGTAATACGAATGGCGATGATGGCGCTCGTAGCTGATGTGCACGCCGGCGTCGTGGAGCAGCGCGCCGTACTCCAGCCACTCGCGCTCGCGGTCGGCGAGCTTGTGGACGGCGCGCGTCTGGTCGAAGACCGACAGCGCCAGCTGCGACGACGTGCCGCGCGTGCGCCGCCGAATACCCGCACCGCTCGCCCAGCTCGATGACGCTGCGGCGGCGGACGTCGGGGTAGCGCTCGATCTTGCGGATCGTGCGCGGTGTTGCGGTGGATATAGTCGAGCACCAGCCCTTCGCGCAGCGCCAGGTCGCAGAGCGTGATGTCGTCGGCGCCGAGCCGCCGCAGCACGCTGTCGAGCAGCACCGATCCGGCGACGGCGATGTCGGCGCGGCGCGGGTCGAGCCCGTCCATGTGCAGCCGTGCCTCGAGATCCGATCCGGTCAGCCGCTTGCGCAGCCGGTGGATCGCCTTGGCGGAGACGCGGCGGTTGCGCAGCGCCTCGTCGCGGACCACGCCGTCCTCGCTGAGCGCCAGCGCGCCGAGGCTGAGGATCGTTCCCGACGTGCCGATCACGCGGTCGAACCGCTTGTCGGCGATCGCATCGAGGTAGCCGCCGATCTCCTTGTTGATGTGCTTGACCAGGCGGCGCTCGTCGCGCGCGCGACAGCGGGTCGGTCCGCACGAAGCGCTCGGTCAGCCGGATCACGCCGAGCTTGAAGCTGCGGCGCGTGGCTCAGGTGGGACGCGGTGCCGAGCGTGACCTCGATGCTGCCGCCGCCGATGTCGATCACGACGGCCGGGCTGCCGCCCATGTGCACGCCGTAGACCGCGGCGAGATGGATGAGCCGGGCTTCCTCGGTGCCGGAGATGACCCGGATCTGGATCCCGGTGCGCCGCGCCACTTCGGCGATGAAATCCCCGCCGTTGTCGGCCTCACGGATGGCCGAAGTCGCCGCCGCGACGATCTCGTCCACCTTGTGGGAATCGGCGAGGCGCCGGAACTTGGCCAGGGTCTGGAGGGCCGCGGTCATGGCCGTCGGCGGTGAGGCTCCGGCCGTCGAGGCCGCCGGCCCCCAGACGGACCATTTCCTTTTCCCTGTCAATGACTTCGAAGGACAGGTCGGGGCGCACCCGGACCACGATCATGTGGATCGAGTTGGTGCCGATGTCGATGGCGGCGATACGCATGTCGGAGGAAAAAGGGGCGGCAGGGCTGGCCGGGCGCTTGCTTGTTACATCAACGTTATATACTGCCCGTTCGGTCGAACCGAGCCGCATCCTACCATGAACCGTCCGTCACCTCTGGTCCGCCTCCTCGAGCGCCGCACGCGCGCATTGCGGCGCCAACTGGCCGCCGCCATCGCCGGAAAGGACGTCGGCGTCCACCAGGCGCGCGTGGCGTCGCGCCGCCTGCGCGAGGCCGTTCCGGTCCTGACCGAAGGGCTCCAGCACAGCAAAGTCCGGGAAGGCGCAGCGCAAGATCCGCCGCCTGACGCAGGCGCTCGGCACCGTGCGCGAGCTGGACGTGACGCTGCATCTCATCGACGAGCTGGGCGAGCGGCCGGGCGTCCCGCGCGCCGGCCGCTCGCCGAAGTGCGGGCGCTGGTCATCGAGGATCGCGAGCGGCGCCGCGTCGTGATGCTCGAGCGGCTGAAGAGCGTCGACACCGACAAGCTGGCCCGTCGCCTCGACGCCGTGCGCCAGGCGCTGCTGCAACCCGACGCCGACCCACAGCTGGCGGCCGGCGCTGGCCCTGCGCATCGCCACGCGCGGGCGCCGGCTCGACAAGGCGATCGAGGAGGCCGGGCAGATCTACGCGCCCGAAGCGCTGCACCAGGTCCGCATCGCCGCGAAGAAGCTCCGCTACGCGCTCGAGATTGCCGACGAGAGCGGCGCGGTGCCGTGCGCGCGCCACGCTGCGAAGCTGATCAAGCGGATCCAGGACGCGCTCGGCCGCCTGCACGATCTCCAGATTCTGCAGCACCACGTCGCGGCGGTCGGCGCGGCGCCGCGCGGCGCGGCGCAGCACGCCGGACGCCGGGCTGGCGGTCCTCTCGCGGCTGATCGAAGACGAGTGCCGCCACCTGCACGGGCGCTACGTGTCGCAGCTGCCGCAGCTGCACGAGGCGGTCGAAGCGGCCCGGCGCGACATCCCGCTGCGGCTGGCGCCGCGCGGGCGATCGGCGCGGACGATCAAGATGGGCCTCGCGGCGAAACGCCGCGCGGCGTCAGGACGGCACTGATGGCGATGCTCGAGTTGTATCTGATCCGCCACGGCGTGGCCGAGGAACGCGGCAAGGACTGGCCCGACGACTCGAAGCGGCCGCTGACCCCCGAGGGCATCGCGCGGCTGCGCAAGGCGGCGCGCGGCCTGAACGCGCTCGACGTCTCGTTCGATCAGATCGTCGACCAGCCCGCTGCGTGCGGACCCGCCAGACCGCCGACGTCTTCTCCGAGGAGCTGAAGACGAAGCCGCCGATCGTCGACCTCGGACGCGCTCGCGCCGGCCGGCACGCCGGCGGCGGTCGTCCAGGAGATCACCAAGCACGTGCGCAAGGCGCGCGTCGCGCTGGTCGGCCACGAGCCGAATCTCGGCGAGCTGGCGGCGCAGCTGATCGGCGCGCGCAACGCCGCTCGAGTTCAAGAAGGGCGGCATCTGCCGGATCGACTTCGACATGCTGCCGCCCAAGGGAGGCGGCATGCTGCGCTGGTTCCTGACGCCGAAGATGCTCCGCAAGATCGCCGACTAGCCCAACACGACCAGCTCGCGTCGCACGACGCGCGCAGCATTCTGCGCCGCCTCGGTCTCGTAGCAGTGCCCCAGCCCGCTCCGGCGTCCGATCCGCTCGTAGAGCTTCGTCAGATCCGATTCGTTCCTCACCCGGCAGGATCGTCCGCGACCTCCACCGCATGACGCAGTTCGTGCGCGATGACCGCAATCATGTCGTCGGGTCCGGCGGCGATCGCCACTTGAATCCGGAGATAGCGCTGTCCATTGGCCATCGGCATCAGCAACAGCCGTCCGGCGAGCGTGGTCGGCAACATCTGCGTCGGCTCGATGTAGACGATGACGTCGCTGGCGTTGAGGTGATCCATGAGCGACGCGAACGTCTCGGACCGGGCGACACCAATCCCGAGCAGGCGTTGCACGCGCTTATCGATCGTGCGGACGTGACGGACGGGCGATTCGAGCAGGGCGTACGGTGATCGGGCCGGGACCGCGGTGCCGAGGGCGGTCGTCGAGAGCAAGAGCGGGCAAGAGCGACAGCATGGGACCTCCCCGACAGACCTCTTTCGCTCTCATCTATCCTCAGGCGCTTAGACGGATA
Organism: uncultured Candidatus Rokubacteria bacterium; assembly: GCA_963776725.1. Classification (GTDB taxonomy): domain Bacteria; phylum Methylomirabilota; class Methylomirabilia; order Rokubacteriales; family CSP1-6; genus AR5. The sequence goes on along the minus strand of CAVZOE010000005.1, from coordinate 283 downwards.
ATCCTCGTAAAGGTTTGCAAATGTGCGGTTTCGCCACGTCCGGACAATATCGGGACGGTGTGTGGGACCAACCTCACTCTCCGAGCCCGGTCCGTACTCACCGCTCCCTTGGTCACGATGATGATGCCGTCACGGACGCACCAGCCGTCGCCGTCGCAATGTTGGATCCCCTCGGTGTTCCGCAGCCGCACGCCGTCGGCGATTCTGGCGTTCTTGTCGACAATCACCCCCTCGAGGATGACGTCCCGCCCGATGCCGAGGCTGACCGCGTCCGTCCCTGGAT
>CAVZOE010000004.1:0-607907 GCA_963776725.1 uncultured Candidatus Rokubacteria bacterium | reverse complement strand
ACGCCTGCGCCAGTTCTCCGTCGAGATCTCCGACCAGAAGAAGTAGGCGATCGGTCGGCGCGGCGCGAAGCCTGCGCCTACCCCTTGCTCTCGATCTTTGCCCACGTGTCGCGCAATCCGACCGCGCGATTGAAGACGGGGCGTGCGGCCGTGTGATCGCGCCAGTCGGAGACGAAGTAGCCGGTGCGCTCGAACTGCACGTGCGTCTCCGGCGGCACACCGGCCAGCGCCGGCTCCACCTTCGCGCCGGGCAACACCTCCAGCGAATTCGGGTTCAGGACGCTCGCGTAGTCCTCGGCGTCGTCGGGCTTGGGCACGGTGAAGAGCCGGTTATACTGGCGAACTTCCGCATCCAGCGCATGTCCGGCCGAAACCCAGTGGATCGTCCCCTGGACCTTGCGGCCGTCAGCGCGTACCCGCCTCGGGTCAAGGGGTCGTAGGTGCAGTGGATCTCCTCGATCACCGGTCGGAGGCGTCGCGGTTCACTCGTGCACTTGATGATATAGCCATAGCGCAGGCGAACCTCGCGTCCAGGCGCCAGCCGGAAATACTTGGGGGGCGGAACTTCGCGGAAATCGTCCTCGTCGATGTAGAGCTCGCGTGAGAATGGCACCTGCCGCGTCCCGGCGGAAGGATCTTCCGGGTTGTTGACCGCTTCTAGTTGTTCAACCTGACCTTCTGGGTAGTTATCGATGACGACTTTGACCGGGTTCAGCACCCCCATCACCCGCAGGGCGCTGCGGTTCAAGTCTTCCCGCACCATGTGCTCGAGCAGCGAGATTTCGATCAGGTTCTCTTTCTTGGCCACGCCTACCGTGTCGATGAAGTTGCGGATGGCCTGGGCAGTATAGCCTCGGCGGCGCATCCCACCCAACGTGGGCATGCGGGGATCGTCCCACCCCCTCACGTAGCCGCCTTCCACCAACTGCTTCAGAAAGCGCTTGCTCAAGATGGTATAGGTCACGTTCAGGCGGGCGAACTCGATTTGGCGCGTGTGGAAAATGCCCAGCTCATCCAGAAACCAATCGTACAGCGGGCGGTGATCTTCATAGGCCAGGTCGCACAGGGAGTGGGTCACGCCTTCGATCGAGTCGGATTGGCCGTGGGCGAAATCATACATGGGATAAATGCACCAGGCGTCACCCGTACGGTGGTGGGCAGCATGGATGATGCGGTACATGACCGGGTCGCGCAGGTTGATATTGGGCGAAGCCATGTCGATCTTGGCGCGCAGCACGCGCGCTCCATCGGGGAACTCACCGTTGCGCATGCGTTCCAGTAAATCGATGTTTTCCTCCACCGACCGGTTGCGGTACGGGCTGTCTTGCCCGGGCTCCGTTAAGGTGCCGCGATACTCGCGAATCTGATCGGGAGACAGGTCATCTACGTAAGCCTCTCCCTTGCGGATCAGTTCCAGCGCAAACTGGTAGAGCTGCTCGAAATAATCCGAGGCATAGAATTCCCGGTCACCCCAATCGAAGCCCAGCCAGTGGATATCAGCCTTGATCGCATCCACGTATTCAACGTCTTCCATGACCGGATTGGTGTCGTCAAAGCGCAGGTTGCATTTGCCGCCAAAGGCCAGGGCCGTGCCGAAGTCGATGCAGATGGCCTTGGCGTGCCCGATGTGCAGGTACCCGTTCGGTTCCGGTGGGAAGCGGGTGATCACCTTGCCGCCGAAGCGGCCGGACCGGTTGTGCTCGAGAATGATGTCGCGAATGAAGTTGCTGGGTTTCGCCTCGTCGGTCATCGGCTGGATGGTATCACCACACCGTCTCGATCAGTCGACTGGCGCGCAGCCGGCGGTCACGCGTGACGAGCGGCGCGCCTTCTGCGTGCGCGGTGGCCGCGATGATCCGGGTCTACCGGATCCCGCCCGAAGTTCTGCAGCTGCACGAACAGCGCGGCGATGACGGGCGTGATCTCTCGGATGACCACCCCTGTGGTCTCGACCAGCTCGGTGAGCAGCCTCTCCGGTGAGCCGTGAAGTCGAAGGCGCCCCCGGCCCATGAGCCAGGCGAGCTCGACGAGGGTGATCGAAGCGATGGCGATGCCCCCGGAGCCGACCGCCGACTGGATCGCGGCCGTGGCCGCCCTGGAGAGCCGGCTCGGGTCGGTGGCCAGCCAGAGCCAGGCGTGGGTGTCGAGGTAGATCACCGTCCTGGCTGCCGATCGCGCCGGCCCGTTCCTTTCTTTCTGGGCTTGCCGAGGTCAGCCGCCCACGGCATACGGTACATATCCCACTCCTCGATTGGTGGAAGCACCGGCGACTCGACGTCGCCCACGATCTTGATCTTGTCCGCCATGCACCCGAAGATGCTTCGCTTCGGCTCGTCCGGCGGGACCAGCTTGGCGACCGGCAGCCCCTTCTTGGTGATCACCACCGGCGTTCGGTACTTCCTGACCTCCTCCATCACCCGCAGGCACTTGGCCTTGAACTCGCCCGCCCCCATCGGTTCATGATCGTCTCCGCAGGCTCATGGTCACCTGGTTCTGCGCCACGTCAGCATGAGCTCCGCTCTCGCTACCCTTCCGGAGGAGACTGCCATGCCAGTCGCCCTGATCACCGGTACCAGCACCGGCATCGGCCTGGCCACCGCCCTGCACTTCGGCCGTCAGGGCCACGACGTCTGGGCCGGCGTCCGCAACCCGGCCGCCGCCACCGACCTTCGCGCGGCGATCGACAAGGAGCGCCTGCCCGTGCGAGTCGTCGCGCTCGACGTCGACGACGCGGGCTCCGTCCAGCGCGGGCGTGGGCGAGGTCCTGGACAAGTCCGGACGCGTCGACGTGCTCGTCAACAACGCCGGCATCGGCGGCGGCGGGCCAATCGAGGACGTGCCGGTCGACTGGGTGAAGACGCTGTTCGAGACGAACTACTTCGGCGTGCTCCGCGTGACCCAGGCCGTGCTGCCGGGCATGCGCGAACGCCGCGCCGGCGCCATCGTCAACGTGTCGTCGATCGCCGGCCGACTGGCCATCGCCGGCCACGGCCACTACTCGGCGGTCAAGCACGCGCTGGAGGCGATGAGCGAAGTGCTGGCCCAAGAAGTCGTGCGCTTCGGCATCCGCGTGGCCATCGTCGAGCCCGGCGTCGTCGTCACGCCCATCTTCAGCAAGGCCAAGCGCTGGACCGATCCGGCGTCGCCGTACCTCGATCACGTCCGTCGCCTGCTGCTGCTCTACCAGAAGCAGATGCCACACGCCGCCCAGCCCGACGAGGCCGCGCGCGTCATCTACGAGGCGGCGACCACCCGCACGCCGCGCCTGCGCTGGCCGGTCGGTGAGGACGCCCACCTGATCGTCGCGGGCCGCCAGCGGCACCAGTGACGAGGAGTACGTGGCCGGCGGACGAGCGATGTCGGACGAGCAGTTTCTGAACGAGGTGCGCCGACGCTACGGTTTCACGTGGTGAGGCGCCGCTGACGGTGGCGAGCCTCGACGTCGTCGTCGTGGGCGCAGGCGCCGCCGGCCTCGTGGCGGCCCGGGAGCTGGCACGGGCCCGGGCTCGCGGTGCGGGTGGTCGAGGCCCGTCACCGGGTCGGGGGCCGCGCCTGGACGGACCGGGAAACCTTCGGTGCTCCCATCGATCGCGGCTGCGCCTGGCTGCACGCGGCGGATCAGAATCCGTGGACCGACTACGCGCGCCAGCACGGCTTCACGGTGATCGAGCGCTCGCCCGACTGGCAGCAGTGGATCGGACGCGACCGCGTGAGCGCCGAGCTTCGCATCCGTCTCGATGCCGACTGGGATCGGGCCGTCGAGGCGATGGCCGCCGCCGCGCGGGCCGGGCGCGACGTTGCAGCCTCCGCCGTGCTGCCGGCGGATCTGGAGTTCCGGCCCCTGTTCGACGCGATCATGAGCTGGTCGATGGCGTGGACCCCGCCCAACCTCTCCACCGTCGATTTCACCAACTCCGAGGACTCCGACATCAACTGGTCGGTGACGGAAGGCCTCGGCGCGGTGGTGGCAAGCGCGGCCCGAGACCTCGATGTGGTGCTCGACTGCCCGGTCACCGCGATCGACTGGAGCGGCGGCGGCGTCCGCGTGGCCACCACCCGCGGAGGGTCGAGACCAGTGCCGTGCCGCCACCGTCCCCACGACCCTGCTGGCTCGCGCGGCGAGCCCGCCTTCACGCCTGCGCTGCCGGTGGAATATGGCGAGGCCTTCGCCGGGCTCCCGCTCGGCATCGCCAACAAGGTCTTCCTCGAGCTGGAGCCCGGCGCCCTGGACGGCACGGTGAACTTCGTCGCCAGCGCCGACGCGGCACGCACCGTGAGCCTCACCGTGCGACCCGCCGGCCACGAGCTACTGCTCGCCTATTTCGGTGGCGACTACGCGCGGGATCTCGAGGCTCAGGGCGCCCTCGAGGCGGCCGCCCGCGACGAGGCCGCCGAGATCTTCGGCGCGCAGCTCGGGCCTCGGATCCGACGCAGCACGGCCACCGGCTGGGTCGGCGACCGCTGGGCGCGTGGGTCGTACTCCGCCGCGCGCCGGGATTCGCGCACTGCCGGAAGGTCCTCGCGCGGCCCCTCGGCGAGCGCGTCTTCTTCGCGGGCGACGCGTGCACGGTGGACACGTTCGGCGCCATCCACGGCGCCTGGGCATCAGGCGTCTCGGCCGCCCAGCACCTCATCGCCACTCTGACCCGCGGGCGCCTGGCGCCGGCGGTTCCCAGCGCCCGGAGTCGCTGATGCGCGTCGCCGCCATCGAGGTCAGCCACTGGCACTCGCTGTGGGACGCCGCGTACCTGCGGATCCTCGCGCGCCATGCCGGACGTGCAGCTGGTCGGGCTCCACGACCCCGACGCCGCCGTCGTGGCCCGGCCGCGCCGCGAGGTCGGCAAGCCGCCGGTCTTCACCGACTATCGCGCGAGATGGTGGCGAGGACGAAGCCCGACTTCGTCGTCGCGCTCGGCCAGCACAATCGCATGGCGGAGACCGCGCACTACCTGCTCGATCAGGGCGTCGCCTTCATGATGGAAAAGCCGATGGGTGTGAGCGCGACCGAGGTGGCCGGCATCGCCGAGAAGGCGGCGGCCAGGAAGGCCTTCGTCGCCGTCCCGCTGCCGCAGCGCAACTCGCCGTTCACCGTCCGCGCGCGGACAGATGCTGGCCGAAGGCCGCTTCGGTCCGCTGTCGCACCTCTACTTCCGCCTGAACCGGCCGACGTCCGCGCGCTACCCGGCGTGGGACGCGCCGTGGATGCTCGACCCCGCGCTGGCCGGCGGCGGCTGCCTGCGCAACCTCGGCTCTCACGTGCTCGATCTGTTCCTGCAGCTGACCGGCGAGGACGCGCAGGTCACCGCCGCACAGCTCAGCGCGCGGGCGCTCGGCCAGCGCGTGGAGGACTACGCCTCCGTGCAGCTGCGGACCGACCAGCGGGGTGCTGGGGACGATCGAGGTGGGCAACACCGTGCCGTACGACGGCAGCGACAGCGAGTTCAAGATCGCCGGGCGGGACGCCATCCTCATCCTGCACCACGACGACACGTTGCGAGTCATCACGGCGTCGGGCGAAGAGGTCACGACCGCGCCGCCGTCGGCGCCTCTCTACCCGACCGTCGTGCACGACATCCTCGACCACTTCCGCCGCGGCGCCGCGCCGCCCATCAGCGTGCACGACTGCCTGCGCGTCGTGCGTCTCATCGACCAGGGCTACGAGCTAGCCAGGAGGACTCAACCATGAGTGTACGCAAGCGGATCGGCGTGATGGTGCCCTCGACGAACACGAGCTTCGAGGCCGACTTCCAGCTGGTGAGCCCGCGCGACGTCACGATCCACGGCCAGCGCCTGTGGCTGACCAACGACGCGCTGGGCGCCGCGGGGATGGACCGCATGAACGCCGAGGTCGAATCCGGCGCGCGCTATCTGGCCACCGCGAACGTGGACGTCGTCGCCTACGGCTGCACGACGGGCAGCTTCTACCGTGGGCCCGGCTGGGATCGCGAGATGCTCGACATCATCCAGAAGGCGGCCGGCGTGCCCGCGGTGGCCACCAGCCCGTCGGTCGTCGAGGCGCTGCGCTCCTTCGGCGCGCGCAAGGTCTCGGTGGCCACGCCCTACCCGGACTGGAACAACAAGCAGCTCCGTGCCTACCTCGAGGCGCTGGGCTTCGAGGTCCTCAACGTCGAGGGCGAGCCGCACGCCGCCGCCTCCGGCAACCAGGGGATCAACGACCACGACCCCGAGGAAGTCGTGGCCTTCGCGTCCAAGGTCTGCCGGCCCGAGGCCGACGCGCTGCTGTGCTCGTGCACCGCCTGGCGCTCGCTCGAAGCGGTGGCCGAGCTGGAGCGCCGCACCGGCAAGCCCGTGGTCAGCTCCAACCAGGCCAGCATCTGGGCCGCCTACCGCGCCATCGGCCTCAAGCCGAAGATCACCGGCTTCGGCCGGCTGCTGGAGAGCCTGGCAGCCTAGCTATCATGGGGGCCCCGAACGGCCCCGCAGACGCCCGCGCCGCGCGTGGCGTCGCGCGCGGCCCGCGGGCCCCGAATCTGACCAGCCCGCTCAGTCCACCATCGCGATCACTTCGATCTCGACCATGAGGTCGGGGTGGGCGAGCTTGCTCACCTCGATGGTCGTGCTCGTCGGCATCGCGCCGAAGTACTCCATGCGCACGTCGGTGTGCTTGAAGAACTCCTCGATGTTGGTCACGTAGGTGTTGGTCTTGACGATGTCGTTCAGCGTGGCGCCGGCCGCGGCCAGGGCGGCCTTGATGTTCTCGCCGGTCTGCTTGATCTGCGCGCGCATGTCGCCCTTGCCCACCACGTTGCCCTGCCCGTCCCGCGCGAGCTGGCCGGCGACGAAGATGGTCTTCCTCGCCTCGACCACGACGACGTGGGAGTAGAGCGTGTGGCCCGCCGACCACCCGCTTGGAGAGCTTGTCCGGCTGGATGTTCTGTCGCTTCATGCTGGCCTCCTCACGCGAGCCACGATCTCGCTCGGCGATCATCTGCAGGTAGTCGATGCGCGCGCGCACGTCGGCCGGCAGGCTGTAGATCGTGAAGCCGATGCGCTCCAGCCCCATGCGCCCGCGCCCGCTCGATCGTCTCGACGCAGTCCGCGGCGAGCCGTGGATCGTCCAGTCGTCCAGGCTCGTCTCGAAGCCGAGCTGCAGGCGTCCCATGGTCGGCTCCTGCATCCGCCACGTGCGGTACATCGTGAACGTCTTCTCCAGATAGCCGCGCGCCGCCGCGGCCGCGGCCTCCTTGATGGCGCCGACGATCAGGCTGCGCGAGGCGCCCACGTAGCCGGCGCTCGCGGCGCCGACGCGGCGCGCGCTCCTCGCGGAACATCGCGCCGAAGCGCGCGACGTCGGCCCAGCCGAGCTGCGGGCCGAAGAACACGCCGTCGGTGAGCCGCGCGGCCCGCCGCGTCGCGCCCTCGCTCTGCGCGCCCATCTCCAGCGGCGGGTGCGGCTTCTGGTACGGCGTGAAGCCCAGCCGTCCGCCCTCGACGCGCGATGTAGCGGCCCTTGAACGTGACCTCGTCGCCGCGCCACAGCGCGCTTCATCGAGCTCGAGCGATTCCTCGAGCTTGGGCACGCGATCGGCGCGCGCGAGGCCGGCGACGCCCAGCTCCAGCTCGCGATAGCCGATGGCCACGCCGACGTCGAGCCGGCCGTGGCTGATGTGATCGAGCGTCGCCACGCTCTCGGCGACCTCGACCGGGTTCAGGATCGGCAGCAGCAGGACCGAGGTCTTCAGCCGCATCGCGCCGGTCTCCGGCGCCAGCCGCGCCAGCATCGGCAACGGCTGCGGCCACACGGTCGGGTGCGAGAGCCAGTGCTGGCCGATCGAGACCCACTCGAACCCCATCCGCGAGGCGGCGGCCACCACCTCGATCGCCTCGTCGATGATCCGGGTCGGGCGGCCGGTCGGTCGGACTCCAGAACGGCGTGAGGTGAAACCCGATTCGCATGACCTCGCGTATACTGCCACATCACGGCGACCTCGCAGGTGAGGACGCCCATGACGATGCCGAGCCCGGCACGGTCACGATCATCCGCGGTGGTCGCCTGCTCGACGCGCGCGCCCACCGCGCCGATCCCGGCGACATCCTGGTCACCGGCGACACCATCACGCGAGATCGGCCCGCCCGGGCTGGCCGCCCCGGCCGGCGCGCGTGGCGATCGACGCGCGCGGCATGCTGCTGCATCCCGGGCTGATCAACGCCCACACGCACGGCCACGGCAACCTGGCCAAGGGCATGGGCGACCGCTGGACGCTCGAGCTGCTGCTCACCGCCGCGCCGTGGATCAACGGCAACCGCTCGGCGGAAGATCGGCATCTCAGCGCCAAGATCGGCGCGGTCGAGATGGTGCTCAAGGGCTGCACCGCCGCCTACGACCTGCCGCTCGAGCTGCCGGTGCCGACGCCCGAGGGCGTCGCAGTCGCTGGGCCGCGCCTATGCCGAGGTCGGCATGCGCGCGGTGATCGCGCCGATGGTCGCCGACCGCACGCTTCTACGAGGCGATCCCCGGCCTGATGGACGTGCTGAGCCCGGCGCTGCGCGAGGACGTCGCCGAAGCTCCGGCCGGTGCCGTGGAAGACCAGCCTCGACGGCGATGCGCGCGGCGACTGCACGGCTGGACGCTCGATCGCCAGCAGGTCGGCCTCGCGGTGGCGCCGACGATCCCGCATCACTGCTCGGACGAGTTCATCCGCGGCTGCGCGGACCTGGCCAAGGAGTACGGCGTCGGCCTGCACAGCCACGTGGCCGAGTCCAAGGTGCAGGCGATCGTCGGGCTGCAGCGCTACGGCAAGACGCTCACCGCGCATCTCGACAGCCTCGGCGTGCTCGGGCCGCACTTCACCGTCGCCCACGGCGTGTGGCTCGACCACGACGACATGAAGCGGCTCGGCGACCACGGCGCCTCGGTGGCGCACAACCCGGGCAGCAACATGCGGCTGGGCAACGGCTTCGGCGACATGAAGGCGATGCTCGAGCGGCGCGTGAACGTGGGCATCGGCACCGACGGCGCCAACTGCTCGGACAACCAGAACGTGTTCGAGGCCATGCGCCTGGCCTCGCTCGTCTCCAAGGGCCGCAGCCCGGACGTGGACCGCTGGGTGACGACCGACGAGGTCGCGGTGGCGGCCACCGAGGGCAGCGCGCGGGCGCTCGGCTTCGCGGGCCAGCTCGGCCGGCTGGCGCCCGGCTACCTCGCCGACATCGTGTTCCTCGACCTGCGAGCATCCGAACTGGATTCCCACCAACGATCCCACCAACCAGCTCGTCCACACCGAGAACGGCGGCGCGGTGACGCACGTCATGATCGGCGGACGGATGATCGTCGAGAATCGACGCCTGACCACGGTCGATCTGGCCGTGCTGGCGCGCGACGCCGAGGCGGCGCGCCAGCGGCTGGAGGCCGTCAACGCGCCGGCCAAGGCGCTCTACGAGCGGCTGGCGCCCGTCGTCGGTCGCTTCTGTCCCGGGCTGGCGCACGTGCCGTACCACGCCGCCCGCTACGTCGGCGGCAGCTGACGCGAGAAGGCTCGTCAACGCACCGAAACGGCTCGTCAACGCAAGTGAGGAGCGTGCGATGAAAGATGGACTCCGGTTCGTGGACTCGGACATGCACATCATGGAGCCGCCCGATCTCTTCGAGCGCTACCTCGACCCGAAGTTCCGCCACCGCGTGCTCGGCCCCATCGGCGCCGACGGCAAGCCGAAGCGTGGCACCTCGGCGCAGACGATCATCGACGGGCTGCCCGGCACCGGCGACGCCGACATGCAGCAGCACCGCAAGCGGCTGAAGGCCGGTGGCACCCAGAGCACGCAGCCGCTGTCGGGCTCGCGGCTGGCCGACACCGGCCGTCTCGATTTCGCGATCAAGCGGAACTACGACCCCGAGGCGCAGGTGATGGGCATGGCCATGGAGGGCGTGGACATCGCCGTCCTCTACCCGACCAACGGGCTGTCGATCCTCGGCCGCAACGACATGGACCCCGAGCTCTCGCTGGCCATCTGCCAGGCCTACAACAACTGGATCGCCGAGTTCTGCCGCTACAGCCCGGAGCGCCTGAAGTTCGTGGTGATGCTGCCGATGCACGACGTCAACCTGGCCTGCCGCGAGCTGGTGCGCGGCGTGCGCGAGCTGGGCGCCATCGGCTCGTTCGTCCGGCCCAACATGGTCAACGGCCACTACTGGCACTCCAACTACTGGGATCCGCTCTACACGATTCACGAGGACCTGAACGTGACGTGGGGGTTCCACGAGGGGACCGGCGCGCACTACTCGTACCACAACGTCCTCTACGGCGAGAACCGCTTCTACCGTCACGTGGCCAGCCACTGGATCGAGATGCAGCAGGCGCTGATCGCCATGATCATCGGCGGCGTGTTCGAGTTTCATCCCAAGCTTCGCGTGGGCTTCCTCGAGGCCCAGAACTCCTGGGTGCCCGGGCTGCTCTCGCGCATCGAGTGGGACTACCCGCAGTACCGCGACACCCACGCGCCGTACCTGTGCATGACGCCGCGCGAGTACTTCCGCCGCAACTGCTGGGCCGCCGTCGAGGGCAGCGAGCCGGAGATCGAGGCCACGGCCGGCCTCATCGGCGCCGACCGCATGTGCATCTCGACCGACTACCCGCACTTCGACTCCAACTTCCCCCACGTCGCCGAAAATCTGATGAAGAACGTCCCGCGGGAGATCGCCGCCCAGATCTTCATGGGCGGCGCCCATCTCTACGGCTTTGGCGAGGAAGCACTTCAAGAAGGCCGACGCCGCCGCAGCCGGGAGAGCGCCCAGCCGCTAGCCGGCGCGTGCGCACGCCACCGAAGGTCGTGGACGTCGAGGTCAGCGGTCCGCCGGATACGCTCGGCGGGCTGGCTGGCCCCGGCGGCTTCCACGCCCTGATTCGCTGGCACGGCATCCCGGTGGCGCCGCTCACGGGACAGCTGCGGGGCGGCGACGGAGCCGACGTCACCGCGACCATCGCCACCCGGCACTGGCGGGTGCTGATGCAGCGGCGTCTGCGAGCCGCCCTGCAGACGTCCGGACTTCGCCACGACGTTCGCCTCGACGATCTTGCGCGCGCGGCGCCGCCGCCGTACGCCGGCCCCTTCCCGCTCGTGACCGTCGCCGTGTGCACGCGCGACCGGGCCGCCGAGCTCGCCCGTCTGCCTCGACGCGCTGATCGAGCTCGACTATCCGGCCCTCGACCTGGTCGTGGTCGACAACGCGCCGAGCACCGACGCCACCGCTCGGCTGCTCGCCGCCCGCTATCCGCGGGTGCGCTACGTCTGCGAGCCGCGACCCGGCCTGGACTGGGCGCGCAACCGGGCCATCCAGGAGGCGCGCGGCGAGATCCTCGCATTCACCGACGACGACGCGGTGGTCGATCCGCGGCTGGGTCACGGCGCTCGTGCGCGTCTTCGCCGAGGACCCCGAGGTGATGGCCGTCACCGGGCTCGTCGTCCCCTACGAGCTGGACACCGACGCCCAGCACGCTCTTCGAGCGCTACGGCGGCTTCGGTCGAGGTTACGAGCGCGAGTGGCACAGCGTGTCGCGCCGTCCGGATCGCGCGGACACCCTGTACATCGGCGCCGGCCTCTACGGCACCGGCGCCAACATGGCGTACCGACGCCGGGTGTTCGAGACCATCGGCACGTTCGATCCGGCGCTCGACGTCGGCACCGTCACCCTGGGTGGCGGTGATCTCGACATGTTCTTCCGCGTCGTGCACCACGGCCTCGCTGCTGGTGTACGAGCCGGCCGCGCATCGTGCGTCACCGTCACCGCCGCACGCAGGCCGAGCTGCACCGGCAGATCGTCGGCTGGGGCAGCGGCTTCTACGCCTATCTCGCGCGCAACGTCGGCATGACGCCGGCCGCGCGCGGGCCCACTCCTGCGCTTCGGTCTCTGGCACTTCTGGCGACGCTACGTCCGGCGGCTGCTCGTGAGCCTCTTCGTGCGGCCCGTCCGTCCCCCGCGCGCTGATCCTGGCCGAGCTGCGCGGCGCCGCTCACCGGGCGTGAGCCGCTATCGACGAGCCCGCGCGGCCGCGGCCAGGATCGCGGCGGCCTCGCCGTCACTCGTGGCGAGTCGGGCCGATCGCGTCTGAGCGCGCGCCGGCGCCCGGACGCCCGCGATGATCTCGGTGGTCGTGTGCACCCGCAATCGCGCCGAGAGCCTGCGCCGGACCCTCCACAGCCTGCACGCGATGGCGATACCGCCCGCGCTGGCGTGGGAGGTTGTGGTCGTCGACAACGGCTCCGGCGATCACACGCGTCGTCGTGACCGAGGAAACGGCCCGGACCACGGGGATGCCGGTGCGCTATCTCCTCGAGAGCCGAGCCGGGGCTGTCCCGCGCGCGCAACGCCGGCGTGCGGGCCGCTCGCGGCGAGGTCGTCGCCTTCACCGACGACGACTGCCGCGTCGACGTCGCGGTGGCTTGCACAGATCGACGCCGAGTTCGGGGCCGACACCTCGCTCGCCGTCCTGGGCGGCCGGGTCGAGCTGCACGATCCGAGCGACCAGCCCGTTTCCGTGAGGCGGCAGCGCGAGCGCACTCACGGTGACGTCGCTCGCGCAGATCGCCACTTTCATGATCGGCTGCAACATGGCGTGCCGCCGGCGCCTCCTCGACGACGTCGGGCTCTTCGACGTCCGGTTCGGGGCCGGCGCCCGGATCCCGTCGGCGGAAGACTGGGATTTCCTGCACCGGTCGCGGCGGGCGGGAGCCCGGATCGTCTTCGCGCCCGACGTGCTGGTCTTCCACGACCATGGTCGGCGCAGCGTGGCTCAGGTGGAGTCGGCCCGGCACGCGTATGCTGATCGGTCGATGGGCGTTCTACTGCAAGCACGTAGCGGCGCTTCGACATGGAGGTCCTGCGGGTGGCGGCGCACGAGCTCCGCTGGCTACTGGGCGAGCTCGTTCGCGGCCGCCGGCCGGCGCGGGCGCTGGTGCCCGTCGCCCTGGGCGTGACGGCCTGGCTGCGGGCCGTAGCAAGGCGCGAGCGAGCCTCGGACGCTTGACAACCTGGTGCGCCCTATTAGAATTCGCGCACGGCCCGGGATTCGGTACCTCCCACGGTCTGCATCGGTTCAGCATTCGCTTCACGCCGATCGTTGCTCAGGGGCCCGCCAGGGTGCTGTCGCACGGACGAATGGGAGATCGATGAGCCAACGACAAGGCAGTCGTCGCGACGCTCCCGAAGCTCGTCCCACCCACGCGCTCCCGCTCGTACCCGACGTCGGCGTGATCGCGCTCGTTCCCGATCGGTGGGACGATTGCTGGCAGACACGCCACTACGTCCTCGCACGGCTCGCGCGGTACTTCCACGTCGTGTGGTGCAACCCGGAGCCCGGCAGACGACCATGGGCATTCGAGCGACGGCAAGAACAGCCCAACACCGCCGGGCCTCATCGTCCACGACCCACCCCGGTGGATCCGCGAGATGAACCGGCCGGCGGCGCTCGGCTCGCCTCATGATGCGCGAGCGCTTCCGCGGCGCCCGGCGGACAGCTGGTGCAGCGTGGCGCGACCGATCCTGCTGTCGCTCTGGCGCCCGCACCATGCCGCCGCCCTCGACCTGGTCCCGCACCATCTCAGCTGCTACCACATCGACGACGAGTACACGTTCTCGGAGATCGAGCAGGCCACCGACGAGCGGCGAGGCGGAGCTGATCCGTCGCGTCGATCAGGTCTTCGTCACCTCGCTGGGCTCTGCTGCGACAAGAAGGGCCACCTGAATCCGAACACGCTCCTCGTGCCGAACGGCGTCGACTACGCGGCCTACGTCCGCACCTGGCCGGAGCCGGCCGACCTCGCGACCGATTCCCCATCCGCGCGTCGGCTACGTCGGCGTGATCAAGAAGCAGCTCGATCTCGCAGCTGCTGTACGCGCTCGCCCGGCGACACCGGCCGTGGTCGTTCGTGCTGGTGGGGCCCCAGAAGCACCACGACGACATCGCAGCCGATTGATCCGCGAAGCTCGCCGGATGCTTCGCCAACGTCCACTTCCTCGGCGAGAAGCCGGTGAGCGAGCTGCCGAGCTACACCCAGCACATGGACGTGTGCACGCTCTGCTACAAGGTCGACGACTACACCAAGTTCATCTATCCGCTGAAGCTCCACGAGTCGCTGGCCAGCGGCCTGCCCTGCGTCGGCGCGCCGATCCGCACCCTCCGGGAGTTCGCCGTCGGTCCTCGATCTGGCGGGTACGGTGGAGGAATGGTCCGAGGCTCTCGCCGCGGCGATGATCGGCCCGCCGCTCGGTCGGAAGCCCGGAGCGCCGCCCGGCGCGCGGTGGCGCGTGACCACGACTGGGATCGGCTCGTCCACCAGATTGCCACCGCGCTCGGTGAGCGGCTCGGCCCCTCCTACCGGCAGCGAGTCCAGCAGGGCCTGCCGGCATTGCGTCCGCTGGCCAGGGATGCGTGAGCGTCGGGACGCGGCGCTCGCTCTCCGATGATCCGCGTAGACGCCGCTGAGCCTCGGTGGCGTCGCTGGCGCCTTCGCTTCGACCTGGTGAGTCATCTCGCCCGGCGCGAGTTCAGCATGCGCTATCACGATTCGACCCTCGGCGTGCTGTGGTTCCTGGCGGTACCGCTCGCGCAGCTGATCGTGCTCGTCTTCCTGTTCCAGCGCGTCATCCCCCTCGGCATCGAGGCCTACCCGGCGTTTGTCCTCAGCGGGCTGCTGCCGTGGTCGTGGTTCAACACCTCGGTCAGCGCCGCCGGCGGGCCTCTTCGTCGGCAACCGAGACCTCGTCCGACAGCCGGGCTTCAGCCCAGCGATTCTGGTCATCGTGAACGCGCTCTCGAATCTGGTCCCCCTCGTGCTGAGCCTGCCCATCCTCCTCGGTCTGCTCGGCTGGTATGGCCGCGAGCCCGGCGCCTCGCTCCTCTTCCTGCCGGTGCTGATCGCCATCCAGGGTGTCCTGATCGTGGGGCTCGGTCTCGGCGTGGCCACTCTCAACGTCTTCTACCGTGATGTGCAGCACGCCGTGACGGTCGGGCTCATGCTCTTCTTCTACGTCACCCCCGTGTTCTACCGTCCGCAGGAGGTGGGCGAGGGGTTCCACTGGATCTTCCGCGTGAATCCGATCGCCGTGCTGGTCGAGGGGTACCGGGCGGTATTCTTCCGAGGCACCGCCCCGGCGGCGGGCCCCTTGCTGTTGGCCACTGCGACCAGCGCCGGCATCTTCGCGCTCGCCTACTGGGTTTACCGGGCTCAGCGTCACGACCTCGTCGACGCCCTCTGACGCGTGATGATCGCCCTCGCCGTCGAATCCGTCACGAAGCGCTATCGAGTCCGGCCCCACGGCCCGGCGACCCTCCTCGATTCGGCCATTCGCCGGCTCCGGGCCGAGCCGCATGGCGTGCGGGACGTCTGGGCGCTCCGGGACGTCACCTTCGAGGTCGAGCAGGGGCGGGCCCTCGGGATCATCGGCCACAACGGCGCGGGCAAGAGTACGCTCCTGCGCCTGCTGTGCGGCATCAGCGTGCCGACGCGCGGCCGGGTGACGCGCTCGGGCCCGGTGAGCGGGCTGCTCGAGCTGGGCGGCGGCTTTCAATACGACTGCACCGGGCGCCAGAACCTCATGACGGCCGGCCTGCTCGCCGGTCTCACCGCGGCGGAGGTCCGCGCTCGGTACGACGAGATCGTGGCGTTCGCCGAGCTCGAGGACGCGATCGACCGTGTGGTGCGCACCTACTCGAGCGGAATGTACGTGCGCCTGGCCTTCGCCTCTGCCGTGCACTTCGATCCCGCCATCCTGGTGATCGACGAAGTGCTGGCCGTGGGCGATACACGCTTCCAGCAGAAGTGTCTCGCCCGCATCCGGGCGTTCCGCGAGGCCGGCAAGACGCTCGTCCTCACCTCCCACGTCCCCGAGCAGATCAAGAGCCTCTGCGATGACGTGCTCGTTCTGGACGAGGGTCAGCTCGTGATGCGCGGATCGCCGCCCGACGCGCTGCGCTACTATGACGATCTCATGCTGAAGCGCACCGAGCGCCGCGCTCGGACCTTGCGCGGGCAGTCGACGAGTACCCCGGAACCGACCGCGCGGCGGCGTCCGTCACGGGACGCAAGAAGGCACCATCGAGGCGGTGCGCCTGTACGACGTCGACGGGCGGGCCGTCGCCACCATCGTGTCGGGGGGCGGGCTCGAGGTCGAGCTCGACCTGCGTCTGCCCGCGGCCCGCGCGGATTTCGCCCTCGGCATCGGCATCTACAGCGAGGCCGATGAGAAGTGCTTCGAGACCCTGCTCGCGTCAGGTGTGGCGGCGTTCGGTCCGCTGGCCGAGCACGCCACGGTGCGCTGCGTGCTCCCCGCGCTCCCGCTGCTGCCCGCTCGCTACGACGTCATCGTCGGCCTCTATCCACCCGGCTGCGATCACATCTGGGACTACCATTGGCAGATGCACAAGGTGCTCGTCCTGGGGGATCGTCCTGCCGGGGAGGTCTCGGGCGTGCTCAACGTGCACCCGCGCTGGTACGTGAAGGACGCCGAGCCGGATCGGTGGGGCCAGCGACCCGGGGGCGCTGACATCACTCCGCTGCTCTGGTGCCGGGGACCGGTCGCAGTACGGTCGGTCGACCTGGCTCGACCGCCGGAGGCGCTCGACGATGTCACTGGCTACGAACACGTTCGCGTGTTCTTCCTCTGGGCTGGTGTGCCGGTGGCCAGCGCAGACGTCGACAACCATGGGCACGCGATCAGCGCGGCACGACTCCTCGACATCGCCGTGCAAAGTTGCACGATGCCCATCGTCCAGCAGTTGCTCGCTGCCCAGCTCGCCCCGGCCGGTCAGAGCATCGCCCCTCCGCCCGATGACCTGGCGGTGTCCGTGGTCGTCGCGACCCTGGACCGACCCGAGCAGCTCCGCGGCTGCCTCGCGGCGCTCCAGGCGCAGACGACGCGGCGGCCGCTGGAGATCGTGGTGGTCGACAACCACCCGGCGTCGGGTCGCACCACACCCATCGTGAAGGAGTTCCCGGGAGTCGTCCTCGTGTCCGAGCCCCGACAGGGGCTGGCCTACGCACGCAACGCTGGATTCGTCGCCGCTCGCGGCGCCATCGTCGCGTGCACGGACGACGACGTCGTGCTCCCGGCGGGGTGGCTCGACGCGCTCGTCGCACCGTTCGGCGATCCTGCCGTCATGGCGGTGACTGGCAACGTCCTGCCGCTCGAGCTGGAGTCGGCCGCCCAGCGGTTCTTCGAGGCGTATGGCGGCCTCGGGCGCGGCTTCGAGCGACGGACCGTCGACGGCCACTGGTTTCGTGAGTTCCGTACGGCCGTGCCCACCTGGACGCTGGGGGCCACGGCCAACGCGGCCTTCCGGGCGTCGATCTTCGTCGACCCGGCGATCGGACTGATGGACGAGGCGCTCGGTCCCGGCATGCCCGCCGGCGTGGGCGAAGATACGTATCTCTTCTACAAGATCTTGAAGGCCGGACACCGCTTCATCTACGAGCCCTCGGCCTACGTATGGCATCAGCACCGGCGCACCATGCCGGAGCTGCGCCGGCAGATGTACGGCTACAGCAAGGGACACGTGGCCTATCACCTCACCACGCTGCTGCGCGACCGGGATCGGCGCGCGCTCGTGCGCCTGGCACAACTTCCACGGTGGCACGCCAGGCAGCTGTTGCGATGGGCGTGGACCCGTGCGCGCGGACGCCAGTTCTATCCCCTCTCGCTGATCTTGCTCCAGATCTGGGGCTCCTGGGCCGGGCCCTGGAGCCTGTGGCTGTCTCGGCGCCGCGTGCGTCGCGAGGGCCGGAGCGCTCCCTACCCCTCCCGGGCGGCCACGCCGTGAGGGGTTCGGTGGTGTCGGTCGGCCGGGCCGCCGCTGGCCGTGCCCTGCGACTCGGCGCCCGCGTCGCCCGTGGGCTGCGGCAGCGATTGCTCCCGCCGCAGGGCGCGGGAGACCGGACGGACGCCCGGCCCGGGGTGGGCCGTGTTCGCTTCGGCGATCTCCGGCGGCTGCAACCCGTGAGCCGCAACTTCGGCTACGATCGCGGCCTCCCGGTGGACCGGCACTACATCGAGGCGTTTCTCGCCGCCCGGGCCGACGACATCCATGGGCGCGTGCTCGAGATCGGCGACGATACGTACACGCGCCGCTTCGGCGGTGCCCGCGTCACGCGGGGCGATGTGCTGCACGTGCAGGCCGTCCCCGTCGCGACCTTCGTCGGAGATCTGACCGGCGCCGATCACCTTCCGTCCGACGCCTTCGAGTGCGTCATCCTGACCCAGACGCTCCAGTTGATCTACGACACCCGCGCCGCCCTGACGACGGTCCATCGGATCCTCAAGCCGGGTGGCCGGCTCCTGGCGACGGTGCCGGGCATCAGTCAGCTCAGCGACGATCAGTGGCGGGCGTACTGGTGCTGGAGCTTCACCAGCCGGTCAGTGACGCAGTTCCTCGCCGAGACATTTCCCGCGGCCGAGGTGATCGTCGAGGCTCACGGCAACGTGCTGGCCGCGATCGCGTTCCTCCACGGCCTCGCCGCCGGGGAGCTCCGGCCCGACGAGCTCGCCTATCACGATCCGGCCTACGAGCTCCTGATCACGGCGCGCGCGCGCAAGGCCGGTCGGTCCGTGAAGCTCCGATCGCGGCGATGGCTGGACCGGGTCGCCGCCCCGCTGTTTCCGCGCGGGGCCGTGCTCCTCTACCACCGCGTCGCCGAGGTGGCCCGCGATCCATGGCGCCTGTGCGTCACGCCCCGGCACTTCGCGGAGCACTGCGAGGTCCTCGCCCGACGGAGAGCGGCCAGGCCTCTCTCCACGCTCCTGGCGGCGTTGGCCGATGGTCGGCGACCCCGACGCGCTACGGTGATCACCTTCGACGACGGGTACGCCGACAATCTCGAGCACGCGCGCCCGGGGCTCGTGCGCCACGGGCTCCCGGCGACGGTGTTCGTCACCGCCGGCGCGGTGGGCGCCGCCCGTGAATTCTGGTGGGACGAGCTGGAACGCCTGTTGCTCGATGACCGCCCCCTGCCCACGACGCTCACGCTCGAGGTGGCGGGCGTCACCCGTCGCTGGGAGCTTGGCGCCGCCGCGCACGGACGTCGCCGTCTCGGCCGAGGCCGCCCGGGCGTGGAAGCCGTGGGAGGATCGCCACCCGAGCGCGCGCCACGCGCTCTACCGGGAGCTCTACGATCTCCTCTTCGCCGTCTCCACCGCCGAGCGGCATCAGCGCGCTGGACGTGATCGGCGCCTGGGCGGGGGCCACGCCCGAGGCGCGTCCGACCCACCGCGCGCTCGGACGAGAACGAGCTGGCCGAGCTCGCGCGCGATGCGCTGGTCGACATCGGCTGTCACACCATGACGCATCCACCACTGTCGACGCTGGAGCCAGCGGCGCAGCGCGCGGAGATCGTGGAGGCCGCGCACCCGCCTGGAGGAGCTCACCGGCCGGCCGATACGGAGTTTCGCCTACCCCTACGGCCGCCGCCGCGACTACGACGCCGGGACCGTCGCCCTCGTGCGCGAGCTCGGGTTCTCCGGTGCGTGCTCGAACTTCCCGGGCCTGGTCACCGCGGACACCGACCGCTTCGAGGTGCCGCGGCTGCAAGTGCGCGATTGGGACGGGGACACGTTCGCCCGGCACCTCGATGGGTGGCTGGGGGGAGACGTCGGCTGAGCTCCCCGCGGTGAGCGCCATCATCATCTTCTTCGACGCCGAGCGCTGGCTCGCCGAGGCGATCGACAGTGTACGGGCGCAAACCCTCGACGATTGGGAGCTTCTGCTGGTCGACGACGGCTCGCGCGATGGGGGCCCCGCTCTCGCTCGCGCGGAGGCGGCGCGCGCCCCGACCGGGTTCGCTATCTGCAGCATCCCGGCCATCAGCAATCGTGGCATGAGCGCGGCCCGAAACCTCGGGCTTCGCCACGCGCGCGGGCACTCCGTGGCGTTCTGCGACGCCGACGACATCTGGCGGCGCGACAAGCTCACCCGTCAGCAGAAGCTCCTGGCCATTCATCCCGAGGCGGGCATGGTCGCCAGCGCGATGGAGCATTGGTACTCGTGGACCGGCGTCGCCGCCGATCGCACGCGCGATCACGTGCCACTCAGCGGACTTGCCCCCGAGACGCTCCTCCGTCCGCCCGGGCTCCTCCTCCGGGTGCTGCGCAACGAGATGCGCTCGCCCGGCATCTGCAGCGTGCTGGTACGGCGCCCCGTGATCGCGGCCGTCGGCGGGTTCGAGCCGCGCTTCCGCGGCATGTACGAGGACCAGGCGTTCCTCGCGAAGGTGAGCCTCGCCTGGCCCGTCGTCGTCACGGATGACGTCGTGGCCCGCTACCGCCAGCACCCCACCTCGGCGTACGCGCGGGCACGAGCCGCCGGTGTGGCGGCCGACGCCGAGCGGACGTACCTCGAGTGGTTGGCGCGCGAGGTGTTTCGTCGTCACGGCCGACGGCGCGGACAGGACTGGGACACGCTGCGCACGATCTTGCAGCGCCATCGCCGCTCGTGGCGTCAACGGCTCTTCGCCGCGGGCGCGGCCGTACGGGCCAGGCTCGCCCGGCCGCGCTGAGCGAAGGCCGTCGCGGCGGACGCAGGGCCCCTTACGTCCAGGTCCCCCACCAGGCGGCGTGATCCTCCGCCGGCCTTGCAAGGCTCAGACGCATCTGCTCGTCACACCAGATGACCTTGGCTAGCCCCTGAGAAAATCTGGTTTCCCACGACAGGTGATACGCGCCCGCGTTGAACCAGATCAGATAGTCGCCGACACTCAGGTCTCCCGGTAGAGGCCGTCGGGCCAGGCGGTCGTAGGCCGTGCAGGTCGGGCCACACACGATCGTCAACTTCTCGGGACCCGATCGACGGGGAATCGTCTCGATCGCGTGATACTGCCAATCCGACGGCAGCGCGTGATTGGTGCGCCCACCATCGCACAGCAAGAAGCGACAACCCAGGCGCTCCTTGATCTCGAGCACCTTCAGCACCAGCACGCCGCTGCGGCTGGTCATATGGCGTCCGTTTTCGAACCACACTTCCGCAATCGAAGGATGACGCTGCAGAATCGGCTTGAGCTTGAGGACCAGATCCGCGAGCGAGAGCTGATCCGGTACCCAGCGACTTCCGTCCCAGATCGCCTCGCCCGGCGACGGAAACCCGCCTCCGAAGTCCACGTAGGTCGGCACGATTCCGGCGGCCTGGCCCATGGCGAGGGCACGCTCCAGCGCAGCGGCGTACGTGTCGGCGTCGACGATGCTGGACCGCAAGTGAAAGTGCAGGCCCTCGAGCACAAGGCCGTGACGGCGCAGAAACTCGCTGGTCGTCTCCAGCTCGGGGCCGAGCATGCCGAACTGACCGCCGATCGTGGGATCGCCAGGATTGTGGCCCGACTCGATGTAGCAGCGAGCTCCCAACCGGCACGCCTTCAGTCTTTCCGGGCCGATCGTCTGGGCTTCGGTCGGGGAGTCCAGATGCAGTCGGAGCCCGGGCAGGTCATCGGGAAGCCACGAGTGCTTCGCCACGCCATTGAGGAGGATGTCATCCGCTTTGAATCCGGCTTCCCGCGCGGCGTGCAATTCGAAGGAGCTAATGACTTCGGCCCCCAGCCCCAGCTCCCGACCCCACGCGATCAGCAGGGGCTTGACGGGTTGGGTCTTGACCGAAAGCCAGTGACGCACCGGAATCCCGAGATCCGAGAGCGGCGCCAGCCCCTCCAGCGCCTCTCGGACGGGAAGCCAGGCGTTGATGTAGAAGGGCGTGCGCCATTTCCCCAGCGCCTCCTCGATCACGTCCGACCAGGGGAAAGCCGTATCCGCTGGTCTGTTCACCGGCACCCACGCGGGTGCGGCAGGCCGTCGCTCCGCCGCGCCGCTTCTGAGCGTCCGCTTGATCGCTCGCAGCCATGGGAAGGCCATGTGCGCGGGCCTCAGAGGTAGAGACAACGGTACCGCAGCGTGCCGATCAGTCGCCCGAGGCAGTAGCCGAGTCTCACGACGATCGGTGCGAGCTCAGCCTTGGACCGGGCCTGCGCCAGGCTGGTCAGTGCGTCTCGCCATTCCCGGGCCGCTTCGCGCAGCGTGCGAGCGGGCATGCCCGCGTCCCGAAAACGACGGTAGAGCAGCACGTTCGACTTCCCCCAGTTTCGCGCCTGTCGAAACAACCCACCAAGCGTGGCGCGATAGCGGTAACGGTACAGAGCGTGTGGGACAAAGTGGACGGGAGTTCCGCCCAGCTGCACGAGCCAGGAGAACACGATGTCCTGGGAGCCGGAAAACTCCGTGGGAAAGCCTCCAACCTTCTCGAACAACGCTCGACGCACTCCGATGTTGATTCCGGTGCCCGGCATGAACTGAAAGAACCTGTCCACCCCGTCGGCCTGCCAGGGCGCGCCGTGGGCCGCGCGAACCCACTCCGCGTTGAGGGTCGTCGAATCGACTCGTGACGTGACGAACCCATGGCTCTCGAGGGCCCCCGACATGGCTTCCAGGTAGCCTGGTGCGACCTCGTCATCGGCGTCGACGAAAAACAGCTTCTCCCCGGTCGCCGCAGTCACCCCAACATTCCGCGCGTGCGCAGCATTGGCTGGACGAGCCGCATCGACCACCCGGACGGGAATCAGGCCGGACAGGTTGTCCGCCACGGCACGAGATCCATCCGTCGACCCATTGTCGACGACGATGATTTCGGCACGCTCCGTCACGACCTGAGAGACCAGTGATTCCATCAGCGGGCGAAAGTGAGGGCCGGCGTTGCGGCAGGGAACGATGACGCTGATCGTCGCCGGCTTCGCTCGAAGCCGCCACGCTCCCTCTCCCTGCCGGATCGCCGCGACAACCAGTTTCTGACCGTCCCTCGTTTCACGAGCTTCGACGATGCGAAGGAGGTTCGCATAGCGCGATTGGACATCCGCCAGAGTCTCGTAGATGCGAAAGTGCTCGGGATCATCGAACCGGGCGACGCAGAACACAAAGGCCGACCCGATCGGAAGCTCCCCCACCAGCTCACGATCGAACTGGATATGCTCGAGGCTCGTTGTGACGAACGTGTCGTACGGTTGGAGATGGTCACGGTGCATGTCCGGAGACCGCGTCACATCCGCGTCGAGCAAGGCCACTGAGCACCGGGGCTGGTCGGCCAGCCGCGCCGCAGAGAACTCGACCATCCTCGCGGAGAAGTTGCTGCAGGTGTACCTCTCGATGCTCGGGATGTTCTCGACCAGCAAGCGCGCGAGGAAGGGGCCCGCGCAGGCAAATTCCAGCACGTTCCGGGGCCGCAACGGAGCCGACACATCCAGGATCATCAGGTTGCGGTCCCGATAGGACCCCTCACCGAATGTTTGCGCCCATGCCTCGAAGGTCAGGCCTGTGGTCTTGAAGTATTGATCCAGGTACTGCTCCAGCGCAGCGGCACTATGGATGACCTGTCTCGGGTCCTTGTCGATCACACGTCGACTCCTTCGACCCCACCTGGTGCCGTACGTAGTGTAGCCGACGGCACCGGTGAAATTTCGGCGTGTGTCGCCGGGCGGGGAGGTGGGACCGTCTATCACTTCCGATGGCGCAGCGCGGAGTGTGCGGCCGCGTTGAGCGATAGCAACGCGCAACGACCGAACGGAGCGGCTTAGGGCTGAACGGGCGAGGTCTGAGCGCCGGCCAGCTCGGCGACCGTGCCCAACGTCATCTGCACCGCGTTGAAGCCCAGCTGGAAGTCGTCTTCGGAGAACGCGGTGTAGAGATCGGTCGGCTGGTGCCAGTGAGGATTTGACCCGTTGCCGATCTCCGCGACGCGCTGGTTGTCGCGGACGCTGACGGTGGCGGTGTAGTTCTGGAAGGGAACGGAGTCGGTGTAGTTCATGTTCGAGCCGACCTGGGCCGGATAGCGGACCGAGTAGGTCTGGTTGCCGGTGCGGAGCGCGTTGGCCAGCTGTTGCGATTGCGCCGCGTACGTCGAGGAGGCCTGGTACTCGACATCGATGTCGGCGTTGGGGATCTGGTTCGGCTGCGGGGGCAGGCCGTGGTCGAACAGGATCTGGTCGTGCTGGATCATGCCGAGCCAGCTGGGCTCCGGATAGTCGCCTGAGCCGATCGGGCTCTCGATTCCCTGCAGGGGCCGGCGCTGACTCACGTAGGCGGTGCTGCCGTTGAGCCCGGTCTCCTCGTTGTTCCAGAAGATGAAGCGCACGGAGACGGCCGTCTGCATCCCGGCCAGCGCGCGCGCGGCTTCGAGCACCAGCGAGCAGCCCGAGGCGTCGTCGTTGGCGGCGCCACCGCCGCCGCGACCGTCCATGTGGGCGGAGACGATGTACATCTGGTCGGGGAAGCGGGTGCCGACCTTGGTGACGTAGATGCTGTCGCGCGGCTGGTCGTTGTAGGTGAACCGGTGGCGCTGCACCGCATAGCCGGCCGCCTTCAGCTGCGTCTCCAGCCACTGGCCGGCGGCGATGTTGCTGGGCGCGCCCTGCGTGCGGTCGCCGAAATCGGACAGGACGTGGATGTTGTCCTTGAACCGCGTCGAAGTCCAGCGACGTCACGGCCGTCCGCGCCCCCGCGCCCGCCTCCATCAGCAGGACGTCGTCGATGAGCACCGTGGTGGTCTCGTCCACGCTCGGTCTTCTTGCTGTTGTAGGCGCCGATCGCGAGCGTGTGCGTGCCGGCGGCCAGCGTGCCGAGATTCAGCGAATAGAGCTTCCAGCCCGTCGTGACGGGGCTGCCGGTGTTGCCGTCGCCGACGACCTGCGCCAGGTAGTCACCCGGTGGCCCGGCCTTGAGCATTCCGTCGAGGCTGACGAGCAGCTCGCTTTTCTCGTCGGTCTCGTAGTTGGGCGATTGCGTCAGGTTGCCACGCACGTACAGCATGACCCGGGTGGGCGCGGCCAGGGTGAACTTCGTCCGCCACCCCCCCGACATGCCCACGATCGTGTTGTTGTCGATTCCACCCAGGCCGACGCTCAGTGCACCACCACGGAAGCCTCCGGCCAGCAACCAGCTCCCGGTCGCGTAGGCGCCCTGGTTCGTACCGCGGAAGGGATTGTCGACGTAGTCGAAGCCGTCCGTGCCAAGGTCGAAGTGCGCCTCCAGCAGGATCCCGGAGATCGAAAGCGCGCGGACGACGGCGGTCGCCGGCTCGAAGTCGGTGTTCCCCGCCTGCTTGGCGGTGACCGTACACTGGCCGGCGCCCGTCACGCTCAGGATGTTCTCGCTCACCGCGCAGGCGCCGGTGGCGCTGAACGCGACGGGCAAGCCGGACGACGCCACGGCCGCGAGTGCTACGGGCGGATCGCCGAGCCGGCGGCTCGGCAGCGCGCCGAACGCGATCGTCTGGGCAGCCCGGGCGATGGCGAACCCCTGCGTGACGTCGGGCGCCGGCAGGTAGTTGGCGTCGCCTGACTGCGACGCCGTGACACCACAGCTGCCCGCGCCCGTGATGGACAGGACGTCGCCGGCCAGCGCGCAGCCGCCGGTGGCGCCGAAGCGAACGGCCAGCCCGGACGACGCCGTCGCCGTCACGGTGAACGGAGGATCGCCGAAGGTACGGTTGGGCAGCGTCGCGAAGGTGATGGTCTGGCCAGCCGCGGCAACGGTGAACGCGCGTGCCACGTTCGGCGCCGGCTCGTAGTTGGTGTTGCCGCCCTGCGAGGCGGTGACGACGCAGCCGCCCCCGGTGCCAGGCGTCACGAGAGCGCCGGCGATGGTGCAGTTGCCCCCGGCCGCGAAGGCGACCGGCAGCCCCGAGGATGCCCCCGCCTCCACCGCGAACGGGGGATCGCCGAACGTCCGATCCGGCAGCGGCGCGAACGCGATCGTCTGGCTGGCGCGGCCGACGGCGAAGCTCCGCACGACGTCGGGCGCCGGCTCGTAGTCGGTGCTGCCGCTCTGTGACGCGACGAGGGTGCAGGCGCCGGCGCCCCCGAGCGTCACGACGGCGCCGGCGAGGGAGCACGGCCCGGTGGCCGAGAACGCGACGGGAAGCCCGGAGCTGGCCGTGGCCGAGACCGCAAAGGGCAACGAGCCGAACGCCAGATCGGCAACCACGCCGAAGTCGATCGCCTGCTGGGCACGGCGGATCGCGAGGGTCTGCGAGACGTCGGGTGCCGGGGCGTACATCGAGTCGCCGCCCTGCGACGCGGTGACCGTGCAGTTCCCGGCACCGAGCAGCGTCACGGCGCCGGCGGCCAGCGCGCAGGCGCCACTGGCGGCGAATGTGACCGGCAGGCCCGAGGACGCCGTGGCCGTCATGGGCAGCGGCGGGCTGCCGAAGATCGGGCTCGCCAGATCCGGGAAGGTGATCTCCTGCGGCGTCCGCCGCGGCGTGGCCAGGATGATGTGGGTGGTCGGCGCGCTCGCCGCCGACCTGGAGGAGAAGCGCGATCTGGCCGGTGTCGTTGACGGAGCGATGGCCGATCGCGATGTCCTCCACGGGGAGCTCGAACACGGTGTCGCCGGTTCGCAGCACCTTGCCGCTCAGCGGGTCGTTGCCGGTGAAGAGCCCGACCTCAGGCGGCCCCTCGGCCGATCCGGTGACGAACACCGTCTGGGCGCGATTGCTCAGGCCGTAGCCCGAGGTCAGGCGCCCGAAGATCGGGTCCTCGCTGCCCGTGAGCAGGACGTTGACCACGCCCCCGCGAGCCGAGAAGAGCGGCGGACCGCCGCAGTCGCTGAGCACGAGGCCGTCGTTGTTGATGGCGGGCGTGTGGCTCGGCCCGGGGCACGGGTCGATCGCGCCCTCGTCGGTCAGCGAGCCGCCGGTCCCCGAGTAGACGTGCACGTTGCCCGCCGAGGCGCCCTGGGCCGTGAAGGCGACCACGCCGGCGTCGTTGATGGCGGGCGGGCTGAAGTTGACGAGATCCGGTGAGCTGCGCGCCACCTCCACCGCTCCGGCGGCATCGAAGCGCACGATGGACGAGGTGAGGTCGGTGTTCGTCACCAGCGCCGCCACCTGGCCCGTGCCGTTCATGGAGACCGCCGGCGCGATCTCGAGATAAGGCGTCGAGGCAAACTGATCGGACCGGGCCAGCACGGCGTACGACCCGTCGGGCTGGATGCGCACCACCAGACCCTCGATCCCGCGGGCGTAGTGCAGCGCGATGGCCCCGCCCTCGTTGATGACGAGCGGGCCCGGGCTGCCGGCGCCGAGGGAGTCGGTCAGGTTGAGGAGCGCCACGAGCTGACCGCCGGCGCTCCGGAAGACCACGTAGGTGCTCCGGTTCGCCGCCGGGTCGGGGATCAGCGCGGCGAAGGCGACCGTGCCCGCGTTGTTCACCGACGGGGCGGTGGCGTTGACCTCGGCGAGCGGGGTGGCGCTGCTGTAGACCGAGACGAAGTCGTAGTCGACGGCCTGCACGGAGCTGCCGGGCGTGGCCAGGATCGAGAGCGCGGTGACGATCGCCCCACCGAACACGGCGCGCATCCACCCGCGGGAGCGAGGCGACTTCGCGATCGGGGCGCGAACTGAACCCGTCACCGCGACGATTCAAACATTCTCGTCGCGTGAGAGTCAAACTTTGCAGCACACCTTGACGCCACCGCACGCGCCGGAGCAGTATCGCAGCCGATGACTACCCCGACGACCGTGGATCAGCAGCGGGTGCGGCGGACGCGCACCGGCCTGATCGCGCACGACCCGGCGCGCGCGCTGTCGGGCTTTACCCTGTTTGCGCCGATGTTCGGCGACGGCACCGTCTACCTGGTCGACATGAACGGGGCGGTCGCGCACACCTGGACGCTGCCGCATCGGCCCGGCGCCTATGGCTACCTGCTCGACAACGGTCACCTCTTCTACTCGGGCAAGGTCGAGGACGGCGTGAAGCGCTTCGTGGCCTGGGAGCGGTTCAAGGCGGGCGCCGCCCTCGAGGTCGACTGGCACGGCAAGGTCGTGTGGGAGGTTCGCCACCCGGACCATCACCACGATGCGCGCAAGCTGCGCAACGGCAACGTCATCCTGCTGTGCCTGCGCCCGCTGCCGCCGGCGCTGCGCTCGCGGGTCCGGGGCGGCCTGGCCGGCACCGAGATCGACGGCACCATGTACGCCGACTACCTGGTGGAGGTCACGACCCGCGGCGAGGCCGTCTGGGAGTGGCGGAGCTGGGAGCACCTGGACTTCAACACCGAGGTCATCACGGCGCAGGACCATCGCGAGGAGTGGACGCACGCCAACACGGTGGCCGAGCTGCCCAACGGTAACCTGGTGGTCAGCTTCCGGAACATCTCGACCGTCGTCATCATCGATCGCGTCACCGGCGCGATCGTCTGGAAGCTCGGCGGCCCGCCCCTGGCCCAGCAGCACGATCCCCGGCCGCTGCCCAACGGCAACCTCCTCATCTTCGACAACGGCCCGCATCGCCGGGATCATCCCGCGCCCTATTCGCGGGTGATCGAGGTCAATCCGCGCACCAGCGAGATCGTGTGGGAGTACCACGACCAGTCGCTCTTCGATTTCTTCAGCCCGTACATCTCGGGCGCTCAGCGCCTGGCCAACGGCAACACGCTCATCTGCGAGGGGTGCGACGGACGGATCTTCGAGGTCACACGCCGATGGCCAGGTGGTGTGGGAGTACGTGAGCCCGCACTTCTTCGTGGAGCCGGGCCGGCCCGGGCTCAACAACTGGGTCTTCCGCGCGTTTCGCCACACGCCGGACGAGATCGAGCGCGCCCGCCGGGCCTGATCGCCCGCGAAGCGAGGAGGTCACCGTGAGACTCGTACTCTTCGAGACCACCGCCGGGCGCGATCCGGTCCCGGGCCTGCTCACCGAGCGCGGCGTCGTCGAGCATCGCCTCCGCCGTGCCGCCGGGTCACACGCCGCAGGCCACGATGCAGGGCCTCATCGACGACTTCGAGACGCTGCGCCCGGCGCTCGAGCGGCTGGCGCGCGAGGGCGAGGCCCTGCCGCTCGCCGGCGTGCGGCTGCGCCCGCCGCTGCCGCGGCCGGGCAAGATCCTGGCCTGCATCGCCAACTACTGGGAGCACGGCGCGCTCGAGGCCCGCCCGCTGAACATGTTCCTCAAGAACCCGGACGCGGTGATCGGGCCCGGCGACACGATCGTGCTGCCGGAGTTCACCGAGCCGTGGATCTTCATGCACGAGGCCGAGCTGGCGCTCGTCATCAAGGGCCCGGCCAAGAAGGTCCGGCGCGAGCGACTGGCGCAGCGCCGTCTTCGGCTACACCGGCATGATCGACGTCTCGGCGCGCGGCGAGGGCCGCCGGACCTGGAAGGCCGGGAGCTGGCTCGGCAAGTCGTTCGACACCTTCGCGCCCATCGGCCCCTGCATCGCCACCGCCGACGAGATCGCCGACCCCAACGACGTCCACGTGCAGTTCTGGAACGACGGCCAGCTGCGCCACAACTACAACACCGACGACATGGAGCACCTGGTCCCCGAGCTGGTCGAGTTCGCCACGCGATCATGACCCTGAACTCCGGCGACCTCATCGCCTGCGGCACCAACCACGAGGGGCTGGGCCCGCTGCAGGACGGCGAGGTCGTGGACTTCGAGATCCACGGGATCGGCCGCATGCGGCTCAACGTGCGCGACCCGCTCAAGCGCACCTGGGAGAAGGGCATCTACATGGGCGCCGACTCGACCAACCCCGAGGCCGTCAAGCGCAACCGTCCGTCGGCTTGACCGCCGGGGTTCAAGGGCGCAAGAATGCTCGATAGGATGGACCGCAAAGCAGCAGTCGGTCTCCTCGCCGCCGGCCTCGGCGGCCCTCTCCTCGGCGCGATCGGCCATGCCCTGTCACCCGAGCACGCCCACCACGCCGAGTCCGCTGGCCGCCTCGCCGGTGACGCTGCTGGCCCTCGTCGTCGCGGCGACGGCCGGGCTCCTGCTGCTGCGCCCGTCCGGCCGACGGATCCTGGCCCTCGCGTTCGTCGCGATCCTGACGGTGCTGGCCTTCGAGACCGCGCTCCACTCGGTGCACCACCTCGACGAGCCCGACGCCGGCGCCTCGTGCCCGGTGCTCACCGCCACGTCCCAGATCAATGGGGTATCCCCGGCGGTCGCCGACCTGAGCCTGCGCTCGGACCAGCCCGGTCCCGTCGTCGGCGTCGAGCTCGCCTGGCTGCTGCCGTTCTGCGCCGTCCGCGCCCCCGAGGGGCGCGCTCCACCCGTTCCGCCCTCCGCCTGACCGACCCTCACGGTCTCGCTCGATAACCAGGAGCGCGTCTCCGTCCCGATGCCGGGGCCGGAGCGCGGGACGGAGGCGTCTATGATGTCGCTACCCCGGCGGCTACTGGCGGCCGCGGCGCTGATCGCCCTCACGGCGACCGGTGCTCAGGCCCACGGCCTCATCGGCAAGCGGTTCTTTCCGGCGACGCTGGCGATCGACGATCCGTTCGTCGCCGACGAGCTGTCGCTGCCCACGATCTCGCACATCAAGCTGCGCGGTGACGACGAGTCGCCGCCCACGCGCGACACGACCATCAGCGCCGAGTTCTCCAAGCGCCTGAGCCGCGACTTCGGCTTCTCGCTCGGCGGCGCCTACAAGATCCTCGATCCCGACGGAGGCTCGCAGCTGACCGGCTTCGACAACATGGAGGTCGGGCTGAAGTACGTCTTCTTCAAGAGCGAGGAGCACGAGACCCTGCTCTCCATCGGGCGTGGACTGGGACGTCGGGGGCACCGGCAGCAAGAAGGTCGGCGCCGAGTCGTTCGACACGGTGACGCCCACGCTGTTCTTCGGCAAGGGGTTCGGCGATCTGCCGGACAGCGTCGACTTCGTCAAGCCGTTCGCCGTCACCGGCGCCATCGGCGTGGCGATCCCGACGCCGCAAGCTCAACAAGATCAGGGAGACCGAGGACGACGGCACCGTGACCACCGAGAAGCGAGAAGAACCCCACCGTCGTGCAGTGGGGCTTCTCGTTTCAATACAATCTCCAGTACCTGCAGAGCTACGTGCGCGACGTCGGCCTGCCGCAGCCGTTCAGTCGGATGATCCCGATCGTCGAGCTGGCGCTGGAGACGCCCACCAACGATCCCAAGACCTCCCGGACCACCGGCACGGTCAATCCCGGCATCATCTGGTTCGGCAAGTACGTCCAGCTCGGGCTCGAGGCCATCGTGCCGATCAACACGGCCTCCGGCAAGAACGTCGGCGTGCTGGGCCAGGTCCACTTCTATCTCGACGACATCCTGCCGCAGGTGTTCTCGTGGACGCCGTTCAGCGGCGTGCTGGGACCGACCCAGCCACGCTAGTGGATCTCGTCGCAGCCGGCGTGCGGGGGCTCGTGCTGATGGTCGCGCTCGTGCTGAGTGCGGCCGAGGCCTCCGCCCACGCATTTCCCGACCACTCGGATCCCCGTGTCGGGAGCACGCTCGACCGGGGACCGAGCCAGGTCCAGGTCTGGTTCGACGGCGAGATCGAGCCGGTCTTCAGCACGATCCGCGTCGAGAACGACGACAAGCAGCGCGTCGACAAGGGCGACGCGCGCGTGAATCCGGGCAACACTCGCCTGCTCGAGGTGACGACGGACCCGCTGCCGTCAGGCCGCTACCGCGTCTACTGGAGCGTGATCGCGCGCGACGGCCACCGCACCGAGGGTGATTTCCGTTTCCGGGTGAAGTGATGCTCGTGGCCAGTGGGGTCCGCTGGGTGACGCTGCTGGCGATGGCGGCGATGCTCGGCGCCCTCGCCGTCGACACGCTCATCGTGCCGAGCGCACTGCCGGCTCGGCGCGCACGGCGGTGGGCCGTCGTCGCCGCGCTCGTCCTGCTGCTCGGGACGGTCGGCGAGCTCCTGGTTCGAACCGCGACCATGACCGGCCTCTCGTGGGCAGCGCTGGCCACCGGCCTTCCGACCGTGATCGCCCGCACGCACTTCGGCCGGATCTGGGTCGTGCGGATGGTGGGCATCGTGGCAATCGCCGCGCTCGCGTCACGCGCCGCCCGTGGCGCACGCCTGGCCGCGCTGGCGCTGGCCGCCGGCGTCGCGCTGACCACCGCGCTCACCGGTCACCTCGCCGACTGGGGTGACCTGACACCGAGCGTCGGCCTGGACTGGGTGCACATCCTGGCGGCGTGCCTCTGGACGGGCGGGCTGGCCGTGCTCGCGGCGGTCAGCGCGCGCTCGACGTGGGCGCCGCCGGTGCTGACCACCGTCGCCGCGCGCTTCTCGCGCCTGGCCGGCGTGTGCCTGCTCGCGGTGCTGGTCACCGGCGCGTACAACGCGTGGATCCAGCTGCCGGGCCTCCGAGCGCTGTGGACGACCGACTACGGCCGCGTCCTGGCGGTCAAGGTCGGACTGGTCGCGGCGCTGGCCGGGCTCGGATGCGTCAACCGCTACGCGGTCGTCGCGCGTCTGGACGAGCGCCGCCGCCGCCGCGGGCTCGCGCGGCTCTTCCGCCGCGTGGAGCTCGTCTTTGCGGGACCCCGACCGGGGCGACGCGGACGGTTGCCCGCGCGCTTCATCGCGTTCCTGGCCGCCGAGTCCTTGCTGGCGGTCGCGGTGTTCGCCTGCTCGGCGATGCTGGGCGAGGCGACACCGCCGCGCCACGCCGAGATGCCGGACCACCAGCACGTGGAGGAGCCGGCCGGACCCGTTCGCACGACGATCGCCGGGCTCCACGCCAGCGGCGGCGTTCCTCGCGGATGGCTCTTCACGCCCCCGGCCGGCAACGAGGCGCGAGGCCGCCGCGTCTTCGTGCAGCACCACTGCTATGCGTGCCACGCCGTGGCCGGCGAGGAGTTCCCGGCGCCGACCGCGCCCGGGCCCGAGCTCACCGGCATGCGAGGGCACCATCCGGCGGGCTATCTCGTCGAGTCGATCCTGAATCCCAACGCGGTGATCGTGGAAGGGCCGGGTTACACCAAGCGCGACGGACGGTCCACGATGCCGGACTATCCCCAGCTCACGCTGGCCGACCTCATCGACCTCGTCGCGTATCTGCGCGGCCTCTGAGCCACGCCGCCGCGAGGCGGCCGCTACACCAGCGTGCGCGTGACCTGGTGCGCCTGCAGCGCCGGCAGCACCTTGCTGCCGAAGCGCTGGATCTGATGCATGAACATCTCCTGCGGCATCGCGCCGCGGTTCACGTTGATCAGCACGGTGTTGGCGCCGGCGTGATCGGCGGCGCCGATGATCCGCTCGATCACCTCGTCGGGCGTGCCCCACGGCATCTGCTCGGCGTCGCGCTCCACGTCGGCCATCGTCATGTCGCGGAAGCGCTCGCGGGCGCCCGAGACCGCCGCCAGGTTCTCGGGTCGCACGTAGTCGAACGAGCCCGCGCTCAGATAGCCCGCGTCGCGCTGCAGCGAGGCGCTCGGTGATGTTGCCGTGGCTGAACAGCGTCTGGTTGAAGTAGAGCGTGTAGGGCCCGGCTTCCTTCACCGCCTGGGCCTTGCTGTCGGCGACGTAGACGCTGGCCTGGATGATCAGGTGGTCGGGCGTGAGCCGGTGGCCGTGCTGGGCTCGAGGCAGCGCGCGTAGTAGCGGATGATGTCCTCGCGCAGGCCGCGCGTGGGCACCAGGCCCGGCGTGATCGGAATGTTGTGGCGGCCCGCCCACTCGATCGTCTCCTTGCTGCCGGTGACCGGCACCCACACCGGCGGGTGCGGCTGCTGCACCGGCCGCGGCCAGATGGCCACGTCGTCGTAGGACCAGAAGCGGCCCGTCGTAGGAGAACGACCTCTTCCGTCCACGCGCGGCGGATGATCTCCCACGCCTCCTCGAAGCGAGCGCGCGACTCGCGTCAGCGGCACGTTGTAGACGTTGTGCTCGCGCGGGATGCCGCGCGCGAAGCCGGAGATGATCCGTCCGTTGGACAGGCAGTCGAGCATCGCCAGCTCCTCGGCCAGCCGCAGCGGGTCGTGGAGCGGCAGCAGGTTGCCGTAGATCAGCAGCTTGAGCCGCTTGCGTGCGCTGCGCGGCGGAGGCGGCCAGCAGGTTGGGCGAGTTCATCAGGCCGTAGGGCGAGGTGTGGTGCTCGTTGAAGCCGACGCCGTCGTAGCCGAGCCGGTCCATCTCCTCCCAGGCCGTCGAGGTGCTCGGCGTACGTGCGCACGGCCACCTCGGGCTTGAAGTGGCGCCGCGGCAGCGGCCACGGCAGCTCCGTTGCCCTGCTTGAGGTGCTCGAGGTGCTCGGCGTACGGCAGCAGGTCGAAGACGAAGACCTTCATGGCCGCCCTACCGCTTGGGCCGGGGGAACACGAACTTCTCCTCGGCGAACTCCCGGGGCCACACCACGCGCGGCTTCTGCCCGAGGATCTGGATCAGCGCGGTACTGGCGTTCGGGTTGTCGCCGACCTCGTTGAACACCACGGGCCCGTTGGCGATGGTGACGCCGCCGGCGAAGCTCGTCTTCTTCATGGCGGCCACGATCGCGTCGGCATCGGTGGACGCGGCGCGCTCCAGCACGTCGCCGATCACCTGCACCGCCTCGTAGGTGTAGGCGCCGCTGGCGTCGAAGTACCGTCCGTTCGAGCGCTTGGCGAACTCGGCGGCGACCTTCTGCACCGTAGCGCTCTTGTAGTTCGGCCACGGCGCGGCGTCCATGACGTACTCGATCAGCTCCTTCAGCTGCTTGATCTGGCCGGGCTCGTAGAGGCCGGGGGCGCCCGGGCTGATCACGCCCATGATGTCCAGCCGCTGCTTGGCGATCTCCTCGATCAGCGAGATCGCGGTCACCGGGCGCGTGAAGGGCGCGATCACGTCGGGCTTGGCCGCCCGGGCGCGCGAGACCTCGGTGGAGAGATCGGCGGCGGTCTCCGGGAACGGAATGACCTCGACGATGTCGAAGCCGGGGTTGGCCGCCTTGTGGGCGGCCTCGAATCCGGCGGTGGCGGTCTTGCCGAAGAGGTCGTTGGTGTACATCACCACCACGCGCTTGGGGCTGACGTGCGGCCTCGCGGAAGACATCCGTCATGTACTTGATGGCGTTCTTGCCGAAGGTCACCGAGCTGGGGAAGTTGCGGTAGACGTACTGGACCTTCTGCTGGCCCTCACGCACCGACTTGGCGATGTTGGCGGTGACCGAGTCGGCGGCGGTGATGTCGATCAGGTACGGCACCCGCCGCTGCTGGGCCAGCGACGAGATGGCCGCGACGTGCGCGGAGTGGAATCCGCCGGTCATCACCTGGGCGCCAGCGCCCATCAGCCGCTCGGCCTCCGAGCGCGCGACCTCGACCTTGGTCTCGCTGTCGGCCAGCAGCAGCTCCAGCTTCGCGCCGCCCATCGACTTGATGCCGCCCGCGGCGTTGATCGCCTCCGCCGCCAGCTGCGCGCCCAGCCGGCAGTCTCCGCCGACCTCGGCCATGGCGCCGCTGATCGGGCTGACAACACCGACCTTGATCGTCTTCGGCTGAGCGTGGAGCGGCCGGGACAGCGTGATGGCACCGGCCGCTCCACCGGCCAGCAAGAGAAAGCGTCGGCGACTGATGCGGCTCGCGATCATCGTGGTCCCTCCGGACCGCGATGGTCTCACGTCTGCGCCCCGAGCGCCTCCGGGCGCCTCAGAACTTCATGATCGAGATCGAGCGCGCCTTGTCCAGGCGAGGGTCGTCCTGGCTCTCGCCCTTGATGGTGCCGATTTTCGCGAAGATGTCGGCCGCCCCACCGGTGACGGTCCCGCCCCGGACTGCCTTCGCGGAGAGATCCGGCTGCCGCCGGGTCTTCTTCTTGGCGCGCTTCGTCCCCTTCGCCTTGGTGACCTTCTTCTTCGTGGCTCTCTTCTTCATGAGGTGGCTCCTGGGTCAAAACCTTTTGGTCCGACGGCTAGGATAACGGCGGCAACCGCCGAGCGAAAGACCCTCCGCAAAGGCGGTCGGGCACCCGCCGTCGGTGGCTGTGTCCCGCGTGATCAGTACTTGGTGATCATGACCCAGTCCTTGTGATCCTTGTCGGTGCTCTCACCCTTGATGTCGCCGAATTTCGCGAAGGAGTCGAAGGCCCCGCCCTTGACGTCGTGGCCTCGTTCCGCCTGGGGCGCGAGGTCTGCCAGGCCGCCGACCTTCTTCTTCGCCGCCCGCTTCGTTGCCTTCTTGCTCATGACCCCTGCTCCTTCGTCTCGACCGTTGGCGACCTCCCGCTCGACCCCGCGGCGCCGCCCCGCGCGACGCACACGACGAGTGAGCAAGGTGCATTCCACATCGGCAGATCGCGATAACTACGCGAACAATCGTACGAGGCGGAAGCTGGCCCTCCGATGGTCCGGGCACTTCGCCCGGCCGTTGCCCAGGCCCCGCTCGGGCGGGTATGATGCCGGCCATGAGCAAAGCCCTGAACGGCATCCGCGTGCTCGACCTGACCCAGTTCGAGGCGGGAACCTCGTGCACCCAGCTGCTGGCCTGGCTGGGGGCCGACGTCATCAAGGTGGAGGAGCCCGGCAAGGGCGAGCCGGGCCGCTATGGCCGCGCCGAGAAGCCCGGCGTGGACTCGAGCTACTTCCTGACGCTCAACTCCAACAAGCGGAGCGTCACGCTGAACCTCAAGGATCCGAAGGGCAAGGCCATGTTCCTCGACATGGTCAAGAACGCCGACATCGTCGCCGAGAACCAGGCGCCGGGCGCCATGGAGAAGTTCGGGCTCGGCTACGACACGCTGTCGAAGATCAACCCGAGGATCATCTACCTCTCGGTCAAGGGCTTCGGCAGCTACGGCCCCTACAGCGAGTACAAGAGCTTCGACATGATCGCGCAGGCCACCGGCGGCGCCATGACGCTCACCGGCTTCCCCGGCTCGCCGCCGCTGAAGCCCGGCCCGACCATCGGCGATTCCGGCACGGGCGTGCACGCGGCCTTCGGCGTGATGGCCGCGCTCTGGCAGCGCGAGGCCTCCGGCCAGGGCCAGCGCGTGGAGCTCTCGATGCAGGACGCCATCGTCAACTTCTGCCGCGTCGCCATGCGGCTCGTCTACTCGGGTGGCGCCAGCGACTCGCGCCGCGGCAACGACATCCCCAACTCGTCGCCGTCCGGCATCTACCGCTGCAAGCCCGGCGGTCCCGACGACTACGCCTACATCTATCCGCAGCCGGTGCGCCGTCACATGTGGGACGCCCTGCTGAAGACGATCGGCCGCGCTGATCTCATCGGACACGCGGAGTGGTCGGAGCCGAAATGGCGCGCCGCCCACAAGCCCGAGGTCGACGCGCTGGTCGAAGGCTGGACGATGCAGCACACCAAGCACGAGGTGATGAACGCGCTCGGCAAGGCCGGTGTGCCGACCGGCGCCTGCCTCACGCCCGCCGAGCTCCTGACCGACCCGCACCTCAAGGCGCGCGGCATGATACAGACGATCCAGCATCCCGGCTGGGGCGAGTTCACGATGCCGGGCAACCCCGTGCAGCTCTCGAAGTCCCCGACCGAGATCCGTCCCGCGCCGCTGCTCGGCCAGCACAACGCCGAGATCTACAAGGAGTGGCT
Source organism: uncultured Candidatus Rokubacteria bacterium (assembly GCA_963776725.1). Classification (GTDB taxonomy): domain Bacteria; phylum Methylomirabilota; class Methylomirabilia; order Rokubacteriales; family CSP1-6; genus AR5. Next base: position 570,628 of record CAVZOE010000004.1, on the reverse strand, counting down.
GTCACTCGGCGCCGACGAGCTGGAGAAGCTCAAGGCCGGCGGCGTGATCTGAGGCTCAGCCCCACCAGCGCGCGCCCCGCCCGCACGGCGGCGACGCGGCCGAGGCCGCGCCGCCACCGCGCGAGACGCCGCGTCAGTGACGCTTGACCAGGAGGTCGGCGCGCCGGTTCTTGGCCCGGCACGAGTCGGTCTTCTCCGCGCACAGCGGGTGCGCCGAGCCGTACGAGACGATCGAGACCCGAGTCGGCTCGAGCCCCCGCGAGACCATGTAGCGCATGATCGAGGCGGCGCGCTTCTCGCCGATCGCCATGTTCTCGCCCTGGGTCCCGAGATCGTCGGTGTGTCCCTCGATCACCACGACGGAGCCCGGGTGCTCCTTGAGCCAGCGCACGACGCTATCGAGAGCGCTGATGTCAGCGTTGCCCACGCTGGCCTGGCCGGGTGCGAACCGCACGGCCACGAGCTCGGGAAGCCTGGCGCTCCCGTTGAGCAATGGGGCGGCCGGCGCCGCCGTCTCCACCGCAGCGCGGGGCTCGGCGGTCGCGGCCGGCGTCGCAGTCATCACCGGAGTGGTCGTGGCGCCTGCCGGTTCTGTCCGCGCTGGGCGCGTCATCTCCCAGAACCGCCACGAGTTCCCCGCGCACCCTCCGAAGGCGACTACGATCGTGAGCGATGCGACAGCCAACATCGCGGATCGCGTTCCACCACGCATCGTCGTTCCCCTCCCGTCCTGGTTTCGGCCACCCCCGCGCAGCGCGGGGTCGACGCCCAGGTGAGCCAGAGCACGCCTGATGCCAGACGGGCTCCGGGTCGGGAAGTCGGGGGGTTACGGGCAGAGGCAGTGACCGGCCGACACAACGATGACGCTCTGGCGTCAGGTCGTGACCAGGCGCCCCGCCTGACGGATCTCGGCAGGATCGAACGGCGGGCTCACGAGCAGGATCAGACGATCCACGCCGGCACGCTCGACCATCTGCCGCGCCCGCGAGTCGGCCTTGAGCCAGCGATCTTCCAGTCCGGCGAACACCGTCACGATGAACCGCGACGCGTCGCGGCCGGACGCCGCGTGCGCCTCGCGCGCTCTGCCGACGAGATCGGCTAGCTGTGGATGGAACGCCTGCGTGTTGAAGCCATCGCCGTGACGTCCAGCGATCTCGGCCATGCGCGGGCCGAAGCCCCCCACCACGATCGGCGGCGCCGGCGAAGGCCGAAGGAATCCCGACTCGCCAGCCCAGAGCCGCCGGATGAGCGCGATGGCATCCACGACGCGCTGCGCACGCACCGCGTCTTTCTCGACCGACTGTCCGATGGCCGCCTGCTCCACCGCGTAGGGCGTGCGCCGGCTACCGCCCGCGCCGATCCCGAGCATCAGTCGGCCGTTCGAGATCGTCTGCAGCGTCGCGGCCATGTTGGCGAGCACGCCCGGATGACGGTTGGCGACATTGAGCACGAGCGGACCGAGCATGACCCGCCGCGTGACTTCCGCCAGCGCTGTCAGCACCGTCCATGCCTCGGGGACGCCGGGCCCCGCGTTGCCGCCGTCGGGATCGCGCAGATGGTCCCACGTCCAGAGCCCGTCGAAGCCGGCCTCCTCGGCGGCCAGCGCGGCAGCGCGCATGTCGGCCCACCGGGCACTCATCGGGATCAGGAGCAGGTCCGTCTTCATGACGTGATGGCGACCCGAGAGTATCATCGAGACATGGCCGAGCGAATCCTCGTCGGCACGGCGGGCGGGCTCTGGTCGCTGCAGGGCGACAGCGCGGTCGCCGACGAGACGCTCGCCGGCCGCCCCGTGACGGCGCTCGCGCGCGAAGGCACAACGCTCTGGGCGGTCGTCGACGGCGCCACGCTGTGGCAGGGCCGCGACGGCGCCTGGACACAGCGCGCCGCGATCGCCGGACCGCCGGCCACGTGCGTGGCGCCGACCGCCACGGCCGTGCTCGTCGGCACCGAGCAAGCGCATCTCCTGCGACTGGCCGGCGACAAGCTCGTGCCCGTCGACTCGTTCGACACCGCCGAAGGCCGCGCCAGCTGGTACACCCCGTGGGGCGATCCCGCCGACGTCCGGTCGATCGCCGTCGCCCTCGACGGAACCATCCACGTCAACGTGCACGTCGGTGGCGTGGTCCGCTCCCGTGACGATGGAAACACGTGGTCGCCCACGATCGACATCGAAGACGACGTCCACCAGGTCCTCGCCCATCCCACCCGCCCCGAAGTCGTCCTGGCCGCTTCCGCGGAGGGCCTGGGCGTCAGCCGCGACGGCGGCGACTCATGGCAGCTATCGACGGCGGGCCTGCACGCTCACTACCTGCGCGCGGTCACGGTGGCCGGCGACCTCGTCCTCGTGTCAGCATCGGCCGGATTCCACGGCCGCCGCTCCGCGATCTACCGCAAGCCGCTCGAGGGTGGCTCGCGCTTCGAGCGTTGCGCAGCAGGCCTACCAAAATGGTTCGACGACAACATCGACACCGCCTGCCTCACCGCCGAGGGCTCGCTAGTGGTCTTCGGCACGAGCGACGGCCGCAGTCTTCCACTCGCCCGATGCCGGCGCGCACTGGAGCTCGCAGCAAAGGGGCTTCCGCCCGTCAGCTGCATTCTCCTCGCCTGACGCTCCGCAGGGCTGGCGTGGCGGGCGGGCCGGGCCGGCGTGGTGGTCAACTGGAACCCGTTCCCGCCACCTATCACCGCGCGCCCCGTGGCCGGATGGAGCCCAGCCAAGGCCGGTTCGAATCGGCCCGCCGCCTCGTGGTTCCAGTGACCACCACGCCGGCCCGGCCCGCCCGCCACGCCAGCCCGGCGCAAACGCAGACTAGCGGAGCACGGCCTCGGCGATGCGCGTCAGCTCCGCGCCCATCTCCGCGTCCGTCTTCATCGTAGTCGGACGGACGATCACGCGATTGGCGCCGGCGTCATGAAACCGCCGGATGAGGTCGCGATCCGCCGGCTGCCCGTGAACCGAGATACTGATCGCCGACGGATTGCGCCCGGCGTCTTTCGCCAGCCGATCGAGCGTCGCGCGGCTCTCGGCGAGCTTCTCCGGCGTGATGCTGTTCGGCAGCCAGCCGTCGCCCCAGCTCACCACCCGCTCGAGGACCGTCTTGGCGTGGCCGCCGAGAATCACCGGCGGGTGCGGCTTCTGCGCCGGCTTGGGATAGGACTTCACGAGCGGGAAGTTGTAGTACTTGCCGTGGAACTCGGCCTGCGGCTTGGTCCACAGCTCCTTCATGGCCAGGATCGACTCACGCGTCTGCGTCCAGCGATGATCGAAGTCGCCGCCCATCAGCTCGGTCTCTTCGCGGAGCCAGCCCGCGCCGATGCCGAACAGGAACCGGCCGCCGCTGAAGAGATCGAGCGTCGAGATCTCCTTGGCCAGCAGCAGCGGGTTGCGCTCGGGGACGAGCACGATGCCGGTGCCGAGCTTCACCCGCTTCGTCACGCCCGAGGCGCGCGCCAGCGCCACGAACGGATCGACGAAGTGCGAGTACGTCTCGGGGATGACGCCGTCGGGCGAGCCCGGGAAGCGGCTCGTCGTGTTGACCGGGATGAACGGATGCTCGGCGCACCAGAACGACTCGAAGCCGAGCTCCTCGGCCTTCTGGGCCATGAAGGCCACGTCCACGTTGTAGGCGGGCAGCGGAACCGACACGCCGACGTTCAGCATCGCCATGGCTGACTCTCCCTCCCCTTCGGACCACGCGCAGTCTATCATTGGGCTCCGAGGGCCCTCCATGACCATGCGATTCGGTGTCTTCGACCACATCGAGCCGGTGCCGGGGCAGCGCCTGGACCAGATCTATCGCGAGCGACTGATCCAGATCGAGCGCCTCGACGCGGCCGGCTTCTACGCCTACCACCTGGCCGAGCACCACACGCCGGCCGTCCACAGCCTGGCGCCGTCGCAGAACGTGTTCCTGGGCGCGGTGGCCCAGCGCACGCGTCGCCTGCGCTTCGGCCCGTGCGTCTACGTGCTGCCGCTGCACCATCCGCTCCGCCTGATCGAAGAGATCAGCATGCTCGACCACCTGAGCGACGGACGGCTGGAGATCGGCGTGGGCCGCGGCGGCGTGATGGAGGCCTACTTCTGGGGCCAGGAAGCCGACTCCGAGACGAACTACGCGCGCTATCTCGAGACGCTGGCCATCATCCGCGAAGGGCTCAGCCACGACCACCTCACCTACGCCGGCCGCTTCCACAGCTTCGAGCAGCTGCCGATGTACCTGCGGCCGCTGCAGAAGCCCTATCCGCCGCTCTGGTACATGCGCAATCCGGTGACGGCGGCGATGGAGGGCATGCACACGATCATCGTCGGCTCGCTCGACGGCCTGGCCGTCGCGGTGCCGCGCTATCGGGCCGCGTGGGAAGAGCACCAGGGCGCCAACGGTCTGACGGCGCAGGGCGACAAACCGATGATCGGCCTCGTCGTGCACCTGGTGATCGCGGAGACCAACGAGGAGGCGATGGAGGCGGCCAAGCCGGCGTGGGAGAAGTACCGCTGGAACCTGGCGGCGCCGCGTCGGCTGGAAGCCGAGAAGCGCGGGCTCACGCAGTTCCAGTCCACCAAGGACGGCTCGTTCGGCTTCGTCGGCGATCGCCCCGCCGGGCTGCCCACGCGAGAGACGCGTCGGGACATCGACGCCGAGCTCGAGCGCTTCGATCAGCAGAAGCGGGGACCGCATCCCAACCGACTGGGCGGCGTGGCGCTGGCCGGCACCCCGGACGCCGTCCGCGAATACATGGACGAGTACATCGCCACCGGCGCCAACTACTTCGTCTGCTCGTTCCAGTGGGGCGACCTCAGCCACGCCCAGGCGATGCGCTCCATCGAGCTGTTCGCCACCGAAGTGATGCCGAAGTACACGACGACGGCGCCGCAGGCCGGTATGAAGGTGTGAGGAGACCCGCATGAACACCCAGGCCGCCGTCTTCCGCAAGGTGCACGAGCCGCTGACGATCGAATCCGTCGAGATCGACAAGCCGTGGGGCCGCGAGGTGCTGGTCCGCACCGCGGCCACCGGTGTGTGCCACAGCGACCTGCACGTCGTCGACGGGCAGGGCGCTTCCCGCTCGACCGGCCGATCGTGCTGGGCCACGAGGGCGCCGGCGTCGTCGAGGCGGTCGGCGCCGACGTGACGACGGTCAAGCCGGGCGACCACGTGGTCGCCTGCCTGTCCGGGTTTCTGCGGCAACTGCGCGCAGTGCCTCTCGCGGCCATCCGAATCTCTGCATCGGCGGCATCGTCACGCGGCCCGACAGCGCGGCGCCGCGCCTGTCGCAGAAGGGCCAGCCCGTTGCGCCAGTTCATCGGCATCTCGAGCTACGCCGAGCAGATGCTGCTGCACGAGAACTCGCTGGTGAAGATCGACCCCGACCTGCCGCTCGACCGCGCCGCGCTGGTCGGCTGCGGCGTGCTGACCGGCGTCGGCGCGGCGCTGCGCACGCTCGGGGCTGCGAGGCCGGGCAGACGGTCGCGGTGTTCGGCTGCGGCGGCGTCGGGCTGTCGATCGTCCAGGGCGCGCGCATCGGCGGCGCCCGCCAGATCATCGGCGTCGACATGTTCGACACCAAGCTGGAGATGGCGAGGCGCGTCGGCGCCACCCACTTCGTCAACAGCGTCGAGGACGACCCGGTGAAGGCCGTCCGCGCGCTGACCGGCGGCGCCGGCGTCGATCACGCCTTCGAGGCGGTCGGCAACGCCAAGCTCGTGCGCCAGGCGATCGAGAGCCTGGCGATCCGCGGCACCGCCACCATCGTCGGCGTGCTGCCGCCGGACGCGATGATCGAGTTCCCGTGGATGGCGATCCGCCCGGAGTGCAAGGTGCAGACCTCGCGCATGGGCTCCAACCAGTTCCGCACCGACATCCCGCGCTATCTCGACTTCTACCGCCAGGGTCGGCTGCGACCTGGACGACGATGGTCACCAAGCGCGGCCGGCTCGGCGACATCAACGAGGCCTTCCGCGCGATGAAGGCCGGCGAAGTCGCGCGCACCGTGCTGACCTTCGACTGACGTCCCCGCCCGAGCGAGCGCTGAAGCCGGCCGGCCTACTCCACGTAGAGCTGGCCCGCGACGACGTGGATGCCGTCCGGCGCCGCGACGGAGAACGACGAACCCGCCCATCCGGATGTCGACGCCCGTCAGGTCGGAGATGACAGAGCCGTGGGTGACGAGGACCAGCGGCGGGCCCTCACGATGCGCCGCGATGCGCGCGCGCGTCTCGCCGATCAGGCGACGCCGCAGCTCGACGTCGTTCAGCGCGCCCTGCAGGACCATCCACGCCTCGACCCGGCCGAAGGCCAGGCGCGCCGTGTCCAGGCAGCGGCAGCGCGGACTCGACAGCACCTCCCCGACGCTGATCCCGTTCTGGCGGAATGCCTCGCCGACCCGGGCCGCCTGCGCGCGGCCGTTGGCGTCGAGGTTGCGCTGGGTCGAGCAGTCGTCGAGGCGTGAGGTCGGCGGGTCGAAGCCGCCGGGAGCGAAGCTGTGACGCAGCACCACGACGCTTCCGGGCGCCCGCACCGCCTCCCAGATCGCGTCGTCGGCCCCCGCGGCCGGCGCGGCCCACGCGAGCAGGAGCAGCGCGATCGACCAGCGGGCCCAGCCGCGGCCCACGCGCACCCCGGCTCAGCGCGGCGCGGCGCTCAGGCGCGCGGCGTCGTGGGCGGGGAGCTCGCGCCAGTTGGCGCCGCGCGGCAGCACGGCCTCGCCGGCCGACAGCGTGTAGTACGTCGGCGCCACGCCGCGCGGCGTGCCGCCGTCCGCCGTCGTCCGCACCGCCTCGAGCAGCAGCCGCCGCGCCTGGATCACCGCGCGATCGGCCGGGCCCAGGTGCTCGCGGCTGCGATCGACGACGGCGCCCATGCTCTCCTGGATCGCGCGGTCCTGCGTGTTGATCCCGTCGATCCCGGTGAAGCTCTCCGTCTTCTGCACCTTGCGATCCAGCAGATAGTTGTTCTGGCGATTGCGCATCGAGCGGAACGTCTCCTGATCGACGTCGTGCGGTCCGTTGCCGAGCCGGCGCTCGATCTCGTGCCGGTCCTCGTCGTTCAGCGGCTCGTCGGTGGGGCTGTACTCCCAGTTGTAGACCATGGTGGTCTCGTCATCCATCGGCACCCACATGTGCCCGGCGACCAGCGGATCGCCGCGATCCGTCTGCGACGGCCGGATCTGGTGGAACGGCAGGATCAGGTGATAGGTCCGCACGTGGAGGCTGGCCTCGTCGAGCGGACGCACGCCCGCGTACTGGTAGCCGTAGTCGGTCATGTCGAGCTCGATCACCGGCGCCTTGCCGCGCACGAACGGGTTCGTCGGCTTGAAGCCCGGCGCGCGTGGAATCGGTCGTGATGCAGCCGATGCAGGATGGGCGCGTGCGAGGTGTCCACCCCGCCCTCCAGACCCTGCAGCCAGTTGGTCTCCTGGATCACCTTGGACACCTGCCGGTGCGTCACCGGCACCTGGGTCCAGGCGAAGCGCGGCGGCGCCGGCGCGTGCTCGGCGGGGCCGAGGTAGGCCCAGACCATGTCGCCGAGCTCCAGGGTCGGATACGACGGTGATGCGAGATCTTGTCCTTGAACTGCGTGCTCTCCTGGCTCGTTCATCATGTCCACGCAGCGGCCGGTCACGTCGAACTTCCAGCCGTGGTAGACGCAGCGCAGCCCGCACTCCTCGTTGCGGCCGAAGAAGAGCGAGGCGCGGCGGTGCGGGCACAGCTCGTCGACCAGCCCGATCCGGCCCTGCGTGTCGCGAAAGGCCACGAGGTCTTCGCCCAGGAGCTTCACCCGCACCGGCGGGCAATCCGGCTCCGGCAGCTCCCGCGCCAGCAGCGCCGGAATCCAGTACCGGCGCATGGTGGCGCCCATCGGGGTACCGCGACCGACCCGGGTCAGTAGCTCGTTGTCCTCGCGTGACAGCATGCTCGATCCTCCTGGGTGGCCGGGGAGGCCGCCGCGGATGAGGTCGCAACCGGTCCTGGACGGCAGTCTATCACCGGGCTTCACGCCGGCCGGCTGCGGTGTCTCAAGGGCATGAAGAGCCATACGGAAGACGGCATCCTCGTCCTGGCGGATATCTCCGGTTTCACGGCGTTTGTGACGGCGACGGAGATCGAGCACGGGCCCCCGATGGTCGCCGAGCTGCTGGGCCAGGTCATGGCCCGCCTCTCACCGCCCCTGGAGATCCAGGAGGTGGAGGGCGACGCGGTGTTCGCGCTCGGACCCGACCGCACCCTGAGGACTCCCGCCTCGCTGCTCGACGTGCTGGAGGACGCCTTCGCGGCGTTCCGGACCCGGCAGCGCGAGCTCGCGGCCGACGAGAGCTGCTCGTGCCGGGCCTGCCGTAGCGTCGGGAGCCTCGACCTCAAGATCGTCGCCCACCACGGTAAGTTCCTCCGGCAGATGGTGGGCAGCCGCAGCCAGGCCGCCGGCGTCAACGTCGTCCTCGCGCACCGCCTGCTGAAGAACGGGCTGGAGGACAAGCCGGCCTACATCCTGCTCACCGAAGCCGCGCTTCGCTGGGCGGGCGTCGACCCCGAGCAGGCCGGGCTGCTCCCCCACACCGAGCGCTACGAGCACTTCGGCGAGGTGCGCTGCTTCGTGAGGGATCTCGGGAGAGGACGTGGCGCGTGCGGAAGAATCGGACGACGAGGCCACGATGGAGTACGCCTTCGCCGACTAGCCCGGCAGCTGCATGAGCTGCAGCGTGTTGCCGTCGGGATCGGCGAAGGTGGCGACCCAGCCGCCCCACTCCTCACGCTCCGGCTCTCGCGTGAAGACCACGCCCGCCCGCGCCAGGCGCGCGTGGACGGCCTGGATGTCGCTGACGGCCAGGTGGATCATCACGCGGAGCGGGTCGCGGCTCGGACCGTGGACGCCATCGTGCACGCCCACGCTCAGCCGGACGCCGGCCCAGTCGAAGTTGATGAAGTCGCCCTTCGCCGAGCGCGGCGTGAGCCCCAGCGTGTCGCGGTAGAAGCGCGCCATTGCCCCGAAGCGCTCGGTCTCCGTCCACACGAGGACTCCAGCCAGCCCGGTGATCGATCCCGTCGTCATCCTGCCCTCCCCCGCCCGCGCCCGTGTCGTCTCTGTGTCGATTTTACGAACGAGTGGTCGAACGCGCCCGCCTGATCTAGGATTGACGCCCATGAGTCAGCCGACACCCCGACCAGCGACAGAACCGACCGAGCGGCGCGTCGAAGTGGCGCCCGGAGTCTCCCTGCACGTCGAGCAGCGGCTCGGCGACCCCGGCGCAGCGCCCTTCGTGCTCGTCCACGGGCTCGCATCCAACGTCCGCCTCTGGGACGGCGTGGCCGAGCGGCTCCACGCGCTCGGTCACAGCGTGTTCGCGATCGACCAGCGCGGCCACGGGCGCGCCGATGCGCCGGCGGCCGGGTACGATCTCGAGACCGCCGTGGCCGACCTGCTCGCGCTGATCGGCGCGCTCGGCCTCGAGCGACCGGTGCTGGCCGGCCAGTCCTGGGGCGGCAACGTCGTGCTGGAGCTCGGCTGGCGCCATCCCAACGTCGTCCGCGGCATCGCGTGCGTCGACGGTGGGGTCATCGAGCTGGCCGACTGGTTTCCCACGTGGGAGGACTGCCTGACCGCGATGACGCCGCCGCGCCTCGACCACCTCACCCTGGCCGAGCTCGAGGGCCGGATGAAGGCCCAGCTCCCCAACTTCAGCGAGCGCGCCATCGGCGCCTACCTGCACTGCTTCCGCACGCGGCCCGACGGCACCATCGAGCCCCGGCTGCAGCGCGATCGCCATCTGGCCATCGTGCGCTCGCTCTGGGAGAACCGGCCGTCCGTGCGCTGGCCGACGCTGAAGACGCCGACGCTCGCTGCTCCTGGCCGACAGTGGCGACGCCAAGCGCACGGAGGCCAAGCGACGCGCCGAGACCGCGGCACTGGCCAAGGCCGCCAAGGTGCAGTCGGTCTGGTTCTCCCCCGGTCACCACGACCTGCACCTGGAATTCCCCGAGCGGGTGGCCGACATCCTGGACAAGGCCGTCCGCGACGGCTTCTTCGCCTGAGCGTGAGAGGCCGCGCGTGAAGCCGCCACGCATCCTGGCGTTCATGGGCTCCGGCGAGACCGCGCCGACGATGGTCACCCCGCATCGCGACATCGTGGCGCGGCTGGGCGGTGTGCCGCCGCGCGCCGTGTTGCTCGACACGCCGTACGGATTCCAGGAGAACGGCCCGGAGATCACGCAGAAGGCGGTCGAGTACTTCGCCAAGCGCGTGCAGCTCACGATCGACGCCGCCGGCTATCCCGGCCCGCTCGCCGCCGATCCCGCTCAGCGCAGTGCGGGCGCCGAGGCCGGTGCACTCTCGCGCCTGCGCACGGCCAACCTCATCTTCGCGGGCCCGGGCAGTCCGTCCTACGCGCTCTCCGTCTGGCGGGGCTCGCCGATCCCCGAGGCGCTGGCCACCCGGCTCGCCGACGGCGCCGCCCTCGTGTTCGCCAGCGCGGCGGCCCTCACGCTGGGCCGCTTCACCATTCCCGTCTACGAGATCTACAAGGCCGGCCAGCCCGCACAGTGGCTGGATGGCCTGGATCTGATGACCGCGGCGGGCTTCGAGGGCTCGTGCGTCGTCATCCCGCACTACGACAACGCCGAGGGCGGCACCCACGACACGCGCTTCTGCTACATGGGCGAGCGGCGGCTGGCGCTGATGGAAGCGATGCTCCCCGACGACGCCTGGGTGCTGGGCGTCGACGAGCACACCGCGGTCATCATGGATCTCGACGCGGGCACGGTCTCCATCACCGGTCGCGGTGCGCTCACCGTGCGGCGCCGGGGCGCCTCGCGCAGCTTCGCGGCCGGCGAGCAGCTCGATCTCGACACGCTGAAGGCCCTCGCCCGAGGCGAGACCTCCGCGCCAAAGCGCGGAGCCGTGGCGAGCGCATCGACCGAGGCCACCGCGGCGGCGCCGGCTGCTGGCGCTGCGCCGAAGGATCGCTCACCCCTGCTCTCGGAGGCCAATCGCCTCGAGCAGACGTTCGGGAGCGCGCTGAGCGGGCGCAAGGCCGGCGAGGCGGCCGAGGCCATCCTGCACCTGGACCGCACGATCCAGGAGTGGGCCGCCGACAGCCTGCAGTCGGACGAGCCCGAGCGGGCCCGCGCCATCCTGCACTCGCTGGTTCATCGCCTCGGCGAGGCGGCGGCGGCCGGCGTCCGCGACCCGCGCGAGCAGGTGGCCCCCCTCGTCGAGAGCCTCATCATGCTGCGCAAGGAGCTGCGCGCGGCCAAGGCCTGGGAGCTGGCCGACCGCGTGCGCGACCGCCTGACCGCCGCGCACATCGAGGTACGCGACACGCCGGCCGGCACGGAGTGGGACCTGCGCGAGTAGCGTCGCCGGGAGTGAGGCGGGTCCGGGGGTGGGTGAGGTCCTCGGGAACCACGAGGCGGGAGGCCGACTCGGATCGGCCGTGGCTGGGCTCCATCTCGTGCGGCGCGTGCGGTCATGGGCGGCGGGAACGAGTTCCCGAGGACCTCACCCACCCCCGGACCCGCCTCGCTCCCGTCAACGCTGCCTGGGTCCGAACCTACAGCTGCAGCACCTCGGCGCCCGGCGCCGCCTCGAGCTCGCAGGCGTTCACGGTCATGGCCAGCATGCTGTAGTAGCCGATCGCCCCGGTCAGCTGGATGAAGCCGTCGTCCCCGAACCGGGCGCGCAGGGCCTTCGCGGTGGCGTCGTCCACCCGGTGCTTGCGCATGAGCTGGCGCGTGAACTCCACGATCTGCGCGTCCTCGGCCGGAATGCCGCGCGCATGGTTCTCGCGAATCGCCGTGATGGTCGTCTCCGGCACCCCGAGCTTGCGCGCTCCGCCCGTCTGGGCGCCCCACACGTAGACGGCGTCGAGCTCGCGGGCGACGGTCATCGCGGCGAGCACCCGCACGCGCATGTCGAGCGAGCCTTCGAAGCGGACGAAGGCGCCGAGGTGGGCCAGACGCCCGGCGAGCTCCGGGCAGTGCAGGAACATCGTGAACGGGCCCTGCAGCGCCCCGCGGCTCTGGACGATGCCGTCCACGATCGCGTGGTCCTTGGCGGCCACCTGATTCTTGCTGGTGATCGACGTCAGCCTTGCCATGGTCGAGATCCTCCTCGGAGCGCGAGGATACCGCGCCGTGTGGCAGTATAGGCGCGGTCGTGAGAGGAGGCCTCGATGACGTGCTGTGGCCACGTGCTCACCCGTCGCGAATGGATGTGGAGTGCCGTGCTGGGCTCGGCCGGCACCGTGGTCGGCGCCGGCCGGGGCGCGCGAGCGGAGGCGCAGGCCGCGACCGAATCGCTGGGTGCCGCCATGGCGGTGCTGCGCGACAACGTCTCGGTGGATGTCCACACCCACGGGGGACCCGACGGCATCACGTCGCAGGCGACCACGGGTCCCACCGACGAGATTCCCCGGAGCATGCGCGCGGGCCGGATCGCCCTGCTCTGCCTCGCCGACGTTCCCGACGCGCCGATCCTCGGTCGCAACGCGCAGGGCGTGGCCATTGCCACGCGCGTACCGGAGCCCGGGCTGCTCTGGAACTACCATCTCGACCGGCTGGCCTGGGTGGACGAGCTGGTGGCCAAGCACGGCATCCGCCGCGCGCTCACGCTGGCTGACATCAAGGCCGCCCACGCCGCCGGCCAGCCCGCGATCATCCTCGACATCGAGGGACTCGACTTCCTCGAGAAGAAGCTCGAGCGTCTGGAGGAGTCCTACGCGCGCGGCGTCCGCACGATGCAGCTCGTCCACTACACCCCGAACGATCTCGGCGATTTCCAGACCGGCGCCGTGGTCCACCACGGCCTGACGCCGTACGGGGCCGACGTGATCCGGGCGTGCAACAAGCTCGGCGTGGTCGTGGACGTCGCGCACGCCACCGCGGACACCGTGAAGCAGGCGGCCAAGGTCGCCACCCGGCCCCTGCTCCTCTCGCACACCGCGCTGCGTGGGTCGAAGGCACAGGGCGACACGCCGCTCACCGAGCGCCAGGTCACGCCCGACCACGCGCGCGCCGTCGCGGACACCGGCGGCACGGTCGGCATCTGGCATTTCTTCCCGAGTCTCGAGCTCTATGTCGACGGGATGAAGGAGATGGTCGACGTGGTGGGCGTGAACCATGTCAGCATCGGCACCGACACCTCGCGGGGGACGGGCCTCTTTCCGAGCTACGATCACTTCCCACAGCTCGTGGACGCGATGCTGAAGGGCGGCTTCACGCCCGCGGATACCGCGAAGATCATCGGCGGGAACTACCTGCGCATCTTCGCGGCGTCGGTCAAGTAAGCGTCAGGAAATCTGCCCGCGCCCCGAGGCGTATCATACGGTGGACGTTGATCAACGGAAGGCGGTGTCTGACCATGTCCGCACGCATGGGTGAGGTACGCGTCACCGCACGACTGACGAATGCCGTCGATGAAGCCCTCGTCCGGCGTGGGATGCTACCGCCTGATCAGGTCCGGAGCTGCGAGGCGGACGCGCTCGTCGACACCGGAGCGGTGCGCACGGTCGTGCCTCAGCATATCGCCCTGCTGCTGGGCCTTGGTCTCCGCGGTCAGCGAACGGCCGAGTACGCCGGTGGACGGACGGAGGCTGTGGGCGTCACGGAACCTCTCGTCGTCGAGCTGCACGGCAGGGACACGCTCGAGGAAGCCCTGGTGCTGGGCGACGAGGTGCTCATCGGGCAAACCGTGCTCGAGAAGCTCGACCTGTTCGTGGATTGCCAGGGCCGGCGTCTCGTTCCCAATCCCAGGCACCCCGACCAGCCGATCACGAAGGTCAAGTAGCTTCCGCCGGCGGCGCGTACGGAATGGGCCCTGCGTACTCCGTGCGCAGTGGTGCCCACCGTGCGGCCCAGACACGCGCCAGCGTGGCCGCTAGCTGAGCGGTGTGCAGGCGATCGTGGCCCACCCACGCCGCGAGGAGATCGAGCCCGGAGAGCGGGCCGGTGCGGCCGAGCGGTGCCGCGGCCGTGAGCCGATCCGGCTTGAGCGTGTCGAGAAACGCCAGGCTGGCGCTGCGACGCTCGCGGAACGCGGCCAGCGCGGCGGGACCATCGTCCTCCAGGTAGCGCCGCTCCACCGCCCAGCGCTCGGGATCGATCGGCGCGAATCGCTTGCCGCGCTTGGCGATCACCCGCACGCGCGCGCCGAAGTCTTCCACTTCCTCGTCGCGCAGGTGGCAGAGGATCTCGACGGCTGCCCACTCGGACGGCGCCGGGCGCGCGCGCCACCCGGCGTCGTCCAGGCCGGCGACCAGCCCGGCCAGGACGCCGGACGTCCGCGCGAGCTCGGCGTGCGCCGCGGCGAGCAGCGCCGCGGCGTCCGGAGGAGCGCTCATCCTGGCCTTACTTGACCTCGGTCTTCGACTTCCACTTCACGAGCGAGGGCTCGGCCTCTTCCAGCAGCTTGGTGTAGATCACGCTGTCGGCGGGGAACTTCTGCTTGATGCGATCGAGCGAGTACAGAAAATCGACGAACTCGCCCATGCCCTTGGGCACGCGGTCGTTCAGCTCCATCGAGTAGACGTTGAGCGCCATGATGTCGCGCGTCAGGCCTTCTTCCGTCTTCATCTCGCGGGCCACGATCTTCACCGCGCCCTCCCGATCGGTATTGATCGAGTCGGTCGCCTTGCGCAGCGCGCGCAGCACCGCCTTCAGCGTGTTGGGACTCTCCTTGACCATCTTGCCGCTGGCCACCACCCCGGCGTGCACGTGCAGCCAGTCCACCTGGCCTTCCTTGCCGGGAATGAAGCTCCGGTTGCCCGTGAAGTAGACCTTGCCGCCGCCCTGCTTGACGGCGTTGAACACCCACGGCGCCCAGGCGGCCATGGCGTCGATGTCGCCCTTGGCCAGCGCGGTCACCGCGTCGGGCGGCGAGAGATTCACGAACTGGATCTTGCTGAAGTCCACGCCGGTGTCACGGGCCATGGCCTGGATGGCCATCGTCACCGAGGCGCCCTTGGGCATGCCGATCTTCAGCTTCTCGAAGTCCTTGGGCGAGTGAACGATCTCCTGGCCCTTCTTGCCCAGCACGATCTGCTGCGTGCCGGCGACGTCGCTCTGGGGCGCGATGTTGTAGATCGACTGCCCGGCGGCGGCGATGGGCACCACCATCGTCGCGGTGGCGGTGCCGAGGTGGATGTTGCCGGCGCCCCACATCGACGGCAGGTCGGGGCCCGAGATGTACCAGCGCGGGTTGACCTTGACGCCCTCGGCCTTGAAGTAGCCCAGCGCCTCGGCCACCGCGAACTGCGAGGACATCTGCGCGTCGCGCACGAGCCAGGCGTCGATCTCGGTTTGCTCCAGCTTGCCCTGCGCGAAGGCGTCACCACTCAGCGCGACCAGCACGGTCAGCACCACGAACAGAATCCGCATGACGGGCTCCTTTCAGGAGGCGGCGCGCGCACCGAGCAGGCGGCGCTCGGCGGCGAGTAACAGGGTGTTGATCAGCGATCCCAGGAGCCCCAGCACCAGAGCCCCCATGACGATCTGCGCGGGATTGAAGAACACGCGTCCTTCCATGATCAGGTTGCCGAGGCCGGCGTCGGCCCCCATGAACTCGGCGCCGACGATGACGAACAGGGCCAGGCCGATACCCAGGCGCAAGGCCACGATGATACCGGGCAGCGCGGCGGGCAGGATGACGCGGCGAACGAGATCCGCCCGCGAGGCGCCGAGGCTGGCCGCCGCCCGCAGCAGGACCACGTCGACGCGCAGCACGCTGGCCGCGACGGCGATGAACATGGGAAAGAACGTGGTGTAGCCGATGAAGGCGACCTTGGAGGCCTCGCCGAGCCCGAACCACACCAGGAACATCGGCAGGAAGGCCAGCGGCGGAATCGGCCGTACGAATTCGATGACCGGCTCGACCATGAGCCGCAGCGGCACGCACAGGCTCACCAGCAGGCCGAGGCCCAGCGCGGCCAGCGCGGCGAGACCGAAGCCCTCGGCGATCCGCACGAGCGAGGTGAAGAAGTGGCGCGCCAGCTCGCCGCTGCGGAGCAGGTCGAGCGTGACCCGCCCGACCTCGGCTGGCGTGGGCAGCAGCACGGGATTGACGAAGCCCACGCGCGCGTTGACGGCCGTGAACGCGGCCCAGGCAAGGAGGGCCGCCAGCAGCGCCGCCGTCCGGGTGGCGACCGTCTTCACCGATCCACCGTGTTCACCCGTGACATGTTCACTCGTGCACCTTGGCGACTTCCTCTTTCACCACGCGCGTGATGTCGCTCTCGTACTGAGTGAACTCCGGCGCGAAGCGATCGCGCACCTCCGGCAGCTTGATCGGAAAGATCTGCTTGATGCGCCCCGGGACCGAGGTCATCACCACCACCCGATCGGCCAGGTAGACGGCCTCACGGATGGAGTGGGTGACGAACAGGATCGTCTTGTGCTCGACGCGCTGGATGCGCGAGAGCTCGTCCTGCAGCGTCTCGCGCGTCTGCGCATCGAGGGCGCCGAACGGCTCGTCCATCAGGATGATCGCGGGATCGTTGGCCAGCGCCCGGGCGATGGCCACCCGCTGCTTCATCCCGCCCGAGAGCTGGGCCGGATACTTCTCGGCGTGCGCGCGCAGTCCGACCAGGTCGAGATAGCGCGCGACGGTCTGGCGCCGCTCGGCTGCCGGGCGGCCGCGCAGGGTGGGACCGAACTCCACGTTGCCGGTCACCGTCAGCCACGGAAAGAGCGCGTACTCCTGGAAGACCACGCCGCGCTCCGGCGCCGGGCCATTCACCGCATGCCCGTCCACACGCACGGTGCCCGACGACGGCGCCAGGAAGCCCGCCACGATGTTCAGCAGCGTCGATTTCCCGCAGCCCGACGGCCCCAGCAGGCACACGAACTCCCGCTCTGCCACGTCCAGGTCGACCTCGGCCAGCGCCGGCATGGAACGGCCGGAGACGTCGAACGACTTGGCGACACCCTGGATCTGGATCTTGGGCCCGGCCATCATCAGGCCGTGCTGCTGCCCGCGCGCGTACCGGCGCCCGAGCGATCGCACCAGCGCGCTGCCGATCCATCCCAGCAGTCCCAGCACGATGGCCGCGCCCAGCATCTGCGGCACCAGGAAGAAGTTCCGTCCGTCGTTGATCAGGTAGCCCAGGCCGTGCTCGGCGCCGATGAACTCCGAGATCACGATGACGAAGAACGCCAGCGCCACGCCGAGCCGGAGCCCGGTGAGGATGTCCGGCAATGCGGCCGGCAGGATTACCCGGGTGAAGAGCGGTAGCCCGCGCGCCCCCAGGCTGCGGGCCGCGCGCAGCAACAGAGGGTCGATCTGACGGACACCGGTCACGGTGGTCAGGAAGATGGGAAAGAACGTGGCGTAGGTGATGAATCCGATCTTGGAGGCCTCGCCGATCCCCACCCACACGATGAACATCGGCAGCATCGCCAGCGGCGGGATCGGGCGCAGCATCTCGACGAGCGGCTCCACCACGTTGCGTACCGGCGCCAGGTATCCCGCGGCCAGACCGAGCGCGACGCCGAGCGCGGCGCCGGTGCCGAAGCCGATCGCCACGCGCTGCAGCGTGGCCGCCACGTGGATCCACAGCTGGCCCTTGGCGGCCATCTCGGTCAGCGCGCCGATCACGAGCCACGGCCCGGGGAGAAAGATCGGATTGAAGAGGTGCAGGGCCACGACCAGCCCGGAGAGCAGGCTCCACAGCGCGAGGAAGAACAGGATGGCGCCGATGCGAAGCGTGAGCGTGCGGCGGCGTCCGAGCGCGGGCCCTCGCAGGCCCGACTCCACCAGCGTGGACACGTTGCTCACGAATGAGGCCATATGAGCGCCGGGTGAACGGGCGGCAGTCTATCACATCGATCGCGCTTGCTTGACACGTCCACCACGCAGGCGTAGAGAGGCCGTCATGCGTCAATACATGGAGCAGCTGCGCGCCCGGGGTCAGCTCCTGGAGGTGCAGCGTGAGGTCCAGGCCCGGCACGAGCTGGCCGCCGTCACGCAGGCCGCGCAGCGCCGGTACGGCCAGGCGATCCTCTTTCACCACGTCAGCGGCACCAAGCTCCCCGTGCTGACCAACATCTACGGCAGTCGCGAGCGTCTGGCCGAGATCCTCGGCATCGCGCCCGGTGATTTCTGCCGCCAGTGGAACCAGCTGGCCTCGCTCACGCCCGGCGACGGCCCCTTCAAGCGCGAGGTCGGAATGCCGGCGGATCTGATCGACGGCCGGCTCAGCGACCTGCCGCTGCTCACCTACGCCGAGCGCGACGCCGCGCCGTACTTCACCTCGGCCATCTTCCTGGCGCGCGAGCCGGAGACGGGCGTGCCGAACCTGTCGTTCCACCGCTCGATGTACGTCAGCGACCAGGAGCTGCGCTGCCGCCTGGCGCCGCGCCACCATCTGACGCTCTACCACGAGAAAGCCGAGCAGATGGGCCGACCGCTCGAGGCGGCCATGCTGATCGGCCCGCCGCCGACAGCTGTTCCTCGCCGCCGCCGCGCCGGTCCCCTACGACGTGGACGAGCTGGAAGTGGCGGCGAAGCTCGCCGGCAAGCCGATCGAGATGCGACCGTGCAAGCACATCGATCTGATGGTGCCGGCCTCGACCGAGATCGTGATCGAGGGACGCTTCCTGCCCAACGTGCGGCGGCCCGAGGGGCCGTTCGGCGAGTTCATGGGCTACTACGTGCCCGGTCGGCGACAACGCCGTCTTCGAGGTGCTCGGCGTCTCGAGGCGGCCGAACGCACTCTTCCACAGCATCCTGTGCGGCTGGCCGGAAGAGGTGCTGACGCTCGAGCTGTCGGTGGCGGCCAACATCTACCAGCGCATCAGCGCGGTGCTCGCCGGGCATCGTCGACGTCACCTGTCAGCCGTTCGTGCTGCACACGGTGGTGAAGATCCGCCAGCAGTACGAGGGCCACGCGCGCCAGGTGCTGATGGCGGTCTTCGGCGCCGAGCCGACGTGGGCCAAGACGTGCACCGTGGTCGACGAGGACGTGAACATCTACGACATGAACGACGTGATGTGGGCGGTCCTCACGCGCTCGCGGCCCGACCGCGACGTGCTGGTGCTGCCGGAGATCCCGTCGTTCTATCGCGACCCGCATCACGATCACTGGGGCCGGCTCGGCATCGACGCCACCGCGCCGTTCGCCCGGCGCCACGAGTTCGAGCGCAAGCGCGTCCCCGGCGCGGACACGGTCGACCTCGCCAAGTACTTCCCCGACCTCTGATACGCCGAGGCTGACATTGCGCGCGCGCCTCGTCATCGGTTCGCTGCTGGCGCTGAGCCTGGTGAGCGGACCGCACGGCCTCGCCCAGGAGTCCGAGAAGCCTCCCACCCCCAGGCCGAGCCCCGACGCCCTCCGCGTTCCCACCGATGCCGAGGACGCCGCGCTCTTCCACACCGTTCTGGGGGTCCTCACCCACGACCTCGAGCTGCCGGTCGAGGAAGTGACGCTGGAGACGCTCGACGCGTCGACGTTCGACCAGGTTCTCGCCAACGCCAGGGTGCGCCAGGACGCATCGGACCTTCGGGGCGCCGCCGGCGTCGCGCTGGGCAACCGCATCCTCGTGCGATCGGACGTGCTCGCCCGCATGACGATCGCCCAGCGGGCCCGTCTGTATGCGCACGAGCTGGCCCACGCTGCGCAGGTCCGGCTCGCCGGTAGCGGGGAGCCGAGCCTGACATGGATCGACGAAGGCCACGCCACCTGGGTGGCGTATCGAGTCGCCGATCGCCTGGGGCATCGACCCTACGCGGAGTCGCGGGACGAGGTGCGGCGCTGGGTCCGCGCCTCGTCGCCCAGCGAGCGATTCCCGGCCCTGAGCGATCTGGAGACGTCGGATCGCTGGATCCTCGCCGCCAACCAGATCGGCTGGGCCGCGACGTACGGTCAGGCCTTCCTGGCCGTCGACCGGCTGGTGGACCGCTACTCGGCGGCGAAGCTCCGCGAGCTCTTCCGCCGCTCGGGCGACTCGGACAGTCGCCTTCGGGCCATCGACGCGCGCAGCGCCTTCGCCGGCCTGTTTGCCCAGCGTGACTGGAATGCCGTGTTTCCGGTCGCCTACCGTGATTTCGTGACCGAGTTCCGCGGGGATCTGGAGCGAGTGCGCTGAGCCGCGCTTGACACCTCGCGGGCCAGACGGTATAGCCCTGCTCATCCCAGCGCGCGGAGGCAGGCATGGAGCAGCCGACGATCAAGTGGCCCAAGGGCAAGCGGTGCGCGTTCACGATCTCGTTCGACCTCGACGGGGAGAGCCCGTGGATCCACCGTGACGCCGCCCTGGCCGAGCGGCCGCTGCACATGTCGATGGGCGCCTACGGGCCCAAGACCGGCGCGCCGCGCATCCTCAAGGTGCTCGACCGGTACGGGATCAAGGCCGGCTGGTTCATCCCGACCTGGATCGTCGAGCGCTATCCCGATCTCTGCCGGGAGATCATGCAGCGCGGGCACGAGGTCGGGCATCACGGCCATCTGCACGAGAAGCCGTTCTTCATGCAGGGCGGCGCCGCCGAGGAAGAGGCGCTGCTACTGAAGTCGCTGGACATCTTCAAGAAGATCCTGAACGTGCGGCCGCTCGGCTCGCGCGTGCCGTCGGCCGATCCTTCCACGCACACGATGGAGCTGCTCAAGAAGCACGGCTTCGTCTATCACTCGAACCTCATGGACACCGACCTGCCCTACTGCCACAAGACCGTGCACGGCGAGCTGGTCGAGCTGCCGACCGCGTGGTGCAACAACGACTTCCCGTTCTTCGGCTTCAGCGCGGTACCGCCGGTCGGCAACGGCATCTGGAGCCAGGAGGACGTGTTCGAGATCTGGAAGGAAGAGTTCGAGGGCGCCTATGAAGAAGGCGGGTTCTTCAACCTGATGGGGCACCCGCAAGTGGTGGGCCGTCCCTCGCGCATGCGCATGGTCTCGCGGCTCATCGAGCTCATCCTCGGCAAGGGCGACGTCTGGGTCGCGACGCCCATCCAGGTCGCCGAGCACTACCTCTCCCAGCGGTGAGCCCGACCCGTCGCCGGCGGCGCTCGATGCGCGAGCGGATGCGCTGGCTGGTGGTGGCGCTGGCGGCGGTCATGGTCGTCGCCGTGGTCGGCACCGCGCCGGCGTCGAAGGACACGCTCGTCATCGGCATGCCGACCGACGTGCCGATCTTCGACACGCACAAGGCCACCGGCCTGCACAACGGCAGCATCCTCAATCAGGTTTCCGAGCCCCTGGTGCGGCTCACCAGCGACGGCAAGGTCGTCCCGTGGCTGGTGGAGTCGTGGGAGCAGTCCCGGGACGGCAAGACGTGGACGCTGCACACGCGCAAGGGCGTCAAGTTCACCGACGGCACGCCGTTCAACGCCGAGGCGCTGCGGTTCAATCTCGAGCGCTTCCGCAAGCACTCGATCGGCAAGGCCACGCTGGCGATGGTCAAGTCGATGGAGGTGGCCGGCGAGCACGACTTGAAGATCACGACCGAGGCGCCGTTCGCGCCGTTCATCAACTCGCTCGGCTACCACTGGATCGTGGTGTACAGCCCGACGCAGATCCAGAAGGTCGGCGACGACAACCTGCACACCGCGCCGGTCGGCACCGGCCCCTTCAAGTTCGTCCACCACAAGCGCGGCCAGGAAGTGCGGCTGGAGGCCAACGATCAGTACTGGGGCGGCAAGCCGAAGCTGCGCGCCATCGTCAGCCGCCCCTACCCCGATCAGGGCGCGCGGATGCTCGCGCTGGAGAGCGGCGACGTCGACCTCATCTTCCACGTCCCGCCGCAGGAGGCGGCCCGGCTGGCCAAGAACAGCAGCCTCACCGTCTCCACGCCACCCTCGGCGCGCGTCATCTGGATCTACCTCAACACCCAGCGTGACCCGTTCAAGGACAAGCGCGTGCGTCAGGCGGTCTACCTGGCGATCGACCGCGAGGCGATCGTGAAGAGCATCTTCGCGGGCACCGCCAAGGCCCTGCACTCGCCCGGCCCGGTCGGCAGCTACGGCTACACCGACAAGTACGACACGCTCGGCTACAACCCGGAGCGGGCCAAGCAGCTGCTGAAGGACGCCGGGGCGACCAACGTCAGCTTCACGCTGCACCACTCGCCGGGTCGCTACCTGCTCTCGGGCCAGGTGGTGGAAGCGATCCAGGGGTACCTCAAGCAGGTCGGCGTCACCATGCGGGTGACCGATCTGGAATGGGGCGCGCTCTCGCAGCTCACCGCGCAGCCGGTCGACAAGAGCCAGGTGCAGGCGGTGCTGTTCGGCTGGCGTTCCGTCAACGGCGACATCGACAGCGCCATCCAGGACTTCGGCTCGGCGTTCTGGCGTCCCAAGGGCAACAACGGCTCCTTCTGGAAGAACGACGAGTACGATCGTCTCCTGACCTTCGAGCAAGGCACGCTCGACGGCAAGAAGCGCCTCGAGGCGCTCTCCCGCATGCAGGAGATCCTGATGGACGAGATGCCCGCGCTGTGGCTCTACGGCGAGCCGCAGATCTGGGCGGCCAGGCGCACGCTCAAGGGCGTGGAGTGGAATCCGCTGGAGTCCATCCAATCCCTGCACGCCGCGTACTTCGAGGATTGATTGACATGGGGGCCCCGACATGGCCCCCAAACCCCCAGTCGCTCGTGGCGCCCCGGCGAAGCCGTGGCGCCTCTCGATATCCCTGGTCATGTTCCGGCTGATCGCCGGCCGGCTGGCCACCGGCATTCCCACGCTGCTCGCGGTCAGCATGTGCGTGTTCGCGATCGTGCGGCTCATCCCCGGCGATCCCGCCCGCCTGCTGGCCGGCGACTTCGCCACCGATCAGATCGTCGACGAGCTGCGCACGCGCTGGCGCCTGAACGAGCCGCTCCCCGTGCAGTACGCGGCGTATCTGGGCGGCGTGCTGCACGGCGACCTCGGGCGCTCGATCGCCACGTCCACGCCGGTCCTCCCCGAGCTCACCGAGCGCTTCCTGCGCACGCTGGAGCTGGCGGTGGCCGCCATCGTCGTGGCGGCGGCCGTCGGCATCGGCGCGGGTCTCGTGAGCGCGGTGCACCGGGCCACCCTGATCGATCACCTGGCCACGGCGCTGGCGCTCACCGGCATCAGCACGCCGATCTTCTGGTCGGGGCTCATCCTCATCCTGATCTTCTCCGTCACGCTGCCGTGGCTGCCGGCGGGCGGCACCGGCACCCTCCGCCACCTGGTGCTCCCGGCCGTGAGCCTCGGACTCTTCGGCGCCGGCGTGCTGGCGCGCCAGACGCGCTCCGGGATGCTCGAGGTCCTCGGGCAGGATTTCGTGCGCACCGCACGCGCCAAGGGGCTGCCCGAGCGGCTGGTGGTCGTCAAGCACGCGCTGAAGAACGCGCTCATCCCGGTGGTGACCGTGCTCGGCGATCAGTTCGGCCGGCTGCTGGGCGGCGCCATCCTCACGGAGACGGTCTTCTCGTGGCCCGGGATGGGCCGCTACCTGATCGACGCGATCTCCCAGCGCGACTATCCGGCCGTGCAGGGCGCGATCCTCGTCTTCGCCGCCGCCGTCGTCATCATCAACCTGCTGGTGGACGTGTCCTACGGCGTGGTGGATCCACGCGTGCGCGCCGAATGATGGCGACGCCTGCGCTGCGCCGGCTGGCCCGGCACGGCGGCGCGCGCTTCGGCGCCGCCGTGGTGGTGGTCTTCGCGGTGGTGGCGCTCCTGGCGCCGTGGGTGGCGCCCTACGATCCCGAGGCCATCGCGCTCGGCAGCAACCTGCAGGGCCCGTCGTGGCGGCATCCGTTCGGCACCGACAGCCTGGGGCGCGACGTGCTGTCGCGCACGATCTGGGGCGCGCGCATCTCGCTCACGATCGGCTTCGTGTCGGTCGGCCTGGCCATGGTGGGCGGTGTGCCGCTCGGCGCGCTCTCGGCCTGGGCCGGCGGCTGGACGGATCGGCTGCTCATGCGCGGCGCCGACGTGCTCATCTCGTTTCCGACCCTGCTGCTGGCCATCGTGGTCATCACCATCTTCGGGCCCGGCCTCGACCACGCGATGCTGGCGATCGGCCTGGCCCAGGTGCCGCTCTACGCGCGCCTCACGCGGGCGGCCGTGCTCCGGATCAAGGTGCAGCACTTCGTGGAGGCGGCGCGGGCCTCGGGGGCCGGCGAATGGCGCATCCTGGCCCGCCACGTCCTGCCCAACTGCCTGCCGCCGCTCCTCGTGCAGACCACGCTGCTGTTCGCCACCGCCATCCTCTCCGCCGCCTACCTCGGGTTCCTCGGCCTGGGCGCTCAGCCACCCACGCCGGAGTGGGGCACGATGCTGGCCAAGGCGCGCGACTTTCTCCGCACCGCGCCGCACGTGTCGATCTTTCCTGGCCTCACGATTCTCCTGACCGTGCTCGGTCTGAACTTGCTGGGCGACGGGCTGCGCGACGTGCTCGATCCGCAGACGGCGGCCTGAGCGCGCGGCGGGATCGCGAGAGCCCGCCGTGCGCCCCGGCGCGCGGGTCGGTCTAGCGGAAGGCCTGGCGGAGCGAGTCGCCGATGTGCGTGATGGCGCGCTGGGCGGTGTCGAGCAGCTTGCCCATCCCGATGAAGCCGTGAATCATCCCGCCGTAGCAGACGTAGTCCACCATGTTGCCGGCATCCCGGAGCCGGCCGGCGAACATCTCGCCCTCGTCGCGCAGCGGATCGAAGCCGGCCGTGATGATCAGGGCCGGCGGCAGCCCGGCCAGCGAGGGCGCCCGTAGCGGTGACGCGCGCCAGTCGCGCGCCTGATCGCCCGACGGCAGGTAGTGGGCGATGAACCAGCGCATGCTGTCGCGCGTGAGCAGGTAGCCGTCGGCGAAGTCGCCATATGAACGCGTCTCGCGCATGACGTCGGTGACGGGATAGATCAGTGTCTGCAGCTTGATGGCCGGCCCGCCGGCGTCGCGCGCCATCAGGGCGACGACGGCCGCGAGGTTGCCGCCGGCGCTGTCGCCGCCCACGGCCAGTCGGGAGGCGTCGAGACCAAGCTCGGCGGCATGGGCGACGACCCACGTCGTGGCCGCCCACGAGTCGTCGGCCGCGGCGGGGAACTTGTGCTCGGGCGCCAGGCGGTAGTCGACCGAGATCACGCTGGCGCCGGAGGCGGCGGTGAGCTGCCGGCAGAGCACGTCGTGGGTGTTCACATCGCCGATCACCCACCCGCCGCCGTGAAAGAAGAGGTACGCGGGCACTCGCGTCCCGTCGGCGACGCCGGCCGGCCGGTAGACCCGCAGCGGGATCGCGCCGTGCGGTCCCTGCGCGGTGACGTCCTTCACGCTACCAATCTGGGGCGGTGTGGGCGTGGAGGCCGGGCGCGTGTCGATGAAGAGCTGGCGCGCATCCTTGGGCGAGAGCGTGTTGTAGGCGGGACGATTCGCCTTGGCCACCAGCTCGAGCACGGCCGTTACTTGAGGATCGAGAGCCATCGGGACCTCCTCCAGACGTCGGCGCCACCTGGGTTCGTGGCGACCCGGCCCAAACGGTAGCACGGCCCGGGCAGTGCCGCCCGACTCCACCCGCGTTTGACCACCCCTGACCACCGGCATCACGCGTAAATCTTCGAAATCACGTCCTTCAAATCTGGCATGCGCTCTGCTCTCGTCTGACCGGCGGTTCGGTCCGAAATCTTTGAAGGAGATGTCGATGAAGGCCCGTATCACGCTGTTGAGCGTCATGATCGGCGCGTACCTGGTCGGTTTCGGGATGCTTGCGGGTGCCGTGGTCGATCGGATGCTCTTCGACCGGCAGCGCTCGGCGGTCCTGCGCCGCTACGAGCACGCCCTGCGGGAGTGGCACTCGAATCAGATGGCGATCGAGAAAGCCGCGATGAAGCCGGCGACGCACTCCGGGGAGTGAGCCTCACCGAGCGACGACGCGCAGCCGCGCCGCGGTGGTCCTCGACCGCAGCGCGGCTGCGCGCGAGCCGGCTACGCCGCGGGGGCGGGCTGAGCGAGGACCGCCGCAGCGGCCTTCTCGACCACCGTGCCCTTGAAGAAGTCGGGGTTCACCTCGCCCCAGAAGCGCACGGCGTTGGTGAACATGAAGTCGCGGAAGTCGTCGTCGTTGATCAATCCGTGCTCGACCAGCTCGTAGGCCTCGGGGACGACCTCGGCCATGTCCGGGACGTCGAAGTGGCCGACGTCCGAGCTGAACAGGGCGTTGAGACGCGCGCCCATGGGATTGGCCTTCTGGTTGAAGGCCCACGCGTTGGTGGGATCGTCGGCCTCGCAGCCGAAGTAGAAGCGCGGCACGAACAGGTCTTTGAGGTCGCTCTTCTTCTCGATCTTGCACCGGAAGTAGTCGTCGAGATCCTCGACGCCGCCGGTCATCGTGGAGTTCGAGTCGCCCTCCAGCCCCTCGCCGCGGCTCACCGCCTCGGCCACCGCCGGGCTGCCGTACTTCCGCGCGAGCTCCTGCAGCTTGCCGAGGTTGAGGTTGTTCGGATTCGTGCTCTCGATCGCCCGCCGGTTGCGCTTCTCCCAGTGACCGATGAGGTCGGCGTAGAGCATGCACGCCCAGCCCGCGCCACCCTCGAGAAACGCGAAGTTCAGCTGGGGGAAGCGACGGGTGACGCCGCCGAGGAACATGGCCTTGGCCACGGCGTGGCCGGCGGAGGCGAAGTGACCGATGTGGTTGTAGCAGAAGTTCGACGGCGAGTTGCGGAGCAGGATCGAGCGCGCGCCGTTGTGAAAGCTGGGCGCCACTTTCAGCTCGAGGCACTTGGCCCACACCGGATCGTAGTCGTAGGGGCTGTCGAGGCCGATGACGTCGTACCACTCGACGTGCCTGGAGGCCTCCGGGCTCTCCTCCTCCAGCGCCGGCACGCGCCGGCGCATCATGCCGCCCACCATCACCACCTTGTAGCCGAGCTGCTTGACCGCGAACTCCAGCTCCTCGATCGCCTCTTCCGGCGTGTACATGGGAATGATCGCGGCCGGGATGATGCGGTCGTGCAATCCGCGGAACTGCTCGGCGGTGAAGACGTTGTAGCTGCGGCAGATGGCCCGGCGCAGCCGCGTGTCCTGCATGCGGTGGAAGCTGAGCCCGGCCGTCGGATACACCACGCTGAAGTCGATGCCGAGCTCGTCCAGCCGCTCGTACATGAGCCTGGGCAGCATGGCCGTGGCCCGATCCCGCACGTTCTCGCTCGGCGACGACCAGAACGCTTCCTGGCCCACGCGCCGGCGGCTGCGCTCGGCCACCGACATCGTGAGCGCGCTCGGTACGCGCGAGGTCGCGGTCGCCAGGGCCTCGACGGCCGCCTCACCGCCGATGCGCCGGAACTCCTCGCGCATGACCGGCCCGTACTCCAGCCAGTGGCCGTCGGCGTCGACGATCGGGTGGTTCAGGCGGGCGTGCAGTGTCCGGGCGTCCATGTGACCGTGGTCGCTCATGAAAGGGCCTCCCGGCGAGCGGTCTGAGTCGATGCCGGGATCATACCCCAGGCCGATCAGGCCAGCGGTCGCCCGCGGCGATTCCGACCTCTCGTTGTCGCGCGGCAAGTCCGACGAACATGTAGATGGCGCCCACCAGCTCCAGGCCCTCTTCGAAGAAGTACGGCGGCTGCCACGGCAGACGATCGATCCGGTGCTCGAAGATCTGCACGAGTACGTAGAGGCCGATCCCCAAGGTGGCGGTCTGCCCCCAGGGCTCGAGCAGCCCGTCCAGGCAGGCCCAAAAGAGCTCGCGGATGTGCACGAGGAGCCAGATGCCGAGGGCCGTCGGCGCCCCCACCACGACGAGGACCGCGAGCAGTCGCCACCCGAGTGGGTGCTTGGGACTCACGAAGAACCGCGTGTGGATGACCTTCGTGCCGAACAGCACACGATCGAGATTGACCTCACCGATGCAGAGCATGGTCATCGCCGCCACGACCGCGACCTCGAACACGAACGGCTCGCCGCGGCGCTTGGCCGCCCATCCCTGGCGCGCCGCCAGAACGCCTGTGGCGACGATCAGGACGACCTGGAGATTCTCCACGATGCCGTTCTCGATCACCAGCCAGCCGCCGAGCTTCCAGTCACGGAGGGCCACCAGCACCATTATCGCCACGACGACGACGCTCGCCAGGAAGGCGACGCCGCGGCAGCCCAGCCTTCGAAGGCGTGAGGACATTGCGGCAGTCTACTCCCTTGGCGCCGGGCGAGCGTTCGGACCCTGGCTGGCGCCGGCGGAGGATCTCCCGCCCGCCCGCGAGACGGTCACCTGCCACTGGTCTCCGGGTGCGAGCAGACGCTCCTGCACCATCTCCGATGTGCTACCAGTAATGCGAGCGCGCACGGCCTGCGGCTCACGCGACTCGTTCTTGAAGACGACCGCGCCGTTGTCGCCGGTGAGATTCAGGACGAATTCTCGCTCCCGCCGGCGCACGAAGCGCACGTCATGCGTCCGTATCACGATTGGACTGAAGACGGCCGACATGTCGGCGGTCCACTCCAGGCGGGCGTGGTTGCTGATGACGCTGACATCCGGCTCGCCAGTGGTCGGCCATCGGGCCACCACGAAGAAGGGGGTGGACGTCTGCGCCAGCGCACTCCGCAGAGAATCGAGATGCTTGACGGCAATGAACGTCGCGTCGGGGCCGGACAGCAGGCGTGCCGCCTGCTCGACGGAGGCGAGCGGCGCCGCGGAGCCGAGAAAGAACTGCAGGACGAAGGGCGTATCCACGTGCGTCAGGGGGAAACGAGCTCCGACGCGCGCGCGGATCGAGTCGGCCAGCGCTCGCATTCCCTGGGCTCGCGCGACCCGCTCGCTTCCGTCCAGGAGGCGGTGGTACGAGAACGCGATCACGCTCAGCCCCACGATCGCCACGATGGCGCACGTGCCGAGCAAGGTTCGCGGGCGCATGGTTGGCACCCACCGCGCGAGCTCCCGCCCAGCCAGCAATGCCGCCGCAGGCATGATGGGAAGGAGATGACGCTGGTGCTGATGCGGCGCCAGTGAGAACACGAGCAACCCGACGGCGAACCAGCAGAACAAGAATCGTTCCGCTCGGCGTTCATCCGGATTGCCGGCCGGACGCGCGCATACGCGCCAGAAGCCGACGCAGGCGAACAGGCTCCAGGGGGCCAGACTCCAGAGGAAGTGCACCGGCTGCATGTAGAACGGGTGACCGGGCCCCGATGCGCCCTCGCCCTCCGTGATCGCGTGCCGGAGCAACTCCCGGAAGATCATCCGATCGACGAAGGCCTGACCGAGCTCGAGATACGCCCACGCAAACCAACCGCCCGTGATGAGCAGGAACAGGGCGATCCCCAACCGGTGTGACCCGGCGATCGGGGCCGCGCGACCACTCCATCGCTCCCATCCGGCGGCGAGCAGCCCCGCGGCGGCGAGGAGGAGCCCGAGCGGGCCCTTGGCCAGGGTCGCAACCGCCACCGCCAGCCAGAACCACGTCCATCCCCTTCCGGACGTCCACGCCCGGAATGCGGCGAGCGCGGCCGCCGCCACCGTGAAGGCGAACACGCCGTCAGGTCTGGCCAGCGCGATCTGGCTCGCCCCGACATAGGAGACCAGGTAGGCGAACGCGCCGAGCAGCCCCGCCCTCTTGCCAAATACCTCGCCGCCAAATCGCCAGATCATGGCGGCAATGGCCACCGTGGCGAGGGCGCCGGGCAGCATCATGGTGATCAGACTGATGCGGCCGACGGGCCATGTCGCGAGGGCGACCAGCCAGATGTACAGCGGCGGCTTCGAGACGACATCGCCGACGTGATTTCGCTGCACGATCCAATGACCGTTCTGGATCGCATCCAGCACCCAGTCTCCGTGGAGGTAAAAGCCCCTGTCGTCGAGGATGGAGGGAAGCGACAGCCTCATGGCGAAGAGCGCGATCGCCACCAGCGCGAGCAGCGCGCCGGCGGTCAGGTCCGGGAACGGATGCGGTACCGCGCGGGACGAGGTTGGACTCATCCTTCGTCCCCACGTACAGCTTCGGCCGCGCCGCCACTCACGAGCACAGCGACCAGCAGTGGCATCGCCGCTAACAACACCATTGCCGGGTGAGACGCGCTGCATCGTCTGCGTTCCCGTACCGCCCGCATCGGCGTCACTGTAGTAGCTTTTCGCCTGGGCGTCACGCACGACCTGCAAGGTCGGGATCGCCCCAGGTCGATCGGGCAAGCTTCCGCCGAGCGCGCCCGACCGCCAGTCTGGGCAGCACCCGATGCGAGGTGAAAGTACAAGAAAGCGTGAG
Source organism: uncultured Candidatus Rokubacteria bacterium (assembly GCA_963776725.1). Taxonomy (GTDB): domain Bacteria; phylum Methylomirabilota; class Methylomirabilia; order Rokubacteriales; family CSP1-6; genus AR5. The sequence continues at coordinate 540,497 of CAVZOE010000004.1, read as the reverse complement.
GTTCCGCGCGCCATCGAGTCTGGCAGAGCTGATGCACTTGCCCATCGCAGCAGCGGATCGATCCCATCGCAGCAGCGGATCGATCAAGGAGGAGGAGACCATGGACAAGCGACGAGCGCAGCGGCGGCAGCGGGTGGCGAACAAGGTCGGCAATCTTGCGGCGGCAGCGGTGGGCCGGGCCGAGGCCGCCCGAGTGGTCGGCGGCGATGGGAAGAAGTCGACGGCACCGCCGAAGACGACGACCTACATGACCTACACCCTCAGCGACACGATGATCAGCAGCTAACTAAGTCTATCGGGTTAACGAGGAGCGACCCGGCTCCACCGGGTCGCTCCGCATGCTGGTGGGTCTGCACGCCCCGAAGTGGCCGCCCCGACCACCGTCGCCCGCGGAGCGCCCCGGTCCCCCGGGGCGCGCAGCGTTGGGGGGGGGGGGCCATTCGTGGCCCCCCACGTTCAGAAGCCCAGCGGCTCGGTCACGCGGACCCAGCGTCCGCCCTTGACCACGGCGAGGAACGACGAGTTCGCGCCCTGGTGCTTGTCCGGCCCGAAGGTGACCTCGGGACCGTTGAAGATGTCGCGGTAGCCCTTGAATCGACTCCAGGCCCTTCACGAAGCTGTCGGTGGTCAGATCCTTGCCCGCCTTCTCGATCCCGGTGACCGTGAGATCGGCGGCCACGTGACCGTAGACGGCGCCGATGTTCGGCTCGACCTTGTACTTGTCCTTGTAGCGATCGAACCACCCCTGCGCCATCGGGCTCAGCGTGTCGCGATACGGCATGTCGGTCAGGCCCATGGCGTAGAGCCCTTCGGTCACGCCGCCCTGCGCGGCCGCCACGAAGAGATCGTAGCTCGCCGCCGAGCCGAGGAAGTCGACGTCGGTCCAGCCGATCTTGCGCGCCGTCGAGTACGGCACGATCGAGTCGCGCACGATGGTCCCCAGCGCGACCAGGTCGCAGCCCGCCCCCTTGAGCTTGGTGATCTGCGCGGTGAAGTCCTGGTCGGTCGGCTTGTGGGTGGTCGTCTCGACCACCTTGATCTTCAGCTTCTCGGCCTGCAGCTGCACGCCGTCCAGCACTTCCTTGCCGAAGTCGGTGTCCTGGTACATCGCGCAGAGCGCCTTCTTGCCCTTCTTGGTGACGAAGTACTGGATGCCGGCGCGGATCTGATCGACGTAGGACGCCGCGCCGTAGAACTTCAGCTTGTGGAACGGCTCGTACATCGAGCGCGCGGCCGAGAGCGGGAACAGATTCGGCACGTTCGCCTCGAACTGGTCCTTGAAGAGCGCGTTGTTCATGGGGGTGCCGAGCGGCGCCACCATGGCGAAGATGTGGTCGCGGTTGATGAGCTTGGTGCCGGCCTGCACCGCCCGCGGCACCTGGTACTGCGTGTCCTCCACGATCAGCTTGATCTTGCGGCCGTGGATGCCGCCCTTCTCGTTGACCTCGTCGAAGCGCATCTTGACCGCGTTCGACGACGACACGCCGTAGGTGGCGGCCGGCCCCGAGAGGTCGGTGTGCATGCCGAGGACGATCTCGGTCGTACTGACCCCGCGGGTCTCCTTCTGCGCCACCGCCGTGCCCACCAGCGCCATCAGCATCGCCACCACCAGACCGATTGCCAGTCGTTGCCTCATCGCTCGCTCCTTTCGGGATCGAATCGGGATCGAATCACGCGGGCCGGCTCACGCGCCGGCGTACATGCCGTCGATGACGTCCTTGTACTTGCGGTTCACGTACGATCGCTTCAGCTTCATGGTCGGCGTCAGCTCCTCGTCCTCGGGGGTGAGGATCTGCTCGATCAGGTGGAAGCGCTTGATGCCCTCCACCCGCGCCACCTGCTTGTTCACCCGCTCGATCTCGCCCCAGATCAGGTCCTGGACCTCCCGGGCCCGGCACAGCGAGGCGAAGTTGGTGAACGGCACGTTCCGCTCCTGGGCGAACTGGGCCACCGTCTCGGGGTCGATCATGACCAGGCAGGACAGGAACTTGCGCTGGTCGCCGATCACCACCGCGTCGGTGATGTAGGGCGAGAACTTGAGCTGGTTCTCGATCTCGGACGGCGTGATGTTCTTGCCGCCGGCCGTGATGATGATGTCCTTCATGCGGTCGGTGATGCGGACGAACCCGTCGGCGTCGATCTCACCGACGTCGCCGGTGTGCAGCCAGCCGTCGACCACCGTCTCGGCCGTGCGCGCCTCGGGTTCTTGTAGTAGCCGAGGAACACGTGCGGGCCCTTCAGCAAGATCTCGCCGGCGGGCGAGAGCGCCACCTCGGTGTCCGGCCGCGTCACCCCCACCGTGCCGAGCTTGATCCGATCCGGCGGCATGGCGGTGGCGAGTCCGCAGTTCTCGGTCTGGCCGTAGACCTCGCGCATGTCGATGCCGAGCGCCATGTACCACTTGATCAGCTCGGGGGCGATCGGCGCCGCGCCGGTGGCCGCGCCGCGCGCGCGGTGCAGCCCCAGCGAGCGCTTGACGTTGTCGAGCACGAAGAAGTCGGCCAGCCGATGGAGCACGCGGAGCGCCGCCGACGGCCGCCGGCCGGCGATGCGCTGCTCGGCCATCCGGTTGCCGACGCCGATGGCCCAGCGGTAGGCGAGCTTGCCGACCGGGGTGGCCTCGCGCATGCGCAGGGCCACGCCCGAGTAGAACTTCTCCCAGATGCGCGGCACCGCGAAGAACACCGCCGGCGCCACCTCGCGGATGTTCTCCGGCACCGTGTCGATGCTCTCGGCGAAGTTCACGGTGGCGCCGGTGCGCAGCGGATAGAAGACGGTGAAGGTCCGCTCCGCGATGTGGGACAGCGGCAGGAACGACAGCTGCTGGTCCCCCGGACGCGGCTCGGCGATGAAGTCCGCGTACCCGAGCTGGAACATGATGTTGCGGTGGCTCAGCATGGCGCCCTTGGGCGGCCCGGTGGTGCCCGAGGTGTAGACCAGGATCGCCAGGTCGTCGGGCCGGGCGATCTCGACCATCGGATCGAAGGCGCCCGGGTGCTCGCGCTCGTAGCGCGCGCCCAGCTCGAGCAGCGCCTCGAACGGCATCACCTGCTCGTCCTGGAAGGCGTGCAGCCCCTCCATGTCGTAGACGAAGATCTTCACGAGCTGGGGGCAGCGGGCGCGGACCTCCAGGATCTTGTCGAGCTGCTCCTCGTTCTCGGCGAAGAAGAAGCGCGTGCCGCTGTCGTTCACGATGTACTCGACCTGCCGGGCGGAGTCCGTCGTGTAGATGCCGTTGGTCACGCCGCCCACCGACATGCGTGCCGAGGTCGGTGTAGAGCCACTCCGGGCAGTTGTCGGCGAGGACCGACACCACGTCCCGCGGCTTCAAGCCCAGCGCCACCAGGCCGAGGCCCGCGTGCCGGGCCCGCTCGCCGTACTGGCGCCAGGTGATGGAGCGCCAGATCCCCAGGTCCTTCTCCCGCATGGCGACCTGCGTCGCCCCGCTCCTTGACCACGTGGCGGAAGAGCCGGGGCAGCGTGTCCTGGCCGTGGACGCTAAAGACGCGGTCGGAGTTGCTCATCGCCACATCTTCTTCCGCTTCCAGCGCCGCGTCCCGCGGACGCTGGCCTCCTTGACCCCGAGGTAGAACTCCTTGATGTCTTCCTTCTCCAGCAGGCGCGCGCAGGTATCTTCCATCACGATGCGGCCGACCTCCAGGACATAGCCGTACTCCGCGATGTTCAGCGCCATGTGGGCGTTCTGCTCGACCAGGAGCACGGTCACGCCGCGCTCCCGGTTGATGCGCACGATGATGTCGAAGATCTCCTTCACCAGCCGGGGCGACAGGCCGAGCGACGGCTCGTCCAGCAGCATCATCGTCGGGCGCGCCATCAGGGCCCGGCTGATCGCCAGCATCTGCTGCTCGCCCCCCGAGAGCGAGCCGGCCCGCTGCTCGGCGCGCGCCTTCAGGACCGGGAAGTACTCGTAGACCATCTCCAGGTCCGCGGGCGACGCCGTCGGCGTCGGACCGCGTGTAGGCGCCCATCGCGAGGTTCTCGCGCACGGTGAGGAACGGAAAGACCTCGCGCCCCTCCGGCACGTGGCTGAGGCCGAGCCGCACGACCTGGTCGGGATCCTGCCCCTGGATCTCGCGGCCGTCGAACGTCACGGTCCCCTTCTGCGGATCCATCACGCCGGACACGGTCTTGAGGATCGTCGTCTTGCCCGCGCCGTTGGCGCCCAGGATGGTGACGATCTCCCCGCGCGGCACGGCGAAGCTGACCCCGCGAATGGCCATGATCGGACCGTAGAAGGTCTCGAGATTCGTCACGGTCAGGAGCGGCTCGGCCATGCCTCAGCCTCCCAGGTACGCCTTGATCACGTCGGGGTGCTCCTGCACCTCGCGCGCGGTGCCCAGGGCGATCGGCCGGCCGTAGTTCAGCGCCAGCACCCGATCGGACACGGCGCTCACCAGGCTCATGTCGTGCTCGACCATCAGCACGGTGATGCCGAGCAGCTCCGGATGTCCTGGATCCAGAACGCCATGTCCTCGGTCTCCTCCACGCTGAGGCCGGAGGACGGCTCGTCGAGCAGCAGGAGCTTGGGCTCCGTGCACAGCGCGCGCGCCATCTCGACGACCTTGCGCACGCCGTAGGGCAGGTTGACGATGAGGCTGTCGCGATAGGGCTGCAGATCGAGGAAGTCGATCACCTTCTCCACCGCCTCGCGATGCGCCAGCTCCTGTCGCCGCACGCGCGGCAGGAAGAGCAGCTCCTCCACGAAGCGCGAGCGCCGGTGGGCGTGGCGGCCGAGCAGCAGGTTCTGCAGCACGGTGGCGTGCTCGAACAGCTCGATGTTCTGGAAGGTGCGCGCGATGCCCCGCCGGGCGATCTCGTGCGGCGGCACCCGCGTGATGTCCTCGCCGGCGAAGGACAGGCGGCCGGCGTCGGGTCGTAGATGCGGGTGATCAGGTTGAAGATGGTCGTCTTGCCGGCGCCGTTGGGCCCGATGATCGTGAAGACCTGCCCGGGCTCCACCGTCGAAGCTCACGCCGTCGAGGGCCTGGATGCCGCCGAAGTTGATCGCAGCCCGTCGCGCCGCGAAGAAGCGTCATCGCAGGCGCTCCGAGCGCATGTAGGTCTTCTGGCGCTTGAACGTGGCGTGCTTGTAGAGCGGGAACGTCGAGAAGAAGAGCCTGATCTTCAGCCAGCGCCCGTAGATGCCGAGCGGCTCGAACAGGATGAACAGCACGAGGATGAGCCCGAAGATGCCGGGCTCGAGCCCCGGCTGCTTGACGAACCGGTCGACGGCCGACGAAGGCGGCGTCCGCCGGCGTCTTGCCGAAGACGCCGACGACCTGGCCGAACCAGGCCGGCACCGAGTCGCGCGCCTGCGAGATCACCACCGGCAGCAGCGCGACGAAGACGGCGCCGAAGAGCGCGCCGTGCAGGCTGCCGAGCCCGCCCACCACCACCATCAGCAGGAACTGGATCGACAGCAGCACGCTGAAGATGTCGGGCGCCAGGAAGCCGATCTTGTGCGCGAAGAGCGCACCGCGCCACCCCCATCAGCCCCGCCGAGTAGGCGAAGGCCATGGTCTTGTACACGGCGAGGTTGACGCCCATCGACTGCGCGGCGATCTCGCTGTCGCGGATCGCGACCCACGCCCGGCCCGTCGGCGAGCGCAGCAGGTTGGCGGTCAGCCAGAGGCCGCCGACCAGGAAGGCCAGGCACAGGAAGTAGAACGCCACGTCGCCGCCGAACGACACGCCGAAGATGACCGGCTTGTCGACCGCGCTTGCCCTTGAGGCCGCCGGTCACGTGCTCCCAGTGCGTGAAGACCTCCTGGATGATGAGCGCGAAGGCCAGCGTCGCGATGGTGAGGTAGACGCCGGTCATGCGCAGCGCGGGCAGGCCCACCAGCACGCCGGCCCCCGCCGTCAGCACCGCCGCCAGCGCCACCGCGACGACCCAGGGCAGCCCGAGATCCTGCGAGAAGTAGACGTGCGCGTAGGCGCCGATGCCGAGGAAGGCCGCGTGGCCCAGGCTGACGAGGCCGGTGTAGCCGGCCAGCACCATGAGCGAGAGCCCGCACAGGCCGTAGATGAACACGAGGCTGATGTCGACGAGGTACGACGGGACGAGGCAGGGGCAGCACGAGCAGCCCGGCCAGCAGCGCCACGTACCAGTTGCGCTGGACGGCGTCGCGGAACAGCCCCAGGTCCTGCCCGTACGAGGTCTTGAAGACGAAGCGCATGCCGCGTCAGACCTTCTTCCGGCCGACGCGTGCCGAACATGCCCTGCGGCCGCACGGCGAGCACGATCAGCAGCACGACGTACGCCGCGACGTCCTTGAAGCCGTGCGGCAGGTAGGTGCCGGAGAACAGCTCGATCAGGCCGATGGTGACGCCGCCGACCAGCGCGCCCGGGATCGAGCCGAAGCCGCCCAGCACGGCCGCGGCGAAGGCCTTGAGCCCGATGAAGCCGAGGTTGACGTCGATCAGCGACACCGGCGCCAGCAGCACGCCGGCGATGGTGGCCACGCCGGCCGAGATCGCCCAGATCAGCGAGAACATCCGCTTCACCGGGATCCCCATGTAGTAGGCGGCGAGCTGGTTCTGCGAGGCGGCCTGCATCGCCACGCCGACCCGGGTGTGCGTGAAGAACGCGTAGCAGCACGGCGCACAGCACCACCGTGCCGACGATGATCGAGACGTACTCGTGGCTCACGGTGACGCCGCCGATCCGGGTGGCCTTGGCGCTGAACGGCGTGGGCAGCGTGTAGATCTCCGAGCCCCAGGTGATCGAGGCGAAGCTGCGGAAGATCGCGCCCAGCCCGATGGTCAGCATGACCACGGCGAACTGCGGCTGGCCGAGCACCCGCCGGAGCACGGTCGAGTCGAGCACGGCGCCGAACAGCCCCACGATCACGATGGCCAGCGCGAAGGCCACCCAGTAGCCCACGCCGTACCAGACGACGAACATGTAGCAGCGTGAACGCGCCGAGCATCAGGAGGTCGCCCTGGGCGAAGTTGACGAGCTCGGTCGCCTTGTAGATGAGCACGAAGCCGAGAGCGACCAGGCCGTAGATGCACCCGACGGCGAGGCCGTTCAGCACGAGCTGCAGGATGATGTCCAGGACGCCCCTCCCCTTCGAGGTGCGCCGGTTATAGCGGGGCGCCGGCTCCGCGTCAACCCGCCAGGCCGGGGCCCGGCGGGGCCGCCGGTGGCACTACTTGTCGAGCCAGACGTGGGTCAGCCGACCCCAGTTGTAGATGCCGTGATGCGGCACGAGATTGCGGACCTGCGGCCAGTGCGTGAAGGCGTCGAACGACCAGCCCATGGTGGGCCGGGCGCCGTCCTCCTCCAGCTTGACCAGGATCTGCCGGACCAGCGCCAGGCGCTTCTTGGGGTCGAGCTCCTGCGACTGCTGGTCGATGAGCTTGCTGACCAGCTCGTTGCAGTAGCCGGTGTAGTTGCGGATCGAGTTGCAGCCGTAGTTCTCGTAGAAGATCGCGTCGGGATCGTCGATGCCGAAGCCGCTGACGTTGGCGCCCAGCTGGTATTCCTTGCGCGTGGTCACCGCGTACCACTGCACGGTGTCCACCTGCTTCAGCGTCGCCTCCACCCCGACCCGCTTGAGCTCGCTGACCACGAAGGCGGCGAAGTCGAGATAGGACGCGATCGCCCGCGTGTGGATCTCCAGCTTGAGCGGGTTCGCGGCGGAGAAGCCCGCCTCGGTCAGCAGGCGCTTGGCCTTGGCCCGCTCCTCGTCGACCTTGCCGTAACCGGGCAGGCGCTCGAGCTCGGGGCCGCTGAGCCCCCAGGTGCCGCGCGGCGGCGACAGCATGCCGGCGCCCATCGCGGCGGCGCCCTGGCGCACGGCCTGGATGAACGCGCGACGGTCCATCGCGTGGCTCAGGGCCAGCCGCACGCGGATGTCATTGAAGGGCGGGCGCGTGCCGTTGACCAGGAGGTTCGGCGAGGTGTTGCTGGCGACCTCGGTGCTGACCAGCTGGGGCAGCGCCGCCTTCAGCTGCTCGGCCATGGACCGCGTGGTATCGCCGGGGAACGACACGTCCACCCGCCCGGCCTGGATCGCGGCGGCCTGGCGGCCGCGATCGCTCACGATGAAGTAGCGCAGGCCGTCGAGATACGGGCGGCCCTTCTCGAAGTAGTCGGGGTTGCGGACGTACTCGACCATCTCGCCGCGCCGCCACTCCTTGAGCTTGAAGGGCCCGGTGCCGACGCAGCGGTTGCGCATCTCGGCGGCGGGGACGTGCGCGGGATAGATGGGCGACTGGCCGGAGGCCAGCATGGCCAGCAGCGAGGGCTGCGCCCGCTTGAGCCGGAAGACGACCGTGGTGGGATCGGGCGCCTCGATGGCCTCGACGTTGACGTACCAGTCCTTGCGCGGGTTGAGGCGCAGCCGGGCGGGCTGCTCGGGCGCCTCGCGCACCATGTCGAAGGTGTACTTCACGTCCTTCGAGGTGAACGGCGCGCCGTCGTGCCACTTCACGTCGCGCCGCAGGAAGAAGACGAGGTTGCGATAGTTGTCCTGCCACGACCACTTCTCGGCCAGCTCGCCGACGATGCCGTCGAGCGTCTCGCGCGGCTTGAACGGGTCGAAGATCACGAGGTTCGAGTAGCACGGCGAGGCCGGCCACACGGTGGCGATGGTGGCGGTCTCGTGGATCGAGAAGCCGGTGGTCAGCTCCTCGCGCTGCAGCAGGTTGAGGATGCCGCCGGGCTTGCCCGGGGTGGGCGCCGCGGGTGGCGCCGCGGCGTGCGCCACGCTCAGCACGACGGCGAACAGCAGACCGGCGGCGAGGATCGTCCGCAGGGGCGCTCGCCGGGGGACGGCGCGCTCACGCACTTCGTCGTGCAGGATCCGGGTCCGATGATCGGTCATGTCCGTCTCGCGCCGCCGCCGAACGGGGTGCAGTATAGTACGGAGCCTTGAGGAGGACGAGTGCGATGGCGACGACGATGCCGGCGGGACTGCTGGGAGCGGAAACGCTGCACGCGCGGGTGGAGGACATCAAGCGGCGCAAGGGCGCGGCGCCGTGGGTGGAGAAGGTCGTCGTCAACGAGCAGATGTCGGGCACGCTCATCTGCCAGCCGCCAGGCCACGACACCGATCGCCACTATCACCTGGTCGACGAGTGGTGGGTCGTGCTCGAGGGCGAGATCGACTGGGAGATCGAGGGCCGTGCGGAGATCGTGCACGCGCGCGCCGGCGACATCGTGTACGCACCGGCCCGGCACTACCACCACATCCGGCCGACCGGCGATCGCCCCTCGATCCGTCTGGCCATCACGCCGGTCGGCGAGTTCCACCGCCACGACCGCCCCGCCGGCGAAGGCCCGAACGGCCGCTGAGTCTGCTCTATGAGGACGGTCGACGTCGGGCCGACCTTCGAAGCGTGGCAGGCGGTGGCGCGGACGTTGTTGCACGAGGGTGTGCCGCCGGCTGAGGTGACGTGGCGCCCCGCGCCGGCCGGCACCGGCGCGGGGGCCGGCGTCGCCGCCGTGGCCACCCAGGCGGCGGCTGGGCCGCGCGTGCCCCGGCAATTTCTCGAGCTGGCTCGCCAGGCTGCCGGCGCTGCCGATCCGGAGCGCTGGGCCCTGCTCTACGAGATCCTCTGGCGCCTGGTGCACGAGCGGCGCGATCTGCTCGCCGACTCGAGCGATCCGCAGGTGCGTCGCCTCAACGCGCTCGCCGCGCCGCTCCGGCTCGAGAGTCCGTCGGCGGCGCCGGCCGCCGAGGCACCGGGCGCCGGCGCGTTCGTTCCCCCGAACGCCACGCTCGACGAGCTCCGCGCGGCCAGCGCGCGCTGCCAGGGCTGCGATCTCTTCCGCCACGCCACCCAGACGGTCTTCGGCCGTGGTCCGGCCACCGCGCGCATCGTGCTGGTCGGCGAGCAGCCCGGTGATCAGGAAGATCGCAAGGGCGCGCCCTTCGTCGGTCCGGCCGGCGAGGTGCTCGACCGAGCGCTGGTCGAGGTCGGACTGGACCGCCAGCACGTGTACGTCACGAACGCCGTGAAGCACTTCAAGTTCACCGAGCGCGGCAAGCGCCGCATCCACGAGACGCCCGCGCGCGCCGGAGATCACCGCGTGCCGGCCGTGGCTCGAGGCCGAGCTGGAAGTCATCCGGCCGCAGGTGCTCGGGGTCCTCGGCGCCACCGCGGCCCGGGTGATCATCGGCCCCGAGTTCCGTCTGCTCCGCCAGCACGGCCAGTTCTTCTCCACGCGCTGGTCGCCCAAGACCATCGCCACGATCCATCCTTCGGCGGTCCTGCGCGGCGAGGGCGATGCCGAGCAGGCGCGCCTCTACGCGATGCTGTGCGACGACCTGCGGCTGATGATCGCCGCGTAGCTAGCTGAAGTCGCTGCCGTAGACGACGACACCGCGGCGACCGCGCAGGGCTCCCGGCGTGAGCTCGGCCACCATGAACGCGGCATCGGGCAACGCGGGCTCGGCGCTCAGGCCGAGCGGACGCGCGGGAACGAAGCCGAAGCGTGGGTAGAAGGCCGGGTGGCCGACGACCAGAACCACGTCATGACCTGCCTCCTGGCACGCCTCAAGCCCCGCGCGGACCAGCGCCCCGCCGATGCCGCGACGCTGCCAGGCCGGCCGCACCGCCATCGGCGCCAGCGCCAGCACGAAATCGGACGATCGATCACTGCGTAGCGTGACGGGCGTGAAGAGAATGTGGCCGACGATCTGGTCGCCGTCGGTCGCGACGAGTCCCAGATAGAACCCCGCCGCTTGCCGGAGCCGCTCGACGATGCGAGCCTCGGCCGGCCGCCCGAACGCTTCAGTGTGCACAGCGCTCACCACGGCTGTGTCGCCGGGCTGCTCGGGCCGAATCGCGATCAAGCGCTGATCGCCGGCCACGGAATCACGAGCGAGGCGTCGCCCTCAGCGCGCTGCCGCCTCCCCCAGCCCAATCGGGCACGCCACGCCGGTGCCGCCGAGCCCGCAGTACCCCCACGGGTTCTTCGCCAGGTACTGCTGGTGATAGTCCTCGGCGTAGTAGAACTCCGGCGCGTCGACGATCTCGGTGGTGATGGCGCCGTAGCCCGACTTCGTCAGCATGCGCTGGTAGGCTTCGCGCGAGGCCTCGGCCAGCTTGCGCTGCTCCGGCGAGTGGACGTAGATGCCCGAGCGGTACTGGGTGCCGACGTCGTTGCCCTGGCGCATGCCCTGCGTGGGGTCGTGGCTCTCCCAGAACACGCGCAGCAGGTCGGCGTAGCCGATCTTCTTGGGATCGAACACCACCCGCACGACCTCGTTGTGGCCGGTGAGGCCGGTGCAGACCTCTTCGTAGTCCGCGTTGGGGGTGTGACCGCCGGCGTAGCCGACCGACGTGGAGTACACGCCGGGGATCTTCCAGAACGCCTTCTCCGCGCCCCAGAAGCAGCCGAGCCCGAACAGGGCCAGCTCGCTGCCCTCGGGGAACGGCGGGACGATGCGGTTGCCGTTGACGTGGTGGCGCTCCGGCACCGGCATCGCCTCCCGGCGGCCCGGCAGCGCCTGCTCCGGCGTCGGCATCAGCGTCTTCTTCTTGGCTCCGAGCATGGCTGGCCCTCCCTGGCCTACATCTTACAGATACATGTGCCGAGGCGGGAGATGCGTGCTCGCCCGGTCCGGTTGACACCGCCGACCGGCCACCGCATAGTGCGGGGAGCATGGCGAAACCACAGACAATCCGCGACCTCCGCAACAGTGGCTGGCAGCGCAAATCGGTCAAGCAGGAGATGCGCGACAACCTCATCGCGCGCCTGCGGCGCGGCGAGGCGTTTCTGCCCGGCATCGTCGGCTACGACGATACGGTCGTCCCGCAGATCGAGAACGCGGTCCTCAGCGGCCAGGATCTCATCTTCCTCGGCGAGCGCGGTCAGGCCAAGACGCGGATCGCCCGGATGCTGATCGGGCTGCTCGACGAGGAGCTGCCGGCGCTGGCCGGCTGCGAGATCAACGACGACCCGCTCGCGCCGATCTGCCAGGCGTGCCGTCAGCTGGTGGCCAAGGAGGGCGAGGCCGCCGGCGTGGTGTGGGTCGCGCGCGACCGCCGCTACGGCGAGAAGCTGGCGACGCCCGACATCACCATCGCCGACCTCATCGGCGAGGTCGATCCCATCAAGGTCGCCGAGGGGCGCTATCTCTCCGACGAGCTGACGATCCACTACGGCCTGCTTGCCGCGCACGCATCGCGGGATCTTCGTGATCAACGAGCTGCCGGACCTGGCCGAGCGGATCCAGGTCGGCCTCCTCAACATCATGGAGGAGCGCGACGTCCAGATCCGCGGCTACAAGGTCCGGCTGCCGCTCGACCTCTACGTGGTCGCCAGCGCCAACCCCGAGGACTACACCAACCGCGGGCGGATCATCACGCCGCTCAAGGACCGCTTCGGCTCCCAGGTGCGGACGCACTATCCCAAGAAGCTGGCCGACGAGATCGCCATCATGGAGGCCGAGCGCACCACCTTCGCCCTGGACGGCGTGCGCTCGATCACCCCGGAGTACATGAAGCAGGTCGTGGCCGAGCTGACGCACCTGGCCCGCGCCTCCTCCGACATCAGCCAGCGCTCCGGCGTGTCGGTGCGCGTGTCGATCGCCAACTACGAGAACTTGCTGTCCAGCGCGCTCAAGCGCGCGATCCGCCTCGACGAGAACGTGGCGGTGCCGCGCGTGAGCGACCTCGGCGCCCTGGCGCCGTCCACCGGCGGCAAGATCGAGATGGAGACCCTCGGCGACGGCGGTGAGGAGAAGATCCTCCTGCGCCTGGTGCAGAAGGCGGTGCTGAACGTCTTCAACCGGTCGTTCGGCGGCGCGGAGCTGGCCGAGGTGGTGAAGGGCTTCGAGGGCGGCGTCGCCGTGCAGACGGCCGACAGCATGCCGTCCGAGGAGTACATCAAGCAGGTGGCGCAGATGCCGGCGCTGCGGGCCGCCGCCGCCAAGCTCGGCGCCACCGAGCCGGCCGGCGTGGCCGCCGCGGTCGAGTTCGTCCTCGAGGGGCTGCACCTGACGAAGAAGCTCAACAAGGACACCCAGGCGGGCCGCTTCCGCTACCGGGTCTGAGCCATGCCGCTCTTTCGCTACTCGAGCTGGGACGGCTCCCAGAAGATCGACCTCGACGCCGACGACATGCTGTCGGCGATGGCCGACGATCTCCTGCACGACGGCGATCCGTGGCGCGCCATGCGGCGGCTGATGCAGCAGGGCGCGCGCAAGCCCGAGGGCGGGCGGATGCCGGGCCTGAAGGATCTCCTCGAGAAGCTGCGCCGCCAGAAGCAGGAGCGCATGCAGCGCTACGACCTCGGCTCCAGCCTGGACGACATCAAGAAGAAGCTCGAAGACGTCGTCAAGACCGAGCGCGCAGGGCGTGAAGCAGCGCATGCCGGAAGGCAAGGAGCGCAGCGGACGCGAGCAGAAGCTCGACGCCCTGCCGCGCGATCCCGCCGGCCAGCTGCGTGAGCTGCAGAAGTACGACTTCGTCGATCCGGAGGCCAAGCGCAAGTTCGAGGAGCTGCTGAACTCGCTCCGCCAGCAGATGATGCAGCCCATGTTCGGCGCCATGCAGCAGGCGATGCAGAACATGACGCCGCAGGACCTCAAGGCCATGCGCGAGATGATGCAGGACCTCAACCGCATGCTGCGCCAGAAGGCCGAGGGCGAGGAGCCGGACTTCGAGGCCTTCAAGGAGAAGTGGGGCGACCGCTTCCCGGGTGTCGAAAGCCTCGATCAGCTCATCGAGCAGATGGGCCGGCAGATGGCGGCCATGCAGTCGCTCATGCAGAGTCTGTCGCCCGAGCAGCGCAAGCAGCTCGACGAGATGATGCGCTCGCTCATGCTCCAGGACGAGCGGCTGGAGGCGCAGATGCGCCAGCTGGCCATGAACCTGAGCGAGTTCCTCCCCCTCGACGAGATGGCCCAGCGCTATCCCTTCCAGGGCGATCAGGAGGTCTCGCTGCAGGAGGCCATGCGCCTCATGGAGGAGATGCAGCAGCTCGACGAGCTCGAGCGTGAGATCCGCGGCGTGCGCGCCCTGGAAGATCTCGAGAACGTCGATCCCCAGCGGGTCGAGCAGCTGCTGGGCCCCGAGGCGGCGGAGGATCTGCAGCGGCTGCAGGAGATGACCAAGCGGCTCGAGGAGGCCGGCTACCTGCAGCGCGAGGGCGACGAGCTGTCGCTGACCGCGCGGGCCATCCGCAAGATCGCCGATCAGGCGCTGCGCGACGTCTTCGCGGTGCTCAAGCGCGATCGCAGCGGCGGCCACGCCATCCAGCGCCGCGGCGCCGGCGGAGACCAGACCGACGACACCAAGGCCTACGAGTTCGGCGATCCGTTCCTGCTCGACCTCAAGGAAACGGTGATGAACGCGGTCGAGCGGACCGGCCCCGGGACGCCGGTGCGCCTGGACCCGAGCGACTTCGAGGTCTACCGCACCGAGCTCCGCACGCAGGCGGCCACCGTCGTCATGCTCGACATGAGCCGCTCCATGCTGAACAACGGCTACTTCCTGCCGGCCAAGAAGGTCGCGCTCGCGCTCTCAGCCTTGATCCGTGGTCAGTTCCCGCGCGACGCGCTCTACATCGTGGGCTTCTCGCTCTACGCGCGCAAGTTCACCGCCGAGCAGCTGCCGACCTTGTCGTGGAGCGAGTGGAACATCGGCACCAACATGCACGCGGGGTTCGCGCTCTCCCGCCAGCTGCTGGCCCGCCACAAGGGCGGCAACAAGCAGATCTTGATGGTGACCGACGGCGAGCCGACCGCGCACCTGGAGGGCGGCGTGGCCGACTTCAACTATCCGCCGACCGAGCGCACCTTCCAGGAAACGCTCAAGGAAGTCCAGCGCTGCACGCGCGAGCACATCACGATCAACACCTTCATGCTGGAGCAGAACTCCTGGCTGATGGGGTTCGTCGAGAAGATGGCCAAGATCAACCGGGGTCGCGCGTTCTTCTCCGCTCCGGACAAGCTGGGCGAGTACGTCGTCGTCGATTTCGTCCGCTCCCGCCGCCACCTGATCGGCCGGTAGCTCGTCGGCCGCGGGCCGCGGCCGACGAGCACCGGAGCGCCCGAACCCTACATGCGCTGAGCGACTCGCATGGCGTGGTCGGCGGCCTCGCGATCGCCCAGACGGTCGAACGCCTGCGCGACGCGGAGTACGCCTTCCAGCGAGCGCGCGTCCCGAGCGCGGAACAGCGCGGCCAGGTAGAGCTCACGGGCGCGCGGGACGCCGGCCTGCGGTGCCCCGGCGGCTTCCGCCAGCCGGAGATGCGCATCCGCCGCCTCGATCAGACCCTCCCAGCGGCGGCTGGCCAGCGCGGCCCGGTAGGCCTCGGTCGACGCCGCCGACGCCGCGGTGAGGTCACCCGAGCGTAGCGCGGCGTTGGCGGCCACGATGTGAGGGGTCCACGGCGTGGCGGCAACCGCCGACGCCGTGGACTGGACGGAACGCGGTGGCGCGACCGCGCTCGTCCCCAGCACACCCGAGAGAAGTCCCACGCACACGCCCGTCGCCGTGATCAGCGCCCAACCAGTCTTGGTCATCGCCAGGCCCTCCCTGTTGCAGGCCATCGCGGTGATTGCCCACTCGCGTTGACGTCGCTGGCGAGGAACAAGGCAACCGGGATGCCACGGCGAACCCCCGTGAAATCAGCGATCTGCAGCACACGGCCCGATGAGTCCTCGGGCAGACTGCCCGGGGGCCGCAGGCGCGGGCCGGGCGGATTGACCTTGGGAGAAGCGCTCGATTGGCCGGTGCCCGCACGGCCCCAGCGGTATTTGACTCGGGGCCGGGCGTCGTCTAGTGTCGCTTCAACAACATCACGGCTCGGTCAGAGGAGCAGACATGGCGACCTTCAATATCTGGATGAACGGCCGGTTGGTCCCCCAGGAGCAAGCGGTGCTGCCCGTCAACAGCGCGGCGGTCTTCTACGCCACCAACGTCTTCGAGGGCCTGCGCGCGTACCTGAGCGAGAGCGACGGCGAGATGTACGGCTTCCGCCTCGCCGATCACTTCACGCGACTGCGCGAGTCGATGAAGATGATGCGCATCAGCGTGCCCTACTCGGACGACGACCTGTTCGAGGCGGTGCGCACCGTCATCTCCGGCAACCAGCTGCGCGAGGACATCCACATGCACATGGTGGCCTACGTGGGCGCGCCGGGGCTCGACGCCACCACGCAGACCGGGCTCTACATCAACCCGCGCAAGCGGCCGCGGGTCATGGAGGGCAACGGGCTCAAGTGCAACGTGTCGTCCTGGATGCGGACCTCCGACAACGCCATCCCGATCCGCCTGAAGTCGGGCTCCAACTACCAGAACGGCCGCCTGGCGATTCTGCAGTCCAAGGCCGACGGCTACGATCAGCCCATCCTGCTCAACCGCCACGGCAAGGTGGCCGAGGGCAGCGGCGCCACGTTCTTCATGGTGCGCAAGGGCCGCATCGTCACGCCGACGACCAGCAGCGACATCCTGGAGTCGATCACGCGCACGACGCTGATCGAGTACGTCTGCCCCGAGGTGCTCGGCATGGACGTCGTCGAGCGCGACATCGACCGCACCGAGCTCTACGTGGCCGAGGAGGCGTTCTTCTGCGGCAGCGGCTACGAGATCACGCCGATCCTGTCCATCGACCGCTTCGCGCTCGGGCACCGGCGAGGTAGGACCCGTGACGAAGCGGATCTCGTCGGCGTATATCGACCTGGTGCGTGGAGCCGATCGTAAGCACCCGGAGTGGCGGACGCCGACGTACAAGCCCGTTCACGTTTGAACGTGGGGGGCCACGAAATGGCCCCCCACACCCCCCCAAAATCCCGAGGGCGCCCCGGCTCTGCCGGGGCGTGCTTCGAGGGCGCCTTCCCTGCGACGCGCAGAACACGCCATCACCCGGCTCGATAGACAGGATCGAACGTGAAGTTCGACGTTGGCATCCTGAACAATCAGCCGGTGGCTGATGTCGCGCGGCAGGCGCAGCTTGCTGAGGCGCTCGGGTACGACACCGTGTGGATCACGGACTCGCACCTGGTGTGCCGTGAGCTGTGGATCACGCTCACCGCGTGCGCGCTGGCCACCACGAAGATCAAGCTGGGGCCGGGCGTGACGGTGCCGCATACGCGCCACTGGTCGGTCACGGCCAGCGCGATTGCCACGCTGGAAGAGATGGCGCCCGGGCGTATCGTGCTCGGCATCGGCACCGGTGGCAGCAGCGCCGAGACGATGGGGATGAGCGTGCAGCGCGCCGCCCGCGTCGCCACGCTGGAGACGATGGTGGGGTCGATCCGGCAGCTGGTGGCCGGCGGGGCCGCGCCGCTCGAGGGCGGCGCTCAGAGCCGGCTGGCCTGGCTGCCCGGGCCGCGCACGATCCCGATCTACGTCGCCGGCTCGGGGCCGCGCATGCTCGAGGCCGCCGGCCGGCTGGGCGACGGCGCGATCATGTACACCGGCGTCGATCCGGCAATCCTACGCAGTGGCCTGCAGTGCATCGAGCGCGGCGCGGCCGGCCGCGGCGGCGGGCTACGCGATCTCGAGGTCGTGCTGTGGACGCCGACGGCCGTCGATCGTGATCGCACGCTCGCGCGCGATCACGTGCGGGGTCGCGTGGCCTCCGCGATGCGGCATCCCCTGCCCGTGGCGCTGGCGCCGGAGGACGAGGCCGCGGTCGGCCGGATCCGCGCCGCCTACGACTCCTACCAGCACGCGACGGCCGCCTCGCGTCACCGCGAGCTGGTGCCCGATCGGTTCGTCGACATGATGGCGCTGGCCGGCACGGCCGAGGAGGTGCGCGAGCAGGTGCGCCGCGTGATGACCGTGCCGGAGATCGCGCGGATCATCATCCTGCCGCAGAACCCCGGTCAGGGGTTCATCGAGCGGGAGTCGATCCTGCGTACCTTCGCCGAGGAGGTCATGGCCCGCGTCGGCTAGCGTGTAGACTCGAGCGCCGCACGGGGAAGAATCCCGCCCGGGCCTCCCGGCATCGCAACTCGTACCATGAGTGACATCCTCGAAGTCGCGACGGACAGCCGGGACGTGGCGGTCTCGGGTGATGCCGAGCGGCCCGGTGAGGCGTTCGGCGACCAGGAGATGCTCGACGCCTATTCCCACGCGGTGGTCTCGGTGGTCGAGCACGTCGGGCCATCGGTCGTCAGCATCCGGACCCCGGCGCGCGGGCAGCCACCGGCTCGGCCGGGCGCGGCCGGCTCGGGCTTTGTCATCTCCTCCGATGGGTACGTGCTGACCAACAGTCACGTCGTGCACGAGGCAACCGGGCTCGAGGTCTCTCTCACCGATGGACGCCGGTTCACCGCGACGCTCGTGGGCGAGGATCCGGGCACGGATCTGGCGCTCGTCCAGATCGACGCGCCGGCGCTGCCGGCAGTGCGCCTGGGGCAATCGGCCCGGCTGCGGGTGGGCCAGCTCGTCATCGCCATCGGCAATCCGTTCGAGTTCCAGTCGACCGTGTCGGCCGGCGTGGTCAGCGCCACCGGACGATCGCTCCGGAGCACGACGGGTCGGCTCATCGACGGCATCATCCAGACGGACGTCGCGCTCAATCCCGGCAACTCCGGCGGGCCGCTGGTCGACTCCCGCGGCCGGGTGGTCGGCATCAACACTGCGGTGTTCGCGATGGCCCAGGGCATCAGCTTCGCCGTGCCGATCGACACGGCCACCGCGGTGATTCCACAGCTTCTCGCGCACGGTCGGGTGGTGCGAGCCTATCTGGGCTTCGGCGGGCAGTCGCGTCCGCTCGATCGCCGCCTGGTTCGCGCGCTCGGGCTCCCCCACGAGCGCGCGATCGAGATCACGAGCGTCGAGCCGGGCACGCCGGCCGCGGGCGCCGGCCTTCGCGACGGCGACCTCGTCGTCGCGATCGACGAGCGGCCCGTCCAGGACGGTCGACGACGTGCATCGCCTGCTCGGCGCCGACGCGATCGGCCGGTCCCTGCGGCTCAGCATCGTGCGCGGCGGACGGCCGCTCGAGGTGCAGGTCGTGCCGGCCGAGGGGCGGTAGAGATCGGGCTCCGGCCAGCGGACGGGATCTAGGGCGCGAGGGCCTCGATCAGCCAGGACTGGAAGTGACTCGCGTCGGTGAACAGCGCGTGGGGCTTCGTCGCCGCCAGCTCGGCGGCGATCGCGCTCGGACGCCCACGCCGCCGCGATGGGCAACACGCCGGCCTCCCGTGCCGCCTGCACGTCGGCCACGGCGTCGCCCACATAGATCACGTCCGCCGCCGCCACACCCCAGCGCGCCACGACGCGGGCGATGGCGGCGGCCTTGATGACGCCCTGGGGTGAGCCGACCTCGACGACGTCGAACACGCCGTCGAGACCGAAGTGCGTCAGCGACATCTTGGTGGTGAACGGCCCCTTGCCCGTGACCAGCGCCAGGGGCGTGCGGCGCTCGCGGAGCAGCTGCAGTGCGGACGTGACCGACGGGAACACGCCGGAGCACACGTTCAGGTGTCGCTGATATTCCGCGAGCAGGATCGTCAGGCCCGCTTCCCAGCGCTCGGGCATCGCCCGCTGGAGCATACCCTCTTCGCTCGGACCGAACAGCCCGCGGATCTGCTCGTTGGTGTACGCGGGGCCGCCGAGCCCTTCGCACGCGGCGCGAAACGCGGCGTAGCAGGCCGGCAGCGTGTCGGCCAGCGTGCCGTCCAGATCGAAGATCGCGCCGGCCAGCTTCACGTCGCGCCGGCGGGGGCCGGTCAGCTCCGCGGCTTGACCCAGGTCTCCGACCAGGCCAGCGTCGCGCTCGAGCCCTGACGGTCGCCGCGCATCTCGGCCCACACCTTGCCGGAGGCGAAGCGGCCGTTCAGCTCGAGCTGGGCGGAGCGCGCCGGGAAGAACGTGCTGAACACACCGATCGGTCGGTTGTTCGTGCCGGGCGCCATCGTCAGCACGAAGGGCTCGACGGTGTCCCACCACGTGAGGCGGATGTGATCGGTCGCCGAGTCCACCGTCTCCGCGGCGGACGAGTGCACGTCGCCGTGGCGAGCGAAGCTGGCCGCCATCACCGGCAGGTTCGTGTCGGCAAAGGCCGGGAAGAGCAGCGCCTCGATGGTCGTCTGCAACCACCGCGCGACGGCGGGACTGTCGGCGTACACCCGCGGCTTGCCGTCGGTCAGGTCGGACTGCAGGAAGAGGGTGTGGCCCGAGCCGGCCGGACACCACAGCACCCGCCAGTGACTCGCGCGCGTGACCAGCGTCTTGCCGCCGTCGGGGCTCAGGCGGATGAAGGAGTTCTCGCCGGTCATGAGGACGGCGTTGGGATCGACCGGTGGTGGCGTCATGTGAGATCGCTCCTGATCAGGTCGCGAGCGCCACGTCCACCCGCGCGTCGTTGTAGCAGGCACCCTCGCAGATGTCTGCGTGGGTGGCGGGGGCCAGAGCCGAGACGGTTTGGAGGTTGTTGGTCGTCGTGAACCACGCACCCTTGAGCGAGGAGACCACGCCGCGTGGCACATCGTCGGTGATCCGCAGCGGCAGCCGCACCTCGCCGAGCTCGTTCCACACGCGGACGGACTGTCCGTTCTGGAGATTCCGCGCGCGCGCATCGTCCGGGTGCATCTCCAGCGGCGGGATCCCGGCGTTGGAGGTGGTGCCGCCGAACGTCGAGGTGATGCGCTGGTCGGACGCCGGCGAGATGAGCGTGAGCGGATAGGTCGACGACAGCGTCCGGTACGACGGCAGCCGCGCGCCGTACTTCTTGTCGAGGTAGGGCGAGGCCAGCTCCACCTTGCCCGACTCTGTCTTGGGGAACACGTTGGTGAACAGCACGGCGTCCTGGCCCTCGACGGTCATCGCCAGCGCCTTGTTCGTCGGCAGCTGGCTCGGCCGCACGCCGCCCAGCCGCACGTCGCCCGGATCGATGGCGTCGTCGATCAGCTCGTGGTCGGTGGCCGTGAAGCACGGCTCGGTGTAGCCGAAGCGCGCGGCCAGGCGCCGGAAGATCTCCATGTTGGACAGGGCCTCGCCCTGCGGCGGAATGACCGGCTCGGCGCGCTGCAGCCAGTGCTGGCCGTAGGCGGCGAAGACGTCGTGGTGCTCGAAGTGCGTGCAGGCCGGCAGCACGACGTCGCAGTAGAGCATGGTGTCGGTCATCGCGACCTCGATGCCCACCGAGAACAGGTCCTCGCGGCTCAGCCCGCGCCGCATCCGGTTCTGGTCCGGGTGCACCACGACCGCGTTGTGGTTGTAGATGAACAGGGCCTTGAGCGGCGGCTTCAGCGTCGGCTCGGTGAGGTGACGGCCGACGTCCACGATGTTGATGGTCCGGGTGCCCGGCGGCACCAGGTCGGGCCGCGCCAGCTTCTGTGGCGTCTTGGGAAACGCGAACGACGCGCCGTTGACGAGACCGCCGCCCACCGGGCCGAACTTGCCGGCCAGCGCCGGCAGCGCGAACACTGCGCGGATGCCGCTGCCGCCGTTGCGGTTGCGCTCCAGCCCGTTGCCCACGGTGATCGAGGCCGGCGAGATGGTGGCGTACCACTCCGCGAAGCGTGCCACGTCGGCCGCCGCCAGCCCGCACGTCTCGGCCGCCCGCTCGATCGTCCACGGCCGCGCCAGCGCCATGAACTCCTCGAAGCCACTCACCCACCGCTCGATGAACGCGCGATCGAGGGCACCGCGGCGCTCGAGATCGGCGGCCACCGCCCACGCCAGCACCACGTCGGTGCCCGGGCGCAGGGCCAGGTGCAGATCGGCCTGCTCGGCGATCTTGGTGCGGCGCGGATCGACCACCACCAGCTTGCCGCCGGCGCGGCGCGCCTTGTTGATGAGCGGCGTGATGTGCAGGTTCGACCACGTGACGTTGTTGCCCCACGCCACGATGAGCTTCGAGGCCTCGATCTGCTCGGGCTTGATGCCGGTCACCGTGCCGTACGTGCCGATCCACGCCTCGGTGCGGATGCCGCCGCACAGCGGCTTGCGGTCGAGGAGGCTGGCGCCCATCCGGTGGAAGAAGCGCAGGTCCATCGAGCCCGCGGCCAGCAGTCCGTGCGGCCCGCCATAGTTCAGCGGCATGACCGCCTCGCGGCCCGTGCTCGGCAATAACCGCACTCGTCCGCGCGTAGATGGTGTCGAGCGCCTCGTCCCACGAGATGCGCTCGAAGCGCGACTCGCCCTTGGCCCCCACCCGCTTGAGCGGCGTGCGCAGCCGGCGCTCGCCGTGGACGAACTCCGGGTAGGCCTTGGGCACCTTGGCGCAGATGACCCCGTCGGTGTACGGGTTGGCCCGCGAGCCGCGGATGCCGACGATGCGGCCCTCGTCCACGGTGACGGTCAGGCTGCAGGTGTCAGGGCAATCGAGGGGGCAGACGCTGGCGTGTTCGACTTTCCCGTGTTCGACGTTCATAGGACAGCACTGTGCCGCGCCACGACGGGCGCCGTCAAGTCGGCCATTGGCTGGGTCGTCAGGCCAAAATCCGCTGCAGCCACGCGCTGATGTCGCGGATCTCGCCGGGACTCACCGAGTGGGGAATCGGGTACTCGTGCCACTCGATGCGATAGCCGAGCCCGGTCAGCAGATCGTGGGCGTGCCGGGCCCGCGCCAGCGGGATGAGCGGATCCTGGGTGCCGTGGGCCATGAAGATCGGCACGTCGCGATTCACGGCGACGGCCTCGGCGGCGACCTTGTCGGTCAGCGGCAGGAAGCACGAGAGCGCCATGATCCCGGCGAGGCGATCGGGATGACGCAGGCCCGTCTGCAGGACCATCGCGCCCCCCTGCGAGAATCCGGCCAGCGCGATGCGCCCGGCCGGGATCCCGCGCGTCTTCTCGCGCGCGATCAGCGCCTCGACCCGCTGCTGCGACTCGCGGACGCCGGCCTCGTCCTCGCGCCGCACGCCGGCATCGCCGCGCACGTCGTACCAGGCCCGCATGACGGCGCCGCCATTGATCGTGACGGGCCGCATCGGCGCGTGCGGAAACACGAAGCGCGTCGGTAGCTTCCCGAGGCCGAGCAGCGGAACGATGTCCACGAAGTCGTGACCGTCGGCGCCGAGCCCGTGCAGCCAGATGACGGCGGCGGTCGGCGAGGGCGCCGTTTCCATCTCGAGCGTTTCGAGCAGTTCGGGTGTCGGCATGGGCCGATGCTACCTCAGGGCGAGGGTGTTGCCTCCGCCAACATGATGGCAGCGCCGGGGACGGCATCCGACATGCCGTCCCCGGCTCATCGAGTCAGCCGACGTGGCGGAAGCGGCCCGTCAATCCTTCGAGTCGCGATCGGGAATGCCCGCGGCGAACCAGGCTCCGCCCAGGTTGCGGATGAGGAGCACCGGGCTCGCGCAGTCAGTCGGGGGAGGCGGCGACAGGATATCGTCGATCCGGAAGTCGCCGTTGGGCTCGAGCGGAACGCCGCCGAGGTTCGAGTTGTGGAGCGTGAACGGGGCGGCGGCTTCACAGATCAGCGTGGCGAACACGCTCTGGTTGGCATTGGTCCCGATGCCATTGCCTCCGGCCAGCAGCAGACCCCGTCCGTCGACCTTGATGCTTCCGTCGACCTTCACCCGGGCCTTGAGATCGGCGATGGTCCAGATCTGACCCGGAGGATTGATCGTCCGCACCGTGTTGCGGTTCACGTCAGAAAAAGTCCCGGTGGCGCTCACATTTCCCGCCCCGCTCGAGACGGGAATGACGCCGATCCCTCCTTTGAATTTCACGAGGGTGTCGCTGGTCATGGCCGCGACGGGGGCCATGGCAGCGAGGAACAGCGCGATAACCAAGAGCTTCTTCATGGCGGCGACTCCTCTCGGACGGCTGTACAACTGTGGTTGCCTGCGATGCACGCGGTCGATCGCACGCTTGGGCGATAGGCCGCTACCCCGACGCCGCCCTTCAAACTCGGCAGTCCCGCGCAAGGTTCCTGGTCACGCCGGCTCGCCGGCCGGCAGCGTGAGGACCACCCGACAGCCACGCTCGACGCCGTCCACGACCTCGGCCGGCGCGATGGCGATCGAGCCCCCGTGGACCTCGGCCACCTGGCGGGCGAACGTGAGCCCGAGACCGAAGCCGCTCGGCCCGACCGCGCCGGGCGTCCGCGCGGCGTCCAGACGCGTGAACGGATCGAGGACGCGCTGGCGCGACGCCGCCGGGACGCCCGGCCCGGCGTCGGCCACGCTGAGGTTCACGCGGTCGCCGGTGCGCTCGGCGGCGAGCACGATGGGTGGCGCGCCATACTTCGCCGCGTTCTCGATCAGGTTCCAGAGCGCGCGGCGCACCAGCGCCTCGTCGGCGACAAGCGTGAGGGACGCGCCAGGCGTCACCCGCACCGGGCTGGCGGCGAGCAGGGCATCGTGACTCGCGCGCTCGGCGAGCTCGGCGAGCATCGCGCCAACGTCGACCTCGCCGAGACGCGCGGGCAAGCCGGTCGATTCCAGGCGCGCGGTGGCCAGCACGTCGTCGATCAGTCGCTCGAGCTCGGCAAGGTCACGCTCGACGTCGCCGAGGCGAGCCTCGGAGGCCGCGGCGCCGGGAAGCAGGGCCAGCGCCATCCGGATGCGCGTCAGCGGCGAGCGCAGCTCGTGCGAGACGTTGGCCAGCAGCTCCTTCTGGCCGCGCACCAGCCGCTCGACGCGCTCGGCCATCTCGTTGAACGCGTGGGTCAGCTGGACGATCTCGTCGGCCGGGGCCGAGCGGCGATGCCACCAGCGGTCCCGTCGCGGCGGCAGGTCGACTCGCGCGCGGAGATCGCCACCACCCAGCCGGCGCGCGGCGGTGGTCAGGCGCTCCAGCGGGCGCGACAGTCGGCGCGCGAGCGGCCGCGTGGCGACGCCGACGACGAGCAGGACGACCGCCACCATGATGAGCGGACGCAGCAGACGCGGCGGGCCGAGCGGACGCGCGGCGGACACCTCGGCGGTCGCCACCACCGCTCCGGTCGCGGGATCGCGCACCGGTGCCAGCGCGTACGGAATCGGCCGCGCCCGGGTCACCACCTGGCCGGCCCGCGCCGCGGCGAGCGCGTCGGGCGGCGGCGGCGCGGGGCGCGTGCCGGCCGCGGCCACCACGCGCCCGTCGAGATCGCGGATGACGACGTCGAGGTCGAGCGTGCGATGCAGGCCGTCGAGCCGCCGGGCCAGCGCCGCGTCGTCGCCGATGCGCTCGGCCGCCAGCGCCGCCGCGTGGCGGGCCATCCGCTCGCCCATCTCCCGGAACGGTCCGCCGCGATCGACGAGCGCGAAGACCAGGCTGGTCGCCACGCCCACCACGATCAGCACCGCGAGCGAGTGCAGGTACACGCGTGAGTGCAGTCTCATCGCACGGGGCTCAGCGGGCCGGTCCGGGACGGATGAGCGCGTACCCGACGCCACGCACGGTCTTGATGTAGCGCGGCGCGCGCGGATCCTTCTCGAGCTTGGCGCGGAGCTTGGAGACGTGGACGTCGATGGAGCGATCGAACGCCTCGTGGGCCGCGCCGCCGAGGGCGTCCATGAGCTGCTCGCGCGAGAGCACGCGGCCGGCCGCGCGAGCCAGCGCGGCCAGCAGCTCGAACTCGTGGTGGGTGAGGACGACGCGGCGCCCGCTCACCGTCACGTCGCGCGCGTCGAAGTCCACGACCAGGCCGCCGGCGGCGAAGCGCGCGCCGCCCGGCGGCGTCACGCCGCGGCGGAGCACCGCGCGGATGCGCGCCAGCAGCTCGCGGGGGTTGAAGGGCTTGGCCAGGTAGTCGTCGGCGCCGAGCTCGAGGCCGACGATCTTGTCGACGTCCTCGCCCCGCGCCGTGAGCATCAGGATCGGCAGCGCCGACCACTCGGGCGCCGCCCGGATGCGGCGACAGACCTCCAGGCCGTCCACGCCGGGGAGCATCACGTCGAGCAGGACGACGTCGAAGCGGCCGCGGCGCAGCGCGGTCAGGCCGCGCTCGCCGTCGGGGGCGACGGTGACCTCGAGCTCGTGCTGGCCGAGGTACTCGGCCACCATCGCGCCCAGACGGGCGTCGTCCTCGACGAGGAGCACGGCCGGATGGCGCGCGGCCACGCCGCTACACTACCAGCCTCTCTCCGCGACCAACCGCTATCCGTGCGAGCCCGGGCGGTGCGTACGGATCCAGTCGGCCACGGCGCGCCGCTGGACGGGATTCAGGACGTCGTGCACCTCGCCGATGGCCTGCGTGATGGTGTCGGCCATCTGCCTGTGCTCGGCCTCGTGCTGGGCGGCGAACGCCGCCAGCTGGGCGGGATCGAGCGTGTCCGCCTCGAACAGCGCCAGGGCCTGCGCCATGTGCTGGCCGCGCGTCTGCCGCTGCGCCTCCATCGAGGCGAACACGCGATCGCGCACGGCGTAGATCTTCGCGCGCTGCTCGGGCGTCACCTGGGCCGGCTCCAGGGCCTCGTCGATCATGGCCGACGCCATGCGCTTCATCATGCCGGGCCCGCGGCCCATATGCCCCTGGGCAAACGCCGCCACTCCCGAGACCAGGGCCACGCCCGCCACCGCCACCGATGCCAGAATCGTGCGTCGACTCAACATGTCGTCCTCCTTGCGAGCCGGTCGGGCCGGCTTCGAGTCAGGAGGATGCGCGGGCGGTGTCAAGCGCGTGTGTGCAGATTGTAAAGTTCTGTTGCCGTGACTCCGTGCGGTGTAGCTGCACGAGCGAGATCACGTGGAAGATCGTCCACAGCGGCACGGCGAAGGTCGGTATCAGGCTCAGCGGCAGTGCGCCCAGCGAGGCGCGCGGCGCGGCCTCCGCGAACCAACCCACCGAGGAGGGGCTCGTCAGGACGCCGGTGGCCAGCGCGACGGCGAAGTCGACGAGGCCGCCGACGTTGAGCCAGATGACGCGCCGGCGCCAGGTCGGCTCCGCGCGCACCATCGCCCGCAGCACGAAGGGCGCCGAGAATCCGACGATGGCATCGCCGACGCCGGCCGGCCACGCGAAAAGCCCGGGCAGCAGCCCGAAGGCATAGAACGCCAGAAACATCACCCCGATCACGCGCCAGCTCTGCATCACGGTGAGAAAACGCAGATCGATGCCCAGCACCAGGCGCTGGAACGCGGGCGAGCTCCAGTAGAGCAGCGCGAACAGGATCAGCGGCGCCACGATGGCGATCAGGATCGGCAGTGGCGGCCGGCCGGGGCCGGCTTCGAACAGGCCGGCGTGGCCGGCCCCGAGGGCCATCAGCAGCCACGCGCCCAGGACGGCGACCAGGATCGGTCGCGACGTGGTCATGATCTCCTCCACAGAGCCAGCGCGACGGTGGTCCCGAACACGACGAGCGCCAGCGTGATGATCGCGAAGAGCGCGGGCAGCCCACCGCCGAGCCGGTGCACGACGAACCAGCCGCCGACCGTGGCGACGGACAGCCGCGCGAAGCCCGCGATGAGCGGCCAGCCGAGACGCCCCAGCCCCTGCGAGGCGAAGTAGAGCGACAGGCCGAGCCCGAAGAACCCGTAGGCGGGCCCGACGGTGCGCAGATAGGCGCGGCCCGCGGCGAGGACCTCGGGGTCCTGGCTGAACAGGCCGAGCCACACGTCCGGCGCCAGCGCCGCGGCCACCCCGATGGTACCGGTCAGCACGGTAGCGACCGCGGCGCCCGACCACATGATGCGGCGAGCGCGCGCATGCTGTCCGGCGCCGATGTTGGTGCCGACCATCGTGACCAGCGCCGACCCCAGGCCGAACACGAGCGGGATCTGCAGATACTCCAGGCGCGAGCCGACACCGTAGCCGGCCAGCGCGAGGCTCCCGAACGGGCCCACCAGGCCGGTGAGGATGACGACCGTCAGGTTCGTCTGGATGGTGTTGAGCGAGCCCGGTGCGCCGACGCGCAGGATGTCCCAGAACAGCCGCGCGCGAAATCGCAGGCGATCGAGCGACAGGCGGACGAGCCCGCGGCCGGAGACCAGGTAGCTCAGCAGCACCAGCGTGCCGACCGCGTAGTACGTCACCATCGCCACGGCCGCGCCGGGCACGCCCAGTCGGGGGAAGGGCCCCCAGCCGAGAATCAGCGCGGGCGAGACGGTCAGCGTGATCACGGCGCCGCCCAGGACCACCAGCGCCGGCAAGCGCATGTTGCCGGTGCCGCGCACGACCGCGGCGAGCAGGTTGAACAGCCAGAACCCGATCGCGCCGGCGAACACGATGCGCGAGTAGGAAACGGCGACCGCCAGGGTGCCGCCGGTGCCGCCCATCGCGGCGTAGAGCGTCGGCCCGGCCAGGACAAAGCCCGTCGTGAACAGCGAGCCCATCACGAGCGCGATGACGCACGCGTGCCACGCGAGCGCGTCGGCCTCGGGCCGGCGGCCGGCGCCCACCGCGCGCGCCACCGCGGCGGCCACGCCGCCGCCCATACCGCCCGCCGACATGGTCTGCATGAGCATGATCAGCGGAAACACCAGGGCGACGCCGGCCAGCGCCTCGGAGCCCAGCCAGCCCACGTACATCGCCTCGGCGGCGTTCACCACGGCCTGCACGGCGATGACCACCACGTTGGGCGCGGCCAGGCGCAGCAGCGTGGGGACGATGGGGCCGTGCAGCAGCTGATGCGTCAGTGCGACGGCCGGCTTCGGTGCGGGGCCAACGGTCGGCTCGGCCAGCTCGATGGTCGCCATCTCAGCGGCCCGCGGCCTGCGCGCCCCGCAGCGTCATGCAGGTCGACGACGCCCGCGCCACCAGGCGATCCTTGTCGTCGAGCACGTCGCACTCCAGCAGCCCGACCGTGTGGCCGCCCTTGACCACCCGGCCCACCGCCCGCAGCGTCCCCGACCACACCGGCTTCAGAAAGTTGATCTTGAGCTCGAGCGTGGTGAACGTCTCGCCCTCGCCCAGCGTGCTGGCCCAGGCCATGCCCATCGCCGCATCGGCGATGTCACACAGCGCGCCGCCGTGGAGCGTGCCCATGGGGTTGGCCAGGCGCTCGTCGACCTTCAGCTCGATCGTGGCCTCCCCCTCGCCCACGCCCGTCAGGGTGAAGCCGAGCAGCGTCGCGATGGGCGGCGGCGGAGCCTCCCCGCGCAGGATCATCCGGGTCCGCTCGAGCATGGTGGTCATGACGTCCTCCCGTGGCCCTTGAGACGGCGGGGGTGCCGGTCGGGATTCGGAGTCACTTTAAAATTATATACTGACTCGGGAGTGATAGGCTAGAGGCGATGCCACGACGCTACGGTCAGGCGTGTCCGGTCGCCAAGTCGCTGGAAGTGCTCGGCGAGCGCTGGACGCTGCTCATCGTGCGCGACCTGCTGCGCGGCCCCGCGCGCTTCCAGGATCTGCAGACGTCGCTGGACGGCATCGCGCCCAATCTCCTGTCCGAGCGGCTCAAGCTGATGGAGGAGCACGGGCTGATCGAGCGGCGGCTCTACTCCGAGCGCCCGCCGCGCGCCGAGTACCACCTGAGCGACAAGGGCCGCGAGCTCGGCGTCGTCGTGGGCGCGCTGGCGCAGTGGGGCACCCGCCACCTCCACCACGAGCACCGCCTGGTCAACGACGAGTGCGGCCATCCGGTGAAGCTCGTCTACTACTGCCCCACCTGCGACGCCCGCGTGCGAGGTGTCGGCGTGCGCCTGAAGCGAAAGCGCAAGCTCGCGAAGCACCGCTGACCGCGCGCGCCCGCCGCCCCGCAAAGTCCGCCGGCGATCGAGTCCGCTGCAACACAGCGAGCGATTGGCCTCGGAGCTCGTGGTCGGCGCGGGCGGGGCGCGTCGGCCGCGGGCGCGCCATCATGGCGAGCCGTCGTCGCCGTTGTCGCTTCGGGCTCGGCGAGCGAGCCACCGACGATTCAACTGTTCGCGACCCAGCCCCCCCTGGGGGATGGGGGGCCGAAGCGAGCCGAGCCCGAAGCGACGTACGGCGACCGGCGAGCCATGCCGGCGCGCCCGCGGCCCACGCGCCCCGCCCGCGCCGACCACGAGCTCCGAGAGCACCGCTACCCCGCCCAGATCTCGATCGGCGTGTCGCGGCCGCGGAGGAGCTGAGGCCCGCGGCCGGTCAGCCCACCCAGCAGCGCGCCCTCGGCGGCTTCGCGCGTCACGGCTTCGATGAGCTCGGTGCTGGCCACGATGGTGGCGTTCAGGTCGCGCGTCAGGGTCTGCAGGCGGCTCGTGACGTTCACGGTATCGCCGACCGTCGCGAAGGCCATGCTGCGCTCGCTGCCGATGTCGCCGAGCACGACCTGGCCGTAGTGCAGGCCGATGCCCATGCGCAGCGGGGCCAACCCCTGCCCGGTCCGCTCGCGGTTCCACCCGGCCAGCGCCGCCAGCATCCCGCGGGCACAGGCCAGCGCGTCGGTGGCGTCACGCTTTCCCACGTCGGGCACGCCGAAGGTCGCCAGCAGTGCATCGCCGATGAACTTCTCCAGGCAGCCGCCGTGGCGAAAGACTTCCGCCTCCATGCGGCCGTGGAAGGCGCGAAGCATGGCCATGACCTCTTCCGGCGTCATGTCCTCGGCCAGCGTGGTGAAGCCCACCAGGTCGGCGAACAGCACGCCGACGGCCTGTCGGCGCACCCGGCCCAGCGGCTCGTCGCGCTCGGCCAGCTCCTCCACGACCTTGGGCGAGAAGTAACGCGCCAGGTTCGAGCGCTCGCGCTCGGCCTCGGCTCGCTCGGCGACCAGGATGCGCGAGCGTCGCACCAGCAGCGCCAGCCCGGCCGCCACGACCAGGAACGCGATGATCTCGCCCTCGTACTTCAGCACCGAGACGAAGCTCGGATCGAGGTACGTGGTCAGCCCGCTCGGCAGATCGAGCCCGCTCCCGGTCGTGACGCCAGGGCGGGTCACCACCCACAGGAACGCCGAGCGTCCACGCCACCGCACCGCACAGACCCGACCACAGCAGCAGACGCGGGCGAAACGAGAACGCCATCTGCATCAGCAGGACGAAGAAGAACACGAAGTTGCCGTAGCGCAGCGGTATGGCCGGAGGCAACGGGACAGGAGCGAAGGGATTGGGGACCACGAATACCGCGGCCAGCACCAGCGAGTCGACGAGGGCGAAAACATACGGCGCCACCGCCGGCGCGAGATCGCGCGTATACAGCCAGAACTGCACGATTCCGGTCACGGCGAACAGCAGCGCCGTCCCGAGCACCCACGTGTGGGCCAGGCCCCGTTCGGGATTCGTCAGCGCGACCCAGGCGACGATCACCAGGACCGCCACCGAGCGGGCTCCGGCCGCCAGCATGAGCCCGCGCCGCTCCTGACGGGCGAAGGCCGCGTCGAGCCGCGCCCGGGCGCCGGAGTCGGCCGGCGTCACCGTTTTCTGGGCGGGTGGGCGCGCACGGCTGCCTCGTTCACCTCCGTGCCCCAGCCGGGGCGCGCCGGAGAGAACCAGGTGGCCGTCCTTGATCTCGGGCGGGTTGGTGACGAGCTCGTCGTACCAGGGCACGGTGTCGGGATCGATCTCCATGATGCGGAGATTCGGGACCACCGCGCAGAAGTGCGCGTTCATCAGCGTGGCCAGGTGGCCGTAGAAGTTGTGCGGGCGCCACGTTGACCTCGTAGGCGTCGGCCATCGCCGCGATCTTGGCCGACTCGGCCACGCCGTTCCACGGCGTGTCGATGATGGCCACGTCCACCGACTGGTGCTCGAAGTACGGCCGGTAGTCGCGGCGGCCGAACAGGCACTCGCAGGAGGCGACGGGAATCGTGGTGCGCGAGCGGATGTAGTGCAGCGCCTCGGGCGTCGCGCGTGTCGATCTCGATCCAGAAGATGTCGAAGGGCTCGATGGCCCGCGCGACCTTGAGGAAGCCCTCCGTCTTGAAGTTGAAGTTCAGGTCCACCAGGATGTCGACGTCGGGCCCGGTGCCCTCGCGAAACGCGGCGAGCTGATCGCGCATCGCGCTGAGCACGTGGCGATCGGCGTTCAGCTCGGGGAAGCCCGGGCCGCGGCGCGCGAAGCCCGGCGAGTGCAGGTAGGCGTCGGCGCCGAGCACGAAGACGTTGGTCTTCAGCGCGGTGTAGCCGCGGCTCACGACCTCCTTGCCCATGTTGACGCAATCTTGCAGGGTGCGCAGCGCCGGGATCTGCATCTCCTTCGACCACTGCAGCCGATACGTCCCGCAGTGCGACCAGTAGAGGCGGATGCGATCGCGCTGCGGGCCGCCCAGCAGCTCGTACACCGGCACGCCCAGCGCCTTGGCCTTCACGTCGAGCAGCGCGTTCTCGATGGCGCCGATCGCCTGCTGGATCACCCCGCCCGAGGCCTGCCGGCGCACCGCGTAGAGCTGGGTGACGATCGCCTCCCAGGCCCGCGCATCGCGGCCGATCACCAGCGGCGCCAGCCCGTCGATCACCGCCGAGACGCCGAGGCCGCCGAACGATTCGTTGTACTCGCTCCAGCCCACCAGGCCGTTGTCGGTGGTGATCTTCAGGAAGTCGAAGTTGCGCTGGCCGGCGTCGGCGTGGAGATGCTCCACCCTGGCGATCTTCATGAATCGGCTCCTCCGGGTCGGGGCGCGGCACTGGCCGGCCCGAGGCCGAGCACGCCGAGAATCCAGGTGTAGTCGAAGGCCAGCTCGCGCAGCGCATCGTAGCGCCCGGACGAGCCGCCGTGGCCGGCCGCCATGTTGATCTTGAACAGCGGCGGCACCACGGGCCGCCCGTGCGCCCGGAGCTTGGCGATCCACTTGGCCGGCTCCCAGTACATGACCTGGCTGTCGTTGATCGACGTGCGCACGAGGATCAACGGGTACGGGCGCGGCCCGAGGTTCGTGTACGGGCAGTACGTCTTCATGTAGTCGTAGTGCTCGCGGACCTTGGGGTTGCCCCACTCCTCGAACTCGCCGACCGTCAGCGGCAGCGATTCGTCGAGCATGGTGTTGATGACGTCCACGAACGGCACCCGGAGCACGGCGGCCAGGCCGACGTCGGGCCGCAGGTTCAGCACCGCGCCGATCAACAGCCCGCCGGCGCTGCCACCCTCGATCACCAGCCGATCGCGCGCGGTGTAGCCGCGCGCCACCAGCGCGTCGGCGGCCGCGATGAAGTCGGTGAAGGTGTTGCGCTTGTGCAGCATCCGGCCGTCGTCGTGCCAGCGCTTGCCGAGCTCGCCGCCGCCGCGGACGTGGGCGATGGCCACCGTCACGCCGCGCTCGAGCAGGCTCAGCCGGCTGGACGAGAAGGTGACCGGGTACGGGATGCCGTAGGCGCCGTAGCCGGTCAGGAAGAGCGGGCTCGAGCCGTCGCGCGGCTCCCCCACCGGCGAGACGAGCGAGATCGGGATCCGGGCACCGTCGGCGGCCACCGCGTGGATGCGCTCCGACCGGTAGCGGGTCGGGTCGTAGCCGCCGAGCACCGGCGTCTGCTTCAGCAGCACCAGCTTGCGTCCGGCCACGTCGTAGTCGTACACGGAGGCCGGCGTGATGAAGGACTGGTACCGGAAGCGATAGGCCGGCAGGGCGAACTCGGCGTTGACGTCGCCCGACAGCTCGTAGGTCGGCTCGGGAAACTCGACGTGGTGCGAATGCCCGGTGGTCAGCTCGGTGACGCGCAGCCGGATCAGGCCCTCCGCCCGCTCGTGAACGACGTAGTGGCCGGCGAAGACGTCCATGTCCTCGAGCATCACGTCGTCGCGGTGGGCGATCAGCTCCTGCCAGCGCTCGGGCGCGGGGTCGTCCACCGGCGCGGCCACCAGGCGGAAGTTGCGCCGGCCGGCCGCGTTGGTCCGGATGTAGAAGACGCCGCCGCCCGGGCCGGCGCCGTGGTCCACCGAGTACTCGTGGTCCTTCTCGCGCGCCCGCAACAGCCGCCACGTGCCGCCGGGCTCGCTCGCCGACAGGTACCGGTATTCCGTCGCGGTGAAGCTGCCGCTGGCGGCGAACAGCAAGCTCCGGCTGCGCGAGCGCCACACCCCGAGGCGGAACAGCTCGTCCTGCTCCTCGTAGAGCAGCGCGTCCTCGCGCGACCGGCGCGCCCAGCCGGTGGCGCAGCAGGCGGTACGGTCGCTTGGCCGGATCCTCGAGCACGTAGAAGATCGTGGCCGAGTCCGCCGCCCACGCCACCGACGACACCTTCTCGATCCGCTCCGCCTGCAGCTCGCCGGTGACGAGATCCTTCACGAACAGCGTGTACTCGCGAAACCCCGTGTAGTCGACGCTGTACGCCAGCCACCGCCCGTCGTCACTCACCGCATAGCTGCCGAGCGCCAGAAACGGATGCCCCTCGGCCAGCGCATTCAGATCCAGCGTGACCTCTTCCGCCGCCTCGGCCGTCCGCTTGCGACAATGAATCGGATACTGCTTCCCCGTCTCCGTCCGCGAGTAATACAGCCACCCCCCATACGTATACGGAACGCTCTGATCATCCTCCTTGATCCGCGCCAACATCTCCTTGTACAGCGCCTCCTGGAACGCCACGGTCGGCTTCATGACGGCGTCCGCGTACGCGTTCTCCGCCTCGAGATACGCGGTCACCTCGGGATCGTCCTTCGCCCGCAACCACGCGTAGTCGTCCTGAATGCGGTCGCCGTGAAGCTCGATGACGGTGGGAATCTTCTTCGCGATCGGCGGCTCAGCCACTAATGACCTCGTGCATCTAATGGACCTCGTGGCGTCGGGTGCCGTCGTCCGCCGGGCCGCAGGCCCGCAGGCGCGCCCTCACGGCGAGCCGTCGTCGCCGTTGTCGCTCCGGAGCCGGCGAGCGAGCCGCCAACGATTCAACTGGCCGCACCCCAGCCCCCTTCAGGGGGATGGGGGGCCCGAGCGAGCCGGCTCCGGAGCGACTTACGGCGACAGGCGAGCCGTGCAGGCGCGCCTGCGGGCCTGCGGCCCGGCGGGCGACGGCACCCGACGCCACGAGCTCCACTAGAGACGTTCCGCCTGCTCGACCCGCTTCCAGTACGTGTCCTTGTTCAGAATCTTGTCGCCGCGAAACTCATAGATGTCGCATCCGCGGTAGTTGAGGCGCTCGCCATCGTCGCCACGCCCGGTGACCATCCACACGGTGACCGCGCGCGACCCGGCGATGATCTGCTCGACGTGATCCCAGCGCATGTCGCGGATGACCTTGAAGCGATCGGCGAGCACCGTGCGCACCGCGGCCTTGCCGTGGACGCGGCGTCCGTCCGGCTCGGGACCGCGGGCCATGAGGAAGGTGCAGTCATCGGCGAAGAACTCCATGATGCGGTCCACGTCGCGACTGTTGAAGGCGGCGTTGATGGCAGACAGCAGGGCGGGCGTGGGGCCCGCGTCGGTGGCGGTCGTCGTCATGGGTCACCAGCTTTCGTGATGCGTGAGCTCGTCCAGGGGAAGGCGGCGACGGGCGACGCTGGCCGGCGGCGCCGCCCGCTCGGGATCGACGTAGCCGAAGGCAATGAGCCGATTCAGGTGCACGTCGGCCGGGACGCCGAGCAGCGCGCCCAGCTCGACCTCGGGCACGTGGGCCGGGCACGAGCCGATGCCCTCGCTCCACCCGACCACCATCATGTTCTGGGCGCAGCGGCCGGCGTCGTACTCGTGCCGCACCGTCTGCGCGATGACCACGACCACCGCGGCCCGGGCCACCCAGCGCGCCTGCGCGCCGAGCGCGGCCACCGCGGCCACGCGCGCACGGTCACGGATGACGATGAAGCGGTTGGGCTCGCTGTTCTTCGAGCTGCCCGTCATCCGGCCGGCCTGGAGAATGCGCCGGAGCGCGTCCTCGGGAATGGGCTTCGGCAGGAAGGCACGCTGATCGCGCTTGTCCACCACGGCCCGGTAGGCGTCCATGGCAGGAATTCTACGCGACCCGTCAGCAGCCGAGGCGCGTCGCCAGATCCAGGAAGCTGTCGGCCACGACGTCCCACGCCTGGGCCGGCTTGACGTCCTTCGTCTGGTTGGGGCCGTGCTCCTTGGGACGCGGCACGAAGGCGGTCCGCAGCCCGGCCTCCGAGGCCTTGGCCAGATCGCCGTTGTGGGCGGCCACCATCAGACACTGCTCGGGGCGCAGACCCAGCAGATCGGCCGTGGTCAGGTACGCCTCGCGCTGCGGCTTGTAGTGACGCGCGACCTCGGCGCCGAGCACCGCGTCCCACGGCAAGCCGGCCCGGCGCGCCATGTTGACGATCAGCGCGACGTTGCCGTTCGACAGCGTGGCGAGAATGTACTTCCGCTTCAGCCGCGTGAGCCCGGCGACGACGTCCGGCCACGGGTCGAGGCGATGCCAGGCGCGGTTGAGATCGTCGATCTGCGCCTCGCTCAGGCCGGTGATGGCGAAGTCCTTCAGCAGGCGGTCGAGCGCCATCCGGTGCAGATCGTCCAGGCGCGTCCACGCCAGCTCGCCGGTGCGGACGCGGTCCATCATCGGCTGGTAGAGCCCGCGCCAGGCATCGGCGAACTTGGCCCAGTCGACCGAGAGCTTGTGGGCCTGGCCCACGGCCTCACCCTCGCGGATGATGCTGCTCCGCCAGTCCACCACGGTACCGAACACGTCGAACGTCAGCGCCTTGATCGAGGTCGGTTCGAAGGCCATGTCCCGCGTTGGTACCACCCCGGCGACGGCGGTGTCAATACCGGCCCTGGCACCAGCCCAGCCCTGGCGCAGACCGGCCCGGCGTGATGGTGGGAAGCGTCTACGCCCTTGCGTTCTGCCGGTTCATTTCCGTGACCCCTCATCTCGGCTCTTCGGATCGCCGCGTTTGCCTTCGGAGCGGCCGGCGAGGGCGGCGACCGCCGCCGCCAGCGCGGCCGGCTCGATCGGCTTGGCCGCGTGCTGCTGATAGCCGGCCGAGATCGCCTGGGCTCGGTCTTCGATCCTGGCATACGCGGTGAGTGCGAGCGCCGGAATCCGTCCGCCACGCTCGGCATCGAGCGCCCTGACCTTGCGAATGAGATCGTACCCGTCCTCTCCCGCCATGGCGATGTCGCTGATCAGAACGTCAAACGGCGCCTGTTCGAGGGCCTCCAGGGCCGCGAGGGCCGTCGCCGCGACGGTCACCACGGCGCCGAATTGCACGAGCATCATTCCGAGCAGCTCTCGCGCGTCGGCCTCGTCGTCCACGACGAGGACCCGGACGCCGTCGAGCGCCGGAAGTCCGGCGGCCGCCAGTTCTTCGGCCGGGATCCCGGCGACCTCAACCTCCTCAGCGGGGCGGTCGTCCGTGAGCGGGAGAGTCACGGTGAAGGTCGCCCCCTGCCCAGGGCCGTCGCTCTCGGCCTGGACGGCCCCTTCATGGAGCTCCACGAGATGGCGCACGATGGCGAGCCCTAGCCCCAGACCTCCCGGAGACTGCCGGCTGGCGTGCACGACACCGAACCGGCTGAAGACCTGGGGGATCTGTTCAGCCGTGATCCCCTTGCCAGTGTCGCGCACGGTGACCTCGACGGCCGGCCCTCGACGCGCGAGGCGCACCTCGATTCCACCGCCGCTCGGCGTGAACTTGATCGCGTTGGACACGAGGTTCGCAACGATCTGCTGGAGGCGGGCCGGATCAGCCCGGATCGGGCCGGCCGCGCCATCGAGATGACTCTCCAGCCCGACGCCCTTGGCATTCGCCGTGGGCCGCATGCCGGCGATCACGGCCTCCACCAAGCGCCCGGGCATCAATGGACGCACGTCGACGTACAGGTTGCCTGAGATGATGCGCGAGACGTCGAGCAGGTCCTCGATGAGGCGCGCCTGCAGCACGGTGTTGCGATCGATCACCTCCAGGCCCCGCGCGGCGGTGGCCTCGTCCAGCTTCTGGGTCCGGAGTATCCGAACCCACCCCAGCATCGCCATCAGCGGCGTACGCAGCTCGTGCGACAGGATCGCGAGGAACCTGTCTTTGGCCAGGGCCGCCGCCTCTCCCTCCGCGCGCACGGCCTGCTCGCGCCGGAGGAGCTCCGCGCGGGCGTTCTCCAGTTGTTTCGCCCGGGTGACGTCTTCGATAGCCAGGAGGATCAGGGCCGGCTGGCCGGTCGCCGACAGCACGCGGCGGGCGTTCAGGAGCATCGTCCGCCGTCCGATGGCCTCGAAGTCGTGCTCGACCTCCAGGTTTTCAAAGGCGTGGTCCCGCGACAGGATGTCCTCCAGCCGCGCCCGCAGCTGCGGAGTGTTCCACTGGCGATCTCCGAGGTCGAAGAGCAGCTGGCCTTCCGTTTCCTCCCTCGCCGCCTGGAAGGTTTCGTAGAACGACCGGTTCGCCGTCACCACGCGCAGGTCGGTGTCGAGGATCATGAGCGGCTCGCGCACCGTCGCGATGATGGCATGGGCCTGGTCGCGCGCCTCCTTGGCCTGCTCGAAGCCGCGCTTCATGGCGTCGATGTCGACGAAGGAGATGACGGCGCCGTCGATCTTGTTGTCCGAGGTCCGGTACGGCCGGACCCGCACCGAATACCAGCGGCCATCCCGAGCCTCGACCTCCCGTTCCTGGATGATCAGGGTCTCGATCACTTCCCGGAGCATCGCCGCCAGATGCGGGAACTCGACGCTGAGCCTGAGGTCGCCGATCGGCCGCCCGACGTCGGCCGGGACCACGTTCAGGATCCGTTCACTGACCGGCGTCATGCGCCGGACCCGGAGATCGGCGCCCACCATGATGATCGGGACATGGGTGCTCGTGAGGAGGTTGCCGAGGTCGTTGCCGAGCTGGGCCAGCTCGAGGTTCCGGCTGTTCAGCTCGTCGTTCACCGTGGTCAGCTCTTCGTTGGTCGCCTGCAGCTCCTCCTTCGCCGTCTCCAGCTCCTCGTTCGTACTCTGCAGCTCCTCGTTGCTCGACTGCGCCTCCTCGGTGGTGGCGCGCAGCTCCTCTATGGCCGCCTCGTGCTCTTCGCCGATGGCATGGAGGTGCTGGCGGGCGTCGGCCAGCTCCTGGGTGAGCTGGGCCACCCGACGCTCGCCCGCCGTCTTCGGGCGAGGCTCACGCCCTCGCGCCAGTCTCGGCGGCACGGGCCCGATGGCCCTTTGGCGCTCCTCGAAGAACAGGATGCAGATGATGGCGGCCTTTCACCCCCTCCTCGGATCCGATCGGGATCACCTCGAAGCCGACCTCCCGGATCCCGCCGTTCGTCTTGACCCGCAGGCCCTCGACTCTCAGCGGGCCACCCCGCTTGGTCACCTGGTGGACGGCCTGGCGGAGTGCAGAGGCCAGGCCTTCCCGCGCCATCTTGAAGAGGTCGAAGCTCGCCGTGCCCGGCGTCGCCTCGAGGTAGGCACCGGTCTTCCCGCGGAACTGCACGATCTCCATCTCGGCGTTCACCACGACGCCAGCCGGCGCGTAGCGTCCCAGGATGAGACGGTCGGCCTCCTTCTCGCATCGCCGCCGGGCTCCAGTCTGCCTCCTGCTGCCGCACGCCGGCCGGCGCGGCCATCCGGTCACCGGCGGTGAGGCCGAAGCCCAGGTGGGCCGAGGGCCCCGGTTTTCGCGCGTAGATCTTGTGCTTCTTGTCGATGACGGCGAAGAGGTTCGTGGACCGGCCGACGCTCTCCGAGGGGCCGAGCTTCAGGAAGCCGGTGGGCTTCAACGCGTAGTGCAGGACCGGGAGGACCCGCTCCTGCAATGCAGCGCTCGAGATAGATCAGCACGTTGCAGCAGCTGATCAGGTCGAGCCGCGAGAACGGCGGGTCCCTCGTCAGGTCCTGCGGCGCGAAGACGCAGACGTCCCGGATCGCCTTGCTGACCTGATAGCGCCCGTCCGTCTTGACGAAAAACCGTCGCAGCCGGTCGGCCGAGACCTCGTGCTCGATGCTCGCGGGGAACGTCGCGGCCCGGGCTCGGGCGACTGCCGCGGCACTGAGGTCGGTGGCGAACATCTGAATCGGCAGGGTCCTGTCCGTCTCCCCGAGAAACTCCAGCAGGCAGATCACGAGCGAGTAGGCCTCCTCGCCCGTGGCGCAGCCCGGCACCCAGATCCGGAAGGGCTCGTCGGCGGCGCGCTCCTTCACGAGGCTCGGGAACACACTCCGCCTCAGCGCCTCGAATCCTTCGGGGTCGCGGAAGAACCCGGTCACCTGGATGAGGAGGTCGTCGTGCAGGGCCTGCGCTTCCGCGGGCGTCTGCCGGAGGTGCCGGGCGTACGTTCCGAGGTCGTCGATCCTCCCCAACAACATGCGGCGGGCGATCCGGCGCCGGACGCTCGCCGCCTTGTACTGCGCGAAATCGACGCCGGTGGCGGTGCGCAGGGCACGCAGGACGGCGCTGACGTCGGCCCCGTCTGCCGCCGGGCCTGAGGCGGATGCCGATGGCAGGGCCTGGTTCACGTAGGGGTGGCCGCCGATCCTCGCCAGCTCGCGGGCGATCCCGGCCGGGGGCAGCACGGAGTCGGCAACCGCGGCCGCGCTCTGCGGCATGCCGGGATGCTTTGCGGATTTCTCGTCCTGGACGAACGTGATCCCGCCCTCGGCCTTGATCGCCCGCAGGCCGAGCGTGCCGTCCGATCCCGTCCCCGACAGCACCACGCCGATCGCACGGCCTTCCTGCTCCTGCGCGAGCGAGCGAAAGAAGTGGTCGATCGGCGTGTGGCGCTCGACCGCGGCGCGCGGCGTCAGCGCGAAGACGCCGCCGCCGATCGTCATGTCGGTGTTCGGGGGTATCACGTAGACGTGGTCTGCCTCCACGCGCAGGCGGGCGGTGACCGTGAGCACAGGCATCGCCGTGGTCTTGGACAGGACCTCGGGCAACCGGCTCTCGTGCTTGGGATCCAGATGCTGGATCAGCACGAAGGCCATGCCGGTGTCGGCAGGGAGCTCTCTCAGCAGCTGGCTGAAGGCCTCGAGGCCACCGGCGGAG
Organism: uncultured Candidatus Rokubacteria bacterium; assembly: GCA_963776725.1. GTDB lineage: Bacteria > Methylomirabilota > Methylomirabilia > Rokubacteriales > CSP1-6 > AR5. The sequence continues at coordinate 499,915 of CAVZOE010000004.1, read as the reverse complement.
GCGCCGATGCCAACGATCGGGAAGGTGGGGCTCTCGGATGGCTCCGGCCGACCTTCGGCGTGCGGAGATTCGGGCGCGGCGTCATCGCGCCGACGCTTGGGCGGCTGGCGCCTCGGCGCTGACTTTCTGCGGGGAGCTCGTCCCATCCGAAGATCCTCACGCGATCTGCTGGGCGCGACTCGGCGCAACCGGGAGCGCCCCGTAGAACGCCCGGTTCGCTTATCACCATGCGGAGATTGCCATCGAGAACCATCAGCAGTTCTCGGATCGGACGGAAAGCTCATCGCCGACGCCCTTTGGCCAGGGGCGAGCGGTTCGGCGAGCTATTGTAAGAGCTATACGTCTGACGGTTGTTTATAGACGTGGAACGGTGGTCCGTCCATCCGTAGGCCTACGCATACGCTGGTTCGCAAGAACAGGAATCAGCTCGGCGCCACCCGCTGGGGTCCTCGGTCCGAGTGACGTAGAGGGTCCGAAGGCAACGCCAGGATGCCGCGAGCAATCGCGAACCGGATGAGGTCGATCTGATTGCCGAGGTGCAGCTTGCGCATGACGTTCGCCCGGTGCGATTCGGCCGTGCGCCGACTGATTGACAAGCGACTGGCGATGCCGGCGCTGCTGTGGCCTTCACTCACGAGGTTCAGGACCTCGCGCTCACGGCTGGTGAGGGCATCGTAGGGGTCGAGCGTTCGGGTCTTCGCGCGTTGCAGCCAGGTGTCCAGGGGATGCTTTGACAGCGGCGCGCTCAGGTAGCGGCCTCCGGCCGCGACCTTCCGGATCGCGCGAATCAGTTCGATGCCCCTGGCGTGTGTCACCACGTACCCGGACGCGCCGCTCCTCAACGCTCCAGTGACGTATTGGTCGCCCGCGTGCATCGAGAGCAGGATGACCGCGGTGTCTGGCGACCGCTGCCGAACCCGGAGGATCACCTCGAAGCTGTTGAGCCCGGGCATCGCCAGGGCCATGATCAATACTCGCGGCTTGCGGCGCTCGACGAGGCCGACGACCTTGAGGCCGTCGGCGACCTCGCCCACGACCTTGAAGTCCCTCTTTGTCTCGAGCAGGGACCGGACACCCTCGCGGATCAAGAGGTGGTGGTCGGCGAGCACGATCGTGATCATCGGCGCTTGGAAGGATTTACCGCGTCCTGCCGCGGCCGTCTATTCGTACGTTTACGGAGGATTGGTACGGAGGAGCACAACGGGGAACAAGCCCCGGCGTGGAACGGGTCCGAGCTCCACCGGGCCTTCTGGGCGAAGCCGCTAGGCGATCGGCGTCAGAATCGCTCGCGTGAGGACGTACTTGATGAGGTCCGTTTGATTGCGAAACTCGAGCTTGTGCATGACGCTCGCGCGGTGCGACTCGGCGTGCGGCGACTGATGGACAAGTGGCTGGCGATGCGCGCGCTGCTGTAGCCATCGAACACGAGTCCAAGCACCTCGCGCTCCCGGCGAGTCAGCGTCTCGTAGGCGTCGCGCGCGGCATTCCGTGCTCGTCGCAGCCACGTCTCCATTGAACGCTCGGACAGCGGCCGGCTCAGATAGTGGTGGCCCTCGACGACCTTCCGGATCCCGTGCATCAACTCACCGGGGCTCACATACATCATGACGTATCCCGATGCGCCGTTCTTCAGCGCCTGGATGACGTACTGCTCGTTCGAGTACGTCGAGAGCACGATCACCGCCGTGCCCGGCGAGTGCTGCTGCACTCGGCGCGTGATCTCGAGACAGGTCAGCCCCGGCATCCCCAAGGCCACGATCAGAACGCGCGGCTTGAGGCGCTGCACGAGGTTCACCGCCTCGAGGCCGTCCGCGACCTCGCCTGATATCTTGAAATCCGGTTCCACCTCCAGCAGGCATCGGATGCCGCTGCGAACCAAATCCTGGGGGTCGGCGAGGACGATGGTAATCAGCGTTGGCCCTCGGGGAGCGCGTTTCCGAGTGAACACCACATATCCTCCGTTCCGTGCCGGCCCTCCTGCGAGTTGCCGCTGACTGCTGCAGAACCTTGAGTTGACTGTGGCGGACAGCCGCGAAAGGTGTGTGAAGCAACTATTGCAAAGCAGAGGCCACTGAGGGGAGCTCTGCGTGCCCGCGTCCCACTGGATTGCGGTCAACATCAGCCCCCACCCGACGCGGAGTCCTCGTGTCGGAGCCGACATGGCAGATACGACAAGAATTCGCCGGCCCGCCCTTCCGCACCCATAGGGAAAAATATTTCCCTGCCCGCTATGGCGGAGGTGGCCGGCCGGGGACACGCGCGCTATCCTTCATCATGATGCCCGATCCGCACCGAGCGGGTGCCGGCCGAGCGACGCGCCGCACTCCTGGCCGCACTGGCCCGCTCCATCGCCGCCTCGCTCGACCTCGACACGATCTTGCAAACCGTGGCCGAGGGCGCACGCGAGCTCTGTCGCAGCGACCTCTCCGCCATCGCGCTGCGCGAGCCCGAGACGGGCGACATGGTGTTCCGCTTCCGCTCCGGCGCGCGCTTTCACGAGGGCGGACGCCTGACGGTCGAGACGGGACGGGGCGCGGGCGGACGCGTGCTCGACACCGGCAAGCCGTTTCGCAGCGACGATCTCGCGGAGGAGCCGGCCTTTGCCGACGACCCCGGATATCGGGAGATCGTCGAGCTCGAGCGCATCGTCACCGTGATGGTCGTGCCGATCACCATCGACGAGCGGATCGAGGGCCTGCTCTACGTGGACAACCGCACGTCCCGGCCCTTCACCGACTGGGACGAAGCGATCCTGACCGAGCTCGCCGATCACGCGGCCATCGCGATTCGCAACGTGCGGATGCTGGCCCGCGAGCACCGGGCGCGCGAGGAAGCCGAGACCGCCAACCGCATGAAGGACGAGTTCCTCGCCACGCTCTCCCACGAGCTGCGCACCCCGCTCAACGCCGTGCTCGGCTGGGCGGTGACCCTGCGCACCGCCCGGCTCGACCCGGCGACCACCGCGCGCGCGCTGGAGGCCATCGAGCGCAACGCGCGCGCGCAGAGCCAGCTGATCGAGGACCTGCTCGACATCTCGCGGATCGTGAGCGGCAAGCTGCGGCTGGAAGTCCGGGTCATGGATCCGATCACGGTGGTGGAGGCGGCGATCGACGCCATGCGGCCCGCGGCGGCCGGCAAGGATCTCGCGCTCGTCACCACGCTCGACCCCCGGGCCGGGCCGGTGTGGGGCGATCCCGATCGGCTGCAGCAGGTGGTCTGGAATCTCCTGTCGAACGCCATCAAGTTCACGCCCAGGAAGGGGCGGGTCGAGGTGAGCCTGCACCAGGCGGACGCCAGCGTCGAGATCGCGGTGCGCGACACCGGACAGGGCATTGCGCCCGCCCTGCTGCCCCACGTGTTCGAGCGCTTCCGCCAGGCCGACAGCTCGAGCACCCGCACGCAGGGCGGCCTCGGGATCGGCCTGGCCCTCGTCCGACACCTGATCGAGCTGCACGGCGGCGTCGTGACCGCCGAGAGCGCCGGCGTGGGCCAGGGCGCGACGTTCCGGGCGCGCCTGCCGCTGGTCCGCCCCGCGGCCGACGACGAGGCGCGACCGGGGCCGCGGCTGCTCGGGCCGGCGACGGCCATGCCATCGCTGGCGAGCGTGCGCGTCCTGGTCGTCGACGACGAGCACGACACGCTCGAGATGTTCGACGGGATCCTGGCGGTCGCGGGCGCCGAGGTGCGGCGCGCCACGGGCGCGACGCCGGCCATCGAGATGCTCGCAGACGTGGCGTCCGGACGTCATCATCTCCGACATCGAGATGCCGCAGGAAAACGGCTACGCCTTCATCCGCCGTCTCCGGAGCCTGTCGCCCGAGGCGGGCGGCACGGTGCCGGCCGTGGCCGTCACGGCCCACGGTGGCGTCGTCGACCGCATCCGTGTGCTCTCGGCCGGGTTCCAGATGCACGTGCCCAAGCCCGTGGAGCCGGCCGAGCTGGTCGCCGCCGTCGCCGCGCTGGTGGAGGCCTCCCGCCGCGACCCGTCCAGCGCCTGACCCGGTCGGCCTGTACACGGTGGCCCGGAGTCAGGCATCATCGCAGTCATGACCCGTCTGCGCACGATGTGCCCGATGAACTGCCACCCCACGCTCTGCGGCATGCTGGTCGACGTCGAGGACGGCCGGCTCGTCGGCGTCCGCGGCGACCCCGAGAATCCCGACAGCCGCGGCTTTCTCTGCATCCGCGGCCAGGCCTCGCGCGAGATCATCGGCAACCCCGCGCGCCTGCTGCACCCGCTGATCCGCGCGCGGCGCGACGGACGAGTGGCGGCGCGCCACGTGGGACGAGGCGCTCGACCTGATCGTCGCGCGGATGCAGGCGGCCGGGCCGCGAGGCCGTCGGCATCTGGTCGGGCCACGGGCTCTTCGCCAACAACTACGGCACGCGCGTGGCACTCGCACCTGCTCCGCCGCTTCGCCAACCTCTACGGCTGCCAGTGGTGGAATCCGACGATGATCTGCTGGGGGCTCGGCGCCTTCGGCCTCGGCCTCACCGGCATCCTCGAGACGAACACCAAGGAGGACATGGGCGCGCACGCCAACCTCATCCTGCTCTGGGGCGCCAACCTCGCGAGCCAGCCGAACACCGCGCGCCACCTGGCGGCGGCGCGCCGGCGCGGCGCCCACGTCGTCACGATCGACGTGCGCGAGACCGAGGCCGCGGCGCAGTCCGACGAGACGCTGCTGATCCGGCCGGGCACCGACGCCGCGCTGGCGCTGGCGATGATGCACGTGATCGTCGCCGAGCACCTCGTACGACGCGCGTTCGTCGCCGCGCACACGGTGGGGTTCGACGCGCTCGCCGCGCACGTGACGACGTACACGCCGGCGTGGGCGGCGGAGGTCACCGGCGTCCCGGCCGAGCGGATCGTCGCGCTCGCGCGGCGCTATGCGACGACGCGGCCGGCGATGATCGTGCTCGGCGGCAGCTCGCATGCACAAGGGCGCCGGCGGCTGGCAGGCGCGCGCGCGATCGGCTGCCTGCCCGCGCTCACCGGCAACGTCGGCATCCCCGGCGGCGGCTTCGGCCCGCGCCACGGCAGCGCCACGCACGGCCAGGGGCTCACCAACATCGGCCTCGACGAGCGGCGGCCCACCACGGGCGCGATCCCCAACCAGATGTCGCGCATCACCGAGGCGCTGCTCGACGGCCGCCGTGCGCGTGCTGCTGCTGCTCGGCACCGACATGCTGTCGTCGTTCGCCGACGCCGGCCGGGTGGCGGAGGGACTCGCCCGCCAGGATCTGGTGGTCAGCTACGACCTGTTCCTGAACGACACCGCGCGGCGCTTCGCCGACGTCGTGCTGCCGGCGACGGCGTGGCTCGAGGAGCTCGGCTGCAAGAGCACCAACACGCACCTCTACCTGATGCCGAAGGTCCTGGAGCCGCCGGGCGAGACGCGGCCGATCGTGTGGGTGCTGCGCGAGCTGGCGCGGCGGCTCGGCCTCGACGACTTCTTCCCGTGGGCGAGCGACGAGCGGTCCGCTCGACGCGATCCTCGATCATCCGGCGACCGGGCACGCCACGGTGGCCGCGCTCCGCGCCGAGGGCGGCATGCGCGCGCTGAACATCTCGCACGTCGCGCATCCGGATCTGAAGTTCCCCACGCCGTCGGGCAAGATCGAGCTCTACTCGAGCGCGCGCGGCGGCGCTCGGGCTGCCGCCCCTGCCCGATGCACGAGGAGCCGACCGCGACGTCGCGCGGTATCCGCTCACGCTCCGCCAGGGACGCACGCTCACGCACTTCCACGGCTTCTACGACCACGGCCGCGCGCTGCCGACGCTGGCCAAGGCCGATCCCGGAGCCCGCGCTGTGGATCTCGCCCGCCGACGCCGCCGCGCGCGGGGTGATCGATGGCGCGACCATCCGCATCTACAACGAGCGCGGCGAGCTGTCGCGCGCGGGCGCTGCGTGACCGAGCGGATTCCGGCCGGCACCGTGTGGATGCGCGACGGCTGGCTCGGCCTCAACGACCTGACCGCCGGCGCCGCCGTCATCCCCGACGCCGCCGTCGACGCCTTCGGCTTCTCCGGCGGCCAGGCGGCGTTCGACGCGCGCGTGGAGGTCGAGCGGGTCTGAGCGTGGAGATCAAGCTGTCGCGGTGCACGCTCCGGGGCTGGCGGCGTGGCGACGAAGCCCCCCTGCTCCGCTACGCCGACAACCGCAACGTGTGGCTGAATCTCCGTGACCGCTTCCCTCACCCGTACACCGCGGCGGACGCCGAGGCGTGGATCGGCATCGCGAGCGTGGAATCGCCGGTGGCGAGCTTCGCGATCGTGATCGACGACGAGGCCATCGGCGGGATCGGCCTGACGCTCGGCACCGACGTCTTTCGCCGCTCGGCGGAGGTCGGCTACTGGCTCGGCGAGCCCTTCTGGGGCCGCGGCATCGCGACCGAAGCCCTGCGCGCGGTCACGGAGTACGCGTGGCAGTATTTCGACATCTGCCGGCTGGAGGCCGGCGTCTTCGAGTGGAACCCCGCCTCCATGCGCGTGCTCGAAAAGGTCGGCTACCTCCGCGAGGGGCGGGCCCGGCTGGGCGTGACCAAGGACGGACGCACCGGCGATCGCGTGCTCTACGGTCTCGTACGGCCCTGACGTGCCCGAGCTGCCCGACGTCACCGTCTACCTCGAGGCGCTCGAGCGCCGGATCCTGGGCGCGCGCCTGGAGCGCGTCCGCCTGCTCACCCCGTTCGTGCTGCGCTCGGTCGATCCGCCGCTGAGCGCCGCGACGGGCAAGGCCGTCGTCGGCTTCCGGCGCCTCGGCAAGCGCATCGTGATCGGCCTTGACGGACGATCTCTTCCTGGTGATCCACCTCATGATCGCCGGCCGCCTGCACTGGCAGCCGGCCGGCGCGCCGCCCGCCGGGCAAGATCGGCCTGGCCGCCTTCGACTTCCCGACCGGCACGCTGATCCTGACCGAGGCCGGCACCAAGCGCCGGGCCTCGCTGCACGTCGTGCGCGGCGAGACGGCGCTGCGCGAGCACGACCCGGGCGGGATCGACGTGCTCGACCGCCGACGCTCGACGCGTTCCAGGCCGCGCTCACGCGCGGAGAACCACACGCTCAAGCGCGCGCTCACCGATCCGCGCCTCTTCAGCGGCATCGGCAACGCGTACTCCGACGAGATCCTGCACCGCGCGCGGCTGTCGCCCGTGAAGCTAGAGCCAGTCGCTCGACGCCGAGGAGATCGCGCCGGCTCTGCGAAGCGACCGCGCACGGTCCTGACCGAATGGATCGAGCGCCTGCGCGCAGGAAGCCGGCGAGGGCTTCCCGGAGGAGGTCACCGCGTTCCGCCCGGCCGATGGCCGTGCACGGACGCTACGGCAAGCCGTGCCCGGACTGCGGCGCGCCGGTGCAGCGCATCGTCTACGCCGACAACGAGACCAACTACTGCGCGCGCTGCCAGACCGGCGGACGCCTGCTCGCCGACCGCTCGCTCTCGCGCCTGCTCCACGGCGACTGGCCGAAGACGGTGGACGAGTGGGAGGCCAGGCGCCGACCCGCGGGGTGACGGAAGAGCCCCGGTATTCGCCGGAATCGCCGGTCCTGCGCCAGCTGCCGTTCGCTAGTTGCCTTTCAGGGCGGCGTACTGCCGCTGCAGATCCCCGAGCTGGCCCGCCAGCTTCGTCAGCCGGCTCGGCTCGACCTCAGGCTTGGCCAGCTCGGTGTTCACGGCCGTTGCCTTGGGAATGAGCGTATCGACCTTGCTCTTGTCGGCGGCCGGCAGCTTGGGATCCTGCTTCATCGCCGTGAGGTCGGCGAGGAGCTTCTTGCCTTGCTCGAGGAGCGTGGCCTTGTCGGGGATCAGCGAGCTTACGCTCGGTATTGAGCCGACGCCCGGGAGCTGGGCCGACGCGCTTGCCGGGGTGAACGCGGCCGTGAGCAGAGCCGCAGTGAGCACGGTGGACCACCGCATCTTCATCTCATCCTCCTCGTTCGGGAGCCGCCTGGTTCGGGAGCCGTAGGCCGCCCGCCTCGACTATCCCGTCGAGTGATGAGCGCCGCCATACGACGAAAGTCCCATGGCGGCTACTTCGCCGGCGCGGCCGCCGTTCCCTCCTTGAACTCCTCCGGGTGCGCGGTGGCGTAGGCGAGGGCTTCCTTCAGCTCCCCCTCGGCCTGCTTGACGAGCTGCAACGCCTTGGCCCGGTGACCGCCGAAGTGGTGGGCGCCTTTCTCCAGCTGGGCCTCCGCATGCTGAAGCGCGCGGTCGGCGGCGTGGATGTACGGGAACTTGCCCTGCATCGGCGGGCGCTGCTGGGCGGGCGGGCGGCTGGGGCGGCGGCTGCTGGCCCAGCGTCAACGTGGCGGTACCGGCACCGAGCACGAGACCTGTGGTCAGCGCAATGGTGGGGAGCCAGATCCTGTTCATGCGCGTCCTCCCTGGTTCGGCGCCGGGCCGCCGTCGATGCAGGGTTGGACGTACGGGCAGCGCGTCTATTTACAGGGCGGCGCGCTGCTTACAGGGCGACGCCCTGCGTCATCGACTCACCACGCCCAGACCGCGCAGCGTCGCCTCGACGGATTGCCGGAGAATGGGGTCGAGCTCTCCCCCACCGACGGCGAACACGCCGACGGCGTCGAGGGCACGGTCGCCCTTGCGGCGATCGCGCAGCACGAAGACCTGAGGATCGTCGGTGAAAGCCGTGACCAGCCGTTCGTAGAGCTCCGACATGGCACTCGGCACGATGACGAAACAGCGGTGGTGCGTCTTCATAGAGTCACCATCCCCGAGTCAGACCCGGCCGTCCAGCCCGTCGCGCGGGCCGTCAGCGGGCCTGTAGGCTACACCAAAACGACGTCGAGGCGTCCGGGCCATCGCTTGTGCGACGGCACTATTGAAGGTCGAATGGAGTCGTGTCGGCCTCCGATCTGTCGGATCGCTACCCTCCGCTCCGCGACTACGCCCTCATCGGTGACGGCCGCACGGCCGCGCTCATCTCGCGCGCCGGCTCGATCGACTGGTGGTGCCTGCCCGATCTCGACTCGCCCAGCGTCTTCGGCGCGCTCCTCGATGCCGAGCGTGGAGGTCGCTTCACGCTCGGCCCCGAGGACCGCGCGGAGGTCCGCCGGCGCTACGTGCCGGACACCAACGTGCTGGAGACGACCTTCACGACGGCCACCGGTCGCGTCCGGGTCACCGATGCCATGACCCTGCCCGGCGGTCGCCTCGAGCCACTTCGCGAGCTGGCCCGTCGCGTGGAGGGCCTCGACGGGCGCGTGCCCATGCGCTGGCGAGTCGAGCCGCGCTTCGGCTACGGCCTCGCCCGGATGCGCATCGAGCCCCGGGTACCGTTTCCCGTGGCGACCGGCGCCGGCACCGCGGTGGCGGTCTGTGCCTGGGACGCCGGCCAGGTGGAGTGCGACGCCACCGGGATGGCTGGCCGCTTCGAGGCGCGCCCCGGCACCCGCGCCACGCTCGCGGTCAGCGCCGCCTACGGCGAGCCGCTGGTCTTCCCCGGCCGCGACGACGTCGAGCAGCGGATCGATGCCACCGCGGCGTTCTGGCGGTCGTGGTCGGCGCGGCTTCGCTACACCGGCCCGTGGCGTGAAGCGGTGGTCCGTAGCGCGCTGGCCCTGAAGCTGCTCGTGTTCGCGCCCTCCGGCGCCATCGCGGCGGCGGCCACCACCTCGCTACCCGAGCGGATCGGCGGCGAGCGCAACTGGGACTATCGCTTCTCCTGGATCCGCGACTCCTCGTTCACGCTCGAATCGCTTTTGCAGCTCGGCTGCGAGAGCGAGGCCAAGGCGTTCTTCTGGTGGTTCATGCACGCCACCCAGCGGACGCTGCCGCGGCTGAACGTCTTCTATCGCCTCGACGGCGCCACCCACGCGCCCGAGGTGACGCTGCCCCTCGACGGCTACCGCGGCTCGCGCCCGGTGCGGATCGGCAACGGCGCAGCCGAGCAGGTGCAGCTCGACACCTACGGTGAGCTGGTGGACGCGGTCTACCAGTTCGTCCAGAAAGGGCATCGGCTCCGGCTGGACACCGGCGGCGACATCGCGAGGATCGCCGACTTCGTGTGCGACCCAGTGGCGCCGGCCGGACGCCGGGATCTGGGAGGTGCGGGCCGAGCCGCGTCATCACACCCAGTCGAAGGCCATGTGCTGGGTGGCGCTCGATCGGGCGGTGAAGCTGGCGCGGGCGGGACAGGTGCCCAGCGGCCACCTCGATCGGTGGACGGGCGAGGCCGCCGCGATCCGCCACTTTCTCGACGCCCACTGCTGGTCCGATCGCCAGCGGAGCTACGTCGGCTACGCCGGCACCGAGCACCTCGATGCGAGCCTGCTCCTGCTCGCCATCATGCGCTACGACGAGCCCGAGTCGCCGCGGCTGCGCGCGACCGTCCAGGCCGTGCGCCGCGAGCTCGCCGTGGGCCCCCTGCTCCGGCGCTATACCGGTGACGACGGGCTGGTGGGCGGCGAGGGCGCCTTCACCTGCTGCGCGTTCTGGCTGGTCGAGGCGCTGGGCATCACCAGCCAGCGGGCAGACGCCGAGCATCTGATGGGCGAGCTGCTCGCGCTCGGCAACGACGTCGGGCTCTACGCCGAGGAGGTCGAGCCGAGCACCGGGGCCTTCCTCGGGAATTTCCCGCAAGGCCTCGTGCACCTGGCGCTCATCAGCGCGGCGATCGCCATGCACGGAGACGGCACGTGAGCGTGTGGGGCGCGCTGGCCGGGGGCTTCCTGGGGACGCTGGTGCTGACCACGGCGCTCTCGGCCGGCAGCCAGCTCCGCATCACCCGCATGGACATTCCGTTCCTGCTCGGCACGGCGTTCACCGAGAACCGAACCCGCGCGCGCGTCGTCGGCTACGCCCTGCACTTCGTCGCCGGTATCCTGTTCGCGCTGGTGTACTACGCGGCCTTCGTCGTGCTCGGCCGCGCCGGCTGGGCCCTGGGCCTGCTGTTCGGCGTGGCCCACGCGCTCTTCTCGGGCACGACCCTCGTGAACGTGCTGCTGCCGGCCGTGCACCCGCGCATGGGTACGCCCAGCAGCGCGGCCGACTCGGCGCCCCTGCTGGAGTCGCCGGGCTTCATGCTGCTGAACTACGGGCGGCCGACCCCAGTGCTCACCCTGCTGGCCCACATGGCCTACGGCGCGATCGTCGGCGCCTTCGTCGCGGGCGCGGCGCACTGAGTGGCGAGCCCGCCGCGCCGGCGGTAGGCTGACCTCGATGACGCCCGCGCACTCCGACGCCTTCGTCTTCTTCGGCGCGACGGGCGACCTGGCCTACAAGATGATCTTCCCCGCGCTGCAGGCGCTCATCCGGCGCGGGCGGCTCGAGTCGCCCATCATCGGCGTCGCCAAGTCGGGCTGGGGGCTCGAGCAGCTCCGCGAGCGGGCGCGGGCCAGCCTGCGCGAGCACGGGCGGCGTCGACGAGTCGGCCTTCGCCAAGCTCGTCGAGCGACTCCGCTACGTCGACGGTGACTACAACGACGCCGCCACCTTCGAGGAGGTTCATCGCCACCTCGCCGGGGCCGCCCACCCGCTCCACTACCTGGCCATTCCCCCGAGCATGTTCGGCGTGGTGATCGCGCACCTGGGCAAGTCCGGCTGCGACCGCGGCGCCCGCGTGATCGTCGAGAAGCCCTTCGGCCGCGACCTGGCCTCCGCGATCGCACCTCAACGAGACCCTGCACACCGTCTTCGACGAGTCGGCGGTCTTTCGCATCGACCACTATCTCGGCAAGGAGGCCGTGCAGAACCTCGTGGTCTTTCGCTTCGCCAACACCTTCCTCGAGCCGATCTGGAACCGGAACTACGTCGAGAGCGTGCAGATCACCATGGCCGAGGCCTTCGGCATCGAGGGGCGCGGCCGCTTCTACGACGAGGTCGGCGCCATCCGCGACGTCGTGCAGAACCACATGCTGCAGGTGGTCGGCGTCCTCGCCATGGAGCCGCCCGCCACCACCTACCACGACGCCATCCGCGACGAGCTGGTCAAGGTCTTTCGCCAGGTGCGGCCGCTCGCGCCGGCCAATCTGGTGCGCGGTCAGTTCGAGGGCTACCGCGAGAGCCCGGCGTGGCCCCGGATTCGCAGGTCGAGACCTTCGCGGCGATGCGCCTGGAGATCGATTCCTGGCGCTGGGACGGCGTGCCGTTCTTCATCCGCGCCGGCAAGCGCCTGCCGGTGACGACCACGGAGGTGATGGTCGAGCTCAAGCGACCACCCATCACGAAGTACGCGCCCGGCCAGGGCAACTACGTTCGCCTGCGCCTGAGCCCCGAGGTGGTCATCGCGCTCGGCGCACGCGTGAAGAAACCCGGCGAGGCGATGGTCAGCGAGCCCACCGAGCTCTCGGTCGTCCACTATCGCGCCGACGACGAGATGGGCGCGTACGAGCGGCTTGCTGGGCGACGCCATGCTGGGCGACCCGACACTGTTCGCGCGCGAGGACGCGGTCGAAGCGGCGTGGCGCATCGTCGAGCCGGTCCTCGGCAACGTGACGCCGGTGCTGAAGTACGCGCCCGGAACCTGGGGCCCGGCCGAGGCCGACCGTCTGGTCGCCGACGTCGGCGGCTGGGCCCGTCCCTCCAGCGCGACCTGATCGCGGCTCGTCGCCGCTCGACCGACGATTGCAAGAGCTGCCCATCGTCACGCGCGATGTTCCGCGCCACGCGCATCGAGAACTTGCTGGCACGTGCACTGCAGAACCCGCTGCACGATGGACAGCTCCAGCGAGCACGCGCGAGGGCCATTCGCGTGTCAGCCTGGGGGTTGGGCACGCTCGACGTGGTTCTCTGATCGATCGTGATCCCCGACACTGTGCCCGCCCCCGCGACTCAGGCGCGATCAGATCGTCTCTGGATCTGGGCCGCGCTGACCGTGCAGCTCCTCGGCTACGCCGTCGACGTCGTCTGGCACGGCCTCGTGAATCCAGGCGTGGAGCCGACCACCGTCAGCGAGATGGCTCGCCACCTGCTCACCGTCCACGCACCGCTGTACCTCGGCGCGGCCTGCGTGCTGCTCGCGATCCTGCGCGCCGTCGCCCACCGGGCACGGCGCTCGGGCGTGCCCGTGGCACCGCACGCGGCCGGGGCCGGCGCCCTGGTCGTCGCGCTGGGGGGCGCGTTGCTCTCGGCGGGGGCGGAAGCGTGGCACGCGTACGCGCACCTGCATCTGGACACGCACAAGGCGCCGATCGCGGGAGGGCTGTCGCTGGTGGGATACCTCGTCGCCGTGAGCGCCACGATCGTCGAGGGACGACGCGCGCGACGCCGCGGGTCTGAGACGCTCTCTCGCCGGCGCGCCGCCTAGCGAGGGTCGGACCCGCGACGACCGCTCAGCGCCCGGGCAGGACGATCGGCTGGCCGTGCGGCGTCGCCAGGGCGGCCTGTTCCCAGGCGTCGCGCCGCGCGTGCAGCTCGTCGGCCAGAATGATGCGCTTGTCGGCGACCAGCTTCTCGAGCGTGGCCAGCCAGTAGTGGTAGTAGCGGCGGCCGTCGTCGGCTTCGCCCCGCGCCTTGGCGGCGGCGATCTCCTCCGCGAGCCGTCGGGCCCACTCCGTCCAGGCGAAGTGGCCGCGCTCGTGGAGCATCACGGCCATGGCGAAGGCCTGCGCCTCCCAGGGTGCGCGGAACACGGGTCCCTCGTCGTCACGGGGAATGGCGGGCAGCGCGGACAGGTCGGGGGTGCTCATGCCGGCTCCAGGTGGTCGTCCCACAGGTCGATGTAGATCGCGTCGCGCGACGTCGATTGGTCGCCCCACAGCTCGCGCGCCTCGAAGCGCACGCTGTAGCAGTGCTGCGGCTTGCGGCCCAGGCCGTTGCCCGCGCTGTCCGGAAACACCCACACCCCGTGATCCAGCGCGACGACCCCCCGCTTGCTCCGCGCATAACGCGGCAGGCGCGTGTGACCGAGCGGATTGATGTTGCGGGTGATCACGCGATCGCCCACCCGGTAGCGCGGGGCGACCTCCTCGTCGGCCTTCGACGCCCGGCTCCTGCGCAGCGCCGGCTCGACGTCTTCGACCTTGAGCATCCGCGCATCGGCCACGGGCCGGGCTTGTCCACCACGGCCGAGCAGACGAGCGGCCACCTCGTCGCGCGAGACCAGGCTCTGGTCGTGGAGCAGCTTCTCGAGACCGAACAGCCAGTGCTCGTAGTACGTCGTGGCCAGATACTCGGCGGGCGGCATCTGCTCGCGCGCGAAGCGACTCTGGTCGATGTTCCACTTGCCGAGGAAACCGGTGGCCACCGTGATGGCGAAGGCGCGCCGCTCCCACTCGTGGTGGAACACCGGCTCGTCGCGCTCGATCTCGACGGGTCCGAACCCGTGCATGCCGCCGAGGTCGTGCCCGCCGTTCATCGGCCGGCGCCGGGCGCGGGCACGGTGGCGACGCCGATCATGGCGTCGCGCGTCACCAGCTCGGCCAGCTGTGCCTCGCTCATGCGCTCGGTCCCGGCCGGGCGCTCGGGCAGGACCATGTAGCGGATCTCGGCGGTGCTGTCCCACACGCGCACCTCGGTGTCGTCCGGTACGCGCACGCCGAGCTCGCTCAGCACGCCGCGCGGGTCGATGACCGCGCGCGAGCGGTACGGCGCCGATTTGTACCAGACCGGCGGCAGGCCCAGCACCGCCCACGGATAGCAGGAGCACAGCGTGCAGACGACCATGTTGTGGACGGTCGGCGTGTTCTCGACCACCACCAGCTTCTCGGACTGGCGGCCGACGAAGCCGTGCTCGGCCACCGCACTGGTGCCGTCCTCCAGGAGGCGGTGCTTGAACACGGGATCGACCCACGCGCGGGCCACGATCTTGGCCCCGTTGCGCGGACCGACCTTCGTCTCGTACGTGTCGATCAGCGCGTCGAGCGCGGCCGGCTCCACCAGCCCCTTGTCGACCAGCAGCGATTCGAGCGCCCGCACTCGCAACTCGACCTCCGACAGCGGCGCGCCGTGCTCGCGGTGCTCCTGCACGTCGTCGTCATCGTCGTGATGATGGTGATGTCCATGCTCATGTCGTGATCGTGACTCACGTTTTCTCCTCTCCGTTCACGGTGCGCGATATTTTTTGATGGCGTCCGGCGTCAGCGCCAGTCCGTGCCCCGGCCGCTCGGGGACGCGGAACCAGCCGCCCTCGCACTTTGGCAGCTCGACGAAGAGATCGGCCGGCGCCCAGTTCATGTACTCCACCAGGAACGCGTTGGGCAAGGCCGCCGCCACGTGTAGCGAGATCTCGTGCACGACGTGCGGCGACACCAGCAGGCCGTGGGCCGCGGCCAGGGCGCCGATCCGCAGCGTCTCGCTGAAGCCGTTGGCGCGGCACACGTCGGGCATCAGGTAGCGCGCGGCGCGCCGCTCGCACAGCTCGCGGAACTCGAAGCGCGTGTAGTGATTCTCTCCGGTGGCGACGGGAATCTTGATCGAGTGCGCCACCTCGGCCAGACCGGCGTAGTCGTCGGCCAGCACGGGCTCCTCGTACCAGACGAGGTCCAGATCCTCCAGCATCTGGGCCTGGCGGATGCTGGCCAGGATGTCGAGCTTCTGGTTGACGTCGACCATCATGCGCACGTCGTCGCCCAGCGCCTTGCGCACCGTCTCGAGCCGCCGGCGGTTCTCGCGCGGATTCGGATCGTGGATCTTCATCTTGTAGTACCGGCAGCCGTGCCCGGTGTAGAAGCGGGCCTCGTCGATGATGTCTTCGACCCGGTAGTTCGCCCAGCCGCCGCTGCCGTACGACTCCACCCGATCGGTCGCCGCGCCCCACATCCGGAAGAGCGGCTGGCCCGCCACCTTGCCGGCCAGATCCCACAGCGCGATGTCGAGCGCGGCCACCGCATAGCCGGCCAGGCCCACGCGCCGGATGCCGCGATCGGCGCGGAACATCTTCTCCCACAGGCGGGCGACCAGGCGCGGATCCTCACCGATCAGCAGTGGCTTGAGCCGGGTCTCCAGATAGACCTGGATCGCCTCGGCGCCGCCACCCCCGAAGGCCAGCGTGTAGCCGAAGCCCTGCACGCCCTGGTCGGTGTCGATGAAGGCGGCCACCATCCGGTGGTCCTTGAACTCCAGCGACATGGGCTTGGGGCACGGCACGTGGAGCACCACGGTCTCGATGCCGGTGATTTTCATGGGTGCTATCCTACCGCCCATGACGACTTCACGCCCGCCCATCGAGCAGGAGTACGCCGCCGCCCGCCCCAAGTCGAAGGCCCTCTACGAGCGCGCCCGCGTGGCCATGCCCAACGGCGCCGCCCACGACGGCCGCGTCTTCGCGCCGTTTCCGTTCTACGTGGACCACGCGCAGGGCGCCCGCAAGTGGGACGTCGACGGCCACGAGTACATCGACTGCTGGAGCGGCCACGGCGCCCTCATGCTGGGGCACAACCACCCGGCGGTGGTGAAGGCCATCACCGAGCAGGCGGCCAAGGGCCTGCACTACAGCGCGTGCTCGGAGCTGGAGCTGCGCTGGGCCGAGCTGATCCGCTCGATCGTGCCGGGGGCCGAGCGCGTGCGCTTCACGCTGACCGGGACCGAGACGACCTCGCTGGCCGTGCGGGTGGCCCGCGCCTTCACCGGGCGCGACAACATCATCAAGTTCGAGAGCCACTTCCACGGCGTGCACGACATGTTCGTGGCCGCGGTGAAGGATCCGTTCGAGATCCCGGCCTCGGCCGGCGTGCCGGCCAGCACGCTCTCGCACCACGCTGGTCGCACGCTGCAACGACATCGCCCACGTGCGCGAGCTGCTCGACGAGCACCCGGTCGCGGCGATCATCCTGGAGCCGGCCGGCGGCCGCTCGATGACGGTGCCGACCAACCCCGCCTTCCTCAAGGCGCTGCGCGAGGAGACGAAGAAGCGCGGCGTGGTGCTGATCTTCGACGAGGTCGTGACCGGCTTCCGCCTGGCCGCGGGCGGCGCGCAGGAGTACTTCGGCGTGACGGCCGATCTCACCTGCCTGGCCAAGGCCGTCGCCGGCGGGCTGCCCGGCGCCGCGCTGGTCGGGCGCGCCGATCTCATGGACAGCATCGCGTTCAGCGGCGACGCCAAGCGCGACCGCACCAAGCGCGTGGCCGACCAGGGCACCTACAGCGGCACGCCGCTGGTCGCCGCCGCCGCCGTCGCGCAGCTGGAGATCCTCAAGACCGGCGAGGTCCAGCGCGAGCTGAACCGCAAGGGCGACATCCTGCGCGCCGGCATGAACCAGGCGCTCAAGACGCGGGGCGTGCGCGGCTGCGTGTACGGCGGCTCGTCCGTGTTCCGCATCTTCCTCGGCGCCGACGCCGCCGAGCTGGGGCTCGACAACTGGACGCTGGACGCCGCGCGCCTGGACCGCGGCATGGGCCCGCTGGCCGGGCCGCTGCATCTGGCCATGCTGATCAACGGCGTGGACTACAGCCGCGCCAACGCCCACGGCTGGATGAACGGCGCGCTCACCGACAAGGACGTCGACCTCATCGTCGACGCCTTCGACCGCTCGATCGTGCGCCTGCAGGAGGAGCGACTGCTCGGCTGAGGAGGTCCCCCGTGGACCAGATTCTCGTCGGCAAGGGCGAGCAGCCTGTCTACCTGCTGGCCAGATACGGTAACCGCCACGGCCTCGTCGCCGGCGCCACCGGCACCGGCAAGACCGTGTCGCTCATGGTCGTGGCCGAGGGCTTCTCCCGTCTGGGCGTGCCCGTGTTCATGGCCGACGTGAAGGGCGACGTCGCGGGCCTGGCGATGGCCGGCGCCGGCGGCGACAAGATCCAGCAGCGCGTCACCCAGATCGGCCTGACCGGCTACGCGCCCGAGGCCAGTCCCGTCGTCTTCTGGGATCTCTACGGCAAGGCCGGCCATCCCGTGCGCGCCACCGATCAGCGAGGTCGGGCCGAGCCTGCTCGGCCGCATCCTCGAGCTCAACGACACGCAGGCCGGCGTGCTCGAGATCGCCTTCAAGCTGGCCGACGACCGCGGGCTGCTGCTGCTCGACCTCGACGATCTGCGCGCGCTGCTGGGCTTCGTGGCCGACAACCGCAAGGAGATCTCGACGAGCTACGGCCTGGTGAGCCCCGCGTCGCTGGCGCGCCATCCAGCGCGGCCTGCTGACGCTCGAGCGCGAGGGCGGCGACACGCTGTTCGGCGAGCCGGCGCTCGAGCTGGCCGACCTGATGCGCACCGATCTGAGCGGCCGCGGCGATCATCAACATCCTCGCCGCCGACCAGCTGATCCTCAAGCCGCGCCTGTACTCGAGCTTTCTGCTGTGGCTGCTGTCGGAGCTGTTCGAGAACCTGCCGGAGGTCGGCGATCTCGACAGCCCGAAGCTGGTGTTCCTCTTCGACGAGGCGCACCTGCTGTTCGACGACGCGCCGCCGGCGCTGCGCCAGCGCGTCGAGCAGGTCGTGCGGCTCATCCGGTCCAAGGGCGTGGGCGTGTACTTCTGCTCGCAGTTCCCCGACGACGTGCCGAACGAGATCCTCGGCCAGCTCGGCAATCGCATCCAGCACGCGCTGCGCGCGTACACCCCGCGCGACCAGAAGGCCGTGCGCACGGCGGCCGAGACCTTCGTCGTCCAACCCGAAGCTCGACGTGGCGCAGGTGATCTCACAGCTGGCCGTCGGCGAGGCGCTGGTGTCGACGCTGCAGGACAAGGGCGTGCCGATGCCGGTGGAGCGCGCGCTGATGTGCCCGCCGCGCTGCCGCATGGGCGCGATCACGCCAGAGGAACGGGCGGCGGTGCGGGCGCGCAGCCCGATCGGCACCAAGTACGACACCGCGGTGAACCGCGAATCGGCGTACGAGATCCTGGGCAAGCGCACGGCCGGATCGGCGACACCGGCTCCCCGCGAGAGCCCGCCGTCCGGGAGCCCGTCCGCGCCGATGCCTCGCGGCGCCGGGACCGAGCCGGCGTCCCGCGAGCGCGCCCAGCCGGCGCCGACGTCGGACTCGGGCGGGGTTGGCGGAGCCATCGGCGACCTGTTGTGGGGCACCAAGCGACGCCAGGGCATGGTGGAGACGATGGCCAAGCAGGCCGCGCGCACCGTCGGCAGCGAGGTCGGACGCCAGATCCTGCGCGGCGTGCTGGGCGGCATCCTCGGCGGCTCCCGTCGGCGCTAGCCCCTTGGTCGTCCTGGCCATCGTCGCGGTGAACGTGGCGGTCAGTCTGGTCGGCTTCAAGGCGCTGCGGGGCGGTGGTGGATGGCGTCCCGAGACGTTCCTGTTCGTCCCCTACCAGGTCGCGCGTGGACAGAACCGGCGGGGCCTGCTGCTCGCGCATTTCTCTCACGCCGGCGTCATGCACCTCGTCTTCAACATGCTGGCCCTCGACTCCTTCGCCGGCACCGTCCTCGACGCCGTCGGCCCGGCGCGCTTTCTCCTGATCTACGTGGTGGCCGGCCTCGGCTCGGACCTGGTCGTCTATGTGCTCCACAAGGCCGATCCGGCCTACCGGTGCCTGGGCGCCAGTGGCAGCGTGTTCGGCATCGTGATGGCCGCCGTCGTCATCGACCCCACGACCTCGATCGCGTTCTTCTTCGTGCCGATCCCGATTCCGGGGCCGCTGTTCATGCTGGGCTACGCCATCGTCTCCGTCTTCTTGATCAGGCAGAAGCGTCGCGGCGGTATCAGCCACGAGGGGCATCTGGGCGGGGCCCTCTTCGGTCTCGTGGTGACCGGACTCCTGGCGCCGCGCGGCCTCGGGCCTCTGGTGCGCTGGTTCGGACAGTGGCTGTGAGTGACCGACCCGCGCGCGCCTTTCAGCGTCCGACCTTCTTCGAGCGACTCCTCAATCGTGGCATCGGCGCGCTCGTCGGCCTGGGCATCGGACTGCCGGACATGCGGGTGCTCCAGGTGCGGGGCCGGAAGAGCGGCAAGCTCTATTCGCTGCCCGTCGATCTGCTCTCGGAAGGCGGCAGGCTCTATCTGGTCGCGCCCCGGGGCTACGCCGAGTGGGTCCGCAACGCGGAGGTGGCCGGCGCGGTCACGCTGCGACGGGGCGGCCGGGCCGAGCGCTACCGGCTGCGGGCGCTACCGGACGCCGAGAAGCCGCCGATCCTCAAGGCCTATCTCGACCGCTTCCGTCGCGAGGTCCAGCGGTACTTCCCCGTCCCGGCCGGCTCGCCGCCCGAGGCGTTCGCCACGCACGCGCCCCGGTATCCGGCGTTCGAGCTGACGCCCGAACGCTGACTCGGCCCTCGAGCGGCGATCAGACGCGCCGCGAGTTGTCGTCCGGGTAGCGGTACTCCATGTTGCGCGCGGTGTTCCGCGCCACCGCCTCGCCGTGATACCGCGCCACCACCCGCAGCGCCATGTCGATCCCCGCCGAGATGCCGGCCGAGGTCAGCACGTTGCCGTCCTCGACCACGTGCAGCTTCTCCTCCACCGTCACGGCCGGGAAGGACTCGCGCATCCGCTGCAGCGATCGCCAGTGCGTCGTGGCGTGGCGGCCGTCGAGCAGGCCGGCCTCGCCGAGCAGCATCGAGCCGGTGCAGACCGACGTCAGCGTCTCGACCTGCCTGGCCCGCTGGCCGATCCACGCGAGCAAGCCGCGCGTTCTTGACCTCGGCGCGGGTGCCCCAGCCGCCGGGCACGACCAGGATGTCGAGCGGCGGGCAGCTGTCGATCGTGTGGTCGGGCGTGACCTTCAGGCCGCCGGTGGTGACGATCGTGCCGGCGTTCTCCGCGACCACGCAGCACCTCGAACGGCGACTGCTCGTCGCGCCGCAGCTCCTCGTTCAGCCGCGTGACCGAGAACACCTCGAACGGTCCGCAGAAGTCGAGGACCTCGACGTCGGGGAACACCAGAATGCCGACCCGCTTGCGATTCATGCCGTTGCCTCCCACTGCCTGGGCGATGCCGCCGCGCAGCGCGCCCGGCCTCGATCGCTGCCCCACAGCGTCTCGTAGCCCTCGGGCAGCGCGCGGCTGTTCGGCATCGACAGCCACAGCCGCATGAGGAAGCGATCGCGGCCCGGGCGTCGGGTCGTCCTCGTAGGTGGTGCGCGCGTGATAGACGACGTGGTTGTTCAGGAGCTGGATGTCGCCGGGCCGCATGTCCATCGTGTAGCAGAGCTCCTCGCAGACCTCGGCCCACAGGTCGAGCGCCTCGTCCTGGGCCGCCGTCATGCGCGGCACCTCGGGAATGCGCTGGGCGGCCTCGACGAACGTGCGCGAGTACTGGCTGGTGAAGCGCCCGTCGCGCGATGGCGAAGAGCGGCATCGCGTAGTACTGCGGCCTCGCCACCGGCCTCGCCCTGACGCGTGTGGTAGTACGGCTGGCAGAGCAGCGCGTGCAGGTCGGGACGGCGCGTCGAGGATCGCGTTGTGCACGGCGACCGCGGAGGCGACCTTGCTGAGCCCGCCGCTGGCCGCCGGCCGCACGCACAGCAGCGTGACGACGTCGACCCGATCGGTGTGGAAGCGCAGCGGGCCGGCCGAGCGCGCCTTGTTGCGCGACGAGCGCACCTCGCCGCCTGGCGACCGCCTCGCGCACGGCGCCGTAGAGCCGGTTCTCGTCGCGGACGTCACCGATCAGCTCGCCCTTGGGGTTCTGGTAGCGCGGCGTGCCGAGCGTGCAGCCCGAGCCCCCAGTAGACGATGCGCAGCTCGTCCTCGGTGTAGCGCTCGACCGGGATGCGCCGCAGCAGCACCAGCCCGCGGCCGTCCTCCAGCTCGCGGCGCCACCTCGGCCAGCGACGCGGCCAGGCGCGGGATCGGGAAATCCGTCGCGGGTCATGCTCGCGCCAGGCCAGGCCGCGCCGCTGCACCGCGCGCAGCGCGGCGTCGAGCTCGTCGATCTCGGTCGTCGGTGACCGGGTCGAATCCAGTCGGTCGAGCGCGGCGAGGTCCGTCGCCGCGCCAGACCATCGGACCCGGAATCGGTTGCGCGATCGTCACGCTCATGCGCCCGGCTCCTTGAGCAGTGTCTTGGCGACGTCCTCCATCGACGGCGGCGCCGCCGCGTCCTTGTAGACCGCCATGCGGCGGTAGATCTCGCCGGCGCCGCGGTGGAACCCGTCGGGCAGGCCGGCGGCGCGAAGGTGGCCGCGATCTCGTCCATCTCGCCGACCCATCGCCACGCCTTGCGCGCGGTGCCGTTCGCCGCGTTCTCCGAGCGCTTGGGCAGGTCGGGCTGCGAGCGGCTCCACTCGGCCAGCAGCGCCTCGTCCACGCCCTCGGCGGCGGCCAGCGCCCGCACGTTCATGATCAGCGCCTGCGAGCCCTTGGTCCACGCCGCGTACGCCATCTTGATGGCCGAGGCGGCCGTGAGATCGCCGGCCAGCACGACCGCCTCCAGCGGTCCCGGCGCGAAGAGCGCCGCGATCGCGGTCGGCGGCCGGCACCCGAGAGATAGAGCCGCGTGCTGCCGGGCTTGTCGGGCGGCGGGCCGATGATGCCGCCGTCCACGTAGGTGGCGCCGGCCGCCTGCACGATGGCCGGCGATCGTGCGCGACGGTGGTCGGGCGCGACGCGTTGCCGTCCACGTAGAGTCCGCGGAAGCCGCGACCGCGGCGACCGCCCGCGCGACGTCGAGTGCGGCGTGCGGCGGACAGACCGAGAGCACCACGTCGCTGGCGGCGGCCACGAGCGCGGCCACCGTGCCCGCGTCTTCGAGCCCGGCGGTGGCGGCGCGCGCCGCAGGTGTCGGTCGCCACGACCCTCGGAGGCCCACAGCACGCGCGCCCCGCCGGCGCGAGCGGCCGCGCCTACCGAGGCGCCCATCTCTCCGGGATGCAGCAACCCGATCGTCGTCATGCCTCCCTCCTCGCGAGGAATGATTCTAACCCTTTCACATCCCCGGCCCCGGGGTGTCTTCAGCGACAGGGGGAACGCGTGGACAGACGACAGATCCTCAAGCGACTCGACCAGGCGTGGGGGACGCTGCAGACGTCGTACGCCGGATTGTCGGCATCCGAGCTGCTGGAGCCCGGGGTCACGGGCGACTGGTCAGTCCGCGACATCCTGGCGCACGTGACGACGTGGGACGAAGAGGCGCTGAAATTCCTGCCGCTGATCGTGGCGGGCGGCACCCCCCCGCGCTACTCGGTGACCTACGGCGGTATCGACGCCTTCAACGCCCGGATGACCGCGGCCAAGAGCGACCTGTCGCTTGCGGCCGTGCTGCGCCTGATGGACGACACGCATCGCCGCGTCATCGCGTTGATCCAGGCGGCGCCCGAGGATCAGCTCACGGGCGACACGCGCTTTCGTCGCCGCCTGCGGCTCGACACGTACGGTCACTATCCGAAGCACGCCGATGCGATCCGACAGTGGCGGCCGCAGCGGTCCGCGGGTCAGCCGAGCGTCTCTCGATCATCTGCTCCGCGCGCGCACGCCACGCTGGCGACCCCGTGAGGCCCAGCCCCCCCTCGCAGGACCGGCGCTAGCAGGCTGCGGGTTTTTCCGCGGCCTGCTAGCCGCGGGCGAGGATGCCGGCCTGCAGCGTCTCGATCTCCGCGACGACGGCATCCCGGGCCGCCGGCGGCATCGCGGCGACGGCGAACGCGTTGGCCTGGAAGCGGGCGAGGTCGGCGAGCGTGAAGCCGAGATCGTCCACCAGCGAGGCGAGCTCCTCGCTGAGCGTACGGCCGAAGACGGTCGGATCGTCGGTGTTGATCGTGAGCCGCACGCCGCCCTCGTGCAGCCGGCGGATGGGGTGTCGGGCGAGGCTCTCGACCACCTTCAACCTCACGTTGGACCACGGGCAGACGTCCAGCGTCACCGCCTCGGCGGCCAGCCGCTCCACGAGCGCATCGTCCTCGGCCGCCCGCACGCCGTGCTCGATCCGCGTCACGCCGAGCAGATCCAGCGCCGTCGCCACCGAGGCGGGCCCCATCAGCTCGCCGGCGTGGGCCTTGGTCTGCAGGCCTCGACGCCGCGCCTCGACGAAGGCGTCGACGAAAGCATCGGTGTGCTGCGTCGCCTCGTCGCCGTGCAGGCTGAGGCCGTCCAGGCCGGGCGCGCTCAGCACCATGTCGACCACCGCGGCAGGCGTGCGCTCGTGCTTGTGCTGCGAGAGCGCGGCGAAGACGCGCGTGATCAGGCCGGGCGGCTCCGCGGCCTTGACGGCGGCCACCACGTCGGCGATCTCCAGACGCAGGTCCAGCGCCCGCACCACGTCGAACGAGATCTCGGCGTAGCGGACGTTCTGGGCCTGCAGCCCGCGGAAGATCGCCCCTGCCGCCGCCCCGTAGGCGGCCGCGTCGACCAGGCAGCTCATGCACTCGCGGATCGCGCCCCGGAATTCCAGGAAGTCGTCGAAGCGGAACCCCTCCGCGTACCACGGCGGCCGCTCGGGCAGGCTCGGCGCGGAGTGCGCCCGGGCCATCGCCCACGGGACCGCACCCTCCAGATGCAGGTGCAGCTCCGCCTTGGGCAGGACGCGGATGAACTCGGCCG
Organism: uncultured Candidatus Rokubacteria bacterium; assembly: GCA_963776725.1. Lineage (GTDB taxonomy): Bacteria > Methylomirabilota > Methylomirabilia > Rokubacteriales > CSP1-6 > AR5. Next base: position 475,586 of record CAVZOE010000004.1, on the reverse strand, counting down.
TGCGCATCGGAGAGATTATCGCCGACCCGCATTGACCGCGGGGACCGGATTGACTACCGTGTCGCCATCCCGTTCGAGAGGAGTCGCTCCATGGCCGACTGGAAGCCCGCCACGCAGGACCGCGTCGAAGGCTACTTCAAGGAGCTGAACAACTGGGGTCGCTGGGGCCACGACGACCAGCGCGGCACCGCGAACCTCATCACGGCGGCCAAGCGGGCCCAGGCGACGTCGCTCGTGCGCACCGGCCGCACGGTCTCGCTGGCGCGCGACATCGGTCCCCAGCCGGCGATCATGTACAACATCACCTTTCCGTCGAGCCGCGAGCGGGCCGACGTGGTGCTCGATCGCTTCGATCTCGTCTACCACGGCTTCTCCATCACCCACATCGACGCGCTCTGTCACGTGGGCTGGGACGGCGAGCTGTTCAACGGCCGCTCGTTCAAGGACAGCCTCACCGCCGCCGGCGCCACGTGGTGCGCGATCGACGCGTACTTCGACGGCCTCACCTCGCGCGGCGTCCTGCTCGACGTCGCCGCCGGGCGCAAGGAAGGCTTCGTGACCCCCGGCAACCCCGTCACGCCCAGGGAGCTCGACGCGGTGGCCGCGCGCGCCGGTGTCAAGGTCGAGCCGGGCGACGTGGTGGTGGTGCGCAACGGTGACGAGGGATTCCGCCAGGCCCACCCCGAGTGGGTACCGCGCGTGTCGCCCCACCCCGGCATGCACATCTCCTGTCTGGAGTGGTTCCGCGAGAAGGACATCGCGGCCATCTCGTGGGACATGATGGACGAGCGCCCCTCGGGCTTTCCGGGATTCGCCATGAGCACGCATCTGGCCATCCCGTTCCTGGGCCTGGTGCTGGTGGACAACACGAACCCCGAGCGGCTGGCCAAGGCGTGCGCGGAGGAAGGCCGCTACGAGTTCCTCTTCACCGCGACGCCCATCCGTCTCGTCGGCTCGACCGGAGCGCCCGCGCACCCGCTCGCGATCTTCTGAGCCCCGCACGGGCCACGGCCTCCGGGCTCTGCGCGCTCCTCGTCGGGATCGGGCTGGCCCGCTTCGCCTACACGCCGCTGCTGCCCGCGCTGATCGCCGGCGGATGGTTCCCGCCGGCCAGCGCGGCGTACCTCGGCGCGGCCAATCTCGCCGGCTACACCGCCGGCGCGCTGCTGGCTCCATCGCTGGCATCGCGCTGGGGTCCGGTCGTATCCTCCGGGCCATGATGGCGCTGGCCACGGTCGCGTTCTTCGCCTGCGCCGTGCCGCTGCCGTTCGCCTGGTTCTTCGTCTGGCGCCTGGCCTCGGGCGTGGCCGGCGGAGCCCTCATGGTGCTGGCGGCTCCCACCGTCCTGCCGTCCGTGTCGCCGGCGCGCCGGGGCCTGGCCGGCGGCGCGATCTTCACCGGCGTCGGGCTCGGCATCGGCGCGTCGGGCACGCTCGTGCCGCTCTTCCTCCGGTGGGGCCTGACCCAGGCGTGGTGTGGCCTGGGCGTCCTCGCGCTGGCGTTCACCGCCGTGGCGTGGACCGGCTGGCCCCGCGAGGCCGCCAGGTCGCCGATGGCCGCGCGCGCCGGCCGCGCGCCGCGACTGCGCTCGAGCCTCAGCCTGAACGCCCTCTACGTCGAGTACGGGCTCAACGCGATCGGTCTGGTTCCCCACATGGTCTTTCTCGTGGACTTCGTCGCCCGCGGGCTGGGCCGCGGCCTCGACATCGGCGGCCGGTACTGGGTGCTGTTCGGCGTCGGCGCGATCCTGGGGCCGGTGCTGGCGGGTCGTGCGGCGGATCGCATCGGATTCCGGTCGGCGCTTCGCTGGGCGCTCGCGCTGCAGGCGGCCGCGGTGGGCGTGCTGGCGATCTGGACGAGCACCCCATGGTTGATCGCATCCAGCGTGCTCATCGGCGCCTTCGTGCCGGGCGTGGTGCCGCTCGTCCTCGGTCGCGTCCAGGAGCTGGCGCCCCCGGAAGCGCGTACCGCCGCGTGGGGTCGCGCGACGACCGCCTTCGCGGTGGGCCTCACGGGCGCCGGCTACGCCTTCTCGTTCCTCTACGCCCGGACGGCAGAGCTACACGGTGCTGTTCGCGCTGGGCGGCGCGCTCATCGCTCTGGCGCTGGCGATCGACCTCGCCGTCAAGCCTCCGGCGGGCGGCGGCCCGCCCACGGCTGCAGCCGTTCCAGCGCCGCCGAGGCCCGCAGCACGCTGACGTCGGCAAAGCGGCGGCCGACGATCTGCAGCCCGATCGGCAGCCCCGCGCGCGTGAAGCCGCACGGCACGGTGGCGGCCGGCTGGCCGGTCATGTTGAAGGGGAACGTGAAGGCACTGCCCGCCTCGCGTCCCACCTTCTTGCCGGCGATCTCGGTGGCGAAGAATTCGCCGATGCGCAGCGGCGGATTGGCCACCGTGGGCGAGAGCAGCAGATCGTACTTCTCGAAGAACGAGCGCGCGTGCTGCCACCACGCGAGGCGATCGAGCCACGCCTGCACGTAGCGCGTGGGCGGCCACCCCTTCACCTCCTCGACGATCGCCAGCAGGCCGGGATCGATCTCGCTCCGACGCTCGAGGTACGGGATGAGCCGCGTGGCGATGCCGCCGAAGAACGTGTCGCGCCAGCACTCGTAGGGCGAGGGCCACGCGGGTCGCACGGTCTCGACGCGGCAGCCGACGTCCCGGAGCAGGCGCGCGGCCCCGGCGGCCGCGGCGGCGATCTCCGGATCTACCACCGGCGCGATGCCGAGCGTCGCGCTGTAGGCGACGCGCAGGCCCTTGAGGCCGCCGCCCAGCGCCCGCACGTAACCGGCGCCGTCGGTGGGCAGCGAGTACTGGTCGCGCTCGTCGGGACCGGCCATCACGGCGAGCATGAGGGCGGCGTCCTTCACCGTGCGCGTCATCGGCCCGGCGTGCGACAGGCTCCACGCCGCGCCGTGCGGATGCAGCCCCACCCGACCGTACGAGGGCTTGAGACCGTAGATGCCGCACCACGCGGCCGGCTTGCGGATCGAGCCGCCGCCGTCGGTGCCGATGTGCAGCGGCCCGAGCCCGGCCGCCGCCGCGGCCCCGGCGCCGCCCGACGAGCCGCCGGGGGTCACCTTCGGGTTCCACGGATTGCGCGTCGGGCCGAAGAGCAGATTGTCGGTCACGCCCACCCAGCCGAAGGTCGGCGTGTTCGTCTTGCCGAGCATGATCGCGCCGGCCGCCTTCAGCCGGGCGACCGAGGGGGCGTCCTCGGTGGGCACATGGTCGCGATAGAGCGGCGTGCCGAAGGTGGTGCGCACGCCCTTGGTGGCGATGAGGTCCTTCACCGAGAAGGGCACGCCGTGGAGCGGTCCCAGCGTGGGACGCCGGCCGGTCAGCGCTCGCTCGGCGGCCCGCGCGGCCCGCCGGGCGCCCTCGCGATCGACCAGGCAGTAGGCGTTGAGGTGCTTCAGACGCTCGATGCGATCGAGCACCGCGTCGACGACTTCCAGCGGCGAGACTTTCTTGCGGGCGATGGCGGCGGCGAGGTCGACGGCGGACATCCAGCAGAGGGCGTCGTTGGCCATGGCGCGCGTATCATCGCGCCGCGGCCAGCGCCTGCCAAGCGGAGAACGCGGGGCCGACGGCCACCGACCCGCGCCGGGGCGGAGCCTCGGCGGCGTCCCTAGCGGGTGGTCGGCTGCGTCTGCAGGCCGATGCGGCGCCCGGCCTGGGGCGGTCGCGGCAGCGCGTCGTGCGCGGCCTGGATGGCGCGCCAGCCGCGCGAGCACGGAGGCGGCCATCGGCGCCGCCCGCCGCGTGGCCTGGCTGACGTGCAGGGACATCAGCTCGTTGGTCGAGGCCAGGAAGCCCTCGGTGGCGTGATACATGGCGTGGATGTAGTGCAGCCGCTTGGCGTCGTGGCCGAGCAGCACGGTCGTGAAGCGCAGCGGATCGCCGTTGCGCACCTCGCGGTGGTAGGTCACGTGGGCCTCCAGGCAGAAGGTCGTCACGTCGTGCTCGCGGCGATGCGCCCCGTCCAGACCGATCCACGCCATGAAGTCGTCGGTGGCGAAGTCGAAGACCACGAGGTAGTAGCCGACGTTCATGTGCCCGTTGTGGTCGATCCACTCGGGGCGCACGACGTCGCGATGCGTGTCGAACGGAGCGGCCAGATCGCTCACGCGCGCCGGTCGAGGGCGCAGGAGATCCGCATCCGGTTGCGCGCCACCCAGCCGTAGACACCCCGGGCCAGCGGCCGCACTGGCGGCAGCGCGAAGACTCCGGCCAGCCACCCCCAGCCGTGAATCCGCCGGAACAGCTCCGGCACGGCGTCGGCGCCGCTCAGCACGCGGCCGTCCGGCAGCACGAGCTGCATGGCGCTCATGCACGCCTCCTCCTTCACCTGAGGAAAGCGCGCCTGCCGGACCGGCGAGCGACACGGAAGAATCTCGAGCTCACCGACTGGAGTACGCGCGCCGCATGAGCCACAGCGCGCTCTTCCGACACATCGCGCACTCCGCGTCGTAGATCAGAGTCGCCACGGGTGCACTCATCGGGCGGCAGGGCGGAGCGCGCCGCCAGGCGCGCGACAACCGTCGGAGGGGGCCGCCGAGGCCCCCTCGAGCTCACTTCCACCGTTGGGCCAGCGAGCGGAAGTAGATGCGGAATCCGGCGGCGATGGCCAGCGCCATCACCGCTTGCACCAGGTCCCAGATGTCGCCACCGCTCAGGTACTTCTGCGTCCGGATCACCGCGTACACGATGAAGAACGCGATCCCGGCGATGATGAGAATGCGGTGCGCGGTGATGAGCCGCACGGCTCAGACGCCGAGCACGGCCTTCACCGCGTCGCGCGTCACCGACACGAGCCGGTCGACGTCCTTGTCGGTCACCACCAGCGGCGGCGCGAAGAAGATCGTGTCGCCGTTGGCCGGATGCGGGCCGGACACCGGCCGCACGCGGGTGACCACGTCGCGCTTCATCATCTCGGCCTGCAGCCGCGGGGCGTACTTCTTGTCGGCCGAGAAGTTGGCCTTGGTCGCCTTGTCCTCGACCAGCTCGACCGCGGCCAGCAGGCCCTTGCCGCCGCGGATGTCGCCGACGTGCGGGTGATCGCCGAACGCCTGCTTGAGCCCGGCGTAGAGGCGATCGCCCATCTTGGCCGCGTTCTCCCACAGCCGCTCGCGCTCCATGATCTCGATGTTCTTGAGGCCGACCGCGCAGCAGGTCGGATGGCCGGAGTACGTGTAGGCGTGCATCCAGCGGTCTTCCGGCTTCACCGAGTCGATCGCCTCCTTGATGGCGCGGCTGACCATGATGCCGCCCAGCGGCAGGTAGCCGGAGGTCACGCCCTTGGCGAACGAGCGGATGTCGGGCTTGACGTTCCAGTGGCTGGTGGCGAACCACTTGCCCGTCCGGCAGAAGCCGGTGATGACCTCGTCGGCGATGAACAGCACCTCGTGCCGGTCGCAGATCTGGCGCACGAGCGGGAAGTAGTCGTCGGTCGGATAGAGCACGCCGCCGCCGCCGTGGATCGGCTCGGCGATGAACGCCGCCACCGTGTCCGGCGCCTTCGCGCAGGATCGCCTCCTCCAGCTGCGCGCGCCGCGGTCTGGCCCGCCGTCTCACCCGGCTTGCCGCCCTGCACGCGGTACGGATAGCAGGTCGGGATGTGCACGAAGCCCGGCACGCGCGGCTCGAACATCTTCCAGTAGGCGGCCATGCCGGTGGCGCTCATCGCCTGCAGCGTCACGCCGTGGTAGCCGTTCTGGCGCGCGATGACCTTGACCTTGTCCGGCTTGCCCTTGGCCTTCCAGTAGAAGCGCGCCGTCTTGAAGGCCGACTCGTTGGACTCGGCGCCGCCGGTCGTGAAGAAGACGCCCTGCATGTCGCCGGCGAGCTCGATCAGCTTGTCGGCCAGCGCGATGGCCGGGATGCTGGAGGAGCCGACGTAGCCCGAGAAGTAGGCGATCTCCTTCATCTGGGCCGCCGCGGCGTCGGCCAGCTCGGTGCGGCCGTGACCGACGTTGACGTTCCACAGGCCCGAGAGCCCGTCGATTATCTCGTGGCCGCCGATGTCCTGGACCATCGCGCCGCGGCCGCGGACGTAGATGATCGGCTCGGCGTTGTCGATCGGGTGGTGGAGCGGATGGATCAGGTGGTCCTGGTCGGCCTTGATCAGCTCGGCGGCGGTCATCGCCATCGCACAACCCTCCCGGGTGAAGACGCTCATTGAAGCCGGGCGCCCGGCGGGCGCGCGCGGCGGTAGTCGCCATCGAGAATCGTCCGGGCGCCCTCACGGGGCCCGCGGTAGCGGTAGAGCCACGCCCATGCGCGACGACCACCGGCGAGCGTCACGATCGCCCGACGCCGCTCGAAATTGTACCCCTCCTCGCGATCGAGAACCGGGAGAAGTTCGGCGTCGTCGAGCCGGTAGACCTCGCCGTGGACCCGGCCGCGGCCGTCGATCAGCCCGGGGTAGCGGCCGAGGTCGAGCAGGTGTCCCCGCACGCTCCCCGCGCCCATCGGGCTGGCGCCGCGGGCCAGCACGGCGTGCAGGCCGTAGCCCCGCATGAGCGTGCCGTAGGTGAAGAGCAGCGGGCTACTTCGCGCGGGCAAGCTTCGTCAGCGCCTCCAGCGTGCGGTCGGTCTGGATGGCGAGGCCGCCGATCTCGACGTAGCGGATGCTGCCGCCGCGATCGACGACGAAGGTGACCCGCTTGGTGAGGTTCCACGTGTCGTCCCACACGCCCCACTGGCGCGCCACGCGGCCGTCGCGATCGCTCAGCAGGCGGAACGGCAGCTTGAGCTCGCGCGCCCAGGCCAGGTTGCGCTCGGGGGGATCGGCCGACACGCCGACGATCTCGGCGTTCAGCGCGGCGTACTTGGCGTTGTCGTCCCGGAACCGGGAGAATTCGAGGTCTCAGCCGCCGGTGAACGCCTTGACGTAGAACGCGACCACCACGAAGTCGCGCTGCCGGGTCAGATCGGCCAGGCGCACGCTCTGACCGTTCTGATCGACGAGCTTCGTGTCGGGCGCCATCACGCCCACCGCCAGCGGCGTCTGCGAATCGGCGGCGGCCGCGCCCATCGTGACCGCCAGCAGGCCGGCGGCGAACAGCAGGCGGATCACGGGTCCGCGGGCTCGAGCGCCTGGAGCACGGCTTCGAGGAACTGCGACTCGGGCAGCGCGCCCATGAACTCGACGCGATCGTTGATGACGATCTTCGGGACGCCCGACACCTGGTAGGCCTGCGCCATGTCGGGGAACTCGGTGGCTTCGATGGCGGTGGCGGTCACCCGCTCGGAGGCGATCGCCATGTGCTGCGCCAGGCGCACGGCCCGGGGGCAGTGCGGTCAGGTGGGGGTCGAGAAGACCTTGATGTGGACGTCGCCGGTCAGCTCGGCCAGCGAGGCCTTCGTCGTCGTCCGACAGCGTCGCCTCGCCACTGGACGCGGCGATGATCGAGTCGATCAGGTTGCTGAACTCGTAACCGCCGGGGATGCCCAGGAAGCGGATGCCGTAGTCGCGCGCGCCCTCCACCACGATGGCCGGCACCAGGTCGACGCCGTAGGCCTCGGCCCGCTCCCGGTCGATGGCGGGGTTCAGCACCTCGACGCTGATGCGGTCGTCGAGGGCCGCCACCTCGCGCACCAGCTGCTCGTTCTGGCGGCAGAGGTCGCCGGCCACCAGCTCTTGCGAGAACACCACCAGCTTCACGGGACCCTGGATGCGCTGGAACTCGTTGCGGACTGCCTGTTGATCGCGCTCGGCGAGAAAGGCCATGCCGTGAGTATATAGCGCCTTGCGCACGACGGCTGGCCGGCTTACGGTGAGTCCCTGGAGGCCGCATCATGAAGCCCTTCGTCGTCAATCGCTACGGCCGGATCGTCTTCCCCTACAACTTCTTCCCGGCGCTCGACTTCAACGTCTTCGAGACGCTGGATCAGTTCGCCGCGGTGATCCGGCGCGATTTCGAGGACAAGGCCCCCAGCGAGGCCGACATCGTGGCCCGGCTGGAGATCGGCAGCTACAAGGGGCGCTACGAGCTGCTGCGCGACCTCGCGCTCGACCTGTTCTGGGTCAATCGCTACCCGTTCACGATGTACGACAAGCAGCCCATGCGCTGGCGCGACGTCCCTCGCCAGCGGACCGATATCTTTCTGCCGGTCTTCAAGCCCTACGAGGGCGCCGAGCTGGCCGCGGCCATCGAGAGCGGCTATCGCAACCTGGTCCCGACCTGGGACGAGGGCACCGAGAACAAGATCTTCCGCATCCTGCTCGACGTGTTCCGTCACAAGAAGGGCGCGGGCGCCGAGCTCTCCCCCATCAAGCCGACGGTGGGCGAGATGCTGTCCCGTCCGCGGAGCCTGACCTATCACCTGCTGGCCTACGATCCCGACTACCCCGGCTACGGCTGGGACGACATCGTCGAGTTCTCGCACCGCGTGCCGGAGCTGGAAGCGCTGATGCGCCAGACGATGGTGCTCCACAACCAGTACCGCTGGGATCGGGCCAAGATGCGGGTGATCGAGGTCGGCAAGCTCCACGACGACGACTTCGTGGTGGTCTATCGGCCGCGCAACGAGGAGGTGCTGCACTTCATCCGCCGCGTGACCGGCGGACAGCGCCAGCGGCCGCGCAAACCGCCCGCGGTGACCTCGCAGGCGCCGATCGAGCCCTACCCGCCCGTCGACGTGCGCGCGCAGCTTCAAGGTGATGCCGCGGCTCGAGGCGCTGGCCGTCTACCAGGGCGAGACGCCGTGCACCAACGATGATCTCATCCGCAACGCGGCGTATTCCTGGTCGCCGATGACCGCGGTGGAGATCGAGGAGAAGACCGGGATCCGCCAGCGGCTCTACACGGCGCTCGACCTCGACCACATCTCGCTGCTCGCCGCCCAGGCCGCGCTGGCCAAGGCCGGCCGCCGGCCCGAGGAGATCGGCGCCGTCATCTTCTGCTCGTGCACCAGCGCCAAGATGATGCCGTCGCTGGCGACGTGGCTGTCCGGCCGCCTGGGGATGTTCCAGACGCACTTCTCGGCCGACATCGTCGCCGCCTGCGCCGGGCTGCCCTATGGCCTCAGCGAGGCGATCCGCCAGCTGCAGGAGGTGCGGCGGCCGGTGCTGCTGGTGTGCGGCGAGAAGTTCTCCGACAAGATCGGCACCGTGCGTACCTCGCGGATGATCTTCGGCGACGGCGCCGCGGCGATGGTCGTCGGCCCCGCCCCCGACGGCGCCGCACCCGACGTGGAGTACTACCAGACCTACGCCAGCGGCCCCATGAGCGAGGTCGACTCGATCGTCTGGCCCAACCCGGAGTTCGACAACAACATCACCGTGCACGGGCCGGAGGTGAAGGCGCTGGTCCAGCGTTACCTCACCCAGATGATCCGCGAGCTGGGCGCCTTGCCCGGTCCCGGCGGCGCCGGCTCGCTGCTGAAGGCCGTCGATCTCGTCGTGCCGCACCAGGCCAACAAGACCATGGTCATTCACTACGCCAAGGCCGCCGGTCTTCAGCCCGAGCAGCTCTACTTCAACATCGAGCGGGTGGGCAACACGTCCTCGGCATCGATCCCGCTGGCGATCTACGACGCCGTCGCCGAGGGCGTCATCGACCGCCCGATGCGTATCTTCGCCCCGGGCTTCGGCGCCGGCGCGGTCGGCGGCTACGTGGTGCTGCGGCTAGATCCCGCGATCGTCGCGCGGAGCTAGGACGCAACCACGACGGTCGGGCCGCGCGCGGTGAACGCGCGCGCGAACTCGGCGGCGAAGGCCGTCTCGTCGGCGGTGGCGCCGAGCACCACCACGATGATGGCAAGCGCCAGCGCGTCGGCCAGCGCGCGCGCCGTCTCCGCGGCGGCGAGACCGACCGGACTCGTGAACGCCACGACCCGCCGGTCGGGATGGGCGAGCTGGGCCGCGACCGCCGCCGTCACCGCGTAACCCGGCGTCGCCATGCCGAGCGCGGTCAACGTCTCGCGCGGGGCCACGGCCTGCCAGCTCGCCAGCGCCGGCACGTCGCCCGTCGCGATCGTACCCGCCGGCATCGCCTCGCGGGCGAGCGCGACCAGCCGCCCGGCCGGCGTGGCGCGCAGCGCCTGGATCAGCGCGCGCTTGAGGCGATCCAGCTCGGCCACATCCCAGTCGGCGGCCGGTCGGGCGCGCACGCGGGGCGCCATCTCATCGATTGCGAGCGCGATATCGCCGAGCACGTCAGCGCGAGCGTGATGCCGGACCAGGGGCCGCGACCGATCCGAGCGACCGGGATCGTCGCCGGCAGACAGGCCCGGCGGAAGCTCGCTCGGATCCACCCCGACGAGCAGGATCAGGTCGGCGCGCACCAGCAACGGATGGCTCGAGGCCAGCAGGCCGAGCGCGAGTGGATGGGGCTCCGCCAGCACGCCCCGGCCCTTGGGGGTCGCCAGCACCGGCGCGGGTAGCGTCTCGGCGAACGCGCGCAGCCACTTGGCGTCGTCGGCACTGCACTCGAGCCCGGTGATCAGGATCGGCCGGACCGAGTCCGTCAGCACCGTGGCCAGCGCCTCGAGCGCGTTCGCGTCGGGCGCAGGCAGCGGAAGCGGTCGGCAGGAAGTGGCCACCGGCAGCGCGGACTCGCTCACCGCGATCGCGCTCACGACGAGATGGACGGGCCCGCGCGGTGCGCTCGAGGCCAGGTTCGCGGCGTGGGCGATCCAGTGACCGGCCGAGGCCGGCTCGACGACGAGGCTGGCCTTGACGACCGGGGCCAGCAGCGCGGCGTCGGATCCGCTCGCCGGTGATGACGATCAGCGGCGCGCGATCGCGCTGAGCGTGGGCGAGACCACGAACGAGGCCGTGCGCATCACCGAGACCCGCGACGAGGGCGCCGGGCCCATCGCCCACCTCGCCGTTCACCGCGGCCAGCACGCCCGCCACCATCGCGTCGGGAGCGTCGAGCACGGGCACGCCGCGGCGCTCGGCGGCCGCACGTACGGCGAGGGCGACCGGGTCGCTGGCCCGCGCGGTGACGAGCCGGCCGGCGCCCGCGCGCGCGAGGCCATCGGCCAGCACGTCGGCGACGGTGGTGCGGGCCATCACTCCCGCGCCGGCGCGGTCAGCGCGCGAACGCCTCGAACACGGGCCGCATCCGCTCCAGCGCCTTGCGGAGATTGGCCTCGGAGTTGGCGTACGACAGGCGCAGATAGCCCTCGCCGTGGGCGCCGAACGCCGTACCGGACAGGACGGCCACGCCGGCCTCCTGCAGCAGCCGCTCGGCCACCTCGCTCGACGGCCGCCCGGTGCCGGTGATGTTCGGGAAGACGTAGAACGCGCCACGCGGCGACAGGCAGCGCACGCCGGGCAGCTGGTTCAGTCCCTCGACCACGATGTCGCGGCGGCGCTTGAACTCCGCCACCATCCGCGTGACCGGGGTCTGATCGCCGGTGAGCGCGGCCACCCCGGCCAGCTGCACGAAGGAGGCCGTGCAGGAGTTGGAGTTCACCATCAGCCGGGTGACGTGCTCGGCGAGGTCGGTCGGCATCACGCCGTAGCCGAGGCGCCAGCCGGTCATCGCGAACGTCTTGGAGAATCCGTCGAGCAGGATCGACTGCGCGTGCATGCCGGGCTGCGCGTAGAACGACACGAACTCGCCGTCGTAGAGGAACTGGCGATAGATCTCGTCGGTGAGCACAGGGATCCGGCGCTCGGCGGCGATCTGGGCGATGCGCTGGATCTGGCCGCGATCGAGCACGCCGCCGGTCGGGTTCTGCGGGCGAGTTGATGATGATCAGCTTCGTCTTCGCCGACACGCGCTGCTCGAACAGCGCCATGTCGAAGCCGAAGCCCGATCTCCTCGCGCAGCGGGATCGGGACCGGCACGCCGCCGGCGAAGTTGACGACCGACTCGTAGATCGGGAATCCCGGGTTGGGATAGATGCACTCGTCGCCGCGACCGATCAGCGCCAGGATGGTGAAGAACATGATCGGCTTGGCGCCCGGGGTCACCACGACCTGCTCGGGAGAGACCGGCACCCCGCGCGTCTCCCCGATGTGCTTGGCGATGGCCTCGCGCAGCTCGGGCAGGCCGGCGGAGGGGCCATAGTGCGTGGCGTTCGCGTCGAGCGCGCGCTTGGCGGCCTCCTTGATGTGCGCCGGCGTGTCGAAATCGGGCTCACCGATCTCGAGGTGCACGACCTCGCGGCCCTGACGCTCGAGCGCGCGCGCCCGCGCCAGCACCTCGAACGCCGACTCGGTCCCCAGCCGTCCCATACGTTCCGCGACGTTCATCGCGTGCTTCTCCTTTCGAGATGGGGGGCCCCGAAATGGCCCCCCATGCCCCCCCGGGTGCTCGGAGCGCCTCGGCGGAGCCGTGTCGCTCCTCGTCGATTACTCGGCGATCGGGTGCCCGCTCATTGCGCGGCACCTCGCATCCCGTGGCGTCTGCTCGGCGATCGCTTCGCGATCGGGTGCCCGCTCAGTGCGCGGCACCTCGCATCCCGTGGCGCTGCTCGGCGATCGCTTCGCGATCGGGTGCCCGCTCACTGCGTGGCACCTCGCATCCCGTGGCGCTGCTCGGCGATCGCTTCGCGATCGGGTGCCCGCTCAGTGCGCGGCACCTCGCATCCCGTGGCGTCTGCTCGGCGATCGCTTCGCGATCGGGTGCCCGCTCAGTGCGCGGCACCTCGGGCCCCGTGGCGCTGCTCGGCGATCGCTTCGCGATCGGGTGCCCGCTCATCTGCGGGCATCCCGCGCGCTCCTCGGCGATCGGGTGCCCGTCAGGCGTGGCACCCGTGACCGATTGAGCGGGCGGGTCATTATAGCGCCGTGGACTTTGTCGAGGTCGGGGCGGGGGTGTTCGTGATGGGCTGGGAGGGCGGACATCCCGGGGAGCGGCCGGTGCATCGCGTGTGGGTGGAGGCGTTCCGGATTGCCACGACGCCGGTGACCAATGGCGCAGTGGGCGGCGTGGCTCGAGGCGACCGGCGCGCCGGCGCCGCCGTTCTGGCGCACGACCGGCTTCGACACGCCCGAGCAGCCGGTGGTCGGGGTGTCGTGGGACGACGCGGTCGCGTTCGCCGAATGGCTCGGCGCGCGCCTGCCGACCGAGGCCGAGTGGGAGAAGGCCGCGCGTGGCGGGCGCGAGGACGCGCGCTATCCGTGGGGAAACGCGGCCCCGCCCGTCGTCAGGCCGGCGGCGCCGCCGCCGGTGGGCTCGACTCCGGCCAACCCGCTTGGCCTTCACGATCTCGCGGGCGTGTGCCATGAATGGTGCGCGGACTGGTACGACGAGGGGTACTACGCCGTGTCACCGGCCCGGAATCCGCGCGGTCCGGCCACCGGCACCCGACGGGTGAGTCGCGGCGGCGCCTGGCGCCACGCCGACCCCTGGAGCCCGGTCGGTCATCGCTCGTCGCTGCCCCCTCACCTGCGCTACTCCGACTACGGCGTGCGCCTGGCGCAGGACGTCTAGCGCCTCACCGCGTGTGCGACTCCCGGGGCCGCCAACGGTGCTAAGATTCGGCCGAGATCCCACGCATGAACCCGGCCGGACGCTCCGCTCTGCGTGAAGGCATCGTCGCCGGCTTGATCGGGGCCGCCGTCGTCGCGATCTGGTTCTTCGTCTTCGATATCCTGCGCGGCCGGCCCTTCCTCACCCCATCCTTGCTGGGCTCGCTGGTCTTCCTCGGCGTCAACACGCCGACTGTCACCGCGCCGGCGGTGGGCCCGATCCTCGGCTACACGATCCTGCACGGGCTGGCCTTCGTGGCCTTCGGCGTGGTGGCGGCCACGATGCTCGCGATGAGCGATCGCGAGCCGGCGCTGTTCATCGCCTTCGTGATCCTGTTCGCCTGCTTCGAGGTGTTCTTCTTCGGCGTGCTCGGTGTGCTGGGGCGCGGCGTGCAGACGGCGCTCGTGTGGTGGTCGGTGCTGGTGGGCAACCTCCTGGCCTCGATCGCGATGCTCTGGTACTTCCTGCGCGCCCACCGCGCGCTCCCGCGCACGCTGGTCGGCTCGTGGGGCGGCGTCCTGTGGGAGGGGGTCGTGACCGGGATCGTGGGCGCGGCCGTCGTGGCCATCTGGTTCTTCGCCATCGACGCCATCCGGGGCGAGCCCCTGCGCACCCCCAAGCTCCTCGGGATCGCGCTGCTCCGTCAGCCCGACCCGGGCAGCGCGATCCTCGCCTACACGCTGCTGCACGGCCTGGCGTTCATCGTCTTCGGCATTCTCGGAGCGTTCCTGGTCGCCGCCGCCGAGCGCCAGCCGGTGATCCTGTTCGCGCTGATCATCGTCTTCACGGCCTTCGAGATCTCGTTCTTCGGCGCCGTCGTGATCCTCGCCAGCTGGATCCTCGACTACGTGGCGGGCTGGACGATCTTCCTGGGAAATCTGCTGGCCGCGGCGGCCATGCTGGCCTTCTACTTCAGGGGACACCGGACGCTCGCGCGACGCCTCACCCAGACCTGGGCCGAGGAGGACTAGCGCCGGATCGTCGTGCGCGTGAGTCCGGGCGCGTCCGGGACGCGAGCCGGGCGAGCGTGAGCGACCCGCTCGCCCGGCCCTGGCGTCACTGGCGCGGCGAGGCGCTCTGACCGCGGGGCGACTGGACCTCGTCCCTGTCACGCGGCGCCGAGGTGTCCTGGCCGCGCGGCGACTGCACCTCATCCTGGCTCCGCGGCGACTGCACCTCGTCCTTGTCACGCGGCGCCTGGACCTCGTCCTGGCTCCGCGGCGACTGCACTTCGTCCCTGTCGCGCGGCGCCTGAACATCCTGACCGCGCGGTGACTGCACCTCGTCCCTGTCACGTGGCGCCTGGACATCCTGACCGCGCGGCGACTGGACCTCATCGCGCGAGGGGGCCGCGTGTGCGGCGGTTGCCGTCAACGCAACGCTCAGGGCAACTGCAACGACGTTCGCACGCTTCATGGTTTCTTCTCTCCTTCGGCTCCGAGTTCGCACTCGCCGGCGAGGCGCTTCGGCGATCCGAGTCTCTCTCGCCAACGATCGAGCCTTAGGAGCAGAAGGCGTGCCACACGCAAAGCTCACGAAATCATTGAGGACGTGCCGGGGGCCCTTGCGGTGACCGGTTTCAGGTCGACACTGCGAGTTCATCCTGGAACGGCAGCGCGCCGCGCTGGCTGTTCCGCATTGAAACAGCGTTCTGAACTGGAACGCCCGCGTGCAGCGCGAGCGCGCGATTCCAGAGGTCTCGCGCGTGGCACACGATTTGCCCCGCAGCGTAGACTCACTGTGTACAGCAGTGCACGAGGACCCCTGGCTCAGGGGCCTCTTCGAGAAGGTGAACCGCGTGATGTCCGTGCCGTTGATGCTGACGTTCGTCTCGACCGTCGTGTTCGCGATCCAGCTGCTCATCTTCGCGTACCTCTACTCCTCGCACCGCGTCCGCTTCTTCCGGTATCTGCTGCTGGCCTGGGGCGCGTACACGCTGTCCAAGGGCCTGAAGCTCGTGGACGTGTTCGTCCTGCACCTGTCCCAGCCGAGCCTCGCCACCGACGTCACGACCGTGGCGGCGGTCGGCTTCACGCTCGCCGCCGCCGTCGCGCACCGGTGGGACTATCGGTTGCGCGGGCGCGGTCTGCTCGTGGGCGCCGGCGCCGTGACGGCGCTGGCCCTGGTGAACAGCTTCGGCGAAGGCGACGAGGGGCAGCGCATCGTGGGTCTGGCGCTGGGCGTCGTCCAGATGGCGGCCGGAGTCCTGTTCTGGCCCGCGCGTGGACGCAGCATCGGCTTCCGGGGCGAGCGGCTCCTGGCCGGCATGCTGACCCTGTGGGGCGTGCACCGTATCGCCAGCCAGTTCGTGAGCATGGAGCCCGGGTCGCCGAGCTACATGGTCGTGCACGCCGTGTTCATCACGCTCTATTTCCTGTCCACCTTCGCGGTGATCATCATGGTGCTCGAGCGCGCTCGCAGCGAGAGCGACCGGCTCCACGCGCGCCTGCGCGAGGCCGAGCGGCTGGCCACGGCGGGCGAGCTGGCCGCCGGCATGGCCCACGAGATCCGCAACCCACTGGCGGCCATCGTCAACGCCACCGCCCTGCTCACCGACGAGGCGGGGCTCACGTCCGACGAGCGCGCGACCACCCTGGCCGCGATTCGCACCGAGGCGCGGCGGCTCAACCGGATCCTCTCCGACTTCCTGCACTTCGCGAAGCCGCAGGAAGCTCAGCGGGTGACGGGCGACATCCGCCAGGTGGTCGAGCACGTCAGCGGCCTGATCCGCGACGACCGTGCGCGCGCCTCTCGCGTGGACGTCAAGGTGGCGGTCGATCCCATGGTGCCCCGCTTCGCGTTCGATCGCGATCAGCTGACCCAGGTGCTCTGGAACGTCGCGCTCAACGGCGTGGAGGCGATGAACGGGCGCGGGCGCCTCTCCATGGAGGTGGGGCGCCAGAACGGCGGCGTCGTCCTGGCCGTCAGCGACACCGGCTCGGGCATCTCCAGTGAGCGCCTGCCCCGGGTGTTCGAGCCGTTCTACTCCGGCAAGCCCAATGGCAGCGGCCTGGGCCTGACCATCGCCGAACGCATCGTGGCCGCGCACGGCGGTCGGATCGAGATCGACTCCGAGCTCGGCCGCGGGACGCGCGTGACCCTGCTGTTCCCCCTGGAGGCGGCCTGAGCATGGCGCACCTGCTGGTCGTGGACGACGAGCCGGCGGCGCGGAGCACCTTTGCTCTGCTGCTGCGCAAGCGGGGCCACCGCGTGGTCGAGGCCGACGGCGTCACCGCCGCCACCAAGCGGCTCGCCGAGGAAGTCTTCGACCTCGTGGTCACCGATCTGCGCATGCCGGACGGCGACGGCCTCGACGTGCTGCGCGCGGTCAAGGCCCACGCGCCCGCCACCGAGGTGATTCTCCTCACGGCCTACGCGGAGTGGAAGTCGGCGAAGGAAGCGATCCGCCTGGGCGCGCTCGACTACTTCGAGAAAGGCCAGGAGCCGGACGAGCTCAATCACCGCATCGACAAGGCCCTGGCCGGGCGCGAGCTGCGCCGCGAGAACGAGAACCTGCGCGCGCAGCTCCGTGAGCGCTACGGCCTGCCCGGCCTGATCGCGCGCTCGCCGGCCATGCTGAGCGTCCTGGACCTGGTGGCGCGCGTGGCGCCGACCGACGCCACGGTGATGATCCAGGGCGAGTCCGGCACCGGCAAGGAGGTCATCGCCAAGGCCATTCATCACGCCAGCGCGCGGGCCGCCCGTCCGTTCGTGGCCATCAACTGCGGCGCCCTGCCCGAGACGTTGCTGGAGTCCGAGCTGTTCGGCTACATGCGAGGCGCCTTCACCGGCGCCACCGTCAACAAGCTCGGCCTGTTCGAGGAGGCCGACGGTGGCACGCTGTTCCTCGACGAGATCGCCGAGATGCCGGCCTCGCTCCAGGTGAAGCTCCTGCGGGCGCTGCAGAGCGGCGAGATCCGACGCCTCGGCGCCACGCAGACGGCGACCATCGACGTGCGGGTGATCGCGGCGACCCACGGCGATCTCGCGGCCCTCATCAGCCAGGGGAGCTTTCGCGAAGACCTCTTCTATCGCCTCAACGTCATCCAGGTGTCGCTGCCGCCCCTGCGCGACCGCCGCGAGGATCTGCCGGCGCTCGCCGAGCACTTTCTGGCGCGCGCGGCGGCCAAGCTCGGTCGCGAGCTCAGCCTCTCGCCGGCGGCCCTCGAGCGCCTGCTGCGCTATCCCTGGCCCGGCAACGTCCGCGAGCTGGAGAACGCCATCGAGCGCGCCGCCATCCTGGCCCGAGCGGCCGCCGTCGATCCCGACGACCTCCCGCCCCACGTCTCCGCCGGCCTGCAGCTCGGCCCCTCGCCAGCGCTGCCGCGGCAGATCACGCTCGCCGAGGCCGAGCGCATCCACATCCTACAGACGCTCGAACGCTTCGGCCGCAACCACTCCGGCGCCGCCGAAGCCCTCGGCATCGGCCGGACAACACTCTGGCGGAAGCTGAAGGAATACGAGATCGACCGCTAAGGAATTCGAGATCGACCGCTAACGCTCGCAGGCTCCGGTGACGCCGCGGCCGGGGCGCGTGGCCCGCGCGCGCGCCATCACGGCGAGCCGTCGTCGCCGTTAGTCGGTTCGAGTCCGGCGAGCGAGCCACCCACGATTCAACTGGCCGCGCCCCAACCCCCTCCGGGGGCTGGGGGGCGGCCAGTGAAGCGTTGTCGGCTCGCTCGACAGCCCTGCACTTAACGGCGACAGGCGAGCCGTGAGGCGCGCGCGCGGGCCACGCGCCCCGGCCGCGGCGTCACCTCGGAGCCTGCCAGTCCTACGCGAGCCGACGAGAGCGAGACCTACCAGAGAGCCTCGGGCATCGGCAGACCTTTGAACGCATCGGTCGGTAGCGGTGTGGCGGGTTGGATGCCGATGCGTTCGGCCAGGACGTAGAGCTGGCGGAGGTGTTGGCCGCAGTGCCAGGCGGTGCGCTCGAGCAGGTCGTGGGCGCCCTGGGGGCCGTAGTAGATGCTCAGCGTGCGGTCGAATTCGCTGTCGGCGGCGCCCTCGAACCAGCCGGTGATGCGGCCGCGGACCAGCGCGCCCCAGCGGGCGAC
This sequence comes from uncultured Candidatus Rokubacteria bacterium, assembly GCA_963776725.1. GTDB lineage: Bacteria > Methylomirabilota > Methylomirabilia > Rokubacteriales > CSP1-6 > AR5. Next base: position 457,089 of record CAVZOE010000004.1, on the reverse strand, counting down.
GTCGCCGCCGTCGTCCATGCCTTGCGGCGCGCGCTCGTCGAACCACGTCTCGGGCAGATGCCCGCGGTCCATCGTGTCGACGAACGACAGGCCGACGCGGAAGATGTGATAGCCCAGGTCGCGGATCGAGCGCTTGCGCTCGGCCGGGATCGTGTCCAGCTGCTGGCGATCGAAGCGGGCGACCAGTGACTGTGCGGAATCCAGGATGCGATCGATCCGCCTGGCCAGCTCGCGGGGCGGCAGCTGATCGTTGCCGGTGTACGGCACGCCGAGCAGCGCGGCGTAGCCGGCGGGATTCCAGCCGTGCACGGCGCGATCGCCGACGGAGACGGCGGGGACGCGGGGCACCCCCAGACGCTTGAGCTCTTCGACGGTGGCCGGCTCGGCCTGGATGTCGACGGGATCGAACTCGATCCCCCAAGACGTGAGGAGCTCCTTCGTCTTGGCGCAGGACGATCAGCCCGGGCGGTAGTAGAGGCGTGGCTTCATGGCATCCTCCGCGTTCAGGATACCCGCTCGCGCGGGTCAGCGTCCCCGGAACGTCGGCGTCCCCTTCTGGGCGAAGGCGGTGACGCCGGCACGGAAGTCCTCGGTGTGGCCGGCGGCGGCGATGGCCTGGGCCTCCAGCTCCATCTGGGTCTCCAGACTTTCCCAGGTCGACTGGTGCAGCAGGCGCTTGGCCGCGCCATAGGCCTTCGTCGGTCCCTGGGCCAGCTCGGCGGCCAGCGCGGCCACCGCCGGCCGCAGCTCGGCGTCAGGCACCACGCGGGTCACCAGTCCCCACTCCAGCGCCTCGCGGGCGGTGAGGACGCGATTGGTGAAATAGAGCTCCATGGCCCGGCGCAGGCCGATCAGACGCGGCAGGAAGTAGGACGACGAGCCGTCCGGCGTGGCCGCGATCTTCGAGTAGGCCATCGTGAACTTGGCCGACTCGGCGGCCACCACGAGATCGCCCGACAGCGCGAAGCTGAAGCCGCCGCCGGCCGCGATGCCGTTGATCGCCATGATCACCGGCTTGTCGCTGCGGCAGAAGCGCGAGACGGCGCCGTGCAGATAGGTGGTCAGCTCCTTGATGTGCGCCCCGATGCGCCCGAGATTGTCCACGAAGTCCTTCACGTCGCCGCCGGCACAGAAGGCCCGTCCGCTTCCGGTGATCACGACGCAGCGCACCTCGGGGTCCTCGTCCAGCTCGAGCGAGGCCGTGAACAGCTCGCGGCCGAGCGCCATGTTGAGCGAGTTGTAGGCGTCGGGGCGGTTCAGGGTGAGCGTGGCGACCCCAGTGGCCCGTTCCACGGTCAGGTGCTGATAGGGCATTGGATTCCTCCGGCGGGGGGTGGTGTGGCGGTCAGTTGCGCGTGCGGGCGGCGACCTCGGCCACGGCGTCGAGCACTTCCTGGATCTGCAGCGGCTTCACGAGGACGAGATCCACGCCGTGGGTGCGACGCTCCTCGGCCGTCAGCTCGACGCCGAACCCGGTGACGAGGAAGACGGGCGCCTGCGGCGCGATCTGCTTCACGGCGCGGGCCACCTGCCAGCCCGACACGCGCGGCATGGCCAGGTCGGTGACGACCAGGTCGAAGCGCTCGGCGGCGAAGCGCGCGATCGCCTCGGCGCCGTCGCCGAGCGAGACCACGACATGCCCGGCCGACTCCAGGATGTCGCCGATCACCTCGCGCACCGGAGGCTCGTCGTCCACGACCAGGCAGCGCAGCGAGCGCACCGCCGGGGTCTCGACCGCAACGACGGCGGGCGCCGCCGGCTTCGATTCCGCGCCCCGCGGGAAGGACAGACGGAAGATCGAGCCCCGGCCGACCTCACTGTCGATGACGATCGTGCCGCCGTGGCGGGAGACGATGCCGTAGGTCATCGACAACCCGAGTCCGGTTCCTTGCGGCCCCTTGGTGGTGAAGAACGGGTCGAAGACTTTCTCGCGCACCTCGGGTGGCATGCCGACGCCAGTATCGCTGATGGTCACCTCGACCCGATCGTCCACCAGCGCGGTGCCAAGGGTCAGCGTGCCGCCCTCGGGCATGGCGTCGACCGCGTTGAGGATCAGGTTCGTCATGGCCTCGCGCAACTCTGACGCGTCGCCAGGCACCGCGGGCACGGTCGGTCAGTCGTGTCCGGACCTCGATCACGATGCCGCGAGTGGTCGACTCGTCCTTCCAGCGCGACTGCGTGATGTCGAGCGAGTCCCGGACCACCTGGTTGAGATCGAGCGGCACCAGGGGCTGGTCGCGGCGGATTCGAGTGAAGTCTTGCAGGCGCCGCACCGTGTGCGCGCCGTCCAGCGCCGAGCGCTCGATGACCTGCAGCCACTGGCGCTGCTGCGGCTCATGAACGCGGCGCAGCAGGAGCTGAGCGCGGCCCAGCACCGAGGCGAGCAGGTTGTTGAAGTCGTGGGCGACCCCGGAGGCCATCTCGCCCAGCGCCCGGAGCTTCTCGGTCCGCACCAGCTGGTCTTGAGCGGCCGCCAGCTCACCGAAGGCCCGGGTGCGCTCCTCGTAGAGCTGCACGCTGGCCAGGGCCAGTGCGATGAGATGCGCGGCGTTGACCAGCAGGCGCTCCTCCGCCTCGCTGAAGGGCCGGTCGGCGCTGCGCAGCGTCATCACGCCGAGCACGCGATCGCGCGCGCTCAGCGGCACGCCGACCCAGTAGCGTAGCCGTTCCGACCGGATGACCGGCTCGAGGCCGCGCCGCGTGCACTCCGCCAGGTAGTCGTCCACCCGGAGCGGCGCTCCCGTCTCCAGCACGGCCGTCATGAGGCCCACGCCGGTCGCCGGGTACCGTCGCGGCTCGGTCATGTCGATCTCGCCGTCGACGGTCCGCAGCACGACCTCCATCTCGTCGGAGTCCTCCGCCCGCAGCAGGACGCCCATGTTGCGGACGTCGAGCACGCGCGCGATCTGCTCGCGCAGCGCGTCGAGCAACGCGGCGCGGTCGAGCTGACCGGTGACGGCCCGTGACAGCTCGTGCAGGACCGACAGCTCTTCCACGCGCCGCCGGTTCTCCTCGAACAGCCGCGCGTTCTCGATGGCCACGCCGGCCTGGGTGGCGATGGCCTCGATCAGGGCCAGATCGCTGGCCGAGAACTCGCGCAGCCGCGTCCACCACACCACGGCGAAGCCGCCGATCATCCGGCCCTTGGCGACGACGGGCACCCACAGGTGGCTGCGGTGTGGCGCGTCCTCGCGCAGCTCGCGCGGCAGCCGCGGATCGTTGGAGGCGTCGTGCGAGACCACCGGCCGCAGCGTGGAGGCCGCCTGCGCGAAGATCGGGTGGTCGGGAATCGAGAGCCGGACGCCGCGCAGCATCTCCAGCTGGGCCGGCGGCACGTGGTAGCCGGCCAGCGGCGTGAGCCACCGCCCGGTCTCGTCCACCAGCCAGAGCCCGACGGTGTCGGCCTCGAAGGTCGTGGCGACCTGGCGCATGAAGTGCCGCACGAGGCTCTGCAGATCGAAGGTGGACGAGACCGCGCGGCTGACCGAGAGCAGCGTCTCGGTTTCCGCCAGCTTGCTCTGCGTCTGACGGGCCAGCTCGGCGTTCTCCATGGCCAGGCCGACCTGCGCGGCGACGCCCTCGACCAGCCGGACCTCGTTGGGCGGGAAGACCCGGCCGGTGCGCCACCACACCAGGAACAGCCCGCCGACCGGCTCGCCGTGCGCCATCGTGGGCGCGACCATCACCGAGTGGGGCGGCAGCGCCGCCACCCAGTCCGGATCGAACCGGTCGTCGGCCTTCACGTCGCTGCTCCACACCGCCCGCCCCTCGCGCCAGGACGGCAGCAGCGCCGGCGTCCGCTCCAGCTCGAGCGGTCGCTGGGTGAAGAACTCCACCAGCTCCTTGGGCACGTGGTACCCGGCGGCCGCCACCAGCTTCTGCTTGGACGGATCCACCAGGTACACGCCGACCATGTCGGCCTCGAAGGCGTGAGCCACCTCGCTGGCGGCGGCGCGCAGCAGGCGGTCGATCGTGCCGGGCTGCGAGACGACCTGGCCCACCGCCAGCAGCGTCTGGGTCTGCTTCAGCCGCTCCTGCGCCTCGTCGTACAGCCGCGTGTTCTCCAGGGCCAGGGCCAGCTGGCCGGCGATGGCCTGGGCCAGATCCTGCTGCCAGTCCTGGAAGCGCGCGGGCCGGTCGCTGTAGTCGAGCGTCATCACGCCGATGACGCCCTCCTGACGGAGCATCGGCACGATCAGGCAGCTGCGCAGCCCGTAGGCCTCCACCCACTCGCGGGGCAGCAGCGGCGACGTCGCGCAGTCGTCGATGACGAGCGGCTGCCGCGTCTCGATGACCTGGGCGTTGGCCGGGATGGCCGCCGGCGCCAGCGCCGGCTGGTCGCGGAACTCCTCCCACATCCGCGACATGCGGCGCCCGTCGGCGAACTGCGACATGAGCGGAATCACCTGGTCGCCGTCCCACAGCTCGAGCGTGCAGCGGTCCACCCGGCACACCTGGGCCACCTTGAGCGTGACTCGCTTGAGCAGCGTGCGTCGAGTCCAGCGTGGAGTTGAGGATCTCGGCCACCTCGAGCAGCGCGCGTGTCTCGGTGAGGCGCCGGCTCGTCTCGGAGTAGAGGCGTGCATTCTCGAGTCCGATGGCGGCCTGGGCGGCCAGCGAGCCCATGAGCGAGCTGGTCTCCGGCGTGATCGGCAGCGCCGCCGTCCGGTGCACGGCGAAGGCGCCGAGCATGCGGTCGCCGATGGCGATGGGATACACCGTCATCCAGCGCAGCCCGCGGGCGCTCAGCGGCGGCACGTCGACGAAGCGTGGATCGGTGTTCGTCTCGGTCCAGATGATCGGCTCGCGGTGCTGCACCACCCAGCCCACCGCCCCCTCCCCGAGCGCGAGGTCGTCGTGCAGCTCGGCGGCCAGCTCCTGATCGCCGAAGGTGAGCGCGCGGCGCAGCCGCTGCGCGCCGGCGTCGAACGCCCAGATGCTGACGAACGGCGCGTCGAAGAACTGGGCGATGGCCCGCGCGAGATTCTGCAGCACCTCCTCGACATTGAGCGAGGAGGACACCAGGCGGTTGACCTCCTCCAGGGCCCGCAGCCGCTCGGCGTAGCGCCGCGTCTCCTCGTAGAGCCGGGCGTTGCGGATGGCGGCCGCGGCCTGGGCCGAGAACGACTGCAGCAGGTCCTCGTCGTCGGGGCCGAAGTGGAAGGGCCGCTCGCCGATGAGCACCAGCACCCCGAGCAGGCGCGTCTGATCGAGCAGGGGTGCTGCGTAGAGGCTGTGGAAGCCGCGGGAGCGCGCCCAGTCGCGCGCCACGAAGCGACCGTCGGCGTGGATGTCGGCGATGGCCAGCGGCCGGCGCTCGGTGGCCACCCAGCCCACCGCGCCCTCGCCGAAGCGCAGCTCGTCGATGTTCTCGCCGGTGCCCGACGACGTGTCACGCAGGCCCTGCATGCGCAGCGTGCGGGTGTCCTCGTCGGCCAGCCAGAAGGCCACGAACGGCGCGTGGACGATCTCGGCCGCCGCCTCGGCGATCGAGGCCAGGACGTGATTGGGGTCGAGCGACGAGGTGACCAGGTGATTGAGCCGGCTCAGCGTGCGCAGGCGCGCGGCCCGCGTCTCCGCCGCGTGATACAGGCGCGCGTTCTCCAGCGCGATGGCCGCCTGGGCGGCGAAGCTCTCCAGCAACGGCAGGTCGTCGGGCTGGAACGGCCCGGCGTCGTCGCCCGAGCGGCTCATGGTCACGACGCCGCGCACCCGATCGCCGATGATCAGCGGCTGGGCCATCGCGTGGCGGATCCCGTGAGCGATGAACTCCGGCCGCGCCAGCGGCGAGTTCGGGTAGTCGTTGGCGAGGACGCCGCGGCGCTCGGCGGCGGCCACCCCGGCCAGGCTGTCGCCGGGCATCACGCGGATGGCGCCCGGGCCCTCGGTGGTCCACGCCTCGCGCACCAGCATGCCGTCGTCGTCGAGCAGGTAGATGCCGCCGTCGGCGGCGAACAGGGCGCCGGAGCGCTCGGCCACGAGACGCGAGCAGCCGGGCGGAGTCGAGCTCGGCGGCGAACTCGCGCTCGATGTCGGCCAGCACCGCGATCTGCCGGCGTCGCGACCGCTCGAGCGAGAACAGCCGCGCGTTCTCCAGGGCCAGCGCGGCCTGGTCGGCGAACGCCTGCAGCAGGTGGGCCTCCTCGGCGGAGAACTGGCGCCCGCCGCGATCGGCGATGCCCAGCGCGCCGATGATCGTGCCGCTCACGCGCAGGGGCACGGCCAGGATGGCGCCTTCGCCCGCGTCGCGCAGCCGCTCGCGCAGGTCATCGCCGAGGACCGGCGCGTTCGCGGCCAGGATGTCGGAGACCGCGACCGCGCGCCCCTCGGCCACCGCACGGCCGAGGACGCCCGTGCCCGACGGCGTCACGTGGCCGGGCTCGAAGTTCGCGCGACTCTGTCCCCCGATGGCCAGCGCGACCAGCGAGCCGTCGGGCTGCAGGAGCCGCAGGACCGAGGAGCGCGCGCGGAACAGCGGCAGCACGCTCTCCACGGTCCGTCCCACGACGTCGCTGACGTCGAGGCTCTCGGTCAGCGTCTGGGCCAGCCGGGCGAGCTCCTCGGCTTCCTGCCGCCGCCGCATCGTCTCGGCGTAGAGCCGCGCATTCTCGAGCGCCAGCGCCGCCTGGTCGGCGAAGGCCTGCAGCAGGCGCGTCTCCGCCTCGCTGAAGATCCGGCCGGCCCGGTCCGAGATCGACAGCGAGCCGATGGTCCGCCCCTCGGCGCGCATCGGCACGGCCAGCTGGGCGGCGTCGCCGACGCGAGCCATCTGCTCGCGCAGCTCGTCGGTGAGGTTCACGTCGGAGTCGTCGAAGATCTGCGTGGTGGTGACGGCGGCTCCGCGCTGCACGGCCCGGCCGGAGGTCCCGGTGCCGGGCGGCAGGACGTGACCCGGCTCGGCGATCTCGCGCGCCCGGCCGGCGGAGGCCAGCGCCACCAGCGCACCGTCGGGCCGCAGGCGGCGGATCACCGAGGACTGGACGGAGAACAGGGTGACGACGCTCTCGGCGATCCGCGCGGCCATCGCGTCCGTCTCGAGGCTCTCGGTCAGCGAGCCGGCCAGTCGAGCCAGCTCTTCGGCCTCGCGCCGTCGCTGCTCCGTCTCGCGGTAGAGCCCGGCGTTCTCCAGCGCCAGGGCCGCCTGGTCGGCGAAGGCCTGCGCCAGCCGCGTGTCCTCGGTGTCGAAGACACGCCCGGTGCGATCGGCCACGGCCAGCGCCCCCAGCAGCCGGTCGCGCACGATGAGCGGGGCGCCGAGCAGCGCACGGTCGGGATTGGTCGCCAGACTCTCGCGCACCGCGGGCTCGTAGTGAAGCCGCGTGTCGGTCAGGACGTCGGGCCCCGCCACCGGCTGGCGCTCGCGGACGGCCAGTCCGGCCATCCCGATGCCCGGGGCCAGCACCGGCGCCCAGTCGAAGCTGCCGGAGCGCGACGTGGCCAGCGCGAGCAGCTCGCCGCCGGGACCCGTGCGATAGAGGGCGGAGGCGCGCGCGCCCAGCAGCGCGCAGATGCTGTCGGCCACGCGCTGGCCCACCACGTCGGGATCGAGCGTCTCGGACAGCACGCGCCCCAGATCGGCGAGCGCCCGCATGCGCGCCGCTTGCTGGCGCGCGTCCTGGTAGAGACGCGAGTGCTCGAGCGCGACGGCGGCCTGGCCGGCAAAGGCCTCGGCCAGCTCCTGGTCGCGCGGGCTGAACGGGCGGCGGGCGCGGAACGTCAGCACCCCGATCGTGCGCTCGCCGACCTTGAGCGGCACACCGAGGAACTTCGTGTAGCCGAGCCGGCGATCCGCCGCGACGTGCTCGGCCACGAGGGCCGGCTCTCGTCGAGGTCGAACAGCAAGGAGTGGCCGGCCGTCGACCACGCGGCCGCTCAGGCTCTCGCCGACCCGCAGGCGCGGCCGGACCATCGTCTGCACGGCCGTGCCGGCCATGCCGGCCAGGACGAGCTCGTCACCCTCCAGCAGGCGGAAGCCGGCGTTGTCCAGCGCCAGCAGGCGGGCCGCTTCCTCGGCGATCGACGACAGCAGCGTCGTGGTCGGCGCCAGCGTGCCGATCTTGGTGTTGATCTCGAGCAGCGCGTTGAGGTACGCGCGGCGCGTCTGCTCGTCGAAGAAGAGCCGCGCGTTGTTGATGGCGATGGCGGCCTGGTCGGCCAGCGACTGCAGCAGCGACAGCTCTTCCTCGGAATAGTCGTGCCGCTCGGTGGTGCCGACGGCCAGCGCGCCGAGGATGCGCGCGCCGACCGCCAGCGGTACACCGGCGGCCGAGACGATCCCCTCGGCGGACAGGCGCGAGGCGTTGCGCGCCCGCGTGTCGCTCTGGACGTCGGGCATCGTGATGGACGTCGCCCGGGCCACGACGAGCCCGACCAGCCCCTCGCCGACCGCCAGCGAGCGCAGCCTCGGGCGCGGCCACCTGCCCGGCCAAGGCGCCCAGGGTCAGCCGCTGGCCATCGTCATCGAGCAGCCACAGCCGCGCCATGCTGGCGCCGAGCAGCTCGACGGCGGCGCCGACGACGCGCTCGAGCACCTGGTCGCCGGACAGCGTGGCGGTCAACCCCTGCGCCAGCCGCGCCAGTGCCTCGAGCCGTCGGCTCTTCTCCTGGGTCTCGGCCAGCAGGGCGGCGCGGGAGACCGCGAGGCCCACCTGGTGGGCGACGCCCTGCAGCAGCGTGAGCAGATCGGTGTCGAAGGTCCGCGGCCGCGTGGACACCACCGCCAGCACGCCCCACACGTCATCGTCGACGAAGATCGGCAGCGCCAGCTGGGTGTGAAATTCACCGGCCTCGACGGCGCGGCGGAGCAGAGGGTCGCTGACGCGCTCGGAGCGCGTGAGGTCGGTGATCACGAAGCGCCGGAGCTGCGCGGCCTCGCCGGTGTGCGAGGCGTCCACGCGCCGCTCGCGCAACCGCTCGGCCTGCTCCGGCGACAGCCCACGGCTGGCGATGCAGGATGAGGTGCTCGTGCGCGGCGTCCAGCCGATACACCATGCCCACGTGCGAGCCGGCCACGCCCAGCACCACGTCGAGCGTCTGCTCGGCGGTGGCGACCAGGTCGCTGCTCGAGCCCATCGTGACCGCGGCGGCGTAGAGCGCCTCCAGCTCGCGGTTGCGCCGCTCGATGTCGGGAACCGACCGTGCGGCCGCGGAAGTCGCGGCGGCGAGCGCACGGCGACGACCGGGGAGCACCAGCGCGAGCGCGGCGCTCGTGGCGGTCAGCGCAAACGATCCCGCCAGCGCGGCCCACAGCCATCCACGCTCGCGGCCGGCCAGCCGCTCGGGGACGAGCGCCCACACCGTGTCGTCGCCGATCCGTCCCGCCGGGCGGACCAGCCAGCGCTCGCCGCCGACCGCGAGGTGACCGGAGCGCGTGATCGCGCCCCAGCCCGATTCCGGCGCGCCGGAGAGCGGCGGGCCGAGCAGCCGATCACCGGCGACCAGCGCGACGGTCGAGGCCCCGGGCTCGGTGGTGAGCCGATCGAGGCGCACCCCCACGGCGACCATGCCCACCGGACCGTCCGCGCCACTGATGGGCGAACGGGCCAGGAGATACGAGCGGCCGTCGAGAACCCGGAGCGCCAGGTTGGGAGTCGCCGGCGTGGCGGCGTCGGCGGGCAGCAGGCTGAGCGTGGGCGGGCGCTGGGCGAGCGTCGCGCCGCCGGCATCGGCAATGACCACACAGTCGGCCGGGCCGTCGAGCCCGAGCGTGCGGATCCGGCTGGCGCCGCGGGTGAGGGCCGCCGGGTCGTGGCGCACCACGCCGTCCACGACGGCCGCGTCCTGGGCGAGCAGTCCCGCCTCGCGGCGCACCAGCGATTCGGCTTCGTCCAGCGGCGCCCGCGCCGCCAGCGTCAGGGCATCGACCGTGGCGGCGTCGCGCGCGTCGAGACGGCGCGCGAGCCAGAGCCCGCCGCCGCCCCACACCACGGCCAGGCCGGCCACGACGAGGGCCAGGGCGAGGCCGCGGCGTCGACTCAGCGGCGTTCCCCGATCCGATGCAGCTTCATGAGGTTGGTCGTGCCCGCCACCCACATCGGCGAGCCGGAGATGATGACGATCACGTCGTTGACGCGCCACGGTGCCGTCACCGCAGCATCGTCTCTTCGATCTGATCGAACAGCTCGTCGGTCGTGTCCACCTTGCGGATGAGGCGCGAGGCCACGCCCCACGACAGCGCGAGGCGGCGACGCACCTCCACCGACGGCGTGAAGGCGATGATCGGCACGTCGGGCCGCTGGTGCGAGATCAGGCGCGCCGAGAACCCCGATTGCGTGAAGGCGACGATGGCCCGGGCGTCGAGCGCGTGGGCCGCCATGGCGGCCGCATCGGACAGGGCCTCGGGAAAGCCGACGCCGATCTCGGCATCCGTGCGCCGCCGGCGGATCGGCGCCTGGGCCAGCACCGACTGCTCGGCGCGCTCGGCGATGCGCGCCATCACCTCGACGGCCTCGGCCGGGTAGCGGCCGGTGGCCGTCTCGGCCGACAGCATGATCGCGTCGGCGCCGTCGAAGATCGCGGTGGCCACGTCGGACACCTCGGCCCGCGTCGGGCCGCAGGTGGGTGACCATCGACTCCAGCATCTGGGTGGCGACGATCACCGGAACCTTGGCCGCGCGCGCTTGCCGGATGATCTCCTTCTGCAGGTGCGGGACGTCCTCCAGCGGCACGTCCACCCCGAGGTCGCCGCGCGCCACCATCACCGCATCCACGGCGTCGAGGATGTCGGGCAGGTTGGCCATGACCTCCTGACGCTCGAGCTTGGCCACCAGCGGGATGTCGGCGCCGTGCTCGCCCAGGAATTTCCGCGCCTCGGCGATGTCGGCGGCCGTGCGCACGAACGAGATGGCCACGAAGTCGACGCCGTGCTGGATGCCGAAGCGCAGGTCCTCGCGATCCTTGTCGGTCAGGCACGAGATGGGCAGCGGCACGCGCGGCAGCGACAGCCCCTTGTGGTCGCTGATGCGCCCGCCGGCGATCACGCGGCAGCGCACCTCGTCCGGCGTGACCTCCTCGACGCGTGAGCTGGATCATGCCGTCGTCCATCAGCACCTGGTCGCCGACCTTCACGCCGTCCAGCGATTCGGGCGGCGCCACGTAGGCGCGCTCGACCGTGCCCACGCACGGTCGGCGGCAGAGCGCGAAGGCGCGGCCGGGCTCGAGGTCGACGCGGCGGCCCCCGCCCTCGCCGAAGGTGCCCAGGCGGATCTTCGGCCCCTGCAGATCTTGAAGGATGGCGATCGGCCGGCCCCAGCGCTCCTCGCCCTCGCGGAGGCGGCGCAGCACCTCGGCGTGCTCGGCGTGCGTGCCGTGCGAGAAGTTCAGGCGGGCGACGTCCATGCCGGCGGCGGCGAGCCGGTCGAGGTCGGCCACGCTCGACGAGGCCGGGCCGATGGTGCACACGATCTTGGTACGACGCATCTCACTACTCCTCACGTCAGGCACGTCTCACCCGACCTTCAGCGCCGACCGGAGGAACCGGCCGGTATAGGATTGCTCGGCCTGTCCGGCCACGGCCTCCGGCGTGCCGATGGCGACCACGCGCCCGCCCGCGTCGCCGCCCTCGGGCCCGAGATCGATGACCCAGTCGGCCGTCTTGATCACGTCCAGGTTGTGCTCGATGATCACCACGGTGTTGCCCTGATCGACCAGCCGGTTGAGCACCTCCAGCAGCTTCTCGATGTCGGCGAAGTGCAGGCCGGTGGTCGGCTCGTCCAGGATGTAGAGCGTCCGCCCGGTCGCCCGGCGCGAGAGCTCGGTCGCGAGCTTCACGCGCTGGGCCTCGCCGCCCGACAGCGTCGTCGCCGACTGGCCCAGCCGGATGTAGTCGAGGCCGACGTCGTCGCAGCGTCTGCAGCTTGCTCTTGATGGCCGGCACGGCGTCGAAGAAGCCGAGCGCCTCGCGCACCGTCATGTCGAGCACCTGCGGCGATGCTGGCGCCCTTGTAGTGCACCTCGAGCGTCTCGCGGTTGTAGCGCTTGCCCTTGCACACGTCGCAGGTGACGTAGACGTCGGGCAGGAAGTGCATCTCGATCTTCACCAGGCCGTCGCCCTGGCACGCCTCGCAGCGTCCGCCCTTGACGTTGAACGAGAAGCGCCCGGGCTGGTAGCCGCGCATGCGCGCCTCGGGCGTCCGCGCGAACAGCGCGCGGATGAACGTGAACACGCCGGTGTAGGTCGCCGGGTTGGAGCGCGGCGTGCGGCCGATCGGCGACTGGTCGATGTCGACGACCTTGTCGATGTGCTGGGCGCCCTCGATGCGCGTGTGCGCGCCCGGCCGGTCCTGCGCGCGGTAGAGCATCTGGGCCAGCGCGCGATACAGGATGTCGTTGACGAGCGTGGACTTGCCCGAGCCCGACACGCCGGTGACGCAGGTGAACGTGCCGAGCGGGATCTTCACGGCCATGCCCTGCAGGTTGTGCTCGCGCGGCTCGTGGATCGTGATCGAACTGCCCGCTGCCCTGCCGCCGGTTGACCGGCACCGGGATGCGACGCGCGCCGCGAGAGGTACTGGCCGGTCAGCGACTGCGGATTCGCGCACGATCTCCTCGGGCGTGCCGTACGGCCACGAGGTGGCCGCCGAGCTCGCCGGCGCCCGGGCCCGAGATCGAGCACGTAGTCGGCGGCGCGGATCGTGTCCTCGTCGTGCTCGACCACCAGCACCGTGTTGCCGAGGTCGCGCAGTCGCCGCAGCGTGTCGAGCAGGCGGCGATTGTCGCGCTGGTGCAGGCCGATCGACGGCTCGTCGAGGATGTAGAGCACGCCGACCAGGCTCGAGCCGATCTGCGTCGCCAGCCGGATGCGCTGGCCCTCGCCGCCCGACAGCGTGCCGGCGGGCCGGTCCAGCGTCAGGTAGTCGAGGCCCGACGTTCATCAGGAAGCCGAGCCGCTCGCGGATCTCCTTGAGGACCCGGCGCGCGATCGCGGCCTCGCGCTCGCTCAGCGCGAGCGACGCGAAGAACCCCGAGGCGTCCTTGATGGTGCAGCGCACGACGTCGGCGATCGACCGGCCCGCGATCTTGAGCGCCGAGCGACTCCGGCCGCAGGCGCGAGCCGCCGCAGGCCGGGCACGGCCGCTCGGTCATGAACGTCTCGACCTCCGCCGCGCGTCCTCCGACTGCGTCTCGCGGTAGCGGCGCTCGAGCACCTTCACCACGCCCTCGAAGCCGCCGTCCTTGTCGCCGAAGAGGATCACGTCGCGCGCGCTCTTGCGGAGCTTCGACCACGGCTCGTCGAGCGAGAACTTGTAGCGCTTGGCCAGCGCGGTCAGCGTCTGCCGGAAGTAGGTCGACTCGCGTCCCGCCCACGGCGCCAGCGCGCCGGCTTGCAGCGAGCGAGCCGGGTTCGGCACCAGCCGCTCGGGATCGATCTCCCAGCGCGTGCCGATGCCGCCGCACTCCGGGCAGGCGCCGTACGGGTTGTTGAACGAGAACATGCGCGGCGAGACCTCGGGGAAGGAGATGCCGCACTCGGCGCAGGCCAGGCGCTCGGAGAAGACCATGGGCTCCGACGCGGCCTTGCTACCACGCTCTTGGGTTGGAAGGTTGGACAGCGCCCTTGATTGTTTGGCTGGGGGGCGCGTTCCGCTCCCCCCAGACCCCCCCGCTCGCGGTGCCGGCGAGCCGACTGTCACCGACTCGCGAGTTCGCGTGGACGGCTTGCCTACCGTCAGACCTCGCCCGGCCCCTGCGCGTGAGGTCACGGCTGCTCGTACTGCCTTCGCGGCCATCCGTGCTGCTGTCGGCGCTTCGCTCGGCGAGGGGTTCGACTTGGACGATTCCGTCGGCGAGACGCAACGCGGTTTCCAGCGAGTCGGCGAGGCGGGGGCCGAGGTTGTCGCGGACGATGAGGCGATCGACGACGACCTCGATCGTGTGCTTGCGCTTGCGTGTCGAGGTCGATCTCCTCGCGCGAGGTCGCGGATCGTGCCGTTCACGCGCACGCGGGAGTAGCCCTGACGCTGCAGGTCGAAGAAGAGCTTCTTGTACTCGCCCTTGCGTCCGCGGATCACCGGCGCCAGCACCAGCAGCCGCGTGCCGGCCGGCAGCGTCAGCACGCGATCGACCATCTGCTGCACGGTCTGCGCGGAGATCACCCGGCCGCAGCTCGGGACAGTGCGGGATGCCGACGCGCGCGAACAGCACGCGCAGGTAGTCGTAGATCTCGGTGACGGTGCCGACGGTCGAGCGCGGGTTCTTGGAGGTCGTCTTCTGCTCGATCGAGATCGCCGGCGAGAGGCCCTCGATCGAGTCGACCTCGGGCTTCTCCATCTGCTCCAGGAACTGCCGGGCGTAGGCCGACAGCGACTCGACGTAGCGCCGCTGCCCCTCGGCATAGATGGTGTCGAAGGCGAGCGAGGACTTGCCCGAGCCCGACAGCCCCGTGATGACGACGAGCTGGTCGCGGGGGATCTCGACGTCGATGTTCTTGAGATTGTGCTCGCGGGCGCCGCGGACGACGATGCGGTCGCTGGCCATCCCTGAACATTATGGGGCCGCGGCCCTCGTATCACAACAAAGTCCATAACTTACAAAGTCCAGGACTTGCGTGACACTCACGGGTTTCGCCTGACTCAGACGACCGGGGCAGCCTCCTCGACCCGGCCGGCGCGCTCGTCGCCCACCCTCGGCGGGCGCCGCTTCTGGGGGCTGCCCGGAATCCGGGCAACCATCCACCCCAGCGGCATCGCGACCAGGGCCGGGTAGCGGGCCACGACCCCCAGCCACGCCGGTGCACCGGGAGCGAGCACCGGCAGCGCGCTGAGCGCGACGAAGGCGATGGCGCCCACGGCGCTGCCGGCCAGGGCGCCGGTCGGAGTCGACGCCAGGCGCATGGGCAGCATCGCGGCCGCCGCCAGACCAGCCGCGAGGAGCAGCAGCCACCACGGATCGGACAGCCAGAGCGCGAGCGCGGCCGCCACGACCACGGTCGACTGCCCAGAAACCGGGCGCTGGCCCGGCGGTGGCGGCGAGCCGCGAGCGCGCCGCGGCCGCGACGGCGAGCAGGACGAAGACGAGCGCCAGCAGGGCCAGCAGGGCGAGCAGTCGACCGCGAGTGCCGAGCACGAGGCTGGGCAATCGCACGATCGCCGCCAGCGGTGAGCCTCCGAGCGCCAGCTCGGGGGCGAACGCCGGCCGTGTATACACCCCAGCAGACCGCACCGGCCGTCGCGACCAGCAGCGCCAGCGGGCCAGCCACGGCAGTGCGGTCACCTCGGCGCGGGGGGCGGCACCAGCGCGAGTGCGCCACCGATCAAGGTCACGAGAGCGCCGAGCGCGGCGGGCAGCATCCAGGGGCTTCGGCCCGGGGCGTCGGCCCAGTCGGTCCCGGAGGCCGGTCCCCCCGGAACGCGGCGCCCCGGCTCGAACCGCAGCCGCGCGCCGGCCGGGACCGCAAGCTCATCACCGGGCCGGAGGGTCAATGTCTCTCCCGCCCCCAGCCGCCACTCGCGCACCGTCGGCTGCGGCGCGTCGTGCTCGACCACGCGGAAGGTGCCGGCCGCGACCGCGGTCACACGCTGGCCGTCACGGAAGCGCAGACGGGAGGCGAGCGCGAAGCGATCACCTTCGCGCGACCAGGCGCCGCGCTCCGAGAAGGTCGCCGCCGGCCGCGCGCTGCCGCGGCTCCAGGCGGACCATGGCGTGCTGGCCGCCCCCACGGCCACCGCGCCCAGCGGAAACAGCAGCGCGACCACGCCGAGCACCAGCGCGGGCGCGCCCGCGCGCGCGGCATCGGGCCAGGCCACGACGAGCAGGGCCACCACCGCCGCGAACGCCACGCCCTGCCACGGCGCGCCGCCGAGCAGCGCGGCCGCATCGGCGGCGACGAGGAAATCGGCGGCGAGCAGCAGGATCAGCACCACGCCGGTGATCGCGCCGCCGAGCCGGTGCCGCTCGAGGACGCGGCGGGATGGCGCCAGCAGCGCCACCAGCGGGGCGATCAGTGCCCCGAGCGCGAGCCACGGCGCGTCGGGCTCACCGGCGGCGATGCGGAGCGCGAGCACGACGAGGAGCGCGGGGTGCAGCCACAGGGCGACGGCGCTCAGGGCCGTCATTTGCCCCGGCGCCAGAGGATTGCGACGGTGATGGCGGTGGCGACGAGCGGCGCGACGAGCCCGGTGTACCACCAGAGCAAGCTGACGCCGGCCAGCCGCACCGCGCCGGGAGCGGAGGGCGCCAGCGCCAGCAGCGGTGTGACAGCGAGGAGCAGGAGCAGCGCGCCGATCGCCCGGCGGCGGGCCTCAGACATCGCGCGATTATAACGCGCCGAGTCGCCCGAATCGGTATCCTGAAGCGCGGCGTCTCAATTGGATCGACAGGGCGGAGAGGAGCGTTCATGGCCGACAAGATCCAGCGCGTGTTGGTGGTGACGGCGCATCCGGACGACTCGGAGTTCGGCGCCGGGGGCACCATCGCCAAGTTCGCCAAGGACGGCTGCGAGATCACCTACGTCATCGTCACCAACGGCAACAAGGGCTCGGGTGACCGGACCATGACCCCGGAGCGGCTGGCCGCGATCCGCGCCGACGAGCAGCGCAACGCCGCCCGCACGCTGGGCGTCGCCCGTGTGGAATTTCTCGGCTATCCGGATTGCGAGGTGGAGGACACCCGCGACGTGCGCCGGGACGTCACCCGCGAGATCCGGAAGTGGCGGCCCGACCTGCTGATCTGTCAGTACCCCAACCGCACCTACAACCTCGGCGCCTCGCACCGCGACCACCGCGTGGTGGGCGGCGTGGCCATCGACTGCGTCTATCCCCTGGCGCGGGATCACATGGCGTTCCCGGAGCTGCTGCCGGAGTTCGAGCCGCACAAGGTCAAGCAGGTGTACGTCATGCAGTGGCAGAATCCCCAGCTCGTGGTGGACGTCTCCGACGTCATCGATCTGAAGCTCCGCGCGCTGGCCTGCCACGCCAGCCAGTTCGCCGACTTCAAGGGCGTCGAGAAGCGGGTGCGGGAGCGCTCGGGCGAGATCGGCAAGTCGAAGGGCTACGCGCACGCGGAGGGCTTCGACCACATCGTCATGCCGTGATGACGTCCACCTGGCTCGTCATCCTGAGCATCGCGCTGGCGCTGGGCGCCCCCGCCGCCTACGCGCTCCTCCTGCGGGTCGCGGTCGTTCGCAACCATCCAGAGGCCTACGTCCTGGCGTTCGCCGTGGCGACGGCCCTGGCCGGTCTCGCGGTGGCCCGGGCGCGGACGCGGCGATGGCCGGCGTGGACCGCGCTGGCGCTCACCGGTGTCCTGCTGATCGGGGGGAGCTGGTTCAACTTCGTCGGCGCGCGCGTGCCGGTCGCGCCGACGGCGCTCCGCGTGGGCGAGCGGGCGCCCGACTTCACGCTGACCGACGCGGCGGGCCGGCCGGCGTCCCTGGCCGACTACCGCGGCCAGAAGCCCGTCGTGCTGATCTTCTACCGGGGCTACTGGTGACCGTTCTGCATGGCGGAGCTCCAAGGACTTGGAGCCGCACTCTCCGAAGCCGAGCGCGCGGGTGTCGAGATCGTCGCCGTCTCTCCGGACCCCAACGAGCGTAGCCAGAAGCTGGCCGAGGGTCTGCACCTCGGCTATCGCTTCCTCGCCGATCGTGACCTCGCGGTGACGCGCCGCTACGGGCTGGTGCACGCGCGGGGCGGGCCGAGCGGCGAAGACGTGCCGCGCCCGGCGACGATCGTCCTCGATCGCAACGGCGTGGTGCGGTGGTTGTCGATCAGCAGCAACTTCCAGGTCCGGCCCGACCCGGCCGATGTCCTGCGCGCCGTGCGCGGACTGTCGTGATCCGCTCATGACCGAGCGAGAGCTGCTGATCCTGGAGCTCGCGGCCGCCGGGGGGCTCCTGCGCGAGCTGACGCTCGACGTCCCGACGGCTGATGCCTCGCAGGCGCCGGCTCCGGGCGAGTGGGCCGTGATCGACGTCGTGCGCCATCTCGTGGAAGGCGATCGCGACAAGTTCCTGCCCCGGCTGCGCCGCATCCTCGCCGAGGAGCAGCCCGTGTTCGCCAAGGTCGTGGCGGATGGGGGCGACGTCAGCGATCTGCCCACGCTGGTCGCCGCCTTCGGCTCCGCGCGCGAGCAGGTCGTCAAGACGCTGGGCCGGCTCGAGTCGTCGCAGTGGAGCCGCACGGGCGTGACGCCGAGCCGTGGCCCGCTGTCCGTCGAGGCCTACGCGCGTAGCACCACCAAGCACGACACCGAGCACCTTCGACAGATCCAGGCGATCCGCGCCGCGCTCGGCCTGCGGCCCAAGCGGTGCGAGGCCCGCCGGCCGCTGACCGTGGCCGAGATCACGGAGGCCCTCACGGCCGCAACCGATCATCTCGCCGCCGCGGCGGCCGGGCTCGATGACACCCAGCTGCGCCGCCGGCCCGCCGCCGGCGAGTGGTGCGTGAACGAGGTCATGGCGCACCTGCTGCACGTCGAGACCGAGGTGTTCCTGCCGCGCCTGCGCCGGATGGCCGCCGAGGATCGGCCGGCGTTCGTCGCCTTCACGCCCCAGACGTGGGCGCGTGAGCGTGACCACAGCACGGACGCCTTCCCGACGTCGCTCGCGGCCTTCGCGCGGGCGCGAGCCGAGACGCTCGCGTTTCTCCGCGCGCTGCCCGAATCCGCCGGCCAGCGGCTGGGCATCTCGGGCTTCTTCGGGCCGATCTCGCTCCTGCAATACGCCACCCACGTCGCCGACCACGACGTCGAGCACCTGCGGCAGATGCAGGCCTGCGCGCGAGCGGCCACGGGCCGGGGCTGAGCATGGCGGAATTCGCCAGCGCGACCGTCCAGCGCGTGCAGGAAGCCCTGCGAGCCCTGGGCCTGGGACACGAGATCGTGGACCTGGGACAGTCGGCTCGCACCGCGGCGGACGCCGCCCGCGCCGTCGGCTGTCAGGTGGACCAGATCTGCAAGTCCCTCGTGTTTCGCCTGGGCTCGTCCAACCGGCCACTCCTGGTCGTCACCAGCGGCGTCAACCGCGTCGACGAGACCAAGGTGGGCGCGCTCGTGGGCGAGCCCCTTGCCAAGGCCGACGCCGACTTCGTGCGCGCCACGACCGGCTTCGCGATCGGCGGCGTGGCACCCATCGGGCACACCGGGCCGGTCACCACGCTGATCGACGAGCACCTGCTCGGCTTCGAGGAGATCTGGGCGGCGGCCGGGCACCCCAACATGGTCTTCCGCCTGCGCCCGGACGATCTCGTGCGCATGACCGGCGGGCGCGTCACGCCCGTCGCGCGCTAGCGCGCCGGACGCTACAATGGTCGGCAGATGCGACGGATTTCCTCTGCGCTGATTCTCCTCCTGCTGCTGGCGTCGGCCGCGTCGGCCGCGCCCTCGTTCACTCCACCCCAGGCGGACTCTCTGCAAGCGACCGTCGATTCGCTCACCGGGCCCGGCATGGACGGCCGGCGGGCCGGCACGCCGGGGGGCGACCTCGCCGCGCGACGCCTCGCCGACTGGCTGGCAGCCGCCGGCCTGCAGCCCGGTGGAGAACAGGGGTCGTTCTTTCAATCGTTCGTCGTCGCCCCCGGCGCGCGCGTGGCCGCCGGCTCGGTGCTGAAGCCAGTCGATGGCCCGGCGCTCACGGTCGAGCGTGACTGGACGCCGCACGGCGGCTCGCGCCGCGGGCGCGTCACCGGGCCGCTCGCCTTCGTCGGATACGGGATCAGCGCCCCCGCGTCGAGCTACGACGACTGGGCCGGAATCGACGTGCGCGACCGCATCGTGCTGGCGCTCGACGGCGGGCCGCCGCATCTCGGCGCGGCACCCGCCTCCCGGCTCGAGAAGCTGATCGCCGCGCGCCGCGCCGGGGCGCGCGCGCTGCTGATCGTCAGCGATCGCCTGCCCGCGCTGTCCGCGACCGGCGCCGCCGTGGATCTGCTGTCGGGCACGCTCACGCCGGCCGCGGCGGACAGCCTGCTGGGTCCCGACACCAGCATCGCCCGGCTCACCGCGACGCTCGCCGAGCGCAAGCGACCGGCCTCGTTCGCGGGCGCCCGGCGCATCGAGATGAACGTCGCGCTGGAGGCGGCCGACCGCACCGCGGTGAACGTGATCGGTGTGCTGCCCGGCCGCAATCCGGCGCTCGCGGAGGAAGCCGTCGTGCTCGGCGCTCACTACGATCACCTCGGCCTCACCGGGGGCGCGATCTATCCAGGCGCCGACGACAACGCCTCCGGCACCGCCGTGGTGGTGGGCCTGGCCCGCGCCTTCGCGGCCACCGGGGGTCTCGACCGCACGCTGGTGTTCGTGCTCTTCGGCGCCGAGGAGATCGGGCTCGTCGGCTCCGGCCACTACGTCCGTCATCCGACCATTCCCCTCGCCCGCACGGTGGCGATGCTCAACTTCGACATGGTCGGCCGGCTGCGCGACGCCGCGGTCCGCGTGAGCGGCGCGGACAGCGGCAGCGGTCTCGGTGAGGTCGTGAGTCGGGCGGCCGCCGATCTGGCGGTGCGCGCCGAGGTGCGGGGCTCACCGTACGGCCCATCCGATCACAGCCGCTTCTACACCGCCGGAGCGCCGGTGCTCTTCTTCCACACCGGCAGCCATCCCGACTATCATCGGCCCGGCGACACCGCCGACAAGATCGACGCCGCGGGCATGGCGCGGATCGCGTCGCTCGGCGCTCGCATCGCCGAGCGTCTGGCCACCGATGCCCGGCCGGTCTACGCGACGGTCGCGCGCTCGGCGGCCAATCCCCGGGAGCGCAGCGCGGGCGCGGGCGCTACTCCGGTCTTCTTCGGGGTGCGGGCCGAGGGCCAGGCGGAGTCCGACGGCCTGCGGCTGGCCGAGATCGTGGTCGGCAGCGCGGCGGCCCGCGCCGGGCTGCAGGAGGGCGACGTGCTGGTGCGCTTCTCCGATCGCTTCGTGAATGGCTTTCCGGATCTCCTGGCGGCGCTGCGCGGCCACAAGCCCGGCGACGTCGTCCGCGTGCTGTATCTGCGTGATGGGATCGAGCACGACACCTCGGCGGTGCTGGATGCTCGGCCCTGAGGATCGTCCCTCCTTGAGAAGGGAGTCCGCATGACCAGCCGCGAACCCCGCGACGCGACCACGCTGGCCGAGATGCTCCACCGGCGGATGACGCTGTCGCCCGACGCCCAGTACTTCACGCTGTTCGACGAGACGGTGACGTACCAGCGCATGTGGGAGCAGAGCGGGCGCTACGCGGCCGGTCTGGCCAAGTCCGGCGTGCGGCCGGGCGACAAGGTCTGCCTGATCTACCCGACCTGCGCGGAATTCTTCTACACCTTCTTCGGCTGCCTCCGGCTCGGCGCGGTGCCGGTGCCGCTCTACCCGACGCTCGGCGTGGAGGCGACCGGCAACATCTTCCGCGACTCCGACGCCGTCGCCGTCGTCACCATCGGCTGGTTCCGGCCCGGCGTCGACCAGAGCGTGGCGCTCGCGCCCAACGTGCGGATGATCCTCGAGCCCAACGAGCTCGACACGAGCTCGCCCGGGCCGGCCGATCACGAGGCGGCGGCGGAGGACCTCGCGTTCATCCAGTACACCTCCGGCAGCACGGGCCGGCCGCGCGGCGTGATGCTCACCCACCGCAACGTGATGAGCACGTGCCGGTTCATGTCCGAGGCGGCCGGGATCACCGCCGACGACCGGGTGGTGTCGTGGCTGCCGCTCTATCACGACATGGGCCTGATCGGCTGCGCCTTCACGCCGCCGCTCACCGCCACGCCGCTCTGGCTCTTGCCACCCGATCTCCGCAACCCGCGCCAGTGGCTGGAGCTGCTCACCAGGGTGAGGGCGACCTTCACGGTGTCGCCGGACTTCGGCTACCGCAACTGCGTGCGCAACGTGCAGGACACCGCCGGTCTGGACCTCACGAGCCTCAAGTCCGCGCTCTCGGGCGCCGAGCCGGTGCGGCCCTCGACCATCGAGGCCTTCGAGCGGCACTTCGGGCTCAAGCGGGTGATCAACCCGTGCTACGGCCTGGCCGAGGCCACGCTGGCCGTCGCCATCTGGCCGCGCGGCGTGCCGCTGCGCCTGGATGCCAGCGGGCGATTCCTCTCGGTCGGCAAGCCGTGCCCGGGCGTGGCGGTGCGCATCGTGGAGCCCCGCGACGAGCACGCCGCCGACGGCGCGCTCGAGGCCACCGTGGTGCTCGCGGCCGGCGTCGAGGGCGAGGTGTGCGTGAAGAGTCCCGGTGTGATGAAGGGCTACTACAACAATCCCGAGGCCACGGCCAACGTGCTCAGCCCCGATGGCTGGCTCCGCACCGGCGATCTGGGCCTCGTGGATGCGGAGGGCTACCTCTTCATCACCGGACGCCTCAAGGACGTCATCATCCTGGGCGGCGCCAACGTGGTGCCGGCCGACATCGAAGAGGTGGTCGACGGCGTGCCGGACGTGCGCTATTCGGCGGCGGTCGGGCTCGACAACGAGCGCTCCGGCACCCAGCGCCTGCACGTGGTGGCCGAGGTGCGCGGCGAGAGCATCGACGACGCGGCGGGTCGCAATCTGGTGCGTGAGATCGTCACCAGCGTGCACCGGGCCATCGGCCACCGGCCCGCCCGCGTGCTGCTGGTGAAGAGCGGCACCATTCCCAAGACGTCGAGCGGCAAGATCCAGCGCTCGCGCCTGGGCCAGATGATCGAGGCGGGCGAGCTGCGGGACGCGCCTGGTGTACGGCGAGGCCTGAGATCGAATTCGGCGTCCACCTGCCGGTGTTCGGTCCGGCCGCCACCCGCGACGGCGTGCTGCTGTTCGGCGCGGCGCATGGAAGCGCTGGGCTATCACTCGCTGTGGGTGAGCGACCACGTCGTCATCCCGGGACGGATCCGCTCGCGCTATCCCTACAACGCCACCGGAGACTTTCCGCTCG
This sequence comes from uncultured Candidatus Rokubacteria bacterium, assembly GCA_963776725.1. Lineage (GTDB taxonomy): Bacteria > Methylomirabilota > Methylomirabilia > Rokubacteriales > CSP1-6 > AR5. The sequence continues at coordinate 434,267 of CAVZOE010000004.1, read as the reverse complement.
CCCCCGACACCGACTTCCTCGAGCCGCTGACCGTGCTGGCGCTGGTCGCCGGGGCCACCGGCAAGATCCGTCTCGGCACCAGCGTGCTCGTGCTGCCCCACCGGCATCCGGTGCTCGCCGCCAAGATGCTGGCCACGCTCGATCACCTGGCGCCGGGCCGCGTCATCCTGGGCGCCGGCGTGGGCTGGATGCAGGAGGAGATCGAGCTCCTGGGCGTGCCGTACGCGCGGCGCGGGGCCTGGAGCGACGAGGCGCTGCGCGTGATGCGCGCGTGCTGGCGCGACGGGCGCGCCTCGTTCACCGGCGAGTTCTTCGCGTTCGACGACCTCGGCTGCCGGCCCGGCCCCGCCAACGGCTCGATCCCGATCTGGATCGGCGGCCACACCGAGCGCGCGCTGACCCGCGTGGCGACGCTGGGCGACGGCTGGCACGCCGCGTTCCCGAGCGTCGACAAGATGAAGGACGGCATGGCGCGGCTGCGCGAGGCGTGCCGGCGGGCCGGCCGCGACCCGGCCACGCTCACGGTCAGTGCGCGCGTGGGATTGCCCGCCCGGCGCGCGTCGGCGGACGTCCTCGCCGAGGTGCGCGCGCTGCGCGATCTCGGCGTGGCTCACATCATTCTGGAGACCGGCGGCCGTGACGTCGCGCAGATGGTCGCCACGTGCGAGCGGTTCGCCTCCGAGGTCCGTCCCCAGCTCGCTTGATACAGGTCGCCGATCTCCTCCGGGTCGACGACGCCGCCGCGCGATCGCTGGCGCGTGCGCTCGCGCTCGACGAATCCGATCAGCCGCCGCTGCTCGACCTGCCCCCGGCCGAGGTCAACGCGGCGCTCGGCACGCTGGCGCTGGGCGGCGCCGAGCGCATCGTGCTGGACTGGGCCGCGCGCACCGCCGCGCGACACCGCGTGCGGCTCGTGGTGCTCCGCGAGGCGCACGACGAATGGCCCGCGCCGCCCGGCGTCGAGGTCATCCGGCTGCACGGCGTCGCGCTCGAGGCACAGCTGGCCGCGCTGGGCGCCGTCATGGTGGCCGGCGGCAATCCAGTCGTGCTCTGTCATCTGCTGACCGCGGCCGAGCGCGACGCGCTGGCGCGCGGTGGCGCCCGCCCGGTCCCGGTGCTGCACAACGCCGAGCCGGGATGGATCGAGCCCGCCGCCGCGCTGGCCGGGGCCGAGCGCACCATCGCGGTGTCCGAGGCCGCGGCCGCCGAGATCCTGGCCGCCACGGCGGAAGCCCGGGCCGCCCGCAACCCGACGACGTGCAGCGTCATCAGACATCTGCCGGCGGCGCGGCCGATCGCTCCCGAGGCGCGAGCGTACTGGCGCGAGCGCTGGGCCCTGCCCCAGGACGCGCTCGTCATCGGCATGATCGGGGGCGTCAAGCCGCAGAAGGCGTACCCGCGTGCGCTCCGTATCCTCGCTGCGCTCCTGGCGCGGCGTGCCGTCTATCTGGTCATCGTCGGTGATCCGGTCGGGCGTGACGGTGCCCTCGCCTGGCAGGCGCTGCTCGCCCAGGCGCGCCGGCTCGGCGTCGAGCCGTACGTGCGCCTGCCCGGCTCCGTGCGCGACGCCGCGCGCTGCCTGCCCGCCTTCGACGTGGTGCTGAACACCAGCCGCTACGAGGGGCTCTCGGTGGCGACACTCGAGGCGCTGGCCGCACGCCTGCCGGTGGTGGCGAGCCGCGTCGGCGGTCAGGGTGAGGTCGCCGCCCCCGGGCTGGTGCTGCAGCCCGTCGAGACTTCCGACACCGAGTGGGCGGATGCCGTCCTCGCCGGCGCGACGCAGCGGCCGGCGCGCCCCGATTGGCTGGGATTCCCCAGTCACCGGCTGTGGACGCTCGGTCATCTTGCCGCGCCGCCCGCGCCGGGTCCGGGCGTGCTCGTCGTCACGGCCAACCTCAATGCCGGCGGCGCCCAGCGCTCGCTCGTGAACCTCGCGCTCGCGCTGGCCGGCCGCGTGCCGATCGAGATCGCCGTCACCGGCCGCTCGTCGAGCGCGGCGTTCGCGTCGACGTTGCGGAACGCCGGCATCCCCGTCGTCCGGACGAGCGACTCTCGCGACTGCTTCGATCACGCCGAGGCGCTGGTGCGCCGGGTCGCCGGCGCTCCGATCGCGGTGGTGTGTTTCTGGAACGTCGATGCCAAGGTGAAGCTGCTCGTCGCCAAGACGCTGGGGTGGACGCCGGTGAAGCTCATCGACGTCTCGCCCGGAGCCTTCGCATTCGAGGAGATGGCGGCCACCGGTGATTTTCAGCGCTGGATCGCGTTTTCCGCGGCGCAGTACGCCGCACGCCTGGATCGGCTGGTGCTCAAGTACCACGCCCCGGCGCCTCACGCGCCGCGGACGGTCGTCATTCCCAACGGCGTCCCCGCCCCGCACCGGCGGAAGACTCGCTTCGGCGCGCCGCCACCCCGCCTCGTGGTCAACGGCCGCATCGCGCCGTCGAAGTTCCTGCTCGAGATCCTGGCCGCGTGGCGCCTGGTGCGCGCCCGCGTGCCTGGCGCCGAGCTGCACGTGCTGGGCCCGGCCGAGACGCGTCACCGCGACTACGCCGGGCGGGTTCTCGCCGCGGCGGGCGACGATCTCGACCGGGGCGTCTTCGTCCACGGCGCCACGTCCGATGCGCCGGAGCGGCTGGCGGACTACGACGTGGCGGTCGTGCTCGGCGAGTCGCAGGGCTGCCCCAACGCGGTGCTCGAAGCCCTGGCGGCCGGCGTCCCCGTCGTGGCCAACGACTCCGGCGGCACGCGGGAGCTGATCCTCGACGGGCGCACCGGGCTCTTGATTCGCGAGCGCGATCCGGACGTCGTCGCCGCCGCGGTGACCCGGCTGCTCGAAGACCCCGATCTCGCGCGCACGCTGTCCGAAGCCGGCCGCGTTCACGTCGCGCGCGCCTTCTCCATGACGACCATGGCGCGGGCCTACCAGACACTCTTCGCCGAGGTGAAGGACCCATGCTGACCCTCGTCGTCCGCGTCCCCGACGGCTACAACCGGACCGCGATGGCCACCCTGCGCGACGGCCCGCGCACCGTGCTGAAGGATTTCGCCGTGGCCGTTCCGCTGGCCGGGCTCGGTCAGCAGCACGGCAATCCGACGGGCGATCCGCTGCGTCCCTTCGGCCCGGTGCCGCGCGGGGACTACTCGCTGGTCGCGCTGGCGCCGACGCCGGCCGAGGCGGTCACCGAGTACGGCTCTCACCTGCTCGCCTTCGAGCCCCAGTCGGGTCCCGCACTGCAGGCCGAGTCGTTCGGCCGGCTCGTGCTGCTCGCCTACGCGGGCCCCTCCGGCCGCGAGCTTCAGCTGCGACGGACCCAGGGCGGCCTGCGCCTCACGGTGGCCATGGTGAATGCGATCGTGTCGCGCCTGGCCGCCGACGGCGACCTTCACCTCCGGGTCGAGCCGCTCTCCCTCACGCCGCCGCCTCCGTGGTGGGCATTCTGGAGACCGCGTCCCGAGAACGTGCGGCCGCTGTCCGCCGAGCCGCCGCGCTTTCTGGCGCCACCGCTCGACGAAGCGACGCTGGCCGGGCACGCGCTACGGACCGGCCGGCGCCGTCGGCTGCGCCGGTACGACCCCGGCACGGACACCTGGCGCGATGCGGCGCCCACGACCGGCGGCTCGACGTCGGCATCGGATACGCGACCGGAAGGGGAGCAAGGCACGCCGTTGCAGAGCGGGAGCGGTCGGTTCGGCGGCGCCGGCGCGACCGGGGGCTGGGACGCTGATACGGCACGGCCGCCCGGCGTCGACAGCGCGGGCCGCATCCTGGGCACCACGGCGGCGGCGGCCGCGGCGGCCGCCGCCATCGGTCTGAGCGGTGTGGGTCAGGGCGACGCGGGCCAGCACACCGCCGACGCCGAGCCCGCGTCAGACACGAGCACGCACGTCAGCACCAGCTACTGACGCGGCGCGCTCGGGACGCTAGATCTTCGCGCCAGACTTCTCCCAGTCCTCCAGGAAGCGCTTGAGGCCGATGTCGGTGAGCGGGTGCTTGAGCAGCGATTGCAGGACGGCGAACGGCATCGTGCAGACGTGCGCGCCAGCCTTGGCCGCGTCGATGACGTGCAGCGGGTTGCGGATGGAGGCAGCCAGCACCTGGGTCTTGAAGCCGTAGTTGCGGTAGATCTCGCAGATGTCGCGGATCAGGTCCATTCCCACAGCGCCGATGTCGTCGAGCCGGCCCAGGAACGGACTGATGTAGGTCGACCCGGCCTTGGCGGAGAGCAGCGCCTGGGGCGCCGAGAAGCAGAGCGTCTGGTTCAGGCGGATGCCCTTGCCCGACAGATACTTCACGGCCTTGAGCCCGTCGGCCGTCATCGGGACCTTCACCACGACGTTGGGCGCGACCTGGGCCAGCTCCTCGCCCTCCTTCACCATGCCCTCGAAGTTGGTGGCCACGACTTCCAGGCTCACGTCCCCCGGGACGATCGAGCAGATCTCCTCGACCAGCGGCCGGAACGGGCGCTTCTCCTTGGCCGCCAGCGACGGGTTGGTGGTCACGCCGTCGACCACGCCCAGTGCGATACCCTCGCGGATCTCGGAGACGTTTGCCGTGTCGAGAAAGATTTTCATTCGAGCCTCCTCGAGCTTCTCAGCTCGCCTCTATCGTAACGCGGGCACCAGCCGGGACGCGCTTGAACACGCGCGGGTCGTCGAGTACGCGGCCCACGACGTTGACAGCGCTGGCCGGCCGGATCTCGTCGCCGCGGCTCATCGGCGTGGGGCCGAAGAAGATGCAGAAGGCCTGGCCGGGCGGCCAGTACCCGAGGTCGCCCATCTCCACCGTCTCGCGCGGCGCTTCCCCGCCCAGCGCCAGGCCGATGTCGAAGTAGATCTCGTCGCCCCAGGTCTGGCCGCGCTGCTGGATCGGCAGCGCCGCCGCGATGGCGGCGGCGGTGCGCGAGTCGTTCAGCTCGGCGCGCACGCTGACCGTGCCGGCCTTGATCGTGATCTTCATTTGAACTGGGGGCCCCGAAATGGCCCCCAGCCCCCCCTCGCTCGGACGCCCCGGCGGAGCCGTGGCGCCCCTCGACAGTCCGCCTGCCCTCGTGGTGAGACCGACGTTGGCGAACAGCCTACGCCAGCGCGCGCTCGAGCGCGGTGCGCAGGGCCAGCAGCCCGGCCTTGGGGTCACGGCCCAGATGGACGCGGACCGCGCGACGACCGCGCTCGCCCAGGACTTGAAGATCGCCGCGGGCCTGGGCGGCCTTGACCACGCCGAAGCTGTACTTCTGCGTCGGGACCGGCACGTCGCTGACGTCGTCGGCCGTCACCATCAGGAATACGCCCGTGTTCGGGCCGCCCTTGTAGGCCTGGCCGGTGGAGTGCAGATAGCGTGGCCCCAGCCCCAGCGACGTCGCGACGTGCAGCCGATCGCGGATCACGCCGCGGATGGCCTGCAGCTCGGCCTCCGTCCCCGGATTCGGCTCCAGGAAGGCCAGGAGCGCGACGTAGTCGCCGGGCCGCGCGCGGCGCAGGTGGACGCCGAGCGCACCGGACACCGACCGCTCACGACCGAGCTCCACCGCGTTGGCGGCGTCGGCGAAGAGCATGAGCCCGTCGCCCTCGCGCAGCGGCGTCTCCGGCGCCAGCGAGCCGGTCCGCGAGAACTCGTTGGTGTGCCGCCGGGAGGCCATCTTGCTGGCCTCGATGTCCGGCTGATCGAACGGGTTCAGGCCGAGCACCGCACCGGCCACCGCCGTGGCGAACTGCCAGCGGAAGAACTCGCCGCCCAGCTCGTAGGGATCGGCCAGCGTGATGCGGACCACCGGCAGGCCAGCCGCCTCCAGCGCCGCCACCGCCGCATCTTGATGACCGTCGGGGGCCGGGTCGAATCGCAGATAGACGAACAGCCGATCGCTGCCGTACGACGCCGGCGAGCCGACCGGCTCACCCTCGATCGCCAGCAGGCCGCCCGTCTTGCCGAGCGACGCGCTCATCAGCTGCTCGATCCAGGTGCCCAGGGGCTGCGCGCCCGGTGAGGCGATGAGCGTGACCTTGGTGTGGCCCTGACGGGCGGCCACGCCCATGAGGACACCGAGCATGAGCCCCGGATTTTCCGTCACCGGCACGCTGGCCGCACAGCTGTGCGCCATCTGCTCGGCCTGGCCGAGCAGCCGCGCGACGTCCAGGCCCATGATGGCCGCCGGGACCATGCCGAAATCGCTGAGCACCGAGAAGCGGCCCCCGATGGTCGGCTGGCCGAAGAAGATCCGCCGGAAGCCGTCGGCCTCCGAGAGGTGCTGCATCTTCGAGCCGGGATCGGTGATGGCGATGAACCGCCGGCCGATCTCGATGGGGCCGACCACGCCCCGGATCCGCTCGAAGAAGTGCTGCTTGAGAATGTTGGGCTCCAGCGTGCTCCCCGATTTGCTGGCCAGGATGACCAGCGTGTGGTCGGGATCGATCGCGCGCTCGACGGCGTTGATGCGCGCGGGATCGATGGAGTCGAGCACGTGCAGCTGGGGGAAGCCCGACACGCGCCCGAACGTGCGCGCCAGCGCCTCGGCGCCCAGCACCGTGCCGCCCATCCCCAGCAGGACGGCGTGCGTGAATCCGCCCCCCCGGACGTCTTCCGCGGCCTGGCGCAGGTGATCGATCTGCGCGAGCTGATCGTCGGTGACCGCGAGCCATCCCAGGCGCCGGCCCTCGTCGGCGCCGGTCCACAGGCTGGCGTCACGGGCCCACAGGCGGCGGACCTTGCCGGCGCCGGCCCACTCGTCGAGCGCGGCCTTCACCGCGCCCGTGAGACTGGGCCCCAGCTTCCAGGTCTGGCGGCTGGCCACGCCCCCGCTGGCCCGCAGGCGCTTGTTGACCGCGTCGAGCAGCTTCACGAAGGCGTCGACGAAGATCTTCACGCCCTCGGCGAGCAGCTGGTCGGTCACCGCGTTCATCGCGATGCCGCTTTCGGCCAGGGAATCCATCGTGTGCTGGGCGTCCTCGAGATCGTCCTCGAGACTGGCGCTGGCCGTGCCGTGATCGCGGAAGGCGTCGTAGGTGGCGGGCGGAATGGTGTCGACGGTGTCGCGCCCGATCAGCTCCTCGACGTAGATGACGTCGCGGTAGTTGGGGTTCTTGGTGCTGGTGCTCGCCCACAGCAGGCGCTGGGTCCGCGCCCCGCGGCCGGCCAGCGCGGTCCAGCGCGGATCGCGATAGAGCTCCTTGTAGCGCTGGTAGGTGAGCTTGGCGTTGGCGATGGCCACCCGGCCCATGAGCCCCTTGAGCTGGGCCTGCTCCAGCACGTTCTCCGAGCTCTTCAGCCGCTCGCCGATGAGGCTGTCGACGAGGCTGTCGATGCGGCTGATGAAGAAGCTGGCCACGCTCTCGACGCGGCTGGGATCGCCGCCCTTGGCCGCGAAGGCCTCCAACCCGGCGATGTACGCCTCGGCCACCGCCTCGTAGGCTTCGAGCGCGAACAGCAGCGTCACGTTGACGTTGATGCCTTCGCTGATGAGCGTCCGGATGACCGGGATGCCGGCGGGGGTGGCCGGCACCTTGATCATCACGTTGTCGCGGGCCACGGTCTTCCACAGGCGCCGCGCCTCGTCCAGCGTGCCCTGGGTGTCGTTGGCCAGATCGGGCGAGACCTCGAGGCTGACGTAGCCGTCCCGCCGCCCGGTCTCGGTGTAGATCGGCTTGAGGATGTCGGCGACGTCCTGGATGTCGCGCACGGCCAGGATCTCGTAGGCGGCCTTGGCGTCGAGGTCGCGCCGCTTCGTCAGCTCCTTGAGCTGGTCTTCATAGTCCGCCGAGCCGGCGATGGCCTTCTCGAAGATCGCCGGATTGGACGTCACACCGCGCAGGCCGTCCTCGTCGATGAGCCGCTTCAGCTCGCCGCCGGTGATGAGGCTCCGCCGGATGTAGTCGAGCCACACCGACTGGCCATAGCGCTGCAGATCCTTTAAAGCATTGGGCATCTGTCCTGCCTCCCGCGCACGCGGCCCTTGCGCGCCGGCTAGTCTGACCGGAGCCGCCCGGCACGTCAAGGAGTGTCAGGCCGCGATCGGGACGGACAAACGCGGCGGCGTCAGGGTGCCGGCGCGGCGAGCATCTGGTGCACGAGGCGGATGAGGTCGTCGAGGTCGAACGGCTTGGTCAGCCACGGCGCGCCGACCCGCTCGAGGAACTCCTGCTTCTCGCGGCTCAGCACGTCGCCGGTGAGAAAGATGATGCGCTGCTGCGCGCCCGGAAAGCGGCGCCCCACCTCGGCCCAGAAGGCCTCGCCGTCGAGCACCGGCATCTTGCCGTCCGAGATGATCAGGTCGTAGGCACGGCGCTCCAGCATCTCGAGCGCCACCGACCCGTTCTCTGCCATGTCGGCGGTGTGTCCCTCGGTCTCGAGCGCCTCGGCCACGGTCTCGGCGATCGCGCGCTCGTCGTCCACGACCAGCATCGTGCCGCGCCGGGGCGCGGGGAGAACACCCGGCGCGGCCGCGGCGGCGTCGGCCGGGGGCGGCGCCGCCACGGGCAGCGCGATGACGAAGGTCGCCCCCTCGCCGACGACGCTCACCACGTCCAGCGTGCCGCCGTGCTCTTCGACGATGCTGCGGCAGAGCGACAGCCCGAGCCCGGTCCCCTCGCCGGTCGGCTTGGTGGTGAAGAACGGCTCGAAGATCTTTGCCACGACCTCGGCCGCGATGCCCGGGCCCGTGTCGGTGAGCTCGAGACGGACGCCGCCGCCGTCGACCCGGTGGGCCCGGATGGCGATCCGGCGCGGCTTCGCCTGGCGGCGCATGGCGTGATGGGCGTTGGCGATCAGGTTCACCAGTACCTGATGGAGCTGATGCGGATCGGCCCACAGGACGGGCAGATCGTCGGCGAGGTCCACCGCAACCTCGACCTGGTCCGAGCGCAGCTCGTAGGCGAGGAGCTCGACCGCCCCCTGCACGACCTGGCTCAGGCTGGTGGACGACCGCTCCGGCTCTCGCTGCCGGGCGAGCGACAGGAAGTTGCGCACGATGCGCGCGCAGCGCTCGGCCGCATCGCCGATCTTCCGGGCGCGGCGGCTCAGCCCTTCGTCACCGCGCGCCCCCTGCTCCAGCAGATGCGCCTGGCCGATCAGCACCGCCAGCGGGTTGTTGAGCTCGTGGGCCACGCCGGCCAGGAGCGCGCCCATCGTCGCCACCTTCTCGCTCTGCAGCAGGCGCTCGGTCCGCTGGCGCACGGTGTCCTCGAGGGCGCGGTTGTGGGCCTCGAGGGCCAGGTAGAGCCGGCGCACGTCGAGGAGGTTCTGGATCCGGAGCAGGACCTCGAACTGCTCGAACGGCTTGGTGAGGAAATCTCGCGCGCCGGCGGCCAGGGCTCGCCGCTTGGCCTCCAGCGTGGCGTCGGCGGTGAGGACCAGCACCGGGACGTAGACGTCGGCGGGGATCTCGGCCTTCAGCAGTGCAGAGCACGGCCAGGCCGTCGAGGTGCGGCATCATGAGGTCGAGCAGGAGCAGGTCGGGCGCGACGCGGCGGTAGAGATCGAGCACCCGGCGCGAATCGGTCGTGCTGGTCACGTTCGTGTAGCCGGCGTCCTCCAGGAGCCGCTCCATCAGCAAGACGTTGCTCGGCTCGTCGTCCACGACCAGGATCTTGGCCTCCGCGAACGATCCGATCACGACGCGGTCCCCGCCGGCAACGTGGCGTCGATGAGGGTCAGCAGCTGCGCGACGTCGAGCGGCTTGGTCAGGTATTCCCGGGCGCCGGCGGCCAGCAGCCGCTTGATCTGTCCGGGTGTGGCGTCGGCGCTCAGCATCACCACGGGGGTGGCCTGCAGGGCGGGGTCGCGCTTGATCTCGTGCAGCACCTCGTCGCCCTGGATGTCGGGCAGATGCAGGTCGGCGAAGATCAGGTCGGGTCGATGCTGGCGCGCCAGCTCCAGCCCCTGCCGTCCCTGCATCGCGGAGATGAGCCGGACGCCGGAGCGCTCGCTGAGGATCTCCTCCAGCAGGCGCAGGTTCGACAGGTTGTCCTCGATGTAGAGGATCGTGCCGCGGCGCTCGGCATCGACCGGCAGCGTCCGCGACGCCCGCGCGCCCAGGCCGGAGCGCTGGTCGGGCGAGACGGTCTCGGGGAGATCGACCCAGAAGCAGCTGCCACCGCCGGCCGGCTCTCGAATCCGATCACTCCGCCCATGGCCTCCACCAGGCGCTTGGACAGCGCCAGTCCCAGCCCGGTGCCCTCGACCCCGTCGGCCTCGGCGCCCAGACGATCGAACGGCGTGAACAGGCGCGGCTGGAGCGCGCTGGGAATGCCCACACCGGTGTCGGTGACCGTGATGCGCAGTCGGCCGGCGGGGCGGTCGTCGCATCGCGAGGTCACCCGGCCGCTCTCACGGTTGTACTTGATGCCGTTGGACAGCAGGTTCAGCAGCACCTGCTGCAGACGCTGGCTGTCGGCCAGGACGTAGCGCGCGCACAGCGCGGTGCCGTCGGCCTCGCATTCGACCTTACGCTCGGCGGCCAGCGGCCGGGCCAGGGCCACAACGGCGCGCACGGCCTCGCCGACCTGCACCGGCTCCAGCGACAGCGACAGCCGCCCGGCCTCGATGCGCGAGATGTCGAGCACCTCGTTGATCAGGCCCAGCAGATGCCGGCCGCCCTTGAGGATCTGCTCGACGCTCTCCCGGTCCCGCGGCTTGTCGACGCGCATCTCCAGCAGCTGGCCGAAGCCCAAGATCGCGTTCAGCGGCGTGCGCAGCTCGTGGCTCATGCGCGAGAGGAAGTCGCTCTTGGCCTGGTTGGCGCGGTCGGCGGCTTCCTCGGCGACCCGCCGCTCGGCGATCTCCTGCTGCAGCCGATCGTTGGCCACGCTGAGCTGACGCGTGCGCTCTTCCACCCGCTCCTCGAGCTCCCCGGCCTGCCGCCTGACCCGCTCGTGCAGGCGGGCCTGAGCCAGCGCGATGGCGAGCTGGGCGGCCACCTCCCGGGCGATGTCCACCTGCTCGGCGGGGAAGTCGCCGCGCGGCCCGCCGAAGCTCACCGCGCCGATGAGCTCACCGCCGGCGATCATCGGCACCACCATGTACGTGTGGACGTCCGAGGCCAGCAGCGCGGTGGTCTCCGGGCTGGGAGCCAGCGCGTCCACGTCGATCACCTGCAGCTCGCCCCGGCGCAGCGCCTCGATGTCACCCATGAGGGAGAGTGAGAAGCGGACGCCGGGCCCCACGTGAATGCGCCGCCGGCCGGCCGCGGCCAGCCACTCCACCTCGCCCGATTCCAGGTCGAACAGGTTCACGATGGCGCGCGGCACGCCCAGCAGGTCGCGCAGTCGGCGCAGGGCCGCCTCGGCGATCGCGCCGGGCGCGTCGGCAGCGATGATCGCCGCGTCGATCTCGTGCAGGACGTTGAGCCGCTCGGCGTGCTTGGCCAGCGCGGCCTGGGCCATGCGCAGATCCGTGACGTCGGTGGCGACCACCAGCACCGCGCGGCGGCCGGCGAACTCGATGGCGTGCGACGAGATGTCCACGTCCCGGATGCGGCCGTCCTTCAGGCGATGCTGCCAGCTCCCCGCGTGGTAGGGCGCCCGCTCGCGGCCGGTCACGGCCAGGCTGGCCACGACCTGCCGGAGCCGTGGCACCTCACCGGCAGGCCGGATGTCGCCCAGCTGCATCGTCAGGAATTCGTCGCGGGAGTAGCCGTAGTGCGCGATGGCGGCGTCGTTGACCTCCAGGAAGGCCAGCGTGTCGACGTCGTAGACCCACATGGGCAGCGGGTTGCTGGTGAAGAGCAGGCGAAAGGTCGCCTCGCTCGGGGACGCGCGCAGCTCGCTCACGGCTGAGCGCCCGCGGCTGCGACGGCCTGAGACTGGGGCGGGGCGCGGTGAGCGACGGCCAGGCATCAGGCCATCACGGCTGTCAGAGACAGCGGGGTCGCGCGAACGGAAGCCGGGGTCCAGGAGCGCATCCGGTCGACGTGACGGACTCGTTCTCCCGATGCCTTCCGGCGGCAAGCGCCGGGCACGAACCATTTAACGGATATTTCGAGGATACAGGCCGGGTGGGCGACGACCAAGAGAAGCCGGGGTGAAACCGGGCGATGTCGGGGTTTCCCCGACTCCAGAGCGATGACGAGCAGATGTTGCACTCGCAGAGAGAAATATTTTGCCTGTTCACATGGGGGCCTCGACCGGGCCCCCAAGCCCCCACCTGCTCGTCACGCCCCGGGGAACCCAGGGCGCTCCTCGGTTCTGCGTGCCGGCGGATTATCGGCCCGTGAGGATCTTGGGCGGGGTGCTACTGGCGGGCGCGGTATTCGGCGAGCGCGGCTTCCAGGCCGGCGTCGTCCGGGACGGTGGACCAGCCCTCGCCTTCGACCGACAGCGAGGCGGCGCAGGTCGCCGCCTCGGCGGCGGCCCACGGATCGGCGTGACGCTGGTAGTACACGACGAAGGTCGCGGCGAACACGTCGCCGGCGCCGGTCGGATCGACCTCGCGCGTGGGGCGCGGGCGAACCTCGTAGCGGTCGCCGTTGACGTAGAGCAGCGCGCCGGCGGCGCCGGCCGTCACCACGGCGACCGGCACCCGCTGGACCCACTCGGTGAGCTGGGACTCGTGACCGCGCAGATCCTCGGCGCTGACGAACATTGCCAGCAGCTGGTTGAGCACTTCCCGCGCGCCGCCCCACGGCTGCGACACGATCCAGCGTTCACGATCGGTGGCGCGGAGCCAGCCCTGGACCGCCGCGCTCACCGCGCCGTCTTCGAATGCGGCCGACAGGCGCAGATCCACCTCCTGCGCCACCGGGGCCAGCAGCACCAGCGGCGCGGCCCGCCAGTCGTCGGGGAGATCGCGCACGGCGAGGGGCCGCGCGGTCGACACCAGCTTCTGCCGGCGCCCGTCGCCGACGGCCGACTCGTACTCGAACACCGTCGTCGCCGGCGCCTCCAGCGTCACCACCTCGATCCGCGACGGAATCGCCTCGAGCGGAAAGTCCCCCGCATGACTCGTGAGAATCCCCACGGAAAGCCCCAGCCGATGCGCCGTCACCGCCGAATACAGCGCCGCCCCGCCCGGCCGCACCTCATCCCCAAACCGATCAAGCGTGACATGCCCAACCGCGACAAAATCCGGCGCGCTCATGCCATCCGTCTTCCGAAGCGCATTCGCCGGACCGGCGAGAACGGTGCAGATGCGAGGCGGCGAGCCATTCCCGACTGAGGCGTAGGCCGCCTACGCCGCAGGGAGGGACTGGCGAGCCAACGAAGCAGATGCGCCGTTATCGCCGAGTCCGCATCAGACCATCGTCAGGCCGCCGGAGACGCTCAGCGTCTGCCCCGTGATAAACCCCGCCTCTTCCGAAGCCAGAAAGACCACAGCGGGGGCGACATCGTCGGGGACACCCAGGCGGCCCCACGGGATGACGCGCTTGAGGCTCTCGGCGAGCTTGGGGCTGGCGGCGGCGAACTCGTTCTGGAACAGGGGCGTGTCGGACGGACCCGGGCACACGCAGTTCACGTTGATGCGGTGGCGGGCGGTCTCGCGGGCGATGGTCTTGGTGAACGCGATGAGCCCGCCCTTGGCCGCCGAGTACACGGCCTCCCCGGTGGATCCGACGCGCCCGGCGTCGGAGGCGATGGTGACGATCTTGCCGTAGCTCTGCTTGATCATCGACGGCAGCACGGCATGCGTGCAGGCGATCGGCCCTTTCAGGTTGATGGCCAGGATCTTGTCCCAGAAATCCGGCGTGGTCTCCACGAACGGCAGCGGTTTGTCCCAGCCCGCGCAGTTGACCAGGATGTGGACGGTGCCCCAGCGGCCCACCACGTCGGCGACGACCGCGTTCACCCGCGCCGTGTCGGCGATGTCGGCGGCCCAGGCCTGGGCCTGACCGCCGGCCGCGGCGATCTCTCCGACCACGGTGGCGGCGCCGGCGGCGTTGAGGTCGAGCACCGCCACCCGCGCGCCCTCTCGGGCCATCGCCTGCGCGATGGCGCGCCCGATCCCGCTGGCCGCCCCGGTGACGATCGCGATCCGGTCCGCGAGCCTCACGACAGCACGGCCTTGGCGATGATGTCGCGCATGATCTCGCTGGTGCCGCCGCCGATGGTCATGAGCCGGGCGTCGCGGGCGAACCGCTCGACGGCGTACTCGCGCATGTAGCCGTAGCCGCCGTGCAGCTGCACGCACTCGTAGGCCACCTGGTTGACCATCTCGGCGGTGAAGAGCTTGACCATGGAGATCTCGCGCACGCACTCCTCGCCGGCGGCGAACTTGGCGCACGCCGCGTAGGTGAGCCAGCGGCCGGCCTCGATCTGCGTGGCCAGGTCGGCCAGCTTGTGACGGATCACCTGCTTGTCGCTGAGCGGGCCGCCGAAGGCCTGCCGCTCGCGGACGTAGGCGATGGTGTCCTCCAGCGCGCGCTGGGCCATGGCCACCGCGTGCAGCCCGGCCACCAGCCGTTCGCGCTGGAACACGCGCATGACCTCGTAGAAGCCGATGCCCTCGCGGCCCAGCAGGTGCTCGGCCGGCACCCGCATGTCCTGGAAGCTGAGCTCGGCGGTGTCGGAGGCGCGCATGCCCATCTTGTCGAGGGTCCGGCTCACGGTGAAGCCCGGCGTCGTGCGCTCGACGAGAAACATCGAGATGCCGCGGTGGCGCTTGCCGGTGTCGGCGGTCTCGACCCGCGCGGCCAGGAAGAACACGTCGGCGGTCGCGCCGTTGGTGATGAACATCTTGGCGCCGTTGATGACGTAGTGGTCGCCGTCCCGCACCGCCCGGGTCCGGATGGCCGCCACGTCGCTGCCGCCGCCGGGCTCGGTGACCGCGATCGCGGTCAGCGCCTCGCCCCGGCAGATGGCCGGCAGGTACTTCTCCTTCAGCGCCTCGCTCCCCGTCCAGTACAGGTGCGGCGAGGCCATGTCGCAGTGCACGCCGACGGCCATGGCGAAGGAGCCCGAGCGCGAGCGCGCGCATTCCTCGTGCAGCACGGCCGAGGTCAGCACGTCGGCTTCCGCCGCCGCCGTACTTGTCGTCGTACTCCACGCCGAGCAGCCCGAGCTCGCCCATGCGCGGCCAGATCCAGCGCGGCATCCGCCCCGCCGCCTCCCACTCCTCGATGTGCGGCGCGATCTCCTTGTCGACGAAGCTCCGCACCGTCGCCCTGAACATCTCGTGCTGCTCGTTGAAGATCTTCACCGCGTACCCTCGTACGGCTGGCCGGCCCTCTCCGACTTCATGAACTCCCCCAGCGGGTCTTGACGCTCTCGCGGTCCACCGCGCCGTCCGCGGTCCGCGGCAGGGCGTCGGTGAACACCACCACGTGCGGGCGCTTGAAGCGCGCGATCTTCGAGCCGACGTGGTCGCTCACCTGCTGCGCCGGTGTAGCGGCCGGCCGGCTTGACTTCCACGACCGCCTTGATCGCCTCGCCCCACTTCGTGTCGGGGATGCCGAACACGCAGGCTCCGGTCACGCCCTCCATCTGCACGATGACGGTCTCGACCTCGGCCGGGTAGACGTTCTCGCCGCCGGGCTTGATGAGCTCCTTCTCCGGCTTGCGGCGGACGTAGTAGAGATAGCCCTCGTCGTCGAAGCGCCCCACGTCGCCCGTGTGGTGCCAGCCGTTGCGGAACGTGTGGGCCGTGACCTCGGGCTGGGCGAAGTACCCCTGGAACACGAGCGGGCCCGCGCACCACGATCTCCCCCGGCGTGCCCACCGGCACGTCGCGGTCGTAGTCGTCGACGAGCTTCACCTGGGCGGCGGCCACCGGCCGCCCGGCCGCGCCGGGCTTGTCCTTCACCCGCTGCAGGCAGACGAAGCCGCTCGTCTCCGACTGGCCGAAGCCGGTCCAGAACTGATGCCCCCGTCTGCGCGTGCAATCGCTCGATGGTCGGTGGCGCGTCGAGGCCGGCCACGTCGCGCAGGCTCGGCAGCCGGCTCCCGAGCTTCTCGGCGGCGTCCAGGAGCGTCGCCAGCACGGGCGGAAAGTCCGAGAGGTGGGTGACGCGGTGACGATCGATCAGGCGCACCGCCTCCTCGGCGTCGTAGCGTGACACCACCACGCTGGCGCCGCCGGCGTGCATGTGCGCCAGCGCGGTCCCGAGTGCGGTGATGTGGAACAGCGGCAGCGCGAGGAGATAGCGATCGGCCGGCGGTGTAGCCGAAGGCGGCGATGGCCGTGAGGTTGGCGGTCAGCACGTTGGCGTGGGTGAGGACGGCGCCGCGCGGAACGACGTCGACCGCCGCGGTGGAGATCACGGCGAAGGCGTCGTCGGGCGCCACGGCGGCGGCCGGCGGTGGCGCGCCGTCCCGATAGAGCGAGGCCAGCGGCGTGGAAGCCGGGCGCCGGCGTCTCGCCGAGCTGGTACCAGTGCGGGACCGCGGTCTTGCTCGCCGGCCAGCCGGCCACGACGGCCAGCGTGGAGGCGTCGGCCACGAACATCTTCGGGGTGGCGCGCTCCACCACCCGCTCGACCTCGGGCCCGGTGAGACGCCAGTTGATCGGGTAGGCGACGATGCCCTGACGCGCGCAGGCGCCGTACAGCTCGAGGTAGGCGGGGTCGTTCTGGGCGAGGATGCAGATCCGATCGCCGCGGGCGATGCCGAGGGCGGCCAGCCCGGCGGCCAGCGCGTCGACGCGATCCCGCGAGCTCGCGGAACGAGACCGACCGCTCGCCGTGGATGACCGCGGCGGCGCGTCGCCGTAGACGTCCGCGCCGCGCGCGATCATGTCGTATACCGTGAAGGTCTGCGGCGTCATCTCACCACCCGACAGAGGCTACTGACCGACGATGTCCTTCTTCATCGGGCCCAGGGCGGCCAGCAGCTCCTGCTTGGCCTTGGCATCGACCTTGTTCTTGTCGAGCGCCTTGACCAGATTCTCGACGGTGGCGTTCCACTCCGCCTCCGTGATCTTCATCCCCTGGTGGGTCGTCTTCATGTCCTTGCCCAGGTACGAGCACGGCCCGCCGGTGGCGTCGCAGATCTGGTCGGCCAGGTTCGACTTGAACTTCTCGACGGCCTCCGGGCTTCATGCCCTTGAAGCGCTCGTTCACCCGCGGGTCGGCCGCCATGTTGGCCGTGAAGTCGTTCACCACGCCGGCGATGCCCTCCCGCCCGCCCAGCCGCTTGTAGAGCGAGGGCGCGCGGATGCGTTGTCGCCGCCCATGCTGGCGCAGGCGCCCAGGTTCACGGCGACGAAGAGCAGCACGACTCCCCACCCCAGCACTCGTCTCATCGAATCCGCCTCCGTATCAGCTGAGCCAGCGTTTACGGCGCTTGTAGTGCTTCACCTCGCGGTACGACTTGCGGCCGCCGACCTCGGTGAGGCCGAGGTAGAACTCCTTGATGTCGGCGTTCTCGCGCAGGGCGTCTGGCGGTGCCCTCCAGCACGATCCGGCCGTTCTCCATCACGTAGCCGTGGTCGGCGATGGCCAGCGCCAGCGTGGCGTTCTGCTCGACCAGCAGCACGGTGAGCTTCTCCTGCCGGTTCATGCGCTGGACGATCTCGAAGATCTCCTCGACCAGCATCGGCGCCAGCCCCAGCGACGGCTCGTCGAGCAGGATCACGCTGCGGGCTCGACATCAGCGCGCGGCCGATGACCAGCATCTGCTGCTCGCCGCCGGAGAGGTAGCCCGACTGCACGTGGCGGCGGTCACTCAGCCGCGGGAAATACTCGATAGACCCGCTCGATGCCCTCCCGCACGCGGCGACCGATCGGCCTGGATGTGGCCGCCGGCGATCAGGTTCTCCTCGGTGGTCAGGTGCTCGAACACCCGCCGGCCCTCGAACACCTGCACGATGCCCGCGCCGGACCACCTCGTGGGGCGGCAGGCGATCGATCCGCTCGCCGTCCAGCTCGATGGCGCCCTTGGTGATCTCGCCGCGCTCGGAGTGCAGCACGCCCGAGATCGCCTTCAGCGTCGTCGTCTTCCCGGCGCCGTTGGCGCCGAGCAGCGTCGTGATCCTCGCCCTCGCGGACGTTGAGCGACACGCCCTTGAGGACGAGGATCACGCCGTCGTAGATGACCTCGATGTTGTTGAGAGCCAGCATGCCGTCCTCCGCCTCGGCATCCCCGCGCCCGATCGAGCGCGCGGCCGGGCTCGCCGCACCGCCGGCGCGCCGGGACTCGCGTCTCCCGGCGCTCCCCGGCGCGCCGGAGCGCCGGCTACTTCTTGCCGACTCCTTGATGTGCTTGGCCACGATGTTCTGATACGCGGCGATACCACTCGGTCACCTTCACGAACTTGCCGTCCTTGACCTGCCAGATCTGCACGAGCCCGCCACCCTCGTGGTCCTGCGGGCGTGATCTTCAGCGGCGGCACCAGCCCGCCCAGGCGTGAAGTTGCTGATCTTCTCGAAGCCGTTCTTGACGTCGGCGCCGGTGATCTTGCCGTCCGGCTTGGCCTTCAGCGCGTTGCGGATGGCCTCGACGTGCAGCGCCGCCGACCAGCACGCCGCGGTTGTAGAAGACCGTGGACGCCATCTCCTTCGGCGCCGCCTTGCCCTGCTTCTTGTACATCTCGCGGATCTCGTTCAGCACCGGGTAGTCGGTGCCGACGCCGGCGAACTGCATGGCGTAGTAGCCCTCGGCCACCGCCGAAGCCGCCGGCGCCCTCGATGTTGGCCTCGGCCGAGCCCCACACCAGGCCGACGACCTTGCGCAGCGGATAGCCGATGCGCTTCAGCTCCTTGATCGACACCGACGGCGCGCCGCCGAACAGGTGCGCGATCGACGAAGTCGGCGCGGAAGCGCTGGGCGATGTCGAGCACCTGGGCGCCCATCTCGACGCCGGGGGGCGGCACCGCGAAGGTCTTGAGCTGGAAGCCCTCCTGCGCCGCGATGTCCTCGAGCACCTCGATCGGCTCCCGGCCGGCCGGGTTGTCGTAGAAGAGGTACGCGATCTTCTTGCCCTTGAGGCTGCCGCCCAGCTGCTTCTTGGCGAAGTCGACGGCGGCGGCGGCCTGCGACCAGTAGGTGGCGGCGATCGGGAAGATGTACGGATAGCGCTGCGCCGTCGGCGGCCGCGGCGCTGCCGAAGCCCGGCGACGTCCCGGGGATCCGGTCTTCCGTCAGCTTGGCGGTGAGCGCGTAGATCTGCGGCGTGCCGTAGACCGCGATGCTCACGGCGCCGTCCTTCTTGTGGCGCTCGTACGACTCGACGGCCGGCGGCACCTTGTACTCGTGGTCGATCTCGAGGGCCTTGATCTTGGTGTCCCTCGACGCCGCCCTTGGAGTTCACCAGCGCGATGTAGTCGTGCATGCCGGGGCACAGGACGGTGCCGACGATCTGGGTCGGGCCGGTGCGGTCGCACTGCACCCCGATGACGATCTCGCCCTTGGACTGCGCAGGACGCCGAGCCGCCGTCACCAGGGCGGCACGCGGCGACCAGCAGGGCGGTCACGATAGCCAGGAACCGATGCATGAGCGCTCTCCTTCCTCGCGTACCTCAGTACGCGAACGGCCAGACTCGGAAATAGCTGCGGATGTTCCGCCACAGCCGGTTCAGCCCCTCGGGCTCCACGATGAGGAAGACGATGATGAGGCCGCCGAACACGCATGAGGCGGAGGTCGGGAATGAGGTTGAGCACGGTGCCCTGGTCGAAGAAGGACCCCGCCGAACGCCTCCATGGCGTAGCGGATGACGATCGGCAGCAGGGTCACGAAGATGGCCCCGAAGATCGAGCCCAGCACGGAGCCCAGCCCGCCGATGATGATCATGGCCAGGTAGTCGATCGACACGCCGATCTGGAACTGCTCGTAGTTGGCGATGCCGAGGAAGTACGTGTACAGCACCCCGGTCACGCCGGCGTAGAACGACGGACACCGCGAAGGCCAGCAGCTTGTAGCGGAAGATGTTGATGCCGATGATCTCGGCGGCGATGTCCTGGTCGCGGATGGCGATGAAGGCCCGTCCCACGCGGCTGCGCATGAGGTTCAGCGTGCCCACGATGGCCAGCACCACGAAGACCAGCAGGAAGTAGTACATGGTCGCGCTGGCTGCTGAGAACCATCGAGCCGAGCCGGGGCCGGGCCACCTCGATGGAGGCCTGCACGCCGCCGCTGATGAACGTCACGTGGTTGATCGTCCACTCGATGATGAGCTGCCCGGCCAGCGTGGCGATGGCCAGGTACAGGCCCTTGATGCGCAGCGAGGGGATGCCCACGATGGCGCCGATGAGCGCGGCCATGAGGCCGCCGGCCAGGAGGTTCACCGGCCACGGCGAGCCGAGCCGGTTGGCCAGGTTGGCCGCCGTGTAGGCGCCCACCGACATGAAGGCGCCGTGGCCGATCGAGACCTGCCCGGTGTAGCCGACCAGGATGTTGAGCCCGAGCGCGCCGATGATGGCGATCCACACCAGGTAGGCGACCGAGAGGTAGTACTCGTGCAGGGTCAGCGGCACGACCGCGAAGAAGATCACCGCCAGCACCGCCACCGCCCACCGCGCGATCGGCAGCGGATACAGGCCCATGTCCGCTTCGTAGGTGGTCTTGAGGACGCCGCACTCGCGATGGATCACGTCAGATCCTCTCGATGATCTTCTTGCCGAAGATGCCGTACGGCCGGACCATCAGCGCCATGATCATCAGCACGTAGGGCGCGAAGTCCTTGGTACCGCCGCCGACGTAGGGATCGATGTAGCCGGAGGCCACGTTCTCGACGATGCCCACGATCAGGCCGCCGATGATCGCGCCGGGAATCGAGTCGAGCCCGCCCAGGATCACCACCGGAAACACCTTGAAGCCGACCAGCGCGAGGTTCACGTCCACGCCGAGCGAGGTTGCCCCACAGGATGCCGCCCAGCGCCGACACGACGCCGGTCATCGCCCACGCCACGCCGAAGTAGCGCTCGACGTCGATGCCCATGGCCATCGCCACCTGCTGGTTGTCGGCGACCGCCCGCATGGCGATGCCCTTGCGTGACTTCAGGAAGAACCAGCCGAAGCCGGCCAGGAAGGCCAGGCTCACCGCGGCGCCCAGCAGCTGGATCGGCGGCAGGAACAGCGGACCCAGCGATGAACGGCTCCTCGCGGATGGGCAGCGGCAGCGGCTTGGTCCCGGAGAAGATCACGAAGGGGCCGACGCCGCGCAGGATCGACGCCAGGCCGATGGTGGCCATGACCACGGCGATCACGGGGCGGCCGATGAGCTTGCGGAGCATGACGCGCTCGAGGACGAAGCCGAACGCGACCAGGCCGCCCAGCGCCAGCGATCACGGCGAGCCACAGCGGCGCGCCCCACACCACCGAGCGCGCTGGCCGCCACGAACCCGGCGATCATGACGAACTCGCCCTGCGCGAAGTTGATGGCGTCGGTCGCCTTGTAGACGAGCACGAAGCCGAGCGCGATGAGCGAGTACATCAGCCCGACCAGCACGCCGTTGGAGATCAGCAGCAGGAAGAAGCCGAAGTCGTCAGACATGGGCGACGGCCCCCTCGACGTCCTCGATGTGCACGGTGGAGCGCAGCGTGCCCTGGCGGCCGTCCTCGTAGGTGATGGCGGTGGTCAGCTCGACGGCGTCGCGGCCCGCGTAGAAGGCCTCGATGACCGGCGCGTACTTCTCCGCCACGTGCCGGCGCCGGACCTTGCGGGTGCGCGTCATCTCCGCGTCGTCGGCCTCGAGATCCTTGGTCAGCAGCAAGAAGCGCCGGACCTTCTGCGCGGCGGGCAGGGTCTCGTTGCCCCGGCGGATCTCGTCGCGGATCAGGCCCCGCACCTCCGGCTTCTGGCTGAGGTCCGTGTACGAGGTGTAGGCCACGCCCCGGCGCTCGGCCCAGCTACCCACGGTGTTGGGATCGATGGCGATCATGGCGGTGACGGCGGGGCGCTCGTGCCCGAAGGCGACCGCCTCGCGGATGTAGGGGCTGAACTTCAGCTTGTTCTCGATGAACTGGGGCGCGAAGGCGGTGCCGTCGGCCAGCGCGCCCACGTCCTTGGCGCGGTCGATGATGACCAGGTGGCCGCGCGGATCCACGAAGCCGGCATCCCCGGTGTGGAACCAGCCGTCGGGGTCGATCACCTCGCGGGTGGCCTCGTCGTTCTTGAAGTAGCCCTTGAAGACCCCGGCGCTCTTGACCAGCACTTCACCGCGGTCGCCGATCCGCACGTCGATGCCCGGGCACGGCCGGCCCGCGGTGGTGGGATTGGCCTCGGTGTCGGGCTGCAGCGAGACGAGGCCGGTGAGCTCGGTGGAGCCGTAGACCTGCTTGAGATTGACGCCGATCGAGCGGAAGAACCGGAAGGTGTCCGGCCCCAGCGGGGCGCCGCCGGTGTACGCCCAGCGCGCGCGCAGCAGGCCGAGCTGATCGCGCACCGGACGATAGACGAAGAACTCGCCGAGCATCGTCGCCAGCTTGAGGCCCAGCGGCACGGCCTTGCCCTCCGACCGCAGAATCTCGGCCCGCTCGGCGGCGGCGCACGACCGCTCGAACACCCAGCGCTTCAGGCGCGGCGCGTCGGCGGCGCGGACCTGCACGCCGGTCAGCATGTTCTCCCAGATGCGGGGCGGGGCCAGCACCGCGGTGGGGCCGAGCTCGCGCAGGTCGCGCTGGACGGTCTCGGGGCTCTCCGGGCAGTTGACCGTGAAGCCGACCATCAGGTTCATCACCAGCGTGTAGAGCGAATCGCCCACCCACGCCATCGGCAGGTAGGCCAGCCAGTCGTCGTCCAGGCGCACGTCCTCGGACTTGATGAGCGTGTCGCCGGTCTCCACCATGTTGGCGTGCGTCAGCATGGCGCCCTTGGGCGTGCCGGTCGTGCCCGACGTGTAGGCGAAGAGCGCGACGTCCTCCGGCCGCCCGCGGTCGATCTCGGCCTCGAAGTGCCCGGGATGCTCGCGGCCGAAGCGCCGGCCGAGCTCCTCCACCTCGTCGAGCGAGCGCAGATCCGCCGAGCGGTACTGCAACATGCCGCGCGAGTCCTCGTAGACGACGAGCTTCAGCGCCGGCAGCTGATCCTTGAGTGCCAGGATCTTGTCGACCTGCTCCTGATCCTCGGCCACGATGACCGACACCTCGGCGTGGTTGAGGACGAAGGCCAGCTCCTTGGCGATCGAGTCCTGGTACACCGGCACCGACACGCCGCCCAGGCAGACGGCGGCCACCTGCGCCCAGTACAGGCGCGGCCGGTTGTCGCCGATGACCGACAGCTTGTCCCCGCGATGAAACCCCAGCGCCGCCAGCCCCAGCGCGATGTCGCGCACGTGGTCGTGATACTCACGCCAGGTGTAGGTCTGCCAGATCCCCCGGTCCTTCTCGCGGATCGCCGGGCGGGTCGCGTGCTGCTGTGCGTTGCGGAGCAGATAGCGGGGAAGCGTCATCGTCTCAGCCACGTCGCCCTCCCGGAGTGGCAGGCTTGGCGTCGCCCAGGTAGGCCTTGATCACCTGCGGATTGGCGCGGACCTCGTCGGGCGTGCCATCGGCGATCTTGACGCCCATGTCGAGCACCGCCACGCGGTCGGAGATGTCCATCACCACGCCCATGTCGTGCTCGATCAGGATGATGGTCGTGCCCCACTCCTCGTTGACGTCGAGGATGAAGCGCGCCATGTCCTCCTTCTCTTCGTGGTTGCAGCCCCCCATCGGCTCGTCCAACAATAAGATCTTGGGGTCGAGCGCCAGGGCCCGGCCCAGCTCCACGCGCTTTTGCAGGCCGTAGGCCAGCGAGCCGGTGGGGCGTCGCCGCAGATCCTGGATGCGCAGGAAGTCGATGATGTCCTCGACGCGCCGGCGGTGCGCGACCTCCTCTTTCTGGGCGAAGCCCCAGTAGGCGAACGCGCCCAGCACGCCGGTCTTCATGTGCACGTGGCGGCCGAGCATGAGGTTGTCGAGCACCGTCATGCCCCGGAAGAGGGCGATGTTCTGGAAGGTGCGCGCCACGCCCCGCTCGGCCACGTGGAAGGGCGCGATGTGCGTGACGTCGTGGCCGCCCAGGAGGATCCGGCCGGTGTCGGGGTGGTAGAAGCCGCTGATCATGTTGAGCAGCGTGGTCTTGCCCGCGCCGTTGGGGCCGATCACCGAGAGCAGATCGCCCTCGTTGACGTCGAGACTCACCCGGTTGACGGCCTGCACGCCGCCGAACGACTTGGAGACCTCGCGAACCTCGAGGAGTGCGCTCATACGCTCACGAGAGCCAGCGCTTGCGCCGGCGGTAGTGCTTCACGTCGCGGTAGCTCTTGCGCTGCCCGACGCCGGTGAGTCCCAGATAGAACTCCTTGATGTCCTCGTTGTCGCTGATGGTGCGGGCGTCGCCGTCCAGAACAATACGGCCCGTCTCCATCACATAGCCGTGCTGCGCGTACTTCAGAGCGACGGTGGCGTTCTGCTCGGCGAGCAGCACCGCCACCTTCTCGTCCCGGTTGAGCCGGCTCACGATCTCGAAGATCTCGGCCACCAGCATGGGGGCCAGCCCCATGGAGGGCTCGTCCAGCAGCATCAGCCGCGGGCCGGCCATCAGCGCGCGCCCGATGGCGAGCATCTGCTGCTCGCCGCCCGAAATATACCCGGCCTTGGTGGTCCGCCGCTGGGTGAGTCGGGGAAAGTATGTATACACCAGATCGAGGTCCCGCTTCAGGGCCTCGGCCGCTGCGCTGGGTGTACCCCCCGGTCAGGAGGTTCTCCTCCACCGTCAGGTGCTCGAAGACGTGGCGGCCCTCCATCACCTGCACCACCCCCTGCTGCACGACCTCGGACGGGTCGCGGTGCTGGATGGGCCGGCCGCGGAGCTCGATCGTGCCCTTGGTGACCTCACCCCGCTCGGTGCGCAGCAGGCCGGAGATGGCCTTGAGCGTGGTGGACTTGCCGGCGCCGTTGGCCCCGAGGAGGGCGACGATGCCCCCCTCGGGGACCCGCAGCGAGACGCCCTTCAACACGAGGATCACGTGATCGTAGATCACCTCGATGTTGCTCACCGCCAGCAGCGGTGCGGACGTCCCGTTGCCGCTCACGACGGTCCTACTTCTCCTTGCTGCAGTCCCGCATGGTGTAGCCGAGCTTCTTGCCCTCTTCGACCGCCGCCGCCTCGATCTTCGGGCGCACGACGTCGCGCATGGGCACGATCCAGTCCGACACGATGTCCCACTTCTTGCCGTCCCACTGCTGGATCAGCACCGGACCGTTGCCCTCGTGGTCCTCGCACGTCACCTTGATCGGGTGGGTGAAGCCCTTCATGCCGAGCTCGTCCAGCCGCTTGTCGGTGAGGTTCAGGTTCTCGAAGCCCCAGCGCACCTGCTCGCCGGTGGGCGCCGTCTTGTTGCCGTACTTGGCCATCGCGGTGCGGATGCGCCTCGACCGAGAGCATCGCGTTGACCACGCCGCGGTTGTAGAGCGCCGCGCCCATCTCTTCCTTCTTGCGCGGCGCCCTTGCCCTTGTCGTAGACGTGCTTGACGATGTCGGCGTGCACCTTGAAGTTGGTGCCGGGCGCGTTGAACGTGGCGCCCTTGTAGCCCTTGGCGCCCTCGCCGGCCGGGACGACGTCGGAGTCGTTGGCCGACCACCAGTTGCCGATGAAGTGGTCCATCTTGAAGCCGATCGAGGCCGCCTCCTTCACCGCCACCTGGTTCATCACGCCCCAGCCCGACATGAAGATCCAGTCGGGATTCAGCCGGCGGACCTGCAGCCACGTGGACTTCTGCTCCTGGCCGGGGTGGTCGACGGCCAGCAGCGTGAGCTCGAACTGGTACTTCTTCGCCAGATCCTCCAGCGTCGGGTTGGCTTCCTTGCCGTACGGGCTGTTGTGGAAGATGTGGGCGATCTTCTTGCCCTTGAGCTTCTCGAGCCCGCCCTCCTGGGCTGCCGATGTAGCGGATGACCGCCGAGGCCTGGCTCCAGTAGTTGGTGGGGAAGTTGAACACCCACGGGAACCAGCGGCCGTCGGAGGCCGCGCTCATGCCGTAGCCCATCGAGAACACCACGACCTTGTCGACCGGCGCCTTGGGGATGAGCTGATACGTGATGCCGGTGCTGTAGGGATTGACCAGCGCAGCGCGCTCTTGCCCTTCAGGCGCTCGTAGCACTCCACGCCCTGCTTGGTGTCGTACTGGGTCTCGCACTCCTCGAACACGAGCTTGACGCCGTTGATCCCGCCGTCGCGCTCGTTGAGCAGCGTGAAGTAGTCGACGAAGCCGTTGGCGATGGGGATGCCGCTCGGCGCGTACGGGCCCGGTGCGATAGACCAGCAGCGGGATGAACACCTCCTTGGATTGCGCGTGGGCGCGCCAGCGCCAGCGGGCCGGCCACCAGGGCCAGCGTCAGCAGGGCGATCAGTGCAGCGCGTGGTCTCATCGTCAGCGTCCTCCTCGGTGAGTAACGGTTAGTGGGGAAACGGCCACAGGCGCAGCTTTTCCTTGCTGATCTGCCACAGCCGCGCCAGACCGTGCGGCTCGACGATCAGGAAGAAGATGATCAGCGCTCCGAACACCATCAGCTCGATCTGCTTCTGCAAGCGCCACCGGCAGCGGCACGTGCGAGCAGGTGCGGCGCATTGGTCAGGAAGATCGGCACCAGCACGATGAACGCCGCGCCCAGGAACGAGCCGAGAATGCTGCCCAGGCCGCCGATGATCACCATGAACAGCACCAGGAACGACAGCGTGATGTCGAAGGCCAGCGTCTCGGCGCTGCCGAGGTAGAGAAACACGAACTCGGCGCCGGCCACCCCGCAGTAGAAGGACGAGATGGCGAAGGCCAGCAGCTTGGTGGGCAGCGGCCGGATGCCGATGATCTCGGCGGCGATGTCGCGGTCGCGGATGGCCATCCACGAGCGGCCCACCCGCCCCCGCACCAGGTTCTTGGCGATCAGCGCGAACACCACCGCCAGGCTCAGCGCCACCACGTAGCGCACCGACGCGCTGGCCAGCGGGCCGGTCACCATCACGCCCGAACACGGTGCGCGGCGGCGCGGTGATCGTGCCCGACGACGCGTAGTTCACGAACCAGGCGACCTTGTTGAAGAGCCAGATCAGGAAGAACTGGGCGGCCAGCGTGGCCACCGCCAGGTAGAAGCCCTTGATGCGCAGGCTCGGGATGCCGAACAGGAGCCCGACGGCGGCGGCCACCAGCCCGGCCAGCACGAACACGAGCAGGATGTTGAGCCCGGGAAAGCTGGTGGTGAGCTTGAACGCCGCGTAGGCGCCCACGGCCATGAAGCCGCCGGTGCCGAGCGAGAGCTGCCCGGCATAGCCCGTCAGCAGATTCAGGCCGAGCGCGGCCAGCGCGTAGACCATGAAGGGAATCAGCACCGCCTGCAGCCAGTACTCGCTGGCGAGCAGCGGCGGCAGGAGAAAGGCCGCCACGCAGCCCGAGCGCCACGAGCACGCGATCCTGGACGATCGGAAAGATCGCCTGGTCGGCGGCGTAGCGTCGTCTTGAACTGCCCCGCCTCCCGGTAGATCATCGCGTATCGCCGCGGCGCTGAAAACGGCCCATCTGCGTCGTTGCCTCCTCGCTCCTCCCTGCGGCGTACGCGGCGTACGCCTCAGTCGTCGCTCGTCGGCGCCTAGCATCTGGGCCGTTTTGAGCGCCGCGACAGCACGTGGAACGAGTGGTCATACGCGCTCGATGATCTTTTCGCCGAAGAGGCCTTGCGGGCGGATCAGCAGAAAGCCGAGGGCGAGGACGTAGGCGAACCAGTTTTCGATGGCGCCGCCGACGAGCGGGCCCCAGTAGACCTCGGCGACCTTCTCGCCGACGCCGATGATGAGGCCGCCGACGATGGCGCCGGGGACCGAGGTGAAGCCGCCCAGGATGAGGACCGGCAGCGCCTTGAGCGCGATCAGCGAGAGGCTGAACTGCACGCCGCTCTTGGCGCCCCACATGACGCCGGCCACCAGGGCCACCAGCCCGGACACCGACCACACCACCACCCAGATCGTCTTGAGCGGGATGCCGATCGAGAGCGCGGCCTCGTGGTCGTCGGCCACCGCGCGCAGCGCCCGCCCGATCCGCGTGCGCTGGAAGAACACGGCCAGCACGGTGACCAGCACGGCGGCGGTGATGGCCGCCGTGAGCTCCAGCTGGTTGATCTGCACACCCCTGACCATGAACGAGCGGTCGGGAATGCCGACGTCCAGGCGCTTGACGTTGGCGCCCCACAGCATCTCGCCGAAGCCTTCGAGGAAGAAGTTGAGCCCGATCGTGGCCATGAACAGGATGATGTATTCCTGGTTGACCAGCGGGCGCAGCACGAGCCTCTCGATGGCGAACGCCAGCGCCACCATCACCGCCATGGTCAGGACCAGGGCCAGCACCACCGGCGCGCCGCGCTCCATGAGGCCGACCAGCGTGAGGGCGGCGAACAGCACCATCACGCCCTGGGCGAAGTTGAAGACGCCCGAGGCCTTGAAGATCAGCACGAAGCCCAGCGCCACCAGCGAGTAGAGCAGGCCGGCGAAGATGCCGCCGAGCAGCACCTCGACGAAGAAGGTGGGCGAGCCGGCGATCTCCTTGAACGGCCCCAGCAGCGCGGCGAGCAGATCACCCACCGTGGGCCACTCCCAGGTAGGCGTCGAGGACGGCCTGGTCCTTGCGGACCTGATCGGGGGTGCCGTCGGCGATCTTGCGACCGTAGTCGAGGACGACCACGTGGTCGCAGATGTCCATCACCACGCCCATGTCGTGCTCGATCAGCGCGATGGTGGTGCCGAACTCACCGTTGACGTCGAGGATGAAGCGGCACATGTCCTCCTTCTCCTCGACGTTCATCCCCGCCATCGGCTCGTCGAGCAGCAGGAGCTGCGGCTCGGCGGCCAGCGCCCGGGCCAGCTCCACGCGCTTCTGCAGACCGTAGGGCAGCAGGCCGGCCGGCGTCTTGCGGATGGCCTGGATCTCCAGGAAGTCGATGATCCGCTCGACGAACGCCCGGTGCGCGAGCTCCTGCCGGCGCGCCGGTCCCCACCACAGCGCGTCGAGGAGGAAGCTGCCCCGCATCTTGAGGATGCGGCCGGTCATGATGTTGTCGAGCACGCTCATGCCCCGGAAGAGGGCGACGTTCTGGAAGGTGCGCGCGATGCCGAGCGCGGCCACGTCGGGCGGTGACAGCCGCGTGCGGTCGCGGCCAGCGAACACGATCCGGCCGGCCGAGGGCTGGTAGAAGCCGCTGATGCAGTTGAGCAGCGTCGTCTTGCCGGCGCCGTTGGGGCCGATGATCGCCACGATCTCGCCGCCGGGGACGCTGAGGCTCACGCCGTTGAGGGCCAGGAGGGCGCCGAACCGCACGCTGATGCCTTCCACTTCCAGCAGCGGGCCGGGCCCGGGAGTCGCGCTCACCGGGTGGTCAGCTCCCGGATGGCGACGTCCGCGCGGACCGTCCCCCGGCGCCCATCTTCATAGGTGACCTGGGCCTCCACCGCACACGTGGTCGCGCTCGCCGTACAGCGCCTCGATGAGCGCCGCGTACCGCTGGGCGATGTGGCCGCGCCGCACCTTGCGCGTGCGGGTGATCTCCTCGTCGTCGGGGTCCAGCTCCTTGTGCAGGATGAGGAACTTGCGGATCTGCGCTCCGCGCAGGACCTCGTCCTCGAGCGCCAGGCTCTGGTTCACCCGCATGACCTCCTGCTGGATCAGCTCGTAGACCTCGGGCTTCTGGCTGAGATCGGTATAGCTCGTATACGCAATCCCCCGCCGCTCGGCCCAGTTCCCCACCGCGGCCAGATCGATGTTGACGAGCATCGTGACGTACGGGCGGCCCGGCGCCAGCGCCACGGCTTCCTTGACGAACGGCGAGAACTTCAGCTTGTTCTCGAGGTACTTGGGCGCGAACATCGTGCCGTCGGTCAGCCGTCCCAGGTCCTTGGCGCGGTCGATGATCTTGAGGTGGCCGGCCTGATCCAGGAAGCCGGCGTCGCCGGAGTGGATCCAGCCGTCCTCCAGCGTCTGCCGCGTGGCCTCGGGATTCTTGAAGTAGCCCTGGAAGACGCCGGGGCTGCGGAACAGCACCTCGCCGGACTCGGAGATCTTGATCTCGACCTCGGGCATCGGCGGGCCGACCGTGTCCAGCCGTACCTCGCCGTCCTTCTGCACGGCCACGAACACGCTGGCCTCGGTCATGCCGTACAGCTGCTTGACGTTGATCCCCAGCGCGCGGAAGAACACGAAGATCTCGGGACCGAGCGCCTCACCCGCCGTGTAGGCGATCCGGATGCGCCGAAAGCCCAGGTTGTCCCGCAGCGGACCGTAGACGAGCAGATAGCCGAGAGGGGCCAGCAGGCGCGTCAGCAGCGGCAGGGGCTGGCCGGCGAGCCGACGTCGCTCGCCGTCCTGGGCCAGGGCGAGGAAGAAGCTGCGTGAGCCGACGCTTGGGCCACGCCGCGTCCTCGATGCGGATCATGACGTTGGTGAGGAGGTTCTCCCAGATGCGGGGCGGCGCGAAGAAGTAGGTCGGCCCGATCTCCTTGAGGTCGTGCAGGACCGTGTCCGCGCTCTCCGGGCAGTTGATCGTGAAGCCGGCGACGATCGCCTGCGCGTAGGAGAGCATGTGGTCGCCGACCCAGGCCATCGGCAGGTACGCGAGCGCCTCGTCGGCGGGCCCGAGCCCCTCGCCGCTCGGTCGCGATGCGGGCCATCTCGATCAGGTTCCGGTACGACAGCATCGCGCCCTTGGGCGCCCCGGTCGTGCCCGAGGTGTAGCAGATGACCGCGGTGTCCTCCCGGCCGCCCCTGCGCCAGCTCGTCCTCGAAGTAGGTCGGCTGTCCGAGAGCGAACTTCTCGCCACGCTCCTCCAGCTCGGCCAGGCTCAGCAGGCCGGGCTCCGAGTAGGCGCGCAGCCCCCGCGCATCCGCGTAGACGATGAACTCCAGGCGGGGGCACTGCTCGCGGACGCGCAGGAGCTTGTCGACCTGCTCCTGGTCCTCGGCCACCGCCCAGCGCGCCTCGGCGTGCTCGACGATGTAGGTCAGCTCCTTCTCGATTGAATCCTGGTAGAGCGGGACCGGCACCCCACCCAGGGCCTGGGTCGCCAGGGTCGCCCAGTACAGCTCCGGGCGGTTGTCCCCGATGATGGCGGTCTTGTCGCCCCGGGCGAACCCCAGCGAGGCCAGCCCCAGCGCGATGCGACGGCTACGCTCCAGGTAGTCCCGCCAGGTGTAAGACTGCCAGATGCCCAGGTCCTTCTCGCGGATGGCGACGTGGCGGGGCAGCCGCTCGGCGTTGTCCCGAACGAGCTTCGGGAACGTGTCGAGCGGCGAGCCGGCGTTGCTCGTCATCCCTTTGTGAACCTCCGCCCAGCAGCGATACGGATCGAGAACTCCCGGTTCTGGGGGCCGGCGAGAGTGGCGGCAGTGTAGCCAAGCGGCCGGGCCCTGTCAAGCAATTGGCCCAGAATGACAGGGACTTACGACGCGGCGCGCCGCGTTGCACCGCAACGCGAGCGCATCCACCGCGCGTGGTCAGACCGCGAAGCGACGTGCGAAGACGGTCGGGCGCCGACCGCATCGCACCATTACAGGTCGGACCATCAGAGGATTCGCTCCAGCACCGGCACCAGGAAGTAGACGATGAAGGCCGCGGCCGCGAGATAGAGCATCCAGTGCACCCGGCCGCCGCGGCCGTTGAGGACCTTGATGGCGACGTGGGTCACGAAGCCGCTGCCGATGCCGTTGGTAATCGACCACGTGAACGGCATGACCAGCATGGTGACGAAGACGGGGATTGCTTCTTCGTAGTCGTCCCACGCGATCTCGCGGGCCACGCTCATCATGTAGAAGCCGACGATGATGAGCGCCGGCGCGGTGGCCTGGGCCGGGATCACGCTGGCCAGCGGCGAGAACCACATGGCGACCAGGAACAGGATCCCGGTCACCACGGAGACCAGCCCGGTGCGCCCGCCTTCCGCCACGCCGGCCGCGCTCTCGATGTAGGTCGTGTTGCTGCTGCTGTTGGCCAGCCCGCCAAACGCCGCGCCGAGGGAGTCTACCAGCAGCACGCGATTGGCCCGCGGCAGCTGCCCGCGCGCATCGAGAAATCCACCCTTGCCGCCGACACCGATGATCGTGCCCATGGTGTCGAAGAAGTCGCTCAGCATGATCGAGAAGGTCACCAGGATGGTGGTCACCACGCCGAGCCGGGCGATGACCCCCAGATCCAGCCGGCCGAAGGTCGAGAAGTCCGGCAGCTGAACGAGGGCGGCCGGCAGCCGGGCGGCGCCGGGGGTGGCGAAGCCCTTGCCGCCGGCCAGCACGCTGTTGAGGACGATCGCGATGACGGTGGTGAGCACGATGCCGATCAGCAGGGCGCCCCGCACGCGGCGGGCCATGAGCCAGGCGGTCAGCACGAAGCCGATCAGGAACACCGCGATCGGCAGCCCCTGGAACGCGCCGAGCGCGACGGGCAGCGGCCCGCCGGCCGGCTTGACGACGAAGCCGGCCGTGAAGAAGCCGATGAACGCGATGAAGAGGCCGATGCCCACGCTGATCGCGCGCTTGAGGCTGAGCGGCACCGCCTGCAGCATGGCCTCGCGGAAGCGCGTCAGCACCAGGATGGTGATGACCACGCCCCTCGAAGAACACGATCGTCATGGCCTGCGGCCAGGTGAGGCCGCGCCCGGCGACCAGCTCGAAGGCGACGACCGCGTTGAGCCCCATGCCGGGAGCCAGCGCGAAGGGGTAGTTCGTGAAGGCGCCCATGGCGATGGACAGCAGGCCGGCGGTCAGGCACGTCACCGTCAGCGTGGGACCGAAGGGTAGCCCCTTGCCGTCGAGGCCGGGGACGCCGACGTAGCCGAGGATGATGGGGTTCACGAAGATGATGTAGGCCATGACCATGAAGGTCGTCACGCCCGCGCGGACCTCGGCGCCGACGTTGGTGCCGCGCGCGTGCAGCTGAAACCACCGCTCGAGGGTGTCGGTCATGGCTCAGCCGGCCTCCTTGGCCCGCTCGCGCAGCACGAACTTCTGGATCTTGCCGGTCGAGGTCTTGGGCAGCGGCCCGAAGACCACGTGGCGCGGCACCTTGTAGTGCGCGAGGTGCTCGCGGCACCAGCGCGATGATGTCCTCGGCGCGACGGCGCTGCGCGCCCGGCTTCAGCGTCACGAAGGCGCACGGCGTCTCGCCCCACTTCGCGTCGGGCCTCGCGACCACCGCCGCCTCCATCACCGCCGGGTGGCGGTAGAGCACCTCCTCGACCTCGAGCGAGGAGATGTTCTCGCCGCCCGAGATGATGATGTCCTTGCGAGCGGTCCTTGATCTCGATGTAGCCGTCGGGGTGCCAGACCGCGAGGTCGCCGGTGTGGAACCAGCCGCCCGCGAAGGCCTCGTCGGTCGCGCGCGGGTTCTTCAGATAGCCCTTCATCACCGTGTTGCCGCGCAGCATCACCTCGCCCATCGTCGTCGCCGTCGCGCGGCACCGGCGTCGATGCGTCTCCGGATCGGCGACCATCATGCCCTCGAGCGTCGGGTAGCGCACGCCCTGGCGCGCCATCTGGCTGCGCGCGCTCGGCGAGCGGCAGCGCCGTCCCATCCGTCCTGCCAGGCGCAGACCGTCGCCGGGCCGTAGCTCTCGGTGAGGCCGTAGAGATGGGTGACGCGGAAGCCCATCGTCTCCATGGCCGCGATCACCGCCGAGGGCGGCGCGGCACCGCCGGTCGCCATCTCGACGCGTGTGGTCGAAGCGGCGCTTCACGCGCGTCGGGCGCGTGGACCAGCATGGTCAGCACGATCGGCGCGCCGCACAGATGGGTCACGCGGTGGTCGCGCGATGGCCGGGAAAGATCAGCGCCGGATCGACCCGGCGCAGGCAGACGTGCGTGCCGCCGACCGCGGTCACCGCCCAGGTGTAGGTCCAGCCGTTGCAGTGGAACATCGGCAGCGTCCAGAGATAGACCGATGCGCGGCGAGAGCCCGAAGGTCAGCGCGTTGCCGAGCGCGTTGAGATAGGCGCCGCGGTGGTGATAGACGACGCCCTTGGGATTGCCGGTGGTGCCCGAGGTGTAGAGCAGGCAGATCGCCTGCCACTCGTCGGCGGGCCGGCGCCAGCGCGAACGCGGGATCGCCCTCGGCCAGGAAGCGCCTCGTAGTCGTTCTCGCCGAGGCAGCGTCGCCGCCCGTCGGCGAGCGGATCGTCGATGTCGATCACGGGCATGTCGGCGGCCGAGCATGCGCGAGCGCCGGCTCGATCGTCGGCGAGAACTCGCGGTCGGTGATCAGCAGCTTGGCCTCGCCGTGCTCGAGGATGAAGGCGATCGAGCGCGGCGTCGAGCCGGTAGTTGAGCGCATTGAGCACGGCGCCCGCCATCGGCACGCCGTAGTGCGCCTCGAGCAGCGCCGGGCACGTTCGGCGCCATGACCGCGACCGTGTCGCCCGGGCCGATGCCCGCGCCGCGCCAGCGCCGAGGCGAGGCGCCGGCAGCGCGCGTACGAACTCGCGTAGGTGAACGCGCGGTCGCCGTGGATCACCGCGGTCTTGTCCGGGTAGACGCTGCGGCCGCCCGGCCAGGAACGACAGCGGCGTCAGCGGCGTGGAGTTGGCGGCGCTGCGATCCAGGTCGCGATCGAAGATCCCGCTCATCCGGCGGCTACCCGCAGACGACGCCGCCGCAGCGGTGGCCGCCGCGCGCCGTCATGAGTCCCCGGAACTCATTCGCGAGATCGTGCGTTTCGACAGGGACGTCGGCGGTCACGGGATCGGAGCGCCGACACGCCGTGACGCGTGGGTGAACCGACCGAGCGAGCTCACGGCTTTGGTTTTCTGGGATGAAAGATGACTTCGCGCTTCTCCTGCCAGGCGCGGTTGGCCTCGACCGTCTCCCACGAGGCCATGCAGTCGCGCTGGGCGGCCATGACGTCCTCGATCATCGCGCGCGGATCGCGGTGGAACGATTCGTGGAGCAGGCGCTTGATGTGGGCGTTGGCGGTCGGCGCCTGATGGCGCAGGCGCTCGAGGATGCCGGCCACGGTGGCCTCCACCTCGGCCGGCGCGCACACCCAGTTCACCAGGCCGATGGCGCGCGCGTCCGCGGGGCTGATGTCCTCGTTGAACAGCGCCAGCTCCTTGGCCCGGCCCAGGCCCACGAGGCGGGCGAGCCGCAGCACGCCGCCGTCGGGGATGATGCCGTGCCGCGAGGCGCCCAGCCCCAGCACCGCGTCGTGGGTGGCGAGCCTCAGGTCACAGGCCAGGCCGATCTGCAGGCCGCCGCCGATGGCGTGGCCGTGCAGCACGGCCAGGGTCACCTTCGGCATGTCCTCCAGCCGGTTGAGGCCGCGGATCCAGTGCCGATAGAATTCGTCGCCGATGGTGCCGCCGGCCAGCGCGGTGCGGTCCATGCCGGAGCAGAACGCGCGCCCGGCGCCGCCCACGACGACCGCCATCACGTCCGGCGTCGGCCGCCGCCTCCTCGGCTCGATCGGCCAGGGCCGCGGCCAGGTCGGTATTGAGCGCGTTGAGCACGGCCGGGCGATTGAGCGTGATCCACGCCACACCCCCGGCAGCCCGATAGGTGACCGGGCCCTCGGTCATCGGAAATTGTGGGCGGCGCGCGGGAGGTTGTAGGCTTGAGCGCAGTTGCTACCCATCGAAAGTGCGGCCTAACGTATGGAAGAACCGTGAGCATGTCAAGCGACGCGCCCCTCTGCGACGCGCGCCTATGAAGGAGGCTGTCCCCATGTCGATCAGTCGCCGTCACTTCCTGCTCACCACGTCGGGCGCTCTCGTCGTCGGGGGCCTGGCGCCGGCCGTGGTCCGGGCCCAGGCCGCGGTGAAGCTCGGCACCGCGGTCCTCGGCGACTACGCCCTGGCCGGGCCGTTCATCGTGGCAAGCGACAAGGGCTTCTTTCAGGCCGAGGGGCTCAACGTCGAGTTCGTGCCCTTCCGCGGCGGGCCCAACCTCGTGAAGGCGGTCATCGCCGGTGAGGTGCTGCTCGGCGCCACCGGCAGCACGGACATCCTCGTCTTTCGCGAGGCCGGGATGCCGATCAAGATGGTCGCCACGCACACCGAGGGCAACCACTTCACGCTGAACGTGGCGCCCGAGATCCAGTCGGTGAACGATCTGAAAGGCAAGTCGATCGGCGTCACCTCCGCCGGCTCCACCACCTGGGTGTTCGCCCGCATGGTGGCCAAGAACCAGGGCTGGGATCCCGACCGCGACGTGAAGGTGGTCGCGCTGGGCGGTCTCGACGCCCAGCTGGCCGCGCTGTCGCGCAAGGAGATCCACGCCTACGTGTGGGGCGACGGCGGCGCCGTCGTCCAGCTCACCGGCAAGTCCAAGGTGCTCATGCGCCTGGACCGGGTCACGCCCAGGTGGATCAGCCAGATCCAGTACGTGTCGGAAGACGGCATCAAGAAGCAGAACGAGCAGATCCGCAAGGCCATGCGGGCCCTGTTCCTGTCGATGAAGTACATGCGCGAGCAGACGAACGAGGCCGCCGAGATCGTCTCCAAGAAGATCGGCTGGAGCACGGAGGCGGTGCTGGCCGCCCACAAGATCTCGGGGTCGCTGATGTCGCACGACGGCACGACGAGCATGGAAGCGCTGGCCTCGATGCAGGACACGCTGCTCGAGCACGGCGTGATCAAGAAGAAGCTGCCGGTCGAGGAGCACATCGCCCGCGACTTCGCTCCGGTCAAGATCGGTTCATGATCGGGGCGTGGGCGCTCGGCGCGCTGTTGCTGCTGGCGCCCGCAGTCGCCCACGCCCAGCTGTTCGTCGCCAGCAAGCCCAACCCCACGTTCATGATCGGCCCGCTGTTCGTCCGGGCGTCGGTGACGCCGGACTTCAAGCCGGTCGTGGTCGAGATCCTCTGGTCGGTGGCGGTGCCACCGGGCAAGACGGCGGCGGACCTCGGGCAGGACCTCTACCTCCTCTGGCCCGGAGGGCTCATCGCCGACCCCGCCGCGGGCGCGCCCGACCCGGCTCTCGAGCGCTTCATCACCGAGCGCGGGTTCAGCGTGATCGAATCGGGACGGCTGCCCCTGGCCGCGCAGAATCTCTACCGCATCGAGGCCGAGCAGCCGGCCGTGCGCATCCCGGGCGGCGCGCCCTTCGTGACCTTCGTGCGGGACACCGGCCCGCTCGGGCTCACGCCGCCGGCCACCTGGATCCGCGTGCCGTGGACGCCCTACATGGTCAACCGCGCCTATCTCATGCGCCTGCCGCTCACCACCCGCAGCCTCATCAAGCCCAAGCCGGCCACCTGGGCCGAGCGGACGTTCTGGGGGCCACGCTACCGGGTCTCGCTCTCCTTCCACGAGGTCCGCCAGCGCGCGGTGTTCCCGCTCTACCTCGAGCATCGCGATCGCGTCGTCCGCCTGGCCGAGGATCCGGCCCAGCTGCTGATCGATTTCGCCGACACCGACCACCTCAAGATCGACGAGCTGTTTCCGCAGTCGGCCAAGCGCCAGATCAGCGAGACGCTGGAGAGCACGGAGAGCGTGTCGATGTTCCTCGACTCTGACGGCCTCAGCCCCGCAGACGCTGACCGTGCAGTTCGGCTACTTCACGCGGCTGCAGTCGTGGGCGCCGATCCTGATCCCGGTGCTGTTCTTCGTCCTCGGCAACGGCGCGGGCGTGCTGGTGCGGACGGTGACCGAGCGGATCAGCAAGCGGCTGACCGGGCGCGTGAAGTTCGGGCGGCCCCGTGAGACCGCCGCAGGTGCGCCAGCACGGCGTGGTCCTCGACCCCGACACGCTGGGCCGGATCCGCCCCGGAGCGACGACCTACGACGACGTGCTGCGGCTCTGCGGCCGTGACTTCGAGGAGCGCTCACGCCTGACGGAACCCGAGCACCGGACCCTCGTGTACCGGGGCCGCCGGGTGGTGCCGCGCCGACGCCAGGTACTGGGCTGGCTGGCGACCGTCCGCCACTGGGACGTGGAAGAGCACGAAGTGGAGATCGAGCTGGAGCGGGACGTCGTACGCGACGTCCAGGCGCGGGTGCGACGCTCGCGCCTGGCGTCACCGGAGCCGGCCTGAGGCCGGCTCCTCAGCGAGCGTAGACCGCGAGCAGGGTGTGGGCGGCCGCGAACAGCGACGCGGAGAGGATCCAGTGGAGCCACTCCGATCGCGTGAGCGCGACCGCCCGCGTCCGGAAGCTGCGTCGCCTCACGAAGCCGCCGCCTCGCTGCTCACCAGCGAGGACAGGCGCGAGAGCACGTAGGAGTTCAGCGTCACGTGCTCGCAGCACGTGAAGCAGTAGAAGTCGAGCTCGAGACCGGCCCGGCCGCCCATGAACTCGATCCGGCGGCTGCAGCGCGCGTGATGAATGCCGCCATCGAGGGCGCGGTACACGGTGGACACGGGCGGCATCGCCTGCCGCGTCGCCACGAACGCTCTTGGACTCGCAACACCACCCATCGCCAATCTCCCGGAACCGTCAGCCGAGGCACACGCCTCGTTGTTCACTCGCGCCACAGGACCAGATAGCAGACGCCAACTCCCCCAGCGAACACCGTCACCACGATCGAGAGGTACCCGCCCAGCTGGGTCCAGGTCAGCATCTGCTTCCTCCGGAGCCGGGCTAGAGCAACCGCCGTTCCAGAGCGAGATTCCGGATCGGCAATCAGAATTTCAGATAGTTACGAGACGGCCTCGCGGGGGACTGGTCAGAGTCGATTCGGAGGGGGGTGGATCGACGGCCAAGAACTGGCCGCTCGGTGACTGAATTCGTCAGTCAGAAACGGAGATTGTCGGGCGGATCACCCGCGCCAGTGCGAGAGGCGGTCGTTGAGCGCATCCAGGCCGAGCACGATGGCGATGGACGACGCCGAGACCAGGGCCGTGGCCGCGAACAGCTCCGGAGCCTGGAAGCCGTTGGCGAGCGATCCCAGGACGTGACCCATCCCGCGCACGCCCGCGAACATCTCCACGATCAGCACCCCGAGCAGGCAGAAGACGATGCCCAGGCGCATGCCGGCGAGCACGGTCGGCACGATCGCCGGCAGCAGCACCTTCCAGTAGAGCTGCCAGGTGCTGGCCCCGAACGAGCGGGCCACGCTCACCAGCGTCCGGTCCACGTCGCGCACGCCACCCATGACCAGGACCAGGATCGGGAACAGTCCGTGGATGGTGCCGTAGACGATCGCCGGCGCGGTCCCGAAGCCGAGCAGCAGGACGATCCACGGCAGCACCAGGATCTTCGGCATGCCGTAGAGCGACGACGACGAACGGGCTCAGCACGTCCCGTAACGGACGTACCGAGCCGATCACGATGCCGAGGGCGACGCCGAGCGTGACCGACAGGACGTAGGCCACCGCGGTCTTGGCCAGCGTGTCGCCCAGCCCGGCCAGGGCGCCCCGGCCGATCCGCAGAAACGCGGCGGCGACGGCGGTGGGCGCCGGGACGAACAGCGGATCGACCCAGCCCAGCCGGGCCACCGCTTCCCAGGCCGCGAGCAGGGCCAGCACGCTGAGCGGTCTGCAGCAACAGCACGCGCGCGCGAGGTACCACTACGACGTCCACCGCTGGGCGCGGCGCTCGATCAGGCCGGCCAGGGCGTCGGAGCCGACGATGAGCACGAGCGTGACCAGGACCAGCGCGACGTAGTCGGTGGTGCGGAACAGGCCGTAGGCGTGGTTGATGAGGGCGCCCATGCCGCCTGCGCGAGCCGAGAATCTCGCCGACGACCACGCCGATCACGGTCAGGGCCAGGCCCGTGCGCAGCCCCCCCACCAGCGTGAACAGCATGGCCGGAACCATCACCTTGAGCGAACACCACCGGCGGCCGCGCGCCGAAGCCCGGGCCACCGCGATCATGTGCGGATTGACCTGCCGGATGCCAGCCAGCACGGCGAGCGTGATCGGAAAGAAGCCCAGCAGGAACCCGAAGGCGATCTTGGAGGCCTCGCCCAGGCCGAAGAAGAGCATCAGCGACGGATACCAGACCACCGCCGGCACCGCGTAGAGCGCGCCGAGGATCGGACCGTAGGCGCGACCGACCACCCGGTGCAGCCCGAGCGCGAAGCCGCCGGCGAGCCCCGCGCCGATGGCCAGCGCATAGGCGACGACGATCTCGCGCAGCGTGAGCAGCAGGCTGGCCGGCAGGTCGGGATACGTCTCGAGCGTCAGCAGCCGCCCAAGCGCCGGCACCACCGCCGACGGCGGCACGTAGAGCAGCGGATTGGCCAGCGCGCGCGAACACCTCCCACGCCGCCAGACCGGCGACGAGAAGCACCAGCCGCAGCGTGAAGACACGCAAGCTAGCGGTCCCCGCGGAATGTGGTGCCGCCGGCCGGCGAGCCCGAGGCGCGCGGGCGCGCCATCACGGCGAGCCGTCGTCGCCGTTGCCGCTCCGGGCTCGGCGAGCGAGCCACCGACGATTCAACTGTTGGCCGACCCAGCCCCCCCTGGGGGATGGGGGGTCCGAGCGAGCCGAGCCCGGAGCGGCTTACGGCGACAGGCGAGCCGTGCGGGCGCGCCCGCGCGCCTCGGGCTCGCCGGCCGGCGGCACCACATTCCACGCGCCGCCTCACCGCTCGCCCATGGCGCGGAGGGACTCGTCGCGGATCTCGTCCCAGAGCTTGGCGCGGAGGGCGACCATCTCGGAGACCATCCATCGCGCGGGGGTAGGGCATCGGGCAGCTCCAGCGACGCTCTTGACGCGGCCGGGGCGGGCGGTCATCACGACCACCCGCGTGGACAGCGCCAGGGCTTCGTGCAGGCCGTGCGTGACGAACACCACGGTCTTGCCGCTGCGGCGCCAGATGTCGAGCAGCCACTCGCCCATGAGCAGGCGCGTCTGCTCGTCGAGGGCGCCGAACGGCTCGTCCATCAGCACGATCGGCGTGTCGATGGCCAGCGCGCGCCCGATCGCCACCCGCTGCCGCATGCCGCCCGAGAGCTCGCGCGGGTACTTGGCCGCGAAGTCGCGCAGGCCGAGCGGGCCCAGCAGATCGGTGGCGACGGCGCGGCGGCGCGCGCGCGGGCACGCCCTGCAGCTCGAGGCCGAACTCGATGTTCTCCAGCGTGGTGCGCCACGGGAAGAGCCCGGGGTCCTGAAAGACGGTGGCCACGCGCCGGGGATCGGGGCCGGTCACCGCGCGCGCCGTCGATCTGCACGCGGCCGCGGTCGGCGTCGACGAGGCCGGCCAGCATGCCGAGCAGCGTGGACTTGCCACACCCGGAGGGGCCGATCAGCGTGCAGAACTCGCCGGCGGCCACGGTGAGCGACACGTCGTGCAGCGCCTCCACCGGGCCGGAGGCAGTCTGGTAGCGCTTGCCCACGCCCTCGACGGTGATCAGGTCGCTCACGACAGCTGGAGAATTTCGCGGGCGATGACCATGCGCTGGACCTCGGACGTCCCCTCACCGATCTCGGTGAGCTTGGCGTCGCGGAAGATCCGCTCGACCGGGAACTCGGTGATGTAGCCGGCGCCGCCGTGGATCTGCACGGCCTTGGTGGCGGCCTTCATCGCGATTTCGGACGCGAAGACCTTGGCCATGGCGGCGGCGTGCATGGCGGGCCGGCCGGCGTCCTTGAGCCAGGCCGCGCGCAGCGTGAGCAGCCGGGCCACCTCGACCTCGGTGGCGAGATCGGCCAGCATGCCCTGCAGGCCGTTGAACTCGGCCAGCGTCTTGCCGAAGGCCGAGCGCTGCTTCATGTACTTCACGGTCTGGTCCACCGCGGCCTGGGCGATGCCGACTCCCATCGCCGCCATCGCGATGCGCCCGCCCTCGAGCACCTGCATGGCCTGCACGAACCCCTGCCCGCGCTCGCCGAGCAGATGGCCGGCCGGCACGCGCGCGTCCTCGAAGATCAGCTCGGCGGTGTCGGAGGCGTGCAGCCCCAGCTTGCGGTACGGCCGGCCCGCGCTGAAGCCGGGCGTGCCTTTCTCGACGACGAACGCGGAGATGCCGCGGGCCTTCTTGTCGGGGTCGGTGCGCGCCATCACCACCGCCACCTCGCCCACCGAGGCGTTGGTGATGAACGCCTTGCTGCCATTGAGGACCCAGCCGTCGGCGTGCGGCTCCGCGCGCGTGCGCAGGGCGGCGGCATCCGAGCCGGAGCCGGGCTCGGTGAGCCCCCAGGCGCCCAGGATCTCGCCGCGAGCCAGCCGCGGCAGCCAGCGCTGCTTCTGCTCGGCGGAGCCGAAGAGCGTGATGTGATTGGTGCACAGCGAGTTGTGCGCCCACATGGTGATGCCCACCGAGGCGTCGCCACGGTTGAGCTCTTCCACGATCAGCGCGTAGGACACGTAGTCGAGCGCGCTGCCGCCGTACTCCTCGGGCACCAGCGCGCCCATGAAGCCCAGCGGTCCCAGCTTGGCCACGATGTCGGCCGCGAACTCGTGCCGGGCATCGTAGGGCGCGATCTTGTCGCCCAGCTCCGCGTCGGCGAACTCGCGCGCGACGGCGCGGATGGCCGCCTGCTCGGGCGTCAGCTCGAAGTCCATGGCGTCCTGCCCGCGAACATCACGTCGCTCACTCGACGACGACGTCGGCCCGGCTCAGCACCCCGTCCGGGACCTGGATGCCGAGGGCGCGCGCCGTCTTCAGATTGATGGCCAGCTCGTAGTGGTCCGGTGGCTCGACGGCGAGGTCGCCGGCGCGGGCGCCCCGGAGGATTCGCGCGACGTAGCCGGCCGCCTGCCGGTAGAGCGTCATCACGTTGGGGCCATAGGCCATGAACCCGCCGGCGTCCACGAATTCCCGCCAGCCGAACAGGGTCGGCAGGCGGTGCTGCAGCGCGAAGTTGGCGATCTGCAGGCGCTCGGACAGGATGAACGGATCCCCCAGCGAGTAGAGCGCGTCGGCCCGGCGGGACAGGGCCCGGCGCAGCACGGTCTCCACGTCGTCGGCCCGGCTCAGCGGCGCGGTCACCAGCTCCCAGCCGAAGACGCGGGCGGTCGTCTGCTTCTCGGTCCACAGCCGGTGCTCGGCCACGTTGTCCGGATTCCACAGAACAGCGACCCGCGAGGCCCCGGGCACGGCCTGCCGCAGCAGATCGAGGTGGATCGGGGCCAGGTCGGAGAAGATCCCCGACACGCCGGTGACGTTGCGGCCGGGGTGGACGAGGCTCGCCACCAGACCGTGGACGACGGGATCGCCGACCTCCAGCATCACGATGGGAACGGTCGACGTCGCCCGCGTCGCCGCCACCGTCGCTTCCGAGCCCGGTGTCACCAGCACGTGCACGCCGGAGCGGACCAGCTCGACGGCCAGGGCCGCCAAGTCGGTCGTAGCGTCCCGCCGCGTAACGCGCGGTGACGACCACGTCGGGACCGTCGGCCAGGCCCAGCTCGGCGAGGCGCTCGCGGAAGGCACCGAGATACTGCGCGCCGACGTCCGCCGTGGTGTACCCCAGGTAGCCCACGAGGGCCGGCTTGCCCGGGACGTGGGCGTGCGGGGCCGGCGGCCCCACGGCGGTGGCGGCGGTGAGCCAGGCGGCGAGGACAGCCATCGCGACGCCCAGGCGTCTCATCGGCTCAGACCGCGGCGCGGATGTTCTCGCGGACGAAGCGGATGATGTCCTGCGTGGAGGTGCCCGGCGTGAAGATCTCCTTCACGCCCATGGCCTTCAGCGCGGCGATGTCCTCGGGGGGGATGATGCCGCCCCCGAACACGGCCACGTCGTCGGCGCCCTTGTCGTGCAGCAGCTCCAGCACGCGCTTGAACAGATAGTTGTGAGCGCCGGACAGCACGCTGAGCCCGATGGCGTCGGCGTCCTCCTGCACCGCGGTGGCCACCACCTGCTCGGGCGTCTGGTGCAGGCCGGTGTAGATGACCTCGAAGCCGGCGTCCCGCAGCGCGCGGGCCACGATCTTGGCGCCGCGATCGTGACCGTCGAGGCCCGGCTTGGCGACGACGATGCGGACCGTGCGGCCGGAGCTCACGCTTGTCCGTCGATCGCGTCGCGCAGTCGCTCGCCGATCGCCTGGATCTGGGCGCGGTCGCCGGGCACCAGCTTCCAGTCGAAGCCCTTGCCGTCGTTGTTCCAGCGCGGAATCAGATGCAGGTGGTAGTGCGGCACCGACTGGAAGGCGGCCGGGCCGTTGGCCTGCAGCACGTTCAGCCCGTCGGGCTTCACGGCCTGGCGCAGGCCGAGGGCCACCTTCTGCCCGGCCGCGATGGCCGCCTTGAGATCCTCGGCATCGG
Source organism: uncultured Candidatus Rokubacteria bacterium (assembly GCA_963776725.1). Lineage (GTDB taxonomy): Bacteria > Methylomirabilota > Methylomirabilia > Rokubacteriales > CSP1-6 > AR5. The sequence goes on along the minus strand of CAVZOE010000004.1, from coordinate 390,323 downwards.
ACTCCCAGATGGTCGGCGCGTGGGTCTTGGTGATGACCAGGCAGTGGCCGGCGTTGAGGGGGTTGATGTCCATGAACGCCAGCGTGCGGTCATCCTCGTAGATCCGCATCGACGGAATCTCGCCGTCTCTGATCTTGCAGAACACGCACGCCGCGTCAGCGCTCATCGGGGAACTCCCTCACACCAGCATAGTCCAACCGTGGGGATCGGGCGCCGTTCCGTATTGGATGCCCACGATCGTGTCGTACAGCTTCTGGGCCAGCTCGCCGATCCGGCCCTGGTTGACCACGTAGCGGCGGCCCTTGTAGGCGAGCTCGCCCACCGGCGAGATGACCGCCGCGGTGCCGGTCGCCCACACTTCCTTCAGCGTGCCGTCGCCCGCCGCCGCCACCACCTCGTCGATCGTGATCTGCCGCTCCGACACGCGCACGCCCCAGCTGCGCAGCAGCGTCAGCACGCTGTCGCGCGTGACGCCGGCCAGGATCGTGCCGCCCAGGGGCGGCGTGATCACCTCGTCGCGGATCTGCAGCATGATGTTGGAGGTGCCGACCTCCTCGATGTACTTGTGCTGCACGCCGTCGAGCCACAGCACCTGGGTGAACCCTTCGTGCTTGGCCTCCTCGGCCGCGTAGAGGCTGGCCGCGTAGTTGGCCGAGGTCTTGGCCTCGCCCAGCCCGCCGGCCACCGCCCGCACGTAGTTGTCGATGACCTTGATCTGGGTGGGCGCGAGCCCGCCCGGATAGTAGGGACCGACCGGCGACATGATCACGTAGTAGAGATACTGCTTGGCCGGACGCACGCCGAGGAACGGCTCGCTGGCGATGACGGTGGGGCGGATGTAGAGCGAGGTGCCCACCGACGAGGGCGCCCAGTCGCGGTCCACGTCGACCAGCGTCGTCCACGACTTCAAGATCAGCTCGGCCTCGATGGCCGGGATCGTCATCCGCTGGGCCGTCCGGTTGAGCCGGGCCACGTGCTTGTCGGCACGGAACAGGCGGATCTTGCCGTCGTGCCCGCGGAAGGCCTTGAGGCCTTCGAACAGCGACTGGCCATAGTGCAGGACGGCGGTGGCCGGATCGAGCGGGAACGGACCGTAGGGCTCGACGCGCGGGTCGTACCAGCCTTTCTCCTCCTCGAAGTTCGCCACGAACATGTGATCGGTGAACACGTTCCCGAACGCCAGGTCCTTGTCCTTGGGCTTGTCCTTCTTGTGCGTCGTCTTCACGACCCGGATCGGCTCACTCATCCCTGTTCTCCTCAACGTCCTTCTCCGCGAGCGATCAAAAGGGCCCAGATGCTAGGCGGCGACTGAGTGCCCGACTGAGGCGTACGCCGCGTACGCCGCAGGGAGGGCCGAAGGAGCCAACGACGCAGATGGGCCCTTTTCATCGCTCGCTCCTCAGAAGATGATCGGCTCTCGATAGAGGCCGAACACCCGGCGATACACGTCGGCGATCTCACCCAGGCTGACGTAGTCCTTCACGGCATCGACCAGCACCGGCATGACGTTGGTGCCCTGATCGGCACGCCTCGGCCAGCTGCTTGAGCCGGCGCTCGACCTTGGCCGCATCGCGTGAGGCCTTGAAGCGCCCCACCCGCTCGATCTGCTCGAGCTCGACCGACTCGTCGATGCGCAGGTAGTTGATCGGCTGCCCTTCCTTCATGACGTACTTGTTCACGCCCACGGTGACCTTCTCGCCGCGGTCGTCCATGAGCTGGTAGCGGTAGGCGGCATCCGCGATCTCCTTCTGCGGATAGCCCTCGTCGATGGCCCGCACCATGCCGCCCATGGCGTCGATGCGCGCGATGTACTCGAGCGCGCCCGCCTCCATCTGGTCGGTCATCTTCTCCAGATAGTAGGAGCCGCCCAGCGGATCGATCGTCAGCGGCACGCCGGTCTCCTCGGCGATGAGCTGCTGCGTGCGCAGCGCCACGGTCACCGCTTCTTCGGTGGGCAGCGCCCACGTCTCGTCGTAGGAGTTGGTGTGCAGCGACTGGGCGCCGCCCAGCACCGCGGCCAGCGCCTGCAGCGCCACCCGCGCCACGTTGTTGAGCGGCTGCTGGGCGGTGGCCGACACGCCGGCGGTCTGCGTGTGCGTGCGCAGCCGCATCGACTCCGGCTTCTTGCGCCTTGTAGCGCTCTTTCATGAAGCGGGCCCAGATCCGCCGGGCCGCCCGCAGCTTGGCGATCTCCTCGAAGAAGTCGTTGTGGATGTCGAAGAAGAACGACAGGCGCGGCGCGAAGCTGTCGACGTCGAGACCGCGGGCCAGCGCCGCTTCCACGTAGCCCAGACCGTCGGCCAGCGTGAAGGCCAGCTCCTGCACCGCCGTCGAGCCGGCCTCGCGGATGTGGTAGCCGGAGATCGACACCGGATTGAAGCGCGGCACGTGCTTGGACGTGAACTCGATCATGTCCGTCACGATCCGCACCGCCGGCTCGGGCGGACAGATCCATTCCTTCTGGGCGATGAACTCCTTCAGCATGTCGTTCTGCATGGTGCCGCCGAGGCGGTCCCACGCCACGCCCTGCTTGTCCGCGATGGCCAGGTACATGGCCAGGGCCACCGACGCCGTGCAGTTGATGGTCATCGACGTCGTCACATCGCCCAGCGGGATGTCGGCGAACAGCCGCTCGAAATCGTCCAGCGTCGAGATCGACACGCCTTCCTTGCCCACCTCGCCCCGGGCGCGCGGATGATCGGCGTCGTAGCCCATCAGCGCCGGCATGTCGAACGCCGTCGAGAGTCCGGTCTGGCCCTGGGCCAGCAGGTACTTGAACCGCTCGTTGGTGTCCTCCGGCCGGCCGAAGCCGGCGAACATCCGCATGGTCCACAGCCGCCCGCGGTACATCGTGGGGTACACGCCGCGCGTGAACGGATACTCGCCGGGCTGGCCGAGCTTGTCGGCGTACGACCAGTCGGCGCCGAGGCTCTCGGGCGTGTACAGCGGCTCGACCGGGATGCCGGACAGCGACTCGAACCGCACGGGCCGCTCGGATTCGCGACTCATCGTTCCCTCCCCGCCACCTGGGCGGTCAGTCGCTCCACGTCCTCCACGCCGAGGCCGAAGATGTCGGGCGCCTCCACACCCATCCACGTCAGGTACGAGGCCAGCTGGCTGCGGTGGTGCACCTCGTGCTCCGTCATCGCCAGCAGCAGCCGCCACGCCCGCACCGGCCGGGCCCCCGGCTCGAGCGGCGGGCGCGTCTCGCTGGAGCGCGCCGTCGGCGAGCCCGCGGAGCTGCGCGGTCGCCCGCGCGTGGCCGGCGTCGAGGTGGGCCAGCGCCAGCGGCAGCGTGGGCGCCACCTCTCGATCGTGGCCGGGGTAGCGCCAGACTCCGTCCGCCACGGCGCCCACGAACATCAGCTCGCAAGCCGCCAGGTGGCGCACGATGTCGCCGCAGGTGTACTCGCCGGCGCGCGGCGTCCAGTCGACGCGATCGGCCGGCACCGTGCCCACGAAGCCCCGGGTACGCTGGCGCACGCCCTCGAAGTAGTCGGCGAAGGCGGACACGCTGGTGATCATGCGCCGAGCACCTCGCGCGCGATCACCAGCTTCTGGATCTGCGAGGTGCCCTCGTAGATCTGCGTGATCTTGGCGTCGCGGAAGTAGCGCTCGACCTCGGTCTCGCGGATGTAGCCGTAGCCGCCGTGCACCTGCACCGCGTCGGTGGTCACCTTCATGGCGGTCTCGGCCGCGAACAGCTTGGCCATGGCCGCGGCCTGCGTGTAGGGGCGCCCGGCGTCCTTCAGGGCGGCCGCCTTGTGGGTGAGCAGCCGCGCGCCATCGATCGTCGTCGCCATGTCGGCCAGCATCCACTGCACCATCTGGTGCTGGCCGATCGGCACGCCGAACGCCTTGCGCTCACGCGCGTAGGCTCACCGAGCGCGCGTAGGCGCCGGCGGCGATACCGACCGCCTGGGCCGCGATGCCGATGCGACCGCCGTCCAGCGTGGCCAGAGCGATCTTGAAGCCCTGACCTTCCTCGCCGATGCGGTGCGCGGCCGGCACCCGGCACTCGTCGAACACCAGCTCGGCGGTGTCGGAGGCGCGGATGCCGAGCTTGTCCTCCGTCTTGCTCACCGTGAAGCCCGGCGTGCCCTTCTCGACCACGAAGGCCGTGATGCCTTTCCGTGCCGCGGCGACGTCGGTCTGGGCGAACACCAGGGCGAACGTCGCCTCGCGGCCGTTGGTGATGAACATCTTGCGGCCGGTGATCACGTAGTCCTGACCGTCGCGGTGCGCCAGCGTCGCCTGGTTGCGGGCGTCCGAGCCGGCCTGGGGCTCGGTGAGCGCGAAGCAGCCGTGGGCGTGGCCGGCGGCCACCGGCTTGAGGAAGCGCTCGCGCTGGGCGTCGGTGCCGAAGGCGAGCACCGGGTAGCCGTACAGCGAGTTGTCGACCGACATGACCACCGCGTGCGACGCGCACACGCGGGCGATCTCCTCCAGCGCCACCACGTACGCCACCATGTCGCTGCCGCTGCCGCCCCACCGCTCGGGCACCGCGATGCCCATGAGCCCGAGCTCGCCCATGCGCTTGACCGTCTCGTGCGGGAAGCGCGCGTCGCGGTCGATCTCGATGGCGATGGGACGGATCTCGCTCTCGGCGAACTCCCGCGCCATCGCCTGGATCGCCGCCTGCTCGTCGGTGAGGTCGAACCGCATCTATTTTTCCAGCAGCTTCTTGAATTCTTTCGTCAGCTCCGGCACCACCTCGAAGAGGTCACCCACGATGCCGTAGTCGGCGATCTTGAAGATCGGCGCCTCGGGATCCTTGTTGACCGCCACGATGATCTTGGACGTCCGCATGCCGGCCAGGTGCTGGATGGCGCCGGACACGCCGAAGCCCATGTAGAGCTTGGGCGAGATGGTCCGCCCCGTCTGGCCGATCTGGAAGCGATGCGGCCGCCAGCCGGCGTCCACCGCCGCGCGCGAGGCGCCGACCGCGGCGCCGATGATGCCGCCCAGCTCCTCGAGGATCACGTAGTTCTCCGGGCCCTTCATGCCGCGGCCACCCGAGAGCACGATCTCGGCCTCGGTCAGCTCCGGCAGTCCGGTGGAGGCTTCCTCGCGCCGCTCGACGAACTTCATCTGCGCCCCGGGGATGGTCAGCGACAGCCGCTCGACGCCCGCGCTGGCGCCGGCCTGAGACTCCGCCGGCTTGAACACGTTGGGCCGCAGCGTGGCCATCCACGGCTGCTTGGCCCACGTGACCTTGGAGAGGAGCTTGCCCGCGTAGATGGGCCGCGTGGCCACCAGCGCGTCGCCGTTCATGGCCAGCGCGACGGAGTCGGCCGAGAGCCCCACCCCCAGCTTGGCGGCCAGGCGCGCCATGAACTCGCGCTGACGGCTGGTGACCGGCGCCAGGATCGCCTTGGGATTTTCCTTGGCGACCAGCTCGGCCACCGGCGGCACCCACACCTCGCCGCGATACGGCGCGAGCCCGGCGTTCTCGAGCAGCCAGACCTTCTTGGCGCCCCACGCGCCGAGCTGCTTGAGCCCGTCGTCGGTGGCCTTGTCGGTCAGCCACACCGCCTCGACCGGGCCGCCGAGGCGCGTGGCCTCGCCGATGCACCTCGGCCATGACCTTCTTCGGTTGCCCCTTGCGATCGTCCTCGACGACACACCAGAACGCGCCAGCCATGGTCGTCTCTCCTGTCTTGAGGACCTAAATTGCTTTCGCGTCCTCGCGCAGGGCGCGGACGAGCTCTTTGACGGAATCCTTCACCTCGCCGGGGATGATCCGGCCGGGCGGGCGCGCGGGCAGCGCCTCGAGGGCGGAGATGCTGAGCTCCGGCGTCACGGCGGTCACGCCGAGATCGGACGCCTTGAGATCCTTGATCTCCTTCTTCTTGGCGCCCATGATCCCCTTCAGCGTCGGGTAGCGCGGCTCGTTGATGCCCTTCTGCGCCGAGAGGACCGCCGGCAGCGGCAGCTCGAAGATCTCGAGCCCGCCCTCCACCTGACGCGCCGACCTTCACCGTCTTGCCGTCGCCGTCGATCGTCTCTTCCATGATCCAGGACGCGCACGGCCAGCCCAGCACCTCGGCCATCTGGGCGCCGACCGCGCCCATGTCGTCGTCGATGGCCTGCCGGCCGCAGAGCACGAGGCCGGGCGCCTCCTGCTTCACCACCGCGGCCAGCACCCGCGCCGTCGTGAGCGTGTCGGCGCCGGCCAGCGCGGGATCGTTGACGTGGATGGCGCGATCGCAGCCCATGGCCAGCGCCGAGCGCAGCGCCTCCTTCACCCGGTCGGGGCCGAGCGACACGGCCACCACCTCGCCCTGGCCGCGCTTCTCCTTGATCCGCAGCGCCTCCTCCACGGCGAACTCGTCGTAGGGCGACACGATCCACGTGATGCCGGCGGTGTCGATCTGCTTGCCGTCGCCCCCGATCTTGACCTGGGTGGCGGTGTCGGGAACCTGCTTGATGGTGACCAGGATCTTCATGCGGTGGTCGCTCCTCGGAGTGGTGGCTCGCACTGTGGATCGTAGTGGAGTTCGCGGGTGATCCGGAAGCGATCACCGGGGATGAAGACACGATCGAACACGACGGGTTGACCGGCGGCGTTGAACGACACGCGCTCGGACTCGAAGGCCGGCACGCCGGAGGGACAGCCGAGCGCGCGGGCCTCGCGTCGGCCCCAGGCGCACGGCCGAGACGGCCTCCTGGGCCCGCGTGACGACGATGCCCAGCTTGAACTCGAGCACCTGGCCCAGCGACGTCTCGGTGAGATCGGAGGTGAGGACCTCCTCGCCGATGCGAGCGGGCAGGAACGAGCGCTGCAGGCTCATCGGGCGCCCGTCGACCAGCCGCAGCCGCTCGAGCGCCACCACCCGCGCCCGCAGCGTCAGGCCGAGCGCGGCGGCCACGCGGCGGTCGGCGGTGGCCGGACGCGCCTCGAGCACGCGGGTGGTGACGGCCTCGCCCTGCGCCGAGAGGTCGCCGGCGAAGCGCTGCAGCTTGAGGATCTCGTAGTCGATGGAGGGCGCCGCCACGAACGTGCCGAGCCCGTGACGCCGGGTGATCAGACGGTCGCGCTCCAGCAGCTCGAGAGCCTGGCGCAGGGTCATGAGCGTCACGCCGAAGTCGCGGGCGAGCCGGCGCTGGTTGGGCAGGGGCGCGCCCGCCACCCACTCGCCGTCGCGGATGCGCCCGCGAAGGGACTCGGCGATGCGGTGATAGCGCGGCACGCGTCCGTTCACTCGACTCCCCTGTCGGTGTTCTAGAACTCTCGACCGCCAGCACCATCGCGACCAGCGCCAATCACGGGAGCATCGAACAATCACGAGAGGAACTTGGGCGCGCCGCGACGAACGGCCTCATTGTAAGTCCCCCGCGCCACGCCGTGCAAGTCGGCCCGGGCCATGGCGCCGGGCGTGATGCCCGGCCCCGGATCCGGTGTTCTCGGCAGGTTGCCCCGGACATCCTGATGGGCTGCCGGCGAATGAACGGGCAACAAGTCTCGAAATACGCGCACTTCCCGGCGTGGCAGGGAAAGGCTGGCGGGCGGCGGAAGGACCCTCCAGACGATGTCGAGCGCAATCGGCGACGTGTGAAGAACTTCGGCGACGCGCTGAACACGGCGGCCCGGAAGGGCTAGAGAGCGGCGCAGCGAACCCTCGGCCAGATGTCAGTGGCCGTATCGCAAGCGATCAACAGCCCGAGCGAGACGGTCCGGAACGCCCAGCGAAACCTCTAGCCCGCGTTCGTCACTTGCGCCGGCGCCAGGCTTCGTGACGGTCGGCGCGATCGGAGGTCTGGGCCAGCGCCATGAAGCGAAACAGGTCGGCGCTGGCCGCGGCGGGCAGGCCGCCCTCGTAGCCGAGGCGCAGCGATTCGCGGGCCAGACGGACGGCGTGCGGCGGCATGTCGGCGATCGCCTGCATCTGCCGCATCGCCTCGGGGATCAGTGCCTCCTGCGGCAGGACCGCGACCACCATCCCCATGCGCAGCGCCTCGTCGGCGGCCACCTTGCGGCCGGTCAGCGCGATGTTCAGCGCGTTGCCGCGGCCCACGAAGCGCGCCAGGCGCAGGGTACCGCCGTAGGCGGGCAGGATGCCGAGGCTCACCTGCGGCAGGCAGAACGTCGCCCGCTCGCCGGCCAGGATGAAGTCGCAGCAGAGCGGCACCAGGCAGCCGATGCCGATCGCGTGGCCGTTGACCGCGGCGATGATCGGCTTGGGATAGGTCTCGACCGTGTCGAAGATCGGATGGCCGCGCAGACCCTGCAGATGCTCTTCCGGCGAGACCACGCTGTGGGTCTTGGGATCCTTCAGATCAGCGCCGGCCGAGAAGGCGCGACCGTTACCGGTGAGCACGACCCCCCGGACCGACTCGTCGGCCTCGGCCTCGCGCAGCCGCTGCAGCAGTCCGCTTCCGATGTCCTTGCTCCACGCGTTCAGCCGCTCCGGGCGATTGAACGAGATCAGCGCCACCGAGCCCTTGCGCTCGATCACGACCGCGTCCTCAGCACTCGCCACGGCGTCCTCCTCGGGTGGCTCGGCCCTTGCGCTCACGCGCGGGCCGGCCGGCGCGCTCACGCCGGCCAGATCCGCCGGAACACGGCGGGCGAGCCGGCGTCGAGCTTCAGCTGCGGGCGCACACGGTGCGTCCACGGATTGAGATCGCGCACGCGGTTCCACGCCTCGCTCTGCGGCACGTCGGCGCGCGCGAAGTCGTAGACCGTGAGGTACTTCGGCTGGCCGTCGATGACCACGTAGCGGCGCGCGCCGAGGACGCCGGGCACGGTCAGGTAGTCCGGGACGTAGACGGTGTCGTACCAGGCGTTGAACTCTTCCTCCAGCGCGGCCGGCACGTCCATGCGCCCCATCTGCAGATACGGCGGCATCGGCCCGGTCGCCTCGACCGGCGTGGCGCGCGCCGGGAAGATCTGCCGGTAGGCGTTGAGGATGTAGTTGCGGCCCACGTGGCCGCCGGAGGTCTTCTGCCGCCACGGCGAGGGCCGGTAGCGCACCTCGTCGAGGAAGGCCGCCGTCGCAGGACGTGGTGGTCCTCGAGCTCGTACATCGCCAGGTACTTCGGTCCGCCCTTGAGCGCGACGTAGCGGCCGGCATCGAGGAAGCCCGGTACCGAGAGCAGGCGCTGGATGTGCTCGCCGTCGTACCAGCGGTTGAACTCTTCCTCGTGCTCCGGGTCCACGTCGCACCAGAGCATGAGCAGTCCCATCCCGCGCGTCTTGGCCATCAGGATTGCTCCGCCGTCGGGCGTCCCGCTTTCAGCGAGCGGCGTCGTACAGGTGGCAGGACACTTCGCGGCCGTGAGCGGTCTGAAGCTCCGGCACCACCTGGGAGCAGTGGGGCATCACGTGGAGGCAGCGCGGATGGAAGCGGCAGCCGGCCGGGGGATTGATCGGGCTCGGCACCTCGCCGGTCAGGATGATCTCCTCGCGCGTCTCGTCGGGATGCGACGGCAGCGCGGCCGCGAAGAGCGCCTGCGTGTAGGGATGCTTGGGATCGGTGGCCACGGTCTTGGCCGGGCCGAACTCCACGACCTTGCCGAGGTACATGACGACGATGCTGTGGCTCATGTGGGCCACCGCCGCCAGGTCGTGGGCGATGAACAGGTAGGCCAGGCCGAGGTCGCGCTGCAGGTCGCGCAGCAGATTGAGGATCTGCGCGCGGATCGAGACGTCCAGCGCGGACACCGGCTCGTCCAGCACCACCAGCTTGGGGGAGAGCGCCAGCGCGCGGGCGATGGCGATCCGCTGCCGCTGGCCGCCGGAGAACTCGTGCGGGAAGAGATCGGCGGCGCGATCGGGCAGGCCGACCATCTCCAGCAGCCGCGCCACCCGCTTGCGCGCCTCGCCGCGCGTCAGCTTCTCGTTGGTCACCAGCGGCTCGGCCACGATATCGCTCACGCGCATGCGCGGATTGAGCGAGGCGAACGGGTCCTGGAAGACCGCCTGGACCGACTTGCGATACTCGCGCAGGCCGGCGGCGTCCAGGTCGGCGAGCTTCTTGCCCAGGAAGCGGATCGTGCCCCCGGTGGGCTCCTCCAGCTTCAGGACGAGCTTGGCCGTGGTGGACTTGCCGCAGCCCGATTCGCCGACCACGCCCAGCGTGCGGCCCGCCTCGATCGTGAACGACACGCCGTCCACCGCGCGCACCGCGCCGTTGGAGCCGCCGAAGAATCCCTTGCGCAGCGGGAAGTGCTTGGTGAGGCCGTCGGCTTCGAACAGGATCATGACCGGCTCCGCGGCCCGGCCGCCATCACCCAGCAGCGCGCCCGATGGTCGGGCTCGACCTCGACCGTCCCCGGCGCCTCGATCCGGCACCGATCGATCACGTCGCGGACAGCGCGGATGGAAGGCGCAGCCGGCGGGCAGCGAGATCAGATCGGGCGGGTGCCCGTCGATGGCGGTGAGCCGCTCCGGCCCCTCGCCCAGGCGCGGGATCGACTCGACCAGCGCGCGCGTGTAGGGATGAGCGGGCGCGTTGAAGATGCGGCGCACCGGGCCCGACTCGACGACCCGTCCGGCGTACATCACGGCGACGCTGTCGCACATGTGGGCCACGATCCCGAGGTTGTGCGTGATGAAGATCAGGGCCAGGCCGCGCTCGCGCTGGATCTCGCGGAGCAGCTTCAGGTACTGGGCCTGGATGGTCACGTCGAGACTGGTGGTGGGCTCGTCGGCGATGAGCAGCCCCGGCTCGCAGGAGATGGCGATGGCGCCGACGATACGCTGCCGCATCCCCCCCGACATCTGGTGCGGGTACTCTTTCAGGCGCTGGGTCACCGCCGGGATCTTGACCGACCGCAGCAGCGACCCGGCCCGCTCGCGCGCGCTCCGGCGCGAGACGTTCTCGTGGACGCGAACCGGCTCGGCCACCTGATCGCCCACGGTGAACAGCGGATTCAGCGACGCCATCGGATCCTGCAGGATCATGGCGATGCGCTTGCCGCGCATGCGCCGCATCTCGCCGGGCGACTTGGCCAGCAGATCCTCGCCCTCGAAGTGCATCGAGCCGCTCACGATGTGGGCGGCCGTCGGCAACAACCGCAAGATGGACAGCGCCAGCGTCGTCTTGCCCGAGCCGGACTCGCCGACGATGCCGAGCGTCTCCCCCGCCCGCAGCGTGAGCGAGACCTCGTCGACGGCCTTCACGGTCCGGGTCCCCCGGCCGGTGACGTAGTGGGTCGAAAGCTTGTCGAGCTCCAGGAGCGGACGATCGCTCATAGTTGGCGCAGCTGCGGATCCAGCTTCACGCGAAGCCAGTCGCCGAGCAGGTTGGCGGCCAGGACCATCAGCACGATGCACACGCCGGGGAACACGGTCAGCCACCAGTAGCCGGCCATGAGCCCCTTCTTGCCGTCGGCCAGCATCAGCCCCCAGGCCGGCTTGGGCGGCGGCACGCCGACGCCCAGGAACGAGAGCGCGGCCTCGGTGACGATGACGACGCCGAGCATCAGCGTGGCCAGCACGATCGCGGTGTTCAGCACGTTCGGCAGGATGTGGCGCCGCATGATCGTCCACTTCGAGCAGCCGGCCACGATGGCCAGCCGGACGAAGTCCCGCTCCTTCAGCGAGAGCACCTCGCCGCGGACCACCCGCGCGTAGCGGGTCCAGTAGACGAGGCCCAGGATGATGACGATGTTGAACTCGCTCGGCCCCACGATGGCGGCCAGGAAGATGGCGAACATCAGCGCGGGCAGCGCCAGCCAGGCGTCGGTCACCCGCATGATCACCTGATCGACCCAGCCGCCCATGTAGCCGGCCAGGATGCCGAGCACGGTGCCCACGAAGCCCGCGAAGAGCACGGCCAGGAAGCCCACGAGCATCGAGACCCGCGCGCCGAAGATCAGCCGCGACAGCACGTCGCGACCGATGTGGTCGGTGCCGAGCAGGTACTCGGTGGTGCCGCCGGTGATCCACGCCGGGGGCCGGAAGCGCAGGGACAGCGTGCCGACCTCGGGGTTGTGCGGCGCCACGAACTCGGCGAAGACGGCCAGGAAAGCCAGCACCACCAGAATGGCGATGGGCACCATCGGCACGCCCTCGGTGCGGAAGGCGGCCATTCGCCAGGCCACGGTGAGTCCGCCGGCACGGCTGGGAGCGGGCGCGTTAACGCTCATATCGAATCCTCGGGTCGATCACGGCGTAGAGGATGTCCACCACGACGTTGACGACGACGATCATGGAACCGCCCAGCACCACCGAGGCCTGCACGACCGGGAAGTCGCGGAACGCGATCCCCTCGTAGAGCAGCCGGCCGACGCCGGGCCAGGCGAAGACAGTCTCGACGACCACCGCCACGTTGATCATCAGCACGAGATTGATGCCGGCCAGGGTGAGGACCGGGATCAGCGCGTTCTTGAAGGCGTGCTTGCCGATGACCAGCGCCTCCGGCAGGCCCTTGAGTCGCGCCAGCTTCACGTACTCCGAGCCGAGCACCTCGAGCATCGAGGAGCGCGTCAGCCGCATGTGGGCGGCGGCGAAGTACCAGCCCAGCGCGAAGGCCGGCATGAGCACGTGCAGGATCGAGCCCGCGCCCGAGGACGGCAGCCACCCCAGGTAGACCGAGAAGAACAGGATCATCAAGAGCCCCGTCCAGAACGAGGGCATGGAGAGCCCCAGCAGCGAGAAGACCTTGCCGGCGCTGTCCCACCAGCCCCCCACCCGCACCGCGGCCAGGATGCCGGTGGGGATGCCCAGGATCAGCGAAAACGCCATGGCGGTCAGCGCCAGTATCAGGGAGTTCGGCAGCCGGGAGAGATAGAGCTCGAGCACCGGCGTGCGGTAATAGAACGAGCGCCCGAAGTCGCCGCGCAGCACGTCGCGCACGAAGCCCAGGTACTGCACGGCCAGCGACCGGTCCAGGCCCAGCTCGGTGCGGAGCGCCTCGATGTCGGCCCGGCTGGCCCCCGGCTCCACCAGGAGCACGGTGGGGTCGCCGGTCACGCGCACGAGCAGAAAGATGGTGACGGAGAGCAGGAACAGCGAGATCACCGCGTAGCCGAGTCGACGGAAGATGAATCGTCTCATCGACGTCTCCTACTTCTTCCTGAGTCGCAGGTCCTCGTACGGCGCGGAGTAGGCGAAGCCCGGGATCACGTTGAGGCCGTGATTCTCGACCGCGGGGCCGACTCCGTTGAGGAACGCCGTCTCCATGACCGGGATGAACATCACACGCTCGACCATCATCTGCTGGATGCGGTTGAGCACCTGCTGGCGCACGCGCGGGTTGGGCTCGTTCACCTGCTCGGCGAACAGCCCGTCGATGTCGGGCGCGCTGCCGTAGACGTACCGGCCGCCGCCCACCACGTAGGATTCGAGCCGCGTCGCCGCGTTGCCGAAGGCCGCGCTGCCCGTGTAGAGCACGCCGCGCAGCTTCCGCTCGCCGTACTCGCTGTAGTAGGCGGCGCGCTCCATGAGCCGCAGCCGGGTGCGGATGCCGACGGCGTTGAGATAGTTCACCGACGGCTCGCCGATCGCCGAGCCGTAGATCATGTCGCCGCCCAGGTCACCGGCGTCGAAGCCGTTGGCGTAGCCGGCCTCGGCCAGGAGCTTCTTGGCCTGGGCCGGGTCGAAGCGCGGCGCCGGGGGCTGCCAGAAGTAATCCATCTGGCTTGGAATGATACTGTTCGTCACCTTGGCCAGCCCGAGATAGGCGGCCTGGTTGATGCCGTCGCGGTCGATGGCCAGGTTGGCGGCCAGGCGCACGCGGCGATCGTGCCACGGCGACTTGGGATTCCACTGGTCGACCGGCACCAGCCACGACGTGAACGGCATGTAGGTCGGCTTGAGCGTCAGGCCGGGCGTCCGCTTGAGCTCCTCGGCCAGGGGGCCGGTGATGCTGTAGGCCATGTCCACCTCGCCGCGCTTGAGCGCGGCGAGCCGGGTGGCCTCGTCGGGAATCACCCTGAGCGCCAGCGTCTTGACGGCGGGCATCTTGCGCCAGTAGCCCGTGTGGGCCTCCAGCGTCAGCTCGACGCCGGGACGGAACGCCACGAACTTGTACGGCCCGGCGCCGACGGGATGCTTCTTGAATCCGTCGTCACCGACCTGCTCGACGTACTTCTTGGGCACGATCCAGGCCGCGCCGGTGGCCGGGGTGCCGTAGAAGGTCATGAAGTCCGGCCAGGGCTTCTTGAGGCGGAAGCGCACGCGGGAGGGATCGACGACCTCGACGGCCGCCACCTTGTCCTTGAGCAGCGTGGCCCCGGCGCCCTTGTAGCGCTCGAACGAGAACTTCACGTCCTCGGCGGTCATCGGTCTCGCCGTTGTGAAACTTCACGTTCCGGCGCAGGACGAACTCCCACACCAGCCCGTCCTTGGACAGGCTGTCAGGACTCGGCGAGGCTGGGGGTCATGGCGTTGCCCGGCATCGGCTTCACCAGGGCGTCGTGCAGCGCGTAGAGCACCATGAAGGGCGTGATCAGCCCCGGGGTCTCGGCCGGATCGAAGAACGTCGGCGCCAGCGAGATGTGCACGGCCCAGGTCATCGAGCCCTCGGGCTCGGCCGTCGCGGGGCCGGCGGGCGCCAGCGCCAGCGTCCAAGCGGCGGCGGCGAGCACGGCGATTCGGACGAGACGCATGCGCTCCGCTCTCACGGTCGGGCTATTTCCGTGTCTCGAGAGGCTCGTGGGTGACGGTGGACGCCGAGGACACGACTGCAGCGACGCCGCGTGGCTGGACCCACGAATCGACACCGGGCAGGAACGCGAGCTCGCCGGCCGGCGACCACGACAGATACGCCGTCCAGTTCAGCTCCCCCTCGGGCGCGGCGACCTCGGGCAGCGGCGCGGGCGGCAGCGGCGCGGCCAGCAGGACGACCAGCAGCGCCGGCAGCACCACGGCGGCGCGCATCGTCGAGCTCCACACGGATCGCGTCATTGCACGGGTCCTCCGCTTGGCTGGGACGGGACGACCGACCAACCGGCGTCGAGAAGGTAAGGGATTATCCCCGAATAGCCGTAGCTGTCAACATTCGGAAAGGACTTGCATTGCGACGCGGCGCGACAGAGCGCGGAATCGCGGAATTCAGGCGGGTCGACCGGCTCTGCGCCCGCCGGTACGCGTCTTGCTCTGAACAGAGCCTGAGGATAGCGAACGGTCGGAGGTCGGTACGGCTCACGCCGGTCCCACCGTCAACCGTCGCCGACTCGGCCGCGCCCACCCGCCCCTGTGGGCGCGGCCTTATTTTTTCTCCGGCGCCATCTCCCGGCTGAGCGCCACCAGGGCCTCGAGCTTGCCGCGGGCCGCGCCGGCGTCGATCGACTTCGCGGCCAGCGTCACGCCCTCCTGAAGACCCTGAGCCCGCCCCCCGACCACGAGGGCGGCGGCGGCGTTCATCAGCACGATGTCGCGCTTGGGACCCGGCTCACCGGCCAGGATCGACCGGATGATCTGCGCGTTCTGCGCACGGTCGCCGCCCTGCAGATCGCGGATCGAGGCGCGCGCCAGTCCGAAATCCTCGGGCCGCACGCTGAAGGTCCGCACGTTGCCCTCACGGACCTCGGACACGCGGCTCTCGCCCGTGGTGGACAGCTCGTCGAGGTTGTCGCTGCCGTGGACGACGAACGCGCGCAGCGTCCCGAGCTCGGCCAGCACGCGGGCCAGCGGCTCGGTGAGCGACGGCGAGGCCACGCCGATCACCTGGGCGTTGGCGCCGGCGGGATTGGTCAGCGGCCCCAGCAGGTTGAAGACGGTGCGGATGCCGACCTCGCGACGCGCGGCCATGACGTGCTTCATCGCCGTGTGCAGCAGCGGCGCGTAGAGGAAGCCGATGCCGATCTCGTCCACGCACCGGGTCACCTGCGCGGGCTCCAGGTCGAGGTTGACGCCGAGCGCCTCCACCACGTCGGCCGAGCCGCACAGCGAGGAGGAGGTCAGCCCCGACATCGAGCGGTTGCCGTGCTTGGCCACCCGCACGCCGGTGCCGGCCACCACGAAGGCCGTGGCGGTCGAGATGTTGAACGTGCCGGAGGCATCGCCGCCGGTGCCGCAGGTATCGATCAGCATCTCGCGGTCGGTGCCGGTGAGCGCCTCGTCCACGCGCGGCTGGATGCGGGTCACCTTCTCGCGCATCACCTGGGCGAAGCCGATCAGCTCCTCGACCACCTCGCCCTTCATGCGCAGCGCGGTCAGGAAGGCGGCGATCTGCGCGTTGGTGGCCGCGCCGGACATGATGGCTTCCATCGCCGCCGCGGCTTCCAGACGCGTGAGATCGCGCCGCTCCACCAGTGTGCGGACCGCCTCGGTGATGATCGGGCTGGTCATGGCGGATTGGTAGTGTACACGGTGTAAGCTGGCGCCGATTCGCCAAGGAGGGCGTCATGCGTGGCATCGTGTTCCTCGGCAACCGCAAGCTCGAGCTGCGCGAGTTCCCCGATCCGACGCCGGGCCCGGGGGAGGTCGTCCTGGCGATCAAGGCCTCCGGCATGTGCGGCAGCGATTTCCACGCGTACCGGGCCACGGGCAACGCCGCGGCCAGCCTCGGCCTCGGCGGCGGCGGCACTCCGGTGATCGCCGGTCACGAGCCGTGCGGGATCGTGCACGCCGTCGGCGCGGGCGTGGATCCGGCGACTGGTCGGCCAGCGCGTCATGAACCACCACTACAAGGGATGCGGACGCTGCAAGCACTGCCGGGGCGGCTGGTCGCAGCTCTGCCGCGGCGGCATCACCGTGTACGGCGTCACCGGCGACGGCGGCCACGCGGCCTACATGAAGGCTCCCGCCTTCACGCTGGTGCCGCTGCCCGACGCGCTGTCGTTCGAAGAGGGCGCCGCGGTCTCGTGCGGGACCGGCACCGCCTACGGCGCGCTGCGGCGGCTCGACGTCTCCGGCCGTGACACGCTCGCCGTCTTCGGTCAGGGCCCGGTCGGCCTCAGCGCCACCCTGCTCGGCCGGGCCATGGGCGCGCGCGTCATCGCCGTCGACGTGTCCCCCGAGCGGCTGGCGCTGGCCCGCACGCTGGGCGCCGAGCACACGATCGATCCGCGCCAGACCGATCCCGTCCGCGCGATCCACGACCTCACCGACGGCGATGGGGCCGAGTGCACGATGGACTGCACCGGCTATCCCGAGCCGCGCGCCCAGGCCGTGCGCAGCGCGGACACCTGGGGCCGCGTGGCGTTCGTGGGCGAGGGCAACGACGTCACGCTGGAGGTCAGCAAGGATCTGCTCCGCCGGCAGATCACGCTGCACGCCTCATGGACCTTCTCCAACGTGGGCCAGGAGGAATGCGCGCGCTTCATCGCCGATCGCAAGGTGCCACTCGGCACGCTGCTCACCCACCGCTGGAAGCTGGAGCAGGCCGAGGAGGCCTACCGGCTCTTCGACACCCAGACCACCGGCAAGGGCGTCTTCGTCTTCTAGCGGAAGATCTTCTTCAGGCTGTCCACACCCTCGTTGACGACGCGCTCGGCGGGGTTGGCGGGAGGCGGACCCGCGGACACTCGCGGCGTCAGCCGGAAGAGCACCTCCGCGGTCTGCCCGGGCTGCACCTGGATCTGCCGCGTCTCGGTGGAGTACCGCGGGTGCGTGACCCGTAGGCGGTAGGTGCCTTCCTTCGACTGCCGGCGGGCTTCGCCGGCGGGCGCCGACAGCATCGTGACCAGCACGTCCTTCTGCGTGAGCAGCTCGAGCGCGGCGTCGGTGATCGGCTTGCCCGACTTGGCGTCCCGCACCGTGACGACGATCTCACCCGAGTGGGGGGCCAGGGTCCGGCTGGGGCGCAGGTAGCCGTAGAGCGCACCGCCGATGGAGATGAGCGCGGCCAGGATGCCGAGGATCGCCTGGACGCGGGGCAGCGATAGCTGCTCGCGCGCGCGGGTCAGCAGCCCCACCGACGGCGCGCCGGGGGCCGGGCGCTCGGACTCGCCGCTCATCGCTGTGGCTCAGCCTATCAGCGGGCCGCGCTGCCGTCGAGAAGCGCGTCGCCACACAAAGGGAAGTGCGCTACACACGCGTCATTCCTGCGCGGCGGGAAAGTGATCGACCGCTCTGGCACGCCCCGGATAGCAAGCATCCACCGTCGGCATTCCCTCCAGCGCGTTCGGGACGTGACACGTGATGCAAGTGAGCGCCGATACGCGGGCCGAGGGCTATCGACGCGGGATGTTGACGCTTGGCCCGACAGTTGCCGTACACCCGGCCGAGACGAACACACACAACCCGCCGCCTGGGCGGAGCCGTCAGACAAAGAGATCGAGGCTCGTCATGGTCACGATGCTTGGGGTGCTCCTCACCGCGCTGTTGTTCGCCGTCGGGCCCGCGCCCGCCGCGGCCGCCAGCGATCCGATCCTGGTGCCGGCGGCGGCGACGCCCTGGCCGGGCAAGATCTTCGTCAGCCACGACGAGTGGGCGCTGAGTGACGACGGGTTCCGCGCCGCCCCGGACGCCGCGCATCTCGCGCAGAACCTGGGACGCTGGTTCGCCGTCAACCGTCCGGGCCATTTCCTCGTGTATTCGTCGAGCTTCGGGCTGACCGGCCAGAGTCTGGCCAAGACGATGAAGGCCGCCGGCCACACCTGGGAAGTCGCGGACCTGAAGGATCCAAAGAAGTCGCTCACGCTCCAGACGCTGCAGAAGTACAACGGCGTGTTCCTGGCTGGGACGCGCGCGGACTCGAGCGTGCTGATCGATTATGTGCGCTCCGGTGGCAACGTGTATGTCGCCGGTGGCACGGGCCGCAATGACGCTGAGCTGTGGAATCGGTTCCTGGAACCGTTCGGGCTGCGATTCGAGCACCACGACAACCGGATCGCGCGGCGCCGTGCACATCGACTCGCCGTCGCCGCTGTTCGCCGGCGTCAGCAACCTGATGGTGATCTACGGCACGCCGGTCGAGCTCATCGAGGAGTCCGAGTCGGACGCCACCATGCTCCTGACCCAGGACGGCGAGGGCCTGTACGCGGTGTACGACACGGGCGCTCAGCCCGTATCGCTGCGATCTGCCCCGAGCAGCTGCCGATGCAGAAGAACACGCCCCTGTCGTTCGCGATCGCTGGGGCCCCGGACTTCGACGTACGCGCCGATCGACCGGGACACGGTGCGAGTGATCGGGGTCAAGCCGAAGGACTTCAAGACCGACTACAGCGTCTCCCCCGTCGCCGGCGCGTTGCTCGGCCGCACGGTCGTGGGTGACTGCGCTCTCCAGCTTCCCGATACCTCTCTCGATCTGGTGATGAAGGTTGACAGCTTCGATCTCGCCAAGGCCATCGAGAAGGTCATCGGCCGGCCGCTGCGCGACGGTGAGACGGTGGCGGTGACCCTGAGCGGCCGGCTGAAGCGCGAGAACGGCGCCACGCCGTTCGTCGGCGAGGACCTCATCGTCGTTTCCCGGCCCAACGGTAACAGCCGCTGATTCCCGGGGCGGTGAGCCTCGCGGCTCACCGCCCCAGATACGCCTGCCTGATCCGCTCGTCGGCCAGCAGCGTCGCGCTCGGCCCCGACAGCGTGATGGCGCCGTTCTCCAGCACGTACGCGCGATGCGAGCAGCGCAGCGCGCGCAGGACGTTCTGCTCCACCAGCAAGATCGTCAGCCCGTCGCGATTGATCGCCGTGAGGTTGGCGAAGATGGAGCCGACCATGACCGGCGCCAGCCCGAGTGACGGCTCGTCGAGCATCAGGAGCCGGGGCCGGGCCATCAGCGCCCGACCGATCGCGACCATCTGCTGCTCGCCGCCCGACAGCGTCCCCGCCAGCTGATCGCGTCGCTCGGCCAGCCGAGGAAACAGGGCGCACACCCGGGTCAGCGTCTCGGCGCGACGGGCGCGGCTCTCCGGCGTCCGCGCGCCGAGCTCGAGATTCTCGAGCACGGTCATGCTGGGGAACAGCTGGCGTCCTTCCGGCACGTGCGCGATACCGGCCGCCACCACCGCGGCCGAGCCGAGGCCGCTGATGCGCCGGCCGTCCAGCGTCACACTGCCCCGGCGCAGCGGCAGCAAGCCGGACACCGCCCGCAGCGTGGTGGTCTTGCCCGCGCCGTTGCCGCCGATGAGCGCCACGATCTCGCCGGCGTGCACCTCGAGCGAGACGCCGCGGACCGCGACGACGTCGCCGTAACCGGCCTCGATGCCCTCAAGCCGGAGCAGCGCCCGTCTCCTCGTCGCCCAGGTAGGCCTCGATCACCCGCGGATCGCGGGCCACGACCTCGGGCCGCCCCTCGGCGATGCGCTCGCCGTAGTTCAGGACGACGATGCGCTGGGCCAGCGACATCACCGCCCGCATGACGTGCTCGATCAGGAGGATCGCCACGCCGCGCGCGTTGATCGCCCGCACCAGCTCGACGATCCGGACGGTCTCCGATTCGGTGAGCCCCGACATGACCTCGTCGAGCAGCAGCACCGCCGGCTCGGTGCCGAGCGCCCGCGCCAGCTCCAGACGCTTGCGCTCGGCCGTGGTGAGGCTTCCGGCCGGCGTCTCGGCGCGGGCCGCCAGGCCGACCTCCGCCAGCACCGCGCGGGCGCGCGCCTCGGCGGTGGCGACATGGGCGTGGCGGCCCAGCGTGGCGATCATCACGTTGCGCAGCACGCTCAGACGGGGGAACGGGCGCATGATCTGAAACGTGCGGGCCAGCCCCAGCGCGTTGACCTGGTGCGGCGCGAGCCCGCGCAGCGAGCGCCCGCGCAGCGTCACCTCGCCGGCGTCGGGGACGAGGAAGCCCGAGATGAGCGCGAACGCGGTCGTCTTGCCCGCGCCGTTGGGGCCGATGAGCGCCACCATCTCGCCCTCGCCCACGGTGAACGAGAGATCCTTCACCGCCTGCAGGCCACCGAATCGCTTGGACAGGTTCTGGATATTCAAAAGGAGCGCGTGCCCGGCTTGAAGCGTGGGTGGGCTGTTCACGGTGCGGATCGGCTCCGTCTGCGGCGAACAGGCGGCGGAGGAATGGGTAGGCGCCCTGGGGCAGGAACAGCACCACGGTGACCAGCAGCGCGCCGTACACGATGAGATGGGCGCCGTGCAGGCCGCTCTGGCCGAAGTAGTAGCGCGATACCTCGGCCAGCGGGGTGAGGATGAACGAGCCGAGGATCGGGCCGACCAGTGTGCCGGCCCCGCCGATGACCGGGCGGATGACGATCTCCACCGAGAGCGGGATGCCAAACACCGTCGCGGGCTGGAGCGAGAAGAGATAGAACGCGTAGAACGTGCCGCCGAGCCCGGTGAGGAACGACGACACCAGCATCGCCAGCATCTTGTACTTGAAGGTGTTCACGCCCAGCGCCTCGCAGGCCGTCTCGTCCTCGCGGATCGCGCTGAGGTACATCCCGAAGCGCCGCCGCTCGATGACGGCGGCGACGCCGGTGGCCAGGAGCATGAACCCCAGCGCCAGATAGTAGTAGGCGCGCGGGTCCTGGAACTGGAACTGGCGTGGATTGCCCGTGAAGGTGATGTAGAGCCCCAGCGCGCCCCCCACCGCATCGATGTTCGATACGAGAATGCGGCACACCTCGGCGAAGGCCACGGTCAACAGCACGAAGTAGAAGCCGCGGAGGCCGAACCGGAAGCCCAGGTAGCCGACCAGCGCGCCCAGGACGGTGGCCAGCGCGGCGCCCACGAACATCCCCAGCCACGGGGTGAGACCGAGCTCGTTCGACAGCAGGGCCGCGGTGTAGCCGCCGATGCCCACGAACGCCGCGTGGCCGGCCGAGAGCTGACCCGGCGTAGCCGCCCACCACGTTCCAGGCCTGGCCGAGGAAGCCGTAGAAGAAGATGAGGATGAAGATGGTCGTGGCGTAGGAGCTGAGGGCCGCGGGCAGGACCAGCAGCACGGCCAGGCCGGCCAGCGCCAGCCACTTCACGACGCGCGCTTGCCGAACAGCCCGGCCGGGCGGAACAGCAAGATCACGATCAGCAGCGAGAAGCTGAACAGCTCCTTGAGCGACGGCTTGAGGAACACCGCCCCCAGCGATTCGGCCACCGAGACCAGCAGCCCGCCCACGAAGGCGCCCAGCAGGCTGCCCATCCCGCCGATGATCACGATGTTGAAGGAGGCCACCGACAGCGACAGGCCGCTGGGGGGCTGGAAGGGCAGGATCGGCGAGACCAGCGCGCCGGCCGCGCCCACGCAGGCGGCGCCGATGCCGAAGGCCGCGGCGTAGATGCGGCGCACGTCGGCGCCGATCACCTGGGCGCCATAGGTGTTGTCGGCCGACGCGCGGATCAGCCGGCCCAGCTCGGTGCGGAACAAGAACAGGTAGAGGCCCAGCGTGAGCACCAGCGCCACCGCGAAGGTCACCAGGCGGGCCACGTCCACGTAGAGCGGCCCGATCCACAGCGTGGCGGCCGACAGCGGCGAGCGCACCCGCACGGGCTCGGGCCCGAAGGCCACCAGGGCCAGGTTCTCCAGCACCAGAGCCAGCCCCAGCATCAGGAGGATCTGCATCTCGTGGGGCGCGTCGATGATCCGATCGACCAGGCCGCGCTGCACCACCACGCCGAGCCCGAACAGCGCCGCCGCGCACACCACGAAGGACACGTAGGGGTCGAGGCCCACCCGGGTGGAGAGCATCAGGGCGAGATACATCCCCCACACCATCATGTCGCCGTGGGCGAAGTTGACCACGCGCATCACGCCGAAGATCAGCGTGAGCCCGACCGCCATGAGGCTGTAGACGCCCCCGAACAGCAGGCCGCTCAGCAGGCCCTGCGCGACGAGCGTCAGGTCGATGTCAGGCCTTCGGCCGAGGGAACACGAACTTCTGCAGCGCGGCGTCCTTGGGCCAGACCGCGACCGGCTTGTGGCCGAGGATCTGGATCATGGTGGAGATGGCGTTGGGGTTGTCGCCGACCTCGTTGAACACGATGGGGCCGCCGTACTGCATGAGGCCGCCGGCGTAGTTCGTCTTCTTCAGCGCGTCCACGATGGCGTCGGGATCGTCGAGCGAGGCCGTCCGCTCCAGCGTGTCGGCGATGACGTACACGGCGTCGTAGGAGTAGCCCGAGTTGGTGTCGAAGGTCTTGCCGCTGGAGCGCTTCATGTACTCCTCGGCCACCAGGCGGGTCTTGGGATTCTTGAAGTTGGCCCACGGCACGCTGGTGAGCGCGTACTCGACGTCGTCCTTGAGGACGGCGAGCTGGCCGGCCTCGTAGAACCCCGGGCTGCCGGGACTGACGATGCCGAGCATCTCGATCCGCTGCTTGCGGATCTCGGGAAGCAGGAGCTGGGCCGAGGCCGGCCGGCAGATCGGCGCGATGACGTCGGGCTTGAGCGACTTCACCTTGGAGACCTCGGTGGACAGATCCGACGGCGGCTCCGGCCACGCGATGACGTCCTCCTCCAGGAGCGTCCACGCCGGCTTGGCCGCCTTGTAGGCGGCCAGGAAGCCCCGGGACTGACTCTGGCCGAACAGGTCGTTGCAGTACATCAGGGCGACCCGCTTGGGTGTCACCTTCGCTTCCGCGAAGATCTCGGTGAAGTACTGCACCGCCTTGCGGCCGAACGACGAGCCGGTCGGGAAGTTGCGATAGACGTACTGGACCTTCTGCTGCCCCTCCTTCACCGACTTGGCCACGTTGGCGGTGATCGGATCGGCGGCGGCGATGTCGACCAGGAACGGCACGCGCTTTTGCTGGGCGACCGAGACCATGGCGGCGGTGGAGCCGGAATCGAAGGAGCCCAGCAGCATCTGGGCCCCCTGGTTGACGACCCGCTCGGCTTCGACCCGTCCGTTCTCGGGCTTGGTCTGCGTATCGCCGACGATCAGCTCGAGCCGCAGCCCGCCCTTGGACTTGATCCCGCCCGCCGCGTTGATCGCGTCGGCCGCCATCTGGGCGCCCAGCCGGCACGCCTGGCCGGGCTCGGCCAGCGGACCGGTGATCGGATGCACCGCGCCGATCTTGAACGTCTTGGGCTGGGCCCGCAACGACCGTGGCGCACCGGCCACCGCGGCGCCGGCCACCGCCGCCTGCAGGAAGGTGCGGCGGGTCACACGCTCGGTCCTCATCGTGAAGCCTCCTTGTCGCGGGCGATGCTGGTGGCCACCGGGCGCTCGACTTCCCGGGCGCGATAGCGAAGCGCGCGCTGCAGCATCCAGCGCACCGCCAGCAGATCCACGAATCCGCGCAGGGCGCGATTGCGGATGCCGAACTTCGAGCGCCCGAAGCGGCGGGGCCGATGGTGCACCGGCACCTCGACCACGCGATAGCCGGCGCGCCGCAGCAGCGTGGGCACGAAGCGGTGCATGCCGTTGTAGGGCGGGATGGCGGTGGTGCACTCGCGGCGCATGACCCGCAGGCTGCACGCGCTGTCGTGGACCTCCTCGCGGGTCAGCCGGTTGCGGACGGCGTTGGCGATGCGCGAGGAGATCCGCTTCGTCCACGGATCGTCGCGCTTCTGCCGCCAGCCCACCGCGGCGTCGGCGTGGTCGAGCGCGGCCAGCAGGGGCTCGAGGTCGCGCGGGTCGTTCTGCAGATCCGAGTCGAGCGTCGCCACGATGCGCCCGCGGGCCGCGGCGAAGCCGGCGTGGAAGGCCGCGGTGAGGCCGGCGTGGGGATCGAGGCTGACCATGCGCACGCGCGAATCGCCGGCCATGAAGCGACGGATCACCTCGGCGCTGGCGTCGGTCGAGGCGTCGTCGACGAAGACCACCTCGGCGGTCAGGCCGAGCCGGCCGAGCGTGAGCTCGATCTCGCTCCACAGCTGCGGGAGGTTCTCGACCTCGTCGTAGACCGGGACCACGATCGAGAGCGCTGGCTCGGCGCTCACGGCGTCGGGCGACCCACCAGCAGAATCGTGCGACCCCCCAGCCGACTCGAGGCGAGCATGCGCCAGGCCGCCGCGTCCGGCATGCCCAGGGCGCGCCAGCGCTCGTCGGAGACGAGGATGGCATCCGGCGGGGCGGTGGCGACCCGCTTGAGCACGTCCGTGGCGTCGCGCGTCTCGATGATGTTGCGCCGCACGTAGAAATTGTACGCCAGTCGGACGTCAGGATAGCCGAGGAGCGTGCCCGACGGCGGCACGTTGGCGGCGATCGCCGCCGCCATCGGGCGCAGATCGAAGGCGCGCGTGTAGCGCACGGGATACGTGATGCCGATGATCACGAGCACCCCCGCCATGCCCAGCGCCAGTCCGAGCGCGCCGGTTCCCGGCGTCCCCCGGCGCGCCGCGACGATCAGCGCGGACGCCGCCGCCAGGGCCAGCACGGCGATCGCGACCTGCTCCCAGCGCCCGGTGGGAACGTAGGGATGCTCGGCGCCGGCCAGTCGCCTGGCCAGCGGCGTCGCAATGACCACCGCCGTCCCGATCGCCAGGCCGGCGGCCGAGTAGGCGGCCACGCGGAGCGCGCGCAGCGCGCGGCCGGTGACCGACGCGGTGAGAAATTCGGCCGTGATGAGCGCCAGCCCGGGGAAGACGGGCAGCAGATAGCGCGCCCGCGCGTTGCCGGAGACGGCGGCCAGCAGCCACAGGGTGGCCGTCCACGCGACGAGGCGACGCCGGTCGGTGCTGGGTGCCTGGCGCCACCACAACGGCGCGGCCACCACGAAGACCATCCAGGGCAGGAACGCCAGCACCGGTGTGGCCAGCGCTCCCAGGCGCGACAGCATCGACCCGAGCAGGTACCAGGTGAGGTAGTGGCCGACGAGCACGCGCTCACCGAAGTGTCCGGCCGACGCGGCCGAGTACGGGCCGAGCCACACCACCGCCGCCGCGACGAGCATCAGCGCCCCGCCCAGGAGGGGACGCATCCGGCGCACACCGGCCGCGCCGTCGGTGGCCGCGATGGCCACGCCGGCCGCCGCCAGCGCGGCCAGGGCCTGCGGCCCCTTGGACAGGAGCCCACCGGTCAGGCACGCGTAGAAGGCCAGCACGTGGCCGAGCGGCCATCCGCTCCGCTGGGCGCGCAGCAACCAGTAGAGCGCCCACACGAGCCACGCGTTGAGCATCAGGTCGGGCAAGACCTGGTGGCTCATCTCGAAATGAAACGGCGTCGTGACGAGGACGAGCCCGGCCACCACGCCCGTCCACCACCCCCACAGGAGCCGGCCGATCATGATGACGCCGATCACGCCCACCAGCGAGGCGAGCACGGGCGGGATCGCCGCCGTGGTCTCGCTCACGCGCCCGAAGGGCAGCGACACCACCGCCACCGTCCAGAAGAAGAGCTGCGGCTTGTTGAGGTAGGGCTGATCGCGGAGCCGGGCCACCAGCCACTGCCCGCGGTCGAGGACGTCCTGGCCCAGCAGGGCGTAGCGCGCCTCGTCCGACGACCAGAACGGCCGGCGACCGGCCGGGACGGCGATGACGACCGCGGACAGCAGGATGACGCCCAGGATCCAGGCCGCCGGTCGTCCTCTGCTCAACGCGTCTCCAGCAGCGCGCGGGCAATGATCAGCCGCTGGATCTGGTTGGTCCCTTCGTAGATCTGCATGATCTTGGCGTCACGCATGTAGCGCTCGACGGGAAACTCGCGGGTGTAGCCGTAGCCGCCGAACACCTGGACCGCGTCGGTCGCGACCTTCATGGCCGCGTCGCCGGCCCAGCACTTGGCCATCGAGGCCTCGTAGGTGTTGCCCTGGATGCCGGTGTCCACCTGGCGGGCCGCGTGGTGCACCATGAGCCGCGCGGCGTGCGTCTGCATGGCCATGTCGGCCAGCATGAACTGGATCCCCTGGAATGCCGCGATCGGCTGGCCGAACTGCTGGCGCTCCTTGGCGTAGCCGACGGCGGCGTCGAGCGCGGCCTGCGCGATCCCCACGGCCATCGCGCCGGTCGCCGGCCGCGTCATGTCGAGCGTCGACATGGCGATGCGGAACCCCTCCCCCTCGCCGCCCAGGCGCTGCTCGACGGCAATCGCGCAGTCGCTGAAGTGCAGCGCCACCGTGGGCGAGGCGCGGATGCCGAGCTTGCGCTCCTTCTTGCCCACCTCGAAGCCCGGCGTGCCACGCTCCACGAGGAACGCCGTCACCCCCTTGGCGCGCCGGGCCGGATCCACCGTCGCGAACACGGTGATGACGTCGGCATGATCGCCGTTGGTGCACCACTGCTTGGAGCCGTTGAGCACGTAGTGGTCGCCGCGGCGGACCGCGGTCGTCTTGAGCGAGGCGGCGTCCGAGCCGGCGCTGGGCTCGGAGAGCGAGTAGGCGGCCAGCCGCTCTCCGGTGGCCAGCACCGGAAGGTACTTCTTCTTCTGCGCCTCGCTGCCGAAGAGGAGGATGGGCAGCCCGCCGAGCGGCTGATCGAGGTACTGCGTGGCGGTGCCCGCGCAGGCCGCCGCGATCTCTTCGGTGACCAGGGCCAGCGCCAGGCATCCCAGGTCGGTCCCGCCGTACGCCTCGGGCACCCAGATGCCGTAGAGACCGGCCTCGACGAGCGCGCGGATGGAGTCCTCCGGGTACGATTCGGTCTCGTCGTAGCGGGCCGCGTGCGGCGCGATCCGCTCGCGGGCGATCTTCCGCGCCAGGTCGCGGATCGCGCGCTGGTCCTCGGTGAGGTAGAAGAGGTCGTTCATGGCCCTATGGTATAAGAGCCCGCATGGATAGAGCGCGACTCGAAGACCTCGTGCTCCGCTTCACCGAAGCGTTCAACGACAATGATCTCGAGGCCGTCATGTCGTTCCTGGCCGAGGACGCCGTGTACGAGGAGTTCACCGGCGTGATCAGTCGCGGTCACGCCGCGATCCGGGCGGCGTTCGTGCCACAGTTCCGGGGCGACTTCGGCAAGATGCGATTCGAGAGCGAGGATCTCTTCGTCGACGCCGAGCGCGGCCGCGCGCTGATCCGCTGGGTCTGCCGGCTGGAGACCAAGCGCGGACCGGGCGGCTGGCGCGGGCTCGACATCCTGCACGTCGACAACGGTCGGGTGACGCACAAGCTCACCTACGCCAAGGCCAAGGTGCCGCTCATCGAGTAACGTTCTCATAGTCCGGGCGATCGAACGCGGCGAAACCGTCAGCGTCGAGCCTCGGCGCCGGCGGGCAGGCGGCCACCGTGTCTCAGTGCAGGATCACCAGCGCATCGACCGCGACGATGTCGGGTCCGGCGGCGATCAGCGGGTTGACGTCGATCTCGGCGATGCGCGGCTCGGTGGCGATCAGCGCGGCGATCGCCTGGATGGCGGTGACCAGCGGCGCCCGGTCGACCGGCCGCAAGCCGCGCGGCCCGGCCAGCAGACGGGGCCGGACGCCCTCGTCGAGCATGGCCGCCGCGTCATCCTCGCTCACCGGGGCCAGCCGCACGGAGACGTCCTGCAAGACCTCGGTCAGGATGCCGCCGACGCCGAACACGACGACCGGGCCGAACACCTCGTCACGACGGGCGCCGAGCAGGAGCTCGACCCCCGGCCCCACCCGCTCCTGCACGATGAATCGACGGGCGCCGGTGCGCGTGCGGAGCTCCGCGCACGCCGTGCGCACGGCCGCGGGGTGGGCCACGTCGACGATCACGCCCCCGGCCTCGGTCTTGTGGGCGAGGCCGGCGGCATCCGCCTTCACCACGACCGGGTAGCCGAACTGCTCGGCCGCCGCCACCGCGTCCTCGGCGCGCGCCACGATCGCCTCGCGGCAGAAGCGCACGCCGGCCCCTTCCAGCAGACGCCGGGCCAGCGCGTACGGCAGCGCCCCCTGGGCCGAATCGAGCGCCGCGCGGATCTCCCGGGGCCACGCCAGCGTCTTGACCGCCTGACGCGGAGCCAGCGGACGCCCCCGCCAGAGCCCGCGCCACGCCCGCACCGCCCGCTCGGGGCTCGGCAGCACCGGCACGCCGCCCGCCTTCAAGCGCGCGATGACCTCGGGCGCATCGGCCACGAAGGCGACGGCGGGCTTGCCCGTCGCGCGCGACGTGGCGACGATTCCGTCGGCGAACTCGGGGATGTCGAGCCCCACGTTCACGGCGACCACACCGGCGATGCTCGGATCGTCGAAGACGTGGCGTACGGCGGCCGCGATGTTCGCGTGCTCCGTCTGCGGCGTGAGATCCACCGGGTTGCCGACCGCGGCGAACGGCGCGACCAGCGCGCGCAGGGCGGTCCGCGTCGCCTCGCCCAGCAGCGGCACCTCGAGCCCTTCCCGCTCGGCGGTGTCGGCGGCGATCACCGACGGGCCGCCCGACACGGTGACCACCGCCACGCGGCGTGTGGCCGGCCGTCGGGTGGGGATGGCGACCAGCGTCTCGACCGCGTCGAGGAACTCCTCCGTCTCTTCGGCCAGCACCACCCGCGCGCTGGCGCAGGCGGCGCGATAGACCTCCCAGGCGCCGGCCAGCGAGCCGGTGTGGGAGCCGGCGGCGCGGCGGCCGGCATTCGAGCGGCCGCCCTTGAGCATGACGATCGGCTTGCGCCCGGCGGCGCGCTCGGCGGCGGCCAGGAAGCGCGGACCGTCACGCAGCGCCTCCACGAAGCAGCCGATCAGCGTGGTGGCCGGATCGTCCACCAGCCACTCGATCACCTCGGCGATATCCACGTCGGCCTGGTTGCCGATCGACAGGAACCGCGCCACGCCCAGACCGCGACTGCCGAGATGACGGAAGATCAAGCCACCGTACGCGCCGCTCTGCGAGACGACGGAGATGCCGCCGGCCAGGCGCGGCAGATCCCAGAAGTAGGTCCCGTTGAGCCGCGCGGGCTCGGAGTAGACGCCCATGCAGTTGGGCCCGACCAGGCGCAGCCCCGCCCGCCGCGCCTCGGCCAGCAGCGCGGCCTGAGAGTCGCGCCCGTCGGCGTCCACCTCTCCGAATCCGGACGAGAGCACGACCGCCGCGCGCACCCCGCGAGCGGCCAGCGCCGTGATCGCCGCCGCCACCGCCGGCGCGGGCAGACTCACGAGCGCCAGGTCCACGCCCTCCGGCAGCGCCTCGACCGCGCGGACCGTCGGGACGCCGAGGATGGGCTCGCCGGAGGGATTCACCGGATGGACGGCGCCGCCGAAGCCGCCCTGCAGCACGTTCTTGAGGAGGCTGTGACCGAGCTTGGCGGGGTTGCGCGAGACGCCCGAGCACGGCCACGCTGCGCGGCGCGAAGAGCGGGGCGAGATCGCTCACCGGTGCGGGCGGCGATCGACGACCCGCACCGCCTTGCCGGGCAGCCGCTCGAGCGTGCCCAGCGGGCACAGCGAGATCTCGGGACCGAGGGCCAGCCGATCTTGCAGCTCGCGGCGCAGCCGCCCCGCCACCGCCGGATCGCACCCGGGCTCCGTCTCCACGACCACGCGCATGCGCTCGTCGGCGTCGATCTGGATCTGGTATTCGTGGCCGACGCCGGGATGGCGCAGCAGGACGGTCTCGACCTGGCGTGGATAGAAGTTCACGCCCTTGACGATCACCATGTCGTCGGTGCGGCCGCGCAGGCGGTCCAGGCGCAGCGACGTCCGCCCGCACGCGCAGCGGGCGCGCGAGACGATGCGCGTCAGATCGTGGGTGCGGTAGCGGACGAGCGGCAGCCCCTGGCGGGTCAGCGTCGAGACCACCAGCTCGCCCTCGTCGCCGTCGGGGCGGCCGACGCCGGTCAGCGGGTCCACGATCTCGACGTGGTAGTGATCCTCCCACACGTGAATGCCGTCGCGCGCGGCGCAGTCGATGCCCAGCCCGGGTCCGCCCGTCTCCGTCATGCCGATGATGTCGAAGGTCTGGATCGCGAGCTCGCGCTCGATCCGCGCCCGCAGCTCGTCGGACCACATCTCGGAGCCCAGGATGGCGACGCGCAGCCGCAGCGAGCGCAGGTCGAATCCCTCCTGGCGGGCGACCTCGATGAGGCGCAGCGGATACGTGGCGATGGCCGGCATCACGGTGACCCCGAGGTCGCGCATGAGCGTGAGCTGCAGCCGCGTGCGGCCGCTTCCGGTCGGCACGATCAGCGCGCCCAGGCGCTCGGCGCCGTAGTGGAACCCGAAGCCGCCGGTGAACAGGCCGAACGACGGGGTGATCTGGATCACGTCGTCGCGGGTGACGCCGGCCGCCACGTAGCAGCGCGCCATCACCTCGCCCCACTGCTCGACGTCGGCGGCCGTGTACGGATTCAGGATCGGATTGCCGGTGGTGCCGCTCGACATGTGCACGCGGCGGTAGCCCTCGGCGCCACCGCACGCGAGCGTGAAGGGATAGGCGTCGCGCAGCTCGTCCTTGGTGAGGAACGGCAGCCGGGCCCAGTCCTCCACGCGCTTGACGTCCTCGGGATGCACGCCGCCGAGCCGGCGGGACCAGGCCGCGTTGCCGCCGACGCGCGCCAGCGTGCGCTGCATGCCGCTCGAGCTGCAGGCGCGCCAGCGCGTCCGGATCGAGCGCCTCGAGCGCCGGCTGGAACACGTCGAGAGTATACTCGCCGGCCATGAGGATGCGGTCGATCCTCGGCACGATGGAAGGGCGCCTTCCTGCCCGGCAGCAAAGCGACCCTCGGGAGCTCGCGTGAGCGATCGCCGAGTCGGCGCGGAGCGCCACCGATGCGTCGCCCCCCGAGCGAGGGAGAACGAGCCATGAGCGCGCACAAGGCCGACGAGGGACAGACCGCAGCGAAGTTCATTCAGATCTGCGCGTCGCAGAACGACCTGTTCGCCCTCGACGAGGCGGGCAACATCTATCAATACAACTTCACCGCCACGACGTGGGAGAAGCTCGTCGCCGCCCGCTCGACCGCGAGCCCTGACGCCCAGCGCCGATTGACAGGTCCCGCCGTTCGCCGATAATGGCGCGACTCCGCTCCGATCCGGCCGCGACGAGGAGGCTGACGATGCGCCCTCTGCGACTTGCCGCCTGCGCCCTGCTCGCCGCTGCTCGCGCTCGCCTCGCCCGGCCGCCGCCGCTCCCGAGGGTGCAGATGACGTGGGGCGTGCACATCTCGCTGGCGCCGACCTGGTTCGATCCCGCCGAGACCCAGGGGATCATCACGCCGTTCCTGGTCATGTACGCGATCCACGACGCGATGGCCAAGTCGATGCCCGGGCAACCCGACCGCGCCGAGCCTGGCCGAGTCGTGGCAGATGTCGCCCGACGGGCGCGTCTACGACTTCACGCTGCGCAAGGGCGTGAAGTTCCACAACGGCGACACGCTCACCTCCGAGGACGTGAAGTTCTCGTTCGAGCGCTACCGCGGGGCCGCCGCCAAGGCGCTCAAGGACCGCGTCGCCGCGGTGGAGACGCCCGGTCCGCTGCAGGTGCGGTTCCGGCTGAAGAACCCGTGGCCCGACTTCATGACGTTCTACACCGCGGCCAGCGGCGCCGGCTGGATCGTGCCGAAGAAGTACGTCGAGAAGGTCGGCGACGACGGCTACAAGAAGGCGCCCGGTGGGCGCCGGGCCGTACAAGTTCGTCTCGTTCACGCCGGGCGTCGAGCTGGTCCTGGAGGCCTTCGACGGCTACTGGCGCAAGACGCCGAGCGTGAAGCGGCTCGTCTTCAAGGTGATCACCGACGAGTCGACCCGGCTGGCCGCGCTGAAGCGCGGCGAGATCGACGTCGTCTACTCGATCCGCGGCGAGCTGGCCGAGGAGCTGCTGCGCACGCCCGGCCTCACGCTGAAGCCGGCGGTGATCCAGTCGCCGCAGTGGGTCGCGCATGCTCGACCAGTGGGATCCGAAATCGCCCTGGCACGACCGGCGCGTGCGCCTGGCCGCCAACCTGGCGATCGACCGCAAGGCCATCAACCAGGCGATCACGCTCGGCCACTCGCGGCTGACCTACAGCATCATCCCGAGCACGTTCGACTTCTACTGGCAGCCGCCGGCCTATCCGTTCGACCCGGCCCAGGCCAAGAAGCTCCTGGCCGAGGCGGGCTACCCGAACGGCTTCGACGCCGGCGACTACTACCTGGACATCTCGTACGCGAACGTCCAGGAGGCCATCGCCAACTACCTGCAGCAGGTCGGCATCCGCACCAAGCTGATCTCGCGCGAGCGCGCGGCGCACTGGTCCACCTACACCGACAAGAAGTACAAGAACCTCGCCTACACGGCGAGCGGCGCGTTCGGCAACGCGGCGACGCGGCTCGAGACCTACGTCGTCACCGGCGGCGCCTACGTCTACGGCAGCTATCCGGACATCGACTCGCTCTTCAAGGACCAGGCGGCCGAGCTGGATCGCAAGAAGCGCGAGGCGCTGCTGCACCGGATCCAGCAGCTCATGCACGAGAAGGTGATGTCACATCCCGATGTGGGAGCTGGCCTTCATCAACGGCCACGGCCCGCGCGTGCAGGAGTCCGGTCTCGCGCTGATCCCCGGCCACGCCTACTCGGCGCCCTACGAGGACGTGAAGCTCAAGCCCAAGTGATGTCACCGCGAGCCGTCGCCGCCGGCGCGCGCCTGCTCGGTGCGCTCGCGCTGGTGCTCGCCGCCCTCGGCGGCTGCGCCGGGCGTGACTTCACCCGCCCGCCCGCCGACACGCTCGCGCTCGGCAAGACCACCGAGCCGGAGATCCGCCAGCGGTTCGGCGATCCGTCTCGCCAGGGCATCGTCATGCGCAACGGCGAGACGATGAAGAGCCTGAGCTACGGCTACGCGAGCGGGGCCGGCTCCCTGGCCGGCGGCCTCACGCCCTCGCGCGGCATGGGCTTCTATTTCTGGAACGGCGCGCTGGTGGGTCACGAGTTCACGAGCTCGTTCGACGACCGACACCACCGACTTCGACGCGGCGAAGGTCGCGCAGATCCGCAAGGGCGAGACGACCGAATCGGAGGTCACCGCGCTCCTGGGGCCACCCCCGGGCGCCTACATCTATCCGATGATTCCCGACAAGGCGGCGCGCGGCCTGGTCTATCTCTACGCCCAGACCCGCGGCTCGGCCTTCAGCCTCAAGTTCTACCAGCAGCTGCTGGTCGTCACGATCGGTCCGAGCGGCGTGGTCAGCGAGGTCCAGCTCATGTCGTCGGGAGAGCGGTAGCGCGCTCGGCCGCCCGAGCCCAGCCCGGCCGGGCGCGGACGATTTCGCACGCCTCACCCGAGGCCCGCCAAGGGGCTTGACTGAGGCCCGGTGAAGGCGGGATGGTGGGGCGCGGCCGAGAGCAGGGGCAGGCGAGCTCCTTCCGGCTGAACACCCGACACGATTGAGCGGTCGAGACACGGGCCCGACAGCGGCGAACACGGCATGAGCCGGCCGGGAGCCCATGGCGGCTGCCGTGATGTCGTCGTGAGCGGGCTCGGCGTGGTGAGCCCGTACGGCGCCGGCGTCACGCGCTTCTGGTCGGGGCTGGCCGCCGGCACCTGCACGATCAAGCCGATCACCATCATCGAGACCGCGGGCTTTCGCTCGCGCATCGCCGCCGAGATCCCCGCCTCCGTCATGAGCACTCTCGGCTCGTCGTGGCGACGCTCGCGGGCGGACCGGATCGCGCTGGCCGCGGCCCGCGAAGCCCTTGCGGATTCGGGTCTGCAAGGCCGTCAGCAAACCGAGGCGGCGCTGCTGATCGGCGCGGTCGGCGGCGGGATGCTCGAGGGCGAGCACTGGTACTGGGCCCAGACGCTGGGCGGCGGCCGGCCGTCGCGGAGGAGCGCGCTCCGGTCCATCCTGCCGTTCTCGCACGCCGACACGCTCGGCTGGCGCCTCGGGCTCACCGGCCCCAAGGAGACGGTCGTCATGGCCTGCGCCTCGGGCGCGGCCTCGATCGCGCTCGGCGCCGACCTGGTGCGGGCCGGCGTCACGCCGACCGCGCTCGTGGGCGGCGTCGATGCGCTCACGCACACCTGCTTCATGGGGTTCAACGCCCTCAAGCTGCTCGATCCGAGCCCGTGCCGGCCGTTCGATCGCGATCGCCGCGGCATGTCGCTCGGCGAGGCGGCCGCGTTCCTCGTGCTCGAGGACGCCGAGCACTGCCGGGCGCGGGGTGGCCGGGTGCACGCGCGGCTCGCCGGCTACGGCATGTCCACCGACGCCCATCACGTCACCGCGCCGCATCCCGAGGGGATGATCGACGCCATGAGCCTGGCCCTGAAAGATGCGGGGCTACCCGCGACGGCCGTGGGGTACGTCAACGCTCACGGCACCGGCACGCAGCAGAACGACCGCGTCGAGGCGCAGGCGCTGCGCCAGGTGTTCGGGGAGGGCGGCGTCCTGGTCAGCTCCACCAAGTCGCTGATCGGCCACACCATGGCCGGGGCGGGCAGCGTGGAGGCCGCGGCCACGATCCTGGCCCTTCAGCACCAGCTGCTGCCCCCGACGGCCAATCTGGAGACGGTCGATCCCGAGGTGGCGTTCGACTGCCTGCCCGGCACGGCGCGCCCCGCCCGGATCTCGGCGGCCCTGTCGAACTCCTTCGGCTTCGGCGGGCAGAACGTCTGCCTGATCTTCGCGCGAGACGGATCGTGACGGATCGCCGCGTGGTCGTGACCGGGGTGGGCACGGTCAACGCCGCCACCGTGGGCGGCCGGGACGCGCTGGCCTCCGCCCTGGCGCTCGGCCGCTCCGCGATCGGTCCGGTGCGCGCGTTCGACGTGGCCGATCTCACGAGTCGCCTCGCGGCCGAGGTGGACGAGGCCACGGTCGCCTCGCTCGTGGATCGGGACGCGGCCCGCCGCCTCTCGCGCATCTGCCGCCTGGCGCTGGGGGCCTGTCTGCTCGCGGTGGCCGACGCCGGCGTCGAGGGCGGCCACGGGCTTGGCACCGTGGTCGGCACCGAGCATGGCGACTTCACCTCGAGCCGAGACTTCGCGCAGGGCTTCCTGCGTCACGGGCCGGCCGGACTCTCGCCCATGATCTTCCCGAACACGGTGATGAACACGATGGCGGCGACCGCGGCCATCGCCATGGGCGCCAAGGCGCCCTCGATCACCGTGAACCAGGCGACGCTCGCCGGCGATCTTGCGGTGGCCCGCGGGGCTCGCCTGATCCTCGACGGCCGCGCGGACGCGGTGGTGGCGGGTGGCGTCGACGAGCTGTTCCCGGAGGTCTACCGCCACCTCGCCGAGACGGGTGCGCTCTCCCCCATGCAGAGCCAGTCGCCCGAAGGGTGTCGCCCCTTCGCCGTCGATCACAACGGCCCGGTGCTCGGTGAAGGCGCCACGTTCCTGGTGCTGGAGGAGCTCGCGATCGCCCAGGCGCGCGGCGCACGGATCATCGCCGAGATCGTCGAGGCCGCGTGGGGCAACGTCCCGACCGCGCCGCACACCGCGCGCCCGGGACGCCTCGACCGCGACTCGCCCGCCGCGCGGCTGGTCCGCTCGTGCGCCACGCAGGGCGTCGCGCG
This sequence comes from uncultured Candidatus Rokubacteria bacterium, assembly GCA_963776725.1. Lineage (GTDB taxonomy): Bacteria > Methylomirabilota > Methylomirabilia > Rokubacteriales > CSP1-6 > AR5. The sequence goes on along the minus strand of CAVZOE010000004.1, from coordinate 354,256 downwards.
GTGCTACGGAAGCGGCAACGGCGATCCCGCGGTCGACGACTGGGAGCGCGCGCTGCTCGACCGTGACCTCGGGCGGTCGAGCCGACCTGCTGCCGCCTCGCTCGCTCGCGCCGCTGTTCGGCCAGCACGGGGGGCTGGGCGCGTTGCGGGTGGCCGCCGCGGCGCTGGACGCCGAGTGCTCGGTTCCCTCGGTGCTCGTGCACGGCATCGCGCGTGGAGGCTGTCGGATCGCCATCCTGGTGGCCTCGCTGTCGTGAGCGATCACCTCATCGTGATCGCCGTCTTCAACGAGGCGGCCACCGTCGTCGACGTCGTCGAGCGGGCGCGACTTCACGGCCCGGTGCTGGTGATCGACGACGGCTCCTCGGACGACAGTGCGGCCCGGGCGGCCGCGGCGGGCGCCGAGGTGATCTCGCTCGGCGCTCGGTTCGGCCGCGGGGCCGCGCTCCGGCGCGGATTCGCTCAGGCCGTGCGCCGGGGGGTCGAGCGGGTGGTGACGCTCGACGGCAACGGCCGGCACGATCCCGACGACATCCCACGGCTCCTGAAGATCGCGGTCGAGGCGCCGGGCAGTCTCGTCATCGGCGCACGGCTCGGAGCGCTCGCCGAGCGTCCCGAGCGTTCCGAGCACCTCGGCGACTCGGCGGCGATATCGACCGGGCGCCCGGCAGCGCTGCGCGTCACCGGCTTCTTCGTCAGCTGGCTGACCGGTGCGGCGGTGACGGACACTCAGTCGGGCTTCCGCGTCTACCCGGTGGCTCTCCTGTCCGCGGTGACGATGCGCCGGGACGGGCTCGTGCTGGAGAGCGAGATCCTCCTCCGCGCCGCCGAGCACGGCTTCGGCATCGTGGAGGCGCCGATCGCCCCGTCGCATCTCGACGCTCGACGTTCCGGGTCGGGCCGGGTGCGGGACGATGTCGCCGTCGGGCTCTTCCTGGCCGTCGGCGTCGTGCTCCGCTGGGCGCGTGAGGCCAGCGCCGGCGCGCTCTGGCTCATCGGCATCTTCAGCCCGTCGCGCGTACGAACCCGGCATCGCGAGGCGTACCAGTCCGCGGAATCGCAGCAATTGAACCCGGGCGGCTGGGCGCTGGCGATCGGCGCCTTCATCGTCGCTCGCGCGGTCCGGACGGTCGAGCGCGGCTGGGCGTCGCCCCACGCGCGCGCGCTGCGCCTGGCCGCCGCGGCCACCGCGGCGACGCCGCTCGTGCTGGCGCTGGGCCTCAGCCGGCGTACGCTGGCCTCCGTGGGCCTCGACTGGCTGACTCCCGCCGTGCTGCGACTCTATCCTCAGCAGGAGCTGGCTCGCAATCTGCCGGTGTCCGGACCGCGATCGATGACCGCGTCACGGCCGGCCGACTACGACGTGCTGGTGGTGGGCGGCGGGCCCGGCGGCTCGAGCGCGGCCACGTTCCTGGCCCGCGGCGGGCTCACGGTGGCGCTGGCCGAGCGCGAAGTGTTTCCGCGCTTCCACGTGGGCGAGTCGCTGCTGCCCGCCAACATCCCGGTGCTCGAGCGGCTGGGCGTGCTGGACGAGGTGAAGGCGCGCGGCTTCCTGCTCAAGTACGGGGCGTACTTTCACGACCAGGAGATGGATCTTGGCTACCAGTTCTTCTTCCGGGAGGGCAAGCCCTGGCCCCCCTACACGTTCGAGGTCCAGCGGGGCGAGTTCGACAAGATCCTGCTCGACCACGCCGTCCGTCAGCCGAACGTGACCCTGCTGCAGCCGGCCACGGTCGAGCGCGTGGCCTTCGACGACGACGGCGTCACCGCGACCGTCGCCGAGGCCGCCGGCCCGCGAGAGATCCGGGCCCGCTTCCTCGTCGACGCCAGCGGGCGCGACGCCCTCATCGCCTCCCGGCACGGACGCCGGCGCCCCATCGAGGGGCTCGGCAAGGTGGCCCTCTTCGCTCACTTTCAGGGGGGCAAGCGCTGGCCGGGACGCGAGCACGGCAACATCCGCATCTTTGTCTTCGAGGCCGGCTGGTTCTGGTACATCCCGTTCACGAACGGCACCACCAGCGTGGGCGGCGTCCTCCACGCGCGAACGGTGCGCGGCCACGAGGGGGAGCTGGAGCAGCTCTACGAATCCCTGATCGCGCGCTGCCACGGTCTGCAGGAAGCGCTCGACGGCGCGCCCCGCATCACCCCGGTGCGCAGCGCGGCGAACTTCTCGTATCGCACCGATCCGGCGATCGGCGATCGGTTCGTGTGCGTGGGTGACGCCATCGCCTTCCTGGATCCGATCTTCTCGTCGGGCGTCTACATGGCGACCCAGTCGGCCGAGCTGGCCGCGGCCGAGATTGTCGAGGCGTTCCGGGAGAACCGCTTCTACGCCCGGCGCTTCCGCGCGTACGCCCGCACCATCGAGAACGGCATGCGGCCGTTCCAGCGCTTCATCCAGTATTTCTACGACCCGGCGTTCATGGAGATGTTCCTCAAGCCGCGCGAGTTCGCGGGCATGGTGGACGGTGTGACCGGCGTGCTGGCCGGGGGCGCGTTCCTGCGTCGCACACTGCGGATGCGGGTCTCGCTGGCCGTGTTCTTCACGGTCGTCCGGATCAATCGCTGGGTCCGCCGCCGCCGGGGCCTGCCGGTCGAGTCCCGCTTCAAGTGGTAGCCGCCCCGCTCACGACGGCGACGGCGCGGTAGCGCGGTCGGCCGCCTCCCGCAGCCCCGCCGCGCTGGGGCAGTCCCGCGCTCCCCACACGCCGCCGGGATCGAAGAGCACGGCGCCCAGTCCGGCGCCGCGCGCGCCGACCACGTCCACGAAGTACGAGTCTCCGATGTAGACCGCCTCGCGGGCCTCCACGCCGGCGGCCTGCAGCCCGAGGGCAAACACCCGGGGATCGGGCTTCGCGATGCCGACCACCGTGGAGTCGATGACGAAGTCCAGCAGCGGGGCGAGGCCGGCCCGCTCGAGCGCCTGACGGACCGAGCCATTCGAGTTCGAGATGACGCCGGTGATCACGCCGGCCGCCCGCAGACGGGTCAGCGCGTCCACCGCCTGGGCATCGGCCTGGTGACACAGCCCGACCGGCAGATTGAATCCCCGACGCCAGGCCGTGATGGCCGCGACGTCCTCCTCGCCGGTGATGCCGAGGCCGCCGAGGAGATAGCGCAGGTATCGCCCCGCGCCCAGCCGGGCCCGGGTCGGCTGCGCGGCCTGCTCGCCGTCGAGCCGGATGCGCGCCCGCCGCTCCGCCTCGACGACCTGGCGCTCGCTGACGCGGTGGCCGCGCGAGCCGAGCTGCGCGGTGAGCCGTGCGTAGTCGAGCTCCAGCAGCGTGTGCCCGGCGTCGAACAGCACGGCGCGGATCACGTCAGGCCTCGCGGCGCGGCGCGGGCGAGGGCCCCGGTCTCATGAATTGAATATATCTCAATATTGAGATATAAAAACATCTGATGGCTGAAGCCAGGGCGTCGATGGCGCTGCAGACCTTCAAGGCGGAGTTCTTCAAGGCCCTCGCCCACCCGATCCGTATCCGGATCCTCGAGGTGCTGCGCGGTGGCGAGCGGAGCGTGCAGGAGCTCCAGGCCGCTCTCGACCTCGAGCAGCCCATCGTGTCCTCCCAGCTCGCCCAGCTGCGGCGCTCGAACGTGGTCGGCACCCGCAAGGTCGGGACCACGGTCCGGTACACGCTGCGCGACCCGCTGGTCGGCGACCTGCTGGACGTGGCCCGGAAGATCTTCGATCGCCACCTGGTCGGCACGCAGGGCATGCTGCGTGCGCTCCGCCAGGAGACGCGCCGGCCCGGCCGGCGCTGACCCGTGCTCCGCCAGCTCCGGACTCTTCTGCGTAGCGGGATCGTGACCGAGCCGATCCCGAGGGACGCCGAGGTCGAGCGCCTGGGCGAGCGGCTCGCCGTCGAGATCCGTCGTGTCTTCCGCCGTTCGCTGGCCATCCGTCAGGTGGATGCCGGCTCCTGCAATGCTTGCGAGCTGGAGATCGCCGGGTTGACCGGCCCGCACTACGACCTCGAGCGCTTCGGCCTGCACTTCGTCGCCTCGCCCCGCCACGCCGACTGCCTCCTCGTCACGGGTCCGGTCACCCGCAACATGGCCGAGCCCCTGCGACTCACCTGGGAAGCGACCCCGCACCCGAAGCTGGTCATCGCCGTCGGCGACTGCGCCCGCGACGGCGGCATCTTCCGGGGCTCCTATGCCGTCGTGGGCGGCGTCGCCGACGTGGTGCCCGTGGACGCCGTCATCCCCGGGTGCCCGCCCACGCCGGTGGCCATCCTCGCCGGCATCCTCGACGTGATCGGCCAGCGCCGCTGATGGCGGCATCCCTCTTCATCCTCGCCGCCGTCGGCGCGGCGCTGGCCGCCACGGTCGGCATCGCCGGCGTGCTCGGCACCGGCGGCCGACTGTCGATCCCCTGGCTGGTCCCGCTGGGCGGGCTCGAGCTGTCGCTCGATCCCCTCGGCGGCCTCTTCCTGGCCCTCGTGGGCGCAGCCGCCATCCCGGCGTCCATCTACGCGATCGGCTACGCGGGCGGCGAGCGGCGCGGCGTGCTGGCGTATCTCGGCTTCGTCTCGGCCATGAGCGTCGTGCCGCTGGCGGCCAACCTGATGACGTTCGTCATCGCCTGGGAGCTGATGTCGCTGGCGTCGTACTTCCTCGTGCTCCACGATCGAGACCGCACCGAGTCGGTCGACGCCGCGTGGGTCTACGCGGTCATGAGCCAGATCGGTCTGGCCTGCCTGCTCGCCGGCATGCTCGTGCTCGCTACCGCCACCGGGAGCACCACGTTCGCCGACTGGTCGAGCGCGGCGCCCGACCTGCCGCCGGGCACGCGCGTGCTGCCGCTGGTGCTCCTCGGCCTGGGCTTCGCGTCCAAGGCCGGCGTGATCCCGCTGCACGTGTGGCTGCCGCGCGCACACCCGGCGGCGCCGAGCCACGTGTCGGCGCTGATGTCAGGGGTCATGATCAAGCTCGGCATCTACGGCCTGGCGCGCGTGAGCCTCGACTGGCTCGCGCCCACGCCGGCGTGGTGGGGCGCCGCCCTGCTGCTGGTCGGCGCCGTTTCCGCCGTCGTCGGCATCCTCTATGCGGTCGTCGAGCGCGACCTCAAGCGCCTGCTCGCCTTCTCGAGCATCGAGAACGTCGGGATCATCCTCATCGGTCTCGGGGCGGGCCTGGTCTTCGCGGCCGTCGGGCTCGGCGGTCTGGCCGTCCTGGCCATCGCCGCCGCCCTCTACCACGCCGTCAATCACGCGGCGTTCAAGAGCCTGCTGTTCCTGGGGGCGGGCGCGGTCGTGCACGCCACCGGCACGCGCAACATGAACGCGCTGGGCGGTCTGGTGCGACGCATGCCGTGGACCGCCGCGTGCTTCGTCTTCGGCGCCGCCGCGATCGCCGCGCTGCCGCCCCTCAACGGCTTCGTGAGCGAGTGGCTGATCTTCCAGGCGCTGCTGCAGAACGTGCGGATGGCGCGGCTGGAGCTCAACCTCGCGTTCACCGTCGGGCTGGCCGCGCTCGCACTCACCAGCGGCCTCGCGCTGGCGTGCTTCGTCAAGGCCGCCGGCATCACGTTCCTGGCGGTGCCCCGCAGCGAGGAGGCGGCGCGAGCCCACGAAGCACCGGTGTCGATGCGCGCCGCCATGGTCCTGCTCGCCGCGGCGTGCGTGGGCCTCGGCGTCGGGCCGACGCTGGTGCTGCCCGCGCTGGCCCGAGTGGTGGGTCCGCTCGTCGGCTCCGAACTGCCCGCCCTGGGCGACGGGCTCACCGTGCGGATCTCCGGCGAGTTCGCCGCGCTGTCGCCGCTCGCCCTGGCGGCCGCGCTCGCCATCGCGCTCCTGGCGCCGCTGGGCGCGCTGTGGCTCGTCGGCGCCCAGCGCCGGACGCGGTGGGCCCCGACGTGGGCGTGCGGCCGAATCTTGCAGACGGCGCGCATGGAGTACACCGCCACCGCGTTCTCGAATCCCTTCAAGCGCGTGTTCGATTTCTTCTACCGTCCGGCGCCGCGGCTCGACATCGAGTTCCATCCCGAGTCCCGCTTCTTCGTGGAGCGGATCGAATATGCGAGCCCGACCCGCTCGCTCGTCGAGGAGTGGCTGTACCGTCCGGCGCTCGCGACCCTGTCCGGCCTCGCCGCCCACGCGCGGCGTCTGCAGTCCGGCAGCGCCAACACGTACCTCGCCTACATCCTGGCCGCGCTGGTGCTGCTGCTGGTGCTCGCGTGATCACCGATCTCGTCCTGGCGCTGACCCAGGCGCTGGTCGTCGCCGCCGGCGCCCCGCTGCTGGTGGGCGCGCTGCGCACGCTCAAGGCCCGACTGGTGGGGCGCCGCGGTCCCCGCCCCTGGCAACCGTACGCCGACCTGGCCAAGCTTCTGCGCAAGGAGGCCGTCGTCTCGACGACGACGTCGTGGGTCTTCCGCGTGACGCCCTACGTGCTGGTGGCCACCATGCTGGTGGCCGCCGTGATCGTGCCGGTGGTGGCCTCGCGCACCGCGCTGCCCTTCGCCGGGATCATTTTATTGATGTACCTCTTCCTCGTCGGCGCCTTCTTCCTGGCCCTGGCCGGGCTCGACTCCGGCAGCGCCTTCGGCGGCATGGGCGCCAGCCGCGAGGTGGCGGTCGCGGCGCTGGCCGAGCCCACGGTGATCCTCGCGGTCTTCGCGCTGGCGCTGCGCGCCGACACCACGAACCTCGGCGGCATCGTGGCCCGCTTCGCCGGCGAGCCGCGTCTGGCGGCGAGCCCCGGCCATCTGCTCGCCTTCGCCGCGTTCTTCATCGTGATGCTGGCGGAGACCGGCCGCCTGCCGGTGGACAATCCCGCCACGCACCTGGAATTGACGATGATCCACGAGGCGATGGTGCTCGAGTACTCGGGCCGCTACCTGGCCCTGGTCGAGTGGGCCGGCGCGATGAAGCTCTTCGTCTTTCTCACGCTGCTGGCCAACCTGTTCTTTCCGTGGGGTGTCCCGAGCCTGGTGGCGCCGGCGCCGATCCTCCTCGGGCTGCTGGCCCTGGTGGGCAAGCTGGCGCTGCTGACCGTGTTCCTGGCCGTCCTCGAGACGATCGTCGCCAAGCTCCGGCTCTTCCGCGTGCCCGAGCTCCTCGCCGGCTCGTTCGCACTGGCGCTCCTGTCGGTGACCGCGGTGTTCGTCGCCCCATGACGGCCGCCACCAATCTCCTGGCGTTCACCGGGCTCGTCGTGACCCTCGCCATCGTGTGGCGGCAGAGCTGGCCCGGGCGACTGCGCCTCTTCGCGTTGCAGTCGCTGCTCCTCGCCGCGCTGGCGGCGACGCTCGGCGTTCTGGCCGGTCGACCCCGGCTCCTGCTGCTCGCGCTCGTCTTCCTGGTCGTCAAGGTCGTGGTCATCCCGCGCGTGCTCCGGCGCATCGGCAGCGGCATGCCCGTGCGCCCGGTGGCTCCAGGCAAATCCTCCGGAGTCGCGCTCCTGGTCGCCGGTGGGCTCGTCGTCGTGGCGTACGTGGTCATGCTGCCGGTGACGACGGTGACCGCCCTGCCGACCGGGAGCGCGATTCCCCTGGCCTTCGCGATGGCATTGATCGGCCTGTTCCTCTGCGTGACGGGGCGCGACGCGCTCGGCCACATCCTGGGCTTCCTGGTCTTCGAGAACGGGATCTTCGAGCTGGCCCTGCTGGCCACCTACGGGCTGCCCGGCATTGTCGAGGCGGGCGTGTTTCTCGACGTGCTCATCATCGTGCTCATCATGGAAGGCGTCGTCGGCCAGGTCCGGCGCGAGCACGAGTCGATCGACGAACCGCGGCTGCGGGAGCTCCGGGGATGATGCTCGTGCTCCTGCTGGCGGTGCCCCTGGCGGGCGCGGGCGCGCTGGCGCTGGCGGGCGCGGGCGCGCCGGCGCGGGGCAGGCGGCTGGCGGCGCTGCACGGCGTGGTGGCCACCCTGACGCTGGCCGCCGCGCTGGCCACCGCTGTCGCGGTCTACCGGGCGCGCGAGGTGACCGCGCTCGACGGCTTCCTCCGTGCCGACGCCCTGTCGGCGTGGATGGTGGGCCTCATCGGGCTGATCGCCGCACTGGCCGCCGCCGAGGCCCCGCGCTACGTCGCACCGGCGGTCGCCGCGCGCTTCTACGCGCTCTTCCACCTGTTCGTGTTCACGATGCTGCTGGCCGTCACCACCGACGACGTCGGCTTCATGTGGGTCGCCGTCGAGGGCACCACGCTGGCCTCGGTCTTCCTCGTGAACTTCGAGCGCACGCGCGCGTCGCTGGAGGCGTCGTACAAGTACCTGCTGATCTGCTCGGTCGGCATCGCGGTGGCCTTCCTCGGGACCGTGCTGGTGTACTTCGCCAACATCCAGCTCTTCGGCGACGAGGAGTACGCGCTGCGCTGGACCACGCTGCTCCGCCTGGCGCCCGACCTGGCGCCGCAGGTCGTCGAGCTGGCCTTCGTGTTCCTCGTCGTGGGCTACGGCACCAAGGCCGGGCTGGCGCCGATGCACACGTGGCTGCCCGACGCCCACAGCGAGGCGCCGGCGCCGGTGAGCGCGCTCATGTCCGGCGTGCTGCTCGCGGTCGGGGTCTACGCCATCCTGCGCTTCAAGCCCGTCGTCGATCTCGCGGCCGGCCCGGCCTTCACCGAGCACATCCTCCTGGGGCTGGGGCTGCTGTCGATGGCCGTCGCCGCGCTCTTCCTGTGGGCGGGAACCAACTTCAAGCGCATGCTCGCCTACTCGAGCGTCGAGCACATCGGCATCGCCTGCGTGGGGCTCGGCTTCGGGGGCGCCTGGGGCATCGCCGGCGCGCTGCTACACATCGCCAACCACGCCCTCGCCAAGTCCGCGCTCTTTCTCCTCGCCGGCCGGATCCGCGCAGCGTACGGCTCGGCGGACATCGCGGCCGTGCGCGGCCTGTTGAGCCGGATGCCGCGCACGGGCGCGGCTTTCCTGGCCGTGATGCTGGCCCTCATGGGCCTGCCGCCGTTCGGGCTCTTCACGAGCGAGGTGCTGATCTTCGGCGCGGGATTCCGCAAGGGCGCCATCGCGGAAGCAGCGCTCGGTCTGCTGCTGCTGCTCGTCGCCTTCGGCGGCCTGCTCCGCTCGACGCAGGCGATGCTCTACGGCGCTCCGGCCGACTCGACCCCGGCCGCGACGCCGCTCGCCTGGCCCGTGGTGCCCGTCACGCTCGCGCTCCTGGTGCTGGTGCTCACCGGTCTGGCCTGGCCGCCGGGCCTCGGGGATGCGCTCGAGCAGGTCGCGGCGATCGTGGGCCACTGAGATGGCGCCCGGCACGCTCGAAGCGCTGGCGCAGGCCCTGCGCGAGAGCGGCGGCCGTGAGGTCACCGCGCGCGGCGCGGACCAGATCGAGGGCCGCCTCGACGCCGCGCAGATCCCCGCCCTGGCCGAGCGGCTCGCCGACCTCGGCGCGCAGTGCCAGCTCCTGGCTGCCGCCGACACGCGCGAACGGTCCGGCGACTTCACGCTCGTCTACGCCTTCGCGCCTGCATCGCTCCGGCCGCGGGCCTGCGTGCTCGTCTCGATCGATCCGGCGGCCCCCGGGTTTCCGTCGCTGGCAACGCGCTCGTTCGCGGCCAGCCGGTTCGAGCGCGAGGTCCACGATCTCCTCGGCCTCGTCCCGCGAGGCCATCCGGATCTCCGCCGGCTGGCGCTCCACCAGTACTGGCCGGAGGGCTACCATCCGCTGCGCCGCGACGCCGTGCCGCGCAGCGATCTCGCCGACGCGGGCCAGCCCTTCCCGTTCCGCCACGTGGCGGGCGAGGGACTGTTCGAGATCACCGTGGGGCCGGTGCACGCCGGCGTCATCGAGCCCGGCCACTTCCGCTTCACCGTCGAGGGCGAGACGATCGTCAATCTCGAGACCCGGCTGGGCTTCGTCCACAAGGGCACCGAGAAGCTCTTCGAGACGCTGCCGTTCGAGCGGACGGTCGAGCTCGCGGAGCGCATCTCCGGCGACACCAGCGCGGGCCACGCGCTCGCCTACTGCCAGGCGCTGGAAGCCCTCGGCTGGGGGTGAGGTGCCGGCGCGGGCCCGCTGGCTTCGCACCGTCCTGCTCGAGCTCGAGCGGCTCTACAACCACGTGGCCGATGTCGGCATGATCGTCAACGACACGGGCTTCGGCTTCGGTCACGCGCACTGCTTTCGCATCCGCGAGGAGCTGCTCCGGCTGAACGCGCGCGCCAGCGGCCACCGCCTGCTGCGCGGGGCGATCGTGCCGGGCGGCGTCGCCGGGCCGATCGCCGCCGCCGACCTCGGCGCGCTGGCGTCCGCCGTCGAGCGGCTCGTCCTCGAATTCGAGGAGATCGCGAGCCTGTCGCTGGCCAACACGATGGTGCTCGAGCGGCTGCAGGGGACGGGGCGCCTGACGCCGAAGACCGCGCGCGAGATGCAGGTCGTGGGCCTCGTGGGCCGCGCCAGCGGGATCGACGCCGACGCCCGCCGCGACGCGCCCTTCGCGGCCTACGGCGAGCTGGACGTGCGCGTGGCGGGCTACGAGTCGGGCGACGTGTGGGCGCGCACCGTGCTGCGCATCGACGAGGTGCGCGAGTCGCTTCGGCTGATCCGCGCGGCGGCCGGCCGAGCGCCCGACGGCCTCACCCGGGCCGCGCTGCCCCCGCTGCCGGCGGACGGCCACGCCTTCGGCGTCGTGGAGGCGTGGCGCGGGCCGGTGTGGCACTGGGTCCTCGCCGACGGGGCGACGACGCTGCGGCGGGTGAAGATCGTGGATCCGTCGTTCCGGAACTGGCCCGCGCTCGAGTACGCCGTGCTCAACAACATCGTTCCCGACTTCCCGCTCTGCAACAAGTCGTTCAACCTCTCGTACTCCGGGAATGATCTGTAGACGTGGGGGGCCTCGAAATGGCCCCCCACACCCCCCCACGCTTCGCGCCCCGGCGGAGCCGTGGCGCTCCGCGAGTGTCGTCGTTACCCCCCCGCAGATTTCTAGCCGAGCAACAGTCGGGTCAGCGCCTCTGGCTCGCTCAGCATTGGATAGTGGCCGGTGTCGAGCTCGTGGTAGGCCGCCTTGAGCCGCTCGGCGGTGCGCCGCTGATGGTGCTCGGGTGGGTTGGCGGCCTGGCGGCAGCGGATCACCACCGTGCCCGGCCACGTCTGCTCCCAGAAGGTCGTCGGCTCCATCGGCGCCTCCAGGGCCGCGAGCGGATGCGGCGTGACGCGGGCCAGCGCCCACGCGCGCAGGGTCGGGTCGAGCTCGCGGAAGAGCCGGTTCTGGGCATCGGCGGGTGTGATCGCGGTGGTGATCTCGGTGACCTCGTTGGGAGCCGCGCGCTTCACGATGGCGCCGACGCTCTCGCCGGGCGAGAGCGCCAGCGCGTCGACGAAGAACAGTCGCGCGATGCGCTCGCGCGCCAGCTCGGCGGCCTTGACGATCACCATGCCGCCCGAGCTCGTCCCGGCCAGGATCACGCCGGTGAGATCTTCGTAGTGGAGGAACTGCGCGACCTCCTGGGCCTGGGTGCCCACCGTGATGCCGCGGCGCACGGTCGCCTGGCGCTCGCCACAGCCGTCGAGCGTGAGCGCGTGGACGGTGTGGCCGGCGGCGCGCAGACGCGTGGCGACGGGCTTCCAGATCCAGCCGCCCTGGTAGGCGCCGTGGATCAACACGTAGGTGGCCATCGGGTCTCCTTCAGGTGCGCCGGCCGCCCGCCATCATCCGGAGAAAGGCGGGAGACAGCCGCGGGTCGAGGGTGTCGCGGATACCGTCGCCGAGCAGGTTGAACGCCAGCACGGTGACGGTGATGGCCAGGCCAGGGAAGAAGGCCAGCCACCACGGGGGGATGAGCCCGGTGATCGAGTCCGCCAGCATGTTGCCCCAGGTCGGCGTGGGCGGCGGCACGCCGACGCCGAGGAAGCCGAGCGCGGCCTCGATGACGATGGCCACGCCGAGATGCGTGGTGGCCAGCACGAGATAGGGCGCGATGCACTGGGGCAGGACGTGCAGGGCCATGATCCGCAGCGTCGAGCCGCCGCTGGCCCGGCCAGCCTCCACGTAGGGGAGCTCTCGAATCGACAGCGCCACCGAGCGGATCACCCGCCCGCCGAAGGGGATGCGGGTGATCGCAATCGCGATGATCACCGCGGGCAGGCCGGTGCCGATGGCCATGGAGATGGCCATGGCCAGGATGAGGTCGGGAAAGGCCTGGAGGATCTCCATGATCCGCTGGCTGACCAGATCGAATCGCCCGCGCAGGTACCCGCAGGCCACCCCCCACAGCGAGCCGACCGTCGTGCCCAGGATGACGGCGGAGAACGCCACGAACAGCGACGTGCGGGCGCCGTAGATCACGCGGCTGAGCGTATCGCGGCCGACCTGGTCGGTGCCGAGCAGGCTCTGCGCATCCGGCGGCTTGTTCATGCGACGGAAGTCGGCCTTGAGAGGGTCGCGAGGGGCCAGCAGCGGCGCCGCCAGCGCGACGATCACGATCGCCAGCCCCACCACCCCACCGATCGCGCTCAGAGTATTGCGTCGGGAGAACCGGGCGAGCTCGCCGAGTACCGCGCTCATCAGCCGTACCGGATGCGGGGATCGAGCCACGCGTAGCTGAGGTCGACCAGCACGTTGACGAACACGAAGATCGCCGCGTAGAGCAGCACGAGGTTCTGCACGACGATGATGTCCCGCTCGACGACCGCGGTCACCAGCGCCCGCCCCAGCCCGGGCACCCCGAACGCCTGCTCGACGGCCACCGAGCCGCCCAGCACGAAGCCGAGCAGCACACCCGAGATGGTGATGACCGGCAGCAGCGCGTTGGGCAGCGCGTGGCGCATCACCACCAGCCCCTCGCGCAGCCCCTTGGCCCGCGCGGTGCGCACGAAGTCCTCGCCGATGACCTCCAGCAGGCACGAGCGCGACATGCGCGCGATGTAGGCGCCCTGGGCGAGGCCCAGCACGATGCCGGGGCCGAGCACGATCTGTAAGTTCTGCCAGGGGTTGTGCCAGAGCTGGACGATGATGATCGGCGTCTTGTAGCCGAACCAGAACAGGAAGGCCAGCACGATCAGCATGCCGAGCCAGAAGCCGGGAATGGCGATGAACAGGACGGAGAGCGCGCGCGCCAGCCCGTCGGGGATGCTGTTGGGCTTGAACGCGCTGAGGATGCCCACCGGCAGCCCGACCAGCCAGGACACGATCAGGCACAGCACGGCGATCTCGGCGCTGATCGGTCCGCGATGGCGGATCATCTCGGCCACGGTATCGCCGCGGAAGAACGACTTGCCCAGGCGGCCGGCGGCGATGTCGCCGAGCCAGCGGACGTACTGCACGGGCAGCGGATCGCTGAGGCCGAGGTCGGCCATGATGCGGACGCGATCCGCCGGCATCATCCGGGCGTGGCCCTCCACGCCCAGGATGGCGACGAGCGGATCACCCGGCAGGACGCGGAGGATGACGAAGATGCTGATCGACACGCCGAGCAGTGTGACGACGGCGTACACTGCCCGGCGCGCCAAGTACTTCCGCACGAGCGATCTGGGCGCCTGGGCTCTCAGGCCATCCAGACGTTGTCCCATCGCACGACGTCGTAGATCCCGAAGTACGTGGATGGGTTCTGGCCGTGGACCCGGTTGTACCAGGCGTCGTAGATCTGCTCGTAGGCGATCGGGAATCAGCGGGGGATCGTTCTCGAGAATGTCCTCCGCCTTGCGCACCAGCGCCTTGCGCTTGGTGTCGTCCAGCTCGCGGTCGATCTGGCTGGCCAGATCGTGGAAGGCCGGGTTCGTCCAGCGCGAGTAGTTCTGCGGGCCGTCCTTGCCGTACCACGCGCTGAAGATGTCGGAGGGATCCATCAGCGTGGACACGATCGCGCTGATCGCCAGGTCGAAGTTGCCGGCCTGGGCCTCGTCGAACCACACCGAGGTCTGCACCACCCGCAGCTTGGAGTCGATGTTGAGGTTCTCCTTCAGCATGGCCTGGATGGCCACCGCCCACAGCTTGAAGCTGGCGATGTCGCGCACGACGAAGTCGAGGTTCTGCAGTCCGTTGGCGTAGCCCGCTTCCTTCATGAGCCGTCGCGCTTCCTGCACCGCGGGCTTCGGGTCCTTCTGGTAGCCGAGCTTCTTCTCGAGCTCCGCGCGCGGCGTCGACATCTCGTGGAACGGATACACGAAGCCGCCCACCTGCATGGGCGCCGTGTCCTTCACGACCTCCACCAGCGTGTGGCGGTCCATGGCCAGGTGGATGGCCCGCCGCACCTTCGGATCGGCCAGCGCCTTGTTCTTGACCGTGTTCGTCCAGAAAGCCTGGATGACCGACTGGTTGAAGACGCCGGCCGTCACGCCCTGCATCTCCTTGGCCTTGCGCCAGGAGACCGGATCGAGCAGACGAGCGTAGTCGACCTTGCCGGACAGGAACGAGGAGCCCAGCTCCGGCGAGAACGGCGGCAGGTTATAGATCTCCAGCCGATCGACCAGCGGCAGCCCCTTGTTCCAGTAGTTGGGGTTCCGCTCCTGGATCCACACTTCCTTGTCCTGCCGCGAGACGTGCTTGAACGGCCCGGTACCCGGATAGTTCATGACCTGGCGGAGGTTGCCGCCGTTGTCGTCCAGCGTCTTCTTGCGCACGATGATGTTCCAGCCGCTGGCGAAGGCGCCCAGCATGTACGTCTTGGGCCGCGCCTCGGTGAGCCGGAACTCGATCTTGTGCGGATCGACCACCACGATCTCGCCGACCGTGGCGAACAGCGGCGTGCGCGGGATGACCACGCCCTTGGGCGGGTGCACGATCCGGTCGTAGGTGGCCTTGACGTCCTCGGCGGTGAAGTCGGCGCCGTCGTGGAACTTCACGCCCTTGCGCAGGTGGAACGTGTACTTCTTGCCGTCCGGCGAGATCTCCCACCGCTGGGCGAGATCGGGAATGATCGTCTGGCCGTCCTTGGGGCTGCGCCGCAGCAGCGTGTCGTACATCGGGCTCTGGGGACCGATGTTCGCCACCGTCCCGGACTGATGGACGTCGAAGTGGGCGGCGGCGCTGAGAATGCCGTAGCGCAGCGTGCCCCCCTTCTTGGCGGCCGGATCGGGGCGTACCGTGGCGTCCTGGGCGCCGGCCGGGATCGGAGTCGAGAGCCGGCTGGCGACGATCGCGCCGGCGCCGACCGCGCCCGCCGTCTTCAGAAACGTCCGGCGATCCAGCGTGGCGGGGCGCTCGGGCTCACTGGTGTGATCGGTCATTCCTGCCTCCTATCAGCAGACGCACCGCGCGAAAGTTGAGGGACCATAGCAGAAGTCCGCGCGGACTGCATGACGCAGCGCGAACTGGATGATAGGACGACGAGTTGGGCGATGAGCCCCGGCCCGGCCGCCAGGGCGATCGGACGACAGCTACAGGAAGAACAGCGCGACGAGGAAGAGCAGGACAAAGATCGTGACGCAGCCGTAGAAGCCCTTCTGGATCTTGTCGCGCGTGTCGCGGTCGCGCTTGGCCTCGGAGGCCATGGCCAGGCGCAGCTGCCGTTCCGCGTCCGCCTTCGGGTCGGGCTTGCGGTCTACCGGCGGCTCGGGCTTGCGCTCTACCTGCGGGTCGGGCTTGCGTTCTTCCGTCACGGCGCCTCCCCGGGGTGCCGGCTGGCGATGCTCTTTCGATCATAGGCGGACGCCTCGCCGGGAACCAAACCGAGATACGCCGACCGGACCCGCGCATCGGCCGCCAGCACCGCACTCGGGCCGGAGGCAACGACCCGCCCGGTCTCCAGCACGTAGCCCCGCGCGGCCACCCCCAGGGCGGCCCGCGCGTTCTGCTCGACCAGCAGCACGCTGACGCCCTCGGCATTGATCCGGCGGATGACGGCCAGGATCTCCTGCACCAGCCGGGGGGCCAGGCCCAGCGACGGCTCGTCCAGCAGGAGCAGGCGCGGCCGGATCATGAGGGCCCGGGCGATGGCCAGCATCTGCTGCTCGCCGCCCGACAGGGTCCCGGCCGCCTGGCGCCGGCGCTCGCGGAGCGTGGGGAAGAGCCGGTAGGCGGCCTCCAGCCGAGGCGCCACCTCGCGGCGGGCGACCGTGTGGGCGCCAGCCTGGAGGTTCTCGAGCACCGTGAACTCGGGGAAGAGGTCCCGCCCCTCGGGGGCGTGACCGATGCCGGCGGCCACGATCGCATCGGCCGGCCAGCGCTCCACGTCACGGCCATCCCAGCGGATCCGGCCGTGCGTGGGACGCACCAGGCCCGAGATGGCGCGCAGCGTGGTGGACTTGCCGCTGCCGTTGGCGCCGAGCAGGGTCACGATCTCGCCGTCGCCCACGGTCAGCGACACGTCCTCCAGCGCGCGCCGCTGGCCGTAGGACACGCTCAGATCAACGAGCTCGAGCACCCTGCTCGTCGACGAAGAACAACAGGTCGAGGCCACCCGGCGAGCAGCCGAGCTCGGTCAGCATGACCGCCGCCTCGCTGCGGTGCTGGGTGGCGTGGTTGACCTGATGCATCATCTGCTGCCAGAGCGGATAGGCCCAGCGCTCGCCCTGAAAGTTCGTGTACTCGACGACCCGCCCGACGTCGGCGTCGCCGAGCCCCGCCACGAAGGCGTGCGTGGTCCGCTCGATCTCGGCCCAGCGCGACGCGATGGCGGGCAGGTCAGCGAAGTCGTCGGCCTGCGCCATGGCGCGCGGCGAGCGGCCCTGCCAGCGCTCGAGGTAGAGCCACTGCGCGGCCATGGTGTGCACCAGCGTGCCGCGCAGGGATTCGGAATTGGCGCCGCGAGTCTGCACGAGCTGCTCGCGACCCACGCGGGCGCTGGCCTCCAGGATCCGCGCATTGGCCCACGCGTTGTAATCGTAGAGAGAGCGGAGCGCCGCGGCGATCATCCGTCCACCTTGCGCAAGCGCGTACCGCTCGGTGGCGTGACGAACAGCAGGTCGCTCGGCTCGCGCATGGTCATTCGATGCCAGACCCCGCGGGGCACGACGTACGCGGCGCCCGTCGTCAGCGCGATGGTCTGCTCGCCCGTGGGCAGGTCGAGGATCACGTCGAGCGCGCCGGAGAGCAGCAGCAGCAGCTCGTCACCGTGGGGGTGCATCTCCCACTCGCCGGGATGAAAGTCGCCGGGCTCGCGCCCATGTCGGGCGCCGACCACCCGATCATCAGTGTCCACCGAGAGCCGGCGCCAGAAGTCGGGCGTCCACGGCACGGTGGCGGCGCCGCCCTGGGCGCCGAGATGCACATAGGTCGTGAAGAGATCGAGTGCGGATGCACTCATCGTCACCTCCGTCGGATCAGCCGGCCGCCTCGGCCGGCGTGCCGAGATACGCCTCGATGACGGCGGGATCGGCCACGACCGCACCGGGCGTGCCGTCGGCGATCTTCCGTCCGTGGTGGAGCACCGCGACGCGATCGGAGATCGACATCACCAGATCCATATCGTGCTCCACCAGCATGATCGTAACCCCCAGCTCGTCGCGCAGGCTGCGGATGAGCGCCATCAGCGTGCGCGTCTCGGTCGAGTTGAGGCCGCCCGCCGGCTCATCGAGCAGCAACAGCCGCGGCCGCCCCGCCAGTGCCCGCGCCATCTCCAACCGCTTCTGCTGCCCGAGCGGCAGGCTACCGGCTTCCACGTCCACCACGTCCGCCAGCCCCACGCGCTCGAGCCACCCCCGCGCACGCCCCCGCGCCTGCACCTCCTCACGCCACACCGAAGGCAACCGACACGCCGCCCCGAACACGCCCGCCCGCAGCCTCGCGTGCTCACCCACGAGCACATTGTCGAGCGCCGAGAGCGCGCGGAACACTTCGGTGTTCTGGAACGTGCGCGCCACGCCCGCCCGCGCAATCCGATGCGGCGCCAACCGCGTCAACTCCCGCCCCGCGAGCATCGCCCGCCCCACATCCGCCCGGTAAAGCCCAGTGAGCACGTTGAAGACAGTCGTCTTCCCCGCCCCATTAGGCCCGATCAGCGAAAAGATCTCCCCCTCACCCACCTCAAAGCTGACCTCGCTGAGCGCCGCCAGACCACCAAACGACAGCGACAGCGCCTCGACGCTCAGCAGCGCCAAAGCAGCGCTCGTCGTAGTGGTCGTCGTACCGCTCCTCGCCGACTGAGGTGACGGGGCGGGCTGGGCGCGTGGGGCGCGGGCGGGCCATCAGGGCGAGCCGTCGTCGCCGTCGAGAGTGTAGGGTTCGGCGAGCGAGCCGCCGTCGAATCGACTGGTCCGCGACCCAGCCCCCCCTGGGGGATGGGGGGCCCGAGCGCGCCGAGCCCGGAGCGAACTCCTCGCCGACTGAGGTGACGCCGCGGGGCGGGCGCGTGGCCCCTGGGCGCGCCATCATGGCGAGCCGTCGTCGCCGTTGAGAGCGCAGGGCCCGGCTCGCGAGCCGACGACGATTCAACTGTTAGCCGGCCCAGCCCCCTTTGGGGGATGGGGGGCCCGAGCGAGCCGGGCCCGGAGCGAACTACGGCGACAGGCGAGCCATGCAGGCGCGCCCAGGGGCCACGCGCCCGCCCCGCGGCGTCACCGGAGTCCACGAGAAGCGCTAGTCCGACTTGAGCCAGTCAGTCAGCTGCTTGAAGCGAGCGTTGTCGACCTTGACCCAGAAGCCCTGGCGCTGCGTCTCATGGTCAGCGCCGACGGTGATCGGAGGCAAGATGCCGCTGTCCCAGCCCTTGATCCCCTCGAGCGAGGTCACGAGATTCTCTCGGGTCAGCCCGCGCCCGGCCCGCTTGGCGCCCTCGGTGAAGAGCATGGCGGCGAAGTAGCCGGACAGCGAGTACCGGTTGACCTCGTTCTTCGGAAAATACTTCTGCATGGCCTCGCGATACGCCTTCATCCCCGGCAGGTCGGAGGTCACCGGGTCGGGCCACAGCGAGAGCCCTTCCACGCCCTCGGCGGCGTCGCCGGCCAGGGCCAGGTAGCGCTCGTCGGTCAGCGGGCCGGAGGAGACCATCAGGGTGTCGGTCCAGCCGATCTTCTGGCGCTCCTTGAGTGTCTGCGCGCCGGCCCCCGGCGTGAGGACGAGAAACGTCACCTGCGGCTTGGCCGCCTGCAGCTTGGCCACCTGTGCGCTCACGTCGGTGGCGCCGCGCTTGACCGGCTCGGTGGCGGTCAGCTTCAGGTTGTGGCGGGCCAGGTCCTTCTCGAACGCGGTCAGGAAGGCCTTGCCGTACTCGTCGTCCTGGTAGATGGCGGCGAACGTCTTGTACTTCCGCGGGCCGACCAGGTAGTCGATCATCATCTTCGATTGCCGGTCGTAGAGCGTCATGCCGCTGAACACGTACCGGTGGCCGCGCACGATGGGCGAGCCCTGGAAGGGAAACAGCAGCGGGACCTTGTTCTGTTCGAGATAGTCGAGCGTGGCCACCACCGGCGGCGTCCCCTGCGGAGCGATCACCGCGAAGATCCCGTCCTGCTCGACCAGCTTGCGGGTGTTGGCCACCGAATCTTGAGGTCGGTAGCCGTCGTCGTAGAAGATGGTGCGCACCTTGCGGCCGTTGATGCCGCCCGCGTCGTTGACGACCTTGACGTAGAGATCGACGCCGAACTTCGTGGCCTGCTCGCCGGTGAAGGCCAGCGGGCCCGAGAACGAGTTCGAGCCGCCCAGCACGATCTCGGTGTCGCTGACGCCCTGCTGGGCGGCGGCCGGGCCCGCGGCGAGCAGCACGACGGCGATCAGGCTGCGGATGACGAAGCGCATGAACGGCCTCCTGGTGGGGCGGTCAGCCGACGCGCGAGCGCGCGCGCCGCGCCGCTGATGCCGCCGGGCATGAACAGCATGCACGCGATGAGGATCGCGCCGAAGACGAGCGGACGGTAGTTCTGGAAGGCGGCCAGGCCGTCGTTGAGCACGGTCACCACGGCCGCCCCCGCGATCGACCCCGGCACCGACCCGAGCCCGCCGAGGATGATCATGACCACGAAGTCGACGGACAGGAAGACGTCGAAGCCGTCCGGCGACAGGAAGCCCACGAGGAAGGCGAAGAGACCGCCGGCCACGCCGGTGTAGAACGCGGAGACGCCGAAGGCCAGCGTCTTGTAGAGCGCGACCGGCACGCCGCTGGCCTGGGCGGCGATCTCACTCTCGCGGATCGCCAGGAACGCCCGGCCCACGCGGCTGCGCGTGAGGTTGACCGCGCCCGCCACCAGCACCGCGGTCACGACGAGGGCCAGATAGTAGCGCGCGGTATCGGAGGCGAGCGGCCAGGTGCCCAGGCGCGCGACGGGCACCGACAGGCCGTCGGCGCCGCGCGTCAGCGCGTCGAGATTCAGGATCGCCTCGACGATGACGAAGCCGAAGGCCAGGGTGGCCATGGCCAGGTAGAGCCCGGACAGGCGCAGGCACGGCACGCCGAAGGCCAGGCCCACCACGGCGGTCACGATCCCGGCCAGCGCCAGCGTCACGATCACCGGGACGGCCGGCGCGTGGAGCGTGATCAGCGCCGCGCTGTAGGCGCCGATGGCCAGGAACCCGGCGTGACCGAACGAGAGCTGGTTGGTGAAGCCCGACAGGAGATTCAGCCCGATGGCCACCACCGCGTTGACGAAGACGAGGCTGGCCAGGAACACGAAATAGCGTGGCGCCACCCACGGCCAGAGCAGGAGTGCCACGGCCAGCACGGTCACCGCGACCCGCACCCTCACACCTTGCGCCGCTCGACCCGGCCCAGCAAGCCGGCGGGCCGCACGAGGAGGATGGCGATCAGGACGAGG
Source organism: uncultured Candidatus Rokubacteria bacterium (assembly GCA_963776725.1). Lineage (GTDB taxonomy): Bacteria > Methylomirabilota > Methylomirabilia > Rokubacteriales > CSP1-6 > AR5. The sequence continues at coordinate 333,661 of CAVZOE010000004.1, read as the reverse complement.
AACGGCACCGAGTAGCGGATCCCCGACGGCAGATACAGTGGCGCCAGGTTCTCGAGCACGCCGAGCAGCATGCCGCCCAGAACCGCGCCCGGCATCGAGCCGAACCCGCCCACCACGGCGGCGGTGAAGCCGTTGATCACGACCAGCCCCATCTTGGACGAGAGGAAAATCACCGGCGCCACCAGCACCCCGGCGATGGCGCCCACCACGGCGGCCAGGACCCAGGCGCTCGCGTGCACGCGCTCGACGCTGATCCCCATGAGCCGCGCCGCCGCGCTGGTTCTGGGCCACCGCCCGCATCGCCCGGCCCAGGCGCGTCCAGCGGAACAGCACGGCCAGCGCCAGCATGAGGACGAGCGAGGCGCCGATGATCCCCAGCGAGGCCGGCGCCACCCGCACCGGGCCGAGCGCGATCGGGCGGCTCGAAAAGAACGACGGGAAGGGAAACTCGTCGTGGCTCCAGACGATGCCGGCGCCGGCTTTCAAGATGAGCGACAGGCCCAGCGTGAGGATCAGCACGTCCCAGTGCGTGGCGCCGATGGCGCGCCGGATCACCAGGCGCTCGAACACCAGCGCCAGCAGCGCACCGGCCAGGACGGCGGCCAGGAGCGCGACCACCAGCGGCAGGCCCAGCGCGCGCTGGCAGCTCCAGGCCACGAACGTCGAGACCATGAGCATCTCGCCCTGCGCGAAGTTCAGGGTCCGCGTGGCGTTGTAGACGATGACCAGGCTCAGCGCCATCAACGCGTAGATCGAGCCCGTCGCCAGCCCGGACACCACCACGTGAATCAGCGCGGCGGTCGTCACCGACGCGTTTCGAAGCGGCAGGCGTCGGCACCCACCGCCGCACACGCGGTCTCGACCACGGACGGCGCGCCGGCCAGCGTGGCCGCGGCCAGCGCCTCCAGCACGCCGCGGATCAGGTGACACACCGGCGACGGAGACGGCCCGTAGGCCTCGGCGAAGGGCGAGCGCCGGACGACCACCACCATCGTCTCGGCGGTCAGACGCTCGAGCGTGAACGCGCCCCACCCGATCGCGCCGCCGGTCTCCATGAGCCGGCGGACCTTGTCCTCCCCGGAGCCGGACAGCGACGCGCTCGCCCGCCCTCCGCCCGCCCGGCCGCCGGCCACGAAGCACTCGGCCGCGCGCGGTCCGAGCGCCGCCTCGGCCGTCTTCTGGAGGACGGCGAGCGTCTCGGGCCGGATCAACAGGTAGCGCGCACCGCCGATCGAGAGCGTGCCGGCCTCGTCGTCGGCCAGCGGCACGCGGGGCGCGCTCATCGAATCGCTCGCGACCACGCGTGCGACTCCCAGCCCTCGTGCAGCAGCACGCGCACCTCGCGCCGCGTGAGGTCACCGAGCCCCAGGTGATCGAGCGCGCGGCCGCCGGTGAGATCGCGGCCCAGGAGCGCGCCGAACACGCCGAGCAAGCCCGAGATGGCCGGCGTGGGCGCCGCACCCATACGCCCCGCGGATTCGAAGAGCGTCAGGCCGAGCGCGACGTCCTCGCTCACGTAGCGGTGCTCGTAGGTCAGGACCTCGCGCCAGAGGCCGCTGGTCACCAGCTTCTGCTTGGCGCCGGCGCCGTAGAGTCCTTCCGCCGCGCGCGCCTCGTCGTAGTAGGTGGCGAGCTCGTAGTGGGGCGCCGGGTAGCCGATGCCCTGGCGGGCGGCGACGCGCTCGGCGTCAACCGCGTCGATGATCCGGCGCGCGCTGGCCGTGGTGCCGGCGGCGTGGATGTCGAAGGTCCCGCCGTCGATCGAGGCGGCGTTCACCAGCACCAGCGGCGGATGGATGACCGGGCCCGGCGTTGGTCAGCGCGGCGTCGAGCGCGTCCACGCAGGGCCGGGTGGCCGGGAACAGCGCGCTGATCCGCTCCAGCGCCACCTTCGAGCGCGAAGCCGGGAACACGCCCACCGGCAGGTTGGCCGCGCGCACCGGCGCCGACACGGCGGCCGGCCCGGTCTTGCGCGTGAGATACGGCAGCGTGCCGCTCTCGGCGAAGGCGAACGGCAGCGGCCCGCCGGCGCGCGCCAGGTCGCGGGCGACGGCGTAGGAGCCGAACGAGCCCGGCGTGAACAGCACGATCTCCTTGCCGGTGAGCCGTCCGGCCAGCCGGCGGGCCAGGTCCGCGTGCGACGTGGCCGGCAGCGGCGCGATCACGACCTCGGCGCCCTCGAGGGCCTCGGCCAGATCCGCGGTCGCGCGATCCAGGCGCGCCGCCCCCTGTCGCCCTTCCGCCACGAGCGTGATGCCACTGGCCTGCACCGCGGCGAGATCCGCCGCCGCGCGCCGCCACAGGCGTACGCGGTGGCCGGCCAGCGCCAGATCGGCGGCCGTCGTGTAGCTTCCGTTGCCACCACCGAGAATCGCGACGTTCATCGGCTCGCTCCGCTGTCGTACACGGCGCTCCTCACGCGACGACGCCGTCACGACGCAGCGTCGCGAGGCGTTCGGCCGGATAGCCCAGCAGCTCGCCCAGCACGGCGTCGGTGTGCTGTCCGAGCCGGGCCGGCGGAGTGATGTCGAGGCCCAGCTGGCCGTCGATCTTGATCGGGGTGCCGAGCGTCGGCAGTGGCCCGTGCCCCGGGTGCTCGACCTCGGCGACCATCCGCCGATGCCTCACCTGAGGATCGGCGAGCACGCGATCCACCGCCTGGATCGGCGCCACCGGCACGCCGGCGGCGTTCAGGCGCGTCAGCCACTCCTCGGTGCCATGCTCCTTGAACACGGTCTCGATCAGCGCCATGAGCGTGCCGCGATTGGCCACGCGGTCTCGATTGGACGCGAAGCGCGGATCGTGCTCCCACTCGGGGTGCTCGACCGCGCGGCAGAACCCGCCCCAGAACTTCTCGGCGAAGATCGCCACCACCAGGTGGCCGTCGTTGCTGGCCAGCGCCCCGTAGGGCACGACCGAGGCGTGACCCGAGCCGAGCTGACGCGGGACACGCCCGTCGGCGTAGAAGTACTGGGCGATGTAGGTCAGCAGCGAGACCTGGCAGTCGAGCAGCGAGAGATCGATGTGCGCGCCGCCCCCGGTGCGCGAGCGGCGGTAGAGCGCACCGGCCACCGCGAACGCGCCGAACATGCCGCCGGCCAGATCGCCCATCGGCAGCCCCATCCGCACCGGACGGCTGCCTTCCTCGCCGGTCAGCGACATGGCGCCGCCCATCGCCTGCAGGGCGAGATCGAACGCGGGCCAGTCGCGATAGGGCCCGTCCTGGCCGTAGGCCGAGATCGAGCACATGACGATCCCCGGATTCGCCGCGGTCAGCGCGGCGTAGTGCAGGCCGAGGCGCTCCATGATGCCGGGGCGGAAGTTCTCCCACACGATGTCGGCCTTGGCGGCGAGGTCGAGGAACACCGAGCGCCCGGCCGGCTTCGTCAGGTCGAGCGCGACCGACTTCTTGTTGCGGTTGATCGCCAGGAAGTAGGCGCTGTCGCCGTCGGGCAGGAACGGCGGACCCATGACGCGCATCGGATCGCCGCCGTCGGGCTCCTCGATCTTGATCACCTCGGCGCCCATGTCGGCCAGCAGCATCGAGCCGTAGGGCCCGGCCAGCATGCGGCTGAGATCGAGCACCCGCACGCCCTCGAAGAGCTTCACGACCGCGCGCTCCGCGGCGGCCAGCGCCGCGTACACGACGCGGCGGCGGTGATCGGCAGCTCCCTGAACCGCACGCCGATCGCGTCCTTCACCGCGTTGGCCACCGCCGCCGACGACGGGGATGACGCCCGACTCGCCCAGGCCCTTGGCGCCGAACGGTCCCTCGGCATCGCCCGGTCTCGATCAGGCGCACGACGATCTCCGGCATGTCGGCGGCCTTGAGGAGCGCGTAGTCCATGAACGACGCGGTCAGCACCTGCCCCTCCTGCACGACGAGCCGCTCGCTCAGCGCATAGCCGAGCCCCATGTGGACGCCCCCGTGGATCTGGCCCTCGGCGGCCAGCGGGTTGAGCGCCCGCCCGACGTCGTGGGCCGAGACGATACGCCGAACCCGGACGACGCCGGTAGCCAGCTCCACGTCGAGCACCACGGCCTGGGCGGCGAAGCCGTAGGTGGCCGAGACGTTGCCGCGCAGGTCCTTGTCGAGCATCGTGGTGGGCGGATCGTAGAACGCCTCGGCCACCAGCGTCTGCCCGTGCATCGCGCAGGTGCCCGGCGCGCGCCGCGCGATCGTAGGCGATGCGTCGCTGCGGCTCGTCGCCGACGTAGATCCACCCGCCGCTCACGCGGAGCTGCTCGACCGGGCGCCTCCAGCTCCGGGGCGGCCATGGCCAGCAGCTGATCGCGCAGCTTCTCGGCGGCCAGGCGGGCGGCGTTGCCGGCGATGAACGTCGTGCGGCTGGCGTGGGCGCCGACGTCCCACGGCTTCACCGACGTGTCGGAGTTGACGACGTCCACGCGCTCGAGCGGCACGCCGAGCGTCTCGGCCACGATCATCGCCAGCACCGTCTCCGACCCCTGCCCGATCTCGGTGGCGCCGGTGATCAGCGAGACGCGGCCGAAGTCGTCGCAGCTTGACGATGGCGCCGCAGCCGTCCGAGCGGTAGATGCGCGCGCCGCCGCCGACGTGGAACATGCCGGCGTAGCCGACGCCGCGCTTCCAGCCGGGCGCCGCGGCGGCGGCACCTCGCGCCGCATCTCCTCCGTCACCGCGTCCAGGCACTCGCCCATCGCGCACGAGGTGATGACGAAGCCCTGGGGATTGGCGTCGCCCGGCCGGGTCACGTTGCGCCGGCGGAGCTCGAGGCGATCGAGGCCGAGCCGCTCGGCGAGCTCGTCCATCTGGCTCTCGACCGCGAACGTCGACTCGAGATTGCCGTAGCCGCGCATCGAGCCCGAGTAGGGATTGTTGGTGTAGGCGATCGTGGTGTCGAAGCGCACGCGCCGGGCACCGGTAGAGCCCGGCCACCGTCGACAGCATCACGTACGGCGTGGTCGAGCCCCAGGAGACGTAGGCGCCGTTGTCGATGACCACGTGGCAGTCGCGGGCGAGCAGCCGGCCCTCGCGCGTCGGCGGCGGTGCGCAGGCGGATCGTGCACGGCTCGCGCGTGGGACACGCGACGAACTCCTCGAGCCGCTCGAACTCGATCTTCACCGGCCGCCGCGCGCGCGCGGGCCAGCAGCGCGGCGATCACGTCGATCGGGTAGAGATCGAGGCCCGCGGCCGAAGTTGCCGCCGACGGGCGGCTGCAGGACCCGGACGCGATCGCCGGCGATGCCGAGCGCCTGGGCGAGATCGCGCTGGTAGAGGAACGGCACCTGGGTGGTGGACCACATGGTCAGCCGGTCCTCGGCGTCCCAGTCGGCGATGGCGACCATCGTGCCCAGACAGGCCGGCGTGACGAAGTTCAGCCGATACTCGCCCTCGACCACCGCGGCGCGCCGTCGCGAACGCGCGCTCGACGTCGCCGTGGCTGAACTGGTAGCGCAGATCGGTGTGGTTGGTCGGCCGCTCCTCGTGCACGAGCGGCGCGCCCGGCCGCACGGCCGCCAGCGGATCGAACACCGCCGGCAGCTCCGCGTACTCGACCTCGATCAGGTCGAGCGCCTCCTCGGCGATGGCCGCGCTCTCGGCCGCCACCGCCGCGACCTCGTCGCGCACGCAGCGGACCTTGCCGGTCTTGAGCGCGACCTGGTCCTTGGCGAAGCCGAACGGGTGCTGCTCGACGTCTGCGCCGGTGAGCACCGCCAGCACGCCGGGCAGCGCCGCGGCGCGCGGTGACGTCGATGCGCACGATGCGCGCGTGCGGATGGCGGGCGCGGAGGATCTTGCCGTGGGCCAGGCGCGGCAGCTCGAGGTCGTGCAGGTAGCGCGTGCGGCCGGTGACCTTGTCGGCGCCGTCACGCTTGGGAACGTCCCGGCCGATGACGACGAGGTCGCTCACCCGATCACGCCAGCGAGCCCACCCGCAGCCGCTCGTAGAGAATGGACGTCCATTCGTCGAGGGCGGCCGAGCGCCACACCTCGTGGAAGGGCGAGGCCAGCATCTCGGCGAACTCTCGGAGGCCCCGCGCTTGGCTGGCCGCTTCAGTCTCGCCGGGCGCCGGGCGGTTCTGGGCGGCGCGGATGCGGTCCTTGCGGTAGACGGCGGGAAACTCCGTGTAGCGGTAGAGCAGCTCGAAATCTTTCGCGTAGAACGCGATGATCGGGATCGACTGGAACGTCTCGCCGTCGCGCCGGTTGAGAAAGTCGGCCATCAGGTCGGCGTTGGGCGAATCGGGCTGCGGGAACGGCGCCCGGCCCATCGTCTGGCCGTCGCGAGTGAAGATGCGCAGCGGCAGGCCGGCGGTGTCGGCCAGGCGGGCCACGATCGGAATGTCGCGCCGGCAGTCCGACGACCACTCTTCCGAGAGCGCCAGCACGTGGGCCGGGCCTCCGGGCTGGCCGACGAGCCAGCGCCACGCCTCGGCGTGGGCCGGCGGAACGCGGGCGGCGTCATACGCCTTCCGGAGGTAGTCGCTCCAGTCGCGGCGCGGCCCCTGCGAGCCCTCGCGGGCGAGGTTGGCCGGCGAGGCGATGAACCGCACGTATTCGTCGAACGTCATCCCCTGACCGAAGCGCGCCGCGTTCACCATCTGACCGGCTCCTTGTGCTCGCCGAAGACGCCCTTGAGTGCCTGGTTGATCTCGCCGAGCGTGGCGTAGGCCTTCACCGCCTCGAGGATGGGCGGCATCAGGTTGCTCGTGCCGCGCGCGGCGTCGGAGAGGCGCTGCAGCGTCATCGCGACGGCGCCGCAGTCCCGTTCACGGCGCACGCGGGCCAGCTTGTCCAGCTGCGTCCGGGCGACCTGGGGGTCGAACGCGTAGAGCTCGACGTCGCGATCGGCCTCGGCCGGGCGGTCGCCCACGTGGCAGTTCACCGCCACCTTGGGGATCTCGCCCGAGAGCATCGCCTGCTCGAAGCGGTAGGCCTGCCGCGCCACCTCCGCCTGCATGGCGCCCGGTCTTCACCGCCTCCACGATGCCGCCCATGCGCTCGACGGCGGCCAGCTCCTCGACGATCTTGGCCTCCATCTCGTTGGTGAGCGCCTCGACGTAGTACGAGCCGGCCAGCGGGTCCACGGTGTCGGCCGCGCCCGGACTCCTCGGCGCAGATCTGCATGGTGCGGAGCGCGATCAGCTGGGCCTTGGGCGACGGGATCGTGTATGCCTCGTCGTAGGTCGGCAGCGCCATGGTCTGCGCGCCCGCTGAGCGCGCCGGCCAGCGCGATGTAGGCGCCGCGCACGATGTTGTTCTCCGGCTCCTGCACCGTGAAGGCCGAGCCGCCGCCGCCGATGAGCGAGCGGAACATCCAGGACTTGGGGCTCTGGGCCCCGAAGCGCTCGCGGCAGCATCCGCGCGTAGAGCCGGCGGCCGGCGCGGAACTTGGCGACCTCCTCGAAGATCTTGCCCCACGCCGTGAAGTTGAACGAGATGCGCGGCGCGAACTCGTCCACCGGCATCCCGCGCGCGACCATCATCTCCACGTAGGCGGCCGCGATGGCCAGGCCGTAGGCCATCTCCTGGGCGGTGGTGCAGCCGGCCTCGCGGATGTGGTAGCCGCACACCGACACCGGATTGGAGCGCGGGAAGTGACGGGCCGAGAACTCGATGAGATCGCCGACCAGCCGCAGCGACGGCTCGACCGGGTAGATCCACGTCCCGCGCGCCACGAACTCCTTGAGGATGTCGTTCTGCGGCGTGGTGACCACCCGGTCGGCCGCCGCGCCCTGCTGCTCGGCCACCGCGTAGTACATGGCGGTGATCGGTGCGGCCATGCCGTTGATGGTGAGCGAGACGCTCACGCGGTCGAGCGGGATGCCGGCGAAGGCCGCCTCCATGTCGGCCAGCGTGTCGATGGCCATCCCCACCCGCCCGACCTCGCCCTCGGCGCGCGGATCGTCGGAGTCGAGGCCGAGCTGCGTCGGCAGGTCGAAGGCCACGTTCAGCGCGTCCTGCCCGTGGGCCATCAGGTACTTGAAGCGCCCGTTGGTCTCCTCGGGCGTGCCGAAGCCGATGTACTGGCGCATCGTCCACAGCGCGATCGCGATACATGTGCGGTGGATGCCGCGCGTGTACGGATACTCGCCCGGGCTGGCCGACGTCGCGCGCGGCGTCGCGCCCGGCCAGATCCTCGGGCCCGTACACCGGCTTGACCGGGATGCCCGCGTGGAGCTTCACGTCCCTCATCGTCTGCCTCCAGCTCGGGTGGTGAGTATCCGTTCGCGGCAGGCTAGGCCGCGGTCGTCGGCCTTGTCAAATGACCGGCGGCCGGCGGACCGGCGAGGCACCCACATGTCCTATATACTGCGCCGGCAATCAATTCCGGTCATCGCCGACGGAAGGGGACGAAGGGAATGGAGCCTTTGGTCGATGTCACCGAGCAAAAGCGGCTGAACGAGGCGCGCGAGGCGCACATCCCCTGGAAGAAGTGGGGGCCGTACCTGAGCGAGCGGCAGTGGGGGACGGTCCGCGAGGACTACAGCGACGACGGCAACGCCTGGGACTACTTCACCCACGACCAGGCTCGCTCACGCGCCTACCGGTGGGGCGAGGACGGGCTCGCCGGCCTCTCGGACGACAAGCAGCGGCTGTGCTTCGCGCTGGCGCTGTGGAACGAGCGGGACCCGATCTTGAAGGAGCGCCTGTTCGGGCTCACCAACAGTGAGGCGAACCACGGCGAGGACGTCAAGGAGTACTACTTCTACATCGATAGCACCCCGACCCACTCGTACATGAAGTACCTCTACAAGTACCCGCAGCGAGAGTATCCCTACCGGGACCTGATCGAGACGAACCGCGGCCGATCGCGGAAAGAGTTCGAGTACGAGCTGCTCGACACGGGCGCCTTCGACGACGATCGGTACTTTGACGTCTTCGTGGAGTACGCGAAGGAGGGCCCGGAAGACGTTCTCGTTCGCATCACCGTGCACAATCGCGGACCCCAGGCGGCCCCGCTTCGCGTCTTGCCGACTCTCTGGTTCCGCAACACCTGGTCGTGGGGCGACGACGAGCCCAAGCCTTCGCTGCGCGAGATCCGGCCGGGCGTCATCCAGGCCACCCACCACGAGCTCGGCGGGTACTGGCTGCTCGTGCGATGGCGCCCCGGAGCTCCTCTTCACCGAGAACGAGAGCAACGCGTCCCGTCTCTGGAGCCAGCCCAATCCGTCCCCCTACGTCAAGGACGCGTTCCACGTCTACGCCATCTCGGGCCGCGGCGAGGCGGTCAACCCCGCCAAGGTGGGCACCAAGGCGGCCGCCCACTACACCCTCGACGTGCCCGCGGGCGGAAGCCGGACCGTCCGCCTCCGTCTGTCGGCCACCCGGGTCGACCAGCCCTTTGGCCGTTTCGAGGAGACGTTCAAGAGCCGGATCGCTGACGCCGACGAATTCTACGATCGGATCACGCCGAAGGCGCTCACCGAGGATCAGCGCCGCGTGCACCGCCAGGCGCTGGCCGGCATGCTGTGGAGCAAGCAGTACTACTACTTCGATCTGGATCGATGGCTCCAGGAGCACAACAGTCACCCGCTGCTGGAATCCGGCAACCGCGGCGTCCGGAACACCGAATGGTTTCACATGCTGAACGCCGACGTGATCTCGATGCCGGACAAGTGGGAGTACCCCTGGTACGCCGCCTGGGACCTGGCCTTCCACACGATCGCGCTGGCCCTGGTGGACTTCGATTTCGCCAAGGATCAGCTGCTGCTGATGCTGCGCAATCTGTACGCCCACCCCAACGGCCAGATTCCCGCCTACGAGTGGAACTTCAGCGACGTGAACCCGCCGGTGCACGCCTGGGCCACGGTCTACCTCTACAAGATGGAACGGGCCCTCGGCCGCGCGGACTTGCGGTTCCTGGAACGCTCGTTTCAGGGGTTGATGCTGAATTTCAACTGGTGGGTCAACCGCAAGGACCCCGCCGGGCCGCAACGTGTTCGCCGGCGGATTCCTGGGTCTGGACAACATCGGCGTGTTCGACCGCAGCGCGCAGCTTCCCACCGGCGGATCGCTGGAGCAGGCGGACGGCACCGCCTGGATGGCGTTCTACTGCCAGAACATGCTGGAGATCGCCCTCATCCTCACCGAGTACGACCCGCTGTACGAGGAGGTCGCCTTCAAGTTCGCCGAGCATTTCCTGTGGATCGCCTACGCGATGGACCGCGTCGGCGATCACCACGACGAGATGTGGGACGAGCGGGACGGATTCTTCTACGATCTGCTGCGGCTCCCCGACGGCCAGGCGATGCGTCTGAACGTCCGGTCGCTGGTGGGGCTGCTGCCGCTCTGCGCGTCCACGGTGTTCGAGAGCAACGTCGTCGAGCGGTTCCCGAAGCTGAGGGAGATGATCGCCCTGTTCCGCAAGCGCCATCCCGAGGTCGTCGCCCATGTCGCCCCGACCGACCAGGGGTTCATCGGTTACAACGGGCGCCGGCTCCTGTCGATCCTCAACAAGCAGAAGCTGGAGCGCGTGCTCGCCTACATGCTCGACGAGAACGAGTTCCTCGGGCCCCACGGCATTCGCTCGCTGTCGCGGTATCACCAGGACCATCCGTTCGTGTTTCACGTCGCTGGCGAAGAGTACCGGGTCCAGTACCTGCCCGGCGGAGTCGGATACCGGCATGTTCGGCGGCAACTCCAACTGGCGTGGCCCCGTCTGGATGCCCGTCAATGCGCTGCTGATCCGCGCGCTCGGGAACCTCTACAGCTTCTACGGCGACGACTTCAAGGTTCAGTGTCCGACCGGGTCCGGGCAGTCCATGACGCTGTTCGAGGTGGCCAAGGAGCTCACCCGCCGGCTGGCCGGGACGTTCCTGCGCGACGCCAGCGGACGGCGCCCGGTGTACGGCGGCACCGCCAAGTTCCAGGATGATCCGCACTGGCGCGATCTGATCCTCTTCTACGAATACTTCCACGGCGACAACGGGGCGGGCCTCGGGGCCAGCCACCAGACGGGGTGGACCGGGACGATCGCGGTCCTCCTCGACCTGTTCGGGCGGATCGAGGCCAAGGACCTGGAGCTGGAACTCGGGCGTGTCGTCGACCGGGCCGTGCGAGAGCAGGTGGGCGGCGAAAAGCGATGAGGCGAGCGCGCTCTCAGGAAAACGCGACTCACACTCGTGCTCGCGGTCGCGGTGCTGCCGGCGTTCGCCCCGGCCGCCCAGGCCCAGAACCTGGACGAGGTCTTTCGCAAGGCCAGCCCGACCGTCGTCGTGGTGCGAAGCAAGGGGCGCGACGTCAGCGCCTCGGGGGTCGTCCGCTTCACGGAGACGGGCTCCGGCGTCCTGATCTCCGACGACGGCCGGGTGATGACCGCCGCCCACGTCGTCAACGGCATGGACGAGATCACGGTCGAGGGCATCGGCGGTGAGGTCGTGCGCGCGAAGCTGATGTCGGCCAATACGGACGCCGACGTCTCGCTGCTGCAGCTCGAGCGCGTGAGCCCGGCCATGCGGGTGGCGCGGATGGGAAGCTCCGCCACCATGAAGGTCGGCGAGCAGGTCATGGTCATCGGCGCCCCCTACGGGCTGTCGTATTCGCTGAGCGTCGGCTGGATCAGCGCACGCTGGGCGCCGAACACCATCTTCCGCGACATGCCCCTGGCGGAGTTCTTCCAGACCACGGCCACGATCAACACGGGGAACTCCGGGGGGCCGCTGTTCAACATGGCGGGCGAAGTCGTCGGCATCGTCAGCCAGAACATCTCGCAGTCGGGTGGCAGCGAGGGCCTGGGGTTTGTCGTGACGATCGACAGCGCCAGACTCCTCCTGGTTCCCCGCAAGGTGTTCTGGGGTGCGCTCCAGGGTCTGCTCCTCACCGATCGCCTCGCGACGATCTTCAACGTCCCGGCTCCCGCGGGGTTTCTCGTCAAGACGGTCGCCCAGGGGTCGACGGCGTGGAACATGGGCCTGCAAGGGAGCGACGGGACCCTCACCATCGGAGGCAAGGAGATCCCGGTGGGCGGCGACATCATCCTCTCGGTCGACGACATCCCCGTGGTGTCCGAGGCCAACATCGAGAAGATCCGCAACCGATTGGCCGGCGTGGCGCCGGGCGCCTCGTTCAAGATGAGCGTGCTCCGAGGCGGCAAGGTCATCGTGCTCACGGGCACGAGCGACTGAGCGCGACGGCTGGCCGTCCTCGGCGCTACGCCGGCTCCTTGAACGCGGTGACGATCTCGGGCAGCGGCGTGCCCATGGGAAACACGCGCGCCACGCCGAGGGCCAGCAACGCGTCGATGTCGCGCGGCGGAATGGTGCCGCCGACCACGACCCGGATCGAATCGGCGCCCTGCGCGCGCAACCCCTCCAGCACGCGCCGGGACAAGAGCAGGTGCGCGCCGGACAGGATCGAGAGCCCGATGACGGTCACGTCCTCCTGGATGGCCTCGGCCACGATCTCCTCCGGCGTGCGCTTGAGGCCGGAGTAGACGACCTCCACGCCCGCGTCGCGCAGCGCGTGGGCCACGACCTTGGCGCCGCGGTCGTGGCCGTCGAGCCCGGGCTTGGCGATGAGGACCTTCACGGCTTCTTCACCGCCGAGACGTCGAGCGTCACCAGCTCGGCCCGCAGGCGCGAGCCGGCGACCGTGAGGCGGGCGAGCGAGATCGGCAGCTTGAAGCGTCGGGGGCCGGCGCTGCCGGGGTTCAGGTAGAGGACACCGTCGCGCTCTTCCATGCGGGGCTGGTGGCTGTGGCCGGCGATCACCGCGGCGAAGCCGGCCGCCCGCGGGTCGAGATCCAGCTCGTGCAGATCGTGAAGCACGTAGAGCGAGACGTCGCCGATCTCCAGCACGTCGGTCTCCGGGATGTCGGCCGCCCAGCGGTCGCGGTCGTTGTTGCCGCGGACGGCGGTCACCGGCGCGATCCGTCCGAGCGCCGTGAGGACCTCCGGCGCGCCGATGTCGCCCGCGTGCACGATGCGCTCGACGCCGGCCAGCGCGGCCAGCGCCTCCGGCCGCAGCAAGCCGTGCGTGTCGGAGATCACGCCGACGGTGTGAACGCGGGCAGCCATCGCGGATTGCCTTTGGGATCGGGCTCCACCACCAGCGGCTTGAGCCGGACCCGCTGGCCGATCACCACCCGGGCCGGATCGGCGTCCACCAGGATCGAGAAGATCCGGTGGCCGCCGACCTTCACGATCGCGAAGATGCGGGGCGCGGTGAAGCCTGCCGGCAAGCCGGTCTCCTGCACGGTGAACCCGTGGACCGTCCCCTCGGAGGGCAGATCCGTCCACGTGACGGCGTCGCTGCCACACTCGGGACAGAAGCCGCGCGGCGGCCAGGCGGCGCGGCCGCAGCCGGTGCAGGTCGTCGTGCTCAGCGTTCCCCGCCCCAGCCGCGCGTAGAACTCGTGCAGCTTCGTGTAGTCGGCCGACTCCAGCGGGAACGGATCGACGGCGCGGAAGTAGCTCACGAGATCACCGGCCACGCGCTCTCGATGGCAACACCGGCCCGGCGCACGTGCTCGCGGCTCAGCCGCTCGACGCGCGCGTAGAGCGCCTGCTCGTCGAGCGTGGTCAGCCGGCCCTCGTCGAGCACGGCGCGGCCGTCGATCAGGACCGTGCGGACGCTGGCGCCGCTGGCGGCGTAGACGAGATTGTTCACGGGGTTCAGCAGCGGCCGCCACTCCGGCGTGTCGAGGTCGTACAGCACCAGGTCGGCGCGCTTGCCCACCTCGAGCGAGCCGATCTGCCGCTCCAGCCCCAGCGCCTCGGCGCCGCGGATGGTGGCCATCTCCAGCACGCGCTCGGCCGGCAGCACGCCGACGTCGTTGCGCGCGTCCTTGTACACGGTGGCCGCCAGGTACATGAGCCGGAGCATGTCGAAGTGGTTCGAGCCGTTGCCGCTGTCGCCGCCGAGCGAGACACAGACGCCGGCGTCCACCATCTCGGGAAAGCGGCCGTGCGCGGCCAGCCCCTTGGTGTGCTTGAGGCCGGCCGTCGGGCAGTGGGCGATCTTGACGCCGCGTCGCGCGAGCAGCGCGATGCCGGCGTCGTCGACGTAGACCATGTGCGCGAGCTTGGTCCGCGCGTCGAGCACGCCCAGGGCATCGAGCTGCGGGAGCGTGATCGTGTCGCGGCTGGGCCGCGAGGGATGGAGCGCGCTCTGCATCATCCCCCAGCCGACACCGTGGCGCGCGGCGAGCGCGTGTGCCCCCTGGATCAACGTCTCGGAGCAGGTGCCGAAGCCGAGCAACAGCGGCCAGGCCCCGATACGGCCGCCCGCCCGGCCGTTCACCTTGCCGAGCACGTCCGCGGTGAGCGCCAGGGCCTCGTCGGTCGTCTGCTTCATGCGCCCGCGCTGGCCCTCGAGGTCCCACGTCCAGCGGCCCAGAATCGCGCGCATGCCCACCGGCTCGACGGCGTCGGCCACCGCGGCCACGTCGAAGAGCGTGCCCGCCTCGCAGAAGGTCGTGGTGCCGGTGCGGATCATCTCGACGCAGGCCAGCTGCGCGGCCGCCTGCTCCTCCTCCGGCGTCACCGTGGAGTACAGCGGGAGCAGCCAGTCGGGGAGATAGCGCGGCACCGGGATGTCGTCGAGCATCAGCCCGCGGCTCAGGTGCTCGGTGAGGTGAACGTGCGTGTCCACGAAGCCCGGCGCCACGACATACTGCCGGCCGTCGATCACCCGATCGGGCGGGCGCGGTGCGCGCACCGAGCCGGCCGGCCCCACCTGCACGATGTCGCGACCGTCCACCAGCACCGAGCCGTCGCGCAGGATCCGCCGGTCGGCGTCCAGCGTGAGGACCGTGGCGTGCTCGATCAGGATCATTGCCGCTCGATCCGCAGGCGCCGCAGCAGCGCGCGCAGCTTCTCCGTCTCGAAGGCCTCGCGGCGCTCGCCCGAATAGTCGAAGAACCCGCGGCCGGTCTTGGGGCCGAGCTCGTTGCGCGCCATCTTCTCCTCGACCATGCGCGCGGGCTTGAAGCGCTCGTCGCCGAGGGCCTCGGTCATGTAGCGGCTGGCCCGGTACAGGATGTCCACCCCGCCCCAGTCGATGAACTCGAAGATGCCGATGGACGCGTAGCGAAAGCCCATCCCGGCCCGGAACGCGCGGTCCACGTCTTCCGGCGTGGCCACGCCCTCCTCGACGAGCCGCACCGCCTCGTTCATCAGCAAGACCTGCAGCCGCGGCCCGATGAAGCCGGGCGAGTCGCCGCAGCGCACCGGGGTCTTGCCGAGACTCTCGAGCAGCGCCAGCGTGCGCGCGACCGTCTCCGGCGCCGTCCGCGGGCCGGGCACCACGTCCACCAGCGGAATGATGTGGGCCGGATTCAGCCAGTGCGCGACGAGAAAGCGCTCCGGCCGGTCGACCGCATCGCACACGTCCGAGGGCGAGATGGTCGACGACCCGCGAGGCGATGATCGCGTCGTCGTCGACCACCCCCTTGAGCCGGGCAAAGGTGGCTTGCTTGAGCGGGACCGACTCCGGCAGCGCCTCCTGCACGAAGCCGCAACCTCTGAGCGCGTCGAGCCCGATGCGCTCCTCGATCCGCGCGAGCACCGCCACCGACTCGCGTCTGGTCGATCACCTGCTCCTCGACCATGAGACCGACGTCACGCTCGATCTCTCGCCGCGCCTCCGCGAGCGCCCGCTCGGCGGCGCCGGCCGGACGGCCTTCCTTGGCATCGACGAGCCGCACGGCGCAGCCGCCGAGCGCGAAGGCCAGCGCGATCTGACGGCCGATCCTTCCGGGGCCGAGCACCGCGACGGTTTCGCTCACGCCGGGTCCTTGCCGTAGATCATGACCACGTGCTCGCCCATCCCGGAGTTGTTGTGGGTCAGGCCGATGGCGGCGTCCGGAACCTGGCGGGCGCCGGCCTCGTCGCGGAGCTGGACGAAGACCTCGGCGGCCTGGGCCACCCCGGTGGCGCCCAGCGGATGGCCGCAGCCGATGAGCCCGCCGCGCGGGTTGACGACCACGTCGCCGCCGTAGTCGCTGCGCCCGGCGGCCACGAACGGCGCCCGCCTCGCCCTTGGCGCAGAAGCCGAGCTCTTCGTACGCGATCATCTCGGCGATCGAGAAGCAGTCGTGCACCTCGGCCAGATCGACGTCGGCCGGCGTCACGCCGGCCATCGCGTACGCCGACTTCGCCGCGCGCTCGAGCGCCGGCCAGTGCGCGTAGTCCTCGTGCAGCGAGGTGAGCTGGAAGCCGTCGAGCGCCTGGCCGGTGCCGCGGATCCACACGGGCCGGTCGGTGAGGTCGCGCGCGCGCTCCTCGGACGCGAGGATCACCGCCGCCGCGCCGTCGGTGATCGGCGAGCACATGAACAGGCGCAGCGGGCTCGAGATCATGCGCGAGCCGAGCACCTGATCGAGCGTGGCGCCCTTGTTGAAGTGGGCGTTGGGGTTCTTGGACGCGTGGGTGTGGTTCTTCACGCCCACGCGGGCCAGCTGCTCTTCCGTGGTGCCGTACTCGGCCATGTGGCGCTGGGCGGCCAGCGCGAAGCAGGGCGGCGCGGTGAGACCGAAGGCCGCCTCCCACTCGCGGTCCACGCCGGTGCCCATGTTCAGGATCGCCTCGTCGCCGGTCGGCTGGTTGAGCTTCTCCACCCCGAGCACCATCACCAGGTCGGCCAGGCCGGCGGCGATGAAGGCGTAGGCGTAGCGAATGCCGACGGTGCCGGAGGCGCACATGTGCTCGGTGCGCGCGCTGAGCGAGCTCGGCCGGATGCCGAGCGCCTCGGCGGCCATCGACGAGATGTGGCTCTGGAACGCGGTGCGCTCGGGCATGACCGAGCCGACCACCAGGCCGTCGACATCCTTCGGCTTCACGGCCGGCAGCGAGTCGAAGCACGCCTTGCCCGCCTCCCAGATCAGGTCGCGGTAGCTCGCCTTGCGGACGCCGAACTTCGACACGCCCGCGCCGACCAGCGCCACCTTCCTCATGGCATCTCTCCCCGCAGCCGCCGCGCCGCCTGCGCGTGGCCTCTCTGCTCGGCGATGGCCAGCGCGCTCTTGCCGTCGTCGGCGCGCGCGTCGGCGTCAGCGCCGTGAGCCAGGAGCGTGTCGATCAGGGGGACGTCGCCTTCGAAGCGCCGCGATGTGCAGTGGCGTGTAGCCCTCGGCGGCCCGCGCATTCACGTCCGCCCCGCGCGCGAGCAGCGCGGTGACGACCCGCACGCTCTTGCGGCCGGCCAGCGAGGCGTGCAGCGCCGTGTTCGCCTCGTGGTTGTCCGACAGCGCGCGCACGTCGGCGCCGGCCGCGAGCAGCGCATCCACCGCGTCACCGTGGCCGAAGTGCGCGGCCAGGTGAAGCGCCGGCCAGCCGTCGGGGCTCCGTCCGGCCAGCGACGCCGGCTCGGCGCGGGCGATCTCGCGCACGCGCGCGGCGTCGCCCAGCGCGGCGGCCTCGAACAGCGTCAGCACCGGCTGGGCGGCCAGCAGCGTGGCCAGCTCGTCGCTCTTGCCTCGATACACCGCCGACAGGATCGGAGTGGGCGTTGCCATGCTCAGCTCCTGGCCATGAACGCGCGGATCTCCCGCGCGATCAGCTCCGGCTGCTCGTGCACGACCCAGTGCGTGCCGTCGGGCACGCGCCGGATCGTCAGGTTGCGGACGTGCTGGTCGAGCCCGTCCAGATTTCCGGTCGTCAGCGCCCGGTCCTGCTCGCCCCAGATCACGAGCGTGGGGACCTCGATCACCGGCAACCGGGCGACGTCCACCAGGCTGCGGGCCGGCGCCTCCGGCGACGGCGGACCGACGCGGGCCGCACGATACCAGTTCAGGCCACCGGTGAGGCCCCCGGGCCGCGACCACGCTTCGAGATACATCCGCCGGTCCTCGTCGCTGAAATGACGGGTCCACGCCTCGCCGAGCGCCTGCCGCAGCGCCTGGTGATCGTCGGCGCTCAGGACCGCCTCGGCCTCGGGGCTGCGGAACAGCAGCATGTACTGACTGGCCTTTTGCTGAACCGGATTGTCACGCAGCTCGCGGGCGAAGACGCCCGGATGCGGCGCGTTGATCAGCACCAGGCGCTCGAGCATGCCGGGATGCAGCATGGCGAAGACCCACGCCACCGCTCCACCCCAGTCGTGAGCCACCAGCGTGAATCGCCGGTGCCCCAGGTGCTCGGCCAGCGCCCGGATGTCCTCGACGAGCTTCGGGACGGCGTACTCGTCCAGATCGCTCGGCCGGGACGAGAGGTTGTACCCGCGCATGTCGGGCGCGACGGCCAGGTGATCGCGGCCGAACTCGACGAGCTGGCGGCGCCACTCGTACCAGAACTCCGGGAAGCCGTGAACGAACATCACCAGGGACCCGGCACCGGCGGCGGCGTAGTGCAGCCGCACGCCATTGACCTCGGCCTCGGCGTGACGGATCTCGATGCTCATGCGAAGGCTCCTCCCCGATCCCAGTCGAGCTCGCGGCCGATCACGACCTTCAGGATCTCCGACGTCCCGCCGCCGGGCAGCAGGAACCTCGCGTCGCGGAAGTAGCGCTGGACCGGATACTCGGTGGCCAGGCCGTACGAGCCGAAGACGCGCGCGGCCTCGTCGGTGACGCGCACGGCCATCTCGGAGGCGAAGAGCTTGGTCATCGCGGCTTCACGCCCGAGCGGGCGGCCGGCGTCCAGCCGGGCCGCGGCCTGGTAGGTCATGACCGCGGCGGCGTGAATCGACGTGAGCATCTCGGCCAGCTTGAAGCTGATGGCCTGGTGCTCGACGATCGGCTTGCCGAACGCGCTGCGCTGCCGCGCGTAGGCCAGCGCCGCCTCGTAGGCGGCCCGGGCCACGCCGATCGACAGCGCCGCGGTCATGATGCGGATCTCGGCCAGGATCGTGCCGACCTTCTCGGCGCCGCCCGTCTCGCCGCCCAGCAGGTGCTCGTCCGGGACCTCGACGTCCTCGAGCAAGATCTCGCCGGTGACCGAGGCCCGCACCGCGATCTTGTCGATCGGCTTGCCCAGCGTGATCCCGCGCATCGTCGAGCGATCGAGCAGGAACAGCGCGATGTTCTTCAATCCGCGCTCGCCCGAGGTCTTGGCGGCCACCGTGAGCAGGTCGGCCACCGGCGCGTTGGTGACCCAGGTCTTGACCCCGCGCAGCACCCAGTGGTCGCCGCGGCGCTCCGCCCGGGTCGTGATGCTGGCGACGTCGGAGCCGGCGTTGGGCTCGGTCAGCGCGAACGTCGCGACCAGGTCGCCGCGCAGGGCCGGCGTGAGGTAGCGCGCGCGGAGATCCTCGGAGCCGTACTTGTAGACGAAGTACGTCCCCATCAGCGACTGCATGGCCGCCGCCGCCGCCACCGAGAGCGAGCCGCGCGCCAGCTCCTCGGCGAACAGGCAGAACGTGACCATGTCGCTGTCGGCGCCACCGTAGGCCTCCGGGTAGCGCAGCCCGAGCCAGCCCTGGGCGCCCAGACGCTTGAACAGCTCGCGCGGGAACTCGCCGCGCTCGTCGATTGCCTCCGCGTGCGGCACCACCTCGGCGTCGACGAACCGCGCGACCGTGCGGCGGAACTCCTCCTGCTCGGCCGTGAAGGCGATCATCGGCGGCTCCGCTCGCGCCGCAGCGACGCGGTCGCGCGCGCGTCGACCTGGAGGTCGGCGCCGGTCCCCGTGATCACGACGCCGTAGTCGTCGCGGGCGGCCTCGATCGACACGTAGTCGTCGAGCACGTCGTCGAGCACGCGCGCGGGGTCGCGCTCGAGCGGATCGCCGTAGCCGCCGGCGCCCGACTGCTGGAACGAGATGACGTCGCCGTAGGCGAACTCGCGCGACTGCTTGCCGTGCGACCAGCTCCTCGGCCGGCCCCGGGTTGATGACGGTGCGGGCCAGCCGTCCCGGCTTGCCGCCGAACGACGCCGTACGGTGCGAAGCGCTGGCGCTCGGAGAGGTTGGTGAGCTTGCCCTCGTCGGCCAGGAAGCGCATGTCGCGGCGGACGCCGCAGCCGCCGCGGAACCGGCCCGGCACCGGCCGGAGTCGGGGATGAAGCCGAAGCGCTCGACGACGATCGGCTGGGTCGCCTCCTGCGCCTCGACCGGAATGTTCGAGGCGTTGAACGCCCACGACATCGCCTCGCAGCCGTCGCGGCCCGCGCGCGCGCCGGTACCCGAGAGCACGAGCTCGTAGGCCACGAAGCGGCGCCGGCGCGCGCGGTCCCAGCCGCCGAACGTCGGGTTGGCGAAGTGCGAGGCCGCGGCGGCGACCCGGTCGGGCAGCGCCGGCGCCAGCGCGCCCAGCACCGCCTCGAACGTGCGGTAGCAGATGATGGCGCGCGGCCCGCCGCCGGCCGGCGGCCGCGGATTCAGGAACGAGCCCTCCGGCGCCTTCACCGTGACCGGGCGCAGCGCGCCCTCGTTCATCGGCCCGAGCGGGTCGGTCAGGCACTTCACGGCGGCGTACGAGTACGAGCGCGTGTAGTTGATGTAGGAGTTCATGCCCGACGGCGGTCTGCGGGCTCGAGCCGTCGTAGTCGATGGTGATGCCGTCACCGGCGACGGTCACGGTCACCGCCACCCGGAGCGGATCGGTGCCCGGCCCGCAGTCGTCGAGGAAGTCCTCGAACGGGTAGACGCCGTCGGGGATCGCGCGGATCGCCGCGCGCATGCTGGCCTCGCTGCGCGCGATGATCTCGTCCATCGCCGCCAGCAGCGTGTCGTGGCCGTAGCGCTGCGACCAGCTCGATCAGGCGCAGCTCGCCCACCCGCAGCGCGCTGCGCTGGGCGCGCAGGTCGCCGAGCACCTTGTCGGGCGTGCGCGTGTTCGCGGCGATGATGCCGACGACGCCCGTCCTGCTCCTGGTACTCCTTCCAGACCTTGGTCGGCGGAATGCGCAGCCCTTCCTGGAAGTAGTCGAAGATCCCCTCGACGCCCTGGCTGCCCGGCCGCGAGCCGCCCACGTCGGTGTGGTGCACGATGTTGACGACGAAGCCGA
Source organism: uncultured Candidatus Rokubacteria bacterium (assembly GCA_963776725.1). Taxonomy (GTDB): domain Bacteria; phylum Methylomirabilota; class Methylomirabilia; order Rokubacteriales; family CSP1-6; genus AR5. The sequence goes on along the minus strand of CAVZOE010000004.1, from coordinate 312,790 downwards.
TCAGCTGGCCGGCGTGGAAGGCCGGCTGGGTGACGAAGAAGTCGGGAAAGTGGCCGGAGCCGAGGAGCGGATCGTTCAGGAGGATCGCGTCGCCGGGCCGCAGCGTCTCGACGGGATGCGCGGCCAGCGCATTGCGCACGGCGACCGACATGGCGCCCATGTGGCCCGGCGAGTACGGCCCCTGCGCCACCATCCGGCCCGTCGGGATCGAACACGGCCACCGAGAAGTCCTGGCCCTCGCGCGCCTGCTCGGAGTACGCGGTCTTGTGCACGGTGGTGCCGATCTCGACCGCGATCGACTGCAGCGCGCCCCACACGACGCCGAGCGTGATGGGATCGACGCGCGGCGCCTTCACTGGATGACCGCCAGGCGCCGCGACAGGGCGATCGCCAGGATGACGTGCAGAGCGCCCCACCTCTCATGGCGCCGTCGCCACCTCGACGATCAGATTGGCGTACTCGTCGACGCTGGCCACCACGCCGGGCGGGAGCACCGTGGTCGACTCGCGCTCCTCGACGATGGCTGGCCCCGCGAGCTGCATGCCCGCCGCCGAGCTGGTAGCGATCGTAGATCGGGCAATCGACGTAGCCGCCCGTCTCGGGGAAGTACGCCGCCGCGCGCCGCCTTGCGGCCGCGCCGTCGACCGGCGCGCGCCGCCGCCTTGGGCAGCGTGATGCGCGGCGCGCCGCCGATGGCCGAGAGCTTCCAGGTCACGACCTCGACCGGCTCGTCCGGCTGCGCGTAGCCGTAGCGGGCGGCGTAGATCTCGTCGAACGCCGCGCGGACGCGTCCGAGCGCCGCGGCGTCGAGCGGTCCGGCGGGCACGGGCACCGTCAGCTCGTAGCCCTGGCCGACGTAGCGCGCGTCCACCGAGCGCGTCGACCGTCACCTCGCCGGCGCGCCGCCGATTCGCGAACGCACGTCGGCCGCCTGCGCTGGCCATCTCGGCGTACATCGCCTCGAGCTGCGGCGGGATCGACGCGCGTCGAGGCGCCGGCACGTAGCGTGCGGGCGACGTCGAACCGCACCTCGGCGGCGAGCAGCCCGATGGCCGCGGTCACGCCGGCCGCGGCGGGCAGGATCACGCGCGGGATGCCCGAGCGCCGCGGCGAGCCGGCAGCCGTGCACCGGACCCGAGCCGCCGAACGCCACGAGCGTGAGCGTGCGCGGATCGCGGCCGCGCTCGATCGACACCACGCGCGTGGCCAGCTCCATGTTGGTGTTGACGATCGTGTGCATGCCCCACGCCGCCGTCCTCGAGCGACGAGCCCGAGCGGCCGCGCGAGCCGGTCCTCGATGCGCGCGCGCGGCGGCGCCCGGGTGCAGCCGCATGGTGCCGCCGGCGAAGTACGTCCGGGTTCAGGTAGCCGAGCACCAGGTTGGCGTCGGTCACCGTCGGCTCGGTCGCCGCCGCGCGCCGTAGCAGACCGGGCCCGGCGTGGACGACGCGCTCTCCGGCCCGACCGCGATCACGCCGAGCCGCACGCGCGCGATGGAGCCGCCGCCGGCGCCGATCTCGACCAGGTCGATCGCCTGGATGTTCATGGGCAGCCCGCTGCCGGGCGCGTTGTTCACGCGATGCAGCTCGAACGCCGTCGTCGTGAACGGCCGCCCGTCCTCGATGAGCGCGAGCTTGGCGGTGGTGCCGCCCATGTCGAACGCGATCAGGTCGCGGTGGCCGGTCAGCTCGCCGTAGGCGGCCGCCATGAGCGCGCCGGCGGCCGGCCCCGACTCGATCATGCGCACCGGGATAGCGCTCCATCGCCTCGGCCGGTGGCCACGCCGCCCGAGGACTGCATGACGAAGAGGCGGCCGGCGGTAGCCGCGCTGGCGGCAGCGCGGCCTGCAGGCCGCGCAGGTACGTCGCGCACCGCGGTCATCACGTAGGCGTTGACGACGGTCGTGGAGGTCCGCTCGTACTCGCGGAACGTCGGCGACACCTCGTGCGAGAGCGTGACCGTCACGTCGGGCGCCTCCTCGGCCACGAGCGCGGCCAGGCGCTTCTCGTGCGCCGGGTTCAGGTAGGCGTGCAGCAGGCACACCGCGAGCGTCGTCACGCCGCGCGCGACCAGCTCGCGGATCGGCGCGCCGCGCGTCCGCCTCGTCGAGCGGCGTCGCGCACCGAGCCGTCGGCCAGCACGCGCTCGGTCACCTCGCCGATGAGCCGGCGCGGGATGAGCGGGCGCCGGCTTCTCGATCTGGAGGTCGTAGACCTGGTAGCGCTTCTCGCGGCCGATGATGAGCACGTCGCGGAAGCCGCGCGTGGTGAGCAGGCCGACGCCCCGCGCCTTGCGCTCGATGACGATGTTGGAGCCGAGCGTCGTGCCGTGCACGGCCTGCGACAAGCTCGGTCCACGCGCACGCCGGCCCGCGTCGAGCAGCTCGTCGAGGCCGGCCAGGCAGGCCGCCGAGGGATCGGGATAGGTCGTGAGCCGCTTGCGCGGTGGTGAGCTCGCCCGAGGGGGCCTGCAGGACGAAGTCGGTGAACGTGCCGCCGACGTCGAACCCGACCCGGTACGACACGCCCGGTCAGCTCCGGCGATCCGATCGCGAGAGCGCGACGCGATACGGGTAGCGCCGGCCGGTCTGGTAGGTGATCGCATACTCCACGGGCTCGCCGCTGGCCGCGAAGTACGTGCGCTCGAAGAGCAGCAGCGGCGTGCGCGGCCCGGAGCTGGAGCAGCTCGGCCACCGTGCGGGGCGCGAGCGCGGCGTCGACCGACTGCTCGAGCAGCTTGATCGGCATGTTGAGCAGTCGCTCGATGGACGCCGATCAGCGACGTCTTGGAGAGGTCCTCCTCGGACAGGGCCTTGCCGATGGCCGGCGGCAGCCACGCCGTGACGTGCTGGAAGGGCCCGTGCTCGGCGTGGCGCACGCCGACGATGCGGTAGGCGCTCGAGCCCGGGCGGCAGCCGGAGCGCCTGCGCGATGTTGGCGGGCACCGGCACCAGGCTCGCGGGAGATGAGCTTGAACCACGTCTCGTCACCGAGCGCGATCATGTCGTCCACCGAGCCGATCACGCGCAGGCGGCGATCGTCGGCCGCCGCGCCGGTGGCGAACGTGCCGCGGCCGGCGTGACGGTAGAGCCGCCCCTCCTGCACGAGCACGTCGAGGGCCTGGCGGACGGTCGGACGGCTCACGCGGAACTTGGCGCAGAGCGCGTGCTCGGATGGGATGCGCTCGCCGTCGGCCTTGAGGTCGCGGCGGATCGAGTCGGCGATCTGCAGATACCGGGGAATCCCGGGCCGGAAGTTCACGAGGCTGCCTCCCGATGTCAGGATGTCAGGACATGTAACACCGGGAGGCGGTCTAGTCAAACGGACGTGCGGACAACCGGACGGCGCAGCAACGGAGAGCCTCCGTGTCACGCCGCCGGTTGCGGCGATGCTGTCAAGATGTCCGACTACAGCTTGGTGCGCGGGGACTGAGTGTCGGGCTGGTTCTGGTTGCCATCCAGCCGCGGCGACTGCATGTCCGGTGCGCTCGGGGTCGAGCGCGGGGACTGCGCGTCGGGCCGGTTCAGGTTGTCCTCGGACCGCGGCGCCTGCTGGTCCCCCTGGCGTGGCGAGTGGTCGCGGGCGCTCGGCTCGGTGTCCATCCGCGGACTGGCCGACGGCTCTTCGGGCTGCTTGAGATTGGGCTCGACCTGGCCGTCCACGCTCGTATCGGTCCCGAGCGCCCCGCCCACGGCCGGCGACCCCTGTGTGCCGGCGCCGATGCCGCCGCTTACACCGGTATTGGTCTCGCTCTTGACGTCGGTATCCGCACTGGACCGCTTGTACCCTCCGGCCCAGACCGGTCCGACGCCGAGCATCAAGAGGGCCAGCGAAAGCCCGGTGATCCGTGTGAAGCCGTGTGTCATGAATCCCTCCTGCGTCGTGTCGCCCTGTGTGATGTCGTGGCGTTCGTGCAGGCGGAGGTGCAGGCGCGATGCCACCGGGTCGGCCGCCGCGCAGCGGCGGGCGGCGTTTGTACATCGGTGAACGCGGCCGAACGCCGGCTAGCGCGCGCCGAGGAGATCGCGGGCGATGACCACCCGCTGGATCTGGTTCGTGCCCTCGTAGATCTGCGTGATCTTCGCGTCGCGCATGAAGCGCTCGACCGGGTACTCGCGCGTGTAGCCGTAGCCGCCGAAGACCTGCACCGCGTCGGTCGTCACGCGCATCGCCGCGTCGGCGGCGAAGCACTTGGCCATGGACGACTCGAGCGCCGTACCGGTGGCGCCGCGGTCGACGAGGGCGGCGGCGTGGTGGACCAGCAGCCGCGAGGCGTGCACCGACATCGCCATGTCGGCCAGCATGAACTGGATGCCCTGGAACTCGGCGATCGGCCTGATCGAACTGGCGTCGCTCGCTGGCGTAGGCGACGGCGGCGTCGAGCGCGGCCTGCGCGATGCCCACCGCCTGGCCGCCCACCGCCGGGCCGCGAGCGATCGAGCGCGCCGAGCGCCACCCGGAAGCCCTCACCTTCCTCGCCCAGCCGATTGTCGACCGGCACCTCGCAGTCGGTCAGATGCGAGTCGCGACCGTCGGCGAGCCGCGGATGCCCATCTTGCGCTCGAGCTTGCCCAGCGCGAAGCCCGGGAAACGTCGGCTCGACGCAGGAACGCGGTGACGCCCTTGCTGGCCACGGGCGCGATCGCACCGTGGCGAAGAGCGTGATGACGCCGGCCTGGCTGCCGTTGGTCACCCACATCTTGCGTGCCGTTGAGCAGGTAGCGATCGCCCTTGCGCACCGCGCGTGGTCGTCATGCTGGCGGCGTCGGAGCCCGCGCCGGGCTCCGAGATGCGACAGCGCGGTGGTGATCTCGCCGGCCGCCAGCCGCGGCAGGTAGCGTCGCTTCTGCGCGTCGGTGCCGTGGGAGACGATCGGGTAGCCGGCGGCGTACTGCACGAGGTAGATCACCGCGGTGGAGGCGCACGCCCAGGCGATCTCCTCGACCGCGCAGGCAGAACGCCAGCGCGCCCAGCCCGGCGCCGCCGTAGGCCTCCGGGCACGTAGAGGCCCATGAGGCCGGCCTGGGCGAGGTGGTGCAGCGATTCGGCCGGGTACAGCTCGGCCTCGTCGACCTGGGCGGCCAGCGGCGCCATACGCTCGCGCGCGATCGCGCGCGCGAGATCGCGCGTCTGCCGTTCTTCCTCGCTGAGCCAGAACGCGTCGTGCATGGCTGTCGATTATGCTCCCACTTGACGCTCGCTCAAGCCCTGCCGCATGATGGCGCCTCGCGCGGAGCCGACGACGCCTCCACCTGCATTGCCCAAGTCGACTGGAGGCCCCATGCCGACCGTCAGAACGAAGCAAACGCCTGGCCGCCACCCTCACCGTGCTCGCCGTGCTGCTCGCCGCCGGCCTCTACGCCGTCGCCCAGCAGCCGTACCAGCTCACGCCGATGGACGAGGCCAAGCGCGACCGCGCCGTCGCCGTCGGCGGCGGCAAGTATCACGTGCTGCCGGCCACGCTGCAGACGACGCAGTGGGGCTGGCTCGATCCCGCCGAGCCGCCGAAGGTCACCATCGACTCCGGCGACACCGTGGCGATCGAGACGATGATGCACGCGCACAACGCGATCCAGCCCGGCGCGACGATGGACGACATCGTCAAGCTCCGCCTGGCCAACCCCGGCGGCGGGCCGCACTCGGTGACGGGCCCGATGTACGTCAACGGCGCCGAGCCCGGCGACACGCTGGAGATCCGGATCAAGAAGATCGTGCCCAAGGCGTTCGCCACCAACTTCCACCTGCCCGGCGCGCAGTTCCCCACCGTCGGCCAGCTGGCGCCGGAATTCCCGACCGGCTTCGTGCGCTACTACTACCTCGATCTCGACAAGAAGCAGACCGAGTTCAAGCCGGGCGTCGTCATCGACCTGCAGCCGTTCCCCGGCACCATCGCGGTCGGCCCCGATCCCAACGAGCCCAAGGAGAAGGCCGGGCCGCCCATCAAGGACGCCAAGGGCCGCACCAGCACGCTGCGTCCGTGGAAGAACGGCTCCAACATGGATCTCAACGAGCTGCAGGAAGGCTCGACGCTCTACCTGCCGGTCTTCGTGAAGGGCGCCCTGCTGTGGACCGGCGACTCGCACTGCCGGCAGGGCAACGGCGAGGTCAGCCTGACCGCGCTGGAGTGCGCCTACCGCGAGATCGTGCTGCAGACCGATCGTGCGCAAGGACATGAAGCTCGAGTGGCCGCGCGCCGAGACGTCGACGCACTTCATCATGATGGGCTTCGACGAGGACCTGAACGAGGCGATGAAGATCGCGGTGCGCGAGACCGTCGACTTCCTCGCCGCCCAGAAGATGGTCCCGATGAGCCGCGACGAGGCGTACGCGCTGACGTCGATGGTGGGCGACTGCCGGGTGACCCAGGTGGTCGACGTCCGCAAGGGCGTGCACTGCATGGTGCCGAAGTCGATCTTCGTCAAGAAGTAGTCGTGCGTGTCCGGCGCGTGCGCCGCCGCGCTCGCGCTCGCGTCGTCCTGGCCGCCGGCCCGGCTGCACGGGGCCGGCGGCCCTCTGCCGATCGTGACCACCACGACCGACCTCAAGGCCCTCGTCGAGGCCGTGGGCGGCGATCGCGTCGCCGTCGAGAGCCTCGCCCCGCCCCTGGTCGATCCGCACGCGGTCGAGGTCAAGCCCGGCCAGCTCGCCCGCCTGCGGCGACGCGGCGCTGCTGGTCCGCGTCGGTCTCGATCACGAGCCGTGGCTGCGCCGCGCGCTGGCCACCTCGGCGACGCCGGGCCCGCGCCTCGGCGGCGCCGCGCGATCTCGACGCCTCGCGCGGCGTCGGAGCTCATACAGACGGAAACGCCGCGCCTGCGCGAGCGACCGCGCCACGCCGCACCTGCACGGCTTCGGCAATCCGCACTACTGGCTCGATCCCGAGAACGCGCGGCCCATCACCGCGGCGATCCAGGCGGCGCTCACGCGCCTGTCGTCCGCCGACCGCGAGCGCTTCGAGGACAACCGGCGACGCTTTCTCGAGCGGCTCGACGCAGGCCTGGCGCGGTGGCAGGCGGCGCTGGCGCCGCGGCGGGGCGCGCGGCTGGTCGCGATGCACGACACGTGGCCGTACTTCGCCGCCCGCTTCGGTCTGACGATCGCGGCCACCGTGGAGCCGACCCCGGGCGTGCCGCCCTCACCGGCCGCGCTCGGCGCACTCGTCGAGCAGATGCGGGCGGCCGGCGTGCGCGTGCTGGTCGCCGAGCCGTACGCCAGCGCCGCGCTGGTGCGCCAGGTGGCCGACAAGAGCGGCGGCCGCGCGGTCACGCTGGTGCCCTCGGTCGGAGGTGACGCCGGCGCCGGCGACTACCTGGCGATGTTCGATCTCAACGTGCGCCGACTGGCCGACGCCCTGGCCGCGGCGCGCTGAGCGCGGCGTGCTCGAGCTGCTGGCCCTGCCGTTCCTGGCCTGCCTGATCCTCACCGGCGATCCACGCCTATCTCGGTCTGCACGTGCTCGCCCGCGGCGTGATCTTCGTCGACCTGGCGCTCGCCCAGGTCGCCGCGCTCGGCCTCACCGCTGGCCCTGCTGGCCGGTCATCCGCTCCAGAGCGACGCGGCGTGGTGGTACGCGCTGACCTTCGCGGTCGGCGCGGCCCTGCTCTTCGCCGTCACGCGCGTGCGCCGCGCGCCCATTCCCCAGGAAGCGATCATCGGGATCGTCTACGCGGTGTCGGCGGCGCTCTCGGTGCTGGTGGTGGACAGAGCCCCGCAGGGTGCGCGAGCACATCAAGCAGCTGCTGGTCGGGCTCGATCCTCACGGTGACGGGCGGCGAGGTGGCGTCGCTGGCCGCGCTCTACGCCCTCGTCGGGCTCGTGCACTGGCTGGCGCGCCGGCCCCTGCTGGCGATCTCGCTGGCGCCGGACGCGACCGGCGCGCGCGTCGTGGCGTGGGACGCGCTCTTCTACGCATCGTTCGCGCGTGGTGGTCACCAGCTCGGTGCGCCTGGCCGGCGTGCTGCTGGTCTTTTCCTTCCTCGTCGTCCCGGCCGCCGTCGCAGCCTTGCTGGCCCAGCGGCATCGGGTCCCGGCTCGCCATCGGCTGGATCGTCGGCGCGGTGGTGAGCGTGGCCGGCCTGTTCGCGTCGTACCGGTGGGACCTGCCGACGGGCGCCACCATCGTCGCGGCCTTTGGCGGCGCGCTGGCGCTCACCGCGGCGGCGCGCGGGGGCCGCTCGGCGGTCGCCGCCGTACGTCGGCGGGGCCTCGGTGCGCTCCGGCCCGCCGCGATTGCCGTGGCCGTCGCCCTCGCGCTGGCCGGTTTGCTGCTGGTGCTGCTGCCCGGCATGGATCACGTCTGGCTGGACGCCGTCGAGGCGGCCGTCCCAAGCGTCCAGTCGGCGTTTCTCACGCCGTCCGAGCGCAGCGTACGGAAGAGCAGTCTCGAAGCGATCGAGCGCAGCGAGGCCATGCTCGACGCGGCCGGCGCGCTGCAACGCGATGCGCAGTGGGGCACGCGTCCGCTCGACGAGACCCAGCGCGAGCGGCTCGCCCAGTTCCTGGCCGGGCGCCGCGAGCTGGCCGCCGGCGATCGCATGGTGCTGCGGACACTCCGCGCCCACGCACGCCAGCGTCAGCGCTGGTGGCTCGGAGTTCCGATGATCGCGCTCGGCCTCGCCGCCGCCGTCGCGCTCGCGCGGCGGCGCAGCGCCGAGAAGACTACGGGTCTGTCGGGTTAGCGAGGAGCACTACCGAGGAGAACTGTTGTTAGACGAGAGGCACGGTCGTTGAGGAGCGCCACGGCTTCGCCGGGGCGCTCCGAAGCCTGGGGGTGTGGGGGCCATGTCGGGGCCCCCACGTCAATAGCCGGCCATTTCGGAGCCCCCCACGTTATGAATAACTGTAAAAGCCGCGGCCGGTCTTGCGCCCGAGCTGTCCGGCCATCACCATCCGCTTGAGTAGCGGCGGCGGGGCGTAGCGCGGCTTCGCGGAACTCGTCGAACATGACTTCCGCGACGTACATGGTCGTGTCGAGTCCGACCAGATCGAGCAGCGTGAAGGGGCCCATCGGATAGCCACAGCCCAGCTTCATCGCCGCGTCGATATCTTCCAGCGACGCCAGCCCGCCCTCGTAGACCCGGATCGCGTCCAGGAGATATGGCACCAGCAGCCGGTTGACGATGAACGCGGTCGCGTCCCTGGTCTGCACCGGAACCTTGCCGACCGTCCGGACCCACTCGGTCGCCGCCGTCACCGCGGCCTCGTCGGTGAGGATGGTCCGCGCCACCTCGACGAGCTTCATCAGCGGCACCGGGTTGAAGAAGTGTAGCCCCAGCACCTGACCGGGGCGCTTGGTGGCCGCCGCCATCGCGGTCACGTTGCACGACGAGGTGTTGGTGGCCAGCAGGGCGTGCGGCGGGCAGATGCGATCGAGTCGGGCGAACGTCTCGTTCTTGAGCGCCTGATTCTCGGTCATGGCCTCGACGACGAGGTCACAGCCCTTGAGATCTTCGAATCGCGGCGTGCCGGCGATGCGGCCGAGGATGTCGTCCCGGGTCTTGGCCTCGAGCTTGCCGCGAGCGGTCAGGCCTTCCAGCGTCTCGCGGAGCCGACCGAGGCCGCGCTTGACCAATTCGTCGCTGGCCTCGACGAAGAGAACGGAGAAGCCGGCCTGGGCCGCGACCTGCACGATGCCCGAGCCCATGAGACCACAACCAATGACACCGACGTTCTTGATGGCCATCCGGATGACGCTCCTCGGTCTACGCGATCAGCGGCGACGACCGGGGCGCGGCGGCGGCTCGAAGAACTCGCCACCGGGGGGACAGTCGTGCCGGATGATGACGGTCGTGTTGCCGTAGCGAACGGTGCCGTCAGGCTGCACCTCTCCGTCCATAGGAGACTTGGCCGGTGGCGGTCCGGGCTGACGGATCGCCTCGTCGTAGGCACGGTCGCGGGTCGGCGCCGCGGGCTTGGTCATGTCGAGAATCATCGACGGCGTGATCGGCGTCTTCGCTTCGTCATGGGCCGCCGCCAGGACGGGAAGTCCCAGCAGCAGCGTCACGCTCAGGACGATCATCGTCTTCATGCTGGTTTCATGGGGTGCCCCGAGATGGCCCCCATCCCCCCCGCGCTCCGCGCCCCGGCAGAGCCATGGCGCTTCGCGATATTCCGAGAGCTCCTAGTCATATCCGATCAGCGAGTGCACCGGGTAGTTCTTCAGCTTATCGCGGCCGTGCAGAAAGGCCAGCTCGATCATGAAGGCCACCCCGACGACCTTGCCGCCCAGCTGCTCGATCAGGCGGAGCGTGGCGGCCATGGTACCGCCGGTGGCCAGGAGGTCGTCGACCGCGAGGACCCGCTGGCCGGGCTGGATGGCGTCCTCGTGCATGGCCAGCGCGTCGCGCCCGTACTCGAGCTCGTACTCGACGGAGATCGTCTTGCCGGGCAGCTTGCCGAGCTTGCGGACCGGCACGAAGCCCGCCCGGAGCTGATGCGCGATGGCGCCGCCGAAGATGAAGCCACGCGACTCGACCCCGACCACGACGTCGACCCGCTCGCTCTGATACTGGCTGGCCAGCGCATCGACGGCGAACCGCCACGCCGGGCCATCCTTGAGCAAGGTGGTGATGTCCTTGAAAAGAATGCCTTCGGTCGGGAAATTCTTGATGTCGCGGATCTTGCCCCTGAGCTCGCCGACGTCCATGTCTCGCATACTAGATGATTCGTGTCGCAGCGCGCAACCGCCGGTCCGTGGCCGAGACGGCGAGCCTGGCGCGTCAGATGGTCTTCCCGGCGGCGACGGCGCGTCCTGGGCGACGAGGACGGCGCGCGGCCGGCTCAGGCCCGTTCGAGGCTGGCAATGGCGTCGGGCAGACCGGCCAGATTCGTCACGACGGCGTCGGGGCGCTGAGCGCCGAGCGCCTTGAGGGAGGCGGTGGTCACCTGCACGCAGCGCAGGCCGGCCGCGCGCGCCCCGTGCACGTCGAGCACCGGGTCGTCGCCGACGTGCACGGCCTCGGCCGGCGGGACGCCCAGTGCCCGCAGCGTCATGGCGAAAATCTCGGGAGCCGGCTTGCGGACGCCGACCTCGTCGGAAAACGTCAGGTGCGAGAAGCTGTCGAGGAGCCCGAACTGGCCCAGGAGCAGACGCAGCGTGGTGCCGGGCGTCCGCATCGTGTTGGAGAGCAGGGCCAGCGTGATCCCATCGGCTCGCAGCCGCTCGAAGGCACCCCGCGCGCTGTCGTCGACCGCCGGCGGCACCAAGAGGATAGGCCGCGCGTAGGCTTCGACCAGCGCCGTCATGACGTCGGCCGGCACGCGGTCCGGCAGGCCCGCGTCGAGCGCCGCGAGGATCGCGCGCACGTGCTCGGTGACCGGCACGTCCCGGCTCTTCGCCCACACCCGTCCGAGCCACGAAGCCGAGGCGTCGTAGGCCCGATCGAGTGCTCCCGGGGTGGTCCTGACACCCATGCCGGCCAGGATCGACTCGAAATCCGCCATGCGGCGGCGCTTGTAGCGGTTGTCGCTCGACGGGGGATCGAGCAGCAGGGTCCCCCAGAAATCCACGGTGACCGCGCGGATCTTCAGCGCGGGGCCTCGAAGCGCGGCGCCCGCTTCTCGAGGAACGCGGTGGCGCCCTCGCGCGGCTCGCCGGAGACGTAGGAAGCGGCGAACGCCGGGATTCCCGCGCGCACCGCCGCCGTCAGGGCGCTCTCGCGCCAGCGGATGATGAGCTGCTTCTGCAGCCGGATCGCCGTCGGGCCGCTGGCCACGATCGGATCGACGAGCTCCTGCACCGCCTGGTCGAGCCCTGAGGGCTCCACCACCCGGTTGACCAGCCCCCAGCCCAGCGCCTGGTCGGCGCCAATGGTGGCGCCAGTCAGGAGCAGCTCGGCCGCGCGCCCGGGACCGATCAGCGGGGGCAGCAGCGCAGCCTGGATCACCGACGGCACGCCGACTCGCACTTCCGGAAGCCCGAGGAGCGCGCCCGCGACTGCCACCCGCAGGTCGCACGCCAGCGCCAGCTCGAAGCCAGCGCCCAGCGCCGCGCCGTTGATCGCGGCGATGACCGGAAACGGCGCACGGTGAACCGCGTCGATCGCGTCGTGCAGCGTGGTGATGAGGGCCTCGGCGCCGGCGGCGTCGAGATCCCGGAGCACGTTCACGTTCATGCCGGCCGTGAAGGCACGCCCGCTGCCCGTCAGCACGACGAGCCCCACGGTGCTATCGGCGCTCAGCTCGGTGAAGGTGGCGCGCAGCGCGGCGATGAGGCCGGGCTCGAACAGGTTGAGCGGGGGACGATCGAGCGTGCAGCGCACGACACGGCCGCGCCGCTCGACGCGGATCGCGGCGTCGGCCATCAGTAGCGACGCATCGAGGGGTCGACGGTCCGGGCCCAGAGATCCAGGCCACCCGCGAGGTTCTTCACCTTGGCAAACCCGAGCTGGTCGCGCAGGAACTGGGCGACGGCCGCGCTCCGTACACCCTGGTGGCAGTACACCACGATCTCGTCCTGGGGATTCAGCTCGTCCGTCCGGAGCTCGAACTCCTCGATGGGAATGTGCACGGCGTTGGGCAGCCGGCAGAGCTGGGTCTCCCACTCCTGACGCACATCGAGCAGGAGCGGCGCATCGTTGCTGTCCAGGCGCGCCTTCAGCTCCTGAGGGGTGATCTCGCTCATCAGCGGGCCGCCGTGCGTCCGACCAGGAACTCCTCCAGCCAGCCGTTGACGGTCCGGGCGTGCTCCAGATGGGGGAAGTGTCCGCACGCGTCCACCCAGCGCACCGTGACGCGCGGCAGGCCGGTGGCAACCTCGCTCGCGTGATGGGCCGGAACGGCCGGGTCCTGGCGACCGTGCACGAGCAGCACCGGCAGATCGAGCGTGCCGATCGCGCGCCGATAGTCGCCCCTCCGGGTCACGAAGTCCGTGCGCATGTGCCGCGCGGCCGCCAGCCAGGCGGCGCGGGCCGCCGGGGTGGCGCGCACGGCGTAGTCGTGGTCGACCAGGAAATCGACGTCGCTCTTCCGGGGCTTGTGGAAGCACCGGGCCAGCGCCGCCTTGATGATCGACGGCCGGCCGCAGAGCGACAGCGTCTCACCGATCACCGGGAGCAGGATCAGCCGGTGGCGCCAGGAGGTCCGGAATGTGAACCCCGGGACCAGGCCCGCCACGAGAGCAACCCGCTCGACTCGAGCCGGGTGGGTCAGGGCGTAGGTGACGCCGACGGCCGCCCCCAGGGAGTGGCCCACCAGCGAGGCCTGCGCGATGCCCATGGCGTCGAGGAAGCCGTGCACGGCGCGGGCAAAATACGTGAGGCTGTACGTGGTGCGCGGCTTGGCCGAGCGGCCGAATCCGGGGAGGTCGAGCGCGAAGACCGTGGCGCGCGATGCCAATCTGTCGATGGTGCCGCGCCACGACTCGGCGAATCCGCCGAGCCCGTGCAGGAGCACCACGGCGGGGCCACGGCCAGCCACCACATAGTGCAGGGAAAGTCCGTCGACCTCTCCGCCCCGAAGGCTGAGTTCCGGCATGGGACTGGGAGTCTACCAGAATCAGGCGTCGACGAGACGGCCGAGCGATTCGCGAAACGGAAAGATACTGAAGACGCCGCCGGTGTGGATGAAGCACACACGGCGGCCGAGCCGACCGGGGTGGCGGTTGAGATAATCGAGCAGACCGCCGAAGGCCTTGGCGGTGTACACGGGATCGAGGACGATTCCCTCGAGTCGGGCGAGCCGGAACAGCAGTTCGAATTCCTCTTTGCGCACGTCCGCGCGCCCGACGCCCTGATAGCCATCGAGCAGCCGCACCTCGGCGGGAACCTCCACCGCCAGCCCCCAGCGACGCCGTGCGGTCTCGATGGTCTCGCTCACGTAGGCCTGCACGCGCGGGCCCTCCCACGCGATCGGCACCGACAGGATCTCGGCCCGCAGCCCGGTGAGCTGCTTGGCCATCAGCAGACCCGCCTGACTGCCGCCACTGAACGCCGTGATCACGATCGAGTCGAAATCGGGCGCGCCGTGCCGGACCTGCTGCGCGATCTCCTGGCCACAGGCCACATAGCCGAGAGCGCCGACCGCGGTGGCGCCGCTCTCGGGGATGAGGTAGGGCTTGTGACCGGCGGCGCGCTCGCGCTCAGCCAGGTCCTCCATCACCTCATCGACCTTGTCCCACTCCGTGTCGGTGCAGTAGCGGATGGTGGCGCCGAGCAGCCGGTCGAGCAAGAGGTTGCCGTCGTACTCGGAGGGCCGGCCGCCCTTGAGGGCCAGCACCGCGCGCAACCCCAGCCGGGCCGAAACGGCCGACACCGCCCGGCAGCAGTTCGACTGCAGCGTGCCGCAGGTGATGAGGGTGTCGGCGCCCTGCGCCAGCGCATCGCCGACCAGGAACTCGAGCTTGCGGATCTTGTTGCCGGTCTCGAGCAGGCCGGTGAAGTCGTCGCGCTTGATCCACAGCTCCAGGCCGAGCTCGGCCGACAGGCGGTCGAGCTTCAGCAGCGGCGTCGGCGCCTGGGCGAGCTCGATGCGCGGGATCGGCGGCGCCGCGGTAGCCATACGGCCACTATACTCAGCCGAACAGGTCGGCAGGAAATGAAACCTCGCGTGTCGGCTGTCCGAGCAGGCGCTTGAGCATGAGCGCGTTGCGGACCGGGTAGTCGCGGTTGTTGTTGTTGAACGACACGAAGACTTCTTCGCTCTCCTCCGCCAGCGCGGCCAGCTCGGGCACCAGCGCGGCCAGCTCCGGCTCCTGATAGAGGTAGTCGTACTTCTCGCGGACGGCCGGCTCCTCGCCGCGCAGCTGGCGCAGCCAGCCCTCGGCGTTCCGGCCGTGCAGCCGCATGACGGCGATCGGCGCCGTCACCGCCGTGACGTGCGGCATCGCCCCCGCCACCGCGGGCGCGTCGGTCACCACGTGGGCCAGCCCGGCCTGTCGCAGGGCCCGCAGCGTCTCGTCGGCATGGTCGGGAAACCAGGAGCGATGGCGCAGCTCGACCGCCAGCGTCCAGCCGGGCAGCCGGGCCGGCAGTCCCGCCAGGTACTCGAGCCAGCGCTCCTCGAAGTGCACCCACGGCGCGAACTGGAAGAGCACGTAGCCGAGCTTGCCGGCGGCCTCCAGGGGCCCGAGCGCGGCGCGGAACAGGCGAAAGGCCGCGTCGACACCCTCGGGGGGAACCTCGTCGGCCAGGACCTCGCCGCGCCGCGTCTGGCGCGGATGCCGAGGCATGAGAGCCTGGACGTCGGCCGGCACCGTCTGCGCGCGGGGATGGTGGCCCGTCATCAGGCTCCACGCCTTGGCGTGGAAGACGAAGCCCGGCGGCGTGCGCTCGGCCCACCGCTGCACGGTCAGCACGTCGGGGATCGCATAGTAGGACGCGTTGACCTCGACCACGTCGAAGACGCTGGCGTAGAAGCGCAGGCGAGCCTCCGCGCTCATGGACTTCTTGGGGTAGAAGGTGCGTTCCTCGATGAGGGCCGGGTCGGCCCACGAGCTGAGGCCGACGCGCATGTCAGACGATCTTCTCGTACACCCCCGGCGGGATGACGCGGAAGACGCGGATGGGCTGGGAGACGTTCTTGAAGCTGCGCTCGCCGAGGTTCTCCAGCACGAACTGCGACCGGATCCGCTCGGCCGTGGTGGGCCCGACCACGATCTCCCCGGTCTCGGCCGAGCCAGCGAAGCGGGCGGCGAGGTTGGTGGTCGAGCCGGTGGCGGTGAAGGTCCAGCGCTGGCTGCCGGCACCGCCGATCTTGGTGGCGCCGACCAGCGCTTCGCCGCTGTTGATCCCCATGTGCAGGCCGATGGCCGGGAAGACGCCGCCGTATTCCTCGTTGAGCTGCTCGGTGCGCTGCCGGATGGAAAACGCGGCGCGGGTGGCATTCAGGGCATGGTCGGTGGCTCCGGGCTGGGCCTGGAAGATCACCATGAGGCCATCGCCGGCCGTCTCGTTGATGTCGCCGTGCTGGCGCTGGATCAGCTCGAGGTAGCTCGAGAAGTGCGTCTGCACGAGCTGGTTCAACCGCCGCGGCTCGAGTTGCTCGGACAGCTTGGTGTACCCGGCGATGTCGAGGAAGAGGACCGAGACCTCGACGGTCTTCTTCTCCAGCTCGGTGGCGTTGGGGTTCTGCGCCAGGAGGCGCTGGACCGCCTCGGGCACGAACTTCGACAGCTCGCCCTTGAGCTGCTCGAGGAGCTCCAGGCGCTCGCGCGACTCCTGAAGATTCTGTAACGCCGTCGTCAGCGCGGCGTTCTTGTGCTCCAGCTCTTGATAGGCGGTGGCCAGCCGTCCCGTCATGTCGTTGAAGGCGGCGCCCAGCTGGCCGATCTCGTCGTGGCTACCGGCGGGCGCGCGCGCTCCGAAGTCGCCCTCGCCGACCCGCCGGGCCGCGACGGCGAGCTGGTCGATCGGGCGAATGACCACCCGGCGCATGGCCACGGTCAGCACCGAGGCCGCGGCCACGATCGTCACCAGGCCGATCAGGATCTGCCGGTTGCGATGCCGGCGCACCTCGGCCAGCACCGGCTCCATCGAGGTCTCTACCCGGACGACCGCTCGCACGCGATGGTCGGCGCCGTGGCAGCCCTGGCATTTCTCCTGGTTGAGGATCGGATAGTGCAGCGTGAAGAAGGTGGCGCCGCTGTGCGTCTCCAGCGATTCCTGGGTGCGGAGCGACTGCAGCGCCTCGGTGAACATCGGCCCCGTGGCCGTCTCGCCGGGCGGCCGCGCCATCTTCCTGATGTTGGCCATCACGTCCTTGGCCAGGCCGGCGTTCTTGTCGACCTCCATCGCGGTGACCAGGTCGGTGAACGCCTCGACGCCGGTCCGGCGAAAGATGGTCAGCCCCTCGACCGGGGAGGAGGTCTTCAGCTCCTGGAGGACGATACGGGTGACGTCGGGCCGCTCCTGCAGCATGGCGCCCTCGATGCTGGCCACCAAAGTCGCCGTGAGCCGCCGGGCGGCGATCTTGTTCTGCTCCAGCAGCAGGGCGGACTCGCGCTGGATCGTCAGGATGGTGGAGGCGCCGAAGCCGAGAATGAGGACCACGACGATGAGGACCGAGACCTTGAAGGCGAGTCGCGACCGGACCACCGGCTCCGATCCTACCATCAAGACCGCGGTAAGATCGCGCCCATGAATCTGGCCCGCCTCGGTGATGACAACGTCGAGCGCTTCGGCGAATACGTCTCGCTCGCCTTCGAGGGACGCGAGTGGACCAACGTGGAGCAGCAGGCGATGGCCCACCGCTTCGCCCACGCCCTGCGGCGGCTCGGGCTCGGCCCGGGTGACCGCGCGGTGGTGCTCCTGCCCAATTGCCCCGAAGTATTGCAGTGCTATCGGGCGATCCTCGCCCTGGGCGGCGTCATCGTGCCGGTGGTGTTTTTGCTCTCGGCCGAGGAAGTCCGCCACATTCTTGCCGACTCCGAGGCCAAGGTCGTCGTGACCGCGCCGGAGCTCCTCGGCAAGCTCGACGGCTGGCCAGGCCCGATCGTCCTGGTCGGCGGAGGCGCCCGTGGCCTCGCCTGGGACGATCTCGTGGCCGGCCAGCCCGATCGCATCACGATGGTCGAGCGCGACGACGACGATCTCGCGGTCATCCTGTACACCGCGGGCACGACCGGGCGTCCGAAGGGTGTGGCGCTGTCTCACGCCAACCTGGCCTCGAACGCGCGAGCGGCCGCCAGCCTGTACGAGCTGGACCGTACGGCGTGGGCGTTGATGGTGTTGCCGCTCTCCCACTCCTACGGGCTGACGGTCATGAATGCCGGCCACATCCTCGGGACCAGGGGCGTGCTGCTCCGGTGGTTCAATCCCGAGGGTGTGCTGGACACGATCCAGCGCTATCGCGTGCAGTCGATGGCCGGCGTGCCGACGATGTTCGTCTACTTGCTCAACTATCCCGACGCCGGCCGCTTCGATACCTCGTCCATGCGGGCGTGGGGCTCGGGAGCGGCGCCCTTGCCGACCGAGCTCGTCGAGCCGTTCGAGAAGAAGTTCGGCGGGCGGTTGCTGGAGGGCTACGGCCTGACCGAAGCCTCACCCGTGGTGAGCGCGCATCGCTACTCAGGCATTCGCAAGCTCGGCTCCGTCGGGCAGGCGATCCCCGGTGTGGAGATCGCGATTCTCGACGACGCCGACCAGGCCCTTCCTTCCGGCGAGGTCGGCGAGGTCTGCGTGCGAGGCCCGAACGTCATGCAGGGGTACTACCGGCTCGCCGAGGAGACCGCGGCCACCCTGCGCCAGGGCTGGCTCCACACCGGCGACATGGGGCGTCTCGACGACGATGGGTATCTCTACATCGTCGAGCGCAAGAAGGACCTGATCATCCGCGGCGGCTTCAACGTCTATCCGCGTGACGTCGAAGAAGTGCTCTACGCGCACCCCGCGGTGGCCGAGGCCGCCGTGGTGGGGATGCGCGATCCGGTGATGGGCGAGGAGGTGGTGGCTTACGTCGCGCTCAAGCCCGGCGCCACCACGGACGAGGCGACGCTCCTGAGGTTTTGCCAATCGCGCCTGGCGAAGTACAAATCCCCCAGACACATCCGCTTGCTCGACTCACTACCCAAGAGCCCGATCGGGAAGATTCTGAAGAAGCAGCTCCGCCGGCTGACCGAGTGAGACGGCCGGTCAGCGACACGGAGGTGCGGCGCGGGCGCCGCACCTCCGGAACGCGGTCACTCCTCGACGTCGTCCTCGACCTTCTCGGCGATTTCTTCGATGCCATCTTTCGCCTTGCGCTTCGCCCGGCCAACCGCCTCGCGCACCGCGCCGCTCGCGCGCTCGATCTCGCCTTCCGTCTCGAGCTCGGGATCGTTCAGAAGCTCGCCCGCCTTGTCCTTCACGTAGCCCTTCGCCTTTTCCGCCTTGCCCTTGATCTCGTCGCGATTCATCGGGCCCTCCTCGCGCGCAGCGCGCGCATCCACGGTACGAGGGCTCCACAAGTGCAACGCGACTGCCACCGAATGCCGAAAGGCACCGCGGCGTATTCGCCGCGCCATTCCGTCACGACCTAAGCGTTTAGTTTTTCAGGGCCGTACACTCTCCGTCAGCCCGCTGACGCATCCAGTGGTAGAACCTTCGAAAAATACCAACTACCCGTTGCATCGAGCTCCCCGTCTTGTTACCCTCGCTGTACTTCCTTCATTCATCCGTTCATCCCGATTTTCGTGGCACAAAACGCAGGCGTTTCGACACAGGGAGGAACTGCATGAGCCTGAGGCGAACAGTCGTCATTCTGGCGGTCGGGGTCGCGGTCGCATCGGCCGGGTTGATCTTGACGCGCCACATGATCGCAGTGGCCGGCGAAATGGACGCCGGGAAGCTCAATCGTTCAATCCTGGAGTACATCGCGCAAAAGAACCCGCGCGCGCCCATCGGCGCCTTCCAGCGCTTCCCGGAGGTGCTGATGGCCGAGGCGCAGCGTACCAACATCGATCACTGCCTGGCACTGGCCCAGGCCGAGGTGGAGTCAGAGTTCAAGCAGGATGCGGTGGGCGCGGCGGGCGAGATCGGCATTTTCCAGATCAAGCCCTCGACGGCCGCGCTCTTCGAGCCGCTCGCCGGCCCCTTCAAGCGGCCGGTGCTGGTCGGGACCAACAAGGACCTCGGTGATCTGGCCGACCCGGTGGTGAGCACGCGCTTCGCGATGGCCTACCTGCGCGACATCATGACGCGCAAGTCGAACGTCAAGGACGCGCTGACGGAGTACAACGGTGGCCCCGCCGGGCGCCATCCTCTCTACTACCGCATGGTCATGGGCACGTACGTCGAGGTGCTGGAGCACCAGGAGCTGCGGTGCCGGTTCCGTGAGACGCCCAAGCCGATGCCCACGCTGACCACGCTGCTCAGCCGGGCCTAGTTAGATGGGGGGCCCCGAAGGGCCCCCCATCTTCCTAGGCGCGGTCGATGGCGCGCGCTAGTTCGAAGTCCTTGGCGGTGAGGCCGCCGGCGTCGTGCGTGCTGAGCGCCAGCGTGACCGTGTTGTAGCGGATGTCGATGTCGGGGTGATGGCCGGCGCGCTCGGCGAGCTCGCCGACGCGGTTGACGAACGCCAGCGCCTCGCGAAAGTCGGCGAACCGGTAGCTCCGCTTGATCTCCGCGCCCGCGCGCTCCCAGCCCGGCGACTGGCGCAGGCCCGCCGCGACGCCAGCCTCGTCCAGCCGGCTCACACTTTCACGAACTTCTGCAGCGAGCGGATCTCGCGCGGAGGATTCTCGTCCTTGCCCTGCGCCGTCCACGAGACCTCGGCCACGTAGAAGTCGCCTCGCGAGTCCACCGCCACACCGTGCGGGGCCACGAACTCGCCGGGCTTCTCACCGGCGAAGCGCCCGCCCACGCGCGCGATCTGCTCGCCCTTGATCGAGAGCACCGTGACGCGGGCGCCCACGTTCGGCACGTCCTTGCTGACCGGCTGAGCCGACGGCAGCTCGCCCACGTAGAAGACGTCGTGGCGCGGATCGGCGAACAGCCCACAGGGACGATGCAGATTGTTCCACTGACCGAGGTACTTCCCGCCGCTGTCGAAGATCTGCACGCGCGAGTTCTCCCGATCGGCCACGTACACGAGCCCGGCCGCGTCGGTGACGATGTTGTGCGGGATGTTGAAGCACCCGGGATCCGTGCCCGGCTCGCCCCACGACAGCAAGTACCGGCCCTTGGGATCGTACTTGTGCACCTTCGAGTTGCCGTAGCCGTCGGAAATGTAGATATCGCCGGTCTTGGGGCTGATCGCCGAGTGGGTCGGCCGGTTGAAGGGCTTGCCGCCCTGCAGCGTGGAGGCCTGGTCGGGATCACCGATGGTCAGGAGCAGCTTGCCCTCCGGCGTGAACTGCCGGGTGGTGTGATGCAGGTCGTCGGTGAGCCAGATGGTGCCGTCGGGGCCGATGTTGATGCCGTGGGCGCGCCGGATCTGTCCCTCACCCCACGAGCGCAGGAACTTGCCCTCGCGGTCGAAGATGATGACCGGATGCGCACCCCGGTTGAAGACCCACACGTTGTCCTGCGCGTCGACGGCGACGCTCGTGGCCTCGACGTAGGACCAGCCCTCGGGCAGGCGACCCCAACCTTCCACCGCACGGAATTGCATGACGGGCTCCTCTCGCCGCGGCTTCGGTGCGGCGGCGCCTATACTGCCACATTCGCCGCTCGCCCACGACGCGGAGGGGGCGTGATAGGCTCGGGCCCATGATTCGACCCGCCGTCGTTCTGCTCGCCGCCGCACTGCTGGCGCCCGTACCGGCCGTCGCTCAGTATCCGCTGTTCGACTCGCACATCCACTACAGCCGACCCGACTGGGACACGTATACGCCCGAGCGCATCCTGTCGATCCTGGCCAAGGCCGGCATCCGGCGCGCGCTGGTGGGCAGCACGCCCGACGAGGGCACGCTCAAGCTCTACGACAAGGCGCCGACCGTCATCGCGCCCGCGCTGCGTGTCTACCGCACGCGGGAGGACATGAGCACGTGGCCCCGGGATCCGGCGGTGGCCGCCTACGTGGAGGAGCGGCTCAAGCGCGGTATCTATCGCGCGATCGGCGAGGCCCACTACGGCGTCAACGACGTGACGGCGCCGGTGGTCAAGCGGGTGGCCGACCTGGCCGCCCAGCACAAGCTGTTCTTGTGGAGCCACATCGACGACGCCACCGTGGAGGGCATGCTCAAGACGTACCCGGCGACCCGGATGCTGTGGGCGCACGCCGGGATGTCGGCCGGCGCCCAGCGGGTGGGCGAGCTCGTCGATCGATACCCGATGCTCTGGGTCGAGCTGGCGTTGCGCACCGATGTGGCGCCCGGCGGCACCCTCGATCCCGAGTGGCAGAAGCTGTTCCTGCGCCATCCCGATCGCTTCCTGATCGGGACCGACACCTGGGTCACCTCACGCTGGGAGTCGGTGATCTCCGCGTCGGAGGCCGTGCAGGTGTGGCTGCGTCAGCTCCCCCGCGACGTGGCCGAGCAGATCGCCTGGAAGAACGGCGATCGGCTCTTTCCGCCGCCCTGAGCGCTGCCCCATGCGTCCGCGCGTTCTGATGGTCCCCGGATGGGGCGATTCCGGCCCCGAGCACTGGCAGAGCCTGTGGGAGAGCGCGAACCCCGACTTTCGCCGGGTCGCCCAGCGGGACTGGCTCTATCCGATCTGTGCCGAATGGGTGGAGACGCTCGAGCGCGAGATTCGTGCCGCCGGTGGGCCGGTCGTGCTCGTGGCCCACAGCCTCGGTTGTCTCGCGATCGTCCACTGCGCGAGCGCGCCGGCCCTGCCCGTGCACGGGGCCCTGCTCGTGACGCCGCCGGACGTGGAGCGACCCGACTTTCCGCCCGTGATCGAGGGCTTCGCGCCGATTCCGCGAGCGCCGCTGCCCTTCCCCTCGATCGTCGTGGCCAGTCACAACGACCGCTTCACCGATTTCGCACGCGCGGCCGAGCTGGCCCGGGCGTGGGGTAGTCGTCTGGTGGATGCCGGAGCCAGCGGCCACCTCAACGGGGATTCGGGCTTCGGACCATGGCCGCTCGGCGAATCGCTGCTGGCCGAGCTGCGGGGCTAGCGCGGCGGCGCGGCTCCAGACGAGGGCGGCGAGCCGTCCTCGGAGGTCCCCGCCACCAGCTTTCGATCGGACTCGTAACGCAGGCGAGACTGGGCTTCGGCGCGGTCCGCCCACGCCACCTCGTCCACCTCGTGGTCGTGCTCGCCGACCTTCTCCAGCGGGCGCATCAGAAACCAGCGGACCGTCTTGCGAATGGCCCGGCCGTCCCGCCGGAACCAGTACGTGATGGCGGACAGCTCGCGCACGACCTCGCAGCGATAGCCGGTCTCCTCCTGCACCTCGCGTAGGGCGGCCTCGGCGCTCGACTCGCCGGCCTGAAGCGCGCCCTTGGGCAGCGTCCACACCGGCTGCTGGCGCAGATCGCGGGCACGAATCAGCAGCACCCGCCCTGCGTCGTCGAACACCAGGCCGCCGGCGGAGAATTCCAGCTTGGGGCTCGAACGCCGGTCCGGCATGCGTCCCATCATACGCGCGGCGACACTGTCTGCTATCGTCGAGCGGGTGCCCGACCTCCTCGCGCACTTTCCCGAGGGCTTCACGCCGCGGCCCGAGCAGGCGCGGCTGCTGGCCGGGCTCGCCGACGCGCTGGCCGAGATCGAGGACGACCGCCAGGCCCCCCGTGTCCTGCTGGTCGAAGCCCCTCCCGGCGTCGGCAAGAGCCACGTCGCCATGGCGCTCGCCCGCTGGAGCGGGGACGCTTACCTGTTGACCTCGCAGCGTCACCTTCAGGATCAGTACGAGCGCGAGTTCGGCTCCGACCTGGCTCTCGTGAAAGGCCGTGACAATTACCTGTGCGAGCGGTATCCGGGCGCCGTGGTGCCGACCTCGCGGGGCCTGTGCCGGCGGGCGCGGGGCCCGGCCTGCAGCTGCCCCTACGTCCGCGCCAAGCAGGCCGCGCTGCAGGCGCCGATCTTCTGCACGAACACGGCGTACTTCGCGACGCTGCGCCACTGGCACGCCGAGCAGCTCCGCAAGCGACGGCTGCTGGTGATCGACGAAGCGCACAACCTCGAGTCGCAGCTGGTGGGCGTCTTCACCGCACGGTTCTCGTTCGAGGAGATGCGCGCGTGGTTCGGACACCCGCTGCCGCGGCTGCCACTGGCCGACGAGTACCGACCCATCCTGGCCGAGCACGTCGCCCGGCTGCAGACCCGGCTGGCGGAGATCGGCCGGGCGCTCGAGGCGTTGCGACCTCCCGAGCTGCCGGAGGACCTCTTCCTGAGGATGCCCCCGACGCGCGAAGAGCAGGACCTCCTCGAGCAGCGCGACGTGCTGGAGACCGCACTGGCTCGCATCACATTCTTCCTCGACGCCGAGGATCGGGAGTGGATCGTCCGCTACCCGGCCACGCCCGGGGCGGCCCTGGCGCTCGTCCCGCTGAGCGTGGGCGCCATGGCGCGCGAGCTCCTGGGGGAGTGCGCGGACGTGACCGTGCTGTCGTCCGCCTACCTGGGCCACCGTGCGGTCCTCGCCGAGTGCTTCGATCTCGCGGAGTCCGAGCTGCGGCGCTTCACCGCCGACTCACCGTTCCTGCTGGAGCAGCGCCCCATCGTCTATCGCCCCGTCGGCGCGCTGTCGCAAGCCACCCTGCCCCGGCTGGAGCCCGCGCTGTTCGCCGCGGTGGCGGCGATCCTTGCCGCCCATCCCGCCGACAAGGGGCTGATCCACGTGGCCTCGTATGGCGCCGGCCGGCGGCTGGTGCAGGATCTCGCCAGCCGCGCGCCACGCGAGGCCCGCCGGCTGCTGTGGATCGACTCCACGGACGGCAAGGTCCCGGCGCTCGACCTCCATCGCGCCTCGCCGCTGCCGACGGTGCTCGTTTCCCCGTCGCTGCGGGAGGGTGTCGACCTCCCCGACGACTTCCTGCGTTTCCAGATCGTCACCAAGCTGCCCTTCCCCGACCTCGGGGATCCGTGGACCGCCGCCCGACAGTCGCGCGACCCGCGCTGGTACGCGACCGAGACGGCCAAGGCCCTGCTGCAAGCGTACGGCCGCTCGTGTCGTCACCCGGAGGATCACGGCGTGACGTACGTGCTGGACGCGCAGTTTTCGCGCTTCCTGCAGCGCTATCGCGTCCTGCTGCCCGACTGGTTCCTGGATGCCGCCGAGCCCGCGCTGCGTGCCACCGTACCGGATGATCCGGGATGCTAGGATCGAAGCCGCGATGATCGATCCACGCGACGTCCCGGCCGTGATGCAGGCCGTCCGCTTCCAGTGCTATCGCGAGAACATCTACGGCGCGCTCGAGATCCTGGACGGGGCACAGGCCGACCACCCCGACCCCCGCTACGCCGCGGAGGCCGCCCGCATCCGCTCGTGGCTGACGCACCTCGACAGCCGCGAAGCCTACGTCGGCGCTCAGGAGGATCAGTACCGGCGCCTCCGCTGGCGCGCCGGGCTCAAGCAGCTCGAGAAACGCCTGCGCATCTGGCTCGGGCGAAAGACGCGCAAGATGATCGAGCGGCGCGGGCGCGACCCGGAGTTCCGGGAGCTGGAGCGCGAGATCACGGCGGTGCGACCCACGCGCGTGCTCGACGCCGGCTGTGGCGAGGGCGCGGTGGCCATGGCGATCGCCGCCCGGCATCCCGGCGCCCGCGTGGAGGGCGTGGAGGTCGCCGCGGCCAACGTGGCGATCGCCCGACGCCTGAACCGCTTCACCAACGTGGCGTTTCGCGAGGGGCTGGCCGAGGAAGTCCACCAGCACTTCCCGCCCGCCTCCTTCGACCTCGCCTACTCGTTCGCGGTGCTCGAGCACGTGCGAGACGTGGAGGGGACGATCGCCTCGATCCTCACCGTGCTGCGGCCGGGCGGGCGCTTCTGCTTCGTGGTGCCGATGCACGAATTCCGCGCCGTCGGCCCGCTGCCCGAGTACACCCCGATTCACGGCTACGCGGATCACTGTCGCGTCTTCTCGGAGCAGGACATCAACGAGCGCTTCGGCCGCGAGAAGGATTTCCGGCTGGCCAAGATCCCCGGGCGCTGGAAGCCCGGCGAGTTTCCCGACACGCTGGAGCCGATCGAGTTCGGCTCGTTCTTCGTCAGCTACACCAAGTCCTGATCCTGCGCCGCCGCTCAGAAGAGCGAGTCCGACGCTCAGAAGAGCGAGTCGATGCTCAGAAGACCGAATACAGGTGGTACCAGGCGCCGCCCAGGGGGGTGAGCCTGGTCTTGCCCGGCCGGCGCGGTGGCGGGCCCGGAACATAGGCGATCCCGCATTCGTCGACGACCCCGCACGAGACCGTGACGAAATGCACGTCGTCGCCGAACCGATCGACGCGCTGTACCCGGAAGAGTCCGACCCATCCGGGTGGCGACGAGACCGGACGGGTGGACGGCGTGACGGCGACACCTTGCAGCGCAGATCGGCTCAGGACAAAGCGGAGGCGGAAGAGCGGGTTCATCGGCGACTGCGCGGTGAGGAAGATGGCAGCCACCGCGATGCCGGCGAGGGGAAGGACGAGCCACGCGAGCCAGCGCCAGGAGCGAGTGCCGGAGGCGCGATCGGCGGCCAGCACCCCGAGCCACACCGCGGCCAGCAGGGCGGTGCCGAGCAGCGCCATCAGGCCCATCGGAAAGCCGATGCCGGCGTCGCTGATCGGCTCGAGGAGAAACGCGCCCCACACCGCCGTGGCGAGCACGAGGCTCCGGCGCTGGAGCGGAGAGCTCACGGGCGGTGAACGGCCCACGATCGCCACTCCAGAGACCGCTCGAGCGGCACGCCGGTGCGGGCCTCGACCGCGAACGGGTGCTGGGAGTCCGTGGCGAGGACGAGCGAGGCCGGGTACGAACGTCGGTGAGACGCATGGTCCCCGGCAGGCCGCGCGTGCTCGGGTAGTTCGGGATCTCGTTCGCCACCGTGCACGGGAACGGGGCTCCTGAGCTTGATCCGGCTCGTTCCACACGGCGCTCATCGCGCCAGTACGTCTCATCGCTGACCTCGACCCAGAGGCCCCAACCGATCGTGGCGCCGGCGTCCTGGATCGGCACTCGGAGCACGGCCCGTATGAAGCAGGCGAGAGTCTGGCCATCCTCCGACGAGATCAGGCAGGTCTCGGAGTCGGCGTTGATCCGCCGGTCCCGCTGATCCGGCGGCACCGCGAAGAAGGCATCCGGACGGGTGAACGAGGGCTCGATCCCGCTCAGATCGTGCTCCTCGCCACACGTGCGGCAGCGAATTGCCGTCATGGCGTCGGCGACCTCGCCGCGAAGCGACGGTACGTCCCGGCTATCTCTTGAGGTTTCGCGCGGACTCCCCGGCTGACCGGCCCGCGAGGCGCCCGAAGACGGCCCCGGCCATCAACCCCGCCCCTCCCGGGTAGTTGTGATAGAAGATCCCGCCCACGAGCTCGCCGGCGGCATAGAGACCCGGGATCGCGCGCTTGCTCGCAGTCGATGACCGACCCCGTGCTGTCGATCTTGAGCCCGCCGAACGTGAAGGTGATGCCGGTCGTCACGGCGTAGCCGACGTACGGCGGAGTGTCGAGCGCCTGCGCCCAGTTCGATTTGGCAAGCGCCAGGCCGCGGCGTGCCCCGACCGTCCTTGACCGCCGGGTTGAACGGCACCTCACTCATCACCGCCGCGTTGAAGTCTTTGACCGTCTTGACGAAGCCGGCGACGTCGATCTCGAGCTTGCGCGCCAGGCCCTCCAGCGTGGCATCCTCGGCCGCGTCACCTCCCGGATGCGGTATTCCTCGCGCAGCAGATCGAGGACCTTCTGATCGAAGATCTGAAACGCCGTGCGACGCGGCTGGCCGATCACCGCGCGTCCGTACTTCACGTAGGTGTAGTTCCGGAAGTCGGCGCCCTCGTCCACGAATCGCTCGCCGCGGCAGATTCACGATCATGCCGACGGGGTACGAGTGCTTCTGGAAGTTGTCGCCCACCTTGCGGTCGCCGTGCCAGGGCGCGTTGAGATCCCACTGCACGGAGTGACACCCACTCCAGTGCCCCCAGGGCAAGGCACCGATGTCGAGCGCCATGCGGATGCCGTCGCCGGTGTTGTAGGGCGTGCCCCGCACGCGAGCCAGCTCCCAGTTGGCGCCGAGGTAACGCGTGCGCATCTCGGGATTCGCCTCGAAGCCGCCGGCCGCCAGGACCACGGCCCCGGCGGTGATCGTCTCGGCGCCCTCGGCGGTCCGTACCATCAGGCCGGTGACCCGGCCGCGATCGTCGGTGAGAAGACGCGTCGCCTTCGCCTCGAAGCGGACGTCGATGCCAGCCTTGGCCGCCGAGGCATACTCCATGTCGATCAGCCCGGGTCCGCCGCCCACCGCCTCCAGGACGAGGCCGCCCCAGAAGCGGAACTTTCCACCCACCTTGTAGGCCTGGCGTCCGAACATCGGGATCCAGCGGATGCCGCGGTCCTTCATCCAGCGCACCGTGTTCTGGGACTCGCGCACCAGGAACAGCGCCATGTCGGGGTCCGCGCAGTCCTCGGTGACCCGCATGAGGTCATCGTAGAAGGTGTCCTCGGTGTACGGATCGACCTCCATCTGCGCGGCTTCCTGATCGGAGAGGTCGCCGATGAGCGTCCGCAGCTCGTCGAAGGACTTGAATCCGAAGCGAAAGCCACCGGCCGTGAAGAAGCCGTTGCCGCCGCGCCACGCCTCCGGCGCCTTCTCCAGCACGAGGACGCGCGCCCCCGTCTCGCGTGCCGACAGCGCCGCGCACATCGCGGCGTTGCCGCCGCCCACGACCACGACGTCGTATGTCGTCGTGGTAGCCACTAGCCGATGATCTCGCTGATCTGAATCTGGGGCTGGATGGTCGTGTAGTTGGCCACGTCCGCCATGATCTCCTTGCCGTGCTGGCCCATGCCCTTCTGGAACTCGTCGAGGGCCCCGAAGTATTCGTGCCCGATGGCGACGAACGGTGCCGGCACGCCCGGCGCTCCGCCCGCCTTGCCCTTGTCCACCTCGGTGCGAACCAGACCGAAGCCGGTCAGGCGTTCACGGACCAGCTTCATGTGCTTGTTGACGTAGTAGTCGTGGTCGAACTTCTTGCCCGCCTCGTGGGCGTAGAGCACCGACACCCGGATCATGGCGTTCCTCCTGCGCGGATGGATCGTGGGCGTACGGTAGGGCGGCGACTCTTTCGTGTCAAGCGAGGCGCCGGCACCGAACTTGCCTACGGTACCGTCATGCGAGCCTGGGGCCTGGCCGCCATCCTCCTGTCCATCGCGCTGGTCGCGTCTGCCGAAGCGGCCCCGGTCGCCGTCCGCTATGTGGAGGGCACCTCACACGGCTTCGTGGTCCTGCGCTCGTACCGCGGCGCCCTGCTGGCCAACGGCCAGCTCATCCAGACGGTGCGCGGCGAGCGGGTGGAGAGCCGCCTCTTCTTCCACTTCGCCGACGGCTCGCTGTACGACGAGACCGTGACGTTCACCCAGCACAGCGTGTTTCGCCTGGTGGCCTACCATCTGATCCAGCGGGGCCCTGCCTTCGGCGAGGCCAGCAGCGAGACCAGCTTCGATCGCAACAGCGGTCGCTATCGTGCGTCGAGCGGTGACAAGAGCGCGGAGGGGACGCTCGACCTGCCCGAGGACCTCCACAACGGAATGACGGGCATGCTGCTGCGCAATCTCCCGGCCGGGGGCCGAGCCACCGGCTATCTGATGGCCTTCACGCCCAAGCCTCAGCTCGTGCGCAGCGACATGGGGCCGGAGGGCGAGGAGCGCTTCACGGTGGGCGATGCGACGCTGACGGCCGTTCGCCACCTCGTCAAACTGGACATCCCCGGACTGAAGGGCACGATCGCGAATCTGATCGGCAAGGACCCGCCCGATATCCGCTACTGGGTCTCCAGCGGCACCGTCGCCGGCCTTTCTGAAGTTCGAGGGCGCGATGTACTTGAAGGGACCGGTCTGGACGATCGAGCAGGTCACGCCGCACTGGTCGGGCAAGCGCTGAGGCCGGGTCGAGCCGGGCGCTGAGCTCGATCAGCGCAGGACGATCGGCACCCCGGCCGCCAGCGTCTTGCTGACCAAGCAGCGCTCGGCGACATCACGCAGGCGCTGCCGTTGCTCGTCGGTGAGATCCCCCTCGAGGGTGAGCTCGACCTCGATCTTGCCGTACTTGCCACCCACGTTCTCGGCGGCGAGGTGCGCACGGATGCCGGTCAGGGGCCACTTCCGGCGCTCGGCAAACTGCCGAGCGGTCATCACCTTTCAGGCGCCGAGCGCGCTCAGCAGCAATTCACCGGGCGACGGCCCGGTGTCGCTCCCGCCTCCGTCGACCCCCGCGTCGACGCGCACATGGTGCGGGCCGACCTCGGCTTCCGTCTGCATCCCGCTCAGCCAGCGCACCGTCACCTCACGCGCCATGGTGGCCTCCGCCCTCGTCGCCGCGTGCCTGCCGCAGCATGTCGATGAGCACCGTACGGCTCTCCGCCGCCGTCGTCACCTCGCGCGAAAATGCGATACGCACGCTGGACAGCCGCTGGCCCTGACGCAACCGCAGCTTGAACCCGAGCCGATCGACCGTCACCATGGTCGCCTCCTCCGCGGTCTCGCCCGCGAAGTGGCGCGCGTACGCGACCAGCGCGTCAGCGTGATCGCGATTCATGTGCTCGACGATCCCGGCGCCGGCATCCGCCAGCGGATCCGCCGCGGAGCCCGCGTAGGCATCCGCGGTCACCCAGTCCATTGCCGCGAAGCCACCGACGAAGTAGACGTCGAGCACGTCGAGACGCCAGAAGCCGAAGTCGTCGAAATCGACCCAGTAGGCGGCGCGCTCATGCCGCGCGAGATAGGCGGCGCGCGCATCGGCCACACCCGCGCCGTCGAGGCGGTGGGCCTCACCCATGAGCGTCAGCCGGCCGGCGGCCAGCGGGTCGCCGCTCCAGTCCGGCTGGGTCACCAGCAGGCTCGCGCGCGGGTCGGCCTGGAGGTTGTGCGTGTGCATCGCCATCGTGCTGATGAGAAACAAGGGCCGACCGCTCGCATCGAGCGCGTAGGGCATGACCGACGCGAAGGGGTGACCCGGGTGCTTGCGTGAGAGCGTGGCCAGCGTACCGGTGCGTCCGAGATGAGCGAGCGTGCGCGCCCGCTCGGCGAACGTCGGCTCAGGGATCGTCGGCTCGTCGGACGCTCGCGGCGGACCCGCGTGACGGTTCATCGGGATCGTGCACCTGGCCCCGTCCCGCCGGCCTGCTCTTCCAGACGGGTCAGGCGGCGGTCGAGATCGCGGTATGACGTTTGAAGAAGCGCGATGATCGCCCGCTGGGTATCCGCCTCGCTTCGATAGTTGTCGATGCGCTGGTTGAGCAGTACGTGCCCCTCGGCAATCAAGCGGACGTCGTCGCGCAGCGCCTCGAGGAGAATGCCGTTCTCCCGAATTCGTTCTTCCAGCGCATCCACCCGCAGTCCCAGGGTTGCCACATCCTGGTGTAGCTGAGCCACGTCCTGGGTCAGCTGCTCGAGGCGCTCGTCCACGCGCGCGAACCCCTGGCGCATCTCGGCGCATCTCGCAAGCCCTGGCGCATTTCGTCGCGGAGACCGGTCAGCTCTTCGTTCATGCTACGAGTCCTAACACCAGGCCGAAGGCCCGGCAAGACGTATCGAATGGTAGACGCTACTCTCGCGTGGCGGTGAACGGACAGATCTGGTTGTAGGCGCAGTAGCGACACGCCTGCCGGGAGGGCGTGGCCTCGAAGCGGCGGGCGCGGATACCGGCGGCGGCCGCTTCGACGGCGGCGATCGCCTCCTGAACGTCCTGCTCCGTCGGCTCGTGGCGTCCGATCACGTGCGTCTCGATGAAGCGCAGCTCCACCCACTGCGGCAGGCGGCCCGTCATCTCGCGCCACGCCAGCGCATACATCTTGAGCTGCAGATTCTGGGCGACACGCCGGTCGGCGTCCTTCTGGCGCGTGACCTCGCTCGTCTTGTAGTCCACGATCACCGCGCCCAGCAGGTCCTCGTCGACGCGATCGAAGCGGCCGCGCACGCGGTTGTGGCCGACGCTGAACGCGAAGTCCTTCTCGATGTAGGTTGGCTTGACGCCCTCCGCCTCCTCGTGATGCCAGAAGCGGGTCAACGCCTCGCGGCCCGCCGCCTTGCGCGCCTCCTGGTGCTCCCAGGTCAGGAAGCCCTGGTTCAGCCACTTGCGGTCGTACTCCGCCAGCAGGTCGTCGAGCGAGGTGTAGTTCCCCTCCACGCGGCGCTTGAGATAGAACTCGACCACGGCGTGGATCGTGCTGCCGTAGACGACGGTGTGGTGGCGGAGGATCGGCACGCGCAGCATGTGGATGTAGCGATACTTCAGCGGGCAGGTCTGATAGTCGTCCACCTGTCGGTGGCTGATCAGCAGCTCCTCGGAGTCGGGCACCGGGACCGTATCGCCGACGTCCTGGCTGGGCGGCGGAGCAAACCGCTCGATCTCCTCCACCGCCCTGCTCTTGAACGGTCGCGCGGCGTCCTTGGGAAGGTCGAGGGCCTCCAGCACGAACTGGCTCACCTTGCGCTGGCGCGCGCCGCCGTAGTCTCGCGCGCTGGTGAAGAACAGCTCGCGGCGAGCGCGCGTCATGCCGACGTAGAAGAGCCGGCGCTCCTCCTGCGTGTGGAAATCGCCGGACGGCAGCGCGTCGCGTAGCAGCTCGACCGGCAGCTCCAGCGCATCGCCGCGTCGGTGCGTCGGGAACTTGCCCTGCACCAGGCTCACCATGAACACCACCGGGAACTCGAGCCCCTTGCCCTTGTGGACCGTGAGCACGCGCACCGCCGGTGTCTCCACATCCGCCTCGGCGACGGCCGGATCCTCGCCGGCGTCGATGAGGGCGTCGAGGTGCTTCACGAACTCGCGAATGTTGTCGTACTTCAACGCCTTGCTGGCGTCGAGAATGCGGCGAAAGAACTTGGAGATGTTCTGGACCTCGGCCTCGTCGCGCGCGGTGGTGGCCTTGGACATGCGGGCCAGCCATCCCGAGTCGACCAGGAACTGATACAGCAGCTCGCCGGTCGGCATCTCCCGGCCCAGCTCCATGTAGCGGACGAGATCACCCACCAGCTGGTGAATCGCCAGCAAGCCTTCGGTCGAGATCTCGGCGGCCAGCTCGCGATTCTCGTCCATCGTCCGCAGGACATCGAACAGCCAGCGGTGCTTGCGGTCGGCGTGGGTCGCGCAGCGCGTGAGATCCACGATGGGCACCTGGTAGAGGTCCGACGACGCCAGGTAGTGCACGCTCACCGAGTCGTCGGGGTGCGCGACCGCTCGCAGAAACGCCAGCAGCAGGCGCACCTCGGGTCGGCCATACAGCCCGGCGTTCCCCGAGAACGTCCACGGGATGCCGCGCAGGTTGAACGAGCGCAGGAACTGATCGGCGTCGTCGTTGGAGCGCACCAGGACCGCCACGTCGGAGAACCGCCACGCTCCCGTCCTCCACGTGCTCGCGAATCATCTGCGCGACGGCGTCGGCCTCCTGGGTGGCCGTCTCGTAGTGCAGCGTGCTGGGCTCCGGTCCCGGCGGCTCGCGCACCGCGGTCAGATGCTTCACGATCCCGCTGCGCACTTCGAGCCGGTCGGGGTTGTTGTAGACGATCAGCCGATGGGCCGCGTCGAGCACGGCCTGGTGCGAGCGGAAGTTCTCGGTGAGCACGACCTGCCGGGTCCCGCCGTAGTGCTCGAGGAATCCGAGCACGTTGGAGATGGCGGCACCTCGCCACCGATAGATGGCCTGGTCGTCATCGGCGACGACCGCCACGTTGTGATGACGGGCGCCCAGCCGCTTCACCAGCTCGAACTGCGCGTAGTTCGTGTCCTGGAACTCGTCCACCAGGATGTACTTGAATCGTCGCTGGTAGAGATTGAGCACGTGCGGCCGCTCGAGCAGCAGCCGCAAGGCCAGGACGATCTGATCCCCGAAGTCGATGTTGCCCTCGCGGGCCATCAGCTCCTGGTACTTCGCGTACGTGGCGGCCAGCTCGACCTGGCCCGCGGCGCGGTCACGCCCTTCGGTATCGTCGGGTGTGGCCTCGGCCGCGGCGCGCAGCCGCTCCGCGCACTGCGCGTAGTCTTCGGGCGAGATGTTCTCGTCCTTGCACCGGCTGACGAGCGTGATGATGGCCTGCAGGTGGCGGGTCGGGTCCCCGAGCGGACGGTAGCGCGCCAGTGGCAGCTCGAAGAGCCGGTCGCGCAGGAAGATGACCTGCTCGGCCCGGCTGAGGACGCTGAAATCGTTCTTCAGGCCAATCTCGAGCGAGTGGCCCCGCAGCAGGCTGTCGCCGAAGGCGTGGAAGGTGGCGATCTCGACGTCGGCGTACCCGTAGGGCACGAGCTGGTCGACGCGCTCTTCCATCTCGGCGGCGGCCTTGTCCGTGAAGGTGAGCGCGAGGATCTGTTCCGGGCGGGCGCGGCGCTGGGCGATCAGCCAGGCGATACGGCGGGTGATGACGGTGGTCTTGCCCGTGCCGGCGCCGGCCACGATGAGCAGCGGGCCGGCGTCATGGGTGACAGCCTCACGCTGCGCGTCGTTGAGGCCATCCAGGATGCGGTCGCCCGCCATGCTGCCTCACTATAACAGCAAGGCGAGCGGCGGAATCAACGACGGACGTCCGGGCCTCCAGCGAGCGCGTCGGTGACGTCGCGCAGATCGATCAGCGCGATGTCCCCCCACGTCGAGCACTTGAGCGCGGCCACCGCCGCCCCCGCATCGACCGCCTCCTGCGCGCCCCGCCCGTTGAGCGCCGCCCACAAGAACCCGGCGACATAGGCATCACCGGCGCCAACCGGATCGACCATCTGCACCGTGTGGCGTCGGCTGGGCCGCCAGAGGCGCCCGCCATCCAGCACTGTCGAGCCCTCCGGCCCCTGAAGGAGCGCGATGGTCGCCTTGGGAGCCAGCCGCGCCAGCGCCTGGAGGGTCGCTTCGGGCGAGCCAGTCAACTCGAAGAGGATCCGGGCCTCCGTCTCACCGAGGAAGAAGTAGCGCACCCGGGGAAGGACCGATTCGGCGAACGCGCGAGCCTCGGCGGGTGACCACAACGTCGCCCGGTAGTTGACGTCGAACGAGAGCTGGGACGCCTCGTCCAGCGCCCGCTCCACGACGCTCCGTGGTCCCGGCCCCAGCGCCGGCGTGATCCCGGTCAGGTGGACCAGCCGGGCCCGGCGGACCGGCTCCCAGTCCACTTCCTCGGCGCGCAAGCGTGCGAATGCCGAGTCGCGTCGGTCGTAGAGGACCCGGACCGGACGAGGGGCCGCACCGTACTCGATGAAGTAGAGGCCCATCCGGGCGCCATCCACCGCACGCACGTGAGCACAATCCACACCGTGCGCCGTCAGCTCACGCACGGGTGCGATCACCCCAGGCATTGGCCGGTACCGCCGAGATCCACGCCGATCGCAGTCCCAGCCGCGCACAGGCCGCCGCCACGTTGGCTTCGGCCCCGCCGATCTGAACGTCGAGCTGGCTGACGCTCTCGATGCGTGCCGGCGACGGAATGGCCAGGCGCAACATCACCTCGCCGAGCGTGACCAGGTCGTGCATCTATCCGAGGCGGATGGTGACCGAGCTGCCGAGAATCATCGAGCCCGTGATCAACGCCGGTCGCCGCTCGTCATCGAACACGATCCGCGCCGGCCGATTCTCACGGGCCCACGAGGAGAACCGACTCAGATCCAGCAGCGCGGACGGCTTGCTCGTCTCCGGATCCGGCGCCATCTTGAGCTCGAGCGGGATGATCTCGGCCCGATACGAGGCCGCCACATCGTCCGGCCCTTCCCCAGGACTGGTCCGACGCCGCACGATGTGAGAATGGAGATTGCCGTCGGGCTGCGCTCTCCAGAGCCCATCCCGATAGTTGAGCGCGGCCGAGACGGCGTCATCGACGATCACCCCCTCGGGCAAGGTGACCACGTCATCCACGGCGCGCACCCGTCGCAGGAAGAAGGTCTCGCCGTACGCGTGATAGTCGACGCTCCGGCGCTGGTAGTCGTAGGCAATCCGCGTCCGCGACTCCCGCCCCTGGATCTCAAACCACGACGCACTGCGCACCGGCGCCCATCGCCCCTCGCGGAGCACACCGCTCGATTCGATGCGATTGGAGATCGCGCTTCCCTGCCCCGTCAGCCGCACCTCGTAGCGCCCCGCCTCCCGATCGACGTTCTCCTCGACTTCGCCCTCCATGTGGAAGCTCAGCACCCGGTAGAGGACTCCGATATCGGCGGTGAATTTCCCCCGGCGGGCGGTGGACTCGGCGGCGGCGAGGCGACCAACGGGCGCGAGAAGGACGGCTGCGGCCAGGCTGAGCAGATCGCGACGGCTGACTAGGTAGGTATCCATGCTGAATCGACTTACATTCTAACAGCGTAGAAAGAGGTCAACTCGTCGTGTGGCAGCCGTCATTGGGATTCGCCGGCGCTGCGGACCGGAGATCAGTTCGAGAAGCGCGTCGCCCAGATGTTCCCGTGAAACTGCGCCAGCTCTAAGTATGCTTGATATTTACTACTCTTGGTTCTATAACCACACCGGCTAGAATACACAAGCGCTCACATGACGGTCTCGAGGATGCGCCTTTCGGCGTTAGTAGAAACCCGCGTAGAGCGCCTCGTCCTCGTGATTCACGCAGCCATCCGGATCCGGGATACCGCCGACTTTTGAGATCGGCGTTTCAGGGATGATGATGAATCAGTCAATGACATCTCGATGAATCATCGGCGACGAGTCGTCATAACCGGACTAGGGGTAGTCGCGCCAAACGGCACCGGCAAGGACGATTTCTGGCACAACCTGGTTGCGGGTACTTCGGCAGTTGGTCCTATTTCACTATTTGACGCGTCGCCCTATCCCTGCCGAGTGGGCGCTGAAGTGGCGAACTTCCGACCCGAAGCGTTCATGCTTCCTGCGCGAGTCAGACATCGCGGACGATTCTCACAGCTTGCCGTTGCAGCAGCCAAGCTCGCGGTCCAAGACGCCCGTCTAAATATGAAAGAGGTTCGAGCAGACCGCGTCCGGATTGCGATGGGAACCTCGATGTCGGGAATCGGTGACGTAACCGAAGGTGCACGGCTTGGCTTCGCACGTGCTGGTTTCTCGGGTATCCCCATGGTAAGTGGTTTGGAATTCGCCGCCCACGCGCCAGTCAGCCACATATCCTCCGAGCTCAAAATCCAGGGCCAAGCCCTGACGCTCGGATCGGCTTGCACCACGGGTCTCGATGCAGTTCAGTGGGCCACACAACAAATCGCTGATGGCTACGCGGATGTCGCTTTAGCCGGCGCGACTGATGCGCCGTTTGCCGAGCTCGCCTATGCCACGCTTTCTGCGCTGGGGATTCTAACGACGTACGAGGGCCTACCTAGCAAGGCTTCGCGACCTTACGACTTAAATCGGGACGGCATGGTTCTTGGCGAAGGCGCCGCCGTAGTGATTCTCGAGGAGCAAGAAGGTGCGCGATCCCGTGGCGTGCCAGCATATGCGGAAGTTCTGGGCTATGGCCACGGAAACGAGGGCGGCTACGGCCCACGCACCGACACAGCGGAAAGGGCCCTAGCCTCCGCGATTCGCTCGGCACTCTCGATGGCCGGCCTGGCGCCCGGGGACCTAGATCACATCAATGCGCACGGCAATAGTCTGCCGGACTACGACCTTATTGAGACCCGCGCCTTCAAAGAGGCGCTCGGCGCTCACGCATACAATGTTCCGGTCAGCTCGATCAAATCCGCCATAGGTCATGCAATGGGGGCAGCCTCGGCGCTACAGGTAGCTGCCTCCTGCCTAACCATTCAGCATGGCGTGATTCCTCCAACAATCAATTTGGACACGCCCGATCCAGAATGTGACCTTGACTACGTTCCACACAAGGCGCGTCCGGGTCGCGTTCGACGCATCCTCATTAATGCGCATGCTATGGGAGGAACGCATTCCGTACTTGTGCTCGGGGCACCAACTGACCAATGACTGACGCGCTTGCCATCCTTGCGCTAACGGCGGCATCGCATGCTGCCCTCAGCGTGGCTGTCTGGCGGTCTCAGCCGTCGGGTCTAGCAAACCGTGCGTTCGCATGCCTGGCGCTCACTCTTGGTGCGTGGACCCTAAGTAACGGCCTCGTGACCGCCTATGCCAACACTCCTTGGGGCATCATCTGGGCTCGATCCGCTTTCTTCTCAGCGTCACTACTACCGCTTTGGTGCTTTCGCTTTGTCTCAGTCTTTCCCTACCCCCCTCCCTCGCACCTCCGATCGCCTAAAGTGGCTGATAACGGGCTGCGCGCTGACGTCATGCGCAGCCTCTCTGACTCCGCTCCTGGCACGGGCAACGTCCTCAGTAGATCGTGCCCTCCACATGACATACGGCCCACTCTATCCAGCCTTCGGCGCCTACCTCGTTCTGTCTCTAGCAGTCAGCCTGCTGCTTCTCAGTCGAAAGCTTCACTTTCTGATCGGTGTCGAGCGCCTGCAGGTTCAGTTTGTGTTGTTCGGTATTGGAATCGCCGCGGTGGGCGGCTCTATTACCAATCTCCTCTTCCCTCTCATATTCCGCACTTCACGGCTCAACGTCTATGGACCGATCTTTGGCCTTGTCATGGGCGGCTTCATCGCCCACGCGATCGTTCGCTATCGGCTGTTAAACATCCGTCTCGTGGTCAGGCGCGGCGTGACGGAGGTAGGAGCTTCACTAATCGCAGCCGTGGCCTTCCTCGTTCTTGCCGAGATAACGTCTTGGTTCCTCGCTATTGAGCCGCAAGCACTACCTCTGGCTGTTACCCTCATCCTGGCGCTTGTCGTCGCTCAGGTTTTCCAGCCACTCCGAAGCGGCGTACAGTCGGGCCTCGACTACTACTTCTTTCGAACGCCATATGACTATGCTGCGGCGTTGCGCGAAATCCGCCGCTCGATGAGCGACATCATCGATCTCAGACTGCTCTTCGAGTACACCTGCCGCGCGATCTCCAATACGGTGCACGCTGAGCGCGTTGCGCTCTACATTGGAGACGCCGGTGGCTCCGACTTTCGGCTTGAGTCTTCGTGGGGCACCGACGAACCGCCCCTACCGCGCACAGTACTGGAGTCGTCACCTTTGATTCAGTCACTTCGCAGCGCGAGTCTGTCGGCCTTGATCCCTGCGGACCTCCGGCGTGGAACCAATGGCACATCCTCTGCCGAGCTTGATGAGATCCAACGGCTCGGGCCGAATGTATTCTGCCGGTCTTCGTGCAGGGGCAATCCGGGGGCTTCTACGTCATAGGTCCGAAGCGGTCCAGTGATCCGTACTTCACCGCGGATATTGATCTGATCACCGCGGTCGCCAGCCAAGTAGGTGAGCGAAGTAGACTTCACGTCCAAATCGGTCTAGCGGAAGCCGAAAAACGCCGAGCAGAGCGAATGGTCTCCTTTGGAGCTCTCGCGCGCGGCCTAGCACATGAATCAAGAATCCGCTCGTTGCAATCAGAACATTCGCGGAGCTACTACCCGAAAGAGCGAACGACGAAGAGCTTCCGGGATTCCTTCGGGAAGATCGTCCTCCAAGAGATCGGCCGCATAGATCAACTGGTTGCCCGACTTCGCGGCTTTGCGGCACCACCAATTCCACGCTTTCGCCCAGTTGATCTCACGTCGCTGCTTCGTGACACGCTCGCCCTGCTTCGCGGCGAGATCGAACGGGCCAAAGTCAGAATCGCGGTCACAGGCGAGCGAGCAGCCCCCTCAATTCAAGGAGACCCCGCGCAGCTAAAGTCGTTGTTCCTCAATATTCTGATGAATGCCCTCGAAGCGATAGATCAGGGCGGGCAGATCACAATCCTCTACTCGAATCGAAGCGAAGACCATCTGCTTGTCATCGAAATCGCGGATACTGGGCCGGGCGGTTTCAGGGGAATTGCTGCCGAGATCTTCGATACTTTCGTAACCACGAAGCCGGAGGGATCGGGTCTGGGCCTTGCCATCTGCCGTGCTATTGCTGACGCCCACCGCGCGACCATCCGGGCCGAAAACAACGTTGCCGGGCCCGGCATGAAGGTTGTGCTCGATTTCCCGTCCTCCAGGATGCCGTGACTGCACCAGCAAGCCGAGATCGCCAACCCCTCCTTTGGAGCTAAGCCAATCGGAGTAGTAGAGCGCATCCCGTCTAGGGGACGTCTAGACGGCTCAATCGCAGCGGTCGCAGGCCCCCTCGCTTGCGCTACTGAACCTTCAGAGATACAGTTGCTTCCCCCGGCCAGAACCCTACCTATAGTGCTTGTCTGGGTTGCCGAGGACGCTATACTTCGCGCTCTCTCAACGTCGCATTCGCCATGGCCGGTGATGTCATGATTGAGCTGAGTCAGATCAACGATCGCACTTCTCGATGCGGTGTTAGGCCTCTTCGTGCTGCGCGCTCGTCCGCGCAACGCTGTCAACCTTGCCTTCGCAGCCCAATCACTAGCGTTTGCCGGCTGGGTGCTCGGGGTCGCAGGCTTTCAGAATCCCAACAATCTCGATTTGTCGTTCGGCTTTGCGTTTGGGTTCGCCAGTCTTATCCCAGTCGCATTCCTATTGTTCGCCCACTGCTATCCCTCGGCGACCTCCTGGTCATCGCCTCTCTATGTGCGCATCATCTTCGCGATCGGCATCCTGTTCATGTCGCTATCTCTTATGACCAATCTTATCGTGCGCGACGCAGAGGTCACGCCCGCCGGACTTTCGCGAAAGTCAGGACCGCTGTATCCACTCTTCGCTCTTTACTTCATCGGGACCTGGCTCATCGGAATCTTGGATCTTCGCGAAGAAGTGGCGTTCATCACGCGGGTTGGCCCGAGCGCAGTTTCACTATCTTGGAGCCGGCTTATCGGCGGATTTGTCGGCGGAATGTCCACGAACCTAGTCGTCCCCCTCACTACCGGGCAGTCAACATATAGCTGGATTGGGCCCTATTTCAGTCTGGTCTACGTCGGGTTCGTCGCCCACGCCATCATCCGCCACCGCCTCATGGATCTTCGGCTGTTCATACATCGCGGCCTGACGATCGGACTCGCGGTCGTCCTGTCAGCCGTGCCTGCAGGCTCTTCTGTTGACGCTGTTCTGGCCGCGCCTCCTTATGACCCTGGACACCTCTGAGTTGGCCCTCCTCCTAACCGCCGTCGGAGTCGTGACGCTCCTCACACCCGATCACTCGCGATGCCGCCAGCCGCCTGCTGGACCGCTACGTCTATCGTACTCAGGCGAACTATCAGCGAACGGTACGCGAAGCCAGCCAGATGCTAACGCGGGTCTTACATCTTGAAAGCTCTGCTGGCGATTCATCAGCGACGACAGTGGTGCGGTCGACGGCGAGCGGAGGGTGTGGCAGTCTACTTGCGAGATGGTCAGCCGGACCAGAATTCCATTGCGCGATCGCCGAGAGCGGACCGGGAGATGGCCCACTTCGACGCGCCGCCGCAAGCTCCTACCGAGGTCGTAACGGCCCTAGAAGCGGCGCAGGAACCAGTCCTGGCTGACGAGATCGCGCGCGAACGCGAGTCCAGCCGCTGTTGCCCTACACGAAAGCCTAAGCTCGAGACGAACTGGTCGCTGCGTGCTACCTGTGCTCTCCGAAGATACGCTAATCGCGATGATTGCAGTGGGACCGAAGCTGTCCGGTGATGCGTTCTATCAACACGACCTCGATCTCCTCATGACGCTGGCCAACCAGGCCGGCGTCGCCATCAAGAACGCGCAGCTGTATGCTGCAGTCGTTGTCGCGAACGAGTACCTCGAAAACATCGCGGCGACCATCGAGAGTGGTGTCATCGCGATCGATGCTGCGGGGCGCGTGGCCATGTTCAATCGCGCGGCCGAACAGCTCACGGGGCTGGCGGCGGAGACGACCAGGGGTGGGCCCGCGGCGGTGCTGCCGGCGTGTCTGGCCGAGCCGTTGCTGGCGACCGCGGGTGATGGGCAAGCGCGGACGCAGCCCGAGGTCGAGCTGGTCACGGCGGCGCCGGCGCCCGAGGGGCCGGTCAGCCGGCCCGGTCATCTGCACGATCTCGCCCGTTCGCGATCCCGCGGGGGCGGTGCTGGGCGCGGTCGCGGTGGTGAGTGATCTCACGCCGCTGAAGGAGCTCGAGGTCGAGCGGCGGCGGGCGGAGCGGCTCGCCTACTTCCAGGCGCTCGCGTCGGGGATCGCGCACGAGATCAAGAATCCGCTGGTCGCGATCAAGACGTTCTCGCAGCTGTTGCCGCGTCGGCGTGGTGATGCGCGGTTCCTGGAAGAGTTCGGGCGGATCTCGACGCGGGAGATCGATCGCATGCAGCGTCTCGTCGATCGGTTGCGGACACTCTCGCGGCCGGCGGGTGGGCCGCGGCATCCGATCGACGTTCGCGTGCCGCTCGGAGACGTGCTGGAGCTGGTGCGGCCGACGCTGGAGGAGAAAAGTCTGGCCCTCAGCACCGCGCTCGGAGCGGATCCGAGCGTCGTGCTGGGGAACCACGCGGAGCTGGAGCAGCTGTTCCTGAATCTCGTGCTGAACGCGCACGAGGTGACGCCCAGTGGAGGCACGGTCATCCTCGACGTCACGCGGACGGATACTCACGTGACCGTGGCGGTGTCCGATAGTGGGCCGGGAATCCCTCCCGAGCTGCTGGAACGGGTCTTCGAACCCTTCTTCACGACCAAGGCCCGGGGGTCTGGGCTGGGGTTGGCGATCTCGGCAGGCATCGCGCAGGCGCATGGGGCCCGGCTGAGGGCGGATAACCGGCCGGCGGGTGGTGCGATCTTCACTGTAGAGTTTCCGGTGGCATCCGTGGTAT
This sequence comes from uncultured Candidatus Rokubacteria bacterium, assembly GCA_963776725.1. Taxonomy (GTDB): domain Bacteria; phylum Methylomirabilota; class Methylomirabilia; order Rokubacteriales; family CSP1-6; genus AR5. The sequence goes on along the minus strand of CAVZOE010000004.1, from coordinate 270,620 downwards.
CCGCAATGGTGGTGTGAACACTGTTCTCGTCCTGACGGCTGATGAGGCGGTTCGGAGCCGTATCGCCCGCTCGCTCTCAAAATTCTCCATTTTTGAGGCCCGCAGCGAGAGCGAGGCCTTTCAGACCCTGCGACTGGTTGACATCGACGTGGTCCTCCGAGAGGGCAAGGGGCCGGCCGGGGCCCTGGCCTCCTTCGTCGCCGCCGCCAAGGAGATCGCCCCCCGGACCCTGGTCGTCGCGATCGGCGAGAGCGCCGACGACGAGATCAGCGCCGATTTCGGCGTTCCGGAGGCCTTCACGGCCCGGGAGCTGGACGCGGTCCTGCGTCATGCCCTGGATCGCCAGCGCCTGATGCGAGAAGTCAGCGCTGCCCGGGGGCTTTTACCCCTGGCGCCGGTGACCAACGGCGGCGAAGAGCCGGCCTGGGACGGCGCGGCACTCACCCGGGTGCTCCGTGGGATCACTGGCGGGCTGGCGGCCGGCTTCGACCTGCCACGGGTGCTCGGCATGTTCCTGGACGCCATCGCCGAGCTGGTGCACCCCACTCGCCTGGCGGTACTCCTGCCGGATCCCACCGGGAACGAGTTCAGAATCGCCGCCAATCGAGGGCTGGCGCACCAGCTGGTGCAGAGCATCCGCCTCTCGGCGCACGACGGGCTGATCGGCTGGCTGACCGAGCAGGGCCGGCCGGCCGCCAACGGGGACATCGGTGACCCGGAAATCCTACGGGAGTTGAAGCTCCTGCAAGCGGTGGTGGCGGTGCCCCTCCTGGCCCATGGTGAGCTGGTGGCCGTTCTGACGCTTGGCCAGCCCGTGTTCGGGGCAGCCTATGGCCGGCGGCAGATGGAGACGCTGTTCGATCTCGCCGCCCACCTGGCCACCGCCCTGCGGGACATCACGCTGCACCACCAGCTCGGCCGGGAGAAGGAGTTCTCCGAGCGGATCCTCTCCCACATGTCGAGCGGGGTGGTCACGATCGGGCGCGACCAGCGGGTAGGCACCTTCAACCGCCGGGCGGAGGAGATCCTCCAGCTGCCCGCCGCCGGAGTGGTCGGGCAAGATTTGCGTATCCTCCCGTCGCCCCTCGGGGACATGCTCTACGAGACCCTGTCCACGGGCCGGCCGGTCGCCCGCACCGAGATCCAGCTGGCGCTGCGCCGGCTGGCGCTGGAAATCTCCACATACCCCGTGCGCGACGAGGACGGCCAACCACTAGGGGCTGTACTCGTCTTCGAGGATCTCACCGCCCAGAAGGAGTTGGCGACCCAGCGGCGGGAGGCGGAGCAGTTCCAGCTTCTGACCCGGGTGGTGGCCCGGATCGCCGACGAGATCAAGAACCCACTGGTGTCGATCAACACCTTCATCGAGCTGATCGGCGAGCGCTACGACGACCCCGACTTCCGCAAGCACTTCTCGGCGGTGGTGCACCGAGACGTGCGCCGTCTGGTCGAGGTTTTCGAAAAACTTGCAGGGTTGGTGACGGAGGGTGAGCTACACTTTTCCATCGTGGACGCCCGCGAGGTCGTCGGTCATTTGGTCGATGCCATCGACCTGGCGGACGAGGCCACCGGCAAGCACCTACAGGTGGAAGTGGTTCCGGAGGCCATTGCCCAGCCGATCAAGGTCGATGTGGGGCAGCTGCGCAAGGCGCTCTCCTATCTCGTGCGCTACCTCGCGTACAACTCGCCCACCGACGCTCCGCGAGTCACGCTGTCGGTCGGTCGGCACGAGGAGCGTGAGGGCAGCGCCGAGGTGCGAATCATGGTCGGCTCGCGCTCGGCGACCGTGACGCCCGAGAAGCTGCAGCGGCTCTTCGACCCCGTGCACATGGTGCAGGAGAGTCTCATCGATGTGGGTCCGGCGGTGGCCCAGCGATTGGTCGAGGCCCTCGGTGGCCAGCTGCGGCTCCGTCAAACGCGTCACGAACTGTCATTTCTCGTCGCCCTTCCCGCGATAACGTGACCACCGCCGCGCCCCCTCTCAACGCGGCGCGGATCCTGGTGGTGGACGACGAGCTAGGCCCACGCGAATCGCTGCGTATGCTGCTCAAGCCGGTCTACCAGATCCAGACGGCCGACGGCGGGCTGATGGCGCTGGAGCAGATCCCCACCTATCGGCCCGACGTCGTGATCCTCGACATCAAGATGCCGGAGCTGGACGGCCTCGAGGTCCTCCGCCGCGTCAAGCGGATCGACCCCGCGATCGAGGTGGTGATGATCACCGCCTACGCGTCGCTGGAGACGGTCAAGCTGGCGCTGACCCACGGGGCCTTCGAGTACCTCATCAAGCCGTTCTCCCGGCAGGATCTGGAAGACGTGGTGCGACGCGCGCTCGAGCGGCGACACGCCGAGCTCGGCGCCCGCGGCCAGGTCTCCCGGCTGGTCGAGGAGATGCGGCGCCTGACCGCCAAGACGCGCGATCTCGAGGAGGCGGCGCGCCGCGAAGCCTTCGAGCAGTCGCTGCGGGTCACCCAGCTGTCGATCCTTCGCGAGATCTCGCGCACCATCATCGGTCAGCTCGACCCCAACGAGATCACCAGCGCGGTCACCGCCCAGCTGCAGACGGCCCTCGGATACGACTCCATCACCATCGCCAGCGACGCGCCGCAGGTGGAGTCCGCGCGCGCCGCCATGCTGGTGGCGTGCGTCATCCGCGACGCGGAAGGACGGCTGGGCTACCTGGTGGCCGACAACCGTCCGTCCGGCCGCCCCATCGACCCGCGCGAGCGCGAGCTGCTCGAGATGCTGGCCGAGTACCTGGCCATCGCGCTGCGCAACTCGCGGCTGTACGGCGAGATCGACGCCACCAAGCGCTCGCTCGAGCAGCTCATCGCCTCGGCGGGCGACGCCATCATCACCATCACGCGCCGACGACCGGATCGACGGCTGGAACCCGGCCGCCGAGCGGACGTTCGGCCTGACCGCGCGGCAAGCGCTCAAGCGACGGATCGTGGAGTTACTGCCCGAGGGCGACTACGCCAGGGCCCGGGGCAAGCTGGAGGGCGGGGCGGAGCGCGACATGTTCGAGACGATCACCGCGGCGCCGGGACGGCCCCGGCCGCTCACGCTGGCCGTGACGCTGTCGGGACTGCGCAATCGACGGCAGGGCGAGCTCGACGGCCTGATCGCGATCGTCCGCGACATCACCGCGCAGCGCGAGATCGAGAACCAGCTGCATCAGGCCGAGAAGCTCACCGCGCTCGGCCGCCTCGCCGGCGGCATCGCCCACGACTTCAACAACCTCCTGCAGGCGATCCTGGGCTACGCCCAGCTCATGAAGCAGAACCTGGGCAACGGCGAGCTGATCGAGCGCTCGCTCAGCGTGGTCGAATCGGCCGCCATGGACGGCGCGGAGACGGTCCGGCGCATCCAGACAGTTTGCACGCCTGCGGCCCGACGAGCAGTTCATCCGCGTGGACATCAATCAGATCGTGCAGGACGCCATCGCGATCACCCGGCCACGGTGGGAGGAGAACATCGCCCACGAGAACCGGCCGCTCGAGCTCCGCCTGGATCTCCGCGCGACGGAGTCGCCCCAGGGCCGGCCGGCCATTCTCACCGAAGCCCTCACCAACCTGATCCTGAACGCCATGGACGCCATGCCCAACGGCGGCACCCTGACACTCGCCACGCACGACACGGCGGGGCGCGACGTGCGCGTGACGGTCGCCGACACCGGCATCGGCATGTCCGAGAGCGTGCGCCAGCGCATCTTCGAGCCGTTCTTCTCGACCAAGGGTGAGGCGGGCTCGGGCCTGGGCCTGTCGATGGCCTACTCGATCGTGCGCCGCCACGGGGGCGAGATCCGCGTGGACACGGCCCCGGGCGCGGGCACGACGTTCACGCTGATCTTCCCGGTCGGACCGGAGTCGCAGGTCCCGGCCAGCCCGGCTCAGCCGACCGGCACGCGCCGGCACGCGCGCATCCTCGTCGTGGACGACGATTCGCAGGTGCTCTCGTCGATCACCGAGATGCTGCGCAGCGTGGGCCACACGGTGTCTCCGTCGTCGACCGGCCGCGCGGCCATCGCCGAGTATCAGCCCGGGCGCTTCGACATCGTGATCACGAACATCGGGATGGCCGGCATGAACGGCTGGGAGGTCGCCGAGCGACTCCGCGCGATCGACACGCGCGTGCCGCTGCTCTTCATCACGGGCTGGGGACTACGGGAAGAGGACCACGCTCGGCTGGGCGCGCTCGGCGTCAAGCGCTGCCTGTTCAAACCGCTCGGCCCGACCGATCTCGACGCCGCCGTACAGGAGGCGCTGGGGACCTGAGCCTCCGGCTCAGGCTCGCTTCATCGGTCGGCCACAGCAAACCTTCGGCGCCATCGCCACCTTGCCGCACTTCGGGCAACGAAAGCCAGCCATGTGTCGAATCCTCCCGAGTTCGAGGCACTGAGCCACGTCTGATTCTACCCTCGGAACGGCCAGCGGCGCGAGGTGCTCGTGTCGGGGATCGCGGCACGGCGGGTTCGTGATCGCCGGGCCCGAGTCATCGTGATCCTGGGGCCGTCCGCCCGAGCGTTCGAAACACGTCGGCCACCGGCTCGGCCACGAGAAACTTCTGGCGCAGGTCCGGGGTGACGAGCTTCGTCGCGATCGATTCGATCGCATGCGCCGCCGCGGTGAGGTGCGTCTCAGCCTCCCGGTCCTGGCCGAGGCGGGTGAGCACGCGGCCGAGCGCGGCGTGCCCGATCCAGGACTCCCGCGCCGTACCGAGTACGCGCGCCTGATCCAGCGACGCCGTCAGGACTCGCGTGGCGTCCGCCAGCCGTCCCTGCGCAGCCAAGATCTCTCCCTGCAGTCTCAGCGCCCGGGCCATGTGCTTGCGCTGGCGGCATTGGGTCGCCGCCTCGAGCGAGCGCGAGGCCAAGATCCAGGCTTCGTCGTACTTCGCCTCGGTCAGCAGCAGCTCACCGCGTGATCTCCACAGCGAGATCTCCCACGTCCAGCGGCCCCAGGTATCGAGCTCACGAAGCGACTCCGCCTCGCGGAACGCCCGTTCGGCGCTCCCGTGATTGCCTCGGTACAGGTGCGCGAGACCGAGCTTCCAGAGCGAGTGACCGCGTGGCTCGGGCCAGGGCCAGAGTCGCCGGCTTGTCTCATCGCCCTCGCTGTTGAATCGGATGGCCTCGTCGAGATCGTAGGTCTCGAGGGAGACGCCGCCGAACAGGTTCGGCAGGCGCGCGAGGTACAGCTTGTCGCCGGCGGCCTCGGCGTAGTCGCGCAGACTCCGGTACTGCTCGAGCGCATCCTCGTAGTCGCCGCGGGCCAGGGCCGCGTGGCCCAGGTGATACAACGAGAGGCCTACCAGATAGCCGGAATGCTCGCGGCGCGCCAGCTCGAGCCCTTCGCGGAGATGCCCGATTGCCACGTCATATTCGCCGTGCCATTCGAGGTGCCGCCCGGCGAACGTGAGGCACTGCGCGAGGAGACGGGGTTCACCGACCTCACGAGCAAGACGCAGGGCCTCGGATGAGTCGCGCATCGCCTCGACGACTGGCCCGTAGACGCCGCCTCGCGCCTCGCCGCGCAGAGCGTGGCAGCCGGCCTGGCCGGCCGTGTCGCCGATCTCGATCGCGATCGCGAGGGCGGCGTTCACGGTCGTCAACACCTCGCCGATCTTGTGGCCCCAGTTGTAGACGTTGGCCAACCCGAGCAGCGTCGCCACTTCCTGCTTCCGGTCGCCGAACCGGCGGATGAGCACGAGGGCTCGCTCGAACTCCGACACTGCCGCCTCGAACTCCGCCAGGATATAGAGAATGCCGCCGAGCTTTTCGTGAACGCTGGCCAGCTCCCGCTCGCTCGGGGCCGGCCGCGCGCGCCCGGCGACCTCCAGCGCTTGCGCGTAGTGCCGGCGCGCCTCCGCGCTCGCGAACGCGTGCACGGCGCGGTCGCCGGCGAGGACGCTGTAGCGAAACGCTTCGTCCCATTGCTCGCCTTCGGCGAAGTGGTGCGCCAGCTCCTCGTAGTGCTCGGCGAGACGATCGGGATAGAGCTCTTCGATGGCGCGGCCGACCGCGTCGGTGGAGCTCCTTCCGGCGGTGGACCAGCAGGCTCTGGTAGGCGACGTCCTGGATGACCGCGTGCTTGAAAATGTAGGCCGGCTCGGGCAACAGCCCCTGCTCGTAGATGATCTCGAGCGCCTTCAGTTCTTGAAGGAATCCGTCCAGCTCGCCGGTGAGTCCCGCGATCCGCTCGAGCAAACGGCGCAGGAACTGACGGCCGATCACCGAGGCGAGCTGCACCGTGCGCTTGCCCTCCTCGCCGAGGCGGTCCAGGCGCGCCATGATGATGTCGTGGATGGTGTCTGGTACCGCGGCGTCCCGGATCGGTCTCACGACGCGAAACCCGCCGTTCGTCACGCTCGAGAATGCCGAGGTCGAGGAACGTCTTGGTGACCTCCTCGACGAACAGCGGGACGCCCTCGGCCTTGTCGAGCAGCGCCCTCGTCACCTCGGCGGGGAGCCCCTCCACGCCGAGCATCCGGCCGGCCATGGCGAGGGCGTCGGCTTCCGACAGCGGACTGAGCGTCATCCTCGTCTGAAAGCTGCGCGTGCCGAAGGGAGGCGAGTAGCCGAGACGATACGTCGCGACGATGAGGATGCGTGTCGCGGCCACGCTGTCGATGAGCGCGGCGAGATACACCTCCGTGCTCGCGTCGACCCAGTGGAGATCCTCGAACACGAACACCAGCGGCCGTCGGGCCGCGCCGCGAAGGGACATCGCCAGCACCGCATCGAAGATGCGCTTTCGACGCTGCGCAGCGTCCATCGCGATGACCGCGGGATCGCCCGGATCGACGGAGAGAAGATACCGTACGAACGGGACATGCGGCTCGAGCCCGCCCAGGCGGCGCATCCCGTGCTCGACCTTCGCGATGATCTCGGGCTCGCCGTCGAACTCGTCGATGCCGAAGTTCTCGCGAAGCTGATCCACGACCGGCAGGAGCGGACTCGATTGACCGAACGAGATGCAGCGGCCCTCGAGCCACGTCGTCGGCTCGCCCGCGGCCGCGAGCCGGCGCCGGAACTCGAGCAGAAGGCGTGACTTTCCGATGCCCGCCTCGCCCGCGACGAACACGACCTGGCCCCGCCCCTCCCGGACGTCGACCGAACAGCTCCACGAGCGTGGCAATCTCTCGGTCGCGTCCCACGAGGGGCGTGAGGCCGCGCTCGCTCTCCACGTCGAGCCGAGCCTTGCGGCCGCGTGCCCGCACGACCTCGAACGCCAGGACCGGGGCGTGCCCCTTCACCGACAGCTCGCCTAGGTCGAGCGTTTCGAAGTATCCAGCGATGAGCCGATGCGTCGAGGCGCCGACGAGCACACTGCCCGGTCGCGCGTTCTGCTGGAGTCGTGCGGCCACGTTGGTCGTATCGCCAACCGCCGTGTAGTCCATGCGGAGGTCGTCGCCGATCTTGCCCACGACGACCGGGCCGGTGTTGAGGCCGATCCGCATCTCGAGGTTCCGCCTCGAGACGTGGGGCCAGCTCGTGGCTCAGGTCACGGACGGCGCGCTGGATCGCGAGGGCGGCGTGCAGCGGCGCGTCGAGGCGCATCCTCGTGCGCGATGGGCGCGCCGAACAAGGCCATGACCCCATCGCCGGTGTACTGGTTGATCGTGCCCTCGAACCGATGCACCTCGGTCGCGATCATCTCGAAGCAACGCTCGACGATGGCGTGGACTCTTCGGGATCGCGTTGCTCAGCGAGCGCGCTGAAGCCGGCGAGATCGGCGAACAGCACCGTCACTTGCCGCCGCTCGCCCTCGAGCGCGGACCGCGCCTTGAGGATCTTGTCCGCGAGGTGCTTTGGCGTGTAGTCGACCTGGGCGCGGTCAGACGGCCGCGTGCGCTCGCCGGCCCGCTTTGGTGTGGACGGAGCGCTGGCTGCCGACGGCGCGGCCGAGTCGGAACGAAGCTGAAATCCGCACTCGTTGCAGAAACGACTTCCGGGAAGGTTCGAATGCTCGCAGGCAGGGCACCGACGCGTCCAGTCGTACGCCACATCCGCGACAGAACTTCGCGCCCGACGGGTTCTCGATCCCGCATCGCGAACAGTTCATCGCGTGGATCATACCTCAGTCGATCGATGGAGCCGCGGGCGGTTGGCGTACGATGCCTGGGAACCGACCTCGGCGGCTAGACGGCAGAGGGCGGAGCCTGACGCTTGACCTGGTCGGCGAGCTTGCAGAAGGCGCAGAGGGTGCCGGTGGTCACCTGGCCGCAGCGCGTGCACTCGTTGAGCACGACGTTCTCGACCTGCTCGAAGGCCACGCGCGCCCGATCCAGGAATCCGAACAGGAAGTTGTGCTTGGCGCCGGGGGAGGCGTCCTCCATCCGATTGAGGACCTCCTTGTGCGCGATCGAGGTGGCGCCGACGGCGAAGGGACACTCCTCCACGATGTAGTCGATCTTCCGGACGAACGCGTAGGCCGCCGTCTCCCGCTCGGAGAGCCGGAAGAGCGGCTTCACGCGGCGGACCAGCTTGGGATGCGTGGAGGCCAGCGCCGGGGACTGGCGCGGCAGCGCCTCCGTTCGCCAGTGCATGACCGAGCCGAACAGCGTGGCCGCCTCGTCGTCGAGGTTGTGGCCGGTGGCCACGACCGGCAGCCCCTCGTCGAGCGCGACGCGATTCATCAGGTAGCGCTTGCTGAGCCCGCAGCCCGAGCAGGGCGGACGTCGCGTCACCTGCTTGATGACGGGCACCGGCGCGCCCACCTCGTCGGCCACCCGGCGAATCAGCAGCGGCACGCTCGCGCCTGGCGGCAAACGCCTCGCACTTGGCGCGTGACTCGACCGAGTAGTCGAAGATCCCGAGGTCGAGGTAGAGCCCGGTGGTGCGGTAGCCCTCGTCGATCAGCACGTCCCACAGCGCGAGCGAGTCCTTGCCGCCCGACACCGCGACCAGCACCGTCTCGTCGCGCTCGAACATGTGGTAGCGGCGGATCGCCTCCCGCACCTGGTTGCGGAAGAACTCCACGAAGTCGGGCGCGCAGAAGGCGGCGTTGTGGCGGCGCAGCTCGAGGATCGCCCGGTCACCGCACTTGCGACACTTCACCGGCCGCCCTCCCGACATCACCGGCCGCAGCTCGATCGTGTCGGCCTCGGCCACGACCTGATCCGCGGTGATGAGCTCGTCGCCCCGGATGACCAGCACGGTCTCGGGCAGGATGTCGAGCTCGCGCAGCACGTCCTTCACGCGGCGGTTGCCGGCGACCTCGACTTCCCGGCGCGGATTGCGGAGCATCACCTTCACCACGTTACTCCCGCGGGAATCCCGCCGCCGCCTTGACCTCACGGAGCTGCTGCAGGTGCATGCGGTCGTGGCTCGCCTGCAGGCGCCACCACTGCCCGAGATCCATCTCGCCGAGCCGGAAGTGCTTGAAGGTGAGCCGCCGCGGATCGCACTGCGCGAGCCGCTCGATCGACCCGCGGGTGCGCTCGCGCGTCGCCTTCATCGTCGCGATCAGCTCGCCGATCGACTTGCCGTGAGCGGGCCAGACCACGGGCGGCGCCTCGGCGGGCCCCGGCGGTCCGGGCGGGACCGGCGCGAACTCGGTCAGCTCGGACGGAAAGACGGCGGCGTTACCCGGAAGCTCCTTCAAGAGCTTCGTCGTCAGCTTGCCGGTGTTGACCTCGGCGAGCGTCAGGTGATCGACGATCTCGCCGACCGACCAGTCCCGCTCGCTCGGCTTCCAGTCGGCCTGCCGCTGGGACAGTCCTTCCGCTTCGCGCAGCAGCTCGGTGCGCGCTCGTTCGAGCTCGTCCCAGAGCTTCTCGACAGGTTGCGGCAGGGTCATCGACACTCCTCGCGGCCGGCGGTGGACTTCGCAGGGCAGTATACCCGAAGATGTCGGCATGACAGACCGACGGCGCGCTCTGGCGCGCGCTCCATGGCGCACGGTCTCCACGCGCGAGGTCTACACCAACCCCTGGATTCGCCTTCGCGAGGACGTCGCCGAGCTGCCCGACGGCCGCACCACCATCTACGGCGTGGTGGAATGCCGGCCCTGCATCGGCGTGCTGCCGTTCCTCGACGCGCGCACCGTCGTGCTGGTCGGCCAGTATCGCTATGTCACGCGCGCGTTCAGCTGGGAGATGCCGACCGGGGGGATGCAGCCGGGCGAGAGCGAGGAGGCGGCGGTGCAGCGTGAGCTGGCCGAGGAGGCCGGCTACGAAGCGGAGCGTCTCGTCAAGCTCTGCGCCTTCGACAGCTCGAAGAGCGTGATGGAAGAACGGGCCAACATCTATCTCGCCGAGGGGTTGCGCCCGGCGATCCGCGAGCCGGACGCCACCGAGTTCATCGAGGTGCGCGCCTTTGCCTTCGACGAGGTGCTGCGGATGGTGGAGACCTCCGAGATCGTCGACGCCATGACGGTGGTCGCCGTGCTGCACGCCGCCCGGCGTCGCTGACGTCGTGGGCCCACGGCTCATCCGCGCGTTCGTGCGCGCGCTGCTGTCGATCTTCTACCGGCGGATCGACGTGGCCGGCCTGGAGCACGTCCCGGCCACCGGGCCGCTGCTCGTGGCCGGCAATCACCAGAACGGCCTGGTCGATCCGATGCTGCTGATGGCCACCATGCCGCGGACGCTGCGCCCCCTGGCCAAGTCCGGCCTCTTCCGCCATCCGCTGATCGCGCCCTTCCTGGCGCTGGCCCGCGCGCTCCCCGTCTACCGGCGGCAAGACGCCGACGGCGACACCGCGCGCAACGCGGAGACGTTTCGCTCCGTGTCGGACGCGCTGGCCCGGGGCGAGGCGATCGTCATCTTCCCCGAGGGCGTGAGCCAGCCCGAGCCCACCCTGAAGACGCTGCGGACCGGCGCCGCGCGGCTGCTCCTGGACGCCGAGGCGGCCGGGGCCCCGCCCGTGACGCTCTTGCCGGTGGGCATCGTCGTGAACGAGCCCGGTCGTTTTCGCTCGGGAAACGCGCTGGTGCTGATCGGGGCGCCGGTGTCGCTCGACGAGGCGCACACCCTGGCCGGGCGGGATCCCGTCGCCGCCGTCCGGCTGCTCACCGATCGACTCACCGAGGCGCTCCGGCGTCAGATCGTCGAGGCGGAGGATCGCGAGACGCTGCGCCTGCTCCGGGTCATCGAGCGCGTCTGGCACGAGGAGAGCGGCACGGCGCCGGAGCCGCGCTCGGCCACGTGGCTGCAGCGTGCGTCGCGCGCCTATCGGTGGCTGCGCCTGTCCGCGCCGGCCGAGGTCGAGGGCTTCCGGCGCGAGGTCGAGGAGTACGCCGACGAGCTCGATCGGCTGGGCGTGCGGCCGGAAACCCTCGGCCGCCGCTATGCGCCGTCGGCGGTGGCCCGCTACACGGCCCGCGAGGTCGTGCCGCTGCTGCTGGGACTGCCGCTGGCGGCCATCGGCGTGCTGCTGCACGCGCTGCCCTATCAGATCCTCGCACTCGGTATCCGGCTCGCCCGGCCCGACGCCGACACGGAGGCGACGTACAAGATGGCGGGCGGCGTCGTCATCTATCCCCTGGCGTGGACGTTCGAGGCCTGGCTCGTCCACCGTCTCGGCGGCACCGGGTGGCTCGTCGTCTTTCTGCTCGCGCTCCTGCCGTCCGGGTTCTTCGCACTCGCCTGGCAGACGCGATCCCAGGACGTGGCGCGCGAGGCGCGGGGACTGCTGTCCTTTCTGGCCCGGCGTGGACTGCACGAACGCCTGATCGAGCGGCGGCGGGCGCTGGCCGATGAGCTGGAGCGGCTGGCGGCCCGCGTTCCCGAGCCCGTGCTGGCCGGCGAGCGCTCGTGAGGATGCTCGATGTCGTCCGGGGCTGGAGCCGACGCGGCCGCCTCGGGATTCTCCTCGGCGCGACCGCGGCGGGCTTCGTCGCCGCCGCCCTGTGGCCGCCGCATCCGCAAGATCCCGCCTATCACAACTTCGCCGATCGGCGCGCCGTCCTGCACATCCCCTACGCGCTCAACGTCCTCTCGAACGTGGGGTTTCTCCTGGCCGGGACGTGGGCGTTCCGACGAACGGCACGCTCGGCGCTCGCGGGGTGGGAGCGCGTCGCCGGCTTCGTGTTCGCCGCCGGGCTCGTCGGCACCGGGCTCGGCTCGGCGTGGTATCACTGGGCCCCGAGCAACGCGACCCTGGTGTGGGACCGCTTGCCGCTGTCCGCGCTGTTCCCCACGGTGTTCGCGGTCGCCATCGGTGATCGCGTGAGCTCCACGGCCGGGCGCGTGCTGCTGGCGCCGCTCGTCCTCGGCGCCGTCGCGAGCGTCATCTACTGGCAGCGCCACGATGACCTGCGGCTCTACGGCCTCGCCCAGTTCTTGCCGATAGTGCTCATCCCGCTCATGCTCGTGCTGTTCGCCGGACGCCGGCCGACGATGCCGCTGATCGCCGGCGTCGTGATCTACGGGCTCGGCAAGGTTGCCGAGCTGAGCGACGGCCCGATCTTCGCGCTCGGGTCCGTCGTCAGCGGGCACACGGTCAAGCACCTGCTCGCGGCGGCGGCCGCCGTGCTGATCGTGCGCTGGCTGGTGTTCGAGTCGCCCGATGAGGTGAGGAGAGACAGACCATGATTCGCTTCCTGCGAACGCGATGGCTGCTGATCGGCCTGGTGCTCGGAGTCCTGGTGGGACCGGCGACCGGCCAGCAGCAGTGCCCGGACCCACAGCTCTACGCGCTCCTGCCCTCCGACTATCCCTGCCCGCTCATCCGCATCTGCTCGACGGAGCAAGGCATCTGCCTGATTCCGTTCACGATCGCACCCGGCACCCCGTGTCATTGCCAGGCCGCCGACGGGACGTGGGTACCCGGCCTCTGCGTTCGCTGAGGTCCGTCTCCTAGCGCAAGGCTCCGCGCTAGCGCGAGGCCAGCACGATCGGCCCGGTCGGTTCGGGGACGCCGCCTTCGGGCTCGATCGTCACGGCAAACGCCTTGGCCGGCACACCCTCGGCGGGCTCGAGCTTCCGGCTGCCCCTGGCCCGAGGCGTCGACCGTGAAGACGCCCGCCGGGCGCGGCGCCGGACCACCGAGCGTCCACGCCTCGTAGGCCTTGCCGGCGGGCAGCGGCGGCAATTTCGTGACGATCAGGAGCCCACCGGCGCGCTCGTGCCAGACGACACGGCCGCTGGCCTCCGCGTTCGGTCCGGACCCTCGCAGCTCGACCACCCGCGTGGCGGGATCGCCGAGGAGCTCCACCACGCGGCGATACACCTCCAGCTGCGCGAGCAGCGTCTCTTCGTGGCGCCGGACCTCGTCGCGCACCCTGGTGGTCTCCCGCGCCATCTGGCCGAGCCGCGCCTCGTAGCGCGAGGCGACGAACCCACCGGTGAGCATGGCGCTCACCACCATCGCCGCCGCGGTGGCCGCGACCCACGGCAGCCACCGCCGTCGCTCGGGCGCGCGACGACGCGCCGGCGTCTCCGCGATGCGGCGCAGCAGCTCGGCCTTCACCTCCGGCGGCACCGTGGGCGAGGTCGCGCCCGCCCCGGCCGGTGCGAGCTGGGCCAGCGCCTCGTGGGATTGGCGGAGCGCGGCCTCGCAGCGGTCACAGCCGCCGGCGAGGTGGGCTTCGAGCTGGGCGAGATCGTCGCCGTCGAGCGCGCCGACCGCGTAGACGGCGAGGAGGGTGTCGAACACGTCGTGGCTCATGTCGCCCGCCTTACCGCCTCGCGGAGCCGCTCCAGGCCGAGCCGGATCCGGGTCTTGACCGTGCCGAGCGGCTGCTTGAGGCGTTCGGCGATCTCGGTCTGGGTCAGCCCCGCATAGTATGCGAGCTCGATCACCTCACGCTGGGCCACCGAGAGCTGGCCGAGCGCCCCCTGGATGATCCCGCGATCCTCGGCGCGCTCCGCCGCATCGCCGCCGGGGACATCCGGTGCGGCCGATATCGTCTCCTCCATCGGCGCCACGAACGTCTCGCCGCGGCGGCGCAGCGCCCGCACCCGATCGATCGCACGGGCCCGGGCCCGCATGATCATCCACGCCTCGGGGCTGCCGCGGCTGGGGTCGTAGCTCGCCGCGCTCTGCCAGGCCTCCCAGAAGACGTCCTGCAGGACGTCGGCGGCGTCGCTGCGGTCGCGCACGATCCGGACGATCAGCGGATAGACGAGCGAGGCGTAGCGATCATAGAAGAAGCCGAACGCCTCGCGATCTCCGGCCGCCATCTGCCGGATCAATGTCTCCCCCGCCATGGCCACCGTCCCTGAGTAGCAGAGGGCGCTCACATTGACAAGGCGAGCGGCGCCCGGCCACCCGCCTTCACCGTGACTACGGATCGAGCAGGCGGCTGGATTCACGGCGACAAGGCGCCCGGCCCGCCGATGCTATGCTGGGGCGCTGTGAAATGGGTGCCCGAGACTGCCGCCTACGACGAGGCCTTCGATCGGTCGGCCGCGCCGCGCTCGCACTACCGGCCCCTGGTGACCACGCTCGAATCGTTCACGCTCACCGAGATCGCCCGGCGGGAGCGACTGCAGAAGATCTCGCTGGTCGACCAGGGCATCACCTTCACCGTGTACGGCGAGAAGGACGGTCTCGAGCGCATCTTCCCGTTCGACTTCGTGCCGCGCATCATCCCGGCGCGCGAGTGGGAGCGCATCGAGGCCGGGCTCATCCAGCGCGTGACCGCGCTCAATCTGTTCATCGCCGACATCTATCAAGAACAGAAGTGTCTCCAGGACAAGGTGATCCCGCCCGAGCTGGTGCTCTCGCGCAAGGAGTACAAGCGCGAGCTCTTGAGGGTGACGCCGCCCCGGCAGATCTACACCCACGTGGTCGGCACCGACATCATCCGCAACGATCGCGGTGAGTTCCTCATCCTGGAGGACAACTGCCGCTGCCCGAGCGGCGTGTCGTACGTGCTGGAGAACCGCAATCTCCTGCATCGTGTATTTCCCGAGTTCTTCACCCGCTACCCGGTGCGCTCCATCCGTGACTATCCCCGTCTGCTCCTCGACACGCTGCTGTGGTCGGCGTCGCGGGCCACCGAGAATCCGGTCGCGGTCGTGCTCACGCCCGGCATCCACAACTCCGCCTACTTCGAGCACTCGTTCCTCGCCCGCGAGATGGGCGTGTTCCTGGTGGAAGGGCGCGACCTCATCGTGGAAGACAGCTACCTCTACATGCGGACCACCGGCGGCCGCCAGCGCGTGGACGTCATCTACCGCCGCGTGGACGAGGATTTCCTCGACCCGCTGACGTTCAAGCGCACCAGCCTGCTCGGGGTGCCGGGTCTCATGAACGTCTACCGCCAGGGCAACGTGGCCATCGCCAACGCGCCGGGCGCCGGCGTGGCCGACGACAAGGCGGTCTACGCCTACATGCCGGCGCTCATCAAGTACTACCTCGGCCAGGACCCGCTCCTGGGCCAGGTCCCCACCTACGTGGGCCTGCGCAAGGACGACTTCGCGTTCATGCGCGACAATCTGGCCTCGCTGGTGGTGAAGACCACCGGCGACTCCGGCGGCTACAACATGCTGATGGGGCCCTTCGCCACCCGCAAGGAGATCGACGCCTACGCCACCCAGCTGAAGAAGGCGCCGGGCAACTACATCGCCCAGCCGCTCGTCGAGCTGTCGTCGCATCCCGACCTGGGTCGACGGCTCGTTCGAGCCGCGGCGCATCGATCTGCGGCCGTTCATTCTCTACGGAGAAACGATCCGCGTGCTGCCGGGCGGGCTCACGCGGGTGGCGCTGCGTCCCGGCTCCTACGTCGTCAACTCGTCCCAGGGCGGCGGCAGCAAGGACACCTGGGTGCTGGCGCCGCGGGGCAGCTGAGTGCTCTCACGGGTCGCCGACGCGCTCTACTGGATGGGGCGCTATCTCGAGCGCAGCGAGAACCTCACGCGGCTGCTGCTGGTCACCGAAGACATCTCGTCCGAGACGCAGGGGCTGGCCGAGCAGGTGGCCCAGTCGGCCTGGAAGGACCTGCTGGCGATCTTTCCCTCGTCCCACGTGGGACCGCCGGCCTCGGCCTTCGCGCCCATGTCGATGGCGTACCTGGCCGGTTTCTACCTGGACGCCGGCAACCCGTACTCGGTGCACTACTCGCTGCGGCGGGCGCGGGAGAACGCGCGCTCGGTGCGCGAGGCGCTGACCGTCGAGGTGTTCCTCGCGCTGAACGAGACGTTCCGGGCGCTGGAGGCGCACGCGCGGCGGGGCCTCGGCGACCCGCCGTCGTTCCGCGACGCGCTCACCAGCACCCACAAGGGCCTGTTCACCATCGTGGGCGCCATCGAGCACACGTTCACGCGGGATCAGGGCTGGCTCTTCCTCAAGCTGGGGGAGGCGCTGGAGCGCGTCTACCGCACCGCGCTGATCCTGCGCGCCAAGCTGCCCGGGCTGGCCGCCGCCGAGCCGCGCGCCGACGTCGCGCTCTACTACACGCAGTGGCGCACGCTGCTGCGGGCGCTGGGCTCGCTGGAGAACTACCGGCGCTCGTACGGCGCCCGGCTGGAGCCGGAG
Organism: uncultured Candidatus Rokubacteria bacterium; assembly: GCA_963776725.1. Taxonomy (GTDB): domain Bacteria; phylum Methylomirabilota; class Methylomirabilia; order Rokubacteriales; family CSP1-6; genus AR5. The sequence continues at coordinate 254,191 of CAVZOE010000004.1, read as the reverse complement.
CTGGTCGTGCCGTTCCTGCTCCTCGATCCGCACTCGCCGCGCTCGCTGCGGTACGGGCTGGAAGCGGTCAAGGACCAGCTGGAGCGCATCGCCGGGGGTGGCGAGCCGACAGCGGCGGTGCGCCTGGTCGGACGGCTGCACGCCGATCTCGCCTATCAGGACCAGCGGGTAGCCGGGGGCGGGGCCGACACCGCCTTCCTCGAGCGCGTGGTGGACATCATGGGCCAGACCCACGACGCCCTCTCCGCGCAGTACTTCGTCACCTGAGCATGCTGCTCGACATCGAGCATCGCTTCGCGTTCGACTACGACGCCTACATCAGCGAGTCGTTCATGGAGCTGCGCGTGCATCCCAAGACGACCGGGGACCAGACCGTCAACTCCTTTCTTCTGGAGGTGGGCCCGCCGACCCGCGTGCACCGCTTCCTCGACTGGAACGACAACGTCACTCACCACTTCACGATCACGCGCTTCCACAACCGGATCGAGGTGGCCAGCCGCTCGCTGGTGAGCACGCATCCGGCCGCGCCGCCGATCGACAGCATCACCGATCGGGTGCCGGCCGGTGAACTGCCCTACCCGCTCCTGGACTTCCTCGCCCTGGGCGGGCCGGTGCAGGCCACGCCCGCGCTGCGGGCCGCCCACAAGGCCGCGACGCCCCGGAAGGGCGCGACGCTGGGCGAGCACGTCCTGGCGGTCGGCCATCACCTGGCCAAGAACTTCGAGTACCGCAAGGACGTGACCGAGTACGACTCCACCACCGAGGACTTCCTGAAGATCCGGCGCCGGTGTCTGCCAGGACTTCGCCCACCTGATGCTCGGCGTGCTGCGCCACAGCCAGATTCCCTGCCGCTACGTGAGCGGCTACCTGCACGTCGAGCGCACGAGCGAGGAGGTCGTCGCAGAGCCACGCCTGGATCGAGTTCTGGGCGCCGTCGCACGGCTGGATCCCGTTCGATCCCACCCACGACCGCGCCATCGACGAGCGCTACGTGGTCGTCGGCCACGGCCGCCACTACGACGACGTCCCGCCCAACAAGGGCATCTTCCGCGGCACCGCCCGGGAGGCGCTGCGGGCCGAGGTCCACACGCAGCAATCGACGTCGCGGACGCTGCCGCAGCTCACGAGCGAGACGCGCCCGATCCCGCTGCAGACGTTCCGCGAGGCGCCGGCCCGGCGGCCCGCCCGTCCGGCCCTGCCGATCGAGGACGAGCAGCAACAGCAGCAACAACAGCAGCAGTAGCGGAGGCCCCATGGACTTCGGACTGTTCTTTCTCATGCAGCGCGACGAGGCGTGGAGCGAACAGCACGTGTACGACTCGGCGCTCGAGCAGATGCTGGCCGCCGAGCCGATGGGCTACCACTCGGTGTGGATCGCCGAGCACCACTTCAACGACTACGGCCTGTGTCCGACGCCGCCCGTGCTGGCCTCGTTCCTCGCCGCTCGCACGCGCACGCTGCGGCTGGGGATGGGCGTGAGCCTGCTGCCCCTGCACCATCCGATCGACCTGGCCGAGCAGCTGGCGGTGCTCGACGTGGTGAGCGACGGCCGGCTCGACGTGGGGATCGGCCGCGGCGGCACGCTGCAGGACTATCAGACGTTTCAGTCCGACCGCGAGGACAGCCGGGCCCGCGTGGAGGAAGGGATCGCGCTCATCCAGCAGTGCTGGCGCGGCGAGCCGTTCGACTTCCCGGGGCGCTTTCACTCGGCCGAACGGCTGCACGTCCGGCCGCGACCCGTGCAGCGACCCTACCCGCCGCTGTTCATCGCCGCCAACAGCGAGGACAGCGTGCGCTCGGCAGCCCGCATGGGCCTGCCCACGCTGTCATCGTTCTTCGTGCCGATCCCCGAGCTGCAGCGCCGTCGCGCGGTCTACCGCGAGGAGGCGCTGGCCGCCGGCCACTCGCTGGCCGAGATCGAGCGGCTGGAAGGGCTGGCGTGGGGCATGCGCGTCGTGCACATCGCGGAGAGCCGGCAGGAGGCGCTGCGCGTGACCGAAGGGCCGTTCATGGGCTACCAGCACAAGATGGCGGTGCTGCGGACGGCGAGCACGGGCGGCTCGGTGCCCAACTCGTTCGACCGCACCTACGTGCGGCTGCGGCCGTTCCTCGACTATATGCAAGACGGCCTCGCCCTCTTCGGCACGCCCGACGAGATCCGCGAGGGGCTGCTGGGCTACATGGAGGCCACCGGCCACCGGCGCATCATGCTGCTCATGGCGCTGCCCGGCCTCGAGGCCGCGCCCACCCTGCGCTCGATGCGCCTGTTCATCGACGAGGTAGCGCCGGCGCTGACCGCGGTCGCCCGCCAGTAAGGCGCGACCGCGGTCGGTCGGCCGTCAGGCGCCCTTGTGCTCCTGCAGGCACTGCAGGGCGAGCCCGCCGTGGCTCCACGCCGCGCCCGCCGCCATCGCCATCGCCACGAAGGTGGTCTCGGCGATCTCGGCGTCGGAGGCGCCCGCCACGGAGGCCTTCTTGGTGTGGGCCTGGATGCACCACGGGCACTGGGTGATCTGCGCGATGCCGAGCGCGATCAGCTCCTTGGTCTTGCCCGGGATGGCGCCGTCCTTGAACGCCTGCTTGTCGAAGTCGAGGAACGCGCGATAGGTCTCGGGCACCAGGTCGCGCATGCGCTTGAACTGTGTGGCCACGTCCACGCCATGAAACTCCATCATCGATCTCCTTGATCGCCCGCGCCCGGCTCGAGGCCGGGCGCGGAGGTCGCCTGATGCATTCGGTCGGTCAGCCCGTTCACACCGACGGTCGGCGCGTGTGCCAGGTCGTGGCCTGCTCGTACGCGTGGCCGGCGCGCAGCACCGTGCTTTCCTCGAAGGGCCGGCCGGACAGCTGCAGCGACAGCGGCAGCCCGGAGGACGAGAACCCGCACGGCAGCGCCAGCGTCGGTGAGCCGGTGATGTTGAACGGCGGCATGTTGCTGCGTGGGAACCCGAGCTCGGGATCGAGGGCTCGCGTGAACGGCAGCGCCGGGAAGAGCGCGGTGGGCGTGGCCAGCATGTCCACCTCGCGCAGCACCGCCGCCACCTCTTGCGCGATTTGCGCGCGGATCCGCTGAGCCTGCACGTACTCGCTGGCGGTGACGAGCCCGCCGGCCATCAAGCGCTCACGCAGCACGTTGCCGTACAGCTCGGGATGCGTGCGGAGATCGCGCTCGTGGTAGGCGTACGCCTCGGCCAGCATGATCAGCAGGAAGGAGGGCGCCGCGGCCAGGCTCGGGATCTGCACGTCGCGCACCTCGACGCCCAGCTGCCGCATGGTCGCCATCGCTTCCTCGAACGCACGCGCGACCTCGGGATCGACTCCCTCGAAGAAGAAGTTGCGCGGGACGGCGATCCTGAGGCCGCGGACGTCGCGTCCGATCGGCGCCAGATAGTCGTCGACCGGTGCCCGGCTCGAGGCCGGATCGAGCGGGTCGTGACCAGCCAGCGGCTGCAGCAGCAGCGCGCAGTCTTCCACGGTACGCGCCATCGGACCCGTGTGGTCCAGGGTCCACGACAGCGTGAGCACGCCGGCCCGGCTGCAGCGGCCGTACGTCGGCTTCAGACCGACGATGCCGCAGAACGCCGCCGGCCCCCGGATCGAGCCGCCCGTGTCCGACCCGGTGGCACCGTGCACGAGCCCGGCCGCCAGCGCGGCCCCCGAGCCGCTGCTGGAGCCACCTGGAATGTGGTCGCGGTTCCATGGGTTGCGCGCGGGCGGGAAGCGATGGCCGGGGAACTGCAGCCCGAACGCGAACTCGTGGGTGATCAGCTTGCCCAGCATCACCGTCCCCGCCGCCTGCCAGCGCTGCACGCAGGTGGCGTCCTCGTCGGGAACCCAGTCGGCCAGCAGTGCGGAGCCACCGGTGGTGCGGATGCCGCGCGTGCAATAGATGTCCTTGTGCGCGACGGGGATGCCGAGCAGCGGACGGTCGTCGCCCCGGCGCAGGTATTCCTCGGCCGCGCGCGCATCGGCCAGCGCGCGGTCGGCGGTCAGCGTCACGAACGCATTCAGCGCCGGATCGAGCTTCTCGATCCGCGCCAGCATCGCGCGTGTCACCTCGACCGGCGAGAGCTGGCGCGCCCGGTACCGCTTGCCCAGCTCGCGGATGGTGGTGTAGCCGATCTCGTCGCTCATCGCGCGCCTCCCTCCGGAGTGAAGCGCACCGCCGGCTCCACGGTCTTGACCGCGCGCGAGTCGAGCGCTCGCACGTGCACCAGCGCGTCGCTCAGCAGCTTGCGCACCATGCCGAGACGGTTCTCGGGGATCGAGAGACCGGCCGCCTGGATCCGCGTGCGCAGCTCTTCCAGCGTCAGCTCGTGTGATTCCGCCATCGCGTGATACCTCCTTCGACCAGCTGGGTCATCGGGTGTCGTGCGTCGCCCAAGGCCTCGGGCCTGGGCGTCAGGACGGTCCGGGGCTTCCGGACGGTCCCGATCTTACGCAAGATGGGGCGCGGGGGCCACCGCGCCGACCCGAGCCGTCCGCCGCGAGCCGCGGCCGGCCGCGCGTTATACTGTGGGGCATGAACACCGCCAAGCCGCACGACACGGATCTGAAGGCGCGCCTCACCCCCGACCAGTACCAGGTCACCCAGTGCAGCGCCACCGAGCCGCCGTTCCGGAACGAGTTCTGGGACCACCACGAGGCCGGGATCTACGTGGACGTGGTCTCCGGCGAGCCGCTGTTCGCCTCGACGGACAAGTTCGACTCGGGCACCGGCTGGCCGAGCTTCACCCGCCCGATCGAGGACAAGAACGTGATCGAGCACAGCGACGACTCGCACGGCATGCGCCGGGTCGAGGTGCGCTCGCTCCAGGGCGATTCGCACCTCGGTCACCTGTTCCCGGATGGGCCACGGCCGACCGGGCTGCGCTACTGCATCAACTCGGCGTCGCTGCGGTTCATTCCGGTGGCCAAGCTCGAGGCGGAAGGCTACGGAAAGTACCGGGCGCTGTTCGAGAAGACGGCTCCCCGGCCCTAGCGTCGGACGACGCGCCGGGCTTTCAGCTCGAAGCGCGGCAGGCTCCCGGCCGCCACGTGCGCCACGTCCAGCCGGAGGCCGAGGCCGGCGCGTAGCGCCTCCTGCACGCGCAGCGCGCCCGCCGCGCCGCCCTCCACCTCCAGCAGCAAGCGGACCTCGTCGAGCTCGCCCTCGCGGAACACCTCGATCCGGAATTCCTCCACCGGGAACCGGCGGACGATGGCCTCGATCGCGGAGGGAAAGACGTTGACGCCGCGCACGATCAGCATGTCGTCGAGGCGACCGAGAATGCCACCCTCCAGACGCGCGAACGTCCGGCCGCACGCGCACGGTCCCTCGGCCAGTCGCACGCGATCGCCCGTCCGGTAGCGGATCAGCGGCGAGCCCAGCCGTCCGAGGTTGGTCAGCACCAGCTCGCCCTCGCGACTCGCCGCGCCCGTCACGGGATCGATCACCTCGGCGATGAACTCCGATTCGTTGACGTGCAGGCCCGCCTGCGCCTGACACTCGTAGCCGTACGCGCCCATCTCGGTCATGCCCGCGTGATCGAACGCGCGCGCCCCCCAGCCGTCCTCGATGCGGGTCCGCACCGCCGGGATGCCGGCCCCCGGCTCACCGGCGTGCACGGTCACCCGGATCGGCAGCCGCGCGGCGTCGACGCCACGCTCGCGCGCCACCTGCAGCAGGTGCAGCGCGTACGACGGCGTGCAGACGAGCACGGTCGCGCCGAGCGATTCGATCGACGCCAGACGCGTCAGCGAGTCCTGGCCGCCGCCGGGGATCGCCAGTGCCCCCAGCGCGCGGGCGCCCTCGAAGCCCGCCCAGAACCCGATGAAGAGGCCGAACGAGAACGGGAAGAAGACGCGATCGTCGGGCCTCACGCCGGCCCCCGCCAGGACGAAGCCCCAGCAGCGCGCCCACCACTCCCACGACGCCTGCGTCTCGAGCCAGCGCAGCGGCGCCCCGCTCGTGCCGGAGGTCTGGTGGACTCGGACGTAACGCTCGAGCGGATACGTGAGGTTGGTCCCGAAGGGCGGCTCTGCGGCCTGATCGCCGACCAGCTCGGTCTTGGCGGTCAGTGGCAGGCGCGCGAAGTCCTTCCAGTCCCGCAGGTCGTGCGCGGTCGCCAGACCGGCGGCGCGCCATTTGGCCGTCCAGAAGGGATTGGCGCCGCCCACCTCATCGACGAGCGCGCGCAGCCGGGTCCACTGGTGCGCGCTCAGGCGCTCGCGGTCCAGCGTCTCCAGCGCGCGATCGTACATGGCGCGTCAGGTCCGCAGCTTGTACCGCTGGATCTTGCCGGTGGACGTCTTCGGCAGCTCGGTCACGAACTCGATCCAGCGCGGATACTTGTACGGGGCGATCTTGTCCTTCACGAAGCCCTTGAGCTCGTCGGCCAGCCCGCCCGCCGCGCCGGCGGGATCCTTCAGGACGACGAAGGCCTGCGGCTTCACGAGCCGGTCGCTGTCCTCCCGACCGACCACGGCGGCTTCCAGCACGGCGGGATGCTTGATGAGCGTGTTCTCCACCTCGATGGGCGACACCCAGATGCCGCCCACCTTCAGCATGTCGTCGGCGCGACCGGCGTACCAGAAGTAGCCGTCGGCGTCCTGGTAGTACTTGTCGCCGGTCTGGATCCACGGACCGAACAGCGTCTCCTTGGTCTTGTCGTGCTTGTTCCAGTAGTAGGCCATGATCGAATCGCCCTTCACGCGCAGGTTGCCGATCTCGCCCTGCGGGACCAGACGGCCGTCGTCGTCCACGACGATCGCCTCGTAGCCCGGCACCGGCTGCCCGGTCGCGCCGGGACGCGTGGCTCCCGGGCGGTTCGAGATGAAGATGTGACAGATCTCGGTGGTGCCGATGCCGTCGATGATCTCGACGCCGTACCGCTCGCGCCAGCGCTTGTAGAGCTCGTCGGGCAACGCCTCCCCGGCCGACACGCACAGGCGCAGGCTGGACAGGTCGTAGCGCTGGTCCGCGTCCTTGGTGGCCAGCATCGAGGCGTACAGCGTGGGGATCCCGAAGAAGATCGTGGCGCGATGCCGGCTCAGCACCTCGAAGACGCTGTCCGGGGTGGGGCGGTGCGGGTAGAGCACGCTCTGCGCCCCCACGCCCATCGGGAAATATCCGGCGTTGCCCAGCCCGTACGCGAAGAAGAGCTTGGCCGCGGAGTACACGCGATCGCTCTCGCGAATGCCCAGCACCTGCTTGGCGTACGTCTCCTGGCACACGACCATGTCGTGGTGCAGGTGCACGGCGCCCTTGGGAAAGCCGGTCGAGCCCGAGGAGTAGAGCCAGAACGCCGCGTCGTCGCGCGAGGTCGGTGGCCGCCGTCAGCGTGCTCCCGGCGCGCGCGACGCGATCCTCCCACGACAGATGCGAGCCGGCCGCACCGCCCGCCACGAGCACGTGGCGCAGATAGGGCGACTGACTCAAGGCCGGGCCGGCCTCGGCCAGGAGCGAGGCCGAGACCACCGCCACCTTGGCCCGGCTGTCGCGCAGGAAGTAGACGTAGTCGGCGGTCCGCATGACCGTGTTGGTGGGTATCGGCACCGCGCCGATCTTGATCGCGCCCCAGAACGTGCCGAGAAACTCCGGCGCGTCCAGGCACAACATCCACACGCGGTCCTCCGGACCGATGCCGAGCTCGAGCAGCGCGTTGCCCGTCCGGTTCGCCAGATCCTGGACGTCGCCGTACGTCAGCACGCGGTCCTCGTAGAAGAACGCCGGACGATTGCCGCGTCCCTCGGCGATGTTGCGGTCGACGAAATACGTGGCGACATTGAACTCCTGGGGCAGGATCTCGGACGCGATCATGGAATCCTCCGGATCTTTCCGGCCGGCCGACGCCTGGGTGGCACTCGCGTTGCTCCGCCTAGAGGCATGGGAGGTGCGCTATGAAATCCCTTGCACTGGCCGTCGTCATGGCCGTGGTCCTCGGCGCCGCGGGCGGCGCAGCGGCCCAGCAGGCTCCGAGCAGCACCCCGGATTCCAGCCAGGCCCCGACCGATAGTAAGAAGAACACCAACGTCGAGGTCAATATCGGCGGTTCGGCGCGCCCGGGCGCGGACGCGTCGTCGCCGGCTGCGCCAGCCGCACCTGCGCCAGGCGCCCCGGCCCAGACCGAGACCAAGAGCCCCGACCTCAAGAGCGAGAACCGGCAGGACACTTCGAAGGACGACAGCGTCGCGGCGTCGCCGCGCTCGACCGGTGACCGGTCGATGATGTTCGGCCTCAATCCTGTCACGGCCGTCGTCATTGCCGCTGCCCTGCTCGTGGTCGTGATCCTCGCCATCGTGGCGATGACCAAGGGCAACAACGACACCTATATCGACACCCATCGAGGGGTCTAGCGAGGCCGTTCTCCCGAGCGGGGTAGAGATGCTCAGGCTCTGCCCCGTTCGGGACTAGCGCCGCGCGCGGCGGCGCTTGGCGGGTGCGCGGCGCCGCGGTTTCGCGCGGCGGCTTTTCACCGCCATCGCTTCGATCTCCACCAGCAGCTCGGGACGCACCAGACGGCTCACGACCAGCAACGTGTTGGGCGGATAGATCTCCTCCGGGAAGTAGCCGGGAAAGACCTCCTGGCGCGCCTTCATGAATCCCGCGATGTCTTCGCTGCGGGTGAGGAAGGTCTGCAGCCGCACGATGTCGCGCATCGCGCAGCCGGCTGCCTCCACCACCGCCCGCACGTTCTCGAGCGCCTGCCGGGTCTGGCTGCCGACGTCGTCGCCCGCCACGCGTCCGTCCGCCGTCATGCCGACCTGGCCGGCCACGATCACCAGCTCGCCGCCCCGGGCGACCATGCCGTGCGAGTACATCCCCAGGGGTCGGCCGAATCCCTTGGGAACGACCGGCTCAGCCACGGGAGCCCTCCGGGCCGACCAGCTTCACGTACTCGAACTCGATCGGCTGGCCGTTGATCCCGCGCGCGGGCGGCGCGATCCAGCCGGCAAACTTCCCGGGCTCCACGACCGGCTTCATCAGGCTGGCCACGTACACGTAGTCGTCAGGGGTCGGCAGCCACTCCGGCGTGCGGGCCTCCCACTCGGCCTGGCTCACGATGTGGCCGTCGGGGGAGACGCGGAGCTCGCTGAAGTTGCCGATGGCCCGATGGAACCCGCGGTGCGGCAGCGTGAGCTCGGCGGCGATGCCGTGGCGCTTGATGACGGTGTTCCAGCGGTCGACGCCGCGCTGGCAGTCGGCCACGTAGTCGTCGCGCAGCCGCTCGTTCAGCGCGGTGAGGGCCGGCTCCTGCACGATCGCGATGCCCTCGCCCTGGGGCCGGGTCACCGAGTAGGTCGCGTCCTTCAGCACGTGGTCGTCGGTCTTCTTCGTTTCCTCGAAGCGGCCCTTGAGCCCGGCGGTGTAGAAGTTGGCGGCGTTGGTCGAGATCTCCGAGCCGAAGAGGTCGAGCGAGACCGAGAAGTGAAAGTTCAGGTAGCGCTGGAGCGTGGCCAGGTCGATACCACCGTGGCGCCGCACATCGTCGGTCTTGTGCTCGCGCATCAGCTCGCAGGTCTTCTGCACCACGCGCGAGATGCCGGCCTCGCCCACGAACATGTGGTGGGCTTCCTCGGTGAGCATGAACCGGCACGTGCGCGACAGCGGATCGAAGCCGCTCTCCGCCAGCGCGGCCAGCTGGTACTTGCCGTCGCGGTCGGTGAAGAAGCTGAACATGAAGAAGGCCAGCCAGTCCGGCGTGCGCTCGTTGAACGCGCCCAGGATGCGCGGCTTGTCGGAGTCGCCCGACCGCCGCTGCAGGAGCGACTCGGCCTCCTCGCGCCCGTCGCGGCCGAAGTGAGCGTGGAGCAGGTAGACCATCGCCCACAGGTGGCGGCCCTCCTCGACGTTCACCTGGAAGAGGTTGCGCAGGTCGTAGAGCGAGGGCGGTCGTGCGCCCGAGGTGGCGCTGCTGCTCGACCGACGCCGGCTCGGTGTCGCCCTGGGTGACGATCAGCCGGCGCAGCGTGCCGCGATGCTCGCCCGGCACGTCCGGCCACACCGGCGTGCCCTTGTGCTCGCCGAAGGCGATGGTGCGCGAGGCCTCCGGCTCGGCGAGGAAGATTCCCCAGCGATATTCCGGCATCTTCACCCAGTCGAAGTGCGCCCAGCCCTGGGCGTCCACGCTGATCGCCGTGCGGAGGTAGACGTCCTTGGCCTGGAACCCGTCGGGGCCCATCTCGCGCCACCAGTCGAGGTAGCGCGGCTGCCATTCCTCCAGCGCGCGCAGCAGGCGCCGGTTGTCGGCCAGGCTCACGTTGTTGGGAATCCGCTCGGCGTAGTCGACGCGCGCCATCACACTCTCCTCCGATCGAACTCGGCGCGCTGCCCGGTGCCGTACACCTGCAGCGCGCCCTTGGGCCCCACCGCGCTCGGCCGCTGGAAGATCCAGTTCTGCCAGGCGGTGAGGCGGGCGAAGATCTTGGTCTCGAGCGTCTCCGGCCCGCCGAACCGCAGCGAGGCCTCCATGCCGGTCAGCGCGTCGGGCGAGAACGCCGCGCGCTCCTCGAGCGCGATGCGGACCTCGTCGTCCCAGTCGATGTCGTCCGGCGTGAACGTCACCAGGCCCGCCTCGCCCGCGGCCTCGGCGTCGAGGTCCTGGCCCACCCGTCCCTTGAGGTCGTCGACGCGTCCCGGCTCGCCGAGGAAGCGACTGGCCAGGCGGGTGAGACCGTTGGGCATCGGATAGGCGCCGAAGTTGGCGACGGTCAGGCGAACGCTCGGCGCCGGCCGGTCGTCGCCCTCGCGCGGCCCGGCGAGCATGTACGAGCGATCGGCGGCCAGGGCCAGCTCCAGCAGCGTGCCGGCGAAGCACGAGCCCGGCTCGATCAGCGCGAAGATCGAGCGCGACGTCACGTCGAGCCGCTTGAGCGTGCGCTTGAGATAGAGACGGATCTCGCGCACCAGCCAGTGCGCCGCGTGCTGCTCGAGCAGCCGGTCGTACGCCTCGACCAGGTCGGCCGAGCCGGCCGTGCGCAGCACCCACAGGCCGATCTCGTCCTCGTTCACGCGCAGGTGCAGGATCAGGTCGTCGAGCTCGCGCGCGACGGCGAGCGGCCAGAAGTCCACGCCGAGCGCGTGCACGCCGGCGGCGTCGGCGGGCGGCGCGGCCTCCGGCGCCGTCACCGTGATCTCGGCCAGGCCGCGACGCCGATCGATCTCGCAGGTCACCCAGCGGTAGGCGATCCGATCGCCCTCGAGCGTGCGGGCCAGCGGCGTCAGCGTGATGCCGCGCGCGTCGGCCGGCCGGTCACCGCGAGCCGCCAGCTCGGTCGCCAGCTGACGCACGCGCTCGTCCAGTCGCGAGCGCGGCACGACCTCGTCGACCAGGTTCCACTCCACCGCGCGCTTGCCCTTGATGCCTTCCTCGAGCGTCGAGAAGTAGTCGGCGCGGTCGCGGCGGACCTTGCGCTTGTCGATCAGGCGCGTCAGGCCGCCGGTGCCGGGCAGCACGGCCAGCAGCGGCACCTCCGGCAACGCCACGGATGTGTTGCCGTCGTCGGCCATCACGATCCGCTCGCAGGCCAGCGCCAGCTCGTAGCCGCCGCCGGCGCACGGCCCGGTCACCGCCGCCACCCACACCTGGCCCGACTCCGCCGAGGCCTCCTCGATCGAGTTGCGCGTCTCGTTGGTGAACTTGCAGAAGTTCACCTTCCAGCCGTGCGAGGACTGCCCCAGCATGCGGATGTTGGCGCCCGCGCAGAACACGCGCTCCTTGGCCGACCGGAGGACCACCGCGCCCACTTCCGGATGCTCGAAGCGCAGCCGCTGGACGACGTCGTACAGCTCGATGTCCACGCCGAGGTCGTAGGAGTTGAGCTTCAGCTCGTAGCCGGGCCGGAGCCCGCCGTCCTCGCGCACGTCCATCGCCAGCGTGGCGACGCGCCCCTCGACGCTGAGCCGCCAGTGCTTGTAGCGCGCCGGCTCCGTCCGGAAGTCGACCTGCACGCGCTCGCCGCCCTCCGCCATCACTCTTGCTCCTAACCCAGGATGACCCAGAGCACGCGGGCCTTCCGGGTGCCGAGATTCTCCCAGCCGTGCGGCAGGCCGCCGTCGAGCAGGGCGCTGTCGCCGGTCTCCAGGCTGTGCCGCTCACCGTTGTAGTGCAGAGCCACCGTTCCGTCCAGCACGTAGAACAGCTTCATCTGGCCGGGCTTGATGACCACCTTTTCGGTGGTCACCCCGCGCGAGCGGCCGTCCAGCGTGGCGATGACCGCGCGGATCTTTCCCTCGAACAGCCCGGCGCCGAGCACGGTCCACTTCTCCGACGAGCCGTCGAACGATACGGATGGATAGTCCTTCTTGCGGCTCACCTGGATGTGTCCGGCCGGCTGGCCATCGAAGAGCGCCGCGATCGAAACACCGAGCGCGGCGGCCACCCGGCCCAGGGTATTGAGCGACGGCGTGAGCCGCCCCGACTCGATCTGCGACACCATGCTGGGCGTGAGGTCGGCCTTCTCGGCGAGCTGGCGCTGCTGCAGCCCGCGCTCGAGGCGCAACGCCTTGATCCGTTCGCCGAGCGTCGTCATACGGCCTCCAGAGCCGGGCCCTGATCGAGGCCGGCGAGCCGCGCGAGGGCCCGCGCCACGTACACGCGCGTGACCTTCTTGCGATAGGGATGGGTCAGGTCGGTGTTGTCGAGCGGCCGCGCCGGCCCGGCCGCGGCGTCCGCCGCCGCCTCGATCACCTCGGTGGTGAGACGCTGGCCCACCAGCATCTGGGCCGCCTTCGTGGCCTCGCGCGGCAGCGAGGCCACCGCGCCGAGCACGATGCGCGCCTCGCGCACGATGTCGCCCTCGAACCGCGGCCGCCGCCGCGACGCCGAGGATCGGAAAGTCGAACGAGCCACGCCGGCGCAGCTTCAGATAGGTCGAGCGCCAGCCCTCGGCGGGCGGCAGCAGGATCTCGGTGAGGATCTCGTCGGCGCGGCGGGTGAGGTACTGGATGCCGTCGTCGTTGAAGAGCGCGCCGACGGGGATCGTGCGCTCGCCGGCCGGGCCGACCAGCCGGACGCGTGCGCCGATGCTCCACAGCGCGGGGGCGGTGTCCGACGACGACACCGCCCAGCAGCGCGGGCTCGACGGGGCGACCAGGCAGATGTCGCCTTCCTTCTTCATGCAGAAGCCGATCGACTTCCGCCACTCGTAGGTCTGGTTATAGTAGTTGCAGCGCGTGTCGACGCAGAGGTTGCCGCCGATCGTTCCCATGTTGCGCAGCTGCGGCGAGGAGACGAGCCCGGCGGCCGTCGCCACGCCGGCATACGCGCGGGCGACCTCGGGGTGCGCGGCCACCGACGATAGCGTCGCGCAGGCGCCCAGGCGCATCCCCTCGCGCATCGTGCCGCCGACCCCGCGCAGCGTCTTGATCGCCCGGAGCCCCACGAGCGTCTTCGGCTCGAACTGACGCCGCTTCATGTTCGGGTAGAGATCGGTGCCGCCGGCCACCAGCATGCCGTCCGGACCGGCATCCACCATGGCCCGCACCGCGTCCTCGATCGTGCGCGGAAGCAGGTAGGTGAACGCGGGCAGCCGCATCATGGCGCGCGCTCGGGATCCGCGAACGGCCGCACGGCGATCGCCTCGGCCGGCTGGCCGAAGGCGGACTCGACGGCCAGCGGCTCCTTGAAGCGGAAGAGCGGCAGGCGATCGGGCCCGATGCGCGCGGGCTTGCCCTGGCGCTTGAGCTCGAGACCGCGCAGCACCATGTCGGGCGTGATCGGCACCTGGTCCATCCGCACGCCCACCGCGTCGTAGATGGCGTTGGCGATCGCGGGAATCACCGGCAACAGCGGCCCCTGCCCCGCCTCCTTGGCGCCGAACGGGCCTTCAGGGTCGTCGGTCTCGACCAGGAAGGTGTGGATCTCCGGTGTCTCCAGCGTCGTCGGGCTCTTGTACTCGAGGAGCGAGGGGTGCTTGTGCAGGCCCTTGCGGAACACCTGCCCTTCCATCAGCGCCTCGCCGATGCCCATGTAGATCGAACCTTCGACCTGGCCCTCCACGAGCAGTGGATTCAATGCCCGACCGATGTCGTGAGCGATCCAGATCTCGTCCAGCTCGATCCAGCCGGTGTCCTCGTCGACGCTCAGCTCGACCACGCAGGCCGAGTACGAGTAGCACGGCGACGGCCCGACCCCGCCCCCCTTGAACTTGCCCGCCCGCTTGGGCGGCGCGTACGAGCCGGGGAACGCGAGCACGCCGTGCATGGCTTCGCCGAGCTCGACCGCCTGAGCGAACGGCACCGCCTTGTCCCAGTCCTCCGCCACGCCGACCCGGCGCTCGCGGAACACCAGCGCCTCCGGTGCGACGCCCAGCTTGGTGGCCACCGCGCCGGCGATCGCCGTCTTGAGCCGCGTCGCGGCCTGGATGGCGGCGACGCCGCACATCAGCGTCACGCGAGAGGAGTACGACCCGAGGTCCACCGGCGTCAGGCTCGTGTCCGCCGGGTGCACGTGGATGTCCTTCGGATCGAGGCCCAGCACCTCGGCCGGCAAGTACGCGAGGATCGAGTCCGATCCCTGCCCGATGTCGGTGGCGCCGCAGAGGATGGTGACCCCGCCGCTGCGGTCGGCCCGGACGACGACGCCCGAGTGCGGCATGTTGTTCCAGTAGATCGCCGTCCCTGCCCCCGTCATGTAGGCCGAGCCGGCGATGCCGAGCCCCTTGTGCTTGCGCGGGCGCCAGAGCGGCTTGGCCTCGGCCGGCTGCGCGTGCTCCGCGCCGCGCGCGCGCTTGGCGCGCCACCCCGAGGCTTCCACCACCCGGTCGATGCACTCGCCCAGCCCGATCGTCGTCACCGTCAGGTGGTTGGCCGTCTTGGTGAACGGCTCGTGCACGATGCGCCGGCGCAGGTCGGCCGGGTCGAGGCCCAGCTGCTCGGCCGCCTTGTCGAGCTGACATTCGAGCGCGAACCGCGGCTGCGGGGTGCCGTGGCCGCGCTTGGGGCCGCACGGCGGCTTGTTGGTGAAGACCCGCGCGCCCTCGAACTTGTAGACCGGCATCTTGTAGGTCACCGGGTTGATCACGCCGGTGTAGAAGGTCGAGGCCACGCCGTAGGAGCCGTACGCCCCGCCGTCGAGCCACGTGCGGATGTGGCTGCCCGTGATGTCGCCGTCCTTCGTGAACCCGGTCTTGAGCCACATGAGCACCGGGTGGCGTCCGCGATGGATGTAGAAGACCTCCTCGCGCGTGCAGGCGATCTTGACCGGCCGGCCGGTGAGCTGGGACAGCCGGCAGGCGGCGATCTCGTGCGCGAACGGGTCGAGCTTGCCGCCGAAGCCACCTCCCACCGGTGCGGCGATGACGCGGATGTGCGCGCCGGGGATGTCGAGAATCTTGGTGAGTAGCCGGTGCACGTAGTGCGGCGTCTGGGTCGACGACCACAGCGTGAGCTTGCCGTCGGCGCCGAACTGCGCGACGGCGGCGTGCTGCTCCATCGGCAGGTGCGTGTTGCCTTCGAAGAAGAAGACATCCTCGCGCACCAGGTGCGAGCTGGCGAAGGCGGCGTCGACATCCCCGAACTGCAGGGCCACGTTCTTGTGAACGTTGGGGCCGTCGCCGTACTCGTGGATGCGCACCTCGGGATGAGCCAGCGACTCCTGGATCGACATGAGCGCCGGCAGCGGCTCGTAGGTGACCTCGATCAGCCGGCACGCCGCCTCGGCGGTCTCCTCGTCCACCGCGGCCACCGCCGCCACCGCGTCGCCGACCATCCGCACCTTCTCGGTGCAGAGCGCCTCCTCGTCCTGCGACACGGGCAGGATGCCGAACTTCACGCGGGGCAGATCGTGGCCGGTGATCACCGCGTAGACGCCGGGCAGCACCCGGGCTCGCGTGGTGTCGATGGCGAGGATGCGGGCGTGAGCGTGGGTGCTGCGGAGCAGCTTGCCGAAGGCCATGCGGGGCAGCACCAGGTCGTCGGCGTAGCGGGTCTCGCCGGTCACCTTGGCCCAGGCGTCGATCTTCGGCAGGGGTTGACCGATGACGGTGAAGGCTTCCTTCATGCGCGGCCTCCCACTCGGCTCATGCGCAGCGCCGCCAGCTCGACCGCATCGAGGATCTTGGTGTAGCCGGTGCACCGACAGAGGTTGCCGGCCAGCGCCTCGCGAATCCGCTGACGCGCGGGCTGGGGATCGTCGGCGAGCAGCGCCTGGGCGGTCAGGAGGATGCCGGGCGTGCAGTAGCCACACTGGGCGGCGCCCAGCTCGGCGAACGCCTGCTGCAGGGGATGCAGCTCGCTCCCGCGCGCCATGCCCTCGACCGTGGCAATGGCCGCGTCTTGCAGATCGGCCGGCAGCGCGAGGCAGGACAGCACCGGCTCGCCGTCCACCAGCACGGTACAGGTGCCGCACTCCCCGAGCTCGCAGCCGTGCTTGGTGCCGATGAGGCCGAGGTCCTCGCGCAGCACCTCGAGCAGGGTCTTGTGCACGGCCACCAGCACGTCGTGACTCTCGCCGTTGACGGTCAGGCTCACTCGCGTCTTCATTGAGCTGGCCTCGCGGTTAACTGGTACTGAAGAACGGTTAAAAAATACTGAATCCAGAGGCGTTCGTCAAGGACCCGGCCGGACGGGGGCGAGTCCGAGCCGTGTGTCGGCGGAAAAAATTTTCCCTGTCTCTGTTATGATCGGCGCGCACAAACCGGGAGGCAGAACACGTGGCGGATCACTTGCTCATCGGCATCCTGATCGGTGTGGTGTGCGGCATCGCCGCCCTCCTCGTCATGTCCGTCGTGACGCTCCGCCGGTTCGACCTGGAGTGGCGGACCGAGAATGCGCGCCTGCACCGCGCCCTCGGCGACCTCCAGAAGTCCTTCGAGCGGACCGAGCTCGGCGTCCGGGACGAGATCGAGACGACGCGCCACGAGCTGGAGATCGCCACGCGGGATGCCCGGGACGAGGCCTCGAGCAGCGCCGGCGCCCTGCGGGACGAGATCGCCGGCGGCCTGAAGGGCGTGAGCGACGGTCTCGCCCAGCGCCTCTCCGCCCTCACCACCAGCGCGGTGGGCGCGCTCCGGGATCACCCTCTGCCCGCCCTGACCAAGCTCGCGGACTCCCAGGAACAGCGGCTCAACGTGCTGGCGGCCGAGCTCCAGAGCCTGGCGGGGGTCGTCGACACCCAGCTCGACGATGTCCGGGCGCTGCTCGGTGAGCGCCTGCGCCAGATGCAGGCCGATCACCGCGACGGTCTGGAGCAGCAGCGGACGGAGGCGATCGGCCACGCCAAGGACCTGCGCAACGAGATGGTGGAGTCGGTGAAGCTGCACCTCGAGCAGGTGCGCTCGATCGTGGACGACAACCTCGAGATCACGCTCGAGCGCCGGCTGGGCGAGCGGTTCCGGCTGGTGAGCGAACGGCTCGAGCTCGTGAGCGAACGGCTCGAGCAGGTGCACCGCGGGCTGGGCGAGGTCCAGTCGTTCGCCACCGGCGTCAGCGATCTCCAGCGCGCGCTGGTCCGGGTGCGGCTGGGGGGAACCCGGATGACCGTGGGTCAGGCCGCCGAGGCGGTCGCGGCCAAGGCGCCGCGGCGCCGCCGCAAGAGCGACCTGGCAGCGCCGGATGCCTCCGCCACCGAGCCGGCCGACGTGATGCCGTAGGCGATACCGGCCATGCCGTACGCGCGTAGCAGCGACGGGATCAAGCTCTACTACGAGGAGCACGGACGGACCGGGACGCCGCTCGTCCTGGCCTATGGCATCGGCGGCAACGCGGACATGTGGGACGTCAACGTCCCCGCTCTGGCCGCCGCGCACCGGTTGATCCTGTGGGAGCCGCGGGGGCACGCGAGGTCGGAGAGTCCGGAGGATCCCGCGCTCTACTCCTTTTCCCGCTGGGCGCTCGACCTCAAGGACGTCCTCGACCACCTGCGCCTGCGGCGCGCCCACGTGGGCGGCCTGAGCCTGGGCGCCGGCATCGCCACCCGCTTCACGCTGCGCTTCCCCGCGCGGGTGACGTCCCTGCTCGTCACCAACTCCTCGTCGGCCGCCGGGCTGCCGCTGTCGGTGGACAACCTCGTGATGCGGGCGCAGTCGATCAAGATCACGCTGGAGCGTGGCATGGACGCCATGGCCGAGTTCGCCATGGAGGCCAACCCCAACCTGGTCGAGCGCCTGCGCATCGACCCGGGCGCTCGCGAGGAGTTCTACGAAGAATACCGTCGGCTCTCGCCGCACGGCTACGCCAACTCGCTGCGGACGCTGCTGGCGATGGACCACATCACGGCCGACCTGCCGAAGATTCGCGTCCCCGTGCTGCTGATCGGCGGCGACCGCGATCCGTCGCTGGCCCCGATGAAGGTCATGCACCGAAAGATCCGTGGCAGCAAGCTGCTGGTGCTCTCTCCGGCCAGCCACTTCGCGAACCGCGATCAGCCCGAAGCCTGGAACCGGGCGGTCGTGGACTTTTTGTCTCGCGTGGACGGCAAACGCCGCCGACGCTGACCTCGCCGCAGTGCGTCGGGCCGAATGCCCCCTGAACTACAGCAAGTGACCGGGCCGCCTCCCCTTTGATGGTCAGATCCGCTCCACGCTGCGCCCGCGCCGGCCTTCTCGAGCGCGTCAACTCCTCGATATTCCATAGGGGAGTCGATCCGACCGGCTCTGGCACCGTAGATGCTCCTCCCTGCCTGTCGCTCACGTGTCGGACAGGAGCCAGGGAGATGACTTATGGCAGGTACGGAACGCTGGGCCCCGCTGAGTGGCTCGCTCGTCCTACTGCTCGTCCTGACAGCCGCGGTGGCCGCACCGGCATCCGCCGCGTCCGACAGCGCGTCGCCGTCGCTCGCCGGCGCACCTCCCGCCGCGTTCGCTGAGCGCATCGCCAACCGGCCCACCGGCGCCGGCCTGGGCCAGACCTCGATCATCGCGGTGATCGAGCTGATCGTGCTGGCGGCGGCCTGCGCGGTGGGCGTTGCCTACTACTCGGCGGCGAGGGAGCGATACGATGCGATCCGCTCACGACGGCTGACGCGCCGCTGAGCGGTTGAGGGGGCGGGCCGAAGCCCGCCCCCTCAGTTCCAGAGACCTCCTACTTCTTCACGGCCTCGAGCAGCTCACCGAACAGCACCCACCGCTCGCCGTCGAACTTGGCCAGCTGCTCCTGCTCGATCGGGGCGTGGTCGGTCGGGCTGGTGTTGACCTTGATGCCGGGCAGCAGCAGCGGGAACTCCACGTTCTTGAGGTTCGCCGCCTGCTTCATGATGTTCTCGCGGCTGAGATCGTTGCCGCACTGCTTGAGCACCTGCGTCATGGCCTGGGCGGCCGTGTAGCCGAAGGCGTTGGACTGGTCGTCGAGCGCGCCTTCGGGATAGTACTTCTTCATCCACGCGACCCAGTCCTGAAACCCCTTGTCGTTCTTCCACTGGGGGTCGGTGATCTCCTTCATGTAGAGCGCGGTGATCAGGCCCTTGGAGGCCTCCAGCCCGGCCGGCTTGAGCACGGTGGCCAGCGAGCTGGACACGTTGTTCAGGAAGTGCGCCGGCTTCCAGCCGATGTCGTGGGCCTTCTTGATCGCCTGCACGGCGAACTTCGGGATCGTCACGTTGAAGAAGACGGTGGCCCCGCTGTTCTTGAGGTTGACGATCTGCGAGTCGATCGTGGGATCGGTCACCTCGTAGGTCTGCTCCATCACGATCATCTTCTTGGCGGCTTCACCAAGGCCGTCGTGCATACCCTTGCGGTAGTCCTTCCCGTAGTCGTCGTTCTGGTACAGGATGCCGATCTTGGCGTCCGGGAAGTTCTTCATGATGTACGCCGCGTACACCCGCCCCTCGGTCTGGTAGTTCGGCTGCCAGCCCATCGTCCACGGGAAGTTCTTGGGGTCGTTCCACTTGGTGGCGCCGGTGGCCACGAACAGGTGCGGCACCTTCTGCTGGTTCACGTACTTCTGGATGGCGGTGTTGGTCGGCGTGCCGAGGGTCTGGAACAGCGCGGCCACCTCGTCCTGCTCGACCAGCTTTCTGACCATCTCCACGGCCTTGGGCGGGCTGTAGCTGTCGTCGTAGCTGATGTAGTTGATCTTCCGCCCGTTGACGCCGCCCTCGTCGTTGACCTTCTTGAAGTAGGCGCCCAGCGACTTGCCGATCGTCCCGTACGCCGAGGCCGGGCCGCTATAGGGGTTGGTGTTGCCGATCTTGATCTCGGTCGCGGTCACGCCGGGCGTCTGCGCAACCGTCGGGCCGCTCGTGACCGCCAGCCCGAACGCCGCGAGAAGCGCCAGCAGCAAGCCTTTCCTCATCGTGTCCTCCTTGACGCGTCGATTCCTGGGTGGAACTGCGGTGGGACCAATCTTACCTCGGGGAACCCTCGGACGAGCCCCTGGGTTCCGCGCGCCGGCGCAGCCAGCGCACGGTGGCCAGGCGTATCGAGCCCGCGATGCCGCGCGGCATCGCGTACATGAAGCCGATCAGGAAGACGCCGTAGATCGCCCACGGCGCGGCCTTGGAGATGTCCATCGCCCAGTTCGGCACGAACTGGATGAACAGCGCACCGAAGATGGCCCCGGAGACCGACGCCAGGCCGCCGATGACGATGCCGACCAGGAAGGTGATGGAGCGGAACACGTCGAAGCTGTCCGGCGCCACGTAGGCGACGGTCACCGCGCTGAGCGCGCCGGCCACGCCCGTGTAGGCGGCACTGACCCCGAAGGTCAGCGACTTGTAGAGCGCGGTGTTGACCCCCATCGACTGGGCGGCGATCGGATTGTCGCGGATGGCGACGATGGCGCGTCCCGTCCGCCCGCGGAGCAGGTTGGAGGCCAGGATGAAGGACAGCACCAGCAGGCCCAGGCACAGGAAGTAGAGCCACTGGTCGGGATTGAGCTTGAGCCCCCACGGGGCCCTGGGCTTGCTGAGCACGATGCCCTGCGAGCCCCCCGTCCAGTGCTCGAAGTACTTGAGGATCTGGGGCACGGCCAGCGCCAGCGCGAAGGTGGCCAGCGCCAGGTAGAGTCCCTCCAGACGCAGCGCCGGGATGCCGAACAGGAAGCCCACCACCAGGCACACGAGACCGGCCACCGGGATCGTCCAGCCGTACGGCACGTTCCACTGGTCGATCATGATGGCGGTGGTGTAGGCGCCGACCGCGTAGAAGGCGCCGTGGCCGAGCGAGATCTGGCCGTTGTAGCCGGTGAGGATGTTCAGACCGAGCAGCGCCATCGCATAGATGTAGACCTGGGAGAACTGAAACAGCCGGAAGTTGCTCAGGAAGAACGGCAAGGCCAGCGCGACCGCCAGGCCGATGCCCGCCACCGTGAACGTCCAGGAGCGCGGCGGCATCAGACCCGGTGCACCGCGACGCGCCCGAACAGCCCGCTGGGCCGCACCACGAGAACGATCAGGATCAGCGCCAGCGCCACCGTCAGCTTCAGCTCGGTGCCGATGAAGCTCACGTAGGTCCCGACCAGGTTCTCGATCACTCCGACGATGAGCCCGCCGAGCACCGCGCCACCGGGGCTGGTGAAGCCGCCCAGCGTGGCCGAGGCAAACGCGTAGATGAGGATGCCGGCCATCATGTTGGGATCGAGGAAGACGATGGGCGCGACCATCATGCCGGCCACTGCGCCGACGAGGGCCGCCAGCCCCCAGCCCACCGCCAGCATCCAGCCCACGCGAATCCCGCACAGCCGGCTCGACACGGGATTCTGCGCGGCGGCCCGCATGGCCAGCCCCAGCGTGGTGAACCGGAAGAAGACGTAGAGCCCGGCCAGGACCACCAGCGTCACGCCGAGGGCGCCGATGTCGTGGGCGCCGAAGTAGATGTTGCCGAGCTGGATGGGCTTGGACGGAAACGGGCTGGGAAAGGGCTTCTGGATGTAGGAGTAGATCCAGCCGGCCATGCTGTTGAGGATGACGAGCAGGCCGATGCAGACGATGACGATGGTGAGCACGGGCGCGTTCTCGACGGGGCGGATCAGGATGCGCTCCAGCAGGAGGCCGCCCACGAAGGCAATGGCCAGGGTGGCGAAGAACGCCACCCAGTAGGGAACGCCGGCGTTGATCAGCGTCCACGCCAGATAGGTGCTGAACATCGCCATCTCGCCCTGGGCGTAGTTCACCACCTCGGTGGCCTGATAGATCATCACCAGCGCCAGCGCCACGCTGCCGTAGATGCCGCCGGTGGCGAGGCCGAGACGATCTGCTGGATTCACAGGTGATCCACTCGCCGTCTCATCTCAATAGCCGAGGTAGGCGCGGCGGATGGCGTCGTTCTGGCGGAGCTCGGCGGCGGGGCCGGACATCACGAAGCGGCCGGTTTCCATCAGATAGGCGTGGTCGGCCAGGTCGAGGGCCAGCGAGGCGTTCTGCTCGACCAGCAGCACGCTCACGTGCTCCTCGCGGTTGATGGTCCGGATGATCCGAAAGATCTCGCGCACGACGAGCGGCGCCAGGCCGAGCGACGGCTCGTCCAGGAGCAGCAGTCTCGGTCTCAACATCAGCGCCCGCGCCACCGCCAGCATCTGCTGCTCGCCGCCCGACAGCGTGCCGGCCACCTGGTGGCGTCGCTCGGCCAGCACCGGGAAGTAGCCGCAGACCCGCTCGATGTCGCCGCTCAGGTTGGCCGGGTCGCGCCGGGCGTAGGCGCCGAGGCGCAGGTTTTCCTGCACGGTCAGCTGCACGAAGGTCCCGCGCCCCTCGGGGACGTGCGCCACGCCGAGGCGCACGATGCTCTCGGTGGCCCGGCCGTCGATGCGCTTGCCGGCCAGGGTGATCTCGCCGCCGGTCTTCACCATGCCGCACACCGCCCGCAGCGTCGTGGTCTTCCCCGCGCCGTTGGCGCCCAGGATGGTCGTGATGCCGCCCTCGGCCACCTCGAACGAGACGCCGCGCAGCACGCGCGTGTCGCCGTAGCGCGCCTCCAGCTCCCGCACACTCAGCAGGGCGGCCATCAGCGACGACCCACCTCGAGCTCGTCGCCGAGATATGCGCGGATGACCTCGGGATTGCGCTGGATCTCGGCCGGCGATCCCTCGGCGATCTTGCGCCCGAAGTCGAGCACCACGACACGATCGGACACCTGCATCACGAGCCCCATGTGATGCTCGACGAGGAGAATCGTCACGCCGCGGTCGTCCCGGATCGATTTCAGGACGGCGCCGAGCGCGCCCACCTCCTCGTGGTTCAGCCCGGCCGCCGGCTCGTCGGCCAGCAACAGCGCCGGTTGCCCGGCCAGCGCCCGCGCCAGCTCCACGCGCTTGAGCGTGCCGTAGGGCAGCCCGGCGGCGGGATGATCGGCCACCCGCGTCGAGCCCCAGGAACGCCAGCAACGCATCGGCCTGCCGCGCGGGTCTCGCGCTCCTCACGCCCCACCCACGGCATCGCCAGCGCGTTCGACAGGAAGTCGCTACGCGTGCGGCAGTGCACGCCGACCATGACGTTCTGGCGAACGCTCAGCGTGGGGAACAGGGCCAGGTTCTGGAAGGTGCGTCCGAGGCCGAGGTCGGCGATGCGGTGCGGCGGCGAGGCCAGCAGCGAGCCGTTACGGAACGTGATCTCGCCGCGATCCGGCGTGTAGATGCGGGACAGGCAGTTGAACAGGGTGGTCTTGCCCGCGCCGTTGGGCCCGATGAGACCCACGATCTGGCCCTCCGCGACGTCGAAGCTGACGCTGTCGAGGGCGACGATGCCGCCGAAGCGTACGGTGACGTCGCGGACGGAGAGAATCGCGGGACCGGGGGAGGGCACGCAGGCGCTTATACGGTCAGAGCCGCGGCCTTGTCAACGTCGGCGCGTGTGGGCGGACAGTCCTCGCTCCCATAGGTACTCCTTCTCGCCCATGTGCTTGCCGACCCAGCGGCCCAGGACGAAGAACAGATCGCTCAGCCGGTTCACGTAGCGCAGCGGCCACTCGCCGACCGGCTCCACCCGCGACAGGGCGAGCAGCTCGCGCTCGGCCCGCCGGCAGACCGTCCGGGCCTGGTGCAGGAAGCCCTGGATCCGGCCGCCGCCCGGCAGGACGAATGACTTCAGCGGCGCCAGATCTTTCTGGCAGCCGTCCATGATCCGCTCGAGCTCGGTCACCTCGCCCTCGCCGATCCGGAACATCCCCTCGTACGCCGCGTCAGGCGGGGTGGCCAGCTCGCTGCCGACGTCGAAGAGCTGGTTCTGGACCTTCCGCAGCGTGGCGTCGAGCCACTCGTGGCGCTTGCGACGGGGCCCGCGCGTCTTCATCCCTTCGGCGTTGAACACGCGGACCAGCCCCACGACGGCATTCAGCTCGTCGATGGTCCCGTAGGCGACGATGCGCGGCGAGTCCTTGGCCACGCGCCGGCCGCCGACGAGCGCGGTCTCGCCCCCGTCGCCGAGACGGGTGTAGACGCGGGTGATGCTGATGGGCATTGCGTGAACCTCCCTGCCGCCGCCGGTATTCTACTTGAACCGCCCGGGGGCCTCGGGGATGATCGGGCGGTGAACAATCGCCCGCGCGCCGTGCTCGGCGCCGCCTCTTGCATCCACTTCCTGCACGACGGCTTCTCGGAGACGCTGTACGTCTTCCTGCCGATCTGGGCCAAGGAGTTCGGTCTGACGCTCGCGCAGGTCGGACTGATCCGCTCGGCGTACACCGGCGCCATGTCGGCCTTCCAGATCCCGGCCGGGTTCCTGGCCGAGCGCTGGGGCGAGCGCCGGTTGCTGGCCGCCGGCACCCTGATGACCGCCTGCGGGTTCATCGCGGCCGGCTGGGCCGGCGGCTTCGTCTCCCTGCTCGTCCTGCTGCTGGCCGCCGGGCTCGGCTCCGGCGTACAGCATCCGCTGTCGTCGTCGATCGTGTCCAAGGCCTACGAGGCGGGCCGGCTACGCACCGCGCTCGGCACGTACAACTTCTCCGGTGACGTGGGCAAGGCCGGCGTGGCGGCGGCCATCGGCTTGCTGGCCGGCGCCATTGGCTGGCGCGCGGCGGGCGCCACCTACGGCGTGCTCGGCGTCGCCGCCGCGCTGGCGATCGTCCCGCTGCTGAGCCGTCTGGGCGCCGGAGCGAGTGTGCCGGTCGCGACCTCGACGGCTCCGGCGTCGAGCGCGGGCTGGGGCATCCGTGACAGCCGGGGCTTCTCCGCGCTGTGCGCCATCGGCATGGTGGACAACGCCACGCGCACGGGCTTTCTCACCTTCATGCCGTTCATGCTGATGTCGAAAGACCTCACCGTGGGCGGCGTGGGGCTGGCGTTCTCGCTGGTCTTCATCGGCGGCGCCGCCGGCAAGTTCGTCTGCGGCCTCGTGGCCGATCGGGTCGGCGTCATCCGCACCGTCGTGCTCACCGAAGCCGCCACGACGCTGCTCATTCTCGTCATGGTGGCCGCCCCGCTGTCGCTGGCGCTGGGGGTGCTGATCCCACTCGGCGTCGCGCTCAACGGGACCTCGTCGGTGCTCTACGGCACCGTCGCCGATCTCGTCTCCAGCGAGCGGCGCTCGCGCGGCTATGGCCTCTACTACACGATGACCATCGGCGCCTCGGCCCTCGCGCCGACGATCTGGGGCGTGGTCGGCGACTCCGCCGGCGTCCCCACCACCCTCACGCTGGTCGCCCTCGTCGTCCTGATCACGATCCCACTCTGCCTGCTGCTTCGCCCCGCCGTCGCCACCCCCGCCCGCGCTAGCCGGCTGATCAAAAAGGTCCAGATGCGAGGCGGCGCCCGCGGCGGCACGCGAGGCGTACTGCCTGTACGTCGAGCGTGCCGCCGCGCGCCAACGAGCAGATGGGCCTTTTTCATCAGCCGGCTAAGGCGCGAGGAGGAGGCACGCGGCGCCGAGGCCCGTGAGGAGCGCGCCGACCAGGCGACCGGTCAGCCCCGGCTCGCCGAACAGCGAGGCGCCCAGGAGCACGCTGATCACCGACGAGACCCGACGCACGCTGTTGACGTAGGCGGCCGGCGCCAGCGTGAGCGCCGTGAGCAGCAGGGCGTTGCCGACGACCGCGAACAGCGCGTGGACGGCGAGCGGCGCGGCGTTGTGGCGGTCGAGGCTGCGGGCGAGCGCGCCCGGGTGACGCCGCCACACCAGCGCGGCGGTGAGCGGGACCTGCAGCAGGTAGATCGCGGCCAGGTACGCCGGCACGCCGACCAGTGTCGTCATCTTCCGGTCGACCGCCGAGAGCGCGCCGAGCGATGCCGCCGCCCCCAGCGCGCACAGCACGTCCTCGCGCGCGAACAGGCGGCGCACGTCGAAGCCTCGCCCCTCGCCACGACTGAGGCTCACGGTCCCGAGGGCGAGGCGCCCACCCCAACCCAGCCGATGCCGTGCGGCAGCGCGCCGGTGAGCCACCAGTCGGGAACGATCGAGGCGATGGGACTGAGGGCCAGGATCGGCCCCACGATCGAGATGTCACCCCGTGCGCTGGCGCGGGCGATGAGATAGTTCATCACGCCGGCCAGGCCGACGGCGGTCAACACCCAGCCCGTGTACCGCCAGGGGGCGGCGAACGAGTCGCCGGCGAGCCGCGCCCACGCCGCGAACGCCGCCAGGCTCACCGCCTGGGTCCACAGCATGATCGTGAACGGATGGAGGTGCCGTCCCCAGCCCTTGACGACGGTGTACTGCCCCGCCTGGAACACGGCCCCGACGAGCGACAGGCCAAACCACATCAGCGCACGGCCTCGAGCAAGCGTTGGCAGGTATGTGGATCGCAGTCCCCGAACAAGTCGCGCGTTGTCAAGGAACGCCGCGGCTCCGTCGGGGCGCTCCGAGCGACCGGGGGGCATGAGGGACCATATCGGGGCCCTCGAGCACCACTACGCACTGTCGAGGAGCGACACGGCTGCGCCGGGGCGCTCCGAGCGACTGGGGGGTATGGGGGGCCATATCGGGGCCCCCCATCAGATAGTCCAGGGCGGTCCCCGCGTCAACGGCCGGCGTGATACGCTCCCATTCAGGGAGCAGGGAGGCGAATGGCCATCGCGGCAGTGCAGGAGCTGAAGGATCGAGCCCAGGCGGCGTGGGGCAACCTGTCCGCGCAGACCAAGGGCCTCGAGCCCTACCTCGAGCGCGCCGACGAGCCCGGCGAGTGGACCGCCCGCGAGGTGCTCAGCCACCTGCTCTTCCCGCCCGGCTGGAACGTGGTGACGCTGTTGAAGTCGTTCTCCGAGCGCGATCTGCCGGTCGTGGAGATCGAGCCCGGCGACGCGTACCTGACGCCCGAGCGTCGCACCATGACGCTGGCCCAGTTCATCGCCGCGCTCGATACGCAGCGGACGGACATGCTGGCCTATCTGGACACGCTGGCCGAAGAGGATCTCGTGCGCAAGGCGCGAATCCCGCTGTTCAAGACGTTCATGGGCACCGAGGAGATCCCGCTGCCGTGTTCGTCGGCGCGATGTTCGAGTACCACTGGAACGATCACGCCGCTCAGCTCGCCAAGATCCGTCAGGCCATCGGTCTCTCCGCGGTCTCCTAGCCCGAAGCGAGTGGTGGCTTCCGTGAGCCGCGCCGCGAGCGGACGAAGCTGGAAGCCGCCCAGCACGCTGCCGCCGCTCTACGCCGGCTGGATCGCCGATCTGCTCGACGGCCCGCTGCCCCACGAAGGCGAAGCCACCTGCGAGGACTGCGCGATGTGGCCGAGCGCCGGCGTGCCCGTCCCCGGCCCCGGCTATCGCCTTCAACCGGGAAACCAAGTGCTGCACCTACATCCCGACGCTGCCCAACTTCCTCGTCGGTCGCATCGTGGAGGACGACGATCCGGCGCTCGCGCCGGGGCGCGCGTCCGTCGAGGCGCGGATCGACGCGCGGCTCGGCGTGACGCCGCTGGGGATCGATCGCCCGCCCGTCGCACGCCCTGCTCTACCAGACCGGGATGGCCCGCGTTCGGCCGGAGCCGTACCCTGCGCTGCCCGCACTACCGCGAGGAGGCCGGCGGGCGTGCGGGATCTGGCGTCACCGCAACGGCGTGTGCAGCACGTGGTTCTGCAAGTACTCGCGCGGCGCCACCGGCCAGCGCTTCTGGCTCGGGCTCGAGCAGCTGCTGGCGATCGTCGAGCGCGAGCTGACGCGCTGGTGCCTGCTCCGCCTCGATCTCGATCCCACGCTGCTCACCCGTCTGTTTCCCCGCGGGACCGACCGCAACTCCGGCAGCGGGACCACGCTCGATGGAGCCGCCATCGACGGGCGGATCGACGACGCGGCCTATCGAGCGTTGTGGGGCGCGTGGATGGGTCGCGAGCGGGAGCTCTACCGGGAGTGCGCGCACCTGGTGAACGCGCTGCGCTGGCCGGACGTGCTGCGGGCCGGGGGCGCGAGCGTCGAGGCCCTCGCGCGGGTCGTGGCCCACGCCCACCACCACGTCGCATCCACGACGATCCCGGAGCGGCTCACCGTCGGGCAGCTGCAGACGATCGCCCGCCGGACGCGACCGCGTCCTCGTCACCACCTACAATCCCTTCGACCCGCTCGAGCTACCGCGCTGCTGGTCGAGGTGCTGAGCTACTTCGACGGCCGCCCCACCCGCGAGGTGCTCACGCGCATCCGCGCGGAGCAGAACATCAATGTCCAGCCGTCGCTGGTGCGCCGGCTGGTCGACTTCGGCGTGCTCGTGGCCGCAGACTAGCCGGGATCGCTCGGATCCACCGCCAGCGACCCGATCCGACCCGACACGCCTCTCGTCGCGCCGGCAGCGCGCTGCTCGATGTACGGAAGCACCTGGTCGCTCGCCTGCACCGCGCCCGCCTTCACGCCGGTCTCTTCTCGCGCCGCCAGGTCCTTCGTCGCCGCGCCGCCGCCGCGCCGCCCGGGCCTTCTATACCGGTCTTCGTCCGCCGTTGCCGGTTTCATGACGCGCCTCCTTCCCGCCGGCTTGATGATCGCGATGACCCCGCGCTCCTCGCCCGGGCGGCTCGGCTTGGGCGCCGCCCAGTCGATGACGATGCCGCCCTTGACGCCGCCGGTCTTCGCGCGCCGCCAGATCCTTCGTCGCCGAGCGCCGCTGCCGGACCTTCGTGGCCGCCGCCTTTGTCGGTTTCATCACGCGCCTCCCACCGGCTTGATGATCGCGATGACCCCGCGCTCCTGGCCCGGGCGGGCCGGCTTGGACGCCGCCCAGTTGATGACGATGCCGCCCTTGACGCCGGCGGCTTCTTCCCCGCCGCCAGGTCCTTCGGGGCGTTCCGTCTTACCGCTCGCCGTGATCTTGGACGCTTTGCGCATGGCCGTCTCCCTGGCTGCTCGTCAACCGCGACGGCGTGGTGAGCTGGGCCACCGGCTGCGTCTCCGGCTGAGGCCGGAAGAGCCCGATCAGGACGGCGATGATGCCGCCCTTGGCGCCTGCTTTGCGCGCCGTGAGATCCCGGGCCGCCGACCGCTTCCGCCCCTGGCTCCTGGTGTTCGCCTTTTTCATCGCCGTCTCCCCTTGCTGATCTCAACCACTGGCCGGTCCAGAGGCAAGGCGCGTTCCACGCCGGGCAAAAGGCGGAAGTCCGCGATTCAGCGATCGGAAGGGCGGGGGAGCTGCGAACTCTACGCCTCGGCCCGGGCCCGGTTCGGGCGTGCCGGCTCCTGGCCGATCGGGCGCTCCGCCCGGGCCCGGCTCAGCGCTTGGCGGGGCGGGCGGACGGTCGGTGAGGGTCTCGCGGAGCATCCGTACCGGCTCGAAGGCGTAGGAGATGAGCGAGCGCCGGCCGACCACGACGTCGGCGCGACCGCCCATACCGGCCAGGAACGGCCGCGCCTCGCCCTTCACCTGCACGCTGCGCTCCTCGAGATCCACCAGCACGCGGAAGACCTGATGATCCTTGACGGTCACGCTGGCCGGGCTCACCCAGCGCACGGTCCCGTGCTTGATCCCGAAACGCTGATACGGAAACGCGTCGTAGAGCAGGCGAACCGTGCTGACCCGGCTCGATGCGCCCGGTTCCCGTGGGCGTCACGCTCACCTCGGCCTGGAGCTGATCGCCCGCAGCACGCCACCTCGGCCAGCATCTCGCCGTCCTGCACCACGGCGCCCGGCGCGTTGACCGCCAGACGCAGGACGGTGCCGGCGCACGGCGCGCCGATCGTCAGCTCGGCGCCGCGCGTGCTGTCGAGCTCGTCGCGCAGCGTCGTCACGCGGATGCGCGTCTTGGCCGCGTCCTCGGTGAGCCGGCGGACGGTCTCCCTCGCCTCGGCATCCCGGGCCCCGCTGGTCTGGCGCAGTCCGGCCAGGGCGGCCTGCGTCTCGCTCAGCTCGGTCTCCATCGCGGCCACGCTGAGCTTCCAGTCGATCTCCCACGTCTGGTGCTCGGAGCGGATCTGGCTCAGCTTGAGCTTGCTGGACTCCAGCGAGCGCTCGAGCTGCTGTCGCTCCACCTCCAGCTTGGTGGCGTCCAGCTTGCGGTTGTTGTACTCGAGCCAGGAGATCGAGCCGTCCTTGTAGTAGCGCTCCAGCCGATCGGACAGCTCCTTGGCCACGACGTACTGGGTCTTCTTGAAGCCGATCTCGCGCTCGGTGATCTCGACGTCGTTGCCCTGGATCTCGAGGTCGCGCTTGAAGCGCGCCTCGCGGACATCGCGCAGCCCGCGCTGCTCGGCGAGCTTGTCGCGGAGATTGGCGCGCGGACGCTCAGCCGGCGCTCCTCCTCCAGATCGGCGCGGCGCTGGCTCTCGAAGCGCTGCCGGGTGTTGAGCCGGCTCTCCTCGCGCGCCGGTCATCTGCGTCTCGAGGCTGCGCATCTCCGCCGAGCGGTCGCCGGCCGCCGCCGAGCGAATGACGAACGCCGGCGCGCCCGGCGTGATCGCCTGCCCCTCGGTGATCCGCACGGCCACCAGCACGCCGCCGCGCGAGGCCCGGATCGGGTCGGCTCCGTGTCCCGGCACCAGCACGAAGGGGCTGGAGATGGTCTCGGGCAGGGTGATGACGATCGAGGCGACGAGGGCCGCCGCGAAGACGACCATGACCATCACCGACAGACCGCGCGCCGCCCAGTGCGGCGGGTCGCTCTCGAGGAAGGGCTCGGCGGCGTCGGGGGCCAGGGAGCGGGGCTCGTCGGCCATGGCGCTCAGACTCCCAGCTGCTGGCTGACGAGGTAGAAGTAGAGACCCTGGCGCTTCATCAGCTCGTCGTGGGTGCCCTGCTCGACGAGCCGGCCCTTCTCGAGCACCAGGATGAGGTCGGCGTCGCGCACCGTGCTGAGGCGGTGCGCGATGACGAACGACGTCCGGCCCTCCAGCAGCCGCTCGATGTTCTCCTTGCACCGCGCGCTCGGACTCGGTGTCGAGCGACGACGTCGCCTCGTCGAAGATCAGCACCGGCGGCCGGTGATAGACGGCGCGGGCGATGGCGATGCGCTGGCGCTGGCCGCCGGAGAGGGCCAGTCCCGACTCGCCGACCCTGCGTGTCGTAGCCGAGCGGCAGCCGCTCGATGAACTCGTGGGCGTTGGCCACCCGCGACGCCCACATCACCCGGTCCATGTCCGGCTCGTCCTCGCCGAACGCGATGTTGCGGGCGATCGTGTCGTCGAAGAGATGGTTCTCCTGCAGGACGAAGCCGATCTGCCGGCGCAGGTCGCGATAGTTGAGCGTCTCGCAGGTCGACGCCGTCGTAGAGGATCGTGCCCTCGGTGGGCTCCAGCAGCCCGGCCAGGCACTTGACCAGCGTCGTCTTGCCGGAGCCGCTGCGTCCGACGATGGCGACCATGCGTGCCGGCCGGCACGTCGAGGGTGATGCCCTCGAGGATCGCCGGCGACTCCGGGCCGCCGTAGCGGAAGCCGACGTTTCGCAGGCTGATGCGGCCCTCCAGCGTGCGCACCGGCAGCAGCCGCGAGCGATCCGCGCCCTGCTCGGGCTCCTGCTCGAAGACGTCGTTGAGGCGGTCGAGCAGCACGGTGGCGAGCTGCAAGTTGTCCCACAGGGTCAGCAGGTGGTCGATCGGCGCGTTGGCCAGCGCCACCAGCGCGTTGAACGCCACCAGCGCGCCGATGGTCAGGTGGCCGCTCGATGACCTGGCGGGCGCCGACCCACAGGAAGAGCGCGGAGCGACAGGAAGGTCACCATGCTGGACCGCGCCCTCGTAGGTCATGATCGTGAAGTCGGCGCGGAACTGGCGGCGGGCGATGCGATGGAACTGCTTCAGCATCAGCTCGCGGAAGGCGACCTCGGCGCCCATCGCCTTGACCGTCTCGATGCCCTTGATGGCGTCGATCTGGTGCGAGGCGTAGCGGCCGAAGCCCTCCTCCAGATCGTCGAAGATGCGGGCGCAGGCGCTGCGACGAGAAGCGCATGAGCCCCAGGTAGAGCGGCACGGTGATCGAGGAAGACGCCGGCCAGCAGCGGGCTGTAGACGAACATCAGCGCGAGCGCGGCCAGCAGCTGCACGAAGGACGTGATCCCGGCCACCGCGCTCTGCACCATGAACTCGCGCACCTGGCGGAGCCCGGACAGGCGCCGCTGGATGTCGCCGGTGCGGCGCGCGCTGAAGTACGACATCGGCAGGGCCAGCAGCGTACGGGTCAGGAAGTCGAGCGTGGCCGCGTCGATCCGCACGGCGACGAAGCTCAGCAGGTAGCGCTGCACGATGATCGCCACGGTCATGAAGACGAGCGCCGTCAGCATGGCCAGGATCAGGAGATTCAGCAGGCCGACGTCCTGCTCGACCAGCACGCGATCGACGATCACCTGCGTGAAGACCGGCAGGAGCATCTGCCAGCCCGCTGACCACCACCGCCAGGCCGATCGCCCGCCCGATCACCGACGTGAAGGGCCGCACGAACGGCCAGAGCCAGGCGGCGCTCGGCGCCTCCACCGGCGCCTGGGCGAACGCGTCGGTGTAGTCGAACAGCGCGGTGTAGCCGGTCCACTTGCGCTCGAAGTCGGCGCGCGCCAGCCGGCGCAGGCCCGAGCGCGGGGTCGGCGATCCGCACGTGACTGTCGGTCACGTCGTAGAGCACGACCCAGTGGTTGCCCTCCCAGTGCACGATGGCCGGCAGCGGCATCTGCGGCAGGTTGCGGTTGGACGCCTTGACCGGCCGGGCCGCCAGGCCGAGCTCGGTCGCCGCGCGGCACAGCGCGCGCAGGCTCGTGCCGTCGGTGGACGTGAAGCAGAGCTGGCGAATGCGCGCGAGGCTGACCGCGCGGCCGAAGTGCCGGCACACCATGGCCAGCGCGGCGGCGCCGCAGTCCATGTCGTCGATCTGGCGGACGTGCGGGAAGCGCCGGATGCGCGAGGCGCGCTTGACGAAGCGTCCCTCCGCCGTCGCGAAGGGCGCGGCCGAGGTCTCGTCGTCCTCGGACTCGTCGGTGGTGGCCTCGACCTGGCGTGGGCCGACCTTCTCCTGCACGCGCAGCTCGGCCGGCAGCGTCTCCTCGGCGAAGTCCAGCGGCACGCGCGCCACCGTCCGGTAGTCGTACTGGGCGATCCGCTCCTCGAGCTGGGTGCGAAACTCCGGGTACGCGGTCAGCAGGCGGGTGAAGGTGGCCTCGGTGAGGCGGAGCAGCCGGCACGGCGCGACCGCCTCGACGGTGGTCGAGCGCGGCTCGCGCTTGAAGAGCGACAGCTCGCCGAAGAAGTCGCCGCGCCGCAGATAGCGAATGTACCGGCGCTCGCCGTCCTCCTCCACGAACACGCGCAGGCGCCCTTCCTCGACCACGTACATGGGCCCCGGCGGATCGCCCTCGCGGATCACCAGCTCGCCCGGCGCCACGGCCTGGGACTCCAGCTCGGCCAGCATGGTGGCGAGCGCGTCGACCGGCAGGCGGGCGAAGGCGGTGTAGGAGCGGAAGAAGGTGTGCAGGCGACGGTGGGAGGCCTGCAGCTCCAGGTACTTCTTGAGATCGGGCGCGGCCGCCAGCAGGGCCTCGAAGGCCGAACGGTCGAGCCGTAGCGCCTCGACGTCGCTGCTGGCCCGTACCGTCGCCGTGCGGGTGGACTGCTCCAGCAGCGCCATCTCACCGAAGGCGTCGCCGGCGCGCAGGACGTTGAGCGGGACCTCCTCGCCGGTGTCCCCGCGCTTGACGACGCGGGCGCGGCCACTGACCAGGACGTAGAGGGCGTCGGCGGGATCTCCCTCGCGCACGATGACCGCGCCGAAGGGATAGCTGGCGGGCACGAAGCGACGCGCCACCTCGGCCCGCACGGGGGTCGGCAGGAACTCGAGGAGCGGGAGCTTGCCGAGCGGGTCGGCGTCGCCTACAGCGTCCCGTGCCATGTCACGCGGTTGGCCATCTCGTGCTCCACCGTGCGGGCCAGCAGGGCGTGCTCGGCACGCGCCCGCACGGCGACGTCGTCGTCCGACGGCATCCGCTTGTCGCCCACGGTGAGGACGAGGTGTCCCTCTTTCCAGGCGAGGGGCCCGAGCACCTCGCCCGCCTGCGCGCCGATGAGCGCGTCTCGCAGCGCCTCTTCGACGTCCTCCAGCCACAGCTCGGTCGCCTCGGCGCTGAGGCCGGCCTCCGCGGCGACCTCATCGATCGGACGACGGTCCTCTTTCACGCACAGCACGATCTCTTTCGCCACGTCCTCGTCCGGCGCGACGACCGACACGGTGGCCACGCGCACCCATTCGAGGCGCCGGGACGCGATGAGCCCGCGCAGTGCGTCGGGGGGCGCGAGCTGGGCGGCAAACCGGCGCCAGGCGGCTTCCAGGCGCGCCACCGCCGTCACCCGTTCGCGGCGGTCCTGGGGCGGCAGCTCGGGGAGGCATCGCTCGAGCTGATCCTCGGGAACCGCCGCCGCGAGCGCCGCCGCGGCGGCCCCATCGTCGGCAGCGCCGCCCGCCGCGGCCGACTCTTCGGTCGCGCGCGCGTGGATGGCGGCGCGGCCGGCCAGGCGCTCGACGAGACGTCCGGCGACTCCGCTACACACGGCCTCGCACACCATGGCCTCAGTCACCTCGTCGTCGTCGGCCTCGTACTCTTCACGAATCTCCTCGAGGTCGTCCGCCCAGCGCGCCAGCAGCAGCGAGCACCGGATGAAGTCGAGCCACCCGTCGATCGTCAGGCCGCGCTGCTCGAGCCAGGCCTCGAGATCGTCGGCCGCCACGAGATCGCGCGCGTAGCGGAACTCCGCCGCGGCGGTCTCGACCTCCTCCTCGCTGAGCACGTCTTCGTCGTCGTCGTCCAGGTCGTCCAGCCGGGCCAGACAGATCAGGCCATCTCGGACCCGGGCCTCGAGCGCGGCCCAGTCACCCCACAGGCAGCCGGCCGCCACCAGGTCCTCCCAGACGTAAGCTCGGTTGCCGATGGTGAAAAGCGACCGTCCGGCCAGGGTCGGCATCGAAGTGGGCCAACTATAGCAAACCGGATGCCCCTCCCAGGCATGACGGCCCGGTCAGGGTCCTACCGTGATCGCCCGGAGTGCGAGCAGGCGCTCGAGCAGGGCACGGACCTCGCGGCGCGAGGCCGTGAACTCCACCGCCCCGCGCGTGATCGTGCCGGAGTACCGGGCGATCAGGTCGCCCACCCGGACGGGGTCCGCCGAGCTCAGCCGGCCGAGCAGCGCTGGCATCCTGGGATGGTCCGGCAGGGCGAAGGCGTGCCCGCTGGCCGAGCAGACGATCTCGTCGCCAAGGCGGATCCACCGCACGGCAAAGTCCGGGTCGCCACACACGACGTCGTCGTCTGCGAGGGCCCGGGCGGGGGCCGGCGGCGGGACGCGGGCGAACCCGGCGCCGGTCATCCGATTCAGGCGATCGGCGGCGAGCGCGCGCGCCAGCGACGGCCCTCGTCCGAGCTGCTGCAGCGCCCGGAGATCGCGACGGACCTCTGTCCTGACCCGATCGGCCGCGATCAGCCGTCGCCGACGGGCGGCGCCCGAACGCTGAGCGATCGCCTGCTCGAGGGTATGAGCCAGATCGGCTCCCGGCTGAGGCTCCATGAAGAGCGCCAGGCTGATCGCGATCGAGGGGCCGCCGGCGTCCTCTCCGATGTGCCAGTACGAGGCGGGCCAGAAGATGACCTCGCCCGGCCTGGCGTCGAGCACGACGGAGGCGTCGTTGTAGCGCTCGTAGTCGAGCCGGTTGGTCATGTCCGGCTTGCCGCGAAAGAACTCGTCGGGCCAGGCCCGGATCCGCTTGAGACCGTCCACGACGAACATGAAGTTGGCCGAGCGCCCGCGATGCAGCCCGAACGGCGTGCGGGCGTAGTTGCCGAGGAAGAGCGTCATCTTGGCCTCTTCGCCCGGCAGTCCGGTGATGCCGTACAGCCCGCGGAGGAACTGCCGGACTCGCCGCCAGACGAGGTCGTCGTGGACGTGGTAGTCGTCGACGACGAAGCCGAACGCCCGTCCCTGCAGCAGCCTCGTCACCCGCGCGCTCCACCCCGCGATCGATCCGTCAGCCGCCGACGGCAGGAAGCGGTGGATGTCGGTCAGGAGCTGGGCGTGCTCGACGAAGAGCTCCGGAATGAACCCGCGCTCGGCGCCGGCCCAGTGCTCGCTGGCGGCGACCAGGCGCTCGAACACGTGGTCGGCGGACACCAGCGGCATCCCGGCGGGTCCAGGCAGCACGGTGCCGCGCCGCTCCCAGAAGCGGCGGTGGAAGCCGGACCAGAAGGCAGGCGGGAGCGAGAACCCGACCCGCTTCGCTCCGGGAGCTGCCCGGCGGTTACGGGATCCTACTTCGACTTCGCCTTACCGAAGCAGGGTCCCACGCCGCCACCCGTAACCTTCGCGGCCTCGGCGCGAGGGCGAGGTCCCGCGCCTTCAACGCCTTCTGGGCGCTCCGTGCCTTCGTCTTCTTGGCCATCGTCGTCTCCCTCACGCTCGGCCTCGACTTCGGGTGCGGGATCGTAACCGATAGATGGCGCCGTCCGCAATGGACCGAGCGGCGGCGGACGCGGGCGTCAGGACGCGAGACGAGCGAGGAGCGCCGGCAGCGGCAGGTCGGCCAGCGAGGTCAGGCGAAGGTCGGCGGCGCCCAGGTCGAGCCGGGCGGTGAGCGGGTTCGGAACCGCCACGCAGGTCAGCCCCGCCCGCTTGGCCGCCAGCACGCCGTTGGGCGAATCTTCCAGCGCCAGCGCCTCGGCGGCCGGGATGCCCGTCGCCTCGAGCACCGACAGGTAGAGCGCCGGGTCCGGCTTCACGCGTGGGACGTCGCCGGCACAGCGCACCACCGCGAAGTCGTCGCGAAGCCCCAGCCGGCGCAGGTGGCCATCGACCCAGCCGACCGACGACGACGAGGCCACGCCCAGCGTCATCCCGAGCCGGCGGGCCTCGGCGACGTACTCGCGCACGCCCGGCAGCACGGGCTGCGTGGCGATGAGCGTGTCGGTGCGCACCCGATGACGCAGCACCAGCGCGGCGGCGTCGAGCTCGCGCGCCACGAGCGTCTGGAGATCGGTGCACGGATCGAACACGTCGGCGGTCCCGATGCACTCGGCCCACTTCTCGAACGCCAGCGTGTGGCCGTGCTCGCCGTAGATCTCCTGCCAGGCGTCGTAGACGGGCGCCTCGGTGTCGAGGATCAACCCGTCGAAGTCGAAGATCAGCAGGCGCTTCACGCCAGGCGCCGCGTCACGTGAGGTAGAACGGCCGGGCAGCCTCGCGGGTGTAGGCGTGGCGGCGGAACACGTCCGGATCGGGATCGGCGCCGAGCCCCGGACCATCGGGCACGTGGACCACGCCGCCGGCGAATCGGATGGGCGCGGCCAGCAGTGGCGCGCTGAGCTGGCCGGGGGGCATCTCGACGTACGGCACGCCCGGGGTCGAAGCCACCACGTGGAGCGTGGCCGCCAACCCGGGCCCGAAATAGAACGAATGAGGGACGAAGGTCACGTTGGCGCTCGCGGCCAGGACGGCGATCTTCTTCATCTCCCCGATGCCGCCCACCTTGGTCATGCTGGGCTGCACGATATCGGCCGCGCCGGCGGCGATGATCTCGCGGAACGCGAAGGCGGTGGCCTCGTTCTCCCCGCACGCGATCGGAATGCGCACGGCCTGCCGCACCCGCGCCAGCCCCGCGTAGTCCTCGGGCGGCCACACGGGCTCCTCCAGCCAGCGCAGGTCATAGCGCTCGAGCTTGCGGCCGATGCGGATGGCGTCCTCCACCGTCCACGGACAGTTGGTGTCGAGCATGATGTCGACATTGGGGCCCGCCACCTCGCGCGCGGCGGCCACCGAGGCCTCGTCGATCTGGTGGAGCTTGGCCGCCGTGAAGCCGTCCTTCAGCGCCGTCGTCACCGCCTGGCGCAGGTGCGCCGTGGTGTCGTACCGCAGCAGGCTCGCATAGGCGCGCACGCTCGACTGGCAGAGCCCGCCGAGCAGCTGGTAGACAGGGACACCCCGCGCCTTGCCGGCGAGGTCCCACAGCGCCAGCTCCACACCGCTGACCGCCATCATGGCCAGGCCGCGCCGGCCCCAGATCATGAGCGCGCGATGCATCCGGTCGGTGTGCAGCTCGATCTGCGTCGGATCCTGGCCGACCAGCAGCGGCGCCAGCGCGTCGTCCACCACGTTGCAGACGGCGAGCGTGGCGCCGTACGCGAAGCACTCGCCCCAGCCCACGAGCCCGTCGTCGGTGGCGACGCGCACGAGGATCTGGCGCCCCACGCCGGGAGCCCACGGCGAGGGCGGCGTCATGGCCGCCAGCGGGATGCCGAGCGGTACCGCCTGGACCGCCGTGATCTTCATCTAGAGATCACCCAGACCGTACTCGGTCCAGCGCTGGCGCACGCGCGCCTCGTCCTCGCTGGCCGGGCGCACGGTCGGCGGGAAGCGCTCGCCGCCCCACTCCGCGCGGCGCTCGAACTTCCACGAGCGCGTGCAATCGAACAGCACGCGGTTCCAGAGGCCGGTGCCCAGGCGTGCCACGTCGCGGTCCTCCATGGGCGTGGAGGGATCGATGGGCGAGCCGAAGATCCCGGGGAACACCACCAGCCCGCCCTCGCCGGCGTTCATGCGGTGGGCCAGCGCCCAGTCG
This sequence comes from uncultured Candidatus Rokubacteria bacterium, assembly GCA_963776725.1. Classification (GTDB taxonomy): domain Bacteria; phylum Methylomirabilota; class Methylomirabilia; order Rokubacteriales; family CSP1-6; genus AR5. The sequence goes on along the minus strand of CAVZOE010000004.1, from coordinate 215,413 downwards.
ATCTGCTCGTAGGACGCGGCATCGATGTCGTCGTCCACGACGATCACGTGCTTGTAGCGGTACTGCGCGGCGCTGTTGCCCCACAGCGCGGCGGCGATCTGCTTGGGCTGGCCCTGGTAGGCCTTGCGGATCTGCACCACGATGTTCACGCCGTTGGTGATGGGATGCACGTAGACGTCGCGCACGCCCGGGATGCCGGCGCCCTTGAGGATGTTCCAGGCGATGCCGGCGCGCTGCACGCCGGACATCACGCTGTTCTCGCTGTAGGAGCCGGGCAGCGTGCCCTCCAGGCAGCCGCGGAAGATCGGCTCGCGCCGGTGCGTGATGCAGGTCACCTTGCATGGTCGGCCGTGGCGTCGGCACATCGGAGAGGTGGCCGGTGTACTCGCCGAACGGCCCCTCCTTCTCCCACGTGGCGGGATCGTCGCTGATGACGCCCTCGATCACGATCTCGGCCGAGGCCGGGACCTCCAGGTCCACCGTCTCGCAGCGCACCAGCTCGGCCGGCTCGCCGCGATAGGCGCCCATCACGTCCCACTCGCACACGCCGGTCGGGATCGGCGAGCCGGCCAGGAACGGCATGATGGGATCCCAGCCGATCACGCACGCCACCGGCATGGGCTCGCCCCGGTCGGCGTATTTCTGGAAGTGGTGGCCCCAGTGCTGGCCGCCCTTGATGAGCAGCATCGGCGTGGTGTCCTTGCGACCGATCATGCCGCGGTAGATGCCCACGTTCATCAGGCGGGTGTCGGGATCGCGGGTGACGATGCCGGAGAACGTGTGGATGTACCGCCCGCCCTCGAGGTGGTGCCACTTGGGGACGGGGAACTCGTTCTGATCGATCGCGTCGCCGCGAACGATGACGTCCTTGACCGGGCCGGTCGCCACGATCCGGGGCGGAATGGTGGCGCGGTTCTTCTCCATCACGTACTGCAGCAGCTCGGCGTTGGTGACGTCCCGGGGAAAGCCCAGCGCCAGGGCCAGCCGGCGACGATCGCCGAGGCCGCCGGTGAACAGGCGCGTGCAGCGGCCGCCCCGGTAGCCGGTGATGTTCTCGAACAGCAGCGCGGGGCCCTTCTTTTCCAGCACGCGGCGGGCCACGGCGCCGAGCTCGCGGTCCCAGTGCACCTCGGCGGTGATCCGGCGCAGCTCGCCCTCCTGCTCGAGGAGCCCGATCCACTGCCGGAGATCCATGAACCCTTTCAACGCGTGTCCTCCCAGGGCGCCTATGATACTGCGATACCGCCGACGGCAACGAGACCGACACCGAGCGTGGAGGCGCACGATGCGATACCTCGGACTCACGATGATGGAGCAGGACACCCTGATGGCCGACCTGGCGGCGATGCCCGACTACCTCGCCACCGCCTTCGCCGGGCTCTCGCCGGCCCACGCCGCCACCGCGGGGCCGGACTCGGCCCTGGCCCCGGTGGAGCAGTGCTGGCATCTCGCCGACCTCGAGCGGGAGGGCTATGGCCTGCGCATCGAGCGGCTGCTGAGCGAGGTCGATCCGGTCCTGGCCGACTTCGACGGCGCGCGCATCGCCCGCGAGCGCGCGTATCGCTCTCGCTCGCTGACCGATGGGCTGGCGGCCTTCCGGCACGCGCGGCTGCAGAACCTGGCGCGCCTGCGCGCGCTCGGCCCGGCGGATTGGCGGCGCACCGGCCGTCAGGACGGCGTCGGTCCGATCGCGCTCTGCGACGTCCCCGCGATGATGGCGGAGCACGACGCCGGCCACCGGCAGGAGATCGAGACGTGGCGGCGCGCGCGGGCGCAGCGCTGAGGCGCCCGGCCTCCGCGTGGCTCTCCAGAACCGCGTCACGCCCTTCGGCGAGCTGATCGCCACCGAGGCTCGCGGCACCCTGATGGGCAACCGCGGCTGCCTGCACGACGACCGGCGGCGCATCCGGAGGAAGTTCGTGGGTCGGCGCTGGATCCACTGCGTCCTCGAGTTCAAGGGCCGGCATCGGACGGTGATGACGCCGCATCGCTACACGGAGCTGTTCTTTCTCGACGAGGCCACCGCGCTGGCCGCCGGTCACCGGCCGTGCGCCGAGTGCCAGCGCCCACGCTACCTCGACTTCCGCGCGCACTGGGCCGCGGCGAATCCCGATCGCGCCCGCGCCACACCGCCCTCCGTCGACGCGATCGACCGCGTGTTGCACGCCGAACGGCTCGAGACGGGCGCCAAGCACACCTACCGCGAGCGGCCGGCCCGGCTGCCGCCGGGGGCGATGGTGGCTGACGACGAGGCGCGAGCGTACCTCGTGCTGAAGGGCGCGCTGCTGCCGTGGACGCCGGCAGCTTACGCGCGGCCGATCCCGATGCCCGGCCAGCCCCTGCGCGTGCTCACACCACGCTCGATCGTCCGGGCCATCGCCCACGGCTTCGAGGTCGCCGTGCACGCGTCGGCGGCCGGCCTGCGGCGCTCCGGCGACCCGCGGCCGGTCGAGCGCGACGAGGTGATAGTCTGTCGCGCGGAGGCACGGTGAAACGATGAAGCGGAGCACGGAGCGAATCCTGACGACCCACGTCGGCAGCCTGGCCCGGCCCGAGGCCCTCGTCCCGATCCTCAAGTCGAAGGATCGCGGACAGCCGTACGACCGCGAGGCCTACGCCCGCCTGGTGCGCGAGGCGGTGGCCGAGAGCGTCCGCAAGCAAACCGAGGCCGGCGTGGACGTGGTCACCGACGGCGAGCAGGGCAAGGCGAGCTTCTTCGGCTACATCGTCGAGCGCTTCACCGGATTCGAGCGCAAGCCGGCCCCGCGCGGGCAGGACGGCAACGTGCGGGCGGTGAGCCGCGACTACCGTGCGTTTCCCGACTACTACGCGTGGTCCGAGCGCATCGCGGAGTGGGCGGGCGGGCGCGGGGGCGGTCGCGAGCACGGCATCGACGTGTGCACGGGGCCGGTGAGCTACCGGGGACACGCGGCCATCCAGGCCGACATCGAGAATCTCCGCACCGCGCTGAAGGGGCTGCCGCACGAAGAAGTGTTCGTGCCGGCCATCGCGCCCTCGTACATCTACGCCACGCTGGCCAACGAGTTCTACCGCACCGCCGAGGAGTACGAGCAGGCTCTCGCCGATGCGCTCCGCGAGGAGTACCGCGCGATCGTCGACGCCGGCTTCGTGCTGCAGATCGACGACCCGCGCCTGGTCACCTACTACATGATGAACGCCGAGGCCAGCATCGCGGACTGCCGGAAGTGGGCGGAGCGGCGGGTCGAGGCGATCAACGAGTCACTGCGTGGCATTCCCCGCGAGCGCGTGCGCTTCCACACCTGCTACAGCATCGACGTGGGCCCGCGGGTCTACGACATGGAGCTGAAGGACATCGTCGACGTCCTGTTCAAGATCCGCGCCGGCGCCTACTCGTTCGAGGCGGCCAACCCGCGGCACGAGCACGAGTATCACGTGTTCGAGCAGTCCCGGCCGCCCGAAGGGACCATCCTCATTCCCGGTGTGATCAGCCACACCACCAACCTGGTCGAGCATCCGGAGCTGATCGCCGAGCGCATCGTCCGCTTCGCCCGGATCGTCGGCCGCGAGAACGTGATCGCGGGCGCCGACTGCGGCTTCGCCGCCTCCGGCATCCGCTTCAACGACACGCACGCGAGCGTGGCCTGGCTGAAGTTCGCCGCCATGGCGGAGGGGGCGCGGCTGGCCAGCCGGCAGCTCTGGGGCCGCTCCTGACGGCCCTTCGCATCACGATCGGAGTCGTCGCGGCCACCGCGTGGCTGGCAACACTCCTCACCCTCTCCGCTCTCCCGGTCGAAGCCGTCTTTGACATCGTCGACGAGCCACGCGTCGTCGCGTCTGACCGGATCGACGTCGGGCGTCGCTTCGAGACCGCGTCGTGCGAGGGCACGCGGCCGGGCCGGACGATCCTCGAGGCAATCCCGGAGGCCCGGAAGATCGTCGTCCACCAGTTCGATGCAGAGTGGCCGAGCTTCGAATGTGGTGAAGGCGTACATCCGGCGCCTGCTGAGCGCCGTGCCCGAGGGCGGCAAGCTCATGCCGACCGTGTACTGGGCGGAGATGAGATCGGCCGAGATCTTCGGCGCGATCGAATTCCCGCAGGGCCAGCGCCGGCCGTTCCGGGCCGCCAACGGCTACGCGCACCTTCAGGACGCGGCGGGGTGCGAGTGGTGGGGGCGCTACCTCGGTCCCGACCGCAGCACGTGGGTCGTCCGGCCCTGAACGAAAGCGTTCCCTACACGGCCGGACCGGCGCGCCCCTGCCCCCCTGCACGACCCACACCGCCACGAAGCACGCCACGCCGGCGACGTCGCTGAGCGTGCCGGGAAAGATCAGCAGCAGCGGCGCCGCCCAGCAGCAGCGCGCGCTCCCACGAGCCGGGTGGGCGCGCGGAGATAGCCGATCAGGCCGGCGCCGAGCATCACGATCCCCAGCGTCGCCGCCGCCGTGCGCGAGCACGATGTGGCACGAGGCTCGCGTTGATCAGCAGCAGCGCCGGGTCGTAGACGAAGCTGAACGGGATGATGAAGCCGGACAGCGCCAGCATCATCGCCAGCCACTGCGTGCGCCACACGTCGGCGCCGGCGATGGAGGAGGTCGCGTAGGTCGAGATGGCGGTCGGCGGCGTGAGGTCGGCCAGGATGCCGAAGTAGAAGACGAACATGTGGGCGACCAGCTTGCGGCACGCCGAGCTGGACCAGCGCCGGGCGCGGCCATGATCGACGTGATGATGTAGGTCGCCGAGGTCGGCAGCCCGGTGCCGAGGACGAGCGCGGCGATCATCGTGAGGATCGAGCGTCACGAGCAGGCTGCCCCCGGCCAGGCCCACGATGCCGGTGGCGAGCTTGAGCCCGAGCCCGGTGATCGACACGACGCCGACCACGATGCCGACCATGGCGCAGGCCAGGGCCACCGGCATCGCGCCCTGCGCGCTGTCGACCAGGATGGTCAGCATCTTGGCGCGCGCCGATCCGGGTGCCCGGCCGGATCCAGCTCGTGACGCACCGCCACCACCAGCGCCCAGAAGCCCGGCGAACATCGGCGAGCGGCCCGTCGGACGAGGAACTACAGGAGGACGGCGGGCCCCGCGAGCAGGTAGAAAGTCGCGCCGCAGGACGGCCGACAGGCGCGGCAGCTCGGCGCGCGATCGAGCACGGGCAGCCCCTGGCGCGCGGCCTCGAAGTGGACCATCACGCCGACCGCGACGAAGTAGAGCACGCCGGGAATGGTCGGCGGCCACCGCGATGCGTCGCAGTACGACATGCCGAGCGTCTCCGCCATGATGAAGGCCGCGGCGCCCATGACCGGCGGGATGAGCTGGCCGCCCATCGACGCGGTCGCCTCCACGCCGGCGGCGAACTCGGGGCGGTAGCCCGCGCGCATCATGAGCGGGATCGTGAACGCGCCCGTGGTCACCGCATTGGCGATGGCGCTGCCGTTGACCGTGCCGAACAGCCCGCTCGAGATCACCGCGACCTTGCCGGCGCCGCCCGCGCGTCGATCCCGGCCACCGCCAGGGCCAGGTCGGTGAAGAACCGAGCAGGCCGCCGTGCAGCCATCACGGCGCCGAAGAGCACGAACAGGTAGATGAAGCTGGCGGACACCAGCGTGGGGATGCCGAAGACGCCCTCCGTCGTCAGCATCTGCAGATCGACGAACTTCGGGCGAACGGTCACGCCGCCGTGCGACGAGGAAGCCCGGCAGCCACGGGCCGACGAAGGCGTAGACCACGAAGACGAGCGCCAGGATGACCAGCGCGCCGCCGATGTGACGGCGCGAGGCCTCCAGCAGCAGCGCGGTGAAGAGCACGCCGACCAGCGACGTCGAGCGGCCGGGGATCGTCGACCATGGCCATGCGGCGTGGCGAGCCGCGCGTTGCCAGAAGACGTAGTGCGCGGCGCAGGCCAGCGCGCGCCAGCGCGCGCGCGATCAGCGTCGGGCCAGCGCGCGCGGCCGCCCTCGGCCGGCGGGCTGAGGAAGCCGAGCGCGATGGCGAAGGCGACGTGGACGCGGCAGCTGGATCAGCAGGTCGAACATGCCCGCGGTAGGCGGTGTAGAGCTGGAAGACCGACCAGGCCAGCGCCAGCCACGACGCGCGGGGCCGAGCGGCGCAGGTCATCAGGCATCACGCCTTGCCGTGCACGACGGCGCCGCCGACCATCGTGAGCCGCACCGGCATCGCCGGCAAGTCCTCGAGCGGCAGCGTCGAGCGGATCGCGCTCGAGCACGGCGAGGTCGGCCCGACGCCCCGGGGCGAGCACGCCCGCGCTCGCGCTCGGTGTAGCGTGATCCACGCGCCGCCCACCGTGAGCGCGCGCAGCGCGTCGAGGCGGCTCAGGCGCTCGGCCGGACCCAGCGACCTGCGCCCGTCGTCATGTCGCGGCGGGCGACGACGGCCACGAAGGCCACCCACGGATCGGCCGGCTTGTTGTCGGTGGCGAGCCCGAACGGGATGCGGTGGCGCGCCAGGCTCCGGTGCGGCAGCAGCGTGTCGCGGCGCCGCCGAGCCGCGCCACCTCGTCGCCGGCCGAGCGCCAGAGATAGCGAGATCGGATTGGTCGTGGCGACCGGCGCCGAGCCGCTTGATCCGCGCCGAGCTGCGTCGGGCGTCGGCGCCGTTGAGGTGCACGAGCACCCAGCGCAGGTCGCGGATGGGATGCTGCGCGCGCCGATCGCCTCCCACGCGTCGAGCACCTCGGGCAGGCACCGCGTCACCAGCGTGTTGACGCGCAGCCCGTGGCGCGCGGCCAGCGTCGCCTGCAGCGCGTACGCCTCGTGCGCGTTGGCGCTCTCCACGAAGCCCGCCCAGCCCGTGTAGGGCTGGGCCTCGTGCAGCACCCGCGCGACCTCCGGCGTCGCCGCCGTAGTGCAGGCAGATGCCGGCCACGCGCAGGCGATCGTCGCCGAGCCCGCGGCCGCCCGCCCACGCCGCCAGCTCGCGGGATGCGCGCGTGGCGGCCTCCACCGGACCGTCCCACGTGGGGCTGACCGCCAGCGTGGCCGCGCAGGTGGAGCGCGCCGCGCTCGTGCGCTCTCGCGATAGACGGCCAGCACCTCGGGCGCGATGCCGTGGCCCTCGTACACCGCGGTGACGCCGCGTGCGGCGTAGCGGCGCTGCGACTCGGCGAGCGCGCGCGAGGCGGTCGGCGTGGCGTGAAGCGCGGCGCCGTCGCGCATCAGCGTGAACTCGAGCACCTGGATGAGGTTGCGCTCGACGAAGACGCCGGTGGGCTCGCCGGCCGCGTCTCGGTCGATCTCCACGCCCGGCGGGCGGCACCGTGTCGCGCGTGACGCCGGCCCGCGCGAGCGCCGCGGCTGTTGGCGACCGAGTAGACGGGCGGCTTGTTCCAGTAGCCCCAGATGCCGCGGATGTAGACGGGATGGTCGGGCGCGGCGGCGTCGAGGTCCGCGCGCGTCGGCCAGCGCCGCTCGGCCAGGCACGCCGGCACGTCGCGATAGAACGGCGGCGCGCCGATCGGCATGGTCACGATCCACTCGCCGCGGCTGGCGCCGGGCCGCGAGCCGGCGCACCAGCGCCTGGACGTCGGCGATCGAGCGGCAGCGGGCGAGCGAGGGGTAGATCAGCTTGAGCCCCTCGCGATCGAGGTGGGCGTGGGCGTCGACGAGCCCGGGGATGACGGTGGCGCCGCGCAGATCGATCACGCGCGTGCGGCGGTCGCGCCAGCGCGCGCACGTCGCGCGCGCGCGCCGACCGCGACGATGCGCTCGCCCTGCGACGGCGAGCGCCGCGCGGCGGGCCGGCCGCGGATCGAGCGTGAGGATGCGGCCGTTGACGAGGATCGAGTCGGCCGCTATTTCATCCACCCCTTCTCGCGGTAGGCGCGCTCGGCGCCCGGATGCAGCGGGATGCCGACCTTCGTCGGGCTTCCACGCCGTCTGCGGCTCGAACTCGGCCAGCCCGGCGTGGCCGCGCACCAGCGCGTCCTTGTTCTCGACGACGGTCTTCGTGATCGTGTAGGCGATCGGCTCGGGCAGCGCCGCGTTGGTGATGAGCACGGTCGGGAAGCCCACCGTCTGCACCGGCTGCGTCTGGCCCTTGAAGGTGTCCGGGCGGCATCGTGGCCGAGGCGTAGCCGAGCGCGCCCAGCCCCTTCACGCGCTCCGGCTCGAGCGGCGAGGAACTTGACGTCGCCGAAGGTCGCGATCTCGGTGACCGACGGGTGCTTGGGCGTCACCACCGCGATGAGGAGGTCGGCGCGCCCGTCCTTGAAGGCGTCGACGATGATGTTGTAGCCCTGACGTGCGTGGTCGAGCCGCCCCAGCTCTTGATGTCGTCGTAGCGTCATGCCGTACTCGCGCAGGAGCTGCTGGCCCCGCGAACTCGCCGAGCGAGCCGACCGGCTGCGTGTAGAGCTTCACGCGGAATCTTGCGGTCCTTCACGTCCCGCAGCGAGGTGATGTCGAGCTTCTTGGTGGCGATGGCGACGAGATAGTAGGTGTCGAGCCCGCCCACCAGGCCGCGGAGGTTGTCGAGCTTCGCGTCGTAGGCCTTCCTTGCCCTCGAAGGCCCAGCGGTTGGTGACCGTGAAGCGACAGGCCGAGCGGTGTCTCGTTCTTGGCGACCAGCCGCGGATTGCCGACGCCGCCCGACGAACGGCTTGACGTCGACGTTCGAGCCGGCCGGCAGCGTCTTGCGCAGCAGCTCGGCCATGGTGGCGCCGTAGACGTACCAGGCGGTGCCCTGACCGAGGGTGGAGAAGGCCAGGGTCACCGGCGCCGGCGACGACTGCGCGTTCGCGGACCACGGCGGCGACCGCGACCAGAAGGATCGAGCGCGACGTCATCACCTTGCCAGTCCAGCGCGGGCGCGACCTCGCCCAGGAAGCGCGCGAGCTGCCCGGCCTGATCCCACGACGCCAGGCGCAGCGCCATGTGGCCGAGGCCGGCCGCGAAGTACGCGCGCAGCTGCGCCGCGCACTCCTTGGGAGCAGCCGGCCACCGTCCACTGCTCCACGAACTCCGGCGAGAACTTCGCCGTGTAGTAGGCGTCGAGAAACGCCTTGGATCTGCGCCAGCGCCGCCTGGCGATCCTCGTTGACGTTGATGTTGTGATAGAGCGCGCTGCCGAGGCTCGCGGGGTCGCGCCCCTCCTCGCGCGCCATGCCCTGGATGATCGCCGAACTGGCGGCGGAACTCCTCCGGCGAGAGCTTGTTGGTCATCCAGCCGTCGGCGTAGCGCGCCACGCGGCGCAAGCCGCGCTCGACGGCGCCGCTCGGAGGCGCTGGCGCCGCCCTTCCACGTCAGCGCGGTCGGGTTGGACGCGATCCAGATCGGGCACGGCTGCTGGACCGGGCGCGGCAGGACGCCGACCTTGTCGAACTGATAGAAGCGACCGGCGTGACTGGCACTCGGCTCGGCGAAGAGCTTGCGGAGAATGGTGATGCCCTCCTCCAGCCGCTCGACGCGCTCGCCGGAGGCGATGCCCATCACCGCGTGCTCGGCGGCCTGCGCGGCGTTGGCGCTGTCGGGTCCGCCCAGACACACCGCGAGCAGCGCGCGGCCCTCGGAGAGCACGTCGAGGCTCGCCCACTGCTGGGCCAGCAGCACCGGATGGCGATGCACGAAGGTCGCCATGCAGCCGACGGCCAGCCGCATCCGCCGCGTGACGCCGGCCAGCGCCGACAGCAGCGTGACCGACTCCAGGCGCGGCTTGGCCAGCAGGCTGTCGCCGACCCACACCGAGTCGAACACGCCCGCTGGCCTCGGCCTGCTCGGCCTGATCGAGCAGATCGCGCGCCTTGATGGCGCCGAGCACCACCGCACGGTTGGCGAGGATGAGGCCGAACGATCCCTGCGCCATGCTCATCTCCTCCCGGTCACTCCGCCTATCGCCCCTGGTATTTCGGCGGCCGCTTGTCGAGGAACGCGCGCACGCCTTCGTCGTAGTCGTGCGTGCGAGCGCAGCCACGCGTAGGCCTTCCGCTCCAGCTCCAGCGCGGTCTCGAGCGGCGCGTCGGCGCCGCGATTGAGCACCATCTTCAGCGTGCGCAGCGCCAGCGGCGGCCGCTCGGCCAGCTCGTTCGGCCAGCGCGGCGACCGCGGCGTCCAGGCCGTCGTCGGGCACCGCCTGGGTGATGAGGCCCCAGGCCTCGGCGCGCGCGGCCGGGATGCGCTGGCCCGTCATCATGAACAGCTTGGCGCGCGTCATGCCGATCAGCCGCAGCGCGCGCTGCGTGCCGCCGCTGCCGGGGATCATGCCCAGCCGGACCTCGGGGAACGCGAACTCCGACCGAAGCGTGGCGACGCGGAAGTCGCAGGCCACCGCCAGCTCGAGGCCGGCCCCCATCGTATACCCGTCGATGGCCGCGACGACGGGCTTGCGGCAGCGCTCGGCCGCGGTGAGCGTGTCGCCCCACGCCTCCAGATCGGCGGGCGCCAGCGTGAGGAACTCCGCGACGTCGCCCCCCGCGCTGAAGGCCTTGCCGCCGGCGCCGCGGATGACGACGACCCGCACGGCGTCGTCACGCTCGAGGTCGCCGAAGATGCCGGGGAACTCGTTGCGCATCGCCACGGTCATCGTGTTCATCTTGGGCTGACGGTCGATCCAGAGCGTCGCCACGGGCCCGCCGCGCTCCACCCGCAGAAACTCACTCATGTCGTGATCTCCGAGTACTGCCCGTCGCGCAGCAGGCGACGCAGGATCTTGCCCGACGCGGTCTTGGGAATCTCGCGGACCAGGACGACGCGGCGCGGCCGCTTGAAGCCGGCGAGATCGGCGCTGGCCCGGCAGTGGGCGTCGAGCGCCTCGAACGTGAGGTCGCGCCCGGCGCCGGGACGACGAACGCCACCACGCGCTGGCCCCAGCGCTCGTCGGGCTCGCCCACCACCGCCACGTCACGCACGCCGGGATGACGGGCGAGGACGTCCTCGACCTCGACGGGATGGATGTTCTCGCCGCCGCTGATGATCATGTCGTCGACGCGCCCGCTCACGTACAGCTCGCCGTCGGCGTCGACGTACCCCATGTCCCCCGTGAAGTACCAGCCCGTCGCGCAACGCCTTGGCATCCGCGTCGGGCCGACGCCAGTAGCCGGCGAACGCCTCGTCGCTGTCCAGGCTGGCGATGATCTCGCCGCGCTCGCCCGGCGTCACGACCTCGTCGGGGCCCACGCGCCGCTCGGTCGAGGCGGTGACCACGCGCAGCGCGGAGTGAAGCCCCGGCCGGCCGGCGCAGCCGGGCTTGAGGTGGACGTCGGGCCGGATCGAGAACGTGTAGATCTCGGTCGAGCCGTAGTGGTTGACGAACACCTGGGGCGAGAACGCCTTCACGCACGCCTCGGTCAGGGGCGCCAGCATCGGCGCGCCAGCGTAGGCGAGCCGGGTGACCGACTCGACCGCCTCGCGCGACAGCTCGGGCGCGTGCACCAGGTCGTAGAAGAGCGTGGGGATCAGGTAGAGCGAGGTGATGCGCTCGCGCTGGATGAGGGCGAGCGCCGCGCGCGCGTCCCACTCGGGCTGGCAGACGAAGCAGCCGTTGACGGCGACCATCCCGGTGAGCGCGTGGATCCCCATCGTGTGATAGAGCGGCATGACGCCGAGCGTGCGCTCGCCCCACGCGTAGCCGCACTGCAGCGCCTGGGCGACGGCGCCCCGCGTAGTGGTTGCGCTGCGTGCGCGGCACGCCCTTCGGGCGGCCGGTGGTGCCCGAGGTGTAGAGAATCAGCGAGAGATCGCGCTCGGTCGGCCGCCGCGCCGCGTCGTCGGTGGCGTCAGCTCCGTCCAGCAGGTCGTCGAACGGCACCGTGCCCGCGGGCGCGGTCGTCGCGACCGACGAACACGAGCGAGACGTCGCGCCCGGCGGCGGCGGCGAGCACGGCGGGCGCGGTGTCGGCCTCGAGCAGCGCCAGGCGGGCGTCGCAGTCCTCGAGCATGTAGCGCATCTCGCCCGCCGCGGCGCCGGAAGCTCACGGGCGTCGGGCACTGCGGCGATCGAGCTGAAGCGCCCAGTAGGCCAGGACGTGCTCGAGGCGGTTGCGCAGCGCGATGAGCACGCGGTCGCCGGGGCCGACGCCCCGGCGCGCGAAGTCCGCGGCCGAGGACGCGTCGCCTGGGCCAGGAGCGACGCGTAGTCCAGGCGGCGCGCCGCCGTCGACGACCGCCTCGGCGGCCGGCCGCCGCGCGGCGGCCAGCTCCAGCAGGCGCGCCAGCGTCATGGCCCGATCACTGCGGCACCAGCAGGACCTTGCCCTTGTTCTTCCGGTCGAGCACGTGCTGCACGGCCTGCGCGTGCGTCGCTCAGCGGGAAGGCGCGGTCGATGATCGGCTTCAGGCGTCCGTCGACCACGTAGCTCGAGCAGCGTGCGCAGCTCGAGGATCGTGCCCAGGTTGGTCCCGACGATCCGGAGGTTCTTCGAGTACACGTGGCGGAGGTCGAGCCGACCCCAGTGGGTGTCGTGGGAGCCGATCGACACCAGGGTGCCCAGCCGGGTGAGCGCGTAGCTCGACCGCTCGAACGTCTCACCGCCGATGTGCTCGATGACGACGTCCACGCCGCGCTTGTTCGTCCACTTCTTGGCCTCTTCGACGAAGTCCTGCGTGCGGTAGTTGACGACCCGCTCGGCGCCGAGGCCCCGGGCGAACTCGATCTTGTCGTCGCTGCCGACGGTGGTCATGACTCGCGCGCCGATCAGCCGCGCGATCTGGATCGCCGCGCTGCCGATCCCGCTGCCCGCCGCCTGCACCAGCACCGTCTGCCCCGGCCTGAGCTCGGCCTTGACCACCAGCGCATGCCACGAGGTGAGAAACGCCAGCGGCAACGCCGCGCCCGCCTCGAACGACACCGACTCGGGCAGCGGCAGGCAGTTCGCGGCTGGCACCCGCACCAGCTCGGCGTAGCCGCCGTCCTTGTGGGCGCCGAGGTAACCGTACCGCAAGCACAGGGTACGCTCACCGCGCACGCAGAACTCGCACGCGCCGCACGAGAAGCCGGGGAACACGATCACGCGCTGCGCCCGGCGTCAGCCCGTTCACCGAGGCCCCGGCGAGCGTCTCGACGGTCCCGGCCACCTCGCACCCGTTGACGTGCGGCAAGCCCTCGGGCGGCGGGAACCGACCGTCGAGCAGCAGCATGTCCACGCCATTGAGCGCGCACGCGCGCACGCGCACCACTACCTCACCGGCGCCCGGCGCCGGGTCGCGGTAATCGCCGTAGATAATCCTGTCGCTACCGCCATGCTCCTTGAAGTACGCAGCCTTCACGCAGTGTTCTCCTGAAAAAGGACCGGTCTAGTGACTCCGCTGGAATTCGGTGCCGCCGGGCGCCGGGCGCGGGCGTCGCGGGCGCGCCATCACGGCGAGCCGTCGTCGCCGTTGCCGCGCCGGGCTCGGCGAGCGAGCCGCCGACAATTCGAAGAGCCCTCGCCCCAGCCCCCTCTGGGGGATGGGGGGCCCGAGCGAGCCGAGCCCGCAGCGACTTACGGCGACAGGCGAGCCGTGCGGGCGCGCCCGCGGCGCCTCGCGCCCGGCGCCCGGCGGCACCGAATTCCGCGCGCGTCATTAGAACGGCACTTCAGTACGCTCGTCCGTGACGCGGCGGGCTTTGTGATCCCAGCGCGGCAGCGAGCCAGACTCGCCGACCTCGACGCTGACGCGGATGCCAAGGCCGAGCTGCAGGTCCTTGGCCAGCGCCTCGCCCAGCCGCGCCCGCTCGCCGAGCGCCAGCGACGGCGACGGATCGAGCCGCACGAGGATGTCGTCGAGACCGTCGCGGCGGCGGAAGACGATCTGGAACTCGTCCACGTCGCGATGGGGCCGCACGAGCTCCTCGATGCGCCGCGGGTACACGATGATGCCCCGCACCTTCTTCATGTCGTCCAGGCGCGCCAGCACCCCGCCCTCGAACGCCACCAGCGTGCGACCGCACGGGCAGCGACGGTCCGCCAGCTGCACGACGTCACGGGTGCGATAGCGCAGCAGCGGCATGGCCCGGCGATACAAGCTCGTGAACACCAGCTCGCCGCGCTCACCCGGCTTCACGGGGCGGTCCTGATCGTCGAGGACCTCGGGATAGACGTAGTCCTCGTGCACGTGCGTCAGCCCGGAACGGGCCTGGCACTCGAAGCCCCAGGCGGCGATCTCGGTCAAGCCCGGCAAGTCGTAGGCGCGGACACCGAAGGCGGTCTCGATCTTCGTCCGGGTGGCCGGAATCGAGGCGCCCGGCTCACCGGTGTGCCACGTGATCCGGAGCTTCGTCTCCGTGGCGAGATCGATGCCCTTCCTGGCCGCGGCCTCGGCCAGGAACAGCGCGTACGACGGCGTGCAGCCGAGCACGGTGATGGGGTACGTCAGCAGCGCGTCGAGTCGCTGCTCGGTGGAGAGCCCGCCCACCGGATACACGAGGCAGCCCAGGTCCTGCGCCGCGTAGAACCCGCTCCAGTAGCCGATCCACGGGCCGTAGGAGAACGCGGCCATGACCATGTCGGACTTTCGTACGCCGAAGGCGTGGAGCGAGCGCGCGTACGAGTGATAGAAGCCGTGCCAGTCCGCGGCCGTGTCGAGAAACGCCAGCGGCCGGCCGGTGGTGGCGGAGGTCAGGTGCACGCGCAGAACCTCGGCGAGCGGCACGGCGAGCACGTCGCCCCACGGCGGGTGCGCGGCCTGGTTTTCCTTGAGCTCGTCCTTCGTGGTGAACGGCAGGCGCCGCAGATCGTCGAGCGAGCGAACCTTCGATGGATCGGGACGCACGGAGCGAAGCTTCCGTCGATAGAACGGACTGTGCCGCGCGGCGTGCGCCACCTGCTCGCGCAGCCGGCGGAGCTGCAGGCGCGTCATCTCGGCACGCGAGGCGCGCTCCAGCCGGGGTTCGAGATAGCGGGACGCCATCCGGTGGCTAGGCCTGCAGCAGCTCGCTCATGCTCGTGAAGAACTTGTCGGCCATCATCTTGGACACGCCACCGAGCATGCGCTGTCCGACGGAGGCGATCAGTCCACCGACCTGCACGTCGGCGGTATACGCGACCTTGGTGCCGCTGCCGCTGTCGGTCAAGGTGATGAGCGTGTCGCTGCGGATGAAGCCGGGACCACCGGAGCCCTCGGCGGCCATCTTGTAGGAGTCCGGCGCCTTCTTGTCGAAGAGGCGCACCTTGCCCTCGAATGTGCCTTTGACACCGCCGACCCCGATCTTCAATGTCGCTTTGTACTCATCGTTGCCGAGGGCCTCGAGCTTCTCGCAGCCCGGGATCGCCTTCTGCAGCACGGTGGGATCCTGGAACGCGTCCCAGACCTTGGAGCGAGGCGCCGGGACCTCGTACTCTCCTTCGAGTTTCATCATCTATCTCCTTTACCGATCGGATCACACGCATTGGTAATAGTTGTGCCGAACCCTGTCAAGGCGGCGGCTGGCGGCATGTGCGTTGCAGCCGACCCCTACGGTTCGCAACCCGCAACCCCACAAGAGGGAGGCACTCGCGATGAAAAGACTACTCACGGCCGTCTGCGCGCTGACACTCAGCGCGGGTCTGCTGACCGCCTGCTCCGAATCGAAGACCGATCGGGTGGGTGAACGTCCGGGCGATCGCACGCCGTCCGCGTCGCCGCCCACCACCACCATGCCGTCGACGCCGCCGGCGACCACGCCGCCGCCGAGCAGCACGCCGAGCAGTCCGTCCGATTCGGCCCCGAGCGGCACTCCCCCGAAGTAGCCCTCGATCCCGCGGCGAGCGCGTCGTCGTGCGGCGTCGGCCGTGCGCGGCGCGCTCGCTCCGGGTTCACGCCCTGGGAAATCGCTCCCGACCGATCGCCAGCGCGCTCACGCGCGCAGGATCCAGTGCCGTGTCGATCGTCAGGCGCGCCTTGGCGATATCCACCGCGCTGATGCAGCCGAGGCCGAGCGTCCAGCCGTCGCGTCCGTCCAGACCCACCAGCATGTCCACGAGGTCGACGACCGCCAGACCTCGCCCCCACGGGACCGAGCGCACTTCGAACTGGGTGAGGTCGAAGGCCGCCGGGACGGCGCCGGCCAGATGCTCGGCGAGCATGCGCTCGCGCTGGCGGCGCCGCGCCGCTGCGGAGCGTGGCGTGGTGGCCGCGGCCGGCAGTCGCACGATCGCCGGACGGCCCGCGCCGGCGTAGGCGCTCAGGATCGGCTCGCACTCGTCCGCGCGCTGCAGCGCGATCACCAGATCCGGCGCCACGCGCTCGATCTTGATCCGCTTGAGCGCGCGGCCGAGATCGCCTTCGACGAGCCCGCAGGTATCCACCAGCAGGCGATCGCAGCCGGTGCGGAGCGCGTGAAGGGAGAGCCGCGCGATGGCGTCGGCCGCCTGGTGCATGCAGCGCGCGGGCGAGGTGACGCCGAGGAACTCCAGCGCGACGGTCTCGGCCTGCCCCAGCCGTTCGATCGGCGCCCGGACCCGGCCGACGCCGACCGTGGTCGGCGGGCCGATGTCGGACTGGCCGAGATCGGCGTCGACGACGCCGACCGTGTGACCGCGCCGGGCGAGCTCGGACGCCAGCCACGCCACCAGCGTGGTCTTGCCGGTGTCGTTGCCACCGATGACCATGGTGACCCGGGCGGCCGCCACCGCGGCGAGCGCGGCCGCCGGGACAGCGGTCACTGGAGCGTGGCGATCGCCGCGCTCATGCGCGCGAGCCCGTCGCTGATGAGCGCGTCGCTGGTCGCGTAGGACATGCGCACGTGCGCGTCGGAGCCGAAGTCCCGGCCCGGCACCACCGCCACCCGCGCTTCCTCGAGGAGGAAGCTGGTGACGTCGAGCGAGCTCTTGAGGGTCAGCGCGCCCTCGCGCCGGCGCCAGGTCCGTCCGAAGAGACCCGAGACGTTGGCGAAGGCGTAGAACGCGCCCTTCGGCATGATGCACGACACGCCGGGGAGCGCGTTGAGGCCGGCGACGATCAGCCGCCGGCGGCGATCGAACTCCCCCGCCATCTTGGCGACCTCGTCCTGCGTGCCGGCGAGCGCCTCCACCGCAGCCCACTGCGCGATCGATGCCGGATTCGAGGTCACCTGGCTCTGCACGTCGGTCATGGCGCGGATCAGCGTGCGGTCGCCGGCGGCGTAGCCGATGCGCCAGCCGGTCATGGCGTAGGCCTTCGAGCACGTGTTGACGACGATCGTGCGCGCCTTGATCTCCGGACCGAAGGACGCGATCGAGACGTGCCGCCCCTCGAAGGTGAGCGCTTCGTAGCACTCGTCCGACACGACCCACAGCGAGCGCTCGACGGCCAGGCGCGCCACCGCCTGCAGCGCGGCCGACGAGAAAACGGCGCCGGTCGGATTGTTCGGGCTGTTGACCACGATGAGCTTGGTGCGCGGCGTGACGGCCGCCCGCAGCCGGTCGGGATCCAGGTCGAAGCCGGTGGCCTCGGTGGTCTCCACCGGCACCGCCACGCCGCCCATCAGCTGCACCTGCTCGGGATAGGACACCCAGTACGGGCTGGGCACCAGCACCTCGTCGCCCGGGTTGATCAGCGCCACCACCAGGTTGAAGAGCGTGTGCTTGGCGCCGACGGACACGAGAATATCCGCCGGCTCGTAGGCCAGGCCGTTGTCGCGCTTGAGCTTGCCGCAGATCGCCGCCCGGAGCTCGGGCACGCCGCCGACTTCGGTGTACTTCGTCTGGCCGCGCCGCATGGCCTCGGCGCCGGCGTCCTTGATGCGCTGGGGCGTGTCGAAGTCGGGCTCGCCGGCACCGAACGAGATGACGTCCACGCCGCGGGCGCGGAGCTCCTTGGCCTTGGCCTGCACGGCAAGGGTGGAGGACGGGGCAAGCGTCTTCAAGCGATCGGCCAACACGTCGGGCTCCTTTGGTGGCTGGGCCGGAAGCTCCGGCTCAGCGGGGTGGGTACTTCTCGGTCAAGCGCTTCTCGACGATGGTCGGCACCATGCCGGCCACCGAGGTGCCGAAGCTGGCCACCTCCTTGATGAGTCGCGAGGAGATGTACGTGTACTTCTCGTGCGGCATGAGAAAGACCGTCTCCACATTGGACCGCAGCTTGCGGTTCATGAGCGCCATCTGGAACTCGTACTCGAAGTCCGACACCGCCCGGATGCCGCGCACGATGCAGTCGGCGCGCTCGCGCGCGACCAGGTCGATGAGCAGCCCGTCGAAGGCCACGATGCGGAAGTGGGTGCCGAGCCCGAGGCCGGCGGTGGCCTCGTCGATCATCTCCAGGCGCTGGGCCACGGTGAACAGCGGCTGCTTGGAGGGGTTGGCCACCACTGCCACGATCACCTCGTCGAAGATGGCCAGGGTCCGCTGAATGACGTCCACGTGCCCGTTGTGAATCGGATCGAACATCCCCGGGTACACGACGCGCTTGGCCACGGCTCGGCTCCTTCGCTCGGCAGTCGAACGACGCATCGTAGCCGCCGGCTCTGCACGAAGTCAAGGCGACGCGGCGCGTCAGCCGGCGCGGTAGAACGTCAGCGTCGTCTCGCCGAACCGCCGCGTGCGGAAGCTCCCCAACCGGCCGACGATCGCCGCCGGCGCCCGCTTGGTGAAGTGCTGGGCGATCACCACGGCATCCGGCAGCATGAGCCCGCCCCCACCGAGCATCTCGAGCGTGCTCTCCACCAGCCCCGCCTCGTACGGCGGATCGAGAAACACGACGTCGAACCGCTCCCCGCTCGCCAGCAGCGCCGTCAGCTCCCGCAGCACATCCCCCCGCCGCACCGCGACCAGCGCCGCGACGTCGAGCGCCTTGACGTTGTCCCGCAGCGCCGCGATCGCCTGCGCATCGCGCTCGACAAACGTCGCATGGCCCGCCCCCCGCGACAGCGCCTCCAGCCCCACCCCCCCCGCCCCCGCAAACAAATCGAGGACCCGCGCGTCCGGCAGCCGCGGCATCAACGTATCCATCAACGCAATCCTCACCTGATCCGCCGTCGGCCGCGTCGTGTCGCCCCGCGGGGTGACCAGGCGTCGCCCCTTCAGACGCCCCCGCGAGAATTCGCACGGCTAGCGGATCCTCGTGAACGCGTGACGGACGCCGGCGGGGCGGGCGGCGGCTCGTGCCGGCGCGCCGTCGCGCAGCGGCGTCGCCGGTCGCCGCTCGCGCGCTCGGCCGTGGGCGCTCCGCAATCCGACGGCTCTCGCCCAGCCCCCGATGGGGGATGGGGCGCCCGAGCAGTCGAGTCGCGGCGGCTTGCTCGGCGCCACGGCGAACGCAAGCGGCGACGAGGCGCGCCACGGGGCCCGGGCGCGCCGGCACGCCCGCCGCCGACGCCCGGCGCCACCACGCTCCACGAGACTCACTAGCCGACCGAGGCGAGCGCGAGCTTGCCGCGCCAGCGGGCGAGCAGCGCCTGCCGCAGCCCACGGTGCTCCAGCGCACGCAGGTCAGGATCAGCCGCGATGATCGCGAGGGCATCGCGACGCGCTTCCTCGAGAATCGCCGCATCGCGCAGCAGGTCGGCGACGCGGAACTCCGGCAGCCCCGACTGGCGCGTGCCGAAGAACTCGCCGGGGCCGCGCAGCTCCAGGTCGACCTCGGCCAGCCGGAACCCGTCGTTGGTCTCGACCATCGCCCGCACCCGGCGCTCGGCGTCCTCGCCCAGCCGGCCGGCGGCCAGCAGGATGCAGTACGACTTCCACGGCCCGCGGCCCACGCGGCCCCGGAGCTGGTGGAGCTGCGAGAGGCCGAACCGCTCGGCGTGCTCGATCAGCATGACCGAGGCATTCGGGACGTCGATGCCGACCTCGATGACGGTGGTGGAGACGAGGACGTGGATCTCGCCGGCCTTGAACCGCCGCATGATCGCGTCCTTGTCGTCGAACGACAGCCGCCCGTGCAGCAGGCCGACCACCAGATCGGGAAAGACCTCCTTCTGCAGCTGCACCGCCATGTCGGTGGCGGCCTTGAGATCGATCAGCTCGGATTCCTCGATGAGCGGATAGACCACGTAGATCTGGCGGCCGCCGGCCGCCTGCTCGCGCAGGAAGTCGTAGATCTGCGGCCGCCGGCTCTCGGTGCGGGCCACCGTGACGATCGGCTTGCGTCCGGGCGGCAGCTCGTCGAGCACGCTCACGTCGAGGTCGCCGTAGAGCGTGAGCGCCAGCGTGCGCGGGATCGGCGTGGCGGTCATGACCAGCACGTCGGGATGCTCGCCCTTGGCCTTGAGCCGCGCGCGCTGCGCGACGCCGAAGCGGTGCTGCTCGTCCACCACGACGAAGCCCAGCCGCTTGAACTCCACACGCTCCTGCACCAGCGCGTGCGTGCCCACCACACAGGCCACCTCGCCGGCCGCCACGGCGGCGCGCCGGGCCGTCCGCTCGCGGCCCTTGAGCGAGGAGGTCAGCAGCGTCACCGGCACGCCGAGCGGCTCGAGCAGACGCTGGAACGTCATGAGGTGCTGCTCGGCCAGGATCTCGGTGGGCGCCATCACCGCGGCCTGGTAGCCCGCCTCGATCGCGGTGAGCACGCCCATGGCAGCGACGATCGTCTTGCCCGAGCCCACGTCGCCCTGCAGCAGGCGGTGCATCGGATGGGGCGCCGCCATGTCCCCGCGGATCTCGTCCCACACGCGCTCCTGCGCCCCGGTCAGCTTCCATGGCAACGCGCCGCGGAGCCCACTCACGAGCCGCGCCGGGCGGATTCATGGCGATGCCGCGCTCGCGGGTCGTGCGGGAGCGCAGGATGGCCAGACCGAGCTGCAGCAAGAGGAAGTCCTCGTAGGCCAGCCGGCGGTGGGCGGCCTCCACCGCGCCCTGACTGGACGGAAAGTGGGCGCCGCGAAGGGCCTCGGGCAGCGCGATCACGTTGCGCCGGCGCCGCAGCGCCTCGGGCAGCGTCTCGGGGACGTCCCCGGCGAACGCCTCCACCAGGCGCCACATGAGCGACCGCAGCGCCCGCTGGGGCAATCCCTCGGTCGTCGAGTAGACGGGCACCAGCGCCCCCGCGTGGATCGGCTCGTCGTCGCCCGATTCGACCATCTCCCAGTCCTGCACTTGCAGCGTGACCTTGTCGCGGTAGCGCGCGCCGCGCCCGTGGAGAATCAGCTTCTGGCCGCGCTGCAGGACGCGAGTGAGAAAGCCGCGGCCGAAGAGGGTCGCGGTGCCGTAGCCGGTGGCGTCGCGCAGCAGGAGCACGAGCGGGGCGCGCGCGCGCCCCGGCGGCGGCGGGCTGATGCCCGCGATGGTCCCGGCGCAGGTCACCACCTGCCCCGGCTGGATGGCGCCCAGCGCGGTGAGACGCGTGCGGTCCTCGTGGCGCAGCGGAATGAAGAAGAGCGCGTCCTCGACGGTCGTGAGATCCTTCTTGGCCAGGAGCTTGCCGCGCTGGGGCCCGACGCCCTTGAGGTACTGCAGCTGCGTGGCCAGGCCGGTCGGGGGCGCCGCCGGGGGCCCGGTTTGCCTCGCTGGAGTCATTGTGCTATACAGGCGTCCGGCCCCGGGCGTCCTGAATCCAGATCCAAGGAGCGATGATGGCGCAGCGGTGTGAACTGTGCGGCAAGCATCCGTCGGTCGGCAACAAGATCAGTCACGCGCACAAGCTGACGCGGCGGCGGTGGCTGCCGAATCTCGTCTCGATGCGGGCGTTGATGCACGGGAAGCCCACTCGGGTTCGAGTGTGCACCCGCTGTCTCAAGGCGGGCAAAGTCACGAAGGTCATTTAAGCACAAACGGGAGGGGGCAGCGCCCCCTCCCGATTGGTAAGGTGGGAGGCCGCCACCCCCCACCGTGCGAACCACGTCCTTACTTCTTCTTCTTCTTGGCCGCCTTCTTCTTCTTCGCCATTCCGGATCTCACCTCCTCCGTGCCGCGACGTGTGAACACGTCACCGCGACCCTTACTTCTTCTTCTTCTTGGCCGCCTTCTTCTTCGCCATGGAGTCGTTCACCTCCCTTCGTTTTCCTGAATCAGTAGCCCATCGCTTCGCGTCGCAGATGCTCGGCCTGCTCGGGTCCCCGCCGGTCCCAGTGCATGAGGTCGGCGTAGAGCTGCGGCAGGCACACCACCTTCAGGCCCGCCTTGTCGAGCAGGCCGTAGAAGACCCCGGGGTCGTACGGTGACAGCAGGTGCAGAGCGCCGTCGGCCTCGCCGGCCGGATGCAGCCCGAGCGCGGCGGCGATCGGCGCCGGATCGCCCTCCAGATAGCAGTGCACGGCGCCCAGCCGGACCGGCGGCGCCACCAGCGAGACGCCGGCGCCGAGCGTGAACGCATAGCGCCGGCCCTCGGCGACCGCGGTTCGCGCCAGGTCGGCCATCAGCCGGCGCGTCACCCGCTCGGGAACGAAGTACGAGGCCATCTCGCTGCTGCGGTAGGTGTACGACTCCACCCACCCCTCGAGCAGGTCGGCCAGCTTGGTGAGCTGGATGCGCTGCGCGCCGTCGCGCTCCAGCCAGCGCAGGTCTTCCAGGCGCTTCACCACGTTGTGCGAGTGCCCGAGGCTGACCTCGGCCGCCCGGCCGAGCTCCTCGAGCCGCCAGGCCCGTCCCGGCTCGGCCAGGAGCGCCCGCACCACGCGCGTGGCGCGCGGCGCGAACAACGAGCGCAGCGGGCGCGTGGAGGGCCGGACGTTGCGCTTGCCGGCCCGGTCGATCAGCACGTGCTCGAACGCCAGGTAGCTGTTGCCGGACAGGTCGACGAACCCGAGGTTGTTGTCCTTGAGGATCCGGGCGCTCTGGGGACCGATGTAGACCGAGGCGGCCACCGGATAGGCCGCGGGCAGAGCCCGGCGGGCGTCGGCGAGCTTGGTCACCGCGGCGCGAATCTGCCGTGGCTGGCCGAGGGGGGTGACGTCAACCACCATGGTCTGCTCGTGCTCGCCCAGCTTGAAGCGAACGAGTAAATCCGCGGTTTGGTTGCCGAGGCGCACGTCGGTGCTCTCTTCCCAGCCGCGGGCGCGGGGAAACAGCTCCCTGAGGCGCTGGGCCGCCTGACGCCGAATCTCCGCAGATTTGAGCATGTTTCTCTTGCTCCGCACCTTTCAGCATCTGCTGAAACACTAACGAACGTTGAAAGTCCCTGTCAAGCCGAAACTTACGGTACAGACCTAGAACAGCAAGGCAGTAGGGCCTGACAGGACAGCCGCGAGGGATGGTGGCTAGCGGGGACGGGACGAACGACGGCGTGGGCCACGCGGCGGCGGCCCCCCGGACAGCGCGTGCCAGGCCCGGAGCGTCTCGGCGACGCTCCACGCCTGCGCCGGGCAGCCGCGCGGCACGAACGGCGCCTCGCCGTCGAAGATCTCGGCGATCGAGCCGACGCCGTAGTCGTCGAGATGATGGCGCATCGGCTCGAGCAGTGCCCGCGCCGCCGCGCGATCGCCGTGGACGCGGGCGTGCGCCAGCGCGAACGGTCCGAGCAGCCAGCCCCACACGGTGCCCTGGTGATAGGCGCCGTCGCGGGCGAGCGGGGCGCCGGTGCAGGACGCACAGTACGCCGGGTGACCGGGCGCGAGACTGCGCAGCCCGTAGGAGGTCAGCAGGTGGCGCGCGCAGGCGTCGACGACGCGACGCTGCTGCTCGGGCGCCAGCGGGCTCTCGGGCAGCGAGACGGCGAAGATCTGGTTGGGGCGCAGCGCGGCGTCGTCGCCGTCCGGCCCGTCCACCACGTCGAAGCAATGGCCCGCCGCCTCGCACCAGAAACGCGCGAAGCTGCGGCGCACCCGCTCGGCCGCCGCGTCCCACGGCTCGGACGGTCGCTCGAGCGCCCGGGCGAAGCCGGCCATCGCACAGAGCGCGTTGTACCAGAGCGCGTTGATCTCGACGGGTTTGCCGATGCGCGGCGTGACGACCCAGTCGCCGACGCGGGCGTCCATCCACGTGAGCTGTACGCCCGGCTCCCCGGCCCGCAACAGCCCGTCGGCGGGATCCTCCGCGATGCCGTGGCGGGTCCCGCGCCGGTGCCACTCGACGACGCTCTCGAGCGCGGGCCAGAGCTCCTTCAGCAGTCCGACGTCGCCGGTGGCCGCGTGGGTCGCGCGAATCGCCTCGATCCACCAGAGCGTGGCGTCCACCGTGTTGTACTCGGGGGCGTCGCGGCCGTCGGGAAAGCGGTTCGGCAGCATGCCGCGATCGACGAAGCGCGCGAAGGTGCGCAGCACGCGCACGGCGAGCTCGGGACGGCCGGTGGTCAGCGCCAGGCCGGGCAGCGCGATCATCGTGTCGCGGCCCCAGTCGCCGAACCACGGGTAGCCGGCGATCACCGTCATCCCCTCGGGCTCGTCGGGCAGCGGGCGACGGGCCACGAACTGATCGGACGCCAGCACGAGATGGCGGATCCACGCGGGAGCCTGCGCGGCACCGGGCCAGCCGGCGGTGCAGCGCGCGAGAAGATCCGCCTCGTGCGCCGCGCGGCGGGCCCAGGCGGCCTCCCCGTCGGTGGACGGCGCGGGCTCGGTCGAGAGCACGACGGTGAGCGCATCGCCGGGACGCAGCCTGGCGCGCAGGGTTCCCGCGTGCAGATGGTCGTCCTCGGCGTCCAGGCCGCGCTCGCGCTCGCGGGCCAGGGCGAAGCCGCGATACCAGGTGTGCTCGGCTCGCGCCTCGGCTCCCGGCGCCAGGATCGACACCGGCTGCGCGCCGGCGAAGGCCACCACGCGCAGCCCGCCCGTCACCACCGCCACGTCCATGTGCCAGCCCTCGCCCCGGGTGGTGGCGTGGTAGTCGCGATAGTTCACCAGGGCGCGCACCGTGAGGGCCAGCGGGCCCGCGGCCCGGACGACGCGATAGCGGACGTAGGTCGTGTTCGCCCCCGGCTCCATCCACACCCGCTTTTCCAGCAGGGCGTCGGCGCAGGCGTAGGTCCACACCGGCGTGGTGCCGTCGAGCCGGAACTGCTCGAGATCGCGAAATCCCTGGGGGGCGACGGTGCCGTCGATCCAGTGATTCGTCGACAGCGCGTACGTCTGGCCGCCGTCGTCGACGCTCCTCCTCGAGCTTGGCCACGACGAGCGTGCGACCAAGCGGCGGCTGCAGCGCGGCGACGAGCAGGCCGTGGTAGCGGCGGGCCAGGCCGCCCGCTACCGTCCCGGAGGCGAAGCCGCCGAGGCCATTGGTGCACAGCCACTCCCGGCGATCGGCCGTCGCCAGATCGCCGCAGATCTCGCGCCCCCAGTCGAGCACGCTAGACCTCGCCGTCCTCGATCCGGTGCATCGTGTCGTCATCCAGCCCGAAGTAGTGCCCGAGCTCGTGCATCACGGTCTCGCGCACGATCTCCGCCATCTCCCGCTGATCCGCCGCGTCCTCCTCGATCGGCCCCTGATAGATCGTGATGACGTCCGGCAGAACATTCCCGTACGTCGAATCCCGCTGCGTGATATCCACCCCGCGATAGAGACCATACAGCGTGTCGGGCGGCTCGATCCCCATCTCCTCCAGCGTCTCGTCGTCCGCCCAGTCCTCGACCACCACCGCAATATTGGCGACCTTGTCCTTGAACGGCGCCGGCAACGTCCGCAACGCCTTCTCCACCAGACACCTCGAACTGCTTCCGCGTCATCTCCCCCTCTAAGAAGTGATCGGATGGCCGGCAACGAGGAGACGGGGCGACGAGAGTGGTCCAGATGCGAGGCGCCGAAGGAAGGGGCGCCCGAGACGTGGCCCGGCCACGTCGCAGGGCGACCCGACTGAGGCAACGAAGCAGATGGGCCGCTATCGTCGGCCCCGGATTCACAAGCCGCGGACGCGCTCTACGTTGATGACATCCGGCACCTCTCGAATGGCGCCCATGATGGCCTGCAGCTGTCCGAGGTCGGCGACCTCGACCACGAAGTGATTGATCCCTCGGCGGTCGTCGGTGACGGTGACCTCGGCCTTGGTGATGTTGCCGTCGCGGGACGAGATGGCGCCGGTGATCTCGGAGAGCAGTCCCGGGCGGTCGCGCCCGATGTAGACCGCGATCCGGACCGGACGCGTGGCCGGCTCCTCGACGTCCCACTCCACGCTGATGAGCCGCTCGCGGTCGAGCACGCTCTTGACCACCGTCAGGCAGTCGCGGGCGTGCACGGTCAGGCCGCGGCCCCGCGTGATGAACCCCACGATGGCGTCGCCGGGCAGCGGGTTGCAGCACTTGGCGAAGCGCACCAGGAGATCTTCCACGCCCCGGATGCGCACGCCCTGCTCGGTGCGCGGTCGGGTGTCGGCCGGGCGGGGCCTTTCTTGAGGTTCCAGCAGCGCCGCCGGCGCCAGACGATTGAGCAGCTGATGCGCGCTGGCCTTGCCGTAGCCCACCGCGGCCAGCAGATCGTCGGCGGTGGCGTAGCCGAGATCGGCCGCCACCTTCTTGAAATCGTCGCCGCCCATCAGCGGGGTGGGGTTCAGCCGATACTTCTTGGCCTCGCGCTCGAACATCTCGCGGCCCAGCTCGATCGAGCGGACGCGCTCCTCGACCTTCAGCCACTGGTTGATCTTCGAGCGGGCCCGTGACGATTTGACGATCTTGAGCCAGTCGCGACTGGGGTGCTGGTTCGGCGAGGTGACGATCTCGACGATGTCGCCCTGGCGCAGCGCGGTGCGCAGCGGCACCAGCTTGCCGTTCACCTTGGAGCCCACGGTGTGCTCGCCCACCTTGGTGTGCACGGCGTAGGCGAAGTCGATCGGCGTCGAGCCCTCGGGCAGGGCCTTGACGTCCCCCTTGGGCGTGAACACGTAGACCTCGTCGGGGAAGAGATCGACGCGCACGCTGTCGAGGAACTCGGCCGGGTCGTTGGTGTCCTGCTGGTTCTCCAGCAGCTGGCGCAGCCACACCAGCGAGTCGTCGATGCGGTCCTTGCCGCGTCTTCTTTTCCTTGTAGAGCCAGTGCGCGGCGATGCCTTCCTCGGCGATCCGGTGCATCTCCCAGGTCCGGATCTGGATCTCCACCGGATCACCCTTGGGCCCGATGACCGTCGTGTGCAGCGACTGGTACATGTTGACCTTGGGCATCGCGATGAAGTCCTTGAAGCGGCCGGGGACGGGCTTCCACAGCGAGTGCACGACGCCGAGCGCGCCGTAGCAATCGCGGACGGAATTGGTGATCACGCGTACGGCGGTGAGATCGTAGATCTCGTCGAACTCGCGACCCTGATCGTGCATCTTCTTCCAGATCGAGAAGAAGTGCTTGGGGCGGCCGCGGATCTGCGACTCGATGCCCACCTCGGACGAGCTTCTGCTCCAGGATCGCGATGGCGTGATTGATGTCGGCCTCGCGCTCCAGCCGGCGCTTGGCGACCCGGCGCTGCAGCTCGAGGTAGTCGTCGGGCTGCATCGAGCGCAGCGCCAGGTCCTCCAGCTCGGCCTTGACCTTGGCCATGCCGAGCCGATGGGCCAGCGGCGCGTAGATGTCGAGGGTCTCCTGGGCGACCTTGCGGGCCCGCTCGGTCGGCAGGTAGTCGAGCGTCCGCATGTTGTGCAGCCGGTCGGCGAGCTTGATCATGAGCACGCGCAGGTCGCGCGCCATCGCCACCAGCATCTTGCGGAAGTTCTCGGCCTGGCGCTCCTCGCGCGAGGAGAACGCCAGCTTGCCGATCTTGGTGACGCCGTCCACCAGCTCGGCGATCTCCTTGCCGAACTCGCGCTCGAGGTCCTGCTTGGTGGCCGCGGTGTCTTCCAGGACGTCGTGGAGCAGGCCGGCGGTCACCGTGGTGACGTCCATCTTGAATCCGACGAGGAGGCTGGCGACCTCGAGGGGGTGAGAAACGTACGGCTCGCCCGAGGCGCGCTGCTGACCCTGGTGGGAGACCTCAGAGAATCGGTAGGCGCGCTCGAGCAGGGCCAGGTCGGCCCCCGGCTGATACTTCGGGATCTCCTCGATGAGCGTGGAAAGCTCGGTCACTCAGCGTAACCCTCTGTGTAATCATACGATTTTACGCGCCCTTCACGCTTTCGCCACCGCTTTTTTCCCGCGCCGCACCCGGCCTTCCACGTAGGACGTCCAGTCCACCACGATGGCCCCGGCCACGTAGATGGTCGAGTAGGTGCCGGTGATGACCCCGATGAACAGGACGAAGGCGAAGTCCTCGAGCGTCTTGCCGCCCAGGAACAGGAGGATGGCGGTGGACAGGAAGGTGGTGAGGGAGGTGAGGATGGTCCGCGACAGCGTCTGGTTGACGGCGTCGTTCATCTGCTGCGCGAAGGTCTTGCCCTTGGTGCCGACCTTGCCGCGATTCTCCCGCAGCCGATCGTAGGCCACGATCGTGTCGTTGACGGAGTAGCCGATGATGGTCAGCAGGGCGGCCAGCACCGGCAGCGAGAACTCGCGGCCGGTGAGCGAGAGCGCCCCCAGGCAGACGATGACGTCGTGGAAGACCGCGACCACCGCGGCCACGCCGCCGCGGACGCTCTTGAAGCTCCACGCGATGTAGATGAGGATGCCGACCAGCCCGTAGAGCACGGCCTGCACCGCCTGCCACTGCAGATCGCGTCCGACCTGGGGCCCGACGAACTCCACCCTCCGGATCTCCGCCTTGCCCAGGCGTCGGCTCGGCGGCCAGCGCCTTGTCGATCTTCGGCCCGAGCTCCTCGCTGGAGCCCGAGCCGGTCATGCCCAGCGACAGGCGGATGATGTACTCCCGCGAGTCGCCCGAACTCCTGGATGATGGCGTCGCCCAGCCCGATCTTGCTCAGCGCCCGGCGCACCTCGGCGATGGAGGGCGTTCGCTCGAACCGCACCTGCACGATCGAGCCGCCGGTGAAGTCGATGTCGTACTTGAGGCCGTAGACGCCCAGCGAGACGAGGCCGATGACCATCGTCACCAGCGAGAACAGGTACGCCCAGCGGCGCTGGCCGATGAAGTTGTAGCTGGGACTCCGGAAGATCTCGATCATATCGAGATTGCCTCGACCTTCCGCCGGCCTCGATAGACGAGGTCGAACAGCAGCCGCGTGAAGAAGTAGGCGGTGAAGAGGCTGGCGGCCAGTCCGACGAAGAGCGAGACGGCGAAGCCCTTCACCGGACCGGTGCCGAAGTTGTACAGGATGCCGGCGGTCACCATGACGGTCAGGTGCGTGTCGATGATGGTGCGCAGGGCTCGCGCGAAGCCCGGCCTCGATGGCCGAGCGCACGCGTCTTGCCCAGTCGTCGCTCCTCACGGATGCGCTCGAAGATCAGCACGTTGGTGTCCACCGCCATGCCGATGGTCAGCGCGATGCCGGCGATGCCGGGCAAGGTCAGCGTGGCGCCGAAGGCGGCCATGCAGGCCAGCAAGATGACCAGGTTGAGCACCAGCGCCACGTCGGCGATCAGGCCGGACAGCCGGTAGTAGATCAGCATGAACACGAAGACGGCGGCGGCCGAGCCGACGATGGCGATCATGCCCTGGCGGATCGAGTCGGCGCCGAGCGAGGGACCGACGGTGCGCTCTTCCAGGATCGTGACCGGCGCCGGCAGCGCACCGGCCCGCAGCACGATGGCGAGGTCGCGCGCCTCCTCGACGGTGAACTGACCGGTGATGACCGCGCGGCCCCCGGGAATCCGCTCGTTGATCCGCGGCGCCGAGTACAGCGTGCCGTCCAGGATGATGGCCAGGTGCTTGCCCGTGTTCTGCTCGGTCACCTCGCCGAAGATCCGGGTGCCGGTCGCGGTGAACTCGATGGCGACCTGCCAGTTGCCCGGCGAGTTGGGATCGGCCTGCACCTCGGCCCGGGTCAGCTCGGAGCCGGTCAGCAGCGTGCGCTTCTGGACGACGTACGGGATCTTGCGCTCGGCCTTCGTCTCCTTGTCGATGCGCCGCTGGTACAGGATCTCCGACCCTTCGGGCAGCCGGCCGGCCTGCGCCTGCTCGACCGAGGTCTGCTCGTCGAGCAGCCGGAACTCCAGCAGCGCGGTCTTGCCGATGAGCGCCTTGGCGCGCTCGGGATCCTGCACGCCCGGCAGCTGGATCAGGATGCGATCGGTGCCCTGACGGGTGATGGTGGGCTCGGACACGCCGAACTGATCCACGCGGTTGCGGATGGTCTCCACGCCCTGGCGGACCGCGTCGTCGCGCAGCTGCGCCACCGCCCGGTCCCGCATGGCCAGCGTGAACCGCCCGGCCTTCTCGTCGCGGTCGCGCACGTCGAAGCTGCTGAACTCGGCCGCCACGGTGAGGGCGTCGTTCCAGTTCGAGGGGTTGGCGAGGTCGACCACGATCGACGAGAGCCCGTCGCGGGCCACGCGCTTGACGCCCACGCCCTTGCGCTCGAGTCCGTTCTTGAGGTCCTCGGCCGCCCGCTCGGTCTGGGCGCTGACGTGCTTGTCGGCTTCCACCCCGAGGACCAGGTGGATGCCGCCCTGCAGGTCGAGCCCGAGGTTGATCCGCTGCTTGGGCGGGTACAGGTACCAGAGCGAGATAGCCAGCACGACGGCCACGACACCGATGCGGAGCCCGAGGTTTCTAGGCATCCTTGTCGCCTGTACCCTCCACGATGCGACCGACCGCACTGCGATCGAATTCCAGCTTCACCTGATCGGCCACGCGCAGCGTGACCGTGTGCTCGCTCAGTCCGGTGACGGTGCCGTGCAGGCCGCCGGTGGTGATGACCCGGTCGCCCCGCTTCAGGGCCGCCAGCATGCGCTCGCGGTCTCCCTTCTGACGCTGCTGCGGTCGGATGACGATGAAATAGAAGATGGCGAACATGGCGCCGAACAGGAGGAGCGGCTGCAGGAACGCCGTCGGACCGCCGGCGCCGCCAGGCGGCGCCGAGGCGGCATACGCCAGGTCGGCCGCGTGCGCGAGGCTCATCGGGGATCAGACCTCCGGACGTTCGGTGTCATCGAGCGGAACAGGCACGGATGATACTGAATAACGGGCGAAAAATCGAGTCCGGAATGCCTCGAAGGCGCTCGCCGCGATGGCCGCACGCATGGCGGCCATCAATCCCAGGAAGAAGTGCAGGTTGTGCAGCGAGAGCAGCCGGTAGATCAGCAGCTCGTCGGCCATGAACAGGTGGCGCAGGTAGGCGCGCGAGAAGTGGCGGCACGCGTAGCACGCACAGTCCTCCTGCAGCGGGGTGGGATCGCGCGTGAAGCGGGCCTGCTTCAGCGTGAGCGGACCGTCGGGCGTGAAGCACTGACCGTTGCGCGCGTTGCGGGTGGGCAGCACGCAATCGAACATGTCCACCCCGCGCGCGACCGACTCGATCAGATCCTCGGGCTTGCCGACGCCCATGAGATAGCGGGGCTGGTCCACCGGCAGCGCGCGGGCCACCGCCTCGGTGAGGTCGCGCATGATCGGCTTGGGCTCGCCCACGGCCATGCCGCCGATCGCGTAGCCCGCGAACCCCAGCGCCACCGTCTCGGCCACCGCGCGGGCGCGAAGGTCGGGATAGGATCCGCCCTGGACGATCCCGAACAGGGCCTGGGTGCCGGCCAGGGCCCGATGGGCGGTCAACGAGCGCTGCGCCCAGCGCAGGGTGAGGGCCAGCGAGCGCTCGGTCTGCTCGTGCGTGGCCGGATAGGCCAGGCACTCGTCGAGCGGATGCACGATGTCCGACCCCAGCGCGCACTGGATCTCGATGGCCCGCTCCGGCGACAGCACGTGTGTGGCGCCGTCGATCGGCGAGCGAAACTCGACGCCGTCCTCGGTCAGCTTGCGCAGCTTGGCCAGGCTGAAGACCTGAAAGCCGCCGGAGTCGGTGAGGATCGGGCCGTCCCACGCCATGAAGCGGTGCAGGCCGCCGAGCTCACGCACGAGGTCGGGGCCCGGCCGCAGCAGCAGATGGTAGGTGTTGCCGAGGACGATCTGGGCTCCGGCCTGCCGCACGTCGTCCGGGCTCAGGCTCTTGACCGCGCCCTGCGTGCCGACCGGCATGAACGCCGGCGTGTCGACCACCCCGTGGGGCGTCGTGATACGGCCCCGGCGGGCCGCGCCGTCGGTGGCGAGGAGCTCGAAGCCGAACCCGCTCACGTGATCAGGGTGGCGTCGCCGTAGGAATAGAAGCGATAGCCCGAGGCGAGCGCGTGACGGTAGGCGCGCAGGATCAGCTCGCGCCCGGCAAAGGCGGCGACCAGCACCAGCAGCGACGAGCGCGGCAGGTGGAAGTTGGTCAGCAGCGCGTCGACCACGCGAAAGCGCCGCCCGGGGTGCAGAAAGACGGTCGCGTGGCCGTCGAGGGGCGCCACCCGGCCATGAGCACCGGCCGCGGTCTCGAGCGTCCGCGTCGCCGTGGTGCCGACGGCGACCACGCGCCGCCCCGCCGCTCGCGCGGCGTTGACCGCATCGGCGGTGGCTGCGGACAGCACCGCGCGCTCGGGCGGCAACACGTGGTCCTCGATCCGCGGCGTCTTGATGGGCCGGAACGTGGCGGCGCCGACGTGCAGCGTGAGCGAGTGGATCTCGACGCCGCGGGCGTGCAGCCGCTCGAGCAGCGGGCGGGAGAAATGCAGCCCGGCGGTGGGCGCGGCCACCGAGCCCGGCGTCTGGGCGTAGACGGTCTGGTAGCGCTCCCAGTCCTCGGGCTCGGGCTTGGCGTGACGCGCGATGTACGGCGGCAGCGGCGGCAGACCGTGCTCGGCGAGCAGGTCGGCGACGGTGCCGCCGGCGCGCTCCACGAGGCGGACGCCGTCGTCGGTCACCGCCACCACCGTGAGCCGCGCGTCGCCGACCTGAAGGGTGGCTCCCGGTCGACAGCGGCGCCCCGGACGCACGAGCGCGCGCCAGCGCGCCGGCGTCTCGGCGTCGAGGAACAGCAGCTCCACCGGTCGACCGTCCGCATCCTCGGCCAGCACGCGCGCCGGAATCACCCGCGAGTCGTTCACGACGACACAGTCGCCGGGTTGCAGGAGGTCCGGGAGCTCGGTGACCCGCGAATCCGTCAGCGTGCCGTGCGCGCGATCGATCACGAGCAAGCGCGCGTCCTCCCGCGACGGAGGCGGCGCCTGGGCGATGGCCCCGGGCGGCAGCGCGTAGTCGTAGTCGGCGAGATCCACGCGCGAAGTGTACAACCGACCCCCGGGACGCAGCCCGGTGGACGGCCGGCGGGTAGGCAGACAGTCCCAAAAAAGTGAGGTTGACTCGCCGGTCATGGTTAGGTATACCTAACCATCGTGATCGTGTGCTTCTGCCGGGGGCTGTCCGAGAGTGACCTGCGACGGGTCGTGGCGGCCGGCGCCTGGACCGTCGAGGACGTGTCCGCCGCCTGCGGGGCCGGTACCGACTGCGGGGCGTGCCGGGACGTCGTCGAGGACGTGGTCGTCGAGGCGAGCGACGGGGCGCTGGCCGACGCGACCCGATGAGTGACCCCGATCAGCTGACGCTCACCGCCCAGGGTGGGCGAGCCCAGCGACCTGGCGCAGCAGATCCGCAAGGATGACGCGTGAACGAGAGCGTCGTCGAGACCGTGACGACGAGCGAGCAGCGGCAGATCGTCAGCACCTCGCTCTTTCACGGGCGCCGCGAGATCGTGATCGTGCATCACGGGCAGGAGTACCGCCTGCGCATCACCAAGGCCGACAAGCTCATCCTCACCAAGTAGCTCGGCGCGACGTCTCTCAGCCGATCTTGGAGCCCGGCGTGACCTCCTGGTCGGGTCGGAGCAGGACCACCTCCCCCGCCGCGTCGTAGGCGCCCAGCACCAGCACCTCGGACACGAACGGGCCGATCTGCTTGGGCGGGAAATTCACGACGGCGATCACGCGACGTCCCACGAGGTCGGCCGGCCGGTAATAACGCGTGACCTGCGCGCTCGAGCGCTTGGTGCCGAGCGGACCGAAGTCGATCCAGAGCTTGTAGGCGGGCCGCCGGGCCTCGGGAAACTCCTGCGCGTCGACCACCACGCCGACCCGCATGTCGACCTTCTCGAAGTCCGGAAACTGTATCGGAGGCGGCGAGCTCGGGGGCACGCTGCGGGGCCTCGCTCAGCGAGCCGCGCGGTCGAGGGTGCCCGGCGTCGTCCCCGGATAGTAGAACTCGAGGATCTGACGGGCGGTGTAGCCCTGCTCGGCCATGGCCTTGGCGCCCCACTGGCACATCCCGACGCCGTGCCCGTAGCCGCGACCGGAGAAGTGCGCGACCTGGGCGTCCACCGCGACCGCGAAGAGCGTGGACTTGAACGTGTCGTAGCCGACCATACGCCGGAAGTCGTTGCCGCGCAGGCGCACGCTGCCGCGCGTGCCGTGGATGGAGACGGTCGCCGCCCGCAGCGACGGGGTGCGCTCGGTGACCTCGATGGCGGTCACGCCGCCGACGACGACCTCGTTGCGCCGCAGGATCTCGGTCAGATCGGCGAGGCGGACGTCGAGCGACCAGTAGTAGTGGGGCGAGCCCGCCGAGAACTCGCAGCGCACGGGCTTGAGAGCCGGCATGTTGCGCGTGGCGAACACGGTGCGCGGGTCCTCGGTGTAGCCACCGCTCTCGGTGTGATAGAAGGCCGGGAACAGCTCGCCTTCCCACAGCAGCACCTGCCCGGCAGTCTCGCGCACCGCCCCCCAGGCCGGCGACGTGCTCGGCACGCGCCCGGCGTACTGCTGGTTGGCGGTGGACGCCACCAGGTGATAGGCGCGCGCGGCGGCGATCAGGCGGTGGTACGCCGCGTAGGTGCGGGCCACGATGGCCTGGGCGCGCAGCGCCTCCAGCGGCCACTTGTCGCCGGCCTCGGCGCGCAGCACCCCGACGATGTAGTCCTCGAGCGGCAGCTCGTTGACGACGGCCAGGCCGTTGCCGTTCGGCACCAGATCGAGGGTGCCGTCGTACTCGCGGCCGTTGAAGCGAATGGGCGCCGCGCTCCGCAGACGAAAGCCGACGGCGCGGATTCCGTCGAGCTCGACGGTGCCGCTACCCGCCGTGGCCCGCACCACCGCCGCGCGGCGCGGGGGCCAGGGGCTGCCGAGCTCGGTGATCTCGATATCGGTACCGCGCAGCTCGACCGTGCGCGCCGCCTCCACCACCGCGACCCGGATCGTGCCCGACGCCGCGGCCGAGGCGGCGATGCCCAGGATCAGGAGCAGCGAGAGAATGCCGGCCGCGGTCGCGCGCCTCACCGGCGCCCGATCAGCCACAACACCAGCGTGAGGACCACGCTCAGGACGATCGAGGTGCCGAGCGGAAAGTAGAACGCCCAGTTCCCGCGCTGGATCGAGAAGTCGCCCGGCAGCCGGCCCAGGCCAGGCACGCGGCCGAACACGACCAGCACGACGCCGAGCGCCACCACCACCAGTCCGAGCACGATGAGAAGCCGCCCGAGGTCGATCATCGGCAGGTGAAGCGCCCGGTCATTCAAACAGGCCTGCCTGACCGCCAGCCGGCCGGGTGGGCGCCGGCTTGCCGAGATGGGCATAGGCCTCGGTGGTCGCGCGACGGCCGCGCGGCTCGCGCGTGAGAAAGCCGATCTTCAGCAGATAGGGCTCGACCAGCTCGGTCAAGGTCTCCGCGTCGTCGTTGATGGTCGCGGCCACGGCCTCGATGCCGACCGGCCCGCCGCCGTAGACCTCCATGATGGCGCCGAGGAACCGGCGGTCGAGCCGGTCGAGGCCGCGCGCGTCCACCCCCTCGCGATCGAGGGCGTCGCGCGCGATGGCCTCGCCGATGCTGCCCCCGCCGCTCACCTGCGCGTAGTCGCGGACCCGGCGCAGCAGGCGGTTGACGATGCGCGGGGTGCCCCGCGCGCGCCGGGCGATCTCACGGGAGCCGGCCGGATCGATGCGGACGTCGAGGATGTCGGCCGAGCGCGTGACGATGCGGGTCAGCTCGGCCTCCGAGTAGAAGTCGAGATGGTGGAAGATGCCGAAGCGCTCGCGCAGGGGCGCGGACAGCATGCCCGGACGGGTGGTGGCCGACACCAGCGTGAACGGGCGCAGCGCGTACTTGAGCGTGCGCGCGTGCAGCCCCTTGTCGATCACGAAGTTGACGGCGAAATCCTCCATCGCCGGGTAGAGCAGCTCCTCGACCGCCCGCGGCAGCCGGTGGACCTCGTCGATGAACAGCACGTCGTTGGCGGCGAGGTTGGTCAGGATCCCCATCAGATCGGCGCCGCGCTCGATGGCGGGGCCGGCGGTGGTGACGAGGTTCGTGCCCATCTCGTTGGCGAGAATGCCGGCCAGCGTCGTCTTGCCGAGGCCGGGCGGGCCGTAGAGCAGCACGTGATCCACGCATTCTCCGCGCTGGCGGGCCGCCTCCACCGACACCCGTAGACTGGCCACCGCCTGTTCCTGACCGACGTACTCCGCGAAGGTGCGCGGGCGGAGCTGGCGCTCGAACTGCGCCTCCTCCGGCGCCGGCGCCTGCGAGAGCGTGCGGCCGGGATCCGCCCCCGCGGCGGCGGTCATCCGCGCACCGCGCCGGGCGTCTGGCCGCGGTAGATCTCGTCGAACAGCGCCTCGGGCGTGAAGATCTCGGGCCGGCGGCGGAGCGCGTCGGTGATGAGCTGCGAGGCCTCCGACGGGCGGTGGCCGAGCTGCTTGACCAGGATCTCCCACACCATCTCGCGCAGCCCCTCGGCGTCGGGGGCCACCGGCTTGCCGGCCACCGGCTCGATCGGAACCCCCTCGCGAGCCAGCGCGAACTTGGCGACCTTGGCCTGCAGCTGCGCGACGATGTTCTTGGCCTTCTGCGGCCCGATCCCCGGCAACGCGCGCAGGTACTTCTCGTCCTGGCGCGCGATCGCGGCGGCCAGCTCCCCCACCGGCGCGGCCAGCGCTCGCGCGGCGATCATGGGGCCGATGTCCTTCACGGTGATCAGCTTCTCGAAGAACTCCTTGTCCAGATCCGACGTGAAGCCGATGAGGACGGGGCGCGGCTGGTCGCGGGTCGCGTGATAGTAGATGACGAGCGACAGCTCGCTGGCCTTGTCGCCGGTATCGGCGGTGGCGCCCTCGAGGGCCCGCAGGGCGATCGGGGGCAGGAACACCTCGTAGCCGATGCCGCCGCACTCCACCACGACACGGTCCTCGGCGCGGCGCCGCAGGCGCCCGGACAGCGTGGCGATCACCCGAGACGGCTCCCGAGGCGCGACAGCCCGGTCAGGGCCAGCGCCAGCGCGTCGGCCACGTGGGAGGGGCGCGGCGCCACCGGCAGCCGCAGGAGCCGCTGCACGCCGAGCTGGATCTGGGCCTTGGACGCCTGACCGTGGGCCGCGATCGTGCGCTTGACCTCGGCGGGCGCCAGCGCCATGACGGTCACCTCGCGCTGGCGGGCGGCCAGGCAGATGACGCCACGCGCGTGGGCCATCAGGAGCGCGGTGCGCGGGAACTTGTACTCCATGTAGAGATCTTCCAGCGCCACCAGCGAGGGCGCGTGCTTGGCCAGCACGTCGGTCACCGCGTCGAAGATCTGATGGATCCGGACGTCCAGGGGCATGTCCGCCGTGGTGACGATGACGCCAGTCTCGGCCACCACGGCCCGGCCGGGGCCCGGCTCGACGAGCGCCCAGCCGGTGCCGACGAGGCCGGGATCGATCCCCAGGACCCGGGCGCCGGCCACGGCACCGGCGTCCGCGAGGTTAAGCAGCCGAGATGGCCTCGAGGACCTCGTCGGGGATGTCGTAGTTGGCGTAGACGTGCTGGACGTCGTCCAAGTCCTCCAGCGCCTCGATCAGGCGCATCACCGATGTAGCTGCCGGCCCCTCGACCCGGACGGTGGACTGCGGCACGTACGTCACCTGCGCCTCGAGGATCGGCACGCCCGCCTTCGCCAGCGCCTCGCGCACGGCGTCCATTTCAGCAGGCGCAGTGGTGATCTCGAAAACTTTTTCGACCCGGCGCATGTCGGAGGCCCCCGCGTCGAGCGCCTTGCCCATCAGATCGTCCTCGCCGATCTTCTCGGCGTCGACCTGGATGATGCCGGTACGGTCGAACATCCACGCCACCGCCCCCGACGAGCCCATGTTGCCGCCGAACTTCTCGAAGGTGTGCCGGAGCTCGGGCGCGGTCCGGTTGCGGTTGTCGGTGAGGACCTGGATGAGCACGGCCACGCCGCCGGCGGCGTACCCCTCGTAGGTGATCTCTTCCCACGACTCACCGGGGAGCTCACCGGTGCCCTTCTGGATCGCTCGCTTGATGTTGTCGGCCGGCATGTTCACTTCCTTGGCCGTCTCCATCGCCGCCTTCAGCCGCATGTTGCCCTTGGGGTCGCCACCGCCGTTCTTGGCGGCGACCGTGATCTCGCGAAGGATCTTGGAGAAGAGCTTGCCGCGCTGGACGTCGGCCTTGCCCTTCTTGCGCTTGATCTGTGACCACCGGGAATGCCCTGACATCGTCGTCCTCTCAGTCCGCGAGTGTGGCCTTGAGCCGCTTCACCCGCTCCAGCCGCCGCGCTCGCCGCGCCAGGGCCGCCTGCCATCGCCGCCGCTCGGCCTCGGTGCCCGGCGCGAAGGCCCGGCACGGTTGCGGCCGAAGATCCGTCCCCAGATGCACGTACGTCAGGAACGCCGTGCAGGCGTGCCGGATCTCACCCGTCCAGGGCTTCTCGGCCAGCACCTTCACGCCCACCTCCAGCGACGAGGTGCCGACGTGATTCAGTCCGGCCTTGAACGTGACCACCTCGTGCGTCCAGATCGGCGAATAGAAATCCATGGCGTCCAGGCAGGCCGTCATGACGAAGCCCTTGCAATAGCGCATCGACAGGATGCCACCCGCCTCGTCGAGCTCCATCAGCATCTTGCCCGGGAACATCATGTTGCCGAAGAGCGCGTCCTCCGGCAGCACCGAGCGCGACGACTCGAACCGCCACGCGACGTCCTCGTCCCCGATGCCCTCGTCGCCGCGGGGCCGGCCGGCACGATCCGCGAAGCGCGCCAGGCGCTGCTGGCGACGCAGCCGCGCCGCCTCGACCAGCGTCGGCCTCGCCGACATCGCGCGGCTCGATCCGCGCCGCCACCGGACGCGGCTTGGCGTCCTCATCCACGCTGACGAAGACCAGGTGCGAGTTCAGCGTCACCGTGCGCTGGCCGGTGATCACGTCCTCGCCCCAGACCCGCACGCCGACCTCCAGCGACGAGGTGCCGACGTACTCGACCTGGGCGCGCAGGATGGCGATCTGGCCGACCTTGACCGGATGCAGGAAGTCGATGTCGTCCAGGGCACCGAGCACCACGGTGCCGCGGGCCACGCGAGAGGCCGCCATCGTGCCGGCCTGACAGATCCACTGCATCATGCGCCCGCCATGGATCTGCCCGGGCGCGCCCGCGTGCTCGGGGAACACCCACTGGATCAGCTCGGTGACGGTCTCGGCGATCGACGGCATCGGCTCGGGGACGGGATCGCGCGGCGTCTCTCGCGAGTCCCGCGCCATTTCTAGCACGAGGATACGCCGGCGTGCAACGCGCGCCCAGTCGGTCGGACGCCGGGCGAAGCGCCCGAGCGCCGGGCGAGGTTCAGGGCGTGTGGCCGGGGACGATGTCGAGGCTGACGCTGCTCAGGCGATGGAAGCCGGTCGGGTGGAGCCGGAGATTGCGGACCTCGGGCCGGGCCACCCCCCACACCAGGCGGACGTAGATCGGCAGCCACGGCAGGTCCTCGGCCAGCAGCGCCTGGGCGCGCTGGTAGAGGCGCGCGCGCTCCGGGCGGAAGGACAGCTGGCTGGCGCGCACCAGGACGTCGTCGAGCCGAGGGTTCCGATAGAAGGAATAGTTCAGCGCCCGGGCGCCCTTGGCCGCGCTCTCGCTGGTCGACAGCGGAAAGAGGAAGAGGTGCGGGTCGCCGCCGAACACGGTGGCCTCGACCAGCGCCATCTCGTGATCGCCGGCCTGTAGCGTCGCCTGCACGACCTCGGCCGGCTCGATCCGGACCTGGATCGGAACGTCGGCCGAGCCGAGCGCGGCCTCGAGCGCCGCCGCCAGCCGCGGGATGTTGACCGGCGAAGTCTCCCCGGTCGTCAGCATCGTCGGCTTGTGGCCCTTGGGCCACCCGCCGTCCGCGATCAGCGAGCGCACGCCCTCGCGCGTACCTCCAAGCACCGGGCTGCCCTCGCGCCGCGCCCAGACCCCGGGCGGCAGGAACGACAGCAGCGGGACGGCGCCCGACTCGAGGGCGACGCCGATGGCGGCCGGGTCGAGCGCCGCCGCCACCGCGTGCCGGATCTTCTTGCGGGAGAACGGCTCCTTCTCGGTCTGGAAGGCCAGATATCCGACCCGCAGCCCCGGAGTGGACAGCGCACCCGTCATCCGGCGGGGCGGCGCGGCGGGAAACCAGATGTCGAGCGCGCGGGCGTCGAACTCCGCCTCGGCGTTCTCGTCGGTGGCGACCTCCAGGAAGACGATCCGCTCGGCCCGGGGCGGTGGTCCCCAGTAGCCTGCCACCGCTTCCAGCGCCACCCGACCGGGGGCGGCGTCCACGATCCGGTAGGGTCCGCTACCAGTGAATCGGATCGTTCCGTCGGAGGCGGTCGTCATCCGCGCCACACCGAGCCCGGGGTGAGCGAGGACCGTGAGCAGCGGTGCGTATGGTTGGACCAATGTGAACTGAACCGAATGCGCATCTGAAGCGCGCACTTCCTTGACGACGCCCGGGCGACCGCGCAGCAATGTCGGCCACACGGCGCCGTCGCGCGCCTGGATCCGCTGGAAGCTGGCCGCCACCTCGGCGGGGGTCACGGGGCTGCCGTCGTGGAAGCGCACGCCGTCACGCAGGGTGAACGTCCAGGTCAGACCATCGCGCGACACCGCCCAGCGGGTCGCGAGAGCCGGATCCACGTCCGTCGTGCCTTCGCGATAGGCAACCAGAGTGTCGAAGACTTGCCGAGCGATCAAAGGGCCGGCACCCTCGAGGTTGAGGGCGGGATCGAGCGCGGCGGGGACGCCAGCGACGCCGACGCGGAGCTCCTTGCGTGTCTGCGCGGAGGCGTGGAACGGGATTACGACGAAAAGCGCCAGAAGAAGCACCAAACTCGTCAGCGCGTGGCGTACGACGTGAACCGCGGCGAGGCCCATCGCCATCTTTTATAGATGGAACCCCCTGCACGCGCTAGCCGTTTCGAGAGCGAGCACAAGAGGTCGATCTCCGGTACGGAACTTGCTGAACGCGAGAGATCAGGGAGCGACGCGTGAACGTACACAATCGCGGAACGCGAGCGCGCAGCGAAACGGACGGCCCGAACGCTTCCGAAGGGCCTGAGAACCTTGACTTTCTTTTTTGCAGCCGCCTATACTCGGAGCCGAGCCAAAAATCTGGCGGGGCGCTCACATACGAGCGGCGCACAGGGGGTCAAGTGAGAAGGGATGGGCTATGAAGGAGTTCGACAAGAAGGGTAGCCCGGGTCGCGAAGGCTTCTCCAAGTTCCTCCCCGCCTCGATGTCCGATTCGAGCACGCGCCGACGGCTCACGGAGTACGAGATCCAACTACAAGATCTCCAGGCGTACGTGCGCTCCCTCGAGGCCGAGACCGTGCACCTCCGCAAAAAGCTGGAGGACACGCCGAAGGATTTCATGGTGCTGGAGAACAAGCTGCGTGAAGCGAATCGCCAGCTCGTGCAGGCGTTCAACCAGAACGAAAAACTGGTGAACGCGCTCTACGAGGCGCGCGAGCAGATCACCGCGCTGAAGGAAGAAGTCGACAAGCTCTGCGCGCCGCCCTCGACGTACGGCGTGTACCTGTCGGCCAACGAGGACGCCACCGTCAACATCCTCTCCCAGGGTCGCAAGGTGAAGGTCAACATTCACCCCGCGATCAAGGTCGAGACGCTGAAGCCGGGCCAGGAGCTGATCCTCAACGAAGGCCTCAACGTCGTCGAGGCCGCCGGCTACGAGATCCAGGGCGAGGTGGTCATCCTCAAGGAACAGCTCGATCCCGAGCGCGCCGTCGTCACGCTGCGGGCCGACGAGGAGAAGGTCGGCATCATCGCCGATCCGCTCCGTCAGCTGCGGCTCAAGACCGGCGATCACCTCTTGATGGATAGC
Organism: uncultured Candidatus Rokubacteria bacterium; assembly: GCA_963776725.1. Lineage (GTDB taxonomy): Bacteria > Methylomirabilota > Methylomirabilia > Rokubacteriales > CSP1-6 > AR5. The sequence continues at coordinate 173,725 of CAVZOE010000004.1, read as the reverse complement.
AAGTCGGGCTACCTGCTCGAGAAGCTGCCCAAGAGCGAGGTCGAGGATCTCTCGCTGGAGGAAGTGCCCGACATCAACTACGACGACATCGGCGGTCTCGGCACCCAGATCGAGACGATCAAGGACGCCGTCGAGCTGCCGTACCTGTACGCCGACTACTACAAGGAGCACAAGCTCACGCCGCCCAAGGGCGTGCTGCTCTACGGGCCTCCCGGCTGCGGCAAGACCATGATCGCCAAGGCCGTGGCCAACAACCTGGCCGAGAAGATTTCCGAGAAGCGCGGCGAAAAGATCAAGGGCTTCTTCCTCAACATCAAGGGGCCCGAGCTGCTGAACAAGTACGTGGGCGAGACCGAGCGCAAGATCCGCGAGATCTTCGTGAAGGCCAAGGAAAAGGCCAACGAGGACGTGCCGGTCGTGGTGTTCTTCGACGAGATGGACGCGCTGTTCCGCACCCGCGGCACCGGCATCTCCTCCGACGTCGAGACCACCATCGTGCCCCAGCTGCTGGCCGAGATCGACGGCGTGGAAGGCCTCAAGAACGTCATCGTGATCGGCGCCTCCAACCGGCAGGACCTGATCGATCCGGCCATCCTGCGGCCGGGCCGGCTGGACGTGAAGATCAAGATCGAGCGGCCGGACCGTCAGTCGGCGGCCGACATCTTCCGCAAGTACCTGACCCCGGAGATCCCGCTGGCCGCCAGCGAGATGCGGGGCGACGCCCGCACGACGATCGACGGCATGATCGACGTGACGATCGAGGCGATGTACGCTCTCAGCGAGGAGAACCGGTTCCTGGAAGTGACCTACGCCAACGGCGACAAGGAGGTCCTGTACTTCAAGGACTTCTCGTCGGGCGCCATGATCGAGTCGGTCGTGCGTCGCGCCAAGAAGCTCGCGCTGAAGCGCTACATCGGCGGCGGGCCCAAGGGCGTGATGACCGACGACATGGTCCTGGCGGTCCGCGAGGAGTTCAAGGAGAACGAGGATCTGCCGAACACCACCAACCCTGACGACTGGGCGAAGATCGCCGGTAAGAAGGGTGAGCGCATCGTGTACGTCAAGCCGCTGATGGGCGAGACGAAGGAAAAGCAGCGGAGCGTCGAGAAGATCGTCAACACCGGGCAGTACCTGTAAAGAACAGGGGGCCGTCCGCACGGCCCCCCTTTTCCCCCCGCACCGCAACGGAGCGGTTGCGGGGGGTTCTTTTTCGCGTGACAGTTGCCGCATCTTCATAACGTTCGGTTGCACGCTCGCGAGGGGACGCATGGCCATCCCGAAAGTCATGGGCATCGAGACCGAGTACGGGATCACCGTCAAGAACCAGCCGGACTTCAACCCGATCCTGTCCTCGCTGCTGCTCATCAACTCCTACGAGACCTACCGGTCGTCCCGCGTGCGGTGGGACTACGAGGCCGAGAGCCCGCTGCGTGACGCGCGCGGCTTCGAGTACATGGAGGAGAAGGAGGGGACGTCCAAGGAAGAGTCGCGCCTCATCAACCTGATCCTGTCCAACGGCGCGCGCTTCTACGTGGACCACGCCCACCCCGAGTACTCGAGCCCGGAGACCACCAACCCGCGCGACTGCGTCATCTGGGACCGCGCCGGCGAGCGCATCCTCAACCTGGCCCGCCAGCGCGCGGAGGCGGTGTCGCCGCCCGAGCAGCGGATCATCATCCACAAGGACAACTCGGACCGGAAGGGCAACTCCTACGGCACCCACGAGAACTACCTGATGGACCGCAAGGTGCCGTTCGCCCGCATCGTGCAGCACATGATGCCGTTCTTCGTCACCCGCCAGGTCTTCACGGGCGCCGGCAAGGTCGGCTACGAGAACAACGCCGAGGCCTGCGAGTACCAGATCTCCCAGCGCGCCGACTTCCTCGAGACCGAGGTCGGGCTGGAGACGATGCACTCGCGGCCCATCGTGAACACGCGCGACGAGCCCCACGCCGATCCCGAGAAGTACCGCCGGCTGCACGTCATCGTGGGCGACGCCAACATGGCCGAGTACTCCACCTATCTGAAGATGGGGACCATGGCCGTGGTGCTGTCGATGGTGGAGGACGACTTCATCGAGCCCGATCTGTCGGTGGACGGGCCGGTGGCCGCCTTCCGCAAGGTGTCGCGCGACCTCGGCTGCCGCGACGTGATCCGCCTCAAGGACGGCCGCACCATCAGCGCGGTCGATCACCAGCGCGAGTACCTGGCCCTGGCCCATCGCTACTACCGCGATCGTGAGCACGAGCCGTGGGTGCGCGAGCTGCTGACCCGCTGGGAGAACACGCTCGATCGCCTGGCCGACGATCCCATGCAGCTCGGCCGCGAGCTGGACTGGGTCATCAAGCGCCAGCTCATCGAGAACTACGTGGCCAAGCACGACCTCGAATGGAACGATCACCGCGTGCAGATGATCGATCTGCAGTACCACGACATCCATCCGGGCAAGGGCCTGTACTACAAGCTCGAGGAGTCGGACGCCGTGGACCGCCTGGTGACCGACGACGAGATCGCCAAGGCCATCTACGATCCGCCCAAGGACACCCGGGCGTACTTCCGGGGCATGTGCCTGCAGCGCTACTCCGACGAGATCGTGTCGGCCAGCTGGGATTCGGTGATCTTCGACCTCAAGGAAGGCCCGCTCAAGAAGATCTTCATGCTGGAGCCGCTGCGGGGCACCGAGGCGCACGTTCGCCAGCTGCTCACGGAGTCCCCCACGGCCGCCGACCTCCTGCGCAACATCGGGCGTCCGTCCTACGGGATGTGAGCGCGCGGACGATAGGAGAACGATGACCGACGATCGCCGGCTGCACCCGTTTCACGACTACGTCGAGTCCAGCTTCGTCGAGCTGCTGCGCCGCCAGTCCCCGCACCTGCTGCCCGGCGCCGAGCCGGTGTCGGGCGCCTCGGACGCGCCGCACGGCACCACGGTGCTGGCCCTGCGCTACCGCGACGGCGTGATCATGGCCGGCGACCGCCAGGCCACCGCCGGCTACCAGGTGGCCAGCCGTCGCATCGAGAAGATCTTCAAGGCCGACGACCTCTCGGGCGTGGGCATCGCCGGCGCGGCCGGCCCGGCCATGGAGATGGCCAAGCTCTTCCAGACCGAGCTCGAGCACTACGAGAAGGTCGAGGGCGACAACCTCTCGCTCGACGGCAAGGCCAACAAGCTGGGCCAGATGATCCGCATGAATCTCCAGGCGGCCATGATGGGCCTGGCGGTGGTGCCGATCTTCGCCGGCTTCGACGAGAAGACCGGGGTGGGCCGCCTGTTCAAGTACGACATCACCGGCGGCCGCTACGAGGAGCGCGACTACGACGCCCAGGGCTCGGGCTCCAAGGACGCGCGCGATTCGCTCAAGAAGCTGTGGAAGCGCGACATGCCGCGCGACGACGCCCTGCGCACCGCGCTGGAGGCGCTCATCGACGCGGCCGACGAGGACGTCGGCACGGGCGGCCCCGATCTGGTGCGCGGGATCTTTCCCACCGTGAAGACCATCACCCGGAGCGGCTTCGGCGACGTGGCCGACGACGAGATCCGCCGCGTGTGCGAGGCCATCCTGGCCGTGCGCACGACGGCCGGCAACGGGAGCTAGCGATGCCGCTGCCGTACTACGTCAGTCCCGAGCAGATGATGAAGGACAAGGCCGAGTATGCCCGCAAGGGCATCGCGCGCGGCCGGTCCATCGTCACGCTGGAGTACCGCGAGGGCATCCTGCTGGTGGCCGAGAATCCCTCGACCCTCCTGCACAAGGTCTCGGAGATCTACGACCGCATCGCCTTCGCCGGCGTGGGCAAGTACAACGAGTTCGAAAACTTGCGCATCGCCGGCATCCGCCACGCCGACGTGAAGGGCTACTCCTACAGCCGGGGCGACGTGACGGCCAAGGCGCTGGCCAACGCCTACTCCCAGGCGCTGGGCAACATCTTCACCCAGGACATCAAGCCCTTCGAGGTCGAGGTGCTGGTGGCCGAGGTGGGCGACGACAACGGCGGCAAGAGCGAGATCTACCACATCCTCTACGACGGCACGATCGAGGACGAGAAGAACTACGCGGCCATGGGCGGGCAGGCCGACGAGATCCGGCGCTTCCTCAAGGACCACTACCAGAGCGCGATGACCCTGGACGATGCCCTGCAGCTCGGGGTCCGCGCCCTGTCGGTCACCCAGAACAAGACGCTCACCGAGCGTGACCTGGAGGTGGCCGTGCTGGACCGCACCAAGGAGCGGCGCAAGTTCCGTCGCCTTCCCCGCCGAGGCGCTCAGCCAACTCCTCGGCGCGGCCAAGTAACCCGTGCTACGCTAGGCTGCACAATGAAGTTAGGCGCTTCCTCGCTCAGGCAGGAGTCCCTCCTATGAAGCGCAGGATCTTCGGGCTCGAGAACGAATACGGGCTCACCTGTACCCTGAACGGTCAGCGCCGCCTGTCTCCCGACAACGTCGCGCGCTACCTGTTCGAGAAGGTCATCCCGGGCGCGCGCAACGCCAACGTGTTCCTGGAAAACGGCGCGCGGCTCTACCTGGACACCGGCTTCCATCCGGAGTACGCCACGCCCGAGTGCGACGACGTGGCCGAGCTGGTCATCCACGACAAGGCCGGCGAGCGCATCGTCGAGGACCTGCTGCACCAGGCCGAGAAGCGGCTGCGCGAGGACGGCATCTCCGGCAACATCCTGCTCTTCAAGAACAACACCGACTCGGCGGGCAACTCGTACGGCTGCCACGAGAACTACCTGGTCAGCCGCGACGTGTAGCTTCCAGCGGCTGGCCGAGGCGCTGATCCCGTTCTTCGTCACCCGGCAGATCTTCGCCGGGGCCGGCAAGGTGCTGCAGACGCCGCGCGGCTTCCACTACTGCCTGAGCCAGCGGGCCCAGCACATCTGCCAGGAGATCTCGGGCGCGACGACGTCGTCGCGCTCGATCATCAACACGCGCGACGAGCCGCACGCCGACGCCGAGCGGTATCGCCGGCTGCACGTGATCGTGGGCGACTCGAACATGTCGGAAGTCGCGACCTATCTCAAGATCGGGACCACCGCCATCGTGCTCGACATGATCGAGGACGGCTTCTTCGACCGCGACTACTCGCTGCAGTCGCCGGTGCAGGCCATCCGCGACATCTCCCACGACCCGACCCTGAAAGAGACGATCAAGCTGAAGGACGGCCGCAGCGTCTCCGCCCTGCAGCTGCAGATGGAGTACCTCGAGTACGCCACCCGCTACGTCGACACGGTGGCCCCCGATCCCGATCAGCAAGGACGTCCTGCTGCGGTGGACGGACGTGATGGAGAAGCTCGAGTCCGACCCCATGCAGCTCGATCGCGAGCTCGACTGGGTGATCAAGCGCGCAGTGGATCGAGAGCTACATGACCGCGCAACCGCCTGTCGTGGCGCGATCCCGAAGATCTCGCTGATGGACCTGCAGTACCACGACATCCGCCCCGACCGCGGGATCTACTACAAGCTGGCCGGCCGCGACATGGTGGAGCGCATCACCGACGACGAGACCATCGAGCGGGCCAAGCACGAGCCGCCGCAGACCACCCGGGCGCGCCTGCGCGGCGAGTTCATCCGGCAGGCCAACCTCAAGGGCAAGGACTACCGGGTGGACTGGGTGTATCTCAAGCTGAACGACCCCGAGCGGGAGACCATCCTCTGCAAGGACCCGTTCCAGTCGCACGACGAGCGCGTCGAGCGCCTGATCCGCTCGTTCTAGCTACCCCCTAGCCGCTCTCCCGTCCGCGACGGACACTACCGCCGGTAGTGTCCGTATGCTTGACTCGTCCCGCCGCCGTTTGCTAAACCGGACTCCTCTGGGCTGTTCGCTCGTCGTCTCTGCCCGACGGATCTCGCGGCACATGCCGCGGCGCTCGACACCCCCTGAGGGGGACCTCAATGCTCGGACGCAAAGATCCCCGGCCGGCCGCGCTCCGTGGGCGCCAGCAACGGCCACAAGGCCGGCACCGCCATCACGTTGCTGACCGTCGTCGGCGACACCGCCAAGATGGATGGCAAGTTCGACATCGCCGACTCCATCCAGATCGAGTGCGAAGTGGGCGGCGAGCTCAAGGTCGGCGGCAAGCTGGTCATCGGCGAAAAGGGCGTGGTCAACGCCAACGTCCAGACGGTGGACGCCATCATCATGGGTCGCTACGACGGCAACATGACGGCGACCGGCAACGTGGAGATCGCCGCCACCGGCCGAGTCAGCGGCAACATCAAGACCGATTCGCTGGTGATCTCCAAGGGCGGGTTCTTCAGTGGCAACGTCGCCAAGATCACGACGAGCCGGCGCCGCGGACGCACCGACGGCCGGTGTATCTGGTCGATGAGAAACGGGCGGGCCAGGGCGTGGCCGGTCGACCCGGAGGCGTCGACGATGCTCTGGAAGAAGAACAAGGGCAGCAAGGGCGCGGTCAAGGGCAACGACCTCACGGCCTTCATCGACGAGGCCTCCGAGATCGAGGGCAAGTACACGTTCAGCGGCACCGTCATGCTCAACGGCCGCTTCACCGGTGAGATCTCCTCCAACGACACGCTGATCATCGGCGAGAAGGGCGTGGTCAACGCCACCATCCGGGCCGGCATCGTGCTGGTCAACGGCGAGGTGGTCGGCAACATCCTGGGCGGTGAGCGCGTGGAGCTACGGGGCAGCGCCCGGGTGATCGGCGATGTCGAGGCGCCGGTGGTCGTCCTCGAGGAAGGCGTGCTCTTCCAGGGTCACTGTCGGATGACCAAGCCCCAGATCGCCGCCGACGGGACGCAGCGCGATCTCGCGGCCGTGACCGTCAAGCGCTCGATCTCCTCGACCTCCGCGACCTCCGCGTCCTCCGCGACCTCCGTCGTGTCGTGACGCGGTAGGCCGTTCCCCGCCCGCCGGACCTGGACGGTGGCCGCCGCCACCGCCACGTCGATGGCATCCGCCTTGCGCACGGTCGAGGAGGCGTCGCGCGAACGATCGTCGACGTCCCGAACGGAGGTGGACCATGGATCCAATCCAGTTGCTCAAGCGACAGCATCGCGAGGTCGAAGCCCTCTTCAAGAAAATCGAGAAGGCCCGGAGTGCCGAGCCGCGGCGGGCCCTGCTGGCCGAGCTGGCCGCCAACCTCAAGCTGCACATGGCGATCGAGGAGGAGATCTTCTACCCGGCCGTCCAGCAGCTGCCGGTCAAGAAGGCCGAGGACATGACGCTGGAGGCCTACGAGGAGCACGCGGTCGTCAAGCTCGTGCTGGCCGAGCTGCCCGGGGTCGACCCCGAGGACGACCGCTTCGACGCCAAGATGACCGTCCTCTCCGAGCTCATCGAGCACCACGTCGACGAGGAAGAGGACGAGATGTTCAAGACCGCCAAGAAGCTCGGCCGGGCCGAGCTGAACGCCCTGGGCGACCGCATGGCGGCCGAGGTGGAGGCCGTCAAGGGGCCCGACGCGTCGCGGCCGGGCGGCCTGAGACTCACTTCACGACGTGATCGCGCGCCAGCGGTGGACGCACCTCGCTGCCGCTGAAGAGCAGCGTCACGACGATCTCCACCGACGCGTTGCCGCCCAGGCCCTGACAGCCGATGGCGGCACGCGTCGGCTTGCCCCGCTCGCCGAACAGCTGGACCAGCAGGTCGGCGGCCCCGTTGATCACCCGGGGCTGATCGCTGAAGCCGGGGGCAGAGTTGACGAAGCCCAGCAGGTGGACGATCTGCTGCACCCGGTCGAGATCGCCCAGCGCGTACTTCACCGCGGCCAGCGTGGTCAGCACGGCGTAGCGCGCCGCCTCGTAGCCCTGCTCGAGCGTGAGGTCCTGGCCGACGACACCGGGGAGATAGCCCCGTCCGTCGCGGCGCGGCGTGGTGCCGGAGAGATAGAGCAGGTTCTGCACCGGGTAGTGCGAGATGTAGTGCGCGCCGGAGGCGTTGGTGCGATAGAGCGACTCGAGATCCGGCACCGCGAGGCCCAGCTCGGTGAGCTTCGTCTCCACCTTCATCGTGTTCTCCTCCGCCGGCCGGCGCGACGGCTCAGCCCGTCCACACCTGCCGGGCGATCTTCGGATACTCCACGACCAGGCCGTCGGCATCCACGGTGATGTCGGCCGCGAAATCGCCGGCGGCGTTTTCGTAGCGATACACGCCGCCCGCCGGGCCCCACGTCAGGCAGCGGTACCGCTGGCGACTCACGCCGATGCGCAGCGCCGGCACGTCCACGTACACCACCGTGATCTCGGCCGCCCAGCCGGGCGCCAGCGCCAGGCGGCGGATCGGTAGCGTGTTGGTGAACGGCGTGGCCGACAGGTCCACGTCCAGGCAGCCGTCCAGCGCCGGCACGTGGTCGCCGCTGCCGTCGGTCCAGCGCCCCATGCCGTTGCTGGCCAGCGCCAGCGTCGTCGACCGGCCCTCGAGGCTGGCGATCTCGACGTCGCGCACGTGCCAGGCCGCGTCACAGCGGATGGCGTAGCGGATGGCGAACGGCCGACCGTCGTCCATGCCGATCGCGACGCTGTCGACGCGCACGCCGTCGGCGTCCTCGACGAGCTTGAGCGACTCCAGCCCGGGGCCCGTCCACGGCTGCCACATGACTCGACGTTCCATGGGCTACTCGAGCGTCCCGATCGCCGTCTCGACGGCGTCGACCACGGAGCCGTCCTCGGCGAGGGCCAGCGCGGCGTCGAGGTCGGCCTTGAGATAACGGTCGGCGGTGAGCGGCGCAATCCGCCGGCGGACGGCGTCGCGAGCGGCGCGGCTGCCGCGGCCCGGCACGAGCGGCGCACGCAGGTCGAGCGCCTGCGCGGCCAGCAGCGTCTCGATGGCCAGCACCTGGCGGGCCACCCCGACCGCCCGCCGCGCCTTGAGCGCCGCGCCGCCGCCCATGGCGTTGTAGTCCTCCTGCAGGCCGGAGGTGGGAATCGAGTCCACGCTGGCCGGATGCGCCAGCGTGCGCAGCTCGCCGACCAGGGCCGCCGCCGTGTACTGGGCGATCATGTAGCCGGAGTTGACGCCACCGCTGGGGGCCAGGAACGGCGGGAGCCCCTCGTTGGTGAGCGGATTCACCAGCCGGTCGAGGCGCCGCTCGCTGATGCCACCGAGCTGGGCCAGGCCCATGGCCAGCGTGTCGAGCGCCAGCCCCAGCACCTCACCGTGGAAGTTGCCGCCGCTCAGCACGACGCCGTCGTCGGCAAACACGAGCGGATTGTCCGACACGGCGCCGAGCTCACGGCCGAGCACGCCGCCGGCGAAGTCGAAGGCCGCGCGGGCCGAGCCGTGCACCTGCGGCATGCAGCGCAGGCTGTAGGCGTCCTGCACCCGCGTGCAGTCGCGGTGGGATTCGATGATGCCGCTCGACGCGGTGAGCCGGCGGAGGTTGGCCGCGACCACCTGCTGAGTGGGATGCGGCCGGAGCGCGTGGATGCGCGCGTCGAACGCCGCGTTGGTGCCCATCAGCGCCTCGAGCGACATGGCGCCGGCCACGTCGGCCAGCCGCGCCAGTCGGCCGGCATCGAGCACGGCCAGCGCCCCCAGGCCCGCCATGAGGTGCGTGCCGTTCAGCAGCGCCAGGCCTTCCTTGGTCTCGAGCGACAGCGGCCGCACGCCGGCGGCCTGCAGCGCCTCGCGCGCCGGCACCCGGCGCCCGTCCGACACGGCCTCGCCCTCACCGATCAGGCAGGCCGCCACGTGCGCGAGCGGAGCGAGATCGCCCGACGACCCGACCGAGCCCTGCTCCGGCACCACGGGGTACACGCCCCGATTGAGGCACGCCACCAGGGTCTCGACCACGCTCGGTCGCACGCCCGAGGCCCCGCGAGCCAGCGACGCAGCGAGCAGCAGGATCATCGCGCGCGTCTCGGCCTCGGCGAGCGCGGGACCGACGCCACCGGCGTGGCTCAGCACGAGGTTGCGCTGCAGCGCGGCGCGCTCCGCCGGCGGAATCACCACGTCCTTGAGCTTGCCGACGCCGGTGGTGATCCCGTAGATCGGCTCGGCGCCACCGGCGAGCCGATCGATGAATGCGCGGCCGGCCGCCAGCCGCGCGGTGGCGGCGGGCCCCAGCGCGACCTCGCGGCGCCGCCGCGCCACGTCCTCGACGTCGCCGAGTGTGAGCGGCCCGCCGTCCAGGACCAGCGCGCTCAGATCGCCCAGCCTTTCGTGAGCGCGGCCACCCGGGCCACCACCTCATCCTCGGCGATCGTCGTCAGTCGCCCCTGCTCGACGACCCGGCGGCCGTGCACCCACACGTCGGTGACCGCCTGCGGCGACATCGCGTAGACGACGCTCTTGAGCAGGTCGTTGCGCGGCTGCAGCGAGAGGTGACCGAGATCGATCGCCACCAGATCGGCCAGCTGCCCGGCCGCGATCACGCCGGCCTCGAGCCCGACCAGGCCGGCCGCCGCGCGAGTGCCCAGCCCGAAGGCGGTCTCGGCCGACAGCGCGGTGCCGTCCAGCAGGCGCACGCGCTGGAGCAGCGAGCACGTGCGCATCTCGTCGAACACCGAGAGCCGATTGTTGGTGCAGCCGCCGTCGGTGCCGAGCCCGATCCGCACGCCCGCCTTCAGCATCTCGGGAATGCGCGTGATGCCGTCCCCCAGGAACATGTTCGAGCCCGGGCAGTAGGCCAGCCCGGCGCCCCGCGCGCCCATCAGCGCGATCTCCTCGTCGTCGAGCCAGACGCAGTGCACGCCGATCATGCGCGGTCCCAGCACGCCCAGGCGGTCGAGGTAGCGGATCGGCGTGGCCCCGTGCTCGCGCCGCGTGCGCTCGCCCTCGTACTGTCCCTCGGCCACGTGGATGTGAAAGACCGTGTTCTCGGCCTCGGCGACTTCCCAGCCGGCCCGGATCATGGCCGGCGAGGCGCCGTGCGGGCTGTGCGGCGCCGGCTGGATCGTGACGGTCTCGTCGTGGCGGTGCGCGCCGATCAGCTCGCGCACGCGGCGCGCGGCGTCGGCCGGCGTCTCGCGATAGCGCTTGGGCGCGCCCGTCCCAGTCGTACATGGTCCGCGCCAGTACCAGCCGGATGCCCACCTGCGCGCGCCGCCGCGATCACCGCCTCGGCGTTGTCGTTGCCGTCGTCCTGCAGATAGAAGAAGTCGACGCAGGTGGTCACGCCCTGCTTGAGCATCTCGACGAAGGCGAACGTGGCGCCGAGCGCGATGCCGTCGCGATCCAGCCGCTCGGAGAACGGATAGAGCACGCGATCCCGCCAGCCCATGAAGTCCAGGTCGTCGCCCAGGCCGCGCAGCAGCGACTGGAACGTGTGGCAGTGGCTGTTGACCGTGCCGGGCAGCAGCGCGCGTCCGGGCAGCGGCACGTCACCGCGCTGCGGCGCGCCGGCCGCCTGCACCATGGCGATGCGGCCGTCGGTGACGGCGACCGCGCGCTCACGCTGCCAGCCTTCGGGCGTGAGGACGAGGTCGGGGAGCAGTCGCATGATGCGCTAGGGCCGGCGAGCCATCGCGCTCACAGCGACCGCTCCATTTCCAGGATGGCGAGGCCCGAACCGTGCGGCAGCCGATCACGCCGGCCCGTCGGGGTGAAGCCCAGTCGCTCGTAGAGCGTGATCGCCGCCTTGTTGCCCTCGGTCACCCACAGCGCAAGGCCGGTGAACCCACGTTCGCGCGCCCACGCGACGACCGCATCGAACAGAGCCCGCCCGCATCCCTGCTGTCGCGCCTCGGGCGCGACCCACATTCCTCCCAGATGCGCTCGCGCCGTCTGCTCGCGATCCAGCAGGCCGAACGCCATGCCGATCGCGGTGCCGTCCACCTCGGCCACGAACATCGCGTGACGATCGGGGCCGGTCACCGACCGGGTCAGCTCCTGCCAGTACTCGTCGGGCTTGGCGCTGATCTCGGCATGCGTGTGGGCGAACGCGTCCGGCGCATCGGCCAGCGCCCGGAGTCGCAGCGCCCTGAACAGCGCCGTCTCGTCGGCACGCAGCCGCCGCACGGTCATGGCGCCACGCTCGGCAGATCGAGATGGTGGCGCCGGGCGGCGTCGAGCGCTTCGGGGTAGCCGGCGTCGGCGTGGCGCATGATGCCGATGCCGGGATCGGTCGTCAGCACGCGCTCCAGACGGCGGGCGGCGTCGGCCGTGCCGTCGGCCACGATGACCATGCCGGCGTGGATCGAGTAGCCGATGCCCACGCCGCCGCCGTGATGGACGCTGACCCAGGTCGCGCCGCTCGCGGTGTTGATCAGCGCGTTGAGGATCGGCCAGTCGGCGATGGCGTCGGAGCCGTCGCGCATCGCTTCCGTCTCGCGGTTGGGCGAGGCGACCGAGCCGGAATCCAGGTGGTCGCGGCCGATGACGATCGGCGCCTTCACCCGACCGCTGGCGACCAGGTCGTTGAAGAGCCGACCGGCCTTGGCCCGGTCGCCGTAGCCGAGCCAGCAGATGCGCGCCGGCAGCCCCTGGAAGCTGCACGCGCTCGCCGGCCAGCTTCAGCCAGCGCACCAGGTGCGCGTTGTCCGCGAAAGGCCTCCACGAGCGCCCGGTCGGTGGGGTAGATGTCCTCCGGATCGCCGGAGAGCGCCACCCAGCGGAACGGCCCCTTCCCCTCGCAGAACAGCGGCCGGATGTACGCGGGCACGAAGCCGGGATAGGCGAAAGTCGCCCACGCCGGCGTTCTCCGCCTCGCGGCGGAAGTTGTTGCCGTAGTCGAACAGGATCGCGCCCCCGCGCTGCAGCTCGAGCATCGCGCGCATCTGCACGGCGATCGACTCGTAGGCGCGCGTGCAGGTACGCCTTGGCGTCGCGCTGGCGCAGCGCCGACGCCTCGGCCACCGAGAGCCCGGCGGGAACGTAGCCGTTGATCATGTCGTGCGCCGAGGTCTGATCGGTCACCACGTCGAAGCGCACGCCGCGTCGCGCGAGCTCGGGGTGGATCTCGGCCGCGTTGCCGTGCAGCGCGATCGACAGCGGCGCCCGACGGCTGCGCGCCTCGTCCGCCCAGTCCAGCGCCTCGTCCAGCGAGTCGGTCATGCGATCGACGTAGCGCAGGCGCAGCCGACGCTCGATCCGCTCGCGGTCGATCTCGACGAACAGCCCCACGCCGCCGTTCAGCGTGACGGCCAGCGGCTGCGCGCCGCCCATGCCGCCGAGCCCGGCCGAGAGCACGAGCCGGCCGGCCAGGCTGCCGCCGAAATGCTTCTCCGCGCACGCGCCGAACGTCTCGTAGGTGCCCTGAAGAATCCCCTGCGTGCCGATGTAGATCCACGAGCCGGCCGTCATCTGCCCGTACATCGTGAGCCCCATCGCCTCGTACTTGCGGAAGTGCTCCCAGTCGCCCCACTCGGGCACCAGCATGGCGTTGGCGATCAGCACCCGCGGCGCATCGGCGTGCGTGCGGAAGACGCCGACCGGCTTGCCCGACTGCACCAGCAGCGTCTCGTCGGCGGCCAGGCGCCGCAGCGTGGCCACGATGCGGTGGTAGGCCTCCCAGCTGCGCGCGGCCTTGCCCGAGCCGCCGTAGACGACGAGATCCTCCCAGCGCTCGGCCACGTCGGGGTCGAGGTTGTTCATCAGCATGCGCAGCGCGGCTTCCTGCGGCCAGCCCTGGCAGGAGAGTGTGCTGCCGCGTGGCGCGCGGATCGGCTGCGCGGGCCGATCGGCGCTCACTGGATGACCTCGTCGGCGCGGAGGACGAGCGGCTCCGGCAGGGTGAGGCCGAGCGCCTTGGCGGTCTTGAGATTGACCGCGAACGTGAACTTCGACGGGCGCTCCACCGGAAGGTCGCCGGCCCTGGCCCCCTTCAGCACGCGATCAACGTAGCTGCCGATCTGCCGCCACATTGCGGGGAAGTCGGGACCGTAGGCCATCAGCCCGCCGAAGCCGGGAAAGGTGGAGAACGGGCTGATCGCGGGAAGGCGGGCCTGCAGGGTGAGCTCGGCGATCCGCGGCAACGCGTTACTCACCACCGGCGCTGTGAGCAGGACAATGGCCTGGGGCCGCTCGGCGATGAGGCGCTTCACGGCGCCGTCGACCTCGTCGGCGGTGCGTAGCGCACTGTCGGTGGAGGCTTAGATTCACGCACGGCAGACCGCCTGCACCTGGGCGAACTGGGGCTGGCCGATCCGATCGTCCCACAACGACGCCAAGGCGGTTCAGCGTCGGCAACGCTTCGCGAAGGAACTGGATCTGCTTGCCGGCGATTTCCGGCTGGTCCATCCAGACCCCGGTCACGTTGCCGCCCGGCCGGGCTAGCGTCTTGACGAACCCGGTGGCGACTGGATCGGACTCCAGATCGATGACGATGATCGGAATCGTGGCAGTGACCTGCATGGCGGCGCGGACGCGGTGCGGACCGCCCGTCACGAGCACGTCGGCCGGCGCCGTCGCCATGTGCTCGGCGAGGTGCGTGTGGCTGTCCTCGGACGAGTACCACTCGAACGTGATCGTACGGCCTTCGACCCATCCGCGCTCGCTCAGCGACTGCCGGATGGCGTCACTCCAGGTGCGGGTGGTCGAATAGATGCTGACGCGCGGAGGTCGCGCCACCGGCTGGGCGCCGAGGGCCACCGGGGCCGCGAAGGCCGCCGCCCCGACGAGAACGGTGCGGCGCGTGATCGCCACGCGAGCGCGTCCGGTCATCAGACGCCCATGACGAAGTAACCGCAGTCCACGTGGATCACCTCGCCGGTGATGCCGGAGGACATCGGCGAGGCCAGGAACAGCCCGGTGTCGCCCACCTCGCGCAGCTCCACGTTGCGACGCAGCGGCGCCTTCTCGGCGTGATGCTTCAGCATGCCGGTGAAGCCGCGGATGCCGCGGGCGGCCAGCGTGTTCACCGGCCCCGCCGAGATCGCGTTCACGCGGATGCCGCGCGGCCCGAGATCGGCGGCGAGATAGCGCACCGAGGCTTCCAGCGAGGCCTTGGCCACGCCCATGACGTTGTAGCCGGCGCGACCTTCTCCGCGCCGTAGTAGGTCATGGCGATCACCGAGCCGCCGCCGCTCTTCTCCATGAGCGGCGCCGCCGCCGCGCGCCAGCGCCACCAGCGAGTACGCGGAGACGTCGTGGGCCACGCGAAACCCCTCGCGCTCGGTGGCCAGGAACTCGCCCTCGAGGTCCTCCTTGCGCGCGAAGGCGACCGAGTGCACGAGCGTGTCGAGCCGGCCGAGGTCGCGCTCGACGCTGGCGAAGACCGCGGCGATCTCGGCATCGGCGCCGACGTCGCACGGCATAGAGCACCGAGCCCGGCAGGGTCGCGGCCAGCTCCTCCACGTTTTCCTTGAGGCGCTCGCCCTGGTAGGTGAAGGCCAGCCGCATGCCGGCCCCGGCCAGCGCCTGCGCGATGGCCCACGCGATCGAGCGTTTGTTGGCGACGCCGAAGACGATGCCGGCTTTGCCGTTGAGCATGGCCCATAGACTACCGCAACGGCGCGCTATACTCCGTAAGCGCCGATGACGCCCAACCACGTGAAGCAGCGCATCCGAAACGGCCAGGCGGCGTTCGGCAGCCTCCTGAACTTCGGCGACCCCCTGGTGGCCGAGATGATGGCCTCGGTGGGCTTCGACTGGCTCCTGGTCGACACCGAGCACGGCCCCATCGACATGGCCGCCCTGGCCACGATGTTCGCCACCATCACCCGCTATCCGTGCGCGCCGTTCGTGCGCGTGCACGCGCTGAGCGAGGAGAACGTCAAGCGCGTGCTCGACGCCGGCGCCTGGGGCGTGCTGGCCCCCAACATCCGGACCCGGGCCGAGGCCGAGCTGCTGGTGCGCAGCTGCAAGTATCCGCCGCAGGGCACGCGCTCGCTGGGCGCCGGCCGCTTCCCGCTGTCGTTCAAGACCGACGCGCCCACCTACTTCCAGCGGGCCAACGACGAGATCCTGGTCATCGTGCAGATCGAGCACCACGAGGCGATCACGAACATCGACGCGATCCTCTCGGTGCCCGGCGTGGACGCCTGCTACGTCGGTCCCAACGACTTCTGCGCCTCGCTGGGCCTGGCGCCCTCCCTGGAGCCACCGCACCGCGAGTTCCACGAAGCCATGGACGTGCTCTTCAAGGCCTGCCAGCGTCACGGCGTGGCGCCGGGGATCCACTGCGCGACTCCCGAGACGGTGAACCGGCGCATCGCCGAGGGCTGGCCGCTGGTCGGCATGGTCAACGATCAGCGCTATCTCGTGTCGGCGGCCAAGGCGGCGCGCGACGCGGTGAAGACCGACCGCTGATGCGCCTGGGTATCGTGCTGGCCGGCTTCGCGTCGCTGCCGCCGGCGGAGTTCATCGCGGCGGCCCGCGAGGCCGAGAGCCGCGGCTATCACACCGCGTGGCTGGGCGAGACCTCCGGCCACGACGGCATCGTGCTCTCCACGGTCGTGGCCACGCACACCGAGCGGCTGGTGGTGGCCAACGGCGTGCTGCCCGTGCAGACGCGCACGCCGGTGGTGCTCGGCATGGCCACCGCGTCGCTGAACCACTTCGCCCCCGGTCGCTTCGCGCTCGGCCTCGGCCTGTCGAGCCGGGCCATCGTCGAGCAGTGGAACGGTCTCGCGTACACCCCGGCGCTGGGCCAGATCCGCGAGGCTGTCGAGATCGTGCGCAAGGTGGCGGCCGGCGAGCGCGTGAACGTCGAGGGCAAGTTCTACCGCATGAAGAACTTCCGCCTGACCGCCCCGCTGCCCAAGACGCCGGTGCGCGTCTACCTGGCCGCGCTCGGCCCGGAGATGCTGGAGCTGGCCGGCGAGATCGCCGACGGCGTGCTCCTGAACTGGATTCCGCCGGAGGCGGTGCCGGCCTCCCTCGCCCACCTGCAGACAGGCGCGCGGCGAGCCGGACGCACGCTGGAGAACTTCGAGATCGCCTCGTTCATCCGCACCTGCGTGACCGACGACGCGGCGGCCGCTCGCGAGACGCTGGCCCGCGACATCACCGGCTACGCCACCGTCGACGTCTACGCCTCGTTCTTCCGGACCGCCGGCTACGCCGACGAGGTGGGAGCCGTGGGCGCGGCCTGGAGCGCGGGCGACCGCGCGGGCGCGGTGAAGCGCGTGTCGGCGCGCATGCTCGACGGCCTCGGCGTGGTGGGCGACGAGGCGTTCTGCCGCGCGCGCGTCGCCGAGTTCGCCGGGACCGGTCTCACCCAGCCGGTGATCGTGCCGTTCGCGCCCGCGGGCGCCGATCGCGCGTCGCTGCTGCGCACGCTGCGCGCCTTCCCCTGAGCCGATGACGCTGTCGGTCCTCGGCGTGATCCCGGCGCGCCTGGCCTCCACGCGCCTGCCGCGCAAGGTCCTGCGTGAGATCGCCGGTCGCCCGCTCGTGGCCTGGGTGTACGAGGCGGCTCGCCGCGCGGCCGACCTCGGCCACGTCCTGGTCGCGACAGACGCGGAGGAAGTAGCATCCGTGTGCCGGCGTCTCGATATCCCCGCGGTCATGACCTCGCCGGATCATCCGTCGGGGACCGATCGTGTGTGGGAGGTGGCCCAGAGCCATCCGGCCGACGTCTACGTCAACGTGCAGGGCGACGAGCCGTTCATCACGCCCGCCCACATCGCCCAGCTGGTCGAGCCGTTCCGCACGACGCCCGACACGCTGGTCAGCACGCTGTGCATCCGGGCCACGCCGGACGAGATCGACGCCCGGCAGGTCAACAAGGTCGTGTTCGGCGCCGGCGGTCGCGCGCTCTACTTCTCGAAGTACGGCATCCCGTTCGACCGCGACGGGCGCGGGGCCGTCCGCTACAAGCACATCGGCCTCTACGCCTACCGCAAGCCCGCGCTGGATGCGTTCCACCGCCTGCCGCCCTCGACGCTCGAGAAGACCGAGGGCCTCGAGCAGCTGCGCTTTCTCGAGAACGGCATCGGCATCACCGTGCGGGAAACCACCGAGCCGACGATCGGCGTCGACACCGAGGAGGACCTCCGGGCCGCCGAGGCCCGTCTGACCGCGCGGTGAGCCCGCGCGTCCGCATCATCGTGCTGATCATGGTCGCCCAGACGGTGACCAACGTCGGCCCCCTCGGAGTCCCCGCCATCGCCTCGCTGATCCGGGCCGATCTCGGCCTGACCCTCGCGCAGGCCGGCTCGTTTCTCTCGATGTACTACATCGGCCCGTCGCTCATCTCGCTGCCCGCCGGCACGCTGGTCGATCGCTGGGGCGTCAAGCGCATGCTCGTCCTCGGGCAGGTCCTCACCGCGGTGGGCCTGCTGTTCGCCAGCACCGCGCACTCGTACCTCGCGTTCATCTTGCTGCTCGTCGCCGCCGGCTTCGGCTACGGCGTGCTGAATCCCACCTCGACCAAGGCCGTCATGGCGTGGTCGCCGCCCGCGCACCGGGCCACGCTGGTCGGCTTCAAGCAGGTCGGCCTGCCGCTGGGCGGCATGCTGGGGGCCGCGCTCCTGCCGGCCCTCGCGCTCGCGCTGGGGTGGCGCACCGCGCTCGTGGTCTCCGCCGCGGTGATCGCCGCCGGCGCCATCGCCAGCGTGTTCGTCTATCACGATCCGCCCGACCTGGCGCTGCCGGCCGCGGCGCCGGGCGCGCGGGGGACGGTGATCTCGGTGCTGACGAGCCGCGATCTCTGGCTGCTGTCGCTCGCCGCCGGCATCTTCGCGGCGATGCAGACGGTGTGGATGTCCTACCTCGTGCTCTACCTGCAGGGCGTGGTGGGCCTCACGCTGCTCGCGGCCAGCCGCTTTCTGGCCCTGGCCCAGTTCGGCGGCATGCTGGGGCGCGTCCTCTTCGGCATGCTCTCCGATCGCCTGTTTGGCGGACGGCGCCGGATGCCGCTGGTCCTGGCCGGGGTCGGCTCGACCGTGTGCACGCTGCTCATCCTGTCCACCGGCCCCTCCGCCTCCACGCTCGGCCTCGCGGCGCTCACGGTCGTCTTCGGGGTGGTCGGGATCGGCTGGAACGGCGTGCAGCACACGTGGCTGGCCGAGCTGGCCGGGCCCCGGGCGGCCGGGACGGCGGTCGGCCTGGGTCTGGCGGTCTCCTCGGCGGGCGTCACGCTGGGCCCTCTGCTCTTCGGGCACGTCCTGCAGGTCACCGGCAGCTATCGCTGGCCGTGGCTCGGCCTGGCGGCCGCCATGGTGGGAGCCCTGGGCACCCTGACGCTCGTCCGGGAGCGCCGGCGCCCGATTTGAGCCGAGAGCCTCCCCGGCCAGGTAAATAACCCGCCCGCGCGGGGCGTCCTACCTTGCGAGCCGGGGATTCGATCCGGCCCAGATCACAGGAGGTGCGCCTCGATGAGTGCCACGAAACTGGTTCGCGCCGCCACCCTGACACTGGTCGCCGCCTTGTTCACGGTCTCGGCGGTGTACGCCGCCGATCCGCCCACCACGCCCGGCCAGACCAACCGCTGGGAGAGCCGCCTGCAACAGAAGCTGGGCCTGTCCGAGGACCAGCTCGCGGCCTTCCGCCAGCTCCACGCCAACCGTGACGTCGCCGCCCAGCGGGAGCACTTCAAGGCGCTGCGCACCGCCCAGGGTGAGCTGCGCCGGATGGCCCTGAATGGCGCCGACGATGCCACCATGCAGGCCAAGCAGACCGAGGTCCAGAACCTGCTCGCGCAGTCCATGCAGCAGCGTCTGGCCGCCCTCAAGCAGATCGGTCCCATCCTCAACGCCGATCAGCGCGAGGCCTTCGCCAAGATGATGGAAGGCGGCTGGCGCCACCACGGCCGGCCGCATCCGCAGCAGCAGCCCTCCTGACCTCCCGCGTCAGCGGGGGCCGGCGCCGCCCGCGGCGCCGGTCCCCGGCGCGGCCGATCCATCCCGAAGCTCGATCGCCCGCACCGGCACCGGGATCTCGATACCCTCCGCGCGGAACCGGCGGAGGATGCGCTTGCGCAGCTCGTGCTGGACCAGATACTGATCGACGAAGCTCGCCACCTGGCAGATGAGCGAGAACTCCAGCGCGTAGGCGCCGAACCCGGGATTCATCCGGGCGAACGGCTCGGGCTCGGCGAGCAGCCCCGGCACCTCGCGGGCCGCCGTCACCGCCACGTCCGTCAGCACCGCCTCGATCGCGATCCGGGTCGCTGCCGTAGCCGACGCTCACCGGCAGCACGCATCGACATGCGGCGCTCGGGCATGTCGTAGTTGGTGATGATCGACTCGGCCACCTTCTTGTTCGGCACGATCACGACGTTGTTGGCCAGCATCCGCACGCGCGTCGACCGCCAGCCCACGTCCACCACGTGGCCCTCGATCGCATCCGCGATGCGCACGTAGTCGCCGACGCGGATCGGCCGATCGGCCAGCAGGTGCACGCCGGCGAAGAGGTTCGAGAGCGTGTCTTGAAGAGCGAGGGCGACGGCCAGGCCGCCGACGCCGAACGCGGTCAGCAGCGGCGTGATCTGGATGCCGAGCGAATCCAGCAGTACCAGCAAGCCGACGCCGAGAATGACGGCGCGGACGGTCGTGCGGAACAGTCCGGTCACGCCGACGGTGATGGCCCGGCGCTCGCTGGCCGCGGCGGCCAGCGAGCTCAGCACGCTGGCGGCGGTGACGGTGACCGACACGACGATGGCCGCCTCGAGGATTCGCCGAAGCGGAACGGCCAACCGCCCGGGGAGCTCGACCAGGTCGATCGCGACGAAGAATCCGAGGACGAAGCACCAGAGAATCGAGGGCAGCCGGATGCCGGCGAGGAATGCGTTGACGCCGTGGCCGGCGCCGAGCCACCCGCGCAGGCCGCGCAGCAACGCGGCGCGGAACAGCAGCGCGATCCCCGAGCCGACAACGAACGCGACCGCCGGCCAGAAAAGCAACCACATGCGCGGCATGCTATCGTAAATCTCCGCATGGGTCAGCGTCGACTCTTCTACGGCTGGATCGTGGTCGGTGCCTCCGCGACGATCATCTGCATCGGGATGGGCGCGCTGTTCTCGCTCGGCGTCTTCCTCAAGCCGATGGCCGACACGATGGGCTGGAGTCGGGGCGCCATTTCCTCCGTCGCGCTCCTGAACTGGATCGCGATGGGCCTGGGCTCGTTCTTCTGGGGCGCGCTGTCCGACCGCATCGGCACCCGCGGCGTGGCCGTCGCGGGCGGCCTCCTGCTCGGCCTGGGCCTGGTGCTCTCGAGCCGCGTGCAGTCGCTCTGGCAGCTCTACGTGACGTTCGGCTTCATGGTCGGCTTCGCCGTCGGCGCCTTCTACGCGCCGCTCACCTCGACGGCGACCAAGTGGTTCACCGCCCGCCGCGGCCTGGCGGTGGCGCTGGTGTCCGCCGGCATCGGCATCGGCATTCTGATAGTCGCGCCGCTGGCCCGTGCGCTGACGAGCTGGGCGGACTGGCGCATGGCGCTGATCGTTCTCGGCGACCTCGCGTGGCTGGTGATCATCCCGGTGGCCCTGCTGATTCGCGATCCCGCCGATCTCGGCGCCGCCGCGCTGGGCGGCGCCGCGCCGGCGGCAAGCCAGACGTACTCGGCGGGCGACGTGCTGGCGACGCCGCAGTTCTGGATGATCGCGCTCACCCACTTCGCGTGCTGCGCCGCGCACTCCGGTCCGATCTTCCACATGGTGACCCACGCCACCGACCAGGGACTGGGGCCCATGGCGGCGGCGACCGCGCTCGGCGTGTCCGGGCTTCTCGTCCATCATCGGACGCATCGGTGGCGGGCTGCTGGCCGATCGCGTCGGGGCCAAGCCCACGCTGGTGGCCGGCCTGGCGGTGCAGGCCGCCATGATCCCGGTGTACCTCGTGGCGCACGACGTCACCGCGTTCTACGCCCTGGCGATCGTGTTCGGCATCTCCTACGGCGGGGTGATGCCGCTCTACGCGCTGGTGACCCGCGAGTACTTCGGCGAGAAGGTCATGGGCACCGCCTACGGCGCGGTCTTCCTGATCTCGACCCTGGGCATGGGCATCGGCTCCTACGCCGGCGGGATCCTCTACGACCGGCTCGGCTCCTATGCCTGGCTCTACAGCGGCTCGTTCGTCATCGGGGCGGTCGCGGTGAGCCTGGCGCTGACGTTCCGGCCACCGCGCACGGCGGGCCTGCTGGGAGCGGTACCGGCCGCCCGGTAGCGGTAGGCGATGGGGCAGCATCTCGAGCTTCTGACCCGCCTGCTGGTCGGCACACTGCTCGCGTCGCTCATCGGCTACGAGCGCCACCTGCACGGTCGCCCCGCGGGCCTGCGGACTCACCTGCTGGTCGGCCTGGCCTCGACCACCTTCATGCTCGTATCGACACAATTCGTGTATTTTCAGCACTATACGAAAGACGACCTGATCGCGGTCGATCCCTCACGTATTGCCGCGTCCGTGGTGACCGGCGTCGGGTTCCTCGGTGGCGGCGCGATTCTCCGGACCGGGCTCAACGTCCAGGGGCTGACGACGGCTGCCGGGCTGTGGCTGGTGGCCGCCATCGGGCTGTCCGCCGGCGCCGGCATGTATTCGATCTGCGTGGCCTCGACCGCGCTGGGAGTCATCGCGCTCACGGTGCTCCGCCGGTTCGAGCGCAAGGAGGACGCGCTTGTGGGCCGGAAGATCACGCTGGCCCTCGACGCGACCGCGCCGCCGCTGCCGGTCATCATTGCCGCCCTGGGCGAGCGCGACATCAGCGTGGCGCCGGTCGAGTACGAACGCCTGATCGACGAAGGGCGGGTGCAGGTCACGCTACAGGCCAGGGTTTCCCCGACGACGAGCGAGGACCTCCTGGCCGTTCTGGAGTCACAGCCGGGCGTCCGTCGAGTGCGGATCGAACCGTTGCCCTGACCGGGCTGGCGCTCGATCGGCGTTGACACTTTCGGCCGAGGATGGTATGACTTCCGTCACTCTTCTCGGGGGTTTAGCCCAGCCCTCCCCAGGGTCGATCAAGGAGGATCACCGCATGGATGCACGTGGCATGAATCGCCGGCACTTCCTCAAAGTCTCCGGGACCGCTGCGGTGGCCGTCACCGGAATCGAGGGGATCCTGGCAGCCCGCCAGGCGCCGGCCTACGCCCAGGGAACGAAGCTGCACTGGGTTCGCTGGGTCGATTTCATTCCGGAGTCCGACGTCGAGCTGAAGCGCCAGATGCCCGAGGCCTCCAAGGCGCTCGGCGCCGAAGTCACGCTCGAGACGATCAACGCCAACGATCTGCAGCCGCGCATCACCGCGGCCATCCAGTCCGGCTCGGGCGCGGACATCTTCAACTTCCAGTACAACTGGGCGCACCTCTACCAGAACGCGGTCATGGACGTGAGCGACGTCGCCGCCGATCTGGCCAAGGCCGAAGGTGGCTTCTACGACGTGTGGGCGCCGTCCTGCCAGGTCAACGGCAAGTGGCTCTCGGTGCCGCACTCGATCGTCGGCAACGCGGTCGCCCATCGCAAGTCGTGGCTCAAGGAGGCGGGCGCCAGCAGCTATCCCCAAGACGTGGGACGAGGCGCGCAAGGTCTTCGCCGTCCTCAAGAAGAAGGGCAAGCCCTACGGGCAGACGCTTGGTCACACCTTCGGCGACGCGCCGACCTTCACCTACACGATGCTGTGGGCCTACGGTGGCGCCGAGACCGACCAGTCCGGCAAGAAGGTCGTCATCAACAGCAAGGGTGCCGTCGAGTCGGTGAAGTTCATGCAGGCCTTCTGGAAGGAATGCTGCGACGAGGGCGGCCTGGCCTGGGACGACACCAACAACAACCGGGCCTTCCACGCCGGCGAGATCTCGGCCACGCTGAACGGCGCCTCGATCTACATCGTGGCCAAGCGGCAGAAGGACAAGATCAAGGACGACAAGGGCGAGCCGCTGTGGCAGGACATCGACCACGCGCCGCTGCCGGCGGGACCCGCCGGGGCCTATCTGTTGTTCCTCAACCAGTCCAACGCGCTCATGAAGTACAGCAAGAACCAGAAGCTGGCGAAGGACCTCCTGCGGTGGGTGCACAAGCCGGAGAACTACGGCAAGTGGTTCACCTCCCAGGAAGGCTACTCGGTCGGCTCCACCAAGAAGTGGGAGAACGACCCCATGTGGGGCAAGCTCGACGAGCCGCTCAAGATGTTCCGGACCGCCGCGCGCAACACGCGGCTGTTCGGCTACGCGGGCCCGTCGACCGCCAAGGCCACCGAGGGCTTCACCAAGTACATCGTCACGGACATGTACGCCAAGGCCGTGCAGGGCATGGGGGCCGAGGACGCCGTGAAATGGGCCGAGGGCGAGCTCAAGAAGATCTACGAGGGTTAACCGTCCGCTCCTGACTGGAGAAGGGCTCGATGAGGCGCCGATCGTTCCTGAAGCTGACCGGTATCGCGGGAATCCTGGCTGCTCATCGGGCCCCGGCCTTCGCGCAGGGGACCAAGCTGCACCTCGTCCGCTGGGTCGACTTCATCCCTGAGGCCGACGTCGAGCTCAAGCGGCAGGCTCCGGAGGCCTCCAAGGCCCTCGGCGCCGAGGTCACGTTCGAGTTCATCAACGCCAACGATCTGCAGCCGCGCATCACGGCGGCCATCCAGTCGGGCAGCGGCGCCGACATCTTCCAGATGCTCTACAACTGGCCCCATCTGTACGCCAACGCGCTGGCCGACGTCTCCGACGTGGCCGACGCGATCGGCAAGGCCCAGGGTGGCTTCTACGACGTGTTCGACGCCGCCGCCAAGGTGAACGGTCACTGGCTGGCCGTTCCCCACAGCACCGGTGGCAACGCCATCGCCTACCGGAAGTCGTGGCACGCCGAGATCGGTGTCACCGAGTTCCCCAAGACGTGGGACGCCTGGCGGGAAGCCGGCAAGAAGCTCAAGGCCAAGGGCCGGCCGGTCGGGCAGTCACTCGGCCACAGCTTCGGTGACCCACCGACCTTCGCCTATCCGCTGCTGTGGAGCTTCGGCGGCGCCGAGACCGATCAGAGCGGCAAGAAGGTCGTGATCAACAGCAAGGGCGCGCTGGAGTCGATCAAGTTCATGCAGGCCTTCTGGAAGGACGCCTGCGACGAGGGCGGGCTGGCCTGGGACGACACGAACAACAACCGCGCCTTCCACGCCGGCGAGATCAGCGCGACCAACAACGGCGCCTCGATCTACATCGTGGCCAAGCGGCAGCAGGACAAGATCAAGGACGAAAAGGGCGAGCCGCTCTGGCGGGACATCGACCACGCCGCACCGCTGCCGGCGGGCCCGGCCGGGCAGGCCGCGCTCTACGTGCCGTTCCAGCACGGCTTGATGAAGCACTCCAAGAACGTCAAGCTGGCCAAGGATCTCCTGACCTGGATGCACAAGACCGAGAACTACGGCAAGTGGTTCGAGATCAACGAGGGCTATACGGTCGGCGCGACCAAGGTGTGGGAAGAAAACGCCATGTGGTCGCGGGTCGACAAGCCGCTGCAGATCTTCCGCCGCGCGGCGCGGCAGACCAAGATGCTCGGCTACCAGGGACCGGCCACCGCCAAGGCCACCGAGGCCTACTCCAAGTACATCATCGTCGACATGTACGCCAAGGCCGTGCAGGGCACCAAGGCCGAGGACGCGCTGAAGTGGGCCGAGGCCGAGCTGAAGAAGATCTACGAAGGCTGAGGAGGCGCGATGAAGCGCCGCTCGTTCCTGAAGCGACCGGTATCGCCGGCATCCTGGCCGCTCATCGCGCCCCCGCCTTCGCCCAGGGCACGAAGCTGAACATCACCCGCTGGGTCGACTTCATCCCCGCCTGCGACGTGGAGCTCAAGAAGCAGATGGTGGAGGCCTCCAAGGTCCTCGGCGCCGAGGTGCAGCTCGAGACCATCAACGCCAACGACCTGCAGCCGCGCATCACCGCGGCCATCCAGTCGCAGAGCGGGGCCGACATCATCCACATGCTGCACAACTGGCCCCATCTGTACGAGAACGGCCTCGTCGACGTGAGCGACCTGGCCGAGTGGCAGGCCAAGGAGCAGGGCGGCTTCTACGCGCAGTCCGAGGCCTACACCAAGGTGGGCAGCCGCTTCATGGCCCTGCCCCACAGCATCGTCCCCGGCCTCATCGCCTACCGGAAGTCCTGGTTCGACGAGGTCGGCGCGACCACGTTCCCCAAGACCTACGACGAGCTCCGGGCGGTCGCCACCAAGCTGAAGAAGAAGGGCCACCCCTACGGCCAGACCCTGGGCCACACCTTCGGTGATGCGCCGGCCTGGGCCTATCCGCTGCTGTGGAACTTCGGCGGCATGGAGACGGACCGCGGCGGCAAGACGGCGATCGACAGCAAGGGGTCGATCGAGGCGGTGAAGTTCATGCAGGCCTTCTGGAAGGACGCCTGCGACGAGGGCGGCCTGGCCTGGGACGACACCAACAACAACCGCGCGTTCCTGGGCGGCGAGATCAGCGCCACGCTCAACGGCGCCTCCATCTACATCGCGGCCAAGCGCGGCCCGGACAAGATCAAGGACGACAAGGGCGAGCCCATGGTGCGCGACATCCAGCACGCGCGGCTGCCGGCCGGGCCGGGCGGCTCGTGGAGCTACCACACCGCCTTCTCGCACGGCATCATGAAGTACACGAAGAACGTCAAGCTGGCCAAGGACTTCCTGAAGTGGTTCCATGGAGCCGGGCCCTACGGGCGCTGGTTCGAGGTGGCCGAGGGCTTCTCGATCGGGTCCACCAAGCAGTGGGAGCGCTCCCCGCTCTGGACCACGATCGACGAGCCGATGAAGGGCTTCAAGACCGCCGCCGACAACTCGCGGGTCATCGGCCACGCCGGTCCGCCGTCGGCCAAGGCGACCGAGGTCTACAGCAAGTACGTGATCGTCGATATGTTCGCCAAGGGCGTGCAGGGCACGAAGGCCGAGGACGCCGTGAAGTGGGCCGAGGGCGAGCTGAAGAAAATCTATGGGTGATCGCTGAAGAAGCCGATCTCGGGGGGCGCGGGTGACGCCGTGGGCGCGGTCGCGCTGCCGCGAGCCCGGACCTCCCGGCCGGCGCGGCAGGGCGCGATGCTGGAGAACGAGCGCCTGCTGGCGGCGCTGCTCCTGGCGCCCACCGTGTTGCTGCTCGGCGTGTTCATCGCCTACCCGTTCGTGATGGGCGTGTGGCTCGCGCTGTCCGACACCAGCGTGGGCAATCCCGGTCACTTCGTCGGGGCGAAGAACTTCATCAAGGCGTTCAACGACTCGATCTTCCGGACGGCCTTCTGGAACACGGTCTGGTACACGGCGTGGGCCACGATGTTCAAGCTCGCGCTCGGCATGTGGCTGGCCCTACTCCTGAACCGGAACTTCCGCGGCAAGCGGCTGGTCCGGGCCTCGATGCTGCTGCCGTTCATCGTGCCGACCGTGCTCTCGACGTTCGCGTGGCGGTGGATGTTCGATCCCACGTTCAGCGTGCTCAACTGGCTGCTCTATCGCGGCGGGTTCATCACCACCAAGCTGCCGTTTCTGTCCGACGGCGCGTACGGCATGTGGTGCGCGATCGCGGTCAACACCTGGCGCGGCATGCCGTTCTTCGCCATCACCCTGCTGGCCGGGCTGCAGACCATCAACCCCGATCTGCACGAGGCCGCCTCGCTCGACGGCGCCAACGGCTGGAACCGCTTCTGGAACGTCACCTGGCCGCTGCTGAAGCCCGTCACCCTCGTGGTGGTGGTCTTCTCGGTCATCCAGACCTTCTCCGACTTCCAGCTGATCTACGTGCTGACCGGCGGCGGTCCCGCCGAACTCCACGCACCTGATCGCCACCTACGCCTACCAGATCGGCGTGGCCACCGGCCTCCTGGGCGAGGGCGCCGCCATCTCGCTCTTCATGCTCCCGGTCCTCTTCATCGTGGTCTGGGTCCAGCTCCGCTATCTCCGCCGCCTGGAGAACGCCTAGTGAGCAACACCAACTGCTGCCCCGTGAAACCGTCGCGCGAGCCACGCCAACTGCTGTCGCGCGAGCCACCCAACTGCCGTCGCGCGAGCCACGCCACTGCCGTCGGACGAGTCGCCGCCCCCCATTCGCCAAACGGAGCCACGACTCTCTAGAACAGCCCACCCACGCCTCTACGCGTGCTGGAGTCTTCGCTAAAATGGTCATCGAGCGGCGCTGGAAGAAGTGGGTGTACTTCTACATCCCGCTGACGGTGTTCGTGATCGGCACGCTGTTCCCCTTCTACTGGATGCTCGTCACGGCCATCCGCCCCGACGCCGAGCTCTACCGCTCGTGGCGAGCCGCGAACAATACGCCGTTCTGGACGCTGGCCCCGACCCTCGACCACTTCCGGGACCTGCTGGCGAAGACCACGTTCCCGCAGTGGCTGTGGAACACGTTCTTCATCGCGGTCGTCTCCACGATCATCTCGCTGTTCTGCGGGCTCCTGGCCGGCTACGCCCTGGCCCGGCTGAAGTTCCCGATGGCCGGGATGCTGGGCACCTCGATCTTCGTCACGTACCTGGTGCCGCCCACGCTGCTGTTCATCCCGCTCGCCGACATCATCCGCAACTTCCAGCTCGGCAACACGCCGTGGGCGCTGATCCTGACCTATCCGACGTTCCTGATCCCGTTCTGTACCTGGCTCCTGATGGGCTACTTCAAGACGATCCCCAAGGAGCTGGAGGAGTGCGCGCGCATCGACGGCGCCACCCGCTTCGGCGCCATGGTGCGGATCATCTTCCCGATCGCGATGCCCGGCATCCTGTCGGCCGGCATCTTCGCCTTCACCCTGTCCTGGAACGAGTTCATCTACGCGCTGATGTTCCTGTCCTCGCCGGAGAAGAAGACGGTGCCGGTGGGCGTGGTGTCGGAGCTCATCCGCGGGCGACATCTACTTCTGGGGCCAGCTGATGGCCGGCGCCCTGCTCGGCTCGATCCCGGTGGCCCTGGTCTACTCGTTCTTCGTCGAGTACTACGTCACGGGCCTCACCGGCTCCGTGAAGGGGTGACGCACAGTACGGGATGGCAAGGAGGAACAACGAGGACATGACGACCCTCTCTCGACGGCAATTTCTCACCACCACGGCGACCGCAGCCGGTGTGGTGGCGGCGCCCCACGTCTGGATCCGCCCGGCCTGGGCGCAGGACAAGGAAGTCCGCGTCCTGGCGTGGACGCCACTTCGTGCCGGCCTACGACAAGTGGTTCGACAGCTTCGCCGAGCAGTGGTCGCACCAAGAACAACGTGCGGGTGATCATCGACCACGTGCCGCACCTGCAGATTCCGGCCAAGATCGCGGCCGAGATCGCCACCCAGTCCGGCCACGACATCGTGCAGCTCGTCGGCTCCGGCACCGAGAAGTGGGCGGCCGCGCTCCTCGACGTCCAGGACCTGGCCGACAAGCTCGCCAAGAAGTACGGCGGCTACACGCCGCTGGCCGAGAACTACTGCAAGGCCGACGACGGCAAGTTCCACTCCATCCCCGACTTCTTCATCGACTTCCCCGGGCCTCTACCGCAAGGATCTGTGGACCGAGATCGGCATGCCGAACGGTCCCGACAGCTGGGAGGACCTGCAGGTCGGGCGGCGCCAAGCTGAAGGCCAAGGGCTTCCCGGTGGGGATCGGCCTGGCCCACCACGACGACTCGCGCGCCTCCTGGCGCGCCATCATGTGGTCGTTCGGCGCCTCCGAGGTGGCCAAGGACGGCAAGACCATCACCTACAACTCCAAGGAGGTCCGCGAGGCGCTGAAGTTCAACAAGGCGCTCTACAAGGAGACGATGACGCCCGAGGTCCTGGCCTGGGACGACGCCTCCAACAACCGCTTCCTGGCCTCCGGCCGCGGCTCCTGGATCCACAACCCGATCAGCGCCTACCGCTCCATCGAGGGACAGAACAAGGAGCTGGCCGACAAGATCTTCGTGTCGCTCTCGCCCAAGGGCCCGGTGGCGCGCCGGTCGTTCGCCAACTGCCGCGCCTACGGCGTGACGAAGTTCAGCAAGAACGCCGACGGCGCCAAGGCGTTCCTGGAGGCGCTGGTCGACAACTACCGCGAGGGTGCCAAGGCCAGCACCGGCTACAACATGCCGTTCCTGAAGAACTACGCCAAGCCGCCGTTCCCGATCATCAGCGAGGACCCCAAGCTCAAGCCGCTCGAGCAGGACGCCGAGTACCACTTCACCACCGGCTACCCCGGGCCGCTGACGCCGGCCGCCGACGAGGTCTACCAGCAGTTCGTGCATGGTCGACGCCCTGGCCCAGTTCTGCGCCGACAAGCTGGACCTGGAAGCAGCCGTGAAGTGGGGCGAGGAGAAGATCAAGGCGATCTACGCGAAGTTCGCGTAGAGGTGCAGGCACCACGGGGGGGCGGGGCGATGCCCCGCCCTCCCCACCCAGTGCCCGGAGCTCCCGACTCCGGGGAACCCATTTGAGGGAGAGTGTGCGATGGCCCAGGTGCTGCTGAAGGACCTCAACAAGAAGTACGACGAGGTCCACGCCGTCAAGGACGTGAACCTGCACATCCGGGACAAGGAGTTCATGGTCCTGGTCGGCCCGTCCGGCTGCGGCAAGTCCACCACGCTGCGCATGGTGGCCGGGCTGGAGGAGATCACCGCCGGCGAGATCGCCATCGGCGATCGCGTGGTCAACGACCTGCCGCCCAAGGACCGCGACATCGCCATGGTGTTCCAGAACTACGCGCTCTACCCGCACATGTCGGTGTACGACAACATGGCCTTCGGGCTCAAGATGCGGAAGTTCGCCAAGGCCGAGATCGAGAAGCGCGTGAAGGACGCCGCCGAGATCCTGGGCATCCAGGAGCTCCTCAAGCGCAAGCCGCGCCAGCTCTCGGGCGGTCAGCGCCAGCGGGTGGCCGTCGGCCGGGCCATCGTGCGCCATCCCCAGGTGTTCCTCTTCGACGAGCCGCTGTCCAACCTCGACGCCAAGCTGCGCGTGCAGATGCGCGTGGAGCTCAAGAAGCTGCACGACCGGCTGGAGACGACCGCCATCTACGTCACCCACGACCAGGTCGAGGCCATGACCCTGGGCGACCGCGTCGTGGTGATGAAGGACGGCTGGATCCAGCAGGTGGGCGAGCCGCTCGAGCTCTACGGCACTCCGGCCAACAAGTTCGTGGCCGGCTTCATCGGCTCGCCGGCCATGAACTTCATGGACGTGACCATCAACGAGGTCAACGGCAGCCCTGGTGGCCGACGGCACAGGCGCTGCGGCTGGCCGTGCCGCCCGGCCGGAGCGCGCCGCGCTGCGGCCCTACAAGGGCCAGCCCGTCACGCTGCGGCGTGCGGCCCGAGGACGTCCACATGGCGACCGGCGCCGACGCCGCCCAGTACATCTTCGACGCGGTGGTCGAGGTGGTGGAGCCGCTCGGCTCCGAGATCCTCCTCGACGTCAAGGTCAGCGGCGGCACCATCGTGGCCCGCGTGGAGCCCACCGTGCGGGTGAAGGTCCACGAGACGATGAAGCTGGCGGTCAACGCCGAGCGGCTGCACTTCTTCGACGTCAAGACCGAGCAGGCGATCTAGACCGGCGCGATGATCTCGCCGCGCGATTACGCCGAGCAGACCGGCGGGGCGGTCGCCGTCCCGGCGGTCCGGCCCGCCCGGGCCGCCTGGCGACGCTGGGAGTCCCTGGAAGGCTTCCTGTGGGTCGGGCCCGGCGTTCATCTACCTGGCGCTGTTCATCGCCTACCCGTTCGTGATGTCGATCTACCTGAGCATGTCGAGCGCGCGCGTCGGCTCGCCGGAGTGGCACTTCGTCGGGTTCACGAACTTCCAGCGGATCTTCGAGGACCCGACCTTCTGGCAGACCGTCCGCAACTCGTTCATCTTCACGTTCGGCTCGGAGGCCATCCGCCTGATCATCGGGCTGCCCCTGGCCTTCGCGCTGAACCGCTCGTTCAAGGGCAAGCGGCTCGTGCAGGGCGTGATCCTGATCCCCTTCGTGATTCCCATCGCGCTGTCGTCGCTGGCCTGGAAGTGGATGTTCGACTCGCTCTACAGCGTCATCAACTGGATGCTCATGACGCTGCACATCATCGACTACCCCTGGCAGTGGCTGGGCGAGCCCGGGCTGGCGATGTGGTCGGTGATCATCCTCAACGTGTGGCGCGGCTTCCCGTTCTCGGCGGTCATCCTGCTGGCCGGGTTGACCGCGGTGCCGGTCGAGGTCATCGAGGCGGCCAAGATCGACGGCGCCGGCCCGCTGCGCCGGTTCGTCTACGTGGTGGCCCCGATCGTGCGGCCGATCCTGTTCGTCGGCCTGCTGTACTCGATCGTGTTCTCGTTCACCGACTTCTCGGCGGTGTGGCTGCTCACCCAGGGCGGCCCCTACAACACCACCCACGTCTTCGGGACCTACGCCTACAACGTCGGCATCAACGCCGGCGACATCGGCCAGGGCGCGGCCATCACGCTGTTCATGTTCCCGCTGCTGGCGGTGTTCGTCGTCGTCATGCTGCGGCTGCTGCGGAGGGAATGACGTGACGCGGAGCGCCCTGTGGCGACGGATCAAGCGCGACTACGGCCCCTACCTGCCGCTCTCGCCGTACCTGCTGGTCGTGCTGTTTCCCTTCTACTGGATGATCATCACCACCTTCAAGCGCGACAACGACCTCTACAACCTCACCGGCGTGCCCTTCTGGTTCAAGGAAGCGCCGACGCTCAGCCACATCCAGCTCCTGCTGCGCGACACGCTGTTCCTGACCTGGCTCCAGAACAGCCTGATCATCGGGGTCTCCGTCGTGTTCATCACGCTGCTCATCGGGCTGCCGGCGGCCTACGGCCTGGCCCGGATCCGCTTCTTCGGCAACCGCACGCTGTCGACCGCGATGTTCCTGTCGTACCTGATCCCGCCGGCCCTGCTCTTCCTGCCGCTGTCGCAGGTGGTGCGCAAGATCGGCTTCGTCGACTCCATCTGGTCGCTCGTCCTCGTCTATCCGTCGTTCACCCTGCCCTTCTGTACCTGGCTGCTCATGGGCTTCGTGCGCACGGTGCCGGCCGAGATCGAGGAGAGTGCCCAGCTCGATGGCTGCACCCGCTTTCAGACCTTCCGGCTGATCGTCATCCCGGTGATCATTCCCGGCATCATCACCGCCGGCATCTTCGCGTTCACCCTGACCTACCAGGAGTTCATCTACGCGATCACCTTCGTCTCGGCCTCGGCCAACAAGACCATTTCGTACGGCGTCACCACCGACCTGATCCGCGGCGACGTCTTCTACTGGGGCTCGCTCATGGCCGGCGCACTGATCGGCGCCGTGCCCGTGGCGATCGTCTATGCCTTCAGCCTGGACCACTTCATCCACGGCCTCACGGCAGGTGCTCTCAAGTGAAGTAAGCCATTCACCACCCTGAAGAAGGAGAGAGTCAATGACCAGACTCACCCGGCGTCAGTTCCTCGGCACCACCGCAGCCGGCGCCATGATCGCTCCGCACCGTCTGGGTCCGCTCCGCTTCTGCCCAGCAGAAGCAGCTCTCGGTTCTGTGCTGGAGTCACTTCGTTCCGGCCTACGACAAGTGGTACGACCAGTGGGCCCAGGAGTGGGCGGCCAAGAACAACGTCAAGGTCACGATCGATCACATTCCGCACCTGAACCTGGCCAGCAAGATCGCGGCCGAGATCGCCACGCAGTCGGGCCACGACATCGTGCAGCTCGCGGGCTCCGGCACCGAGAAGTTCGCCCCCGCGCTGATCGACGTGCAGGACCTGGCCGACAAGCTCGGCAAGAAGTACGGCGGCTGGACGCCGCTGGCCAAGAACTATTCCGAGGTCAAGGGCCGCTACGCCTCGATTCCCGACTACTTCATCGACTTCCCCGGCCTGTATCGCAAGGATCTGTGGACCGAGATCGCGAGCATGCCCAATGGCCCGGACACCTGGCACGAGCTGCTGGACGGTGGCGCGCAAGCTGAAGGCCAAGGGCTACCCGATCGGCATCGGCCTGGCCCACCACAACGACTCCCGCAACTCGTGGCGGGCGATCCAGTGGTGCTACGGCGCCTCCGAGGTGGCCAAGGACGGCAAGACGCTGACCTACAACTCCAAGGAGATGCGCGAGACCCACAAGTTCCTCAAGGCGCTCTACAAGGAGACGATGACGCCCGAGGTGCTCGCCTGGGACGACGCCTCCAACAACCGCCTGCTGGCCTCCGGCCGCGGCTCGTGGATCCACAACCCGATCAGCGCCTACCGCACGATCGAGGGGCAGAACAAGGAGCTGGCCGACAAGATCTTCATCCAGCTCTCGCCGCGGGGCCCGGCCGGCCGGCTGTCGTTCGCCAACTGCCTGGCCTACGGCATCACCAAGTTCTCGCCGAACCAGGACGTGGCGAAGCAGTATCTCGAGAATCTGACCGACAGCTTCCCGGAGGCGTTCAAGGCCAGCACCGGGTACGACAACCCGTTCTTGAAGACCTTCGCCAAGGGCCCGCTGCCGATCATCAGCGAGGATCCGAAGCTGAAGGTGCTCGAGAAGTCGCCCGAGTACCACTACACGATCGGCTATCCCGGTCCGCTGACCGTGGCGGCCGACGAGGTCTACCAGCAGTTCGTGCTCATCGACGCCGCGGCGCAGTTCTGCACGGACAAGATGGACCTCGAGCAGACGATCAAGTGGGGCGAGGACAAGCTCAAGGCGATCTACGCGAAATTCATTTAGTTCCATGGGGGGCCCCGATATGGCCCCCCATACCCCCCTGATGTTCGGGGCGCCCCGGGGGACCCGGGGCGCCCCTCTGGAGTGGGATTCACCAGTCCCGCGACTGCACGCGTTCGGATCGCCTCGAGATCACTCCGCGCACAACGAGCCCTGAGAAGCCAACTCACGAACCGCCACTCCGTCCTCTGCGGCCACCAACCGTACTCCCCGAACAGCGAGCACCCGGGGTGAGTCTCGGCGGTGGCGTGTGGTGAGGGGGTGCTATTCTCGCGAGGCATGCGGCGTTCGATCGTTGCGCTGGTGATTGCGATCGGCGGCGTCGGGGCGTTTGCGGGTGGTGCGGCGTGGCTCTTGACGGACCCGCGGCCTCCGGCCGGCGCCTCGCGCGGCGAGCGGTTGTACTACGCGTACTGCATCGAGTGTCACGGCGTGGACGGGCGCGGGTCCTGGCGGGCGGCGCTCTTCCTGTTGAAGCCTGGCGATCTGGCTCAGCGACGCCGCGGTGAGGCCGACCGCTATCTCTTCGACATCATCAAGCAGGGCGGCGCCCCGATCGGCCGTCCGGGGATGCCGGCATTCGGCTATCACATGAGCGACGCCGACATCGAGCCCTGGTGGCCTACGTGCGGACCCTGCCGACAGAGAGCGCCCGCCGCTAGCGCCGCCGCTCGATCCGCAGCAGCACGAGCTGCTCCCCTTCCTGTCGGACGCCCAGGCGCACCTGATCGCCAGGCTTGAGCCCCAGAGGATCGACCTGCGCGGGGGAGACGGAGACCGCCATCTGCTCCATCGAGGACATGCCCAGCGCGCTGATGGCGGTGTGACGGACCAGGATCAGGTCGGGCGCGGCGCGGGCGACGAACTCACCCTGCACCTCGTAAGCCGGCGGGTGGAGCACGGTGCCCCACAGCGCGGCCCCGAAGGCCGCCAGCAGCGCGACGAACAGAAGGCCCAGCGTCCAGCGCGCGCGGGCGGCCGATCGGTTCAGGCGAGGCGCGTCAGTGCTACTCCCAGCGCTTTTCCCATTCGAACGGGCGCGCGGTCGGCCCTTCTGGCCGCAGGTCGTCGCCGGTCACCGTCCACTTGCCACCGCAGCCCTCTTGCATGGCGCCCGACGCGGCACGGTAGGCGGTGCCAAGCGTCGCGGCGAGAAGCGGCGATGCCAACGGCGCCGCCGAGGACGCAGGTGATGGCACGACCGGGAACGAGGAAGACGTTGGTCGCGATCGCGCCGGCGTCGTAGATCTTCCGGTCGGCCTCGGCGGCCTGCTGCGCCTTGAGCGAGTCCTGGAACATCTCGGGCGCCGGCGGAGGCGGAGGCTGCTGCGCGCTGGCGATCGTTGCCAGCGGCGTCGCCAGCATCAGCGCGACCAGCAGGGCTGAGACCACTCGAGTCCGGCTCTTCATGATCGTCCTCCTCGTGTCCTGGGCCTTCATTGTCCCCCGGCGACCATGGGCTGTCCCACCAAATTTTCGGGGACCTCGTGGCCACGCCGCAGAGCACCCCCCTCCAGGCGGGGCCGTAAGTACGCGTCATACCAACGAAGACGCGCCGCGGCATGAACGGATACTCGCGGAACGGCCAGGGCCTCGGCCGCGAAGCCGCCCGGACCGCCCGCGCGAAGAGGGCTATAATCCCGTCACATTTTCCCCGGGAGGCCACTGTCATGAAGCTCGTCCGCTTCTCCACCAACGGCCAGTCCCCACGCCTTGGGGTGCTCCAGGGCGACCGGATCGGCGACATTCAAGCCAGTCTCGCCGCGCAGCTGGCGCGGCACGACGTGACCCGGTCCCAGGAGATCGCCGCCGCACTCGTGCCCTCGTCGACCCGCGCATTCCTGGAGGGCGGGATCGCCACCCAGGAGGCCGTGCGCTCGATCACCGAGTGGGTCACGGTTCCGGCCGCCACGTCGCGCCTGCACGCGCCCATCGCCGATCCCGGCAAGTTCATCTGCATCGGGCTGAACTACAGCGATCACGCCGCCGAGACGGGCAACGCCATCCCCAAGGAGCCACCGATCTTCGCCAAGTGGCCCAACGCGATCATCGATCCGGGCGAGCCGATCCTCCGCCCGCGCGGCTCCAAGGCGCTCGACTGGGAAGTGGAGCTGGGCGTCGTCATCGGGCGCCCGGCCCGCTACGTCTCGCGTGACAAGGCCCTCGACTACGTCTGGGGATACACGATCATCAACGACGCCAGCGCCCGCGATTTCCAGATGATCACGAGCCAGTGGATGGCCGGCAAGATCTTCGAGACCGCCGCCCCCGTCGGGCCCTTCATCGGCGATCGGGCCGAGGTGTCGGATCCGCACTCCCTGAGCCTCAAGACGTTCGTCAACGGCAAGCAGATGCAGAACGGCAACACCAAGACGTTCATCTTCGACGTGAGCTACCTCGTCAGCTACCTGTCGAATCTCATGACGCTGATGCCGGGCGATCTGATCGCGACGGGCACGCCGCCGGGCGTCGGCCTAGGAATGAAGCCTCCGGTTTATCTCAACGCGGGCGATGTCGTGCGCATGGAGATCACCGGGCTAGGCACGCTGGAGAATCCGGTCAAGGACGCTTAGTTCTGTTGGTGTAGGGGCCCGCGGGGTGGAGGGACGGGGGGAGCCAGGCTGGGTCTTCGACCACGAGGCCCGCGGCGGCGGGTCACGGCGTGGAACTTCGAAACGGGCTCGCCTGTCTGATGGGGCGGGGGACGGGTCTCGGGACCCAGCCTGGCTCCCCCCGCCCCTCCACCCCGCTCTCCGTACGGCCGACTCTGCAGCTTTTTGCCGTAGACCATCGCCCCAGCTCCGCGGTCTCACCGCGCGATCCGATGGGCGTTGAGGTCCGGCTTTGAAACATCGTTGGTGGATCTCGCCGAAGGCGCGGGACATCGGTACACTGGCGTCATGCTTGAGCTGATCCGGTCGCTGGCGATCGAGAATACGACGAAGATGGTGTTGATGTCGTTGGATGGGCTCGGGGGGTTGCCGAGGCCGGAGACCGGGAAGTCGGAGCTGGAGACGGCGCGCGTGCCGCACCTGACGGCGCTGGCCTCCGAGGCGGCGTGCGGGCTTTTGCGGCACGTGGCGCCCGGTATCACGCCGGGCAGTGGGCCCGGGCATCTCGGATTGTTCGGCTACGATCCACTCGCCTTCCAGGTCGGCCGCGGCGTCCTCGAGTCGCTGGGCATCGAGTTCGATCTGCGCGCGGGCGACGTGGCCGCGCGCGGCAACTTCTGCACCGTCGATGGCGCGGGACTCATCACCGATCGGCGCGCCGGGCGGATCAAGACCGAAGCGTCGGTCCGTCTGGTCGATCGGCTCAAAGCGATCCGGCTACCCGGCGTCGAAGTCCTGGTGGAGCCGGTCCAGGAGCACCGCTTCGTCCTGGTGCTGCGCGGCCCCGGCCTCTCCGGGCGGCTCACCGAGACCGATCCTCAGGCGCTCGGCAAGCCGCCGATCCCGGTGAAGGCGCTGGAGCCGGCCGCGACGCGAACGGCCGAGCTCGTGAACGCATTCGTCGATCAGGCCCGCCGGATCCTGGCCGACGCCGCGCCCGCCAACATGGTCCTGCTGCGCGGGTTCGATGCGCTGCCGGAGCTGCCGCGCTTCCCCGAGGTGTATGGCCTGCGGGCGGCGGCGATCGCCGCCTATCCGATGTACCGCGGGCTGGCCAAGCTCGTGGGGATGGACGTCATCAAGACGGGGGCGACGTTCGCCGACGAGATCACCACGCTGCGCGAGCACTGGCAGGCCTACGACTTCTTCTTCGTCCACTACAAGGACACCGACAAGGCCGGCGAAGACGGCAAGTTCGACGCAAAGGTCGAGGCGCTCGAGCGCTTCGACGCCTTCGTGCCGGCCGTCCGGGCCCTGGGCCCGGACGTGCTCGTCGTCACCGGCGATCACGCCACGCCGTCCGTGCTCGCCGGGCACGGCTGGCAGCCGGTGCCCGTGCTCATCTGGAGCCGGTACTGCGGCGCGGACCCGGTCACCGTATTTGCCGAGCGCGCGTGCGCCGCGGGCACGCTGGGCGTGCTGCCGGCGCATCACCTCATGTCGCTGGTCATGGCCAACGCGCTGAGGCTCACGAAGTTCGGCGCCTAGTCGCCGCTGATGCGGTTCCTGATCCGTCTGCTCGGAGCGCTCTGGCTGGCGACACTGGTCGTCAGCGCCGCCTTCGCCTGGTACGAGGTGCACGAGGAGCGCACGCGGCTGGTCGAGGACCTCCAGCGCCGGGCGGTGCTCGCCGCCGACGCCGTGCGCGAGGCCTCCGAGCGGCTGGTGGCCCGTGGAGCCCGCACCGGCTACGAGCGCGTGTTCAGCCGTTTCAGCCGCCCCGATCGCGCCATCGCGATCTACGACGCGTTCGGCTCGGTCATCGACGCCACCGCCTCCGTGAAGACGCTCCTCGGTCCGATCACCCCGCTGGTCACCGACGTCATTCAGCGCAACGCACCCGATCGCAAATTCTTCACCGTGGCGGGCCGCCGGACGCTGGTGTACGCGGTGCCGCTGCAGCAGGACGAGCGCGTGATCGGCGCCGCCGTCGTGCTCCTCGACGCCCAGGTCCTCGAGCTGAGCGAGTGGGACCTGTGGCGACGCACCGCCGTCCGCCTCGGCGTGCTGATGCTCTTGCTGACCGGCATCACCTGGCTGGTCGTGCGCTGGTCGGTCACGCGCCCGATGGCGCGGATCGCCGAGTGGACCCGGCATCTCAAGTCGGGCCAGCCGCTGGCGCCACCGCCGGAGGCCGATGCCGGGCTCTTTGGCTCGCTGGCCACCGAGGTCACCGGTCTGGCTCGGACGCTGGCCCGGGCGCGGGTGTCGGCCGCCGAGGAGGCGCGACTGCGACTGACCGGCGAGAGCCTGTGGACGGAGGAGCGACTCAAGCAGTTCGTCGAGATCCGGTTCGGCGAGCGGCCGATCTTCATCGTGTCCAATCGCGAGCCGGTGAGCCACGTGCGCGAGGGCCGCGCCATCGTGGAGCAGCAGCCGGCCAGCGGTCTGGTGACCGCGCTGGAGCCGATCATGATCGCCTGCGGCGGCGTGTGGGTGGCCCACGGCAGTGGCAGCGCCGACCGCGAGGTGGGCGAGCGCGTGGGGCTGCCGACCCGCGATCCCGTCTACACGCTGCGCCGCGTGTGGCTCACCGAGCAGCAGGAGGCCGGCTACTACTACGGCTTCGCCAACGAAGGACTGTGGCCGCTCTGCCACATCGTGCACGAGCGACCGAAGTTCCGCGCCGACGACTGGGAGCAGTACCGCGCGGTCAACGCGCACTTTGCCGCCACCATCGTCGAGGAGATGGAGAAGGCCGAGCGGCCCATCGTCCTGGTGCAGGACTATCATTTCGCGCTCCTGCCGCAGCTCATCAAGCAGCTCAGGCCGGACGCGCGCGTCGCCCTCTTCTGGCACATCCCGTGGCCGAACTTCGAGGCCTTCGGCATCTGCCCCTGGCAGAAGGAGATCCTGCTCGGCCTGCTCGGCGCCGATCTGGTGGCCTTCCATACTCAGTTCCACTGCAACAACTTCCTGGAGACGGTCGAGCGCACGATCGAGGGCCGGATCGAGTGGGAGGACTTCACCGCCGTGCGAGGCCAGCACACGACCTGGGTGCGGCCCTTCCCCATCAGCGTGGCGCCGGAAGTGTTCGAGACCCCCGCGACCGACCTGGCGACCCTGCGTGCCGAGCTGGGCGTCACCGCGGAGTGGATGGGCATCGGCGTCGAGCGGGTCGACTACACCAAGGGGCTCCCCGAGCGCATGCTGGCGATCCGGCGCTTCTTCGAGCGGTGGCCGGAGTACCGCCGCCGCATGGTCTTCGTGCAGATCGCCTCGCCGAGCCGCACCCGAATCCCGCGCTACCAGGCCCTGCAGCAGGAGGTCCGGGAGACGGTGCGAACCATCAACGAGGCGCTGGGTGAGCGGGGCTGGGTCCCGATCGTCTATCTCGAGCGCCACCACGACCACGCCGAGATTCGGCGCTACTACCGGGCCGCCGACTTCTGCATGGTGACGTCGCTGCACGACGGCATGAACCTGGTGGCCAAGGAGTACGTGGCCGCCCGTGACGACGACGAGGGCGCGCTGATCCTCAGTCGCTTCACCGGCGCCTCCCGCGAGCTGCGCGACGCCTACCTGGTCAACCCCTACGACGTGGAAGACGTGGCCAGCGCGCTGTACCAGGTCCTCACCGCCGATGCCTCCGAGCGGCGCTCGCGCATGGCGCGGATGCGGGCGCAGGTACGCGAGCACAACATCTTCGGCTGGGCGGGCCTGCTCATGGCCGAGCTGACGAAGATTCCGCAGCCAGCCTCCGTCCCCCGCGACTGAGCGTGGTAGAGCTTACAGGTGTAAAGATTGCGCCGGCGGGGAAGCCCGTCCAAATCCCCTGATTTTCGGGGTCGGACTCGTGGCATTTCATTTGCCTTTCCCAAATCCCCAACGTCGACGGGCCGCGAGTGGCCCGCCCAGGAAAGGTGGAACGAAGCCATGGACGACCAGAGGCTGAACGACATCCCGGACGTGCCGATGAAGGGCGCCATCCCGTGCGTACGCTGCCACATGCTCGTGGCCCGCTACGCCCCGCAGGTGCTGGCGTCCACGGGGACGTATCACCGCGAGTGCTTCGAGACCTGGTACTTCGGCCGGTACGGCAAGCGGCCCTCCCTGCTGGCCGGCGCCAACGGCAATCGGCATCGCTTCCAGGTTCGCGAGAGCGCCGCCGTGCAGGAACGCGCCGCCTGAGCCAATCGTGACGCGCCGACGCGCGCGCCACGCGCGTCCGGCGCTGTAGCCCCACGTCACTGACGCGGCGTTGCCGGGGCGCGGGCAGCGCGGCCTCGCATATCGCGGGTTTCGGGAGCCGCTCGCCCAAGATTAGCCTTGTGTGGCCCACACCAGGGTTCATACTTTGGTGAGGGATGCGTTGCCTCTTCGTGTGCGCGGACGATTTCCTGTGGCGACTGGCGGGTGAGCGCGGCGAGACGCGCCTGGCGCCGGTCTGGATCGTCGAGGAGCCCCGGCTA
Organism: uncultured Candidatus Rokubacteria bacterium; assembly: GCA_963776725.1. Classification (GTDB taxonomy): domain Bacteria; phylum Methylomirabilota; class Methylomirabilia; order Rokubacteriales; family CSP1-6; genus AR5. The sequence continues at coordinate 132,319 of CAVZOE010000004.1, read as the reverse complement.
CGTGCGCGGATCGTCGAGCGTGGGGCGGAGGCCCTGGCCGGACGCCTGGACGGTGAGCACATCTACCGCCGTGCCTTCCGCACCGGTCAGGAGCCCGTGCTGCTGGCGGTCGAGCGCGCGCGCCAGGGCGCCGTCGTCTCGGCCATTCGCGCCGTCGCGCCGGCGGCGCCGCTCGTGGTGCTCGCCGAGACCGCGCCCGGGGGCGCCGAGCCGCTGGTGACGCTGTCGCCCGCCGCGGTGGCGAGCGTGGTGCTGGAGCCCGCGCTCGAGCGGGCGCTGACCCGCGCGCGCGTCGAGCGGGTCCGCGCGCACTTCGATGACGCCCAGCGCGTGCTCATCATGATGCAGGACGATCCCGACCCCGACGCGATCGCCTCGGCCTGGGCGCTGCGCACGCTGCTGGGACGGACGAAGACGGCCGCGCCGATCGCGACCTTCGGCGCCATCACCCGCCCCGAGAACCGGGCCATGACGCGGATCCTCGAGATCGACGTCGAGCGGATCGTGCCCGGGGACCTCGCGGACTACGACCGGATCGCCATGGTCGACACCCAGCCGGCGTTCTTCGAGGAGCCGATGGGCGAGGTGGATCTGGTGATCGATCATCACCCGGAGGAGACGCCCGCGCGCGCCCGCCTGCGCGACGTCCGCCCTTCCTACGGCGCGACCTCCACCATCCTCACCGAGTATCTGCGTGCGGCCGACGTGAAGATCCGCGAGCGGCTGGCCACCGCGCTGCTCTACGGCATCAAGGCCGACACGCTGCACCTCGAGCGCGGGGCCACCCGGGCGGACATGGAGGCCTTCGCGTTTCTGCACGCCCACGCCAACCACAACGCGCTGCGGCGCATCGAGCGGCCGGACCTGCCGGACGCCGCGCTCGACGTGCTGGCCAAGGGCATCGCGCGTCGCCGCCTCGTCGACGGCGTGATGCTGGCCCACCTGGGACCGGTCGGGTATCCCGAGCTGGTGGCACAGTTCGCCGACCTCTTTCTGCAGGTCGAGGGCGCCGAGTGGTCGGTCGTCTCCGGCCGCATCGGCAACGAGCTGCACGTCTCCGTGCGCAACGTGGGCTACGTGCGGGCCGCCGGCGACGTCGTGCACGACGCCTTCGGTGAGCTGGGCAGCGCGGGCGGGCACCGGTCGATGGCCAAGGCCGTGGTGCGGCTGCGCGACTGGCGGGCGGCGGGCCTGCCGACGGCCGAGAACGAGGTCGGCGAGACGATCGCCACCCGGTTCCTGCGCGCGCTGCGGTCGGCCGGCGACTAGTCGATGGAAGAGACCGCGCGCCTCACCGAATCCATCAAGGACGCGCTCGACGGCGGCCGTGAGGAGCGGCTGAGCGAGCTCCTCGACGGCGCCTTCCCGGCCGATATCTCGAGCGCCCTCCGCGAGCTCCCGCTGCCCGAGCGGGTTCACGTCTTTCGCCTGCTGCCCGAGGCCCGGGCCGGCGCGGTGCTGTCCGAGCTCGACGACCAGACCCGCCTGGAGCTGGTGCAGGGGCTCGACGAGCACGAGGTCTCGCGGATCCTCGACGCGATGCCCTCCGACCACGTCGTCGACGTCGTCGAGGAGCTGCCCAAGGAGCAGGCCGACAAGATCCTCGACCTCATGGAGGAGGAGAAGTCCGAGGAGGTCCAGGAGCTCCTCGAATACGCGGAGAACACCGCGGGCCGGCTCATGTCCCACGACTTCGTGGCCGTCCACGAGTTCGCGACCGTGGCCCAGGCCATCGACCACATCCGCAAGGCGGCCACGCGCGACGACGGATTCTACGTGTACGTGGTGGACGACCACGACCACCTGGTCGGCATCGTGCCCCTGCACAAGCTGCTGACGGCCGATCCCGCGACGCCCGTGCGGTCCGTGCGGCGCGAGGGCGTCGAGAGCGTGGCGGTCGATACCGATCAGGAGGAGGTCGCTCGGCTGGTGCAGCGCCACCACCTGATCGAGGTCGCGGTGGTCGATGACGACCGCCGCCTGCTCGGCACCATCAGCGTGGACGACGTGATCGACGTCATCCGCGATGAGGCGACCGAGGACATCCAGCGGCTCGCCGGCGTGCCCGGTGACGAGACCGTCCTCGACCCGCCCAAGGCGGTCTTCACCAAGCGGCTCGTCTGGCGGCTGATCAACCTCGCCACCGCGGTGCTGGCCGCCTCGGTCATCGGGCTCTTCGAGGGCTCGATCCGGAGCCTGGCCACCCTCGCGATCTTCATGCCGATCGTCGCCTCCATGGGGGGTATCGGGACCACCCAGACCGCCACGGTGGTCGTCCGCGGCATCGCCCTGGGTGAGATGACGGCCGGCGTGCTGATGCGGGTACTCCGCAAGGAAGTCTGGCTGGGGCTCACGACCGGGCTGGCCAACGGCCTCGTCCTTGCTGTCATTGCCTACCTATGGAAGGGGGGTTGGCTGCTGGCGTTCATCCTCGGCCTGGCCCTGATCTTCAACATGATCGTGGCTGCGGTCGTTGGCACGCTGGTGCCGATCGCGCTCAAGACCTTCCGGGTCGATCCGGCGATCGCGTCCAGCGTCATCATCACGACCTTCACGGACGTCTGCGGATTCTTCTCATTTCTGGGCCTGGCGACCGTCCTGATCCGGTTTCTGCTATAGCCTCACAAGCCCCTTGGCAATTGGCCGGAATGGTGGGTAAAATTCACCCGGCAATCGGCCTTCCGGGCCTTTCGACCGGCCTCTAATCCAAGCCGCTGGAGGGGCGAACGTGGACGTAGCGTTGGAGAAGCGGCAGGTCGAGCGCGCGTACGACTTCTACGCTCCGGTGTACGACTTCATCTTCGACTGGATCTTCGCGCCGGGCCGCGCGGCGGCCGTGCAGGAGCTGGCGCTGAAATCCGGCGAGACCGTCCTCGAGGTGGGCATCGGCACCGGCCTGAACTTGCCGCTCTACCCGCCATCGTGCCGGCTCACCGGCGTCGACCTGTCGCAGGAGATGCTCGACAAGGCGGTGGAGCGCGCCCAGAAGCTCGCGATGCCGAACCTCGTCCTCAAGGTCATGGACGCCACGTCGCTGGACTTCTCCGACAGCGAGTTCGACAAGGCCGTGGCCACCTACACGATCTCGGCGGTCCCCGACCCGGTCGCGGTGCTGCGCGAGATGAAGCGGGTCGTGAAGCCGGGCGGCCTCCTCGTCATCCTGAATCACTTCCGGAGCGAGCGACGGGTGGCCGGATGGCTCGAGGATCTGGTGGCGCCGGTCTGCACCCGCCTGGGCTGGAAATCCAATCTGCAGATGGGGCCGCTCCTGCGTGAGGTCGGCCTGACGCCAGAGCTGGTGACCAAGGTCAACCTCTTCAATGGGTGGCGCCTCGTGAAGTGCGTCAACCGGAAATAGTCCGCCTCCTCAGCCTTCTCCTCGCCGTCCTCCTCGTCGCTCCCGTCGCCCGCACCGCGGGTGACCTGGCCCTCAGCGCGGCATTCCTGGTCGAGTTCCTCTCCGACGGCGCCTGGCGTCCCCTGTCGAGCCTGACCGGGACCCCGCATCGCGAGCCGATGAGCGTCCCCGGGGTGGCGGTCGACCGCTGGATCGGCCCGGCGATCGTCCACGTCCCGCTGGTCCTGGTCCACGGTTACTCGCCCGAGGGCAAGGACGACCCCCGCGTCCGTCAGGCCGCCGCGCTCCTGGCCCGCGTCGGCTTCGACGTGGCGGTGCCCACGATTCCTGGCCTCACGCGGGGCCGGCTGCGCCCCGACGACATCGCGCCGGTCGTCGCCACCCTGGCCGCGCGGGCGGCGCCAACGGTGATGATCAGCGTCAGCGTCGGAGCCGGCCCGGCGCTGCTGGCCGCCGCCCAGCCGGCGGTCCGCGACCGCGTCCGCGTGATCCTGAGCCTGGGTGGCTACGCGTCGGCGGCCGAGCTCCTGCGCTTCTTCCTCACCGGCGACTTCCGCTGGGGCTCGATCCAGGGGCACGTCGACCACGACCCCGCGATCGTTCGCCAGTTTGTCGAGGCCAACGCCGACCTGCTCGACACCCCCGCCCGCGAGATCCTCGCCGACCCGGTCCGAGCCGTCTCGGTCCTCGACCATCCTCCTGCCCGGCTGGCCTCGGTGCTGGACCAGCTGTCGCCGGAGCGGGTCGCCCGTCAGATCCGCGCGCGACTGGTGCTGGTCCACGGCACCCACGACCCCGCGGTGCCCTACACGGAGAGCCTCCGCCTGGCGGCGGCACGCCCCGAACGGACCTCCGTCGTTCTGGTGGGTGTCCTGGCCCACGTCGAGGCCTCTCGGGGCGCGTCGTGGCTGTCGGGCATGCGAGAGGTGGGGGCCTTGCTCCTGGGGGTCTACAGCCTGTCTCGGCCCTCCTGAGGGGTCTTCTAGCGCTCGGATGATTCTCGACCGAGGCCAGGGCGCCGAGCGGATAGTTCGTCGCCAGGCTCCGGCTCAGCTCGCCGCCTAAATATCTGAAAAGACGTCCATTAAAATCTGGCCGGACCATTGCTACCCTCTGCGCCCACACGACCGCGCGCTGCGGTCCGGGGGGCTCTATGAAGGGCTTTACGATGGTCCGAGGCTTCGCCTTTGTCGCCGTCCTGGCGCTCGTCCTGCCGACGCAGGCCCTGTCCCAGGAGACCACCAAGGCCGGCGTGGTGACCACGCTACAGGGCACGGCATCGGTGGCCCGCACCAGCGCCAAGGAGTCCCGGCCGCTCAAGTTCAAGGACGACATCTTCGTGCAGGACCGCATCACGACCGGTGAGGACTCCATCGTCCGTATCCTGCTGGGCGGCAAGGCGGTCGTCACCGTTCGCGAGCGCTCGGTCCTGACCATCAGCGAGACGCCGACCACCGCCACCGTCGAGGTGGGCAGCGGCAAGGTGGCGGTCGCAGTGGCCAAGGAGCGGATGCGGGCCGGTGACTCGGTCGAGGTCAAGACGCCGAACGCGGTCGCCGGCATCCGCGGCACCGTCCTCATCGCCGAGGTGTCCCAGGATTCGGCCAGCCGGGCCAACACGCAGTTCACCCTGCTCACGGGCATCGTGGACGTCTCGGGGCTCGACGCCGCCACCGGCCGGGCGACTGGCCCCCGCGTGACGATGCAGCCGCTGCAGACGCTCGGTGTCACCGGCTTCACCCGGCCAAGCGCTCCGCGCAACATCTCGCGCACGGACGCCCAGGCCGTCGCTGCCGCGTACAAGGTCACCGTGCCGACCCCGCCGCCCGCCGCCAACGCGCCGATGGTCGAGCGCCAGGTCGAGCAGGGCGTGGCCGCCGCCGCCGCGCTGGTGCCGGTGGACCCCAAGGTCAAGGCCGATCCCAAGGCCGAGGCCAAGGTCGACACGAAGGTCGATACGAAGACCGACCCGAAGGCCGCGCCGGACGGGCCGGCTCAGGACGTCGCCGTCGACGATGGCAAGTCGGACAAGTCTCGCCAGGACGACAGCGGGCAGTCGGCGAAGGACCGCAAGGCGTCCGCACCGGGCAACAGCGGTGGCGGAAACACTGGTGGCGGAAACAGTGGCGGCGGAACCACCGGCGGCGGAACCACCGGCGGTCCCGGAGCCACGGGCGGCCCGGCTCCGAGCGCTCCGGGCCCGACGGCTGCCGCACCGCCGCCGGCCGCGCCAGCAGCCCCGACCGCCCCAGCCTCGAGCGGTCCGGCCCCCGCGGCGCCGGCCCCGCCCGCGGGCGCGCCGCGCAAGCCCGCCGCCCGCGGTGCCTCCGGTCGCGAGCGGGCCCGGGAACGACAAGAAGGGTGGCGGCCTGCTCGACGACCTCACCAAAAAGCTGCCGAAGCCGCCGAAGCCGCCGAAGGCCCACTGAGACCGGGCGGGTCGGTCCGACCGGCTCAGTACTGCCAGGTGAAGTAGATCGCGCCGAAGTTCCGCCTGTACTGGAAGACGTCGATGTTCGAGTTCGCGATCTTGCCGGTGTACTCGCCGGTCAGGAATAGCTGCTGGTCGCGCGCGAACCACGGCAGCGGCACCTCGACGCGGACGATGTTCGTGAACTCGTGATCGGACCGCTCGGTGGTGCCCGGTGACGTCACCGGGAGCACGGTATTGGCGTGCAGGTAGTTGCGATAGTGCAGGTCGAAGTCGTAGGCGAGCCGGATGTCGTACCAGGGCAGCGTGTACTGCGCGCTCACCAGAAAGCGGTGGCCCACGTAGGTGTAGTTGCGACCGCTCGTGTCGTCGTAGTCGAACTGATAGCCGCCTCGAAGGTAGTGACGGTCGTTGCCGAAGCGGAGCATGTGCTGGAACCCGACCAGGTAGTTCGTCCCGCTCTGGGACTCGGCGTTCGGCAGCGTGTCGCTCTCCTTGTAGTCCTTGAACTCGACGCGGACCTGGCCGGTCGTGAGCTGCAGGTCGCTCTCCACCAGGACCCCGTACGCGGCGACGGCGTTGCGCTGCAGCAGCCGCTCCTTGTCGAGAACCACATAGTCGTAGGTGTAGCTCACGCCGGCCAGCACCGGCAGGTTCTCGACGAGCCCCCGGCGCACGATGTTGAGGGACCCGGAGTAATCCTCCAGGTCGAAGGCCGGCAGGGAGTTGTTGTGGGTGCCGAAGAAGGAAAACCCGGCGGTACCGATCCAGCCGCCCGCCCGCAGCCAGTCGTAGTCCAGCCGGACCGAGAGCAGCTCACCGAAGGTGTTGCGCTTCTGATCGCCGGCCGTCGTGGCTGCGACGCTGGCGCCCGTGAGGTTGGGCGCCGCCGGCGCGTTGTCGTCGTAGAACCCGCCGGCCCGCACCTCCGCGCGGAACCGTCGGTTCGTGTCGCGGGCGGGGCCCGGGTTGCCCTGCACGCGCTCGGCCGGTCCGGTGATCGGCAGCGCGGGCCGCAGCTTGCCGAGCTGGGCGATCTCGGCCTCGGCCTGGGTCGACAGCCCGAGCTTCTGGAGCGACAGGCCGGCGTAGATCCGGGTCAGGTCGGCGATGTCGGGGTCCGACGTGTGGCTGGCCCGGAACGCGCGCAGCGCTTCCTCGTACTTCTCCTTGCGATAGCGCAGGAACCCGACGTAGTAGCCGAGCGAGGGAAGCGTCGGCTCACGCGCGAAGACGGACTCGAGCAGGGGCTGCGGCGCGGTCGTACTGCTCGAGCGCGAAGTAGGCGAGCCCGAGCTGGTAGGCGATCGACGTATCGTTCGGCGCGGCCTGCGAGGCCTGGGTCAGCGGCGGGATCGCGGCCGCCGGCTGCCGCTTGCCCAGGTAGGCGACGCCCGTGTAGTAGAGCGCCTCCACGTGGCCGGGCGATCGCGCCAGCGCCTGGCGCAAGAGCTCGAGCGCCCGGTCCCACTGCTTGTCGTCGATGGCCAGCACGGCCTCGGCCACGAAGACGTCGGCCTCGCTCACCTGAGCCAGTGCGAAATGCGGCGCGCCGAGGGAGAGGATGCTCAGCGCGAGCCCGGCCAGTGCCGCCCGGACTCCCGCCCCGCTCACGCTCACTGGATCGCGCTCTTGCCTTCCATCCCGCCCGGACGGTGAATACCCCAGGTGGCGAGCTTGGCCAGCACCGTGTTGCGGTGCACGCCGAGCACCCGCGCCGCCCGGCTGACGTTCCAGTGGGCGCGCTCCAGGGTCCGCAGCACGTACTGGCGCTCGAACTGATCGCACGCCTCGCGCAGCGGCAGGGCGTCCTGGGACAGGAGCGAGACCGTCTCCGGCATCGCCACGTCCAGCGGGACGTCTTGCAGGTGCACCACCGCCTCGCGGGCCAGCACCACCGCGCGATAGATGACGTTCTCCAGCTCGCGCACGTTGCCCGGCCACCCGTAGCGCGTGAGCGCGTCGAGCGCGCCGACCGACACGCCCCGCACGTCGCGCCGGCACTCCCGCGCGAAGCGTCGGATGAAGTGCTCGACCAGCCGCGGGATGTCCTCGCGCCGCTCGCGCAGCGGCGGCAGGTGCAGCGGCACCACGTTGAGCCGGTAGTAGAGGTCGTCGCGGAACGCCCGGTCGCGCACCGCCTGTCGCAGGTCCACGTTGGTGGCGGCCAGCACCCGGACGTCCACCGCGATCGGCCGGGAGCCGCCCAGGCGCTCGATCTCGCGCTCCTGCAGGGCGCGCAGGAGCTTGGCCTGCAGATCGAGGCGCAGCGAGCCGATCTCGTCCAGGAAGAGCGTGCCGCCGTGCGCCAGCTCGAACTTGCCGAGCCGGCGGGCGTGCGCGCTGGTGAACGCGCCCTTCTCGTGACCGAACAGCTCGGACTCCACCAGCGTGTCGGGAATCGCCGCCACGTTGACGGCCACGAACGGCTGGGTGCTGCGGTCGCTCCGGCGGTGGATGGCGCGGGCCACCAGCTCCTTGCCGGTGCCGCTCTCTCCCGAGATCAGCACGGTCGCCGGCGTCGTCGCGATCTGGGTGATGAGCTGATAGACCTTCACCATCTCGGGGTGTGCGGCCGATCAGTCCCTCGAACCCGTCGGGCGCCGTGGCCCCCGAGGGGCTCAGCGCCGAGCGCAGGGCGAGCACCTCGCGTTCCAGCGCACGCTTCTCCAGCGCCCGCTCGACCAGCATGAGGATGTCATCGACGTCGAACGGCTTGGTGATGTAGTCGTAGGCGCCGCGCTTGAGCGCCTCGACGGCCGTGCGCAGGTCGTGGACGGCGGTCGCGAGCACGACGATCGTCGAGGGATCGGCGGCCTTCACCTTGGGCAGGACGTCGATGCCCGGCTCGCCCGGCATCCGCTGATCCAGCATGACCAGGTCGACCTCGCGCGTCTTGAGCAGCTCGAGCGCGATGGCGCCGGTCTCGGCCTCCAGGACCTCGCAGGTGCCGTCGAGGATGGCGCGGATCGAGGCCCGCACGCCCTCCTCGTCGTCCACCACCAGCACCGTGCCGCGCCGGGTGAGGGTCGGCGGCTCGAGAACGTCGGCGGCCGTCACGGCTGCTGGTCGCGTTCGAGCACGAGGTACTGCGTCCGCGCGTCGCTCCCGGGCCGGTGCACGCGGATCAGCACCGAGCGGCCGCGCGGCACCGCGGCCAGCGCCTTCTGCAGCGCGGGGGCGTCCTGGACCGGCTGCCGGTCGACTTCCAGGATGACGTCGCCGCGCCGCAGACCGGCGCGGTCGGCCGGCCCGCCGGAGGCCACGTCGGTGACCAGCAGCCCCTGCGTGAACGGCAGGCTCAGCCGCTCCGCCGTGTCGGGGGCCAGCGCCTCCGCCTGCAGGCCAAAGCCCTCGGGTCCGGCCTCCACGGCGGCCACCGTGGTGTCCTCGGCCGGCATCTCGCCGACCTTGACGTTGATCTTGCTGGGCGCGCGGTCACGGATCACCACGAGCGCGATGGTCTGGCCGGGAACGACGTTGGCGACGCGGCGCTGCAGATCCGGCACCTCGCGGATCTTGCTGCCGCCCAGCTCGACGATGACGTCACCGGCCCGCAGGCCCGCGCTCTCGCCCGGGCCTCCCTTCATCACGTCGGCCACCAGGACGCCGTCCTTCTCCTGCACCCCGAAGCTGCCCGACAGCTCGTCGGTGACGTCCTGGATGACGATGCCGAGCCACCCGCGCACCACGCGGCCCTTGGCGATGAGCTGGCTCATCACGCCCTTGGCCTCGTTGATCGGGATGGAGAAGCCGATCCCCTGCCCGGCCGCCACGATCGCGGTGTTGATCCCGATCACGCGGCCGTCCAGGCTCAGCAGCGGCCCGCCCGAGTTCCCCGGGTTGATGGACGCGTCGGTCTGGATGAAGTTCTCGTACGTCGTCACGCCCACGCGGTTGCGCGCGGTGGCCGACACGATACCGGCGGTGACCGTGCGGTCCAGACCGAACGGGTTGCCGATGGCGATCACCCACTGGCCGACGCGAAGCCGATCGGAATCACCGATCTCGGCGGCCGGCAGCGGCGCCTTCGCGTCGACCTTCAGCACCGCGACGTCGGTCTTGGGATCGCGCCCGACGAGCGTGGCCGTGAACTTCCGGGAGTCGGAGAGACGCACGGTGATGTCCTGAGCGTTCTCGATAACGTGGTTGTTCGTCAAGATGTATCCAGATGGATCCACAATCACGCCCGAGCCCGACGAGCGCGCATCCTCGCGGGGGCGGCGCTTGAAGTACCGATCGTAGAACTCGTCGCCGAAATACTCGCGGAACCGCTGCTCGTCCGAGCCGGTGCTGCCGCGCTTGGGGGTCGTGCTCACGTTGACCACCGCCGGCGTCACCCGATCGGCGACCGAGCTGAAGGCTTCTTCCATCGCCTGGAGCACGGCCTGGGGATCGAGCTTGGCCGCGGGCGGCTTGGCCGGTGGCGGCTGCTTGGACGCCGCGGGTGGCTTGGGCGCGGCGGGCGTGCGCGGCGGCGCGGCAGATTGGGCCCACGCGGGGAGCGCGACCGCGAGGACGACAACGAGGGCAAGGCCCGTCTTCATGAGGATGCCAGCCCGCATTCTACCGCGGGCCTATCGCGAAGTGATCAGTCGGATTTCGACGACGTCGTGCGTGTCACGCGTGACCGGCGCCGCCACAGAACGCCGCAGTCCGGCGACCCACAGGATGCGCCCGTCGCCTTCCAGGACGGGCACGCGCGGGCGATTCCAGCGTGGCACCTTGGCATCGATCAGGAAGGACTTCAGTCGGCGCTGGCCGCCGCCGAACGCCTCGAAGCGATCGCCGGCCCGGCGCGAACGCACGAGGATCGCACGCGGCACGAGGGCGGCGTCGAACGCCACGCACTCGGCCGTGGTCGGCAGCGCATAGCCGGCGGCCGGGACCAGCCGCGCTTGCAGCGCCCGGCCGATTTCCGGCAGGTCGAGACGACCCGGCACGACGAGCGTCCGCGGTACCAGTGGCTGCGGCGTCGTCGCGCCTACCCGCACGCGATCCCCGCTGACCTCCACGCTGACGCCGCCGAGTCGGAACGGGCGTCGGGGCTGGGCCGGGGCCAGGATGCGACGCAGCCCTCGGTGCGCCCAGGCGCGAAGCGGGGCGCGGCTGCCGAAGCGCGCGGCGGCCTGGCGAAGCGTCTCGGCGGCCAGCGGCGAGGGCAGCGCCGCGAGCGCCCCGCGCGGCAGCGTCAGCGCGCCGTCCTCCTCCGTGGCCAGGCGCTCGAGCGCGTCGGTCGCCGCCCGATCGAGCGCGTCCACCGTCTCGCGGGCTCGCCGGGCGGCGCGCGCCAGCGAAGGCACGACGTCGGTGGCGTACGAGGCGGCCAGCAGCGGGAGCAGCTCGTGCCGGATGCGGTTACGGAGAAACTTCGGATCGCGATTGGTCTCGTCCTCGACCCAGTCCAGTCCGGCGGCGGTGAGCGCCTCGCGCAAGACGTGCCGGCGCGTCTCGATCAGTGGGCGGATCACGCGGCCCCGCCGCGGCGGAATTCCGGCGAGACCGCGGACCCCGGCGCCGTCGAGCAAACGCATCAGCACGGTCTCGGCCTGGTCGTCCGCGCTGTGGCCGATCGCGATCCGGTCGGCGCCGAGGCGGTCGGCCCACGCCTCCAGCGCGGCGTAGCGCGCATCGCGCGCCGCCGCCTCCACCGAACCGGGGCCGACCTCCACGCGCTCCACCACCACCGGCACCTCGAGCCGGACGCCGAGGGCCTGGACGAACTCCGCGTCGCGCACCGATTCCGCGCGCAATCCGTGATCGACGTGGAGGACGTACAGGGCCAGGCTGAAGGTCGGCGCCAGCTCGCGCAGGATGTGCAGGAGCGCCACGGAGTCGGCGCCCCCGGAGACGGCGACGAGGACAGTCTCGCCGCCGGTGAGCATCGCGTGGCGGCGAATGGTGCGCTCGACCGCGTGGACGAGTGCCACGCTACCCTCCCTGCAAGCCCACCCAGACCTCGCCGTCCTCGAAGTGCTCTTTCTTCCACACCGGGACGGTGCGCTTGAGCGTGTCGATCGCGTAGCGGCACGCCTCGAAGGCATCGCCGCGATGCGCGGCCGATACGGCGATGAGCACCGAGGACTCGCCGATCTCGAGCCGGCCGATGCGATGGAGAATGGCCACGCGCTTGACCTCCGCCCAGCGCGCGCGGATGGCCTGGCCGATCTCGCGCAGCTTGGCCTCGGCCATCGGCGCGTGCGCCTCGTACTCGAGGAACTTCACCGGCCGCCCGCCCGTCTCGTTGCGCACGATGCCGGAGAAGATCACCACGCCTCCGGCGCCGGGATCGTCGACCAGCGCGGCGAGCGCCTCGGGCGAGAGCGGATGCTCCACGACCTCGAACACGTCGCCGCCCGCGCCGCCGCTCACGGGGGGGAACAGGCAGAGCTCGTCGTCGGCGCGCAGGTGGTGATCGGGCTCGACGTAGTCGTGGCCGACGGCGAAGAGCGTGTAGGGACGGTACGGAGCCAGCTGGGGGTGACGGTCGACGACGGCCGACCAGGCCGTCTCGACCGTCCCACCCTCCGGGAGGTCTAGGTCCAGGCGCTCCTGCCCGGCCGCTTCACGATACCGGGCGAAGAAGCGGACCCGGACCAGCACTACAGCAGTCTAGAAGCGGTGGGACTGGCCGCAGCCGCAGCTGGACTTGACGTTCGGATTCTTGATCGCGAAGCCGGCGCCCATCATGTCGTTCTGCACGTAGTCGATCTCGATGCCGCTCAGATAGGGCGCGCTGTTCTTGTCGATGTAGACCTTGATCCCCTGCGACTCGGTGATGTCGTCGTCCGCGGCCTGCTGGTCTTCCCAGCCGAGCTCGTAGGACATTCCCGAGCAGCCGCCGCCCACCACACGGATCCGCAGGCCCCACTCGGGCTTGCCCTCTTCCAGGCGCAGCTCCGAGACCTTCTTGGCGGCCGTCTCAGTCATCGTGACCATCACGTATCCTCCCGTTGATTCGTCGTTTCCGACGAGGAAATGGTATCACAAGATGCCCTCGGCGGGCAGGAGGGTCAGCTCCTCGAGCGAGGCGTTGGCGGGCAGCGTCGCCATCAGGAGGGCGGCCCGCGCAACGTCCTCTGCGCGCAGCATTTTCTCGCGGGGCGGGGCGGCCCCCATGCTGTCCCAGATCGGCGTGTCGACCGCCCCCGGTACCAGCACCCCCACCCGGACGCCGTGGGGCCGCAGCTCCTCGGCCAGGACCCGGCTGAAGGCCGTCCACGGCCGACTTGGTGGCCGTGTAGACGGCACTGCCGGGCATCGCCCGCTTCGAGGCGATGGACGACAGGTTGAGGATCATGCCCGAGCGCTGGCGCAGCATGACCGGCAGCACGGCGTGGCAGCACACCATGACCGCGCGCAGGTTGAGCGACAGCATCGTGTCCCAGTCCGCGGGCTTGGAGCCCGCCACCGGGCCGAAGGCCGCCGCGCCGGCCGAGGTCACCAGGATGTCCAGGCGGCCGAGCTCGCCGGCGACGTTCTCCACGAGCGCCTCCACCGCCGCGTCCTGGGTCACGTCGGTGGGCACCGCCAGCGCCCGTCCCCCGGCCTCGCGGACCTCGGCGGCCACGCTGGCGAGATCCGCCCGCGAGCGGGCCACCAGCACCACCGCCGCCCCCTCGGCGGCGAAGGCCCGCGCGATCGCGCGGCCGATGCCGCGACCAGCGCCGGTGATGAGCGCGATCTTTCCCTCGAGCAGCTGACTCATATCTGCAGCCCCCGTCCGGCCTTGATCAGCTCCATGAACTCGGCTCGCGTCTCCGGCCGGTCGCGGAAAGCCCCGAGCATCGCCGAGGTCACGGCCTTGGAATTCTGCTTCTCCACCCCGCGCATCAGCATGCACAGATGCACGGCTTCCATCACCACCGCCACTCCGCGCGGCTGCAGCACCTCGTTGAGCGTGTTGGCGATCTGCGTGGTGAGGCGCTCCTGCACCTGCAGCCGCCGCGCGTACATATCGACCAGCCGCGGGATCTTCGACAGCCCCACGATCTTCCGGTGCGGCATGTAGGCCACGTGGCACCTTGCCGATGAACGGCAGCAGATGATGCTCGCACATCGACGTGACGTCGATGTCCTTCACGATCACCATCTCGTCGTACTCCTCGACGAAGAGCGCGTCGTTCAGGATCTCGTGCGACGTCCTTGGTCGTAGCCGGACGTGAGATAGCGCAGCGCCGCTGCCACCCGCTCGGGCGTCCGCTCCAGCCCCTCGCGGTGCGGATCCTCGCCCAGCTCCTTCAGCATCTGCTCGACCAGCTGCGGCAGCGTGCGATCGTCGGCCATCAGGCCGCCTCCTCGCCTCGGTACTCGAACTGATTCTTCGCGGTCTCGTGCACGACCACGCGCCGGAGCAGCCCGCGGCGGCAGCGCGCCGGCCAGCGTGCGCCAGAAGGCGCGGGCCAGCCCCTCGCCGGTGGTGATCACGCCGGCCAGCCCCGGCGCGTCCTCGAGGCGATGGTGATCGACCTGCGTCGAGCAGACGCTCGGTGCACCTCACGATCGAGCGCCACCAGGTCGACGGCGAAGCCGGTGGTCGGGTCCGGCACGCCGGCGACGGTGACCTCGAGATAGTAGTTGTGGCCGTGCGGGCGGGCGCACTGGCCGTAGAGCGCCGTGTTGTCGCTCGACGAGAGCGCGGGATTCACCAGCTGGTGGGCCGCGCTGAAGTGGTAGACCCGCGTGAGCTCGACCGTGCATCGGCCCTTCATCTAGGCCCCATCATAGTCCACGAACAGCGTGGGGTCCTCCCACACTCGCACCCGCGCCAGCCGGTCGGGCCCGAGCTTGGGCGCCAGCAGCTCCCACACCGCGATGGCGATGTTCTCGGTGGTGGGGATCCGCTCCGCGGAACAGCGCGTCGGCGTTGAGATCGGCGTGATCGAAGCGCTCGATGACGGTCTCCTGCACGATCCGCTTCAGCTCGCTGAGGTCGATGACCATGCCGGTCCGCTCGTCGATTGCGCCCGCGCACGGTCACGTCGAGCGTGTAGTTGTGGCCGTGGGGAACGGTCAGGCGGCCGAACGTCTGCTCGTTTCGCTCCGCCGACCAGGCGGGCCACGTGATAGCGGTGGCCGGCCGAGAACGCGAAGCGCCGCGTCGTGCTGGCCCGGGCGCTCATGCCGTCGCCACCTGGACGAAGCGGCGCGCCACCGGCTCGAGGTCGAGCGCGGCCACCGTGGCCGCGCCGGCCTGGCCCAGCGTCTTGCGCAGGCCATCGTTCGTCAACAATGTTTCCAGCGCCATGGCCAGCTCCTCAGGACTCGCGGGATTCACCAGCAGGCCGGTTCGCCGATCCTCGACGATCTCCGGGACCGCGGCCGCCCGGCAGGCCACGACCGCCAGCCCGGCGGCCATTGCCTCGGCGAAGACGAGCCCGAAGCCCTCCTGGACGGTCGGCAGGCAGAAGCAGTGCGCCCGTACGTATTGTACGGCCAGCTCCTGGCGGGAGACCTCTCCGAGGAACGTCACGGTCTCTCCGAGGCCGAGCTGGGCGTGCATGGCGCGCAAGCGGGCGGACTCCGGCCCTGCTCCTACGATGCGCACCTGGACGTCCGGGATTCGCTCCCGGAGCACCGCGGCAGCCCGCAGCAGGTCGTCGAGCCGCTTGCGCGGGTACATGCGGGCCACCGCCAGCACCGTGGGCGGACCGGACGGCGCCGGCGCGCACGGCCGCGAAGCGGCGGCGCCACTCCGTGAGGTCGATCGGCTCCGGCACCACGGCCAGGCGCTCGAGCGGCACGCCGTAGACCTCGTGGGCCACCGCCGCCGAGTAGCGGCTGGGCACGACCACGCGGTCCGCCCGCTCCGTGTTGCGTCGCTCCCAGCGTGCCTGGATGGAGAGGAGCGCGCGCACCAGCCCCCGCTCGTTCCGGAGCTCGTCGGCGATGATCCCCTTGAGACACACGACGAATCGCGGGCGGGCGCCGCCCGCCGTCCGTCGCCGTCGCGCCCACAGGAACCCGTCCAGATCGACGCCGACCACGACGTCGGCGACCGGCGGCGAGGCGGCGACGCCGGCGTTGTAGAGCCAGCGGTCGAGCGTGTGGAAGTCCGGTGCGCGTGCCGAAGCAGCGCGAAACGGCTGACGGCGTGGCCGAGGCGCTCGAGCCCGCGCACGCAGCCCGTCGATCGCGACCCAGGTACCGCTGCCTTCGGTGGGCGTCGGCGGCGTCGAGCTGAGGAACTCGAACCGCACGACGGACTCAGCGACCGTGAAACTTCGGCCGTCGCTTCTCGAGGAAGGCCTGGGTGCCCTCGCGGTAGTCCGCGCTCTCCGACGCCTCGCGGACGGCGGCGCGCAGGCGCGCGCCGGCTCTCGTCCGTGTAGCCAGCCAGGTAGGACTGGATGGTGAGCTTGGAGCCGCGCACCGACAGCGGTGCGTTGTCGGCGAGCAGCGCGAGATAGTCGTCGGTCGTCTTCTGCGAGATCGGCCGCCGGCACCAGCCGCTGGATGAGGCCGATGGCCAGCGCCTCGCGGTCTCTCGAGCATGCGCGCCGAGAACAGGATGTCCTTGGCGTAGGCCGGCCCCACCAGGTCGACGAGCTGCGCGATCGCTTCGGCCGGGTAGATGATGCTCAGGCGCGCGGCGGGAATGCCGAACTTCGAGCCCTCGGCGGCGAAGCGCAGGTCGCACGCCATGGCCAGGCCGACCGCGCCGCCCATGCAGTAGCCGTAGATCATCGCGATCGTCGGCTTGGGACACTCACGCACGGCCGCGTAGGCCGCCGCGGTGGTGGTGTTGTAGCGTTGCGCACTCTCCGTGTCCTTGCGGTCTCGCGGGAAATTCGGAGATGTCGGCGCCCGAGGCGAACGCCTCCGTGCCGGCGCCGCGATAGACGATCGCCCGCACCGAATCGTCCTTGGCGAGCTTCTCGGTCAGTCGCGCGATCTCGGTCCACATCGCCAGGTTGATGGCGTTGCGCATCGCGGGCCGGTTCAGCACGACCGTCGCCACCACCCCATCTTGCTGGACGAGAATGTCGTCGCTCACGGGCGCTGAGTGTACCATTCAGCGTCCAGCGAGGAGACCATGCCAGAAAATCGCCCGTGGGACGTCATCACCTTCGACTGCTACGGCACCCTCATCGACTGGGAGGCCGGCATCAGCGACGCGTTCCGGGAGGCCGCGGCCGCCGACGGCGTGAAGCTCGATCCCGCCGCCGTGCTGCGCGCGGTCTTCGAGCGCGAGCCCGAGGTCCAGGCCGCACACTATCGGACGTACCGCGAGGTCCTCACGGTCACGGCCATGGAGGTGGCCGCGGCTCTGGGCTGGACGGTGAGCCGCGAGCGCGCCGCATTCCTGGCCGACAGTCTGCCGCGCTGGAAGCCGTTCCCCGACACCAACGCCGCGCTCGAGCGGCTCAGCCGCGCGGGCTACGAGCTCGGCATCCTGTCCAACGTGGACGACGACCTGCTCGCCGGTACGCGCCGGCACTTCACGGTGAGCTTTCCGCTGCTGGTCACCGCGCAGCAGGTGCGCGCCTACAAGCCAGCTCCGGGCCATTTCACGACGGCGCGCGAGCGGATCGGCGGGCGGCGCTGGCTGCACGCCGCCCAGAGCTACTTCCACGACATCACGCCCGCCGTGGCCCAGCGCGTGCCGGTGGCGTGGATCAATCGCAAGGGCATGCAGCCGACCGGCGCCGCCCGCGCGGATCGTGAGCTCAGAACGCTGACCGAGCTGGCCGACTGGCTCGCCTGAGGCGAAGCGATCGGCGGCGGGACCGGATCGTCAGGCGCGCGCGAGGGAGCTGGCTACCGGCTAGTGGCGCGAGCGGCGGCTCGCGCGTGACCCCGTCGAGGCCAGCTTGGCCGCGCGGCGAGCCTCGGCCAGTCGCTGGCGTGCGGCGGCGAGGCGAGCCGTGAGCTCCTTCGCCTCCTGGCCGGCCTGTTCCACGGCGGCTCGACGTTCGGCCATCTCGCGCTGCCGCGCGGCGGCCTCCTCGCGCTTTTGCGCGGCCGCCTCGTGTCGGCTCTGCGCGGCCTCTTCTTGCTGCCGCCTCTTCTCTTCTCGCTGCCGCGCCGCCTTGTCGAGCGAGCGCGCAGCCTCGTCGCGCGGTCGCTGACCTTCCCGATCGAGCCCGGCGCGACGCTCGACGTTCTCGGGCTCGGCCGTCTCGGGCGGCGTATCGCGGGTGCGCGCGGGCTGGCCTCCGCGAACCAGCCGCAGGTGACCCGGCCGCCCGGTGCCGGCCAGCACCTCGAATCCGGGCGCGGCCAGCTCCTGCGTGAGCCGTCCGTGGCGCAGCTCGTCGGCGCGGTCGCGATCGACGGCGGCGCCGAGGAGCGTGTCCGAGATGCGGCGCTCGGCTTCGGGCGTTGCGCGAGCGCCGTGCTTGGCCAGCAGCTCACCCGCCTGGCGCACCAGGTGCTGGAGCTCGCGCCGTTGTCGGGTCAGCGCTTCGGTGGCGGCCCGGGGATCGCGCAGCTGCGTCTTTCGAATCTGCACCACGCTATCCAGGAAGGCCTCGAGACGCTCGGAGTCGACGCGCGCGAGCTGATTGGTGGCCCACAGCGGAGCACTGGGGCGGCGGAGCTGCCGGACCGCACGAGCCCGATCCGTCTGGCCGGCCTTCGCCAGCGCGGCCGCCAGGGTGTTTCGCTCGCGGGTGAAGGCGTCGAGCGGAACCGCGTAGAGCTTGGTGATCGCGTCGTCGGAATGCTTCGTCACTCGGCGTCCTCGCGCAACGTCCAGTTACGATCATAAGCCCGCGGCGGCCATGACGGCCAGCAGCCTGGGCGTGCGCGGGGCTTTCGCCGCGTCGCTGGCGCTGGTCTTGCTCTGCTGTCGTCCCGGTGAACCTGTCAATCGGGTCGATCCTGCTGGCCACGTCGTCGCAGGGCGAAGGCGGGCAGGCCTCGCCGGAGCACGCGCTCACGGTCTTCATCGTCCAGATCGCGGTCCTGTTGCTGGCCGGCCGGTTCGTGGGCGAGCTGGCCCAGCGCGTGGGCCAGCCGGCGGTGATGGGACAGCTGGTCGCCGGCATTCTTCTCGGGCCGTCGGTCCTCGGCCTCGCTCCCGGACTCTCTCGCGCGCTGTTTCCGGCGACGCCCGAGCAGAAGGCGATGGTCGACGGCCTGTCGCAGTTCGGCGTGCTGCTCCTGCTGCTGCTGAGCGGCATGGAAACCGATCTGCGGCTGCTCCAGCGCGTCCGGCGCACGGCGTTCTTCTCGTCCGCGTGCGGCATGGTGCTGCCGTTCGTGTCGGGATTCTTCGTCGCCCAGCTGCTGCCCGACTCCGTGCTGCCGGATCCGAGCCACCGCCTGCTCACGTCGCTGTTCGTGGCCACCTGTCTGGCCGTGTCGTCGGTCAAGATCGTGGCCATGATCATCCTGGAATCAGGATTCCAGCGGCGAACGCTCGGCCAGCTCATCCTGGCCACCGCGGTGGTCGACGACACCGTGGGCTGGATCACCGTCGGCGCCATCGCGGGCGCAGCCTCGCGCGGGACCTTCGATCCGCGCGCCGTCGGCGCCACCGTGGCGGGGACGCTGGCGTTCCTGGCGATCGCCTTCACGGTCGGACGGCGCTGGGTCGCCCGCGCCATCCGGTGGACGAACGACAACACCCGGAGCGACTTCGCGGTCATGACGCTGATCCTGGTCTTCATGTGCGGCATGGCGCTGCTCACGGAAGGGCTCGGCGTTCACACATCGCTGGGCGCCTTCGTGGCCGGCATCCTGATCGGGCAGTCACCGCTGCTGTCGCGGCGACTGGAGGGCGAGCTGCGCGGGCCGATCGTCGCGCTCTTCGCGCCGGTCTTCTTCACGCTGGCCGGCCGCTCCATCGATCTGCGGATTCTCGGCAACACGCAGATGCTGGGACTGGCCGGCGCCTTCGTGCTCGTGGCCTGTCTCGGCAAGCTGCTCGGCGGTGTCCTGGGAGGCCGGCTCGGCGGGCTGAAGATGCGCGAGGCCGTGGCGCTGGCGTTCGGCATGAATGCGCGCGGCTCCACCGAGGTGGTCGTGGCCACCATCGGGATGACCGTCGGCCTCCTGAGCCAGCCCATCTTCACGCTCATCGTGATCGTCGCCATCACCACGACGATCGCGACGCCGCCGATCCTCAAGTGGCTGCTGGCGAGCATCCCCGCCCACGGCGAGGAGGCCGAGCGCCTCGAGCGCGAGGCCGCCGAGGCCGATCATTTCGTACCTCACCTCGAGCGCATCCTGGTCGTCACCGAGGAGCGGAGCGGCAGCCTGACCGAGCGGCTGGCGGGACTCTTCGCCGGCAGCCGTCAGGTGATGACGACGATCCTGCCGCTCGACGCCGGCTCCGACTCGCCGAGGACCGGGTCCGGCCGGCGGGCGCTGGACACGGTAACGGATTCGGCCGAGCGCGGCACCCGGCACGCGGCCACGGCGACGAGGACCGACGACAAGCCCGAGATGCCGGAGGTGATCGTCGCAGCGAAGGCCGCGGGCGATCCGGCCGAGGCGGTGCTGGCCGAGGGCGCGAAGGGCTACGACATGATCTTCATCGGGATGGAGCGGGCCCCGACGCCACCGACGACGGATGGGGCGTCGGGCTACGGCCCCGTCATCGACCGCGTGGCCCGAGAGTTCAGCGGCGTCATGGCCATCGCAATCGGCGCGCCCCCCGAATCCCTACGCATCATGGTCCCGGTGACCGGCACCGACTATTCGCGGCGCGCCGCCGAGGTCGCGGTAGCGCTGGCCAAGGGGGCCAGCACCGCGGTGACCGTGCTGCACGTGACGCGACCGCGCTCGGAGATGGGGCTCACGCGGCTGGAGCACGAGGCCACCGCACCGGCCCGCGCGGTGGTCCGCGAGATCGAAGCCATGGCCCGCCGAGAGGGTGTGGCGTTCCGCTCGGTCGTCCGCACGCATCGTCTTCACGAGCAGGTGATTCAACAGGAGCTGCAGGCCGGCCACCACACCCTGCTGGTGCTCGGCGTCAACGCCCGCCCCGGCGACCGCCTCTCCCTGGGCGACACCACGGAGGAGCTCCTCCGCCGCACGGACTGCGCCGTCTTGCTCGTGAAGTCATGACGGACGACGCCGCCGGCGGCTGATCTTCGCTCGCGCGGGCCGTCGGGGCGCCAGGATCTCGTCGAGATCCGGCCAGCCCATCCTCGGCGCCCGGCGAAGCTTGAGCGTCGACGCCTTGGGCTTCGCGGCCGAGAGCGCCGCGGGCGCCATGCCGAACACCTGCTGGATCCGTCTGCGGTTCATCATTCGAAACACCACACTGGTAGCAGTACCCCACGGCCGTTGAAGTGGTGGCGGTGGGAGGAATTGAACCTCCGACACGGGGCTTATGAGACCCCTGCTCTGCCGCTGAGCTACACCGCCGTGGCAAGAGAACTTGCGTCGTTGCGGAGGGGGATTCTACCACGCCACCACGCTTGACACCCCCACGGGGCTGACCTAGATTCTCTCAAAGCTGGAGCAACCGAAGCGGGAACCGCAATCCGTGGTCAGCGCCGACCCTCACCACTCAGCGTCGAGTCGTGGCCCTCACCCTCATCCACGAGGTGACGCATGTCCGAAGAGAAAAATGGCGCCGCGCACCATCCTGCCGATGATCACGGTCGTCGCGATTTCCTGAAGGGCACGCTGCTGGCCGGTGCGGCGGCCGTGACCGCCGCGGCCATGACGGCTCCGGCCGCGCAGGCGCAGCCGGGCATGGTGCCGGGCACGCGCAACCACTACTACGTGCCGGCCAACGACAAGACGGTGCACTGGGGGTACTTCAGCAAGCTGCTGAAGCCGCTCGTCGAGATCAACTCCGGCGACTTCGTCACCATCGAGTCGCTCACGCATCACGCCAACGACGACGCCGAGCGCATGGTCACCGGCGATCCGGGCGCGGAGAGCGTCTTCTTCTGGGACAAGCAGCGCAAGGGCGTCGACCGGCGAGGGGCCGGGCCGATGCAGCCGACGCTGTTCGGACGCGGGGCGGGCGAAGGGCTCGGCGTGCACATCTGCACGGGGCCGGTGGCCGTGAAGGGCGCGATGCCGGGCGACATCCTCGAGGTGCGCATCCTCGACGTGAAGCCGCGACCGTGCGCGAATCCGCGGTTCAAGGGCAAGACGTTCGGCAGCAACGCCGCGGCGTGGTGGGGCTTTCACTACAAGGATCTCCTCACCGATCCCAAGCCGCGGGAAGTCATCACGATCTACGAGATCGACACCGCGGGCGAGCGCAACTGGGCCAAGGCGCTCTACAACTTCCAGTGGACGCCCCAGACCGACCCGTTCGGCGTCGTGCACAAGATCATCGACTATCCGGGCGTGCCGGTGGACCACAAGACCGTGCAGGAAAAGCACGGCGTGCTGAAGAACGTCCGCATTCCGATCCGCCCGCACTTCGGGGTGATCGGCCTGGCGCCGGCCGAGGCGGACATGGTGGATTCCATCCCGCCCCACTGGGTGGGCGGCAACATCGACGACTGGCGCATCGGCAAGGGCGCGACGATGTACTACCCGGTCGCGGTGCCTGGCGGGCTCCTGTCCGTGGGCGACTCGCACGCCGCTCAGGGCGACTCCGAGCTCGCCGGCACCGCGATCGAATGCTCGCTGACCGGGACCTTCCAGCTCATCCTGCATCCCAAGGCCTCGCTGGCGGGCACGCAGCTCGCGGGTCTCGAGTACCCGCTCCTCGAGACGCAGGACGAGTGGGTGCTGCACGGGTTCAGCTATCCGAAGTACCTCCAGGAGCTCGGCGGCAGCGCCCAGAGCGACGATCTACTCGAAGTCGTCGATCGATCTCGCCATGCGGGATGCCTTCCGCAAGATGCGCCACTTCCTCATGACCACGCGCGGCCTCTCCGAGGACGAGGCGATCTCGCTGATGTCGGTGGCGGTGGACTACGGCATCACGCAGGTGGTCGACGGCAACTGGGGCGTGCACGCCATCGTGAAGAAGAACCTCTTCGCCGGCGAGGCGTAGTCCGTCAGCGACTGCAGCGCGGTCGCCTCCCCCTGCACCGGATGCCCACCTATAGGGAAATCCTGGCGGCACCACGCGGGCACCACCTTCGCCGCCTGCCGTCCAAACTCGCGCCGCTATTAGCCTCCCGCCCATTGTGCGAGCCGTCCAGCGCACGTCAGGGCCAGACGATCAGCGTGAGCAGCACCGTGCGCAACGCCGGAGGCGCGACGTCGCCGGCGATACCGCTCCGCTTCTATCTCACCACCGGCACCGAGCCGGGCTCGGGCGATGTCCTGCTCGGCACCCGCATGATTGGCGCGCTGGCGATCAACGGCGCCAGTGCCGCCGCCACCTCGCTGGTCATTCCGGTCAGCGTGAACCCCGGGGACTACCGGATCCTGGCGGTGGTGGATCCCGATGACGCGGTGGCCGAGCGGAACGAGAGCAACAACTTCCGCGTGTCCTCACCGATGCCCGTGACGCTGTACCGGCCGGACCTCACCCTCACCGCGCTGAAAGTCCCGGCGGCCGCCCAGAGCGGGCGGCCCCTGGCCATCACGCACACCGTGCACAACGCCGGGCCCGCGCCGGCCTCGGCGTCGGTCATGACGTTCTTCATCGTCAGCGACGCGACGGCGGACAGCGTGCTGCTGGGTACGCGGAAGCTCGGCGCACTGAGCGGCAACGGCACCAGCACGCTGACGACGTCCCTGCCGATCCCGGCCTCGCTGCCGGTGCCCGCCGCGTACCACGTGATGGCGGTCCTGGATTCCGCCCAGCAGCTGACCGAGCTCGACGAGTCCAACAACACGCTGACGAGCTCGTCCATCGCGGTGACGGCGTACCGCCCCGATCTGACGGTCACCGATCTCGTGCTGCCCGCCAAGGCTCAGGCCGGGCGCCCGCTCGCCATCCGGCACACCGTGCGCAACGTCGGGAACGCGCCGGCCGGCGCCTTTGCCGTCCGCTTCTTCCTCTCGAGCGACGACACCCTCGACGGCGGCGATGTGCTCCTGGGCTCGCGTAACGTCGCCGCCCTGGGGGCCGGCGTCAGCAGCGCGGCAATCACGACACTGACGCTGCCCGGCAACACGTCGGTCCCGGGCACCTATCGCGTCATCGCCCTGGTCGACGCGGCCGGGCAGGTGGCCGAGCTGAACGAGACGAACAACACGGCGGTCTCGTCCCCGTTGCCGGTCACCGCCTACCGGCCGGACCTCACCATCTCCAAGCTGAGCGTCCCGGTCACGGCCCAGGCCGGCCGCCCGCTCGCCATCACGCACACGGTCAGCAATATCGGTCCGGCGCCCGCCGGCGCCTTCGTCATCCGGTTCTATCTGTCGACCGACGACAGGCTGGACACGAATGACGTCCTGCTCGGGGCACGCAGCGTCGCGGGCCTCGCGGCGGGCGCCAGCGCTGCCGCGATCACCACGGTGACCGTGCCAGCGGGGACGGTGGTCCCCGCCAGCTATCGGGTCATCGCCGTCGCCGATGCGCTCGAGCAGCAGGTCGAGCTCGACGAGTCCAACAACGTGATGGTCTCCGCCCCGCTGCCGTTCATCGCGTATCGACCGGAGATCCTCATCACCGCGCTCGGGAGCCCGGCGGTCGTCCAGGCCGGGCGACCGATGGTGATCAGCCACACCGTGCGCAACGCGGGCCCGGCCGCGGCCGGACCGTTCGTCATTCGCTTCTTCCTGTCCGCCGACGACACGCCGGACGCCGGGGATCTGCTCCTGGGCACGCGCGCGGTCGGCGGCCTCGGCGCCGGCCTCAGCAGCGCGGCGGTCATGAGCGTGACGGTCCCCGCCACTGTCGCGACGGGCACGTATCGGATCGTGGCGGTGGCCGATGCGGCGGGTCAGCAAGCCGAGCTCGACGAGACCAACGACGTGGCGCTGTCGTCACCGCTCACCGTCTCGCGCTGAACCGCCTCCGGCGGCAAGCCGGTGGCCGGCGCACATTGCGCTTGCACCGGTGCGCCCGGTGTATAATCCGCCCGGGTTTTCGAGGGTGGCGATTTCCGCTCCTCAGAACGTCTGGCCGGGTACGGCTCGGAGGAACCTTTACATGCAGTTCCGCAGGAATCCCTGGCAGGACGACGCTATGATCCCCTCCAGTCACGTCGACAGCGAGAACGGGGACTTCGAGGACGAAGAGCTCGAGGACGAAGACGAAGACGACGACGAGCTCGAGGACGAAGACGACGACGCCCTGGAGGACGGCGACGTCGCGGCTGAAGACGACGACCTCGTCGAGGACGACGACGAGGACGACGACGATCTCGAGGACGACGTGGACGAGGACGACCTCGATGACGCGGAGGATGACGAAGCAGCGGCCGATGACGAGGACGACGACGAAGAGTAGTCCATCATTCGACTACGGAGGCGTGGGCCATGGCACTACTCAGTGGTGAAGGCATCCTGTTCCTCCTGCGATGGTTTCACTTCCTCGCAGGCATCACCTGGATCGGCATGCTGTACTACTTCAACTTCGTCCAGACGCCGTTCTTCGGCAGCAAGTTCGTCGCGGACAACGCCGCCGTCCGCAGCGGGATCGTGCGGGGCGGTCTCCTCGACACGGCTTGTGGTGGTTCCGGTGGGGCGCGATGTTCACGTTCATCACGGGCTGGCTCTACATCCTGCACATCGCGTTCGCCCGCTACGGCGGTCTGCGTGAGTTCGCGGCCACCGCGTACGGCTGGAAGATCTTCTTCGGCGGCATGCTGGGCAGCGTCATGTGGGCGAACGTCTGGTTCGTCATCTGGCCGGGCCAGCAGGTGGTGATGGCGTCGGCCGCGGCGGTCGCGGGCGGTGGGTCGGCCATCCCCGAGGCGGCCGCACGCGGCGCCAAGGCCGGCGTGGCCTCGCGCACCAACACGATGCTGTCCATCCCGATGCTGTTCTTCATGGGCGCCGCCTCGCATCTGTCGATGGCCGGCCCGATGAGCGGCGGCCAGAAGTGGGGCGCCCTGATCCTGCTCGCGATCGTCATCCTCGCCGTCGAGATCAACGCCCTGGCCGGACCGGCCACGCCCGACAAGGCCAGCGGTGGCAAGAAGATGCTCGCCAGCCTCTCCAAGACCTTCTGGGCCGGCTTCATCCTGACCCTGATCCTCTACGTCGGCCTCGCCAAGCTCTTCGGATAGCTCTTAGCGCGGGGAGAGGGCCGCAAGGCCCTCTCCCTCTCTCCTCCGCTAGTCACTCCGACGGTCGTTCCAGCAACCGGCTCATCCTGAGTGAGGCTCAGCCGGCACGTGGGTGGCGCTGGGGGCGGCCCCTGCCGGCAGGCGTAGCGGGACCCCTTCGTACCCTCGCACTTCGCAGAAGTGCGTTGGGTCGAACGGGTGACGGAGCCTGCCGGCTAGGGGCCGCCCCCAGCGTCAGGCCCCGCGGCGCCAAGCCCTCACTCGGGATCGAGCCGATCTGGCTTCGCGGAGGATCCGAGCTAGCGGAGGTAAGCCGCGAGGGCCGGGATGTCGCTGGAGAGCTGAGGCTGGGGTGGCATCACGGCGGTGGGGCGCTTGGGCTTGTAGCCGGGCGGGTAGGTGCCGCGGAGGAGCTTGGCGTCGAGCAGGTCTGGAGACGAACCCTTGATCTCGGGGCCGACGGGGCCGGCTTGGGTCGGGTCGGCGGAATGACAGGCGATGCAGGAGCTCAGGTAGATCTGGCGGCCGCGCTCGGCTTCGGGGCTGAGCTTTTCGCCGCTGCAGGCGCTGAGGGCGAGCGCGAGCCCAGCGGCGAAGATCAGGAAGGGCGAGCGGCTCACGTGAAGTCGGCGGCGAGACGGCGGCGGACCGCCGGCGTCAGCACCGTGCGGCCGGGGTCGGCCGGGTGGTCCACCACCAGCGCGACCTCGGCGTCGGCGAAGGCGCGGCGGGCGTCGGGCGGGAGCGCGAACCGGACGAAGTGGACGGCGGAGAGCTTGCCGAGCTCCTCGTCGGAGTGGCCGGCCTCGAACACGCCCGAGACGGTGTGAGGGCCGACCGTGAGCCGGACGTGGCCGCCGGTGTCGATGCCGAGCAGCGAGTCGAGCACGGGCTTGATCCGCTCGGGCTCGCCGATCTCGATGAACATGGTGGCGGCCAGCTCGCCGGGCCGCGGCAGCAGCGTGTTGTAGACCTCGATCTCGTCGGCGATCTTGCCGTCGTCCACGATGCGCTCCGCCCGCACCATCTCCTGGATCTGAAACCACACCGTCTCGCGGTTCTCGAACACGAACGAGAGATAGCGCCCCACCTCGACCCGGCGCTCGGCCTTCAGCCCGATCGAGCTCGCGGCGGCGCGCCTCGCGCACCTTCTCGTACTCGTACACGTTCAGGATGTCGGCGAAGGCGATCGGCTTCATGCGTCCTCGAGGCCGTAGGCGGCGGCCAGGACCTGGATGGGATGGCGCGCCTCCGTGCCGGTGCCCTGGGTGATCTGCATGGCGGCCAGCGGACAGTCGGTGGCGACGATGGCCGTCGCGTCGGCCTGCACCGCGTCGAACAGCGGCTTGGCCACCTTCAGCGAGAGATCGAAGTATTCCGTCTTGAAGCCCCAGGTCCCGTCGACCGCCGAGCAGCGCTCCACCACCGTGACCTGCGTCCCGGGCACGGCGCGCAGGACGTCGGCGGACTTCGTGCCGATGTTCTGCGCGCGCAGGTGGCACGGCACGTGGTAGGTCACCGGCCCGATCGGGCGCTCGAACCGCGTGTCGAGCGCCCCGGCGGCCTGCAAGCCCGCCAGGTACTCGAACAGGTCCCGCGTGTGCGAGGCCACCAGCTTGGCGTCCTCCGAGCCGTCCAGCCACGCGTATTCCTGCTTCAGCATGTAGCTGCAGGTGGGGCCGGGAGTGACGATGTCGCGGCCCTCGCGCACCGCGGCGGCCAGCGTCCGCACGTTGTCGCGGACGAGCGCCCGACACTGGTCGATCGCGCCGCCGTCGAGGTACGGCATCCCGCAGCAGCGCTGTTCGGGCAGCGCGACGTCCACGCCGTTGCGCTCCAGCACGGCCACGGCGGCGCGGCCGATCGCCGGCGCGTTGTACTCCACCGAGCAGGTGGCGAACAACGCGACCTTGCGCACGATCGGGGCTCCCCTGGTCGCCGAGCCAGCGGCGCGCGCCGGTGGTCCCGCCTCCCTGAGCACCCGGGCGAATCGTGCTCGCGGTCGTGGCCTTGCCGCGACGGCGGAACCACGACGAGAACGTCGGCCGATGGAAACGCGGCAGGCGGCGCTTGCGATGAATCCCGGTGATCCACTGCATGAACGCGCGGTGCACCGCCAGCTCGTTCATCCAGTTGGACAGCGGCGCCAGCAGACTGCCGACTCGCCCGACGAGATCGGTGTTGCCCAGCATCCGATCTTGAAGGCTCACGCCACCGCGTCGCGCCTCGGCCGCCCGCGCCCGCAGCATCAGCCGCGGGAAATCCACCGCCCACCGATGCGGCGGAGTATAGGGGCAATGGTTGAAACAGAGCTTGCACTGATAACAAAGGTCGACCACTTCCTTCACATCCGCCTTCGGCAGCTTCTCCACATCCCCATCGACCGCATCCACATCCAACCGATCAAACAGCACCCTGAACGAAGGACACAACGGCAAACACCGCCGACACCCACTACAGATGTCATAGACCCGTCTGAGCTCCGTATCGACCTTTCCAAGGTCCCAGAACTCCGGCTTTGTAAGATCAAGCGCCGGGCTAGTCACGGTCTATACCCAAAAGGCGCGCGGAGAGTGGCGACCGACTGGACATGCGAATGGCCAGGCGAAGGGTCGATTGCACATGAACAGAATTGATCTCGGCATGGTCGAGACGGCGATCTACTCCCACTGAGGGCGAGCGGCGGGGCGGGGGCATGGGGGTCCGCCGACCCGTTTCACTCCAACGATTACCGCCCGCCGCCCGTCGTATGGACCAGGCAGCGCGTCCAACGCCGCCAACCTCGTGGTCGCCGGACCCCCATGCCCCCGCCCCACCGCTCGCCCGGAGTATCGAGAGCTAGATCGCCTCCGCCGGATCCTTGCCCGCGATCTGATTCAGGCCCTTGTTGAACCGCCCCGCGTGCGACTTCTCAGCCTTGGCGAGCGTCTCGAACCACTCCGCCAGCTCCGCCAACCCTTCGTCCCGCGCCGTCTTGGCCATACCCGGGTA
Organism: uncultured Candidatus Rokubacteria bacterium; assembly: GCA_963776725.1. Lineage (GTDB taxonomy): Bacteria > Methylomirabilota > Methylomirabilia > Rokubacteriales > CSP1-6 > AR5. The sequence goes on along the minus strand of CAVZOE010000004.1, from coordinate 103,482 downwards.
CATCTGGGTGTACTCGTACGTCTCGCCGGCCACCGAGGCCTTCAGGTTCAGCTCGGTCTTGCCGATCGGCTCGCCGGTGGCGGGATCGCCGACTTCCTTGAGGAAGTCCAGGTGACCGAAGGCGTGCCCGGTCTCGGCATCGGCGGTGTCCTTGAACAGGCCGGCCACGTCCGGGAAGCCCTCGATGTCCGCGACGCGCGCGAAGTAGAGATAGCGGCGGTTGGCCTGTGACTCACCGGCGAACGCGTCCTTCAGATTCGCGAGGCTCTTAGTGCCCTTGAGGCTTTTCCCTGGCATGGTTCCTCCTTCGCTCTCGGGTGGAGCCGCGGCGGCAGGTGTCGCAGCGGCCATAGAATTCGATGCGCTGACCGTGCACCTCGAAGCCCGGGCGGAACGTCGCCCGGGGGGCAACCCGACGCGCGCCGAGCGGCGGCACGTCGTAGATGCGCCCGCACGCCACACAGGTGAAGTGGTCGTGCGGGTCGGTGTTGCCGTCGAATCGCGTGCCGCCGGCCTCGGCCCGCTCGCTGAGCAAGCCCTCGGCGGCCAGCATCCGCAGATTGCGATAGACGGTGGCCAGGCTCACGCGCGGCAAGTGGCGCCGGACCTCGCGGTACACCACCGCGGCCGACGGATGCGCGTCGGTCCCTCGCACGAGATCGAGAATGAGGCGGCGGGGCCGGGTCAGGCGCTTGCCGCGCGCGCGCAGCGCGTCGGCGGGGATGACGCGGCCGCCGTTGTCGCGACCAGCCTTCTTAGGAATGATTCGCAATTGCATCGTCGCGCGCGAATTCTACCGGCGGGGTGGACGGCTGTCAAACGGCGCGGACTGAGGCTCGCGACGCGGACTGAGGGCTAGCGAGTGGAGCGGCGCTGGCGGGCGGCGGCGAGCTCGATGACCTGGGCGGGACCCGGCGGATCGCCGCGGCGGGGCCACGGCGATCGGCTCGGCGTTCAGGCCGAGATCGTCGCGCTCCACGCGGGATCGAGGACGACCGAAGCGCCGGAGCGCGTCGGTGACCTCGCGCACGGTCAGGCGAAGCCGCCACCACCACGCGAGCGCGCGCAGCCGCATGGACAACCGCGGCCGGGGCCGGAGGCTCGGCGTCTCCGCGGACAGCGCCGGCAGCACGTAGACGTTGGAGGTCGGGCGCAGCGGGCTCATCGCAGCCCGCGCTCTTCCATCAGGGCCGAGACCTGCCGCCAGGTGCCGGTCAGGACCCCGTCCAGCACGGCCTCCGCGCGATACGCGGCGAACGTCGCCGACACGCGCTCGCGCGTGGACGTGGCGCCGGCCGCCCGGACCTGGGCCTCCGCCGCGGCGGCGCCGAGCGTCTCCCGCGCCTCGGCGAGCGAGGCCAGGAGCGTGCGGGCGGTCCCGAGCCGCGCTCCGACGGCTTCCGGCCGAACGCCGGGCTCCGCCACCACGACGGCCGGGCGCGGGAACGCGCTGGCGATCGTCGTGGCGAGCACGATATCGGGACTCCAGGGCGTGATCGCCGGCCGCGTCTCGATACGGCGGCGGCGCGACGAGGTGACGGATCGGGGGCGATCAGCTGTCATGGCAACAGATGCTGGGCAACGCAGGTGCCAGGCAGTTGTCGTTGTAACCAGTCGGATTCGTAGCGTTTGCACGAACGACATCGACAGGGCCAGGGAGGTTCTCCCAGGAGGAGGGAGTTTCTCCCGTCAGTCGCGCTGGGCGAGCATGAAGTCGCGGATCTTCTTGTTCAGCGTCTTGATGTCGATCCCGAGCACGCGGGCGGCGCGGGCCTTGTTCCAGCCCGTGGCGTGCAGCACGCGCTCGACGTGACGTCGCTCGACCTCGGCCAGCGGCACCATCAGGGTGTCCGCCGCGAGCGGGCTGGGCGACGCCAGAGCGGCCGGCGCGGCCCGGCCGAACTCCGCGGGCAGATCCGCGACGCCGACGTCGTGCCCCTGGTGGAGGATCTGGAGCCGTTCGATGAGGTTGCGGAGCTCGCGAACGTTGCCGGGCCAGCCGTACTCGCTCAGGCGCTCCATCGCTTCGGGCGTGAAGCGCAGGCTCCGGCCGCCCCGCACCTGCGAGGTGCGGAAGTGCTCGATGAGCTGCGGAACGTCGCCCTGTCGCCGGCGCAGCGGCGGCACCGGGATGACCAGCGTGCTGAGCCGGTAGAACAGATCCCAGCGGAAGTGGCCCTCGGCCGCCTCGCGGGCCAGATCCTTGGCGGTGGCGCCGACGATCCGGACATCCACGTGGGAGATCCGCTCCTCGCCCACCCGGCGCACCTCGCCGGAGTCCAGCACCCGCAGCAGGCGCACCTGCATGGCGGGCGACATCTCGGCGAGCTCGTCGAGAAAGAGCGTGCCGCCACTGGCGGCCTCGAGCAGCCCCACCCGCGAGTCGATCGCGCCGCTGAAGGCGCCGCGCTTGTGACCGAACAGCTCGGACTCGAGCAACGTGTCGGGCAGCGCGCCGCAGTTGAGCGAGACGAACGCGCGCCGGGCGCGGCGCGACTGCAGGTGGATGCTGCGCGCCACCAGCTCCTTGCCGGTGCCGCTCTCGCCCTGGATCAGCACCGGGCTGTCGCTGCCGGCGACGCGACCGATCACCGCGAGCACCTCGTGGATCTCCGGACTGCGTCCGACGATCGTGGGCAGACCGTCGCGGCGCGTGATGACCTCGGTGAGCGCCACGTTCTTGCGCCGCAGCGCTCGCGTCTCGGCGGCCTGGGTCACCGCCTGGCGAAGCTCGGCGTTGCGGCACGGCTTGGTGACGAAGTCGCAGGCGCCCAGGCGCATCGCCTCCACCGCGGTCTCCACGTCGGCGTGGCCGGTCAGCACGATCAGCTCGGTGTCGAGCGCGACGGCGCGGGCCCAGCGCAGGACGTCGAGGCCGGAGTGATCGGGCATCTGGATGTCGAGCAGCGCGACGTCGAAGTCTTCGCGTCCGAGGCGGGCCATGCCCTCGGTGGCGGAGGCGGCCTCGGCCACGTCGGCGCCGGTCTCCACGAGGACCGCCGTCAGGACGCGCCGGATCTCCGCGTCGTCGTCGACGATGAGGACGCGAACACCGTCCGCCATGTGGCGCCATGCTACCACTTCCAGTAAACTCTCCATCTCAGGAGGACGTCTCGAATGCCCCGACCCCTCGGGGCTCCGTATCGAGGGAGCCCGCCAGAACAACCTCAAGAACATCTCCCTCGAGATCCCTCACGATCGGCTCACCGTCGTCACCGGCGTCTCCGGCTCCGGCAAGTCCTCGCTCGCCTTCGACACCTTGTTCGCCGAAGGCCAGTGGCGCTACATCGAATCGCTGTCGACGTACGCCCGGATGTTCCTCGACCGGGTCGATCGACCCGACGTGGATCGCATCGAGAACGTGCGGCCGGCGGTGGCGCTCGAGCAGAAGAACCCGGTGCGCACGGCGCGCTCGACGGTGGGCACCGCCACCGAGGTGTACGACTACCTGCGACTGCTGTACGCGAAGATCGGCCGCGTCCACTGCCCCGCGTGCGGCGCCGCCGCCGTCTCCCATTCGCCGGATTCCATCGCCGACGCGCTGCTGAGCGAGCACGCCGGCGCGCGCGCGCTCGTCACCTTCCCGCTGCCGGTGCCGGCCGGCCAGCCGGTCACCGAGCTGTGGGCCGGACTCACCCGGCGCGGCTTCGCCCGCGTGCTGGTGGACGGCGTGCAGTGTGACCTCGCCGCGCCGCCACCGGAGCGGGTCGAGGGCCCGATCGCGGTGGTGCTCGATCGCGTCGTGCTCGACGGCGCGCAGCGCAGTCGCCTGGTGGAGTCGCTGGAGGGCGCCCTGCGCGAGGGCAGCGGCCAGGTCGCGGTCGAGCTGGTCGACGGCGGCCGTCGCGTGTTCGCCGAGGCGTTCCGCTGCAGCGCGTGCGGCGCCGCGCTCGAGCGGCCGCAGCCGCTGCTCTTCTCCTTCAATCATCCGCTCGGCGCCTGCAGCGAGTGCAAGGGGTTCGGCAACATCCTCAAGTACGACGAGGCGCTGGTGGTGCCCGACCGCACGCTGAGCCTCAGCGGCGGCGCAGTGGAGCCGTGGACGCATCCCTCCGGCAAGTGGTACCAGCGCGAGCTGCTGAAGGCGGCCAAGCGCGCCGGCCTCGATCCGACGAGGCCGTGGGACGAGCTGGCCGCGCAGGAGCGCGCCTTCGTGTACGAGGGCGAGGGCAAGTTCCCCGGCATCAACGGGTTCTTCGAGGAGATCGAGTCCTACCGCTACAAGCTGCACGTGCGGGTCTTCCTCTCGCGCTACCGCAGCCAGTCGCGCTGCCCGGTGTGCCAGGGCGCGCGGCTCAAGCCGCCGGCGCTCGCCGTGCGCGTGGCCGGGCTGACCATCGCGGAGTTCGTGACGCTGACGATCGATCGCGCCGCCGCGCTGGTGGCCGATCTGAAGCTCACCGCGTGGGAAGCGGCCGTGGCCCGCGAGATCCTGCGCCAGCTGCAGGCCAAGCTCACGTTCCTGCTGCGCGTCGGCCTCGGCTACCTCACGCTGGCCCGCCAGACCCGCTCGCTGTCGGGCGGCGAGGCCCAGCGCATCAACCTCGCCAACCAGCTCGGCTCCCAGCTGGTCGGCACGCTCTACGTGCTCGACGAGCCGTCGATCGGGCTGCACGCCCGCGACACGATGCAGCTGGTCGATCTCTGCCGCGAGCTGGCCCAGGCCGGCAACACGGTCGTCGTCGTCGAGCACGACCGCAGCTTCATCGAGGCGGCCGACCACGTGGTCGAGCTGGGTCCAGGCTCGGGCGAGCGCGGGGGCGAGATCGTCGTGGCCGGGCCGCAGGCGGAATTCCGCCGGGCCGGCCACTCGCTGACCGCGCGCTACATCGCCGGGCGCGAGAACATTCCCGTCCCGCCGATCCGGCGCCCCGGCCGTCGCCACCTGACGCTGAGCGGCGCCCGCGAGCACAACCTCAAGGACGTCACGCTGCGCGTGCCGCTGGGCACGCTGACCGTCGTCACCGGCGTGTCGGGGTCGGGCAAGTCGACGCTGGTCCACGACACGCTCTATCGCGCGGTCGCGCGCGCCTTCAAGTCCGAGTTCCTGCCGCCCGGGGTCTACGACACGCTCATCGGCCTCGAGTACCTCAAGGGCGTGCGCCTCATCGACCAGGAGCCGATCGGCCGTACGCCGCGCTCCAACCCGGTGACCTACGTGAAGGCGTTCGACGAGATCCGCAAGCTCTACGCCGCGCTCCCCCGCGCCAAGACGCTCGGGCTCAACGCCGGCGCGTTCTCGTTCAACGTGCCGGGCGGCCGCTGCGAGTCGTGCCAGGGCGACGGGTTCCAGAAGCTCGAGATGTACTTCTTCGAGGATGTCTATGTCTCCTGCCAGGAGTGCGAGGGCCGGCGCTATCGGCCCGAGGTGCTCGGCGTGCGCTATCGCGGCCGCTCGATCGGCGACGTGCTGCGCATGACGGTGGACGAGGCGGTGGACTTCTTCGCCGGGCAGGCGAGCCTGGCCCGGCGCATGCGCACGCTGCAGGAGACCGGACTGGGCTACCTTCGCCTCGGCCAGCCCGCCACCACGCTGTCGGGCGGCGAGGCCCAGCGCCTGAAGATCGCCGCCGAGCTGGGCGCGCGCGCGACCGGCGACGTGCTCTACATCCTCGACGAGCCCACCACGGGCCTGCACCTGGACGACGTCCGCAAGCTCCTCGGCGTGCTCCATCGCCTGGTGGACGCCGGCAACACGGTGCTGGTCGTCGAGCACCACATGGACGTCATCAAGTGCGCGGACCACGTGATCGACCTCGGGCCGGAGGGCGGCGAGGAGGGCGGCGAGATCGTGGCCGAGGGTACCCCCGAGCTGGTCGCCCAGACGGCCGGCTCCTACACCGGAAAGTTCCTCGCGGAGGTCCTGCCGAAGACGAACGGCAAGCGGTGAGCGCGCGTCGATCCCGCGCGGATTCGCCGAACCGGTCTGCGTTATACTCCGCCTCCTGATGATCGTGCTTCCCGACGCCTCGAGTCTCGGGCTCTTCGTCGTCGCCGCGCTGGTGCTGCTGCTCACGCCCGGCCCGGCGGTGCTCTACATCGTCACCCGGAGCATCGACCAGGGCCGGCGGGCGGGGCTCGTCTCCATGCTGGGTGTGCACGTGGGCACGCTGGTGCACGTGGGGGCCGCGGCGGTCGGTCTCTCCGCACTGCTGGTCGCCTCCGCCACGGCCTTCACCGTCGTGAAGTGGCTGGGCGCGGCCTATCTCGTCTACCTGGGCGTTCGCCGGATCCTCGATCGCCGCGCCCCGGCGTCCGTGGAGAGCGGTCGTCCGCGACAGCTACGCCGCGCGTTTCTCGACGGGGTCGTCGTCAATGTCCTGAACCCCAAGACGGCGCTGTTCTTCCTCGCCTTCTTGCCCCAGTTCGTCGATCTCGCGCGCGGCCGCCCGGAGGCCCAGATCCTCGGGCTCGGCCTGCTGTTCGTGCTGCTCGGCACCGTCACCGACGGCGCCTACGCGCTGAGCGCGGGCACGGCCGCCCGCTGGCTGCGTGGCCGTCCGCGCGTCCTGGCGAGCGAGCGCTGGATCTCCGGCAGTGTGTACATCGGACTGGGCGTGGTGGCCGCCGTCTCGAGCAGCGGTCGCAAGTGAGCCGCACACCCGCGACGGCGCGCGCTCGCACGTCGTCGTGATCGATCGTGGCAAGGAGAGGCGATGAGCCATCTACGTGACAAGTACTGCATCGTGGGCGTGGGCGAGACGGAGTACTCGCGCGGCTCCGGCCGCTCGACGCGGGCCATGGCGGTGGAGGCAGTCCGCAAGGCAATCCTCGACGCCGGGCTCAAGGCCAGCGACGTGGACGGCATGCTCGACTACCAGGGCGGCGATTCGACGCTGGCCCCGCACGTGGCGCCCGACCTCGGCATTCGCCTGAACTTCTACATGGACGTGATGGGCGGCGGCTCCTCGACCGAGGCGCTGGTCGGCCTCGCCATGGGCGCGATCGAAGCCGGGATGTGCAACACGGTGGCGATCTACCGCTCGATGAACGGCTACTCGGAGTTCCGCATCGGCGGCACCGGCGCCCGCGCCGCCCAGCCGGTGCGCGGGCTCGATCTGGCCCAGGTGCCGTTCGGCATGCGCAGTGCCGGTCAGAACTTCGCGCCGACGTTCATGCGCCACATGTACGACTACGGCACGACCTCCGAACAGGTCGCCCACGTCAAGGTCGCCCACAGCAAGCACGCCTCGCAGAATCCCAAGGCGCTCTTGAAGGAGCGCGTGACCGTCCAGGACGTCGTCAACTCGCGCTGGATCTGCAAGCCGCTGCACCTGCTCGACTGCTGTCTCGAGACCGACAACGCCACCTGCGTCATCGTCACCTCGGCCGAGCGCGCGCGCGACATGCGCCAGCGGCCGATCCACATCCTGGGCGTGGCCGGACGTGTCTCCAAGCCCCGGCTGGACTTTCACTGGGCCCACGGTCCCATCAGCCGCGTGGCCGGCTACTACGCCAAGGACATCATCTTCCCCCAGGCCGGCATCCGGCCCGAGGACGTGAGCGTGACCGGCTCCTACGACGCCTTCACCTTCACGACCATGTTGCAGCTCGAGGAGTACGGCTTCTGCAAGAAGGGCGAGGGCGGCCAGTACGTCTCCAGCGGCATCATCGAGCTGGGCGGCAAGCGCCCCAACAACACCTCGGGCGGCCACCTGTGCGAGGGCTACACCCACGGCATGTCGATGGTGATCGAGAACGTTCGCCAGCTGCGCGGCACCGTCGACGACTATTGCCCCAAGGGCACCGAGGGCGTGCACACCTACGACTACTCACCCGGCCGCTGCCGCCAGGTGAAGGACGCGACGATCACGATGAATCTCGGATGGGCGATGCCGCCGCTGGGCAGCGCGCTCATCATGCGGAGGTAGCGAGATGCCTCAGCCGGTGACCTATCGCGGCATGTCGCTGGTCGTGCCCGACAACGACAGCGAGTGGAACGAGTACTTCGGCCTGGCCCGGCAGCACAAGCTCATGGTGCGCGCCTGCACGGCGTGTGGCCTCATGCGCTATCCGCCCACGCACGCCTGCCCGTGGTGCATGGATCTCGGCTGGCGCTGGCAGGAGGTGAGCGGCAAGGGCACGATCCACTCCTACGAGATCGTCATGCACGCCATCCAGCCCGGCTTCAAGGAGTTCACGCCGTACGCGGTCGTCCTGGTGGAGCTCGACGAGCAGCGCGCCAAGCCCTCCCCCGACGAGGCGCTGCGCATCATCGCCAACCTCGTGAAGGCGGACTTCACGCCGGAGGACCAGGCCAAGGTGGCCATCGGCGCGCGCGTGCGGGTGGTCTTCCAGGACCTCGCCGATCACTTCGCGCTGCCCCAGTTCGCGCTGAGCGACGAGCCGCCGGCCGGGCGCGTCTGGCGCCTGCCGGAGTAGGGACACCCGGCGAGGTCCGGGAGACCGGGCCTCGCCTGCACCACCCACCGGCCGACGTGAGCGCATTCCGCATCGTCCGGGCTGACCTCACCGATCCTCGGCATCAAGCGGCCGTGCTCGCGATGACCCGCGCCTACGCGCAGGATCCAATGGGCAACGGCCGTGATCTACCCGCGGACATTCAGCGCTCCCTGGTGGCCGCGCTCCGTGCGCAGCCGACCACCCTCATCTTCCTCGCGCTGCATCAGGAGGAGCCCGTCGGAATCGCCACCGTGCTTCATCGGGTTCTCGACGTTCGCGGCGCGGCCGCTCGTCAACATCCACGACCTGCACGTCGCGAAGGATCACCAGCGAAAGGGCATCGCCCGGCGACTGCTCGAAGCCGTCGAGGCGGAAGCGCGCAGACTCGGCTGCTGCAAGCTCACCCTGGAGGTGCAGGAGAACAACCGCACCGCCCTGGCCCTGTACGGACGCCTCGGCTTCGTCGGCCGCCAGTACGAGCCGGAGGCGGGCGCGGTACTGCTTCGCGAAAAGACGCTGTAGACGCCGGGCCAGCTATCGAGCGGACAGCCTCACGACTCGCCCAGCGCGCGCAGTGCCTGGCGGGCGGGCGTGTGATCGGGCTGATCGGCGAGCGCCCGGCGATATTCAGAGATCGCCTCGGCGCGCCGGCCCAGCCGCTCCAGCGCCCGGCCCCGGTTGAACCGTGCGTCGGCGAAATTGGGCGCGCGCTCGAGCGCGACCCGGGCGGCGGCCTCGGCCTCGGCCGGACGCCCGAGCTCGAGATAGGCCGCCGCCAGATTCGACGCGGCGGCCACCCGCAAGCGCTCCGCCCCGTGCCAGTCGCCGTCCACCGCCTGCTGCAGCGGCTCCACCGCTTCCGCCGGCCGCCGGCGTGCGAGCGCGATGTGGCCGAGCAGGGCGCGGGTCAGGGCAAAGCGTGGATAGCGCTGCGAGCCGCGCTCGGCGTACTCGCGAGCCCGCTCGTAGTCCCCCAGGGTCAGCGCCGCATTGGCGGCGTCGGCGTAGAAGTAGGCGTTGTTGGGATCGATCTGCAGCGCCCGATCGAACGCGGCGAAGGCGGCGCCGGGCGCGGCGTCCCCCGACTGGGCCAGATCGGCCAGCGCGCGGCCGAGGTTGGCGTGGTTATACGAATTGGCCGGCGAGAGCCGGATCGCGCGCTCGAAGGCGGCCCGCGCCTGCTCGAGCGAGGCGCGACGGATCGGCGCCTCGCGCACGCTCCGCGCGTGGGCCTGCGCCGCGGCGCCGAGCTTCACCCAGTACAGCTCGTTGACCGGGTCGAGCCTGACCGCCCGCGTCAGTCGATCCACCGCACGAGCGGGCTCGGACGGCGTGAGCACGATCCCCTGCTGCGCGGCCCACGCCGCGGCCAGCGGCCGAGCCACCAGCAGCAGGAGCGCGGCGGCGCCGAGCATCACCCGGGCCGCCAGCCCCACCGTGTCCCGCGTGGTCAGACGGCGCCGGGCCACCGTGCGCTCGATACTCGATGCGCCGGCGAAGAGGGACGACCCGCCGTGCTGCTCCAGCGCGTACACCGATCCGGCCGCGATGAGGAGCGCCAGCAGAACGATCACCCCACCGCCCAGCCGCGACGGCTCGTCCAGCAGCAATTCCGGCGGGATGTTGGAGGCGAACACGACGATGGCCAGCGACCGCGGCGACCGCGAGTGCGACGACGAGCGACCGCGCGCCGTCGGTGCGGCCGCGCGTCCGTGCCGATGGCCAGCCGAGAGAGCAGGGCCGCCTGGGTGACGGCCAGCGTGCCGCATCCGGCCACCGTGAAGCTGAAGAGGTCCTGGACTGCGAACGCGACGAGGCCGGCGAGCAGCGCGACGGCCAGCAGCCGATCCTCCGACGATCGCAGCGCGCGGCGCGCCGCGATCACCACGCCGATCACCAGCACCAGGACGGCGAGTCCGCCGAGCAGGCCCTGGGTGGCCAGGATGTTGAGCGCCTCGTTGTGCGCGCGAGTCGGGCTCCCGTTCCACTCGAGGTTCCAGTAGGCGACCGTCCGCTTGTCGGCGAAGGCGATCTGAAACGTGTCGAGACCCGTGCCGATCAGCGGATGGTCGCGAAAGATGTCCCACGCCGCCTGCCAGATGGCCTGGCGGCTGGCCGACTCACCGAACTGACGCACGCGCTGAGCCAGGCTGGCGAGCGTGCCGATGCCGCGGCCGGCGGGCAGCACGATGGCCAGCACCCCCAGCGCCAGCACCGCGCCGGCCGAGACGAGGGCCACCGCACCGGCCACTCGCCGCTCGCCGATGGCGAGGGCGCCGAGGGCCAGCACGATGACCGCGGCCGCCAGCGCGAGCCAGGCGCCGCGCGACACGGACGCGGCCGTCGCCGCACCGGCCACGATCACGATGGCGGCCATCACGGAGGCGACCCCGCGCTGGCCGGCGCGGAGGGCGCGCACCAGCGCGTACACGACGAGTGGGACGGCCGCGGCGAGGAACGCCGACAGGAAGTTCGGGTGGCCCATCGTCGCGAACGGCCGGATCAGGCCGGCCAGCCCCGACGTGCGCCCGTAGAGGATCGGGTCGAGCCCGGCCACCTGCACGAGCGCGTAGGTGGCCGCCACCCCCGCGGCGACGACCGACGCCAGGATCAGCCGCTGCGCGTCGCGGGCCGTGGTCACCAGGCTGCGTGTGGTCAGGAACAGGATCGCGTAGGCCACGACGGTCCCGAGCCCGGCGTAGCTCTCGTTGGCTCCGAGCAACGACGTCCACCGGCTGATGGACAGCGCCGTGGACACGAGCGCGGAGACGGTGAACAGCACGACGCCGAGCCCGAGCGGATCGCGCAGCAGGCCGGCCCGCGGCACGAGCGCGCCCGGCGCCAGGGCCGCCAGCACGATGGCGACGGCCAGGAGGAGCGCGACCTTGTTGTACTCGAACGCCTCGATGGTCTCGCGCGAGAACACGAGCGGCGAGAGCACCAGGTGCACGAAGAGGACGGCGCGGCCGACCGCGCCGCCGCGCGAGGACTCGGGGGCTGGTGCGGCGGCCGACGCCGGGGTGGTGCTGCGGCCGCCGGCGCGCCGGCGCGCTATGGGTGGCGCGCCGGCCCCGCCACGCCGCCGGGGCGAAGAATCATCGCGTCAGTCTCGCCAGCACCTCGTCGAACGCCTTGTCGGCGAGCGCCCGGACCTCCTCGCGCGTGAGCGGCTGGATCGGATGCGCGACGACCACGGTGCGGTAGTCCTCCGCCCCGAGCGCCCGGGCCTGCGCGGCGGCGGCCCGGACGAACTCCGCCGAGATGATCGTCGCGGTGGGGATGCCGTGATCCTCGAAGAACACGCCGTCGTGCACACTGCACGTTGTGCAGGACCCTCAATCGGCGAGGGCTTCGATCAGCACGTCCGTCGCGCCGACGATCTCCTCCCGGAGTGGGTCGGGCGCCGGCCGCGCGAACGTGGGCTTCTTCCGTCGCACGATCGCCTTGGGCCGGGCGCGCTCGCGCAGCAATTCCTCCAGGCGATCGAGCAGGTGCTCGCCCTTGGCCTTTGAGATGTCGAGCAGCGTGACCACCTTGCCGTCGAGGCTCGTCGGGCGCGCGGCCGTCTGGCGCGGCACGGCGACCGAGTCGGTAGGATCGAGATAGTCGCTCACGCCGGTTCCCTCCTGAGCGTCACCGCCGCACCTGGCGCCGTCGCCACGGCTGACGCAGTCGTCATGCGCAGAGGCTAACACAGGCGGGTATGCTGGCCGCATGCGCCCCGTGGTCACGCTCAGGATCGTCATCGTCGTGCTCGTCGGACTGGCGGCCTGTGCCACCGCCCACGTGGCGGTCGGCCCGTGGCAGGCGCCGCTCGGTCGCGAACATCCGCTGGTCGGCCGCGTGTGGGACGTCCGGACTGCGCGGTTCGTGACGCCGGATGCGATGGTGCGGCGACTCACGGCCGCCCGCTTCGTGCTCCTCGGAGAGAAGCACGACAACCCGGACAACCACCAGGTGCAGGCCGTGGTGCTCCGCGCGCTCCTGGCCAGCGGCCGGCGGCCGATCGTCGCGTTCGAGATGTTCACGCCCGACGACACGCCGGCCATCGCCCGTCATCTGGCCGGGGCGCCGCGCGACGCCGCGGGGCTCGGCCCCGCCGTCGACTGGAAGCACAGCGGCTGGCCCGACTGGATCTACTATCAGCCGATCGCCCAGGCCGCCCTCGACGCCGGTGTGCCGATCGTGGCGGCCAACCTCACACCGGCAACCGCGCGAGCGCTGGCGCGCGGCCAGCGCTCCGCGCTGCCCGCCACTCTCGCGGAGCGCTACGCGCTCGACCGGCCACCCTCGGTCGCGCTCCAGGCCGCGCTGACCACCGAGATCCGCGAGGCGCACTGCGGCCACTTCCCGGCCGATCGGGTGGACGGCATGGTCCTGGCGCAGCGGGCGCGCGACTCGGCCCTGGCCGAGAGTCTGCTGGCCGGCTCCGACGGCGCCGTCCTGATCGCCGGCACCGGTCACATCCGCAACGACCGCGGCGTACCGTTCTACCTGCGCCTGCGGGCGCCGGACGCAACGATCGCCACGCTCGCCCCCCTCGAGGTGCAGGACGGATGGACGCAGCCGGCGGACTACGCGGTGGCGTACGGCGGCGCGCTGCCCTTCGACTGGGTATGGTTCACGCCGCGGATGGACGACGACGATCCCTGCGCGCGCTTTCGTCGGTAAGGGGGGCCCCGATATGGCCCCCATACCCCCCGCGCTCCGCGCCCCGGCGGAGCCGTGGCGCTTCGCGACGCGCAGTCAAATGCGAGGATCTCGAACGGAGACCCCGGGCCCCTCACGCTGCGCTCCTCGCGGAGCCGGGGCGCTCCGCGAGCGTTGACAGCTCAGCTGCGACAGGCGCGGAAGTTGCGGTAGTCGCCGCTCGCGGTGGATTTGGTGTCGTCGGAATCGGTGAGCACGGCGATTCCGCCGACCTTGGGCGTGCTCGAGTCCTTGAACGCCGCCTTCCACTCCTGCAGCGCGTTCACGCGCTCCTCGACCCACGCGTCGCGCGAGGTCGGCGCGCCGCTCCGGAGCACGCGGGCCTGTGTCAGCCCGCCGTTGGACTCCAGCCGGGTACCGACCGGCAGCTTCTCGCTCCACACGTACTTCACCGCCTTCGGCCCGCGGACCTTGGAGAACGGCACCGCGACGTAGACCGCCAGCGCGCTGTCGTTGGTGCCGGACTTTCGCTCGTCGGCGCCCTTGGGAAACTCACGCGGCCGCCACGACCACGTCAGGATCGGGTACTTCTCGAGATCCCAGCCCGGCGTCTCGCGGCCCGCCTGGATGCCGGTCCCCTTGGCCTCGGCGTGCAGGAAGCGCTGGTTGCCTTCCTCCTGGACCCGGTAGACCTCACGGCCTTCGTCCTTGCGCGGCTTCCACTCGGCCGGGAACTCCCCGGACTTCGCGCGGGAGAAGTCGTCGAGGACGATGCAGGCCTCGTCGGCGGCGGAGTGCGAGGCGGGAGCAGCGATCAGGACCGCGGAGAGGACCAGTGAGACCGCCGCTGAGAAATCCACACATCAACGCGATAGCAACCGCCGGGCCAGCGAACGCGCCGGGTCAGCGGCCCCGTCGCCACCACTGGTGGACGAGGTTGTCGACGACCTCGCCCAGCTGGCCGATGGTGCGGCACTCACGCACGATGTCGCAGGCCGGCGCGTAGAGCGGCATCACGCTGTCACCGATGCCCCAGCCCCACTGGCCCTCGGGGTTCAGCCAGATGATGCCCTTCACCCGCTCGCGGATGAGCCGGAGCGCCCACGCCTGGGGATCGTTGTAGTTGTTGCGGGCGTCCCCCAGCAGCAGGATCGTGGTCTTGCGGTCGAGCGACTCCAGCTCGGTGGTGGCGAACCGGTTGAAGGCGTACCCGAAGTCGGAGCGGCAGTGGTAGTCGACCGGCGCGCCCTTGAGCGCCCACTCGATGGCCCGCTCGACCGGATAGGTGGCAAACGCCTGGCTCACCTCGGCGATCTCCGACACGAACACGTACGAGCGCACCCGGCTGAAGCACTCCTGTAGATTCCACACGAGCTGCAGCATGAAGCGCGAGGCGTTGCGCACCGAGTCGGACACGTCGCAGATCGTGATGAGCTTGGGCTTCTCGCGATGGCGCCGCTTGAGGAAGATCTCCATCGGCACGCCGTCGTAGGCCAGGCTCTTGCGCATGGTCTTGCGCGAGTCGATGCGTCCCTTCTGCTCCTGCCGCTGCCGCAGGGCCAGCGCGTCCTTGATGCGCCGGGCCAGCTTGGCCACCACGTTGCGCATCTGCGCGACCTCGTCGGGCGTCAGCGCGAAGAGCGGCTTGTCGGCGAGGACTTCGCGGGTGAGCTTCTCCCCCGCCCGGTAGGCGCGGCGCTCCAGCTCGCGCTGCACGTGCTGGCGGATCATGCGGCGGAAGGCTTCCAGGCGCAGCTCCAGATAGTTGCGGATGCGCGCGAGCTGGCCGGGGTCGAGGCCGCGCGCCTCCAGCGCCTGCATGATCTTCTCGATGTCGCGCTCGATCGCCGACCAGTCGAACTGATCGGAGATGCGGCGGCTGAAGTAGCCGACCTGCAGGAAGTACATCAGCCGCTCGAGGCCGGCGCCCTGGCCACCCTCGCGGATGGCCATCTCCATCTCGCTGCCCTGCCCGCGCATGAGCAGCTCGGTCAGCTCGTCGAGATCCAGGTTCTCCTGATCCATCACCTGGTCGAGCTGGTCCTGCACGCGGGGATCCTCGGGGCCGAGCGCCTTCTTGAGCCCTTCGCCCAGCGCCTCGAGATCGAGGAAGTACAGGTTGAAGATCCGGTTGAACGTCTCCTCGTCGCGGGCTTCCTTGATCAGCGTGGAGGCCAGCGTGGCCTTGAAGGTCTCGCGATCGGTCAGCCCCACCTCGGCGCTGGCGCCCAGCGCGTCCAGCGCCTCCGCGGTCGAGATGCGGATCTCGGCCCGGCGCAGATCCCCGATGAACTCGAGAATTCGCTCTTCCATCGCGCGCTACTTGGTCGCGACGTCCGCCAGGACCTTGTCGAGCGCGCCCTTCACCCGCTCGATGTCCTTCTCGTACTTCACGAGAATGGTCAAGGTCGACTCGACCAGGCTGGGATCGAGCTCCTTGGCGTTGAGGATCACGAGCGAGCGGGCCCAGTCGATCGACTCCGACACCGACGGCGGCTTGCGCAGCTCCAGCGCGCGGATCTTCTGCACCGCGGCGACGACGGCCCGGGCCAGACGCTCGGGCACCTCCGGCACCTTGAGCCGGATGATCTCCAGCTCGTCGGCCGGCGCGGGGAAGTCGATGAACAGGTGCAGGCAGCGGCGCTTGAGACCGTCGCTGAGCTCGCGGGCGTTGTTGGAGGTCAGCACCACGAGCGGGATGTGCTTGGCCTTGACCGTCCCCAGCTCCGGGATCGAGACCTGGAAGTCCGACAGCACCTCCAGCAGGAAGGCCTCGAACTCCGGCTCGGCCTTGTCGATCTCGTCCACCAGCAGCACCACCGGATCGTCGGCCCGGATCGCCGACAGCAGCGGCCGCGGCGAGAGGAACCGGTACGAGAAGAACGCGTCGTCCTGGCCGGCGATGCGGGAGACCGCCTCCGGCAGCGACGGCGCGTCGGCGATCAGCTCGCCGATGCGCTCGCGCAGCAGCTGCGTGTAGAGCAGCTGCTTGGCGTACTTCCACTCGTAGAGGGCCTTGCCCTCGTCGAGCCCCTCGTAGCACTGGAGGCGAATCAGCTGCCGACTGGTGACGTCGGCCAGCGTCTTGGCGAGCTCCGTCTTGCCTACGCCCGCGGGTCCCTCGATGAGCACCGGACGGCCCATGCGCGCGGCCAGGAACACGACGGTGGAGATACGACGGTTGGCGATGTAGCGCGCGTCCCTGAACCGCTGCTGGACCTCCTCGACGGACTCGAACATGCGGGCTCCTTCACAGGCCAGGATGGGTTGCTGAACATCGGTTCATTGTAACTGATCGCCCGAGCGCAGGTGGGCGCTCGCACTAGTACCGGCTTCCGCCGCCGCGGATCATGCGATCGCGGATCTCGTCGCGGGCGCGGTCGCTGCTGGGCGAGTCCCCGAAGGGCTGAAACGGGGTGCTGCCATCCGCCGGGCTCTTGGGTGGCTGGGCCGCCTGCGCCGGCGGCGTCTTCGCCGATGCCGGAGCTGCCGCGTCGGCCGGCGCGCCCGCGCGGGCGGCATCGGGCCAGACCGTGGCGACGTCGCCAACCAGCAGATCCGGCTGCACACCGGCCTCCTCTGCGATCGCGCTCCACGGCGCGCCGGTCCGGCGGGCCGAGAACACCTTGTCGATCGGGTGGCCGCCCCGCGTGGCGATCCGATGCGCCATGAACAGGTCGCCCCATCCGAGCTTCGTCGAAGCTCGCTCGGCCCGCAGGCTCTCGGGCGTCGTTCCGAGGAGCTTCGCCATGCGATCGACGCCGGCCGTCTCGGCCTGGGGCGTCGCCATCGCCCGGTCAGCGGCGGCCGTCACGGTATCGAGCCGATCCTGAGCGGTGGCCATCTGCGCCACCAGCACGAGCATCGCCAGGACCCCCATCCACATCCTCGTCCCTCCACGTGCAGAGTCCACGCTCGCCGAGTATGCCGTGACGGGCCGGGCCGCACAATCGACCGACGGCGGGCCGGGTACAATCCGGCCATGCCCACGCCCGCCGATTCCGAGCGGTACCATCGCCTGCAGCTGTTGCTCAGCCTCGCCGGCTTCGCCCTCGTCGTCGTATATCTACTGGCGATCCTGGGCAGCGGAGCCGCCGCCGCGCTGGCGGCCGCCGCCGCCACGGTGACCGGAGCGTGGTGGGGTCGAGTGGCGCTCGTCGCGGCGGGGGTCAGCGCTGGTCAGTCAGTCCTGGCGTTCCCGCTGCGCTGGGTGCGCGGCTTCTGGCTGCCTCGACGCTTCGGGCTCCTGCACCAGAGTCTCGCCTCGTGGCTGTTCGATCGCGCCAAGGCCGCCGCGCTCGGCGCGGTGCTCGGTCTCGGCGGCGTGCTGGTGATCTACGGACTGCTCGGCGCCACGCCGTGGTGGTGGCTGATCGCGGCCGCCGTGTTCTTCGTCGTCGGCATCGCGCTGGCGGCGCTGTTCCCGGTCCTGATCGTGCCGCTCTTCTACCGGCTCACACCGCTGGCCGATCCCGAGCTCGCGGCCACGCTGCTGGCGCTGGCCCGGCGCGCCGGTGTCGCCGTGGTGTCGGTGTGGGTCGTGGACGAGTCGCGCAAGAGCCGCACCGCCAACGCGGCCGTCGTCGGCCTGGGCCGGACGCGCCGGATCATCCTCTACGACACGCTGGCCACCGGATTCCGGCGCGAGGAGGTCGAGGCGGTGCTCGCCCACGAGCTCGGCCACCACGTTCACGGCGACCTGCGGCGCGGGCTGCTGGTGCAGGGCGCGCTGACCCTCGTGACCTTCTGGCTGGCCGGCCGCCTGATGGAGGCCGGCGTCGGCCTCTGGGGACTGGCCGGGCCGGCCGATCCGGCGGGGCTGCCGTGGCTCGCGCTGGTCCTGCTGGGGATCGGCGCGCTGCAGCTGCCGCTGACCAACGGCTTCTCCCGCTGGATCGAGCGACAGGCGGACGATTTCGCCCTGGCGCTCACCGGCGATCCGGCCGCCTTCATCGGCGCCATGGAACGGCTGGGGGAGTTGAATCTCGCCGAGCGCCGGCCGCACCGACTCAAGGAGCTGCTGCTCTATTCGCACCCCGCGCTCGATCGCCGGATCGCGCGCGCCAGAGGAGAAGCCGCATGAGCGTTCGCCACACGCTGCGTGATCTGGTCGAGAGCAAACAAGGTGTCGTCGTGCCGGGCGCGTTCGACGGCGTGTCGGCGAAGCTGGTGGAGCGCGCGGGCTTCCCGGCCGTCTACATGACCGGCTACGGCACCTCGGCCTCCCGGCTGGGCCTGCCCGACCTGGGCTACGCCGGGCTCGCCGAGATGGCGGATCACGCGCGCAACCTGGCGGCGGCCGTCACGATTCCGCTGATCGCCGATGCCGACACCGGCTACGGCAACGCGCTGGGAGTACGGCGCACGGTGCAGGCCTACGAGGCGGCCGGGGTGGCCGGGCTCCACATCGAGGATCAGGTGGCGCCGAAGCGCTGTGGGCACCTGAGCGGCCATCAGATCGTCCCGCTCGGGGAGTTCGCCGGCAAGATCCGGGCGGCGGTGGACGCCCGGCGCGACCCCGACCTGCTGATCATCGCGCGGACGGATGCGATCTCCGCGGTGGGCTTCGACGAGGCGCTGCGCCGGGGCGAGGCGGCGGCCAAGGCGGGAGCCGACATGCTCTTCATCGAGGCGCCGCGCGATGAGGCGCAGGTGGAGCGCGTGGCGCGCGCGTTCGACACGCCGCTGCTCTACAACTACGCCTCCGGGGGCCGCTCACCGCTCCTGCCGTTTCCGCAGCTCCGGGCGCTCGGCTACGCGATCATCATCCTGCCGATCGACACCCTGCTGGTGGCCACGAAGGCCATGGCCAGCTTCCTGGGCGAGCTCCGCGCGCGTGACGATGCGCGGGCCCTGGCCGACCGTCTCGTGCCGTTCGGGGAGTTCAACGCGATGATCGGGGCGACGGACCAGATGGCGCTGGCGGACCGCTACCAGCAGTCGTGAGCGATGCGAACAGGTGGGGGGCCATATCCATGGCCCCCCACCCGGTGAGTCAGTTCTCCGTGGTCGCGCAGACCACGCCGCCCTCGACGGGATCGACGTAGGCCGTACCGTTGGCATTGCGGAGGAAGAAGGTCCACTGCGTCCGGTCGGCCGGGTTGGGCCAGCCGGTGACGTCAACGCCGGGCGGGAACGGATGGCGAATCCCCGTGGGCGTCCGATAGATGAAGTTCGACAGCACGCTGGTCCCGGCCGGGCAGTTCACGGTCAGCGCGACCGTACCCGTCAGCGCCGGCAGGCTCACGCTGAAGGCGTTCGTCACCACAGCGTAGCCGCTCAGACCCGCCGGGCCACGAGGGCCTGCGGGACCGGTTGCACCAGTCGCACCCGCGGCGCCTGTTGCACCCGTCGCCCCTGCCGCACCCGTAGCTCCAACCGAGCCCTGAGGACCCTGCGGGCCCATCGAACCGGCCGGACCAGCGGGGCCTGCAGGCCCAGCGGGGCCAGCCGGGCCGGCCGGACCAGCCGGACCCACACCCGAGCCTCCGGAACCAGCGGGACCTGCGGGCCCGGCGGGACCGGCCGGACCAGCGGGGCCTGCGGGACCGACCGCACCCTTCGCACCAGCCGGACCTGCCAGGCCCTGGGGACCCGCCGGCCCAGCCGGACCCGCAGGACCACGCGGGCCAGGAGTACCACTACCGCCGTTTCCGTAGCCGAAGGAGACCGCGAGAGAATCGTACTGACCCGTGAGACGACCGCGAGCGACCACGACGTCGTAGGTGCCGGACGAGAGATCGTGCGGCAGGCCCACCGTGAGCTCGTGTGGCAGTTGCCGGATCAGATCGAGCCGCACGTCGCCGAGCCACACCGTGACCGAGCGCGTGCCGAAGTCTCCACGCAGGGTGAGAACACCCTGGCTGACATCAGGATGGGCGCTCTGCAGCACGATCGGGCCGTTGTGAACGCCGTAATCATGCGCGAGCGCCGGAGCGGCCGTGCTCAGAAGAAGCGCGAGCGCGATACCGAGTGCCTTGTGATGTGGCATCTGGCTCTCCGGTTGGAGACGGCGCTCCCGACCGCCCGCCGAGGAATGTTGCCACTCGAGGCGCGGAGACCGCAGCCCTGCCTTGTGCAACGATCCGACCAATTTCGCCGGGCAGGCAAATCAGGTATTTGACACTTGCGTACACCCGCTAGAGGTGTCGTGCTGTCACCCGCGCCCTGACGAGTTGCCCCGCGTGTGTAGCGAGCACGGTGTCAGCGCGAAAATCATCGAGCAATTGTTGCGGAGCCGGCCCTCGAATCGCCGAGGGCGCGAGCCATCGCCGGGAGGACGTCATGCCGATTTCCAGAGTCGCTGCGTTGCTGCTCGTGATCGGGGCCGCACTGGTGCCACGTTGTGCAGGCGCCGCAGCGACGGCGTCGGTGCGAGATTTCGGGGCCGCCGGTGACGACGTCACCGACGACACGCCGGCAATCCAGCGCGCGATCGACTCCGTCGGCGAGGCCGGAGTCGTCTTCTTCCCGCCCGGAACCTACCGGGTCACTCAGCTGCGCATCGGGAGCCGGATGGCCCTGGTCGGCGCGGCCTCCGGCGCGGTGACGCTGCGAAACCACGAGCCCGCGGGCCGGAACTTCTCCGGCATGGTCACGGGCCGAGCCTCGACCGGGGACCTCACGGACGTGGAAATCCGCAACCTGACGTTCGAGCGCACGGTGGAGACGGACGCCTTCGACGAGCACGTCTACCTGGAGAACTGCCGGCGGGTGGTGATCGAGAACTCACGCTTCGTGGGGCGGATCACGCGCGCGCACCACGCCCAGAAGGGCGTGCACCTGCGCGGATGCCGCTACGCGCGCATCCTCAACAACGTGTTCGAGGACATTGCCGACAACGCCCTGGCCCTGAACTGGCTCGACCCGGCCACCACCGCGGGCCACCACGTGATCAGCGGCAACGTCTTCGTGCGCACGTCGAGCGATCCCGCCTCCCAGATCATCGTGACCCAGAGCGACGTCACCGTCGTGGCCAACACCTTCCACGGCCAGGCGCCGGGCGGCCTGGCCGGCAACTGGATCGAGACGGGCGCCGCCGATGGCGCCGCGATCACCGCGCTCTCGCTGACGGCCAACAGCGTCCGGGGCTTCAGCAGCCTGATTCACGACGTGAGCGGACTGGCCGCGCTGGGCAACGTCCTGCACGACGCCCTGCTGAACGTGGACGCCGTGGAGGGGCGCAGCCGCGACGTGGCCTTCGTCGGCAACGTCGCCACCGAGGGTGGCTTCCTGCGGGCCAAGCGCGTCGATCACGTGCTCGTCGAGGGCAACATGGTGTCCGGTTCGACGCGCGACGGCATCGCGATCCAGGACGCCTCGAACGTGAGCGTCCTCGGCAACCGCGTGCGGCGCGCCCAGCGCTCCGGGGTCTTCGTCGACTTCACCACGGGCTCGGTCGTCGTCGCCGACAACGCGTGCGACGACAACGGCCAGGCTGGCCTGGCCGATGCGTCGTTCGGCGTGCTCATCCAGAACGCCGCCGAGGCCACGCTGGCCGGCAACGTCTGTCGCGACACGCAGGGCGGCCGCGCCACGCAGCGCCACGGCCTGGCCGTGAACGCCACGCGCGTGGTCTCGCTCCGCGACAACCTCGCCGCCGGCAACAAACTGAGCGCCTACCGCGAGATGTCGCCACCCGCGGAGATCCGGCGCTCGGGCAATGTCTTCGACGGCGTTGCCGACGAGGCGCGGCCCCTCGTCGCGCCCTGGTCCCCGCCCCGGCTGGCGCCGGGCGCCCAGACCCTGGTGACACTCACCGCACCGGGCGCCGACCTCGGAGACCTGGTCGTCGCCGGCTTCTCACACGACCTACGCGGACTGCAGCTGACCGCCTACGTCGCCGCGAAGAACAGCGTGACCATCATCCTGCGCAACGGCACCACCGCCCCAACGACACTTCCTCCCGGCCGCCTGAAAGTCCAGCTGCTGAAATAGATCAGTCACCAATGAGTGAGTCGGCCCGTGGAGCGGCGACCCACCGGCCCGCGGAATCGAGGAGCGCCCCGGGTCCGCCGGGGCGTGACGAGCGCCGGGGTTTGGGGGGCCCGGTCGAGGCCCTGGGCCATACGACGCCCCATTTGACTACGACGCTCGCGAAGCGCCACGGCTCCGCCGGGGCGCGGAGCGTGGGGGGTTTGGGGGGCCCGGTCGAGGCCCCCCATTTCAAAAGGCAGTCGGCGGCAGGGCGAAGAGGAGACGGGCGCCGCCCGGCGCCGGCGGTCCCGCGGACTCGAAGCCGAGCACGCCGCTCTTCGGCATCGCGATCCGAACCGCGCCCTGCGGATGCAGCAGGAGCGCGGCGAAGCTCGAGAGGCTCGGCTCGTGACCGACGCAGGCCACCAGTGCGTCGTGCGGCTGCTGCGCCAGTACCGCGAGCAGGTCCGGCGCCGAGAAATGGTCGCTCAGCGCCTCGACCGGCTCGGGCGCGGGGCCGCCGAGCACCTCGTGGGTGATCGTCGCGGTCTCGAGCGCCCGCCGCAGCGGGCTCGTGTAGAGCCGAGTGGGCCGCAGATCCATCCGGGCCAGGGCCGTCGCGACCGCACGGTGCACGCGGCGGCCGTGGTCGGTGAGCGGACGTGTGCGGTCGTCAGGATAGCGCCGCGGGTCCGCCTCTCCCGCGTCGGCGTGGCGGATCACCAGGATACGCACGCTGGGGTCGCGCTCAGAGCCGCGGGGCCAGATCGGCGGCGATGCGCTCGAGCTGCTCCGCCTCGTCGAACACCGGGTTGAGCATCAGGAATCCGCTTCCGGCCGCGGCGACCGCCCGCAGTCCCTCGACGCAGGTGTCCACGTCGCCCCACACCGAGACCTCTTCGGCCAGGGCCGGCCTGCCGTAGAACGCGCCGAACCACTCGGCGAGCCGCTTGCCGGCGCGCGCGCGATCACGATCGATGGCGAGGTAGACGCGCTTGCCGATGGGAAACGAGGCGGGATCGCGCCCGCGCTCGGCCAGGATGGAGCGGAGCACCTTCATCTGCTCGGCAAACGTGGCGGTCGACGCCGAGCCGGCGCCGATGAATCCATCACCCAGCTCCACCGCGCGCCGCAGCGCCAGCTCATGGTGGCCGCCGAACCACAGCGGCGGGTGCGGCGTCTGCAGCGGCCGGGGCTGCACCGATGCGTTCTCGAGCTGGTAGAACTCGCCGTCCAGCGTCACCTGCGGCTCGGTCCACAGCCGCTTCATCACGCGCAGGCCCTCGGCGAAGCGCGCCGCGCGCCGCTCGGCCGTCAACCCGAACGCGGGATAGACCTTGGGGTTGCCGCCCAGACCGACGCCGACGATGAGCCGGCCACCGCTGAGCTGATCGAGAGTCGCCAGGCTCTTGGCCGTCTGCACCGGAGTACGCAGCGCGGTGAGCAACACCGCGGCGCCAAGCCGCAAGCGCTCGGTCACCGCGGCCGCATAGGTGAGCAGCTCGATGGGAGCCAGCGCGGGCATCGCGCCGAACGTGTGCTCGACGACCCAGGCGCTGTGGAACCCGAGGGCTTCGGCCCGCTGCACGAAGCTCTGGATGCGCCGTGGCTCGATACGACCGTCGGGAAATGTCTGAGGGATTGCGACGCCAAGCGTCAGGCGAGCGTTCACGCCGAGCCTCCTGGTGCGTCCGTTTCAGACTGAACTATACGCCTGCACGTCGACGGCGCGCGATCGCTGGCACCGCGGTTGCTGAATCGGGAGGGCATGGCGATATGGCTCGCGCCCTCGCTCGTGGCGATGCTCATGGTGGCTCAGGCCCAGACCCCGGCGCCGTCCTGGCCGCCGCCGCCGGTCACCGTCCCGAGCCTCGGGAGTGCCGGTGCTCCGCCGCAACCGGCCACCGTACCCAGTCTCGGAATCCGCGATCGACCGTATCAGCCGCCGAGCGTGCCGGCGCTCGGCATCCAGGGCACGCCGCCTGCACCGGTGACGACGCCCAGCCTTGGTCTGGACACCCAGCGCCAGCAGCCGTCGACCGCCCCCAGCCTCGGCGTGGGCAGCGAGCGTGAGCAACCGGCCACGTTGCCGAGCCTGGGCCTCGGCACGGAGGGTGAGCAGCCGCTGACGGCGCCGAGCCAGGGCCTGAGCACACCGGGGGCGAGCGGCCGCTGAGCGCTCCGTCCGGGTGATATAGTTCTCCCCGCGCGCCGGGACGTTCGGCCGGCGCTATTGCCGCCACAGGGAGAACGTTCATGAGCGCCATCAAGGACCTCATCGGTCAGGCCGTCGACCGGCTCGCCGACGATCTCGAATCGATCTCGCGCAAGATTCACGACAATCCGGAGCTCGCCTATCAGGAGGTCAAGGCCGCCGGCTGGCTGGCCGACTTCCTGAGCGTGCAGGGGTTCAAGGTGGAGCGCGGCGTGGCCGGAGTGGAGACCGCCTTTCGGGCGACGCTCGACACCGGCTCCGGGCCGACCATCGCGATCCTCTGCGAGTACGACGCGCTGCCGGCCATCGGGCACGCCTGCGGTCACAACATCATCGCCACCTCGGGTGCCGGGGCGGGCGCCGCCCTGGCGGCCGTGCGCGACAAGCTCCCGGGTGGGCGCATCCAGGTGATCGGCACGCCGGCCGAGGAAGGCGGCGGGGGCAAGATTCGCCTGATCAAGGGCGGCGTGTTCCAGAGCGTGGACGCGGCCATGATGATCCACGGCTTCGACCGCTGGATCCTGCACCAGGACCTGCTCGGCATCACGCGCGCGGGCTTCGAGTTCCGCGGCAAGGCATCGCACGCCTCCGCCGATCCGTGGGAGGGCGTGAACGCGCTCGACGCCGTCATCCAGACGTTCAACAACGTGAGCATGCTGCGACAGCAGATGCGGCCCGACGCGCGCATCCACGGCATCGTCACGAACGGCGGCGCGGCGCCCAACATCATCCCGGAGATCGCGGCCTGCACCTTCTACGTGCGGGCGGCCAAGCTCGACTACATGTGGGAGCTCTACAAGCGCGTGGTGGCGTGCGCCGAGGGCGCGGCCAAGGCCACCGGCTGCACGATGACGGTGATCGACATGGAAGCGCCCTACGAGCCGCTCAAGCGCAACGACACGTTGCTGTCGCTCTTCAAGGCCAACATGACGAGCGTGGGCGCCGTCGATACGCCCGCGCCCGATCGCCTGGGCTCCTCCGACATCGGCAACGTGAGCCAGGTCATCCCGGCGATCCAGCCGATGGTGCAGATCGCGCCGAACGGCACGCCCATCCACTCGCGCGCCTTCGAGGAAGCCGCCATCACCCCGCTGGCGCGCCAGGGCATGTGCCAGGCCGCCAAGACCATGGCCATGACCACCTACGACCTGCTGGCCGATCCGGGGCTGGTCAAGCGCGCCCGCGCCGAGTTCGAGGCGACCCAGTGAGCGCCAATGGCGCGCCGACGCGCGGAGACGGTCGGGCGTGAGGGCGCTGGCCCTCGGCCTCGCACTGCTGATGCTCGCGGGCTGCGCGTCGATGTCCCCCTCCGCCACCAGCATCACCGCCACGGCCGAGCTGCGTAACGTCAGCGGCCAGCCGGTCGGGACCGCGATGTTTACCCAGGTCGACAGCATTGTCCGCGTCGTCATAGAGGCGCAGGGCTTGCCGCCCGGTATCAAGGGCGTGCACATCCACGAAGTCGGGGCCTGCGAAGGGCCGACCTTCAGCTCGGCGGGCGGGCACTTCAATCCGCTCGGCAAGCAGCACGGCTCTCTCAATCCGCAGGGGCCTCACGCCGGCGATCTCGCGAGCATCACGGTCGGCGCCGACGGCAAGGGGCGGATGGAGACGACGACGGAGTTGATCACGCTGGGGACGGGCGCGAGCTCGCTGTTCGACGCCAACGGCAGCGCGCTGGTCATCCACGCCGCGCCGGACGACTTCCGGACGGACCCGACGGGGAACTCCGGCGCGCGCATCGCCTGCGGCACGATCTCGAAGAAGTAGTCGTCCCCCCGCCGGAGTGATGAGGGGCGCGCCCGACGCGCGCCCTCGTCCCCGCCCCTTCACCTCACGGGCGCCCCGATGCTCCCCACTCATCCCCGGCGAGGCCTCCCGCGCGCGGGCGGCGGGGGCCGTCGACTCGAGGCTCATCTCACGCTCGCCGCAGCGAGCGAGCGGGGCTGGGGGCCCGTGTAGTCGGCGCGGGGGCGGATGAGCCGGTTGTCGGCATACTGCTCCATGGCGTGCGCGCACCAGCCGGCGACGCGGCCGATGGCGAAGATCGAGGTACACAGGTCCGGGGGGATGTTCAGGGCGTCGTAGACGACCGCCGAGAAGAAATCGACGTTCACGGGCAGCGTCGTCCGCGCGCGCATCGTGTCGTAGACGCGCTCGGCGACCTCGAAGAGCCGCTGCCGACCGGTGGCCTCCGCCATCGACTTGGCCATCCCCCGCAAGACCCGCGCGCGCGCATCGTCCACCCGATAGACGCGGTGTCCGAAGCCCGGGACGCGACTCTTGGGATCCGTACGCTGCTGCCGGCTCAGCGTGCCTCGCGTGCCCAGCCGGTCCTCGACGAAGCTTTCGGCCCTGGCGGGATCGCCGATCTCGCGCAGCATCAGCAGCACGTCCTCGTTGGCGCCGCCGTGGCTCGGCCCTTTCAGGGTGGCGATGGCGGCGACGATGGCGGAGTGCAGATCGGCCCGGGTGGCGACGGCCACGCGAGCGGCAAACGTCGAGGCATTGAACTCGTGGTCGGCGTGCAGCGTGAGGGCGAGATCCATCACGCGCGCCACCTCGGTCGAGGGCGCCTGGCCATCGAGCATGGTCAGGAACCACGCGGCATGCGAGTCAGCGCGATCGACCGTCACCGGCTCGCGCCCGGTACGGATCCGGTGCCAGGCCGCCACCACGGCCGGGATCAGGGCCATCAGGCGGAAGGCCTTGCGGAGATTCGCGTCGGGGTCGCTGGCCGCCGCGTCGGTATCGAGCAGGGCCGCGAAGGACACCGCCGTGCGCAGCACGTCGAGCGGGTGGCCGTCACGGGGAAGCGTGCGGAGCAGATCGACGACCGGGGCCGGCAGCCCCCGCCCCTCGGCCAGCCGGGCCCGGAAGGTCCGCGCCTCGGCGGGCGTCGGGAGCTCGCCGAACCACAGCAGGGCGGTGACGTCCTCGAAGGGAACGGCGCCCGCCAGCTCACCGATCTCGTACCCGCGGTAGTAGAGCCGTCCCGCCGCCCCGTCGATCGTGCAGACGCCCGATCGCGCCGCGACGACGTCCTCCAGTCCAGCCTTCCACGCCTCGTCCATGGTGTCCCTCCCGCCGGCCTCGGGCCGGCTCGGCTCATAGATTGATACTACATGATTTATATTGATTCAACTGAACACGGCCAGACTGGCCCGAGCGGCCGCCGGCGGCTTCTGATAGCCTCGAAGGGATGGTGACGCTCGACGGCGAGGAGTACCTGACGGTCGAGGAGGCGGCGGCGCTGCTCGGCGTGAAGCGCGAGACCCTGTACGCCTACGTGAGCCGCGGAATCCTCAAGAGCTACCGCCAGGGCATCAAGCGTCAGCGCCTGTACCGGCGCGCGGAGGTGGCGGCGCTGGTCCGCCTCGATCGCGGCGCGGGCCCCGCGATCCCCCACGCCGAGGACTGGATCAGGGACTGAGCGCATCCGGCTCAGACCGCGGCCGCCAGCACCTTCTCGCCGGCCGCCAGCACCTTCTTGAGCTGCTTCAGGTGGTCGATGGCGTGCAGGCGCCAGACGATCGCGTACGCCTTCCAGTCGAGATCCTCGACCCAGTGCAGCGCCCGCACCGTGCCGTCCGGAGCCGGCACGTTGACCACCATCACGATCGGGGCGCGGGCCTCGGTGGGGGCATCGGGCGGGACGGCCTCGAGGAGATCCAGGATCAGGGCGTGCACGCGACGCAGCTCGTCGAGCAGCCACGACCACGGTCGGAGCAGAGGCGCCTTCGACTGCAGCGCGGCCGGGATCGGCTCGCCGGGCGGGCGCTGACCGGCCAGCACACAGCGCAGCTCGTCCACGCCGGGCCGGTGCGTCTCCAGCAGATGATCGACGATCTCCTGGGCCGACCACTCCCCGGGAATCGGTCGCGCGCGCTGCCTGCGCGGCCGACACGCCGGCGAGCGCCGCGTCGAGCGCCGTGAAGGCGGCGGCGACGCGCTCGTGGATCTGCGCGGCCGGTGCGTGCGTGCCGTTGGTGGCGAAGTACTCGCGCGCGCGGGCGCGTGCCTGGTCTTCCGGTGTCATGACGAGGCCTCCCGGCCGAGATAGCGATCGAGGGCGTCACCGCAGAAGCGCGTGGCCTCGGCCACGGTGAACGCCTCGGGGTCGAACGTGAGCTGCAGCGAGAGGCCGTCGATCAGCCCGAGCACCACGGCGGCGGCGCGCGCGGGGTCGACGGCGCGAAAGTGGCCGGTGCGCACGCCCTCGGCGATGAGACGACCGAGCAGCCGGCGGGTGCGCGTGTAGACGGCGGTGTTGAGGTCGCGCAGGCGCCGATCGTGCAGCATCTCCCCCCAGAACTCGACGAACACCACCCAGAACTCCGGGCGGCGCACCGCCACGTCCAGACAGGCCCGCACCAGCGCCCGCAGGCGGGCGGCCGGCTCGCGGCTGGTGCGCGACTGCGCCGCGGCCACCCGACGGTCGAGGTCGCGGGTGACGACCTCCAGCGTGGCGGCCAGCATCGCCCGCTTGTCGGCGAAGTAGTAGTGGAGGATGCCCTGGCTCACCCCGGCTTCGCGGGCGACCTTCTTCATCGTCAGGCGCGTGTAGCCCTCGCGGGCCAGGCACCGGACGGTGGCGCGCACGATCTGCTCGCGTCGTACCGGGCCCATGCCGACCTTGGGGCTCACGCCGATTCTCCTTATTTGATTGGCCGACCAATTATGTCAGGGCGGGGCGCGCCCGGCAAGCGAGCGGCGAGGAGCCGGTCAGCGGCCGGCGCGGCGGCGCTCGGCGGCGCGCTCGGCTTGCAGCCGCTCGAGCGCTACCTCCGAGTGATCGACGAAGGTCATCGCGGCGGCCAGGGCGCGATGGCCCGCCCGCTCGGCGATGAGACGGTGCATGGTCTGGCAGACGCGACGATAGGACGGATGACCCTGCGGCGCGGTCCGCAGCTCGATGACGTGCATGGCCTCGCGCGCGTTCATCTCCATGTAGAAGCGGACCCGGTAGGCCATGGCCACCGCGTAGGAGGCGACCTCGGGCAGGCCCGCGCCGGCGATCGCATCGTGGAGCTCGCCCGCCGCGTCCATCACGCCGCGCCACGCCTCGGCGCCGCCGGCCTCGCCGACGACCTCCGGCATCACCCATCCGTGCCGGGGCGAGAGCCGCTGCCACTCGAGCGTGAGCAGACGATGGCGCTGCAGATCGCGGAACGCGCCGTAGTCGGCGAGGACGTCGAACCGGTAGGCCGTCCGCTCCAGCGCACGGCCGGGCTTGTGCCGCCGGTTGCCCCGGCGGCCGACGTAGGCGCGCAGCACATCGACGCGCTGCTCGGGCGTCAGCGCGCGCGCGATCGCCAGCAGCTCCTGATCCGATCGGTCGGTCACCGCGTACAGCGCGGCGGCGACGACCTTGATCTCGCCGTCGGGGTCGAAGTCCGTGAGCGTCACCTCCTCGGCGTCATCGCCGACGAGCGCGCTCGTCGAGTCGATGGCGCGCCGGGCGTCGGCCCCGGGTCCCAGCAGCCGCTCGGCGACCACGCGCGTCGCCGCCTGCGTCTCGCTCAGGTACGCCGACCACACCCCGCCCCGCTCGGGCATGTCCACCCGGCGCAGGAAGGCCGGCATCACCTTGCGCAGCTCGACCAGCATCAGATCGGCGCAGGCCCGGACCTCGGCCAGCGGGTGCGCCCGCATGCGCAGCAGCAGCTGCTCGTAGGCCTGGCCGGTGGCGTAGATGCCGACGTTCGACGCGGTGGCGGCGGGCAGCAGCCCGCGGAGCGTGTCGAGCGCCTTGGCCCGGATCGTCATCCGGTACACCGATTCGGACTCGCCGGGATCGCGCGGATGCCGCACCTCGTAGAACGCGCGCATGCGGGGCAGCCACTCGCGATAGACGTCGAAGGCGTGGTCGAGCGCCGCCACGTAGCGCTCGCGCAGCCCGCCGGTCAGCTCGGCCGGGACGTGGTAGCGATAGCGGCCCGCCGGACGATCGTCGTAGGGGATGTAGCGCGTGGACTGCTCGAGGTAGGCCATGAGCCGGCCCCACTCGAGCACCTTGGTCAGGATGTTGGACGCGCCCTCGCACGCCAGGTGAACGCCGCCCAGCTGGGCCACCGAGTCGTCGCCGTACTCGAAGAACACCCGCTCGTAGAGTCGCTCGGCGCGCCCCGTGTCGAAGGCGTCCCCGCGCACCGTCACGCCGTCCGGTGAGACGAACTCGTCGAGGAACAGCCGGCGCAGGGATTTCGGAGAGCGGGAGTACCGCGCGAACAGGGCGCCCTTGACGACCTCGGGGAGATTGACGAGCGCGAACACCGGGCCGTCGAGATTGGTGAAGTAGGGGGCGAGGACCTCACGCTCCTCGGTGGTGAACTGCTCCATCGTCCGGCGATAGTACACCGGCCCTCCGCGGGCCGC
The DNA here is from genome assembly GCA_963776725.1 of uncultured Candidatus Rokubacteria bacterium. GTDB lineage: Bacteria > Methylomirabilota > Methylomirabilia > Rokubacteriales > CSP1-6 > AR5. Next base: position 72,920 of record CAVZOE010000004.1, on the reverse strand, counting down.
AGCGGTCAGCCGAGCGCGCGCAGGACCGCGACGGTCGCTACCGCGGCGGCGACCGTCACCAGGAAGTTCACGCGGAGCGACGCCAGCCCGACGACGACGATCGCGCCCCACAGGGGCGGATGCCCGAGGCCGAGCGCGACGGGGGTGCCGTCGGGGTGGCGCGCCACCAGGACCAGCGGCAGCGCCAGGGCCGGCAGCACCGCCAGCGGGATCATGCGCAGCCACAGTCTCAGACGCGGCGGCAAGGGTCGGCGCGCCAGGACCAGCAGCAGGGGCGCGCGCGTGAGATAGGTGACGATCGCCATGCCGACGATCACGAGCCAGACCTGACCCCTCACGCGCGCTCCGCGTCGAGCACGAGCGCCGCCACGGCGCTGACGATCACGCCCGCGATGACGATGTGCCAGTTGCCGGGGAGCACGAGCGCGACGATCACGGCCAGCGTTCCGCTGGCCAGCGCCACCAGCTTGTCGGCCCGGCTGCGGAGCTGGGCCCCGACCAGGGCCAGGAACACCGCGGGGAACGCGAAGTCCAGGCCCCAGCGCGCCGGATCGGCCACCAGTCCACCCAGCGCGGTCCCCACCACGACGCCGCCCACGAAGGAGCCGCCGACGGCAACGACGCTGCCGATGAAGAACCACGGATCCGGCGGATTCTGGCGCGCGACCGCCACCGCGAACGACTCGTCGTTGATCCCGTGAGCGACCAGCGCGAGCCAGGCCCGGGGAAAGGTCGAGAAGGCGGGCGCCAGCGTCGCCGCCATGAGGTAGTGGCGCATGTTGACGACGTAGGTGGTGAGCACGATGGCCAGGGGTGAGGTTCCGGCGGCGATCATCGGCACCGCCACGAACTGCGAGGCGCCGGCGAACACGAGCAGTGACATGCCGAGCACCTCGATCGATCGCAGCCCGGCCTGCACCGCCAGGCCGCCGAACACCGTGCCGTAGACGAACACCGAGGGCACGAGTGCCAGGCTCGCGACGATGCCGTCGCGAACCCGGCTCGGCGCGGATCGTGCGGGGCTCGGCCGGTCGGCGGCGCGCTCCATCGGGGTCACCACGGGATGGTACCCTAGCGCCTCGATGCCAAAGGAGATCGCATGGCCCTGAAGATCGGCTTCATCCCTATCGAGGGCGGCCGGTACTATCGCGAAGCGCTCGAGGAGGTGACCCGCGCGGAGGAGCTTGGCTTCGACTCCGTGTGGATGGAGGAGCACCACTCGGTCACGAACCACTACTGGCCATCGCCGCTGACGGTGCTGGCCGGCTTCGCCACCCGCACCTCACGGATGACGCTCGGCACCGACATCGTCGTCGCCGCCTTCCACCACCCGGTACGTCTGGCCGAGGACGTCGCGATGCTCGACGTGATGTCCGGCGGGCGCTTCGTCCTCGGCATCGCCATCGGCTACAAGCCCGATGAGTTCGCGCTGTACGGCGTCGACCTCGAGAAGCGCGGCGCGCGGTTCGAGGAGCAGCTGGCGATCATGCAGGGCCTGTGGACGCAGGAGCAGATCGAGTTCAAGGGCACGTATTACACGCTGCAGGGGCGGCTCGAGCCCAAGCCGGTGCAGCAGCCGCACCCCCCGGTGTGGATCGGGGGCTGGGGGGACATCACGCTGCGACGGGCGGCGACCCTGGCCGACAACTGGATCCCCGGCCCCACCGCCGATCTCAAGCGTCTGCTGGCGGGCCGCAAGCAGTTCGTGGAGCGGCGGACCGCGGCCGGCCGGCCGGCGCCGGCGGAGTGGCCGCTGACGCGGGACGTGATCATCGCGGAGTCGGACAAGCGGGCCCGGGAGCTGGCCGAGGAGCACATCATGGTCGCCTATCGGCGGGAGTATGCCGGGGGCTGGCGGCACCCCTTCATCGACTCCTCGATTGCGACCGATCTCGACCGACTGATGGAGGACCGCTTCATCATCGGCGGGCCCGAGCAGTGCATCGCCAAGATCCGCCGGTTCGTCGAGCAGTACGGCATGACCCACCTCATCTGCCGGATGTTCTTTCCCGGGATGCCCCACGCACACATCATGCGCGGGATAGAGCTGATTGCACGCGAGGTTATGCCCGCCTTCCGCTAGAAAACAGACCTCGGTCGGACCAAATCGCTGCAAGGACTCTAACCCGCTGATATACTGGGACCTTGCCGGTCCGAATTTGTCTCTAGGGAGTGATACCGATCGCTCAAGGCGCCTATCGGATCGATCGCTCGTACACCTGGAACTACGAGCACGCACCCAAGCTGCCACGCGTCCGCCGACTGCCGGCGGGACCGGGCGGCCGGCTGCTGGGCTACACGCTCAACTCCTCCGTAGGGGTCTCCGCCGGACCACTGCTCAACTCGAAGTGGGTCGAAGCGTACGCGCGTGTCGGCTTCGACATCCTCACCTACGCGACCGTCCGCACGAGCCTGGTGCCGCCCCTCGGTCTGCCGAATATCCGGCCCGTGGAGAATCGCGAGCAAGCGGCGGTGACCACCCGGCGGGCGGCGCTGAACGGTGACCTCACCCTCGCCGTGTCGCTCGGAATGCCGTCGATGGACCCCGAGGTGTGGCGGCGCGACGTCCGCCGGGCCCGCGAGCGCATCGGCAAGGGCCAGATGCTGATCGTCAGCGTCCTGGGGACCACGGCGACCAAGGACCGCGAGGCGCTGATCGAGGACTATGCGACCTGCGCGCGCTGGGCCGCCGAGTCCGGCGCCGACGCCATCGAGGTCCAGCTGGCCTGGCCCGACCCGTTCGCCGACCAGCCCCAGGCGATCTACGAGAACGTGCCGCTGGCCGCGCAGATCCTCCACCGCGTGCGGACGAGCGTGGCGGTGCCGGTCCTCGCCAAGCTCGGGGCGTTCAAGACCCCGCGCATGCTGCACGATACCGCGACCAAGCTGGCGCCCTGGGTCGGCGGCTTCACGCTCGTGAACGGCTTCCAGCGCCGCGTGCTCGACGAGCGCGGCAACGCGGCGTTCGAGGGCAACGGGCGCGAGCGCGCCGATATCGTGGGCGGCGACACGTTCGAGGCCGCCTCCCGGCAGGTGCTGGAGATGCTGGCCTGGCGCCGCGCCGGATGCTGGGACCGCGCGGTGCTGGCGGTCGGCGGCATCAGCACGATCGACCGGGCGGACCAGCTGCTGCGCGAGGGTGCCGACGCGGCGCTGCTGGCGACGGCCGCGCTGTGGGATCCGCTCTTCGCCGTCCGCTTCCGTCAGGAGCGCGCCTCCGCCGTCGCCTGACCGGCCCCCCGGGGGCCCCGTTACACGGCTACGAAATAACTTCGTGGGTGGGCGGGCCGACTCGTATCGTGGGTTTTGTGACTCTCCCCTCACGTCCGTCGATCTGGAGCGCTCTGGCTGCGACCGCACTCGGGCTCTCAGTGCTGACCGCGCCGTCGAGCGTGTGGGCCGGAGCGCCCACCGATGCGCTGCGTGACTTCTTCGGCGGGGTCAACATCGTGCTCACCGACCCGGCCACCGAGCAGCAGCCCTTCGAGCGCTTGCGCCTGATCCGGCGCCACGTCAACGACGCGTTCGACTTCCGGGAAGCCGCGAAGCTCGCGCTCGGCCGTGAGTGGGCCGCCCGCACGCGGATCGAGCAGAACGAGTTCGTGGCGATGTTCGCCGATCTGCTGGAGCGCTCGTTCGTGTGGCGTGTGGCGGGCAAGGCCAGCCTGGGCGGCGGCGTGAAAGTGCGGTATCTGGACGAGCGCGTGACGGGTGACGTGGCCACCGTCGACACCGAGCTCGCCGGCCGGGACGGCAACGAGATCCGGCTCCAGTACCGTCTGGTTCATCGCAGTGCCCGCTGGGTGGTGTGCGACGTGGTCATGGACGGCGTCAGCACGATGCAGAACTACCACGCCCAGTTCCAGCGCATCGTGCGGGAGTCCTCCTACACCCAGCTGGCGTCGCAGCTCCGCACGAAGCTGGGGCTGTCCGCGGTCGGCGCGCAGGTGACGCCCATCCCCATCGCCGCCGCTGCGCCGCCCCCGGCCGTGATGCCGTTCGGGTCCCGGGAGATCACCGGACCGATCGATCTCGAGCGTCAGGCGATCGCACGGGACGTCGCCGCGGTCGTCACTCCAGGCCTGGTCGTGAGCGACGTCGCGCCGTCCGCACCGGCGAGAGCACCTGGCGCGGCGCCCACGCCGGCCGAACCGCCGCGAAGCACCGTCGCCCAGCCATCCGCGGCGCCGGCGCCCTCCTCGCAGCGGGCGGAGGCGGCTCCGCCTCCGGTTGGGCCCATGCCCATCGCCCCCGACTCATCGTCGGTCCAGATGCAATCGACGACAGCCACACCGGCGCCCGCTCCGGAGGCAGCGACGCCGGCGGTGATCGCGCCGACATCCTCGGCTCCGGCAACACCGGCGACACCGCCCACTCTGGTCACGCCACCCACGCCGGCCGCGCTGCCCACTCCGGCAACGCCGGCCACGCCGTCAGTCGTGGCAACTGCGCCGGCGCTGGCCACGCCCGTGAAGCAGCCGGCACCGCGGGTGAACGGGGCGACGCCGATCCACTCGGGATCAGGCTCGGCGTTCTGGGTGCAGGTCGGCGCGTACCGCGACACGGTCGCCGCCGGTCGCGTGGCCAAGGCGGTCAACGGCGAGATCCTGATCGTCGCCGAGTCGTCCAACGGGGCGACTCGCGTGGCGGACTCCCCGCTTCTGCGCGTGCGCGTGGGGCCGTTCGTCGAGCGGACCCAGGCGGTGTCACGGGCGCGCGACCTGCAGGCGCTCGGCTACAAGCCCTTCATCGCCGCCGGCGAGTAGTCCCTCCCACCCGGCAGCGGAGCCCCTCCCGCGCCCTCAGCGAGCCGCCGTCAGCGTCTCGTGAATCGCCAGCGCCAGGGCGCCAAAGACGGGATCAGCGCGTGCCGCCACCGTCCGCGGTCGGGGCAGCGGCACATCGAAGGTCCGGGCGACGCGGCCGGGCCGTGGCGTCATGACCACGACTCGATCGGCCAGGAACACCGCCTCCGGAATCGAGTGGGTGACGAACACGATGGTCTTGCGCTCGGCCTCGCCCTCGCCCCACACCCGCAGCAGCTCGAGGTTCAGCTCGTCACGCGTCATCGCGTCGAGCGCGCCGAATGGCTCGTCCATCAGGAGCAGCGGCGGATCGAGCAGCAGCGCCCGGCAGAGTGAGGCTCGCTGCTGCATGCCCCCCGACAGCTCGCGGGGCCGCTTGCCGGCGAAGTCGTCGAGGCCGACGAGCCTCAGCAGCGCTTCGGCGCGGGCGCGGTAGCCGGCGGGCTCGAGGCCCGAGAGCTCGGCGGCCAGCAGGACGTTGTCGAGGACGGTCCGCCACCGGAGCAGCACGGGCGCCTGAAAGACCATCCCGACGGCAGGAACCGGACGCACGACCGGTCGGCCGGCCACGGCGACCCGACCGGTGGTAGCGGGCCGCAGCCCCGCGATGATCCGCAGCAGCGTCGACTTGCCGCAGCCGGAGGGGCCGACCAGGGCGACCAGCTCACCGCGATCGACCGTCACGCTGATGTCGCGGAGCGCCTCGACCACGCCGGACTCGGCACGATACGTCATGCCGACGCGGTCGAGCACGATCAAGGCTTGGGCGGCTCGATCTTCGTCAGGAACTCGTTGGTGAAGACCTCGTCGCAGCCCACCTTGCGCGGCATGTCCGGCATGTAGCTGTTGATGATCTCGACGGTGCGGCACATCTTGGCCCGCTCCATCCAGCCCAGGCCGTTCTTGGCATAGCGCTCGGTCTTCATGAGCTCGAGCCCCAGCATCATGTTGGGCTCGATCAGCGCCAGATCGATGTCCGGCACCCGCTTCTTGAAGATCTCCAGCGAGCCCTTGGGGTCCTGCATCACATCGCGCCAGCCCAGGTACGAGGCGGCCAGGAAGTCGCGTAGCACCTTCGGGCGCTCGTTCAGCGTCTTGTCGCTGGCCATGATCGACATCGAGTAGGTGTCGAAGCCGAACTGGCTCCAGGGCATCCGCACCAGGTTGTCCTTGCCCACCGCCTTCTCCCAGAACGGCTGGCCGGTGGTGTAGTCGGGCACCGCATCGGCTCGCTTCTCGGACAGCGCGACGAACTTCGCCGCCGGCTCGATGCTCAGCCACTTGACCTTGCTCTCGTCGACCCCGTTGAGCTTGGCAAAGGCCGGGAACAGCTGGCGCTGGGCGTCGCCGGCCGGCGCGGCCAGCAGCTTGCCCTCGAGGTCCTTCGGCCTGGTGATGCCGGTGTCCTTGCGCGTCCAGATGTTCAGCGGCGTGAGGTCGAACACCGCGCCGACGACCTTGATCTTCGCTCCCTGCGCGACGCGCGGAATGACGACGACGGCATCGGCCAGCCCGACGTCGGCACGGCCGCTATCCACCTTGGCGATCGAATCGCCGGAGCCCTTGGAGTTCTGCAGCTCCACCTCGAGGCCGCGGGTCTTGTAGTAGCCGCGGTCGAGCGCGACCCAGTAGGCCGCGTGATCGCCAACGGCGAACCAGTTCAGCGCGAACACGACCTTGGCCGGTGCCTGGGCCTCGGCCGTCAGCCCCACCAGGGCGACCGCTGCGACGAGCAGCAGGATTGCGCGAGCACGTTTCATCGCAGCTCCTCCTTGACTATGAGCCGATGTCCGCTTTACGAGCCGGTTTGCGCCCACGGCGCCCACCAGTGGGCGACGAGGCCGACGGCGCCGTACAGCACGAGACCGACGATGGAGATCCAGACCAGGGCGGCGAACGCCACCGGCGTGTTGAGGTTCGTCTGGGCATTGACGATCACCATGCCGAGCCCGGCCTGCGAGGCCACGAACTCGCCGACGACGGCGCCCACCACGGCCGCGGTGGCGGTGATCTTGAGCGCGCTCAGCACGTAGGGCAGCGCGTTGGGCAGCCGGATCTTGAGGAAGACCTTCCAGGTCGGCGCGCCGAACACGCGGCCCAGGTCGAGCAACTCCTCGTCGACCTGGGTCAGTCCGACCGCGGTGTTGATGACGACCGGGAAGAAGCCGATCAGCGCGGCGATGAGGATGTTCGGCACGATGCCGTAGCCGAGCCACAGCAGGAACAGGGGCGCGACCGCGACCTTCGGCAGCGTGTTGACGAACACCAAAAACGGCATCAGCGCCCGCGCCGCCACCGGCGACCAGGCGACGGCCACCCCCAGCAGGACGCCGGCCGCCCCGGCCACCGCAAAGCCGCCCACGATCTCCAGCGTGGTGATCGTCAGGTGCGAGGGCCACGGGATCGTCCGCGACAACATGGCCCGCGCCACGCTCACCGGCCCCGGCAGCAAGTACTCCCGGATACCGAAGACGGGTCCGGCCAGTTGCCAGGCGAGTAGCAGCACGGCGAAGAGCCCGAGGGAGGGAAGGTGGCGGGCGAGCGCGCGCCGGCTCATCAGCGCGTCATGATACCGCGCGCGGGCGCTACGGCGGGATCCCTGTGCTACGCTACGTCGCGTGCGCTGGCTGATCGTCCTGCCGTTCGCGCGGCCGGGACTGATGGGAACGGATTTTGGCGCGGAGCTGCGGGAGCTCGGGCACGAGGTCCGGCTCTTCGCCTACCGGCGCGACAATCCCCTCTACAAGAACACGCCGACCAAGGCCGCCTACCAGCTCTGGATCCTGCGCCGGCTCGAGCGCGTGTGCCTGCGCTATCGGCCCGACGCGGTGCTGGTGATCAAGGGCGGCCCGATCACGCCCGGCCTCGTGCGACGGATCAAGGCGCGCCTGGACGTCGTCTTCGTCAACTTCTTCCCCGACAACCCGCTGTGGATGATCCCCTTCGAGTGCATCGAGGCCTACGACGTGTTCTTCACCAAGGAGCGCTACGCCATGCGCAGCCTGCAGGCCGTCGGCCTCCGCAACCTGCACTACCTGCCGATGTACTGCGTGCCGAGCCTGCACCACCCGGTGAGCCCCACGGCAGAGGAGGCCGAGCGCTTCGGCGCGGCGGTCTCCCTCGTCGGCAGCCGCTACGCCTACCGTGAGCGGCTCGTGCGCGAGCTGGCCGACTACCCGCTCCGCGTGTGGGGTGGTGGCTGGTCGCGCGTAGAGGACCCCGTACTGCGCGCCCGGGTGGCCGGCGGGCCCGTGTTCGGGCACGACAAGCTGTGCGTGTATGCGGCCTCGACGCTGTCGCTGAACCCGCACCATCCGATGAACGACATCGTCGGCGTGAACACCCGCGCCTTCGAGCTGGCGGCCGCGGGCAGCTGCCAGGTGGCCGACTTCAAGGAAGACCTGGCCACGCTGTTCAAGCCGGGCGAAGAGGTCCTCGTCTATCGCGACCCGGGCGAGCTCAAGCGCACGCTCGACTTCCATCTGGCCCACCCCGACGAGGCGCGAGCCATCGGCGAGAACGCGCGACGTCGCGCGCTGGCCGAGCACACCCTGCGCCACCGGGTCGAGGAGATGCTGCACGTTGTCCGCGAGCGCTTCGGCCGATGACCGACTCCCTCGTCTACGAGATCGCCGAGCAGAGCGGCCCCTCGATCCCGCGCAGGACATCTGCGTCATCCTCAGCGAGACCGGGCTCGAGACCGAAGCGCCTCCGCCCGACCGCACCGCCGTGGCGTTCGACGAGGCGTCGCTGCGGCGGCTCGTCACCGAGCGCCTCGGCGGCCGCTGAGCGTCGGCTTCATGCCGCTGCCGCGCACCTTCTACCTGCGCCGGCCGGCCGTCGTCGCGCGCGATCTGCTCGGCTGCGTGCTGGTGTCGCGACGCGGCCGCACCGAGACGGCTGGCCGCATCGTCGAGACCGAGGCGTACCTGGGTCCGGAGGACGGCGCCTCCCACGCGGCGTTCCGGCCGGGCAGCCACGCCCTGTTGTACGGCGAAGGCGGCCACGCCTACGTCTTCATGGCTTACGGCGTCCATATGTGTTTCAACGCGACCACCGGGGCCGCCGGCACCTGGGGCTGCGTGCTGATCCGGGCGCTCGAGCCGCAACAGGGCGCCGCGACCATGGCCCGCAGGCGGGGGGCCGAAGCCGGCGCCGCACGGCTGGCCTCGGGTCCGGGGAACCTGACGCGGGCGCTCGGCATCACGCTGCGGGACAACGGCGTCGATCTCACGGCGGGGGCCCTCACCATCGAGCCGCCGGACCAGCCCCGCGAGTTCCGCGTCTGCACGGGACCCCGGATCGGAATCACGAAAGCCGTCGAGCGGCCGCTCCGGTTCTGGGTCGCCGGCAATCGCTTCGTCTCCGGCGCAGGGCGAGCCGGCCAGAGGGCAACGCAGACCCCAGGCTAGGGCGATGGTTGCGCAGGCCCCGGCCCGGCGGATAGTCAAACCTTCACGGACGCGCCCTTGCGACCCGCCGCCACCACCCGGGCGCGGGCATGCCTCTTGCGAGAGTCCTCCCTCAGGTCGCATTGCGGAGGAGACCATGACCCGTCGATTCATCATCGTCCCGGCGCTCGCGGTGGCGCTGGCGTTAGCCGGCTGCACCGCCGGCATGCGTCTGTCCGCCGAGCAGGTCCTCAGCGATGCCGCGATGACCACCGCCATCAAGTCCAAGCTCGCCCGGGAAGAGCGCTTCGGCACCATCACCGACATCGGCGTCAGCACCACGGATGACATGGTCACCCTGACCGGGACCGTGGCCGACGAGACGGAGCGGCTGCGGATCGCGGAGATCGCCCGGCAGATCGCCGGGGACAACAAGCTGGTGGACGCGCTGACGGTCGCCGGCTCGCCCGCCGCAGCGCCCCGCGGCCCGGCCCCTCAGAAGTAGGCGGAGCCCAGCTCCTCGGCCACGCGCACCTCGCCCGCGAAGTGCCGGCGGGCCTCGGCGGCGAGCACCTCGACGTCGCCGTGATACGCGAGCCGACGTGGACGAGGATCAACCGATCGACGCCGGCTCGCGTCGCGACCTGGCCGGCCTCGGCCGCGCTCGAATGGGCGGCGGCGTGACCCGGCGGGCGGTCTCGCTCGAGAAACGTGGCCTCGTGGATCAGCGTGCCGGCTCCGCGGGACAGCGCCACCACGTTGTCGCTCGGCTGCGTGTCGGACGAATAGACGACGGCGCCGCCGCCCCCCACCTCGACCCGCACGGCGAAGTTCGGCATCGGGCCGTGATCGTTGGGGGCCGTGCTCACGCGGAGCGTTCCGCTGGTGAACGCACGGAGCGCCGACGGCGAGATCGATCGGCACCAGCTGCAGGGCGAACGCATCGGGTCGCTCCCACACGCGAAACGTCGTCAGCAGTGCGCGCAAGGGCTCGACGTGCTCGGGACGGCAGACGACCGCCAGCGGCGTCCGTCGACCCAGGAGCATGAGCTGGCGCACGAGCGAGGGCAGGCCGTAGGCGTGATCGACGTGCACGTGCGTGACGACGACATGGGTCAGCCCGAGCGGATCCACGCCCAGACGCTGCAGGCGGTGCAGCGTGCCGCCCCCGCAGTCGGCCAGCAGGGCGGTCCCGGCCGCCTCGAACACGAGCGAGGTGTTGTCGCGAGCGGCCGACGTCAGCGCGGCGGAGGTGCCGAGGAAGGCGACCCGCGCGGCGCTCACTGGCCGCGGCGAAGCGCGTCCGGGTCGAAGAGCGAGTCGGGCAGGTTGGTGTTCACCGCCAGCGAGCGCACGACGATCAGCACCACCATCTTGCCGTCGACGAACGCCTCCTGCCGGTAGGGAAACAGCAGCCCCCCGCTGAGCGGCTGATGCTCGGAGTAGGTGAGATCGACCACGCCCTCGCCGCGGGGCAGCTTCTCACGCACGATCATGCGGACGACGCCCCGCTCGGGGTCGAGCCACACCGCCGGGGTACTGCGCTCGCCCGGCTTGGCCCCGATCACGGTCACGTCGCGGCCGCCCAGGCGGGTCACGTGGCTCACGTCGTCGCGCACCCCGAGCGAGCGCCACTCGGCCAAGCACGTCATCCGCCGAGCGGCGGAACGGCACCAACAGGTGCGTGCGGTCGCGCCCGCGCTCGGTCTGCACCTCGCGGACCTTCCCGTCGGCGCCACGCAGCCACACCCGGTCGCCGTCCACGAGTCGCACCTCGCGCCGTCCATCCATGACCTGCTCGATGCGCTGCCGGCGCGGCACCTTGATCCACACGCGCTGCTCGCCGCTGGACTGGGCATGGCGACCGTCGGGGTGGTAGAGGACGAAGGTCTCCTCGAGGACGAGGTCGACGACCGGCGCGCCGGCCAGCTTCGCCACGAAGGCCTCGACGGCAACCCGGGCATCGGCCGCGAGGGCTGCCAGTGGCAGCAGCAGCACGGCCGACAGCGCAGCGAGGCGGCGGCTCACGCGTTCGTTATACGGGGCCGGCGGGGGGTGAGTCAACGCGCCAGCGCGGGTGAGGACCGCGTGTAAGGCCGCAAAAATGCCGGGCAAAACGTTGACACGCCTGCGAGCGGCTACGTATGATCGAAGCAAACGCAAAGGAGCCTCATTGGCCACTGCTGACTCTTTGACCTCTGGCGTCTTCGAGCTGATCTGGAACGCCGGACCCGTCGCCAAGTTCGTGCTTGGCGTACTGCTCTTGTTCTCGGTCGTGTCATGGGCACTGATCGTGGAGAAGTGGTGGCAGCTGCGCCGGGTGCGGCGGCAGACGCTCGGCTTCGTGAAGGTGTTCCGGGAGGGCCGGCGACCCTCGATGGTGCACTCGGCGGCACGCAAGTTCCGCGAGAGTCCCCTCGCCCAGCTCTACGCCGCCGCCTATGCGGAGATCTCCGGCTTGCCCGACGGCACGGATCCGGTCATCGACGACGGTGACGAGGGTCTGCCCACCGAGCGGCTGGAGTCCGTGCATCGGGCGATGCGCCGGGCCGCCGGGCTCGAGGTGGCGGCGCTGGAGCGGTACCTGCCGTTCCTCGCGACGACCGCGAGCGCGGCGCCCTTCATCGGACTGTTCGGGACCGTGTTCGGCATCATGTCGGCGTTCCACGGCATCGGTACGCAGGGCTCGGCCAGCCTGGCGGTGGTCGCGCCCGGCATCTCGGAGGCGCTCGTCGCGACGGCGGCGGGTCTGGGCGCCGCGATTCCCGCGGTCATGGGCTACAACTACTTCGTGAACCGCGTCCGCCACTGGGCCACCGAGATGGACGGCTTCATCCTCGACCTCCTCAACATCCTGAGCCGCCCGATGCCCAGGCTGGCGCGACCCGCCAAAGATGGCGTTTAACGCCGGCGCGCCCGAGGGCGACCGTCGCGTCGGGACGGCGCTGGCGGAGATCAACATCGTTCCGCTGGTCGACGTCGTCCTCGTCCTGCTCCTGATCTTCATGCTGACCGCGCCCATGATGTACCGCGGAATCGACGTCAACCTGCCCAAGGCGGCGGCCAAGCCGACCGCCGTCGAGGAGCGGATGGTCCTGACGGTGACCAAGGAGCGGACACTCTATCTCAACGACAAGCGTGTCCCGCCGGGCGGGCTCGACGCGCAGCTGCGCTCGGCGTTCCAGAACCGGACCGACAAGACGCTGTACCTCAAGGCCGACGCGGGGCTCGCGTACGGGGCGGTGATCGAGACCATGGACCTGGTCCGCCGCGCCGGGATCGAGCGCCTCGGCATGGTGACCGAGCCGGCCCGGGAGCGCTGACGTGAGTACCGCGGGTCTGATGCTGCTGACCCCGCGTCTGCGGCCCCGCTCGACCGGCCCCGCCCTCCGCAGCGCGCCCCTGCCCGTCACGGCCACGGTGCTGTCGGCGCTCACGCACGGCCTGCTCGCCGTGATCATGATCGTGGCGGCGAGCACGTGGTCGGTGCGCCAGCCCAAGACGTACGTGGTGAACCTGGTGCCCGCGGTCGCCGCCGTCGGCACACCGCAGGGACGACCGGCGCCCACGCCCGTGACGCCCCCGCGGCCCGAGGAGCCGGCGCCACGGGTCTCGCCGCGCACGCCGAGCTGCCCGAGCGCGAGATCCCGAAGGCCGCGCCGGCGCCGCCGCCCGAGCTGCCGACCCGCGCGCCGAGCCTGCCGGACCGCAGCGCCAGCCTGCCGGATCGCGCCTTGCCGGATCGTGCCCTGCCGCCCCGCCCCTCGGCCGCGCCGCGCGCGGGCGACAAGGAGTTGCCGTCGGTGGCCAGCACGACACCCCGCCCCACGCCGGCGCCCACCACCAGCACTCGTACCGAGCCAGCGCGACCCGAACCGCCGGCTCCGTCCCTCGGCCGCCCGTCCGGCTCCGCGCAGGGTGCCGGCGCCATGACGCTCGACGTCGCCGATTTCCCGTTCGCCTACTACCTGGCCAGCGTGCAGCGCAAGATCAACGAACGCTGGGAAGGACGCGCGCAGCCGGGCCGTCAGCCGGTGGCGGTGTTCGAGATCGGCCGCAACGGCCAGATCAGCAAGCTCGCGATCGAGAAGTCGTCGGGTAACCCGTACTATGACCAGCAGGCCCTCCGCGCGATCAGCGAGGCGAATCCGATGCCGGCGCTGCCCGCCGAGTTCCCGGAGCCCTTGCTCCGGATCCACCTAGGCTTCAACTTCACCCAGGATCGAGGCTGACCGAATGAAGCTCCGACGCATCGTCGCACTCGTGCTCGTGCTCTTCGCCGTCGTCCTCCCCGGTCCCGCGCCGGTCATGACACCGCCTGCCGCCGACGCCCAGGGCATGGACGTGTTCCTCAACGTGACCGGCGGCGGAACCAAGAAGCTGAACATCGCCATCCCGGAATTCACGGTGGTGGCGGGCGCTGACACCGCCGGCAATGGCAAGCAGCTCGCCTCGGTGACCGGGGCCGACCTCACCTTCTCCGGCCTCTTCAGCGTGGTGGCCGCCACCGGCACCATCCCGGCCAACAATGCCGAGGCCCTTCGTCGCTCATGGACCGACTTCGCCGCGGCCGGCGCTCACGCGGGCCTGCACGGACTGCTCGCCCTGCGGGGCGACCGGGCCGAGGTCGAGATGCGGCTGTACGACCTCACCAATCCCGACCATCGGCTCATCGCCAGCAAGAAGTTCGAGCAGCCGATCGCGTCGGCCCGGCGGCTGGCCCACAAGGTCGCCGACGAGATCGTCATGCAGTTCACCGGCGAGCGGGGCATCGCCGACACCAAGATCGCGTACGCCAGCGGACCGCGGGGCGCCAAGGAAGTCGTGATGGCGGACTACGACGGCGCCGGCGCCGCGTCGGTCACGCGCAACGGCTCCATCAACCTGTCGCCGACCTGGAGCCCCGACGCGCGCTCGCTGGCGTTCACGTCGTACAAGCAGGGCTATCCCGACCTCTACCGCGCGTTTCCGTTCGAGCGGCGGCCCGAGCAGACGCTGGCCGCCTTCGCCGGCATCAACACCTCGCCGGCGTTCAGCCCGGACGGGCGGAGCCTGGCCCTGACGCTGAGCAAGGACGGCAACCCGGAGATCTACGTGCTCGACCTCGTGAGCGGCACGCTGCGGCGCCTCACGCGCCACGCCGGCATCGACACCGATCCCACCTGGGCGCCCGCCGGCCAGATGCTCGCGTTCGCCTCCGACCGGGGCGGCGCCATGCACGTGTACGTGATGGATCCCCAGGGCACCAACGTGCGCCAGCTCACGACCAGCGGCTTTCACACCCAGCCGCGCTGGTCGCCGCGTGGCGACATGATTGCCTATACGCAGCGCACCGGCGCTCACGAGATCTGGGTCGTGGACGCCGATGGCTCGAATGCGCGGCGTCTGACGAATGGCGGCGGCGACAACCAGAGCCCCACGTGGTCGCCGAACGGACGTCACATCGCGTTCCAGACGAATCGTCAGGGGCGCTGGCAGATCTACGCGATGCTCGTCGACGGCAGCGCCCAGGAGCCGATCACCAAAAATGCCGGCGACAGCACAAGTCCTTCCTGGTCGCCGAGACTGCCGTGATAGGATGAGCGCGCTGCCAGTATTCACGCATTGTTACACCCTCACAAGGAGGAGACATGCATAGCCGCGGTGCTCAGTTGATGGTCGCGCTGGTGATCTTGGGTGTCATCGCGGCGGGTTGCGCCAAGCGACCGGCCACCGCGGAGCTTGCATCGGCGCCCGCGCCGACCGGCGCTGCGTCAACGACACCCGGAAGCATGACAGCCGCCCCGGCACCGTCGTCGTCGAGTGAGTCCACGACCGCCGCACCCGCACCAGCCGCCGCCGCGCCCGCCACGACCGCGCCGGCGGCCCCCGGTGCGCGGCCTTCGCCCAGGGAGTTCGTCGCCGTCGCCGAGTTGAAAGACGTGTTCTTCGATTTCGACAAGTTCGACGTCCGCCCCGCTGACACCAAGATTCTCGACGCCAACGCCTCGTGGCTGAAGTCCAACGACAACCTGGTGCTCATCGAGGGGCACTGCGACGAGCGCGGCACCAACGAGTACAACCTCGCGCTGGGTGAGCGTCGCGCCAAGTCCACGATGAACTACCTCGTATCGCAGGGGATCCAGGCCAGCCGCATCACGATCATCAGCTACGGAGAGGAGCGGCCCCTCTGTACCGACAAGACCGAAGACTGCTGGGCAAAGAACCGCCGAGCGCACTTCCTGGTCAAGCCGCGCTGACGCTCGCTGACACGACGGTGAGGAGGCCTCGCCTCCTCACCGTGTGGTTGTTCCCCGCGTTGGTGGCTTTCCTGGGTGGATGCGCCGGTGTGCACGATGTCACCGGGACGGCGTCGCAGGACGACCTGCTCCAGCTCCGCGGTGAGGTCGTGGCCGCCCAGCAAGCTGCCCAGCGCGCCCGCACCGAGGCGGAGGCGGCCGCCACGCGTGCCGTGGACGCGCGCATGCGCGGACAGACGGCCGAAGGGCAGCGCCAGCTCGAGGCGCTCAATCGCCGTCTCGACGGGCTCACCACCTCGCTGACCGAGCTGACCACGCGCGTCGACGATCTCGCCTCTCGGCTGGAGGCGCTCAATCGCCAGCAGCGGGGCGCTGCACCGGCAGCCCCGCGGACGGCGACGCCCTCGACGGAGACACCCCCGGCGACGCCCTCCCCCTCGGCCACACCCTCCGCGGCGCCCCTGACGCCGCCCTCGACGGCCGGACCGGCAACCGCAAGGCCCGTGACGCCTGGACCATCGACTACGGCCCCATCGACGGCCGGACCGTCCACTGCGGCACCGTCCACCGGCGGGCCGGCGACGTCGCCACCTCAAGTAACGGCTGGGGCGCGTCCGTCCACCAACGCACTGCAGCCGCAGGACATCTATCAGGCCTCGTACATCGACTTCAGCAAGGGCAGCTACGCGCTCGCCATGGCCGGTTTCGCCGAGTTCATCCGGCGCTTTCCCGATCACCCCCTCGCCGGCAACGCGCAGTACTGGATCGGCGAGTCGCACTTCAGCATCGCCCGCGGCTACGCCAACAGTGGCCAGACCGACAAGGTCGCGCCGGAGATGGAGCTGGCGGTGCAGGAGTTCCGCAAGGTGATCGCAAACTACCCGCGGGGGGAGAAGGCGCCGACCGCGCTCTACAAGGAGGCGCTGGCGCTGCTCGAGCTCAAGCAGCCGGCGGTCGCCCAGCAGCGCCTCGAGTACCTGGTCTCCAACTTCCCGCAGTCCGAAGAGACGCCGCTCGCTCGCGAACGGCTCGCCGCGCTCAAGACTCGGTAGTCTCCCGTCGGCGTCCGGTCGCCGCGCGTCGCAGGCGGAGGGGAGGCCCCGAGGCCCTCTGCGACCACGAGGCGGCAGGAGTGGTTGAATCGTCTGTGGCTGGGCTCCATCGAACACGTCGTTCCCGGTTGCGGGCGGCGGGAACGAGTCGCTGAGGGCCTCCGGGCCTCCCACCCTCCGCCTGCACGCGCTACCGTTCAGCCGACCTAGAGACTTCGGCGAACGCTCGGCGAACACCCGAGACCAGAGACCTGTTGACCTTCAGTCGTTGAGGCCGAAGACCCAGACTACGGCGACGTCTTGTTCGGGGGTGGAGTAGACCATGACGGTGCCGCGGGGGTCGTCGGTGTGGGCGGAGGTCACGAGGACGCCGGCCTCGGAGGGGCGGACGCCGACCGTGTATTGCCACAGGCCGACGGACAGGAGAAGCGCAGCCGCCAGTCCGCCGCCGAACGCCCAGCGGTGACCCAGGATCGCTGGCCACCATCCGCGTCGCGCGGGGACCGGTCGGGCATTGCGCTGGTCCTCGATGCCCCGCACGACGCCCTGAAAGAATCCGGTCCAATCCGGCTGGGCAGGCGTCAGGCTGCGCACCAGGAGCCCATGGAGACGGCGCAGCTCTTCGGCTTCCCGCTGACAGACCCCACAAGAGGCGAGATGGGCCGACGTGGAGCGCGCCGTCTCCTGGTCCAGGGCGCCATCGAGGTAGGCCCCCAGGCGCCGACGAGTCCGGTAGCAGGTCAACACGAGCGTTGGACGGATCCTCCCCCCACCGCTATTCTCTCCGCCGGATGATACCCGAACAGCCCGTAACCATTCCCTTTGCTCCCGGCCGGTCCCTGGAGGGGGCCCTGACCTTGCCGGACCGGTGCCCGGCCGGCGTCGTTCTGTGCCATCCCCACCCCCGCTACGGGGGTGACATGGACAGCCCCGTCGTCGTCGCGGCCGCCGAGGCCTGCGCTGGGCAAGGATTGGCCACACTGCGGTTCAATTTCCGTGGGGTCGGCGACTCCGGGGGCGCCTGGGACGAGGGCCGGGGCGAGCAGGACGACGTCCGGGCAGCCCTCGCTCTCCTGCAGCAACGGCTCCAGCCCACCGCCCGCCTGGCCCTGGCCGGCTATTCCTTCGGGGCGTCGATGTCGTCCCGGGTGGCAGCTGGCGACCAGCACCTGACCGGCCTGGCGCTGATCGCGCCCCCCCTGATCTCGCCTGGCTGGCAGCCTCCACCGAAACTCGAGATCGACGGCCCCATCCTTCTGGTCGCCGGTCGCGAGGACCAGTACTGCCCCCCGGACGCCCTGACCGCCCTGAGCCAGACCTTTCCTCACGCCACCCTCACAATCATCGACGCCACCGACCACTTCTTCTTCACCGCCCTACAACCTCTCACCACCGCCCTCTCCACCTGGGCCCGCAAAGTGAAAGCCAGAGCCAGCAAGTAGTTCTGGCCCCCGCATGTGACTGCAGCGCTCGCGAAGCGCCACGGCTTCCGCCGGGGCGCGCAGCGTGGGGGGCCATTTCTGGGCCCCGTATACAACTGCGGCGCTCGCGAAGCGCCACGGCTTTGCCGGGGCGCGCAGCGTGGGGGGTATGGGGGGCCATTTCTGGGCCCCCCATCTATCGAGGCAGGCTGGAGGGCGTCGCGGTTCCCGCCGAGAGGATCACGCGCAGGCCTTCCTCGACGGTCAGCCCGGTGAAGATCACGTCGCTGCGCGGCACGACGACGACGTCGCCCAGGTAGAGGTTGTTGGTCGGCACGAAGACCGTGACCATCTCGCCCTTGCCGACCGGCGACTCCAGCGTGAGCTCGCTCGTGACGAACGCGAACGCCCACGTGCCCTCGCGCGGATGCTGCACGAGGACCACGGCCTTGAACGAGCCGCGCCGCTCCGGCGAGAACGAGTCGATCAGCATCTTGATCGACGGGTAGAGCAGCCGGAAGACCGGGACCCGGTGGAGGACCTTGTCGCCGAACGAGATCACGCGACGCCCGACCACGTTGCGCGCGACGGTGCCCATGATCAGGACGATCGACACGGCGGTGAGGAAGCCGAGCCCCCACCCGCGACACCGGCCGGCCGAGCATGCGCGAGTAGATCGGCGCGAAGCGGTCGTCGATCCAGCTCCAGAAGACCCACAGGACCCACGCGGTCGCGATGGCGGGCACCGTGACGAAGAAGCCGGTGATGAACCGGACCTTGAGCCAGTTCTTCATCGCGCGCCGTCAGTCATGGGAGACCGATCATGACACCGATGCACTCCGATCGCAAAACACCTCAGGCGAGCACCACCAGCGCCACACGGGATCGGCCACGCCTCGATGAGTAAGACGGTGGGCGCGGCCCGGTGATTCGTCGCGGTCGGTCAGCCTCCGCCGCTGACGGCGGCCCTGAACCGGTCGCGCAGCACCGTCGGGGAGTAGGGAATACGGGGGGCCTCGGCCTCCTCGCGCGTCACCTTGATCAGCACGAAGTGCGGGCCGTCGGCCCCGCGGACCGAGCGCAGCGCGGTCTCGAGCTCGCCGGGCTCGGCCACCGCCACGGCCGTGCGGTAGCCGGCGCCAGCCGCCAGGCGGTCCAGGCGCACCTCGCGAGAGGGTGAGGCCTGGTTGCCGGTCGAGCCGTAGACCTCGTTGTCGAAGACCAGGTGCAGCAGGTTGCGCGTGCGGCGGCCGCCGATCATCGCCAGGATGCCCAGGTTCATCAGGAGATTGCCGTCGCCGTCGAACACCACCGCACGGCGATCGGGTCGCGCCAGCGCCAGCCCCAGCGCGATGGCCGGAGCCAGTCCCATCGAGCCGATCATGTAGAAGCTCTGGGGCCGATCGGCCACCGAGAAGCTCTCGCGACAGATGTAGCCGTTGGCGTGCACGACCGGGTCGTCGCCGATGGTCTTGAGCGCGATGCCCAGCGCGGCCAGTCGTGACATCGTCGGCGCCGGGAGCCGGGCCGCTCCGTCGGCGCGGGCGGCGATCGGCTCCGCGGCCGGCGCGGCCGGGGCCTCGCCGCTCGGGTGAACGCAGCCGGTCTCCACGATCCCCGGCGGCACCAGCAACGCCACCGGCTGCATGCGCGACTCCATCTCGGCGCGCGCCCAGGAGAGATCGCGCTCCAGCGAATCGGCGGCCAGGACCCGGTGAGGGATGCCGAGGAGCTCCAGCAGGCGGGGCGAGATCTCGCCCATGAGGATGTGCTCGGGCGCGTCCTTGCCCCCGAAGCCCCGCCAGGTCACCAGCAGCAGCGCCGGGAAGCCGTACATCAGCGATAGCGAGGCCAGGGCGTTCAGGCTGGTGCCGAGGCCGGAATTCTGCATGAGCACCACGGGCCGCCGGCCGCCGAGCCAGGCGCCGGCGGCGATCCCGATCGCGCTGTCCTCCCGGACCGCAGCGACGTAGGGCTGGCGTCCCCCTTCCAGCACCGCGATGAGATCCTCGATCAGCGAGCACGGCACCCCGGTGAAGAAGTCGTAGCCGTGCTGCGCGAGACGGGCGGCGAAGTCGCGGCCGGAGATCAACGGCGGCCGGTCTTCACGGTGCGGCGATACGGCCGCCGCTCATCACCTTCAGAAAATCCCCGAGGGCGGCGAAGCGCATGAACGGGTTGTCGCGCTTCTCGTCACCGATGGTCGAGGACGCGCCGCCGTAGTTGTGGCCGGGAAAGAGGATCGTGTCCTCGGGAAGCGCGCCGAGCCGCTGGGTCAGCGAGTAGTACATCTGGCTCGGGTCGCTGCCCGGCAGGTCGGTGCGACCGCACGAGCCGATGAAGAGCGTGTCGCCCGAGATCAGGCGGCCATCCACCAGGAAGCACTGAGAGCCAGGGGTGTGACCTGGCGTGTGCAGGAACGTCAGGCGCAGCCGTCCGACCTCGAGCGTGTCGTGATTGTCCACGCGCACCAGGTCCGAGCCCAGGCCGGGCAGGAACTCGCGCTCGGCCTTGTGCACGTAGATCTTGGTCGCCACCTGCCCGAGGAGCTCCTCCACGCCTGGGATGCGCCCGGGCATGCCCCACGACTCCAGGCTGCCCCCGACGTGGTCCTGGTGGGTGTGGGTGACGAGCGCGCCGATCAGCGTCATGTCATCCGCTGCCACTGTCTCGACGATCGTGTCGATTTCCCAGGCCGGATCCACCACCACGCACTGGCGGGTGACCGGGTCCCCTACCAGATAGACGAAGTTCTGCATCGGGCCCAGCTCGAGCTGCTTGAGGTAGATCGTACGGTCGTTCATAGCTGATGCCGTCCTCGCGATTGATGCTACCGCAGCCACGCGGCGCTGGCTACATCGCCCCCCTTTGGATCGGCCACGATCGCGAGAAATGAGCGATCGTTCATTGTGAGCAGGCGGACGTGACCGCCGGAATCAGCCCGAGTGCGCAGGGCGACCTCACAGCTCGAGACCCGATCGGAATACGACCCGAGCCGACCCGCCAGGAGCTTGGAGACGCGTTACGCGCGACAGAGGAGCGACACGGCCTCGCCGGGTCGCTCCGAACGAGCTGGGGGGTTTGGGGGGCCATCTCGGGGCCCCCAAGGGGTCGTCGGCCCCCCTTATTCAACAGTCAGGAAGACGTAGCCGACCCGGCGGATCTCGTCGTCGGCGGCCAAGCGGCGACGGCGCTCGCGCTGGCGACGCTCGCGGGCGCCGCCCTCGGCAGTGCGGCGACGCTCGTCGGTGCGGCGGTCCCAGATCACCTCGACGTTCTTGGCATCGGCGAACGTCTGGCTCAGATACCTATAGAGGTCTGGTCGGTCCCGCGCCACGACGAAGACCTCGCGCCGCATCTGGGACGGCACTCTACCTCATTCATCCCTTGAAGTCGTCGGGGACTTTTGGCGTCTCCCCCAGCGTCCGCCCCTCCACCTTGTAGATGGCCGGCTGGGCGCCGGTGCGGACGTACGCGGTGGCGTCCTCGCGCTTGCCGACCTGGACCGTCGCGATCTCGCTGCCGTCACCTCGGAAGAGCGCGACCTCCAGCGTCGGCGCGTCCAGACCATAGCGGGCGGCATCCTGGCCGTTGGCGGCGGCGATGTCCGTCCACCGGAGCGCGCGCAGCGTGTAGAGCAGGTCGTCCACCTTGGTGCCCTTGGCCGCGCCCTTGGTCGGCTCGACCATCCGCCACTCGGCGTCGCCCTTGCGCTCGAGCACCACGGTCTGTCCGCCGGCCCGCACCCGTACGCGCTTGATGTCCTTGGGCTCGAGGGCGCCGAGCAGGCGGCGGTCACGCAGCTCGGTGGCCGATCGGTTGAGATCGGTGAGCGCCTTGGCATCCACCAGAACCACCGGCCCCGGGCCGGCCAGCGCCGCGTACGCCGAGGGAGTCCCGCCCCGGGTCTCGGGCGAGGGAGCCAGCAGCAGCGTGGTCGTGGCGCCGCCCTGCTGGGTGAACGTCAGCTTCACCTCGGGCTTGGCCAGGAATTTCGGGATGGCGCTGGCGTCGTCGCTGAGGAAGGCCTGGGCCCGGAGGTCCCGCAGGCGAGTCAGCACGGCCCCGACCTCGACCTGATCGGCCGCCAGGGCCTCGGGCGCCACGATCTTCCACTTGTCCCCCTCGCGCGCGACGGCCACGGTTCCCTTGGGGCCCTCGATCTCCAGCCGGGTGACCTTGTCGCGGTCCGCCTCCACCAGCGTCCTGTTGCGGAGGATCGCGACGTTCTTGGGGACCGCCGTCCACAGCTCCTCGCCGACCAGCAGCACGCTTGGCTCGTCCGGTCGCATGGCGTAGACGCCCTTCTTGGCCGGATCCAGCTTGCCCACCAGCAGCGTGCGGCTGACCCGATCCTTGTCACGCCCGGTGTGGATCGTCAGTCGCATCGGGCGCTCCAGCCCGTAGGCGGCGCGCGACGTCGGGCTCTCGGCCACGAACTCGCGGACCTTCTGGGCGTTCAGCTTGTCGAGGAACTCGGTGATGGTCTCGGTGTCGGCGCGCAGCGCCCGGGGACGCGTCAGGCGCCAGGCGCCGTCCGCGTTCTCGACCGCCAGCGTCTCGTCGGGCAGCACGATCTCGAACCCCGTCACCGTCCTTGGGGTCGAAGGCCAGGACGGCGCGATCGCGGAAGTCGGCCAGCGGCCGCGTGGTATCGCGCAGCACGCTCTCGCCCAGGACGAACACGGCCGGCTTGTCCCGCTCGCGCGCGTAGACCCACACCCCGGTCGGCGTCTTGGCGCCCAGCGAGACGCCGAGGGTCTTGCCGTCCTTGAGCGTGAGGGTCACCTCGGCGGCCGGCTTGTCGAGGCCGAACTCGCCCAGCGCCTCGGGCTTGGCGACGATCTCGCGATCGATCTTGGCGGTCATGAGATTGGCGAGCGTCTCGTCCACCGCCGGACGGCTGCCGCGCGCGCGGAGCGGCTCGAGCATGTCCCAGTCCTCGCCCTGGCGCTTCAGCCGCACGGTGTCCTCGGCCCGCTTGATGACGACCTCGGTCACGTCCTTGGTGTCGGCGACGAAGAGCCGTCCCTTGCGGGAGGCGGCCTCTTCACGCGCGGGCGCCCAGCGCACCTCGTACAGATAGTAGAAGCCGCCGAGGGCGAGCAAGAGCACGGCGAGGACTGCGGTGGTCTGCCAGCGCATCGGGGACTACTTCGCGCTGCGGCGGCGCACGACGGCGATGATGCCGCCCACCATCCCGATCGCCGGCACGATCACCACCGGCAGCCAGAACACGGCCTGGGCCTGCTGCGCGTTGAGGAAGACGGGCGTCGTCTTGGTGTCCTTGGGACGCACCGCGATCTGGTCCTCCTGCTCGGCCAGCCAGGACACGGTGTTGAGGAAGAAGTCGCGGTTGTTCTGCACGCCGAGGAACTGGTTGCCGGCGAGGTTGGCCGTGCCGTACACGACGATGCGCGTCTTGTCCTTGGTGGCCACCGCGGCCAGCGTGAGCGGGCCCTTGGTGTCCTGGGGATCGGGCTTGACCTGCCCGCGCTCGAGCTCGCCCCGGTCTGTCTCACCCCACGAGTCGGGGCTGGTCTTGGCCAGGGGCTGCACGGTGACGCCGGCGGGAGCCGTGCCGCTCGTGTTGATGCTCCGGGTGAGCGGGAACAGCGTGGTGAAGCCGGCCATGTCGCGGGTGATCGGGTGCGGCTCGTACTGCTGCACGATCGGCACCTGGGGTCCGATCCCGAACAGCTGCCCGATCGGATTGAGCTCGATGACCAGGTCATCGCGGAGCGTGAAGCCGTACTTGGCGAGCAAGCGCTTCACCGATTCCGGCTGGTTCTTGTCGGGGAAGGGCGGGTTGATCATGGCCAGCAGCTTGCCGCCGCGGCCCAGGTACGCGTCGAGCGCATCGATCTCGGGAGGGAAGAAATCGTTGCGGGGCCCCGCCACGATGACGACGGAGGCGTCGTCCGGCACCTTGCCCTGGCGAGCCAGCGCCAGCGGCTTGGCCTCGTAGTTCGCCTTGTCGAGCGCTTCCTTGGCCTGGCTGTAGCCGCCGCGCTCGGTGTTGGTGATCTCCGGCTCGCCGTGGCCCTGGACGAGGTAGACCACGCGCTTGCCTTCGCGGGTCACCTTCACCAGACCGTTGGTGAGCTTCTCCTCCTGCTCGGCGTCCAGCACCTTCTCGGTGCGGCCCTTGGCCTCCAGCACGGTGGTGCCATAGGCCTCGACGCCGAAGGCCTTGGCCAGCTGGGGCTCGCGGTCGGGATCCACGGACTTCCAGGTGAACTTGTCGCCCGCGAAGCGGGCGTACTGCTTGAACTGGTCCTCGGCCAGGCGCTTGCCCGGCTGGTCGCTCCGGTAGAAGGCCACCGCGCTCACCTTCATCGTCAGGCCCCGGAGCAGCTGGATCGTCTGCGACGACAGGCTGTGACGGCGGTTCTCGGTGAGATCCAGCCGCGCGTTGTGGCGATAGGAGAGCGCCTCGACCACGCCGATGATGCCGAGCACCAGGACGACCATGACCAGGGTGTTGAAGCCGTACCGCACCGAGCGCGCGCCGAGGGAGGACCGCGCGCCGATTGCCCACGGGATGAGGGAGATCGCCACCAGCGCGAGGCCCACGATCACCAGCGGCCACCACAGGCGCGATTGCTGGGGCAGCACGAACGGCTGGATCACCGCCGCCGCCAGCACGGCGATGCCGGGATAGAACGCCCAGTCCAGGCGGCGCATCAGCCCGCCCACCGGCGTGCCTCCAGCGAGCGCAGCGTGAGGAACAGGGCCAGGACCGTGAAGTCCACGTAGTAGATGATGTCCTTGGTGTCGAGCACGCCCTTGGCGAAGGTGTCGTTGTGCTCGAGGATCGACAGGTGCGTGAGCACCGTGCCGAGCGGACCACCGGCGAACTCCGCCGTCCAGCCCAGCACCCAGAGCATCAGCAAGATTCCGAAGGTCACGATGGCGGCCACGATCTGGTTCTCGGTCAGCGAGGAGGCGAAGAGGCCAATGGCCAGGAACATCCCGCCCATCAGCACCAGACCGAGGTAACCAGTCGCCAGCGGCCCCCACTCGACCTTGGCGAAGTAGAGCAAGATCGCCGGGTAGATGAGCGTGCCGGCCAGCATCACGCCATACAGCGTCAGGCCCGCCAGGTACTTGCCGACCAGCACCGCGCCGTCACGGACCGGGTAGGTGAGCAGCAGCTCGATCGTGCCCGCGCGCCGCTCCTCGGCGAACAGCCGCATGGTCACCAGCGGCATCAGCAGCAGCAGGATGACGCTCACGTTGGAGAACAACGGACGCAGGACGCTGTCGGTGACGTTGAGATCCCGCCCCATGCCCGGGTTCATCGCCGTCTGCATCGAGGCCCGGGTGAAGAAGGCGAAGATCGAGTAGAAGAAGTAGCCGGCGATCAGCAGGAAGATCGTGAGCAGGACGTAGGCCACCGGGGAGGTGAAGTACAGGCGCAGCTCTTTCTTGTAGATCGGCCAGATCCTCACGCGTCCGTCTCCACCGCCGAGGTCTCGACCGGTGCTGCCGGCGCCGCCGGTGCCGCCGGCACGGCCGCCTCGCTCTCCTCGCCCGCCACGATCCGCATGAACACCTCCTCGAGCGTCATGCCCACCTGCCGGAGCTCGAGGAGCCCCCACCGCTGCGCGGCGGCCAGCTGGAAGATCTCGCCGCGGACGTCACGCCCCCGGGCCGACTCCACCACGAAGCGGGCGGTGCCGTTGCTCGCGGCCATCTCCTGCACCCGCACGACGCCCGCGATGCCCCGCACCGCGTCCTGCACGGCCGGCGGCGGCGCCACCAGCTCGACCTCCACGCGCGAGGTCGGAAAGAACTGCTCGACCAGGCGATCGATCGGCCCCTGGGCCACGATCGAGCCGCGATTGATGATGACCACGCCACTGCACACCATCGACACCTCGGGCAGGATGTGGGTGGACAGGATCACCGTGTGCTCGCCGGCCAGCGACTTGATGAGGCTGCGGATCTCGGCGATCTGCTGCGGGTCGAGACCGATGGTCGGCTCGTCGAGAATCAGCACGTGCGGATCGCTGACGATGGCCTGGGCCAGGCCCACGCGCTGCCGGTAGCCCTTGGAGAGGTTGCGGATGAGCCGGTTCTGCACGTCGGCGATCAGGCACCGGTCCATCACGTCGGCCACCCGCTTCTTGCGCGTGGCGCGCGGCACCCCCTTCACCTCGGCGACGAAGTCGAGATAGGGCGCGACGCGCATGTCGGTGTAGAGCGGCACGCTCTCCGGCAGGTAACCGATCCGCTTGCGGACTTCCATGGACTCGCGGAAGACGTCGAAGCCCGCGACCCGCGCCGAGCCGGTGGAGGCCGGCATGAAGCACGCCAGGATGCGCATGGTCGTGGACTTGCCCGCGCCGTTGGGACCGAGGAAGCCGACGATTTCTCCGGGGGCCACCGCGAACGACACGTCGCGGATCGCCGTGAGGGGACCGTAGTGCTTCGTCAAATTCTGGAC
Organism: uncultured Candidatus Rokubacteria bacterium; assembly: GCA_963776725.1. Lineage (GTDB taxonomy): Bacteria > Methylomirabilota > Methylomirabilia > Rokubacteriales > CSP1-6 > AR5. Next base: position 46,560 of record CAVZOE010000004.1, on the reverse strand, counting down.
TTCAATCATAGTCAGCCGAACCGAGGGGAATTATACCCGACTCTCTCCGGACGGCAATTCCGGCGTTGCCGCCACGACCGGCATGATCGAGACGAGCCACGCCGGCACCGCGATCATCTTGCTGGTGGCCGGATCCCAGCACGCGTGCAGCGTGAACCCGGTGGCCACCGGCTCGCCGGCCTCGTTGCGGATCTCGTAGGCGAAGCGAAAGCTGGCCCGCCGGCGCTCGCTGATCCAGCACCGCACGTCGAGCAGATCGTCCAGGCGCGCCGGCCGGACGTAGCGTACGGTGGCCTCGACCACCGGCAGGTGCACCTTCTGGTCGACCTCCGACATCGGCAGTCCTTGCTGGCGCAGGAACTCCACCCGGCCGACCTCGAAGTAGGTCAGGTAGTTGCCGTAGTACACGACCTTCATGCAGTCGGTTTCCTGGTACCGCACGCGAATCTTGGCCGACGTGATCATCGCGGCTGGGATCGGATCAGAGGTACTGGCCGTAGCGGATCTTCTCGACCACGCCGCGCACACCCTTGTAGGCGTCGATCGAGACGAGCAGGTCCTCGCTGGTGACCGGGCCGGGGGTCGCGCCCTCGGCGGCGCGGTGCACCTTGGCCTCCAGCGCGCGCCGGATGATCTCCGAGATGTCGGCGCCGCTCAGGCCGCCCATGACCGGCAGCAGCTTGCGATAGTCGATCGGCTCGAACAGCGTGCGCCCGGCGTTGCGCTCGGTGCGGGCCTTGATGATCTCCATGATCTCGCGCTGGGCGTCGGGCTCGGGCAGCGCGACCTCCACGAGGTGGTCGAGTCGGCCGGGAGCCACCAGCACGGCGTCGATGGCGTCGGTGCGGCTGGTGGCGCCGACCACCAGCACGCGCCCGGCCGGCGTGGCGTCGAGCTTCTCGCACAGCGCGGCCACCAGGCGCGCGCTGGCCTCGCGGGCGGCGGGCGGCGGCAGCAGGTGCTCGAGCGACAGGGCCTCGGCCTCGTCGAGCAGCAGCACGGCGCGGCCCCTCGCTGGTGGCGATCCTGAGAATCTCCTGCAGCAGCTCGCCGGTGTTGGCGCCGAACTTCGAGGTGAGGTTCAGCAGCTTGACGTGGTAGAAGATCGCGCGCGAGGCGGTCGCCAGGGCGCGGGCCAGCTTCGACTTGCCGGTGCCGGGCGGACCGTAGAGCAGCACGCCCTTGGGCGGGCTGATCCCCCACTGCTGGTACGACTCGGGGCTGGTGAGGGCCAGGGCGAATCCCCGCAACAGCTGCTTGGCGTGCGTCAGGCCGCCCACCTCGTCGAACGACACGTTGGGCTGGATGTCGGTCTCGACGCGGCCGGTCAGGTCACCGAACTTCTCCCCGAGCTTGGAGAAGACGTCCTCCAGCCGACGCTGGAGCGCCCAGTGCAGGTCGTCGTTCGGCAAGCGTGACATGTCAGATGTACGGGCGCGGCGAGGTGGAATCGGGGGCGCCCTTGTCGAACACCCGCGGCTCGATCAGCACCGGGACCTTGGCCCGGAGCGCCAGCGCGATGGCGTCGGACGGTCGCGAGTCGAGCGTGAGATCGCCGCCCGCGCCGCTCAGGTGCACGGTGGCGTAGTAGATGTCGTCGCGCAGGTCGGTGATGACCACGCGGGTGAGCGACACCTTCAGCTGCCCGAAGAGGGACAGGAAGAGATCGTGGGTGAGCGGGCGCGGAGGGGTGACCCCCTGCAGCGGCACCGCGATCCCCGTGGCCTCGGCGGCGCCGATCGTCATGGTGAGCTGACGGTGGTCCCGCTTGCCGCGCAGCAGGACGACGGGATTCTGCGTGCGCTGGTCGATGACCACGGCCACGACCTCGGCCTCCTGCGGACCGGTGGCGTTGGGGACTTTCGGCGCGACCTCCGGCGGGCGGCCCGGGGCGAGGTCGGCCCGACCCGGCATGCCGGCCGTGGTCGCGAGCGTCACCAGCGCGAGCGCTGCGATGCGTCCCATCGTGCTCATGCCCGGCCCCCCCTTCGACAGCGCAGCCAGTATACTGCGCGATCCTCGCCGGCTCCGGCCTTCAGCCGCCGTCGCGCTCGAGACGCAGCGAGATCACGCCGCCGATCACGAGCAGCACCGTGAGCGACGCCCACATCACCCCGTAGCCGCCGGCGTGGGCCACGTAGCCGAACGCGAAAGCCCCGGTCGTCTGCCCGACCAGGAACATCGCGCTGAAGATCCCGACCACGGCGGCCCGGCGGTCGCCGGGCGTGCGATCGGTCACGAGGGCGGCGAGGCCAGGATAGAGGAAGCCGTGGGCCGCGCCCGAGAGCAGCCCGGCGATGAACAGCACCGGCAGCACCGGCGTCGCGCTGGTCCGGACCACCAGGAACCCGAGCATGGCCAGCAGCGCGGCGGTTCCCACCTGCGTGAACATCGACGGCACGATCACGGCCCGGCGGCCGCGGGTGTCGATCAGCCGTCCTCCCATGAGCCGCACGGCGATGGCCGCGCCCGCGTAGGCCGTGTAGAACAGCGACGCGGTGCTCACCCCCAGCGCCTCCGCGAAGGTCGGCATGAACGCGAAGATCGTCCCGGCGCCCAGGCCGAAGAACACGGAGACGAACATCGGCGTCTGCCAGACGTCTCCCAGGGCGGCGCGCATCTGACCGGGGGCCAGCGTGGTGGGCATGCTCGCGTCCCGCCGCGCCTCCCGCATCGGCCACACCAGCGCATAGGTCACGGCCGCGAGCACCGTGGAGATCGCGAACATGGGACGGAAGCCGGCGGTGCGGATGACCCACTCACCGATCAGCGGCGCGATGGCGGTCGCCACGAAGCCCGACACGCCGTAGAGGCCCAGCGCCCAGCCGCGACGCGCCGGCGGGATGATGTCCACCACGTACGAGAAGCTCGCCACGAAGAACGTCGAGAAGCCGAGGCCCTGCAGGACGCGCACGACGGCCAGCAGCCCCACGCCGCCCGGCGCGGTGGCCAGCAGCGAGGCCGCGAGATTCAGCCCCGCGCCGGCCAGCATGAACGGCCGGCGGCCGATCACGTCCACCCAGGGCCCGATGAGCGGCTGGCACAGGATGCCCATCGCGCTGTAGAGGCCCATGATGGCGCCGATCTCCACCTCGGTGCCGCCCAGGGCCTGGATGTAGAGCGGGAGCAGGATGAAGGCGTTGAGACTGAGACAGAAGAAGAAGTTGGTGACGGTGGCGCGTACGAAGGGGCTGGGCGCTAGAATGGCGCGCACCCACATGAGTATCGCATGATGAGTATGGCGTGACCGCGACCGACGCGCTGCACCGCGCGCTGGACGGCCGCGGCGCCGAGCGCGTGCTCACCCTCGACGCCGCGTTCTCCGGACTGCCCGACACCGCGCACGGCGGCAGCGTGCTGGCCGCCTTCGACGCGGTGGCCGGTCGCTCGGGGCCGCGCGAGCTCGCCGGTCACTATCTCAAGCGGGTGCCGCTGGCGACGCCGCTGCGGCTGCGTGTCGAGCCGGCGCCGGACGGCTGCCGGCTCGAGCTGTTCGATGACCACACGGTTCTCGTCAGCGGCGGCGTGACCGGCGTGCACGCCGAGCGCGCGGTCGAGCCAGCCTCCGGCCATCCGGCCCCGACCCCGCCCCTCGACGACGCGATGCCGCTGCCCATCTCGGCGGGGTGCTTCGCGTGCGGCCTCGACAACCCGCTCGGCCTCGCCGTGAGCCTGCGCGCCGACGCCACGACGGTCGGCGGCACCTGGATGCCCCGGCCGGGCTTTCGGCTGGCCGACGGCACGCTGGCGCCCGTGGCGCTGACGACTCTGCTGGACGAGGCGGCGTTCTGGCTGGGTGCCCTCGCCACCGGGGAGTCGGGGATGACCACCGAGCTGCGGGTGACGCTGCACACGAGCGCCGTCGCCGAAGGGCCGATCACCGTGAGCGGGCTGCGGAGCGCCGTGCAAGCCCGGCCGGCTGACGCGCGCTACTGGGACACGGCCGTGGCCGCCCGTGACGCCGCCGGGCGCCTCGTGGCCAGCGCCGCCATCACGTTCGTGGCCGTCCGGGGGGCGGCGCGTCGGCTGGTCACCGGCATGCTCGCCGTCAACACACCCGATGTGCTGCGTCACGTCTTTCCGGCCTACGTCCGATGACGCGCGTGACGTCGTGTCGGCCCGGCGTCGGATGGTGTCCATCTGGCATCAGCTTCGACACGACCACGTGGACAGTGCGCGCTAGGTGGGCGTCGTCACGGCGGTCCCCGCTTGGCCCCCGGCTTGCTCGCCTCGCGTCAGACTGCGCAGGAGCGCTCGAAACCGTCACGAGAGAGGCAAGGAGACACTGCATGAGCCGAGCGGAGGATGCCGCTATTGAAGCCCGTGTCGCACGCCTCGAGCGCGAGGCGCGCCGCTGGCGCCGGGTCGCCGGCGGAGCCGTCCTCGGTCTCATCGCCGTCGCCCTCATGGGACAGGCCAAGCCGGGGGCCCGAGTGGTGGAAGCTGAGCGGTTCGTGCTCCGCGACGGCAACGGGGTCATCCGCGCCGAGCTGGGCGTCGACGGCGATCAGTCGGTCGCGCTACGCTTCAAGGACGACACGAGCATGCCCCGCCTGACGGTGGGCATCGAGAACGGCTCCTCGCTGATCGTGCTGAACGACAAGAACGGCAAGCTCGCCGCCGGCCTGGTCTCCCTGCCCCACGGCTCTCCCGCCCTCAGCCTCTACGATCTCAACGGCAAGACCCGCGCCGAGCTCCTCCTGCTCCGCGAAGGCGTCCCCGCCCTCACCCTCTCCGACCGCGACGGCTTCCTCGCCTGGAAAACCCCCTGACCTAAGCTCCAAGAAGCCACGCCGAGGGCTCAAGCGAAGGCACGCAGGACTCAAATCGCTCGCGGCCATCTCGCCTTTGCTGATCATCCACGTTCGCTCGTCATCCGATCGAACGCTGGTAGAACGCTGGTCGAGCCCTAGTCCGCCATGGGTAGGGCGAGGAGTCGGGGAGCCCCATAGGGGTCCGCCGACCCGTTTCACTCCCAACGCCGACACGCGCACCCGCTCTGTATGGTCGCCGCCACCCGCCCACCGCCACCAACCTCGTGGTCGCCGGACCCCTATGGGGCTCCCCGACTCCTCGCCCGGGCCCCGACGCCAAGCGGCTCGATCTCAGCGCAGCGACCGGAAGAACGCGCGAACGTCGGCCGCCAGCGCCTCCGGCTCCTCGAGCGCCGCGAAGTGCCCACCCGCCGGCATCGTCGTCCAGCGCGTGATGTTGTAGACGCGCTCGGCCCACGCCCGCGGCGGATGCAGAATCTCGCGCGGGAACGAGGCGTAGGCGGTCGGCACGGTCACCGGGCGCTTTTCCGAGATGGGCCACGCGCTGTGCAGGCGCGCGTAGTAGGGCCAGAACGACGAGCCGATGGCGCCGGTCACCCAGTAGAGCATCACGTTGGTGAGCAGCACGTCCTTGGAGAACCGCCGCTCGACATCGCCGCCACAGTCGCTCCACGTCCGGAACTTCTCGACGATCCAGGCGGCCAGCCCTACCGGCGAGTCGGTGAGCCCGTAGGCGAGTGTCTGCGGCTTGGTGCCCTGGATCTGCATGTAGCCGGTCTCTTCGCGCATCCAGTACTGAAGCCCGTCGAGATACTTCTTCTCCTCGTCGGTCGGCGTCGCGGGCGCGGTCTGATCGCGCCGCACCGCCAGCAGGTTGACGTGGATGCCGGCCACGCGATCGGGATACGCCACGCCCAGGCAGGAGGAGACGAACGCGCCCCAGTCGCCGCCCTGGGCGGCGAAGCGCCGGTAGCCGAGGACGTCGGTCATCAGCGACGCGAACAGGTCGGCGATCTCCACGATCCCGAACCGCGGCTGGCCCGGCTGGAAGGAGAACGCGTAGCCGGGCAGCGAGGGCGCGACCACCGTGAAGGCGTCGGCGGGATCGCCGCCGAAGCGCGCGGGATCGGTCAGCATCGGGATGATCCGCTCGAACTCCACGATCGATCCGGGCCAGCCGTGTGACAGCACCAGCGGCATCGGCGACGGGCCGACGCCGGGCGCGTGGATGAAGTGGATGTCGATGCCGCCGACCTGCGCCGTGAACTGCGGCAGCCGGTTCAGCCGCGCCTCCTGCGCCCGCCAATCGTAGCGGTCGTGCCAGTAGGCGACCAGCTCCTTCATGTAGCTCAGGCTGGTGCCGTGCTGCCAGCCGGCGGCCGGCGCCTCGTCGGGCCAGCGCACGCGCTCCAGCCGCGCGCGCAGATCGGTGAGGACCGCATCGGAGACCTTCAGCGTGAACGGTCGCGGCGTCATGGCTATCTCTCCCCGGCGATCCACTGCTCCCAGTCAGCGGGAGCGGCGCCCACCGTCACCTTGCCCCCGTTGCGAACCAGTGGCGTCTTGAGCAAGCGCGGCTCGGTGAGCGCGCGATCCAGCAAACGTTGCGGCGAGTCCAGCGCGACCCGCAGGCCGAGGGCCTTGTAGCGCGCGCCCTCCTTGTCGATCAGCGCGGCGGGGCCGAAGCGCTCGGCGAAGCGCCGGAGCTCACCCTTGGCGGCCGGACGCTCGTCGAGATCGACGAAGTGCACGGGGATGCGCCGCTCGGCGAAGAACCGCTGCGCCTTGCGCGTGTCCTGGCAATTCTTGAAGCCGAAGATCTGGATGTTGAGCACCGGGTCCGCCGGCGGCTACGGGTGTTGGCTTCGCTCGAGCTCGCGCGCTTTCTGCTGCAGCTGGGGCCACACCTCTGGCGGCACGGCCGGGCTGCCGAGCGTGGCCGCGCGTCCCGTGTGAGAGCCGTGGTAGTCGGAGCCGCCGGTCGCCACCAGGCCGTGCTGCCGGCACAGCTCGCGGTAGGCGTTGATCTGGGCCACCGAGTGCTCCGGATAGTACGTCTCGATGCCGGCCAGACCGGCGGCGACCAGCTCCGGAATCATTGCGTCGCGGTCCGCCAGGCCGGGATGCGCGAGCACCGGCACGCCGCCGGCGCGGCGGATCACCCCCACGGCTTGCACCGGGGTGAGCCGCCGCCGCGGGACGTTGGCCGGGCCGCCGGAGTGCAGATAGCGGTCGAACGCCTCGCGCACCGATTTCACGTAGCCGCGCGCGATCATCGCCTGGGCCACGTGCGGGCGGCCCGGCGAGCCTTCCTTGCAGACCGCGAAGACCTCCTCCGCGGTCAGCGGCAGCCCGAGCTCGGTCAGGCGGTCGACGATGCGATGCACGCGCGCCACGCGCTCGGCCCGCTGCTCGCGCAGGAACTCCTGGAACCACTCGGCTTTCCAGTCCACGCAGTACCCGAGGATGTGGATCTCGGCCCCCGGCACGTCACAGTTGATCTCGAGACCGGGCACGATCTCGATGCCGTGGCGCGCCGCCTCGTCCATCGCCTCGGCGAGGCCCTCGGTGGAGTCGTGGTCGGTGATGGCCAGCACCGTCACCCGGTGTCGCGCAGCCAGCCGCACCAGCTCGCGCGGGGACAGCGACCCGTCCGAGGCCGTGGTGTGCGAGTGGAGATCGACGCGGGCCTCGGTCACACGCTACCGGCCGGCGTCCGTGAGAAAGGTGAGGATGGTGCGCACGGCGCAGCCGGTGCCGCCCTTGGGCGCCAGCGGCGTGTCCTTCTCGAGGAACGCCGGGCCCGCGATGTCGAAGTGGGCCCACGGCCGGTCACCGGCGAACTCCTTGAGGAACAGCCCGGCGGTGATCGCGCCGCCGCCGCGCGGCCCCACGTTGTTCATGTCGGCGACGTCGCTCTTGAGGTTCTCGCGGTACTCGTCGACCAGCGGCAGGCGCCACACGCGCTCGCCGGCCGCGGCGGCCGCGGTCATCAGACGCTTGGCGAGATCTTCATTGTTCGAGAAGAGGCCGGAGACGAGCGGCCCCAGCGCCACCACGCAGGCGCCGGTCAGGGTCGCCATGTCCACGATCTCGTCGGCGTTGATCTTCTGGATGGCGTAGCAGATGCCGTCGGCCAGCGTCAGCCGCCCCTCGGCGTCGGTGTTGCCGATCTCGATGGTGGTGCCATTCATCGCCCGCAACACGTCGCCCGGGCGGATGGCCGCCCCGGAGGGCATGTTCTCGGTGGCCGCGATCAGGCCGTGGACCTCGACCTGGGGCTTGAGCGCGGGGAGCGCGCGCATGATGCCGAGCACGGCCGCCGCCCCCGACATGTCGTCCTTCATGCGCAGCATGCCCTCGGCGCTCTTGAGGTCGAGACCGCCGGAGTCGAACGTGATGCCCTTGCCGATGACCGCGACCTTCTTGCGGCTACGCGACGGCGTCCACGACAGGTGGATGAACTTGGGCGGCTGCTCGCTGCCGGCGGCCACGCCCAGGAACGCGCCCATGCCGAGCTTCTCGCAGTCGTCGCGCTCCAGCACCTGCAGCTTGATACCGCCGGCCTTGGCGATCTCGGCGGCCACCTCGGCCAGGTGTGTGGGATGCACGTCGTTGGCCGGCGCGTTGACGAGGTCGCGCGCGAACCACGTGGCCTCGGCGAAGATCTGGCCCCGCCGGGCGCCCTCGGTCGCCTCGCGGCGGTAGCGGCCGTCGGGCTCGGACAGCCGCAGCGTCTCCACGTGCTTGTCGGTCTTCTCGCGCTTGTACCGGTCGAACGTGTACGTCCCGAGGATGGCGCCTTCCACCACGCGACTGCGCGCGCTGACGAGCGGGCAGCCGATCGCCCAGCACCTCGATGGCCACGTTCTTCGCGCCGAGATCACGCGCGCGACGCACACCGGCGGAGGCCGCGCGGCGGACCGACTCCGCGGTCGTGTCGCGGCGGCGGCCGAGCCCGACCACCACGACCCGACGGGACGGCAGGTTGCCGTTGGTGTGAATGTGGGTCACCTGGCCGACCTTGCCCTGGAACTTCTCGGCGTCCAGCACGTGGCGCACGGCGCCGCCGGCGGCCTGATCCACGCGGCCGGCCGGATCGCGCAGCTTCTTTTCCTCGGCGTACACGCCGACGACCACGGCGTCGGCTCCGACGGAGGCGAGGGATTCGTTCACGACCGAGACGTTCATGGCCGCCTCCGCTCGGCGAGCGCCTGCGCCCGCCTGATCATGTCCAGCAGTCCATCGGTCGTGTCGAGTCGCGCCACCTCGTTGACCTCCACCCAGGCCGCCTCGTCGGCGTCACTGGCCGCGCACAGCGTGCCCGATTCGACGAACGCCACGTAGTCCACCAGCACCCAATGATAACGAATGCGGCCCTCGGCATCGCGGACCACCCGATCCAGGACGCCGCACACGTCCAGCACCTGGATCTTCAGGCTGCATTCCTCTTCGATCTCGCGCTGCACCGCCTCCCGCGTCGTCTCGCCCAGCTCGACCATCCCGCCGGGCAGGCTCCACTTACCGTACGACGGCGCCTTGCCGCGACGGACGAGCAGCACGCGAGGGCCGTCGAGGACGACCGCGCCGACCCCGACCCGGGGGTGGCTCGGGTACTCTCGCCCGTCGCTCACGCCGGCGTCGCGAGCCAGTCCGGGCTCGCGTAGCGGTCGGTCACGAGTGTGCTCACGCGCGTGGTCTCCTCCTCGGAGAGACCGCCGGGACGCAGGGTCAGGTCGTGCTCTTGCTCGAAGGCGCCGGCCAGGGCATCGGCGACCTCGTCGAACGACGGCCGGTGCCCGAGCGCGGTCTCGAGCGTGGTCAGCGTGGCCAGAGGATCGCGCGTGGTCGGGAACAGCGTGCGCACGCGGGGCTCGTCGATCCCGAGCAGCACGGCGCCGTGCTGCAGGAACGAATCGCCCTGACGACGCTGCGCGCTGCCGACGATCTTGCGGCCGCCCACCTCGATCTCGAACACGCCGGTGCGCGCGAAGCAGAACGCGGGAACGGGCCCGGCGGGCGGACGCTCGGGCACCAGCTCGGCCGGCGCGCCGAGCGCGCACAGCCCCCGGAGCAAGGCGGCGCCGATCCAGCGGTAGGTCTCGAGCAGATCGGAACCGATGCCGAGGTCGCCGGCGGTGGCGGCGACGCTGTACGTGAGCTCGCGGTCGGGGCCGTCGTGATAGATCGCGCTGCCGCCCGTGGGCCGGCGCACGAGGCCAACGCCGAGGGCGTGGCAGGCGGCGAGATCGACGTGCCGATCGAGCGGCTGACCGTATCCGAGCGAGACCGTCGGCGGCGCCCACGCGAAGAATCGCAGGGTCGGCGGCGACGTCCCGGCCTGGCGGCCGCGCCAGAGCGCCTCGTCGATCGCCATGTTGGTGGCGCCGTCGGCCGGCTCGGTGACGAGCAGCCGCCACGCCCGTGAGGTCATCGGTTCACCCCTGTGCGCTCGCGTAACCATATCACGCCCCCGAAGACGGGCCCGGCCAGCACCCGCCGACGCGGCCGGACCCAGGCCCTCAGTCGGGCGGCGAGGACGTGGCGACGATCGGCCGCCGGCTGACCGCGAAGAGCGCGAGGCCGACCGCGACCCACACGAGCTCGCGCAGGCGCCGCACCAGGCCGAACGCCACCCCGTCGGCCGCGCTGAGCCCCAGCGCGACGAACGTGACGACGAAGCCGCCCTCCTGGACGCCGAGGCTGGCCGGGACGAGGAAGGTCGCGAAGCGGACGCCGGTGCCGAAGGCCTCGATCACCGTCGCGGTCAGCAGCGACACCGGGACGCCGATGAATTGCAGGATGAGGTAGGACTCGACCGCGCCCAGCAGCCAGGCGATCAGGTGGAACGTGATCGAGAGCGTCAGCCGGCGCGGCGTGTGCCGGTAGAACGTGTGCAGGGTGCGATCCACGCGAGCCGCCGTGTGGCCAGCGCCCTCCTGGCGCACGCCCAGCCGCTCGAGCAGCCCCACGGTCCACACCACCACGCCCCGCGTCTGCACCACGATGAACGCCACCAGCGCCAGCACCTCGAGCCCGAGCAGCCACTGCATGCCGAGCAGCAGCGGCGAGCGCCCGAACCCGATGGAGGCCAGCGCGATCCCCAGCAGCAGAAACACGCCCTGGGCCAGCGTGATCGTGGTCTTGGCGATGATGACCGACGGCACGCTCTCGTCGAGCGGCAGGCGATCGCGCAGCAGCCACGCCTTCACGCCCTCGCCGCCGAGGGCGGCCGTCGGCGTGACCAGGTTGAAGGCCTCGCCCACCAGCCGCGTGCGGAGCAGCGTGCCGAACGGCACGCGATCCCGGAGGAAGGCGTAGCGCCAGCCGAGGGTGTCGAAGACCATCACCGGGATCGCGGGGAAGAGCAGGATCACCACGAAGCGCCACGACAGCTGTCGCAGCGAGGCGAAGACGGCGGCGGGGTCGTGACCGACCACCAGGCCGATCAAGAGCGCGACGCCGAGCGCCAGCAGGACGAGACGAAGCCAGCTCACTGGTGAGGCTCAGGCCCTCAGCTTTCGCGGTACAGCAGGAGCAGCACGCCGATCACGGTCATGGCCGAGGCGGCCAGCCGCCCGGGCAGACGGCCCTCGGGCGCGGCCAGTCGTAGCTCGCAGCCAGCGGCCCCAGCCGATCAGCACCGCCAGCACGCCGAGCGGCGCGTGCGTGACCTCCATCAGGAACTCCGTCTTGAGATTGAGGCTCGCATGCGAGTGCGTGAGCAGCAATCCACCCCCGACGGCGGCCAGCAGCGGGAACAGCAGCGCGCAGCGCGGCGCGGTGAGCCGTCCGGTGCGCACCATCCACTCGAAGAGGCCGAACACGATCACCACCAGCACGAACACCCGATGCTGCAGCACCGAGGGCTGGACCATCCCCTCCCAGAATCCCTGGGGACCGAGGGGCCAGGCGCCCGGATCGTTGCGCACGAGCATGAAGGCGGCCAGCCCGAGGAACACCAGCGGCCAGTGGCGCGCCCACGCCACACCGGCCAGCTCGGTCAGCGACAGCAGTCCCATCAGCAGCACGAAGAGGCCGGAGATGTGGTGGTTGTACTCCGACCAGGCGCGGTCGGCGTCCGTCCGCGGCGCGTCGGGATCGTCGAACGGGCAGCGCCTCGTGCGGCGGCGACGCCAGCGTGGGCCAGCGCGGCGCGAACTGTCCGGCCACCTCGGCGGGCGTGGCGCGATCGGCGACGACGTCGACGGCCGGCGGCAGCGAGGTGAGCGACGCCGCCGCGAACAGCACGGTGACGCCCACCCCGAGCTCCACCTCGACGAAGCGTCGCAGGCGCAGCGAGGTCAGCGGCTCGCCCGGGTCGAGCCGACGCACCGCGCGGTTGTTGAACGCGCCCAGCACCAGCAGCCCGCCGAGCAGGACCACCTTGGTCATCACCATGAGCCCGTAGGCGGTGCCGATCAAGGCCCGCGTCCCGTCGACGTAGCTCAGGGCCAGACCCACCCCGGCGGCCACCAGCACCGACACGGCGACGAGGGCCAGCGTGGAGAACCGCTGGATGATCGCCGCCGGCGCCGGCGATGGTCCGCGGCGGAACGCGACGGCGAGGAGGCAGAGCAGGCCGCCGATCCAGGCCGAGGCCGCCACCTGGTGGACCGCGTCGAGCGCCAGCAGGCTCGCGCGATGGTCCAGGCGCGCCGCCGCGTGGCTCGTCCAGGCGGCGCTGATCACCATCGCCAGCGAGCCGCCCAGCAGCAGCGGCCACCACGTCCCCACCCGGGGCGCGCGCCGCACGGCCAGCGCGGCCATGACCAGCACGACGGCCGCCAGCGCGCGAGCCACCGTGGCCCGGAAATACTGCGTGGCCATCAGCCGCGCGGCGAGCGTGCCGGCCGGCGCGTCGAGGGCACCGGCCAGCAGCGCCAGCATCCCGGCCTGGGCCACCGCGACGACGGCCGCGCCCGCCGTCACCAGCGTCCACACCCGCACCAGCCCGGCGTCGCCCGGCCGGGCGCGGAGAACGAGGAGCGCGAAGAGGACTCCGCCGATCGCGACGGCCTGGCCGGTCAGGGCCAGGCCGCGCAGGATGACGTCAACGAATCCGGCCACGTCTCATGGCGAGATAGAGGGCGAGGAGCGCGAAGGCTGGCGTGCCGACGGAGCCGACCAGCAGAAACCAGCGCGCGTGACCGAACGCCGACAGCAGGACGACCACGTAGATGAAGTCACGGCTGGCCAGGGCGCCGGCCAGGCGGCCGGACCACGCCGCCGGCAGGGCGCTGTCCTCGACGGTATGGCGGAACATGAGCGTGGCCGAGGCCAGCGTGCCGGCGATCGCGGTGGCGCCGAAGGCCAGCGGCCACACCGCGCCCACGCTCCAGCTCCACTCGATGGCCAGGGCGGCGAACACCGCCACGTGGACGACGTTGTCGCCCCAGAAGTCGAGCACCGCGCCCCAGGGGGACTCCAGAAACTTCAGCCGGGCCAGCTCGCCATCGCACCCGTCCAGGATCGAGTGCGTCAGGAAGAGCAGCGCGCCGGCCAGCTGAAACGCCGGCGCCGGCGAGAGAAACCCCAGCGCGCCCAGCAGCCCGATCCCCACGCTGATCAGCGGTCATGGCGTTCGGCGTCACCGACGTCTCGACCAGACGGCGCGTCACCGCCAGCGACACGCGCCGCTCGACGTGGCGCGACATGAATCCCTCGTTGCGCTTGATCAGGCTCTGCAGCAGCCACGACTCCGCGCGCTCGCACGTCGGCCGCCCGAGGTCAACGCCCGGAGGCCCTCCGGATCGGCCGGCAGCGCCGCCGCGGTGAACCTCGCGCGCAGCCGGTCGATCGTCTCGGCCGCGCCACCGTCGCGGGCGGCGGTCAGGACGGCCTCGGCCCGCTTGGTCTCGACGACGGCGGCCAGCGAGCCATCGACGTAGAGGGTCTCGGGCTCGAGCGGCATCTCGAGGACGGCGCGCAGCCAGCGGCGCTGCACCAGGACGTTGGCGGGCACCAGCACCAGACGCTGGGGACCGGATCCCGACGGGATCGACTCGGGCCACGCGCGCACCGCGGTGCCCTCGAGCACCGCCGCGTCGGCGGCGCCCTCGGCGGCAAAGACGCACGCGTACCCGGCCGACGTCGCGGCGAGCGCGATCCGGCGGGCGAGCGGCAGCCCGAGGATGCGGAGATTGCCCAGACGGCCATCGCTGGCGCGCGGCGGCAGGACGACCAGGACGCCGGCAGCCCGGGGCGGCGCCGCGGGGGTGGTGACGGCGCTCAGGCGCGCTCCGCCTGGACGAGCACAGCCGCCGGCGGCACGCGGCAGCGTCTCGCCGTCACGGCGGCTCGACTCGCGGGCGAGGCTCTCGAGCATGACGCAGAGCGAGGCCTCGGCCAGGTTGGCGCCGTGTCCGCCCGGTGCCGGTCGCCTCGGCGACGAACTGGCCGGCGACCGGCGCGAACCAGTCCGGGTGCACGGACCCGTCGGACAGCGCGGGCGGACACGGCCACGTGCTCGGTGCGCGCGCCGCGCGTGAGCACGAGCGTGTCGTCGCGCAGCTCGAGGCTGCCGTCGGCGCCGTCCAGCCGCGCCCAGTTGCGGCGCTCGTCGGCGGCCCAGGTCAGCAGGATGTCGGCGGTCGCGTCGGGAAAGGTCACGCGCACCGTCGCGGTGTCCTCGACCGAGAGCGTGGCGTGCCGGCGACGCTCGAGCCGGGCGCTGAGCGCCTGGGGCCGCGCGCCGATCCAGCGCTGGACGATGTAGAAGACGTGCCAGCCGTGGTCGGTGAGGATCCCGCCGCCGGCGACGGCCGGATCGAGGCGCCAGTTGACGCCGGCCGGATCGCGGGTCGCCGCCGGGCGCACCCGCAGAGTCTGCCAGGCTCACCCGTCGCACCGGGCCGATGGCGTCGTCCCGGATGAGCTCGGCCGCCCGCCGCACGATCGGCGCGTGGTGCCAGTTGTGGACCGTGTGCAGGACCCGGCCGCGCTCGGCGGCCAGCCGGCTGACCACGTCGAGCTCGGCGGGGAGCGGACCAGTGGCTTCTCGCAGAGCACGTGCAGGCCGCGCGTGAGCGCGCGCTCGATCAGCGGCGCGTGGCTCGAGGGCGGCGTGCAGATGTCCACGAAGTCGAGCCCGGGATGCTCCAGCAGCGCCTCGGCCGAGTCGAACCAGCGGGCCCCCGGCATCCGGGCCAGCGCGTCGGCCTGCCGCTCGCGCTGCACGTCGGTGACCGCGACGATCTCGACGCCGTCGCGGGCGCTCCAGCCGGGGAGGTGGCCGTCCAGGGCGACGTTGCCGAGCCCGATGATGGCCCCCCGCAGCATCTACTGAAGCCCGTGTTCGAGCGTCACCACGCCCAGCGCCTCGTCCAGGATGGCCAGCCCGGTCAGCGCCTGCTCCTCGGTGATGATGAGCGGAGGGTTGATGCGGATCGACGGCGCGTAGGACATCGCCACCAGGCCGCGGCGCAGACACTCCTGATAGAGCGCCCGGGTCACCTCCCTCCCGAGCGGCTCCTTGGTATGGCGGTCCTTCACCAGCTCGATGCCGAGCAGCAGGCCCTTGCCCCGCACCTCCCCGACGACCCGGTGCTTCTCCTTCATGCGCCTGCAGCCGGGTCAGCATGACCGCGCCGACGCGCTCGGCGTTCTTCACGAGGTCTTCCTTCAGGACGATCTCGATCGTGGCCAGCCCGGCCGCCGAGGCGAGCGGATTGCCGCCGTAGCTCGACGAGCTGAAGCTCGGGTTGGACCACGGCTTGGCCGAGGTGACCGCGTCGCTCGAGACCACGCCGCTGAGCGGGAAGCCGCCCCCGACACCCTTGCCGACGGTCATGATGTCGGGCACCACGCCGTCGTGCTCGGCGCCCCACATGAGGCCCGTGCGCCCGAACCCGGTGATCATCTCGTCGGCCAGGAGCATCGCCCCCTGCTCCTTGGCGATGGCCTGGATGGCGCGCAGGAAGCCGGGCGGCGGCACGATGTTGCCGGCCGTGCCCTGGATCGGCTCCACGATGATCGCGGCGATCTCGCCCGCCGTCTGGTTGCGGATCACGTCGCGCACGTAGTCGGCGCAGGCGATGCCGCACTCGGGGTACTTCAGGCGCAGCGGGCACCGATAGCAATCGGCGTAGGGCGTGGAGTGCTGGCCGGGCTGGAACGGACCCAGGTGGTGCTTGAAGTCGCTGCCCAGCAGGCCCAGCACGCCGCCCGTCTTGCCGTGGAAGCCGCCCCAGAAGCCGATGATCTCGTGCTTGCCGGTCTTGGCTCGGGCCAGTCGCAGCGCCGCCTCCACCGCCTCGGCGCCGCCCGAGAAGAGCTGGATCCGCGTGAGCCCGGCCGGCGTGACGGAGGCCAGCAGATCGAGGAACCGGGCGCGGGTCTCGGTGGTGAAGCTGCCGAACGTCAACCGCTCGGCCTGTCGCTTGAGCGCTTCCACGTAGTGCGGATGGCAGTGGCCGACCGAGCCCACGCCGATGCCGGCGATGAAGTCGATGTACTCGTTGCCGTCCTCGTCGATGAGCGTGCAGCCCTGGCCGCGCGCCATGGCCAGCCCCGAGTAGAGCGAGAAGGACTGCGAGCCGGGGGCGATGTGCTTCTGCTCGCGGGCGACGATCTCGCGCGAGCGCGGTCCGACCTCGCGGCGCTCGCTCACGACCTGATCCCTCCCGCCCCGGCGAAGCGGCGCTCGAGGTGCTCGGCGATGCGCTCGGAGGCCTCCTCGCGGAAGAGGGCGAAGCTCGGCCACGCGTTGAGGTCGAGCAACACCATGCGTCCGGCCCGGGTGGCGATGGCGTCGCCGCCGTACACTTCCAGCCCCAGCGCGGACGCCGCCCGGCGCACCGCGCGGCCCAGCTGGACCGGATCGAGCGGGTAGCCGCGCAGCGTCTGGTTCTTGTGGTAGAAGGACCGGAACCAGGCCGGCGTGCCGTCGGGGCGCGCGTTGCCGCCGATCCCGTAGAACTTCACGAGGTCGCCCTCCACGTGCGGCTGCAGCACGGCCTGCGTGATGCCGCGGGCGGCCAGACCCGCCAGCGCCGCCTGCACCGCGTCGGCGGTGGTGGCGAACGTGACGTCGCCTTCCTGCGTGTTGTGGACGTCGCCCCGCTTGACCCACACCGGCAAGGCCCCGGGCGTGACATCGACGCCGGCGGTGGCCACCAGGCGGCTCTCCACGAACTCGACCCCCGCTTCCTCGAGGAGCGCGATCATCCGGTCACGATAGGTGTTGAGGACGGCCTCCGGGGCATTCACGTGCGGCACGCCGCGCGCCGCCAGCTCGCGCAGGTGGCCGAGGATCTCCAGCCGCTCGCACATGAAGAACACGCCGCGCGGGCGCTCGGTCAGCGGCCAGGTGACTTCCTCCGGGCTCTGGACCACGACGCGGAAGCCGCGGGCCTCGAGGTGCTTGCCCGTGAGCCTCAGGATCTCGCTGTCGTCCGTCTCCCGGCCCGGGGAATGCGCCTGCTCCCGGAAAATGCCCCAGCAGTACCCCTCGCTCACCGGCTCACCCCCCATACACATCACGGCGCCGGCTCGCTCTTGGCCAGCGCCTCCGCCAAGGCTACGTCCTCTGGACGGTCGACGTCCACAACTCGTTCGATGACCTCACCGTAGAGCGGGGCCTGCGTGACGAGCCATTGCAGATAGTCCCGCAGTCGCTCCTGACCCGCCGGCGGGCGGGCGGCGCGCGGCTCCCTCGGCCAGCAGATACAGCCCCGCCGTCACCAGCGGCCCGGCCCCCTCACCCAGCCGCGTGACGCGGCCGTCGTCATCGACGCTCGCCCACAGCGGCTTCTCGTCGGCCACCAGGGGCGTCAGCGCGAGCGTCGATGCCTCCGGCAGGCGCCGGCGAGCGGCCTCGACGAAGCGGACGAAGTCACGCGGCCGGCACCAGGAGTCGACGGTCGTGATCAGGGCCGGGCCGGCGTCGAGCCGCCCGCTCACCTCGCGGAAGCTCTCCAGCGAGGACGGCGTGGTCTTCACGATGAACTCCACGTCGAGCGTGGGACAGCGCGCCCGCACCCAGTCCACACAGGCGCGCGACGCCTCGTTGACGATGATCACCAGCGAGCGGATGCCGGCCGCGACGAAGTTGGCGATCGTCGCCTCGATCAGCGGGACGCCGCCCACCGGGACGAGCGCCTTGGGCATGGCGTACCCACCGGCGCGAAGGCGGCTGCCATCGCCGGCCGCGATGATGCCCCCGCATCGTACGACCGCACTCACGCCAGCACGCCCTCGAGCTCGTCGAGCGAGCGGATGACGGGATCGCCCGGGCAGCACGGCGAGCCGGGCACCGCCTCCGGGTCGACGAGCCACACGTGGGGCATGGCCAGGGCCCGCGCGCCCTCCATGTCGCGAGGCCGGGAGTCACCGACGAATGCCGTCTGCTCCGGCGAGACGCCCAGCGCGTCGAGGGCGTGACGGAAGATCCGCGGATCGGGCTTGGTCCAGCCGACCGCGGTGGAATCCGCGATCACGCCGAGGACGCCCGTCAGTCCGGCGTCGGCACACACCGCGCCGAGGTTGCCGTAGAAATTGGAGACGACGCCGAGCCGGTGGTGCTGCGCCAGGCGGGCCAGTACCCGCGCGCTGTCGCGCAGGCTGGCGCGGGCGTCATCGAGGAAGCGGTCGGCCAGCGACGCGGTGAGGCGTGGGTCGGTCACGCCGAGGCCGGCGCTGATCCCGGTGAAGAGTCGGTGCACCGTCGCGTCCAGCCCGAGCGTGGCGGGCACGGCGCCGACCAGCGCGTCGTCGGCGGCGTAGAACAGCGGATCGAAGTCGGCGGCCACGGGGGCGAGCCCGGCGGACCGGTAGAGGCGGAAGGCCCGCGTCTTCCAGGTCAGCCCCGGCCCATCCAGCGTGCCTCCGAAGTCGAACAGCAGGGCGGCAGGGCACCGGTCGACGCGCTGGATGGCCGCGTCGGCCGCGCCTAGGGCTTGGCTCGCCACCTCAAGTTCGGCTCGCGCGCGGCCTTGGTCTGGTCGAGGCGGCGCACCGGGGTCGTCACCGGAGCGCGGTGGATCGCCGGCGGATCGGTCTCCGCCTCGGTGGCGATCCGGATCATCGCCTCGCAGAAGGCGTCGAGCGTCTCCTTCGATTCGGTCTCGGTCGGCTCGATCATCAACGCTTCCTCGACGATCAGCGGGAAGTAGATCGAGGGGGCGTAGAAGCCCAGATCGAGCAGACGCTTGGCGATGTCCATGGCGCTGACGCCGAGCTTCTTCTGGCGGCGCGCCGACAGGACGCACTCGTGCATGCACGGGCCGGGCGCGGCGATGTCGTAGTGGTCCTTCAGCCGCTTCATGATGTAGTTGGCGTTGAGCACCGCGTTCTCGCTCACCGCCCGCAGCCCGTCGGCGCCCATCGTGCGGATGTAGGTGTAGGCCCGCACGTGCATGCCGAAGTTGCCCCAGAAGGCCTGGAGCTTGCCGATCGACTGCGGCCGCTTCCAGTCGAGCACATAGGTCTGGTCGCGCCGGGCGATCACCGGCACCGGCAGGAAGGGCTCCAGGTGCGCCTTGACCCCGACCGGGCCGGCGCCCGGCCCGCCGCCGCCGTGCGGGGTGGTGAACGTCTTGTGCAGGTTGAAGTGGCATACGTCGAAGCCGAGATCGCCGGGGCGCGTCGAGCCCGAGGATGGCGTTGAGGTTGGCGCCGTCCATGTAGACCTGGGCGCCGCGGGCGTGACAGAGCTCGCCGATCTCGACGACCCGAGGCTCGAAGTTGCCGAGCGTGTTGGGCACGGTGATCATGAACGCCGCCACGTCCGGACCGAGGTGGCGCTCGAGGTCATCGAGCTCCACGCGGCCCTCGGCGTCGGACTTGACCTCGATCACCTCGTAGCCGGCCAGCGCGGTCGAGGCCGGGTTCGTGCCGTGGGCCGAGTCGGGGATCAGGACCTTGGTCCGCTTCTCGCCCCGGGCCTCGTGATAGGCGCGGATCATGAGCACGCCGGTCAGCTCGCCCTGAGCGCCGGCCGCCGGCTGCAGGGAGACGGCGTCCATCCCGGCGATCTCGGCCAGCATCGACCCGAGGTCGTGCATGAGCTGCAGCGCGCCCTGCGACAGCGCCTCCGGGGCCAGCGGGTGCAGACGGCCGAAGCCGCCCAGGCGCGCCATGTCCTCGTTGATCCTCGGGTTGTACTTCATCGTGCACGAGCCGAGGGGATAGAAGTGCGTGTCCACCCCGTAGTTCATCTGCGACAGGCGGGAGTAGTGGCGCACCACGTCCAGCTCGGAGACTTCCGGCAGGTGCGCCGGCTCGGCCCGCCGGTACTTCGCGGGCAGCGCCTGCAGCGCCGGCTCGACCGGCACGTCCGGCTCGGGCAGCGAGAAGGCCAGGCGGCCGGGCGAGGACAGCTCGAAGATCAGGCGATCGTAGGCGGCCTGGTTGTCGTAGGGCATCACGCCACCGCCTTGGCCAGCGCATCGGCGAACGCGTCGATCTCTTCCTTCGTACGTTTCTCGGTCACCGCGACCAGCAGGCAGTCTGAGAGCTTGCGGTCGAGCGTCTTGAGCGGCACCCCGGCCAGGATGCTCTGGCGGGCGAGCTTCGCGGCGACCCGATCGGGAGATTTCGGCAGCTTCAGCGTGAACTCCTTGAAGAACGGCTGGGCGAAGCGCAGCGACACACCCGGCACCGCGGTCAGCCGTTCGGCCGCGTAGTGGGCCTTGGCGGTCGACAGCTCGCCCACGCGCACGAGCCCGCGCTGGCCGATGGTGGCCATGTAGATCGTCGCCATCAGCGCGCACAGCGCGACGTTGGTGCAGATGTTCGACGTGGCCTTGGCGCGGCGGATGTGCTGCTCGCGGGTCTGCAGCGTGAGCGCGAAGCCGCGGCTGCCGTCGAGATCGACGGTGGCGCCGACCAGCCGGCCCGGCATCCGCCGGACGAACTCGTTCTTGGCGGCGAACACGCCGAGGTAGGGACCACCGAACGACAGCGGCACGCCGAGCCCCTGCCCCTCGCCCACCACGATGTCGGCGCCCTGCCGGCCCGGCGCCTCCAGCACCCCGAGATTGACCGGATCGCTGACCACGACGAGCAGCGCGCCGGCGGCGTGGGCCAGCTCGGCGGCGGCGGCGACGTCTTCGAGACAGCCGTAGAAGTTGGGCGACTGGATCACCAGCGCCGCGGTCTTGGCGCCCACCACGCGCCGGGCGGCGTCCCGGTCCAGCACGCCCTCGGGCGAGGGCACCTCGCGCAGCTTCAAGCCAGGACCGTCCACGTAGGTCTCGACCACCTGGCGATAGAGCGGGTTGACGCCGCCGGCCAGCGCCAGCTCGTTGCGTCCGTTGATCGCGTGGGCCATGAGCACGGCCTCGGCCAGGGACGAGGCGCCGTCGTAGATGGACGCGTTGGCCACGTCCATGCCGGTCAGCTCGGCGATCATCGTCTGGTACTCGTAGATCGTGCGCAGCGTGCCCTGGCTGGCTTCCGGCTGATAGGGCGTGTAGGCGGTGAGGAACTCGCCGCGCAGCACCATGTGGTTGATCGGGCTTGGCACGTAGTGGTCGTAGGCGCCACCGCCCAGGAAGCACGTGAAGGTGTCGGCGTCGGCGTTCTTGGCGGCCAGGCCGCGCATGTGGCGGATCAGGTCCGACTCGGCCAGCGCCGGCAACAGGGCCAGCGGGCGCGACAGCCGAGCCTTGGCCGGGATCCGCGTCAGCAGATCCTCGACGGTGCTCACGCCGATGGTGTCGAGCATGGCCCGCTGGTTCTGCGGCGTGTTCGGCAGATAGCGCATCAGTGGCCGCCCTGGGCCAGGAACTCCTCGTACTGCGCGGCGGTGAGGAGCTGGTCCCAGTCCTTGGCGCTGGCCGGCGCGATGACGAGCATCCAGCCCTTGCCGTAGGGATCCTGGTTGACGATCTCCGGCTTCTGCCCGAGCTCGCCGTTGGCCTCCACGACCTCGCCGGAGATCGGCGCGAACAGGTCGGACACGGCCTTCACCGACTCGACCACGCCGAAGGCCTGCTTGGCCGTGAGCCTGGCCCCGACCTTCGGCAGCTCGACGAACACCACGTCGCCGAGCTGCTCCTGGGCGAAGGCGGTGATGCCCACGCGGATGCGGGCCCCGTCCTGCTTGGCCCACTCGTGCTCGCGCGTGTACCTGAGATCCGCCGGTACGTTGGACATCGTCAACCTTTCTTGACCTTCGAGGGATGGAAGGGAGTCTTGACCACGTGAGCCGGCTTGATCTGGCCGCGGATCTCGACGCCGAGCTCGGTGCCGACGGCGGCGTGCGGCGCCGCCACGTAGGCCATGGCGATCGACCGCTCGACCGAGGGTCCGAAGGTGCCGGAGGTCACGACGCCGGTGGCACCGCCGTCCTTCTGCACCGGGTAGCCGTGTCGCGCCACCGAGCGGTCGTTCATCTCGAGCCCGATCAGTCGCCGGGCGGGGCCCGCCGCGCGGACCTTCTCGATGGCGTCACGACCGATGAAGTCGCCCTTGGCCGGCTTCACGACCCAGCCGAGGCCGGCCTCGAGCGGATTGGTCGTCTCGTCGATGTCGTTGCCATAGAGGGCGTAGCGCATCTCGAGACGCAGGGTGTCGCGCGCGCCGAGCCCGATGGGCGCCACCCCGGCGCTGGCCCCGGCCTCCAGCAGCGCGTTCCACAGACGCTCCGTCTCACTGGCCGGCACGTAGAGCTCGAAGCCGTCCTCGCCGGTATAGCCGGTGCGCGAGATCAGGGTGGCCACCCCCGCCACCGTGCCCTGCGCGAAGTGATAGTAGCCGATCGCCGCCACGTCCACGTCGGCGAGTCGGCCGACCAGCGCCTCGGCCTTCGGCCCCTGCACCGCGATCAGCCCGGTGTCGTCCGACATGTTGTTCCAGGTGGCGCCCTGGCCGTGCTCGGTCGTCCACGCCCAATCCTTGGGAATGTTGGCGGCGTTGACCGTCAGCATGTAGCGCTCGGGCCCGAGCCGGTAGACGGTGAGGTCGTCGACGACGCCGCCGTGCGGATAGCACAGCAGCGAGTACTGGATCTGGCCGATCTCCAGCGCCGCCACGTCGTTGGTGGTGAGCTTCTGCAGGGCGGCAAGCGCGGCCGGGCCCTCGACCTGGAACTCGCCCATGTGGCTGACGTCGAAGAGGCCCACGGCCGACCGCACCGTGCGGTGCTCGTCGATGATGCCGCGGTACTGCACCGGCATCTCCCAGCCACCGAACGGGACCATTCGCGCGCCGGCCCGGACGTGCGCAGCGTAGAGCGGCGTGCGCTTCAACGGGGTGTCCACGAGCGATCAAGTAGACCATCCCCTCCGGAGGTGGTCAAGGCCTGCGACGGCGCCGGCCCGCGCCTTGACCGCCGCCGATGCGGAGGATAATCTGCCGACGCCGTCCGCACTTCGAAAGGATCGACGGTCGGAGGCTCCGGATGACAACTCCCCGCTCGCAGGCACCACACCGAGGCTGAACGATGGGGTCGCCCACCAAGGCTGAGCTCGCCGCCCAGGTCGCCGCCCTGCGAAAGGCTCTCGCGCGGGAGCAGGCGAAGCTTCGGCGACTCGAAGATCTTCGGACCGAGGCGCAGGAGCGTCAGGCCGCGGCCAGCGAGATCCTCCAGGTGATCGCACGCTCGCCGTCCGATG
Source organism: uncultured Candidatus Rokubacteria bacterium (assembly GCA_963776725.1). Taxonomy (GTDB): domain Bacteria; phylum Methylomirabilota; class Methylomirabilia; order Rokubacteriales; family CSP1-6; genus AR5. The sequence goes on along the minus strand of CAVZOE010000004.1, from coordinate 23,225 downwards.
CCCAGCCCGTGTTCGAGGCCATCGTCGCGAGCGCGGCCCGCCTATGCGACGCGGAGTTCAGCGCGGTGGCGCGGATCGAGGATGGCCTCCTCCATCTCGTCGCGATGAGCAACATGTCGCCGCCCGAGACGGCGGCGTATCGGAGCCTGTTCCCGCGGCCCCCCACGCGCGACTTCGTCATCGGTCGCGCTTTCGTCGACGGCCGACCGGTGCACGTCGAGGACGTGCAGGCCGATCCCGACTACGACCCGAGAACGCTGGCGGTATTGCAGCAGGCGGCGCCCTATCGGACCTACCTGGGGATTCCGATCCTCCGGGACGGCGTACCGATCGGGGCGATCGGCTGTGGCCGCCGCAGGGTGAAGCCCTTCACCCAGGCCCAGATCGAGCTCGTCCAGACCTTCGCCGACCAGGCGGTCATCGCCATCGAGAACGTACGGCTGTTCACCGAGCTCGGCACCCGCAACACCGAGCTGCGGGTCGCGCTCGAGCAGCAGACGGCGACCAGCGAAGTGCTCAAGGTGATCAGCCGCTCGACGTTCGATCCGAAGCCGGTGCTCCAGACGCTCATCGAGAACGCCACGCGGCTGGCCGGGGCCGAAGGCGGGCGGCTCCAGCGGTTCGATGGCGAGGCGTTCCGCACCGAAGCGGAATACGGGGCCGCGCCGGAGTTCGGCGAGCACCGGCGCCGGACCGTGGTCCCCGCCGACCGCGGCTCGATCTCCGGGCGCGCCGCCCTCGAGCGCCGGACGATCCACGTCGTGGACGTGCTGGCCGACGCCGAGTTCCGGCAGCTCGACGCCCAGCGCGCCGCCGGCTATCGCACGGTGCTCTCCGTCCCCATGCTCAGGCATGACGAGCTGGTCGGCCTGTTCTTCCTGTGGCGGACGGAGGTTCGCGCGTTCACCGATCGGCAGATCGAGCTGGTCGCCACCTTCGCCGACCAGGCCGTCATCGCCATCGAGAACAACCGGCTCCTCGGGGAGCTGCAGGCGAAGAACGCCAACCTGACCGAGGCGCTGGAGCAGCAGACGGCGACCAGCGAGATCCTCCAGGTGATCTCGCGCTCGCCGACCGACATCCAGCCGGTGTTCGACATCATCGCCGAGCGCGCGGTCAGCCTCTGCGAGGCGGAGGTGGTTACCGTCACCCGCTTCGACGGCGAGCTGATCCACATCGCCGCCCTCGGTGGCTCGAGCGCCGAGGGCGGCGAGGCGCTCCGCCGCACATTCCCGATGCCTCCGAGCGGCGCGGGCGGTGCGGCGCGCGCCATTCGCGACCGTGCCGTCGTGCACATCGCGGACGTCACCACGGACGAGCACTACCGGATCCAGGACGCGGCGCTCACCGCCGGATTCCGCTCGCTGCTCGGCGTGCCGATGCTCCGCGGCGGTCGCGCGATCGGCGCCATCACCGTGGGCCGGGCCGAGGTCGGCACCTTCAGCGAGAGCCGCGTCCAGCTCCTGCGCACCTTTGCCGATCAGGCCGTCATCGCCATCGAGAACATTCGCCTCTTCGCCGAGCTGGGGGCGCGCAACACCGAGCTGCGGAGCGCCCTCGAGCAGCAGACGGCGACCAGCGAAGTCCTCAAGGTGATCAGCCGCTCGACCTTCGATCTGCAGCCGGTGCTCCAGACTCTGATCGAGAACGCCACGCGGCTGGCCGGAGCGGAGGGCGGGCTGCTCCAGCGGTTCGACGGCGAGGCGTTCCGGACCGATGCGGAATATGGGGCCACGCCGGAGTTCGGCGAGTACCGGCGCCGGAATGTGGTCCCGGCCGACCGCGGCTCGGTCTCCGGGCGCGCCGCCCTCGAACGCCGGACGATTCACGTCGTGGACGTGCTGGCCGATGCCGAGTTCCGGCAGCTCGACGCCCAGCGCGCCGCCGGCTATCGCACCGTGCTCTGCGTCCCCATGCTCAGGCATGACGAGCTGGTCGGCCTGTTCTTCCTGTGGCGGACGGAGGTTCGCGCGTTCACCGATCAGCAGATCGAACTGGTCGCCACCTTCGCCGACCAGGCCGTCATCGCCATCGAAAACAACCGGCTGCTCGGCGAGCTGCAGGACAAGAACACCGATCTCACCGAGGCCCTCGAGCAGCAGACCGCGACGAGCGAAATTCTTCGCGTCATCTCGAGCTCCCCCACCGGGATCCAGCCGACCTTCGACGCCATCGCTGCGGCCGCGACCACTCTGTGCGAGGCGGACAATGCCACGGTGTTCCGGTTCGACGGCGGGCTCATCCACTTCGTGGCCCATCACGGTCGTACGCCCGACGAGGTCGAATCCGCCCGGCAGGCGTTCCCCCAGCCTCCCCGCCGCCAGAGCGTGACGGCGCGGGCCCTGCTGGATGCGGCGGTCGTTCACATCGTCGACGTGCGCGACGATCCCGAGATCGAGGCGTCGCTGCAGGCCATCTCACGAACGGTGCTGTCGGTGCCGCTCATCCGCGAGGGCCAGGCGCTCGGCGCCATCACGGTGGCGCGTCGAGTCGTCAAGCCGTTCGCCGACAAGCAGCTGGCCCTGCTCCGGACCTTCGCCGACCAGGCGGTCATCGCCATCGAGAACGTCCGGCTGTTCACCGAGCTGGAGACGCGCAACAGCGAGCTGCGCGTCGCGCTCGAGCAGCAGACGGCGACCAGCGAGCTGCTCAAGGTGATCGGGCGCTCGACGTTCGACCTGCAGCCGGTCTTCGAGACGCTGGCCGAGAACGCCGTGCGGCTGTGCGGGGCCGATCGCGCCGTGATCTTCCGCGCCGACGGCCCGCTGCTGCGGATCGTGAGCGCGTACAACATCTCCGCCGAGCTGACGGGCCTTCCACGAGCAGCATCCCATCACGGCCGGGCGGGGCAGCGTGTGCGGGCGGGCCGTGCTGGAGCGACGCACCATCCACATCCACGACGCCCAGGCCGATCCCGAGTACACCTTCGGAGCGCGAGACGATCGATCCGCTGCGCACGCTGGTCGGCGTTCCCATGCTCCGGGCCGGCGAGCTGCTGGGAGCCATCAACGTCTACCGCCTCGAGGTCCTACCCTTCACCGAGAGTCAGATCGCCCTGCTGGAGACCTTCGCCGACCAGGCGGCCATCGCCATCGAGAACGCGCGCCTGCTCACCGAGCTGCAGACCAAGAACGCCGACCTCACCGAGGCGCTCGAGCAGCAGACGGCGACCAGCGAGATCCTGCGCGTCATCTCCCGGTCGCCGACCGATCTGCAGCCGGTCCTCGACGCGGTGGCCGAGAACGCGGCGCGGTTGTGCAACGCGGCCGACGCCAACATCTTCCGGGTGCAGGACGGGCTCATCGTGCTGGTGACCTCGCGCGGCCAGATCGCCTCACCGCCCACGCGGGAGCGCCCGCTCGACCGTCGGTCGGTGCCGGGACGCGCGGTCGTCGATCGACGCACCATCCACGTCCACGACCTCGCGGCGGAGTCCGACGAGGAGTATCCGATCTCCAAGGTCGCGCAGCGGGCCATCCATCACCGGACGACGCTGGCCACTCCGCTGCTGCGCGAGGGCGTGGCCGTCGGCGCGATCCTGATCCGGCGCATGGAGGTGCGTCCGTTCTCGGCGAAGCAAATCCAGCTTCTGGAGACCTTCGCCGACCAGGCGGTCATCGCCATCGAGAACGTGCGCCTGTTCACCGAGCTGGAGACGCGCAACAGCGAGCTGCGGGTCGCGCTCGAGCAGCAGACGGCCACCAGCGAGCTGCTCAAGGTCATCGGGCGGTCCACCTTCGATCTGCGGCCGGTCTTCGAAACCCTGGCCGAGAACGCCGTCCGGCTCTGTGCCGCCGAGCGCGGCTTGATCTGGCGGTTCGACGGACAGCTCTTGCGGTTTGCCGTCGGCCACAACGTCTCGGCAGAGCTCGGCGCGTTCTTCGCGGCGAATCCCATGCGCGCCAGGTCGCGGGAGCACGACGGGCCGCGCGGCGCTCGAGCGGCGCGCCATCCACGTCCACGACGTCCAGACCGACTCGACTATCACCTACGGCTCGAAGCAGGTCGAGCCCAGCCTTCATACGGTGCTCGCGATCCCGATGCTGAGGGCGGACGAGCTGCTCGGTGTGATCATCATCTACCGGCTCGAGATTCAGCCGTTCACCGACAGTCAGATCGCCCTCGTGCAGACCTTCGCCGACCAGGCGGCCATCGCCATCGAGAACGCGCGCCTGCTCACCGAGCTGCAGGCCAAGAACGCCGACCTCACCGAGGCGCTCGAGCAGCAGACGGCCACCACCGAGATCCTGCGCGTGATCTCCAGCTCGCCGACCGACGTGCAGCCCGTGTTCGAGACCATCGCCGCCAACGCGCTCCGCCTGTGCAACGCGACGTTCAGCGTGGTGGGTCGCTTCGACGGCGAGCGCATTCACCTCGCCGCGCTCCACAACTTGGACAACCCGGAGGGAGCCGACGCGCTACGTCGCCTCTGCCCGATGTCGCCCGGTCGAGAAGGCTCGATGGCCAGAGCCATCCTCACCCGGGACGTCGCCTATGTCTCCGATGTTCACGCGGACCCCGACTACCGTCTCCACGACCTCGCGCGAGCCGCGGCCTACCGGAGCAGCCTGGCCGTCCCCATGCTCCGCGATGGAGCTCCCATCGGCGCCATCAACGTCTCGAGCCCCACGCCCGCCCGTTCTCGGCGTCGCAGATCGAGCTGCTGAAGACGTTCGCCGACCAGGCCGTCATCGCGATCGAGAACGTCCGCCTGTTCACCGAGCTGGAGACGCGGAACAGCGAGCTACGGGTCGCGCTCGAGCAGCAGACGGCGACCGCCGAGCTGCTCAAGGTGATCGGCCGCTCGACGCTTCGACCTGCAGCCCGTGCTTCGAGACGCTGGCCGAGAACGCCGTCCGCCTGCTGCGGGCCGGCGGAGGCGCTGATCTCCCGGTTCGACGGACGGGGTGCTCCGCTTCGTCGCCGCCTACGCGATCACGCCCGAACTTCAGCGAGCTTCATCGAACGACGCCCATCGCCGCCGGGGCGCGACACGCCGTCGCACGCGCCGCCCTCGAGCGGCGCGACCGTGCACATCCTCGACGTCCGTGGCCGATCCGGAGTACACGCTCACGGGCCCCAAGTGGAGTCGGTCCCGGACTCCGTGCTCGCCGTCCCCATGCTCCGCGCAGAAGAATCTGCTGGGCGTCATCGTCACTACCGGCTACCGAGGTGCTGCCGTTCACCGACGAGCAGATCGACCCTGGTCAAGACCTTCGCCGACCAGGCGGCCATCGCCATCGAGAACGCGCGGCTGCTCACCGAGCTGCAGGCCAAGAACGCCGACCTCACCGAGGCGCTCGAGCAGCAGACCGCCACCAGCGAGATCCTCCGCGTCATCTCGAGCTCGCCGACCGATGTGCAGCCGGTGTTCACGACGATTCTCCGGAGCGCGGTCCAGCTGTCGGGAGCGCGCCGAGGCGCCGTGTACCGCTTCGACGGGGATCTCATCTACCTGGTCGCCCACCACAATCAGAGTCCCGACGCGCTCGCGGCGCTGCAGCAGGCCTACCCGATGCGGCCCAGTCGGGCGCAGGCATCCGGCCGCGCGATCCTCGGCCGCGCGGTGGCCGAGATCCGGGACGTGCCGAACGACCCGGAATACCTGCCGGGTATGGCGCTCGAGGCCGACCTGGGGAGCTTGCTCGCGCGTGCCGATGCTCCGGGGCGACGGCTCTCCGGTCGGCGTCATCGTCATCCAGCGATCGGAGCGTGGCGCATTTGCCGGCGGGCACGTCGAGCTCCTCAAGACGTTCGCCGACCAGGCGGTCATCGCCATCGAGAACGTCCGCCTGTTCACCGAGCTGGAGTCGCGCAACCGCGAGCTGCGCGTGGCCCTCGAGCAGCAGACGGCGACCAGCGAGCTCCTCAAGGTCATCGGCCGGGCTACCTTCGATCTTCAGCCAGTCTTCGAGACGCTGGCCGAGAACGGTGTCCGGCTCTGCGGGGCCGAGCGCGCGTTCGTCCTGCGTTACGACGGCCAGCTCCTGCGCATGGTCACCAGCTACAACGCCTCGCCCGAGCGCATCGCCTTCGTCGAGCAGCACCCCGTCCCGCCCGGGCGCAGCGGCGCCGCGGCGCGGGCCGCTCTCGAGCGACGTACGACCCACATCCTCGACGTTCAGGCGGACCCCGAATACACCTACGGACCCGACGTGGAGCCGATCCGGACCACGCTGGCCGTCCCCATGATGCGGGGCGACGATCTGCTGGGCGTCATCGTCATCTACCGCCACGAGGTCCTGCCCTTCACGGACGGCCAGATCACGTTGATGGAGACGTTTGCCGATCAGGCGGCCATCGCCATCGAGAACGTGAGCCTGCTCACGGAGCTGCAGGCTCGCACCGACCAGCTCACCCGCTCGGTCCAGGAGCTCGAGACGCTGGGCGAGGTGAGCCAGGCGTTGAGCTCCACGCTCGACCTCGATACCGTGCTCCACACCATCGTCTCGCGGGCCAGCCAGCTCGCCGGCACCGACTCCTGCACCGCGTACGAGTACGACGAGCAGGCCGAGGCGCTCGTCTTCCGCGCCACCCACAACCTCGCCGACGAGGTGGTGGACGTGATGCAGCGCACGCCCATCCGGCGCGGCGAGGGCGTGGGCGGGCGCATGGCCGTCACGCTCGAGCCGGTTCAGGTCGCCGACATTGCCGAGGTGGGTGCCTACAGCGGCCCGCTGCGCGATGTGCTCCTGCGCACAGGCAGCCGGGCCGTGCTCGGCATTCCGCTGCTGCGGGAGGGCCACCTCATCGGCGGGCTCACGGTCACCCGACAGACGCCGGGCGAGTTTCCGAGCCACGTCATCGACCTGCTCAAGACCTTTGCCAGTCAGTCGGCCCTGGCCATCCAGAACGCGCGACTGTTCCGCGAGATCGGCGACAAGAGCCGGCAGCTCGAAGAGGCCGATCGCCACAAGTCGGAGTTCCTGGCCAACATGTCCCACGAGCTGCGCACGCCGCTCAACGCCATCATCGGCTACAGCGAGATGCTGCAGGAAGATGCGGAGGACCTCGGGGCCGAGCAGTTCACCGACGATCTCAAGAAGATCAACGCGGCCGGCAAGCACCTGCTGGAGCTGATCAACGACGTGCTCGACCTCTCCAAGATCGAGGCCGGCAAGATGGAGCTCTATCTGGAGAGCTTCGAGGTGGCCGGTCTGGTCCGCGACATCGCCGCGGTGATCCAGCCGCTGGCTGGAAAGAACGCCAATCGTCTCGACGTGCGCTGCCCCGAGCAGATCGGCACGATGCACGCGGATCTCACCAAGGTCCGCCAGGCGCTCTTCAATCTCCTGAGCAACGCCTGCAAGTTCACCGAGCGGGGGACGGTCGTGCTGGCGGTCACCCGCGAGGCTGTCGATGGCCAGGACTGGATGAGCTTCAGCGTGAGCGACACCGGCATCGGCATGACGCCGGAGCAGCTCGGCAAGCTGTTCGAGGCCTTCACGCAGGCCGATGCGGCCACGACGCGCCGGTTCGGCGGCACGGGTCTCGGCCTGGCGATCAGCCGGCGGTTCTGCCGGATGATGGGCGGCGACGTCACCGTCGAGAGCGAGTCGGGCCTCGGCAGCACGTTCACCATCCGCCTTCCCGCGCGCGTGGCGGAGGCGGTCGTGGAGCCGGCCGTGTCCGTCCCACCGGCCGAGCCCGCGCTCGCCGGAATCGGCACCGTGCTGGTCATCGACGACGAGGCGGCGGTGCGCGACCTGATGCAGCGCTTCCTCACCAAGGAAGGCTTCCGCGTCGTCACCGCCCAGGGCGGCGAGGAGGGCCTGCAGCGCGCCCGCGAGCTGCGGCCCGACGCGATCACGCTCGACGTGATGATGCCCGGCATGGACGGCTGGGCGGTCCTCTCCGCGCTCAAGGCCGACCCCGACCTCGCCGACATCCCGGTCGTGATGCTCACGATCGTCGACGACCGGAACCTGGGCTACGCGCTGGGCGCCTCCGACTACCTCACCAAGCCGATCGACCGTGAGCGTCTGACCGCCGTGCTGAAGCAGCATCGGCGCGACCGTCCGGTGCTGGTGGTGGACGACGACGTCTCGGTCCGGCAGCTCCTGCGGCGTATGCTCGAGCCGGAGGGCTACGTGGTGGTGGAGGCGGACAACGGGCGAGCCGCGCTCGAGCGCCTGCGCGACGTGTCGCCGAGCGTGGTTCTGCTGGACCTCATGATGCCGGAGATGGACGGCTTCGAGTTCGTCACCGAGTTCCGTCGCCACGAAGCCTGGCGCGCCATCCCCATCGTCGTGATCACCGCCAAGGATCTGTCGGGCGCCGACCGCGAACGGCTCAATGGGTACGTGCAGAAGATTCTGCAGAAGGGCGCGCACAGCCGCGAGCAGCTGCTGGCCGAGGTGCGCGAGCTCGTGGTCAACAGCGTCGCCCGCCGGAGACCGAGCGGCTGATGGCCAAGATCCTGCTCGTCGAGGACAACGAGATGAACCGCGACATGCTGTCCCGTCGCCTGGTCCGCCGGGGCTACGAGGTGGCCATCGCGCTGGACGGCGAGCAGGGCCTGGCCATGGCCCGCTCGGAGTCGCCGGCGCTGATCCTCATGGACATGAGCCTGCCCGGCATCGACGGATGGGAGGCGACGCGCCAGCTGAAGGCGGACCCTGCGACGCGCACGATCCCCGTCATCGCGCTGACCGCGCACGCCATGTCCGGCGATCGCGAGAAGGCCGTGGCCGCCGGCTGCGACGACTTCGACACCAAGCCTGTCGACCTCGTCCGGCTTCTCGAGAAGATTGAGCTTCTGCTCAAGCGCAGCGGCGGCGCGTGAGCATCGACCCCGCCGCGCAGCTCCGCCACGAGCTGCGCACCCCGCTGAACCACATCATCGGCTATGCCGAGATGCTGCTCGAAGAGCTTCCGGCCGGGGACAAGCCCGAGCTGGCCGCCGGCCTCACCGCCCTGCGCACCGACGCGCGCCAGCTCCTGGCCCTGCTGAACGAGGTGCTGGCGCGAGGTCAGACGGGGCCACCGGACCTGGCCGCCGCGCGCGGCACGCTGGGCCCACCCCTCGCGCGCGTCCGCGCGGCGGGCGATGCGCTGCGCCGGCGAGCGGCCGAGACCGGCGCCGCCGCGCTGCTGGCCGATCTCGAGCGCATCTGCTCGGCCACCGAGCGACTCGGACGCGCTGCTGGGCCACGGGAGCACGCCGCGCGCACGCGGCCGCGCACGCGCCGAGAGCGCGGAGCCCGGCGATGCGGCGTCCGGCGCACAAGGGCGTGATCCTCGTCGTGGACGACAACGACGACAACCGCGACATGCTGTCCCGCCGTCTCCGGCGCCAGAGCTACGAGGTGCTGACCGCGGCGGGCGGGCGCGCCGCGCTCGGCGTGCTGGCGGCGGCGCCGGTCGATCTCGTGCTGCTGGACGTCATGATGCCGGACCTCGACGGCTACGCCGTGCTGCAGCACCTCAAGGCCGACCCGGTGCTGCGCGACATTCCGGTCCTCATGATCTCGGCGCTGGACGACCTGGACAGCGTGGTGCGCTGCATCCAGCTGGGCGCCGAGGACTACCTGGGCAAGCCGTTCGAGCCCGTGCTCCTGCAGGCGCGCATCGGCGCGTGCCTGGAGAAGAAGCGGCTGCACGACCAGGAGGCGCGCCACCGCCGCGAGCTGGCCGCGTTCAACCAGACGCTGGAGCGGCGCGTCGCCGAGCAGGTCGCCCAGCTCGAGCAGCTGGGCCGGCTCAAGCGCTTCTTCTCGCCGCAGCTGGCCGAGCTCATCGTGGCCGGCGGGCACCGAGGATCCGCTCAAGACGCACCGCCGCGAGGTGACCGTCGTGTTCGTCGACCTTCGCGGCTTCACGGCCTTCGCCGAGACCGCCGAGCCCGAGGAAGTCATGGGCATGCTCCGCGAGTATCACGCGGAGATGGGGCGGCTCATCATGGCGCACGAGGGCACGCTCGAGCGCTTCACCGGTGACGGCATGATGGTGTTCTTCAACGATCCCGTCGAGGTGCCGAACCCCGCCGAGCGGGCCATCCGCATGGCGGTCGCCATGCGCGACCTCATCGACGGCCTCGGCGTGGCCTGGCGCAAGCGCGGCTGGGAGCTAGGGCTCAAGGTGGGCATCGCCCAGGGCTATGCCACCATCGGCGCCATCGGCTTCGAGGGCCGCATGGACTACGGCGCCATCGGCAACGTCACGAACCTCGCGGCCCGGCTGTGTGGCGAGGCCGAGGGCGGGCAGATCCTGATCTCGGCCCGGGTCGCGTCAGCGGTCGAGACCATCATCGACGCCGAGAATCTGGGCCCGCTGACACTCAAGGGGCTCGCGCGTCCCGTCCCGATCTGGAGTGTCCGCGGATTGGTCTAATCTGACTGCTTGGTCTAACTGACTGCACACTCGCGAAGCGCCACGGCTCCGCCGGGGCGCGGAGCGCGGGGGGTATGGGGGGCCCGGTCGGGGCCCCCCATGATCGTCAGGCGGCCCGCTCGGGGCCCCTCATGACTATCGAGGCAGCCAGTCGCGCAGCGGCTTGACCTGGCAGCCGGCCCGGTCGAGCGCCTCGCGCACCGTGCGGACGATCTTCTGCGCGCCCGGCGTGTCGCCGTGGCAGCAGATCGTCTGCACGGAGATGTCGACGTCGACGCCGTCGATCGTCTTGACCTTGCTCTCCAGCGCCATCCGCACCGCCTGGTCGGCCGCCTTCTGCGGATCGGTGATGAGCGAGCCGGGCAGCTTGCGTGACACCAGGCTGAGATCGACGTTGTAGGCGCGGTCGGCGAAGCCCTCGGAGGCCACCCGCACGCCCATCTTGCGCACGGTGCGGTCGTAGTTGCCGGAGGCCAGCGCCATCAGAATCAGCTCCTTGCCCGATTCCTTGGAGGCCTCGCCGATGGCCGTGGACCACGCCTGGTCCTGCTGCTTCTCGATCATCGTGTAGAGGATGCCGTGCGGCTTCATGTGCTGCAGCTCGGCGCCGGCCGCGCGGCAGTACTCGCGCAGCGCGCCGGTCTGGTAGCAGAGATAGTCCTTCAGCTCGGCGGGCGTGACGTCCATCACGCGCCGGCCGAAGCCCATGAGGTCCGGCAGCGAGGGGTGCGAGCCGATCGCCACGTGGTGGCGCAGCGCCAGCTCGACGGTCTTGCGCATCACGTGCGGGTCGCCGCCGTGAAAGCCGCACGCCACGTTGGCCGACGTGATGAACGGCATGATCTCCTCGTCGGCGCCCAGCGTCCACCGCCCGTAGCTCTCGCCCATGTCACAGTTGAGATCGATCTGCTTGGTCGCCATCGCCCTGTCTCCTTACTGACGCGACAGCACGCGCGCCAGCGCGTTCACGAAGCGGTCCACGTCCTCGTCGCTCATCGCCAGCGAGCACGCCCCGAGGCCCCGCTGCGTCAGCAGGATGCCCTCGTTGAGCAGGCCCATGAAGACCCGCTGTGGCGTCTCGGTGTCCTTGATCCGGGTGGAGCGATAGTCGGTCAGCGTCTCGGTCGTCCAGTGCAGCCAGAACAGCGAGCCCACGGCCGAGACCTGCCCGCGCCGCCGCGTGTTGGTGAGCAACCGGCTGACGCCGCCGCTCAGCCGCTGGGTGAGCGCCTCCAGCCGCGTGTAGGACTCCGGCGTCAGCGCGTTCAGCGTCGCCACGCCGGCGGCCATCGTCACCGGGTTGGCGTTGAACGTCCCGCCCTGGCTGATGCGGGCGCCACCCTTGCGAGGATCGTAGAAGGCCATGACGTCGCGCCGTCCGCCGAAGGCGCCGACCGGCAGGCCGCCGCCGATGATCTTGCCGAACGCGGTGAGGTCGGGCCGCAGCCCCAATTTTTCCTGGGCGCCGCCCCACGCGGTGCGGAACGAGATCACCTCGTCCATGATCAACAAGATCCCGAGGCGCTCGGTCACCGCGCGCAGCCGCGGCAGGAAGCCGTCCACCGGCGGCAGCAATCCGGCGTTGCACATGTACGGATCCACGATGACCGCGGCGATCGTCGCGCCTTCCTTGGTGAGAATCTCCTCGCAGGCCTCGGGATCGTTCCAGGGCAGGACGACCGTGTTCTTGAGCACCGCGGGCGGAATCCCGGCCGACCAGGCGATCGGCTTGGGCCGGCGCCGATTGCCCCACGACTTGGTATCGCCGCTCACGCTCACCATCACCCAGTCGTGGGTGCCGTGAAAGGCGCCCTCGAACTTGGCCAGCTTGGGCCGTCCGGTGAACGCGCGGGCCAGGCGCACGGCGTTCATGGTGGCCTCGGTACCCGAGTTGGTGAAGCGCAGGCTCTCGACCGAGGGCACCCGCCGGACGATCATCTCGGCCAGCCGCACCTCGTACTCGGTCGGGCCGGGGAACGAGAGCCCGGACTCGGCGACGGCCTGCACCGACTTCACCACGTCGGGCGGCGCGTGGCCGAGCACCAGGCTCGTGTAGTTGCCGTTGAAGTCCACCCGCTCGATGCCGTCGGCGTCCCAGATGTGGGCGCCTTGACCACGCTGGAAGTAGAACGGATACGGATCGAAGAAGGTCGTGGTGCGACTGTTGCCCCCGGGCATGACCGCGGCCGCCTCCTCGTGCAGGCTGCGCGAGCGCGGCGTCTTCGACGCGTATTCCGCGGCTTCCTTATCCAGACTCATCTGACTTTCTCCTTCGTGTCACGCGGCGACCGGGCCACCCGCGGCCTCGGCCAGCAATGCTTCCCATGATCGACGCAGGCGGTGCGCCTCGGCGACCTCGATCGCACGAAAGCGCACGCGCTGACCCGGCTTGACCTGGCCGATGCGGCCGATGTCGAACGAGCACACGGTCGCCAGCTTGGTGTACCCGCCGGTGGACTGGCGATCGACCAGCAGCACGATCGGCTGCCCGTCGCCGGGGACCTGGATCGAGCCGAGCGCGATGCCGTCGGACATGATGTCGTGGCCCCGGGTGTGCGCGATGCGCGGGCCGCGCAGGCGCGCGCCCATGCGGTCGGACTGCGGCAGCATCTCGTAGGCGCCGCCCAGGAATGCGGCGACGCCCTCGGGCGTGAAGCGCTCGACGTCGGGTCCCAGCACCACGCGGATCTCGGGCTCGGCGTCGAGCGGCGTGAGCTGGGAGGCCGGCAGCGCGCGCGGCGTCGGCAGCGGGCGCCGGCGACACGCGCAGCACGTCGTCGCGCTTGAGGCTTCGGCCCTCGAGGCCGCCCAGCCGGCCCCGCAGATAGGTGGCGCGGGAGCCGAGCGCCGGGGGCACGTCGATCCCGCCGGCGAACGCGACGTACGCGCGCACCCCGGCCCGCGTGGCGCCCACCCGCACCGCGTCGCCGCTCTGCAGCACGATCGTGGCGTGCCCGGGCGCGGCCTCGCCGTTCACGCTGACCGGCATGTCGGCGCCCGTCACCGCCATCGCGCACGGACGCTCCACGCTGAAGCGCGGCCCCATCAGCGTGCACTCCAGGCCGGCGGCGCCGTCGGCGTTGCCGACCAGACGATTGGCAATCACGAAGGCCCGCACGTCCATCGGGCCCGAGGGCGGAATGCCGTGGCGGAGCTGGCCGAAGCGCCCGAGATCCTGCACGGTCGTCTGCGGACCGGGATCGGCGATGCGGATCATGCGATCACCGGCTGCCAGGCCCGCGCCTCGACGCGCGCGGCGATCGCGTCGTACTCCGCGCGGTCGATGGGCCGCAGGCGCACGCGATCCCCCGCGCGCAAGAGCGTCGGCTCGGCGGCGGTCGGATCGTAGAGTCGCGCCGGCGTGCGGCCGAGCAACCAGTAGCCGCCCGGACTCTCGACCGAGTAGATGCAGAACTGCGCGCCGCCCAGCCCGGCACTTCCGGGCGGGACCTTCACGCGCGGCGTCTCGAGCCGCGGCAGCCGGATGCGCTCGGGCACGCCGGCCATGTAGGGCAGCCCCGGCGTGAACCCCACGAAGTACACGAGGTACTCGGCGCCCGCGTGCAGCCGCACCAGCTCGTCGACGGCGAGCCCGAGGCGCTGGGCGGCGGCGAGGAGATCGAGACCGAGCTCGGGGTCGTAGCAGCACGGCAGCTCGACCACCCGCGAGGGCGGCAGCACTCCCGTCCCCGCCTGCTCGGCCAGATCGCCGAGGGTCGCGCAGACCGTGTCGTAGCCCAGGCGAGCCGGATCGTAGTAGACGAGGAGCGAGCGGAAGCTGGGCACGGTCTCGACGATGCCGGGGATGGCCTTCTGCTGGATCAGGTACTCCAGCGCCCGCACGCGCGTGTTGACCTCCACGCTGATCTCGTCGCCGAGCTCGACGGAGACGGCCAGATCACCGGCGGGAAAAAATCGCAGACGGAGCCTTCAGAGCGCTGCCAGCGAGGAGTTCGGCAGGTCGGTGATGAACATGTGTCCGGGGCTGTGCGTCAGCATGAACGGCGGCTTGCTGGCCAGCGCCACCGCCTGGGGCGTCACGCCGCACGCCCAGAACACCGGAACGTCGCCCGGGTTGAAGTGCTGGGCGTCGCCCCAGTCGGGCCGGGCGATGTCCTTGATGCCGATGGCGGCCGGGTCGCCGATGTGGATCGGCGCGCCGTGCGCGTTCGGGAAGCGCGCGCTCGCCGTCACCGCCTTGGACAGCTGGGCCGACGGCATCGGCCGCATCGAGACGACCATCGGCCCGTGAAAGGCGCCCGCGCTCCGACACTCCATCGACGTCTTCCACATCGCGACGTTCTTGCCGTTCTCGACGTGCCAGAGCCGGATCCCGGCTTCCAGCAGCGCCCACTCGAACGTGAACGAGCAGCCGAGCAGGAACGCCACCAGATCGTCGCGCCAGTACGGCGTGGCGTCGGTGACCTCGTCGGCCAGCACGCCGTCCTGGTAGATCCGGTAGCGCGGGATGTCGGTGCGGAGATCGGCCCCCGGCGCCACGCCGACCGGCTCGGGCGAGCCGACGTCGGTGACCTCGATCAACGGGCACGGCCGCGGATTGCGCTGGCAGAAGAGCAGGAAATCGTAGGCGTAGTCGCGCGGCAGCACGGCGAGGTTGGCCTGGACGTGGCCGCTGCCGAGACCGGCGGTCACCCCGGTGAGCTTGCCGCGGCGGATGTCGGCCCGGATTTCCCTCGGATGGCGGGTGTCGATCGCCATGGGCCGATTCTACCTGAGACCGAGGCGCGACCGTACCTCGGGATTCACGAGTGTCTCGGGCATCTCGCCGCGCAGCACGCGCAGCATTTCCTCGGTGACCTGCAGCGAGGCCTGCTTGGACGCTTCCTTGGTGACGCCGGCCACGTGGGAGGAGCACACCACGTTGTCGAGGTTGAAGAGCTTGTTGTCGCGCGCGGCCGGCTCCTCTTCCCACACGTCGATGCCGGCGGCGGCCAGCTGACCGCGGGTGAGCGCCTCGAAGAGCGCTTCTTCCTGCTGCACGCCGCCGCGCGACGTGTTGACGTAGATCGCGCCCTTCTTCATGAGCCCCAGCGTCTTGTGGTTGATCATGTGCTTGGTCTCGGGCGTCAGCGGCGTGTGACAGGTGAGCACGTCCACCTGCGGCAGGAGCGCCTCCAGACTCTTCACCGGCTCGACGCCGCGGCGCTTCAGCTCGTCCTCCGGGACGTAGGGATCGTAGCCGAGCACGCGCATGCCGAGCGCGCCGGTGAACTTCGCCACCCGGCGGCCGACGTTGCCCACGCCGATGATGCCCAGCGTCTTGCCGGCCAGCTCGGTGTTCTGCGAGTCGCGCCGGCCGCCCCAGTCGCCGCTTCGCGTCATCCGATCGATCGGCACCGTGCGCTTGACGCTCACCAGCATCAGCATCAGCGCGTGCTCGGCCACCGCCTGCGAGTTGGAGCCCGGTGCGTGGACGACCGCGACGCCGAGCTTGGTGGCGGCCGGGATATCGACCGTGTCGAGACCGACCCCGTGGCGGCCGACGACCTTGAGATTCTTGCAGGCCGCCATCAAGCTCTCGGTGCAGCGCGGCTTGGTCCGGAACAGGATGCCCTGGGCCTGGGCGGCGACCTTGATGAAGCCGGCCTCGGTCTCGTCCTCGCACATGACGACGCGCGCCTCGCGCTCGAGGTTGGCGTGCCCGGCGGCGTTGATGGGACCGGCGAGAATGACGAGGGGACGGTCAGGGCTCATCGGATGATCTCCTTGGCGGCACGTAGGTAAGCCGAACCCGCCCGCCATTATACCGCCGACAGCAGGTGCCGACGGGGCCGAAAGTGCGGCGAGATGCCGCTGAACGCGGACAGGAATCGTTGCGCGTGCCGGATCGACTTGAAGCGTTTCATCGCCCGCTCGCGTTGCCGGGTCGGCTGGTGAGAGTTCTCGGCGCGGTTGAGTTCTCAACCGATGTCAAGGTGTTGCGACGAAAGCGGAGGGCGGTTCATGCTGGTTGCGGAACGGGCGATGCCTTGGAGCGCGTGGCGACTCCTGTCTTGGCACGCTCGTTCCGCTCGTTGCGTCGTGGGTGTCTGTGGGGGGTGACCTTGCGCCGGGCGGCACGGACCTCGGGTGGCACGGTGTAGCGTTCGGCGACGATGGCGCGTCCTTGGGCTTCGGTGATGACGCGGCCGTCAGTGTCGCGCAATAGGTAGTGGGTGCCGGCGCGCAGACAGGCGGCGATTCGGGTGAGCAGGACCGCAGCCAGCGTGCAGACCGCGGAATCGTGGTGCTTACCGGTGAGCATGAGCCGCTGGTAGCGGACGGCCAGGGTGGGGTCGACCTTGCGGGCGTGGTCGGCGGCGATGAACAGGGCCTCGCGCAGGCAGCAATCGCCGGCCTTGGTCGGTCCGCGGTGGCCGTCGGCTTGGCCGGAGGAGTCGGCGGCCGGGACCAGCCCGGCGAAGGAGCGGACCGCGGCCAGGTTGGCGAATCGTGTTGGGTCGCCGAGTCGTCCGAGGATCTGGGGTGCGCAGACGCGGCCGGCGCCGGGTACCGAGCGCACGATCCCGGCTGGGTCGGCCTTGTCGTAGAGCGCGCCGATGCGCTTATCGAACCCGTTGATCTCGTCGGTCAGGGTCAGCGCGAGCCGGGCTTCGGCGGCGATATCGGCGGCCAGCGCGTCGAAGTCGAGCTCGCCGCCGTCTGCTCCCCACAGCCGCAGCGTGGTCGCGGCGGCTTCGATGACCGCGTCGGCGCGTTCGTCTGCCCATGCCTGGCGGCTGGAGCGGCGGAAAAACGCCGCCAGGCGGGCCTTGCCGAGGCGTTTGACCTGGACCGGGTTGGCGTACCGGGCCAAAAACCGCAGCGCGGTCAACGTCATATCCGAACCCAGCGCGGCGATCCACGCCGGCCCGAGGATCTCCAGCAGCGCATCAAGGCGGGCCATGCACGCGGTGCGCCGATGCACCAGCCCAGAGCGGATCTTGACCGCCCGCTTCAGCTCGTCGCCGGGGCCCAGCGAGTCCTCGCGGTGCAGCCCCTCGGGGTGCAAAAGGGGAAGCCGGGCAAGCACTTTGGAGTCGAGCCGATCAGTCTTGGTGTGCTTGTTGTAGTAATCACGCAGATCAGCGGACTGCTCGGGTGGCACCATCACCACCGTCGCGCCGTGGCGGCGGAACCAGGCCGCCAGCGCGACCCAGGCGTTGCGGGTCGGCTCCATCACCACCTCGATCCGCTCGGCGTCTTTAGGCAGCCGCGCCCACAGCGTGTCCAACTCGTCTGGGTCGGTGCGAAACCGGTGACCCACGAACAAGAACCTTCCCTGCTCGTCTGCCAGCGATGCTTGATGCGCAGCACGGCAAGCTACGTCGACTCCCAACCGAATTTTCAATCTCGTGCCTCCCCTATCGTTGGATTTGGTTGTCGGCCCAGGGCAAGACCACACCAACGAGAAGTGCGAGCACCAGACATTCGCTATCAGGGATCCGATCATCACCACCGACGCTCGGTCACCGGGTTCTCAACAGGGCGCACGACCCAAGGTGCGGTACCCGGCCACCCACACGCTCAACACGCCAGAAGTCAGCACGCGCGCTGCTCCGATTAAGTTACCGAGGTGATGGCCGGGCCCCAGCGAACTCAGTATGAATGTTCAGATACGTCGACCGGCGATGCTGCACCGACGGCATGAGCTCGCGGTGCGCCACCTGGTAGCTGCCCAGCTTGTCAGTGACGATCACCCTGGGCACGTACCGCAGGCCCTTGAGCAGTCGGCGGAAGAATCGCTTGGCCGCCACCGCGTTTCGGCGCGACCCGACCAGAATGTCGAGCACGTTGCCGTGCTGGTCGACCGCGCGCCACAGGTACCGCTGTGCGCCGTTGATCTGGACGAACACCTCATCCAGGTGCCATTTGTCGCCCGGCCGCCGACCACGACGGCGCAGCTGGTTCGCGTACTCCTGCCCGAACCGGTCGCAGCAGGCCCGGATCGTCTCATAGGACACCTCGACACCACGTTCGAGCATCAGCTCCTGCACGTCGCGGAAGCTCAACGGGAACCGGTGCTACAGCCAGACGCAATGGCTGATGATCTCGGGAGGAAACCGGAACCCTTTATACGACGAGCCTGCAGCGGTCACGATCGTCGATCCTGCCCCACCTCACCTTCCCAGCTCACCAACCTGACAGTGCCCTCGCAAGACACCCCACGCCTTGGCAGCCAACCAGATTGGAATCCCTTGATGTTCGATGTCCTCGCCGCCGCTGTGATCGCGCTGGCTCCCGTCAAACAGACGAGTAGTGATGCGCCGTCGCCGCCCTGCACTTGGCTGGACAGGCCAGACGGGTAACTGTGATTTACGTCACATCGCGGAAGGGTCACGAACTGGCTACGGCGGGATTAACGCACCGTCTGCAGCTGCGAAAACGCTTCGATTTCCTGCGCGTTTAGAACGCTATTAGGATTTGCCGCGGCCAGAAGCGCCAACGTCGGCAAAAGATGACGGGACCGCAGCGAGCCGTTACGGTCTTGACCCAAGCTAGTCGAGAAGCGGGCCAGGCCCGTCCTGACCCTTGGCGCCGAGCTCCATCCGATGGTAGGGCAAACGAAATCAACGACATAGCTGGAGGCGGGGCCGACCCAGGTCAACCCTGATGTATTCATTCCGCCGTCGCACCCGCGATGCCGAACTCGCCCGACTACGCGCCGAGAACGCTGAGATGCGTTCCCGCATCGGAAGACTCGTTGAAGAAAAAGCCGTCCTGCGTGACCGGCTGGAAGAGATGTGCTCGTTCAAGCGCACCCCGTTGCGGCTCCCCGGTACCTGGTGATCATCCTCGAAAGGCATCCTGTGAGCGGCTACGAACTTCGCCACTACCGCCGTGAGCCCGAAGATGTGCTCACCAGGAAAGTCGACGTCGACATCCTTGCGTGCCCTAAAGAAGGGGGCGCGCCACCACATCCAAAGTTATTCTTGCCGCCCGCATCCCGTTCCTGGGGTGCGGGCAGTCCCCTGTGTGCGCGCCGTTCCGTCAAATACCTCCCTGGGGTATCGTTGAGGTGCCGCCCATGAGAGCGTGAGGTGTTCTGCCACTTGGGCCAAAGCACGGCGGGTGACAATGACGGAGAACCCATCGAAGACCAAACCCATCCGAGATCGCAGGCTCAGTCCCCGACTGATTGGTCGATTTCCGATGTGCCAGAACGACAATGCACGGCGCACAAGCGAAATGGCGACCGATGCAAGAACGCGGCGATACGCGGCGGAAATGTCTGCGGGTATCACGGTGGGAATGCCCCGGCGGTGAAAGCAAAAGGCGCGTTTACGTCTAGAAATGGCGGCGGATCGCATGGCGCGGCAACTCTTGGGAATCGCCGACTCTGGACAGTCCGAAGCCGTTCGCCTCGCCGCGATCAAAGACGCACTCGACCGTAGCGGTATTCAAGCGAAAACGGCTGTCTCCGTTGAAGTGTCGACTAAACCTTTCGAACTCGTCTTCGATTCGATTGTCGCGGGACCACGCGAACAAAGCCGAAGCGGATCCGCACCCGAGATCGAAACCCAACCCGCCCTGGCAATTGAAGGCGAGATCGACGCCGAGATCATTGACCCAGACGACGGCGATCCCAGCTTCGGCTTGGACGCCGTTGAGATCGAAGACGCCGACGTGATCGAAGCGGTTGACGCTGGGCACACCGACGCAATCATGAGCGACGGCTCCGGTCCCCCTCACACCGGACAACCCAGGTTCGTCGCTCTCCGTTGATCCTGGCTTCACACCGGGACCGATAGGTTTAGGTGGACCGGCGGGTTCTGGGTTGATGCCGCTTGCCGAGGCGATTGAGGCGGCGAGTGTGATGAGACAGCGCGAAGCCGCACGGCAGCGGGATATGAGACGGCGCTAGTCTGTAATCAAATGTGTTGTAGCACCACGGGTTTGAATTAGAGTAGTCGCACTGATCGCACAGAGGTTGCACGGAACCACCGGATATAGGCTTTGACCTGCATAAACCGGCTGGTACAGACACAGCCGAACTACGCCGGTCGGAAACGCGGCGTTAAGTTGTCATCCAACTTGGTCTGCGCCCAGGCAACGCGCGGTTCGCCGCTGGCAATATCCCTCAGCCGACCACATTAAAAACGTAGTTAGCGTCGGTCAAATTGGGCACGTCGGGCGGAATTTGAACCGTGGCGTCGCCGCGAGCGGTGCTATAGATTCCAGTGCCACCCACGATCGCCATCGGAACGATCTCCCCCCTGACAAAGGCGGCAGCGGTGTCGCCCATGACTTGTACGGTGATTTCGCCGCCGTCGAGGAAGAAAGTTTGAGTGCACATGGTCTCTCCGGTGGTGTCGTTTCCGCTGAGGGTGGTGCAAAGGCCTGCGGTATGCCCGACTTGCGTTCCTCCCGCGTGATCGAACACGTCGCCCGAGAAAATGAACTGGTCTCCTGGACCCGGACCGCGAGCGCCCAAGTCCACGGTGGTCTGCTGCGTGTCGTGCTCGAAGAAGGAAAGCGTCGTGACATTACCTGCGATCACGTCCGCTGCCGCCCTCTGGCCAAACGCCCCGAGCATGGGCAGCAACAGAGCAGCGAGAAACGCGGCGATCGCCGCGGTGATTGCTGCCCGAATCATATTCATGGACTCTGCCCTCTCAATTGAGGGCGTCGTGCGGTGGCGCCCTTGATGAGGGGAGTACCGCAAAGTCGTCCACAGTCGCTGTTCTTTGCGGCGAACTAGCAGGAAACTAGCAGCAGACTCACAGCAATAGAGATGGTTCTTTGGGTAGTCTCTCGGGTCGGTTATGACGGGGCAGGGCCGCTGGCTGGCTCGTCGGCCACAACCGAAAGCAGCGGCTTGGTTGCCAGTGCCGACAGTTGATTGGCGATCTCGACATCACGACCAGAAACCACATGCTGATAACGCAGGCTAGCCGTGATCGTGGAATGTCCGAGATGGTTCATCGTTTCCACTAGGTTGCCGACACGCGCGACCTGAGTCCCGCTGAAATGACGCAGATCGTGGATGCGAACACCTTCACGCCCAACGCTTTTCAACGCGGGAGCCGAAGCGTCACGAATCACCCTATCGGACAAGTGACAACCCCCCCGAATAGGCGGGAACAACAGAGACTCAACGTCTTCCGCAACGAAAGTGTCCAAGTGATGTTTGATATCGGCGCGAATATGCGGCGGTACCACGACAGTCCGCGGCTTTCCTGATTTGGGTGTGTCGATCATGCACCGATTCCCGTCCGCGCCAGCTTGCTTTCCGGTGCGATGAGTCACGCCGCGAGCAATCGAAATGATCTCGCAGCCTTCGCCAATGTCTTTGCGGCACAACTCCGTTACCTCACTATAACGCAGGCCCCACCATGCCGAAATGAGAATCAGAGAGCCTTAAAGCGTTTCGGTTCAATCAGATCGGCAACGCGAGCGAGTTCGTCAATCTCCAAGATGACCGATTGACTCCACCCGCTTGGTTGCGCTCGCCCCGTCGATCTGGCACGGATTGGATTGCAGTAATCCATCTTTGACGGCGGTTCCCAAAATCGCGTTGCGGATCACCGTCATCGTTTCTCCGGGCTTGTCGCCGTGGGCCCGGCTGGGCCCGACGTCGGCGTCGAAAACCCTGGCGTAGAACGCTTTCAAGCGTTCGGCATCGTTGGATATCCAGGCAATGTGGTTGACTCCGTCGAACAGCACGGCTCATCTCCTTCGCAGTTGACGGTTCTGTCAGTGCGCACGCTGCATGCGATGATCGAACCGCCGTACTGCGTGGAGGGCGACCGGTCACCCGTCGGCGCGCCCGACCCGCTGATCTTGTATGTCGATGCGTTATGCGTCGCGTCGTTCCGAGTCCGCTGCAACGCGGAATCGCCGCCTCGTCATCGGCACCGTCGCGGTCTCCACGGCTGGCTTGTCCTGAAAACCGACTGAAATCTCGCTGGCACGGTTATCACCCACGTCTAAGGAGGGCCACGGCTGGTGGCGGTATCGTCAGGCGGTGGGGACGAAGGCCGAGCGCCGGGCCGCGGGTGAACACGTGAGCGCCTATCACGTGGCGCGACTGGGTGAGCTCATCGAATACATTACCGCCGCGGTCGACCGCTACCGGGCCGGCGAAATCGGCGCCTACGACGTCGAGGAGGCGATCCACCACTGTCACCGGGCGGCCCGCGGATTGTGGAAATTCTGCTGGTCGGGTGGCGGTGGAACACACGCCAGATCATCGCTGGCGTCCTGGATCGGATGGCCACCGATGGCGAATCCATCAACTGGTGGGACCGGGTCGCGCCGCTGCAGCGGGACTGATCTCGGCGGGTGCCGTGCCGATGACGCACATCAGGACGCGCGCGTGTCAGCTGTAGGGACTCGAACCTTTTTGGCCCGGGCGGGCTCTGGGTATCGAGGCCGGAACCCAGGTGGGGCTGCGGTCCCAGCAGAGGTTCGGGGTCAGGACGCGGTGGCGCTGACATTGGCAGTTGGTTGGCCGTGCCGAGGTTGGGTTGCCAAGCCTGCCGGTGACGCCAGCAGCGACATCGGCTGGCTCAACGACGCTTGCTGGCTCGGCTTGGGCGGGGTCTGGCCAGTATGAATGGGCTTGTCCCGCAATCACTTCCAACTGAACAGCGGAAGGTCGCCGGTTCGATCCCAGCTCTCCGGCCATTGGCATCACAGCGGTTCAACTCACCCGTCTACGATCTTGATTGGCCGGTCCCCGTGCAGACCGACAATCGCTCGCGATGCGGGCGCTCGCTGGTCGGTTGCGGGGCTCACCTCGGCCTGCAGATGTCGGTGTCAAGCCTTCTGGGTGGTCCGGTCATCGGCCCGTCACCAACGTCGCATGCAACTGCGTTCCGTCAGTCCGTCCGTACTGGTGGAGTCGGAATCCATCCACAGTCGCACGCTGGGGTTGTGGAGAATGTGCA
>CAVZOE010000003.1:0-22777 GCA_963776725.1 uncultured Candidatus Rokubacteria bacterium | reverse complement strand
GGTGCAATCCTCCGGCGCCCAACCCCCAGGACGCCGAGGCCCTCCGACAGCTGCAGATACTGCTCAAGCCCAAGGAGTAGGCCGCCGCCGGACCTCTTCGCAGCGGAGCTGCGCGCGGCGTGCTAGTTCTCGCGGTAGCTGACAACCAGTAGACAACGAGGAGAGTGGCGATGAAGCGCCGAAAGATCCCGGCGGTGGTGATCGTCTCAGTGTTGCTCGCGGTCGTGCTCGCCGTCCTAGGCAGCCGGGCCATTTCCGCGCAGGACACTGGCAGGACAAGTACACCGTGAAAGTGCCGGGCGGGCTCGCGTTCTCCGAGTTCAAGGGATACGAGAGCTGGCAGACCATCTCCATCAGCCAGAGACGAACAGCTGATGGCGGTGATCCTCGGCAATCCCGCGATGATCGAGGCCTACAAGGCCGGCATTCCCGGCAACGGCAAGCCGTTCCCGGATGGCGCGAAGATGGCGAAGATCCACTGGATCCCGAAGAAGATCGAGACGTTCCCCACTGCAACGGTGCCGGCCACCCTGCACGACGTCGACTTCATGGTGAAGGACAGCAAGAGATTCGCGGACAGCGGCGGATGGGGATACGGCGCGTTCGAGTACGACGCCGCGTCCGAGACGTTCACGCCCGCCACCACGGCCGACAAACCGCCGCAGGCGAACGACGCCAAGTGCGGGTTCGCGTGCCACACGATCGTGAAGACGCGAGACTACGTCTTCACGGAGTACGGGAAGCGGTGAACGAGAGTTCACCGCATGCGGGCGTCCCCCGTCGAGTTGGCAACCGTCGTCACCGCCGGATCGGAACGTCACGCAGCGCCGCCGCAGTCGCAGGGTCCGCGTAGACGCCGAACGCGTCGGCCAGCGTTCCCCGCACGCCGCCGGCGCTTTCGAGCGCGTAGAGGATTTCCGTGTCGTCGGGGTCGGAGACCCCCTCGAACCGATAGATCTCACGGATCGTGAGGTCCCGCGGCCACAGGATCTCCCCGGTCGTGGCCCGCAGGGCACCGTCGACGGCGCGCAGGTCCGCGGTGAACCCCCGGCGCGTCAGGTCGTCGACGGCGCACGCCATGGTCGCGCACACGACTGCGGCCGGCGTCGTCACGGCACTGAGTGGACGCATGGCTACAGCGCCCGCATGAACGCCACGAGGTCCTTCTTCTCCTCGGCGGTCAGCTTCGTGCTCCAGGACCAGGTTGAAGAACTCGACCGTGTCCTCGAGCGTCAGCAGCCGGCCGTCGTGCAGGTACGGCGGCGAGTCCTTGATGCCGCGCAGCGGGAAGGTCTTGATCGGGCCGTCGGCGGTGGCCATCAGGCCGTTGATCATCTGCGGCTTGTAGAACCGCTCCGACCTGCAGGTTGTGCATCAGGTTGTCGGTGTAGTACGGCGGCGGGTGGCAGGTCGCGCACTGCGCCTTGCCGAAGAACAGCTCCTGGCCGCGCAGCTCCGCCGGCGCTGGCCTTGCTTCGGGTCGAGCTTGCCGTCGACGTCCGAGCTTCGGGCGCGGGCGGGAAGTCGAGCAGCTCCTGGAACTCGGCCATGAAGTGGACCTGGCTGCCGCGCTCCAGGATGTTGACGCCCTTCTTGGTGGCGATCACCGGGTCGCCGTCGAAGTAGGCGGCGCGCTGCTCGAACTCGGTGAAGTCCTCGACGCGTCTTCAGCGCCCGCTGCGAGCCGAAGAGCCGCTGGATGTTGACGCCGCGCAGCGTCGGCGTGTCGATGCGGTGGCGGAACTCCTGCGGGCGGATGTCGCCGACCAGGTGGGTCGCGCCGTTGGTGTGGCCGTTGGCGTGGCAGTCGAAGCAGGCGACGCCGCGGCTGCGGCTGCGCCGAGCGGCGGTCGTCGGTCGCGTTGAACTGCTGCTGCGGGAACGGCGTCACCAGCAGCCGCAGCCCTCGAGCTGCTTGGGGTTCAGGATGCCGTTGAAGAGCTCGTAGAAGTTGCTCGATCGTGACCAGCTTGCCCTGCGAGACGTCGCCGAGGTCGGGCCGCGTCGTCAGGAAGATCGGCGGCGGGAACTCGGGCAGGAAGTGGTCGGGCAGGTCGAAGTCGAGGTCGAAGCGCGTCAGGTCGCGGCCCTCCTGCTTCTTGATCTCGTCGATGTGGAACTGCGGGAAGACCATGCCGCCCTCGGGATGGTTGGGGTGCGGCAGCGGCAGGAAGCCCGCCGGGAAGAGCGTCCTTGTCGCGGATCTCGTCCGGGCGTCATCGCGGCCAGCTGCGTCCCAGGTCACCGCCGGGGAGCTTCACCCGGACGCCGTCCTGGACCGGCTTGCCGCGGGACATCGTGACGCCCGCGGCCGGCTGGTCTGCCGAGGTCGTAGCGCTCGTCGAGCAGCGCCTGCTGGCGCTGCTCGATGCCGGCCTTCGCGGCGCTCATGCGCGCGATGACCGTCCGAAGTCGTCTTCATGACCGGTAGATAGCTCGACACCGGAGGATCAGCCGCCTCCGCCCCCCGCCCCTGCACTGCGCGAGTCCCGGCCCAGGCCCCCACGACCAGCAGCCCCATCGTCAATACCGCTGCGGTCCACAGTCGGCGCATCACACGCTCCTCATACGGACCAGCGTCCGTCTCGTCTTGGTGTCGAAGTCAGTGCGCTGAGCTCGAACAGCCGCGTGGAAGCGGGGCCTTCGCCCGCGTCATCATGGAGCGCCGGGCCCCGGCCGACGCGGTGGGCCGCAGGGGTCATGGGCCCTATACCCGACGGAGAGCATGGCGTCGGTCCGCCCCGGCTTCACGTAACCGATAGACGCACGCCGTCTCGCGCCACAGGCGCGCCTCCTGACCTTGTCGATATGCCCACGTGGCGGGCAGTACGACGGCGCGAAACGGTGCCACCGGCCACCACCAGGTTGATGGTCCGCTGGACGCCCGGTCTGAAGAACCGCATGGCTCGCTCGGCGACCGTCCTCTGACCTTGAGATGGTCGCGGACGAGCCGGGGTTGCACCGTCGCAGCCCGCGCGCCGGATGCCGGCGAAGACTTTTCGGCGCGGGCGGCCAGTTCCCACGCCACCGGCGAGCGCCGGCGTGGTCGGGTCGAGCGGCTTCGCCCAACTGAACGAAGAGACCTTCTGCGGGACTTCGCCAACGGCGTCGATCCAGTCAGGGCGCGCGTGCTCTACGCGGTTCAGCGGCGGATGACCGACACGCTGTTCGCCTCGAGGACGACCGCAGCAGCGTGGAGACTCAAGCCGTCCTGGTTCGCCGTATCGAAGCACGATCGAACCGCCTCTCCGGAGTTGGAGCGTTTCGTGGCCAACCGGATGCAGTGCGAAGACGATCGAGGTGGACGCCGGTCACTTGTCGATGATCACTCACCCGCAGGAGATCACTGACCTCATCGTGGGTGCCGCCGGCCGTAGCGGCTGAGCGCGGTCGTCATCGGTGCAGGGCAGTCCTGACCGCGTCGAGCAGGGCGTCGCTGCGGAACGGTTTCCCCAGGAACGCCGCGGCACCGGCTTGCAGCGCGCGCCCGCGCGCTTCGTCGTCACCGTGCGCCGTGAGAATGATCACGGGGACCAGAGACCCCGGCGGCTCTCAGATGCTTGAGCAGGTCGAAGCCAGTCATCCCGGCCATGCGCAGGTCGAGCACCAGACACCCGGTGTTCGTTCGGTGCGGTGATTCGAGGAACTCCTCGGCCGAGATAAACGTCTGGACCGTGAAGCCGGCGGAGGTCAGGAGATTGCGAACCGACCGGCGCAGGGAAGCGTCGTCGTCAACGACCGAGACCACCGTGTCCTGCCGCTCGCCCATGCCATCAGGCTAGGATGGTGGGCGAGTAGCGTCTACCCTACGTTGGTCGGGTGACGCACTCGCGTCTGGGGGCTCACGCGCGCCGTGTCGCCGGCGCGATTCCGAGCCGAGCCGCGGCGCGGACCAGCTCGGCCACCGACTCGGCCTGCATCTTCTGCATCACGTGACCGCGATGGACCTTGACGGTCACCTCGCTGGTGCCGAGCTCGGCGGCGATCTGCTTGTTGAGCAGGCCCGCGACGACGCCAGCGCCATCACCTCGCGCTCGCGCGGGGTCAGCGAGTCGTAGCGGTGGCGGAGCGCGGCGAGCTCCCGCTCGCTCGCGCGCGGGCCAGGCGGTCGCGATCGATCGCGTGCCGAATCGGCGTCGAGCAGGTCCTGCTCGCGGAACGGCTTGGTCAGGAACTCGACCGCGCCGGCCTTCATCGCCCGGACCGACATCGGGATGTCGCCGTGGCCGGTGATGAAGATGATCGGGAGCGAGATGTCGGCCGGCGGCCAGCTCGCGCTGCAAGTCGAGCCCGCTCAGCCCGGCAGGCGCACGTCGAGCACCAGGCAGCTCGGCGCATCGGCGCGGCGGGCGGTGAGAAACGCCTGGGCCGTGTCGAAGACCTCCACGGCCAGCCCGACCGAGGTGAGGAGTCGCCGGAGGGAGTCGCGAACGTCCTGGTCGTCGTCCACGATGAAGACGATGGGCTCGTCCGGGTTCACCGCGTCCCCGGCAGGGCGAGGTGGAAGGTGGCGCCGTGGTCGGCATTCGACGTGCCCCACAGTTGTCCCCCGTGCCGCTCGACGATCGAGCGGCTGATGGACAGCCCCATGCCGAGGCCGTCCCGGCTTCGTCGTGTAGAACGCCTCGAACAGGCGCGCCTCGTCCAGCTCGCGGAAGCCGACGCCGGCGTCCTGCACCGCCAGGATCGCCCACGCTCCCGTCACGGCGCTCCGCACTGGAGCGCACGACGACGCGGCGCCGCTCCGGTTGGTCTCCCGCATCGCCTCGCCGGCATTCACCAGCAAGTTCAGCAGGACCTGCTGCAGCTGAATCCGGTCGCCGATCACGCGCGGCAGGTCCGGCGCCAGGGCCGTCTGCAGCACGATCCCGCGTCGCCGCAGCTCCGGGCCCGCCAGCGGCAGCACGTCGTGGACGACGTCCGCCAGATCGCAGGGCTCCCGGGTCGACCGGCGAGCTATGAGAGCAGCGCGCGAATCCGGCCGATCACCTCCGCCGGCCCGCTCGCCGTCCTTCACGACGGCGGCGAGCGCCTCGCGGACGCTGTCGAGGTCGGGGCGATCGGCCGCCAGCCACCGCAGACAGGCCGACGCGTCGGCGACGATGGCCGCCAGCGGCTGGTTGACCTCGTGCGCGATGGACGCGGCCAGCTCGCCCAGCGTCGTCACGCGGGTCACCCGCGCGAGCTCGGCCTGGGCCTGGCGCAGCGCCTCCTCGGCGTGCGCGCGCTCGACGGCGACCGCGGCCAGGTGCGTGATGCGCTCGATGACGTCGCGCTCGTCCGCGTCGGGGCTGGCGGGGTCTCGCGGTAGTACATCGCGAAGGTTCCCAGCACCCGGCCGTCCGAGGACAGCATGGGCGTGGACCAGCAGGCGCGCAGCGAGTGCGCCAGGGCCAGCTCGCGATAGTCGGCCCACAGGGGGTCGGTGGCGATGTCGGAGACGATCACCGGCTCGACCCGGTAGGCGGCCGTCCCGCACGAGCCGACGCTCGGGCCGATGGCGAGCGCCGTCGATGGCCGTCCGTGTAGCCCGCCGGCAGAGCTGGGCGCCGCGCCGTGCCGCAGGTGACGTCCTTCGGCATCGAGCAACAGGATCGAGCAGAGGACGTCGCTGGACTGCTCCTCGACGAGCCGGCACACGGCGTCGAGGACGACGGCGAGCGCGTCGCCCCGGGCCATCATCTCGAGCAGCCGCTTCTCGCCGGCCAGCAGCGCCTCGGCCACCCTTCGGTCCTCGATATCGGTCGACACGCCATACCACCTGACGATGTGCCCTCCGCGTCCCGCAGCGGCGCCGACCCGCACGAGGAACCAGCGATAGACGCCGTCGGCCCGCCGCAGGCGGACTTCGATCTCGAGCGGCTCCTTCCGCGCAAACGCCGGCGCGGGCCTCCGTGAAGGCGGCACCGGTCGTCGGGATGCACCGTGGTCCGTCCAGCCCGAGCCCCGCGCCTCCTCCCGTCGCAGGCCCGTGTAGTCCAGCCACCGACGATTGACGAATTCGACCGCGCCATCGGGCAGGCTGACGCCGGCTCAACGCCGGCATGCTGTCGATCACGAGCCCGAGCTGGTCCTTGAGGATCTGGATCTCCCGGAACGACGTGCGCCGCCGCGACACGAGGCGGGTGACGACGAAGGCCGTCGTCAGGAAGCACGCCAGGGCCACCACGTTCAGCGGGTCGCCGAAGGGGAGCAGGAAGCCCGGTCGCGGCTCAGGAAGTGCGCCAGGCACAGCAAGGCGACGCAGCGACGACGACGGCCGACGCCACGAAGTCGCCGGTCAGCGAGACGAACACGACGACGATCAGGTAGAGCAGCGCCGACCGGAAGTCGAGTCGATAGAGCACCGCGGTCAGCGCCGCCACCCCGACCACGCCCAGCCCACACGCGCGGTGGTCGGCCAGACTCGCCGCCGTCTCGCCGGGCTTCGTCACTTCGGCCCTTTCCCGGAGGTGAACGCGGCATCGTATGCCTCGTCGGTCGGCCCACGGCTCAGTGACACTCGTAGAGTAGTGATACCCCGGGCAGGCGTCCATCCCTACTTTGGTGGGGTACGGTGCTGCCGGTGGCCGGCTGCCCCGCGCCGGTCGCGTTTCATTTCGCCGTCCGTTCCAGCTCGTTCCGCGCGCCGACACGTCGAGTCGGTCCCGGCGCGCATTTACACC
This sequence comes from uncultured Candidatus Rokubacteria bacterium, assembly GCA_963776725.1. Taxonomy (GTDB): domain Bacteria; phylum Methylomirabilota; class Methylomirabilia; order Rokubacteriales; family CSP1-6; genus AR5. The sequence continues at coordinate 16,112 of CAVZOE010000003.1, read as the reverse complement.
TGTCGCTGGTGAATTCTCGAAGACAGGTGTCCGTCCCCATGAGTGGGCAGTAGAAAGCGAGGCATCATCGTGAAGAGCTTCAAACATCCGAGAATGGCGTTCGCGGCGCTCGCCGCCGGGCGATCCTGCGTACGGTGAACGCGCCTAGCCGCCGGCCATGAGCGGTCACGCGTTTCGCACGTGGACGCCGAGGTGGTGCCGGCGAGCTCCACGGTCGTCGATGGACACCTTGACTCCGACGGCCGCCACGTCGACCACGATCGATTCCGCGGCGGTCGGGCCCGGCTGTCCGTACGACGGTCACCCGCTCTACGGAGCGACCCGCCGAACGGCCAGACGCCGGGCGACTGGTATACTGGCCGAGAACGGCGCGTACACCCGAGGTGTCGGGCCGCCCTGAGCGAGGCGTACCCGTGCCCGGCTTCGTAGCGCGTGACGGTGTCGCTCGAATTGGCGATCGCGTCGACTCGCCGACGAGAGCGCGGATTCGCCCGGTCGCTGTTCGGAGTGGCGAGCGCCCGCACCCGTACCGAGGTAGGGTGCGTACCCCGGGTCCGCGGTGGCCGTGAAACCTCCGCCGCCTCGCGCTGCATCGAGAAGACATGTGGATCGTCAGGGTCGCGCTGCAACGCCCCTACACCTTCGTCGTGCTGGCGCTGCTGATCCTGATCGTCAGTCCCGGTGGTCATCCTCCGCACGCCGACCGACATCTTCCCGAACATCGACATCCCGGTGATCGCGGTGGCCTGGCAGTTCACCGGCCTGAATCCGGAAGAGATGGAAGGACGCATCACCACGCAGTTCGAGCGCGTCCTCACCACGACGGTGGACAACATCGAGCACATCGAGTCGACCACCGTCAACGGCCAGGCGATCGTCAAGATCTTCCTGCAGCCGAACGCGCAGCCTCGACACCGCGAACGCGCAGGTGACCGCGGTGTCGCAGACGATCCTGCGCCAGCTGCCGCCCGGGCACCCAGCCGCCGCTCATCATCAACTACAGCGCGTCGACGGTGCCGATCCTCCAGCTCGCGCTGTCCGGGCCTGTCCGAGCAGAGCTGAACGACGTCGGCGCTCAACTTCCTGCGGACCCAGCTCGTCACCGTTCCGGGCGCGTCCATCCCCTATCCGTACGGCGGCAAGCAGCGCCAGGTCATGGTCGACCTCGACCCGCGCCTGCTCCAGTCGAAGGGGCTGTCGCCCGCCGACGTCGTGACCGCGCTCGGCCAGCAGAACCTCGTGCTGCCGTCCGGGCACCGCCAAGATCGGCCAGTTCGAATACGACGTCGCCATCAACGCCAGCCCGCGGACGGTCGCCGAGCTGAACGACCTGCCGGTCAAGGTGGTCGGCAACTCGACCGATCTACCTGCGCGACGTCGCCCACGTGCGCGACGGCTTCGCGCCCCAGACGAACATCGTGCGCCTGGACGGCAGCCGCGGCGCGCTCGTCACCATTCTGAAGACCGGGAGCGCGTCCACCCTGGACGTCGTGGGCGGCATCCGCGCAGCATGCTGCCGCGCGTGATCCCGACGCTGCCGCCAGCAGCTCAACATCCAGCCGCTGGCCGACCAGTCGATCTTCGTGCGGGCGGCCGTGAGCGGCGTGATCCGCGAGGCGGTGATCGCCGCCTGTCTGACGGCGGCTGATGATCCTGCTCTTCCTCGGCAGCTGGCGCAGCACGCTGATCATCGCGGTCTCGATCCCGCTCTCGATCCTGACGTCGATCATCGTGCTCAGCCTGCTCGGCGAGACCATCAACATCATGACGCTCGGCGGGCTCGCGCTCGCCGTCGGCATCCTCGTGGACGACGCCACCGTCGAGATCGAGAACATCAATCGCAACCTCGACAAGGGCAAGCCCATCGTCCAGGCGATCCTCGACGGCGCCCAGCAGATCGCGGTGCCGGCGCTCGTCTCCACGCTGTGCATCTGCATCGTGTTCCTGCCGATGTTCTTCCTGAGCGGCGTGGCGCGCTACCTCTTCGTGCCGCTGGCCGAGGCGGTGGTCTTCGCCATGCTCGCGTCGTACATCCTGTCGCGAACGCTGGTGCCGACGCTGGCGATGTACCTGCTCCGACGCCGCCCGTCGAGGGCGGCACCGCCGTCGCGCAATCCGCTGGCCCGCGCGCAGCAGGCGTTCGAAGCGTGGGTTCGAGCGGCGTGCGCCTCGCCTACCGGCGCCTGCTCACCGCGCTCGTCGGCCGGCGGATCGATCTTCATTCCGGTCTTCCTGGTCGTCTGTCTGTCCGCCTTCCTGCTCGCTCCGCGGCTCGGCGAGAACTTCTTCCCCGACACCGACAGCGGGCAGTTCATCCTGCACCTGCGGGCCAAGACCGGCACCCGCATCGAGGAGACCGCGCGCCTGTGCGATCTGGTCGAGGCGTCGATCCGGCGCGAGATCCCCGCCGGCGAGCTGGACGTGATCCTCGACAACATCGGCCTGCCCTACAGCACCATCAACTGGATGCACAGCGCGTCCGGGCGTGATCGGCGCCGCCGACGCCGACATCCTGGTCTCGCTGAAGGCCAACGCATCGCCCCACCGCCGACTACGTCCGGGCGCTGCGGCAGAACGCTGCCGCAGGAGTTTCCCGGCGTGACCTTCTACTTCCTGCCCGCCGACATCGTCACGCAGATCCTCAACTTCGGCCTGCCCGCGCCGATCGACGTGCAGATCGAGGGCGCCGACGTCGAGGGCAATCGCCGGGTCGCCGACAAGATGCTGAACGAGCTCCGCCAGGTGCCCGGCCTGGTCGACCTGCGCATCCAGCAGCACTTCGACTACCCGAAGTTCGACGTCGCGGTCGACCGCACCAAGGCGGCCCAGGGCGGGTTCACGCGCGCGCGACGTCGCCAGCAGCCTGCTGGTCTCGCTGAGCGGCAGCTTCCAGACGACGCCGACCTTCTTCCTCAACTGGCAGAACGGCGTCAGCTACAACCTGGTCACGCAGACGCCGCAGTACCGCATCCAGTCGCTGCAGGACATCCAGAACATCCCGATCACCGCGCGCCAGCGCGCGACGCGGCCCGGAATCCTCGCCGACGTCGCGTCGATCACGCGCACGAGCGAGATGGCGGTGCTCTCGCACTACAACATCCGCCGCGTCGTGGACATCTACGGCGCCGTGCAGGACCGCGACCTCGGCGCGGTCGGCCGCGACGTCGCGCGGATCGTCGACGCCAATCGGCCGCTGCTGCCCCGCGGCAGCTTCCTCACCGTGCGCGGCCAGCTCGAGACGATGCGGACGTCCTACCTCGGGCTGCTCGCCGGCCTCGGCTTCGCCATCGTGCTGGTCTACCTGCTGATCGTCGTGAACTTCCAGTCCTGGCTCGATCCGTTCATCATCATCACGGCGCTGCCCGCGGCGCTGGCCGGGCATCGTGGTGTTCCTGTTCCTGACCGGCACCACGCTGAGCGTGCCGGCGCTGATGGGCGCCATCATGTGCATGGGCGTCGCGACCGCCAACAGCATCCTGGTGGTGTCCTTCGCCAGGGAGCGGCTCGACCGAGCACGGCGACGCCGTCACGGCCGCCATCGAGGCGGGCTTCACCCGGTTCCGGCCCGTCCTGATGACGGCGCTGGCCATGATCATCGGCATGGTGCCCGATGGCGCTCGGGCTCGGCGAAGGCGGCGAGCAGAACGCGCCGCTCGGGCCGCGCCGTCATCGGCGGCCTGCTCTTCGCCACGGTCGCGACGCTCGTCTTCGTTCCGTCGGTCTTCGCCGTCTGCTGCACGGGCGGCGGCGCGTCCGGGAGCCCGCGATGACGACCGATTCCGGAAAGCGAGTTCGTGGCCAAGCCCGAGACCACGACCGTCCGGCCGAGCACCAGCGTTCGCGCACGCGCGGCCACCGGCGCTGGCTGCTCGGCGCTCGCGGTGGTGGCCGGGCGCTCCTCGGGTCTCGGCATCTACTCGGGCGTCCGGGCCCGGAGCGCGGCCGACGCCGCGCTTCGAGCAGACCACGGCGAGCGCCGCCGTCTCCGGTCGTGAACGTGGTGTCGTCCGACGCCCGAGCGCGGCGACCCAGGAGATCGTGCTGCCCGGCACGACCCAGGCCTTCACCGACGCGCCGATCTTCGCGCGCACCAGCGGCTACGTGAAGCGCTGGTACTTCGACATCGGCGCCCACGTGACGCAGGGGCAGCTGCTGGCCGAGATCGAGACGCCCGAGGTCGACCAGCAGCTCGCAGCAGGCCCGGGCCGACCTCGAGACGGCGCAGGCCAACCTGCGGCAGGCCCAGATCACGGCCGATCGCTGGCAGGCGCTGCTCGAGACCGACTCGGTCTCCAAGCAGGAGACGGACGAGTAGCGGTGAGCGCGCTCAGCGCCAAGAAGGCCACGGTCGACTCGAACGCCGCCAACGTCCGCCGGCTCGAGCAGCTGCAGGGCTTCGAGAAGATCTACGCGCCGTTCGACGGCGTCATCACCGCGCGCAACGTGGACATCGGCGTGCTGATCGACGCGGGGTCGACGACGACGTCGGGCCGCGAGCTGTTCCACATGACGGCCATCCACACGCTCCGCGTGTTCGTGGCCGTGCCCGAGGTCTACTCGCGCGCGGCCGTGCCCGGCGGCACCGCCACGCTCACGCTCGACGAGTTCCCGGGCCGGTCCTTCAAGGGCACGCTGGTGCGCAACGCCAACGCGATCGACCTCGCCTCGCGCACGCTGCTCGTCGAGGTCGATGTCGACAACCCGCGCGGCGAGCTGCTCCCCGGCGCCTACGTCTTCGTGCACCTGAAGCTACCCAAGCAGATCGCCTCGGTCACGATTCCCGCGAACACGCTGCTCTTCCGCTCCGAAGGGCTGCAGGTGGCGGTGGTCCGCGACGGCCGGGCGCAGCTCGTCCCGGTGACGATCGGACGCGACTACGGCACCACCGTGGAGATCGTCGCCGGTCTGCAGCCGACCGACCAGGTGATCGTGGCGCCGTCGGACTCGCTCATCGAGCGGCACCCGCGTGCGGATCGCCGCGGCCGGGCCGAGCTCGGGGCTCGGCGCAATGAGCGCGACACCGCGTCGCCGGGCTCGCTCGCGCTCGCCGCGCTCCTGGTCGGGGGCTGCATGGTCGGCCCCACGTACACCAAGCCCCCGCTGCCCACGACGCCGGCCTACAAGGAGACGGATGGCTGGAAGCTCGCGCAGCCGAGCGACGCCCTGCCGCGCGGTCAGTGGTGGAAGATCTTCGGCGATCCCGAGCTCGACGCGCTCGAGGAGCAGGTCGCCGTCGCCAACCAGAACCTGAAGATCGCCGAGGCCCGGCTGCGCGAGGCTCGGGCCCATGGTCCGCTTCAACCGGGCCGCGCTCTTTCCCACGATCTCGGCCGGCGTCGGGCTCAGCTCCGTCCGCGAGTCCGCAACCAGCCGTTCCTGCCGTCGGGTGCCTGAACACGGGCAGCAGCGGCGACCTGCTCTTCTCGCTCGACATGTCGTACGAGATCGACCTGTGGGGCCGGGTCCGCCGGACGGTCGCGGCGGCGCGCGCGAGGCCGCAGGCGACCGCCGCCGATCTCGAGACCGCGCGGCTCAGCCTGCAGGCCGAGCTGGCCCTCGACTACTTCGAGCTTCGGGCCGCCGACGCCCAGCAGCAGCTCCTCGACGAGACGGTGAAGGCCTTCGCGGCGGCGCTGCGGCTCACGACCAATCGCTTCGAGGGCGGCGCAGCGCCGAAGTCCGACGTCGCGCAGGCCCAGACGCAGCTCGAGACCGACGCGGGTGCAGGCCACCGACATCGCCGTGCAGCGGGCCCAGTTCGAGCACGCCATCGCGATCCTGATCGGCAAGCCGCCGGCCGAGCTTCAGCCTGCCGCCGCGTCCGCTCGACGCGCCGGCCGCCCGACATCCCGGTCGGGCCTGCCCGTCGCAGCTCCTCGAGCGGCGGCCCGACATCGCGGCGGCCGAGCGACGCGTCGCCGAGGCCAACGAGCAGATCGGCATCGCCAAGGCCGCCTACTTCCCGACCCTGATGCTGAACGCCTCGGTCGGCTTCGAGGGCACGTCGTTCGGGAACTGGCTGAACGCGTCCAGCCTGCTGTGGGCGGTCGGGGCGTCGATCGCGCAGACGATCTTCGACGGCGGGCGCCGCCGCGCCACGTCGGAGGCCGCGCGCGCCGCTACGACGCGACCGTGGCCGCCTACCGCCAGACCACGCTGACGGCCTTCCAGCAGGTCGAGGACAACCTGGCGGCCCTGCGCATCCTCGAGCAGGAGGCCCAGCAGCAGCGGCGCGCCGTGGAGTCGGCCCAGGCAGTCGCTGCAGCTCTTCACCAACCGCTACCGGGGCGGCGTCGACAACTACCTGCAGGTCATCACGGCCCAGACGATCGACGCTCACCAACCAGCGCAACGAGATCGACATCCTCCGGCGGCGGATGGACGCCAGCGTGCTGCTGGTCAAGGCGCTCGGCGGCGGCTGGAACGTGGCCGAGCTGCCGAAGCGGTGAGAGCCCGCAAACCAATGACGGGGAGAAACCAGATGGACAAGGGAACGTTTCGTAGGGCACTCGGCGCGCTGCTGACGGCATTCGCGGTCTGGGGCGGGCTGCCGGTCACTGCGCTGCCGGTCACTGCGCTCTCAGTCACTCCCGCCGCTGCCCAGGATCAGGAGGTGCGCTTTCTAGGCCGAGTGTCATGGGTCGCCGGCGAGACACTGGTGGTGTCGACCGGCGACAGCCCAGGCGTCCGCATCGATCTCAGGCGGGTGGACCAGGCCGAGTATCAGGGTGTGGCGGCCGGCGATCTCGTCATCGTGACCGGAACCATCCCTTTGGAAGGGGACAGAGTCGTCGCCACGTCGATCAAGCCACTCTCGCCGTAGGCGTCGCGCACGATCAGCGCGGCGCGATGTCCCACAGACGCCAGTCCATCGCGTCTCCGGAGTCATCGCCCGCAAGCAGCTTGTCCACCGCCATCTGCTCCTGTCGACGGAATCGCTGATACTGCTCCTCACCGCCCACGTAGAGGCACTTGCAGCTCGTTGGATCGGCGTAGACGTAGCGGCGTTCGCCGTCTTGCGACCGCAGCAGTACCTTCCTCGGCGTGAGCGATTCGAGGTACGCCCGCTTCTCCGGTGTGTCGGCGGGCGCGCCTGAAAGCCGGCGGCGGTGAGCATCCGCTCGGCAGAGGCGGCATCCCCGGCCTGGAGCGCGGCACATCCGGCGAGACTCAACACGCCCAGCAGAGCCAACGACTGCGCGTCTCATGCAATGACCCTCCTGCGCTTGTGACGCCGTCCGCCGGCATCCCGTTGCACGCACGCGCTTCTCCTGGTCACCGCAGAGAGACGGCCAGGTGCTGCTCGGAGAACCAGGCGGGCGCGATGGACACGCGCCTTCGCGCTGGCGACGGTCACGCCCAGCGCCGCCGCCACTTCGGCCTCCGAAAGCCCCTCGACGTCGCGGAGGATCACGGCAGCGCGGGCGTCAGGGGGAAGGGCGTCCAGCGCGTCGGTCAGGGCCCGGCGGACCTCTGTCTGGCGACATGGATCATTGACCTTCGGTGACCAGTCATCGATGGGCGCCACGTGGTCGCCAGCCTCGTGGAACGGGGGAAGCACATCGTCGAGAGAAACCTCGGGGTGGCGCCGCCGACCCCGGATCTTCTGATAGGCCGCGTTCGCCACGATCCGGTAGAGCCACGATCCGAAGGCCGAATCCCCACGAAAGGTCTCGATCTTCCGGACGACGGTCCACAGGGCGTCCTGCACGACCTCCTCGGCGTCCGACGCGTTGCCGGTCACGCGAACCGCCAGACGGTAGACTCGACTGCCGTAGGCGTCCACGAGGGCCTCGGCCGCGCCGGCGTCCCGCGGCGCAGCTGTTCCACGAGCAAGGTATCGGGATCGATGGCTTTGCGAGCGCCGAGGCGAGGCATCTCGGCTATCTCGGGCGTCCGAACGGTCCGTTCCGCGTCGAGGTTCTGCAGCGTCGCCATTCCCACGTTCCCTCCGCCTCGAAACCGCCTCGGCTTCGATGTGCACTGCAGACTAATTTCGCAAGGCGGATGTTTCTACCCGACGTTGGTCGGGATCGTATAGACCCTCCTTTGGTAGGGATCGACTCCGTCGATCGCAGGGGTAGTTGACCGTGACCTCGCCGCGTCACACGATTCCGCGACGACGTGTGGATCAGCCCGATGGGCGGGTGGTACCGCTCGCCGAACGATTCTGGACCAGGAGCGAGGGGCGGCTTCGGTGAGCTCAGGGGCCGGGATCGAAGCACTTGGACAGCGATCCCTGGAAACAGACGCACTCGAGGGGTTGACCAGCGGGGCCCTTGAGGATCACGACTTGACTGCCACACTCCGGCCACTGCTGAGCGCGCCCGTAGATCAGCGCCGCCAGCAGAGCCGCCGTCACGAGCAGAAAGGCCAGAATCCCGCCAGCGAGTTTCATCTCCCCCCTGAGCGCAGGCCGCCGGGCTAGGGCGCCTGAGGCGCCCGATCCAGCGAGACGAGGTCCCACGAAACGACCGTAATGCGATAGTTGACCGCGCCCGGCACCGTCTCGGCGGCGAAGAAGGTGTCGCCAGCCGCTGGAATGTCACCAATCGCCCAGGCCAGCCTGCGGCCGACGAGGTGACGGTCGGCATCCAGGCCCTCGATCTGCAGGCGAACATTCGTCACCCGGTACTGCGAGTCGTTGAAGATGCTCCCCTTGATGGTTGCCGCCGCACTGTCCGCCGGAGGCACCCAGCTCACGCGGAACCAGTGTTGGGCCCCTTCCTCACCGGTCGGTGTGGCCTGTCCCCACGCCGCCGTCGCCACCAGGGTGAGGACGAGCGCGAATGTCAGGGTGCGTATCATCGCCGTTGCTTTATCGATGCGTCGCATGCTCGTGCCGATTGTGGGGCGATGCGCCCACCCTTCGGCGATGCCGCCAGCGCGCGAAGGTGTAACGCACCGCCTTGGCCGGAGTCGAATCCAGCGTAAGAAGCACACCCGCTCCGAGCGCCACAACCACCACCAGGACGTCCGCCAGCAACATCGTCGGTCTCCCTCCCGTCCTTGAGACGCCACGGATGGGCGCCGGGTTGCGCCACCGGACCGAGCCAGCCTCGATCCGGGTTGGCGCGCACCATGCTGAGTCGCGGAACGTCGGGCATCGCTGCCGGCAGGTCGAGCTCGATTCCGGCATCCTCAACGACAACAACTACCCCTTCAGCGCGGGACGGACGGTCGGTGCCCCCGACAACAAGGAGTTCATCCTGACCCGGCTCGATTCGTCACTTCCGTTCGAGGGCCGCGGGCGGGACGACAGGGGCGGCGATTCACACGGCGGCGACCACCCTCACTGAGCCGACAGCGCTGACCTCACGGAGCGCCCCGGGGCATCCCGGGGTCGCTCCGGCAGGTTCCGACCCGAACGGGCGGATCGCCGGGTCGGAGTTCGATGGGACAGATCACGTCGCGTCGATCAGGTCGTCGAGTGATTCGAAGGTCGGCGGCCCGTCCGGCCAGCGCACCAAGGAGTCATACGGCCTCGCTATCATCACCGCAACGATGTAGCCAAGACGCACACCGGTGTTGCTGCGGAGCTGTACGGGCTGCCCGAGCATGACGTCGCGAAGCAGATCCGGCTGGGACATGACTCCTCCTGCGCTCGAGCAAATCGTTCTCCCCCACTCTGCCACCGATCCATGTCGGCACAATCACAGGCCGGCGAAGAATCGAGGTCGGCGATCACGACAATTGACGTCGGGTCCGATCACGTCGCCCGGCACGCGGTCGCGCGGCACTCTGCAATGCTCTCGCCCGAACGTCCGACGGGGCCCCGCTGAGGGTATGCGTCTTGCAGCGCTGCGAGTTCAGCCGGTTCAACAGAGGTGAAGTCATGAGTGAGTCAACGACGAGCGACAAGTCGAAGAACGAAGGTGAGGGCAACCGCACGGCCGATCGAGAATATCGTGAGGGCGTCCGGCGCCACGTGGAGTCTGGCGCCTCCAAGCCCGCGGCCGAGGAGGCGCAGCGCGCGCTCGAGGGAGCCGAGGCCGAGGAGTTGCGCAAGGCCGAGGAGGCAGCGAAGGCCGGCCGCAAGAAGCCGGCGAAATAGCCGCGTCGCGGCCGCTACGGAAGCAGGTGCCTGGCGAAGAACGCGGCGATCTTGCGGTCGACCTCGGGCAGTGCCGCGCGATTGAAGCCGGGTGGATCGTTCAGCAGGTCTCCAACCAGACCGGTGAGACCGGGCGGCAGAGGCGACAGAAATGCTCCGTGGCCGCCATCGCGGACATCGGCGATCGGCTCGCACGCCGCGCATGCCCGGAGCACCGCGTCGCCATGAAAGCGCGGCACCAGCCACGTATCGAGCCGGGCGGTCACCAGTCCCAGCGGCACTGGCGGTGCGGCCAGCGAGGTCATGTCGAAGTCGGCGGCGTATGGCACAGCGGCGACGATCGCGGCGACGCGTGGGTCACGGTACGTCTGCCACGCCGCATCGCTGAATTTGAAGCGAATCACCCAGAGCGCGATCGTCTGTCGTGCGCCGTCGAGGAAATTGTGCTTGAGCCGAAGCGCGAGACCGACGCACGCGTAGAAATCGTCCGCGATGTCAGCCTCGCAGTGCTCCCTGAATCGCGCCGGGGACCACCGGCCGCCCGCCAAGCTGAGCGCCGTGTGACCACCAGCCGACATGCCGTACACGCCGACCTTGTCCAGTGCGAGCAGCGGCTTGAAGCGAGAGTCTTGTCCTACAACATCGATCGCGCGCGACCCCTCGGCCGGCCGTCTGCGCCAGCTCTCGGGCCCGGGCGTGCTGTGGTCTTTGAAGTTGTCGCCTCGATGCTCGGGCATCGCCACGACGAAGCCCGCGTCCACCAGCGTGCGCGCCAGGTTGGCGTGTACCCACGGCGAGCCGCCCGAGCCGTGCGAGATGACGATGAGCCGCCGGTTGCCGCGCGCGGGCTCGCCCTGCCAGGCCATCTGGAACGTGAAGGGCCCGCGCTTGAGCGTCTGCGCCTCGCTGCTGGACGGATAGTAGACGGTGACGGGGCCGTCCCCCTCCTTACCCGCGATCTCGGTCAATCCAACCGCCGCCTCTGTCGGCGCGACCCATAGAAGAAGCGCAAGCAGGAGGAAGGCGACAACGAGGGCGTGAGCTTCGGCATGGGCACCGGCGGAAGTGCTGCGCCGGTGCTCGTGAGGCTTCGTCAAAAGAGGTCGGGGCTACGCCGTCTCGTGCCGCTCGGCCTCGCGCGCTTTCCGATCGTGCATGTCGCGATCGGCCTCGCGCAGGAACTCCTCGGCGGTGTCCGGCGGGTTCTGACTCCACGCGATCCCCGTCGAGCACTCCACGCTCACCGGCAGCCGCCGCTGCTGGGCCAGCAGGGCCAGCTTGTCGCGCACGCGGGCGATGATGATGTCCACGTCCTTGGGGGTGGCGTCGAGCAGCAGCACCGCGAACTCGTCGCCGCCGTAGCGCGCGACCACGTCGGTGGTGCGCGTGGCCTCGGTGAGGGCGTCGGCCACCGTGCGCAGCACCTCGTCGCCCAGCACGTAGCCGAATGCGTCGTTGACCGCCTTGAGATTGCGCACGTCGAGCGCCATCAGCAGCAGCCCGCTCTTGCGGCGGCGGGCGCCCGCCGCGATGCGACGGTACGCCTCGTGGAGCGCGCGGCGGCTGTTGAGGCCGGTGAGGGGGTCGGGCGCGTAGCGGGCCAGCTTGCGATCGGCGTCGTAGAGACGGGAGGCCAGCACCCGCAGCAGGCCGTTGGCCAGGTCCACCGACTCATCGAGGATGCTGATGAAGTCGTGGTGGCGGAGCACGAGGCAGTGCGTGCGCTCCACCGCGATGACCGTGGCCGAGCGCGGCTGCTCGCGCAGGATGCCGAGCTCGCCGAACACCTCGGCCTTGCCGATCTCGCCCAGCAGCATTTCAGCCTGACCGTCGGTGGTCGCCTCGACGACGCGGACCCGCCCGGAGAGCAGCACCCAGAGATTCTGCGGCGGCTCGCCCTGGCGCGTCACCACGTGGCCGGCCGGATAGACCTGCTCGGTGGCCTGCGAGACCAGCCGGTTGAGCTGGGCCGCCGTGAGGTTACGGAAGAGCGGCACCCCGGCCAGCATGCTGGCCAGCAGGGTCTGGTTGGCGCCGCGGTCCTCGCGGGCATCCTCGACGGTGACCACCGTCTCGTCGGTGCCCGGCGCCGCGATGTCGACGTACGCCACGCGCGTGCGGGCGAGCCACGCCCGCACCCGGGCCCGCAGCATGGGCGGGCTGTAGGGCTTGGCGAGATAGTCGGTCGCTTCCCCGCGCTGCAGCGTCGTCTCCTCCGGCCGATCGGCCAGCAGAATGACGGGGAAGTTCGCGCGGCCCATCCGGCTGCGGAACGCGGGAATGAGATCGGCGCCGTCGCCGGGCGACAGGCCAGTGTCGACGATGGCCAGGTCGGGCAGATGCTCGGTGCCGCGCGTGAGCGCGGCGTGCATGTCGGGCACCGGCAGCGCCACCATGCCGTCCTCGGCCAGCACTTCCTCGATCGTCGCCACTTGGCTCTCGTCGGGCGTGACGACCAGCACGCGCGCCCCCGCGATCAGGCGGCGCCGTAACGCCGAGATCTCCGCCACCGGCGCCGTCCGCGCGCTGCCGGTGATGTGGACCTCGAGGCCCTCGCGCGCCGCGAACACGTCGAGCCCGCTGCCCGACTCGGCAGCCCGTGCCCGCGCGGCGGCCTCCATGCGGTCCATCGTGTCGTCGTCGTGCGTCGGGTCGTGATGGAAGAGGGCCAGGCGCTTGACGCCGGCGGCCTGGGCCACGTCGGTGGCGTACTCGATCGTCGAGTGGCCCCAGCCCACGCGGTTGGTGTACTGCTCGTCGGTGTACTGGGCGTCGTGGATGACGAAGTCGGCCCCGCGCAGGAACGCGATGTGCCGCTGGTCACCGGGATGGTGAAGGATGCCGTCCTCCGACTTCCAGAACGGCTCGTGATCCGTCACGTAGGCGACGGTGGCACCGCCGTTGGTCATTCGGTAGGCGATGGTGGGCGCGGTGTGGTTCAGGTACTGCGTTTCGACCAGCACGTCACCGACCCGGAAGAAGCCTTCCTCGAGCTCGCTGAAGTGGATGCGACTGCGGAGGTCGTGCAGCTTGACCGGAAAGTACGAATACTGCATCTGTCCGGACATCGAATCCTCCAGGCTCTGCTGAAAGCCGAGCGGCGCGTAAACGTTCAGCTCGGCGCCCGGGAGGAAGGCCGGACGAAGAAAGGGAAGCCCTGGATGTGATCCCAGTGCGTGTGGCCGATGAAGAGGTGCAGCCGCAGCGGCGAGGGCATCGTCCGCACCAGGTGCAGGCCCAGATCACGCGCCCCGTGCCGCAGTCGAGGACGATGACGGTGCCGTCCCCGCGCGCAATTCGACGCACGAGGTGTTGCCGCCGTAGCGGACGGTTCCCTCACCGGGCGAGGCTATCGATCCCCGAGTGCCCCAGAAGCGTACGTACACGCGTTCCCTCTCGCTGCTACGTGGCTGGAAATACTAGCACCACCGACCGAAAGAACGCCGGGATAGAATAGGCGGCCGCAGGCGCCATCCCGTCGGCGCAAGGGCCCCGCAGGGGACTCTCAAGGAGGCTAGCACACAATGCTGACGACACAGCGAGGGTTCATGGCATGAGCAGTCTGCCCCTTCTGCCGACCTCGGTGGTCGGCTCGCACGGCAAGCCCGGCTGGTGGTTCACCCTGGTCAAGGCGCACGAGGCCGGCGAGGCCGGTCCCGGCGACCTCCAGGAGATGCTCGACGACGCCGCCGACACGGCGATCCGCGACATGGAGCGCGCCGGCCTCGACGTCATCACCGACGGCGAAGTGCGCCGTCTCGACGGCTACGTCGACTCGTACTACGCCATCATCAAGGGCATCCAGCCGATGCCGGTGCGACGCAAGGTCGGGCCCTGGGGCTACGACCAGCAGACCCGCTACGAGGCGGTCGGCAGGATCGAGGCGCCGGCGGGCGGCCTCGGCATCGTGGACGAGTTCAAGTACCTCAAGAGCGCACACCGAGCGCGCCACCAAGGCCACCTGCGCCGGGCCGCTCACCTTCGGCTCGCGCATCCATCCCGGCAGCAGTACAAGGGCGTGGTCGACGTGGCCGAGCGCTTCGCCGAGGTCATCAACGACGAGCTGAAGGCGCTGGTCGCGGCGGGCGCGGACTGGATCCAGATCGACGAGCCGGCCCGCGGCAACGTCTCCGGCGAGGAGATGGCGCGCCTGTTCAACCTGGCCACCGAGGGCGTGAAGGCCAAGCTGGGCTTCCACATCTGCTTCGGCAACCGCTTCGGCCGCGGGCGCTTCCAGCGCACCTACGAGCCGTACTTCCCGGGCGCCCTGGAGGCCCGCGCCGACCAGTTCGTGCTGGAGTTCGCCAGCCGCGAGCTGACCGAGGTGGACCTCTGGCAGAAGTACGGCGAGCGGGCGCGAGCTGGGCGCCGGCGTCGTGGACGTGAAGGGCTTTCACGAGGAGACCGCGGAGAGCGTGGGGCGGCGGATCCGTCGTGTGCTCCAGGTGTGCCCGGCCGAGAAGTTGACCCTGAATCCCGACTGCGGCTTCGGCTGGTGCCCGCGCTACATGTGCAACCAGAAGCTGCGCGGCCTGGCGGCCGGCGCCGCGCTGGTGCGAAAGGAGCTGACCGGGAAATCGTAGCCGGCCGGGAGGAACCGCGGGGCCCGCTCGCCAGTTGCGTGGGCAACCAAGCCGTACTACGGTCAAGCCACTCGTGCAGAGGAGGTTCCCATGCGCGTCTTACCGAGGTTCGTCGCGGTCGCCCTTCTGGTGCTGCTGGCCGGCCTGACTCTGGCCGGGCCGGTTTCAGCCCTGCAGGTCGGCGAAAAGGCCCCCGACTTCTCGCTGCCCGGCCCCGACGGCAAGCCAGTCAAGTTGTCGGATCTGACGGCGAAAGGGCCGGTGGTCCTCTACACATTCGTCGCAGCCTTCACCCCCACCTGAATCAAGGAAGTCGCCGGCTTCGACGCGGCCCTGCCGAAGTTCGAAGCCGCCGGTGCCCAGGTCGTGGGCATGAGCGCTGACCACCCGCCGCGCTCGCCGCCTTCACCAAGGACCAGAACGTCAAGCACCTCCTGCTCGGACTTCCGACGCGCCGTGCTGCCGCTGTACGGCGCCATGGTGACCGACGAGGCCAGCCCGATCTACCGATACGGCAAGCGCGCCTACTTCATCATCGACAAGGACGGCGTCGTCCGTACGATGAAGATCCAGACCAATCCGCTCGACCTCCTCAATCCCGACGAGGTGCTGAAGGCGCTCAAGACGCCGGGGTCTGTGAAGCACTGGCCGGCCGCCGTCTCTCGCGCTGGCGCCGCGCTGCCCTCGTGGCAGCGGGCGCGCCGGATTTCGAGGCGCTGAGCCTCCAGCCCTACGAGCCCCGAAGCCGGCGCCGGCTTTCACGCTGCCCGATCTCGACGGCCAGCCCGTCCAGCTCGCCGATCTCCGCGGCAAGGTCGTCCTCCTCTTCTTCTGGGCCACGTGGTGACCGGACTGTCGGGAGGAGTTGCCTTCCGTCAACCAGCTGTACCGGAGATCCACGAGCCAGGGCCTCGAGGTCCTGCTCGTGACTTCCGCGAGATCGGCCCGCGCACGTGCGGAAGGTGGCGAAGGAGCGGGGGTACGTCGCGCCGGTGCTGGTCGACGAGAGCGGCGACGTGACCGGGCGCGTCTACGGCGTGTGGGGGCCGCCGACGGTGTACCTCGTCGATCGCTCAAGGCGTCTCGTCGGTCGTGGCGCCGGGCCCGGGACTGGAGGTCGCCGGCCGCCAACACCTTCCTCCGCGAATTGCTCGCCCAGCCCTCGAGAGCTCACTCGCTCCGCTCTGCGCTTCGTGGAGTGGGTGGGTGTCGGTCGGGCGGGGCCCGCGGGCGCGCCCGCATGGCTCGCCTGTCGCCGTAACGCGCGCCGGGCACGGCTCGCTCGACCCCCCATCCCCCAAAGGGGGTTGGGCGGCGGCCAGTCAAATCGTTGGCGGCTCGCTCGCCGTGCCCGGCGCGCGCAACGGCGACGACGGCTCGCCATGAGGGCGCGCCCGCGGGCCCACGCGCGCCACACCCGCCCACTCCACGGAGGGCCGGACGAAGCGTGTGCGTCGTCCCTCGTCAGAACAAGA
>CAVZOE010000002.1:0-250893 GCA_963776725.1 uncultured Candidatus Rokubacteria bacterium | reverse complement strand
CGCCCTGTTCGGCCAGACGGCCCCGGCCGAGAAGACCATGCTGTCGGCGCTGGTCGGCGCCGCGGCGGCCTGGCCGATCTGCTGCTCGGCATCGCCATGCCCAAGCTCGCCGTGTTCGTGCTGGGCTTCGTGCCGCTGCCGGACTGGATCCCCCGCTGGACCGTACGCGTGGTCTGGATCGTGCTGGCGGTACTCGTTCCGCTGGCGGTCGGCATAACGATGGCCGCGCGGCGACCGCGTGAGAGCGCGCTGTCCCACCGCGATCCGCCGGCGGCCCAGGAGTCCGCGCTGAAGCGGCTGCTCGGGCTCCCGATGATGCTCTGCACCGCGGCGGCCTTCCTCATCGGCTCGCGCAGCGCCGCGCTCCGCCTGGTGTTGCTCGTGCGCCGGCGCGTCGACGTGCAGGTGCCGGTGCTGACCGACCGCGAGCACTACCATGCGGTCGCGAGCCAGATTGCTCGGGCGCTGATGAATCACCGACTTCTGGTCCGCCTGGCAGCCAAGCCGGGCTGGTGGATGACCGGGCGTTGTTCCTCAATCTTCTGTCGACGCTGGGCGGCCCCGCATTCCAGGCGCACGTGCCGGAGCGCCTGGCCTACTTCCTGGTGATCGTCTGGAGGTCGCGCTCTACTCCCATGGAGAGCGCCTGCTGCCCGCGAGCAGGACCTTCATGGGCGCACGGCGTTGTCGTGGAGGGTCTCACTGCGGCGCCGGCGCTGCAGACCTTCGATCCTCGCGCGCAGGACCTCGAGCGTCAGATCCGACGGGTCTGGTCCGTGTACGAAGAGCAACCCGCGGCCCACGAACGCTCGGCCGCGCTCTCGGCACGGCTGCAGGAGATAGCGGCCGAGCTCGGGCGCGCCCCCCTGACGTACGACGAATGGCAAATCGTCTACCGGCAGGCGCTGCAGCTCTCGCGGGCGCTCGACGGCGACGCGCAGCTGCTCGAGGAACGATCCAGGGCAACCGGGGCAACGGGGGCACCGAACGACCGACTCGAGGAGAATGTGATGAATTCGACCGATGTCCGCAGCGTCGAACGCGCGCGAGGCGAATGCGCGCGAGCTGTCCAGCGGCGCCTGCCGCGAGATCGACGGGCAAGGCATCGCTGCTCGCCCGGAGCGAGATCGAGCTGGCCAAGGCCGAAGATCCTGCTGATCGGCAGGCCCAGCTCGGCACGGTCAAAGCGTTCGGCGTGGCGGCCGTCGCCGCGCTGCTCGGCGTGAACTTACTGCTGGTCGCCGGCATCCTGGCCCTGGGGCTGAAAGATCGCGGCCTGGCTCGCTGGCGCTGATCGCTTCGGTGGTGCGTTGCTGCATCACCGCCATTATCGCCGGCTACGTCGGTGGCTCACGCATGGTCACCAATCCCGCGCTGACGCGCCAGACGCTGAAAGAGGATGTGCGATGGATGAAGGAACGCCTGGCGTGACCCGGGAGACGGTCCACGAGCTCGGCAGCGAGGTACGCCATGTTCGCGACGAGCTGGACGATCCGCTCGGCGAGCTCGATCGCCGCCGGCACGAGGTCCTCGACGTGCCACTGCAGCTGCGTCGGCATGCCCTGGGGGCCGGCGCTGCCCCGCCTTCACGCTGGCGGCCGCCGGCAGCGTGGGGTTGACGATCTGGCGCCGGAGCGGATCCGCGCCCGGACCGGGTCGTTCGTTCTTCAGGCGATCGCCCGGATGACCGAGCATCCCGAGCGCGTGGCGACGGAGCCGACGATTCCGGCGAAGATCGTCACCGCCGCGGCCAGCGCCGCTGTAGCGGCGCTGGTGAAGAAGCTACTAGAGTCGCGCGGCGTCACCGCGCTGGCGAACGGTGCGCCGACCGCCCGGCCATGCCGGCTGTCAACACCGACGGCGTGCACGTCAGTCGCGGTCTGCAGCGGTTCGCCAACAGCCCGTAGCGGATATCGAGCGCAGGAGGACCGGTATGGCCGAAGGACGCGCCAGCATCGCCAAGCACCCCCTTCACCCGATGCTCGTCGTTTTTCGAATCGGCCTCTGGGGCGCGGCCCTCGCGTTCGACATCGTGGAACTGCTCACGGGCAAATCCGCTCTGGCGAGCTGCTCTGGCCTTCTGGAACATCATCGGCGGCATCGTCGGCGCGCTGGTGGCCGCGGTACCGGGGGTTTCTCGACTACTACCCCGGCCGGGCGGGCCGGGCCGGGCGCATCGCCACCTGGCACATGGGCCCGAACTGCGCGGCGTCGTGCTGTTCCGCGTCTTGAATGCCTTCATCCCTCGGCCTCCTGCGACGAATGCGGATCTGTCCTGGCCGCTGGCGCTTCGCCGTCGCGGTGGCGGGCGTGTTCGTTTCCGGCTGGCTGGGCGGCGAGCTGGTCTACGTCGAGCGCTTCGGCGTCGTCGAGCCGAAGCGCGCGGCAGGGCCGGCCTCGCCGCGCGGCCTAGGGATCAGGCCCTGCAGAACGACCTTCAGGCAGTCGTCCTGCTTGTTGAGACCTGCTCGTAGTTGAGCGTCTCGGCGCCGCTCGCTTCCCGGGCCAGCCGGAGACGGTACGGAAATCGGTCGATGGCGATGACCCGCTCGGCCCCGAGCAGGTACGCGCTCTTGATGGCGAACTGTCCCACCGGTCCCGCGCCCCAGACGGCGACGACGTCGCCCGGCTGGATGCCGCACATCTCCGCGCCCATGTACCCGGTGGGCAGGATGTCCGACAGGAACAGCACCTTCTCGTCGGGGATCCCGGCCGGAATCTTGAGCGGGCCAACGTCGGCGAAGGGCACACGGACGTACTCGGCCTGACCGCCCGGGAATCCTCCCAGCATGTGCGCTAGTAGCCGAACAGCCCAGCCGGCGAATAGCCCCACAGCTTCTCGGCCATCCACGCATTCGGGTTGGAGTTCTCACAGAGCGAGAACAGGCCCTTGCCGCACATCGCACACGCGCCGCAGGCGATCGGAAACGGCACGACCACCCGATCGCCGGTCTTGAGGTTCTTCACGCCGCGCCCGACCTCCATGACCTCGCCCATGAACTCGTGGCCGAGGACGTCACCGCACTTCATCGTCGGCACGAAGCCGTTGTAGAGGTGCAGGTCCGAGCCGCAGATCGCCGTGGCCGAGACCTTCACGATGCAGTCACTGGTGTTCAGGATCTCGGGGTCGGCAACGTCGTGCACTTCCACCAGGCGCTTGCCCATCCACTGGTTCGCCTTCATCGCCTGCCTCCCGCCACCACGCGCACATGCCGCCGCTGGTCGTGACCAGATCGCCCCTTCATGATGTCCGGGTCGTGGGCGACGAGGATCTGGCCCGTTTCCATGAGCTGCTTGAAACCTCGGAGGTCCTGTCGTAGCTGCTGTTCGGGAGCCTGACCGATGAGCTTGAGGAGCTGCGCGGTCAGCTCCCGCCCCGGCGGTGTGTACTCGAGCCTCGACGGTCACTTCGGTGCCCCGGCCGCCGGGCGCCGGACGGAACGAGACGCTGCCGGCGGCGTCGATCTCCGACCCGGCGATCGACCGCCAGGCAATGAGATGGTCCGGTCGCTCTTCGACAAGTTCCGCCTCCCACGCGAAAGGCAGGCCGAGCGGCCCCGTGGCGATCCAGTGCGAGCGCCGGTCGTCGGTGACCCGCACGGACTCGATCTTGTCCATGAAGGTGGGCAGGTTCGACAGGTCGCGCCAGAAACGGTAGAGCTCGTCGGCGGGGCGGTTGACGGTAATGCTGCGGCGTGCGCGGACGGCGCGACCGGTCGGGCCGTCCAGTGCGCTGAGGCGCTCCGCACAGCGCGCGTTCAGCACCGCCACTCCGACGACCGCCGCCGCGGCCGCGAGCAGTCGCGACCGTCGCGCGGAAGGCGAGACGAGGGCCGTGAGGAGCAGGCCAAGGTCCACGACGTCGCCGACCACGCGCGACGAGAGCCAGGTCGTGGGTCGCGGCGTGGTCAGGATCCCGATGCCGGACGTGAGCTCCCGCACGCCGAGGGCCCGTGAGACGACCCGCGCGGGCCGGGACCCTCGCGTTCCGACGGCGCGCGCGAGCACGCCGGGCGCCAGCAGCTCCACCGTACCCAGGGCGATGCTCAGCCACCCGAGGCGTCGGGTCAGGCGCCGCGCACGGAATGTGAGCGCGGCACTCGTCGAAGCGGCCGGTGAGTCGTCGATTGACTGCAGATAGCTCGGCGGTCGCATCACCATCACTCACTCCCCTCTGCGTTTCGTTCGCTCATGGGGGGAGCAACGGGTGTGCCGCTGAGACCTTGCGCTTCTGAGTCGAGGGTAGAAGATTGCCGTCAACCGGTGCGCCGTTGCCTATGGAAAACGGGCGGTGCTCGGAAAACGCACGGAGATCTTCCTGGCAGAGCCATTGCACTGCGCCGCCTTCGTGTCTCGTGAGCAAGACGGTTCGGCCTACCTCGCCGCTCGAATCGCCGCCTTCGTCTCAGCCCACGGGGCCATACGTCTGTGCGCCGACTGCGTCGGGAGGCTGCCGAAGCGTTCGCTCGCCACGCGGAGGGTCACCGAGCCGGGGTGGTGCGAGTCATGCGGCAGCCATGGAGCCGACGCCTTCCGCCTGCCGCTGGCGGAGTACGCCAGGGCGCTGCGCCGCCGGGCCGCCGGGACCGCGTCCAGGCCGGAGCGATCCATCGACGATGACCGCGCCCACGGTGAGCGCCAGGTGTCCGATCTGTTCGGCGCGATCGAGCCGACCGACTCGGCCCGCCTCGTGTTTCGACCCGACGGCCGCGTCGAGCATGGCCGCTGTCCTGATCCGGTCTGTCCCTGGTGCCTGCAGGCGGTCGCCCCGTCGGAGCCCAGGCTGCGCAGTGGCCGGGACATCTTTCATCGGGATTGCCTCCGCGCGAGCCGGTCGGAGCGCCTCATCTCGGGCGGCAGCGCGGCATCCCCGTGGACGGCGATCTTCGACGAGCAGTGCGGGCGCCAGGCCCATCGCGACCGCCGCGCCTTCGCGGAGTTCCAGGCGGTGACGCGCGAAGCGGTGGAGTACGCCATCGGCGTGCGCGCCCTGGCGCGGTCGGTGCGGTCAGACTCCGCGGCGAGGCGGATGCTGACTGGGGGCCGGGGCTACGTCGACACTCCTCCAAGGAGGACACGATGGTGCTCGCCCGCGACGCCGCCACCGCCTCTCGACAAGCCGATTACCTCGCCCCCTACGAGCGCTCGTGTCGGTCGATCGAGCGAGCCCAGTGGCTGATCGTCTCCTCGCGGGCGATCCTCGACCGTGGGCGTCCCGCCTTCAGCGGTGGTGGTCCGGACGCACTTCCGGAAACGCGCTCATCAGGACGCGACTGCGTACGCTCGATCGACGCCGATGTGCCGAAGCCGGGCGGGCTGGATGCCTGTGGGAATGGCGGTGTCGCCAGCCTACCCGTGCGGCGGCTGCGGCGCCCTCATCACCAAGGGTCAGATCGAGGTCGAGATCATCACGCGCGGCGGCGTCGCGCTGATTCTGCGATGGGAACCGTGACCAGCCCGAAGTTGATGGAGCCCTTCCAGAGCGCACGAGCCATGATGTACCTCCTAGTCCGACCGGAGACCGCCCTCGCTCGTCGAACGGCGGGACGTCGATGACCGGCGTCGGCCGGGGATCCCGCGTCGCTGTGCCATGGTCGCGAATCGGGCAAGGCCGATGCCAGCGAGCTTGCCGCGGACTACTGCGTGTAGGTCGTCACGTAGAAGTGGCCGGTCACCGCATCCTTGAACGAGATGTAGAGGACATTCAGGTTGGCCACCGGCAGCGGCGTCGGCAGCGTGTGGCTGGTGACCGTGCGCGGGAAGTCCGGTGAAGCGTAGTCGATGCCGAAACCGTTGAACTCGATCTGGATCGCGTCGGCGTAGGCCGGGGCGGGCACAGTGGCGCCGGTCGTCCGGTCCTTGTAGATCCAGCTGATCGCGGTCACGTGCGTCTGGGCGGCGTTCAGCGTGACCGTGGGAAGCATGGCGACGAAGCGCGTCGTGGTGTCCGGATTGGGCACGGTGAACGTCTCGGTCGCGCCCCGGTACCGCACCGACCAGTTGCCGATCAGCGTCCGGCCCGCCGACAACATGGTGTCGGACTCGTAGAAGTAGCCGGCGACGGTCTTCTGGCGCCGCTCGGCCGCCACGCTCGTGATACCGGAGCCGGCCGGACCGGTGAAGGTCACCGTCGAGGGGGCCACCGGGGTCAACGGATCGAAGAGCGCGGTCAGCCCCAGCGAAAGCTCGGTGATCGGTAGCGGGAACGACGGGCTCGGCGTGGTCATTCCATCGAAACCGCCGCCGAAGACATAGTGCAGCAGGCTGAAGAAGAAGACCGGCTCACCGGCCGCGGTCAGGGTGCCGCCGAACGGACAGGTGCCGATGACCGGTGCGATGAGATTCAGCGTGCCGCTGGTGATGGTGGCGGTCAGCGTGCCGCCGCCGGCGATGGAGCCGCTGGCGGTCAGCGTGGCGGTGCCGGTGAAGGCGCCCGTCACCGTGGCCGTGAACGCGACGGTGACGGTTTCGTCGAGGTTCACGATCGCGCTGTACGGACCGCGGAAGGTGACGGTGCCGCCGCCCAGGACCGGCCCGCTCAGCGTCAGCGTTCCCTGCCCGGTCGTCCCCGTCTGCGAGGCCAGCGTCAGCGTCCCGGCGAGGTTCAGCGTCTGGGTGGGCAGGCCGCACCCGCCCGCCGACGCGATCGAGAAGCTCGCGCTGAAGCTCGTCAGCTTGGTCAGGTTGCGCGTGACCTGGAAGGGCACCGCGCTGGCGAGCGCGTTGTTGACCTCGCTCGCCTCGGCCACCGTGCCGTCGAGATCGACGACGCCCGACATGAAGTAAGCGCCCTGGGGCAGGTCGTCGGGCACCGCGATCGACACCGGGACGTCGGCGCCAGCGCCGGCGGCCAGCGCCGGCATGTCGCGCGTGGCCACCAGCGTGCCGGTGCCCGGCGTCGGGATCGGTCGATAGATAGACACCGACGCGATAGGGGCCAGAGGCCACGAGACCCGCGTTGCGCACCTGCAGCGGCGCGCTCACGAGCTTGCCGGACAGCGTGTTGCCAGGCGGCTGGACGGTCGCGACGACCAGGTCGGGCAGGAACAGGACGACGGCCACCTGGGCGGCGGCCGTGAGGCCGTTGTTGCCTTCGTTCTCCTCGGCGATCAGGCCCGTCGCGTCGGCGACGACCGAGAGGAAGTACGACCCGGTCGACACGTTGCCGGGGATCGTCACGGCGGCGTTCACGGTGGCGGTGGCCAGGGCGGCCAGCGGCGGGACGTCTACCAGGGCCACACGGACGCCGGCCCCCGGCGTCGAGCTCGACGGCGAGAGGAACACGCCGAGCTTGCTGGCCGGCGCCGCGCCGGCGGCCAGGTTGCGTACCACCGCCGTCACCGTCGTGGGGATGCCGGTGGCGGCCTGGGCCGGGCCGCTCACGGACGTCACCGTGAGGTCCGGCCGCTCGTTGTCGAGGATCGTCAGGGTGGCCGCCCCCGGCGAGCCGGCCACGGCACCGCTCATCCCCGTCAGGCCCAGTGTGAGGACGCGGGCGCCCTCGGCCACCGTGTTGGGCTGCGTCTGGATGGTCAGCATCTGGGACGTGACGCCAGACGGGAAATTGAGGACGAGCGAGGCCGGCACGACGTAGTCGACGCCGGCGACGGCGGCGCCCCCGAGCGTGATCGTCGCGCTGGCCGCATTCGAAGGCGCGCCGGTCCGCGTGACCGTGACCATCGCCGCGCTGCCCTCGACCACTGCGTAGCTCGAGGCGCTGAACTGCAGCGACTGCTGGGCGTCGACGATCCACACGCGCGCCCGCGCGGGCGTGCCGAGCACGAGCCCACCGCCGGGGAGCTCAGTACGACCTCCAGGAATTCCGGACCCTCCAGCGAGATGTCACTCGCTGCGGTGACGGTCAGCGTGCGAGCCATTTCGCTGGCGGCGAATGTCAGCGTGCCGCTCTGCGCGACATAGTCGCTCGCGACCGCCGTACCGGGGCTCGTCGCGAACGCGACCGTCACCGGACCGGCCGTGCCCGTCCGTGTCACCGTCAGCGTGACCGCCCCACCCTCCGTCACGGCGTAATTGCTCGCGGCGAACTGCACCGCGCCGGCCGGATCGTCGTCGGTGATGGTGACGGTCGCCACGCTGGGCGTGCCGAGCACGGCCCCGGCGCTCGGTCCACTCAGCGTCACCGTGAACGTCTCCGCCAGCTCGTTGAGCGTGTCGGCGACGATCGGCACGCTGATGGGGCGGCTCGTGATACCGGGCCCGAACGTGAGCGTGCCGCCGGTGGCGACGAAGTCGGCGCCGGCGGTGGCGGTGACGCCGGCCAGCGTGTAGCCGACGGTGTAGGTGCCCGTCGTCGGGCCCACGCGCATCACCGTGAGGTTGGCCACGCCGGCGCCTTCGTTCACCGTGACGGTCGGGGTCATGAATTGCAAGCGCGGCTGCTCGTCGTCGACGATCGTGAGCACCGCCGTCGACGGACTGCCGAGCACGGCCCCGCTGCCCGCCGGCACGTTGAGGGCGAGGTTGACCGTCTTGGCGCCCTCGACCACGGTGTCGGCCACGGTCGTGACCATGAAGGTCTGGGTGGTGGCGCCCGCGGCGAACGTCAGCGTGCCGCTGCGGGTGACATAATCCACGCCCGGCCCCGGCGCCGCCCCGCCGATCGCGGTGCCGCCCGCCACCGTCGCGTACCCAACCGTGAGCGGCCCGGCCGTCCCGCCCGAGCGTGTCACCGAGATGGTGGCGGGCGCACCCTCGAGCACCGAGTAGGCGACAGCGCTGAACCGCACGGTGCCGTTGCCGTCGTTGTCCTGGATCTCCACGGTGGCCGTGCTGGGCGTGCCGAGCGCGGCGCCCACCGCGTCGCTCAGCACGACCGAGAAGTCCGCGTCACCGCGCTGGACGGTGTCGTTCACCGTGGTGATCGTGATGATCTGGCTGGTGACGCCCGGCGCGAACATCAGCGTGCCGTTCTTGGCGGCGTACTGCCCGGGCGCGACGGCCAGGCCGTTGACCGTCGCGAACTTCACGCTGGCCGGCGTGATGGTGGCGCCCACCCGCTGCACCGTCAGCGTCGCCGGCGCGCCCTCGATGGCCAGGTAGCTGGTGGCGCTGAACCGGAACTGGGAATCGTCGTCGCGGATCGTCAGCACCGCCAGCCGCGGAGCGCCGAGGCTCAGCGTGCCCGACGGACTGAATGGACTGGCCAGCTCGAGGCCGACCGTGCGGTCGCCGTCGACGGCGGTGTTGTTCGCCAGCGCCGTGAGCGGAACGTCGACCGTGGCCGAGGCCTGACCGGCCGCGAAGGTGACGAGCTGATTGACCGCGGTGAACTGGTTGCTCGGCGCGGTGCCGGTGATATTCGTCCGGACCATCACGGACTGACCAGCCAGCGTGCTCCCGGTGCGGGTCACGGTGACGACGGCCTTGGCGGCGCTCTCCACCACGCTGTACGCGGCGGCGCCGAACTGCACCGTGGGCCCGGTTTCGTCGTCGCGGATGGTCACCGTCGCCACCCTCGCCGTGCCCAGCGTGGCCCCGCCGCCCGGGTTGCTCAGGACCAGCGTGAACGTCTCGTCGCCCTCACGCGTGGTGTCGCCGAGGATGGCGATTGCCACCAGCTTGCTCGTCTCGCCGGCGCTGAAGGTCAGGCGGCCGGAGCGCGCGGTGTAGTCGCTGCCGGCCTGGGCGCTGCCGTCGGCCGTGGCGAAGTCGACGGTGACCCCGCCGGCCATGCCGCCGGTGCGAGTGACGGTGACGGTCGCCAGGCCAGCGATCTCCCCCACCGAGACCGACGGGCTGCCGATGGCCACGACGCCGGGCAGGTCGTCGTCGGTGATGGTCACGACGGCGCTGGAAGGACTGCCCAGCGTCAGGCCGCCGCCCGGGTTGGAGAGCGCGATCATGAAGGTCTCGGCCAGCTCGTCGAGCACGTCGTTCAGGATCGTGATGGCGATCGTCTTCGTCGTCTCGGTGGCCCGGAACGTCAGGGTGCCGCTCACGCTGAGATAGTCCTGGCCGGGCGTGGCGGTGCCGGGCGTCGTCGCGTAGCTCACGGTGACCCCGTCGGCATTGCCGGTGCGCTGCACGGTGACGAGCACGGTCTTGGCGCCCTCGGCCACGGTGTAAGCGGCCGCCCCCAGCTTGACGACGCCGGGGACGTCGTTGTCGACGATGGTCAGCGCCGCCGTCCGCCGCGGGCCGAGCTGGGCCGGCGGGCTGGGATCGCTGAGCGTCAGCAGCACCGTCTCCGGCCCCTCGGCCAGCACGTCTTGCAGGGTGGGCACCATGAACGTCGCGGTGCGCGCGTTGGCGGCGAAGGTCAGCACGCCGGTGACCGGCGTGTAGTCGGCGCCGGGCGTCGCGCTGCCGGGCGAGGTCGCATAGCGCACGGTGGCGGGCGTCGACGCCGGGCCAGTCCGGACCACGGTGACGGCCGCGGCCATCCCCTCGTTCACCGTGTACTCGGCGGCGCCAAACTGGAATCCTTGCTGCGCGTCGAGAATGGTCACCGTCGCCGACGACGGGGTCCCGATGGTGAGCCCGATCGGCGAGCTCAGCGTCACGCGGAAGGTCTCGTCGCCCTCGACGAAGACGTCGGACGCTGTGGAAATACTGATCTGCTTGGTCGTCTCGCCGGGCCCGAACACGACGAGGCCGGCGCTGGCCGCGTAGTCAGTGCCGCCGGTGGCGGTGATGTCGCTGGTCCCGTAGACGACGCTCACGTTGCCGCCGGTGCCGCCCGTGCGGGTCAGCGTCAGGACCGCAGAGTCCCCCTCCAGCACCGAGACCGCGGGTGAAGAGAACTTCACGACGCCGCCCACGTCGTTGTCCTGGATGGTGAGCGTCGCGGTCGTCTGGCTCCCCAGCACGGCACTGCCGCCCGGGTCGCTGATCGAGAGATTCACGGTCCGGCTTCCCTGCACCATCCCGTCGTTCGTCGTGGCCACGTCGAACGTCCGGCTCGAGGCGTTGGCCGGAAACGTCAGCGTGCCGGAGCCGAGCACGGTGTAGTCGCCGGGCGGCGCGGTGCCGCCGCCGGCGGCGTAGTCCACGGTGACCGCGCCCGCCTGATTGCCGGTGCGGAGTCACCGTCACCTTGGCCGGCTGGCCTTCGGCCACGGTGTAGGTCGGCTGTCCGAAGTCGAGCACGGACACCTCGCGCACCAGCGTGACGATCCCCTGGTACGTCGACGCGGTACCGAGCTGCGCGGTGACGACGCCGGTGACGATGTCCTTCAGCCCGCGCATGGTGCCGTGGATCTCGTAGCGATGCGCGGTCGCGCCGCTGCCGGCCGTGAGGGTCCCGTCCACCGAGCCGTTGGCGGCGACCACCAGGCCGCCCGTGGTCAGAACGGTCGCCGTCCCTACTTCGTCCGTGAGCGTGGCGCCTGTGAATGCGCCGCCGGCACTGAAGTTCGAGAGCCCGATCTCCCACGTGGAGCCGGCCAGCTTGGACTCGACGCGCTCCATGTAGACGCGCCACGGCCCCGCCATGTCGGCCTGGGTGAACGTGGTACCCGGCGGCGCGAACTTCGACATCAGGACCATCCCGGGCGCTCCGATGCTGGAGGCGCGCGTGAAGCCCAGGATCAGGTCGCGCTGGGGGACACCGTCACTCGTCGCCATCTGGGCGTCGAAGTTGGCGTTGGTCGCGAAGAGGGCGCCGCCCTCCTGGAAGTCGCTTCAGCCGAAGCTGGTGGGGTTGCCCGGAACTGGCTGAGCCCTGATGCTGCCGTCGGCGAAGAACAGCGTGGCCACGGTGCACCCGTCGCCGTGGAAGTCGATCTTGCCCTGCGTCCAGTCGGCGTCACCGCCCTTGAGCACGTTGCTCGGCGTGATCTCGTGATAGTTCCACGTCGCGGCCAGATCGCCGGTCCGGCTGAAGATCTGATCGGTGAGCCGCACGAGCGTGATGAACCCGGTGTCTCGCACGCCGCCTCGGTTCAGCGTGGCCACACCGACGATCGTGTGCCGGTTGCCGAGCAGGCGGGCCTCGGGGATGACCAGCGAACGGGTGTCCGGGCCGGTGAGCGTGAGCGAACCGGTCACGAGGCCCTGGGCCGACAGCGCGGCGCTCCCGCCGACGGTGAAGTCCACCGTCCCCGGCGCCAGATCACCGAGCGTGAGCGTCCCCGAGGCGACGCCAACCGCACTGAACGTCACGTCGCCCTGGTAAGTACGCACGGCGGTGGTGCCGAAGGTCAAGGTGGGTGAGGCGACGAAGGTGACCCGCCAGTCGTCGGCGAGGTCGGCGGTGCTCAGCGCTTCAGCGTGGCCAGCCAGGACCAGCACGACCACCATCAGCACCGCCGGGACGACACCGCCGAGATGCCGCCTCATCGTCGAACGCCTCCGCCGTGGTGATGCCTCGAGTCGCCCTCGCTCAGCGTCGGCGAAGTCGCCCGTGAGCTGCTCGTAGCCCTGAAGGTTAACCGATTCGGCGGACGCCGTGGTACTCGTCCGCTCAGCTGGACGTTGCTTTGCGCGATTCGTGCCAGAGCCAGAGGCGCCAGCATCCTGGCGAACTTTCAGCTACTTGGCGGAAACGCACGAAGGGAAGCGCCCGAAACTGTCGGGTTCTTTGCCCGGCGGACGAGCCCAGGCGGTAGAAAGGCCCGGTTGGCGAAGTCGAACCCCGCGTCGGCGCCGGGGAAACCGAAGCCAGCCGGTGGACTATACTCGCGGGCGCGAAGGGAGGGTCAGATGGCCTGGTCGCTCGGCGGCGTGATTCGCGAGCAAGCGCGACGGCGCGGCGACCGCCCGATGATCACCTACGGCACGCGGACCATCACCTGGTCGGAGATGGATACGCGCGCCAGCCGCGTGGGGCAGGCCTTGCTCGGCGCCGGGCTCACCGAGCAGAGCCGCGTGGCGTTCCTCGACAAGAACGGACCCGAATACTTCGAGGTCCTCCTGGGCGGCGGCAAGGCCAACGTCGTGAACGTGGCGGTCAACTGGCGGCTGACGCCCGCCGAGATGGCCTACGTCATCAACGACGCGGGCGCCCGGCTCCTCGTCGTCGGGCAGGACTTCATCGGCCACCTCGACGCGATGGAGCCGACCCTCAAGTCGGTCGAGCGCATCGTCGTGATCGGCGGCCATCCCCGTCACGAGGACTACGAGGCGTGGGTCGCGCGGCATCCGGCCGTGGATCCCGCTCGTGCGGTGGCGCCGACCGACGTCGCCATGCAGCTCTACACGTCGGGCACGACCGGCCTGCCGAAGGGCGCGATGCTCACCAACGCCAACCTCGGCACGCTCCTGCCTCACGTGGGGCCGTGGTGGCAGTTCGACGAGAGCTCGGTGAACCTCGTGTGCATGCCGCTCTTCCACATCGGCGGCTCGGGCTGGGCGCTGGTCGGCATGGGCGTCGGCGGTCACACGATCCTCTGCCGCGAGTTCGTGCCGGCCGAGATCCTGGCCACGCTGGAGCGCCACCAGATCACCAATGCGCTCTTCGTCCCGGCGATGCTGCAGTTCCTGACGATGGTGCCCGGTGCCCAGGCGCGCGACTATCGCGCGCTGCGGTCCATCGTGTACGGCGCCGCGCCCATCACCAACGAGGTGCTCGTCCGCTCGCTGCAGACCTTCCGCTGCCCATTCATCCAGGTCTACGGGCTCACCGAGACCACCGGCGCCATCACACAGCTACCCGCCGGCGACCACGCGGCGGAAGGCCCGCGCGCGCGCCTGCTGCGCTCGGCCGGCAAGCCGTTCCCCCACGTCGAGCTGCGCATCGTCGAGCCGGGCCGGACGCGGTGCGCGCCCGGCGAGGTCGGCGAGGTGTGGACCCGCTCGGTGCAGAACTTCAAGGGCTACTGGGGGCGAGCACGAGGAGACCGCGCGCACGCTCGACGCCGACGGCTGGCTGCGCACCGGCGACGCCGGCTACCTCGACGAGGAGGGCTACCTGTTCCTCACCGACCGGGTGAAGGACATGATCGTCTCCGGCGGCGAGAACGTCTATCCGGCCGAGGTCGAGAACGCGCTCTCGGACCATCCGGCGGTCGCCGACGTCGCCGTCATCGGCGTCCCCGACGAGCGCTGGGGCGAGACGGTCAAGGCCATCGTCGTGCGGCGACCCGGCGTCGCGGCCGAGGCCGACGACATCATCGCCTTCGCGCGCGAGCGGCTGGCGCACTTCAAGTGCCCGACCTCGGTCGATTTCGTGGCGTCGCTCCCGCGCAACCCATCGGGCAAGATCCTCAAGCGCGAGCTGCGCGAGCCGTACTGGCAGGGGCGCGCGCGGCGCATCAACTGAGCGAAGGCGCCCGCCGGGCGGACGGGCACTCTGCCCTCCCGGCGCGCGCCCGGCCCCGGCAGCACGCCCGAGCCTTGCGGTCCTGCGCTCCGAAATCGCCGACATCCGCTCTGGCATCAACCATGCGATGAAACCTCACCATCGCATTCACGGGAGGGGCGTCATGACGCGGACGACGACCGGCGGCAGGAACAGGGCGGAGCGTGGCAAGCGTCGGGTGAAGGATCTGGCGGCCAGAAAGGACCGGACCGTCAAGGGCGGCGCGCCAAAACCGCGAAGGCTCGATACCGTCACGTTCACGGCCACCGTGTCGCCCTGATCAGGGCAGAGGGGGCGGGATCGCACCCGGAGATTTCGTGCGGTCCACAGCGGGCCACCGCTGCGGGGCTGCTGGCAGCGGCTGACGAGTCGACGCTATCGTCGGTCCTTCAGCAGCCAGTCGATGACGGCTCGCGGGTCGGACTCGACGCTGTTCTGAACTGGCGGGACCGCAGCCGGTGCCGCTGCTGGTTCTTGAGGTTGTGGCTGTTCTTGCGCTCGGGTCGGCTGGACCGCGTTCAGTGGTTCGGGAGCCTGTTCAGGACGCGCCCCTCGAGTGACGTCGTCTCGCAGGCGATCGGACGTCGATGCGCCGATCGGGTCGGTCTGCTTCTTCGGGAGCTCGCGCTGCGTGACCGGTGGCTGGCTCTTCTTGAAGAAGAACAGGTTCGAGCAGCCCATCGTGGCCAGGCTGAACAGAAGAACGAGTGACACGCGGCTCACAGTGGACGCGAGATCGCGCACCAATCGCGACGGCCCGCCCTTGCGCGCCGGAAGCTCGTCAAATGACCGGACACTCTCGCTGGCGATCATCGGAGGGTAACGCCTTTCCCCGGAGACGATAGCGTGGCGTTGCGGTTGGTTCAAGATCGCGCGGCCATCCTGGATTCGGCCGTCGTCCCTCGTGACGTTCGGAGGTCCAGCGCTTTGCATTACAAAGTACTTGACTTGCCCCAAGACATCGCGCTATCCATGAGCCATGGCAGCGGAGCGTCCCTCCACGGTCTCGACAGCCCAGGCGCCCGCGCTTCACGCGCGCGCGATGGCCGACCTCCGCTTCATCCGCGAGACGATGGAATCGGCCTCCGCCTTCACGACCTTCTCGGGCTGGGGTCTGGTCGTCATCGGCCTCGCGGCGTTCGTCGCCGGCGCAGCGGCGGGCCGCGATGTGGGCAGCCCGCGATGGCTCGGCGCCTGGCTCGTGGCTGCGGTGGCGTCGGTCGCGGTCGGCGGCGTGTCGACCGCGGTCAAGACCCGCGCCGTCGGGCTCCCGCTGCTCTCCGGACCCGGCCGCAAGTTTGCCCTCGCCTTCGCGCCGACGGTGCTCGCGGGCGCCGTGCTCACGGTGGCGCTCGTGCGCGCCGGCGCGGTGACGGTGCTTCCCGCGCTGTGGCTGTGCCTGTACGGCGCCGCGGTGATCGCCGGAGGCGCCTTCTCCGTACGGGTCGTGCCGGTGATGGGCGTGGCGATCTTCGCCCTCGGGGTGGCCGCCGCGCTCGTGCCGGCCGCCTGGGGACACGCGCTGCTGATCGTCGGCTTCGGGGCGGTGCACGTGGGCTTCGGGCTCGTGATCGCGAGGCGGCACGGTGGCTGAGCCCGCACGGCGCAAGCGCAACGAGGCGCCGCCGCCGGCGCGCAAGCTCGCCGGCGTGCGCGGGGCGGCGGCCGGGCGGGCGCCCGAGCTCGACGGTCTCGTCCATCATCGCCTGCGGCTGGGCATCGTCAGCGCGCTGGCGGCGGCGGAGGCGCTGACGTTCAACGAGCTCAAGGCGCTGCTCGACACCACCGACGGCAACCTCAGCGTGCATGCGCGCAAGCTCGAGGACGCGCAGTACATCGCGTGCACGAAGACGTTCGAGGACCGGCGGCCGCGCACCGAGTACCGCATCACCGCGCAGGGCCGCCGGGAGCTGCAGCGGTATCTCGATCACATGGAAGCGCTGATCCACGCGACCCGTTCCACCCTGGAGCGCTGAGCTCCGTCTCTTTTTTTTGGCGGCGGGAACGGTGGCGGGCGGCTCTCGAAAGCGCCAGGGAGAGAGGCAGCAGGAGGCCCAGACCCAACAGCAGCAGGCGGCATACGCGCAGAGTCAGGCTGGATACCAGAAGGCTCAGGCGGCTTGCTTCGAGGGACGCGGCTACACCGTGAAATAGAGCGTAGCGCGCGTCACCTCGGCCAACGCCAGCGCCGGAGGAAACGACCAAGCCAGGAACGGCGGACCGTTCGCTGTGTCCGCTTGGCGGCGAGCGAGCGCGCGGTCAGCTCGAGCCCGACCCGATCGACGCGCTCGAGCGTGGCCGCCTCGGTCTCGTTCAGGCCGGCTTGGCGGGCCGCTCCCCGCGGATCAGCAACAAACGCTGCGCGTGCATCACGGTCGAGATAGAGCCGGGCCAGGTAGGCCTCGAGCGACGCGCTCATACTAGAAGGAGTCGATCGCCACCAACGCCGCCTCGGCGCGTGCCGCGAAGGCCGGCAACGAGCCGCACGACCAGCTGCACGCGATGGACTACATGGTCTATGCCCACCTGCAACTTGCCCAGGACAGCGAGGCCAGGGCCGCCATCGACGAGATGGCCGCAGTCACGGGCTACAACCCCAACATCCGGACGGGGCCGTTTGCCGTCGCGGCCAGTCAAGCCCGCTACATGGTCGAACGCAGCGACTGGGCCGGCGCCGCCGGACTGCGACCGCAGGAGAGCCGGTTCGCCTACGTCGACGCCATCACGCGCTTCGCTCGCGCGCTGGGCGCGGCGCGCTCCGGCAACCCGGCCGCTGACCGGACAGACATCGCGAAGCGCGCCGATCTGCGTGACGCGCTACGCCAGGCGAACGACCGGTACTGGGCGGAGCAGGTGGACATCCAATGGCGGGTTGCCAGCGCCTGGGTGCTGCAGGCCGAGGGGAAGCGGGGGGAGGCGCTCAGCGCAATGACCGCGGCCGCCGATGCGGAAGACAAGACGGAGAAATCCATCGTCACTCCGGGACCGCTGGCCCCGGCTCGCGAGCTCCTACGGCGCGATGCTGCTCGAGCGCGGACAAGCCCGGGACGCCCTCGCCGCGTTCGAGGCCGCGCTCGTCAGGGAGCCCAACCGGTTCAACGGTCTGGCTGGCGCCGCCAAGGCGGCGGAGATGCTGGGCGACACGGCTAGGGCCAAGGCGTACTACGAAAAGCTGCTCGCGCTTGCGAGCAGCAGCAATGCCAACCGGCCCGAACTGACAGCTGCGCGTCGGTTCGGCGGCGGTCATTGACGGAGGAGATGCTGGTGACGGTCCAGCTGCCGAATGTAGCCGTGACGGCAGTGAGCGACCCGCCCGCGCTCATCGGACCGGGTGGCCGCTTCGCCGTCACCGACACCACCCGCAACACGGCGGGCGTGCCGGCGCCGGCGTCGACCACGCGCTAACTACTTCTCTCCAGCACGCACGTCATGGTCCAGGCGTCAGGGGGGTAGCCGAGCTTGCCCTTTCTCACGGCCCGTGCTGAGATCACATGAGCCGATGCACGACGACGCGCCCGTCCGCTTCACCGCCCACGAGATCCCGCGGCCGGAGCTGCACGTCTTGATGGAACGATCGGACGGGCCGGCGCTGCGACGGGCCGCCGCCCACTTCGGAATGCTCGCGGTCACCGGTGTGCTGCTCTGGCACTTGCGCGCCACGCTCTGGGCCCTGCCGCTGCTGGTCGCGCACGCCTACGTGCTGGTATTCGTCTTCTGCGCCTTCCACGAGACGGCCCATCGCACGGCGTTCCGCACCCGATGGCTTAACACGGCGATCGGCACGGTCGCCGGCTTCCTGACGTTCTGGCCGTACCGCAACTATCGCGTGTATCACTGGGAGCACCACCGCTTCACCCAGGATGAGGCCCGCGATCCTGAGCTGTTCTTCCCGAAGCCCGCGTCGCGCGGCGCCTATCTGCTCGTGCTCACCGGCATCCCCAACGCGATCCGCCGGATCGGCGACATCCTGCGCCTGGCCGTCGGGCGCGCCGACCGACCGTGGATGTCGTCGCCCGAGCGCCGCCCGCTCGTGCATGAGGCGCGGGCCTACCTGGCGGCCTATCTCCTGGTGGCGACGGCATCGGTCGCCGTCGGCTCCCCTGCGCTCCTGCTCGTATGGATCGCGCCGTGGGTCCTCGGGCAGGCCTTCCTGCGTCCATACCTACTGGCCGAGCACACCGCCTGCGCCACCACGCGCGACTGCCTCGAGAACACGCGCACCACCCTCACCATGGCGCTCGTGCGGCTGTTCGCGTGGAACATGCCGTATCACGCCGAGCACCACGCGTACCCGGCTGTGCCGTTTCACGCCTTACCGGCGCTGCACGCGCGCGTGCGAGAGCGCATCGAGCACCTCGAACCGGGCTACGTGGCGGCCACCGTCACGGTCAATCGCTTCCTGTTCGCCGGTGGAGCATAGGCACAGCTCGACCCTCAGTTGATGTTCACGGTCGCGCCCTTGATCGTCATCACGCGAGACTCTGGCGCCGCCAGGGCGCCTCCGCGGGGACTCTTCGCGCTGGTCAGATCCATGCGCCGCTCGGATTTCGGCGCTCGGCTCTTCGCGCGGCGGGATACCTTCTTCTTTGCGGCCATATCGTCCTCCAGTTCAAAGCGCGTGTTCCGCTCCGGCCTTGATGGCGGCCCCGATCCGTTCGCGTGTCACCTCGATGCCGGCGGCGGCTGACAATTCTGACACAATTGGGGTTCCGGTCGACTCTCGAGTGTGCGGGAACTACGTGGGAAAAATGGTGGGCAGGGACGGGATTGAACCGCCGACACCAGATTTTCAGGGCGGGTGCCGTCGCGCTCGACGTTGTTGCGGAAATGGCGGAAGAAGTCTTAACTTCACGTCAGAATCACGTTGCGGCGGCACCCTCAGCGCTCTTGGTTCTAGTTGGCAGAATCTGGAGCAGTTTGGAGGGCGAGGGCAGCTCTACTGATTTCAGCCCTGCTCGCCTCAGCGTCCGGCCAGCCTCCCCTGCCGACGATGCGCGCTCACTTCATCGACGTCGGCCAGGGCGCAATGGTGTCCGATGGTTCTGACGCAGTTCTGACACAGCGAACTCGTGGGACCTAATCAGCGAGCGGTATCACGAGCGTCCAGCACGCCTGAGCCCCGGGGCTAGACGCCGCAAGGCGACCAGGGCGAAGAACAGCTCGATCCTGACCCGGGTCGGCAGTGAAGGCCGCCAGTTCCCGGCGAGGACGGCCACGATCGCGGGGTGCATGCCGAATCGGCTCCTGGGCGTGAACCACAGCTCACGGAACGCCGGGTCATAGAACCCGACGGCGAACCGCCGGAAGTGGTGATAGCGCTTCCGGACGACCCGCTCGTACCGGGTGAACGCCCGCGCCGACAGGTCGCCGGCCCGCAGCCCGACGTCGACCGCCTCCGCGGCTTCAAGGCCTCCCTGCATGGCGAGCAACACGCCGGTCGAGAAGATGGGATCCAGGAAGGCGGCCGCGTCGCCCACCGCCACCCAACGGTCCCCGGCCATTCGGGTGGCCAGGTAGGAGTAGTCGGCATCGAAGCGCGCCGGAGAGATGCGCCGCGCCTGCTCGAGCAGCGGCAGAACAGGCGGCGTGTCCGCGAGATAGTGGGCCAGGCTGTCCTCGGCCGTCGCCTGCGCCTGCTGTCGATGAGTCGCTCTCGGGATCACGGCCCCCACGCTCATCACCGTGTCGGACAGCGGGATCAACCATAGCCAGCCCATGTCGGGGCGCGTGAACATCCGGATGTCGCCGGCGCGGCGCCCCTCTTGGCGCGGGATCCCCTCGTACTGGGCGTGGACGGAGATGTTGCGCAGGAGCGGGTCGTACTCATGACGCCCGAAGCGCTTCACTAAGACTCCGGCGCGCCCCGAGGCGTCGACGACGGCCCCGGCCCGCGCGGTGCGCTCGATGCCGTCCGCGCCCGCGAAGCGGAGGGTCACGCCTTCCGCGTCGAAGGCTGCATCGAGAAAGCGCTGCTCCTCGCGCACGGTGACTCCGCACCGCGCGGCATGGCGCAGGAGGATCTCGTCGAATCGCTCCCGCAAGACCTGGAACGTCTGGGGAGTCGGGGTCTCCACCGCGACCTGGAAATCGGCATACTGCTCGGTGCCGCCCTCGGGCCGACGGAAGCTGGCGCCCCACTTCCTGACGAATCCGGCCCCCGCGATCGCCTCTTCCGCGCCGAGCGTCCGGAAGACCTCGTTGCTCCACGGCAGCTGCGATTCGCCAATGTGGAAACGGGGAAACCGCTCTCGCTCCAGCAGGACGACGCTCCTCCCGCGCCGCGTCAGCGCGGTGGCCGCGCTGGAGCCGCCCGGCCCCCCGCCCACGACCGCCACATCGAAATCCCATCCGTTGCTCGTCATGCCGACAGGGTCCAGCGAGGGTGGAGAAAGCGCAAGGGGTTAGCCGGAAGGCGGTCTGCGCTCATCGAGAACGACATACGCCCGCACGATGCCGCTTCCCTTCGTCAGCTCACATCCCCACCAGGGCGCGGAGCTTGGCGCCGTTGGATTTGAACCAGTCGAAGAGAATGCCCACGTCCCAGCCCATGCAGAAGTGCCGCACCCCCATGTCGAGGTAGGGCCGCGCCTGCTCGGGCGTGTCGATCTCCACCCGCGGGGCCACCCCCAGGCGCAGCGCGGTCTTGATGACATGCACCTCGGCTTCCTTCACCCTCGGGTGATCCCACTGCCCCGGGATGCCGATGCTCATCGAGTAGTCGGCGGGGCCGAACTGCACCATGTCCACGCCCTTGACCGAGAGCATCGCCTCCACGTGCTCCACCGCCGAGGCCTTCTCGATCATCACCGCCACCACCGCGTCCTCCAGGGCCTGCACGAAGGCGGGCGAGCCCACGTCCACCACGTAACCCACGTCGCGACGCATGCCCACCCCATGGATGCCGCCGGTGGCGGGCGTCTCCGCCCGCACCGCGCGCACGCACTCGCGCACGTCGTCCACCGTGCGCGGGTCGGCGAAGAGCACGTTCTGGATGCCGGCACCGATGGCGCGCACCGCGAGATAGGTGCGCGGCTGCTGCTCGATCTTCATCATCGCCGTCATGTGCGGAAACGCCTCCACCGCCCGCGCGAGGTTCTCGAGGGCGAAGAGGTCGTAGGGCGCGTACTCGCCCACGAACTCCACGTAGTCGAACACGCCAGCGTGTCCGGCCAGCTCGGCCACCGCAGGCCAGACCGTGTGGATATGAGTGCCGAAGGTGGGCTGGCCGGAGCGAAGCCGCTCGCGGAGTCGGTTGGGACGCATGGGTTTCCTTTCCGGCTAGAACTCCCGCAGGTGCTCCCGCAGCGTCGTGCCCGTGTACTCGGTGCGCACGGCGCCTCGCTGCTGGAGCAGCGGGATGACCTTCTCCACGAAGGGCCCGACGTAGCCCGGCCAGATGCCCTGCCGGATGGCGAAGCCGTCGCCCCCCACCGCGTCGATGGTGCGCGCCAGCTCGTCGGCGACGCGCTCCGGCGTGCCGATGTAGGGCTTGGAGTCGATGCTGACCTTGCGGGTGGCGATGTCCCGCAGCGTCGGCGTTCGCCCGGACATGTAGAAGCGATCGAGCTGGCTGCGGATGCCCTGGATGGCTCGGGTCTGGATCGCGGCGGGCAGCGGCTGGTCGAGGTCGTAGGTCGACATGTCCATCTGGAGCATGGTCGACAGCGACGCCAGCCCGGCCTCCACCGGCGCATTGGCGTACAGCTCGTCGGCGCGCCGCTGGGCCGCCTCGTCGGTATCGCCGATGATCGGCTTGGTGAGGAAGAAGACCTTGCACTCGTCGGGGTCGCGCCCCTGCTTCTTCACCCGGGCCTTGAACGCATCGTAGTACTGCTTCATCTCGTCCACCGTCTCCCGGGACACGATGACGGCCTCGGCGTGGCGGGCCGCGAAGTCCTGCCCACGGTCCGAGGCGCCGGCCTGGATGATGACGGGACGCCCCTGCGGCGACGGGGTGGCGTTGAGAGGGCCGCGCGAGCGGTAGTACGTGCCCTCGAAGTCGATCGCCCGCACCTTCGCGGGATCGGCGAAGGTGTCGGTGCGCTGGTCCATGACGACCGCGTCCGGATCCCAGCTCGACCAGAGCCGATAGCACAGCTCCATGTACTCGTCGGCCCGGTCGTAGCGCTGGTCGTGGTCGAGCAGCTCCTTGTACCCGAAGTTCAGAGCCTCCTCGATCTTGTAGGACGTCACCACGTTCCACGCGATGCGCCCCCGGCTCAGGTGGTCGAGCGTCGTCATGAGGCGGGCGAGCAGGAACGGCGGGTAGAACGTCGTCGACAGCGTGGCCGCGAGGCCGATGCGGCGCGTCGCGGCCGCCATGATGGCGACGAGGGGACCCGGATCGTGAAAGGGCGCGTGCTCGGCGTAGCGGAGATAGGCGTCCATCCGTCCCTGGTAGGTCCCCGGCACGGCGAGGCTGTCCCCGAGCATGATCAGATCGAACTTGGCGCGCTCGAGCGCCACCGCCATGTCCTGCCACAGCTCCGGCCGTGTCCACTCGTAGCCGGTCGTCCGGGGACCCGCCCATCCGTCGAGGCCGAACCCCGCGTGCGGGCTGAACGCGCAGAACCACATCAGATGCATTCTCGTCATCGCCGCGCTTGCTCCCGCCTGGCCCAGGTCGAAATTGGTTGCCTCACCTGCAGCGCAAACTACCACTCGGGCATCTCCGATGAAAGGACATGTACGGGTGGTTGACCCACGGAGCCGAGAGCGATCTAATCTGCGTCGACCATCTCAGCCTTCGGCGGTCCACCTTGCGGCGCGCGCCGATGCTGGTGGCCGACCCCCACGAGGTCTCGGGCGACGAACGAAGGAGGCAACTATGACGACCAAGCTCGCTGCGCTGGTTCTGCTCGCGGTACCCCTGATGCTCGCACCCGTCCCGGCCGAAGCCGCAGACGTGAAGCAACTGTTCGCGATCGACCTCGCGGACTACCCGGGCAAGGAGAGTCTCATGCTCGAGGTGTCGTATCCGCCGGGCGCACAAGACATGGTCCATCGGCACGACGCCCATGCGTTCGTCTACGTGCTCGAAGGCCAGATCGTCATGCAGGTGAAGGGCAAACCTGCCGTCACGCTCAAGGCGG
Source organism: uncultured Candidatus Rokubacteria bacterium (assembly GCA_963776725.1). Lineage (GTDB taxonomy): Bacteria > Methylomirabilota > Methylomirabilia > Rokubacteriales > CSP1-6 > AR5. Next base: position 227,541 of record CAVZOE010000002.1, on the reverse strand, counting down.
GGCAGACGTTCTACGAGGGGCCTACCGATGTTCACGTCGTGGGGCGTAACGCCAGCAACACGGAGCCGGCCAGGTTCGTCGTGGTGCTGCTGAAGGCCAAGGGGGCTCCCGTCCTCACGCCGGTGAAAGAATGATGCTACTCACGGGCAGGACCGGCTGGGCGACGATGAGCGTCCGCCGCGAGGAGGCGCGTCAGGAATTCGTAGAGCAAGAGCTCGTGCTCGCGCGGCGCCGATCGGAGCAACCGGTTGGCGTGCATGTGCAGGTAGCTGGCGGCGACGTCCCGCAGCGGCGGTGAGAGGCGGCGCGCGCGGTCGCGCGCGATCAGCGCTGCGGCCACTGGACGCAGCGCGTCCGAGCGGCTGGCCAGCACCTCGAAGCCGGGCGCGAGCGGACTCGCCGCGTCGTGCGTCCGGTCGAGGAGCTCGATCAGGGCCGGCTGCTCCTGGCGAAACCGCTCACCGATCTGCCCCTTGAAGGGGCCGTCGACCCGGAACTCGGCCGCGAACGTCCGGCGCGCGGATTCCAGGATGGCGAGCTTGGCCTCCACGTCGAAGGCGAGGTCGCCGAGCAGCTGGTCCATTCCCCGGAGTGTGAGCCGCCATCGCTGATCGAGCCCCGCATCGTCAGGACTGATGAGCTCCACGATCTCGAGCACCGCCTCGCTGTCCGCGTGGAACACGGCCTCGGCGAGCTCGATGCCATCCGACCCGCCATACCGCTCGACCTCGCGCTCGTAGGTGTCCAGCGTGACGCGCCAGATGCGGCCGTCGTCGAGGAACGGCGCGATGGCCGCCTGGAGCCGAGGCCAGACCGTGCGCCAGAGCTCGGTGGGCGCCCCGTGGAGACGGAGTCGCAGATGGTGGTCGGGGTCGCCGTAGCGGATGAAGAACCATCGGTCCACGGCACGTGACTGCATCGCCTCGCGCACGAGCGGGGCCGACGACATCACGCAGCACCTGATCGGTCGTCCCCATCCCCGTGTAGAGCTTGACGAAGAGCCAGGCCGAGCCAGGCGTGAACGACCGCTCGACCGCGACGCCGGCGCTCGCGCTGCTCGGGACCGGCGCCGGTCCGTGTGGGCCGCAACGTCTGCGGCCCGGTCGACACGAACGGGACGATGATCTCGTGGACGAACCGCCCCTCGGGACCATGGGCGCACAGCTCCTCGGGACCGGGGAACAGCTCCTCCAGCGTCGCGCCGTCGTGGTCCTTGGCGAGATGCACGAAGGACTCCAGCGCCAAAGCATTCTCGAGATCCACCGGCAGCTCCGTGTCACCGTCGGCGAGACTGACCCAGCGCGGGATCCGCCGCGACTGTCGCCACGTCTGAACCGCGCGGAACCGCGTGACCGCGTCGCCCCGGCCGAGCCGCGCCAGCTCGTCCTTGTGCGCGTTCCAGCGGGCGCGGGCGAGCACCAGCTTTCCGGTCACGACACGAGGCAGGAACGGGGCGCTCTGCAGTGGCCCCCAGTCCCAGGCGAGCCCCGCCGCCACGCCCTGGCCCTGAAGCGCGCACAGGAAGCGGTAGACTCCCGAGGCTTCGCGCGTCGTAGTTGTGCGCGGACGTCAGGCGCGGAATCACCTGGCGGCCCAGGCTGCCTGGATCGAAGCACGTATCGCTCCGCCACTCACCGAGATCATCAAGTCCACGATCGGGATCTGGTGGTCGCGGGGCGCGCCCGACCGCGCCGAGGTACGCGATCTCGTGGCCACGCAGGACCGGCCGCAAGAGGATGTTGCCGATGCGTCCCTTCGGGCAGGTGCACGATCTCGGCGAACACCGCGTCCGGGCATCGAGCGCTTCCTCGGCGCGGAGATGCTCCTGCACGAGCTGCCGGAGGCGTTCGTCCGCGTGACAGAACCGACCGAGGAGCCGCGCCCCCGATGGGCCGACGAGGCTTCTCAACGCGACGCGGAACCTGCCGCGGTTCAGCGCCTGCTCGGAGGGCGCGGCGATCGTGGCCATCGCGGCGAACCCCCGCGGCAACGGCGGCGGCTCCCTGATCGCCATCGTCTCGATGTCTCCCGGCTCGAGCACGATCTCCTCGTGGCCGCCGCTCAGAGCCTGGCCGAGCTTGCGAAGGAGCAACGCCTCACGCGCACCCGCCGGCGCGGACTCGTCCGCGAGCGGCGGGAACGCCAGGTCGTGCAGGAGCGGCGACGTCTCGGCGCCGACGCTTCGAAGCCGATGCCCGCTTCCTCGTCGAGCGCCTCGACCAGCGGGACTTCCCGCCCCTCGTACCGCGCCGTGAAGGCTTCGCGAAACTGGTCGAGGCTCCGATGCCAGCCGGGTCGCGCCAGCCGTCGGAGCAGCTCGGTCGCCCGCCACGATCTCGGCGATCACCGCCGATCCCAGCGTCGCCGCGGGCGCCGGCTTCGTCATGTCGACCTGGAAGAGGCGCGGCAGCTCGACCTTGGCGGGCAACGACTCGAGCGAGCGCGCAATGGCGCGGTATCGTTCGGACGGGACACCCAATCCCGCGGCGTCGATCGCCTGGAGCTCTTGCCGGGCGGAGGCGAGCGGCCCGGCGAACGAGACTGTCTCCGGCCGCGCGAGCAGCTCGTCCACCAGCACGTGAATGGGTTCCCGGCCGGTGACGGGAACCTCGATGTCGGCGACGAGGATCTGGCTCTGGATCAGCTCGTCGACGTAGACCTCGGCTTCGGCCAGCGAGACGTCGTCGGTCACGAGCGGGGCGGCCAGCGCTTCGAAGCGGGCCCCGTCCCGGGCGCGGGCCAGCGTCGCGTCCAGTGCCTCGCTGGGCTCGACCACGACGAGGTGATACGACCGCCGCGTACCCGCCAGCCGCGACTCCACGTACCGCACGCGGCCCGCGACACGATAGAGGCCACCGTTGGGTCGGTAGATGAAGGCCCGGCGAAGCGCGGCGTCGCGCGACAGCGTATCGGCCAGCACGAAGAGGTAGTCCATGTCCAGCCGAGTGTGGCGACGGTACTCGGCCCGGGCGGCGATCTCGAGCCGGGTCTCGCCGCCAATCGTCCCGACGGAGCACCCCGCGAAGAGGCCGAAGGGCGTGGGACGACCGGCCAGGCGCGCGAAGTACCGCACCAGCGCGCGTTCCACGCGTTGGCCGCGCTCACTCTCGGGGTCCTCGAGCCAGGCGTCCAGCGACTCGTCCAGGCTGGGCGAGGCGACGAAGATCGCCTCGCGAATCTCCGGGCGCTTCAGGTGGCCCGTGAGCCTGGCGCGCAACGTGTTCCGGTCTGCCGCCAGGGCCGCTTCGAGCCCGTCGGCGCTCTCGAGAGCGCGCGGGGCTTGCAGTCCTTCACTCCACGCCGTCAGCTCCTGAAAGGGCGCGAGCGGTGTGCGCAGGACGAAGAATCCCGCAGGTTGAACGCTGAGCCGGGCGGTGGGTCCTGCCACTATGCGCGGCGCGGGCGTCGGTGGTGCCCTTCAAGGGTGACCGGTGCAGGATCGTTGCTGAGTTGGCCACGCTTGGCCGCGTCCGCCTGATCGGGAGGTCGGCTCCAGTCCCGTGGCGGCGGTAAGAACGCGCCGGAGACGCAGGGCGGAACGGGGCTCTCGCTCCGTCCAGATCTCGGCTTCCTTGTCGTCATGGCCGTCTCCATGTGTTTGCACTCGGCGCGGCGCCGTGAATGAAAGTCGGCGTGGCTTCGATGGCGCGACGACTCCGCGCGCTGCACGGTCCGCGGCGGCAAGCCACTCGGCCCCGCCTGAGAGACGGCGGGGCCGAGGCAGCATGATTGAACACCGTTTGGTACAGGGTGGTACCTATCGGCCGCTCGGCCGTACGATCACGGTGTCCTTCATGATGAAGCCGCCCTTCGGGCCTCCACGGTGGACCGATAGGTCCTTGACGGTACGCCTGGTGAGGGAAAGCCCCTTGATCTCCTGCTTCTTGGTCCTGTTCCTCGTCCCCATGGCCGGCTCCTTTCAATTGCGGCGGCCTCAACGGTCGCGACACGTTGCCCCTTTGAGCACGCGCCATGCCAGCCCGGAGTCGCGGAATGCGCTGAGAATCCCGAGAGGTGAGACTTGCGTTCCCCTCAGTGCAGGCGATCTGCCCGACGATCGAAGTCGCCGTGCCCGAAGCCGATTGGGGCTGGTCGCGAACGGCCCCGGCATGCTGCTGCCGAAGGATTCGACAGACTCCTTACGCCGGACTGTTCTCGCACGCCTTCTTGAGGAGCTCGAAATTCGCGGCCTGCCCGGCCAGCATGCCCTTCTTGTTCTCCGGCGGCAGTTTCGAGTCCATCCAGTTCACGTTGAACTTGAGCCGCGTGCTGCCACCGTTCAGGGCTTCCATCTCGTAGTGCGCCTGGAGGGTCACCTTGATTTCGGGGATCTCCACCTTCTCCGAATAGAGCGCACGGTCCTCGTGGAAATCGCGGTACACGGCCGTGTTGATGAGCTTCAAACCATGGAAGACGCAGTTGTGCCGCATGCCGATGCGCTCGCTCGTCATCTCGCGGTTGATCGTGGCGACGCCGTCGAGCCATTCCGGCCGCTTGTCGACGTTGATCAAGGTCTGGTACACGGTCTCGAGCGGCGCATCGATCACGAGCTCGAGATTGTCCTCTCCCTTCTCGACGACGAACCGTGGGGGCGCCGCGGGCGGTGCGATCTGCCTTCGGTAGCCGCCGAGCGTCGCGAACTCGTACTTGATCGTGCCGATCGCGTCGTAGGCCTGACTCGACTTCGACCACTGAAGGGCGGGATGCTGGCCGGAGGGCCCGACGGCCTCGCAGCACGCCTCGGTGATGAGGATGTATTCGTGCGAGTCGATGTCGTTCTTGAGCAGCCGGTGGGCGACGATCATGTCCACTCCGGTCGCCTTCACGAACCGAGCGACCTTGATCTCCTTCAGGTACCCGAAGTGCGCGATGAACTTGAGCGTCAGGTTGCTGGCCGACTGGCACGCGCCGCACTGGCAGACCGTGTCTCGCTCGATGACCATCAGCCGCTGGTGAAACTTCGAGAACATCGTGAGGCATTGCTCGACGAGCTGCTGTCGCCCGAGCGGTTCGCCGGACCGGTAGAACAGGACGGCATCGCCTTCGATCTCCGCCAGCGTGAAGCCGCTGTGGTTCGACTCGACAAGCAGCTCCAGCAGCTCGGTAATGATGTGGGCGGCGTGGTCGATCTCCGTGGCGCTCGTGAAATCGGTGAATCCGCTGATGTCCGGAATGAAGACGATCGCTTGTTCGGCCATGGCGTGGCGCCTCTAAGGTAACCGGGCAGTGCCCGTTGAGTGATCCAGCGATGCGAGTCCCGTAGATCTAGAACCCCTGAGACACCGAGCCTTTCGGCGCTCTCGGCGGGAGTATACAGTCGGTGACAGCGCCGACGACGGCCATGGGACTAAAGTCTCATTGATGGGGATGCCCGCCTGCCCTACAGAGGAGCGGTCAGCGGGCGATGTGTCTCGAGGGCCGGCTTGCGCAACGCGCCTCGCTTGCCGCCTGAGGACGTTCCTCTTGTCGCTCGGTCTCTTCTTCACAGGGTGGCTGATCCGAAACAGAGGGGGCTCATGCGAACAAGAACTCCTGTAGTTCTTCTCCTTGCCGCCGCGCTCGGAGTGGTGGCCTGTCGTCGTGCGCTCGCACGGATAGGCGTCGTCAGCATTCGCCGGAGGCCTCGCGCTCGCCGGCTATGGTCCCTTTCCAAAACGCGACCCCATTGCCCAGCAGGATCTCCTGAAACTGCGTCGCGAAGAGGCGGAACGGAATACGACCGCGCACCGCCGAGTGCTCGTCCGGCTGCTCGAACGCACCAAGGCCGAGTACGACCGGTACACCGCGGGCGCACAGAAGGAACCGCCGGTGCTCGACGTCCTGATCGTCTCGGGCGGAGGGGACTGGGGAGCGTTCGGGGCGGGGTTTCTCAAAGGGTGGCACAAGGTGCCGGCCCAGCACCCACTCGCCAAGCCCGAGTTCGACATCGTGACCGGGGTGAGCACCGGCACCCTGATCGCGCCGTTCGCATTTCTGGGGGACGAGCCGGCGATCGACCAGATCGTGACCCTCTATCGCAACCCCGGGGCGGACTGGGTGAAGCAGCGCGGGATGCTCTATTTCCTCCCTGACAACATCTCGTTCTCGGAGGTGCCCGGGCTGGAGCGCGAGATGCGCCGGCACGTCACCATGGACATGGTTCGCCGCATTGCGAAAGCGGGCGCCGACGGTCGAATGTTGGTGGTCAACACGACCAACCTCGACGACGCCGGGCCGCGTGTGTTCGACCTGGTCGAGGAAGCGCAGCGCGCCGCCGACTCGGGCGAGCTCGAGCGTATTCACAACATCATGTTGGCCTCGGCGGGCATCCCCGGCGCGTTCCCGTTCCGGATCATCGACCAGGAGCTCTACGTGGACGGCGGCGTGACGGGGAACATCCTCTATGGCGGGCGGGCCGAAGAAGAGGATGCCCTCCCGGCCGTCTGGCAGCGGACCTATCCAGACGTTCCGATGCCCAAGATCCGCTTCTGGATCATCTTCAACAATCAGTTCCGCCCGGTGCCGCACGTGACGCCGCCGAAGTGGATCGCGGTCGTTCAACGAAGCCTGGAGACGGCAACGCGCGCTTCCACGGCCACCGCGGTGAAGCATCTCGTCGCGACTGGCGGAGATCGCCCGGCTCAAGCGCAACGCCGACGTGGAAATTCGCATCGTGTCGATTCCCGGCGATTGGTCTCCGCCGGCACCCGGGGTGTTCGTCAAGGAGACCATGAACAATCTGGCCGATCTGGGCGAGCGCATGGGCGCGGACCCGGCGAGCTGGGGCGACCTACTCACCCGTCACTTCGAGGCCTGAGTCCGCACGCTCTCGTTCGCGCCAGAACCGGCTCAGGCGCCTGCGAAGCGCGCGATGCCGCTTCCCGAATTGGTCTTTCCATGCATGGCGACGACGCAAACTATGCGGCGGAAGTGCGGGCTCATCCCGGCCGGTTCGCTCTCGTGAAGCCGGTCGATCCGGATGATCCGGCGGTGGCCGGCACCATCGCCGACCGGAAGAAGACGCCGGGCACGGGACAACCGTTGACTGGTCGCGCACGCGGTGGCTACTTCCCCCGCACCGGATACACGACGATGAAATTCGGCTGGTTGGGCATCTTCACCTTCGGCAACGTCTGCGCGTTCATCTCCACGTTCTCGCCGATGATCCCGTTGAGATTGAGCAGGTACGCGGTGACCGCGTACACCTCGTCGTCGCTGAGCGACTGCGGCTGGATGTAGGGCATCGCGCGGCGCACGTAGTCGAAGACGGTCGTCGCGTACGGCCAGTAGCTGCCGATCGTGCGCACCGGCGCCTTGCTCGTGAGCGTCCCCTGGCCGCCGACGAGCCGGTCGTTCGGCTGCCCCGCGCCCTTCGCGCCGTGGCAGGCCTGGCACTTCTGCTCGTACACGATCGCCCCCGTGCGCCGGCGTGCCCTTGCCCGACGGCAACCCGACGCCGTCGGGTCCCACGCTGATGTCCCAGCCCGCGATCTGCGCCGGCGTCGCCTCGTGCCCGAGGTTCGGACTCTCCATCGCGCCGGGTCACACCGCGCTCGTGCAGCCACCGACGACGAGCGCGAGCGCCACGCAGACGAGATCACGCGTAGACATGCTTCACCTCGCCGTTCGCGGCCACGCTCCAGGCCTGGATGCCGTGAAGTGGAAGATGGCGTTGTTGCCGTGCTCGGCGATGAACTTCTCGCGCTCCGGCTGCACGGCTCCGGTATCGTCGGTGGCCCGCGACTTGAGTATGGTCGCGGTGCCGTCCCACTTCCACGGCAGCCGGAACCGCGTGAGCGCACGCGGCAGCACGGGCGCCACGAGCGGCACCTCGATCCACGCCCGGCCGCCGTCGGTCGACACCTCGACCTTCCTGATCGTCCCGTTGCCCGACCACGCGATGCCGGAGATCTGATGGAGCCCGGCGCCCCGCAGCGTCATCCCGTACGAGGGATGCGTGATGACGGACTTCACGTCCATCGGGTACGTGAACATCAGCGACTTGCCGTCGCCCTGGAGGTCGGTGTAGCGCGACGTCTCGTCCTTGGTCATGATCGGCGCGGCCACGATCTTGAGGCGCCGGAGCCACTTCACGTTCATGTTGCCTTCCCACCCCGGCAGGAACAGGCGCACGGGATAGCCGTTCTCCGGCCGCAGCCGCTCGCCGTTCTGGAACAGGGCGAGGATCGCGTCGTCCATCGCCTTGGCCATCGGCACGCTGCGGCTCATCGCGGCGGAGTCCCCGCCCTCCGCGAGCATCCACTGGGCGCTTCGGTCGACGCCGGCTTCCTCGAGCAGCAGGCGCAGCGGCACCCCGGTCCACTCGCTGCACGACACGAGCCCGTGCGTCTCACCGGCGGTGAGATTCGGCGGCGCCGGCTGATAGAGCACCTGGCTGTTGCCCGAGCACTCGAGGAAGTGGATCCGGGAGATCATCGGATAGCGCAGGAGCGCGTCCATGGTGAAGATCAGCGGACGCTTCACCATGCCGTGGATGAGGAGCCGATGCTGGTCGGGGTCGATGTCGGGCACGCCGCTGTGGTGCCGCTCGAAGTGCAGCCCGCTGGGCGTGATCATGCCGTCGAGCGACTCCAGCGGCGTGCGCGAGGCACCGCTGCCCGTCGTGCCCGGCTGCGAGCGGATGAGCGCGCGCGTCACCTTGCGCTCGTACTTGGCGGGGCTGCCGTACTCGCCCAGCCCGGCGCCGGGGCCTTTCATCGACGCCGGGACGTCCGGCGGCTCGACGGCTTCGGCGTGTTTCGCTCCGCCTGCGACCAGACCACTCGCGGCGATCAAGCCGACGCTCTGCTTGATGAAACGACGCCTGGATTTGTTCATCATGGCCCTCCCGACGATCTTCGTGCTACATCCCGGAGTGTCAGTCTTGCGACAGTCGAATGCCTACTGGCTCAGGTGTGGCTAGTCCATCGGTCGGAGGTCGGACAGCATCGTCGGCACGAGTTCCACGGCGCCTTTGCGCCTGGCCGGTCCCGATGACGATCGCGTCGTAGGCCGTCACGACGGCAGCTCGGTGCCCGCCTGCTCCGCGACCATGTACGCGGCGTACCACTCTGGCCAGTTCGCATCCCTCCCTTGGCCGAGCCGGGCCTCGTACTTACCGTGGGCGGCCTCGGCACGCCGAAACGCGTCCGCCAGATCGTTCGCGGACGCGAAGCTCGTCACCCCGGAGTCGATGCGACCGGGCAGCCGCGTCGTGATCTCCTGGAACAGCCAACCGTTGCCGTCTGGATCACGGAACGAGGCAAACGAGCGGTAGCTGCCACGCGCGGGATCCGGACCGCTGGTCCGACGCCGCCCAAAGAGATAGGGCTCGTCCGTGCCCGCGTACACGCCGTCGCTGTGGAACACCTCGCTCACCTCGACCCCGCGACTGCGAAGCTCGTCGCAGGCGGCCGCGATGTCGGAGACGATCAGGTACAGGCCCTGAGCGGAGCCCGGCGCCGCCGCGGTGACGTTCTTGCCGAAGATGATCGAGCACCCGGAGCCGGGCGGCGTGAACTGCATGATGCGGAAGTCGTCACCGCTGGCGAACTCGGCGTCGAGCCTCCACCCGAGCCTCCCGTAGAATTCCTTCGCGCGGTCGACATCCGAGACGGGGATGACGACGATCTCGAGCTTCATGTCGTTGCGGCGGACCTTCGTCGTGCTCATAGCGGCCTCCTGAGTTGTGTCAGCTCGTGTCCACCCGACCTCCGGCCGCCCGCTCCTTCACCCGAGCGTGCGCAGGCGCTCAATCAGGAGGCGCGCGAAGGCGGCCGTGTCGACGTCGACGGCGACACGGGCATTGGGCGCGCGGCCACTGCGGCCGTGCCGGTCGACGACCGTGCGCCCGCGCGAAAGCTCCGACGAGCAGTCCACCACGACGTTCAGGTACTCCGTGGTCAGCAGCCCCGGGCGCACGAGCTCGGCCACCGCGACCGCGTCGTGCACCGGGTACCCCTCCGGATACCACGAGTAGCGGCGATAGGGCGGGAACCTGTCGAGGATCGCGGCGACGACGCCTCCGGCCCGGCCGAGGCCGCGCAGCTCCTCCAGCTCCGCCGGGCTGACGATCGCCCGGTACGTCACGTCGAGGCCGACCATGGTGAGGTCGATCCCGCTCGAGAAGACGCGCTGCGCGGACTCGGGATCGACCCAGATGTTGAACTCGGCGGCCGTGGTGGCGTTGCCCTCGCCGATCGCGCCGCCCATCAGGACCATGCGTCCGATGCGCTCGGCCGCGTCGGGATACCGCGCCAGGAGCAGCGCCACGTTCGTGAGCGGCCCGAGCGGAACGAGCGTCACCGGCTCGTCGGCGGCGAGCAAGACCCGCGCGAGGAGGTCGACCGCGTGCTCGTTCACCGCTCGACCCGTCGCAGCCGGCAACCCGGGAATGTCGCGCCGTACGTCGGCACTGTCCGTGCTCGGCGTCCGCCGGAAGGGCAGCTCACGCACCAACGGCCGGTTGGCGCCCGCCGCGACGGGAATCTTGCGGGCCAGGAACTCCACGACCCGCAGCGCGTTCTCCGTCGTCTCGGCCACGGGCTGGTTCCCCTCGACGGTCGTGATCCCGAGCACCTCCACCTCGGGGCTCGCCAGCGCGAGCATGATCGCGATCACGTCGTCGTAGCCGGGGTCGCAGTCGATCAGAACCGGGATCGGCATGAACTGGCCATTATCCTGCGGGCACGCCAGCACGTCGAGTCGAAGGAGTCGATCCGTCAGAGCGGGTTGGGGCCGACGATTTCCCAGCGGTAGCGCTCGCGGAGCTCCCTGCGCTCGTCGTCGTTCATCGGGCCGCGACGCTGCAAGAGCGCCTCGACGTAGCCACCGGCGGCGGCCGGGGTGTAGAGAAACAGGACGCGGGCGGTCTCGCGGCCGGTGTTCTTCCAGGCATGCGGGACGTCGCGCGGGAAGAACGCGCAGGTGCCGGGCCCGCCGACGCTGACATCGTCGCCGATCTTGAAGGTGATCTCGCCGGCGAGAACCCAGGCGACCTCGTCGCTGTCGTGGTGGAGGTGGAAGAGGCTCTTGGTGCCGGCGGGCACGGTTTCCTCGAACAGCATGACGCTCTCGTTGGTATCGCGGCCGAGAAGCTTCAAGGCGGAGAAGCGGCCAGGCGCGCCCATGTCGAGATGCGTTCCGCCGCCCGGGGGTATCACGAGGCCTTTTGTTCCGCTCATGCGGCTGTGTCCTTTTCCTGTGACGAACCCACGAACAAGCTCCTCGGCCACTTCTCCAAGAGGAGCGGCTCGCCGCTCACTGCGGCACCTCGCGCAGCCACTGGAGGAAGCGCCAGCGGTGGCCCTCGGGGTCGAGCGCCTCGTAGACGCGATAGTCCCGCAAGTGATCGTGCAACCGGCTCACGATCTCGGCACCCGAGGCGAGCGCGCGCTGATGATGCGCGTCGATGTCGTCGACGTGCACGGTGATGTACTGGGTCGTGGTGCCGACCCTCTTCGGGCTGAACGCGCCATGGGCGCCCTGGGCGCCGAGCCCGACCATGCCGTCGCCGAACTCGACCATCGTATGGTCGATCGCGCCGTCTGCGCGCACACCCCGCGCGGCCGGGATCTCGCGGAACCCGAACGCACTCTCCAGGAACGAGAGCGCGGCACCGACGTTCTCGTACGGAAGCCGCGGAACGATCGTTGGTCGTCGCATGGGCTGGACCTCCTGTCGGATCGCGGCCATGAGCGCTGCCTTTCCCCGGTCGAGCGCCGCCGGCTTGACCGCGGCCTCGCGCCGCAGCTTCCTCACCAAGTCCACCGGCTTCATCGCGACCTCTCCCTATTTTTCCCGCCCGGCTTGAGTAGTTCACGCAGGTGCGCGCGGGCGCGGTTGAGCCGCGAGCGCACCGTGCCGATCGGCAGCTCGAGCGCCTCGGCCACGCTCTGGTACGAGAGGTCCTCCCACGCGAAGAGCAGGAGCGCCTCGCGTTCACCGTCCGGCAGCGCCTCGATGGCGTCGGCCACGCGCGGGAAGAGCAGGCGGGCATCGAGCGCCGCGGCACTCGCGCGCCGGTCCGGCGCCTCGCGAACCGCCATCCGGGCGTTCGCGCGCAGCCGCCGGGCCTCACCGCGCCGGTGCTTCAGCAACAGATTCGAGCCGATCCCGTACAGCCACGGCAGGGCGCTCGCGCGCGACCCGTCGAACGTCTTGCGCCGCTCGAACGCGATCCGGAACAGCTCGCCGACCAGCCCCTCCGCGACCCCGGCGCCCACGCGGCGGCCCAGGAAGCGCAGCACGGTGGCCGCGTGGCGGTCGTAGACCAGGCCGAAGGCCTCGGGCTCGCCCAGCGAGCGGCGGATGACCTCGGCGTCCGAGGGAGAGTTCATCGCCTTCTCTTTCCCGATCGTGGAGCTGGGTTCACGGACTGGCCTGGATGGCGCCATCGCCCCGGCCGGCCGCTTTGTGCCATCGAGTTCCAAAGACACGGGCTTTGCCTGAAACAACGTTACGGCAACGGTCCCGTGACTGCCGTGGCATTCGGCTGGCGTTTTCGGTCCGTCGAGTCCTTCGGTCCCGAGGCGTCCGTCTCGCCGCTCGCCCGGAGCGGCTCCGGCGTCCGCGTCGTCGATCTCTTGCCCTGAGCACCCAAGCGCCAGCTCGCCGCGCCCAGCCGAGCAAAAGGGTCCAAAAGGGTCCATTGACGCTGCGGCTGTTTGAGCAGATCCTCGGCCCATTGAGCGACTCGAGTGCACCCGCCCATGGACTGAAGGCGGAGGTGCGACGCCACCGTGCACGGTTACTCTGTGCGGAGACGGATGCAGTCAAGAGAGAACTCATGAGAGATCGGCCGTGACACCACGAGTCGTCGTGACCGGCCTGGGCGTCGCGTCTCCGATCGGCATCGGCCTCGGGCGATTCTGGACGGCTGCGCTGGCCGGCCAGTCCGGTGTCTCGGCGATCAGCGCATTCGAAGGCCTGCCGATGGACGCCTACCGTTCACGGGTGGCGGGCCAGATCCACGACTTCAACGCGACCCAATATGTCGAAGGACCGTACGTCGAGCGTGTCGACCGCTACGCCCAGTTCGCCATGGTCGCGACCAAGGAAGCGGTGGCCGACTCAGGACTCCGTCTCGATCGCGAGAACCCGCACCGCATCGGCACCATGGTGGGCGCCGGAATGGGCGGAATGCTCATCGCCGAACAGGAGTACCATCGCGTCTATCAGAATCTGAGGCCGAACCGCGTCACTCCTAATTTCATCCCCTCGGTCACGCTCAACTCCGCCTCCGGCGTCCTCGCGATCATGTGTGGCGCGAAGGGCCCGAACTTGACGATCTCCACCGCCTGCTCGTCGAGCGCCCATGCCATCGGCTTGGCCCTGGGGGCCATTCGCACAGGACAGGCGGATGTCATCATTGTCGCGGGCGCCGACGCGAGCATCGTCCCCCTGACCTTCGCCGGCTTCTGCACGCTGCGCGCGCTCTCGACGAACTTCAACGACTCGCCCCAGAAAGCCTCGCGGCCGTTCAGCCAAACGCGCGACGGGTTTGTCATGGGCGAGGGCGCGGGCACCCTGATCCTGGAATCTCTGCCTCACGCCAGGAAGCGAAAGGCCCGCATCTACGCCGAGGTCGCCGGCTATGCCGCGACCAGCGAGGCCTATCACATGGTCATTCCCCGTGAAGACGGGGTGGAAATCTCGGCCACCATGGCGATGGCGCTGCGCAGCGCCGGACTCCGCCCCGCGCAGGTGGACTACATCAACGCCCATGCGACGTCCACACCCATCGGCGACGTGGTAGAGATCAGGGCGATCAAGCATCTGTTCAAAGATCACGCGATGCGGATTCCCATCAGTGCGACGAAATCGTTGTTCGGCCACACCCTCGGCGCGGCCGGTGCTCTGGCGGGCATCATCTGCGCGATGACACTCGACACCGGCCAGATTCACCCGACGATCAACTATGACGACCCGGATCCTGACTGCGCCCTTCCGGGCATCTCCACGCAGGCGCAGGAACGACCGGTCAAGGTGGCGTTGCTGAACGCGTTCGGGTTCGGCAGCAACAATGCGGCGGTGGTCTTCAAGAAATTCATACGCTAGAGGAGCACGATGCCAGCCGAAACAGACATTGCCATTCGCGTCCGCACCGCGCTCGCGGACTATCTCAAGCGTGACGTCGAGACGATCAAGCCCAACGACAGCCTGCGGAACGACCTGGGTCTCGATTCGATGGCCACCATCGAGCTCGTGTATCAAATCGAGGACGCCTTCGACGTGCAGATTCCGGATCAGGACCTTGCCAAGCTGGTGACGGTCGCCAACGTGACCGCGTACCTCGAGGGGATGGCGCACGCCCCGCCGGCGGCGGCAAAGCCACCGTCCCCGCAGCCGCAGCCGAAGAGAAAGGGATAACCGGGATACCGGCCCGCGCGCCATCAGGTGGAGCGGGCGCCGGCTCCCATGGTCCACCATGCGAGGACGGCGTCCAGACAGCGCTGACGCTCGGCGCGCGACAGTCCGGCGAACCACACGCCGACCAGGGCCAGCGGGAGCAGGAGCGCGGTCTGCAGCACGAACACCGGGAGGCTCCTCGCTGGCCACGTCCGCTCGACCAGAAGCGTCGCCCCGGCGAACGGCAGCGCGGCGGCCGCCGGCCGCATCCAGGCCGCGGCGAGATACACCCCGCGCCTGATACCGAAGCGGCGTCGCAACATCCAGGGCCAGGCCACGAGTGCGATGGCCATCGTCGGAGCGGTGGCTCCCCACGCCGCGCCAAGCACGCCGAACGCGGGGACGAGGGCCAGCGTGGCCGCCACGTTCAGCGCGGCTTCGCCCGCGAAGGTGAGGGCCACGGCGCGCTCGCGGCTGGCGCCCAGCATGACGTTGGCGGCCGCACCGGTCGCGCCCATGAAGATCAGGCGCAGAGCGAGCACGGCGAGGACCGACCCGGAGCGCGACGCGTACGTCTCACCCATCCAGAGCCCGATGAACGAGGCGCCGCGCACGGCGAACGTCACGGCGATCGGCAGCACCAGGAGCGAGGTGTAGCGCGCGCCCTGCAGCGTCAGGGCGCGGAGCGCCTCGGCGTGGCCCAGACCCTCCAGGGCACTGGCCCGCGGCGCGAGGGTGGTACGTATACCGCCCGCGAGGGCGCGCACGTAGTCGATCAGGCTGGCGGCGATGGCGAAGACCGTCACGGCGGTCACCGGGCCGAGGACGCCGAGCAGGAGCACGCCGGAGCGCTCGATGAGCGCGCTGGCAAGCTGGGCGAGGAAGGCATAGCCGCCGAAGCTCACGATGAGCTGCGCGTGCGAGCGGCTCCAGGCGGGCCGGAGCCGCAGGCCCGGATGCAGGCGACGCCCGAGCACGGCGGTGAGGACGGCCGCGGTGAGCGCGGCGAGCAGCTGGGCGCCGGCGAGTGCGATCAGCCCCCCGCCCGTGCGGATGATGGTCAGTACGAGCGTCGCCCGCACAACCGTGGCGGAGACGTCGACGACGAAGATCAGGTCAAACCGCTGCAGGCCGACGATGACGCCGCCCAGCGCGCCGCTCATCAGCGTCAGCGCGGTCGCCGCGCCCACGAGCCCGCCGATGGTGGCGGTCGTCGCGCGCGACACCTCCGCGACGTGGAACAGGCTTGGCGCGAGCCAGCCGAGCGCGATGGAGGCGAGCAGGGCGGCGCCGGCCAGCGGGCCGAGGATCCCCATCGCGGCCGCGGCGATCTCCGCCGACACCGCGGGCTGGCCCCGGCTCTCGCTGCGCGCGACGTAGCGGGTGACGGCGCTGCGGATGCCGAGATCCAGGAGGCCGAGGTAGGCCGTGAGGCTTACCAGCAAGGTCCACACGCCGTACGAGGCGGGCCCCAGGTGATGGACGAGCAAGGGCGTCAGGAAGAAGCTGACGATGAGCCCGACGACGTAGCCCGTCCAGTTCGCCAGGACGTTGCGCATCGCGCGGGGGGCAGCAAGACCCGCCGTCACCCGCCGTCCCTCCACCGATCAGCGAGTGACGAGGAGCGCGGGGATGGGACGGCCGGCGCCCGGGGGCAGGCTCACGCCGAGCCGGCTGGCGATCGTGGGCGCGAAGTCCATGATCGAGACGGCCCCGGGGAGCCGTCCCGGCGCCAGTCCCGGGCCGACGGCGACGAAGAGGCCGCCGCGACGATGGTCACCGCTCCGGCAGTAGTGATTCGTTCCGCCGACGCTGCCGATCCGCCGCGAAGTCGCCCGGACGACGGCGCCGCGGCCGCGACCGACGGTCGCGCTGCCGAGCGCCCGCTCCTGGCTCCACTCGACGAGCAGGTCGGGCAGCTGATGCCGGGACGGTCCCGCGTACAGCCGGTCGGTGTCGAGCACGCGGGCCACCAGCGGCGAGCCGACGTCGACGTCCACGATTTCGCGCAGCGCCGCCGTCAGCTCGTCGCGGAACTCGGGGACGAGCGCGGACGGCAGCACGCCACGCGGCTCCCGTCCGACGAGGTTCAGGCGGATACCGCCCACGACGAGGCCGTTGTCGACGACGAAGCAGCGGCCATCGGTGAGATGAGCGGGCAGCGGGCGCGGCCAGGCCCGCGCCGCCCGCCAGTCTTCCACGTAGCGTCGCACGGCGCGCACCGGCACGCGCAGCTTCGGAGGCGTGAACGCCCAGCCGCGGGCGAGGAGGGTCTCCAGGCGCCCGGGCCGGACGGTGGGCGCCGGCGGCGCCGCGCCGAGCCGCTCGAGCAGCTCGGCCAGCAGGAACTGGGCGCCGACGCGGTGAGACATCCCGTGGCTCGCCAGCACGACCACGAGCGTGTCGCGGCCGACGTCGGCCAGGATCTCGGCGAGGGCGGCATCGATCGCCCGATAGACCTCGCGCAGCGGATCGCCGGTGAGAGCGGCCACGTCTTCGTCCCAGCCGGGCACCGTGCTGTCGTGCAGGTGCCAGGCCTGGTGTCCCGCGCAGTGGGCCTCGGTGAAGACCTGAGCAAAGAGGTCCCACTCCTCGCCTCTCAGATAGTGGCGCGTGAGGGCGGCCTTGCGCTGCACGCCCTCGACGAGCCGCCGCGTGAAGGCGACGAACTGCTCGGGCGAGCGATGGTCGAGATCGCAGCTGTCGGTCATCGGATGGACCCCGAAGTGCGCACGCACCTCGCCGGCCAGGCCGCGCGGCCAGGTGCGGAAGCCGTGGACCGCATCGTGGGAGCCCCACTCAACCATCTGAATGCCGTTCAGATCCGGCGACACCGAGCTCAGGGGAACGTCGAGGATCGCGACGCGATACCCGGCCCGTCCGAGGTGCGTCCAGAACGGCTCACGGGTCAGGAACCGGTCGAGGTCGCGGTGCAGCTCGTACGTGCCGGGGGCCAGCTGCGTGAGACTGTGCACGCCGTGCTCGGCGGGTGAGGCGCCGGTTGCGAAGGACGGCCACGTCGCCCCGACGAAGAAGCCCTCCGGGCTCTCGGTCGCTCCCACCACTCCGCGGGCGACGAGCGCGCCCAGCGTGGGGAGCGTGCCGTCGGCCACCCACCGCTCCAGCTCGGCGTGATGCCCGGCGTCGATGCCGAGCAGAAGGATGCGCGCGCTCACGCGCCGCCGGACGCCGCAGTCCGCCCGGTCGCCCGCGCCCCGGTGAGCGCAGCGGCGACGAGATTGCGGGCGTACGGCAGATATCGCCAGCCCGAGGGCTGCACGAGACTGCGCAGGTGCAGACGCCAGGCCGCCGCATGGTGGCCGGCAGCGAGCTCACACACGGAGGCACTGTGCAGATCGCCGGCCAGGCGCACCCGTAGGATTGTCCGCACGTCTGCGGGCAGATCCAGCGCGAGCATGCGGGCGAGCGCGGCCGGTCCCGCCAGAGCGTAGGCCGACGTCTTGGACAGCGAGCCGGGCGTGTCGGTCCGGTACACGAACGTCGGCTCCGCCACGAAGCGGATCCGGAGCTCGAGCGCACAGCGCAGCGCCAGCCAGGTCCACTCGCGATAGGGCGGGATCGACTCGAAGAACGCAGCCGGCACCGCAGCGGTGCGGAAGCAGCCCGCGCACGGACGCAGCCAGTGCTGGACGAACAGCGCGCGCAGCGGGTCGGCCTCGACGCGACGAAAATCCTCGATCTCCACCCGACGGCGGCCGGCGCTCTCGAGATAGCCGCCGGTGACGACGACGTCGGGCACGGGATCGTTCACGAAGGCGCCGAGGCGGGTGCGCAGCGCGCCGGGCAGCAGCTCGTCGTCGTCGTCGAGCACCGAGAAGAACGGCGTGTCGACCATCGCCCGCCCGGTCCGGAGCGCCGCCGGCAGGCTCGCCTCCTCCAGCACCGCCAGGCGGATGTCGGTCCGGCGGCGCAGGTGCGTCAACACCTCGGGTGCCCCGAGTGGCCCGTTCACGACGACGATCGGCACCCCGCGCGCTCCGGTCTGGTGGATCGCGCTGTCGATCGCGCGCATCAGGGTCGACGCGCGGTCGCGACAGGCGCGCGTCGGCACGATGACGGACACGTCGGCCGTCGGGCGGCTCATAGGGCTGAGGCGGTTCTCGCAAATCTCCCGGGGGGAGTCAAAGAAACTGTGATCCGACGGTCCGGCAGGGCCGCCGGGTATCCTGGGCCTCCATGGAGCTCGACGCCCGCACGCTCGGCGTTCCCGGGCTGGACGCCGACGTCTGCATCGTCGGCGCCGGGCCGGCGGGCCTGACGCTGGCGGGCGCGCTGGCCGGGGCCGGCTGGCGTGTCGTCTTGCTGGAGAGCGGCGGCCGCGATACCGATGCCGGAGCGCAGGCGCTGAACGAAGGTGCGGCCCGCGGCGATCCCTACGCCGGGCCGGGACCGACCCGTCACCGGGGTCCGGGCGGCACCGTCGCGCTCTGGAACACGTACTTCGACGGTGTGCTCGGGGCGAAATATACGGCGCTCAGCCCGGTCGATCTCGAGGCCCGCGACTGGTGGCCGCTCAGTGGCTGGCCGCTCGAGTGGCGGGAGCTGGCCCACTACTATGCCCGAGCGGAGGCCGCCTGCCAGCTGGTCCCCGGAACCTATGGTAGTGAGGCATGGGCCACCGACGAACGCGCCGCCCTGACCCTGGAGCCCGGTCCGCTGGTCACCGACGTGTACCGCATCGGTTCGGCCAAGGCGTTCCTCACGACGGCCCTGGACTCGCTACGGCGCGCGAGCAACGTCGTCCTGTGCCTGCACGCCACGATGACCGGCATCGCGCTCGATGCCAGACGGCGCACGGTGACCGGCGTGACCGGGCAAACGCTCGCCGGCAAGCGTCTCTCGGTCAGCGCCCGCTACGTGGTCCTGGCCAGCGGCGGGATCGAGAACGCGCGGCTGCTCCTGCTGATCAGCCGCGCCCACGGCGTGGACGATCCCTCGGGGCTGCTCGGCCGCTGCTTCATGGAGCACCCGCGCGATCTGGCCTGTCGTCTCCTGCCGGCCGAGGCGTCGCTGTTCGACCGCTGCGGCCTCTACGACGTTCACCGTGCGCCGGCCGGGATCCTCGTCGGCCACCTGACCGTCTCGGACGAGGCACGGCGCCGGGAAGGGCTGCCGGCGATGTCGGTCACGCTGCAGCCGGTACGGCGCGGGCTGCCGTGGTCGGCCGCCGAGCGGCTGCGCGCCCGGTTGTTCGGTCCGCGCGAGAGTGTGCGGGCCGGGTGGTGGACCGGCGTGGGCACCGGGAGGCGGTACTCGGCGTTCGCGCTGCTCATCAATCTCGAGCAGGGCCCCGATCCCGACAACCGCATCACGCTGAGCGACACGCGGGATGCTTTCGGGCTGCCGCGCGCCACCGTGCACTGGCGCTGGACGGCGCGCGATCGCACGAACCTGGCGCGCCTGCGCGCGCTGCTGGCCGCGGAGCTCGAGCGTCACGGGCTGGGCCGCGTGGTGTGCAACGCCGACGTCGCGATCGATGCCGACGCGCACCACCATCTGGGGACCACCCGGATGGACCGCGACGCCCGCCACGGCGTGGTCGACGAGCACGGCCGGCTGCACGTGCTGTCCAACCTGTACGTCGCCGGCAGCTCGGTCTTCCCAACCGGAGGGTTCGCCAACCCGACGCTCACGATCGCGGCGCTGGCCTTGCGGCTCGCCGACCATCTCGCCATGCGCCTGGCCGCTGACGCCTGAGCCGCGCCGTGCCGTGCGAGCCCGCCATCGCAGTAGTCGGGCGCCACTCGGTCCGAGTACCGTCCGAGTCAGCACTTTTCGCCGAAGGGGCACACTGAGGAACTATGCGAAAGAAATGGTGGGCAGGGGCGGGATTGAACCGCCGACACCAGGATTTTCAGACCTTGAGCATGGCTGGGACTATCGGCCACTATTGGACACCATCGGGAAGAATTTCGGTTCTTGGCCACCCTCCCGTCGCGGAACATTCCCGATCACGCCCGATGGTGTCCGATGGTTCTGACACAACTCTGACACAGCGAACTTACTCAAGCCGAGCGCCTTCCCAAGAGGATCTCAGCACCCATCCGGAACATCTGGCGACGACAGCGGTCGAGGGATCCTGAGGGCTTTCATGCGATAGATCAGGGTCGTCGGTTTGAGGCCGAGAAGGCCAGCAGCGCCGCCACGGCCGTAAATCTTCCCGCCCGCCTGGCCGATCGCCCGTTGGATGTTCTCACGCTCAAGTCCGCGGACTTCAGCGTCGGTAAGCAGAGGAGCCAGGGAAGGGGTGCCGGCGGCGGGGACGGAAACGTCATGGGCCGGGCGCGGGCGTGCGAGCGTCAGCGCCTGGTCGAGCGGCAGCCGCCGCCCATCTGTCAGAATGACCGCGCGCTCGATGACATGCGCGAGCTCACGCACGTTTCCCGGCCAGTCGTACTGCTCGAGTGCTCGGATGTCGACTGAAGTCAAGCGCGGCACCGGCCGGTTGAGCCGTTGGCCCGCCAGTCGGAGGAAGTGGGAGGCCAAGACGGCGATGTCCCCCTTCCGGTCGCGAAGAGGGGGTAGTTTGATCGGGAACAAGCTCAGACGATAGTACAGATCCTCCCGGAAGCGCCCGGCCTCGACCTCACGTTCCAGGACGCGATTCGTTGCGGCGATGATTCGCACGTCCACGTGCCGCGTCTGTTCCTCGCCGACGCGCTCGAATTGGCCTTCCTGGAGTACGCGCAGGAGTTTGGCCTGGAGCGGAGGCGGAATTTCTCCGACTTCATCCAGAAAGAGTGTTCCGCCATCAGCCAGTTGAAAGCGTCCCACTCGGTCCCGGACGGCTCCGGTAAACGCGCCCTTGACGTGCCCGAAGAACTCGCTCTCGAAGAGGTCGTCGTGGACGGAGGCGCAATTCACACGGACGAACGCTCGATGGCGTCGCGAGCTGCGGTCATGAATCGCCGAGGCGATCAGCTCCTTGCCCGTGCCGGACTCACCAAGGAGCAGGACGCTCGCGCCGGTCGGCGCCACCTGCTCAACGTGACGGAGGACGCTCTGCAACGCCGGACTTGCGCCGATGATGTCGCCAAAGGCGAGGACCTCCCGAACCTCCTCCCGGAGATGATCCCGCTCGAGTTCGATCTCCTGGCGAAGTCGGACCAGCTCATCGAAGGCCTGGGCATTGGCGATGGCGACGGCGGCGTGGTCGGCGAAGGTTCTTAGCCACTCGAACTGGTCTTGCCCGATATGGGCGCGACTGAAGACGGCCAGGACGCCCACGGGCTTGCCCTTGAAGATCAGGGGCTGGCCGGCGAATGCCACGATTCCTTCCGCCTTGGCCCACTCGGGCCGGCGGATCGCCGGGGCCGTTGCGAGATCATCCGTGATGAGCATCGGTGTCCCGGTACCCCCGACTATGCCCACCTTCCAGACGTTCAGCGGTATGCGACGGAAGTCTCCAGTGAGCCGAGTCCAGTCCTCGCCGGAGTCGTGGATCGAGCGGCCGGCGCTCGCCAGCAGGTGGAGGCAGCGCGCCTGGTCTGGGCACTCGGCTCGCACGGGGCAGGAGGAGGAGCAGATGTCACCGGGGGCGATCAACCAGATGCGTGCGAGGGCGATCCCGGGCTGGCCGGCCAGCCCGTCGACGATGCGTTGAAGGACGAGATCGACCGATCGCGCTTCGGCGACCGCGAGCGCAATCGATTGGAGTGCTCGAGGTTCCACGGTGTCTCAGATACTCCCGATCGTCTCGTAGCACAACGGGATCCTGGGGTGGGCCACGGATTCCTGTGGGTCTCGCAGGTCGTGAGACGGAGCGCATCGTGAGGGTTTTTGCCTGGTTGCAACCACGTCGGGTCTGGCACACCGATTGCCGAGGATAGGAGTCGGCAACGCTCATGAGGGGTCGAACGGTCGACGAAAGAGGAGCCTGGACAATGAGCACGATCACGACACGAAAGATTCTGGGCATCGCAGGGAGTCTACGGGACGACTCGTACAGCAAGGCGGTGCTGCGCACCTTGGCAGAAAGGAGCTGGGATGGGGTCGAGATCGAAATCTTCGACATCTCCTCCATCCCGCTCTACAACGCCGATCAGGACGGAGAACACCCGCCTGCCCCGGTGCAGAGATTGAAGAGCTCGATTGCGGCCAGCGCCGGTGTCCTGGTCGTTTCCCCCGAATACAACTACGGGATTCCGGGCGTCCTCAAAAACGCCCTGGACTGGGCTTCCCGTCCTGCCTACAGGTCGCCCCTGGTAGGCAAGCCGGTGGGTATCATCACCTGCTCGGAGGCCACCACCGGGGGAGTCCGGGCTCAGGCCGCCATCCGCGATTGCTTCTACGCGTGCCTGGCCGAGGTGGTTCCGCATATCGAGATCGCCATCCCGACCGTGCAGGACAAGGTAGAGGGCGGTAGGTTGACCGACGAGAGGTCCTCGGCCCTGGCTTCGGGACTGGTCAAAGCCCTGGCGTTGGCGTCACGAGGCGAGGCCCGCAATGATGGCATGAGAATATTCCTTGCCGGCGCCTCCGGCGTGATCGGGCAGCGGCTGATTCCGCGGTTGGTCCAGGCCGGGCACGTGGTCGGCGGGCTGACGCGCTCGTCCAGCAAGACGGAGCTGCTGAACCGCCTCGGTGCCGAACCGATTCTCTGTGATGTCTTCGACCGGGAGGCCCTTATCCAGGCGGTTCGTGACTTCGAACCGAACGTCGTGCTCGACGAGTTGACCGATCTCCCGGATGACGTGGCGCAGATCAGCGCACTCGCGGACCTGAACGCTCGCATCCGAACCGAGGGAACCCAGAATCTGATCGAGGCCGCGCGGCGGAGCGGGTCGCCGAAACTTCTGGCTCAAAGCGTCGCCTGGCAACTACCTGATGGCCCCGATGCCCTGGCTGTCGCAGAACTGGAGCGTTCCGTTCTCGCCGAGAGCGGCGTTGTGCTGCGCTATGGACAGTTCTACGGGCCCGGCACCTATAACGAGCACCAACCACCCGCGGAACCTCGGGTTCACATCGACCGAGCTGCCGAACGGACGGTGGAGGCGCTAGGCGAGTCAACGGGCGTCGTCGTCATTGTCGACTGAGCGCCGTGTATGAAAACGTGGGAGATTCTGTGATCTCGCGCCGCTCCTTCGCGCTAGCCAGCATCGCCATTGTAACGATCGTGTGGGGCAGCACGTTCGTCGTCACCAAGGCCGCTGTCGATGACATCCCGCCCCTGACCCTCACCTTTCTGCGTTTTCTCGTCGCGGCGGCCGTACTGGTGCCCCTCGCGGCGGCGCGCGGCGGGCTCAGGCGTCTCCCGCAACCGCTTCCCCTTGCATCGCTTGCGTTGATGGGGCTCACCGGCGTCGCGATCTTCCATGTTGGCTTCACCTATGCGATGGCTTACGGTTCGGCAGCTCAGGGCGCAGCTGTCTTTGCGCTCGTGCCCGCCGCCGTCGTGGTAGCTGCCGTAGTCGGCCTCAAGGAAGCGCCCTCGAAACGCCGCATCACCGGCATTCTGCTGTCGGTGTGCGGCGTGGCGCTCGTCGTTGCGGCCGGCGAGAGCGGCAGCGCATCGCCCGCCCCGCTGCTCGGCGCTGCCTTCATGCTGGGAGCCGTCGCCGCGTGGGCGGCGTATACGGTGCTCGCCAAGCAGCTCGCCGGCACGGATCAAGTCGTCGTGATCGCCTGCGTGTCGGTCATAGGGATGGCGATCGTCCTGCCCGCCGCCGCTGTGGAACTGTCTCTAGTCCCATGGCCGCATCCCTCGCTGCAGTGCTGGCTTGGCACGCTCTTCCTGGGCGTCGTTGCATCCGCCTTGGCGTTCGTCGTTTACAGCCGTGCACTGCGTGAGCTGGATGCGAGCCTGGTGGGCGCCTACCTGAACCTCGACCCGATCGTCGGGGTGCTGACTGCGGTCATATTTCTGGGGGAGACGCTGGGCCTCTGGCAAATTTCAGGCGGTGTCGTTGCGCTCGCCGGAATGTGGCTGGCTTCCGTCGAGAGAGGAGGACCGGATCCGGGTAAGAATCTCCGACACACGGACGTGGTGGATGGGGCCTCGAAGGGATCGCCGCTATCACCAGTGCGGCGAGTAGTTCGCGTCGAGGCGTGCGGCGCGTACCACAGCGATGTGCTCACCAAGGAGGGCGGCCTGCCCGGCATTGCCTATCCGCGCGTGCCGGGCCACAAAGTAGCAGGCGTCATCGACGACATCGGCGCTCTCGGCCTCGGGATCTTGGGATCGGGACAGCCACGCTCAAGCGCGACGCAGCAGTCAAGCCGCGCGGGCACCGCGGACCACCCCAGCCCAAAGACAGCGAGTGGGCTTACTTAAGGACCCTCCGGGGATGCAGGCGCCTCTCTGCCCTGCGCAAGGCAGGTGCTCCAGAGTGATCCCGAGTTGGGCACAGAACTGGCACAACTCGAATTCGAAGGCCGGGAACGCGTGTGGGCACTCCCTGAAAGAAATGGTGGACAGGGGCGGGATCGAACCGCCGACACCAGGATTTTCAGTCCTGTGCTCTACCAACTGAGCTACCTGTCCGGACCGGAGGGAGAGAGTACCAGAGCGGCCGGAGAGCGTCTACAACGCGCGCCGGCCGTCTACGCGGCTACCACTTCTTCTCGTCGGCCTCCGAGGCGTTCGCGCGGCGCATGGCCTTGCGGCGCTTCTTGCGGGCCAGCGCCTGCTTGCGCTTGCGCTTGACCGAGGGCTTCTCGTAGAAGGCGCGGCGCTTCATCTCCTGGAAGGTGCCGTCCTTCAGCATCTGCTTCTTGAGCGCCTTGAGCGCGGGCTCGATCTGGTTGCCGATGACGTCGATGCGGCCGGCGATGCCCGGCGGCCGGCGCTCGCGGTCGCGCTCGCGTGGCTCACGCCCTTCCATCATCATCAGCGGTCCCGCCGGGAGGTCCACTGGGTGCGTGGAGGCTCCGAACGATCAACCACCTTCATCGCGGTGAGGCGCTTGGTGCCCTCGGCCAGCGCGGCCGCGATGGTGCCAAACCCGTTGCGCGACTCTTCGATGACCTCGCCAGCGTAGTTCGCGATGCGCCAGCGCCATTCCGGACGCCCGGGAGTCGAAACCGCAGCGACTTGCATGTAGCCCCTCTCTGGATGGTGCTTCAGAATCCTCGCCCTGTGACCGTCCAGAGAGTATACTCTCGTCGTCTGGTTTGACGTCGGTTCAGTTGCGAGCCCTCATCCCTCACAGACCGCGTTTCCCAACCCCTTCCGCGTACGGGACGTGCTCAAGCTGCGGAAGACTGACCGGGCCCAGGTGCGCCCGCTTTAAGGAATCAATCGATGTCGTTCAGCTCTTTCAATCTTCACCCCGACCTGCTTCGCGGCCTGGCCGCCCAGGGCTTCAGTGCCCCGACGCCTATCCAGACGCAGGCCATCCCCCCCGGCTGCGCCGGGCGCGACGTCCTGGCCTGTGCCATGACGGGCAGCGGCAAGACGGCGGCCTTCCTGCTGCCGATCCTCCAGCGCCTGCACGGCAAGCCGCGCGGCGTCACCCGGGCCCTGATCCTGGCCCCGACCCGCGAGCTGGCCGCCCAGATCGACGAGCATCGGCGGGCGCTTGCACGCTATGTCAAGGTCGAGGGCGCCGCGGTGTTCGGCGGGGTCCCGATGGGTCCGCAAGAGACCGCATTCCGGCGCGGGGTCGACATCATCGTCGCCACGCCGGGTCGGCTGCTTGACCACCTGCAGCACTCGTATGCCCGCCTGGACGGGGTCGAGGTGCTGGTCCTCGACGAGGCCGACCGCATGCTCGACATGGGCTTCCTGCCGGACATCCGCCGGGTGCTGAAGGCCCTGCCGGCCCGGGGTCGGCAGACCCTGCTGTTCTCGGCCACCCTGCCGGCGGCCATCACCACCCTGGCCCGCGAGCTGCTCCGGGACCCGGCCCTGCTCGACGTCGAGCGGCCGTCCGCCCCGGCGGTCGGTGTCACCCATGCGGCCTACCCGGTCGCCTCGGATCTGAAGATCCCGCTGCTGGTCGAGCTCCTGAGCCGACCGGGGGTCCGCAACGCCCTGGTCTTCACCCGGACCAAGCACCGGGCCAACCGCCTGGCCGAGCGGCTCGGCTTCCGTGGGGTGCCGACCGAGCGCATCCACGGCAACCGGACCCAGGCCCAGCGCACGCGGGCGCTGGCGGCGTTCAAGACCGGCAAGGTGCGCGTGCTGGTGGCCACCGACATCGCGGCGCGGGGCATCGACGTGACGGGGCTGAGTCACGTGGTGAATTTCGATGTGCCGGCGGCCGCGGAGGACTACATTCATCGGGTGGGCCGGACAGCTCGAATGGAAGCGATCGGCGACGCGATGACCCTGGTCTCGCCGGCCGAGGAGACGGATTTTCGCTCGATCGAGCGGGTGGTGGGCAAGCCCATCGCGCGCGTGACGCTGGCCGGCTTCAACTACTCCACCAGCGGGAGCGATCGCCGCTCGTGAGCCGGAGCCGGATGCGTTCGGCGGTCTGCCCGACGTGCGGGGCCGAGGTGACGGTCACCTACTGGCCGTACGAGGTCCCGCTCTACACCGTGCACAGCGTCAAGGGATCGAGCCGTGAGTGCCGCATGTCCCTGCGGCCGGTGGAAGACCCGAACAACCCCAAGAAGGACGCGCCTCGCCCCAGGCCGAGCGGCGACGCTACTCGACCAGCGTAACGATCCCGACGCCGCCCGACTTCTGAAACAGCAGGGTCACGATGATCGTCTCGCCCGGCGTCAGCGGGCGAGTGAGCTCATCCAGGATGATGTGGGGCCCGTCGGCGGCGAACTTCAAGGTCGTCGCGCCGGGCACCTCCAGCTGCGTGAGCGGCGCGCCGCCGGCGTCGACGAGGCGCGCCTGCCGGGCCACCGGGGCGGCCACGCTGCCGATCGTGTCGCCGAACTTGCCGGTGCTGACCACGTCGAAGTAGACGACCACCGCCTCGCCCTGGCGCACCGCCTTGCCGTTCTCGGTGCGGATGCGCACACCCCCGATGTCCTCGACGGTCGGGTAGTGCACGCAGCCGCCCAGCAGGAGCGCCAGGGCCGCCAGCGCGAGGCGTCGCCGCATCACATTCCCTTGAACGCGCCGTCGGCCGCCAGAGCCTGAAAGGCCCGCTCGTAGCCCTGCACGGTCCGCTGCAGATCGGCCTCGTCGTGCATGACGGAGATCCAGCCGTGATGCGCGGCGCAGTCCACCCCGTTGTTGAGCAGCGCGCAGCGCAGCAGCTGATAGAGGGAGTGCTTGCGCGGGCGGTCGAAGCCGGCCAGCCCGGGCTTGCCCTCGAACGAGACGTGGAAGATCGACGCCTCGCCGAAGCACGTGCCCGGCACGCCGAGCTTCTTCATGCTCTCGGAGAGCGCGCGCCGCAGCTCCTCGCCCGACTTGTTGGCGCGCGCCTGCAGCGAGGCATCGGAGCACAGCTCGAGCGTGGCGGTGCCCGCCGCGGCCGACAGCGGGTTGGCGTTGAACGTGCCGGCGTGGGCCACGCGCGAGCTGCGGTCCCAGTCCGGGTCGCCGCGGAACGCGATCATCGACATGATGTCGCGACGGCCGGCGAGCGCGCCGCCCGGCAGACCGCCGGCCACGATCTTGGCCAGCGTCGTGAGGTCGGGCGTGACGTTGAAGTACTGCTGAGCGCCACCCGGCGAGTAGCGGAAGCCGGTGATGACCTCGTCGAAGATGAGGACCACGTTGTGGCGCGTGGCCAGCGCGCGCAGCTCGGCCAGATAGCCGGGGATGGTCGGCGTGGTCCCCGAGCCGCCACCGGCGGGCTCGAGAATGACCGCGGCGATGTCGCCGCGCTCGAAGGCGATCTCGGCGGCCTTGATGTCGTTGGGCGGGCAGACGACGACCTGATCGATCGTCGCGGTCGGCACGCCGGCCGACCACGGCACTTCGTAGGGCGGACTCACCGCAGCCACCGCGCCGTCGTGCCAGCCGTGGAAGTGACCGGCCATCTTCAAGATCTTCGGGCGGCCGGTGAACGCGCGCGCCACGCGCATCGCCAGGTGTGTGGCCTCGGTGCCCGACATCGTGAAGCGCGTGAGCTCGGCGCTCGGGATCAGCTGGTTGACCAGCTCGGCCCACCGCACCTCGGCCGCGTGGCAGGCGCCCATGTGCGTGCCGCGCGCCATCTGCTCCTGCACCGCCTTCACCGCGGCCGGATGGCAGTGGCCCAGGAAGAGCGAGCCGTGGCCCATCCAGTAGTCGACGTACTCGTGGCCGTCGGCGTCCCACTTGTGGCTGCCGGCCGCGCGCTCGACGTAGATCGGGAACGGGACCAGGTGGCGGATGTCGTGGGTGATGCCGCCGGGAATCGCCTTGCGGGCGCGCTCGGCCAGCGCGAGTGATTTCGGATGCTTGGCGCGATAGTCGTCCTGAACGCTCATGACCGCTCTCCTCGTCGGGAAAAGTCTCCCCATGATAACCCGAGCAGCGCGACGTAGGCCGCGTGGGTGTCCGCGCTGAGCGTGTCCACCGTGGGCTCCCGTCGCCGCGTGATGCCATCCACGGCGCCCGCCTTCATGCAGGCGTCGATCATGCGCAGCTCCTCGGCCGGCGTGTGCAGCAGCGGCTCGCCGCTGATGCGCCCGAGCTGCGCCACGATGCCGTACGCGCCCCAGTTCGAAACGCCCGCGACGACGAGATGATCGACCGGCACAACGGAGGCGGTCCGCGCCACCATGCGGCCCTCGCGAGCCAGCAGCGTTCGCACGCTGCCCATGCCGATCTCGTTGCCGCCATCGCCAATTCCTATTGTTAACGGGGCCCGCCAGACCGGTGTGGTCCGAGGGTGGCCTGTTCGAGGAACGGCGTGGCTCCGTCTCCGCTGTTTATGCGCCAGCAGGAACATCTCGTCGAGCGGGCGGTTCCACTCGGCCACCGAGACGCCGCGCATGTTCAGGTAGTCGCCGGAGCGACAGCGGCCCGGCCGCTCGATGGCGATCAGGTGGGTCGGCCGCTCGCGAGCCAGGACCTCCGCCGCCGCGTCCGCACCTTCCGGATACGCGAAGACGTCGGTCGGCTCGCCGAGCGCGCGCAGCGCGCCTTCGAGCGGGGGCAGCGCGGCGGCATCACTGGTGTACCGGACCCGGGCGCCCATGCGGCGGAGCGCCCGGCCCAGCACGGCGGCCCCCGGCGGTCCATCGGTCTCCGGCAAGCCCTCGGCGACGATGAAGCCGGTGACGATCAACACGGAGCCGGCCCCGGTCAGCGCGCGGGCCGCCGCCTGGGCGCCGCCCGGTCGGAAGAATCCCGCGATGCCCCGTCCGGCGGGATCGAGAGCGAGCA
The DNA here is from genome assembly GCA_963776725.1 of uncultured Candidatus Rokubacteria bacterium. Taxonomy (GTDB): domain Bacteria; phylum Methylomirabilota; class Methylomirabilia; order Rokubacteriales; family CSP1-6; genus AR5. The sequence continues at coordinate 197,966 of CAVZOE010000002.1, read as the reverse complement.
GGTGGTCGATCGGGTCAAGGCCGGCGCGGGCGGTGGGCACGGATCAGGACGCTATCACACCCTCCGGCTGACTTCGTAGAGGACGGCATGGAAGGGAGCCAGGGGCCGGCCCATCCCGCCGCCCGCGAAGCGCGGATCCTCGCTGTCGAGCAGGTCCCGCCAGTCGCCCGACGGCGGCGCGTAGGGCCGCGCGGTGCTGGTGAGGTTGGCGACCAGGCACACGCGGTCGCCGTCGGCCCCCTCACGGTGCAGCGTGAGAATGCTCCCGCTGGCGTCGATCTCGCACCGCGCCCGCTCCTTGCCGCGGGCGCCGAGCGCGGGATGGCTGCGGCGCAGGGCCAGCCAGCGCCGGTAGTACTCGCGCAGCTCACGGTGGCGCGGAGCGCCGGCCAGCGAGTGGTTCAGACGCGAACGAAGAAACGTGGCGGAGCGGCCGGGATCCGGCGGCGCGGTCGACCAGCCGAACCGCGTGAACTCGGCGGCCCGGCCCACCCGCACGGCCTCGTCGAGCGCATGATCCAGATACGAGGTGAAGAACTGAAACGGCGAGGTCTCGCCGTATTCCTCGCCCATGAAGAGCAGCGGCAGCGCCGGCGCGGCGAACAGCAGCGCGGCGGCCATCTTCACCGCGGCCATCGGCACGATGGTCGAGAGCCGGTCGCCCTGGGCGCGATTGCCCACCTGATCGTGATTCTGCAGGCAGAGCACGAACCGCTCGCCCCCGAGGTCGGCGCTGGCGGTGCCACGCGCACGACCGAAGTATTCCGATGCCTCGCCCTGGTAGGCGAACCCTTCGGCCAGCGCGCGCCCCAGCCCCTTGCCGTCGGCGAAATCGACGTAGTAGCCGCCCTTCTCGCCCGTGAGACGGCTGTGCACAGCGTGATGGAAGTCGTCGGCCCAGACGGCGTCCAGCCCGATGCCGCCTTCCGAGGCTGGCAGGACGATGCGCCGGTCGTTGTCGTGGGACTCTGCAATGATGTGCACAGGCCGGTCGAGGAGCCGGCCCTCTTCCCGGGCCGCCTCGGCCAGCTCGGTCAAGATGTGGACGGGGCTCTGGTCGAAGATCGAATGGATCGCGTCGAGACGCAGGCCATCGACGTGAAACTCGCGGACCCAGTACCGCGCGTTCTCGACGAAATGCCGGCGGACGCCCTCGCCGTCGGGACCGTCGAAGTTGATGGCCGTACCCCAGGGCGTCTTGTAGCGATCCGTGTAGTACGGACCGTACTCCCCCAGGTAGTTGCCCTCGGGCCCGAGGTGGTTGTAGACCACGTCGAGCACGACGCTGAGGCCGTGGCCGTGGGCGGCATCGACCAGGCGCCGGAGGCCCCGCGGCCCGCCATAGGTGGACTGCGGTGCGAAGAGGTGGGCGCCGTCGTAGCCCCAGTTGCGCGAGCCGGGGAACTCGCCGATGGGCATGAGCTCGATCGCGGTGATCCCGAGGTCGACCAGCTGGGGCAAGTGCGGGATGACGGCCTCGAACGTCCCCGCCGCCGTGAAGGTCCCGACGTGCAGCTCGTAGAACACGAGATCGGCAAGCTCATGACCGCGGAAACCCCGGTCGGTCCACTGAGCACCGGCGCCGTCCACCACCACCGAGGGCCCGTGGACGCCCTCGGGCTGGTGACGGGAGGCCGGGTCGGGCCGGTAACGCTCACCATCGAGGCGGTACTGGTATCGGGTGCCGGGGCCGACACCCGGCAGCACCAGTTCGAACATGCCATCGGCGCGGCTATTGAGGGGTGTCGGCCGGCGGCCCTCGATGACCACCTCGACGCCCTTGCAGCGTGGTGCCCACACCCGGAAGGTCGTGCCGGTCTCGTAGAGGACGGCTCCGAGATGAAGGCTTGCGCCAAGCGACTTCATACGGTCCAATGACGTTGGTCAGTCGGCGGCCGAGTTCGGCTCTTGGTGAAAGGTGCCCCCGGATGAGCTTCCCGTTCTCACTGGTCCTCCATACCCATCTTCCGATGGTGGTCAATCACGGACGGTGGCCGCACGGCTCCGACTGGCTGAATGAAGCCACGTTCGAATGTTACCTGCCGCTGCTCGAGACTGCTCACCGCCTGGTGGCCGAGGGCATCTCGCCGAAGTGGACGATCAACCTCTCGCCGGTGCTCGTCGAGCAGCTCGCCTCTCCAGAGTTCCAGAAGGAGCTGGTGTTTTACTACCAAAACGTTCGGCGCGCGTGCGGGGAGAGTCGCGCGCACTTCCAGCGTGAAGGTAACACCGCGATCGTGCAGCTGACGTATTTCTGGGAAGAGTTCTACGAGCGGATGTGGGAGCTACACCGGCGGATCGGGGGCGACATCCCGGGGACGTTCGGCGATCTGCAGCGCGCCGGCCATCTGGAGATCATCACGTGCGCGGCCACGCACGGCTACCTGCCGCTGCTGTCCACCGACGAATCCATCCACCTGCAGCTGCGGACCGCCGTCGAGTCGCACAAGCGTCACTTCGGACAGGCCCCGCGCGGGATCTGGCTGCCGGAGTGCGCCTATCGCCCGCGCTATGAATGGACGCCGCCGGCCGGACCCGATCGGGGGAGCCGGCGGGGCGTCCGCCCCGGCATCGAAGAGATGCTGGCCGCGCACAACCTCGAGTACTTCGTGGCCGACTCGCACCTGGTGGCCGCCGGCGAGCCCGTCTTCCTCTATCGCGACTATCTCCCGCTGCGCGAGCCGATGCGCGACGTGAGCCCGGCCCCGCTGCCGGTGAGCGCCAAGCGCTCGCCCTACGCGCCGTACCGTGTCGCCTCGCGCGGCGGCACCGGCTCGGCGGTGGCGTTCATCCGGGATCCCCGCACGACGCTGCAGGTGTGGAGTCGCGAGCAGGGCTACCCGGGCGAGTTCCAGTTCCTCGAGTTCCACAAGAAGCACCATCCGGGCGGGCTGCGCTTCTGGCGCATCACCGACTCTGCCAACGACCTGGGCAGCAAGCAGGTCTACGACCCCAAGATCGCCGCCGAGAAGATCGGGCTGCAGGCGAGCCACTTCGTGGGGCTGGTGAAGGAGACGGTCGAGCAGGCGAGCAAGGGGCGCCAGGGCCTGGTGTGCTCGCCCTACGACTCGGAGCTGTTCGGGCACTGGTGGTTCGAAGGGCCGCTCTGGCTCGAGCAGATCGGCCGTGAGATGGCCAGGAACGGCGTGCGCCCGATGACGCTGGCCGAGGCCATCAAGGCGGTGCCGCCCCAGGGGCCGCTGCAGCTGCCCGAGGGCTCGTGGGGCGAGGGTGGCGACCACCGCGTGTGGCTGAACAGCAACACGGAGTGGACGTGGGACCGCGTGTACAGCGCGGAGCGCGAGTGGGTCGAGCAGCTGCGCCAGGGCGACGGCGGCAACCCCGAGCTCAAGCGCGTGCTGGCCCAGGCCTCGCGCGAGCTCCTGCTCCTGGAGGCCTCGGACTGGCAGTTCCTCATCACCACGGGCTCGGCGCGCGACTACGCCGAGCGCCGGGTGGCCGAGCACTACGCGGACTTCAAGCGTCTGAGCGAGATGGCGCACACGGTGCGCGGAGGCAGCCCCCTGTCCACCGAGGCGGCCGAGACCCTGCACCGCCTCGAGCGCGAGGACTTCATCTTCCCCGATCTCGACCCGGCCTGGGCCCGAGCCCCGAAGGCGTAATGGCGCGTCGTCGCGCACGGGTGCTGGGGATGATCATGGCGGGGGGCAAGGGCGAACGCCTGCATCCCCTCACCCGCGAGCGCTCCAAGCCGTCGGTGCCGTTCGGGGCCCGCTACCGCATCATCGATTTCGTCCTGTCGAACTTCGTCAACTCCGAGATGCCCTCCCTCTACGTGCTGGTGCAGTACAAGTCGCAGTCGCTGATCGAGCACCTGCGGCTGTCCTGGCGCACCTCCGGCATGCTGCCCGACTACTTCGTCACCGTCGTGCCGCCGCAGATGCGCTTCGGTCCGGCCTGGTATCGCGGCACCGCCGATGCCGTGCTGCAGAACCTCAACGTGGTGGACGACTTCAACGCCGACGTCGTGGCGATCTTCGGCGCCGACCACATCTACCGGATGGACCTGAACCAGATGCTGACGTTCCACCAGGAGTCAGGCGCCGACGTCACGGTCGCCGCGCGCCCGGTGCCGCGGCGGGAGGCCTCGCAGTTCGGCGTGCTGGAGGTCGACACCGCCGGCCGCGTGGTGGCGTTCGACGAGAAGCCGGCGCAACCCAAGGGCATGCCGGGCGACCCCGAGCGGTCGCTGGTGTCCATGGGCAACTACTTCTTCTCGCGCACGGCGCTGGTGGACGCGCTGCTGGCCGACGCCCGCCGATCGACCGACCACGACTTCGGTCGCTCGATCATCCCCGAGATGGTCCCCACCGGACGCGTCTTCGCCTACGACTTCCAGGACAACGAGGTCCCGGGCGTGAAGCCGTACGAGGAGCAGGGCTACTGGCGCGACGTGGGCACGGTGCAGGCGTACTGGGACGCCCACATGGACCTGCTGGGCGAGTCGCCGCGCTTCGACCTCGACAACCGCTACTGGCCGATCCGCACCGGCCAGCACCTCGGCCCGCCGGCCCGCTTCATCGGCGGCGACGTGGACAACGTGCACATCGGCGAGTCCTCGCTGGTCAAGCGCGCCACCATCCGCAACTCGATCCTCGGCCGCTCGGTGTGGGTCAACGAGGGCGCGGTCATCGAGGACTCGATCGTCATGGACCACACCACGGTCGGCAAGGGCGCCCGCCTGCGGCGGGCGATCGTGGATCGCTTCAACATCATCCCGGCCGACAGCGAGATTGGCGTGGACCCGGCCATCGACCGGCGGCGGCACTACGTGGACCCTTCGGGGATCGTCGTCGTGCCCCGAGGCGGCCGCCGGGAGTTCCTGCTCGGGCTGGAGGAGTTCTAAGGGTCTCGGCGTGTCCTCCGCCCGCGCGATCGTCATCCACGGCCACTTCTACCAGCCGCCGCGCGAGAACCCCTGGCTCGAGGCCGTCGAGGTTCAGGACTCGGCTGCCCCCTACCACGACTGGAACGCGCGCATCACCGCCGAGTGCTATGCGCCGAACACCGCCGCCCGGCGGGTGGACGCGGCCAACCGCATCATCGACATCGTCGACAACTTCGAGCGCATCTCGTTCAACGTGGGGCCCACCCTGCTCGGCTGGCTGGCCCGCGAGGCGCCCGCCGTCCACGCCAAGATCGTGGACGCCGATCGCGCCAGCGTGGACGCCCGGGGTGGACACGGCAACGCCATCGCCCAGGTCTACAACCACATGATCATGCCGCTCGCTTCGCGAGCCGACAAGGTCACCCAGGTGCAGTGGGGCCTGGAGGACTTCCGCCAGCGCTTCGGCCGCGAGGCCGAGGGCATGTGGCTGCCGGAGACCGCGGCGGACGACGAGACCCTGGAGGTACTGGCCGAGGCCGGGGTCAAGTTCACCATCCTGTCGCCTTCGCAGGCGGCGCGCGTGCGGCGGCTGGGCACGGAGGCGTGGGACGATGTCGGCGAGCGGATCGACCCCAGCCGCGCCTATCTCTGGCGTGGTCCGCGCGACTCCCGCCTGGCGCTGTTCTTCTACGATGGGCCCATCTCGCGCGCGATCGCGTTCGAGGGCCTGCTCGAGAGCAGCGAGCGGATGGTGGCGCGGTTCCGCGCGGCCTTCACCGAGACGCGCACCTGGTCGCAACTGGTGCACTGCGCCACCGACGGTGAATCCTTCGGCCACCACAGCCGCTTCGGCGAGATGGCGCTGGCCGCCGCGCTCGCGCACGCTGGGCGCGGATCCCTCGCTCGAGGTCACCAACTACGGCGCGTTCCTCGCGGCCCATCCGCCCACGCATGAGGCGCAGATCCGCCAGGGGACGTCCTGGTCGTGCGCTCACGGCGTCGAGCGCTGGCGGGCGGACTGTGGCTGCCGCTTCGGGGCCGGCTCGCAGCAGGGCTGGCGGGCGCCGCTGCGGGACACGCTCGACTGGCTGCGTGAGCAGACCGACGGGTTCTACGAGGCCCGGGCCGGCGCCTATCTCAAAGATGTCTGGGCGGCCCGCGACGACTACGGGGCCGTGGTGCTGGACCGCACCTCGCCGCGGCTGGAGGCGTTCTTGGCCGGCCACCAGGCAGTCCCGCTCGACCCCCGCGCCCGGCTCCAGGTCCGCTGCCTGCTCGAGCTGCAGCGCAACCGGATGCTCATGTACACCTCGTGTGGCTGGTTCTTCGATGAGATCTCCGGGCTGGAGCCGGTACAGATCTTGAAGTATGCGGCGATCGTGATGCAGTACCTGCGCGACCTGGGGGGGCCCGCCCTGGAGCCCGAGCTGGAGCGCCGGCTGGCGGCGGCGCCCAGCAACGTGGTCGACTTCGCCCACGGCGCCGAGGTCTATCGGCGGCTGGTCGCACCGCTGACCGCCGATCTACGGCGTATCGTGGCGCACTACGCCATCACCGGACTCTTCACCGAGCATCCCGACGAGGCGACGGTCTACGCCTACCGGGTCGAGCGGCTCGACGAGACGCGCCGCAACGGCAGCAGCGCGGCCCTGCGCATCGCCCACGTCCGGGTCGAGTCCGTGGTCACCGGCGAGGCCCGCGAGGTCATGTACGCGCTCCTGCACGTGGGCGGCCACGACGTCACCTGCGCCCTGCGGGCGTGGGAGGGCCAGGCGGCCTACGACGGCGTGAAGGCCGACCTCCTCGACCGCCATGCCCGGGACTCCGTGGCCGACGTGGTGCGCGGGATCGACGAGCACTTCCCGGGCGAGACCTTCGGCCTGCCGCACCTGTTCCTGGACGAGCGGCGGCGCGTGCTCGCGGCCGTGACCGCCTCGGTGCTGGCTCAGTACGAGGAAACCTATCGCGAGATCTGGGAAGAAAGTCGCGGCCTGGTGCGCTACCTGCGACGGGTGGACGCGCCGATCCCCGACGCGCTGGCCCTCGTCGCCCGCCACGTCCTGGAGCAGGAGGTGGGCGCGGCGGCCCGAAGCCTCGACGGCCTCGGCGCGCTGCCACCCAGAGTGGAAGAGCTCCTGGGCGAGGCGCACGCGCTGGGGCTGAACCTGAACCTCACGCTCATCCGGCCGGCGCTGGAGCACGCGCTGGCGCGCGCGCTCGACGGCGTGGCCGAGCAGCCGACCGTCGAGCGCATCGACGCCGCGCGGCGACTGGTGGCGGACACACGGCGGCTCGGGCTCGATCTGAGCCTGTGGGAGGCGCAGAACCGCTACTTCGAGATCTGGCGCGCCCGCCCGGCCGCCCGGCCGGCGCTCGAGCCGCTCGGTGAGGCGCTCGGCTTCGCCCTCGACGGCGAGGTGGACGGCTGATGCGGGTACCGCTGGCCACCTACCGGCTGCAGCTGGGCCCGCACCTCACCTTCGACGACGTCGCGGCGCTCCTGCCCTATCTGCAAGACCTCGGCGTGAGCGACTGCTACACCTCGCCCTTCTTCGAGACCTCCTCCACCGGCAAGCCACGGCTACGACGTCAGCGACCACAATCGCCTGCGCGCCGAGCTCGGCGGAGAGCCGGCGTTCCAGCGCATGGCGGCGGCCCTCCGCGACCGGAGGCTCGGTCTGCTGATCGACCTGGTGCCCAATCACATGGGCATCGCGGGCAATCGGAACGCGCGCTGGCTCGACGTGCTGGAGAACGGACCGACGGCGCCTCCGCGATCCACTTCGACATCGACTGGGCGCCGGTCAAGGCGGAGCTCGCCGGCAAGGTGCTGCTGCCGATCCTGGGCGACTCCGTACGGCACGGTGCTCGACTCCGGTCAGCTGAAGCTGGTCCTCGACGAGCGGGGCTTCAGCGTCCGGTACTACGAGACGGTCCTGCCGCTGGCGCCGCGCTCCTTCGCGCGCATCCTTGGCCACCGCCTGGCCGAGCTGCACGAGCAGCTGGGCGCCGAGCACGCCGAGCTGCGGGAGCTCAAGTCGCTGATCGCGTGGTTCACGACCATTCCCTCCGACGCCGACACGGGGGTCGAACGGCTGGCGGCCCGGCAGGGCCAGATCGAAGCCGGCCGGGCGCGCCTGCTCGCGCTGCTCGACCAGGCGCCGCACGTGCGAGCGTTCGTCGAGGACAACGTGCGCCGCTTCAACGGCGCCGCCGGCGATCCGCCCAGCTTCGATCTGCTCGATGGCCTGCTGGCGGAGCAGGCCTATCGGGTGGCGTACTGGCGCGTGGCCGGCGAGGAGATCAACTACCGCCGGTTCTTCGACATCAACGAGCTGGCCGCCATCCGCATGGAGGTGCCCGCGGTCTTCGACGAGGCCCACGCGCTCGTCTTTCGGCTGGTCGGCGAAGGCAGCGTGACCGGGCTCAGGGTCGATCACCCCGACGGGCTCTACGCGCCCGCCGAGTATTTCCAGCGGCTGCAGGCGGGCTGCGCCCGGGCGCTCGGCGGGGCCGCCGGCGACTTCTACGTGGTGGCCGAGAAGATCCTGGCCCCCGGCGAGCATCTGCCGGACGGCTGGGCGACGGCGGGGACGACCGGCTACGAGTTCCTGAACCTGGTCAACGGCATCTTCGTGGACCGAAGCCAGGCCCGCGCGATGGAGCACGTCTACGCGCGGCTCATCCGCCTGCGCCCGCCGTTCGGCGAGATCGTGGACGAGTGCAAGCGGCTGGTCATGGAGACCTCGATGGCCTCCGAGCTGAACATGCTCGGCCATCGGCTCAACCAGATCTCCGAGAAGCACCGCTCCTCGCGCGACTTCACGCTGGGCAGCCTCACGACCGTGCTGCGCGAGATCATCGCCGCGTTCCCGGTCTATCGCACCTACGCCGGCGAGCGCGTCGGCGACGGCGATGAGGCCGACCGCCGCGGTACGGACTGCCGTAGCGGGGTGCCCACCGTGAGCCAGAAGGACCGCGAGTACATCGCGCGCGCCGTCGCCGTCGCCCGGCGGCGCACCCCGACCATGAGCGCGCTGGTCTACGACTGGGTGCAGGACGTCCTGACGCTCCGGTTCCCGGAGTGGGCGACCCCGGCCGACCGCGCCGAGCGGCTGGACTTCGTGCGGCGCTTCCAGCAGATCACCGGGCCGGTGACCGCCAAGGGCTACGAGGACACCGTGCTCTACCGGTTCAACCGCCTGGTCTCGCTCAACGAGGTGGGCGGCGACCCGAGCCGCTTCGGCGCCTCCATCGCCGAGTTCCACGCGGCCAACGCCGAGCGCCGGCTGCGCTCACCCCACGCGCTGTCGGCCACCGCCACCCACGACACCAAGCGCGGCGAGGACGTGCGCGCCCGCATCAACGTGCTGTCGGAGATCCCGATCGAGTGGCGGGCGCGAGTCGGGGCCTGGCAGCGGCTGAACCGCAAGCTGCGCGAGACGGTGGACGGCCAGCCGACCCCGGGCGCGAACACCGAGTACCTCATCTATCAGACGCTCGTCGGCGCCTGGCCCATCGACGCCGAGCGGCTGCGCGCCTACGTGCTCAAGGCCACGCGCGAGGCCAAGTCGCACACCTCCTGGATCAATCCCAACGCCCGCTACGACGAGACGCTGGCCCGCTTCGTCGACGCCATCCTCGACCCCGCCCGGTCGTCGCGCTTCCTGGACGACTTCACCACCTTCCAGGCCCGCGTCGCCCACTTCGGCGCGCTGAACTCGCTCGCCCAGACGCTGGTGAAGATCACCGCTCCGGGCGTGCCGGATCTCTACCAGGGCACCGAGCTGTGGGACCTCAGCCTGGTAGATCCCGACAACCGGCGGCCGGTAGACTGGGGACAGCGGCGGCGCCTGCTGGCCGAGCTGCAGGCGGCCACCGTCGCCGCGGCCGACCGCGCCACGCTCGCCCAGGAGCTGGTGAAGACCCGGGAGGATGGACGCGTGAAGATGTTCCTGATCCGTGAGGCGCTGGCCCTCCGCGCGCGCCGACGCGCGGTGTTCGAGCGCGGGGACTACCGGCCGCTCGAGGTGCACGGGGCGTGGGCCGAGCACGTGTGCGCGTTCGCGCGGGTCGGCGAGGGTGGCGCCGCGCTGACGGTCATCCCCCGGCTGCTCGCCCGGCGCGGGCCGGATACGCTGCCGCATGGGCCCGGCTACTGGGCCGACACCTGGCTCGAGCTGCCGGCCGATCTGGCCGGCCGGTACACCAACGTGCTCACCGGCGAATCGCTTCAGACCGCCACGGCCGGCGCCGTCGGGCTGACGCTGGGCGCCGTGCTCGCCGCCTTCCCCGTGGCCCTCCTCGATCACCACGCGCCATGAGCGACGCCGTCGCCCGCGCGCCCTTTCAGTTCATCGGCTGCGTCGAGCTGCGGCAAGCGCTCGATCATCGCGCCACCGACGAGCGGGAGCTGCTCGAGCGCCTCGAGGACGCGCCGGCGGGCTCGGTCTTCTACCACACGCACGGCTATTTCCTCCGCCATCGGCCCATCACCACCGCCTACGGCAACGACTTCGCGGCCTGGGTCGCGGTCCACGTGCGCGATCAGGTGCTGGCCGAGCGACTGGCCGTCATCAACCCCTTCGAGTCGGCCACCGTGGAGGATCTGCGCGAAGAGCTGGTCTCGGTCATCAACGACCATCTCCTCCGCCTGCCGAGCGTGCCGCGAGTCGAGTTCGGCGAGCCCTTCCACTTCCAGCAGTCGCACATCGTCGAGGTGCCGCTGGGCGCGGGCGCCACCACGCTGGCGGAGTTCCGGGCGGGCCTGGCCGAGGTGGACTCCAGCGCCGTCTACTTCCACATGGTCGAGGCGCGCACGCGGCTGGGCCGGCGCTCGGGCGATTTCGCCGAGTGGCTCCGGGGCTCGCTCGACATGCCGCAGCTGGCCGAGCGCATCGAGCGCATCGACGCCTACATGACGAGCCTCGAGCGCGTGCGGGCGCGCGTGCTCTCGCTGGTGGACGCCGCGATCGAGGGCGCCGAGGGCGGCGTCGGGACCGGACCGGCGTGACCACGATCGACGACTACCGGCGGGTGGCCGCGCCGGGCGCGGTGGACATGATCCTGCGCCTGGCCGAGCGGGTGCGCGGCCGGCGCTTCCTGCACGTCAGCGGGGGCCGCTTCGGCGGCGGCGCCGCCGAGATCCTCCGCGCGGCGGTGCCGTTGCTGGTGGACCTGGGCACCGATGCGTCCTGGGAGATCACCGGCGGCGACCCCGGCTTCTACACGACGTCCGGCGCGCTCCGGGCCGCGCTCGAGGGCGGCGAGCGGGTGCTGACCGACGAGGGCCTCGACCACTACGTCGAGATGAACCGGGTCAACGCCAAGAAGCTCCGGCTGGACGCCGACCTGGTCTTCGTGCACGACGTCGAGCCCGCCACGCTGGTCGCGAACCGTCCGGAGCAGGGGCGCTGGGTGTGGCGCTGCCACTTCGACTGCGCGCGCCCGCAGCGACGGGCCTGGGCGTTCCTGCGTCCCTACGTGAATCAGTTCGACGCGGCGATCTTCTCGCTGCCCAAGTTCACCCGCCGGCTGAACATCCCCCGCTTCGTCATCGCGCCGTCCATCGATCCGCTGTCGGACAAGAATCGCGACATGCCCCTGCGCGAGGTCGCCTCGATCCTCCGCGGTCTCGGCGTGCCCCAGGACCGCCCGTTCCTGCTGCAGGTCGGCGCGTTCACTCGCGGCCGAGGACCCGCTGGGCGTGGTCAACGCGTATCGTCTGGTCAAGAAGCACTACAACGTCCGGCTGGTGCTGGCCGGCACCGGTGGCGGCGAGCGGGAGAGTGCCGAGATGCTCGCCGAGCTGCGGGAGGCCGCGGCCCACGACCCCGACATCGTCGTGCTCGAGCTGCCGCCGGATGCCGATCTGCAGATCAACGCCCTGCAGCGCGCGGCCACCATCGTCATCCAGAAATCGGTGCGCGAGGGCTTCGGGCTGGGCGCCGCCGAGGCGATGTGGAAGGGCAAGCCGGTGGTGGCCGGCGTCGCCGGTGGGCTCAGCCAGCAGATCGTCTACGACGTGACCGGCTACATCGTGCACTCGGTCGAGGGCGCGGCGTTCCGGTTGCGTCACCTGCTGAACAACCCCGAGCTGATCGCCCGGATGGGGGCCGCCGGGCGCGAGCACGTCCGCCGCTCGTTCCTGATCACGCGCCACCTCACCGACTACCTGGCGCTGCTCATTCACCTCACGCGCTGAGCGAGCGCCGCTGGCCCATGGCGTCTGCCAAGCTGTCCGAATCGGTGGTCGCGGCGCTGGCGCGCGTCGGCCCGGCCGATATCGCCATCGGGCTGCTCACCTACAACAGCGCCGAGACGCTCGATTCAGTGGTCGCCACGGCCGCCGACGGGCTGGCCCGCCACTTTCCCACGCTGAAGGCCGCGCTGGTGGTGAGCGACGCGGGCTCGGCCGACGCCACGCGCGAGCGCGCCGCGGCCGGCGGGCTGGCGGCCATCGTGGCCGAGCACGAGGTTCCGGCCGGTGAGCGGGTCGCGGTGCCGTTTCACGGCGTGCCGGGGCGCGGGGCTGCCCTGCACACGACGTTCGAGATCGCCCACCGGCTGGGCGCGCGGGCGCTGGTGCTGCTGGAGGCCGACACGATCTCGGCCACGTCCGAGTGGATCCCGCGCCTGGCCGGGCCGGTGCTGGACGGCAAGGCCGACTTCGTGGCCCCCGCCTACGCGCGGCACCGCTACGAGGGCACCATCTCGCGGCTGCTGCTCAGCCCGCTGCTGCGCGCGCTCTACGGCCGCCGCCTGCACCAGCCGCTGGGCGGGCAGCAGGCGTTCTCGGCGCGCCTGCTCGAGCACCTGCTGATCAATCCCAAGTGGCCGCGGACCGGCGGCGACATCAGCGACCTGTGGATCACCGGCACGGCGATCGCCGACGGGTTTGCCGTCGCCGAGGCGTGGCTGGGCCGGCATCAGGTGCGCTCGCGGACCCGGACGTCCGATCTGCCCACGATGATCGCCCAGACGGTGGGCGCGGCCTTCACGGTCATGCAGCGTCACGAGGATCTCTGGGTCGAGGTGCAGGGCAGCGAGACCGTCCCGGCCTTCGGCGAGCCGATCCCGCCCGGGACCGAGCCGATGACCGTCGACGTCGAGGGCATGCGCGAGGCGTTCGCGCTGGGGGCCCGTGACCTGATCAGCATCTGGGAGCTGATCCTGGCTCCCGACACGCTCGCCGAGGTGCTGGCCCTCGACAGCGGCGGCCGGCTGACCTTCCCCGACGACCTGTGGGCCCGGGTGGTCTACGATTTCGCGCTCGGTCACCACTATTCGGTCGTCCACCGTGACCACCTGCTGCGGTCGCTCACCCCGCTCTACCTCGGCCGCACCGCGGCGTTCGTGCTCACCACCACCACGGCCAGCGCCGCCGGCAGCCAGCTGCCAGCTGGACGCCGTCGGCGCGGCGTTCGAGCGACAGAAGCCGTATCTCGTGGAACACTGGAGATAAGTCGGTCAGAATCGGAGCCATGCTCGACCCCAAGGATCTGCGCCGCACCGTCGTCATCGAGAACGTCGCGCCCCTCGTGGACGGTGGGCGGTACCCCGTCAAGCGCGAGGTGGGGATGGTCCTCGAGGTGAGCGCCGACATCTTCAAGGAAGGCCACGAGGTGCTCCGCGCCTTCCTCAAGTATCGGCGCGCCGACGAGTCGGCGTGGCGCGAGACCCCGATGCGCTTCGTGGACAACGACCGCTGGGCCGGCGCCTTCACGCCGTCCGACAACGCGCGCTACCTCTACACGATCGAGGCGATGGCCGACGCGTTCCGCTCCTGGCTGGCCGACCTGGCCAAGCGCGTCGAGGCCGGCCAGGACGTGGCCAGCGAGCTCAAGGAGGGCGTGGCGCTGGTGCGCGGCCGCCGCCGGCCGGGCCACCGCCGAGGACGCCGCGGCCCTCACGGCGTGGGTCGGGCGCATCGAGAAGGCGCCCGCCCAGCCGGCCGCGGTCGCGCTCGCGCAGGATCCCGCGCTGGCGGCGCTCATGGATCGGCACCTCGACCGCGCCGACGCCACCTGGAACGAGCGCGAGTACGAGCTGGTCGTGGACCGCGAGCGCGCCCGCTTCGCCGCGTGGTACGAGTTCTTCCCGCGCTCGGGCGTGGCCGGCCGTCACGGCACGTTCGCGCGACGCCGAGAGCCAGCTCGAGCGCGCCGCCGCCATGGGCTTCGACGTCGTCTACCTGCCGCCGATCCATCCGATCGGCCGGGCGCACCGCAAGGGCCGCAACAACGCGCTGACGTCCCAGCCGGGCGAGCCGGGCAGCCCGTGGGCGATCGGCGGCGCCGAGGGCGGGCACGACGCCGTGCATCCCGACCTCGGCACGCTGGCCGACTTCGACCGGTTCGTCGCGCGGGCGCGCGCGCTCGGCCTGGAAGTCGCCCTCGACTTCGCCATCCAGTGCTCGCCCGATCATCCCTACGTGCGCGAGCACCCCGAGTGGTTCTTCCACCGGCCCGACGGCACGATCAAGTACGCGGAGAACCCGCCCAAGAAGTACCAGGACGTCTATCCGGTGAACTTCTACGGCGAGGATCCGCGGCCGCTCTGGGAGGAGATGCGGCGGCTCGTCGAGTTCTGGATCGGCCACGGGGTGACGCACTTCCGCGTGGACAACCCGCACACCAAGCCGGTGCGCTTCTGGGAGTGGCTGATCCGCGAGGTGCAGACGGCGCACCCCGAGGTCGTCTTCCTGGCCGAGGCCTTCACGCGGCCCAAGATGATGAAGGTCCTGGCCAAGGCCGGCTTCACCCAGTCCTACACCTACTTCACGTGGCGCAACGCCAAGGACGAGCTGGCCGAGTACCTGCACGGAGATCACCCAGCCGCCGGTGGCCGAGTACTTCCGCGGCAACCTGTGGCCCAACACGCCGGACATCCTGCACGAGACGCTGCAGCACGGCGGCCGGCCGGCCTTCCGGATGCGTCTGGTGCTGGCCGCCACGCTGTCCTCGCTCTACGGGATCTACAGCGGCTACGAGCTGGGCGAGAACGCGCCGTTCGCGCCGGGCTCCGAGGAGTACCTGAACTCCGAGAAGTACGAGCTGAAGGTGCGCGACTGGAATGCGCGCCGGCAACCTCGGCGGCTTCATCACGCGCATCAACCGCATCCGGCGCGAGCACCGGGCGCTGCAGCTCTACGACAACCTGCGCTTCCATCCGAGCGACGACCCGAACATCCTCTGGTACAGCAAGATGACGCCCGGGCGCGACGACGTGGTCTTCGTGGCGGTCAACCTGGACCCCTTCGCCACCCACGCCGGCATGGTCGACGTGCCGATCGCCGAGCTCGGCGTGGCCCCCGAGCAGGCCTACCGCATGCACGAGCTGCTGAGCGACGTCAGCTACGAGTGGCGGGGGCCGCGCGGCTTCGTCGAGCTCGACCCCACGCGCGATCTCGCGCAGATCTTCGTGCCTGGCGGCGATGAGGCGCCCCGGCGCCGCGACCCCGTGAAGGCCAGCGTCTACCACCTGCAGATCAACGTGCGGGACGCGGCCGCCTCGCTGCCGTTCTATCGCGACCTGCTGACCTATTTCGAGTATCGCGTGGTCATGGGCGGCGCCGACCTGCTGGGGATGAGCAACGGCACGACGGATTTCTGGATCATGGCCACGCCGGCCGAGCGGGCCGCCGCCTCCGCCCACCGCAAGAACCCCGGGCTCAACCACGTCGCGCTCCGGGTCGGGGCCCGCGCCGATGTCGATCGCTTCCACGACGAGTTCCTGAAGCCGCGCGCCATCCCGGTCCTCTACGGCGGCCCGCGCGACTATCCCGAGTACCGCCCCGGCTACTACGCCACGTTCTTCGAAGATCCCGATCGCCTGAAGCTCGAAGTCGCGTACGTCCCATGAAGGACTGGTACAAGGACGCCGTGTTCTACGAGGTCCACGTGAAGGCGTTCTTCGATCGGGACGGCAACGGGATCGGCGACTTCGCCGGGCTCACGGCCAAGCTCGACTACGTGCGCGAGCTCGGCGTGACCTGCCTGTGGATCCTGCCGATGTATCCCTCGCCGCTGAAGGACGACGGCTACGACATCGCCGACTTCTACGGGATTCACCCCTCCTACGGCAACGTCGAGGACTTCCAGCGGTTCCTCGACGCCGCCCACGAGCGCGGGCTGCGCGTCATCGCCGACCTCGTGATGAACCACACCTCCGACCAGCACCCGTGGTTCCAGGCCGCGCGCGCCGACGCCGCCTCGCCCTTCCGCGACTACTACGTGTGGAGCGACACCGACCGGCGCTACCGGGACGCGCGCATCATCTTCACCGACACGGAGAAGTCCAACTGGGCGTGGGACCCCGGCGCCAAGCAGTACTACTGGCACCGCTTCTTCAGCCACCAGCCCGACCTGAACTACGACAACCCGGCCGTGACGGGCGCCATGCTCGACGTGATGCGCTTCTGGCTCGACCGCGGCCTCGACGGCTTCCGCTGCGACGCCGTGCCCTACCTGATCGAGCGCGAGGGCACGAGCGGCGAGAACCTGCCGGAGACGCACACGATCCTGCGAGAGTTCCGCCGGGTGATCGACCGCGAGTACGGCGGCGACCGCGTGCTGCTGGCCGAGGCCAACCAGTGGCCGGAGGACGTGCGTCCCTACTTCGGCAACGGCGACGAGTTCCACATGGCCTTTCACTTCCCGCTCATGCCCCGGCTCTACATGGGGATCCGGCGCGAGGACCGGCTGCCGATCACCGACATCTTCACCCACACCCCGCCGATTCCTCCCGCCTGCCAGTGGTGCCTGTTCCTCCGCAATCACGACGAGCTGACGCTCGAGATGGTGACCAACGAGGAACGCGACTACATGTACTACGCCTACGCCTCCGATCCGCAGACGAAGCTGAACCTCGGGATCCGGCGGCGGCTGGCGCCGCTGCTCGACAACGACCGGCGGCGGATCGAGCTGCTCAACTGCCTGCTCCTCACGCTGCCGGGCAGCCCGATCGTCTACTACGGTGACGAGATCGGCATGGGCGACAACGTCCACCTCGGCGACCGCAACGGCGTCCGCACGCCGATGCAGTGGTCGGGCGACCGCAACGCCGGCTTCTCCAGCGCCGAGCCGGCCCAGCTCTACCTGCCGGTGGTGACCGATCCCGTGTACGGCTACCAGGCGGTGAACGTGGCCGCGCAGGAGGCGCAGGCGGGCTCGCTGCTCAACACGATGCGGCGACTCATCGCGACCCGCCGGCGCTCGGCCGCCTTCGGGCGCGGCATCGATCGAGTTCCTGCGTCCGCGCAACCAGTCGGTGCTCGCCTACCTGCGGCGCTGGCAGGACGACACGCTGCTGATCGTGGCCAATCTCTCCGGCCGCTCGCAGCCGGTGGAGCTGGACCTGGCCGCGCTCGACGGCCTGGTGCCGGTCGAGATGCTCGGCGACACACGCTTCCCGCCGATCCGCCGCGAGCCGTACTTCCTCTCGCTCGGTCCCCACGGCTACTACTGGCTGCGGCTGGAAGGTCGCCAGCGCCGTCCCGCGCGCTACGGCATCGAGGACTCGGCGATCTGATGCAAGGACCGAGCGGTGCCGCTCGACGTGCTGGCCGACTGGATCGCGGGGCAGCGATGGTTCGCGGCCAAGAGCCGGCGAGTGGTCGCCGTCGCCGCCGAGGACGGGATCCGCCTCGGCGGCGGCACGCTGTGGCTGCTCCGCATCACGCTCGACGACGGGAGCAGCGCCCGCTATGCGGTACCCCTCCGCGCGGGCGCCGCGGTGGCCGACGCGCTCGACGATCCGACGTTCTGCCAGGCGCTGCTCGCGCTGATCGCCACCGGCGGCCGGGCGCCGGGCGCGAGCGGTGAGCTGCGGGGAGCTCCGACCCAGGCCTTCCCCGCCGACCGGGCAGCCGACCGCCGCGCCGCGTCGCCTTGGCGGCGAGCAGAGCAACACGTCGGTCGTGTTCGGCGACACGCCTCATCCTCAAGCACTTCCGCCGCCTGCAGGTCGGGCCAAATCCAGAGATCGAGATCACGCGGTTCCTCACCGAGCGCACCGCCTTTCGCCACACGCCGCGTCTGTGCGGCAGCCTCGCGTATCACGACGCCGAGGGCGAGTGGGCGATGGCCGTCACGCAGGAGCTGGTGACGCGACGCGCGTGACGGCTGGCGTTTTCTGCTCGATCGTCTCGCCGCCGGCGACGCCGCGCTCCCCGCCCTCGAGCGGCTGGGCCGGATCACCGCCGAGCTGCACCGCGCGCTCGGCTCCGATGCGACCGCGGCGTCCGAGATGGCGCCCGAGCCCATCACGGCGGCCGACGTGGCCGCCTGGACCGCGGGCGTCCAGCGCCAGCTCGAGGCGGCCGCCGGCGCCCTGGGGGGACATCTTCCGGAGGGGGTTCCGGCGCGGATCGATGCTTCCGGGCTCGGCGGGCTCCTCGGTCTCGTCAAGGTGCGGCACCACGGCGATTTTCATCTCGGCCAGACGCTGGCGATTCGCGAGGGCGAGGACTGGGCGATCATCGACTTCGAGGGCGAGCCGCTCCGGCCGCTGGCCGAGCGGCGCGCGCAAGCACACGCCGCTGCGCGACGTGGCCGGGATGCTGCGCTCGCTCGCCTACGCGGCGGCGACCGCCGGCGCGCCCGCCGGCTGGGAGGCGCAGGCCCGCCGCGCCTTCCTCGACGGCTTATCGGCGCCGTCCGCCGCCGGCGCGACGTTCCTGCCGGCCGGCGAGGCGGCGCGGGCGAGCGCGCTGGCGGTGCTGGAGGTGGAGAAGGCGGCCTACGAGGTCGTGTACGAGGCGAACAACCGGCCCGACTGGCTGCCGATACCGGTCCGCGGCCTGATCAACGCCGCGGCGGCTCGTCGGCCGGATCGCGCGGCTGGGGCACCGTGAAGAGCATCAGCTTGCGCGTTCTGGCCCGTCTCGTCGAAGTACACGATCAGTCCCTCGCAGGTAGACGAAGACGTCGGTCTCGCCATCGCGGCCCATGCGGTCGGGCTGGCCCCAGCCCAGGTTCACCGATGCTGCGCGTGAACCTGCCGGGCTAGCGGCTCGATCCGGAAATCGCGCACCACGTTGGCCTGGTACTTGTCCGACTGCACCAGCCCGAACTCCACCGTGAGCCGGTTCAGCCCGGCCGGCGCCTGCGGCCCCTCGTAGATCCACGTCTCGGTGTCGTAGTTCTCGACCTTCTGCTTGCTCGACTTTGCTCGGCGCGCCGTACTGCGCGCGCACGTTCGCGGTGGTGCTGATGCCCGGGCGAATGTCTCCCCACTCGGCGGCGGCCACCGGCAGGGCCGGGGCCAGCACCGCGACCACGGTGATCAGGGCCAGCAGGCGTCGCATCAGAAGCCCAGCGCCACGCCGTCACCACGCGGGTCGGCGCCTCCGGTCAGGACGCCGTCGGTGCTCACGGTCACGCCGTGAGCGTGACCGACCCGGTAGTAGAGCTCCGGCGCCGGCGTGATCCCGTGGCCCCGCCGCTTGAGCGCGGCGAACACGCGCGCCGGCACCCGGCTCTCCAGACGGATCAGGTCGCCCGGCTCGTCCGGGCAGGAAGGCGCCGATGAGAAAGCGCGGGCCGCTCGATCGCCTCCTGGATGTCGAGCCCGTAGTCGAAGACGTTGGTCAGCACCTGGACGTGGAACATCGCCTGTCCGTTGCCTCCCATGGTGGCAAAGCCCATCACCGGCCGGTCGTCGCGCGTGCTGATCGAGGCCATCAGGGTGTGGAACGGCCGCTTGCCCGGCGCCAGCGCGCTGGGATGCGACGGGTCCATCGTGAAGTGACGGCCGCGGTTCTGCAGGCAGAACGCCGGTGCCGGGCGGGACCACGCCGGAGCCGAACGCGTTGAACAGGCTCTGGATCACGCTGACGATGTTGCCCTGTCCGTCGGCGACGACGAAGCCGGTGGTGTCACCGTCGGGGTCCCCGGGACTGTAGAGGCCCGCCTTGCGGGGATCGAAGAGCTTGAGTCGCGCGGCGGCGTACGCTTTGTCGAGCAGCGCCTCGACCGGCACGTGCGCCTGGGCCGGATCGCCGATCCAGCGATCCCGGTCGGCGTAGGCGAGCTTGGTGATCTCCAGCAGCAGATGCAGATGCTCGGCGGAGTGCAGGGGCAGCTTGGCGAGCGGCACGCCCTCGAGCATGTTGAGCGCCATCAGCGCGGTGATCCCCTGCGTGGGCGGTGGCGTCTCGTAGACCGTGAAGCCGCGGTAGGTGGTGGCGATCGGCTCGCCCCACTCGCCGCGGTGCGCCGCCAGA
Source organism: uncultured Candidatus Rokubacteria bacterium (assembly GCA_963776725.1). Taxonomy (GTDB): domain Bacteria; phylum Methylomirabilota; class Methylomirabilia; order Rokubacteriales; family CSP1-6; genus AR5. Next base: position 177,891 of record CAVZOE010000002.1, on the reverse strand, counting down.
TCGTCGGGCGTGAGGAACCCGTCGGCCGCCATGCGCTCGGCGATCACCTGCGCCACCCGGCCGCGATAGAACAGGTCGGGGCCCTCGCGTGGCGAGGTCGCGCAGCGTCCGCGCGAGATCCGGCTGCACGAACATCTCGCCCGGCGCCGGCGCACGCCCGCCGGCGAAGAACACGCGACGCCACTCCGGGTCGGGATTGCCCGGCGCGTACTCGGCGATGCCCTGGCTCAGGATCGAGGTGATGGGAAATCCCCGCTCGGCGTAGTGGATGGCCGGAGCCAGCAGCCGGTCGAGCGGGCGCGAGCCGAAGCGCTCGAGCAGCATGGCCCACGCCCGCGTGACGCCCGGGCACGCTCACCGTGGCGGGCCCGATCACGGGCAGGCCCGTCATCCCGCGCCGGCGCCACTTCGGCAATCGTCGCGCGCGAGCCCGACGCGCCCGGCGCCGTTGAGGAAGTGCACGCGCCGCGTGGCCGCCTCGTAGTAGAGGCAGAAGAGATCGCCGCCGAGCCCGCAGTTGTTGGACTGGGTCACGGCCAGCACGGCGTTGGTCGCCACGGCCGCGTCGGCGGCGGTGCCGCCGGCCTTCAGCGTCTCGACGCCGGCCAGCGTGGCGAGCGGGTGGCAGGAGGACACCAGGCCGTCCTGTCCGAGTGCGAGCGAGCGGCGCGAGTATCCGAGCGTGGGCAGGTCAGTCCTCCTCGAAGAGCCGCGCGATCTCGTCGCGCGCGAAGGTGGGCAGCGGCCACTGTCGCGTGCCTTCCACGAGCATGACGCCCTGCTCGCGCGGCACGACCTGCCCGATGAAGTGACTGTCGATCTGCTCGCGGGCCAGCGCGTGGATGACGATGCCGGCCTCGGCGGCGCCGAGCGTCATCAGCAGACTCCCCGACGCCATCGTGCCGAGCGGGTCGAGACCGAAGGCCTCGCACAGCGCGCGCGCCCTCCGGCAGCACCGTGATGCGATCGTGGTCGATGCGCAGTCCGACGCCGGCCGCCGTGGCCAGCTCGTGCAGCGCGGTGGCGATGCCGCCCTCGGTCGGGATCGTGCATGGCGTGCACGCTGGCCAGCTCGCAGGCGATCTCGGCCTCGGGCAGGATGCTGATCCCGGGGCGTGCGCAGGAACGCCTTGGCCTTGCGGACCATCGCCGGCCGTCACACCGCGCGCCAGCAGCTCGGCCTCCTTCTCGCGCGCGATGATCGCCGCCCCCTCCAGCGGCACGCCCTTGGTCAGCACGATGGCGTCGCCCGACCTGGGCGCCGCCGGTCGTGACCAGTCGGTCCTTGGCCACCTCGCCCAGCATCGTGCCGGCGACGATGGGTCGATCGATGCCCGCGCGTGACTCTCGGTGTGGCCGCCGACCAGCGCGACCTCGAGCTCCTCGCACGCCTCGCGCGAGCTGCCGAACAGCGTCCGCACCATCTCCTCGTCGGTCGCGCCGGCTGGCAGCAGCAGCGTGGCCAGGAACCAGCGGGGACGGGTCCCGCGCACCGCGATGTCGTTGGCGTTGACGTGCAGCGCGTACCAGCCGAGCTCGTCGGTGGCGAAGGTGATCGGATCGGCGGTGGCCACGAGATAGCGATCGCCGAGGTCGATGACGGCGGCGTCCTCGCCCACGCGCGGCCCCACCACACCCGCGGATCGTGGCGCGCGTGCTTGTCGAGGACGGCCTGCAGCAGATCGGCCGGCAGCTTGCCGGTGGGCAGAAACGGCATCGCGCCCCGTAGTATAACGCCGTGACGACGGCCCTCTCGTGCAGTGCGTGGACAGCGTGAGCCCGGCGCGACGCCCCGCCCCGTCGACATGGAAGGACAGAGCGCGATGACAGTGAGTCTCCGTGAAGCGCGGGCCGGCGATCGAGACGCCATCGTCGCCCTGACGCTGGCCGCGTACCAGGAGTACGCGCAGGTCCCGATCTGGGCGCCCTACCGCCAGAATATCCTGGCGACGCTGGCCAACCCCCAGCCCGCCATCCAGCTCGTCGCCGAGAGCGACGCCACGATCGTCGGAACCGTCCTGCTCTACCCGGCCCGCCCGGCCGGGACCGCCGCCGCGCCCGGCCAGGGCCGCTGGCCCGAGGTGCGACTGCTGGCCGTGGCGCCATCCGCGCGGGGCCAGGGCGTGGCGCACGCGCTCATGCAGGAATGCGTGCGTCGCGCCCGCGACGCCGGGGCCGAGGCCCTGACCCTGCACACAGTGCCCGCGATGCGCGCCGCCGTCCGCCTCTACACGCGCATGGGCTTTCAGCCGGCACCCGATCTGGACTTCCAGCCCGCCCCGGGATTCACGGTCAACGGCTACCGTCTGACCCTCGGGCCCCCGATCGAGTGAGCGTCTGAAGCCGTGGAGGGTGCTACGCGAGGAGCTTGAGCAGATCCGACGTCAGATCGTAGAGCTGGCCGCAGCCGCCTTCGCCGCCGAGCGTCGTCTGGATCCGCTTGCGCAATCCCGCGTCGGCGGTCTCGCCCAGGAGCGACGTGATCCGCCGCTGCGGCTCCGAGCAGATGCCCATGTACGGCAGCCGCGGCGTGATGTGCTCGGCGCGCACGACCTTGCCGGTGGCCGAGATCGATCTCGTAGGTGATCTCGAAGCCGTGCACGTTGTCGTGCATGGAGTGGAAGAGTCGCAGCCGGTCGCCGACCCGCTCGAGGCGTGCGACCTTGCGCCGCTCGAAGACCTTGCGCTGCCCGGGCCGCGGGCTGTAGAGGTCGGGGCTCATCTGCGCGGCCACCGTGCGCGTGCCGAAGAGCTGGCGGCCGGCCTCGCTGTAGGCGAAGCAGGAATTCGGCAGCTCGGCCCAGCCCGTCGTGTCCAGGCGCCAGCAGTCGAGCGGATCGCCGGACGCCGCGCGCTCGGCCTCCGCGCGCGGCATCTTGGCCACCTGGCGGGCGAGACGCCCGACCTCGATCGTGGCGTCCACCGCCAGCGTGCCGCCGGCGCCCTCGCCGACGAGCGCGGCGACCTGCCGCGTGAGACCGCCGACCAGTGCCGCCCCGGCCAGCCGGGCGAAGCCGGCGACCACGGACGGCGCGACGTCACCGGTCAGCGGGGTGAGGCGAGCCTCGTGGATGACGTAGGTCGGCGAGGGCAGCGCGACGACCGCGACCTGCAGGCCGCGGTCGTCGTCGGACAGGCGCACGGTGTGGGTGAGCGCGTCCTCGTGCAGGTTGTCCACCCAGCCGTGCATCACGCGCTCGTAGCGGGCACGGCCCTCCAGGAGCGCGGGTTCGCGCATCAGCGCCCCATCTCGCTCTTGGCGCCCGCCAGGTACTTGTCGGGCTCCCGGTCGAACTTCTGCTTGCAGCCCACCGCGCAGAAGTAATAGGTCTCGCCCTTGTAGCTCGACTGCGCGGCCGCCTTGGGCGGATCGACGGTCATCTTGCAGACAGGATCAACGGCCATCACTGGGCCTCCATCGTTTCAGTCTGAGACTGTTGGTCACCACGGACACTGACGAGAACGCCATCGCCGCGCCGGCGAGGATGGGCGACAGCAGCACCCCGGCCACCGGATACAGCAGGCCGGCGGCGACGGGAATCAGGACCACGTTGTAGCCGAACGCCCACGCGAGGTTCTCCTTCACGATGCGGATCGTCCGGCGCGACAGCTCCACCGCCGCCACCACACCGCGCAGGTCGCCCCGCATCAGCGTGACGTCCGCCGCCTCGATCGCCACGTCGGTGCCGGAGCCCATCGCGATCCCGACGTCGGCCTGGGCCAGGGCGGGTGCGTCGTTGATGCCGTCGCCGACCATCGCCACCACGTGTGCCGCCTCCTGCAGCCGGCGGATCTCGTGCGCCTTGGCCTCGGGGAGCACTTCCGCGAGCACGCGGTCGACACCGGCCTGGGCGGCGATGGCGGCCGCGGTCGCCCGATGGTCGCCGGTGAGCATGACGACCGCGAGCCCCATCCGGCGCAGCGCGCTCACCGCCGCGGCGGCCTCCGGCTTGAGCGACGTCGGCCACCGCGATGAGCCCGAGCGCGCGCCCGGCCAACGCCAGGAACACGACCGTCTTGCCCTCGGCCGCCAGCGCCTCCCCGCGCGGGGCCAGGCCGGCGACGTCGATACCGCGAGCGTCCATGAGCGTGCGGTTACCGAGCAGCGCGCGGCCGTCGGGCGCCAGCGCGTCCACTCCCTGCCCCGGCACGGTGACGAACGAGCCGACCGGCGGCAACGCGAGACCGCGATCCTTGGCCCGGCGTACGATCGCCTCGCCGATCGGATGCTCGGAGCCCTGCTCGACCGCCGCGGCCAGGGCGAGCACGTCGTCCTCCGTCACGTCGCGTCCCACCACGACGACGTCGGTCACACTCGGGCGCCCGACGGTCAGCGTGCCGGTCTTGTCGAACACCACCGTGTCGACGCTGCGCAGACGCTCGAGCGCGGCGGCGCTCCGGATCAGCACGCCGTGCTCGGCGCCGCGGCCACTGGCGACCATGATGGCCGTCGGCGTGGCCAGCCCCATGGCGCACGGGCAGGCGATCACCAGCACCGCCACGGCGTTGCTGAGCGCGTGCAGGAGCGCCGGCTCCGGACCGAGCAGCCACCAGCCGGCGAACGTCAGCGCGGCGATGCCGAGCACCACCGGCACGAAGACCGCCGCCACGCGATCGGCCAGACGCTGGATCGGCGCCCGCGAGCCCTGGGCTTCCTCCACGAGCTTGACGATCCGGGCCAGCGTCGTCTCGCTGCCGACTCGCGTGGCCCGGAAGACGAAGCTGCCGGTGCGGTTCACGGTGCCGCCGAACACCGTCACCCCGGACGCCTTGTCCACCGGCAGGCTCTCCCCGGTGAGCATCGACTCGTCGACCGCGGATGCGCCCTCGATCACGACGCCGTCGACCGGGATGCGCTCGCCCGGGCGGATGCGGATCAGGTCGCCGACCTCGACCTCCCCGGTCGGGATCTCGACCTCACCGCTCGCCCGCCGCACGCGCGCGGTGCGTGGGGCCAGGCTGACGAGCCGGCGGATGGCCTCCGACGTGCGCCCGCGGGCGCGCGCCTCCAGCCAGCGTCCCAGCGCGACGAGGGTGATCACCACCGCCGCCGTCTCGTAGTAGGTCATCGCCCCGGCCGCGTGAAACACGTGCGGCCACAGGGTCACCGCCACGCTGAAGAAGAACGCGGCGTTGGTGCCGAGCGAGACGAGCGTGTCCATGCTGGCGCTGCGGTGGCGCAGATCGCGCAGGAACCCGCGATGAAACTCGGCGCCCACCCAGAACTGCACCGGCACCGTCAGCGCCAGCAGCACGCGCGGATCGCGCAGCCAGGCCGGCGCCCAGGAAAAGACGTCCGGCATGCTCCCGATCACGATGGGCACCGAGAGCAGCGCGCCGATCACGACGCGACGCTTCAGCGCCTCCAGCTCCCGCGCCCGCTCGGCCCGCTCGTGGTCCTCGGCTTCGCCCGTGGGCGATCGGCGCCGGCGCCAGCTCGTAACCGGCGGCGGCGACGGCGGTCTGCAGCGCGGGCACGGCGGTGCGCGTGGGGTCGAACGCCACCGTGGCCCGCTCGGTGGCCAGGTTGACCGACGCGCTCTCCACGCCGGGGACGCCGGTGAGCGCGCGCTCGACCTTGCCGACGCAGGCCGCGCAGTGCATGCCGCGCACCGGCAGCGTGAGACGCTCGGCCATCAGGAGCCTCCGAAGCGCGAGAACACCTCCAGCAGCTCCTCGATCTTCTGCTGGCGCTCCGAGCGCGAGCCCGTCCGCAGCGCGTCGGCCACGCACGACTCGATGTGCCGGCCGAGCAGGAGCTTCTGCACCTGCTCCAGCGCGCCTTGCACCGCCGAGATCTGCAGCAGCACGTCGACGCAGTAGGCGTCCCCCTCGATCATGCGCTGCAGGCCCTGCACCTGCCCCTCGATCCGCCGCAGCCGACCGCGCGCCTTGGCCTTCGCCTCGTCGTTGAGCACGCTTGATACCCCCAGGGGGTAGAGTGCCCCCGGGGCCGCCGGCTGTCAAACGGTGCGGGAGCTCAGTGGCGCAGCCGGAGCGCGCCGGGGCGCACCTCGAACGTCACCGGTGTCTCGCCGGCCGGTTCGCCGTCCACGTGCACGGGCAGCGGCGAGGCCACGCGGATCGACACGCGGCGGGCGCGCTGGGTCACGATCTTGGGATTGGCCAGGTGCCCGCCGCGGTACACCGTGGGCAGCCACCGCAGCAGCTCGAGTCGCCCGAGGTCGCCGAGGATGACTGAATCGAGCTGGCCATCGCCGGGATCGGCGGTGGGCGCGATCTTCATCCCCCCGGCATAGAAGGCGCCGTTGGCGACGACGACGGTGCTGAGCCTGCCCGACCACGCCACGGCGCCGTCGATCTCGATCTCGGCCGGGGTGGTCGCGTGTGAGGCCAGCGTCGCGACGATCCCACGCAGGTACGGTAGCGTGCCACGCCCGCCACCGGTGGCAGTCCGCCGGGCCACCGAGGCGTCGAAGCCGGCGCCGGCCGCGGTGACGACGAGGCGATACGCCCCGTCGGGCCATTCGGCGCGGATGAGATCGAAGCGTGTGTCGACGCCCTCCACCAGGGCGCGGGCGGCGGCGCGAACGTCGGTGGACAGCCCGAGATTGCGCGCGGCATCGCATCCACGGCCGGTGAGCACCACACCCACCACGGGGCCCGGCCCCGTCTCCCGCGTCGCGCCGTTCACGACCTCGTTGAGGGTGCCGTCACCGCCGACCGCGACCACGAGCGGCGCGCCGCCTTCGGCCGCCGCGCGGGCCAGGTCGATGGCGGTTCCCCGCCCGGTCGTGGGGGCCCAGTCGAAGACGAGGCCGAGCCGACGCAGATCGTCGCGCAGATCCGGCCAGAGCCGCCGGGTGCGGCCGCCACCCGCCGCCTCGTTGACGACCACGACGGCGCGGCTCACTCGAAGAGGGAGGGCTGCTCCGACGGCGACACTCCGCCCGAACGCCGCCGCCGCGCGGACGTCTTCTTGCCGCCGCGGCGCGCCTTGGTCTCGGCGGCGGCCGGCGCCGGCCGCGGCAGCTTCCATCCCTTCTGGTGGGCGATGCGGTCGCCCTGCTTGATCGTCAGCAGGTCGACCAGGCGGGCCAGCGGGTTGCGGAGCAGGCCGAGGTAGCGCTCCCAGTACCGCGGGGAATGCGCGAGCGTCCGCATCTGATCGACGGCCAGCGCGAGCGCCGAGCGGTCGCCCTTGCGGGCGGCCAGGCGCAGGTCGGCCAGGATGCGGCTGGTGCTGACGCGCGACGGAGGGGTCTTGGCCATCGCGCCGCGATGCTAGCAAATATAGGACGACTCGACAGACTCGTCAGCGCACGCGGAGCTCGTACTCCTCGCGCTGGGCCTGACCGGAGGCCGGCTGGACGGTGATCTTCACCTCGAGACCGGTCTGCAGACGCTCGAGGTCGGGCCGACCCTCCCCCTCGAGATAGCCGGCCACGTCGGGATGCGCACGGACGACGATCTCGCGTCCCTCGGCCGCGGGCGCCTCGGCGGCCGCCTTGCCCTGGATGGCGCGGTAGATCTCGGTGGCCAGCGTCTCGTTCGACTTCACCACCCCGCCACCGCGACAGGTCGGACACGATTGGGTCAGCAGCGCGCGCAGGTCCTGGCGCACCCGCTTGCGGGTCATCTCGACCAGGCCGAGCTCGGAGATCTCCAGCACGTTGGTGCGGGCCTTGTCCTCGACCAGCGCGCGCTTGACCGCCTTGTAGACCTGCTCGCGATGCTCGAGGACTTCCATGTCGATGAAGTCGATGATGATGATGCCGCCGAGGTCGCGCAGGCGGATCTGGCGCACCACCTCGGTGGCCGCCTCCAGGTTGATCTTGAGCACGGTCTGCTCGAAGTCACGCTTGCCCACGTACTTGCCGGTGTTGACGTCGATGGAGACCAGCGCCTCGGTGTGGTCGATGACGATGTAGCCCCCGGACTTGAGCCACACCCGGCGCCGCAGCGCCTTCTCGATGTCCTTCTCGATCCCGAAGGCGTCGAAGATCGGCGCGCGCTCGGTGTAGAGCCGCACGCGCTCCTCCAGCGCCGGGACCAGCGCCTGGACGTAGCCCACGCACTTGTCGTAGGCGGCCCGGTCGTCCACCACGAACTCGTCGACTTCCGGTGAGAACAGGTCGCGCACCACGCGGAAGGTGAGGTCCATCTCCTCGTGCAGCGCGGCCGGAGACTTGGCCTGCTCGAAGCGCGCCTGGATCTGCGACCACAGGCGGGACAGGAACTCGACGTCGTGGGCGAACTCCTCCTCGCCCTTGCCCTCGGCGTTGGTCCTCAAGATGAAGCCGCCGGGCGGCAGCTTGAGGCTGCGCAGGGCCGCCCGCAGGCGGTCCCGCTCGCGCTCATCCTTGATGCGGCGCGAGACCCCGACGTGTCGGGCCTGCGGCATGTAGACCACGTAGCGCCCGGGAATCGAGATGAAGGACGTGACCCGCGCGCCCTTGGTGCCCAGCGACTCCTTGGAGACCTGCACCAGGACTTCCTGGTTCCGGCTCAGCATCTCCTCGATGGGGCCGGTGGCCTCGCGCTTGGGCTCCTCGCCCTCCTCGCTGTCGGCGTCGGGGTCGGCGTCGTCCTCGGCCCCCGACAGCATGGCGTGGCCGGCGTCGGTGAGGTTGGCGGTGTAGTCCCCGGCGTAGAGGAAGGCGTCCTTGCTGAGGCCGATGTCCACGAAGGCGGCCTGCATGCCGGGCAGGACGTTGGTGACCGTGCCCTTGTACACGCTACCCACGATCGACCGGTGACGGTGCCGCTCGAGATAGAGCTCGGTGAGGAGGTTACCCTCCTGGACCGCGACGCGGGTTTCGAGCAGGCCGACGTTGACGACGATGCGCTTGCTCACGGCAGTGTCCCTCCGACGCCCGGACCGCGTCGCCCGCGCGACGATGTTCGATCGGGTGTCTCATTGGAACTGCCGCATTCGAACCGAGAGTAGGAGCCCCAAGGCCATCATGGAGACGACCATCGAGGAGCCGCCGTAGCTCATGAACGGCAGCGGAATCCCGACCACAGGGATCAGTCCGGTCACCATGCCCACGTTGACGATCACCTGGGTCGCCACCAGTGCGGTGACCCCCAGCGCGACCAGGCGTCCCACCGGCTCGCGCGTCGACGCCGCGATGTCGAATCCGCGGAGCAGAAGCAGCGCGTAGCAGGTGAGGAGGACGAGGCAGCCGACGAACCCCCACGTCTCGGCGAATACGGCGAAGATGAAATCCGTGTGACGCTCCGGCAGGAAGGAGAGCCGGCTCTGTGTCGCGCCGGCCACTCCCTTGCCCAGGAGCTGTCCCGAGCCTATGGCGATCTTGGCCTGGATCACGTTGTACGCGCTCCCCAGGGGATCGCGAAACGGGTCCAGGAACACCAGAATCCTTTCCCGCTGATATTCCTTCATCGCGAACCACGCCAGGGGCAGCGCGGCGAGCCCGGCGAGGACGAGTCCTCCCAGGATCCGCAACGGCAACCCAGCCGCGACGAGCAGGGCGATCAGGACGGGGAACAACAGCAGCGCGGTTCCGAGGTCGGGCTGCTTCACGATCAGCACCGCCGGCACCAGGGCCAGCGGAGCGGCCAGGATCAGCGCGGTCTTGCCGACCGGCTGGGCCCAGCGTGAGGTGACCAGCCACACCCCCATCAGGACGAAGCAGAGCTTGAACAATTCGGAGGGCTGGACCGACAGCGGCCCCACCAGGAGCCAGCGTCGGGCGCCCGATACCGTACGGCCGAGCAGGAAGACGGCCACCAGCGCGCCAAGGCCGCCGATGTAGAGCAGGGGGGCCAGCTGGACCAGCCGTCGGTAGTCGATGCTGGCCACGATCGTGAGGGCGAAGAGTCCGACGCCGAACCACGCGATCTGTCGGATGGCCACGCCGCCGCCGGTGCGACCGACGCTGACCGTGGCCAGCGTGCTTGCGCTCAGCGTGACCAGACCGAGCGTGGCGCCCACGAGCGGCCAGTCGACGTTCTGCAGCAGCCGCCGGTCGATGCCGACCATCGCTCTAGAGTCTGCCGTCAGACAACGCGATCATCCATCGATATCTACGCTGGCCACCTTTTCAAAGAAGATCGCGTTCAGGATCTGCCGCGCGATGGGCGCCGCCTCCGACCCCCCGTGTCCACCCCGCTCCACCAGGACGACGACCACGACCTCGGGATCCTTCACCGGCGCGAAGGCGGTGAACCAGGCGTGATCCTGCCCCTTGTCCGATCGCGAGTTGGCGATGGTCTGCGCGGTGCCGGTCTTGCCGGCGATGTCGAGGCCGGGAATGCGGGCCGCCGCCCCGGTGCCGCCGTCGTTGACGACGGCCCACAGCGCCTGGCGCAGGAGCGCCCACACCATCGGGGCGAGCTCGACGTGGCCGTTCACGCTGCCCGCGTCACTCCACACCACGCCCTTCTCCGGACGCTCGATCCGCTGGACCAGCCGCGGCTTCCACAGGACGCCGCCGTTGGCGATCGCGCTCATGAAGCGGGCCACCTGCATCGGCGTCACCAGCACCGCGCCCTGGCCGATCGACATGTTCACGGTCTCGCCGGCGTGCCAGATGGCCGGCCGGCCCTTGCGCGGCACCTTGGGATGCGGGATGAGCCCGGGCTTCTCACCACCGAAATCGATCCCGGTGGGCGCACCGAGCCCGAAGGCCTCGGCCCACTTGGCCATCGAGGGCGCGCCGACCTTGAGACCGGCGTTGTAGAAGTAGACGTCGCACGAGTCGCGGATCCCCTTGATGAGATCGACGCTACCGTGCCCCTCCTTCTTCCAGTCCCGGAAGGTCCACGTGCCGAGGTGGAACTCTCCCGTGCACTGCACGCGGTCACCGGGCGTGAGCGTGCCCTCCTGCAGACCGGCCGCCGCGACGATCATCTTGAACACCGAGCCCGGCGGGTACTGCGACTGGATCGTCCGGTTCAGCAGCGGATGGTTGGGGTCCTGCATGACCCGCAGCCACGCGTTGCGATCGATCGTCCCGGTGAAGCGGTCGATCTCGAAGGCCGGCGTCGAGACCATGGCCAGCACGTCGCCGTTGCGCGGATCCATCACCACCACCGCGCCGGCCTTGCCCTCCATGGCCCGCTCGGCCACTTCCTGCACGCGCCGATCGATGGTGGTGACGACCTGGGCGCCGGGATGCGGCTCGGTGGACTGGATCAGCCGCATCTGCCGGCCCATCGCATCGACCTCGAGGCGCTCGCCCCCGTCCTTGCCGCGCAGGAACTCGTCGAGCAGCCGCTCCAGCCCGCTCTGACCCACCATGTCGCCGCGACGATAGCGGCCCTGCTTGAGCTGCTCGTCGCTGGCCTCGCGCACGTATCCCAGCAGGTGGGCGGCGAACCGGCTGTTCGGATAGGCACGCTGCGGCTCGACCTCCACGATCACGCCGGGCAGCTCCAGCTTCCACTCCTCGACCTTGGCGACGTCGTCCATGCTGAGGCCGCGCCGCACGCGCACCGGCAGGATCGAGTCGGACGAGACCTTGGCCACCGAATCTTGAAGATCGGCAAAGGGAATCTGCAGCAAGGCCGCGAGGCGGCCCAGGGTCGCGTCACGCTTGGCGGCGTCGCGCTCGAGCTCGCGCGGAATCAGCGAGAGCGTGAAGGCCGGCCGGTTGTCCACCAGCGGCAGGCCGTTGCGATCGAACAGAATGCCGCGCGGCGCCGCGATGGGACGGATGCGGATGCGGTTCTTGTCGGACGCCTCCTGGAACCGCCCGCCCTCGAGAACTTGTAGATACCAGAGCTGACAGACGATCAGCAGCAGCGCGCCGCACGCGATCCCCGCCATGGTCATGATGCGCCGGCGGCCGGGATCGGGCCGGCCCGGCATGCGACCGCCGAGGTAGCCGAGCCGCGGATCGCTCACGTCGTGCGCTCCTTCATCGACTCGGCCCAGGTCAACGCCAGGACCAGCGCCGCGCCGAGGAAGCCGTTGTAGAGCGCCTGCGGCAGAACCACGTAGGTCATGACCTCGAGGAACGGCGCCGGGAAGTGGAAGAGCTTCAGCAGCGCGAAGCGCGCGAGGCCCTCGGCGATCGTGAGCAGGACCAGGCCGGGCACCTGCACCAGCGGCTGGCTCACCCGCAGGCGGCCGCCGAGCGCACCGATGCCGAAGCCGATGAGCGCCTTGGTGAGCGCCTGCACGCCGAGCAGGCCGCCGGAGGCCGCGTCCTGGAGCAGGCCCGCCATGAAGCCGGCCGCGCAGCCGAACTCCGGTCCCCGGCGCAGGGCCAGCAGCACGACCACGATGAGGGGGATGTCAGGCGCGACGTCGGCGATGCGGAGCGCTGGGCCCAGGGTGGCGTGGGCGATACCGCCGCCGAACACGGCGACCGCGACGAGCGTGCGCATCAGCCACCATTGCCTTCGAAGATCGCCGCCACGTCGTGGGTGCCCTCACCGACGACGAGCAGCACCTCGTCGATGCGCGCGAAATCCACGGCGGGCGCCAGCTGCGCGTAGTGGAAGAGCGCCGAGCCGCGGTCGTCGATGGCGCGCACCCGGCCGACCGGGATCCCCCGCGGGAAGAGGCCACCGGACGCCGGAGGTCACCACCAGGTCGCCCACCTGCAGGCCGCTGCCGTCACGCGCCATGTACTTGAAGCGCATGGTGCCGCGCGGCTCGCCCTCGACGATGCCGGCGGTGCGCGCGCGCACGGCGTGAGCGCCGACGGTGGAGGCCGGGTCGATGAGGACCTGCACGACCGAGGCGCCCGGCCGGACGTCCACCACCCGGCCGATGAGGCCGTCGGGGGCGATCACCGCGGTGAGCCGCGTCACGTGATCGGAGCGCCCACGGTTCACGGTGAGCGAGCGCACCCATCCACCCCACTCGCGGGCGATGATCTCGCCGGACAGCGTCTCCAGCGGCATCGCGGCCTTGAGCGCGAGCAGCCGGCGCAGCCGGCGGTTCTCCTCGACCGTCTCGGTCACCTGCAGCGCCTCCACCCGCAGCTGCTGCGCCTCTTCACGCAGCCGGCGGTTCTCGGCCCGGACGTTCTTCCAGTCTTGATACGTGGACCACACGCCGACCGCGGAGCGATTCACACGGGCCAGCGCGCTCTGGATCGGCGTGGTGACCACCGCCAGGGCATCGGTGGCCAGCGCGGTGTAACCGCGCATCTGCAGAGTGAGGAGCAGCAGACAGACCACCGCGATGGTGCCCAGCAGCACGATCGCGCGAATCTTCACCTTCGACCCCCACTACCGAATCAGGCCGGAATGGCCACCTTCTTCAGCAGATCGAGCTCGTCAAGCACCTTGCCCGTTCCCAGCGCGACGCAGGACAGCGGGTCCTCGCCCTGAGTGACCGGCAGGTTCGTCTCCTGCCGCAGCAGATGGTCGAGGCCGCGCAGCAGCGCGCCGCCGCCGGTGAGCACGATGCCCTTGTCGACGATGTCCGCCGCGAGCTCGGGCGGGGTGCGCTCCAGGCAGGTCCGCACCGTCTCGACGATGGTCATGACCGGCTCGCGCAGCGCCTCGCGGATCTCCTCGTCGGTGATGACGATGGTCTTGGGGATCCCGTCGATCAGGTCGCGCCCCTTGACCTCCATCGTGCGCCGCTCGCCGCCCATCGGATAGGCCGAGCCGAGGGCCATCTTGATCTCCTCGGCCCGTCGCTCGCCGACCAGCAGGTTGTAGTGCTTCTTGATGTACTGCACGATCGCCTCGTCCATCTCGTCACCGGCGATCCGCACCGACTTGGAGTAGACGATGCCGGACAGCGAGATGACGGCCACCTCGGTGGTACCGCCGCCGATGTCCACGATCATGTTGCCGCCCGGCTCCTGAATCGGCAAGCCAGCCCCGATGGCTGCGGCCATCGGCTCCTCGATCAGGTAGACCTCGCGAGCGCCGGCCTGCATGGCCGAGTCGCGCACCGCGCGCTTCTCCACCTGCGTGATCCCCGACGGCACGCCGACGACGATGCGTGGACGCACCAGCGTGCGACGCCGGTGCACCTTCGAGATGAAGTAGTGGAGCATCTTCTCGGTGACGTCGAAGTCGGCGATGACGCCGTCCTTCAGCGGGCGAATGGCCACGATGTTGCCGGGCGTGCGGCCCAGCATGGCCTTGGCCTCGTGTCCGACCGCGAGCACGGAATGGTCGGCCTGATGGATGGCGACGATCGAAGGCTCGTTGAGCACGATCCCTTCGCCGCGCACGTACACCAGCGTGTTGGCAGTACCAAGGTCCACTGCAAGATCGTTCGAGAACATCCCGGCCAAAAGGTTGTAGAACATCGGCGCTCCATCGTCGTCTTGAGTTAGCTAGTTCGGACGTTTGCGAGCGTGCCGTACAGTAGCACAGTCCATGCCACGCCGAAACAAAAACGCTAATTTTACGCGCGTTTAGACGAGCTTCCGGCTCCCATTGTCGGGAGGGTCCCGCCCGGTCTCCTAGGGCGAAAAGGAATGTTTTTCAGAGGCTTGGCTACCCGGCTGGCCAGGTGCCGTTCGCGGGTCGGCCCAGGCGGCTGCTGTCAAATCTGCATCGCTCACGCGACGGTTTTTTGGCGCGAGCGGGGCCGCGGTTGGTCTCGAAGTAAGACAGGACCGGCGTCCATTTTGGCACCTCGGTGACGGCACGCGTCAGCCGCGCGGTCGCGGGTGCCTCGACCGCAATTCGAACGCGGACGCTCGAGACGAATACCAATCGGTGCGCGAGTAAAAATCCCTGACGGCTTCGTGGCCGGCCGATCCTCAGGAAATTGGGTTGACTTGTTCCCTCTTACCGTGTAATTCTTGCCTCCGGTTTTTGGGTCACTATACGGAGTCGGACGAGTGAAGAGACGAGACACACACCGCGCGGAGCAGTTTCCCGGCGGTGTTTTTTTTTGCGTGTAACACCGGTTTGCCTGCCAATTCAGGCAGGTAACCCCGCCATTACGGCGGGAGTACACAGGGGCTGAAGACCCCCGAAGAGAGAGGTCGCAGGATGGCACAGGGACAGGTGAAGTGGTTCAACGATGCGAAGGGGTACGGGTTCATCACGCAGGAAGGCGGAGAGGACGTTTTCGTCCACTACAGCGCCATCCAGGCTCAGGGTTTCAAGTCCCTGGCCGAAGGTGACAAGGTCGAGTTCGAGGTGACCCGAGGCCCGAAGGGTCTTCAGGCAGCAAACGTCCGGAAGGTCTAGTACCACCCCTGTTCGCTTCCGCCCGGGCCCATTTCTTGGGCCCGGGCGACCACACCGAGAACGTTCCGAACTCCCCGAAGTCGAGCTCGCCCGTTCGCGTGCGCGCCGAGCACAAGGCCGAGCACAAAAATGAAGAGCCCCGACGATAGCTGCGGCGCGTGATGCATTCACTCGCCGTCGCGCCGCCCCGCTGGTGAGGCGGGATCGTCGGGGCCCGGTGGCGCCTGGTCTCCCAGGCTGGACCACCTGAAGCTAGCGTGGACCCTGCCTAGGAGGCGACCACCTCACAGAACACCGTAGGGCTACACATCGGCTGGATCACCTCCTATTCTCGGCAAGGGCGCCACGCGGGCCCAGATTCCGCTAACCCAGAGACAGATGCCGACTCCCGACCCTGGGCTCGGCCACGTCAGCCGCCGACGGAATTGTCTGCGGGGACGCTGCGAGGCGCTGTTGTCGCCTCGGCCGACTTTGGGCTCATCGTACATCACGGGTGAAGCGCGGCCAAGAAAAAGTGGGCACGGAGCGTCACTTCACGCTGATGCGATCGCGATTCTTTTCGAGCAACCCGTTGCCGACGCCTTCGACGCGGCGCAGATCTTCCGGCTTCTTGAACAGCGCCGTGCTCGTCGCGGTACTTGACGATCTTCTCGGCGAGGCTACGGCTGACGCCGCTGAGCGACGTCAGGGCTCTTTGCGTCGGCGGTGTTGATGTTGACCTTCTCGGTGCTGGCCGTGGTGGCGGCCCGCGCCGTCTCGGCGGCGGCAACGGGTGGCGTGACGAGGGAATTCCCGACGAAGACCACGAGGACGAGCAATGCGGCGAGCGCGATGATGTGGAGCATGGAGCGCCTCCTTCGGCGATGACGGTGAGCGGCACGCACGGTCAACGAGGAGGCCATTCAACGAGCAGGGGCGGGAGCGGTCAATGTCCAACGTTGGAATCACGCCAGACAGATACAGCACGGCCGGCGCGCTACGTGTCGCGGGCGCGGTCTCCCAGCGACGCGACGTAGTCCTGCCACTCGATGGGCAGCATTCCCTTCTTGCGGTTGTTGCAGTCCTTGCAGGCCGGCACGACGTTGCCGCGACTCGACGTGCCGCCGCGACCGAGCGGGACGAGATGATCCATGGTCAGCGCGCGATGCCCCACCTGCCGCTCGCAGTAGTAGCAGACGCCGGTGGAGATCCGGCGCTTCCACCACGGGCTGGCCCGAAGCTCGCGGGCCCGCGACCGCTCGCGCTTGAGGAGGTCGGGATCGACCGGCGCCCAGAACTCACTCATGGCCGGCCAGCGACGTGGCCAGGTCCTCCCATTCGCGCAGCAGGCCGCTCATGCGCTCCTCGGCCTCCTTGCGCTCGCGGGACACCGCCCGCACGCGATCACCGTCGATGTACAGCTTCGGATTGGTCAGCATCGCGCCGATCTCGGCGATCCGCCGCTCCAGGGCGTGGATCTGTCGCTCGAGATCCTCCACGCGCCGCTTGAGCTCGCGGATCTCCGCGGTTCCGCGCTTGCGAATGACGCGCACCTGCGGCGCGGGCGCGCTCGCCGCCCCATCGCCCGGCCGCCGCCCCGCCGGCTCGGCCGCCGCGCCCGCCGGCCGGGCCCGGGTGGCCGCGGACGGCAGGCGTCCCGCGGTCGCCGGCGCGCCACGGTGGTCCGCCGGCCGGGCGCTCGGCGTCGGCGCGGCTGGGGTCGGCTGCACGCCACGCGCCTTCGCCTCGAGGTAGTCGTCGTACGAGCCCGGATAGTTGGTGAGCACGCCGCTGGCGACCTCGACCACCACGGTGGCGATCCGGTTGATGAAGTACCGGTCGTGCGAGATGAAGACGATCGTGCCCGGGAAGCCGGCCAGCGCCGACTCGAGCACCTCGCGGGACGCGAGGTCGAGGTGGTTCGTCGGCTCGTCGAGGCACAGCAGCGCGGCGGGGCGGACCAGCATCCGGGCCAGGGCCAGCCGCGCCTTCTCGCCACCCGACAGGACGCCCACCCGCTTGTCGACGCTGTCGCCCGAGAACAGGAACGCGCCGAGGATGGTGCGCAGCCGCGTGTGCGTGGCCTCCGGCGCCACCGCCTCCAGCTCCTCGAGCACGGTGCGCGTGGCATCGAGCGCGTCGAGCTGATGCTGCGCGTAGTAGTGCACGGCCACGTGGGCGCCGAGCGCGCGCTCACCGCGCTCGAACGGCAGCACGCCGGCCAGCACCTTGAGCAGGGTGGACTTGCCGGCGCCGTTGTCGCCCACCAGCGCCACGCGATCGCCCCGCTCGACCGCGACGCTCACTCCGCTGTAGACGACGTTGTCACCGTAGGCCTTGTGGACGTCGGTGAGGGTCGCCACCCGGCGGCCCGTGCGCGGCGGCTCGGGAAACACGAATCGGATCTCGCGCCGGGAGCCCGGCAATTCCAGCCGCTCGACCTTCTCCAGCGCCTTGATGCGACTCTGGACCTGCCGCGCCTTGGTCGCCTGATACCGGAATCGCTCGATGAAGCGCTCGACCTCGGCGATGCGCTTGGCCTGGTTGCGCGCGCGCGCCTCCAGCAGCTCTCGCCGGGCCTCGCGCTCCACCAGGAAGTCGTCGTAGTCGCCGGGGTAGACCACCAGCCCGTCCGGCGTGAGGTCCGCGATCGACGTCACCATGCGATTGAGGAAATAGCGGTCGTGGGAGACGACGACCACCGTGCCGTCGTACCCGCTGAGAAAATTCTCGAGCCAGGCCAGCGAGGCGAGATCGAGGTGGTTGGTCGGCTCGTCGAGCAGCAGGAGCGACGGGGCCACTAGCAGCAGACGGGCCAGCGACGCCCGCATGCGCCAGCCCCCGGAGAACTCGGCCGAGCGGCCGCGTCAGCTCGTCGACGCGGAAGCCGAGGCCGCTCAGGATCACACGGGCCTGCGACTCGAGCCGATAGCCGCCGAGGGCGTCGAACCGATGCTGCAGCTCGCCGTAGCGCTCGGTGAGCGCGTCGTCGGGCGTGGTCTCCAGCGCGCGGGCGACGTCTTCCATCTCGCGCTCGAGCGCCCACACCGCCTCGAAGCCGCCGAGCGCCTCGGCCAGCACGGAGCCGCTGGCGCTGCCGGCCGCCTCCTGGGGCAGGTAGCCGACGGTCACACTGCGGGGCAGGCTCACCTGCCCCGTGTCGGGATCGTCGACCCGGGCCAGGATCCGACAGAGCGTGGTCTTGCCGGCGCCGTTGGGGCCGACGAGGCCGATCCGTTCACGATCTCCGATGTCCCAGTCGACGTCGCGGAACAGGACGTGACCGCCGAACCCTTTGGAGACGCCGACGAGCTGGATCACCGGGCCGAGCTACCCCATGCTCTGGATCTTCTCGGGCATCACCTTCACCGTGACCCGCACCTCGCCGGGACGACGGTACGGATAGCGGTCCTGCCCGAGATACTTCTTGGCCAGCGCATCGATGTGCTCGTCGGCGCCCTTCTCGGTCACCTCGACGACCCGACCCCGCACCTGGATGTAGCGGTACGGGTTCTCGGGGTCCTGGATCGAGAGTGCGATCTTGGGGCTGCGCTCGAGGTTCTGCGTCTTCACCCGGCCGCGCGCGGTGTTGAACCGGATGTGCTGACCGTCGTGGTCGATCCACACCGGCGTCACCTGCGGCGCACCGTCCGCGCCGATGGTGGCCACGTGCGCGAAGGTCTTCTTGTCGAACAGGTCTCGATAGGCTTGCGGGATCTCTGCCATCGTCGAAGTCCTTTCTCCTCAGCTCGACTCAGTTCGGTCTCGACGGCGGGTCCAGCTCGGCGGCCCGCGCCTCGGCCATCGCCCGGACCGCGAAGAGCAATCGCACCACGCACTGCTGGACCAGAAGGGCGTCCTGGCTGAACGGATCGGACAGCCACGCGCGCGCCCACTCGGGATTGCCGGCGGCGAAGCCGAGCGTCGGCGAGAGCTTCTGCAGCCGTAGCAGCAGGTCGTCCTGCGGCAGGCCGCTGGCCCGCAGCCGCGTCACCATCGCGGCGCGCACGGCCGCGTTCCAGATCCCGGTCAGCCCTTCCAGCAGCGCGGCGTAGCAGGTGCCGTCCTCCTTCTGCTGCATGTGCTCGAGGACCATCGGCACCAGGGGGTTCACGGCCGCGTTGCCGTCCTCGTCGGCGCCGAACAGCGGGCCGATGATCGGATCGGAGCCCGGCTCGTCGAGCGTGTCCAGGAGCTCGGCCGCATTGGCGACCGGCACCGCGGGAAGCTGGGCCAGACGTTCGAGCAGCGGCACGTCGCCAGCCATGGCTCTATCCTCCCACGCGCGTCGGCTCACCGCGCACCTCGGTGCGCGCGAGATCCCGGGCGCGGCCGGCCGGCACCAGGAACGCGGAGGCCAGCGCGATCAGGCAGATCAGCAGGCCGGTGACGAAGACGCCGTGCAGGGCCGCGGCCTGAGTCGCGCCGGCGCCCAGCCGCCAGGCCATGACCGCGCCCATCACCGCCAGGCCGATCGCGCCACCGACGGTGCGGAAGAACTGGATCATCGACGTCGCCATCCCGAGCTCCGAGCGCGGCACCGCGCTCTGGACCGCGATGAGCATCGGGACCATCGTGAGGCCCATGCCGATGCCGCCGATCAGCGCATCGCGCATGGCGACCGCCTGCGTCAGCGCCGGCGACCAGCGGCTCAGCAGCACGAAGGCGACGGTGAGGCAGCCCATGCCGGCGAGGACCACGATGCGGTACCCGATGCGGAGCACCAGACGGGCGCTGGTCACCGACATGGCCACCCAGCCGAGCGTGAAGGGGATCAGCACCATCCCGGCCGCCGTCGCCGACATGCCGCTGACGAGCTGCAGGTAGAGCGGCACGAACGAGATCGCGCCGAACATCGCCATGCCGGCGAGAAATCCGGTGGACGCCCCCGCCAGCACCATGCGGTGGCCGAACATGCGCAGCGGCACGATCGGCTCGGGGGCGCGGCGCTCGACGCGCACGAACACCGCCAGGGCCAGCGCCGCCAGCGCCAGCAGGCCGAGCACGTCGAGCCCCGTCCACTTGCCGACCCGGCCCGCCTCGAGCACGCCCATCAGCAGGGCGGACACCCCGACCGCGAACAGCGTGAGCCCGGTGTAGTCGATCACCGGGCGCCGCCGGGCTTGTTCGTCGACGAGCACGCTGGCGATGATGGCCATCGCGATGGCGCCGAACGGCAGGTTGATGTAGAAGACCCAGCGCCACGAGGCGTGGTCGGTCAGCAGGCCGCCGATGAGCGGCCCCAGCAGCGAGGCGACGCCCCACACTCCCGAGATGTAGCCCTGCATCCGCGCGCGTCGCTCGAGCGTGAACAGCTCTCCGATGACCGTCATGCCGACGGTCATGAGCGAGCCGGCTCCGAGGCCCTGGACCATGCGGAACGCGATGAGCTGAGCCATGGTCTGCGACAAGCCCGACAGCGCCGAGCCCACCAGGAACACCACCAGGCCGACAGAGAAACACTGGCCGGCGACCGTAGAGATCGGACAGGCGGCCCCACAGCGGCATCGTCACGGTCGAGGTCAGCAGGAATCCCGAGAACACCCAGGAGTAGATGTCGAGCCCGCCCAGGCTGGCGACCACGCGCGGCATGGCGGTGGCCACCACGGTGGACTCCATCGCGGCCAGGAAGATCGACAGCATCACGCCCACGAGGGCCAGACGCTTGGCGCGCTCGTCCATCAATGACCGCCGGTGCAGGCAGCGCACCGGCACAGGGCGCGAAGCTCCGCGTGAGGAAAGACGCTCTGGTGGGTGTCCGCCCACACCACGCGCAGGCTCCCCTCCTGCTTCTTGATCTCCTGCGGCCAGGTGGCGGCCGCCGACGGCGTCGCCAGCTCGGCGCACCCGCCGCAGGGACAGCCCCGGCGCAGCTGCTCGAACGGATAGATCGACCCGTGGCCGTCGGTCCAGTCCACGCCGAGCGCGTAGCGTCCCACGAGGTGGACGTCGCGCGGCCGATTGGGGTCGCCCTGCCCGAGGATCGGAATCGACAGCTTCTTCACGAGCCACCCCCGGCCGCCTGCGGCTGGTGCAGGCGCATGCCGGCCAGCAGGTAGTGCACTGCAAGATTCTGGTACGGACCCCACGCGCGCGCCCGCCGACGGATGGCCTCCTCGCTGAGCGTGCGGCCGCGACCATAGAAGTGGTCGAACGCCTTGCGCACCGCGAGGTCGCCGGCCGGGCAGACGTCGCCGCGGCCGCAGCAGCGGGCCAGGAACCAGTCCGCCGTCCATCGGCCCAGGCCGCGCAGCGCCGTCAGCTGCGCCACGACGATGTCGTTCGAGGCCGCGACCAGGGCGACCACGTCCAGCGTGCCGGCCACCATCGCCCGCGCCACGTCGCGGATGTACTCCGCCTTCCGCGTGGAGTACTTCAGCCCGCGCAGATCGCGCACCCGGGCCCGGGCCAGCGCGGCAGCATCGGGAAACGCCCACACGGTGGTGCAAGAGATCTCGACCGGTGTGCCGTACCGCCGGATGAGCCGCGCCCGGCAGGCGAAGGCGAAGGACAGGTTGATTTGCTGGGCGGTGATCGAGCCCACCAGCATCTCGAGCGCCGTGGGGGCCAGTGTCGGCCGCATCCCATAGAGCGGCTCGATCAGGGGCGCCAGCCCGGGGTCGGCCTTGGCCATCCGGTAGAAGCCCGCCAGGTCGAAATCGAGGCCGAAGAGGCTCCGGACCTCCGCCGTCACCGCCGTCGACACCGCTGCACGAGGTCGTGCCGGGGATGCGGATGGCCAGACGCACGTCCTCCACTGTTCCGCTCCAGCGCACCTCGTAGGGGACGAGCGCCGCTTCCCGCCGGAGCACACGGCGGAACACGCCGGCGGCCACGCAGTTGGTGGGGTCCTCGCCCCACAGGCGATAGCGGCTCAGCGTGGCATCGACGTCGAGAGGGCCTTCGGTTGCAAGAACGGTGTTCATCGGCGGGTCACGCGGCCCTCAAGTGTACCAGAGGCCGCCCCGGCTCAGTGCTTGAGGTGGTACGGGACGTCGGTGACGACG
Organism: uncultured Candidatus Rokubacteria bacterium; assembly: GCA_963776725.1. Classification (GTDB taxonomy): domain Bacteria; phylum Methylomirabilota; class Methylomirabilia; order Rokubacteriales; family CSP1-6; genus AR5. The sequence continues at coordinate 155,797 of CAVZOE010000002.1, read as the reverse complement.
ACGTTGCGGCGGAAGAGCAGCTGCCCCTTGATGAGCAGCGCGGTCTGGTTGTGCAGGAGCTGCTGCCACCACTTGGCCGGGATGAACTCCGGCACCACGATCGTGACCACGTGGTTCTCACCCCGCTGGCGCTGGAGCTGATCGATGTACTCCATCAGCGGCCCCAGCAGCGATCCGATAGGGCGAGTTCAGCACGACCAGGGGCACGCCCATGCCCCACTTGCCCCAGCGCTCCTCCAGCCGCCGCGTGCGCTCGGGATCCGTCTCGACGTAGACCGCCTTGGCGTTGGGCGACAGCGACTGCGCGTACTGCAGCGCCCGCACCACGCCGCGGTGGAGGTCGCCGACCAGCACCAGGATGGTGCCGTCGAGCGGCGGTGGCGTCGACATGTCCTCCAGCGATAGCTGCGAGGCCACCGTCGTCGTAGTGGCGGTGCACCACCATGAAGAGCCCGACCAGGACGGGAATGAGCGCGACCACGATCCAGGCGCCCTCCAGGAACTTCGTGAACGTCAGCGTCAGCAGCACGACGCGCGTGACCAGCGCCCCCACGGCGTTGAACCAGATCCGCCACGCCCAGGTCGGCTCCTTCAGCCGGAGCCAGCGGCGAACCATGCCGGCCTGCGACACCGTGAAGGAGATGAAGACGCCGATGGCGTAGAGCGGCATCAGCGCGTGGGTCTCGCCCTGGAAGACCACGACGAGCACGCTGGCCAGCCCGGCCAGGATCACGATGCCGTTGGAGAACACCAGACGATCGCCCTGCGTGCGCGAACTGGCGCGGGATGAACCGGTCGCGGGCCAGGAAGTAGGAGAGCCGCGGGAAGTCGGCGAACGACGTGTTGGCGGCCAGCAACAGGATGAGCGCGGTCATGGCCTGGATCTCGTAGTACATGAAGCCGTCGCCGAAGACGCGGCGGGCGATCTTCGACACCACGGTCTCGTTGCCGCCGGGGATCACACCGAGGTCGTAGGCCAGGTAGGTGATGCCGAGGAACATCACCACCGAGATCACCCCCAGCCACATCATGACGATCCGGGCGTTGTGCGCCTCGGGAGGCTTGAAGGCCGGCACGCCGTCGGACACCGCCTCCACGCCGGTGAGCGCCGTGCAGCCAGCGGCGAAGGCGCGAAGGAACAGGAAGAGGCTGATGCCTTCCAGGCCCGGCGGATGCGGCGCATAGGGCGCCTCCGACAGCCGTCCCGTCGCCGCCTCGCCCATGCCGAGGCCGACCATGGTGAGGATGCTGGCGACGAAGAGATAGGTGGGCAAGGCGAAGATCTTGCCCGACTCGCGGACGCCGCGCAGGTTGGCGATGGCGATGCCCACGATGGCCAGCAAGCACAGCCACACCCGGTAGGGGAACAGACGGGGAAAGGCCGAGGTGATCGCGTCGACGCCGGCCGCCGCCGACACCGCCACGGTCAGCACGTAGTCGATGAGCAGGGCGGCGCCCGCCAGCAGCGCGGGCAGGACGCCGAGGTTGTCCTTGGCCACGATGTAGGCGCCGCCCCCCTGGGGATAGGCGCGGATCGTCTGCCGGTACGACGCCACGACGATCAGCGATCAGCGCGGCGATGCCCGCGCCGATCGGCAGCGAATAGCTCAGGGCCGGACGGCCGGCGAGGATGAGCACCAGCAAGATGGCCTCGGTCGCGTAGGCCACCGAGGACAGGGGGTCGGAGGCGAAGACGGCCAGGGCGGACGCCTTGCCGAGGCGCTCGTGTCGCGACTGGGCCGTCGGCAGCGGCGTGCCGACGAAGAGCCGCTTCAGCGGATGCAGGCGCACGATGCCATGATACGCCGCGGGGCCGGAGCCCCGGGCCACCGATCAGAAGGGCTCGTACTGACGATCGCCGGAGGCCAGATTTTCGAAGCGAGCGTACTGGGAGAGGAACGCCACCTCGATCTTGCCGGTCGGGCCGTTCCGCTGCTTGCCGATGTGGACCTCGGCCGTCTTGCGCGCTTCCTCCTCCATGGCGTCCTTGCTGTAGAACGAGGGCCGGTGCAGGAACATGATGACGTCGGCGTCCTGCTCGAGGGCGCCGCTCTCCCGCAGATCGCTCAGCCGCGGCGAGTTGTCGCCGCGCGTCTCGATCGCGCGCGAGAGCTGGGAGAGCGCGACCACCGGGACGTTCAGCTCCTTGGCCAGCGCCTTGAGCGAGCGGGAGATCTCGGAGATCTCCTGCTGGCGGTTGTCGAGATTGGCGCGGCCCCGCATGAGCTGCAGGTAGTCGATCACGATGACGTCCAGCCCGTGCTCGGCCTTCATGCGGCGCGCCTTGGCCCGCACCTCGAGCACCGAGAGTCCCGGGCTGTCGTCGATGAAGATCGGCGCCTCCGAGAGACGACCGGCGGCCGAGGTGAGCCGATGCCAGTCCTGCGCCTGCAGGCGTCCGGTGCGCACGGCCAGCGAGTCCACGCGTCCCTCGGAGGACAGCAGGCGCTGCACGAGCTGCTGCGACGACATCTCGAGGCTGAGCACGCAGCACCTTCATGTGCAGCTTGATCCCGACGTGCTGGCGCGATCGACAGCGCGAATGCCGTCTTTCCCATACTCGGTCGACCGGCGATGAGGATGAGATCCGACGGCTGCAGGCCCGCCGTCATCTCGTCGAGCTTGGTGAGCCCGGTGGGGACGCCGGTGACGTGCTCCTGCCGCTCGTAGAGGCGCTCGATGTACTTGAAGGTGTCGTTGAGGATGTTCTTGACGTGGCACCGCGCTGCCCTCGAGCCGCCGCTCGGCCAGCCCGAAGATGCGCCGCTCGGCGTCGTCCACCAGGGCCTGGACGTCTTCCTTGGCCTCGAAGGCCTGGCCGATGATGTGCGTGGCGGTCTGGATCAGCTCGCGCAGCACCGCCATGTCGCGCACGATGACGGTGTAGGAGGCCGAGATACGCGGCGACCGAGCCCTGCTCCACCAGCAGCGCCAGCGAGGCGGGGCCGCCGACCAGCGAGAGCTGGTCGGTGCGGCGCAGATCTTCCTGGAGGGTGAGCAGATCGACCGGCTCGCCGTGGTCGAACAGCGTCAGCATCGACTGGTAGATCGAGCGGTGCGCCTCGGTGTAGAAGTCCGACGGCCGGAGCACTTCGACGACGCGGGGCAACGCCTCGCGCCCTTCGAGGAGGACGGCGCCGAGCACGGCGCGCTCGGCGTCGAGGTTGTGCGGCGGGATGCGCGCCGGAAGTTCGATGGGGCTCACGGCATCCCGTCACACGTGGAAAGCATGCGATGTGATCTTCTCGGGCCAGCCGGTGTGGGTCAACAAATTTCTGTCGTGCGCGGTCGCGTTGTGGGTATCGCGGGGGACAACCGGTGCAAACCGGTGCACAACGATCCTCGAACGGGGGACAGCCGGTGCATAGACGTCGGCCCCGAGGACCGGGATCCTCGGGGCCGTGTGATCAGATCGGACCGCCGCGTGCTACTCGCGGACGATCGTGACCTTCAGATGGGCCGTGACATCGGCGTGGAGTCGGATCGGCACGCTCGCCTCCCCCAGGGCCTTGAGCGGCTCGTCGAGGTGAATCCGCCGCCGCTCGACCTTGACGCCCTGCCGCTCGAGATATTCCGCGATGTGCTGCGAGGTGACCGAGCCGAAGAGCTTGCCCTCTTCCGACGACTGCCGGCGCTCCTCGAAGCTCAGCGCCTCGATGCGACGACGGAGCGCCTCGGCGTCTTCCTTGACGCGATCGGCCTTGGCCTCCTGCTGCTTCTTGATGTGGTCGAGGTTCTTGAGGTTCCCCGCGCTCGCGCTCAGGGCCAGCCGCTTGGGGATGAGGAAGTTGCGCGCGTACCCATCGGACACGTCACGCACCTCACCGCGCCGTCCCACCGTCGTCACGTCGTCCAGCAGAATGACTTTCATGCTCGGCGTCCTAGTCCGTCGCCACGTACGGCAGCAGGGCCACCGTGCGAGCGCGCTTGATCGCGTGCGTCAGCTGGCGCTGGTGCCGGGCGCAGCTGCCGGAGATCCGGCGCGGAATGATCTTGCCGCGCTCGGTGACGAAGCTGCGCAGACGACGCACGTCTTTGTAGTCGACGAGGTCGACCTTGTCCGCGCAGAACTTGCAGACTTTTCGGCGCCCGAAGCGGCGGCGCTTGATCGGTTTCTGAGCTGGGGGAATGGCTTACTCCTCCTCTGGTAAAGGACGTCGCCTAGAACGGGACGTCGTCCTCGCCGCCCTGACCTTCGTCGCCGCCGAACGCCGGCGCCGCGGCCGGAACCGCTGCCGGCGCCCCGCCCGCGCCGCCCTTGGTGCGGCTCATGAATTGAACGCGCTCGGCGACCACCTCGGTCGACGTGCGCTTCTGACCGTCCTTGCCTTCCCAGTCGCGCGTCTGCAGCCGGCCTTCCACGAAGACCTGGCTGCCCTTGTCGAGATACTCGCCGCACGACTCGGCCTGCTTGCCCCACACCACCACCGTGAGGAAGCACATTTCCTCGCGCTTCTCCCCGCTCTGGGTCGAGTAGTTCCGGTTGACGGCCAATCGCAGGTCCGCCACCGCGGTGCCACTCGGCGTGTAACGAAGCTCGGGGGGACGCGTCAGGTTGCCGATCAGGAGCACCTTGTTCAGGCTCGCCATCAACTGACCTCCTCGAGAACCTCCGGGGTCTTTGCAGGCCGAGCCTTCTTGCGAATCGGGACCCGGGTCGAGAGGAAGCGGAGCACGTTCTCGTTGAGACGGAGCTGCCGCTCGAACTCTTTCACCATGGCAGGCTCGGCGGAAACGTCGAAGACCGCGTACGTGCCTTCGCGCTGCTTGCGCATGTCGTACGCCAGCCGGCGCTTCCCCCAGTTCTCCATCTTCGCGACCTCGGCACCCAGCGACTTGACCTGCTCACCCAGCTGGGTCAGCAGCGCGGCGACCTCCTCGTCGGTGGGGCGTGGATCGACGATTACCAGAATTTCATAGGGTCGCAGTGTACTCACCTCCCCGGGGACCTCACGATAGCCGCGAGATTCCTGTGCGAAGCGCCTAACGGTATCAAACATCCTCACCGCCCGCAACGTCAACGCCCAATAATAGATACGGCCCGGGCCGGTCCCCCGACCCGAGCCGCGCCCCCGCATCGCGGGAGCCCCAACCGCCCTCGAACTCTTCGACCTCGTATGAGGTCCGACACCCAAACCGTTCGACCTGCCCCCCGTTCGAGCGCCGGCTTTGCCGGCGCAATCCCTCCTGGGGGGAGGCAGGCCGAGCGCGGGCCGTCAGGCCCGCGCCGGCCGTCGGAAGGGGGGCGAAGCCCCCCTCCGAGCTCCTAGTACATGTCCCCGTGCGGCATCGCCGGAGCGGCCGCGGCCTTCTCCTCCGGGATGTCGGTGATGAGCGCCTCGGTCGTCAGCAGCAGCGACGCGATCGACGCCGCGTTCTGCAGCGCCACCCGCTCGACCTTGGTCGGGTCGATGATGCCGGCCTGCAGCATGTCGACGTACTCCATGCTCTCCGCGTCGTAGCCGCGGGTCGGCACCGTCTCCGCCTTCACCTTCTCGACGATCACGCTGCCCTCGAGGCCGGCGTTCTCGACGATCTGGCGAATCGGCTCCTCCAGCGCCCGCTTCACGATCATGGCGCCGACCTTCTCGTCGCCCTCGAGCTTCTTGAGGCGGTCGACGGCCTTCGACGCGCGCAGCAGCGCCACGCCGCCGCCGGGCACGATGCCCTCCTCGACGGCCGCGCGGGTCGCGTTCAGCGCGTCCTCGACGCGGGCCTTCTTCTCCTTCATCGCCGTCTCGGTGGCCGCCCCGACCTTGATCACCGCCACGCCGCCGGCCAGCTTGGCCAGCCGCTCCTGCAGCTTCTCGCGGTCGTAGTCGGAGGTCGTCTCCTCGATCTGGGCGCGGATCTGCTTGATGCGGCCCTCGATCGTCGGACGACTTGCCGGCGCCCTCGACGATCGTGGTGTTGTCCTTGTCGACGACCACCTTCTTGGCCTTGCCGAGATCCTCGAGCTTGATGTTCTCGAGCTTGATGCCGAGATCCTCGGTGATCACCTTGCCGCCGGTCAGGATGGCGATGTCCTCGAGCATGGCCTTGCGGCGGTCGCCGAAGCCCGGCGCCTTCACGGCGCAGGTGTGCAGCGTGCCGCGCAGCTTGTTGACCACCAGGGTGGCCAGCGCCTCGCCCTCGACGTCCTCGGCGATGATGAGGAACGGCTTGCCGAGCGCGCGCGACCTGCTCGAGCAGCGGCAGCATGTCCTTCATCACGCTGATCTTCTTCTCGTGGATCAGGATGAGCGCGTCCTCGAGCACGACTTCCATGCGCTCGGCGTCGGTCACGAAGTACGGGCGAGAGGTAGCCGCGGTCGAACTGCATGCCCTCGACCACGTCCAGCACCGTCTCGGCCGACTTCGACTCCTCGACCGTGATGACGCCGTCCTTGCCGACCTTCTCCATCGCCTCGGCGATCAGGTTGCCGATCGTCTTGTCGTTGTTCGACGGCGATCGTGGCGACCTGGGCGATCTCCTTCTTGTCCTTGGTCGACTTGGAGAGCTTCTTCAGCTCCTCGGTCACCGCCTCGACGGCCTGCTCGATGCCGCGCTTGAGCCCCATCGGGTTGGCGCCGGCGGTCACGTTGCGCAGGCCCTCGCGGAAGATCGCCTGGGCCAGCACGGTGGCGGTGGTGGTGCCGTCACCGGCGACGTCGGAGGTCTTGGAGGCGACCTCCTTCAGCATCTGGGCGCCCATGTTCTCGTACGGATCCTTCAGCTCGATCTCCTTGGCGACGGTCACGCCGTCCTTGGTGATCGTGGGGCTGCCGAACTTCTTGTCGATGACCACGTTGCGGCCCTTGGGCCCCAGCGTCGCCTTCACGGCCTCGGCCAGGATGTTGACGCCCCTGAGCAGCGCTGGCCCGGGCCTCCTCGTCGAACTTGAGCTGCTTTGGCATGGATCACTTCCTCCTTGGATCGGTGTGTCGTTACTCGAGGATGGCGAGGACGTCTTCCTCGCGCAGGATCAGATACTCCTCGTCGTCGATCTTGACCTCGGTGCCGGAGTACTTGCCGAACAGGATCCGGTCGCCGGCCTTCACGTCGAGCGGGATGCGTCTTGCCGCTCGTCGGTCGACCTTGCCGTTGCCGACCGCGATCGACCTTGGCCTCCTGGGGCTTCTCCTTGGCCGTGTCCGGGATGATGATCCCGCCGATCTTCTCCTCGCCCTCTTCCTCGCGCTTGACGAGGATCCGGTCGTGCAACGGACGAATCTTCTTCATAGAACGCCCTGCCTCCTTGAGTTGTGGGTGACACTGGGTCGACCGTGCTCGGAGCCTTGCTCGATGGCGCCCAGGTGCTCGTTGCGACTTAGCACTCCTCCAACGCGAGTGCTAATATAGCCCCGGTTCCAGAGGCGGGCAAGCGGAAAATCTCGGAGGTCACAAATGGCCGAAAAGTATTTTGATTTCAAACGTTTTGCCCCAGGAATCCCTCGACTTGATCCCTGCCAGTATCGACGTCGACTACCACGACAGCGAGCTGGCGCTCTCGAAGGCCGACCTGATCAAGCGGCTTCAGGGCCGGGCGGGTCTCGTCTGCCACGTCCTGTCGACGATCGACGAGGAGCTGCTGGCCGCCGTACCGGGACTCCAGGTCGTCGCCAACGTCGCCGTCGGCTTCAACAACATCGACGTGGCCGCCGCTCGCCGCCACGGGGTCGTCGTGACCAACACGCCCGACGTCCTGACCGAGACGACCGCCGACTTCGCGTGGGCCCTCCTGATGGCGTCCAGTCGGCGCATCGTCGAGGCCGATCGGTACGTCCGTTCCGGCCAGTGGAAGGCGTGGAAGTGGAGTCTTCTCTGGGGCAGTGACATCCACGGCAAGACCCTGGGCGTCGTCGGCTTCGGCCGCATCGGCCGCGCGATGGCGCGGCGGGCGCAGGGATTCGGGATGCGTGTCCTCTATCACGATGCGGTTCGGGCCGACGCCGGTGTCGAGCGCGAGCTGAACGCCACGGCCACCGATCTCGACACCGCTGCTGCGTCAGTCCGACTTCGTGACCATGCACACGCTCCTCACGCCCGAGACGCGCCACCTGATCAACGAGCGCACGCTGCGCCTGATGAAGAAGACCGCCACGCTGATCAACGCCTCCCGCGGTCCCGTGGTGGACGAGGCGGCGCTGGTCAGGGCGCTCACGGAGGGCTGGATCGCCGGGGCGGGACTGGACGTCTTCGAGGACGAGCCGACGATTCACCCCGGCCTGCTGCCACTGCCCAACGTCACCCTGGCGCCCCACATCGGGAGCGCTTCACTCGACACCCGCATCGCCATGGCGACCCTGGCCATCCGAAACTGCCTGGCCGTGCTCGACGGCAAGCCGCCGCTGACGCCGGTGTCCTAAGAGCCCCGGCGCGCTTCACACCCTCCGGGCCGAAACCTTCGCCCATTCTTCCCACTGGGCGAGCCGGGGGAAATGCACGGCCAGGGCCAGGAGCGACACGACGGCGAACCCGTAGAAGTCGAGCGGTCGACCACCGATCAGGAACAGCACGAGACCGTTGATCGCGATCGACATGCCGATCGCCAGGCTGACGATGCTGGCCGTGGACAGGCGACGGGTGATCTCGTCCGCACTGGCCGACGGCCGCGCGCCCCGAGCGGGCGCGGACAACATCTGCGACCGCATGAACCGGATGAGGGCGAAGTCGACAACCGCCAGGACGACGAACACCATCCGGAGCGTGTCGACGGGGGCACCGGGCGCGAAGCCCGAGAACGGCGCCCGCAGCGAGCGAATGAGCTGGACGATCACGCCGTCGATGACGATCGACGCGACCAGCGCGCATCCGATTAGCTGCGCGCGCCGGCACCCTGCCGCCAGATCGGCCGGCCCGGCGTTCACGTCGTCGCGGCGTCGAGACCCGAGCGGTTGAGGCGGCGTTCGATGCGGGCCAGCCGGTAGGCGAAGCCGTCGAGCACGTGCGGGGCGGCGCCGATGCTGCGCGCCTGATCCAGAGCGCCGGCGACGATGGCCCGCGCGGCCGGCAGATCGCGCGCCCGATGCTCCTGGAACTTGGCGCAGCTCCTCCCACGGGCGGGGATCGAAGAGCACGTCACCCCGCGCCGCTTCCCACAGCACGCACGCCGCCTCCCAGCGCGCGGCGCGCTTCTCCCACAGCGCCAGGCGCATGCGCGCCCAGCGGGCGACGGGCCCGCGCACGCCCGCGGCCAGCGCGGTGCGGTAGCACGCCAGCGCCCGCTCGACGTCCACCGGCTCCCACAGGCGACCGAGGCCGGCCAGCTCTTCCGGTCGCACGTCGGCGTCGGGACCGAGCGCGCGCCCGAACCACCCGACGAGGGCGACCAGCGACAGCACGTCGAGGCGATTGTGCTCGAAGACCCGCTTGAGCGGTCCGGCCCGGCGCGTGCGCAGGTAGTCGAAGTAGAGGAGCGGGATCAGGCTGCCCGGAACATCGTTGTCGCGAGCGAGACCGAGCACCTCGCTCTCGATGGTCGGCAGTCGGCAGTCGGCGAGCCAGCCCGTCCACACCCGGCGTGCCGGCCGGAGCAGATCGAGGTTCGTGAGCGCGACCGGCCAGCGGCGGCGTGCCAGGACGAAGCGCGTCTCCAGCAGCGGCAGGTCGAAGCCCGCGCCGTTGAACGTGACGACGGCGGTGGCGCGGGTCAGCAGCGGCTCCAGCGCCGCCAGCAGCGCCGGCTCCTCGTCGAAATCGCGCATGAAGAACTGCGTCAGCGTGAGGCGATCGCCGTCGAGCCAGGCCGCGCCCACCAGAAACGCGTAGGTGCCGGTGCCGCCGGCCAGACCGGTGGTCTCGGTGTCGAGGAAGAGCAGGCTGCCGGCGTCGCCCAGATCGCCGTCGACTCGCGCCGCGCGGCGCCAGCATCTCGAGCGGCGCCGCGGTGGCGTCGCCGATCGGCTCGGCGCCGTGACGGTGAGCCAGCGGATACTCACGACGGACGACGACGATCGTCCCCTGGCCCGTGTCGAGCAGCTCACCGTCGACGACCTGCTCCACCGGCTCGGCGGCCGGCCGCGGCGGGCGGGCGCCCTCGATGCGGCGGATCACCCGGCGGAGGTCGTCGAGGCTCGGCATCCGCCTCAGGCGGTGAGCGCGGTGAGGAGACGGGCGGCGGTGGTCTTGGCGCGGCGGCCGACCTCGTTCACGGGACCGACGCAGGACGGGCAGCCGAACGCGCACGCGCAAGCCGCGAGCGTGTCGAGGCCGCGGCGCAGGAGGTCGGGCAGGATCTCGAACAACCGCTCGGCCAGGCCGATGCCGCCGGCATGCGCGTCGTAGAGATAGATCGTCGGATTGAAGCGCTCGGCCTGCATGAGCCGCTGCTTGGCCGATTCCCGCGTCGCCACCGCGCCCTTCTCGACCGGCGTGGTGTCACCCAGCCAGGAGCCGAGGTCACGGATGTCGCACAGCAGAAAGATGGGCGCCAGGTGGTGCAGGAGATAGGTCACCGCGCGCAGGCCGTCGATCAGCTCCTCGCGTGAGGGGCTCACGCGCTCCAGCGTCGGCGGCGGCACCGTCAGCCACACGCTCGTCGTCTGCATCTCCTGCTGCGGCAGATCGACCTCGCCCGAGCCCACGTTCTCCATCGTGCCGTGCTTGATCTTCTTGAAGCCGACCACCTTCTCGGCCACCAGCACCTCGCCCTGCTCGGCCAGGTATGCAGTGTGCTGGCGGCCCTCGAGCCGGCGGAGGATCCACACCCCCTTGGCGCTGATGGCGTCGGTGAAGTAGTCCACGTTGACCCGCTTGACGTAGGCCACCTTCTCCTCGTCCTCGCGGAAGTGGAGCTCCTGCACCTCGAAGGGAATGCTCTCGATCAGATAGATCGCCTTCGGATGGATGGTCGCGAAGGCGCTGCCCCAGTCGACCTCGGCGATGATCTGCCGCTTCTTGGTCTGCTTGTCGTCGCGAGCCGTGGTGTCGAGCACCACGAAGTTGTCGGTGGTCACCGTCCGCAGCGAGAGATGATCGGCCGGATAGGTCTCCGACGCCCAGTGATAGCGGTTCCCCGCGCTGTGCAGCAGCCCCTCGTCCTCGAGCGCGGCCAGCTCCCGGCGGACCTCGACCTCGCCGAAGAGCTCGCCGTCGACCACCGGCAGCTCGAACGCGGCGCACTTGAGGTGGTTCACCAGGATGAAGGGGTTGTCGGGATTGATCCGCGCATGCTCGGGCGGCGTGCCGAAGAGATAGTCGGGGTGCGTGACCATGAACTGATCGAGCGGCGCGCTCGTGGCCACCAGGATCGCCGCCGACGCCTCCGAACGGCGCCCCGCCCGGCCGGCCTGCTGCCAGAGCGAGGCGATCGTGCCCGGATAGCCGGCCAGCACCGCGGCGTCCAGGTGCCCGATGTCCACCCCGAGCTCGAGCGCGTTGGTCGAGACCACGCCGAGCGCCTCGCCCGACCGCGCAGCTCGCGCTCGACCGTGCGCCGGCGGTTCGGCAGGTAGCCGCCGCGGTAGCCGCGCACGATGCCGGCGTCGCCGGTGGCGCGATCGGCCACGCCCTCCTTGATGGACGTCAGCAGCACCTCGGTCGACAGCCGGCTCTGGGCGAAGACGATCGTCGGGATCTCGGCTCGCAACAGGCGGATGGCGAGCTTGGCCGCCTCGCCGAGGTACGGCGCACGGATCCCCAGCTCGGGATTGACGACCGGCGGGTTGTAGCACAGGAACGTCTTCTCACCGGTCGGCGCGCCGCTCTCGGTGATCTCCTCGACCGGTGCGCCCGTCACCCGGCTGGCCAGCTCGCCCGGATTGGCGATCGTCGCCGAGGCCATGATGAACTGCGGCGTCGAGCCGTAGTGCGCGCAGATCCGCTTCAGACGGCGCAGCACGTTGGCCAGGTGCGAGCCGAACACGCCGCGGTAGGCGTGCAGCTCGTCGATCACCACGAAGCGCAGGTTCTGGAACAGCGCGGCCCACTTGGTGTGGTGCGGCAGGATTCCCGAGTGCAGCATGTCGGGATTGGTCAGCACCAGGTTGGCCCGCGCCCGCACCGCGCGCCGGGCGTCCTGCGGCGTGTCACCGTCGTAGGTGAACATGCGCATCTCGGGCAAGCGACTTGGCCAGCGCCTCCAGCTCGGACAGCTGATCCTGCGCCAGGGCCTTGGTCGGGAAACAGGTAGAGGATGCGCGCCTCCGGCCGCTCGATCAGCGACTGCAGCGCGGGCAGGTTGTAGCAGAGCGTCTTGCCCGACGCGGTCGGCGTGACCACGACGACGTTCTTGCCCTGCTCGACGAGCTCCCAGGCGCGGGCCTGATGGCTGTAGAGATTCTCGATGCCCCGCGCGCGCAAGGCCTCGGCAATGCGCGGATCGAGCGAGGACGGAAAGGACGCCAGCACGGCGGGGCGCGCCGGGAAAGTGTCGGGAAGCGGTGATGCATCGGCCCGTCGAGGCGGAGATCAACAGATCGTCGAGGATCTCGCCGAGCATCGCAGCGACTGTATCATGGAAAGGTGAAACAACTCGTCATCTGGGTACCTGCCCTCATCTGGACGGCGCTCGTCCTCGGGTTCTCCTCGGGCGATTTCAGCGCCGAGAAGACCGGCAGCCTCCTGGCGCCGCTGTTGATCTGGCTCTTCCCCTGGATCACGCCGAGCCAGATCGACGTGATCCACTTCTTCGTGCGCAAGGCCGCCCACCTGACCGAGTACGGGATCCTCGCCCTGCTGTGGTTTCGCACGGTCACCTACGCCGGGGGCTTGCGCGTGCCCACGGGAGCCTTGCTGGCGCTGGCGATCAGCGTGGTCTCCGCAATCGTGGACGAGACCCATCAGTCCATGGTGCCCAGTCGCACCAGCAGCGCCGCCGACGTCCTGCTCGACTCCGTCGGCGCGACGATCGCGCTCGTGCCGGCCTGCCTGGGATGGCGCTGGGTGGTGGGCGCCACGACCGGCGCGCTGCTGTGGATCGCGGTGATCGGCGGCCTGCTGGCACTGATGCTGGATCTCGCGGTGGGAGCCCACGGCGGCGTGCTCTGGCTCACCGTGCCGGCGGCCGGGGCCCTGCTGGCCTATCGATGGCGGAGAAGCGACTCGTCGAGCTGAAGGCCCGCTGCCCCGATCTCGAGTCCATCCGCGCGCGCCTTCCGCACGCCGCCCAGCTCGAGACGATCCTCGTCCAGCGCGACACGTACTTCGAGGTGCCCCGTGGCCGCCTCAAGCTTCGCGAGGTCTCGGACCGCGCCGCCCAGCTGATCCTCTACGACCGCCCGGACATCGCCGCCGTGAAGGGCAGTCGGATCCATCTCGCCGAGGTGCCCGACGGCGCCGCGCTGGGCACGCTGCTGGAGGCCGCCTTCGGGATCCGGGCCCGGGTCGTGAAGCGGCGCGAGATCTGGCGGTGGGAGGGCGTCCAGGTGCACCTCGACGCGGTCGAAGGCCTGGGAACGTTCGTCGAATTCGAGCTGGCGGTCGACGACGACGCGGCGTCAGCGCGCGGCGAGCAGCACCTGCATCAGCTCCTCGCCCGGCTCGGCCTCGGCGGCGATGCCCTGCTCGCCGGCTCCTACGCCGACCTCGTCTGACCCCTCGCCACGCCCCGGGAGGAGAACCGACCGCAGCCCCACCACCTCGCCCACGACGATGATCGCCGGAGCCTGCACGCCGGCGCTGACCGCCAGCGTCGCGATCGCGTCCAGCCGTCCGATCACCACCCGCTGCGCGGTGGTCGCGCCCCGCTCGACGAGGGCGACCGGCGTGTCGGCCCGGCGTCCGGCCCGGAGCAGCGCCCGGGCGATGCGCGGCAGGTTTTCCAGGCCCATCAGGATCACCAGCGTATCGACGGCGGTGGCCAGGCGGGCCCAGTCCACGCGAGGGGACGCCTTCCGCTCGTCCTCGTGACCGGTGACGACGGCGAACGACGACGCGACGGCGCGGTGGGTCAGCGGGATCCCGGCGGCCGCCGGCGCGGCCACCGCCGAGCTGACACCCGGCACCACCTCGTACGGAATCCCGGCGGCCGCCAGGGCCGCGGCCTCTTCTCCGCCGCGGCCGAACACGTAGGGATCACCGCCCTTGAGGCGGACCACCCGCCGGCCGCGGCGAGCGTGCGCCACCAGCAGCGCGTTGATCTCGTCCTGCGGCAGCGTGTGCGCGCCGCTGGCCTTGCCGACGAAAACGCGCAGGGCGCGCGCCGGCGCCTCGTCGAGGAGCCGCGGGTCGATGAGGCGGTCGTACACGACGACCTCCGCCCGCCGCAGCGTGGCAAGACCGCGCACGGTCATGAGGTCTGGATCCCCCGGGCCGGCGCCCACGAGCGCGACCGAGCCCTTCACGCGGGGGCTCCGAGGATCGCGCGGAGCCGGTGGCGCGCCTCATCCACGTGGCCGTCGGCGATGAGGGTCCGCACGGCCGGCCCCAGCGCCCGCCGCCACGCCTCGCCATCGGCCGGACGACGGGCCGCCTGCAGATCGTGGCGGGCCTCGGCTGCGAGCACGGCGAGGGTCGTCCACTCCGCGCCCAGCACGGAGTCGAGGTGCTCGCGCAGCGCTCGGGTCACCGCCGGGCTGGTGGCACCCGAGGCCACCGCGATGGTCAAGGCCCCGCGGCGCACCACGCCCGGCAAGATGAAGCTGCAGTGTGCCGGGTCGTCGGCCGCGTTGAGCCACACGGAGAGCGCCTGCGCCTCCGCGACGATCGCCCGGGTCGCCTCCGGATCGTCGAGCGCGGTGAACACCAGCGCCATACCCTGCAGGTCGCCGGGGCGATAGGGCCGCGGGTGGTGACGAATCCGTCCGGCGGCGCAATGGGCGGAGAGCAGCTCGGTGATGACCGGGCTCACGACCGTGACATCCGCGTCGGCGGCCAGCAGTCCTTCCACCTTGCGCTCGGCCACCAGACCGCCGCCCACGACGAGGCACGGCCGGCGCGCCAGCTCGACAACGATCGGGTACAGGCCCATCAGCCCTCCACCCCGTGCGGCGGCCGCCCGGCCGGGACGTCGCGCTCGGCGGCGGGCACGAGCCCTCCGGCCAGCATCTCGCGCAGCTCGGCGTCGGTGTGGCGTGCGCAGAAGCCGCGGAAGGGCTCGCCCGGCGCACGGTCGTCGAGATATCGCCGGAGCAGCCGCTCGATCGACGCGGGGACCTCGTCGGCCGCGACGCGGTATCCCACGGGCCGCGCGACGGTCGCGTGGCGGCCCACCGCGCCGCCGACGCAGAAGTAGTAGGCGTCGACGAGCGCGCCGTCCACCTTCAGCTTCTTGCCCTCGATGCCGATGTCGGCGATCCAGTGCTGGCCGCACGAGTTCGGGCAGCCGGTGACGTGGATTCTCACGTGGCGATCGAAGCCCGGCAGGCGCATCTCGAGGTCGCCGACCAGCTTCCGGGCGAAGCCCTTGGTCTCGGTGAGCGCCAGCTTGCAGAACTCGCTGCCCGTGCAGGCCACCGTACCGCGCCGGAACGGCGAGGCCTGGAGCGAGAGTCCGATGGCCTCGGCCTCGACGGCGAGCGCCTGGGCGCGGGCGCGCGGGACGTCGAGCACGATCACGTTCTGCATCGTCGTCGTGCGCACCTCGCCCGAGCCGAAGCGCTCGGCCAGCCCGGCGATCGCGCGCAGCTGGTCGGGCGTGAGTCGGCCGCGGAGGACGGGCAGCCCGACGTAGCTGCGGCCGTCCTGCCGCTGCGGATGAATGCCCACGTGGTCGCGATAGACGTCGTCCGGCGGATCCTCGGCCACCGCCGGGGCCAGGGCGAAGCCGAGACGCCGCTCCAGCTCGGTCTGGAAGCGGGCCGGGGTCCAGCCGCCGTTCAGGAAGAGGAACTTCAGCCGGGCCTTTTCCCGGTTCTCGCGCAGCACGTCGCTGTCGCGGAACAGCTCGGACACGCCGCGCACGACCGGCAGCACCTCCCGCCAGCGCACGAAGGCGTCGAGCCGCTGCGCCAGATGGGGGTCGGTGGACAGGCCTCCGCCCACACGCACGGAGAAGCCGACCTCGCCGGTGCCGGGGTGACGCACGGCCGTCAGCCCGAGATCGTTGATCTCGGGATAGACGCACCAGCTACGGCAGCCGGTGATCGTCACCTTGTACTTGCGCGGCAGGTTGTAGAAGTCCGGGTTGCCGTTGAGCATGCGCGTCGCCGCATGCACCAGGGGCGAGGCGTCGACCAGCTCGTCGGCGTCCACGCCCGCCACCGGGCAGCCGGTCACGTTCCGCGTCACGTCGCCGCAGGCGCCGAGCGTCGTGATCCCGGTGCGCCAGAGTGTCTCGAGCACGATCGGCAGGTCCTCGATCGTGACCCAGTGCAGCTGCACGTTCTGCCGGACCGTCAGGTCGGCGACGCCCCGGGCGTGACGCTCGGCCAGGTCGGCGATGGCCCGCACCTGGTGGGCGGCGAGCGCACCATTCGGGATGCGGATGCGAACCATGAAGAACGGCGTCGACTTGCCCTCGCCCCCCCGGCCGCCCACCGCGCCGACGCCGTCGCCCTGGCTGTAGACGCCCCACCAGCGGAAGTACATCCCCCACTCGGGCGGAATGGACGCGTGGCCCTCGCGGGCGAAGCGCCGGATTTCCTCGAAGGCTTCCCACGGATTCAGCTCGCGCTTGAGCCGTTCGGCACGCTGCGCCTTGGTCTCTTTCACTGTCTCGCTCACCGGCGTTGCCTCCCTGAAAACACGAAAGCCGGATGCGGATGACTCTCCGCGCTCCGGCTTCGTCTTGCGACTTCGACTTTCGCCTTGGGCTCGCGCTACCCGACGTACTTGAGCGGCACCTCCACCCAGCCTTTACATCGAGGGCACTTCGCCGTGACCCGCCCGGTTGGCGCGTCGACCCTGACGATCGCGTTGCGGATGACGACCTCCTCGGGACTGCGCACGAGGAGGGTGACCCGGCAAGTCGGGCAGCGGCCCCGGTCCTGGGTGATCTTGATGGCTGACGGCTGCACGGACGTCAAAATACATATTGCCGATCGGAATTGTCAAGAGTAATGTGAGCCTCGGTAAATGCCTGCAAAAGGAGGGCTTCATGTCACTACGTCTTGGCGACACCGCCCCGGACTTCTCAGCGGAGAGCACCCAGGGTCCGATCCGCTTTCACGACTGGGCGGGCGAATCCTGGACCATCCTCTTCTCTCACCCGCGTGACTTCACGCCGGTGTGCACCACCGAGCTGGGCTACGTGGCCCGGCTCAAGCCGGAGTTCGACCGGCGCTCCGTGAAGGCCATCGGGCTGTCGATCGATCCGGTGGACGCGCACGCGAAGTGGTCGGAGGACATCCGCGCGACCCAGGGGCAGGCACCGAACTTCCCGATCGTCGCCGACCCCGATCGCAAGGTGGCGAACCTCTACGGGATGATGCATCCCGCGCACGACGAGGTCTACACCGTGCGCACGGTCTTCGTCATCGATCCCAAGAAGAAGATCCGGCTGATGATCACCTACCCCCAGACCACCGGCCGCAACTTCGACGAGATCCTGCGCGTCATCGACTCGCTCCAGCTCACCGACGCCCACCGCGTCGCGACCCCCGTCAACTGGCGCCAGGGCGAAGACGTCATCATCGTCCCCGCCGTCACCGACGCCGAAGCCAAGCAAAAATTCCCGAACGGCTGGCGCGCCCTGACACCGTACCTGCGCCTGACGAAGCAGCCGACCCGCTAGCTAGCGCTAGCGAGTCGCGAAGCGACAGCGGCGGCGCCCGATCACTCGCAGCGAGACCGGGCGCCGCGACCACCCGCGTTCCCGGGCCGATCAAAAGGGGTCAGATGCGAGGCGGCGCGAGCACCGCAGCGAGGCGTACTCCGAGTACGCCGCAGCGAGGAGCGCAGCGCCAACGAAGCAGATGGCCCCTTTTCATCGGCCCGCCTGCCACCGCTCGACGGCGCTCCCACGCTCACACCTTGAGGCGTGGGTCGAGCGTATCCCGCAGACCATCACCAAACAGATTGATCCCCAGCACCGTCACGAGAATCGCCAGGCCAGGAAACGTCGCCAGCCACCACGCCGTCGTGATGTAGACGCGTCCATCCGCCAGCATGCCGCCCCAGGTCGGATCGGGGGGCTGCACGCCCAGGCCCAGGAAGGACAGCGCTGATTCGATGACGATCACGCGGGCCATGTCCAGCGTGGCCACGACCAGCCACGGCGTCAGCACGTTGGGCAGGACGTGGCGCAGGAGCACGCGGCCGTCGCCGCTGCCGAGCGCCCGCGCGGCCTGCACGAACTCGCGCTCGCGCAGCGAGAGCACCGCGCCGCGCACGATGCGCGCGTAGACCACCCACGACGACACGCCGATGACGATGATGATCGTCGTGAGGCTCGGGCCCAGCACTCCGATCACGGCGATGGCCAGCAGGATGAACGGAAAGGCCAGCTGGATGTCGGCCAGCCGCATGAGGACGTCGTCCACCCGGCCCCCGAAGTAGCCGGACACCAGCCCGGCGGCCAGCCCGAGCAGGCCGGAGATCGCGACGGCGGCGAAGCCGACCAGCAGCGCGGGGCGGGCGCCGAACATCACGCGCGCCAGCACATCGCGTCCGAGGTGGTCGGTACCCAGCGGATGGATGTGGCCGCCGGCATCGCGCCACCCGGGCGGCTTCAGGCGCTGATCGCCGAGGTCCTGGGCCAGGGGGTCGAAGGGCGAGACCAGCGGGGCGGCCAGCGCGGTGAGCACGACGATCACCATCACGAGCACGCCGAACAGCGCCGTGCGCCGGGCGGCCAGGCGCCGGACGAACACCAGCCACTCCCGGCGGTCCTCCGCCGGCGCCTCCGGCAAGGCGATCGCGGTCGCCGGGACGCTCATCGGAGCGCGAGCCCGCGAGCGCGCCCTCGGCCCCGCCCGACCCGCCGGTGGCCGGGCCGGCCGCCTCCGAGTACGGGCCGTCACCGCAGGCGGATCCGGGGATCGAGGTACGTGTAGACGACGTCGACCATCAAGTTCACGACCACGAAGGTCGTCGCGAGCAGGAAGACCGCGGCCTGGACGACGGGATAGTCGCGATTGGCGATGGCCTGCACGCTGAGCCGTCCCACCCCCGGCCACGCGAAGATCGTCTCGGTGATCACCGAGCCGCCCAAGAGCGTGCCGAGCTCGATGCCGACGATCGTCACGATCGGGATCGCCGCGTTCTTCAGCGCGTGCTTCCACACGACCGGCGGGTCGCTCACGCCCTTGGCCCGCGCCGTGCGGATGTAGTCCTGGCCGAGGACCTCCAGCATTCCCGAGCGTGTGAGCCGGGTGATCCGCGCGGTGGTGAACAGCCCCAGCGTCACCGCCGGCAGGACCAGGTGCTCGAGCGTGCCGCGGCCGGACGACGGCAGCAGGTGGAACTGCACCGAGAACAACAAAATGAGCATGATGCCGAGCCAGAACGTCGGCATGGATTGTCCGAGCAGCGCCACCACCGTCGAGACGTAGTCGAGCAGGCTGTTGCGGCGCACCGCCGAGACGATGCCCGCCGGGATCGCCAGGACCAGCGCGATCAGCAGCGCCGCGCCGGCCAGCTCGAACGTCGCCGGCATCCGCTCGGCCACCAGGTGAAAGGCCGACTCGCCGTGCCGGATCGATTGACCGAAGTCGCCGCGCAGCGCGCCGGCGAGGAAGCGTCCGTACTGCACGAAGAACGGATCGTTGAAGCCCATCACCTCCCGGAACCGACGGACGTCCTCCGCGCTGGCGTCGGGGGGCAGCAGCACCAGGGCGGGATCGCCGGTGAGATGCAGGATGAAGAACACGACGAAGGACACGCCCAGCAGCACGACCAGCGACTGCAGCAGTCGCCGTGTGAAGTACGTCGTCATGCCCGGCTGAGTCGGGCCACGGCCTCGATGTGCGGCGTCTGGGGGAACATGTCCACCGGCTGCACCCACTCCAGCCGGTAGCCCTGGCGGACCAGCTCGCCGACGTCGCGGGCCAGCGTGGACGGGTTGCACGACACGTAGACCAGTCGGGCCGGCGCCAGCGCCGCCAGCGCGCTGAGCGCCTTGGGGTGAAAGCCGGCACGCGGCGGATCGGCGACCACCACCGAGGCGCGCACGCCGTCGCGCATCAGCGTCGGCAGCACGTGGCGAACCTCCCCGGTGAGGAACGTGCAGTTGTCGATGCCGTTGGCGCGCGCGTTGCGGATGGCGTCGGCCACCGCGGCTTCGGCCAGCTCGATGCCGTACACGTGGCGGACCCGCCGCGCCAGCAGCAGGCTGATGGCGCCGGTGCCGGAGTAGAGGTCCATGAGGATCTCGCTGCCGTCGAGCGCGCAGGCCTCGGCCACCAGCGCGAACAGGCGCTCGGCCTGCAGGGTGTTCGTCTGGAAGAACGAGTTGGCCGACACCTCGAAGGCCACGCCGCTCAGCGACTCGGTGATGTGGTCGCGGCCGAGCAGCAGGTGCTCCTCGCTGCCCACCGCCACGCTGGCCTTCTTGGCGTTGACGTTCAGCAGCACGCTGGCCGTCTCGGGCACGCGCTCCCGGAGCGCCTCGGCCACCGGCATCAGCATCGCCACGTCGGGCGAGGACGCCACCACGTTGACCATGGCCTGGCGGGTGTTCCGGCCCTCGCGCAGGGTCACGAAGCGCAGCAGGCCGCGCTCGGTCTGCTGATCCCACACCGACAGCGCCCGCGCGCGGACCTGGCGCCGGAGCTCGTCCAGCAGCGTGTTCATCGTTTCGGACTGCAGCAGGCAGCGCTCGATGTCGAGCACGAGGTCGTAGCGCTCGGCGACGTGCAGCCCGATCGAGGGCCCAGGCCCGGCCACCGTGAACTCCATCTTGTTGCGGTAGCCGAAGGGCTCGGGCGCCGGCACGATCGGCCGCAGCTCGAAGGGCGGCAGGCCGCCCAGGCGCGTGAGGCACTCGCGAACCTGCCGCTCCTTGAACGCCAGCTGGGCGGGATAGGCAATCTGCTGCAGCCGGCAGCCGCCGCAGCGCCCAAAATACGGGCAGGGCGGCTCCACGCGGTCGGGCGAGGCCTGGAGCACTTCCTGGATGACGCCGCGACCGAAGCGGCCGCGGGCCTCGGTGACCGTCACGCGGAGGCGATCGCCGGGAACGCCGCCGCGCACGAACATCACGTAGCCGTCCGCTCGTCCGACGGCTTCACCACCGAAGGCGAGGTCGTCGACGACGAGCTCCAACGTATCGCCGCGTCTCGGCTTCGCCATGGTGGAGGCCACTATAAACGAGGAGTCCTATGCTGGCCAGCCGCGGGGGGGCGGGAGTATCATGGTGACTCATGAACCGCAGTGCCCCCGCGCGCCGTCGGAGATTTGCTTGTCAACGCCGTGCCACAACTGGAAGATCGCCTGCTCGTCGCAGCGTCTGCAGCGGACGTGGGGCACGCTGGTCGGGCCGGAGGTGGCCCGGCGCGCGCGGCCGCAGGCGCTCAGCAACGGGTGCCTGCACATCGTGGTCGACAACTCCCCGTGGCTACACGAATTGACGCTGCGCGGCCCCGAGCTCACCACCCGCCTGCACGCGGAGGTTCCCGCGATCCACTCGCTTCGCTTCAGCCTGGGCGCCGCATCGGTGGAAGACGCGCCACCACCTGCTCGCCCGGCCCCGCGGGGGGCGCGACTCACCGAAGACGACACACGCGCGATCGACGCGGCCGCCGCTGCGATCTCCGATCCGGCTCTCGCCCACTCCGCCCGCCGGCTGCTGGCCCGGGCGTGGGGCGCCGGGCCCACGAGGTCAGGAACGATGATGTTTGGCTCAGCCGTCGTTCGCCTGCTGCTCACTGGCCGGCGTGCTCGCCGGGTGCGCCACCGCCGGTGCAGGACCGGGTGCCGATGACGCCGAGCCGCCGCGGCGGTCCTCGCGCGGAAGCGACATGTCGGCCGAGGCGTACTACCAGTACTCGGTCGCGCAGATGCTGGTGCAGGGCGGCCGCTTCAAGGACGCAGTGCCCGCCGATGCAGGAAGCCATCAAGCGCGACCCGGACTCGGCCTACCTGTGGGCGCAGCTCGCGCAGTGGCTGGTCCGTGCCGATCAGCCGGCCGAGGCGCTCACCGCCGCCCGGCGTGCGGTGCAGATGGCTCCCCGAGCGACGTGCAGGGCCACCTCACCCTGGCCGAGCTGCTACGCGGACCCAGAAGAACTAGCCCGAGGCGGAAGCCGAGCTGGAGCGCGTCATCAAGCTCAACCCCGACGCCGAGGAGCCCTACCTCACGCTGGCGCGCTACCTGGTCGAGCAGAAGGCGTACGACCGGGCGCGCGCGGTCCTGCTGCGGCTGGTCGAGCGGCAGCCCAAGCAACGTCCAGGCGCAGTTCCTGCTCGGACGGCTGGCCATCGAGACGGAGACCTGGGACGAGGCCATCACCCGACTGACCCGCGCGGTCGAGCTCGATCCCGACCACGACGGCGCGTGGACCGCGCTCGGCGTACGTGTACGAGTCGCAGCGCCGCACCGACGAGGCCATCGAGGTCTACCGCCGCGCCGTGAAGGCCAATCCGGACAACCCGGCGTTCGTCGAGCGGCTGGGCGACCTGCTGATCCGCCTCGGCCGCTTCAAGGAGGCGCAGCCCGAGGTCGAGGCGCTGACCGAGCTGGCCCCGCGTGACCCGCGCGTGTGGATGAAGATGGGCGCCGTGTACTACGAGCAGAAGATGTACGACCGGGCCAGCGACGCGTTCCGCCGCGTGGTGCTGCTCGAGCCCTCGAATCTCCGGGCCCGCTACTTCCTGGCCACCACCTACATGGACGCCGGCCGCGACGCCGACGCCAAGGTCGAGCTCGAGCGAATCCTGCGCACCGATCCCCGCTCGATCGACGCCCGCGTCCAGCTCGGCCTTCCTGCACAGGCAAGGCCAAGCAGCTACGACGAGGCCATCGCGCTGCTGCGCGAGGCGATCAACATCGATCCCCGCCGGCCCGAGCTGTTCCTGTACCTCGGGCACCGCCCACTTCCGGGCCAAGGAGTACGACCGGTCCATCGCGGCGCTGCAAGAGGGGCTGAGCCTCGACGACAAGCAGAAGGACCTGCGCTTCCAGCTCGGCGTCGTCTACGAGAAGCAGCAGAAGTTCGACGACGCGGTCCGCGAGTTCCGCAGCGTGATCGCGCTCGATCCCAAGCACGCCGAGGCCTACAACTACGTCGGCTACATGTTCGTCGAGCGCGGCCAGAACCTCGACGAGGCCATCGATCTCATCAACAAGGCGCTGGCGCTCGAGCCCGACAACGGCTACTTCCTCGACAGCCTCGGCTGGGCCTTCTACCAGCAGGGGAAGTTTCCCGACGCCCTGCGCGAGCTGAAGCGGGCCGTCGACAAGGCCAAGGAGGACCCGGTCATCTTCGAGCACCTGGGCGACGCGTACCTCAAGAACGGCTTCGACGAGGACGCGGCCACCGCCTGGGAGAAGGCGCTGCAGCTCGACCCCGCCGCCGACGGCGTCAAGAAGAAGCTGGACGACCTGCGGACGAAGATGCGGCGGGTGCAAGGTGAGCGCTCGAAGGCTTCGCAGTAGCGCGCTCGCCCTTCTCGTCGCCGGGCTCGCGGTCGGCTGTGCCATCGCGATGCCCCCGCCCCGATCGCCGATCAGTCCGCGAAGCTCGCCGCGCCGTCGATCTGCTCCTCACCCGCTGGCACGCGTTCACCGACTTCCGCGCCCTGGCCGACATCAACGTGGAGCGCGGCGACCAGCGGCAGCGGCTCAACGGGGTGCATCCTGGCCAAGGGTCCGGCCAGCGTGCGCTTCGAGGCCCTGTCGCCCTTCGGCCAGCCAATCCTGATCGGCGTCGTCCACGAGGGCAAGCTCACCGGCTACAACGCGCTGACGAACGAGGCGGTCGTGGGCGACGCCACGGCGGAGACCACCGCGCAGCTACTCGGGCTGCCCTTCGAGCCGGAGGACCTGGTCGCCGTGGTCGCCGGCTACGCAGTGCCCCCGCGCGACCTGCGCATGGCCGAGCTCTTGCCGGCCGACGCCAAGGGCCCGTCGATCTCCATGGTCGGCTCCGTACACGAGCAGCGCGTCTGGATGGATTTCCAGACGGGTGTGGTCAGCCAGCTCAAGATCATCGGCGGGCGGGCGGATGCCACGGTGACCTACGAGCGCGATCCCGACGGCCAGGTGACCGGCTTCGATGTGACGGCGGCCTCGCGCTGGGTGAACGGAACGGTGCGCTACAAGAACATCGCAGTGGGAGTCGGTCTGCCGGCCGAACGCTTCGCGCTGATGCTTCCCAAAGACGCGAAAACACGACCGATCCGTTGACGCTCTCGGTGACGCGTGGTAGCCTCCGTACCTTGTCGAAGGGGTCAGGGCATGCCCGTCGGCTCGTGGTCGATGCAGCGGCCAAGGTCAACCTGACCCTGGAGGTTCTCAACAGACGGCCCGACGGCTATCACGAGATCTCCACGGTCATGCACGCCGTCGACCTTTCCGACCGGCTGGTGCTCGAGGACGCGGAGGTGTGCGAGCTGCACACCAGCGCCCCCGGGGTACCGACCGACGCCGGCAACCTGGCGCTGCCGTGCGGCCCTGATGCTACGGGAAGCCGCCAAGACGGATCGAGGCGTGCGGATCACGCTGGAGAAGCGGATTCCGGTGGCGGCCGGGCTGGGCGGAGGCTCGACGGATGCAGCAGCGGTACTGGTCGGACTCAATCGTCTGTGGGATCTGCGCTGGTCGACCGAGGGCCTGCAGGAGCTCGCGATCGGCCTCGGCATGGACGTGCCGTTCTTTCTGCGGGGCGGCGCCGCAGTGGCGACCGGGCGCGGCGAGCGCTTGTCGCCGCTCAGCGGATCGTCCCTGGGGCTCGTGCTCGTGAATCCGCGCTTCCCGGTCAGCACCGCGGAGATGTACGGTCGGGTCACGCCGGCGCTGTACTCCGATGGCGGCGCGGGCGCAACAGGTGGCCCGGGCCCTGGCGACGCATCGGCCGGATCGGGTGGCGGCGAGCCTCTACAATGGGCTCGAGCCGGCGGCCCGGGCCGCCTACCCGCAGATCGAGCAGATGCGGGCGGGCCTGATCGCCGCCGGCGCGCTGGGGGCGGTGATGTCGGGCAGCGGTCCGACGGTGTTCGGGATCGCGCGTTCCGGGGAGCAGGCGCGGCAGATCCGGGCACGGGTGACGCGAGGGTCGTGGGAGTGCTGGGCGGTCCGGACGCTGCGCGGGGCGGCGATCCGGATGAGAGAGACCGCCGAACGGGGAGGGGGAGCGCGGCCGAAGTCCCCCTCGAATCGAGCTTGATGGGGCGTGGCCAAGCGGCAAGGCGCGGGACTTTGGATCCCGTATTCGGAGGTTCGAATCCTCCCGCCCCAACCACATCGCGAGTGAGGCAGCCATGGCGTACGAGCTGAAGCTCTTCTCCGGGCAACGCGAACCGGGCGCTGGCCGAAGAGATCGCCCAATACCTGCGCGTCCCGCTGGCCGACGGCGAGGTCTCGCGCTTCTCCGACGGCGAGATCTTCGTGCAGTTCAACGAGAACGTGCGCGGGCGCGGACGTCTTCGTCGTGCAGCCGACCTGCCCGCCGGTGAACGACACCCTGATGGAGCTGCTGATCATGATCGACGCGCTCAAGCGCGCGTCGGCCCACCGCATCACCGCGGTCCTGCCCGTACTACGGCTACGCGCGCCAGGACCGCAAGGTGGCCGGCCGCGGTGCCGATCTCGGCCAAGCTCGTGGCCGACCTGCTGGAGGCGGCCGGCGTCGACCGCGTGCTGGCGCTCGACCTGCACGCCGGCCAGATCCAGGGCTTCTTCAACATCCCGGTGGACCACCTGTTCGCCGCGCCGTGGTGATGATCGACTACCTCGAGAAGAAGGACCTGCACGACCCGGTGGTCGTGTCGCCCGACGCCGGCGGCGTGGAGCGCGCCCGGGCCATCGCCAAGCGGCTGAACGCGGGCCTGGCCATCATCGACAAGCGCCGCGAGGGCCCCAACTCGGCGGTGGCCATGCACCTCATCGGCGACGTCGAGGGACGCGACGTGGTGGTGATCGACGACATGATCGACACCGCGGGCACCCTGGTGCAGGCGGTCGGCGCGCTGCAGCGCGAGGGCGCCAAGCGCATCCTGGCCTGCGGCGTCCACGCCGTGCTGTCGGGGCCGGCCATCGAGCGCATCAAGGTGTCGCCCGATCGAAGAAGTCGCTCGTCACCAACTCGATTCCGCTGCCGGACGACAAGCGTGCCGCCGGCCGCATCACCGTGCTGTCGGTCGCGCCGCTGCTCGGCGAGGCGATTCGACGGATCCACGACGAGGAATCCGTCTCGACTCTGTTCGTCTAGGAAAGGGAACTCGGACATGCCGATGCAAGAGCTGACCATCAAGCGCCGCGAAGGCACCGGCAAGCAGCTGGCCAAGCGGCTGCGCCGCGAGGGTGTGGTGCCGGGCATCGTCTACGGCGGCGCCAAGACCGAGCCGGTCACGGTCGATCCCAAGGCCGTCCTGCGCATGATGGTGGGCCACGGGCGCACCACCCAGCTGCTCACGATCAAGTTCGACGGCGACTCGGGCAGCCGCATGGCGATCATCCGCGCCATGCAGTTCGACCCCGTCACCGAGAAGCTGCTCCACGTCGACCTGCAGGAGGTGTCGCCCGACAAGCCGATCACCGTGCGGGTCGCCGTGCATCCCACCGGTGAAGCGGTGGGCGTGCGCGACACCCAGGGCATCCTCAACCTGGTGCTCCACGAGGTCGACGTCTCGTGCCTGCCGACGGCCATTCCCGAGCAGATCGACGCCGACGTCTCCAATCTGGCCATCGGCGACGTGCTGACGATCGCCCAGCTCCAGGTCCCCGCTGGCGTGCGCGTCCTGAACGATCCCGGACAGGCGGTGGCCACGGTCTCGCCGCCGATGGCCGAGGAAGTGGTGGCGCCGGCGGCGACGGCAGCGGTCACGGCCGAGCCCGAGGTGCTCACCGAGCGCAAGCCGAAGGAAGGCGAGGAAGCGGCGGCGGCCGGCGACGACAAGAAGCCGAAGCGTCCGGAGAAGGCCGAGAAGGACAAGTAGCGGCGCGGCCGCCGCGTGGCCCACGTGGTGGTGGGACTCGGCAATCCCGGCGAGGAGTACCGGGAGACCCGCCACAACGTGGGCCAGCGCGTGCTGGACCACATGGCCGACGAGCCGCTGGGGCGCAAGCCCTGGCGCCGCGACGACTCCACCCTGGTGAGCGTGGGCCGATGGCGAGGCGAGGATGTCATCCTGGTCAAGCCGCTGGCCTTCATGAACGTGTGCGGCCCCGTGATCGCGCGGTCGCTGCGGCGGCTCGGCGCCGAGCCCGACAACCTGATCCTGGTCTATGACGACATCGACCTGCCGCTGGGCGCCGTGCGCGTGCGCGTCAAGGGTGGCGCCGGCGGCCACAACGGCGTGCGCTCGGTGATCGAGGCCCTCGGCACTTCCGACCTCCGCCGCGTCAAGGTGGGGGTGGGTCGCCCGGAGCACAAGGCCCAGGTGCCCGACCACGTGCTGAGCGGCTTCGAGCCCGACGAGCTGCCGGCGGTCGAGGCGGCGGTCGTCGAGGCCAGCAGTCGCGTCCTGAGCCTCGTCGTGACCCCCATCTCGCGCTAGGAAGTGCCGGGCATGAATCCCATCGCGGTGGCTCCCCTGCTCGGCGCGCTCGGACTCGTCATGGCGTGGCTCGTCTATCGCCACGTGGTCGCCCAGCCCGCCGGCAGCGCGGCGATGCTCGAGCTCTCCTCGCAGATCCACGCCGGGGCGATGACGTTCCTCCGGCGGGAATACTCGATCCTCGTGTGGTTCATCCTGCTGGTTGCGATTCTGCTGGCGGTCGTCATCCACCCCCTGACCGCGCTGGCCTTCGTGAGCGGCGGCGTCTGCTCGATGCTGGCCGGGTTCTTCGGGATGAAGGCCGCCACCCGCGCCAACGTGCGCACGGCCAACGCCGCTCGCGAGCACGGGCGTGACCGGGCGCTGGCGGTCGCCTTCTACGGCGGCTCGGTGATGGGATTGTGCGTCGCCAGCCTCGGCATCGTCGGCCTCGGCCTCTGGTTCCTGCTGCGGGCCGAGCCCATGGTGATCAACGGCTTCGCCATGGGCGCCTCGTCGATCGCGCTCTTCGCCCGCGTCGGCGGCGGCATCTTCACCAAGTCGGCCGACATCGGCGCGGACCTCGTCGGCAAGCTGGAGGCGGGGATCCCCGAGGACGATCCGCGCAACCCGGCGGTCATCGCCGACAACGTGGGCGACAACGTCGGCGACGTGGCGGGGATGGGCGCCGACCTGTTCGAGTCCTACGTCGGCTCCATCGTGGCCGCGATCGCCATCGGGGCGACGCTGGGGCCGCAGCCCGAGATCTGGATGGCCTTGCCGATCCTGATCGTGATGGCCGGCCTGGTGGCCTCGGCCGTCGGTATTCTCTCGATGAGCTGGCTCCAGCGCCTGGACCCCCAGGCCGCGCTCCGCTACGCCACGATCATCGCCGCGCTGCTGCTGGCCGGGCTGGCCGCGGCCGTGGTCCGGATGCTCGGCGTGGGGTGGCTGCCCTTCTGGGCGGTGGTCTCCGGCATGGTCGCCGGCGTGACGATCGGCTACCTCACCGAGTTCTACACCTCCGGCCGCCGCGTGGTCCGGATCGCGGAAGCCAGCCAGACGGGCGCGGCGACCAACATCATCGCCGGGCTGGCCGTCGGCCTTCAGTCCACCGCGCTTCCCGTCGTGGCGATCTGCGCGGCCATCTGGGTGGCGTTCCAGACCAGCGGGCTCTACGGGATCGCGCTGTCCGGCGTGGGCATGCTCGCCACCATCGGGATCACGATGAGCGTGGACGCCTACGGACCGATCGCCGACAACGCGGGCGGAATCGCCCAGATGGCCCATCTGCCGCCCGAGACGCGGGCGATCACCGACCGGCTCGACGCCCTCGGCAACACCACCGCGGCCATCGGCAAGGGCTTCGCGATCGGCTCGGCCGCCCTCACGGCGCTGGCGCTCTTCGCCGCCTACACGGAGAGCGTGGGGCTGGCCACGATCGACCTCACCGAATCGAAGGTCATCGTGGGGCTGTTCCTGGGCGGGATCGTGCCGTTCCTCATCGCCGCGCTCGCGCTGCAGGCCGTGGGGCGGGCCGCCGCCTCGGTGGTGCAGGAGGTCCGCCGCCAGTTCCGCGAGATCGCCGGCCTCCTGGACGGCACCGCCAAGCCCAACACCGCCCGCTGCGTGGAGATCGCCACCCTCGGCGCGCTGCGCGAGATGATCGTGCCCGGCGTGTCGGCGGTGATCCTGCCGCCGCTCGTCGGTTTTCTGCTGGGACGCGAGGCGCTCGGCGGCTTCCTGGCCGGCGCCACCCTCGTGGGCGTGTTCCTGGCCCTGGTGATGGCCAACACCGGCGGTGCGTGGGACAACGCCAAGAAGTACATCGAGGCCGGACACCTCGGGGGCAAGGGGGCAGACGCGCACCGGGCCGCCGTCGTCGGCGATACCGTGGGCGATCCCCTCAAGGATACGGCCGGACCGTCGATGAACATCCTGATCAAGCTGATGTCGGTGGTGGCGCTGGTGATCGCGCCGCTGTTCCGGTGACGGACGGCAGCGCGCGAAGTCCCGGAACACCGCAAAATCGAGTGGGCCAGACCGGCAAGCTCAGGCTCCGCGTTGCTGGGGTGGGGTCGTCATGGTATATAGTTTCCGTTTATCCACTCGCCCGAGCTGAGGGAACCATGGAAGGGGGAGGCTGCGTGACCAAGGTCATCGTCGAGCCCGACGAATCCTTCGAGAGCGCACTGAAGCGCTTCAAGAAGCAGTGTGAGAAGGCCGGGCTCTTGTCGGAGTTCAAGAAGCGGCAGCACTATGAAAAACCCAGTGTTCGACGCAAGCGCAAAGCCCTGGCGGCCCGCAAGAAGGCCAAGCGCCGGGAGCGGGTCTCCGATTAATCCCCAGATTGAGACTGTACCGCCGGCACTCCCGCCCCGACGGTGCGGGAGCGAGTGAGGCCAAGGGTGGGGTCAGGCCGAGTCTGGGACCGAGGGACCGAATGGGACGCCGTACGGTCCTTGCTCGCCAAGGAGTCTCGAACCCCGATGGGCCGAGAGCGAGCCCATACCGCCACCCCGCTGATCGACGTCGCCGCGGTCGAATCTGCCATTGCGCTCACCGGTGAAGCCCGCCTGGCGCTGGGCGCCGAGGGGCCTCCTTCTCTGGACGGCATCGCCGACATCCGGCCCGTGCTCGAGCGATGCGCCACCGAAGGCAGCCTGCTCGAAGGCCCCGAGCTGGTCCTGTTGATCCCGGTACTCGAGGCCGGGCCCCGGCTGAAAGCCTGGGGTCAGGCCATTTCCGCCGTCGGCCCCGACCTGGCCCGGCTCACCGACCACCTCCCCCGCCTGACCGACCTCCGCGACACGCTCCGCCACGCGCTCGAAGACGACGGCACCCTCACCGACCGCGCGAGCCCCCGGCTCCGCTCGCTCCGGCAGCAGGTGCGTGACCGGCGGCGACGGATCGTCGCCGATCTCGAGCGGCTGCTGCAGGCGGAAGGTGACCGGTTGTTCGCCGACCGGTTCGTGACCGTTCGCCACGGGCGCTACGTCCTGCCGGTGCGCGCCGAGGCCCGGCAGCGGGTGCGCGGGATCGTCCACGACCGCTCGCAGAGCGGCCAGACGATCTTCGTCGAGCCCGAGGCGGCCGTGGAGGCCAACAACGAGCTGGTCTCGGCCCTTCGCGAGGAGGAGCAGGAGACGGCCCGCATCCTGGCCGAGCTCTCCGACGCGGTGCGGGCGCGGCGCCCCGAGATCGACACGCTCGTGGAGGCCATCGGCGAGCTGGACTGGGTGCTCACCCGCGCGCACGCGGCCGAGCGCATGGAGGCCACCGCGCCCGCAATCGACCGCGAGGGACGGGTGGCCCTGCGCGCCGCCCGCCATCCCCTGCTGCTGGCGCAGGCCTGGCGCGATCCCTCCCGCGGGGTCGTGCCGGTCGACGTCGAGCTCTCGCCCGAGCGGCCGCTGCTGATCGTCACCGGCCCCAACGCCGGCGGCAAGACGATCGCGCTCAAGACGCTGGCGCTGGCCGCCCTGATGGCCCAGGTCGGCTGCCACGTGCCCGCCGCCGAAGGCTCGCGGCTGCCGGTGTTCGAGTCGCTCTACGCCATCATCGGTGACGAGCAGTCGGTGGCGGAGAACCTCTCCACCTTCTCGGCGTTCGTGAAGCAGATCCGCGAGGTGCTGGCCGAGGCGGACGCGCGCTCGCTCGTGCTCGTCGACGAGCTGGGCGCCGGCACCGACCCCGACGAGGGCGCGGCGCTGGCCCAGGCGATCCTCGAGACGCTGGCCGACCGCGGCACGCTGGTCGTGGCCACCACGCACCTCGAGCCGCTGCGCGCGTTCGCCTCCAGCGAGCCGCGAGCCCGCAACGCCTCGGTCGAGTTCGACACGGCCACCCTGGCTCCGACCTTCCGGCTGCGTTACGACGTCCCCGGGCAGAGCTACGCGCTGGCCATCGCCGGCCGGCTCGGGCTCTCGCCGGATCTCATCGCGCGCGCCCAGGGCCACCGCTCCGCCGACGCCGCCCGCGTCAGCCACCTCATCGCCCGCCTCGACGAGGCCAGCCGCACGGAAGCCGAGCGGGCGCTGGCGATGGAGCGGCGGGAGAGCGAGACGGCGGCGCGGCTGGCCGCGGCGCAGGCGGCCGAGGCCAGCGCGACCACCAGGGCCCGCGAGCTCGTCGAGCGCGCCAAGGCCGAGGCCACCGCGCTGCTGACGGACGTCCGGCGCGCCGTGGCCGCGGAGTGGGAGCGCCTCAAGCGTGGCGAGCGCTCGCGCCCGGCGCTGGACGAGAGTCGCCGCCGCCTGCGCGAGGTCGGTACGCGCGTCACCCCGTCGCCCGTCGAGCCCGGCCCCGACGACACGCCCCTGGCCCCCGGCATGACGGTCGTCGGCGGTGCACCTGGGTCTGCGCGGCGAGCTGTTGAGCGTCGCCGGCGACACGGCCACGGTCCAGGCCGGCTGCGGTCACCGTGCGGGTGCCGCTCGGCGCGCTTCGCCGCGCGACCGAGGGTCCGGCGCCGGCGCCGACCGCGCGGCGCGCGGGCCGCGGCGGCGCCACCGACGTCCCGATCGCGCGCGCGACCGCCCAGGAGCTGATGCTGATCGGGCGCACGACGGACGAGGCGCGGGACCTGGTCGAGAAGTATCTCGACGATGCCTTCATGGCCGGGCTGGCGAACGTGCGGCTGATCCACGGCAAGGGCACCGGCGCGCTCCGCAAGGCGGTGCGCAGCGTGCTCTCCGATCACCCGCTCGTCGAGTCCTTCCGCGATGGCGAGCCCGCCGAGGGCGGCAACGGCGCCACCGTGGCGGCGATCGAAGGTCTCCTGATGGCCTCCTACGCGCCGGCGACTCCTCGACGAGATCCGGGCCGGCGTGGACATCGTGGAGCTCGTCGGGCGCTTCGTGAACTTGCGCAAGTCCGGCCAGAACTACAAGGGCCTCTGCCCCTTCCACGGCGAGAAGACGCCCTCCTTCATGGTCAATCCCAAGAAGGGCATCTTCCACTGCTTCGGCTGCGGCGTGGGCGGCGACGCCTTCGGCTTCCTCATGCGCCAGGACCGGCTCTCCTTCCCCGAGGCCGTGCGCGCGCTGGCCAAGCAGGCCAACGTGGCCCTGCCCGAAGATCGCGGGCCGCGGCCCGCGCGACTCGGGCCGCGAAGAGCTGTTCCGCGTGATGGAGCTGGCGCGCCGGCTTCTACACCGAGCGGCTGTGGACCGCGGGCGGCGAGCGTGCCCGCGCCTATCTGGACGAGCGCGGCATCGCGCCCGAGATCGCGCGACGCTTCGGCCTCGGCTGGGCGCCGGAAGGCTGGGACGTCGCTGCTCGGCGCGCATGCGGGCGCAGGGCGTGGCCGAAGACGCGCTCGTGGCGGCGGGTCTGCGTCGTCGCCGCGCGAGAATCGGCCGGGCGTCTACGATCGCTTCCGCGGCCGCCTGCTCTTCGCGATCCGCGATCTGCAGGGCCGCGTGGTCGCCTTCGGCGGCCGGGGCTTCGGCGACGAGCAGCCGAAGTACCTGAACTCGCCGGAGACCCCGCTCTACACCAAGGGCAACCTGCTCTACGCCGCCGACCTCGCCCGCGACACGATCCGCGAGCGGAACCGCGCGCTGATCGTCGAGGGCTACGTCGACTGCCTGATGGCGCATCAGTACGGCTTCACCGAGACGGTGGCCGCGCTCGGCACCGCGTTCACCGCCGCCCAGCTCGGTCGTGCTGCGCCGCTACTGCGACGAGGTCGTCACCTTCTTCGACGCCGACGCCGCCGGCCAGCAAGGCCGCCGAGCGCGCCGAGGAGCTGCTGGAGCCGACCGGCGGCGGCCTGGCCTGGGGCGTGAACCGCGCCGGGGCCTTCGAGGCGACCGGAGCCCTGCGCGTGAAGGTCGCGCTGCTGCCGGCCGGCCACGATCCGGACACGTTCCTGCGAGCCGACGGGCGCGGAGGCCTTCACCGAGCGCATCACCGGCGCGCGCAGCCTGCTGTCCTACGCGCTCGATCGCACCATCAGCCGACGAGCGACACCGTCGGGCCGCGCGGCCGCGTCAACACCTTCGCCGGGTGGCGCTGATGCTGGCCAAGGTCGGCGACGCCCAGGAGGCGGCCGCGCTGTCGCGCGAGGCCGCGCTCAAGCTCGGCGTCGATCCGACCCAGCTCTGGATCGAGGCCCAGCGGCTGCAGGCCGCCCTGCGGCGACCCGCCGCCGTGGCCGGCACCGCCAGCACCACGTCTGCCGCCGGGCCAGTTCGAGCGCGACCTGGTCACGCTGCTGCTGGTCGCTCGCCGCGAGGCCCGGGCGGCGCTGCTGCCGCTGCGTCGATCCGGCCGACGTCAGCACAAGGGGCTGCTGGGCGATCGTCGGGCGCTCTGCAGCAGACCCCGGAGCCGCCGGCCGAGGCGCTGATGACCGAGCTCGAGGCCCAGACACGCGCCGGAGCTGCTCGGCCCTCCTCGTCGAGGAGCGCGACATCGCGGACGATCCGGCGGCCGTCGAGCAGTTCCGGCGCCGGCTCGAGCGCGCGCGCCGGCTGCGCCGGCTGCGCACGGTCAGCCAGACGGTGGCCGAGGCGCAGAGCCAGGCCGCCTCGAGCGCGGTGCCGATGGACGCCGACGCTACGTGGCCGAGTTGCACAGGACAGGGCGCGGTCGTGCACGAGCTGGTCGGCGGCGCCGCCCAGTCGCTGAACGTGCCGGCCGTCGAGTCGGAGGACCCGTCACGGTCCCAAGGAGTCACTACGCATGAGTGAAGAACCGAAGCTGGAAGAGCTCGACCGACTGATCTCGATGGGCAAGCAGAAGGGCTACCTCACCTACGACGAGGTGAACGACGCCCTCCCCTCGGACATCGTGTCGCTCGACCAGCTCGACGACATCATGATGATGTTCGGGGCGATGGACATCGAGGTGGTGGACTCGGCCAAGGCCGGCCGCCTGCCCTCCGAGGTGCGCGCGGCGCGACCCCGGCCGCCCGAGGACGACGACGGCGACGGTCCGCGAGCCGATCGACCTCTCGCCGGGCCCGGTCGGCCGCACCGAGGATCCGGTCCGCCTCTACCTGCGCGAGATGGGCCGGGTGGCCCTGCTCACGCGCGAGGGCGAGATCGCGCTGGCCAAGCGGATCGAGGAGGGCAAGAACCAGGTCACCAACGCCATCCTGTCCACCAACCTGGCGCTGGAGCGCTTCCGCGAGCTGCGCGACACCCTGCGGGAGCGGCGACACCTCCGTCAAGGATGTCGTCGACGTCAACGAGGAGGAGTTCACCGAGGAGAAGGAGATCGAGCTCACCCGGCGTGGTCGTCAACGCCTTCGGCAACGTCGACCGGCTCCTGCGCGAGCGCGACCAGTCCTCATCGAGCGGGTCCGCAAGCTGCGGGGCAAGACGACGGCAAGACCCAGCCGCAAGGTACGGGTAGGCGCCAAGGAGCCGGCCTGGAAGCAGTTCGAGCATCAGGCCCAGCAGCGCCAGCAGAAGGTGCTCGAGAAGCTCCGCGCGCTCAACATCGGCAACCAGATCATCGACCGCGAGGACTGCGAGCCCGACCGGCGCGGTCTGGTGCAGCGCCTGCGCGACCTGCTCGACGACATCGAGCGCGCCGAGCGCGTCATCCAGCTGTGGACCAACGGCCGCCGGCCCTCGGCCGAGGAGGTGCAGAACCTGATCTACGTCTCGTTCCGCGACCCGGCGGCCGCCCAGGGGCAACGGCAGCGCGTCGGCGACCTGCACCTGAAGGCGGCCAAGAAGTTCACCAGCCCCAAGACACCAGCAGATCTGGGTGGCCCAGCAGGAGATCAAGGCCGCCGAGGACGCGGGCCAACGCCCGCGCCGACGAGATCAAGCGGGTCATGACCATCATCAGCGAGGGCCAGCGCAAGGCGGCCATCGCCAAGAAGGAGATGGTGGAGGCCAACCTCCGGCTCGTCATCTCGATCGCCAAGAAGTACACCAACCGCGGCCTGCAGTTCCTCGACCTGATCCAGGAAGGCAACATCGGCCTGATGAAGGCGGTCGACAAGTTCGAGTACCGCCGCGGCTACAAGTTCTCGACGTACGCCACGTGGTGGATCCGCCAGGCCATCACCCGAGCCATCGCCGACCAGGCCCGCACCATCCGCATCCCCGTGCACATGATCGAGACCATCAACAAGCTGATCCGCACCTCCCGTCAGCTCGTGCAGGAGCTGGGCCGCGAGCCCACCCCGGAAGAGATCGCCACCAAGATGGAAGTGCCGGTGGACAAGGTGCGCAAGGTCCTCAAGATCGCCCAGGAGCCCATCTCGCTGGAGACGCCGATCGGCGAGGAAGAGGACAGCCACCTGGGCGATTTCATCGAGGACAAGCAGGTCGTCTCGCCGGTGGAGTCGATCATCGGCCTGTCCCTGCGCGAGCAGACCAACAAGGTCCTCAACACGCTGACGCCGCGCGAGGAGAAGGTGCTGCGGCTGCGCTTCGGCCTCTCCGACGGCTGCGAGCACACGCTCGAGGAGGTCGGCCAGGACTTCGCGGTCACCCGCGAGCGCATCCGGCAGATCGAGGCCAAGGCGCTGCGCAAGCTGCGCCATCCCTCACGCTCCAAGAAGCTCCGGAGCTTCCTGGAGTCGTGATCTAGTCGCGTGACCCCCATGACGATCGGGGCCCATAGCTCAACGGCAGAGCAGCCGGCTCATAACCGGTCAGGTCTTGGTTCGATTCCAGGTGGGCCCACCGATTTCACGAACGGAGACTATGTGGATTC
Organism: uncultured Candidatus Rokubacteria bacterium; assembly: GCA_963776725.1. Taxonomy (GTDB): domain Bacteria; phylum Methylomirabilota; class Methylomirabilia; order Rokubacteriales; family CSP1-6; genus AR5. The sequence goes on along the minus strand of CAVZOE010000002.1, from coordinate 119,676 downwards.
TCAGCTCCAGACACTGATCGAGCTCCAGGGGTACGACGCCCGCATCGCTGCGCTCGAGGCGGAGGCGACGCGGCTGCCCAAGCAGATCGAGGCGATCCAGGCCTCGCTGGCCGAGGCGAAGAAGACGGCTGGAGACCCTCAAGGTCAAGATCGACGCCACCCGCAAGGACCTGCGCGCCAAGGAGAAGGACCTCGAGGTCATCGCCGCCAAGCGCACCAAGCAGGAGGCGCGCCTCTACGAGGTGAAGACCAACAAGGAGTACTCGGCCGCCCTGCTCGAGATCGAGGAATCCAAGCAGGAGAAGGCCAAGACCGAGGAAGAGATCCTCGGCCTCATGGAGCTGCAGGAGCGACTCGGCGGCGAGATCCGCGAGGCCGAGGTGCGCTTCAAGACCCGTGAGGAGCAGGGGCAGCCAGGACGAGGCCATCGTGCGCAAGAAGCTGGCGCGTCGTCGAGCAGGAGCTGACCGGCGTGCGCGGTCGAGCGGAACGACGCGCGCCAGGATCTCCCGGCCGCGCTGCTGGCCGACTACGAGCGCATCTGCAAGGCCCGCGGCGGCATCGCGGTGGCGGCGGTGAGCGCCGACGGCGTTCTGCGGCGGCTGCCGTGTCACCATCCGCCCCCAGGCCATCCAGGAGCTCCGGGCCGGGACGACCGTGCTCATGCGCTGCGAGAGCTGCGGCCGCTACCTCTACTGGCAGGAGGCGCCCAGTCCCGTCTGACGCCTCCGTCGTCCGTCTACACGGACGGTGCCTGCAGCGGCAATCCCGGGCCCGGGGGCTGGGCCGCCATCATCGTCGAGGGCGACGCCGAGCGCGTCGTCTCCGGCGCGCGAGCCGCACACCACCAACCAGCGCATGGAGCTCCGCGCCGCCCTCGAAGGGCTCGCCGCCATCCCCGGTCGCCGGCGCGTCGCAGGTGCACACCGACAGCGCGTACGTCATGAACTGCTTTCGCGATCGCTGGTACGAGAAGTGGGAGGCCAACGGCTGGGTGGGCGCCGGGAAGAAGCCGGTGACCAATCGCGATCTCTGGGAGCGGCTGATCGCCCAGACCCGCCGCCACGACGTGCACTGGGAGAAGGTGAAGGGGCACAGCGGCCACGTGATGAACGACCGCGTGGACGCGCTGGCCCGCGGCGCCATCGCCACGCTCGGTCCCGCTTCCAGGTCCTAGCCGCCGCCGCTGCCATGCTTCACGTGCTCAACGGCGATGTCACGGCGACCGTGTTCGCCGCGGCCGGGCTGTCGGGCGACGTGCTCGTCTGGCGCGACATCCTCGTCGAGGGCCCGCTGACCGCCGAATGGACGGAGCCGACGGCGCTGGCCGCTCGGGCGACGTTCCTGGCCGATCGACTGGCCATCGACCCGAAGCTCTATCTGCGGGTCGTGCGCGAGCAGGAGGAAGGCCTGGCCGGAGCGCTGCGGCACGACGAGGTCGTGCTGTGGTTCGAGCAGGATCTCTTCTGCGCGGTGAATCTCTGGTACCTGCTGGCGTGGTTCTCCCGGCGGCCGGCCGCCGCGCGCCTGGTGCTCGTCTATCCGCCGACCGACGCGGTGAAAGGCCTCGGCCGGCTCGAGCCGGCGCAGCTGGCGGCGCTCTTCACCGAGCGCCGGCTCGTGACGCCACTCGCGCTGGCCCTCGGCCGGCGCGCCTGGGAGGCCTACACCGGCGCCGATCCCCGCGGCGCCGCGGGGCTGGCCGATCAGGACCACGAGGCCTGCCCTTCGTGCGGCAGGCCTTCCAGCACCACTGCGAGCGCTTTCCCTCGGTCGCCACGGGTCTGAACGAGATCGAGACCGCCACGCTCGAGACTCTCGACCGGGGCACGAAGACTTTCGGCGAGCTGTTCCGCTCGGTCACTGCGGATCCCCGCACGCGACAGCATGGAATGGGCGACGTGCAGCTCGCTGCCTACGTGCGCGGGCTCGCACCACTGGTCAGCATCTCGAACGCCGACGTCACCATCGGTGAGGTCGCCGTCACGGCGCTCGGCCGCGAGGTACTGGCCGGGCGCCGTGACTGGCTCAGCGTGCGAGCGATCGACGTCTGGCTCGGCGGCGTCCACCTCGAGGGTCACCGTCCGCGCTGGCGCTGGGACGGAGCCCGCCGTCGGCTCGTCGAGTCAACGACGTGACGACTACGAGCGCCCCTTGCCCTTGTCTTTGTCCTTGTCCCAGCCCTTGTGCTTGCCGTGGTCCCAGTGCTCCTCGCGCTCACGCCACTGCCGCTCCTGCGCCGCCTCGTGCCACTCGCGGCCGTAGTGCGCATCCCAGCGCGGCGGCGCGTCGTGCGGCAACTTCTTCCACTGCCCGGGCGGCACGCGGTAGTAGCGGACCGGGACTTTCAGGAGTGGCACCGGCACCACCGCCGGCTGCACGATCACCCACGGCCCATTCCAGCTCGGGCCCGCGTACCAGCCCGTCGGCTGGTAGACCCAGTACTGATGGCCGTAGAAGAAGACGTTCGCCGGCGCCTGGGGCGCGTAGTAGACGATCGTGTTCGGGACCACCGCGAGCGGCGGCGGGCCAGGCAGGTTGATACCGATGTTGACGCTGACCTGCGCCGAGGCGGGCGCCACCACGGCGGTCGCGAGCATCGCTGCGAGCATCAATCGCTTCACGGGCACCTCCGTTTCTCTCGAGTCGTCGCGTCAGCGACGCCACGACCATCATAGGTGGGGCGGGTGTCCTCCACGAAGCGCGGATCACCGGTATACTGATCGGGCGCGTCGGAGAAGGCTGGGCGATCGCCGGTCACGGCAACGTGGCGGGAGGAAAGTCCGGGCTCCGCAGGGCAGGGTGCTGGGTAACTCCCAGGGGGGGCGACTCCACGGACAGTGCCACAGAAAATAGACCGCCGCTCGCAAGAGCGGTAAGGGTGAAACGGTGAGGTAAGAGCTCACCAGCGGTGCGGGTGACCGCATCGGCTCGGTAAACCCCACCCGGAGCAAGGCCGAATAGGAGAGCAATCGGGTGGCCCGCCCGGGCTCTCGGGTCAGGCCGCTGGAGACGCCGGGCAACCGGCGTCCTAGAGAAATGATCGTCGCCTCGCTTAACCGCGGGGAACAGAACCCGGCTTACAGGCCTTCTCCGACGCGCGCTTCCTTTCCAAATAGTTATGGACAGCATTTTCTAGGTCAGGCCGATGTCGCAATTGCGCCGGCCTCCTCCTCGTTGGTCACCAGCGTGTAGAGCGCCGTATCGGAGATGTCGGAATGAGCGAGCGGAGTATGTACGAGCCGAAGGTTCTTGGTGGTCCGTAGTAGCCGTGTGGCGAAGGTGTGGCGGAAACGGTGCGGCGTGCAGCCGGCGAAACGGGTAGCCTCATGCCGCGCGCCCTGACCGCCCTGCACTGCCTCTTCGGCCGCCGTTCGAACCTGGCGCCCGCCGTCGCGTCTGGAGTCGCGCTGCGGGTCGTAAATCTACGGGTTCGGCCGATGCCCTACCAGTAGCTCTACGACGCGGAGATGCGGCGCTCTCGGATGTGACGACCTCGACACCGACTTGCTGCAGGTTGCGAGGCGGCCGAGACCTGCGCACTGGCCGGACTCTGATGGAGAAGCGAACCCTGGGTTTGGCGCGATTTCGACACCGCGTGTCCGGGGCCGGACGTGTGCAAGAAACGCAAGACCGATTCGCAGTAATGACGGGACTGTACGAGTGCGGGAAGCGCGGCATCGCCGTTGCAGGCCCGGAACGCCGGAGGACGCTATGAGCGAGGAAGGCAAGGGGCGTTCCTGGGTGCGGCCGATCAACGGGCGGGTCGTCCGATCGGCGGCCATGGTGTGGAGCATGCTCGTGTGCCTTCTGCCGGCTGCGGTGGCGAATGGCCAAGGCATCGCTGCCAAGTACGCTCGCGACGCCGGCATCGCCAACGACCCGGACGTGATCCTGGCCGAGATGTTCGAGGACAGTGTGTCGGAGGTCGCGAGCCGGTGGACCCAGACGGAAAACACCGCCGGGATGTCCCTATCCGCGGATCGACCCGCCGCGAGCGGCGGAGCGCGGTCGCTCCTGATCACGTCGGTGGGGGGCAGCAATTCGGGCGGGTACCTCTACAAGAACCTGGGGGCGGGACACGACCAGGTCTTCCTGCGCTACTACGTCAAGTACGCGGGGACAGGAACGTACCATCACTCTGGCGGGTGGCTCGGCGGCTTCAACCCAGCGACGAACTGGCCGCAGGGCGGCGCCGCGATCAAGCCCTCCGGCACCGACCGGTTCACAATCGGCCCGGAGCCGACCGATGCGAATCGCCGCTTCGACTTCTACACGTACTGGATGGACATGCGCGTCAGCCCCGACGGGGTCAACTACTGGGGCAACACCTTCCTACGAAACTCCAATCCAATCGTGCCGGCCGATCAGTGGATGTGCGTGGAAGTCATGGTCAAGATGAACAACCCGACCAGTGAAAGCAACGGCGAGATGGCGCTGTGGATCGACGGCAATCAGGTCATCCACCTGCGTCAGGGTGGGCCGTCCGGTAACTGGCTGGTCAACATGTTCGCGCCCGCCGCGAACGGAACGCCGTTCGAGGGATTCCGCTGGCGCGCTACCGAGGCCCTCAACCTGAACTGGCTCTGGCTCAAGCACTACACGACGGCCGATCCTTCGGGGTTCGTGGGCCGGATGTGGTGGGATCACGTCGTCCTCGCGCGAAAGTACATCGGGCCCATCAACACGGCGCCGACGGACACCGTGCCCCCGTCGCCGCCGACCCAGCTGCGGCCGCTCTGACATAACTTCCATCACCGATGGTCCGGCGCGGCCACTCGGCCGCGCCGGAAGCAGAGCGGGCCAAGCCGCCCGCCGTCGTAAAGGATTTAACCCAGAGCTATGCCGCTGCCTGTCCCCGTGGGTTGGGGTGTCAACGGTCTTTACACCAGCACCGTTTGGGATTGACCCGTCCGACTGTGCACGGACAGCGGCTCTACACACAAATTGGTTCGTATCAATCTCACGGGTAACGACGACCAAGGGGGACCTGTTGAGGCTCACCTGGACATCACACTTCCACCAGGCGACATCGGGCGTAGTCCAACCATGCGCTGATGACATATTGTGAGGCATAGCGTACGAGGTTGCCGGCGACCGCTCCACGCGCGCGTTACCGCGTGAAGGGTCGGCGCACGCTGCCTCACCTTTTTTCAGGGCCGGCCACGCCGCATACTGCACTGCGCCCCATGCCGTCGGCTCCCACGCCGACCCGAGCCGCCCAGCCGTCGTCATGGCTTCAACTTCGATGCATCGCGAAGCATGATTCGACGACAAGCGGCAGTCGACAACACTCGCTCGGTGTGAAGTCGTTGGGTGTTCGCCCCCCTGAGCCGGGCCAGTTTTGTTAGAGTTTCGCTCGTGTCGAAGGCCGGCTTGCAGTCCCTCCGGGGGGTGAAGGTCCTCATTGTCGAAGACGACGAGACGACGAGACATATCTTGTCGAAGCAACTAGAGGCGACCGGGGCAATCATCGTCGCCGTCGAGGACGCGAGACAGGCGGTGGGGGTCCTCCGCTCTGAAACGATCGACGTGCTCCTAACCGACATCTTGTTACGCGACGGCAATGGCCTCGATCTCCTCGCCAGCGCTCCGTCACGACCGCCCGTGGCCATCGCGATCGCCGCCTTCATTGACGACGCGCCGATGGAGCAGGCTGTCAGGGCCGGCTTCGACCTGTACCTGGCCAAACCAGTCGATCCACGCGTGCTCGCCCAGGAGATCGCTCGGCGTGTCGGCTCTCGGTAAGGGCGCTCACAGGGGCCGCCCGACAGACGGACCAGCGGTCGCAGGTTCCGCTCGGCGTGCTGCAGCGCATTCCAACCAGCGCGCTGAACGCCCCGCCACACCGTAGGCCTACTGAGTCAGGTGGCGATCGTAGCCGGACCGGCGCAGGCCGGTGACGACGGCGCCCCGCCCCAGGTATCAGCCCACTGGTGTACTTCTCGCGTCCTACTTTTTCAGCACACCGCCGGCCCATGTGGCGACGCTCTCGTCGAGGAGAATCATCATGTGGTCACCGAAGAGCACGTTGGCGATGGCGCTGGTGTCGGCTGGCTGTCTTCTGAGCGGGTGTGCCACGAGCCGCTGGGTCGTATCTCTCCCCACTCCCACTTCGGACAAGCCGACGGTCTCGAACGGAATCGACGTCTATATCCATTCCGTCGTCGACAAGAGAACCTTCGAGGTGGCTCCCCGATCGCCAGATATTCCCTCGCTCGATCCCAGCGAGCCGCAGAGCGACGCCATCAGGTCGCGAGCCATCGCGCGCAAGAGGAACACCTTCGGCAAGGCACTGGGCGACATCCTCCTGCAGGAAGGGCAAACCGTCGAATCGCTCATCCACGACGCTCTTCGCCAGGCCTTTGTCGCGAATGGCTACACCGTCGTCGAGACCGACACCAATCTGTCCCAGAGCTCACATACGGTCGACGTTCACATCAGCAAGTTCTGGTCGTGGATGAATCCTGGCTTCTGGGCCATCACCCTGAGCACGGAGATTGCGACGGATATCACCGTCAAGGACGGCGATCGCTGGGGAAATCAACCGATCTCGGTCAAAGCCTCCGACACATTTCAAACCGCCGCCGAAGACAACTGGTTGTCGGTCCTGAAGATCGCCTTGAACGACTATCTTTCGGCGGCCAGAGTAAAGTTCAAGTGAATGTCGCGTTCGCAGTCGCGTTCACCGCTACACCGCGCTTCGCGTAGTATACGGATCGAGCCGAACCGTCGAGGAGGAGGTGCAACGATGCCCAGGACCACTCAGCTGACCGTCAGTCTCAAGTCCCAACCTGGTGTGCTCGCTCAACTCGCCCGCACGCTGGCCGACGCGCGCGTCAACATCGTCAGCCTGGCCGCCAGCGCGACGAGCGGGCGCGGCAAGATCCGCCTGATCGTCAACGACCCCGGCACAGCCAAGCGCGCCCTGCGCCGCGCCAAGTATCGCGTCAGCGAGGAACCCGTCTTCGTCGTGCGTCTGCGCAACAAGCCGGGTGCGCTCGCCCGAGTCGCGGGGAGGCTCGCCAAAGCGCGGGTCAACATCAAGTCGGCCTACGCGACCACGGCCGGTCGCGGCGCCGCGGTTGTGTTCACCGTCGGGAGCGCCAAGAAAGCGCGCAAGATCCTGCGCTAGCGAGTCCGCTGCTTGCGCGCCTTGGAGCAGGCGTGGCTCGCGAGCTCAGCTGCCGTTCGGTTTCCCGCGGATCATCAGGGCATCGAATGCCGTGATCGAGTCGGCCTTGGTCCACAGGCCGACGCGGCCCGACGTGAACCGCGAGTCGCGATGGTCCAGATAGAGCGTGCCGTCGAGCCAGGCCTGCAAGTGGTCGCCGACGGCCACCAGGCGCACGGTATGCCACTGGCCCAGCGCCGGGGGCTTCACCCTGGCGGTCGCCAGTTGCCGGCGCCCACGGTCGTAGGAGTAGAGGCGGAAGTTGTCCTCGAGCGCGTTGGCCCGGACGACGTAGTACCGCCCGTCATTGAAGCGCACGATGATGCCGCCCGACGCGTCCTCCCGGCCTGAGATTGGCCTGAACTTCATCGACACGTCGACGTCGGCGTAGGACCCGGGCGCCACCGTCACGTTGAATTCGTTCTTCGTCGCGCGCTGGACGAGGACCTTCTTGCCGCTCGGGGCATCGGCCATCTCCTCGACCACCCACTGGCCGGCCACCGTGGTCCAGCCCTCGATGCCTCCCGCCTCGAAGTCGAACACCTGCACGTGGACTGTCGTCAGGCAACTTGACCTCCGCTGGAGCCGCGAGACTGTCTCGCCTCCGGTTCACGCCGACGGCCGCGAGCGCGGCCAGGACGGTCTTGACCCACTGACGGCGTCGCATCACCGCGTCACTTCTGACTGTTCGTCTGGTCGAGCGCGGCCTTCAAGGCCTGGGCGAGCTTCGCCGGAGAATCCACGCCCCAGAAGTGCATGTAGAAGAGGCGGGGCACGTCGAGGAGCCCGTGGTTGTGGATCGCCGTCACGTCGACGCCGTGCTGCCGCAGCGCCCGCGCCACGGGATTGACTTCCTTGTCGATCAGGACAAAGTCGCCGGTGATCGCCGCCTTGCCGTCGGCCACGGGCTGGAAGTTCAGGACCGTCACGACGCCCATCGCGGGCAGCAGGGGCATGCCGTTCTCGGTGATGGCCTCCGCTCGCGGCACCGTCACCTGGAACACGCCGGCGCCGAGATCACGACCCGCGCGACCAAGCGCCTGCTCGATGAGCCTCGTGTCGAGCGTCGGCCCGCCCGGCGTGGGTGGTGTGGCCGGGGCGCCGAGTGGCGTCGCGCTCGCCGAGAGTGCCTGGCGCAATGCCTTGGCAAGCTGGACGGCGTCACCGTGCCCTTCGTAGTGCATGTACATCACGTGGGGCGACACCTCGTTCACGTGGTTGTGGACCGCGGTCACCTCGAGTCCACCGCTGAAGAGACCCGACATCACGCCGGGGATCTCCGGATCGAGCAGCACGAGATCCCCCATGACCATCGCCTGATCACCCATCTGCTTGAACGCGGCGTACGAGCCAAGCGCAAAGCCCGCCTTCACCGGGACGCCCTTCACGGTGACGGACAGGTCGGTACGCGGCATCCCGACGCGAAAGACGTCCCCCGGCTGGAGTTGCCCGGGCTTGCCGAGGGCCTGCTCGACCGCTTTCCAGTCCGGCTCGACGGCGTACGCCGCCGGCGCCGCCCACAGCGCGCCGAGGAGCAGTCCGGCGAGAATCGACAGCTTCACGGGATGGATTGTCATGGCGAGAACTCCTTCCTTCCGCTACGGCAGCATCGTGACGACGATCCGTCAGGGGCGATCCTGGTAGACGGCCGCGCGATGGCTGGCCGGCAGGAACGCGCAGACGATGTTGCGGGTGGCGTCGAACGACAGGGTGTGTGCCCCTGCCTCGGTGACGATGGTTTCGTGGCGGCGCAGAGGCGCGGTATCGAACACCTCGATGACCCCGGGGTCGCCGATCGCGACGTAGAGCCGGCCCAGCGCCCGGTTGAAGAACACGACGTCGGGCACGCCCGCGATGGGCTCGGTCGCGAGGATCTTGCCGCTGTCGGCCTCCACCTCGAGCAGCACGCCCGCGTCACACGCGCAGAAGAGCCGGCGGCGCTCGACGTCGATATCCAGTCCGTGGGGACCGGCGTGGGGGATCGCCACCACGCGGCGGATGGCCACTGGATCGCCGGACCCGACCACGACGATCTGCGGTGGGTCGGCGATGTTGACGTGGAAGGCGCCCACCACCGGATCGTAGACCGTCCAGCGCGTGCGTCCGGCGACCGCGATGTCGGCGATCCGCTTGCGGCCGTGGACGTCGACGATCGAGACGGTGTGCGAGCCCGTGAATGGCCGGATCGCCGACGTGAGCCACGAGAAGTCGCCCGCGTTCCGGGTCGTAGGCCAACCCGTTGGGCCGCAGGCCAACGGCGATCTTGTCGACCCGCAGCGTGCCCTCCGCCGAGAACACGCCCACGGTGTTCTCCCCGCGATTCGAGGTGAAGACCAGGTCGGGCTCGGCGACGAGCGCACCCGCGACCGCCGGGAGACCCGGAATGGAGGCGATGTACGTCCGCGTCTCGATGTCGATCACATCGACGGCGTCGTTGGCGGTATGGGCGACGTAGACGCGCCCGGTGGGCTCGTGGACGGCGGCGTGATCGAACCCGCCCTCCTTCTTCGCATGAGCCGGCAGATCCACGAAGCCCAGACGCTCGAGCGCCATGTCAGCGGCCCCCCGAGAGCTCGCTCACCAGGCGCTCCACGTGGGCGACGATGCGCTCACGGGCCGCGGCGTAGCCGTCGCTCACCGCCGGGACCTCCCACTGATCGACGCGCTGGCTGCCGGTGGGCGTGATGTCGCAGCCGAAGCTGACCACGCGCGTGGCACTGGTCAGATCGTAGAGCGTCACCGGGCGCGGGCGGGCCGGTGCGGCCGGCAGGCCGTCGGCGGCCAACCCTTTGACCGCCCCCGGCGCCAGCGCGGCATCCGGCTCCGTGCCGGCCGCCGTGGCGTCGATCGAAAGACCGCGCGCGGCGGCGAGCCGGCGGAAGTGGGCGGCCGCGACGACGCTCTTGGCCGCGCCGTGCAGGCACACGAACAGCACGCGCGAGCGCAGTGGCGTCGTGGTGGCCTGCAGCCGGGAGAATTCATAGAGCGCGTCGTACATCGGGAACTGGCGCGCCATGTTGTCGAAGTCGTCGCGGCTGATCGCCTGGAAGCCCGTGGCCGCGGCATAGAGGCCGGCCGACTCCGGGGTCAGGGCCCGGTCGTCGGTATCCGCCCCGCGAACGATCGGGGCCAGCGTCGCCAGCCCAGGATCGGCCAGCTCGTACCGGTCGATGAAGGCGTCGAAGGAGCAGAGCCGGCCATGGTGGCCCAGCTCCACGTTCGGAATGTCGTACGGGATCGCCTGCTCGCGCTCGGCGGCACTCAGCACCTCGCCCGCCGGCACGAAGAGGAACTCCGGCTTGGGATCGATGAAGCGGCTGATGAGCCAGGGACAGGCGATCCGGTCAACCCGCGCGCGCTCTCGCGTGATCCATTTCATGGTCGTTCTCCTATCGCAGTGAAAAGATGATCAGCCCGGCGATCGCCCCGGCGGCGATGAGCACGGGCTCGGGGATCTTGAACCGCCACGCCACCACCAGCGCCGTGGCCGCGATCACGAGGGTCGGGACGTCGATGATCGCGCGCCGGGCCAGCACGACGCACGCGCCGGCAATGGTGCCCGACGCGGCCGCCGTGACACCGGCCACGAAGCCCTTCACCTTCGGATTGCCGCTGATCCGATCGAACAACGGGAACGGGATGACGACGAACAGGTAGACGGGTAGAAAGACCCCGACTGCCGCCGCCACCGCGCCAGGAAATGCCGCCACCAGGTAGCCGATGAACGCCACGGTGATGACGATCGGCCCCGGGGTCAGCATGGCGACGGCGACCGCGTCGAGGAACTGCTGGTCGGTCAGCCACCCGTATTCCTTCACCACCCCGCCGTAGAGGAACGGCACGATCGCCAGACCGCTGCCGAAGACGAACGCGCCGGCCTTGGCAAAGAACCACAGGATCTGGACGAGGAGGCTCGGGCGTCGCCGCCACCACGAAGCACGCGGCGGCGGGACGCTTGAGCCAAGCCGGAGGCGCCTGGGCGACCATGGCCACCACCCCGCACAGCAGGAACAGCCAGAGGATCTCGGATTCCGTCCACGCCGTGACGACCGCCATGAGCGGCGAAGATCACCCACTGCAGCTTGTCCTTCGCCATCGTCAGCTTGGCCAGCTTGTAGGCGGCGATCGTGATGATGCCGATCACGGTGGCCCCCACGCCGTAGAACGCCGCCTGCATCCACGACAGCCCACCGAAGCGCACGTACAGCCAGCCGATCGCCACCGTCATGACGAACGACGGAAGGACGAACGCGAGCGCGACCAGCGTGGCGCCACGCACGCGCGAATGCACGTAGCCGAGGCAGATCGCCAGCTGCGCCGCCAGCGGCCCCGGCGCCAGCTGCGAGAGCGCCAGGGACTTCATGTACTCTTCCCTCGTGAACCACTGGCGCCGCTCGACCAGGTCCCGCTGCATGTAGCCGACGAGCGCGACCGGGCCGCCGAACCCGAGGCTGCCGAGATACAGGAAGTACTTCAGCAGATCCACGCTCGTCGGTCGCGCCATCACCGCCCCCACACGCCCAGGCAGAACACCGTTCTGACGCCGGGTAGCTCGCACGCGCGGTCGCGCAGAATTCCGAAGACGGAGCCGCCGAGCATGACCTTCAAGGGAGCGAGCCGCCACAGCAGGAGGGTGGTGACCGCGACCGCCAGCGCGGCGAGCGCTAGCCGGTCGGGCGCGGCGTAGGGCGTCATGCGCACGAGCGCGACGGCCATCACGCCAATCACGCCGGGTACGACGCCCTGCATGACCGCCCGCGCCCAGGCGAGGTTCCGGATGCGATCGAACACGGGCAGCAGCGCCAGCATCAGCACGAACGACGGCAGAAAGCTCGCGGCCGCCGCCACGACCGCGCCGCCAGGGCCGAGGACCTTGTAGCCGACGTACGCGGCCAGCATCAGGACGGGGCCCGGCGTCAGCTGGCCCAACGCCAGGCCGTCAACGAACTCCCGGGGCGTCAGCCAGTGAAGCCGATCGACCACGTGCTCTTCCATGAGGGCGATCATCGTGAGCCCCCCGCCGAAGGTGAAAGCGCCGACGGTGGCGAACAGGACCGCGATCCGGCCGAGGGTTGGCTCCGACGCCCCGGCGGCGGGCGAGCCGAGTGGAGACCACGCGACCGCCGAGACGACGACGAGGACGATCGTCAGGGCAACGAGCACGATCGCGCCGAGGCGTTTGCCGTGAAAGAGAAAGAGGCCCACGCCCCCCGCCAGCAGCAGGATCGCCGCCGCGCCGAGCGGGCTCACGAGGGCGGTGACGGCGGCGACCACGGCGATGGCAACATGCCGCCGCGAGCGCAGGGCCGACTTGCCCAGGCGGAACAGGGCGGCGAAGAAGATGGCCAGCACCACCGGCCCGAGGCCATACAGGGCGCCGCGCAGGATCGGACTCACACCGAAGGCGGCGTACGCCACCGTGAGGGCGAGCATGACGACGAAGGCCGGAGCGGCAAAGCACAGCCCGGCGAGTAACCCACCCCACCAGCCGCCCCGCACGTAGCCGAGGAAGATGCCCAGCTGAGTCGCCGTCGCGCCGGGCAGCACGTTCACGAGCGCCATCCCTTCCAGGAAGCGCGGCTTGGAGGTCCACTGCCGCCGCTCCTGGAACTCCGCCTGCATGATCCCCATGATGGCGGGGCCGCCGTAGGCCGTCGCCCCGACCTTGAGGAAGCCGATGGCGATGTCCTTCCAGGTCTTGACGAATGGCTCAGCCATCGAGCGTGACCTCCGTGCCGCGCCCGGTGGCGCGCGCCTTCTCGTAGACGGCAATCGCCGCCGCGACGTCCTGCAGGGCCGTGCCCGAGCTGTCGAACACCGTGATCTCGTCGCGGCTCGTCCGACCGGGCCGGCGCCCGGACACGACGTCAGCCAGCTCGGCGTGGACCTGCTCGCGTGTCATCAGACCGGCGGCCAGGACGTGGTGCAGCTCACCGATCTCGGCGCACTGCGCGAGCACGTCGACGACGAGCGTCGCGCTCGCAATCAACGCGGGCTCGATCTCCTGCTTGGTCGGGTTGTCCGCGCCCACCGCGGCGATGAACGTGCCCGGCCTCACATCAGCCGCCATCACGAACGCGCGATGCGACGGGGTGCAGGTCACGCAGACATCGCTGTCACCAAGCGCGGTGCGGAGATCCTTGGCCGCCTCCACGCGCAGGCCGAGGCTGGCGCCGGCCCGCGCCGCCACGCTCTCCGCCCGGGCGTGATCGGTGTCGAGCATCCACGCGTGCCGCAGCGGGAGGACTGCGGCGATCGCGGCGAGCTGGACCTCGCCCTGCACGCCGCAGCCCACGATCGTGGCCGTCCGGGCGTCGCGGCGGGCCAGGAACTTCGCCGCCACCGCGGTCGCGGCGCCCGTGCGTAGCGCGGTCACGCTGCCCGAATCCATGATGGCCAGGGGCTCGCCGTTGCCGGCGTCGGCCAGCATCACCGTCCCCTGGATGGTGGGCCGCCCGAAGCGCCGGGGATTGTCGGGGAAGTTGGCGTTGGTCTTGGCGGCGAAGTAGCTTCGCTCGCCCAGCAACCCGGCCGCTTTGATGTGGAATCCGCCGGCGGCGGCACGCACCTCGAGAACTCCCGGGCCCAGGCTTTGGCCTTCCGCGTGGAGGCGGAAGGCGCGCTCCACCGCGTCGATGCAATCCGGAAGACTCAGCAGATCGAGCACGTCGCGCCGCGAGAGGATGAGCGTCACCTCAGGCCTTCTTCGACGTGGTGGCGTAGAGCCCCTCGAACAGCGCCATGCCCTGGGCCAGCACCTGGTGGTCATCCGACGACGCCGCCAGCAACGCGCGAATGGCCACATCGATACCGCGAGCTTCCTCGTTGGGGTACTTGCCGTCCCGCAGATCCGCCTCGTGGACGAGCTCGGCGAGCCGGACGAGACGGCGATCCCGCAGGCGGGTCCGCTTCACCAGCGTCTCGAAGGTGCAATCCTCGCCCTGATGACTCAGCTCCACCCCGGGAGCGTCGAACGGGATGGCGTCGCTCGGGAATTCCGCGGGCGGCGCGAAGACGAACACCGCCTCGGTATCGATGAAGCGCTTGATCAGCCACGCCGACGCCAGACGGTCGATGTGCGGGCGCGGGCGCGTGACCCACCGCCGACCGCGCAGCTTGGTGAGATCGAGGCTCGGCGGCTCCTGGGCCCGTGGTGATTCCGGACGGCGGGTTCGCATGGCGATGGCCTCCTCGACACGCCTGACCTCGGCGCCGCCGGGGGCGTCGAAGAAGTCGATGTCACGAATTCTCTGGTGGTCCCTGGACAGTCGGGCGATCTCATCGCCGACCCGCGCGCGCGCCGCCTCCGATTTCTTCTCGAGCCTCTGGAGCACCTTGCGATAGCGCACGGCCAGCTGCCGGTAGTCCCGATCGCGCGGCTCGTGAAACAGACGCTGGACGTCGTCCGGACCCACGTTCTCGATCTGCTGGACACGGATGAGCGTGGCGTCTCCCCCATCCCGCTGGATCTCCTGCGCGAGCCACTGGAAGTCCTCGTACCGCTCGGGCGTGTCGGGCAGCAGATAGGCGGAGCGCTTGAGGGCGACCGCGCCGAGGGAGCGTAGCCGTCGCCACACGCGGACACGGAGGCTCGACGGTGTGGGGGGCAGGCCGAACAGCAGGAGGAGTAACTGTTGCTGGCTCACGATTGCGAATGAAACACTAGTTTCATGGTACTGTCAAGCCGCCATGGCGCATCCGACGGAGAGCACGGTGGGGTCGTCGTCGCGCCCGGTCCGCCTCCGGGCCGCGGAGGCGCTGGGCCTCGAACGCAACATCGTCGCCGTCTCCGGCGCCGTGTTCCTGCTCGCGCTCGGCGAGAATCTGTGGAAGCGCTTCATCCCGAAGTACCTCGAGACGCTCGGGGCGCCCATCACGGCCATCGGCCTGTTCGGAACCGGCCAGGATTTTCTCGACGGCGTCTATCAATACCCCGGCGGGTGGATCGGTGATCGATACGGGCGGCGCCGCGCGCTCACGATCTTCGTGGCGCTGGCGATGGTCGGCTACGGCCTGTACTGGTGGGCCCCCACGTGGGTGTTCGTCTTCGCGGGGCTGGTGTTCGTCATGGCGTGGTCCAGCATGGCGAGCCCCACGCTGTTCGCGGTGGTCGGAGATGCGTTACCGAAGGAGCGTCGCGCCCTCGGCTTCACCGTGCAATCGATCCTGAGACGTATTCCGATCGCCGTCGCGCCGACGCTCGGCGGCCTGGCCATCGCGGCCTACGGGGTCCAGGGCGGGGTTCGTCTCGGCCTCGCCCTCACCATGGGGCTGGCCGCGGTCACGCTCGTGGTCGTCTGGCGGGTCAATATCCCGCTGACCCGCGACGCCGTACCGGTGAACATCGTGGCGGTGTGGCAGTCGCTGCCCGCCCCACTCCGCTGGCTCCTCGCCTCCGACGTCCTCGTTCGAACGGGTGAAGGACTCGTCGACGTCTTTCTCATCCTCTACGCCATCGATGTCGTGGGGATCAGCGCCCCCGCCTACGGTGTCCTCATCGGGGTGCAGGCGACGACGGCGATCCTCAGCTATCTGCCGGTCGCCCGGCTGGCCGATCGCATCGGACGCAAACCCTTCGTGATCGCGACGTTCGTGGCCTTTGCGGCCTTCCCGGTCTGCGTCGGACTGGCCCACAGCTTCACGATGCTCATCGGCGCATTCATCGTGGGTGGTCTGCGCGAGGTCGGGGAACCGGCCCGCAAGGCGATGATCGTCGACCTCGTGCAACCATCGCTTCGCGCTCGCTCCGTCGGTCTCTACTATCTCGTCCGGAGCCTCGCGATCGCCCCGGCCGCCTTCATCGGCAGTCTCCTCTGGACCGTGACGCCGACGCTTCCATTCTGGACCGCCGGCGTGATCGGGATCGTGGGCGCGGTGGTGTTCGCCGCCACGGTCGAGGAGCGGTACGCGAGCTAGTCCACGACGCCCACCGGCCCGGCGTCGGCGTCGCGTGCCCTCCAGTTGACGCACCGCACGAACAGAGCTTGACTGGGGGCAACATTAGTTTCATAGTGCAACACTATGAAACTGTCACACGTGTCCGGCCGTCGAAGCCGTCGCGTCGCAACACCGAGCGTTCCATCTGGAGGAGTGACCATGCGCTACCGGCTGACCCCGATCAACACTCGCCCCTGGCTGCTCAATGGTCTGTCGCTGCGGCTCATCGAGAGCCACTACGAGAATCACTACGGTGGGGCCCTGCGCCGGCTGAACGCCATCACCGCGCAGCTCGAGTCGCTCGACTTCGACAAGACCCCTGGCTACGTCGTCAACAGCCTGAAGCGTGAAGAGCTGATCGCGCTCAACTCGACGCTTCTCCACGAGCTGTACTTCGCCAGCATGGCCTTCGGCGATGGACGGCCGACCGAGCTGCTCGCCCAGGCACTCAGCCGCGACTTCGGATCGGTGGACCGCTGGCGCAGTGAGTTCGTCGCCATGGCGCAGGGCCTGGCCGGCGGCTCGGGCTGGGTGTTACTCGTCTATGTTCCGAGAGATCGCCGGCTCATCAATCAGTACGCGGGCGATCACGGCCAGACCACGGCCGGGGGCATCCCGATCCTGGCTCTCGACATGTACGAGCATGCCTACCACATCGACTTCGGGGCGAATGCCAGGGCGTACATCGATACGTTCCTGCGCAACATCGATTGGGTGTCGACACAGACGCGCCATGAGGATGCGTCAAAGGTCGATGCGCCACGACCCCTCGTCCAGAAGGAGTTCGGGGATCTCCCCGGCGTCGGGCCCGAGGAAGTCAAGGCGATGCTGGACTCCGGCGAGGCGGTCCAGATCATCGATGCTCGTCCGAGGTCCTACATCTCCCGTCAGCAGGACATCATGGATGGCGCCGTCTGGCGTGATCCGGAGCGCATCCATGACTGGATCGGGGAGCTGTCGAAATCCGACCCGGTCGTGGTGTTCTGTGCGTACGGATTTCACGTGGGATGCAAGACGGCCATCGCGCTCCGCGAGGCTGGATTCGACGCCAAGTACATGAAGGGTGGCCACTCGGCGTGGAAGGCGATCGGAGGGCCGATAAAGCTCTACACGTAGCCGACCCCTTACTCCTCAGGCACTTCCAGGACGCGACCACGTCTTCAGACGGGATGCGCAAGGATGGTGCGACGCTCACCCCCGAATAGGAGGATACTGGTTAGACGAGGTGAGGCACATGGCCGCATGGCAAGCTGTAGCGCAGCGCGAGTGGGGCACAACGGCTACCTGGATCAAGGGAGATGGTCAATACGCGGTTCTCCACCCATGCGGTGGGGAGTTGACCGTGACTCTGTGTGCCACGCCCAAGGAAGCGAAGGACGCGAAGGTATATCGGTGCGGTGGTCGCTGTACCCGGTCGCGACATTCTGTAACCGACCTCAAGGCGTTCGGAGGGACAACCCCCGCCTGATCCGGCCTGATTTCCGCGCGGGCTGAAAACCGTTCGACGGTGGTGTGCGCTCGGCTTGGTACCGCTGGCCCGGCGGGGTGAACGAGGCTCGGTCACAATCGGACGTCACCGGGAAGGACCTCAGGCTCTCGCCCAACTCCGGTCGTGGAACCATTCCCCACCACGCCCGATCGTGACCGACCGCTCAGCGTGAGTGCCTGTCCGGTCGCTACTTCTTGACGAGAAGCTCCAGCCCTTCGGCGCAGGCTCGGGCAACGTCCGGGTCGGCCTTGTCTTGCCCCGGCATCTTGTCCCACCCGCCCTTGGCGATGAATTCGCCTCTCGTCCAGCTGCTGACGTCCGCCAGTTCCTTGAGCTTCGCCTCATGGTTGGGTTGCTTCACGAACTGGGCGACGCAGATCGCCGACTGACTCGACACGACCGCTTTCGCGGTGGTCGCATTGGCCGTGCTCGAGGTCGTCCACCCACCCCACACGAAGCCCAGGATCATGGCGATCACGGCCCCACCAATCAGGCCCCAGATTCCATACTTCACCTTCGCGGCACTCTCTACTTTCATTGCCAAGACCTCCCGACTGCCGCTGAAGGTAGACCGGCACCATCGGGCCCGTCTATTGGACCTTGGCGCAATAGGCTGGACCTTGGCGCAATAGGCACCCGAACGCCGCCTTGTGGACCCTCCGTCTGGGGACCTATGATCCCGTCACCGTGCGCGAGTCAGTCGACGCAGCTCTTCGCGGTCATCCGTTCACGAGGTCCAGCCTGGAACGATTCGCTGCCGCTGGACGACCAGGTGGAGTGGACCGCCCACGCGGCATTCATGAATGGGCTCCTCGCCGAGGGCATCATCGCCCTCGGGGGGCCGCTCGAGGGCACGCCCGACGTCCTGCTCGTCGTGCGGGCCACGGACGCCGCCGAGATCGCCGAGCGCCTGGCCGCCGATCCGTGGACGCGGAACGGCTTGCTGATCGTCAAGCAGATCTGCCCGTGGTGGCTCCGACTCGGATCGTTGGACTAACGCGTTCTCCTCTGACCACGGAGGAGGCAAGGAGTTTTCGATGAGTGCGCCCGGCGTCCGTGTCGAGCCCGTGTCGCCCCCGTTTTCGCCCGAGCTGCAAGCCGTGTTCGATCGCATCATGCCGGCCGGGGTGCCGCCCCTGCAGCTCTTCACGACACTGGCCCGCGTGCCGCGCATCTACGATCGCTTCCGGGCCGGCAGCCTGCTCGACCGCGGCCCGGTCTCGCTTCGCCACCGCGAGATCGTGATCGACCGGACCTGCGCACGCTGCGGCTGTGCCTACGAGTGGGGTGTCCACGTCGCGTTCTTCGCCGAGCGCGTCGGCCTCACGCCCGAGCAGGTGCGCGCCACGGTGCACGGCGCGGCCGACGATGCCGCCTGGAGCGACGAGGAGCGCCTGCTCGTGCAGATGGTCGATGCCCTCCACGACTCGGCGCAGATCCCGGACGAGCTGTGGGCGGCGCTGGCGGCACGCTTCAGCGTGGAGCAGATCCTCGAGCTGATCGCGCTCGTCGGCTTCTACCACACGGTGTCCTTCCTGGCCAACGGCCTCAAGCTCGCGCCCGAGTCCTACGCCGCACCGTTTCCGCCGGCCTGAGGACCGCGCGGACGCCACGCGGTCTCGCCGGCCTCCTTCGCGCCGCTCGGCCCGTCGCCGTCACGAGCGAAACATCCGACCCCGCACGGCCGCGGTCATGCGGTACGATCTCAGCCGTGCCGAGTGGCCAGGGTCGAACCATCCACGGATTCGCGAGCCGGTACCGACAGGGGAGATATCCACGATGAGGGCAAAGGGGCCGTTGCAGTTCTCGGGTGTGTTGCTCGCCGCCGTCCTCCTGCTGCTCGTGGGTTGTTCGTTGTCGGCCAGCTCCAAGAGCTCGTCGGACAGCTCGGCCAGCTCGTCGGCCAGCTCCGAGAGCAAGGAGACGCAGTACCGGAACGACGTGCGCGACTTCACGGCGTCCTACGTGAAGTCGGGTGGTCGCATCGAGGACTTCAAGCGGGGGCTCGGCGATCTGGCCAAGGAGCGCGGAATCACCGACTGGGAAGAGAACATGGCGACCTACGAAGGCATCGGCCGGGGGCTCGGTAAGGCCAAGGTCAGCCAGGTGGAGCTCGACACCTACACCGCGAATCTGTCGGGTGGAGATCCGAAGAAGGCCAAGGCCATCAAGGACGGATTCGACGACGAGAAGGACTAACACGGGCCGGTTCGGCGCCGCCCTCGTCCTCGCCGCGAGTCTTCTCGGACCGGCGGGGGCGGGGGCGGCGCCCCAGTTGACCGTCGACTACCTGTACGTCGACGCCAACGAGGGTGGCGCCAGCGGCGGTCACGCCGCCATCCGCTTCGGCGACGAGGTCTTTCACTTCGAGTACCGCGCGCCGCTCACGATCCGGCTGCGGCGTGACGACTTCGGCGGCCTCCTGCACCGATACACCATCCTCGACAACCGCACGATCGTGATCCAGCGCATCCCGGTGACGGACGACACGTACCGGCTGCTTCGTGACGAGTTCGCGCGACGGTTCATGGTCCAGGACCAGCACCTGCGGGCGCAGGCGGCGATCGGCGCCGACCGGCAGCTCCTGACGGCGTTGCTGGCCCACCGCGCGGGACAGGCTCCGGAAGAGCCGGTCCACCTGGAAGGCGTCGGCTTCTTCTTCGATCAGGCGCGACCGCCCGCCCCCCGGCCCCGACCCGAGCGCGATGCCGTCGAGCCTGATGCGGCCACGCCGGCGGCTTCAGCGCTGGTGGCCCTGCGCACTCGCGTCGCCGAGGCCTACGGAGAGGATTTCATCGACGACGCGATCGGGGCATTGTTCGTGCGGCTCCTGGACCTCGCGCCCGAAGAGCACGCGGGCAGCCCTCGCAACCTCTCGGCCGAACGGCCGCCGGCCGCCGCGTACGGCTTCGCGGGACGCTATCAGGATCTGTTCGTCTCGCTCATGGCCCTCGAGGCCCTGCGCGACGCCCGGCCCCTCCGCCAGGAGGGCGTGACCGGAGCGGCCGGCGGCGGACCAGCTCTGGATGACGCGGACCGCGAGCTCATCGCTCGCCTCACCGAGGCGCTCAGTGCGAGCCTGGTCCGGCTCGTCCGCTCGAGCCGCCCGGACTGGGGATTCCCGTTGCTGGTCGGCATGGCCCGCCTGGCGGCCCTGGAGGAGACGCTGCATGCCGGCGCCTGGATGTTCCTCGACGCGTTCCCCTCCGACGCGCTGGTGATTCCCGCCGAGCAAATACTGAAGGATCCGGCGCTCACCCAGGCGCTGCTCGATGAGGCCCGCGGTGATTTTGCCCTCGCCCGCACCCGCCTCGTGACGCGAGTCGAGCAACCGGCCGGGCTTCTCCGAAGCCGACTTCGTCGCCCTCGAGGCGGCCGGAAACCGACTGATCGAGATCACCCGGACCGTCGACGGCCGGCGCCCGATGCGTCTGGCGCTGGGGCTGCGCGTGCCCTCACGCGACGCCGTTGTCGCCGAGCCGATCGTTCCCGTGGTCGCGGCCGAGGCGCTCGCCCACCACGCGGCCCGGGCGCGCGAGTTCGAGGAGGCCTACGAGACGGAGCTCCGTCGTCTCTACGGCTACAACGTGGTCGACCGAAACTGCGTGACGGAGATCTTCCGGACGATCGACGCCGCCTTCGCGGCGACGCTGCCCGATGCCGATCCCGCGGCCATTCGCCGCGAGTCCACCCGGCGCCTGGGCGGCCACGTGGAGGTCGAGCACACGCTCACGTTCATCCCGGCCGCGTCGGCCCACGCCGTCCACGACGCCTACGCCGTCTCCGAGACGATCGAGATTCCATCCTATCGTCTGGCTGCGCTGGCCCGGCTGTACCGGCAGGACAACGCGGCCCGCGTCTACCTCAGAGAGTCGAACACGCTCACCTCGACGCTCTACCGTCGCAACCCATCCGACTCCGCGTTCCTGTTCTTCACCGACGACATGATCGCGATCCGGCCCCTGCTGGGCGCGGTCAACATCGTGGCGGGCCTCGGCGTGAGCGCGGCCGGACTCTTCAAGCTGCCGATCGACGGCGGCGACCTCTTGCGGGCGGGCCTGAGGGGCGTGCTCTTCAGCCTGCCGGAGCTCGCCTTCTTCAACATCCGCAAGGGCTCGCTGATCTTCGCCCCGCGCCCACGCGAGAGTCTCCAGCCCGGCGAGCGATCGGAAAGCGCCCGCGCACCGTAGCCGGCCGCGGCGCGGGCGGCGGCATACCCTAGGAGGGCTCGTCCTCCAGCTGCGCGAGCAGTGCGGCGATGTCCGAGCCGCCGGCGGGGGGCCGCCAGTCCACGTGGAGCACCGTCGCACCTTGCGCCTCGAGCTGCTCGGCGAAGAGCTCGAGCCCGACGTTGATCGCGCGCAGCGGCTGCTCGAGGCCGTCGTCGAGCGTCATCGCGCTCCCAGCAGGGTCGGGACCAGGTCGGGGCGGAGCGCCACGGCGGCGAAGCGCGCGGCCTGGGCATTGGACGGCAACACCTCGACGCCGGCGGCGCGCAGCTGATCGACCTGCGCACGCAGCCCTTGCGGATCGGCCTCGGTGCCGACCACCGACGCCACCGCGAGCAGCGAGCGTCCGGCCCGCCCCGCGGTCTCACGCGCCTCCTGCACCGCGCGAGCCAGGGGCTCGGCCGGATTGGCGTGCGCACCACGGCCGAGCACCAGGTCGAGGAGCAGGACGCCGACGTGGCCGTCGCGCCCGGCCTCGCGCACTCGCACGGCGCGCGCGTCGGGGTCGAGCATCGGATGCGGGCGACCCACCGTGAACTCGTCGGCGCCGAGGTCGAGGATCTGGTGGCCGGCGGCACCGCCTGCGTGGCCACCGCCGCCGTTGCCTCCGACGGATCCGAGCAGCGGCTCCAGCAGCAGGCGCGCCTCGTAAGCGAGCGTGCCGCCCGTATAGAGCCCGAGCAGACTTCCGTGCGCCGGTCCCAGCGCGGCGACCCGCGCGCGTACGGCGTGCGGATCGCTGAAGCTCGCGGGGGTCCACGGCGAGTGCGCGCAGCAGCGCGACGACCGCGTCCGCCGCGTCGTCGAGCGTACCGACCCAGGTGCCCGGCGCTCCCGATGTGCGCGACGGCGCCCAGGCAGCAGACGACCACGGGCTTGCCCACCGAGCGGATCGCGGCCTCCAGCGCCGGCAACACGGCTGGCGAGGGAGGCTTGGAGATGACGACGATGACTTCCGTCCGGGCATCGCGCGCGAGCGTCGCCAGGGCCAGCTGGGTCATCGTTCCGCCGACCTCGGCCGAGAGATCGCGTCCGCCCACGCCGATGCCGTGCGAGACGCCTTCGCCGAGCGCGGCGAGCCGGGTGACGACGGCCTGCAAGCCGGTGCCGGAGGCGGCCACACAGCCGACGCGCCCGCGCGGCACGACGTTGGCGAATCCCAGGCCCACGCCGCCGAGATAGGCCGTGCCGCAATCCGGCCCCATGCACAGCAGCTGTCGGGAGGCGGCCAGACGCTTGAGCTCCACCTCCTCCGCGAGCGGCACGTTGTCGCTGAAGAGAAACACGTGCAGGCCGCGGCGCAGCGCGGTGCGTGGCCTCCAGCGCGGCGTAGGCGCCCGGGACCGAGATCGATCGCAAGGTTGGCGTCGGGCCGCTCGCCGAGGGCGGCCTCGAGCGTGCGGGGGCGGTGCTTCACGCGCGACGCGCGCGTGCGCTCGTCCAGCATGGCGGAGGCCGCCCGCAGCGC
Source organism: uncultured Candidatus Rokubacteria bacterium (assembly GCA_963776725.1). Classification (GTDB taxonomy): domain Bacteria; phylum Methylomirabilota; class Methylomirabilia; order Rokubacteriales; family CSP1-6; genus AR5. The sequence continues at coordinate 96,379 of CAVZOE010000002.1, read as the reverse complement.
GGTCTGGGCATGAGCCTCGCTGTCGGCCTCCACGACGATGACGAGATCGCCCGGCGTGGCGTCCTGGACCTCGGGCGCCGCCAGCCCCGCGGCGGCGAGGATCGCGTGATTGGCCGGCGTGCCCATCAGGACCGCGGCCTCGCGCACGCCCGGCTCGCCGCGCAGGCGTCCGGCGACACGCCATCAGCACGATCGAGTCCTGATAGAAGGACCGCCGGACAGCGGCGCAAACAGTCACGAGTTCAGGGTGGGGCGGCGCGGGCGTCAGCCCGCGTACCGCTGGGCGAACGCGCGCAGGGCGGCCACGAACGGCTCGATCGGCGGCGTCGAGATCCCGGCACCGATCATGCGCGGCGCGGCACGATGGGCGATCGCCGTGGTGATCTTCGGCACCACACCCGTCTTCACGACCCGGCGAATGTCGATCCCGGTGGGCGTCCCCTCCGAGCCGAGCGCGGCGATCGGGAACAGCGGGTTGCGCCCGACGCAGATCTCCGCCATGTCGCGGGTGGTGGCCAGCGCGTCCTCCCACGACTTGGCGCCCACGATCTTCTGCACCGCCGGCGAGGCGGCGATCGCCATCCCGCCGAGCCCGTAGGTCTCCATGATCGCGGAGTCGCCGGTGTCGAGGTTGGCGTCGCCGGCGGAGGAGCCCGGAAAGTAGAGGCCGTCGACGACGCTGGCCGGGCCGGTGAACCACTGCTCGCCGAGGCCCGCGACGCGGATGCCGAACTCCACCCCGTTGCGCGCCATGGTGCACACCACGGTGGAGGCCTCGAGCCCTTCGATGGATCGCGCCGCCGCCTTGGCCGCGCACATCGACCACGCGAGGAAGAACTGATCGTTGTCGCGGGTGATGAGCCGCATGATCGGCTCCAGCCGCGCACTGTCGGGCACCGCCGCCACCAGCGGCGCGGCGAGCCGGCGCGCGAGCAGGCCGGTCGCCGCCGCGTTGCGCATGTGCATCTCGTCGCCCATGGTGAAGGCCTGCGCCATCAGGGCCGCGAGATCGATCGGGCCTTCGCGCTCGAGCACCGCCGCGAAGGCCGGCGCCACCGCGTCGCGAATCCACGCCAGGCCCGTCGAGCGTCTCGCGCCCGTGACCGCCGAAGCGGAGCTGATGCCCCCAGGGGCCGTCGGCGATGAACGACGCACGACGTCGTGTGGTTCACCGCGTCCTCGACGACCAGCAGGGGCGTGCTCGGCGAGATGATGCCGGCCATCGGCCCGACGGCGCCGCGCGAATGGCAGGGCGCGAAGGCGATGGCGCCGCTCGCCGCCAGGGCTTCGGCGTCCTCGGCGGTTGCCGCCCAGCCCTCGAAGAGCACCGAGGCCTTCACCGCCCCGCGCATGGGCCAGCACATCCGCTCCCAGGCGATCGGCGGCCCCGCGTGCAGCAGCGTCTGGCCCTGCAGGCCCAGGGCCTCCCGCGCCGGGCGGACCGCGGTCCACGCGGGGCGCGCGCGGCACAGCCGGTCGAGCGCTTCTCGATTGGCGGCGGCGATGTCAGCCATGGGCGGCGCTCATTATACTGGCGTCCCACGTATAATCGCGCCGCGCGATGGCCCCCCTCACGCTCACGCTGCGCGGAATCACCAAGGCGTTCCCCGGTGTCGTGGCCAACGACCGCGTGGACCTCGACATCCAGGCCGGCGAGGTCCACGCCGTGGTCGGCGAGAACGGCGCGGGGAAGAGCACGCTGGCCAAGATCCTGTACGGCTTCTACCGGGCCGATGCGGGCACGATCAGTCTCGCGGGGCGCGCCGGTCGCCATCCGCTCGCCCCAGGACGCCCGCGCGCTCGGCATCGGCATGGTGTTCCAGGATCTGGTCCAGGTTCCCGCCTTCACGGTGGCCGAGAACGTGGCGCTCTTCCTGCCGGACCTGCCCGCCGTGCTCGGCCGGGCCGCGCTGGCCCCGCGCATCGCGATGACCTCGCAGCGCTACGGCCTGGCCATCGATCCGGCCGCCCCGGTGTGGCGACTCTCGGTGGGCGAGCGACAGAAGGTGGAGATCGTCAAGCTCCTGCTCGCGCAGGCGCGCGTGCTCGATCCTCGACGAGCCGACGCGCAGCCTGGCGCCGCACGAGGTCGCCGGCCTGCTCGACGTCCTCACCACGCTCAAGCGCGACGGCTACGCCGTCGTTCTCATCGCCCACAAGCTCGCCGAGGTCCTGGCGGTCGCCGATCGGATCACGGTCATGCGTCGCGGCCGTCGTGGTCGGCTCGCTACCGCGCGCCGAGGCCACGGAAGCAGCACTGGTCTCGCTCATGTTCGAGGAGCCGATGCGTGCGCCGGCACCGCGGCCGGCGGCGGCGGACCCGGCGGAGCGGCCACCGACCATCGAGCTGCGCGGCGTGAGCGTGCGCGCCGAGGCCCACGGCTGCGGGCTCACCGGGGTCGACCTCACGGTCGCGCCGGGCGAGCTGGTCGGCGTGGCGGGGGTGTCGGGCAACGGGCAGCGCGAGCTCGGTGACGTCATCCTCGGCGTCATCCGGTGCGCGGCGGGGAGCAAGTGGCTCGAGGGACAGGATGCGACCGGGTGGTCGGTGGCCCGTGTGCGCGCGCGGCGGCGTGGCGTTCGTACCCGAGGACGCCCTGGGCCTGGCCGCCGTGCCTCAGCTCACCGTGCTGGAAAACGCGGTCGTCGCCGACGGGCCCCGTTACGCTCGCGCGGGAGGCCTCGCACTCGACTGGGCCGCCGCGCGCGAAGACCTGACGCGCGCCTTCGCGCGACTCGGCTTCACGGTGCCGTCGCTCGACGCGCCGCTCGGGACGCTGTCCGGCGGCAACGTGCAGCGCGCCGTGCTGGCGCGTGAGCTGTCGCACGGGCCACGCGTGATCGTGGCCCTCAACCCGACGCGCGGCCTGGACGCACGCTCGACCGCCGCGACGCACCGGGCGCTGCTCGAGGCCCGCGCGGCGGGGCGCCGCCGTGCTTGCTGATCTCCGAGGACCTCGACGAGCTGCGCACGCTCGCCGACCGCCTCGTGGTGCTGTTCGGCGGGCGCATCGTCGGCGCGGGGCGCCGGGCCGATCTCGGGGTCGAGGAGATCGGTCGCCTCATGACGGGGAGCCCGGCGCGGTGAGGCGCCCGCACCTGGCGCCGGTGGCCCGCTTCGGTGGTTTGCTCGCCGTCGGCCTCGTCGCCTTCGCGCTCTTGCTCCTGCTCTTCGGCCGCAATCCTCTGCGCGCCTACGTGGACATCTTCGCGAGCACGCTCGGCAGCGGGTACGGGTTCTCCGAGACGCTGGTGAAGGTCACGCCGCTGCTGCTCACCGCGCTCGCGGTGGCCGTACCGGCGCGCATCTGGCTGATCAACGTCGGCGGCGAGGGCCAGCTCTACGTGGGCGCGCTGTGCGCGACGTGGGCCGCGCTGCACCTGGCGGACTGGCCGCGCCTACCGCTGCTCGCCGTCATGGCGCTGCTCGGCTTCGCCGGCGGCGGCGCGTGGGCGGCCATCGCCGGCGTGCTCCGCGCACGGGGCTGGGCCAGCGAGACGATCTCCACCCTGCTGCTGAACTACGTGGCCATTCTGCTGGTGCAGTACGTGGTCTTCGGCCCGTGGCGCGATCCCGAGGGCGTCAACTATCCACAGACCGCGGCCTTCTCCGACGCGGCGATCCTGCCCGCGTGGCCCGGCAGCCGGGTGCACACGGGACTCGCTGCTGGGGCTGCTCGCGGTGGCGGCGTTCGCGTTCGTCATCGCGCGCACGCGCTGGGGGCTGGAGCTCCGTGCGGTGGGCGGCAACGTCGATGCGGCGCACCGGCTCGGCCTGCCCATCACACGCTACGTGATCGTCCTCATGATCGTGGGCGGCGGCCTCGCCGGCCTGGCCGGCATGGCGGAGGTCTCGGCCATCCAGGGCCGCCTGCGACCGAGCCTGTCGCCCGGCTACGGCTACACCGGCTTTCTCATCAGCTGGATGGCGGGCGGTCATCCGGTCGGCATCATCGTGGCGGCCTTCGTGCTCGCCGTCATCACCGCCGGCGGCGACATCTTGCAGATGACCCAGGCGCTGCCGGGCTCGGTGGTGAACATCCTGATGGCCGTGCTGCTCTTCGTGGTGCTGGGCCGCCCGCGGGCGCGCGCGTGATCGCCGCCTTCGCGCGCAGCCTGCTGTCGGGCGCCGTGGTCTCCGGCACGCCGCTGCTGTACGCCACGCTGGCCGAGGTGATCGGCGAGCGCGCCGGCGTCGTGAACCTCGGCCTGGAGGGCGTCATGCTGGTCGGCGCCGTGACCGGCTTCGTGACGACCGTCCACACCGGCAGCGCGGCGATGGGCGTGCTGGCGGCGGCGCTGGCCGGGGCGGCCCTGCAACGCGCTCTTCGCGTGGCTCGTCGTCGACCGTCGCGCCAACCAGCTGGCCACCGGGCCTCGCGCTGATGTTCGCCGGCGTGGGGCTGAGCGCGCTGCTGGGCGCGCCCTACGTGGGACGGCCGATCGCCGGCCTCACCGAGCTGGCGGTGCCCGGGCTCGCCAGCCTGCCCGTGCTCGGGCCCGCGCTCTTCGCGCACGACGCGCTCGTGTACGCGGCCGTGCCGATCGCGCTCGCCGCGCGGTGGGCGCTCTTCTCGACGCGCTGGGGCCTCGCGTTGCGCGCGGTGGGCGAGAACCCGGTCGCGGCCTTCGCCGCCGGCCGCAATCCGCGCGCGCTGCAGTACCAGGCGCTGCTGCTCGCCGGCGCGCTCGGGCGGCATCGCCGGCGCCGACCTGTCGATCGGCGTGGCCCGGACGTGGGCGGAGTGGATGACCGCCGGGCGGGGCTTCATCGCGGTCGCGCTGGTGATCTTCGCCCGCTGGCAGCCGCTGCGCGCGATCGCCGGCGCCTACCTGTTCGGCGGCGCGATCTCGCTTCAGCTCGTGCTGCAGACCCGCGGCGTGCCCGTCTCGCCGTTCGTGCTCGACATGCTGCCGTACGTGCTGAGCCTCGCCGTCCTCGTCGTGTGGGGCGGCACCGGGCGCCGTGCCGCGCCCGCGAGCCTCGGCCGCGTGTTCCAGGGATCACCAGTGATGTCGAACCCAGGAGGGGAATGCCTTGAAAGCTCGAGTCCTCGTCACCGCGTTGCTGGCCGCGCTGCTCCTCTATCCCGTCGTCGCGCCCTCGCAGGGGAAGCTCACCGTGGGGATCCTGCACGTCGGCTCCATCACCGACGCCGGCTACAACCAGGCCCACGCCGAGGGCATCCAGGTGATGAAGCGCAACCTGCCCGAGGTCGAAGTCATCGAGGTGGAGAACGTCGCCGAGGGCGCCGACGCCGAGCGCCTGATGGAGAGCATGATCAAGCGGGGCGCGCGCCTGATCATCCCGGCCAGCTTCGGCTACCTGGAGCCCGCGCTGCGCGTGGCGCAGCGGAACCCCGAGGTGAAGTTCGCCCATCCCGGCGGCTACAAGCGCCTGCCGAATCTGACCACCTACTGGGCGAGCACGCCGGAGGCGTTCTACCTGCTCGGCATGGCGGCGGGCAAGGTCACCAAGACGAACAAGATCGGCTACGTCGTGGCCCTGCCCATCAGCTTCTTCCTCGCCAACGTCAACGCCTTCGAGCTGGGCGCCCGCTCGGTCAATCCCCAGGTCGAGACACGCGTGGTCTTCACCGGGACGTTCCTCGATCCGGCCAAGGAAGCGACCGCGGCGGCCGCGCTGCTGGACCAGGGCGCCGACGTGCTGGGGGTGATCGTGGACTCCCCCATCACCGTGGTGCAGACGGCCGAGAAGCGCGGAGCCTATTCGGTCGGCTATCACTACCTCGGCGCGCAGAAGTTCGCGCCCAAGGGGTGGATCAGCGGCGTCGCGTTCACGTGGGGCAATCTCTACACGCGCTTCGCGCGGCAGGTGATGGACGGCACGTTCAAGAGCGAGAACATCCTGGGCTCGCTCAACGACGACCTGCTGGTGATGGCGCCGTTCGGACCCGCCGTACCCGCCGACACCGCCGCGCTGGTCAACGCGCAGGCGGCAGGACCTTGCCGCCGGCAAGGCGCATCCCTTCACCGGGCCGCTCAAGGACAACACCGGCGTCGAGCGCGTGAAGGCGGGCGAGGTCTTCCCGCTCACCGACCTCGGCAAGATGAACTGGCTGGTAGAGGGCGTCGTCGGCCAGCCCCGCTGAGGCGTCCCGCTCGGCTCGGCGGCAGCCCGTCGCTGGATGCGGATCTCGCGGGCGACCGCGATGGCGATGCCCGCCTCGCGCAGCGCCGCGTAGACGGCGACGCCGAGCTCGGTCCGCAGCGCGTCGATCCGGTCGAGGCGATCCGTCCACACGCGCAACTCGAACTTCAGCGCGTAGTCGCCGAAGCCGAGAAAGAGCGGCTGCGGCGTGGGCACCGGGAGCAGCGCTGAATTCTGCTGCGCCACGGCCGCCCAGCACCTTCAGCACGTCGTCGGGCGCCGAGCCGTAGGCGACGTTCACCGGAATGTTGATGCGCCGGCGCCGATCGGTCGGCGTCCAGTTCGTCACCTTGTCGGACACCAGCATGGAGTTGGGGACGACGACCTCGGCGCCGTCCCACGTGCGCACCGTGCTGGAGCGGATGCCGATGCGCCGCACCTCGCCCTGCACGTCACCGACCTGCACGGCGTCGCCGACGCGGACCGGCCGCTCGAAGAGCACGATCAGGCCGGAGACGAAGTTGTTGACCACGTTCTGCAGGCCGAAGCCCACGCCGATGCCGAACGCGCCGCCCAGGATCGTGACCCGGTCGAGGTTGATGCCCAGGACGAGCACGGCCAGAATGAAGCCGACGAAGATGATGGTGTAGCGGAGCAGGCTCGTCAGCGCGTACGGCAGGCCCGGGCGCATAGCGGGCGCGCGGAAAGACCTCTTCCTCGAGCACGACCCGGACGATCGGCCGACACGCGAAACGCCGCGTAGATGGTGACGAAGAACGCGATGACGTCGCCGACCGAGATCTGCAGCGGTGCCGTGCGTCCACTCGGCGCCGAGAATCCGGCGCGCACCCGCCGCAGCGGCGTCAGCAGCCGAAGGCGCTCAGCGTGGCGACGACCCAGGCGGTGATCGGTGAGGAATCCCAGGATCACGTGGGCGCGAGCCTCCAGGAAGATCCGGTAGGGCTCCACCAGTCGGAGCAGGTTGAGTGGCCTCACGCGCAGCGCGAAGGCGAAGACGCCCTCCAGCAGCCGCCGGATCGCGATCAGCAGCGAGCGCGAGGTAGGCGCTGTTCAAGGTCCCTGAGCCCAGCAACCGGGCCAGGCTCATGTTGCCGGCCGCGCCGAGGACGACGGAGGCCGTCAGCAGGACGAAGGCGAGCTGCACGCCCGCGACCGGCGTGCGGCCCGGTATGGCCCAGGTGTCCGCGGCGAGATAGTCGTGCGTTCGGTTGCGCCAGCGGGCCAGCGCGAGCAGCGCGATCGCGGCCAGCATCTCGCCGAGGAACAGGCCCCGCTCCAGCGTCGGGAGCAGCGCGAGCATATTCCGGAGGCGATCGACCATGAAGAGCGCGGCGAGCCCGTAGAGGGCGGGGACGAGGGGCGGCGGGAGCAGTCGCCGCAGCACCAGCAGCGGCAGGCAACAGCGTGATGAGTCGCGAGGAGGACCACCGCCAGGCGGGGCGGATCCACGTAGAGCCAGACTCCCGAGACCAGGCCGAGCAGCAGCGCCAGCTCGAGAGGCCGCTCGAACGTGGTGACCACCGCCGGGGACAGCGTCTCCTTCAACCGCCAGCTCCGGGCCCACCGCCGGGCCAACCAGATGAGCGCGACGAGCGTGACGATGATCGCCACGTGCCAGCCGATCCAGTGCGTTCTGGCCGCTCGGCGAACCGCCGGAGATTCTCGAACCGCGCCTCGATCGACGCCCAGGTCACCGTCGAGAACTCCTCGACAGCCTGTTGACGAGCCTCGGCGCTCCAGATCGGCGCGCTCTCGCGCGAGAACAGGTCGCGTCTCGGCCCGGCGACGCGCGCTCGTCGAGCGTCACCAGCGCCTCGTCGCACCGCTTCACCTCGCGCACGACGCTGTCTTGCAGTCGCAGCGTGGCGACGCGATGCGCGTCGACCCGTCCCTGCGCCGCCGCCAGTGACGACCGGACGCCGTCGACGTGCCCCGACGATGTAGGCGGGCAGCCGCGGGCCCGGAGCCTGCCGCGTCAGGCTCCAGGTCTTGTCGAGCGTGGCGAGCTGCGCTGCCGCTGCTCGTCGAGCCAGACGGCCCGCGCGGTGAGCGAGTCCAGCCAGGCCCGCAGGCTGACCTCGGCCGACTGCCACGAGTCGGTCATGTCATCGATGGCGCCCAGCGGAGGGCGCGACTCGATCGTCTGCTCGGTGCGCTCGAATCGCTGGGCGAGCCGCTCGCTCAGCACGGGCAACTGCGACTCGATCCGGGCGATCTGGGGGTCGGGGGGCAAGCTTGGCCGTCCAGCGAGCGCAGGAACGTCGCGACTTCCTCCGCGCGCTTGAGGATCTCGCGCGACGGGGATCGGGTGCGGCGGCTTCTCCGGTGGGATCGCGCTCGGCGCTGTCGCGCCGCCCGGGGCGGAGCGTGCTCGGCGGCGGGCGTGCTCGGAGCGGCGGTGCCGCTTGGCGGGCGCGCGTCAGGCCCGGGTGCATCGGCGGCCTGGCGCCCAGGCCAGCGTGATCAGGCCGAGGCGACACCGCCACGCTTGCGAGTCCATGCTGCGACAGGCTTTCTCAGGGACTCCTCCTGACAGGCCTCGACACCATTGGACATCCGTCTGGCGTCGGCGACATCTCTAGCATGAGGCCAGGCGGGCCGAGAATGGGACGAAAGTCCTAGCCTCGCAATCCGCCCGCGGGCCTGGTGGCCCGCGCCCCTTGCGGCTTGAACCTCGGTTCCGTCGCGATGGTAAGTCTCCGGGCATGTTCGCGATCGATCCGAAGCGCACCGACCTCGCGCTCGAGTTCAAGCGATGTCCGTTCGGCCCCCACAGCCCGGAGCTGCAGGCGGTCCTGAACGTGTTGCGCGGATCGCGCCACTGCCAGGATCTGCTCCTCGTTTGCACGCGGCCCCACGCCGAGTGGCAGCTGGCCGAGAAGCAGCCGCACGGCCAGCCCCCACGGCTCATTCCGCATGCGGTGTTCACCAGCCTCGAGGCCGCGGAGTGGCACGCCTTCCGGATGCGGTGGGAAGCGGTCACCGGCCGGACGATGCCGGCGCTCGATCACGCGTGAGGAGCCTCGCCCGACCGTGAGCGTCCCCATGCCGCGCGTCCTCGCCTACGCGGATCCGCTCAGCGTCGCACCCGGCCAGGAGATTCGCTTCATGGTCGGAACGCTCGACGGCCCCCGACGCTATCGCGCGGAGATCGTCCGGGTGGTCAACGGTGACACGGGTCCGGACAGCTCCGGCCTCAAGACGGTCCACCTGCCGACGTCCATCGACGGCGAGCACGCCGGCGTGCCCCAGGCGATCGACGCCGGCTCGTACGTGATCGTGGAGCACCCCGAGGCGTTCGGCTCGCTGGCCAGCTTCACCCTGCAGGCCTTCATCCAGCCCACCCGGGTGCCGATCCGGCCGGTGCCGGCGCGGCAGGTGATCATGGGCACGTGGGCGGAGGATCGCGGCACCGGCTTTGCCCTCATGCTCGACGAGACGGGCGCCCTGACGTTCCGGCTCGGCACGGCGGTGGTCTCGACGCGGGTCCCGCTCACCGCGCGGCGGTGGTATCACGTGGGGGCCGCGGTCGACCTGGGGGCGGAGACGGTGACGCTGTGTCAGACGCCGCTGCCCGACCACGCGCCAAGCCTCGAGCGGCCCGTCAGCGTCACGGCGGCGTTCCGCGCGACGCCGGCGCCGCGCGGCGATTTCTTTCTCGGCGCCGCCCGCCACGCGGTCGAGGACGGCCGCCTGCGAACCATGTGGCACTTCAACGGGAAGATCGACCGGCCCTCGCTGGCGCACCGCGCGCTGACGCCGGCCGAGATGCAGCTCGCCGCGGCGGCACCGAGCACGCTCCTGCCGGTCGAGGACGCGTACGGCCTGTGGGATTTCAGCCGCCGACGTGAGCACCGATCGCGTGACCGATCGATCGCCCGCGGGTCTGCACGGCCGCACCGTGAACGCTCCCAAGCGGGCCGTCACCGGCCACAACTGGGACGGCACCGTGATGGACTGGCGCCAGGCGCCGCAGCAATACGGCGCCATCCACTTCCACGACGACGACCTCTATGACGCGGGCTGGCGGCCGAGCCTCACGACGACCATTCCGGCCGACGCCCGCAGCGGCGTGTACGCGCTGCACCTGCAGGCCGAGGGTGGACCGGACTTCTGGGTGGTGTTCTACGTGCGCCCGCCGCAGCGCGGACCGCGCGCGGCCGTGGCGTTCCTCGCCTCCACCGCCACCTACCTCGCCTACTCGAACTACCGCGCCCGCATGCGGCCCGGTCCGGCCGAGCTCTTCATCGGTGCCTTGCCCACCGTGGATCCGACCGATCTCCTGCTGATGCACCATCCGGAGCTGGGCGGCTCCACCTACGACACGCACTCGGACGGCTCCGGCGTGTGCCACGTCTCGCGGCGGCGGCCCATCGTCAACACCCGGCCGACCGGGCGTCTGTGGAATCTGTTCCTCGATTTCTGCCTCCTCGACTGGCTGGAGGCCCACGGTCAGCCGTACGACGTCATCACCGACGACGATCTGCACGCCGAGGGACTGCCGCTCCTCGCGGGCTACACGGTGATCCTCACCGGCTGTCACCCGGAATACCACTCGCGCGAGATGCTGGACACGCTCACGGCCTATCTCGGGCGGGGTGGCCGGCTGATGTACATGGGCGGCAACGGCTTCTACTGGCGCGTCTCGTATCCCGCCGCTCACCCCGGCATGATCGAGCTGCGGCGCGCCGAGGACGGCACGCGCGCCTGGGCGGAAGCGGTCGGCGAGTACTATCACAGCTCGACCGGCGAGTACGGTGGGCTCTGGCGCCGACAGGGCCGCGCGCCCAATGCCGCTGGTCGGCGTGGGCTTCGTCGCCCAGGGCTTCGATCGCTCGTCCTACTACCGGCGCACCGCGGCCAGTCGTGATCCGCGCGCGCGCTTCATCTTCGACGGCGTGGACGGACGAGATCCTCGGCGACTTCGGCCTGTCCGGCGGTGGCGCGGCCGGCCTCGAGCTCGACGCCTTCAATCCGGCCCTGGGTTCGCCCCCGTGGGCCCTGGTCGTGGCGTCCTCGGAAGAGCACTCCAACGCCTTTCAGCTCGTCAACGAGGAGATGACCGTCTCGTTCGCGGGGACCGACGGACGGTTCTCGCCGGCGGTGCGGGCCGACATGGTCTTCTACGAGCACCCGGGCGGCGGCGCCGTCTTCTCCACCGGCTCCATCTCCTACGTCGGAAGCCTCGCGCACAAGGGCTACGCCAACAACATCTCGCGGCTGACGCTGAACGTCCTGAAGCGGTTCCTCGACCCCACGCCCTTCGCGGCGCCGTGACGGACCCGCGCCGCATCGGCGACACGCCACAGGGCGGCCCCGTCCAGAGCTTCTACGTTCGCCAAGGGGACGGAGCGCCGGCCGGCGATCGCGCGCGGCGAGGGCATCTACCTCTGGGACGTCAACGGGCGGCGCTATCTCGACGCGTCCTCCGGTCCGGTCGTCAGCAACCTCGGCCACGGCAACCGGCGCGTCCTGGAGGCCATGCGGGCCCAGGCCGAGGCGGTCACCTTCGCCTATCCGGGCCTGTTCGAGAGCGACGCCAACGTCGCGCTGGCCGACCTCGTGTGCAAGCTGGCCGGGCCGGGGCTCGATCGCGCGTTCTTCGTCTCCGGCGGCTCGGAGGCGACGGAGGCCGCGATCAAGCTCGCGCGCCAGTACGCGCTGGCCATCGGCCAGCCGGCCCGCGTCACCGTGATCGGTCGCGAGCCCAGCTATCACGGCGCCACCCTGGGCGCGCTCGCGGTGACCGGCGACCATCACGCCGAAGACATCTTCGGCCCGCTGATGCGCTCGATGCCGAAGGTCCCCGCCCCGCTCAGCTATCGTGTGCCGGCCGGCCACACGGTGGAGTCGTACGCGGAGGCCTGTGCGCGGGCGCTCGAGGACGAGATCGTCCGCCAGGGTCCGGACACCGTGCTGGCCTTCATCATGGAGCCGGTCGGCGGCCTCGCCTCGGGCGCGATGGTGGCGCCGGCCTCGTACTACGACGCGGTCCGCGCGATCTGTGACCGGCACGGCGTGCTGCTGATCTACGACGAGGTGATGAGCGGCGCCGGTCGCACCGGAACGTTTCTCGCCGCCGATCACTGGCCGGCCGTGCGGCCCGATCTGGTGACGCTGGCCAAGGGCCTCGCCGCCGGCTACACGCCGTTCGGCGCCGTCCTGGCTCCGGACCGCATCGTCGATCCCGTCGTCGGGGCCGGTGGCTTCCTGCACGGGCACACGTATTTCACCAACCCGCTGTCGTGCGCCATCGCGCACGCGGTGGTGAGCGAGATGCTGGACCGTGACCTCATCGGCAACGCCGCGCGGATGGGCCGCCGTCTGCGCGCGGGGCTGGACGCGCTGGCGGCCCGGTCGCGCATCATCGGCGACGTCCGGGGCCTGGGACTCCTGATGGCCATCGAGCTGGTCGCCGACAAGGCGACCCGGCGGATGCTGCCGCCGCCGCTGGTCGCGCCCGCGCGGCTGGGCGCGCTCGCGCTGCAGGAAGGGCTCGCGCTCTACTCGCGCCGGACGAGCGGCGGGAAGTTCGGCGACTGGGTGATGATCACGCCGCCGCTGATCATCGACGCGGCGCAGGTCGACGAGCTCGTCGGCCTGCTCGGCCGCGCGATCACGCGCCTGGAGCAGGAGCTGCCGCGCGCCTAGGCGCGCGGCCGGCGAACTTCGACCGCCCGTCGACACTCACTCTCACTCCGAGCAGGAGGTCACTGCCGCATGCGCCACCATCGAGAACGTCACCGCTCGGCACGGATCGGATGGCTTCGGGCCGCTGTGCTGGGGGCCGACGACGGCATCGTCTCGACCGCCAGCCTCCTGATGGGTGTCGCCGCCGCCGGGACGCCGAGAGGTCAGATCCTCCTGGCCGGGATCGCCGGGCTCGTGGCCGGCGCCATGTCGATGGCCGCCGGCGAGTACGTCTCGGTCAGCTCCCAGGCCGACAGCGACGAGGCCGACCTCGCGCGCGAGCGCCGGGAGCTGGCAACCGACCGCCCGTCCGAGCGAGCGGAGCTGGCGCAACATCTACGTCGCGCGGGGTGTGCAGCCGGCCCTGGCGCAGGAGGTGGCGGATCAGCTGATGGCCCACGACGCTCTCGGCGCCCACGCCCGGGACGAGCTCGGCATCTCCGATCAGCAGCGCGCGCGTCCGATGCAGGCCGCGCTGGCGTCGGCGGCGGCATTCTCGGTCGGAGCGGCGATGCCGCTGCTGGTCATGCTCCTGGCACCGAGCAGCCTGCTGACCGTGGTCCTGGCGACCACCTCGCTGGCATTCCTGGCGACCCTCGGATGGCTCGCCGCTCGCGTCGGGGGCGCGCGGACCATGCGGGCCGCCCTGCGCGTCACCTTCTGGGGCGCGCTCGCCATGGCGCTCACGTACGCCGCCGGCGCTCTCTTCGGCGCCGTGGTGTAAGCGCGCCGGGCGTGGTCAGTGGTCGGAGTGGAGCTCGTCCGAGAGCGGGCCGTCCGCCGAGCCCCAGGGACTCGTCCGCCAGTTCTCGTGCGTGGCCGCACCGGCCCGCCAGGTGGGCAGCGGCATCAGCAGATGCTCGGACAGCCGCGTGACGAACGGCTCGTACATGCCGCGAAGCTCGGCGAGCTTGTCGTCCGCACCGGCGCCCGCATCCATGATCACGTTGGCGGCCGCCAGCCCGGCCCGCAGCCGGGCGAGGTCGGCGGCGGGCAGTCGATCGGGCGGCGATTCGACGGGTGAACAGCCAAGCACCTGGGCGAGGTCCACCACGGCGTGCCGCGCCACCGCGAACGTCAGCTGCGCCTGCCGCGCGCACGCGCCCTCGATCCCGACGATCACCAGCGCGCTGGCGTCCAGGATCGTGGTGAGCGCGGCCAGCCACGACTGGTTGTCGTGCTGGGAGCGGTAGTACGCGAGCACCGGGTACGAGAGCTGCGACTCCAGCACCTCCGCGCTCCAGCGCTCCCACTCGCGCAGCAGGGCGGTCAGCTCGTCGTGATCACGCGCGGCACCGCGGAGCAGCTCCTCGGCGCTCGGCGGTGATCCGGCCCGCGCGTCCAGCAGCGTGATGCTGACCTCACGCCGCGAGAACGACTGGTACAGCACCGGCAGGTAGCCGATGACCAGCGCCAGGAACCCGAACCCGATGCCGGCCTCGATCACCACCAGCGCGCGTCCCAGGCGGGAGACCGGCGTGATGTCACCCAGGCCGAGCGTGAAGAACGTCTCGCCACTGAGGTAGAGGTGATCGGTGAACGAGCCGCCGCCCGGCACGCCGAGCGGAGCGCGGAGGCCGGTCTGCAGCATGGCGAACGCGGTGACCAGGCTGGCCGCCCATGCCGCCAGCAAGACCAGCAGCGACAGGGGGCCGAAGAAGCTCAGATAGGTTTCGCGACGGCCGCCCGGGCGCATCCGGCGCGCCACCGCCGACCACACCGCCCAGGTGAGGCGATAGAAGGCTCGGGTCGGCCGCAGTCGTCGCGCCACGCGTCGCGGCAGCACGACCGTCTCGAACGCATCCCAGATGATGATGGCGACCCAGAGGGCGCCGACCGCAGCCAGCAGCGGGCCGATCATGGTCGTGGGATGCGGCGGCGGACGTGAGCGGTTCGGCTCGTGACCACCTGGCTCACGACCACCTGATAGAATCCGGGGGCCCCATCAAGGAGGACACCGTCATGGCCACGCATTCGAAGACGCTGCATGCCGTTCAACGACTTCGCCGTCTGGCGCGCCGCCGCCGCGAGGCCGAGCTGAAAAAAGCCCGCCTCGGAGCGGCCGCTCCCAAGCCAGCCTCGTCCCCGAAGTGAGCCTCATCCCCTGATACTACCGTGACCCCGGGCCCCCTTTCCGGGTCCGAGGGCGGTGGGGCTCAGGCCAGCAGATACCTCGCGTCGTCGTGGTCGCGCAGCAGCGCGGCCAGTCGACGTCGAACACCCGGCAGGCGGAACAGCGCGACCGGACCGTTCTTGTGGGTGTTGCGCAGCGCCGTCGATGCCTCGAAGTAGGCGCGAGCGTTGGCCGGCGACAGCACGAAGGGCGGCAGAACCCGGCGCGCACCAGCACGTAGCTCATCACAGCACGCCCGTCCGGTGATTGCCCTCGATGAAGAGCTGGGGCGTGCTCAGCATCCGCACGTACACACCGGCCGCGCGGATCCAGACGGGCTCGCCCTCGTGCCGCGCGTGCCACTCGACGACGATCCTGGATCCCGCCGTCGCGCTCGTCGTAGAACCGCCGCTCGGTCGCCTCCAGGTGGCCGGCGTGGGCGGCGCGACGGGCCGCGCTCGTCCCGCACAGCACGAGCGTGTTCAGCTCCAGCAAGTGCTTGAGCTGGCCGAGCGCGAAGACGTCGATGCCCATCGGCCACCAGCGTGTCGACGAAGGCGTAGCCAGCGAGCATGTTGTCGACGACGCGATCGTCGAGCGGATCGCGATGGGCCGCCAGGCGCTGGTTGATGCCCACGAAGCGCGCTGCAGCTCGCGGAGCGAGGCTTCGACGGCCGTGAGATCCAGACGCGGTCGTGCGCGGGCTCGGAGCCGGTGTCGTCACGCCTCGCTCAGTCGATGCGGTCGAGCGCGGCCAGGGACAGAGACGCGATCTCGGGCGGCAGCGCGATGTAGCCGAGATCACGGCTGTAGCGTCTGCCCCGTCGTGAGGCTCCAGCGTACGAACTTCTTGAGCGCCGCCGCCTTGTCGCGCGTCGGGGTAGTGCGCGTAGAGCAGCAGCCAGCTGAAGGTCACGATCGGGTACGACGTCCTCCCCGTCGGGGTCGGGCAGGAAGAGCCGGAGATTGTCCGGCATCTGCCCGGCATTGCTGCGTCAGCGCCATCTGGCCGCCCGCGCTCGCCCGGCTCGACGTAGCGCCCCGCCGGTTCTGCAGCTGGGCCATCGGCAGGCCGAGCCGCTTGGCGAAGTGGTACTCGACGTAGCCGATCGAGTCCTCGCTGCCCTTGATCCGGGCCGGCCACACCCTCGTTGCCGCGCGCGAGCATGGCCGTGCCGCGCCAGTCGACGAGATTGCCGATGCCGGGGCCCCGGTCGCGCCAGGCCTCGCTGATCGGCGCTGAGATGATTGGTGAGGGCGAACGTCGTCCCGCTGCCGTCCTGGCGCGCGACGATCGCGATGCTCCGGTTCGGCAGGTCCAGGTCGGGGTTGGCGGCCCGAATGCGCGGATCGTTCCACGTGCGGATCCGGCCGGCGAAGATGTCGACGTAGACGTCGCGGCTGAGCCGCAGCGGTCCGGTCGAGCCCGGGCACGTTGTAGGCGAGCACGACGATGCCCGCGGTGACCGGCACCAGCCGGGCGCCGGCCTGCGACGCGGGCCATCTGCTCGTCGCTGAGCGCCGCGTCGCTGGCGCCGAAATCGACCGACGTCGGCCAGAAAGCGCCGCTGGCCCTCGCCGCTGCCCACGGCGTCGTACGCGATCGACGACCTCCGGGTTCGTCCTGGCGGTAGGCCTGGATCCACTTCTCGTAGAGCGGGGCCGGGAAGGTCGCGCCGGCCCCGCGAAGCGTACACCCTTGGCGCGGCCGGTCCCGACTCGCGACCGCCGGCGAGACGGTCGCGAGCCCAGCGACCACCAGCGCGGTGAGCACGAGTCGGGCGCTGGCCGGCGGGCGCATCGATGTCAGCTGAACTGGCCGGACACGTACTCCTTGGTCAGCTGCTCGCGCGGGGCTCTCGAAGAGCTGCCTTGGTCGGCCCGGACTCGACGAGGTAGCCGGTGCGGCTGCCCTGGGAGATGTCGACCGAGAAGAACGCGGTCATGTCGGCGACGCGCTGCGCCTGCTGCATGTTGTGGGTCACGATCGCGATCGTGTAGTTCTCCTTGAGCTCGATCATCAGCTCCTCGATGCGCCGCGTGGCGATCGGGTCGAGCGCCGAGCAGGGCTCGTCCATCAGCAGCACCGTGGGCTCGGTGGCGACCGCGCGGGCGATGCACAGCCGCTGCTGCTGGCCGCCGGAGAGCGACAGCCCGCTGTTCTTGAGCTTGTCCTTCACCTCGTCCCACAGCGCGGCCTGGCGCAGCGCCTGCTCGACCCGCTCGGCCACGTCGCCCTTGAAGCGGTTGAGCCGCAGGCCGAAGGCCACGTTGTCGAAGATGCTCATCGAGAACGGGTTCGGCTGCTGGAACACCATGCCGATGTAGCGGCGCACCGCCACCGGGTCGACGTTGCGCGTCGTAGACGTCCTTGCCGTGGAACTGGACGTGGCCCTCGAAGCGGAAGCCCGCGGATCAGGTCGTTCATGCGGTTGAGGCTGCGCAGCACCGTGCTCTTGCCGCAGCCCGACGGGCCGATGAAGCCCGTGATCTTGCCCTGCTCGATCTGCGACGTGGCTGTCGCGGACGGCGAGGAAGCTCGCCGTAGTACACCTGATCCAGCTTGCAGTCGATCACCACCGGGGAGCCGTTGGTCGCGGCGCTGGTCCCGGTGCGAGTCGGTCCGTTGCGCTGGCGCGGTGATCGGCGCTCATCGAGGTCTCTCCTGTCCTGTCACGCTCGCCGCTGCCCGACCAGGCGGCTCACGACGTTGATGACCAGCACGATCAGCACCAGCACCAGCGAGGCCGCCCAGGCGAGCTCGATCTGGTTCTCGAACGGCATGCCGGAGAAGTTGTAGATCAGCACGGCCAGCGAGGCGGTGGGCTGCATCAGCTGTGGCTGGCCGCCCTCGAAGAGCCAGTAGCTGCTGAACAGCGCGGTGAACAGCAGCGGCGCCGTCTCGCCGGCGGCGCGGGCCACCGCCAGCATCACGCCGGTCAGGATGCCGGGCAGTCGCGGTCGGCAGGAGCACCTTCCAGACCACCTGGCTGCGCGTGCAGCCCATGCCGTAGGCCGCGTCGCGCGTGATCTTGGGCACCGCCCTGATCGCCTCCTCGGCGGTGAGCATGACCGTCGGCAGCATCAGCACCGCCAGCGCCAGCCCGCCGGCCGGCGCCGAGTAGGTGCCGGTCAGCGAGCACGACGACGGCGTAGGCGAAGACGCCGGCCAGGATCGACGGGAAGCCGGTCAGCGTCTTGGTGGCGAAGCGGGCGCGCCTGGGCGAGTCGGCTGTCGGGCCCCAGCTCGGCCAGGAACACGGCGGCCAGGACGCCGATCGGGATGCTGATCAGGCCGCGCGATGCCGACCATCACCAACGTGCCGACGATCGCGTTGCCGAAGCCGCCGCCCATCTCGAAGCCGGCGGGCGGCAGCTCGGTGAAGAGCCTCGCAGGCTGAGCCGGGCGCCCCCGCGCACGATGAGCATGTAGAGCACGGAGATGAGCGGGATGCCCGCGATGATCGCGGCGGCCCACGCGCCGAGCGTGAGCAGGACGTTGCGTGAGCGCGCGCCGCTCGAACGGCGACGCGCTCGAGGCGGCTCGCGGGACGCCGGCGCGTCGCGCCGCCGCCACGCGCGAGATCGCTCATCGTGCGCCCGTCTTCCGGCGACGCCAGCGGCCATGATCGCCTCGCCGGCCACGTTGACGACGAGCGTGATGGCCAGCAGCACCAGGGCCGCGTACATCAGCACCTGCGACCTCGCGCTGGCCCGGCTTCCGGGAAGTTGAGCGCCAGCAGGGCGGCCAGCGTGTTGGCCGGCGAGAAGAGCGACAGGCTGATCTGGTTCGAGTTGCCGATCAGCATGGCCAGCGCCATCGTCTCGCCGAGCGCGCGGCCGAAGCCGAGCACGAGCGCGCCGAAGATGCCGGTGGACGGCGGTGGGCAGCATGACCTTGAGGATCGCCTCCCAGCGTGGTCGTGCCCATGCCGTAGGCCGCTTCCTTCACCTTGTACGGGCACGAGGCGGAGCGCGTCCTGGGAGATCGCGGCCACCGTCGGCAGGATCATGATCGCCAGGACGAGGCGCGGCGGGCGCCAGCCGGGGCCGCTCAGCGTGGTCCCGAAGAACGGGATCCAGCCGAGCGTGCTCGTAGAGCCAGTCGGCCACCGGCCGCATGCGCCGGGACCACGACGAAGAGGCCCCACAGCCCGTACACCACGCTGGGGATGGCGGCGAGCAGCTCGACGATGGTGCGGAACACCTGCGCCAGCCGCGGCGGCAGGAAGTCCTGGGTCAGGAAGATCGCCATCACCACGCCGAAGAACCCGCCGATCGCCAGCGCCAGCAGCGAGCTGTAGAGCGTGCCCCAGATCTGCGGCAGGATGCCGAACTGCTGCCGGCCGACGTCCCAGCGTGGTCGACGGTGAGGAAGCCGAGCCCGTAGTCGCGCATGCCGACCGACGCCTTGCCGCCGATCTTCCAGAGGATGAAGGCGAGCAGGAGCAGGATCAGCCACACGCCGCCCTGCGCCAGGCGCGCGGAACGCGCGGTCGGCGAAGTAGTCCCAGCGCGTCGGCGGCCGCGAGACCCGATCGGACGTGGTCGGCCAGCCCGCGAGCTCGATGCACGACTCACTGGATGCTCGCCGACGCCTTCCGCACCGCGGCCACGACGGTCTCCGGCAGCGGGATGTAGCCCATCGCCGCGCTCACCTTCTGTCCGTCGGTCAGGCAGTACTCGACCATCGCGCGGAGCGCCGCCGCCTTCTTCGGATCCTTGTTCTCCTTGTAGAAGAGCATCCACGTGTACGTCGCGATCGGATAGGACTTGGGCCCCTCCGGGATCGGAGACCCACGCGCGCAGGTTGGCCGGCAGCTGCACGCTGGCCAGCGCCGCCGGGCCGCCCTCGCCACCGGCGGCCACGAACTGGCCGGCCTTGTTCTGCAGCTGGCGCCATCTCGACCTTGGCGAACTTGGCGAACGCGTACTCGATGTAGCCGATGGCGCCCGGCGTCTGCTTGATGGTCGCGGTGACGCCGTCGTTCTTGGGCGAGGCCACGAACTTGTCGCTCTTCGGCCAGTTCACCGTGGTCCCCGCCCCCGGGCCCTTGCTTCCACTCCTCGCTGATCGCGCTGAGGTGCGTGGTGAAGACGAAGGTGGTGCCGCTGGAGTCCGCCCGCCGCACCACCGTGATGTCCAGGTCCGGCAGCGTGACGCCCGGGTTGGCCGCCTTCAGCTTGGGGTCGCTCCACTTGGTGATCTTGCCGAGGAAGATGCCGGCGTAGACGTCACGCGGCAGCTTGAGCCCTTGGGGTTGCCGGGCAGGTTGTAGCCGAGCACGATCTCGCCCGCCGGTCATCGGCAGCAGCTGCACGCCGCCCGGCACCTTGGCGATCTGCTCGTCGGTCATGGCCGCGTCGCTCGCCGCGAAGTCGACGGTGCGGTTGATGAAGTCCTGGATGCCGGCGCCGCTGCCCTTGCCCTGGTAGTCGACGGTGACGCCCTTCTGCTTGGCGCTGAAGGCCTTGAACCACGCCGAGTAGAGCGGGAACGGGAACGTGGCGCCGGAGCCGGTCAGCCGCAGGCTGTCCTGCGCCGCGAGCGGGCCGGCGGTGACCGTCGAGCACGAGTCCCGAGATCAGCAGCGCGATCGAGGCACGCTTCACAGTGTTCCCTCCGTCGATTGAGGTGGAAGTGGGCGCATCGTACCCGGGCAGAGGATTACGGGGTCGTTACAAGATCGCTGCGCTCACGCTACCCGAAACGGCCGGCGTTGACTCCAGCTTGGCCGAACCAATGCGATCCCATCCCGAGCCAATTTCGTGGCCTCGTTCGTGCACAAATCCACACGGACAGCGGCGACCCTGCAGGGATGAGCGCGAGCAAGCCGGCTGACGTCGCAGGGCCAGGATGTCGGGTCTGGATCCCGATCCTCTACAGCTTTCGGGCGGTTGGCGATCATGGCCCGGGCGTCGCACAAGTGACCCTCAGGCTGGAGGCGACGAACCGTCCGGTTGCATGTGTGTAAAAAGGGTGAGGAAATGACAGGCATGAAGGCCGTAACGCTCACGTAACAATCGCCGCCGATTCCTTCTGTAAGATCTGGCCTCCAGAAGATCGGGGCTCACCGCAGGCTTGGAGGATTGTCATGCGCTTTTCCCCTCTCTCATTCGTCCTCGGCATCGCCGCCGCGTCGTTCGTGCCCGTGATCTCGCGCGTGTTCCGCCCGCTCGCCGTCGAGGCCACTGCGGCCGGCATGGGCGTGCTGGAGGACGCGCGACGTATCGTGGCCGAGCAGATGGAAACCTTCGAGGACATCGTGGCCGAGGCCCGCGCGCGGCGAGAGCACCTCGATGCCGACGCGGTGACGGCATCGCTCGAGCAGATGGTCGAGGACGCCGCCGAGGAGCCTGCCGGGCCGGGTCCGGCGCGACGCCGCTCGGGGAACGGCAGCGCTCGGCGCCGCGCCTAGCCGTGCGCCCATGAGTACGATGCATGTCGCTCACGACATTCCCGGCCGCCTGCGCTTGCGCCTGGGACCTGGCGCGCAGACCGACGGTCTCATCGCCGCGGTCGGGGCCGAACCGGGCGTCACCGGCTGCACCTGGTCGGCGCGTACCCGCAGTCTTCTCGTTCTGTACGACCCGCAACAGGGCGACCGCGCGGCGATCCTGGAAGCCATCGCCCGACGGGCCGGACTCGACCGACCGGTCGAAAGCTCCACGGGCTCTGCGCCCACGCCCGATCGACCGGAGGCGGGCGCCCTGCTCATCTCGGGCGTGCGCGAGATCGTCGGCGAGATCGATCAGCGCGTTCAACGAACGACTCGCGGCCTCGTCGGCCTGAGAACACTGATGCCAGTCGTGCTTGCCACGTGGGGGGTCTCCCAGATCGTTCGGGGGCGTGCGACGCCGCTGTCCTGGTCCAGCGCGCTCTGGTACGCGCACGGGCTGACCCGGGACTACCAGGTGCCTGCCGCGCAGGACTGAGCCGTGGCCTACCAGATCGCCCACTCGGTTCGTGGCCGGCTCCGCATTCGTTACCCGGCGCCGTGGCTTCGCGCTCGGCGTGACATCGTGGAGTCGGACCTGCGTGCCGTCCCGGGTGTGCGCACGGTCAGCGGTAGCGCACTCACCGGCAGCCTGCGCATCGAATACGACCCGTTCCGGCTCGCCGAGCACGGCATCGTGCAGGCGCTGGAGCAGATTCACACCCGGCTGGGTGTGCCGGTGCCGCGCCGCCAGACGGCTGCCGCGACCCCGCGAGTGGCCAGCAAGACCATGCCGTTGCTGGGCCTGCTGGGTGCGAGTGCGGTGCTCGCATCGACGCTGGTGCCGGCGCCGCCGGCGCTCGTGGCCGGCCTGGTCGTCGCCTCCGAGGTGCCGGCGCTGCTCCGGGCGGCCACCGCACTCGGGCGGCGGCGGCTCAACGGCGACGTGCTCGAGGCCTCGACGCTGCTCCTGCTCACGGCGCGCCGCCACTACGCCGCCTCGGCGCTGCTCACCTGGCTGCGCGTCGCCGGCGAGTACGTGGTGGCCCGGACCGCAGTCACCGCCCGTCGCTCGCTACACGAGGTCATCTCGCCGCCCGATGCCGTGGTCCCTCGCGTCGAAGACGGCCGCACCCGGCCGGTCCGCGTGCCCACGCTAGGGATCGGCGACATCATCATCGTCGGCGCTGGCGAGCGGCTGCCCATCGATGGCACCGTGGTGCGGGGCGAGGCGCTCGTCAACCAGCAGACGATGACCGGCGAGGCGCTGCCGGTCGAGCGCCGAGAAGGCGATATCGTGTTCGCCGCCACCAGCGTCGAGCACGGCGAGATCGGCGTGCGGGTGGATCGGGTCGGACTCGATACCGCGGTCGGTCGTATCGTGCGCGCCATCGAGCGCACGACCGACGAAAAATCCGATATCCAGGCCTTCGCCGAGCGGCTGGCCGATCGCGACGTCGGCCGGACTCTTGGCCTGGCCGGCCTTGGCACCGCGGTCTCGCGCAGCCTCGACGCCGGAACCGCGATCCTGGTCTCCGACTACGGCATGGCCGCGCGCGTCGGCATTCCCACTGCGATCATCAGCTCCATCGACCGCGCCTACCGCCACGACATCCTCATCAAGGGTCCCCGGGTGCTCGAGAATCTCGGCCGGGTCGACACCGTCGTCTTCGACAAGACGGGAACGCTCACCGTGGGGGCCCCACGCGTGACCCGCATCGTGCGGTACGGCCCTCGGTCGGAGGACCAGATCCTTGCGCTGGTGGCGGCTGCCGAGCGGCCGTTCCGCCATCCCGTGGCCCGCGCCGTGGCCCGGCTCGCTACCGAGCGCGGCCTCGCGATCCCCGAGGCGGTGATGACCTCGGAGCGCGTCGGCCTGGGCCTGGAGGTGCGCGTCGACGGCGTGCACGTCTTGATCGGAAGCCGGCGCCTCATGGAGAGCCACGACATCGCGCTGCGCGCGTCGACCGACGACGAGCGCGCCGCCCACGCCGTGGGCGCCTCGCCACTGTTCGTGGCCGTCGACCGGCGGCTGGCCGCCGTGCTCGTCCTGCAAGATCAGCTTCGTGACGACGCCCCCGAGGCGGTGCAGGCACTGCGGGCCCGGCAGATGCGCAACGTCATCCTTCTGTCGGGCGACCACGCCGAGCCCAGCCGGGTGATCGCCGAGTCCCTGGGGCTGCGCCACCACTACGCCGACCTGCTGCCGGAGGACAAGAAGAGGCTCATCGCCGAGCTCAAGGCCGAGGGCCGCGTGGTGGCCATGGTAGGCGACGGCGTGAACGACGCGCTGGCGCTGGGCGAGGCCGACGTCGGCATCGCCGTGCCCGGCGGTGCCGAGGTCGCGACCGAGGCTGCCGACGTCGTCCTGCTCCGTGGAGGCCTCGACCGCGTCGTGCTCGCCCTCGATCTGGCGCGGGAGAGCATCGACGGCGTCCGCCGCACCCTCGGCATCGCGGCGCAGGCCAACCTGATCGTCGTCGGCCTGGCGTCCTTCGGGTTCGCCCGGCCGGTGGCCAGCATTCTGCTCACCCATGGAACGACGGTGGCCGCCGCGCTCCTGAACACATCGGCGGCCGGGCGGCTGATCTCCCGTAACCCCTTGGCAATGAATACAAACCCTCTGGCAACGGGCGGGCCGTAGAAAACATGTCCGGATCACGTCATGCCGCTGTCACACTGGCTTCGTACCCTGATACGCAGAAGCACTGCATTCTGCCAAGGGGAGGAAGCGGTGATGATCGTGTCACTGTTGATGGGTCTCGTCGCCGACCTCGTCTTCGATTCGGCCGCATCGATGCGTCGCTCCTTCGGAGCCGAGATCGATCGCTACTACCAGGATCGCGGCCTCCGCTCGACCCCGCCCAAGCCCAGGCCCACCCGCTAGCTCGCCCGCTCGCGCCCCGCCGCCGACGGCGGGCGCACGAGGCTTGACGGTGCCTTCCACCGTCATCGCCGTTTCTCACGCCGTGCCGGGACGCGCCCGGCTCCGTGTGCCCGGCGTCCGGGGCAAGCCGCTGCTCGCGACTCGCCTGGCCGATCGGCTCTCGAGCGACGGCGGCGTGCACGGGGTCCGGGCCAGCTCCGTGACCGGCAGCCTGCTCGTGTCCTTCGATCCGGCGCGCCTCGATGTCCGGGCCTTGATGGCCGCGGTGCGGCGCCACGCGCGGGCGGTCGACGAGCGTACCAACGGCCATCGGGCCTCGACCGAGGCCTGGCACCAGCTGCCGGCATCGACGGTCATGACGCGGCTGAGCACCCCCGGCTCCCGCGGGCTGTCGGCGCACGAAGCCGAGACTCGACTCGCCCAGGTCGGCGCCAACCGGCTTCCCACGCCGGAACCCAAGTCGTCGACGGAGATCCTGACCGGACACCTCACCTCGCTGCCCGTGCTCCTGCTGGGCGGCGCCGCGGCGCTGGCGCTCGTCAGCGCGGCCCCCATCGAAGCGGCCGTCATCCTGACGCGTGGTCGCCGCGAACGCCACCGTCGGCTACATCACCGAACGCCGGGTGGAGCGCGTGCTGACCTCGCTGCGGAGCACGACGACGCCCCGCGCGCTGGTCCGTCGTGACGGTGTGGAGACGACCCTGCCGGCCGCCGCGGTGGTGCCGGGCGATGTGCTCGTCCTCAAGGCCGGCCACGACGTGCCGGCCGACGCCCGCCTCATCGAGGTCGATGGCCTGAGCGTCGACGAGTCTGCGCTCACCGGTGAGAGCGTGCCCGTCGCCAAGGTCGTCGACGGTGCCGGCCGGGTTGAACGGGGCGCTGGGCGATCGCGTCAACATGGTGCACGCCGGCACCGTGATCGCCGAGGGCTCCGGTCTGGCGGTCATCACCGCCACCGGTCGTCACACCGAGATCGGCCGGATCCGGGCGCTCGTGGCCGATACCGGCTCGCCGCCGACACCGCTCGAGCAGCAGCTCGACCGGACCGGGCGACGTCTGGTCGGTCTGTCGCTCGGCGCGTGCGCGGCCGCCCTCGGCCTCGGTGTCTTGCGCGGCGTGCCCCTGCTCGAGATGGCGCGCAGCGCGATCTCGCTGGCCGTCGCCGCCGTCCCGGAAGGCCTGCCGGCAGTGGCGACGACGACGCTGGCCCTCGGGACCCAGCGGATGCTGCGACGTGGGACCCTGGTGCGGCGGCTGGCTTCGGTGGAAAGCCTCGGCGGGGTGACGGTCATCTGCGCGGACAAGACCGGCACGCTCACCGAGAACCGCATGACCGTGGACTCCTGGTGCATCGGCCGGCGCGAGTACGGGCAAGGCCCGGAGCTCGTCGAGGAGCGAAGGAACGACGTCGGCCTGGCCCAGGCGCTGAGCATCGCCGTGCTCTGCAACGAGGCCGAGCTCAGCGACGCGGGGCTCGCCGGCCGCGGCAGCTCGACGGAGAGTGCCTTGCTCGTCGCGGCGCGCGACGCCGGGCTCGACTATCGCGAGCACCGCCAGCGTCATCCCGTCCTGCGTCGCCGCCAGCGCATCGAGGGCGACACCTGGATGGGCACCGTGCACGCCACCGCCGACGGCGATCTCGTCCTGGTCAAGGGCGCGCCGGAGGAGCTGCTCGCGCGCGCCGACCGCTGTCTCGACGACGGCGTCGAGCAGTCAGTGACGGCCGAGCTTCGCCAGGAGCTGCGCGCGGTCAACGATCGGATCGCGGCGCGCGGCCTGCGCGTGCTCGGGCTGGCCTACAAGACGCTGGTCGATCGCGACGCCGGCGACTACGAGGGGCTCGTGTGGGTCGGCCTCGTCGCCCTCACCGATCCGATCCGGCCCGGAGTGGGCGACGCCATCCGCGCCTGCCGGGCGGCCGGCATCCGGACCATCCTGCTCACCGGCGATCACGCCCGGACCGCCGCGGCGATCTTCCGCGAGCTGGATCTCGGCGGCCGGGCGCCGGTGGTGTTCGACGCCTCGCGCGTCGAGGAGCTGGGCCCCGACACGCTCGACAAGCTGGTGCGGGAGGTCGACGTCTTCGCCCGGGTGTCTCCCGCCGACAAGTATCGGATCGTCCGCGCGCTGCAAGCGGGCGGCGACGTCGTCGCGATGACCGGGGACGGGATCAACGATGCGGCCGCGCTGCGGGCGGCCGACGTCGGCGTGGCCATGGGCGCCCGCGGCACCGACGTGGCGCGCGACGTGGCCGACGTGGTGCTGATGACGGACGACTTCGACGGGATCGTGGCCGCGATCGCCCAGGGCCGAACGATCCACACCAACATCAGCAAGGCGCTCCGCTTTCTGCTGGCGACCAACTTCAGCGAGATTCTCGTCACGCTGGCGGCCCTCGCGGTCGGCATTCCGCGACCGATGTCGGCCATCCAGTTCCTGTGGATCAATCTGCTGTCCGACGTGGCGCCCGCCCTGGCGCTCGCCGTCGAGCCGGCCGAGCCCGACGTCATGGCGCGGCCGCCCCGCGATCCGGCGGGCCCGATCTTGTCCCGGCCGACCCTGCTCGGCATCGCTGGCGATGCCGGGGTGCTGGCCGCCACCACACTCGGCGTCCACGCGCTGGCGCTGGGCCGCTACGGCGCGGGGCCCCGCGCCACGACGCTGGCGTTCTCGGCCTTGACCAGCGCCCAGCTGCTCCACGCCTTCACCTATCGCTCGCGCAGTCAGCCCGACGGCAACGGGTCAGGGCGCAGTGTGCTCGCGCCCGTCGTGGCCGGGACGCTCGGCCTGCAGCTGGCGGCGATGGCCGTGCCGCCGTTGCGTAGTCTGCTCGGCCTGACACCGCTGAGCGTGGCCGACTGGGCGCTGGTCGGCGGCGCCACGATCTTACCGTTTGCCCTGAAGGAGCTTCGGCGCCAAGGAGACCCCAATGGCATCGCGACGAAAGCAGCCGACACCCACTAACGGCCAACCGCCTGCCGCCGGCGGGAGGGATCAACAGCAGGTCCAGCGCGCGATCCAGAGCGCGATCAACAGCGGCGAGATCATCGCGGTCGGCGTGCTGCACCTGGTGAGGACCACGATCGTCACCGCGCTGGCCGGCGTGCAGGACGTGGGCGCCGAGATCGGCACCGCGGCGGTCGCCGCGGTCCGTGGCTCGATCAAGGCCGCGCACAGCATCGGCGGCGATCTCGGCGCCGTGGCTCGCGAGTCGATCCGCGGGACGGTCGTCGCCGCGGCGTCGATCGGCGGCGAGCTCGGCGGCGTGGCGCGCTCGGCGTCGCGCGGCGCGGTCAAGGCCACCGGCGACGTCGGCGGCGACGTGGCGACCGCGGCGCGGCGCGCCGTCGAAGGCACCGCCCTGGCCGCCAAGGAGCTCGGAGTCGACGTCCGCACCCTGGCCCAGAGCGCCGCCGAGGGCGCCATGGAGGCGGCGGACCGTATCGGCGGGGCGGGCAGTCGCGCGGTGCGAGCGACGCTGTCCGGCACGGTGGCCGGAATGCGCTCGCTGGTTGCCACCGTCGTGCCGTCGGCCCGCCCGCGTCGTCCGCCGCGGGCCAGCGCCAAGCGCAGCCGGGCCAAGCACAGCCGGAAGGTCACCACGAAACGGGCTGGGTCATCACAGTGAACAGAGGAGGAGATCGTGGCTAGTCGACGAAGCCAGAAGGTGGTGCGAGAGCACAGCGCGGACTCGATCGTGTCGACGGCGGTGGGCGCCGCCGAGGCGCTGTCGGTCGGCGTCCTGCACTTGACCGAACGGACCCTGGTCGAGGCATTGCACGCCGTCGAGGACATCGGCAACGAGCTCGGCTCCGCCGTGGTGCGGGCCGCGCGCGGATCCATCAAGGCCGCCGAGGACATCGGCGGCGACCTCGTTCAGGTCGGCAAGGGTGTGTCGCGCGGCGTCGCCGAGCCGGCGCGCGAGCTGGGGGGCGAGGTCGCCCGCCTGGCCACGAAGTTGTGGAACGGAACGGCCGAGGCTGCCGGGGCGATCCAGACCCGCGTGCGGCGGGCACCGGCCAAGGCCGCCTCACGTCGCGGCCGGCGTCGCAAAGCCGCCTGAGGCCGGGATCGCGCGCCGTGCGTGTTGACGGAGCACGCGGCGCGGTGATGATGAGAGGTGGAGCGGCCGCCGAGGCCCGGCGGTCGATGGGCCAACGGGGCCGCTCCACGCTCTTCGGTACGCTGATCCAGAACTAGCCCACGACTGCGACGCTGCTCCGAGCGTGGCCAATCCGGCGCAGGCCGCCGAGGGCCGGATCGCTCACGCTGTCCCGTCCGTTCTCGACGTGGCCGGCGAGACGGCGCAGGAAGTTTTCGTCCGTGTCCACCTCGACCGAGAGATCGTACCAGCCGAAGCTCGACCCGAGCGACCAGCGCTCGCGGAAAATCTGACCCGGGCGCAGGACGTGCGTGACCGCGCCATGGTCGTAGACGTTCGTGACGGTCACCCGGCCGGTGACGCGCCCGAGGTTGGTGATGCGCAGAATGATGTCGCGATCGTCGCGGTCGTAGCTGCAGTCGACGTCGAGATTGGCCTTCGCCGGCTGGGAGACGGTACCCTTGAAGGCGCGCATGAAGCCATTCGGTCCGTACACCGACAGATCGTAGCGCCCCTGCGCGTCCACGCTCCACGTATCGGACAGCGACTTGCCCGCACGCCGCGCAGCGTGCCGAAGTAGTGATCGAACGCCCGGTTCTCCTGCATGAGAAACACCACGTGCTCGACGTCCTCGATGGAGCCCTTGCGCTGGTGGGCGGGAATGGCCAGCGCTCGCTCGATACTCTGCGGAAGCGCGGCGGTGAGGGCGGCGCTGCTCAGGAACTGCAGGAACGCGCGGCGACCGAGTGTCGTCATGGAAGTCACAGCCTCCTCGTCGGTGGTGAACCGCGGCGGCCGGGGATGACTCGCGCGCGAGTGTGGACCCCCGTGATTGCAGGCGCGTGACGCGCGGCGCTCGAATTCGCGAATTCCAGGCGACGCGGCGCGGTCCCCACGCCCGTACGTGCGGGATGCTGCGATCAGATGTGCGGCCGGCGTCATCCGCGTGCAGCGCTGCGAGGACGGCGCGTGGGATCCGCGCAACAAGAAGCAGAACGACTTCTATTTCGTCACCACCGCCAGCCTCACCAACAACTGCCGGCTGTGGCGGCTGCGCTTCGACAACATCGAGCACCCCGAGCTCGGCGGCACCATCGAGATCCTGCTGCGCGGCGACGAGGGCCACAAGATGCTCGACAACATGACCATCGACCGCCTGGGCCGCATCGTCATGGACGAGGACCCCGGCAACGCCGACCGGGTCTCGAAGATCTGGCTGTACTCGATCGACACCCGCGAGCTGATCCAGGTGGCCGCGCACAACCCGCGCTTCTTCGACGGCGCGGCGGCCAGTCCCGACTTCATCACGATCGACGAGGAGTCGTCGGGGATCATCGATGCCGCCGAGATCCTGGGCGAGGGCTGGTTCCTGCTCGACGTCCAGGCGCACAAGCTCAGCAGCGATGCCGACGCCGACCTGGTCGAGGGCGGCCAGCTGCTCGCGCTGTTCATCGATCCCGCCATCGGCACGCGCTGTGACGATGACGACGACCACGACAAGGATCACGATCACGACAGCAGCCGCCGCGACTGACGCCTCACGCGCTCCGGCCCGCGGCGCAGCCGCGTCGCGGGCCGGCCCCCCGCGTGGCAGGAGGACTGCCTCGGCACCGCCCGAGCGCCGCGACAACACTGGTCGGGGCCACGGCCAATCATCCTGCGAGGGCTACTCCGAGCATCACGATGTCTCGCAACGGCCTCCTTTGGTAGGTCGCTACGTGAGCGGCGCTGAGCAGCTGACTCGACGCGATGGACCATCGAGACCGAGCGTGACGTCGTGATGTGGGCATTGCGACAGGGCGCGGTTCCTTAATCGATGCGACGGGGAATCGTCACTCGCGCGCTACGGGTCGGTGCGTAGGATGCGCGTCACCATCTCAGGCCATCACCCGGCAAGGAGGAAGCCTCATGCGCCCGACGCTTCACCGCCTGATCGCCCTCGTCACTCTCGCGTTCCTCGGCTCCCTACCTGATCGTTCCTGCACACGCCGCGACCACCTGCCCAGGCCCCGTGGTCATCGGCGAGGGTGCCACCCAGGTGGTGACGAACGTCGCCGACCGCATTCCAGGGAACGTGCTTGAACGCGTTGATCGTCGACACCGAAGCGGAAGGCGCGAACTATGGCAGCGAGGCCGAGTTCCTCAGCCAGCTCACCCGGCAGGTGTTCGAGTGGTCCCGGTTGCGCAAGGTCGCGCCGCGCGAGGCGGTCGAGGTGCTGGCCGCCGGGCTACGCTCCCACGTGGGCCGCACCATGAAGGTGCGGGTCATCGCCTTCAACGACTTTCACGGCAATCTCCAGTCGCCCGGAACCTTCGGAGTGCAAGCGGGCGGCCCCGGCACTGCGATCGTGAATCAGCCGGCGGGCGGCATCGAGTTCCTGGCGGGCTACGTGGCCGCCCAGAAGACCGGCCATCCCAACAACGTGGTGGTGTCGCCGGGCGATCTGATCGGCGCCAGCCCGTTGATCTCCGCCCTGTTCCACGACGAGCCCAGCATCGAAACGATGAATCGCCTCGGGCTCGAGTTCAATGCGGTCGGTAACCACGAGTTCGACGACGGGCGGGACGAGCTCTTGCGCATGCAGCATGGCGGCTGCCATCCCACGGATCAGGACTACGGTCGAACTACGCCGCGTCGCTCCGGTCGTGCTTGGCCTTGCGGTGACGGCCCAGGTGCATGGGAAGCGCGAAGCTGCGGCTGCAGTCCGAGCACACGACGCTGCGGGCGGGCGCGATCGCGCCACCGGGGCGCTCGCGCGCCTCCGGCGGGCGCTCCGGGACGTTGAGCATGCGGCGGATCGCCTCCGCGCGGTCGAGTGACACGCGGCGACGCGCCACGCGAGCCTGGCGCATCTCTTCGCTTTCTTGTCGGGCGAACTTGGCCGAGAGCTTCATGAGAGGAGATCGATCATTTCGAGCGTACCACGGCGGGTCGATAAACCGAACGTTCCCTCAGCCGGCCAGCGACTCGATCGCCTGCACCTCGTCGGGGGACAGCTGAAGCGTGAGGCTGGCCAGGTCCTGGCGCATGTGCTCGGCGTCGGAGGTGCCGGTGAGCGGAAGCATCCCCACCGCGCGCGCGAAGGCGAACACCACCTGAGCCGGCGTCGCCTCGAGCCGCGCGCAGATGCCGGCGATGAGATCGTCGTGCAGGACCTCGCGGTTGGCGGTGAGCAGCGAGAAGCCCTGATAGACGATCCCGCGCTCCTGGCAGAATGCGCGCACGTCGCGGTCCCAGCCGCGACTGGCGAAGCACCGGTTCTGCACGAATGCCGGCGTCTCGGCGCCGCCGAGCGCCATCTGCGCCAGGTGACGCCACGACACGTTGCTCACGCCCAGCAGTCGCGTGCGTCCGGCGTCGCGCTCGCGGACCATCGCGGCCCACACCTCGGCGTCCTCCTCGGTCCAGCCCGCGCCCGAGGCCGGGCCGTGCAGCACGTAGCTGTCGACGTGATCGGTCCCGAGGTGCTCGAGCGAGCTGGCCATCGACTGTGCGACCTGCGTGGGCAGGGCGGCCGCCGGATCGTAGGGCAGCCGGTGGTCCTGGCCATTCTGATAGGTGAACTTGGTCTGCAGAAAGAGCTCGGCCCGCGTCACCACGCCCGCGCGGTAGCTGGCGGCCAGGGCCTGACCGACGCCGCCCTCGAAGTAGTGCCGCCGCTGATTGGCCGTGTCGATGCCCCGGAAGCCCGCGCGCAGCGCGAGCCCGGTGAGGGCCTCGGTGCGGTCTTCCTTCCAGGCGGTGCCGTAGAGAAACCCGGGGACGGCGACGGGATCGTGGGCTGGCATTGCGCCATTCTGCCACGATAGCGTGGTGGCATGAGCCCCACCGTACGGCCCTTCTACGGCAGCTTCGGGTGGGCGTTCGATCTGCTCGTCGAGCGGCCGGTCGTGGCCGAGTGCGCGCAGATCGGCGCCATCCTGGGCGGGCGTGGGGTAGCGAGTGACGCGACGCTGCTCGACGCGGGGTGTGGGACGGGTCGTTACGCGGTCACCCTGGCTCGCCAGGGGTATCGGGTCACCGGGCTCGACCTCTCCCCCGAGCTGATCGCCGTCGCCCGGCAACGGCCGGGAGCGACGATGGTCCGCTTCGTGGTCGGTGATCTCACCCAGCCCGCACCGACAACGCCGTACGCGGCCGTGCTCTGCCGTGGCGTGCTCAACGACTTGTCTGGACGACCAGAGTCGCCACGACGCCTTCGTTGCCTTCGCGCGGGCGCTTCAGACCGCGGGCGTGCTCCT
This sequence comes from uncultured Candidatus Rokubacteria bacterium, assembly GCA_963776725.1. GTDB lineage: Bacteria > Methylomirabilota > Methylomirabilia > Rokubacteriales > CSP1-6 > AR5. The sequence continues at coordinate 63,775 of CAVZOE010000002.1, read as the reverse complement.
GCTCGACGTGCGGGACTGGGACGCCACCGTGCGGCGGCGAACGGCCGAGCCGGTGCACGAGCGGACCGTCGAGACGGCACAGGGCACGCTCGTGTACCGCGCCGAGATCCGTCTCGACCACGCGCAGCGACGGATGCTCGTCGCCGAGCGGCACACGCTGACGACCGGCGGCCACACGACTGCGGCCGACCACGACTTCGTGATGCGGTGCTGGACCCGCGATGAGCTCGACGAGCTCCTCGCGCGCGCTGGCTTCGGGGCGATCACGTATCACGGCGCCTACGATCCGGCGACGCCTCTTGGCTCGACGGACCGGATCGTGGCCGTCGCCACGCGCGTCTGAGCGCGTTGCCGCGCGATCCCCACCGTGCCGCGCGCTCCCGACCTCGTCGTGCGACGGCGAGCGCGGATTGACAATCGTGGGTTAGAATCGCGGCGTGAAAAGCCTCCGCTGGGTCCTGGCGCTGTATCTGTTCGTCCTCATGGTTGCGGTCACCTACCCGATGGGGCCCTCGCGTGACGCGCGCAAACGGCACTACCTCAACGACATCAAGCCCGGTCACGTCGACGCGCTGGTGCAGGATGTCGCACAGAACATCGTGATGTTCTTGCCGGCGGGATATCTCGGCATCCTGGTAGTCGGCCGGGCCAGCGCCGGCGCGGGCGCCTACCTGATCGTGGTGCTAACCTGCGCGACCCTCAGCTTCGGCATCGAGACCATGCAGCACTTCTTCCTGCCCTGGCGCTACTCGACGTGGATCGACATCGTGAGCAACACCGTCGGCGGGTCTCGCCGGCACCGGCGTGGCGCGGCTCATGACCGTCCCGACACCGGCCGGTGCTCGCGCAGACGAGGTCGACGACGTCCGGCTGTGGAGGGCCGAGGGCCCACCGCCAACCACCTGAGCCGTCTTGCGCAGCCGCGCTGGCGCGCGCAGACTACCGGCACATTCGCGCCAGGAGGTGTCCGATGCGCGTGACGGCCGCGGTCCTCTACGACGTCCGGAAGCCGCTCGTGGTCGAAGACGTGGATCTGCTGGAGCCCGGCCCGCACGAAGTGCTCGTGCGGTGGAAGGCCAACGGCGTCTGCCACAGCGACCTGCACGTGATGACGGGCGACTATCCTCATCCCCTGCCCGTGGTGCTCGGCCACGAGGCGGCCGGCGTCGTCGAGAAGATCGGCCCCGGCGTGGAGTCGGTCGCGCCCGGCGATCACGTCTGCTCGAGCTACATCCCCTCGTGCGGCAAGTGCTGGTACTGCATCGGCGGCCAGCCCACCATGTGCGCGCTCCGCGACAAGCCGCGCTGGTTCATGCTGGACGGCACCCCGCGCTTTCAGAAGAACGGCCAGGGGCTGCACCACTTCCTGCAGGTGTCCGGCTACGCCACGCACGCGGTGCTGCCGGACGTCAGCGTCATCCCGATCCGCAAGGACGCGCCGCTCGACGTGGTCTGCCTCGTGAGCTGCGGCGTGCTGGCCGGCGCGGGGCCGGTGTTCAATCGCGCCAAGGTGCCGCCGGGGGCGAGCGTGGCGGTGTGGGGCTGCGGCGGCGTGGGGCTGAACACGATCCAGGCCGCGAAGCTGGTGGGCGCGGGCAAGATCATCGCGGTGGACGTGGTGAAGCAGAAGCTCGACTGGGCGCAGGAGTTCGGAGCGACCCACGTGGTGGACGCGTCCACAGGAGGATCCCGTCGCGCGCGTGCAGGCGCTGAGCGGCACCGGCGGCGTCGACTTCGCCTTCGAGGTCGTGGGCACCCAGAAGACCATCGAGCAGGCCCTGCTCGCCACGCATCGGGGCGGGACCTGCGTGATCGTGGGCGTGTCGCCGGCCGGCACCAAGGTCTCCGTCGACCCGTCGCTCTTCCTGCAGCAGCGCGTGCTCACCGGGAGCTCGTTCGGCGCCGGGCATCAGCGCACCGACGTGCCGATGCTGATCGATCTCTACATGAGCGGCCGGTATCGGCTCGACGAGCTGATCACCCGGCGCGTGGCGCTCGGGCGAGCTCAACCACGCCTTCGACCTCATGCTGCGGGGCGAGGTCAAGCGCAGCGTCGTCGTCTATTAGTACGTGGGGGGCCCAGAGCGGGCCCCCCACACCCCCCGCGCTGCGCGCCCAGGCGGAGCCGTGGCGCTTCGCGAATGTCAGTCATGTGGGGCGCCGTATGTAATCAGACGGCCGCGTCCTTGCGAAGCGTCTTGATGTCTTCGGCGCTGTAGCCGAGCTCTTTCAGGATCTCGTCGGTGTGCTCGCCGTGCTCGGGCGCCGCCCGGCGGATGGCCCCGGGTGTGCGCGACAGCGTCGAGGGCGGCGCCTGGACCTTCATCTCGCCGCGCGTGCGATGGCGGACGGACTGGGCCAGGCCGAGGTGCTTGACCTGCTCGTTCTCGAACACTTCCTTGATGTTCAGGATCGGCCCCGACGGCACGCCGGCGGCATTGAGCGCCTCGATCCACTCGGCGCTCGACTTCTTCACGAGCACGCGATCGAGCTCGGCGTTCATCTGCTTGCGGTTCTTCGAGCGGTCGCCCAGCGTCTTGAAGCGGGGATCGTCGATCAGCTCCGGCGCGCCGATGGCGGTGCACAGGCGCCGGTACATCGTCTGGCCGGAGGCCGCGATGTTGATGTGGCCGTCCGCAGTGGTGAACACCCCGGTGGGGATACCGGTCGGATGATCGTTGCCGGCCTGGGGCGCGATCTCTTCGTCGATGAGCCAGCGAGCGGCCTGGAAATCGAGCATCGTCACCATGGCCTGGAGCAGCGAGGTGTGGACCCACTGCCCCTTGCCCGAGCGCTCGCGCTCGTACAGCGCGACCAGGATGCCCTGGGCCAGGAAAATTCCCGCGGTCAGGTCCGCCACGGGAATGCCGACGCGCACGGGCCCCTGACCGGGCAGTCCCGTGATCGACATCAGGCCGCCCAGGCCCTGGGCGATCTGATCGTAGCCGGGCCGATCGCGGTACGGGCCGGTCTGTCCGAATCCGGAGATGGAGCCGTAGATCAGGCGCGGATTGATCGCCGAGAGCGCCTCGTAGTCGATGCCGAGCCGCCGCTTGACGTCCGGCCGGAAGTTCTCGATCACCACGTCGGCCTTGGTGACCAGCTTCTTGAGGATCTCGATCGCCCGCGGGTGCTTGAGGTCGAGCGTGATCGAGCGCTTGTTGCGATGCAGGTTGAGGAAGTCGAAGCCGAGAGCCGTCGAGTCCCCTTCGACTTCTTCGCGCGCCTCGACCTTGACGACGTCGGCCCCCATGTCGGCGAGCTGACGCACCGCCGTGGGACCGGCGCGGGCCCGCGTGAGGTCTACGACTCGGACTCCGTCGAGCGGCAAGGTCATTGCGCTGTCCTCCGTGACCCTGAACCCTACCGCAGATCGGGCGGCGTGAAAACTCCTAGGCCGGGCGGGCGGCCCGCCGGGGGAGCGGTCAGGCGCTGGTGGGGACAACCTCGAGCGGAGTTCGCACCACGACACCGTCGCGCACGAAGGCCCAGCCGATGGTGCGCAGCCGGTGATCGACGGCGTAGCGGCGCCGGTCGGAGCGGCGGCGCTCGACGTTGCCCGCCGGGGGATTGCCGGCCTCGCGCCGATCGGCGGTGCGACGGTCGAGCACGACCTTGATCTCGTCGCTATCGGCGAACTCGCGAACCGCGTATTCGTAGAGGCCGGGGTTGTCGCGGGACACGACCATCAGGATCATCGTGCTCATCGGTAGTCTCAGTATCATGCGCCGCCGGCGTACAGAGTCAATGGGCAAATTCGAGCGCGACGCACCTTCAATTCCCATTAAGTGGAGTCGGGCTACACAGGCGGTGTCGGGGCGACTTCGGAGGGCGAACTGGCGAGGGGAGCGAGGTGAACCGAGGCCGCCGGCGCCGTGCCGATCGCCGGCGGCCCCAGGTCGGACGCCCTTACGGGCAAGCGGTCGGCGAACCACCGTTGCTGAATCCGCGCCGGTGCTGTCACCCGTGCCGCAGATCACGAACGTACCAACCGCCGTCGTCGTGTACTTGTACGACGTGCCCGAGCCACCCCAGCCGGCAGGCAGGCGCGGGCATCGCGTTCAGGAACGGACCACCGATCTGGTTCTGCGCGTTGGTCTGCTGGGTCAGCAGCACGCGCCGGCATGGCGCCGTTCTGACCGGTCACCGACGGCGCAAGTCTGAGCGTTCGAAGTGTTGTCCGGCAGACCGCCGCAATGCGCCGAGTAGATGCTGACAGCCGACGCGATGGCGCGCGTGTCGGCCTGAGCCTTGGCGATACGAGCCCGCGCCTGCACGTTGGCATAGAGCGGGACGGCGATGGCGGCGAGAATGCCGATGATCGCCACGACGATCAGGAGCTCGATCAGCGTGAAGCCGCGCTGACCACCGAGTGTGAGCCGCATTTTGCGAAGCCGAATCATAAGTTCCTCCCTCACTGCTTGTTTGTCGTACGGCACGGGTCGGCGTGGTGTCAGAGCACGTGGGATGCCAGACCTCGAGGTCGTCCGCCCACCAACGAGAACAGCTACTTAGAGAATCGAGCTCGGGAGAGTGGGCCGCATTTAGGCATTGGCGCTGACGAGTTTCGTCACGCGCTGGTCGATTTGTCGCCAGTGACTTCCCCGACACGACGAACTCGGATGCCAGCAGGCGGGCGGACCCCTTATTCTGTGGCCGTGGCGCGGAAGGGACGGCGGGGGCAGCGAGCGACGGCCTCCACGCCCCCTCCCCCACCACCCCCTCCGCCCCCGTCCCGACGCCACGGCTGGCCGCCTGGCCCTGATCGTCACCGCGCTGGCCGGGATCGTTCCGCTCGCCGTCTATGTCGCCACGTTGACGCCGACCGTGGCCGGCGGCGATGCCGGCGAGATGATCACCGTGGCGTACCTGCTCGGCGTCGCCCACCCGCCCGGCTACCCGCTCTATACGCTTCTGGCCAAGCTGGCCTCGCTCATCCCCATCGGCACGGTGGCCTGGCGGGTGAACCTCTTTTCGGCGCTCGCCGGCAGTGCGGCGTCACTGCTGCTCTGTCGCGGCGTGATCCGCTGGACCGGCGACGTGGCGGCCGGGGCCCTGGCCGCCGGTGCCTTCGCGTTCGGCCCACTCGTGTGGCCCTACGCGATCACCGCCGAGGTCTTCGCGCTGAACAACCTCTTCGCCGCCGGCCTCGTCTACTTCTCGGCGCGCGCCTCCAACGAGCGCGCGGCCACGGGCGCTGTCAGCTCACGCACGCTCAACCTGGGCGCTCTGTGGCTCGGCCTCGGCTTCGCGCATCACCACATCCTCGTCTTTCTCGGCATCCCCTACGCCCTCTTCCTCCTGGCACTCACCGGCCGTCGCGTCACGTCGCCGCGCCTGCTCGCCAGCTTCGCGGGCATGGTGCTGCTCGGGATGACGCCCTATCTCTATCTCGTCGTGGCCAGCGGCCGGGCGCCCGTGACCTGGGGCGACACCTCCACCCTCGACGGCTTTCTCACTCACTTCCTGCGTCGCGAGTACGGCACCTTCCGCCTCGCCGAGAGCTCGGTGGGCAGCGAGGGCGGGCTGAGCGCGCGGCTGGCGCTGTTCTGGTCGGCGGCCGGTCGCTCGACGTGGTGGGCGCATGTACCCCTGGGCCTGGCCGCACTGGTGTCGCTGCGCCGATCCGGTCCAGCCCGCTGGCTGACGACGCTCTGGGTGACGGCGCTGCTGTTCTACGTGGTCGTCTTCTCGATGCTCGCCAACGCCCGCCTCGAGGATCCGCTGCACATCATGGTGCAGGAGCGTTTCTGGCAGCAGGCGCTGGTGGTGCTCGGCGCGCTCATGGGCGTGGGACTGGCCGAGCTCGGCCGCTGGCTGTCGCCCCTGCGCGCCGCCGGCGTGCGATGGGTGCCGGCGATCGCCCTGCCGGTGGCGCTCATCGTCACCGAGGCCGGCGCCATGAAGGCCTACCAGCAGCACTTCGTCCAGGACTACGGCGCGGCGATCTTACGATCGCTGCCCGAGGGCGCCATTCTGATCATCTCCAGTGACGAGGCCGTCAACAGCGTGCGCTACCTCCAGTACGTCGAAGGCATGCGCCCCGACGTGCGGGTCATCCCCGTGGGATTCCTGACGAACGCCTGGTTCCGGGGTTACGCCGCCCGACACCTGCCAGACGTGCGGCTTCCCGCGGCGCTCTCCCGCCGACCCGCCGACGCCCCGTTCAGCTTTCGCGCGTTTGTCGATGCGAACGCGCCGCGCCCGGTCTACATCGTGAATCGCGTCCCGTGGCTCCGCTCGCTGGAGGAGGCCTACTCGCTGTGGCCAGTGGGCGTGGTGGAGCGCGTGACACCGCGCGCGACCCCGCCCGATTTCGCGACCTTCGTGGCCGAGGCGGAAGCCTCATTCGCGCGGCTCGATCCGGCCGCCGTGCGCGGCGTGCCGCCGGGCAGCTGGGAGGCGGGCATCGTCAGCGCCTACTGGAAGCAGTACGAGCGCTTCGGCTTCGCGGTGGCCCGCCTCGCCGCCGGCCGAGCCGGCGATGCGACGATCGCCGCCACGGCGGCGCGCGTGTTCGAGACGATGGCCGAGCGTCTGCCCTCCCCGCCGGCCGCGGTGTTCAAGAACCTCGGCGTCGCGTACCAGGGCCTCAGCGCCACCCGGCCGGACGCGCCGGCCTCGATGGTGCGCGCCTGGCGACGCTACCTGGCGATGGCGCCGGCCGACGATCCCGACGTGCCGAAGATCCGCCAGATCGTCGAAGACACCGAACGCACCCTCGCCACTCGCACCGCACGCTAGCCGGCACCTCCTGCGAGCGTGGCGGTTTTTCCGTCGGGTTGCTGTGGGAAGCGGCGCAGTGTAGCGTGCGGCGAATATGACTTTTCGCGCGTTCGATCTCAGCGGCAAGGTGGCGCTGATCACGGGCGGCAACAGCGGCATTGGGCTGGGCATGGCCGAAGGCCTCGCGGCCGCGGGGGCGGCGGTGTGTATCTGGGGCACCAACGCGGCGAAGAACGCGGCGGCGGCTCGAGCGGCTGCGCAAGCACGGCGGGCGGGTGCAGACGCTGGTGTGCGACGTGGGGGACGAGGCGGCGGTCGAGCGGGCCTTCGCGGAGACGCTGGCCGCGCTGGGACGGGTGGACGCGTGCTTCGTGAATGCCGGCGTTGGTGGCCGACGCGAGGTGCAATCGTTCATGGAGATGACGACGCGCCGAGTGGCGGCGCGTGCTCGGGCGTGAATCTCGACGGCGCCTTCTACACGCTGCGCGCCGCCGCCCGGCACATGGTCGGCCGTCCGGGCGGCGGCTCGCTGGTCGTGACGGCCAGCCTGGCTGCGATCTCGGGCCAGGCGCGCGGTGAGCACTACGCCGCATCCAAGGGCGGGCTCATCTCGATGATGAAGGCGCTCTCGGTGGAGCTGGCGCGGCACGGCGTGCGCGCCAACGCAATCCTGCCCGGCTGGATCGACACCCCGATGACCGAGCGAACGCTGCGCTGGGACCGCTTCGTCGAGAAAGTCCTCCCCCGCGTCCCGGTCCGGCGCTGGGGCACCGGCGACGACTTCGCCGGCATCGCCGTCTATCTCGCCAGCGACGCCAGCGCCTATCACACCGGCGACACCTTCATCATCGACGGCGGCTACTCGATCTTTTGAACCCCTCCCCCGGCGCTGGAGGTGCGTCGGGCCGGGGCGGGGGGAGTGGGATGGGTGCTGCGACCACGATCGCGGCGGCGTTGGTCCCGCTTCGGCGATCTCGGCGCACAACGCCTGTTGCTCGTGGCGGGGGACGGGTCGCGCGCACCCATCCCACTCCCCCCGCCCCGGCCCGACGCACCTCCAGCGCCGACGCTCGTCCCTTCAAAAGACTTCCGAGCATCTGAGCATAGGAAACTACGCCGAGCACGAAAGCCGACGCCGTCTTAGCCGAGGACGCGAACTGAGCGCGGGGGTGGGCGGCGGCACGGGCGGGGCGAGGACGGGGTGGGTGCGTGAGACCCGTCCCCCGCCACGAGCAACAGGCGTTAGCTGGCGAGATCGCCGAGCCGGACCAGCGCCGCCGCGATCGTGGTCGCAGCACCCACCCCGTCCTCGCCCCGCCCGTGCCGCCGCCCACCCCCGCGCGGAGTATCAGCGACCGCGGAAGACGGGCTCGCGCTTGTCGACGAAGGCTTGGGCGGCTTCGCGATGGTCGTCGGTGAAGCCGGTGCGGGTGTGGTGCCAGGCCTCGAGGTCGAGACAGTCCTTGAGCGAGGCGGTCTCGGCCGCGTTCATGTTGCGCTTCATGTAGCGGAGAGCGACGCGCGGGCCGCGGGCCAGCCTGGCGGCGAGCGCCTGCGTCTGCTCTTCGAGCTGGGCGTCGGGCACGACGCGGTTCACCAGGTTGAGCGCGAGGGCTTGCTGGGCGTCGAGGATGTCGGCGGTGTAGTAGAGCTCGCGCGCCTTGGCGGTGCCGACGAGCTGGGTGAGGAACCAGCTGCCGCCGAAGTCGCCGGAGTAGCCGACGCGCGCGAAGGCCGTCGCGAAGCGCGCGGAGTCGCCGGCGATGCGCAGGTCGCAGGCCATCGCCAGCGAGAGGCCGGCGCCGGCCGCCGCGCCGCGGACCATGGCGATCGTCGGCTTGGGCAGCTCGTGCAGCCAGCGCGAGACCTCCATCTGCGAGCGCAGCGCCTGGGCCTTCTCCTCGAGCGTGGTGCCGCCGAACTCGCGCCCCTCGGCCATGGCCTTGACGTCGCCCCCCGCGCAGAAGCCGCGGCCGGCGCCGGTGAGGACGATGACGCCCACGTCGGCGTCGTCGGCCAGCCGGGGCAGCGCCTCCAGCATCGCGTCGAGCATCTCGCCCGACATCGCGTTGAGGCGTTCGGGGCGGTTGAGCGTGAGCGTGGCGACGCCGTCCTTGACGGATTCCAGCAGCTCCTGGGTCATGACGATCCTCCCGAGCGAGATGGGCGTCATGATACCGCCCGGGCGGGTGTTCTATACTCCGCAGCGATGACCTTCACCGGCGAGCTGTGGTCCGCGATGACCCCGATCTACGAGGCGATCCTGCGCCACCCGTTCGTCGCGGGGCTGACCGACGGCTCGCTGCCGCGGGACCGCTTTCGCTTCTACGCCGTGCAGGACGCCCTCTACCTGCGCGAGTTCGCCCGCGCGCTCTCGCTGGCCGCGGCGCGGGCCCCCGAGGACGACTGGATCGTGATGTTCAACGAGCACGCGGCCGGCGCGCTCCAGGTCGAGCGCGCGCTGCACGAGGGCTTCTTCAGGGAGTTCGGCCTGTCCCCGGCCGAGGTGGCGGCCACGCCGCTGGCGCCGACGAACCTCGCCTACACCAGCTACCTGCTCGCCGTCGCCTACGGCGCGCCCTTTCACGAGGCGCTGGCGGCGCTGCTGCCCTGCTACTGGATCTACTGGGAGGTCGGCAAGACGCTGGAGCGCGCCGCCTCGCCCGATCCGCTCTACGCGCGCTGGATCGCCACCTACGCGTCCGACGAGTTCGGCGACGTCGTCCGCGCGGTGCTGGCCGCCACCGACGCGGTGGCCGCGCGCCTGCGCCCGCACGAACGCGACGCGATGCTCCGTCACGTCCTCACCACCAGCCGCTACGAGTGGATGTTCTGGGACATGGGGTGGCGTCGCGAGACGTGGCCGGTCTGACGGGCGTTCTGGCACCGGCATGTCATCGCGCCGACACGGCTGACGTCTCGATCCCTGACGACGGCGTTCTAAGCGCTCGATTTTTCTGATCGTCCCTCGCATGAAGGCGTGGCACTGGCCTTGCCTCCACTCCGAGCGTCATTCATACCGCGGGGGGTGGGGCGATGCGAGATGTGCTGGGCGTCACGTGGCTGCGGCGACATCACTGGATGATCCTGCTGGGGGCGATCGCCTACGCGGTGATCTACCTCGGGCTCTTCGACCTCCGCGGGGCGGCCAGCTATCTGGCGAACCGTCCGGAGGTCTCCCAGGCCTTCACCGAGCCGCACTTTGGACGCGCCGACGCGATCATTCTCGTGTTCTCGACGCTCTTCCTCGGCCCGCTGGCGCTGGCGATCGGCCTGCTGGCGCTCGTCTTCGTGCTGGCGGTGTGCGGCGGATTCCTGCTCCCGGTCGTGCGGTGGTTCCGGATGCCCGACTGGATCGCCACGGTCACCGTCATGGTGGGTGTTGCCGCCGTGGCGTGGGTCGAGAGCGAGGCGTGGGTCCCGCGCTCGATCTGGTTCATCGGTCTGCTGGCGCGCGCCTGCCGCATCGTCATCAACGTCGCCTGACCACTTTCGCGCTCTCGGCCTCGAAGCCGGGGAGAATCGCCTTGATGAAGGCGTTCTCCACGAGGCCCAGCACCGTCTCCAGCGTGCCCGTCTTCGGATTCTGTAGCGGGCCCGAGATGGGCACGACGGTGGCCACCTGCTCGCGCTGCCGATTCTTGAGGACCTTGCCGACCACGTTGAGCACGCGCTCCTTCACCTTCTGGCCCAGTGGCTTGTCGCTATCCTGGGTGGAGTCGTACACGACCAGGTCGCGGAACAGTGGCTTGACGTATCCCTCGATCCGCCCGTTCTTCACGCGCATCTCCGAGTAGACCGAGAAGATGCCGCTGGCCACGTCGAACTTGGCGTGGGCGCGCAGCAGGTCGTTCATGGCGCGCATGTCCACGTTCTCGATCCCCGTGTCCACGTCGAAGTCGGGGCCGCTGTTCTCGGGCCGGAAGACCGCCTGCACCCGCAGCGGTCCGCTGTCCAGGAAGCGTCCGGTCAGCCGGACGGTGCCGAGACCGTCGGATTTCTGGTTGCTGAAGTTCTCGATGACGAGATTGGTATGCGTCAGCGAGAGGCGGTAGGTGGGCCGGGCGTTCTCGTTCACGAGACTCACGGCGGCGTCGTTCACGCTGACCCGGCGGGCGCGGAGCACCATATCCGATGCGTTGCTCACGTTCTTGGCCGCGTCGTTCGCCTTCTTGGCGGTCTCGGCCGTATTCTTCGCCGCCTCTTTCGCCGGCTCCGCGGTCTTGCGGGCGATACGCGTATTCGGCCTTGAGCCCATCGACGCGCATCTCCTCGAGGTCGACGATCGTCACGTTGGGCGTGACTTCGAGGTAGCCCTTGCCGCTGAACACGCCAGACGTCAGCGTCAGGCCGTAGCGGGCCGCCACCGGCCTGGCGTAGTCGAGCGGGATGCCCGCCAGCTCGGCCTTTCCTTTGACCCCCGCGTACGGCGCACGGAGGAAATCGGCGGCGCCGTCCAGACTCAGCCGGCCCTTGTCGAAGATCACGGCGCTGAGGGTGAGCGGGGACGGGAAGTCGTCCGGATCCGACTTCACGTTGCGGATGTTACGCGCGACCGCTTCGATGGCGGTCAGCCGCAACGGTTCCGCCTGGCCCGCATCCACATAGGTCACCGAGCCGTTGCGGATCCGGAACTGGTTGATCTTGAGCGGATACATGGCCTGCAGGGCGTCCTGCCAGCCGTGGTCGCTCACCGGGGTTGGATCCTTCGCCTCCGCCTCGAGGTGCCGTCGATCCACGTAGATCTCCGGCGTGTCGATCAGGAAGTCCGCGACCACGCGGCGGTGGATGAGCGCGGCCCACTGCACGCTGGCGCTCAGTCGATGAATGCGCAGGACGGCGGGATCGGGATGCGCGTCCTGGATGAGGACGACGTCGTAGAAGTCCACGCCGAAGCCGAACGGATGGAAATTGAGCCGACCGATGCGCGCCGTGTAGCCCTTCAGCCGGGCGTTCATCTGCCGCTCGGTCGTCCGCCGCAGCGGCTCGTCAATCAGGAAGGCGAGCGCCAGCGCGATGACCACCAGCGTCGCAACCAGGCCGATCAGCCACTTCCAGCGGGTCCGCATCTCCGTATTCCTCGCAATGAAGAGAGCAAGGGGGGTGCCATCGGCGTGCGAAAATGGGCCGTGCGCCGGCTCATCCTCCTGATCGCGCTGGTCCTCGCCCTGCCGGCCGCGGCGCAGGCGCCGCGGCAGATCCGGGTGGCCGTCGAGTTCCGGCAGGCCAGCCAGCAGAGCCGCGATGCCGTGCAAGGCAGCGGCGGGGTCATCATCACCGAGCGCGGCCAGGCGCGGCCACAGGCCGGGGTGGGCGTGGAGAGTAGTCAGCGGCGCGTGCAGCGCTCCAGCGGCGTCTTCACGCTCGTGCAGGACGGCGGGGAGTCGCTCATGACCGTCGCCACCCAGGTGCCGTACCAGCAGGCGATCTTCTACCGCGACTACGCGACGGGCAGCGGCCTCCTCGCCAGTGGCGTGAGCTTCCAGGAGGTGGGCACGTCGCTCAGGGTCCGGGCCAGCCTGCTCGCCGGCGACCAGGTGCGCGTCCGACTCACCCCGCGCATCAGCTATGTCGCCACCGACGGGTCGGGCGCGATCGACTTCACGGTGGCGGCGACCGAGCTGGTCGTGCCCAGTGGGCGCCCGGTGGTGCTGGGCGGCGCCACGTCCGATTTCCACAGCGTGCTCCGCGAGATGCTGGGCCTCACACGCGAGCGCGCAGCCGGCGAGAGCACCATCCTGCTCACGGCGACGGCGCAGTAGCGCGCGGCTGCGCCAGCAGCGTCACCGCCACCGTCGCCATCACGACGATCAGCGACGCCGGCAGCACGCCGGCGTGCCGCGCGGCGAGCACGCCGGCCAGGACCGGCCCCAGGAACATCCCGCCGTCCACCGAGACCCGGTAGAGCGCGACCCGCCACGCCACCTGCGCCGGCGGCGTGACCGAGCGGAGGATGCCGAGCGGCAGCATCCAGCCCGCCATGCCCAATCCGAAGAGCACGCAGCCGAGGGCCATCATCGGCAACGTGCCGAAGCCAATGAGGGTCAGCGCCACCGTGAACGCAAGCATGATCGCCGCCACCACGCGCGGCGTGCCGCGGCGGTCGGCCAGCGCGCCGACTGGCAGCAGGGCGACGATGTCGACCAGCTGCGAGAGCATCAGCAAGCGCGCGATGCCCGCGCGCTCCAGCCCGAACTCGCGGCTGCCGCGTACCGGGATCACGAACTGGTCGACCGCGGAATAGCTGATGGCGATGGCCGTCCCGGCCACTCCGGCCAGGACGGCCAGGCGCGAGGACGAGGCGGGCGAGGACGGCTCGTGCCTCTCGCTGCGGGCGAAGAGCGGCCGAGGGCCGTCCACGCCCGACGGCAGGGCCCGTCGGAGCAGTGGCAGCGTCACGAGCGTCACCAGCACCGGCGCACAGGCGAGGAGAAACGCCGTGGGCCACGGCACGGCTCGTGGCAGGAAGGCGACCAGCGACACGCCCCCGAGCACCCCCAGCATCGAGGAGAGCTCCAGCGCGTTCAGCGACGACGCCAGCCCGGGGCCGGCGCGGTAACGCAAGACGGTGGTGAGCCCGGCCAGCATCGACAGCGTGTGGCCGGTCCCCATCAGCACGCGACCGATCAGCACGGTGGAGAATTCGCCGCCCGTCGTCATCACCAGCGCGCCGGACACGAGGAAGATCGGGGCCACGGTCAGGGCCCGCGCCAGGTGGTGCGTGATGAACAGGCCAACCGGCACGTCCGCCAGCATGCGCGCGAAGCCAAAGGCGCCGGCGACCGCGCCAAGCTGCCAGTCGGCCAGATGCACGGTCGTCGCCGATCTCGGGGAGCAGCGCGGGGAACGCACCGATCGAAACCGTGTTGGCTCCCATGGTGACGCAGATGAGAACGATCAGCCGACGTGCTGGCATGACGCTTGTAGCCCTGACGTTTGTTCAGCAGATGGACCATCACATCGCAAGGAGGTCCCCATGCCGCCGAAGGGCGTGAAGAGCCGCAAGCGTTCGCGTCAGTACGAGAAGGTCTTGAAGTCGATCAAGAGCGAGGGACGCTACAAGGGCCGGCAGAAGGAAGTCGCGGCGCGCATCGTCAACAAGACGCGCCGCAAGAAGGGCGAGACCAAGAGCCGGCGCGGCCGCAAGAGCAGCGGGCGCCGCATGCGCAAGGCCGCCTGAGTCGTCTCACGGCGTCACGGAAGCCCGGGCACGGCCGTGCGGCGTCTGCTCCCGCACCGTGTCCGGGTTTGCGCCCGCCCGCACCGCGAAGTGGTAGATCAAGAGCTGCAGCGGCACCGCGGCGGTGATCGGCGAGAGCAGCTCCGGCACCTCCGGTAACGCGATGGTCTCGGCAGCCAGGGGGCCGATCTCCCGGTCGGCCTCGGCCACGAGCGCGACCACGGTGGCGCCGATGCCGGCCGCGACGCGCGCCACGTCGTGACAGCGGGCGTGCGAAGGGCCCGGTGGCGCGATCACGAACACCACGTCGTCGGGCTCGAGCGCGGCCCACGGGCCGTGTAGGAACTGCTCGCACTCGAGACCGATCGCCGAGGCCCAGGCCGCCTCGCTCAGCTTCAGCGCGGCCTCGTAGGCGGTGGCGACGTTGGGACCGCCGCCGACGAACCAGTAGCGCCGGCGCCCGCCGAACCGTTCGGCCAGGCTCTCCCACGCCTCCTGACCGAGCAGGAAGGCGAGCTGATCCGGAATCGCGTCGAGCTGATGACCGAGCTCGTCGTCGTGACCGATGGCCGCGGCCAGCGACGCCAGCATGGCCACGGCGGTCGTGTAGCTCACGGTGTGACAGCCGGAGGCTTCCTGCTCGACGGTGCGCAGGACGTGCTCGGCGGCGGCCAGTCCGTCGCCGCCCTTGCCCGTGATCGCCACCGTCACGCCGCCGGCCGCCCGGGCGCGCGTGAGCGCCGCCGGCCCCGACGGCGACTGGCCGCGGTGGCTGATCACCACGCAGCCTTCGCCGGACGCGGCGGCCGGCCCGTAATGGAGGAGCTCGAACGCGTTGATCGCACGGACGCGCGCACCGAGCCGGCCGACCTGAGCCAGCAGCAGCTCGCCGGCGAGTGCCGCGTGCCACGAGGTGCCGACGCCCGTCAGCCACACGTGCGAGGCGGCGGCCAGGCCCGTCGCCGCCTTCGCCAGCACCTCGCCCTGCCCACGCATCAGCAGCCGCAGCGCTCCCGGCTGGGCATAGATCGCATCGTGCATGTGGTACGGATGCCCGCTCCGTGGCGCACTCGACGGCATCGAACGCACGCTCCTCGCGTAAAGGTTCACTGACGATAACACCAGAACCTTGCACGCGAGGCATTCGCGCGGCTAGGCGCTCTTGCGGATCTCCTGCGCGAACTTGCGGCTGGCCTCGTCCACGCTCTCCGCGTCGGAGCTATCCACGATCCGCTGGGCCTCCGCGGCGCGCATGGCATCCTCCTCCAGGGCCAGGAGCACGCTGCGGCCGTGACGGAGCGCGGTCTCGTAGACGAGTCGGTCGTCGCGCGGTATTCCGGTCACGAGCGAGTCCTCCAGCGCGGAGCCGACCGCCGCGCCGCCGGCGCCAAACAGGGCGGCGCCGAGCAGACCGACCGCGATCACCGGGCCGATGCCGGGCACGAGAAACGTGATGGCGGCACCCAGCGGCAGGCCCACCGCAGCGCCGGTGGCGCCTCCCACCACCGCCCCGATGGCCGCGCCCGTCCCGGGGGCCTCGCCCTCGTCGGTGGGCAGCCGATCGGCCGCGCTCCCGGGCGTCAGGATGGTGATCCGGTCGCTGGGGATGCCGAGGGCCTCGAGGAGGACGGCGGTGCGCTCGGCCTCGGAGCGTGACGTGTAGATCGCGGCAATCGTGTGCATGGAGTCCCTCCCAGGTGGAGTTGAGCAAGGCGGGTGCCAGCGGGCGTCGCCGACGCTTGCATCACCGGCGCCGGCGTGACACCATCGCAGCCGCTCGCGGACCGCTCGACCAGGAGGGCACAGCATGACGCTCAGCCGCCGGACGTTTCTCGCTGGAACCGCCGCCGTCGCCGCCGCCACCGTGGCCGCGCCGTATGTCCACGCGCAGAAGCGCGGCGGGACGCTCAAGTTCGTGCCCCACGCCGATCTCAAGATCCTCGATCCGATCTGGACGACGGCCTACATCACGCGCAATCACGGCTACATGATCTTCGACACCCTGTTCGCGCTGGACTCCAACCTGAAGCTCCAGCCGCAGATGGTCGACAAGTACACCGTGAGCAAGGACGCGATGAAGTACTCGTTCACGCTGCGCGACGGCCTCAAGTTCCACGACGGCGCGCCGGTGACCTCCGAGGACTGCGTGGCCTCGCTCAAGCGCTGGGGGGCCAGGGACGCAGTGGGTAAGCTCATGATGCCGGCCCTGTCGAAGATGGCGCCCGTCGACAAGAAGACGTTCGTCATCGAGCTGGAGACGCCGTTCGGCCTCGTGCTCGACGCGCTGGGGCGGCCTTCGGCCAGCCCGTCGTTCATCATGCCGGCGCGCCTGGCCGCGACCGACCCCAACGAGCAGGTCAAGGAAGTGATCGGCTCCGGCCCATTCAAGTTCTCCAAGGACGAGTGGCAGCCCGGCAACCAAGTGGTCTACGTGCGCAACCCCGACTACGTGCCGCGCAAGGAAAAGCCGAGCGGGGCCGCCGGTGGCAAGCAGGCGCTGGTGGACCGGGTGGAGTGGCGCTACATCCCCGATCCCGCCACCGCCAGCGCAGCGCTGGAGGCCGGCGAAGTGGACTACTGGGAGAACGTGCCGCACGACTTCGCCCCGCGGCTGGAGAAGAACTCCAACATCGCCGTGTTCCTCCCCGATCCCAAGGGCAATCAGGGCATCGTTCGCCCGAACCATTTGCACCCGCCGTTCAACGACAAGCGGGCGCGGCAGGCGCTGCTGCTGGCGGTGGATCAGAAGAACTACATGCAGGCGGTGATCGGCAACGAGAAGTACTACAAGGCCTGCCCCAGCGTGTTCATGTGCGGCGTGCCCTACGAGACGGCGGCCGGGGCGCCGAAGCCGGACGTCGCACGCGCCCGCCAGCTGCTCAAGGAGTCGGGCTACGACGGCAAGCCCATCGTGGTCCTCGATCCGACCGACACGCCGTACGCGCACGGGGCGGCGCTCGTCACCGCCGAGGTGCTGCGCTCGATCGGCGCCAGCCGTCGACCTGCAGGCGATGGACTGGTCCACGATGGTCGCGCGGCGCGCGAAGAAGGAGCCGCCGGCCCAGGGCGGCTGGAACATCTTCCACACGTGGTCGACGTCCTTCGACTCGATGACGCCCGTGACCGCCTCGGTGCTGACCGGCAGCGGCGACAAGGCGTGGTTTGGCTGGCCCACCAGCGAGCCGATCGAGAAGCTGCGGGCGGAGTTCGCGCGTGAGGCCGACGCCGCCAAGCGCAAGGCCATCGCCGAGAAGGTGCAGGTGCTCGCCTACGACGAGGTGCTCTACGTGCCGTGGGGCCAGTTCGTGGTGCCGGGCGCGTACCGGAAGAACGTGCACGGAGTACTGGAGTTCGGCGCCACCCTGCTCTGGAACATCTCGGTCTAGTGACGTGGGGGGCCACGAAATGGCCCCCCACACCCCCCACGCTTCGCGCCCCGGGAAACCCGGAGGCGCTCCGCGAGCGTGACACCGAAATGGCCCCCCACACCCCCAACGCTTCGCGCCCCGGGAAACCCGGGTCGCTCCGCGGGTGCACAGTCCCCGACCTACTCCCGGATGTGCCGGCTACTTCAGCGTTGCGGTCGTGAACGACATCCACTGATCGGCGCGCGGCGTCCAGCCGAGCCGGTCGCGCGCCGCGTAGATGTCCACCTGCTGCACCAGGAACACCCACGTCGCGTCCTCGACCATCGTGCGGGCCAGATCGGCGTAGATCTTTCGCCGCACGGCCGGGTCCATCGTGCTGCGGCCGAGGTCGAACAGCGTGTCGATCCTGTCGTTCTTGTAGTAGAGCCCGCGCCCCCTGGACGAGACCAGGTTGTAGAGCTCGTCGCCGTCCTGCATGGGCCCGCCCAGGCCGAGCAGGTAGGCGTCCTGAAACTGCTTGCCGAGGTAGCGCTTGAAGTAGGCGCCCCACTCCGCGACCTGGACTTTCGGCTTGAAGCCGGCCTTCTGCCACTGGCCGCCGAGCGCCTCGGCGATCTCCTTGTCGCCCTGATAGCGACCGGTGGGAGACTCCAGCGTGATCTCGAGCCCGTCGGGATAGCCGGCCTCGCTCAGAAGCTGTCGCGCTTTCTGCGGATCGTAGCGGTAGCCCTTCACGCTGCCGTCGTAGCCGAGCATGCTCGCGGTGAACGGTCCGTCCTGGCGCCGGCCGTTGCCGTCGAGCACCGCGCGCACGATCGTGTCCACGTCGCTCGCGTAGTTGAGCGCTTGCCGCACCCGCACGTCGGACAGCGGCTTCTTGAAGGCATTGAGGCCCAGGTAGATCTGCCACGTGCTCGGCACCCGATGGACCTTCAGCCCCGGGACCCGCTCGAGCTCGCTGGCCAGGGACGGCGGCACGGTGGTGATGAGGTCCACCTCACCGTTGCGCAGCGCCGCCGCCCGCGTGAACGGCTCGGGCACCGGCTTGAAGACCACGCGCGGGATGAGCGGCACTCCTCGCCAGTGCCGGTCGAACGCCTCGACGGTCAGGTGCTCGTCCTTCACCAGCGCGACCAGCTTGTAGGGCCCGGTGCCGACCGGCCGCAGCGCCAGCCCCTGGTTGCCCTTCTCGGTGGTGTACTTCGGCGGAACGATCGGGAAGTCGATGAGCCGGTTGAGCAGCGGCGCGTAGGGCCGGGCCGTGGTCAGGTTCACCGTGTACTCGTCGAGCACGTCGATCCGGGCCACCTCGCCGACGTTGGCGCGGTTGGGCGACTTCTGGTTGGGATCGAGCACGCGCTCGAAGGTGAAGCGCACGGCCTCGGCGTTGAACGGCTCACCGTTGTGGAAGACCACGCCGCGGCGGAGCTTGAGCTGCCAGGTCGTGTCGTTCAGCAGCCGCCAGGACTCGGCCAGCTCGGGGACGATGCGGTTGTCGCGATCCCGGCCGACCAGCGAATCGAACAGGCTGGCGCCCACCGTGGCGCGGATCGACGCGAGATTCATCGTCGGGTCGAGGTTCTCCGGCGTCCACGGGATCGCCACGCGCAGCTCGCCGCGGGGATCGGCCGCGCCGGCCAGCGCCGCGCCGAACAGCAGGGCGATCGCGAGCAGGAGCGCGCGGATCTTCACGCGCGCGTCCTCACCGGCGCAGGGTCATCGGCCCGGGCCGATGAGGCGAGCCGTCAGCGCCACCTGGGTTCCGGCCAGCGCCTTGGAGACCGGGCAGTTCTTCTTGGCGTTGTCCGCCTGCTGACGAAACGCCGCCTCGTCGATCCCGGGCACCTCGCCCTCGGTCTCGAGCTCGATGCGCGTGATCGCGAAGCCCTCACCGCCGCGGTCGAGATGGACCTTCGCCGTGGTGTGCACGCTGGTGGGGATGTGACCGGCAGCGGACAGCCCGGCCGCCAGCGCCATCGAGAAGCAGGCGGCGTGCGCCGCGCCGATGAGCTCCTCGGGATTGGTACCGCGGCCGTTCTCGAAGCGCGACGGGAACGAGTAGCTGCCCTCGAACGCGCCGCTGCCGACCTTCACCGTGCCCTGCCCCGTCTTGAGATCGCCCTTCCACACCGCGTCGGCGTTCCTGACCGCCATGCCATCACCCCCGGAACGGAGTCTACTCCGTCGCCGATGCCCGCCCGGCGCCGCCTTTCGACGGCTCGTCCCGCGGATCCGGCCCCTCGTACGTTTTTTCGCCCGGCGTGGTCGCAGCTTACGTACTCTGCCGGCCATGGCACCCGTGGTCGAGCTGGTCGCCGCGCGCAAGCGGTTCGGCAACGTCGAGGCCGTGCGCGGCGTGGACCTCACGATCGAGCCGGGCGAGGTCGTGGCCATGCTCGGCCCCAACGGCGCCGGCAAGACCACGTCGATCAGCCTGATGCTCGGATTGCGCCAGCCCACCTCGGGCGTGGCGCGGCTGTTCGGCCTGCCGCCGGACGACCGGCGGGCCCGGAGCCGGTGCGGCGTCATGCTCCAGGAGTCCGGCGTCACCGCCGTGCTCAAGGTCGCCGAGATCGTCGATCTGTTCCGGAGCTACTATCCCGCGCCGCTGCCCACGGAGCGCGTGCTGGCCCTGGCCGGCCTCACCGACAAGGCGGCGAGCTTCACCGGCCGGCTCTCGGGGGGCGAGCGCCAGCGGCTCTACTTCGCGCTGGCCATCTGCGGCGACCCCGACGCGCTGTTCCTCGACGAGCCGAGCGTGGGGATGGACGTGACGGCGCGCCGCGGAATGGTCGAGACCATCCGCACCTTTGCCGCGGCCGGCAAGACCATCGTCCTGACCACGCACTACCTCGACGAGGCCGATCAGCTCGCGCGACGCATCGTCGTCATCGACCACGGCGTCGTCATCGCGGATGCGCCGCCGCCGCAGATCAAGGCCCGGGTCGCCAGCAAGCGCGTGAGCTTCAGCGCGGCGCCGCCCCTGAGCGACGATCTCCTGCGTGAGCTGCCGGCCCGGGTGCTCGAGCGCGACGGCGCTCGGGTGCGCCTGCTCAGCAGCGAGCCGGAGCGCCTGCTGCAGCTGCTCTTCGCACGGGGCGTGCAGGTACGCGAGCTGGAAGTGGTCGGCGCCGATCTGGAGGAGGCCTTCGTCAGCCTCACGAGCGGCCGGGAGGCCCCGTCGTGAGTGGACCGGGGGCGGCGCCCGTCCCGGTCGCGCGGCTGATCTGGCGGCAGATGCTGTCCGAGATCCGCATCCGGCGCCGCATTCCAGCCTTCAGCGCCGTCAACCTCGCGTTGCCGGTCGTCTTCTATGCCTTCTTCGGACTGCCCGTGGCCCAGCGCGTGTTCCCCGACGGACGCAGCATCGGGGCCCACGTGCTCGCCTCGTTCGGCGCCTACGCCGTCGGCAGCGTGATGGTCTACTCCTTCGGTATCGGCGTGGCCAACGAGCGCGCGATGCGCATCGACCTGCTCCTGCGCGCCACGCCGCTGCCGCCGGCCGTGCACCTGCTGGCCAAGATCCTCACCGCGCTGGTGTACGCCTCGCTCTCGCTGGTGCTGCTCATCGGCTTCGGCGTGCTGGTGGGTGGGGTCCGGCAGCCGCCTGGGGTCTGGCTCTCGGTCGCGCTGCGTCTGCTGGGCGGCTCGCTGCCGTTCATCGGGCTCGGCTTCCTGATCGGCTATCGCTACGGCCCCAACGCCGCGCCGGCGGTGGCCAACCTCGTCTATCTGCCGCTGTCGTTCGCCTCCGGTCTGTTCATGCCGCTCGATCAGCTGCCTGGCTTCGTGCGCAGCATCGCGCCGTGGCTGCCGACCTATCACTACGCTCAGCTCGCGTGGAACGCGCTCGGCGCGCCCACCGAGTCGATCGGCGTCAGCCTGCTGTGGCTCGCCGGCTACACGGTGGTGTTCCTCACGCTGGCGCTCCGCGCGTATCGCCGGGAAGAAGACCGCAAGTTCGGCTGAGGCTCATCGCACCGCCGTCCGCGGATCGAGCAGATCGCGCAGGGCGTCGCCCACCATGTTGAGCGCGAGCACGACGACGAAGATCGCCAGCCCCGGGAGCAGCGCGACGTGCGGGCTCAGGATCACGAACTGTCGGCCGGTCGCCAGCATGCTGCCCCAGTCGGCGGTCGGCGGCTGGGTGCCGAGACCGAGGAACGACAGCCCGGCCGTGGCGAGGATCTTGAAGCCGACGTCGAGGCTGAAGGCCACGATCACCGGGGACAGCAGGTGGGGCAGGATGTGGCGGCCCAGGATCACGGGATCGCCGGCGCCCAGCGCGCGCGCCGCCTCGACGAACTCGCGCTCGCGCAGCGAGAGCACGATGCTCCGCACCAGCCGCGTGTAGATCGGGAACCCCACGATGGCGATGGCCAGCATCGCGTTGCGCAGGCCGGGGCCGAGCCCACCGACGATGGCGATGGCCAGCAGGATGTAGGGAAACGCCATCAGGATGTCGGTCAGGCGCATGACGATCGATTCGACCCAGCCGGTGTAGAACCCGCCGACCACGCCGAGCACGACGCCGACCAGCATCGACGCCGCCGCGGTGGCCACGCCGGCCAGCAGCGACACGCGCGCGCCCCACACCAGGCGCGCCAGCAGGTCGCGACCGAACTCGTCGGTGCCGAGCGCATGGCCGGGCGATCCGCGGCGGGCGCAGGCGGTTGGGTGTGTCCACCGTGTCCGGATCGATGAGCGGCAGCACCGGCGCCAGCACCGCGGCCAGCACGGCCGCCACGAGAGCCAGCGCCGCCGCGACCGCCAGGCCCTGCCGCCAGGCGCGTCGCTCACTCATAGCGGATGCGCGGATCCAGCCAGGCGTAGAGGAGATCGACGCCCAGGTTGATGACCGCGAAGGCCAGCGCCACCACCAGCACGCAGCCCTGCACGAGCGGGAAATCGCGGGCCAGGATGCCCTGCACCATCAGGGTGCCGACGCCCGGCCACGCAAACACCGTCTCGGTGAGCACGGCGCCGCCGAGCAGGTAGCCGGCCTGGACGCCGACCACCGTGACGATCGGGATCAGCGCGTTCTTCAGCCCGTGCCGCAGCAGCACGCCGCCTTCGGCTACCCCCTTGGCCCGGGCGGTGCGGACGTAGTCCTGGCCCAGCGTCTCCAGCATCGTGCTCCGCGTCAGGCGCGCGATGATCGTGATCGAGGCCGCCGCCAGCGTCACCGCGGGCAGGATCAGATGAGAGAGCAGGTCGCCCACGCCGCCGCCGCCGTAGGGCGCGAACATGCCCGAGGCCGGAAGCCATCCGAGCCAGAGCGCGAACACCACCATCAGCACGATCCCGAGCCAGAACGACGGCATGCTGGCGCCGAACAGCGAGGCGACCGCGCTGAATCGATCGAGCAGCGAGCGCGGCCACGCGGCGGAGGACACGCCGAGCGCGAGACCGCCGATGGTGGAGAGCAGGAGCGCCGTACCGGTGAGGAGCAGCGTCGCGCCCAGGCGTCCGAGCACCTCGGGCAGCACGGGCCGCTTCATCCAGATCGAGCGGCCGAGATCGCCGCGCACGACGTGGGCCATCCAGTGCGCGTACTGCACCGGCAGCGGCTCGTTCAGCCCCAGCGAGGCCCGCAGCCGGGCGAGATCTTCCTGGGTGGCCTGCGAGCCAAGCATGATCTCGGCCGGATCCCCCGGCGAGAGATGGAGCACCCCGAAGATGACGATCGACACCCCCACCAGGACCGGCACCAGCAGCAGGAGCCGGCGGGCAAGGTAGCGCCTCACGAGTGCGGGGTCACTTCAGCGAGATCGTCTCGACGCGGAGGTCGAAGCTCGGGTGGAGCTTGAACCCCTGCACCCGCTTGCTGTGGGCGGCGGTCTGGATCTCGTGATCGATGAAGATCCACGGCGCGTCCTCGATCAGCAGCCGCTGGGCCTGGCGATAGAGCTCGGACCGCTTGGCCTGATCGGTGGTCAGCCGCGCCTGGTGCAAGAGCTCGTCGTACTTGTCGTTCTTGTAGAGCGCGCGGTTGGGGCCGTTGGGTGTCCACTGGCTCGAGTGCAGCAGCGGGTACATCACCATGTCCGGGTCCTCGTTGCCGGCCATCCACGAGAGCGCGAACAGGTCCTGCTCCTTGGTGCGCAGCTTGGCGAGATAGGCGCCCCACTCCATGGTCTGCATCGCGATGTTCACGCCCACCGCCTTGAGGTTGGACTGGATGACGGTCGACATGGCCACCGGCGACTGCATGCCCGAGCCCGACTCCGGCACCCACAGCGTCGTGGCGAAGCCGTTCGGGAAGCCGGCCTCGGCCAGGAGCTTCTTCGCCCGCTCGGGATCGTAGGGATACGCCTTCAAGTTGGGATCGGCGCCCCACGTCCCCGGGAGCACGGGCCCGCGCGAGAGCGAGCCGGTGCCCTTGAGCACGTCGCGGACGATCGCGTCCTTGTTGACCGCGTAGTTCAGCGCCTGGCGAACGCGCTTGTCGTCGAAGGGCTTGCGCTGGTTGTTGATGCCGAGGTACCAGACGTGGGCGCCCACCTGCTTGAGCATCGTCACCTTGGGATTGCTCTCGAGCTGCGCCACGTAGTCGGGCGGCGTGCCGACGATCAGGTCGAGGCTTCCGGTGAGCAGCTCGGTCAGCCGCGCCTGGTCTTCGACGATCGGCCGGTAGACGACGCGGTCGATCTTCACCGGGAACCGCCAGTAGCTCGCGTTCTTCTCCAGCACCACGCGCTGGCCCCGGTCCCACGAGCCGAACTTGAAGGGACCGGTGCCCACCGGCTGCAGCGCATAGTCCTGGCCGAACTTCTTCACCGCGGTGGGGCTCACGATCGCGGCGGCCCCCGAGGTCATGATCGCCAGAAACGACGCCCGCGGCTCCTTGAGGACGAACTCGACGGTCAGCGGATCGACCACCTCGACCGCCTTGACGTTGCCGAAGTTGTAGGCGGCGAACGGGTACTTGCCAAGCTTGTTGAACGGATGCTCGGGGTTGGTCTGCCGCTCGATCGAGTCCTTCACCGCCTCGGCGTTGAAGGGCGTGCCGTCGTGGAAGCTGATGCCTCGGCGCAGCTTGAAGGTGTAGCGGAGCCCGTCCTTCGAGATCGTCCATGACTCGGCCAGGCCCGGGAACGATCTCTGTGCTCTCGTCAGGGAACATGACGAGCGACTCGACGATGCGCCGGCCCACACGGTTGGAGTTGAGGTCGGTCACCTGCGCGGGATCGAGGTTCACCGGCTCGGCCACGAGGCCGACCACGAGCGTGCCCGCCGGTTGAGCACTCGCCGGCGGCGCGCCAGCCAGCCCCACGATCATCGCCACCAGTGCGAGCCCGACCGCTGTCAGATGCATGAGCGCCTCCATCGCGCGTTCCCGGGGTAGATAAGCGCCGCCAAAATACCATCCGTTCGTCACCCGCGCCTGCCTTTCATCCCCGGTTTTCGACCCTCCGTCCGATTCGGCCGCGACCGCCCCCGCCCCGCCCTATCGTCGCGACCAGACAGCGGTTCATCGCCGGATCACGCGGGACAGCGCAGGAGGCCACGCACCATGGGCGACGTCGTGACCGTCCAGGACGTCAGCAAGACGTACCGGCTCGGCAAGCTGAACGTGACCGCGCTGGCCGGCGTGTCACTCACGGTCGCGGCCGGCGAGTTCCTGGCCGTGGCGGGGCCCTCGGGCAGCGGCAAGACCACGCTCCTCAACCTGATCGGCTGCCTCGACACACCGTCCGCCGGCGAGATCGCGATCGACGGCGAGCCGGTCACCCGGCTCTCGCCGGGGCGCCGTGCCGATCTGCGTGCCCGCAAGCTCGGCTTCGTCTTCCAGACCTTCAACCTGATCCCCGTGCTGACCGCCTGGGAGAACGTCGAGTACCCGCTGCTCATCCACCGGCGTGGCGGCGACGTGGCGGCCCGGGTCAGGCGGGCGCTGGAGCAGGTCGGCCTCGCGGAGCGCGCGCGCCATCGCCCGGCCGAGCTGTCCGGCGGCCAGCAGCAGCGCGTCGCCATCGCCCGCGCCCTGGTCGGCGAGCCCGCCCTCGTGCTCGCCGACGAGCCCACCGCGAACCTCGACAGTCGCACCGGCCACGAGATCGTCGAGCTGATGCGAAGCCTCAACCGGGAGCGCGGCACCACCTTCGTCTTCTCGACCCACGACCCCCGGATCATGAAGGCCGCCGACCGCGTGCTGGCCATGTCCGACGGACGACTCCACCCCGCACAGGAGGTTGCGCCATGACGACGAACGAAGGCACCCTGCGCACCCTGACCGGCGTGCTCGCCCTGCTCATCATTGCCACGCTCGGCCATCCCTTCCACGCCGCGTCTCAAGGCAGCGACCTCGTCACTCAGGGCCGCCAGGCGCTCGACGCCGGCCGGGTGGACGAGGCCATCGCGCTGTTCGAGCGCGCGGTGGCGGTCGATGCCAAGGACCCGAGCGCACTGGCCTGGCTCGGCAGCGCCCGGGTGCGCAAGGCGCCGAGCGTCCCGATGATGGAGCGGGCGGGCTGGGTGAGCCGCGGCTTCGACACACTCGACGAGGCGGTCGAGCGCTTCCCCGAGGCGTGGATCGTCTATCTGGTCCGCGGGCTGACGGCCGTGAATCTCCCGCCGATGTTCAACAAGACCAGGGTCGCGGTCGACGACCTCGGCCGGGTCGTCACGATGAAGGATCGCGCGCCGCAGGCGGTCCCCGACGCCGTCATGGGCCTGGTGTTCCTCAACCTGGGCCTCGCCGAGAAGAACCGCGGGGACAAGGACCAGGCGCGTACCGTGTGGGAGAAGGGCCGGCGCCTCTATCCGACGTCGCCCGAAGCCGCCGCCATCGAGCGGGCGCTGAGGGCGCTGTAGCCATGGCGCTCTACCTGAAGCTCGCCATCCGCAACGTCTTCCGCAATCGGCGCCGCACGCTCATCACGCTGGCCGCCATGGGCTTCGGTGCCGCCGCCATCATCGTGTTCGGCGGATTCGTCAACGCCATCTACTGGGGCGTGCGCGAGTCCACGATCCGCAGCCAGGTCGGCCACATCCAGCTCTACCGCAAAGGCTACTCCGAGCGCGGCAACCTCGCGCCGTTCGACTATCTCGTCCCCGACTACGCCGGCCTGCAGGCCGAGCTCGCCAAGCTGCCGCACGTCCGGACGGTCACCGCGCGGCTGGGCTTCTCCGGCCTGATCTCCACCGGCGACACCACCACCGCATTCGTGGGCACCGGCGTGCAGCCGGATGGCGAGCGCGATCTCTCGTCGCTGGCGGTGGTCGTCGACGGCAAGGATCTGGCCTCGCGCGATCCGCGCGGGCATCACGCTGGGGCTCGGCCTGGCCCGCGCCTTCGGTGTGAAGCCGGGCGACGACCTGACGCTGCTGACCACGACCAAGGGCGGCGCCATCAATGCGCTGGCCGTCACGGTGCGGGGCGTGTGGGAGTCAGGCGAGAAAGCCTATGACGATCGCTTCCTCCGCGTGCCGCTCGGCGAGGTCCAGCGCCTGCTCGACCTCGAGGCCGGCG
This sequence comes from uncultured Candidatus Rokubacteria bacterium, assembly GCA_963776725.1. Taxonomy (GTDB): domain Bacteria; phylum Methylomirabilota; class Methylomirabilia; order Rokubacteriales; family CSP1-6; genus AR5. Next base: position 37,026 of record CAVZOE010000002.1, on the reverse strand, counting down.
AGGTGCAGTCGGTCGTCATCCTGCTCGACGCCACCGAGAGCACCACGGCGGTGAAGGCGGAGATCGAACGGCTGATCCGTGAGCGCGGCCTCGATCTGGAGATGCGCACGTGGGAGGATCTGGCCCTCCGCTATCACCAGGTGCGCGAGCTGTTCGGGCGCATCTTCGCCGTGTTGACGCTGATCGTCTCGATCATGGTGGTGTTCGGCATCACCAACACCATGACCATGGCGATCTTCGAGCGGACGCGGGAGATCGGCACGGTCATGGCGCTGGGCACGCGCCGTCGCGGCGTCATCTCCATGTTCGTGCTGGAAGGCATCGCGCTGGGCGCCCTGGGCGGGCTCATCGGCGTCGTGCTGGGCGTCATCCTGGCCAAGGCGATCTCGGCACTGGGGATCCAGCTGCCGCCGCCGCCCGGCTCGACGCGGGGCTTCGCCGTGCAGATCTTCGTCGTCCCCGGCGTGCTGGTGCAGGCCTTCCGCCTCTCGCTGGTCACCGCCGCGCTGGCCTCGCTCTATCCGGCCTGGCGCGCGGCGCGGGTCGACGTGGTGGAGGCGCTTCGCCATGTCTAACTCGAGGGGGGCTTCGCCCCCCTTCCGACGGCGCTGCGGGCCTTCGGCCCGCCGGCGCCTGCCTCCCCCCAGGAATCGATTGCGCCGGCAAAGCCGGCGCTCGAATGGAGGCCGTTCATGGCCCTGTCGCACTGGATGCTCGCTGCGCTCGTTCTGTTCGCTCTGGTCCGTTCGGTGGGAGCGGACGAGGCCGAGGAGATCGTGCGGAGGGCGGATCAGGTGCGGCGGCCGGGTGAGAGCTTCGTGTGGAAGGTCACGGTGACGAGCACCGAGCGCGACAAGGCGCCGACGACCGATGGGTTCGAGGTGTTCGTCAAGGGCACACGCCGCAGCTTCGTGAAGTTCGTGGCGCCGGCGCGGCAACGTGGGGCGGTCGCTGCTCGCGCTCGATCGCGATCTGTGGATCTATCTGCCGGATGCCGGGCGGCCGGTGCGCATTCCCCTGGCCCAGCGGCTGGTGGGCCAGGTGGCCAACGGCGACCTGGCGCGCGTGGACTACGCCGGCGACTACGACGTCACGCTGATCGGCGCCGAGAGCGTCGAAGGCGTGCCCTGTCACGTACTGGACCTCAAGGCCAAGACCAAGGACGTCACCTACGCGGCCATCAAGTACTGGGTGGCCCGCGACGAGCCGCGTCCGGTGAAGGCGGAGTTCTACGCGGGCACCGGGACGCTGCTCAAGACCGGCAGCTTCGATCCGCCCAAAGATCTCGGCGGCCGACGGCTCGTGACGCGGCTCACCTTCGTGGACGCCATCCGCAAGGACCGCACCTCGATGATGGAGTTCGGCGAGGTGAAAGTGCGCGACCTGCCCGACAAGTACTTCGACAAGAACTACATGAAGACGCTCGATTGATCGTGCGCGCCGTCGTCGCGCTCGTCCTCCTCTGCGGCCTCGCCGTCCCCGCGCGGGCGGCGGAGGAGCCCGAGCGCGCCGCCGATGGCGGCTGGCCGGAGTGGTTGGCGCCGCTGCGCGTGCGCGGACGGCTCGCCGAGGAGTTCGCCTACCGCCTGCACGATCCCGGCGACGAATCCAAGCTGAAGACGCTGGGCTGGCTCGAGGCCAAGTACGCGTTCAACGAATCGCTCAGTCTTCGCGTGGCCACGCGTGCCTGGTACGACGCCGTCTTCGACGTGACCGATCGCTATCCCGACAACGTCCGCCGCGATCAGCAGACCGAGGTGAGTCTGCGCGAGGCGGTGCTGGCGTTCTCCCGCGGCGACTTCGACGTGCGCGTCGGCCGCCAGCAGATCGTGTGGGGTGAGGCCATCGGGACCTTCATCACGGACGTCGTCAACCCCAAGGACTTCCGTGAGTTCATCCTCCCGGAGTTCACCGAGCTGCGGATTCCCATCTGGGCCCTCGACTTCACCTACCGCCTGGCGCCGAACGTGACCTTCGAGGGCGTGTGGACGCCCGATACGATGTCCAATCGTCTGGCCAAGAAGGGTGCGGAGTACCAGTTCACCCCTCCCGCCTATCGCTTTGCCGGGCCCGTGGTGCGACTGCCCGATGACCTGGACGAGTTCAGCCTGGATCGCAGCGAGGGCGGCTTCCGCCTCTCGGCCCTGCGCGAGGGCTGGGACATGTCGCTGATCTACTACGACACCGCCGACAAGAGCCCGGTCAATTTCCAGAGCCGCGTGCCGAATCCGCCCGGACTGCCGATCACCGTGCTCCAGCCCAAGCATCCGCGGCTGCACATCGTGGGCGCCACGCTGGCCAAGAGCCTGGAACCGGTCGTGCTCCGCGCGGAGGCCGCGCTGACCATCGGCAAGCGCTACGCGACGACCAACCCGCTCGACCTCGACGGCGTCGTGCGCCGCGACACGATCGACTGGCTGGTCGGCGTGGACTACACGTTCTTCGGCCTCATCGACACGGCGCTGCAGATCAACCAGAAGATCCTGACCGGCTCCGCCACGAACCTCACCCAGCCCGGCGTCGAGGGTCAGGCCACCACGCAGCTGACGCTTCGCGTGGGCACGGGCTTCTTCGACAACACGCTGAACCCGACCATCTTGTTCGCCGTGAACGCCAACCGCGCCGACCTGCGGCTGAGTCCTCGCCTCGACTGGCTGGTGACCGGCTCCGTGACGATGTCGGTCGGCTTCGACATCTTCCAGGGCCACCAGCAGACGCTGTACGGGCAGTTCGACCAGACCGATCGCGTGACCTTCACCACGACCTGGAGGTTCTGACATGAACCGACGCTGCGCAGGCAACGGATTGCTGCTGGCCGGAACGATCGTGACCCTCGTGGGACTGGGCGTGGCGCTGGTGGCCACGCTGGGCATCCCCCGCCACTGGGTGCCCGTGGGCGTCGGCCTGGCGTTGCTGGCCGCCGGCCTGGTGCGCCGGTCGCTCCGCCCGCGTGACGAGTCCTGATACGATCGCGAGCATGCCGAGCGCGGAGCGGCCCCGCGTCATCTACACCCGGGCGTACTGGCTCCGGGTCGCGGGCGTGGGCCTGACGGCCGCCGTCCTGCTCACCGCGCTGTTCACGATCCTCGGGCGCACGACCGCGGTGCCCGTCATGCTCAAGCACTCGCTGGTGCACTCCTCAATCATGGCCGGCCTGTGCGGCGCGCTCCTGCCCGGCATCCGCCGCCGGATCGCGCAGGCGCGCTCCTGGCTGCAGTGGGCGGTCACCATTCCCTCGCTGCTCGGCCTGGCCGCGGTGGGTACGGCGCTGGCCTGCGGCCTGATCGCGCTGACCGGCGCCCACGAGGCCTTCTGGCCGGCCTTCACCTTCGCGCTGCCGATCAACGCGCTGATCACCATGACGCTCGGCGTCGGCATGTCGCTCTACGAGGCCCAGCGTGTCCGGCTCGACGCGGTGACGCTGGAGCTGCGCACGCGCGAGCTCGAGGCCGAGCGCGACCGCAAGCTCGCGCTGCAGGCGCGGCTGGCCTCGCTGGAGTCGCGCCTGCAGCCGCACTTCCTCTTCAACACGCTCAACGCCATCAGCTCGCTGATCCAGGACGATCCCGATCACGCCGAGCGCATGGTCGAGCGGCTGGCCGCCCTGCTCCGCTTCTCGCTCGACGCCAGCGAGCGCGGGCTGGTGCCGCTGACCGACGAGCTCAAGATCGTGGGCGACTACCTCGGAGATCGAGCGCGCGCGCCTGGGCGAGCGTCTGTCCTTCACGCTCGACGTCGACGCCGACGCCGCCGGCCGCGAGGTCCCCCCGCTGGTGATCCAGACGCTGGTCGAGAACAGCGTGAAGCACGCGATTGCGCCGCGACCGGCGGGCGGGCGGATCCGCGTCACGGCATCGCTCGCCGGCGACCGTCTCCTGCTCTCGGTGTGGGACGACGGCCCCGGCTTCACGGCGGCCGCGATGCGGCCCGGGCACGGGCTCGACAGCCTCCAGGCCCGGCTCGGCGCGCGCTTCGGCGCCGCCGGGGCGCTGACGATCGCGCCGCGGGACGGCGGCACGCTGGTCACCGTCGCGCTGCCGCGCACGGCTCCATGACGGCGACCGCCCCGCTCCGCGCGTTTGTCGTCGACGACGAGCCGCTGGCGCTCAAGCGACTGTCCCGGATGCTCACGGCCACCGGCCGGGTCGAGATCGTCGGCCAGGCCACCGATCCCGAGAAGGCGTTGCCGCTGATCCGAGCCCAGCCGGTGGACGTGCTCTTCCTCGACATCCACATGCCCGGGCTCAACGGCTTCCAGGTGGTCGAGCGCGTGCCGCCGGGCCCCCTGGTGGTGTTCACCACCGCGTACGACCAGCACGCCGTGCGCGCCTTCGAGGTGAACGCGATCGACTACCTGCTCAAGCCCGTCGAGCGTGAGCGGCTGGATCGGGCGCTCGACCGGGTGGCCCAGCGCCGGGCCGAGCCCGCCGGCGCCGATCTCCGTGGCGCGCTGGAGCGGCTGGCCCGCGATCTGCGCGCGGTCCCGTATCTCGAGCACGTGGCCTCGCGCATTCGCGATCGCGTCCAGCTCATCCCGGTCGGCGACGTCACCCATCTGCTCGCCCGCGACCGGGCGACGTACGCGGTGGCGGCCGGGGCGGAGCACATGCTCGACATGACGCTGGCCGAGCTCGAGCGCAGACTCGATCCCGCGCGCTTCTTCCGCATCCATCGGGCGATCCTAGTGAACCTCGCGTGGGTGGGCGAGCTGCAGGCCGATGAGGTGGGTCACCTCACCGCCGGCCTCAAGGACGCGGGCCACACCGCGCTGCCGGTCTCGCGCGACCGCGTGCGAGCGCTGAAGGAGCGCCTGGGCCTCGTCTGACCGGCCGAATTGACAGCCTTCGCGCCGGCCCCTATGGTCGGGAGCCAGTGGAGACGGGCTTGCGCGCCTACGTCCTGCGTCGGCTGGGCTTCGCCGTGCTCATGCTGATCGGCGTCTCGATGATCCTCTTCGCCCTCATGCGCCTGGCCCCGGGCGGGCCGGAAGCCGTGCTGATCGGCGGAGAGTTCTCGGCCGACGCCGCCGCGCAGATCCGCGCAGCCGCCTCGGCCTCGATCGCCCGCTCGCCGCCCAGTACGCGACGCTGGGCCGGTGCTGCGCTGCGCGGCGACCTCGGGCGCTCGTTCAAGACCGGCGATCCCGTGGCCGGCGCTGATCGTCGAGCGGCTGGGCCCGACGCTGCAGCTCACCGGCGGCGCGCTGGTCCTGGCCCTGTCGGTCGCCGTGCCGCTCGGCGTGCTGGCGGCGGTGCGACGCGGCACCGTCTGGGACACGCTCGGCTCGGCGGTGTCGCTGTTCGGCGTGTCGTTCCCCAGCTTCTGGCTCGGCATCATGCTGATCCTGCTGTTCTCGGAGGCGCTGCCGATCCTGCCGCCCTCGGGACTGAGCCGAGTACGGCCGCGAGGCCGACCCGCTCTCGCGCCTGCGTCACGCGATCCTGCCAACGCTCACGCTCGGCCTGATCCAGATGGCCGCGCTCATGCGCTTCACCCGCTCGAGCCTGCTGGAGACGCTGCGGCAGGACTACGTGCGCACCGCGCGGGCCAAGGGGCTCGGCGACGGCCGCGTCGTCTGGCGCCACGCGCTCCGCAACGCGCTGATCCCCGTCGTCACCGTGGTCGGGCTGTCGCTGCCCACGCTGGTCGGCGGCGCGGTCCTGACCGAGACCGTCTTCGCCTGGCCGGGCATCGGCCGGCTGGCCGTCGGCGCGGTGTTCGAGCGTGACTACCCGGTGATCATGGGCGTGAACCTGATCGTGGCCGGCGTCGTCATCGCCGGCAATCTCGTGACCGACCTCGCCTACTGCCTCATCGACCCGCGGATCTCCTATCGTGAGGGAGAGCGGAACGGCCAGGCTCATCCGTCACTGGCGCGGCGCGCTGGGCGGCCTGGTGGTCGCGCTCATGCTGGTCATCGGCGTGCTGGCGCCGATGCTCGCCCCCTACAGCTACTCGAACCAGTCGCTGCTGCAGCGGCTGCAGCCGCCGGGCGCGGCGCACTGGCTGGGGACCGACGGCTTCGGCCGTGACGTGCTGAGCCGGGTCATCTGGGGCAGCCGCGTGTCGCTCGAGATCGGCTTCGTCGCCACCGCGCTCTCGCTCGTCGTCGGCACGGTGGTGGGCAGCGTGGCCGGCTACTTCGGCGGCGCGGCGTGGACACGGCCGATCATGCGCGCGGCCGACGCCTTCCTGTCGGTCCCCGCGCTCTTCCTGATCCTGATCGTGGTGGCGCTCTTCGGCGCCAGCCTGCGCAACACCGCGCTGGTCATCGCGCTGGTGACGTGGGCGCCGGTGGCCCGCGTCGTGCGCGGCCGAGTGCCTGAGCCTGCGCACGCGGGAATTCGTGCACGCCGCCCACGCCCTCGGCGCCGGTCACGTGCGCATCCTCGGCCGCCACGTGCTGGTCAACGCGCTGCCGGTCGTCATCGTGCAGGCCAGCCTCCTGCTCGGCCAGACCATCCTCATCGAGTCCGGGCTCAGCTACCTCGGGCTCGGCGCCCAGCCGCCGCTGCCGAGCTGGGGCAACATGGTCGTCGAGGGCCGACAGTTCCTGGCCTCCGCCTGGTGGATCGCGACGTTTCCCGGCCTGGCCATCTTCGTGACCGTGCTCGGCTTCAACCTGTTCGGCGACGGGCTGCGCGACGCATTCGATCCCGCCCTGCGCGGCTCGGCGTGAGCGCGACCTCGACCGCCAAACGAGTGTGATCCTCATCGCCAAGGAGATCGACAGTGATCCACATGATCCGGCTGCTGCTCGTCATCACGCTCGTCTGGGGCCTCGGGGCCGCCGCGCCGGCGCTGGCCGCCGGGCGCGACATGGTCATCGGCCTCAGCGGCGACGCGACCTCGCTCAACCCGGTCATCGCCACCGACGGCATCTCGTACACGGTGGAGTGGCCGATGTTCGACAGCCTGCTCGAGCTGGACGCCAGCCTGAACGTGAAGCCGCTGCTGGCCGAGTCGTGGGAGGTCTCGCAAGGACGGGCTCACCTACACCTTCAAGCTGAAGAAGGGCGTGACGTGGCACGACGGCAAGCCGTTCACCGCGCGTGACGTGGCCTTCACCTTCTACTCCGTCCTGGATCCGAAGGTCACGACGCCCCACCGCGCCTACTTCGACGCCCTGGTCGGGTTCCCCGAGCTGACGGCCAAGGAAAACCCCAAGCGGCCCGAGGATCTGGCGGCGCGTCCGATCGAGGTGGTCGACGATCACACGGTGCGCTTCCACCTGCGCTATCCCTCGGGCTCCTTCCTGGCCGTGCTCGTCAACCCGCGTGCCGGCATCGTCCCCGAGCACCTGCTCAAGGGCGCCGACCTGAACACCGCGGACTTCAACCGCAAGCCGGTGGGGACCGGGCCGTTCAAGTTCGTCGAGTGGCGGCGAGGCGAGCGGATCGTGATGGAGGCCAACGAGCGCTATCACGGCGGCCGGCCCGCGCTGAACCGGCTCATCTTCCGCATCATCCCCGACGCCGTGGTGCTGCTGCAGGAGCTGCGGTCCGGCGGCGTGGACTTCATCGAGAACCCGCCGTTGACCGAGATGGCGCGCCTCAAGCAGACGGCCGGCCTCCGCGTGCTCGTCGCCGACAACACGTCCTACACCTACTTCGGCTGGCGCCAGGACGTGGCGCCCTTCACCGACCTCCGCGTCCGCCGCGCGCTGAATCACGCCATCGACGTGCCGAGCATCATCAAGGAGGTGCTGCAGGGGTACGCGGCGCTCTCCACTGGACAGTTCCCGCCGTCGAGCTGGGCGTTCGACGCCAGCGTGAAGCCCTACGCCTACGACCCGGCCCGGGCCAAGGCCCTGCTGGCCGAGGCCGGCTTCAAGCCCGGACCGGACGGCATCCTGGTCCGCGACGGCAAGCGCTTCAGCTTCTCGATCCGCCACGACCAGGCCAACCAGTCGGTGAAGGACACCGCGGTCATCGTCCAGGAGTACCTCAAGCGCGTCGGCGTGGAGGTCACGCTGGAGCCGCTCGACTGGCCGACCTTCGTGAAGAAGCTCTTCGCCTCCGACTTCGAGGGCATCGTGGTGGCCTGGACCAATCACCACGACCCCGACCCGTTCGCCTACACCATCTGGCACTCGAGCCAGTGGAAGGGGCGGAACTTCGCCCACTACAAGAACGCGAAGATCGACGAGCTGCTGGAGCAGGCGCGCCGCACGAACGTCGTGGCCGAGCGCAAGCGGGCCTACGCCGAGTTCTCCCGGGTCCTCATGGAGGACGCGCCGTACGCGTTCCTCTACTTCCAGCAGCAGGTCTACGTGACCCGCCAGGGCTACGAGGGCTTCGTGCCGATCCCGACCTTCGCCGGCGTGTACCAGTCGCTCAAGGCGGTGCGCTGGACGGGGAAGTAGCCGCTCAGCGCGCGGTGGCGTGCAGCGCGGCCAGCCGCCGCGCGAAGGCCTCTCGCTCCTCGACCTGGGGCGAGTGGCCGCTGTGCTCGAAGATCGCCAGCGTCGAGTGGGGCACGAGTCGGTGGACCTCCTCGGCCTGGTCCACCGGGCAGATCCAGTCGTGGCGCCCGACCGCGACCAGCGTGGGGGCGACGATGCGCGACAGCTCGGCCCGACAGTCGTAGCGCGGGTACTCGTGCTCGATGATGAACCGCCGCACGGCCAGACGGTGGCGCGTCTCGGCGCGCGCCTGGACGCTGGCGGTGGCGAGCGACCGATCGAAGAAGTAGAGCGGGCGAATCGTGGCGAAGGCCTCCGCGAAGGCCGCGTCGTCGGCCAGCGAGCCGTCCCACAGCGCGCGATACGCGGCCCACTGAGCCGGCGTGGACTGGGCCCGCGCGTTGGCCTCGGCCCGGGTCATGAACTCGCCGCTGGCGGCGGCGCCGACCACCGCCAGCGTGGCCAGCGCGTGCGGATAGCGCGCCGCGTACATCAGCCCGAGAAAGCCCCCCAGCTGATGCCGAGCACGTGAACGCGTTCGAGACCGAGCGCCTGGCGCACACCCTCGATGTCGGCGACGAGCTGATCCTGCGTGCACTGCTCGACGGGCACCCACTCGGAGCGGCCGTGGCCGCGATGGTCGTAGACGATCAGGCGAAGCCCGAGCGCGTCCGCGAGCGGGGCCAGCGTGCGCCGCAGCCCGGAGGAGTCGGTGCCGGGGCCGCCGTGCAGACAGAGGCAGGGGGGACCCTCGCCGATCGTCTCGTAGAAGAGCGTGGTGCCGTTGACGCTCAGCTCCACCGGGAGCTCAGCCGCGGACGTGCAGGAGGTCGCGCAAGCCGTCGCCGACGAGGTTGATCGCCAGCACGGTGAGGGCCAGGAACAGGCCGGGGAAGAGGATGATCCAGAACGCCAGCTGCACGTAGGTCTTGCCTTCGGCCATGATGTTGCCCCACGAGGGAATGTGGGGCGGCGTGCCGGCGCCGAGAAACGACAGGTACGCCTCGAGCAGGATGGCCGAGGCGCAGATGTAGGTGGCCTGCACGATCAGCGGCGCCACCAGCGCGGGCAGGATGTAGCGCAGCAGGATCCGCGGCGTGCCGACCCCGAGCGCGCGCGCCGCTTCCACCATGGTGTGCTCGCGGAGCGACAGCACCGAGGCGCGCACCAGCCGGATCACCCGCGGAATCTCGGGGATGACGAGGGCGACGATCACGTTGCGCACGCTGCCACGCATGAGCGCCATCAGCGCCAGGGCCAGGAGGATGGCCGGGATCGCCATCAGGCCGTCCATCACGCGCATCATCACGGTGTCGAGCCGCCGATAGAACCCGATGACGAGCCCGAGCGAGGTGCCGAGGGTGAGGCTCAGCACCGACACGGCCGCCCCCACCGAGAGCGAGATCCGCGTCCCATAAACGGTCCGGCTGTAGACATCACGCCCGAAGTGATCGGACCCAAACCACCGCTCCGCCGACGGCGCCCGCAGCCGCAAGGCCGGCCTCATCTGCAACGGATCCCGCGTCCCCCACACCGGCGCCGCCACCGCCGCCACCACCATCAACACCAACACCCCCACCCCCGCCACAAACGTCGGCTGCCGCCTGACGAGCCGCATCGCGCGCGCCGATCACGCCGAGCTGGAGCGCCTGGGACCGATGCCGCTCTCGACATCCGTCGCGCTGATGGCCACGACTAGTGGTCCTCGTGAGCGTGCGGCCGGCGCGGGCTGTCGGGCCCCAGGGCCCCGCGGGTGCGCCATCACGGCGAGCCGTCGTCGCCGTTGCCGCTCCGGGCTCGGCTCGCGAGCCGCCAACAACCCGAAGAGCCCACCCCCCAGCCCCCCCTGGGGGATGGGGGGCCCGAGCGAGCCGAGCCCGGAGCGGCTTACGGCGACAGGCGAGCCGTGCGGGCGCGCCGCGGGGCCCTGGGGTCCGCAGCCCGCCCCGGCCCACGGCTCACGAGCACCACTAGTACCGAATCCGCGGATCGAGGACGACGTAGAGCACGTCGACCACCAGGTTGATCAGGACGTACACGCCGGAGACGATGAGAATCACGCCCTGGATCACCGGATAGTCACGCCGGATGATCGCGTCGACGGTGAGCCGCCCGAGCCCGGGCAGCGCGAAGACGCTCTCGGTCACGACCGCGCCGCCGATCAGCAGCGCGAAGCCGATGCCGATGATCGTCACCACTGGCAGCGAGGCGTTCTTCAGCGCGTGGCGGATCAGCACGCCGCGCGGCGCCACACCCTTGGCGAACGCGGTCCGGATGTAGTCCTCGCCCAGCACGCCCAGCATGCTGGCCCGGGTCATCCGCGCGATCAACGCCATGTAGACGGCCGACAGCGTCAGCGCGGGCAGGATCAGGTGGCTCAGGAACGGCCAGAAGCCGGCCGTGATCGGGATGTATCCCTGCACCGGGAGCCAGCCGACGCTGATGGCGAACACGTAGACGAGGATGAAGCCGAGCCAGAAGGTCGGTATCGAGAACCCCGAGACCGCGAAGATCATCACCAGCCGGTCGATCCAGGCGCCCTTGCGCCAGGCGGCCAGCACCCCCAGCGGGACGCCGATGCCAACGCTGATCAGCATGGCGAACAGCGTGAGCCACGCCGTCGTCCCCACGCGCTGGCCGATGAGGGTGGTCACCGGCAGCCCGGAAAAGATGGACGTGCCCAGATCCCCCCGCACGATGCGCCCGACCCAGAGGCCGACCTGGGTGAGGAACGGCTGGTCGAGGCCCAGCTTGGCGCGGATGCGGGCGATGTCCTCGCCGGTGGCGTAGTCGCCGGCGATGATCACCGCGGGGTCCCCCGGCGTCGCGTGCAGGAGGGCGAACACCGCGATGGCCACCACGCCCATGACCGGGATGGTGGCCAGCAAGCGGCGGGCGATCTCGGGGAACACGCGCTACGCGCCTTTCATCCGTCGGGCGGCAGCCTCCTGAGGGTGGCGCGGGCCTTCTCCGCGCCGAGGCCGCGCCGATAGTAGCACGCCCCCCGGGAGGTGGCGGGTGGCCAGACCCTCGGGTACACTGGGCGCGTCTCTGGTCGATCGGCCCATCGGGGCCTCGTCGCTCCATCAGACCGCGTCGCCGGTGGGTCTTCCGGCTGCTGGGACGTGAAAGAGAAGCTGGAAGGTTCTAAGGAGACGGTTCATGGCTCAGAAACTTTTCGTCGGTGGCCTGCCTTTCTCGACGTCCAACGAGCAGCTCCGCGACCTCTTCGCCGAGGTCGGTGAGGTGGCCTCCGCGACTGTGGTCACGGATCGCGACACCGGCCGCTCGCGCGGCTTCGGCTTCGTCGAAATGTCGACGAACGAAGGAGCCGAGGAAGCAATCTCGCGGTTCAACGGGCGCGACTACGAAGGACGTCGGCTCCAGGTCGAGAAGGCCAAGTCCCCGGCCGGCGGTGGTGGCGGCGGCGGGCGGCCGGCTCGCAGCGGCGGTGGCGGTGGTGGCTTCGGTCGGGGGGGCGGCGGCGGCAACCGCTGGTAGTTAGCTCATCCTGATGCCGGTGGGACCAGAGAAGGCGCTCGGCCTTCTCTGGTCCCGCTGAAGACTACTTCTTTTCCTGGGCGACAGCGCCTTCGGCGGCCTGGAACCCGATCTTGCTGTGCGTCCCGTCACAGAACGGCTTGGTGACGGAGGCACCGCAACGGCAGAGCGCGATCTTCGCGCGTCCGGTCGTGTCTACCTTGTTGCCAGCAGGGTCCAACACCTCGACGTCGCCTTCCACCAGGTACGGACCGTTGGGGCGAATGCTGATCTTGACGGCCATGAACGCCTCCTCGGCTGAGTTGAAGTCCGGCTCACCATAGCACGGCGTTTGTCGGCATTCTCAAATGCCCCGGGCACGTGCGGCCGGAGGACGGGGAGGTCGTCAGGTCGCTCAGCATCCCAGCTCTTTGCCGGGGTGGTCGGGTTCCCCTGCCCCCCATCGCGCCGCGCGCTCAGGCCATTCGGCGAGTCTGAGGATATCGCTTCCCCGTCCAATCCGAGTGGGCCGATCTGACGTTTTTATAGTTAGACGACTGACATGAAGACTGCGCGGCGGCGGCTGCTACTCGTTGACGACGACAAAGACAACCTGGAAATTCTTACAGTCATTCTCAGCGCGGAATACGATGTCTCGAGTTACCCGTGTGCCGAAGAGGCGCTCGCGGCGCTCGAAGCGGCCAAGCCAGATCTGGTGCTGCTGGACATTGCCATGACCCCGGTCGATGGCCTGCAATGCCTGAAGGCGATCCGAGCCAGGCCGGGGTACGGCAGGATCCCGGCGATCGCGCTGACCGCTTACGCCCGCGATGTCGAACGGCAGGCCTTCCTGACCGGCGGTTTCCAGGCGGTCGTCACCAAGCCAATTCTCGATCATCAGGACTTGTTCGAGGCGATCGACGCGCTGCTGGTGTCAGAACCAGTGCCGACCTGCAGCCCCTCCGCAGATGATTCCGAAAGTGACCAATCCGCCCTGAGCCATCCGCCTCGAATGGCGCCAGCCTTGACAGCACCCGCTGGATGACAGCATGATTTCCACGTTGTGGGTTCGCTTCCCTCGCCACGCCAAGGTCGCTCGAGGGGAACCCTCGGCGATCTGCTCTATGCCGACAAGGCGAAGACTCTCGTATCCGAGACGGAGTGGGTCGGGCTCGTCCAGTCCATTGGCGCGGGCGATCAGCGTGCGCTTCATGCACTGTTCGAACGCATGCATCGAACGGTGTTTACCTTGATCGCGCGGATCACCAACAACCGGGAAACCGCCGAAGAGCTGACGCTCGACGTGTTTCACGACGTGTGGCGACGAGCATCGACGTACGATGCGGCGGGCGGATCCGTTGTCGGATGGATCATGAACCAGGCGCGATCCAGAGCGATTGATCGGTTGCGATTCGAACAGCGCAAGAAGCGGGTCAACCCGCATCCCGGCGACCCGCTTCCGGCGGCGGCGACGAGTGATCCCCATGAGACGACCGACCTCAAGGAGCAGGGCGACCTCCTGCGACAGGCCTTGACGGTCCTGACACCGGAGGAGCGACAAGTCATCGAGACCGCGTTCTTCTCCGAGTTGACGTATGACGAGGTGGCGGCGAAGCTGAATCAGCCGCTCGGAACTGTGAAGACCCGAGTCCGCTCTGGACTGATGAAACTCCGCCAGGCGCTCGCGAAGACAGTGAAGGAACCATGAGTCCAGCGTCGGACCAGCACGGGCAGGATTACGCGGAGAGAGTGTTCTTGTACGCCCTGCAGGCCCTCCCGTCCAGCGAGGTGGCCGTGGTTGGAGGGCATATCGCCGGGTGTGCGGAATGCCGGCAGGAGATGGAGACACTCCGTCCGATCATCGACTCCTTCGCCTCCTGGCCGACCGACGTGCTACGCCCACCGGTACCGCTCTGGGAACGCCTCGCCCAGCGTATCGCGGCTGAAACAGGCGGAGAGCCGATGCCGCCATCGCCCCAGCGGTGGGCGGAACCGGAGTGGAACGAGGCGGCGCCGGGGATCTCCTACAAGCTGCTTGCCACCGATACGGAAAAGAACCGTGTCAGCATGCTGGTGCGCCTCGCTCCGGGCACCGACTATCCACCCCACCGCCATGGCGACCTTGAAGAGCTGCATCTGCTTCACGGTGAGCTGATGATCGGAGACCGGAAGCTCTATCCCGGCGACTTCAACCGGGCCGAAGCGGGCACCGTCGATCATCGGGTGTGGAGCGAGACCGGTTGCACGTGCGTTCTGGTCACGTCGTACAACGACACCCTGCTCTGATCACTCGTCTCGGTCGGCCGGGAGCAGTCTCCCACTTGGGTGAACTGCGCCGAGGTCACCGAGGAACGAAATGTCTCCCGCCAAACCCGGCGTCTCCGCCTAGCACGGCGGTACACTGACGGCTGATGCGATTCCCGGGCGACGTCCTCCTGGTCGCGTGCTACGAGCTCGGCCATCAACCGCTGTCGGTGGCATGGCCCGCCGCGTTCCTGGAACGGGCGGGCTACACGCCGGCGGTGATGGACCTCTCCGTCGAGCCCTTCGACCCCGAGAAGGTCACCCGCGCTCGGTTCATCGCCATCGCCGTCCCCATGCACACCGCCCTCCGCCTCGGGGTGATCGCCTCCAAGCGCATCCGCTCGCTCAACCCGACCGCCCACATCTGCTTCTACGGCCTCTACGCCGCCCTGAACGCCCCCGAGCTCCTTGCGAATGCCTGCGCCGACTCCGTGCTGGCCGGAGAGCTCGAAGCTGAGCTCGTCGAGCAAGTCCGCCGCCCTGGAGGCGGGAGAGCCGGCGGTCGGAGCGGGGAGGCTCGCAGAGCGAATGCTGTCATTGAGCGAACGAGCCTCCCCCGCTTCGACCGCCGGCTCCCCCGCCGGTAGTCACCGCGCCGAGCTCGGGAAGCTGAACTTCCCCGTGCCAGCACGCCACGCGCTCCCGGGGATCAAGAAGTACGCGCACGTCGAGCGGGCGGGTCGGCGCGATCTTGCCGCCTACGTCGAGGCCAGTCGCGGATGCAAGCATCGCTGCCGTCATTGCCCCATCCCGCCGGTGTACGACGGCCGGTTCTTCGTCGTCCCGGTCGACGACGGTGCTGGCCGACGTGCGCCAGCAGGTCGAGGCGGGCGCCAGCCACGTGACCTTCGGGGATCCCGATTTCCTCAACGGTCCGCGCCACGGCCTGGCGGTGGCCCGGGCGCTGCACGCCGAGTTCTCCGAGCGTGACGTTCGACTTCACCGCCAAGGTCGAGCATCTGCTGCGCGAGCGCCTGCACCTGGGGGAGCTGGCCGCGCTGGGCTGCGCGTTCATCGTCACCGCCGCGGAGTCACTGGACGATCGGGTCCTCGGCTATCTCGACAAGGGCCACACGGCACGCGACCTCGTGGCCGTGCTGGGCGCCGCACGGGACGCGAGCATCGCGCTCCGGCCCACGTGGGTCGCCTTCACGCCGTGGACGACGCTCGAGGGCTATCGCCAGTGGCTCGACTTCCTGGCTGACGAGGCGCTGGTGGACCACGTGGACCCCGTGCAGTACGGGATCCGCCTGCTGATCCCACCCGGCTCGCTGCTGCTCGATCTGCCCCAGATGCGCCCGCATCTGGGCGAGCTGGTCCCCGGGCGGCTTCCACTACCGGTGGACCCATCCGGACCCCAGGGTCGAGCGCCTGGCCGAGGAGGTCGCCGGCGTCGTCGCGGCCGGCGCCGAGCGCAACGAAGACGCGGCCTTGACCTTCGACCGCGTGCGGGGCCTCGCGGCGGCGGCAGCCGGGGCCCCGGCCCCGGAGCCGCTGGGCCTGCCGGCCAATCGGACCAGGCCGCCGCGGCTCACCGAGCCGTGGTTCTGCTGAGCGGAGCCGACCCAGGGCCAGTTGGCCCTGTCCTTGGCCGGAGGCGAATCCGTAGGTACACTACCGGTCTGAGAGGTGACGTGATGAGCGACGATCTGAAGACCAAGGTTCAGGAGTTGATCGACAGCATGATCAACCCGGCCGTGGCCGGACATGGTGGGTTCGTGGAGCTGGTCGACGTGCAGGACAACCGCGTCTACCTCCAGATGGGCGGCGGGTGCCAGGGCTGCGGCGCGGCGGACATCACGCTGAAGTCGGGCATCGAGCGCCTCATCAAGGAGGAGCTTCCCGAGGTGGCCGAGGTCCTCGACACGACCGATCACGCCTCCGGGAGCAACCCCTACTACCAGGCGGGCAAGGCCTAGCGCGTTCGTCGTCCGGCCGGGCGTCATGGACCGGCTGCTCCTGCTCCTGCCGACGACGACGTACCGCACCGAGGATTTCATCGACGCCGCGCGCACGCTCGGCGTCGATCTCGTCTGTGCCTCCGAAGAGCCGAGCACCTTCGAGGCCCACGCGCCCGATCACCTCCTCACGCTGGACTTCACCGACCCCGACGGCGCGGCCACCAAGGTGGCCGAGCTGAGCGCGCGCCGCCCGCTGCGTGCCGTGGTCGGCGTGGACGATCTCACCACCGTGGCCGCGGCGGCCATCGCCGAGCGGCTGGGCCTGCGCACCAACGCGGTGGCGGCGGTGACGGCCGCGCGCGACAAGTTCCAGATGCGCCAGTGTCTGGCCGCCGCCGGCGTGCCGATTCCGCGCTTCCGTCGCATCGCGCTCAAGGACGATCCCTTCCTGGCCGCCCGCGGTGTGAAGTTCCCCTGCGTGCTCAAGCCGCTGGCGCTCTCGGCCAGCCGCGGCGTCATCCGCGCCAACGACGTGGACCACTTCATCGCCGCGTTCCGGCGCATCGCGGCGCTGCTCGGGCGCGACGACGTCGAGGTTCGCGGCGACGCCGCCCAGTTCCTGCTGGCCGAGGAATACATCCCCGGACTCGAGGTGGCCCTGGAGGGTCTGCTGGTGGGGGGGACGCTGCACACGCTGGCGCTCTTCGACAAGCCCGATCCGCTCGACGGTCCGTACTTCGAGGAGACGATCTACGTCACGCCCTCGCGCTTGCCGGCGGCCGTGCAGCAGGCGATCGAGCGCGTGGCGGCCTCCGCCTGCGCGGCGCTCGGGACTCGTCGAGGGCCCGGTGCACGCCGAGCTGCGCTTCAACGATGCCGGACCGTGGGTGCTGGAAGTCGCGGCGCGCTCGATCGGCGGCCTGTGCTCGCGCACGCTGCGCTTCGGCACGGGCATGTCGCTGGAGGAGATCATTCTCCGCCACGCGCTCGGCTGGCCGATCGAGACGCTGGTGCGCGAGCGACAGCCCGCCGGCGTCATGATGATTCCGATTCCGCGCGCCGGGCGATTGCAGGCGGTGCGCGGCCAGGATTCGGCGGCGTCCGTGGCCGGGGTCGAGGACGTCACGCTCACCGCGCACGTCGGCCAGGAGCTGGTGCCGCTGCCCGAGGGCTGGCAGTATCTCGGATTCATCTTCGCCCGCGCCGACACGCCCGACGCGGTCGAAGCCGCTCTGCGCGACGCCCACGCCCGTCTGAAGTTCGACATCGCATAGCACTCGCCCTTCGCGCGCGCTCGAGGGCCCAACTTTTGCGTCTCGTTGCGCGAGTGTCCAGCACGGTCACTCGTCGTAACTCTGACAACGAGGCCCCTCGACCGGGACCCTCGTGGAGGAATCACATGAAGAAGTTCGTGTTGGCTCTTCTGGTCGGAACCATCGCTCTCGCTCCTGTGCTCGCCGCGGCCCAGACCGGTAGCGGGAGCGGCGGCAGCAAGCCGGGAACCAGCAGCCCGTCGGGGACGACTGGCGGCTCCTCCAGCAGCGATGCGACCCACAAGACCCCGGGTTCGTCGAGCGGCTCCAGCGGCTCCATGGGGACCGGCACGGGCGCGCCTTCGGCCAGCCCCTCGGGCATGGACATGTCGACCTTCAAGACGCAGCCTGACTGCGAGAAGGCCGGCGGCATGTGGCAGGCATCGAGCAGCAGCTGCACGCGTAAGTAGCTCGATCACAGCCCACGCCGGGCGCCCCGCTGTACCGGCGCTCGGCGTGAGGCACCTCAGACGCTGGCCGCGGCCGGCACCTCGAGTGGACAGCCGGGCGGCGCGGCGGCCTTCTTCTTGGCGATGATGTCGGTCGCGTACTTCGACAGATAGTGCGTGATCGTCTCGACCCGGATCTTCACCGAGCCCGAGGGCTTGGTCGAATCCAGATCCTGGAACGAGAAGAAGAGCGTGCC
Organism: uncultured Candidatus Rokubacteria bacterium; assembly: GCA_963776725.1. Taxonomy (GTDB): domain Bacteria; phylum Methylomirabilota; class Methylomirabilia; order Rokubacteriales; family CSP1-6; genus AR5. The sequence goes on along the minus strand of CAVZOE010000002.1, from coordinate 18,978 downwards.
CGAGCGCTCGATGATCTGCTGCACCGGCGTGTAGGTCGGCTGATCCATCCCGCACTCGTAGGACGACATGCGGATCACGCAGGCGATCCACGGGATGCGCGCGGCCACCTTGGCGCCCCACAGGATCTCGTTGGTGTTCGACGAATAGGACGACGGCCACACGTCCTTGATGTCGAAGGGCGTCTTGATGTGGCCGGCCGCGATGTCGGGCCCGAAGGCCCACTGCATCAGGTCGTCGTCGATCGGGAAATACTGCATCCAGAGGATCGGATAGCCGTAGGCCTGCAGGTCGACCTCGATCTCGTGGCCGATGCCGGGATCCATGTGATACGGCCGCGCGATCACCATCAGGCACGGTCGGTTCTCGCGCGCGCACCACTGCAGCACCTCGCGCGATTTCTTGCGCAGACGATCGCTGAAGTCGCGCAGGGCGCGGAAGCCGGCGTCCACCGCTCGCCGCCGTCTCCTCGTAGGTGAGCCCGGGAAAGACGTCCTTGCGTGGTCTCGAACAGCTGCTTGGGCACGAGCTTGGGCTCGTCGAGCGAGACGAAGGGCGTGACGTACCGGATGCCAGCCTCGGCGAAGGCGTCCTGCTCCTTGATGAACCCGGCCTTGATGTTCTCGGGCGCGGCCATCACGCGCGGGCACGTGAGCGACTTGGCCACGTGGCCGGAGAGGAACGACGGCAGGTTGTAAATCATGGGGGACAGCAAGATATCGAGCTTCTGCTTCTGGCCGAAGACCAGCTCGCCGTAGTGGCCGGAGATGCACTTCACCGGATAGCAGCAATCCACCGTCCCGCGGCCCTTGCCGAACTGCCGGCCCTGCTCCTCGGAGGTGTCGCCCGAGAAGATGACGTTGCGCGGGTCGACGCCGAGCTCGGTGAGGAACCCCATCCAGAACTGATGGGTGTTCCAGAGATTCAGGACCCGGGGAATGCCGATCCGGAGCTTACTCCGCGACGGCGGCGGCGCCGACCCGGCGGAACGCGTCCTTGCGAACCATCTCGGCAACGTTAGGGTACTCACGCTTGACCTCCTCGAGCTTCGCCTTCACCACCCGCATCTCGTTGACGTCCTCGACCAGCCCCTTGGGGCAGGAGTTGCCGCTGATGACGCGCTCCCAGCCGGCGGCCAGGGGCAGCTTGCTCCACGCGCGCCCCTTGGCGCCGGGGAGCTGGACGTCGATGAAGGTCCGGGTGCAATTGATCGGGCACCATTTGCACACGGTCTCGGCCGCGGTGGTGCTCGTGTAGGTCAGCGCCGCGATGGTCTCGAAGCCGCGGAAGTGCGACTGCGCCCCGCCCTTGCGCCAGTCGCCCGCACACAGCGCCGCGCCGATGGCCCCGGCCTCGCCGGAGTACGGATGCAGGACCACCTCGGCGTCGGGCACCTTGCTGCGGATGAAATCGACCTGGGCCTTCACCACCGCCATGTTGCGGTGCGTGCCGCCCTGCAGCACGAACTTGCGACCGGCCGCGCGCAGGTTCTGCAGCTGGCCGGCGTAGATCCACACGTTCACGGGCAGCACCGCGGCCAGCGCGGCCATGATCTCCTCGGCCGACCAGCCCTTGCGCTGCTGGTTGACGATGTCCGACTGCAAGAACACGCCGCAGCCCATGGTCAGGCTCGGCATCGACTTGGCCTCGAACGCGCGGTCGGCGTACTCGCTGAGCGGGACGTTGTAGCGCTCGGCCACGCCCTGCAGGAAGGCGCCGTTGCCCGAGGAGCACTGCGAGTTCAGACGGAAGTCGGCCACCGTCCCCTGCCGCAGGATCATGATCTTGACGTCGGTGCCGCCCACGTCGCAGATCACATCCGCGTCCTCGTAGAAGTGCAGCGCGGCGGTGGCGTGGGCCACCGTCTCCACCACGCCCATGTCCGCGCCCAGCACGTCCTTCAGCAGATCCTTGCCGTAGCCGGTGAGCGCCAGCCCGCCGATGTCCGTGAAGCCGGCCTCGTCCACCTGGCGGAACAGCGACTGGGCGTCCTCGATCGGATTGCCCTTGCTCAGCGCGTAGCAGGAGAACAGCAGCTCGCGATCCTCGGAGAGCACCACCGCCTTGGCGGTGGTCGAGCCGAAGTCGCAGCCCAGCAGCACGGTGCCGACGTACTTCGCGCGCGCCTCCTCGCACGAGGGCGCCGGCTTGACGTACTCGCTCACGAACGTGGCCAGGTCGCCGGCTCCGGTGATCAGGCCCCGCGCGCCCTCCTTGGCCTTGGCCTCGTGCTGGCCCGTCTCGACCCACCACTTGAGCTTGTCGCGGCCCAGGTAGACGCCGACGTCGGGCTTCTCGCCCTGGCCGATCTCGATGCAGCCCAGGCACGCGTAGTAGAGCGCCTCGGCGGGGACGACGATGAGCTCGGCGGGCTCACGGCCGCCGAGATCGAGCTTGCGCTGCGACCAGAGCTTGGCCAGGTGATGCCGCCACGCCTCCTGCAATCCCTTGAAGAAGAGGTTGGGGCCGCCGAGCAGCAACACTTCCGGCGTCGGCGTGTTGCCTTTCGTCAGCGTGGCCAGGTTCTGGTAGACGACCGCCTCGAACAGGCTGGCGATGATCTCCTCGACCGGCACGCCCGTCTTCACCAGCGTGTTGGCGTCGGTCTCGGCGAAGATCCCGCACTTGCTGGAGACCTTGTGCAGGCTCATGCCCTCGTAGGGCAACTCGGCCAGCTTCTCGCTCGGCACCTGCAGCTTGCGTGCGGTCTTCTCGATGAACGTCCCGGTGCCGCCGCTGCACGCCGACTGCATGTAGACCTGCTTGCTGCGGCCGGTGCCGGTGGCGGTGAAGAAGATGGTCTTCATGTCCTCGCCGCCGATCTCCGACACGAAGCGCACGTCCGGATGCTGGCGCTCGACGCAGGCCGCCACCGCCACCACTTCCTGGATGAGCTTGGCCCCGGCCAGCGGCGCCAGGAAGCCGGCGCCCGAGCCCGTGAAGAAGATCCGGTCCTGGCCAACGCGTCACGCCGGCCTCGGTCTCCATCCGCCCGAGGAACTCGACGACCTTCTCGGCCTGGCGGGTGTTGTGCCGCTGGTAGTCCTGCCAGGTGACCTTGCCGTCCTCCATCACCACCGCCTTGACGGTGGTGGAGCCGACGTCGACGCCGAGATACTTCATTTGGCCGCCGCCACGCGACGACCCATCTTCTGCGCGACGTGCAGGACCGTCTTGGCCGCGGTGCCGGCGGCGGTGCCATCGTGCGGGATCTTGTAGGTCGCCTTCCTCATCTCCGGGTGCGCGTGCAGGTACGCCTGCACCTCTTCCACCGTGAGCCCGGTGCGCGACAGGGTCTCGTCGAACTCGCGCTGGGCGCGCTTCTTGGCCTCGGTGAGGATCATCTGGCAGCGCGAGAGCGCGTGGACCTCGGCGTCGCCCTTGATCTCGAGCGGCGCGTAGAGGATCTCGGGGTACTTGCCGATGACGCCGGCCATGGCGCCGATCGACATCGTGTTGGGCATGCAGGAGTACGGCGACAGCTCGCAGATCATGTGGGCCTTCTTCTTGTGGTACGCCCACAGGCTCTTGCCGACCAGCATGTCGCCCTCACCGCCGTCGAGGTTGCGGTGGAAATAGGGCGCGGCCAGCTTGCGCAGCTCGAACTGGCTCGGGCTCTCGTGCGGCAGATCGCCCATGGCCCGCCGCAGGCGGCTGACGGTGAACCGGTAGATGCCCTGGGCGGCGCGGCCGAGACCGAGCTTCAGACGCGCGTGCTTCTCGATGCCGCTGTAGTCCTCGAAGCGCTGCAGGCCCAGGCGCAGCAGGTACTCCATCCAGATGGTGATGGCGGCCGGGTAGACCTGCGCGCCCTCGGACTCGAGCCACTTGTGGATGTTGTAGTTCGGATCGCCCTCGACCGTCTGCAGATAGAACTCGCCGGTGATCTTCACCGTCGGCTTCACGCGCAGGCGATCGACCTCGATCTCGGAGAACTTGCGGTGCACCTCGCCGCATGGCCCGCACGAAGTACGGCGTGGTGAGGTGCCACAGGATCGACTTCTTGGACGACATCTTCGGCCGGTTGCGGAAGGTCTGGTACAGATACTCCACGCACTCCTTCACCACCGCCTCGGTCTGGCCCGGCAGCACTTCGTACGGGCGCACCTGGTACTCGAGATCTTGCAGGAGGTCGGTGCAGAAGATGCCCCACAGGCAGCCGAGCGTCATGGGCAGGTTGAGGTCGAGGCCGTCGCCCATGTTCTGGTCGAGGTTGTCCTGCGCCATGAGGAACATCCGGAACTTGTCCAGCCCGGTGTTGCGCAGCGCCAGCTCGTAGCTCGAGTGGTACTGCCCGAAGCGACAGGCCCCGCACGAGCCGGCGGTGAGGTAGACGAACTTCTTGTTCACCTCCGCCACGCTGGTCTGCTTGGCTTCCTTCTTCAGGAAGTTGACGAGGTTGCCGGTCGTGAAGCTCGTCGGGCAGCACTGGCCGATGTCGGCGACCTCGCGTCCGGTCAGCAGGTCTTCCTTGGTCGCCACCGGCAGGATGCGCGCCTGGTAGCCGCTGCCCTCCAACACGCCCTGGATGATCCGTTCGATGCGCCAGTGCAAGCCACCAAACAGGATCGTGGTGGTGTCGCGATCGGCGCGGGTAAAGGGCTCGGGAGAGTAGGTGCGGTAGTGCTCAGTGGTGGCCGTGGCCATTGTGTCCTCCGCTCACGCTGGAGCTGCGCCCGATATTCCGGTCCATCCACGCTTCGAGATGCGGGCCCCCAGCAAGCCCGGGAGCCGTCGGATCGTCTGGTCCACGCGACGCAGCGCCACGTGGCGTTCTGCGCCGGCACCGAGATGGCGAGCCCGCGGCCGGTCTCCGCCTGTTGGAACCAGAGCAAGAACTGGCGTGCCTCGTCGACGATGACCCGAGCGAACGGCGAGGAACGTCCTCGCAGAGCACGGCCGAGGGGTCCAGTGCCCCCGAGTGGGCCACCCAGGCGTCTAGGTTGAACGCGGGCATTGGAGTGTGCCAAAGGTACTATCCCCGGCGCGTGTAACTCCAGAGGAAAACGCACGCAGGCGGGGCCATCACCCCTCTCTACGAGGGAGACGGCCGTGCGGATGAACGAGGGCTCAGGCTGGTCGAATGGTCAGATCAGCGACGTCCGTAGGTGCCGCCGCCACGAGCCCGCAGCCGGCGGCCGGCGCTGGGGATGACGAGGCCGGCCACGATCAGCAAGGCCACCAGGGCGCCGGCAATGATCAGCACCGTGTTCACCGGCAGGCCGAGCACCCGGTGGGCGGGCGTGCGAACGATCTCCCCCGCGGCGGCGGACGGCGCGTCGCCGTCGCGGCTGCCCGGCCGCACCTCATCGGGATTCGGCTGGGCTCCGTGCTGAACCGCGTCGGTGTTTCCTTTGGCTGTGGGCGGCAGCTGCGCGGCGCTCTGCCCGGTCATGGCAAGGAAGCTCACGAGCACCCCGATCAGCAGGCTCTTCATGTCAGCAGAATCGAGCAAGCGGGGTGCCAGGGAGCTCCGGACGAGCCCCCCGGCGCCCGGCGGTCTAGGTGGGACGCGGCTTCAGCTCGATCAGATGACCGTCGGGATCCCGGAGGTAGAGCGACGGCCCTGTCCCGAAGGCGCCCCGTCGCTGCACCACCTCGCCCTCCAGGGCCACGCCGCGCCGGCGCAGCTCGTCGGCCGCCTTGGTGAGGTCATCGCAGCGGATCGACAGGCAGACGTGATCGACGCCCCCGGCCACGGTCGCCGGGGCGTCGGCGGTGGCCGGAAACAGGTCGATGTAGGCCTCGCCGAAGCGCAGGTGGATGAGCGAGATCCGCTCGTTGACGTGATCGACCGTGCAGCCGAGAACATCGACGAAGAATCGCTGCGAGGCCGCCTGATCGCGGACCCGGAACACGACGTGGTCGAGGCCGAGCGGTGTGAACATGGGCGTCTCCTATTCGCGACGAAGCACCGGCAACGGTTTGTGGCCGAGCAACCGGAACGTGCTCAGGAATCCTACCGCAAGCGCGAGCGCCACGGTGGCCGCCAGTCCCAGGGCCAGCGGCACGACGTCGAAGCTCCACGGCGCGTCGAGCACCCAGCGCACCAGCGCCCACGCCAGCCCCAGCGCCAGCGCGCCGCCGCCGGCGCCGGCGACCGCCCCCAGCACCCCGTACTCGACGGCGAACGCCCGCGCGACGACGCCGCGGGTGGCCCCGAGCGTGCGGAGCACGACCGATTCGTAGAGGCGCTGCGAGCGCGTCGCGGTCAGCGCCGCCGTCATCACGACCAGGCCGGCGCCGAGCGTGAAGAGCGCCACCAGCCTCACGGCGATGGCGATGTCCCGCAGCACACCGGCCACGCGCTCGAGCACGTCGCGCAGCGGGATGGCGGTCACGTTGGGGAACGTGGCCACGATGGTGTTCTGCAGGGCGGCCTCCGCCGCGGCGGGCACCCGCGCGGTGGCCACCCAGGTCACCGGCGCGCCGTCCAGCACCCCCGGCGAGAGGATCACGAAGAAGTTGGTGCTGAGACTCTGCCAGTCCACCCGGCGGATGCTGGTCACCACGGCCGCCACGTCGACGCCCTGGATGTCGAAGGTCAGCCGCGCGCCGAGACCGACGCCGAGGTGCCGGGCGGCGGTCTCTTCCAGGGATGCCTCGGCCTCGCCCCGGGCCCCCGCGGTCCACCACCGCCCCTGAGTCACCACGTTGTGCTCGGGAGGCGCATCGCTCCAGGTCAGCACGTATTCCCGGGTGAAGTACCAGCGCCGCTCTTCGCCGTCGCCGCGCGACCGCCGGCGGTCGACGACCGCCCGGGTCAGCCGCTCACCGTCGATGGCGGCCAGGCGGGCGCGCACCACCGGCGTCAGGGCCGGCGACGCGCCGGCCGCCTGCTCGACGATCCGCGTGAAGGACTCACGCTGATCCGGCTGGATGTCGAGAAAGAAGAAGGACGGCGTGTCCTGGCGGCGCTCGTGGTCGATCTGCCGGCCCAGCACGCCCTGCAGCAGCGCGACGGTGACCAGCAGCATCACCGCGATGCCGAGCGCCACGATGACCCGCGGCGCGTGGCTGCCGGGTCGGGCCAGCGCCGCCACGCCATGGCGCCAGGCGAGGCCACGGGCGCGCGGAAACCGCCGGGCGCTGGCGATGACGACACGGGCCAGCACCCAGAGTGCGAGCAGCGCCGCCAGTGAGGCGCCCACGAAGATCGCCCCGATCTTGAACGACCCGGCCTGCCAGAGGGCCAGCACCGACAATCCCGCGGCGACCGGGAGCAGCGTGAGCGCGCGTGACACACCGCGCCCCGACGGCGCCACGTCCTGGCGCAGCACCAGCCACGGCGGCACCGACCGCACCGCGGTCAGCGGCGCCCAGGTGCACAGCAGCGTGGTGCCGAGGCCCATCGCCATGGCGCGCACGAGCGTCCACACCTGGGGCCGTGGCTCCAGCGTGAACGGCACCAGACCGGCGATCGCCGCGGCGAGCAGCGGCTGCACCGCGAGGCCGAGGGCGACACCGGCCAGGCTGCCGACGAGCGCCACGACCTGCGTCTGCAGCAGGTAGGTCGCCACGAGCGTCCGGGTATCGGCACCCAGAGCCTTGAGCACGGCGAGCGTCGGGGTCTGACGCGTCACGAACGCCGCCATCGCCGCGGCCACGCCGATGCCGCCCACGAGCAGACTGGCCAGTCCCACCAGCCCGAGATACATCGTGAGCTGGGAGAAGAAGCGCCGCAGCCCCGGCTGGGCCTCGTCGTAGGCGGCCACCCGCACGGACGGGCTCGCGATCTCGCGCGCCAGCGCCGCACGCACCTCGCGGGCGATGGACCCGGCGGGCAAGCCGAGCAGGACCCGGTGGCGCACGCGGCTGCCGAAGCCCACCAGGCCGGTGCGCTCGAGCGCCGGCAGCGACAGAAACACGCGCGGGCCGAGGCTCACGAGGCCCGCCGAGCGATCGGGCTCGGCCTCGACCACGCCGCGGATCGTGAGCGTGATCGCTCCGATCGCGAGGCGATCACCGACGGCCAGGCCGAGGCGGTCGAGCACCTGGCGCTGGACGACCGCGCCATCGTCGGCCAGCAGCGAGCCGAGCGGCGTCGCCGGCAGCGTGGCCAGTCGGCCGTAGAGCGGATAGCCCTCGCTCACCGCCTTCAGCTCGACCAGCAGGCTGTCGCCGCGGGCTGGCCCACGGACCATGGCGACCAGCTCGCGCACGCGCACCACGCGCGTGCCCGCGTCCAGATGCTCGAGCGCCGCCTCGGCCTCCGCCGGTAGCGGCCGGGCCGCGCGCAGCTCGACGTCGCCCCCCAGCAGCGACTTGGCCTCGCGCGCCAGCGTGGCCTCGAGGCCAGCGCCCAGCGTCCCCACGGCCACCAGCGCGGCGACCCCCAGCGCGACGCACGCGCCGACCACCGCGAGGTGACGGCCGCCACCACGGGCCTGCCGCCAGGCCAGGCGGGCGGCGACCCGGCCCATCATCGTGGGTGGTGGCCGTTGACCAGGCGACCGTCGCGCAGGGCGATGGCGCGGCCCGCGCGCGCAGCCAGCGCCAGGTCGTGGGTGACCAGGACGAGCGTCGAGCCACGCTGGCGATTCAACGCGAGCAGCACGTCGATGATCTGCTCGCCGGTCGAGGAGTCGAGGTTGCCGGTCGGCTCGTCGGCCAGCAGCACCGGTGGGGCCAGCGCCACCGCCCGCGCGATCGCGACCCGCTGCTGCTCGCCACCCGACAGCTGCGCCGGATAGTGGCCGGTGCGACCCGCCAGGCCGACCTCGTCGAGCAGGCGCCGTGCGGTGGGAAGCGGCTGCGCGCTGCCGGCCAGCTCGAGCGGGACCGCGACGTTCTCGATCGCGGTCAGCGTCGGGATCAGGTGGTAGGACTGGAACACGAAGCCGATCGTGCGGCGGCGGAAGCGCGCGAGCTCCGCCTCGCCCAGACGCGTCACCTCGACGCCGTCCACCGTGATCGAGCCCGCGCTCGGCGTGTCGAGACCGGCCAGCAGACCGAGCAGCGTGGACTTGCCACTGCCCGACGGTCCGGTGACCGCCACCACCTCGCCCGCCGCGATCTCGAGACTCACGCCATCGAGGATCGTCAGCGACCGACCGCCACTCGGCAGCCGCATCACGAGGTCGCGCACGGTGATCATGGGGCCATACTACAGGGGTGGTGTCCCGGGGACGGTTCGGGTTGCTCGTACTCGCGTGGCTGCTCACGACGCCGGCCGTCGCGAGCGCCGAGCGCGTGATCGTCGCCCTCGGTGACAGCCTCACCGCGGGGCTGGGCGTGACCGCCGACGCCGCCTATCCGGCGCTGCTGCAGGCGCGCCTGCGCCGCGAGGGCTTCGACTACCGCGTGGTGAACGCGGGCGTGAGCGGAGACACGAGCGCCGGCGGCCTGCGCCGCGTCGAGTGGGTGCTGCGCGCGCGGCCCGAGATCGTCATCGTGGCCCTCGGCGCCAACGACGGCCTGCGCGGGCTCTCGGTGGCCGCGCTCCGCGACAACCTCACGGCGATCGTCACGCGCCTGCGTGCCGGTGGCGCGCGCGTCGTGCTGGCCGGCATGCGGATGCCGCCGAACTACGGCGAGGCCTACACGAAAGAGTTCGCCGCCGCGTTTCCCTCGGTGGCCCGCGCCACCTCGTCGACCCTCCTGCCGTTCCTGCTCCAGGGCGTGGCCGGGGAGGTGTCGCTGAACCAGCCCGACGGCATCCATCCGAACGCGGCCGGCCACGCGGCGATCGCCGAGATCGTGTGGCGCGCGCTGCGGCCGCTGCTGCAGCGCGACGGGGTTGGCGGCCGAATTTAGGGGTCGGCGGGTCGTGCGTGCGACGATTTTCGCGGGGTCAACGGGGTGGCTTTGGGTGTCACCCTGGCGCTGTTCACGCCCGTGAGGTGTCAGAAGTGCTGGAGTGCCGACGCCTTGCAAGGGTTCGCGGGTGTTCGAGACGACTGGTCGAGCCGCCCCTATCCAGCCCTGGCCGCCTCCCTGAGGCAGCGATCAGGCCTACTTCAGGCCACCCCAACACCTGTATGTCGTTTTGTGGGCCCACCGACCGCCTCGGGGCCCGGTTTGGCGCTCCAGTTGCAGCCCGGGTCCAGGCACTTATGGAACGAGGGTTGCCCATGTCGAACCGTCGGTTGAACGAGCAGGGCTTCGGGATGGCCGAGCTCATCGTGGTCGTTGCTGTCATCGGCCTGCTCGCCGCCCTCGCGTTGCCCAGCTTTCTAACGTTCTGGCAGTCGTCCGGGCTCAGTGCCGGCGCCGCCGAGATGTCGTCGATCCTCAATCGGGGACGGCAGCTCGCCGTGTCCCAGAACACGAGCGTCTGCGTCCAGGTGTCCGGCACCAGCATCCGGTTCCGCACGGTGTCGTGCGCGGGCACGATCTGGACGGGCCCGGGAACGAACGGGGCCGGCCTCATCAGCCTCTCCAACGGCCTGCAGATCAGCGGTGGCGCGAGCGCGATCTTCACCAACGCGGGCGGCGCCAATCCCGGCGCAACGTACACCGTGACCGACCCCAGGACCGCACGCACTCGCAGCGTGGTGGTCGCGGCCACGGGGCGGGTGAGCGTGCAATGAAGACGACGACCCGGCAGAACCCGACGAACGAGCGCGGCTTCACGCTGGCCGAGGTGCTGGTGGCGACCTTCATCATCGTGGTCGGGCTGGTGGCCCTGGCCAGTGGATTCCAGTTCGCGACCAGTGGCGTCGCGACGGGACGGGGCGAGACCGTCGCCTCGTTCCTGGCCGAGCAGCGGCTCGAGCAGCTCAAGGCGATCGCGATGACCAACTACTACGGATCGCCGGCGTGGGCCGCGACGCTGACGCTGGCCGGCGGCAGCACCGTGACCGAGTACTGCCAGACAACCAACATCGGCGCCACGGGCACGAATTGCCAGGCGACCGCGATCACCGGGGTGGCCTCCTACGTGCGCACCACGAGGATCACGGACAATCCGGGCGGCACCGGCTGCACCGGGGTGGCGCCGCTGCTTTGCAAGAGAATCCAGGTCAACGTGACCTATCGACCGGTGACGACCCGCGGCGACGTCAGTCAGACCCGTTCCGTTGACGTCTATGCCGTGGTGGCGCCGAGGAACTGACATGCGTAACCCTCTGTCGACGATCACGCGCGACCAGCGCGGCTTCACCCTCACCGAGCTGCTGGTCGCCTGCGCACTCATCGGACTGGTGATGGCCGGACTGTTCGGCGTCCTCCAGTCGGGGCAGCAGACGTACCTGACCGGAACCAACCAGGTCGAGGCCCAGCAGGCCCTCCGCCTGGCCCTGCTCCGGATGACCAACGAGATCCGCGACGCCGGCTACTGCCCGACGTGCGGCACGGGCTCACCGGCCGTCGCCGGCTTCGATGCCATCACCGCCCAGTCGGCGACCAGCTTCACGGTCCAGAACGACTGGAACGGCACGTGGGACGGCGCCACGGGCATCTTCACCGGTGGAACGGTGCCCCACGCCGTCCTCAATACGGACGGGACGACCACCACCACCAACCGGGGTGAGCAGGTGACGTACACGTTCAGTGGCGGGAACCTGACCCGCCGGGAGATCGGTATCGACGCCGCGCCAGTGGTGATCGCCTCCGGCATCTCGTCGCTCACGTTCACGTATCTGGACATCAACGGGGCCGCGACGACCACCGCCGCCAACATCCGGGCCGTCGTCGTCAACGTCGTGGGTCAGCCCCAGAATCAGCCGTCGACGTTTCAGGCCGGTCGCGTGCAGGTGGCGATGACCGACTCGATCCGTCTGCGGAATCGACTCCAGTAGGCTGGAGGACTGTCATGCGAAAGTGGCGTGGACTTCTCAACAACGAACAGGGTGTCGCGATCGTCCTCGCGGTCATGGTGCTGCTGGTCCTGACCGGGATCCTGATGGCGTTCCTCTCGGTCAGCGCGCTCGAACCGCAAATCTCGCGCAACGTGGCGGACACCGCCCGGGCGCGCTATCTGGCCGAAGCCGGGATCGAGATCGGCTTCAATTTGCTGGTCAACACCGGTGACGCGACCCAGTCGTTCACGCCGGCCCTGGCCGGCGCGACCGCGACCAACCCGTGGGTCACGCTGGTGAACAACGGCACGCTGTCGGGCGTGACCAGCGGCGGCGCGGCGGCCGAAGCCGCCTTCGCCGGCAACTACAACGTGGTGGTCCGCAACGACTATCAGGCGGGCGACTCCGCCCTCACCGGGCAGACCGCCGGCCCTTCGGCGGCCCCGGCCGAGACGCTCACCGCCGACACGAACAAGGTCGTGATCATGCGCTCGACCGGCAGCTTCCGGGGCGCGACCAAGACCATCGAAGTGGTCGTCCGCCGGGCTGCGCTCCCGCCGTTCCCGGGCGCGGTGAACCTGCCGGGCCTGCAGGACGACACGTTCATCAACATGAACTCCTTCGACATCGACGGGCGCGACTACCGGTGCACGTCCAACTGCGACACGGCCGCCAACTGGAGCGTGAATTCCTCGAACGCCAACAAGTGGGGCATCGCCTCGCAGCCGGGGACCCAGACCAACGTGGGCGTCGGCTACGAGTCCAACGCCGAGAGCTCCGTCAGCGGCACGCCTTCGAAGCTGGCCTCGATCAAGGGCCGGGACGAGACGGTGAGCGGGGCGGGCGGGCCTTCCTCGTTCACCACCGGCCTGAATACCATCAACGCCGACTCCCAGCTGAGCCCGACGAACATGCAGGCGTACATCGAATCGATCCGGAACTACGCGGGCACGACCGTGCTCCAGTCGACCCAGGCGTGCCCGATGCAGATGACCGGCAGCGCCACCCCGACGAGCACGGTCACGGTGTCGAACGGCTGCACGGGCGCGGCGGGGGTCAACCAGACGATCGACCTCGGCAGTCGGACCAATCCCAAGCTCGTGTACTTCCGGGGAGACACCGATCCCTCCTCGGCATTCACCGGCCTGCAGCTGAATAGCGGGATCAAGGGCGCGGGCATCCTCGTCGTCGAGGACGGTGACCTGAAGAACCTCGGCGACTTCACCTGGGACGGGGTCGTCCTCGTGACCGGCAATTACGTGGGCGCCGGGTTCATGGCCGGGAGCAATACGACCATCCGCGGGGCGCTCGTCGCCTTCGAGCGGCAGGCGGGCGAGGCCGCGGGGTACTTCGAGTTCTATCTCCACGGCTCGGCCACCAGCTTCAGCACGCGGGCCAGCAAGCAGAACCTCGACATGGTGCAGATGATGCGTGGCAATCACACGATGACCAACTGGCGGGAGCTATAAACTGGTGCGTACCCTTCTGGCGTTCGCTGCTCTCGTTCTCACGGTCGCGATCACGGGCTGCCAGCGGGCGCCGGCCTCCGGGCCGGCGCCCGCGTCTGTCCCCGCTGGCCCTCTCACCGGGCGGCTGAAGGCGGAGGGAGACGCGCTGATGGCCCAGCAGGCCTACGATCAGGCCGCGGTGAAGTACCAGGCGGCCCTCAACGAGGCGCCCAACGACATCCCGATCCGCTACGCGCTGGCGGTCGCGCTGTCATACCTCCCTCGCCGGGAGGAGACGGTCGAGCAGTTCCGCACCATCCTGTACCGCGGTGACCCAGCCTCGTTCGAAGTGAAGGCTGCGCGGGACTGGCATATGACTTTGGCTCCTCCATTTCGAAGCCTGGTTACTACGGCTTTGCCAATTCCGGCAGTTCCACCTGTGACAAGGACACGCTTTCCACTAAACTCATTTGCGATAAAAGGAAATCTGGTTGCTATAGTAATTATCGATCAACTAATGTTTTAAATTTTGCTTTTCTGTCGACCTTATTATCTATTGACTGGCCCCTCGATACATTCCGCCCACAGTAACGCGTTATGACTAGAAAAAAGTTGCATTATCAGTTTACTTGATATTGTTGAGGAATATTATGAGTTCGACTTTAGTAACTTTAGTAAATAATATAATTTTATATAATCCAAATCTGTAACCAACATATGCAGCAAACAATCATTATGCTGTATTTTCCTGGAACTGCTTAACACATTTAGGAGAACATCGGATTTGCCAGAAGTGACATGGAATTATTCTAGAGTGTCGCAACCAATCGTTGGAGCAGTTTGAGAGGGAAACGATTGAAACATATCTAAAGACTAGAAGAGAGTTAGAGAGTAAAATGCAGGGTGGCTCCAGAGGAGCAAGCAAGTGATGCATAAAGTAATAGAACAGTCTTATCTATTCACCTAAAATGCAGCCAAGTTTATCCTAAAAATTCTTTTTGAGTTAAATCCATGTTTACACCAGTGGCTCGCTCGGACTCCTTCAGGCAGCGGCAATAATTAATTGAGCAGGATTAATTACAGAAGCGTCACCTGCTGCATATACCCCTTGGATATTAGTTCTACCAAACGAGTCTGCAACAATACCACCAAGTGGATTATATTGGCATCCTAATTGTTTACCAAAATCAGATGATTGTTTCAGTTGGGGCATAACAAAACCACCTATTCTTGATACACTATCTCCATTTTCAAAAATTACTTTTTCTATCACTCCATCCTTTCCGGCAAAGCTTTTAATTTTACTTTCTATTATTTTTATTCCCTTATTTTGAAGCAAAGCTTTTTGTGCAGAATTTTGAAAGGCATTACCATTTGTGCATACAATCAAGTCTTTAGACCAATCATAAATAGTCTGAATGAAATGAAAACCCTGAACTTGTTCACCTATAATAACAACCAAGGGATTGTCCCTAATTCGTAACCGTCACAGTAAGGGCAATGAAACAAACTCCTGCCATAGTAGTCAGAAATATTTTCTATACTTGGTAAAACATCTTTTAAACCTGTAGATATGATTATAGTCTTGGATTGATATTGTTCATCATTCTCTGACGTTACTAATTCAAATGATGGCTCATTATTATTATTATCATTTTTGACTACTGAAGTTACTTCTTTTCTTGCATATGTAACAGAAGGATATCTGCCTAGTTCCTTATGAGCAATTTCCCTGAATTCTTTAGGTTTTATACCGTCCCTGGTAATAAATCCATGAGATTCCTGTGTAACGGCATTTCTAGGATTGTTGTTATCAAGCAATATAACATTTCGTCTTGCTCGTCCTAAGATAAGAGCAGCATTTAAACCTGCAGGACCTCCACCAATAATAGCACATTCAAATAGCGTATCTATTCGATTCTAGTTACATCCCTTAGGTTTAATTTAGTTTCGCAACATCCATTAGCCATAATCTCGCGTGCGACATAACAGATTCTCCAAATGTAGACCTTCTGTGGATTTACCGAATGAAAATGCGAGGCTTCTATTGCATCTGAATGAATAAATTATGAGAAAGGACAAGATTATAAATATGCATTTTTTTGTTACCGGCGCCACAGGTTTTATAGGCTCTGCCATAGTTCAGGAACTTATTGGTGCTGGTCACCAGGTTATTGGCCTAGCCCGCTCAGACTCAGCCGCCAAGTCGCTTGCCGCTACAGGTGCAAAAGTTCATCGAGGTGATCTTGAAAACTTGCAAAGCCTGCGCAATGGATCTGCCATGTCAGATGGCGTGATTCACACCGGCTTCATCCACGACTTCTCAAAATTCAAGGCGAGTTGCGAGACTGATCGAAATGCCATTGAGGCTTTAGGGTCGGCACTCGTTGGCTCTGACCGGCCGTTAATCGTCACCTCTGGAATCGGTCTGCTTCCTCCTGGCCGACTCGTAACCGAAGAAAGCATGCCCCCTTCTCCAAGTCCATACCCTCGTGTGGCTTCCGAAGAAGCTGCCGAGCGCTGTAGCGGATCGTGGAGTGCGCGTGTCAGTAGTGCGTCTTGCGCCATCAGTCCATGGCGATGGCGATCACGGCTTTGTGCCGATTCTTATCAATATGGCGCGTGAAAGAGGATCTTCTGCATACTTGGGTGAAGGGCTCAACCTATGGCCCGCAGTGCATAGACTTGATGCTGCCCAATTGTTCAGGCTTGCTTTGGAAAAAGGGGCCGCAAGAGCTTACTATCACGGTGTGGCTGAAGAAGGCGTCCCGTTCCGAGAAATCGCCGAAGTCATCGGCCACCGCCTGAAAGTGCCGGTTGTCAGTATAGGCCCTCAGGAGGCCACCAATCATTTTGCTTGGTTCGCGCATTTTGCAGCAATGGACGTCCAGGCCTCAAGTCAGAAAACTCAGGAACTTCTGGGGTGGAAGCCAAAGCAGCCTGGACTGATTGCTGATCTTGATCGGGAACAATATTTTAAAACTTGAGGCTAGCGTGAGTCCGGTCTTCGTTAGCGCTCAATGAGCCCACGCAACTTGTTCAGATAATAACAAGAGCGGAAATTCACACAGCAATGTGCGTTATTACATTCTTAAATTCCTGTAACCGGAGACAAACATGTGATCTTAATTGAACCTCTTGACGAGGAGATTATACGAACACTTTTCCTTATAATGGAAGAATTTTTAATAAACTTAGACAGTAATTATTTTATATTCTATTCTTCTGTAAATATGAGACGCTTGTAATAGATGATTACAGCGGCAATAGTATAGCTAAAGAACTCAAAAATAATAGCAACAGTATATTGATACATGAACATGACTTTGAATCAATTAAGATTAAAGAAGGTAAACAGAAATCAATTATTTGTTTAACATGTGGTTCATTGTATTGTGAAATGTTCGGTAAGCTCATAGTATCGACAACAACGACAAATGACTAAAAAGTAACCCATCGTAGTGCCAATATCTCTATAATCACTAGTAAAGAATCGTAAACTCAGCTGTGAGCTATAATTATAAAGACTCCGATGCGAGCATATACTTCAATAAACTTTGGTAGATGCTTGTTGATCTAATGTTAAGGATTGATAAGAGTGTCAAATTGTTTTACTAGGTGTCAACTACATATCACTAAATACGTTCATTAATGATGTCATGCATTATATTTCCAGCCATAAATAACTCTGTATCGAAATAGATTTGATATAATTGCCTCAATACTGGAAACAGCAAAGACCAGGGCAAGACATACAGATGTTCTTAGAACAGCATCAATAAGTCATATTCCATTCAAACGATATTTGTTGCTTTTACATAGGAATGGACTAGTAGAATATTTACTAAGGGATCGAACATGCAAGACAACTGAAAAAGGATTACATTTACTAGACACTCTTAGCAAGATGAAGAATATGCTAGTTTATTGATACAAACCTTCTATACTACTAATCTAATTCTGCTGATAATCTTTTAGTTAAATATTCTATTGACACTGGCTTTTCAATATAACATCCTAAACTTACGTTAGAATATACTTCTCTTAGAGCATGAATATTTTCTACTAATGCAGACATAAAACATACTCTAATGTTAAGATCTAATTTTGATAACTTTTCGCATAACTGAAAGCCATTCATGTTTGGCATATAGATATCGGTTAGAAGAAGATCATAAAAATGTGGTTTGAATTCTGTCAAGACTAATAAGGGATCGTTATATCCGTATACTTCAAATCTTTTCTTCTTTTCGCCGTCGCCAATATAATGACCATCTAAACCCGCTTTGAAAGTCAATGTAATGTCGGGATCATCGTCTACGAGAAGTATCCTTTTGATAAATGGTGATTGTGGTTGTGGTCGTTCTTTTGTTTCCGTCTTTATGATAGTATCTAATTTTGATCTCTGATTTTGTAGGTAATTAGGATCAGTAAGAGAGGGAGAAGACTTGGAAAGATAGTGCTGATCATGAACTAGATCACTAGGGTTATTATTACTATAAGAATGATAAAATGTACTAATCCCATTATCTAAAATTGTATAAGAATAATGGGTTTTAGTTTGTGTAAGCAATATCATTTACTTTTTCAGTCCCCATCTTTATATAACTTTCTTATGTTTAGTCGCTAAAGTTATGTTAGTTGACAATTATACACGTTTTGGTCTATAGGCCTGATATCCTTTATTGTGTATATAGACAATAATAACATGTTATACTGAGTCAGGTGTAATATAGCATTGACAAAAGCTGCAGCTTACGTTAGATGGGAGGAGAATATGACAAACCACCACCCTCCTGACACTGACACTGCCACAAACAAACCACTTGTTCTCAGCTCAGTCGAAATAGACAAACTTCTTTCGATGAGACTGATCGCTAACCTCCCTACACTTGATGAAGACGGTAGCATTCATCTCATGTCTATGTGGTTTCTGCGAATCGATAACGACATTTGCATACCCACTTCTCGCCAGACACAAGTATCGAAATCTTGTGAGTAGACCACATGCATCAGTGATGATCGATATATCAAGAGCAGGCTTGAATCTCAAAGGAGTATTGATCAAAGGTCAGGTAGGAGCTTGTGGTTGGAGAGGAAGCACAGAAGATTATTCGCTTGATTCATTTGAAATATGTGAAGCAGGATGCATTGGATAATCCAGCTGTAGCATCCTATCTTTCGAAAGGTGATGATGTAACTATGAAGGTGCATATTGACCGCTTGATCAGCTGGAACCTGGATGACTCTCATGCTGGGATGGCTCTTCGCAGAGGCGGCTGGTTCCACCCACTTGAAGGTTAGATAGATGAAAAATATTGAAGGGTTTTCGAAATAAAGTATACTGTTTAAATCATGAGCTCCTACGAATTGGAATGTATTGGTATTCTTGTTTGATTGTGTTACCTTGAAATTCCTTATGACCATGTCATGTTCTACTGGCTGATTTGCCCGAAGAGGTCTAGTATAACTTCTCAACAGACCGTAGTAATCACTGTGGTGCAGTATTTATCTCGATACTCATTCTTCGGTGGGACATACAACAGCAGACAAGTGGGTTCCTCTCGAATTCAGGGAAGGAGGGAAGAGTGATATAATGCATGATTGCCCAAAGAAAAGGTATAACACCGGTGCTCAGTTAGTGAACACCGCTACTACGACAACTATTACACCAACTCCAACAATGATAACGGCAGCAACGGCAATGGACAATCTTGCTACGATAAAGGTAATCGCTGCAGCATTGAATGAGTATATAGCGATCAAAGAAGGAAGCGCTGAATAGTAGTAA
>CAVZOE010000001.1:0-175870 GCA_963776725.1 uncultured Candidatus Rokubacteria bacterium | reverse complement strand
CGACCGGCGCTGTCGCGCACCGTGACGACGATCGCCTGGGCGCCGTTGGGCACGCGCGATGAATCCCAGGGCAGCGTCACGTGGTTGCCGCTGTCGCTCGCCGTGGCGAGCGTCGTGCCGCCGATCGACAGCGTGAAGGTCCGGGGCCCCGCCGCCGCCCCCTCGACCCAGATGTCCGACCACACTACTCCCCCCACCGTCGCGCCGGCCGGCGGGCTCGTGATGAACACCCCGGGCACGGCGCCGTTGAGGACGATGAGACCGCGGGTGGCGGTCCCGAAGAGGCCGGCCGCGTCGCGCACCGTCGCGATGAGCGCCTGGGGGCCATTGGGCACGCGAGATGAGTCCCAAGGGAGCGTGACATGGTTGCCGCTGGCACTTGCCGTGGCGAGCGTGGTGCCGCCGATCGACAGCGTGAAGGTGCGGGGCCCCGCCGCTCCTCCCTCGACCCAGATGTCCGACCACACGATGCCTCCCACGGTCGCGCCGGCTGGCGGGCTCGTGATGGACACACCGTTGCTGACGATGAGACCGCGAGTGGCGACCCCGACGAGCCCGACCGCGTCGCGCACCGTCGCCGTGAGCGTGATCGCGCCATCCGGGATCGAGCGGCTGTCCCAGGCCAGGGTCGCGTGATTGGTGGCGGTGCCCTCGGCGACGACGGCGCCCCCGACGGTCAGCGTGAACGCGTTCGACGTGCCGACGACGTTCTCCACCCACACGTCGGTCCATACGGTGCCCTTCACCGTCGCTCCCGCCGCTGGGCTCGTCATGAAGACGCGGGGCTCCGACGGTGTGATCGCCACGGCGAATGGGAATGCGCCAGCATCGATCACATCCACGACGGTATGGGTTGCGGTTGAGATCACTTTGACAAAGCCGCGCGACCCGTCGGACTGAGCCACATAGGCGAATGCGCCATCCGGATGGGTGATCGCAATGCCGCAGCAGTTTATTTCCATAGGAACTCTGGCGACGACCGTGTTCGTCGCTGTCGCGATGACGAACACGAAGAGTGGTGTGCTCACGTACACCTCGGCCCCATCTGGCGTAATCGCCACGACGCCTGTGACACCCACGTTGACGGTCGCCACCAGCGAGTTCGTCACCGTCGCGATCACCGCCACACCACCGGGCGCGTGGCCGAGCCCCACGTATACGAACGCGCCATCAGGTGTAATGGCCAAGCCCGACGGCCCACTACCAACGGGCACCGTGGCCACGACAGCGTTGGTCGCTGTTGAGATCACTGCCACTGTGTCTGGGGACCGAACTGTCACATAGGCAAAGGCGCCGTCCGGGGTGATGGCCACGACCACTGGGCTGCCGGGACCGACATCAATTGTCTTTACGACGGCGTTGGTCACGGTTGAGATCACGGCCACTATGCCTTGGGTTCGGCTCTCAGCTGTCACATAGGCAAAGGCGCCGTCCGGGGTGATGGCCACGTAAAACAGATCCAGACCAACGGGCACCGTGGCCACGACAGTGTTCGTGGCGGTCTCGATCACGGACACCGTTCCGCCTTGGTTCGCGACGTAGGCAAACGCTCCGTCCGGGGTGATGGCGATGCCCGACGGAAGACTACCAACGGGCACCCTGGCCACGACGGCGTTGGTGGATGTATCGATCACCAATACCGCGGCTGAAAAAAAATCCGATACATAAGCAAGAGGTGAGGCGGCTGCAGCGGGCTGGACACCGACGAAGAGGCTGAAGAGCGCAACGACGAGAATGGCGAGTGTCATGAGGTACCCCTTTGTCCCTTCTCGCACTACACCATGCTCGGAATGTGCTCTACCGGCGGTACCCCATATCGGCCTGGAATGTTAGTGGACAACCTGCGGCTACTGCCATGCGACGTTGGTCGTATGTGCAGAAACGCACACTCGCGGTTCCCACGCGTAAACCCACCACATCATTGCCCGTCCGGTACCGCCGCATCATCCGTTCCGTCTTCCAGCCACCGAGGGTCATCACGATCGGCGTCGACGAAGCCGCGTGGAATCAGCATCGCGGGCTCGGCGCCGACTCAAGACCGGGGGTCGTTCAGTCGAATCCACCTCAGGCCCCGACGTCACTCATGGCATCGTCCGTGCTGGCGGCCGCGATAGTGGCGATCGCCACCGGATCGCGACAACGAACACCGGCCGCCGGCCTCACTGCGTGGGCGCGATCGCCGACCGTGGCGCAGTTCCGGCCCCCGCCCGAAGACCGTTCTGGATGTTGACGGTTCGCCTGCCGACCCCCATCTGATTGGTGGCGTTGAAGACCCACGCGACGATCTCCTGGGGGCCGTCGGCCACGCGAGAGGAGTCCCAGGGCAGCGTCACGTGGTTGCCGACGCTACCCGTGGCGAGCGTGGTGCCGCCAACCAACAGCGTGAATCTTCCGCCTCCGCCCTCGACCCAGATGTCCGACCACACCACTCCCCCCACGGTCGCGCCGGCCGGCGGGCTCGTGATGAACACGTCGACCGGGGGGCCGGTGAGGACGAAGAGATCGCGGGTGCCGGTCCCGACGTGGCCGGCCGCGTCGCGCACCGTCGCGACGATCGCCCGGCAACCGTTGGGTACAAGACGGGAGTCCCAGGGCAGCGTCACATGGTTGCCGCTGGCGCTCGCCGTGGCGAGCGTGGTGCCCACGCTCGCCAGCGTGAAGGTCCGGGGCCCCCGCGCCGCCCCTTCGACCCAGATGTCCGACCACACGATTTCTCCGCCCGGCTCAGGACTGCGGCGGCCCACGATCGCGCCGGCCGGCGGGCTCGTGATGAACACCCCGAGCTCCGGGCCGTTGCGGACGATGAGATCGCGGGTGGCGGCCCCGACGTCCCCGGCCGCGTCGCGCACCGTCGCCGTGAGCGTGATCGCGCCATCCGGGATCGAGCGGCTGTCCCAGGGCAGGGTCGCGTGATTGCTGGCGGTGCCCTGGGCGACGACGGTGCCCCCGACGCTCAGTGTGAAGTCGTTCGACGTGCCGGCGACGTTCTCCACCCACACGTCGGTCCACACGGTGCCGTTCACCGTCGCTCCCGCCGCTGGGCTCGTCATGAAGACGCGGGGTTCCGACGACACGAGGGTGGCGATGAAGGCGTCACCGGAGCCGTCGAGCGCCGCCTGAAACGGCCGAACGGTCGGGAAGGCCGTCGACCCCGTGAACCCGGTGAGATACACGGTGCCGCTCGCGGTCGCATGCAGCGCGGTGACCCTCGTCTGGGCGTCGGCGAAGTAGGTCGAGTAGACGAGCGAGCGACCGTCGGGTGTCATCTTGACGACAAAATTCGAACCCGCCTGCCCGAACTGCGGCGGCAGCGCGTTCTGTTGGGGGAAATCCACTGACGACGTCTGGCCGGCGAGGTAGATGTTGCCCGAGCCGTCGAGCGCGATCGCCGGGGCCGACTCGTCGCCACTGCCGCCCAGGTACGTCGAGAAGACGAGCGAGGAGGCCGTGGCGTCCAGTCGCGCGACGAAGGCGTCGGAGTTCCCGCCGGCCATGGTGGGCTGCAGGGCATTGACCGTGGGCAGTCCAGGGCCGGCCACGCCGGTGAGGTACGCATTGCCGCTCGCGTCGACCGCAATCGCCGTCGGGTCGGCTGCGCCGTTGCCGAAGAACGTCGCATAGGCCAGCGACGCGTCGGGCGCGATCTTGGCCACGACCGCGCCGCCACCCGCCGTGGGCTGGACCACGCAGGGCGTCGTGGGGAAGTTCCCGTCGTGCACAATGCCCGTCACGTACACGGCGCCGGCCCGGTCGACGGCGAGAGCGCCGGGCTCGAACAGGGAGTCAGTCGGGAACTCGAACACGTAGAGAAAGCGCGAGTAGTCGGCGGCGATGGCTTCGACGACCGCGCTACGTCCGAAGGGGGGCACGGGCAGGGTCAGTGGAAAGCCGCCATAGGGGCCCCACGCCGCGACGTACATGTTGCCGGCGGCATCGACGGCAATGCCGCCAGGGAGGACGCTGCCGAAGCCGCCGACCGACGTCGAGAAGAGGATCGCGCCCGAGGGGCCGAGCTTGGTGACGTAGGTGCCGAAATCTCCCCGAAACAATCGCCGCCCGGAGGTGAGCGACTTCAGCGTCGGACAGACGAACTGGGTG
This sequence comes from uncultured Candidatus Rokubacteria bacterium, assembly GCA_963776725.1. GTDB lineage: Bacteria > Methylomirabilota > Methylomirabilia > Rokubacteriales > CSP1-6 > AR5. Next base: position 171,772 of record CAVZOE010000001.1, on the reverse strand, counting down.
AAAGAGTCATCATACCCGCACGTGCTGACGACGTAGGCGTTGCCAGCGGCGTCGGCGACGAACCCATGGACACTCATATCGCCGAGGGTGACGGAGTAGAGTAGCGTCTGGCCGTCGGCGCTGAGCTTCACGACCCGCCCTTGGGGAGGCGGAGTGCCCATCGCGGCGTAGATGTTGCCGGCGGCGTCGACACCGACGCCAATGCTGTTCTCGCCGCCCGTGCCGCTCAAGTAGGTCGAATACGTCACCACGGGATCGATCACGAGCGGCCTCGCGCGGTCGTATGCGCCGATCTCGAACCCGATCCGCGAGTCCTGGATGCTGAACCGGCCGTCGACGAGCTTCCGGCCCGTCGCGGAGTCCTGGTAGACGACCGGCGCGTGCATGCGCAACGTGTCGCCGCCCGTGCGGATCACCACGTCCTCGCCGTCGAGCGCGACGGCGTCGGCGCCGCGGACGTCGATCCCGATGGCGCCGGGACTGGCGCCCGGATGGAGAACGAAATCGAACTCGACGGCGTCCCGGCTGCCGTGGAAGACGAGATCGGTGGCCGGATAGACGTCTCGGTACGCGACACGCCGGAAGGTCGGAATGTCACGCCGCCACTGCTGCGGATCGTTTGAGTCGAAGTGGTGGACCTTGCCCGGCAGCTCATCCTGGGATTCCACGCGGGAGGGCCGGGCCCCGCCAGCCAGGCGCAGGCTGACCACCTTGCTCCCGCGCCGCGCCTCGGGCCCCGTCAGCCGAACTTCCGTGTCCGTCAGCTCCAGCCGAGGGCTGGGGCCCAGGCTCACGTACCGGACATCGGCGCTGGCCTGGCCCACGTTGGGCTCGAAGGCCAGAGGGAGCTTCGCGATCTGCGCGCGGATCGCCGCGGCACCCGGCAACGCGCTCGGTCCAGCTGCCGCTCCAGTCGGCCTCGGGCGGCCGGCCTCGGGGGCAGTACCCGAAAGGGTGAGGGCGAGAAGCAACAGCGTCCCCGCGGTGACACCTCGGCTAAGAGCGTGCATAGCCAGCCTCCGCGAGTCGCGCTCGGACCGCGCGGTTAAGGCCATTTACAGCGGTTATCGCCACCGGATCGCGGCAACGAAAACGCTCCGTCCGAAGTGATGGCGACGCGCGTCGAACGATTGCCAACGGGCAGCGTGGTCACGACGGCGTTGGTCGATATATCGATCACAAACACCGCGTCTGCTTCAAAGTCAGCTACATAAGCAAGAGGTGAGGCAGCTGCAGCGGGCTGGACACCGACGGAGAGGCTGAAGACCGCAACGACGAGACTGGCGAGTATCATGAGTTATGTTAGGGGACAACCTGGGGCTGCTGCTATGCGACGTTGGTCGTATGTGATGTGGTCGGTTTACGCGTGGGAACCGCGACTGTACGACGAAGCCGCCGTTCTCGGCCTCTCTGCCCTGCCCCCGGGCTCACTCGCCCCCTGGTCAACAAGGTCTTTCCCTACGACGAACTGCCGGCCGCCCTCGCCTTCATTGGAGTCCGACACGCAGGTCGGCAAGATCGTGGTACGCGTCTGATGCTCGTGGTCGTTCAGTCGAACCGGATCGTGGCAACGAACGCAGGGATGATGGCAATCACCGGAGCTGGGGCCGTCCCAGGGTGGTGACTGGGACCACTGCGTTGCCGCCACGCTCCCACCACCAGGTAGGACGTCCAGGCGACCGGTCCGAGCGAGATCTCAGGCGAGATTCCGCTCGCGACGGGCGAAGTGCAGGTATGCGGCGACACTCAGGAGGTTGATCACCACGGCGATGAGGTTCCACGCGACCACCGGGCGCGACACGATCAGCAGGCCGTAGTAGATCCACCCGATCTGAAAGACGCCCATGATGCCGGCCATTCTCGGGTTCATGCCCCGGCTCGATCGTCGCCTGAGCATCGCGATCAGGTCGGGCAAGGCGGCGAAGGTCGTTCCCGCGCCCGCGACCAGGCCGACGATCTCGGATCGCATGAAGTGGGGAGCCAGCAAGCTCGCCGTGTCGTGCACGACCAGATCGTCACACGCCGCCAGCATCATCGCGCCCAGCACGAGCACCCCGAACATCAACATACTGAGGGCTCCTCTGGTGATCTCGCGGTCGCGACACGCTCGGCGCGGTCGCTACACGCGGACCACGATCTTGCCGACCTGGGTGTCGGATTCCATGAAGGCGAGGGCGGCCGGCAGCTCGTCGAAGGCGAAGACCTTGTCGACCAGGGGGCGGAGTGAGCCGTCCTCCAGCTTCGGCATGACGTCGCGGACGAAGCCGCGGACCGTCTCCGCGCGCTGCGCGGCGTTGCGCAGCCGGTTGCTCACGCCGAACACGGTGAGGCGCTTGCTGTGCAGCGCTTCGAGATCGAGCGTCGCGCTCATCGTGCGATCCATGTGACCGACGATCGCCAGGCGTCCCTCGAAGCCGAGACTCTTGATGCACTCCGCGAAGACGCTGCCGCCCACGTTGTTGACGACCAGGTTGACGCCCTTGCCGTCGGTCGCCTTCAGCACCGTGTCGTGGAAGTCCGCCGCGCGCGTGCGGATGCCGACGTCGAGACCGACCTTCTCGAGCCGCGCCAGCTTCTCGGCCGAGCCGGAGGTGCCGATGACCTTCGCGCCCAGGGCCTTGCCCGTCTGCAGCGCGGCCACGCCCACGCCGGACGACACGCCGGTCACCAGCAGCCACTGGCCGGCGGTCAGGTGGCCTTGCGCGACGAGCATGTCGTAGACGACCAGGAAGACCAGCGGCGTGGCCGCCGCCTCCTCCCACGCGAGCCGCGCCGGCACACGCATCGCCTCGCGCGCGTCCATGAGCGCGTACTCCGCGAACCCGCCGGCGCACCGGCCCATCAGGCGATCACCGGCCGCCACGCCGCTGACACCGTCGCCGACCTTGACGACCTCGCCCGCGCACTCGCCGCCGCCCGGCTTGGCCGCGGCGCCCGTCTTGCCGCCGAGCAGCTCGCCGCGATTCAGCGAGGTGGCGTGCACGCGGACGAGCACCTCGCCCGGCTTGGGCTCCGGCGTCGCCGTCTCACGGAGCTCGGCCGCCGTCCCGCTGGGGCCCGGCGCGATCCAGTAGGCCTTCATGAAATCTCCCCCCTCGGCGACTATACGCCGTTGACGACGTGCAGCCGCTCGCCCCGAGCGAAGGCTTCCACCGTGGCGATGGCGATGCGCAGCATGTTGGCGGAAGCCTCGCGCGTGTTGTAGCCGATGTGCGGGGTGAAGAGGACGTTGGGGAACGTGCGATAGACGTTGTCCGCGGGCAGCGGCTCCGTCTCGAACACGTCGAACGCCGCCCCGCGCAGCCGCCCGCGGCGAAGCAGATCCACCAGCGCCTCGTTGTCGACCATCTTGGCGCGCGCCGTGTTCACGAACCACGCCTCCGGCTTCATCCGCTCCAGCAGCGCGCGCGTGATCAGGCCCTGCGACTCGGGCGTGTAGGCCAGGTGCAGCGTCACCACGTCGGCGGTGGCGAACAGATCGTCGAGCGAGACGAGCGTGAGCGCCGTGCTGGGCGCGCGCCGGGCGACGGCCGGCGCGTCCAGCCGATCAGCCGCATCCCCAGGCCGGCGCCGAGGCGCGCCATCTCCGTGCCGATCGGTCCGAGCCCCACGATGCCGAGCGTCTTGCCGCGCAGCTCCATGCCCTGGAACTTTCCGGGCTCCCAGCGGCCCTCGCGCGCGCTCACGAAGGCGGGGCCGATGTGGCGCGTGAGGGCCAGGATCATGGCCAGCGCGTGCTCGGCCACCGACGTCGCGCCGTAGTCCGGCGTGTAGGCGACGGCCACGCCGCGTCGCGTCGCCTCCGCCACGTCGATGCAGCTGTTGTAGCCGATGCCGAGGAAGCTGATGAAGCGCAGGCGCTCGCAGGCGCGCAGGACCTCGGCGTCCATCTCCGAGTAGTCGAGCACCACCGCCTCGGCCGGGCGGAGGCGCTCGATCAGCTGCGCCTTGTCGGGCGGCGGCCCGTCGTAGAAGTCGACCGGCCCGAGCTTGCGGAGCGGCTCGAGCTCCGACGGGTGCGTCACGCAGCCGGCGCCATCCGGAAAGACGATTCGCATCAGAGCCCTCCCCCCCACCGATATTGCCAGGCGATACCGATCGTATTGAAGTTGCCTCCGACACGGGCGACGGCGCCGGTGCTGCCGAAGATCTTGACGGAATTGTAGCGATTGACCGGAATGGCGATCGTGCCGCCCACCCGGACATTCTCCTGCCGCTCGCCTTCCTCGCCGTCGACCGTCGCTTTCCCGCCCGCGTAGTAGGTGACGTCTGCGGCCAGCCACACGCCGAATGGGGTGTGGTAGATGACGTGGCCCTGCACCGCGTAGAGCGGATCGACGTGGAGCGTCCGATGGATGAAGAAGTCGTCGTTGTCCGTGTAGAAGGTGGCGCTCGCCTCCAGCTCCAGCGTCCACGGCCCCAAAGTCTTGGACACCCCCACCTCGGGCTTGAACGACCAGCGGTGGGTCCCGATGTTCACGAGCTTGTGGGTGTCGTACTGGCCCAGCGGCAATGTGACGGCCAGGCTGGTGCCGATGATGAGGTCGGCCTGGTAGCTCGCGAACTCCTCCAGGGTCAGTGCGGGCGCGCCGTACCACAGCACCGAGAACCGGAGCCGCGGATCGCCAAGGCCGGAGACTTGCCGTTCTGCCGGCTGGCCGAAGACCTTGGCGGTCCCGTTCAGCGACGCGAAAGGCAGCACGGCGTCGAACTTCCCCGCCCGGCCCCACACGTCGAGCGAGCGCGCGTACGCGAGGACGGCCCCGTTGACCGTGAGCTGGGCGTCCTTGATCGGCAAGGATGTATCGTACGCCACGTCGCCCTGGGTGTGTCCGTAGCCGAGGATCAGGAAGTTCAGGCCGACCGGCGTGTTCGTGAAGGCCCGCGGCTCGAGATCCTGTGCCTCGGCTGTGAGCGCGGCCCCCACGGCGGCGAGAATCAGAGCGGTGGCGGTTCGCAGCACATGCACACGGCATCATCGTGCAATCCGGAGAGCCGGACAAGCGCGATGTGGGGCGAGGGCCGAATCGCCGGCAAAACGTGGTAGCGTGCGAGGCGACGCCACACTCGGAGGACAGCGCCGTCCGTTGAGTCTCGGGGCCTTTCGCGTCCGCAGCTATCGTTTCCAGTGGTCGGCCGATCTCCTGACCTCCTGGGCCTCCGAGATGGAGACGATCATCCTGGCCTGGTACATCCTCACCAGCACGGGCTCGGTGCTCCTGCTGACCGCCTTCGGCTCGCTGCAGTTCCTCGGCACCCTGGTCGCGCCGGTGTTCGGCGTGCTGGGCGATCGGCTCGGCGCCCGTACGATGCTGTGCGCGATGCGCGCGATCTACGTCGTCCTGGCCGGGCGCCATGACCGGCCTGGCCCTGGCCGGGGCCATGACGCCCGGGTGGGTCTTCGCGCTCGCCACGCTGACCGGCCTCGTCCGCCCCAACGACCTGATCATGCGCAACTCGCTCATCGGTCAGACGATTCGCCCCGACGATCTGATGGGCGCGCTCGGCATGTCGCGCGCGACCATGGACTCGGCGAGGGTGGCCGGCGCGCTGGTCGGCGCGACCCTGTCCACCGCGCTCGGTGTCCCCGCCACCTACGCCTTCGTGGTGATCTTCTATGCGGTCGGCCTCGCGCTGACCTTCGGCATCGCGCAGCGGCCGTCGGCGCCCGATCCATCCGCGTCGCCGCGCCGCGCCGTCGCCGGGCCGTCGGGCTGGCGCGATCTCAAGGAAGGCCTCGTGCACGTGTGGACGACGCCCGAGGTGCTGGCGATGATGCTGCTGGCGTTTCTCATCAACCTGACGGCCTATCCGGCCTCCGGCGGCCTCCTACCCTACGTCGCGCAGCGCATCTATCACGTCGACGCCACGGGCCTCGGATTCCTGGTGGCCAGCTTTTCCTTCGGGGGCCTGCTCGCCTCGCTCGGCATGGTGTTCACGGGCGGGCCGCGCCACCCCGAACGCGCCACCCTGGTGTGCACCGCCATCTGGTACGTGATGGTCTTCGGCTTCGGCCACCTGACGAGCACCGGGACGGGCAGTCTCACCCTCATGGTCGCGGGCTTCGTGCAGAACGTGGCGATGATCGCGATGACGGCAACGCTGCTGGCCGCCGCCGGCGAGGGATTCCGCGGCCGCGTGATGGGCGTGCGGACACTGGCGGTCTACGGCCTACCGCTGGGGCTCATGGCCTCGGGCTTCCTCATCGAGCGGATCGGCTATGCGCTGACGATCAGCCTCTCCGCCACGGTCGGCCTGCTCTTCACCTTCCTCATCGGCCTGCGCTGGCGCGCCAGCATCTGGACGCGTCGCCGGACCCCGACGCTGGCCGGAAGCCTGTCGGGCTGACGAAGGGCCCCCCGGGCGCCTTGCCGGGCCTGGACCGGCGTTCTACTCTCAGGACGGAGGCAAGCAATGTTCGACTGGAGAATGATCTCGTCGGATTCCCACGTCGTCGAGCCGCCCGATCTGTGGACCGAGCGGATGGACCGCGCCTTCAAGGACCGCGCCCCGCGCGTGGTGGCCGAGTCCGACGGCGACTGGTGGATGATCGACGGCACGCGCGGCAACTCGTTCCAGGGCGGCGCCCAGGTGGGCAAGCGCTTCGAGCACGCCGAGGATCTCCGGCCCGCCGCGCGCTTCTCCGAGGTCCGGCCGGGAGCCTATCAGCCGGCGGAGTTCCTGCGCGAGAACGAGGAGGACGGGATCTGGGGGTCGGTGATCTATCCCACCGCCGGCCTGCAGCTGTACATGGTGCCCGACCTTCCGCTCCTGTCGGCGTGCTTCCGCGCGTACAACGACTGGCTCGTCGACTTCTGCCAGGCGGCGCCCGAGCGGCTGCGCGGCATCGCCATGATCAACGTCGAGGACGTCGACGAGGCGGTCCGCGAGCTCACGCGCACGCGCCGGCTCGGCCTGGCCGGCGGCATGATCACGGTCGCGCCGACCGAGGACCGGAGCTACGACCACACGATGTACGAGCCGTTCTGGGCCGCCGCCCAGGATCTCGACGCGCCGATCAGCCTGCACGTCGCGACCAACCGCCCGACGCCCTACTCGGACACGGAGAGCAACCGCACGTCGCGCGCATCGCTCCTCGCCAATGCCGACTACTGGGTGCGGGTGGCGCTCGGTCACCTCATCCTCGAGGGTGTGCTCGAGCGCTATCCGCGGCTGCGCGTCGGCTCCGCCGAGCACGAGATCGCCTGGGTGCCGTATTTCCTCGATCGGCTGGACTACACCTACACGCAGCGCGCCCGGCGCGCGCACTGGGTCCGCTATCGCACCGACGTGCTGCCGAGCGACTTCTTCCGGGAGCTCCGTCTTTCTGAGCTTTCAGGAGGACGCGATGGGCATCCGCGATCGCGCGCTGATCGGCGTCGACACGCTCATGTGGGGCTCGGACTATCCCCACACCGAGTCGACGTTCCCCCGCTCGCGCACCATCCTGGAACGCATCCTCGACGGAGTCCCCACCGCCGAGCGTCGCGCGATCACCGCCTCGAACGTGGCCCGGCTCTACCGGTTCGCGCTCTAGATCACCCCGCGCTTGGCCAGGTCCGCCTGCTGGTCCTTGGAATACCCCAGCGAGCTCAAGATCGCCTCGTTGTCCTGACCGAGCTCGGGCGCCGGCGTCCGGATCGGCAGGCGCTCGGTCCCGTGCGAGACCGGGTGACCGAGAATCGTGATGTCGCCCAGCGCCGGCGACTTCACGGGCTGCGCCATCTTCGAGATGCTGCACCTGCGGATCGGCGAACGACTCGTCGATCCGGTAGATCGGCCCGCACGGCACGCCGGCGTCGTTGAGGATCGTGATCCAGTCGGCGCTGGTCTTCTGTCGCGTGATCGGCATCAGCACGTCGGTCAGCACGTCGCGGTTGGTGGAGCGCGCCTTCGAGGTCGCAAAGCGGGCGTCGGTCCTGAGCTCCGGGTGGCCGATGGCCTTGCAGAAGCGCTCGTAGATCTCGTCGCCGGCGGCGGCGATGTTGATGTGGCCGTCCTTGGTCTCGAAGACGCCGGTGGGAATGCCGGTCGGATGGTTGTTGCCGGCCTGCGGCGGCACTTCCTTGCTCATCAGCCAGCGCGAGGCCTGGAAATCGAGCATCGAGAGCATCGCCTCGAGCAGCGAGGTGTGCACCCACTTGCCCTGGCCGGTGGTCTCGCGCTCGATGAGCGCCACCAGGATGCCCTGCGCGAGCAGGATGCCCGAGCACAGGTCGGCGATCGGAATGCCCACGCGCACCGGCCCCTGCCCCGGAATGCCGGTGATCGACATCAGCCCGCCCATGCCCTGGGCGATCTGGTCGACGCCGGGCCGATCGCGATACGGGCCGCTCTGGCCGAAGCCGGAGATGCTGCCGTAGATCAGCCGCGGGTTGATCGCGCTTGAGATCCTCGTAGTCGATGCCGAGCCGGCGCTTGACGTCGGGCCGGTAGTTCTCGACCACGATGTCGGCCTTCTTCACCAGCTCCTTGAAGATCGCCACGCCCTCGGGGTCGCGCAGGTTCAGCGTCATCGCCTTCTTGTTGCGATGCAGGTTCTGGAAGTCGAAGCCGTGGCGGTTGCCGCCCATGCCATCGCCCGAGCGGCCGCCGGGCATCTCGATCTTGATCGCCTGGGCGCCCCAGTCGACGAGCTGGCGCACGCAGGTTGGTCCGGCGCGGGCGCGGGTGAGGTCGAGCACGGTGTAGCGGGAGAGCGGCAGCGCCTGATTGGGGGCCATGGCTCTCGTCAGCCTCCTACATCTTCCAGTCTTGGAACCACGTCGAGTCCGCGCCGACGCCCTCGCGGGCGACGGCCACCTCGACCACGTACGGACGGTTGCCGCGCGTGGTGATATCGAGGCCACGGCGCAGCGCCGGCTCCAGCTCCTTCACCGTCTTCACGCACTCGCCCTCCACGCCCTGCGAGCGCGCGAGGCCCACGTAGTCGACCGGCGGATCGCTCAGCCACAGACCAGGATACTTGCCGTCGCGGATCATCTTGGCGTCCGGCATGTCCTTGGCCCAGTTGTGACGGACGATCTGGTAGCTGTCGTTGGCGGAGACGACGGTGAGGATGGCGGTGTTGTAGCGGGCCATCGTCCAGAAGCCGACCGCGCTGTAGCCGAGCGCGCCGTCGCCGAGATTGAGAATCACCGGGCGATCGCGCCCGACCGCGATCTTGGCCCCGATGGCCGCGCCCACGCCGAAGCCGAGCGAGCCGCCGCCGCTGCGCGTCCACGCCATGCCGCCGTGGCCGAAGGACATCAGCGTCGCGCGCGCCGTCGAGCTCTCCTGCACCACCACCGCGTCCTTCGGCAGCAGGCTGGCCAGGTGCGCCTCGAGCACGCTCGGATGCGTCAGCGTGTCGTTCTGGTGCTCGCGCACCAGCGTCTCCTCGCGCTCGATCAGGAGCTTGGCGAACGCGCGCACCTTGCCGCGCGCGCGGGCCCAGCCGCCCGAGGCGCTCGAGCGCGACAGCGCGTCGGTCAGGCCGCGCAGCGTGTCGCGCAGCTCGCACTGCACGGCCACGTCGAGCGGATAGTGGCGCCCCATCAAGAGCGGGTTGGGCCCGATCTGCATGATGGTCGGCTCCTGCACGCTGCCGTGCACGCCCTGACAGCCGACCAGGAAGAGCAGGTCGGGCTGAAGCCCGGTCACCTTCTCGAAGTCCTTGGAGGCCGGATAGTTCCCGCAGAAGAGCGGATGGCGCGTGGGGAAGTTGGCGAAGATCGTGCGGCTGGTGAAGACCGGCGCCTCCAGCAGCTCGGCCAGGCGCACCGCCTCGGCCTGCGCGCCGCCCCGCCACACGTCGTCACCGAACATCAGCACCGGGCACTGCGCCTCGGCCAGCCGGCGCGCGATGGCCTCGATCGTCTGCGGGCGCGCCGGGCCGGGCCGCTCGATCTGGTACCCGGCGTCCTCACCGATCGTGGCTTCCAGCCCCTCGCGATTCAGCAGCTCGGCGCTGATCGAGAGATAGACCGGGCCGGTCGGCGGCGTGGTGGCCTCGCGCAGGCCGCGGATCGTCGCGACGGTGATGGCCTTGGGGTTGGTGTGCACCTGGTAGGCGCAGCGCGCCTCCTTCGTGATCGGCCGCATCGTCTCGGCCTGGGTCAGGCCGGGAAACGGCGCCAGGCCGCGATAGTCCTGCAGCTCGGAGGCCCAGTCACCCGCGATGACCAGCAGGGACGAGCCGGCGACCTGCGCGTTGAACAGCTGACCGGCCAGCTGATAGGAGCCGCCCATCACGTGCGCGATGACGACGCCGACCTTGCCGCTCATGCGGTGGTAGCCGTCGGCCATCGCGGCGACCAGCCCCTCGTGCTTGCCCATGATCAGCTTCTGGTCGCCGTCTTCCGCGAGTGCGGCGAAGATGCCGGTCTCGGCTGACCCAGGGTTCGTGAAGATGTATTCGACCCCTGCGTCCTTCAGGGTCTGGATCAGCAGCATCCCGCCGGTGCCGGTGATGGTCTTCCGCATTGGTCACCTCGCCGCAGCACTATACTCCTCGACGCGGGGATGCGCAGTCAGTCAGGAGGTCCGCGATGCTCAACTCGGGTGTGGTCGACGTCGGTCTGGCCCTCGTCTACGTCTTCGTCCTCGTCAGCGTCCTGGTCAGTGCCCTCAACGAGCTGCTGGCCGGTGTGCTCAAGCAGCGGGCCAGCTCGCTCTGGCGCGGCATCGGCGAGCTGATCCGCTCCGATTCGCTTCGCGACGCGTTCTACGCGCACCCGATGATCCTGAGTCTCGGACCTCCGATGTCCGGCGCGCGGCTCACGCCGCTGCGCATGGCCGGTCCGTCGTACATCCCCAAGCAGGTCTTCGCCCTGACGCTCCTGGACCTCCTGCAGCAGCCGCACGCCAAGCTGGCCGAGGCCGAGCGCGCGCTCGGTGACATCGCCACGTCGCTGCGGGCCGGCAACCCCGCGCCGGCGGCCGCGCTGGCGACGACCGTGGGCGACCTGGCCGCGGCCATGCCCGCGACCGAGGTCGGCGCCGCCGTGCGCGACGACCTCCGGCGACTGGCCACGCTGATCGCGACGGCGGGGACCACGGCCGCGCAGATGCTCCCCCTCGTCGAGGCCGTGCAGAAGTCGCTGCCGGCCCGGATGTCGGCCGGGCTGCAGGCGGCGGCGCGCGCGCACTCGCCGGAGCTGGCCACCGTGCTGCGCGTGCTCGGGGAGGACGCGGTGGGCAGCGTCGATCGCCTGCGCACCGCGATCGAGCAGTGGTTCGACACCGGGATGGACCGCGTGTCCGGCTGGTACAAGCGCTGGACCCAGCTCTGGCAGCTGATCATCGGCCTCATCCTGGCCGTCGCGCTGAACATCAACATCGTGGCCATCGGGCTGGCCCTCTGGAACGACATCCCGTTCCGGACCGCGATCGTCGCCGAGGCGGAGAAGCTCGCACAGGAATCCCCGTCGAGCCCGCGCATCGACACGACGCGGGATCTGCTGAGGACCACGCGGCTGCCGATCGGGTGGCCCGAGGGAGTGCCGTTCGTCCAGCGCTCGTTCGACTGGAAGACGTTCGACGGCTCCCTGCTGGCCGGCTGGCTGCTGACCGCCATCGGCGCCTCGTTCGGCGCGCCGTTCTGGTTCGATCTGCTGAACCGCTTCGTGAAGCTGCGCTCCGGCGGTCCTCGACCCGGCGAGGCGAAGCCGACGTAGCGTTCCGCGCCGGACAGAAGTCGCTTGCGCCGCTGTCGCCCGCGTGGTCTGCTCGGCGACACTCGTCGACCGTAGATCGCAGGAGGCTCCCATGCGGCCACGGCCTTCGCGCGTCGTCCTGTCGATCGTCCTGGCGCTGCTGCTCGCTGGCCTCGTCCCGCCCGCCCTCGCCGCGCCCGAGGGCACCATGACGTGGGGCGTGCACATCACGATCGCCTCTCGCTGGCTCGATCCCGCCGAGACCGAAGGGATCATCACGCCCTTCATGGTCCTCTACGCGCTGCACGACGCGCTGGTGAAGCCCATGCCGGCCGGCATCAACACGCCGAGCCTGGCCGAGTCGTTCACGCAGTCCAAGGACGGGCTCACGTACGAGTTCGTCATCCGCAAGGGCGTCAAGTTCCACAACGGCGACCCGGTCACCGCGGCGGACGTGAAGTTCTCCTTCGAGCGCTACAAGGGCGCGGGGGCCAAGCTCCTCAAGGAGCGCGTGCGCGAGGTGCAGATCGTCGATCCCGGTCGCGTGCGCTTTCACCTCAAGGAGCCGTGGCCGGACTTCATGACGTTCTACGGCACCTCGGCCACCGGCGCGGGCTGGATCGTGCCCAAGGCCTACGTCGAGAAAGTGGGCGACGACGGGTTCAAGCGCGCGCCGATCGGCGCCGGTCCGTACAAGTTCGTCAGCTTCAATCCCGGCGTCGAGCTGGTGATGGAAGCGTGGGACGGCTACTGGCGCAAGACACCCAACATCAAGCGGCTGGTCCTGCGCAGCCTGCCGGAGGAGACGACGCGCGCCGCCGCGCTCAAGAAGGGCGAGGTGGACATCGCCTACCTGCTCACCGGCCCGGTGGCCGAGGACATCCAGCGCACGCCGGGGTTCAAGCTCGTCGCCCCCAAGGAATCGCAGGGGACCTTCTGGCTCGACCTCCCCGACCAGTGGGATCCGAAATCGCCGTGGCACGACATCCGGGTGCGCCGGGCGGCGAGCCTGTCCATCGACCGCAAGGCGCTCAACCAGGCCGAGACGCTGGGGTTCTCGTACCCGACCGGCTCGCTGATCCCGCGGGCGCTGGAGTTCTCGAAGTTCTTCGAGCCGGACCCGTTCGATCCGGCGCGGGCCAAGAAGCTGCTCGCCGAGGCCGGCTATCCCAACGGCTTCGACGCCGGCGACTTCTATCCGTGGCCGCCCTACTTCTCGATGGGCGAGGCGCTCGTCGCGTATCTGCAGGCCATCGGCATCCGCAGCAAGGTGCGCACGATGGAGCGCGCGGCCATGACGACCGCGTGGCGCGAGAAGAAGCTCAAGAACGTCATCGTGGGCATCACCGGCGCCGGCGGCAACGCGGCCACGCGGCTGGACGCCTACGTCAGCAAGAACGGCATCTATACCTCCGGCGTGCTGCCCGAGGTCGAGGACCTCTTCCAGCGCCAGGCGCGCGAGACGGACTCCAAGCGGCGCGAGGCGCTGATCCACCAGATCCAGCAGATCCTCTACGACCGCGTCATGTACGTGCCGATCTACGAGCTGGCGTTCATCTGGGGCGTGGGGCCCACCGTCGAGGAGCCGGGGATCAACCTGATCCGCAGCTTCGCCTACTCCGCGCCGCTGGAGGATCTGAAGCTGAAGAAGCCGTGAGTGGCTAGCTCGGCTCCGGCGGCGTCGTCAGGCGACACTCGAACGCGACGCTGCCTCCGATCACCGCCGGCGCCGCGACGCGGCCGATCAGCGCGGCGATGCGCGTCTCGTCGAGATCGCCGCGGCCCACGACGCGCGCGGGCTCCTCGGGGCGGAGCTCGATCCGGACGAAGATCTCGACGCGCCCGGGCCCGGTACCGCACGTGCGCACGAACTCGCGCTCGATCGCGCTGACGTAGCCGGCGAGGAGCTCCGGCGCCACCCGACCGGCGAGGTCGTGGCTGCTGGTGAGCAGCACGATGCGATCGGCCACGCGCGGCTGCTCGGCGGAGACGGGCGACGGCGGATAGTACCGTCGCCAGCCGCCTTCCGAGTTGTATCCGCGGCCGTCCACCGGGCTGACGTATCGGTCGGGGATCCAGTGCAGCTCGAGCCCGATGTTGCCTGCGGTCGGCGACAGCGTGAGCGCCGTGCCGGCGGCGAGCGCGGCGGTGAACGCCTCCCAGGCCGGCGCCGTGAACATCAGGACGACGCCATCCTCGACGATGCGCCCACCGACCTGCTCGACGCCCACCGCAAACGAGACGAACGCGAACCCGAGCCGCTCGCCGCGGCTTGCAGCCGGGGTCGCGGCTTCGAGCCCTTCGACACCGGGAGTCCAGACGAGCAAGCCGTCGGCCTCCACGTCGGGATCGGTCAGCAGCGCCAGCGCCGCGTTGCGCGGCACGCGCGTCAGCGTGCGGTGCAGCTCTTCCCGGGCGGCAGGATGAACACGCAGTCTGACCTGGCCGGCCTCCATGCGCGCCGTCACGCCGACGACCCGCACGTGCTGCATCTGCGTCAGCAAACTCGTGTCGTCGCCCGGCAGGGCGGCGACCGCCGAGCGGCCGCGCTCCCACCAGGGTGGGCACGGATAGTAGCGATAGTGGCGGGCCAGGCGCGCGAGCACGCGAGTGACGCCGAAGTCACGCGCCACCTGGGCCTCCGCGCCCATGAGCGGGATGGCGGCCAGCACGGACAGCGGCGCCTCCACGCCGGCCATCGGCTCGGGTCGGATGTAGGCGATGCCGTCGGCGCCGGCCGGCCCAGGGCCGCGAAAGATCGTCAGGCCGCCCTCGTCGACGCGCCGTCCCTGCCCGGCCAGTCGGTAGACATCGACCAGGAACCGCGCGACCTCGCGCGCGATGTCGTCGGGGTGCTCGCCGCGCGTGCGCGCCACCGTGAGCATCATCTCCTTCTGACCGTGGGCCAGCAGGCCGTCGCTCACGAAGGTCCAGCAGGGCAAGGAGCGGCGGATCCTGGCGATCTCGTGCTCGAACACGGTCATGGCCAGCGTGTCGGCCAGCCCTTCGATGCGCCGGGGGAACGACCACGGCTCGGCCGAGGCCGCACTCTTGCCGAACAGGTTGCTGAGCCAGTTCACGCGATCGCTCCGCCGGAGGCCAGGTCAGCGAGGTGCGCGAGGCCGGCTAGTCGATCCGGACGCGGGTGAAGTAGATCGAGCGTGCCGCGTAGTTGCTGTGACTCGACATCTGCAGGTAAAGATAGCCCGTCTCGAAGGACAGCGCTTGGGGGGACGTCCAGACCAGTCGCTCGCCTTCCCGGACCTCGATCGCACGGCTGCGAACGCGCAGCCTATCTCCTGCATGCCGATCCGCCGGCCCTCCCGGCGGGTCTCGGGCCAGCCTTCCGTCTCGACGGTGTCGTCACGGCCTGGGATCTGAGTCCACCAGCATCCGCGCGTTGCACTGTTGCGGAACGGCGACGATCTGGCGGGAGTACCAGTGCTAGCGGGACTGCCAGTAGGGCGGCAGGATCCTGACGCCGAGGG
This sequence comes from uncultured Candidatus Rokubacteria bacterium, assembly GCA_963776725.1. Taxonomy (GTDB): domain Bacteria; phylum Methylomirabilota; class Methylomirabilia; order Rokubacteriales; family CSP1-6; genus AR5. The sequence continues at coordinate 156,648 of CAVZOE010000001.1, read as the reverse complement.
TCTTGGCGGCCGCGTCGGCCACCTCCTGGTCGCGAATGATCCCGATCAGGATGTTGTGGTAGAGACAGGGGTCCTCGCTCGAGCGAGCGCCCTCTCCGTAGAGGCGGGTGATGGCGCGCTGGATCATGGCCGAGGTCGAGGTCACCACCTCGACGCGCAGCCCGAGCAGCTGCTGCAGCTCTTCCACCACCGTCGTATCGGTCGGGTCGTCGACGGCCACGACCAGCATCGAGCCCGCCCGGAAGAGCGGGACTGCGCGGCGCCGGTTGGCGTACTTCTCGCTGACCAGCCGGGCCAGCGCGGGATCGAGCTTGACGCGATCGAGGTCGAAGAAGTTGATGTGCAGCTGGGCGCACAGCGCCCCGCGCATCGTTTCCTCGGAGACGTAGCCGAGCGCCATGAGCGTGTGGCCGAGCGGGCGCCGGGTCTGCCCCTGGGCCGAGAGCGCGGTCTGCAGCTGCTGCGTCGTGATCTGGCCCGAGCGGACGAGCAGCTCGCCCAGGCGCGCGCTCTTGCGGTGGCGCTTGAGCAGCGTCGTGAGCAGGGCGCGAGTCAGGCGCCCGCGATTCAGCAGCACCTGGCCCAGCGGCAGATAGTGCCGCAGCGTGCTCTGCACGCGCAGCGCTTCCTCCAGCTGCTCCCGTGTGATGGCGGCCTCCTCGATCAGGAGCTCGCCGAACTTACGCTCGGACACGGACGAGCCGCCGCGGACGCCGACGGCACCGCCGATGGCAGGCAATGTTTGCAGCAACACGCGCTACCTCCCTGGAAACCTCGACCGAGACGGCTAGGGAGCAAGGGCAATGCCGGGCCGGCTTCGGCGACGGCCGCGCGCGCTAACTCTGGATCACTACGGAGATTCGAGTGACTCGACGACCGTGCCGGACAGACCCGGGTCGCCGGAGTCGGATAGTTTCGAGCCAGCGGCGGGTCGGCGCCCTGGTCGCGGAGCATTCAGGGCGTCGCCGCCTGCGCGCCGACCACGTGATCGAGTAAGCAGGCGTAAGATAACGGCCCAGCACCCCTGAAAGGTGGGCCATGCCCTACATCATCGGCATCGATACCGGCGGGACCTTCACCGACTGCGTGGTGATGGACGCCGAGGGTCGCATCGTCCCGGCCAAGGCCTCCTCCACCCCCGACGACTTCTCCGAAGGCGTCATGGAGTCGCTCCGCCTGGCCGGCGACAAGCTCGGGATCACCACCGAGGCCCTGCTGAGCGACACCTCGCGCCTGGCGCTGGGCACCACCGTCGGGACCAACGCCATGCTCCAGCGCCGGGGCGCCAAGGTGGGCCTCATCACCACCCGGGGCCACCGCGACGTCATCCACATCATGCGGGGCGCGCGCGGAGTGCCCGGGCTCAACAACGTGCAGGTCCTGCACTTCCCCGAGAGCGGCAAGCCGGATCCGCCATCGTGCCCAAGCCGTTCATCGCCGAGGTCAGCGAGCGGGTGGACTGCAAGGGCCAGGTGGTCGTCGAGCTGAACGAGGAGGAAGCGGAGGCGGCGATCCGCAAGCTGGTCGGCCAAGGGTGTCGAGTCGATCGCCATCTGCTTTCTGTGGTCGTTCAAGTTCGCCGAGCACGAGCGGCGGGTGAAGGCGATGGTCGAGCGCTGGCGCCGCACGTCTTCGTCTGCTGCTCGGCCGACCTCATCCCGCGCTGGGGCGAGTACGAGCGCACGGTGGCCACGGTCCTCAACGCCTACCTGGGCCCGGTGATGTCGCGCTACCTCGGCCGGCTCGAGTCGCGCGCCCAGACGGCGGGCCTGCGCTATCCCCTTCAGGTCATGCAGTGCGGCGGCGGCGTCATCCCGGCCGCCGAATCCGCGCGCCGCGCCTTCCTCACGCTCGACTCCGGTCCGGTGGCCGGCGTGCTCGCCTCGCAGTACCTGGGCGGCCTCATCGGCCACAAGCACGTGATCGCCACCGACATGGGCGGGACCTCGTTCGACGTCGGGCTGGTCTGGGACGGCGAGCCGGTGGCGAGCTACCAGAGCGTGGTCCATCAGTACGAGTACTTCGTGCCGCGCATCGACATCCGCTCGATCGGCAGCGGCGGCGGCATCGATCGTCTGGATCGACGAGATGAGCGGCACCATGCGCGTGGGCCCGATCTCGGCCGGCGCCCAGCCCGGCCCCGCCTGCTACGGCCGGGGCGGTACCCAGCCCACGGTGACCGACGCCGACCTGGTGCTCGGCTATCTCGACCCGGGCGACGTTCCTCGGCGGCCGGCTGCACCTCGACGTGGACAAGGCGCGCCAGAGCTTCGCGCCGATCGCCACCCGGCTGGGCCTCGGCCTCGTCGAGACGGCGGCCGGCGCGGCGCGGGTGGTCGAGCACCAGATGGCGGACCTCATTCGCAAGGCGACCGTGCAGAAGGGCTACGATCCGCGCGACTGCGTGGTCTACGCCTACGGCGGCGCCGGTCCGGTGCACGCCGGCGTCTACGCCCGCGAGCTGGGCGCCCAGAGCGTGGTGGTGCCGCTCGGCGGCCTCTGCTCGCTGTGGTCCGCGCTCGGCGCGGCGTCGGCGGACCTCCTGCACATCTACGAGGCGGTCGACATCCAGTCGAGCCCGTTCGACCCCGCGCGGGTGATGCAGCGCTTCGCCGAGCTGCAAGCGCGCGGCGTCGCCCAGCTCCGGGCCGACGGCATCGCGCCCGCCGATGGCCGGCTCGTCCGCTCGGCCGACATCCGCTACAAGGGCCAGATCAACGAGGTCGAGGTGCCGGTGCCGTCGGGGCCGCTCGACGAGGCCGCGCTGACCCAGCTCATCGCGACTTCCACCGCCGGTACGAGACGGTGTACGGCCAGGGCGCCGGCTTCCACGAGGCGCGCGTCGAGGTCGTCACCTACCGCGTGCGCGCCTCGGCGGTCAGCGCCAAGCCGCACATCGTGGCCGCGCGCCGAGGGCAGCCGCGAGCCCTCGCGCGAGGCCCGGGCCGGCACGCGCCCGGTCTACTGGACCGAGCTCGGCGATTTCGAGGAGACGCCGGTGTTCTGGGGCGAGCGCCTCGTCGCCGGCAACGTGATGCCGGGACCGGCCATCATCCAGGTGCCGGACACGACGATCGTGGTGCATCCGTTCCAGACCGCGCGGATCGACCCTTACGGCAACGTGCTGATCGAGCTCGGCGCGCGCTGAAAGCTCCGTCCCGACGGCGCCACTGATGTCCAAGCTCATCGGCAAGCGGGCGGTGGTCGTTGGCGCCGGGATCGGCGGGCTCACGGCCGCGCGGGTGCTGGCCGACCACTTCGAGCACGTGCTGATCCTCGAGCGCGACGTCCTCCCCGCCGAGCCGGAGGACCGGCCCGGCATCCCGCAGGGCCGACACGTCCACGGCCTGCTCCGGGGCGGTCAAGATGCACTCGAGGCGCTGTTGCCCGGATTCGAGCGCGATCTCGCGGCGGGCGGCGCCGTCCTGCTGCGCGCCGGGCTGGATCTACGGATCGAGCGCCCCGGCTTCGACTCCTTCCCCCAGCGCGATGTCGGCGTGAGCTCCTACGCGATGTCGCGCCCGCTGCTGGAAGTGACGGTGCGCCGGCTGCTGGTGAAGTCGTGCCCCAACGTCGAGATCCGTGAGGGTTGCCGCGTGCACGGGCTCGTGGCGAGCCCCACCGCCGTCACCGGCGTGCGCTGGGATGGTGGTGACGGCCGGATCGAGAACCTGGCCGCGGACCTGGTCGTCGACGCCTCCGGCCGGGGGATTTTGACCCTCGACACCTTGAAGTCGATGGCCCACGCGTTGCCTGACGAAACCGCGATCGGCGTGGACCTGAACTATGCGACCGCGGTGTACGACATTCCCGGCGACGCGCCCGGCGACTGGCAGGGGCTGTTCGTCTTCGCCTCGGTTCGTGGCGCGGGGGGCGCAATCTTGCTCCCGCTCGAGGGCAAGCGCTGGATCGCGACCATCGGCACCCGGCACGACGAGAAGGCGCCCGCGGACGAAGCGGCCTTCCTGGCCTTCGCGCAGCGGCTCCGGCAGCCGACGCTGCACGACGCGATCAGGCGCAGCACGCTGCGTGGCCCCGTCACGCGCTTCGGCTTTCCCGAGAGCCTGTTCCGGCACTACGAGCGCCTGGGGGGATTCCCTCCCGGCCTGCTGCCGATCGGCGACGCGATCTGTCGCTTCAATCCGGTGCACGGCCAGGGCATGAGCGTCGCGGCGATGGAGGCCTCTGCGCTGCGCCGCGTGCTGGCGCAGCGTGACACCGAGACCGATCCGCTGAACGGCCTGGCCCCGGCCTTCTTCACCGAGGCGGCCGACCTCATCGAGACGCCGTGGGCGATGGCGGCCATCCCGGATTTCCTGCATCCCAAGACACGTGGCGCGCGTCCGCCGGACTTCGCGCAGACGATCAGGTTTTCGCTGGCGCTCATCAAGCTGGCGGCCCGTGACCCCGCGGTGCATCGGCTCACCGTCGAGGTCCAGCACCTGCTGAAGCCGCGCCGCGTCTACCAGGATCCCGAGCTCGTGCAACGCCTGATGGCCGTGATGAACGAGTAGGAGACTGACGTGAGCGAGATCACCCACCGGACGATCGAGGCCAACGGCATCCGCATGCACGTGGCCGAGCAGGGCACGGGCCCGCTGGTCATCATGTGCCACGGATTTCCCGAGTCCTGGTACTCCTGGCGCCATCAGCTGGCGGCGCTGGCCGACGCCGGCTTCCACGCCGTCGCGCCCGACATGCGCGGCTACGGCCAGACCGACGCGCCCAAGGACATCGAGAGCTACTCGATGCTGCACCTGGTCGGCGACATGGTCGGCCTGCTCGACGCGCTCGGTGAGCAGACCGCGGTCATCGCCGGTCACGACTGGGGCGCGCCGGTGGCCTGGCATGCTGCCTTGCTGCGTCCGGATCGCTTCCGCGGCGTCATCGGTCTGAGCGTCCCGTTCCGGCCGCGGGGCACCGTGAAGCCGAGCACCGTCATGCCGCAGAACGAGCACGAGGTGTTCTATCAGATCTACTTCCAGACGCCGGGGGTGGCCGAGGCCGAGCTGCAGCGCGACGTGCGCTCCACGATGCGCCGCATGGCGTACTCCGGCTCCGGCGACTCGCCGTCCCGTTCGGGGGCGGCGGGCGCGCCGAGCAGCGGAATCGCCATGGTGCCGCGCGGCGGCGGCTTCCTCGACCACACCATCGATCCGCCCGCGCTGCCGGCGTGGATCGGCGAGGCGGACATCGACTTCTACACGAAGGAGTTCACGCGCGCCGGCTTCCGCGGCGGCCTCAACTGGTACCGCAATATCGATCGCAACTGGGAGCTGCTGGCACCGTACGCCGGCGCGCTCGTCACCGTCCCCGCCCTCTACGTGGCCGGCGATCGCGACCTGGTCGTGCAGTTCCGCGGCATGGATCAGCTCATTCCCAATCTCTCGAAGTTCGTGCCCAACCTGCGTCGCTCGCTGATGCTGCCCGGCTGCGGTCACTGGACCCAGCAGGAGCGCGCTCGCGAGGTGAACGCGGCGATGCTCGAATTCTTGAAGGGACTGGGAAGTCAGGTAGCTCGACGCTCCCATGCTGAAGCGACTGGTGCGGGCGGCCCTCGGTCTGGTGCGCCTCGAGGCGGTCCGGCTGCCCGGATACGAGCGTCGCCTGCGAGCCCGGCTTCTTCGACATCAACGTCACCCGGCACGACGTGTTCTCGTCATTTCGCGAGCCGATCGCCTTCGCCGCCAAGCGCTTCGGCGGCGCGGCGGAAGTGGCGCGCCACGAGCGCGTGGCGGTGCGCCGGCTCGAGGACGTGCTGGATGAGCTGTGCGGCAGCGGCCCGCCACCGCGCTGCTTTCTGAAGATGGACACCTCCCGAGACGAGCCGACCGGGCGCGTGATCGAGTTCGACTGCGTGATGGTCCGCCCGGCCGCGCTGCCGCCGTCCGCGTAGACCTCGACGGCACGCGCGAACCCTATGACCGACCGCCCTGGAGCCCCGCTCGGGCCCGAGGCACCGGGTTTGCACATGTCCACGGTGTGAATCTCTCGCGTCGGGCTCTGCTGCGGGGTGCCGGGACACTCGCCGTTCCGTGGCTCGCCGGCTCCCCGCGCCTCGCATGGGGCGAGCCCGCCGCGCGAAGCGTCCGCGACCACGGCGCCCGCGGTGACGGAAAGGCCAACGATACCGCCGCCATTCAGGCGGCCATCGACGCCGCCCCGGGAGGCGTCGTGGTCTTCCCGCCGGGCGAGTACGTCTCGGGGACGCTGCGTCTGCGGGATCATCTCACCCTGCGCCTATCGGCCGGCGCGACACTCATCGCCAGCCCCGATGACACGGCGTTCGATCCCCACGAGAAGCTCGAGTACGAGACGTTCGCCGATCGCGAGACCTCGGACTTCACCTTCGCGCTGCTCCAGGGCCGCCGCCTCCACGGCGTCACCATCGCCGGGCCGGGTCGGATCGACGGCAACCGACGGTCGCGCGGCGGCCCCAAGCCGATCGCGCTCAAGGAGTGCCGCGACGTCACGATCCGCGACCTGACGCTGGAGAACGCGCCGAACTACAACATCAGCCTGCTCGGCTGCGATCACGTCGACATCCGGGGCGTCACCATCCGCAACGGCTACTCCGACGGGATCGATCCGGATTGCTGCCGCCACGTGCGCATCATCGGGTGCCGGGTGGAATCGCGGGACGACGCGATCGTGCTCAAGAGCAGCCTCGCGCTCGGCGTCCGGCGGCCGACGGAGTACGTCGTCGTGACCGATTGCGACCTCGTGCGCGTCCGCAACGGGCTCAAGATCGGCACGGAGTCCTGCGGCGATTTCAAGAACATCGTGTTCCGGAACTGCACCATGTCGGGGCGGACCGAGGTGTGGGATCCGCCGCCCTTCGACCTGCGGCCCTTTCCCAGCGCGGGGGTGTCTCTGCAGAACGTGGACGGCGGCCGGCTCGAGCAGGTCGTCGTCACGGGCATCCGGATGGTGAACGTGCGCGCGCCGATCTTCGTGCGGCTGGGCGAGCGCGGCCAGGGCCAGACGGTCCCCACCGCCGGGACGCTGGCGCGGATCACGATGTCCGACATCGTGGCCACCGGGGCCGAGTGGACCTCGTCCATCACCGGTGTCCCCGGTCGCGACGTGTCGGACATCGCCCTCAGCGACATCCGGATCTCGGGCAAGGGCGGCGGCGAGGCCGCGCTGGTGACGCGGCCGGTGCCCGAACGCGAGCGCGAGTATCCGGACGCCGCGCGCTTTCGCAATCTTCCCGCCCACGGTCTGTACTGCCGACACGTGACGGGGCTACGCGTCGAGAAAACCACGCTCACCGTGGGCGCGCCCGATGCCCGTCCCGCCCTGATCCTGGACGACGTGCGGGGCGCAACCGTCAAGACGCTGGTGGCGACGGCGCCGCATGATTCCGGGCCCGTCGCCTGGCTTCGCTCGGCTCAGGACTGCCTGCTCAGCGGCGTTCAGACCCCGGCGGCCCAGACGGTGATCCGGCTCAGCGGCACGGAGACGACGAAGGTGCGGGTGGCGGCGACCGCCTCCAGCCCGGCGCCGCACGTGCTCATCGACTCGGACGTGGACGAGACGGCGCTCAGCACCGAAGGCAGCGTGACGCGGAAGGCCGGGTGATCGAGTCATGCGACGGATCGTGATGTTCAACTGGACGACGGCGGACGGCTACTTCGCGGGAGCCGACGGCAACCTGAACTGGGTCGTGCCGGCCAAGGAGCAGGCCCGGGCGGCCGCGAACGGCATCGCCGGCTTCGACACCGTGCTGTTCGGGCGCCGGACGTACGAGCTCTTCGAGGCATTCTGGCGGCACGCCATCGTCGACGACACGGCCACCGTGCAGGACCCTCACCACCCGGGACAACGATCGCGAGAGCACCGTGTCATCGCGGTCGCGCTGAACGAGATGACCAAGCTGGTCTTCTCCCGCACGCTGACGAGCGTGCGGTGGCACAATTCCGGCCTCGTCAGCGAGCTCGACCCGCGCGAGATCGAGACCATGAAGAAGCAGCCCGGCAAGGACATGATCGTCTTCGGCAGCGGCTCCATCGTCTCGCAGCTCACCGAGTACGGCCTGATCGACGAGTACGAATTCGTCGTCTGCCCGGTCCTCCTCGGCGGCGGCCGCTCGCTCCTGAGCGAGGTGTCGAAGAGCGTGAAGCTCGAGCTTCGCGAGACCAAGCGCTTCCGGTCGGGCGACGTCATGCTCCGCTACGCGCGCGCGAGCTAGCCGGCGGCGGTCCGGGCGGCGCCGGAGAGGGGTAAGATAGCGGCCAAGCCCCTCGCACACTCACACCAGGGGCGCACCACGGGATGCTGGACGATTTTCAGGCCGCCGAGATCGACACGGGCGAGACCAGCATCTTCGCGCGCTGGTCCGGGTCCGGCCCACCCGTCTTGCTCCTGCACGGGTTCCCGCAAACTCACCTGATGTGGCGCGGCGTCGCGCCGCTGCTCACCCGCCATTTCACGGTAGTCTGCGCCGATCTTCGTGGCTACGGCCGCAGCGGTTGTCCAGCCTCGACGCCAGACCACGCCCCCTATTCGAAGCGGGCGATGGCGCGCGACATGGTCATCGTCATGGAGCGGCTCGGCTTCCCCCGCTTCTCGGTCGCCGGGCACGATCGCGGCGGGCGCGTCGCCTATCGGCTGGCCCTGGACCATCCCGATCGGGTCGAGCGTCTCGCCGTGCTCGATATTCTTCCGACGGACACCGCGTGGGGACGGGCCGATGCCCGATTCGCCCTTGGCTACTGGCCCTGGGTGCTGCTGGCTCAGCCCGAGCCGCTTCCGGAACGCCTGCTGTCCGCGGCGCCCGAAGCCGTCATCGACAACGCGCTGAGCGACTGGGGCTCTCCTTCGACGGTCTTTCCTCGCGAGGTGAAGGAGGTCTATGTCGACGCGCTGCGGGATCCCGCGCACATCCACGCCATCTGCGAGGAGTATCGCGCCGCCGCGACGCTCGACCGCGAGCACGACAGGGCGGATCGCGCGCAGGGCCGGCGCATGGCCTGCCCGCTGCTGGTGGTCTGGAGCGCCCGTGGAGGACTCGAGACCTGGTACGCAGAGTCCGGGGGACCGATCGAGATCTGGGGTGCATGGAGCGCGCACGTGGAAGGGCACGCGCTCGATGCCGGCCATTTCTTCCCGGAGGAGGCGGCCGAGCAGACGGCGCACGCCCTCAGCGGCTTCTTCGCTCCCGCGTAGGGTCGCGCGCCGGTCCGGTTAGCCGCGCAGCTTGAAGCGCTGGTGCCAGGTGGAGTCCGCGCCGGCACCCACGGTGGCCACGCGCACGTCGAGCAGGTACGGCTCGCCCGCCCGCATCGCGTCGGCTCCGCGCCGTAGCGCTCCCTCCAGCTCCTTCGGCTCGGTCACCTTCCGGCCCTCGATCCCCTGCGACTTCGCGAGCATCACGAAATCGATCTCGGGATCGCCCAGATAGACTTCCGGGTACTTCTGCTGCTTGGCCATCTCGCCGCCGAACGTGTCGAAGTTCGTGCGCACGGTCTGGTAGTTGAGGTTGTTCCAGACCAGCGTGAGGATCGGCAGGGCGTAGCGGGCCATCGTCCAGAACCCGGAGGCGCTATACATGACCGCGCCGTCGCCGAGGCTGCACACCACCGGGCGATCCGGCGCGCCGAGCTGCGCGCCGACCGCGGCACCGATGCCGTGACCGAGCGATCCGCCGTAGGTGCGGATCAGGCTCCAGTGATCCTTGCCCAGGCCGAACGGCATCAGGTGATCGGTGTTCCGGAAATTCTCGGAGACGATCATCGTGCCTTCGGGCAGCGTCTGGTGGGCGACGTGCGCGACCCAGTTCGGATGGATCGGCCGCTCGCCGGCGTGCCCCGCGGCCTCCTCCGCTTGCTCACGCAGGCGGCGCTCGCCGCGGCGGCGAAGCTCGGCCGCGCGCCGCTGCACGTGCGGCTGGTGGCCATCCGTCGCCTTCCACAGGCCGTTGAGCGCGCGCACGGTATGCCGCACGTCGCCCCACACCGCGATGTCCAGCGGGAACGTGTTGCCCAGCATCGAGGGATCGTGGCCGATCCCGATCATGGTGCCGGTCTTGGCGAAGCGTAGATCGACGGGATAGCCCCGCGTGTTCTGCCGGTAGCCCACGCAGCACACGACGTCGTACTCCTCTTCCGACACGCTCTCGACCTGGCCAATGTAGTTGGGGTGATGCGCGGGGAAGCTCGCGTAGTCGAAGAACCCGGTGGCCACGGGCAGCGCGAGCCGCTCGGCGAGCGTGAGGATGTCCTCCCCCGCCCCGGCGACGCCGATGTCCTGCCCGCACACCAGCAGCGGCTTCTCGGCGTTGACGAGCGCGTCCCAGATCGACTGGATCACGCCGGCCTCGGGCAGCAGGCCCATGTGCGGCGCGTCCGCGGCCTGGATGACGGCCTCGACGTCGTTGCTCTCCAGCGCCTGGCTCGTGTACGCGACGTAGACCGGCCCGGTCGGAAACGTCAGCGCTTCCTTGAACGCCCGGCGCGTCACGGTGGGGATGCCGCGCGCGTCCCACACCTCCCAGCGCTTCTTGGTGATGTCCTCCACGGCGCCCATCTGCGAGAAGCCGCCGCTGGAGCCGAGCGTGTTGTGGTCGCCGAACGATCCCGCATCGCGCATGGCCGCGGTCACCACCATCGGCGAGCCGTCGAAGTACGCGTTCTGCAGCTGGCCCGAGCCCTGGCGCGTGCCGGCCGCGAGATGCACGTTGACGAACGCGGCCTCGCGCGAGGCCTTGGCATAGCCGTCCGCCGCGGAGAGCACGAGCGACTCGGCCAGGAGGAGAATCGGCTGCACACCGGGAACGGTCAGCAGCGCGTTGAAGAAGCCGGCCTCGGCGCTGCCGGTGTTCGTGAACGCGTACTTCACCCCCTGGGCCACCAGCTGATGCACGAGCAGCTCGCCACCGGTGCCAAACACGCGCTTCTTCTTCATACCGGGCTCCTCATGGGTGGGCGCTCTGCATCGAGGGGACTGGAGGCCCGTCTCGTCCGGCGCCGGGACACTGGATACCATCGACGCGCGTCGGTGTCGAGGCGAGCGCCTGACGCCCTTGCCACCGCGCTTGCCATGGAGGACATATGTCCATACACTGTCGCTGTGCAGTTCGAATGGGATTCGCGGAAGGCTTCAGCGAACCTGCGAACTCATGGCGTCACCTTCGTGGAAGCCGTCACGGTCCTGGAAGACGATCTCGCCTTGACGCGCGAGGACGTGGCCGATAGCGATGAGGAGCGCTTCGTAACTCTGGGGCTAAGCGACGCCGGAAATCTGCTGGTCGTGGTGTACGCGTATCGAGAGACGGACATCATCCGGGTGATCTCGGCGTGGAAGGCGAATCGACGCCAGAAGGAACAGTATGAAGAAGGCCGCCGCTGAGAAGTATCGGGCCATCGACTTCACGGGTGCTCGGCGAGGAGCGGTCGTGAAACCGGAGACCGGGAAGACGAAGATCTCCATCCGGCTGGACAACGCGGTGCTCGAGCACTTCCGTAAGCTGGTGGAGAAGGCGGGTGGCGGGAACTACCAGACCCTGATCAACGATGCCCTGCTCGAGCACCTCCACCGGCGGTCGACCCTGGACGTCGTGCGTGCTGTGGTCCGTGAGGAGCTTGCCCCCTACCGAGTTCTTGGAGCCCTTCGACGGAAACTGCCCTGGAAGAACAGCGGCCAGAGAACGCGAAGGCGTCCATCGAAGTCCTGATCAAAGGCGAGGAGGCGCACGCCGGCCCCTACTATATGGTTGGCACGTCTATATGGTCATGAGGCAGCAGAGTTCTGGTCTGACGCAGTCTCCCGGTCGACCCGCGACCGCGAAGCCTACTGGGACGAAGCAAGCGGCGTCGCGCCGCCGGAGCGAATCCAGGCCAGCACCGACGCCAGCGGGACTGATTCGTCGGACGCGCCGCGCTCGGTCGCGGTGACGCGGCCGACGGCCTGGTCGCCCTTGACCGCGAGCCAGAACGCGCCGCAGCCCGAGATCGCGTAGTCGCCCGATCCGGGCTCACGCTGCAGCGCCAGGATCCAGCGGGTGCCGCGCGGGAAGGTCGCCACGTAGGGCCGGCAGAGGGCGCCGTCGTCGCCCCAGACCCGGATCGTCCGCCGAGCCTCTTCGCCTTTCAGGATCTCGATGACGGCCACGTCCATGCCGTGGCGCTCGTACGACTTCACGTCGGCGAGGACCACGAGCTCCGTGGCGAGAGCCACCTTGGTGAACGGGCCCGCCCAGATGCATCGGCATGCCAGCGCAACGCCCGGCGCGGCCAGCGCCGCAACGAGCATTGCCAGGATCCCCAGGTGGAGGCGACTCAGTCTCATCTTGCTCTGTTAGACCGGCGCCCAGGATATTAGTTCCCGGCGCGCGTTCCCCACTCAGCGGGGCAGACGCACGAAGGCCCGCCGGAACACGTAGTCGGCGACACGCCGGCCCTGCGCGATGCCCTCGGTCTTGTCGTACGCCCAGTGGATGCCGAGGTAGATGCGGCTCTGGCCATTTTCCTCCTCGGCCTGCGACAGCGAGGCGAATCGGCGCGGCCTGAGCGGGCGCACGTGGCCCTCGTTGTCGAGGGTCTCGCCGTTGAACTCGTCGGACACGAACGTGAACGCGATGCGGTCGGTCCCGTAGAAGTTGCGCAGCGTCTGGAACAGCGCGCCGCCGAAGCCGGCGTGGCCCGACGGATAGGACGGGAAGGGCGGCGTGAAGTTCGGCCCGGTGAGGTTGCTGGCGGGCGCGCCGAGCGGCGTGAACGTTGGATCCGCGCCGCGGTGGGACCCGTTGCCGTCGGCCTCGCGGATGCCCGTGACCGGGCGCCAGAGATGGTAGTGGTACTTCGACTCCCAGATCGCGATGCCGGCGTCGGCCATCGCGACGTTGATCGAGGGCCAGCAGTCGCGCGAGCTCGAGCGGACCCGTGCCTTGCTGCTCGGCGATGTGCACGGTGATCTGGTTGTAGAGGCGCGGCGGCGCGCAGAGGCTCGGGCGTGCCGTCGTAGGCCCAGAAGATGCCGCGAACGTCTGCTCGTCGGTGCGCGCGGTCGGGGTGACGATCCCGTCACCGCCGAGCGCCTTCACCTCGTCGAACGCCACGGCGTACTCGCGGCTGGTCAGCGTCCGGGGGCGGCGGCACGCGGAACTGGTCGGTCGACTGCAGCACGAACGGATCGACCTCGCCCCAGTGCGCGCCCAGCGCGAGCGGATGCTTGCTGATCGGATCCTGCCGCCACTGGCCCGGCGCGTCGCCGGGAATGAAGTCGATGCCGACGCGGCGGCTCGGGATGATCCGAGCCGTCGTCCTCGCGCGGCGCGAGGATGGCGGCGGCCGCGCCTGGCCCAGCTCGATGCCGCGGGTCCTTCGCGAGCGCCCGCTCGGCGATGAGCCGAGATCCTCGACGAGCGCCTCGTCGAAGATCGTCCGCCTGCGACGGAAAGAGCGCCACGAGCGTGTCGTGCGCGGCCTGCGCGATCGCCGCGTCCACGGACGTGCCCGAGGGCGCGGCGCGCAACCCGGTGTAGCTCTGGTATCCGCCGGCCGATCGCGTTCATGGCATCGAACATCGCGATGTGGACGATCGCCATCGCGCGGCTCGCGCGGCCCGGTCCCAGCTGCTCGCCGAACACTCGACCGCCCGGCGACGCCCGGGCGTGTGATCGAGGCCGCTCGCGTCGATGGCGACCTCGTTCCAGTGGCGCACGCGCTCCAGCACGCCGGCGCCGCGCCGCGGCCGGCTCAGCCTGAGGTCGCGCACGTTGGCCCGCGCGCCGAAGCGTGGCCCGAACGCGTCTTCGAGGCCGCCGGGGAACCCCTGGGCGGCGGCGCGAACGGGCAGACCAAGCGCGAGCATGCCGAGCAAGAATGTCCGGCGAGTCTCCATCACGAGGCTCTCCTCCGTGTCGCATCGAGCGACGGGGAGCGGCGACAGCAGCCGACGTGCCAGGCACATTCGCTGGCGATGGACAGCAATCTCGGAAGGTCGCGACCGTGGAGTTCTTACTCTGAGCGCGCGGAGAGGACAGCGGGGCGTCAGCGCCTGTCAAAGGCTAGACACTCAGCCTCGCGCGGCAGGCGCGGCGCGTTAGAGGCACAGCGCGGCCGGTGAACGTTCATCGTCCGCGGTCCCTTAGAATGGCCGGCATGGCCATCGTCCGCCTCGCCACGCTCCTCGTCCTGCTCGCCACGGTCACGGGCTGCAGCACTGCCGGTCGCCACCTGGCCATCGCCAATGGCAACCATCTGCGCGTCGTCAACGCCGACACCGCGGTGGAGTTGCAGGACGTCACGCGCTACCAGGAGGTGATGCGCCTGGCGTATCGCCCCGACGGCGAGCGGCTGGCGGTGGGCGTCTGCTTCGGCAACCGCATCGTCGAGCTGGAGACGGGCGGCTACACCGAGCTGGCAGCGCCCATCACCGCGTCGTCGTGTCCGTGGGACACCAGCTACTCGCCCGATGGTGCCTCGCTCGCGGCCACGGCGCCCGTGAGACCGACGCCGCCCGAGGCGCTCTTCGGTCACCTGCGCATCGCCGGCCCCGAGACGCTCGACCGCGAGCTCGGCTTGCCGCTGCTGGCCCTCGCCTACCGGCCGGGCGGCGGCGAGATCGCCGTCGCGACGCCGACGGAGGTGTCCATCGTCGGCACCGGCCCCGGTTTCCCGGGGCAGCCCGGCGCGCCCAGCATCCCGACGCGCGCGCTCGCCTACACGGTGGACGGCAGCCGGCTCATTGCCGGCACCGGCAACGGTTTCGTGGTCCTCGATGCCGCCCAGGGCTACTCGCTGGCATTGCCGCCGGACACGGCTGGCAGCGTCCTCGACATTGCGGTGGCTCCCTCGGGCGGCTGGATCGCGCTCGTGCGCGGAGGCAGCGTGAGCGTGCGGCGCAGCACCGACCGGTCGAGGTCGCCTCGATCACGAGCAGTGTGGGCTTCCGCTCGGCGGACTTCTCGCGCGACGGCGCCCTGCTGGCGGTGGCCGAGCAGCAGAATGCCGTGCGGCTGTGGAGCACAACGAACAGTCGTTTCCGCTGCTCATCATTCACCGCAAGGAGAACACCGACTCCGGCGGGGCCGGCAAGTACCGCGGCGGCAACTCTGCTTCTGTGGCGTTCATTCCGCATGGGACGACGCACATCATTCAGGACACGGAGTCGTCGGGGGCGGCGATCCCGACGGCGCCGGGGCTGGCGGGTGGGTATCCGGCGAATACGAACTACTACCTGTTCAAGCGGAATACCGACATCTTGCAGCGCTTCGCGCGGCGACGGATGCCGAACGATATCGCTGAGGTGGAGGGGCAGGAGGAGTTGTTGCAGCTGCGGCAGATTGATATCTATCAGGGGCCGAGTGATGTGTATGAAGTCGCGTTTGCGGCGGGTGCGGGGTATGGGGATCCGTTGGAGCGGGATCCGGAGGCGGTGCGGAAGGACGTGTACCTCGAGGACATCTCGCTGCGGGCAGCGCAGGAGATTTTTGGCGTGATGTTGGTCGGCGAGGGGGAGAAGTTCTCGGTGGATGTCGATGGGACGGCGGGGCTGACGGCGCCGGGCGTTGGTTGAAAGGCTAGGGCGCGAGCCAAGGCCGTATGCAGGTCCACGACTACCCGTCGTACGACAGATTACCGAGTACCTCGATCTACTTGACCGCGACAGCGAACTTTGGCTTGCATGTTCGAGGTGTGGACAGCCGACTGGCGCCGGCGGTGGAGAACTACAAGCTGAACTGCCATCGCATCGACCGCCCGATTCAGGCGGCAAACACTCTAATTGGTGATCCGCGACGGTTCATCGATGACACGTCCAGTTCCGCCAATTCTGCTGTCCCGCTTGCGGCGGCGTCGTGGAAAACGAACTATGCCGTGGGCAAGACCCAGTTTTGGCAGACATCGAGTTGCTCTATTTTTTTTTCTCCTAGACACCCACTACACTTCAACCCTCTACTCGGCTTCCTCCACACCTTTACCCTTCCCCTAAAACCAGAATGGGCCGACGATCGTCGGATACTCATCCCGGCTCTTCTAGCGGGGGCTTGGTCCGAAGAGTCCCCAGGCGACCAAGCCATAAGGGCGCCGGTTCACTCTTGCCGTACCTCCGCATCTTTGTCAGCACTTCACTCTTGGCCTACAACAGTTCGCTGAGAGACCGTCTGATCTCAGCCGCGATGTGGCTGGAGAACTGACCCAGGTCGCGCCCTCATTGAATGAGTAACTCGTAGGTCTTCCTCTGCTGACATACTGCATTTCGCCTCAAATACACCGGGAACCAGGACCGCTTCACCCTACGAGCAGTAAACGGCGCTCGGTTTTCCTTCGTAAAGCGCTCGCTGCGGGCAAACTCTGACGCTTGAAAGCCATCCGAACGTCCGACACTCACACTCGGTTCTCGCCCAGAATTTCTGAAACGCTCATTGCGTCCAGCTCGAGGTCGTTGAAGCAAGCTGCCGAAGTGCTGGCGGAACTGGTCGAGAGAGTTGCCTGGCTCTTTGACGACAACTATCCGACACTGAGCGATCAAAGCGATCGGGTCCCTTAACAACGGTTTCAGCCGATCTACGTCTCCTGCGCCGTATTGATAGTCGGAGATGTCATGAACCATTCCCCAATAGGTAATCTGCCGATACTTTCGTGCTACTTGCTCCCGTACTTGATCCGGTGAATCGACTGGTCGGCAGCGACGGCGTCTCGAAACGGCGCTACGGTCAGCACAAGAGACATGAGAAGCAGGTAAGCAAGACGGCACCCCCATGCGCCGCTCACGCGACCCCGAACCGCCCCGGAAGAGAGGCGCACCTCGCTCTTGTCAGGCTCTAGCTGTGACGAACCACATCTAGCCTGATTCGGCACACACCTGGACGAGCAGTGCGCCGATCTCAGCGATCGCATCCATCGCCTGCCACGGCGGGCGCACGCCCTGCGTGAGCACCGCTGATCACCAACGTCCCGCCCGGCCACGTCACGATGCCGGCGTCGTGGATCACATCCGCAAAGTTTCCCGTCTTGTTGGCAACCCGCACGCCCTCGCCCAGCCGCCGCGCCAGCCGATCCTGAATCTGCTGCGCCTCCAGCACCCGCCGCATCTCCCGCGACGCCCCACCAGACACACACGTCCCCGCCGCGATCGCCAGCAGCATCGTCTCCATATCCGCCGCGCTCGTCCAATTCCCCCGCCCGGCGGCCATCGCCCCCCGATCCATCATCCGCCGCTCAATCCGCGTCTCCGCCAACCCCGCCTTGTCGATCCAGCCCTGAATCGTCGTCCATCCCCAGCCGATCAATGATCAGGTTGGTGGCGACGTTGTCGCTCACCGTGATCATCAACGTCGCCAGATCGCTCCACGTCGGCTGCAGCCCCGGCGCCAGCGCCTTCAGCACCCCCGTCCCCTCGACGCGTAGCGCCTCCGCCGGCACGCTCACCCGCTCGCTCGGATCGAGCCGCCCAGCCTCGACGGTCTCCCAGAACGTCGCCAGGATCGGCAGCTTGATCAGGCTCGCCGACGGCAGCCGCAGGTGTTCGTTGTGCCGCCACGTCCGGCCGCTCTCGACGTGCGTGGCCGCGAGGGCCACGACGCCCGTCGGTGGGTTCAGCAGCTCGACCAGCGCCCGATCCACTACCCGCCCTTCTTCGACGGCGCGCTCGGGCGGACGCGGACGGCGGTCCCGCTGACCAGCGAGTCGGCGGGATCGAGGATCACCGCGTCGGCCGGCGTGAGGCCGGCGACCACCTCGACGGTACCGCCGTAGTCGCGGCCGAGCTTCACGGGGACCAGCTCGGCGCGGCCGTTGCGCACCACGGCGACCCGGAGGCCCTCGGAGCGGAAGAGGAGCGCGTTGGCGGGGATGGTCATGCCGCGGGTCGCGAGGCCCACGCGCAGGCGCACCACCACGTAGGCGCCGGGCAGGACTTCGCCGTTCGGATTCTCCATCTCGACTTCGCTCAGCATGGTGCGCGCGTTGGGATCCAGCGCGTTGGAGGTCCGGGCCAGCGTGCCCCGGTAGGACTTGCCCGGGTCCTCCTCGAGGGTGATGGTGGTCGGTGTGCCGGGCCGCGCGGCCTGGGAATAGGCCTGGGGCACCGAGACGAAGACCCGTAGCTTGCCGATGGTCGCCAGGCGGAAGAGCTCGCGGGCCTGACCGCCCGCGTCGATGAGCGCGCCGACATCGGTGTTGCGCGCGACGATGATGCCGTCGAACGGCGCGGTGATCTTCTGGAACGCCTGCAGATCCTCCAGGCGCTTCACGTTGGCGGTGCTGGAGTCCACGGCCGTCTTCTTGACCTTGTAGTCGCTCAGCTTCTCGTCGGTCTCCTGATTCGAGACCACCTCGCGCTTGAGCAGGGCCTGCCAGCGATCCGCGGTGATCTTGGACATCTCCATGGCGGCGGTCGTGGTGGCCAGGTCGGCGCGGGCCTGGCGCAGCTGCTGGTCCAGCTCGGGGGTCTCGATCTCGGCGAGGACCTCCCCCTGCCTGACGCGCGAGCCGATGTCGACGTTCAACTTCTTGAGATAGCCGCTGGCCCGCGCGTAGATGGGCGCGTCGGTGAACGCCCGCGCGTTGCCGGGCAGCACGAGCTCGTCGGTGGCGTCGGAGGCCGTCGGGTGCACCACCTGCACCGTGGCGGTGGCCGCTTCCTCGGTCGCGCGCTTCAGCGCGGCGTCGGCGCCCTCGCCGGTCGTGCAGGCCGACGTAGATGGCGATGCCCAGGGCCAGCGCGCCGGCCAGCACGATCACGAGCCCGCGCCCGAGCTTCATGCCGGCTGCTCCGAGGGCGCCGCCGGCTCCGAGGAGGCGTGGCGCCGCCGGCCGTGCAGCAAGCTGAACACCGCGGGCACGAACAAGAGGGTCGCGACGGTCGCAACCAGCAGGCCGCCGATGACCGCGCGGCCGAGCGGCGCGTTCTGCTCGCCGCCCTCGCCCAGGCCCAGCGCCATCGGGATCATGCCGATGATCATGGCGAGCGCGGTCATCAGCACGGGACGGAAGCGGGTCGAAGCCCGCCTCGATGGCGGCCAGCACGCGCGTCGCCGTGCTCGGTCGAGCCGCTCCTTGGCGAAGGTCACCACCAGGATGCTGTTGGCCGTGGCCGACCCCCATGCACATGATGGCGCCCATCAGCGCGGGCACGCTCAGCGTGGTGTGGGTCAGGAACAGGAACACGACGATGCCGGCGAGCGCGGCGGGCAGCGCCGTGATGATGATGAACGGATCGAGCCAGGACTGGAAGTTCACGACGATCAGCAGATAGACCAGCACGATGGCGAAGACCAGGCCGCCGAGCAGGCCGATGTACGACGTGCGCATGGTCTGGATCTGGCCGCGCAGGTTGATGAAGCTGCCCGCGCGGCAGGTGCGTGCCGATTGGCGTCCACGATGCGCGTGATGTCGCCGGCCACCGCGCCGAGATCGCGATCCTGCACCGAGCCGTAGATGTCGACCACGCGGCGAATGTTGTAGTGCGAGACCACGGCCATGCCGCTGCGTGCGGGAGATCGAGGCCACGTCGCCGAGGATCTGCGGGCCGGTTGATCGCCGGCGCCGTGATCGGAATGTTCTGCAGATCCTGGAGCGACTGGATCGTGTACTGCGGCGCCTGCGTCACCACGTTGTAGCTGACGCCGTTCTGCCAGTTGAGGAACTGAACTCGGGTTGGTCTGGAAGCTGCCGCTCGAGCGTGACCAGCACGCTGTTGGCCACATCGCGCTGGGTGAAGCCGGCGCTCGCGCGCCTTGGTGCGGTCCACGGTGACGTGGAAGTTCGGGTAGTCGAAGGTCTGCTGGATGCGCAGATCGGCGAGCCCGGGCACCTGGCGGAGCTCGGTCGAGCATCTTGTCGGCCACCTGCGCGGTTGCCCTCCAGGTCGTTGCCCTCGATCTGCACGTCGATCGGCGCGGGCAGTCCGAAGTTCAGGATCTGGGTCACGATGTCGGCGGGCAGGAAGTAGAACGTGACCCCGGGAAACTCCTGGCGGGAGCCGGGCTCGCAAGCGCTGCGCACGTAATCGGCGGTCGGACGATGGTCCTGCTTCAGCGTCACCAGGATGTCGGCGTCCGCGGTCCCGATCACGCCGGAGTTGCTGTAGCATGTAGTTGATGGTCGCTAGTACGGCAGGCCGATGTTGTCGATGATGCTGTCCAGCTCGGCCGCGGGATCTGCGCGCCGGATCGAGTTCTCCACCAGGTCGCACAGCCGCGCCGTCTCCTCGATGCGCGTGCCGGTCTTGGCGCGCACGTGCAGGATGAACTGGCCGCTGTCGCTGGTCGGGAAGAAGTTCTCGCCGAGCCAGGGCACCAGCAGCAAGGCGCGCAGGCAGACCGCGAAGAAGACCGTCACGAAGACGCCGCGCCGGTAGACGAGCCGGGTGAGCAGCCCGCGGTAGCCGGCGCAGCCGCTCGAACACGCGCTCGAATCCGCGCTGGAGAAGTCGCCAGCGGGTTGCGGGTGGGCGCCGCGATGATGCGCGCGCGGCGCAGCAGGTACATGGCCAGCGTGGGCACCAGCGTGCGCGAGAGCACGTAGGACGCGAGCATCGCGAAGACCACCGCCTCGGCGAGCGGCACGAACAGGTAGCGCGCCACGCCGCTCAGGAAGAACATCGGCAGGAACACGATGCAGATGCAGAGCGTGGAGACCAGCGCGGGCACCGCGATCTGCGCCGCGCCCTCCAGGATGGCGTCGCGCAGTGGGCTGCCCCTCCTCGAGGTAGCGCTCGATGTTCTCGATGGTCACCGTGGCGTCGTCGACCAGGATGCCGACCGCCAGCGCGAGGCCGCCGAGCGTCATGATGTTGATGGTCTCGCCGAGCGCGCTGAGCACGATCATCGAGGTCAGGATCGACAGCGGAATCGAGACCGCGATGATCAGCGTGCTGCGCCAGCTGCCCAGGAAGAGCAGGATCATCAGGCCGGTGAGGCACGCCGCGATGATCGCCTCGCGGATCACCCCGGCGATCGCGCCGCGCACGAAGATCGACTGATCGGCGAGCGGCTCGATCTTCAGCTCGGGCGGCAGCGTGGTGGCGATCCGCGGGCATCGCGGCGCGGATGTTGCCGACGACGTCGAGCGTGGAGGCGTCGCCGGTCTTCAGCACGGAGACCAGCGCGCCGCGCTGGCCGTCGAGCCGCACGATGTTGGTCTGCGGGGCGAAGCCGTCCCGCACGTTGGCGACGTCCCGGAGGTAGATGGTGGAGTTGCCGACCACCTTGATCGGCAGGTCGTTCAGCTCCGGCACCGTGCGTGGGGCTGCGTTCATGTTCACGTCGTACTCGAACTGCACCGATCTTGGCCGTGCCGGAGGGCAGCATCAGGTTCTGCAGGTTGATGGCGTTCAGCACGTCGGCCGGGGCGAGACGCCCTTGGACTGCAGCAGCGCGGGTTCAGATCGACCATCACCTGCCGCTGCTTGCCGCCGTACGGAAACGGGATGGCCACGCCCCGGATCGTCACCAGCTGCGGGCGGAGGAAGTTGACGCCGAGATCGAAGAGCTGCTGCTCGGACAGCCCTTCCCCGGACAGCGCCAGCTGGAGGATCGGCACGCTGGACGCGCTGTAGTTGATGATCAGCGGCGGCACCGTCCCGGGCGGGAACTGGCGCAGCACGGTCTGGGAGATGGCCGGTGATCTGCGCGTTGGCGGTATCCAGGCTGGCGTTCGGCTGCAGGTACACCTTGACGATGGCCTGCCCGTTGACGGTCGTCGACTCGATGTGCTCGATGTTGTCGACCGTGGTCGTGAGCACGCGCTCGTACGAGGTCGTGATCCGCCCTTCCATCTCCTCGGTGTTCAGCCCGGTGTACTTCCAGGCCACCGCGATGACCGGGATGTTGATGTCCGGGAAAGATGTCGGTGGGCGTGCGCGGCGATGACGACCGGGCTGGCGATCAGAATCAGCAGTGCGAGCACGATGAAGGTGTACGGCCGATCCAGAGCGACGCGGACGATCCACATGAGCGCGAGTGCGCCTGAGCATGCGGCTTGTGAAGCTTGGCGTCAAGGGGCGCGATATCATCCGGACATGCCGAACGTCTGGCTCGACCGTTGAGATCGGTCGCGCGGGCCGCACTCACGCTGGTCCTCGCGTGCGGTCTGTTCGCCGTCGCGGCAGCTCAGCAGGCCAGCCGGCCGCCGCTCGTCGGGTTCCTGCCCCTTGGCTCGGCCTCGAACGCCTACGATCAGTCCCTCGTCGAGGCGTTCCGCCAGGGCATGCGCGAGGCGGGGCTGTTGGAGGGTCGCGACGTTCAGCTCGAGGTCGTGTGGACGGCAAGCGAGCTGGAAGTCTCGCAGGCGGTGGTCCGGCTGTCCCAGCGCGGCGTGAAGCTGTTGATCCCGGTGGGCACGACAGCCTCGATGGCGGTGAAGCGGCAGACGCCCAACACACCGATCCTCTTCATCAGCGTCGGCAATCCGCTCGGGATCGGGCTCGTGCAGAACCTGGGGCACCCGGGCCTGAACGTGACCGGCTTCAGCGACAACCTGGCCGAGCTGAGCGGCAAGTACGTGCAGTTCGCCACCGAGCTGGGGAGCCCCTCGGTCGTTCACTACGTCTGGTTTCCTGGCTGGACGGACGGTCAGTACCGGTTTCAGGCCACCGAGCAGGCCGTGCAGTCGCTCAAGGTGAAGCTGCGCACCTACGCGATCAACGACATCGCGGATGCCGACAGCGTGATGCTCGCGGTGAAGAAGGCCGGGGCGAAGGTCGTGATCGTCCAGCCCAGCCCGTTCACGTTCCGCGAGCGAGAGCGCATCGTCGCCGCCGCGACGAATCAGGGCGTCGCCACCATCTTTGCGTTCCGACCCGCCGCGGCGAACGGCGCTCTCCTCACCTACGGCCCGAACTATGGCGACCTCAACCGCCGCGCCGCCGGCTACCTGGCGAGAATCCTCAAAGGCACGCCGCCCGGCGATCTCCCGGTCGAGCAGCCGACGAAGTTCGAGCTCTTCGTCAACCTCAAGACGGCGAAAGCGGTCGGCCTCACCGTCCCGCGATCGCTGATCTTGCAGGCGGATCAGGTCATCGACTGAGGCGAGAGGTTCGGGAACTTCCGCGTTGGTCCACACCGTATCCCTACGTAGGCATTGACGCTGTCTCGCCTGAAGCGGCAGGATCAGATCCGTGCCTGATACGTCGCTTCGGTATACTCCGGCCATGGATCTCCTCCAGCGCATCACCCGCGATCCCACCGTCATGGGCGGGCGCCCATGCATCAGAGGCATGCGGGTGACCGTCGGGACAATCCTGGGCCTCCTCGCCGCAGGCCGTACCAACGAGGAGATCCTGCAGGCGTACCCCTACCTGGAGGCTGACGATATCCGCGCGGCGCTCTCGTATGCCGCCTGGCGGGCCGAGGAAGTGGAACTGCCTCTCAAGTGAGGCTTGTTCTCGACATGAACCTCTCGCCCGGTTGGGTGGGGTTCTTGCGAGACAACGGCGTCGAGGCAGTTCACTGGAGCACTGTCGGCGATCCCCGCGCAAGCGACGCCACGATCATGTCGTGGGCGCGGGACAACGCCTCGATCGTCTTTACTCATGATCTCGACTTCTCGGCACTGCTTGCTGCTACGGAGGCGATGGGGCCAAGCGTGATGCAGGTCCCGATCGGTCACCGTAGATGCCCCTCGCGGCTCGACCGCATTGCGTCCAGCCGCGCGGCACGCGATGATCCCGCCCATGAAGATCACCGCGATCGAGACGTTCGTCGTCAACACCGGGTTCAAGCCGCCGCGCCCCTGGCACTTCTGCGCCATCCGCACCGACGAGGGCCTCACCGGCTACAGCGAGTTCGGCAGCGAGGGCCTCACGCGCGGGCTGGTCGGGCTCGTCCAGGATCTCGGCGCGCGGCTCATCGGCAAGGACCCCACCGCGGTCGAGAAGCACTATCTCGATCTGTACCGCGCGGTCCGCCAGGCGCCGTACGGCGCCACGCAGCAGGCCATCGCCGGCATCGAGCTGGCGCTGTGGGATCTCGCGGGCAAGTCGCTCGGCGTTCCCGTGTGGCGGCTGATGGGCGGGCCGCACCGCGAGCGTCAGCGTGTGTACTGGTCGCACTGCGCGACGTATCGGGTCGAGAACTGGGAGCACTTCCGCGTGAAGCCGCTGCGCACGATGGCCGACGTGGCCGACTGCGCCCGCGAGGCCGCGGCCAAGGGCTACACCGCGCTCAAGACCAACATCATCTGGCCGGGCAACCCGGCGCGACGCATCACCCAGGGCCGCACCGGCCCGCACGACCAGCTCGCCACCCGCGACATCATCGACCAGGCCGTGGCGCAGATCGGGGCCATGCGAGAAGCGGTCGGCCCGAAGGTCGACATCTGCCTCGACGTGAACGTCAACTTCAAGCCCAGCGAGGCGCTGCTGCTCGCCCGCGAGCTCGAGCCCTTCAAGCTCTTCTGGCTGGAGATCGACAACCAGGACGCCGAGGCGCTGGTGGAGCTGCGCGCCGGGACGCGCACGCCGCTGTGCGGCGGCGAGCAGCTGCAGACCGTGCGGCAGTACCGGCCGTTCCTCGAGCGCCACGCGCTGGACACCATCATGGTGGACGTCTGCTGGCAGGGGTTCTCGGCGTCCAAGAAGGTGGCCGACCTCGCCGAGACGCACGAGATCAACGTGGCGCCCCACAACTACAACGGCCACCTCTCGTCGTTCCAGGCGCTGAACTTCGTGGCCTCGGTCTCGAACGTGAAGATCATGGAGAGCGATCCCGACGCGGTGCCGCTGCGCGACGAGCTCTTCACCGTGCTGCCCGAGATCAAGGACGGCCAGATGACGATCCCCACCCGCCGGGCTGGGGCACGGACCTCAACGAGAAGGCGGCGCGCGCGCACCCCTGGGAGGGCTGACATGCAGACCAATCGCGTCAAGAAGATCCTGCGCGAAGGCGGCCTCGCGCTGGGCACCTATATGGGCGGCATCGCCGATCCGCAGATCGTCGAGATCATCGGCCACGCCGGCTTCGACGCCGCCTTCATCGACTCGAGCACACCAGCTTCGATCTGCGCGACGTGCAGCTCATGGTCATGGCCGCCGAGCGCGTCGGCATCACGCCGATCGTCCGCACGCCGGGCTTCGACCCCGCGTTCATCCTGCGCCTGCTCGACATGGGCGTGCAGGGCATCCAGGTCCCGCACATCAGCGACGCGCGGGCCGCGCGCGAAGCCGTGAAGGCCGTGCGCTATCCGCCGCTGGGCGAGCGCGGGATGGCGGGCGCCTCCCGCGCCTCGGACTTCGGCAAGATCCCGACTCCGCGAGCACATGGAGCAATCGAACCGCGAGATCACGCTGGCCGTCATGATCGAGGACCTGCCCGCGCGTGGCCGACATCGACGCCATCGCCTCGACCGAGGGGATCGACATCGTCGCGGTCGGGCCGTCCGACATGTCCCGGGCGCTCGGCGTGAGCGGCACGCCCGATCATCCCAAGCTCGTCGAGGTCGTCCACCGCGTGGCCGAGGCCGTGCGCAAGGGCGGCGTCGCGCGGCTCGCGCTGCCGATGAACCACGCGGCGCTGCCGCGCAACGCGGCCCAGCTCAGGGAGCTCGGCGTGGGATACTGCAACTGCGCGCCGTCGCCCGAGGTGCGGATGCTGAAGTCGCTGCAGGCCCAGGTCGCCGAGGCTCGCGCCGGCGCTTAGTAGCCGGATCGCTCCGCCGTCGGAGAGAAATGGAGGCCGTCATGACACCGCCCTGGCATCGCGCCGCCTGGATCCTCGTCACGGTCCTGCTCCTCCCCGCGCTCGTGCTGGCCGACGGCGGGGGTGGTGGCGGCGGGGACCCCACCGCGCCCAAGCGTGTTGAGGACCCGGATTACTCCGCGGGCGTACAGGCCATCGAGGCCAAGCAGTATGCGAAGGCGATCCCGCTGCTCGAGAGCGCTGTCCAGCGCTCGCCGGGCGACGCCGACGCGTGGAACTGGCTGGCCTACGCCACGCGGCTCAACGGCGACCCTGCCAAGTCGATCCCGCTGTACGAGAAGGCCCTCGCCATCGACCCTAAGCACCTCGGCGCCCACGAGTACATCGGCGAAGCCTATCTCGTGCTGAACAACCTGCCCAAGGCCAAAGAGCACCTCGCGCGGCTCGATCGCCTCTGTGCTGCTGAGCTGCGAGCAATATCGCGATCTCAAGAAGGCGATCCAGGCGTACGAGAAGAAGGCGAAGCCCGCCGCAAAGAACTAGACGACCCCGGTTGCGGGGCTGAGGAGTGTCGTGATGGCGATGAAGGCGAAGCCGCGGAAATCTGGAAAGGCAGCGCGGGTGCGAGATCTGCGTCCGCGGAAGAGCAAGAGCGGCAACGTGCGGGGCGGCACGTCGGACCTGGAGGCCAACAGCGAAAAGATCAAACGCTGACGCTCGCCTCTCGGCGGAGAGCTTGGCGCAAATGCGTCGCGCCAAGGGGCGCGCTATCATCCCGGCATGGCAAACAAGACGCTCGAGTATCGCGACGGTGCGGTGACCTTGAAGGGCTATCTGGCCGATGACGGCAGGCCGGGTGCGCGGCCAGGCGTGGTGCTATTTCCTGAAGCAACCGGTGTCGGCGATATCGTCACCGAGAAGGCGCGGCGGCTGGCGGCGCTGGGCTTCGTCGCCCTGGCGGCTGATCCGTACGGAGACGGCCGGCAGGCTCAGGACCTGCCCCAGGCGATCGAGCTCATGAACGCCGTGCGCTCCGACGTCGGCCGCTGGCGGGCCCGCGCCCAGGCGGCGCTCGATGCGCTGTGCGCGCAGCCCGGCGTGGACCGCACCAAGGTCGCGGCCATCGGGTACTGCTTCGGCGGAAGCACCGCGCTCGAGCTCGGGCGCAGCGGGGCGCCGCTGGGCGCCGTGGTGAGCTTCCACGGAGGGCTCGTGGCGCCGAAGCCGGAGGATGCCAGGAACATCCGCGCCAGGGTGCTCGTCTGCCACGGCGCGGGCGACCCGCTGATTCCTCCCGAGCAAGTCGCGGCGTTCGAGGCGCAGATGCGCGAGACCAAGGTCGACTGGCAGGTCTGCGTCTACGGCGGCGCAGTGCACAGCTTCACGAATCCGGATGCCGACAAGCTCGGCAACCCGGCGTTCGCCTACAACGCGGACGCCGACCGGCGCTCCTGGGCCGCGATGCTCTCGCTGTTCGAGGAGGCCTTCGGCGCGCGCTGAAGGCCCGCCCCCATGACGATCAGAACGCCTGGCCCCAGGAATCGGCGTGGGCCACCTCGGCGATCGGACGGCGCGGCGGGCGCCCGAACTTCCCCAGCGGATAGCCCATGGGGATGAGCGCGGCCGTTTCGACCTCCGCCGGGATGCCGAGCAGCTCCTTCACCTGTGGATCGCGATACTTGTGGATCGTCGTGATGCAGCTGCCGACGCCGAGCGCCCGCGCCGCCAGCATGAGGTTCTGCACCGCCGGATAGATTGAAGCGCCGGTGGTGATCGTCGGCCTGACACCATCGGTGCTGATGCAGGCCAGGACGAGCACCGGCGCCTCCGCCAGATGCTCGGCGAGGTGGCTGGCCGAGGCGACCATCTTGCCTTCCCGGCTGTCGCGCGGCGCCGCGGAGGCGCCGCGGTAGTACGGCGTCTTCATCAGCTCGGCCCACGACTCGCGGTAGAGCTCACCGAGACGCGCGCGCTTGGCGGCGTCGCGGATCACCAGGAAGCTCCAGCCCTGGCGGTTGCCGCCGCTGGGGGCGCAGATGGCCGCATCCATGATCTGCCGGAGCACGGCGTCGGGAATCGGATCGGGCTTGAGGCGGCGCATCGCTCGCTGCGTGGTCACGGTCTCGAAGAATTCCATGGCTCGGAGGATACCGCGGAAGGCCGTGGGAGATCTCCACCATGCTTGGCACTGGCCGTTCGCGACGCTATGATGCACGCGCTTCGCGTCCCCGCGAAAGGAGCTTCCCGATGATCCGCTTACTACTGGCCACCGTCCTCGCGCTCCTCCTCCCCTTCGAAGTCGCTGCGCAGACGCCGAAGCGTGGCGGCACGCTCGTGGTCGGGCTGAGCCAGGACCTGCCCGGGCTGGACCCGCATCCATCGACCTCGACCATCACCTACCAGGTCCTCAGCCTCGTCTACCAGGGCCTGGTCGATTTCGACCGCGACCTCAAGATCAAGCCGGTCCTCGCCGAGTCGTGGACCACCAGCGCCGACGGCAAGACGTGGACGTTCAAGCTGCGCAAGGGCGTGAAGTTCCACAACGGGCGGCCGCTCACCGCCAGCGACGTGAAGTTCTCGCTCGATCGCATCCTCGACCCGAAGACGGCGGCGCGGGGCAAGGGCGCGCTCGCCATCATCGAGAGCGTGCAGGTGGTCGATCCGCAGACCGTCCGCGTGCACCTGACCAAGGCCTCCGGCGCGTTCCTCTCGCGCATCGCCGGGACGTATCAGGCCATCCTGCCGCCCGAGGCGGTGCAGGGTCCGGCGTTCAAGCCGATCGGGACCGGGCCCTTCCAGCTCACCGAGTGGAAGACGAACGAGCGCGTGGAGCTGAAGCGGTTCGACGGCTACTGGGAGGCCGGGCTGCCCTACCTCGATGCCCTCACGCTGAAGCCGGTGCCCGACGGCACCGTGCGGCTCACCGCGCTCAAGACCGGCGACGCCGGGTTCGTCCAGCTCATCCCGCTGGAGTCGCTCGCCGAGCTGCAGGCGGCACCGTCCAAGGACTACGTCGTCAGCACGGTCAAGGGCGGCGGCGGGTTCAGCGCGATCATCCTCAACTCGAAGAAGCCGCCGTTCAGTGACGTGCGTGTGCGCCGCGCGGTCGCCCTCGCCGCCGACAAGAAAGAAGTAGCCCTCGGCGTCTGGCGCGGGTTCGCGCAGCCGATCAATCAATGGATGCCGCCGGGCACGCCGTTCTTCTTCAACGTGCCGGATCGCAAGGTCGATGTGGAGCAGGCGAAGAAGCTCCTCGCCGAAGCGGGCATCGCGAAGGGCACGAAGCTGACGCACACGGTGGGCTCGGTGGCCAACCTCGTGCCGGCGGCGCAGGTGTTCCAGGCGCAGCTCACGCGCATCGGCATCGACCTGCAGCTGGAAGTGCTGGACTGGCCCGCCTACATCAAGCGCCAGCGCGCCATGGACTTCACGAGCACGAACACCAACTTCTTCCCCAAGGTCGATCCCGACGACGCCTACTACCGCTACTTCCACTCCAAGGGCGGCGCCAACGAGCTGTCCGGCGGCTACGCGAACCCGGCCGCCGACAAGCTGCTGGAGGAAGGCGAGGCCACGGTCGACGCCGGCAAGCGCGCCGAGGCCTATCGCCGGCTCGTCGAGCTGCTCGAGGACGAGGTGCCGGTCGTCACCACGGGCCTGGGCGATGCGGCGGTCGGCTGGCGGACGGCGGTGAAGGGTTTCGAGTCGCACATCATCGGTCTCCTCGCCTACCCCGGCGGCGGGCTGCCGAACGTCTGGCTCGATCGGTGAGCGACGGCGCCTTGACGTCGACTTGCGCCCGTCGACCTTCTGCCGCAATCGGTGGCCGCGACGGGCGCCGGCGCCCGCTGGCCAGCCGCTCTTCGATCGCCGGCGTCTAAACCCAAGGGAGTGGATTCACGATGAAATTCGCTAGTTCGTACTGCCGACCGTGCCTGGCCTGCTGGAGCCGGGCGGCTGCGCCGACATCGACGCTAACGAGCGCTACCAGCAGATGCTCGACGAGCTGCGCAAGCTGGCCATCTTCGCCGACGATGCGGCGATCCCGGTTCGCCACCACCGCGTCGGTGGCCGTGCAAGCGGATCTGGCGCCGACGACGCCAATTCTCGCCGTCAGCGTCGGGAATCCCGCTCGGGATCGGGCTCGTCGACCAACCGGCGGGCACCCGGGCCTGCGCGTGACCAGGATCAGCGACAACCTGGCCGAGCTGCAGCAGCACGTACGGGCGTCGCCATCGAGCTCGGCGAGCCCCGCAGGTCGTTCACGACCTCTGGTATCCGGGCATGGACGGACTGGGCTACGACCGGTTCCAGGCCGCCGAGACAGGCGGTGGCCGTCGCGGAGTGGACGCGGACCTACGGCGCGCCTTGACATCGCGGAAGGCGTCATCGCGATGGTCGTGGTGAAGCGCAACCCGGCGATCTTCCGGTCGAGCAGCCGACGAAGTTCGAGCGCCTGGTCTACCAGAAGACGGCGAAGGGGGTCGGCCGCCAAGTGATCCGCTGAAACGAGCCAGCGTCCCGTCGCGAAAGCGCCCGGCCTGCGCCCGGGCAGTGCGCGGCCAGCACGAGGCCGACCGTGCCAGAGATGCACGGCGACGCTCGGGTGCGACGGGTGATCGGGAATGCCGAGCACCAGCGTCACATCGATCGCGGATCCATTCCACGGGGGCGTGAAAGCCGCGAGAACGTGCTGTGACCCGGGCGGCGATCACCCTGGCGTCGGTCAAAGCCGCGTAGACCTTGGGGTAATTGACACCCTCGGGTGCCGGCCCACCATCCATGTGCCGGAGCTCCCAATAGTGCCGGACGCTCGCTGGAGGGGCCTCTGCGACGACAAGCGCTGATCGCGGCTGTGACACTTGCCATCACCTTTGTGTGTCGAGGCCTCGGCCCAGGCGACCGTCGTCAGTGACTGGAACGCCGCCGCGCTCGCCGAGGTGCGCCTGAGCCGAGCACTGCGGAACGGGCCGCCGATGGTCGCGCGGGCGCTGGCGATCGCCCACACGTGCATGTACGACGCGTGGGCCGCGTACGACGACGTCGCCGTCGGCACCACCGATACCGACGGCCGCCGGCGACGACCTGCCGAGGAGCGGACCGACGAGAACAAGGCCAAGGCGATCAGCTTTGCCGCCTACCGCTGCCTGAGCAACCTGTACCCCGACGGCTCGCTGCCGCCGCCGCTCGCCCAGCCGAGCGTGCGGCTGAACGCCATGCTGGTGCAGGCCTCGGCTACGAGCCTGGACGAGACGTGCGCCACCGATGACGACGTGCCGGGTCGCGGATCCGGCCACCGCCGCCGGCATCGGCAACCTCGCCGCCCAGGCGGTCATCGATGCCCGTCGCCACGACGGCTCGAACCAGTACGGCGACCTCCCGACCGGCGCCGTGTCCGGTGTTCACGCCCTGGCCGCACCCCTGCGCGGCGTCCGCCTATGGACAGACGTCCATGAATCCCGACCGGACCGGTGCGTATTCCGACTACGTGGCGGACGGCTATACGCCGTACGTACCGGTCAACCCGCTGATGGGATACTGCAACCCGCTGGTCGACGTCTGCGAGCGCCAGGAGATCGTGGACCCGAATCACTGGCAGCCGTTGATCTTCAGCAACGGCCAGGCGTGCCTGGACTCCGGGAGCGGGACCGAAGAGACGTGTCCGGGCATTCAGACCTTCATCGCCCCGCACTGGGAGCGGGTCACACCGTTCGCGCTGACGTCGGCCAGCCAGTTCGACGAACGTGGATCCCGCCCCCGAACTTCCTGCGGAACGCCGGGAAGTATCGGAACGACGTCAAGGACATGATCCAGTTCAGCCAGAGCCTGGACACCCGGCGCAAGCTGATCGTCGAGTACTGGGCGGACGGGCCGTCGTCCGAGCTGCCACCGGGACACTGGGGCCTCTTCGCGCAGTTCGTGTCGCAGCGCGACGACCACACGATCGATCAGGACGCCAAGATGTTCTTCGCGATGCACAACGCCTCGTTCGACGCCGGCATCGTGGCCTGGCACATCAAGCGGAAGTACAACGGCGTGCGGCCGATCACGGCGGTGCGCTTCGCGAAGCGAGGCCAGACGATCTACGCGTGGGGCGGCCCGGGACGGCCCATCGAGGAGCATCCCCGGCGAGAAGTGGTCGCCGTACAACCCGGGGACCAACCTGACGCCCTCGTTTCCCGGCTACTTCTCCGGTCACTCGGTGTTCTCGCGGTCGAGCGCCACCGTCCTGTCGCTGTTCACGGGCAACGATCGACTTCGGCTTCTCGACGGTCCTGCCCGCCGAATTTCGGCCGCGTGGAGCCCGGGATTCCCCCGAGCCGACCACGTTCTCCTACGCGACGTTCAGCGACGCGGCGAACGAGGCGGGACGCTCACGGCTCTATGGCGGGATCCACTTCGTCGACGACAACACGACCGCGCAGCAGGTCGGCTACCTCATCGGCGTGCAGGCGTGGTCCAAGGCGTTGACGTATTTCAACGGGACGGCGTCGCCAGCACCTCGCTGACCACGCGTCCCACCTCTTCCATCGTGAAGGGCTTGAGCAGGAACGGCCGGCGGGCCTCGTCGAGGAAACCCTGGGTCTCGGCGCTCATGATGTCGCCGGTCATGAACACGACGCGGTCGGCGAGCCGGAGATTGGGAGCCAGGGCCCGCTCCCAGACCGACTGGCCATCCACGTCCGGAAGCCGCAGGTCGAGCATCACGAGGTCCCACGTGCGCTCTCGCAGCCGGCTCAGCGCTTCGGAGCCCGTCCTGGCCCCGACCACGCGGTGCCCGAGACCGTGGAGGACCTCGGTCAACGCATCACGCAACGGATCCTCGTCCTCGACCACCAGCACGTTGCCGCTGGCCGCCGCCGCCACGCGAGGCCCCGGCGGCGCCGGCGTCTCGGCCTCGGCGTGCTGGTTGACCGGCAGGTGCACGGTGAAGCGGGCGCCGCTCGTCCGGAAGGTTCTCGGCGTACAGGCGCCCGCCGTGGGACTCGACGATGCCGATGGCCAGGCTCAGGCCAAGCCCGGTCCCGGCACCCGTGACCTTGGTGGTGAAGAACGGATCGAAGATTCGCCCCAGGTGCTCGGGCGGAATGCCGGGTCCATCGTCGTCGATCGCCACCACGACCTCGGATCCGCGCTGCCCGGACGTGACGGTCAGGACGCCCTGGCCCCGGGCCGTCTTCATGGCGTGGATCGCATTGCTGAACAGGTTCAGCAAGACCTGCTGGAGCTGATGCGGGTCGGCCCAGATCTCCGGGATCGGCGTCAGGGCGGTGACGACACGAATCCTGTTCAGCTCGAGCTGCGACGTCTGCAGGCCCAGCGTCGAGTGGACGACCTGGTTCAGGTCCACGCGCCGCCGCTCGGGAGGCTGCCGGCGGGCAAACGCGAGCAGGTCCCGGATGATCCGCGACGCCCTCACGCACGCGGTTTCCATGACGTCCATGCGCCGGGTCAGCCCGTCGTCCATGAGCGCGGTGCGTCGAACGAGCTGGATCGACAGCCGGATCGTCGAGAGTGGATTGTTCAGCTCGTGGGCCACGCCCGACAGCAGCGTGCCCAGCGCCTTGAGCTTGTCGGCCTGCATGAGCTGAGCCTGCGTCTCCTGGAGACGCTGCAGGTTGTTACGAAGCTCGGCATGGACGCGAATCTTGTCGAGCGCGACCCCCAGGTGATGGGCGAGGCTCGTGAGCACGCGCCGGTCCTCGTCCCCGAAACGGCGCGGTTGTCGAAGGCCGGAGACGAGGACACCGACCGGTCGCTCCTGGGCGCCGAGCCGCGCCATGAGCATCGAGCGCAGACCGAGGGTGTCGAGCCCGCCCGCGCCGGCGACGCTCCCGTCCCGTGTGATGTCCTCGATTTCCACCGTCTCCTTGCGGTCGAGGGCGGACTGCGCGACGAGCTCGACGGCGGCGGCCGTCTCCGCGACGTCGGTCGGCCAGCCCACCGCGGCGGCCAGCCGTAGACGACCGCTCGCGCCGGTCAGGAACAACGCGACGCCATCGGCGTGCAGGAGGTCCCGGGTCGTCTCGACCGCATCGTCCAGGATGCCCTGCTCGCTGACCGCTTCCAGCGAGCGCCGGCCGTAGCCCTGAAGACCGGCATCGTGCCCGAGCGTGGTCACGAGCGCCTGGCTGGCCTCGTGGAGCTGTTCCAGGTCTCGCACGCGGCTTCGCGCCTCGCGATAGAGCCACACCTGGTCGCGCAGCAGAGCGACGAAGATCACGCCGACACCGAACGGACGTGCCAGGCCGGCCACGTACCAGCTCACTGCGTACCGGTAGGGGAACAGAAGGAATCCGACGAGCCCGAGAACCCAGACGAACGCGGCCAGCGCCGGGAGGTTCACGAATTCCTGCGACGTCCGAGGCTGGCTGAGTCCACGTCGCCAGGCCCACAGCGCCCACACCGCCACGACGCCGTTGACGATCCCCGCGGTCCACACGGCGAAGGGCGTGAGCCGCCCCGGCGGCATCACCAGCGACGGCAGCAGAGGACACACGATGTAGACCATGACGCCGATGAGGGCGCTCAGCACGACGCAGCCGAGGATCACCATCATCCGGCCGCGGTCGGTGAGCGGGAGGTGGCGATCCGCGTACTGTGTGCCAAGGGCGACGCCGGTCAGGGCGGCCAGGTAGCTCGCGAAGAAGAGATACGGGGCGAGACCCGGGTTCACACCTTGGCTGAACGGGTAGTCCGGCTGCGTCAGGATGTGGCCAATCGCCAGGAGCGCGGCCAGGAACAGCGAGGTCCCCATCGCCGCCGACTGGAAATCCTGGCGGATCCGGTGGCGCTCCAGGCAGAGATACGCGATTCCTGTGGCCACGAGGACGAACGGAACGTCGAAGAGGGGGACGGCATACGGAATCGGGAACCGGTAGGACGTCAGGACGGACGTGAACACCAGCAGCGCCTCGTACGCGAGCCCGACCATCGCGACGAGCACGAGCAGGAGCGGCACGCGCGGCCCGAAGCTGACTCTTTCTCTGTTCATCACGCCAAACGGCAGCGAACGAGCGACGGTCCGCGATCGCGCCATGGAGCTCAGCCGCGCCTCGCGACGTTTGAAGCAATAGCGCTGGTGCCGGAAGTGGTCAAGTCCAAACTATGCGTACACCGCGGCTTGTCGCTCCGATCCCGTGGTGCTACGTTCGGCGGTATGAAAACCACCCTCGCCGGCAAGGTCGCGCTGGTCGCCGGCGCGACGCGCGGCGCGGGTCGCGGCATCGCCGTGCAGCTCGGCGCGGCCGGCGCGACCGTCTACGTCACCGGGCGCACGACCCGCTCGCAGCGCTCGGAGATGAACCGGCCCGAGACGATCGAGGAGACCGCGGCGCTGGTCGACGCGGCCGGCGGCCGCGGCATCGCGGTGCAGGTCGACCACCTCGTGCCCGACGAGGTGCGCGCGCTGGTGGCGCGCATCGAGCGCCGAGCAGGGCGCGCTGCACGTGCTCGTCAACGACATCTGGGGCGCCACCACGATGGAGTGGAACAAGACGGTGTGGGAGTCCGACGCTCGACATCGGGCTGCGCACCCTGCGCCTGGCCGTCGACACCCACGCCATCACCAGCCACTTCGCGATCCCGCTGCTGATCCGGACGCCGGGCGGCCTGGTCGTCGAGGTGACCGACGGGACCGACGAGTACAACGCCACGCAACTACCGCGTGTCGTTCTTCTACGACCTGGCCAAGGCGGCGGTGAACCGCATGGCGTTCGCGCTGGCGCACGAGCTGCGCGCCGCACGGCGCGACGGCGGTGTCGCTCACGCCGGGCTGGCTGCGCTCGGAGGCGATGCTCGACGCCTACGGCGTCACCGAGGCGAACTGGCGCGACGCGACGGCGCAGTCGCCGCACTTCGCCATCTCCGAGAGCCCGGCGTTCGTCGGCCGCGCCGTCGCCGCGCTCGCGCCGGATCCCGACGTGGCGCGCTGGAACGGCCAGTCGCTGTCGAGCGGCCAGCTCGCGCAGGTCTACGGCTTCACCGACCTCGACGGCAGCCAGCCCGACGCCTGGCGGTACGTCGTCGAGGTGCAGGACGCCGGGCAAGCCCGCCGACGTGACCGGCTATCGCTGAGAGCCTCGCGCCCCTAGCTCCGCCCATTCGACCAGGCCACCGGGCGCCTGGCGAGTCTGGAGCACCAGGCTCTGGAGCTCCCGGGACTTCCAGGGATCGCCGACCCGGTACCCAAACCTGATGATCTCCGCCATCGCCTCGATGAAGACGTCTACCTCCAGCCGCGGCTTTTCACCGAAGCCCGCTCCCAGACCTTTGTAGAGGAGCGTGAGGAGTGGTCCCGGCTGCGCCGGCCTCGGCGCATCGAACAGCGGTGGCTGACGGTACGTGACGGCGAGCCGGCAGAAGCCGACGCTCTCGAACTTGGCGATGGTGTCCGTTCCCTGGGGATCACACTCGATCAACCACCCCTGCGGCTCGAGGCCGTCATGGACCATCTGCCTCTCGACACAGCCCACGAGTCGCTTCAGGAGCCCGCGCCCCGCCAGCGAACGTTCCAGGCACAGATACCCACCGAAACCCATGCGACGGAAGCTGTAGTACGAGGCCAGCCCCGCCATCCGCCCCGTCTCGCGATCGGCGAGCCCCCACAGGTGATAGCGATAGCTCTTGCCCTCGTGACGTCCGCTTTCCAGCGCCTCGCCGAACGCCCCCGGTTGCAACGCCGTCGGGCTCGGGGGAAAGCAGCGTTCGTAGACCTCCGCGATCTGCCGGAGTAGCTCGGGATCTCCGCGCCGGGCCTCGCGCACCGCGAACGGCACGCTCTCGGCGTCCGCCAGGTACTCGCCGAGCGGCTCCACTCCGATCGCCTGCCCACCTGCGGCTTTGCGATCCAGGAATCGGGCCATCGCGACAAACTCCGCGTTGCCCGCGGGCTCGTCGATTCGCATGGCCCAGCGCATGTACTCGTGAACGATCAGCTTAACGGTCCGCGGATCGATCGTCTTCTCGGAGCCGGAGCCGATCGTCTTGCCGGCGCCGGAATAGCTCTCGGAGCCAAACAACTTCGCGATCAGCATCAGCGTCGTTACTGGACTCTGCCCGGCGGACAGCGCCGCCTGCACATACGGGAAATCGACGCGCCCAAAACCCCAGGAGTGCCAGATCGCCGCTCGTGTGAACGGATCGAGGCTGTCGGCGTGTGGTGTCCACCGGTACGGGTCATTCATCTCGGCCACGACGGCGAAGAGGCTCCGCCCCGCCCTGCGCGCACTCGCCTTCATCGCTTCCTCGAACGCGCTCAGCAGCTTCCGGCCGAGGCCACGCCCCCGCCGCTCCGACGACACCACCAGGAACTCGACGACCGCGGTGTCCGGCGCCTCCAGATAGTCGCCGATGACGCCGGCGATGGGCGTCTCGCCCTTCAGGGCCAGGAGGATCTGGTAGTCGTTCTTGCCGAACCATCCCTCCTCGCGCTTCCGGAGGTAGCTCAGCATGTTCTCGAGGGACTCGCGCTCGTCGGGATGCGGGAACTCGGGCAGGTAGAGGCCCTCGTAGAAGCGCTCCAGAAGACCGGCGTGGGCCGTCCCGATGGATTGGATCTCGTATTCAGGCACCGTCGGGCGTCCAGTTCGCCTGATCCAGCAGCGACACCGCTCTCAGCAACAGCAGCCCGTGCAGATTCAGCGGCATCGGTCTCTCCGTCCAGGCTGGAAAGTACTTCTTCTTGTCCGCCGCAGTACCGCCGCACAGAATCGCAAACAACCTCTCGCGGGCCAACCGTGTCCTGAAGGGCTTCCGCTTGGGATCCTTCTTTGCACAGTCTTCGTATTGCGCCGCGACAGCTTTCCTTTCGACCGGCTGCTCCTTCAAGGCCACCATCTGGTACGCACAGAACGCCATTCCGGTCCAGTCCTCCATTCCCCGCATTTCCTCGGCCACACTCCCGAGAGCCCTCAGTCCTTCCTGCCGCCGCACAGGCCGAAATCTGCCCCCGCGTCGCCGCCAGGACGGCCATCTGATCAAGTCGCAGACGAAACCACCGGTCGCCGGCGGCCTCCTGGTAATTTCGCGCGGCCTCGTAGTACGTGTGCCACCCGCTGTCCAAGCCCTTCCGAGCGAGCTCAATGAAGCTGACGTTGAGCGCACAATACGCGAACTCCTGGATACCGCCGGCCGCCGGCCAACCCGCCTCCCGCTCTATGGCTCGCAGGTTTCCGTCCAAAAGCGTTCAACCTCGATGTCGGCGGGGCCTTCCTTGAGATAGCGCCATCGCAGCAGCCCCGACGAGATCCTGAGCCGTTCACGCAGCATGAGAAGGCGATAGGCCGGCCGCGTCTCGCTCTCCATGGCGGAAACGATCAACTTCTGAGCGCGCAGGTACAGATCCAGCGCCAGATCGAATTGACGTCGGTTCCGGGCGGCGTCATTCTTGAACCGATTGTTGCGGAAGATCCCCTCGTTGATCAGCATCGTCGCCAGCGTGAACGAAGAATATCTCGAGCCCTGCCCCCACGCTTGGTGGGCGTCGTACGATCTCTGGATGGCCGTCGAAGTGTGAGCCATGTAGTCGAACTCGAATACCGCGTTCATGGTTCGCCCGTACACAAATCCAGAACCGAGCTTCTCCAGATGCTCACCCAGCTCGTTCGCGGCTTCCCATGCGTCAAGGCCTTGATAGAGCAATTCCATCATCTTGACCAGATTCCTCGTTCGTACCGGCCACATCTCCGCTGTCTCGGAGTATCGTTTGAGTGCCTGGACAACCCTCTTGTAGTGGTCAGGCTGGTCGGTCTCGTCATGGTCTGAAGTGTCGGGATCTGTGTCGTCGCGGCCCGTGTCGTCGTGGAGCGCCAGGATGGCGCTGGGTGACTCGCCAAGGTCCGCAGCACCTCCCGTGAGATATTCGTGAAAGTCCGACCGACATTCGAATAGAAAGCGACACCTGGTGAGGGTCTCACCGTAGGTGACCGAGGTGATCTCGTCTTCTTGTCGAGCCCGCCCACGCCCTGCGCGGAGCTCATGTCGGATGAGCTGGAGACGGGCGACCGTGTCACCAGCTTGGTCGGTAGCCAGCAGCTCGGCCCATTGCCCGTGCCGACGGCGCCGCGTGACCGGGCTCATGATTTCAGGATCTGAATACAGCGCGAGGACCGTCGGGTGAGCAAGCCGGGCCACCGGCATGTGCTCGCCGCCACCTTCTACATAGGCGAACAAGCGCAGCTTGGAGTCTCTGTCTGTCAGGGCCCCCAGCGTCCCCTCCGCCCCCCGAAGGAAGAGGCGCTCGGGCGACACCACCAACCGCGCCAAGAGAAGCTGCAGACACACTTGCTGGGCCGGGGTGAGTTGGCGGAAGAGCTCGAGATACATCACGGCCGTGACTGGCGCTGTCGTCAGGTCACAGGCCTCACGGCCTCGGAGGCGATCCTGCCGCCGCCTGAGCTCGTCGTACTGTCGGAGGAGGCTGAGCTTGAGCGGGCTGAGCCCCCACGCATACTCGGGTACGCGGCGGGGAGAGAAGAGATGGCGAACATCGGCGCGGAACAGTTTTTTGATGGGAATGACTTTCACCAGATCGGACAAGAGAATGGGCAGCAGCTGCTCGAGGCGCCTCCGAGAGTGACGCGTGGTGATCACCAGCGATACGTGGCGAGCGCGTTCGACTCGCTGGATCAGTCGTCGTGCCGACGCCAGCGACTGCGACTCCACCGCGATCGCCTCGAAGTCGTGGATATGCACGAAGAAATGGGGCGAGGTTTTGGCGCGGTTGCCACGGAACAGCATCTCCAGATGGTCGAAGGAGAGGGACACTGAGCGGATGTCGCCCGCCGTCTTCGCGACCTTCATGAACTCCTCGACGATGCGACTCTCCGGATTGGCCGAGATCATGGTCCAGCTGACGTCGATCTGAGCGAGCGGCGCGAGACGGGTCTTGAGGTTGTGAGAGGTGTGGGTCTTTCCCCAGCCTGCACCGCCCGTGAAGATGACGATGCGCTTGACCCGCCCCAAGAGGTGCTTGGCCGCGCAGCGCGCGGGAACCGCCTGACTTCGAAGCGGCTCGTGATCGGCCGGGATCCCGGGCGCCACGTCGCCAAACAGCCAGTGACCGAGGCCCTTGGGAACGAAGAGATCCTTCAGATACCACAGGGCAGCGATGAGCGAGGTGACTCGGGTGAAGTGCATCCCACGACCTCGCTCGCGAATCTGCCCGGACGGCTCTCGGTTGAACGCGCGGATCGTGAACCAGATCAGCTGCCTGAACCGAATCGCGTAGACCGCGACGGCAAGAGCGACGAGAAAGGAGAGCTTCGCGATCGACGCGACGAAGCTCCAGAAGGTCGGCTCGCTCGGGGGGGCCGGCATGCTCACATCCACGCCATGGGACGAGGAATGCTACACTCCCGGTGTCCGGATGTCGACACGTACGACCCGCACGGTGGAAACGACGACGTGACACGGCACTCGACCGGAGTGAAGCGACGCTCGGCCAGGCCTGACTACCTGAAGCGAATCGGAGAGGCCGCCCTGACGGGAGCGGCGTTGGCTCTGGCCGTGGTTCTTGTCTTCGGTGGTCTACGCGAGCTCGGGCTCTGGTTTTCGTTTCCCGCTTCCAATTGCCACGGTCTATGCGACTGGACAACGTCCCACGGGCCGATCTGCCCGCTGATCGCAATTGCATTGGGCGGCGCCCTCGCCGCGTCGAGCCTTAAGCTGCTCTTGGGACGGAGTAGCCCAGACGAAGAAGACGAGGACGACCCGCGTTAGACTCGCGCGATCTATCGTGGGCCCATCCGACGTGAACGCGAGGGCCTCGCATCACGGCCGGCGCCGTTGAGCACCGGCGTCGGCACCTATCTGGGTGGCCGCCTCCTCGGCGCCATCCCGATGCTCTTCCTCATGTCGCTGGTCGTCTTCGCGATCGTCTACCTCATCCCCGGCGACCCGGTCGACGCCATGCTCGGCCAGGACGCCGAGCGCTCCGCGCGCGAGGCGCTCCGCACCGAGCTCGGCCTGGATCAGCCGCTCTGGCGCCAGTACGTGAGCTGGCTCGGGCGGGTGGCGCAGGGCGACCTCGGCCGCTCGATCCGCGCCCAGCAGCCCGTGCGCGATCTCATCGTGGAGAAGCTCCCGGCCACGCTCCTGCTCACCACGAGCGCCGCCGTCATCGCGCTGCTCATCGCCTTCCCCGCCGGCATCGTCGCGGCGGTGAAGCGCAACACGCTCGTCGATCTGCTCGCGATGGTCGGCGCGCTGCTCGGCGTGTCGATCCCGAGCTTCTGGTCGGGGATCATGCTGATCATGATCTTCGCCCTGACGCTGGGCTGGCTCCCGGCGATCGGCTACGCCAGCATCACGACGAATCCGCTGGCCGCGCTGCGCTACCTGATCCTGCCCGCGCTGACGCTCGGCTCGGTGATGGCCGGGTCGGTGACGCGCCAGGTGCGGGCGCAGCTGCTGCAGGAGCTCGGCCGCGACTACGTGCGCACCGCGCGCAGCAAGGGCCTGCGCGAGACCGGCGTGGTCGTGCGCCACGCGCTGCGCAACTCGCTGATCCCGGCCGTCACCGTGCTGGGCGTGCAGTTCAGCGTGCTGCTCGGCGGCGCCGTCATCACCGAGCAGATCTTCGCCTGGCCCGGCGTGGGCCAGCTCGCCGTGAACGCCATCGTCAACCGCGACTACCCGGTGCTCCAGGGCGTGATCCTCACGGTCGCGCTGCTCGTCACCCTGGTGAACCTGGCCGTCGACGCGCTCTATGTCGTCCTCGACCCTCGCCTCCGCCTCTCCTGAGCGGCGCCCGGAGCGCAGCCGGGCGCTCGGCCGGCTGACGCGCAGCCGGCTCGCGCTCGTGGGGCTGGCCATCGTCGGTCTCACGGCGCTCGTCGGGCTCGTGGCGCCGCTCTTCGTCACCGCCGATCCCGTGGCGATGAACTTCGGCGCGCTGCTCAAGGGCCCGAGCCGCGCGCACCTGCTGGGCACCGACCAGTTCGGGCGCGACGTGCTGGCGCGGCTGGTGTGGGGCGCACGGCTCTCGGTCAGCATCGGCGCGGTCGCCGTCGCGCTGGCGCTGGTCGTCGGCGTCCCGATCGGCGCGCTGTCGGGCTACGCGGGCGGCGCCGTCGACAACGTGCTGATGCGCTGCATGGACGCGCTGCTGGCGTTCCCGGCCCTGCTGCTCGCGCTCGGCCTCGTGGCCATCATGGGGCCCGGAAGCACCAGCACCACGCTGGCGATCGGCATCGTCTACATGCCGGGCGTCGCCCGGCTCACGCGCGGCGTGGTCCTGGCCGAACGACCGCAAGAATATGTCCAGGCCGCGCACGCGCTGGGGCAGCGCGATCGCTGGGTGCTGGCGCGCCACATCATGCCGAACTGCGTCTCTGCGCTGCTGGTTCAGGCCAGCGTCAACTTCGCGAACGCGATGGTCATCGAGGCGGGGCTGTCGTTCCTGGGGATCGGCACGCCGCCGCCGACGGCGAGCTGGGGCCTGATGCTGAACGAGGCGCGCGCGTTCATGACCAGCGCCAAGCACGTGGCGATCGCGCCGGGCGTGGCGATCTCGCTGGCCGTGCTCGGCTGGAACCTGCTCGGCGACGGGCTGCGCGACGCGCTCGATCCGCGACTGACGGACTAGGGGCGCGGTCCGGCTACTTCCACGCTACGGCAGCAGGTCGGCGACGCGGATCAGCGCTCCCGGCGCCGCCAGCGGCGCAATGGTCCCCTCGACGCCCAGCGTGTGGGCCGAGCCGTACCGCCAGCCGAAAGCAGCAGCGGCGTCGGTCACCGGGTCGCGGTAGACCTCGAGGGCGCGGCCCACGAGGTTGAGGATCCAGTAGTCGGCCAGGCCGGCCCGAGCGTAGAGGCTGCCCTTGTGATCCCGGTCCAGCGACAGGCTCGTCACCGCCACCTCGACGACGAGCACGGGCCGGGCGGGGTGCTCGCGACTGTAGTCGCGCGCCGAGCCGGCGGCGACCGCCACATCGGGTTCCGGCTCGGATTGGTCGTCCAGCGCGATGGGGCCCTGGGTGCGGATCTGCCAGCCCGCGCCGAACGCGCGTTGAAGCGCCTCCTCGACGAGGCGAATCGCCGTGTAGTGCGGACCACTCTGTGGCTCGGCGACGATGAGCGCACCCCCGAGCAGCTCGACCGCATCGCCGGACTGAAAGACACCGACCTCGATCATCCGATCGTACTCGGCGCGGGTCCACTGGCGGATGCGCAGCGGATACTCCATGCGCCGAGGCTACGGCGTCAGCACAAGCGCGTCAATGTCCAGCGTCGGATACACGACCCAGGGCTACGCGCTCTTGACCCCGACCAGCTCCACCTCGAAGATCAGGGTCGCGCCCGGCGGGATCACACCGCCGGCGCCGCGGTCGCCATAGCCCAGATGCGCCGGAATGATCAGCTTTCGCTTCCCACCCACCTTCATCATGCCGACGCCCTCGTCCCACCCCTTGATCACGCGGCCCTTGCCGATCGGAAACTCCAGCGGCTGGCCGCGGTCGTGCGACGAGTCGAACTTCGTCCCGCTCTTGAGCCAGCCCGTGTAGTGCACGCTCACGGTGTCGCCGGTCTTGGGCCGCGCGCCCGTGCCCTCGACGATCTCCACGTAGCCAAGCCCCGTCGCGGTCTCGATCACCTGCTCGTCCATGCTGGGCGACCTCCCGTCCCTGGATTGGGTCTGATACTACCGCGCTCGGGAGGTGGGGAGTATTTTCGACGCCGCCACCGGGCGATCGACGGCGTCGGAGGCGATCGGAGATACGAATGCGGCCGGCCCGGTCGGGCCGGCCGCGTGGGCGCGAACTGCGAGGTTACCTACTTCCGATCGTCGTGACCGTGGCCGTTGTCGTTGCCTTCGCGGATCTGGCCGCGGATCTCGCCGGCGAGGAACTTCTGCGTGTGAATGTTGCCGTAAGCGGAATGGGACTCGATGATGTCGACGAAGCCGGCGAAGTCACCGGCGGTCACGTTCTGCGTGGCGACCGCAAGGACGCTGGTCGCGGTGATCGAGCCCGTCACCGTTCCCGCGGTATCCGGGCACGCCGGTGTTCCCGCCGGCCCACCCACATTCGAGCACAGGAACACGACGATGCCACCCGCCACGTGGCGCTGACCGAAGTGGATATGCGCCTGCGTGACCGGCGCGCTCAGATCCGAATACGTGAGCCGGTACGTGATCGTGCTGGAGTGCTTGTCGAGGGTGAGACTGCAGCGTGGCCTTTCCGTTGGACAGGATCGCTCCGGTCGGTCCAGCAAGAGCGCCGATCTCTTGAAATCCGGAGAACCTGGCGGAGAACTGCTCTGCGCTCA
This sequence comes from uncultured Candidatus Rokubacteria bacterium, assembly GCA_963776725.1. GTDB lineage: Bacteria > Methylomirabilota > Methylomirabilia > Rokubacteriales > CSP1-6 > AR5. The sequence goes on along the minus strand of CAVZOE010000001.1, from coordinate 112,793 downwards.
CCGTGGCCGCCGACAGCGCGACCACGAGCGCGGCCATGACCAGACTGGAGGTGACGAGCCTCAAACGGTTCATGCGTGATCTCTCCCTCTGCTCATGGGTGTCTACCACGTACGCTCCGGCGACTGCGATAGCCCCCTTCCCTCCGCCACTCGCCCGTACTGCCGGCAGAGCTTACACCCCGGAAGAACGAGGGAGATGACATGGTCGTAACGTCGCACGCCGCTCCGTCTCGAACATTGGACGTTGATCCGCAGCCGGTCGGGCGCGACTCTGTCGATGCTACACTCGCATCGGGAGGAAGGTAGCGATGTCGGCGAGAGTCATCCTGACCTACGACGACTACGCGGCCCGGCCGGAGGACGGGCACCGGTACGAGCTGTACGAGGGCGAGCTCGTCATGACGCCGTCGCCTCGGACCCGTCACCAGTCGGTCATCGGCAATCTGCATCTTGCCCTGGCGGAGCATGTTCGCAGCCAGGCCCTCGGCGAGCTCTACGTCTCTCCCCTCGACGTGATCCTCAGCCGGATCACCGTGCTGCAGCCGGACCTGGTCTACGTCGAGCGCGCCCGGCTTGGGATCGTGACGGAACGCGCCATCGAAGGCGCGCCGACGTTGGTCGTCGAGGTTCTCTCGTCATCGACCAGCGCGCGGGACCGCGGGATCAAGCAGGCGCTCTATGCGCGATACGGTGTGCCGTACTACTGGATCGTCGAGCCCGCCGCGAAATCTGTGCACGCGCTTCGCCTGGGCGGCGACTCCTACGAGACCGTCGCCATCCTTGGCGCGACGGCGCCTACGAGCCTGCCACCGTTCGGCGGACTGAACCTCGACCCGGCTACAGTTTGGCGCTAGCCGCGGGTCCCCGCGGTCTGCGCCTCGTCCCGCTCGTCGCTCACCGCCACAGCCGCTCGGACGCGAGCCGCGCGCCCGGCACGAGCGCCTCGAACTTCGCCCACATGATGCTCGGGTGCTGGCGCTGGAAGAGCGCCCCCTGGGCGAAGCCGCAGTCGGCGCCGGCGATGACGCGCTCGCGGCCGACCAGGCCGGCGTAGTTCACGAGGCGCTCGGCGATCGTCTCGGGGTGCTCGACCACCGCCGTGGTGTGCGCGATGACGCCGGGGATGAGCACCTTGCCCTCCGGCAGCTTCACGTCCTCCCAGACGCGCCACTCGTACGAGTGCCGGGGCGTGGCGGCCTCGATCGAATAGGCCTGCGCCTTCACGCGCAGCACGAGGTCGACGACGTCGCGCAGGCCGAGGTCGTGCAGGTGCGGGCCCTGCCAGCTTCCCCAGCAGAGGTGGTAGCGCACGCGGTCCTCGGGGATGCCGGCCAGCGCGTGGTTCAGTGCATCGAGGTTGCGCGCCTGCGTCTTGCGGTACTCCTCGAGCGGCGGCGCCGGGATCAGCATGTCCCACGTCTCGCCCAGGCCGGGATCGTCGATCTGCAGGATGAAGCCGGCGTCGACGATGGCCCGGTACTCCGTCTGCAGCGCCTCGGCGATGGCGAAGACGTACTCGTCCTCGGTCTTGTAGTAGCGATTCTGGCCGCGGCCGACCATGGCCGGCGCGATGGCGGGCACGAAGGCCTCGGCGACCGTGCACGCCCTGCAGCGCGGCCTTGAAGGTGGTCAGGTCCTTCTGCGAGCAGCGCCTGGCCCTTGTAGGCGATGGGGCCCTGGCACACGGTGGGCGGCGAGGCCAGCGGCATCTCGCGCGGCAGGTACTCCGTGTAGTACTCGCGAAACGCGCGCCACTCGCGCCGGCTGTCGACCCGCCGCGCCCAGGCGCCGCCGGCGCCGGTCGGCGCCGCGCTCGGATCGGTCGCCGCGGTCGTGCTACGAAGCCGGTGAGGCGATCGTCGGTGTAGCCGAGAAAGCTCGTCTTGCTCATCTCGCCGTCGGAGACGACGTCGAGGCCGACCTCGGCCTGTCGTCGGACCACGTCGGTCACGGCCTCGGTGGCGCGCGCGGCCAGCTCGGCCTCGTCGATCGCGCTGGCCGCCCAGGCGGGCGCGCAGCAGCGCCCGGACGCTCTCGGGCCGCGGGATGCTGCCGACGTGGGTGGTGAGGATGCGGTCGGTGCTCGTCTTCATCGTGGCGCCTCGCCGTCTATCTCAGTCGAAGCTGACGATCTCGACCCAGTTGGCGCCCTTACCCACCGGATACTGCTTGAGCATCCTGAGCGCGCCGCTTGCCGGGTCGATCGCGTAGACCGAGATCGTCGGCGACTTCTCGCCGGAGGCGACGAGGAACTTCCCCTTGGGATCGATGGCGAAACCGCGCGGCTGCTTCTCGGTCGTCGTGTTGCCCAGATACGTGAGCTTCCCGGTCGCGCCATCGACACGGAAGGCGGAGAGCGAGCTGGTGGTGCGCTCCGAGATGTACATGAGCTTCTCGTCCGGCGTCATGTGGATGTCGGCCGCCCACACGTCGTTGTCGAGATTGCGCGGCGGCGCGTTCGGAGCCCCGCGCGGCGCGCCCGCGTTGAGCTTGGAGTCGGGCGGCAGGCCCGCCGTCGAGCTCACCTCGGTGAGGGCGCCCGTCCTGGGATCGAGCGACAGGGTGGTCACCGTGGCGAGGAGCTCGCTGAGCACGTAGACGAACTTGTTGTCGCGCGAGATCACGAAGTGGCGTGGCCCCACGCCCGTCTTCAGCTGGGCGACGGCCGGGGTGTTCGAGGCCAGGCGTCCCGTGGCCGCGTCGAAGGTGAACTGGAAGATCTGATCGGTGCCCAGGGTCGGGACGTAGACGAACTTGTTGGTGGCGTCGACGAGGATCGAGTGCGCGTTGCGGCCGACCGGAATCACCTGCGACGCATCGGCGGCCACGCGGCCGTCGGCGCCCACCGCGTTGACGCTGACCAGGGCGCCGGCATAGGACGCGCCGAACAGGAAGCGCCCGGTGCGGTCCAGCGAGATGTACGGAAAGCTCTCGGCCAGCGGCGAGGTGGCCAGGGGCTTCAGCCCGCCGGTCGCCGGATCGATCGCGTAGACGTGCACCGAGAACGGCTTGGAGCGCGACGCCGCGTACAGGAAGCGGCGGTCCGGGCTGACCGCCATGGGCATGACGACGCTGGCCGCCTTGACGCGGTCGCCGGCCTGCAGCTCGCCGTCGGGCTTCAGCGTGAAGGTGCTGATGTCGCCGTCCTCGGCGTTCGACACGTAGACGAACGTTCCGGCGAGCGCCGGAGTCCCGCCGGCCAGCGATGCGAGCGCCATGCCCATCACCCCCGCGCACAGGATCGTGAAGCGCCTCATGGGTTGTCACCTCTCGGCCGAGAGGATATCGCGACGCGTGGCTCTGCAGGAGTAGACTCTGGCGACGCAGCACTGACGTAAGCTCAGCGGGAGGCCCGTGATGGAGCTCGATCGATTCAGTCGACCGGCGCTGGTGGTCGTGGACATGCAGAACGATTTCGTGAGGGTCGGAGCGCCGCTGGAGGTCCCGGAGGCGCGCCCGACGATCCCGGTGCATCAGGCCCTGCTCCGCGCGTGTCGCCAGCGCGGGATCCCCGTCATCTACACCAAGTTCCTGGCCGGCCCCGAGTGGACGCCGATGTGGGAGTGGTCGAAGCAGGTGTACCCCCCGGTGTGCTGCTGCTGGAAGGGCTTCCGCCGGCACTACCAGGACGTGGGCAAGGAGCTGGACTGCTCCGACATCATCGAGGAGCTCTACCCGGAGCCCGGCGATCCGATCGTCGACAAGTTCGGCTACGGCGCCTTCCACAACACCAACCTCGACGACCTGCTGAAGGCGAGGCACGTCGAGTCCGTGCTGGTCACCGGCACCGTCACCCAGATCTGCGTGGAAGAGACCGCGCGCGAGAGCTTCAAGCGCGGCTACCGCACGACTCTGATCTCCGACGCCGTGTCGACCTACGCCCCCGACCTCCAGGCCGCCGTCTTCAAGAACTTCGCGCACAAGTTCGGCTGGGTCTCGACCGCCAAAGAAGTCATCGCCGAGCTGGAGGCACGCCGCCGCCCCTGACCGGGGAGCGCGACCGACCACGGAGCACAGCTGATGACCCACGAATGGCACGCGCGAACCCGGCCGGTGGCGGGGCGCCCTGTCCGCGGCCGGCGAAGTGGGCCCCCCTCGTCCTGTGCGCCGCTCGAAGAGCGGCGATTCAGGCGAGCGGGTGACGGAGCCGGCCGCGGACAGGGCGCGCCCCGCCACCCGGCCGGCTCGCGTGTGAAGTACGGGTAGCTACGGACGGATGCTCTTCCAGTCGCCGGCCTTCTCGAACGCCGAGGCCGCGCGATAGATCGAAACCTCGTCGAAGTGCTTGGCGGTCAGCATCATGCCGGCCGGCAGCCCGTCGCTCATGCCGCACGGCACGCTCATGGACGGATGCCCGGTCACGTCGATGGGCGCGGTGTTCGGCAGCATCTCGAACGCCCGCTGGATGATCTCCATGCGCGGCGCGCCCGGCTTGGGAATCGGCGTGGCCTTCAGGGGCAAGGTCGGCATCAGCAGCACGTCGTAGTTCTTCAGCACCGCGTCGTACGCCGCCGTCAGCGTGCGCGCGAGGTTCTGGGCCTTGGCGTAGTAGTGGCCGCGGTACTTGTTGAGCGCGTACTGCCCGAACAGGATCGTGGTCTTGAGGGTGTCCGAGAACTCGTCGGCGCGCTGGCGCCACGCCGAGTGCGCGTCGATGAGGCTCGTCACGTAGAGGCCCTTGCCGTTGAAGCCGTAAGCCGTTGCCGTTCATCATCTGCACGGTCGCGCCCTCGACGGCGATCGGCGTCCAGATGGCGAGTCCGGCCAGGTGCATCGGGATCGACACCTCGTCGACCTGGGCGCCCAGGTCCCGGAACGATGGCCGCGCCCTTGCTTCACCAGCGCGTCGACGTCGGCCTCGGAGTTGGGGAGGCCGAAGCCTTCCTTGACCACCGCGATCTTCATCCCGCGTGCGTCACCGGTGAGCGCGTTGGTGTACTGCGCGGTCTTCACATTGACCTGGCGGTGGTCCAGGCCGTCCGGCCCGGCCAGCACCTCCAGCAGCAGCGCGTTGTCGGCCACGTTGGCGGTCATCGGCCCCGTGTGGTCGAGCGTGTTCTCGATGGGGAACACGCCCGTGTAGGGCACCAGCCCGCACGTGGGCTTCAGCCCGTAGTGCCGCAGTACGCGGACGGCATGCGGATGGAGCCGCCCTGATCGCCGCCGATGGCCATCTCGACGTCGCCGGCCGCCACCACGGCCGCGCTCCCCGACGACGACCCGCCCGCGGAGTAGCCCATCTTGCGCGGGTTGTGCACGGGGCCGGCCGAGCTCGTGTGGCTGCCGCCCGAGAAGCAGAAGTACTCGCAGTGGACCTTGCCCATGATGGTGCCGCCGGCATCCAGGATGCGCGTGACGATCGTCGCGTCGACGTCGGGGACGTAGCCCTCGAGCGTGGAGGCGCCGTTCATCATCGGCACGCCGGCCAGGCACACGTTGTCCTTGAGCGCGACGCGCTTGCCCTTGAGCTTGCCGTTCGGCGCGCCCTTGACCTCGCTCTTGTAGTACCAGGCGTTGTACTTGTTCTCCGCGCCCTCCGGGCGATAGCCGGGCGTGCGCGGGTACTTCACGACCGGCATCGGATCGACCATCGCCTCCAATGCGTGGTACGCGGCGACGCTGCCGCCCATGGTCTCGAGAAAGAACGCGACGTCCGCGTCGGACAGGGTCATGCCGAGCTGGCGGCCGACCGCCTTGAGCTCGTCGGGTGTCGGAAGCTTTGCGCTGGCCACGAGACTCCTCCTTCTCTGCGACGGGCTACGTTGCGCGCCCGCTCCTCACGACTTGACGTCGATCACGTACTGCTGGTTGTCGTTCGGCTTCTTCTTGAGATCGCACACCGCGGCGGTGTCCGTCGGCTTCTGCTGCGGCCAGCTCTCCAGCACCTTGAACGTCCGGTTCTGCGCCTCGGCGATGTAGACGTCGAGGCTGCAGTGATGCGTCTGCGGATCGATCGCCGTCTTGCCGGCCGGACCGGTGAAGCTCAGGTTGCTCTCGAGCGCCTCGATCACCTTCATGCGATCGATGCTGTTGGCCTTCTTCACGCCGAGCGCCCACAGATGCATGCCGTGATAGGTCTGGATGGCCAGCGACGTGACGTACTTGCTGGTCGCCCCGTACTTCGGCAGGAACTTCTTCAGGAAGGCCTGGTTGGCCGGGGTGTCGACCTCCTGGAAGTAGCTCTGGGCCGCGATGTACCCGTTGGTCTCCTCGGGCGTGGTCACCTGCTGCTCGAGCCCGTTGCCGAACGTCGTGGAGGCCACCGGCGTGCTCTTGTTCATCCCGGCGGCCGCCCACTGGCGATAGAACGAGATGTGGTTGCCGCCCACCAGCACCGACATGACGAAGTTCGGCTTGGCCGCCTGGATCTTGGTGATGGCCGGCCCGAAGTCACTCACCTCGAGCGGGAAGTAGTCGATGTTCAGGACCTCGCCGCCGTTCTCCTGGGTGAACTTCTTGACCCACTTGGAGGTGATCTGGCCGTAGTTGTAGTCGGCCGCGACGACGTAGACCTTCTTGCCGAAGCGCTTGAGCGTGAACGGCACCAGCTTGTCCACGTTCTGGGTCGGGGTGGAGCCGGTGCAGAAGCAGTTGCGGTCGCACACGCCGCCCTCGTACTGCGTGTTGTAGAAGTAGAGCGTGTTGAACCGCTTGAGCACGGGCCGGATGGCCTCGCGCGAGGCCGAGGTGATGCCGGCGTGCACCACCGCGACCTTTTCCTTGGTGGCCGCCTCGGTGGCGAACTGCGTGTAGAGCTGGATGTTGGACTGCGCGTCGTAGCTGATGAGCTTGATCTGCTTGCCCAGCAACCCGCCCGAGGCGTTGATCTCCTCGACCGCGTAGGTCAGGCAGTCGACCATCGGACGCCCGTAGATGTCGAGGCCGCCCGACAGGTCGTGGATGCTCGCCACCTTGATGACGTCCGCCTGCGCGAAGGCCTCGCGGACGATGGTCGGGGCCAGGGACACTGCGCCGAGGGTTGCGCCTGCTGCCTTGAGGAATCGCCGACGGTCGACCTGCATCAGTACCTCCGGTCGAAGGGTTGTCGAACTGGCTCGCGCGCGTTGCGAGGGCCCGAGTCTAGTCCGCGCCGATTCGCAGTGTCAAGACACTCGACACCTGCTCAAACGGTGGACACTGTGGCGCTCTTCTTGCCTGCTCCGCGCCGCGGGTCTATAGTGCGCGCGCGATGGACCTCGCGGTCGTGCTCGCCCTCGAAGTTCTGAACGGCATCGCCAGCCTCGTGCTCATCAGCGTCGGGCTCGCCATCATCTTCGGCATGATGCGCGTGATCAACCTCGCGCACGGCGAGTTCCTCATGCTCGGCGGCTATGCCGCCATCGTGGCGACCTCTCGCGGCGTCAACATCTGGATCGCGATGCTGGTGGTGGCCCCGATCGTGGTGGGGATCATCGGCGTCATCGCCGAGCGCCTGATCATCCGCGTCCTGTACGGGCGCATGATCGACACGCTGCTCGCCACCTGGGGCCTGAGCCTGTTCTTCGTCGGCCTGGTGACGACGATCTTCGGCAACACGGTGGCCGGCATCGGCGCGCCGCTCGGCAGCGTCGTGGTCGGGCGCTACAGCATCAGCCTGTACCGCCTGGTGCTGGTCGCCATCGCGGCGGCGATTCTAGTGATGATCTACGTCGTGCTGCGCACGACCCGGCTCGGCCTGCTGGCCCGCGGCACGATGGAGAACGCCAACATGGCCGCCGCGCTCGGCGTCAGTCCCCCGCGCGTCTACACCGCGACCTTCGGCGTGGGGGCCGCCGTGACCGGGCTGGCCGGCGGCCTGCTGGCGCCGATCTCCGGCGTGCTGCCCACGGTGGGCGCGGCCTACGTGGCCAAGGCGTTCATCACCGTCATCAGCGGCGGCACGGCGATCATCGCGGGCACCGCGACGGCCGCCTCGCTCTTCGGCTCGGTGAACCAGCTGCTGACCTACCTGACCACGCCGGTCATCGGCGAGGCCGGGCTGCTGGCCGCCGCCATCCTGTTGCTGCGGCTGCTGCCGCACGGCATCACCGGCAAGCTCTTCCGGGGCAGCCTGTGAGCCTGCGCCGCGTCAGTCCCGGCATCGCCCTGACCACGGCGGCGATGATCGTGGTCGGCGTGGGCGGCCCGCTCGTCGTCGATCAGTTCGGGCTGCTGCAGCTCACCGTCTTCGCGAGCATGTGCATCCTCGCGCTGAGCCTGGGCGTGGTGTGGGGCTACGGTGGCATCCTGTGCTTCGGTCAATCGGCGTTCTTCGGGCTGGGCGCCTACACGTACGCGGTCACCGCCGTCAATCTGGGCGAGTCGACGGTCGGCATCGTGCTCTCGGTGCTCGTGCCCGGCCGTGTTCGCCGCGCTGCTCGGCTACTTCATGTTCTACGGACGCCTGAGCGACGTGTACCTCGGCGTCATCACGCTCAGCGTGACGCTCATCTTCTTCAACCTGATGAACAGCACCGCCGGCGACGTCTATCGCATCGGCACCGCCCGCCTCAACGGCTTCAACGGCATGCCGTCCTGCCCACCTTCAACGTGCCGGGCAACCCGGGCCGCCTGCTGGATCCGACCGAGACGTTCTACCTCGTCATGGCGCTCCTGCTCGATCGTCTACGTGGGGCTGCACGCCATGCTGGCGAGCCACTTCGGTCGCGTGGTGGTGGCGGTGCGCGAGAACGAGACGCGCTGCGAGCTGCTCGGCTACGACGTGCGCCTGCACAAGCTGCTCATCTTCACGCTGGGCGGCGGGATCGCGGGCCTGGCCGGCAGCCTCTTCGCCAACTGGGGCGCCTTCGTGAGCCCCAACGTCTTCAGCCTGGGCATGACCTCGCAGATCATCATCTGGGTCATCGTGGGTGGGCTCGGCACGCTCGGCGGCCCGATCATCGGCTGCCTGATCATGCAGTACCTGGCCACCGAGCTCGGCACCCAGCAGCTCGCCAACACCAGCCTGATCTTCGGGATCATCTTCCTGGCCTTCGTGCTGCTGGTGCCGCGCGGCATCGTGCCGTCGCTGATCGCCGTGCGGGCGCGCCTGTTCGGTAGCCCCCGGGTGCGTCCGATCGCATGACCGAGCCCATCCTCCAGACGGTCGGCCTGTCGATCCGGTTCGGCGGCGTGGAGGCCGTGCGGGGCGTGAACCTGTGCCTGGCCGAGCGCGAGCTGCGGTGCCTGATCGGTCCCAACGGCGCGGGCAAGAGCACGCTGTTCAAGCTCCTCACCGGACAGCTCCAGCCCACCACGGGGCGCATCCTGTTCCACGGCGAGGACATCACCGGGCGATCACACGCACGCGATCGCCCGCCGGGGCATCGGCATCAAGACGCAGGTGCCGAACCTCTTCGACGCGCTCACCGTGCGCGAGCATCTCTGGCTCGCGGCGCGCCGCACGAATCCCCGCGGCGCGCGCGCGGGCGATCACCGAGGAGATTCTCGAGCGCCTGGGTCTGGGCGCGGTCGCCGACGGCGTGGTGGGTCGGCTCTCGCACGGCCTGCGCCAGTGGGTGGAGCTGGGCACCGTGCTGGCCGGCAACCCCGAGCTGATCCTGCTCGACGAGCCGGCCGCCGGCATGACCCACGACGAGGTGGCCCGCACCGCGGAGCTGGTCCGCGAGATCAACCGCACCCACGCCCTCATCGTGGTCGAGCACGACATGCAGTTCGTGCGGATGATCGCCCGCACGGTGACGGTCATGCACCAGGGCGCGGTGCTCGTAGAGGACACGATGGACCGGATCCTCAAGAACAGCGTGGTGCGTGACATCTACCTGGGCAAGCACGGCGGGAGCTGAGCAGATGCTGCTGCGCGCGACCGATCTCAGCGCCCGCTACGGGCGCATCCCCGTCCTCAACGGCATCCAGCTGCAGGTGGCGGCCGGCGAGTTCGTCGGGGTCCTCGGGCACAACGGGATGGGCAAGACGACGCTGCTCCGCACGCTGATGGGCTTCGTGCCGGCCCACCGCGGCCAGCATCACCTTCGACGAGGCCGACGTCACCCGCGAGCCGCCGTACGCGCGCGCCCGGCGTGGCCTCGGCTACGTGCCGCAGGGCCGCGAGATCTTCCCGGGCCTGAGCGTGCGCGACAACCTCCGGATGGGCTTCGCCGGCCGCGGCGTCGAGGAGCGCATCGACGTCGATCCTCCAGACCTTCCCCCGGCTCACCCCCCTGCTCGGTCGCCGGGGCGGCGCGCTCAGCGGCGGCGAGCAGCAGCTGCTGGCCATCGCGCGCTGCCTCGCCGGCCAGCCCAAGATGATTCTCTTCGACGAGCCGACCGAGGGCATCCAGCCCTCGATCATCGAGGAGCTGGTCGTCGTCCTCCGCCAGCTGCACGCGAGCCAGGGACTGACGATCCTGCTCGTCGAGCAGAATCTGGAGTTCATCGCCGAGCTGGCTCAGCGGGTGCTCTTGATCCAGAAGGGCACGATCCTGCGCGAGCTGCGGCCCGAGGAGCTGCGTCACGCCGACGTGCTGAACGAGTTCGTGGGCGTGGCGGCCGAGGCGGAGGAGCCACCCAGCCGGCCCATGCGCCAGGGGTGAGCGTCCAGTAAACTCTACGGCCGAGGCCGCCCGAGCCCCGGGGAGGGAAGACGCGATGGTCGAGACCCACGCGGCGGACGTGCACCCGCCGTACCTCTACGCCGACTACAAGAGCACCCGGCTGCGCGCGCCCGTGCAGCCGCTGGTGCGGATTGCCCCGAGCCCGCTCGAGACGACGGTGCCGTCGTTCCCGAAGCAGTTCGTGAAGGAGAGCGAGGCCGATCTCACCACGTGGGGCAAGAGCGCGCCGCTGGGCGAGAAGATGGTGCTCGTGGGCCGCGTGCTGGACGACGGTGGCCGGCCGGTACGCCGCTCGCTCGTCGAGCTGTGGCAGGCCAACGCGTCGGGGAAGTATCCGCATCCCGTCGACGATCACGACGCGCCGCACGACCCGAACTTCATGGGCAAGGGCCAGGTGCTGACGGACGACGAGGGCCGCTACCGCTTCGTCACGATCAAGCCCGGCGCCTACCCCTGGCAGAACCACGCCTTCGCGTGGCGCCCGGCGCACATCCATCTCTCGCTCTTCGGCAACGCCTACGCGCAGCGCCTGATCACGCAGATGTTCTTCCCCGGCGATCCGCTCTGCGCGATCGATCCGATCTTCAACAGCGTGCCCGAGGCGGGACGCAAGCTGCTGGTCGCCGACCTCGATCTGCAGCACGGCATCGAGGGCGTCGCGCTCGGCTACCGCTTCGACATCGTGCTGCGGGGCACGCGCGCCACGCCGATGGGGCTGTGACCATGGCCGCCCCCACGCCCTCCCAGACCGTCGGCCCCTTCTTCGACCGGCAGCTGCTCTGGCGCGACGGCGGCACGATCCTGTTCGCCGGCGGCCCCGGCGAGCGGATCAGGCTGACCGGACGCGTGTTCGATGGCAACGGCGCGCCCGTCGTGGACGCCCTCTTCGAGACGTGGCAGGTGGACGCGGCCGGCCAGCTTCCCACCGGCGGCGAGGGCGCGCGGCCGTACGGCTACGGCCGCGTGGCGACCGGCGCCGACGGCAGCTATGCGATCGACACGGTCCTGCCCGGCTCGTTCAAGGGCCCGGGCGGCGAGACGTACGCGCCGCAGATCAGCATCACGATCTTCGCTCGCGGCCTGCTCAAGAGCGTGCAGACGCGTGTCTTCCTGGCCTCGCTCGACGCGATCAAGGACGATCCCCTGGCCCGCGCGCTCGCCAATTCCGACCGCCTCAGCACGCTGATCGCCACGCGAGATCCGAACGATCCCACGATCTATCGCTGGGACGTCCGGCTGCAGGGCGGCGGCGAGACGGTGTTCATCGACGCCTAGCGTGCGGGGCGGCGGGTCGTGAACATCGTCGGCCGCAGCTTCGCCCGCGAGGCCTTCGTCCAGGCGCTCTCCGCCGAGGCGTTCGTGCGCGCCATGCTCGACTTCGAGCGCGCGCTGGCCGCCGCCGAGGCCGACGCCGGTGTCATCCCTCCGGACGCCGCCCGGATCATCGCCACCGCGTGCGCGGAGCTGCGTCTGTCGCCCGACGCGCTGGCCACCGAGGGCAAGAAGTCCGGCTCGCTGGCGGTTCCGCTGGTCAAAGCCCTCACCGAGCAGGTCGCGCGCGCCGACGCGCGCGCGGCGGCCTTCGTGCACTACGGCTCGACGAGCCAGGACGTCCTCGATACCGCGCTGGTCCTGTGCCTGAAGCCGTGTCTCGCCGACGCCGACGCCGTGCTCGCCGCGGCGGTGCGCCACCTGGCCACCCACGCCCGACGCCACGCCGGCTCCGTGATGCTCGGCCGCACGCTGCTACAGCCCGCCACGCCCATCACGGCGGGCCTGAAGATCGCGCGCTGGGCGGCCGCGCTGCACCGCTGCCGGCTCCGCCTCGCCGAGGCGCGCGGCCGGGCGCTGTGCGTTCAGCTCGGGGGCGCCGTCGGCACACTCGACGCGCTCGGCGGCCAGCGGACGGTGATACGCCGCGCAGTGGCCGAGCGTCTGGGGCTGGGCGACGCACGCGAGTGGCACGATCACCGCGACGAGCTGCTGCGCCTGATGGCCGAGCTGGCGATCGTCACGGCCACCATCGGCAAGATCGCGCGCGACGTCGCGCTGCTCTCCCAGGCCGAGGTCGGCGAGATGCTGGAGTCGGCGCCGGTCAAAGGCGTGGGCGGCTCCAGCGCCATGCCGCACAAGCGCAATCCCGTGGCGTGTCTTCAGGCGCTCGCCGCCGCCGAGCGCGCGCCCGGCCTGATGGCCACGCTGCTGTCCGGCGCCGTGGGCGAGCACGAGCGCGCGCTCGGCGGCTGGCAGGCCGAGCTGGTGACCATCCCCGAGCTGGTCGGACGCCGCCGGCAGCGCGCTCGACGCCCTCGAGCGCATCGCGGCCGGCCTCGTGGTCAACGCCGAGCGGATGAAGGCGAACCTCGAGGCGCTGCAGGGCCTCGTGTTCTCCGAGCGCCTGGCTCGCCTGCTCGCCCGCGACATGGACCGCGTCAGCGCCCTGGCGCTGGTCGACGACTGGTCGGCGGCCGCGGTCAAGGAGCACCGTCAGCTGCGAGACGTCGCCCTCGCCGCGCGGCCCGCGCTGGCCGGATCGATCGACGGCGTGTTCTCGCTCGACGCGATCGTGCGCGAGCTGGCGCCGGTGCTCGACGAAGTGCTGGGGGAGATTGCGAGCGACACCTGAGCCGTACTCCATAGCCGCCGTGCCGAGCTGCGCTTGCTCGATCCCGCCGTGGCCGGACGGCGGCGACCGTCCCCTCCTCGATCGCGTGGCTCAACCTCGACGAGCGGCAGCTGACCACGCCGCGCACGGAGGATTTCGTCGAGATGCCGTCGCTCAAGCCCGGGCAGCCGTCGCGCAGCAGGCGCCGCCGGCGCGGCGGTCAGCGGGCGGCGCGAACGGCTTCGACGGCGGACGCGCGGGTCTCGACCGGCTCGTGCAGGGCCACCGTCACCCGCAGCGCGCGCAGGCCGTGCACGCCGGGGAGATCGTCCAGCTCCAGCTCTTCGACCTCGTCGGCGATGTAGCCCAGGTGGCGCAGGTATTCGAGGTAGCCGCGGTACTCCTGGGCCTCCGATGTCTGGCCGTACACGATGGCGATCTTCCCCGGCTGGGTCACCCGCTCCTTCGTGCCGCGGATCACCGCCTTGTCGATCCGCTTCTTCACGATCTCGTAGCGGATGTCGTACGCGCCGTCGACGTCGAAGCGCTTCTCGTCGAAGCGGAACCGGATCGACAGCGGGGCGTGCTGCACCAGCACCAGGTGCGTGGCCTGCAGCGGGAGTGGAAGCTCCGTGGAGAGGCGGTCGGCCCGGGCTGCGACGCCGCACACCACCATGAGCTGCCAGAGGCGCAGGCTCTTGAGGTAGAGCGGATCGAAGCCGCCGTCCTCGACCAGAGAGCCGCCGACGTACACCTGATGGTCGACGCCATCGGTCTTCTGCTTCTCGAAGTAGTGCGGGAAGATCGACTGCGCCGCCTGCTCCTCCAGCTCGAGATAGGAGGAGATCGTCTCGTTCATCCGCGTGACGCTGTCCTCGAAGATCTTGCGCTGCCGGTACACGGCGCCGAGCTTGGCGTCGAGCGCCTCGCGATACGCCGTCACTCGGGCCGCCACGGCGTCACCAAAGGTGGCCAGCCGGTCCAGCAGGGTCTCGACCTCCGCACGCAGGAACGTCACCACGCCGACCTCGTCGCCGGCGGCCAGGTGGTCGCGGATCTGCTCGATGTGCTGATCGATCCGGTAACAGAGCTGATCGAGCGCCGGCAGCCGGCGCGCGTCGTAGGCCGTCGCCACCACCTCGCGAGCCAGGCGCAGCTGGCTCAGCAAATCGGCTTGAATGGCCCGGGCCCGCTGTGTCGACGAGCCGCGGATGTCCGAGAGCGCATAGAGCGGATAGACCTCGTTGAAGACGATCGGCTCCAGCTCGGCCGCAGCCGGATCACCCGCGCGCTCCAGCCCGTCGAGCACCGCCTTGCGGAATCGCCACTCGACGACCGGATGAATCGCGGTGAAGCGCTCCTTGATCTGCGTCTGGATACGCGCGTTGAACTCGTCCATGCTGCGTTGCACGGCCATGGAGAAGAGCGGCAGCACTTCGGCGAGCTTGGGCAGGTGCGAGGCGTCCAGATCGTCCGGTCGGGGCGAGCTGAGCTCGAGCGTGCCGATGATCCGGTCCTGGTAGTGCAGCGGGGCCACCAGGAACGCGCGCAGCCCGCTCTGCACCATCTGGTCCTCGATGACCGTCCGGGTGGGCAGGCGGCTCAGGTCGTCGATGATCAATGGCTTGCCGGACGTCACCGCTCGCTGATAGACGGTGCCGACGAACTCTTCCTTCCGGTGGTGGACCGAGTCGGCAAAGATGCAGGCGTGCTCGATCTTGGCCCCGTAGTTGAGGAGAAGCACCCGCTCGCCGGCCAGTGCGGCCAGGCCCAGCCGCAGCTCGGGCCGGCGCAGCAGCGTGCGCAGCCGCGTCTGCAGCTCGGCGAAGCGCGTCGGCGACACGATCGACTCGCGATCGATCAGGTCGCGCTTGAGGCCCGAGAGCACCTCCTGATCGGTGACGTCGATCGCCTTGAGGAAGGTCACGCCGCGCATCACGAAGCGGTCGGGCGGCAGGATCCGCTCGAGCGCGCCCGGCTCGAGCAGCGTGGCCTGCAGGCGACGACGCGCCTCGTCGGGCAGCGGCGGGCGCTCGCCGACCACCTCGACGTCCACGAACTGCGAGTCGAAGAGCAGGCGATAGTGGCGATCGAGCCCGGTCTCGCGATCGGGCACGGTGAGGATCGGCGTGTAGTCCAGCTCGACCTTCACGCCGTACACGCGGTCCAGGATCAGGATGTAGGCGTAGCCCCGTCGCAGGAGGGACAGCAGCTTGTCGTCGACGTTCAGCCGGCCCTTGAGCCGGCCGCTGTCGTCCATCATGTTCTGCCGCATCCGCGGGGTCGCGTAGAAGCCACGGAGCTGGAACGGGATCATCGCCGCGGCGTGCGCGTGCTCCCACGCCGCCGGCGGGATCTCGGCGCTCATCAGCATGTCGACGGCGTCCTCGTAGCGCTCCAGGATCGCCGGATCGTCGATGCTCGCCGCGAGCCCCGGCGCCTGGCCCACCTGCTCGCCGACCGCCCGGGCCATGGAGGAGCAGGCGGACGAGTCGCTGCCGCCGGCGCGGGTCCAGAACTCGATCAGCGGCGCCAGGCTGAACTCGACACGGAACGGGAAGTCCCCGATATCCTTGGCCGTCGCCGCGCCGGAGCCGAGCAGCAGTCCGCTAGTAGGATCTGGCGTCATGCACCGATTGTAGCGCCGGCGTCGAGCGGCCGCGAACACCTCGGGCTGGATCCTGCCATACGGGTACGATGCCCGACCGAACCGCGAGGGGTTCAGAAGAAGGCGCGCTCGACGAAAAGCACCACGCCGACCAGCAGGATGGCCAGCGACGAGCTCCAGACCATGCGCCTCTCCCAACCGGTGCGTCGGATCAGCGCCAGCAACGGCAGCGCCAGGGCGACGACCATCCCCTGCCCGAGCTTCGACGCCCAGCGTTGAAGCCGAACAGCGCGAGCGCCAGGCCATGCGTGGGCAGTCCCAGCTCGCGCAGCGCGGACGAGAAGCCGAAGCCGTGGACGAGCCCGAAGCAGAAGCTGACGACCCAGTCGCGCTCGAGACCACCGGCTTCGAGGAAGATGTTCTCCGCGGCCACGAAGGCGATCGACAGCGCGATGACGGCCTCCACCAGCCGGTCGGGCAGCACCGACGATGTTCGAGCACGGCCAGGGCCAGCGTCACGCTGTGGGCCAGCGTGAACGCCGTGATGATCTTGGCCAGCGCAAGCCAGCTTCCGCCCCGGCAGCAGCAGCCCCAGCAGGAACAGCAGGTGATCGTAGCCGGTCAGGATGTGCTCGATGCCCGAGCAGCACGAAGCTGCCCGTCGCAGCGCACGACATCCTCGCCGCCGCTGGATCGTGAAGCGCGCCTGGCGCGTGTCCGCGGCGAAGGCGAACTGCTGCGTACGCCGCTCGGTGATCTCGACCTTGGCCAGCGTGTGGTGATCGGCGCCGAGCACGTCGAAGGTGTTGTCCTGCACGACGAGCTCGCGCAGCCACGCTCGCCGCAGGCGAAGTCGACCTGCATCGTGAAGCTGCGGGACGTCGGGGGCTCGCGCGGACGGCACCTCGCCCGGGCCCGGCTCGCAGCGCACGCCGTTCGCGTGGAGCACGATCTGCGAGCGGATCATGCCGAGCAGCTCATCGCGACTCGCGGCACGCTGCCCGCGCTGCGCCAGCCGAAGCGTCTCGGCGAGCGCCGAGCGTCAGCGCGGCAGTCGGCAGCGTCAGGCTGTACCGGACGGTGCTCCGGCTCACCGTGATGGAGGCGTAGCCGGTGCTGCCGCCGCCGTGCGCCCACGCCGACGCCGCGCGCGGCGACCAGCGCGAGACCGAGCCCGACGCGCCGGACGACGCGCTTCACTGGGCCGACGCCTCGCGGAGCGCCTGCTCCCACTCTTGCCCGACGAAGCGGGACATCAGATAGACCTCGTCGCGCCCCTGGAGCTTCATGTACTGCAAAACCTTCTGCGGATTGATCGCGCCGAACTCCGCGCGGATCACCGGCGCGTCGCGACGGTAGAGCGTGGCCGTGTAGCCGGGCGGGATCGAGCCCGAACTCGCGCAGCCCGACCGGATGCCCACTCCGCGCGCTCCATCACCCGGACCGGCGCCGACGACGTGCATGAACTTGATCGAGTCGTCGAGATGCACGGCCAGCGACGCCGCGACGGACCCGCCGCTCCGCGTCGACCCGCCCCCGTCGCAGCGCGCACGAAGAACCCAGTGCCCGCTGGTCTCGTCTGCAGCTCGACCCGGTCGATCTCGACCGGAGACTCCGTCATGACGCCCGCGCCCGAGGCCTGGACCAGTTGCTTGTTCTCCGGCGATCCGGCCCGACACCACCATCGCGCCGAGGACGTCCCACCGCCAGCAGGGCCGACGACCGGCGCCAGGCGCACACGGCGCGGCCGGACTCATCGCCGCCGCCACCAGACGACGACGCCGACCGCCACGACGCTGAGGGGCAGGATGACCTCGATGCACGAGAAAGATCCGTTGCATCTGCGCCTTGGTGAGCAGGATCGAGCTGGGGGACCGGCATGCGCACGGCGACCGTGGGTGCCTGCTCCTCGCGCGCCGCCCAGCGCACCATCGCGAGCGCCAGGTCGCTGTTCGCCATGTAGGGCAGGAAGGAATTGCTGGCAAAGTCGCCGTCGCCCGACGACCACCAGTCGGAACGGTCGCGGGCGCCGCGGCCGGCCTCGGGCCACGTCCCCTCCAGCGCGGCCGCCAGCGCTGCGACGGCCGGGCGCCCGTCGCCGGCGGGTGCTGGCGAGCGCGCCGTGGCGACCCGGCTGGCGCTACGGCCACCGGCATGACCGTGCGCGTGTAGCTCTGCGGTGCTGCTCAGAAACAGCGGCACGCTGCTGACACCGGACGGGCGCCGGCAGCAGCGTCAGCGAGCCGAATGCCCGGGAAGAACGTGAGCGCGATGCTCCGGGTGATCGGGTGCTGCTCGTACACCGGGACCGCGACGACTTCCGGATCCGTGGAGTAGTGATCGAGCGGATCGATCACGATGTCCTGGCTCGACCTCGAGGCCCAGCGTGCGCAGGCCGGCGGCCAGACGAGGCTCCAGCACGAAGCCGAGGTCGTACATGAGCACGGCCGCGCCGCCCTGCGCGAGGTAGCCGAGCAACAGCTCGCTCTCGCCGGGGAGGTAGGTTGTTCGGGCGGGTTCGCGTCGAGCACGACGGCGCAGTCGGCCGGCATCGCCGTCAGCGTGGCCGGGACGATCTTCCGGACGTCGTAGCCGAGGGACTCGAGCGCGCGACGCAGCCGCCCGACGCCGTGCGATCGCATCTGGACGAGCGCGGAGCCGCCTTCCCCATGGCTGTGACCCGCGACGCCCTCGAAGTGCGTGTGGAACTCGAAGTTCTCCATCGGATACTCGTCGTGACCCTCGATGAAGCAGACCGTCGTCACGCGCTCCGCGGAGTGACCCGAAGGATCCCCGAGCGCGATCTGGTCTCTCGTCCGTGCTCATCACCTGGACCCGACGGCCGTCGGTCTCGAGCACGGCGGCGTTGTAGATCCGCACGCCGTACGTCTCGGCCACCGTCGGCTGCTTGTCGGGATCGATCGTGCCGCACGCGCAGGCGCGGGTTGCGCCGGCCGAGGACTTCGACCATCTCCTTGGCGCGCCGGCCCTGCTGGTCCTGCGCCTGGTAAAAATACGTGAGCCTGCACGTCCCGGCTGAGCCGGTCGACCACGCGTCTCGGCCTGCGTCGACGGGCGTGAACACGGCTTCACGCGTGAGGTCGAAGTGCGCGTCGTGGAGCACGAGCGCCACGTTGGCGCAGCGCCACGAGGCCGAGCGTGGCGACGACGATGCCGGCGCCGTAGCCGAGGGCCGGCAGACGTCGGAGGCTCGGCTGCAACGGCAGCCGCAGGCCGAGCACGAACAGCGCTGACGACGGCGACGAGCCACGAGCGTGTGCAGGCCGAGCAGTCGGCCGCCGAGCAAGATCGCTACCCGGTCGGCGACGCGCTCGATCTCACCGAGGATGTGGGACGTGACGACCATCGGTCCGCTCGCCGGCAAGTGCGCGGATGTAGCCCGCGCATCTCGATGATCTGCCGCGGGTCGAGCCCGTTCGTGGGCTCGTCGAGGATCAGCAGATCGGGATCGCCCAGCAGCGCCTGGGCGATCGCCACGCGCTGGCGGTAGCCTCGCGAGAGCTTGCCGACGAGCACGCGCCGGACGTCGGCCGAGGGCCAGGCGTTCCATCGAGGCCTCCACCGCCCCGGAGACCGCGGCGCGTCCGGCGAGCCCCTTCAGCCTGGCCATGAACAGCGAGAAACTCGCGCACGCGCCATCGAGCCGTAGAGCGGGACGTCCTCCGGCACGTAGCCGACGCGGGCGCGGGCCAGCAGCGATTCAGTGCACGACGTCGAGTCCGGCGATGCGCGCAGTCCCCGAGGACGGTCGCAGGTAACCGGTGAGGATTCTCAGGATCGTCGTCTTCCCCGAGCCGTTCGGTCCGAGCAGCCCCATCACCTCGCCGGCCTCGATCTGTCAGAGACACGCGATCGACGGCCAGTCGAGGCCCGTACCACTTGGTGAGCCGGTCGGCGACGATGACGGGCGGCATGCGCGACGGTGGACGCCGCCCCGCCGGACGGCCGTCCGGCGGGGCGGTGTACCTCAGATCCCTGCGAGCGCGACTACTCGAAGACCTGCGGCGCGTGCGTCGACCGGGCCTTGCCGGCCGGGCCGTCGGGGTCGTGCGCCGTCATGAAGCTCGCGTTCTCGCGTCCCTGCAGCACCCGGATGTACTCGTACGCGTTCAGGATCCCGGTCGGGCTGTACGCCAGCGAGATATCCGGCAGGAGGTTCTTGGTGACGTTCTCGGAGAAGTACACGTTGTCGCTCGTCAGCACCACCGTCCCGGTCTTGGGCAGGCGGACGATCGCCATCTGGCTACCCGGCGTGTGCCCCGACCAGTTCTTGAGCACGACGCTGCCGTCGCCGAACACGTCCGTGATCACCCGTGAGCTGCTCCATCTTGAACTTGTTGGGCAGCGCCTCGCCCAGATCGTTCCGCAGGCACGCGACGTCGCCTGGAATGTAGGGACCGGCGGTGCCCGGCTCGGGCCAGGCCGCGTTCTTCATCTCATCCTTCTGCACCAGGAAGATCGCCTTCGGGAACTTGCAGACGTTCCCGCCGTGGTCGAGGTGCATGTGGCCGACGGCGACATAGCGAATGTTGTCCGGCGTCAGGCCAATTTTCTTGAGCTGCGTGTCGATGGCCACGTCCGGACCACGCTCCGGCGTCAGCCCCTTGATGAACGGCCCCCAGTAGGTGGGGTCGTTGATGATCTTGTCGTTGTTGCCGGTATCGAACAGGAAGTTGCCCTTGGGGTGCATGACGACGAAGAAGCCGACGGGCACCGTGATCGGATTGGTCGACGCTCCGGATTGCAGCGCGCTCTTGGCGATGGTCAACCCGCCGGAGCGAACGCATACATCTTCATCCCGGCCGGCGCTGGCGACTGCGCCAGCGCGGTGCCCGCGAACAGAAGAGGATCAGCGCGCCCGAGATCATGCCCAAGGCCACTCGCTTCATTGCAGTTCTCCCAGCTAAGGGTCCGATAGCATTGAGGCGTTCGCTGATCTCCGCATCGCGCGCCGATACAGGCGCGCGATCTGCCCCTGTCGAGCATCCACAGCTTGCGCTGTGGCGACGAATTGCCCGAGCGCGTCAGTGTCAGGCCATTAAGACGATGGTCCAGTGAGCCGCGTTGTGCCGACTGCCGGAGCCCCGGCGTCGCCCCCTTCGGACTGTCGTGCTGAGACTGGCTACTTGCCGGCCTTTGGCTGCCACAGCGCCAGGGTGGCGCCGGTGGGATCGGTGATCACGCTCATCGTGCCGTACTGCCCGACCTCCGTGACGTCGACCACCACCTTGGCGCCGAGGTCCTTCGCCTTGCGGGTGGCGGCGTTGATGTCGTCGACGCCGACGTAGGACATCCAGTGCGGCGGCGTGCCCGGCGCCTGGTTGACCATCATGCCGCCGCCGGTGCCCCCGCCGACGTCGATCATCGTGTAAGAACCACCGCCGGGCATGGGCATATCCTGCAGCTTCCAGGTCGAAGAGCTTCGAGTAGAACTCCTTGGCGCGCGCCAGATCGTTGGTGTGCAGCTCCACGTGCACGAATGGATTGGCCATGAGGACCTCCTTTCAGGTGCAGCGTACCGCCGGCGACAACCGGTGGCGAGGCGTCGTCGAAATCTTCATGGTCTCGAAATGCGGGGCGAGCGTGGGCCGGCGGCTACGCGAAGATCTCGCCGGTCCGCAGCAGCACATCCGGAAACGCCTGGACGTTGACTGATGAATCCCCACTGATCCGGCTGACGTCGCGATACCCATCGGGCCCGGGAGCGCGGAACACCTCGATGCTCTCCGCGTTGCAGTCCACGAGCCAGTACTCCAGGACGCCGGCCTCGGCGTAGAGACGCAGCTTGGTCGATCGGTCGTAGCGCAGCGAGGTGTCGGCCACTTCGATCAGCAGGAGCACGTCTTCGGCAAAGGCCTCGCGCTCCTTGTAGGGCACGGCGCGCAAGCGTCGAATGGCGAGATCGGGCTGGGGCTCGGTATCCTCGGCGAGCACGACAGGGTTCTGGACCGAGACGATGCCGCGGCCGGCCAGCCTGATCACCAGCAGCTGGTTCAGGTTGTCGACGAACGCGACGTGGCGCCGGCCGGGAGGCGACATCTCGACGATCTCGCCCTTGATCAGCTCGACCCGATCGGTCGGCTTGAGAATCCCCACCTCGGCCATCCGGTGGTACTCGTGCCGTGTGAACAGTCGTCGCGCGGCCGCCACCTCGACTGCCATGAAGCTCCTCCCCGCCCTCTCCTCGGGTCCATTGACCAGCATATAGCGGTCGCTCGGGCGCTTCGGAAAGTCCCTAGAAAGATACAGCGCGAGCGATCAGTCCAGCCAGTCCTGCTCCTTCAGCTTCTTCGGCAGGTAGGTCTTGGTCAGGAAGCGGAAGTCCTTGTTGGCGAGCGCGTCGAGCTCGTACTTGAGCCCGCTGCCCAGCATCCGCTTGATCTCTTCCTGCCACGGCTTCTTCTGGAACCACCGGTACTTGGTCAGCTCCTTGGCCCGGCTGATGTCCTTGTCGTTGAGCTTGATGCCGACGTTGCGCGGCAGGCCGTACCGATCGGGATCGGCGCTGGACAGGCCGATGAACTTGGCCTTGGGAATGGCCATCCGCTCGCTCTCGAAGGCGAGATTGATCGAGCCCTGCTTGACGACCGAGTAGATGTAGTAGCCCCACGGGTCGTTGTCGACCAGGACGTAGACGGGGATCTTGTATTCCTCGTGCAGCCGGCGGGCCAGCCGTCGGACGCCGCGCGGCGGCTGGCCGTTGCCGGTCAGCAGCACGCAGTTGTAGCGACGCCAGAACTTGTCCTCCGACAGCCGGTTCCACTGCGTGCCCTTCTCGACGAGCAGGACGAAGTCCGCGGTGCAGCGCCGGATCTCGATGTACTCCGGCTCCACGATGGACGGCACCGAGTAGCCGCCCTTGCCGAGGCGCGCGCAGTCCACGCGGTCGCCGTCGTCACCGAACACCACGGGCCCCACGATGCTGCCCGCGTTCTCCGCGCGCACGTGCAGCTCCTCGCGCAGCGCGGCCAGCGAGACCTCGAGGTCCTCGATGAGCGGGTCGGACTCGTTCTGGTTGTCGAAGGTGTTCTCGTGCGAGCCCTTCATCGTGTGCTTGGTGCGGTAGTAGATCTCGCGGAGCGAGGTCGTCAGGTTGGCGCGCTGCAGCTCGCTGAGCGCATCGGCCACCAGCACCGTCTGCATGAACTTCTTGGCCATGCCCACGTTGAAGAACGTGCGCTCCTGCTTGCGCCGGCCCATCTCGATGATGCCGCGCTTCTCGTTGAAGTTGATGTTGGCGAGGCTGCGCACGGGGATCAGCAGCGTGGGATCCTTGCTGCGATCGGCGGCGGTGATCACCGCGTCGGCCACGCTGATCAGCTTCTTCTCGACCACTCCGGTCGCCTTCGCCTTCGCTCGCGCCATGGCCGTCTATCTCTTCTTTCGCTTCGCCGCTGCGGAGCGGTGCTTCGCCCGGCAGTCTTGCCCTTCGGACGCGTCGGCGTCTTGTCGCCCGGGCCCGCTGTCGCTCTTGCGTCGCGCTTGCCCTGCCGCCGCACTCTTGCGCTTGGCCGCCTTCGATCTGGCTGCGCGTGGCCTTGCCCTTCCCTGGCGCGCTCGTGGGCGCCTCGGTCTCCGGGGCTTCGGCGGGCGCGGCGTCGCTCACCTCGGCGCTCGGCACCTCCGGCGCCTCGCCCTCGGGCCCCTCGGGTGTCACGATGATCGAGTGCGGCAGACCCTCCGGCCCGCTGTCCTTGCCCAGGATCTCGTCGGTCCGAGCGCCACCGGTCCGCTTGGCGGCGATCTTCTGCAGCTGCGCCTTGAGCTTGTCCTTCGGCAGCTTGCCGCCCTTCAGACGGGCGCAGGCCTCGACGACCTCCTCGATGTACAGCTCGAAGATGTTGCGGCGCCGGAACTCGCTCTTGGCCCGCTCGCGCCGGCGGAGGAACACACCGAGCCGGCGGCCGCACTCCTGCAGCGCCAGCTTGATGTCCTTGCGGATCTCGTCGTAGTCGGCGATCGCTTCCTTGGACTCGCTCGTGAACGGCACCCACACCGAGGCCATGTGGACGAAGATCACCATGGGCCCGGCCGGCAGCGCCCCGCGGGACTGGGTGACGCCGTAGTTCTTCCACGCCGTCTCCAGCGCGGCCTTGAACGTGGCGCACGCCGACTGCTGGTAGAGCAGCGGGACGCGATTGGCGTAGCGGATGACGCGCGCCAGCTCGTCGTCGCCCTTGGCTTCCTCGCCCTCGGCGAGCGGAGCGGCCGGCGCCTCCGTGGCGGCGGCCGCCACCTGCTCCGGGCCTCGGCCGAACGCCAGGCCCGCCTCGATGATGAACGGGTTGCCGCGGTACACCGACGGCGGCCGGGTCACCGCCGTGTAGAACTCGCCCTTGATCTGCTTGTAGAGGCCGTGGAGGATCGCCTTCTCGCCGATGGGCGAGATGCAGTTCGACGGCGGCGCCATGATCTTGGTCGTCTGGATGGCCTTGTAGAGCGCCTCGGCGTCCTCACCGTGAATGCTGCGCGGCCGCGCGTCCGGTGAGAGCTTCGCGCTCTTGCAGATCTCCTGGGCGACGACGCTGGACACCCGGCTGAAGTCCCCGGCCAGGAATCCCGCCAGCGAATGGCTCTTGGTGTCCTGCAGCATTCTCAGCAGGACGCCGAGCTCGATGCCGTAGGGATGCGGCTTGATCTCCTTCGGCTGCGGCGGCAGCTCCTGGATCGTCCGCGGATACTCCCGCTTCTCGCCATCCGGCGCGTGGTACACGAGCCGCACGTGCGGGTTGGCGATGGCCACCTGCTCGACGTACTCGTCGACCGAGGCGCGGCCCTTCTGGTAGCGGCCCTCGATCTCCAGCGCCACCTGGGTGCCGCGCGGGTGCTCCCAGTCGATCTTCTTGCTCTCGAAGATCCGCGGCTCGTTCTTCTTGGTGTCGATCTGCACCTCGAAGAAGTGGGCGGCCGCCCGCGCGCCGGTGCGCGAGATGATCTGCACCGGCTTGCCGGTGGTGAGCTGTGCGTACATGCCGGCCGCCGAGATGCCGATGCCCTGCTGGCCGCGGCTCATGCGCAGCCGGTGGAACTTCGAGCCGTAGAGCAGCTTGGCGAAGATCGGCGGAATCTGCTGGCGGACGATCCCCGGCCCGTTGTCGCTCACCGTGACCCGGAACCGCGTGGCCTGGCTGGCCGGCGGCGTCGTGCCGTTGGTCGGCACCACCTCCAGCGTCACGAGGACGTCGGGCAGGATCCCGGCCTCCTCGGCCGCGTCGAGCGCGTTGTCGACGGCTTCCTTCACGCAGGTGAGCAGCGCCTTGCGCGGGTTGTCGAAGCCGAGCAGGTGGCGATTCTTGGTGAAGAACTCGGAGACCGAGATCTCACGCTGGCGAGCGCCCATCTCGACGGCGGAGACCGTGGTCTTCGGCGCAGCGGGCGGCGCGGCCGGAGGGCGGGCCAGTGCAGTGGCCATGCGCCTATTTGATACCAGAGGGATGCTCGCGCCGTGCCGTTATATCGTCACCGCACCACAACGGCGTCGGGGAGTCCATCGACCGCGCCACTCGAATCGACCAGATCAGTGGCAGCCCTTCTTGTCGCGGAGCCCTTTGGGGCTGACCCCTTTGGCAATACCACGGTACGCGCGCAGCGGACGCTCGGGGACGAGGAAGATCACTCCTCCCTTGTCGATGACGGTGATTCGCATCCCCGGACGGAGATTGAGCCGCTCACGCGCTCCGCGCGGGACGAGGAGCTGGTACTTGGCAGATAGCGTCACGGTTTCCATCGCCTTACCAGAAGACTATCGATAGCGCCCGTAGGTCAAGCTATAGCTCCAGGATCCGGCGCGCCATGGCCTCGATCCACTTCTGGGCGGGATCCATCTCGAACACCAGCCGCTCGTCGGCGGCGGCGATCCCCCATCCGCCCGTCGTCAGCTCGGCGTCCAGCTGGCCCGGCGCCCATCCCGCATACCCGAGGACAAACAGGGCCCGTCGCGGCCCGGTGCCACCGGCCATCGATTCCAAGATTTTCGCGTCCTCGGTCAGAGCGAAGCGGCCGTCGACCACCGTGGTGCCCTCGCCCTTCCAGTCCGGCGTGTGCAGGACGAAGCCGTGGCGCTCGTCGACGGGCCCGCCATAGTAAATCTGTAGATCGCCACTGCCGGGTGGCGCCTCGAGCCCCAGCGGCCGGAGCGCACGCGCGAAGGGGATCGTCGCCATCGGGACGTTGATGACGAGGCCGAACGCGCCCTCCTCGTTGTGTCGCACCAGGTAGATGACCGCGCGCGCGAACCGGGGATCGCGGATCGCCTCGGTGGCGACGAGCACGCGCCCGGTGAGCGAGCGACGAGGTGGCGCGGCCGCCGGTCCCTCGGCCATCGCCAGCACCAGGACGGCGACCGCCAGCAGCACGGCCAGCGAGCCGCGGACTGCCGCGCCGGATGTCAGCCCAGCGCTCCGCCCGCCGCGGGTCAGACGAACGGCACCCACGCGATCGGCACGCCGGCGTCCGACTGGCGCGCCTTCTCCGTCGCCGCGATCCAGCTCTCACCGTCGGGCAGCAGGACCGACGCCGGGCGCACGCGGTAGAGCGAGGCGTCGTCCACGTTGGCCGGCACCACGCCCTGCTCGCGCAGCGCGCGCGCGGCATCCAGCAGGCGGCGCCGCATGAAGATGACCATGGCGTCGGTGGTGCCCAGGTGCTCCTGGGTCCGGTCGTAGATGGGCCCCATCGTCTCCGTCATCGCGCGGTCTTGCAGGTTGACCAGGAACGGGATGCCGAGCATCAGCTCCTTGGCCAGCTCGCGCGAGCGGAGGTAGTCGGTGTGGATGTTGGCCCGGGTGTAGTAGCGCGTGCGCGGATCGCTGGTGGCCGGCGCGTAGCCGCCCCAGGCCGCGAACGGATCGATGGCGGCCTGGCGCTCCTCCTCCGTCACCGGCCGATCGAGGCGGCCGCGCATGACGAATTGCAGGTTGTACTGATCGTCGATGGGCACCCAGGCGCGCGCCGAGACGATGTGGGGATCGGAGGCGGCGATCATGGTGAAGCACGGCGCGATGAACTGGGTGATGCGATGCCAGAGGTGGCCCTCCACGTCCGAGTGGCGCCGGGCCGAGTAGCATGCGCCGTAGTCGGTCGCGAGCACGTCGAGCCGAGGGCGCTTGTCGCGGTGCCAGGTGCCGCGCTGGGTGCTGTCGGGGCGCACCTTGCCGTGCACCCAGTCGATGTGGGCGGAGTCGATGTCGCCCTCGAGCGCCTGCACCCAGTTGCACTCCTCCAGCATCATGAGCGGCGGGTAGACGTGATCGGCCGGCAGCGTGGTGATCTCGAAGGGCGGGAACGGTGGCGGGGTCTGGCGCGGTCCCATGTACGCCCAGACGACGCCGTTGACCTCGTGGCAGGGATAGGCGCGCGCCCGCACCTTGTCCTTGAACGTGCTCTCGGCCGGCTCGCTGGGCATGTCCACGCAGCCGCCGGTGACGTCGAACTTCCAGCCGTGGTAGACGCAGCGCAGCCCGCACTCCTCGTTGCGACCGAAGAACAGCGAGGCGCCACGGTGGGGGCAGTTGGCGGCCATCAGCCCGACGGCGCCCCGCGTGTCGCGGAACGCGACCAGGTCCTCGCCGAGCAGCCGCACCTTCTTGGGCTCGCCATCGGCCTCGGGCAGCTCACGGGAGGGAAGGGCGGGCAGCCAGTACTGGCGCAGCAGGTCGCCCATGAGCGTGCCACGCCCGGAACGGCACAGAAGCTCGTTGTCCTCGGTCGATAGCATGGTGGAGCCTCCCAGCGGATGCGTCCTATCATCAACGCCTCGCCGGCGGAGTCAAGCGCTTCGGGAGCGAGGAACGAGGGCGTGAGGGCGGGCTACGGGGACATCCGGTCGTCGAACGGCCGCTTCGCGACCTGGTCGCCCGGAGCGGGCCGCCAGGGTGTGACGAGATAGCCGCGCGGCCCCATGCACGCCGCGTAGTCGCGCTCGCGGTAGACAAAGAGCGTGGAGGACGCTGCGAAGCTCGCGAGGAACGCCGGCCAGAAGAACACGCTCGCCGCGAACGCCACCGGCCGGCCCACCATCTCCGCCACCGTGACCTTGTCCTGGACGAACTGCTCGCACATCACCATGTCGCTCATGATCCGGGCCGGCGGCATCTTGCTCTTCAGCGACGCCTTCCGCAGCTCGACCGAGGCATCGAGGACCTGCACCCAGACCTGGTAGTTCCGCGCGATCAAGCACGCGGCGTACTCGACCTCGGCCGGGAACCACGCGCCCTTCAGCGTGCCGGTGATGGCCGCCTCGCAGTCGTGGTGATCGCGCTCGACGATCGTCACCGGTTGCCTGGCGAGCGCCTGCGTGGGGACGTTCCGCAGCTTCGTCGCGCAGCCGCTCATGGCTAACGAGACGGCCAGCACGACGGCCATCGCACGGACGGAGAGTGCCGAGTGCGTCGCCATAGGGTAGCCGGGGATTGTGCACGCCAGGTGCCATACCGGGACGTCTGAACTGGCGCGCACTTGCGCGTCGTCGGGCGGCCGCCGCGAGGACACGGTGCGCCCCGGCCATGACAACGCGACATCGATCCCCGTCGGCCCCAACGAGAGCGCCTCGTTGTACTCTGGGCCCGCTTCGCAGTGAGTGGGCGACGAGGAGGCGCGAATGCGATTTGACGGTCGAGTTGTCGTTCTGACGGGTGCGGCCAAGGGCATCGGCGCGGTGACCGCCGAGGCGTTCGCGGGCGAGCGGGCGCGCGTGGCCGCGCTCGACATCGACGGCGCCGGCGTCGACCGCGTCGTGGCCGGCGTGGCCGCTCGCGGCGGCGAGATCGTCGGGCTGAAGACCGACGCGACCTCGGCGAGCGACGTCCAGGCCGCCGTCGACGGCGTCCTCGCCCGCTGGGGCCGCATCGACATCCTCGTGAACAACGCCGGCGGATTCGCCGCGATGCGCGCCCTGGAGGAAACGCCCGAGTCGGAATGGGACGCGATCCTGCGCTCGAACCTCACCAGCGCCTTCCTCGTCTGCAAGGCCGTGGTGCCGATCATGAAGCGGCAGCGGGCCGGGCGGATCGTGAACCTCGCCTCCGTCGTCGCGCGCGGCGGGGCCGTGCGCGTGCCCGCTCATTATGCGGCGGCCAAGGCTGGCGTGGTCGCCCTCACCCGGATGCTGGCGCTCGAGGTGGCCGAGCACGGCATCACGGTCAACGCGGTGGCGCCGGGAACGACCGCGACGGACCGCGTGCTGGCCGCGCGCACTGCCGACGAGACGGCGCGCGTCGCCGCAGCCATTCCGCTGCGCCGGCTGGGCCAGCCGGACGAGATCGCCCAGGCCATCCTCTTTCTGGCCTCCGACGCCGCGGCCTTCATCACGGGGGCGGTGCTCGACGTCAACGGCGGACAGGAGATGGCCTGAGCGGCTGCCGCGAGGACATCGGGTAAGATACCGACGCAGTCTGATCTCCGGAGGACCACCATGCGTCTGCAGGGAAAGATCGGCATCGTCACCGCCGCCGGCTCCGGGATGGGACGGGCCGGCGCTCTTCGCTTCGCCCGCGAGGGCGCGCAGGTCGCCGTCGTCGACGTCGCCGCCGATCGCGTGAAGCAGGTCGTCGGCGAGATCACCGCGGCCGGCGGGACCGCGCACGGGATCGTGGCCGATCTCACCCGCGACGACGAATCACGGCGGATCGTGTGGGAGGCGCGCGATCGCTTCAAGGGGCTCGACTTCGTCTGGAATCACGTCGGGCACCCCGGCCCGGCCGCGGTCGAAGGGATCGACCTGCAGGCGTTCCAGCTCGCCATCGATCTGAACCTGCGCACGGTGCTGGTGACGACCGAGGCCGCCATTCCCGAGATGCGAGCGCGCGGTGGCGGCAGCCTGCTCTTCACCGCGTCCACCTCGGGGCTGCAGGGCTCGGCGTACAGCCCCGTGTACTCGATGTGCAAGTTCGGCGTGGTCGGCTTCGTGCGCAGCCTGGCCGTGCGGCTGGCCCCCGAGAAGATCCGCGTGAACGCCATCTGCCCCGGCCCCATCGACACGCCGATGCTGCGCGTGTTCGTGGCGCGGCCCGATCAGAAGTCGACGGTGGGCATGGATCCCGAGGAGCTGGTGCGCAAGCGCGGCGGCGGTTCGGTGCCCATGGGGCGCACCGGACGGCCGGATGAGGTCGCCAACGCCGCGCTCTTCCTGCTGTCCGACGAGGCCTCGTTCGTGACGGGCGCCGCGCTGCCCGTGGATGGCGGGGTGACGGCCGCCTAGCGTTTCGGCCTCACCGAAGTCCCCATGAATCGACACTCGATGGCCTGGCTGGTCCGGACTCTGTTCGCGGCACCCCTCGTGCTTGTCACCGCTGGATGCTTTCTGACTCCG
Organism: uncultured Candidatus Rokubacteria bacterium; assembly: GCA_963776725.1. GTDB lineage: Bacteria > Methylomirabilota > Methylomirabilia > Rokubacteriales > CSP1-6 > AR5. The sequence continues at coordinate 82,698 of CAVZOE010000001.1, read as the reverse complement.
GGAAGTTCGCGCCCGGATCCCACCGCGCCCATCGCGGGGCCCGCGCCCTACATCGAGAACTGCCAGGCCTGTCACGCCTCGCCGGTGGCCGCGCACTACGCGATGAGCCTGCACACGGCCAAGGGCATTCGCTGCGGCCAGTGCCACACGCCGGGCGGTCACCCGAACTTCACGCAGCCGATCCGCGACGGCAAGTGCGGCGGCTGCCACCAGCCGCAATATCAGGAGACATTGACCAGCAGGCATTTCGCCACGCGCACTCTGCTCGCGCTGGACGACGACCGCGCGGCGCGAAAGACCGCTGCGCGGCGAGGGCTTCACCGTGGCCGGCGCCGGCCGGCGGCACTTCGTCGGCGACTCGTCCTCGGGCGTGCTCGGCGGCCGCCTCTGCGCGGCCTGCCACTACGACGAGCACCGTCTCGACCTCGCCGTCGTGCAGCGGGCGGACTTCTGCACCAGCTGCCACGCGGATCGTGACGCGCACTATCCCGACCCGACGCCCGGGCCGGCGAATCGTTGCGTGGAGTGTCACGTCCGGGTCGGCCAGACCGTGACCGGCCAGGTGGTCAACACCCATCGCTTCACCATGCCGGGCGCCGAGGGCACCGGGAAGTGAGCGCGCAGGCCTCGTTCGACGCCGACGTACGCCGGGCGATGAGCCGCCGACAGTTCCTGGCCCGGCTGGCCCGCGCCTCCAGCGCAGCGATCCTCATCTCCTCGCCGCTCGGCTGCGGGGCCGTACGCGGCCGAGTCGAGCGGCTGTTCAGCGACGTCCCGCCGCCGCTCGACCCCGTGCAGCGGAAGATCGTGGCCAAGATCATCGACGGCTTCAACCCGCCCGACACGGAGATCCGCCAGCGGCTCGCCAAGGAGGATCCCGACTACGATCCGGTCGACGCCTACATGACGTTCGCCTACGCCAGCGGCGACCGGTTCCTCGCCAACATGAAGTTCCTGATCGACTTCGTCAACGTGTTGCCCACCCTCACCCGCTCCTTCTCCAATCGCTACGGCCTGCCCGCGCGCCTGCAGCTGCGGTGGTTCCATCCCGACGACGCCAACCGCTACTTCCTGTTCCTGCGCGACAGCAACATCCGTGCGCTCCGCAACATCTTCTCGGGAGCCAAGTTCATCGGCACGGCGCCCATCTATACCAACGAGAAGGTGGCCTGGAAGTTCATGAACTACCCGGGCCCCTGGCTGATCGACCCGGCCAGGCCCGAGGCCGACCGCGCCCTGTCCACCTCGTTCGACATGGCGGAGGAGACCGACGAGAACGTGGCCACGCTGCGCCGCCGCGTCGTGGGCCACGACGCGCTTCGCGAGGGGCTCCAGGCGGCCCGCGTGGTGGGCGGCTCCGATCGGCTCGTGCTGGAGACCGACGTGCTGGTGGTCGGCTCCGGCGCCGGGGGCTCGTTCGTGGCCGCGGAGCTCGCGGCGAAGACCGATCAGCGGGTCCTGATCGTCGAGAAGGGCGACTTCATCGAGCCGTCCGAGTTCCTGCAGCGCGAGCGCCTCATGATGCCGCGCATCCTGGACACGGAGTTCTCGGTGATCGAGGTCTTCGGCCGGGCGATCCCCACCGTCTCCACCGCGGTGGCGACCGGCAAGCTGGTGGGCGGCTCCGCCACCGTCAACCACGCCCTGGCCTTCGAGCCGCCGCGGCCGGTGATCCGGGACTGGCAGGAGCGCCTCGGTGTGCAGTTCGGCTACGACGACCTCACGCCCCACCTGGAGGCGATCCGCACGCTGCTGCGCATCGCGCCGGTGCCGGAGTCGCAGATCTCGGGCAGCAACCTCGCGCTACGCCGGGGGGTCGAGAAGCTCGGGCCTGCTCCATCACGGGCCGACCGTGCGCAACGCGCATCAGTGCATCGGCTGTGGCTTCTGTGATCTAGGCTGTCGCTACAACCGCAAGCTCACGCCGCTGAACATGGTCCTGCCCATGGCGGCACGACGCGGGGCGCAGGTGATCGCCAACTGCCGCGTGGACGAGCTGCTCCTCGAGAAGCTCCCCGGCGACGGGCGCGCCGGCCGCACCCAGCGGGTCACCGGGGTCGTCGCCTACCTGACGGACTCACGCGGGGCCACCCGGGACCGCATCGAGATCCGCGCGCGCCGCGTGGTGCTGGCCGCCGGCCCCTTCGCCTCTCCGCGCATCCTCATGCGCAGCGGCGTGCCGAGTCTGCGCGCCTTCAAGGGCTCGGCACGGGCGGTGGGCGAGCGCTTCTCGACACACGCCACCATCACGTTCTGTTCCGACTTCGACGAGGCCATCTTCCCCTCCGCCGCCACGCCGCCGATGGGCTACTTCATGAAGAAGTACGACGTCGAGGATCAGGCGACGGCGGATCCGGCCCGGGACCAGGTGCGCTACGCGCTGGAAGGGCTGCTGAACCACCCGCTGGCCCACGCCCAGCTCATGCCGTACGAGTCGTCGGAGAGCCACCAGGCGTTCATGAAACGCTTCAACCAGACCATGACGCTGGCCGTGATGTTCCGCGATCGGCCGGTCGGGCGGGTCACGTCCACCGGGTTCGAGTACGCGCTGGCCGAGGAAGACCACGCGGGCTGGCTCGACTCGCTCAGAACGGGCGCGCGCATCATGTTCGCCGCCGGCGGGCGCCGCGTCTTCTTCAACAGCCACCGGCCGCTGATCCTCAACAGCCCCGACGAGATCGACACCACGCTGACCCTCGATCTGGTGAGCCAGCAGCGTATCCAGATCACCAGCGGCCATCCCATGGGTGGCTGCGCGCTGGGCGGCGACCCCCGGCGCGACGTGGCGGATTCGCGCGGTCGCTCCTGGGACGTGGACGGCCTGTACATTGCCGACTCCTCGCTGCTGCCCACCTCCCTGGGCGTGAACCCCTGCTACACGGTGTACGCGCTCGGTCGGTACATCGGCAGCCAGATGGTGGAAGAGATCCGCGCCCAGGGGTGAAATGCTAGAGTCGAGGGCAATGCCCCTCGGCGCCGCCCTCCTGCTGACAATGCTGGCGGCGCTCGTGGCCTCGCCCGCCGCCGTCGCCGACGAGACGCTCACCGCCGCCCACGCGCTGCTCAGCGCCTGGCACGAGGATCCGGCCCGTATCGACCGGGCGCGGGCCCTGCTCGAGACGGCGGCCGCCACCGACACCACCGGGGACACGCTGACCGAGCTCTCCCATGTCTGGTTTCTCACCGGCGACTTCCGCGCTCGCGGCGAGGCCGAAAGGGTCACCGCCTACGAGCGCGGCACGGAGGCCGCGAAGCGCGCGATCGCGCTGGCGCCGCGCAACGACCGAGCGCACCTCTGGCTGGCCATCAACAGTGGCCGGATCGCCGAGATCAAGGGCGTGGGGCGTGCGCTGGCCCTGGTCGGCACCATCCGCGAGGAGTCGGAGACCGTGCTGAAGATCAATCCGGCCAACGTGGAAGGACTCGTCCTGGCCGGCGGCCTGGCGGCCCAGATGCCGGTCTTCATGGGCGGCGATCGCGGCAAGGCGGAGACGCTGTTCAAGCGCGCGCTGGAGATCGACCCACGCCTGACCGGGGGCCGTCTCCAGCTGGCCCAGCTCTACATGGCCACGAAGCGCTGGCCCGACGCTCAGCGCGAGCTGCAGAGCATCGTGGACGAGGCCTCCCCCACGGATCTTGCCGGCTGGACGATGAGCGACCGCCCACGCGCCAAGGCCCTGCTCACCGAGCTCCGCGACCGCGGCCGGATCCCGACCGCCCCAGCGCCCTCGCAGTCGCCTTGAGGATGGGGGGCCACGAAATGGCCCCCCATTCAGATGGGGGCCTCGACCGGGCCCCCAAGCCCCCAGCGCTCGTCACGCCCCGGGGAACCCGGGGCGCTCCTCGGTGTTGCGTGCCGGCGGGGTACCGTTCCCCGGCGGCGGTCAGTTTCGTGACGGGTGGAAATCGGGTGCTGGCCAGCGAGTAGCCACTTGACGCTCGGCTGGCTGGACGAGCCCTAGATTTTTCGGGTAGTTAGGTTGGGCTCCGGGGTGGTCCGGGCTTTGCTCAATTGGGCTCCGCCGTGGACCGCGCCAAGCGCTATCTGCTCGCGAATTTCGAGCATCTCTTCGTGCTCGTGACGTTGCTGAGCACCGCTGGTCGTCAACTACCTGGTCCCGGCCAAGCTCGCGTTCCTCAACTTCTACTTCCTGCCGATCATCCTGGCCGGTTACTACCTGGGGCGGCGCACCGCGGTGCTGGGCGCGCTCCTCTGCGCGCTGATGATCGCCATCTACGTCGTGCTGTTTCCCGAGGCCTTCCAGATCAGTGGGGCACCGCACGACGTCTACACGCACATCGCGGCGTGGGCGGGCTTCCTGATCCTGGCCGGCGCCGTGGTCGGGCGGCTCCAGGAAAAGCTGGCCGGCGAGATTCGCAACACCACGACCCTGAACGCCGAGCTCCGCCAGCGCGAGGAAGACCTCACCACCGCGAACCAGTCCCTGAAGGACTACGGCGACAACCTCGAGACCAGGGTGCGCGACCGGACGGAGGAGCTGGAGGAGTCCAAGCGCGCCGTGGAGGCGATGAAGACGAAGGTCGAGGATACCCTCTACGCGACGATGGACGCCTCGGTGGCCAACCTCATCATCGAGGGTCGCCTGCGCACCGAGAAGCGCAACGTGGCGGTGATGTTCTCCGACCTCAGCGGCTTCACCACGTACTCCGAGGAGCGGCCGCCCGAGCTGGTCATTCGCGATCTCAACCGCTACCTCGCCGACATCGAGCCGATCATCCTGGCCTACCGCGGTCACATCGACAAGTACATGGGCGACGGCACCATGTGCGAGTTCGGCGCGCCGCTCGACAGCGAGGCCTACCGCATCCAGGCGGTGCTGGCCGCCATCAAGATGCAGGAGCGCGTGGCGGCCGGCGACTACCCGTGGACCATGCGAATCGGCATCGCCTCGGGCCTGGCCATCACCGGCCTGATCGGCTCGCGGCGCCAGACCTACACCGCCATCGGTGACGTGGTGAACCTGGCCTCCCGGCTGGAGAAGCTGGCCGCGCCGGGACGCATCCTCATCGACCGCTACACCTACGAGGACGTGGCCCGCTTCGTCGACGCCGAGAAGCGGCGCGACCTGCCGTTGCGCGAGGTCCGCGACGCCGAGCGGGAGCGCCAGCTGGAGGCGCTGCACGAGCAGATGACCGGCGGCGCCACCGACGCCGAGCGCTTCTATCGCATCGGCCAGATCCACCAGGAGCTCAGCGAGCCGGTGGAGGCGCTGCAGTACTTCGAGCGCGCGCTGCGGCTCGATCCGGCCCACGTGCACTTCAAGGTGGCCTACGCCGAGGCGCGCATGCGCCTGGACTCCAACGGCACCATCACCATCAAGGGCAAGCGCAAGCGCGTCGAGGCCTTCGAGGTGGTGGGGTTGCGCAACCCGCTGTCCGATCGCGAGAAGATCCCCGAGGGCTTCTACAACGAGTACCGCCACTGCGTGGAGCGGATCCAGGTGCCGGCCGACCTGATCCTGCCCATCGAGGCGCGCGATGCCCGCATCGGCCATTCGACCACCGTCGCCGTCCTCGCCTACGCCATCGCCGACGCGCTGGGCTCTCCGGACGCCGAGCGCATGGATATCCTGCGCGCCGGCTATCTGGCCGACATCGGCATGGAGATCGTGCCGCACCACCTCCTCAACCGCCGCGGCTCGCTCGGGGGCTCGGAGTACGAGGCCGTCAAGAAGCATCCCCAGGCGGGCGAGCGCCTGCTGCGCACCATGGGCTACCAGAGCGAGCGCGTGCTGGCGATCATCCGCGCGAGCCACGAGCTCATGGATGGCTCCGGCTACCCGGAGCGGCTGCGCGGCGACGCCATTCCGCTCGGCTCACGCATCGTCGTCGTCGCCGACGCGTACGACGCGCTGACGTCCTGGCGCCCCTACCGCGACCCGCTGGCGCGCGATGCTGCCCTCGACGAGATCCAGCGCAGCTGCAACCGCGGCATCTACGATCCGCGCGTCGTCGAAGCCCTCCTGAAGCTCCTCGGCTAGTCCCGCGCGCGTCGAGCCGACACCGCCGACGGCTCTCGAGCGAGCGCGGCCCGGACGAAACCTAGCGCCCGCGGCGGCCTGGAATGCGGCGACGTTGGCCTGACGGGCGGTCGTGTACTCGATGATGCGAGCGGTCTCGGCAGCCAGCCCTGGGCCGCCCAGGCGCTCGAGCAGATGCAGGGTCAGGTCGATGGCCAGGCTCACCCCACCGCCGGTCACCACGGCGCCCTCGTCCACGACCGGCGCAGTCACCACGCGCACCGCCGGGTACTGATCGCGCAGGATCGCGATGGGCGCGATCTCGCCGCCCGTCACCTCGCGCTTGGTCGTCGCCTGGTGGCCGTCCAGCAGCCCGGCGGCGGCGAGGATCATCGCGCCCGTGCAGACCGAGGCCACGACGCCCGTCGTGCGCGGCAGACCGCGGAGGAAGTCGAGCATCGCCGGGTTGGCGGCTTGTCGCTTCCAGCCCGGCCCCCCGGTGACGATGAAGGCGTCGGCAGCCGGACAATCGGCGAAGCCGTGATGGGCCACGATCTGAAGGCCGCCGGCGAGGCGGACCGACCCCGCGCGCGCGGCGACCAGGAACATCGCGATGGCGGGCTCGATCCGGCGCGCCATCGACAGCACGCCGAAGGTGGCGCCGATGTCGATCGGCTCGACGTCATCGTAGACGACGATGCCGAACCGCATCGGAGCTCAGCCCTTGTAGGTGTTCGACGGACGCTTCATCTCGAAGATGTCGTGAACATGGGAGTAGAGGTTGCCGGCCAGGCGCCCCACCGGCCGGAGGCGATGCATGTCGATGCGCCCGCCGGCAGGATCGTAGACGTCGTCGCGCAGGTGCAGATGCACGATCCGTCCGATCACCAGGTTGCTCGGCAGATTGCCGATCGGGATGATCTGCTGCAGGTGGCACTCCATGTTGATCGGCGCGGCCGCCACGCGCGGCGCCTTCACCTTGACGCTCGGCGCGGTCACCAGCCCGGCCTGCACGAACTCGTCCACCTCGGGCGGATAGTCACCGGAGGTCACGTTCATCTGCTCGGCCAGGGCGTCGTCGACCAGGTTGACGACGAACTCGCGCGTGACCTCCACGTTGCGCAGCGTGTCCTTCTTGCCCTTGGCCCCCGCGTACTCGGCCCGGGGTGACGACGAGAACGCGATGGTGGGCGGATCGTGGGTGATGGCCATGAAGTAGCTGAAGGGCGCCAGGTTGGCCACGCCCTCGGCGTCGACGGTCGAGACCCAGGCGATCGGCCGCGGTACCACGCAGCCGATCATCAGCTTGTACATCGCCTCCGGCTTCAGCGCTTGCGTGTCGAACTGCACGAGCTCTCCTTTGCCTCAGGCCCGGCGCATCGCCTGCCAGAGCTTCTCGGGGGTCAGCGGCATGTCCACGTGGGTCACGCCGAACGGCGCGAGCGCGTCGACCGTGGCGTTCACGATCGCCGGCGGGATGGCGATGCAGCCGGCCTCGCCCAGCCCCTTGGCGCCCAGCGGATTGAGCGGCGAGGGCGTGTGCATCTTCTCGATGGTCACCTCTGGCATGTCGTCGGCGCGCGGGATCGCGTAGTCCATGAGCGTGCCGGTGATGAGCTGCCCGCGCGGGTCGTAGACGATCTGCTCCATCATCACCTGCCCCAGCCCCTGCGCGAGCGAGCCGTGCAGCTGGCCCTCGGCCAGCAGCGGGTTGATGATCGTCCCCGCATCGTCCACCCACACCAGCGACTCGATGGCCAGCCGCCCCGTTTCACGGTCGATGGACACGAGCGTCACCACCGCGCCGAAGCTCCAGACCTCACGCTCGGCCTGGAAGTACGTGGCGGCTTCCAGCCCCGGCGTGTCGCCGGCCGGCAGGGCCGCGCCGCCCGTGTAGGCGGCGTTGGCCACGTCCTTCCACGGAACCGTCCGCTGCGGCGCGCCGATCACGTGAAAGCCCCCGCGCGCGCTGACCACGTCCTCCACACCCGCTTCCAGCATCTTGGCCGCGATCCGCCGCGCCTTGTCGCGCACCACGGTGGAGGCCTGGACCAGCGCGCCACTGCCGAGCGCGGTGCTGCGGCTGCCGAACGTGCCGAAGCCCTCCGGGCCGCTGCGCGTGTCGCCGTGGACCACCGTCACGTCCTCCGGCGTCATGCTGAGCGCGTCGGCCACCACCTGGGCGAACGTCGTCTCGTGGCCCTGGCCGTGCGCGCTCGAGCCGGTGATGGCCGTCACCCGCCCTGACTTCTCGACCTTGACGCTGCCGCTCTCCCAGCCCAGCGCGCAGGGCTCCACGTAGCTCGTGAGGCCGACGCCGACGATCTCGCCCCGACCGCGCCGGGCCTCCTGCGTGCGCCGGAGGCCGGGATAGTCCGCCGCGGCCAGCGCCCGGGTGAGCGCCTCGGGATAGTTGCCGGAGTCATAGATCTGACCGGTGATGGTCTTGAAGGGAAAGCGGTCGGCGGGAATCAGGTTGCGCCGTCGCAGCTCGGCCGGATCGAGCTTCAGCGCCCGGGCCGCGGTGTCCATCAGTCGCTCGATGGCGAAGCACGCCTCGGGCCGGCCGGCGCCGCGATAGGCGGCCACCGGCGCGGTGTTGGTCAGCGCCCCCTCGACGACGATGTCGCAGCTCGGAATCACATAGGCGCCGGGCAGCAGCCGCGCGTGGTTCCACGGCGAGCCGGCCGCCGCGTTCATCATCGAGGCGCCCAGCGGCGAGACGACGCGGGCGCGCAGCCCGAGGATGCGGCCGTCGGCGTCGAGCGCCAGCTCGCCCTCGCAGACCGAGCCCCGCGCGTGGTTGGTCGTCTCGAAATCCTCGCGCCGGGTGGCGGCCCAGCGCAGCGGCCGTCCGAGGCGCACGGCCAGCCACGCCAGCAGCACCTCCTCGCGATACGGGCCGGTCTTCACGCCGAAGCCGCCGCCCACATCCGGCGCGATCACGCGCACCTGCGCTTCGGACATCTCGAGCAGACGCGCGATCTCGCCCCGGATGCGGAACGGCGCCTGGCACGAGACCCAGAGGGTCAGCTCCTGCGCGGCCGTGTCGAAGCTGGCCAGGACGGTACGGGGCTCCATGGCCACCGCCGAGATCCGTTCCTGGGCGATGCGCAGCGGCACCCGGTGCGCGGCGCGGGCGAACGCCGCGTCGGGGTCGCCGGCGTTGACCGCGCGGCGGAAGGAGCGGTTGCCCTCCACCTCGGCGAAGAGGACGGCGGCGTTCTTGGCCAGTGCGGCCTCCGGCGGCGCCGCGGCGGATAGCTCGTCGTACTCGACGGAGAGCAGCGCGGCGGCGTCCCACGCCGCGCTCGCGCTCTCGGCGGCGATCGCCACCACCGGCACGCCGACCGCGTGCACGACGCCGTCGGCGATGATCGGATGCGGCGGCACCTTCATGTCCGGGATGGCGCGGTTCACGGGCATGGGCCCGAGGTGCCGCACCTGGTCGCCGGTGACCACGGCCACCACTCCGGGCGCCTTCTCGACCGCTTCGACGTCGAGCCGGGTGATGCGCGCGTGACCGTGGGGAGAGCGGACGAAGATGACCGAGAGCGCGCCGGCCGGCCGCAGGTCGTCGACGAACCGGCCGGCGCCGAGCAGCAGGCGGCGGTCTTCGCGACGCTTCATCGGCCGCCCGACGTAGGCGTCGGACGAGATCGGCTGGGCCATGGCGAGCGGGCTACTTTCCGCCGATGGTCCGGTAGGCGTGCGCGGCGGCGTCGCGGATCGAGGGCTGCTCGTTCGGCGAGTTCATCACCGCCTGCAGCGTGCCGAGCGATTGCTGGTCGCCCTGGACCGTCAGGTAGCGGATCGCCCGCAGCCGGTAGGTCGGCTCCGTCTGCGACGCCAGCACCTGCCGCATGAAGGGCAGCGCGCGGTTGTCGTCCAGCGCGGCGAGCGCGCGGAAGGCCATGTCCCGCCCGCGTCCGTCGGCGGTGGATTCCGCGAAGATCTGGGTCAGCCCGGCCACGCCCTGCGGCTGGCCCGCCTCGGCGAGCCCGTAGGCCATGCTCAGCCGTACGAATCGATCCTCGTTGGGATTGGCCAGGATGTGCTCCATGACCGGAACCGACTCGGGGGTCTGCAGCTGTCGCAGGCCGCCCGCGGCGGCGCGCCGCAGCAGCACGTCGTCGTCCTTCTCGATGACGTCCTTCAGCAGCGACAGCGACTGCGGCACCTGCAGCTGGCCCAGCAGGCGCGCCGCGGCGCGCCGCTCGTCACTGTCCGTGCCGCCGGCCAGCACCGACATCAGCGCCTGCGAGCCGACGTCGCCCATGGCGCGCAGGTCCTCGACCAGCTGTCGCGCCCGCTGCCAGCGCTCGCGGCCCTCGCCGGTGTTCGCCCCGGACGTCGCCTCGAGGTATTTGTAGAAGCGGTCGAGCGCGGCTTCGAGCGTCTGGGGCGCTGCCGTCGTGCTCTTCGCCGTGGACTCCGGCCGCGTCGCGGCGGCGGCCGTGCCCCGACGGGGCTGGCCCTCGGCGGTGGCGCGCGCGCTGGTGACCGTCGCGTTCACGACGTCGCTCGTCCGGCCGCCCGCAGGCGACGCGCTCTCGCCGGAAGACCGCGCGCTCGCCAGACTCTCCCGCGCGTGCAAGCGCGCCTGCAGGGTCGCGACCTGCTGCTGCTGGCGACTCACCGTCTCGCGGAGCTCCGTGACCTCGGGCGCCGTCCATGGCCCGTACCGCGTCACGCCGGCGGCGGCCCAGCCGGTCAGGAACGTCGCGATCAGCGCTGCCGGCCAGAGAAGACGTCTCATGGTTCCTCCGTGGGATGCAGCCTAGGCCGTCGCCGCCAGTCGAACGAACTGCCGCTTCATCGCGTTGACCTCGGCCAGATAGCGGGCGACGTCATGGTCGCCGCACCGCTGGCCCGGCGTCAGCCGCAAGCCGCGCCCCGCGTAGGCCTGCCCCGCGCCTGCGCCGCACAGGTGGATGACCGCGGCCAGATCCTGCCGCTGCTGTAGGGTCGCGGTGGTGATGCGCTGCCGCTCCAGCGTGCGCGTCACCGTGCGGTCCAGCAGGGCCGCGGTCAGCTCCACGGCGTGGCTCGGCACCACCCGCATGTACGTGCGATTGAACCAGCACGACCGCAGATCGTTCCAGGGGCCATCCTCCACCACCACGTGGTCGTGGATGCAGTAGCGCCTGGCTTCCTGGAACGTGGGATCGGTGATCTGGTACATGCCGACGGCGCTCGAGGCCGGCTGGTAGAGCTCGAACGGATTCCAGGACAGCCGCCACCGCCAGTACGTCCGCGCCACCGGGTTGCCGGCGCCCTCGACCTGCGCCAGGGCGGCCAGCAGATCCGGCGTCATGGTGGCCGTGGAGTGCTCGCGGAAGAGCGACCCGTAGCTGCGCCAGGTCTGAGCCGGCGTCTTGGACAGCGCCCCGCTGACGGGGAAGAAGAGCTCGGTCGGCTTGCGGACGACCTGATACGCCCAGTTGAGCGCCCACCACAGCGCGACGATGACCACACCGAGCAGGAGCAGCCGCAGGGCCAGGGGGATGGCCAGCAGGACACCGACAACGCGCCGGATCGAGTGGCCGCGACGGCGACCGGACGCACTCCGAGTCCGGCGCGCCGGGGTCCGGCGGGGGGCCACTCTGACGGCGCTCGCGTGGGCCATGGTGGAGTGCCCCTAGTATGGCATTGGTTTCATGGGGGGCCTCGAACGGGCCCCCCAAACCCCCCGGGCGGCTCGGGACGCCCCGGCGAAGCCGTGGCGCCCCTCGACCCTACGGCCGGCGGAGCTTCAGGTCCTCGTACGGCGACATGTAGAAGCCGGGGATGGCGGTCGCCATGATGTCATCCACCCGCGGGCCGACGCCGATGGGAAAGCCCAGGTGATAGATCGGCGCCTGGACCACCTGGTCGTGCAGGATGCTCTGGATCTGGTGCAGGAGCGCCTCGCGCTTCTTGCGGTCGAGCTCCTTGGCCTGGCGGCGGAAGAGCTCGTCGACCTCGGGCAGCGCCCCGTAGGCGAACGCGCCGTTCTTGGTGACGAACGACTCCAGCCGGGTGGCCGCGTTGCCGGACACGCCGCTGATGGTCAGCACCACGCCGTGCAGCTTCTTCTCGCGCCACGCCGTCATGAACGCGCCGCGCTCCATCGCGCGCATCCGCGTGCGGATGCCCACGGCCGAAAGCCAGCCCTGGATCGTCTCGCCCATGGCGTTGTAGGGCGGAAACGGCGTCAGCTCACCGGCGTCGAAGCCGTTGGGATAGCCGGCCTCGGCCAGCAGCTTCTTGGCGCGCGCCGGGTCGTAGGCCGGCGGATCGAACGGCAGCGCGAACTCGAAGTCGCGCGGCACGGTGCTGCCGGTGGGGCGCGACAGCCCGAGCGTCTCGGCCTCGTTGAGCGCCTGCCGATCGAGCGCGAGGCTGGCGGCCAGCCGCACGCGCTTGTCGGCCCACGGCGACTTCGGATCCCACTGGTCGGGGAAGTCGAGCCAGAAGATGCCGAGCAGCGGCGCCACCAGCCGCAGGCCCGGCGTGCGCTTGATGTCCTGCGCGGTCGGCCCGGTCAGCAGCATCGCGAGGTCCACTTCGCCCGCTCTTGAGCGCCGCGGCGCGTGTCGTCTCGTCGGGCAGGCTGCGGAAGACGAGCCGCTTGATCGGACGGCGACTTGCGCCAGTAGCCCTCGAAGGCCTCCACCACCAGCTCCACGCCCGGGTTGAGGCTCACGAACTTGTAGGGCCCGGCGCCGATGGGCGCCTTGCGGAAGCCTTCCTCCCCGACACGCTCGACGTACTTCTTCGGCACGACCCAGCCGGCGCTGGCGACGAAGGTGCCGTAGAAGGCGGAGAAGTCGGGCCACGGCTCCTTGAAGACGAAGCGCACGCGATTGGGCGCCGGCGTCTGGATCTCCTTGCACCGTGTCCTTCAGGACCTTGGCCGCGCCGCCGCGGTAGCGCTCGAACGAGAACTTCACGTCCTCCGCCGTCACGGGGTCGCCGTTGTGGAACTTCGCGTTCGCGCGCAGCGTGAAGTCGGCGGACAGCATGTCCTTCGACATCGACCACGACTCGGCCAGGCTCGGCGCCGAGCCCACGCCCGGCATCGGCTTGAGCAGCGCGTCGTGCAGCGTGTAGAGGAGCAGGAACGGCGTGATGGTGCTCTCGCCCTCGGCCGGGATCGAGCCAGCGCGTGACGGGCGTGAAGTGCATGCGCGACGTCAGCGTCCCCTCCGGCGCGGCGGCGGCGGACCGGAGGCGCCCGCCAGCAGCACAGGAGCGCGACGAGCCGGGACGACGAGCGCGCAGCGGCGACCGGCGGCCCGGCGCCGCGCGATGGCGTGGCCCGTCACGAATGCGCCTCGCCGTACTTGTGGCCGAGCTTCTCCTCCCAGCGGAGGTAGTTGATCATGTCGGCGTAGCTGCGGTCGGGCCCCGCGGGCACGACGTCGTCGGGCGGGCGCATCACGCCGGTCAGCCCCTGCTCGAGCGGCCGGCCTTCCTTGCGCCACGCCTCGCTGCCGCCGGCCAGCGCGGCCACGTCGCGATAACCCAGCTCCTCGAGCGTCGCCGCCGCCAGCACCGCGTCGTGGCCGTCCTCGTCGGTGACGACGAGGGGCGCGCCGGCTCCGGCGCGACGTCGGCGATGCGGAGCTCGAGCCAGCCGCGCGACAGCCAGCGCGCGCCGGGAACGTGGCCGGCGGCGAACCGGTCGCTCGGCTCGACGTAGAGCACGCGGGCGGCCGCGCGGAGGCCAGCGCGGTCGCCAGCGCCGGCCGCGCAACCTGACGCACGCGCTGCGCGCGCTTCGGTCACCAGCGGCTCCATCGGGCTCGTCCGTGCCCGCGACGAGCGACTGCCCCGCGGCCTTCCACGCCGTCGTGCCGCCGGTGACCGCGTAGACGTTGGGGAAGCCCATCTGCCGGTACCACGACGCGGTGACCGTGACGCGCGCACGTGCCGTCGCAGCAGAAGACGACGTGCCGGTGCGCACCGCCACCGTGTCGTCGGCGCGCTGCACGGCCTGGCCGCCCGGGAATCCACGCAGAAGCCGGGGATGTGGCCGGCCGCGTACTCCTCGCGCGTGCGCACGTCGACCAGGTAGACCGTCTCCGTCGGCGGCGCGCGGCATCAGCTTCTGCAGCTCGGCGACCGTCAGCATCTGCACGCCGTCCTCGGCCACGACGCGGGCGGCGTAGCGCCTCGGCCGGCGGCGCAGCCCTCGCGGCGAGGGCGCCGGCAGCTCGACCCGGTCGGCGCCGCGCTCGAGCTCGAGGCCGGCCAGCAGCCAGCCCGAGGTCCCGTTGCGCAGGCTCACGACGTTGGGCAGCTTCATGCGCTGCAGCACGCGCGCGCCGATGATGCTGCGCGTGCGCCCGGCGCAGTTCACCACCACCGTGGCGTTCGGGATGCTCGCGCACGAGATCGTGGATGCGCAGGGCCAGCTCGCCGCCCGGCGCGCTGCGGCCCGCCGGGAATGCAGAAGCGCCGGTACTCCTCCGGCGTGCGCGTGTCGACGATGATCGAGCTCGTCGCCGCGCCGCTGCCGGCGCGCCAGCTCGTCGGCGTCGATGGTCGGCACGTGGTGCTGCGACCTCCACCTTCTCGCCGAAGTCCTTGCTGGGGACGTTCATGCCCCACTCGGTCGGGCAGATCCTCGCTGGCCCAGCGGTTGACGCCGCCCTTCAGCACCGCCACCTGCGCGTATAGCCCATGCGCTCCAGCGTGGCGGCGGCCAGCGCGGCGCGCCGGCCGTTGTCGTCGCACAGCACGACCTGGACGCCGCGGAACGGGACGAGCCGGCCCATGCGCGCCTCGAGCTGGCGGCGCGGCACCGAGCTCGAGCCGGCGATGTGGGCCTGGTTGTACTCGCCGTGCTCGCGGACGTCGATCAGCGCGAGCGTCGGAGTCGGTGTCGAGCAGCCTGGCGAGCGCGGCGGCGGCGATCTCACGCGGCACGATCAGGCTCCCCGCACGTAGCGACGGGTGACCAGGCGCAGATGATCGCGGAAGTGCGGCTGCAGCCGGCTCGTCCACTCGCTCTGCCGCGCCTGCTTCCACTCGGCCGACTCCTGCACCGCGGGCGTGGCCAGATGGTAGAGCGCGACGTACTTGCGGTTGCCGGTGCCGCGGAAGCGGCGCGCGGCCAGCACGCCGGGCACCGCGGCCAGCGCGGGGATGTGCTCCTTGTCGTACCACTCGTTGAACTCGGCCTCGAGCTCGGGCGCGATGTTCATCGCGTTCAGCAGCAGTCCGCCGGCCTTGGCGGGCGGCAGCTGCTCGCCGGGAAGGATCTGATCGCCCTCGAAGCGCATCAGCCGATCGACCTGGCTCGTCACCCGCTTGGACCACGGCGACAGATTCTCGCCGCCGATGGCCAGATACCCCGGGCTCTGCGAGCACCGTGACCGACTCCAGGTCGTAGGTGGCGACCGAGATCCGCGATCGTCGACGCCGATCCAGCGCTCGCACGCGAGGAAGCCGGGCACGCGCTGCCGCTCGGGCAGGTGCTCGGTGTCGTACCAGTCCTGGAACTCGTCCTCGGCCGCCTGCCCGATGTTCATCGCCGCGATCAGCGTCCCCTTCGGCATGGTCAGGCCTCCTCCCGTGGGCCGCATTGTAATCGCCGCCGCAAGCTGTCGCCGGACGATCCGCGCCTTGACTTTCGCCGGGCCGGGAGGCTCATTCTCGCCGCCACCGGAGGACGCTCGCGCTCGCTCGGCACGAACCCGCAGGCCGAACAGGGAGGGACACCTCATGACGCCCACATCACCCAGCCGTCGCGACGTCCTCAAGGCAGGCGCGGTCATCACCGCCGCGGCCTCGGTCGGCCTCGGCGAGGTGTTCACGGCGCGTCGAGCTCACGCGCAAGGAGGCGCCGCGCCATCTCGCGCTCGCATCGACGGCGTGCTCAAGCAGGCGGTGGACGCCAGGGAAGTGCCGGGCGTGGTGGCGATGGCGGCCACCGACAAGGGCAAGGTGTACGAGGGCGCCTTCGGCACGCGTGATCTGGGCAAGGGCCCGGACATGACGCTCGACACGCTTCTTCCGCATCGCGTCGATGACCAAGGCCATCACGTGCACGGCCGCGCTTGCGGGGGTGGCTTCGTCGAGGGGCTGATTGGGCCAGCTCGTCGAGCAGGGCAAGCTCGTCGACGCATCCGGTGCCGGCCATCGATCCGGCGCTGAGCTCGCGCACGCGACGCTGGACGGCTTCGACGGCGCGCGCGCCCTGGCCGGTCATGCGAGGAGCACGCGCCACCGTGGCCCTGCGCGGGCGTGGCCTCAGCTACCACGCGCTGGCGACCGGTGGGCAACACGCAGCGCTACGTCAAGGTATCGGGGATGCCCTCCACCGCCACCGCCAAGGTCGCGGCGCTGCGCATGCCGCTGGTCTTCGACCCCGGCGACAAGGTACGGCGTCAACATCGACTGGGTCGCGCCGGGCGCACGCTGGAGCGGTCAGTGGACAGCCGACGACGCAGGTGACGCCTTAAAGACCGGATCGGGCCGCTCAACACGACGGAGACACCGGCTTCGTCAGCTGCCCGAGCAGCGCGCGCGCCAGGCCAGCGTGTCGCGCAGGCGCGGCGCAATTGCCCGCTCGTGGCGCAGCCGCTGGAAGGCCGGAGTTCTACGGGGCGGCGGTGGCCTCGACCGTCCACCGCCAACGAGCCTACCTGTGCGTCCGTTCTTCAGATGCTGCTCAACGGCGGCAGCCTCAACGGGGCGCGCATTCTCAAGCCGGCAGACTCAGTCGCACCTGATGGACGCGCAACCACATCGGCGAAACCCGCCCGGCCAGGGCTTCCTGAAGTCCTACGTGCCGTCGCGCATCCAACGACGTCGAGGTCCCCCGGCGGCGCCGCGTGGACGCTCGGCCACATGCTCAACGTGCAGGCGGGGCCCAACGGCCGCAGCGCCGGCACGGTGAGCTGGGGCGGCATCTTCAACACCTACTACTGGATCGACCCGAGCAAGAAAGTCACCGGGCTGATCATGACGCAGATCCTGCCCTTCGCCGACCCGCGCGCGCTGAAGCTCTACGGCCAGTTCGAGAGCGGCGTGTACGAGGCGATGAAGACGGCGTGATCCTCGATCTCGGAGGCGCAGAGGTGAGCCGATGGCGACCGTGAAGCTGATCGAGTACGCGGCGGCCAGCGCCGAGGTGCGCGCCGTCTACGACGACATCATGGCCACGCGCAAGACGGACTACATCAACAACTTCTGGAAGGCGCTGGCCAGCCACCCGCCGACGTTACGACGCACCTGGGACAGCGTGAAGGAGGTCATGACGCCGGGGGCGCTCGATCCCCTCACCAAGGAGATGATCTACGTGGCGGTGAGCGCCTCCAACGGCTGCAACTACTGCATCGCCTCTCACACCGCCTCGGCGCGACGCCAGGGCATGACCGACGAGATGCTCGGCGAGCTGATGGCCGTGGTCGGCATGGCCAACGAGACCAACCGGCTGGCCAACGGCTACCAGGTCGAGATCGACGAGATGTTCCGGACGCCGCCCGCCTGACGCGCGGCCGCGTTCACGCCGCCGCGCTAGCGGCTCTGGAATCCGCTCGCCAGCGCCTCCCGCAGGCAGCCGGCCACGGCGGCGTTGCTGGCTGCCGAGTAGTGCAGCGCCACGAACCGCTGGGCGGCCGGCACCCGGCCGACGCACGGGATCATGTCGAGGTAGCCGATGCGATTGGCCTCGAGCACGGCCTTGGCGGTGTGGGAGGCCAGCTCGCCGTCGCGGAAGCGCGGCCGGCTCGGGAAGAACACCACGATCGGCACGGCGCCGCGCTCGTGCGCGAGCCGCACGAAGGAGCGCACGATCTCCGCGTTGACAGCCGCACTCGCCTCCGGAGTGACCGCGGCCTGACGCTCGACCAGGGTCGATAGCGCGACAGCACGAAGCGGGCCGCGTACGAGTGGTCGTAGAAGTGCCGCCGCCACTCGACCGGATCGAAGGAGCCGTCGAAGTCGACGAAGGGCAGCGCGTCGACCGCGGGCGCCGCGAAGGCCGCCTCCGGAGCGGGCAGCGGCAGATTCAACGGCGCCAGGCCCTGGCCAGACACCACGAAGCGCGGCTTCGTGAACGGCATCCCGAACCCGGGAAAGCAGAGGAACGCGTAGACGCACATCGTGCGGCGAAAATCGTCGTCGATCACACCCAGGATGACGATCTCCGGCCGCCAGGCCAGTCCGTCCCGCCGGTAGCGCAGATAGGCCTGGTCGACTCCGTAGCCGTCGACGCCGAAGTTGAGCACCTGGAACTCCGGACCGAGCGCGCGCTCGAGCTGGTGCGGCCACGTGTCCTCGTAGCGCACCTCGAGTCCGAACGTGAACGAGTCGCCCACGACGGCGATGCGACGCCTGGCCGGCAGCGCGGCGAACGACAGGCCGGCGCGCGGGCTCCGCAGCCCCTCCGCGCTGCTCTGATAGATGGCGCCGTCGTCATCAGCCGACGCCGGGCGCGCGGGCGGCAGCCCGCGCTCGCCAGAAACGTCGCGACGCCCTCGCGGTTGTAGTCGGCACTCCGTCGATTCGGTCCAATCGTCCAGCCGAGATCGGCGTCGGGAACCAGGTAGGACTGGCCGGCGGCCACTCGCTCGAGACCGGCTCGACCACGCGCGGCGACCTCGGTCCAGCGATACGGCAGCAGCGACAGTCCCCGCGACGACCGGACCTTGAATGTCGGGCGTGGCCAGCACGCGCACCGTCGCTTCCGCGACGGCAAAGACGAGCGCGACCGAGCAGAGGTTGACGACGACCGGCACCGCGAGCCGTCTCACTCGAGGTGCCGGAACGTGGCGAACGGCGGCGACCAGCGCGACCAGGCACGTCGCCAGAGCGACCAGCGCGGCCACACAGAACCAGCCCGCCGGATTCGCCAGGAAGACCTTGAGGGGACGGTCGCCCCGCCGCTGCAGTGTCAGCACCGACGCAAGCGCCGAGAGCTCGACGAGGTAGAGGCACACCAGAACGAGCGAGCCCGCGGCCGGCGTCATCGGCTTCGCCATGCGATCGACGCGCGGGAGGATCGGCCGAAAGCGCGGCGGTGTCAACTTCTGGCCGGGGCCTTACGGCGGGAGTACTCTGCCGCCTGTGAATCGCGTGACGAATTCAATGCGGCTCGCCGTGGTGGTCGCTCCGGTGCTGGCGCCAAGTTCGCGCTGACGTCGCTCTGCTACGCCTCGCCGCCGGATCAGACCTGGATCGCCGGGCTCTACGACGACAGCGACCACGACGATGTCGTCCTGAGCTGGTCGACGCGCCGCGGTCCCGGCCATCGCGCCCCATACCTGTTCGCGCCGGCCGCGATCCGCGAGACGGAGCCCGTCATCCCGCGCGGCGTCCCTAGTCCGCTCACGTCACCGCGCTCCTCGATCGCTCACCGCCTCGCCGCCTGAGGCTTCGCGCGTCCGGGTGTTCTTGTCCGCGAACCGCGGGCGAGTCCTTCACGAGCGATGTCACCGGAGGGGACGCATGCTCCTCACGCTGTTGCGAGAGATCGAAGATCAGGCGACCAAGCTCGGCTCGTGCCTGGAGCAGGGCGATACCGACCAGGCCCTGGCCCATCACGCGGAGATCCGGGCCCTCATCATCGAGGCGGCCGTGACCGTGCTACGCGACGAACAGCGCCGGCGGTGAGGCCGGTGCTTCCGGCTCAGCGCATCGCCGTCAGCGGCGGCAGTCCCATCTCGCGCGTGCACACCCCGAACCACGCGAGCACTTCCTTGTGGAGCGGGATGCCGTGGGCGCGGCGGTGCTGGATCTCCTCGGCCTCGGACAGCCCCGGATAGAGGACGCGCTCCTCGCCCGGCGCCGGCTGGCGGTTCGCAGCGTCCTGAGCATGTCGTCCATCGTCGTCCTTGAACTGCTCCGGGTCGGTGAAGGCCTCGATGTTGTAGGCGGCGAAGTGGTTCTTGGAGCCGCTGCCGGGCGCCAGCATCGTGGGCAGCGCGCCGGCCAGCACGGTCGACAGGACCTCGGCCATCAGCGCGAAGCCGTAGCCCTTGTGCGAGCCCTGCTCACGCGTGCCGCCCAGCGGCGCCTGGTGATATTCGTCACGGTCGAAGACCGGCTTCTCCTCCATGATCGGCGTGCCTTCCTTGTCCGTGACCCAGCCCGGCAGCAGCGGCGAGCCGACGCGGATGGCCAGCCGGATCTTGTTGCCGGCGATCGCCGAGGTCGCCGCGTCGAAGAGCATCGGCGCCTCGTGGCGCGCGGGCGCGGCCAGCGCGATCGGGTTCGTGCCGAGCAGCGGCTTGGCGGCGAACGTCGGCACCACGCTGAGGCCGGCGCCGGTGAAGCAGACGCCCACCATCCCCTGCTCGGCGGCCTGCATCGCGTAGTGGCCGATCGCGCCGAAGTGGCCGCTGTTGAACACGGTCACCACGCCGACGCCGACCGCCGGGCCTTGTCCATGGCCAGCCGCATCGCCTTGGGGCCGACGATGATGCCCAGCCGCCGCTCGGCGTCGATCACCGCGGTGCCCGGCGACTGGCGCACGATCCGCCAGCCGGGCTTGGGATCGAGCTTGCCCGCCTTGTAGTCGCGCACGTACGCGCGCAGCATGTTCGACACGCCGTGCGTCTCGACGCCGCGCAGGTCGGTCATCGTCAGCACGTCGGCGCCCTCGGCGGCGTCCTCCGGCGTCAGGCCCAGCTTTTCGAAGATCTGGGTCACGGTGGCGCGCAGCGCGGCCTCGGAGACGTTGACCTGGTCCTTGGCGGGAACCTTGAAGCGCTCGAGAATCATGGCGTGCTCCTCGGGGCGAGATCGTAGCCGATTCGGGCGACGCGGTCACGCGCCATCGAGTTCGTCCAGCCCCGCGATCGACGTGGCCCCGCCGCGCGATTGACTTCCTCCGGCCGCCGCGGTAGATGAACGGGCGTGGCGCGCCACTGGCTCGGCATCGACATCGGCGGCACCTTCACCGACTTCGCCCTCTTCGACACGCGGACGGGCGAGGTCATCGGCCTGAAGGTCCCCTCGACGCCGCACGAGTTCGCCGAGGCGGTTCGCGTGCGGCCTCGAGCGCCTCGCCGATGAGCACCGCGTCGATCTCCGCGAGATCGGGACCATCGTGCACGGCACCACGATCGCCGTGAACACGCTGATCCAGCGCACCGGGCGCCCGGCTGGGCCTGCTCGTCACCGAGGGATTTCGCGACGTCCTCGAGCTCCAGCGCCTGCGGCTGCCGAACCCGTTCGATCTGGACGGCGCCCGGCCCGCTGCCGCTGGTTCCGCGCGCGCGCGTGGCCGAGGTGCGCGAGCGCCTGCGCGCCGACGGCAGCCTGGACACGCCGCTCGACGAGGTCAGCGTGCGGGAGGCGCGCGCAGCGGCTGGCTCGCGCAGGGGGTCGAGGGCCTCGTCGTCTCCCTGCTGCACTCCTACCGCAACGCCGCGCACGAGCGGCAGACGAAGACGATCGCCGAGCAGACGCGCACCCGGGCTGCCGGTCAGCATCTCGTCCGACGTCTGGCCCCAGGCGCGCGAGTACGAGCGCACGGCCCTGGCCGTGCTCGACGCCTACGTGCAGCCGAAGGTGCGGCGCTACCTCGAGGGCTTCGAGCAGGCGCTGGCCGCGCGCGGGGTGCCGGCCACGCCGCACGTCACGCAAGTCGAACGGCGGCATCATGCCGGTCGCCGCCGCGCGCCAGCAGACGGTGGCCACCCTGCTCTCCGGGCCGGCCTCCGGCGTGATCGGCGCCGCCTACGTCGCGAGCCACGCCGGGATGCCCAACGTCATCACGCTCGACGTGGGCGGCACCAGCGCGGACATGGCGGTGGTCGAGAACGGCCGGCCACGCTGGAGCACGAGCGAGCACGTGGGCGGCGTGCCGGTGATGATGCCGGTGGTGGGCGTGACGGCCATCGGCGCGGGCGGCGGCTCGGTCGCCTGGGTGGACGAGGTCGGGCTGCCCAAGGTGGGCCCGCAGAGCACCGGCGCCCATCCCGGCCCCGCGTGCTACGGCCGCGGCGGCAAGGAGGCCACCCTCACCGACGCGTTCCTCGTCTCCGGATTCCTCGACCCCGAGCGGTTCCTTGGCGGGCGGATGCGGCTGCACCGCGAGCTCGCGGAGCACGCCATCGCCCGCTTCGCCGATCCGCTGGGCATGACGATGAACGAGGCGGCCGAGAGCGTCGTGCGCGTCGCCGTGTCGAACATGTACGCGGAGTTCACCAAGATCCTCTCGCGCGCCGCGGTGGATCGCGCGCGACTTCGCGCTGGTGCCGTTCGGCGGCGCCGGGCCGGTGGTGGGCGCGCTCGTCGCCCGTGAGGTCGGCATCCCGGCCGTGTTCGTCCCCCGCTCGCCGGGGACGCTGTGCGCGCTCGGCGCGATCAGCGCCGACATCGTCAACGACGCGGTGCGCACCGTGCACTCGCGCATCGCGGCGAATGCCGATGGCGCGGGCGCCTTCGACGGCTCCGCCCTGCGGGCGCATTTCGACACCCTCCGGAGCGAGCTGGCGGAGTGGCTGGCGCAGCACGGCGCCGGCTCGGACGGCGCGACGTTCAATCCGGCGGCGGACATGCGCTACGTCGGGCAGTCCTACGAGATCGAGGTGCCGATCGATCCGGCCTGGCTCGGTCCCGCCGGCGGGCCCGCGGTGCTGGCCGCGTTCCATCGCGCCCACGAGCGCGCCTTCGGTCACGCCGACCGCGAGGCGCCGGCGGAGATCGTGAACCTCCGCGTCCAGCTGCGCGCCACGCGGCCCCGCGTGCCGCTGCGCGAGGTCGCCGCCGGCGCGGCGTCGCCGGCGCCGCGCGCGAAGCGGCGGATCTGGCTCGACGGCCGCCCCACCGACGCGGCCGTGTTCGAGCGCGCCGACCTCGGCGCCGGCGCGCGCTTGACCGGTCCGGCCATCATCGAGCAGCCGGACACCACGGTGCTGGTCCCGGCCGGTCATCTCGGCCAGGTCGATCGGTTCGGGAACCTGATCCTCCGGAGGGAAGACTGATGCGTCTGGACGCGCTCACGGTGGAGATCCTCCGGAACTATCTGCAGGGCGCCGTCGAGGAGATGGCCTACGTCGTCGAGCGCACGGCGTACACGACGTTCGTGAAGGAGACGGCCGACTTCACCTGCGGCCTGCTCAACCCGCAGGGCGAGTTCTTCGCCTACCCGATCGAGCTCGGCGTCGCCAGCTTCGGCGGCATCAGCTACGCGGCCACGCTGGAGGCGGTGGGGCCGCTCGAGCCCGGCGACGTGGTCATCACCAACGATCCGTACGGCTCGGCCGCCGCCGCCACGCACCTGCCCGACATCCACCTGGTCAAGCCGATCTTCTGGGACGGACGTCTGGTGGCCTACGGCGCGGGCTTCCTGCACAGCTCCGACGTGGGCGGCATGGTGCCGGCCAGCATCTCGCCGCGCGCCTCGGAGATCTTCCAGGAGGGGCTGCGGCTGCCGCCCAAGAAGCTCTTCGTGCGCGGCCAGGTGAACCGCGACCTGCTCGACGTGATCCTGGCCAACTGCCGGATCCCCGAGCAGAACTGGGGCGATCTGCAGGCGCTGGTGGCCGGCCTCACCACCGGCGAGCGCCGGATGCACGAGCTGATCCGTCGCTTCGGTCCCGACACCGTGGACAAGGCGATGGACGACCTGATCGACTACGCCACGCGCAAGGTCGAGGCCCTGATCCGTCGCATGCCGGCCGGCCGCTACGAGTTCTGCGACTACATCGAGGACGACGTGGTGACCGACATCCCGATCCGGCTGAAGGTCGCCATGACGATCGGCGACGGCGAGATCCATCTCGACTTCACCGGCAGCGACGTCCAGGTGGGCTCGGCCCTGAACGTGCCGACCGCGGGGCGCGTACACCCGTTCATGTCGGTGGCGCTGGTGAACTACTTCGCCACGCGCGATCGCACCATCCCGCTGAACGCCGGCGTGCTCAAGCGCGTGCGCATGACGCTGCCCGAGGGCTCGGTGGTGAACCCGAAATTCCCGGCCGCGTGTGGGGTCCGCTACGCCACGGTGCTCCGGATCTACGATGCGGTGCTGGGGGCCCTGGCCCGCGCGGTGCCTGCCCACATCCCGGCGGCCAGCGGCGGTCAGGGCTGCATGGTCGCGCTGGCCCTGCCGGACCCGGAGGCGGGCCGCCGCCACGTGACGGTGATCGAGCCGATGATCGGCGGCGGAGGTGGCCGGCCGGGGCAGGACGGCGTCGACGGCTGCGATGCCTCGCTGGGATTTCTCAAGACGACGCCGGCCGAGACGCTCGAGACCGAGGTGCCGATCGTCGTCCGGCGCTACCACCTCATTCCGGACTCGGCCGGACCGGGAAAGTTCCGCGGCGGCTTCGCCGTGCGGCTGGACTTCCAGGTCTTCCGTCCCGAGGGGCTGGTGACCGCCCGCGGCATGGAGCGGCTGCGCTTCGCGCCGTGGGGCGTGGCCGGCGGCACGGCCGGCGCGACGGGCAGCGTCGTCCTGAATCCGGGCACCGCCGGCGAGCGGTCGCTGCCGAAGATCGACGTGCTGGCGCTCGAGCCGGGCGACGTGCTGAGCGTGCGGACGCCCGGCGGCGGCGGTCACGGCGACCGGTTCCAGCGGCCGGCGGCGTCCGTCGCCGCCGACGTGGCGGCGGGACTGGTCTCCCCCGCACACGCACGCGACGCCTACGGCGTGGCGCTGGACGGTGAGCGGGTCGATGAGACGGCGACCGCGGCGTTGCGGGCGGCGCGCGCCGGTGAAACGGTCCACGCGGAGTTCGACTTCGGCCCGGCACGTCGCGAGCACGAGCGGCGCTGGCCGTCGCCGCTCCAGGACGCCTTCATCGAGCTGCTCATGAGCCTGCCTGCGCCCTATCGCGCCTACGTTCGCCGCACGCTCTACCCACGGGTCGACGCGCTCGCCGCGCAACGCGCAGTGCTCCCGGCCGATCTGAAACGCCTCTGGCACGAGCTGCGCGGCACGATCGGACTCGCGTAGTCACCTCGCGCGGCGCTAGTCTATGGCCCAGGAGGTCGACATGAGCACGATCGACTGGAGCTACCACCGCAACGGCTGAATGACCTGCGCCAAGACGCAAGGGTTCCTTGCCAAGCACAAGGTCACGGTCACGACGCAGAGCGGACGCCAAGAAGGCCACCATCAAGGGCGACGCCGCGCTCGGCGTGCTGAAGGACGTGGACGAGCTCTACGTCGCCAAGGGCAAGCGCATCGTCCACGTCGATCTCAGACGCGACAAGCCCCCGCGCGCCGAGCTGCTCGGGCTGCTGCTGGGGCCCACCGGCAATCTCCGCGCCCCCACGCTCCGGAAGAAGCGTACGCTGATCGTCGGGCTTCGACGAGGCCACGTACAAGGACCTACTCGTCTAGGAGGAACATCATGCCGACTCGAGGCTTCTCCCACATCGGGCTCTCCACGCTGGATCTCGACGCCACGCGCGACTTCTACGAGAACGTGCTGAAGTTCAAGGCGGTGCGCTGCGACATCCTCAAGATCAAGGAGGGGGGGCAGGTCCGCCACATCTTCTTCGACACGGGCCGCGATCAGCTGCTGGCCTTCATGGAGGCGCGTGACGTGCCGGGCGTGGCCGCGCGCTACGACACGGGGATCAACCGCGGGCTCGGGGTGCCGAATGCCTTCTACCACTTCGCCTTCGAAGCGGGCTCGGAAGCCGCGCTCGACGAGAAGCGCAACGAGCTCATCGCCGCGAGGCGTGCGAGGTCACCGAGGTGGTCGACCACGACTGGGCCAAGTCGATCTACTTCAAGGACCCCAACGGCCTGCAGCTGGAGTTCTGCTGCTTCACCCGCAACCTGAACGACGACGACGCCCGGCTGCAGGAGCGGGCGGAGATCTCGATCCGCCGGCTGGGGCTCGAGGGCGCCGGGGCACCGCCGCCGGCGGAGAACGTCAAGGTCGGGTAGCGGCGGCCGTCGCCTGCCCTCCGCATGGAGGGCCCCGGGACGGCGGTGCGCGTGACGCCCAGTCGGCCGCAGGCCGACGAGTGGGCGGTGGTGCTCGCGGCCGCCGGCATTCCGCACTGGATGCGCGAGCGGCTCGACGGCTGGGCGCTGATCGTGCCGCCCGACGATGCAGCGACCGCGGTGGACGCGCTCGCCGCCTATGACCGGGAAAACTCCGTCGAGCCGACGAGCACCGACGACGACGACGCGCCCCTGCGGCCAACCTCGATCGCCGGCGCCGTCGTCGCGCTGCTGCTGATCGGGTTCTTCGCGATCACCGGACCGCGCGCCGGGCACAGCGTGTGGTTCGAGCGCGGCAGCGCCGACGCGGCGCGCCTGATGGCCGGCGAGTGGTGGCGGACCATCACCGCGCTCACGCTGCACGCCGACGTCCCTCACCTGCTCGGCAATGCCCTGGCCACCGTCATCCTCGTCACCGCGGTGTGCTGGAACCTCGGGCCCGGCGTCGGACTATGGCTGGTGCTGCTCGCCGGCGCCGGCGGCAACGCCCTCACCGCCGTCGCACATCGGGCCGATCACGTGTCGGTCGGCGCCTCCACGGCGACGTTCGGGGCCATCGGCATTCTCGCCGCGCTACGCATCGCCGGGCGCACCGGATCGGGCCGGCGGAAGTGGTGGGTCGTGGTGGCCGCGGGCCTGGCCCTGCTCGCGCTGCTCGGGACCGGGCCGCAAGCGGATATCCTCGCCCACCTCTTCGGCTTCCTCGTCGGCGGTGGGCTGGGGCTGATCGCCGCGCTCGGGCTGCGCCGGCCCGTGCCGGCGCTGGTCCAGTGGCCGCTCGTCGTCGCCTTCACGGCGGTCCTGGTCCTCGCCTGGCGCGTGGCGTTCTGACCGGCGCGCTCACGACAGCGCGCGGATCAGCCGCCGCTGCCGCCCAGGAATCCGATGGCGTTCACCTCGACGAGCAGCGCGGGCGTGGCGAGCGCGCGCACCTCCACCAGCGTCGAGGTCGGGAAATCACCGGTGAAGAACTCCCGGCGCGCCTTCCACACGTCCTCGCGCTGCTTGATGTCGGTGACGTAGATGTCGACCCGGATGATGTCGTTCATCGTGCCGCCGGCCGCTTCCATGAGGTGCTTGATCTTGGTGAACGTCTCCCTGGCCTGGCTGTACATCGAGCCGTCACCGAGCACGCCGCCCGTCGGGCTGCTGGCGGTCATGCCGGCCACGAAGACCTGGTTGCCGTACACACGGCAGTTGGACCACGTTCCGGGCGCGGGCTCCTTCAGATTCGGGCTGGTCACGCGCTGCATCTTCATGGGAATCGTCGACCTTTCTCGGGGATGCCGGGGTCAGTGGTACATCGGCTGGCGATCGATCAGCCGCAGCCAGCCGCGCAGGATCCGATAGACGAACCAGATGCCGACGAGCGCCAGCGGGATCCAGGCGATCAGCAGGCCGATGCCGAGCGTGGCCACCACGAACGCCGCGCAGAGCACCACCCACAGCAGGCCGAACCAGAAGGTCCGGATCTGCCAGCGGAAGTGCGACTGCAGCCACGTGCCGCGCACCTCGCTCCGCTTCACGTAGTTGAGGATGACCGCGATGATCGAGGGCCAGCCGGTGAGGAAGGCGCCGACCACGGTGGCCGCCCCCACGATCCCGGTGAGCAGGCTGAAGGCGTGCAGGCCGTAGATGACGTGCGTCAGCCTGATCAACGACGGACGGGGATCGGTGGCGGAGACGACGACGCTCATCGGACCGGGCGCAGCGGGCATGGGCGCACCGTCACGACCTCAGCTCCGTGCCTTGCGGAAGGCGCGCTCGAAGCCCGGCAGCCCGCGCACCACGGTCTCGCGGTCCACCGTCAGCGAGATGCGGATGTGGCCGGGCATGCCGAAGCCGGAGCCCGGCACGGTGAGCACGCCCTCCTCGGCCAGCAGGCGGACGAAGGCCACGTCGTCCTCGATCGGCGTGCGCGGGAACACGTAGAAGGCGCCCTGCGGCTTCACGCACTGGTACCCGATGCGGGTCAGCCCCTCGTACATGAGATCGCGCTTCTCACGATAGGGCGCGACGTCGATGACCAGATCGCCGACCTCGGCCACCACCCACTGCCAGAGCGCCGGCGCGTTCACGAAGCCGAGCACCCGGCTGGTGAACGTGCAGGCCTCGAACAGCTCGGCCGCCTCCGGCATGCGCGGCGAGAACGCCAGATAGCCGATGCGCTCGCCCGGAATGGCCAGCGACTTGGACCAGGAGGTCGCCACCACCGCGCGGGTCACCAGCGGCGGGACCTCGGGGACCGTGACGTCGTCGAAGACGAGCGAGCGGTACGGCTCGTCGCTGATGACGACGATCGGCTGCGCGATCCGGCCGAGCAGAAGTTCCAGCTCGACGTAGGTGGACGCCGGATAGATGACGCCGCTGGGATTGTTCGGCGAGTTGAGGATGATGGCCCGCGTGCGCGGCGTGATGGCCGCCTCGAGCCGGCCGAGGTCCGGCGTGAGATCCGCCCGCGGCGGCACCACCACCAGCTGGCCCCCGTAGTTCTCCGCGTAGAACTTGTACTCGACGAAGAACGGCGCCACCGTGAGCACCTCGTCGCCCGGATTCAAGAGCGCCTTCAGCACGGTGTTGAGCGCGGCGCCGGCGCCCACCGTCATGAGCACGTGGCTGGCCGTGTACGGCAGCCCGGTGGCCGCCCGGAGCCGGCCGGCCACCGCCTCGCGCACGCGCGGATGGCCGGCGTTGGGCATGTAGGCGTGCAGGTGGAGCTCTTTGCTGTCGAGCACGCGCCGGGCGGCGGCCAGCACCGCCGGCGGCGGCTCGATCTCCGGATTGCCCAGCGTGAAGTCGAAGACCTTGTCCGCGCCGCGCTCCTGCTTGAGCTTGGCGCCTTCCTCGAACATGCGACGAATCCACGACGCCTTGGCCAGATTGTCGGCGACGGCCCTGGAAGTGATCACGGGGGGAGTATAGGGCAGATGGGAAGATCGCTCACCGCGGAGGCGACCCCTTGACCATTCGGCAAAATCTGGCGATGGTCCGGACGTGACCCAGCCGATCGGCCTCGCCACGACCCTCGTGCGCATCGAGACCCGAGACGGCGTCTGGCTCGACGGCCTCATGG
This sequence comes from uncultured Candidatus Rokubacteria bacterium, assembly GCA_963776725.1. GTDB lineage: Bacteria > Methylomirabilota > Methylomirabilia > Rokubacteriales > CSP1-6 > AR5. The sequence goes on along the minus strand of CAVZOE010000001.1, from coordinate 53,735 downwards.
CCGAGCCCCGGCGCCGCCGAGCCCTGGCGCTCATCTGGGTGCACGGACTGGGGTCGGTGTTCTCGTCCGGCCAGCCGTTGATCCGCGAGCTCACGGCGCGGCTCACCGCGGCCGGCATCGGGTACTTCAAGTTCAACACCCGGGGCCACGACGTGGTGGCGGGCCGCGGCGCGCACCTCGCCGGCGCGGCCTTCGAGCGCTTCGGCCAGAGCGTGCACGACCTCCGCGCGATGATCGCCTTCGCGCGGCGGCGCGGCTTCCGCCGCGTCATCCTCGCCGGTCACTCCACCGGCGCCAACAAGGTGCTCCACTACGTCGCGCGCGTTGCCGACCGGCGGGTGGCCGCGCTGGCCCTGCTCGGACCGGTCTCCGACATCGCGGGCGAGGCCAAGCGCATCGGCGCGCGCGAGCTGCACCGGCGCGTGGTCCTGGCCCAGCGCCTGGCCCGGCGCGATCCGCGGGCGCTGGTGCCACGGGCGTGGGGCTTCTGGAGCGCTCGGCGCTACGTGAGCCTGTTCAGGCCCGGCGAGGAGGAGGACGTCTTTCAGTACTACCGCGCCAACGCCCGGTGGACCGCGCTGCGTTCCGTGCGCGTGCCGATCGCGGCCATCATCGGGGGCCGCGACGAGTATCTCGACCGATCGCCTCAGGCGCTGATCGACGCCTTCCGGCAGAACGCGACGCGCGCCCGATCGTTCACCGGCGAGATCGTCGCGCGGCGCCGGGCACAGCTTCATCGGACACGAGCGCGAGCTGGCGGACCTCATCGTCCGCTGGGCGGCGGTCAGCGCGGCGCGAAGGTCTTGAGCACGAGGCCGCGGGCCACGGCGGGATCGACGCCGTTGGCGGCCATGCAGGGCGTGGCGTCGGCCAGGATCTGATCGGGGTCGCCCAGCCGCATGTACTTCTTGTAGGTGTCCTCGAACTCGATCCCCAGCGCTCGCGCGAAGAGCGTCAGGTAGTGCTCGAAGACGATGGGGCGCTCGGCCTCGAACCGGCAGAGGTCGCGGTGGCAGCCGTGGTAGATGCCCGCCATGTGCGTGGCACCGGCCGCGCGGGCGCGATCGATGTCGTCGAGCACCATCTGGCGCCACACCTCGGGTCCGAGCTGCTCCTGCAGCTGCGGCGTGCACGTCCGGCCCCAGCGCGGATCGGGCTCGAAGTCGATGACCCGGATGCCGGGCACCGCTTCCAGCAGACGCCGGGCGGCGTGGCCCTCACGCTGGCGCGGCTCGGAGACCCCGTGATAGTGCAGCGCCACCGTGGCCTCGACGCGCTGGGTGAAGGTGAAGTCGCCGCGGTCCAGCCGATCGGCGAGGAACTCGGTGGTGTGGCGCTTGGGAAACGGCATCTCGGCCTGCAGCACCTCGTCGTAGAACTGGATGCAGGACGGGCACCACATGACCACCTCGCGCGGCGCCATCGACTGGAGCAGATCGATCGTGTGGTTGGCGTAGCGCTCGCCCGAGGCTTCCTGGCCGCGGCGGTGATGCTGGATGCCGCAGCAGTACGTCGGACCGCCGGCCGCCACGTAGTCGAGCCCCAGCCGGTCGAACACCGCGGTGGCGGTCTGGACCAGGTGTGAGGTGCGGAGCACGTTGCAGCCGAGATAGAGGACCACGTCGTGACGCTCGCCGTCGCGCGGTGGCGTGAGCAGCCAGGAGCGCTCCTCTTTCTTGGTGAGGAGATCCTGGGTGAGCTTGATCTCGCCAAAGTACTTCGCGTAATCGAATGCCACGCTTCGACCTCCTGAGCCCAGACGCGCTCGGCCAAGTGTATCATCCGACCCCGATGAACTTCGGCGTCTGGATTCCCAACTGCCGGCACCTGGCCACGCCCGAGATCATTCGCGGCACGGCGGTACGGGCCGAGCAGCTCGGCTACGACTCGGTGTGGGTCAGCGATCACGTCGTGGTGCCGCACGACAACGTGGTGAATTTCGGCGAGACGGTCTACGACCCGCTGGTGACGCTGGGCGTGCTGGCCGGGGCGACCCAGCGCGTGCAACTGGGCACCACGGTGCTCATCGTGCCCTACCGCAACGCGGTGGTCACCGCCAAGATGGTCTCGTCGCTGGACGCGCTGAGCGGCGGGCGGGTCGTGCTGGGCATCGGCGCGGGGTGGGTCGCGGCCGAGAGCGCGATGCTCGGCGTGCCCTTCGCCGAGCGCGGCCCGATGACCGACGAGCACCTGCGGGCGATGCAGGAGCTGTGGACCGCCCGGGCGCCGTCGTTCGCCGGCACGTACACGCAGTTCAGCGGACTCACCTTCGAGCCCAAGCCCGTGCAGAAGCCGCACCCGCCGATCTGGGTCGGCGGCCACAGCCGCGCGGCGCTGCGCCGCACGGTCGAGTTCGGCGCGGCGTGGCATCCGATCAATCGCCCGCCGGCCGAGCTGCGCGCCGGCCAGGCCGAGCTGGCCCGGCTCTGCCAGGCTCGCGGCCGTGCCGCGGCGCCCGCGCTCACGCTGCGCAACGACATCCGTGTCCTACAGTCCGGCCAGAGCGCGCCGGCGTCCGCTCACGCCGGGCGGGTGCTGGCCGGTGAGCCCGCCGCGCTGGTCGATCAGATCGCGGAGCTGGCCAGCTGTGGCGTCGAGCACCTCGTGCTGGAGTTCCTGGCCGCCGACGGTCACGAGCTCGAGGCGCAGCTCACGAGCTTCGCCGAGCGCGTTCGGCCCCGCCTGCCGTGAGCGCCGAGCCCGCGCCCCGGATGGCCGTGCGCCGTAGCGGCCGCGGCCCGGACCTCGTCCTCTTCCACGGCGGGATGGGCTCGTGGCGGCACTGGATCCGCAATGTCGAGCCGCTGTCCGCGCACTTCACCGTGCACGCGCTCGATCACCCCTCGTACGGCGACTCGGCGCGCGTGCCGCGCGAGACGACCGGCGCGGCCTATCTCGATCTGGTGCACGAGCTGATCGTCGCGATGTTTCCCGGCGACGCCCCCCTGCAGTTCGCCGGCTTCTCGTTCGGCGGGGCCATCGCCGCGCACCTGGCCCGCCGCCTGGGGCCGCGCGTCAGCCACCTGGCCCTGATCTCGCCCGGCGGCTTCCCTACCCGCCGCTTCGGCGAACGGCCGATCCGCAGCTATCGCGAGGCCGGCGACGACGAGGCGCTCTTCCGCGAGATCTGCCGCCACAACCTGCTGGTCAACATGCTGAGCGATCCGGCCAGCGTCGGCGAGGACACGGTCGACATCCAGGTCGACAACGTCCGCCGCACGCGGTTCGACAGCCGCAAGGTGAGCGGCGGCGGCACGCTGCTGGACGACCTCGCGCACCGGACATGCAAGCTCCGGTTGCTGTGGGGCGAGCGGGACGACTCGGCGTTCCGTCCCGCGTCCCTGTTGATCGGCGAGATCCGCGCGGCGGTCGGCACGCTCGATCTGCACCGCATCCCGAAGGCCGGCCACTGGTCGGCGTACGAGAACGCCCCCGAGGTCAACCGCCTGCTGATCGAGTTCTTCTCGAGCTGACGTCGACGTCGGAGACCCCCGAAAGGACGAGGACATGAAGATCAAGCGCGTCGAGCACGTCGCCATTGCGGTGCAGTCGCTGACCCAGTCCATCGATCTGCTGAAGAACACCTTCGGCCTGAGCCTCGAGTACGAGGAGCAGATCGGCCAGACCCGCCTGGCCATGCTGCCGGTGGGCGAGACCTACATCGAGCTGCTGGAGGGCCACGGCCCGGAGTCGGGCGTGAGCAAGTGGATCGGCGATCACGGCCCCGGGCTCTTTCACATCTGCTTCGAGGTCGAGGACATCGACGGCGCGCTCGCCGAGCTGAAGGGCAAGGGCGTCAAGCTGCGCGACGAGACCCCGCGCATCGGTCACGGCGGCGCACGCATCGCCTTCATCGACCCGTCCGCCACCGGCAACGTCCTCATCGAGCTCGCGGAGCTGCCGGCGGGTCACGGCGCGTCCGCCTGATCGCGCGGAGCGCGTCCGGCCGATCGCGCGAAGCTTACAGGACGCGCTAGCTGTGAGCCGGCATCCCCTCGGGAGGCGCTCTGCACGAAAACGCGGCAGACGACGGCGTCGGCGCTCGGATATAGTACGGATGTCATGACAAATCGCTCGATCTTCTATGGCTGGTGGGTCGTCGCGGCCTTCTGCGTGACCACGTTCATCTCCACCGGCATCCGACACGCGGTGGGACCGTTCCTCAAGCCGATCGTGGCCGATCTCAATCTCGATCGCGCCAGCTTCTCCCTCGTGATCGCGGTGAGCCTGTTCCTCTACGGCGTGTTCATGCCGCTGGCGGGCATGGCGCTCGATCGATTCAGCGTGCGCGTGGTCACCTCGGTCGGCACGGTGTTCCTGGTCGGGGCGCTGCTCCTCACCGCCATGGTGCACACCTACTGGCAGTTCATGGTCGTCTACGGCGTGCTGGTCCCGCTCGGGCTGGCCGGCACCGGCCCGGTGATCGCCTCCGGCGTGGTCGCGCGGTGGTTCAGCAAGCGTCGCGGCACCGCGCTCTCCGTGCTCGGCAGCGCGTCGATGACCGGCATGAGCCTGCTCGTGCCCGCGGTGACCTGGCTGATCCTCACCAGCGGATGGCGGTTCACGTACGTCGTCATCGCCGGGGCCGTCCTCGTGGTGATCCTGCCGATCTGCCTGCTCGTGCTGCGCGATTCACCGGAGTCGGTGGGATTGACGCCCGACGGTATTCCCCTGAAGGCGGGGACGACCGCGCCGCCGGTCGAGCGCGTCACCGCGACCGAGGCGGTGCAGACGCTGGCCTTCTGGCAGCTGGCTGGCTCGTTCTTCACGTGTGGCTTCTCGATGAGCCTGCTCTCGGCCCACGGCATCCCGATGCTGACCGATCACGGCTACACGCCGATGTTCGCCTCGTGGGCGATGGGCGTGCTGGGTGGCTCGAGCATCGGCTTCACCGTGATGCTCGGCGCGCTGTCCGATCGCTTCGGCCGGCGGCCGGTACTGTCCACGATCTACGCCGGACGCATCCTCATCTTCGCCGGCCTGTTCCTGATCCGCGACCATCCGATGGCGCTCCTGGCGGTGGCGGTGTTCGGCGGCATCACGCTGGCGGGCACCGGCTCGATGACCTCGGCGCTCACCGCCGACATCTACGGACGATTCTCGGTCAGCTCCGTGTTCGGCCTGATCTTCCTCGTGCACCAGACGGGCTCCGCGCTCGGCTCCTCGCTGGCCGGCCTGCTGTTCGAGCGGACCGGCGGCTACGGCGCCGCCTACGCCCTGGCCTGCGTGTTCCTGCTGGGCGCCTCGATCGTCGCCCTCAACATCGACAAGGGCGCGCGCCGGATCTGGCGCGCCGCCACCGCCTCCGCGACGAGCTAGGGCTCCGGGCGGTACTGCGAGGTCCGGAAGCCGCCCACGAAGTCGGGCAGCTTCCTGGTCGGGCCCAGCAGCTGGCGGACGGCCTGCGACTCGCCCAGGTGAAACCAGTAGTGATAGGTCGTGCGGTGCAGCTTCGTACCCGGCGTCTCCCCCGATGACTCGCGCTTCCAGCGGCGCGTCAGCGCGGGGCCGGTCAGCTGATCGAGGTAGGGATCGGCGGCCTTCGTCACCGCGCGCCACCACGCCCACGCCTCGATCGAGCGGCGGCACGCTGAGCGGCTTGCCGTAGCCGAACTGCTTGACCTCCGGCACCGCCGTCGTGCCCTGCGCCCGCTCGAGCCAGTAGAGCTGCTCCTGCCAGGCCAGGTGGCCGATCATCCAGGCGATCGGATTGATCGGTCCGAAGCGTCGCGCCGCCTCCTCGGACGTCACCGCCTTGAGCCCACGGATCCATTCGCTGCGGGTGAAGCGAAGCTGCGTCACGAGCGGATGGGGCATCGCTCAGCCTCCCGGGCGTTGGCCCTCCAGCGTGGGCTTCATGACGGCGGCCGCCTGCTCGATCATCATGCGAATATCGCTCGCGAGCTCATTCGGCAGCAGGTCGGCGATCCAGACCAGCCGGCAGCGGCCGTTGCCCTCGGCGAACACCTGCACCGAGGCGTTGTGGTGGCTGAGCCGACCGCCGCGGGCGGACCAGGCCAGCCGCCGAGCGCGTCGTCGAGATCCACGATCAGCTCGCGCACGACCATGCCGTTGCCGAATGTCACCACCCGGGCGTCGGGCTCCAGGCGGGTGTCGACGACGAAGCCCGGCACGAGCCGGGTGTGGAGCGCACCGACGTCACGCACGACGGACCACACGTGCTCGGCACTGACCTCGAGCGGGATCTCCTTGCGAATTGACGCCATGGCCCATCCTCCCAACGGGATGTGACCCCGGATCGGCCGGTTTGTGAAAGCGCGGAGGGAGCGGTAGACTCCCCGGGCCATGGACCAGCCCATCCGCTACCCCGATCCCGCCATCCAGGTCGTCGACCCCAGCTTCGCGAAGTACCGCATCGGCAACGCCGGCGTCGAGCACCTGACCACCGGGTACCGATGGTGTGAGGGCCCGGTGTGGTTCGGCGACGCCCGCTGCCTGCTCTGGAGCGACATCCCCAACAACCGGATCATGCGGTGGGACGAGGAAACGGGCGCGGTGACCGTGTTCCGCAAGCCGTCCAGCTACGCCAACGGCAACACCCGCGACCGCCAGGGCCGGCTCGTGACCTGCGAGCACGACACGCGGCGCGTCACCCGCACGGAGTACGACGGAACGATCACGGTCGTCCTGGATCGCTTCGACGGCAAGCCGCTGAACTCGCCCAACGACGTGGTCGTGCGCTCGGACGACTCGGTGTGGTTCACCGATCCGCCCTTCGGCATCCTCAGCAACTACGAGGGCCACGTGGCCCCGGTCGAGCTGCCCACCAACGTCTATCGCGTCGACGGACGAACCGGCCAGGCCACGGTGGTCGTCGGCGACATCCCGCGCCCGAACGGTCTGGCGTTCTCGCCCGACGAGCAGAAGCTCTACGTGGTGGTCAGCGGCGCCATGCCGCGGGAGATTCGCGTCTACGACGTCGTCGACAACGGCATGAAGCTCGCGAACGGCCGGGTGTTCATCGACTGTGGCGCCGGCATCCCCGACGGCTTCCGCGTCGACACCGACGGCAATCTCTGGTGCGGCTGGGGCGGCGGCGAAGGGCAGGACGGCGTGGCCGTCTTCAACCCCGACGGCAAGCTCATCGGCCGGATCCTGTTACCCGAGCGCTGCGCCAACCTGTGCTTCGGCGGCGCCAAGCGCAACCGGCTGTTCGTGGCGGGCAGCAAGTCGATCTACTCCGTCTACGTCAACGCGCGGGGCGCGACGCTCAGCTGACGATCGGCATGGCATCGCTCAGCCGGCAGCTCGCGCAGTGGGTCGTCGGTCTGCGCTACGAAGATCTCCCGCCCGCGGTCGTCGATCGCGCCAAGGGCGTCACGCTGCAGGCCTCGCGTCGGTGCTGCTCGGCTCGCAGTCACCGGACGGGCGCCAGGCCGTCAAGCTCATCGCCGACGAAGAAGCCGGCGTGCACAACGGCGCGACCATCCTGGTGGACGGCACCCGGGTGACGAAGGGCGGCGCCGCGTTCGCCAATTCGGAGATGGCGTTCGCCGGCGGCAAGTGGGACACCTTCCGCATGCTCACGCATCCGGGCACGAGCATCATCCCGGGCGCCCTCGTCGCGGCGGAAGACGCGGGCGCATCGGGCAGGGAGTTCATCACCGGCCTCGCGGCCGGCTACGAGGTGATGGAGCGGATGGCGGCCGACTTCATCCCGACGGTGATGGCGCGCGGCTTTCACGCCGGCCCGGTGTTCGGCATCTTCGGCGCCGCCGTCGCCGCCGCGAAGATCCTGCGCTTCACCGAGGATCAGATGAACAGCACGATCGCGCTCTGCGCGAGCCTGGCGGCAGGCAACCTCGAAGGCGCGCGCAGCGGCGGCCGCGCGCTGCGCGAGGGCGCGGCGGTGCGCAACGCGATGCTCGCGGTCGCGCTGGCCAGCCGGGGCCACGTCGGCGGCGAGACCGTGCTCGAAGGCGACGCCGGCTTCTATCACGCCTACGCGGGCAACAACACGGGCCGGCTCACCTACAGCTTCGTCGGCGACACGCAGACCAGCCTGGACAAGATCACCGCGGAGCTCGGCAAGGACTGGATGTTCCTCGAGACGCTCTACCGCATCTACTCGACGGCCGGCTACAACATCGCCCACATCGACGTCACCGCGCAGCTGTGCGAGGAGCACGACATCCGCCACGCAGGACGTCGATCGCGTCGAGGCCGTGGTGAACTGGCTGGAGACGCAGTACCCGAGCCCGGCGTTCCCGAGCCGGCGAGAAGACCTGGAGTCGCGGCGGGGCAGCACCGCGTACTACACCGCCTACGGCGTCGTCGAGCGCGGCTTCCCCGTGCTGCGCGGCCCGCGGAGTCGACCGGCGGCGCCGACGATCCGCCCGAGGTGCTGGAGCTCATGAAGCGGGTGACGATCATCCCGTCGCACCCGATGACGCTCTTCGGTCCGCGCATCACGATCTACACCAAAGACGGCAAGAGCTACACGCAGCAGGCCACCGGGCGCGAGTTCATCTGGGACTTCGACGAGGAGGCGCGCCGCATTCGCGGCGTCGTCCCGGGTCTGCCGATCCCCGCGGCGCAGTTCGAGTCGCATCATCGCGACCTGCCGCGACCTCGACCGACGACCGCGGCCGACGCGCTCGTCGCCGCTGACGCTCGAAAAGGCGTAGACTTCGCCTGCCGTCAGGAAGGAGCCCCACCGTGAGCATTGGCATGCATCACGTCCACCTGAAGTCGCGCGACCCCAAGCGCACCATGCAGTTCTACGTCGACAACCTGGGCGCCACGCTGATCACCGAGGTCGCCGGCCGCGGCTATCGCGTGAACCTGCACGGCCTGACGCTGAACATCACCGGCATCATCGCCGACCAGAGCCGCGAGCAGCAGTACGGCATCGAGCACGTGGCCGTGGACACCGACGACTACACGGCGACGCTGGCCAGGCTGAAGGCCAATGGCGTGCGCATTCTCGAGGAGCTGCCGCCCACCAACGGCCGGCGCGTCTGCTTCCTGGAGGCGCCCGATGGCGCCCAGATCGAAATCATCGAGCGCGTCTAGGCCGGACCCCGTCAAGCAGCAGGTCGCCGCCCACTGGGACCGGCGGGCGCCGACCTTCGACGAGGATTTCGGCCACAGCATCCGCACGCCCGACGAGCGCGCCGCCTGGGACCGCATCCTCGACCTCGTCGTGGGCGGCCGGGCCGCGCTCGACGCGCTGGACGCCGGCTGCGGCACCGGCTTTCTCGCCTTCGAGCTGACGGACCGCGGCCATCGAGTCACCGGCGTCGACTTCGCGCCGGCGATGATCGCCCAGGCCCGCCGCAAGGCGCTCGACCGCGGCGTCTCGATCCGCTTCGAGGAGGCGGACATCGAGCAGCTGCCATTTTCGCCCCGCACGCTTCGATCTCGTCATCAGCCGCCACGTGCTGTGGACGCTGCCGCATCCGGAGGCCGCCATCGACGAGTGGATCCGGGTGCTGCGGCCGAACGGACGTCTGGTCGTCGTCGACAGTCACCTCGCGGCCGGCGCCGGACCACCCGCAGCGGAGAATGCTCGCACGAGCCAGGAATACGCGGCCATCGGAGACCAGCTGCCATTTCTCGGCGGCCGATCGCGGGAGCAGATCGAAGGCGTCTTCAGCGCGCACGGGCTGGCGAACGTGAGGAGCGATGATCTCCTCGATCTCGTGGCGGCCCAGACCCGGCGAATGATCGACGAGGGTCGGGTGCCGCCTCAGCGCCGACGCTACGTCGTCTGGGGCGACCTCGCGGGCTGACGCCGCGGGAGGTTCGCGTCGCGGTTCGACGACGGCTTGACCGCGACGACGACGGCGGCTAGCGTGGGCCCGACATTCCGAGACAAGGAGCGCAGTCATGAACAGGCTGGCAGGCAAGGTCGCGCTGATCAGCGGCGGTGCGCGGGGTCAGGGCGCCACCGAGACGCGGCTCTTCGTCGGCGAGGGCGCGGCCGTCGTGTTCGGAGACGTGCTCGATGACGACGGCAAGAAGCTCGAGGCCGAGATCCGCGGCTCGGGCGGTCAGGCGACCTACGTGCATCTGGACGTGACCCGCGAGGCCGACTGGCGGGCCGCGGTGGCCACCACGGTGCAGGCGTACGGCAAGCTCAACGTGCTGGTCAACAACGCCGGCATTCTGTTCCGGGCCAAGATCGAGGACACGAGCGAGGCGGACTGGGATCGCATCATGGCCGTCAACGTCAAGGGCGTGTTCCTCGGAACGAAGTGCGCCCTGTCGGCGATGCGAGCGGCGGGCGGCGGCTCCATCATCAACATCTCGTCCACGGCCGGGCTGGTCGGCAGCCCGGGCGGGACGGCCGCTTACACGGCGACCAAGGGCGCCGTGCGGCTCTTCACGAAGTCGACCGCCGTGCAGCACGCCCGCGACAAGATTCGCTGCAACTCCGTGCATCCCGGTCCGATCGCCACGGACATGATCAAGGACATACTCGAGGGCCCGGCCTGGGAGCAGCGCCTGCGCCGTCTTCCCATGGGACGCGTGGGCACACCGGAAGAGGTCGCGTACGGCGTGCTCTATCTCGCCTCCGACGAATCGTCCTACGTGACGGGCAGCGAGCTGGTGATCGACGGCGGCACCACCGCCGAGTAAGACGAGAGGAGATCTCCCACAATGTCGTTGACACTCGCGGAAGCCAATCAGGTCGTGCAGGGGGCGCTGGCCAAGGCCAAGGAGATGAACATTCGAATCAGCGTGGCGGTCTGCGACGCCGGAGGTCGCCTGATGGCCTTCAATCGCATGGACGGCGCGCTGTGGGCCGGGGCCTACGGCTCCCAGGGCAAGGCCATCGCGTCGGTCGCCTTCGCGCGCCCGAGTGGAGAGCTGGCCGAGCGCGCCGGCAGCCCGATCATCCAGGGCATCGCCGCCGCCGAGGGCGGCCACATGATCCCGAGCCAGGGCGCGGTCCCCATCATTCGCAACGGCATGGTGGACGGCGCCTGCGGCGTCGGCGGCGGCACCTCCCAGCAAGACGAAGACTGCGCCCGCGCCGGAATCGCCAAGCTCGGCTGACCGGACAGATGGGGGGCCCCGAAATGGCCCCCCAATCCCCCCAGCGTTCGGAGCGCCCCGGCGCAGCCGTGGCGCTCCTCTGTAGTCAGTTCAGCAGCAGTCCCGCCGAGCTATACCGGTGCGTCGAGCTCAGTAATATACTGACCGGCCGGCACCGCCGGTCGCCACGACGAGCTCGCCGCTGACGGCCCACGCCTTGTCCGACGCCAGGAAGACCGTGACGTAGGCGATCTCCGCCGCGTCCACCATCCGACAGATCGCGTTGCCGCGCGGGGAGTCGGGCGCGAAGTCGCGCCCCTCGACATCGTCGACGGCGATGCCCAGCTCCTTGGCCCGGGCGGCCAGCAGCCGCGGCGTCCGCTCGGTCCGCGTGATGCCCGGGTGGACGCAATTGACCGTGATCCCGAAGCGGCCCACCTGCACGGCCAGCGTCTTGGTCAGATGCACCAGCGAGGTGTTGCGCGCGCCGCCGCTCAGGTTGCCGGCGTTGCGCGCGTTGGTGCCGCTGATGTTGATGATGCGGCCCCACCGCTGCTCCTTGAGAAACGGGATGGCCGCGCGCGCGCAGCGCAGCGCGCCCACGTACTTCACGTCGAAGTCGTGCAGCAGATCCTCGTCGACGATCGTCTCGATGGGCCCGGTGGCGCCGGCCGAGCCTCCGGGCGGCGAGCCGCTGTTGACCAGGATGTGCAGCCCGCCGAGCTGGGCCGCGGCCTGGGCCACCATCGCATCCACCTGCGCCTTGCTGGTGACGTCGGCCGCCAGCGGGATGATGCGCCGCCCGGTTTCCGTGGCCAGCTCCCGCGCCGTGGCTTCCAGCTGATCCTTCGTGCGGGCGACGATGGCGACATCGACGCCTTCACGGGCCAGCTCGCGCGCGATGGCTTTGCCGATACCCAGGCTCCCGCCGGTGACGATCGCGTGTTTGCCCCGCAGCCCCAGATCCATCGCGTGACCTCCTGGCCTGCCGCACGGGCAGGCGGTGCGTCGCGGGCGGGATTCTATCGCAGGTGATCGTTCCGGGCGGCGCCCCGCCGCCGCGCCGTGCGGATGGCGCTCGGGGGGCGGCGGTAGGCGGCGCGGAACGCCGCATTGAAGCGGCGGATGCTGGCGAAGCCGGCGGCGAACGCGATCGCCGACATCGGCATCGCCGTCCCGTCGAGCAGCGCTTTCGCGCGCTGCACGCGCCGGGTCGTGGCGACCGCTGTCGGCGAGGCGCCGGCGTGCCGCTCGAACAGCCGGCGCAGGTGGCGCGGCGTCATCCCGAGCGTGTCGGCGAGATCTTCGACGCTCTGGCCGTCGTCGAGAAAGCCGCGCTCGATGAGCCGGAGCGCGCGCGCGACGGTCGCCGCGGCGCCCCGCCACGCCGGTGTCCCCGGCGCCGCTTCCGGCCGACACCGCAGACACGGCCGGAACCCGGCGCGCTCGGCCGCCGCCGCGGTGGGAAAGAAGACGACGTTGCGCGACCGGGCGGGTTTCACCGGGCACACGGGTCGGCAATAGATCCGCGTGGTCAGCACGCCGGTGAAGAACCAGCCATCGAAGCGCGGATCGCGCGCGATCCGCGCACGGTCGCATCGGCGGCGATCGGACGCGACACCGTGGTTCACGACGCCGAGCGTAGCACGCGCGTCCGCCGCCGCGAGCCCACGCGGACGATCACGTCCGAAAACGGCGAGACAGCATGCCGCGCGGCCGCTAGCGTCGTGCTATGGCCGCCCGATACTTCCACGGCTGGAACGTCGTGGCCGCGACCTTCGTGATGGCGATGTTCAGCTTCGGCCTGGGCTTCTACGGGCTCACCGTGTACGTGGCGACGCTGCAACGCCTTCACGGGTGGTCGGCCGCCACCGTGTCGTTGCCGGTCACCGTGTACTACGTCGCCGGGGCGCTCCTGACGGCGCTGATCAGCGATCTGTACGGCCGCTTCGGCCCCCGCGTCGTCGTGACGGCCGGGACGGTGGCCATGGCCACCGGCGTGGCGGCGCTCGGGATCGTCACCGCGCCGTGGCAGCTCTATCCGGCGTTCGTCGTGATGTCGGTGGGCTGGGGCGCGATGAGCGGCGCCGCGATCAACATCATGCTGGTGCCGTGGTGGGAGCGCCGCCGGGGCCTGGCCGTCAGCATCGCCTTCAACGGGGCCACGCTGGGCGGCGTGCTGATCGCGCCGGCCCTCATTCCGCTGATCGGCGCGGTCGGCTTCGCACGGGCCCTCGCCATCGCCGCCCTGGCGCAGCTCGTCGTGATGGCGAGCATCGCGACGGTAGTTTTGCGACGAAGTCCCGCCGCGCTCGGGGTCGGCCCCGACGGCGACCCCGTGGCGACCGGGCCGACGGCACGATCGGAAGGGGGTGCGTCACGTGGGCGTGGCGACGCGCTCCGCACGTGGCGCTTCTGGAGTGTCTCGGCACCCTTCGCCCTCGGTCTCGCCGCGCAGGTCGGGGTGCTCACGCATCTGGTCCCGCTGGTGACGCCGACCTTGGGTGCAGGAAGCGCCGGGCGGGCGGTCAGCGCGACCACGGCCGCCGCCGTCATCGGACGCCTGGTCACCGGCCTCGTCGTCGATCGCCTGAACCGCCGCCTCGTCGCCAGCGTCACGCTCGGAATCCAGATCGCCGGCCTGGCGCTCCTGGCGCGCGCGCCCTCGAGCGCGGGCGTCTATGCCGGATGCGCGCTGTTCGGGCTGGGTGTGGGAAACCTGACGACGCTGCCGGGCCTGATCCTCGCCGTCGAGTGGGCGCGCGAGCGCTTCGCCGGGCTGGTCGGCCTGGCGGTCGGGATCAATCAGTTCACCTTCGCGTTCGGCCCGGCGCTGGTCGGCATCCTGCGCGATCGAGCGGGCACCTATGGCCCCGCCCTCGGGGCCTGCATGGTGCTGCAAGCGGTGGCCGCGCTGCTGGTCCTGCTCGGCCCCGGGCCGCTGCGCCCGGAGCCGAGCACGGGGCACCGCGCACGGCCAGGTCGATCGTCTACTTGTAGGACTGCAGACTGCTGAACGCCTTCAGGTTCTGATTGACCTTCGCCGCGACTTCCGTCGGCCCGCTCCACGCGATACCGCGCCGCGCGGGATCGAGGCGGAACAGGTGCTGCTCCGCAACGTCCAGCTGCCTCCCCTGGTGACCACCGCCATCCAGGAGAAGCTGCAGGCCGAGCAGCAGGCCCAGCGGATGCGGTTCGTGCTCGATCGCGAGCGTCAGGAGGCGGAGCGCAAGCGCGTGGAGGCCCAGGGCATCGCCGACTTCCAGGGCATCGTCGCCCGCGGCATCAGCAGCGAGCTCCTGAAGTGGAAGGCCATCGAGGTCGCGCACGAGCTCTCCAAGAGCCCCAACGCCAAGCTGATCGTCCTCGGCGACAAGACGGGTCTGCCCATCATCATCAACGACAAGTAGCGCGCGGGGATCCGCCGCCTACGCGAGGCGGAACACCCGGGCGGCGTTGCCGTAGAGCCACTTGTCCTTGACCGTGTCCTTGAGCGGCAGCGCCATGTACTCCTGGATCAGTGTCTCGTGGGGTTGGCCGACCAGCCCCGCGGACAATCCCACCAGCACCTTGTCCTGGATGAGCGTGTTGCCGAACTGCATCAGCATCTCCCAGCCCGAGCCGCGCTGTCCGAGGTACTTGGCGCGGTGGGCGGAGGTGTCGAGGTGGAGCTTGGGGTGGCGGCGAACGAGCGCGACCATCTCGTTCACCCACGGCCAGCCGCCGAGGCCGCCGATGAGCGTCAGCTCCGGGAAATCGATGGCGACCTGATCGAGGTGCCGCGGATGCCCGAGGTCGTAGGGCCGGTCGGTCGCGTAGTTCATCGACGAATAGATCCGCACGGGGATGTCCAGCTCGCAGGCCTTGGCGTAGAGCGGGTAGTAGCGCCGGTCACTGGCCGGGATGCCATCCACCAGCGCGGAGACGCCGAGGGCGGCGAACTTCTGCTCGCGCACGCGGAACTCCAGCTCCCGCACTCCTCGCATGGGGTGCAGTCCGCTGATGCGGGCCAGCCCGATGAAGCGGTCCGGGTAGTCGGCCAGCAATTCCGCCACCTCGTCGTTGGAGGCGCCGAAGGGCACGGCGCGCGCGATGCCCACGCGCTCGAGCAGCTTCACGTACGCGGACATCTCGGTGTCCGGACGCGGGTCGCCGCCGGCGCTGCGCGAGCGGAAGATGCGCTCGTAGTTGGCCATGCCGTAGCCGGCCGGGCGTTCCGTCGCCTCCGGCGTTGCCGCCCCGCTCGACGCCGACGCCGTGGCGTCGGCGGTCGCGAGCTTGGGAACGTTGCACTCCATGTCGATCACTCGCATCAGTCTCTCCTCAGTGGAACGACGAGAACGCGTGTGCGGCGAACTTCGAGGCCTTCACTCGGCCCGTGGTCAGGGCCGGCCACGACGAGGCGTAGCCGGCGGCGTGCCGTGACGATGACGGGCTCCGCCCGCTCGGGCAGCACGAGCCAGGCCCGATCGCCCGGCTTGATCGGGCGACTCACGGAGAGCGCCACCAGCGCACTGATCGGTCGCCAGCGCCGACGCACCGGGCCGGCGAGGGCGGCGAGACCGACCAGGCCCAGCGAGGCGACGGCGAGGACGAACGGCGGCGCGCTCTCGAACACGAGCGCCAGGATCCCCCACAGTACGAGGGCGGTGGCCAGGCCGTCGAGCCGCCGCAGCCACCGCGCGCGCGACATCCAGCTCTCGATCTCCGGCGGCAGGTGTCGGATCGGGCTTCGCATCGCTCCCACGGTACCACTGCTGGCATCAGCCCTTTCGCGAGCGGCCCGACGCCGGCCCCGCCGCGTCGAGCGCCTCACGCAAGCGCGGCGGCGCGACCAGGCCGTACGCCTGGGCCACCAGTGCGGCGACCACCGACCAGTCGACCTTGCCGTCGATCCGCACGCCGACCCAGCCGCGCGGCCCCACGTACGGGGGCCGGAAGAAGCGCTCGGGATCCGTGAAGATCATCGCCTCCTGCTCGCCGAGCGGGGCCGGCAGCCAGACCGCGAGGTGATCGGCGCCGTGGTGGTGATCGTCGAGCTGGGCGAAGAGCTTTCCTCGCACGCGCCACGTGGGCTCGCTCCACGCCAGCTTCTCCGTGGCCTCGGGCAGCGCCAGGCAGATCGCGCGCAGCCGATCGACCGGCGAGCGCGGCGACCGGCGGCCCACGCGCGGCGACTGGCGTCGGGCGGCCGTGCGGCGTGGGCCGGCCGAGCGGCGTGGGGCGCCGTGCGGCGTCGGGCTGCCATGCCGGAGATCTTAGCCGAGACGGCAAGACACGCGCCTGCGAGCGATGGTATTGTGGGCGCCCTGACGCGACCAATACCCCGGAGGAAGCGATGCCCGTCTTCGAGCGCCCAGACGCCGAGCTCCACTACGAAGTCCACGGGTCGGGCTTTCCCCTGCTGCTCTTTGCTCCGGGCGGCCTGAGCTCGCAGCTCGAGTACTGGCGCCACAGCCCGAGCAATCCCGCAGCACCGCCGCCCTGGATGAACCCGATGGCCGATCTGGCCGGACGCTTCACGGTCATCGGCATGGACCAGCGCAACGCCGGCAACTCCCGCGGCCGCGTGACCGAGACCCACGGCTGGCACACCTACGCCGGCGATCACCTGGCGCTGATGGATCATCTCGGCTTCCGCCAGTTCCACGTCATGGGCGGCTGCATCGGCGGCACCTACTGCCTGACGCTCTGCGAGCTGGCCCCCGAGCGGGTGACCGCCGCCGTGCTGCAGAATCCCATCGGCCTGCACGACAACCGTGACACGTGGGAGCAGGCGGTCAGCGGATTCGCCAAGACCATGCTGGCGCGCGACCCGAGCCTGACCGAAGAGCGTCATCCGGAAGTTCGGCCACAACATGTTCGGCGGCGACTTCGTCTTCTCGGTGAGCCGCGAGTTCGTGCGGCGCTGCCCCACGCCGCTCTTGCTGCAGCCCGGCACCGACAAGCCGCACCCCGCCGCGACGAGCGACGAGATCGCGCAGCTGGCGCCCAACCTCGAGATCCAGAAGGACTGGCGCGGACCCACGCACCTGGCCGAGTCGATCCGCCGGGTCACCGACTTCCTCACGCGGAACACGCCCAAGTCATGAACGACGCGCTGACCGGCCAGACCGTCGAGCTCCTGCAGCAGCTCATCCGCAACCAGTGCGTCAACGACGGCTCCGTCGCCTCCGGCCAGGAGGTGAAGACGAGCGACGTGCTCAAGACGTATCTGCAGGGCAGCGGCCTCGACATCGAGGTCTATCAGCCCGATCACGCGCCGGGCCGCACCAGCCTGGTGGCGCGCATCGAGGGCACCGATCCGGCGGCGCCGACGCTGTGCCTCATGGGCCACACCGACGTGGTGCCCGTGAATCCCGCCACCTGGACGCGCGATCCGTTCGGCGGCGAGCTGGTGAAGGGCGAGGTGTGGGGCCGCGGCGCGCTCGACATGCTGAACATCACGGCGTCGCAGGCGGTCGTGCTCAAGACGCTGGCCCAGCGGGGCTGGCGGCCGCGCGGCACGCTCGTCTACCTGGCGTGCGCCGACGAGGAAGCCGGCGGCGCGCTCGGCGCCGGCCACGTGTGCAAGAAGCACTGGGACTCGCTGCGCGCCGACTATCTGCTGACCGAGAACGGCGGCACCGTCAGCGAGCACGACGGCCAGACGAACGTCATCGTGCACGTGGGCGAGAAGGGCGTGGCCTGGCGGCGGCTGCGCGTGAAGGGCACGCCCGGCCACGGCTCGATGCCCTACGGCGGCCGACAACGCGCTGATCAAGGCCGCGCAGGTCGTGACCCGCCTGGCCGACTACCATCCCGTCACCCTACGTGAGCGACCTGTGGCACACGTTCGTCGGCACGCTCGACGTCGACGCCCGCCGTGAAGGAAGCGCTCGTCGATCCCGCGCGCGTCGACGAGACGATCGCCCACCTGGCGCCGGGCCTCGCCAAGTACGCGTAGTCGGCCACGCACACCACGTTCTCGCCGAACATGTGCCGGGCCGGCGTGAAGACCAACGTCATTCCCGACACCGTCGACATCGAGGTCGACATCCGCACGATCCCCGGCGACAACGAGGACGAGGTGCTTCGCCATCTCGACAAGGCGCTGGGTCCGATCTTCGAAGATGTCGAGATCGAGAAGCTCTTCTCCAAGCAGGCCTCCGTGTCGCCGACGGGCACGCCGCTGTGGGACGTGCTCGGCAAGGTCGTCGACGCCCACTATCCGGGAGCCAAGCTGCTGCCGCGCCTCATCGTCGGCTTCACCGACGCGCCGTACTTCCGCGAGCACGGCGCCATCGCCTACGGCTTCGGCCTGTTCTCGCGGACGCTGACGTACGAGGCGATGTCCGGACGCTTCCACGGCAACGACGAGCGCATCGACGTGGAGTCGCTGGCGCTGACCACCCAGGCCTGGCTCGAGACCTGCGAGCTGTTCCTGGGATAGCGGGCCGGGCCATCTGCCCGAGGGCGCCCAGGCCGGCGCCCTCCACGGCCGCGGCGGTGAAGGGCGGTGCCTCCACCTACGCCGGCTTCCAGGGAGGCGTGCGGGTGGCGTCGGCCGACGTCGGCGGCGACAACGCGCAGGCCGTCAAGAAGCTCTCGAGCTAGCCACGAGCGCGGCGGGCGTCCGGACACCCCCGCTCCGTGTGATCCGACGCCCTCGACGCGGCGGCGGGACTCGTGGGACACTGACGCATCGACCACGGGAGACACCGATGACGATTGCCGCCGAGCACGACGTGCCGATTCCCTACATGCAGCGCACGCGTGACTACTACCAGGCGCATCGGCTTCGCGCCCTATCGCTGGGCGCACTTCGCCGACGTCCCGTTCACGCCGCTGGCCAAGCCGCTGGCCCAGTGCCGCGTCGCCCTGATCACCACGGCGGCGCCGTTCCAGCCGGGCGTCGGAGACCAGGGGCCCGGCGCGAAGTACAACGCCTCCGCCAAGTTCTACACGGTCTACTCCGACTCGACCGAGACGATCCCCGATCTGCGCATCTCCCACGTCGGCTACGACCGCGCGCACACCACGGCCGACGATCAGCGCACCTGGCTGCCCCTCGCCGCGCTGCAGCAGGCGGTGAAAGCCGGACGGATCGGCGCGCTGACGCCGCGCTTTCACGGCGCGCCGACCAACCGCAGCCAGCGGGTGACGACCGAGACCGACGCGCCCGAGCTGCTGAAGCGCTGCCGCGAGGACGGCGCCGAGGTGGCCGTCCTCGTCCCCAGCTGACCGGTCTGTCACCAGACCGTGAGTCTGGTGAGTCGGCATCTCGAGGCGAACGGGATCCCCACCGTCGATCATGGGCGCGCGCCAAGGACATCGTCGAGCACTGCGGCGTGCCGCGCTTCCTGTTCAGCGACTTCCCGCTCGGCAACTCGGCCGGACGTCCGCACGACGCCGAGTCGCAGGCGCAGACCCTCGAGCTGGCGCTGCGCGTGCTGGAGACGGCGCCGGGGCCGCGCACCACGGTGCAGTCGCCGCAGCGCTGGAGTGACGACGCGTCCTGGAAGCTCGACTACAACAATCTCGCCAAGCTCACGCCCGAGGACCTGGCCGAGCGGCGCAAGGAGTTCGAGGTCGTGAAGGCGGTGATCAAGACCAAGACGGAGGGCCTGTGAGCAAGCCGTTCGCCGGCGTCCGCATCCTCGATTTCACCCGCTACCTGGCCGGGCCGTACGGGACCTACCAGCTGGCGCTGCTCGGCGCCGACGTGGTGAAGATCGAGTCGCGCGACGGCGACGAGACGCGCAGTCCAGCTCATCTCCAAGGAGTGGGCGGACCGCAAGATGCCGCCCGGCTTCCTGGCCGTGAACGGCAACAAGCGCAGCATCACGCTGGACATGCGGCGGCCGGAGGCGGTCGAGGTCGTCAAGCGGCTCGTCCCCGACCGCGGACGTGGTGTGGGAGAACTTCCGGCCCGGCGTGATGGACAAGCTCGGGCTCGGCTACGAGACGCTCTCGGCGCTCAACCCTCGGCTCATCTACTGCGCGGTCTCCGGCTTCGGCCACACCGGACCGGAGAAGACGCACCGCCGCCTTCGACGGCAAGCTGCAGGCGATGTCCGGGATCATGTCGATCACCGGTCGAGCCGGCCGGCGGCCCGATGCGCGCCGGGTTCGCCATCTGCGACACGATCGGCGGCATCACCGCCGCGCTGGCCGTGTCGAGCGCGCTCTACCAGCGCACCCACACCGGCCGCGGCCAGTTCGTCGACGTGGCGATGCTCGACGCCGCGCTCGCTTTCATCCCGGGGCCGGTCGTCGGAGTACATGGTGGCCGGCATCGAGCAGAAGCAGATCGGCAACGGCTCGGTGAGCCGCAAGCCCACGGCCAGCCGCTTCCGCGCCAAGGACGGGTTCATCGTCCTCGCCGTGCTGACCGAAAAGCAGTTCGTCAGCCTGATGAAGACGATCGGGCGCTCCGACGCGCTCCTGGATCCGCGCTTCAAGGACTGGGCGGCCCGGACCGAGCACGTGGCAGCGCTGCGCGAGGTCATCGAGGGCGCGCTGGCCAGCGACGATCCCAAGACCTGGGAGACACGGCTGACCGCGGCCGACGTGCCCTGCGCCGTGCATCTGGAAGATCGACGAGATCGTGGAGCACCCGCAGCTGCAATCCCGCGACGTCCTGCAGACGATCGACTCGCGGTATGGCCCGATGCGCCTGGTCGGCGCCGGCTTCCGGCTCGCCCACGGCAGCCCCGGCATCGAGCGCCAACCGCCGACCCTCGGCGAGCACACCGACGAGATCCTGCGCCGAGGCCGGCTACACGAAGGCCGAGATCGAGACCTTCCACAAAAACCTGGTCGTTTGAGATGGGGGGCCTCGATAGGGCCCCCCATACCCCCCACGCTCGGCGCCCCGGCGAAGCCGTGGCGCTTCGCGAGTGTCCGACGGCCCCTGGAGAGTCATCTGCTCGCTGAACTGCAGGAGCGTGAGGCGGCCGGCGCCATCGCCGGGATCTACGCCGAGATGCGTCGCCTGTGGGCGGTGCCGTACGTCTCGTCGCTACAGCGCCATCTGGCCACGCGTCCGGGCTGGCTCGAGTGGACGTGGGCCGCGCTGGCGCCGGCCTTCACGAGCGGCCGCGCGCAGGCCGCGGCCTGGCGAGTCGCCGATGCGCTGAGTGTTCCCCGGCTGGCGCCGATCACGCGCGATACGCTGCGCGTGTGGGGCGTGGACGCCGCGGGCGAGGCTGCGATTCGCGCGACGGCGGCGAGCTTCGTACGCGTCTCCCCGGTCAACCTCATGCTCTCGGGGTTGCTGCGACGTCTTCTGAAGGGCGAGCGCCCCGCACACGCCGCGAATCTGTCATCGAGCTGGATGCCGCCGGCTGCGCTGGGCCCCCTGCCCGCCCTGGTCGACCCGGCGAAGCTGCCGGCGGCCGAGCGCGCGGTGCTGGCGTCGCTCGGCACCACCGTCGGCGGACAGCCGTTCGTGCCGGGTCTCTACCGGATGCTCGCGACGTGGCCCGCGTTTCTCGCCCACGTGGCGACGGTGCTGAAGCCGCATCTGGACGACGCGGCCACGAGCGCGGCGTGCCAGCGCCTGCTGAGTGCGATCGACGCCGAGATTCCCGCCGTGTTCGCCGCGCTCCCCGCGCTACCCGGCACGATCGCCCCGCCATCGGCCAGCGAGTTCGGCGAGGTGCTGGCCGCGCTCGACACGTATCGCAAGACGAGTCCCGAGATGGTGGTCTTCGGTCGGATGCTGACGGATGCGCTACCGGTCTAGACGCGCCGTCTAGGGCTTCGGGGCGAGCTCGATCTCGCAGTCCCGGGAGGCGTCGCGCTCGCGTGTCCGCCAGCGCTGAGTGCCGGTGAGTCGGATGGGGCCTCCCGTGAGCTGTCCACGGTATTCGGCATCGCACGTGAAGCTGCCCTGGCAGGCGCCGCGTAGGGACACGTCGCCCGCGGGGCTGACCGTACCGCCGCCGCGCTCGTAGCTGCCCGTCTGGCCGCCGGCGGCCCCCGGGCTCCGGATCTCGCGCTCGTAGCTCGCCCTGCCCCCCGACACGGTCAGCATGAACGGAGTCCGCAACGGCGCTCCTCCGGGCAGCGCGGGGCACGCGAGGGTCCCGGCATACGTGCCGTCGAACGATTGCGCCCGGGCCGCCGGCACACCGGAGAGCACACCGATCGTCGTGATACGCAGCAGGACGATCCACCGCATGCCTCGAAGAATGGCAAGGGCGATGCCAGAGATCCCGAGCCTATCGCTTCGCTCGCGCGTCCCGGATGGCCTGCCACACGCGCTCGGGTGTGGCCGGCAGCTCCACGTGCTCCACACCCAGCTCGGCCAGCGCGTCGGCGATGGCATTGACCACGGTGCCGAGCGCGGGCGTCGTCCCGCCCTCGCCGCCGCCGCGCAGGCCGAGCGGGTGCGACGTCGACGGCACCTCGCTGATCTCCGTCGTGAACGACGGCAGCATGTCGGCCCGCGGCAGCGCGTAGTCCATCAGCGTGGCGGAAAGCAGCTGGCCCGTCTCGGCATCGTAGGCGCAGGACTCCCACAGCGCCTGCCCCACGCCCTGGGCGATGCCGCCGTGGGTCTGGCCGTGCAGGATCATCGGATTCACGGCGCGTCCGCAGTCGTCCACGGTCGTGTACCGCACCACGTCCACCACCCCGGTCTCGGGATCGACCTCGACCTCGCACACCGCGCAGCCATAGGGAAACGACGGCGGTGTCAGGACCTCGTCGCTCAGGCCGTCGAGGGGGCCGTCGGCGGCCGCGGCCACCGCGTAGAGATCGACCGCGCGGTCGGTGCCCTTCACGCGGAAGCGCCGGGCCGAGAACTCGATGTCGGCCTCGGCGGCCTCCAGCAGCCCGGCGGCGATCCGCCGCCCCTTGTCGACGATCTGATCGGAGGCCTTGGCCATCACGATGGCCGCCAGCCGGAGCGCGCGGGCGGAATGCGCGCCGCCGCCGGTGACGGTGACATCGGTGTCGCCGGTGATCAGGCGGACGTCGGCGAGCGCCACGCCGAACCATTCGACCAGCAGCTGGGCGAAGCTCGTGGCGTGTCCTTGCCCGGACGAGAGCGTGCCGAGAATCAGGTCGACTCGGCCCTCCGGCTGCACCGTGATGTGAGCCCGCTCGCGCGGGTCGCCGGTATTGAGCTCCACGTAGTTGGCGATCCCGATGCCGCGGTAGCGCCCGCGCCGGCGCGCCTCGGTCCGGCGCGCCTCGAACCCCTTCCAGTCGGCGAGCTCGACCGCGCGATCGAACGCCGCGCGATAGTCGCCGCTGTCGTAGACCACGCCCAGGCCGTTGCGATACGGCATCGCGCTGGGCGGGATCAGGTTACGGCGGCGCAGGTCGAGGCGGTCGAAGCCGTGACGGCGCGCCGCCAGATCGATCAGCCGCTCCATCACGAACATGACCTCGGGCCGGCCGGCGCTGCGATACGGCGTGGTGGGAGAGGTGGTGGTGACCACGGCGCGCGCCCGCATCGCCACCGCCGGCACGTGGTACACGGTGGTCGCGATCGCCGTGCCCTTGTTCAGCGGGTGAAACGAGACGGCATGGGCGCCGACGTTGCCCGTGTTGACGGCGCGGAAGCCCAGGAACGTCCCTTCCGCGTTCAGCGCCAGCTCGGCGTGCGAGGCCAGGTCGCGACCGTGGTAGTCCGCCAGAAAGGCCTCGCGTCGGTCGGCCGTCCACTTCACCGGTCGGCCCACGCGCCGTGCCGCCCAGGCGACGAGCGCGAACTCCGGATAGCAGCTGTTGCGCGTCCCGAAGTTGCCGCCCACGTCACGCGCCACCACGCGCACGGCGCTCTCCGGCACGCCGAGCGCGCCGGCCACCCCGGTGCGCGTCCGCCCCAGGCCACCGGCGCCGGCGTGAACGGTGTAGCGGCCGCTCGCCGCGTCCCACTCGCCGACCGCGGCGCGCGGCTCCATCGGCACGCCGGTGACCCGCTGGATCCAGGTCTGCAGCCGCACCACGTGGCGGGCCGTCGCGAAGGCCGCCTCCGCGGCGGCGGGGTCGCCAGCCGTCACGTCCACGCAGACGTTCGACGCGGTGTCGTCGTAGAGCCGCGGCGCGGTCGCCTCCGCCGCGGCCAGGGCGGCCGTCGCGGACGGCCGCGGCTGCCAATCCACGGCGACGCGCTCGGCGCCGTCGCGCGCCGCCGCCGGCGTCCGTCCGACCACCATCGCCACGACCTCTCCCACGAAGCGCACGCGATCGGCGGGAATCGGCGGATGCGGCGCCACGAAGGCGACGTGCGCCCGGCGAATGATCTCCTCGTGGGGATTGGCCGGCATCGGACTGTGCGTGAGCGGCCGGATGCCGTCGGCCACGGCATCCGCGCCGGTGAGCACCGCGAGCACGCCGGGTGTGGTGCGCGCGGCCGCCGTCTCGATGCGCCCGACGTCGGCGTGCGCGTGGGGCGAGCGGACGAAGCACGCGTAGACCTGGCCGGCGACGTTGACGTCGTCGCTGTAGCAGCCGTCGCCCACGAGCAGACGCGCGTCGTCCTTGCGAAGGACCGGCTGGCCGACTCCCTCGCGAGCCGATCGAGTCAGCGGCCGCAGGAATGACATGGCAGAGCGCCGAGGATATCAGGCGCTGCGGGATTTCAGGAACGAGCTCTTGAGGGCGATCTTGCCCTCGCGGAAGGTGAACACGTCGCAGCCGCCGACCTCGACCTTCCGGCCGTCGGTGGACGTCCCCGTGAAGATCCACTCTGACAGGCCGCGGTCGCCGGCCACCACGTGACGGGTATCGACGAAGCGGACGTCGGGAAAGGTCGTGAAGATGCGGGCAAACGCCTCCCGCACCCTGGCCCGGCCGACGTGGCGCGTGCCGCACACCTGGGGCCCGGACGCGCTTTCGAAGACGCAGTCCTCCGCCATGAACGTCATCAGCCGGTCGACGTCGTGACCGTTCCAGCCCGCGGTGAAGAACACGTCCAGATCCTCGCGTGTCATCTCGCACCTCCTCTGCGTTGGAGCATCGAGCCGGCCGGGCGGGACGTCAATTCCCGATACAACTGGTCGCGCGCCCCGCGCACCGCGATGTATGGGGGTGGTGCGAGCGCAGCCACGATACATCCACACGGCGAGTCGTCGCGGCCCCATACATGGGTCACCGCGTCGTGGAAATCGACCTCACTCCACGCCGGCGAGCTGCAGCTCCTGCGCGCGATGGCAGCTGGCGAAGTGGCCGGGCGAGACCTCCTGCCACGCCGGCGTCTGCGTCCTGCATACATCGATGGCGTGCGGGCAGCGGGGGTGGAAGTAGCAGCCGCTGGGCGGCGAGGCGGGATTGGCCACCTCGCCCTGCAGCACGATGCGCCGGGCGCGCGTGCGCGGATCGGGCTCGGGCACCGCAGACAAGAGCGCGGCGGTGTACGGGTGCCGGGGTCGCTCGAAGATCTCGGTGGTCTCGGCCAGCTCCACCATGCGCCCCACGTACATGACGGCGACGCGGTTGCTGATGTGGCGCACCACGCTGAGATCGTGGGCGACGAAGAGATAGGTCAGCCGGAAGTCGGCCTGCAGGTCGACCAGGAGATTCAGGATCTGCGCCTGGACCGAGACGTCCAGGGCCGAGACCGGCTCGTCGGCCACGACCAGGCGCGGATGCAGGGCCAGCGCGCGCGCGATGCCGATGCGCTGCCGCTCGCCGCCGCTGAAGGCGTGGGGAAAGCGGCGCATGTACTCCGGCCGCAGCCCCACGCGCGTGAGCAGATCGGCCACGCGCTCCTCGCGCTCCCGGCGGTTGGCCAGGCCGTGCACCAGCAGCGGCTCGCCCACCAGGTCGAGCAGCGTCATGCGCGGATTCAGCGAGGTGAACGGATCCTGGAAGATCATCTGCATCTGGCGGCGGAGCGCCCGCAGCTCCCGGGGCGAAGCCTGGCCCAGACTCGACCACCGAGCCATCCGCCACCGCGCATGTGGATCTTCCCCTGCGTCGGCTCGATGGCCCGCAGCACGCAGCGCGCGGTGGTGGTCTTGCCGCAGCCGCTCTCGCCGACCAGGCCGAGCGTCTCGCCCTCGTCGATGTGGAAGTCGACGCCGTCGACCGCGCGCACGTGGCCCACGGTGCGCTTGAGAAAGCCCTTCTTGATGGGGAAGAGCTTCTGCAGCCCGGTGACCTTCAGCAGAGGCGATTGCGCCGCGCTCATTCGTAGAGAAAGCAGCTCACCGCGTGGCGATCGCCCACCGACTTCAGCTCGGGCGTCTGGCGATCGCACCGGCCGGCCATGAACTCGGCGCAGCGGGGATGGAAGGGGCAGCCGCTCGGCCGATCGTAGGGATGCGGCACGGCGCCGGCGATCGGGGTCAGCCGCTCGCGGGTCCGCGCGCGGATGCGGGGGATCGAGCGCAGCAGCGCGCGGGTGTAGGGGTGCCGCGGCGCGTGGAAGATGGCGTCCACCGGCCCCTGCTCGACCACCCGCCCCAGGTACATGACCACCACGTCGGTGGCCATCTCGGCGACCACACCGAGATCGTGGGTGATGAGCATGATGGCCATGCCGTCTTCCTGCTGCAGCTGGCGCATCAGCTCGAGGATCTGCGTCTGGGTGGTGACGTCCAGCGCGGTGGTGGGCTCGTCGGCGATCAGCAGCGTCGGCTCGCAGGACAGCGCCATCGCGATCATCGCGCGCTGCCGCAGCCCGCCACTCAGCTGGTTGGCCAGCTGATCCACCCGCTGCTCGGGCGTGGACACGCCGACGCGTCGCAGGATCTCGATGGTCTTCTGCCGCGCCTCGCGCCGCCCGACTGGCTGATGCAGCCGGATCGCCTCGATGATCTGATTGCCCACGCTGTGCACCGGACTGAACGATGACATCGGCTCCTGAAAGATCAGCGCAATCTCCGCCCCCCGAATCGACCGCATCTCCGCCCCATTCGGCTCCAGCTTCGCCAGATCCACCACGCCCGCCCCGCCGCCATTGGCGCCGGGGCGCCGGAAGTGGATCTCCCCGTCGACGATCCGCCCCGGCCGATCAACGATCCTCAAGATCGACCGCGCCGTGATGCTCTTCCCACACCCACTCTCGCCAACAACCCCCAGCGTCACGCCCGGGAAGAGATCGAAGCTGACCCCATCCACCGCCCGCACGGTGCCCTCATCCTGCGTGAAGTACGTCTTCAAATTCCGGACCGACAGCAGCGGCGCGCTCCGCTCACTCATCGCGCCCATCCCGCCCGCAGTCGATGACTCGCGCGGCACCCGTTGACGGCCGGGCCGGGACGCGTGGCCCGCGGGCGCGCCATCAGGACGAGCCGTCGTCGCCGTTGTGAGCGAAGGGCTCGGCTCGCGAGCCGCCAACGATTCAACTGGTCGCCCCCCCAGCCCCCTGCGGGGGATGGGGGGCCCGAGCGAGCCGAGCCCTGAGCGAACTACGGCGACAGGCGAGTCCTGCAGGCGCGCCCGAGGGCCACGCCTCCCGGCCCGGCCGTCAACGCCGCCAACGAGAGTCATCAACGCCCATAGGGATCGGCTGCGTCCCGCAACCCATCGCCGAGGAAGTTGAACGCCATGACCGCGATGATGACCGGCACCGCCGGCAGCATGAGCCACGGCGAGATCGCGACCGTCTGGACGTTCTGCGCCTGCTGCAGCAGCACGCCCCAGCTGATCGCCGGCGGCCGCAGGCCGAGGCCGAGGAAGCTCAGCGCCGTCTCGGAGATGATCATCGCCGGCAGCGCCAGCGTGGTGGCCGCGATGATGTGGCTCATGAACGAGGGCACCATGTGCACGAAGATGGTGCGCATCTGCGAGCAACCCACCAGCCGGGCGGAGACGACGAAATCCTCCTCGCGCATGGCCAGGAACCGCCCGCGCACGACCCGGGCCAGCTCCGTCCAGCCCAGCAGCGAGATGATGATGGTGATGGCGAAGTAGACCTGGAGCACGGTCCACTCCCGCGGCAGCGCCGCCGCCAGCCCCATCCACAGCGGGATCGTCGGGATCGAGCGCAGAATCTCGATGACGCGCTGGATGATCGTGTCGGCGATGCCCGCCGTAGAAGCCCGACAGCCCGCCCAGCACCACGCCCAGCACCAGGCTCATCGTCACGCCCAGCAGGCCGATCGTGAGCGAGATCCGCGTGGCGTACATCAGGCGCGACCACAGATCCCGGCCCTGCACGTCGGTACCGAGCACGAAGATCGTCTGGGCCGCGTCGACGCCCGCGATCGACCCCGATGAGGTGGCGCGTCGATGGGAATCACGCCGAGGAAGCGGTACTCGAAGCCCTGGGCGAAGAAGCGGATCGAGATCTCCGATTGGGATCGACCTGATACACGCGCTTGAAGGTCTGCGGGTCGCGGCCGCCCTTGAAGGCGTACACGTGAGGACTGAAGCGCCAGCCGTCGAACCAGTAGATGCGCTGCGGCGGCATCAGCGAGCGCTGGGCCTCGGAGGCGTTGGGATCGGAGTAGGCCAGGAAGTCTGCGCCGAGGACGGCCAGGTAGAACCCCGCGACGACCGCGGCGCTGGCCACGGCCACCTTGTGCTTGCGAAACCGCCACCACATCAGCTGCCACTGCGAGGCCACGAAGATGCGCTGCTCCTTCGCGGTGACGGCCGGGCGGCGATCCTCGACGGGCGCTCCTGCCGGATCGAGGGCGATGTCGGAGCGGCCATCACGTCTCCTCGAGGCGGATGCGCGGGTCGATCCACACCAGGAGAATGTCCGAGACGCAGCGTGCCGATCACGGTCATGACCCCGAGCAGCAGCACGATGGTCCCGGCCAGGAACATGTCCTGGGCGATGAGCGCCTTCAGCAGCAGCGGCCCCACCGTCGGCAGGCCGAGCACCAGCGACACGATGATGCTGCCCGACACGATGTAGGGCAGCGTGTAGCCGATGGTGCTGGCGAACGGATTGAGGGCCACCCGCACCGGGTACTTCACGATCACGCGGGCCTCGGCCAGGCCCTTGGAGCGCGCGGTGACCACGTAGGGCTTGCGCAGCTCGTCGAGCAGGTTCGCGCGCATGATACGGATCTGCTGGGCGGTCCCGGCCAGCCCCAGGATCACCGCCGGGATCGGCAGGTGCTTCATCAGATCCCACACCTTCGCCATGCTCCACGGCGCGTCCTGCATCTCCGGGGTGAACAGCCCGCCGATGTGGGCGTTGAACAGCACGAAGCCCAGGTAGAGCAAGACCAGGGCGAGCAGGAAGTTGGGCACGGCCAGACCGATGAAGCCCGACGAAGGTCGCCAGTAGTCGCCGATCGGAGTACTGCCGGACCGCGGAATAGATCCCGATGGGCAGGGCCAGCACCCACGTCAGGATGAGCGCGGCCACCGAGACCACCACCGTCAGCGCCAGGCGCTCGCCGATCACCTCGGTGACCGGTCGTCGCCACTCCATCGACATGCCGAAGTTGCCCTGCACGATCAGCTTCATCCACTTCCAGTACTGCACGTAGATGGGCTGGCCGAGGCCGTACTGGATCCGGAGATTGGCCGCCTCCTCGTCGGTGACCACGCTGCCCATGGACGCCATCTGGGCGATGTAGGAGGTGACGTAGTCGCCGGGCGGGAGCTGGATGATGGCGAACGACAGGACGGAGATCGCCCAGACAGTGAAGACGGCGAGCACCGCGCGACGACCGATGTAGGCGAGCATGGCTGTGAGCCCGGGTCAGCGTCGCCGCGCGACGCTGACCCGGGCGCCTCCGCTGTCTAGTTCTTCCAGAAGAACGTCACCGGACGCGAGATCGTCGGCGTCTTGCCGTCCGGGCTGTTGTACTGGCGCGAAGGAACGTTGCCCATGTTGGTCTTGACCACCCGCACGCCCATCGAGGCCGGGCCCATGCCGATGACGCCGATGATGTAGACCTCGTCGGCGGCGATCTTCCAGACTTCCTTGCCGAGCTCGATGCGCTCCTTCTCGGGCACGCCGAAGGCCTTCTTGTACTTCTCCATCAGCTCCTTCAGGCGCCCGGTCGGCTCCTTGCCCTGGGTGCCGGCCGACTGGAACCACTTCGCGTAGAGCGGCCCCGAGGAGGCCACCGAGGCCACCTCGAAGGGGAAGACGTGCAGCGGGAAGGTGAACAGGTGCTCGCTGCCGTCGTTGTTCCAGGCGCCGAGCTGCTGCTCGTTGGCCGCCGTGCGCTTCAGCGCCAGGCTGCGCTCCACTTCCTGCACGACCAGCTCGATGCCGATCTTCTTCCACTGCTCGCGGATCATCTCGGAGATCTGCGTGAACTGCACGAACTGCCCGCCCAGCGTCATGATCTCGATGCGCAGCCGGCCCTTGCCGTCCGTGCGCAGCCGGTAGCCCTCGGCGTCCTTCTTGCCGAGGCCGACCTTGTCGAGCATGTCGTTGGCCTTCTTGACGTCGAGCGTGGCCCACAGCTTCCGGTACTGCGGCCCCGGGTTGTACTTGTTGGTGTCGATCGGCACCACCGAGCCCGGCGTGCCGGTGCCGAGCCAGAAGGTCTCGTTGATCTGGTCGCGGTCGATGCCGAGCGACAGCGCGCGCCGGAAATCGGTCGTGGCGATCCACTTGCCGATCTCGGGATCGGCGTCGTAGTTCAGGTTGAACTTGATGACCATGTCGCCGCCGTAGTCGCCGGGATCGAGATAGACCTTGTAGTTGCCCTTGGTCTGGTTCTCGATGAACACGGGGAGCTTGCCGAGGTCGAGGTGCCGCTGCTGCCAGTCGTACTCGCCGGCGATCGCGCGGAGGTTGATGACCTCGAGATTCTCGGCCAGCGTCAGCACCACCCGGTCGATGTAGGGCAGCTGGTTGCCCGCGGTGTCCACGTAGACGCTGTAGGGGTTGCGCTCGAGCGTCCAGGTTGGCGTGTTGGCCGGGCTCACCGTTTTCCACGGCGAGATCACGGGGAGATCGGGATTCTGCGACCAGTCGTTCTTGTTGAGGAACATCCGCACCCAGCTGTCGTACTTCAGCGTCCTTGGTCTTCTTGTCCAGCTCGGCCTGGCCCGACGTACTTGGGATGGAACTGCTTGAGATAGTGCGCCGGCGCGTAGCCGCCCAGTCCGAGCGCACCGCGCCACGCCTGGCCACCCACGTCGGTGGAGCCGGCCAGCATGTCGGGGAACATGAAGTAGGGCTCGGGGAACTTGAACTTCACGGTGGTAGGCGTCGACCTTCTCGACCGTCCCCTGCTTGCCGTTGATCGCCAGCGCGGCGGAGGGCGTCGGCACCAGGTCCTTGTTCCGGTAGATGTCCTCGAACCAGAACACGAAGTCGTCGGCGGTGAAGGGCTTGCCGTCGCTCCACTTCATGCCCCGCCGCAGGTGCAGCACCCACGTGCGGCCGCTGTCCTGCATCTCCAGGCCCTTGGCGATGTTGGGCAGGACCTTGTCGCCGGTGTAGTCCCAGAACATCAGGTGGTCGGGGCCGGAGCAGCAGCGATAGCCGTTCCAGAAGTCGGCCGGGCCGGTGAAGCCGCCGCGCCACGCGCCGCCGTACTTGCCGATCTCGTGCAGCGGCTTGATCACCAGCGGGTCCTGCCCGATGCGCTCGGCCACCGGCGGCAGCTTGCCCGCCTTGACCTGGGCCGCCAGCAGCGGCGACTCGTTGAAGGTCTTGGGGAACTTGGCGGGGTCGGTGACGACTTCGGGGCCTTCCAGCTTGCCGATCAGCGTGCTCTTGCCAGCGCCCTGCGCCAGCGCCCCGGCGGCGATCGCGCCGCAGAGGACCGCGACGACGACAACCACCGTGAGTCGGGATCGAAGCGTGCGCATCCGCGGCCCCGGCCAAAGCTTCGTCATTGATGCCTCCCCTTGTCCCGCGTGCTCGGACGACCGTGCTCTCGTGCCCCCTGTTGGGGGGGCCCGATTATCGTGATATTCCAGCGCCAAGTCCAGGTTTGACTGCGCCGGCCACGACGCCTCGTGCCGTTGACGCCGTCGGGGCAAGCTCCTACACTCGCCCCCGGTCGCTTGGCATCGGACGTCCCGTGCAGTGCCTCCTGATTCGGAGGGCTTGTCGCATGGTCAATTCAGCTCGGCGCATTCTGTTCGTCCTCGGCCTGCTCACGCTCGGCCTGGGCACGGCCTGGCCGGCGGCCGCCACCCAGCCCATCCCCGTGCCCACCGCCGCGGATTGCGCGGCCCTGCTGACCGCGCAGCTGTCCTTCAAGGATCAGGGCTCGCTCGACTACCGCTATGCCGGCGGCGTGGCGGCCCACAGCAAGCGCGTCGAGCCCGTGCTGACCAAGGCGACGCTGGTGCCCGCGACCGCGACCGTCCCCGAGTACTGCCGGGTCGAGGGCAGCATCCCGACCGGCAACGCCGCCGAGGGCACCAACGCCGTGCGGTTCGGCGTCAACCTGCCCACCGGCTGGAACGGGCGGTTCGTGATGATCGGTGACGGCGGGTTCGACGGCGCGGTGTCCGCCTCGACCGTCCGCGTGCCCCAGGGCTACGCCACGGCCAACAGCGACATGGGCCACAGCAGCCAGCAGTTCCCCGGCGCGACCTTCGGCTTCAACAATCGCGCGCGCGAGCTCGACTACGGCTTCCGCGCCACGCACGTGACCACGGTCGCGGCCAAGGGCCTGATCGACGTCTACTACAAGCGCGGCCCGCGCTTTTCGTACTGGGACGGCTGCTCGACGGGCGGCCGTCAGGCCGCGGTGGAGGCCCAGCGCTTCCCGGACGACTTCGACGGGATCGTCGCCGGCGACCTCTTCAACAACGCGGTCGAGGTCGCCATGGAGCAGATCTGGAGCAGCGCCACGTTCTTCGCCGACCGGAACAACGACGGCGTCGGCTTCGACAACAACGTCACCCAGGCCGATCTCGACGCGCTGCGGGACGCGGTGCTGGCCAAGTGCGACGTGCTCGGCAACGACAAGATCAAGGACAACGTGGTGGGCAACCACCGCCTGTGCGCGCGCGTCTTCACCGCGGCCGACGTCGACGCCTTCGGCGCCGCGCGCGGGCTGACCGCCGGCCAGATCCAGGCCCTCAAGGACGTGTACTCCGGGCCGCACGATTCCACCGGCCGGCGGCACTGGTCGCCGGGCAAGCCGCACGGCAGCGAGTTCAGCTGGGGCTCGTTCGTGGTGCCCACGCCGGCGAACAACAACTTCCCGGCCCAGGGCGGTTTCTCCTTCGAGCTCGTCAACTTCCTGTTCTTCGAGACCGACCCGGGCGTGCCGACGGCGCGGCGCAACGATCCCACGCTGCTGCCCGGCCCCGGCGAGTACCGCTGGCTCGACTTCAACTTCGACACCAACACGCCGCGCGGCCGGAGCGTGCATCCAGTCACCGGGCCGTGGACGTCGCACGACGGTGGCGGCTTCATGCGCTCGATCCTCAACGGCTCCGAGACCGACCTCTCGCCGTTCCTGGTGCACCGCAACGCCAAGTACCTGCTCTACCACGGCGCGGCCGACGGCCTGATCGCCACCGACAACACGGTGGATTATTACGAGGGCATCGTGAAGGACACCTTCCACGGCCACACGGGTCGGGCCCAGGACAACGTCCGCCTGTTCCTCGTGCCCGGCATGGGGCACTGCGCGGGTGGCGTGCGCGGCGCGGCGGTGGGCTGGGACAAGCTGCCGGCGCTGGTCGAGTGGGTCGAGCACGGTCACGCGCCCGATCAGATCGTCGTGACCCAGGACGCCGGCACCACCACGCCGGACGGCAACGAGCGCATCATCTGCCCGTGGCCGCTGCAGCCGACCTACATCGGACCGGAGGGCACCGAGAACACGCCGGCGAACTGGGTGGCCACCAACTTCGCCTGCCGCGCCGAGCGGCGCCCCGACAACGACCATCACCATCACCCGCACGACGGCGATGACGACGGCGGCTTCCGGCTGCCGTGGTGGAGGTAAGCGTCAGTCGGTCTCGATCGGCAACGCCGGGTCCCTGGCCCACTCGCCCATCGAGGCGTCGTAGAGCGTCAGCCGGTCGTAGCCGAGCTGGTGGAGCATGAACAGATCGACGGTGGCGGAGATCCCGCCGCCGCAGTAAGCGATCACCGGCTTGTCTCCGGTCACCCCCTGTGCCGCGAACGCCG
The DNA here is from genome assembly GCA_963776725.1 of uncultured Candidatus Rokubacteria bacterium. Taxonomy (GTDB): domain Bacteria; phylum Methylomirabilota; class Methylomirabilia; order Rokubacteriales; family CSP1-6; genus AR5. The sequence continues at coordinate 19,759 of CAVZOE010000001.1, read as the reverse complement.
CGCGGGCCTCCGCGAGCGGCTTGAATCCCTTGGTCTGCGCATCGAGCAGGCTCGCGGCGGGGACGTTGACGCTGCCGGGCACACGGCCGGCGCGGCCGTAGCGACTGGGCTCGAGCCCCCGATGAAACTGCGGCCCCAGCGCGTTGACCACGACCGTGCCGGGATCCCGGGTGGCGGCGAGCACCGCGTGCTTGTCGACGAAGAAGCCGGGCCGAGGCCGCGCGACAAATGTGGCCGGCGGATAGCCCCGGGCGGGGCCGCCCTCCGTCGGCCGACCCTCGGCCGTCCACGCGTCGAGGCCGCCGTCGAGCACCGCGGCGCCGTCGAACCCGAGCGACTTCAGCATCCACCAGAAGCGGGTCGCCCACATCACGCTGCCGATGCTGTAGAGCACCACGCGCGCGCCCGGCCCCACGCCATGACGGCCGAAGGCGGCTTCCAGCTGCGCGACCGGCGGCATCATGAAGCGCAGCCGCGTCGTGGCGTCGGAGAACTCGCCCTGCAGGTCCAGGAAGTCGCTTCCAGGAATGTGCGCGGCCTCGTACGTGGCGCGACCCGGCACGGCCACGTAGGGATCGTCGCTGCCCGGCGGCGGAGGCTCGAGGTATGTCGTGCAGTCGTAGATCCGCAGATCGGCCTGGCCGAGCGTGGCGTGCAGCTGTGCGGCGGTGATCAGGGCCTGGGGCTCTCGCATGGGATCCTCCAAGGGTGATAGCGTATGCTACGGCCGGGCCACGGCCTGGGCTTCACATCCCCAACGAAGAGGAGATTCACGCATGAGCCAAGCCACCCCGCGCGCCCTCACCCGGCGCGTCTTTCTGAAGACCGGGGCCGTCGCGGCGGTCACCGCGCCGCTGCTGGTGCGCGCGTCGCGCGGCGAGGCCGCCACCAAGGTGCTCGACTTTTCAACCGGCGCCGACGTCGCCAAGGCCGAGGCAGGAGGGCGAGGTCGTCTACTACGGCCACGACAGCGAGCCGGGAATCGCCGTCCTGCTCGATGCGTTCAAGAAGGACTTCCCCAAGATCAAGACCAGCTACGTCCGGCTGCAGACGGGCGCGCTCTACGCCAAGGTCACCGCCGAGCGCTCGGCCGGCCGCTTCGGCCTCGACGTGCTCCAGCTCTCCGACATCTCGCCGGCCATCGACTTCCAGAAGAAGGGCGGCTGGGAGCAGTACATGTCGCCGGAGTACGCGGCCTTCAAGCCCGAGTATCACTCGACGCCGCCCGGCTACTACGGCGTGCCCGGCGTCGGCTTCGCCGGCATCGCCTACAACCGGACCAAGCTCAAGCCCGAGCAGGCGCCGAAGACGTGGAAGGACATCAACAACCCCGCCTACCAGGACGGCATCAGCGTCAAGCTCGCCACCTCGGGCATGCAGCACTCGCAGTGGTACATCCTGCGCAAGATGTACGGCAACGACTTCTGGCAGGAGTTCGCCAAGCAGCGGCCCAAGGGCTTCGACGCGCGCGCCCAGCTCTTCGATCGGCTGGCCAAGGGCGACGACCGGATGTGCGCGCTGGCCGAGTACGCCGGCTACACGCTCTACCAGGAGAAGGGCGCGGAGATCGACTTCGTGGCGCCGCCCGAGGGGATGCCGGCCATCGCGATCTACATCGGCGTGGTCAACAAGGCGCCCCATCCCGAGGCGGCCAAGCTCTTCGTCGACTGGGCGCTGTCCAAGCGCGGCCAGGCGATCTATCAGAACCAGAAGATCCTGCTCTACGGCTCGGTCCGCAACGACGCCGGCCCGATGCCGACGGGCAAGCGGCTGGCGGACTTCAAGCTCCTCTTCCCCACCGACTGGAACGACTACGTGGCGAGCCACCCCGTGTTCGTGAAGGAGTGGAACTCGATCATGGGGTTGTGAGCACCGCTCGCCGTCGGAACGCCTCGAGCGGGCCCGGTCCTGGTGGCCGGGCCCGCGCCTTGTCAGCCTGCTGGTCGGCGGGCGGCGCCGCCGATCCTCGTCCTCTACCCGATCGCGTATCTGATCCAGGCGTCGCTGAGCGTGGGCGATCCGCAGGCGCGTCCGCCCGAGGCGTACGGTCTCGACAACTTCACCGGCCTCGGCCGCTACGCCCACATCCTCGGCAACACGCTGCAGGTCGCCGGCGGTGGCCACCGTGCTCGCCGTGGTGGTCGGGCTTCGTGATGGGCTGGATCCTCTCGCGCACGAACGTTCCGGGCCGCGCGGCGTTCGAGCAGCTCATGGCCCTGCCCTACTACGTGACGCCGCTGATGGGCGCCCTGGCGTGGGCGATCATCGCCTCGCCCACCAGCGGCTACGTCAACCAGCTGTGGCGCGCGCTCGGCGGCGAGGGACACCTGATCGACATCAACTCGTCGTGGGGCATCGCCTGGGTGATGGCCCTCTTCGAGGGCTCGGTGGCCTTCGTCATGATCGGCGCCGTGATGAAGTCGATGGACCCCTCGATGGAAGAAGCCTCCCAGGTGCTCGGCGCCGGGCGCACTGCGCACGATGCTGCGCATCACGCTGCCGCTCGTCCTGCCCGGCGTGCTCGGGGCCGCCGTGTACGTCTTCGCCGAGATGCTGGGCTCGTTCTCGGCCGCGCTGGTGCTGGGCCTCCCCGCCCGCTTCTACGTCGTGACCACCGCCATGTACCAGCTGGTGTCGCAGTACCCGCCGCGCTTTCCCGACGGCGGCGGCCATGGGCGTGTCGCTGTTCGCCGTCATGTTCGCGATGGTGTGGATCTACCGCCGCATCATCAGCTCCGGGACCTACGTCACGATCACCGGCAAGGCGTTCCGGCCGCGCGTCATGGACGTCGGCTGCACTGCGCTGGCCGTTCCTCGCGATCTGCATCGCCTATCTCGCGGTGGCCGTGATCCTGCCCGTGCTGACGATCGTGTACGCCTCGTTCCAGCACCTGGGCGCGGTGGCGCCGCGGTGGAGCAACTTCACCCTGGCCAACTACGCCACCGCGCTCTCGCTGGACGCCGTGCGCTCGGCGCTGTGGAACAGCCTGCTGCTGGGCTTCGCCACCGCGAGCATCGGCATTCTGCTGATGGGCTTTCTCTCCTGGCTGATCTACCGCTCGCGGCTGCCCGGCGCCGGCGCCATCGAATACATCCTGATGTTCCCGCAGGCGGTGCCGCGCCTCGTCTTCGCCTTCGGGATGATGTGGGCGTGGCTGGTGTTCCCGATTCCCATCTACGGCACGCTGTGGCTCCTGCTGATCGCCTACCTCACGGTGTTCCTGCCGCTGGGCCTGCGGACCATCTCCGGCGTCATCCTCCAGATCGACCGCTCGCTGGAGGAGTCCGCGCAGATGTGCGGCGCGACCTGGGGCTATCGGCTGCGCACCGTCACCATGCCGCTGCTCAAGCCGGGGCTGGTGGCGGCGTGGCTGCTGCTGTTCATCGCCAGCGTCCGCGAGCTCGGCGCCTCCATTCTGTTGATCGGGCCGAAGTCCAAGGTCATCACGCCGGCCATCGTCGAGTCGTGGTTCTCGACCAGCACCGAGCTCACGGCGGCCATGGCGCTCTTGCAGACGCTGGCGGTGGCCGTCGCCCTGGTCATCATGTTCGCGGTGGCCCGCCGCGCCGTCCAGGCCGGAGGCGAGTGAGCGTGAGCCAGGCGTCGATCGAGGTGCGCGACCTGGTCGTCCGCTACGGCGCAGTCGCCGCGGTCCGCGGCGTGACGTTCACGGTGGGCGCCGGCGAGCACCTCACGCTGCTCGGCCCGTCGGGCTGCGGCAAGACGACCACGCTGCGGGCCATCGCCGGGCTGGAGCGGCCGACCTCCGGCGAGATCCGCATCGGCGGCGAGCCGGTCTTCTCGTCCTCCCCGAGCGTGAACGTCCCGGCCGAGCGCCGGGGACTCTCGATGGTCTTTCAGTCCTACGCCATCTGGCCGCACATGAGCGTGTTCGACAACGTGGCCTACGGCCTGCGCGTGCGCAAGCGTCCCGAGGCCGAGGTGGCCACGCGCGTGCGCGAGGCGCTCGATCTGGTCCAGCTCGGCGACCTCGGCGCCCGGAGCGCCTCCAAGCTCTCGGGCGGCCAGCAGCAGCGCGTGGCCCTGGCCCGCGCCTTCGTGTTCTCGCCCTCCGTGCTGCTGTTCGACGAGCCGCTGTCGAACCTCGACGCCAAGCTGCGCGCCGAGATGCGCGTCGAGCTGAAGGTGCTCCAGCGCCGGCTCGACATCACCTCCGTGTACGTGACCCACGACCTCGAGGAAGCGCTGGCCATCTCCGACCGGATCGTGGTGATGCGCGACGGCGTCATCGAGCAGGTCGGCACGCCCGGTGAGATCTACGATCGGCCGCGCAACACGTTCGTGGCCGACTTCGTGGGCTCGGCCAACCTGATCCGCGGCCGCCGGCGCACCGACCTGGAGCGCGACGGGCTCGTGGTCATCGAGACGCCGAGCGGCGCGCTGGTCCACGGCACCGCCGGCGAACGGGCGGCGGGCGCCGAGGCGCTCATGGCCGTGCGCACCGTGCGCCTGCGTCTGGACCGGGTGCGGCCCGCGGCCGCCGTCAACGTGTGGCCGGCGCGGGTCCGGCAGCGCGTGTTCCAGGGCGACTTCACGCAGTACCACGTGGACTGGGACGGCCGCACGCTCATCGTGCGCTCGGCGGCGCCGGAGCCGGTGAACGAGGGCGAAGAGGTCTTCGTCAGCGCCGAGCCGCGCCACTGCGTGCTGCTGGAGGATTGAGGGTGAAGGAGGCGACCATGGCCAGGCAGGTGCTGATTCTCGGGGGCGGCTACGCCGGAGTGTACGCGGCGCTGGGGGGAGCACGGGCTCGCGGTGAGACGCCGATCGACATCACGCTGGTCTCGGCCGAGCCGGATCTCGTGAACCGCCCGCGCCTCTACGAGCCGGGCCCCGGCCCTCACATCCGCTACCCCCTGGCGCCCATGCTGGACCGGATCGGCGTGGCGTTTCGCCGGGCGCGCGTCACCGGGATCGACGTCGAGGCGCGGCGGGTGTCGCTGGCCGAGGGCGAGGCGCTGGCCTACGACCGTCTGGTGATCGCGCTGGGCAGCCGTCTCGACCGGCCGGCGCTGCCCGGCATCGAGCGGGCGTTCGACGTCGACAGCTACGAGGCCGCCCAGACGCTCGATCGGCACCTGCAGACCTTGCCTGCCGGCGCCACGGTGACCGTGGTCGGCAGCGGCTTCACCGGCATCGAGCTGGCCACGGAGCTGGCCGCGCGCTTTCACGTGGTGCTGCTCGAGCGCGCGGAGGTGCTGGCGCCGAGCCTGGGCGACGGCCCGCGCGAGACGATCGCGCAGGCGCTCGACAAGGTCGGCGTCGAGGTGAGGCTGGGCGCAAAGCTCGATCGCATCGACGGGGGCACGACCGTGTGGTGCGGCGGCATGGTGGCAAACCCGCTCACGCGCGCACTGCCGGCCGAGCGCGATCCGCTCGGCCGCCTCATCACCGAGCCGAGCCTGGCCGTGCGCGGGCTGCCGGGCGTCTACGCTGCCGGCGACGTGGCCTACGCCATGGCCGACGACGCGCACGAGGCGCTGATGTCCTGCCAGCACGCGATCAAGCTCGGCCAGTTCGCCGGCCACAACGCGCTGAGCGATCTGCTCGGCCGGCCGGCGCTGCCCTATCGCCAGCCGATCTACCGGATGTGCCTGGACCTGGGCGGCGCCGGCGCGGTGCAGACGGATGGCTGGGAGCGCCGCGTGCTGATGGCCGGCACCGAGGCCAAGACGATGAAGCGCCACATCAACGCCGTGTGGGCGGCGCTGCCGCCGTCGTCGCTCGATCGCGAGACCTTGCTCGCCTACGGCGAGCCGGGCACGAGCAAGTATCGCGACAGCGGTACGTGACGACCGCCGCCACCACCGCATTCGGCGCCGAGCGGCCGCGACTGTGGGCGGTCGCGTACCCGATGATATGGAGCGTGAGGCCCGGTAGCCTCACGCTCCCCGAAGATTCTCAGCTCTACTCGCGTGACACTCTCCGGCTGATGTCAGACGCCTGATTGCCAGGGGGAGCCGTCGTGATGGCGGCGATGGAGTCGCCATCGGGGGCGATGAAGAGATCGAAGGACGGCCCGCCATTGAGGACGGTGTAGCTACCCGTGCAGTCCGCATTGACCGTATAGGTGATCGGCACGGCGGCGTTCGAAAAGATGGTGACGCCACCGATCCGCAAGGTCACGATGTCGGTCCCCGTCCCGTCGCCATTGAAGATGTGAAATCCGGCGGCATTCCCGGGCGTCGGCTCGGTAATCCCGAACGCGGGGGGGACCAGCATGGCTGGCTCTGAAAACAGATACCGCCCCTTCAGCGTTTTCAGGGTGCAGCTTGGCCCGTGATGTTGTGCCTCGGCATATGCTTGCTCCACGGCGAGGAACCCCACGGCGATGAACAGCCCTATCGCAACCACCCATAGGCTTGCGCGTTTCATGTCTGCTCTCCGTTCAGGCAAGAGGTCTCAGGTCTGTGTTCGCGCGACGCACCGGTCGCGTGCCGTGGCCTCCCCCCAGTGGGGAGCCATTCATGTCGTCGGGCGATTGACGCATTCGAGGGGCCAGACTAGACTCGCGGAATCTCGCGAAGTTACCCGCCTTCAGGCGACCGAATCCGCCCGATCGGGCGGCTCTCTGTCGGTTTTGGGCAGCGCCGCGCCGATGCGGCAGAGGCCGGGGTGAAATGACCGCTCGCCTTCCGCTCGCCGAGCTCATCGGCCAGAGCAATGCGCTCGACGCACTGCGTGGGCAGATCCGGCGCCTGGCGCGGATCGCCGAGGACGGGGCGCAGCCACCACCGATCCTGCTCCTCGGTGAAACGGGGACAGGGAAAGGGTTGGTGGCCGGTCTGCTCCACCGGAGCGGACGACGCGGCGCCGGCCCGTTCATCGATGTCAACTGCGCCGCGATCCCCGACGCCCTCCTGGAGTCGGAGCTCTTCGGTTTCGAGCGCGGAACGTTCACCGACGCCCGGGCCTCCAAGCAGGGGCTGATCGAAGCGGCCCATCACGGCACGCTGTTCCTCGACGAGATCGGTGAGCTTCCCGACGGACCTGCAAGTCAAGCTGCTGACCGCGATCGAATCGCGACAGGTACGCCGGCTCGGCAGCACCCGCAACGAGCCGGTGGACGTGTGGATCATCGCGGCCACCAGCGTCGACCTGGCAGCCGCGATGCGCACCGGCCGCTTCCGCCGTGAGCTGTACCATCGGCTCTCGACCGTGGTGCTGGAGCTCCCGCCGCTCCGCCATCGCCAGCGTGACGTCCTCGACCTCGCGGATCACTTCCTGGCCCGTGCGGCGGTCGAGCACCGCATTCCGGCCAAGCGCCTCTCCGAGGACGCCCAGGCCGCGCTCCTGGCCTACCCGTGGCCGGGGAACGTCCGGGAGCTGGCCAACGTGCTGGAGCGCGTCATGCTGCTCGAGGACAGCCCCGTCATCACGGCGGCCATGCTGTCGCTGCTGGAACCGGGCGAGACCGACAGGGCGACTTCGGAGTCGCTGCAGTCGCCGGAAGCCTTCCACGCTGACGAGCGACGACAGATCGTGACGGCACTCAATGCCGCGCGCGGGAACATCACCCGGGCCGCCGCCCGCCTCGGGATCCACCGCAACACCATGCGGTATCGCATGACGAAGCACGGGTTGAGCCCGCACGAAGCGACGCCAGAGGCTGGCGCAGAGAGCAGAGAGAGCGGTGAGGCACGTCCGTCGGCACCTCCGATACCGGCTCCGGCGAACACGATTCGATGGGAGGAACGGCTGGTCGCCGTCCTCGGCGTGACGATTGCCGAGCCGGCCGGTAGCAGCGCGTTTGGACTGGCCGGGACGATGACGGAGCTGATCGAGATGGTCACGAGCTTCGGTGGCCGGATCGAGCAATTCATGCCGGCCGAGCTTATGGCGGTGTTCGGGATCGAGCCCATGGAGGATGCGGCGCGCCGAGCGGTACTGGCCTCACACGCGATGCTCCAAGCGCTCCGAAGGTCTGAGGACAAGAAACACGGCCATTTCGCGGTCCATGTCGGCTCTTACCTGATTGCCCGTGCCGGGGCCGTCACGGGGATGGATGGGCACGCCCGGCGTCGGGCCGCGGACGCCGTCAGCGCCCTCCTCCAGCGTGCCGGGCCAGGTGAGGTTGTCGTGGACGCCCCGGCCGCGGGTTTCGTCGACCGGCACTTCGCGACGGAGCCCCTGGGAGACGGGCCGGCGGGCCGCGCTCGCATCGTGGGACTGGAACGGCCGAGATTCGAGCCCGGGGACCGAACGTTGAGTCCCTTCGTCGGCCGCGCGCCGGATGTCGAGGCGCTGCACGCGCTGATGCGACGGGTAGAACACAACGCGGGCGAGGCGCATGTCGTCGGTCTTCTCGGCGAGCCTGGCGTCGGCAAGTCGCGCCTCGTCTTTGAACTGGCCCACTTCGGCCGGATCACTGGCTGGCTCGTACTGGAGGCCGCCGGTGTGTCCCACGGCGCGGCGACCTCCTACCTGCCCGTGACTGATCTCCTACGACGCTACTTCCGGGTCAGTCATCGGGACACGGCATCGGACATCCGGGAAACGGTGACGGCAAGACTTCTTGCGCTGGACGGAGCACTGGAGTCCGCGCTTCCGGCACTCCTCGCCCTGCTCGACATAGCGATCGACGATCCTCGGTGGCAAAGCCTCGGCCCCTCGCAGCGTCGTCAACGCACGTTCGATGCGGTCAGGCACCTCCTCCTGCGTGAGGCGCAGGTTCAGCCGGTCCTGGTGGTCTTCGAAGATCTGCATTGGATCGATAGCGAAACGCGTGCGCTTCTGGATAGCCTTGCCGAGAGCCTGGCCGCGATGCCGATGCTTCTCCTCGTCACGTACCGGCCCGAGTACCGGCATGCGTGGGAGGGCAAGGCGAACTACACCCGGATCACTCTCGATCCCTTGTCTCCGGAGAACGCGGACGAGTTGCTCGACTCCCTGCTCGGTGATGACGGGTCACTCAAGCCTCTCAAGCATCTCCTGGTCGAAACGACAGGGCGGAATCCACTATTCATCGAGGAGAACGTGCGCGCGCTGATCGAGACTCAGAGCCTGGCTGGTGAGCGCGGAGCCTACAGACTGGCTCAGCCAGTCGCCACGATCCTGGTGCCGGCCACCCTGCAGGCCATCCTCGCTGCGCGTATCGACCGCCTGCCTGCCGACGAGAAGCTGATGCTCGAGACCGCCGCCGTGATTGGCAAGGACGTACCATTGGCCCTGCTTCAGACCGTCGTCGACGACGGCGAGGCGACGCTCCGGCAGCGGCTGAACGAGTTGCAGGTCGCCGAATTCCTCCACGAGACGCACCGGTCGCTGGATCTCGAGTACACCTTCAAGCATGCCGTGACGCACGAGGTGGCTTACAACAGCGTGTTGCCTGAACGGCGCCGCGTGCTTCACGCTCGGATCGCGGAGGCCATCGAGCAGCTGCACGCCGGCCGGTTGATGGAGCACGTCGAGCGTCTTGCCCACCACACTCTGAAAGGCGAAGTATGGGAGAAGGCCGTGCACTATCTCCGTCAGGCCGGGCTCAAGGCGTCCACGCGGTCGGCACCCCAGGAGGCCCTGGGTTGGTTCGAGCAGGCGTTGGGCGTCCTCGAGGCGCTGCCGCAGAGCCGATCCACTCAGGAGCAGGCCTTCGAAATCCGTTTCGATCTGCGGTCAGTGCTGACCACGCTCGGTGAAGTTCGGCGGGCGCTGGAGGGCCTGTCCGAGGCCGAGACCCTCGCCGAGCGGCTGAACGACAACCTCCGCCGAGGCCGAGTGTGCGCTTTCATGACGGGCGCCCACTCGCTGCTCGGCGAGCTGGACGAGGCACTTGCGACGGGCACGCGCGCGCTGCAGATCGCCCGGCGCCTCAGGGACTGGAGACTCCAAATCCCGACCACGATCCTACTCGAGCAGGTGCACTATTACCGGGGTGATTACGAGCGCGTGGTCGAACTGGCCACCGATAACCTCGCCGCGCTGCCCGCCGACCATATCTACGAGCATTTCGGACTCGCGGCACCAGCATCGATCTACGATCGGTACTGGCTGGTCAGAAGCCTCTTCGAGCTCGGCCGATTCGCCGAAGCGGCCCAACACGCAGCCGAGGCGCTCCGGCTCGCCGAGCCGATGCATCACGCGTACCCCTTCGGTCAGGCCCACCTCACCGCGGGCTGGCTTCACCTCCACAAGGGTGACTGGGCGAAGGCGCGGTCACTGATTGAGCACGGGCTCGCAGCGTACCGGGCGGCGAACATGGTCCTGGCCCTTCCCCATCCGGTCGCCTCCTCCGCCCGGGTTCTCGCCCAGCTCGGCGAGGCGAGCGAGGCGCTGACCCGGCTCCGGGAGGGCGAGCAGTTCCTCGAACACAACGCAGCTAAAGGCATCGTCGACAATCACGGTGGGGACTACCATTGGCTGGGACGTGCTGCTCTGCTGCTGGGCCGGCTCGACGAGGCGCGGGGTATGGGCGACCGCGCGCTCAAATATTCTCCGTCTCACCCCGGGTTCGTGGCCCATGCGCTCCACTTGCTCGGCGACATCGCGACCCATCCCGACCGGTTCGATGCCGAGAGCGGCGAGGCCTACTACCGCCAGGCGCTCGCGCTGGCCGAGCCGCGCGGCATGCGGCCTCTCGTCGCCCACTGCCACCTCGGCTTGGGCAGACTCTATCGCCTCGCGGACAAAGGGACGGAGGCCCAGGAGCTACTCGGCACCGCGACGACGATGTACCGCGAACTCGACATGCCGTTCTGGCTGGAGCAGGCCGAGGCGGCCCTTCGCTGACGTACGGTCTCGGCTAGGTCATGATCCGAACCGGCAGCGCCTTGATCCCGCGCAGGAAGTTCGAGTAGGCCCGCACCGGCTCGCCGACGACCTCGATCGCGAGGTCGCGCCTGAGGATCTCCTCCCACAGGATCTGCAGCTGCAGCTCGGCCAGCCGATCGCCCACGCAGCGGTGGATGCCGGAGCCGAACGACAGATGGTGCCGCGGCCGCGGCCGGTCGATCACGAAGCCCTCGGGATCGTCGATGACCTCCTCGTCGCGGTTGCCGGAGACGTACCACATCACGACCTTGTCGCCGGCGCGGATGCGCTGGCCGCCGAGCTCGGTGTCCTCGCGAGCGGTGCGGCGCATGTGGATGACGGGCGTCTGCCAGCGGATCGTCTCCTGCACGAAGGCGGGCAACAGCGCCGGATTCGCGCGGAGCTTGGCCCACTGGTCGGGATGACGCTGCATCGCCAGCACGGCGCCACTCATCGTGTTGCGGGTGGTGTCGTTGCCGCCGACGATCAGCAGGCCGAGCGTGCCCATGAACTCGCGCAGCGGCATCTCGCGCGTGGCCTGCGCCGTGCGCGAGCATCGAGAGGAGATCGAACTTCGGCGGCTCGTTCGGCCCGGTCGGCCTAGAGCCGGCCCATGTACTCGGCCATGGCGGTCAGCTCGGCGAAGCGCTCGGCCTCGGAGTGCACCGGCGCGTCGGGCGCGCTCACGTTGGCGATGGCGACGTCCGACCACCAGGTGAGCTTGCGGCGGTCCTCGAACGGGAAAGTCGAAGAGCGTGGCCAGCATCATGGTCGTCAGCTCGATGGAGACGCGGTCCACCCAGTCGAACGTCTCGCCGCGCGGCAGCGCGTCGAGCACGAGCGCCGTGCGCTCGCGGATGGTGGGCTCCATGTGGCGTCAGGTTGTCGGTGGCCACGATCGGGCGCCACCACCCGGCGCTGCTGGGTGTGCTTGCGGCGGGTCCATGCGGATGAAGCTCGGCCGGTCCATCTCCTTCGGCTGATCCTCGACCTGGATCCCGCCGAGCTCGGCGGCCGAGGAGTAGATCTCGTGGTTCACCTCGACGGTCATGATGTCCTTGAACTTGCGTGACCGACCAGTACGGGCCGTAGGCGCTCTCCGGGCAGTAGTGCACCGGCGCCTCGCGCCGCAGCCGCGCGAAGTAGGGCCGCCAGGCGTCCTCCTGGTACAGACGCGGGTCGGCGACGTTGAACTGGTCCAGCGGCAGGCCGTCGATCTCGCGCCGGGCCGGCGTCACGGCACTCATGCCTGGCTCCTCCCTGAGGATTCCGCGAGCGGGAACGTTCAGCGTCCCCTCACGCGGGTGGGCAACGTAGGGCTGTGAGCCGATTGGTATGCCACCGACGACGCCGTCGTCAAGGGGAGTCCTCGGGCAGGTATCCCGATAGAGAGTCCGGGACACCTGCCCGAGGCGATCGTGCCGGTTGGACTGTCGTCAGCGCGCGATCTTGGTTACCGTTCCCTCGAAGACGTTGTTGGGGTTGGTCTGGATCATCCGGATCTTCTCGCCGTTGAGCGGGATGAACAGGTCGAAGCTCGGGCCGTCGGTGAACGTCAGGGTGCCCAGGCAGGCTCCATCGGGAGGGACGAGATTCGCGACCGTGTAGGTCCCCGTGCCGCCAGGCGGAACCTGCCCGATCACGCCGTTCAGGCTGCGGGTCGCCCCGGGGACGTCGAGCGTGCCGTCGCCGTGGAAGCGGATGAGCTCGACGATGGCCTTCGGTTGCGCCGGGCCCGTGGCCGGCACGATGAAGCCGCTAGCCGCAAAGACGTACAGGCCGTCCAGCGTGCCGGTCGTGCACCGGTGTCCATCACCGTGTGCGGGCACCGGGCTCGAGGCAAACAGGATCAGCAACACGGCAAGGGCCGCACCGGACAGTAGAGAGACGCGACTCATGCGCATGACAGGCCTCCTTGTCCGAGCGTTGGACTGCTCGTAACGTCCGCTCACGTCTCGTAGATCTTCTTGAGCTCCCCTTCCGCCCACTTCACCGCCTCGGCCGGCGGCGTGCCCTGGGCGGCCTTGGCGTACATGTCGGTGATGATGTACTTCGTGTAGGCCTCGGTGGCCTTGGCGGTCGGAGGGCCGGCGTGGCCCAGCATGCGCGTGCCGCGCGGCGAGGTGCGAAACGGCTTGAGCGCATCGTCGATCTTGTCCCACATCGGATTGTTCTCCCACGACGTGTTGGTGCCGAGCGCGTAGCCGTTCTCGATCTCGAACCACTTGCTGAACATCTCCTTGCCGTGGAACCACTTCAAGAACTCCTTCACCGCCTTCTGGTTCTTGCTGTACTTCATCACCGCGTGCGAGAAGGCGACCGCGTAGGGCGGCGTGTGACCGCCGGGGCCGTCGGGAATGGCGAGGTGACCGATGTCGGGCCACATCGGCTCGCCCTTGTCGTTCTTGACCTTGTCGGGATTGCGCTTGGCGTAGATGTAGATCGAAGCGCCGTTGAGCGTGGCGCTGATCTCGCCGGCGTGGAAGGCGCGATTGTTGTTGGTGTCGTCCCAGGCCAGCGCACTCTCGTCGCACGCCTGCTTCCACAGATCGGTCATCCACGTCACGGCCTCGAGCGTGCCCTTGGAGTTGAGCACGACCTTCTTGCCGCTGGGATCGGTCTCCATCCCACCGAACGTCCACGTGAACGGATAGGTCCACGCCGGCGCATCGCCGAAGGTGTGACCCAGCGTCTGGCCGAGGGGTTTGCCCTTCTTCTTGAGGGCCGCCCCGAGCTTCTTGTATTCCTCGAGCGTCTTGGGCGGCTGCGGATAGCCGGCCTCGGCGAACCACGACTTGCGATAGGCGATCAGCGGCGCTCCCGTGGTGTACGGCAGTCCCATCCAGCCCTTGCCGACCTTAGCGGCGGCTTCGGAGTGCGGATAGTACGCGCCCTGATCGGAGACCTTCCACTCGGCGAGGTCGCTGACGTCGGCCAGGCCGCCGGCGTACAGGTGCGGCCAGTTGTGCAGCATCATGATGATGTCAGGGCCGGAGCCGGACTGGATCGCCGCGGTAATGCGCGCCTGCAAATCGTTGGCGTTGATGGTCTCGAACACGACCTCGACCTTCGTCTGCTTCTGATACTCGACGACCTGGCGTCGCACCTCGACATCGCCTTCGGGAATGAAGTCCACCCACTGCAGCAGGTGGATCGTCGTGCCCTGGGCGAAGGCCGGCGCCCGACGGGCGCCGAGAATACCTTCCAGCCCAGCGGCAGCGCCGGCAACGCCGGCGGTCTTGAGGAATGTGCGGCGGTGCATCGGGACGGATCCGCGAGCGCGATCGGGAGCGGGCATAGGTCCCTCCTCGCGAGCCGGGAAACGTAGGACGGTGGCCCATTGGTATGTCGCGGCGAGGCCGTCGTCAAGGGGAGTCCTCGGGTACACTGGCGCCGATCGACAGAGATGCGCGGAGAGCCGCGTGCGGAGGATCACATGATCTCGAGCGTGCGCCGAGGTTCACGATCACGCCTGCTGCTGGCTCTCGTGCTGGCCGCGCTGCTCGTGCCGAGCGTGGCCCACGCGCAGCGCCCGGCCTCCGCGCTGCCCGCCGCGCCGGCGGACAGCGTCGGGATGTCGCTTGCGCGACTGGCGCGTCTCACCGCCGTGTTCGGCAAGGAGATCGAGGACAAGAAGCTGCCGGGCGCCGTGATGCTGGTCGCCCGCAAGGGCAAGCTGGTCTATGCGAGCGCCCTCGGCGTGCGCGATCCCAGGAGCGCCGATCCGATGCGGACCGACGCCATCTTCCGCATCTACTCGATGACCAAGCCCATCGTGTCGGTCGCCGCCATGATCCTGGTCGAGGACGGCACGCTGCAGCTCACCGATCCGGTCTCGAAATGGCTTGTCGCCTTCAAGGACGTGAAGGTGTCGACGGACGCCGGCGAGGTCGCCGCCCAGCGCATCATGACCGTGCAGGATCTGCTGCGTCACACCGCCGGCCTGCCGTACGGCGAGCTCACGCAGAACGCCGCCGTCAAGGACGCGCTGGCCAAGGCCGGGCTGTTCAAGCCGGGCGTCATCGAGTTCGACGTGCGCGACATGACCGGCGCCGAGCAGGTCGAGCGCCTCGCCCGGATTCCGCTGCTCTATCAGCCCGGCACGACGTGGGAGTACAGCCTCGCGACCGACGTGCTCGGGCGCGTCGTGGAGGCGGCCTCCGGCAAGCGCCTCGGCGTCTTCTTGAGCGAGCGCCTGTTCACGCCGCTCCGGATGACCGACACGGCGTTCTGGGTGCCGGCGTCGAAGCTACCGCGCGTGGCCGAGGCGTTCGACAAGGACCCGCTCACCGGGACGGCGATCCGGCTGATCGACGTGTCGAAGGAGCCGGCCAACGACTCGGCCGGGGCCGGCGGCGTGGGCACCGCGAGCGACTACCTGCGCTTCTCGCAGATGCTGGCCAACGGTGGCGTCCTCGACGGCCAGCGCATCCTGAGCCGCACCACCGTGAGGCTCATGACCTCCGACCATCTGGGCTCGCGCATCGCGATCGCGCCCACGCCGGGCGGCGGCGTGCTGGGCGCCTCGACCTACACCTTCGGTCTCGGCTTCGCGGTGCGCCCATCGGACGGCATCGCTCCGGTTCCGGGAACGGCGGGCGATTTCAACTGGGGCGGCTATGCGGGGACGCGCTTCTGGGTCGATCCCAAGGAACAGCTCGTCGGCGTCTTCATGGTGCAATCGGCCGGCGCGCTCCGCGCGTACCATCGCGAGCTCTTCCGGCAGCTCGTCTACCAGGCGATCGTGGACTGAGCCGCCGTGACCCAGACAACGCGCCCGCTCTCCCTCGCCCACCTGACCGTGCTCGACACGACGCCGCCCGAGCTCGTCAGCGTCGCCGCGGTCGCCGGATTTCGCACGATCGGCATCCGGTTGACCGCGACGCCCAGCGTGGGCGTGCCCCCCTACGACATGCTGCACGAGGGACCGCTGCTCCGCGACACCCTGCGGCGGATGGCCGACACGGGCGTCTCGGTCTTCGACACCGAGTTCCTGCGCTTCGAGCCCGATCAGCCGGTCGCCATTCCCGAGGGCTTTCTCGAGATCTCGGCCCGGCTCGGCGCCAAGCAGGTGCTGGTCATGAGCGCCGAGCGGGAGGAGGCGCGCACCCTCGAGCGCTTCGGCGAGCTGTGCGATCGGGCCGCGCAGTACGACTTGCAGGTCAATCTGGAGTTCGCCGTCTACACCGGCGTCCGCACGCTCGCCCACGCCGCCGACGTGGTAGCGCGATCGAAGCGCCCCAATGCCTCGGTGCTGATCGACGCCTTGCACTTCAGCCGGTCGGGTGGACTCCCGGCGCACATCGCCCAGATCGATCCCTCGCTCTTCCGCTACGCCCAGATCTGCGACGCGGGCCCGGACATGCCCGGCCCCACCGACACGCCCAACCTCGTTCGCGAGGCCCGCACGGGACGGCTGCTCCCCGGCGAGGGCGTCCTGCCGTTGAAAGATCTGGTGGCGGCGCTGCCGCCGGACCTGCCGCTCGCCATCGAGGCGCCGTGCCGGGCCACCGCCACGCTGTCCGCGCTCGAGCGCGCCAAGCGCGCCTACCGGGCCCTCACCAACCTCACGGGAGCCTGACCCGATCCCGCGGCGCCCCCATGGGCACGCCGCGCACGACGGGCGGCGTCAGGATCAGCGCGGTGCCGCGACGCCCCAGCTCCGGGCCAGGTTCTCGGGGATGCGAAACGCCGTGCGCTCGCCACCCCGCGGCAGCGCCACGATGTCCTCGAGGAGACGGTACGAGAGCAGCGCGCTCAGGCGCGCGGTGTCGGGCAGGTTCTGGAAGGCGTCAGTGGCCGTCCGGTTGACGAGGCGCGCCACCCTTCGCAGGAACGGCCGATACGCGGATTGCCAGAGGCCGAGCGTCGGCACGGCCAGCATCGCGCAGGTCTCGGCCTGCAAGAGCCCCCGCATCAGGATGCGCGGGATCGGGCGGAGCAGGATCCGGGAGGGACCGGCGAAGCTCTCGCTCACGCCGAGGACGGCGGCGGTGAGCGCGCGGCCGTCCGGCGTGTCGGCCGCGCGCGTTCGCTTGATCGCGTCGAAGAGACGCGCGGCGTCGTCGAGGTCGTGGGCGAGGAGCTCGTCGCGGATGCCGAGCACGTGGCCGACGACGTTCCAGCAGTGCAGGTACGCGCGCGCCTCCTCGGGCGACAGCGCGATCCCGAGGTGCCTCCAGCCGCGCACCATGACGTACGAGAACGTCAGCAGCACGGCGGCGAGGTCTTCCTGGCTCAGCGGCGTCCCGCGCTCGGCCGGCCAGCGCTGCGCCAGGAGCGTGTCGGCCAGGCTCTGCGGCGGCCCGGCCACCGCGGCCGGAGGCGGGGTGAGGATGAGGCGACGCACCGCCGCGTGCATCAGCCGCACCTTCTGGACGATCCGGATGCCCGAGCCGCCGGGCGCCAGCCCTCCCTCGGCCATGACGGACAGCACCATCATCGCGGTCTCGAAGATGCGCCGCCGGGCGTGCGCGTCCAGCCGCTGCGTGGTCCCGAGCACCGCGGCGACGTCGCGCAGGACGTAGCACTCGGGCAGGCTCGCGCAGGCCAGGATCCCGAACGACGTGAGGCCGTAGCGCAGGAACACGCTCTCGCCCACCCGGATCAGCGCAGGGTCGGCCCAGCTCGGCAGCTGCTCGCTCGCCCGAAGGTACTCGGCCAGCTGCGGCGGCCAGGGGCCGGCGGGAATGTCGTCGTTGCGCACGAGCCTGGTCAACAGCTCGTTCACCGCGCCCACCGTGCCCTTGTCGAACACGGCCTTGACCGTCGAGTCGGCGAGCGGATCGCCCTCGCGCCGCATGCGATCGAGCTGCTCGACGCTCCACGGGTCAGTGGCCATGGCGCTGTCCTCCGCCGCCGAGGCTAGTCGTCCGCTGCCCGCGGGGTCAAGCACGCCGGCTATCGCCAAGGCTGCCCGGCCGCCGTATGATCGGGCCGGCGCGCGCCGATCGGCGCCCGCGTGAGAGGAGCGAGGCGACATGAAATTCGGGATCCACATCGGACACATGGGCGGGCCGCTCGCCGAGATGCGCAAGCTGTGGAAGTTCGCCGACGCCAACGGCTTCGACTGGTTCTCCGTCTCCGACCACTTCCAGGAGTCGCCGCCGCGCGGTGGCGACATGGACTGCTACGAGGCGATCGCGACGCTGACCGCCGCCGCCATGGACACCACCAAGATCCGGCTCGGCAGTGGCGTGTACTGCGTGGCGTACCGGAATCCCGGCCTGCTGGCCAAGTCGCTCACCACGATCGACCATCTCTCCAACGGTCGGGTGGACTGCGGGCTGGGCGCCGGCTGGCACGACGTCGAGGCCAAGGCGTTCGGCATGCCGTTCCCCACCATCGGGCCCCGCGAGGACATGCTGGAGGAGTACGCGCAGATCATGCGGCTGCTGCTGGACCCCGAACAGAAGCGCGCCAACTTCCAGGGCAAGCACTTCAGCGTGACCAACGCGCCGAACTATCCCAAGCCGCTGCAGCCCCGCATCCCGATCTGGATCGGCGGCCGTGGCGAGAAGCGCACCCTGCGCGCGGCGGCGAAGTTCGCCGACGGCTGGAACGGCGCGTACATCGGCCCCACGGAGTGGAAGCACAAGTGCGACGTGCTCGACCGGTGGTGCGAGACGGAAGGGCGCGACCCCAAGAGCATCATGCGCACGGTCAACCTGGGCTTCTACCTCGGCGTCGACGCCAAGGGCGCGGCCCGCGGCGAGGAGACCTTCCGCAGCCACTTCGGCGACGGCGATCGCGCCGACCGCACCGGCTACCTGCGCGGCACCGTGCGGGACGCGCACAAGATGGTCGACGAGTTCCGCGCGCTGGGCTGCACGCGGCTCAGCATCGCATTCCGCAACGGCCCGTACGACTGGGAGGCGCTGGAGGCCTTCGCCGCCGAGATCGTGCGCAAGCGCTGAGGTCGTCCGCCACGCGCTCAGCGTTGCCGCCGGGCGGCCTTGACCATGACCCCGGGGCGGCGCAGGATGGCGGCGAGCTCGTCGCGGCGCGGTCCGCGGGAGCGCACGGACACTTTCTCCAGGAGGAGCCATGCTCAACCCAGGAGACAAGGCGCCGGATTTCACCGGGCGCGATCACAACGGCAACACCGTGAAGCTGTCGGATCTGAAGGGCAAGACGGTCGTGCTGTGGTTCTATCCCAAGGCCGACACCCCTGGTTGAACCGCCGAGGGTTGCGGGTTCCGCGACCTCAAGGCCCAGTACGACGCCAAGAACGCCGTCATCCTGGGGGCGTCGTTCGACAGTGCCGGCCGAGAACAAGGCCTTCGCCGAGAAGTTTCACTTCAACTTCCCGCTCATCTGCGACACCGACCGCACGATCGGCACGGCCTACGGCGCCAACGCGGACCCGACCAAGGGCGCCTCGCGCGTGGGCGTGATCATCGACAAGGACGGCAAGATCAAGGAGTGGCACGCCCGCGTCGATGCCCGCGCGTGGCCGGCCGAGGTCGTGAAGACGCTGTAGCCACGGATCGGGCGCCCCGGCCGCGGCCGAAGGAGGACGCATGAAGGCAGTCGTGATCGCTGCGCTGCTGCTCGTCTGCGTCGCCGCCGAGGCCGGGGCGCAGTCTCCGCCGGGCCCCAAGCCCGACGGTGAGATGCGATACGCGCTCTACGTGACGCTGGTCTCCGCCTGGTTCGATCCGGGCGAGATCACCGGCGGCTTCCTCACGCCGTTCTGGATCCTCTACGCCATGCACGACGCGCTCGTGAAGCCCATGCCGGGCAATCTCATGGCCCCGAGCCTGGCCGAGTCGTGGACGGTGAGCGCCGATCGGAAGACCTACGAGTTCAAGCTGCGCGACGGGCTCAAGTTCCACAACGGCGATCCCTTCACCGCCGAGGACGTGAAGTTCAGCTTCCAGCGTTCCAAGGTCGGCAAGGTCCTGAAGGACCGCGTGCGCGACGTCGAGATCGTCAGCCCGACGCGGGTGCGCTTTCTCCTGCACGAGCCCTTCCCCGATTTCATGGCCC